>NZ_JALBGC010000001.1 GCF_022631375.1 Hymenobacter cyanobacteriorum
TTAGCCGCCTCAAGCAGTTTCGCCGCGTGGCCACGCGCTACGACAAGTTGGACCGGCATTTTCTGGCTTTTATTCACTTGGCAGCAACCGTGCTCTGGTTGCGCGATTGTTAACACTTCCTAGTTACTTCCTCGGTAGAGATGCTTCGGCTGCGCTCAGCATGACGGCCTTTTTTTGGCTAGCTTGGCTGAGGTCAGCCCTTCGGCCCTCCTAATCCACCACCAGCCGCTGCACGGCCACGGCCGAACCCGACTGCACCCGCACGAAATACGTGCCGGCGGCCCAACCGGCGGTTTCCAATGCGTAGCTATTGCCGCCGAAGCTGCGGGTTTGCAGCAGGCGGCCGGTGAGGTCGAATACCTGCAATTGGCTTTGGGCGGCCGGCGCGGCGGCCAAGGCCAAGCGCACCGCGCCGGCCGTGGGGTTCGGGTAGAGCGCCACGGCGAAGGTGGGCTGGGCACTGGCCGTGCCGGTGGCTGTGGTGGAGCGCAGGCGCAGCACCCAGGTCTGGTTGGCGGCCAGGGCGGGCAGCATGGTGGAGAAGCTGCTGAAACCGCCCTGCGCGTTCACCGTGACGGTGCCGGCGGTTTGGCCGCTATACAGCTCGGTCACTTGGTAGGTGCCAGGGGCCAGCGTTGACATCGTGAGCGAAAGCGTGGAGCTGCTAACCGCCGTGCTGCCCAGGTTGGCAGCAATAAGCGTGGCTTCCTGATTGAACACGCGGGCGTAGGCCAGTACCGAAGTAGCCGACGACGTGGCGGGCAGGTAGTAGCCCTTGCGCAGGGTTTCGTTGGCGGTGCGCAGGCCAATGAGCTTTTTGTAGTGGCTCAGCAGCGAGTTTTGGTCGGCCTGCTCGGAAGCCACGTTGTAGGTACCGAAGTTGGAATTGATGCCGCGCCAGGGCGTGCCGGTGGTGAAGCCTGCCTGCGTGCCGGCCGTCCACTGCATGGGCTTGCGCTTGTCTTCGTCGGCGCCGGTGCCGGCCATGCCCACTTCCTCGCCGTAGTAAATGAACGGCACGCCGGGCATGGTGAGGTAGAGCGCCGCGGCCTGCTTCATGCGGGCCACATTGCTGCCGAGAACGTCAAACACCCGATTCTGGTCGTGGTTGGTGAGAAAAGTGGCGTATTGCAGGCGCGGGTAGAGGCTGGTTACGAGGTTGAGCTGGGTGCGCAGCGCGGTGGGGCTGCCCGCTGTCAGGGCCCCGACAATGCTACTGGCCAGGTCAAACTCGAAGCACAGGTCCAGCCGGCGGTTGCGCACGTAGGGAATCACGGCGCTGGTGTTGGTCCAGGCCTCGCCTACGGAGAGGGCGTTTGGGCTCACCGCCTTCAGCGAATCCTGAAATTCTTCCAGCACCCCGAGGGTTTCGGGCGTGTCGGCCGTCGTGCTGCCGGTTTCCACGAGGTAGCGCACGGCATCGAGGCGGAAGCCATCCACGCCCTTGCGCAGCCAGAACCGGTCCGCATCCCACATGGCGGCGCGCAGCTGGGGGTTGCGCCAGTTCAAATCGGGCATGCCTTCCCAGAAGGCACCGTAGAAATACTGGCCGTTGCGCGGGTGCCAGCCGCTGCCGCCAAATGGCCCGTAGCCCAAATCGGTGGGCGACCACAGGTACCAGTTGCGGTACGAGCTGGTGGTGCTGGCCGCCGACTGCGTGAACCACGGATGCTGGCTCGACGAGTGGTTCAGGACCATGTCCAGAATCACCTTAATACCGCGCTGGTGGGCGGCGGCCAGGAAGGCATCGAACTGGGCCATCGTGCCATAATCGGGCTCTACGGCTTTGTAGTCGCTGATGTCGTAGCCGTGGTAGCTGGGCGAGTCCATGATGGGCATCAGCCACAGGCCGGTTACGCCCAGGTCGGTGGTGGTGGCGGGGTTGCCGTCGTTCAGGTAGTCCAGCTTCTGGGTCAGGCCCGCGAAATCCCCCTTCCCGTCGCCGCTGCTGTCGTAAAAGCTGCGCACGAATACCTCGTAAAACACGGCATCATTCCACCAGTATGTGGAATAATTGGTGAGTGTGGCCCCGTTGCAGGCCGTGCAGGTGCCGAAGCAGTAGCTCGGCGTGGTGTTCACGGCGGCCGTGGCGTTCACTACGCGGGTAAGGGTGCCGCTGGCATCGGCGGTGCCGCAGGCGGCGGGCACGGTTTCGGCCCCGGCCAGGGTGTTGCCGTTCACGAAGCGGTACTGGAACATGCCGGGGGCCGGCAGCGAAATCGTGACTTCGTAAATGCCGTCGCTGTTGTCGTCGGTCAGGGGCAAGGCGGTGGCGTCGTTAACGGCGCCGTAGCCGGCGATGGCTTGGAAATTGCCCACCACGTGCACGCCGGTGCGGGCCACGGTCTGGCCGGTCATGTCCACGGCGAAGCGCAGCTGCGGGGCGCAGCCAGCGAAGGCCACGATGGGCAGGCGCACGGCCGAGCCGCCCACCACCACCTGCCGGTTCACGTTGCCGCTGGCATCGGCAATGCCGCAGGTACCGGGCACGATTTCAGCGGCGTTCCAGCCGTTGCCGTCCACGAATTTGTAGAGATAGGTGCCGGCCGGTACGTTCACGGTGGCCTCCCACACGTGGTCACCGTCGGCATCGGTCAGGGCTGTAGTGGCCGGGTTCCAGTCGGCCGGAAAGCCGGCAGCGGCCTGGAAGTTGCCGGCTACGTGCACGCCGCCGGCGGGCACGGTCGTGGTGCCCATATCGACCCGGAAGGTAAGCTGGTTGGCCTGCACGCCGCCCAAACCGGCCAGCAGCGCAATAGCGAGTAAGCGAAATTTCATTGAGTACTCCTCAGTTAGAATCAAAGCTTAAAGGTACGCCGTGGGGGCACGTAAACGTCATGCCGAGCGTAGCCGAGGCATCTCGCTCGGGGCGGTGATCAAAACCGTTGACTGATTGAATTACTATTGCACGCGAGATGCCTCGGCTACGCTCGGCATGACGTTCCTCTTCACCCAACCCATCCTCAACATAACTATGCCCCACTTCCGCCTCCTGTTCCTCGCATGTTGCCTCTTGCTAACGGCCACCGCGGCCCGCGCCGCCCGCGTCGATACGCTGGCCATTCCCAGCGCGGCCATGCACAAAACCTACCGCGCCGCCGTGGTGCTCCCGGCTTCCTACGCCAAGAATAAAAAGGTCAATTACCCGGTGCTCTACCTGCTGCACGGGGCCTGGGGCCACTTCGGCGACTGGCTGAACAAGACGCCCGACAAGCAGCTGCTGCACCGCCTGGCCGACCAGTACAACCTGATTATCGTGAACCCCGAGGGCGAAACCTTCAGCTTCTACCTCAACAGCCCCGTAAGCCCCGACAGCCAGTTCGAAACCTACCTGACCCAGGAAATCATCCAGAAAATCGACCAGACCTACCGCACCGTGGCCGACCGCAAGGGCCGCCTCATTGCCGGCCTGAGCATGGGCGGGCACGGCGCGCTCTACCTCTCGGCCCGCCACCCCGAGCTGTATTGCGCCGCCGGCAGCATGAGCGGCGCACTCGATTTGACGAGCCTCAACCGCAAGCTCTCGCCCGCCGAGGTGGCCCAGCGCAACAAGCTCTGGGCCCCGGTGCTGGGGTCCGAAACGGATAACCCCGAGCGTTTTGCCGCCAATTCCGTCATCAACCTGCTGCCCCAGCTGCAGCGCAACGGCCTGCCCCTCATCATCGATTGCGGCGTCGACGACGGCCTCATCGACATCAACCGCGAACTGCACCGCCGCCTCGTGTACGCCCACACGCCGCACGACTACACCGAGCGCCCCGGCACCCACACCTGGGAATACTGGCAAACGGCCCTGCCCTACCAGGTGCTTTTCCTGACCAATGTGCTGCAAGCCAACGGCACGATGGTGCCACATTAAATCGGGCTTAAAATGCACCTCCCGGGGCCGGGCGGCCGTTATACCGGGGCAAATTCATCAGCCTCTCCGCCCATGCTCACCACCCTTTTCCCGCGCCTGCTGCTGCTGGCCCTGCTCGCCGGCTGCGGCAACAAGCCCGACGGTACTCCCTACGGCGTGAACCCGGCCAAAATCGCCCAAGAACAGTCTAAAGACACAACCGACCGCGCCCGCCGCTACGACCATTACAAAAAAGGCATGCCCAAAGGTGCCGAAGTCAACGCCATCAGCAACGGCGGCACCCAGGGGCAGGTGGATATGACAACGGGGCAGTAGCGCGAGGGTGTGAAACCAGTTGCATATACATAGAAAAGGCCCCGTTGGCAATGCCAACGGGGCCTTTTCAAGTAGAAACGATTAGAAAAAACGCTTACCGCCGACGCCCGAAAATGCGCAGCAAAAACAGGAACAGATTCACAAAATCGAGGTACAGCGTGAGCGCACCCAGGATGGATGCTTTATTGCTCATCTCCTCGCCTTCGGTCACGCCCAGCAGCGCCAGCTGCTTCAGCTTTTGGGTGTCGTAGGCCGTGAGGGCGGTGAAAAGCAGCACCCCGATGAAAGACGTGACGATTTCCAGGATGGAGTTATTGAGAAATAAATTGACCACCAGGGCAATGGCCAGGCCAATAACGGCCATGCTCAGGAGCTTGCCCCAGCCCGACAAATCAGCCTTGGTGAAGTAGCCGAAGAGGCTCATCACGCCAAACGTGCCCGCCGTGACGAAGAACGTAGAGGCGATGGAGCCGGAGGTGTAGGCCAGAAACACGCAGCTCAGCGTCACGCCGTTCAGCACGGCGTAGCCCACGAAGGCGGCCTGCACCTGGCCCAGGCTCCAGTCGAAAATGCGGGCCGAGAGAAAGCCCACGATGACCAACTCCAGGATTATCAGCCCCAGAAACACGAACCGGGTACCAAAAACGAAGTTGAGCAGCTCCGGCGAGGTGGAGGCGAACATGGCAATGCCGCCCGTGAGGCCCAGCCCGGCGGCCATCCAGCCATATACCTGAGCAAAGAAGCGGGACTGAATTTCGGCGGCTTCTTCGGCCGAAATTTGAATCTGCCGCGGCGGCGGCGAAAATTGATTGTCTTCCATAAACCAATGGTGGTGAAAGCGTGGAAAGATGAATAAGTGAGGCGAAGCTACGCAATGGTTTTTCACTTGGCCAAGCGGGGCCGGGCCGGCGCATATCTTCGCCCCATGCACGCCTCCGCCTACCTCACCCTCGCCGCGCTTGGCCTCCTGGCCTGCTCGCAGCAGCCCGCCGAAACCGCCACCGCCCGCGTTCCACAAGCTTCCTCCACACAGCAACCCGTCCCCGCGCCCTTCCCCGAAACCTTCGAGGCTGGCTCGAAAGGCGCTTACCAGGAAACTGACGAGCCGCTGGCTACCGGGACCTGGCACTTTCAGGATGCCCTCATCGGCAGCAGCCCGCAGGACCACGCCCACGGCGAGCGGGCCGCCCGCCTGCGCAACCTGGGCCGCATTGCCATGCGCTTCGATGCCAAGGCCGGAGTGCGGCGCATCACCATCTCGGCGGCTGCCTACGGCACCGATGGCCCCAGCACCTGGGAGTTGTGGCTGAGCCGCGACGGCGGCCGCACCTACGCCCGCACCGGCGCGCCGGTGGTCACGAGCGGCCCGGCGCTGGTGCCCCACGTGTTCGCCGGCCTGGCCAATGAGCCATTGCGCCTGGAAATCCGCAAAACCAGCGGCCCCAAAAACCGGCTCGACATCGACGACATCACCCTCGAAACCGCCGCCGGCCCCGCCGTAGCCGTGGGCGCAGGAGCCACGGGCGGCTATTTTGAGAATCGGAACCAGCCGCAAGCGCCAGCCACGTCGCCCAAGCCGGCCCCCACGCAGTACCCGGCCGGCACCGGCACGGGCCAAGCGCAGGACCCGAACGATGCCAACCTGGCCCTGGGCAACCCCAGCGGCGCCACTTCCGACCCCACCAACGCGAGCAACTACCTGCTCGTTCACCCCGAATTCACCATCGGCTACAACGCCCCGCGCGGTATTCCGAACTGGGTGAGCTGGCACCTCGACAAAGCCGACCTCGGCCAAGCCCCGCGCCAAAACAACTTCCGCCCCGATGCCGCCCTGCCCCGCCAGTTTTATCAGGTGACGCCCGCCAGCTACGCCCGCTCGGGCTTCGACAAAGGCCACAACTGCCCCAGCGGCGACCGCACCGCCGACCTCGACGCCAACTCCAACACCTTCCTGATGACCAACATGGTGCCCCAGGCCCCGCACAACAACCAGCAAACCTGGGCCCACCTCGAAGAATACGGCCGCTCGCAAATCCAGCGCGGCCAGGAAATCTACGTCATCATGGGCAGCTACGGGCGCGGCGGCACCGGCGCCAACGGCTTCGTGCAAACCCTCGACCAGGGCCGCGTCACGGTGCCGGCCCGCATCTGGAAAGTCATGGTGATTTTGCCCGACGGCCTCAACGACCTGCAGCGCATCGCCACCGACCCCACCGTGCGCGTGCTGGCCATCGACACGCCCAACGACAACAACACCGTGAACCCCGACTGGCGGCAATACCTGACTTCGGTGGATAAAATCGAAGCCGCCACCGGCCTCGATTTGCTCAGCGCCCTGCCCCGCCCCGCCCAGGCCCGCCTGCAAAAGCTGGTCGATACCGGCCGGGCCGAATAATTGTAGCGCGGACTCTGTAGTCCGCGAGCCAACCAAGTTTGTTTATTCGCGGACTACAGATTCCGCGCTACATGATGCATCGCCTCCTAACCTTACTTATTACCCTGGTATGGCTGGCCAACGGCCTGCTCTGCAAGGTGCTGCTGCTGGTGCCGCGCCACGTGGCCATCGTGGCGCGCATTCTGGGGCCGGCGCATGCCGGGGTGCTCACGCGCCTGATTGGCGTGGGCGAAATCGGGATGGCGGTGTGGGTGCTCAGCGGCATCCGAGCCCGCTGGTGCGCGGGGGCGCAGATTGTGCTCATCCTGTCGATGAACACGCTTGAAGCCGTGCTGGCGCCCGACCTGCTGCTGTGGGGCCGCCTCAACGCACTGTTTGCCGTGCTGTTCTGCGGTGTTATTTACTTCCACAGCCTGCGGCCGGCCCGGCTCGCCGGGCGCTGATTTTCACTTATGCTGGCCTGGCTCAGAACCCATCCCTTCCCCGTCGAAGCGTTTTTCGAGCATTCGCTGGTGCTCACCTTCGCCGTGCCGCGGGCCGAGCTGGCGGCCTTGCTGCCCGCGCCGCTGGTGCCCGACACGTTTGCCGACGATTGGGGCTTTCTGGCCGTGGCGCTGGTCCAGACGCGGCACCTGCGGCCCAAAGGCTTCCCCGCCTGGCTGGGGCAGGACTTTTTTCTGATTGGCTACCGCGCCTTCGTGCGCTACCCCTCGCCCACCGGCAAGCGCCTGCGTGGCCTCTACATCCTGCGCTCCGAAACCGATAAAAAGCGCATGACGGCCCTGGGCAACCTGTTCACGCACTACCAGTATCACACCGTCGATATCGCACAGCGGCACACCGCCGGCCGCCGGCACATCAGCTCCCGGCGAGCCAATTTCCACGTCACGCTGGCCCCGCCGGAACCGGAAGTTGCGCTGCCGCCGGGTTCGCCCTTTGCCACCTGGGCCGAAGCCCGCCGCTTTGCCGGGCCGCTGCCCTTCACCTTCTCGGCCGATGCCGGCACGGGCCACATGCTGATTGTGGAAGGCGTGCGCGAACACTGGCAGCCGCAACCCGTGGCCGTGGAAAGCTGGCACGCCGGTTTTCTGGAGCAATTAAACTTCAGCGAGCTGCGGCTGGCCAATGCCTTTGCGGTGCGCGACATTCCGTATTCGTGGAAAAAAGGACGCACCGAGCAATGGCGCCGCTAAGAACCCCGCTGCAGGGTGTCTGGAACGTGGTGCGGTTCAACTGGCCGTTCTACCTCGGGGCCGGTGCCGCCGCGCTGAGCTTGGCGGGCGTGGGGCTGGCCGGCCCGGCCGCCTTGCGCCCGTATGCCGCGCTGCTGCTGGCCCTGGCGCTGCTGCCGATGCTGCTGTCGCTGCTCATCACGGCCTACATCTACGATTTTTCTGCGCTGTACCGGTTCCAGTGGCTGCCGGAGTTGGGGCCAGCGCCAACGGCGCTGCTCACGCTCAGCGCGGGCTTCGATGAAATCAGCGCGCCGCTCGCGCATCTGTACCCAACGGCCAGCCTGCTGGCGGCCGATTTCTACGATGCGGCCCGGCACACCGAGCCGTCCATCCAGCGGGCCCGGCGGGCCTACCCACCCTACCCCGGCACCCGCACCGTGGACACCCGCGCCGCCCTGCCGCTGGCCAATGCTTCCATCGACTTAGCAGTGGCTTTTCTGGCCGCCCACGAAATCCGCGATGCCGCCGAACGGGCCGCTTTTTTTCAGGAAATTGCGCGGGTGCTGGCCCCCACCGGCACCGTGGTGGTGACGGAACACCTGCGCGACCCGGCCAATTTTCTGGCCTATACCATCGGTTTTCTGCACTTTCATTCGCGCCGCGCCTGGCGGGCTACTTTCCGGGCGGCCGGGCTGCGGGTGGAGCGCGAGGTCAGCATCACGCCTTTCATCATCGCCTTCATCCTGCGCAAACATGGTTCTGCAGCTTAAGCTCGTGGGCTTTTTTCTCGTCGTTCTGGCACTGCTGCACGCCGGTTTTGCCCGCTATTTCAACTGGCGCACCGAATTCGCGCCCGTCAGCCTGATAAACCGGCAAATGATGTACGTGCACACCTTTTTCGTCGCTTTCACCGTGCTGCTCATGGGCGTGCTCTGCCTCACCTCGGCCCCCGAGCTGGTGGGCACGCCGCTGGGCCGCCGGGTGGCCCTGGGCTGCGGCGTGTTCTGGCTGGCGCGGCTGTTCATGCAATTCTTCGGTTACTCGCCCGAGCTCTGGCGCGGCAAGCGCTTCGAAACCGGCGTGCACGTCGTGTTCATCGGCTTCTGGAGCTACCTGAGTGCCTTGTTTCTGCTGGTCGGGCTGGGCGACGGCTGACTTTAGCCGCCGCTTTAGCTTCGCCTGGCCGCCAGAAAGCGCGTCACCTCCCGCACGTACTTGTCGCCGTACGCGGCCTCGGTTAGTTTATAAAACCCCGCCAGGTGCCCGCCCTCGAAGCACAGCACCTGCCGGCGCTGCCGCCACCGGGCTTGCCGGGCTACCAGTACCGAGTCGGCCAGGGGCGTTTGGATGTCGCCCGTACCGCCCACCAGCAGCCAGGGGCAATACACGCGGCGCGCCACGCGGGCGTAGTCGGCCGCCTCGGCGGGCAGCGTCACGGTTTTCTGGTAGCGCCCGAATTGCTCGGCCACAATGCGCTGCGGGCTGGTCACGTAGCCCTCGGCAATGAAAAAGTCGCACTTGCTGGTGGCCGCCACTTCCGAGCCCATGATGGTGCCCATCGAGAAGCCCATGATGCCCGTACGGCTGCGCGGGTAGCGCTGCCGGGCATCGGCCAGCACGGTGCGCAGGTCGGTGCTGAATTCGGGGTAGTAGAGCCGCTGCGGCTCGATGGCAAAGTCGCTGCTGTGCCCGAAGCCGCGGTAGTCGAACAGGTACACCCGGTAGCCGCCCTGGCTCAGCGCGCGCGCCTGCCAGAGCCAGTACGACATATTGTTGGCATCGCCGTAGGCCAGCACCATCGTGGTGTGCTGGTCGGGCGCGTTGGCGGCGGGCTCCACAATCCAGCCCGTCAGCCGGGCATGGTCGGGCGTGGCGAGGGCAGTGGTTTGGTAGCGCAGGCCCAGCGAATCGGGTGTGCCAATCCACTCGCGGGTAGGCCTGAGCGCCCACGCCCATGTGTTGAGCAATAAGAAACAGCTTAGCAGAAGTACGCGGCGCATAGACGGGACACTAAAATGGGGATGAAAGACTGCCGCTACAGACAGTCTTTCATCCCCACCGTTGCAGCCGTTCGTCCACAAGGCGAGCTACTGCGTCAGTATCATTATCAGGTTTCCGTGAGCACGGTTTTGAAGCCGGCCAGCGTGCCATCCGCCATTCGGCCCAAGGCGTAGGCATTGATTTTCGGCCCCGAGCCCACGCGATACACCTGCACCCCATCCATGTCCTGCTTCATGAACATCTGCAGGGCTTTGTAGCGGTTCGACAGCGCCACGTCGTCCAGCACACCATCATCGGCCGTGTGGTTGCGCAGAAACTGGGTCAGCTCCACGGCTTCCACTTTGGCACCGGCGGGCTCGCCCAGCAGCTTCAGCAGCGCGGCGTTGCTCAGCTCGCCGCCCGGCGCGGTATAAGTTACGGCTTCGAGCGGCGCATCCGATTCGCTCAGGAAGTGCAGGCCGGCTACCTGCTTTTGCAGCTCGGCCGGCACAGCCGCGCCGGCACTGGCCCCGGCAGGCTTGGCTTCGGCCAGGCCGCTGCCGCCTTCCACTTTGGCCGCTATGGCGGCGGCTAGCTCCTTCATGCGCTCCTCGGGCACTTTGATTTTGGGGTTGGCGAAATTCATATCCGCCACCTTGTTCATCGGAATGAGGTGAATGTGGGCGTGCGGCACTTCCAGCCCAATCACGGCCACGCCGATGCGCTTGCACGGCACGGCCGCCTGCACGGCCTTGGCCACGCGCTGCGCAAACACGTGCAGGGCGGCCAGTTCATCGGCCGGCAGGTCGAAAATGTAGTCGACTTCCTTTTTCGGAATCACCAGCGCGTGGCCTTCCACCAGCGGGGTGATGTCGAGAAACGCGAGGTGGCGGCCGTCCTCGGCCACTTTATACGCCGGCAATTCGCCGGAAACGATGCGGGAGAAAATCGAAGGCATGGGGATTGGGGCTACAAGCTTTAGGCTGCAAGCTGCAAGCTTTTTCGCAAATAATCCAGCAAGCAAGAACTCTCGGAACAATAAAGCCGCAAGCACCAAAAGATGCTTGCGGCTTATAGCTTGAGGCTTGCAGCTTAAAAAACGCTACCGGCTTATCTCCAGAATCTGAAATTGCAGCTTGCCGGCGGGCACCGTGATTTCGGCCGTGTCGCCGGCCGATTTGCCCAGCAGGCCTTTGCCGATGGGCGACTTCACCGAGATTTTGCCGGCGGCCAGGTTGGCTTCTTCCTCGGCCACCAGGGTGTAGTCGAGCACCATATTATTTTTCAGGTTTTTCAGTTTCACCTTGCTCATGATGAGCACCTTGCTGAAATCCATATTGGTTTCGTCGATGAGGCGGGCATTGCCCAATACCTCTTCGAGCTTTGATATTTTGAGTTCCAGCAGGCCTTGGGCGTCCTTGGCGGCGTCGTATTCGGCGTTTTCGCTCAGGTCGCCTTTGTCGCGGGCTTCGCGCAGGTCTTCAGCGGCCTTGGCCCGACCCCGAATTTTGAGGTCCTGGAGCTCGTCCTTCAGTTTTTGCAGGCCTTCGGGGGTGTAATAATTGATGGTGCTGGCCATGGGAGTAGATGCTTGACGGTTTGGCTAAAAAGCAAGGAGAACGGCTGGCACTGCCAACCGTTCTCCCTTCTTAGGTTCCTGGCAAAGATACGCAAAACGAATTAGCTCCCCGCGTTTGCCCCCAACGCCCCGGCCCGAAAAGCCCGAATTTTCTCCACCAGCACCTCGTTGATGCGGGCGTAGCTCTCAAACGTCCAGCCGCCTACGTGCGGCGTGAGCACCACATTGGGAGCGGCTTTCAGGAAATCGAACGTGGCCTGCTGCGCCGGGCTGAGGCTATTCAGCTTCTCGTTGTCAAGCACGTCGAGCGCCGCGCCACGCACCATGCCGGCCTGCAACGCCCGCACCAACGCAGCCTGGTCCACCACTTCGCCCCGGGCCGTATTCATTACCCAAATCGGCTTAGCGAAGCTCGCCAGGAAGGATTCATCCACAAAATGGTGATTAGCCACTGAGTACGGAATGTGCAGGCTGAGCACATCGGCACGGGCCTGCAACTCGGCCAACGGCACCAGCGTGGCGTGGCCGTCGGTGGTCACGGCCGGGTCACTATCATGCGCCAGCACGATGCAGCCAAATGCCCCCAGCCGCCGCGCAAACGCCCGCCCCATGTGCCCATACCCTAGCAGCCCAATGGTCTTGCCGCCGATTTCAGTGCCCCGGCTAGCCTCGCGCCGCCACTGGCCCTGGCGCACCTCGTGGTCGGCCCGCACGATGTTACGCAGCAGCCCCAGCAGCAGCCCCACGGCAAATTCGCCCACCGCGTCGCGGTTGCCTTCCGGCGCGTTCAACAGCGTAACGCTGGCCGCCGCCATTGCGGCTTCGTCAATATTATCGGTGCCGGCCCCGGCGCGGGCCACGTAACGCAGGTGCGGGCCGTGGGCCAGCAGGTCGGCAGTCACGCGCAGCTTGCTGCGAACCACCAGGCCTTCGTATGGCTTGGCAGCGAGAGCAGTGGGTACTTCGGCGGCGGTGAGGTTGGGTTGGTAATCTATTTCGACCCCGATGCTTTGGAGCAGCGGCTGCAGCGAGGGGTGCATTTCGTCAACGACGAGGCAGATACTCATAGATTTTAAAGACATTTACTCAGCCACATCACTAATATCCAGGTCCGGCAACGCTGCCCCACCCGCCATGTGCTGGCCTACGTGCTGGGTCAACCTCACGAAATCAGCTACGCCCAGTTGCTCGGCGCGCTTCTCGAAAATGGGTTCCGTCGTCGCTTCGGCGGGCATCCCAAACGGTTTCAGCGCATTGCGCAGCGTCTTGCGGCGCGTCTGAAACGCCTGCTTCACTACCCGGAAGAATAGCTTCTCGTCGCAGTCGAGTTGCTGCACGTCGTTGCGCGTGAGGCGCACCACGGCCGACTCCACTTTGGGCGGCGGGTTGAAAACGTGCGGCGGCACCGTGAACAGGTACTCAATGGTATAGAACGCCTGCAGCAGCACGCTCAGGATGCCGTAGGTTTTCGAGCCGGGCGGCTCGGCCAGGCGCTGGGCCACTTCCTTCTGAATCATGCCCACCACCTCGCGCACCTGCTGGCGGTTGTTGAGCACGGCGAAAAAAATCTGGCTGCTGATGTTGTAGGGAAAGTTGCCGATGATGGCCAGCGGCTGGTCCGGGAACATCGTGGCCAGGCTCTGCTTCAGAAAATCGGTGGCGTAGATGCGGTCGGCCAGCGCCGGGTAGTGCACTTTCAGGTAAGCCACCGACTCGGTATCAATCTCGACCACGCTGGTCTGGTAGGCCGGGTTCTGGAGCAGGTACTGCGTGAGCACGCCCATGCCCGGCCCGATTTCGAGCACCTCTTTCACGCCATCTGGCAGTTGCAACGCGCCCACGATGTTGCGGGCAATATTCGGGTCGGCCAGAAAGTGCTGGCCTAAGTGCTTTTTGGGGCGAACGGTATTCACGGAGTGGTGAAGTGGTGAAATAGTGAGGTGGTGAGGATATTGAAGCGACCGGAAGGATGGATTGAAAACCCACCACCTCACCATTTCACCACCTCACCTCTACCTTGCGGCCTCAAATCTACGGCCTTCAACTCCGCTTATGTCCTTAGCCCTCGCTCACGCGGCCGCCGCGCCGGCCCAGTCCACGCAGGTTTTCATCCTGCCCGCTGGCACCACCACCCTGCCCTATGCCGCCGCCGGCGACCTTTCGGCCGCCGCCCGCCAGTACGTAGACGCCGCCCTCGCCGACGACCAGAAACTCGTTCACCTCAACCATTTCAGCCACCACCACTACTTCGTGGTGCTCGCCGATAAGCCCACCACCGTCCAGATAGCTGAGCAGCTGCGCCGCGCCGGCCACACCCTCCACGCCCAGTTTAAGGCCGAAAAAGTAGCCGAGGTATTCATCGAAAACCACAGCGAAACTGCCAACGCTGCTCTCCTGCTCGCCGAGGGTCTGGCCCTGACCGCCTACCAGTTCGAAGGCTACAAAACCGACGAGAAATCGCGCAAAGCCCCGGCCCTGAAAGAAGTTTACCTGGTCGGCAACGCCGCCAGCGCCGCCCAAATCCACGAGCTCGACGGTCTGCTGCAAGGTGTCATCCTAGCCCGCGACCTCGTGAATGCGCCGCTCAATAAGCTCAACGCCGTGCAATTTGCCGAGCGCATGGCCCAGGCCGGCGACAAGGCCGGTTACACTACCGATATCCTCGACCTGGCCAAAATCGAAGCCCTGCGCATGGGCGGCCTGCTCGCCGTGAACCTCGGTTCGCCCGAGCCGCCCACCTTCAGCATCCTCGAATACAAGCCCGCCAACGCCAAAAACGTTAAGCCCTACGTCCTCGTCGGCAAAGGCGTGGTGTTCGATACCGGCGGTCTCAGCCTCAAGCCCACGCCCAACAGTATGGACCTGATGAAATGCGACATGGCCGGCGGCGCGGCCGTGGCCGGCACGCTCTTCGCCCTGGCTAAAAACCAGGTGCCGCTGCACGTCATCGGCCTCGTGCCCGCCACCGACAACCGCCCCGGCGGCCTCGCCTACGCCCCCGGCGACGTCATCACCATGCACTCCGGCCTCACCGTCGAAGTAAAAAACACCGACGCCGAAGGCCGTCTGCTCCTCGCCGATGCCCTCAGCTTCGCCAAGCGCTACGAGCCCCAACTGGTTATCGACTTGGCTACCCTTACCGGCGCCGCCGTGCGCGCCCTCGGCACCGAAGCAAGCGCCTCGATGGGCACCGCCGAGCCCGCCACGATGCAAAAGCTCTCCGAAGCCGGCTATACCGTGCACGAGCGCCTCGTGGAGTTTCCGCTCTGGGATGAGTACGCCGACCACATCAAGTCCGACATCGCTGACCTCAGCAATTTGGGAAAGGGTGAAGCCGGCCATATTTCGGCTGCCAAATTTCTGGAGCGCTTCGCCATCGGCTACCCTTGGATTCATCTCGACATCGCTGGTCCCGCCTACCTAACCGTGCCCGAGAGCTACCGCGGCAAAGGCGGCACCGGCGTGGGCGTGCGCCTGCTGTATGAGTTCCTTACCAAGCAACTTGGCTAAGGAAACGTCATGCAGAGCGCAGCGAAGCATCTCGCGTGCCACCACTAATTCTAATCGATTAGATTTACTTGAGCACGCGAGATGCTTCGCTGCGCTCTGCATGACGTTCCGCTCCTGACAATGCCCCAAACCCTTCCCCGCCTCGGCTTTTCCGTGGGCGACCTCGCCGGCATCGGCCCCGAAGTCATTTACAAAACCCTGCTCGATGAGCGCCTGCTGAAAATCTGCACGCCCGTCATCTACGGCACGGCCACGGCGCTATTCGACGACTTCCCCACCCCCGCCGATACCGAGCACCTGCAGTTTCGCCAGCTGCGCGACGCGGCTGACATTGCTCCCGGCCGCCTTAACGCCGTGACTTGCTGGGACGAAGACTTCGCCTTAGCTCCCGGCCAACCTTCTCCCGCCACCGGCGCCGCGGCCCGCGAGAGCCTGCTCTGCGCCGCCCGCGACCTCAAAGCCGGCAAGCTCGACGGCATCGTGACAGCCCCCATCAGCAAAGACAACACCCAGTCCGACAACTTCCGCTACCCGGGCCACACCGAGTTTCTCACCAGCTTCTTCGAGGCCCCCGAGAGCCTCATGTTTCTGGTAGATGAGGATGCCGGCCTGCGCATTGCCACCGTCACCGGCCACGTGCCGCTAAAGGACGTGCCCGCCAAGCTGACCGCCGAGCTGCTGCGCACCAAAATCACGCTGCTACTGAAGTCGCTGAAAAACGATTTCGGCATTCTCAAGCCGCGCATTGCCGTGCTTGGCCTCAACCCCCACGCCGGCGAAAACGGCCTACTGGGCAAAGAGGAAGGTGATATTGTAACACCCGTTATCCAGCAGTTTGCCCATGATGGCCACCTCGTCGTCGGCCCTTTCCCGGCCGATGGCTACTTCGGCACCCAGCAATTCCGCCAGTTCGATGCTACGCTGGCGCTATACCACGACCAGGGCCTGATTCCCTTCAAGCTCATGGCCTTCGAGCGCGGTGTAAACTTCACCGCCGGCCTGCCCGTGGTGCGCACCTCGCCCGACCACGGCACGGCTTACGGCCTCGCCGGCCAGTACAAGGCCGACGAATCGTCCTTCCGCGCGGCCGTGTATCTGGCCTGCGACATCTGGAAGCAGCGTTGGGAAGATGCTCAGCCCCGCTCGGCGCGGTAGCCGTACAAGGGCTTTCCCGGCACATTGCCACCGAGAAACTTAGCCGTTTTTTTGGCAAAAAGCCGGATTTTCACTACTTTTGCCCCCTGCTATCCAAGCGACCGTGAAAAAAGAAAGCAAATACGACCTCAACTTAGCCAAGCTGGCGCTGAAAACGCACCACTTTGAGTTCGAGTTGGGTCCCGAATTCTTCGCCTTATTCGACCAGCCTTTGGTGGAGCAAGGCCACCTGCACGCCGACGTGGAGCTCATTAAAACCGAGCGGCTGATGACGCTGAACTTTCACATCACCGGCACCGTGCAGCTCACCTGCGACCGCAGCCTTGATGAGTTTGCGCAGCCGCTGGACATTCACGAACAACTGCTGGTGCGCTTCGGCGACGAAGCCAAGGAGCTGGACGACAACGTGCTGCAAATCACGCCCGAAACCCAGACCCTGCCCCTCGCCCAGCACCTCTACGACTACATCGGTCTGGCCCTGCCTATGAAGAAGCTGCACCCGCGCTTCCAGGACGAGGCCGACGACAACCCCGACGCGCCGACCAAGCTCATCTTCAGCACCCGTCCTGCCGATGATGAACCGGACGACGACGAGCCGGCCGACCCGCGCTGGGCCGCGCTGCGCAATCTGAATTAATCCGTCAGTGCCCCGAGTCGCTCCCCACTCGACAACCGCAACATTAACTCCCCTAATTTCAACTAAACCATGGCACATCCTAAGCGCCGCACCTCTTCCGCCGTTCGCGACAAGCGTCGTACCCACTACAAGCTGACCCCTAAGGCCGTGACCTTGTGCCCCAACACGGGCGAGCTGCACCTGCGCCACAAGGCGTACGTGGTCGACGGCGACCTGTACCACAACGGCCAGCTGGCCATCAAAAACTACGCTAAAACCAACGCTGCCCCGGCAGCCGACGTTGCCGAAGACGACGAATAGCGCGTTTGGTTGTTACTTCGCGGCACCACATGGTCCGGCTTCGCTCCTTTTTTAAGCCAGCGGGGCCGGATTTTTGGTACTTTTGACTTTCCGCTGACCTCCCTCCAAACACCTCTTTCATGAAAATAGCCCTCGACGCAATGGGCGGCGATTTCGCCCCCCAAGCCGCCGTGGCGGGTGCCCTACTGGCTGCCGAGCAACTCGCCGGCCGGGCCACCATTGTCCTCATCGGCCAGGAAGACGCCGTGCGTCCCCTGCTCCAGGCCGCTGGCCCCGCTGCCAACGTGCTCGAGTTCGTCCCCGCGTCGCAGGTTATCGACATGGGCGAGCACCCCGCCAAAGCTTTCCAGCAGAAGCAGGATTCGAGCATTGCCGTGGGCTACAAAATGCTCCTCGCAGGCGAAGTCGATGCCTTTTGCTCGGCCGGCAACACGGGCGCCATGCTCGTCGGAGCCATGTTTACCGTGAAAACCGTGCCCGGCGTAATGCGCCCGGCCATTGCCAACTTCCTGCCCAAGCTGCACAACAACGTGGGCATTCTACTTGACGTGGGCGCCAACGCCGAGTGCAAGCCCGAAATGCTGGAGCAGTTCGGCGAGCTTGGTTCCTTGTATGCCCAACACGTTCTGGGCATCGCCCGCCCACAGGTGGGCCTGATGAACATCGGTGAGGAAGAAGGCAAGGGCACACCCATTATTCAGGAAGCCCACCAGCGCCTGAAGGCCAACCCGCACATTCATTTCGTGGGCAATATTGAAGGCCGCGACCTGTTCAACGACAAGGCCGACGTGATTGTGTGCGACGGCTTCACGGGCAACATCATCCTGAAAATGGCCGAATCGATTTACGACGCCATGGACGAGAAGAAGATTCAGGACCCGTTTTTCGACAAGTTCAACTACGAGGCGGTGGGCGGCTCGCCCATTCTGGGCATCAACGACAACGCCATCATCGGGCACGGCCGCAGTACGCCGCGCGCCATCGGCAATATGCTGATGCAGGGCTTCAACATGGCCGACTCGGGCATTGTTGACCAAATTAAGGCTACTTTTAAGTCCTAGCCCCGGTTCCCGGCGGTGAAAAACCTCCGGCTTCGGCCGGATTTTTTTTAGACGCTTGGGTGCTCATTGCCGGAGCGTTGGGCGGCCAAAACCGGCCGCGCCCCCGCCCGCATTCCCATTTTACGCTTGCCCCGCCTACTTTTGCCCGTATGAAGATTACTGCCGCCATCACTGGTGTGGGCTCTTATGTGCCCGACTATGTGCTAACCAATGCCGAGCTTGAAAAGCTGGTGGATACCAACGACGAATGGATTATGTCGCGCACCGGCATTCGAGAGCGACGCATTCTGAAGGGCGAGAACCAGGGTACTTCGGTGATGGGCATCAAGGCGGTGCAGCAGTTGCTGGCCAAAACCGGCACCAACCCCGAGGACGTGGAGTTGCTGATTTGTGCCACCACCACCCCCGACATGCTGTTTCCGGCCACGGCCAACATCATTTCCAACGGCGTGGGCATCACCAAGGCGTTCAGTTTTGACATGAACGCGGCCTGCTCGACCTTCCTGTTTGCGCTGGCCACGGGCGCGCAATACATTCAGGCCGGCACGCACAAAAAGGTGATTGTGGTGGGCGCCGATAAAATGTCGGCCATTGTAGACTACACCGACCGCGCCAACTGCATCCTGTTTGGCGACGGCGCGGCGGCCGTGTTGCTCGAACCCAGCACCGACGGCTTCGGCATCCTCGACCAGGTACTGCGCACCGACGGCTCGGGCGAAGCCTACCTGCACCAGAAAGCCGGTGGCAGCCGCCGCCCCCCAACGCACGCCACCGTGGATGCCAAGGAGCACTACATCTACCAGGAGGGCGCCACGGTTTTCAAATTTGCCGTAAAAAGCATGGCCGACGTGGCCGCCCAGGTAATGGAGCGCAACCACCTGAGCAAGGACGACGTGGCTTTCCTGGTGCCGCACCAGGCCAACAAGCGCATCATCGACGCCACGGCCAACCGCATGGGCGTGGGGCCGGAGAAGGTGATGCTCAACATCGACCGCTACGGCAACACCACCAACGCTACCATTCCGCTGTGCCTGGCCGACTACGAAACGAAGCTACGCCGCGGCGACAACCTCGTGCTGGCGGCCTTCGGCGGCGGCTTCACCTGGGGCTCTATCTACATAAAATGGGCTTATGATGGCTCATTAGCTGCTAGCTAATAGCTGTTAGCCATTTGCTTCGCTCATTCTGCCCTAATTTTGGAGTTGAATTGCGAGAGCTTCCGACTTGGCAAACAAGTTCATTTACAAAACACCCACATAACATCAGCTAATAGCTAACAGCTATTGGCTAATAGCTAAATTAAAATGGCATCAACCGCCGACTTCCGCAACGGCCTCGTTCTGAACTACAACAACGAGCTGCACGTCATCACCGAGTTTCAGCACGTGAAGCCCGGCAAAGGCCCCGCCTTCGTACGCACCAAGATGCGCAACATCAAAACCGGCCGCACCATCGACAACACCTTCAACGCGGGGGTGAAAGTAGAAACGGCCCGCGTGGAGCAGCGCCCGCACCAGTTCCTTTTCAAGGACGACTACGGCTATAATTTCATGGACAATTCGACCTTCGAGCAGATAACGCTGCCCGAGGAGCTGGTTCCCTTCGCCGACATCATGAAGGAGGGCCAGGAAGTGACCATCCTCATGCACGCCGAAACCGAGCAGCCCCTGACGGCCGAACTGCCCACCACCGTCGACCTCGTGGTGACCTACACCGAGCCCGGCCTGCGCGGCGACACCGCCACCAACACCCTGAAGCCCGCCACGGTAGAAACCGGCGCTCGCATCCAGGTGCCGCTGTTCGTGGATGTGGACACCAAAATCCGCATCAAGACCAGCGACTACAGCTACGTAGAGCGCGTAAAATAGCCCTTTATTGAGCTGTTAGCTGATAGCGACTAGCTGTTAGCTGACGTTCTAAAAAAAGCTAACAGCTAGCAGCTAATAGCTAGCAGCTAAACAAGATGTCAAACTCGCCCAAAAAGGAAAAGGACGCTGCCATGAAAGCCAAAGAACTCCAGGAACTGCTCGATTTTATCGCGAAATCGGGCCTGAATAAGGTGAACATTGAAACCGAGGAATTTAAAATCTCGGTGCAGCGCGACCCCAACACCAAAACCGTATTCAGCCAGGCCGCCCCGGCAGCAGCGCCGGCCGCTCCGGCTCCGGTAGCCGCTGCCCCTGCGCCTGCTCCGGCCGCAGCCCCCGCTGCTGCTCCGGCTGCCACCGAAGCTTCGGCGGCCAGCCACAAGGCCCTGAAAGCACCCATGATTGGCACCTTCTACCGCAGCAGCGGCCCGGATGCCCCGGCCTTCGTGCAGGTGGGTGACATGGTGGAGAAAGGCCAGGTTATCTGCATCATCGAGGCGATGAAGCTGTTCAATGAGATTGAAGCCGAGGAAAGCGGCCGCATCGTGAAGGCGTTGGTGGACAACGCCACGCCGGTTGAATACGACCAGCCGCTGTTTTTGATTGAATAGTCGGGACTTCGGGGCTTGGGAACTTGGGGACTTGGTTGTTCGCCGCAGGGCGAAGCACCGGCTTCAGGTTCCCAAGCCCTTTTCTTAGCGCCACAGTTTTGGCGCCGGAAACTAAGTTCCCAAGACCCTAAGTCCCCAAGACCCCACCCTCTCATGTTCAAGAAAATACTCATCGCCAACCGGGGCGAAATTGCCCTGCGCATTATCCGCACCTGCAAGGAAATGGGCATCAAAACGGTAGCCGTGTACTCGACTGCCGACCGGGAAAGCCTGCACGTGAAGTTTGCCGATGAGGCTGTGTGCATTGGCCCGCCGGCCTCGAAGGACAGCTATCTGAGCATGCCCAACCTGATTGCGGCCTGCGAAATCACCAACGCCGACGCCATTCACCCCGGCTACGGCTTCCTCTCGGAAAATGCGGAATTCTCGCGCATCTGCGCCGAAAATGGCATCAAGTTCATCGGCGCTTCGCCCGAGATGATTAACCAGATGGGCGACAAGGCCACGGCTAAGGCGACTATGATTAAAGCCGGCGTGCCGGTGGTACCGGGCTCGCAGGGCCTGCTCGAATCGGTGGAGCAGGGCAAGAAAATCGCCAACAAGATAAAATACCCCGTCATCATTAAGGCCACGGCCGGTGGGGGCGGGCGCGGCATGCGCATCATTCACGGCGACGACGAGTTTCAGAAAGCCTGGGACGATGCGCGCACGGAATCGAAGGCGGCGTTTGGCAACGACGGCATGTACCTGGAGAAATACGTGGTGGAGCCGCGCCACATTGAGGTGCAGATTGTGGGCGACCAGTTCGGGCACGTCTGCCACTTGTCGGAGCGCGACTGCAGCATCCAGCGTCGCCACCAGAAGCTGGTGGAAGAGGCTCCTTCGCCATTTATGACGGACGCGCTGCGCGAGAAAATGGGCAAGGCGGCCATTGCGGGCGCTTCAGCCATTGGTTACGAGGGCGTGGGCACGATTGAGTTTTTGGTGGACGCCAACCGGGATTTCTACTTCATGGAGATGAACACCCGCATCCAGGTGGAGCACCCGGTGACGGAGGAAATCATCAACTATGACCTGATTAAGGAGCAAATCAAGGTAGCGGCGGGCATCCCGATTTCGGGCAAAAACTACTTCCCGAAGATGCACGCAATGGAGTGCCGCATCAACGCCGAAGACCCGCGCAACGGCTTCCGGCCCGCCCCCGGCCGCATTACCACGCTGCACATTCCCGGCGGCCACGGCGTGCGCGTGGATACGCACGTGTATGCCGGCTACCAGATTCCGCCGAACTACGATTCGATGATTGCCAAGCTCATCACCGTGGCCCAGACCCGCGAGGAGTGCATCGTGAAAATGAAGCGCGCCCTGAGCGAGTTCGTGGTGGAAGGTGTGAAAACGACCATCCCCTTCCACCTGGCGCTGATGGATAATGAGGATTTCAAGGCCGGAAATTTCACGACGGCGTTTATTGAGCAGTCGTTCGACTTCTCGACGATTTAGTCAGAAATTAAGCATGAACAGCACCCACTGTTATTCTCAAAGCAGAACATTGAGGATAATAATGGGTGCTGCTTTGCTTTTATTCCAAGGCTGTAGTGACGACGCTTGCAATGGTAGTATTGAAAGCGTCGTATTGCTGTCTAAATCTGAGCCAACATATGGGGGTGAGAGAATTTATGTTGATGTCAAAAATCGGGGGCAAATAGGCGTAAGAAAAACGCTACAATGTGCGAATGGCATTGTAGGCACCTTTGATAATGTGGTGGTTATACGCGATTTCGAGAGCAGATTCACAAATCGCAAGAAAATATGTTTCAGTGATTTTATGAGGATGCAGCCAACTGATGGTGCGAAAATGAATGACGAAGGCTTGCCAGAAATACAGCTATATCATTAATTCACCCCGCGCTGAAAAACGCACAAGCCTCTATAATTGATTATGTTCAAAATTTCTGCCTTTAGTTCTATCTGTATTTATTTTATTATCACCTCCTGCTCACCGGCCTGCAACGGCAGCATCGAAACCACGGTGCTGTTTGCCAAACCGGGACCGGGCGGCGTGGGGCGCAACATCTACGTCGACGTGGTGAACAAGCCCGACTTGGGCGTGAAGAAAACCCTGCTTTATGAGGGCAAGGAATTTGGCACGTTCCCGCACGTGGTCATCATTAACGACCCCACCAGCCGCTTTGCTTCGAACCGCAGCATCTGCTTCTCGAAGTTTAAGCAGAACGCGGCCGCCACGGGTGGGGATTTGACGGAAGAAGGCCTGCCGGAAATTACGGTGACGGAATAGCTGCCCACCGTGCAACCGACCGCAATGGCTGGGGCTCCTGCACGGGAGTTCCGGCCATTTCCTTTCCTGCTTGATGCGTTTACCTATGTTTATCGGCGGGCTGTTGCTGGCAGCCCTACCAAAGTTGGGCACGGCCCAAACGATTCCTCCGTTGCCACCCCGCCCGGTGCACGACTCGGCGTTTGCCGTGCACCAGCTGTTCAAGAAGCACCGCCACGCGGCCGAGGGGGCGCTGGCTACCGGGGCGGCCAGCATCGTGGGGATATTCACCAGCTCGGCGCGGGGCGAAAAAGAGCTGGTGAGCGCGAATGCGCTCATCACCGTGGTGGCCACGGCGGTGGGGCTACGGCAGGCCCTGCGCTACAGCCCTGACCACGAGCAGGCCCTGCTGCGGCAGTACGAGCAGGGCTGGCCCCTGCCGCCGGAAGTACGTCGCCGGCTGAAGCCGAAATACTTCCGGGCGATGTAATCGTAAAGTCTTTACCTCCCATTCAATAGCGCATATGCAAACTCTGTGGATTTTGAGTAGCCTCATGCTACTGAGTGGTTTGGCGTACGCACAATCTGCACCGACTCAGCGCGAGCTGGCGAGTCCGCCAGCATTTACCGACAACCGACCAGGCCCGCGCCAAGGCGCCATGCTGGACAGCTCCGGCTGGCGCTTTGCTACGCCGCCGCGGGTAAGCGCCATCGATGAGCAGTCGGGCGTGGTTCGCTTTCGACTAGTGGTGAATGAAAACGGAGGGGTCGAATCGGTTACTTCGGTGTCGAGCACGGTGTCGGCGGCGCAGGAAAAACTGTGCCGCGACGCGTTACTGGCCGCTCACTTCGTCCAAGTGGGTATATCACCGCGCCGAACTACGGGATATTATACCTTTCGCTTCACCATCAGATAGCCGTTTTACAAGTACTTACCTCGCGGGCAAGCGTGGCCAGGCACGACTAGCTTTTTCTTAATCGCCCCCGCCGCACATTGCGCCGGGGGCGTTCGGCTTTTGGGCTACCTTTGCGGCACTAAACTCCCACCCCACCCTTACTTACCCCCAAATACCCCTCCGATATATGGCACGAGTGGAAATGACGATGCCCAAGATGGGCGAAAGCATCATGGAAGGCACTGTCCTGAAATGGCTCAAGCAAGTTGGCGATACCATTGAGCAGGATGAATCAGTGCTGGAAGTAGCCACCGATAAAGTTGATACCGAAGTGCCGGCCATCTACGCCGGTGTGTTGCAGGAAATTCTGGTGCAGGAAGGCCAGGTGGTGGCCGTAGGCGCCCCCATTGCCATTATGGAAACGGATGCCGCTGGTGCAGGCGCCACTGCCTCCGCCGGTGCCCCGGCCGCGCCGCAAGCCACTCCCGCCCCTTCGAGCAACGGCAGCGCCGTGCCCTACGTGCCCGAGGCTGTTGCGCCCGCCGCTGCCCCAGTGGCCGGCGCCGAGCATCAGCCCGGCCGCTTCCTCTCGCCGCTAGTGCTGAGCATTGCCCGCGAAGAAGGCGTGAGCATGACGGACCTCGAATACCTGCCCGGCACTGGCAAGGAAGGCCGCGTGACGAAGAAGGACATTCTAGACTACGTAGCCGCTGGCAAGCCGTCGTTCACGGCTGCGGCTGCAACGGCTGCTCCAGCCACGACTCCGGCCCCCGCTGCTACTCCCGCACCACAGCCGCAGGCCACGCCGGCTACGGCTCCCGCCGCTTCGGTAGCCAGCACCAAGCCGGCCCCGAGCGTAAGCGGCGGCCAGGAGCTGATTGAGATGGACCGCATGCGCAAGATGATTGCGCAGCGCATGGTAGATTCGAAGCGCATTTCGCCGCACGTGACCAGCTTCGTGGAAGCCGACGTGACAGACATCGTGAACTGGCGCAACAAGCACAAGGATGCCTACAAAAAGCGCGAAGGCGAGAACCTAACGTTCACGCCCATCTTCATCCAGGCCGTGGCCCGCGCCATCCAGGATTTCCCGCTGATTAACGTGTCGATTGATGGCGACTACATCATCAAGAAGCGCGACATCAACATCGGTGTAGCCGTGGCCCTGCCCTCGGGCAATCTCATTGTGCCGGTCATCCACAACGCCGACCAGCTCAACCTGAACGGCCTGACCAAGAAGGTGAACGACTTGGCCAACCGCGCCCGCATCAATAAGCTCACGCCCGCCGACCTCGAAGGCGGCACCTACACGCTGAGCAACGTGGGTTCGTTCGGCAACGTGATGGGCACGCCCATCATCATGCAGCCGCAGGTAGCCATCATGGCCGTGGGCGCTATCAAGAAAAAGCCGGCCGTGATTGAGACGCCGCAGGGTGACCTTATTGGTATTCGTCACTTCATGTTCCTGAGCCACAGTTATGACCACCGCGTGGTAGACGGCTCGCTCGGCGGCATGTTCGTGCGCAAAGTGGCTGACTACCTGGAGCAGTTCGACCCGAACACGGCGATTTAATTTTCGGTCTTAACCGACCATTCCTAGAACGTCATGCTGAGCGCAGTCGAAGCATCTCTACCGCAGAAGTAACCCAGTCGAAAGGGTTAGTTGCGCGGTAGAGATGCTTCGACTGCGCTCAGCATGACGTTCTTATTTCTAGCAATTTGTTTATGAAAAACCTTATTTACCTCGGCGCACTGGTGCTAGCGCTGGGCCTCATCGGCTACCTATATCAGCAGCTCAATGCCACCGAAAAGGCTTTGCAAGCATCGGAGCAGCGCTTTGCCGATTGCCAGAAAGTTACTTTTCAGCTGCAAAACCAACTCGCTCCCTTGCAGAAAAAGCAGCCGGGTGGAATTCCGCAGTAGAGTTGAATGTACCGCATTAAAAAAGCCGCTTTCTGAATCAGGAAGCGGCTTTTTCTTTTTACTGACTAGGCTTACAAGCTTTTCAGCGCCTGTTCCAGCGCGGCAATTTTGGCTTCGGCATCGGCCAGTTTCTGGCGCTCCTTTTCCAGCACTTCGGGCTTGGCATTCTGAGCGAACTTCTCGTTACCCAATTTCTTCAACACCGAGTCGCGAAAGCCCTGGGCGTATTCGAGTTCTTTTTCGAGGCGGGCACGCTCGGCGGCCATGTCAATGTGGCCTTCGAGCGGGATGAAGAACTCGCTGCCGCCTAGCACAAAGCTCACCGAAGCGGCGGGGCCGGCATCGGCGAAGCTCACCTCCGAAATGCTGCCCAGCTTGCGGATGATGCCTTCATAGTCGGTCACCAGCTGCGGCTCGTCGGTTTTGGCTACCAGCGTGAGGGGCTTATTGGGGCCGAGGTTTTTCTGGTTGCGCACGGCGCGGATGCCGGCCACGATGGCCAGCGCCTTATCCATGCTGGCCAGGGTTTCGGCGCTGTTGGCGGGGGCAATGGCGCGGGGCCAGGGGGCCACGGTCACGTAGTCGCGGGGGCCGCGCTCGGCCAGCTCGTGCCACAGCTCTTCGGTGATGAAGGGCATGAACGGATGCAGCAGCTTGAGCAGCGTTTCGAGGTAGGCCGTGGTGTGGCGAAGCGTCTCAGTATCGATGGGATGCTGGTAGGCAGGCTTCACCATTTCCAGGTACTGGGCGCAGAAATCATCCCACACCAGCTTGTAGATGGTCATCAGCGCATCCGACATCCGGAATTTCTCGAAATGGTCGTCCATCTCAACGATGGCAGCTTGCAACTTGGCATTGAACCAAGTCACCGCCTTCTCATTCACGAAGGGCAGCGAGGCATCGGCTTCCCAGCCCTTCACGAGGCGGAAGGCATTCCAGAGCTTGTTGGAGAAGTTGCGGCCCTGCTCCACCAGCTTCACGTCATACAGCAGGTCGTTGCCGGCTGGGGCCGAAAACAGCATGCCGGTGCGCACGCCGTCGGCGCCGTACTGGGCAATGAGGTCGAGCGGGTCGGGCGAGTTGCCGAGCTGCTTGCTCATCTTGCGGCCCTGCGCGTCGCGCACGATGCCGGTGAGGTAAACGTTTTTAAACGGCACTTCCTGGCGGTATTCCAGGCCGGCCATAATCATGCGGGCCACCCAGAAGAACAGGATGTCCGGCCCCGTCACCAGGTCGTTGGTGGGGTAGAAATAATTGATGTCGGCGTTGTCGGGGTCTTTAAAGCCATCGAACACCGAAATGGGCCACAGCCACGACGAAAACCAGGTATCGAGCACGTCCTCGTCCTGGCGCAGGTCGCTCAGTTGCAGGTCGGCCTTACCGGTTTGGGCAATGGCTTGCTGCAGGGCATCCTCGGCGGTGAGGGCCACTACGAACGAGCCATCGGGCAGGTAGTAGGCCGGAATCTGCTGTCCCCACCAGAGCTGGCGCGAGATGCACCAGTCGCGCACATTCTCCATCCAGGCCCGATACATGTTCTTGAACTTGGGAGGGTGCAGCTTCACGGTGTCATTTTCCACCACGTCGAGCGCAGGCTTAGCCATCTGCTCCATCTTCATAAACCACTGCAGCGAGAGCTTGGGCTCAATCACGGCTTTGGTGCGCTCCGACGTTTGCACAATGCTGGCGTACTCCTCGATTTTATCGAGCAAGCCGGCTTCCTGCAAATCCTTGGCAATCTGCTTGCGCACGGCAAACCGGTCCTGCCCCACGTAGAGCATGGCTTTCTCGTTCAGCGTGCCGTTGTCGGCCAAAATGTCGATAACGGGCAGGTTGTGCTTCACGCCCAACTCGTAGTCGTTCAGGTCGTGGGCGGGCGTCACCTTCAGCGCGCCGGTACCGAAATCGGTCGACACGTACTCGTCGAAAATCACCGGGATTTCACGGCCCAGCAACGGGATGCGCACCTGGGCGGCGGCCAGGTGGGCGTAGCGCGGGTCGTTGGGGTTCACGGCCACGGCCACGTCGGCCATAATGGTTTCGGGCCGCGAGGTGGCCACGGTCAGAAACTGACCCTCCTGCCCTACCACGGCGTATTTCAGGTAGTACATCTTGGCCTGCACGTCCTTGGCAATCACCTCTTCGTCGGAAATGGCGGTGCGGCCTTCGGGGTCCCAGTTCACCATGCGCACGCCGCGGTAAATCAGGCCTTTGTTATACAGGTCCACGAAAACACGGAGCACGGCGTCGGTCAAATCCGGCTCCATGGTGAAGCGCGTGCGGTCCCAGTCGCAGGAAGCACCGAGCTGCTTGAGCTGCTCCAGAATGATGCCGCCGTATTTGTCCTTCCACTCGAAGGCGTGGGCCAGAAATTGCTCGCGGGTGAGGTCGGTTTTGTTGATGCCCTGCTCCTTGAGTTGGGCTACCACTTTGGCCTCGGTGGCGATGCTGGCGTGGTCGGTGCCGGGCACCCAGCAGGCTTCCTTGCCCTGCATGCGCGCGCGGCGCACCAGCACATCCTGAATCGTATTGTTCAGCATATGCCCCATGTGGAGCACGCCCGTCACGTTCGGCGGTGGAATGACGACGGTATAAGGCTTCTTTTTCGGGTTGGGTTTGGCTTTGAAAAAGCCCTGCTCCTGCCAGCGTTGGTACCATTTGGCTTCAACGTCGGTGGGCGAGTAGGTGGTGGCGAGCGACATAATGGGGAATTGCAGAGTGCAGATAGGGCAAAAATAGGCATAAGCCGGGCGGCGGACCATCCGCCATGCTACCAGCCGGGCTATGCGCACAGGTTGTGGCAGCTAACGGGCTTCTTCATAAAAACTTCACTTATGAAATAGCCGGGTTTAAAGGAAAACCCTTTTTGCACTGAAATTGGTAAAGTGTACCAAGGCGCTTTTGATAATCAATTGGGTATGAACAGCCCTTGGCCGAGACATGGCATTTTATCAAGCCAGCAGCTCATCATTGCCGCTTCTCCCGACAAAGTTGACCGGTGAAAGTTTAACGTTCTCTTTGTACCTTCCAAATGTTTGCAACCGATACCCTACTGTTCGTCAATGGCTACGCTCTTTTCTTTTCGAAAGCCTGCGCCTCTTCCGGCCAATGTTGCGCCAGTAGTGCCGCCACCAGTGGGCACCTTGCGCATCGGCCTGGGGCAGCTTCTGGTTGAAGGTGGTGAGCCGGCCCGCAATCTGGCCCGCGCCACTGCCCTCATCGCCCAGGCTTCGGCCGAAAACTGCGACCTCGTGCTGCTGCCCGAAACCCTCGACTTCGCCTGGACGCACCCCAGCGCCCTGCTCGAAGCTCAACCCATTCCGGGCCCATTCAGCGACCAGCTATGCGCTGCGGCAATGCAGCACGGCGTCTACGTATGCGCCGGCCTCACCGAGCGTGCGGCCGATGGCCGCAATTACAACGCCGCCATTCTCATCGACCCGCAGGGCCGAATCATTCTCAAATACCACAAAATCAACTTACTGAGCGTTGAACAGCCTTTCTACGCCGTGGGCCAGACGCTGAATGTGGTTGACACGCCGCTGGGTAAAATCGGCGTCAACATCTGCGCAGATAACTACCTCGATGCCCTGCCCATTGGCCACACCCTGGCCCGGATGGGGGCCGAGTTCATCATTGCCCCCGCTTCCTGGACGGTTGACTACTCCATTACGGAAGAGCACGACCCGTACCGCGAAAAATGGCTGAAGCCGTTTTCCATTCTGGCGCAGCTCTACAACGTGGTAGTAGTTAGCACCACTTCGGTGGGCTATATTGTGGGCGGGCCTTACGAGGGCAAGAAAAGCGTGGGCTGCTCGCTGGCCGTAGATGCCCACGGTGTGCAGGCCCGGGGCACGTTCAACGAGTTTGCCAGCCAGTTGGTGGTAGCCACCCTCAACCGCCCGCACCGGCCCGAGCGCGGCACCGACATCGGGGTCGCGCTGCAACGCAAAGGCTACCGGTTCGACCAATTGCCGTAATACATTTCACCCTGCCTCCGCGACCGATTCCCACCCTCCTCCCATTTCCCCTTCCTCATCTGCTGTTGCGTGCTCATTGGTTGGCCGCGCCGCTTTTACAACCACCCGTTGCCTTTGCCTTCTCTCGTACTTCCCGCTGAAACCTCCGCCCCCACCGAAATGGACCCGGCTTACCAGCGGTGTAGCCGTTGCATTATGGACACCACGGCCCCCGGCATTCATTTCGATGACCACGGCACTTGTTCCTTCTGCGCGGTGCACGACCGCATGGAAGCGGCTTTCCCGCTGGGCCAGGCCGGCCTGCGCACGGTGCAGCGCCACGCCCAGGCCATGCGCCGCGCCGGCCGCAACCGCCGCTACGACTGCGTGCTCGGCCTCAGCGGCGGCCGCGACAGCACCTACACGCTGTGGTACTGCGTCACCCAACTGAAGCTGCGGCCCTTGGCCGTGCACTTCAACGACGGCTTCGGCAACCCCGTGGCGGGCGAAAACATGGTGCGCGCCTGCCAGCGCCTGGGGGTGGAGTTGCGCACCATTACGTCGGACTGGCGCGAGTCGAAAGACCTCAAAATTGCGTTTCTCAAAGCCTCAGTGCCCGATATGGAGGAAGGCACCGACCTGGGCATTGCCACGGCGCTCTACGGCGTGGCGGCCAAGGAAAACATTCGGCACGTGGTCATCGGCCAGTCGTTTCGCACCGAGGGCATTGCCCCGCTGAGCTGGAATTTTCTGGATGGCCGCTACCTGCGCGCCGTGCACCGCCAGTTTGGCACCGTGCCGCTGCGCCCCTGGCAACCCGCCGACCCCGGCTTCAATCTGGGCCTGAAGGAAATGTTTTACTACGCCTTTGTGCGCCGCATCAAAACCGTAACGCTGCTTTACCACCTCGACTACGTGCGCAGCGAAGTGGACGAAATAATTGAGCGCGAGCTGGCCTGGCAAAATCCCGGCGCGCATTATTTCGACGACCTCTACCAGAGCCTGATTTATTACCTCAACCGCGTCAAGTTCAACATCGACCGGCGCCTGTTCAACTACTCCGCACTTATTCGCTCGGGCCAGATGAGCCGCGAAGAGGCACTCGAACGGGTATCGCACGTCAACGCCATTGAGGACGAAGCGGTGATTGCGCTTTGCATTAAGCGTCTGGGCCTCACACGCGCTGAATTTGAAGCAATGGTGGCCGCCCCGCCCAAAACCTTCCACGACTACCCTAACAGCTACGCCGTGCTGCGCTTGGTCCGCGGACCTATTTGGCTGATGAGCCGGCTCAACCTCATTCCGGAGTCGGCCTACGACAAGTTTTTCAACTGCGGCACTTAGGTTTTTGCGTTAAAAGCTGAACGGGAAGCATTAAAAGGCACGACGGCCTTCTAATGCTTCCCGTTCAGCTTTTAATTCGATTCTTAGCTCGTTGCGTCTTAAGCTGCAATGTGCAGCCACTCCTTTTTCTCGAGCAGTCGCTCGCGGGTTTCGCGGTGGTCGGGGTCGTCCACGCAGCAGTCGACGGGGCACACGGCGGCGCACTGCGGCTCCTCGTGGAAGCCTACGCACTCGGTGCACTTATCCGATACGATGTAGTAATACTCATCCGAAACCGGCGTGTGGGGCAACGTCCCCGGCTCCACGGTACCGTCGGCCAGAGCGGCTTCTTTCAGCGAGGTGCCATCGGCCCAGCGCCACTGCGCGCCGCCTTCGTAAATCGCGTTGTTGGGGCATTCCGGCTCGCAGGCACCACAATTGATGCACTCGTCGGTTATCATGATGGCCATGAGATGTCGGGGGTCAGGAAGTTGTAGAGGAAAAAACCAAAGCGTTTCGGGCGGGCTTTACGTAAAACTGGAACCAGCCGCCGTGCTTCGGCCCGGCAAAATTAACCAACAACGGCGGGGTTCGCACGGTTTCAGCCAATTTTGCTGGCAAATAGCCCGCCGGCCGGTGGCCGGCGCCCCTCCCTCCTTTTAGTAGCATGACCCATTCCGAACGCCTGGCTGCCTTTGTGGCCCTGGGCCACCGCCTCACCCACCTGCCCGCCGACGAGCTGGCCACCCACGCCGCCCGTGCCCGCAACCAGAACGCCTGGTTCGACCTGCCCAACGTGCGTGCCGCCGTGGCCGGCATTGCCCACCTGCTGGCCGAAACGCCCCTGCGCCAGTGGGCTGCCCGCTACCCACCCGAACCGCGCACCGTGCGCCAGATTGGCGTGGTAATGGCCGGCAACATCCCGCTGGTAGGCTTTCACGACCTGCTGTGCGTGCTGCTGAGCGGCCACGTGCTGCTGGCTAAGCTCAGCGCCGACGACACGGTACTGATGACCTGGGTAATGGAAGAACTATTGACGCTGGAGCCCCGCTTTGCCGATTACATCAAAGTAGTGCCACGCCTGAACGCGGCCGATGCTTTCATCGCCACCGGCTCGGACAACACGGCGCGCTACTTCGAATATTATTTCGGCAAGCGCCCGCACCTTATCCGGCGCAACCGCACCAGCGTGGCCGTGCTAACGGGCCGCGAAACCAGCTCGGAACTGGCTTTGCTGGCCCCCGATATTTTTCAGTACTACGGCCTGGGCTGCCGTAACGTGAGCAAGCTCTACGTGCCCGAAGGTTACGATTTCATTCCGCTGCTTGATGCGCTGCAGATTGGTGAGGGAGTACTTAACCACCACAAATACCAGAACAATTACGATTACAACAAAAGCATTCTGCTGGTGAACGCCGTGCATCATTATGACACTGGCTTTTTGCTTCTTACTCGCAATACCGCTCTGGTATCGCCCATTTCAGTCCTGCACTATGCCGAGTATGCCTCGGAAGTTGAATTGGTGGACCAGCTTACTGATGTGGCGGCCCAAACGCAGTGCGTAGTATCGGCGGCCGGGCGCTTTGCCGGCAGCGTGCCGTTTGGCCGCGCGCAGGAGCCGGGCGTAGCTGATTTTGCCGATGGCGTGGATACGATGGAATTTCTGGCCGCCGAAGTAGGTTAGCCCTTCATCGTTCAGAAGCCCGCACTGACCGAGCCGTTTTTGCATTCTGCCGATAAAGCCAACCACGCGCAACTGGAAAAGCTACCTTTCAGGAGCAATTCAAAAACGAGTGAATTCGCCGGCTCTTTCTTCCACCCCACCCATCCCCTTTCGTTATGACTACTGCTCAGTTGGAACTCACGGACACGGTTGAAAAGGAATATCTGCCCTACCTCCTCTTCCCTGCCCATGATGTGCTGGATTCGGCCGAAGAGCGCCGTCAACGGCAGCATGATGCGAATCGGGCCACCATGCTGGGCAATAACTACCAGGGCAAACTCGACATTTATTTTAAAACGGCCGATGGCAACGCCCACCGGGTATATACCACGGTCTGGGCCAATTCGAACGAGCATCTTACGTTAAAGTCCGGAACCAGCCTGCCTTTGCGCGCCGTAGTCGGCTTCGACTTTTACTAGAAATGGCGATTTCCACTATCAATCTTCCTGTATAATTTTTCCGATATTATATTTTCTCAAATTACTTTATCAAAAAAGCCGGACTGCCCTGTGGCAGTCCGGCTTCTTCGTTTAAAATGGAAGCCGTTTAAGCTTGGTTAGCGGCTATCAACTGCTGCAGGGTACGCTCAATCATGGCATCGACGATGCCGCCGGCATTTTCGGCAAACTCGCCGGTGGCGCGGTTGGCCACGATGGCGTTCAGCGACAGGACTTCGTGGCCCAGCAGGCGGCCCAGCGAGTAATAGCCGGCGGTTTCCATCTCGAAATTGCTCAGGCGGAAAGGACCTTCGGCGCTCTGGTGGCGGAAATTTTGCAGGCGCTCGATGTAGTCGGGCTGGCGCAGGTCGAGGCGCAGGCGGCGGCCCTGGGGGCCGTAGAAACCGGGGCAGGTGAGCGTATTGCCCACGGCCATGCCCGCGCCCACCTGCTCGCGCAGCAGGTCGGAGCCGCGCACCACGTACGGCGCGAAGGGCAGTGCGAGCGTTTGCTGCAGCTCGGTGGCAATTTCGGTTTCGAGGCCGGTTTCCATCAACGGGTAGAACTGCATGAGGCTGTCGAGGCCCACGGCGTGCTCGGTGGCCAGCATGGTGCCCACGGGCACATCGGCCTGCAGGCTGCCGCTGGTGCCGATGCGGATGATGCGCAAACTCATGCGCTCCTCGGCCGGGCGCACCTCGCGGGCCATAAAATCGATGTTGACGAGGGCGTCGAGCTCGTTCATCACAATGTCAATGTTGTCGGTGCCCATGCCGGTGCTGAGTACGGTGAGGCGCTTGCCGCGGTAGTAGCCCACGTGCGTGACGAACTCGCGGTGCGTAGTTTCGAACTCGATGGAATCGAAATGCCGGCTCACCTGGGCTACGCGGGCGGGGTCGCCCACGGTCAGGATGGTGTCGGAAATATGGTCGGGCAGCAGATTGAGATGGTATATGCTGCCGTCGGGATTGAGGATGAGCTCGGAATTGGGAATTGACATTGCTTGTAGTCGGTATTGAGTAGTCAGAAATCAGACAGCGAAATAACCGGCAAGAAAAGACAAACGACAGCAAATCCTGCCTCCTGGCCACTCTGTACCGACTACTAAATTTAGGCTTTGTAAGAGGCCAGCCCCTGGGCCGGATTGTAGTGGTTGCTGAGCTTGGGGTAGGTGCCGGTGCCATCGTAGGCGCGCTTGTCCGGATGCTGGGCGCAGGCTTCGGAACAGGCACCTTGCAAGGTTTCGCCGCAGGCTTCGCATAGGGGCAGGTGGGCGTTGCAGTGCGGGTTGGCGCAGTTGATGAGACGCGGGCTGGGCTGCTGGCAGTGGTGGCAGCGCGAAATCACGGTCGGGTTCACACGGTTCACATCCACGGCCACGCGGTTGTCGAACACGTAGCACTGGCCGTCGAAATCTTCACCGCCGGCTTCGATGCCGTACTTGATGATGCCGCCGTGCAGCTGGTACACGTTTTCGAAGCCTTGCTCGAGCAGGAAGGCACTGGCTTTCTCGCACTTCACACCGCCGGTGCAGTAGGTGAGAATCTTCTTGTCCTTGAATTCCTTGAGGCGCTCAATGCGGTCGGGAAAGTCGCGGAAATTCTCGATATCCAGCGTCACGGCGTTTTTGAAGCGACCGAGGTTATACTCGTAGTCGGAGCGCACGTCGACGACCACCACGTCGTCGCGGTCCTTCAGGGCCTTGAATTCGGCGGGCGAGAGGTGCTGGCCGGTTTTCTCGTGGGGCCGCACGTGGCGCAGGCTGCTGTGCACGATTTCGGGCTTCACGCGCACGTGCAACTTCTGGAAGGTGTGGCCTTCGACTTCGTCAATCTTGAATTCCAAGGCAGCGAAGCGCGGGTCGGCCTTCACGGCGGCCATGTAGGTGGCGCAGCTTTCGCGTGTGCCCGATACGGTGCCGTTCAGCCCTTCGGCAGCTACGATGATGCGGCCGCGCAAGTCGAGCGCCAGGCACAGGCGGTGGTGCTCGTCGCGAAATGCGTCGGGGTCGGCAATGGGGCTGTAGCAGTAATAGAGAAGAACCTGATACATTGGTAATTAAAAATTATGAATTAAAAATTATGAATTATTTTCTTATCGACAGCCTCGTTACACAATAGCCTGAAGGACAATTTTTAATTCATAATTCTTAATTTTTAATTAAACCTTAACCGCCGGGTTGCCAAACACCGTCTGGCCATTCGGCACGTCGGCCACTACCACCGAGCCGGCCCCCACCCGGGCTTTGTCGCCGATTTTTACGCCGGCCACTATTACGGCGCCGGCGCCCACAAAGGCCTGTTCGCCCACCTGCACGTCGGCGCCGAGCAAAGCCCCGCTGCCAAGCTGGGCATAGTCGCCCACGGTGGCGCGGGCTTCCACTACCGAATTAGGACCGAGCAGGCAGCCGTTGCCGAGCGTGGCGGTAGCAGCTACCACAGCATTGGGGCCCACGTAGTTGCCGTGGCCCAGGGTAGCATGATTGGATACGCTGGCGCGCTCGTGAATGGCGTTGACGGGCACGGCTTCGTACTCGGTGCGCAGCATCTGGGTGAGGCTGCGGCGGCTGGCGGTGTCTTCAGTAGCCACAAATACCTCGCACTTTTTGCCGAGCAGCTTCAGCAGTTCGCCGTCGTCGGTGTTGCCCATCACGGGCACATCGAGCAGCTCGGTGCCCTGCAGTTTCTGGTCGTCGTCGAGCAGGCAATACACCACGACGTCGTTGGAAAGAAAGGCGTCGAGGGCGGCGGTACCCACAGTTTGGGCACCGAGAATGATAACGGGGTTTTCCATGATAATGATGTTGGCTATTTGGCGTTTATGCCATAGGAAAGCTCCCTAAGTATTGGTGAAGCACACTGCAAAGTTACGCCGCACGCCGGGAGGTCTTTTCAGGCTATCTCAATCTATTCATGTTCACTCGATTTAAGCGCAGATATTTTAACAGCTTTACAGCATAGTTATTTTGCAATAGTAAAAGCAGCAAGAACGGCAGTAATTCGCTTCGATAGCGGCTGAGTGACCCTAGATTTGGTGTTGTTAAGCCGATGAGAAATGCAACCATTAAACAAAACAGCCCCAGCCCTATACTTAAGCCGACCGGTAGTTTACCTATACAGCCATGCATTGCAGCCAAGCCAAACAGGGCAAATAGAATTAATAGTGCCGCATTTTCGAGCCCAGCTGCTAAGTAAAATGTCTGCTTGGTTTCACCAAGCCAAGGTCGGGTCAGGGCATTCACTACTGCTAGCGGGGCGTGAGCAGCAATACTTTCAATAGTAGGATGCAGATTGGGGTATTCTAAATGCGGCCGGCCTATTGTGTGTGAGACCTCAAAAGCGTACACTCGCACTACTTGGCTCGTGAATTTATTCATTCTAAAAGCCACACTAACTTGGGGAGCCAGCCAAGCTATGGCCCCCAGCGCAGTAGCCAATGCTATTACCTGCACCCTGTAAGGGCGGGTGAGACGGTACCGGCGAAGCCAATGGCTAAAGGCTATGCTGCAGAGTACCACCAGCAACGGGGTTGCAAAAAAGTAGCGCATATGGAAATGCAAGTAGGCCAGCGCTAAAGTTCCCAACCACCACCAAAACAAGCTTGTAGATTTGGCCTCCCCGCAATTGGGAATTGGGTAAAGCCTTTCCACAACACGAGCCGTCAGCCAAGCTCCACTGCCGAGCAATGCAGCTTCTTTACTAATGCCGGTGGCCCAAAACCACACCGAAGGCCACAATAGAAACGCTACGACCCCGGCCCCCGTTGGGAGAAACCGCTCAGCCAGTATGCGGGATAATACCCAACAGCCTATAAAGGCAAACAAGCTTAGATAGAGTGCATTTAGCCAGCCTTGGCTTACTGAAAGAAAATTAAGCAGAGCAAGCACCTTTATCAGCATCCAAGTATTCGAGGTAGACTGATATATCATAGCCCCATGTCCATCCGGAAAAGTAGTAATTGACTGGACAAGAATATAAAGTTCCCCATCCCACAGCAATCGCGTTACCGTATTGCCAACCTGAGTCATATATGCCGCGTCGAATTTAAGCGTTAGGCCTCGCCATAAACCGACGCCCACGCGGAGCCCTAGCCCCACTGTAAATATCCAGCGCCAGCCATTGGCAGTGGCCCAGTGCCACTGCCGCCGCAGCCATGGCAGCAGCATGGCCAGCAGGGCCGCGTTCAGCAAAATGGCTAAAGCAATTCTCATCGGGCCGGGCGGGGTTGCTGCACCAACCTGTTTCCGATGGCGCAGTGCAGGCAGCGGCGTGGGGCGCAGTATGATTTGTGCAGCGCCAACAGGCCCTGCGAGTCGGCGGCGGTATGGTGCGCGAAGCCCAGGGCCTCATACACGTCGGTATATCGGTTATGCTCGGCGGGCAATTCGCTGAGCAGCGCCACGCTGCTTTCCACAACTTCGGGCTGCCCCACGTGCCGAGCGTAGGCCACGCGCAGCGGTACCACCACGTTCGTTATAAGCAGGTCGATGCTGCCTTTGCCCAACCCGGGCACTTTCCCGGTGCGCCCGGGCCGGAAGTGTGTGCGCCAGTATTCCGGCGCAGGGGCTTGAAAAAACTCGGTGAGCGCGGCCACGCTTTGGGCCGTGAGCAGGGCGTCGAACAGGGCCGGGCGCGCATGCAGCAGCCCCGCCAACTGGCCCAGCCGCACCGGCGGAAAGTTGGCCGGCCGCAGGCGCAGGTAGTTCCACTCGTGCACGGCCAGCGCGGCATCCTGTAGCTGGTATTTGTGGCGCAGAAACTCATGCTCCTGCCGCAGGTCGCGGATGTAATCATCGGCCGCCGTTTCGTCGCTTTCCACCAGAAAACCGGCCTGCCCGAACAGCAATGCTTCGAGTTGGCGCTGGTCGTGGCGATGGCGGCGCAGCACGCTGAGCGGGAGGGCCTTGGCCAGGCGCGCCAACGGTTCGCTGTTTTTCTGGAAGCCGAAAGCCGTCATCAGGGCGTGGTAGGCGGTGGCTTCCCAGTCTTGGCCCAGGCGCTGGTGCAGGGCCAGCACGTCGTCGGCCTTGCGCTCGACGCGCTCCAGCAAGGCCCGCTCAACCATCATCGTGCGGGTGATTTCAGGTACCAGGTGCAGCAGCGGGGCGCAGGGCAGCGGCGCGGCGGCGGGCGCTTCAACCAGTGTCTGGTAGCGGGCCAGCAGCTCGGGCGCAATGCGCGTTTGCAGCGCCAGCGTTGGAATCAGGCTGCCGTTGGTACGGGCCACGTCAGCATCGTGCTGGCCTACGACGTGCAGAATCACCTGGTCGTACTTGGGGTCGGTCTGGTGCTGGTGGCGGGTCCAGTCGGAGGCGCGCAGATGAATTTCCACGGCGCCGTTCCACTCCACGTCGCCCACGCGCAGGCGGGCGTTCAGGAAGTCGGGCCCGGCATCGGCGTTGCGATGGCCGGGCTTGAGCACCTGAATTTCCTCGCCAGCGGCTGTGCGCAGGTCGGCTTTGTCGAAATACTGGTGCTGCCAGACGTAATGGTAGAAATCTTCGCGCATAAGGCAAATGTAAAACGGCCCGCCTCTTTCGGAGCGGGCCGTTTCGCAATTCAAATCATTTCTGAAACCTAGCGCAGGTCCACCACTTTCACGCCCTTGTACTTGGCCTTATCAAAGGCAAACGTGGTGGCATCGGTGGGCGGATTGGGCTTGAAGTTCTTGATGAGGAAGGTGTACTGGTTGCCGTTCTTCTTGAACATCTGCCAGCTTTTCACCGACGCATCCTTCTTTCGCACCTTCAGGCGCACTTTGAACACGTCGTTGCTACGGTTTTCGGGGGCCAGCTCAATCACATCGAGGGGCTCACCACTTTCCGTCACCTGCTGCACGTAGGTGTACTTGTAGCCCTTCTTGTACATCGTATAAATCTGGGAGGGCGACAGCTCTTGGGCGTCCGGGTCCGAATCGGAGATGTTCACCTCGTTTTCGTTTTTCAGGTAAGTCCAGGTGGTTTTGCCGTCGTTGATGACTTCCTGGCCGCTGATTTTTAGGCGGAATTTCTGGCCGCTCACCACGATGTCGCCGTTGATGTTCTGCTTCACCTTGGCGCTGGGGTTTTCCAGCGTCTGCGTAAACGTGGCCTGGAAGGCTTTCAACGCCTGGTATTTGGCGCTCATCTGGTCGAGGATTTTACCGGCTTTGGGGTCTTGCTGGGCGGCGGCGGGCAAGGCCAGCGTAGCCGCGAACATCAGCAGAGAGAGGGTCTTTTTCATGTGAAGGGTAAGGGTCAAGAGGCGCAGGAGCCTCGCTTGGAATGCCTGATACGGAAGTTGGATAACAAACGTCCGGCCAGATTGCCAATGAAATGCAAATGAAGCCAAAAAAAGTAGCGTAAGCTTTCGGCCTACGCTACTGATGGGGTTATTTCATCGAATTGAGCAATTGCTCCAGCTGGTATTCATCCGGAATAAGCACGTCGCGGGCCTTGCTGCCCTCGAATGGGCCCACGATTCCGGCATGTTGGAGCTGGTCAATCAGGCGTCCTGCCCGGTTGTAGCCGAGCTTGAGCTTGCGCTGCAGCAGCGAGGTACTGCCCTGTTGGTGCAGCACAATGCAGCGGGCCGCGTCCTCAAACATGGAGTCGCGCTCCGAGGGGTCCATTTCCTCGTTGCCGCTGCCGGCGTCGCCGTCGGCCCCGGCCACTTCGGGCAGCAGGTAGGCATCGGAGTAGCCCTGCTGTTCGCCGATGAAATCGCAGACGCGGTCCACTTCGGGCGTGTCGATGAAGGCGCACTGCACGCGAATCAGGTCCGAGCCGGCCGAGAACAGCATGTCGCCCTGGCCGATGAGCTGGTCGGCCCCGCCGGTGTCGAGAATGGTGCGCGAGTCGATTTTGCTGGTCACCTTGAAGGAGATGCGGCAGGGGAAGTTGGCCTTGATGATGCCGGTAATCACGTTCACCGAGGGGCGCTGGGTGGCCACGATGAGGTGAATGCCGATGGCACGGGCGAGCTGGGCCAGGCGGGCAATGGGCGTTTCCACTTCCTTGCCGGCCGTCATCATCAGGTCGGCCAATTCATCAATTACCAGCACGATGAACGGCAGGAAGCGGTGGCCTTTCTTGGGATTGAGGCGGCGCTCGATGAATTTGGCGTTGTACTCCTTCAGGTTGCGGCAGCCGGCTTCCTTCAGCAAATCGTAGCGCCGGTCCATCTCCATGCACAGCGAATTCAGCGTGTTCACCACCTTCTTGGTATCGGTGATGATGGCCTCGTCGGTGTCGGGCAGCTTGGCCAGGTAGTGGCGCTCAATCTTGTTGAAGATGCTCAATTCCACCTTTTTGGGGTCGACCAGCACGAACTTCAGCTGCGCGGGGTGGCGCTTGTAGAGCAGCGAGGCCAGAATCACGTTCAAGCCCACCGACTTACCCTGGCCCGTGGCGCCGGCCATCAGCAGGTGGGGCATTTTGGCCAAGTCGGCCACGAATACTTCGTTGGTGATGGTGCGGCCGAAGGCAATGGGCAGGTCCATTTCCGAGCGGGCGAACTTCTCCGAGCCCAGCACCGAGCGGATGCTCACCATTTCCTTCTTCGTGTTCGGCACCTCGATGCCGATAGTGCCCTTGCCTGGAATGGGGGCGATGATGCGAATGCCGAGCGCGGCCAGGCTTAGGGCAATGTCGTCTTCCAGGCTTTTGATTTTGGAGATGCGCACGCCGGCCTCGGGCACAATTTCATAGAGCGTGACCGTGGGCCCGATGGTGGCCTTAATGCTGGCGATGGCGATGCTGTAGTGCCCCAGCGTCTCCACGATGCGGTCCTTGTTGGCTTCCAGCTCCTCCTTGGTTACCTGGGCCTTGGCGATGCCGTAGTCGTTGAGCAGCTCCAGCGTCGGAAACTGGAAGCGCGAGAGTTCCAGCGTGGGGTCGTAGTTGCCGGGCGGCATGGCGTCGGCATCCTCGTCCTCATCCACCACGGCGGCAATAGCGGCTCCGGCGTTGGGGTCGAGGTCATCGCGGCCGGGCACGGTGATTTCGAGCGGACGCGCGGCGGGCATGGGGAGCACCGGGCGCGAGGCCGGCAGTGGCGCGTCGTCGTCGGCTAAGTCGGCCAGCGAGAGCGGCGTGGGCACCGTGGAAACCGGCGTGGCCGGAGCCGCGGCGGGTTCGTCGGCGGTGGGCATTTCGATGGAAAAGGCCGGGCCGCTGGCAGCCAGCGGAACAGCCGCCGCCAGGGCGCCACCCGCCACCGATGTGCCCAGCGACGAAGCCGCGGCCGCTGTGCCCAGCGCGCCGGCCGCTACGGTACCGGCCACGCTCAGCGGCAGGCCGGCGCCGGGGCGCGGGGCGGGCTCATATTCTTTAACAGCCGGCGCGGGCGCTTCGAAAGCCTCTTCGTCTTCGGTATCATCAGCGAGTTCCAGCGCGAGGCTGGCTGCGGCCTGAGCCCCGCCGGCGGCGACTGTAGCGGATGCTGAAACGACCGAATCGGGAGCGCCGGGGCGGGTTTTGAGCGTCATGGCCAGGGCGGCGGGCGCGGGCGCCGGGCGAACGGCGGCAGCCTGCTCGGCGGCAATTTCGGCTTCGAGCTCGGCGTCTTCCTCGGGGTCGTCTTCGGTGCTGAGGCGGCGGAAGCTGCCCAGGTTGAGGCTCGTCACGTTGAAGAAGAACACCACGAACGAAATCAGCAGGAAAGCCAGCAGCAGCACCGTGCCCCAGCCAATGAGGCTGTTGAGCCACGAGGCGGCTTCAAAGCCCACGCCACCGCACAGGAAATCGAGCCGGTGGGCCAGCACCGGGTCGGCCCCGTCGAGGGTAACCACCACGTAGCCCATCAGAATGCTCAGCCAGGCCATCGTGAACAGCCCCAGGGCCAGCGTGTAGCTCACCGAAACAGGTGTTGTGCGGAACACAATCTTGTATCCGAGGAAAAACACCACGGGAATCAGCGCAAACGCCGCTACGCCAAACAGCTTGTAGATGAACAGCTCAGCGGCCCAGGCCCCGAGCAGGCCCAGCCAGTTGTGCGACTCCGCGCCGGCTTCTTTCACCGGAATGGTGCTCATAGCGCCCACCACGCTCTGGTCGGCGTGGCCGGTGAAGAGGAAAGACGTGAAAGCAATGGTGAGGTAGAGGCTGCCCAGCAGCAGCCCAAACCCCACGAACAGGTGAAAGCGGCGGTCGCGCAGCAAGCTCAGCAGGTTGCCTACGCCGGGTAGCGGGCCACGGGGCGGCTTGGTAGGTTTGGCGGTTGGAGCTTGTTGAGCGGCGCGGGCGGCTTTTGGCACGTTGGCGGCGGCGGGGCGGGGCTCCGGCCGGGCGGCGGGCTCGGGCGCAGGGCCGTTGGCCCGGGGCTCGTTGCGGCGGTTGGCCTTGGGCTCGTTCGGGCGGTTGGCCGAGGGACCGGCGGGAGGGTTTTTATAACGATTATCGGCCATTCGACGGTTGCAGAAAGGTCAAATTTACACAATGCGGGCGGGATGTAGGAGGTGAATTCAGGTGGGCAATTCCGAACGTCATGCTTCGGCTACGCTCAGCATGACGTTCTTTTTTCCTTCCGACCATTTAATCGCCTCTCCTACCCCACCCTAGCTGCGCGGGTGAAACTCGGTAATCACCTGCCGCAGGAAGTCGCGGTCGAGGTGCGTATAAATTTCCGTGGTCGTGATGCTGGCGTGGCCCAGCATCTCCTGCACGGCGCGCAGGTCGGCCCCGCCCTCAATCAGATGGGTGGCGAAGGAATGCCGCAGCGTGTGCGGGCTGATGGTTTTGCGCAAGCCCGCCTGTTCGGCCAGCTTCTTGAGCGTGGTGAAGACGGTGATGCGGGAGAGCGGCCGGCCGTTCTTGCTCAGAAAGGCAACATCTTCGGCCCCGGGTTTTATATCCAGGTGGCCGCGCACGCCGCTGAGGTAGAAGTTGAGGTGCTTGAGGGCTTCGCGGCCCACGGGCACGAGGCGTTCCTTGTTGCCCTTGCCCACCACTTTCATAAAGCCTTCGTCGGCGTAGATGTTGCTCAGGCGCAGGTCGCAGAGCTCGCTCACGCGCAGGCCCGAGGAGTACAGCACTTCGAGCAGGGCGCGGGTGCGCAGGCCCTCGTCGGTGCTCAGGTCGATGGCGGCCAGCAGCTGCTCCACTTCGGGGTAGCTGAGGGTATCGGGCAGGTGGCGGCCGGTTTTAGGGGCTTCGAGGGTGTCGGTGGGGTCAATTTTCAGCAGGTCTTCCATGATGAGGAAGCTAAAAAACGCCTTCAGGCCTGAGAGCGTGCGCGCCTGCGAGGTGGCGCTCAGGCCCAGCCCTTGCAGCGTGGCCAGGAATTCGCGCAGCACTTCGGTGCTCACCTGCGTGGGGCCGAGGGACAGCTTCTGGATGATGAGAAACTGCTGGAGCTTGCTGATGTCGCGCACATAAGCCTCCACTGAGTTGGGCGAGAGCGACTTTTCGAGGCGCAGGTAGCCATCGAACTGCTTGAGGGCTTGGGGCCAGGTCATATTTAATTATGAATTCGGAATTATGAATTATGAGTTATTTGCGGGATGAAGGAGAATATAATTCAGCAGAAATCGTACGCTTTTGCCTCACGTATCATCAAAGCCTATAAATACCTAACCAGTGAGCAACGCGAGTTTGTGTTGTCAAAACAACTCCTGCGAAGTGGCACTTCCATTGGGGCCAATGTCAAGGAGGCGCTGGCAGCCAGCTCTACTGCCGATTTCATCAATAAGCTCAATATCGCTGCAAAGGAAGCGCGGGAAACCTCCTACTGGCTGCGCCTGCTGCATGACAACGACTTTTTGCCCACTGAGGCTTTTGATTCTATTCACTTTCATAATCTCGAAATCAGCAAGCTGCTGTCCAGCATTCTGCTTTCGACCAAAACCAATGCAAAAACACATGCCAGCCCCAATTCATAATTTATAATTTCTAATTCATAATTCAATTGAATATCCTCATCCTCAACGGCCCCAACCTCAACCTGCTCGGCCGCCGCGAACCCGGCATCTACGGCAACCGCTCGTTCGACGACTTCTTCCCGGAGCTGCAGGAAGCCTTTCCGCAACTCACGCTCACACAGTTTCAGAGCAACCACGAGGGTGCGATGCTCGATAAGTTGCACGAAGTTGGCTTCAGCCACCACGGCATCGTGCTGAATGCCGGCGGCTACACCCACACCAGCGTGGCCCTGGCCGATGCCGTGGCCGCCATCAACACGCCCGTGGTGGAGGTGCACCTGAGCAACCTGCACGCCCGCGAGGAGTTCCGGCAGAAAAGCCTGCTGGGCCGCAACTGCGTGGGCAGCATCAGCGGCTTTGGGCTGGAGAGCTACCGGCTGGCCGTGCAGTGGTTTGTGAACCAGCAGCCCAAGCGCGTCGGGTTTCGCGTGTGAGGGCCGTTCCGACGCGGGCTCCCGGCATTTCGATTGGTGTTACCTAACTCGGGAAGACGCATCGGAATGCCAGAAACCCAGGTCTGAGGGGTGAGAACGGGCTTAGGGGCAATGCGGCCCTCCATTTATCGTTGGCGTCCTGCTTTCGCCCCTGATACCAGCCGCTACCTTTGCGGCGGCGGCGCCTCACCTTCCCGACTTTCCTTCCCATGTATACCTTCAATCCCGGGCCTTCGGCCGTATATCCCGCCGTTCGGCAATACCTCACCGATGCCTTTGACGAGGGCTGGCTCTCTGCCCCGCACCGCTCCGAAAAGGTGACGGCCTTGGTCCGCCAGACCGTGGCCGACCTCAAAAGCAAGCTCAACGTGCCGCAGGACTACACCGTCCTGTTCACCGGCTCGGCCACCGAGTGCTGGGAAATCCTGGCCCAGAGCCTGACGCCGCGCCGTTCGTTTCACCTCTACAACGGCGACTTCGGCGAGAAGTGGTATAAGTACGCCAAGGCTTTGCGGCCGGCCAGCACGGGCCTCAGCTTCGGGCTCGATGAGTTGCCCGACATCGCCAGCCTGCCCTTCGCTCCCGACGATACCGACCTCGTCTGCATCACCCAGAACGAAACCAGCACCGCCACCCAGCTGCGCGAAGGCTTCATCCTGAACCTGTATAACCGCCTCGGCGGGGCCCTGCTGGCCGTGGATGCCACCAGCTCGCTGGCCGGCCTGAACCTGAAATACATCAAGGCCGACATCTGGTACGGCTCGGTGCAGAAGTGCTTCGGGCTGCCCGCCGGCCTGGGCGTGATGATACTGTCGCCCCGCGCCGTGGCCCAGGCCAAGCTCGTGAACGACCGCGCCCACTACAACGCGCTGCCCGCCATGCTAAGCCAGATGCTGAACCACCAAACCAACTACACGCCCAACGTGCTGGGCATTTACCTGATGAGCCGCGTGCTGGCCGACCGCGAGCCCATCAAAGCCGTGGCCCAGCACCTGGCCGACCGCGCCGAAAAGCTCTATGCTTTCTTCGACCAGGCCACCCCGCTTCAGCCCTTCGTGCACAACCCCGAAACGCGCAGCACCACCGTCATCGGCCTGGCCGGCGAGGCCGCGCTCATCGAAGAAATCAAAGCCAAAGCCAAGGAAGCCGGCCTGCAGCTGGGCAGCGGCTACGGTCCGCTCAAAAACACCACCATCCGCATCGCCAACTTTCCCGCCGTGCCCGATGCCGCCATGGAAGCCCTGGTGCAGTTTTTCGCCAAGGAATACCCGGGGTAGTTGGTCATTGGAATTACGCCTGTCATCCTGAGCGTAGCGAAGGACCTTATCACGGAAGAACTGCAGGCCGTAATGCAAACGTCGCCAAACGTGATAAGGTCCTTCGCTGCGCTCAGGATGACAAACGCCCCCGACTCATGCTCAACCTCCAGCAAATCTTCTCCGTCACGCTCACGCTTTTTGCCGTGATTGACATCGTGGGCTCCATCCCGATTATCATCCAGATTCGGCAGCGCGAGGGGCAGATTAAGGCCGAGCTGGCCACCTTCGTGGCGGGCTGCCTGATGGTGGCCTTCCTGTTTCTGGGCCAGAGCATTCTGCGGTTGTTTGGGGTCGATAACGAGAGCTTTGCGCTGGCCGGCGCGGTCATCATCTTCCTCATCGGGCTCGAAATGATACTCGGTATCCAGCTGTTTCATTCCGACCTCACGGCCAGCACCGGCTCCATTGTGCCGCTGGCGTTTCCGCTCATCACCGGGGCCGGCACCATGACGACGCTGCTCTCGCTGCGCGCCGCCTACACGCTGCCCAACATCCTGGTCGGCATCCTGCTCAACCTGGTGTTCGTCTACGCCGTGCTCAAAACCAGCCCCTGGATTGAGCGCCAACTCGGCAAAGCCGGCGAGGACGTGCTGCGCCGCGTGTTCGGCGTCATTCTGCTCGCCATCGCCATCAAGCTATTTAAGGCGAATTTTTAACTGTTGAACGTCATGCAGAGCGCAGCGAAGCATCTTTACCGCAATAGTAACTGATTGCATTGCGCGGTAAAGATGCTTCGCTGCGCTCTGCATGACGTTCTTTTACCCCGACAAACCATGATTCACCTGTTCACCGACGGCTCGGCGCGCGGCAACCCCGGCCCGGGCGGCTACGGCGCTATTCTGCGCTACGGCCCCCACGAGAAGGAGCTCACCCAGGGCTTCCGCCGCACCACCAACAACCGCATGGAACTGCTGGCCGTGATAGTCGGCCTCGAAGCCGTGACGCGCCCCGAACTGCCCATTCGCGTGGTGTCCGATTCCAAGTACGTGGTCGATGCCGTGGAAAAGAAGTGGGTTTTTGGATGGGCCGCCAAGTCCGATTTCGGCAAAAAAGCCAACGAAGACCTGTGGCGGCGCTTCCTGCGCATCTACAAGCAGCGCAAAGTCAGCTTCCACTGGATAAAAGGCCACGCCGGCCACGCCGAAAACGAGCGTTGCGACGTGCTGGCCGTGCAAAGCGCGCTGGGCAAAGGGTTGTTGGTGGATGAGGGGTACGAAACCATCGAAGCCAGTAAGTCGCTGCTGTAGCCGTTTCATGCCCAACGACTATTTCCAGTTTCAGCAGTTCCGCATCGGGCAAGGCGCCTGCGCCATGAAGGTGAGCACCGATGCCTGCCTGCTCGGTGCGGCGGCCGACCTCGCGGGGGCCACGCGCCTGCTCGACATCGGCACTGGCACCGGCCTGCTGGCGCTCATGGCCGCCCAGCGCCACGCCACCGTCGCAATCGAAGCGGTGGAGATTGACGCGGCGGCCGCAGCCCAGGCGGCGGCCAACAGTGCGGCCAGTCCGTGGGCCAGTCGCATTGAAGTTCGGGCGCTGAGTTTGGCGGATTACGCCGCCACGCAGCCCGCGCCATTCAGCCACATCATCTGCAACCCGCCCTTCTTCCGGCAGTCGCTGCGCTCGCCCGATGCGGCCCGTACCACCGCCCGCCACGAAGATGCCGAGTCGCTTTCCTTCGCAGCACTAGCGGCTTTCGCAGCGGAGTTTCTCTTGCCCACAGGCCTGCTCACCGTGCTGCTACCGCCACCTGAGATGCGGGCATTTGAGCAAGTGGCTGCAATGACTGGCCTGCACGCGGCCGCGCGGTTGGTGGTGCGGCACCGGCCGGGCAGCAAGCCGTTGCGGCACATCACCGGGTTTCGGCGGGTGGCTGTGAAAGTGCAGGAAACGGAACTGATTATCCGCACAGCGGAAAATGACGCGGAATATTCGGCACAGTTTCGGGCGCTGCTGGCGGGGTTTTATCTGGCGCTGTAGCGCGGGCTCTGCGAATCCGCGCTACTTTATGCGCTACACCAGCCCGGCCAGAAGGCCAAGCTTCTCACGGTGCAGAGTATCCAGCAAGTCATGCTCCAGCGTACCAAACTCGGTCGCCGCATAGTGCCGCTGCACGCGCCCACCCACCAGCACCGAGATTTCGTCGCAGGTTTCGGTGAGCGCGCCCAGGATGTGCGAGGTGAGCAGAATGCCCGTGCCCCGGTCGCGCAGGCGCTTCAGAATTTCCTTCAGCAGCAGATTGGCTTCCAGGTCGAGGCCATTGAAGGGCTCATCGAGAATAAGGTAGCCGAAGGGCTGCACCAGCAGCGCGAGCAGGGCCAGCTTCTTGCGCATGCCGGCCGAGTATTCGTCGGCATACTGGTCGAGGGGCAGCTCCAGCAACTGATTCCAGCCCGTAAAGTCAAGCACCGGCCGGCCCCGGGCCTGCAGGCAGAATTCCAGGTACTCGCGCCCGGTTAGGCGCGGGTAGAAGTACGGCTCGTAGGGCAGCAGGCCCGTCTGCTCCCGCACGGGCGTGCCCGCCGTGTCGCGGATGGTACCGGCAAAGTCGCTTTCCAGCCCATACAGGCAGTTGATGAGCGTGGTTTTGCCCGCGCCGTTGGCCCCCACCAGCCCGTGAATGGTGCCGGGAAGTAGGTTCAGGCTCACCTCGTGCAACACGACGTGCGAACCGTAAGCCTTGCGCAAATTCAAAATTTCCAGCATACCGTTCAATCAGATTCTGCCCTTATGCCAGGCCAATGGCCAACTCTTAACTCCTAACTTTCAACGCTTAACTCAGCCTGCCCCAGCACGGCCCGCAGCCGCCGCTGGCTCTGCCAGATGAGCCCGCCCACCGCCACCAGCAGCAGCACCGGATATATGGGATGGGCCACGAGGAGCAGTGCCACGCCCACCACCAGCGCCTGCGTGGTGCGAATGTGCACAGCATTGGGATAGAACGCATATTTGGTGAGAATCAGCAACGCCACCAGGCCCAGCCAGAACACGGCCACGGCCACTGTGCCGGCCACGCCCGCCGGCCCCACCGCCAGCAGCCAGAAAAACGGCGCGGCCGTGAGCGCCGCGTAGCCCATGCCCAGCCCCAGCCGCCGCCGCAGAAACTGCCGGGGCGTGCGCGCCGCCAGCACCAGCATGCTGATGGGCTCGGGCGTGCCGTAGCAGGCCAGCAGCACCAGCAGCCACACCAGCAGCGCCGCCCCTGGCCCCAGCGGCGCAGCGTGCTGCCACAGCGCGCCGGCCAGCAACACCGGCCAGGCCCAAAGCCCGCCGGCCCGCAGCCCACTCACCCACTCAAATGCCTCGCTGCGAAACTGGCTGCGGGTGCGGTGCCGGGTGCGCTGGTTATCCCGCGCCGCCGGCAGCAGCGCCGCCCAAGGCGCAAGGGCCACCGTCAGCAAAGCCGCGCCCCAGTCGTGAAACCCAGCTAATGCGACCGCCACCGGCAGCGCCACCAGTCCGTATTCCACGGCCAGCCAGCGGCGAAAATGCGGCGCGCTGGTGGCCAGAAACCGTAAGTCGGCCCGCTGGCGGTGCATGGCGGCTACTTGCCCGGCTACCAGCAGCGGCACCGCCCATTGGGCTACCGGGTGCCGGGCGGCCAGCACCAGCGCCCGTCCCAACGCTGCTACTACCACCGGCAGCAGCAGCGCCAACCGCAACACCCCGATTTCGCGCAGCAGCCGAAACAGCAGTTTGCCGCGCAGCGATAAATAAGCCCGAAGTGCCCTCATGCCGCGCTCCAACGCCTTTCAGCGGCCGCGTATTGCCCGGCCATTTCGGCTATGCCTCTTCCTCGTGGAAGCGAATGCCATAATCGGCCGCCAGCTCCTCCAGAATGGGCTCGTACAAGTCGGCCTGCACCGGAATCAGCACGCCGCGCTGGGGCACTTCGCCGCGCAGCAGGCGGCGCACAGCCATGCCCAGCGGCAGGCCCACGGTTTTGGCCATACCGGTGTGGGTGGCGTCGTCGCCCTCCACGGCCAGCGACGATGTGAGGCGGTGCGTGATTCCATCCAGCTCAAACTCGAAGAGGTGCTGCATCACAATCAGGTCGTGGTCGTGGGGTTGCAGTTGCCATTTTTCGGCCAGCAGGCGCTCCAGCAACTGCGCGGGCGTAGCCTGAGCATGGCCCACGGGCCGGTCTGAAAACAGGCCCAGCCAATTCAGGCGGCCCATTTCCTCGCCGGTGGGGTTCAGGCCGAGGTAGGTGGCCGTGCGCTGGGCCAGGTCGAGGTGCGGGATGTGCGAGGCGGGCAGGTAGGCAGCCACCAGCTCGGCCCAAGTCAGGGTTTCGGGGTTGTCGAGGTTCACCGAATCGTCGGTGAGGCCCAGGCGCACCAGCGCGTGCCAGGCAGCGCAGTAGCCCGGCCGCCGCAGCGTGCCGCGCAGAATGGTTGGAATCTCCTCCAAGCCGTACGGGGCGCGGTAGCTCAGCGAGTCGCGGTTGGCGTAGCCTTCAAAGTCGCCATACTCGGGCACTGTCAGCGTTTCGGTGCGGGCAAATAATTGCTGGTATGGGATGAAACGTGGCAGTCCGTTTTCCAGAAATTTAGCCGTGCTTTGGCCCGCCAGTACCACGTTGCGCGGGTTCCAGGTGAACTTATATTTCCACGGATTGTCGCCCTCCGCCGCCGGGGCCAGCAGCCCGCCGCAGTAGCTTTTGAAACTGGTAACAACCCCGCCCCGCGCCCGGATGTGCGCAATGGCCCGCATAGCCGACATATGGTCCAGCCCCGGGTCGAGCCCACATTCCATCAGCAGCGTCACGCCGGCGGCCTGCGCTTCCTCGTGTAGCGCCCGAATCTCGGGGCTCACGTAGCTGGCCGTGGCCAGGTGGCGGCCCTGGCGCACGCAGGCCCGCGCCACCACCGGGTGCAGGGCAGCGGGCAGCATCGAAATCACGGCATCGGCTTGGCTCACCAGCTCTTCCAGCTGGGCCTCGTTGGCCAGGTCGAAGGGCACGGCGCGGGCGTATTGCGAGTGCGCGGCCAGCACCGGCGCGAGGTGGGCCGGGTTCACGTCGGCCACGGTCAGAAACCAGTTTTCGGTGGGCGCGTGGCGCAGCAGGTATTGAATGAGGGACGAGGCCGAGCGGCCGGCCCCGAGAAGCAACAGGCGGGAAGTCATGCGGCAAAAGTAGAACGCTGCGCTTAATGAGGGATTGAGAATGAGGATTTACAATTGATGCAACTACCTATTACCTAAAAATTAGTAATTTTTAATTCTCGATTGGCCGCAGCGTATTACCTTCGCCGCCCCCTAATCCCATCCGCATGGCTCGCAATTCCCGCCAGCATCTTATTGACTTCGAAGAGCTGGACGCCGTTACCGACCTCACCCCGGCCGAACAAACCACCTGGCAGGCCGCCCGCGACGCCACCAACCACGCCTACGCGCCCTATTCGGGCTTTCACGTGGGCGCGGCCCTGCTGCTGGCCGATGGCACCGTGTTCAAGGGCACCAACCAGGAAAACGCGGCTTACCCTTCGGGCCTCTGCGCCGAGCGCACGGCGCTGTTCGGCCTCGCGGCGGCTCAGCCCGGCCACGCGCCCATCGTGGGCATGGCCGTGGCCGCCCGCCCCAGCGGCGGCGATTTCGGCCCGGCCCTCCCCTGCGGGGCCTGCCGCCAGGTGATGCTGGAGTACGAGTCGCGCCAGGGCCAGGCCATTCCGCTGCTGTTGCCCGGCCGCGACGGCAACATTCTGCGCTTCAGCAGCCTCAGCGCCATCATGCCTTTCAATTTCTCGCCCGACGACCTGCCCACGGTGTAGGGGCGTTTTCACCAATGGAGCACCACCTCACCGTGGCCCGCACGGCGCGCTACCAGCAATTGGGCGAGCTGTCGGCCCGCACCCGGCGCGTCTGGTTCGTGTGCCACGGCTACGGGCAGCTGGCGGCGTATTTCGTGCGCCACTTTGCATTTTTGGTTGAAAACCGCGACGATACCGTCATCATTGCCCCCGAAGGCCTCTCCCGCTTTTACCTGCAGGGCAACGGCGGCCGCGTGGGCGCCAGTTGGATGACGCGCGACGACCGCCTCGCCGAAATCGACGACCACGTGTGCTTCCTCAACCAGCTGGCGGCGGTAGTGCTAGGGCAATGTCCGGCCGATATCGAAACCACCGTGTTAGGTTTCTCGCAGGGCACAGCTACCGTCAGCCGCTGGCTTACCCGCGCCCATTTCCGGCCCGCGCACCTCATCCTCTGGGCCGGCGGCTTCCCCGAAGATATTGCCGCTGAAACTGCTCAAAAGCTCCTGCAAGGCCTGCCTTTATCAGTGGTGGTTGGCAACAACGATGAATATATTTCCCTGGCGCAGGCCAAACAGCAACACCAGCAGCTACAGCAGCTAGGGGCCGAAGCGCAGTTGCGCACTTTCGTCGGAAAGCACGAATTGAACCGGGCCATGCTGGAAAAGCTAACGCAATAGGACCTAAAAAAAGGAACGTCATGCTGAGCTTATCGAAGCATCTCTACCGGGCAAGTATTCAGTTACTATTGCGGTAAAGATGCTTCGACAAGCTCGGCATGACGTGCTTTACTTCTATCTTACTTCCGGTTGATTGTGGTAGCCGCGCCTTGCGCGCCAGCCAGCACCAGCACTTCGGCAATGGTTACGTGCGGCGGCCGCGTCACCATGAACACAATAACGTCGGCAATATCCTCGGCCTTCAGCGGCTCGAAGCCTTCGTACACCTTCGCCGCCCGCGCCTCGTCGCCCTTGAAGCGCACCTGCGAAAACTCGGTTTCTACCGCGCCCGGGTTCACTTCGGCCACGCGCACGCCGGTGGGCAGCAGGTCGAGGCGCATGGTTTTGGTCAGCATCTGCACGGCAGCTTTGCTGGCGCAATACACGTTGCCATTCGCATAAGCTTCCTGGCCGGCAATCGAACCCACGTTCAGAATAAAGCCGGTTTTTCGAGCCGTCATGCCCGGCAGCAGCGCATGCGTCACGTTCAGGAGGCCACGCACGTTGGCGTCCAGCATCTGGTCCCAGTCGGCCGGGTCGCCGGCTTGAATGGGGCTTAGGCCGTGCGCGCCGCCGGCATTGTTCACCAGAATATCCGGCGCGCGCAATGCTTCCGGCAGCGAGGCCACGGCCGCATCCACGGCTGCCCGGTCGCGCACATCAAACGCCAGCACGTGCACTGGCACCGGGGCCAGCTCGGCGGCCAACTCATCGAGCCGCTCGCGCCGCCGCCCGGTCACCACCAGCTCATAGCCCGCCTTAGCCAATGCCACGGCCGTAGCCCGGCCAATGCCCGACGAGGCGCCGGTTACAAAAGCAGTTTTCATGATTAGTTGTCAGTTTTTAGTTGCCCGTCGTTAGGCTGGTTCAGCAGCAGTTTGGCTAACAACTGACAACGAGCAACGGACAACTAACCTTAGTTTTGGATATTAATATACAACGTCACCGCATTGGTGCTCATGTACTGCAGGCTGCGGCTGAACACGTCGTTGCGCGGCACCAGCAGGTTTTTCAGGCCGTGCGAAAACCGAATTTCGGGTGCCAGCTTAAACAACGGGTAGAACAACTCCAGGCCCACGCCATACTCCAGCGTCAGGTCGCTGCCTTCGGCACGCAGCACGTTGTGCAGCGGGTCGTTGCGGCGGTTGCTGGCCGTCAGGGTCGGGTTCAGGCCCGCAATCATGTACATGCGCGAGTTGCGCCGACGGTTCGACTGATACTTCAGCAACACCGGAAACTGCACGATGGTCGACGTGATATTCTGCGTCACAATCGAGTCAGGTTTCGGATAGCCGTCAGGCCGAAACTCAATACTGCGCGTCTGAAAATTCACGCCCGGCGCAAACCGCAGAATAAACGGCGACTCGGGCCCGCCCAACCGCGCGTCGGCAATAAAGCCCACGCCAAGGCTCGGGCTGATGATGGAGTTGGCCGTCACCCATTTATTGGCCACGTAATAATCCGACTGTTCGATGTTGAATTTCGAGCCCGAAAAGCTGAGGTACATGCCCGGGTGAAACCAGCGCTCGTCGTAGGCCGGCAGGTTTTGCACCGTCACCGATTTCACCACGCCTTTGGAACTGCGGCTCACGCGCGAGCGCGCCTTGCGCTGGGCCTGTGCCGCCGAAGGCAGCAAGGCCAGCAAGCCCGCCACCAAGGCCAGCCGAATTAGTTGTGCGCCGTGTAGATGGAGCTGATGCCGAAAGTGAGGGGTTGCCATGCAGGTTCTTTGAAGCCGACTTTGGCGAGAATCGCCAAAAACTCGGGGCCATCCGGGAAAGCCTGCACCGATTCGGGCAGGTACGTGTATGCTGACTGGTCCTTGGAAATCATCTTGCCAAAAACCGGCAGCACCCGGCTGAAATAAAAATTATACGCTTGTTTAAGCGGAAAAGCCGTGGGTTTGCTGAACTCCAGCACCACCAGTTTGCCGCCTGGCCGCAGCACGCGGCGCATCTCGGCCAGCCCTTTCTCGAGGTGTGCAAAGTTGCGCACCCCAAACGAGGCCGTCACGGCATCAAACTCGCCATCGGCAAACGGCAGGTTTTCCGAGTCGCCCAGCTCCAGCTGAATACGGTGGCCGAGGCCTTTGGCGGCCAGCTTGCGGCGGCCCACCTCCAGCATGCCTTCCGAAATATCTACGCCCGTCACCTGCGCATTGGGGGCGGCAGCCCGTAGCGTTTCGATGGCGAAATCGGCGGTGCCGGTGGCAATGTCTAGAATGCGGGCCGGGCGCAGGGCCTTGAGCTCGTCCACGGCCTTGCGGCGCCAGTAAATGTCGGTGCCGACGCTCAGGAAATGATTGAGGAAATCGTACTTGCCCGCGATGGAGTTAAACATCTGGGCAACCTGCGATTTCTTATCGGCGGAATTGTCTTTGTAGGGTACGACGGCCATGTGGGGCGCAAAGAACGGAAGTGAAGCGGAAAAATTGTCTCTCTCCAACGCCCAAACCCAATGGTTTGTTAGGCCCCGGCGGCAAATGCCACAGCCTGAGCGCCAAGGCCACAAAAAAAGCGGGCCAGGCATGGTGCCCGGCCCGCTTCTCCGTGTATGGAGAGTCAAAAACCGAATTAGTTTTTGGCCTTCACTTTGGTTTTTTCGCCATTGGCGTCCTTGGCTTTGCCATCGATTTCGCCGTTAGCCGATTTCGTTTTGGTTTCGCTGCCGTCGGCACCTTTGGTTTTCACCTTCACTTTGTCCGAATTCTCGTCCACTTTGGTTTTCACCTTGGTGCCATCGGCCATTTTCACCTTGCTCTTGCCGGGAACCAGCGGAGCAGCAGTAGTCGTAGTCGTGGTGGTCGAGGTACCCATCGTGCTGGTGCCGGTGGCGCCAGTACCCATCGTGCCGGTGCCCATCGAGCCTTCGGTCCGTACGGCCTTGAACTCGTCGCGACGGTTCAGCTGCATGTTCTCAGGCGAATCGTTCGGCGCGGCCGGACGACGCTCGCCGTAGCTCACCGTGGTCAGGCGCGAGTCGGCAATGCCCTGCTTCACGAGGTAGTTCTTGGCAGCATCGGCGCGGTTCTGGCCGAGCACCATGTTGTACTCGTCGGTGTTGCGCGAGTCGCAGTGGCCTTCAATCGAGATGTTCATCCCGGTGTTAGCCATCAGCGCCTGGCTGATGTTGTTCAGCTCGGTAATCGACTCCGGACGCAGCTTATACTTGTCGGTATCGAAGTAGATGTTCTTGAACGTGCCACCGCCAGCGTAAGCAGTATCGATGTAATCGATGTAGAAGTTCTTGGTGATGGTGGTCGAATCGTTGGTCGACACCGGCACCGGGAACTCCTGCGTTTCGATGTTTTTGCCATCCTTGCTCACCGCTACCTGGTAGGTACGGCCCGAAAGCACGGCCACCTGGTAAGCGCCATCGGGCTTGGTTACGTCGCGGAAGCTCAGGGCCGTTTTGTCGGCCTGCTGCCCGCTGAACACCAGCTCCACACCCGGGATTACCGTGGTGCTATCGCGCTTCGAGAACACCTTGCCAACGATGTTGGCGTTTTTGATGTAGTTGATGGTGTAAATGTCCTTCTCACCGTAGCCACCAATGCGGTACGAGCTCAGGTAAGCATACGAGCCATCCGGGCTTAGGCGGTAGTAGGAGTCATCATCCGGCGTGTTCACCGGGTAGCCCATGTTCTGAGCCGGGCCCCACTTGCGGCCAGCTTCGTCGTACTCCGACTTGAAGATGTCGTAGCCGCCCATGGTGTTGTGGCCGCGCGACGAGAAATACAGCGTCTTGCCGTCCTTGCTCAGGTAGGGGCTGTCGTCGTCGTATTTAGTGTTGATGTTGGCGCCCAGCGAGCGGGGCGTGCCCCAATCCGAACCAATAGCCGAACGCGTGGCCGTGTACAGGTCCAGCGTGCCGTCTTCCGAGAACTTACCGGTCGAGAAGTAGATGGTCAGGCCGTCCGGCGTGATGAAGGCATCCGATTCGAAGGCTTTCGAGTTGATGTTGCCGTCCAGGGGCTTGGGAGCCGTCCAGTCGCCGCCCGACTTATCGGTCACGAAAATGTCGCCGTTGTTGTCGTTGCGATACATCAGCATCTTCGTATCGTTGTCGAAGAGCTGAATCGAAGCATCGTGGCCTTTGCCGTTCAGCACGCCGCTCAGCGAGCGGGGCTTCTGCCAGTTCTCGTCGTCGACGCGGGTGGCTTCGAAAACGTCTTCGTAATACTCGCCGTCGGCGGCTACGCTTTTGTTCTTTTTGTCGCTCACGCTGCCGCTGGCACCGGTCACGTTCTCACCGCGCGAGGTGAAAATCAGAATTTTGTCATCCGACGAAATAACCGGGCTGTGCTCCGAGTACTGCGTGTTGATGGTCGGGCCCAGGTTCTTCACGAAGATGTCCTTCGGCGAGTTGAACTGCACCTTGGCGTTTTTGCTATGAGCAATAAGCTGGGCGAGTTCGTCCTTGCGCTGGTCGTTTTTCTTCAGCGTGGCGTTGTAGGCCTGGTAGTGGGCAATGGCCTCGTCGAAGTTGTAGTTCAGGTGGTCGACCCGGCCCAGCCAGTAGTCCACGTCCTTCGAAACCTTCGGCTTCAGCTTCTGCGCTTTGTAGATGTAGTCGCTGGCCTTCTCCTTGTCGAACGACATGTAGGAAATACCTGCGTTGAACAGCGCTTTGGCGTTGTTCGGGTCTTTGGCCAATACCTTCTCGTAGTAAGGAATGGCAGCGCGGTAGTTTTCCTGCTCGAAGAACTTGTTGCCGGTCTTGAGGTCTTTGCGCGTGCTTTGCGCTTGAGCCGGAGCAGCCACGGAGGCGGTGAGGGCAACGGCGCACGACGCTTGCAGTAACCTTCTGGATAAGTTGTCCATTGGAGGAGAGGTTTGAGAAAAAAAGATTTCTGAAGGGGTTATAGAAGAAAATGCGGCCCAAACGGACTACCGCCGCCGCCGCGGTCATTTTTGGGCTTATACTGAAAAAGCGCCGCAGGGTTAGGGCTTAATGCCGAATTGCGCCGAAGGTAACCGTCTATTTGCCGCCGATGCCAACAAAAGTGCAGCAGTGCCCGGCGGGCAAAGATAGGCTGATTGTGTACGAAACCGGCAAAAAGAGGGTTTGGGAGCCATTCTGGGGGCAAGCTGGTGCGGTGCCCGACACCGGTTGCAGAAACCGGGGGACCGCGCAAATATAGAAGCCTCAACGAAATAGCAACTGAACGGTGTTTTTTTTAACTCCGGGGCGGGCGGCGGGTTAGGGTGTAATTTTGCGGCCCCTTATTTTTTCATTTCTGGTGCCCGTTACCCATGATTATCCGCGATGCCCGCTTTCTGACCAGTAATTCCCGCGCCGACCTCTGCCCTGCCCCCACGCTGCCGGAATACGCGTTTATTGGCCGTTCCAACGTGGGCAAGTCCTCGCTCATTAACATGCTCACGGGCCGCAATGGCTTGGCTAAAACGTCGGCCTCGCCGGGAAAAACGCAGTTAATTAACCATTTCATCATCAACGACGACTGGTTTCTGGTCGATTTGCCGGGTTACGGCTATGCCAAAGTCAGCAAAGTATCGCGCGCCGAGTGGGCCAAGATGATTAATTACTACCTGCGCAACCGCCCCAACCTGATGTGCGTGTGCGTGCTCATCGACTCGCGCCACGCCCCGCAGGCGGTTGATTTGGAATTCATGGAAAAGCTCGGCGAAGAAGGCATTCCGTTCGTGATGATTTTCACGAAAACCGACAAGCAGTCGACGGCCCAGACCAAAGCCCTGATTACCGAATACCTGCGCAAGATGAGCGAAATATGGGACGAACTGCCGCGCTATTTCCTCACCTCGGCCGAAACGGCGCGGGGCCGCGAAGAGGTGCTGGAGTTTATTGCCGAAATAAACCAGCAATGGCAGGCCGATGCCGCCGCCGGGGCGTAAATTGGCCCCGTAATTGCCTTTGGCGCGCCACCTGCCCGCAGGGTTGCTTTGCGTCTTATTTCCTGTTTCACTCCCCTATTTATGAAATTCGCTAAACACGTTTCCGCGATTGCGCCGCTGGCCCTGGGCCTGCTGCTGGCCGCCGCCGCTCCGGCGCTGGCCCAAACCCCTAAAACGCCCGCTCCACAGCCCGACCAAGGTGCAGGCAGCGTCGGTGCCGGCAAGACGATTCCGGTGGCCGAGTACTACGAAGGCGGCCAGACGGCCATGTATGACTTCATCGCCAAAGAGATGGTGTACCCGGTGATGGCCCGGCGCAACCGCATTCAGGGCCAGTGCATTATCAGCTTCCAGCTGAATGCCGACGGCACGATGCAGGACATGCGCATTGTGAAGCAGCTGGGCGGCGGCACCGGCGAAGAAGCCCTGCGCGTGGTGAAGCTACTGAAGTTTAAAAAGCCCGAGCTGCCCATTCGGGCCAGCCTGCCCATCACCTTCAAGCTGACCAAGCCCGGCTCGAACGTTACGGAATAACAAACCTTTGTAATTTTGCCCCGAAGAGTGAGGAATGGAAACTGACGCAGGGCCCCCGGGCAGCGGTTGTTTTTTATTCCTCACTCCTCTTTTTTCCCATCCCTCATTCCCAAAAGAATGCCCTACGAACTGCAAGAGTTGGCCGCCATCAGCGGCATGCCCGGCCTGTACCGCCTGGTGCGCGCCGCGCGCCACGGCGTGCTCGTCGAAAGCCTCGACGAGAAAGCCACCCGCACGCTGGCGCCGGCCCGCAACAAGGTGTCGCTGCTGTCGGAAATTTCGATTTACACCCAGGATGCCGACGAAACTGTGCCGCTGACGGAAGTTTTCGAGCGCATTTACCAGAAGCACGGCGCGGCCTCGCCGGTGACAGCGAAGTCGAGCGAGAGCGAGCTGACCGATTTTCTGGCCGGCGTGATTCCGGACTACGACCGCGACCGCGTGTATCTGTCCGATATCAAGAAACTGGCCTCGTGGTACGGCATCGTGAGCAAGCACCGCCCCTACGTGGCCGCGGAAGCCGCTCCCGCCGCTTCGGAAACCGCTGACAATTCGGCGGCTGCCACGGAAACGGAAGCTGCTGAAAAGCCTGCCCCCAAAGCCAAAAAGGCCAAAGCCGCTAAAACCGAAGAGCCCGCCGCCGGCGAGCCCCTGAGCACCGGTGGCGTCATTGGCGCTGCTGATGAAGCTCCGGCTGCCGAAGGCAACCCCGAGGCTGCCGCGCCGGCCAAAAAAAGCCGCAAGAAGGCCGAGTAGTTTCGGGTTTCTTCAAGATGCAAAAAGCCGCTTCGGGGTTCCGAAGCGGCTTTTTTGTGTGGGAATGGCTGAGTAATTCAGAGCGTCATGCTGAGCGCAGTCGAAGCATCTCTACCGCGTAACAAATCCTTTCGATGGAGTTTACTGCTGCGGTAGAGATGCTTCGCTACGCTCTGCATGACGTTCAATGAGTTTCTTAAAACCTACTTGGCTACAGTGGCGGCCTCGGCGGCTTCTACGGCTTCCTGAGCGAGGCAAGCCTCGGCCTGCTCGACCAGTTCTTTGCTGCCAATGAAGACGGGGCAACGCTCGTGCGGCACTTTGGGCTCGATTTCCATGGTGCGCTGGCGGCCGTTGCTACTTTTGCCACCGGCCTGTTCCACGATGAAAGCCAGCGGGTTGCACTCGTACATGAGGCGTAGTTTACCGTTCTGGTTTTTGGCGGTGGCGGGGTACACGTAGATGCCGCCTTTGAGCAGGTTGCGGTGGAAATCGGCCACCAGCGAGCCAATGTAGCGGGCCGAGAAGTTCTGGTCCTTGCACTGCTGCACAAAGGCGGCCACGCCGGGCGAGAACGAGTCGGAGCTCCCCTCGTTGATGGAGTAGATAGCGCCGGTTTTGGGCGTTTGAATGTCGGGGTGCGAGAGGAAAAATTCGCCCAGCGAATGCTCGTAGGTGAAGCCGTTCACGCCGTTGCCGGTCGTATACACCATCATAGTGCTGGAACCGTAGATGACGTAGCCGGCCGCCACCTGGTGGGTGCCGGGCTGCAGGCAGTCGGCAGCGGTGCCCTCGCGGCCGGTGGGCGACACGCGGCGGTAGATACTGAAAATGGTGCCGATGCTGACGTTGACGTCGATGTTCGACGAACCGTCGAGCGGGTCGATGGCGACCACGTATTTGCCTTGGTTGTTGCCGGTCTGAATCATCTCGTCGTCTTCTTCGGAGATGATGGTGCAGACTTCGCCGCCGTTGCGCAGGGCGCGGATGAAGCGGATGTTGGCGATGACGTCGAGCTTTTGTTGGTCTTCGCCCTGCACGTTCTGGCTGCCGTAGGCGCCGGCAATATCGATAAGGCCGGAACGGTTGATTTCGCGGTTGACAATCTTGGCGGCCAGAGCGATATCGCGCAGCAATTGCGAGAGTTCCCCAGTGGCGTAGGGGAAATCTTCCTGCTTGCGCATGATGAAACGGTCGAGGGTAGTGCCGACGGGCAGGGCCAGTTTATTGTGGTCCATATGGGGAGGTGCTAGCGAAATGGCGGGTTGGGAACGCAGCACAAAGCTACTCGCCACGGGCCGTAAAGTTACCGCCGGGCGCGCGCAATCGGTTGCAGCTAGGCCTCCATATTGGCCCATACTGCAAAGTTTGCCCCAGGGTTTAGGCGATACTTGCGGGCGCTCCTACCTTTGCCGGCCATGGAAAAAGTGCAGGTGTACAAATTCGGCGGGGCATCGGTGAAGGATGCGGCGGCCATTCTCAACCTCTGCCGCATCGTGCGGGACTTTGGTCCGCAGGGGCCGCTGGTGATTGTGGTGTCGGCGATGGGCAAGACCACAAACGCGCTGGAGGAGATATTTAATCTGGCTTGGTCAGACCAGGACAATGAAGGTCAGAAGCAAGCGCTTTTTCAATATCACGCAACTACTGGGGAACTGCTCAATCAAGAAGCATCCAATGCCATTCCAACTGCGCTTTCCGCGGCAAGTGTGATAGAAAACCATTCCTATCAGCTTAATCGCGCTACCGCCGATTTAGCTGATGCCAATAATACGGACTATGACCAAGCATACGACCAGGTAGTAAGTCTCGGTGAGCGTCTATCTGCCCAATTAGTCAGCGGTGTTTTAAGTGGGTATTGGGGAAGCGACGCTGTTGCTTACTTGCCAGCCACCGAATGGTTGAGAACCGATGAAAATTGGCGCGAAGGCCGCGTAGATTGGTCTACAACCACACAACTTGTGCAAAAAGCCGTTGGCAAAGCCGTAGCTATCGGCGCCAAAATCATTGTAACCGAAGGCTTTATTGGCAGCACTACCGACGGCCGCACCACCACCCTGGGCCGCGAGGGTTCCGACTACACGGCCGCCATCCTGGCCTACTGCCTGCGGGCCGAGGCGGTAACCATCTGGAAGGACGTGGCGGGCCTGCTCAACGCCGACCCCAAGATATTTCCGGACACGGTGCGCTACCCCGAAATCAGCTACCGCGAAACCATCGAGATGGCCTACTACGGTGCGTCGGTCATCCACCCCAAAACGCTAAAACCACTAGCCGACCGCAACATTCCGCTGCGCGTAAAGTCGTTTCTGGACCCGGCGGCCGAGGGTACCATTATCCACGACTGTCAGCACCCGGCGCTGGCCCCGGCCTTCATCCGCAAAACGGACCAGTGCCTGCTCTCCTTCGCCAGCAAGGACTTTTCGTTTATCTCGGAGGAAAACCTGGCGGTGATTTTTGCGGCGTTGGCCCAGGCCAAGCTCAAGATTAACGTGATGCAGAATTCGGCCATCAGTTTCTCGGTGTGCGTCGATTTTTCGGAGCGGCGCGTGCACCAATTGCTCGATTTGCTGCGCGAGCAGTTTCTACTGCACTACAACACCGGGCTGATGCTCTTTACCATCAGAAACTACGATGCGGCCAGCATTGCGCAGCTCACCAAGGGCAAGCGGCTGCTGCTGGAGCAGCGCACGCGGGGCACGTTTCAGTTCGTGTGCGCGGCGTAGCTGAATAAATCCAGAACGGTCATGCAGAGCGCAGCGAAGCATCTTTACCGCGCAACGCAATTCAATTGTTTGATTTACTACTGCAGTAAAGATGCTTCGCTGCGCTCTGCATGACGCGCTTTTAACCATTAAAAATCCCACCACCTCTTCCCCATGGAATTCATTCTCGTTACGCCCCAGTCGCGCCCCGGCGTGGCCCTTATTCAGCTCAACCGCCCCAAAGAGCTGAATGCTTTGAACCTGCAACTGATGCTCGAAATCCGCGATGCGCTGAAGGCGCTGGACGAGGACGACGCGGTGCGCGTGGTCATTCTCACCGGCAACGAGCGGGCCTTCGCGGCTGGGGCCGACATCAAGCAGATGGCGGGCAAAACGGCTATTGATATGCTTATCACCGACCAGTTCAGCACCTGGGACCAGATTCGCAAGTTCCGCAAGCCGCTGATTGGGGCGGTGTCAGGATTCGCGCTGGGGGGAGGATGCGAGCTGGCCATGACTTGTGATATGCTGGTAGCTTCGGAAACGGCGCAGTTCGGGCAACCCGAAATCCGCATCGGCACCATGCCGGGCGCGGGCGGCACCCAGCGCCTCACCCGCGCCGTGGGCAAGGCCAAGGCGATGGAAATGGTGCTTACCGGCGAGTTCATCTCGGCCCAGGAGGCGCACCGCGTGGGCCTCGTGAACCGCGTGGTGCCCGTGGGCCAGTATTTAGAAGAGGCTTACCGCCTGGCCGCCACCATCGCCGGCATGAGCCCCGTGGCCGCTCGTCTGGCCAAGGAATCGGTGAATCGGTCGTTTGAGACGCACCTTGATGAAGGGCTGCATTTCGAGCGCAAGAACTTCTACCTCACGTTTGCTTCCGAAGACCAGAAGGAAGGCATGGCGGCGTTTGTGGAGAAGCGCAAGCCGGCATTTAAGGGGCGGTAATCTAAAAAAGTTAAAAGTTGAGAGTTAAAAGTTAAAACCCTTTTGGCTGTCTGCGTTTAACTCTCAACTTTTACCTTTTAATTCTCCAAAATGGCAGTTCTCGTAGGCAAACGGGCTCCCTCCTTCCGCGCCCCAGCGGTGGTCGATGGCAAAATCGAAGAAGAATTCTCGCTCGACCGCTACCTGGGCAAGAAATACGTGCTGTTTTACTTCTACCCAGCCGATTTCAGCCGGGTGTGCCCCACCGAGATTCTGGCGTTTCAGGACCGGCTGGCCGAGTTTGAGGAGCGCAACGTGGCCGTGGTAGGCTGCTCGACCGATTCGCAGCACGCCCACCTGGCCTGGCAGCTGCAGCCACGCGACAAAGGTGGCATCTGCGGCGTGCGCTACCCGCTGGTGGCCGATTCGACCAAAACCATCTCGGCCAATTACGATGTGCTGGGCGGCCACTACGACTACACGCCCGAGGGCGAAATGACCTATGTGGGCTCTCCCGTAGCTTACCGCGGCCTGTTTCTGATTGACCAGGACGGCATCGTGCGCCACCAGTTGGTGAACGACCGGCCGCTGGGCCGCAGCCTCACCGAAGCACTGCGCATGATTGATGCGCTGCAGCACTACGAAACCGAAGGCGAGGTGTGCCCGGTAGACTGGCAGGCCGACAAAAACGTCTGATGCCCATTAAAATCGCATTCTGCGCGCCGATGGCGTAATTTTGGGGCTTGCTTTTCCTCTACGATATCGCCCTGGGCCTATATGGCCTGCTGCTCCGACTGTTAGCGCCGTTTGTGCCGAAAGCGGCCGCCTGGGTGGCGGGCCGGCAGGGCCTGCTGGCCCACATCCGCGACACGATTGGGGCCGATGCCGCGCCCCGCGCGTGGTTTCATTGCGCCTCGTTGGGCGAGTTCGAGCAGGGCCGCCCACTGATTGATGCGTACCGGCAGGCCCACCCCGGTACCAAAGTCGTGCTCACGTTCTTCTCGCCCTCGGGCTACGAGGTGCGTAAGAACTGGCCGGGGGCCGACTACATCTTCTACCTGCCGCTGGACACCCGCGCCAACGCCCGCGCCTTTCTGGACGTGGTGCAGCCCCGGCTGGTGGTGTTTGTGAAGTACGAATTCTGGTACCACTTCCTGAACGAGGCATTTCAGCGGCAGATTCCGGCGGTGGTGGTATCGGCCATTTTTCGGCCCGAGCAAGTATTTTTTAAGCCCTGGGGCGGGTTCTTCCGGAAAATCCTGGGCCGGTTCGCGCACATTTTTACGCAGAACGAGGCATCAGCCAAGCTTCTACGAAGCGTGGGAATTAAGAAGGTGAGCGTGGCCGGCGACACCCGTTTTGATACCGTGGTGGCTACCGCGCTGGCCCCGGCCCGCTCGTTGCCGCTGGTAGATGCCTTCGTGTCCGACGGCGCGCCGGTATTGGTAGTAGGCAGCAGCTGGAACGAGGACCTGCCGGTTTTGCGCCCGCTGCTGGAGCGCTATGGTCGCGAGCTGCGTGTGCTCATCGCCCCGCACGAAGTAACCGAAGCTAACCTGCGGCAGGTGGAAGCGCTGTTACCCGGCCCGGTGCAGCGCTACTCGCTCGCGGAGGAAACTACCGTGGCCGAGGCGCGCGTACTACTGTTCGATAATGTGGGATTGCTAAGCCAGCTCTACCGCTTTGGCGAGTACGCCTACGTGGGCGGCGCATTTGGCAAGGGCCTGCACAACACGCTGGAGGCCGCGGCTTTTGGCCTGCCGCTGTTTTTCGGGCCAACTTATGGCAAGTTTCAGGAAGCCGTGGAATTAGTAGAAATGAAGGGCGCGTTCCCGGTGCACAACGGGGCCGAGCTGGAAGCCGCTTTCACCTACCTCTGGAACAACGACGATGCCCGCCTGCGCCTGCAGGACACGATTTTGGACTACGTGCACGACCAGGCCGGGGCCACGCGCACCATCATGGCCGCCCTGCGCCACCTCACCCCCGCCGTCCGATGAAAACCTCCGCTGATTCCTACCTTCCCGATGGCCCGACCGGCCTGCTGCACGGCATCGTGGTCAAATCCACGGGCTCGTGGTACGTGGTGCGCGGCCTCGAAACCGGCGAGCTGTACCGCTGCCGGCTACGCGGCAAATTCAAGATAAAGGGCCTGAAAGCCAGCAACCCACTGGCTGTGGGCGACCACGTCGAGTTCAGCATCGAGGCCCAGACCGAGGGCGCGGGCGTTATCTCGCATATCGCAAAGCGCCGCAACTACATCGTGCGCAAGTCGGTGCACAAAACCGGCCACGTGCACATCGTAGCGGCGAATCTGGACCAGGCGTTGCTGGTCGTCACGCTGGTGTCGCCGGCCACGTCGTTTGGCTTTATCGACCGGTTTCTGGTCACGGCCGAGGCGTATCACATTCCCGTCACGCTGCTCTTCAACAAAACCGATTTGTACGACGCGGAAGGCTTCGAGTACCAGGCCGAAATCGCGGGCATGTACGCCAGCCTGGGTTACCCCAGCCGGACCTGCGCCGCCACCACCGGCGAGGGCGTGGCCGAAATCGACCAGCTGCTCGACGGCAAAGTGAGCCTGCTGGCGGGCCACTCGGGCGTGGGCAAAAGTACCCTCATCAACGCCCTGGTGCCCGACCTCGACCTGAAAACCGCCGAAATCAGCGAATTTTCTGACAAAGGCGTGCACACTACCACCTTCGCCGAGATGCTCGAAGTGCGCCCCGGCACCTTCATCATCGACACGCCCGGCATCAAGGAGCTGGGCCTCGTGGATTTGCCGCCCGCCGAGCTGGCCGGCTACTTCCCCGAGTTCCGCGCCCTGCTGGGCCAGTGCCGCTACCACAACTGCCAGCACACCCACGAGCCCGGCTGCGCCGTGCGCGAAGCCGTGGACCAGGGCCGCATTGCCCTGCCCCGCTACGATAGCTACCTAAGCATGCTGGCCGGCGAGGATAATCGGCACTAAACGTCTGCGGCTCAATAAAGAGTGAGGAGTGAAAAAATGTCGCCGCGACATTTTTTCACTCCTCACTCTTTATTGAGCCGCAGCGTCTTACTTGGCCAGCGGCAGCACCACACCGTCAATCACGTGCGTTACGCCGTTGCTCGAAATCACGTCGGCGATTTGCACGGTGGCAGGAGCATCTTTGCCGTTGCTCACCATCACCTTGCCATCCTTCACCGAGATGTGCAGCTTTTCGCCGTTGACGGTGGTCAGCTCCTGGCCGTCTTTCAGGTCGGCGGCCACGAGGCGGCCGGGGATGACGTGGTAAGTGAGCACGCCTTTCAGGTTCTCTTTGCTGGCGGGGTCCATCAGGCCGGCTACGGCGCCTTTGGGCAGTTTGTCGAAGGCAGCGTTGGTGGGGGCAAATACGGTGAAGGGGCCCGCGCCTTTCAGCGTTTCAACGAGGCCGGCCTGCTTCACGGCGGCCACCAGCGTGCTCACGCTTTTGGCGCCCATGGCATTGTCCACGATGTCTTTGTCGGCCGTCATGGCCACGCCGTCCACCATCACGCCTTCGGGCTTGGCCATGCGGGCCGAGTCGCCAGCCACCGCGGCGATAGAATCGGCGGGGTTGACGGTGCTGGTGGTTTCGGTTTCCGTTTTGGTGGTTTCGGTGTTGCAGCTAGCCAACATCACGGTAGTGGCAAAGGCAGCGAACAGGGGAGCAAAAGATTTTTTCATGAAACAGATAAGGTGAAAGAAACGGGTGTAAGGGGGTTGAAAGAAGAGAAACGAGGCAAGCGAAAAATAGTTAGCGCCGTAAATGCGCTTACAGCTGTGAGCTTACGAAGCCAATAGCTGCTTCAGATGTTTTGCACGGCAGTCAAATTCTTACCTTCGCCCGCCGAAAGCCGTACTGGCATTCGAAAATCTGTTTAACCCGCTAACAATCCGCGATTCATGAAAACTGCCGAAATTCACACCAAAAAAGGTGTTATGAAAGTTGAGTTCTACGAGCAGGACGCTCCGAACACCGTCAAGAACTTCACCGACCTCGCCAAAAAAGGCTACTACGACGGCCTGAAATTCCACCGCGTCATCCCGAATTTCGTGATTCAGGGCGGCTGCCCCAATACCCGCGAAGGCGCCAAGGGCATGCCCGGCACCGGCGGCCCCGGCTACAAAATCGACTGCGAAACCAGCGGCGGCAACCAGTACCACGAGCGTGGCGCGCTGAGCATGGCCCACGCCGGCAAAAACACCGGCGGCTCGCAGTTCTTCATCGTGCACGACCGTCAGAACACCGCTCACCTCGACCGCGTGCATACCGTATTCGGCAAAGTAGTCGAAGGCGTGGACGTTATCGACAAGATTACGCCCAACGACGAAATCGAGAAAATCGTGGTGACGGAGGCGTAAGCGCTTCTCCTGAACGCAGTGAAGGACCTTATCACGTCAGAACAAGCCGTTCTAGCGTGATAAGGTCCTTCACTGCGTTCAGGATGACAGCTGTTATTACTTCCCTTCCGCCGACGGCTTCTCAATTTCCTGCACCAGCTGCCCGTACCAGCCCTCGCCGTACTTGCGAATCAGCGGCTCCTTGAGAAACTGGTAGATGCGCACGCCCAGCGTCGAGCCGAACGAACAGGCCGGGTTGCAGATGCCCCACCGGTCGTAGTTCAGCGCATCAAACCCTTCGTACTTCGTGATGCGAATGGGATACAAGTGGCAGCTGATGGGCTTTTTGAACGTGGTAGCCCCGGCCAGATACGCCTGCTCGATGCCGCATTTCAGGATGCCACGCTCGTCGTAGAGGGCGTAGGCGCACTCTTTATCATCTATGGTCGTAGTGCTATAGTCGCCTTCCCAATCCTTAATATACAGGCCCTGGGCCTCGATAGCGGCCTGCCCGGCCTCGGTGAGGAAGGGCTTAATATTGGCGTATTCCTGCTCCAGAATCTTCAATTCGGGCTCTTCGAGTGGCGCTCCGAGGTCGCCCTCCACGCAGCAGGCGCCCTTGCAGGCCTCGAGGTTGCAAACGAAAAAATGGTCGGCGATGTCGTCGGAAATGACCGTTTCCTGGATAATAATCATTGTGAGTAGGGTGCGGGGCTTGCCCCCGCCCGTCGTTGAACGACTTGTATAGTGGCGCAGACGCCGGGCGGGGGCAAGCCCCGCACCCTACAGCAACCAATGCAAAGATAAGCCCTGCTGAATGGCGACAGGCTTTGCATTGGGGCTCCGTACCTTTGTAGACCCGCCCAAAAGGCGGCTTATTTCGCATATGGCACTAGATTATCTTTCCCTCCTGAATCCGTCGCAAGGCGCCGCGGTGATGCAAACCGATGGCCCGTGCATGATTATCGCCGGCGCCGGCTCGGGCAAAACCCGGGTGCTCACCTACCGCATTGCCCACCTGCTCGAAAAGGGCGTCGACCCGTTCAACATCCTCGCCCTCACCTTCACCAACAAGGCCGCTAAGGAGATGCGCGCCCGCGTGGAGAAAGTGGTTGGCCCCGCCGCCCGCAGCCTCTGGATGGGCACCTTTCACTCAGTGTTTGCCAAAATCCTACGTTCCGAGGCCGACAAAATCGGCTTTCCGCGCAGCTTCACCATCTACGATACGCAGGACTCGAAAACCCTGATTGGCCAGATTGTGAAAGAGCTGGAGCTTGATGACAAGCTCTACAAGCCCAACCTGGTGCTCGGTCGCATCTCAGCTGCCAAAAACAAGCTCATCTCGCACAACCAATACCTCAACGACCCGAGCATCAAAGCCGACGATGAGGCGGCACTGCGGCCCAAAATCGGGGTCATCTACCAGCAGTACTACCAGCGCTGCCTCAAGGCTGGCGCAATGGATTTCGACGACCTGTTGTTCAACACCAACGTATTGTTTCGCGACCACGTCGATATTCTGAATAAGTATCAGAATATGTTTAAGTACGTGATGGTGGACGAGTACCAGGACACCAACTATTCGCAGTATTTGATTACCCGCAAGCTGGCGGCCAAGGAGCGGAATATTTGCGTGGTGGGCGACGATGCGCAGAGTATTTACGCCTTCCGCGGCGCGGATATTTCCAATATTCTGAATTTCGAAAAGGATTATCCGGAATTGCAGGTATTTAAATTGGAGCAGAATTACCGCTCTACGAAAAATATCGTATGGGCCGCCAATTCGGTGATTAAAAATAACCAGGCGCAATTGCGCAAGGACGTATTTTCGGAAAACGAGGAAGGCCCGCTGATTGAGGTCCTGAAAGCCGCTTCCGACAACGAAGAGGGGAAATTAATTGCCAATTCCATCTTCGAAGACAAGATGAACGGGCATTTGTCGTACGACAATTTCGCTATTCTTTACCGCACCAACGCGCAAAGTCGCGCAATGGAAGAATCGTTGCGGAAATTAAATATCAAATACAAAATTGTTGGCGGCCTCTCGTTTTATCAGCGCAAGGAAATCAAGGATTTGGTGGCTTATCTGCGCCTCACGGTCAACCAAAACGACGAGCAGGCCATTCGTCGGGTAATTAATTACCCCAAGCGCGGCATCGGTGATACGACCATCAGCAAATTGATTACCACCGCTGACGAGGCCAACCATACGCTGTGGGAAGTGGTGTCGAACGCCGACCAGTTTATGCCGGCCCGCGTGAGCAACCCAGTGGTGGGCTTTGCCGAAAAAATCAAAAGCTACATGGTGATTGCCGAAAAGGAGGACGCGTTTGAAGCGGCCAAATTCATCGCCAAAAACTCGGGCATGCTGGAGGAGTTGTATGCCGATAAAAGCATCGAAGGCCTGTCGCGCTACGAGAACATTCAGGAATTGCTGAACGGCATCAAGGAATACGTCGACGACCCCGAGCGGGAGGACAAAAGCCTTGGCGCGTTCCTGCAGGATATTGCGCTGGTGACGGACTCCGACCTGAAGGACGCCGCCCAGGAAGGCGAGGCCGTGACGCTAATGACGATTCACTCGGCCAAAGGCCTGGAATTCCGCAACGTGTACATCGTGGGCATGGAGGAAAACCTGTTTCCCAGCCAGATGATGATTACCTCACGGGCCGATTTGGAGGAGGAGCGCCGGCTGTTCTACGTAGCCATCACGCGGGCCGAGAAGAAGCTCACGCTGAGCTACGCTACCTCGCGCTACCAGTGGGGCAACCTGCGCAGCTGCGAAAAAAGCCGTTTCCTGGATGAGATTGACCCGCAGTACGTCAACTTCAAGTTTGCCGCCGGGCCGGGCGCGGGCGAAGGCGCGCCGTTCCAGCACGTGTTCGAGCGCCGCTCGAACCTAATTCCGACGCCGCCACGCAAAGTGCAGGCCACCAAATACGTGGCTCCGGCCGACTTCGCTCCTTCCGACACCTCGAAGCTGCAAACCGGCCAGCGTGTGGAGCACGCCAAGTTCGGCTTCGGCACCGTGAGCGCGCTCGAAAGCCAGCAGGGCACCACCAAAGCCACCATTCAGTTCGAAGAAGTGGGCGAGAAAGTACTGCTGCTGAACTTCGCCAAGCTGCGGGTGCATTAGGCTCACATGCTCACGCTTGCTTATTTAGAAACGTCATGCTGAGCTTGTCGAAGCATCTCTATCGCTACGTTGCAACTTTTAAGATTAGTTGCGCGGTAGAGATGCTTCGACAAGCTCAGCATGACGTGCTTTTCTGCACCACACGACAGCCCCTGCGCCGTATCTTTGGCCTGAGCCCTGCCCCTGGCGGCCTCCCTCCTGCTTTTTATGACCGATATTAATTCCCTGCCCTTCCACCTGCAGCTGCTGGTGCGCGAATACGGGCACAGCACTTACCAGCTCATTCAGGGCCTCAAGAACATTGAGGACGTGGCCGAGCGCACCAAGCGCGCTACCGCCATTGTGCAGCTGATGCTGCGCCTGCAGCCAGCGCTGCGTGATTTGCCCGAAATTCAGACCCGCCTCTGGAACCACCTGCACGCCATGGCTGGCGAAGACGTTGCTTTGGAAGCGCCCGTGGCCCTGCGCAGCCTCACGGTGCGCACCGAGAAGCCCAGCCGCGTGCCCTACCCCCGCACGGCACCGAAGCTGCGGGCCTACGGCGCGGCCATCGAAGCCCTCATCGCCAAAGCCATTACCATTGAGGATGCCGCTGAACGCGAGCAGGCCACCATCCAGATTGGCCGCACGATGAAATTCCTCTACCGCCAGCACAACAAGGAAAATGCTAAGGACGTGACCATTCTGCGCCACATGGGCGAGCTGTCGGGCGGCCAGCTTAAGCTCGATGCGGCGCTGGTCGACAGCGAAAACCTGTTTGAGATGCCGGCTGCACCAGCGGGCAGCAAGCCGTTCATCGTGCCCCAACCCACGCAGCGCGACGGCCAGGGCCGCGACCGCCGCGACCGGGAGCGTGACCGCGACAACCGCGACCGGGGCAATGGCTTTGGTGGCAAAAACGGTAAGAAGCGCAAGAAAGGCCGCAGCCAGGAACCGCAGCAGCCGCCCCAGTAGTTTTTTTAGCTGTTAGCTACTAGCTGTTGGCTATTAGCTAAGGTCTTTCGGACTTTATTCAGCTGCTTTTTTTTAATAGCTAACAGCCAACAGCTAGTAGCTAACAGCTCAATCAAATATGGCTGCATTTGAAGTACGCGGCGGCAAACCCCTGCGCGGCGAAATCACGCCCCAGGGCGCCAAAAACGAAGCCCTCCAGATTCTCTGCGCGGTATTGTTGACGCCGGAGCCCGTTACCATCAGCAACATTCCGGATATCCGCGACGTGAATAAGCTCATTGAGCTGCTGCGCGACATGGGCGTAAAAGTGGGCAAGCTGGCCACCGACACCTACATGTTTCAGGCCGAGAATGTGAACCTCGACTACATGGACACGCCCGAATTCGTGGCCCAGGCCGGCGCGCTGCGCGGCTCGGTGATGATTCTCGGCCCCATGCTCGGGCGCTACGGCCGCTGCCAGCTCCCCAAGCCGGGCGGTGACAAAATTGGCCGCCGGCCGATGGATACGCACTTTCTGGGCCTCGAAAAGCTGGGCGGCAAGCTCACGCTCGAAGGCACTGATTTCTACCGCATCAAAGTCGACGGCAAGCTGCAGGGCACCCACATGCTGCTCGATGAGGCATCAGTTACCGGCACCGCCAACATCCTGATGGCCGCCGTGCTGGCCGAGGGCACTACCACGATTTACAACGCGGCCTGCGAGCCCTACCTGCAGCAGCTGTGCCGCATGCTGGTGCGCATGGGCGCCAATATCCAGGGCATCGGCTCTAACCTGCTCACCATTGTGGGCGTGGAGAAGCTGGGCGGCACCGAGCACCGCATGCTGCCGGACATGATTGAGATTGGTTCTTTCATCGGCCTCGCGGCCATGACGGGTTCCGAAATCACAATCAAGGACTGCCAGATTCCGGAGCTCGGCCTCATCCCCGACACCTTCCGCAAGCTGGGCATTCAGCTGGAATTCCGGGGCGACGACATTCACATTCCGGCCCAGCCGCACTACGAAATCGCCACCTACCTCGACGGCTCCATCCTGACGGTGAGCGACCACACCTGGCCCGGCTTCACGCCCGATTTGCTGAGCATTGTGCTGGTGGTGGCCTGCCAGGCCAAGGGCACGGTGCTAATTCACCAGAAAATGTTCGAGTCGCGCCTGTTCTTCGTTGATAAGCTCATCGACATGGGCGCACAGGTTATTCTCTGCGACCCACACCGCGCCACCGTCATCGGTCTCGACCAGCGCACCCGCCTGCGCGGCATCACGATGACCTCGCCTGACATTCGGGCCGGGGTGGCGCTGCTCATCGCCGCGCTGTCGGCCGAAGGCAAAAGCACCATCGAAAACGTGGAGCAGATTGACCGCGGCTACCAGAACATCGACACGCGCCTAAACGCGCTGGGGGCCGACATTCGCCGCTTGTAATTTTTTATCAGCACCTGAAAAGGGCATTTCTGATATTCAAACGCAGTTTTTTCGGCAGCCCGACCCTCACCGGTCGGGCTGCTTTTTTGTGTTGTTGGGTTACCGAAAACTGGAATTCGGATAAAGCGACAGCTGCGCCGCTGAGTCTTTTTTCATTCAGCTTTCCCCTCTCCATTTCCGATGAAATACCTGATAATTCCCGTCCTGCTCGGACTGGGGCTGGCCGGGTGCAGCCAAGCCAAATCCGACGAAACCTTTGCCGATGCCCCACCAACTGCCCAGGCACAGCATGCTCCGGGCACAACAGCGGTGGCTTCGTCCACCCCGGTAGCAACGCCAACAGCCCCGGAAGAGCAACCAACCGAAAGCGTTGCAACCGCCAAAGCACAGCCCGGCCATTCGGTCGCCTACCAGGCCGAGCTACGAATGGCCGTGAATGACTTTGATAAAGCCACCGACCATGTGAACGAGTTGCTGGAGCGCTACGGGGCCTACTTAGGCGCCGCGCACGAAACCCGCGCCGATGGCCAGCGCCGCCAGGAAATGAAGCTGCAAGTACCGCCCCGGCAATTTGTGGCGCTGGTGTCGGCCCTCGGCAAGCTAGGCCACATCGAAGCCAAGGACATTGCTGCCGCCGACATCACGGCCGACGCACTGGCCGCCGCTGCCCAGTTCGACGCGCAGCAAGCCGCCGAAGCTCAGACCCGCCAGCAGCTAACAAAGGCCGGCACGCCTGCCGAGCGTACCCGGCTTGAAGGCGAAGCCCGTCGGCAGCGGGTCGAAACGGAAGTAATGAAGGGGCAACTCCAGCAATTCAGCAACCGTGCTAACTGGGCTTCCCTCACCTTACGCTACTACCAGGTGCTGCCCACTACCGAGCTTACAACTCCGGAACCGCCGGTTGCACCGCGCTTTCGGCAGGCCTTTGGCTGGGGTTGGAATTTGGTGATGGAACTGGCCGTGGGACTGGTTTATGCCTGGCCGGCTTTGCTGCTGGCCGCGCTCGGGGCCTGGGCGTTGCACCGCTGGCGCTTGCGGCAGTCGCTGCCCGCGTAGCCATCCTCCTGGCCAACGTGGCGGCTATGCCAGAGCTGCCGCATTATTTTCCAGCATGGCTATATGAATTCGAAAGCATGTTGCGTTGGCTGCTCATCAGGCTTTCGTATTCGGCACAGCAAAATATTCATTTACCATGAAAACTATTGGGGGATTTGCGCTTCTGCTGGCGGCGCTATTGAGTGGCTGTAGCGAGGCAGCTCACAAAACAGAAGGTGTAGCTCACAACGTGATGATGGCGGAACCAGCAGCCCTCAGCATGGCCCCGCCCCCACCCAGTGCCCCCGATGACGCCGCCGAAGATGCCGCAGCTCCCGGCGTAGCGGCCCCGCTGCCCATTCCTACCGGCGTAGTGGCGCCCTCCCGCCTGCTCATCTACCACGCCGACCTGCGCCTGAAAGTGCCCAGCCTGCCCCGCGCCAGCGCCAGCCTCGACAGCCTCGTGCGCCGCAACGAGGGCTTCCTAAGCGCCGCTACCGAAACCCGGGCCGATGGCGAATGGCGGCAATTTATGACCATTCGGGTGCGGCCGGCCCGCTTCCATGCGCTGTTGGCAGCCCTCGGCGGCTTGGGTACTGTGGAGGAAAAGAAGCTCACCACCGACGACGTAACCGCTCAGCATGCCGACGTAGCCGCCCGCCTGGCCACCAAGCGTGCTGTGGAGAAGCGTTACATTGACTTGCTAGGCAGGGCCCGCAAAATCAGCGAAATCCTGGAAATTGAAGGCAAGATTGGCGAAGTGCGCGAGGAAATCGAAAGCACCGAAAGCCGCCTCAAAACCCTCGACGACGAGGTGGGCTACTCTACCATCTCGCTGGCCTGTTACCAGGTGCTGCCGCAGCCGGTGCCCGAAGCCCCGGTAGTATCGTTTGCCAGCCGCGTGGTCGAGTCATTCTACACCGGCTGGACGCTGCTCACGGGCCTGTTTATCGGTCTGGTAGCCATCTGGCCGCTTTGGCTGCTGGCCCCGGTGACGTGGTGGTGGCTGCGCCGGTGGCGTAAGCGGCAACTCGCAGCTTAGGAATCTATCGGGCATGAAAAAGGCCTCTCACGTGCGTGAGAGGCCTTTTTTATGCATTAGCGAAATGGCTATTTAGTCGATAATCATATCAACCACGGCATTCACCACCGACAGCGCGAGGCTGAAAAGCAGCGCGTTCAGGAAACCGTGCACGTCGAAACTGCTCATCAGGTAGTCGGCCAGCTTTACGATGATGACGTTGATAACCAGCAGAAACAAGCCCAGCGTGAGGATGGTAATGGGCAGGCCCAGAATCTGCAGGATGGGCTTCACAATGGCATTCAGAATGGCCAGCACGACGATGAGGATGGCCGCGCCGCCTACGCCACTCAGGGTTACGCCCGGCAGAATCAGGCTCAGGCCATACACCAGCACGGCCGACAGGATGAATTTGAGAATGAAGCTCAGCATGAGAAGGAAGGGAATGAGGGTGAGAAAAGCTTACTCGGCGTGCACGCCTTTCGCCGTGAGCCGCCCTTGCGATACGGCCATCCAGTTGCAAAGTTGGTAGAGCAGGCGCGCGCCCACTATGGCGTTCCACTCGGTATCGCCTGGGGCTACCTCATTCAAATCGCAGCCAATAATTTCGATGCCTTCGCGCACGATGGCGCGAATCAGATAAGTCGCTTCCTCAAACTCCAAGCCGCCGGGCACGGGCGTGCCGGTACCGGGGCACAGTTTGGGGTCGAGGCCATCAATGTCGAAGCTGATGTATACTTTTTTAGGCAGTTGGGCGATGATTTTACCGCAGACCTTCTTCCACGACTTCTTGGCAAACTTCTCGTCGCTTAGGAAGCGCTGGCTGAACAGCGCCACCCGGCCGTTGGAATGCTCAATCAGCTCGGCCTCCTGCTGGCAGAAATCGCGGATGCCCACCTGCACCAGCTTCTTCACCTGCGGCAGTTCCAGGGCATTGTGCATGATGCTGGCGTGCGAGTACTGGAATCCCTCGTAGGATGGCCGCAGGTCGCAGTGCGCGTCGAACTGCAGAATGGCGAACTCCTCGTGCCGCTCGGCCAGTGCGTGCAGGAAGCCCAGCGGCGTGCTGTGGTCGCCGCCCAGCAGCACCACGCCCTTGCCGGCATCGAGCAGCGCGCCGGTGCGCTCCTTCAGGCTCTGCATCATTTTCTGGCCAGCGGTGGTCACCTGCGCGGGCACGCCTTCATGCTTTTTGCGGCCTTCTTCGGGCCGGCCTTCTTCGAGCCAGCCGATGTATTCGGCGGCCAGTGGGCGTAGTTCCTGGCTGGCAGCAGCAATGGTGGCATCGGCTTCATCCATGGCTAAGCCCAGCTTCCAGGCGTGCGGAATGTCGGAATCGTAGAGGTCGACCTGCAGCGAGGCTTCGTGGATGGCGGCCGGGCCCTGGGCGGTGCCGGCCCGGTAGCTCACGGTCACTTCCCACGGCACGGGCACTACCACTACTTGGGCCTCGTCGGCGGTGAAAGGCAGGCCAAACAGGCCGCCTTCGGCTTCGCCGGGTGCGTTGGGGTCGAAGGAAGCAATTTTTTGGGCGAGGGCGTCAGCTTTAGACATAAAATGGAGAATCAAAGTAGTTTAGAAGGGAATAAAAAGAACGTCATGCTGAGCGTAGCCGAAGCATCTCGCGTGCTGCAGTAATCAAGTTACTTGCGCGGTAGAGATGCTTCGGCTACGCTCAGCATGACGTTCAGGTGCAGGCCATTGTCGACCTACGCCGACATCTGGCGGCCCAGGAAGTCGTAGCTGCGAATGATTTCGAGGATTTTCTCAAACGTCACGCGGTCGAAAAACAGCATCAGCGGCAGCTCCACCATGTTGTCACGGTCCGAGAACTGCGTGATAACCGAGAAGATGAGCGGCTGGAGCTGCTGCTCAGGCACGAGGTTCTGCATCGACTCGGCAATGTCGCCGCGCGGCGCAACGGGCGGCGCGCCGTAGATATTGGCCTTGAGGATATTGGCCAATTGCGTGACGAGCGCGCCGGTGATGATGTTGCTGATTTCCAGCAGCAGCGACTCCTGCAACTCGTTTACTTCAAGGGTTTCGGAAGTTTGCATGCGCAGGCAGACCCGCGACAGGCGCTGCACGTGCTGGCCCGAGAAGAACATCAGGGTGGTGCCGTTGAAGTCGCCGCGGATGTCGGACTGAATGGCGACGTGCCGCGACTGGTACTCGCGCACTTTCGACAGGATGTCGTTGCTCATCAACAGGTCGATGCTGGGAACTTCCAACAATACCCGCTCCTGGGCAATAACGGCGAACGAATCGGCGGCGCGAGCCAGGCCAATGTTCAAAATCTCGCGGATTATATCACGCTCTAACTCGGTCATCGATAAATCCATAACGGCGAAAATAGGGGAAGTGCAGCGGCGAGGACTGATGTGAAAGAAAAGGAAAGTTAAGCGCGCTTGGCCAGGAACAGGCGAGTAAGCGCCGGCACATCGAGTACCAGGCACACCTGCCCGCTGCCAAGCAGCGTGACGCCCCCAAACAAATCGATGGTATCCAGCGGCTTGCTAAGGGGTTTGATGACAATGTTTTGCTGCCGGATAAATCGGTCGACGATTAGGCCCAGGCGGCGGTTGTTGTAGTTGACGACGAGCACTTGCTGGGTGCCGTGCAGGTTGTCTTTGGTAGCAAGGGGCAGCGGTTCGTCGCCCTCATCATACAGCAGTTGGCGCAGTGGTACCAAAGGCACCGCCTGCTCCTGAAAATGCGTCACAAGCAGCCCGCCAACTACCGAAAGCTGGCCCGGGTGCAGCGCCAGTACCGTATCGGTGTGCATGAGGGGCACGGCGTAGGGCCGGTCCTCCACTTCCACCAACAAAGCGCCTTTCACGGCAATTGAGGTCGGTAGTACTAATGTGAACGTAGTGCCCACGCCCAGTTCCGATTCCACGCGCAGCTGCCCACCGAGCGAATCAAGCGCCAGCTTCACCACATCGAGGCCCACGCCGCGGCCCGAGATGTCGGTAATTTTTTCGGCCATCGAAAAGCCGGGCTCAAACAGCAGCGCCCATACCTGCTGCTCATCGAGCTTCGGCGCTTCGGCGGCGCTTACGAGGCCCCGTTCCACGGCCTTTTTGCGGACGGCTTCGGTGTTGATGCCCCGGCCATCGTCGCGCACCTGAATGAGTACGTCTTCGCGGTCGGTCAGGGCCGAGAGGGTGAGGTGGCCGACGGCGGGCTTGCCGGCTTTCTGGCGTTGCTCGGGCGTTTCGAGACCGTGGCTGACGGCGTTGCGCACAAGGTGCAGCAGCGCGTCGGTGATGATTTGCAGGATGTTGCGGTCAATCTGTACATCCTGCCCGCTCAAAATCAGCTCAACCTCTTTGTTTTCGGCAGTCGCCACGTCGCGCACCACACGGGGGAATTTGTTCAGCAGAACCCCCACACCTACCAGGCGGGCATCCATCACGCTGTACTGCAGGTCGTCGGAAATGCGGAACAGGTGCTGGGCGGTGGCCAGCAGCGCCGGGTTGCCAAGCTCCTGCGCGAGGGTCATCACGCGGTCACGGTCAATCACCAGCTCGCCCACGAGGTTTAGCAGGTTATCGAGTTTCTTCACCTGGATGTACACCAGGTCCGACAGCTCCATTTTCTTGCCGGCTTCCTCTTCTGATTCGGCTTCTTCCTCGGCGTCGATGATGGGGGCTTCGCCCCGCACTAGGCGGTCGAGGTTATCAAGCAGGGCCGTGGCATCGGGCAGGGGCTGGCTGGCCCCGATTGCCCGAATCATTGTGCCCATCACGTCAACGCCCGTGAAAACCACCTTGGCCAGCGCACCGCCAAACTCGCGCTGCTTGTCCCGAATCAGGCCAAACAGCGTTTCCAAGTGGTGGGCCACTTCGCCGAGGTCAGTGAACCCCATGGCCCGGGCGTTGGCCTTGAGATTGTGCATGAGGCGGAACAGCTCGTTTAGCGCCGGGCCGGCGTCGGTGTTGCGTTCCAGCTCGCTCAAGTGCCGGCTCATGGAGTCGTAATACTCCAGGGCCTCGGCCATGAACATCTCGCGGTATTCCTGGTCGCGGGTTTTCATAAGCCGATTGAAAGTAAAAAATCTACCTGACCATTAACTACGCGCAGGCACCACCCGCCAGAATTGGCGGGCCGGCAAGCCAGAGCGAAGCGTTGGCCCGTCACCTTACGCGGCCGATTCAGCAGCGTCGTTTTGCAGCGCCGCGCCCACGATTTCCAGCACTTTCTCTTCCGAGAAGGGCTTCACGATGTAGGCCAAGGCCCCGTTTTCGATGGCTTCGGTTACAATAACCTCCTGGCCCACGGCGCTGCACATCACCACTTTGGCGCTGGGCTGAATCTGGCGGAGGCTCTTGAGCACGTCGAGGCCGGTGTTATCTGGCAGAATCACGTCGAGCGTGATGAGGTCGGGGTTGGTCGAAGCGGCCATTTCCACGGCCTGCGCCCCATTGGCTGCCTCGCCTACTACTTCGTAGCCGGCATCGGTCAGCATGTTCTTGAGCATCGTGCGCATGTAAAAAGAGTCGTCGACGATGAGGATGCGCTTATTCATGGAATTGGGTAACGTGAGAATTTTTAAGGGAATGCGGCCGCTCCGCCCGGAGCAGCCTGCCGCCTGTGTACGGCCCGGGGCCTACGAAGATGTTGTTTTCGTGGGCAGCTTCATTACTTCGCTGGGCGTTAGCAGCTTGCGCATGTCGAGTACGATAATAATACCGCCTTCGGGCAGCTTGGCAATGCCTTCGAGGTACTTGTCGCGGGTGCTCGAATCCTGGACGAATTCCGGGGCCGGCTCAATCTGGCTCAAAGGAAGCGTGAACGGACGGGGCACTTCGCGCACCACCAAGCCGAGGGTGTAGTCGGCGGCTTCCACGGCCACGGTGTAGCTGCGCTCGGGCAGCTCGCGGCCGGCCGGGCGCAGCCGGAACCGTTCCTCCAAGTCGATGATGGCGATGATGTCGCCGCGTAGGTTGGCGATGCCTTTGATAAAAGGCGGCGTTTTGGGCATCCGGGCCACTTCGGGCGTCACGGTCACCTCCTTCACCTGCTCGATGCGGATGCCGTAGTCCTCGTCGCCAAGGCGGAATACGATGAGCTGCACCAGTTCGGCCGGTTTGGCACGCTCGGGTTTGGCGGTGGATGTTGCGGCAACGGACTGGGCCATGCGTCAGGTAATTGGGAGTAAGAAGGCAGCTGGTTGAGCGGCCTGATTATTTGGCTTTGGGTTTAGCAGCCGCGGGCTTGGCTTTGGCCGGGGCAGCCTTGGCCTGCCCGTTGCCATTCGAGGCCGCTGGCTGGCTGGCCGCACGAGCCGCTGCCCCACGAGGGGCATTGGAGCGAGCCGGGGCAGCAGAAGCCGACGCTTCGGCGCGCGGCGCGCGTACCCGACGCTCGGCCGGGGCGGCCTGGGCAGCGGCTTCTTCCTGCCGCATTACGCGGCGCCGCATGCCACCGCCATCATTCGCGCCGTAGCCATTTGCCGAACCGTTCCCCGTCGAACCCTGATTAGCCGCGGTATTTTCGGTACGGGTGCTGGTGCGGCGGGCAGCCATGCCATTGGCGGCGGGAGCGGCTGGGGCCGCGTAGGTTTCGCGGGGGCGGTAACCGCGCGAGCCCATACCGCGACGTACGGGTTCCGGCTCGGGCTCCGGCTCGGGCTCGTAGGAGCTGAGCTGGAAGGTTTCGAGGCCGGCCTGCAGGTCGTCGGCAATGTCGGTGAGGCGCTGCGAGCTGGTCGTGAGTTCCTGCATGGCCGTGGAGAGCTGCTTGGCGGTGCCGGCCACTTGCTGGGTGCCGGTAGCCGTCTGCTCGGCAATGGCTACCACTTCTTCCACGTACTTCACCACGTCGCCAATCGAGGCTTTCTGCACCTCGGTAGCCGTGAGAATGTCGCGCGAGGTGCGCAGCGTTTCGCCCGAGCTGGTGGCAATGTTCTTAAAGGCCGAGCTGGCTTCGAAGGTGGCATTCTTGCCCTTCAATACCCGGTTTTCCATGGTCGAAATAGCCGTGGCGGCCGAGGTGGTGTCCTTCCGAACATCTTCTACCAGCGTGGCAATTTCGTTGGCCGACTTGCGGGAGCCCTCGGCCAGCTTGCGGATTTCCTCAGCTACTACGGCGAAGCCGCGGCCGGCCTCACCGGCGCGGGCCGCTTCGATGGCGGCGTTCAGAGCCAGCAGGTTGGTTTGCGAGGCAATGTCGGTAATCACACCCAGCGACTTGCTGATTTCGCCCGAACGCGTGCTCAGTACTTCGATGGTGCGCGAGGTCTGCGAAGCCGCGCTGGAGATTTCCTCCATGTTCTTCACCACCTCGGCCACCGTTTTCAGACCGAGCTGCGAGGTTTGCTCACCCAAGATTGCCGATTTGTTCACCACGTCGGCCTTATTGGCCGTTTCCTTGGTAGCCTGCATGATTTCTTCAATCAGCTTGAAGGCCTGGTCGGTCTTGAGAGCTTGGTTCTGGGCACCTTCGGCCATCTGCTGCATGGCCAGGGCCACATCGACAGTTACCCGGCTCATTTCCTGGCCCTTGCCGGCCATTTCTTCCGAAGAAGTCCCTACAATCTGCGACGAGTCGTTGATTTCACCGAGTAGCTCGTTCAGGTTTTCGACGGCGAGGTTAAGCGCGTTCGACATCGCGAGAATGTCGCCGGTGGTGGGCACTTCCACGCGCTGGGTCAGGTCGCCTTCCGAGATGGCACGTACCACGCGGCTCACTTCGAGTACCGGCGAGGCGATGCTTTCGATAAGCTGGTTCAGCGTGTCCACCAATTCTTTCCAGGAGCCCGACACGCCGCCCACGGTGGCGCGCTCGGTAAGCTTGCCTTCTACCCCGGCCACTTTCGCCACGCGGCTTACTTCCGACGCGAGGCGGTTTAGGTCGTCCACCATGCTGTTGATGGTGTCGGCCAGGTCGGCCACTTCGCCTTTGGCTTCGAGGGTCAGCTTCTGCGTCAAGTCACCCTTCGATACGGCGGTTACTACTTTCACCAGTCCCCGCACCTGCGTGGTGAGGTTGGACGCCATGTAGTTTACGTTGTCGGTGAGGTCCTTCCACACGCCGGCAACGTTGGGCACGCTGGCCTGGCCGCCGAGCTTACCTTCGGTGCCCACTTCCTGGGCCACGCGGGTTACCTCGCCGGCGAAGATGTTGAGCGAGTCCACCATCTGGTTCAGGTTGTCCTTCAGGTCCAGCAGCTCGCCGTTGACGTTTACCGACACTTTCTGGCTCAGGTCGCCGCGCGATACGGCGGTGGCCACGTTGGCAATGTCTCGTACCTGACTCGTCAGGTTGCTGGCCATCGTGTTTACGTTGTCGGTGAGGTCTTTCCAGGTACCGCGCACGTTAGGCACTTTGGCCTGGCCGCCGAGCTTGCCTTCGGTACCTACTTCGCGGGCCACGCGGGTTACTTCGTCGCCGAAGATGTTGAGCGAGTCCACCATTTCGTTGAGGTTTTCCTTCAACTGCAACAGCTCGCCGCGCACGTTCACCGTGATTTTCTGCGAAAGGTCACCTTTAGCTACGGCGGTGGCTACGTTAGCAATGTCCCGCATCTGCGAGGTCAGGTTGCTGGCCATCGTGTTCACGTTGTCCGTGAGGTCTTTCCAAGTGCCCGATACTTTGGGTACGTTGGCCTGGCCGCCCAGAATCCCTTCGGTGCCCACTTCGCGCGCCACGCGGGTTACCTCGCCGGCGAAGATGTTGAGCGAGTCCACCATCTGGTTCAGGTTGTCCTTCAGGTCGAGCAGCTCGCCTTTTACGTCAACCGTGATTTTCTGCGACAAGTCGCCTTTCGATACGGCGGTGGCCACGTTGGCAATGTCGCGCACCTGACTCGTCAGGTTGCTGGCCATCGTGTTTACGTTGTCCGTCAGTTCCTTCCAGGTGCCACCGACGCGGGGCACTACGGCCTGGCCGCCGAGTTTGCCTTCGGTACCTACTTCGCGGGCCACGCGGGTTACCTCGTCGCCGAAGATGTTGAGCGAGTCTACCATCTGGTTGAGGATGTTCTTCAGCTCCAGGATTTCGCCCTTCACGTTCACCGTCATCTTCTGGCTCAGGTCGCCGCGGGCTACGGCCGTTGCCACGTTGGCAATGTCGCGTACCTGCGAGGTGAGAGCCGAGGCCATGTCGTTTACGTTGTCGGTCAGCGCCTTCCACACACCGGCCACGTTGGGCACCGATGCCTGGCCGCCGAGCTTGCCTTCGGTGCCTACTTCCTGCGCTACGCGGGTTACTTCACCAGCGAACAGGTTCAGCGAGGCCACCATTTGATTCAGGTTTTCCTTCAGCTGCAGGAATTCGCCTTTTACATCGACTGTCACCGTCTGGGTCAGGTCGCCTTTGGCTACGGCCGTGGCCACGTTGGCAATGTCCCGTACCTGCGAGGTCAGGTTGCTGGCCATGTAGTTTACGTTGTCGGTGAGGTCTTTCCAGACACCAGCGACGTTCGGTACCACGGCCTGGCCGCCGAGTTTACCCTCGGTACCTACTTCCTGCGCCACGCGGGTTACCTCGCCGGCAAACAGGTTCAGCGAGTCCACCATCTGGTTCAGGTTCTGCTTCAACTGGAGCAGCTCGCCTTTTACATCGACAGTTACTTTCTGGCTCAGGTCGCCTTTAGCTACGGCGGTGGCTACGTTGGCAATGTCCCGCACCTGACTCGTCAGGTTGCTGGCCATATTATTTACGTTGTCAGTCAGCTCCTTCCACACGCCGGCCACGTTGGGTACAGAGGCCTGACCGCCGAGCTTGCCCTCGGTGCCTACTTCCTGGGCCACGCGGGTTACTTCGCCGGCGAACAGGTTCAGCGAGTCCACCATCTGGTTCAGGTTCTGCTTCAGCTGCAGGAACTCGCCTTTTACGTCAACCGTAATTTTCTGCGAAAGGTCGCCTTTGGCTACGGCCGTGGCTACGTTGGCAATGTCCCGTACCTGCACGGTGAGGTTCGAGGCCATGTTGTTCACGTTGTCGGTCAGGTCCTTCCAGATGCCGCCCACGTTGGGCACGCTGGCCTGGCCGCCGAGTTTGCCTTCGGTGCCTACTTCCTGCGCCACGCGGGTTACCTCGCTGGCGAAAACGTTCAGGTTGTCAATGGTTTTGTTGATGGTTTCGGCCATCAGCTTGAAGTCACCCGACACCGGAATCTGGAAGCTTTCATCCAGATTGCCGCGGCTGATGTTCTTCAGTACCTTGCCTACTTCGAGTACCGGTACGGCGATGCTGTCAACGAGACCGTTGATGTTGTTCACCATGTCGCGCCAGAAGCCCGCCGCGCCGTCCGACGAGGCGCGGGCTTTCAGGTTGCCTTCTACCCCGGCCACTTTCGAGATGCGCGACACCTCGCCCCCTACCCCGGCAATCATGTCCACCATCGAGTTGTATGCCTCCGCGATTTCGGCGAAAATGTCGTCGTTCTGCTTGGTGAGGCGTACGGATACGTCGCCTTTCTTAAAGGCATCGAGGGCGTAGAGCACGCGGTTGAGCTGGTCGTTGACGTAGCCCGGGTCCTGGGTATCAATCGAGCCGCGCTCGCCGCCGCGCTTGCGGGTCAGGTCGTTATTGGTCCGCACCACATCGAGGGCCGATACGGCGCCGGAATCCGGCATGTCGGCCGAAGGCACCGACGAATTAGCCGGCGCAGCAGCCGGGCGGGCCTTGGATTGCGTAGTCTTGGGAGATGCCATATAAGAAGGAACGTATCGGGCGGGGGGGATGGGGGCAGATTGGGGGGACGAAGTACGGCGTTGGGCCGCGAACAACCAAAGATAAGCGCCGCCCGGGCCGGGCCGGGCGGTAACGAAAAAAGGAACAATTGGCCTTGTTAGGCCGGGTCGGTGGATGCCGGCCCAAACGGGCTTTATGGAATCGGGTTGCGTGGTTGGCAGGAATATTCCGACATCTTTGCGGCCGCTTTCAACTTTTCGCGGCGGCGGGCCGTTTCACAACTTCCCGCCACTACTAGCCGGCCGCAACCTCTCCCCGCCCACATGGTCAAGAATTTAGTAATCGTCGAATCGCCCGCCAAAGCCAAAACCATCGAGGGCTACCTCGGTCAGGACTTTGTGGTGCGCTCGAGCTACGGGCACGTCCGCGACCTGCCCAAGGACAACAACGCCATCGATATCGCCAATGGTTTCAAGCCTACTTATGTTGTTTCGGCCGATAAGCGCGAGCTCATCGCGCAGCTAAAAAAACTTTCGAAGGAAGCCGAAACCGTGTGGTTGGCAAGTGACGATGACCGCGAAGGCGAGGCCATTTCGTGGCACTTGGCCGAAACGCTGAACCTGCCGGAAACCAAAACCAAGCGCATCGTATTCCGCGAAATCACCAAAAACGCCATTCTGGCCGCCATTGCCGACCCGCGCACGGTGAACCAGGACTTAGTGAATGCCCAGCAGGCCCGGCGCGTGCTCGACCGCCTCGTGGGCTTTGAGCTAAGCCCCGTACTCTGGAAAAAGGTGAAGCCCGGCCTCAGTGCCGGCCGCGTGCAGAGCGTGGCCGTGCGGCTGGTGGTAGAGCGCGAGCGCGAGGTAGCCAGCTTCCTGCGGGCCAGCGCTTACCGCATTGTGGCCCGCTTCGATGCCGGCCGCGGCGCCGTGCTGGAAGCCGAACTGCCCACCCGCTACAAAACGCGTGAGGAAGCCGAAGCCTTTCTGGAGCGTTGTGTGGGCGCTTCCTATCAGATTGAAAGCCTCGACAAGAAGCCCGGCAAGCGCAGCCCGGCCGCCCCGTTTACAACGTCCACGCTACAGCAGGAGGCCTCGCGCAAGCTTGGATTCTCGGTGGCGCAGACGATGAGCGTGGCCCAGAAGCTGTACGAAGCCGGTAAAATCAGCTACATGCGGACGGATTCGGTGAACCTAAGCCAGGAGGCGCTAGCGGGCGCGCAGGCAGCCATTACGGCTTCCTACGGCGCCGAGTACCACCAGATTCGCACCTTCAAAACCAAGTCGGCCTCGGCCCAGGAGGCCCACGAAGCCATTCGCCCCACCGATTTCAGCGCCGTGAAAGCCGGCTCGGATGCCTCGGAGCAGCGCCTGTACGACCTCATCCGCAAGCGGGCCATGGCTTCGCAGATGGCAGAGGCAGTGATTGAGCGCACCACAGCCGTTATCGGCATCAGCACCCAGCCGGGCGTGACGCTCACGGCCAGCGGCGAGGTCATCACCTTCGAGGGCTTCCTGAAAGTGTATGCCGAAAGCAAGGACGAGGAGGAAGAAGAAGACGCCAGCAACGGCGAAAGCAGCTTCTCGCGCGGCCTGCCGCCGCTGAGCGTGGGGCAGGCCCTGCCGTTGCAGCGCCTGAGCGCAACGGAGCGTTTCTCGTCGCCGCCCGCCCGCTACACCGAGGCTTCACTGGTGAAAAAGCTGGAGGAAATGGGCATCGGTCGACCTTCAACTTACGCCCCCACCATCAGCACCGTGCAGAAGCGCGGCTACGTGGAAAAGGACTCGCGCGAAGGCAAGGAGCGCAAATTCCATGTGCTGACGCTGGACGGCGGCACAGTGAACACCGAGGTAAAAACCGAGAACTACGGCGCGGAGAAAGCCAAGCTTTTCCCGACCGATACGGCCATGGTGGTGAACGACTTTCTGGTGGCCCACTTCCCGGTGATTGTGGACTATCAGTTCACGGCCAAGGTGGAAGATGAGTTCGACCAGATTGCCAACGGCCACGAGAACTGGACGCAGATGCTGACCGGCTTCTACGGCAAGTTCCACGCGACCATCGAGGCCGGGCAGGACATCGACCGCAGCACCGTGGGTGCCACCCGCGAGCTGGGCGTGCACCCCGAAACCGGTGAGCGCATCTCGGCCCGCCTGGGCAAATACGGCCCCTACGTGGCCCTGGGCGACACTGAGGGCGAAACCAAGCCTGCCTACGCCAATCTGCGCAAGGGCCAGTTCATCGAAAGCATCACCTTGGAAGACGCGCTGGAGCTGTTCAAGCTGCCGCGCAACGTGGGCGAGTTCGAAGACAAAGCCATGACGGCCAACCTCGGCCGCTTTGGCCCCTACGTGCGCCACGACAGCAAATTCTACTCCCTCACCAAGGAGCAGGACCCGCACACCATCACGGCCGAAGAGGCGGTGGCCCTGATTGAGGGCAAGCGCAAGGCCGACGCCGAGCGCCTCATCAAAGCCTTCCCAGAAAACCCCGACATCCAGGTGTTGAACGGCCGCTTCGGTCCCTACATCGTGGCGGGCAAGAAGAATGTAAAAATCCCCAAAGGCGAAGAGCCCACGGAGCTGACCCTGGAGCGCTGCATTGAGCTGGCCGACGCCACGCCTGATAAGCCCAAGGGCGGCCGTTTCGGCAAGAAAGCTGCCCCAACTAAGGAGGAAAAGGACTCGGACGCGCCGGCTAAAAAGGCTGCCAAAACCGCTACCGCCAAGAAACCAGCAGCGAAAAAGCCCGCGGCTAAAGCTTCGGCGGCCAAGAAACCGTCTACCAAAACCGCCGCGGCGAAAAAGACGACGGCCAAAGCAAAATAATCAGCGGCGCTACCGCGTTGGAATTGCCAGGAAAGAGCCCGCAAATTGCGGGCTTTTTCTTTTGCCGGACGTTATGTGTTGTCTCCCCCCACTTATGTGGCTAAGTGCCGCCTGTTGCAGCTTCAATAATCCGAGCGCCGAAACCGGGCCATCTCGGCCGTCGGGCGCGGTTTATGCCTGGCAGGCGCGGCCCGGCGCGGCGGAGCAAAGCCTGGCCGCCCGTTTTCCCGCGCCAGCGGGCAGCCGGCGCGTGGCGGTGGCGCAGGGCTCCTGGGGCGAGTGGCTGCGCTGGCTGCCCCTGAAACCGGCCGGCACCAAGGCCCGCCTTTACAACGGCCAGCTGAAAACCCCGCAAAACGTGGTGGCCGCCGTGGTTGACATCGACGTGCCGCCCCAGGACTTGCAGCAGTGCGCCGACGCCGTGATTCGGCTGCGGGCCGAGTACGTGTTCAGCCACGACCCGAACAAGGTGCACTTTCACCTCACCACGGGCTATGATTTCTGGTTTTCGGATTTCGTGGCCGGCCGCACCTTTCGGGTGGTGAATGAGGAAGTGCTGCCCGCCACCCGGCCGGCCGAAGCGCCTACCCACGCGGCGCTGGCCCGCTACCTCGTGCCCACATTCGGCTACGCGGGCACCAAATCGCTGAGCCGGGAGCTGAGGCCCGTGCCGCTGCCGCAGGTGCAGCCCGGCGACGTGCTCATCCACGGCGGCGCGCCTGGCCACGCGGTGCTGGTGGTGGATGTAGCCGAAAACCCGGCCTCGCACCAGAAATACGTGCTGCTGGCCCAAAGCTACATGCCGGCGCAGAGCATCCACGTGCTGCGCAACGTGGATGCGCCCGGGCTCGGGGCGTGGTTTGAGGTGCCCGGACCGGCTGAGGCGGAGTTTGACACACCGGAGTGGACGTTTGCCCGCGAAGAACTGAAACGGTTTGAGTAATCAGATGTAGGGGCAGGGCTTGCCCCTGCCCGCCTGTTCGCATCGTTGAGAGAATTCGTTGAACAGTACGACCGCCCGGGCGGGGGCAAGCCCCGCCCCTACGCCGTTCAACGGTGCTAATTATCTCGGCTCAATAGCTTCAATACTCACCGCACTCAACTCATCAAAACTGCGAATAATGCGGTCGGCCTGGTGCAGGTTCTGGCCTTCGGAATGCGGGCTGGCGTAGCCGATGCAGTAGATGCCGGCTGCTTTGGCGGCGGCCACGCCATTGGCCGCATCTTCGATGACGATGCAATTGGCGACGGGAGTGCGAGCGAGCTCAGCGGCGCGCAGGAAAATGGCCGGGTGGGGCTTGGATTCGGCAAAATCCTCCCCGCTGACGCGGTAGGCGAAGTAATCGCCCAGGCCAAATCGGTCGAACACCCGCGCGATGGTGGCTTTCGAGGCCGACGATGCCACGACCAATTGAATGTCGTGGCGGCGCAGGTCCTCAATCAGGTGGCGCACACCGGGCAGCAGGTCAAGGTTCGCGTCTTCGTCGAAGGCCTTATTGAATAGCTCGCGCTTGCGGTCTACCATAGCTTCAACATCCTGGGTTAGGCCGTATTGCTGCTTGAGCCGCTGAAACACGTTGCGCGTCGACTTGCCCAGAAAGGTGGCATACTCGGCATCTGAAACGGCAATGCCCAGTTCGGCAAACTCTGCGAAAAAAGCGTGGTGATGGAGCGGTTCGGTGTCGATGATGACGCCGTCCATGTCGAAGATGACCGTACGAATCATGAATGCGGAAGCAATGAAATACTGTCGGGCAAAGGTACCGGCTGGCTGCCCTGCTCCCACTTACGGGGAAATAATAGCAGTCCGAAAACTTTTCAGCGGTCAATGATGTATATACATCAAATGTACCTACATTTGTATTGCCAACGCTTCTAATTACCGCCCCTATCATGGCCCGCACCGTTCTGCACCTCGCCAATACCCGCGGCCACGCCAACCACGGCTGGCTCAATTCCTTTCACACCTTCAGCTTCGCCGGCTACAATAACCCCGAGCGCGTGCACTTCGGCGCCCTGCGCGTGCTGAACGACGACACCGTGGCCGGCGGCATGGGCTTCGGCAAGCACCCGCACGACAATATGGAGATTATCTCCATCCCGCTGTCAGGTGATTTGGAGCACCAGGATTCGATGGGCAACAAAACCGTCATCCGCCAGCACGACGTGCAGGTGATGAGCGCCGGCACCGGCGTAGCCCACTCCGAAAAGAACCACAACCCAAAGCAGGAAGTGAAATTCCTGCAAATCTGGGTATTCCCGAAGGAGCGCGGCATCAAGCCCAACTACGGCCAGGAAACCTTCGCCCCGGAAGCTCGCCACAACCAGCTGCTGCAAGTGGTGTCGCCCGCCGGCGAGGGCACCAACCCGCACATCAACCAGGATGCCTGGTTCCACATCGGCAACTTGGATAAGGGCTTCACGACGGATTACGTCATAAAAAAAGCCGGCAACGGCGTCTACGCCTTCGTGCTGGAAGGCGACGTAACCATCAACGGCCAGGCCCTGCACCGGCGCGACGGTTTCGGCATCTGGGAAACTGACAAGCTAGCCATCAGCGCCGACAGCAACGCCGAGCTGCTGCTGATGGAAGTACCGATGGAATTTTAACTGGCATATCGAATAGAAAGAACGGTCATGCAGAGCGCAGCGAAGCATCTTTACCGCACAATGCAATTCAATCATCAGGATTAGTATTGAGGTAAAGATGCTTCGCTACGCTCTGCATGACATTCTAAAGACATTCTTAAACTGTACTAAAGCCAACCCAACCTTATGAAACCCGCTGCCACTACCTACCCCGTTCACGAACTCATCCGCAACCGCTGGAGCCCGCGCTCCTTCGCGGCCCAGCCCGTGGAGCCCGAAAAGCTGAACCAGGTGTTTGAAGCCGCCTCCTGGGCCTTCAGCGCCATGAATTTGCAGCCCTGGCAGTACATCTACGCCCACAAGGCCGACACCGCCGCCTTCCAGAAAATCCTCGATTGCCTGGTGCCCGGCAACCAGCCCTGGGCTAAAAATGCGCCCGTGCTCATCATCGCCCTGGCCCAAACCGCCAACGCCGACGGCCAGCCCAACGGCGCGGCCATGCACGACCTGGGCGCCGCCAACGCCACCCTCATGCTCGAAGCCACTGCGCTGGGCCTCTACGGCCACCTCATGGGCGGCTTCGACCGCGACAAAACCCGCCGCGATTTCAACCTGCCCGACAACCTGACGCCGGCCGTGGTGATGGCCCTGGGCTACATCGGCGAAGCCGAGCAGCTCGAAGAGCCCTTCCTGAGCCGTGAAAAATCAGCCCGCAGCCGCAAGCCGGTGGCCGAGTTTGCCTTCCAGAACGAACTGCCCGCCGCTCAATGAAAACCCGCCTCACCCGCGCCGCCGACCGCGGCATCAAAGACATTGGCTGGCTGAAAAGTCACCTTTCGCTCAGCTTCGGGCCCTACCCCGACCCCGAGCGCACGGGCTTCGGCCTGCTCCGCGTGTTCAACGACGACGTGGTGCAGCCCGGCGGTGGCTTCGGCATCCACGGCCACGCCAACATGGAAATCATCTCGGTGATGCTGGCCGGCAGTATAAACCACAAGGACACCCTCGGCTATACCGAAGTGGTGCACCAGGACTGGGTGCAAATCATGAGCGCCGGCTCGGGCCTGCGCCACGAAGAGCACAACGTGGGCGACACCGACGTGAATTTCCTGCAAATCTGGATTGAGCCCAAGCTCCAGAACGTGGGCCCGCGCTACCAGCGCCGCCAGTTCCCGGAGGCGAAGCGCGAGAACCAGCTCACCACCATCGTAAGCAACGAAGAAGGCCAGGCCCACTGCTGGATAAACCAGAACGCCAAGCTCTCCCTCGGCTACTATACCGAAGCCCAAACCGTCGATTACACCTTCAAGCCGCTGAATAAGCTGCTGTTTCTGTTCGTCATCAGCGGCAGCGTCACGGTGGCCAGCCAGGAAGTAAACACCCGCGACAGCCTCGGCATCTGGGAAACCGACAGCGTGAGCATCGAAGCCGCTGCCGGCACGCGGTTTTTACTGATTGAGTGCCCGATTAATCATTGAGGGCCTTCCCACCTGTAGCGCGGACTTTGTAGTCCGCGGCCCCGCGCCGTACGGATATCGTTCATCCATCGTTCTGGGTCACGGACTACATAGTCCGCGCTCCATCGCGCTACGCAAAACGCGCCGCTGCTCCGGTTACGGGAGCGGCGGCGCGTTTTGCGTAGCGCTTGAAAGCAACGGCTTTTTTTTTGCGGCCAGCCCAGACGCCCTGCGCTGCCAGCGGCTACATTTACGCCTCCCGCAATTCCCTATTTCATGGCGCAATTCCTCCTCATTCAATGCCCCGACGAGCCGGGGCTGGTCTATAAAATCACGGGCGTGCTCTACGGGCACGGCCTCAACATCCTGCGCAACGGCGAATTCGTGGAGCGCGAAACCAGCCAGTTTTTCATGCGCACCGAGTTTGCCGGCGACTTCGACCCCGCCCAGCTGCACGCCGAATTGCAGGCCCTGCTGCCGGCCGGCGCCAGCATCCGCTTCTCCGACACCCGCCCCAAGGACATCGTGCTTATGGCCACCAAGGAGCACCACTGCCTCAGCGAGCTGCTGGTGCGCCACGCCTTTGGCGAGCTCAACGCCCGCGTGCTGGCCGTCGTCAGCAACCACGAAGTCCTCGGCGACTTGGCCCGGCGCTTCGACATTCCCTTCCATTGCATCTCGCACCAGGGCCTCACGCGCGAGGCCCACGAAGCCGCCGTGCTCGCCACCCTGGCCCAGTACCGGCCTGAGTTCGTGGTGCTGGCCAAATACATGCGCATTTTGTCGTCGGAGTTCGTGGCCCACTACTCCAACCGGCTCATCAACATTCACCACTCGTTTCTGCCCGCCTTCGTGGGGGCCAACCCCTACGCCCAGGCCTACGAGCGGGGCGTGAAAATCATCGGGGCCACCGCCCATTTCGTCAACGAGCAGCTCGACCAGGGCCCCATCATCGCCCAAAGCGTCATCCCCATCGACCACACCCAGAGCGCCCGCGACATGGCCCAGGCCGGCCGCGACGTGGAAAAAATCGTGCTGGCCCGCTCCCTCAACCTCGTGTTCGACGGCCACGTCTTCGTGAACCGCAACAAGACGGTCATTTTCGATTGAGCGCATTGTTCGGAAACAAAACGTCCTGAAAAGAACGTCATGCTGAGCGCAGTTGAAGCATGACGTTCTAATCCTTCTCCGTTGATAACTACCGCGCCCGGCCCGCCGTACGCCAACCTCACGCATTCCCACTCCCCTCCTCATGGCCGAAACCTCCCTCAAAGCCGTCGCCGCCAAAATGGCGAATCTCGACATCACGATGCTCACCACTCACACCAGCCGCGGCCAGCTCAGCACCCGCCCCATGAGCAACAACGGCGACGTGGAATACGACGGCAATTCCTACTATTTCACCTACGAAGGCTCCCGCACGGTGAACGATATTACCGAAAACCCGCACGTCAGCCTCGGCTTTTCGGGTCCCGATTATTTGTACGTGTCCGTCGTCGGCAACGCCACCCTCATCCGCCAAAAGGCCACCCTCGAAAAGCACTGGCTGCCCGAGCTCAAACGCTGGTTCAAGGACGGCATCGATACGCCCGGCATCGTGCTCATTCGCGTGCAGGCCAAACGCATCAAGTTCTGGCACGGCGAAGAGGATGGCGAAGTGACGCTGTAGGGGTCAGTATCTCCGAACAAATAGCGCGTCATGCAGAGCGCAGCGAAGCATCTCGCGTGTGGTAGCAATCCAATAGTCAGGGGTTACTATTGCACGCGAGATGCTTCGCTGCGCTCTGCATGACGTGCTTTAAGCATCGTTCAACTAAGACCCCAAATCCCTACCAAATGAAACACCTCGTCGTCCTCACCGGCGCCGGCGTCTCGGCCGAGTCCGGCATCCGCACCTTCCGCGACACCAACGGCCTCTGGGAAGACCACCGCGTCGAAGACGTAGCCTCGCCCGAAGGTTTTGCGCGTAACCCGGCTCTGGTGCTCGATTTTTACAACCAGCGCCGCGCCCAGGCCCGCACCGTGCAGCCCAACGCCGCCCACCTGGCCCTGGCCGGCTTCGAGGAAGAACCCGACTGGCGCGTCAGCATTATCACCCAGAACGTCGACGACCTGCACGAGCGCGCCGGCTCCACCGACGTGCTGCACCTGCACGGCATGCTGAACGAGATGCGCTCGGTGGCCGACGAAGCCACCGTGTACCACTGCGAAGGCGACATCCACGTGGGCGACCTCGCCCCCGACGGCTCCCAGCTGCGCCCCCACATCGTCTGGTTCGGCGAAATGGTGCCCGCCATCGAAGAAGCCGCCGAAACCGTGAGCACCGCCGACGTGCTGCTCATCGTGGGCACCAGCCTGCAGGTGTACCCCGCCGCCGGCCTGCTGCACTACGCCCCCGCCACCTGCCCCGTCTTCGTCATCGACCCGCACCAGCCCGAAGCCGGCCGCCGCGGCGTGCGCTACATCGCCGAGCCCGCCAGCACTGGCGTGCCCAAAGTGCTGCGGGAGCTGGCCGGGTAGCCTAGACCCGTCCTGTCATCCTGAGCGCAGCGAAGGACCTTACCACGTTCGACGAGCTTTCGTTTTGACGTGATAAGGCCCTTCGCTGCGCTCAGGATGACAGGCGTTTTCGTTGCTTACGCTACCTTCGTTTCTCCCTCTCCCCCCGATGCACCCTCCTCCCAACCGCAGCTTCTGGCGCGAATTCTGGCCCAAAGCCCTCGTCATTGCCGGTGTCGTGCTGGCGCTGTGGCTGCTCGAACACTACGGCATCATCCGCCGCTGGTAATTTCTCTATGGCTTCTGCCTTCGCCCACGCCGCCCTCGGGGTCACCCTCGGCAAGCTCCTGCTCCCCCAGCGCCGCCACTGGCCCTACTGGGTAGCGGCGGGCATTTGCGCCGCCTTGCCCGACATCGACTCCATTGGCTACCGCCTGGGTGTGCCCTACGACAGCCTCTGGGGCCATCGGGGCCTCACGCATTCGCTGCTGGCGGCTGCCGTGGTAGCGGCCGTCGGCACCTTATTCGCCCAGCTGGTGCGGGCGCAACAGCGCCCATCGGTCGGGCGGCTGGCGCTGCTGCTGTTTCTGGCCACCGCCTCGCACGGCCTGCTCGATGCGCTGACGACCGGCGGGCTGGGTGTGGCGTTCTTCAGCCCCTGGCACCTGGAGCGGTATTTCTTTCCCCTGCGTCCCATCAAAGTTTCTCCGCTGAGCATCCGGGGCTTTTTTGGGACTAAAGGGCTACGGGTGCTGGCCAGCGAGACCATTTGGGTCGGACTGCCGTGCTTGTTGCTGCTGTTGGGGCAGCGATGGTGGCGCGGCGTGGCCCCGTCTGCGGCAGAAAACTAGCCGCGCCGCAGCAAGGGCGCATACTTTACCCCGCGTTCTGCGTATTCCGGTGCATATCCATTCTTTATGCGCCTACAATTCCTCTCCGCGCTGGCCGCGCTCGGACTCACCGCTGGTACACTTTCCGCCCAAACCGCGCCCCCGGCCCACACCGTTTTCCTGCTGGGCAACACCGCCCAGGCTACCTTGCCCGCTGCCCGCCTCAAGCTGCTGCGCGCCACGCTGGAGCAGCAAACCGGCCCCTTCACCGTGGTGCACCTCGGCGACATTGTGGGCAATACCGGCCTGGTGGCTAAAGGCGACACCGCCTTGGCCCAGGCCGAGCGCGACCGCGCCGACCAGCTCATTGCCTTGGTAAAGGGTCTGCCTCAGGGCAAAATCTACTTCCTGCCCGGCGATAAGGACTGGGCCAACTCCGGCCGCGATGGCCTCAAAGCCGTGCGCCGCCTCGAAAAGTACATCGAGAAGCAGCTGCCCGGCCAGAACGCCTTCGTGCCTACCAACGGCTGCCCCGGCCCGGAGGTGGTCGACGTGGCCCCGCTGGTGCGCCTCGTGGCCATCAACACGCCCTGGTTCACCCACCCCTTCGACCGCCCCGAGGCGCCCGACAGCGACTGCAAGACCCTCACCAAAGAGGAATTCCGCGAGCAGATTCAGGACCTGATAGACGACACCAAGAACAAGAACGTGCTGCTGCTGGGGCACCACCCGGTGGTGAGCAACGGCGTTTACGGCGGCCACGAGCCGCTGTCGCGCCACCTCAGCCCGCCCGTGTTCGGCACCATCTACGCGGCCTACCGCCAGAACGTGGGCACCCCGCGCGACCTGGCCAGCCCCGGCTACCAGGAGCTGCGCAAGGAGCTGCTGAACACCCTGCAAAGCAACCCCGGCGTGATTTACGCCGCCGCGCACGACTACAGCCTGCAGCTCACGCCCTTCCAGGGCAACTACCACATTGTCAGTGGCAGCTTTGTGGAAGATGAGCATGTGGGCGCTAAAGGCCAGTCGCTCTACAGCAAGAGCGAGGAGGGCTACACCACCCTCGAATACTTCGCCGATGGCACGGTGAAAACCCACATTTTCACCTTCGATGACAATGGCCAGGCGGCCAAGGACGCCTACACCGGCACGCTTTTCCGCTCGGCCTGTGCCGATGGCGGCGACCAAAAGGCTCCGGCCAACCCTTTCATCACCAACTGCCCCGGCGCCACCAAAACGGTAGCCGAGGCCAAGCCCGATGCCCCCTATCAGGCTACCACTACGGTGGTGCCCGGCCCGGAATACAAGCCTACGGCGAGCAAAAACTTCTTCATTGGCAAAATCTACCGTTCGTCGTGGCTGCAGCCGGTGACGGTGAAGACACTGGATTTGGGCACCGAGAAAGGCGGCCTGCGCCCTACCGGCAAAGGCGGCGGGCGCCAGACGACTTCGCTCAAGCTCATCGCGGCCGACAGCTCGGAGTACGTTTTCCGTTCCGTTGATAAGGACGTGACCAAGATTCTGCCGCCCGAGCTGCGCAACTCCATTGCCTCGGATATTCTGCGCGACGTGACGGCCACGGCTAACCCGTACTCGAACCTGCCCATCAGTTACATGCTCGACCAGACGGACATTCTGCACGCCCGCCCGCGCCTGTTCCGCCTACCCGATAACCAGCAGCTCGGCCCCTACCGCGCCGACTACGCCAACCTGCTCGGCACCCTCGAAGACTCGCCCAAAGACCCCAAGAAGAACCTGCCCGGCTTCGGCGACTCCGATGAGGTGACGCGGAGCTTCGGCCTGTTCCGCAAGCTCTATAAGGACCACGACAACCACGTGGACGCCCCCGCCCTGGCCCGAGCCCGCGCCTTCGACATGCTGGTGGCCGACTTCGGCAAGCACGAAGACAACTGGAAATGGGCCGGCTACAAGCAGGCCAATGGAGGCGTACTTTACCGCCCCATCCCGCGCGACCGCGACCAGAGCTTCACGCAGTGGAACGGCCTGCTTACCTACCTCGCCAACCGCGAGTGGGCCGTGCCCAGCATCGAAGGCTTCAACACCGAGTTTCGGGACATGAAGAGCCTGAACTGGCCTGCCCGCCACCTCGACAGGTTCCTGCTGCAAAGCCTCACCCGCGAGCAGTGGCAGGAAACCGCCAAGTATCTGCAAGGCAAAATCACGCCCGCCGTCATCGATGGCGCTACGGCCCAGCTACCCCCCGAAATCCAGGATAAGTCCGGCAACGACATCAACCGCAAGCTCAAGGCCCGCATTCAGGAGCTGCCCAAGGCCATCGACGAATACTACCTGTTGCTGGCCCGCCGTGTGGATGTGGTAGGCTCGAACAAGGGCGAAGTGTTCCAGGTGAACCGCCTGCCCGATGGCCAGGTGCGCGTGCAGATGTTCGACCGCGCCGGCGATACCGAAGCCCCCAAAGGCACGGCCCTGTTCGACCGCACCTTCAAGCCCAACGAAACCGCCGAAGTCTGCCTCTACGGCCTCGGCGGCCGGGACGTATTCACCGTGACGGGCGACGGCGGCAGCCACAGCATTCTGGTGCGCGTGATTGGCGGCGACGGCAAGGACAGGATTGCCGACAACTCCACGGCTGCCGGCCTGCGCACCCTTACCAAAGTGTACGACGTGCCCGATACCGACCTGCAGCTCGGCCCGGAATCGGACAACCACACCAGCACCCGCCCCGGCGTGAATGCCTACGACCGCGAGCAGTTCGAATTCAACTCCTACCGCCCCACCATCGGCCTGGGCTACAACCGCAACGACGGTTTCACGGCCAGCGCGGGCATCACCTTCCTCACCCAGGGCTTCCGCAAGCCGGGCTTCAAGAACCAGTATTCCATCCTCGGGGAGGTGAGCACCGGCGGCCAGCGCCAGCTCACGCTCAGCACCCGCCACCGCTACGCCATCGGCAAAATCGACGCGGGCGCGGCAGCCAGCTACGGCAGTTATTTCCCGTTCTACAACTTCTTCGGCCTGGGCAACAACACGCCCCTCGACCAGGACAAGTACGACGTGAAATTCTACCGCGCCCGCTACCGCGGCGTCACCCTGAATGGCTTCCTGGAGCGGGTGTTTCTGCAACGCAGCGTGCTGCGGGTGGGGCCGACGTTTGAATACTACGTCACCGACTTTGCCAACGACAGCTACCTCGGCGTGCTCAACCAAACGCCCGGCGCTTCGGACATTCGCCCCAACAGCAGCACCCAGAACCTGCTCGGTATCAATGGGGTGTTCGACCTCGACCTACGCGACCGTCAGGCCTTTGCCCGCCGCGGCGTGCGCCTGCGCGCCCAGCACGACACCTACCGCCAGCTGTCGGGCGCCGAGCGCACCTTCGGCCTCACCCAAGGCTTTGCCGAATACTACGGCACGGCCAAAATCGGTATTCCCGTCACGCTGGTGCTCAAAGGCGGCGGCGCCAAAAACTACGGCCCCGACGCCGACATTCCGTTTTACAAATTCGCCTCGCTGGGCCTGCGCGAGGGCCTGCGCGGCTACTACCGCAACCGCTTCAGCGGCGACGCCAGCCTGTACTACAACACAGAACTGCGCCTGGCCTTAGGCCAGGTCAAAAATGGCTTCCTGCCCTTCTACTACGGTGTGTTCGGCTTCTACGACCAGGGCCGCGTGTACTACCAGGGCGCCTCGCCCGGCGGCTGGCACACGGGGTACGGCGGCGGTGTCTACATCGCGCCGGTGGCCGAAACCCTGGCCTTCGCCATCTCCTACCAGAAGTCGGTTGAAAGCACGTTGATACAGTTTGGGCTGGGTTTCCGGATTGATAAATAGCCGGCCCTTTCTACCACCGCATCAAACGCCCGCTCCTTTATTCAGGGGCGGGCGTTAACTTTTAGCCGGCTGGGTTGTCTATAAGCCGCTCCGCCGGGCGGCAATAGCCCGCGGCCTTCTTGCCTTGAACAACTCCATTTTTTCGGGAAAGCCCCGCTACCGCCACCGGGCCTGGCAGTGGTTTGTTGCGGTCCTCGTATTTGGACTGAGCGTCGCGCGTCCCGCCCGTGCCCAGGATGCTCCGCCCCTACCGCCTTCGGCCGATGTAGTGGACGTGGCCCGGCTGGCCTTCCCGCAGCTGGCCCCTCACGATTCGCTTTCCATGCAGCACGGCCAGAAGGCGCTGTTGGTAGTCCCCGTGCTCGGCTACACCCAGCAAACCGGCGGCATTGCGCAACTGGCCTTCAGCCTGGCTTTTGCCCGACCGGGCGCCAACGTGTCAACGGTGCTGGCCGGGGCGGCCTACACCGCCCACGACCAGCTTATTCTCACCGCCACCTCATCCATCTGGCTGCCCGACAACCGCTGGTACTTCGTAGGCGACTGGCGACTGATGCGCTACCCGCAAAGCACCTACGGCCTGGGCATGTACACCAGCACCACCGACCGCGTGGTGAGCATGAACTACGATTACCTGCGCATCTACGAAAGCGCGCTGCGGCGCGTGGCGCCCGCCTGGTACGCAGGCCTGGGCTACCAGCTCGACTATCACTGGGACATCGTGAGCCGCAATAACTTCCGCGAAGTGAGCCGGATTTCGCGCTACCGTTTCGGGGTCGAGGGCACATCCGTATCATCCGGCCCGGTGCTGGCGCTGTTGCACGATAGCCGCGCCAACGCCATCAACCCGCAGGGCGGCCGCTACCTCAGCACCCAGCTGCGCACCAACCTGAAAGCCCTGGGCAGCACCACCGCCTCCGAAATGCTGCTCATCGATGCGCGCACTTACCTGCATCCGTCGGCGCATTCCGCCAATATTCTGGCTTTCTGGTCTTATAACGCCGTCACCATTGCCGGCAACCCGCCCTTCCTCGACCTGCCCAGCACCGGCTGGGACACCTACAGCAACACCGGCCGCGGCTTCATCCAGGGCCGCTTTCGGGGCGATGACCTGCTCTATGGCGAAGTCGAGTACCGCTACGGCATCACCCGCAACCATTTGCTGGGCGGCGTGGTCTTCGCCAACGCCCAGAGCGTGACCGAGCAGGAAAGCCGCCGCTTCGAGCGCGTCATGCCCGCCGCCGGTGCCGGCCTGCGCCTACGGCTCAACAAGGTGTCCAACACCAACCTGGCCGTCGACTACGGCTTCGGGGCCGACGGCTCGCACGGCCTCAGCCTGAACCTGGGCGAGGTGTTTTGAGTAAACGCAGCAGGTTGAAAGAACGTCATGCTGAGCGCAGCTGAAGCATCTCGCGTGTGGCAGTAATTCAATTGATTGGGTTACTGCCACACGCGAGATGCTTCGGCTGCGCTCAGCATGACGTTCAAATACTTATTGGCTAGGCAGTTGCCCAAACCCCCAAACCTACTTCCCAAAGCCCCGCCAATCGGCTTACCTTTGGGGTTTCCTCACTCCCCCATTCCTGCATGAATTTTCCCCTTCGCAAGCTCGCCGCCATTGATATTGGGTCCAACGCCGTTCGTTGTCAGATATCGGCCGTGCTGTATTACGAAGGGCGCTACCGTCTCAAGCGCGTCGAGTACGTGCGATTTCCGATGCGGCTGGGCGAAGACGTGTTTGCCAGCGGCGAGATTTCGCCCGCCAAGGAAGAGAAATTCGTCAAGTTCCTGCACTCGCTGCGCCTGCTGATGGAAGTGCACGACGTGGCCCATTACCTTGTGTGCGCCACCTCGGCCATGCGCTCGGCGGCCAACGGCGCGGCCATTGCCGCCCGCGTGCGCCAGGAGCTCGGCATGGAAATCAAGGTCATCGACGGCCAAGACGAAGCCTTCTACATCAACCGCGTCATCGAGCACGTGCTGGAAGACAAGCGCCACTACCTGCACATCGACGTCGGCGGCGGCAGCACTGAGTTCAACATCTACCACGACCGCCGCAAGGTGGCCGCGCAGTCGTTCGAAATCGGCTCCATCCGCCGCATGCAGCAGGAAGAAAGCGGCGAGGCCGGCACCGAAGCCCAAGCCGAGCTCTGGGCCCGCATGGAAGCCTGGGTGCGCCACAACGCCCGCCAGTACCACGTCACGCGCGCCATCGGCACGGGCGGCAACATCAACAAAATCTTCAGCCTCACGTCGTCCGACCCCGACAAGCACATCACCCGCCGCGCCATCGAAACCACGCTCAACCGCCTCGCCGGCCTGAGCATGACCGAGCGCGTGAACGTGGCCATGCTCAACCCCGACCGCGCCGACGTCATCATTCCCGCCGGCCACATCTACCTCGCCGCCATGCAGTGGGCCAACGTCAGCACGATGGTCGTGCCCGACATCGGCCTGAAGGATGGCATGCTGCAAGCGCTATTCGAAGAGTTCTTCGACGAGATGAACCCCGATGGCGGCCACAACGCCCACCCACCCGTACCCGACGTGCAAAACAGCCCGGCGGAAATGGAGTAGTCGTCGGCCATTGCGAGGCCACAACCCGTGGCATCCGAAGTGCAGCGCAGCTAATTATTCCTCTCGGTGCAGAACGCCCAGGGATGTGACAAACTCCCCTTGAAACACAAAAGCCCCGACGTTACCAAACGTCGGGGCTTTTTGCATAGCTGGTTGCAGTGAGCGGCAGGATTAGCAATGCACTTCGTTTGCCGCGTGCCGTCACGCTCCGCTCGCAATGCTAAACGAGCCGCTACGCCTTCGTCGCGCCCACGGCTGCCTCGTCAATATGTCCCACGGGCGTAGCATCGTCGTCGCAGGCTTCATCCGGCTCGCAGTCGCCGCCCTCGCCGAACGAATCATCCGTCACTTCTGATGCTTTGGCTTCCATGGCCTCCAGCACCGATAGCGCCGCCGCATCTTCCGAGGCCTGCAGCGCAGCGGCTACATCAATCCGGCGCTGGTCCTGCACGCCCAACAGCGCCAGCAGGCCTTCGGGCGTGGCAGTAGCTAGTTGGGCCTCGTCGCGCTTAAAGAAGTCCTTGTGCACGTTCACCACCGGTTCGCCGGGCGCGGGGCGCTGGCGAATATACGCGCCATCCTCTCGCATCACGTAGCTATTCTGATTGTCCATCATGTTCATCATCAGAATATTAATGGCTTCCCGCCGCAGCTGCGGGTTCACAATCAGGAACAGCGCCTCAATGCGCCGGTCAAACGAGCGCACCATAATATCGGCCGAACCGGCGTACACCTTGGCATCGCCACCGTTGTGGAAGTAGAACAGGCGCGTGTGCTCCAGGTATTCGCCCACAATGCTGCGCACCTCGATGTTCTCGCTCAGCCCCGGCCGCCCCGGGCGCAGGCAGCAAATGCCGCGCACGATGAAGCGAATGGGTACGCCCGCCTTCGCCGCCTTGTAAAACTCGTCGATAATCTCCTTGTCCTCCAGGGAGTTCATCTTCATCACGATGCCGCTTTCGTGGCCTTTCTTCGCATGCTTCACTTCCTCGCGAATGAGGTGAATGAGCTGCTGGCGCATGTCCTTGGGCGCCGTGATGAGGTATTCGTAGTCGTCGGGCTGCGAGTGGCCGGTGATTACGTTGAAGAATTCCGACACATCGTGCCCGTACACATCATTGGTAGTCAGCAAGCTAACGTCAGTGTAGAGGCGCGAGGTTTGCTCGTTGTAGTTGCCCGAGCCGATGTGCACGTAGCGCGTCACCTTTTCGCCCTCCTTGCGGATAATCATGAGCAGCTTGGTGTGCGTCTTGTACTTGCTTACCCCATAAATCACGAAGCAGCCGGCCTTTTCCAGCCGCGCGCCTTCCCGAATGTTCTTCTCCTCATCAAAACGCGCCTTCACCTCAAACAGCACCGACACGTGCTTGCCGTTCTCCGCCGCCTTCAGCAGCGCGGCCGATACGCGCGAGTCGTCGGCCAGCCGGTAAATGGTTTGCTTGATGCCCAGCACGTGCGGGTCCACGGCCGCCTGTTCCAGCAGCCGCACCATCGGCTCGATGCTGTTATAGGGGTGGTGCAGCAGCACATCGTGGTGCTTGAGGTATTCAAATAGGTTCTCATCAGCACCCTCGGGCAAACTCAGCGGCTGCACCGAGGCGGGCATCTTGGCCGCGCGGCCCCGGAAGTTGGGGTGGCGCACAATCTGCCACAGGCCCTTCAAGTCAATCAATGAATTGATAACGAAGACGTTGCCGTTGTCGATGTTCCACCGCTCGCGCAGCACGTTCATCAGCACTGGTGAGGCGTTGGGCTCCACTTCCACGCGCACCACGCGGCCGCGCTTGCGGGTTTTCAGGCCCACCTGGATTTCCTTGATGAAGTCGTTATCGATATCATCCGACTCTTCCAGCGTGAAATCCCCGTTGCGGGTAATGCGGAACAAGTCGGCCGACACAATCTCCACGTTGCGGAACAGGCGCGGCAGAAACTCGCGCACCACTTCCTCAATCGGCACAAAAATCACCTTATCCTTGCGCGTGAGCTCGAAAAACCGCGTCAGGTTCTGCGGAATCTGCACGAAGGTGAGGCGCTCCTGCCCTTTCTCGGCCTCGCCATCGAGCCCCACGGCCAGGCCGTTACCGATGCGCGTGACGACCCCGAAGATGAGCATCTGGTTCATCATCAGCGGGAAGCCGTGGTACGAGTCGTACACCATCGGCGTGAGGAGCGGAAACACGGTGTTTTTGAAGTAGCCGTCGGCCTTCTTCACTTCCAGCTCCGTGAGGTCACTCATCTTCAGGATATTGAAGCCGTTCTTCTCGAAATTGGGCTTCAGCTCATTCAGATACGTCAGGCTCTGGTCGTTCACGAAACGGTGCGCAAAATCGAGCAGCTTGCGCCGAAACGGCAGCTCGCGCAATCCCGAGTAGTCGATGCGCTCCTTACCGTAATCGAGGTAATTATACAGCGAGCCCACCCGAATCATGAAAAACTCGTCGAGGTTGGAGCTGGTGATGGCCAGAAACTTCAGCTTATCAAACAGGCCCCGGCCGGCGTCCTGCACCTGGTCGAGCACCCGGTAGTTGAACCGCAGCCAGCTTAAATCGCGGCTGATGTACTTGCTTTTGCGGATAAGGTCGGAGGACTTGAAGAGCTTCATAAAGTGGATAGTGGAATGCGGGGCAAAATACGCTAGCCGCCGCCCGTAAATAAGCTATTACGTGGAAATAATGGCCGTGGCCTCAATTTCCACCAACAATCGCGGGTCAATCAGCGCCCGCACTTCCACCATCGAAGTCACCGGTCGGATTTCCCCGAACACTTCGCCGTGCGCCCGCCCCACAGCTTCCCATTGCGCAATGTCCGTCACGAAAATGCGCGTGCGTACCACGTCTTCAAACGTGGCACCGGCCGCTTTCAGTGCCTCGCCGATTTTCTCCAGCACCCGCTTAGCCTGAGCATAAATGTCAGCCCCGCCCGTAACCACGTCGCCGTCCTGCGCGGTGGTGCCGGCCACTTCCACCACGTTGCCCACGCGCACGGCACGGGAGTAGCCCACGATGGGCTCCCAAAGCGCGCCGGAAGAAATTAGTTGTCGCATCAGTTCCTAAAGTTGCTTCTGCTTCACATGAAGCATCCCGTCACAAAACAAGCCAAAAAAGGAAGGGCAGCCGCATGCGGCTACCCTTCCTGAATCCACAAAATCCGTTAAATCTGCGGTCTAGACGTCCAGCTTGGCGTATTTGGCGTTGCGCTCAATGAAGTCGCGGCGCGGGGCCACTTCGTCGCCCATCAGCATCGAGAACAGGTGGTCGGCTTCGGCGGCCGACTCTACCGTTACCTGCTTCAGGGTGCGGGTAATGGGCTGCATGGTGGTCGTCCAGAGCTGCTCGGCATTCATCTCGCCGAGGCCTTTGTAGCGCTGCACATTCACCGTTTCGGGCTTGCCGCGGCCGAGGTCTTCCTGAGCCTGCTGGCGCTCCTCTTCGGTCCAACAGTAGCGCTCCTCCTTGCCGCGCTTCACGAGGTAGAGCGGCGGCAGGGCGATGTAGATGTAGCCCCGGTCCACCAGCTCGCGCATGTAGCGGAAGAAGAAGGTCAGAATCAGCGTGCGGATGTGCGAGCCGTCGATGTCGGCGTCGGTCATGATGATGACCTTATGGTAGCGCAGCTTGTCGAAGTTCAGCGGGCCGGTTTCCACGCCCGTATCATCGGTGGTGAAGGCCAGCGACTTGCGCTCGTTGAAGCTCACGCCCAACGCGGTAATCATGTTCCGGATTTCCTCGTTTTCCAGAATGCGGTGCTCCTGGGCTTTTTCCACGTTCAGGATTTTGCCGCGCAGCGGCATGATGGCCTGGAACGCACGGTTACGTCCCTGCTTGGCGGTGCCGCCAGCCGAGTCACCTTCGACGAGGTACAGTTCGCAGATGGCGGGGTCCGACTCCGAGCAGTCGGCCAGCTTGCCCGGCAGGCTGTTCGAGGAAAGCACACCCTTGCGCTGCACCATGTCCTTGGCCTTGCGGGCGGCGATGCGAGCTTTAGCGGCCAGAATTACCTTCTCCATGATGCGGTTGGCCTGGTTGGGGTTCTCGTCCAGGTACTGCGTCAGGATTTCGCCCACCACCGAGTTCACGGCGCCGCTCACTTCGGAGTTGCCGAGCTTGGTTTTGGTCTGGCCTTCGAACTGCGGCTCCATCACCTTCACCGAGATAACGGCCGTGAGGCCCTCGCGGAAGTCGTCGCCGGTGATTTCTACTTTGGCTTTTTCGAACAGCTTGTTCTTGTCGCCGTAGTTTTTCAGCACCCGCGTCACGGCCGAGCGGAAGCCCGCCACGTGCGTGCCACCCTCGATGGTGTTGATGTTGTTGACGTAGGAATAGACGTTTTCCTGGTACGAGGTATTGTACTGCAGGGCCACTTCCACGGGCGTGCCGCCCTTCTCGCTCTCCACGTAAATAGGCTCCGAGAGCAGCGAAGGCCGCTGCTCGCCGTCGAGGTACTGCACAAAGTCGCGCAGGCCGCCGGTCGAGTAAAACTCTTCGCCGCGGAAGCTACCGTCGGGCAGCGTTTCGCGCCGGTCGGTAAGCGTAATGCGAATGCCCTTGTTGAGGTACGAAAGGTCGCGCAGGCGCGAGGCCACGGTGTCGTAGCGGTACTCGGTTTCGGAGAAGATGCTGGCGTCGGGCAGGAACTGCACCTCGGTGCCGTGTTCGGCGGTGTCGCCCACTTCCTTCACCGGGTACTGCGGGAAGCCGATTTTATACTCTTGCTCGTACTTGTGGCCGTTGCGGCGCACAGTTACCTTCAGGTCGGTGCTCAGCGCGTTCACGCAGCTCACGCCCACGCCGTGCAGGCCGCCGGACACCTTGTAGGAGCCCTTGTCAAACTTGCCGCCGGCGTGCAACACGGTCAGCACCACTTCGAGGGCCGACTTGCCCTCCTTAGCGTGCCAGTCGACGGGGATGCCGCGGCCGTTGTCGCGGACGGTGATGGAGTTGTTTTCGTTGATGGTAACGTTAATCAGGTCGCAGTGCCCGGCGAGGGCTTCGTCGATGGAGTTATCGACCACTTCCCACACCAGGTGGTGCAGGCCTTTGAGGCCGGTGTCGCCGATGTACATGCTGGGCCGTTTGCGCACGGCCTCCAGCCCTTCGAGTACTTGAATGCTGTCGGCTGAATAGTCCGACTGGGGAATGTTTGCGGTGGTTTCGCTCATGAGGGCGGGATTAAATCAGGTCGTTAAACAGCCTAATAGGCTGCCAGGTACTGAACACTCAAAAGTACATATTTAATCCCATTTTAAGTAGTTTTCGCGGTTTTTTTCCCGGGATTTTTTCATTTTTATCCTTGCTTTTCAAGGCGTTGACGCCAAGTATTTCAGGCTCACCGGTTAGGAGCCGCCACAGGGCCCGGAAACGACAAAAGCCACCCCGGTGGGGTGGCTTTTGCTAGGACTTGGTGGCCCCGTTTGGATTCGAACCAAAGACCGACTACTTAGAAGGTAGTTGCTCTATCCAGCTGAGCTACGGGGTCGAAAACGGGGCAACAAGTCGGGGTGGCAGGATTCGAACCTACGACCTCCTGGTCCCAAACCAGGCGCGATACCGGGCTACGCTACACCCCGAAAAAAATAATGTTGAGTCAGAAAAGCGACTTGTTGGTTGGAGCCCCAACGAGCTGCTTTCGCAACCCAACATTATAGTGGAGAAGGGGGGATTCGAACCCCCGGTAACCTTTAGAGCTACGGCAGTTTAGCAAACTACTGGTTTCAGCCACTCACCCACTTCTCCGGCTGTCTTCGCTTCCGTTCGAAGCGGGTGCAAATATACGGGCCGATATCAAAGAGCCGCACTTTTTGCGAAAAATTTATCAGAAAATCGAAAAAAGATGTCGGCCCCGTTTGGCTACTTCCGAGGGCCTGACCAGCCATTCGGCCGTAATATTGGGGCCTAACAAAACGTAACTTGCTGAACTGGGCGTATCCTGATTTTACCGCGGCCGCGCTGGCACTGGCCGTGGCCCTGCTCCTGCTGGGGTGGCACTGGCAGCGCGGCGGCCGGCTGGCGCGCTTGCTGGGCAGCCGCGCCCGGCACCGCGGCTGGAAAACCGTGCTGCGAGTAGCAGCCGGCGCGCTGCTGCTGGCGGCGGCGCTGGGCCCGTCGCTGGGCGTGAGCCAGAGCACCGTGCGCACCGCCGGCAAAGACGTGTGGCTATTAGTGGATGTATCGCGCTCGATGGACGCGCCCGACGTGGCCCCCTCTCGCCTGCTGCGCACCCAGGCCGAGCTGCGCGAGCTGGTGGCCCAGTTCCCGGCCGACCGGCTGGGCGTGGTGGCGTTTGGGGCGGAAGCCGTGGTGCAGTGCCCGCTGACTTATGACCAGGAGGCCGTACTCACGTTTCTGGGCACGCTGCGCACGGGGCTGCTGCCGCCCGGTCCCACCACCCTGCGCGCGCCATTGGAACTGGTACTGGCTAGGTTGAGCGCGACTCCGGTGCGGCCGGCAGCGACTTCGGCGACGGCCACGCCGCCCCGGGCCACGGCGCTGGTGGTGGCCAGTGATGGCGAAGATTTCGGCGAAAACCTGGAGCCGACGCTGCGGGCGCTGGCCCGCACCGGGGCGCGGGTGTACCCGGTGGGCGTGGGCACGGCGGTGGGCAGCAAGATTCCCACAGCCAGCGGCGGCTTCATCGTGGATGGCCGGGGCCAGCCGGCCCTGACGCGGCTGCGCGAGGCTCCGCTGCTGCAACTGGCGGCACAGACCGGCGGACAGTATTTCGCCTTGAATAATCAGGCCAACGGCTTCGAGCCGCTGCTGCGGGCACTGCGGGCGATGCAGGGCCCGGCCGAGCAGGTGCGCACCGTAGCCGTGGCCGACAACCGCTACCGCTACCCGCTGGCCGCCGCGCTGTTGCTGCTGGCGCTGGACGTGGTGCTCACCGTAACTGTTATTCGCCCATGAAAACCGGTGCGTTACTACTGTTATTGGTGCTGGGTGTGCCGGGCCTGCGGCTGCTCACGATGGTGCGCGACCGCAATGTGGCGGTAGCCGATGCCACCGCTGCTTACCGGCAAGGTGAGGCGCTGTTAGCTGCTCACCAATTCGAAAATGCCTTGGCTACAGCCAGCCCGCGCACCACGCCCGACCCGCGCCTGGTGCTAAACTTAGGACACGCGCAGACCCGCGCCGGGCTGTTTGGCGCGGCGCAAGCCACCTATGGGCGACTGCTGACGGGCAGCCCGGCCCGCCTGAGCAGCGTGGCCCGCCAGCAGTTGGCGGTGCTGGCGGCCGGGCGCGGCGAGCTGGCGCAGGCGGCCAGTCTGCTGCGCCAGGCCATTATTCTGGACCCCACCAACGCCGGCGCGCGCTACGATTTCGAGGTGGTGAGCGACTATCTGGCCCGACGGCCCAACCGCCCGCAGCTGCCTCCACCGCTCCCACCCGGCGCGTCGAAGGATGCAGCCCCCAAAGCGGCCCCGGAGAAGAACGGTGCGCAGCCTAATAATCCCGCTGAAAAAGAAGGCACCGACCGCAAGGGCGAAGTCAACGACACAAAGCCGGCCCCCGACGCCAACACGCCGCCCGCCCCACGCCCCGATGCAGCCGGGCAGCCCGACAACCGCCAGCCTTCGGCGCTGCCGGGCGCGGCGGCCGGCAACCGCACGCCCGGGGATGGCACGCCACAGCCCACTGCCAGCGGCGACACGCCCGGCACCCAACGCGGGCTCGACCGCAGCGCAGCAACTGGCGGCACCACACCCAACAACCGGAGCAACCGGCCCGGCTCGGAAGCAGCCACGGGAGCAGATTTGTCGCTGCAAACGCAGCGCGAGCGGCTGCAAGCCATGAGTTTGAGCCCAGCGCAGGCCCGCCAACTACTGGAGACGCTGCGGGCACAGGAGCAGCAGTACCTGCAGCAGCGCCCGCGCCCGGCGGCGCAAAAGGCAGACCCGAACCGGCCGACGTGGTAGGGTGTTGGACAGATTTCATTGAGCGTCATGCTGAGCGCAGTCGAAGCATCTCGCTTGTAGTAGTAATTCCCTTAACTAACGATTGAATTATTAGCGGCACGCGAGATGCTTCGGCTACGCTCAGCATGACGTTTTATACTGGTTCAGTTTAAACATCTAACCCTAACGCCGGGCCACGGCGGCATTCTCCGTACTTTTGCGGCCAGATTCAACCTCCCACCCCCAACCCTTTCAGTTTCCTGATTATGCAGATTAAAGAAGTTGTCATCATCTCGGCCGTACGCACGCCGATTGGCTCGTTTGGCGGGGCCCTCGCTTCGTTGTCGGCTACCGAGCTGGGCGGCATTGCCTTGAAGGGCGCGCTCGACAAGGCCGGCGTGGCCGGTTCGGAAGTGAACCAGGTGATTATGGGCAACGTGATTTCGGCCAACCTGGGCCAGGCGCCGGCCCGCCAGGCGGCCAAGAAAGCCGGCCTGCCCGATACTGTGGAGTGCACGACCGTGAACAAGGTGTGCGCCTCAGGTTCGAAAGCCATTATGATGGCCGCCCAGAGCATCATGCTGGGGCAATCGGACGTGGTGCTGGCCGGCGGCATGGAGAGTATGAGCAACGTGCCCTACTACCTCGACAAAAACCGTTTCGGGGCCAAATACGGCAACGGGCAGGTGATTGACGGCCTCGTGCGCGACGGCCTCTGGGACCCCTACAACGACTACGCCATGGGCAACGCGGCCGAGAACACGGCCAAGGAAATGGGCATCACCCGCGAGCAGCAGGATGCCTTCGCCATCGAGAGCTACACCCGCAGCGCCGCCGCCGCCAAAGCCGGCAAGAAGAAGGACGAAATCGTGCCCGTGAGCATCGAGAGCCGCGGCAAAACCACGGTGATTGAGGACGATGAGGAGTACCTGAAAGTGGATTTCGCCAAGTTGCCCGGCCTGCGCCCGGCCTTCACCAAGGACGGCACCGTGACGGCCGCCAACGCTTCGACCCTGAACGACGGCGCCGCCGCTGTACTGCTGATGAGCCGCGAGAAAGCCGACGAGCTGGGTCTGAAGCCCATCGGCCGCATCCTAGGCTTCGCCGATGCCGAGCAGGCGCCGGAGTGGTTCACGACTTCGCCCTCGCTGGCGATTCCGAAGGCGTTGAAAAACGCTGGCAAAACAGCCGCCGACGTGGATTTCTACGAAATCAACGAAGCTTTCTCGGTGGTAAGCCTGGCCAATAATAAGCTATTGAATCTGGAAGGCACCAAGGTGAATGCCTACGGCGGCGCCGTGAGCCTGGGCCACCCGCTGGGTGCGTCGGGTGCGCGCATTGTGACCACGTTGATGAGCGTGCTGAAGAACGAAGGCGGTAAAATCGGCGTCACGGGCATCTGCAACGGCGGCGGCGGTGCCAGCGCCATTGTGGTGGAAGCGCTCTAGTTTTTGCACTACTGATTTAAAAAAGCCCCGCCGGATAAAATCGGCGGGGCTTTTTTTGGCCTGAATTTTAGCAAGCCCTTCCATCTGCACGGAAATAGCAATTCCTGCGTTCTTTCGCCTATGAAATACTTACTGCCTTTTTTTCTGCTGCTGCTGGCGGTGCCTTCGCACGGGCAGCGGCTGAAACGTTTGATTACCTACTACGACTCGCTGAAGGTACACAAGCATGAGGTGTATTCGGCGCTGGTGGCAGCCGATACCGTGCCGCAGGGCTCGTACAAGCGGTTTTACCGCAACGGCAAGCTGGAGCAGCAAACCAGTTTCCGGCAGGGCAAGCGCGACTCTGCTTATGTAGAGTTTCACCCGACGGGCACGCGGCGGCTGGAGGCTACTTACGTGGACGGGATTCGCCAGGGGCCGTTCAAAACGTATTACGATGACGGGAAAGTGGCCCAGGCCGGTTTTTTCGTAGACGACGAGCCTAACGGAGAGCTCACTTATTATCATCCGGATGGCTCGGTTCGCCTGAAAACCACCTTGGTGAAGGGCCAGCCCAACGGCGCGCTGAAGGCCGTGTACCCCGATGGTAAAACCCAGGCGGAAGTGAACTACGAGAACGGCCAGCCCAATGGTGCGGTGAAGTTTTACTACCCCAACGGTGTGGTGCAGAGCGAGGGCACTTTCACAAAAGGGTTGTTATCGGGGCCTTACATCACGCGCTACCCCAATAACCAGATTGAGGTGGAGGTGCTGGCCGATAAGAACGGGCGCGGCCGCTACCGCAGCTACTACCAGAGCGGCAAGCTGCAGACCGAGAGCACCTACGCCCCCGCTCCGCTGGCGCAGCGCCCGGTGAAAAACCAGCTCGGCGACGACCTCACCAAGCGCGTGATGCCACCCACCGGCACTACCGCCCTCGATGGGCCGGCCACCAGCTACTTTGAGAGCGGCCAGGTAAAAAGCAAGCTCACCTACCGCAACGGCATCCCGACGGGCAAGGGCGTGGAGTACTTCGTGAGCGGCAACCCACACGAGGAAACCGACTACAGCAACGCCGGCAAGGACCGCAAAATCACGCGCTACCAGGATGCCGCCGGCAAGCTGGTGCAGGCAGAGGAGCAGTATAAGAACAACCGGCCGGCCGGTACTTGGCGCGAGTTCTATCCTGATGGAAAATCCCCGCGCAAAACCGAAACCTACGGCCCCAGCGGCCGGCTGGTGGGCGACCGCATTACCTATTTCGAGAATGGCCAAGTGCAGAACCGCCAGCCCTACCTGAACGGCTTTCTGGGTGGCGTGGGGCAGGAATATTTCCCCTCGGGCAAGCTGCGCAAGGAAACCACCTACGTGCGCAGCCAGATTCAGGGCCCCTTCCGAGAGCTGCGCGAGGATGGCACCGTGGCCGTGAGTGGCCAGTACCGCAACAGCCGCCAAAGCGGCGTGTGGACCTACTACCAAGCCGACGGCACCACCGTGGACCGCACCGTGACCTACCGCAACGGCCAGCAGGTGACGGACCCCGTGAAGCAGCCTAAAGCCAAGCCCCGCGCGCCGCTGAAGCGGAAGTAGTGGTGAAGCTGGATTCGTTCGAAATGTTATGCAGAGCGCAGCGAAGCATCTTGCCCGTCACCGCTCTTTTCTTGCGTTCGAATTGCGTTGGGCGGTAAAGATGCTACGCTCTGCATAACGGACGCTAAACAACCACCTGCGCGCAGGCTCCGACCAATTGGTCGGGGCTTTTTTGCTTTTAGAAAGATTTTGGAGTTGCCCGGGCAACCGTGAAAAGCAACCCTGCATCTGACATCCCGAACCCCAAGCCCGCAAAACGGTTGGGCGCACCAAACGTTGAAAAAATATTTTCAACGCTTACAATCTGAATTTCAACTGGTAACAATTTCGAAAGCGTGGCTTAACAGAAATTTATTTTACCAGTACCTTGCGTTACAAAGTACCTGTTCTACATTTGTTCCATCCAACGCCTAGTAGCTGCCGAAAGCTTGTACCAAAGACGGCCCGCTAGCTGGCGCGGATTTTCACTCACCGGGGTTTCGGGCCCCGGACTCCTCCCTCCCCCAGCGGAACCGCGGCCGCTGCCGGACCTGAGCCGCCCCTCGCCCGACCTCATCTTTTTTGCTGCACCATGAAAACCCTTTTCACCGCCTTCACCGCATCTTCCCTGAGCCGCCTGTTGCTGGGCGCGGCCGCTGTCACGATTTTTCCGCTGGGCGCAGCTACTGCCCAAACCGCCGGGGCCGGCAGCATCAGCGGCCGCCTGGTGGAAGCCGGCACGAAAACGCCCGTGCCCTTCTCCGACGTGCTGCTGTTGCGCGCCGCCGATTCCACCTTCGTGGCCGTGGCCCAGACCACCGAGCAGGGCGGCTTTAGGGCCCTGAACCTGCCGTATGGCACTTACCTGCTGCGCGTGCAGGATTTGAACTACCGCGTGTTGCGCCGCCGCTTCAACCTCACGGCCAGCGCGCCCACCATCGAATTCCCTACGTTTGAAATGGCGGCTGCCGCTGCTACCAAGCTGAGCGAAGTGGTGGTAACGGGCCAGAAGGCGGCCGTGGTGGAAGACCTCGGCAAGCGCGTGATTAACGTGGACAAGGACCTGGGCAGCGTGGGCGGCACGGCGGCCAACGTGCTGCAAAACGTGCCCTCGGTGAGCGTGGACGTGAACGGCACGGTTTCGATGCGCGGCACTTCCAACGTGACCATTCTGATTGATGGCAAGCCGGCCGGCGTGAGCAACGGTGGCACCGGCGGCCCCCGCCTCGACCAGATTCCGGCCTCGCGCATTGCCCAGGTGGAGGTGATTACCAACCCTTCGGCCAAGTACGACGCGGCCGGCGGCGGCGGGGTTATCAACCTGATTACCAAAAAGGAAACCCGCACGGGCACCAACGGCACGGCCGCCATCAACCTGGGCACGGCCGACAAATACAGCGGCACGCTGAACCTGAGCCGCAAGGTGGGCAAAGCCACCTGGACCGCCGGCTACGATGGCCGCGACGTGACCTACCGCAGCCACGGCCACAGCGAGCAAACCGCCGTGCTGAGCCCCACTGAAACCGTGCGTACCACCCAGCAGGGCGTAGGTAGCGAAACCCACCGCAACCACTCGGTGCGCGTGGGCGTGGAGCTGGAACTGCCCAAAAACCAGAGCCTGAGCCTGAACGTGAGCCCCGGCACCGAGCGCAACCTCGAAGGCGAAGGCCAGGACCTGACCCAGCAAACCAACAACGGCCCGGTGCAGCGCACCCGCGGCCGCCAGGACCTCGACGTGAAAGTGAAGATTCTGGAAGCCGATGGCAACTACCGCCGCACCTGGGAGGCCCACAAAGGCCGCGAGCTGACGGCCAACTTCGGCAGCATCATCATCGATGCCAACGTGCCGGTGGTGCAGCGGCAGTACGCCGAGGCTGGCTCGGCGGGCGTGCCGCAGCCGGGTACCCGGCAGCAGCTCGACTTGCTGGCCAACATCCAGTACGGGCAGGTGGACTACGTGCACCCGCTGGCCGACGGCAAGGGCCGCCTCGAAACCGGCGCTAAACTAGAGCGCCAGGGCAACCACGGCAGCAACAGCTTCGGCTACGCCGCCAGCGAAACCCGTCCCAACGATTTCGTGAACGACCCCGCCCGCTCGCTCACCTACACCTCCAACCAGGTGGTGCCCGCCGCCTACGTGACCGCCCAGCACAGCCTCGGCAGCAAGTGGAACGCCCAGGCCGGCCTGCGGGCCGAGTATACCTACCTGAGTGGCAGTATCGAAGGTGGCGCGGGCATTGCCCAGCGCGGCAGCCTGCAGCAGGACTACCTGAGCTTCTTCCCTTCGGCCCTCATCAGCCGCGAGCTGGGCAAGGAAGCCGGCCAGAACCGCCTGCAACTGAGCTACGCCCGCCGCCTGAACCGCCCCAACTTTATGCAGCAGCTGCCGCTGGCCATTTACCAGGACCCGCGCAGCTACCGCCTCGGCAACCCGCGTTTGCAGGCCGAATTCAGCCACAACATTGAGCTGGGCCACCAAATCACCATCGGGCAGGCCACCATCACCAGCACCGGCTTTGCCCGCATCACCACTAACTCCATCCAGCGCCTGCGCTTTGTGGATACCACCGCTACCCGCCTGGCCGGGGCCGGCGCGGGCCTCGTGACCGCCGAAACCTACGACAACCTGGGCACCACCACCAACCTCGGGGCCGAATTCAGCCTGAACCAGCCGCTGGCCAAGTGGTGGCGCCTGAACGCCAGCACCAGCCTCTACCGCGCCCAGATTGCCGGCAACGGCGTGGGCAACAACCGCACGGCTTTCATCGCCACGGCCCGCCTCACCAACAATTTCACCATCCGGCCCACGCTGGATGTGCAGCTGAGCGGCAACGTGCGCTCGGCCCAGCTCACGGCCCAGGGCCGGCAGCTGGCCCAGGGGCAAATTGACCTGGCCCTGCGCCAGCGCCTGTTCTCCGACCGCGCCGCCCTCACCCTGCGCATCGCCGACCTGCTGAACACCCAGCAGTACCGCAACGAAATTGCCACCGACGCCCTGAGCAGCACCCGCTACTCGAAAGACGAAAGCCGCGTGGGCTGGCTGGGCTTCACCTGGTACATCGGGGCCAGCAAGGCCAAGCCCGGCCGCATCGAGGCCGCACCCCAGGGCGGCGGCGGCTTCGGCGGCTGATTTTTACCACTCCCGAAATGCCCGCGCTTTTCTCGCCTTTCCTTTTCTGCAAACAGCCCCGTCGTCCGCTCGTTCGGCGGCGGGGCTTATGGTTTCTTAACAGTTCTCCTTTCCATGATAAAAATGCTAACCCCGCTGCTGCCCCTCATGCTGTGGGCGGCGGCTCCTGCTCTGGCCCAGACTACTTCTGCCGCCCCGGCCAACGTGGAAATTGCGATGCCCCGCGACAGTGCCCGCCGGTTCTTCGGCAGCTACCAGTTCGAGCCCAACTTCACGATGCGCATCTTCAGCGAAAACAACAAGTATTATGGGCAGCGCGTGGGCGATGCGGAGCGGTTTCAGCTTTTTCCCAAACAGGCCAACCGGTTTTTCCTGAAAGCAATGCCAGCCGAGCTGGAGTTTGTGCGCGATGCCGCCGGCCGCTACCAGACGCTGGTGCTGCACCAGGGCGGCCACGACATGCGCGCCACCCGCACCCAGGCCCAGCCGGTGGAGCTCTACGACACGGTGCTGCACCTCGACAGCCTGTTGTATGGCGCTTACAACCGCCGCGACCTGCCGGCCCTGCTGGCTTACTTCGCGCCCACGCTGGAGTTTTACCACGACCAGACCGGCTTCACGACTTACCCGGACAATGCCCGCCGCTTCAAGGAAAACTTTGCCAAGCCCACCCGGATGCGGCGCGAGCTAGCCCCCGGCAGCCTCGAAGTATACCCCATTGCGGGTTTTGGGGCCATTGAAATCGGGACGCACCGCTTCTACCAAACCGACCCCAGCCAGCCCGAAAAGCTGGTGGCCGAGCCCCGCTTCGTGCACGTGTGGCAGCTGGCCAAGGGCCGTTGGCAAATTGTGCGCATCGTGAGCTACGACCATTGAGTGTGGCGGCAGCTGTAATGCCCGGCGCACCCGCGCGATTCACCCAATAGCTTTTTGCTGCTGCAGCGGCTGCAAGTGCCGCCGTCGCCGTAGTTTCGCCGCCGGGCCTGAAATCCGCCCATATATTCCGTTTTTTCTGCAACTCTTTTTTCACTCTTTCTGACTTCTATGTCAAAACAACTTCCCCTCGCCGTCGCGCTGTTGCTGACCGTCGGCACCGTTTCGGCCCAATCGGGCAAAGTCAAGGTCAAGGTGAAGCCTGGCCGCACCGAGGCGGCCGCGCCCGCCCTACCGAGTACGACCCCGGTGGCTGCCGCCGCTACCGACTGGTCGCTGCCCTACGCCGCCACCATCACGCCCGCTGCGCTCAAAGCCGACCTTGATGTGCTGGCTTCGGATGCCTACGAGGGTCGCGAAACCGGCAAGAAAGGCCAGAAAATGGCCGCCGACTACATCGCCAAAGCCTTCGCGGCCGATGGCCTGGCCGGCCCCGTGGCGGGTTCCGACAACCCCTACATCCAGCACTTCGGCATGAAGCGCACCAAAGTCGACCTGGCCGCCAGCACCGTGAAAGTGGGCAGCCAGACCTTCCAGGGCCAGCGCGACTACTATGGCTTGCTGACTGATGCCTTCGCCACGGCCACCCCGCTGCAGCCCGTATTTGTAGGCTACGGCATCAAGGAAGACAAGTATTCGGACTTTGCCACGCCGGCCGACTACAAGGGCAAAGACGTAATTCTGCTGGCCGGCGAGCCGCTGAATGCCCAGGGCAAGTCGCTAATTGGGGCCGATGGCAAGGCCAGCCCCTACGCCCCCGCCACGCTGGAAGGCCTGGGAGCCCGGCGCAAGTCCATCTTCCCGCTCGGGGCGCGTTCCATCATCCTGGTGATGCCGACGGCGGCCGCCCATACGGCCGTGCCGAAGACGTTCGAGCAGATTATGGGCCACGAAGACCTCACCTTCGATGGCGCGGAAAAGAAGAAATCCGGCTTCAACATTATCGTGGTTTCGCCCGAGATGGGAGCCAAGCTGCTCGGCACCACCCCGGCCGGCCTCGACAAGTACCGCCAGAGCGTGGCCAAAGCCGGTAAGGCCGTGGCCTCGCCCTTCAAGCCGGTGGCCAACGCCACGGCCCAAACCAAGCTGAACACGGAGCCCTTCACCACCGAAAACGTGCTGGGCTACCTCGAAGGCGGCGACAAAAAGGACGAAATCATCGTGGTGTCGGCCCACTACGACCACCTCGGCGTGAAGGACGGCGTGGTGTTCAACGGCGCTGATGACGACGGCTCGGGCACGGTGAGCGTGCTGGCGATGGCCCGCGCCTTCTCGCAGGCCAAGAAGGACGGGCACGGCCCGCGCCGCAGCATCCTGTTTCTGGCCAACACCGGCGAGGAAGAGGGCCTGCTCGGCTCGCAGTACTACACCGACCACCCCGTGTTCCCGCTCGAAAAGACCGTAACGGACCTCAACATCGACATGGTGGGCCGCGTGGATAGCCTGCACCAGGGCAAAGGCGACTACGTGTACCTGGTGGGCGACGACCGCCTAAGCACCGAGCTACACACCCTGAGCGAAGCCACCAACCAGCAGTACAACCCGGTAGCTCTCGACTACAAATACAACGACCCGGCCGACCCCGAGCAGATTTACTACCGCTCGGACCACTATAACTTCGCCAAGCACAACGTGCCGATTATCTTCTACACCAGCGGCCTGCACCCGCAGTACCACAAGGCTACGGATGACGTGGAGTTTATCGACTTCCCGGCCATGGCCCGGCGCGACCAACTCATCTTCCACACGGCCTGGGCCCTGGCCGAACGCGACGCCCGCGTGGCGCTGAAGCCGGAGTTCATCAAAACCGGCTTCACCCCCGCCGCGGCCGACCTCGACCGTTACGCCGGCACCTACGGCAGCGGCCAGATTCCGCTCAAAATCGTGGTAACGCACGAGGGCACCGGCCTCAAGGTGCAGGCCACCGGCCAGCCCGCCATTGCGGTTGATGCCGTGAGCCAGGGCGTGTTCAAATTCGATGCGGCCGGCCTGCGCATGGAGTTCGCGGCCGACCAGCCCACGTTTAAGCTTAAGCAGGGCGGCGGCGAGTTCGAGTTCAAGAAAGAGTAGCTTCCACCTTCCTTTCTGCAGAAAAGGCCCCGTCGTCGGTTCGTCCGACGGCGGGGTTTTGCTGTTATGTGGTAAGTCGTGCTGAAGCTGACTTGTAGAAACTGATATCTCAGAAGCTACACCTATTTCCTGCACAATTAGACTCATCGGATAGGGTGCTTACTTTGCAGCCTTCTTCGGCCTATGGCCACTGAATATGTACATACAGAAACTTACCATTGAAAACATCCGAGGGCTGAAGCACTTCGAGATGACCTTTCCTGATAACCCCGCCGGCTGGCACGTCATCATAGGCGACAACGGCGCGGGGAAATCGACTTTGATTCGGGCTATTTCGTTGGGTTTGATTGGGCCGAACGAGGTGAGGGCTGCGCATCCCAATTTCGCGGAGTGGCTGCGCAAAGGCGAGAAGAAGGGGTTCGTGGAATTAGCTCTACTTGGCGATAAGCAGCATGACTTTGTCACCAAGTTGGGCAAGACGGGCAAACTGACCTCGAAGGTGCTGCTACAGTCTGCCAACTCACTTAGTGGCCTGCGGGGTGGCACGCCACTAGTAGAAGCCATCGCGAACGACCACGCCAAGATATCGCCCGACAAATATCTCTGGAGCAGTACCGCAAAGGGTTGGTTCTCGGCGGGATTTGGCCCTTTCCGGCGGTTCACCGGAGGTGATACCGAACTTGACAAAGTATACCTGTCATCGCCCCGTTGCGGAGCTCATCTTTCGGTATTTGGTGAAGACGTAGCTCTGAGTGAAGTACTCAACTGGTTGAAGGAAATTGACTACCAGCAATTAAAAGCGAGAGAGAAAAAAATCCGCCAGAATGCTAGTCCTATCAATCTCAATCTAGCTGATGGCGACAGCTTGCCGGCTGGTTCGGAGAGTGAGATATTAGGTGAAGTAACCCAACTCTGGGAAATGGCAGCTAGGTTACGAACCAGTGGTCTATTTACCGAAGCAGAATCATTGCTTAGGCGGGCATTGGCTATCACGGAAAAAATTTCTGGTCCAGAGCATCCTAGCGTAGCGGTGGGACTTAGCAACCTAGCTTTATTGCTTCAGGACACTAACCAGCTAGCAGAGGCCGATTCACTCTTGCGCCGTGCCCTAGCTATCGACGAAACTGTTTTTGGCCCTGAGCATCCAAATGTGGCCACGGGCCTTAGCAATTTGGCCATGTTGCTTAAGGCAACCAACAGAATAGCCGAGGCCGAACCACTTATGCGTCGCGCATTAGCTATTAAAGAGACTAGTTTCGGTTCGGAACATCCCAGTGTGGCCATTGGCCTTAGTAACCTAGCCCAGCTACTCCAAGACGTGAACCGGTTGGCTGAAGCCGAGGCACTTATGCGCCGTGCTTTGTCCATTGGTGAGGCTAGTCTCGGCCCTGAGCATCCTGATGTGGCCATCCGGCTTAACAACCTAGCCTTATTGCTTCAGGACACCAATCGTATGTCCGAGGCCGAGCCGCTTTTGCGCCGTGCCCTGGCCATTGGTGAGGCTAGTCTGGGCCCTGAGCATCCTGATGTGGCCATCCGGCTTAACAACCTAGCCTTATTGCTTCAGGACACCAATCGTATGTCCGAGGCCGAGCCGCTTTTGCGCCGTGCCCTGGCCATTGGTGAGGCCAGATTTGGCCCTGAGCACCCCAGCGTGGCCATTCGGCTAAGCAACTTAGCCTTATTGCTTCAGAACACCAATCGTATGCCCGAGGCCGAGCCGCTTATGCGCCGTGCCTTGGCCATTAACGAAGCCAGCCTCGGCCCTAATCACCCCAGTGTAGCTACAGGTCTGAGTAACCTAGCATCTTTACTTCAGAACACCAATCGTATGTCCGAGGCCGAGCCGCTTATGCGCCGTGCCCTGGCCATTAACGAAACCAGCCTCGGCCCCGAACATCCTAACGTTGCCACAGTTCTTAACAACTTAGCCTTATTGCTTCAGGATACCAATCGGTTAACTGAAGCAGAACTAATTATGCGCCGCGCCTTAGCGATAAAAGAGGCAAGTCTTAATTCTGAGCACCCCGACATAGCAATGGGACTCAGCAATCTAGCTCAGTTGCTTCAGGAAACCAATCGGTTGGCCGAGGCCGAACCGCTTATGCGCCGCGCATTGTCTATCTACGAAGAAAGCTTCGGCCCTGAACACCCTAGAGTAGCTATACAAGTTAAAAGCTTAGCTCAACTAATTCAAGATACTCATGGAATAGATGCTGCTAGCGTGTTGGTTCAGCAGTATCAAGCCAAACTGGCGGCTTTGCCTGCTATATCAGTCACCGAAAGGACAACTTCTACTACTCCTAAACTGCCACTTAATGATAATGCTTGGTTGGCCCTTCGGCTGCGTGCATTTATTAACGAAAGTAGGCTTTTGCCGAACGGCACTGAGTTTAAAGAAATATCGGCCGATGGACCAGTTTTCCGCGACAGCAACGGGCAACTTGTAGCAGTTACGGAACTATCCGACGGCTTTCGCTCAATTCTAAGTCTAGCCTTTGAGTTGATTCGCCAACTCGTTCGAGTATATGGCTTAGCCTCTGTTTTCCCGCTCAACGGAAAGAGTGGCGTAATTGAATTACCGGGCGTAGTACTCATTGACGAAGTGGATACGCACTTGCATCCCACTTGGCAGACACGCATTGGCCAGTGGTTTACTGAGTGCTTCCCCCAAATTCAATTTATTGTAACCACGCACACCCCTCTTATTTGTCGGGCCGTGGGTGAAACATCCGGCAGTATCTGGCGACTTCCCGCTCCTGGGCAAGGCCAAAAACTAGAAGAAGTGACGGGCTCAAGAAGGCTGCAACTGCGGCTGGGCAACGTACTTGATGCTTATGGCACCGGCCTATTTGGAGGGGAGGAGGTTGAACAATCAGCCGAAGCCGCTGACCTGTTCGCCGAGCGCGCTCGCCTAAGCGCCCGGGAATCGGCTGGCAAAGCCTCGCCGGAGGAATTGAAGCGCTTACGCGAACTACGTAACCTATTCTCCTCGGTCGATGCTGAAGTTGAACTCTGATTCTCCGGGAACAACCACGCTCCAGCATCTGGCAACCCAACAAGCCACCATTGATGCACTACCAGTTGGCCAACGCCCTGCGATGGCCGAAACACTTTGGGATGCAAAAAATAATATTGGGAGTGGAGGGAAAACCGCATTCGCGGAGATTAAGCAGACGCTATTGGAAATGTGCGTTGGGACGGAGCTATGCAACTACTGCGAGAGCAACGAAGCAAGCGACATTGAGCACATTTACCCCAAATCATTCTTTCCGGAACGTGCCTTCACATGGCTGAACTATTTACTGGCTTGCAAAACCTGCAACACCCACTACAAGCTCGACAAGTTCGCGGTATTCACCCCGGCGCTTTCGGCCAATGCGACTACCATGCAGCGCAAGAAGGTGCCAACTTCTACCGACGCGGCCTTTATCGACCCGCGTGTAGAAGACCCATTGGTTTTCCTAGCCCTCAACTTCACGAACCAATCCTTTTTCTTAGAGCCCTGCCCCAATCTGACAGACCCGCGAGATATTGCCAAAGCTACCCACACGCTCAACGTATTGCAAATCGGAAAAAGAGCAGCATTGGCTGCAGCACGAAAAGCAGCTTTTCGTTTTTTTCAAAGCCGGTTAGAGCGCTATCGCGATGTTCGTGATTCCACTACACTTGCCGACCTCGAACGCCTCGTTGAAGACCCTGACTTGGTGGACACTGCCAATACTTTTGCGGCAGAGCAACAGCAGATGCTAACGGCCTTGCAACAAAGCATCCTAAGCCACGCCCACCCGACCGTTTGGCGCGAAATGCAGCGACAACGTTTATCGCTGCCCAAAACCAACACGTTGTTCGCAGCCGTGCCAGAAGCTTTGGCGTGGCAATAGCTTTAAGGAAGTTTTATGGTCGTTACACCCGATTTATTTAAGTAGCCGCGAGAAACCACCGCCGCAAAGCCGCTCCAACGCACCTGGAGCGGCTTTCTGCTGCTTCAGATGCAGGCGCAACGGCTTTCCCAGGCCGGCACAAGGCTTTTTCAGGTCTGGAAAAGCCTTTGCTAATGCTGGCGAAGTCTTTTCCAAGGCCCGACAAGTCTTTTGCGAAGCTGGTGAAGTCTTTGTCAAGGCTGGATAAGCCTTTACCAATGCCGGCAAAGCCTTTATCAGCACGGGTAAAGTCTTCGCTACCCCTGGTAAAGGCTTCGCCTGCTTCGGGAAAGAGGCTGCCGGAGCTGGCGAAGCCCGAGGAGCAGGATGAAAAGGGGTTGCCCGGGCCGGCGCGGGCGCTACCGGCCCGGGCCATTGGCCGGCCGCTGCCCCAGGAAGCCGGGCCGGCGCGCGCAGCCCCGTGGCCGCCGCCAGCGCCGCCCGGCGCGGCGGCCGAAACGCCCGGGCCGGGGCAGCGAATTGAGGGCCATGGGACTTGGCAATCAGCCGGATATTCAGTAGTTTGCAACAGCCAGGCCGGGACCGCCTTCTATCCACCACTTTTTCCCTTCCCTCTACGAACATGGCAACTCAACAACGCGAATCGGCGGAGCACGCCGACGCCACCAAACGCATGAATGGCCTGAAAGCCATCGACTCCACCGGCCAACTCGACCTGGGCAACGGCCACACCATCGCCTCCTACCAAGACCAGATGGATACGGTGAAAACCAACCTCGACAACTACAACAAAGCCCGCAAGGAGCTCGATGCGCTGAAAAACACGCTCGACGCTTCCGAAGAAGTACTACGCAAGAAGTCGAGCGCCATGCTCACGGGCGTGGGACAGAAATTCACGAAAGACAGCAGCGAGTACGAGCAGGCCGGCGGCGTGCGCGAAAGCGACCGCAAGAAGCCGACGCCCAAAGCCAAGACCACCAAACCCTGATTTCCCGACTGGTTTTGGCTGGCCGCCGCTTCTCCCACCCGGGGGAAGCGGCTTTTTCGTTCCCGGCCCTGCCTACCTTTGCCCCGTTATGCAAAAACCGAGTATTCCCAAGGGCACCCGCGACTTTGGCCCCGCGCAGGTGGCGCGCCGCCAGCACATTTTCAACGTTATCCGCCGCACGTTTGAATCGTTTGGCTTCGCGCCGCTCGAAACACCGACGCTGGAGAACCTGTCGGTGCTGACGGGCAAGTACGGCGACGAGGGCGACCAGTTGCTGTTCAAAGTGCTGAACTCCGGCGACTTTGCCAAGGACGTGACGGCCGATGACCTGGCTACCGGCTCGAAAGCCCTGCTGCCTAAAGTGGCCGAAAAGGGCCTGCGCTACGACCTCACCGTGCCCTTCGCCCGCTACGTGGCCATGAACCGCGGCACCCTCACCTTCCCCTTCAAGCGCTACCAGATGCAGCCCGTGTGGCGCGCCGACCGCCCCCAGCGCGGCCGCTACCGCGAGTTTTACCAGTGCGACGCCGACGTGGTGGGCACCGACTCGCTGCTGTGCGAAGCCGAAATCGTGCTGATGATGGCCCAGGTGCTCGGTGGCCTCGGCCTGCACGATTTCACCATCAAAATCAACCACCGCGGGGTGCTGCGCAACATCTATCAGGCGCTGGGCGGCGAGAGCCGCGAAACCGACCTGTTCGTAGCCATCGACAAGCTCGACAAAATCGGGCGCGACGGCGTGAACAAGGAGTTGCTGGAGCGCGGCTTTTCGGAACCCACTATCGAAACCCTGTTTGCACTGCTGACGGTGGAAGGCACCTACGAAGAGAAGCTGCAGCGCCTGCTGGCCGGCTTCGTCACGGCCGGCGTGGAGCCCGACGGTGCCCGCCCCGACGCGGCCGACGAGGACGCCGCCGCCAACTACCGCGGCCTCACCGAGCTGGCGCAGGTACGCGACCTGCTGGTGGCCTCGGGCTTCCGGCAGTTCGACCGGCTGGAGTTTGACCCCACGCTGGCGCGGGGCCTCTCTTATTACACGGGCTGCATTTTTGAAGTCAAAATCAACAACGTGCAGATGGGCAGCGTGAGCGGCGGCGGGCGCTACGACAACCTCACCGGCTCGTTCGGGCTGCCGGGCGTGTCGGGCGTGGGCTTCTCATTCGGCGTGGATAGATTATACGACTGCCTGGAGGCGCTGGACCTGTTCACCGTGACGGGCGAAACGCCAACCCGCTGCCTCATCACCCACTTCGACGCGGAGAGCGGCCGAGCGGCCCTGCCACTGCTGGCGCAGCTACGCGCCGCCGGCATACCGGCCGAGCTCTACCCCGATGCCAAAAAGCTGGGCGTGCAGTTCAAATACGCCGATGCCAAGGGCATTCCGCTGGTCCTCATCATGGGCCCGGAGGAAGTAGCGGCCGGCGTAGTGAAGGTCAAAATCATGCAAACCGGCGTGGAGCGCGTGCTCCCGCTGGGCGAAGTGGTAGCGGCCCTCACGGCGGAGTAAGTACTTAGCCAGCCCAAAAACAGGAACGTCATGCTGAGCTTGTCGAAGCATCTCTACCGCGTAAGTAATTCATTTACTACTGCGGTATAGACGCTTCGACAAGCTCAGCATGACGTTCTGCTTTTTTCCTTCCTGTCTTTATTCCACCACCACGCGCCGGCTCACCTCCTGCCCGTCCATAGTGGCCCGCAGCACATACAGCCCCACCGGCAGCCCGCGCAGCGACAGTGGCATTGCCGCATCCGCAAACGCGCGCACCAGCCGGCCCTGGCCATCATATAGGTGCAGGCCGGTGGGCCGGTCGGCCGCCGGGAATTGCAGCTTCAGTTCCGTAGCAGCCGGGTTGGGATATACTACGAAGCCCAATGCCTCAGCGGCGCGCTCGCTACTGAGTAGCGTACCGGAGTTCTGCATGCGGCCCGCGACGATATCGCGCCCCGTGGGAGCCGCACCGGGCGACGACCAGTACACCTGCACAGAGCCGTTGGGCTGGCCCACGGGCACGTAATCAAGCTCATAAGGACGGTTGTCGGCCACCGAATGAAGGATAACGCCGGGGGCCGCGAACGCGAGGCTGCCGGTGGGCAGGATTTTCTGGGCGCGGAAATTGGCCGCATTAGTATCGGTGCTGTAGAAGGCCATGACCGAGCCGTTGTCGGAAGGTGCGAGCTTGGGCCGGGGATAAGCGGCCGACAAAGAATAAACGGGCACGCCGTTGGGGTCCCAGGCCAGAGCACCGGCAGCGTCGATTTTTTGAGCGTAACACTTGTAATCGAAACTACCCGAGCCGCCGCGGGCGTCCTCCCAAATCATCCACAGCGCGTTGTTGTGCCAGATGGCGTAGGGGTTGGTTTGATAGGCCGGGTCGGTGCTTAGGGCCACGTAGCCCGCACCGGCCCAGCCCAGCGCGCCCGAGGGCAGCACCTTCGACACCAGCGGGTCGCCGCCGTTCGACGTCCAGGCCACGTAGAGGTTACCGGCCGGGTCGATGAGGGGCTGCCAGTCGGAGCCGCGCCCCGACGCCCCACCGGCTGAAATCGTAGTGTAGTTGGCCCAGGTGGCGGCACCGGCCGCGCTGAAGTGCTGGGCATAAATGGGCGAGCTAAACCCGCCGGCGCTGGCCACCATATAAAAGCCGTCGGCCCCGTCGCTCACCGTGTGGTAATAATCGGAAGCGAAAATGCTGTTGGGCGATACCACCACCTGCCGGTCGTTGTTGGGGTAGCTCAGCACGCCGGTCGGGCCGATTTTATTGAAGGTGAAGCGAGCGCTGCCGCCGTTCAGGGCCAGGGCGTGGGTGATGGTGGCGCCCGTGCTGGTGGGCACAATGTTGAGCCCCTGCTCGCTTTCGTAGATGACCGTGGGCAGCGTGCGGTAGGCCACCACCGTGGGAATGGACCATTGCTGGTCGCCGTTGGCGCTGTAGAACTGGCAGCGCACGGTGTCGCCGCCCACGCCAAACGCCCCCTGCACCCAGGCCACCAGGTAGCCGTACTGCCAAGGGACCACCTTCATCCCAAAAATGTCGCGGCTGCCGGTTTGGAACAGGCGCTTGCCGTTGGCCGCCAGCAGCGGCACCCCGGCTGCGTTCAGGTGCTGGGCGTAGATGCCGGTGCCGAGGCCGGAATTATTGCCATTGCGCTTGTCAATCCAGACCACGAAGGAGCCGCCCGCGCCATCGGCCACGGCCTGCACGCCAAACTGGTTGCCGGGCGCATTGCTCACGAATTGCGAAGCGGCCGGCGTGGTGGAAAACTGCGCCCGGGCCGGGCCGGCCAGCAGCCCAAGCAGCAGCAGCCCCCAATGATACGGAAGCCGCAAAAAGAGTCGGAAAAAAGAAGGTGTTTCCATAGTTTTAAGCAGAAAGAGGTGAGAAAAGCGCGGCCCCGGGTGGGAAACCAGCTACAATATACCACATATCATATATTAATCAGCCGCCTGAAAGCATGCAAAGACCCAATGCGCTATCGTGCCCTACGGTGGGCGGGCTGCCGAAATACCCCTAGTTTTGCAGCCACCCCCAACCCACCCGTTTCCCCCGCAATGCCCACCCACATTATTTCGCCCGCGCAGCCCCTCACCCTGGCCGCGCTGGCCACCCTGCTGGCCGACGGCCGCCCCGTGCAGCTCGGCGACGACGCCAAAGCTCAGATTGCCGCCTGCCACGCCTACCTGCACCAGCGCCTGGCCCACGACGACAAGCCGATTTACGGCATCAACACCGGCTTCGGCTCCTTATACAACGTGGGCATCGCGCCCGACGAGCGCGCCCAGCTGCAGGTAAACCTGATGATGTCGCACGCCTGCGGCACCGGGGCCGAAGTACCACAGTACCTGGTGCGCCTCATGCTGTTCCTCAAGGCCCAGAGCCTGAGCTACGGCCACAGCGGCGTGCAGCCCGCCACCGCCGAGCGGCTGGTAGCCATGTACAACCGCGAGCTGCTGCCCGTGGTGTACGAGCAGGGCAGCCTGGGCGCGAGCGGCGACCTGGCCCCGCTGGCTCACCTCTGCCTGCCGCTGCTGGGCCTGGGCGATGTGAACTATCAGGGGTATCGACTTAAAGCCGCTGACGCCATGAGCTTGTTCAGCTGGGAGCCGCTGGCGCTGCAGGCCAAAGAAGGCCTGGCCCTGCTGAACGGCACCCAGTTCATGCTGGCCTACGCCGTGGATGGCGTGCTGCGCGCCCAGCGCCTGGCCGATGCGGCCGACGTCATCGGCGCGCTTTCGACCGAAGCCTTTGGCGGCTGCACCGACCCGTTCAACGAAAACCTGCACCGCATCCGGCCGCACGCCGGGCAGGTACTGGTGGCCAAGCGGTTGCGTGGGCTGCTGGCCGGCTCGGAGCTGCAGACGCTGCCGCGCCACGCCGTGCAGGACCCCTACTCCTTCCGCTGCCAGCCGCAGGTGCACGGGGCCTCGCGCGATGCGCTGGCCTACGTGGCCCAGGTGGTGGAAACCGAGTGCAACTCCGTGACCGACAACCCCAACATCTTCCCCGACGAAGACCTGATACTAAGCGGCGGCAACTTCCACGGCCAGCCGCTGGCCCTGGCGCTCGACCACCTGGCAGTGGCCGTGGCCGAGCTGGGCAGCATCTCGGAACGCCGCACCTACCAGCTGATTTCGGGCCAGCGCGGCCTGCCCACCTACCTGGTGGCCGAGCCCGGCCTGAACTCGGGCCTGATGATTCCGCAGTACACCGCCGCCGGCATCGTGAGCCAGAACAAGCAGCTCTGCACGCCGGCGTCGGTCGACAGTATCGTGAGCAGCAACGGCCAGGAAGACCACGTGAGCATGGGCGCCAACGCCGCCACCAAGAGCCGCCGCGTGCTCGACAACGCCGAGCAGGTGCTGGGCATTGAGCTACTCACGGCTTGCCAGGCGCTGGCCTTCCGCCGGCCAGCCCGCAGCTCGGCCGCGCTCGAAGCGGTGTATGCGGCCTTCCGCCAAGAAGTGGAATTTGTGGGCCGCGACCGAGTGCTTTATCCCGACCTGCACCAAGCCGCCGCCTTCGTCCGTAAGTTTGACTGGGCGGGGGTGCTGTAGCGCCAACTTTGCAGTCCGCGTCCCCACGCCGCCAGTTCGTTTCGAGACGCGAACTACAAACTGCGCGCTACCGCCCATCCAGAGACGCGATTTTGGCCGGTGGCGCGTTAATGCCGCAACTGCTGCTTATGAGACTTTTGAAGTATTGCTTTTTCGTCACGATGCTGCTGTGGATGGCAGGAACTGGTGTCGTGCGGGCGCAGTCCTGCGTCAGCTCCAACCCACCCGCATGCACGTTTGAGCTTATTGATGATAATGGCTTGTCAGTAAATGCCCTATGCGTCGGAAAGCGGGTCAAATTCCAGCCCTGTGCAAGTCGCGACAGTCGTATTTATAAGAATGATATTCGCTATGGCGTCCTTCCCGGTGTTGGCACCACCTTCATCAATTCTACTCCGCTCACCTGTACGCCAAACCAAATTTATCCGGCCTACTACACGCCCACTCTCGCCGATGTAGGCATGGTGACCGTGTCGGAGCTTACGAACGACAACGGCAGTAAATATTACATCCGCACTTTCCGGGTCTACGACACCACGCCGCCGCCCTTCACCATCGCGCCCTGTCCCACCGGCTCGGCGTTGGTCACAGTTACGGATACTAAATTCGATTCTTACCTGGTACAGGCGGGCAGCGGCGTTCCGCAGGCCATTACCCGAAATCAGCCAACTGTTTTATCCCTGCCGCCCGGCACGACGACCATCACCGTAAACGGCCGCTACGCCGTGCCGGAAGTGTGCGAAGGCGTGAACACCCAACCCATTCGGGCGGCCGCCGCGCCGGTCAAGCCAGTCTTCAGCAGCCTCACGCTGGCCGGGCCGTTGCCTGGTGGTGCAGCCACGCTCATCGTTAGCCAATTACCGGCCGATTACCAATACACCCTGCAAATTGCCGACGGCAGCGCCCCCGGCGGCTTTCGCGACGTGGTGCCAGTAGCCCCGGGCAGCACCAGCCTCAGCCTGCCGGCCCCCGCGGCGGGCTGCTACCGGCTGGCGCGCACCGACTTGTGCGGCACCAGCCCCGATGCTTCGCCCCTCATCTGCACCCTTAGCCTGAGCGGCACCTCCAGCAACAACCGCAACCAACTGCTGCTGGCCGATGCCGGCTCGGGCAACACGTATTCCGTGACGCGCAACGGGCAGGCTATTACCACGCTCACCCCCATTCTCGGCGGGCTGGAAGATGCCGACGTGCAGTGCGGCAGCAAGTACACCTACGTGGTGACGGCCCGGCAGCCCGGCGGCGGCGATGCTGTTTCGAACCCGGTGATTATCACCACCGTGTCGGCACTGCCGCCGCAGCAGCCCAGGCTGGTAGCCAGCTTTAACCTGCGCAACGTGGTGGAACTGACGCCGCTGCTCACGCCCCCGGCCCTACCGGCCGGCAGCAGCCTGCGCTACTTCCGTACCACTGGCATCACGACGACCGATTTCGGCACCGCTACTACCCTGCGTGCCCCCCGCGACTCGGCCGAACTGGAAGTTTTGCGTGCTGCCCTGCCCTGCTACACCGTGCGCCTGCTCGACGTATGCGGCAATGCCTCGCCGGTAAGTGCGCCAGCCTGCCCCAGCTTGCTTACGGCCACCGCCGCCGGCCCCGATGGCACCGCCGCCGACCTCACCTGGACGCCGTTCAGCGGGCCCGAACCCAGCCAGCCGGCTATATACACGCTGCAGCGCCTGAACCCCGATGGCACCGTGCGCAGCACCCAGCCCGTGAATGGCAGCACCTATTCCGACCTCGCCACCACCAACGACCAAACCATCCGCTACCGCCTGCAAATCAGCGGGGCGGGGTTGCCAGCCGGCATGTTCAGCTATTCCAATGTGGCCAGCGTGACGCGGCAGCCGAGCCTCACCATTCCCACCGCCTTCACGCCCAACGGCGACGGCCTGAACGATGTGCTCGAAGTGAAAGGCCGCTTTCTGGGCAACTACACGTTTGTGGTAGTCGACCGCAATGGGCAGGAGGTTTTCCGGGGCACGCAGCGCAGCGACGTGTGGGACGGCCGCATTGCCGGCCGCGCCCCCGTGCTCGGCAGCTACGTGTGGCGCTTCCAACAGCCGTCCGACGACGGTCAACCGTTTGTGCGCTCGGGCGCGGTCACGATTTTGAAGTAAAATCTGGCCCGCCCACCAACTTTGTGGGGAAATTCCGTATCCATTTACAGGGCCGGGCATCCTTTTGGGCCTGCCCGCTGTTCACAGGCTACGGACAACCAATAACTGACAACTAGCAATATGGCATTCGATATCACCGGCATGATGGGCAAAGTGAAAGAGCTGCAGGACAAAATGCAGCAGGCCCAGCAGGAAATCCAGCACCTCACCGCTACGGGCGAAGCCGGCGGCGGCCTGGTGCGCGCCACGGCCAGCGGCCACCGTAAAATTCTCAAGCTCGAAATCGACGAAAGCCTGCTCACCCCGCAGGACCGCGACATGCTGGCCGACCTCGTGGTAGCTGCCGTGAACAAGGCCCTTGACGAAGCCGCCGAACTGGCCGCCCAGGAGCTGAAGCGCAAAACCAGCGGCCTGATGCCCAACGTGCCCGGCCTCGATTTGAGCGGTTTTGGGGCCTAACGCTGCGGCCACCGGCGGCGCCTGCGCCGACGTGGCCATCGTCATTCTGAACTGGAACGGAGCGGGCTTTCTGGCCCGCTTCCTGCCGGGCGTGCTGGCCCACGCCGACGGCGCGCGCGTCATCGTGGCCGATAATGCGTCCACCGACGACTCCATCGAGCTGCTGGCCCGTGACTTTCCTACCGTGGAGTTGCTGCTGCTGGAGCGCAATTTCGGCTTCTGCGAAGGCTATAACCAGGCACTGGCGCAAGTCGACAGCCCGTTTTTCGTGCTGCTGAATTCCGATGTGGAAGTGACGCTGGGCTGGCTGCGCCCCCTGCGCGGCCTACTCGAAGCTAACCCGCGCATCGCCGCGGTGCAGCCAAAAGTATTAGCTCACGCCGACCCCACGCTGTTTGAGCACGCCGGCGGCGGGGGCGGCTACCTCGACCGCCTGGCTTACCCCTTCTGCCGCGGCCGCCTGTTCGACACGCTCGAAAAAGACCTCGGCCAGTACGACGACCCGCGCCCGGTGGCCTGGGCCAGCGGGGCCTGCGTGCTGTTGCGTCGCGCCGCCTGGCTGGAGCTGGGCGGCTTCGAGCCCGCTTTTTTCGCGCACATGGAGGAAATTGACTTCTGCTGGCGCCTGCAGAACGCAGGCCACGAAGTGTGGTATCACGGCGGCAGCGCCGTGCACCACGTGGGTGGTGGCACCCTGCCCAAAACCAACCCCCGCAAAACCTACCTCAACTTCCGCAACGGCCTGGCGCTGCTCTACAAAAACGCCGCGCCCGGCGAGCTGCTCGGCCCTATGTTTCAGCGCCTCGTGCTCGATGGTGTAGCGGGGCTGCGCTTCCTGCTGGCTGGCGAGTTTGGAAACTTTCGGGCGGTGCTGCGGGCGCACTTCAGCTTCTATGGCAAGCTAGGCTACTGGCGCGCCCGGCGGGCCGCGGCGCGGCCTCACCTGCGCGTGCGCGACCGGACCGGGGTATACAACGGCAGCTTGGTGTGGGCGTATTTTGCCCGGGGCAAACGCAAGTTTTCAGAGCTGCGCCTGAAATAGATTACGGGCCGCTGTCATTCCGACGCAGAAGGAATCTGAACAAAGGTATTCTCACAAATTCACTCAGATTCCTCCTGCGTCGGAATGACAGCAGCCCTTTTCCGAAGTTAAATTTGCCCCTCCGCCAATCCCGCTTCAATCTCAAAATGAAAAAACCACTCCTCCTGCTCGTTGCCAGCCTTTTGCTGATTCTGACTTCGGTGGCCCCGGCAGCGGCGCAGTGGTTTCACCGCATCGGCCACGTGGCCAAGTCGAAAACCAAAAAATCGGAGCACTCCAACAAGCGCCTCAAGCACGCCGATAAGCACAAAACCAAGAAGCGCAACCCCAAGCACGACGAGCGCCAACGCCGCAGGGAGGCCAAGCGCCAAGAGAAGCGTCGCGCCGAAGGCCCGCGCCTGCAACCAGCCGCCAAGGAGCCAGAAGCTGCTCCCGAACTGGAGAAAACAACGCCGTAAGTAGTTGGTAACGCGCTACTACAAATCCCACACGGTGCTGCGCTGCTGGCGCATGGCCCGGCGCACGTTCATCCAGAATGCCCCGGCGAAATAGAGCACAATGGGCGAGCCAAACGTGAAAAAGGAAGCGTACACGAACGACAGCCGCACGCTGCGGGTGCTGAAACCCCACTTCTGGGCCAGGGCCGAGCAAAGGCCGAAAGACTGCGATTCGAGGTAGTCGGTGAAGCGTTTCATGAGCAAAATCGGCTAGCGAAAAACAGTTTACTTGGGCTAAGATAAGGCATTGGCCGGGCCAGGGCAAGCTGGGCAGTGTAATTTCGCCGGCCCGGTTTCGACTAATTCAACGGATTTTTCGTTGTTAGGGCTGGATTTTATTTTCTGGTTTGCACGATTTGATGCGTATTTCTTTGCGGCCGCTGGCCCACGGGCTGCTGGCCGCCACCGCCGGGCTGGCCGCTTGCTCCCCCCTGCCCAAGGTGCTCAAGCAGGCCGAAACCGGCCGCTCCGTTGGCACCCGCCCGCCGGTGCTCACGGCCTCGGGCGAGGCCGTGCCTTTCGAAGTAGTGGCCCGCGTGCCCGCCGCCCACCTGCGCAAGGGCGTGGCCTACGAGTTGCTGCTGCGCTACCGCTACGAACACGGCCTGCGCGAAGACACGCTCGGCCGCCTCACCTTCACGCCGGGCAACTACGTGTACGACGACGAGAACAAGAAGCTACTCGTCGCCACCCAGCGCTTCACCATCCCCAACACGCCCGGCCGCAACCCCGGAGAGCTGCTGGCCCACGGCCAGGTGCGCGAGCTGAAGAAAAACGGCAAAACCCTGCGCTCCGCCGACGATGTGCGCGTGGCCCGCGGCATTGCCGACCCGGCCCGCCTCGTGACGCGCGAAGACACCGTGCTGGCCCTGCTGCCCGAAAAAGCCAGCAACGTGATGAGCGGCACCCGCGTGCTGCCCTTCTTTTTCGATGAGAATGCGTGGTTTATCCGCGGCTACCTGGGCACCAACGTGCAGGCGCTGGAGGACCTCATTGATGCCAACCAGCACACCCGGCAGGTACTTATCATCGCCGGACACTCGCCCGACTCGACCGACGCGCACAACCGCCTGTTGGCCAGCAAGCGCGTGCGCATGCTGCTCTATTATTACAAGCAGCGCGTCAAGAATTTCTCGTATCTGAATAAGAATGAGGCCATTCGTTTCGACACCCTGGCCTACGTGCGCAAGTGGGACACCTTTCTGCAGAAGGTGACGACCTCAGCCCTCAAGCCCGACCAGATTGACTCCGTCGTCACCATCATCAACGACACCAAGGGTAGTTTCGAAACCAAGGAAAAGGCCCTGCACCGCCTTTCCTACTTCGATTACATCGAGCAGTACATCTACCCCGTCCTACGCTTCGGCACCGTGGCCGTGACGTACACCGCGCCGCCGCGCTACAATTCGGAGCTGTACCTGCTCTCGAAAAAGATTGTGGAAAAGCAGACCGAAGCTGACGCCCTCACGCCCGAGGAACTGCGCTATTCGGCCAACCTCACGCCGCTGCTGGCCGAAAAACAGCGCATCTACGAAGTATCGGCCGCCAACACCAACAGCTGGGAAGCCTTCCATAACCTCGGTGTCATCTTGCTGCAACGCGCCGAAAAGGAGCCTACCGATAAAATCCAGAAAGCTTATTACCGCCGCGCGGCTACCAATTTCACGCTGGCCGCCCACCGCCACCCCACGGCCGAGTTCTTCTACCACGCCGCCACCACCTACCACCGCGCCGGCGACCGCCTCGAAGCCCTCCAGAACTACGACTACGCCATCAAGCTCGGCGGCGAGCGGCCGCTGCTGCGCAAAGTATTTTCCGACCGCGCCGCGCTCGAAATCGAAGTTGGCCAGCCCGACGAAGCCCTGCGCAGCCTGCAATACGCCGGCCCCAGCTACCAGAACGCCCTCAACCGCGCCCTCATCGAAGTGGGCCGCGAGCACTATGAGCTGGCCCAGGAGCAGTACCGCCTGGCCCAAACGCTGCGCCCCACGGCCGCCGCGCCCATTTACGGCCTGGCCGTGGTGGCCGCCCGCCAGAAGGACGAAGCCGCCGCCGGCACCCTGCTCAAGCAAGCCGTGGCCCTCGACCGCAACTACGCCCAGCGCGCCGTCGAGGACCTGGAGTTTCAGGATTACGCGCAGGGCAAGGTATTCAAGGAAGCGTTGCGGTAAACTTGGCCCAACGCCCCGGCTTGTCGTAGCTTTGCCAAACGGCCCAATTGCGGCTTTACCCAAACGAAAAACATGCGTCAGATTCAATTTCGTGAGGCCTTGCGCGAGGCCCTGTCCGAAGAAATGCGCCGCGACCCGCGGGTGTTCCTCATGGGCGAAGAAGTGGCCCAGTACAACGGTGCCTACAAAGTAAGCCAGGGCATGCTCGACGAGTTCGGCCCCGAGCGCGTAATTGACACCCCGATTGCCGAGCTCGGCTTCGCCGGCATAGGCGTGGGCGCGGCGGCCAACGGGCTGATTCCGGTCATCGAATTCATGACCTTCAACTTTTCGCTGGTGGCTATCGACCAGGTGATTAACTCGGCGGCCAAGCTGTATTCGATGTCGGGCGGCCAGTACTCCTGCCCCATCGTGTTCCGCGGCCCGACGGGCAACGCCGGCATGCTCAGCAGCCAGCACTCGCAGAACTTCGAGAACTGGTACGCCAACACGCCCGGCCTGAAAGTAGTCATTCCCTCGAACCCCTACGACGCCAAAGGCCTGCTGAAATCGGCCATCCGCGACCCCGACCCGGTGATTTTCATGGAGTCGGAGCTGATGTACGGCGACAAGGGCGAAGTGCCCGAGGAAGAGTACCTGCTCGAAATCGGCAAAGCCAACATCGTGCGCCAGGGCAAGCACGTGACCCTGGTGAGCTTCGGCAAGATGATGAAAGTAGCTTACGCCGCCGCCGATGAATTGCTTAAAGAAGGCATCGAAGCCGAAGTTATCGACCTGCGCTCAGTGCGCCCGATTGACTACGACACGCTCATCAACTCGGTGAAGAAAACCAACCGCATGGTGGTGATTGAGGAAGCCTGGCCGCTGGCCAGCATCTCGGGCGAGTTGGCCTACATCGTGCAGCGCCGCGCCTTCGACCACCTCGATGCGCCCGTCATCCGCATCACCTGCGCCGACGTGCCCCTGCCCTACGCTCCTACGCTCATCGAAGCCTCGCTGCCCAACGTGGCCCGCGTGGTGAAAGCCGTGAAGGAAGTGACCTACGCCAAGGCGTAACGCGAGGCTCCATCTCGCTCGCTTAACGCAGAAGGAGGCGGGAAGAATTGTCGGTCGGACAGTTCTTCCCGCCTCCTTCTGCGTTAAGCTCAACGCGACTACTGCGGTGCCTCGCTCGGCGGCCGCAACTGCCCGGCGGTAGCTTCCGATAGCTGCCAGCAGCCCCAGAGCCAGCCCGCTGCCAACGCTAGCACGGCCAATTGCCGCATCGGCCCGCCCAAGCTGCGCCACCACGCCAGCGGCTGCCAGGTGGCAGCAATGCCCGTGAGCAGCAGCAGGTGCAGCGGCAGCAGGAAGCGGCACTCCATCAGCGTGGGCAGCACAAGCAGACAGGGCAGCAACAGGGCCAGTAACACCGCACCAGGCGCAATAGCAACGAAGGCCTCAACAACCAGTGGCTGCGCTCGGGAGGTTTGCCAGCGCGCCCACGCCAGCCAGATGCCCAGCCCCAGCAAAGCATAATTTAGCAGCCGCAACGCCGCTTGGCCGGGCGGGTGCAGGCGCGTGGGGTACGGCGTGGGGTAGCGGACATCGAGGCCGTTGAACAGGTGGCGGGCATAGCGCGCAGTGCTGCTGAACGGCTGCTGGGCCAGAAACTGCAGAAACTCGCCGTAGCTGCCGAAGCGGCCGCCAGGCACCGCTGCCACCGCCCGCTGCCCCACCGAATCGGCGTAAACAAGCGAACGGGGAATGCCCGGCACGAGGCTGGTTTCGTAGCGCTGAAACGCTGTGCCCCACGCCAGCTGGCGCAGATACAACGGCTCCTTACCCGGCCGCTGGGCCAGCACCAACGGGCTGCTTTGGTTGAAATGCCGCTGATTGATAAGCAGCTGCGGCAGCAGCACCAGCGCCGCGCCCGCCACTACGGCAGCCAGTGATTTCGCAAATTGCCGGCGCGATACAAATCTGCCGTTATCCGCCAGCAGCCACAGTACGCCGGGCAAACACGCCACGTAAATGGGCCGGATATTGATTGAAGCCGCCAGCAACAACCCCGCCGCGCCGGCCCAAAGCCACCCGCGCCGGCCCAGTGCCGCCAGCCCCAGCAGCAGCAGCGCAAGGGCCGGCATATCACTAAGCGTGAAGTTAAAATAGTCGCGCCAGAAAACGAAGCCCAGCCCCAGCAGCGCCAGCCAGCGGCCGCCGCTAATTGCCCGACCGGTGGTGCGGGCCCACAGCTCCGGAATGGCGACGCCGAAAAGCAGCTCCGCCCAGCCCGCGCCCAGCACCCGCGCCCCGGTGAGCATGCTCCAGCCGGTGAAGTGGCACAGCAGCCGCGCCGGTAGCACCAGCAGCGGCCCCAGGTAGCCGCGCAGGGGTTCATCGAAAGCCAGCAACGAAAAGCCCCCGGGCGGGGTGAATTTCAGCGACAGTTCCCAGTATTCGGCCGCGTCGAAGCGGAACTGGCCGGGGCCGTAGCCGCTCAGGGGCAGGTAGGCAGCGTAGAGGGCCAGCGTGGCCAGCACCCGCCAGTACCAGGGCCACGGCGCATGGAAAAAGGAGGAAAATTTGGGCATATGCGCCGTAAAACTAGCTACCCGGCCGGGGCTGGCACGGTTTCGGCCGCGGCCCGTCCTATTCAGCCCCTACCGGCAACCGAATTGTCGCCGTACCTTTTCCATCCCACCCGGCCCGCGCGCCGCCCAACTGCTTTTCTCGCCGCATGAACCACCGCCTGCACCTCAAATTTGAGCAGCTCGAACGAGCCACTGAACGCCTGCTAGCCTCGGCCGAAGCGCTGGGCGCGGATAAAACCAAGGCCCCGGCGGCCGGCCAATGGTCGGCGGTGCAGGTGGTGCACCACTTGCTTTTTATCGAAGGCAACATCGTTCAGTACGTGCAGAAGAAGATGCAATCGGAGGAACTGCTGCCCAAAATCAGCCTTTTTACCCGGCTGCGGGTGCAGTTTGTGCGCCTGCTGCTGCGCCTGCCCGGCCTCAAGTTTAAAGCGCCGCGCGGCGTAGCCACCCTCACCGATACCGGCGAAGTGCCCACGCTGCCCGAAATGCGCAAAACCTGGGAAGCCTCGCGCCGCCAGCTCGAACGCCTGCTCAACGAATTCCCCAGCCGGCAGCTGAACCGGGCCGTGTTTCCGCACCCCCGCTCGGGCCGCATTACCATTTATCAGGTAATGGAGCATCTGGTCGACCACCTGCTGCACCATCAGCAGCAAATGTCGCGCATCACCAAGGCCCTGCGGCCGGCCGGGGCGGTACGTACTGCCGACGCGCAGGCATAATCGTTGTCATGCTGAACGCAGTGAAGCACCTTACTACGTTTGAACGGTTTGTTCAGGCGTGATAAGGTGCTTCATTGCGTTCAGCATGGCTATAAAATAGCCGAGCGTTACTTCACCGGAGCCTCGTATAGCGGCAATGCCCGGAAGCTGTCGGCCAGCACGACCGGTGGGGTAGTGAGCTTGCGCTTGTCAAGGTCGAGCCAGGCGCCATCGACGGCCACGGTGGCGGCCACACGGCCATCGGCCTTGTAGATGGTATGGGTTATGCTCCAGCGGGTACCGTCGTCGTTCACGCTGCGTAGGCGGCTATCCACGCGAATTTCTTCGCCGATGTGCACTTCTTTCAAAAATACCGTTTCTTCACGGAACAGAATGGGGCCGAGGCGCAGCCGGGCAAATTCCTTGATGTCGTAGCCCCATTCAGCCAGCAGCACGAGGCGCTGGTCGGCGGCATAGTCGGCGTAGGCGGAGTGGCGCATGTGGCCGTTGGGGTCCATGTCGGCCCAGCGGGTGCGGTAGGTAATGGCGTTGGTCATTCTTTGGTTGTTAGTTACAGGTTGTCAGTTGTTAGCGTCCTATTAGCAGTTTTTTTACTGATAACAACCAACCGACAACTAAGCGCCCATGGGCATCAGACGCACGAGGTACTGGTCGTTTTCGTCTTCGCTGAGAAACTCGGCGGTGTAGCCGGCGGTTTCGGCCGCGTCGTTCAACAAGGCCGCATCCACGAACAGCCAGGGGAACGGCTCGCCCGACTTGCCCTGGTAGCTGAGGGTGTACTCGACTTCGCCATAATACGGGCCATTGAGGTTGATAACCAGCGCGCCGTCCTCGTCTTCGTAGAGGTAACGCACGTCGGAAGACGTGGCCAGAATCTGGCCGCCGGGGGCCAGCAGCGTGCGGGCGTGGGCCAGAAATTTATCGAGGCCTTCGAGGGTACCGGTCAGGCCCAAGCCGTTCATCAGCAACAGAATGGTGTCGTACGGCAGCTCGGTGGCGGGCAGCGGGGCAAATAAGTCGTGGCGGGCTACTACCTGCACGCCGCGCTCGGTCATCACCTGCGCAGCCCCGGCCGATATGTCCACGGCCTTCACGAAATCGAAGCCGCGGCTTTGCAGCTCCAGGCTGTGGCAGCCGGCCCCGGCCCCGAGGTCGAGCACGCGGCCGCGGCTTTCGTCGAGGGCCAGGCGCTCCAGCTCAGGCATTTGCATGAGCGTGCGGAAGAAATAGGAGGCCGGCAGCGGCTCGTCGTCGGCGGCCGAGCAGTGCACCGTCACGGTGGCTTTGGCTTTGCCGTGGTGGTAATCCAGCAGGGCCTGGCCCAGAATGTCGGGAGCGGAAGTTGTGGTCATAAATCGAGGAATGAAAGCGGGCCGGTACGGCCGGAGCAGCACATTGCCACTGCTCATACGGCCCCGCAGGGCCGAGGCCGGGCAAAATTACCCAAAACTTCGCGCCGGGTGCGGCCGTTTGGCTACTACTCATCATTCCAACCCTTGCCATGCTGCCCGCCAAACTGCGCAAAGGCCAGCTGCCCACCAAAATCTGCGTTACCTGCGGCCGCCCGTTCGAGTACCGCAAAAAGTGGCGCGCCAATTGGGACGAGGTGAAGTACTGCGGCGAAAAGTGCCAGCGCAACCGCCCGGCCGCTGGTGGGGCTACTGCCACGGCAGCATAAGGTACGCCCGCAGTCGCTGTATCTTTTCGGCACCATCTGCCGTTCGCGAACCCAACAGCTGGCTTTGCTGCCTCTCCTTTATTCCGCTTACCCCTCCCCGCTCATGGCCTCCAACCTCGACTACCTAGACCCCTCGCTTCTTCCGCTCGAAGAAAAAGTAAACGCTTACCTCGAAGCCGAAAAATCGTTGCGGCACGCTACCCAGACCAATTCGCCCAGCGCCAACGGAATTTCCGAAGACCCTGGGCAGCTACGCCAGCAGCTTGCGCAGCTGGAAAGCGAAATTATTGCCCTGCTTCCTACCCGGGATGAGTGGGTGAAGGTGAACCTGGGCTATGGCCCCAGCCGCGTCGGGGCCTGGCAGGTGCCCGCTACGGGCAGTGAGCCCGCCCGTTACGAGTTGCGGGTGGTGCATTGATTAAATGGGTGAATTGTTGAATGGGTGGATGGGTGAATTGTTGAAATAGGACAAGTTAGTTACAAACCGTTTTGCCCATTTCAACAATTCACCCATTCAACAATGCATCCATCCAATCAATGTCCCGAGTCCCAGTCGTAGCCCAGTTCGGCCCAGTAATCTTTCGGGCGGGCATCCGCGAAGGCGATGGTGCCGATGCGCTTGAGGTGCTTGATGCCGTATTTGAGGGGCGTAACCAGCCGCAGCGGCGCGCCGTGGGCGGCGGTGAGTGGCTGGCCGTTCATCTCATAGCACAGCAGCGTTTGCGGATGCAGCGCGCTGGCAATGTCGAGGCCCACGTAATATTTCTCATTGGGTGTAACCATCCCAACGTAAGGCGCAAGGTCGGCGGGCGGATTCAGCGGGTCGGCGGGCTGGCCGCTGCGGGTAGCCAACGGGTACTTCGCCAAAAAATCGGACAAGCGCGCCCCGGCCCAGTGCACCACAATGCTCCAGCCCTCAATGCATTTGAGTTCGGTGGTCATTTCCACTTTGGGCAGGGCCTGAATATCGGCCAGCGTAAACTCCTGCGTTTTGCCCGAGCCGTAGCCCTGCACGAGCAGGCGCCATGCGGCCGGGTCGAGTGCTTCTTCAAGGCCCACGCGGCCATTTACGCGCGGCTCCTTCGCACGGCTGCGGGCAAACTCGGGGGCCAGTCGCGTTTCCTTAAGGTATGCCTGACTTAGGCGGCCGTTGGCATCCAGCACCTTACGCAGTGGATGCGGAATGCCTTGGTCATCAGGCTGCGAAATCAGCCATTTCCAGGTCCCCAAGCCCGCCAGCCCGGCTAAGCCCAAGCCAATGAACGAGCGGCGCGAGCGGCGGCGGGCTTCGGCCAGCACCTCGGCTTCGGGTCGGAGCGGGGAATCTGTAGGAACGGGCGCGTTGTTCGGGTTAGTCGTCATCACGAGCGGAGCGAAGGGTTGGGCGTGAGCGAAGCATCGGCGGCGGGCAGCGAGGTGGGGCCGGCCACCACCTGCCGGGTGGCGGGGTCAACTTCGACAATCTCAAAACCGGCCACCATGGCCCGGAAATTATTCCAGCCGGCGCGCACCACCTGGGCAATGTGCACGATGAAAAACAGCACGTAGCCAATCGTGAGCGCGAAGTGGATGACGCGGGCAAACTCGTATCCACCGAGTAGCTGCGTGAGCCAGCCAAATTGCGTGGGCTTGTAAATGGCCAGCCCCGTGAGTAGCGAGCCCAAGCCCATCAGAATAACGGCGGTGTAGGCAATCTGCTGCGCGCCGTTGAATTTGCGTATTGGCAGCGGCTTTTTATACAGCCCGAGGTCATGCATCGTCACCAGCACGGCCTCGCGGAAGGAATGCCGGGTGGGCAGCAGGTAGCGCCACTCGCCCGAGAAAATCGTGTAGAGCACATACAGCAGCCCGTTCAGGAAAAACACCCACATCAGCACGAAATGCCAGCTCATGCCCTGGGCCAGCTTGTGGTCGAGGTGAAGGGCCTGGTAGAACGACTGCGGGAAGAACTTGAGCAGCGTAGTTTTGCCCCAGCCGAGGCGGTACACGTCGTTGGCCCAGTAAATCCACAGGCCGCTCCAAATCATCAGACTGAGCACCGGGAAATTGACCCAGTGAAACCAGCGAATGGCCAGCGGATGCTTTTCGACAAGCTGTTTCATAGAATTCGGGGTGAGGCTGGAAACCGCCGCAAGGTACTGCGGCCCTTGTGTCCTACCCTGCCTGACGGCTTCCTGACACCAACCTTACAGCCCCAACCGGGCAAAAAAAAGGGGCGCCCCAAAGGAGCGCCTCTTTCCATACCAAAACACCTTAAAAAACTATTCTTTCACGAGGAAGCCAACAATAACTGAACCAAAAGATTCCGCGAGGCCGCAGAATTTTTCAAAATATTTCAGTCGAATGGGTTAGCTCCCTGATTTTCCAGAAATAGTACCGCAAGGCTGGCTTTTTATTCATAACCGCCTGACTACCGGCCCATCATGCCGCCGCCACCGCCGCGCATGCCGCCCATCATTTTCTGCATCTGGGCGAGGCCGCCTTTGGTCTGGCTCATCTTGTTCATGGTGCGCATCATTTTGCGCATCTGCTCGAACTGCTTCATCAGGTCGTTCACCTGCTGCAGCTCGGTGCCCGAGCCTTTGGCCACGCGGCGCTTGCGCGAGGCGTTCAGCAGGTCGGGGTTGGCGCGCTCCTGCTTGGTCATGCTCCGGATGATGGCTTCGACGGGCTTGAAGGCGTCGTCGTCGATTTCCACGTCCTTCATGGCCTTGCTCATGCCCGGAATCATGCCCATCAAATCCTTGATGTTGCCCATCTTCTTGATTTGCTCGAGTTGGCCGAGGAAGTCGTTGAAGTCGAACTGGTTCTTCCGGATTTTCTTCTCGATGCGCTTGGCTTCGTCCTCGTCGAACTGCTGCTGCGCGCGCTCAACCAGCGAAATCACGTCGCCCATACCCAGAATGCGCTGGGCCATGCGGTCGGGGTAGAATAGGTCGAGCGCGTCCATCTTCTCGCCCGTCGAAATGAACTTGATGGGCTTTTCGACCACCGCGCGAATCGAGAGGGCCGCCCCGCCACGCGAGTCGCCGTCGAGCTTGGTAAGCACTACGCCGTCGAAATTCAGGCGGTCGTTGAAGGTTTTGGCAGTGTTCACGGCGTCCTGGCCGGTCATCGAGTCCACCACAAACAGCGTTTCGCTGGGGTTGATGGCCGACTTCACAGCCTCAATCTCGCGCATCATCTGCTCGTCCACGGCCAGGCGGCCGGCGGTGTCGATGATGACGACTTTCTTACCCGTTTTGCGGGCGTGCTCGATGGCGTTGCGCGAAATTTCGACGGGGTTCTTGTTCTCGACTTCCGAGTACACTTCCACGCCAATCTGCTCGCCGAGCACCTTCAGCTGGTCGATAGCGGCCGGGCGGTACACGTCGCAGGCCACCAACAACACGTTGCGGCCCTGCTTTTTAACATAGTTGGCCAGCTTGCCAGCGAAAGTGGTTTTGCCCGAGCCCTGCAAGCCCGAAAGCAGAATCACGGCCGGGTCGCCTTTGATGACGATGTCCTTCTTCTCGCCGCCCATGAGCTCGGTGAGCTCATCATAGACGATTTTGACCATGAGCTGGCCCGGCGACACGGCCGTGAGCACGTCGCGGCCCATGGCGGCATCCTTAATCTTATCGGTTACATCCTTGGCAACCTTGTAGTTAACGTCGGCATCGACCAGCGCACGGCGGATTTCCTTGATGGTGGCCGCAACGTTGATTTCGGAAATGCTGCCCTGGCCCTTGAGGGTTTTGATGGCCCGGTCGAGCTTATTGGAGAGATTGTCAAACATGTATCGCTGATTTGGCGGATTTAGCGTTTTTCACCGATGCCGTCGCGGCCCGCAGGCCCGGCACCAAGGGGTGAACTGACCTCAAAAGTAACCACAAAAGGCCGAAAACCGGCAGCCGGCGTACCTTCGCGGCCCGCTTTCTGAACCTGATTTCCGTGTCTGCTTCCCGTCCGCTGCGCCTGCTCGTCATTACTTACTACTGGCCGCCTTCGGGCGGGGCCGGCGTGCAGCGCTGCCTGAAGTTCGTGAAGCACCTCGGCCATTTCAACGTGGAGCCCACCGTGATAACCGTGGACCCGGCCCAGGCCAGCTACCCCGTGCGCGACGAAAGCCTGCTGGCCGAGGTGCCGCCGGGCGTGCGCGTCATCCACACCGGCACCACCGAGCCGTTCGAAAGCTACAAGCGCCTCACGGGCCGTGCCGTGCCCTACGGCGGCTTCGCCAACGAGGGCAAACCCGGCCCGGTGCAGCAGGTGCTGCGCTTCGTACGCGGCAACCTGTTCATTCCGGACCCGCGCCGGGGATGGAACCGCCACGCCCTGGCCGCCGTGGAGCGGCTGCTGGCGGCTGGCGAGCAGTTCGATGCCGTGCTCACGTCGTCGCCACCGCACTCCACCCAGCTTATCGGCCTGGAACTGCAGCGCCGCCACGGCCTGCGCTGGCTGGCCGACCTGCGCGACCCGTGGACGGACATTTACTATTACAAGGACCTGCACCACACGCCGCTGGCCTCCTGGCTCGATGCGCGCTACGAGCGCCAGGTACTGGCCCGCGCCGATGCCGTGCTGGTAACTTCGCCCGAAACCAAGCGGCTGTTTTCGGCCAAAAACCCCACGCTGCCAGCCGCCAAATTCCACGTGCTGCCCAATGGCTACGACGAGTCGGATTTCCGCCAGCCCTCGCAGCCGCCCGTCGACTGCCTGCGCATCACGCACACCGGCACCATCACCGAACTCTACCACATCAACCGCCTGCTCGAAGCAGTAGCGGCCTGCGCGGCGGCGCACCCGGCGGTACCACTGCGCCTGCGCTTCGTGGGCCAGGTATCGGCCCAGCTACGCGGACAAATTGCGGCGGCTAGCCTCGGCGATATTACCGAATACATTGATTTCGTGCCACACGAGCAGTCAGTGGCGTATTTAATGCAGTCGTCGGTGCTGCTGATGGCCATTCCCGACGTGCCGCGAAACCTGGGCATTTTGCCGGGCAAGGTGTTCGAGTACCTGGCGGCCGGCAAGCCCATCCTGTGCGTAGGGCCGGACGGCTGCGATGCCGACAACCTGCTGCGCGAGTGCGGTGCCGGCCAGGCCCTCCCCTACGAAGACGCGGCCCTGATGCGCCAGACGCTGGAGCAACTGGTGGCCCGCTGGCAGCAGCACCCGAACCTGGATTTGCCCGCGCTGGGTAACGCGAAATACTCGCGGCGCGGGCTGACGGGGGCGCTGGCGAGGCTGGTGGCCCCTGCCGCAGTTTCTTAGACCGCGCAAAACACACGAAACCATAGCCTTTTATGCAAAGCGCCGGCTACCGCGCTAAATCATTGGCCAGTTGCTGGCTGAATTGCTGGCTAGCGGCTTTTTGCAGGTGGTTGCCGTCGGTGGTGGCGTAGGGCCCGGCGCTGTAATCAAAGAAAGAAACCGCAAAATCAGTACTCAACTGCTGCATCTGCTGCTCAAAATCCGGCTGATACTGCTGCTCCAGCGCCCGCAGACCCTGGCCCACGGGCAGGCGCACAAGCACCACGCGACCGTGGCGTTTCAGGAAGTCGATGGTTTGGCGCAGGGCGGCGAAGCGGCCGGCCGAGAGGTGCTGGGTGGCAGCCAGCTTCTGGTAGTCGAGTAGCTTGCGGGCGGTGCGGGCGCGCACCTGGGCATTATCAAGGCCAATGTTGACTTCAAGCCAGCCATCAGGGTGCAGGCGCTCGGTGGCGGTAGCGAAGTCGAGCGGCAGGCGGTAAAGCGGTTTGGTCTGGTAGCGCGTGAGGTAGGCCAGGTTGGGGCTTTGGCTGACTTCGTGCAGCTGACCGATGAAAGACTTTTCTTCTGGAAAAACCTCGTTCGTCACCGTATCAGCGCGCCCGGCGGCCGACAGCGACCACGGGTCGACGGCCACGATAAACAGCCCGTGGCGCACGTCCGGCCGCAGCTTACGCCGGATGCTGGCCAGGTAGGCCGTACCGTAGGGCGAGTGCGTGAGGGTGAAGGCGTAATTCAACAACGGCCCCTCAAACTGCCCCCCCAGCCGCGCCGCCAGCACCGCCGGCCGGATACCCTGCGCCGCCCGCGACGTGCCCAAAATGAGTGAGCCCGCCGCTGGACTCGCAAAGCGGCCATAGAACGCATCGACGCCGCCGCGCAGTACCACCGGCAGCAGCAGCGCCGCGCCCAGCGCACCCGCTACCGCCAGCAGCAGCAGGCGCATCAGCAACTTCGAAACAGCAGCTTGCACAGGCATTTTCAAAACTGGAAGTAGATGAACGAGGTGCTATTGAAAATACCCAGATACAGAATAAGCAGTGCCAGCCCCACGTAGCCCACCCAGCGCGTAGCCCACGGTTGCGCCGCTACCCAGGCCTGCGGGCTGTGCCGGCTGCCGAAGTATTCCACGGCCAGCATCAGGCCCACGGCGAAGGCGGCCACGGCCAGTTCGGGGCGGTAGTGCTGCGAGAAATCGAGCAACAGTGTGGCGACCTGGTGGCCATTCAGCTGCCAGCCGGTAAGCAAGTGCCTACTGATAAATAGTGCGTCATCAAGCGTATTGGCCCGGAAGAAAATCCAGGCGTAAGCCACCAGTACAAACGTAATAGCCACGCCTAACCCGCGCCGCAGGCCCGGGTGCGCCGCCAGTCCCGTGCGTTGCGCCAGCCACTCGCGGGCCGGCCGCGCCCAGGTGCTGAGCACCAGGTACAGGCCATGCAAACCGCCCCACACCACAAACGTGAAATTGGCCCCGTGCCAGAGCCCGCTGATGAGGAACACGGCCAGCAGGTTGAAGTAGGCCCGGGCCGGGGCCACGCGGCTACCGCCCAGCGGGATGTACACGTAATCGCGAAACCAGCTGGAGAGCGAAATATGCCAGCGCCGCCAGAACTCGGGCACCGAAGCCGATTGGTAGGGCTGCCGGAAGTTCAGGTTGAAATCGAAGCCCAGCACGCGGGCCGCGCCCCGGGCCAGGTCGGTGTAGCCCGAAAAGTCGCCGTAAATCTGGAACGTAAAGGCCAGCGTGGCCAGCACCAGCAGCGGCCCCTCGGGGTGCTGGCGCGGGCTGTTGAACACCGGGTTCACGAGCAGGGCCAGCCGGTCGGCCACCACCACTTTCTTGAACAAGCCCCACGCCATGAGCCGCAGCCCGCTCACGATGCGCCCATAATCAAAGTCATGCTCGCGCCGAAACTGCGGCAGCATGTGCCCGCCGCGCTCAATCGGGCCCGCCACCAGCTGCGGGAAAAAAGCCACGAACAACGCGAACCGCCCAAAATTCTGCTCTGCCGCCAGCCGGCCCTGGTACACGTCAATGATGTAGCCAACGCTTTGAAACGTGTAGAATGACACGCCCACGGGCAGCAGCAGGCCCAGCGCCGGCCCCGCGCCCACCGGCAGGTGCAGCGTCCCGGCCAGCGCCACGGCCGCATCCCGAAAGAAGTTGAAATATTTGAAAATGAACAGCGTGCCAAGGTTGCTAATCAGGCTCAAGGCCAGCCATGGGCGGCGCTGGCGCTTGTCGGGCAGGCGGCTCATGCGCACGCCGCTGTAGTAGTCGAGGGCGGTGGTGGCGAGCAGCAGTAGGGCGTATTCGGCCCGCCAGCTCATGTAGAAGTAGTAGCTGGCCAGCAGCAGCAAGGCCCCGCGCCAACGCGGCGGCAGGCCGTAGTACAGGCCCACAACCAGCGGAAAGAAGACGAGAAAGTGAAGCGAATTGAAGAGCATACGCGGCGCGACGGCCGGCAAAGGTCGGAGGTGGCGGGCGCTTTGCGGGCAGCAGGGTTTCAAAAGAACGTCATGCTGAGCGCAGCCGAAGCATCTCTACCGAGAGAGTAAATGAAATTGCTTGCGCGGTAGAGATGCTTCGGCTGCGCTCAGCATGACGTTCTCGTTTTCCCACAGGCCAAACCAACCCCAAAAGCCCTACTTTTGCAGTCCTGTTTTCGGCTTACCTATTTTCATGGCTCTCGACCTCAACCACAAATCCATTCTTGTTACGGGCGGCACCGGCTCCTTCGGCAAGCAATTCGTTCGCACCGTTTTCGAGCTGTTTCCGCAGGTGAAACGCCTGGTGGTGTTCTCGCGCGACGAGCTGAAGCAGTACGAGATGAGCCAGGAATTCAGCCCCGCCAAGTACCCGGCCATCCGCTATTTCATTGGCGATGTGCGCGATGCCCAGCGCCTGCACCGCGCCTGCGAGGGCATCGACATCGTGATTCACGCCGCTGCCCTCAAGCAGGTGCCCGCCGCCGAGTACAACCCGATGGAGTGCATCAAAACCAACATTTTCGGGGCCGAGAACGTCATCAACGCCGCCCTCGACTCGGGTGTGAAGGAGGTAGTGGCGCTGAGCACCGATAAGGCCGCCGCCCCCATCAACCTCTACGGCGCGACGAAACTGTGCTCCGACAAGCTCTTCGTGGCGGCCAATAACATGAAGGGCGCGCGCGATTTGCGCTTTTCGGTGGTGCGCTACGGCAACGTAATTGGCTCGCGCGGCTCGGTGGTGCCCTTCTTTTTGCAGGAGCGCCACAAGGGCGTGCTGCCCATCACCCACCCCGACATGACGCGCTTCAACATCTCGCTCGAAGAAGGCGTTGATTTGGTGCTGTATGCGCTGGAGCACGCCTGGGGCGGTGAGATTTTTGTACCCAAAATTCCTTCTTACAAAATCACGGAAGTTGCCCGCGCCATTGGTCCCGAGTGCGAGCAGAAAATCGTGGGCATCCGCCCCGGCGAGAAGCTGCACGAGGCCATGATTACCGAAACCGACGCGCTGAGCACCGTCGAGCTCGACCGCTACTACGTCATCCTGCCCTCCACTCCGAATTGGAACGTCGATAAGTTCATCGCCGAATTCAACGGCAAACGCGTACCGCTCGGCTTTCAGTACGACTCATTCAACAACGAGGAGTGGCTCGATGCGGAGCAGATTCGCGAGGAAATCCGGCTGCACGTCGATGCTGACTTTACAGTTTAGTTTTCGCTAAGCTATTCGCTGACAGCTGTTAGCTGTTAGCCTTTTCCATATCCAAGCTAACAGCTAACAGCCAATGGCTAACAGCTTACCAAACCGCCCGCTGCCCTACGGCCGCCAGTTCATCTCGGAGGCCGACGTGGCCGCCGTGGTGGCCAGCCTGCACGCCGACTACCTCACCCAAGGCCCCACCGTGGGCGAGTTTGAGCAGCAGTTTGCGAAGTATGTGGGGGCCAAATACGCTGTGGCCGTGAGCAATGGCACCGCCGCCCTGCACCTCTGCGCCCTGGCGCTGAACGTGCAGCCGGGGCAGCGCGTCATCACCACGCCCATCACCTTTTCGGCTTCGGCCAACTGCGTGCGTTACTGCGGCGGCGAGGTGCACTTCGCCGACATCGACCCGGAAACCGGGCTGATTGATTTAGCAAAAGTTCAGGCCCTGCTCGAAGCGCACCCCAAGGGCTATTTCACAGGTTTGATTCCGGTGGACTTCGCCGGGCTGGCCGTGAACCTAGAGCAGGTCCGCCAGTTGGCCGATGCGCATGGCCTTTGGATTATTGAGGATGCCTGCCACGCGCCGGGCGGCTTTTTTGTCGACTCGCAGGGCCAGGAGCAGCGCTGCGGCAACGGCCGCTTCGCCGAGCTCGCCATCTTCAGCTTCCACCCCGTGAAGCACATTGCCTGCGGCGAAGGCGGCATGATTACCACCAACGACGAGCGCCTGTTTCACCACTTGCTGCGCCTGCGCACCCACGGCATCACCCGCGACCCGGCCGACCTGGTGCGCGAGCCCGACGGCGGCTGGTACATGGAAATGCAGGAGCTCGGCTACAACTACCGCCTGCCCGACCTCAACTGCGCCCTCGGCCTGAGCCAGCTCGCCCGCGCCGACGAGGGCCTCGCCCGCCGCCGCCAGCTGGCTGAGCAATACGATGCGGCTTTTGCCAACCTGCCGGGCCTCACGGTGCTGGCCCCCGGCCGCCCCGGGCACGCCTACCACCTCTACGTGGTGCAGGTAGCTGACCGCAAGGGCCTCTACGACTTCCTCAAAACCAAGCAGATATTCGCCCAGGTACACTACATTCCGGTGCATCGCATGCCCTACTACGAAGGCCTGGGCTGGCGCGAAGGCGACTTTCCGCTGGCCGAGGAATACTACGCGCACTGCCTCAGCATCCCGCTTTTCCCGACGCTGACGGACGAGGAACAGGCATATGTGGTGGCGTGCATCAAGGAATTTGTGAGTGTTGAGGGTTGAATGTTGAGTTGGCTGACATTTCAACAGTAGGCCGCTGAACATTCAATTCAACACTCAACCCTCAACATTCAACACTTCCAACCCTTGCAGCACACCCAACAAGAAGACTTCTGGGCCGGCGACTTCGGCCGCGAATACACCGACCGCAACTCGCGGCCCCTCGACGAGTGGAATGAGTTTTACCGCGGCATCTACGGCCACACCAAGCTGGAAATGAACGCCGAGTTCATCGGCGAGCTGCCGCGTGAGGCGCGCCTGCTGGAGGTGGGCTGCAACACCGGCATGCAACTGGTGGGCCTGCAGGCCATGGGTTTCCAGAACCTGTACGGCATCGAACTGCAGCACTACGCGGTGGAGAAAGCCCGCGAGTTTGTGCGCGGCGTAAATATCCTGCAGGGCAGCGGCTTCGACTTGCCTTTCAAGGACAACTACTTCGATTTGGTGTGCACCAACGGCGTGCTCATCCACATCGCGCCCAAGGATTTGCCGCGCATCATGGGCGAAATGGTGCGCACCTCGAAGCGCTACATCATGGGCTACGAATACTTTGCGCCCGACACCACGGCCATCAACTACCGCGGCAACGAAGGCTTTCTGTGGAAGACCGATTTCGCCCGCGTGTTTCTGGAAAACTACCCCGAGCTGCGGCTGGTGAAGCAGCACCTCTACCCCTACATCAACGATGCCGAGCAGGGCAACCAGGACGTGATGTTCCTGCTTGAAAAGGTGCAGAGCTGATGCAGAAGGCCGGAATCATCTCGCAGGTGCGCATGGGCAGCACGCGGCTGCCGGGCAAGGTGCTGCTGGCGGCCGCCAGCCGCCCGTTGCTCGACTACCACGTGGCGCGCCTGGCCCAGAGCGGCCTGCCGCTGTACCTGGCCACCACCACCGAGCCCGCCGACGACGCCCTGGCCACTTACGCCGAAACTCAGGGCCTGCCCTACCACCGCGGCTCCGAAACTGACGTGCTGGCCCGCTACTACGAAACGGCCGTAAAATTCGGCCTCGACGTGGTGGTGCGCGTCACTTCCGACTGCCCGCTGGTGGACGGCCCGCTGATTGGAGCCGCCGTGGCCCGCTACCTGGCCGATGCCGACCCGCTCGAATTCCGCTCCAATTCCATCATCCGCAGCTTTCCGCGGGGGCTCGATTTCGAGATTTTCTCGATGGCGATGCTGACCGAAGCTTACGAGCGCGCCGCCACGCCCTACGAGCGCGAGCACGTGACGCCCTACCTGAAAACCGGTCCCGCCGCCCACCGCTTTCGCAACGTGGATGAGGTGTGGCCCGGTGGCGACTTCAGTGGCTTCCGCATCACGCTCGACACGCCGGAGGATTACAAAGTGCTGCGCCGCCTGATTGAGGAGCATCGCGCCGACCAGCTAGCCCTGTCCGCACTGCTGGCCCTACTCGAAGCTCACCCCGAAATCATGGCCCTGAACGCCAGCGTCGAACAGAAAACCACCTGAGCATGAGCGAGCAACCGCAACCCAACCCGGCCGACCTCGTGCACCTGAACGAGCTGGGTTACTACGAAGTAACCCGCAAGCCCACCCCCGAGGAGCTGCGCGACTACTACGCCCAGCGCTACTACCAGGAAAACCGTAGCAGCTACCAGCCCACGTATTCGGAAGCCGAGCGCGAGCACATCGAAGGCAAGCTGCGGCTGCGCCACTGGGTATTGGAGCAGCTGCTGAATCCGGCTGGCCCTACCGATAACGCTGCATCGGCCGCAGCTCAAGTCCCGGCCGATGCTCCTGTTCTAACCGCACCCGCCCGCACCTTCCTCGACGTAGGCTGCGGGGAGGGCTGGGCGCTCGACTACTTCCAGCGCCAGGGTTGGGATGTGCTGGGGCTCGACTTCAGCAGCTTCAGTCTGGAGCAGTTTCACCCGGGCTTGCGCGGCCGCCTGCGCGCCGGCGACCTCTACGACGGCCTACAGGATTTGATAACTGAAGGCCGGCAGTTCGACGTGCTCTGGCTCGATAATGTGCTCGAACACGTGCTCGACCCCGCCGAGTTACTGCGCCGCTGCCGCACCCTCACTCGCCCCGGCGGCGTGCTAATGGTGGACGTGCCCAACGACTTCTCGCCCCTGCAACAGCACCTGCTGGCTACCGGCCACATCGACCGCCCCTTCTGGGTGGCCCTGCCCGACCACCTCTCGTATTTCGGGGCCGAGGGCCTGCGCAACCTAGCTGCCGCCACCGGTTGGCGCACCGCAAAAATTCTTGGCGACCAGCCCATTGACCTCAACCTCTTCAACCCCGCCACCAACTACGTGATGGACAAAAGCGCGGGCAAGGGTGCCCATCAGTCGCGCCTGGAGCAGGACAACTTTCTGCTGCGCAAGGCCCCGCTGCCCGCCGTGGCGGCCTACTATGAGGCAATGGCCGGCGTGGGTTTAGGCCGGAGCGTAGTGGCGTTTTTGCAGCCGCAGGCAGACTAATAAGAACGTCATGCAGAGTGCAGCGAAGCATCTTGCCCGCCACCACTAATTCTATTGAATGGATTGCGTTGCGCACGCGAGATGCTTCGCTGCGCTCTGCATGACGTTCTTTTGCGTTCGATTACTCAAATAACACCCATGTCCTCCCCCATTTCCGTGCTCAGCGGCGCGCTGCCCGCCGAGCAACTGCGCCGCGAAAACTTCGCCCAAAGCCTGCGCGAGTCGCCCATTCCCAATACCGAGCTGCTGAGCAACCTGGGCCTGTACCTGAACCGCCAGACGTTTTCGCGCTTGCTGTTCATGGCCGAGCTCTACCAGCACATCATTCCGGTGCACGGCGTGGCCATGGAATTTGGCGTGCGCTGGGGCCAGAACCTGGCGCTACTGCACGCCCTGCGCGGCATCTACGAGCCGTTCAACTACAACCGGAAAATCATCGGGTTCGATACGTTCGGCGGCTTCCCATCGGTGGATGAGAAGGATGGCGACCGCGTGAAAGCCGGCGACTACGGCGTGAGTGAGGACTACCAGCGCCAGCTTACCGACATTCTGGCCCTGCACGAGGCCGACAGCCCCATTCCGCACAAGCGTAAGTTTGAACTCGTGGCCGGCGATGCCACCGAAACCGTGCCCCGCTACCTGCGCGACCATCCCGAAACCATCATCGCCTTCGCCTACTTCGACTTCGACATCTACGCCCCCACCAAAGCCTGCCTCGAAGCCATCCGCCCGCGCCTCACCAAAGGGGCCGTGGTGGCCTTCGATGAGCTGAACTGCCCCGAGTTCCCGGGCGAAACGCTGGCATTCGACGAAGTATTCGGGGTGGCCAACTACGCCCTGCGTCGTAGCCCGCTCAACCCGCTGATTTCGTATTTGATTGTGTGATTGAACGTCATGCCGAGCGCCGCGAAGCATCTTTACCGCAGTAAGTAATTCATTCGTTTGGTTTACTACTGTGGTAAAGATGCTTCGCTGCGCTCGGCATGACGTGGTGAATTCTGCTCAACCTCACCTGCTGCCACCATGCCCGCCGCCTACCGCATTCTGCGCCTGAACGACTACCGCCACGGCCGCTACCGCCTGCTGCCCATCCGTCCCGACGACCGGGAGGATATCCGCCAGTGGCGCAACGCGCAGCTGGACGTTCTGCGCCAGAGCGCGCCCCTCACGGCTGAGGCCCAGGACCGATATTTCCACGACGTGGTAGCACCCCTGTTCGAAGCGGAGCAGCCGGGGCAACTACTGTTTTCGCTGCTGCTCGATGAGGAGCTGATTGGCTACGGCGGGCTGGTGCACATCGACTGGCTGGCGGGCCGGGCTGAGATTTCCTTCCTGCTCGAAACCGGCCGCAACGCCCACATTCCCACCTTCCAGGCCGACTTTGCCGCCTACCTCCACCTGCTGCGCCAGGTTGCTTTCGAGGATTTGAACCTCCAGAAAATTAACACCGAAGCCTACGACGTGCGCCCCTATCTCACCGAGGTGCTCGCAGCCGAGGGCTTTGCCGAGGAAGCACGCCTGCCGCGCCACGTGCAGGTAGCCGGGCAATTGGTTGATACCGTATTTCACAGCTGCTTCCGACCCACTGGAGCCTTCCGGGGCCATGTGCTGATAACCAGTCTGGCGGGCAAAGCGCCGTTGCTGCGCGCCGTGCAGGCCGCCGCTCGCCGCCTGCATTACGCCACCAAAGTCATTGGGGCTGATTTGAATCCGCAAGCGCTGGCCCGCCCGCTGGCCGACGATTTCTGGCTCATGCCCCCGTTGCGCGACGAGCTGCTGCCAGAGCTGCTGGCCGGCCTGCAGGCGCGCGGCATTGCCTACCTCATCCCCACCCGCGACGGCGAGCTGGCCTTCTGGAGCCGCCACCGCGCCGCCTTAGCCGCCGCCGGCGTGGCCGTGCTGGTGAGCGCGCCCGAAGCCGTGCACCGCTGCCTCGACAAACTGGAATTTACCGCCTTCGGGCTGCAGCACGGCCTGCCCATCATTGCCACTGCCCGCGACATCGATAGCCTGACCGAGCGGCAGTCCCAGCCGCCCACGGCCTTTGTGGTAAAGGAGCGCCACGGTGCGGGCTCGCTTAGCCTGGGCCTGAACCTACCCGCCGCCGCCGCGCTGGCCCATGCCCGCACGCTGCAAGAACCTGTTTTTCAACCCTTCATTCATGGCCGCGAAATTAGTGTGGATGGCTACGTGGACCGCACGGGCCGGGTGCACGGCCTCGTGGCCCGCATCCGCGACGTGGTAGTGCGCGGCGAGTCGCAGGTAACCACTACACTACTCGATGCAGCGCTGCTGGCCCGCCTCACGCCCATCGTCGAAAAGCTCGGCCTCTACGGCCCATTCGTGCTGCAGGCCCTGCTCACGGAGGATGATGGCCTGCACCTCATCGAGTGCAACTGCCGTTTCGGCGGGGCTTCCACGCTGGGCATCGCGGCGGGCGTGGATTCGTTCTACTGGTTTTTGCAGGAATCCGGCGGGAATGATTTGCAGGCGTTTCCATTCGTGCCGGCAGCTATTCCCTTACGCCAAGTGCGAGTAGCTTCGGACAATGTATTTGTGGTAGGAGGCAATTAAACTGCGGCCAGCAGCTTCGACCTAATCCAACACCCCTTCCATGCCCGTTCTCGTTTTCGACCTCGACGACACCCTTTACCCTGAGCTGAGCTACGTGCACAGCGGCTTCCGGGCCGTGGCGGCCTTTCTGAGCCCGCTACTGAGTGTGCCGGCCGATGCGCTGGCCGCCGGAATGATTGCCGAGGAAGCCGCCCACGGCCGGGGCCAGGTATTCGACAATGTGCTACGCCAGCACGGCCGCTGGAGCAAGGCCTTGGTGGCGGCCAGCCTGCGCGCCTACCGCCAGCACCGACCCAAAATCAGCCTGTTTCCGGATGCCGAACGTGCCCTTGCTCGCTTCGCCGACTTACCGCTTTACATCGTAACCGACGGGCACAAGGAAGTGCAGGCCCGCAAAGTGACCGCGCTGAGCCTGTCCGGGCGGGTACGCCACGCCTACCTCACCAACCGTTACGGCCGCCATCGTGCCAAGCCTAATCCGCACGTTTTCCAGCTCATTTGCCAGCGCGAAGGCGTGAGCCCGGCCGAAGTGACGTACGTGGGCGACAATATCAAAAAGGATTTCGTGGGCATTAAGCCGCTGGGCTTTAACACGGTGCGGGTTGCGCGGGGCAACTACGCGCATTACATAGCCGATGAAGCGCACGAAGCCGCGCGAATTATTCAGTCGCTGGACGAATTGTAGCGCGGACTCTGCGAGTCCGCGCCTGGGCGAACGTTCTGCCAATGCGCGGACTCGCAGAGTCCACGCTACAGTACCTTTGCGCCTTCGCCTTCGCTTTGCTTTTCCATGACTGAAATCACCATTGGCGGCCGCCGGGTTGGCCCCGCCCACAAGCCGTTCATCATCGCCGAGATGTCGGGCAACCACAACCAGAGCCTAGAGCGTGCCCTGGCTTTGGTAGATGCCGCTGCTGCCACCGGCGTGGATGCGCTTAAGCTTCAAACCTATACCGCCGATACCATTACGATGGACACCGGCTTCGCGATTGACGAAGAAGGCCGCTCGCTGTGGGAAGGCAAAAACCTGTATCAGCTTTACCAGGAGGCACACACACCCTGGGAGTGGCACGCCGAGCTGTTTGCCCGGGCCCGGCAGCACGGCATGCTGGCCTTCAGCACGCCGTTTGATGAGACGGCGGTGGATTTTCTGGAGTCGCTGGACGTGCCGGCGTATAAAATTGCGTCGTTTGAGAATGCCCACTGGCCGCTGCTGCGCAAGGTGGCCGCCACGGGCAAGCCGGTCATTATCAGCACGGGCGCGGCTACGCTGGCCGAGATTGATGAGGCCGTGCGGGTGCTGCGCGCCGCCGGCTGCCGCGAGCTGGTGCTGCTGAAATGCACCAGCACCTACCCCGCAACGCCTGAAAACACCAACCTGCGCACCATACCGGTGCTGGCCGAAACCTTCAACTGCCCCATCGGCCTCAGCGACCACACCATGGGCATTGGCGCTAGCGTGGCCGCCGTGGCCCTCGGTGCGTGCGTTATCGAAAAGCACTTCACCCTGCTTCGTTCCGAGGGCGGCGTCGACTCGGCCTTTTCGATGGAGCCGCAGGAATTGAAAATGCTGGTGGAGGAAACCGAGCGCGCTCAATTGGCTCTCGGCACAGTGCAGCTCTGCATTCAGGCGGCTGAGGAGAAAAGCCGCATGTACAAGCGTAGCATTTACGTGGCTAAGCCCATCGCAGCGGGCGAAGCATTCACTACCGACAACCTGAAAATCATTCGCCCTGGCGACGGCCTCTGGCCCCGCCATTGGGAAACGGTACTGGGCCGCAAAGCGGTGAAGGACCTGAAGCCGGGCACCCCTCTTACCTGGAATTCGTTGTAATGCCGGGCTCGGAATTGCCCTTGATTCCGCGGCTGCGCGACATTCTGCAGTTGCGGTTCACCGATATTTTCGCGGCGCTGTCGCCGGCCGCACTGGCGGCTATTTCGCCAGCTAACCCGCTGAAGCGGCTGGCGCGGGTGCTGGGCTACGCCGGCCTGCGGCTGGTGGGCAACATCTTCCAGCCTATCAAAAACCGCGACGACCTGCGCGGGAAAGTGTGGCTGTACGTGGTGAGCGCCAACAACTACGACGCCCTGGCCTTCCTGGCCGAGGCGCGTACTGATGCCGTGCTGGTGGCCGGGCAGGCCAAGCACATCGGCCGCTACAACGCGGTAGTGAACCGGCTGTCTTTGCGGCGCAAGCTACTCTACTACTGGCGGTTTCCGGGGGCCTACCTGGGGCTACGGCGGCAGGTGGGCGGGCGGGCTACGCGGTTTTTTGACTTCATTTTTTACGCCATCGGTTATTATGAGGTGTACCGGCGAGCCCTGCGCCACTACCGGCCGCGGGCGGTGGTGTTTTCCAACGACCACAACGACGACACCCGCTCGCTGCTGCTGGCCTGTCGGGCCGAAGGCGTGCCCACGGCCTACGTGCAGCACGCCAGCGTGAGCACCAACTTCCCCCCGCTGGGCTTCGATTTGAGTTTGCTCGAAGGCCAGGATGCGCTAGATAAGTACCGGCAGTGCGGCCCCATTGCCGGCCGCGTGGCGCTGGTGGGCATGCCCAAAGCCGATGCCTACCTCGGCCGCCGCAACACCGCCCCGGCCGTGCGCCGCGTGGGCCTAGCTTGCAACATCCACGACCCGCTGCCGGCCCTCACCGAGACACTGGTGTACCTGACGCGCGAGTTGCCGGAGCTGACGTTCACCCTGCGCCCGCACCCCAGCGACGGGCGCGACTTCGGCCCGCTGCGGCAGCTGCTGCCGGGCTTGCAATGGTCGGATGCCCGGCAGGAAAACGTGTTCGACTTCCTGCTGCGGCAGGACGCCTTGGTCGCTGCCGACACCTCTACCCACCTCGAAGCCGTGATGCTGAACGTGGCCAGCCTCTACTTCCGCTTCGCCGCCAACCCACTCACGGACGACTACTACGGCTACGCCACCCGCGGCCTCGTGGAGCGAGCCGACACGCCCGCCGAGCTGGCCGAGGCGCTGCGCCGCTACGCCCACCACAAACCCGTCGACCTTTACCAGCGCGCCAATTACTACAACGCCACGCTGGGCACGCCCGACGAAGGCCACAGCCGCGAACGCACTGCCAGTGTGTTAAATGAATGGCTGAACGAGAATAAGCCAAACAACTGACATTCGATTACTTTTGATTTCATGTCAACTATTAGCTCCGCATCTTTATTGCCCGCCATCAATGCTGCTCCGGTGTTGGCCGATGCGCGGCTGCACTACGTGCTGCGTCACTTTGCACTAGCGTACGAGGCCGTGCCTGCAGGACTGATTGGTTACGCCGATACTCAACAATCCATTACGGTTGCGGATGCGGCGGCTGGTTTTTTTCAGGCTCAGGAGCCTTACCCGGCGGCTCCGAATTACCGGGAGTGGGCGGGCCAGCGAGTGCCTGTTTTCTTCGACGCTCAACCGGCTTTACCCTTGCTTGAGTTGGCGCCGGGCCGCTGCCGCATCAATGCGGACCTGATATCAGCCGCCTTCTACCTGCTCAGCGGCTGGCAGGAATATTATTCCGATTCCCGCGACCGACACGGGCGCTTCCCCTACGCAGCTAGTGTGCAGAAGCGCTACGGATTCGTGGCGTTGCCGGTGGTGAACTACTACTTCGACGTGTTGCGGGCAGCCGTAGAGTACGTAACCGGCCAACCGCTGCGGCCCCGTCGCTGGGCCGGCGGCGCACCTGTCGCCGCCTTCATCAGCCACGACATCGACAACCTGCGCAGTTCCTGGAAAGTGCCGGCCAAAGCCGACCTGAAAGCCGTCCGCCTCCTGCGCTTCGGCCGGCGGCTGTGGCGGCACCTGACGCAGCCCGATGCCTGGGACAACCTGGAAACCGTGGCCGCTACTGTCGCCAGCTACGGGGCACGCTCCACGTTCTTCATCCTGCCCGAGCACCGGCCCGGAGCCGACGGCACCCCAAATGCTGACTACCGAATTGACCGACCCTTGTGGCGGCGCTTCCTTCATTTGGCTTCGCAGGGGTTCGAACTGGCGTTGCACGGCAGCATCGGTACCGCCACGGACTTTGCCCGCCTTTCGTCGGAGCAAAGCGAAACGTTTGCCGAGCCTGCCTCCGGCATCCGCTTCCACTACCTGCGGTGGGAACCCCGCCAAACGCCAATGCAGTTAGAAGCGCTGGTTATGGCTGGCCTGCGCTACGATGCGGCCTTAGGCTTTGCCGAGCACTACGGCTTTCGGCATTCGTACTGTCACCCCTTCTATCCGTTCGATTTTACCCGAGGGCAGCCCCACTCCTTTCTTGAAATTCCGCTTCAGGTCATGGATGCTACCTTGCACCATCCGAACTACTTACAGCTACGGGCCGACGAAATTTTACCCGCGCTTCAGCCGATGTTGGCTGAGATTGAGAAGTTCGGCGGTGTAGCCAGCATCCTCTGGCACAACGACCATTTCGACCCGGCCAATATTCTCACGGGCCCGCGCCAGTTCGCCGAAATTATGGCCTATTTGCAGCAGCGCGGCGCGGCTTTTCTCACCGGAAGCCAGATTGTGGCCGACCTTTGCGGCGCGTAGCGCTTGCTTTCGCTTGCATCATTTCCAGCAGGCAGGCTGAAGCAACCTTTGCGCAATTACTCATTTACCAACTAACCGTTTGGGCATCGTTCAACGCCAGGGCATCCGCAACACCCTGATTTCCTACGTCGGCCTGGCCATCGGCTTTGCTAACACCATTCTGGTGCTGCCGCGCCTACTTTCGCCCGCCCAGATTGGCCTCACGGCCAGCGTGTTGCTGCCGCTGGCCACCATTGGGGCGCAGGTGGCTTCGTTTGGGTTTGCCAACATGGGCATCCGGTATTTTCCGTTTTTCCGGAACCAGGGGCGCAACCATGCAGGCTTCCTGCCGCTGTTGCTGGGGCCGCCGCTGCTGGGTTTTGTGGTGGTGGCGCTGGCGCTGCTGCTGAGTAAGCCGCTGCTGCTGCAATGGTACGCCAAAGGCGACGCGGCTTTGCTGGCACCGCACTACCTGGCAGCTATTGCGCTGGCAGGCTGCATCATGCTGGGCTCGTTGCAGGATGCTTACCTGCGGGCGCTTTACCACACGTCCTTTTCCTCATTCTGCCAGGAAATCCTGCTGCGCCTGATGCTCGTGGGCGCGGCCGTGGCTTATAGCCAGGGCGTTATCAGCTTCCACGGCTTCGTGCTGGCCTACGTGGGGGCATATGCAGTGGTGGCCGTGCTGCTGGCCATTTACCTGGCCGCCATCGGCGAGTTGCACCTGCGGCCCACGCGGGCCGCGCTGCGCATCAAGCCCTTGCGCGAGATGCTGGGTTTTGGGGGCTTCGTGCTGCTGAGCAACATTTCGGGCACAGTCCTGCTCAACATCGACAGTTTGATGGTGGGCACTAAAGTCAGCCTGGCGGCGGCCGGCATCTACCTCATTGCCACCAACGTGAGCACGGCCCTGGTCCTGCCCTTCCGGGCGCTCTACAAAACGGCTTACTCCCTCATTGCTGAATACTGGAAAGAGGGCAACATGGCCAGGATGGCCGACTTCTACCGCCGCAGCACCCGCATCAACACGCTGCTCGGCTGCTACCTGGCGCTGGGCATCGGCCTGAATCTTAACTTCATCTACGGCCTCATCCATCGGCCCGAATACGCGGTGGGCACCACGGCCGTGCTCCTGCTGCTGGCCGGCCGGCTGTTCGATGGCATCACTGGCGTCAATGGCATTATCGTGGCCACCTCGCCGCGCTACCGCTTCGATTTGGTTTTCAATATCTCACTCGCCGCCGCAGTAGTGGCCCTCAACTGGCTCCTGATTCCGCGCCTGGAACTGGCCGGCGCGGCGCTGGCCTACTGCATCGCGCTGGTTAGCATCAATACGGCCCGAACGTGGTTTGTGTGGCGCAAATACGGCATGCAGCCCTTCGATGGCAGCACCATCCGCATTCTGGCCGTGGCCGTCGGCGCTGGTTTCGTGGCCTGGGTGCTGCCCGATACCGGCAACGCTTTTCTTACGCTGCTCATGCGCGGCGGCGTGCTCACAGCGCTTTATGGCGCAGGCGTTTTGCTCACTGGCACCGCACCGGAAGCAATGGAGCTATGGACGAAGGTGCGCCGCCGTTGAGCTTGCCCCTTGCTCTGTGTATTCAGTTAAAAGTTAAAAGAGAGGAGTTAAAAATTAAACCCGTGGCTGGTTCAACTTTTAACTCCTCTCTTTTAACTTTTAACTCCATCTAGCAGCAGCTGCCGCTCACTGCCTCGCCCGCGGCCACGGCTACTGGCGAAGGGCCGCAGTCGAACAGGCCGAAGTGCTGGCTGGTATCACCCAGCACTTTGAAGTGGGGGGCGTAGCGGGTATCGGCCACCATGGCGGCAGTATTGCCGCACACGAGCATGGGACGGCCGGTTTCGAAGGTGTGATGGTCGTCGAGCACGAACTGGTGGGGCTGGCCGGGCACAGTGCCGAGGTAAGTAGCCACCTGGCCGTGGTCCTCGCACTTGTCTTCGATGTCGAGTTTGAAGGCGCGCACCGTGAGCGAATAGAAGCCGATATTGCCCACCTTGGCCTCAATCTCGGGATTGTTGATGGTGAGGCGACGGCTGCTCATCAGGCGGTAGTCGTTGATGCCCAAGCGCAGCAGCAGGCGGCGGAAGTCTTCGGTGTACATCGCGCCGCTCAGGCATTCGCCGTACAGTACGGGGTCCTGGCGCAGGGTTTCGGGCACGCGGCGGTCGGCAAATACGTCGGCGATGAACAGCTCGCCGCCGGGCTTCAGCACCCGAAAAATCTCGCGGTAGGTGGCTTCCTTATCGGTGCTCAGGTTGAGCACGCAATTGCTCACCACCAAGTCCACGCTGTTGTCGGCGATGTTGGCCGATTTCAGGTCTTCGATGTAGCCGTGGCGGAACTCCACGTTGGGCTTCGAATAGCCGAAGGTAACGGTGTGCGCGTCGATGTGGCGCCGGGCCACGTCAAGTTGCTCCTCGGTCATGTCAACGCCGATAACGTAGCCGTTTTCCCCCACCAGCTTCGAGAGCAGGTACGCATCGCGGCCCGAGCCGGAGCCCAAATCCAGCACCGTGATGCCTTCGATGGCTTCGGGAATGCACACGCCGCAGCCGTAGTATTTGTCGAGCACCTCGGGCTCCAACTGCGACAGAATGCGGCGGTGGGCCAGCGGAATATCATCGGTGCAGCAGGCGTTGGTGAGCAGGTCCTGGCTGGTTTGCAGCTGGTTGCCGTAGTAGTCCTGTACCTGGGCGCGGGTTTCGGGAGAAGCCATATGTAGTAGGGGAATTCGATAGTTGAGGCCGAAAATACGTTGCGTTGGGAACAACTGGTTTGGCGGCCCGAAGTTCTTTCATTAGCGCAAGCAGTAGCGCGGACTACAGAGTCCGCGCTACAGGCCTATGCGCCTACCAGCACCGGCTCCTCCCGCTTCCGCCGTTTCGGGGCCGGCCCGTTCTGGTTCATCTCGCGGTAGAAGAAGGCGAAGATGAGCGGGAAAATCAGCAGCGTGAGTACCGTGGCCGTTACCAGCCCGCCGATGACGACGATGGCCAGCGGTTTCTGCGTTTCGGAGCCGATGCCGGTGCTGAGGGCCGCCGGAAACAGGCCAATCATCGCCATAAGGGCCGTCATCACCACGGGGCGCACGCGGGAGGCCACGCCCAGGCGCAGGCTGTCGGCGAGGCTCATTTTCTTGCGCAGGTTTTCCTTGAACACGGTGATGAGCACGATGCCGTTCTGAATACATATCCCGAGCAAGGCGATGAAGCCAATGCCAGCCGAAATCGAGAAGTTCACGCCCGTGAGGTGCAGCGCCGCGATGCCGCCGATGAGGGCAAAGGGCACGTTGGCCAGCACCAGCGCGGCGTCTTTGCCGTTGCCGAAGGTGATGAATAACAGGATGAAGATGATGACCAGCGACACCGGCACTACCTGCGAAAGGCGCTTGGTCGCCCGCACCTGGTTCTCAAATTCGCCGGCCCACTCAATGCGGTATCCCTTGCCGAGCTTGATGGTCTGGTCCATTTTCTTCTGCGCCTCGGCGATGGTAGAGCCCATGTCGCGGTCGCGGATGGAGAACTTCACCGCGATAAAGCGCTGGCCGTTGTCGTGGTACACGAAGGCCGGGCCGTTGCTGGTGCCGATGTCGGCAATTTCCTTCAGCGCCACCTTGCTGCCGCGAATGGTGGGCACGCGCAGTTCGCCGATTTTGCCTTCGCTGTCGCGGTCCTGCTTGGGGTAGCGCACCGTCACGTCGAACTTGCGCTCGCCCTCGTAAATCTGAGTCGCAGCTTTGCCGCCCACGGCCATCTCCACTACCGTTTGGGCATCAGCCGTTTGCACCCCGTAGGCAGCCATGCGGGTCTGGTCGAGGCGCACGCTCATTTCGGGCTGGCCCAAGTTGCGCAGAATGCCGAGGTCCTTCACGCCGCGCACGCCGCCGAGCACCTTCATCACCTCGTTGGCCTTGCCGTCGAGTTCCTTCAGGTCATTGCCGAAAATCTTTACGGCCAGCGCCGCATTAATGCCCGCCACGGCCTCCTCCACGTTGTCGATGATGGGCTGCGAATAGTTGAAAATGATGCCGGGGTACTCCTTCAACTTCTTGTCCATCTCGTCAATCAGCTGCTCCTTGGTGATGTTACGCTTCCACTCCTCCTTGGGCTTGAGGTTGACCTGCGCCTGCACGTAGTAGATGCCCGAAGGGTCGGTGCCATCATTGGAGCGACCGGTCTGGCTCAGCACCGACGTTACTTCCGGAAACGAGCGCAGGATGCGGCGGTAGTTAGCTGCCATCTTGTTCGTTTCCGTCAAAGAAGATGACATGGGCAGCTTGGTTTCTACCCACAGCGCGCCCTCGTTCAGCTCCGGCAGAAACTCCGAACCCAGGAAATTGAACGAGTACAAGCCCGCCACCACCACGGCCATCGTCACGCCGAAGCTCAGCAGCTTGTGGCGGTAAGTGAAGCCGAAAGCACTCGTCACGATATTGTCAAAGAAGCTCACAATCGGGTTGTGCTTCTCCTTCACGTTCTTGTTCAGCAGCAGCGAGCACAGCACCGGCACCAGCGTGAGCGTCAGAATCAGCGCGCCCACCAGCGCAAAGCCCAGCGTGTAGGCTAGTGGACTGAACATCTTGCCCTCCACTTTCTCGAAGGCAAAAATCGGCAGCAAACAGGTCAGGATGATGAGCTTGGCGAAGAACACGGCCTTGCCCAGCTCGCCGCCGGTCTTGCGAATCAGCCCGAGCTTGGCCAGCTTGTTGAACTTCTCCATCCCCACCTTCTCGGCCTTGTGGTCGAGCACTACGAAAATGCCCTCCACCATCACCACCGCCCCATCGATGATGATGCCGAAGTCAATTGCGCCCATACTGAGCAGGTTGGCGCTCATGCCCTTCAGCCGCAGGCATACGAAGGCGAATAGCAGCGCCAGCGGCACCACCACGCCCACGATGAGCGTGGTGCGCCAGTCGGCCATAAATAGGAGCACAATGAGCGTCACCAGCACAATGCCCTCAATCAGGTTGTGAATCACGGTGTGCGTGCAGTGCTCCATCAGCACGTCGCGGTCGTAGAACGTCTTGAGGTAGACGCCGCTGGGCAGCACTTTCTCGTTGAGCTCCGCGATTTTGGCTTTCACGCGGCCCAGCACCTCGGCGGGGTTCTCGCCCTTGCGCATAATCACGATGCCCTCCACCACGTCGCCCTGGTCGTCGAGGCCGGCCTGGCCCACGCGCGGGGCGTTGCTTTCGGTCACGCGGGCTACGTTGCGCACCAGCACGGGCACGTTGTTGATGTCCTTGACGATGATGTTGCCGATATCCTCCGGCTTGGTTAGCAGGCCGATGCCGCGCACCACGTAGCTCTGCGAGTTCTTCTCAATCACGTCGCCGCCCACGTTCAGGTTCGATTTCTGCACGGCGTCGTACACCTCCAGCGGGGTCATGTCGTACTTGGCCAGCATCGCAGGGTTCACACTGATTTCGTACACCTTACGCGTGCCGCCGAAGGCCGCAATGTCGGCCACACCGGGCACCGATTTCAGCTGCCGCTCCACCGTCCAGTCCTGAATGGCGAGCAACTCATTGGTGGTGCGCGGGGTCCGGCTCTGCACCGTGTAGCGGAAAATCTCGCCCGTCGGCCCGTACGGCGGCTGCACGTGCGAGTCGCAGCCGGCCGGTAGGTTCACGCCGCTCAACAGGTTGTTCACCTGCTGCCGGGCGAAGAAGTCCTCCACGTTGTCCTCGAAGTTTATCTTGAGCACCGACAAGCCAAACATGCTGATGCTCCGCATGTTGCTTTTCATCTGCACCGAGTTCATGGCCACCTCAATTGGCGTGCTCACGAACCGCTCCACCTCTTCGGCCGAGCGGCCGGGCCAGAGGCTCACGATAATCATCTGGGTATTCGTAACGTCGGGAAACGCCTCGATGGGCGTGTGCAGGTAGCTGTAGCTGCCGCCCGCCACCAGCAGCGCCGTCATGAAAAAGATGAAGAAGCGGTTCTTCAGCGAGAAACCGACGATACCGGATATAAACTTATTCATGCAAGTGCGAGGTGAGAAGTTGGGCAGCGGTACCGGCGAAATGGCGTTGGGCCCGGCCGTAAAATGAGAATCTGGTGAAAAGTTGATGAGAAAACAATGAGTGTTTTATGAAGAGCCGGGCACGAAAAAGCCCGCTACCTGATGAGGCAGCGGGCTTTTCTGTAGCGTGGACTCTGCGAGTCCACGCTTGGCGGGAGTCATTCGGGCGGACGCGGACTCGCAGAGTCCACGCTACATTAATGCGCGGCCACCGGCTCCACGTAGCCTTTTTCGCCGGGCAGCGGCACGTACTTGGTGTGTTCCGCGCGGTAGAAGCGCTCGAACACCAGCGGGAACACGAAGAGCGTGAGGATGGTACCCGTTATCAGGCCACCAATTACTACGATGGCCAACGGCTTCGACGTCTCCGAGCCGATGCCCGTGGAGATGGCAGCCGGCATCAGGCCGATGGTGGCCATGAGGGCCGTCATCACTACGGGGCGCACCCGCGAAATCACCCCTTCGTTGATGCTGTGGTCGAGCGAGTGCTTTTTCACCAAGTTCTGCTTGAATACGGATATCAAAATCACGCCGTTCTGAATACAAATACCGAACAAGGCAATGAAGCCAATACCGGCCGAAATCGAGAAGTTGGTGTGCGTGATGAGTAGCGCCGCGATGCCGCCGATGATGGCGAACGGCACGTTGAGCAGCACCAGCCCGGCATCTTTCAGGTTGCCGAAGAGGATAAACAGGATGAAAAAGATAAGCCCCAGCGAAATGGGCACCACCTGCGAGAGGCGCTGCGTGGCGCGGCGCTGGTTCTCGAAGTCGCCGGTCCATTTCTGCTCGTAGCCGGTGGGCAGCTTCACGTGGCGGTTCACTTTTTCCTGGGCCTCGGCGATGGTCGAGCCCATGTCGCGGCCGCGAATACTGAACTTGACGGCGGCGAAGCGGCGGTTGTCGTCGCGGTAAATCAGGCTGGGGCCGGTGACGGAGCCGATGTTGGCGATTTCGGAAAGCGGAATGGTTTTGCCGCTCTGGGTGGGCACCATCAGGGCCGCAATTTCGGTGGGCGTCTGGCGGAACTGGGGCTCGTAGCGCACCCGAATGGGGAATTTGCGCTCGCCCTCATACAGTTGCGTGGCTTCCTTGCCGCCCACGGCCATTTCGAGCACCGAGTTGGCATCCGATTTATCCACGCCGTAGCTGGCCATGCGGCGCTCGTCGAGGTCGACGTGGAACTCGGGCTGGCCGATGTTGCGCAGCACGCCGAGGTCATCGATGCCCTTCACGGTTTTCAGCACCTCGTACACCTCGCGGGCCTTGGCCTCCAGCGTGGCCAGGTCGGTACCGTAGATTTTCACCGCAATCGAGCCCTTCACGCCCGAGGCGGCTTCTTCCACGTTGTCGGTGATGGGCTGCGAGAAGTTGAAATCGACACCCGTAAACTTGTCGAGCTTGGCCTTCATCCGCTCCACCAAATCTTCGCGGTAAGCCTTGGACTTCATCTTCTTCTCCACCTCGGGCGTGTGCTTGAGCTGCACCAGAAACTCGTTGTTGTAGAAGCCCGTGGGGTCGGTGCCGTCGTTGGGGCGGCCAGTCTGGCTCACTACGTCGCTCACCTCGGGGAAGCTCAGGAAGTCACGCCGCATCTGGTTGCACAGCTCGTTCGATGATTCCAGGCTGATGCTGAGCGGCAACTGCGCCCGTACGTAAATCGAGCCTTCGTTCAGCTCCGGCAGGAATTCCGAACCCAGAAACGAGAAGGAATACAGGCCCAGCGCCGTTACCACGAAGGCGATGATGAGCGTGGCCGTTTTGCGGGCGTAGGTGAAGCGAAAGAAGCGGTTGGCCCCGTTGTTCACGCCGCGCACGAAGAAGTTGTCCTTCTCCTTCACGTTCTTTTTCAGCAGGATGCTCACCAGCACCGGCACCAGCGTGAGGGTGAAAATCAGCGCACCCAGCAGGGCGAAGCCCAGCGTCCAGGCCAGCGGTGAGAACACCTTGCCCTCCACTTTCTCGAAGGAGAAAATGGGTAGCAACGCCGTGATAATAATGGCTTTGGCAAAGAAGATGGACTTGCCCATGTCGCGGCCCGACTTCTTGATGAGCCCCAGCTTGGAAAGCTTGTTGAACCGCTCCATGCCCAGCTCGTGCGCCTTGTGGTCGAGGGCCACGAACAGGCCTTCCACCATCACCACCGCGCCGTCGATGATGATACCGAAGTCGATGGCGCCCATGCTCAGCAGGTTGGCACTCATGCCGCGCAGCCGCAGGCAGATGAAGGCAAACAGCAGCGCCAGCGGGATAATCACCGACACAATCACCGTCGTCCGCCAGTCGGCCATGAACAGGAAGACAATGAGCGTGACCAGCACGATGCCTTCCATCAGGTTGTGAATCACCGTTTCCGTGGAAAAATCGATGAGCTGCTGGCGGTCGTAGAAGGTTTTCATCTTCACGTCGGGCGGCAGGATTTTCGAGTTCAGCTCGGCCACTTTATCGTGCAGGCGGGCAATAACTTCCGAGGGGTTTTCGCCCTTGCGCATCACCACAATGCCTTCCAGCTTGTCGTCCTCAAACCCGCGGCCGACCTGGCCCAAACGCGGCAGGGCGCTTTCAGTCACTTTGGCCACGTCGCGCACCAGAATGGGCACGCCGTTCACATTCTTAATCACCGTGTTGGTGATGTCGGAGATGTTGTTCAGCAGGCCGATGCCGCGCACCACGTAGTTCTGCTGGCCCTGGTTTATCACGTCGCCGCCCACGTTGATGTTGGAACGCTGCACGGCATTGTACAGGTCGAGCGGCGTGAGGCCGAAATCCTGCAGCTTGCCGGGGTTCACCGCAATTTCGTAGTCCTTCACCTCGCCGCCGAAGCTGTTCACGTCGGCCACGCCGGGCACGGCCTTCAGGTTACGCTCAATTACCCAGTCCTGCAGGGTTTTGAGCTCGCGCACGGTTTTGGTTTTGCTTTCCAACGTGTAGCGGTAGATTTCGCCGGTGGGGCCGTAGGGCGGCTGCACGTCGGGCGTGATGCCATCGGGCAGGTCCACCTCACGCAGCAGGTTGTTCACCTGCGGGCGGGCAAAGGCGTCGTCCACGCCATCGTCAAAAATCACCTTCACCACCGACAGCCCAAACAGCGTGGTGCTGCGTACCGAAGCCTTTTTCTGCACTGGGTTCAGGGCAATTTCGATGGGCACGGTCACGAACTTCTCCATCTCCTCGGCCGAGCGGCCGGGCCACTGCGTGATGATGGTAATTTCGGTGTTCGTCACGTCCGGAAACGCCTCGATGGGCGTGTTCCGGTAGCTCACCACGCCCATCACCACTACCACCAGGGTCATGAGGAAGATGAAGCCCTTGTTCTTGAGCGAAAAGGCGATAATGCCTTGAATGAACTTGTTCATTTTCAGTTTCTAACAGTGAAGAAACGGTGAATTATGGGCAGAATTAAAAGGCAGTATCGACCCGGAGCAAGGCGAAAATGCCATTGCCCGAAGTCAATCCCCGCCTTGTCGATTTAGTCGTTCAGCTCGTCGTACACCAGCAGCTGGTCTTTGGCAATGACCACATCGCCGGGCTTCAGGCCCGAGGTCACGTAGCTGTAGTCGCCTACCGTTTTGCTGATGGTGACGGGCCGGGTTTCGACGTGGGTGCGGTCTCGGTACACCATCACGAAGTTGCGGTCCTTATCAAACACCACCGATTTGGCGGGCACGGCCAGGGCCTTCGCCCCTTCCGTGTTCTCGACGCGCACCTGGGCGTACATCTCCGGCTTGAGCAGGTAGCCGGGGTTCTCCAGGCGCACGCGGACCTTCATCACCTTGCTGTCGGGGTCCAGTACGTTGAACACCTTGTCGATTTTGCCTCGGAAATGCTTGTCCGGGTAGCTCAGCGTGGTTACGTCGGCCGAGTAGCCTTCCTTCACTTTCGAAATGTCCGACTCGAACACGTTGGCCATAATCCAGACATCGTCCAGGTCGCTCACCGTGAACAGGTTGCCCACGTTGTCGTTGTTGAACTGCTCGTGGTCCGTTGCATTCTTTTCCGTGATAAAGCCCGAAATGGGCGCCCGCAGCGTGTACATGCCATCGGCCCCAATGCCGTAGACGCTGAGCTGCTTCACGTTCTTGCCCACGGTGCCACGGGCTTTGGTCACTTCGGCGCGAGCCAGTACCACGTCGCGCTCGGAGTTTAGGCCGGCTTTGAACATATCCTCGGCCACGGCCAGGTTCTTGCGGGCAATGTCGAGGTCGGAGCTGGCGGCGGTGGTCTGGTTCTGCACGTCGGCAATCTCGCCCGATTTGATGACGGCCAGCACCTGGCCCTTGGTCACCTTGTCGCCGAGCTGCACCTTCAGCTGCTCCACCACGCCGCCCACCAGCGGGTATACTTTCACGGTTTTGTCGCCGTCGGTGGCGATTTCGCCGGTCAGCACCAGCTCGTCCTGCACCGGGCGCAGGCGCACGGTATCCAGCACAATCTGCGACATCATCGTGTCGGACAGGCGAAAGCCCTCCTTCTTTTCTTCTTTAACTTCGGGTTTGGAGCAGCCAACCAAGGTTACGGCGGTCAGCAATGCCAGAAAGGAGCGGTTCATTGTAGTGAGCTGTTAGCCATCAGCTGATAGCTGTTAGCGTTTGATGATTGATAGAAGTTTTTGGGATGATAAGCTAATAGCTAACAGCTAGAAGCTAACGGCTTAACAAGCTATTGGTCGGCGCGGAACACCTGCTTGCCCACGGCAAAATTCAGTTGCTCGAAGGCCCGCACGCGGTTGGCCCGCAAAGTATTCAGCTGCACAAGGTTGTTCTTGTAGGACTCGAAAAAGTCGAGGTATTCCACCACGCTCAGGATGCGCTTGGCGTAGCTCTGCTCGATGCCCACCATCAGCCGGGCAAACGGGGCCGTGTCGCGGTCGGTGTTCTGGAACAACTCGTCGTTGCGCGCCGCCAGCTGGTAAGCCTGATGTACCTCATTCTGTACCACCAACTGCTGCTGGTCCACCAACAGCTGGCTGCCGGCAATCTGAGCTTTGGCCGCCTGAATGTTGCCCTGGTTGCGGTTGAAGATGGGCACGGCCATGCCCAGCGTCAGGGCATTGTAGTTGTTGATGTAGGAACCGGCTTTGTCGTAGGTGTAGCCCACGGCCAGGTCGGGCACGGCCAGCTTCTGCTGCAGCTTCAGGTTCAGGTTTTGCTGCTGCAGGGTGGCGCGACGGGCGTTGAGGTCGGTGCGGCGCACCAATGCTGTATCAATCAGGGCCTGCTCGGAGTAGCCGTTCAGCGTGAGGTCGCGGGTGCGGCCCAGGTCGGCCACGGGCACATACTGGCTGCCAGTGGCATCGCGCAGCAGCACGTGCAGGTCCGTCTGGTCCGAAGCCACGTCGTTCAGCAGGTTCTGCCGCTCGCTTTGCAGCGTGAACAGGAAGGCCCGCAGGCGAATCACCTCTTTCAGCGCAATGTTGCCCTTCTCAAACTGCGTCTGGTACAGGCCCACCGTGCGCGTCAGCGACGAAATTTCCGTGGCATAGGCGGTAAGCGTGCGCTGCTTGAAATACAGGTCGTAGAAAGTGGTGCGCAGCTGGTAGCGCAGGTTGCGCAGCAAGTCCTGCAGATTGTACTGCTCCACCACCGCGCCCTGTTGGGCGGCCAGGCCGGCAGCCTTGCGGCGGCCCGCCAACGAAAACAGCTGTTGCACCGTCACGATGGCCTCGCTGCCGACCGTGCCTTCGGGTACCGTGGGCCGGCTGATGCGGCGGCGCAGCACATCTTGCTCCACATACAGCGAGGGGTTGTCAATCAGACGGGCCTGCACGGCCTGGGCCTGGGCCACCGTCACATTGTACTGCTGGGCCAGCACGGCCAGGTTATTCTGAAAGAACTGCTGCTCGGCCTGCGGCAGCGTGAGGCGGAGCGTATCGGCCGTAGCCACGGGCAGGGTAGTTGCGGGGGCCGGGCTGGTGGCGGGGCTTGCTACCTGGGCCTGGGCACTGGTGGCCGCCAGGGCCAGCACCAGCAAAAGGACGTTGCGGAACATGGGTCAGTTGGATTACCCGACAAAGGTTGGCGGCCTTCCGTGAGGATAAAATGAACCTGAAATTCATGCGTTGAAGTCGGGTTTTTCCTCGGCCAACGGGCTGGTTTACCAAGTGGCTGGCGCAAGCCGGGTGGGCTCCGGCCCTGCCACAGCGGTCGAATCAGCCGTTTCAGGCATTGTTTGCCGCATCGAGTCGAGGCGGGCCACCGCCAGCAGCGTCCTGGTTGGCGCGGGCCGTTGGGCTGGGCCGGCCAGCGCGCTCAGCACCAGCAGCGCCACCACCGCTACTGCCGCTGTTGCCAGCACCAGCACCCAATAGGGCCTCGCCAGTTCGGCGGCCCACGCCGCGTGTGGAGCCTTCACCGCCCCCCGCCGCCGGAAACCCGGCCAGCGAGGCAGGTCGGCCGGCAGCCATTTATAAATCTGATTTTTGGCAGTGGCCAGCTCTTCGCTCAGGCGCAGGGCAGTGAGATGCTGCCGCCTGGCATATTGCGCCAGCACAGCCGTCACCACGGCCGCCGCCAGCCGCAGCAGCGTAACGGCCGAATCGGGACGGAGCCCGGCATAGAGGCTCATCAACGCGTCCAGCCCCGGCCGGCTTTCGCCAAACAGGTGGCTCAGCCAGTTTTCGCCGGCATCCAACGCCGCGCTGTGGTTGGGGCCGCCGCCCAGCAATGCCAGCACTTCCGTCAGGTTCCGGCTTTCCCGAATCACGGGCCAGTCGTCCTTCATTATCGGCGCAAGCAGGGCGCGCCCCTCCCCTTCGCCGGCCCGAATCAGCAGCTGACACAACACCATGGGTACCATTCCTTTCAGGGCTTTACCGACTGCTTTTTCGCGCTCCCCCAGCCGGGCGGCCAAATGCCGCACCAGTTCTCGGGAAAATGCCTGCCGAATGGCCTGTAAGCAGTTTTTCATGGCGGTAGTACCAGAACACCAGACTGTTTAAACTGCACAATCAGGCGTCAATGATACAAAACTGCGCCCTATCGAACAATTAATTCCTGAAAAACGACAAATCAAGTTCCCATCCGGTCGAATCAGGTATTCCAGCCCTCGAACTAGGGCAGTATCCATGATGATGCTTTCGAAGCATAGTCCGCGTCTTCTTACTCGTCTTCGTAATCCAGCCCCAGGCAGCTGTTCAGGGCTTGGCGGATTTCGCTGGCGGCGTGCTGCTGGCCGGCTTTTTTGGCCACCAATAGGCCTTTGCGGTACACCTGCTCGGCTTCGTCTTTGCGGCCGAATTCTTCCAGCAACTTGCCGGCGTGGTAGTAAGTACCCACGTAATCAGCGTGTTCATTCAGCAGGTTTTGATAAAATTCCCAGGCGCGCTCGGGCTCCTGGGCACGGTATTCGGTAGCCAGCGCATAAATGGTGAAGGCGTCGGTGGGGTCGTCGGCGTAAAAGGCCAGGAGTTGCTGCAATCGGGTGGCGGGAGTGTTCATTCGGCGGGGAGATTTGTTTACCTTTGGGGCAAAATTGCGGCTTTTTCGCGGCCCGGCCTGAAACCGCTGTTTTTTGTCAAAACCCGTACGCTTTTCGAAGGTTGTTATGCATGCAGCCTTTTTTCTCCGATTTCGCCACCTTATTCCCGCCTAGATGAAGTTTCTGGTTTGCATTTCCAACGTGCCCGACACGACCACCAAAATTGCCTTTACGCCCGATAACAAGGAGTTCAACAAGGCCGGGGTGCAGTTCGTGATTAACCCCTGGGACGAATACGCCCTCACCCGCGCCATCGAGCTGAAGGAAGCCGCCGGCAGCGGCACCGTGACGGTACTAAACGTGGGCCAGGCCGACACCGAGCCCAACATACGCAAGGCCCTGGCCATTGGCGCCGACGACGCCATCCGCGTCGATGCCGTGCCGCAGGACGCCTACTTCGTGGCCGAGCAGATTGCCGCCATCGCCAAGGAAGGTGCCTACGACGTGATTCTGATGGGCAAGGAAAGCATTGACTACAACGGTTTTCAGGTGCACGGCATGGTGGGCGAAATGCTCGGCATCCCGACCGTGGCCCCGGCCATGAAGCTGGACATGAGCGGCAACACCGCCACCCTGGAGCGCGAGATTGAAGGCGGCAAGGAGATTGTGAGCGTGAATACGCCCTTCGTGGCCTCGTGCCAGCAGCCCATGTGCGAGCCCCGCATCCCCAACATGCGCGGCATCATGACGGCCCGCACCAAGCCCCTGAAAGTAGTGCCCGCCGTGGGCGAGCCCGCCCGCACCACCGTGGCCGAGTACGCGCTGCCCCCCAAGAAGCAGGGCGTGAAGCTCATCGACGCGGAAAACGCTGGCGAGCTCATCAAGCTGCTCCGCAACGAAGCCAAAGTCATCTAAAGGGAGTTAAGAGTTAAAAGTTATGAGTTAAGAATTGGCTACTGGTCAATTCTGATTCTTCAACTGGCAACTCTTAATTCATAACTTTTAACTCTTAACTGAAAGAAATGTCTGTATTAGTTGTAGTTGAATGCGCCGACGGCGAAGTAAAAAAGTCGTCGCTAGAAGTGGCCTCCTACGGGGCTGATGTGGCCGCCATGCTGGGCACCACCGCCACGGCCATCGCCGTGGGCGAAGCCAACGAGGCCAACCTGGCCAAGCTGGGCGAGCAGGGCATCACGAAAGTGCTGTACGATGCCGAGCCCCGCCTCAAGGATTTCGTGAACAACGCCTATACCAAGCTCATCGCCACGGCGGCCGAGCAGGAAAGCGCGAAGATTATTGTGCTGGCCAACAGCAACATCGGCGCGGCCGTGGGCTCGCGTCTGTCGGTACGCCTGAAGACCAGCCTCGCTACCAACGTGGTGGAGTTGCCCAAAATCAGCGGCGACCAGTTCACGGTGAAGCGCGGTGCGTTCTCGGGCAAGGCGTTTTCGGACGTAGTGCTGAGCGGCGACCGCAAAATCATCGCCGTGAAGAAAAACTCGACCGAAGCCAAGCACGAAGCCGGCAAAACGGCCGAAGTGGCCAGCTTCTCGGCCCAGCTCGGCGATGCCGACTTCGCCGATGCGCCCAAGCAGGTGGTGATGCAGGACCAAGCCGGCGGCATTCTGCTGCCCGAGGCCGACCGCGTGGTATCGGGTGGCCGCGGCATGAAGGGCCCCGAGAACTGGGGCCTGATTGAGGACCTGGCGAAGGCCTTGGGCGCGGCTACGGCCTGCTCGAAGCCGGTGTCGGACGTGGACTGGCGCCCCCACCACGAGCACGTGGGTCAGACGGGCATCACCGTATCGCCGAACCTGTACATTGCCTGCGGCATTTCGGGGGCTATCCAGCACCTGGCCGGCGTGAACAGCTCGAAGGTGATTGTGGTCATCAACAAAGACCCCGAGGCTCCCTTCTTTAAAGCGGCCGATTATGGCATCGTGGGCGACGTTTTTGACGTACTGCCCAAGCTGACGGCCGCCGTGAAGGCGCTGAACTAACCAAAAAAGCCCCGCCCCGGCGGGCGAGTTGGGGACCCAGGCGGTCGGCTTTCCTCGGGAAGCTACCGGCTGGGTCCCTAATCTTTTTGGGGCTATCTTGGTTTCAGCAGCAGTTTCGGGCGGCAGATGCCCGGACTTTTCTTTATTTGCACGTCCATCCCGATGGACCACCCCAGGCGGGCCTTTCCCGGGCCTGCTCTTCCCCTCCCCCGACACCTAGCACCTCGTATTACCTTGAAAAAAATCCAGCTTGAAATCCTGGGCCTGTCGTCCAGCCAGTCGCAGTCTGGCTCCTTCGCGCTGATTCTGGGCGAGAAGGGCGGCAACCGCCGCCTGCCCATTATCATTGGCATGTTCGAAGCGCAAAGCATTGCTATTCAAATTGAAAAAATCAGCCCAAACCGACCCCTCACCCACGACCTGTTCAAATCGTTTGCCGAACACGTGCACGTGGTGATTCTGGAAGTCGTGATTTCGGACTTGAAGGAAGGCGTGTTCTACTCGCGCATCGTGTGCTCGGATGGCGCGACGACCTTCGACATCGACGCCCGCCCTTCCGATGCCATTGCCATCGGCCTGCGCTTCGGCGTGCCCATCTACACCGTGGAAAGCGTGCTGAGTGAAGCCGGCATTATTCTATCCGACCTTGACGAAGCAGAAAGCGACGCCGAGGACGATGACGACGAGGATGACGACGACGCCGAAACCGAATCGCCCCGCGCCACGCGGGCTCAGCCAGAGCCCCGCGAGCCCAGCGGCCAGGTACCAGTGGAAGAGTTGACCAAAATGCTGGCCCAGGCCCTCGACAAAGAGGACTACGAAAAAGCCGCCAAAATCCGCGACGAACTCAACAAGCGCAACGGCTGATTTTGAAGTTAAAAGCAAAAAGTGAAGAGTTAAAAGGGCTTGTCCCGATTGGCTCTTCACTTTTTGCTTTTCGCGCTTTTCACTTTTAACTCTCAATTTTTAACTCCTTCATGGACGACTCCTTGAAATACCCCATCGGTCGGCCGCAGCTACCGAGCGAACCGCTAAGCAGCGCCGAGCGCACCACACTCATCCAACAAATTGCCGAACTACCAGCCCAGCTTACCGCCGTCGCAAAGGCCGTGGGCGGCGTAGGCTTGGAGCAACCCTACCGCCCCGGTGGCTGGAACGGCCGGCAAGTCATTCATCACGTGGCCGACTCGCACATGAATGCCTACGTGCGCTTCCGGCTGGCCCTGACGGAGGACAACCCTACCATCAAGCCTTATGAGGAAAGCGCCTGGGCCGAGTTGCCCGATGTGGCCGCGACGCCCATCACCGTGTCGCTGACGCTGCTGGAGGCGCTGCATACCCGCTGGGTGAACCTGCTGCATCACCTTACCGATGCGCAGTGGCAGCGCACCTTCTTCCATCCTGGCAACCAGCGCAACTCCACGCTGGAGCAGACGCTGGCGCTGTATGCGTGGCATGGGCGGCACCATCTGGGGCATTTGAAGCTACTGCTGCCGAAGGAATAAAACTTGGCAGAATAAAATAGAACGTCATGCTGAGCGCAGTCGAAGCATCTCTACCGCCATACCAATTAAGATTAGTATGGCGGTAGAGATGCTTCGACTGCGCTCAGCATGACGTTCTGCGTATAAGCTATATGCCTCCTTTAAATGCCGCCGCCCGATTCGCTGCCTTCGGCAAAAGCGGCCATGCCGCCTTCGGTTTCTTCGTCGATGCGCTTGGCGGCACGGACGAGGCTGCTGCTGAAGATAAAGTCTTTGAGCTCGGGAACTTCGGCGTTCAGGATTTCATCCTTGGTGCCGTCCCAGAGTTTTTTGCCCTGGTGGAGGAAGATGATGTGCTCGCCGATTTCGATGACCGAGTTCATGTCGTGCGTCACGATGACGGTGGTGATGCCGTATTCGTGGGTGATTTCGTGAATCAGCTCGTCGATTTTGATGCTGGTGAGCGGGTCGAGGCCCGAGTTGGGCTCGTCGCAGAACAGATAAGTACACTGCGGAGCGATGGCGCGGGCAATGCCGACACGCTTTTTCATGCCGCCTGATATTTCGGCGGGCATCTTTTTACCGGCGTTTTCAAGGCCCACGCGCTTGAGGCAGAATTCGACTCGCTCGCGGCGCTCCTCCACGCTCATTTCGGGCGTCAGCATCTGGAGCGGAAATTCCACGTTCTGGGCCACGGTCATGGAGTCAAACAGGGCGGAGCCCTGGAACAGCATACCAATTTTGCGGCGGATTTCCTGCCGGATGTCGATTTTACTGTTCGTATAAACGGTACCGTCGAAGGTGATGGAGCCCATGTCGGGCTTCATCAGGCCCACAATGCACTGCAGCAGCACGCTTTTGCCGGTGCCCGAGCCGCCGAGCAGCAGGTTGCACTTGCCGGTTTCGAACACGCACGAAATGCCCTTGAGCACCTGCGTGCCGTTGAACGACTTCTCGATATTGGATACTTCAATCATATTTTTAGCTGTTAGCTAACAGCTGGTAGCTATTAGCTTTTTCAAGTCAAAAGTTGAGCAGCTAACAGCTAACGGCTATTAGCTAAAAGCTTACAACAGCAGCGCCGCCAGGGCGAAGTCGGCGATGAGGATGGCGATGATGGAGTTGGTTACGGCGCCGGTGCTGGCCGCACCTACTTCGAGTGCGCCGCCGGTGGTGAAGTAGCCTTTGAAGGCCGAGATGCCCGACACGAGGAAAGCGAAAACTACCGCTTTGATGAGGGCGAAAACGATGTTGTAGGGGATGAAATCGGTGCGGATGCCTTCGATGTAGTCCTGAGCCGTCATCACGCCGGTGAGGGTGCCAGCCAAGTAGCCGCCCAGAATGGAGAGCAACATGGCCAGAATTACCAGCATCGGGAACATGAGGAGGGCGGCCAGAATGCGGGGCAGCACGAGGTAGGACGTGGAGTTGATGCCCATAACTTCAAGGGCCGAAATCTGCTCGGTGATACGCATGGTGCCCAGGCCGCCAGCGATGCTGGAACCCACCTTGCCGGCCAGCACGATGCTGGTGATGGTGGGCGCAAGCTCGAGAATGGTCATTTCGCGCACCATGTAGCCGATGGTGGACTGCGGAATGAGCGGGTTGGTGAGGTTATAGGCAATCTGGACGCAGGTAACGGCCCCAATGAAGGCCGACACGATGGAGACGATGACAATGGAGTCGACGCCGATGAGGATGGCTTCGTCGATGGTGCGGTTCCAGAGGACGCTGAGCCGCTCGGTGCGCGTGACCATGCCGCGCAGAAAGAGAACGAACGAGCCGAAAGTGGTGAGCATAGAGTAAGGTTGGGAAATAAAAACCGAAGTTTGGGGCCGCAGGTTATGATAACCGGGCCGAAGGGCGGTTGGCCCCCATACGTAAAAACGCAAACCGATAGTGCAAACCAACGAAAATTTAATCGTCGTGACCGGCGGCAGCAAAGGTATTGGCCGCGCCGTGGTGGCGCGCTTCCTGCGCGCCGGATTTCCGGTTGCCACCTGCGCCCGCTCGGCCGTCGACCTGGCCGCGCTCAGCGCCGAGTTGACGGCGGAGCTACCCGGAGCCCAGCTCCACACCCTGCCCGCCGACCTGAGCCAGCCGGACGACTGCGCCCGCTTCGCCGCCTTTGTGCTGGCGCTGGGGCTGCCGGTAGAAGTGCTGGTGAACAACGCCGGGGCCTTCGTACCCGGCCGCCTGCAGGACGAGCCCGCCGACGGCTCGCAGCTGCGCCAGATGCTAGCCGTGAATCTGCTCAGCGCCTATGACGTAACCCTGCCCCTGCTGCCGGGCCTGATTGCGCGGCAGCGCGGCCACATTTTCACCATCTGCTCCACGGCCAGCATCACGGCTTACCCCAACGGTGGCTCGTACGGCATTGCCAAGCACGCGCTGCTGGGCTTCACCCGCAACCTCCGCGAGGAGCTGAAGCCGGCCGGCGTGCGCGTGACGGCGGTGCTGCCCGGCCCCACCCTCACGGCTAGCTGGGAGGGCGTGGACCTGCCCCGCGAGCGGTTCGTGCAAGCCGAAGACGTGGCGAAGGCGGTATTAGCGGCCTACTCGATGTCGGCCCACGCCGTGGTGGAGGAACTGCTGATTCGGCCGCAGCTGGGCGACTTGTAGGCGCGAGCTATTCGGAATCCGGCGCAGGCCGGCGAATCCAGCGTTGGTAAACGAACAGCAGCGCTACGGCCCAGAACAGGGCTTCGGCAATGCTGGCAAGCGGCTTCAGCCACGGACGGAACAGGGACATGGCCACCACGGCGCTCATGGCGGCCAGCACCCAGGCGAGTTTCAGGTAGTCAAGCAACTCACGCTGCGATTTGGTGCGAAACCAGAGGCTGTAGGCAATTGCTACGGCTAGGGCACCACCGATAAGCAACTGGTCGCCAAACACCCAATGTTCAATCTTAAATAAAGCCCCTACGCCCACCAATGCCAGCCCCAGGCCGAGCCCAATTGCCAACCGGGTGTTGTTCCAGATGCCGCTGCTGGTGAGCAACAGGCCCAGCAGCACCCATTTCAGAATGGCCAGCGGCGTGGCGGCCCAAGTAGCGATAAAGTCAGACATGCGCGGCTTGGATTGTTGAAATAATTACTCCTGCTTTTTGCCGCCAGTGCCGGTGATGCGGACACCGCCGCCGGGCGGGTTGCCGGTGTAGTAAAGGGTACCGGTGCCGGCCACGAGGCCGTCGAGCACGTCGGTGGGGCGCACGTGGGCATCGCCGTCGCTGTCGCGCGTCATCTTGAAGTAGCAGCGTTTCAGCGCCAGGCTCTGGGCGAAGAGCCGGCCCGAGCCGCCGACGGTGAAGTTGAGCTCGTCGACCGAGCCGCGCAGGTTGAAATCGCCCAGCTCGTACTGGTCGATGTTGAGGTAGCGGGCCCGAAAGTCGAGGTCGAAATCGCCGGCCCCGACGAGGTGGCAGAAGGCCTGGTCCTGCACAAAAGGCCCCACGGTGCTCACATTGCCCTGCCCACGCAGAAACAGGTTAGTGATACTGGGCAGGTGCAAGGTTACTTCGCGGGGCGTGTCGTAGCTGCGGGCCCAGTTGCAGCGGCTGGTGTTGGCAATTTCGAGGGCATCGCCTTTGCGGGTGAATTCGATATCGTCAATCAGGTTCTCGCCGGCCCGCACTTCGGCGTAGGTTTGAGTGTCCTGCACGAGACGCAGGTCCACGTTGTCGTAGGCGGTGACGGTAACAAGGCCCGCCACTACCTCGCGCCGTTGGGTAATAATGGTGCCGGTGCTCTTGATGCAGTCGGTGCCATGGCCCGGGCCGCAGGTACTGAAACCGAGGCTCAATGAGAGGCCGAAACCGATGCGGCCCATCGTGCGCAGTACCCCAAACCCTCCCAAGCCGCTAACTTGCGGCCGCAAATTCGTATTGCACATAATCCCTCTTACTTTTCCCAAAGATAAATGGACCTCACCGGTAAAGTCGCCATCGTAACCGGCGCGAGCAAAGGAATTGGCCGCGCCACCGTGGAAGTGCTGCTGGCACGCGGTGCCGCCGTGGCCGGCTGGGCCCGCACCGCGCCCGAGGGCCTGACGCACGACCGGTTCCAGTTTTTCGAGTGCGACGTGCAGGACGAGCATTCCATCACCGAAGCCTTCACTAACACCCTGCGCGAGCTGGGCCCCGAAATCCACGTGCTGGTGAACAACGCCGGCCTGGGCATTATGGGCGATGTCGACGGCTTCAAAACCGAGGACTGGAAAACGATGTTCGACACCAACGTGTTGGGCACCTTCCTCTGCACCCGCGCCGTGCTGCAGCAAATGAAGCAGCAGAAACAAGGGCACATTGTGAACGTGGCTTCGCTGGCCGGCACCGCGGGCACGGCCGGCATGTCGGGCTACTGCGCCACCAAGTTTGCCGTGCGCGGCTTTTCGGATGCGTTATTTAAGGAACTGCGGCCGGCAGGTATTCGTGTAACGTGCGTGATGCCCGGCTCGGTCGAAACCAATTTTAACGGCAAAGAACCCGGTGTTACCCCCGACCCGCACAAGATGCAGCCCGAAGACATTGCGGCCGCCATTGTGCACGCAATTGAAGCACCGGACACGACGATGATTTCGGAGATTCAGCTGCGGCCGGCGAATGTGAAATGAGTTGTCAGTTGCTCGTTGTCAGTTGTCAGGCGCTGATAATTTGACAATCGAAAACTCTAACAATTGACAACCAACAACTGACAACTAACCAATGGTAGAAATCGAACACCTGACCAAAACCTACGGCACCCAAAACGCCGTGGACAACATCAGCTTCACGGCGGGTAAGGGTGAAATCGTGGGCTTCCTCGGGCCGAATGGCGCGGGCAAGAGCACAACTATGAAAATTGCCACCGGTTACCTCCCTCCCACTGCCGGCACCGTGCGCGTGGCCGGCTACGACGTGCTCGCCGACAGCCTGGAAGTGCGCCGCCACGTGGGCTACCTGCCCGAGCACAACCCGCTCTACCTCGACATGTACGTGCACGAGTACCTCGAATTCATTGGCTCGGTGCACGGGCTGCGCGGCGCCGGCCTGCGTACCCGCGTGGCCGAGCTGGTGCGCCGCGTGGGCCTTAGCCGCGAGCAGAACAAGCAAATCGGGGCGCTTAGCAAGGGCTACCGGCAGCGCGTGGGCTTGGCCCAGGCCCTCATCCACGACCCCGACGTGCTCATTCTCGACGAGCCCACCACCGGCCTTGACCCCAACCAGATTCTGGAAATCCGCCAGCTCATTCGCGAGGTGGGCGAGGATAAAACGGTCATTTTCAGCACCCACATTCTGCCCGAAGTCACCGCCCTGTGCTCCCGCGTACTCATCATCAGCCGGGGCAAGCTGGTGGCCGACAGCCCGGTGGCTGAGCTGGCCGCCCGCGCCGCCGGCGAAACCGTGGTGCGCGCAGAATTCGAAGGCGCGGTAGACACTGCCAAGTTAGCTAAACTACCCAACGTGCGCCACGTTGAGCTGGCCCCCGATGGCGCGGTATTGCTGCGCACCGCGCCGGGCACCGATGTGCGCGCCGCCGTGTCGCGCCTGGCCGGGCAGGAAGGGTGGATTCTGCTGGGGCTGCGGCAGGAGCAGCAGAGCCTGGAGGAGGTGTTTGGGGAACTGACGAAGTAATGAACTGATATCTGAGCCGACAAAGAGGAACGTCATGCTTCATCTAGCGTCCGCGCAGCCGAAGCATCTCTACCTCAATACTAATTAATTACTTGCGCAGTAGAGATGCTTCGGCTGCGCTCAGCATGACGTTCAAAAAACCAGAATGCTCACCATCCTTCAAAAAGAATTCAACGCCTTCCTGAACTCCCCCGTAGCCTACGTGGTGCTGGGGGTATTCCTGATTGCGACGGGCCTGTTCGTCTGGGTTTTCCCCGATAGCAGCGTGCTCGACTACGGCTACGCCGACCTGCAGACGCTGTTCAACCTGGCTCCGTGGATTTTCCTGTTCCTGATTCCGGCCCTCACCATGCGCACGTTTGCTGAGGAGAAAAAGGCCGGCACCATCGAACTGCTGCTCACCCGGCCGCTGACGGATGGGCAGATTATCGGCGGCAAGTACCTGGCCTGCCTGCTGCTGGCCCTGCTGGCGCTGGTCCCCACGCTGCTCTACTACTACTCGGTGTACCAGTTGGGCAGTCCCGAGGGCAACATCGACTCGGCCGCCACGGTGGGCTCCTACCTGGGGCTGGCGCTGCTGGCGGCGGTGTTCGCGGCCATTGGCGTGCTGGCCTCGGCCCTCACGCGCGACCAGATTATCGCCTTTCTGGTGGCCGTGGTGGGCTGCTTTCTGGTGTATTCGGGGTTCGATTCGCTGGCCTCGGTGCTACAGGGCAGCTCGGCTTACTATGTGAGCCAGCTGGGCATTGCAGCGCACTACCGCGACCTGAGCAAGGGACTGGTTGACTCGCGGGACTTGGTTTATTTCTTCAGCGTGGTGGCGGTGGCGCTGCAAGCCACGCGCCTGGCTTTACGGAGTCGTAATTGGTAATGGAAAATACGTTGACTACTACTCCGGCTGCGGTTCCTGCCCCATCCTCGCGCAAGCAGCGCGACCTGCTCACCTTCGCCGCCATCATCGGCGGGCTATTGCTGTTCAATTTCATTGCCCAGCGCTTCTTCTTCCGCATTGATATGACGGAAGAAAAGCGCTACACCATGTCGGACGCAACCAAAAAGCTGCTGCGCGACCTCAAGCAGCCAGTCACCGTGACGGTGTACCTCACCGGCGACTTCCCGCCCGCCTTCCGCCGCCTGGAGCAGGGCGTACGCGAAACGCTCACCGAATTCCAGGTGTACGGCGGGGCCAACCTGAACTACATTTTCATCGACCCCAGCGCCGGCAGCACCGAAGCCGCCCGCAATGCCTTCTATCAAACCCTCTTCAAAAAGGGCCTGAAACCCACCAACCTCGGGGCCACCGAAAACGGCAAGCGCGTCGAGAAAATCATTTTCCCCTACGCCGTGGTGAGCTCGGGCGGGCACGATAAAAACGTACTGCTGCTGCGCGGCAACCAGGCCGCCCCAGCCGAAGTGCGCCTCAACCAAAGCATCGAAGGGCTGGAATATGAGCTGGCCAGCACCATCCGCGGACTGGTGCCGAGCATGCGCAAGCGCATCGGCGTGGTCGAAGGCCACGGCGAGCTCGATAACGTGCAGGCCGGCGACATGCTCGGCAGCTGGCAACAGCAGTACGACGTGTTCCGCGTGACGCTGAGCAAAGTGAAGGACCTAAGCGCCCTCGATGCCATCGTGGTGGCCCAGCCCAAAACGCCCTACTCCGAAGACGACAAGTTCAAACTCGACCAGTTCATCACCCAGGGCGGCCGGGCCATGTTCTTCGTCGATGCCCTGCGCGTCGACCTCGACAGCGTGAGCCGCAACGGCGCCTCGCTGGCGACGCCCTACAATCTCAACCTCGACGACCTCTTCTTCAAATACGGCCTGCGCCTGAACCAGAACTTGCTCCTCGACCTGAACAGCGGCCAGATTCCGCTCGTGACGGGCATGGACGGCAACAAGCCCAAAATCGAGCCCATGCCCTGGCAGCTCTACCCGCTCATCAACCGGTTCAGCCCCCACCCCATCACCCGCAACCTCGACGCGGTGTACCTGAAATTCGTGGGCAACCTTGACACGGTGAAGGCCACCGGCATCCGCAAAACCGCGCTGATGACCACCTCGCGCTACACTCGTGTGCTGCCCGCGCCGGTGCCCATCAACTTCAACGACGCCCGCCTCGAGCCCAACCCCAAGCTCTACCAGAAGGGTTTCCAGCCAGTGGGCTACCTGCTCGAAGGGCAGTTCACCTCGCTCTTCGCCAACCGCGCCCGGCCCGGCACCCTGCAATTCCAGCCCGAAAAGCCGGCCAACGCCAAGCCCAGCAAAATTCTGGTCGTGTCCGACGGTGACTTCATTCGCTCCGAAGTCGACCCCAAAACCGGCAACCCCTACCGCCTGGGCTTCGACCGCCTCGCCAACACCGAATTCGCCAACCGCGAGTTGGTCCTCAACGCCACCGACTACCTGCTCGACGAAACCGGCCTCATCGCCGTGCGCGGCAAGCAAATCACCCTCCGCCCCCTCGACAAAGTGAAGCTCGCCGAGCAGCGCCGCCGCTGGCAGCTGCTGAACCTCGGCGCGCCGCTGCTGCTGCTGGGGGCTTTCGGGGCCGTGCGGGCGTGGCGGCGCAAGCGGCGGTATGCGGGATTTGCGAGCTAACGGATATAGCCGGGCTTCACCATCTGCATAACCAAACGCAGCAAAATGGAAGACTTTTTGACCGGAATCATCGAGCAGCTGTTTGCCAGTTTGCTACTTGTCCCGATAGGCTTTGTGTATTTGTGGCTACGCTTTCGCCACCGAATACGAGTAGCACAAGCCCTCGCTCAAGAATATGAGGACAGCTACGCCAATGCAGGCAGTGCTATATTGGCGAATACGATAGCAGCGTTGGGAGCATTGGCGGTATCCAGTTTAATAATTCTCGCTGTTGTAGTACAGATAAGGGAGTGGCTACACGGCTAATTCAGCCTCGTAAGCGGCTTAGAATTATTCTGAATCCGGGAAATAGTGACCGTATCGGCATTCTGAATACGGTAAATGATGCTGTAGTCCCCGCTTACCAATTCCCGCGTAAGTCCGTCCCTGAATTGCGGAGCCATGCGGCCGCTCTGCGGGAAATTTATCAAAATGTCCACTCGCGCAATCAGCTTGTCGATAAGCCGGTCGGCATAGCCCTCAGAGAACTGCGAGTAAAATTCGCGCAGCTGGTGCAAATCCTCAATCGCCGGATTCGACCAGATTATTTGCGCCATGACTTCACTAAATCTTTTACTTCTTCGTGCGTCTTGAATTCTCCGCGCTCAATTGCCGCGAAGCCTTCTTCCACTTTCTCAACGTGAATAAGGCGTTCAACCAAGGCATCAAGGTCGAATTTTTCGGGCAGGGTATTCATTGCTTCGATTACTTCTTCTCTGGTCATGATGAAGGCTATTTAATTGGTTAAATATACAGTCTGCCTTCAAAGAAACGGCATTGCCGGAATAGCCGTTCACAAATCCCGGCCGCCCTTCCAAAGCCCAACCGCACCCCCTATCTTTGCCCTCCCTTAATCCCAGCCCTAGCCTCGCACCATGAAATTCATCGTATCCTCCTCCGCGCTGCTCAAGCAGCTGCAAAGCATCAACGGCGTGGTCACGAACAACCCCGTGGTGCCCATTCTGGAGAATTTTCTCTTCGAGATTGAGGCCGGTAAGCTCACCATCACTGCCTCCGACCTGGAGACGAGCATGATTACCGAGCTGCCCGTAGAGGCGCGCGACACCGGCCGCATTGCCGCGCCCGCCCGCATCCTACTCGACACCCTCAAAAACCTGCCCGACCAGCCCGTGACCTTCACGCTGGATGAGGAAACCTACACCATCGAAATCAGCTCGGCCAACGGCCGCTACAAGCTGGCCGGCGAGAATGCCGCCGACTTCCCCCGCGTGCCGGTGGTGAAGGGCTCGGCCCCGATTGAGATGCCCTCGTCGTCGCTGGCCCGCGCCATCAACAAAACCATTTTCGCGGTGAGCACCGACGAGCTACGCCCCGCCATGACCGGCATCCTCGTGCAACTGGCCGACTCGCAGGTGACCTTCGTGGCTACCGACGGGCACCGCCTGCTCCGCTACCGCCGCCAGGACGTGGGCGCCGGCCAAACCGCCAACCTCATTATCCCACGCAAAGCCTTCAACCTGCTGAAAGGCACGTTGCCTTCGGAGGCCACGCCAGTGAAGATGGAGTTCAACCAGAGCAACGCCTTCTTTTCCTTCAACCAGATGCGCCTCGTGTGCCGCCTGATTGACGAGCGGTACCCGGACTACGAGAATGTAATTCCGGTGAGCAACCCCAACAAGCTCATCATCAACCGCGCCGAGCTACTGAATTCGGTGCGCCGCATCAGCATCTACTCCAACAAAACCACCCACCAGGTACGCCTGCGCCTGGCCGGCTCCGAGCTGGTGGTTTCGGCCGAAGACCTGGACTTCAGCAACGAAGCCAAGGAAACCCTCACCTGCCAGTACGACGGCGAGGACATGGAAATCGGCTTCAACGCCCGCTTTCTGCTCGAAATGCTGTCGAACATCGACTCTGAGGAAATCACCCTGGAGTTGAGCACGCCCAACCGCGCTGGCCTGCTGATGCCCACCACCCCCGACGACAACGAAAGCATCCTGATGCTGGTGATGCCGGTGATGCTGAACAACTACGTTTAACTTTTTGCCTCCAAAACTGTCATCCTGAGCGCAGCGAAGGACCTTATAACCGCTGAACGACAAACGTTCTGACTGGATAAGGTCCTTCGCTACGCTCAGGATGACACATTTTTACCCAAATATGAAAAAATCAGAAATTCGCTTCAGCATTGCCCTCGACGACAAGAAAGTGCCGGAGGCCATCAGCTGGTCGGCCACCGATGCGGGGCCAGATATTCACTTCGCCAAGGCTATCAACATCGCGCTGTGGGACCGGGAGCAGGCCGGCACCATGAAAATCGACCTCTGGACCAAGGACATGCCCGTGGACGAGATGAAGCGCTTCGTGGTCGACAACATTGGCTCGATGGCCGAGAACATCGTCACGGCGACTGACGACAAGGAAATGGCCGCCAAGATGCGCGCGCTGTGCAAGGAGTTGTCGGACTACCTCGACAAGCAGGAACAAGGCCAGTAAGCATATTGTACATGCTTCATATGGTGCATTGGCTGAATTGAGTAACATAGAAAAGCCCCGCTGGAAATATCCAGTGGGGCTTTTTATATGCGGGACGCAGGCTGAATTGTGCGCTATAAACCTATCGAGCGTTGCGGCCTAAGTTGCCAGCGGGGCGGTTAGCAGGCTTGGCAGCGGCCGGGCCCACTGAGGCATCATTGGCCCGCGAGGGAGCCGGATTTTGCACCGCATCGGTCAGCAGGATGCTGGAGGCGCTGGCGGCATAGTCGCGGCCCATTCTGTTGTAGGCGTTGCGGGCACCGTAGTACGTGCTGTACTGGTCGGTGCTGAGGAAATCCTGGAATTCCTTGTCACGTTCCTTGCACACGCCGTTGCACTGCTCGTCAATCAACTGCTGGTTACCCGCGTTTTTGCGCTGGATAGCGGCCATTTTCGCCACCTTGTCGGCGTTGATGGCGCGGACTTTGGCAGCCTGGTAGCCGTTGAGGCGCAGGTCGCGCACCATTTGGTTGCTGAGCTGGTCGGCGCGCGAGGCCGTGGGGTTGAGGCGGTTGCTGGGCTGGGTTTTGTCCTGCACGGCAACCGGGGAGTTGGGGGCCTGCTGAGCCGAGGCGGCGCCAGCCAGCAGCGCCAGCACCAAAGAAGCAAAAGCTGTTTTCGTCGTCATGGTCGTAGGGTTTTGGTAGGACACTTACGCAAGGACCGGGCCAGCCAGCGGCAGCCCGGTAACGCTCGGATAACGTAGAAAAGCTTGCTGCGGTTCGGGTTCAGCTTTGCAGTATAGCGCGTTGGCTATACCCTACCACTGGTTTTTCCACATCATCGACTCCACCGGGCGGTCGGTGCGGTCGTTGTATTTGGCGTTCTGCTTGCGGTTGTAGTAGTTGTTCACGTCGCCCTGCACGGTGAAGTAGATGAGCTGGCCAATGGGCATGTGACGGTACACGCGCACGGGCATCGACACGCTGATTTCCAGTGTCCAGTAGTTGCAAAATCCCACATCGCCCTTGCCGGCGGTGGCGTGAATGTCGATGCCGAGCCGGCCCACGCTGCTCTTGCCTTCGAGGAAGGGTACGGTAGCGTGGGTTTCGGTATACTCCTGCGTTACACCCAGGTAAAGCTTGCCGGGCTGCAGCACAAAGCCTTCTTCGGGGATTTCGAAATGGTCGATTTCGTTGTGCTTGCGCGCGTCCAGCACCGCGTCGCGGTAGGTGGCCAGATACGGGCCGAGGTGCACGTCGTAGGAATTGGTGCCCAGGCAGCTGCGGTCGTAAGGCTCGATAACGATGGTGCCTTTCTCGATTTCCGCGAGGATTTGCTGGTCGGTGAGAATCATGTAGTTGGAGTGGTGATTTTGATAATGCGAAGCGGGTAGTGCTGGCCGCAGTTTAGCGCGCAGCGCGTAACTGCTGGCCTTGGGTGAGGCGAGTTTGCAACTCGCCGATTGGCAGCCAAGTTGAGATTACTGCTTTGCGGCAGCGAGTTGCAAACTCGCGTTACGAAGGGCCTGCAGTTATGCGCTGCGCGCTAAACTGCGGCCAGCGGGTGCGCAACGAAGCATCTCGCGTGTGGTAGTAAATCAATCGTAAGAATTAGTGGTGGCACGCGAGATGCTCCGCTGCGCTCTGCATGACCGCCCGTTTAGTCGTCGTCGTGGCGGTAGGGCGCGGCGGGCTCGCCGTCGGCTTCGTCCTCATCCTCGTCGTCTTCGTAGCGGTCCTCGCGCAGGCCGGGGCGGCGCGTGGGGCGCAGACGGCTGGCGAGGCTGCGGGGTTCGGGCTCCGGCTCGGGGTCGGGCGCGAGGTTGTTGATGCGGCGGCTTAAACCGGGCAGAACGTTGGTAACCAAATAAAAAAGCAGGCCGGCGCTGCCCAGGCTCAGCAGCAGCGTGAGATAGTCGACCCAGTCGTGGCGTGGCGCAGGGCCGACGGGCTCGGCGGGCGCACTGGTGAGGGGCGCTTCTTCGTTGTCGGCCGTGGCGGCGGGCTCGGGGGCGGCGGAGCCGTCGCTGCCATCGTTGCCGTTGGTAGTGAGCGGGGCCGTCACGGGCGCCTCGGGCTGGGCCTCGTTGGTGGCGGCGGGCAAGGCATCGGCGGGCGCACCGGAGTCGTTGAACTGGGCGCTGGCCTGCTGAATGAGCCGCTGCTCGGCCCGGATGAGGGCCACCCGCTCGTCGCGCGGCAGGTTGTGGATGAAGAACTCGAAGTTCTTATCCAGCAGTACCGATTTCAGCTGCTTGTCGAACTCGGCCAGCGTGAGCGAGCCATTGCCGAAACGGTTTTTGTAGCGCTCGGCAATGCCGTTATAGTTCAGAAACAGCTGCTTGAGTGCAGTATTGCTCCCGAAGCCGTCGAAGCTGCGGCGGGCGGCGGCGGTGCGCAACGTGAGTGGAAACTTGCCCCGGGTGAACGACTTGTCGTACACCGTTTCCATGGTGCGGAAGTTCAGCTCATCAATGGTTTTATCGAAGAGGCGCTTGTTGGCCTGGGCCGGGGTTTCGGCGTGGGCCAGCGTTGTAAACAGCAGAAAAAGGGCAAGCAGACGGAGTTTCAACATCGGGCAAAGGTAAAGCGCAAGGTTGCGCGATGCGAAAAAAGGTTTCGCAAGGTTTTCGTCTGTCATGCTGAACGCAGGGAAGCACCCTACCACGTCCGAACGGAATGTTCAAGCGTGATAAGGTGCTTCCCTGCGTTCAGCATGACAAACGGGACCTACAACTTATGAGCTTCTACCAACGACTCGCGGCAGGCCGTGAGGTATTTCTCCACCAGCTCGTCGCTGATGGCCGTGGACACGAACAGGGCCTCGAACTGCGAGGGTGCGAGGTAGATGCCGCGGTTCAGCATGGCATGGAAATAGCGGCCGAACGCGGCGGTATCGCAGTGCTTGGCATCATCGAGGTTGTTCACCGGCTTGTTGGTGAAGAACAGGCTGAACATCGAGCCTACGCGGTTCACGGTGTAGTTCAGGCCCAGTTCGGCGGCAATCTGGCGGGTGCCGTCGGCGAGGCGGGCGCTGGTGGCTTCGAGGGCGGTGTAGAGTTCGGGGTGCTCGTGCAGGTAGCGCAGCTGGGCCATGCCGGCGGCGGTGGCCATGGGGTTGCCCGAGAGCGTGCCCGCCTGGTACACTTTGCCGGCGGGGGCTACGCAGTTCATAATGTCTTCGCGGCCGCCGTAAGCGCCCACAGGCAGGCCGCCGCCGATGATTTTGCCCAGCGTCGTCATGTCGGCTTTGATGCCGTAGAGCTCCTGCGCGCCGCCCTGGGCGAGGCGGAAGCCGGTCATTACCTCATCAAAAATGAGCACGATGCCGTGCTGGGTGCACAGGTCGCGCAGGGACTGCAGGAAGTTTTTGGCGGGTTCCACGAGGCCCATGTTGCCCACCACGGGCTCCAGGATGAGGGCCGCAATCTGGCCCGGGTTGGCGGCGATGAGGGCTTCCACAGCGGGCAGGTCGTTGTAGGGCGCGGTGAGGGTGTCCTGGGCTACGCCCTGGGTGACGCCGGCCGAGTCGGGCTCGCCGGCGGTGAGCGCGCCGCTGCCGGCGGCAATCAGAAATGCATCGCCGTGGCCGTGGTAGCAGCCTTCAAATTTGATGATTTTGGCGCGGCCGGTGTAGCCGCGGGCCGCGCGAATGGCCGACATGCAGGCTTCGGTGCCGGAGTTCACGAGGCGCACTTTCTCGATGCTGGGCACCATCTGGCGAATCAACTCAGCCATTTCGACTTCGCGGTGCGTGGGCGCCCCGAAACTGAGCGAATGCGGCAGGGCCTCGCGCACGGCGTCGAGCACCACGGCCGGCGCGTGGCCCAGAATCATCGGGCCCCAGGAGTTGATGAAGTCGACGTAGCGGTTGCCATCCACGTCGGTGAGCCAGGCACCCTCGGCGCTGGCCATGAACACCGGCGAGCCGCCCACCGAGCGGAAGGCCCGCACGGGCGAGTTGACGCCGCCGGGAATGAGGGTTTTGGCGCGTTCGAAAAGGGCAGCGGAAGTGGTGAGGTTGAGCATGAAACTGGGAATTGAATTTAGCAGGTTACTTGTCTGTCATCCTGAGCTTGCGAAGGACCTTATTACCGAAGAAAGGTTTGCAGCAAAATCAGATGGCGCAGACGTGATAAGGTCCTTCGCAAGCTCAGGATGACGGATGGAGCTACACGCTCCCTCTAGCGCAGCACCTGGTACTCCAGGCCGCTGAGTTTGATGATGGGCACCACCTGGTTGTCGTGCGCGCCGCCGAGGTAGCTCGCGCCTTCAAAAATGGCCCCGGGCGTTTGGCTGGCTCCGGCCAGGCCGGTCTGAAACGCAGGGCCATACTGAAACAGCGCGTTGCCGAAATACAACAGCAATTCGAAGCCCTGGTTGGCAAATACCGAGGGCGGCAGGTGCTGGCGCTGCAAGTACAGCGAGCGGAAACGGCGGAAGCCAAGGCTTTGCTCGTCGTAATACTTGGGCTGGATGAAGTAGGTGCCGGCGCCGTTCAGCTGGCTCACGTCGAGGCGCGGATTATCGAGCCAGGAGCCGGGGGCCAGCAGGCCGGGCCGGGTGGCGGCGGGCTGCTGCTGCACGAGGCGCAGCGCGTACGGGCCCACGCGCTTGTCGTCGGAAACCACGACGACGTGGCCGGCGGCGGCCAAATCGGGACCAGCGAAGGCGGTGGCCAGGCTGGCGTCGATGTCAGGATTGAAGCGGCGCAGGCCGCTGACTTTGCCGCCCTGTTCTTCGAGCGCGGCTTTGTAGGCAGCGGCGAAAGCGGCGTCGTCCTTACTGTCTTCGTAAAGCACCAGGGCCGGGCGACCGGTGCCGAATGCACCGGCGGCAAACTGCGCAGCGGTGCGGCCCTGGGTGGCGGCGCTGGGCGCGTAGAGGTAGTGCCAGGGGTTGTCGAGCACGAGGTCGCCGTCCTGCGAAAGTGGATTCACGCACACAATTTGGTGCTCCTGGGCGTAGCGGCTCAGCAGCTTGGCTCCCGATTTATACACCGGGCCGATGAGCATGTCCATGCCGGCCAACTCGGGCAGGGCCAGGGTTTGCTTGAGCGTCAGCGTGTCGGCGCCGGTGTCGTAGGCGAACAGCTGGATGGTGCGGCCGGCGCGCTGCAGGCTGTCCTGGGCCAGGCGCAGGCCGGCGTAGAGGTCGGTTACGAACTGGTTTTTGCGCTGGGTCTGCCAGCTGGGGTCCGCCAGCTCGAAGGGCAGCAGCACGGCCACGTTGTAGCTGCTTTTCTTGACGGATACCGGCCGGGGGCGCGGCGTGTAGCGGGCGCGGTCGAGGCTGAAGCGGGTGATGAGGTCGTCGAGTTGCGGGCGGTCGGCGTCGGTGTAGGCCCCGCCCAGCACGAGGCGGTCGGCGTAGGCGCGGCCCAGGGTAGCATCGGCGGGGTAGCGGCGCAGGTTGCGCAGCCAGGTGTTGCGGTCCTGGATGCGGGGCAGGTAGGCGGCCTTCAGGTTTTCGCGCTCAGTTGCCAGCTTGTCGGGCGGCAGCATCGTCAGGGTTTTGAGGGCCGTGTCGAAATCCTCCAGCTCGAACGACACCTGCCCTTGCAGCAGCAGCACGTCGGGCATGTTCGGGTACGTGGGGTACTCGGTGCGCAGCAGGTTGAGCAGCTGCTCGGCCTCGGGCCACTGCTTGAGGCGGGTTTCGGCCACGGCGGCCAGGTAAGCGGCATCGGCGGCGCGGGCGAAGCGGGCGGTGGGCTGGGCCAGCGGCTCCAGTTGGGCCAGCGCGGCGGCGTAGTTGCCCTGGTCGAGCTGGTTTTTACCGGCCCGGTAGCGCACGGCGGCCTCGGCCGGCGGAATGGCGGTTGGGCGGGCCGGCGCGGGCGCAGGTTTTGGCTTGGCAACCGCAGCGGCCGGAGTAGCAGCCGGTTTGGCCGCTGGCGCAACGGCCGGTTTGGCTATGGGCCTGGCGGCCGGCGCAGGTGTAGCCGGGCTGGTAGCAGCCGGTTTGTTCGGCTGAGGCCGGGCGGGCGTTTGGGCCAGGGCACTGCCGCTAAGCAGCAGGCCGGCAAACAGCCAATGCAACGGCCGCTGCCGCGAAGATGAAAACGTCATGGAACCGAAACTCGCACCGGCCTTCGTGGCCGGCGGGGCAAAATTAGCCATAAATAGCCGGGGCCATACGCAGCCGGGCCGTCGTTGCGTTGTCGTTACATGCAGCCCGGACTTTGCAGTTCGCGCCCCGGCCGAAAACCCGAACTCCGCAACGGGCCGCGGACTGTAAGGTGCGCGCCACGGACTTACCGGCGCCAAACCTGCGCTAACTTTATGCCTATGCCTGTCTCCTTTGCTCCGTCCCTGCCCTTCAGCCGCGCCCGGCTGGCGCTCACGTTCGTGCTGGCAGCTTCGCTGGCCTTGAGCGTGCTGCTGGTGGCGGGGCGGGTGGCCCTCACCGGCCGCCTGTTCTTCCTGTTCATGCTCTGGAACCTGCTGCTGGCCATAGTTCCCTACGCCATCAGCACGATGCTGACGGCGGCGCGGGGGCCGCTGCGGGCGCGCCTGCTGGTGCCGGCCGGGGCGGCGTGGCTGCTGTTTTTTCCCAACGCGCCCTACATTCTCACCGATTTTTACCACCTCGAAGCGCGGCCCGGCGTGCCGCTCTGGTACGATTTGGTGCTGATAGTAAGCTGCGCCTGGAACGGCCTGATGCTGGCTTACGCCTCGCTGTCCGACATGCAGCGCTTGGTGCAGCAGCGGCTGGGCTTCTGGCCGGGCTGGCTGTTTGCGGCGGTGGCGCTGCTGCTTAGTGGGTTCGGCATCTACCTGGGCCGCTACCTGCGCTTCAACTCCTGGAACATTCTGACCAACCCGATTGCGCTGTTTTTTGACATCATGAACCGGGTGCTGCACCCGTTCTCATTTCCCGGCACCTGGGGCGTGACGCTGGTGTTCGGGCTGTTTCTGCTGCTGGGCTACGGCACGGTGCGCGTGCTGGGCCGGGCGCAGGGAGAATAACTGCCGCAGCTATTGATTCAGCAAGGTTTTTATCGGTTCTGGCCAATAATGCGCATCGTCTTCTCGTCCTGCGCTCCGCCAAAAAACTTCGCCAGCACCGCCTGAAACACTGGGTCGGCCCCGGGCACGGCCGCGAATAGCGTCATCGACGATTTCAGTTTCAAATCATCCGGGCTGCCCATAATAGCGTGCGCGTCGTTCGATTTCAATCCCAGCAGGGCCGTACTGATTTCAACCAGCCGCGCCCCCAGCACCGGGTGCCGGGCGTACTCTTCCGCCTCGCGTAAATCCTGAATCGCGTAAAAGCGGGCCGTTTCGCTCAGGCCTAATCCCTGAATTTGCGGAAAGATGAACCACATCCAATGGCTGCGCTTGCGGCCGTTTTTGATTTCGGCCAGGGCAGCCGGGTAGCTGCTGGTTTGCGCTTCGAGGAATCGGGTGAGACTGGTTTTCATAAGCTTGGGGCATTAATGCGGAAATTAAGCGTCAATACCTGCATTAAGGCTGTACTCCAGCAGCGTGGCGCTTATGCCATAGCGCAAGTGCCTGCTCATAAAACAGGTATTTCTCTTCATCACTTCCTTCCATATAGGCCCTAAACTTGTCTCCGTTTCTTTTCGTGATTTCGATGTATGGACTATCAAAGTCGGGCACTTTATACCTTGGAATTATTGAAATAATATCTGAATAATACGCCGACTCTATTCGATTATTAGTCACCTTTTTTTCTAACCAGTAGTGTGCAATGCGTTTGTCGGTCACGAAACTTCCTGTGCTACTTTCTCGAAAATTCGAGTAATACAGCACAATGTGTTCATCCTTACTCAATAGCCCAATCGACTCCACCAATTGAATTGTTTCGGGAGCTACGTGTTGGCCAGACTTCATCTTCTGGCATGAAGCAATGAAGAGTAAGAACAGCAATAATTTCTTCATGGTGTATTCTAACTATTGGGTGGCTTGCCTCCGAATAGGGAATATTATTTTGGCCAACAGCAGTAATTATTCGGCAACCAGCCTTTGGCAATCAACAGCAATGTAGTCTAGTTTTAGCCGTGCACACATTGGTAACTAGGGTTGTTTTGGAGAAGCAATTAACTGCTCTAGCTTAAAGCATCTTCCACCAACACCGTAGCTTCGCGGCAACCAACAGCCTACCCATGCACAAACCCCTACTTCTCGGCCTCGCGCTGGCCCTGCTGCCTGGCCTCACGCTGGCCCAGCGCCACCCCAAGCCCAAAGCCAAGCCCGCCGCCAAAATTTCCGCTAGCCCTTATTTCCAGCAGGAAGTGAAGTATTCGATTGACGTGCGGCTTGATGACAAAGCCCACGTTCTGCGCGGCAAGGAAGAGCTGACCTACACCAATAACTCGCCGCAGGCGCTGCCATTTATCTGGTTTCACCTGTGGCCCAATGCCTACCGCGACAACCATACGGCCTTCGGCCGCGAGCAGCAGCGCCAGGGCAACCGCGAGTTTCTGTTTGCCAAACCCGAGGCGCGCGGCTTTATCGATAGCCTGAGCTTTGTGGTGAACGGGCAGGCGGCCAAGCTCGAATACGACCCCGAAAACCCCGATATCGCCAAACTGCTGCTGCCGCAGCCGCTGGCCCCGGGCGCGGCTGCCACCATTGCCACGCCGTTTCGGGTGAAGCTGCCGGGCTCGTTTTCGCGCATGGGCCACGTGGGGCAGAGCTACCAGGTGAGCCAGTGGTTTCCGAAGCCGGCGGTGCTCGACCGGCGCGGCTGGCACCCCATCCCCTACCTCAGCCAGGGCGAGTTTTACTCGGAATATGGCTCGTTTGATGTCAGCATCACCCTGCCCAGCAACTACGTGGTGGGCGCCACCGGCGAGCTGCAGAACCCCGACGAGCGCGCCCGCCTGGCCGAGCTGGCCACCGCCACGGCCGCCAAAAAAACCGCCGACGACTTCGGCCACGACCTGAAATTCCCGGCTTCGGCCCCCACCACCAAAACCCTGCGCTACGTGCAGGACCGCGTGCACGATTTCGCCTGGTTTGCCGATAAGCGTTTCAACGTGCTGCAGGACACCGTGCGCCTGCCCTCGGGCCGCACCGTGCAGACGACGGTGCTCTTCACCAACCGCCAGCCCGTGCGCTGGATTCAGGGCTTGGAGGAAGTAAACACTGCCTTGCGCAGCTACTCGCGCTGGGTGGGCGAGTACCCTTATTCGGCCGTGACGGCCGTGGACGGGGCCCTGACGGCCGGCAGCGGCATGGAGTACCCGATGGTGACCGTGACCGAACCCGGGGCCATCATTCACGAGGTGGGCCACAACTGGTTCTACGGCATTCTGGGCTCGAATGAGCGCGACTTTCCGTGGATGGACGAGGGCGTGAACACCTACGAGCACACCCGCACCGAGGCCCTGACCAACCCGATGGCCGGCCTGCTGCCCGAAATGTCGGGCCAGGGCCTCACGCCGGCGCGGCTGAAAACCTTTGGCCTCGACGGCCTGCCCGCCCCGGCCTTCAACCAGCTGCCCTACCAGATACTGGCCAGCCACGGCGCCGACCAACCGGTGCAGGGGCCCTCGTCGGCCGATTTTACGCAGTTCAACTACAACGGCGGCGTGTACTTCAAAACCGCCTCGCTGCTGCGCTACCTGGCCGGCTACCTGGGCCAGGAGAGGTTCGACGACGCCATGCGCCTCTATTACACGCGCTGGCAGTTCCGCCACCCCTACCCCGAAGACATGCAGGCCGTGTTCGAGGAAAGCACCGGCCAGAAGCTGGGCTGGTTTTTCGGCGACATGCTGGGCGGCACCCACCACTACGACGCCGACCTGAGCGCCGTGGCCCTCTTCAACGACGTAGTGAAGGTGCTGGTGCGCACCGATTCGGAAGTGCCTTGGGCGGTGCCCGTTTCCAGCCTCGATGCCCAGGGCAACGTGCTCGAAACCCTCTGGACCACGCCCTTCGGCAACCTCGACGCCAATGCTGAAGAAGAAGCCACCAGCCAGCTCAACTTCAGGCGGGCCAACGTCGTCGCACTCACCGTCGATGCCGGCTACCTCACGCCCCAGCTCAACCGCCGCAACGACCGCCTCCAGCTCGAAGGCCCGCTGGCCCGCGCCGAGTCCCTGCGCCTGCGCCCGCTCTTCAGCATCGAGCGCTGGGACCGGAAAACCATCAGCTGGCTGCCGGTAGTCGGGGCCAATACCTCCGATAAGTTCATGCTCGGCGCGGCCTTCTACAACAATCCGCTCGCTCCCCGGCCGCTGCAGTACCTAGCCATGCCCATGTACAGCTTCAACCGCAACGAGCTGAACGGCATTGGGCGCATCCAGCTCAACGACCTGCCGCATTCCCGCGTCCGCCGCTTTGTCACCAGTTTCACGGTGCAGCGCTTCGAGCGCTACCTCAAGCTGGAACCCGCCTTCACCTTCTACCTGCCTCACCGCCCCGGCGCTTCGGTGCAGCAGCAGGCCAGCGTAGCCCTTACCTCCGTGCGCGACCAGGACCGCGCCCGCACCAGCAGCATCTACTCCGTCGAGTACGGCGCACACCACCAGGACGCGCTTAACCACTGGAGCGCCCACGTCGAGCTGAACCAGCTGCAGGCCGCTTTCAACAGCTCAAATTCGGCCATTCTCTTGCGCGCCGAGGCGCGCTATCTGCGCTATTACTCGCGCACCAAGCGGGTGCAGGCGCGCCTGTTCGGCGGGCGCTTTTTGCAGGGCGAGACGCAGTCCGATTTCGTGCTCGGCCTGAGCGGCAGCCCCGACTACCGCCGCCAAACGCCCTTCTTCGACCGCCAGCAGATTTCATCCGCTCTGACGGCCCAGGTGCACCAGACCGACGGCCGCGACGGCGCTTTTAAAGCCTTCCTGCCCGTCGCCAGCACTTCCTGGCTCAGCACCCTCAACCTGCAGGCCGACCTACCCATCACCAAGCTCGCGGTATTTGCCGACTTCGGCGCCACCGGCGAAACGCAGTTTGTAGCCGGCCGCGCCCAGGGCCAGCGCCTGTTCTACGATGCCGGCCTCACCGTGCCCTTCTTTGGCGAAATCCTGCAGTTCTACATCCCGGTCGTGGGTTCGCAGTTTAGCAGCGGCACGCCCGAAAGCCGCCAGGCGTTCACCGACGGTATCCGCTTCCAGCTTCACTTTGAAAAGCTCAACCCCTTCAAGCTGTTGGATGAAGGGGTGAATAAGTAGCCGTCTGAACGGCGTGCTCATCCGGCCCGCGTAGTCGAAGCGTTTCTGCCGCGTGAGTAATCCAACCGCTTGGGTTTACTATTGCGGTGAAGATACTTCGGCTGCGCGAATGCCAGATGAGCATGTCGGTCCTTTCTCTTTCTAATGTCAACTCCCCCCGAGTCTCAGCCGATGCACTGGCCGCGCCTGCTCTCGCAGCGGCGCTTTCCCGACCAGCAGCTGCCGCCGCTTAGCACTGCCCCCGTGCGCGGGGCTTTCGTGCAGGACTACGACCGCGTGGTGTTCAGCTCGGCCTTCCGCCGCCTGCAGCGCAAAACCCAGGTAATGCCCCTGCCCGAAACCGATTTCGTGCACACCCGCCTCACCCACTCGCTCGAAACCGCCGTGGTGGGCCGCTCCCTGGGCCGCCTCGCCGCCCGCCACCTCCTGGAGGCCGATGCCGGGCTGGCCGCCCAGCTGCCCAACCTCGACCAGGACTGCGGCGACATCGTGGCCGCCGCCTGCCTGGCCCACGACATCGGTAACCCGCCCTTCGGCCATTCCGGCGAAGATGCCATCAGCAGCTACTTCCTCAGCCCCGCCGCCGCCCCGTACCTGCAGCAGCTCACTTCCGCCGAAGTAGCCGACTTGCAGCACTTCGAGGGCAACGCCGCCGGCTTCCGCATCCTTACGCACACCTACGCGGCGCACAGCACCGGCACCGCCGGCCTGGGCCTCACCTACGCCACGCTGGGCGCGTTCACCAAGTACCCGCGCCCCAGCCTGGTGCCAGAAGCGTCGAAAAAGGGGGGCGCATCGGAAAAGAAATACGGCCATTTCCAAACCGAAAGCGCGCGCTTCCAGCACGTGGCCGCTGAGCTGGGCCTGCTGCCCAAAGATGCCGAAGCCGGCTTCTACCACCGCCACCCGCTGGCCTTTCTGGTCGAAGCCGCCGACGACCTCTGCTACCGCATCATCGACTTTGAGGACGGCCTCAAGCTTGGCCTCATCGCGCCCGAAACCGGTCTGCCCCTGCTCAAGCGCATGCTCAACGACTCACCAACCCGCCAATCCACCGTCTCATGGCACGACTGGCGCGAGGAGCTGGGCTACATCCGCGCCCGCCTCATCGGCAAGCTGGTGAACGAGCTGGCCGGGCTGTTTGCGCAGCACGCCCCCGCCATCCTGCGCGGTGCCTACGACCAGCCCCTCATCAAAGAGCTCGGCTGCTGGGCCGATTTGCAGGAGGTGCAGCGCCTGAGCATCAACCAGCTTTACCGCAGCCGCCCGGTGCTCGAAATCGAAGCCGCCGGCTTCGAAGTCCTCGGCGGCCTGCTCGATGCTTTCCTCGCCGCCGTGTTCGACCAAAGCCAGGGCCACCGCAGCCGCAAGCTACTCCTGCTGCTCCCCGAACAATTCCGCGCCGAAGGCCACCAGGCCCACGTTTCGGCCTACGAGAAAATCTTGCTGCTCACCGATTTCGTGGCCGGCATGACTGACCAGAACGCACTGAGTTTGTACAAGACCATCAAGGGTATTGAGCTGCCGAAGGGGTTTTAGCGAATCATTCATACTGCTTCGCGAAAATGAGCCCCAGCGGGGCGACACTTGTTGCAACGAGTGTCGCCCCGCTGGGGCTTTTAGCTATTCTCCACACAGTTCGTTTTTACCGATAGGTCGCCCCGCTGGGGCTTAATTGCTGGTAGTTTCTCTCTCGTGCAGCGCCACCAGATTCTCCAGCAGCGTCTCCAGCAGCTTGCGGCCCTTCCAGACTGATTTCAGCTTGGTCCGAATCTGCGCCGCCGTCTGCACAAATTCCTGCTCTGTGGCCTGCTCATGTTCTTCATCGGCCATGAGTTGCTCCACCATCGGCACGGTCATTTCGGGGTGAAACTGGAGCCCAATTACGCCATCGCCCCACACAAAGCCCTGGGTGGCCGTGGCGGCCGACATGCCCACCCGCACCGCGCCCGGCGGCACTGTAAATGTATCCAGGTGCCAGTGCAACACGGCCGCTTTCTCGGGCCAGCCACGCAGCAGCGGATGCTCCAGCGACTTGGCCGAAAACCGCACCGTCCAGAAGCCGATTTCCGGCGCGTGGTTGGGCTGCACCTGGCCGCCCAGCGCCTCGGCCACCAGCTGCGCCCCTAAGCAAATAGCCAGAGTAATCTTGCCCGCCCGCAGCGCTTTGTTGATAAAGGCTTTTTCATCCCGCAACCAGGGCAGCCGGTCCGTGTCGTGCACGCTCATGGCCCCGCCCAGAATCAGCAACCCATCAAAATCGGCTAGCATCGGAAAAACCGGGTTCGGCTCAAACAGCTTCGTGAACGTGAGCGCGTGACCGTGCGCCGCCAGCCAGTCGGCCGCGTGGCCGGGGCCTTCGTGAGGCAGGTGTTGCAGGCAGTGAAAGCGCATTTTTGATTCGTTAAAGGAAAAATTAAGAACGTCATGCTGAGCGCAGCCGAAGCATCTCTGCCGCGCAATCATTTTGTTTACTGTTGCGGTAGAGATGCTTCGGCTGCGCTCAGCATGACGTTCTATTATTCGTCAAGCATCGTGCTTACTCCCACTCAATTGTCGCCGGCGGCTTGCTCGAAATATCGTACACCACGCGGTTAATCCCGCGCACCTGGTTGATAATCTTGTTGCTCACCTCGGCCAGGAAATCGTAGGGCAAATGCGCCCAGTCGGCCGTCATGCCATCCACGCTGGTTACCGCGCGCAGGGCCACTACTCGCTCGTAGGTGCGCTCGTCGCCCATCACGCCCACGCTTTGCACGGGCAGTAGCATGGCACCGGCTTGCCATACGTGCTCGTACAGGCCGTGCTCTTTCAGCAGGTTAATGAACACGCCATCGGCGCGCTGCAGCAGCGCCACTTTCTCGGGCGTGATGTCGCCGAGGATGCGGATGCCCAGGCCGGGGCCGGGAAATGGGTGCCGGTTGAGGATTTCGGCGGGCAGTTCCAACGCCGCGCCCACCTCGCGCACCTCGTCTTTGAAGAGCATGCGCAGCGGCTCCACAATTTTCAGGTTCATCTTTTCGGGCAGGCCGCCCACGTTGTGGTGGCTTTTGATGGTGACCGACGAGCCGTGAATGGACACCGATTCAATCACGTCGGGGTAAATCGTGCCCTGGGCCAGCCAGCGCGCGCCCTGCACTTTCTGCGCCTCGCGGTCGAACACCTCAATAAACGTGCGGCCAATGGCCTTGCGCTTGCCCTCCGGGTCGCTGATGCCCGCCAGCGCGGCGTAGAATTCCGGCGCGGCGTTCACGCCGGTCACGTTCAGGCCCAGGCCCTCGTAGGCTTTAAGCACGGTGGCAAATTCGTCCTGCCGCAGCAGGCCGTTATCCACGAAGATGCCGTGCAGGCGCGGGCCAATGGCGCGGTGCAGCAGCAGGGCCGCCACGCTGCTGTCCACGCCGCCCGACAGGCCCAGAATCACCTGGTCGTCGGGGCCAATGGTGGCTTGCAGGGCCTCCACGGTCGAATCCACAAAATGGTCGGGCGTCCAGGTTTGGGCGCACTGGCAGATGTCGACCACAAAATTGCGCAGCAGCAGCTTGCCCTCGGTCGAGTGCGTTACTTCGGGATGAAACTGGATGCCGTAGGTTTCCTGGCCTTCAATTTTGAAGGCGGCCACCGCCACTTCGGGCGTGCTGGCAATGATGTTGTAGCCGGCCGGCAGGCGCTGAATGGTATCGCCGTGCGACATCCAAACCTGCGAATCCACGTGCATTTCATCGAGCAGCGGCGAGGCCGCGTCGAGCGACGACAGCCGCGCCCGGCCATACTCGCGAATGGTGGCCGGCGTCACTTCGCCCCCGCCCTGCTGGGCCAGCAGCTGCGCGCCGTAGCACACGCCCAGCACCGGTACCCGGCCCAGAATATGGCTCAGGTCAGGGTTGGGCGAGTCCGCGTCGCGCACCGAGCACGGCGAGCCGGAAAGAATAACGCCCCGAATATCGTCGCTGAGAACGAGTTTCGAGGCGTAGGTGTAAGGGTGAATTTCGCAGAACACGTGCAATTCGCGAATGCGCCGGGCTATCAATTGCGTGTACTGCGAGCCGAAATCAAGGATGATAAGTCGTTCCATGCCGCAAAGCTAACCACGGATTTAAGCAGATTTTGCGGATTTCCCGGATTTTGTGGACGATTAGCCGAGGGGCAAAATATTTTTCAGGCAGTTGCCGCAAGGGGCATTTCGAATACAATCAGCCCCTTACCTGCTCGCGCTTCCGGCCAACGCCAAGCGTCGTTCACAAAATCCAGGAAATCCGTGTCGAATCCGACGAATCCGTGATTACCTTTGCATCGGCAAGTCAGAACGACCAGCTCCTGCTGAACTCCCCCAGGACCGGAAGGTAGCAAGGGTAGGTGGTTGTAGCGGTGCGATTTTGGCTTGCTTTTTTTTGTCCTTTCGCGTCGGCCCCGATGCTGCTTCAATTCCGCAATGTTGGCGGGCCATTGAGTAGCTTTGGGGCCGATTCTTTTTGTATTAGCTGTTAGCTGATAGCGGTTAGCTGTTAGCTGTTACCTTGGTGGCCGACTTGAAAAAGCAGCTAGCAGCTAATAGCCATCAGCTAATAGCTAACGCATGAAATTCTTCATCGACACCGCCAACCTGGCCGAAATCCGCGAAGCCGTAGAGTTGGGCGTCCTCGACGGCGTGACTACCAACCCCTCGCTCATGGCCAAGGAAGGCATCAAAGGCCTCGACGCCGTGATGGCCCACTACCGCCAGATTTGCGAGCTGGTCGACGGCGACGTGTCGGCCGAAGTGATTGCCACTGATTTCGACGGCATGGTGCGCGAGGGCGAGGCCCTGGCCGACCTCCACCCCAACATCGTGGTGAAAGTGCCCATGATTAAGGACGGCGTGAAGGCCATCAAGTACTTCGCCGACAAGGGCATCAAAACCAACTGCACCCTGATTTTCACGGCCGGCCAGGCCTTGCTGGCGGCCAAAGCCGGTGCGACCTACGTGTCGCCCTTCGTGGGTCGTCTGGACGACATCGGGGCCGACGGCCTGCAGCTAGTAGAACAGATTGTGCAGATTTTCAGCAACTACGGCTACCCCACCGAAGTCCTGGCCGCCTCGGTGCGCCACGTGCCGCACCTCATTCAGTGCGCCGAAATCGGGGCCGACGTAGTGACCTGCCCGCTCAGCGTCATCAACGGCTTGCTCAGCCACCCGCTCACGGACAAGGGCCTGGCCACGTTCCTGGCTGACCACAAGCGCGTAAACGCTTAGTTAAGAGTTAAAAGTTAAGAGTTGTCCATCTGGCCAAACTCTAACTCCTAACTTTTAACTCCTAACTTTTAACTGTTCCATGTACATCATCAAAGTAAAAGGCAAGGCCAAAATTCCGGACTACATCCAGCTGCGGGATGAGGCGTTTGTCCTCATCGCCTATTTCCGGGCCGACCGGCCGCTGAAGGACCTGCACCGCTACGGCCTCGAGGGCAAGGAAACCGAACTGGCTGGCGTGATTTCGGGCCTGGAATTTGGCAAGCTGCAGCCGCTGAATCTGTAATTGTATGGTTGAGAACGTTATTGAGCTGCACGATGCCACGATAATGCAGGAGCAGCAGGCCGTGCTGCAGGGCGTGTCGTTTGCGCTGGAAAAGGGCGCGTTTGCTTACCTGGTGGGCCGCACCGGCTCGGGCAAGTCGTCGCTGCTGAAGACTTTGTACGCCGACCTGCCGCTGCAAAGCGGCATGGGCACCGTGGCCGGCTATTCGCTACCGAAGCTGTCGGCCAGCAAAGTCCCGTTTTTGCGCCGCAAGCTGGGCATCGTGTTTCAGGATTTCCAGCTGCTGGGCGACCGCACGGTGGCCGAAAACCTGATGTTTGTGCTCAACGCCACCGGCTGGAAAGGCAAGTCGCAGAAGCAGCAGCGCATTTCGGATGTTCTGGTGCGCGTGGGCCTGAGCGGGGCCGCCAACCGCATGCCCCACCGCCTCTCGGGCGGCGAGCAGCAGCGCGTGGTCATCGCCCGCGCCATGCTCAACGAGCCCGTGCTGATGCTGGCCGACGAACCCACCGGCAACCTCGACCCCGACGTGTCAGCGAGCATCATGCAGCTGTTTGGCGAAATCAATAACACCGGCACCGCTATTCTGATGGCCACGCACAATTTCCAGCTCATCGAGCAGTACCCGCACCGCGTGCTAACGTGCAAGGACGGGGAATTGCTCGATTCGGCGCGCGGGTAACGGTTCTGATAGCAAAGCTCTTCTACTTAGCTGCCAAATATGACCATCGTTTCCATCCGAAAGGCAGTAGCTATTTTGTCCTTGCTATTAACTGTAACTGCCGTAGCGGGCCATGGACAGGGCATAGATTTCAATACTGGTAAAGGGCAAGATAAAAAGCTCTACGAGGCTGTCTCAGCGAAAGACACCACGCAGGTGCAGGCTGCGCTAGATAAAGGTGCCAACCCAAATTTTCGGGTAAAAGCGGGCTTTTTTGAAATGAGCCTGCTGATTCTGGCCGTTCAGAAAAACGATTTTGCAACGGTTAAGCTTTTGCTCGACCATCAGGCCGAGGTCGATTTTAGAGATGCTTTCAACATGACTGCGTTGATGTTTGCAGCTCATAGTGGAAATAAGAAGCTGGTTTCCTACCTGATTTCTAAAGGAGCTGATGTGAAAGCACATGATGGGAAAGGTAACTCGGTGCTATCTGCAGCGCAGGAAAGCAAAAATCAAGAAGTCATCCAATTGATTGAATCGAAGTTAAAAGAATAAGCCGAAGAGATTGGTATCGTCACCCACTTTTTCTAGCTGAATGACATCCGGATTATCCATTCTGATTCCGGTGTATAATTGCGCTGTTGGGGAATTGATACGGGCACTGCTCGACCAGTCTGCGCACTGGCCCGGCCCGGTTGAAATCCTGCTGCTGGACGATTTTTCTGGTGAAGATGTTCGCCAATTAAACCGTCCACTGGGCTCGCTGCCCGGTGTGCATTACCGCGAGCTGCCGCACAATGTTGGCCGCGCGGCCATTCGCAACCAGCTGGCCGCCGCCGCGCGGCACGAGTGGCTGCTGCTGCTCGACAACGACAGCCAACTGCCCGACCATCAGTTTCTGGCCCGTTACGCAGCAGCCCGCAGCCAGGCGGCAGTCCTCATTGGGGGCACCGCCTACGAAGCTGCCCCGCCCGCCGACCCCGGCCTATACCTGCGCTGGCACTACGGCTGGGCCCGCGAGGCGCGGGCCGCCGCCGTACGTCAGGCCACGCCCTACGCCCAGCTTACCATTAACAACGCGCTGATTCGGTCCGACGTTTTCCGGCGCTTTCCGCTTGATGAGCGACTGAGTGGCTACGGCCACGAAGACACGAAATTCGGCGCTGAGCTGGCAACGGCGGGCATTTCGGTGTTGCATCTGGATAACCCGGTCATTCACGACGGGCTGGAGCCGGCGGCCATTTTCCTGGCCAAGAGCGAGCAGGCGGTGCGCAACCTGGCCCACGTGTACCGCGAAAACGGACTGGGCACCGATTCGCGGCTGCTGCAAATGGCGCGGCGGCTGCAGCGGCTAGGTGCGGCCCCGGCGGCGCGGCTGGCGCTGGGCGCGGCGGCCCCGGCCCTTCGGCGGCAGCTGCTTTCGCCGCAGCCGAAGCTGCGTGCTTTCGATTTGCTGAAGCTGCACTGGCTGCTGCGCGAACTGGCCGGCTGATTTTTTGGCAAACTCCTTTTCTTTGAAGGGTCAGGGTAGTTTAGCCGGCCGGGTTTGGCCGGTATCTTTGGCGGCCCTACTTCCCCGCTGTTTTGATTCTTCCTGTTCCGCCCTCCCCCATTCAGCTGCTCGATTTGGCCGCCGAGCACGCGTTGCTGCAACCAGCCCTGAACGAGGCCATGCAGGAAGTACTGGAATCGGCAGCCTTCATTCAGGGCCCGGCCGTGGGCCAGTTTGCCGCCGAGCTGGGTGAATACCTGGGCGGCACGCACGTTGCCCCCTGCGCCAACGGCACCGATGCCCTCACGCTGGCGCTGATGAGCCTGAACCTGCCGGACGGGGCCGAAGTCATCGTGCCGGCCTTCACCTACGTGGCCACGCTGGAAGCCGCCGCCCTGCTGGGCCTGCGCCCGGTGCTGGCCGACGTGCACCCCGATACTTTCAACCTCGCCCCCGCCGCCGTAGAGTCGGCGATAACGCCGCGCACCGGGGCCATTATCGCCGTGCACCTGTTTGGGCAATGCGCCGATTTGGAGGCCTTGCGCACGATTTCCACCCAGCATGGCATTCCGTTGATTGAGGACAACGCGCAGGCCATCGGGGCCACGTTCCGGTTTTCCAGCGGCGAAATCGTCTTTGCCGGCGCGGTGGGCGACGTAGGTACCACGTCGTTTTTCCCCTCCAAAAACCTCGGCTGCCTCGGCGACGGCGGCGCGCTCCTCACCCGCGACAGCGACCGGGCCGCCCTGCTGCACCAGCTCGCCAACCACGGCCAGAGCCGGAAATACCACCACCAGCGCATCGGCCTCAACTCACGCCTCGATACCCTGCAAGCCGCCCTGCTGCGCGTGAAGCTGCGGCAGCTGCCGGCCAACACCGCCGCTCGCCAGGCCGTGGCCGCCCGCTACGATGCAGCCCTGGCCACCGTGCCCGGCCTCACCATCCCAGCCCGCGACCCGCGCAGCAGCCACGTCTTCCATCAGTACACCATCCGGCTGGCAGACGCCAGCCGGCGCGATGACCTGCAAGGCCACCTGCGCCGCCTGGGCGTGCCTACGATGATTTACTACCCGCTGCCGGTACACGCCCAGCCCGCCTACGCCTACCTGGGCCACCAGGCGGGCCAGTTCCCGGTGGCCGAGCGGCTGTGCGGCGCGGTGCTGTCGCTCCCAATTCATCCGCTGCTGACGCGCGAGCAGCAGGAGTATATTACGGCTGGTGTACAGTCCTTTCAGGCGTTAGAGTAGGCAATGCAAAAATATAAGTTATTGTATTTAGTCTATCTGCTATGCTGCCTCGCATTATGCTGGCTGGCTTGGCTGGAATGGCATTACATCGCTGCTTTTTGGTGCTAATTCTGAATATTACCACATGAGTTTATTGCTTTCTACAACCCCTTCTATTGCGTGTGGTCGGCATGAGTAGTGCGCCCGAAGTTCGTTTCGCTATCTGCGGCGTGGGCCACATTGGCCGCCGCCACGCTGCGATGGTAGTGCGCCAGCAAGGCGCAGCGCTAGTGGCCCTGATTGACATTCGCTCCGAGCTGCAGGCCGACCTCGCCGCCGAGTTTCCGGGCGTGCCGTTTTTTCTTTCGCTGGAAGACTACCTGCAAGCCGGCCCGGCGGCTGATGTCCTCACCGTGGCCACGCCCAACGGCCTGCACGCGGCGCAGGCGGTGGCCGGCCTGCGCGCGGGCCTGCACGTCGTCATCGAAAAACCCATTGCCCTGCACACGGCTGATGCCGAAGCAATTGTGGCCACGGCCCGCGAAACCGGTCGGCTGGCCTTTGGGGTGATGCAGAACCGCTACTCGCCCCCGGCCGCCTGGCTGAAGCAGGTAGTGGACGAAGGCCGCCTGGGCCGGGTGTTTCTGGTGCAGTTGAACTGCTTCTGGAACCGCGACGCGCGCTATTACCAGCCCGGCGGCTGGAAGGGCACCCAGGCCCTGGACGGGGGCACGCTCTTCACCCAGTTCAGTCATTTCGTCGATTTGCTGTACTGGGTGTTTGGCGACATCAGCAACATCTCGGGCCGCTTCCGCGACTTCACCCACGAGGGCCTCACCGAGTTCGAGGACAGCGGCCTCGTGACCTTCGACCTCGTACGCGGCGGCAGCGGCACGCTTAGCTACAGCACCGCCGTGTGGGACCGCAACCTCGAAAGCTCACTCACCGTGGTGGCCGAGCGCGGCAGCCTGCGCATCGCCGGCCAGTATATGGACAAGGTGGAGTATTGTCATCTGGAAAATTACCAGATGCCGGAGCTGGCCCCTACCAACCCGGCCAACAATTACGGCGCGTTCCAGGGCTCGGCCGCCAATCACGTGCAGGTTATTGAAAACGTGGTGGACACCGTGCAGCAACGCAGTCACGCCACCACCAATGCCGCGGAAGGGCTGAAAGTGGTAGAAATAATTGAGCGGATTTACGCGCTGCGGTAGTGTCGATTAACCATCCGGAAACCTTGCGCCCGCAGCGGCAAGCGACGCTACCAGTACCAGGCACCTTTCTGTTTCTCCCATGCAAACTGCTGTTGCGCAGCCCTATCAGCCGCTTATAAAGCTTGGTTTTGCCCTTGCCATCGGTTTTTTGGCCAGCGCTGCCTGCGCCCAACAAGCGCAGTACCCCGCTGTCAAACCCAAAGCGCAACAGGTCGGCGGTTTTGTACCACCGGGCTGGGAAATACGCGACGGAGCAACCGGCGACCTGAACAAAGACGGCCTGGCCGATGAAGCGCTGGTGTTGGAGCGTTCGGCCAGGAAAGGAAAGCCCGACTCGGTGCTGCCCCGAATGCTGGTGGTGCTATTTAAACTTCCAGCCAACCAAGGATATACCCTGAGCGCACAAAGTAATTCGTTCATTTTAACCCACGACGACCCCGAAACGGATGAACCCTTGGCCGGCATTTCCATCACCCGGGGGGTACTGAAAATCGACTTCCAATACAACCGCAGTGATTCTCACGATGACCTGTCCACCAGCGCGTACAAATTCCGGTACAATGGCCGCCAGTTCGTCCTCATTGGTGCCGACATTTCCATTACGGGCCGCATGAGTTTTACTTTCCAGAAGTACAGCTATAATTTCCTGACCCGAAAAGGCGTCTTCACCACGGGCCCCCTGGGTGAAGACGCCGACCCAACCCTCACCAGGACCTTGGCGCTGCCTGTGCCCAAAACCCTCGACACCTTCGTCAAACCAGGCACTTGGTTACTTGACGAAAACTTCTTTCTGTAGCCTGTAGCGCCGCATTCCGGGGAGCGCGCCGACGTCACTTAGGCGGCTTCAGACCCAGTGCTACTTCTTCGCGTCCACGTAGTTCTGGAAGGCGTAGGCCACGCCCAGCGTGAGGCCCTGCGAGTACTGGATGCTATGGTCCTGGTCGTAGTCGTAGAGGGCGATACCGTTGAGGGCCACGTTCACGTACTTGCCCACTTTGGCGGTGAGGGCCACGTCGAGGCGGTGGTCGATTTCCTGAAAGTTGAGGTTGCGGTAGTTGGCAAACAGCAGGTAGCGCGCCTTCAGGTTAACGTTGGGGCTGAGTTTTTTGTCGAACTCGGCCAGAATCTGGGCCGCCAGCACCTCGAAGCGGGTGCTGTGGCCGGGGTTCACGCCGTAGGGCGTGTCGCCGGGGTTCTGGATGAAGCGCTCGACGCGGTTCACCACCGTGAGGCGGGGGGCAAAGGGCGACAGGCGCACGTGGAAGTAGGTGGCCGGGTGGTATTCGAAGCCATAGGCGGCCGTGACGAAGGCCGGGGCGAAGAAATCGGAGGTGAGCGTGGCGCGGGCGTTGCCGGCCGCGTCGGTGTCGTACTTGTAGCCGGGCGCGAACTGGGTGAGCAGGTTCAAGGACAAAAACATGTCCCAGCGCTCGGTGAGGGCGCGGCCGTATTTGGTATCGAGGTAGAGCCGGTCCTGCCCCTTGCGGTAGCCCAGGCCCTTGGTTTGGGAGAAGGCAAACAGGAAATCGGCTTCGTTGTCGAAATTGTGCGGGCCGACTTTGCGGTTGGCCTTGGCATTGAACAACGCATTGAAGCCAATGGTGTTCACGCCGCCGCCCTGCCAATTCGAGCTCAGCACCGACTCGTTCAGGCCCAGGCCGGTTTTGACGGACTTGTGCCAGGCCGGGTCGGGCACGGGCGCGGGCGGCGCGGGGGCCGGAATAACGGCGGGCGTGGTTTGGGCCACGGCGGCGGGCGCAGCCAGCAGCAGGGCCAGGGCAAGGCGTTTCATAGCGGAAAGGAAAAAAGAGAAGCAGAATTACTGCGGAAATGTACGCGTCGCTCGCCGCGATATACCGACCGGACCCGGTAACAGCCAGCACACCTGAAATTATTGCAGGTTGATATTGACTTCTTACCATTTTAAGGTAATATTGCTACCCTCGGAGTGGTCCGAGCCCGGCCCAATTGCTTTCCCAGGGTCGGCTACCGGTTTCTTGTTCGTCACGCAGCTGCATTTTCCCCTTCGTTGCCGCCCATGAGCACATACCAACTCCTTTACCAAAGCTATTCCCTCATTCCCTTCGAGCCGCGCGAGCTCGATGCGCTGCTGGCCAGCGCCCGCACCCGCAACCAGCAGCGCGGCCTCAACAGCATTCTCCTCTACACCCCTGATGGCCGCTTTCTGCAACTCCTCGAAGGTGCGCGCGAGGCCGTGCGCGAGCTGTATAACCAGCACTTGGTCCACGACCCGCGCCATTACCACTGCCAGGTACTGAGCGAAGGTCCCAGCGAAGTGGCCAGCTTTGCGGGCTGCCCCATGGAGTTTTTTCCGGCCCAGGCCCAGGACCTGCGCCGCCTGCTGGCCCCCGTGCCGGTGCCCGGGGCGGCCCTGCTCGTGCCCCGCCCCCACACCCGGCCCGAGCTGGTGGAGCTGCTGCTCGAATTCATGCGGCACGGCGAGCCGGTGGGGCTGTAGCGCGAACGTTCCGTTCGCATGCAGCAGGATGGGCAGCGGCAAAACCTGCGCGGGCCCAGCGGCGCTAGCTAAAAGTTCGCGCTATGGCCCGGTATCTTTACCCCAATGCCTGCTTCTGCCATCCCTGCTCCTTTCGCGGCCTCGGCCGCGCCGCCCGTTGCGCCGGGCACTTTCCTGGCCGCCACTGCCCGTGAGCTGCTCGACCGCTACGGCTCGGGCCCGCTCGATGAGCTGTCCGACATCGTGGTGATTGTGCCCACGCGCCGCGCCGTGGTGTATCTGAAGAACGAATTGGCGATGAACCTGCCGATGGGCGCGCCGCTGTGGGCCCCGCGCGTGGCCGCCATGGAAGACTACATGGTGGAGCTGGCCGGCGTGCAGGTCGAAGAGCCCATTGCCCTGCAGCTGCTGCTCTACGACATTCTGAAAGGCATCGACACCGGGCTCGATTTCGACAAGTTCGTGGGCTGGGCCGGGCTGCTGCTGAGCGACTTCTCCAACCTCGACCAGAACCTGGCCGACACCCACAAGGTGTTCGAATACCTGAGCGAAGCCAAGGCCTTGGAGCGCTGGGACCTGGCCGAGCTGCCGCCCAAAAGCCAGGCCGCCGCCCACTCCTTCGGCTTCTGGAACCAGCTGGAACGGGTGTACCACCAGCTGAAAAAGCGCATGCTGGCCAACCATCTGGCTTACCCCGGCCTGGCCTACCGCCGCGCCGTGGAGCAGCTGGAAAAGCAACTGAAAGACCCGGCCGCGCCCACGCCGGCCGTGCACGTATTCGTGGGGCTGGGCAATTTGTCGAAGTCGGAAGAAAAGCTCATTCGCCTGCTGCTGAACGTGGGCCGGGCCGAAATCCGCTTCGACGCCGACCCCTTCTACCTCGAAAAAGACTCGCCCAACCGCGCCGGCCAGCACCTGCGCCGCTACTTCGAGAAGTGGAAGCTGCCGCTCGACAACTTCGGCGGCGGCGTGGAATACCTGCGCGGCCAGCCCCACCACGTGCGCTACCTCGGCGTGGCCAACCCCAGCATGCAGGGCAAGCTGGCCGGCCAGCTGCTGGCCGAAGCCCGCCAGCGCTACCCCGATGCCACCGTGGCCGTGGTGCTGCCCGACGAAACCCTGCTGCTGCCCGTGCTGCACGGCCTGCCGCCCAACGAGGTGCCCGACTACAACGTGACCATGGGCCTGAGCTTCCAGGCCACGCCCCTGTTCAACCTGGTCGATTTGCTGTTCGAGGTGCACCTCACCGGCATCCGCGAAGGCAGCCGGGAAACCGGCTACGGCGTGCCCCGCTACCACCACCTGGCCGTGACGAAGCTGCTGAGCCACCCTTTTCTGCGTCGTTACCAGCAGTGGCAGGACCAGCAAGCCGACCAGCCGCAATACCACGGCATTCTGGACCAGATTTGCCGCGAAATCGTGCGCGTGAATGCCGTGCTGCTGCCCGCCGAGGAGTTGCTGAAAATGGGTGCGCATCATCCGCTCATCGAAGCGCTGTTCAAAACCTGGGACAACTGCGACGACATCATTCGGGCCTGCCATACGCTGATTGACCTGCTGCGGCAGGTTTACTCCGCTGAAGTGGCCGATTCGGACCGCGAAACCAGCATTGGGGCCGAATACCTGTACCTGTTCTACACCCTCGTCAAGCAGCTCGATTCGGCTTTCGACTGTCGCGAGCAGCGCCTGTCGGTGCGCTCGTTCCGCCGTTTCCTCTACGAGCAGATGGGCCGCACCCGCCTGCCCTTCTCCGGCGAGCCGCTGGCCGACGTGCAGGTAATGGGCCTGCTCGAAACCCGCGCCCTTGATTTCGACCACCTCATCATCCTTAGCTGCAACGAAGGCGTGCTGCCTGCCCCCAAGCGCCAGCAGTCGCTGTTTCCCTATGACGTGCTCACCACCGCCGGCCTCCCCACCTACGCCGATGCCGAGGCCATCACGGCCTACAACTTCTGGCGCCTGCTGCAACGCGCCCAACGCGTGGACTTGGTGCACGTGCTGCCCGGCGCCGAAGGCATGAAAAGCGGCGAGCGCAGCCGCTTCCTGCTGCAGTTACAGAACGACCTGCTGCCGCAAAACCCGCAGCTAGTGCTGGAAGACCTCACCGTTTCGGTCGCCGGCCCGGAAGTGGAAGTTGGCGTGAATCATTATGAAGGGGATTTGATTCTCGAAAAAGACCCCGAAATGCTGGCGGCCCTGCGCGGAGTGCTCGAACGCAACATTTCGCCCTCCCGCCTCAACGATTTCCTGGCCTGCTCGCTGCGCTTCTACTTCTCAAAAGTGGCCCGCTTCCACGAAAACGACGCGGTGGAAGAAACCCTCGAAGCCAGCAGCTTCGGCACGATGGTGCACGAGGCGCTGGAGAACCTGATGCTGCCCTTCGAGCAGGATGCCCGCCCGATTACGTCCGCTGACATCCCGGAGCTCATTCGCCAAGCCCCCGGCGAGGTGCAGAAGGCCCTGCGCCAGGAAGAAACCGAAAAGCACGCCCGCGCCGACGAGGGCCTGAACCACGTGTACGGCCAGGTGGCCACCCGCCTCGTGGTGCGGTTGCTCGAAAGCCTCACCGAGCAGCCCGGCCTGCTGCCCATCCGCTTGTTCGGCCTCGAAAAAGAGCTGGCCGCCACCGTTTTCGTCGACGTGCCGGGCCAGCCCGAGCAACTGGCCGTGCGCCTGTTCGGCTTCGCCGACCGCGTGGACGAGTTGCCCGATGGTCGCCTGCGCGTGGTCGACTACAAATCGGGCCTCGTGAAGCGCGCCGACCTGCAGCTGCGCGGCTACCGCGACAAGCTCAGCCCCGCTGAAGCCGTCGACCGCCTGCTGCACGAAGCCAGCAGCAGCGCCGACAAAGTGCGCCAACTCTGGCTCTACCGCCTCATGCTGGCCCACACCGCTAACCGCGAAACCGCCGATACGTCCATTCTCTCCCTCCGCAACATCGACGAAGGCCTGCTCGCCGCCGACCTCAGCTTCCTCACCGAAGGCGGCGAGGACTTTGTGCAGGTTTCCGAAGAACTGGTGCGTAAAATTGCCCTCCGGATTCTGGACCCCGCCGAACCCATCCGCAAAACCGACGACTTCACCAAGTGCGAGTACTGCCCCTATAAAGGCATTTGCGCACGCTAATCCTGTCTGTCATCCTGAGCGGAGCGAAGGACCTGTTCACGCTTGCAGCATTTTCTTCAGCGTGAGCAGGTCCTTCGCTCCGCTCAGGATGACAGCTTAAATCAACTAACTCCACACATCCATGCAAAACCACCCCAACAAAGACGAATTCATGCAAGCCGCCATCGACGAAGCCCGCCTGGGCCGCTCGCAGGGCGGTATCCCCATCGGCTCGGTACTCGTGCGCGACGGTAAAATCATCGGCCAGGGCCACAACAAGCGCGTGCAGGAAGACTCCGCCATCAAACATGGCGAGATGGACTGTTTGACGAATGCCGGCCGCCAGCGCAGCTACCGCGACACCGTCATCTACACCACGCTCATGCCCTGCTACATGTGCGCCGGCACCATCGTCCAGTTCAAAATCCCGAAGGTGATGGTGGGCGAAAGCCGCACCTTTGGCGAGTCGCGCGCTTTCCTCGAAAGCCACGGCGTGGAAGTAGTCGACTGCGATTTGCAGGAATGCGTGGACATGATGAACGAATTCATCGAAGCCGAGCCCACGCTCTGGAACGAGGATATCATGGAACTGTAGGTCTTCCGCCAACGATTGCAGTAAATTATTGTATTGGCCGTAAGCACAGTGAGTGCGCACTTACTTAAAAGTGAGGCTGTGCTCATCGCGACCGGGCCTTCCCTGCCCTACCTTTGCTCGCAGTACCGGAAACCAGTTCACTGGTGGTTTCTAATTCCCAATAATTCCTACTCTTTTTTCCGGGTGCCTCCCACCCCATCCGGAGAATATTTGTTGAAAGCCGTTCGGTCTTTCTGTCCGCAGAAAGCTACGTTACCCGGGTTTCAACGTGTTACAGCCGGCTGAGTCGACCCCGCGTCGGTTCAGCCGGCTGTCTCGCTTTCGGGCGGTTGTTGAAGCGGGCTTCTGTGGGCACCTGGGTCGGTTTTGCTTCCGGCAATGCTGTTTTTGCGCGACCAGGCCGTTATTTGCCGATTCATTTACCCGGGCCCGGCCATGACCAGTCATTCCAAAATCGAGCAGGCAGCCCTGCAGCTTTTCGGCGAAAAAGGCTACGACAATACCTCCACGGCCCTGATTGCGCGGCAGGCGGGCGTATCGGAGGCTCTGCTGTTCAAGTACTTCCTGAGCAAGGAAAAGCTTTTCGAATACCTCATCAAGCAGGGTTTCCGCCGCATCGTGGAGGCCAACCGCGGCATTCTGGCCGAGAAAGACCCGCGCGTGCTCATCGAAAACGTCATCGACCTGCCCTACAAGCTGGTGCACGACGAGCCCGACTTCTGGAAAGTGCAGGACAAGGAATTTAACCGGCCGCTGGTGCAGAAATATTTTCAGCGCTTCATGAGCCCCATCGACAACCTGCTGAAGCAGGCCTTCATCGAAGTGGGCGCGCCCAGCCCCGAGCTCACCACGCTGCAGCTGTTGCTGCTCATTCAGAGCCTGTGGCGCAACCTGCTCTACCCGCACGATGCCAACCTGCCCCACCTGGCCCGGCACCTGAAGGATAGCTACGGCCTGGGCCGGCCGGCCGCGGGCTAAGGTACCGAAAGCACAAGCGGGCCGGCGCGCATCTGCCGGCCTGAAATTTGCGTTGCTGTTGATGCGCCCACTTTCCGCCGCTGCTGCTTATGCCCCAGAACGCCGTTCACCGCCTGTTGCGCCCGCTGCTGGTATGGCGCGCGCGCCACATCAGCGAACGGATGTACATGCTCATTCTGAGCATTCTGGTGGGCGCTTCGGCGGGCCTGGCGGCCGTGGCGCTGAAAACTTCGGTGCGCTGGGGCCAGCAATTGCTGCGCGATGGTATTACAGAGCCCAACCGGGTATTTGCCCTCTCGATATATCCGGTGATTGGCATTGGGCTCACGGCGCTGTTTACCAAGCTGTTTCTGGGCGGGCAGCTGGGGCGCGGCATTGCGCCCATCATCTACAACACGGCCCGCGAGGGCAGCGTGGTGCCGCGCTCCAAGCTCTACTCGCAGCTCGTCACGGCCTTTCTGACGGTTACGTTTGGCGGCTCGGCCGGCACCGAGGCCCCGATTTCGGTGACGGGCGCGGCGCTGGGCTCCAATGCGGGCCGCGTGCTGCACCTGGACCGGCGGCGGCGGCGCCTGCTTACGGGGTGCGGGGCGGCAGCGGGCGTGGCGGCCATCTTCAACTCGCCCATCGCGGGGGTGTTGTTTGCGGTCGAAACCATTTTGCTGGAGCTGCCGGCGCAGTATTTTATTCCGCTGCTCATTTCGTCGGCCACGGCCACGGTGGTATCGAAGGCGCTGTACGCGGGCCAGCCCTTTGTGCTCATCACCACGAGCTGGCCGGTGGATGCGGTGCCGTTTTACGTATTGCTGGGCTTGTTTACGGCCTTTTTCTCGGTGTACATGATTCGGACCTACCATTGGTTCGACCATTTTTTCGAGCGTTGGCCGGGCCTGAACTGGCGCAAAGTGCTGGTAGCCGGCGCCCTGCTGGGCGGGCTGATTTTCCTGTTTCCGACGCTCTACGGCGAGGGTTACAATACCGTGGAACTGCTGCTACGCGGCCACGCCGAGCACATCACCGACGGCAGCATTTTCTCGGTGTATCAGGACAATAACCCCTGGCTGCTGCTGGTGCTGGTGCTGTTCAGCATGATGCTGAAGGTGGTGGCGACGAGCATCACGGTGGGCGGCGGCGGCAACGGCGGCATGTTCGGCTCGTCGTTGTTTGCGGGCGCGCTGGCGGGGTTTTTCTTCGCCCGGCTCATCAACCTGAGCGGCGTCATTCACATTCCGGAGGTGCATTTTGTGGTGCTGGGCATGGCCGGCACGCTGGCGGGCGTCATTCACGCACCGCTCACGGCCATCTTCCTCATTGCCGAAATCACGGGCGGCTACGCGTTGTTCGTGCCGTTGATGCTGGTGAGCTCTTCCTCTTACCTCATTACCAAGTACTTCGAGCCTTATTCGGTGTATACCCGCAAGCTCACGGCCCGGGGCGTAGATGTGTATGCCAACCGCGACCGCGGCCTGCTGGCCCAGCTCGACCCGCGCAAGCTGCTCGAAACCGACTTCATTCCAGTACGACCCACCACCACGCTGGGCGAATTGGTCGACGTATTCCGGCACGCCTCGCGCAACTTGTTTCCGGTAGTGGCGGCGGGCGGGCGGCTGCTGGGCGTGGTGTCGCTCGATTCGGTGCGCGACGCACTGTTCGACGATGCCCACTATGCCACAACCACCGTGGGCGAGCTGATGAAACCAGCCCCCGCCGTAGTTGGCCCCACCGACGACCTGGAGCACACCCTGGCCCTGCTGGACCGCTACGGGGCTTGGGCCCTGCCCGTGTGCGAGGAAGATGGCCGCTACCTCGGCTTCATCCTGAAATCCACCATTCTGGTGCGCTACCGCCGCCAGCTCATCCAGGAAAGCGAAGCGTAATGCTTGGGGCTTATGAGGCATAGGCCTGAATAATAGAACGTCATGCTGAGCGCAGCCGAAGCATCTCTACCGCGCAACGCAGTTCGGACCGTCGCAACAAAGCGGTAGAGATGCTTCGACAAGCTCAGCATGACGTTCTTTGGCATATCGTTCACTGCTCATTGCTCGTTATTAATTGTCCATTGTAATCATCGGCGGCGGGCCGGCCGGGCTCATGGCGGCGCAGCGCCTCGCCGAAGCTGGCCACCGCGTGCAGCTTTTTGAGGCGCAGGCTACCGTAGGGCGCAAGTTTCTGGTGGCCGGGCACGGTGGCTTCAACCTGAGCAACAGCGACGAGCTGGCCGGTTTCGCCAGCCGCTACGGCGCCGAGCAGCCGCGTTTTGCGGAGCTGCTGAGTCATTTCTCGCCGGATGATTTGCGGGCCTGGGCAGCCGATTTGGGCATCGAAACCTTTGTGGGCACCAGCGGGCGCATCTTTCCGGTAGCGGCCCACAAGCCGGCCGATTTGCTGCGCGCCTGGCTGGGTCGGCTGCGGGCGCTGGGCGTAGAAATTTTCACCCGCCACCGCTGGCTGGGCTTTGCCGGAGCCGCCGGGCTGCGGCTGCGCGACGAAAACAGCGGGCCGGGCACGGGCCGGGAATTTGTTATCAAGCCCACCGCTACGGTACTGGCGCTGGGCGGCGCGAGCTGGGCCAAAACCGGTTCCGATGGCGCGTGGGTGCCGCTGGTGCAGGAAATTGGGGTGCCTGTGGTACCCTTTGCGCCCGCCAACTGCGGGGCTGAAATCGCGTGGTCGGAATTCTTCCGGGAGAAAGTGGGCCGGGTCCCGCTCAAAAACATTGCCCTGCGCGTGAACGACGGCCCAGCCGTGCGCGGCGAGCTGCTGCTGACCGAATACGGAGTGGAGGGCACGCCCGTATACGCCCTCACGCCGGCCGTGCGGGCGGCCCTGTCGGCGGGTGGCCCGGCCGTGCTGCACCTCAACCTCAAGCCCGACCTGCCGCCCGCCGCACTGCTCCAAAAGCTGCGCCAGCCGCGCGGCAAAGCCTCGTTTGCCGATTTTCTGAAACGCACGCTGCACCTGGCCGCGCCAGTGCCCACGCTGTTGCGCGAGCTGCGGCCCGACTGCGCAAACCTGAATGCCGAGGCGCTGGCCGGGTTGCTCACGGCCCTGCCTATCCCGGTTAGTGGCCTGCGGCCGCTTGACGAGGCCATTTCAACGGCGGGCGGCATTTCCTTTTCGGCGGTGGATGAGCACCTGATGCTACGGCAGCGCCCGGGCACTTACGTGGCGGGCGAGATGCTCGATTGGGAAGCGCCGACGGGCGGCTATCTGCTGCAGGGCTGCTTTAGCACCGGGGCGTGGGTGGCGCGGGGCATTGCGGAGGGGCTGGGCTAGTTGCAGGCAAAAAACGTCATGCAGAGCGCAGCGAAGCATCTCGCGTGCGCAATGCAATCCAATCGACAGGATTAGTGATGGCACGCGAGATGCTTCGCTGCGCTCTGCATGACTGTTTTACCAATTCGCTGCAACCCGTTCTACGATTCCGTGCGGACGCGGCTTTTCTCCTCGGCTTCGCGCAGAATCTGGCGGGCTTCGCCGAGCAGGCGGCGGCCGGGGTTAAGCTCGTCGCGGGCGATGAGGGCGAAGAGCAGGAAGAACGAGGCGAAAGGGAGCAGCCAGCCCAGCGCAAACCACAGCCAGAACGAGCGGCCCCGGCTCTGGGCGCAGTAGCCCGTCAGAATCGGAATAAACGAAATGGCCACCGCCATCACGAACAGCATGTCGACAAACAGCATAGGCGGGCGGGGTGAGGAGGTGAACGTGAGGTGCCGACGGCGGCCGGTAGTATCCCGAAGATACGGCGGTTGCGGCGGGCAAAGAAGCGCCGAGAAAGGAAATTTGTTCGGAAACGCCACTATTAATGGGATTTTCCCGTAGTTCGGGGCGAAGTCGTGCCCGCAACGGGGGGCGGCCGTTCGGTTATCGTCCATGTGGGAGCACCAAAGCTTGTTTCGCGTCTCGGCCCAGCTCTTCGCCGAGGGGGTTTTTAATTTGCTCGACCGCAGCCTGCGGCCCGAGGTCTTTTTGCTGGGCTTTGCCGCCGGACGCGAGTCCGAAGCGCCCGAAGCCGTGGTGCTCGAACCGGCTTCGCACCGCTACGCGCCCGCCGAATTCCGCCACGTAAAAACCCGCGCTGCCGCGCTGGAAGCCAATGCCGGACCCCAGGGCTCGGTGTACCACCTGCACCCCAACGACCACGACCGCTCCGAAAAACAGCACTGGTACGAACTGGTGTGCCAGGCCACCGAGAGCACGCTGAACGAACTGACGAGCAGCCGGGGCGAAAACCGTCGCTCGTTCTGCTCGGGTCCGGTGAGCCTGCAGGGCTACCTTGTGACGGTGGTGCTGCAACTGGCGGCCGACTGCTACGACGGCTACTACGCCCTGCCCAAGCCCGGCGGCGGCCGGCCCATCAACCTGCCCCACGCGGCGGTGCTCGAGTTTATGCACGACTGCGCCCGCGCCCTGCGCGAGGCCGACACCGCCGACAACGACCAACCGGTGCTCGACCGCGACTACAACGAGCTGCTGCGCTCGGCCGGCCGCCGCCTGATGCTGCGCGTGGCCCCGGCCGGTACCCACGGCCTGTACGACGCCTGCAACGGCGTGGCCGCCCTGCGCCACGAGGGCGACGAGGCCATTGGCACCATGCTGGTGAGCCGGCGGCTGCACCCGGCCGTGGTGCCCGTGCTCACCCTCGAAACGCCGGTGCCCATGCGCGACCACCGCTCCATTCGCAAGCTACTGGAGCTGAGCGAAGGCCACACGGCCCTGATTTCGGACGCCTCGCACGTGTTTGGCCTGGGCCAGCTGGTGCCGCAGTCCGACGCGCAGTTTGAGCCGCTGGTGACGGTGCACTTCACCAACCACTACAGTTGGGAGGTGAGCCACGCCGGCCACGTGCTGATGCGGGTGGTGAGCAACACGCCGCGCCTGCCGCAGGGCCAGGTGGCGGCCGACAATTTCGCGCGCGTCATCCGCATCGTATTCCCCGACCTGAGCGTGGACAGCACCGACTACCTCTGGGACCTGGCCCAGAAAGCCACCACGCAGCCCAACGGTACCATTCTGGTAATCAGCGCCGGGGCCGCGCAGGAAGCCCAGCGCCTCACGCGGCAATGCTTCCGGGTGGTGCCACGCATTATGACGCCCACCGTGCTGCGCCTCGTCACCAACATCGACGGTGCCGTATTCGTCGAGCCCAACGGCATCTGCCACGCCATCGGGGCCATTCTCGATGGCCTGGCCACGGAAAAAGGCGATTCCTCACGAGGCTCGCGCTTCAATTCGGCCCTGCGCTACGTGAACAGCAGCAAGTACCCGGTGCTGGCCGTGGTGGTGAGCGAAGACGGCTGGATTGATTTGCTGCCGAGCTAGAACGGGTTTCAGAGTCGCTGCACCTGATGACCGATGTAGGGGCGGGGCTTGCCCCCGCCCGGGCTGTCGCTTCGTTGCAATACCTCCGTTCAACGACGGGCGGGAGCGAGCCCCGCCCCTACTTCACTTAGCATCGGATAGCGCAACCATCGTGTGGTGGTAGTACATTTAGCCGGCCCATTGCCGCCGTGCCGAATATGACTACTTCTGCTGCTTCATCTGTTGGCATTGATTACCCGCGCGCGCTGGCCGCCGCCGAGCAGCGCATCAACGAGCTGACGGCGGCGCTGGCCTACGCCCAGGCCAACGAGCAGGCCGTGCAGGCGCTGGCCTATCTGCCCGACGAAAACCCCAGCCCGGTGGTCCGCATCGGGGCCAACCAGCAGCAGCTTTATGCCAACTCGGCGGCGCGGGAATTGGGCCGCCACCTCACGCGGGCCGAGCGGGTGCGGGTGCAGCACCTGCTACGGGCCGGCACCCAAAGGGCCCTGGCGCAGGGTACGCCCGAGCTGCTGGCCATTCAGGTGGGCGCTTACACCTTCGATGTATCGGTGATGCCGCTGCCGGGGCAGCGCTACGCCAACCTCTACTTTGCCGACGTGAGCGAGCGGGAGGCGGCCCGCTTGCAGCTGCGCGAAAACCAGCAGTTTATGGAGCAGGTGCTCGATACCATCCCGTCGGCAGTGATGGTGCGCGATGCTGACCAGCGGCTGGTTTTCGGCAACCAGGCCATGCATGCTTACTGGGAGATGTCGCCCTTCAACGGCCCGCGCCCCTTACCCCCGCAAACCCTGGCCGAATTCAAACGCTCGGCCGAGCTTGATAAGCAGGTGCTGGCCACCGGCGCAGAGGTAACGCTCGAAGAGTCGCTCACGCTCAACGATGGCAGCGTGCGCTGGTTTTACGCCGTGCGCCGCCCGCTGCACCGCCCCGATGGCACGGTGCAGGTTCTGGCCGTGAGCACCGACATTACGCCGCTGAAACTTGTGCAGCACACGCTGGAGCGCAGCGAAAAGCAGTACCGCGACCTGATGACTTATGGCCAGGCCCTCATCGGGGTGTGCGACATGCAGGGCACGGTCATCACCGTGAATCCGGCCCTGGCCCGCCTGCTGCGCGAAGATGCCGCCGCCATGGTGGGCACCTCCGTCACGGCTCACATGACGGCGGAGGACCGCGAAGGCTTCCCCTACTACCTCGAGCACATTTCGCGCACCGGCGAGGCCGAGGGTGTGCTGCCGGTGTTCCCGCGCGGCAGCCATGAACTGCGCTACCTGCACTACCACAACTACGTGGTGCGCGAGCCCGGCCAGGAGCCCTACATCGTGTCGCACGGCCACGACATCACCGAACGAGTGTTGGCCAGCAAAGAGATGAAGCGTGCCAAGGAAGCCGCCGAGGCCGCCGTGCGCGCCCGTGAAAACTTCCTGGCCAACATGAGCCACGAAATCCGCACGCCCATGAACGGCGTGCTGGGCGTGGCCAACCTGCTGGCCAAAACCTCGCTCACGCCCGAGCAGCGCGAGTACATCCGCATCATTCGGGGTTCGGGCCAGCACCTGCTCACGGTGCTGAACGACGTGCTCGACATGGCCAAAATCACCTCCGGCAAGCTCGAGCTGAACCCCGAACCCTTCGACGTGAGCGCCTCGATTCAGGAAGCCGTGAAGCCGCTGTCGCTGCAAGCCATCGAGAAAGGCATTGCCTGCGTGATGCACCGGCCCGCCGCCCCCTACCCGACCGTGGTGGGCGACGCGCACCGCCTCAACCAGGTGCTGCTCAACCTGGTGAGCAACGCCATCAAATTCACGCCCGCCGGCGGACAGGTGCTGGTGACGAGCGAGGCCGTGGCCGAAACCACCGACGCGCTGACCCTGCGCTTTGAGGTGAGCGACACCGGCGTGGGCATGGCTCCCGAAGTAGTGGCCCGCATTTTTGAGAGTTTCACCCAGGCCTATGCCGATACCGCCCGGCAATTTGGCGGCACCGGGCTGGGCCTGAGCATCAGCCGCGCTTTAGTTGAACAGATGAACGGAAATCTGACCGTCGATAGCACGCCCGGCCAGGGCAGCACCTTCGCTTTCACCCTCACCCTGCCCAAGGCCGACCAGCACGCGCCCGAGCCCATTCCGGCCGATAATTTTGATACCGGCGTGCTGCAGGGGGCCCGTGTGCTGCTCATCGAAGACAACGAAATCAACCGCATGGTGGCGGCCTGGACGATGCAAAACTGGGGCATCGAAGTGCTGGAAGCCGAAACCGGCCCCGACGGCCTGCAGCTTTTCGAAACCGGCGGCCCCTTCGACGCTGTGCTCATGGACATTCAGATGCCCGGCATGAGCGGCGTGGAGGCGTCGGCGCACCTGCGGCAGCACCCCGACCCGGTGCGCGCCAGCGTGCCCATCCTGGCCCTCACCGCCAACGCTTTCCGCAGCGACCACGAACGCTACCTCGCCGCCGGCCTCAACGACTGCCTGGCCAAGCCCTTCGAGGAACCGGAGCTGTACGCCAAGCTGCGCCGGCTGCTGCACCGGTAAGCGCACACCCACGCGCACCACCCGCGAGAACATAAAAAAAGCCCGTTTCCATATTGGAAACGGGCTTTTCGCTGAGGGGATGGGATTCGAACCCACGATGAGCTTGAGACCCATACACACTTTCCAGGCGTGCTCCTTCGACCACTCGGACACCCCTCAAGGCTGTGGTTTGTGAGGCAAAGATAGGGGGAGAAAAGAGTTAAAAGTTAAGAGTTAGGAGTTATGAGCTTTCAAAACGGCAACTTTTCACTCTTAACTCCTAACTCTTAACTCTTTTCACAGCGTGATTTCGCCGCGTAAGTCGGTGGCCAGCAGCTCGCGGGTGCGGGCCTCGCCCAGGCCCAGGCCCAGCACGAACATGAGCTTGGTGACGGCCGCTTCGGTGGTGATGTCTTCGCCGCCCACGATGCCCATTTCGGCGAAGCGGGCGCTGGTTTCGTACTTGCCCTGCACCACGCGGCCTTCCTCGCACTGGCTCACGTTCAGGAGCCACACGCCGCGCCGGCGGGCCTCGGCCAGGCAATTGAGGAACCACTCGGCGGTGGGCGCGTTGCCCGAGCCGTAGGTTTCGAGCACGCAGCCACGTAGGCCGGGCACGCCCAGCACCGCCGAAACCACGGCCTCGGTAATGCCCGGGAACAGCGGAAGCACGGCCACGGCAGTTTCGAAGTGGGTGTGCACTTTCAGATGCGCGCCGGGCAGCAGGCGAATGCTTTTATCATCGAATTCCAGCCCGATGCCGGCGCGGGCCAGCGGCGGGTAGTTTTCGCTTTTGAAGGCGGCAAACTGCTGGCTTTCGACCTTTTTGGCCCGGGTGCCGCGGATGAGAATATCGTTGAAGAACACGCAGACTTCGGGCACGCGCACGGTGCCGGCCCGGGCGTGGCGGGCGGCTGCAATTTCGAGGGCGGTAATAAGGTTGCGCTGGGCGTCGGAGCGGTTGGCGCCCACCGGCACCTGCGCCCCGGTGAACACCACCGGCTTGCCCAGATGCTCGAGAATGTAGCTGAGCGCGGCTGCCGAATAGGCCATGGTATCGGTGCCGTGCAACACCACAAACCCATCAAAGTCGGCGTAGTGCCGGCCGATGAGCTGGGCAAGATATAACCAGTCGGCGGGCGTGACGTTGCTGCTGTCGATGGGTTCGGGCAGGCTCAGCAGCTCCAGCCGGAAGGGCAGGCGGGTGAGCTCGGGCATCTTGCGGTCGAGCCGGCCGAACTGCATGGGCACGAGGCCGCCCTTGCGGTTCAGGGCCATGCCCACGGTGCCGCCGGTGTAGATGATGAGCAGGCGCGGGGCGGTGGCATCGGCCGCATCGGCGCGGGTGGGCAGGGGCAGCAGCGGCAGGTCGAGGTCGGGCATGGGGGTGGGAAGCGGGAAGCCCGCGTAGGGAGGCAATACGGGGTGGCGAAGGTAGGGCGCCTGATTTTTTCGGCAACAAACAGCCCCGCTTCCCGGTCCGCCGTATTGCCAGCGGCACTCTTCCCTATTTTCATGAATTCGACCGACTCCTCTCCTGTCAAACCCGTTTCCGACGTCATCATCATTGGCGCGGGCATCATGAGCGCCACGCTCGGCGTACTGCTCAAAGCCCTCGCCCCCAGCCTCACCATCAGCGGCTACGAGCGCCTCGATGCCGTGGCCGCCGAAAGTTCCGACGCCTGGAACAACGCCGGCACCGGCCACTCGGCCTTCTGCGAGCTGAACTACACGCCCGAGCGGCCCGATGGCTCCATTGACATCAGCAAAGCCGATAAAATCGCCGAGCAGTTTGAGCTGAGCAAGCAGTTCTGGGCCTCGCTGGTGCAGGAAGGTCCGCTGCCCGACCCTACGGCCTTTATCCACAGCATCCCGCACATGAGCTTCGTGTGGGGTGCGGCCAACGTGGATTACCTGCGCAAGCGCCACGCCGCGCTGCTGCACTCGCCGCTGTTTCAGGGCATGGAATTCAGCACCGACCCTGCCCAGATTGCCGAGTGGATTCCGCTGGTGATGGACGGCCGCGACCCGGCCCAGCCCGTGGCCGCCACCCGCATGGCCGTGGGCACCGACGTAAACTTTGGGGCCCTCACCCGGGCGCTGTCCGATTACCTGAAAAGCCTGCCGGGCGTGGATTTGCACCTGGGCCACGAAGTGGAGGACTTCCGGCACAAGGACGACGGCATCTGGCGCGTGAAGGTGAAGGATTTGGCCACCGGCCAGAGCCGCATCGCGCGCGGGCGCTTCGTGTTCATCGGGGCCGGTGGGGGCTCGCTGCCGCTGCTCGAAAAGTCGGGGATTCCGGAGGCCAAAGGCTTTGGCGGCTTTCCCGTGAGCGGGCAGTGGCTAAAGTGCCAGAACCCCGCCGTGATTGCCCGGCACGAGGCTAAAGTGTACGGCAAACCCGCGCTGGGCGCGCCGCCCATGTCGATGCCCCACCTCGACACGCGCCAGATAAACGGCCGCAAGGAGTTGCTGTTCGGGCCCTACGCCGGTTTCAGCACCAAGTTTTTGAAGAAGGGCTCGTACACCGACTTGTTTAAATCCATCGAGTTGGGCAACATCCGGCCGTTGCTCTACGCCGGGGCGCGCAACCTGGGCCTGACGAAATACCTCATCGGCCAGGTGCTGCAAACGCCGCAGGAGCGCACCGCCGCCCTGCGCGAATACTACCCCGAAGCCAACCCCGCCGACTGGCAGCTCGAAGTGGCCGGCCAGCGCGTGCAGGTCATCAAAAAGGATAAGAAAGAGGGTGGAGTACTCGAATTTGGCACCGAGATGGTGACGGCCGCCGACGGCTCCATTGCCGCGCTGCTGGGCGCTTCGCCGGGCGCCAGCACGGCCGTGGCCATCATGCTGGAGCTGGTGCAGAAGTGCTTTCCGGAGCGGGCGGCCTCGCTTGAGTGGCAGGCCCGGTTCCGGCAACTGGTACCTTCGTTCGGGCAGAAGCTGGCCAATAAGCCGGCGCTGGCGGCTGCCGTGCGCGAGCACAGCCGAGCGGTGCTGCGGCTGGAGGCGTAGGGGTTTGAGGAGTTAGAAGAACATCATGCAGAGCGCCTGAGAAGCATCTCACCTGCACAACGCAATCCAATCGAAAGGATTAGTGGTGGCAGGCGAGATACTTCGCAGGCGCTCTGCATGACGTTTTATTTTTCCGTTTTTCAGCTCAGCTGATGCGCGGCAAACTCGCGCAGCAACGCGGTGAGCTCGGGCCACTGGCCGGGGTGCACGGGCGTGCCGGGGCCAGCCAGGTTTGGGCCAACGTAACCGGCCAGTTGCTCGCGGCGCGATTCATCGAGGGCGCTGAACCCCATGCTCCATTCGGCGAAGGCGCGTTCGGGAATTGGACCATCGGCCAAGGTGATGACATCGTAGTGCCGGGCATCGGCGGCAATGGTTTGGTAGAGGGCGTGCACGTTTTCGACCGGGCCTTCGATGACCTGGATGATATCATCGTCGCCGTATAGCAGCAGGCCGCTGATGCGCTGGGCATGGTTGTGCATGCGCCAGGGCCGCAGCAGGGTTTCGAGCTGCTCGGCCGAAAAGGGAATGGTGGATTTGCTCTGATAGACGAGCTGTTGAAGTTTCACGTCGAAATAATTAAACAATAAGGACTTAACAGTCGGAAAAACGGCTAAATGTCCGGGCTTTGGCTGATATTTCGGTTAGCTTTACACGTCTTTTTTTCTGCAAGCCCATGCTTAAACCCGCTTACTTATTGGCGCTGAATTCCTTGTTCAGCCTGGGCCTGCGCGCCCAAACCGCTCCGCCCGCCCCCGCCGAAACCCTGTTGCTGCGCGAGCCGGCCCTGAGCCGCGACAAGCTGGCCTTCAGCTACGCCGGCGACATCTGGCTGGCCAACCGCGACGGCTCGAACCCGCAGCGCCTCACCGTGGGGCCGGGCGTGGAAACCAGCCCGCACTTTTCGCCCGACGGCCAGTGGCTGGCCTTCACCGGCGACTACGACCGCAACGCCGACGTGTACGTGGTAGCCGTGAGCGGTGGGCAGCCGCGCCGCCTCACCTGGCATCCTTCGGCCGAAGTGGTGCGCGACTGGACACCCGATGGCCAGCGCATTCTGTTCAGCGGCTCGCAGGAGGCATACGCGCGCTCGTTGCAGCTTTTCACAGTGCCGATGAGCGGCGGGCTGCCCACGCGCCTGCCGCTATTGATGGGCGAGAAAGGCAGCTACTCGCCCGATGGCAAAACCCTGGCTCATACGCACATCACCAATGCCACCACCACCTGGAAGCACTACCGCGGTGGCCAGACCGGCCCCATCTGGCTGACCGATTTGCAGACGCTGGCCACCGAGGAGATTCCGCACGAAAACGCCACCGACACCAGCCCGCTGTGGCTGGGCGGCAAGGTGTATTTCCTGAGCGACCGGGCCCGCACCAACAACGTGTTCGTGTACGACCCGGCCACCAAAAAAGTGGAGCAGCTGACCCGCCACAACGACTACGACGTGAAAGCGCTAAGCGGCCAGGGCACCGATTTGGTGTACGAGCAGGCCGGCCGGCTGCACGTGCTGAACACCGGCTCGGGCCAGACAACTGGCCTCAAAATCAGCATCTCGCCCGAGGTGCTGGCCCTGCGGCCGCAGTACCGCAGCGTGGCCGGCATGCTGCGCGGGGCGGCCATCTCGCCCACCGGCGTGCGCGCCGTGGTGGAGGCGCGCGGCGACGTGTTCACGGTGCCCGCCAAAAAGGGCGAAAGCCGCAACCTGACGCACTCCGACACCTCGCACGAGCGGTACCCGGCCTGGGCCCCCGACGGCGCGCACATCGCCTACCTCTCCGATGCGTCGGGCGAGTACCAGCTGATGGTGCAGGACCAGCGCGGGCTGAAACCGGCGCAGGCTTACTCGCTGGGGCCTAACTCGTTCTACTTCCGGCCGCTGTGGTCGCCGGACAGCAGGAAAATTGCCTACACCGACAAGAAACTGAACCTGTGGTACCTCGACCTGGGCTCGAAAAAAACCACCCGCGTGGCGGCCGATACCTACGGCCCGTTGCTGGGTGAGCCGGCCCTCGACCCCGCCTGGTCGCCCGACGGGCAGTGGCTGGCCTACGCCCAGCAGATGCCCAACCACATGCGCACCGTGTGGGTGTACCACCTGCCCAGCGGCCGCCGTGTGCGCGTGAGCGACGGCCGCAGCGACGCCACCGCGCCCGCGTTCAGCCGCGACGGCAAGTACCTGTTTTTCACGGCCAGCAATGACGTGGCCCTGCGCGCCACCTGGCTCGATATGACGTCGTACGACCGCAACAGCAAGCGCACGTTGTACGTGGCCGTGCTCAACCAGCGCGATGCTTCGCCGTTCGCGCCGCAGAGTGATGAGGAAAAGGAAGCTATTACCAAGCCCGACTCGATTATCGTGGGCAAGCCGGTGGGCAACCGCCCCGCGCCCAAGGTGGCCGTGAAGGATTTAAAGCCCAAAAAGCCCGAAGCGGTGGCCAAAGTGGTGATTGACACCGTGGGCCTGGGCCAGCGCATTCTGGCCCTGCCCGGCTCGGCGGTGGGTGAACTCAGCAACGTGCAGGCGGCCGATGGCGACAAAATCTTCTGCCTCGAGCAGATGCCCGCCAGCGTGGCCGCCGGCCCCGACGCGCCCCAGGCCGCTCCCACCCAGCGCCTGCACCGCTACGATTTGAAGGAGCGCAAAAACGAGCTGTACCTGGCCGAGGTGAACGACTACGCCCTGAGTGCCGACGGCAAAAAGCTGCTTTACATGGCCCCGCGCGATGCGTACGGCATCGTGGAAGCCGCCGGCAAGCCGGCGGCCAACGATGGCAGAATGGCCCTCACCGGACTCGACGCCTACGTGGACCCGCGCCACGAATGGGCCCAGATGTTCGACGAAGTGTGGCGCCTGGAGCGCGATTACTTCTACGACCCCGGCATGCACGGGCTCGACTGGGCCGCGACCAAGAAGAAATACGCCGGTTTCCTGCCTTACGTGGCGCACCGGGCCGACCTCAACTACCTGTTTGCCGAGATGATGGGCGAAATGGTGGTGGGCCACAACTACGTGAGTGGCGGCGACATGCCGGCCCTCACGGCCAATCCGGTGGGCCTGCTCGGGGCCGACTACGAGGTAGTAAACGGCCAGTATCGCTTCAAAAAAGTGTTCAACGGCGAAAGCTTCAACCCCAGCCTGCGCGCGCCGCTCACTGGCCCCGGCGTGGGCGTGCGAGCCGGCGACTACTTGCTGGCCGTGAACAACCGCCCCCTGCGCGGCACCGATAACGTGTACAGCTTCTTCGAAAACACCGTGGGCAAGCAGATTACACTGCTAGTGAACGACCAGCCCACCACCAAGGGCGCCCGCGAGGTAACCGTGGTGCCCGTAGCTAACGAGGCCACGCTGCGCCGCATTGCCTGGGTGGAGGACAACCGCCGCAAAGTCGACCAGATGACCGGCGGCAAAGTAGCCTACGTATACCTGCCCAACACCGGCGCCGAGGGCTACGAATTCTTCAACCGCTACTACTTCAGCCAGCTCGATAAGCAGGCCGTGATTGTAGACGAGCGGTTCAACGGCGGCGGCTTCGTGGCCGACTACATCCTGGACCTACTGAACCGGCCGCTGCTCAGCTACTGGGCCCCGCGCGAGGGCCGGGCGTTTACCTCGCCCGGCTCGTCCATCTACGGGCCGAAGGTGATGCTGGTGAACGAGTTTGCCGGTTCGGGCGGTGATGCGCTGCCGGCGTTTTTCCGGCGGCGCGGGCTGGGCACCGTCATCGGCAAGCGCACCTGGGGCGGGCTGGTAGGCATTTCGGGCTACCCGCCGCTCATCGACGGCGGCAGCGTCACATCGCCCAGCTTCGCCGTGTACAGCCCCGACGGCAAGTGGGAAATCGAGAACGAAGGCGTGGCTCCCGACATTGAAGTCGACGTGCGCCCCGCCGACACCCAAAACGGCGCCGACCCGCAGCTGGCCAAAGCCATTGAGGTAATTTTGCAGGACATGGCCAAGCAGCCGGCAAAGTCGCAGGGCATTCCGGCGCAGTACCCCATGCGCGGGCGGGAGTAGCAGTCGGTTAGAATTAAGAACGTCATGCTGAGCGCAGTCGAAGCATCTCTACCGCAGCAGTAATCAGATTACTTGCACGGTAGAGATGCTTCGACTGCGCTCAGCATGACGTTCTTTTTTATTTCTATTCGATTATTACCGATTGTTCATCACCCGAAACTGCTCGTCCAGCTCTGCCCGCGAGGCCAGGCGCGAAACCTCGGAAGTTCCGTAACCTACCTCCTGCTCGCCGGTAGCCAGCCGGCCCATTACGGAGTCAGCAAACTCGTCCACATTCACTCCGAACGTGTGCAGGCCCGGGCCGCCGAGGTCGGTATTCACGGCCGGGGGCACGATTTCGAGCACGGCAATGCCTTCCGGCTTCAACTGATGGCGCAGCGAGAGCGTGAAGGAATGCAGCGCCGCTTTGGTGGCACTGTAGATGGGCACGAAGGCGGCTGGCGCGAACGATAGGCCCGAGGTCACGTTGATGATGGCCGCGCCCGGCCGCTGGCGCAAGTGCGGCACCAGCAGCGTGCTGAGGTGAATGGGCGCTTCGACGTTGATAACCAGCTCCTGACGGCGGGTTTCCCAGTCGGTGGCGTGGTCGTGGGCCAGCTGGATGCGGTTCTGGATGCCGGCGTTGTTCACCAGCACGTTCAAATTCGGGTAGGTGGCGGTGGCCCAGAGCACGAGTTCCTGGCGCTGGGCGGGGTCGGCGATGTCGCACTGGCGCACCACCAGGCCGGGGTAATTCTGCTGGGCGAAAGTCAGTTTATCGTCGCGGCGGCCCACAATGATGACGGTGCTGCCGGCCCGCAGGAAGCGCACGGCCAGCGCCAGGCCGATGCCCGAAGCGCCGCCGGTGAGAAGAATAGTGTTGGTGGCAAGGTTCATATGCGAAGCGGCAAATGGAGGTGATACGGCCTAGCCAACAATGCAGCCGCCTGCCGGGTTATGGCGGGCCCGAAATAAGCCCGGCGCTACCTGCGCTGCGCCCTTACCTTGCAGCTTCATCCGCGCCAATTTCTGTTTTCCCATGATTAAACTCGAACCCTTCACTTCCGACGATTTCACCCAGCTCATGGAATGGGTCGACGACGAGCGCCTGATGAAAGAGTGGAGCGGGTCGATGTTTTCCTTCCCACTTACCGAGGCCGGTCTGAGCTGGTACATTGAAGGCTCAAACGATGTGAACGACCCCAACGTGTTCATCTACAAAGCCGTCGACTCGAAAACCGGCGTCACGGTGGGCCACATTTCGCTGGGCGGCATCAGCCAGCGCGACCGGGCCGGACGCATCACCCGCGTGCTGGTGGGCAACAGCACCGAGCGCCGCCGCGGCATCTGCCAGGGCATGGTGAAGGCGCTGCTGCGCATCGGCTTCGAAGACCTGCAGCTGCACCGTATCAGCCTGGGCGTCTACGACTTCAATCACGCGGCCATCAACTGCTACCTCAAGTGCGGCTTCCAGGAAGAAGGCCGCATGCGCGACGTGGTGCGCCACGGCGACGGCTACTGGACCCTGGTGGAAATGGGCATTCTGGAAGATGAGTGGCGGGCGCTACACCCCAAGGCCGCCGCGCCTGCGCCCCATGCCTAATCCAGCAATTTCGTATCCGTCAGCTGCTCGCTGAGCGCCCACAATTGCCGGGCATGCTCGGGTGTGTTGAAGGAGTTTTTCACCGGCGTGGTTTTTTTCTTGTCGAAATAACCGCCGCTGGTGCTGGCCACGGCCGGGTCGGAAGCCAGGAAAATACTGGTTTCGGCACCTTTCGCCGCCGAAATCATGAACGGCCGGCCCAGCTGCACGAAGAAGCTCATCAGGCCATTGGCCCCGCTGCCGAAGCTGCTGGCCACCACGCCGGGGTGCAGCGCATTGGTCGTGATGTTGGCGAGGCCGTGCGCCCGCAGGCGGCGGGCCAGCTCCTGCGTGAACATGATGTTGAAGAGCTTGGTGTTGGCGTACACGGCCAGCGCATCGTAGCTGCGCGTCGATTGCGGGTCGGCCAAGTCGGGGCGCGCCATGCGGTACACGGTCGAGGCCACGTTCACGACGCGGGCGGCCGGGCTGGCTTTCAGCTTATTGAAGAGCAGGCTGGTGAGCAGAAAAGGCCCGAGGTGGTTGGTGGCCAGGCCCAGCTCGTAGCCCTGCGGCGAAACCTGCCGCTCGGCCCCCAGAATCAGGCCGGCGTTGTTGACCAGCACATCGAGGCGCGGATACCTGGCGTTGAACTCGGCGGCGGCGCGGCGCACCTGGTCGAGGTCGGCAAGGTCGGCCAGCAGCACGTCCACGTTCTCGTGGCCGGCAGCGGCTTTGATTTCCTGTTGGACTTCGGCAGCTTTTGCCGCATTGCGGGCCAGAATGACGACGTGCGCGCCCATTCGGGCCAGTTCGGTGGCCGTGACCTGGCCAATGCCGGATGTGGCCCCGGTAACGAGGGCAATTTGATGCTGAAGGTTGGCCATGAGAAATCGACTTTAACGGATATTGCCTGCGCTAACGTAACCCTGGTGCGAATACTTGGTTTTAGCAGAAGAAATACGCTAACTGCCGGCCCCGCGCCGGCCACTACCCTGCTGCCCATGCGCGCGTTGCTCCTCATCGATATTCAGAACGACTTTTTGCCCGGCGGCCAGCTGGCCGTGCCGGCCGGCGACGAGATTATCCCGCTCGTAAACCGCCTGCAAGCGCAGTTCGACCTCGTGGTGGCCACCCAGGACTGGCACCCGGCCGGCCACCAAAGCTTTGCCAGCAGCCACGCCGGCCGCAGCCAGTTCGAGCAAATCGACCTGCACGGCCTGCCCCAGGTGCTCTGGCCCGACCACTGCACCCAGGCCAGCTACGGCGCAGCCCTGGCCCCCACCCTGCAAACCGAGCGCATCGAGGCCATCTTCCGCAAGGGCATGAACCCGGAAATTGATAGCTACAGCGCATTTTTCGACAACGGCCACCGCAAAAGCACCGGCCTGGCCGACTACCTGCGCGGCCGGGGCGTGACCGATGTGGTGGTAGCCGGCCTGGCCGCCGACTACTGCGTGTACTACTCGGCCCTCGATGCGCTGGCCGCGGGCTTCGCCACCGCCGTCGTCACCGATGCTACCCGCGCCATCTCGCCCGAAGGCTGGGCCGCCGCGCAGGCCGACCTCGCAGCCAAAGGAGCCCGGCTGCTGGGCTCGGCTTCGGTATAAAATAAAACGGGCACCCCAACGCCGAACTTCGGGGTGCCCATTGCCGCTCAGCCCACTGGCTGCTACAAACGCTTGCTCAGCAGCAGGCCCGAGTAGGCGTAGCCGTTGGCGTTCAGGCCCTGCATGGGCACGAAGCTGACACCGTGGCGGCCAGCTACTTTGTGCAGCTGCGGCACCGCAATGCCCATGGTGGTGCCCACCACGTAGCCCACAATGTTGTCAGACAAAAAATGCTTGCCGGCCTCGATGCGGAAGTAGGCCACGGCCGCCGGCACCACGGCCGCCGCGCCCCACACGAGGCCCTCGCCCGCGTAGCCGGGGTTGAAATCGTGCAGCACTTTGGCGGCAAAGAAAGTGGCGGTGGCCGTGTGGGCCGTGTGGCCGGCGAAGAAGGAGTTGGTGGCGATTTTGCCCGAGCGGCCGCCGCCGCCCTCGGAGCCATACAGATAGGGCCGGTAGCGGTAGATGTTGCCCACCGAGGTGGTAAACAGCGCATCCGAGGCCAGCATGGTTTCGACGTAGAGGCCCAGAATCTGGCCATAATGGCTGCGCACGTCCTTGTTCAGGGCCAGCAGGCCGGGCGCGATGGCCAGCGTGGGGTAGCAGAGCAGGTCGCTGGCGGTCTGGGCACGGTCGCTGTACCACCCGGCCGAGAAGCGGTCGAAGCTCGGCACGTCTTCTTTTTTCAGGTTGGCCAGTTCCGCATCACTCAGGCCACTCTTTTGCTGCACGCGGTAGAGGCCGTAGGCACTAACCGCGCCCAGGCCCAGAATGATGGGGCCATCGACGGCGAAGCGGGTGTGGTAGGGCGAAGCCACTTGCTGGGCCTGAGCGGCCGGGGCAGCGGCCGTGCCCAAGGCCGTTGCAAGACAAAGGGTGGTAATGAATTTCATGGGGAAACGTAATGTCAAGCTTAAAAAGCTGATGAAACGGTGCACCGCGGAGGAAGGTTGAGCTTAGCGCCGGGCAGGCGCACCCCGGCGGTTGAACGCTCTGATTAACAGTTTCAGAAACCTGTTGCTCATTCAAGAACCCTTGCGCAGCCCTGCCGTAAACAGGGCACGACTTATCCACCCTGTATCCGCTTTTCAATTTAATGCCATGACCAAGACGTTGTTGTCCACCCTCATTCTTTCCGGTCTGCTCGCCCTCACGGCGCAGGCGCAAACCACTCCCGCTACGCCGGCTGGCAACCACACCGCCGGCACCACCAGCAACCCGGTTGACCCGACCAGCAAAACCGGGCAGGCCGTGAGTGGTACCAACCGGAACAGCTCGCCCCGCAACATGGCCCCCGACCGGCCGACGACCCCGGGCAACCACACCGCCGGCACCACCGACAACCCAGTGGACCCAACCAGCAAAACCGGCCAAGCGGTAAGCGACAGCAAGCGCTCGACCGACATGAGCACCCGCAAAACCCGGAAAACCAAAACCCGCGTCTCGTATTAGCGTTCTGCCGCAAGCAGCAAACGAAAACCCCCACAAGCGCCTGCTTGTGGGGGTTTTCGTTTGTAAACCAGCTCGCGAACTACGTTGGTTGCTACAAGTACGACAGCCACCAGTAGCTGTGCTGCTGCTTGTAGCCCTGGTACCAGCGGCAGGGCCAATAGAGAATAAATATCACCGCAGCCCATACCACATAGGCCCGCGTCAGGCTGGGTTCGTAGCCGACGGGCCAGTCTTTGGGGTCGGCAAACGAGAAGTTGAACGGCTTGCCGAAGGCCAGGTACGTCCACACCCAGGCCGCGCCGCTGATGAGCAGCAGGTGCAGCAGGTAATAGAAAAACGGCACTTTCCCGAAGGTGCGCAGCCAGCGGCTGAGGGGGCCGGTGGCGGTTTCGGCCACGCTCAGCAGCCACAGCGCCACGCCCTGCGTGAGGCAGACGAACAGTAGCGAGGGCGGATATTTGGTAATGTTGAGGAATGACAGCAGGGTGTACAGTGGCCCGCGTGGCTGCACGCTCCAGGGCTGGGGGTCGCCGTACCAATTGGTGGCCCGCAGCGCCACGAACAGCACGAGCAGGGCCGTGCCTGCCAGGCGCAGGCGCCGGTTGCGCTCGGGCAGCGGCAGCCGAAACCACGGCCCCAGCACGTAGCCGGCCAGCATCAGGCCCAGCCACGGCACGAAGGAATACGGCACCAGCAGCGGCGGCAGCCCCGGCAGCGGCAGCAGAAACGGCCCGTTGTGCAGCAGCGCCCAGATGGCGTTATCGCTCGTTACGGGCTGAATGTTGGGCAGCAGGTTGTGCCCGGCAATGATGAGGAAGGCCAGCGCCGCCAGCACCCCGCGCGGCAGCCACACCAGCCCCGCCAGCACCACCATGCCCCAGCCAATGGCCCAGATAACCTGCAGCAGAATGAGGTTGAACGCGCCCCATTGCAGAATAAAATTGATAACGACCACTTCGAGCACCACCAGCCACAACCCCCGCGAAAGCAGAAACCGGCTCAACTGCGGGCGGCTGCCCAGCTTTTGCTGCAACAGGAAGATGCTGCACCCCGACAGAAAAACGAAGGTGGGCGCACAGAAGTGGGTAATCCAGCGCGTGAAAAACAGCAGGGCCGAGGCATTTGCCACGTCTTCGGGCCGCACCCGCGTGGGGCTCCAGAACTCGCGGATGTGGTCGAGGGCCATGATGACCATGACCAGGCCGCGCACCACGTCGATGGCCTGCACGCGGGCTACGGCAGCGCGGCCGGTGGGCGGGGTGGAAAGAGTAGCAGCGGGCGACATAGGCAAACGGGTTGAAGGGCAGGCAAGGTAGGCGCTTTCCCGGAAAACCCAACCAGCACTTTCCTAGTCTTTTACCGTGGTGCCGTGCACGGCCAGCGCGTCGCCCAGCAGCCAGTGGCGCAGAAACACGGGGTCGGCCGACACCTTGCCCAGCACCCGGTACTTCGACGGCAGGGCGGTGCTGGTTTCGGCGGCCTCGCGCACCACCGTGCCCGGGCTCAGGATGGTAGAATGCACCATCTGGACGGCCCCGTCTGCCCGCACCCGCAAAAACGCGGCGTGGAAATCGAGACCCAGCACGTACAGGCCCGGCCCCAGCGCCTGCGCCTGGCGCACAAAATCGGCCGGGCTCAGGCCCCGGTAGCGGGTGATGTAGGCTTCCGAAGTCAGGTTTTTGATGAGGACCTCGGAGGCTTGTTTGGCCAGCACGGTGCGCTGCAGGCGCAGCCCGGCATCGTGGAGCGCGGTCGTGACGAAGTAGCCGCAGGCGATGCTGCCCCGCCGGGGCTCCCAGCTGTTGCCGTAGAATGACCACGGCGTGCCCGCCCAGGCCGGAAAAATGGCGCTGTCAAGCTCGGCGAGGAGCAGCTGGCGGGCCGCGCCCAGGCAGGCGGCGCGCCGGGCGGCGGTGCGGGCCCGGCGGTAGCGGGCGGCCAGCTGCTGGCGGCGGCGGTCGAATCGGTGCAGGCGGGCCCGGTATGCCGGGGCCGAAAAAGCAGTCGGTGCGGCCGGCATTTCGGGGCTGGTAGCGGACGTGTCGGGGGCGGCCGGCTGCCCGGAGCAGCCGCACAGGCCGGCGAACAGCAGCGCTGCTACAACAAGAGGTTTCATACCGGAACAGGGGCCGGCAGCATCAGGTACCGGCCCGATTTCCAACGGAAAACGGGTGGAATATTGTGCATCGTCCGGTGCCGTCGACAAGCTCGTCTTTACGCCTGGCAACAGTCCGTGGCAACGGCCGCCGGGTTTTTCCCGTTGCCAGGCAAGCGCTTGCTTCGCCCCTGTCCCTTATGCCCCTCCGCTTCCTGTTATTTCTGCTGCTACTGGCCGCGCCCGCGGCGCCGGCCGCCGCTTATTCCGTGCTCACCCACCAGGCCATCGTCGATACCACCTGGAATAGCTGCATTGCCCCGCTCCTGCAGTACCACTACCCCGGCGGCACTCCTGACGAAATGAACAAAGCCAAGAGCTACGCCTACGGCGGGGCCATTTTGCAGGACATGGGCTACTACCCGCTGGGCTCCACGCTCTTCACCAACCTCACGCACTACGTGCGGGCCGGCGACTTTGTGCGCAACCTGCTGCGCCAGGCCCGCAACCGCAACGAGTACGCCTTTGCCCTGGGTGCGCTGGCCCACTACGCGGCCGACAACACCGGCCACCCCGAGGGCACCAATATCATTATTCCGACGGTATACCCCGATTTGAAAGCCAAATTCGGGCCGGTGGTGACGTACGAGCAGTCGCGGGTGCGGCACACCGAAATGGAATTTTCCTTCGATGTGGTGCAGGTGGCCGCCGGGCGCTACCGCAGCCAGGAGTACCACAAATCCATCGGCTTTCGGGTGAGCAAGCCGGTGATGGAGCGTGCCTTTCGCGAAACCTACGGCATCGAGATGAAGCAGATTTTCTTCAGCGTGGATGCCAGCGTGGCCATGTTCCGCTTCGCCGTAAACCAGCTGCTGCCGGCGGCAGCCCGGGCGGCCTGGCACCACAAGCACGACGAAATCCGGGACCTGAGCCCGCGCGCCCGGCGCGGCGACTCGCTCTACCACAACAACCGCCGCGAGTACCGCCGCGAGTTTGGGCACGACTACGAGCGGCCCGGTTTCGGAGCGCGCCTGATGGCGGGCGTGCTGAAGGTGCTGCCCAAAATCGGCCCCCTCAAGCCTTATGCCTTCACCCTGCCCGATGTGCCGGGCGCTATCCAGTTCCACCGCAGCTACCAGGCTTCGGTGGCCCGGTATTGCACCCTGGTGCAGGAGCAGCCGGCCGATACCACCCACACCCTGAAGCTGGCCGACACCAACCTCGACACCGGCGCGCCCACCCAGCCCACCGCCTACGTGCTGGCCGACCGCACCTACGGCGAGCTGCTGCGCCAGCTGCACCGGCGCAAGTTCAAAAACCTTACTCCTCCCCTGCGCCGGGCGCTGCTGAGCTACTTTGCCAACGGCATTCCGGTGCCCAACCGCGAAACCGACCGCGACGACGACAACGCCCGCGAGGCCCGCAAATACCGCCAGGAAACCGAGGAGGCCCTGGCTGCGCTGCGCGCCTTGCCGGAGCCCGCAAAGGCACCGCGCACCCGCGGCTAACGGCCGGCCAGTGGCAACGCCTGCAGCTCCTGGGCCAGCCGGTCGTTGGCAAACCGGAAGCTGACGCTGCCGCCATCGGTGCGAATGGTGGTGCTGTAATACGTGCTCCAGAAGGCTTTTTCGGTGAGCACCGGGCCAATGGCCGCCCACGGAATCAGCAGAGGCGGGTGGCCCACCTGAAACAGGAAAAAGGCTTCCAGCGCCAGCCCCTCGGCCTGGGTGCCGGCCCGGATGACGCTCTGGTAGCGCACGCCGTTCAGCTGCGCCCAGCCCAGCGACGTGCGCGGCCCCGGCAGCGGCGCGGGCACTTGGTACTGCGCCAACCGCTGCCAGCCGGCCAGCGACAGCAGCTTCACAATCAGGCACCAGAAAGCCGCGAAGCCGCCCAGGCCCACGATAATTGCGACGGGCAGCAGGAAAAAGTATTTGCTCATGCGGCACAAGTACGGGCCGGGCCGCGGCATTTGGTGCCCGCGCCTTGCTGGCCAGGCTCAACAGTTGGGCCGCGAGTACGTATGCCGTGAAGCGTTTAACTTCAAACCGGCAGTTGCATGCAAAGGCTTTTGTGGGGGCGGCTCAGTCTTTTTTGGCTGATAGTTTTGTTGGCGACGGCCGTGGCGCACGCCACTGTGCCGCCCGCCGCGCTGCCCCTGCGCCCCAACCCGGCGCGCTTCGTGAACGACCTGGCCGGCGTGCTTACGGTGGAGCAGCGCCTGGCCCTGGAGCAGAAGCTGCAGGCCTACAACGACTCGACCACGACCCAGATTGCGGTGGTGCTGCTGAAGACGGTGGCACCCTACGAAGTGGCCGACTACGCCCAGCAGCTGGGCGAAGCCTGGGGCGTGGGCCAGCAGGGCCGCAACAACGGCATCGTGATTCTGGTGGCCGTCGACGACCGCCGATTGGCCATCCAGACGGGCTACGGGATGGAGGAGCGGGTGCCGGACTACGTAACCGGCCTCATCATTCAGCAGCAGTTTCAGCCCGATTTCAAGCTGAAACGCTACTACGAAGGGCTCGACCACGGAATCGACGTGATTATTCACCGGGCGGCGGGCGCGTTTTCGCCCCTCACGCCGCACCCGGCCCCGTGGTCGGCGCAGCCGTGGTGGGTGTGGCTGATATTGCTCACGCTGGTGCCCCTGGGCCTGGGCGTGATGTACGTCATGTTCTTCAAGGTGGGCTTGTCGGGCAGCAGCTCGGGGCCGCGCACGCGCTCCACGCTCAGCAGCTCGTCGAGCAGCGGTTCGTCCTCATCAGGCAGTAGCTCCAGCAGCTTCGGGGGCGGCAGTTTTGGGGGCGGGGGCAGCAGCGGGAGCTGGTGATGCTGTTTCCTGGCGGGACTATGTCTTCCGGTTTCTCGCCGGCGTTTTGCGACGGGCCGGCGCGCTGCTGGTTTCCCGGTTTCTTCCCAACTTGCCTCGCATGATGCGAACCTACCTGTGGGCGGCTCTGCTGCTGGCCGCGCTGCCCGCCGCCGCCCAACGAGCCAAAGTCACCAAAGCCACCGTGTTTAAGGACGTGGACGGCCACGTTATCTCCAAAGACGAGTTCAAGGCCAAGCTGCGCACCGGCCAGTTTGCCGTGTACGACTACCAATCCCAGGGCCGCGCCTTCACCTCGATTTCGCTGCGCAAAGCCGACACGCCCGATGCCGTCCGCACCCAGGCCCTGGCCCCGGCGCGCACGTTCGGCACGGCCGCGCCCGCCTTCAGCGGCGTGGATGTGCGCACGGGCCAGGCGCTGACGCTGGCGGCGCTGCGGGGCAAAGTGGTGGTGGTGAATTTCTGGTTTATCCGCTGCCCGTACTGCATCGAGGAAATGCCGAACTTCAAGAAGCTCACGGCCACCTACCACGACAACCCCGACGTAGTGTTCGTGTCGCTGGCGCGCGACAAGCCCGAGGCGCTGCGCAAGTTTCTGGCCACGCGCGGCGATTTTGGCTTCGCGGTGCTGCCCGAGATGAGCGACGTGGCCCAGCAATTTGGCGTGCTGGGCTACCCCACCACGGCCGTCATCGACCGCCAGGGCCGCTTCACCTACGACCAGGAATACACCGACAACACCGCGCGGCTAAACGAGGCCATCGGGCGGGCCCTACTTCCCTAAGCCAGGCAGTTAGCGCCACCACCCAATTGTTGGCCCGCGCAGGCGCCCGCCACGCCGTGGCTACGTAAGCACTATCGCGGCCCCTGCCTGGCCCACTTTTGCTCATGGATATCCGCCCCCGCGACGACGCTGCCCGCTGGCAGCAAAAAGCTTACAGCATCATTTTCGAATCGGATACGCCCGCCGGGCGCGCCTTCGACATTGGGCTGCTGGCCGCTATTGTGCTGAGTGTGCTGGCCGTGATGCTGGAAAGCGTGCGCAGCATCGCGGCCGAGTACGGCCATTTTCTGCGGGCCGTGGAGTGGTTTTTCACCGGCCTGTTCATCATCGAGTACCTGATGCGGCTGCTGGTGGTGCGCCGCCCGCTGGCCTACGCGCTCAGCCTGCTGGGCATCATCGACTTCCTGGCCATTGTGCCCACGCTGGCCACGCTGCTGCTGGCCGGCAGCCGCTACCTGATGGTGATTCGGACGCTGCGGCTGCTGCGGGTGTTTCGCATTTTCAAGCTGGGCCGCTTCGTGGGCGAGGGCGAGTTCATTGTGAACGCGCTCAAGGCCAGCCGCTTCAAAATCCTGGTGTTTCTGGCCGCGGTGGTGTCGCTGGCCGTGGTGGTGGGCACGTTGATGTACGTGGTCGAGGGCGGCCAGAACGGCTTTACCAGCATTCCGAAGAGCATTTACTGGGCCATTGTGACGCTGACCACGGTGGGCTACGGCGACATTTCGCCCGTTACTTTTTTGGGCCAAACACTGGCCTCGGTCCTGATGATAATGGGCTACGCCATCATTGCCGTGCCCACGGGCATTGTATCGGCCCAGATGGCCATGCCGGCTGCGCCCGCCGCCCCGCCCGCACCGGCCTACAAGCAAGTGGTCTGCCACGTGTGCCAGGCCGACGGCCACCGGCCCGAAGCCGAGTTTTGCTGGCGCTGCGGCGAGAAGCTGTAGGTTCGTTAGTGGGTTGGTCCCCAGGCTACTATCCCAGAAAACGGGCAATGGCGGCACTCATTTCCTGCTTCTGGCTGGCGGTCGCGCCGTCCCACATATCGTTGTGGATGGTAGTGGTGAGCTGCACGATGGTGATGCCGAACTGCGCCTGTTCGGCGGGGGTGGGCAGCACACCGGGGTCGGCCACCTGGTCGGCGGAGCGCAGTGACAGAATCCGCGGCCGCGGGGCGCGCGGAAAAGGCATGCGGCGGCTGTCGAGCGAAATCATCCGCGCCACCAGCGCCGGGTGCTCCGCGGCGAACAGCATGGCCGTGTCGCCACCGTTGGAGTGGCCCACCAGCAGCAAGTCGTTGAAATCAACACCGGGGTACTTCCGCTGTAGCGCCTGCCGCACGAACAGGATATTTTGCCCGCCGCGCTCCCAGAAAGGCCGGCGCACTTCGCGCACGTTGCCCACGGTGGGCATGGGCGCATCCGTCGGTAACTCGTGCTGGATGCTGGCCACGAAATAGCCGTGCGCCACCAAGGTTTGGGCGATGAAGGTGTAGTCGGTATTGTGTCCACCGTAGCCGTGGCTGAGAATAGCGGGTTTCAGCTGCAGCTTCGAGTGGCTGCGCGCCGGCCGGTACAGCAACACGGGAACGGCCCGCTGCCGCGCCGAATCGAACAATGCCCATTGCTCCGTCACCATTTCAGTCGGTGCGACGGGCGCGTTTTGAGCAGTGGGCGCGGCACGGCGGGAGCTGTTGGCACAGCTCGCTAGCAGCAGCGCCAGGCCGAGGAGGATGGAGGACTTCACGGCGCAAATATCTGCTACATAACGAGGCCGCAGAACGTCATGCCGAGCGCAGCCGAGGCATCTCGCGTGCTATAGTAATTTCTTCGTTCAACGATTGAATTACTATAGCACGCGAGATGCTTCGGCTGCGCTCGGCATGACAGCCTCTTCCTCCCTCCTACTTCGCTCCCGCTTTTTGCAGCAGGCGCACCACCAAGCCGGTCCAGCCGGTTTGGTGGCTGGCGCCGAGGCCGTGGCCGTCGTCGCCGTGAAAGTATTCGTGGAAGAGCAGGTTGTCGCGAAAATGCTCGTCGGTCTGGTGAATTTCGGTGGTGCCGTGGGCGGGGCGGCGGCCGTTCTCATCCTTGAGAAACAGGCGGGCGAGGCGGGCCGAGAGGGCATCGGCCACCTGCGCCAGCGTGTGCTGCTGGCCCGAGCCGGTGGGGTACTCGATGGTAAACGAGTCGCCGTAGTAGCTGTGGAAGCGCTGGAGTGACTCGATTATCAGGTAATTGACCGGGAACCACACCGGGCCGCGCCAGTTGGAGTTACCGCCGAACATGTCGGACTCGGCCTCACCGGCCACGTAGCTCACCGAGAAGCTGTCCTTCTCGCCCATGTGGTACCAGTAGGGATTGTCGAGGTGGTAGCGCGAGAGCGAGCGGATGCCGTAATCGGAGAGGAATTCGGTTTCGTCGAGCATGCGGGTGAGGACGCTGCGCAGGCGGCTGCGGCGCATCAGGCTCATGAGGTGGCGGGTGCTGTGGCCGGGCTCCTGCCAGCGGCTCACCAGCTCGGCCAGCAGCGGGCGGCGCTGGATGAGGGCCACGGCGCGGGCGTAGAACTCGGGCACGGTGTCCAGCAGCTCATCGTCGATGACTTCGACGGCAAACAGTGGAATCAGGCCCACCATGCTGCGGATGCGCAGGCGGGTGCGCGAGTCGTCGGGGGCGTGGAGGACGTCATAGTAGAACTGGTCCTGCTCGTCCCAGAGGTTGAATTTGCCACCTCCCCCGCGCGTCATGGCCTCGGCAATGTAGAGGAAGTGCTCGAAGAACTTGCTAGCCATTTCCTGGTACACGGGCGTGGTTTGGGCCAGCTCCAGCGCCATACGCATGAGGTTGAGGGCGAACATGGCCATCCAGGAGGTGCCGTCGGACTGCTCTATTTTGCCGCCGGTGGGCAGCGGCGAGCTACGGTCGAACACGCCGATGTTGTCCATGCCCAGGAAGCCGCCCTCGAAGATGTTGCGCTCGTCGCGGTCCTTGCGGTTCACCCACCAGGTGAAGGTCATCACCAGTTTCTGGAACACGGCTTCGAGGAATTCGGTGTCGCCGCGGCCGTCGTGCAGCTTGCGGTCCATCTGGTACACGCGCCAGGTGGCCCAGGCGTGCACGGGCGCATTCACGTCGCTGAAATGCCACTCGTAGGCGGGCATCTGGCCGTTGGGGTGCAGGTAGCCGTCCTGGCACAGCAGGCGCAGCTGCTGCTTGGCAAACGTGCTGTCGACCATCGCCAAAGGCAGGCAGTGGAAGGCCAAATCCCAGGCTGCGTACCAGGGGTATTCCCACTTGTCAGGCATCGAGACGATGTCGGCGTTGTGCAGGTGCCGCCAGGCGTGGTTGCGGCCGGTGAGGCGCTTGGCCGGCGGCGCGGGGCGGCCGGGGTCGCCGTCGAGCCACTGGCTCACGTCGTAGTAATAGAACTGCTTGCTCCAGAGCATGCCGGCGAAGGCCTGGCGCTGCACGTTGCGGGCATCGGGGCTGGCGAGGCCCTCCTGAATGCAGTCGTAGAACTCGTCGGCATCCTGGCGGCGGGCCTGGAAAAGCTGGTCGAAATCGGCAAACGGCGCGGCGTGTTCGGGCTGGCTGAGGCGCAGGCGCACGGTCTGGGGCTGGCCGGGCTCAATGGTGAATTGGTAGCGGGCGGCGGCTTTGGTGCCGCGCTGGGCGGGGTTCACGGCCGTGGTCTGGCCTTCCACGATGTACTCGTTGATGCCATCCTTGAAGTAACGGCCGGCCTTGTTTTTCTTCTTGCGCTTTTTGCCGAAGAGCGTGGGGCTGGTTTCGTTTTCGCAGAACAGCAGCCCGGCGGGCTGGTCGCAGTAGAGCTGGTAGCGGCCCAGGTCGCGGTGCTCGGCGGCCATCGCATCGGGTTGCGTGCGCTGGATTTCGGGGCGGTGGTCGTCGTAGCCCAGCGTCCAGGTGTTGCGAAACCAGAGCTGCGGCAGCACCGTGAGCGGCGCGGCTTCGGGGCCGCGGTTGTGGATGGTGAGCTGGATGAGCAGGTCCTGCGGGCCGGCTTTGGCGTATTCGATGAAGACGTCAAAGTAGCGGCTTTCGGCGAAAACGCCGGTGTCGAACAGCTCAAATTCGGGCTCCAGGCGGGTACGTTGGGCGTTTTGGGCGCGCAGCTCGTCGTAGGGGAAAGCGGCCTGCGGGTACTTGTACAGCATCCGCATGTAGGAGTGCGTGGGGGTGCTGTCGAGGTAATAGTACTGCTCCTTCACGTCTTCGCCGTGGTTGCCTTCGGGGTTGGTGAGGCCGAAGAGGCGCTCCTTGAGCTGGTTGTCGCGGCCGTTCCAGAGGCCGACGGCGAAGCACAGCAACTGCTTATCATCGGAGATTCCTCCTAAGCCTTCTTCGCCCCAGCGGTAGGCGTAGGCGCGGGCCATGTCGTGGCTGATGTAGTTCCAGGCGTCGCCGTGGGCCGAGTAGTCTTCGCGCACGGTGCCCCACTGGCGTTCGGTGAGGTAGGGGCCGAACTGCTTCCAGTGGGTGGTATTGGTGCGGGCTTCGGTGAGGCGGATTTGTTCTTGCATAATGGTCAGCTACTGTCGGGGCACGGCGCGGGACGGCGTTTCCCTAAGCTCCGGCTTACGCGGTTGGTCGTATCAATGGTTAACCAGCTACCATAATTTTCGCGCGGTGCCGGGGGTGGTTTTCCGGTTACGATTGCGGCGGTTCGGGCCGCGCTTCGCGCCGGTATTCGCGGCCCGGAATGCCTTGCCCGCCGTGGTACATCACCTGTTTGGCCAACTCCGTCAGGGTATCGGGCTGCCCGGCCGCAACGGCAGGCAGAAATACCACTACCTCTGCTTCAGTGAGGCGCAGGTACACTTCGTACAGGTAACTGGAGCCGCAGACGACCCGCAGGTAGTAAACACCCGCTGGCTCATCTTTCAGCAGACTGTACATCCAGGGCAGGTTTTTATAGATTTCCGTCATCGTATTGGGGTCGTTCATGCGGCGGCTCATCTCTACAGCGCCCTTACCAATCGCACGCCGCCGTAGGCGTAGCCGTTCAGGTTCAGGCCCTGCACGGGTACCAGCGACACACCCGTGCCGTGCAGCTTTTTATAAAAGTGCAGCGCCGTGAGGCCCACCGCCGCCCCGACCCCCACGCCCACGGCCGAATCGAGGAAGCGCTGCGGGGGCACGGTGGCGGGGTCGAACGCGGTGGCGGGGTCGCGGTGCAGGCGGGGCACCATGATGCCCACGGTGGCCCCCACGGCATAGCCCACGAGGTTGTCGGTGAGGAAGTGCTTGCCGGCCCGGATGCGGAAGTAGGCCACCACGGCGGGCACGGCGGCGGCCGCGCCCCACACGTAGGGCTGGGCCGGGGAGCCGGGGTTGAAATCGTGGAAAACCTGAGCGGCGAAGAAGGTGGCGGTGGCCGTGTGGGCGGTGTGTCCGCCGAAAAACGAGTCGGTGGCCACCGGGCCGTGGCGCAGCTCGCCGCCTTCGGGGCCGTAGAGGTAGGGCCGGTAGCGGTACACGGTGCCCACGGTGAGGGTGAAGAGGGCGGCGGTGCTGCTCAGGGTTTCGAGGTAGAGGCCGGCCACCTGCCCGTAGCGGCCGTGCACGTTGGGCTGAAAGGCCAGCAGCGCGGGCACCAGCGCCAGCGTGCCGTAGCAAAAGCCGTCGCTGATGAGCTGGGCCCGGGGGCTGAACCGGCCCGCCGAAAACCGGTCGAGGGCCGGGATATTGGCGCGGTCGAGGGCGGCCAGGTCGGCGTCGGTGGCGGTGCGCTTGTGCTGCACCAGCAGCAGTCCGGTGCCGCTCAGGCCCAGCAGCCCGGCCGTGAGGGGGGCCTCCACGGCGAAGCGGGTGGTGTAGGGCGAGGGGGCCTGCTGGGCGCGGGCGGCAGGGCCGGCGCTCAGCAGTAAGGCCCCGGCGAGTAGCAGCGTAGGGCAAGGCTTCATGGGGCGAAGGTCGGTTATACAAAACTGAAACGACCAGCGAATAAGGACGCGTTAAAAAACAACCGGCCGCCCCAATAATTAGGAGCAGCCGATTGTTTTTTTAACCATTCCATTGCGTATGCCGAAAGCGCTTCCAGCTTCTTTGCCGGTTGACAACGGTGGAGTTATGAGTTTCCCAACCGTGGGGAAAGCAATAAGTGCATTCCTGCTTGCAGTGGATGGTGCGGGCCAACTGCACGTTTGATATTTTGGCCGGAAAATCGACAAGTGTGCCGTTCATCACAGTGCCGTAGGCTTTCTTGAGTTGCTTAACTCGTTTCATGGGACTTTAGGTTGATACCTAAAGCAGGCTGCCTTTTGCGAAAGTGACGAGTAAAAACATTGGGATTCAAATAAAGGATTTTCGTTTAGCTATCAGCCAGCGCAGTTATTGCGCTATTAGCCTTCCAGTAGCTGGTCAACTTCCTGTTTCAGCAGCGGCAGATGGCGCACCACGATGCCCCAAACCATCTCATCGGAAACGGTATCGTAGCCGTGGATGATGCGGTTGCGGGTGGCGATAATCTGGCGGGCATTAGAGAGCTGAAACGTGGGGTCGGCTTTGAGGATGCGCCCCACGGCTTCGCCCATGATTTCGAGATTGCGCTCGGTAGCGCGTCGGGTCCGCACGTCGGCCTGGTAGGCGGCAAACAGCATGGGCTGGCCCGCGAAGAAGCTTTCGATTTCAAGAATGGCCTGCTGCACATCGTAGAGGCAGGCGCGGATATCAACGTTCATAAATAACCTGCTGCGTGGCCTCCACCTGGGCGCGGAAATAGGGATTGCGCAACGCCTGCGCTTCCAGTAAATCGACGGGGCGCTGCAACTCCTGCTCTAATGCGAATTTGAGAGCCAGGTAATTATCGGCGTAGTCCTCCACGGGCATGGGCTCGAAGGCGGCCACGAAATCCACATCACTCGCCGGCCCGAAAGCAGGCGTGAGCACGGAGCCGAAGGCGGCCAAGCGCTGCACGTGGTGCCGGCGGCACAGGGCAGCAAGGGCGGGGCGGTGGGCGGTGAGGGGGAGCATGAGTAGATTAGAGAAAATCCGTTAATTATTCACCAATGTATCAATCTGAATTGATTGCAAAATGGTGTAGGCGCGTTTTCTAAAATTTCGACTGTCTTTATTTTTACACTCAAATGCGAAAGATAGATTCCACCGTTTGCCGCCTTGCACAAATTCAGTACGTGCGCCCAATTGTTCATACGGTTCGCAGAACAGATGTCCCGGTCCTCTACGGCTACTAATCACGAACTGAAGCCCGTTTATCCTTTCAATCTTTTTTTCTCGCCACAACGATTTTGTTTTACAGATGATGCTATCCCGTTTATCAATCTTGCGAGCTATTTCATCTAATCCTTCTACCGTCCACAGACCATCACCATAAATTTGCTGGGCCGCTATCGTTAATCTATCCAATGTATCCTTACAAAAACCATCCTCCTTTTTGAAAAAACCGCTTTCCCGAATTAAACATCCTTTCGAATTGGTAAACCGGTACTTTGCAATGTCCGAGCCGATATTATCTGACCTATCAATCCAAGTCAATAAAGTATCGTATTCAGTTGGCACTATTAATTTAAGTACGCAATGCGGAAAAGGATGATACCTATCTTGGTTAAAAATAACACGCCGCTGAATGAAACCCATCGGAATTTTAGATTCATGGCTTGAACAAGCGGATATACAGAATAATAAGACCGTTGCTAAAATTCGCATAACTTGGTTTTTTACCCAGTGAATTCACTCCCTCGCTACTGAAACTAATGCAGCCCTAAGCTACTCCAGTTTCTCAAGAAGCCGCTACTGGGAGCGGGCGGCAGGCGGGCCGGAGCTGCGAAAAGCGGCTGCCAGCGGCCGGCGCTACCGCAGAGGGCACAAAAAAACGCCAGGCCGTGCGGCCTGGCGTTTTCGGTTTGGCAGTTTTTAGCAGCGAGCTATTTCAGCTGGATGCCTTGGGCGGCCATAGCTGCTTCCGTTTTGGCGTGGTTAGCCAGGTACTCGGCGTGCTGGGCCTCGGTGCGCTGGCTGCCCAGGCTGGCGAAGTGCTCGCGCAGCTTGTCGGCGGGCATATCGGCGCCGTAGGACGGGGTGCCGGGCTGCTGGCGCCACGACTCGTGCAGGGTGCCGTCGTCGACAGCGTCGAAGCCCAGCTCTTCTACCAGGGCCATTACTTTCTGCTTGGCGGCGGCATCGTCGCCGGCCACGGGCAGCGAGATGCGGCCGGGCGTGCCGGCGGCCACGCCTTTGTTCTGCAGGTGGTCGGCGTAGATGTTGTTGAACACCTTCACCACCGGGCGGCCCAGGTGCTGCTGCACCCACTCGCTTTCGGTGAGGTCACCGGTTTCGAGCTCGGCGATTTTGCCGTCGCGCAGCATGGGGTAGTAATTGCTCGTGTCGATGACGGGCACGCTGGCGGGCACCCCGGCGAACAGGTCTTTGGGCAGGTCGGGGATGTTCTTCAGCGGGATGGTGACCACGACGATGTCGCCGTGCTTGGCCGCTTCCTCGGCCGTAACGGGCGTCGCGCCGGTTTTCTGGGCCACGTCGCCCAGGGTTTCGGGGCCGCGCGAGTTGGCGATTTTAACCGAGTGGCCGAGGCTGACGAGCCGCACGGCAAGGGCGCTGCCGATGTGGCCGGCGCCGATGATTCCAATGTTCATGGTGTGAATGTTTAGCGTGTGGAGCGGCGGCGAATTGCTGCCGCAGGTAGCTAAACAGTCTCGTACGTGCGTTTGCTTTTTTCGACGGCTAGCTTCCGGGGCAAGCCATTGAGGCAAGCTGGCAATCAGCTGCTTTCGGCAGTGCAGTTTTTCTCGCCCAGCGCTAGCAGGGGCTGAAAAGCTCCACCTCCTGCAACCGGCCGTTCTGGAACAGCAGGTTTAAGGATTCATCCACCCCTCACCTTTGAAGATAAACGGCAGGCTCATGACCTCACCCGTCCGGCCGGGGCCGGCTGGCTCGTCGGCCTGTTTGGCCGATTCCGGGTAGAGGCGGCGCACGGCTTCCAGCGTAGTATTTTTATCGAGCACCAGCTTGCCGAGCCGGGCCTTAAACCGGCCCGTCGTCACGTCGAAGCTGCACAGAACGGCCTGGGTGCCGCTCACCTCATACATCGTTTTGCCATAATACCAGGAGTCGCCGTCGGGTGCATCCATTGGAATGTTGGCCAGGCGGCTGCCGCATTCTACGGCTCCTTTGGCGATGCTATCGGGGCGGCCCAGTTGGCGGGTGAACTCCTTGGTGGTCAGCTGGCTATCGGGCAGGCCGCTGATGCTGAACGTAGCGGCGTCGGCGTACTCGGGGTTGGCGGGTGCCTTTGGGGCGGCTGGCAGAGGTGTAGAGGCTGTTGTGCTGGTTGTGGCGGGGGCCGCGCTGGGGGTGGCCGGCGTGGTAGGGTTGCTTTGGCAGGCAGCCAAGCCGAGGAAGACGGGGGCTAGCCGGGAAAGGATTTTCATTAGCGGTTGGGGGTAGTTAATTGTTGACGTGAACGTCATGCTGAGCGCAGCCGAAGCAGCTCTACCGCGCAAGTAATCAATTTTGCTTTTGCGGTAGAGCTGCTTCGGCTACGCTCAGCATGACGTTCATTTTTCTTGGCGATTCTAGGCTCTGCCCGCTCCTACCGCAGCCCCGGAATCTTGGCGCCGCGCTCGCGGGCCACGTCCTGGGCCAGCTCGTAGCCGGCGTCGGCGTGGCGGAAGATGCCCATGCCGGGGTCGGTGGTGAGGACGCGGCGCAGGCGCTCGGCTTTTTCGGGGGTTCCTGTCGCTACGATGACCATGCCGGAGTGGGTGCTGTTGCCGATGCCCACGCCACCGCCGTTGTGCAGGCTCACCCAGTCGGCGCCGCTGGCGCAGTTGGCCAGGGCGTTGAGCAGGGGCCAGTCGGCCACGGCGTCGGAGCCGTCCTTCATGCCTTCGGTTTCGCGGTTGGGCGAGGCCACCGAGCCGCAGTCGAGGTGGTCGCGGCCGATGACGATGGGGGCCGACACTTCGCCCCGCGCCACGAGGTCGTTGATGACGAGGCCAAACTTCTCCCGCTCGCCGTAGCCCAGCCAGCACACCCGCGCCGGCAGGCCGATGAAGGGCACTTTGGCTTGGGCCTTCTCAATCCAGCGGGCCAGGAGCTTGTTGTCGGGGAAGGTTTCGAGCAGGGCGCGGTCGATGCGCAGGATGTCGGCCGGGTCGCCGCTGAGGGCCGCCCAGCGGAAGGGGCCTTTGCCTTCGCAAAACAGCGGACGGATGTAGCCGGGCACGAAGCCGGGATACAGGAACTGGCCGTTTTCGTCGCGCACGTTCAGGCCTCCTTTTTCGGCCTGGCCGCGCAGGTTGTTGCCGTAGTCCACGGCAATAGTGCCGCGCCGCTGCATCTCCAGAATGGCCTCCACGTGCTTCACAATGGACGCCAGGGCCTGGCGTTTGAACTCCTCGGGGTTAGCCGTTTTCAAGGCCAGCACCTCCCCTATCTCGCCTTCGGGAATGTAGTCCATCAGGTCGTGGGCCGAGGTTTGGTCGGTCACGATTTCGGGCTGGAAGCCCAACTCCAGCAGGCGCGGCAGCACCGTGGCGGCGTTCCCGGTGAGGCCCACCGACCAGCCTTTGCCATCGGCTTTGGCGCGCTCACACAGCTCCAGGGCGTGGCCCAGGTCGCGAGCCTGCTCGTCCACGTAGCCTTCGCGCACTTTTTGCTTCACCCGCTCATCAATCGGCTCAATGACTAGACAGACGCCGTCGTTCATGGTCACGGCCAGGGGCTGCGCGCCGCTCATGCCGCCCAGGCCAGCCGTGACGGTGATGGTGCCGCGCAGGCTGCCATCAAAATGCTTATCCGCCATCGCGGCAAACGTCTCATAGGTACCCTGCAGAATGCCCTGGGTGGCAATGTAAATCCAGGAACCGGCCGTCATCTGGCCGTACATCATCAGGCCCATTTTGTCGAGTTCGTCGAAGTATTCCTGGGTGCTCCAGGCGGGCACGATGTTGCTGTTGGCGATGAGGACGCGGGGGGCGTGGGGCCAGGTTTTGAGCACGCCCACGGCCTTGCCGCTCTGCACCAGCATGGTTTCGTCGGCTTCCAGCTCCTTCAGGGTTTTGACAATGGTCTGATATTCCTTCCAGTTGCGGGCGGCGCGGCCGGCCCCGCCGTACACAATCAGCTCATCATACACCAGCGAGACGGCGGGGTCGAGGTTGTTTTCCAGCATGCGCAGGGCAGCTTCGGCCTCCCAGGTTTTGCAGCGCAATTCGGTGCCGTGCTTGGCCTTCACGGTTTCTTCGGGCTTAAACTCGTAGAACATCGGGCGCTTGCCGTCGGGCTTGGGCGTGGGCGCGCCGGGGGCCGTGGAGAGGGAGTTGGCTTCGAGGTTAAGCTCGGCGGTCTGGTCGGTGGTGGAATTCATTGGGTGGGCGGTTTGGGTGGTGCGGCGAAGTTAGGAAAATGTAGCGCGAAGCACCATCAAATACGCTCCCGATGCCCCACAACCGGGCAAAGCCCATCGGCTTAACAACCCATCTCGTCGCTCAGACTTTTTTTATTCTTACGCCCCAGGAAATTCAATTTCTATTCCGCTCCGCGTTGCTACAAACTTCGCTACAGCTATTTAACCGCTCAGAAGTAGGTGTATTTCACTTCATAGGTAGCCCGCTTTCCGTTAGAACGATTATCGGATTTACGAAGGAGCAAGCCGTTGGGGGCGTATTCAAAATCGGTAACAATTGGCACCATCAGGCGCGCATCTACAGTAGCGCCCGGGAATAGCTGATGCGCGTCTTCCGTCCGCAGGAGTTTGCCATCCGGCCCATACGTATACTGAACGGTTCGGCCAGAAAATGGTCGGTCGCTTCGCATGGTGGTCGTTGCGTTGTCGTTGTTGGTGGAGACAGGCTTCTGCGCCGGCGTGGGCTCCCATGTATTAACCATTTGGAGCAGCCGCCCTTGCCGGTCGTATACATTGCGCGTGTTGGGAACGTAGCGCCCACGCTGGGTGCGGCTGATTCGCCACAGCTCCTGGGCGGGCAGTTTTCCAAAGTCAATAAACCCGTTTTCTACTACCAGCTTTTGCCGCTGAACGCGGTACATTGCCGAGAAATCGATGAGCTGGTCGGCCGCATCAAAGCCCATAAACTCTATCCGCAGCGTATCGCGGCCCGTCGGGTAGCTGCGGGACAAAAACCGGCTTGCGCCTTTGGTTTCCAGCCCGATTACCGGCTTAAACACCGCTTCCGTGGAGGCAGTGTCCGCTTTTCGAAACTCTTGCGCCTGCTGCCACAGCACAGGCTCGCCCAAACCAACGGTGACGTAGGAGGTATTTACTTTCGTTCGAGGGTCGTAGACCACCCGCGTGCTGATAGGGAAAGAGCGCGCGGCGGTCAGAACCAGTTCAACAAAATTACCGTGCTTGTCGAAGCGTTGCAACCGGCTTTGGCCACCGTGGGCCTGGTCAATCCGGATTTTATTACCCCGCCGGTCCAGTTCAAAATGTTCAATAGTGTCGGGGCCAAACGGAGTTTCCGGGCCCAACACCGTCACCGTCCGAACCCGGTTGCGGGCGTAGAGCAGCCGGGCCAGCGAATCGTCGGCAGACAGCCGTTGCGGCAACTTATTTAGGGTGGCATACAGCGGAAGACTCACAGGTATGCGCATGGTAGCGCTGCTACTGTGTTGGGCCGCTACCTTGGTTTGGGCAGTGGCAAGCTGCGAGTAGAAGCTCATACCAACGCAAAGACAGAATACAGGAAAGGATTTCATAGAAAAGGATTTCCGACAAATAAACGAATACCGCAGTACAGTTGTCATCATCCCATGCCCTCCGAATACACGCCCATCGACTGTCATTTCTACGACCGCCTCGAAGCCGCCGCCACCCAGCGCCGGCGCGTCCACCTGCAGTATTTCAACGACCTGCGCCAGCTTTGCCTGGGCTCGGGCATGATTGACACCCTGTTCATTCGCGACAAGGTGGAATTTATGCGGCTGAAATCGGGCGAGGAAATCCGGCTCGACCATATCATCCGCCTCGACGACACGCCCGCGCCGCTCTACGCCGATTACCCCGATTTCAGCTGCGGCTGCTGATGCGGCAGCGGCGGTATGACGCTGCGCCAAACGAAAATGGCCGTCATGCCGAGCGCAGCGAAGCATCTTTACCGCACAACGCAATCCAATCGAAAGGATTAGTATTGAGGTAAAGATGCTTCGCTGCGCTCGGCATGACGGACGCTATTATTCCTTGTCAGTCCTTCAATACAGAGAGCAGCCGCCCGCTAATCCCGCGTCTGGTCCACGCTGATGCCGCCGTTGGTGGTCACGGCCTTCACCACGGCGCCGCCCTGGCCCAGGTTGGCCTCCACTTCCTTGCGGAACATGCCCGTTTTCGTCACCGGCAAATCGGTGCGGATGCCGCCCATGTTGGTGCTCGTCACGAGGCGGGCCGAGTACGTGCGGGGCAGCTTCCAGTGAATGCCGCCGTTGGTGGTGCTCACGTCGAGGCCCTGGCCCTGCCACTGGCTGCCGCTGAGGTTGATGTTGAGGCCGCCGTTGGTGGTTTCGCCCTTCACGCTGCCGCCCAGGTTGGCCAGGCTCACGCCGCCGTTGGTGGTTTCGAAGCGGATGGCGGCCTGCACGTTTTCGATGTGGATGCCGCCGTTGGTGGTGTTCAGAGCCAGGGCAGTGGTGCGGGGCACGAAAATTTCGTAGCTCACGCTCCAGTTCTGCTCTTTTTCGGGGTCGGAAGCGCGCAGCGTGTTGCCCTGCGTGGCGATGCTGATGCGATGGGCGCGGGTAGCGGCGGCGGCTTCGCTGGCGGCCCAGGTCTGCACCTTGGCCCGGATGCGGACGTTGGGCCCGTCCCAGCCGCGCACCGTGATGCCGCCGTTCGGACCGCCGTCCACGGTCAGGGTCTGGCCGTTGGTAGCGGGCATGGTCAGGTCGCGGGTTTCGCAGAACTGCTCCATCGACTTATCGCCGCGGCCCCACGAGCTGTTGCTGCAGGTGGTTTCGAATTTGGGTTCGGTGGTGGTTTGGGCGCTGGCCCCGAGCGAGGCGGCCAGTACGGCGAGTGCAGAAAGCAGGGTTTTCATGAGAGTAAAAAGTGAGGTTGAAGAAGTAAAAGAGCAGTTGCGCGCCAGCCGGTGCCGGTTGCCCACTAAGTGGCGGCGAAGGGGTTACCGGCTTCGGGTCGATTCGTTACCGGGCCGGCCAAATATTTTTTTGGAACACTCCCCCGCCCCTTTCCCGTATTCCCTCCCAGCCGACTTCCCCACCCTCACCAAATCCCCTAAGCCTTATGGATACCGTAGCCGCTGGCGTCACCCAGTTGCGCATTCAGCGCTTTGTCAATGTTTATTTCGTCGAAACCGGCACGCCCGGCGAGTGGGTATTGATTGATACCGGCCTGCCGGGCAGCATGAAAACCATCCTGGCCGCCGCCGACGAGCTGTTTTACCCCGGCTCCCACCCCGAGGCCATCATCCTCACCCACGGCCACCTCGACCACCTGGGCTCGACCAAAGAGCTGGCCGACCATTGGAATGTGCCCGTCATCGTACACCCTCTGGAGCTGCCCTACGTAACCGGCCAGGCCCTTTACCCGCCGCGCGACCCCACCGTGGGCGGCTCGCTGGCTTTCATGAGCCGCTTTTTCCCCACGCAGCTGCCCAACCTGGAGGACCGGGTGCAGGCCCTCGATGCCGACGACCCCAGCACGCCCTTCCTCATGAACTGGCGCTGGTTCCACGTGCCCGGCCACGCGCCCGGTCAAATTGCCTTTTTCCGCGAAGCCGACCGCGTGCTCATTGGTGCCGATGCCTTCGCCACTACTAACCACGACTCGGTGCCAGCCATTCTGGTAGGCAAGGCCGACATCAGCCGCGCCGGCACGCCCTTCAACTACGACTGGGAGGCCGCGCGGAAGTCCGTCCAAACCCTGGCCGCGCTCGAACCCAAAGCCATTGGCTGCGGCCACGGCCCGGTCATCATCGGCCCGGAAGCTGCCGCCGGCCTGCACCACCTGGCCGACAACTACCCCATTCCGGCCCACGGCCGCTACGTGCACGAGCCCGCCCGCACCGATGCCAGCGGGGTCGAATACCTGCCGCCGGCCCCGAAAGACCCGCTGCCCATGCAGTTGGCCATCATCGGCGGCGGCCTGCTGGCGGCGGGCGCGGCCTGGCTGCTCACCGGCGGCCGACGCAAACACCGGAAATCGAAAGCCTATAAAAAAGCCGCCAAGGCAGCGCAGAAAGCCGGGCGATACCCCTCGCCCACTCCTCCGCTATACCGAGGTGGCGTAGGTAGTTAATTGAGCGGTTGTAGAGACGCGATACTTCGCGTCTCGGCGTCCGCACGCCAGTCTCAGGCGCGAGCTGTTCAACGCCGAGACGCGAAGTGTCGCGTCTCTACATGCTCCCGGCTACTCCTGTCAAATAAGCAGTGATGATGGTAGCGGCTAAGCGGGCAGTCTGGTTGTCGCGGTCGTAGAGCGGGTTCAGCTCCACGATTTCGAACAGCCGGACCGCCTCGTTTTGTCCGGCCAGAAAAGCGGCCTCCACGGCCTGGCGCGGCGTGAAACCATCGGCGCTGGGAGCCGACACGGCCGGCGCGTAAGCCTCGGCACAGCCATCAATATCGAAGCTCACGAAGGCGGGGCCTTCCTTGGTGGCGCGGCTTAGCGCCCGGCTGGCGTAGAGCGCCATGCCGTCTTTCTGCACGTGGGCCAGCGGCACAATGGTGGCCTGCTGCTGGTGCAGGAAGTCAATATCCTCGCAGGTGTTGAGGTTGGAATGCAGGCCGATTTCCGAGAAGCGCGGCCCGGCCAGAAAGCCCTCGCGCAGCAGCTTGCCAAATGGCGTGCCGCTGCTGATAAGGCCGGGCTTGTCCTTCACATCGGCGTGCGCGTCGAAGTTGAGGCCGCCCACCGGCTGCCCGCCGGTGGCGTCGTACAGCCCGCGCACGGTGGAGTAGGTGCCGTCGTGCGAGCCGCCCAGCACCACCACGCGCGGGTACTGCCGCAGCAGCGCCGCCAGCTGCTCCCGAATGTGGGCGTGGTTGCGGGCGTGGTCGGTGTGGCGCAGATTTAGGTTGCCGGCTTCGGCAATGCGCAGGTTTTCGAGGCTGAGGTTGTGCTCGAGGTTGTAGGTTTTGTGGTAGCGGCGCAGCTCGCGCCGGATAGCATTGGGCGCGTGCACGGCCCCGGCGCGGCCGCCTTCGAGCACGGTGCCAAAATCGAGCGGTAGGCCCACGAGGCAGACGTCGGCTACTGGCAGCTCGGCGGCGGGGCGAATGAGGTCGCGGAGAAAAACGGGCATTAGCAAAGCGTAATAGTTAGGCCGGGGCTGCCGACTTTTGCGCCCGGACCCGGCTCTGCAAAGGTGGTACGGTTTTGCCTCAAGCCCGCCCTGTTCACCGACAATCCCGTCTATGGTCTTCGTTCGTAACGCTGCTTTGCTGCTGGGGCTGCTCTCAGTAGCCATCGGGCAGGCTGCCGCCCAGGTGCCAACCTCAACAGCGGTTCAAGCTCCGGCCCCGCTCCGTCTCATCGGCCACTACCGCTACACCGGCTACACCGTGTTCGATGCCGAAAGCCCCAACGAGCCCACCGCCGTGCGCGGTGTGGGCGGCACCCTCCTGCTGCGCCCCGATGGCACCTACGCCAAGCGCCTGACCCTAGCGCTGGGCACCCGCACCGTCTCCTTCAGCCAGGACGGCACCTATGCGCTGGCCGGCGACAGCATCCGCTTCGCCTTCCGCGACCAGAAGGGCCCCGATGTGCAGCGCGGCACCGCGCGCCTCGATTCCACCGGCCGCCACCTCACGCTCACCATTCTGGGCTACCCCGCCGGCAATCAGGGCGTGTATGAGCTCGAAGCCGCGCCGGCTGAGGCAGTGGCCGCGCCGGTAGTCGTGCCGGCCCCATCACCCCGCCCCGCGCCCCGCAAAAAGCGTCGCCGCTAGCCTGCATTACGCGGCCATTTTTGCCACCCCCGCGCCTGCTGGCTAACTTGCGGCCCGTTTCGGCCCGGCTGGCCCACCAGCCCACCGCCACGGCATTGTTAATTGCTCATTGTTACTTGTTAATTGACCTAAATGGGACGCGCGTTTGAATTCAGAAAAGGCCGCAAAATGAAGCGGTGGGATAAAATGTCGAAAGACTTTACCCGCATCGGCAAGGAAATCGTGATGGCCGTGAAGGAAAACGGCCCCAACCCCGACACCAATGCCCGCCTGCGTGCCGCCATGCAAAACGCCAAGGGCGTGAACATGCCCAAGGACCGCGTGGAAGCCGCCGTGAAGCGTGCCAGCAGCAAGGAAGAAAAGGATTACGCCGAAGTGGTGTACGAAGGCTACCTGCCCCACGGCGTGGCCGTCGTCATCGAAACCGCTACCGACAACCCCACCCGCACCGTATCCAACGTGCGCCTCATCTTCAACCGCAACGAGGGCACGCTCGGCACCGCCGGCAGCAGCGACTATACCTTCACCCGCAAGGGCGTGTTCAAGCTGGCCGCCGAGGGCCTCGACCGCGACGAGCTGGAGCTGGAGCTGATTGATTTCGGGGCCGAAGACGTGTACGAAACCACCGAGGAGGACGAGCACGGCGCCGAGCACAAGTTCATCGTGGTCGAAACCGCCTTCACCGACTTCGGCCAGATGCAAAAGGCCCTCGAAGCCCAGGGCCGCCACGTGGTGAGCGTGAACCTGCAGCGCGTGCCCAACACCACCGTGTCGCTCACCGACGAGCAGCTCGACGAAATCATGACCATCATCGAGAAGTTCGAAGACGACGAGGACGTGCAGGCCGTGTACCACACGGTGGGCTAGGTCGAGGGCAATTGTCCCGGAGGAACGTCATGCTAAGCGCAGCCGAAGCATCTCTACCGCAATACTAACCCCAATCAATTGGATTACTTGCGCGGTAGAGATGCTTCGGCTGCGCTCAGCATGACGTTCTGTTTTGACACCTGCCAGCCCTACGCTCACATCCCCCGCGCTCCTCGCCTACCGCCCCGGCCTCAACGGCATCCGGGCCATCTGCGTGTGGCTGGTGGTACTGGCCCACTGGACGCTGCCGGGCTTCCCGCTGGGTGAGATGGGCCGCATTCCGTTCTTCGTGCTCAGCGGCTATCTCATCTCCGGCATCGTCTGGAAGCAGCAGGTGCATCCCGGCGCGCCCGGGCGCTGGCTCAGCCGGCTGGGCACTTTCTACCAGCGGCGCATGCTGCGCATTCTGCCGCCTTATTACCTGGCGCTGGCCCTGGGCGCGCTGCTGCCGCTGGCTACCTTGCGCGAGTACCCCGGCTGGTTCATCCTGCCGGTTTCCAACCTGCTGTTCTACCGCCTGGGCCACTGGGGCGAAGGCGTGGGCCACTACTGGACTATGGCCGTCGATGAGCAGTTCTACCTGATCTGGCCGCTGCTGCTGGGCCTGCTGGGCCGCCGCGTGAGCGCGCTGCTGACCGTGGTGGCCGCCAGCGTCCTGTTCCGCATCTGGTGGAGCCTGCACATCACGCCCACGCTCACCTTTGTGCTGCTGCCCGCCTGCCTCGATATGTTTGCCCTCGGCGGCGTGCTGCGCATCATCGAGCCGCAGCCCTGGGTGCGTCAATTAGCACGCGGCCGCTGGGTGCTGTTGGCCTGGGCCGCCTGGGCCGGTATCTGGGGCTTGCTGGAAGTAGCTAATCTGCACAATATCTGGCTGCTGATTTCCACCACCGTCGGCGGGCTGGCTTCGGTCGTCACGCTCAACTGGGCCGTGCAACTAGCCGGACCGGCCGCCACTGGCAGCGCCCGCCTGCTGCAACACCCGGTGCTGCAATGGGTGGGCCTGCGCAGCTATGGCTGCTACCTCTACCATTTGCTGCTAGTGGTGTTCTACCAGCGGGCTGTGTACCACGTATTCTCCGCTGCTGCCACCCGCCAGTTGTGGCTGAGCCCGCTGCCCACGGTGCTGCTGCTCACGCCCCTGCTGCTGCTGCTCGCCGCCGCCTCCTGGGCCTGGCTCGAAGCGCCGCTGAACCGCGTGAAGGACCGGCTGCGCTATTCGTAAGTTTGCACCTCGTAATTCCGGCTTTCACCGACCAGCCTTTCAAGCTATGCTCAACTACCTCATCAATTCCTTCAAGCGGAAAATGGCCCGCCGCATCACCCAAAAGCACCCCATGGTGCTCGATACGTTTGCCATCCCCGGCATCGGCAACGGGCAGGTGCAGTTTGCCAACTGGGAAAATCCGCTGGTTGAAAAGAAGGTATTCACCAAGGAGACGGTCGACTTTTTCAAGAAATTCCTCCATCCCGGCGACTTCGCTATCGACATCGGAGCCAACATCGGCCACACCACCGTGCAAATGGCCCTGGCCACCGGCCCCACCGGCCTCACCCTCGGCTTCGACCCCAACCCTTACGTCTTCGAAATCCTGCAACGCAACGCCACGCTCAACCCCGAGCTGGTCCGAATCGGCGCGCACAACCTCGCCATCTCCGAGCAAGACGACGAGTTCTACTACAACTCCTCCGAAGCCTCGTTCAACAACGGCGGCATCTCCAAAACGCCGAATAACAAGCACGGTAAATACTCCCTCAGCACGAAAATCAAAGGCGTAAATCTGGAGTCTTTTCTGGAAAAGGAATACCCCGATTTTCTCCCGAAGCTCAAGCTCATCAAAATCGATACCGAAGGCTACGACAAGGAAATCATTCGCTCCATTTCCAGCCTCATCACCAAATACAAGCCCGTCATCATCTCCGAATGCTTCGGCAAGAACTCCGACGAGGAAAAATTTGAGCAGTTCAACCTGCTGGAGTCCCTCGGCTATTCCCTCTTCTATTTCACCGACTTCGTTGCCACCACGGAAATCATTCCCATCAAGCGCAAAGAAGATATGCTGAAGTACAAGCACTTCGATTTCTACGCCACACCCAATAGCTAGCCGCTACTCTCCGCTCCTGAGCAATTTCTTTCGTCACGCACGTTGTATCGGTTCCTAAAAATCAGCCTGACAATTCTCGTGGTCTGGTTCGTCGGCCACACCGCTTATGTCATCGTTGACGGGTTAACTGATGAAGGGAAAACCGCCGATATAGCCGTTATACTGGGCAACAAAGTCAACGAAGACGGAACACTGTCGCCCCGGCTGGAGCGGAGATTGGAATGCGGCCTCCAACTCTATCTTAAGGGCCGGGCTAAAAAGCTGCTTGTCAGCGGCGGCTTGGGAAAAGAAGGGTTTTTGGAAGGCAGCAAAATGAAGGATTTCCTGGTCCTACAGGGTGTGCCCGACACGGCAATAATTGTTGACAACCACGGCGATAATACGCTCGCTGCCGTAAAAAACACGCTCCGATTAAAAGACAGCTTAAATTTCCGGAGTGTACTGGTTGTCTCTCAATACTTCCATCTTACCAGAACCAAAATGCTGTTTCGTAAGCAGCATTTCAATGCCCTCAGTGGTGTGAGTCCGAAATACTTCGAACTCCGGGACGCTTATGCGCTACTGCGCGAATTCGTCGCTTATTATACAGAATAAAAAAGCCTCCGCTGAAATTTCAGCGGAGGCTTTTTAATAAAAATCGACCAATTACCTAGTCCACGTTGTCGTGCAGAAACCTGTTATCACCCAGCAGCTCGTTATCATCCGATAAGTTGAAGCGTGAGATGTTCTGGGCCGAGCTGGGCTCCACGTTTTCCAGCTTCACCTGGCGGCGCAGATAGGCAGGCGTGTCATACTGGCTCACGGCCTCGGGCGGCAGGCCATTGCTCAGCTCCTGTAGGCGGCGGCGACGCTCCAGCGCCTGCGCATCCATGGCCGGGCGCGGGCGGTGGGCCTCCGGACCAGCAGCCGGCACCGGCGCGGGCGCGCTCGACGTGAGCACGGGCTCCGTCGGGGCGCTGGCCGGGATGCCGGCCAGCGGCGGCGCGTTGTGGGCCGAAGGGCCGTTCAAATCGTGCATCACCCGGGCCGGTTCCGGCGTGCCGAAGCTGGGCACAAACGGGGCCGAAGTAGCGGGCGCAGCAGGAGCAGTTTCTGGCCGGGGCGTTTCCGCCACCGGGGCCGGGGCCGCTACCGGCTCGTGCGAGTTGCCGCCCATTGCGGGAGTGGTGATGGAGTGCGCGTCGCGGGCAAAACCCGTGGCAATTACCGTCACGCGGATGCTCTGGCCCAGGCTGTCGTCGATGCCGTGGCCGAAAATCATTTCAGCGTCCTGCCCGGCTTTCTCCTGGATGTACTCGGTGATTTCCGTCAGCTCGTCCATTTCCAGTTCGTGCTCCACGCCCGACATGATGGAGAGCAGGATGCGCTGCGCGCCGTGAATGTCGGTGTTGTTGAGCAGCGGCGAGTTCAGGGCTTCCTCGGCGGCGCGGCGGGCGCGGTTTTCGCCTTCGGTCACGCTGCTGCCCATTACGGCGGCCCCGCTGTCCTTCATCACCGTTTTCACGTCCTCAAAGTCGACGTTCACATCGGCCGTTACCGTGATGATTTCGGCAATGGACTTGGCGGCCGTGGTCAGCACGGTGTCCGCTTTGGCGAAGGCGGCGCCCATCGTCAGGTTGCCGTAAATCTGCGGCAGCTTGTCGTTGAGAATCACCAGCACCGTGTCGCAATGCTCGCTCAGGGCTTTGATGCCTTCTTCGGCCTGCTGGCGCTTTTTCTTGCCCTCGAACATGAACGGGGCCGTCACGATGCCTACCGTGAGGATACCCAGCTCCTGCGCCACCTGTGCGATAACGGGGGCCGCGCCGGTGCCGGTGCCGCCGCCCATGCCGGCCGTGATGAAGAGCATCTTGGTGCCCTGGTTGAGCAGGTCGCGGATTTGCTCCTTGCTCTCAATGGCCGCCTGGCGGCCGCGCTCGGGCTTGGCACCCGCGCCGAGGCCTTCGGTTAGGTCAACGCCAATTTGCAGCTTGTTGGGCACCGTGGAGCTTTGCAGCGCCTGGTGGTCGGTGTTGCAGATGATAAACTCCACGTCCTTGATGCCCTGCTTGTGCATGTGCTTCACGGCATTGGAGCCACCGCCGCCAACCCCAATCACCTTGATGATGGACTTGCTCTGGGCGGGAATATCGAATTTGTAATTCATAATGGAATGGTTGAACGGGTGGATGGCTGAATTGTCAAACTGCAAATGCTCTTGGTCAATAGCCGGCAAGAAATAATTTATTTCACCAACTATTGACCAATTAATTCACCAATTCAACAATCCGCCAATTCAACAGGCTTAATAAGATTTATCGTCGTAATCGTCAATCAGCAACCCTTTGGTGCGGGTGATGATGTCCTTGAAGAAACGGCTGGCGGCACCGGGCTCCTTCGGCTTGGCGGGCTGCGGCGCGGGGGCCGGAGCTACCGGAGCAGCAGCTGCAACGCGCGTTTCGACCGGCGCGGGCGCAGTCGGGGCTACGGGAGCCGCGGCTGGCGCGGCGTAAGGCGCGCTGTAGTACGATGGCGTAGCTACCTGCTCCTCTTCGTAGCTGGGGCGCGAAATCTGCCGCTCATCGAGCGAGTGGTAGCCCGACAGCACTAGGCCCACCGTGGTGGCGTACATCGGCGATTTCACCGCTTCAATGCGGCTCTTGCCGAGGTGCTGGTTGGGGTAGCCGATGCGCGTGTCGAGGCCGGTGATGTACTCGGTGAGTTGCTCCAGGTTCTGCAGCTGCGAGCCGCCGCCAGTGAGCACAATGCCGGCCGACAGTTTGTCGTGCAGGCCCATGCGGTAGATTTCGGCATACACCAGCTCCATGATTTCCGACATGCGGGCCTCGATGATGTAGGCCAGGTTTTTCAGCGAAACCTCCTTCGGCGGACGGTTGGGCAGGCCGGGAATGCTCACGATTTCGTAGTCGCTGGCTTCCTGGGCAATGGCTTTGCCGAACTTCACCTTCAGCTGCTCAGCCTGGCCGGGAGCCACGTTGCAGCCGGTTTTGATGTCCTGCGTGATGATGTTGCCACCGAAAGGCAGCACCGCCGCGTGGCGGATGATGCCATCCTTGAACACCGCCAAATCGGTGGTGCCGCCGCCAATGTCAATCAGGGCTACGCCGGCCTCCTTCTCCTCCTCCGAGAGGATGGACATGGAGCTGGCGAGGGGCTCGAGAATCAGGTCGGCGATTTCGAGGCCGGCCTTGGTCACGCATTTGTTGATGTTGTTGATAGCCGTGCTCTGGGCCGTGATGATGTGGAAGTTGCCTTCCAGGCGCACGCCTTCGTAGCCCACGGGGTCGGAAATTCCTTCCTCGTAGTCCACTTTGTAGTCCTGCGGCATCACGTGGATGATTTGCGAGCCGGGCTGGGTCACGAGGCGGTACATGTCCTGCGTGAGGCGCGCTACGTCGTCCGGCCCGATGGTGTCGTGCGAGTTGCGCGTGATGCTGCCGTTGTGCTGAAGGCTCTTGATGTGCTGGCCGGCAATGCCGACGTTTACCACTCCAATGCTAATTCCGGACTGTTCTTCGGCCTGCCGAATGGCCCGTTTAATGGCATCTACGGTCTTGTCAATATTGAGTACGATGCCCCGCGAAACACCCTCCGACACGGCTTTGCCCATGCCCAGGATTTCGAGTTTACCGAACTCGTTTTTGCGGCCCACCAGGGCGCAGATTTTTGTGGTACCAATGTCGAGCCCGACGACGATTTTGTCTTGTTGCATAGGATGCGGTGCTGGCGAGCAGTGAAAAAGCGGTGGGTTGGGAGTGAGGTTTTTGGGCTTAAAAGCCTATTTTTCAGCCAATTGCTATTCGCAAATAATCTGATTTTGATATTCGACGTTTACGCGGTGGTAAGTGTCCCACCCCAAAACTGACGGAATTTGACGGTAAAATACCATAAGCTTGGCGAATTTCTCCGAAATATTTTCGGGGAGCCCGAATTCGATACGTTGGTCTCCCACTTGCTGCGTGAACGAGAGCTTGCCGCCGGGCTCAATAAACACCTCCGAAACCTGCGCTTTCCAGAATTCATGCTCGTCGACGTAGCGCAAAAACTCCAGGTAGCGCCGCCCGGTGCTGTCCTGGAAAAATCCACTTGGCAGGCTGCCCCCGCCGGGCCGCGCCACGGTGGCTACCCGGGCCGTAAACAGGGGTGAAAGCGGCAGCGCGCGCCCTTCGGCGTCGACGTAAGTATCGAGGCGGGTGTCGGGGTGTGTGAGGCGGGCGATGGGACGGTTCTGGCGCACGTCGGCGTGCAGGTTGCCGGCCAGGTCGCGGTACACCTGGGCGTCGCGCACGAAGGCGTGGGCCTTCAGGCGGGCTTCCAGCACGCGCAGGCGCGGCCCCTCGGGCTGCGTGCCGATGACGGGCTCTTTGCCGCCTTTGGTGAGCAGGGCCGTCACGCCGCGCTCGGAGATGAAGTAGTTATCGAACTCGTTGGCAATGTTCACCTTCACGGCGTCGACCGCGCGGTTGGCCTGGCGCACGGCGGCGAAAGCGCCCAGGGCGCCCAGCACCAGCAGGCAGGCAGCAGCTACGAGTAAGTTTCTAACGGTGCGTTCCAAAATGGGGGTGGGCGGGGGTTGGTATGCTGAACGTCATGCTGAGCGCAGCCGAAGCATCTCGCGTACTGTTACTAATTTGGTTACTAACACACGCGAGATGCTTCAGCTGCGCTCAGCATGACGTCCCATTAAACTGTTTATTAACTACTTCCATCGTTCAGTTAGCAGCAGTTTAAGCTGCGGCACCAGTGTGTCGATGTCCCCCGCTCCTACCGTGGCCAGCACGTCGAAGGAAGTGTCGGTTTGGGCGGCGGCGAGGGCTTGTTCTTTGGTCACGAGGGCTTTGGTTGGCGCGGTGATTTCAGCCAGTAGCATTTCGGCGGTTACGCCGGGTAGCGGCTTTTCGCGGGCGGGGTAAATATCCAACAAAAACACCTCATCTGCAATACTTAAGCTCCTGGAAAAGCCGGCAGCAAAGTCGCGGGTGCGGGTGAACAAATGGGGCTGAAAAATCACGCGCAACCGCTTGGTCGGATAGAGCGCCCGCACCGAACGCAGGAAGGCTTCGATTTCGCGTGGGTGGTGAGCGTAATCATCTAAATAAACATTGTCGGGGGCAGTTACCACGAATTCGAAGCGGCGCTTTACACCCCGGTAGGCGGCTACGGCAGCGCGGAGTGGCTCCTCCCCTACGCCCTGCAGTTGGGCCACGGCGGCGGCAGCCAGCATATTCTCGACGTTGTGGAAGCCGGGCACCGCAAGTTCCAGGCCAAGCACGGTGCTTTCGGGGCGGTGCAGGTCGAAATGGAAGCGGTGGCCTTCGGCGGTGATGTTGGCGGCGTAGAGCTCGGGGCCCTGAGCGGGCGTGAGGCCGTAGCGGATTACGCGGGTGCCGGGCGGCACAGCGGCGGCCACGCTGGCATCGGCGGTGTGGTTGAGGAGCAGCGTGCCGCCGGGCTTAATCTGGGCCACAAACTGGCGGAACGACTCAATCAGGGCCGACTGGTCGCCGTAGATGTCGAGGTGGTCGGCATCGGTGCTGGTCACGATGGCCACGTCGGGGAATAGCGTGAGGAAGCTGCGGTCGTATTCGTCGGCTTCGACCACGATGGGTGCTTCGGGCGTGGTGGGCAGCAGCAGGTTGCTACCGAGGTTTACCGAAATGCCGCCGAGGAAGGCCCCGGCGGCGTGGCCAGCGTGGTGCAGCAGGTGGGCCACCATGCTGCTGGTGGTGGTTTTGCCGTGGGTGCCGGCTACGGCGATGGTGTAGCGGCCCTGGGTGAGCACGCCCAACACCTGGCTACGCTTGCGAATGTCGTAACCTTCGGCCCGCAACCAGGCCCATTCCACGCTGTCGGCCGGGATGGCGGGCGTGAGCACCACCAGCGTCTGCGCCCGGTTTTCGCGGATTTCAGCCGGAATGTTCTCCACGGCATCGGCGTAGTGAATGGCGATGCCTTCGGCGGTGAGGGCGCGGGTGAGGGGCGTTTCGGTTTTGTCGTAGCCGCTCACCTGGTGGCCGTTGGCACGGAACCAGCGGGCCAGGGCCGACATGCCGATGCCGCCAATGCCGAGGAAGAAAACGTAGGGGAACTGGTTCAAGTGTCAGTTAAAAGTTAAAAGTTGAGAGTTAAAATTGGGTAGAGTGACGCGAAAGGCTTTTCACTTTTAACTCTCAACTTTTAACTCTTTTCACCAGCTTCAACAGCTCGTCCACAATCGTCACGGTTGCATCGGGCCGGGCCAGCTCGCGGACGCGCAGGCTTAGCTGCTGCTGGCGCTCGGGGTCGCTTAAGAGGCGCAGGGCTTCGTCGTACAACCGCTCAGAAGCGTGCTCATCGGTAATAAGCACAGCGGCTCCTTTGCTGACGAGCGCCAGTGCATTTTTGGTCTGGTGGTCTTCGGCCACATTGGGCGAGGGCACGAGGATGCTGGCCTTGCCGGTGAGGCAGAGCTCGGACACCGACAGCGCCCCGGCGCGGCTGATGACGACATCGGCGGCGGCGTAGGCCAGGTCCATGCGCTGGATGAACTCGAGGGCGTGGAGGCCGGCGGCCTGGTCGGCTTGCTGGCGGGCTTCGGGGAAATAGAGCTTGCCGGTTTGCCAGAGCAGTTGAATGCCGGCTTCGCGCAGGCGCGGCAGGGCCGCGGCGGTGGCTTGGTTGAGTGTGCGGGCGCCGAGGCTGCCGCCTACCACCAGCAGGGTTTTCTTGTTCGGGTCGAGGCCAAAGAAGTGCAGGGCTTCGGCGCGGTCGCCGCGGGAAATTTCGGTGCGGACGGGGTTGCCGGTAAGCACGAGCTTATCGGCGGGGAAAAACTTCTCCATGCCATCGTAAGCCACACAAATCCGGTTCACGCGCTTGGCAAGGAGCTTGTTCACGAGGCCGGCGTAGGAGTTTTGCTCCTGAATGAGCGAAGGAATGGCGCGCGAGGTGGCAGCCAGCAGCACCGGGGCCGACGCGTACCCCCCTACTCCTACCACGGCATCGGGCCGGAATTCCTCAATCAATTTCCCGGCCTTGCGCACCGAGCGGAACACACGCACCGGAAACATCAGGTTTTGGGGCGTGAGGCGGCGTTGCAGGCCGGTGATGTCGAGGCCCACGATTTTGTAGCCGGCATCGGGCACGCGGGTCATTTCCATACGGCCATTAGCCCCTACAAAGAGGATTTCGGCATCGGGCAGGCGGCGACGCAGCTCGTTGGCAATGGCTACGGCCGGGAAAATGTGCCCGCCCGTGCCGCCGCCGGAGATGATAAAACGAAGTGGGGAATTGGGCATTGTAGGAGAATGGAGAGAACGTCATGCTGAGCTTGTCGAAGCATCTCTACCGTAATAGTAACTGATTGCGTTGCGCGGTAGAGATGCTTCGACAAGCTCAGCATGACGTTTTCGCGGAGGTCACTAGAGCTTACGCATACTGCGCGCGCTGGCTGGGAATGCGGGCCGTGTCATCCGGCTCACCGGTCATGGGGCGGATTTCGCGCTCGCCGCGGCTCACGGCCAGGATAATGCCGATGCTGATGCCGGTGAAGATAAGCGAGGTGCCGCCCATGCTCAGCAGCGGCAGCGGCAGGCCGGTGATGGGGCCGAGGCCCACGGCCACGCCCATGTTCACCAAGGCTTGCAGCACGAGGCTGAAACTCAGGCCCGCCGAGAGCAGGCCGCCAAAAGCCCCGTAGCTGTTCATCACCGTTTTCAGCCCCCGATAGAGGAAGGCCAGGTACAGGAACAGTATGACGAACCCGCCCAGCAGGCCGTATTCTTCGATGATGACGGCGTAGATGAAGTCGGAATACGGGTGCGGCAGGATGTTGCGCTCGGTGCTTTTGCCGGGGCCCTTGCCGGCGATGCCGCCGGTGGCGATTGCGATGTAGCTGTGTTCGAGCTGAAAAGGCGTTTTCTTGGTTTTATCGGTGAAGTTGGTGACGCGCGACATCACCGTGCCCAGGCGTTGGCCGGCGGCCAGGCCAGCTCCGCCCAGCACCACGAAAATGCCCACCATCACGGCCATGTGCTTGAGCGGCACGCGGCCGATGAACATCAGCAGCATGCAGGTGGCAAACAGCAGCAGCGCCGTGGAGGCGTTGCTCAGAATGATAAGGCTGCAAATGGTGCCTACCCACAGCATCACCGGGAGCATGGTGGTTTTGAAGTCGTCGAGGTGCTGCTGGCGGCGGCTGAGCATGCTGGCCAGGTGCGAAATCAGGGCCAGCTTGGCCAGGTCGGAGGGCTGGAAGGTCTGGTTGATGACCGGAATGGTCATCCAGCGCGAGGCGCCGTTGGTTTCGCCACCCATAAAAAACGTGAACAGCAGCAGCGGCACGCTCACTAGCAGCGCGTAGAGCGACAGGCGCGAGTAGTGCCGGTAATCGATGCGGTGGGCCAGCCACATACAGCCCAGCCCCACGAAAATCAGGCTGCTGTGCTTGAAAAGGAAGGCCTCGGTGTTGCCGTTCATCTTCTTATAGGCCAGCGTGCCGGTGGCCGAATACACCACGGCAATGCTGATGAAGGAGAACAGCAGCACGATGGCCCACAGAATGGGGTCGCCCTTTAGGTTGCGTTGCAGCCAGTCTTTCATGAGTGAAATGGGGAGTGGTGAACTGGTGAGTTTATTTTATTCAGAACGTCATGCTGAGCGCAGTCGAAGCATCTCGCGTGCAGCAGTAAATCAAATTACTTGCGCAGTAGAGATGCTTCGACTGCGCTCAGCATGACGGGCTATTGGTTGATGTTCTATTTTGGTACTTGCAGTTGTTCTACCGCCGATGCGAATTGTCGGCCGCGGTCTTCGTAGTTTTTGAACAGGTCGAAGCTGGCGCAGCAGGGCGAGAGCAGCACCACGTCGCCGGGGGCGGCGAGGGCATTGGCGCGGGCCACGGCATCGGCCATGCTCTGGGTTTCTTCGACGTGCGAAACGATGGGGTCGAAGGCGGTGCGGAGCTTGGCGTTGTCGACGCCGAGGCAGATGAGGGCTTTCACGCGGTGCTCGGCCAGGTTGAGCAGGCTGCTGTAGTCGTTGCCCTTGTCGGTGCCGCCGGCAATCCAGACGATGGGCTGGTGGATGCCGTCGAGGGCGTACCAGGCGGCCTCCACGTTGGTGGCCTTGCTGTCGTTGATGTAGCGCGCGCCGTTGATTTCGCCCACCAGCTGCAGGCGGTGGTCGGCGTTCTGAAAGGTGGCCAGGGCGGCTTCAATCTGCGCGGTTTCGAGGCCGGCCACGCGGGCGGCGAGTACGGCGGCCAGCGTGTTCTGGCGGTTGTGCTGGCCGATGAGGGGCGAGTTGGCGGTGTTCACTTCTACCCCTCCCTCCTCGTTGATGCCGGGGGCCAGATTGGTGCAGAGCACATCTTCGGATACGTAGTAGCCAGCCAAATGCACGTCGCGCCGGTGGTGCAGGCTGAACGGCAGTTGGCGCGTTTGCAGAAAGGCCGACTGGAAATACTTACCCGTCACCTCGTCGTCGGCGTTGTAAATGAAAGCGCCGTTGCCGTCGAGGTTGCGGGTGATGCGCAGCTTGGCCTGGGCGTAGCTTTCGAGCGAATAGCCGTAACGGTCGAGGTGGTCGGGCGTGATGTTGAGCAACACGGCAATCCAGGGCTGAAAGTCGTGCGTGTCGTCGAGCTGGAAGCTGCTCAGCTCCACCACGAAGTAGTCGAACTTGTCTTCAATCACCTGCTCGGCGAGCGAGAAGCCCACGTTGCCGGCCAGGCCCACGTTCAGGTCGGCTTCCTTCAGCAGGTGGTAAATGAGGAGCGTGGTGGTGGTTTTGCCGTTGGTGCCAGTGATGCAGATGCACTTGGCACGGGTGTAGCGGCCGGCGAACTCAATTTCAGAGATAACCGGAATATTCTTCTCACGCAGGGCCTGAATTACCGGGGCCTTCTCGGGGATGCCAGGGCTTTTCACCACCTCATCAGCCGCTAGGATTTTATCCAGCGAGTGCTGGCTTTCCTCGAATTCTATGCCGGCGGTGGCAAGTTGCTGCTTGTAGTCGGCCTGAATGGGGCCGCGGTCCGACACGAAAACCGTGTGCCCTTTGGCCTGGGCCAGCAGGGCCGCGCCCACGCCGCTTTCGGCCGCTCCGAGGATGACAATGTTCATGCTTAGCGCAGTTTCAGGGTAACCAGGGTGATGACAGCCAGCATGATGCCGACAATCCAGAAGCGCGACACGATTTTGGATTCGTGGTAGCCCAGCTTCTGGTAGTGGTGGTGCAGCGGCGACATGCGCAGCAGGCGGCGGCCCTCGCCGTACTTCTTGCGGGTGTACTTGAAGTAGCTCACCTGCACAATAACCGACAGGTTTTCAATCAGAAACACCCCGCAAAGCACTGGAATCAGCAGCTCTTTGCGCACGATGAGGGCCAGCACGGCGATGATGCCGCCCAGCGCCAGTGAGCCCGTGTCGCCCATGAAAACCTGCGCCGGGTAGCTATTATACCACAGGAAGCCGATGCAAGCTCCCACGAAAGCCGTACAGAAAATAACCAGCTCACCCGAGTCGGGAATGAACATGACATCCAGGTAATCAGCCAACAAGGCGTTACCACTCACAAAGGCGAAGATGGCCAGCGTGACGCCGATGATGGCTGAAGTGCCGGCCGCCAGCCCGTCGAGGCCGTCGGTGATGTTGGCGCCGTTGCTCACGGCCGTAATCAGGAAGATGACGATGGGGATGTAGAGGAAGCCGTAGAGGCCGTTGAAAAACGTACCGGCCGTGGCAAACAGGTCGCCGTAGTTCAGCTCGTTGTTCTTCATAAACGGCACCGTGGTAATCATCAGGTGCACGTCTTTGAACACCTTACTGGCATCAACGGCCGAGAACGTGCCGTTGGGCAGTAGGTACTCGCGCACCGTGATTTCATTGCTGTAGAACAGCACCCAGCCTACCGTGATGCCCAGGCCCACCTGCCCCAGCACCTTGAACCGGCCGCTCAGCCCCTCCTTGTTCTTGCGGAATACCTTGATGTAGTCGTCCAAGAAACCAATCAGGCCCAGCCACACCGTGCTCAAAATCATGAGGATGATGTAGATGTTGCGCAGGCGGGCCAGCAAAATCACCGGCACCAGAATGGCCAGGATGATGATGAGGCCGCCCATGGTGGGGGTACCTTTCTTCTCGTTCTGGCCCTGCAGGCCGAGGTCGCGGATGCTCTCGCCCACCTGCTTGCGCTGCAGCAGGCGAATGAGGCGGTGCCCGAACGTCTGGGCGATGAGTAGGGAAATGACCACCGCTAGGCCGGCGCGGAACGTGGTGTACTGAAACACGCCGGTGCCCGCCAGATGGAAATGTTCGTGCAGGTAACGGAAGAGGTAATAAAGCATTCGGGAAGGTTTAGAACGTCATGCAGAGCGTAGCGAAGCATCTTGCCCGCAGTCAGTAATTCAATCAAATGGATTGCGTTGCGCGGTAAAGATGCTTTGCTGCGCTCTGCATGACGGTTCTATTTATTCAATTCAGCAAAAATTTCGGCAAGCACCAGCTTGTCGTCGAAGGGCGCTTTCACGCCGCGAATTTCCTGATAATTCTCGTGGCCCTTGCCGGCCACCAGCACAATGTCGTGCGGGCCGGCCAGGCGCACGGCGGCTTCGATGGCCGCGCGGCGGTCGGGCACGGTCTGGACTTTGGCCGAATCGGGCGCGGTGACGCCGGCCTGCATCTGGGCCAGAATTTCGGCGGGGTCCTCGAAGCGGGGGTTGTCGGAAGTGAGGATGACCTGGTTGGAAAGTCGGGCGGCCAGGTTGGCCATGATGGGGCGCTTGGCCGCGTCGCGGTTGCCGCCGCAGCCCACCACCGTGATGATGTGCTGGCTGGGCTGGCGGATTTCGTGCAGGGTCTGCAGCACGTTTTCGAGCGCGTCGGGCGTGTGGGCGTAGTCGATGATGCCCGTGATGCTTTGCGAGCCCGACACCACCGGCTCGAAGCGGCCGGGCGCGGTGGTCAGGCCCGAGAGGATGGTCAGGACCTCGGTGGGGTCCTCCCCCAGCAGCACGGCCGCGCCGTACACGGCCAGCAGGTTGTAGGCGTTGAACACCCCGATGAGGCGGAAAATGATTTCGCGGCCCTCAATTTCGAGGTGCAGGCCATGGACTTCATTCGCCACCAGCTTGGCGCGGAAATCGGCGGCCCCGCGCAGCGAGTAGGCAGCGCGGCGGGCCACGGTGTTCTGCAGCATCACCGGGCCGCGCTTGTCGTCGGCGTTGGTGAGGGCGAAGGCGGTTTTGGGCAGCTGATCGAAGAAAGCTTTTTTGGCCTTCAGATAGTTGTCGAACGTGCCGTGGTAGTCGAGGTGGTCGTGGGTGAGGTTGGTGAACACGCCCCCGGCGAAGCGCAGGCCGGTGATGCGGTGCTGGGCCACGGCGTGGCTGCTCACCTCCATGCAGGCGTGGGTGCAGCCGGCGGCCACCATGCGGGCCAGCAGCGCGTTCAGGCGGATGGCGTCGGGCGTAGTGTGGGTGCTCGGAATGACTTCCTCGTCAATCTGGTTCTGCACCGTGCTCAGCAGACCGGCATGGTAGCCCAGCTCGCGCAGCAGCTTGTGCAGCAGTGTGACGCAGGTGGTTTTGCCGTTGGTACCGGTCACGCCCACCAGCGTGAGCTGGCGCGACGGGTGCCCATGAAACGCCGCCGCCATGTGCCCCAGCGCCTCGCCCGAGTCGGCTACCAGGACGTAGGCCGTGGCGGGGTTCAGTACCGCCGGCAGCTCTTCGCAGATGACCGCGGCCAGCCCTTTTTCCACGGCACCTTCGATAAACTTGTGGCCATCGGTAGCGGTGCCGCGCATGGCACAGAAGGCCACGCCCGGCCCGGCCTCGCGCGAGTCGAGCGTAAGGCCGGTGATGGGCACGTCGGTGGGCCCGTGCTGGGCGAGCACGTTCACGTCGGTGAGCAGGGAGAAGAGCGGCAGGGAAATCATGGGGTGAGTTAAGAGTTAAAAGTTATGAGTTAAGAGTTGAGGCGTTTCGTGCTTTTAACTTTTAACTCTTCACTTTTAACTGATTTAAGCGCGGCGCACGTTGGGCTTGGCCGGCGCAGGCTTTTTGGCGTTTTTATCTGAAGCGGGCTGCCGTTTAGCTTCCTTCGATTTATCAGCGGCTTTAGCGGCACCCGCAGCTGCGGATTTGGCTGCTGGTGAGGCGGCCGGCTTGGCCGTGGGTTTAGCAGGCTTGGCGTTCGGCTTCACGCCGGCTGAGCGTTCGGCCACGGCGGCTTGCACGTGGGCCTTTTCGCCATCGGCGAACGACTTGCGGGCTTTGGCAGGCTCCATATCCACCGGCACCAAGAGCTTGTTTTCGGCGAGGTCGGTATGCTCGGGCTCGGGCAGGGCCACGGGCGCGGCAATGCGCGGGCCGGATTCTTCAAGGGTCAGCGTAATCAGGTCGCCGCGCTTGATGGGCGCGCCGGGGGCCAGCGACTGCTCGCGCACCCGGCCCGAACCCACGGCCCGCACGTGCAGGCCCCGGTTTTCGAGCAGGAACAGGGCATCGCGCAGGCTCAGGCCGCGGGCCAGCGGCACGCGGTTGGGACGCACCGGGTTCACAACCAACGCCACGGTGCGAGCGTGGAAGGCGGTGTCGGAAGCGCCGCGCACCCACTCCTCGCCGCCAGTGGCCTGGGTGTTGCCCACCAGGCCCAGTTTCTGGCATACGAGGGCCAGCTCGTCGTTCATGCCGGCGCGCACCAGCGGCACGTGGCTCTTGTTCAAGCGGGCCTTGGCCAGCAGCGGGCGCTGGCTCAGCAAGTCGCGGGCCATGCACTTGTCGGCCACCTCGCGGAACACCGGCGCGGCCACGTCGGCCCCGTAGATGCGGCCGTTGCGGGGCGAATCCACTACCACGATGCAGCTGTACTTGGGCTTATCGGCCGGGAAGTAGCCGCAGAAGCTGGTCGAATACGTGCGGGTATACTGGCCGTTCTTGAACTTCCAGGCCGTACCGGTTTTGCCGGCAATGCTGTAGTCCTTGGGCCGGATGCTGCGGGCCGTGCCGGCCGTCACCACCCCTTCCATCATCGACTTCACCTTGGCCAGCGTGGCCTCGGAGCAGATTTTGGGGTTCAATACCTTGGTTTCGTTGTGCTGCAGCACCTGGTCGGCCTGCTTGATTTCGCGCACAATCATGGGCTGCACCTTCACACCGCCGTTGGCCACGGCATTGTAGAGGGCCAGCGTTTGCAGCGGCGCCAGCTTCAGCTCGTAGCCGATGCTCATGGTGGTGAGCGAGGTGCGGCTCCAGCTGCGGTCTTTAGTGTCCTTCACATAGGGCAACGCCTCGCCGGTCATCTGGAAGCCCAGCGGCTTGTCGAGGCCGAATTTCTTCAGGTAATCCGTATACTCCGTAGGGTTGCCGGAAAAGTACTTATCGACCAGCTTGGCCACGCCGATGTTGCTCGACTTCTCAAACACCTGCTGCACCGTGATGCGGCCGTAGCCGTGCGAGTCCGATTTCACGGCCCCGCCCACGTACATGCGGCCGTTGCCGGTGTCCACCATGTCGTCCAGGGTCAGCTCGGGGTGCGCCTCAAACAAGGCCATCATCGAGGCGAGCTTGAACGTGGAGCCCGGCTCCGTCCGGCCCTGGTCGGCGAAGGCGTAGTTGTAGTCTTCCTTATAGGTGTCGTCTGAAGCCTTGCCCAGGTTGGCCACGGCCTTGATTTCGCCGGTCGCCACTTCCATCAGAATCACGCAGCCGTACTGGGCATTGTTATCTACCAGCGACTTATAGAGGGCATTTTCGGCCACATCCTGCAGGTTGATGTCGAGCGTGGTTTTCACGTCGTAGCCCGGCAGGGGCTTTATTTCGGTGCCGTCATATACGGGCTTGATGCCGCCCGGCACGCGTTCAAACAGCGCCTCGCCCGCTTTGCCGGCTAGGCTCTGTTCAAAGGTGTACTCCAGGCCCGCGCCGTGGTGGTCCTCGTTCACAAAGCCGATGGTGCGCTGCGCCAGCCCCCCAAACGGCCGGAAGCGCTTGTCCACCTTCTCAAAAATGGCCCCGCCCCGGTTGCGTTTCTCACGGAACACCGGCCAGGTCGCCATCAGCTTCTTCTCCTGAAAATTGATTTGCCGCGAGTTGAGCCGGATATAGCGCTGCTTGGCCGTGTGCGCGTTCACCAGCCGCCGCTTGTATTCCTGCACGCTGCGGTCGCCGAAGAAGTGCGCCAAATGAATCGCCAGTGAGTCAATCCCAGCCCGAAACACGCCATCTTCCACCACGCCCGGGTCCCAGGCCACGCGGTAAAACGGCAGCGAAGTGGCCATAATACTCTCGTTATCTGAGTAGATGTTGCCCCGCGTGGCCGGCACCGACTGGTAGCTAATGCGTCGCTCCTGCTCTAAAGCACGCCACTTAGCACCTTCCTGAAACTGAATCTTGGTGGCCTTCCAGAAAATGGCGCTCGAAAACACGGCCACCCCCAGAAAGGCCAGCCGCACCCGCGTCACTATCGACTTTTTAACGCTCCCTTTCATCGCGTACGTGCTTTAACGGCCTGCTTTCCTGGCGATTGTTTCTTTTGCGCGCTTGTACTCTTTTGTACCTTACTCTTATTGTTGGGCTTACTTTGCGTGCGTTTGGCTGGAGTCGCTTTCGCAGTTCGCGGCGCAGCAGTTGCTCGGCCCGAAGCGGGAGCCATCGGCACCGAGTCACCTTCCAGTGCCTGGGGCGGGGCAATGATTTCGGGGCCGCTGTCCACGTCAGTGCCATCGGCAGGGTGCTTGCGGCCGGCCAGTTGGTCGGCGCGCAGGGCGGCGGTCGAGTCGCGGTCGGCGCGGGCGGCCAGGGTATCGGCCGTAAGCACGGGCATCAGTTCCAGCTCAGCCGCATCGAGGTGGCCAGCCGGGACGGTAATGCGGAAGGGCGGCGAGGAGCTTTCTACCAAGCCGATAGCGGCAACTTTGCGGGCCACCTCGCTCTGCTTGCTGGCCTCCATATAGTCCGATTTCAGCGTGGTATAGTCGGCCCGCAAATCCTCGGTTTCCTGCTTGAGGCGCTGGATATTGCGGTTCATGCGGTTGCCGTAATGCGTGTTGCCGATGTAAAGCAGCACCAGCAGCATCACGAACAGCAGATGCGGCAGGAAGCGCACCGGCAGCCCCTCACGGAACAGCCCGTCGACGCTCGTGGCGCGGTCGAGCAGCGAAAACAGGCTCCACGAGCTGCGCGGGCCGGTTTCGGGCGCGGGCTCACGGCGCACTTTCTCGCGTTTGGGGCGCGGGGCGGGTTCCGGTTCGGGCGCCACGTACTCGGCCACGGGGGGCGCGGGCGCTACCTCCGGCTCGGGCGCGGCAACCGGGCGCGGCACGTTGGCGCGGCGCGGGGCATCGGTGGGACGGAGCGTGTTGGCGGCCATCGGCAGGGGTTAATTTCGGATTGCAACCCGCAATTTAGCACTTCGGGCGCGGCTGTTCAGCGCCACTTCTTCCGGGTCGGCTTCTTCGGGCTTGCGGTTCACGGCCTCAAAGGGCTTGCTCTCATTGCCGAAGAAGTCTTTTTCGACCGTGCCGAAAAATTTGCCTTTGCCAATGAAGTTTTTCACCAGCCGGTCTTCCAGCGAGTGGTAGCTCATCACCACCAGCCGGCCGCCGGGGCGCAGCACGTCGGCGGTTTGCAGCAGCATTTCCTGCAAAGCCTGCATTTCCTGGTTCACCTCGATGCGCAGCGCTTGGAAAACCTGGGCCAGGTACTTGTTCTCCTTGCCGCGCGGCGTGCAGGGCTGAATAGCGGCTTTGAGTTCGGCAATGGTTTCGAGGCGGCGGCCGCGCCGGGCTGCACCCACCGTAGCGGCCAGCGTGCGGGCATTAGTCACCTCGCCGTACATCCCGAAAATGCGGTGCAGGTCGGCTTCCTTGTAATCGTTGAGGATATCGGCGGCCGTTAGCGGGCCGTCGGGGTCCATGCGCATGTCGAGCGGACCGTCGAACCGGGTCGAGAAGCCGCGCTCGGGCGTATCGAACTGGTGCGAGCTCACGCCGAGGTCGGCCAGCAGTGCATCCACCGGCAAAGCGCCAAGCTGCTGCAATTCAGCGAACAAATCCCGGAAATTAGCTTTCACGAATGTGAACTGCGGGCGGGCCAGCTTGACCGCTTCGGCCTCCGCGTCGGCATCCTGGTCAAAGCTGTAGAGATGGCCGGTGGTCAGCTTTTCGAGGATGCGGGCCGAGTGGCCGCCTCCACCGAAGGTCACGTCGACGTAGCGGCCGTCGGGCTGCAGGTCCATGGCGGCCAGGCACTGGGCCAGCATTACGGGGCGGTGGTAGGCCTGGTCGTTGTCGTAGTCGGTCATGCTCATGCGGCTAAGCCGGCGAGCGGCGGGGTTTCAACGGATAAGAATTTCTGGGCCAACTTACTAAAGCTCTGCTGGTCTTTGATAAGGAACTCGTCGTAGCGGGCCGGGTCCCAGATTTCACAGCGATTGCCGAGCCCTACAATAATAGCTTCCTTCTCGATACCGGCGTAGCGCAACATGGTGCGCGGCAGCATGAAACGGTTGATACTGTCGAGCTCCACCTCGGTCATGCCCCGGAAAAAGTTGCGCTGAAACTGGCGGTACTCCTCGTTGAACTCGTCCAGTGCCATCACCTTCTCGTGAATCACGCGCCAGGCGGCCCGCGGGTACAGCACCAGGCAGGGCTCGAAACCGCGCACTAGCACCAGCTGGTTGCCCGATTGCTCGGGCAGGTTGCCTTTCACCTTGGCCGGCAACACCAGCCGCCCCTTGGGGTCGAGCTTGCATTCGTATTCGCCGGAGAGCAGGTTCATGGGCACAAGTAGCCGGGTGAGAAAGCGGCGACATTAGCAAATGTACGGGAACCCCTCCGAAAACCAACCACGATTTACCATTTCCTACCACAAATGCAAAACGGCCTTCCCAGCGTTTAAATGCAGTTTTTGAAAAATCCGGAGAGGTGCAAACGTGCGAATTACTGTGGGGAAAGCGCCAATTACGCCAAAGTGGCAGTACGCACTCAGCCTTAGCAGGCCACTTGCCTGCTGCCTGGAAAACACTTGCGGTACCCATCACGCACCTATGCTTGGTTAGCTCTCTGGAGCACTGCTGGTTCGACGCAAGGATGTGATAGCCGGAGCGTGTTAGGCTTATTGTGCCCGCAAGCTTTGCGCAATGAATGCTGGAATGTCTTCCCGGTTTAAACCGAACTCCTGTCTGAGCGCGGTGTAAAAATCCTCATCCGACGTACCGTAGGTGAATAGCTTTTTCAATTTAGGCAGCCCGCCCGCCCGCAAAGCGGCCTCGCAGATAATGCCGCCTACCACGTACTGCGGATTGGTTTTCTCATCTAGCGTCGTGAACGTGAGTGGATTTTCCAAATCGACAGCATGGGTAGCCAAGTATTCGAGCGTCCGTTTCTTGTGGTAGACCAGGGGCTGGCCAAAATGGCCGCCGCGCAGGGCTGAGTAGCCCGTGAGCAAGAGTGGGTGGGCTTTAGGGAAATACGGATTGATAACATGCACTAACTCGTGCAGATAGCCTTCGCTGAGTCCACCGGCGTAAACCAAGTGGTTCACTTCGTCATAGAACCCGCACACGGTATCGCCGCCCATGCCAACGACATAATCGAAGCCTTTCATGCGATGTACCTCGGCGCAGTCGGTGGCGATGTAGTAGGTAACGGGGAACGGCGGGATAGCAAAATCACGGAACAGGTTTGTTAGAAAGTCATCGGCCTGCCGGGCCTGTTCCTGATTGAAGCGGTAGCCTGGCGGGAAGCGGTAAACCAGCCGGCCGACCGTGCGGGCAGGCCAAGCGCGCGTGTAGCTGGTGAGGTGATTGACCAGCAGCCACTGCGGGCCGGCGCGTTCGAACTGGGTATTGAGGATGCAGAAGGTGGTTATCTGGCGCAGGGTATCGGCAGGATTCTGCCAATAGAACAGCGTACGGCATTGGTAGTGCGTGGAGTCCAGCGGCTCAATGCTCAGCAGCAGCTTCTGGGTGGTGTACTGGAACACGTTGGGATGCACGTAGCCCTCACTCAGGAGCAAATCGGCCTGGGGATAGCGCTTCAGCTCTGCCGGTGCCCAATACTGCGACTGGTGGCGAAAGCCCGAGCCCAGATACCGGTCCCACACCGCCAGTATCGCTTGCTTGTCGGCCGTGGCAGCTTGTACGCCGGCATTCAGGCGAAACTGTTGGTAAGATTGTCCAAACCCTGCCCGAACGATGAAGAACAGCACGGCTACAAGCACATACAACTGCCGCATATTTTTTTTGAAATGACCTATGGAAAGACCAACAAGGGTTGCGCGGCGTTGCAATAATGCCCTAAACGCCGTGGGTTCGGCTATCACGCTGGGCTCATCAATTTGTTTTCTGGTAACTGCCAGAAAGACACCTAGGGCATTATCACGCTCAATGAAGTGCGAAGGTCTACGTTACGAAGGCATTACACCATCTATAAGTTAACCTAACAATTGCAGCACGTATTGCTTCGGCGGGTGATAGATGCTACACGCACGCTGGCGGCCCAGATTCCGCACGCCGGACAACGTGCCCCAGACCGTACCTTTGTGGCCATCATGCGTCCTCATTCCCGGTTCCGTCGCCTCGTCAGTGTTCTGCTGGCCGTGCTGGTGCTCATCACCTCGGTGGGCCTCACGGTGCAGCGCCTGACTTGCCGCATGAGCGGGACGAGCACCGTGGCCGTGTCGGTGGCCGGGCACGTCGAACTGCGCGGCTGCATGAGTGAGCTGGCCCCGGCCACCCCGAAAGCGGCCGACGGCTGCTGCGATTTCAGCAAGCACGAGCACAAGCTCAGCAGCCCGGCGCACGAGCTGGCTGCCAAAATCCTGGTGCCGGTTCCGGCGATGGCGGTTATTGTGCCACCACTGAGCTGGCCGGTTTCAACTACCGACGCTGTTTCGCTGGCCGCTACTGGCCCGCGCTGGTTTGCGGCCGATGCCTCGCCCCCACCCCTCGGGGGCCGGGCGCTACTGGCCTTTGTCTGCACCCTGGAAGTCTAGAATTTCTGATTTTTCCCTGCTGCATCGGCCGCAGAGGAAACTGTCGCGGCAGCTTGCAGCGGCAATTCATCAGAAACGCTTAACTTCCAGATATTATGCGACCTATCAGCGGTATTATTCCGCATTTTCTTATTCCGGCGCTGCTTACGGCGCTGCTGCCCGCCGGGCGGGCGGCGGCGCAATCGTCGGCCATTGCGCCGGTGCGCGGCGAGGTAACCGAGGCCGGCAAAGCTACTCCCCTGCCCGGCGCGGTGCTGCGCTGGCTCTACGATGCGGCCGATGCCGGCGCCCCGGTTATCACGGCGACGTCGGATGCGGCCGGGCGCTTCGTGCTGGTGCGGCCGGCGCGGGCGGCCTCGCGGCTGGTGGTGCAGGCGCTGGGCTACCGGCCCGATACGCTGGCTGTGCCCGTGAGCGGCGCGCCCTACCTGCGGGTGGCCCTGCGCGCCGGGGCCGAGCTGGGCGAAGTGGTGGTGACCGACCGCGCCCCGGCCTACTCTTCCCTCACGCCAGCCAACGTGCAGATGATTTCGAGCCGCGACCTCACCAAATCGGCCTGCTGCAACCTGGCCGAGAGCTTCGAAACCAACGCTTCGGTGGAGGTCACAACTTCGGACGCTGTATCGGGCGCGAAGCAGATTCAACTGCTCGGGCTTGATGGCAGCTACTCGCTGCTGACCGTGGACAACCAGCCGGCCCTGCGTGGGCTGGCGGCCCCCTACCGCCTGGGCTACCTGGCCGGGCCGTGGATTGAGAACATCGAAATCATCAAGGGCACGGGCTCGGTGGTGAATGGCTACGAGGCCATTTCGGGCCAGGTGAACGTGAAGCTGAAGGAGCCGGAAAAAACCGACCAGCTGCTGCTCAACGCCTACGCCAACGACCTGGGCAAATTCGATGTCAACCTGAACGCCTCGGCCCGCATCAACCCCAAGTGGAGCACGCTGCTGCTGCTGCACACCGACCACCTCGGCAACCGCGTGGACCGCAACAAGGACGGCTTTCTGGATTTGCCGCTGGCCACGCAGTTCAACGCCTTCAATAAGTGGAAGTACATCTCGGGGCACGGCATCGTGAGCGAGGTGGGCGTGGGCGCGCTGCGCGAAACCCGCCAGGGCGGCCAACTCGATTTCCGCGATACCGGCGACGCTGCCTTCACCCAGAGCTACGGCACCACGCAGGCCACTACCCGCTACACCGGCTACGCCAAAACCTCCTACACCTGGCCCGCACGCCCCTTCCAGAGCCTGGGCCTGCTGCTCACCGGCACCGACCACGACTTCACCTCGCGCTACTCCTACGGCTACCAGACGCTGCACACCGACCACGACGCGGGCCTGCCGGCTTACTTCGTCACCAACCGCACCTCGCGGGCCTATAATGGCACCCAGCGCACGGGCAATGCCACGCTGCTGTTCCAAAGTGCGTTGGGCAACACGGCCCACGTGTACCGCACCGGCCTGAGCTTTCTCTACGATAAGTACGACGAGCGCCTGACCGCCGGCCGCAGCTACCTCACCGACACGCCGGCCGACGTGGAAGCCCGCGAGCATCGCACCCGCCGCGAGCTGGTGCCCGGCGCTTTTGCCGAGTACACCTACCAGAACAGCCGCAACCTGACCGTGGTGGCCGGCCTGCGCGCCGACCGCCACAACCTCTACGGCTGGCAGCTCACGCCGCGTCTCAATTTAAAATATGACGTGCTGAAAAACACGGTACTCCGCGCCGCCGCCGGCAGCGGTTTCCGCGTGGCCAACCCCATTGCCGACAACGCCGCTATGCTGGCCAGTGCCCGCGAGTTCGTCATCACCTCCAACCTGCGGCCCGAGAAAGCTTGGAACGTGGGCGGCAGCGCCACGCAGTACTTCACGGCGCTGGGCCACCCGGCTACCTTCATTCTCGACTACTACCACACCGAGTTTGCGAACCAAGTGGTGGCCGATATGTACACCGCGCCCAGCCTCATCATTATCGACAACCTGCAGCCCGGCGGCCGCTCCTTCGCCCGCAGCCTGCAAGCCGAGCTTCAGGTAGAGCCGCTGAAAGGCCTGCAAGTGAAGGGGGCATACAAGTACCTCGACGTACGCACCACCTACGACAACCAGTTGCTGCCCAAACCCCTCACCCCTGCCCATCGCGCTTTCCTGAACCTGGGTTACGCCAGCGCCTTCGATAAGTGGCGGGCCGATTTCACGGTGCAGTGGTTCGGGCAGCGGGCGCTGGCGCACATCAGCAGCCCCCACGCGCACGGCACCAGCCAGGACTACTTGCCCGAAACCGCCCCGCGTTACGCCTTGCTCAACACCCAACTCACGCGCGCCTTTAAGCGCTTGGAGGTATACGCGGGCGTGGAGAACCTGACCAACTACCGCCAGCCCAATCCCATCGAAGGTGCGGCCAACCCGTTTGGGCCGGCGTTCGATGCCGCCATGGTGTGGGGGCCGGTATACGGCCGGCTGACCTACGCCGGCCTGCGCTACCGCATCGAGTAAACGCCTTTGGCTGGCACCGCACAATCAATTTTTCCGGCAGTAATTTTGTTAGGCTGTCGTCACCCGCTTTCACATGTCAATTATGAAATTCCTCCTCCCGCTTTCGCTCGCGTTGTTCACGCTGCTTGGCGTCGCTTCAGCCACTCAGGCCCAGACGGCTCCTGCCTCGGTGCAGGCGGCCACCAAAGGCACTGCCACCGCCCAGTTCAAAACCTCGGCCGTGTGCGATATGTGCAAAACCCGCATCGAAAAGAGCCTCGCTTACGAGAAAGGCGTGCAAAGCGCCGTGCTCGATGTGCCCACCAAAGTCCTCACCGTGACGTACAAAGCCGACAAAACTACCCCCGCCGCCCTGCGCACCGCCGTGCAAAAAACCGGCTACGATGCCGACGAACTCACCGCCGATGCCCGCGCCTACAACCGCCTCCCCGACTGCTGCAAGAAGACTAATCCGGTTCACTAAGGACCACGGATTTAAACGGATGGAACGGATTTTTTGTAGTTCCGCAACGGATTGCAGTTAAACGCAAAAGAGGCTGCTCATCTGAGCAGCCTCTTTCTTTTTGTACTTGCTGGCCACACGAAAACCACGCGACGCGGAACCACAAAAAATCTGTTCCACCCGTTGAAGGCCGTTCAAGCCGTAGTCTAATAGAAGGGTTCGGCCTCCTGCAGTCGGCGGGTTACGTAGGCCCCGGCGGGCGTGACGATTCCGGCCAGGAAATGCGCAAGCAGGGTGTGGTGCATCTGGGCGGGAGGCAAAAATTCGGCATCGGCAGTGCGGAGGTTGCGCATTTGCTGCTGCCAGAGGCGTGCGAGAAAATCCACGTCGAGGTCCGCCTGGTACAGCTGCTGGGCAATGCCCTGGCACAGGTTAGCCCGCACAAAGCCGAACATGAAGGCGTTGCGGTGCGCCTGCCACTGCTGCCACACGGCGGGGTACAGCGCTTCGGCTTCCCGAAAAAATGCGGTATTTCCCTGCGCCATTTTCTGATTAACCAGCACCCGTACGGCCAGCAGTTCTTCGACCGCGGTAGAGCATTGCCGACGCAGTTGCTCCAGTTCGGTGCGCATCTGCTCGCCGTAGCGTTTGAGGACGGCCTGCACCAGCGCTTCCTTACCAGCCGCAAACTGGGCGAGGACGGCACTTTCGGGTTGGTCGAGGCGGGCGGCCACTTCGGCCATCGATACAGCTTTGATACCTGCCTGCAAGTAAAGCGTCTGCGCCGTTGCAACGATGTGGGAACGGTCCAGCGCAACGGGCGACTCGGCGAGGGCAGTGAATGGCATGAGCATGGCTAACAACCGGGAGTGAATAAGCAGCCGGAAAGGTGCTCACCCATAAGACGCTTCCAGAACGTGTTTGGTGGCGTTCTGTGTACTCTGCCTGCGGCATAAATCTACCGGTGGGCCACATTTCAACCCCAAACGGCCCGGTACGTCGTTCAACCGCCGGGCCTCAGCCGGCGCAATACCATCTCACCGGCCGGTTTACCAAGCCCTTTTCCTACATGAATCTTACCACGACCGGCGGCTTAGAGAAGCTACTTTGCGCGCCACAGCCGCCACCACGGCAAATAGGGCTGGTCGTGGTGCTCGTAGTGATAGCCAAAAAAATAGCAGCTCACAAACGCCCATAGGTGGTGCCGGAACTGGCTGCGCGACTTGTGCAGATTGTCGGCCGCGTGCTCGCCTCGGTGCGGCAGGTAGGTACCGAAGAAGAACAGCTGCAAAGTGGCTAGCACCGCCGGTATCATCCAGAAAGCGATGACGTTGGCCTGTGGGAAGAACAGCTTGAGCACGTTGTAGGTCGCGGCCATCAGCAGTACCTGCCACCAGGTTACGTAGTTCCAGGCGAAGCGCAGGAACCAGGGCAAAAAGCCCGGGTGGTGGCCGTCGTGGAAATCGGGGTCGTCGGGGGTGCCCACGTGGCGGTGGTGGGCGTGGTGCTTGGGCAACTGCCCGGGAAACCAGTTGTACGCAAAAAGCCCGGCAGCCAGCGTACCCAACCCATTGTTCAGGCGCTTGTTGGTGCTCACCACGCCGTGCATGGCATCATGGGCGGTGATGAACAGGCCGGTGTAGAGGTGAGTTTGCAGCAGCGCCAGCAGGTAGGGCGCGGGCGAGTGCCAGTTGGGTTGGTAGCGCGCCAGCAGGAAACCCAGCAACATGGCCCACAGCACCACAATCAGCCCGCCAATGGCCACGCCGGTAGTGCCGACGGGCGCAGGCGCAACGCGCTTGGCGGGGGTGGTTGCAGTAGAATTCACGCCGAAAGTTTAGAGTGACAACAGCCGCTCGCGCACTTGCTCCATTAGCCACATGGGGGTGCTGGTGGCCCCGCAGATGCCCACCGACTGCCCCGGCCGGAACCAGGCCGCGTCGATTTCGGCCACGTTGGAGATGAAATGCGTCTGCGGATTGGTTTCCCGGCACACCTGGTACAGCACCTTGCCGTTGGAGCTTTTGGTACCCGACACGAACACAATCTGGTCGTACTGCGCGGCGAAGCGGCGCAGGTCCTTGTCGCGGTTGCTCACCTGCCGGCAGATGGTGTCGTTGGCATTTACTTGGTAACCACGCGTTTCCAGCTGGCTTTTAATGTTGTAAAAGCTGTTGGTGCTCTTGGTCGTCTGGCTGTAGAGCGTAATGTTCTCGGGCAGCTCGTGGCTTAGCAGCTCGTCGAGGCTCTCGAAAACCACGGCATTGCCGCTGGTCTGGCCCAGCAGGCCCAGCACTTCGGCGTGGCCGTGCTTGCCGTAGATGAAGATTTGCTCCTTCTTGTCGTAGCTGGTTTTGATGCGGTTCTGCAGCTTCAGCACCACCGGGCAGCTCGCGTCAATCAGGGTCAGGTTGTTCTCCAGGGCCATTTGATACGTGGCCGGAGGCTCGCCGTGGGCCCGAATAAGTACGGCCTCGTCGCGCAGCTCGGCCAGCCGCTCGTGGCAGATGATGCGCAGGCCGCGGGCTTCCAAGCGCTGCACTTCCTCATCGTTGTGCACGATATCGCCCAGGCAATACAGATAACCCTGCTCATCGAGCAGGTCTTCAGCCATTTGAATGGCGTAGATTACACCAAAGCAAAAGCCGGAGTTGGGGTCAATTCGGACGCTGAGCGACAGGTTCGGCATAGGACCTCGGTAACCAGTAACCCGCCCGCAAGGTTGCGAGAAAAAGGCTGGGTGCCCGAAAATACGTTAGCCCAGCCTATTTCAGTTTGCCTCACCCCATAATGTAACGTAAGCTTCAGCTTGCGACGAGCAAAGCGGGACCGCCTGCAGGGCTGAGCCGGCCGCCTCTACTCGCTGCGCCCGGCACCAGCCGAATCATGAGCTACCGGAAGGCTATTCCTTCACTTTGCTCAGCTTCTGGGCCTCGCCCTCGCTTACGTGGCCACGCTCCACCAGAAAATCACGCACCGTTCGGAAAGCTTCCGCGTCGAGGCCCGATTTGGGGTGGCTGAGGGCCGCGCTCAGCAGCATTTCCTTGTCTTCGTCGACGTGCTTGCTCAAGCCCAGAAAGGCGGGCAGGTTGCTCTCGACCGAAAAGCGCAGGAAGCGGATTTCGGGGTTTTGCGGGTCGATGCTCACGGCCTGCTCGAAGGTTTTGGCCGCGTCCTGCACGTAGGTGAGCTTGTTGAACATCGACGCATCGCGGGCCCGGATGGCCTCGGAAGCACCTTTGTAGGCCAGCACCAGGCCGTCGCGGTCTTTATAGTCGGCCAGCAGCTTGTAGAATTTTTCGCCGGCTGATTTATCGGCCGCGGCCAGCTCGTAATGGCGGCGCAGGTTGGCAGGATGGTACGGAGAAGACGTCACGGAATGCAGGAATGAGTTGGAAGAAAATGGGCAAACGACTGCTGCCCGCCCGGCACTACTACGCGAACCGGCTACCGACGACGACGACCAAGCCCCGAAAACGACCGCAAAAAACAGAACCTTGGGAATTCGCATATCAGCAAAAATACGGCGTTGGGCCGCAAACGGCTGAAACCAGGCAAAAGCCGGGCCCAAAACCGTCCTCAGATGCGCGCCAGCCGGTAGCGGAAATACGAACCCAGCAGCAGCAGCAGCTTGGTGTTGTCGGGCACGCGCACCCGCTCGCCCAGAATGCGGGCCGCCGGCAGCTGCTTGATTTTGTAGAACAGCTTGAGGTAGTACACGTAGGCCAGGTACACGCCCAGCTTAGCCGAGCGCGGCAACTGCTGAATGCCCGCGTAGGCGGCCTCAAAATCCTCCTTAATATCGGCCTCAATTTCCTTTTTGGTCGCGTCGTTAAAGCGCGAGTACACCACACCGGGGAAGTATACCCGGCCCCGGTCCTCGTAGTCGGAGCGGATATCACGCAGAAAGTTCACCTTCTGGAACGCCGAACCCAGCCGGCGGGCCGGCTCGCGCAGCCGCTCAAACATGGCCGCATCGCCGTCGCAAAAGATGCGCAGGCACATCAGCCCCACCACCTCGGCCGAGCCGTAGATGTATTCCTGGTACAGCCCGGGGTGGTAGTTCTGGTCCTCCAAATCGAGGGCCATGCTGTGCAGAAATGCTTCGATAAATTCGCGGTCGATGCCGTAGCGGCGCACCACGTGCTGAAACGCATGCAGTACAGGATTGAAGCTCAGGCCACTATCCAGAGCCTCGTAGGTCTGGCGGCGGAAGTCGGCCAGCAGCGCGGCCTTGTCGTGGTCATGGAAGGTGTCCACGATTTCATCGGCCCAGCGCACGAAGCCATACACGGCATACACCGGCAGGTGCAGCCGCTCATCGAGCGTGCGGATGCCCAGCGTGAACGAGGTGCTGTAGCGCCCCGTGATGAGCTTGCTGCAGGCCAGGCTGGTGTCGGTGAAGAGTTTAACGTGGTCCACGAGGGAGTTTTGAGGGTTAAATGTTGAGTTTTGAATGAATCAGAATGAGTGCAGAAGAAGCCAACAATCCTGTACGGCTTAACTCAACACTCAACATTCACCATTCAAAACTCCTTTAATACTTCGCCCGCCACTACCTGCCCCGAAATGAGCGAAGGCGGCACGCCCGGGCCAGGCACGGTGAGCTGGCCCGTGAAATACAAATTTGCCACTTTTTTGCTCTTCAGCGTAGGCTTCAGAATAGCCGTCTGTTTCAGCGTGTTAGCCAACCCATAAGCGTTGCCCTTGAAACTGTGGTAGTCGGCGATGAAGTCGCGGTGGGCGTAAGTGCGCTTGAACACCACCGCGTCGCGAATGGGGTGGCCGCAGTGCTTTTCGAGGCGGTCCATCAGCAAGTCGTAGTAGCGTTCGCGGGTGGCTTCGTCGTCGGTCAGGCCCGGGGCCACGGGAATGAGAAGGAACAGGTTTTCCTGGCCGGCGGGGGCTACGGTGGGGTCGGTTTTGCTGGGTACCGAGGCGTAGTAGAGCGGCTTGGTGGGCCACTGCGGCTGCTCGTAAATCTCGCGGGCGTGCTGGTTCAGGTCCTCGTCGAAAAAGAGGTTGTGGTGGCGCAGCTTTTCCAGCTTTCGGTTGACACCCAGGTAGAACAGCAGGCTCGACGGGGCCATCACGCGCGAGTCCCAGTATTTCTCATCGTAGTGGCGAAACTCGGGTTTCAGCACCTGTTGCTCGATGTGGTGGTAGTCGGCCCCGGCCACCACGGCATCGGCGGGATGGAAGCCACTGGCGGTGCGCACACCGGTGCTACGGCCGTTTTCAACCACAATTTCCGTTACCTCCTGGTTGTATTCTATGCGTACGCCCAGCTCCTCGGCCAAGCGTACCATGCCTTCCACAATCTTGTGCATGCCGCCTTTGGGGTACCAGGTGCCCAGCGCCAGGTCGGCGTAATTCATCAGCGAGTAGAGAGCAGGCGTGTTTTCCGAAGTGGCGCCCAGGAAAAGGATGGGGAATTCCACCAGTTCCAGTAGACGCGGGTCTTTAAAAAACTTCCGCACGTGCTTGTGCATGCTTTGCAGCACGTCCATCCGCACCATGTCGACCAGCAACTTCGGGTCGGCAAACTCGAAGATGGAGCGGCTGGGCGCGTACACCAGCCGGTTGATGCCGACTTCATATTTATACGCCGCCTGCTTCAGAAACTCATCGAGCCGGGCGGCGCTGCCGGGCTCGTAGCGCTCAAAAAGGGCGCGCAGCTCGCTCATTTTAGCCGGAATATCCACGGCTTCCGGTCCTTTGAAAATCACCTGGTACGAAGGGTCGAGGCGCACCAGCTCGTAATAGTCCGACACCTTTTTGCCGAAGCGGGCGAAGTATTTCTCGAACACGTCGGGCATCCAGTACCAGCTCGGGCCCATGTCGAAGGTGAAGCCCTGGGCCCGAAATACCCGTGCCCGCCCGCCAGGGCCCTCGTTTTTCTCCAGAACGGTGACGCGCCAGCCGGCCTGGGCCAGCGTGGTGGCCGCCGCCAGCCCGGCAAAGCCGGCCCCGATTACAACGGCTTGCTTAGACGAGCCCACCGGTGGGTTGGTGGCCGCCTGAATGGCAGCATTGGCAGCAGTAGTAGTGGCAATAATGGCGGCGGTGGCAGCAGACGAAGACAAGGGCGGGGGCAAACGGGATGAATGAAAAAGCGAAGTACGGCCAAAAAAGAAACCGCCGGCCCAGCGCCGCAAATGCAGCAGCAGGCCGGCGGCCACCGCGCGGGCGCGGCAACGGCTAGTCTTCCAGCGTTTCGGTGGCCGCCGAGGCTCCTACCGGCGCATACACCTGCAGGGCGGCTTTCAGGTCCTTGCGGGCAATATGGATGCGGTTTTTGACGGTACCAATCGGGATTTGCAGCTTCTCGGCAATCTCCATGTACTTGTAGCCGATGTAGTACATCATGAACGGCGTGCGGTAATCGGTGCCGAGGCTGGAAATTGCCTCGTTGATGTCGCGCACCACAAAATCGGACGTGGCTCCGTTGTGGGTGATGTAGTTCTGGTCGGTGTTGAAATACTGGAAATACTCCGTGCTGTCGATGTTGGAGCTCCGCTTGGTAATCTTGTTGTAGTTGTTGATGAAGGTGTTGCGCATGATGGTGTACAACCACGCCTTCAAATTGGTACCGGCCTTAAACTTATCCTTGTTCAGCAGGGCCTTGAGGAGGGTTTCCTGCACTAAATCTTTGGCGTCGTCAGCGTCTCGCGTCAAGTTCATGGCGGCGGGCCGGAGCGTCAGCGAAATTTTCTGCACTTGCGAGGTGAATTCGAGCGAAGTCATGCTGTTTAGCTTTTCGTGACCGTTTGTTAAACAAATATACGAGCCGGCCCTCAATTCGACTAGCCCGGGCCGAAAGTATTTTGCTCGGCACGCCTACTTTTCGCTGTAGCCGCAACAAGGTACGGCCGGCGCTTATTTTAGCCCGACGAATCTTCGCAGCAACCCGTGATGTTTTTGTGAAGCTTCGGCTTTCAGGTACGCAGCCCGCCGCCAAACAGTTTGCGACTTACGCGGCCACCGTTTCGGGCTCATGTTGGGCAATCAGCGCCAGAAAATCCGTCATCAACTCCGGCGAAACACAGTTTTCGGGCAATTTCAGGCCCTCCTGCCGGGCCAGCTGGCCGTAGAGCACCACCAGTTTTTCGCCGCAGCTGGCCGAAACCGCGCGGGCAAACTCGGCCACCCGGTTTCGCTCGGGTTGCGACGTGAGCACCGTGACGACGGCATCGGGCTGGTACGTCGCGCACACCGCCGCGAGTTCCTCCACGGGCAAGTTCTGGCCCAGGTAGAGCGTGTGCTGGCCCCGGGCCCGCAGCGTGTAGTTCATGAACAACAGCGCCAGCTCGTGCAGCTCGTGGGCGGGCAGAAACAGCACCCAGCGGCGGGCCGAGGTGGGCACGGTGGGCAGGGCATCGGTGGCGGCCAGCAGCTTTTGGCGTAGCAGGTGGGCCAGCAGGTGCTCCTGGGCCGGGTTCACGGTGCCGGCCAGCCACATCAGGCCGATGCGCTGCAACAGCGGGTAGGCCACGAACAGCATCATTTTCTCAAAACCCAGCTTGTCGGCGGCCTCCGTGAACAGGTAGTTGAGGCGTTGCTCGTCGAAGCTGAGCATGGCGGCCAGCAGCGCATTCACCTGCTGGTGGTAGTCGTGGGCATCGTTGCAGCAGGCCAGCACGGCCGCCTGAATCTCGGCATCGCTGAGGCAGGCCACCTGCGAGATGCGCTTGCCCCGGCTGCACAACGTGCTCACGTTCAGCAGGCGGCGCAGGTCGTCGTTGCAGTACATGCGGATGTTGGTGGCGGTGCGCACCGGGCGCAGCAGGCCATAGCGTTGCTCCCACATCCGGATGGTGTGCGCCTTGATGCCCGAAAGCTGCTCTAAGTCGCTGATGGAGAAATGGCCCATTGGGGTAATTAAAAATTAGGAGTTGAGAAGTAAAAATTAGCGCGGAGGAATTCGCTAGAATTCGGCTGCCCTGGGCTCGTTTTTAATCTTCTCCTGATTAATTTTTAATTGCTTTTTACGCGCTAATTCCAGGTATTTCGGCGACACCCACAGCAGGCCGAATTCGGCCGAGCCGTCGCGGCCGGTGGTTTTGTGGTGGGTTTTGTGGGCCATGTTGAGGGCCCGCAGATACGTATTCTGCGACTTTTTCCAGAAGCGCAGGCGGCCGTGGATGAGGACATCGTGCACAAAGAAGTACACCGTGCCGTAGCAGGCAATGCCCACCCCGACCCAGAACCACCAGCGGCCGCCGTTGTCGCCGGTGATGAACAGCGCGGCAGAAATGGCGCCGTAAATCAGAAAGAACAGGTCGTTGCGCTCCACCGGGTGCGGGTGGCGCACATGGTGCGAGCGGTGCAGAAACCACAACGGCCCGTGCTGCACAAACTTGTGCATGAACCAAGCCCAGAATTCCATGAATCCGAACGTGGCGAGGGTGATGCCGAGGGCGGCCAGTGCAGTCATGCCGAAGTAACCGTTGCGAAGAAAAAGTTGTTTGCCGGAAAACGTAAAAACGCCGCTCCGGCCCATTCCGGACCAAAGCGGCGTTCAAGATACTACTTTCCGATGGGCTATTGGCCCCGGGCAGCTACCACACCAGTTTTTCTTTGTTGAGGAAGGCGGCGATGCCGCGGCGGCAGTCGTCGGAGCCGCGGGCTTCGGCGTTGCGCTGGGCAGCGTAGCGCAGGCCTTCTTCGAGGCCCATTTCGGGCAGGCGGCCCAGCATTTCCTTGGTTACTTCCATGCTCTGGCCCGAGTTTTCGCGGCACAGGCGCTGGGCGTAGGTGCGCACGTTATCAGCTAGTTCCTCCTTCGAAGCCAAGAAGGTGACGAGGCCCATGTCGAGGGCCGTTTGGGCCGAAACCACGTCGCCGCTGAGCAGCAGTTGCTTGGTGCGGGCTTCGCCGATTTTACGCACCAGAAACACGCTCACAATGGCCGGAATAAAGCCGATTTTGACTTCAGTGTAGCCGAATTTAGCTTCGGGCACGGCAAAGGTGAGGTCGCAGATGGCAGCCAGGCCGCAGCCGCCGGCCAGCGCGTGGCCCTGCACCTGCCCGATTACCAGCTTTTTAAGCGTATAAATCTGGTGGAAGAGCTGCATGAGGTGCGTGCTGTCCTCCAGGTTATCGGTGTAGCCAAAGCCCTGCAAATCCTGAATGTAGGCGAGGTCGGCGCCGGCGCAGAACACGTCGCCGGCAGCGCGCAACACGATGACTTTCACTGACTCGTCGTTTTCGGCAAACTCGAAGGCCTGCTTAAGCTCGGTCACGACGTCGGCGTTCAGGGCGTTGCGCTTGTCGGGGCGGTTGAGGGTGATGTAACCGATGCGGTCCTCCGCATCATACTGAATATAGCGAAGGGCTTCGAGTTCGGGCGTAAGCAGGTTTTCCATGAGGGGCGGGGGAACGGCGCGGCTGGATGGTTGTAGCAAGGATGCCGCCGGTGATGAAATGGTGGCATGCTCTGCGGCAATTAACGCAAAAAACGGACGGATGGTCTGCCCGACTCGGCCAAGAACCCGCCCGGGCCGCCGAAACCGGCTGACAACCGGACCATTGGGCCTTCGGGCGCAACTCGGCGGAATTGCGGCCGGTGGTTGCCTGCCTGAGTTCAGCGCGCGGCCAATGGCGGCGCGCAACGGAACGCACCTTGCGCCGTCACGTCCCAGGTACGGAAACCCTGAGCACGGAGCAGCGAATCCTGCCGGGCCACATACCAGATTTTACAGGAAGAGTCGAAAACGACTTGCGCCTGCGGGCCGAACACGGCGGCCACGGTTTCGGGCTTCACACGGGCATTGCGGCGCAATACCAGCACATCGACCGGCGTGGGCTGGGTGGCCGAGGCAATGCGATTGGAAACGAAAGCTACCCGCAGGCCGCGCCAGCGGGCCAGCACCACCGGGCCGGGCCGAAAGAATGGGTTGCCGGTGGCGCTGTCAGGGTCGGGCAGGCGCTGCACGGGTACGGTGCAGCCGCGCCAGCCCACGCGGTAGGCCGTGCGCCGGGCGGCCCGCCGGATGATACCCGGCAGCAGGCGGTAGGTGCGCTCGGTTTCGGTGAGGGGCAGCGAGTCGGGCGTGACGAACTCGGCCACCGCGCCCTGCCAGAACCCTACCGCCGAGCGGCGCGGAATGCTGTACACGATAAATTCTTCGGTGGGCGCCACAGCCCGGGCTTCGGCCACGCGGCTGCCGGCGTAGCAGAGCAGCAGCAGCGCCAGGCCGCGCAGCCAGCCCAGACGGCGGGTGTTGAACCAGGCTAGGCCGGCGGCAATCATGCCGAAAAGCAGAGCGGTTTGCAGGGCCGAAACGTGGATGTCGCGCACGACCCAGCCGGAGAAGTAGCGGCTTATCAGAAAGATGTATTCGTTAAAGGCCCATACCATTTTCTCAAATACCCAGGCTACGCCTTGCGGCAGCCAATCCAGCCACTGCAAAAGCCCGGGCCACAAGAGGCACGGCAGTGCTACCAAGCCTTTCAGCGCGAGCAGGGCCAGCCCCACGTACACGGCCCCGCTCGAAATGGGTACAGCCACGAGGTTGGAGAATAGAAAGCTGAACGGGAACTGGTGGAAATAATACAGCCCCAGCCCGAACGTAGCCACCTGCGCCGCCAGCGACAGCGCCACGGCCTGCCACAACTTGTCGAGAAACCAGCCGCTGGCCTTCCACAGCCATTGCACGGCCTTGGGCTGCCAGGGCCGGCGGCGGGCGTAGAAGTAGGTTTCGACCTCGAGCCAGCCGGCAATGCGCGGCTGCACATACACGATGCTGAGCACCGCCAGAAACGAGAGCTGAAAGCCCACGTCGGCCACCAGAAACGGGTTCCAGACGAGCAGCAGAAACGCCGCCACGCCCAGCGTGTTGAAAATGGAATCCTGCCGCCCCAGCGCCCGGCCGATGATGATGACCGTGAACATCACCGTGGCCCGCAGCACCGAAGCCGACAGCCCCGTGAGAAACGCGTAGCTCCAGATGACACCCAAACCCACCAGCGATGACCACAGCAGAAACCCCTTCACCCGCCCAAACAGCTTGCGCAGCACCCACGACATGGCCGCGAACAGCAAGCCCACCTGCAAGCCGCTCACGGCCATGATGTGCGTGGTGCCGGTGGCGGTGTAGGCCTGCTTGGTGGCCAAATCCACGTCGTCCTTGATGCCCAGCACTAGCGCCGAGGCAATGGCATACTCGCGCTTGGCGTGGATGTAGTGTCGGAAAACCGCATCGAGCTGCGTGGCCGCCCGCAGGCTGATGGCTACCAGCGGGTTTGGGGGGGCCAACCGCAGCACCCGGTACTGGTCGGGGTGCACGTACTGCTGGTGGTACACCTGCCGGTATTCGAGGTAGCGGGCGTAGTCGAACTCGCCGGGGTTGAGCGGGGGCTTGCTGGGGTCGGGGTGGCCGGCGATGAGCCAGACTTCGCCGTACTGCGGCTGCAAGATGCCGGCTACCCGGGGCAGGGATATTCGCACGCCACCGGTGGCCCGCTGCCAGCGCCCGGCCACGCGCACGGCCCGCACCCGCAGCGTGGTGGCATAAGTAGCAGCCCGCACCACAGGGGCCTCGTCCACCACGGCCTGGTAGGCTTCGATTTGGTCGCCGAAGCGGTAGATGTGGTCGGCCCGCCGGCTGTCGGTGGCGCGCTGGGTGAGGGTAGCGCCGAGAGCTACGATGGTGAGCAGCGAGAGCAACCCGGCCGCATCGGTGGCAGCGGGGCGCGGCTGGCGCACGGCCCAGAACGTGAGGCCGAGGCTAAGGCAGGCTAGTGCCACCGTGATGGGCCACAGTTCAGGCCAGGCCGCACCGAAATAGAGGTAGCCGACAATGCCGAGAATGAGCGCCGGGGTATAGCGCACGAAGGGAAAAGTGGCCCAGGTAATCATCAAAGCGGTAGAAAGCAGAAAGGTATTGGGCTGGCAATGTAGCGGTTTGGGCCGAATCGGCCAAGCTCAACGCCGGACCCTTCTTTGCCTTCGTAACTTGGAGCTTCGAAACCCCGCTTCTTCCATGTTTTCCTTTTTGCGCCGCCTCAAGCTCAGCTACGCCGCCTACAACGTTTTCCAGCGCCGCCGGCTGGCCCACAACCTGGCCATCTACCAGAGGCTGGGGTTGCGCAAAAGTTATTTCTCGCCCATCAGCAGCCGCGATTTTGCCGGCCTGCCTGCCAATGCCGGCCTGCCCGGTGTGCGCCCGCTGGCCGAGCGGCTGGCGGCCAGCCCGGCCTTTCGGGCGCTACCGGAAGCTAGCCAAGCCAACCTGCGAGCCTTCGAGGACAACGGCTTTGCCATTCTACCGGGATTCCTCAGCGGCGAGGCCGTCGACGGCATCAACCAGGAACTGCACCAGCTCATTGCCAGCCGAAAAATCAGCGTGCGCTACGTGAATAAGTTCATGTTTGCGTTTCGGAAGTCGGCGCGCATCCGGGCAGCGGGCGAGGGCGCACTGCGCGAATTGGTAGGCGCGCTGCTGGGCCACGAGGCCACGCTGTTCCAAAGCATTAACTTCCTCACCGGCAGCCAGCAGCGCACGCATTCCGACAGCATTCACATGAGCACCTTCCCGCTGGGCGGCATGGCGGCGGCCTGGGTGGCGCTGGAGGACATCACGCCCGACAACGGCCCGCTGCACTACTACCCCGGCAGCCATCAGCTCCCCTACTATCTCAATGCTGACTACCGGAACGAGGGAACCGACTGGCTCATTGGCGATAAGGACTACGCCGAGTACGAGCGGTTTATTGCCGGCCGGGTAGCCGAACTAGGGCTGCAAAAGCAGGTTTTCCTGGCCCGCAAAGGCGACGTCTTCATCTGGCACGCCAACCTGATGCACGGCGGCGAACCCCACCGCGACCCGGCCCTCACCCGCAAAAGCATGGTGTTCCACTACTTCAGCCGGGCCCACATCTGCTATCACGAAATCACGCAGCGGCCGGCGCTGCTGTAGCGAAGACGGCACGCTACAGCACCATTTTGTAGTGCTGAATATTTGCTTCTTCAAACATTTCCCCTTTTTTCCGAAACCCGTGCCGCTCATAAAACGGCACGGCCCGCAGCTGCGCGTTCAGGTACACTTCGGCGTCAGGTAGCTCGGCTTGCACATCGGCCAGTACGGCGTGAAGCAACGCCGCCCCAATTTGCTGGTTGCGGAAGCCTTCGAGAACGGCGAAGCGCTCCAGCTTCACGCCGTTGTCGGTTTCGCGCCAGCGGGCGGCCCCGGCAGGCGTACCATCTTCGGCCCGGGCCAGGTAGTGGCGGGCATCGGTGCGGTCGTGAATATCGTTTTCGAGCGTGGCGGGCACGCCCTGGCCTTCCACGAATACTTTCTCGCGGATGGTGAAGGCGGCGTCGAGGTCGCGCAGGTCGGTGATGCGGTAGGCGGTGGCGGGCATGGTGGTCTGATATGGAGTTAAAAAAGTCTGTCATCCTGAGCGTAGCGAAGGACCTTATCACGCTTGAACAAAGAGTTCGAACGTGATAAGGTCCTTCGCTGCGTTCAGGATGACAAACAGTTAAAAATTACAGCGCCTGCTCGTGGTTCACGGGCAACTCCGGCTCCTCCGAAGCCGTCGGCTGCACATCATCCAGCAGGCCCTGCTCGCGCAGGCGACGCTCGTGGCGCTCGTCGCGGCGCGTGGCCCCGTTGGCCTGGGCCTGGCGCACCTGCTCCTCGGTGTCGAACTTGTCGTAGGCTTCCACGATTTCCTTCACCAGCCGGTGGCGCACCACGTCCTCGGAAGTCATCTCGACGTAGCCGATGCCTTTCACATTCTTCAAAATATCGAGCGCCTGCATCAGGCCCGACTTCTGGCGGGTGGGCAGGTCAATTTGGCTGCGGTCGCCGTTCACCATCACCTTGGCCGTGGGGCCCATGCGGGTCAGGAACATCTTCAGCTGCGAGGGCGTGGTGTTTTGGGCTTCGTCGAGCAGCACGAAGGCGTTGTTCAGCGTGCGGCCGCGCATGTAAGCCAATGGGGCAATTTCGATGATTTTATTCTCCTGGTAAAACTTCAGCTTTTCGGCCGGAATCATGTCTTCCAAAGCATCGTAAATCGGCCGCAGGTAGGGGTCAACCTTCTCCTTCATGTCGCCGGGCAGAAAACCCAGGCTTTCACCGGCCTCCACCACGGGGCGCGAGATGATGATTTTCTTCACCTCCTTGTTCTTGAGCGCGCGCACGGCCAGCGCCACCGAAATGTAGGTTTTGCCGGTACCAGCCGGGCCGAGCGTGAACGTAAGGTCGTGGGCCATCACGGTGTCGACCAGCTTTTGCTGGTTGGGCGTTTTGGCTTTGATAACGCCGCCTTTCGCGCCGAACAGGATGACGTCGGGCGAGGCGGCCAACACCCGGCCTTCGGCTTCTTCCGAAGTGGCCGAGAGGTACTGGTTGACGGTTTTATCGGTGATGGAACCGTACTGATGGTAGTGCTCGATGAGCGAAGACAGGATGTCGTTGATGCGGGAGATGACTTCCGTCTGCCCCTGGATTTTGATTTCGTTGCCGCGGCTGATGATTTTGGAGCCGGGAAACGCGGCGGCCAGCTGGCGGATATTCTGGTTGTCGGGGCCGAGGAAATCGACCAAAGACATGTTTTCGAGGGTGATGATTTTTTCGACCAAGTTGGAAGAGAGGGGGAAAGAGAAAGGGAGTGGGAAAAACGGCCCGTTTTCGGCCCGAACCGGCTACTTTTGCCCCGATTCGGGCGGCCAAACAATACTACGAAAAACTACGGAACACCGGCATGGGATTGATTACGCTGCTCACCGATTTTGGCTACCGCGACCATTACGTGGCGGCCCTGAAGGCGCGGCTGCTGCACCTGGCCCCGGCGGTTCCGGTGGTCGACATCAGCCACGGCGTCGAACCCTTTAACATCGCGCACGCCGTTCACGTTCTCCAAAGTGTGTTTCGGGATTTCCCCGTGGGCACAGTGCACGTGGTGGGCGTGGCCGACCACGGCGCAGGCCCCGAGCCCGGCTGGCTGGCCGCCGAACTTGAAGGCCATTATTTCGTGACCGGCGACAACGGCATTCTGGCCCTGCTGGCCAATGGCACGCCCGAAAACCTGGTGGCCCTGCCGGCCGCCATCACGGCCTCCCCCACCCGCGATGTACTGCTGCCCGCCGCCGTGGCCCTGGCCCAGGGCGCACTGCTGACCGCCCTGGGGCCTCTGGTAACGACCCAGCACCAGCTCAACAACCGCCAGCTGCGCCTGCAGGACCATCGCATCACCGGCCACGTGGCGCACGTCGACCACTACGGCAACCTCGTCACCAACATCTCGCGCACGGCCGTGGAAGCCGTGGGCCACGGCCGGCCGCTGGCCATTCATTTCGGCCGCGATGTGGTGCGCGACCTGCACCCGCACTTTTCAGCCGTGCCGCCCGGCGAGGCCGTGGTGGTGTTCAACAGCCAGAATTTCCTGTGCCTGGGCATCTGCCAAGGCAACGCGTCGGAGTTGCTGGGGCTAAATTTTGACTCGCAGGTGGACGTGCGGTTTGCGGCGGAGTAGATTGGCTGTCGCCTGTCATTGCGAGCGAAGCGCGGCAATCCTTCCTCTCGATGCGGAAAGCCTTGAGATGTGCCAAAGCATTTGCCGTGAAATCTCATCCCCTGCCCCTTTCCAAAAGAGAGGGGAGCCTGACGTTTTCTGAAAATCAAAAGCCCCGACACTTTGCAGTGCCGGGGCTTTTCACATTATTAGGTTAGTCGCTTGAAAAGGAAGGATTGCCACGGCCTGCGGCCTCGCAATGACAGACGACCAAACCACTTACTTTAGCGCGCCTTTCAGGTCGCTTACAGCTACGCCCTGGGCATCTTTCGCCTGGGGCACCACGGCAGCCATGCCGAAGAACTCGTGCGTGGTACCGTCGTATTTCTTGTAGTTCACTTTCACACCGGCGGCGGTAAGCTTATCAGCCAGCGTTTTGCCTTCGGTGGTAAGCGGGTCGTAGTCGGCCCCGATGATGGTGGTGGGCTCCAGACCTTTCAGGTTAGCAGCTACGAGGTTGATGCGCGGGTCCTTCAAGTCGGCAGCGGTGCGCTGGTAGTTCTTGAAGAACCAGCCCATGCCACCTTTGTTAAGCGGCGCGGTTTCGGTGTTGGCCTGGTACGAAGCCGTGTTCATGTCGGAGCCGGCGATGGGGTACACCAGCACCTGGTACTTGGGCAGGGCCACTTTTTTGTCGCGGGCCATAATGCTGACGTTGCAGGCCAGGTTGCCGCCGGCGCTTTCGCCCACTACGGCCACTTTGTTGGGGTCGCCTTTCATGCTGGCGGCGTTTTTCAGCACGGCCTGGTAGGCGGTGAAGGCATCGTCGTGGGCAGCGGGGAATTTATGCTCGGGCGCTTTGCGGTATTCCACCGAAACCACCACGGCGCCCACCTGCTCGCACAGGGCCTGGGCCGAAGCGGCGTAAGTGTCGTTGGTGGCAATAACCCAGCCGCCGCCGTGGTAATACACGATAACCGGGTACGGAGCCGTGCCGCCCTTGGGCGTGTACACGCGGGCTTTAAGGCCGGGCGCGATGGTTTGCGTGGCGGTGTCGCAGTTCAGCGGCGGCGCGGGGATGTTGCTGGCGCGCATCTGCTTCATGGCCGCGTCGGCGGCGCTGGGCTGCTTGCGGGCCTGGGCGGCGGTGAGCGACGGCAGCGGCTTGTTTTTGAAGCTCATCAGCTGCTCAATAACGGCCTGCATCTCGGGGCCAATGTTGGGGCCCCAGGCGGGCTTGGGCCCGGTGGGCTTCACGGCGCCGGCCATGCCGCCGGTGCTATCGGCCTTGGCCGTTACGGCGCTGCTGTCGGAAGCGGCGTTGGTTTCTTCCGAAACAACCGTGGCGGTTTTGTCGGTTTCGGTGGCGGTGGGCTGGCTGTTGCAGCTGCTCAGGAACAGGCCTCCGGCCAAAGCTGGAGCGGCGAGCCACGCAAGGGCGGCCGGACGGGAAATGGGGCGCTTCATGAAAGAAGAACGGTAAAGTATGAAAGTATGAAGAACAGGTGTTGGTGGCCGGTTTACGACGGCGGCCCGAGCAGGGTTAACGGAAGGGGATTATTTCTGGCAAACAGGTGTTTCAGTAAGCACAACCGTAACGCATGTGCGCAAACCTTAGCACACTCATAAATAGGAGTTTACCTTGTTTGTAGAGTTGAGCCGTCGTAAATTCGCTGCCACTATTCCCACTCAGCATTCGTTGCTTCCGCTTATCCGATGAGAAAACGCTACGCCCTGCTGGCGCTGTGGCTGCTTGCCCAATTGGGCAGCCTGCCGGCATCCGCCCAAACCACCGTAAAAAAGGTTGTGCTCCAGGCCTTTTGGTGGGACTACTACAACGACACCTACCGCTTTAAGTGGGCCGACTACCTGACGGAAATGGCCCCGCGCCTGAAGGAAATGGGCATCGACGCGGTGTGGCTGCCGCCTACGCCCAAAAACAAGAACGCCACCAACGACGTGGGCTACTCGCCCTTCGACCACTACGACCTCGGCGACAAGTTTCAGAAGGGCGACGTGCGCACCCGCTTCGGCTCGAAGGACGAGTTCTTGCGCCTCGTGGCCGTGCTGCACGCCAATGGCATTGAAGGATTCAGGACGTGGTGCTGAACCACACCGACGGGGCCGGCACCAACGGCGGCGACGGCGGCCAAGACCCCGAGCCCACCTTCTCACTGGCTAGCAACAGCGGCTACAAAACCTTCCGGTTCAGCTCCTTCGCCACGCCGCTGCCCGAAGGTGCCGACAACGGCGCGGCCTACGCCGCCCGCCAGGGCCGCTGGCCGAAAAACTACGCCAACTTCCACCCGCACCTGGGCCACAACACCACCAACGGCGACCAGGCCGGCACCTTTTTCGGCCCCGATTTCTGCTTCGGCAACGACACCGACAACAACAGCAGCACCGATGGCTACGGCCCGCTCAGCCCCAACTATTTGGCCCAGTTTCCGGGCGCATTCAACCCGGCCCAGGGCCCGGGCTACAGCCAGACCCAGGCCCGCAACTGGATTGTGTGGATGAAGAAGCAGACCGGCGTCGACGGCTTCCGCTGGGATGCCGTGAAGCACTTCAGCTACAACGCGCAGCAGGATTTGAGCTTCAACCTGAAGTACAACGCCGGCTGGGCCAACGGCGGCGAAAGCATGTTCAACGTGGGTGAATACGTGGGCGGCAAGGGGGACCTCGACACCTACGTGGACAAGGTAAAAAGCCAGAACGGCGGCCAGGATTTCCTGATGGGCGCCTTCGATTTCGGCCTGCGCGAGTCCATTTATAACATGGTGAGCAGTGGCGGCGGCTACGACCTGGGCCAGGTGCCTAACCAGCAGCAGGACCGGCGCGTGGCCTTCTACGCCAACTCGAATACCTACGTGCACCGCACCGCGCCTTTCGTGAACAACCACGACACCTTCCGGCCCCAACTCGACGGCAGCGGCAACTACACCGGCTGGAACACCGGCTCGGAGCTGGCCCCGCACATCGACCCGTTCGACCCGCGCTTGTCGGCGGCCTACGCCATCGCCTTTGCCGTGGATGGAAACCCGCACATCTTTATCGAAGACCTGTTTAACCTCGGTGGCACGGGCAAGCGCTACGCCCACGTGCCCACCTCCACCACCGACCTGCCCACCCGCTCCGACCTCGTGAACCTGCTGTGGTGCCACCAGCACCTGGGGTTCAAGGATGGCGACTACAAAGTGCGTTACCAGGCGCAGGACCACCTCATCATCGAGCGCAGCACCAAGGCCATCATCGGCATCAACGACAACTACAACGACTGGCAGGAAAACTACGTGGATTCGGACTTTGCGCCGGGCACCGTGCTCAAGGATTATTCGGGGGCTAACGGCTCGTACACGTACACCGTGCCGGCCGATAAGCGCGTGCGCATCAACACGCCGCCCTGCAACGGCAACGCCCTGCTGGGCCGCCGGGGCTACTCGGTGTGGGCCCCGGTGGGCCAGGACAATTCGACCTACACGCCGCCCCGCGCCAACGAAACCACCCAGGAATGGGAAATGGCCGACGACCTCGGCGACCTGAACTGCGGCGGCCTGGGCCAGGGCGGCGCGCTGCCCTCGAACTCGACCAACACCCGGCTGGTGGGCAAAATCTTCGTGCAGGCCGGCCAGCCTGTCACCTATACGCTCACGCCGGAAGTCACCGGCCGCAGCCTCACCGTCGGGGTGTACGACCTGCGCGGCCAGTTGCTGAATAGCACCAGCGACACCAAGGCCTTCAGCGGCAGCTATACGCCCACCGCCACTGGTTGGCTGGCCCTGAAAGTGCGCAACACTACCGCCACCACCGCCGGCCAGCGGGCCTACGTGAAGGTGAGCTACACCGCGCCCGCCACCGTGAACACCCGCACCGCCATTGCCCCCACCAACCAGGTGGCCATCTGGACCAGCAATGACAACTCGGCCGACCCCGCCGACTGCCGCAACTGGGAAGCCGGCGTAGTGCCCACCGCCAGCACCGACGTGCTGGTACCGGCGGGCACTGCTTTCGCCCCCACCCTCACGGCCGGCACCCTGGCCGCCCGTAGCCTCACCATCGAAAATGGCGCGAGCCTGATGCTGGCCGCCGGCACCACCCTGCGCGTAAGCGGCAACGTGCTGGCCGCCGGTTCCCTCGCCGGCCCCGGCACGCTGGAACTGAACGGCAGCACCGAGCAGACGCTAAGCACCGGCGGCAGCACAGCGTTGGCATTGAACAATTTGACCATCAACGATGCCGCCAACGTGCGCCTGCTGAGCCCCGTGAACGTGAGCGGCGCGTTGAATTTCACAGCCGGCCACCTGCTGCTCGACAACCAGAACCTGACGCTGGGCAGCGCTGCGACCATCGCGGGCGTCGATGCCAGCCGCTACGTGATTACGCCCGACGTGGCGGCCGGCGGCGGTTTCGTGGTGCGGCCCGTGCCGGGCGACGGCAGCGCGGTGACGTTCCCAGTGGGTACAGCAGCCTCGTTCACGCCCCTCACGCTGGCCAACAGCGGCACCGGCACCACCTTCCAAGTGCGTACCTTCAGCGGCGTGCTGACCAATGGCACCAGCGGCGCACCCTACGCCCGCGCCAACGAATTTGTGAACCGCACCTGGGAAGTGACGCCCGCTCTGGCCACCGGCCCGGTGGTGAGCATGACTTTCCAGTACAACGCCGCCGACCAGAACCCGGGCTTCGTGCCCAGCCAGGGCACGCTGTACCATAATGATGCGAACACCGGCAACACCTGGGCGGAAATCGGCCGGGCCACCATCACCGGCAGCGGGCCTTTCACGGCTACCCGCAACGGCGTGAGTACCTTCTCGGCCTTCGCCCTCGGCAACAGCACCGCGCCGCTGCCCGTCACCCTCACCCGTTTCGAAGGCCGCCGCGCCAGCGCCGGCACCGTGCGCCTGACCTGGGCCACGGCGATGGAAAAGGATAACGCCGGCTTCGAACTCGAAAAGTCGGCCACCGGCTCCGATTTCCGCCGCCTTGCTACCGTGCCGGCCCGTGGTGGCAACGCGCCCGCCACCTACAGCTACGACGATACCGAATCCCCCACCGCCGCCTACTACCGCCTGCGCCAGCGCGACCTCGACGGCCGCACCAGTTTCAGCCCGGTAGTCTATGTATCCAGCACCGCCAGCCCCTACGTGCTGCTGCCCAACCCCAGCCACGGCGAGCCGCTGCAGCTGCTCGGCGGCCCCGCCCTGGCCGATGACGCTCCGCTCCGCCTCACGCTTAGCAACGTAATGGGCCGCACGCTGCTGGCTCCCGCGCCCGCCTCCCGCGCGGCCCTGGCCGAACAGCTCGGCAGCTTCCTGCGCCAGGCTGCGCCGGGCGTGTACGTGGTGACGCTAACCGGTGCTGATGACGTGCCCCAGCGCCTGTGCGTGGTGCGGGAGTAGGTTGTGAGGTGGAACTAAACGGTGTAGGGGCGGGGCTTGCCCCCGCCCGCACGTTCGCACCGTTGAACAGTAGTGTTGAGCAGCCCTGTTGATTACGTTCCTAACGCCCGGGCGGGGGCAAGCCCCGCCCCTACGCCGCTCTGGCACTCCGCCATAAAAGCCCCGGCCTCCCTCCACGGAGCCGGGGCTTTTTACTTTTGCCTCTCCCAATCCCCTACCCCAAATGCTCATCCGCATCGTTCGCATGACTTTCGACCCGGCGCAGGTGCCGGCATTTTTGGCGCTGTTCCGCGCCACCGAGCAGCGCATCCGGCAGCAGCCGGGCTGCCGCTTGCTGGAGCTGTGGCAGGACGCCGACCACCCCGCCACCTACTGCACCCACAGTCATTGGGACGATGCGGCCGCCCTCAACGCCTACCGGAAATCTGCCCTGTTCGGGGAGGTATGGCCGGCCACCAAACGGCTTTTTGTCGCGCCGCCCGTGGCTTTTTCGGTGAATCCGGTGTTGTAGCCGTATTCACCTCCTGATAAACTCCGTTTTTATGTCGCCCGACTACTTCGCCTTCTACGGCCTGCCCGAATCCTTCCTGCCCGACGAGGCCGCCCTCAAGCGCCTCTACTACGCCAAAAGCCGCGAAACCCATCCCGATTTCCACGCCACTTCTTCGTCCGAAAACCAGGCCGAGATGCTGCGCCAAGCTACCCTCAACACCGACGCCTACCGCACCCTCGCCCACCCCGACCAGCGCATGGCCTACCTGCTGCGCCAGCACGGCCTGCTCGAAGAAGGCAAGCAGGAGCAGCTCCCGCCCGATTTCCTGATGGATATGATGGACCTGAACGAGCAGCTGATGGAGCTGGAAATGGAGCCCGATGCTGCCGTGCAAACAAAAGTTGCCGCCGAAGTAGAAGCCTTAGCCGCCACACTCGATGCCGGCATTCAGCCGGTTCTGGCTGGCTATGAGCAGCTCCCGGCCGACCACCGCCCGGCCGCGCTCCAGCAAATCCGCACCTACTACCTAAAAAAGCGGTATCTGTTGCGCATCCAGCAGCAGCTAGCTACCTTTGCAGCCCGCTCCTGATACCGGCAGAGCGGAATTGTTCTGAAAAGCTCATCCTGCCCGGATGGCGGAACCGGTAGACGCGTTGGTCTCAAACACCAATACCGCAAGGTGTGCCGGTTCGACTCCGGCTCCGGGTACAAACGAAAAAAGCCGGCCTCTCTCACGCATGAGAAAGGCCGGCTTTTTTCGTTTGTACCCGGAGCCGGGGTCGAACCGGCATGTGCCGCCTGCTACCGCTACCAGAACAGCAACTTTATAACCGAAGCGACAAGCGAGAACGATTGCAGCCCAACAGCAATCCACAAGGAAAACGTAAGCCATTTCTCGCTGTATTGCTGTTGCCGATACGGAACTAACGCAGCTAAAGCGCCAAGTATGAAACTGAAGAATTGAATGCTAACCAAAAAAGTGGTTAATACCGCTTTCCGCATTTCCGGGCTATGTGCCGCTACTGTTTCACCACTGAGTTGTTGTCCATTGCCGGCCACCAGATTACCCATCAGGATATTTAAGCCAGCTAAGATGGCAATAGTGATAAGCTGGCGTTTAGTGGTGGCGCGCATACAGCAATACGATTATAAAACGACGGCTTATTCAAGCCTCCCCTACCGCTTCTCCCACCTGGCCGCGAACTCCTGCTTGCTGCAATACATATACTGCCGCGAAACCGGGTTAATGATGACGATTTCAGCCGGGCGCTCATCGTCGGCGGGGCTTAGGCCCAGCTCCAGTTCGTATTCCTGGCCGTTGCGGAAACCGGCGTAGCCATCCATGCCGCGAAACGCGTACTTCTTTTTCTGAAACTCCATGCGGCAAAGGTAGCGCCCCGGCGCAGGGTGGGGCCACTTGGGCCGGCCGTTCAGATGCCCGTTTCGATAGGGCTGGGGGCGGCGGGGCCAGGTTCGGTATCCACTTCCACGGGGGCGTAGTTCTGCTCGAATAGGCGGTGCTGGCACACGTGCAGCTCGCCGTTGGGCTCGGTGATAATCCAGTCGCCGGCAAACACGGTGAGGATGCCCTTGCGGGTGTGCACGTAGGCGTGGGGCGGCACGGGCAGCAGGCCGCCGCCGCCGGGGTGGCCCGCCGATTCGGCGCTCACGCCAGGCAGCTCCTGGCCCGGGAACCACTGCGTGGCCTCAACGGGCCGGGCCCCGGGCGTATGTCGAATAAAGTAAGGCATATAGCAAACGAGGCGCGCGGCCGGCCTCAACCCAGAGCGGCTGCCGAAACGCCGGGCCAAGGTCCGGCCCGCTTGGTGAATGTTGAATGAGGGCAACGGTACCGCCCCCTCGGGCCGTACATTGGGCGCGGCAAGGCCGCACCGGCCCCGGTGGCCCCGCGAAAAATGGCCCCGGTGGGCCAACATTGGCGGGCCGTTGGGGCTTGTACTGCGGCCGCGCGCCGGTTTCCCCTCCCGACACTTTTTTCACCCCCGCATTCGCTGATGAGCAACCCTCCCTCCCGCCCTTCCTTCGGTATGATTGGCCTTGGCACCATGGGCCGCAACCTGCTGCTAAACCTGGCCGACCACGGCTTCCCGGTTTCGGGCTACGACAAAGACGCCACCAAAGTGGCCCTGCTGGCCAAGGAAGGCCAGGGCAAGCCCGTGACGGGCTACGCCGACCTGGCCAGCTTCGTGGGCAGCCTGCAAACGCCCCGCGCCGTGATGCTGCTGGTGCCCGCCGGCCCCATCGTGGATGCCGTGGTGGCCGAGCTCACGCCGGTGCTGCAGCCCGGCGACCTCATCATCGACGGCGGCAACTCGCACTTCACCGACACCGAACGCCGCGCCAAGGCGCTGGCCGAAACCGGCTTCCACTTCTTCGGCATGGGCGTGAGCGGCGGCGAGGAAGGCGCCCGCTTCGGCCCGAGCATGATGCCCGGCGGCGACAAGCAGGCCTACCGCGTGGTGCAGCCCATGTTCGAGGCTATTGCGGCGCACGTGGGCGACGAGCCGTGCGTGACCTACATCGGCCCGGGCGCGGCCGGCCACTTTGTGAAGATGGTGCACAACGGCATCGAGTACGGCCTGATGCAGCTCATCGCCGAAACCTACGGCGTGCTGAAAACCGGCCTGGGCATGGACAACGCGGCCATCGGCGAGGTGTTTGCCGGCTGGAACGCAGGCCGGCTGCAAAGTTTCCTGCTCGACATCACGAAGGACATTTTCAAGTTCAAAGCCCCCGATACCGACCACCTGCTGCTCGACGACATCAAGGACGAGGCCCGCTCGAAGGGTACCGGAAAGTGGACCTCGCAGGTAGCCATGGATTTGGAAACGCCGCTGCCCACCGTGGACATGGCCGTGGCCCTGCGCGATTTATCCAAGTACAAAGCCCTGCGCGAGCAATTGCAGGGCATGTACGGCCCGGCCGCCGGCGCGCTGCCCGGCGTGGAGCGGGAGGCATTTCTGACGCAGCTAGAGCAGGCGTTCTACTTCAGCATGGCCATCACCTACGCCCAGGGCATGCAGCTGCTGAGCCGCGCCTCGGTGGAGTTTAAGTACGAGCTGAACCTGGCCGAAATTGCCAAAATCTGGCGCGGCGGCTGCATCATCCGCTCGGGCTTCCTGACGGAGATTTACAACGCTTACCAGCACACGCCCGACCTGGCCCACCTGCTGCTCGATGAGCAGGTGCGCAACGTGGTAAGTGCGGCCGTGCCCGGCGCCCGCGCCGTGGTAGCGGCGGCGGCCACCGCCGGCCTGGCCGTGCCTGCCTACATGGCGTCGCTGAGCTACTTCGACTCGTTCCGCACCGGCCGCCTGCCGTCGAACCTGATTCAGGCCCAGCGCGACTATTTCGGGGCGCATACTTATGAGCTGATTGGTAAGGAAGGTGTTTTCCACACGCAGTGGGCACCGGAACTGGAGGATGCCAGCAACAAGAAAGACGCGCAGGTGGACGAGCATGGCCCCAGCAAGGAGCCGGTGAAGCCGAACAGCTAAGCTGGCACCAGTCCGCATCTGTCATCCTGAGCGTAGCGAAGGACCTTATCACGTTCGCGTTGATAGAATTAGCGCAAGCTGTTCTATCGGGATAAGGTCCTTCGCTCCGCTCAGGATGACAGGCTTATTTCTTTCCAATCAACACCTTCGTCCCTTCTTTCGGCATGAACACCACCGCCCATACCATTCCGCCCACCGTTTTCGTCATCTTCGGCGGCACCGGCGATTTGAACGCCCGCAAGCTTTCGCCGGCGCTGTATAATTTGTTTCTCGATGGCTGGCTGCCCGAGCAGTTTGCCATCATCGGCACAGGGCGCACCAAGCTGACGGACGAGGAATTCCGCAAGAACCTGCTGGCCGACCTCAATCAGTTTTCGCGCAGCGGCAAGGCCAAAAAAGAGGCTTGGGACAAATTTGGTCCACATATTCAGTACCAGGCTTCCGATGTGAAAGTGCCAGCAGCTTACGAAGAATTGAGCCAGCGCATTGCAGCGCTGGAAAAGGAATGGGGCGCGCCCGCCAACATCATTTACTACCTGGCAGTGGCGCCGGAATTCTTCCCAGTCATCGCCACGGGCATTGCCGAAAGCCACCCCGATACCGACCCCAACCGGGTGCGCATCGTGATTGAGAAGCCGTTCGGACACGATTTGGAGTCGGCCCGGGCCCTGAACCAGCTGCTGGCCAAGCACTACGAGGAAAAGCAGATTTACCGCATCGACCACTACCTCGGCAAGGAAACGGTGCAGAACATCATGGCCTTCCGCTTCGCCAACGCGATTATGGAGCCGCTCTGGAACCGCAACAACATCGAGCACGTGCAGATTTCGGTGACCGAGCAGCTGGGCGTGGGCGAGCGCACCGGCTACTACGACGGCTCGGGCGCGCTGCGCGACATGATTCAGAACCACCTGCTGCAGCTGCTGTGCCTGGTGGCGATGGAGCCACCGGTGAATTTCACGGCAGACGAGGTGCGCAACCGCAAGGTGGACGTGCTGCGGGCCATGCGCCGCTTCACGCCCGAAACGGTGCGCGAGGCGGCCGTGCGCGGGCAGTACGGCGCGGGCTGGATTGAGGGGCAGCAGGTGCCCGGCTACCGCGAGGAGCCCGGCGCCAACCCGACGTCGAGCACCGAAACCTTCGCGGCGGTGAAGTTTTTCGTGGACAACTGGCGCTGGCAGGGCGTGCCGTTTTACCTGCGCACGGGCAAGCGCCTGCACCGCTCGGCGTCGATTATCACGATTCAGTTCAAGGATGTGCCGCACGTCATCTTCCCGGCCGAAACGGCGGAAGGCTGGCGCAAAAACCGCCTCATTATCAGCATTCAGCCCGAGATGAGCATCCGGCTGCAGGTGCAGGCCAAGCGTCCGGGGCTCGACATGATGCTCAATACCGTGGACATGGTGTTTGACTACGACGGCACCTACACCACCGAAGCCCCCGAAGCCTACGAAACCCTGCTGCTCGACACCATGCTCGGCGACCAGACCTTGTTCATGCGCGGCGACCAGGTCGAAGAAGCCTGGGACCTCGTAATGCCCATCCTGAATTCCTGGCAGAGCCGGCCCAGCATGAGTTTCCCCAACTACTCGGCCGACTCCTGGGGCCCCGAAGTGGCCGAAGCCCTGATTGCCCGCGATGGCTACCACTGGTTCACGCTGCCGCTGAAGGATAACAGCAAGAAGAAAGCGTAGCACCAGTTATAATCAAAACGGTCATGCCGAACGCAGCCGAGGCATCTCGCCTGCCACCACTAACCCTTTTTACCGATTGAGTTACAGCCCGAGCGAGATGCCTCGGCTGCGCTCGGCATGACTGTTTTAATGCATTTCCATCCTTCCACCCTCCCCCGAAAACAAGCTCATGCCCCTGCACATCCACCCTACCACTGAATCCACGCTGCGCGACCTGGCCGAGTATTTCGTGGCAAAAGCCCACGAGGCCATTGCCGCCCGCGGCCGCTTCGCCGTGGCGCTTTCGGGCGGCAGTTCGCCCAAAAAGCTCTACGAGCTGCTGGCTTCGCCCGCTTACCGCGCTCAGGTTGACTGGCCCAATGTGTATTTCTTCTTCGGCGACGAGCGCAACGTGCCCCGCACCGACCCGCAGAGCAACTACCTGATGGCCAAAACGGCCCTGCTGGCCCCGCTGGGCGTTGCCGACGCCCACGTTTTTGCTTTCGAAACCGACTTATCTCCGGCTGAAGCAGCGGCTGCTTACAGCAAAGAAATCAACGACTTCTTCAGCCCCAAGCCGGCCCGGTTCGATTTGGTGCTGCTGGGGCTGGGCGACAACTCGCACACGGCCTCGCTGTTTCCGCACACCGAGGTGCTGCACGCCACCACGGCCGACGTGCAGGCCGTGTTCGTGCCCGAGGTCGACATGTACCGCCTCACGTTCACGGCCCCGCTCATCAACCAGGCGCGGGCGGTGGCTTTCCTGGTTTTCGGGGCCGACAAGGCGGCCGCCGTGCGGCGCGTGCGCCAGGGTACGCGCAACGCCGAGGAATTTCCGGCCCAACTCATCGCCCCTTCGGCGGGCGAGCGGCAGTGGTTTCTGGACGAGGCCGCTGCGGCCGAGCTCAGCAACAGCGCCGCGCAGCCCGACTGATTTGCTTCCGGGCTTACTTGCCACCAAGTGCCGCTGGCTCGTCGGATTTTGTGGTGAGGGTGGCACCCGCGCTGGCCACCACAATAAAACCCACCGCCAGCCACTGCGGCAGCAGCAGCCGCTCGTCCAGCAGCAGCCAGCCCGAGAGCGCCGCCGCCACCGGCTCCAGGCTCATCAAAATGCTGAAGGTGCGGGTGGGCAGCGTGCGAAGCGCCTGCATTTCGAGTGAAAACGGCAGCACGCTGGAAAACAGCGCCAGCAGCGCCCCCAACAGCAGCAGATGCGGCGTGAGGCCCGCTAGGCTGCCGCTGGCAATGCCCAACGGCAGCACCGGCAAGGCCGCAAACAACATTCCGATGGCAACCGCCTGCTGGCCCGGCAGCACGGCCGCCGTACGCTGGCCCAGCACAATGTATACCGTCCAGGCTCCGCCGGCGGCCAGTGCGAAAGCCATGCCCAGCAAGTCGATTCCCTGGCCCTGCCACGGCGCAATGAGCGCAATGCCGGCGGCTGCCAGCAGCGCCCACACCACATCAACCCAGCGGCGCGAGCCGGCCAGCGCCAGCCCCAGCGGCCCCACAAATTCCAGCGTGACGGCCAGCCCGAGCGGAATACGGGCCAACGCATAGTAAAACAACAGGTTCATCAGCCCCAGCGCCAGCCCATAGGGCACCACCGCCCGCCACTGCGCCTTCGTCAAACGCCCCAGCCGCGGGCGCACCACCAGCAGCAGCACCAGTGCCGAAATACCCACCCGCAAACTGGTGGTGCCCGCCGGCCCCAGCACCGGAAACAAGCCCTTGGCAATAGCCGCGCCGCCCTGCACGCTCACGATGGAAAGCAGCACGGCGGGCACCGCCGGAAAGGTGAAGCGGGAAGTTGGGTTGGGTACGGACATGTATGGGGCTAGCTGATAAAAATTGAACGTCATGCTGAGCTTGCCGAAGCATCTCTCCCGCCATAGTAAACCCTGTCAATTGGATTACTTGTGCGGTAGCGATGCTTCGACAAGCGCAGCATGACGTTCCAAATGGCTTATTTACTTGCTTCAGCAACCAGCCGCTACGGCAGCGCCGTGAACTCGCTGGCCGCCACCGGAGCCTGGCCCGGCCGCCACACCTGCGCCTGCCCGCCCTGCGCCACCACGGCGGCGCGGGCCAGGCCCAGAAACAGGCCGTGCTCGACCATGCCGGGAATGACGATGAGCTGCGCGGCCAGCATGGCGGGGTCTTCAATCTGCTGGAAGTGGCAGTCGACTAACAGGTTGCCCTGGTCGGAGTGCGCGGGTTCGAGCGGGTTCTGCTTATCCATTCGCAGCACGGGCGCGCCGCCGAGGTCGGCCACGGCATCCATCACCCAGGGCAGGGCGAAGGGCACTACTTCGAGCGGCAGCGGGAAGCGGCCGAGCTGGCCCACGGCCTTGGTGGAATCGGCTACGATGAGCAGGTAATCGGAAGCCGTGGCAATGACTTTTTCGCGCAGCAGCGCCCCGCCGCCTCCTTTAATGAGGCGCAGCTGGGCGTCGAGCTCGTCGGCGCCGTCCACGGTCAGGTCGAAGCGCAGGCCGCGGCGGGGCTCCAGCAGCGGAATGCCCACCTGCCGGGCCAGCTCCTCGCTGGCGCGGGAAGTGGCGGTGGCTTCGATGCGCAGGCCGCCCTCGCGCACGCGCTGGCCGAGCAGCGTGATGAAGGGCGCGGCCGTGCTGCCGGTGCCCAGGCCCACGCGCATGCCGTCGCGCACCCAGCCCACGGCGGTGGTGGCGGCGAGGAGCTTTTCGGCGGCTAAATCGGGAGCGGAAGCGGACTGGGGTGCAGACACGTTGAGCAGGAATTGTAGGCGCAGCCGGGGCTGGCGCACGGTGGAAAATGAAACGCAAAAAAGCAGCTGCCACGCTTGCGGCCAACGGCCCGGGGCGGGGTTGCCGGGCCAAAAGTAGCCCCTCGCAGTTGCCAATGTCTGCTATTAACGCCGCAAATATTTCAAAACAATGCTGCTGCTCGCATCAGTTAGCGCATTTCAACGGCACTCTCAGCCACATTTCCCGTAGCTTGAGGCACTTTTGCGGCTTCAGCCTCCCCTTGCTCCTATGATGGTTTCTGTTTTTCAATTTTCGCGCGCTTCTCGCACCCTTTTCGGCGGCTTGGCTCTGAGCGCCAGCGGACTGCTGGCTGGCTGCGGACGGCCCGCCACGGCCACGCTGCCCGCCGACTACCTGCTATACATCGGCACCAACGTGGGCGGCGCGCAGGACAGCAGCATCTTCCTCTACCGCGTGAATGCCAGCACCGGCGCTTTCACCAGGCTCAGCGGGCAGCTGGGCGGGGCCAGCCCTACTTACCTCACCCTCACGCCCAACCACCGGTTTCTGTACGCCGTGAGCGAAACCCAGACCTTTCGGGGCGCGCCGGGCGGCGGCGTAAGCAGCTTCGCCGTCGACCCGCACTCGGGCGCGCTGAAACCGCTGAGCCAGCAGCCGTCGGGCGGGGCGTCGCCGTGCTACATCAGCCTCGACCACAGCGGCAAAAGTGTATTGGTGGCGAACTACATGGGCGGCAACGTGAGCATCCTGCCCGTGGCGACCGACGGCGCGCTCGGCCCGCCCACCACCGACCAGCACACCGGCTCGGGCCCGCACAAAAACCAGACCTCCTCGCACGCCCACTGCCTGCTGCCCGACCCGGCCAACAAATTCGCCTTCGCCGTGAACTTGGGCACCGACCAGGTGGTGGGCTACCGCCTCGATGCGGCGGCCGGCCGCCTTGCGCGCCTGCCCGAGCCGGCCTTCGTGGCCAAGCCGGGGGCCGGGCCGCGCCACCTCACTTTCCATCCCAACGGCCGTACCGCCTACCTCATCAACGAGCTGAACTCGACGCTAACCACGCTGGCCTACGACGCGGCCGCCGGCCACTTCCGCGAGCTGCAAACCATCTCAACGCTGCCGGCCGGCTACTCCGGCGACAACTCCTGCGCCGACGTGCACGTGGCTCCCAACGGCCTGTTTCTCTACGCTTCCAACCGGGGCCACAACAGCATTGCCGTGTTTGCCATCGACAGCAGCAACGGCACGCTGGTGCCCATTCAGGACGTGGACACGCAGGGCAAAACCCCGCGCAACTTCGCCCTCGACCCCAGCGGCCGCCTGCTGCTGGTGGCCAACCAGAACTCCAACAACCTCGTCAGCTACCGCGTTGATGCCTTTTCGGGCCTGCTCACGCCCACCGGGCAGCAGGCGCGGGTGCCCTCGCCCATGTTCGTGGGCGTGGTCGAGGACTTCCGCAAATAACCACCCGCCGGGCCGGCGGCGGCAACGCGCGGCAAGCCCAGCCGTAAGCGGCGCAGCCCGCGACTATTCGCCGGCCCCATTTCAGGTATTATGGCCGACTTCGACCCCACGCCGCCCGCCCGCGAGCTGCAATTCCCCCTCTACGTAAAAGCCCCCCTGATTTTGCTGGGGCTGGCGCTGCTGGTATTCACCCTGCACATCGCCTCGGAAATCATCTTTCCGCTGTTTTTCGCGGCCATTTTCGCCATCATGCTGCACCCCGTCGAGCAGTGGCTCCTGCGCAAGCGGGTGCCGCAGCTGCTGGCCATCACGCTCACGGTGGTGCTGGGCGTGGCGGCGGTGCTGGGCCTGGTGTATTTCATCTCGATGGAAGCCGCCCAGCTCTCCGACCAGATGCCGATGTTCAAGAAAAAGCTGGCCGAAACCACCGCCCAGGTGCACGAGTGGCTGCAATCGCGCTTCGGCGTGAGCGACCAGAAGCTGCAAAGCTGGGTGAGCGAGGCTGGCACCAAGGCCCAGGGCCTGCTGGGCGGCACGCTCTCCACCTTGTCGGGCATCCTGGTGTCGTTTACCCTGATTCCGGTCTACATCTTCCTGCTGTTTCTGTACCAGAAGCGGTTGGTCGACTTCCTGGTGCAGGCCTTTTCGGGCCACCGCCGCGATACCGGCGTGAGCGAGGTGTTGCGCGAAAGCAAAACCGCCATCCAGAGCTACATGGTGGGCCTATTGATTGAGGGCAGCATCGTGGCCGCACTCAACGTCACGGTTCTGCTCATCATTGGGGTGCCTTATGCGCTGCTGCTGGGCGTGATGGGCGCGCTGCTCAACTTCATCCCCTACATCGGCGGGCTCATTGCCATTGCGCTGCCCATGCTCATGGCCTTCGTGGCCCACCCCGGCTACGGGCACGCCATTGCGGTGCTCGGCGCCTACATGCTCATTCAGTTCATCGACAACCACTACCTGATTCCGCGCATCGTGGCTTCCAAAATTCAGGTGAATGCGCTGGTGGCCATTGTGGGCGTGCTGGTGGGCAACGCCATTGGCGGCGTGGCGGGCATGTTTCTGGCCCTGCCGGTTATTGCCATTCTGAAAATCGTGTTCGACCGCATTGAGTCGCTCAAGCCCTGGGGCATGGTGCTGGGCGATGAGGAAACGCCGCGCGGCCGCAAAATCAACCCCGCCAAAAAGCACGTGCTGGCCGCCGAGGGCAAGAAGTAAGTCAGTTAAGAGTTAAGAGTTGAAGAAGTCAATGGCCGATTCAACTCTTAACTCTTAACTCTTCACTTTTAACTCTTAACTGTTCACCCGCGCACTTCGCGCAGCCAGGCATCGGCCTCCTGCATATCGGCGAAGCGGCGGAACTGCAGGCCGCTGGGCGACGCCGCTACCACCGACTGCGTGGAGAGGCGGTGCATGGGGTCGGCGCCTTCCACAATGGCGCAGTGGCGCGCCCCGGCCTGCGCAATGGCCCGCGGAATCCAGTCGCCGGTGAGCCACTCCTGGGCGGGGCCCGGCAGGGGGGCGCGCTGCCCGTGGCAGGACAGGATTTTGCGGCTGCCGGTGTTCAGCATCAGGGCCAGCACCTGCTCGTAGTATTCCTGAATAGCGGCCAGCGCAATGCGCTCGGCGGCCCAGGCCAGGCGCACCACCTGTGCCCCGGGCTGGTAGAATAACCGGCCAGCCGCGTTCTGGAAATACAGCGTTTCCGGGGTCTGGGAGAGCAAACTCATGGTAATTGAAGTGGTAGAGCGGCGGTAAGTGTCCGGTTGTCCTGAAGCGGGCCGAGTCAAATTTACCCCAAAAGTCTCGGGCCACAAAGCCCTGCCGGTCGATGCCCCGCCCCATTATCAGCGGCTGCTGCCGGGGCTGATGCTTTTACCCGATTCAGAAACCCTGTGCTCGGCGCAATGGCCAGCCGTGACTGACGCAGCCGGGCTACTCGGCCAACACGAGGTGGGCCGTGGCGGCGGTGCTGCCGCCGACATCATCGTCGGTCACGAGCAGCAGCTCGAAGTGGCTGGGACCCAGCTGCTGGCGCACGGCCAAGCCCTCTACTTTGCCAACGTAAGGCCGGCCGTCGGCCCAGGCCAGACGGGCCAGCGTGGCGCGGCCGGCCGCTACATCTACCACGCCCACGAACGAGCCCAGCACCGCGCCATCGAGCACGGCATCGGCCGTGTTCTCCACCGAAGCCGATACGAACAGCCGCCCATCGACAAACGTGGCGCCCGAAAACCCGGCCGGGCACCCCTCAATCAGCGGCAGCTCGAATACCAGCTGGTGCACCTTGGGAGCTGCCGCCCCGGTCGTATTCAGCAGAAATCGCAACGTTTCGGCCAGCGGCAGCACGAACAGCAGCGCCGCATCGGCCCGGCCCACGGTGCGCTGAAACAGCAGCAGCTCGGTGGCCGAAGTGGCGGCCGCTTCGAGGTTGAGGACCACACCAGCGGGCAACTGGGCCGCCAGCAGGGCGTAGAGCCGCGCCAGCGCCACCCGCACCGGCGCTTCGCCCGACACGGGCACGAACCAGCCGGCAGCGCGGGCCGGCGTGCTGCCGGAGCCCAGCACCAGCACCCCGGCCCGGCCGTCGGGCCAGGTGAGGGCGGCCATGGCTTCGAGGTCGGGCTTGCTGGCTTTGGGGATGCGGCCGGTGCCGAAAGCATCGGTTGCGAACAGTGGCACCCGCGAGAGTACGGCCAGCGTGGCCGCGTCGAGCAGATAGAGAAAAGGCGAGTCGTCGCCGATGACGTAGGCCGTGGGGCCAATGATTTCGACGCCGGAAGCCGAGGGCAGGCCGGGAATCGGGTTTTCGGAAATAATGGTGGCCTTCATAACAAATTATCGACGGCGGAATGGCGGGTATTCAGGCGATTTGAATGATGGTAGAGGTTACTTGGCAAGTCATCAGAACGTCATGCTGAGCGCAGTCGAAGCATCTCTACCGCGCAAGTAAATAATTACTACTGCAGTAGAGATGCTTCGACTGCGCTCAGCATGACGTGCAAAACTCCTACATAGCTTCGTAATGCTAGGGCCAAGCCCGGCGATTCAGCCCGCAAGCTTCGGCCAAATATCAACCCGTTCCGCTTCCTATCTTGCCGCCGCGCTCGCCCCGCGCTCCTTTCTCATGCCCACTTATACGCCCGGCCTGCACATTCTGGCCACCTTCGCCGCGCCGCCCGCCACCCTGCGTGATGCCAAAAGCTGTCGTGCCTTCTTCGATGCCCAGGTGCTGGCCTTCGGGCTCGAAAAAGTGGGCGAGGCCTACCACCACTTCCCGGCCGACGAAAACGGCGCGGGCGGCTTCACCGCCGTGCTGGCCCTGACGGAGTCTCACCTGAGCATCCACACCTGGCCCGAGCACGGGCTGGCCACATTCGACGTGTTCCTCTCCAATTTCCGGCGCGACAATTCGGCCACGGTGCGCGGCATTTATGCGGCCACATTGGCGTTTTTCGAAGGCACCGAACTCACTCAAACCGAAGTGTGCCGATGAGTGAAACCGCTACGCCCCGGCCCGAATCGGCCCAGTTGGACTGCCCCGAATGCCACACGTCTATTACATACTACGACGTGGAAGACAGCGAATACTACGCCTGCCCGAACTGCCACGCGTATTTCCGATGGTCGGGCGAGGAAACACCCAAGGTGTTTGGCAATTATAAGGACGCGCCTAAAACGTCGCCCGTACTGCCGCTGGGTATCCTGGGCCTGCTGGATGGCGCGCTCTACCGCGTGGTGGGCCTGACGAGCCGCTGCGAAGCCAACCACCCGCAATACAGCTGGCGTGAGTACCAGTTGCTGCAGCCCGAAACCGGCCGCTACGTGCAACTGGCCGAGTACGACGGGCACTGGACGCTGATTTGGGCCGCCAGCCACCTCGACAAAAACCGGGAAGATTTCAAGCTGCCCGATTTCCGGATTTTCAACAAATACCAGTCGCGCATCAACTGGGCACTGGGCGAGTTCGATTGGGACATCGAGAGTGACCAGAGCCTGTACGTGACTGAATACGTCAACCCGCCCCTGCTGCTGGTGCAGGAGAAGCGCGGGCGCGAGAGCAACTGGTACCGGGGCCGCCACGTGGCCCCCGAGGAGCTGGCCACGGCGTTCAACATCAGCCGGAGCGCGCTGCCGCACACCGAAGGCACGGGCATGGCCGAGCCAGCGCCCGGCAGCCGAAGCTGGCCGGCGCTCTGGACCCTGACGGGCATTTTAATTGCAGCGCTGCTGCTCACTCAGCTTCTGCTGGCCGTGCGCACGGGCTCGCCGGTGCTCAGCCAGACCATTCAGGTAGAGCCCAATACCACGGCCACCGCCGCGCCCGGCACCGGCCGCGTGCTGGTATCGCCCAGCTTCGCCCTCGACCACCAAACCGCCCTCGACATTGAGCTGAACGCCACCCTCAGCAACCAATGGCTGGAGCTGCCCGTGAGCCTGGTGAACGAGCAAACCGGCCGCGGCTTCGAATTCACCAAAAACATTGAGTTTTACAGCGGCGTGGAAGGCGGCGAAAGCTGGAGCGAAGGCAGCCGTGAGGTGGAAGCCGTGCTTTCGCGGGTGCCAGCCGGGCGCTACCACCTCAACTTCTACCCCTTCACCGAAAAGGGTGTTTCGCCCGAAATCAAGGTGACCGTGTGGGCCAACCCGGCGCTGCCGTCCAACTTTTTCGTGGTGCTGGCGCTGATACTGCTGGTGCCCGGATTCCAGCTCTTGCGCCGCCACTGGCACGAACGCCGCCGCTGGGCCAACAGCGACTATAACCCGTACGCAACCGAAGAATAACCCATCCGGCATGCTCGAAAACCTGCTCAACTTCCTGCGCCCCGTGCGCCTCTACGCGCTGCTGTTGCTGCTGCCGCTGGCCTGGTTTGCCTGGGGCACCGCCACCGGCACCCGCCTGCTCGGCGACGATAACGAGAGCACCGAAACCCTGAACGCGCCCGGCACCGGCGGCCACGGCCACGCCGGCCGCGGCCTGTATTTCCACAAATAACCCGCTCCTGCCTTTCTTATGGAATACCTCAACGCCAAAGCCCTCGCGGCCTCCATCCTCTATTCGCTGCTGGGCATTGTCATCCTGGTTATCAGCTTTTACCTGTTCAATAAGCTGACGCCGGGCACCCTGCGCAAGGAAATTCTGGAGGAGCACAATACCGCCCTGGCCATCCTCGGCGCGGCCTTTATGCTGGCCGTAGCCCTCATCATCAGCGCCGCCATTCATGGCTGAGTTGTTGGAAGTGCCCGCCGCGGAAGCACCGCCGGCGGGCCCCGCCGCGGCCGGTCCCGAAGCGCGGCTGCCGGGCCTGCTGCTGGCGGCGGTGGCCGTGATTGCCACCTGCGGGCTGATTTACGAGCTGATTGCCGGCACGCTGGCTTCCTACCTGCTGGGCGATTCCGTCACGCAGTTTTCCACCATCATCGGGGCGTATCTGTTTGCGATGGGCATCGGCTCGTGGCTCTCAAAATTCCTCGAAGGCTCGCTGCTGCGCTGGTTTATCCGGCTCGAAATTCTGGTGGGGCTCGTGGGCGGGTGCATGGCTCCGCTGCTGTTCGTGAGTTTCGAGTACGTGGCCTCGTTCCGGCTGCTGCTCTACACGCTGGTGGGCCTCACGGGCGTGCTGGTGGGCCTGGAAATCCCGCTGCTGATGCGGATTCTGGAGCACCGCTACCCGTTCAAGGATTTAGTAGCGCGGGTGTTTACCTTCGATTACGTGGGCGCGTTGCTGGCGTCGCTGATATTTCCGCTGGTGCTGGTACCGCAGCTGGGACTGATTCGTACCTCGCTGGTTTTCGGGGCCCTGAACCTGGCCGTGGCCGCCGTGGTGCTGGCCCGCTTCCCCGAAACGCGGCCTTACCGGCGGCGCTTCGGGGTGGGCATTGGGGCGGCGCTACTGGGGCTGGCGGGGCTGTTCGGCTTTGCCAACAAGCTGCTGGCCTACACCGAAACCCTGGCGTTTCAGGACCAGGTTATTTATTCAAAATCAACACCTTACCAGCGCATTGTCCTCACCCGCAACCCGCGCGAGCTGCGCCTGTTCCTCAACGGCAACCTGCAGTTCAGCTCGGCCGATGAGTACCGCTACCACGAGGCGCTGGTGCATCCGCTGCTACAGGCGCTGCCCCAGGCCCGCCACGTGCTGGTGATGGGCGGCGGCGACGGCCTGGCCGTACGCGAGCTGCTGAAATACCCGCGCCTTACCAGCATCAAGCTCGTCGACCTCGACGCGGGCATGACCGAACTATTCCAGCACAACGAGCTGCTGCTAAGCCTGAACCAGGGCTCGCTCAACAACCCCAAAGTGCAGGTCATCAACGCCGATGCCTACCAGTGGATTCGGCAGGATTCGGCTCGTTACGACGCCATCATTGTCGATTTTCCCGACCCCGGCAATTACTCCATCGGCAAGCTGTATTCGGCCGCGTTTTACACGGCGCTGGCCAAGCGGCTGGCCCCCGGCGGGCGGCTGGTGGTGCAAAGCACCTCGCCGTTTCTGGCCCGGCAGTCGTTCTGGTGCGTGGCGCACACGCTGGCGGCGGTGGGGCTGCACACCATTCCGTACCACCTCTACGTGCCGTCGTTCGGCGAGTGGGGCTACGTGCTGGCGGGGCCCGACACCCACTGGCGCGGCGATATGAGCCCGCTGCCGGCGGGCCTACGCTACATCACGCCCGCCACCATTCACGACATGCTGCGCTTCCCGCCCGATATGAGCGAGGTGCCCACGGAGGTGAACCAGCTGAATAACCAGGTACTGGTGCGGTATTTTGAGGAGGATTGGGGGCCGTACGTGCATTGAGTTATCAACTGATAGCATGCCCCGCTGGCCGCAGTTTAGCGCGTAGCGCGCAACTGCTGGCCTTGGGTAACGCGAGTTTGCAACTCGCTGCCGCACAGCGGCAATTTCCGTTCGCCAATCAATCCAATGGCGAGTTACAAACTCGCCTTACCCAAGGCCAGCAGTTACGCGCTACGCGCTAAACTGCGGCCAGCGTGCCAGTGTGTACGACAACCTTTTCCAATCCTAAACCCATGCCCACCCGTCGCTCCTTCCTGGCCCAAAGCGGGGCGGCCCTTACCGGCGCGCTGCTGCTGCCGGCGCTGCCCGGCTGCGCGCCGAGCAACCCGCTGGCCCACATCAAAGGCCAGCTGCTGGGACCTGATGCCGCCACCGGCCACCTGCTGCGCGACCCCAGCAAAATCCCTGCGCCCACCAGCACCATTGAAACCGATGTGCTCATTATCGGCGGCGGGGTGGCGGGGCTGTCGGCGCGGCGCTGGCTGCACCAGCACGGCCAGACCAACACGCTGCTGGTGGAACTGGCCCCCGAAACCGGCGGCAACGCAAGCGCCGGCCGCAACGCCGCCTCTGCCTACCCCTGGGGCGCGCACTACCTGCCCGTGCCCGACGTACGCAACCGCGAGTTGCTGGAGTTCCTGCAAGCCGCTGGCACGCTCACCGGCTACGCGCCCGATGGCCGGCCCATCTACAACGACTACCACCTCTGCCACGACCCTGAGGAGCGCCTCAACATTGAAGGCCACTGGCAGGAAGGGCTGGTGCCTGCGTTGGGTTTGAGCGCCGCCGACCAGGCCCAGGTGGCCCGGTTTTTCAAGCTGACGGAGATGCTGAAAACCACCATCGGAAGCGACGGCCGTGATGTTTTCCGCATTCCGCTCGACGAGTCGTCGACCGACAAGGAATACCGCCAGTTGGATAAAATTTCCTTCGCCGCCTACCTCGACCGCGAGGGCTTCACCGCGCCGGCCCTGCGCTGGTACCTCGACTACGCCTGCCGCGACGACTACGGCGCCACCGCCGCGCAGGTATCGGCCTGGGCGGGGCTGCACTACTTCGCCAGCCGCAAGGGCAGCGCCCACAACGCCACCGGCGCCGACGTGCTCACCTGGCCCGAAGGCAACCACTTCCTGACCGAAAACCTGCGCCGCCAAGCCAGCGCCCCCATCCACACCCAAACGCTGGCCTACGACCTGCGCGAAACCGCCACCGGCATCGAGGCCCTGATTTATAGCGTGGCCACGCGCCAAAGCACCCGCGTGCGCGCCCGACAGGTGCTGCTGGCCACGCCGCAGCACATTGCCCACCACCTGCTGGCCGCCGTGCCGGGCCACCAACTGCCGCCGCCCGGCGCGCTGCACCACGCGCCCTGGCTCATTGCCAACCTCACGGTGGTGGGCCTGCCGCAGGGCCCTGGCCGCCCGCTGAGCTGGGACAACGTGCGCTTCGGCAGTGCTTCGCTGGGGTACATCAATGCGACCCAACAATCAATCAAACAGGACGACGGCGGCCCCAAAGTCATTACTCTATACTGGCCCCTCACCGACGAAGCGCCCGGTCCCGCTCGCCGCCGCGCCTACCAAACCAGCTACGCCGAATGGCTGCCGCGCGTGGTGGCCGAGCTCGAAACCTATCACCCCGGCGTGACGCCCTACATTCAGCAGGCCGACCTCTGGGTGTGGGGCCACGGCATGGTGGCCCCCACGCCCGGCCTGCTCTGGGGAGCGGCGCGGGCGGCAGCCATGCAGCCGGTGCGCAACCGAATTTTCTTCGCGCACACTGATTTTAGCGGCATTTCGATTTTTGAGGAGGGGTTTTACCAAGGAATCCGGGCGGCGCGGGAGATGTTGGGGACGGGTAGCAAACTAGAATAAAGGTCATGCAGAGCGCAGCGAAGCATCTCGCTTGTGGCAGTAATTCAACTGTGAGAGCATTATAAATTAGTGGTAGCCCGCGAGATGCTTCGCTGCGCTCTGCATGACGTTCAATTAGCTTCAAATACCTCCATCCAACCCCCATGCCCGCCCAACCCTGGATTCGCTCCCCGCGCTACGACGGCCTGCTTATCCTCGCGCCGCCGTTTCTGGCGCTGCTGGTGGTGCTGGTGCTGCCCGCGCCCTACCGCCACTCGGCGGCCATGCCGCTGCTGGCCTGGGTGGCATTGGTGGTGCTCATCGACGTGGCGCACGTGTACGGCACGCTGTTTCAGACCTACTTCGACCCGGTGCGGCGGCGGCAGCGGCGCATGCTGCTGTGGGTGGTGCCGCTGGCTTGCTATGCGGCGGGCGTGGCGCTGCACAGCCTCGGCGGGCTGGTGTTCTGGCGGGCGCTGGCGTATCTGGCGGTGTTTCATTTCATCCGGCAGCAGTATGGGTTCCTGCGGATTTACAGCCGGCAGGAGGCGACGGTGCCGGGCCAGTGGCTGGCCACGGCGCTGATTTATTACGCCACTATTTACCCGCTGCTCTACTGGCATTTCTCACCGGGGCGCAACTTCAACTGGTTTGTCGATGGCGACTTCGTACAGCTCGATTGGCCGGCGGGCCGGACCGTGGCTACGGCGCTCTACGTGGGATTGATTGCGGTTTATTCGGCCCGTGAAGCGTGGCTCTGGCACCGTAACCACACTTTCAATATGCCCCGCAACCTGCTGCTGGCCGGCACGCTGGTATCGTGGTACGTGGGCATCGTGCTCTTCAACGGCGACCTGGCCTTCACACTACTGAACGTTGTGTCGCACGGCATTCCCTACCTGGCGCTGGTGTGGGCGGGCGGGCCCAAAACGGCTCAGGCCCCGGCCGCCACTCGGCGCGGCGCGTGGGCCGGGCGCTACGGCCTGGCGGTTTTCATCGGCGCCGTGGTGCTATTTGCTTTTATCGAAGAGGGCCTTTGGGATGGGCTGGTGTGGCGCGAGCACGGCGCGGTGTTCGGCTGGTTTCAGCAGCTGCCCATGGTAGCCAGCCCCGCGCTGCTCATGTGGCTGGTGCCGTTGCTGGCGCTGCCGCAATCCACGCACTACGTGCTCGATGGGTTTATCTGGCGACGAAGGAAGTAGCCTGGACGCTGCAAGTCCGAGCTACTTCACAATCACCAGTTCTACGCGGCGGTTCAGACGGCGGGTTTCTTCGCGGTCGTTGCCGTAGCGGGGCTTGGTACCGCCGAAGCCGACGGTGGTGATGCGGTTTTCGCTGATGCCGCGGCCCACGAGGTAGCGCTTCACCTCGGCCACCCGGTCTTCGGAGAGCTGCTGGTTTTTATCGGCCGGGCCCACGTTGTCGGTGTGGCCTTCGAGGCGCACTTCGGTGGCGGGCGCGGCTTGCAGGGCAATGGCCAGGCGGTTGAGTTCGATGAACGACGAGCCCAGCAGCGTGGCTTTGCCCTGGGCGAAGATGATGCTCGGCAAATCGACTTTCTCGCCGACCACGGCCGGGTTCAGCAAAATGTCGCGGCGCGGCGAGCCGCTGGCCGTCAGCGTGTCGCTCATCGTGAGCAGGCCGCCGATGGCCGACAACGCGTAGCGCCCCGGCAGCAGCGACATCTGGTAGTTGCCCGAGTTGTCGGCCCGGCTGGTGGCCAGAAACTGTGGGCTATTGCGGCCCGTGCCCAGCAGGTTCGCCTTCACCAGCGCGCCGGGCACCGGCTGTTTGGTGCGCGCATCGAGCACGCGCCCGCTCAAGAAGGCCCGGCCGGCGTTTTCCGATACTTCGGCCACAGCCGGTTTTGGCAACGAGTCGGCCGCCACGGCGCGGCCCGTGCGCCAGATGTCCTTGGTGCCGTTGGGCGTAGCCGACGACGAATAATAGGCCGTTTTGCCGTCGGGCGCGACGCTCAGAAAGGCATTGAAGCCGGGGCCGTTGAAGGTAGGCCCAAGGTTGCGGGGCTCGCTCCACTTCGCCCACGAATCGTCGAGGCGGGTGCTCACAAATAAGTCGGCCGAGCCATAGCCCATGTGGCCATACGAGGCGAAATATAGGGTCTTGCCATCGGCCGCGAGCCAAGGCGCAAAGTCGAAGCCCGGCGAGTTGAGTACCGGCCCCAGGCTTTTGGGCTCGGTGTAGCCGCCGCTGCCATCGGGCCGGCTCAGGTAAATGTCGTTGCCGCCTTCCGAATCGCCGCGTTCCAGCGAGAGCAGCAGCGTCTGCCCATCGGCCGACATAAAAAAGCCCGTGCCCGTCACGGCCGAGTAAAAATTGGCAATGCGCAGGGCCTCCGGCTTGGTGGTTTTGGGCGTGGCCCCGGCGGCCGTGGCGGCGGCCTGCGCTACCCGGCTCAGGCCTTCGTCGCGGAAAGTGCCGTCGCGCTCGTACGTGCCGCGCACTATCAGGAGCTGGCCGCCGGTGCCGGTGGTGGCTTCCACAGCGTTGTTCTGTGGGGTATTAATGGCATCCATCCGCTCGGGCGCGCCCCAGGTTTTGCCCTGGTCGGCGCTGCGGCTCAGCCAAGCATCGCCCGAGTCGGTGTTGCCCTCGGTGTTGCCGGCAAACTTGGTGCGGGCGAAGTACAGCGTCTTGCCGTCGGGGCTCACGATGGGGTGCAGCTCGTTGCCCGGCGAGTTCACCGGCCCGGCCAGCAACTGCGGCGCACCAAACGCGAGCGGCCCCTCCAGCACGTTCAGCCGCAGCCGGAACAGGTGCCACTGCTGGGTGGCGCGGCCATTGCTTTTCTGGGCCACCACCGGCGTGCCGTTGAACTTATCGGAAGCCGCCAGTGCCGCTACCCGTGCCTCGCTCTTGTTCTCGAGCTGGAAGCTGCCCGCCGGGCCGGCCGGCACCAGCCGCCACTGCTGCTCGGCGCTGCCCTGGAAAGGCCGCTGCACCAGCGCAGTGCCCTCGCCGGCCGTGGCCACCGTGAGGCACTGCGTGCTGTGGCGCGCCTCGATGCGGTAGTATTCGCTGCCCTGGCGCACCGGCACGAAGCGCCACTGCTGGCTGTTGGCGTGCGTGAATTCCCACTGCACGGCCGCCGCGCCGCTGGCCGTGCTGGCACTGGCCACGTCGAGGCAGCGCCCACTGCCGCGGTCAATCAGGCCGTAGTAGGCCCGCTCATCGGGCACGAAAGCATTGGTTTGGGCGCGGCCGAAAGTCGGCAGCAGCAGCAGCAAGGGCAACAAAAGCAGCAAAAGGCGCATGGACGGAAGCGCGGGCCCAAAGCCCCACGCATGGTTGAACACCGCAAAGAACGGCGAAACGGCGGCGCGAGTATGAAAACAGCTTGGGCACCCACCCCTGCCACCAGCGCCAACGGCAAGCCGGCTTCGTGCGTACGCCTCAGTAACACTCCATTTACCCTCTCGTTACCTATGCGTAAAGGCACCACCGTTAGTTGGAAATATGGCACCGGCACGGCCACCGGCAAAATCGAGTCCGTACACAAAGAACCCGTTTCGCGCACCATCAAGGGGGCCGAAATTCACCGCAACGGCTCGGCCGATGACCCTGCCTTCGTCATCGTGCAGGACAACGGCAACCGCGTGCTCAAGCTCAAAAGCGAAGTGAAGCCTGTGGCCTGACGCGCGGGGCCGCCACGCCCGCCTGCGGGCGTACCTTTGCCAGGTACTTGCCTTTCCGGATTGTTTTACGGCGACTCCCAACAGCGTTGGCTGTGGAAGGTGCCGATAGCAGCCGGAGGAGCACGTGCGTTGCCCCGCTCTTCCTGCCTCGCTATGTCAACAGCTTCCGAACCCTTTTACGCGGTGCGCTACCAGCCCGCGCCCGCCCTGCTGCGCGGCACTGTGCTGCGGCCGCTGTCCACGCTCGAATTCACCGAAGCCTGCGAAATGCTGCTGGCTGCCGCCCGCGAGCACCGCTGCCCCTACTGGCTGCTCGACGGCCGCGCCGATGTGGACGTGCGCCCACCCGACGTGTACGAGTGGCTGAGCGACGAATTTCTGCCGCGCGTGCACCGCGTGCTGGGCCGCGTGCCTACCCTGGCTTTTATCGCCCGTCCCGAATTCTGGAATGCCCTGCGCGCCCGCAGCTATGCCTCACCGCTGGTCATCGCCGGTACCTTCCGGGCCGGCTGGTTCACGGAGGAATGCGCGGCCATGCAGTGGCTGACCAACTACCGCACCGTGCTGCCTTAACAAAAAAGCCCCGCCGACAACTGTCGGCGGGGCTTTTTTTAAGTTAAGAGTTAAAAGTGATGAGTTAAAAGTTGGGAATAGTTCGCCGCTCAACTTACCACTCTTAACTCAAAATTACCGGTTGTTCGGGTCGGGCTTGATGAAGGCTTCTTCCTCCATTTCGGTGGGCACTACTACCACGCCCTTCTGGAGCATGGAGTTGCGCTTGCCGTAGAGGAAATACACCACGAAACCGAGCAGCATCCAGCCCAGGGCCAGCTTCAGGGTGTTCGAGTCGAGGGCCACAATCATAAGCGTGCAGATGGCCGCGCCCAGAATCGGCACCAGCGGGAAGCTGGCCGACGACAGCGGCGAGCGGAACGGCCGGGGCTGGTCGGGGTCGGAGCGGCGCATAATCCACACGCCCAGGCTCACGAGTACGAAGGCTAGCAGCGTGCCGAACGAGGTCAAATCGCCGGCCAGCGAGCCGGGCACGAAGGCCGCAAACGCGCCCACAAACACCAACAGCGCCAGGTTCGACTTATAAGGCGTGTTGAAGCGCGGGTGCAGCTCGGAGAAGGCTTTGGGCATGAGGCCGTCCTTCGCCATCGAGAAGAACACGCGGCTCTGGCCCATCAGCATCACCAGAATAACCGACGAGAAACCGAGCAGAATGGCCACCGTCACGGCCGTGCCGAGCCACTCGTAGCCGGGCATGTGCGCCTTGATGGCGTACGTCACCGACGCCTCGCCGCCCAGGGCCGGGTCGGCAAATTCGCGCCAGTTGGCTACGCCCGTCAGCACGTGGCCGAACAGGATGTAGAGCACCGTGCACACCGCCAGCGAACCCAGAATACCGATGGGCATGTCGCGCTTGGGGTTCTTGGCTTCCTGCGCGGCCGTGCTCACGGCATCGAACCCGATGAAGGCGAAAAACACGATGGCCGCGCCACCGAGCACGCCGCCCCAGCCGTGCTTGTTCCAGGCCGTGTACTCGCGCACTACCACGCCAGCGGCATTTTTTACCGGCTCGGCGTTGTCCGGAATCAGGTAGGGCGTGTGGTTGGCGGGATTGATGAACTGCCAGCCTACAGCAATGAACACCAGCACGATGGCCACCTTCAGGATAACCACAATGGCGTTGAACATAGCCGACTCCTGCGTGCCTTTGATGAGCAGCAGCGACAGCATCACGATGATGAACAGGGCCGGCAGGTTGATGAGGCCGTGCTCGAGCGAGCCGTTCACCACGGCGCTTTCGAAGGGCGAGTGGCTGAGATTATACGGTATACTGGTCCCAAACACCTGCAAGAGCTTGTTCAGGTATTCGCTCCAGGCAATGCTCACGGTAGCCGCGCCCAGCGCGTATTCCATAATCAGCGCCCAGCCAATGACCCAGGCCACAAACTCGCCCATGGTGGTGTAGGCGTAGGTGTAGGCCGAGCCGGCAATCGGAATCATGGCGGCAAACTCGGCGTAGCACAGGCCGGCAAACACGCAGCCGATGGCGGCCACGATGAAAGCCAGCGTTACGCCCGGGCCCGAAGCCTGCGCGGCAGCGGCGGCGGTGCGAACAAACAGGCCCGCCCCGATGATGGCGCCCACGCCCAGGGCCACGAGGTTACCCGCGCCCAGCGTGCGCTGCAGGGTGCCGTGCCCGGTCGAGTTGGCCTCGCCCAGCAGCACGGCCAGAGGTTTTTTGGCGAAAATACTTGCCATGTGTAAGGGTATGTATGAGAAAGAAAAAGTGGGGATGGGAAGAATAAACGAGTCCGAAAGCCGTGCGCAACCCCGAAAAACGGGCCGCCCACGACAGCGGGGCCGAAATATAGGCAGCAATTTGGCACTGTTTCTTGCCGGAGCGTTTGCGGCGGCTGGCCCGCTCCTTGCTTAGCCCCGCCGATATTGCCGTCCGGTGGCCCGCACCGCGCCGGGTTCCTCCCCTTTTCTCCCTTATTTCGCTGCATGAAAAAGCTACTTTTCCTCCTCGCCGTGGGCGGGGCCACTACCTCAGCCGCCCTGGCCCAAACCCCCACCCAGACGCCGGGTGCCGCCCCCACTACCACCATCGTGCGCACCGTGCCGCCCGCCGGCGGCCTCCAGCAAACCCCCGAGCAGATGGTGGCGCGCCGCGTGCAGTACCTCAGCACCGAGCTGGGCCTGAGCGCCGAGCAGCAAACCAAGCTGCAGCCCATTCTGCTGGCCCAGCGCGAGCAGCTGCAAACCCTGCGCGAAGGCCGCGTCACCAACGGCCGCCGCTACGGCTCGCCGCAGGACCTGAAAAACGCCGAAGTAAAATTCGATGAGCAGCTGAAAACGGTGTTCACGCCCGAGCAATTCGCCAAATACACCCAGATGAAGGCCGACCAGGCCGGCAAGCTGCCCGGCGGCCCGCGCCGGCCCATGCGGCCCGGTGCCCGCCCGGCCGCCCCGGCTCCGACGGAATAACGCGCCCGCAGGCCGGCAAATCCGGCCGGTTGGTCGATGCTTGGCGGTACGCAATGCTTTGGGCCACGGCACCGCATGGTTCTGGCACAAGGCTTGTCTTACCGAAAGCACGACCAGCTTGCCAGTGCAGCGGTTTTCCCTTCACCACCCCACTTTCTTCAACATCATGAAAAAGACCCTGTTTCTGCTCGTCGCCCTTGCTTTGACTACTGCCGGCACCAGCTTCGCCCAAACTGCCGTGAAAGCTACCGGCACCGATGCCAAACAAACCGCTCGCCACTATGGCAAGGGCCAGAAAGGCCCGAAAGACCCCGCCAAAATGGCCGACCACAAAGCCGGCAAAATGGCCAAGGAGCTCGGCCTGACCGCTGACCAGGAAGCCAAAGTGGAGAGCCTGATGCTGGCCCGCCAGCAGGAAAGCGCCACCCTCAAAGCCAAGTATGGCGCCGACCGCAAAGCCGGCCGCACCGAGATGAAAGCCGCCCACGACCGCTACGAGGCCCAGCTCAAAACCATCCTCACGCCCGAGCAATTCGCCAAGATGGACAAAATGAAAGCCGAGCACCACGGCCACGGCAAAGATGGCGGCAAAATGAAAATGAAGGCCAAAGCTTAATTACGCCCACATTCAGCCTTGAAAAAGCCTCAACGGAATTCCGTTGAGGCTTTTTGCATTGACAAACAAACGTGATGGACTTGCTTGCGCTGCTATTCTCGGTTTATCCGCAGTCGTCTTACGGTGCCGTTGGCTGCAGTAAGCGTCAGGTAATATAATCCCGTGGGCTGCTTCGATAAATCGACGGTCCGATGGGAATCTGATACGGTCATAATCTGACATAAGTGGCCCAATCCATCGAAGAGCCGAAGTTCTTCACTGCCCTGCAGCGGCCCAATTAACTGCGTCTGACCAGTACTCGGATTGGGGTAAGCAGCCACCGCAACGGTGGTGCCTTCCTGCTTTTTTTTGGCCAGCGCCATGCCGTTATAGCGCAACAGCATATTAGATGGGGCATTCGACCGGTAATTGAAAACCGTGGACGCCCATATCTGTGTGGGGCTGGTTGCAATAACTTCATTAAACGCGAAGTTGTCGGTGGCAAGCAGTTGCCAACTGGTTCCATTGTCGCGTGAAATGGCGGAGACGCCCACATCGGTGAAACCGGAAGTATAGCCGACGCTAATATAAGTGTGTGCTAAACCCGGAACGGCCGTTATTGAATTGAATAACGGCTGGCCACTGAAGGGAACTGGAATCCAGGTTTGGCCGCCATCCACCGTTCGTGCTAAGGCTTGAGGGTATTGTTTGTAAGCCAAGCCATGTTGCTCGTCCTCAAAAGCCACTTGTCCCACGCCACCAGTAGCAGTCCAGGTCAGCCCGGCATCGGTTGTGTGCAACACGTCGCCACCACTGGTCGACAGCCACAAGCTACTTCCAATGCCACATTTACGAAAGTAAACATTGTATGCCCCAGCGGGTGTTGCCGGTGCTGCTGCCGCCCATGTCCAGGTCGACCCGCCGTTGATAGTACGGTATATGGGGCCAGGGATTCCATAAGAATCGGCTGTTGCAGCAACGCCGATAGCAAGGGTGAAGAAATGGATAAGTTGGGTATTGGCTGGCAAAGCTCCCGCTACGGAAACAAAGCCTCGTGGTCCGGTAATCGTACGCTTTAACCCTGCCGCATCTATCAAAAACGCTGTTTGCGCATCCAGAGCTGATAATTCGATGCCGCTCCCACTTTGCTCCCAAGACTGCCCATTATCAAGGGTACGAAAGGTATCCTGAAAATTATATCCTTGAACCGTCGCACTTTGAAATGAGCCCCATAACACATTGGGCGCAGGAGCGGATATATGAAATGACCCGGCAGGCAAACCGTTAAAATAATTCGGCGCGCCGGCCACGGGCACCCAGGGCGACTGTGCCCACCCGGGGTGGTAAGTAACTACTAACAAGCTCGTTAGCAGTTGCAATTTTGGTAAAAATTTTTGCATCATTTGGAAATTGGAGAGGACCATTGAATACCCTAAACTAATCATACCAAAATGAAACACCAGAGCAATACCAAAATCATTATCAGGTAATTAATAAATTGCTCGCTTGCCTTGGCATCAACCCCAGGAACGGTTACTTCCCGGCCAGCATTTATATTTGACCTGTTCCCGATGTAATCTGAGTCTGGTCGCAATCCTCTTTTGCCCCTGCTTTCCCCCTTTTCATCTCATGCCTCCCCTCCCCAGTAGCACGGCCTCGGCCGTGCAAATCCAGCAGTTTTACGACAAGGGCCTGGCCCACGCCAGCTACGCCGTGCGCTGCGGCCGCCAGATTGCCGTCATCGACCCGGGCCGCGACCCCCAGCCCTACTACGATTTCGCCGACGAACACGAGGCGCGCATCGTGGCGGTGATTGAAACGCACCCGCACGCCGATTTTGTGTCGTCGCACCTGGAAATTGCCGAGGAAACCGAGGCCACCATCTACTGCAGCAAGCTGGTGGGGGCCAAATACCCGCACAAGAATTTCGACGATGGCGACCGCATCAAGCTCGGCAATGTGGAGCTGCACGCCATCAATACGCCGGGCCATTCGCCCGACAGCATCAGCATTCTGCTGCTCGATGAGCTGGCCCAGAGCCGGGCGGTGTTCACCGGCGACACGCTGTTTGTGGGCGACGTAGGCCGGCCCGACCTGCGCGAAGAAGAGGCCGTGGGGGGCCACCAGCGCGAGGCCCTGGCGGCTCAGCTCTACCAAAGCACCCGCAACAAGCTGATGACGCTGCCCGGCAGCACCAAGGTGTACCCCGCCCACGGCCCCGGCTCGCTCTGCGGCAAAACCACTAGCCCCGACCTCGACTCGACCATTGCCAAAGAGCTGAAAACCAACTACGCCCTGCAGCCCATGTCGGAGCAGGACTTCATCAAGGTGCTGCTCGAAGACCAGCCCTTCGTGCCCAAGTACTTCGGCCACGACGTGCAGCTCAACAAGCAGGGCGCCCCCAGCTTTGAAGACAGTATCCGGGCCGTGCCGCACCCGAGCAGCGCCGACGCGCTGGAGCCCGGAGTATTGCTCATCGATACCCGCCCAGCCGCCAAATTCCGAGCCGGCCACCTGCCCGGCGCCATCAACCTGCAGGATGGCGGCAAGTTTGAAACCTGGTTGGGCTCGGTAGTAGGCCCCAAGGAAAAGTTCTACTTGCTGGCCGACACCAAAATCGCGCTCGACACGGTGGTGCGCAAAACCGCCAAAATTGGCTACGAAGGCAATATCAAAGGCGCGCTGCTGGCCCCGGCCACCCTAACCGAAACCGCACCTGCCGTGGAGGTGGTAGCCGTGCGTCAGCATCCCGAGCAGTTCACCATTGTGGACATCCGCAACCGCACCGAGGCCAAAACCCCGGTGTTCGACAATGCGCTGGTGATTCCGCTGCCCGAGCTGCGCGAGCGGGCCCACGAAATCCCCACCGACAAGCCCATTCTGGTGCATTGCGCGGGCGGCTACCGCTCGGCGGCGGGCAGCAGCATCGTGCAGGCTGCGCTGCCCGGCGCGCAGGTGCTCGATTTGGGCGAGGCTGTGACAGATTTCCAACGGCAGGCGGTGCATTGAGTATGCGCGTTGCTGCTACATACAAGGGGGGCTTGAGGCGAATGCTTTAGGCCCCCTTCTTGTGTAACAGTCATCCAACGGTTTCTATGCCTAGTTGAAGATTATGACTTTACAAGCAATTATTAAGTGGTTCATCATATTCGTTAGCCTATTTCTGATTGCTTTCGCGGGATTCTGGGCGTATGCTTTAACATCTTTCGGCGGAGCATTTGACACTTATTATTCAAAGCAGGACCTGGTCGATAACTATCGTAGTAAAGGTGCCGAAATTCGTGAAGTTAAGAGGTTAATAAATCGTATAACGCCGAAAAACAAGTCTGTAAATATTGAGTTTGACGGCAATGACAAGCTGTTTTATTTTCATGTCATTCACGACGATGCTTACCGTAATAGCTGGGACCTGAATATCGATTCGGGGCAGGCAGATTCGTTGCTACATGAACTAAACTGGACCCGCGGCACTTTACGCAAATTGAAAACAGCACTTGATAACGCTAATTGTATATCTGTGCGGAACGGGGAGCCTTGCCAAGTTGGATTTCAGAGAAGCGGAATGGGAAAATATTCTTACAACCTATTTGATGCCCCCATTGCTGACAGCTTATTAACGCAATACCAGCGCAGTTGCACCTATATTATTTACAACAAGCAATTGGTTTTGGAATACGGTGGTGGTGCAATTGGGCCGCAGTGTTTCCCTGACTCAGTAGCGGGAAAACAGTCGTACTGAGTTAGCTGAAAAAAAATGTGTGCAATACCGTTTCACTGGTAGAGACTACCTCTTTCATCCAGCTTGAAAGTATCTTTGAGGTCCATTCCTCCCTATGCGCGTTCTCCACACCGCCGACTGGCACCTTGGCCAGCACTTCCTCACCGGCCAGGAACGCACCACCGAGCAGCAGGCTTTTCTCGACTGGCTGCTCCTGACGGTGCAGGCCCAGGCCATTGACACACTGGTAATTGCCGGCGATATTTTCGATACACAGTCGCCCTCCTATACGGCGCAGGAGCAGTACTACACCTTTCTGGTACGGATGCAGGCCACCGGCTGCCGCGACATTGTGGTAGTAGGCGGCAACCACGACTCGCCTACCATGCTCAACGCCTCGCGGCGCTTGCTGCGGCAGCTGCGCATTCACGTGGTGGGCGGCGTGCCCGCCGACCCCGCCGAACAGGTGCTGCACCTGAACGCCGCCGACGGCCGGCCCGGCCTGGTGGTGTGCGCCGTGCCCTTCCTGCGCGACCGCGACATTCGGCTGGCCGTGGCCGGCGAAAGCCCCGACGACCGCCAAATCCGTATTCGCCAGAGCATTGCCGGGCATTATGCCGCGCTATCCGAAATGGACGTGGTGCGCCGCCTGCGCGAGCAGGACGTGCCCGTGCTGGCCACCGGCCACCTCTACGCGGCCGGCGGCGAGGCCCGCGAAGGCGCCGAGCGCGACGTGCACATTGGCGGGCTGGGGCTGGTGGGGGCCGAGCATTTTCCGGCCGCGTTCGACTACGTGGCGCTGGGCCACCTGCACCGCCCGCAGGTGGTGGGCGGGCGCCAGCACATTCGTTACTCGGGCTCGCCGGTGCCGCTGTCCTTCACCGAGGCCGACGACAAGCAACAAGTGCTGCTGCTGGAGTTTAAGGGAGCTGGCGCGCCCGTCATTACTCCCCTATCGGTGCCGGTGGCGCGGCGGCTGCAGCGCTTCCACGGCACGCTTGACGAGGTGGAAGCTGATATTCTGGCCTACGATAACTCGGCCTTCGCGCTGGTGGCCTGGGCCGACGTGCTGGTGCGCTCCGACGAAACGCCCGCCGAAGTGCAGCGCCGCGTGCAGGCCGTGCTGCAACTGCAAAAGCAGCAAGTAATTGCCCCGCGCGGCGTGCGCCACCAGCGCGCCACCGAGCAACCCGACCTGGCCGCCGACATCGCGCCGCTGGCGCAGCTGCACGAGCTGACAGTGGATGAGGTATTTGGGCGGCGCGTGGCGGGCCTGCCGCCCGAGCGCGCCGCGGCCCTCACGGCCACATTTGGCGAGCTGCGCCAGTTGCTGAGCGAGGCCGAGCCCACGGTCGGCTCGACCCATGAGTAAGCGGCTGGCGACCAAACCAGTTGGCGGGAAGCACCACCACTTATCTTTACCAACCTGCTTGCTGGCAGAACATTTATTCCCCTTTTTCTTTATTCAGTTCCTTTCCAAAATGAACAAAAAATTACCCGTGCTTGGGCTGTTCCTGGCGCTAGCGGCTGCCGACCACGCGCAGGCCCAGGCCTCCTTAATTGCCAACGGCGTTGTGGCCGCTTTTAACATTGGCCGCATGGCCTCACGCAAAAAAGAGGCGGTGAATGCGCCCAAGGCGGCCATCGAACAGTACCGGGGCCAGTCGTACCCGGTGCTGCGCACGCCCGATGGAGAATTGCCCAAAAAGGGCGAGGCCGAAATCAGAGAGGTCGAAACCCAGCTCGACCGCTTCCGCACCGCCCTGCGGGCCGATTCGACCAGCGTACTGTGCACGCCCGAGCAGCGCACGGCTTTTCAGGCGGCCATCGTGAGCCTGGCCCGCGCACAGTCGAAATGGGACCTGCAGCCCTACCAGCAGGAGGCCACTTTTTACCTGGCTGAGGATGCCCGCCGCCAGCGCGCGGCAGCTTCGGTGCCCGCTAAGTAGGCTGTTTTTACCGCATTTTAGTTGACTCCGCGCCCGCCTTGCCCGCTTTCTGCTGGTGGGGCGGGCGTAATTTTAGGCCATGAAAATTATCAGCGTCCGCTTCGCTAACCTGAACTCGCTGCCCGGTCCGTTTCTGATTCGCTTCGACGAAACGCCCCTGGCTGATACGGGGCTGTTTGCCATTACGGGGCCTACCGGCGCGGGCAAAAGCACGTTGCTCGATGCTATTTCGGTGGGCCTCTACGGCCGGGTGCCGCGCCACGACCGGCAGGTGGGCGAAATGGTGAGCCGCCACGCCAAGGACGCGTTTTCGGAGGTCGAATTCGAAGTGCACGAAACCAACCCCGACACCGGCACCGTGGGCCGCGTGCGCTACCGCGCGCGCTGGGAGGTGAAGCGCAAGACCCGGGGCGACGACAAAGGCGGCCTCGGCCAGGACGCCATGACGCTGGTAATGAGCCCCTCGGGCGTGGCCGTGATTTCGGGCAAGGAGGCCGTGCCGGCGCGCGTGAGCGAGCTGTCGGGGCTGGATTTTGGGCAGTTCGAGCAGTCGGTGCTGCTGAGCCAGGGCAAGTTTGCGCGTTTCCTGCACGCGCCGGAAAAGGAGCGCAGCGCCCTGCTCGAAAAGATGACCAACGTGGGCATTTACTCGCGGCTAAGCGTGGCGGCGTTTGAAAAAGCCAAGGAGGAGGAGCTGAAAACCAAGCTGCTGCGCGCCAAGCTGGACGCGACCCGGCTGCTATCGGAGGAAGAGCGGGCCGGGCTGGAGCGGCAGTTGGATGAATTGAACGAAGCCACCGAGCAGCACCACGAGGAAGAGCAGGAACTGACCATCTGCCTAACCTGGCGCACCATTCTCGACCAACTCGACCAGCAGCTGCACAAAGCGGAGCAAGAAGCCGAACGCCTGCGCCGCGACGATGACGCCCTGCAACCGGAGTTTGCCCGGCTTGAGGGCCACCTGCGCGCGGCGGCCGTAGACAAGCCTCTGGCCCTGGCGGCCGCCGCCGAGCAGGAATTGCAGCGCCTCGACCACGACTTGCAGACGCTGGAACAAGCGCACCCCACGCTGGCACAAGCCGCCGAGATTACCAGTGCCGCCGTGGCCACCGCGCAGCAAGCGCACGCCACGGCCGAGGCCACCGAAAACCGGTTGCGCCCCATTCTGACCAAAGCGCGCGAAACCGATGTCGCGCTGGCGGCCGCCGAAACCCAGGTCGCCAAAAGCGAAAAAACCTACGAGGCTGCCCAGGAGGGCCACCGCCTGAAACAACAGAACTGGCAGCAGCAGGACCAGCAACTCACCGCGCTGGCTGAGCAGAAAGCCACGTTGGAGGCCTGGCTGCTGGCGCACAACCATGAGAATGACCTGACGTTGGAGCTAGGCGAAATCAAGCGCCAGCTACTGGACCTGGAGGGCGTGACCACGCCGCAACGGGCGCTGGAAGCCCGGCAGGAAGAGCACCTGAAAACCTTACAAACGGCTTCCGACGACCTCAAGCGCCTGCAACGCGCCGAAGCCGATGCCCTGGCCGAACAGCAGCGGCTGGTGGCGCAGGGCCGCCCCTCACGAGCCGAGCGGGATGCCCTGCTCGAAGGCACCGACGCCGCCGCGCTCGCCCAGCGCGAGGCCGAACTTACGGCCCAACTCTACCTATGCCAGCGCCTGCTGCCCCTGGCCCAAACCGCACAGGCCCAACAGGCCCGCGTGCAGGAAATCGACCACCAACAGGCCACGCAGACAGAATCGCTGCGACGAGCGGAGCTTGATTTTGGCCACCTCAAAACGCGCCGCGACGATGCCCAGCACCTGCTGGAAAGCTACCAGCGCGAGCTGCGCATCCACCAGGCCCTGGCCGACCTCAACGCCCACCGCCACCAACTGCGCGATGGCGAACCCTGCCCGCTGTGCGGCGCGCTGGAACACGCTTTCGCGGCCGATTTTACTGCCGAAGCAGGCGAGCAAGAGCAGCGGGTGACGCAGCAGCAAGCCAACCTCGCACAGGTAGACCACGAGCTAAGAACCGCCGACCAAGCCCTGGTGCGCCAGCAAACCGAGCAGCAACAGCTGCTGCTGCGCCGCCAGGAGGCTGCCGAGGCCGTAACGCTGGCGCAGGCCCAGGCGGCTGAACTGGCAACTGGCCTGGCATCGGCCCTGCCTGACCCAGCCAGCCCGATGGCCATCGAACAGCGCCTGGCTGAAACCCGCACGGCCCAAGCCGCCGCCGCGGCCACTTGCCGCCGGTTGGCCGATTTGGATAAGCAGTTGGCGGAGCTGAAGGAACAGCACACCGAAGCGGGCACCGCGGCCATTCGGGCCCGTGGCGAGGCTGCGCTGGCCAGCCAACGCCACGAAACCGCCCAGCTGAAACTGGCTGAACTGAAAAACGAACTGGCCGACTACCGCGAGCAGGCGGCCAATTACCGCCAGGTTATTCAGGGCCTGCTGCGGCCCCATGGCCTGGTGCTACCGCCGACTCAGCCCTACGACGGGGTGCTGGCCACCCTTGGCGAGCGGGCCAGCGCCTTTGTAAGCCAGCGCGAAGCTCTCAAAACCCTCGACGACAACATCACCCGACAGCAGGCGCAGCAGCAGTCGCAAAGCCAGGTGCTGGCCGAACAGCAGCGCTTGCTCGTGGCTAGCGCGGCGGCGCTGGCTAGCGAGCAAGCCGGTTTGGAACAGCAGCGAAAAGCCCGGCTGGCCGATTACGGCGGCCTCGACCCTGCCGGGGAATTGGCGCAGCTGCAACGCCAGGTCCAGGAAATGGCCCGGGCATACCAACACGCTCAAGCCGAGCAGAATACCCACCAGCAGGCGCTCACAAAGAACCGCACGCTTTTCACGCAGCTTCAGCAGCAGCAGAACCAATCGCACGCCACTGCCGAAGCCCGCCGGGCCGAGCTTACGGCGGCCCTCGCTACGGCCAGCTTTGCCACGGCCGATGAAGCCCGGGCCCTGCTCCTGCCCGCCGCCGAAGCCGAACGCCTCGCCCGCCGCCGCCAGGACCACCACACGGCCCAGGCTGCCACCGCCCGCCGCCTTGCCGACCTCACCGCCGAGCTGCACCACCACGCCGAGGCCGGCCTCACGCCCCACACCGCCGCCGAACTCACGGCCCAGCTCAATGCGCTGTCGGCAGCCGATGACATTCTGCAGCAGAAGCTCGGAGCCGTAGGCAACCAGTTGAAGCAGGACGACGATGCCCGCCAATTGCTGGCCGCCGGCCTGCACGAAATGACGCTCCGCCAGCAGGAAGAGCAACGCTGGCAGGACCTGAGCGAGCAAATTGGCTCGGCGCGGGGCGACAAATTCAGCCAGTTTGCCCAGGGCCTCACGCTCACGCACCTGGCCCGGCTGGCCAACCTGCGCTTGCGTCAGCTCACGGGCCGCTACACCATCCTGAAAACGCCTAACCGCAACCTGGAGCTGCAAATAGTCGACCACGACCAGGCCGACACGGTGCGCCCCATGGCCTCGCTTTCGGGTGGCGAAAGCTTTCTGGTGAGCCTGGCCCTGGCCCTGGGTTTGAGCGAACTAGCCGGCCACAAGGCCCGCATCGAGTCGCTGTTTATCGACGAAGGCTTTGGTACGCTCGACCCCGACGCCCTCAACACGGCCCTCGATGCGCTGGAAAAGCTCCAGCACTCGGGCAAGATGATTGGCATCATCTCCCACGTGTCCGACCTCAAGGAGCGCATCGGCACCCAGATTCGGGTGCGGCCCGGCGCAGGCGGCAACAGCACCGTGCACGTAGTCGACCTGCGCGGCGATGAAACCGACTGCGCGGTGTAGCGACTATTGGCTGAATGCTTTTACCTCGGCCCAGGTCCAGTAGTTCTTTGCCACAATGCCCGCGTAGCCCGTCCGAAAAAACGCCACCACTTCCCGCTCCAGCACCTCGGGCGCGATGGATGAGGCGTAAATCGGCCGGCCGTCGGGGTCGGCGTAGCGCTCGGCTTTGGTGAGCTTCTTCCCGGTGAGGCGCAGCAGCGGGCCAGTGTCGGTAATGCCGTCGGCGGCCCATACGCGGCCGCTGGTTTCCAGCGCATTCAGGCGGGCTGCCAGCGGGGCCAGGCTCAGGCGCGGCAGCGTGGGGCGGCTTTCGAGGTCAATCCAAGTGGTGTATTTGTATTCGAGCTCGTAGCGCCGGCCTTCGTACACACTCAGCACAATATCGGAGCCGGCCGTGGGGCCGAACAAGGCATAATAGGGTGCCGGCGCGGGCGTTTCGACCACGGCCAAGCCAATTTCCGGGTAAACCCGCCGCTGCGTGGGCGGCGCTTGCAGCCGAGCCACGGCGGCGTGCACACGGTCGACCTCCGGCTGCCAGGCGGCGCGGCCGCTTTCGGGGTTTTCGAGCACGGACGCGAAGCGGGGCAGAAACCACTCGAACTTCTCGGCCGAAGCCTCATCCTCGCGCCGCCGCCGGGCCGGGGCGCCGAAAGGCTCATAGAAGCGAGCCTTTTCCTCGGCGTTCAGCCAGCACACCAGCTGCAGCGCGTGGCGGGCCAGCGGGTGCGCAAAGTCGATTTCCCGAAAATCGCCCAGCCCGGCCACCAGGCGCAGCAATTCTTCGTGGCGCAACGCCAGCGCCGGGTTCAGCAGCGCCCACACGCCCACGAAGCCATCCACGTCGAAGTGGTTAGCCGTTACGGTCCCAGCTTCGAGGCCCGGCGTGGCGGGGTGGTGCAGGGCGCGCAGGGCCGAGCCGGCGCTGGTATCGTCACGCAACGGAGCGGGCGTGGCGGCCCCGCGCCAGTGGGCCAGGGTGAGCACTGCGCCCAGCCCCACGCTATCGACCACGATAGTAGGCTGCTGCCGAAGCTGAGCAAAAGGAACGAAGTCACGGTTCATGGCGCAAAGCTGCGGCCGAATTGACAAAGGTGCTACTGCGGGTCACTTTCGCTGTTTTTCCCGCCCCGGCCATCAGCAGTAAGCCGCTGGATGCAAAAACTTTCAGTTCTTTCAGGCCGCCGGTTTTGCTGTGTTGCTCGTGCTTATCAGGGCTACGGCCGAGTTTTTTCTCGCTTTGGCCGAATAAATTGCCTTTCATGCATTTGCCGGAAGGAATATTTACCTGACGTCGGCCAGCGGCTATTTGTGAAACCCGGTTTGTGGCGTTAACTTGGCAAGCAATGCGCGCCGCTGGCAACATTTTGCACCAACTTTCTCACAATAGTTTCCACATTTTTTCCTTTATCCTGTGATGATACTCGTACCTGCTTGCCTGCTTCGCAAATTGCCGATGGCCGGTTTCTTACTCGCGCTGCTTCTGCTCGGCAATGCCCCCACTGCCAAGGCCCAGACCTGGATGGTGAGCACCACTGCGCAAATCAAGCTCGGGGTGCTCGATAAGTACGGCCAGCTCGGCCCCTACACGGCTACTTTCATCGTGCACAACGAGCGCACCGGCAAAGACTACTTCCTGGTGAAGGAGCTGACCAAGGGCCAAACCGGCATCGATGTGCTGTTCCCCACCGAAGCGTCGGACCCCGAGTATTTCAAAGCCGAATCGGGCGAAGCAGCTTCGGCCATTCCGGGCCGCTATACCTGGGAATGCCGCGTGAAAGGAGCACGGGTCGTGGGCGGGCATTTTGTCTTCCCCGAGGTTGGCAACGACATCTCGGTGGTGCAGCGCTAAGCAACTCATCAGTATTTTTTCGTTAAAAGCCCGGCTCTTGGCCGGGCTTTTTCGTTTTCCCGTATTCTCTTGGTGCAGCCGGCCGCTGGCGGGCGCCAGCAACTGGCTGCAATCGTCTTCTTTTTCGCCCTTTTTCCTTTTTCCCGTGCCCCGCAAGTCCTTTTCCGAGCTCATCGACAGCCCCGGCATGCCCGTGCTGGTCGATTTCTACGCCACCTGGTGTGGCCCCTGCAAAACCATGGCCCCCATTCTGGAACAGGTGGCGGCCCAGCACGGCGGCAAGCTGCGCGTCATCAAAATCGACGTGGACAAGAACCAGGCCGTGGCCCAGCAGTATCGCGTGCAGAGCATCCCGACGCTGATTCTGTTCCACAAGGGGCAGCCGGTGTGGCGGCAGGCGGGCGTGGTGCCCGCCCCCCAGATTGCCCAGGCCCTGCGCCCTTTTGTGGAGCAATAGCGCACCGGGCGCAAACTATCCGGCCCGGGGCGGCGTTGCGCGAGGGCTACCTTTGTGCCTCGCCCTGTTCGCTGCTGTATGGTTTTTAGTTTGACGACGCGCTGTTTCTGGATTGTTACGCTTCTGGTTTTATTGAATGCCGTGCCCGGCCGGGCGCAGGAGGCTGCGCGCATTACGCTGAGCGGCACCGTGCGCGGCGCGCACGGCGAAACCCTGCCCGGGGCCAGCGTGGCGGTGCCCGCCCTGGCCACCGGCACCGCGGCCGACTCGGTAGGCCACTACCGCCTGAGCCTGCCGGCCGGCCGGGTGCAGTTGGTGGTCACGTCCATCGGCTACCGCACCATTACCCGCGACCTCAACCTGACCAAAAGCCAGCGGCTGAGCTTCGACTTGGAGGAAAACAACCAGGAGCTGGGCGAGGTGCTGGTAACGGGCAGCGTGAGCCTGGAGCAAAAGCTGAAAACCACCCAGATGGGCGTCGAGCACCTCAACATTCGCGAAGCGAAGCTGCTGCCGGCGCTGTTTGGCGAAGTTGATATTCTGAAAACGCTGCAGCTGAAGCCCGGCGTGCAGAGTGGTGGCGAGGGCACCAGCGGCCTGTTCGTGCGCGGCGGCTCATCGGACCAGAACCTGGTGCTGCTCGATAACACGGTGGTGTACAACCCCAACCACTTGTTCGGGCTGTTTTCAGTGTTCAACTCCGATGCGGTGCAGAGCGTGGACTTGTACAAGTCGGGCTTTCCGGCGCAGTTTGGCGGGCGGCTGTCGTCGGTAGTCGATGTGAAGCTGCGCGAAGGTGACCGGCAGAAGTACGTGGCCACGGGCGGCATCGGGCTGATTTCGTCGCGCGGTACGCTGGAAGGGCCCATCAACAAGGGCAAGGGCTCGTTCATCGTGAGCGGGCGGCGCACGTATTTCGATATCTTCACCCGCGCCCTCAACAAGCGCAACGAGGGCAAGGAAGACTACAGCCCGATTCCGGACTACTATTTCTACGACCTCAACGCCAAGGCCAATTATACGCTGGGCGAGAAGGACCAGCTGTTTCTGACCGGCTACCTGGGGCGCGATATCTTCGGTTTCAGCAGTACCGGCGGCTTCAATTTCAGCTTTCAGTGGGGCAACACGCTGGGCGCGCTGCGCTGGAACCACGTGTTTTCGCCCAAGCTGTTCGTGAACACCACGGCCTCGGTTTCGGACTATAAATACAGCCTCGTCAACAAGCTCGACCAGTTCAGCTTCACGCTCGGTTCGCGCATCACCGACTACACCGGGCGCACCGATTTTGAGTACACGCCCGACGACCGGCACCAAGTGAAGTTTGGGGCCACGGCCACGCAGCACACCTTTGGCGTGGGCCGGCTCGATGCCAACTCCGGCGATGGCCGTGTGAATTTCGGCTCCGATGTAAACTACTACGGCCTCGACGGTGCCGTGTACGCTTCCGACAACTACAAGGCCACCGACAAGCTGCAGCTCGAGGGCGGCCTGCGGCTGACGGGCTTCCGGAGCGGCGACAACCAGTACGGCGGCCTGGAGCCGCGCGCCGCCGCCCGCTACTCGCTGAATGAGAAAACCTCTTTCAAGCTGAACTACGCGCTGATGTACCAGTACGTGCACCTCGTCACGAACTCAGGCGCGACGCTGCCAACGGATATCTGGTACCCCTCGCGGCTGCGCGTGAAGCCGCAACGCTCGCAACAGGTGAGCGGCGGGGGCAGCTTTTTGCTGTTTGGCGGTAAGTACCTGCTCACCAACGAGCTGTATTACAAGTGGGGCCAGAACCAGGTTGATTTCCGCGACGGCGCGCAGCTGTTTGCCAACCCAGACTTGGACGCGGAGTTCATTTTTGGCAAAAGCTGGGCCTATGGCAACGAAATTTACTTAGAGAAGAAAACCGGCCGCACCACCGGCTGGATTGGCTACACGCTGGCTTGGAGCTGGCGCAACTTCCAGCCCCAGAACGGCACCAACGGCGTGAACAATGGCCGCGACTTCCATCCCAATTACGACCGCCGCCACAACCTGACCGTGGTGGTCATGCACCAGCTTAACCCCCGGCTCAGCCTCACGGCCAGCTTCATTTACACCTCGGGCAACCTGACCACGCTGCCGCTGGGCCGCTTTGGGGTGCAGGACATTCCGGGCTCGAGCGTGGGCATCGACCCGCGCCCGGTACCCATCTACCCCGACCGCAACTCCTACCGCCTCATCCCCTACCACCGGCTCGACCTCGGCGCGGTGTATAAAGTAGGCACTCGCCGCAACAACGACTTGACGCTGAGCATTTATAATGCCTACAACCGCCGCAACGCGTACTTCGTGTTTTTTGACACGGTGCGCGACAAGGCGACCAACCGCACCACGGGCTTCGCGGCCAAGCAGGTGTCGCTGTTCCCGGTCATCCCGTCGCTCACATACAATTTCCGGTTTTAATTCTTTGTTAAGTATTAAGAACGTCATGCTTCGACTGCGCTCAGCATGACCGCCAAAACTGATTTACCAATGCCTTCTCGACTTAAACCTGCCACGCTCCTACTGCTCCTGCTGGCCCTGGCGGCCGGCTGTGGCAAGCTGCAGAACGACATCAACGTGCCGCTGCCCAGCTATTCAGCTGAGCTGGTGCTGGAATGCTACCTCGAGCCCGGCAAGGTGCCCAGCCTGGCGGTGACTACCTCGGTGCCCTACCTGGGGGCGGTGCTGCCCCAGGTGCCCACCGACGTGACGGTGACCCTGACCATGCCCAATGGTACGCTGGTGCCGCTGGCCTTCAACCCCAATTACAGGGCCCTGACTGACACGACTTCGGGCGAAAAATTCCACTCGCACATTGGCCGCAGCCGGCTGGTGGCCAAGGCCGGCGACGTGTTCAAGATTGATGTACAGGACACCCAGGGCCGCCACATTACGGGCACTACCACGATGATGGCGCCGATTCCGATTGATTCGGTGGAGTACAAGTTCAACGACAAAACCGGAACGAACCGCAAGGCTTACTTCCTCACCAATTTCCGCGACCCGGCCACGCCCGACGACTGCTACCGCCTGCAGCTGCACAAGGGCACGCCCACGGCCAAAAACCTGCTGAAATCGCCGGAAGTCGACATGTCGGTACAGGACCGGCTGCTCAACGGCCAGCCGTTTGTGCTCGGCACCAGCTACCGTTTCAGCGCCGGCGATACCGTGACGGCGACGCTCTATCACACCGATTTTGCCTACTACCGCTTCCGGCAGTCGGTGCGCGACGCGCGCGGGGCCAACGGCAACCCGTTTGCGCAGCCTTCGGCCATCTATAGCAACGTGCAGGGCGGCGTGGGCATCTTCACGGTGCTCAGCGGCACGATGACGACGAAGATTGTAAAATAGCCTTTCTAAAAAATAGCAGTTCGCCCGGGCAACCTTTGCGGCCGGCAGTGCATCTACCGGTCATCACTCACCCCAACCCCTTTTTCCTTTCCTATGAATTCCTTCCGCTACACCCTCCTTGCGCTGGCGCTGACTACCATCAGCCTCAGCAGCTGCGAAAAAGATGATACCACCGTTACGCCGCAGCCGACGACGCTCACGGCCTCGCAGCAAATTACCACCGGCAGCTGGCGCCTCGACCAGATTACCGAGCGCGGCCAGGTAACTGGCACCGGCGCGGGCATCAAAGACCAGTACTCGCTCACCTTCCGCAGCGATGGCACCTACACCCAGAAAATTCTGGCCGACAACAGCACTTACCCCGGTACCTGGATGCTGATGAACAACAATGCGATGCTGCACCTTACCGACAACAAGGGGGCCAGCACCGATTACATGGTGACGGTCCTCACGGCAAAGGAGCTGCGCTACAACTTCATCAACAAGAACGGGTTTACGGAGGAGCGCACGTTTTCGGCCCAGCCGTAAGCCGCATCGCTGGTGCATACAAAAGGCCCGGACAGAACTGTCCGGGCCTTTTGTATGCACTGGCACACGCCAGCAATGCGCAAACACGCCGGCCGAAGCCAGCCCTACAAGCCTTCCACCACTTTCTTAATCAGGGCGGTGAGGCGCGGCTCGGCGGCGCCGGCAGCGGCGAAAATATCGGCCAGCACCACGGGCTTGAGGTGCCCGGGCGCGCACAAATCGGTAATCACCGACACGGCCAGCACCGGTAAATCCAGGTGGCGTGCGGCAATGACTTCGGGCACCGTGCTCATGCCCACGGCATCGGCCCCGATGGTGCGCAGGTAGCGGTATTCGGCGGGGGTTTCGAGCATGGGGCCGGGCACGCTGGCGTACACGCCGCGGCGGGTGGTGCCGGCCTGGCCCAGCGCCTGGGCCGCTGCTTCGGCGCGGGCCAGCAGGCCGGCATCGTAGGGCGCAAACATGTCGGGGAAGCGCGGGCCCAGCTCGTCGAGGTTGGGGCCGATGAGCGGGTTGCCGGGCTGCAGGTTGATGTGGTCGTCAATCAGCATCAAATCGGCAATATTGAAATCGGGGTTCAGGCCGCCGGCCGCGTTGCTCACCAGCAATTGCCCGATGCCCAGCAGCTTCAGCACTCGCACGGGCATAGCCACTTGCTGCATGGTGTAGCCCTCGTAGTAGTGAAAGCGCCCTTGCAGCACCGCCACCTTTTTGCCGCCCATGCGGCCCAGCAGCAGCCGCCCGGCGTGGCTCTCCACGGTGCTGAGCGGGAAGTGCGGGATGTCGGCGTAGTTGATTTCGTGTTCTACTTCCACCTCTTTGGCCAGCGCCCCGAGGCCGGTGCCGAGAATGATGCCGATGGCGGGCTGGAAGTTGGCGGAGCTGGCCTGGATGTAGGAAGCGGCTTCGCGGAGTTGGGAAAGCATAGGCAATGGGGTTAAAACCTGTCATCCTGAGCTTGCGAAGGACCTTATCACGTCGGAATAACTTCCTCAAACGTGATAAGGTCCTTCGCAAGCTCAGGATGACAGAAGGTTGTGAATGGCTACTTGATTTCGAGCGAGTACGGCAGCTTCGCCTGCACGCCGCGCATCTGCAGCAGCTGCTGGTACTGGGCATAGGCCGGGTACAGTGGCCCCAGCTCGGCCTTGATGGCGCGGGCTTTCACCTCGGCATCGTCGCCACCGCCGAAGCGGGCCAGCAGCGCTTCGAACGACGAGCGTTGGCGGGGCAGGCGCTGCACGCGGTAGTCGTCGGCTTTGAGGTGGGCGCGGGCGGCGGCAATGTTCAGGGCATCCTGGTAGTCGCCCAGCACGTCGACGAGGCCGTTGCCCTTGGCTTCGAGGCCGCTCCAGACGCGGCCCGAGGCCAGACGGCGCAGGCGCTCGACGGGCATGTGGCGGCCCAGCGCGGCTTTGCTGGTGAAGTCGGCGTAGATGTTATTGACCTCGCCCTGCAGGGTACGCTTCTCGAAGTCGGAGAGCGGGCGGGTGATGGTGGGCAGGTCGGAAAACTTGCCGGTCGTCACGCGGTCGACGGTGATGCCGAGCTTGTCGGCCAGCAGCGGCTGGATGTTGGGCAGCACGCCAAATACCCCGATGGAACCCGTGATGGTGTTGGAGTGCGCCACGATGGTGTCGCAGGCCATGGCAATGTAGTAGCCGCCTGAGGCCGCTACGTCGCTCATGCTGGCAATAATCGGCTTCACCTTTTTGGTTAGCACCACTTCGCGGTAGATGATGTCCGAAGCCAGCGACGAGCCGCCGGGCGAGTTGATGCGCAGCACCACGGCCTTCACTTTGTCGTCGAGGCGGGCCTTGCGGATGGCTTCGGCAAACTTAGTGCTGCCGATGTTGTCGTCGGAGCCTTTGCCGCTCACGATGTCGCCCTCGGCGTAAATCACGGCGATGCGGTTGCCGCTGGTCTTGCCTTCTTTTTCGTCGGCCTTGTCGCCGTCGGTGTAATCGTCGAGGCTCACCAGGTTGGGCTTTTTGTCCTTGGCTAAGCCCAGCTTGCCGCGCATGTAGTCCTGCACCTCATCGAAATAGCCGAGCTTGGTCACCATTTTTAGACGCAGGGCATCGGGGGCGTTGTGCACCAGCATCGAGTCGGAAATCACCTTCAGCCGTGCCGGGGCAATGCCGCGCGACTTGGCTACCTGGCCAATCATGTGGTTGTTGATGGAATTTAGGAACGACACCGTCTGGTAACGGGCCGAGTCAGAGAAGTTTTCGCGGAAAAACGGCTCCACGGCACTCTTGAACGAGCCCACGCGGAAGATATAGGGCTCGATGCCGGCCTTCTCGAACAGGCGCTTGTAGAACATCACCTCCGAGCTCAGCCCGTTGAATTCGAGCGTGCCCTGCGGGTGCAGGTAAATCTCATTGGCGACCGACGACAGGTAGAAGCTCTTTTCGGAGCTCACCTCGTGGTAGGCCACCACGAATTTGCCCGACTTCTTGAAATCGAGCAGCGCGTCGCGGACTTCCTCCAGCGAGGCCATGCCGCCTTGCACCAGCTCCAGGTTCAGCAGAATGCCTTTGATATCTTCGTCGGTTTTGGCCCGCTTAATGGCTTCTTTGATTTCGATGAGCCCGGTGGAGCCGCTACCGCTGAAGGGGCCAAACTCCCGGCCGCGGCCGCGCTCGGTCAGCGGCTCGTTCAGCTTGAGCTCCAGCACGGAGTTGGCGGCGACTTCCTTCTTGTCGTCGCTACTGGCCACCGCGCCAATAATGCCCGCGAAAATCAGAAACCCGAGAAAACTAAACGCAACCAGCCCGACGATGGTGGCCAGCACGAATTTGAAAAATTGACGCATGAATGCAGTTGAAAGGTTGAGAAGGTAAATGTAGGCCCGGGGGCTGAATCGGTGGAATAAGGGCGGGCAGGCAGTCGGTTTATCGTTGAGGCATTGTTAGCATTACAGCGGGTTTGTCATGCTGAACGCAGTGAAGCATCTGGGGTAATTCGTTGGACAAATTACCCCAGATGCTTCACTGCGTTCAGCATGACAGCTTAATACCCGTACTTCTCGCCCCACCAGCCGCGCAGCCGCTCCTGAATCTTGGCCTCGCTGGCATTATGGCCGGGCTCGTAGAACCGCTTGCCGCTCAGCGCATCGGGCAGAAACTCCTGTTCTTCGAAATTGCCCTCGCCGTTGTGCGAGTAGGCGTATTCCTTGCCGTAGCCGAGCTGTTTCATCAGGCGCGTAGGGGCGTTGCGCAGCGGCACCGGCACCGGGTACACGCCGTTGGCTTTCACCTCGGCCTGGGCGGCCCGGATGGCCGTGTAGGCGGCGTTGCTTTTGGGCGACGTAGCCAGGTAAATGACGGTCTGGGCTAGAATCAAATCCGACTCGGGCAGGCCGATGACGGTGCAGGCCTGGAAGCAGCTGGTGGCCAGCATCAGGGCGTTGGGGTTGGCGTTGCCGATGTCTTCGGAAGCCAGAATGAGCATGCGGCGGGCGATAAATTTTACGTCCTCACCGCCCTCCAGCATCACGGCTAGGTAGTAGAGCGCGGCGTTGGGGTCGGAGCCGCGCATGGATTTGATGAAGGCCGAAATGACGTCGTAGTGCATCTCGCCGCCCTTGTCGTAACGCGCCAACGGGCGCTGGGCCACCTGCTGCACCACCGCATCGGTAATCTGGATAACGCCTTTTTTGTCGGGCGGCGTGCTTTGCACCACAATTTCGAGGAGATTGAGCAGCTTGCGGGCATCGCCGCCGCTCAGGGCCAGCAGGGCGTGGTCCTCTTTCAGCACCACCTTTTTCTGCTGCATGGCCGCGTCCTCAGTCAGGGCCTTTTGCACGAGGCCGCGCAGCGTGTCGGCGCTCAACGCCTCCAGCACATACACCTGGCAGCGCGAGAGCAAGGCCGGAATCACTTCGAACGACGGATTCTCCGTAGTCGCGCCAATGAGCGTCACGGTGCCGTGCTCCACCGCCCCGAGCAGCGCATCCTGCTGCGCTTTGCTGAAACGGTGGATTTCATCAATAAATAGCACTGTACCGCGCTGCCGCTTGGCTTTTTCAATCACGTCACGCACGTCTTTCACCCCCGCGTTGATGGCGCTCAGGGCCGAAAACGGCTGTTTTAGCTCCGAGGCCAGCAGGTGCGCCAGGGTGGTTTTGCCCACGCCAGGCGGGCCCCACAGTATCAGGCTGGGCAACCGGCCGGAGTTCAGGTAGCGGCGCAGCACGCCGGTTTCGCCCACCAGGTGCTGCTGGCCGGCGTAGTCAGCCAAGCGGCGCGGGCGCTGGCGCTCGGCCAGCGGCGCGTCGAGGCCGGGCGCGGGCGGCGGGGTGAAGGCGGCGGGTTCGTCGTCGGGGAAGAGGGAAGTCATGAGAAGTAGCGCGAACTTTGTGTTCGCGTCCCCGCGCCGTTTCAACGACTCGTTCAGGGACGCGAGCTACAAAGTTCGCGCTACTTCGCGCTCCGACCGTCTTCCCCCTTCTCATGCGCAATTCCCTCCGCGTACACGCGGCCCTGTTCTTCGTTGCCCTCATCTACGCGGCCAACTATTCGCTTTCCAAAGACGTGATGCCGAAGTACATGGGGCCGTTTGGCATCGTAACGTTGCGCATTTTGGGGGCGGCGCTGTTCTTCGCCGTCATCAAATACTTCGTGGCCCCGCAGGATAAAATCGTCGGTCGAGCCGACAACCTGCGCTCCGTGGCCTGCGGCGCTCTGGGCATTGCCATCAATCAACTGCTGTTTTTTTCGGGGCTGAACCTGACCTCGCCCATCAGCGCCTCGCTGCTACAAACCATTGCGCCCATTGTAGTTGTCGTCGCCTCCGCCATTCTGCTCAAGGAGAAAATTACGCTCAAGCGCTTGCTAGGCATAATCGTGGGCATGGTTGGCGCGGGCTTGGTCATTCTGGGGCGCAACACACAGGCGGCGGTATATCCCAACGCCACGCTGGGCAACATATGCATTCTGGCTAATGCCACGGTGTTTGGCCTTTATCTGGTGCTGTCGGCCCCGCTTATGCGCAAGTACCACGCCTTCACGGTGCTGGCGCGGGTGTTTCTGGTGGGCGCGTTCATTGCGGTGCCGTTTGGCTGGCGCGATGCCCTGACGGCCGACTACGCCCACTTCCCGCTCTACATCTGGCTCGAAATCGGCTACATGATAGTCTTCCTCACCATCCTGGCCTATTTGCTAAATAACTGGGCCCTGAAGTACGCCTCCCCTGCCCTGCTGGGCGTGTACATCTACCCGCAGCCGGTGCTGGCCGTGCTCATCGCCGTGGCAATAGGCAAAGACCACCTCACCTGGGACAAGGCCGGGCAGGCAGCCCTCATCTTCTTGGGCGTGTGGCTGGTGAGCCAGAAACCGAAAGCTGCTGCGGGGCCGGCAGTGGCGGCGGAAGCGGGGCGGGATTAAGACTATCTCTAATATTTCCGAAGTTTCGTACAAAAAATGTATAAAATCCTCGTTGGCTCAAACTTTGGTTGCGGTAAAGCAATGGGCATATTCTGCCCATTGCAAATCAAACATTCATAAGAATTAATTCGATACGAAGCAGTTCACAGTAGTTGTCAAGGATTTCTTGACAACTCGCTAGCGTGTATTTACAGTTATCCGATAATTCCGGACAAATGCATTTTGTCATCTTCGAGTACGTAAGGATTCCTTACCTACTCAATCGTTTTCTAATTTACTGTATCCGTTTTGCCGCTTACTACATTCGCAGCCCAACAACGTTGGGTCCGCTAATCGAAGCAGACGTGTTCAGCGTCAATGCCACCAGCGCTTGTTTGCGTTGCTTGGTAAGCAGACTATACATTGTTATCAACCGCTGCTTATTTCCACTATTTGCATAATCGTCAAACTCAAAACCTTCCAGCTTGAACCCGCCAGTTCGGCCGAACTGCTTATCCAGGTCTTGCAGCATTGGTTTTACTTTTTGTAAATCTCCCGGCTGGAAATAGTGCGGGTCCATTTGCAAGAGCAAGTCGTCATAATTCTCACTTTTGAGTAGTCGGCCAACCTCATCAAATTTATTCTTGGCCATGTCAACCGCATCCAATTCCTTCATCGGGTATGAATGGGAGTAGCTGTTGTCTTTGCCTTTGATGGTGATTCTAACATAGTCGTATTTATCTCGCTCGGCCGGGCTAACGGCGCTGTAAAACAGATAGGCGCAATTTGATGCTGGAATACTCAGCTTCGGAAAAGCCCCTTCAAGCCGGTCGTTCGTTAACTCCAACTCCACGTAGCGGCCTTGCGCGGCCGTAGTATCTGTCGATTTATTTACCCCGGATTTTGCGCTCAGGCTGCCACCGTACTCCTGCATCACCGCATTGGTTCCGGATTCGCTAACACCTCCGCAACCAGCAAACATGGCGATAAGAGCAATCAGAAAAGAGTAGATTTTAAACATGAAATCGAAGTGAAAGGTGAAATAAAGAAGACCTTCTCGATTAAATCGAGAAGGTCTTTCCGGAACAAATTAATTAAATAAACCTACAGGTGAATCACCTCGCCGTAGGCAGCAGCAGCAGCTTCCATAATGGCTTCCGACATGGTGGGGTGCGGGTGCACGGCCTTGATGATTTCGTGGCCGGTGGTTTCGAGCTTGCGAGCCACCACTACTTCGGCAATCATCTCGGTCACGTTCATGCCAATCATGTGGGCGCCGAGCCACTCGCCGTATTTCTTGTCGAAGATGACTTTCACGAAGCCGTCCTTGGCGCCGGCGGCGCTGGCTTTGCCCGAGGCCGAGAACGGGAATTTGCCCACCAGCACGTCGTAGCCTTTGGCTTTGGCTTCGGCTTCGGTGTAGCCCACGCTGGCAATTTCGGGCGAGGCGTAGGTGCAGCCGGGGATGTTCTGGTAGTTGAGCGGTTCGGGGTGATGGCCGGCAATTTTCTCCACGCAGATGATGCCTTCGGCCGAGGCCACGTGGGCCAGCGCGGGGCCGGGCACGATGTCGCCGATGGCGTAGATGCCGGGCACGTTGGTCTGGTAGAAATCGTCGACCAGCACGCGGCCGCGCTCTACTTTAATGCCCAGCTCTTCGAGGCCGATATTCTCCAGGTTGGTGGTCACGCCCACGGCGCTCAGCACCACGTCGCAGTCAATCTGCTGCTCACCTTTGGCGGTTTTGATGGTCACTTTGCAGCCTTCACCAGCGGTATCCACCTTGGTTACTTCGGCGCTGGTGAGCACGTTTACGCCGATTTTACGGAACGACTTCTCCATCTGGCGCGACACTTCCTCGTCCTCCACCGGCACGATGCGGGGCAGGAACTCCACCACCGTCACCTCCGAACCCATGGTGCGGTAGAAGTAGGCAAACTCAACGCCGATGGCGCCCGAGCCCACTACCACGAGGCGCTTGGGCAGCTGCTCCATGCTCATGGCCTTGCGGTAGCCAATGATTTTTTTGTTGTCGACGGGCATGGTGGGCAGCTCGCGCGAGCGGGCCCCGGTGGCCAGAATGATGGATTTGGCCTCTACGGTTTCCTTGCTGCCGTCGGCCTTGGTCACCTCCACTTTGCCGGGAGCCAACAGCTTGCCGGTGCCCATGATGGTTTCAATCTTGTTCTTTTTGAACAGGAAGTTGATGCCCTTGCTCATGCCATCAGCCACGCTGCGGCTGCGGCCGATAACGGCGCCGAAGTCGTAGCCCACGCCTTCGGCTTTCAGCCCGTAGTCGGCGGCATGGTTGAGGTATTCGAACACCTGCGCGCTTTTGAGCAGGGCTTTGGTAGGGATGCAGCCCCAGTTGAGGCAGATACCGCCGAGCGACTCGCGCTCAATCACACCCACTTTCAAACCCAGTTGCGAAGCCCGGATAGCGGCCACGTACCCGCCGGGGCCACTGCCGACCACGACCAAATCAAATTGCAATGCCATAAATTTTCAAAAGGAAATGGTAAAAAGAGGAACCGGCGGCCGGCTCTTTTCATTCTGGCGCAAAGATAGCCGCGCCCCGGCACCGCGCGCTATCGGTGCCCGGTTGGGCGTTAACTTGCAAGCATCATCTCGGCACAGCTATTGTTGGGCCTTTCCCGTATAAGGCCCGCCGCCGGGGCTCCCGGCCAGGCCATACCACTTCTGCACTCCATGAAATCACGTTTCCGCTCGCCATTGGCAGCCCTCGGGCTGCTGGCTTTTCTCAGCAACTGCGCCACTACTGTTAAGGAAAAGGAAAAGCCGTCGAACACCAGCCAGTCGATTGAGATGCCGGCCGTCTCCGATGCCCGCCGCCCCGACTCGACCGGCGCGGCCAGCACCGCCACCGATGCCCGCACCACTGGCGCGGCCAGCGGCATTGCCGCTACGCCAGCCACGGCCGTTGCCTCTGATGTAGCGGCAGCGAACACGCTGTCGGCCTCGGCGGCCTCGGCCGAGCGCGCCCGGGAGAAAAAGCTGACCACGGAAGAGTATCGGACCATGCTGGCCGAGGCCGAAGCCGCCGTGAAGCGCAACCCCAAGGATGGCGAGGCGCTGCTGAAACGCGCCAAAGCCAAGAGCTACCTGCGCGAATACCCCGCGGCTCAGGTTGATTACACGGCCGCTATTCGCTACCAGAAAAACAACCCCGACGCCTACTACAACCGCGGCGTCAACCACCTGATGATGAAGCAGTACAAAGCAGCCACAACGGATTTTTCCGGGGCGCTGAAGTACCGGCCCGACGATAAGGAATCCTTCTTCGGTCGGGGCGTAGCCAAGATGCAGATGTACCAGTACAAGCCTGCTGTGGCCGATTTCACCCGCGCCATCCAGCTCGATTCGGCCTACGCCGATGCCTGGGAGTACCGGGGCATCAGCTACTCGTCGTTCGACAAACTCTCGGAAGCCCGCCGCGACCTCGAAAAAGCCACCAAGCTCAATCCCGAAGCCGCTAAAAGCATGCGCCGTTACCTGGGCAACAACGACGGCCTGGCTCCCATCAAGCCCGCGCCGGTGGCGCGCCCCGGCACTGGCTACCATCCCAAGCCCGGCGCCCACTAAGCTGTTAAACTTTGGTTGACGAATAAAAGAACGTCATGCTGAGCGCAGCCGAAGCATCTCTACCGCGAGAGTAAATAGTTACTTTCACGGTAGAGATGCTTCGGCTGCGCTCAGCATGACGTTCTCATTTTGTTATTCTACTTCCCACCAAAAAACAGCTTGAAGTAGAAGCTGGGCTTGCGCAGCCGCTCGCGCAGGTCCAAATCCATGAACATCATCGACAGGGTTTCGGCCAGCGTGGGGTTGTTCACGGCGCGGTTGGCCACGATGTTGAACAGGCTGGGGAAGTTGAGCAGGCGCTGCATCACGCGGCTCAGGCGCAGCTCCTGCCCCAGGCGGTTGTACACGGCTTTGTCGTAATTTTTGAGGAATTCGGGGCTGAAATCAGCTTTTTTCACAGCTTCGGCGGCCCAGATGGCGGCGTGGCGGCCGCTCACCATAGCATGCGAAATACCCTCGCCCGAAAACGGGTCGATGAGCGAGCCGGCGTCGCCGAGCAGAAAATAGCCCTGGCCCGACAGCGCCCGCCGCTTCGAGCCCAGCGGCAGGCCGAAGCCCTTTACGGAGCCCAGCCGCGTGGCCCCGGCGAAGCGCGGGGCCAGCGTGGGGTGCGTAGCCAGAATCTCGTCGAGGCGCTGGCGCAGGTTTACTTTTTTGTCGGCTACGGCTTTCGAGAGCATGCCTACGCCCACGTTGGCCTGGCCGTTGGGCAGCGGAAATACCCAGAGGTAGCCCGGCAGGAAGTCCTTGATGAAGTGCAGCTCGATGAAGTTATCGGGGCTGAGGCCGGTCACGCCGTCGTAGTAGGTGCGCAGGCCGGCGCAGTGGTGGTCGGGTTCCAGCGCGTGGCCGGCCACTTTGCGGGCAAATTCGGATTGGGCGCCGTTGGCTACCAGCAGCAGGCGGCAGGTGGCGATTTCCTGGCCGGCTTTGTCGAAGAGCTGCCAGCCGGTGGGCGTGCGCTCGGTGCGGGCCACGTCCACGTTTTCGCGGAAGTCGATTTCCGGCCGCCGGCGCACTTCTTCGACCAGGAAATTATCGAAGTCGATGCGCTTGGCGACGTGGCCGGCGGTGTGGTCGGTGGCCTTATCGAACTTGGGTTTGAAGGGAATGGCGAGCTTGCGGCCGTTGGGCGCGATGAAGTCGATGCCCCAGCTGGGAATCTGGATGGGCGAGGCAGCCAGCTTGGCGTGCAGGCCGGGCTCGATGCGCTTCAACTCGTTGATGACCTTGCCGCTGAGGGCGTCGCCGCAGGTTTTGTCGCGCGGGAAGGCGGCGCGGTCCAGCAGCAGGCAGGGCTGGCCGGCGTTGGCGAGGTGCAGAGCGGCGGCGGCCCCGCCGGGGCCCGCGCCCAGAATGCAGATATCAATCATTTTGGAGCTGTTAGCTGAAAGCTATTAGCTGTTAGCTTTCTCTAAAATCAGCCTTCTAGCCACGCCAAACAGTTATCAAAGCTAACAGCTAGCAGCTAAAAGCTAATAGCTCGTAATAGCTACCTTCGCCCCATGACCAACACACTCACCGGAAAAGTGGCCCTCGTAACGGGCGCTTCCAAAGGAATTGGCCGCGCCATCGCGGCGCATTTTGCCCAGCTCGGCGCCGATGTCGCCTTCACGTATTTGTCGTCGGTGGAGAAGGGCCAGGCCCTCGAAACCGAACTGTCGGCCGCCGGCACCAAGGTGAAAGGCTACCGCTCCGACGCCTCCGACTACGCCCAGGCCGAACAGCTGATTACCGACGTGGTGGCCGATTTCGGCAAGCTCGATATCCTCGTCAATAACGCCGGCATCACGCAGGACGGCCTGCTGATGCGCATGAGCGAGGAGCAATGGGACAACGTCCTCAACGTCAACCTCAAGTCGGTGTTCAACCTCACCAAAGCCGCCACCAAGCCCATGATGCGCGCCAAAGCCGGCTCCATCATCAACATGACCAGCGTGGTGGGCATCAAAGGCAACGCCGGGCAGGCCAACTACGCGGCCAGCAAGGCCGGCATCATCGGCTTCACCAAATCGGTGGCGCTGGAGCTGGGCTCGCGCAACATTCGCTGCAACGCCGTGGCCCCCGGCTTCATCGAAACCGAAATGACCGATGCCCTCGACCCCAAGCAGGTGGACGAGTGGCGCAAGGCCATCCCGCTCAAGCGCGGCGGCCGGCCCGAGGATGTGGCGAAGGCCACCGCGTTTCTGGCGTCGGATGATTCGGCCTACATCACCGGCCAGGTGCTGCAGGTAGATGGCGGGATGCTGACGTAGGAATTTATACGGCTACCCAAGGTGGAGACGCACTATTTTGCGACTCGTCGTTGCTGATGTTGTTAGGCGGGCACAATAAAGTTGTGACGCCGGCCCTTCAACGATGAGACGTAAAAAGTGCGTCTCTACTGCTGTTTACAGTTGCAGAATACATCCTCGGATTACGTCAAAACCAAAAGGCAGATGCTGCCAATCGGCGTGTTTTCGCAAACACCTACGCTGAGCAAAGTAGCTGTTTATGATGAAGTAAGTGATGGATATATTGAGCTCAATTGGCAAGCTGCTGCTTTATCTGTTCGTAGCTGCCTTTATTGGCTGGGGACTTTTTCATGAAGTACTCAACCGAGCGGATAGCAGAGAAGAGCGGAAGCAACAAGTGCACTTGATGAATTTGTTGGATGACAATGAATTACACGAGGGGGATTTAATTTTCCATACTTCTCAGTCAGCCCAAAGCCAAGCCATTCAACTGGCTACTCATTCGCCTTATAGCCATTGCGGAATCTTATACAAAGAGGCTGGCAGATGGCAGGTTTTCGAAGCAATACAGCCGGTTCAACTCACCCCCTTGGCGGTGTGGATTGCGCGCGGAAGTGGCGAGCATTTCGTGGTGAAGCGGTTGAAAACCGCTGGCAACTCGTTGGCTCCAAGCGAAATTACACGGCTGAAGGATGCGGGGCGGCCCATGCTGGGGCATAAGTACGACCTGTATTTTGGCTGGTCCGATGACCGGATTTATTGCTCCGAGCTCATCTGGAAGGTGTACGAGCGTGGGCTTGGCCGGCAGCTGGGGCAGCTCCAGCAGCTGCGCGATTTCGACCTGAGCAACCCCGCCGTGCAGGCCAAGCTGCGCGAGCGGTACGGCAACCGGCTGCCGCTGAACGAAACGGTGATTTCGCCGGCCAGCATCTTCAACAGTCCCGAACTGGTTACCGTGCTCAACCGTTGAACCGGCGGGCGGCTGCAACTTTAGCGGCGCGGGCCGACCTTTAGGGCTGATTCAATTCGACTTTTCTTTTGCTGACTACCCAATATTCTCCTTGGCTCATCCTCGTCTGCCTGCTGGTGGGCGCGGGCTACGCGGCCCTGCAATACTCGGCCAAAGCACCCTGGAGCCCGCAGCGCAACTATGCGCTGGCGGCACTGCGCTTTGCCGTGGTAAGCTTTCTGTGCTACCTGCTGCTGGCCCCGGTCATCAAAACCACCACCACGCGCACCGAAGCCCCCACGCTGGTGCTGGCCGTCGACAACTCGCAGTCGGTGGAGTTGTTCACGCCCAAAAACGTGCTGGGGCAGGCCACCACGGGCCTCGCCAAGCTGGCCGAAACCTTGCGCGGCCGGGGCTTCACCGTCGAAACCCGCACGCTGACGTCGGTGCCCGGCCGCCCGGCCCCACTTGATTCGCTGCGCTTCTCGGCCGCCGCCACCGACCTCGACCAGCTGCTGGCCGGCACCCGCGACGCCTACGACGGCCGCAACCTGGCGGGCGTGGTGCTTCTTTCGGATGGCCTCGTGAACCAGGGCCGCAGCCCGGTTTATTCGGAGTTCAACTTCCCGATTTACAGCGTGGCGGTGGGCGACACCATCCCCAAGAAGGACCTGCGCCTCACCGGCCTCACCTATAACCGCGTAGCGTTCAGTGGCAATAAATTCCCGATTGAGGCCGAGCTGGGCTTCGAGGGCTACGCGGGCGGCGCGGCCACCGTGGAGCTGCGCGAGGGCAGCCGCGTGCTCGACAGCCGCCGCGTGGCCCTGCCGGCCGGCCGCCGCCGCGTGCGCACCACCTTCCAGCTTACCGCGCCCGCGCCGGGCAAGCGGCGCTACGAGGTGCGCATTGTGCCCCAAGCCGGCGAGTTTACCGAGCTGAATAATGCCCGCACGGCCTTTATCGAAATCGTAAAGGGCAAGCTGCGCGTGTTGTTGGCCGGTGCGGCCCCGCACCCCGACCTTAAAGCTCTGCGCGCCGCCATTCTGGCCAACGACAATTTCGACCTGACCCTGGCCCTGCCCGGCGTGCAGCCGCTAAAGGCCGATGCCGATTTCGACGTGGCCATTCTGCACCAGCTGCCGGCGCAGGGCGGGCTGGGCCAGGAGATTCTGGCTCAGGTGAAGGCCCGCAAAACGCCTGCGTTCTACATTCTGGGGGCGCAGTCCGATTTGGTGGCCTACAACCAGCTGGGGGCGGGCCTCACCATTCAGCCGCGCGGGGCGCAGACGGATGAGGTGACGCCGGTGCCCAACCCCGGCTTTGCCCGCTTTGCTACCGATGAGGAATCGGCCCGCCGCTTTGCGCAGTACCCGCCCGCACCGGTGCCGTTTGGCGACTACCGCCTCGGGGCCGGGGCCGAAGCGGCGCTCTGGCAGCAGGTGGGCCGCGTGGCCACGCAAAAGCCGCTGCTGGTGTTCGGGGGCCCGCAAGACCGCCGGCAGGCCACGCTGCTCACGGATGGCAGCTGGCAGTGGCGCCTGAGCGAAGCCGTGGCCCACGACGACAAGCCCGAGGCCTACGACCGCCTCATCATCCGCACACTCCAGCTCCTCACCCAGAACGCCAACAAAAAGCGTCTCGACGTGTACCCTACGCAGGACGCCTTCGGCACGCGGGACGACGTGACGTTGGGCGCGGAAACCTACAACGCCGTGTTTGAGCGCCTCTACAACCAGAAAATCGAACTGGTGCTGACCGATGCCAAGCAGCAGGCCCGCCGCTTCTCGTTTGCCAACGCGGAGGATGGCTCGCCGCTGCACCTGGGGCCGCTGCCGGCCGGGCTGTACAAGTACCAGGCTCGCGCTACGCTCGGCGGCCAGGCCCAGCAGGATGCCGGCGAGTTGCTGGTGCAGGCGCAGCCGCTGGAGGCGCTGGAATCGAAGGCTGACCACAACCTGCTGGCGCAGCTCTCGCGCCGCAGCGGCTCGCAGCTGTACTACCCGGCGCAGATGGATAAATTGGCGCAGGATATTATCAAAGCCAATTACAAGCCGGTAATTACGGCCGAAGACGACCTGAAGGATTTAATCAATCTGAAGTGGATTTTCTTCGTGATTCTGGCCTTTTTGACGGTGGAATGGGCCGTGCGCAAGTATTCGGGCAGCGTATAGAAGAACGTCATGCAGAGCGCAGCGAAGCATCTCGCATGCTTCAACTAAATCCTATCGATTGTTTTACTATCACAAGCGAGATGCTTCGTTGCGCTCTGCATGACGGTTCGGTTTCACCGTTCTTTTGGCTGCATCGTAAAGTAGAAACTCCGTCCAACCGTCCCCTCTCCTACTTTACCGAACCGTTATGAAAATACGAGCCATTATCACCGGCGCTACCGGCATGGTGGGCGAGGGCGTCCTACTCGAATGCCTGGCCAACCCCAACGTGGAGCACGTGCTGGTGCTCACGCGCAAGCCCACCGGCCGCAGCCACTCCAAAATGCAGGAGCTGCTGGTGCCCGACCTGGCCAACCTGAGCGCCGTGGAAAGTCAGCTGACCGGCTACAACGCGTGTTTTTTCTGCGCGGGCATTTCCTCGGTGGGCATTTCGAAGGAAGAATACGAGCGCATCACCCACGACATGACGCTGGCCGTGGCCCAAACCCTGGTGCGCCTGAATCCGGCGATGACGTTCATCTACGTATCCGGCGCGGGCACCGACAGTGCCGAAAAGAGCGGCCAGCACTGGGCCCGCGTGAAGGGCCGCACCGAAAACGAGCTGCTGGCCCTGCCCTTCCAGGCCGCTTACATGTTCCGGCCGGGGTTCATGAAGGCCACCGAAGGCCAGCGCAATGTTCTGAAGTGGTACGGCGCAATTGCCTGGCTCTACCCGGTAGCCCGCAAGCTGGCGCCGCAGTTCGTGAGCACGATGCAGGAAGTAGGCCGGGCCATGATTAACGCGGCCGATTTTGGCTACTCCAAACCCGTGCTCGAAGTGCGCGACATCGTGGCGCTGGCGCGGGCCCGGGCCGTTGTGGGGGGCGGCGTTCAGGCGGAAGCTGGCCCGTCTTCCTGAGCATTTCCCCAACAGCTTGCCCTCCCGTTCCTCTTTCATGCGTGAATTCTTCAGAAAATTTCTTGTGACCACCGGCTCCCTTCTTGGCATCCTGCTTGTGGCGGTGGTGGCTTTCACCAGCCTCAGCCCCCAACTGGGCGGCACGCCCACCGACCCCGAAAAGGCGGCCTACGCCAAATCGGGCCACTACCAGAACGGCAAGTTCGTGAACCTGTTGCCTACCAAGGAACTCACAGGCGGCAGCACGGTGGGGGTGATGTGGAATTTCCTGTTTCGTAAATCGCCGCAGGCCGCGCCGCCCGGTCCGCTGCCCCAGCAGCCGCTCGATTCGCTGGCCATCGTGCGCAAAACGCCCGAACTGCTGCGCATTACGTGGTTCGGCCACTCGGCCAGTCTGCTCGAAATCGCGGGCCAGAACATCCTGCTCGACCCCATGCTGAGCGTGAAGATGGGCCCCGTGAGCTGGGCCACGCCCAAGCGCTACAACCCCGCGCTGGCCATCGACCCCACCAAGCTGCCCTACATTGCCGCCGTGCTCATTTCGCACGACCACTACGACCACCTCGACTACGAAACCATCGAGAAAATCAAGGACCGGGTGGGGCAGTTTTACGTGCCGCTGGGCATTGCGCCGCACCTGCGCGCCTGGGGCGTGCCCCGCAACCGCATCACCGAAATGAACTGGGGCGACAGCGTGCAACTCCCCAACCTAAAGCTGCGCTGCACGCCCAGCCGCCACTTTTCGGGCCGCGGCCTCACCAACCGCAACTCCACGCTGTGGTGCTCGTGGGTGGTGCAGGGAGCCAGCAAGCGCGTGTTCTACACCGGCGATGGCGGCTACGGGCCGCACTTTGCCGCCATTGGGCGGCAGTACGGGCCGTTTGATTTGGCCGTAGTGGAGTGCGGGCAGTACAACGAGGGCTGGGCCGAAATCCACATGAAGCCCGAGCAGAGCGTGCAGGCCGCCCGCGACGTGCGCGCCGCCGTGATGCTGCCCGTGCACTGGGGCGCGTTCACCGAATCCCTCCACGCCTGGAACGAGCCCGTGCAGCGCGCCACCGCCGAGGCCGCCCGGCTGGGCCAGGTCATCACCACCCCGCACCTGGGCGAGCCGGTAACTTTGGGGGCTGCACTGCCGCAGGAGCGGTGGTGGGAGCGGTAAACAGAACGGTCATGCTGAGCGAAGTCGAAGCATCTCGCGTGCCACCACTAATTCTTTTTTCACGATTGAATTACTACCACACGCGAGATGCTTCGACTTCGCTCAGCATGACCGTTCTGATTTGAAAAAGCCTCATGCCTTACATCCTGCTGAACAAGCCCTACGAAGTCCTCACCCAGTTCACCGACGAGCACGGCCGGGCCACGCTCAAGGATTTTGTGCCCGTGCCCAACGTGTACCCCGTCGGTCGCCTCGATTTCGATAGCGAAGGCTTGCTCCTGCTCACCGACGACAAGCAGCTCCAGCACCGCCTCAGCGACCCTAAATTCAAAGTCCCGAAAACCTACTGGGCCCAGGTCGAAGGCACAGTTACAGAAGCAGCCTTGCAGCAGCTGCGGCGCGGCGTGCAGGTAAAAGAAGGCCTCACCGCCCCCGGCGAAGCTACTGAACTGCCCGAACCCGCCCACCTCTGGCCGCGCACCCCGCCTATCCGCTACCGCGCCAGCATCCCCACCAGCTGGCTGGAAATCCAGATTTCGCAGGGCATGAACCGCCAGGTGCGCAAGATGTGCGCCGCCGTGGGGCTGCCGTGTCTGCGGCTGGTGCGGGCGGCCATTGGCCCGCTGGGTCTGGGCATATTGCAGCCCGGGCAGTGGCGTGAGTTGACAACGGCCGAAGTAGCGGAGTTGCGCAGACTAAGCGGCAGCGGGCGGCGTTTTTAGGCTCAACATGAGATACTGCTCCCGCCGTCGCTGGCTTCTGTTTCTACTTCTCGCGGGCTTCGGAGCCATGAATACCGTGGCCTTCTTCCACGCCTGGCGCTTCACGCACTTCGCCAACGAGCCTGGCCTGCACTCGCCCAACCCCGAGCAGCTCAGCCCCAGCCAGAAGCTTTGGCTGCTGCTCACCGGCATCCGCAACCCCAAGCCGCAGAACGGTCCCAAACCCAGCTTTCCGGTCGAAACCGTCACCATCCCTAGCCCCAACGGCCCGCTCGAAGCCTGGTACGCCCGGCCCGACAGCGGCCGGGCGCGCGGCACGGTGGCCCTGTTCCACGGCTACACCAGCAGCAAGTCGCACCTCACCCACGAGGCCGGCTACTTCCGCCACTTGGGCTACAACGTGCTGCTGGTGGACCAGGCCGGCAACGGCAACTCGGCCGGTTTCCGAACCACTGTGGGCTACCGCGAGGCCGACGACGTGGCCGCAGCTTACCATTGGCTGAACGACTCCATAAGTAATTCGTCAGGCTCCCCTCTCCACCGGAGAGGGGCCGGGGGTGAGGCCCCACGTGAGGGCGGCAAGGTCATCCTCTACGGCATCAGCATGGGTGCGGTAGCCATCATGCGGGCTGAGGCCGAACTAGGCGTCCAACCAACGGCCAACATCCTCGAATGCCCCTACGGCAACATGCGCCAGACGGCCTACAACCGCTTCGCCTCCATGCACGTCCCCGGTTTTCCGATGGCCGATTTGCTGGTGTTCTGGGGTGGCGTACAAAACGGCTTCTGGGCCTACGGCCTCAATGCCGAACACTACGCCAGCCAAATCCACACGCCCACCCTCCTGCTCTGGGGCACCGCCGACCCGCGCGTGACCCGCGCCGAAACCGATGCCATCTTCGCCCACCTCGCCGGCCCCAAAGCCCGACACGACTTCCCCGGCGTGGGCCACGAACCGTACTGGCACCGCTACGCCACCGATTGGGAGCAGCAGACCCGGGCGTTTCTGAGCCGCTGAATCGCCAGATTCGCCGTTATTCGCTGCATGGACTTATTACAACGAATTCAGCGCTGGTACACCATCAACTGCAATGGCGATTGGGAGCATGAATACTCGGTTTCAATCACAACAATTGATAATCCAGGATGGGTAGTCAAAATAGATTTACAGTATACCTGTTTGCAAAATGCTAGTTTGGATTATGCATTAATTCAGAGGACTACTACTGATTGGGTTGGTTACTCAGTAAAAGACGGTGCGTTTGAAGGAATGGGAGGAGCAGGGAATCTGTCGGAAATTCTTACCTATTTTCTTGATACATTTCTGCCATCGCATTTGGATGCTGATTGCACAATTGAAATTGGCCTACCAGTTATTGGTTATGAGGGCAAGCTTTGGTTGAATGCAGAAGGCAAAATGGTTTCTGAATCAACCTTGGAAATAACAGCTATTGAAGACTACGATGTAACGGGCAATTATTTATGGAGCAATAACGAAACATTAGAAGCAGTCAATCAGCCAGGTAATATCCCAAAAGAATTGAAAGTGGATTTCGCTGTTGGCGAAAGAGTTGAGCCTACTGTCTTCCAGGCAGACGATAATATGCTCCGCACCTTCTTGGTTTCTCCAGCCAAAAAATGATTCTGAAGTTGCTGCTGAAGCTTCAGCAACCGCCGTTTCCGCCCCCTTGTCAGGAAAATTTTGGCCTCCCGCAACAAATCCCGCCACCGCGTCGGATAATCCTCCGCGCCGGGCCGAATCGGTGACAATCTGTCACCAAAACGACGCTGGTACGTTGCTTGTAATCCCTCGGTAGCGGCTGCAAAGCGGCTTTTAACCTGACACAACTCCTCTCAATCTTAACCAACACACCCCTCTCATGGGCAAAATAATCGGCATTGACCTCGGCACCACCAACTCGTGCGTAGCCGTAATGGAAGGCAACGAACCCGTTGTAATTCCCAACAGCGAAGGCCGCCGCACCACCCCCAGCATCGTCGCTTTCCTCGACGGGGGCAAGGGCGAGCGCAAAGTGGGCGACCCGGCCAAGCGCCAGGCCGTTACCAACCCCCAGAACACAATTTCCAGCATCAAGCGCTTCATGGGCCGCCACTTCAATGAAGTGACCGCCGAGCAGAAGCACGTTTCCTACAGCGTAGTCGCCGGCCCCAACAACACGGTAGCCGTGAAGATTGGCGACCGCAACTACACGCCGCAGGAAATCTCGGCCATGGTGCTCCAGAAAATGAAGCAAACTGCTGAGGATTACCTCGGCACGACCGTGACCGAAGCCGTTATCACGGTGCCCGCTTACTTCAACGACGCCCAGCGCCAGGCCACCAAAGAGGCCGGTGCCATCGCCGGCCTCGACGTGAAGCGCATCATCAACGAGCCCACCGCCGCTGCCCTGGCGTACGGCCTCGACAAGAAGCACAAAGACCAGAAAATCGCCGTGTATGACCTCGGCGGTGGTACGTTCGACATCTCCATTCTGGAACTTGGCGACGGCGTGTTTGAAGTACTGAGCACCAACGGTGACACCCACCTCGGCGGCGACGACTTCGACCAGGTTATCATCAACTTCCTCGCTGACCAGTTCAGCAGCGAAAACGAAGGCCTCGACCTGCGCAAAGACCCCATGGCCCTCCAGCGCCTCAAAGAAGCCGCTGAGAAAGCCAAAGTGGAGCTCTCCAGCTCGACCGAAACCGAAATCAACCTGCCCTACATCACCGCCACGGCCTCGGGCCCCAAGCACCTGGTGGTGAAGCTGAGCCGCGCCAAGTTTGAGCAGCTCGCCGATGACCTCGTGCGCCGCTCGATGGACCCGGTGAAAAAAGCCCTACAGGACGCCGGCCTGAGCACTTCCGACATCGACGAGGTTATCCTCGTGGGTGGCTCGACCCGCATTCCCCGCATTCAGGAGGAAGTGGAGAAGTTCTTCGGCAAGAAGCCTTCGAAAGGCGTGAACCCCGACGAAGTAGTAGCCATCGGCGCTGCCATCCAGGGCGGGGTGCTGACCGGCGAAGTGAAGGACGTGCTGCTGCTCGACGTGACCCCGCTTTCGCTGGGCATCGAGACGATGGGCGGCGTGATGACCAAGCTCATCGAGTCGAACACGACCATCCCGACCAAGAAATCGGAGACCTTCTCGACGGCTTCGGACAACCAGCCTTCGGTGGAAATCCACGTGCTGCAAGGCGAGCGTCCGCTGGCTAGCCAGAACCGCACCATTGGCAAGTTCCACCTCGACAGCATCCCGCCCGCACCCCGTGGCGTGCCGCAAATTGAGGTAATCTTCGACATCGACGCCAACGGCATCCTGAACGTAACCGCCAAGGACAAAGGCACCGGCAAAGAGCAGAAAATCCGCATCGAAGCCAGCAGCGGCCTGAGCGAGGACGACATCAAGCGCATGCGCGACGAAGCCGCCGCCAACGCCGACGCCGACAAAGCCGAAACCGAACGCATCGGCAAAATGAACGCCGCCGACTCGATGATTTTCCAGACCGAGAAGCAGCTGAAAGAGTACGGTGAGAAGCTGAGCGGCGGCAACAAAACCGCCATCGAAGGCGCCCTGGCCGACCTCAAATCGGCTCACGAAGCCAAAGACCTCGCCCGCATCGACACCGCCATGGAGGCCATCAACGCCGCCTGGCAGGCCGCCTCGCAGGAGATGTACGCTGCCGGTGGTGCCGAAGGCGGCCAGCCCGGCGCCGACGGCCAGCCGCAAGGCGGCAACGGCCAGCAAGGCCAGCCCGCCGGTGACCACGTGACCGATGTGGACTACGAAGAAGTAGACGGCAAATAAGGACCGCAGCTTGTAACGGATTTGGCGGATTACACCGATTCAGATTCGTTTTAGGAAAGGCCGGAGGCGCGAGCTTCCGGCCTTTTTGCGTTATTTGTTGCCCCGTATCCGCCTTCCCTTTCCGTTTCTATGCTTGAATTTCTACCCTTCCAGTCGTTTCCTTCTGCCGAGGCGGCGCAGCCATTACTGGCGATACTGCGGCAACGCGAGATTCCGTTTGAAACCGAAACGAATTCAGGCCAAGCTATTTTCGACCCGACGTTCGCTTTCAACCACACCTACGCTACTTTTTTGGTGAAACTGGCGGGCTCCGACTTCGAGTGGGTGCGCCGCCTGCAGGAAGATGCCAACCGCGAGGCGCTGGCCACGCTCAGCCCCAACCATTACCTGTTCAGCTTCTCCGATGCCGAGCTGTTCGACCTCGTAGCCAAGCCCGAAGAGTGGAGCCCGCTCGACGTAACGCTGGCGGGCCAACTGCTACGGCAACGAGGCCGTGACGTATCGGTCGACGCCATTCGGTTGCTGCGCGAGCACCGGGTGGTGGAAGAAGGCAAACCCGAGCGCAGCAACAAGGGGCGCATCATGTGGGGCTACATTCTGGCTTTGTTCGGGGGCGCGGTGGCCATTTTTATGGGCTGGGAGCTGTATTCCTACAAAAAGAACCTCACCGATGGCCGCCAGGTGCATGCCTACTCGCCGCACGACCGGGTGCACGGCCTGCGCATCATGGTGCTCGGCACGGTGAGCTTGCTGCTCTGGATAGCCGTGCGCGTGTGGGTACTGCCGCAATAGCCGGGTTACCTTTGCAGCCATCGGCGCGGCATTCGCGTAAGCACGCCCAAGGTGGCGCTTACTTTAGCCGGCCTCTTCCTGTTCGATTTTCTGATTTCCTTTTTATGAACATTTCGTCTCTCCGGTTTCCCGCCCGCGCCCTGGCTTTGGGCGCCTTGCTCATTGCCGCCGATTCGTGCAGCGTGAGCGAACAAGTTAAGGACAAGCCCTCGGGTAAAAACGTCTCGACCGAAGCTCTCGAAAACGAGGCGTACACGCTGATGCAGTACCGCCTCAACTTCGTGGACGAAGCCAAGCTCGGCGGCCAGGATATTCTGTTCGTGCGGCAGGCTTCGGATGTGTCGTCGGCCGACCAGGCCAAGCTGCAAACGGCGCTGGCCTCCGGCAACCTGCCTCTGCACCTCAAAATGCGCGTGTACGCCAAAAACCCCAGCTCCACCAGCGTGCAGCTGAAGCAGCTCGACTACAAGCTCCTGCTCGATGGCAAGGAGCTGACCGCCGGCACCACCGGCGCCAACACCCAGCTCGAAGCCAGCGCCATCGAAACGCTGCCCATCAACATCGACCTGAACGTGAAGCCCGACCAGCTGAACGGCAGCACGCCCGCCGCCTTCGCCGCCGGCTTCACCGATTTCACGGCCGCTAACCGCCGCCTTGTGGTGCAGCTGCGCCCGCAGTACGTAGGGGCTAGCGGCCGCCAGGTGCCCGCCACCGACTTCATGCCCGCCGAGCTGGTTACGGCCAAGCGTACCACCGCCAAGAAATAGCCTTTGCAGCCGCAGCTGCTTTGCAGAGCTGCCGTCTTTCTCGACAACAAAAAGCCCCCGACGCATGCGCCGGGGGCTTTTTTTATTGAGACTGGTAGCCAAGTTGACCGATGTGGAGAAGCATATTTGCGTCTCCTTGTTGAACGACAAGCGACCTGAATTATGAGGACGACGAGACGCAAATATGCGTCTCGTCGTCCTCATAATTCATTATTCCTCGGCGTTGGCAACGTCTTCGATGCCTTCTTCAATTTTCTCCGCAGCTTCCTCGTGGTCGTCGGCATCGGGCGCTTCGAGCAGGCTTTCCTGCTCCTGCCAGCCCTGGGGCTCGTAGCTGAGGCGGATGTAGATGGGGTAATGGTCGGAGCCGATGTGCGTGAGGCGGCGCAAATCCTGCAGGCGGAAGTGCGCGGAGTGAAACACGTGGTCGAGCGGCCAGCGCAGCAGTTTGTAGTCGGCGTGGAAGGTGGGCAGCAGGCCGCGCCCGATACGCGGGTCGAGCAGCCGCGAGAGCCTCCGAAACAGCTCAGAGGTGTGCGACCAGGCCACGTCGTTGAGGTCGCCGGCCACGATGGTGGGCCCATCGTGGTGCTGAATGACCTTGCCCACCACCAGCAGCTCGGCATCGCGGCGGGCACTGGTTTTCGATTCCTGCGGGGCCGGCGGCTTGGGGTGCAGAAAGTGCATATTGACGGTGACGCCGCTGGGCAGCCGCGCGCACCCGTGAAACGACGGAATATCGGGGTCGAGGATGTAGCGAATCTGCGGCTCAATCAGCGGCAGGCGCGAAAACACCAGCATGCCGTAGGTGTTGGGCAGCGGGGCGTGGCAGGTGTAGGGGTAGTCTTTTTCGATACTCTGCAGCTGGCTCAGCCACCAGTCGTCGGTTTCCACGGCCAGCACAATGTCGGGGCTGAGGTGCCGCACGTGGCCCAGGCAGCGCGAGGCGTCGCGGTTGTACATCAGCACGTTGGCCACCATCAGGCTGATGTGGTAGTCGTGGTCGTCTTCGGGGCGGCTGGCGTCGGCCACCTGCTTGCGGTGCAGCGGCGTGTAGGGCCAGATGCGGCTGAACTGGTACACCACCGCCACGGCCAGGCTCACCACAAACAGGCTGTTGCCGAAGCTGCGCGGCGTGGGCAGCGCCAGCGCCGCGCTCAGGCTCAGGAGCAGCGCGGCCACGATTTGCAGACGCGGGAAGTCGCAGATGCGAATCCACCACGCCGTTTGGCGAAAGATGGGCACCAGCGTAACCAGCAGGCCGGCCCCGCCCAGAATCCACACTATCCAGTGGCCGGTGGTGAGCAGTGCAGAAAGAAAAGTGGGCATGAAAACGGGCTGGGTGGGAATGGGAAGGGTGAAAGCAAACAGCTGTCATCCTGAGCGCAGCGAAGGACCTTGTTACGTAAGCACAATTTGACGTAACCTCATGCAGGCGTGATAAGGTCCTTCGCTGCGCTCAGGATGACAGATTTGAAAAACAAACCACCCTACACATCATCCTGAAACCCGCCCTTGCGCAGCTCTTCAATCGTGCGCATCACCCGGTCTTTGAGCGTGGTGCGGTACCGCTCCAGCGCGTCGGCCAGGCGGGCATTGTTCAGGGCCAGCATCTGGGTGGCCAGCACGGCGGCGTTGGCGGCATTGTCGAGGCCCACGGTGGCCACGGGCGTGCCGGCCGGCATCTGAATCATGCTCAAAATTGAGTCGAGCCCCTGAATGGACAGGGTGCTGTTGATGGGCACGCCAATGACGGGCAGCGTGGTGAAGGCCGCCACCATGCCCGGCAGGTGGGCTGCCCCGCCCCCACCGGCGATGAGCACGCGCAGGCCGCGCTTGCGGGCGCTTTCGGCATACTCCACCATGCGGTGCGGCGTGCGGTGCGGCGACACGAGCGTGATTTCGTAGGGAATGCCGAACTGGCGCAGAATATCGGCCGCGGCCGACATGATTTTCAGGTCCGACTTCGAGCCCATGATGATGCCCACGATGGGGTTTTCGGTCACGGGACGGTCGTCGGCCGCGCCGCTGGTGGCGCTGGAAGCGGGAGAATCTGGAAACATGTAATCGAAGCGCGAAATAATACCTGAAATGAGCCGGTGCCCGCCACCCGGCCCCAATAAGGCGGCAAAATAGTTCTTTTCCGCCCGGTCCGGCGCTTCTTCTACCTTTGCGGGTATGGAAATTCTGCTCGCCACCTTCACCACCCTGTTTTCCATCGTCAATCCGTTCGGGGCGATGCCGGTGTTCCTCACCCTCACCGCCGACGACCGGGCCTCCGAGCGGGCCCGCACGGCGCTGCGGGCCTGCATCTACATGGTGGCCGTGCTCAGCGTGGCGTTTTTCGGCGGGCAGTACATTCTCAACTTCTTCGGCATCAACATTCAGCACCTGCGCATTGCGGGCGGCATTCTGCTCATCCGCTCGGCGTTCGATTTGCTCACGCCCGGCGGCAACCGCGACCGCGTGGGCCCCGAAGCCCTCGAAGAAAGCAAGCAGAAAGACGACATCAGCTTCACGCCGCTGGCCATGCCCATGCTCTCGGGGCCCGGCTCGATGGCCATTTGCATCGGCCTTATCCGGCCCACTTACGTCGACAAAGCCATGACCGTGGCCGGCTTCGCGCTGGTGGCGCTGGCCGCGTTCATCGTCCTCATTTTCTCGCTGCGCCTCACCCGCGTGCTCGGCAAGCCGGGCATGGCGGCCATGTCGCGCATCATGGGCTTCATCACGCTGGCCATCGGGGTCAATTTCCTGGCCTCGGCCATCGGCGTGCTGTTCCCGGGCCTCACGCGGTAAGAGCTTTCAGTTTGATAAAGAAACGTCATGCCGAGCGTAGCCGAGGCATCTCGCGTGTAGTCGTAACGCCATTTGAAGCAGAATTAGTGGTAGCACGCGAGATGCCTCGGCTACGCTCGGCATGACGGGCAATATTATCCCAGCGACTTTCAGCATGCTTAACCTCACGGCGTACCTTTGCGCTTCCTTATGCTGAAAAACGACCTTTTCCTGCGTGCCGCCCGGGGCGAAGCTACCGAGCGCACCCCCGTCTGGCTCATGCGCCAGGCCGGCCGCATCCTGCCCGAATACCGCGCCCTGCGCGCCCGCCTCTCCGGCTTCAAAGAGCTGGTCGAAACCCCCGAGCTGGCCGCCGAAGTCACCATCCAGCCCATCGACGCGCTCGACGTGGACGCCGCCATCATCTTCTCCGACATCCTCGTGGTGCCCGACGCCATGGGCCTGCCCTACGAAATGGTGGAAGCCCGCGGCCCCCTGTTCCCCACCACCATCAAGTCGGCGGCCGACATCGACAAGCTGCGCATCCCCGACCCCGAAGAAGGCCTCGGCTACGTGCTCGAAGCCCTGCGCATCACCAAAAAAGCCCTCAACGGCCGCGTGCCGCTCATCGGTTTCGCCGGTGCCCCGTTCACCATCCTGGCCTACATGATTGAAGGCCACGGCTCCAAAACCTTCAGCAAAGCCCGCGGCTTCCTTTACCGCGAGCCCGCCCTGGCCCACCGCCTGCTGGCCAAAATCACCGCCACCACCATCGCCTACCTGCAAGCCCAGGTGGCGGCCGGTGCCCAGGTCGTGCAGGTGTTCGATTCGTGGGCCGGCATTCTGCCGCCCGCGCACTACACCGAATTCTCGGCCCGCTACATCGCCGAAATCTGCGAGGCGCTGGCCCCGCTCGTGCCCGTCACCGTGTTTGCCAAAGGCGCTTGGTGGGCAGTGCCCGAGTTCGCCGCCATGCCCTGCCGCACCATCGGCCTCGACTGGAACCAGACGCCCGGCCAGGTCCGCACCGAAGCCGGCGACAAAACCCTGCAAGGCAACCTCGACCCCTGTGCCCTCTACGGCACGCCCGAGCAGGTACGTGCCGCTACCGAAGCCATGCTGCGCCAGTTTGCCGGCGGCCCCCACATCGCCAACCTCGGCCACGGCGTTTACCCCGACACCAACCCCGACAACGTGCGCGTCTTCGTGGAAACGGTGAAGGCGTGGCGCAACTAATGATTAATGCCCGACAACACCGCGATAATTGCCATAGCAGCAGCTGAAGCCACAAATCCCACCTTTGGGACGTCAAAGGCATTCTTGGAAGTGCATTCTGTGGCTATTCAAGATGGGGAACCCAAAGTCGCGGGTATTACCATTCCCGCCGGCCCGTTGCCGACTATCGTCTATTTCGCGGTGGAAGACGAGAAATTCTTCTTGGCCGTCTCCGTCTCGCCGGTTTCGCTTACTGTGGAGCACGCCTGGGTGGAGGATTACCACCGGATATCGTTTCATGCCACGTCGGAAACATTAGACTTGCAACAGCTTGCAGCCCTAACGATGCTGAAGCCGACGGAGAGTTGGAACAAAGGGGACCAACGAAAACTCGGTGGTGCTCTCCGCAAGCAAAGCTCGATTGAGTTTGAGCCTCACCCCGGACCTGGTGAATTTGAGGCTCGACTCAAAAAGCTACTGTCTTTTTTAGAACAAGACCATGCTGGTGTACAAGCGCTGGTCGACAAAGCCGACGGCTACCTTCGCATTATTTCCGTCTTTCACAATGGCAACACCATGCTTGGCGGGCTGCATCTCGATAAAGAGTGTATCCAGCGAATGGCGGCGTTAAACCTTGAAATTGACTTCGACCTCTATGCCGAGGGCAATTTCTATCAATCCTAACTTCCCCATACTGCAATGGACGTAAAAGACAGCAACGGCACGCTGCTCGCCGAAGGCGACGCAGTCACCCTCATCAAAGACCTCAAAGTGAAGGGCTCCTCGCTCACGCTCAAGCGCGGCACGCTGGTTAAAAACATCCGTCTCACCAACAGCGCTGCCGAAATTGAAGGCCGCGCCGGCGGCAGCACGATGGTGCTCAAAACCGAGTTCCTGAAGAAGGCCTAGCCCTGTAGCCTGGACTCTGTGAGTCCGGGCCTAGCAGGTCGTTTCATTTCCTAAGTATGCCCGGACTCGCAGAGTCCAGGCTACAGCCCCGCCTCCACTGCTTCTTCCAGCAGTCGCTGCTTCTCGATGGGCACCACGCCCACCTGCTCGCACACCAGGCCCCCGCCCAGGTTGGCCAGCGCCGCTGTGAAGGCCGCCGGCCGCCCCAGCGCCACGCACAGCGCCGCAATGCTGATGACGGTATCGCCCGCCCCCGACACGTCGGAAATCGTGCGCAGGTGGGCCGGCAGGTAGGTTTTCTCCGCTTCCTGCTGGGCAAATACGCCATATTCCGACAGCGTCACCAGCACGATTTCGGGCGTCAACACCTCGCGCAGCCGAGCCACGGCGGCTTCAAAGCCGGCGCGGTCGGTGTTGGGCTCGCCAAATTCCAGCTTTAATCCTTCGCGCAACTCTTTCAGGTTGGGTTTGAAGAGGGTGCAGTCGCGGTAGGCCAGGAAATTCTTCTTCTTCGGGTCCACCACCGTGGGGATGTTGCGCTGGCGGGCGCGGGCAATGCACTCCGTAATAATGGCTTCGCTGAGCACGCCCTTGTCGTAGTCCTCAAAAATGACCACGTCGGCGCGGCCCAGCAGGTCGTCGTAGGCCGCCAGCAGTTGCTCGGCTTCTTCGGCGTTGAGGTCGGTTTCGATTTCCGAATCGATGCGCAGCAGCTGCTGGCCCTGGGCCAGAATGCGCTGCTTCACCGTAGTAGGCCGCGCCGCGCTGCGGATGAGGCCGTCGGCGGGCAGGTCGTGGGTATGCAGGAGTTGCAGCAGCTGGTCGCCGCCCGCATCGTCGCCAATCACGGCGCAGAGAAGTGGCGTGGCGCCGAGGGCCTGCACGTTCAGGGCCACGTTGGCAGCCCCGCCGAGGCGGTTTTCGGTGCGGGCCACGTGCACCACGGGCACGGGCGCTTCGGGCGAGAGCCGCGTGGCGCGGCCCCACACGTAGGCATCCACCATCACGTCGCCCACGATGAGGACGCGCAGGTTGTTGAAGTCGTTGAACAGCGTTTGCAGGGAGGAATCAGAAGTAGGCAAACTCAAAGCAAAAGTCTGTCATCCTGAGCGGAGCGAAGGACCTTGTCACATCAGAACTAGCCGTTCGAGCTTGATGAGGTCCTTCGCTGCGCTCAGGATGACAGGAGGTGATAAATAAATTACGCCAGTTTCGCCAGGCTTGCCTTGATGCGCCGAAACGCCTCCACCAGCTTCTCATCGGCGGCGGCGGTGCTGAAACGCATGCACTCCGGCGCGCCAAACGCCTCGCCCGACACGGCCGAAACGTGCGCGTCGTTCAGAATAAACAGCGCCAAATCGGACGAGTTGCGGATGGTGCTGCCATCGGGCGCCGTACGGCCGAAGAAAGCCGACACTTCGGGAAAGATGTAGAAAGCACCGCTGGGCGTGGGCGTGTCGAGCCCGGGAATATCTTTCACCAGCTCCAGCACGAGGTCGCGGCGGCGGCGGTAGGCGGCGGCCATCTCATCCGACGACGCCCGGCCGCCGGCCAGCGCGGCCACGCCCGCCCGCTGCGTGATGGAGCAGGTGCCCGACGTAATCTGGCCCTGCATCTTGTCGCAGGCCGTGGCAATGTCCTGGCGGGCGGCCAGGTAGCCCAGGCGCCAGCCCGTCATGGCGTAGCCCTTCGAGAAGCCATTCACAGTGATAACCCGGTCGGCCACGGCCGGAAACTGGGCCAGGCTCACGTGCTCGCCCACGAAGTTGATGTATTCGTAAATCTCGTCGGCCAGGGCGTATACCTGCGGGTGGCGCGCCAGCACCTCGGCAATCGCACCCAGCTCCTCACGGCTGAACACCGCGCCCGTAGGGTTGCACGGCGACGAGTACATGATAAGCTTGGTGCGGGGCGTAATGGCCGCTTCCAGTTGCGCGGCGGTGGCCTTGTAGTCGTGTTCGCGGGTGCCCACCAGCGGCACGGCCACGCCGCCGGCCAGCTTCACCATCTCCTCGTAGCTCACCCAGTAGGGCGAAAACACGATGACCTCGTCGCCCGGATTTACGAGGCTGAGCACGGCATTGGCCAGCGCCTGCTTGGCTCCGGTGCTCACCACAATCTGGCTGGGCTGGAAATCGAGCTGGTTGTCGCGCTTCAACTTATCGCAGATGGCCTGCCGCAATTCCGGAATGCCGGGCACCGGTGTGTAGAACGTGTAGCCGTCGTCCAGCGCCTTTTTGGCGGCGTCCTTGATGTACTGCGGTGTCTGAAAATCAGGCTCGCCAAAGCTCAGGTTGATGACGTCAACGCCCTTGGCGGCCAGCTCGCGGCCCTTCTTGGCCATGGCAATGGTGGCCGACTCGCTCATGGCAAGCAGGCGGTCGGAGAGCGGCGAAACGGCAACGGGCGCGGCGGTATTGGGCATAAGAAAAGGCGGTGAATGCAAGGGCAAAGGTAATTCAATTGTCAGCGGGCATCGCCCAATGCCGGCTGTCATCCTGAGCTTGCGAAGGACCTTCTCACGTCTGTGCGAGATTTGCTCATGTGAGAAGGTCCTTCGCTCCGCTCAGGATGACAGATTAAACTACGCCTGCCCCAGCCGCCGCCGGCAGCGCCAGAGCACCGTCAGGTCCATGCCGGGCTCGTAGTCTTTGGCATACAGCAACTCTAGGCGGCGCTTGGTGACTTCAGTGAGCGGGGCAGCCGAATTGGCGGCATCGGCCGGCGACACCACGGCGGGCACCGTGCGGGCCGGGCCGGGCGTGTGGCGCAGGCCCACCCAGGTACGCCGGCCCAGCAGCACGGCCGCGCAGTTGCGCAGAAAACCGGTTTTATTGGGCTGCAACCAGATGAGCAGCGGGGCCAGCAGCAGCAGCCCGGCGCTCACGAGCAAGTCAATCAGGCGCTTGGCCCGGGCTTTCTGGGGCTGGTTCAGGTTCAGCTCGATGTCGAGCGTGTAGTAGTCGCCGGGCGCGTCCTTGCTGCTGCTGCCGATGATGTACTGGCTGTCTTCGGGCAGGATTTTGTAGGCCACCGGCGGGTCGGCCGGCAGGCTGAGCATCAGGGCAATAATCTGGCTGGCGGGCAGGTCCTTGCCGCAAAAAATCAGCTCATTCAGCGCGTAGAGGCGGATGATATCGGCTAGCTGGCGCAGTTCGCCCAGTGGTGAGTTGGTGAACTGGTGAATGGGTGAATTTTCTTCTAAAACGGCTTCCTCCCCTACGCTCACGTAGCCTATTACGCGGGCCGACACGTGGGCGGCTTCCAGCAGCTGGCGCACGCGCTGGCTTTCGGCCCCCGAGCCCACAATGGCAATGTTTTTCTGGTGCCGCTCGCTCAGGCGCAGGTTTTTGTACTTGATGAAATGCGCCAGCAGCTGCCGCCCCACCAGCGCCACCACGGCCCACCCGCCGCCCAGAATAATCAGCGCCTTCGAGAAGCGCCAGGCGTCGAGAAAGTTGGAAGCGGCCGAAATCAGCAGCGTGCCCACCGCCACGCCCCGCACAATGCGCGAGGTGCGCGTGGGCTGGTCGTAGCCCCCGCTGAGGTAAGTCGAAGTCAGCCAGACCACGATGTAGGCCGGCACGGCCGCGGCCATGTACTGCGGCGGGTAGTCGCCGGGCACAAACTTGTGGTTGCGCTCCCAGTAGGTTTTCAGGAAGTACATGCCGCCCCAAATCAGGCCGGCATCGAGCAGCAGCGGGGCGGCGCGGCGCAGCAGGCGCTCGGCCACGGCCGCCCCCGCCCGCAGCCAGATGGCCGAGTTTATCAGCAGCGAAAACAGGCCCGCCCGGCCCGGGGCGAAGTGCTTCTGCGCAAAAATCACCATCGCCCGGTAGAACACAAACACGTAGTTCACGCTGGTGCGCTTCGTGCTCTCGCCCTTGTAATGAATGATGCGGGTGCCGGGGAAATAATAGTTCTGCCAGCCGCCCCGCGTGAGGCGGTACGAGAGGTCGATGTCCTCGCCGTACATGAAATAGTCTTCGTCGAGCAGCCCAATCTGGTCGAGCGCGGCCTTGCGCAGCAGCATAAACGCGCCGCTCAGCACCTCCACCTGGTGGGTTTCCTCTTTGTCCAGAAAGCCCAGATGGTAGCGCCCGAACGTGCGCGACTTCGGCATGAGCTTGGCCAGCCCGAACATTTTATAAAACGCCACGGCCGGCGTGGGCAGCGCCCGCTTGCTTTCGGGCAGGAAATGCCCTTGGCCGTCCAGCATTTTCACGCCCAGGCCGCCGCAACCGGGGTGCGCGTCCATAAAATCGCAGCAGGCCCGGAAGGTGTCTTCCTCCACCACGGTGTCGGGGTTCAGCAGCAGTTGGTACTGGCCAGTGGCGCGGCGCAGGGCCTGGTTGTTGGCTTTCGAGAAGCCGGGATTGTCCTGATTCGCAATCAGAATAACTTCCGGAAACCGCGCCCGCACCATGGCCACCGAGCCGTCGGCCGAGTTGTTGTCAACCACAAATACCTCCACCGGCTGCCCCAGCTTCTCCACGGCCCGTCGCACCGAGAGCAGCGCCTGCTCCAGGAAATAGCAGACGTTGTAATTGACAATGATAACGGAGAGCTTCACTTTTTAGCTGTTAGCCATCAGTTGTTAGCTGTTAGCTTTTTTGTGGCGACCGAGCGGCTCCTCGGGAAGTACCGACAAAGCTAAAAGCTAAAAGCTAATGGCTAACAGCTAAAAATGCCATTACGCCTGCCGCAGCCGGTCCACAATGCTGCGGCCCAGCGTAATCTCGTCGGCATACTCCAGCTCGCCGCCCATCGGAATGCCGCGGGCAATGGTGCTGATGTGCACGTTGGGCAAATCGCGCAGTCGGCGCGAGAGGTAGAACGCGGTAGTATCACCCTCCATCGTGGGCGAAATGGCCAGAATCACCTCGCGCAACTCCGAATCCTCGGCCGAAGCGCGGGCCACTAGCGAGTCGATGTGCAGGTCGGACGGTCCCACGCCCTCAATAGGCGAAATCACTCCGCCGAGCACGTGGTACACGCCCTTGTACTGGCCGGTATTCTCAATGGCAATCACGTCGCGCACATCCGACACCACGCACACGAGGCTGTGGTCGCGCAGCTTGTTGGCGCAAATGCCGCACTCCTCGGCATCGGAAATGCTGTGGCAGGTTTTGCAATACGTGATTTCGAAACGCATTTTGGCCAGCGCCTCGGCCAGCGAAGCCGTGGTGTCCATCTCGGCTTTCAGCAGGTGCAGGGCCAGGCGCAGGGCCGTTTTCCGGCCGATGCCGGGCAGGCGCGAGAGCTCGCCCACAGCGTTTTCAATCAGTTTTGAGGGAAACTCCATTCAGATTGGTTAGTTGTCAGTTGTTGGTTGTCAGTTGTTAGCCGCACATTGCCAGTACAACCTGACAACCGACAACTAACAACCGACAACTAGACTACGTCGGCCGAGATGCCGCGGTCGTGAATGGCCGTGCACATGGGCTCCAGCTCTTCGTAGGTGCCCACTTTCACGGCGCACTTGCCTTTGTAGTGGATGAGCAGGGTGCACTGCTCGGCCTGCTCGGGCTGGTGGCCGCACACGTCCATCAGGGTTTTGATGACGTGGTCGAAGGTGTTGATTTCATCGTTGTACACCACCAGGTTGCGCAGTTCCACCGCTTCTTCGAGCAGCAGAACGTCTTCATCGTAGTCAATTTGCGGACGCGTGTTCATAAGGCAAATTTACGCAGGAAACCCCGCGTGGGGCAGCTCCTGATAACCCCGTTGGCGGCGGTTTCGTTTCGTCAGATTCGCCCCAATTTTGCAGCGCCGCGCCAGTTCCGCCGGCTCTGCCCTCCTCTCCCGCTCATGCCCGTTCCGTCCATCGATTTCAAAAAAGCCCTCAAGCGCCTTTCCGAGCCCGAGAAGGAAGCCCTGCTGCTGCGCGCCGTGCGCCGCGACGCCGAGCTCTATGAAACCTTTCGCTTCGAGCTGCTGGCCGACGTGACCCTGGGCCAGATTCAGGAAGAAACCGCCGACCGCATCCACGAGTTGTTCAACGTAGCCGTAACCGGCCGCCTGCTCAACCGTAGCCTCGTGAAGGCCGTGCGCGCCAGCATACAGGAGGCCGCCCGCGCCCGGCGCATCACCAAAAACAAGCAGCTCGAGATTGACCTGCTCATCTACATTCTGCGCCAGTGCATCGACCACTACTCGGGCCAGTTCGACAGCGTGTGGGACGGCTTTTATAACGCCACCGCCCGCCTGGCTGCCCGCCTGCCGCCACTAATCCTCAAATCGTTGCACGAAGACCTGTGGGTCGAATACCAATCGGAGCTAAATGATATCCTGAGCGAGCTACACCGTCGCAAAAAAAGTCATAACCTGAAGTTCGAGCTGCCCCGCACGTTTGAGATTCCCGAATAAAAAAAGCCCGCCGAAACCGGCGGGCTTTTTTTGTTTAGCAGCTAATCAGGCAATTAAGCCTTCTTGGCAATCACGTTGAAGGTCAGGTCGAAGTTGTCGTAGATGGCTTTGTCGCCAATGCTCTCGAAGAACGACTTCGAGCCGTACTTCAGGCCAAACTTGGTGCGGTCGATGGTCACTTTGCCCGAAGCGGCGGCCACACCGTCCTTCACGCCCACTTTGGCGGGGAAGCTGATGCGCTGCGTCACGCCCTTGATAGTCATGTCGCCAGTGATGGTGGCGTTATCGGCATCCTTGGCGGCGCCTTTGATGGGCGTTACGCTCACGATTTTGAAGGTCGAGGTGGGATAAGTAGCTACGCCGAAGAAGTCGTCGCTGCTCATGTGGCCCACGAATTTGCCCTGGCTGTCGGCATCCTTGATGTCGGTGGCCTTCATGGTCTTCATGTCCACGGTCACGGTGCCGCCCACCACAGCGTTGCCTTTCACCAGCAGCTCGCCCGAGCTGAAGTTCATGGTGCCGTTGTGGCCGTGCGTCACGGCTTTGCCTTCCCAGCCCAGGGTGCTCAGCTGCGGCTGCAGGGCGTAGGCGGGGGCGTTGGTGGCCATTTTGGCGCTGTTGTTTTTCTGGGCCGAAGCCACGGGAGCGGCGCCGAGCACGGCAACGGCGAACAGGGCGGGCAGGAGGAATTTTTTCATGGTTGGGGTATTAAAAAGGGTATTCTTGAAAAAAGGGTTGTTGCAAAGGGTAAGCGTGGCGGCCTAGTCGGTATCGCGCATTTTGTCGAGCAAGTCGTTCAGCTGCCGGGCTTCGGCCTCGCTCAGGCTGGCGTGGGCAGCAGCTTGCATCACGCCCGATTCTTCAATCTGGTCGAGCAGGGCCAGGCCGGCCGGGGTAATGCGAATGTCGACGGCCCGGCGATTGGATGGGCAGACGGTGCGCGTGACGAGCTTTTTTTCTTCGAGCCGGTCCACGATGCGCGAGGCGTTGCTGGTTTTGTCCAGCATGCGCTCAATCAGCAGCGCCACCGTGGCGGGCTGCGGGTGCTGGCCGCGCAGAATGCGCAGAATATTGAACTGCGGCGACGTAAGCGCAAACCGCTTGAACGCGCAGGCCTGCCGTAGCTGCAACCAGCCCGACGTGTAAATCAGGTTGATAATGGCCTTTTGGTGTTCATCCTGGAAGTGAGCCTGCTTGATTTCGTCTTCGATACGCATGAGTGATACTGGAATCGGCTGCAAATATATGTACGTACATTTAATGTCGCAACATTGTTCCCGATTTTTTTCTTTTTCCCGGCGTACTTCGGCGGTGCATGGCCAAAACCTCGCCAATTTTCGTAGGCTGGCACATTCACCTCATCCCTACTTATTGCCATGCAACGACTCGGAATATTTTTGCTGGCGGTTGCTTTAGCCACCGCCGCCCCCCGCCTCGCCGCCGCCCAGGATGGCGGTTTCCCGGTGCAAACCACCGCCAGCACCCAGTTTGTGATGCAGAACGGCGAAGTGGTGAAGCGCGACGGTAATCAGATTACGCCACTCAGCCAGAATGTAAAGCTAGCCAGCGGCGTCAAAATCAACTACAAAAACGGCATCGTGGAAATGCCCGCCGACAAGCTCAACGCCAGCGGCAAAAAAATAACCCTGCGCGAGGGCGACTACGTGCGCGCCGACGGCGGTGTAGTATTTGCCACGCCCGGCAGTGCCGCCGCTGCCAAAGGGGCCGCCCCCACCCCGCCCGGCGCCATCTACGAAAAGTACGTGCAGCGCGGCCCCGGCTACGCCGACCCGGCCCAGCGTGTGCCCATGCTCAATAAAAAAATCGAACTGCTGAATCAGAAAATCAGCCTGCTCAGCCAGGGCCGCTCCGACCTGCCCGATACCAAAGCCCTCGACGCGCAGCTGATGGACCTTGATGCCCAACTGAATGCCCCGGTGAAGTAATCCAGCTTACGCCCGCAGTTGCAAGCGCCCTTCGGTTTCGGTCACGAGGCCGAAGGGCTCGTCGCGGATAACCAGGAAGCCGTCGAGGTCGAGCACGTCGACCAACGCGCTGATTTGCAGGGCGGCGGCAATGCCTACGCTGGTTTCCACCATGCAGCCCATCATCGGAATCAGGCCGTGGGCACGGGTGCGCCGCAACAGGTCGATGCCCCGGCGAAAGCCGCCGGCTTTCATCAGCTTCATGTTCACACCGTGAAACTGTTCGGCGATGGCAGCAAAATCGGCCGAGTCGGTTACCGATTCGTCGGCCAGCAGCGGCACGCCCGCGCGGGGCCGCAGGTGGCGGTAGTCGTCGACGCAATCGGCGGGCATGGGCTGTTCGAGCAGGCGCATGTTCAGGCCGGGCAGCGCACGGGCCTGTTCCAGAAACTGCAGCACGCCATCGGCATCGCGCCAGGTTTCGTTGCCATCTATTAACAAGGAATGGCCGGGCAGCAGGCGCGTCACTTCGCGCAGCAAGTCGAGGCCTTCAGTGGCGCTCACCTTCACCTTTAGCAAGTCGAAGCGGGCCGCTTTCTGCTCGCGCAAAAAAGTGGCGACTTCGCCGGGAGCCATAATGGGTAGCGTGAACGCCGTGGGCGCGGGCGTCGGGGCCGGCACGCCCAGATACTGCCATTCCGGCTGCCCCGCCCGGGCCGCCAGCCACTGCACCAGCGCCGACTCGAGCGCGAAGTTGAGCGCATGGGCCACCGGGTGCGCCGCCAGCAGCGCGTCGAGTTCGTCCAGCGTCGCGACTTCGTGCAGGCCGTGCGCCTGCAAGGTGGCAAACTGTTCCTGCAGCAACTCAGGGGTTTCGCCGTAGCGCACGTTGGGCGCGGCCTCGCCCTGGCTGCTGAAACCGTGGCCGGCTATGCGCACCAGCAGGTTGGTTTTGGTGGTGGAGGCGTTGCGGGCGATTTTCCAGACGTACCGCAGCGGCAGTACCAGGGGCGTAATGGACCAGACGGGCATGAGGATGCAGAAAAAGGCAAAGGCTCCACGCGGAGGCGTTGCGTTGCGTGCATACGCGGCCGCGGCCGGAAAGTGACAATGCAAACCTCAACCATTCGCCGAGAAAATACCGGCATTGAACGGCGATGCTTGGCATTCCAACAACTATTGCCTGTCTGCTACTGCCGAAAAGGTGAAAACCCTTCAGCCGATAATACATTTGCAGCGGTGGAATTTACGCTTTTCCGCTAATTAATTTCATTCTCAACTGTTCTGCAAATATGAAATCTCCGTTACTTTCTTCTTTGGTAGTTGCTGCTGGCTTGTTGGTGGCAACGGCTGCCCCAATTAGCGCACAAAAGCGCAATACGCAGGTAGTCAGCGGCTCACTCCCGTGGTTTACGGTGGCCAACAAGCTGATGGTGGTGCAGACGGGTTCCACTACCAAAGTGCTGGAAAAGGACGTAACTCTGCCCAACGGCAGCCGCGTGGAGTATAAAACGCAGTCGGTAGTGCTGGCCAACGGCACGCGGGTGCGCCTGCAGGAAGGCGACCTGCTGAGCCTGAACGGCGAGTTGATTCAGAAGTCGCCGGCTGCCGGCGCCCCGCCGGCCGATGCCACGGCCAGCATTGCGCCCAGCCCCATGCCCACCGTGCTGGCGGCCCCGGCCACCGCGCCCAAGCCCGCCACGCCAACGCCCGCCCCCGCACCAACCGCCACTGCCCCCTATACCGGCACTTTCAGCTACCGGCCCGAAGCGCCGGTGAACGGCAAGCTGCGCGGCGTAGTGGAATTGGGAGCCAGCGGCTTCAACATGTTCATCATTCGCGTCGACGACAAGCGCAACTGGAAGCTGGAGAAATCGGAATTCGGCAACAGCCTGGTGATGGAGAACATGGCTTCGGAGGAGGACGTGCGCACCGGCCTCAAAGCTTACATCGGCAAGATGCTGGACTTCGGCGTGCCCAGCCGCGACATTCATTTCGTGGTGAGCTCGGGCGCCGCCCTGGCCGAAAACACCCACCGCATTGTGAAAGGTCTGGAGGCCCTGAAGTACGTGGTAACGACCGTGACGCCCGAGCGAGAAGGTATTCTGGGCCTGCGCGCCGCCTTGCCAGCCGACTACGCCACCAAAGGTTTTGTGGTAGACATGGGCTCGGCCAACAGCAAGATTTCGTGGTACGCCGCCGGCCAGCCCCGCGTAGAAGACACCTACGGCTCGAAATACTACGAAAAAAACGTGGACGATGCCGCCGTAGCCGCCGCCGTAAAGGCCAAAGCCGCCCAGGTGCCGGCCAAGTTGCGTGGCACCTGCTTCATCATCGGCGGGGTGCCCTACGAGTTGGCCAAGGCCGTGCGCCAGGGCCAGGAGCCTTACACCGTGCTCAAAGCGCCCACCGACTACCCGCAGCTGAGCGGGGCCAAAATCAAGTCGGGCCTGAACATCTACCAGGCCCTGGCCGAAGCCACCGGCTGCCAGCAGTTCGTGTTCGGCTACGACTCCAATTTTACCATCGGCTACCTGTTGTCGCTGTAAGCATTCGCTTAAACTTAGCGGTTCCGAATGCCCCGTGCCATGCGCACGGGGCATTTTTTTGGCTCGTGCCGCGCCCGGCCGACGGCTTCGGTGGCCGGCGCTGGCCGGATAATGCCGTTCTTTAGGGCCGCAATTCATTTTCCCGGTACTCCCACCCCCGCATGTTTAAATCCCGCTTACTCCTGCTTGCCGTTGTTTTGGTTATTCTGGCCGCGTTGCTCACCGTGCTGGGCACCAGCCTGCCGCCGGCCGTGCCGGTTGCTGCCCGCTGGCTGGCGCTGGCCGCCATTGCTGCTGCTGCCGCCCCGCGCCGCTCCCTCACCCTCTGGATTGTGGTGAGCATGCTCGTCGGCATCGAGCTGGGCCACGATGCACCCGGCGTGGCCATGAGCCTGAAAGTGCTCAGCGACGCCTTCCTCCGGCTCGTGAAAACCATCATCGCGCCGCTGGTATTCGCCACGCTGGTCGTCGGCATCGCCGGCCACGCCGACCTGAAACAGGTGGGCCGCATGGGCATTAAAGCCCTGGTTTACTTTGAAATCGTCACCACGTTCGCCCTGTTTATCGGTCTGGCGGCCATCAACCTCACCAAAGCCGGCGTGGGCATCAGCCGCGTGGGCGTGAAGGAAGAGGCCCTGACCGCCGCGCCAACTCAAACGGCGGCCGATATCATCCTGCACATCTTTCCCGAAAACATTGCCAAATCCGTAGCCGAAGGGCAAGTGCTACAGGTGGTCATCTTCGCCATTATCTTCGCTATCGGCCTGGCGCTCACCCCCGAGCGGCCGCGCCGCGTGATGCTGGACTTCTGCGAAAGCCTCTCGGAAGTGATGTTCAAGTTCACCAACGTAGTGATGTATTTCGCGCCGCTGGGTGTGGGCGGGGCCCTGGCCTATACGGTGGGCAAAATGGGCTTCGCGCCCCTATTCAATGCCTTGCAGCTGCTCCTGACGCTGTATGGCGCACTCATCGCCTTCGTGCTGCTGGTGCTGCTGCCGGTGGCGCTGTTTGCGCGCTTGCCGCTGCGCCGCTTCATCGCGGCCGTGGCCGAGCCGGTGAGCATTGCCTTCGCTACCACTTCTTCCGAAGCGGCCCTGCCCCGCGCCATGGAAGCTATGGAGAGCATCGGCGTGCCGCGTCGCATCGTGGCCTTCGTGATGCCCACGGGCTACTCCTTTAACCTCGATGGCACCACGCTCTACCTGTCGCTGGCGGCCGTTTTCGTGGCCCAGGCGGCGGGTGTGCCCCTCTCCTTCGGCCAGCAATTGCTGATGGTGTTTACCCTGATGCTGACCAGCAAGGGCGTGGCCGGCGTGCCCCGCGCCTCGCTCGTGATTCTGCTGGCCACGGTGGCTTCGTTCAACCTGCCGGCCTGGCCGGTATTCATCATCCTGGGCATTGATGCGCTGATGGACATGGCCCGCACGGCCGTGAACGTGCTCGGCAACTGCCTCGCCTCGGCCGTGGTGGCCCGCTGGGAGGGCGAGTTTGTGGACGGTTACGTGGGGCCCGACCCAGCGGCCGAGTAAGCAACTGGCACAATCAAAATTGAACGAAAACGAGGTGCCTGAGGTTAGCCCGGGCACCTTTTTTTTATAAAAAATTCGGGCAAAATGGCCATGATGCCATTTTAATACCGTAATTTAGCCCTAGGAACCCTGCTGCGGGGTTTCCGTATGGATATAAGACAATTTTTGCTTTTCTTCTTTTTATCGGGTTTTTCTATTACCTTCAAGCTATGAAAATTCTTCGTCAAGGGGCGGTACTGGCACTGGTGCCCACGCTGCTGGGAGCAGCCTCCTGCGTTTCGGTAAAAAACCAGATGCGTAGCACGCCCACGGCGGCCATTGCCAACCGCCTGCCCCCGCTGGAAATTCTGGCTGACCAGGGCCCGCTGGCCATGAACGATGGCGCCCTGCCCGAAGACCCGCTCAAATTGTTCCAGCAGGAGTGCCGCATCAACCTGACCGAGCCCACCGACTCGGCCACCTACGGCTACGCCAAGCTGGTGGTGAAAAAGGTGAAAACCCTGCGCACCGGCCGCGGCCTGCAAGGGGCGCAGGTGCTCACCTTCCTGCTGCCCGCCGTGGTAGGCGTGCCGCTGGAGTGGTACAAAACCACCCTGCTTGCCGAAGTGCAGGTGAGCGACGCCGCCGGCAACCTGCTCGGCTCGTACGAGGGCACCGGCACTTCCGAGGTGAAAGTGGCCATGTACCACGGGTACTCGCAAACCGATGCCCCCCGCCTGGCCGACGTCATCGCCCTGCGCGGCGCGATGGCCAAGATTCGCCCGCAGCTTGATACCGCTACGACCCGCCTGCGCCCGCTGCTGATGGCCGGCGGCACCGTCGAAAACCCCACTATTCCGGCGGCTTCGTCGTCGGCTACGGGCGGCCGCTAGGCAATTCTTTCCGGCAGGCTTCGTTTGTGCAGGCCCGCTGCTTTCACCAGCCCCACCGGGGCGCGTGGGGGCGGCGGGCCTTACCTTTGGCACGTGATGGCTCTACTTTTAATTAACCGATTGGTGGCCTGTGCGGGCCTGGCACTGCTGCTGGCGGGCTGCTGCGCCAACAACGTGTGCGACTGCCCCAACGAAGCCCAGGCCGATGCCATTCGCATTGTGTTCGACCGCAGCAAGTTCACGACCGATGACCTCGACACACTGGCCTTGGTGCGCTACCTGCACTACGACATGAAAAACCGGCCCGCCATTCTTCCCAAACCCGAGACGGCCATCATTGTGCGCACTGCGGCCCAACTTGCGGTCAATGATACCCTGATTATCAACAACGCCACGCCCTTCACCCAGCTGGGCAGCGCCCGGCTCGATACGTTCAGCTACGTGCTGCGCTATTACCCGGGCACGAAGCCCCGGGTGCGCGCCGGCAAGCGGCTACTGGTGATTGAACGAGTAAAGCTGAGCGGCAGCTTCGAAGGCGACGGCTGCTGCACCTGCTACTCTAATTCGCGGAAGCTCGTTCAGGTGTGGCCCGACTCTGTTCCAACCCCCACTTTTACCGACCTGAAATCGCGCAAAGCAGTGCTGCCGGTAACGAAGTAGCCGCTCCGGAAGAGTGGAACGTATAACCGGACGGATGCGCTTACTCGCTCCTTTCTTCTGCACGCTTATATGGCAACCGATTCCTCCCTTTCCGCTGCGCCCGCCGTTGTGGCCCCGGCCGCCCCGGTGTTTCCGTTTCGCACCACGCTCAGCCTCGCGCCGCTGGTTGAGTACTGGCAGACGCGTGAGCAGTCGGCCAACGCCGGCATTGCCCTGCTGGCCCAGGCGGTGGGCAGCCAAGTAACCCAGGCCCCCTGGATATTACAGCCCGTGGCTGACCCCAGCCTGCTGGAAAAGCACTGTGATTTGGTGGAAACCCTGATGCTGGCCGTGTTTCCACCGGCTTCGCTGGCCACCGACATCAGCGGCGCAATCGGACCGTTTCAGCGGCGCAGCTTTTTTTCGACCCGGTTGTTCCGCGACATCATGCTGAACAAGGATGGCCTGGTGAAGCAGCCGCTCAATATCGACATGCCGGCCATGGAGCGGCAGCTCGGCCTGATGGCGTACCAACTGGTGCTGCACCGGGTGTACGGGACCGAACTGCCGGCTTTGGGAGCCATTATTTTTACGGTGCCCGACTATAAAATCGGCCTCTACCGCCATTACAGCGTCGAGTTTGATTCCACTTTTGTGCAGGTGCGGGTGCTGGGCGAAGCGCTGCCGTTGAGTGACGAACAGCGCGAAACCTTGCTGCACAGCCGCCACCGGCCCGAAGTGTGGCAGGCCATATTGCCGGCCGAGCATTTTGAGCTGGAAGGCTTCAACGTGCTGCGCCTGACCGATGTGACCGAACAGGAAATTCTGTCGGAACTGAAATATGACTTGCTAGAGCGCGACGTGCTGCAAACGCCGGCGCGCTTCGAGCAGATTCAGGAGAAGCTGCGCGTGCTGTTTGCGCAGCCGGCGCTGCAGCTCGGCATTGCCGCCTACGACGAGAAGAAGAAAGCCTTCATGGACTTCGGGCGCAAAATCAATCACAGCTTCCTCACCAAGCAGGTGCAGACCAAAGCCGCCGACAGCAGCTTCCGGCAGATTTACCATCGGCTTCTCAACAACCGCGAGCCGTTGGTACTCAAGGATGTGGCCAACTCGGACCTGCCCGACGACCTGCGCCAGCAAATTATGAGCCTGGGCATTCGCTCGGCCATTCTGGCGCTGCTGCCTTACGGCAACGACACGGTGGGCCTGCTGGAGCTGGGCACGCCCGACGCGGGCGGCCTCGACGAGTTTGACATGGACACTGTGGCGCAGTTCGTGCCGCTGTTTGCGGTGGCCGTGAAGCGCAACGCCGAAGACCAGCAGACCCGCGTGCAGGCCATTGTGCAGCAAAAGTTTACGGCCATTCACCCCACCATGGAATGGCGCTTTACCGACGCGGCCCGCAACCTGCTGGCCCAGTTCGACGAGGGCAACCGCACGGCCGAAATGGAGCCCATCGTGTTCGAGGACGTGTACCCGCTGCACGGCTCCTGTGACATTCGGGGCAGCAGCACGGTGCGCAACGAAGCCATTCAGGGCGACCTGATGGAGCACCTCACGCTGGCCAACAAAGTGCTGAAAAAAGCTTCGGAATACCAGCAGTTGCCCATTCTGGACGAACTGAAGTTCTACGTCACCAAAAACCTGAAGCGCCTGCGCGAGGGCCTGCTCTCGGGCGACGAGGCCAACATTTACGATTCGCTGAAGCGCGAGGTGGAGCCGCTGTTCGAATACCTGGCCACCCACACGGCCGACCTGCGCCCGGTCATCACCAACTACTGGCAGAACATCGACCCGCGCCTGGGCATTCTCTACAAGCGCCGCAAAGATTTTGAGCTGAGCGTGACCACGCTCAACGATGCCGTGAGCGACTACCTCGACGAGGAAGAGGACAAGGCCCAGCTGATGTTTCCGCACTACTTCCAGCGCTACAAAACCGACGGCGTGGAGTTCAACATCTACGTGGGCAGCACGCTGGTGCAGGACAAGCCTTTCGACCTGGTTTTCCTGAAAAACCTGCGCCTGTGGCAGTTGCTAACGATGGTGGAAATCACGCGCCGCACCGCCGCCCTCAAGCCCACGCTGCCCGTGCCGCTCGATACTACCCAGCTCATCCTCATTCACGGCCAGCCGCTGAGCATCCGCTTCCGGCAGGACGAACGGCAGTTTGACGTGGACGGTGCCTACAACATCCGCTACGAAATCATCAAGAAGCGCATCGACAAAGCCACCGTGCAAGGCACCGGCGAGCGCCTCACCCAGCCCGGCACCATTGCGCTGGTGTACGCCCAAAGCCGTGAGGCCGTGGAGTATTACGAATACATCGACTACCTGCAGGACCGTGGCTTGCTGGCCCCCGGCGTGGAGGAACTGGAGCTGGAGGAACTGCAGGGCGTGAAGGGCCTGCTGGCCCTGCGCGTGCGCGTGCAGTTGTAGCGTGATTCGGTTAAATCACCTCCTCGCCCAGCACCGCTTTCTCCTCTTTCCAGAATAGTTTGAGGCCGGAGCGGAACAGCACCAGCCAGGCCGCGCCCCCGGCGAAACCGGCCAGCACGTCGGTGGCGTAGTGGGCGTGCAGGCACACCCGCGTGAGGCCGATGAGGCCGGCCCAGAGGAGCAGCGGCGCGGCCCAGCCGGGCCGGCCAAAGTGCCGGGCCAGCAGCCAGGCTAGGCAGCCGTAGAAGGTCACTCCCAGCATGGCATGCCCGCTCGGGAAGCTCAGCCCGAAGGTGTGCAACACGGCATTGGCGGGGCGGGGCCGGTTGAAGTAAAGCTTAAGCAACTGATTGAGCAGCACGGCGCCGGCCATTACCAGCACCAGCTCTTTGGCCTCGCGCCGGTGGCCGGCCCGCCGTAGCAGCAGCGGCCCGATGATGCTGGCGGGCAGCAAAAACGGCAGCGAGGCGAAGAACGTGACAAACCGAATGGGGCCGTACAGCCACGGCCAGGCCCGCTGCCAGCCATCCACTGCGTCCGAAGCCCAGGTGTCGAGGGCCATGGAATGGTGCACGAACACTACCCGCACTAGGTAAAAAAACACCGCAAAGGCCACCACGAACAACACGGTCGCGAACACGACCTCCACGGTAAGCAGCCCCGCAAACGCCAGCAGGCGCGACGTAAAACGCTTCATATACCCGAATACGGAACTGGCCGCCGGCTGGTCGATGCTACCCGGGCGCGGCCGGGACTGAAAATAAAAAAGCCAGCCCCGAAGGACTGGCTTTTTCTACGTGCGCTCGGAGAGACTCGAACTCTCACACCTTGCGGAACTGCCGCCTGAAGACAGCGCGTCTACCAATTTCGCCACAAGCGCATGCTGGGCTAAAAAAGCCGTTCGCCTGACGGGTGGCGGCCTTTTGATGCTGCAAAGATACAGTCCTGATTTACGGCTACGCAACCTTTTTGCTAATTTTTTCGCTTGCCGAAGCCGTTTCGGGCTATCGGCAATTGTTTCTCAGTTACTTGCCGGGGCATTTTTTTTCTTCTTCCCCAATTTCGACGTGCGTCCTCCTGCCGCCAGTGTGCCCTTTGCCCCTGCTGATGCTCCTCCCCTCACCGGTTTCGACCGCGTGGCGTGGTTCTACGATGCCTTGGCCGCGCTGGTATTTGGCCCCGCCCTGCGCAATACGCAGCGGGCGGCTCTGGCCGGGCTGCCGGCCGGTGCGCCGCGCGTGCTCATTCTGGGTGGCGGCACGGGCTGGGTACTGGCCGAAGTTTTGCGCCGGAGCCCGGCGGCTACGGTGCTCTACCTCGAGGCCTCGCCGCGCATGCTGGCCCGCGCCCGTGCCAGCCTGAAACCAGGCCAGCAGGCGCAGGTCGAGTTTCGGCACGGCACGCAGGATGCGCTGACGGCGAATGAGACATTTGACGCGGTGCTGACGTTTTTCGTGCTCGACTGCATTGCCGCGCCCGAGCTGCCGGATGCGCTGGACCGGCTGCGGGCGGCCCTGCGGCCCGGCGGGCGCTGGCTGCTGGCCGATTTCCGGCCGGCGCGCCGGGGCTGGCGGCGGTGGCTGCTGGCGGCCATGTTCTGGTTTTTCCGGCTCACCACCCGGCTGCGGGCCCGCGACTTGCCCGACTTTAGCGCCGCGCTGGCGGCCCGGGGGCTGCGGGGCGAGGCAAAAGGGCGGTTCTACGGTAGCGCCACCGAAGCCGTGGTGTTTCAATGAGTAAGCTCCCGGCTTGGATATGCCATATTAGGAGGGTTTTCTAGCAAAACATAATTTTAACGTTCCGCGCCCGTTCTTCTTGGGCAGAAACGGCGGTTGTATTGTAAATTTTCCGCAACTTTACATTGTCTGTCCGGCCTTTCTCGCGGCCAGTTTACTTATTGTGCTATAATTTACCCTATGAAACACATTATTACTGCTGGGATGGCCTGCTGCCTGGGATTGGGCACGGCGGTGGCTCAAACGAAAGCGCCTGGTGCGCCGGTGCGCTACGCGCTGTCGTTCCCGAATGCGGTGCACCACGAGGCCAAAGTGACGGCTACGTTTACGGGCGTGCCCAGCGGCACGCTGCACGTGCGCATGGCCCGCAGCTCGCCCGGCCGCTACGCCGTGCATGACTTTGCCAAAAACGTGTATTACGTGGTGGCCACCGACGGCTCGAACCACCCCCTGCCGCTGAACCGCCCCGACCCCTACGGCTGGGACGTGAAGCCCGGGGCCGACGGCACGGTCATCTTCAGCTACACCCTCTACGGCGACCAGACCGACGGCACGTTCGCCGGCATCGACCAGCAGCATGCCCACCTGAACCTGCCCGCCACGCTGTGCTACGCCACTGGGCTGGAAGACCGCGCCGCTGAGGTAAAATTTGACGTGCCGCCCGCCTGGAAAGTGGCCAGCCAGCTGCGCCCCAGCGACGACAAAAACACCTTCACCGCGCCCAATCTGCAGTATCTGATGGACAGCCCCGTGTCGTTGGGGGCGCAGCAGGTACGCAGCTGGCAGGAAGGCGACCAGACCATTGAGCTGGCCATGCTGTACCAAGGCCCGGCGTCGGAAATTGACGCCTTCGCCAAGAACGTGCAAAAGGTGGTGAAGGAGGAAAAAGCCATTTTCGGGGCGCTGCCGACGTTTGATTTCGGCCGCTACACCTTTGTGGCCGACTACCTGAGCCAGGCCACCGGCGACGGCATGGAGCACCGCAACTCCACGTCGGTCACCAGCGCCCGCTCACTGAAAGACGAGGACGCCACCAAAAACCTGGGTACCGTGGCCCACGAGTTTTTCCACGCCTGGAACGTGGAGCGCCTGCGCCCTAAGGACCTGGAGCCCTTCGACTTCCAGCGCGCCAACATGAGTGACAACCTGTGGTTTGCCGAAGGCTTCACGCAGTACTACGGCCGCCTGGCCCTGCGCCGCGCTAAGCTGATTGAGGACGAGGAGTTCTTCGACGACATCAGCCGCTGGGTGAACCTGCGCCAGAACAGCCCCGGCGCCCGCTACGCCTCGGCCATCGATATGAGCCGCCAGGCCACCTACACCGACGGGGCCGGCCAGAGCGGTGCTCCGATGAACCTGGTGAACACCAGCCTGTCGTACTACGACCAAGGCGCGGGCATTGCGTTGGTGCTCGACATGCAGCTGCGCCAGCATCACCGCTCCTCGCTCGATAAGTTCATGCAAGCCATGTGGCAGCAGTTTGGCAGCAAGCAGAGCGGCTACGCGCCCACCGCGCCCTACACCACCCGCGATTTGCAGCGCGTGCTGGGCGAAGTGAGCAAGGACACCGTGTTTGCCGGTCGCTTCTTCCGGCAGTATGTGTACGGCCGCGAAACGCCGCGCTTCACCGAAAACCTGCTGGTGGCCGGCCTGGCCGTGATTCCGACCCGGGCCCTGGGTGCCGCCCTGCCCAACCAGGTGGAGTTTGACGACGAAGGCCGCTGCATTGTGGCCTATAACACCCAGATTGGCTCGGGCCTGTACAAGGCCGGCATCGACCGCGGCGACCAGATTGTGGTGCTCGACGGCAAGGAACTACACAGCCGCGGCGACATGGACGGCGTGCTGCACAAGCATTCGCCGAGCGACGTGGTATTTGTGAAAGTGAAAACCCGCGGCGGGGCCGAGCGCACCACTCAGCTCATCTTGGCCGAAGACCCCACCGTACAGGTGAAGCCCGTGGAAGGTGTGGAGAAAATGACCCTGGCCCCGGCGCAAAAAACGCTGCGCGACGCGTGGCTGGCTCCGCAGGCCTCGAACTAAGCTCACTTTTTAGAATAGGATGGCCCCGGTGGGCCGGCGTCGCGCATAGCGACCCGGGCCGCCGGGGCTTTTTGCTGGGCAGTGGGCTGGCCTGGCTACCTGCTGCAAAGCCTAATCTTCAAATTATGAATTGGATACTGCGTTTTCGGCTCCAAAGCCACCTGAATATTGCCTGCCCGCTGGTCAATCTTCACCATTGAACAAGTTAATATCTTTACTTTTGAACGATTTGGCGGGCGATTTCCAGTCTCTGGTGCTGCAATAGGCTCTTTTGTCTGGTTGTGCGCCTGCCTTTACTTCCTTTTCAATTACCGTTATGCCCATTTTTGACAAGCTCACCAACGCCGCCAAGGAGTTTTTCATCGAGCCCGACGACGAAACGGGCGCGCCAACCACGCCGCCGACGGTTCCCTACGGCACCCCCAACCAGCCCGCTGGGGCCGCACCCGCCGCTTTTAATGCGCCTCCGGTGGTGCAGGCCGAGCAGCGCCACCTCGACCACATTGCGGGCCTGCTGGCCGGCGACGGCAAAGATTTTGGGGCCTACATGAAAATGGTGAAGAGCATGGCCGCCGCCGGCCTGAGCGGCCCCATGCTGTACCAGACGGCTTTCAACGCCTTCGCGGCCGTGAACGGGGCCACGATACCGGCGCTGCTGGCTTCGGCGTCGCAGTTCGAGCAGGCCCTGGCCACCGACCGCGACAAGGTAATGGCCCGCCACCGCGAAAAAATGGGCGAAAATGCCACGCCCGGGGCAGCCCCCAGCCAAGTGGCCCAGCTGGCCGCGCAGGAGAAAAAGCTGGCCGCCGACCTCGCCGACCTTACCCGGCAACTGCAGGCCAAGCAGCAGCAGTTGTTGCAAACGCAGCAGCAGTTGGGCGAGGAGCGCCAGAAAACCCAGGCCGCGCTGGCTTCCTACGAGCTGGCCAACTCGGCCGCCCTGGCCGACCTGCAGGCCCACCGCAAAGCGGCCGAGGCGTTTTTGAACGTGACCAAATAAGGGCACTAAATTTATTGAGCCGGTGGTGAGCCGGCTCTTCATTCACTTTTTTCTGCTTGATGAATACTCCTTTACTAGGGCCGCCGTCGCCCGCCGATGGCCTGCCGTCGTGGCAAAAACCCGAGAAAGTAGCCGGTTGGGTCTTCGTGGCCCTGCTCGTGGGCGCGGGTGTGTACTACTGGGGCCAGATTCTGCCCTATCTGATTGACATTGTTTTTGATACCGTGAAGCTGGGCATCGGCCTGGGCGTGCTGTTCGTGCTGTTTCTGCTGGCGACGAACAAGCGGATTCAGACGGGGCTGTGGTACCTGGGGCAGCGCATTTTTCGCACCGCCGCCAGCCTGTTTGTGAATACGGACCCCATCGGAATTATGGAAGACTACATCCGTAACACCGAGAAAGAGGCCCGCAACATGGAGGAAGAAGTGGGCCACATTGAGGGCGCTAATGAGCTGGTGAAGCGCAAGATGGACGCCAACCGCGCCCAGATGCAGGAATACCTGAGCCTGGCCGACTCGGCCCTGCGTCAGGGCGAGAAAGACAGCGCCGACAGCTACGCCAGCCGCGCCGCCCAACTCGAAGACTACAACCGCCGCCTGCAGCCCATGGCCACCACCACAGCCAACGTGAGCCTGGTAATGCGCCAGATTCTGAAAGCCGCCCTGCGTCAGATTGACAACAGCAAGTTCAAAGTGAACCTGCTGAAGGATGAATACACGCTGGTGAAGCGCACCAGCTCGGGCATGCGCGCGGCCATGAACATCCTGCGCGGCGACCCCGACAAGAAGTATTTCTTCGACCTGGCCACCGACCGCGTGGCCCAGGACATGGCCCAGCAACTGGGCCAGATTAAGCAGGCCATGCGCTACTCGCAGGAGTTTGTGAAGGAGATGGACATCCAGAACGGCGTGATGAGCGAGAAGGGACAACGCCTGCTCGACAAGTACCAGAAGGGTGAATTCAACGCCATTATGGACAACGAAGCGCCGGTGCGCATGAACACGGCCCCCACCACCCGCCAGGCTACCGACGACGCCTACGGCAAGCTCCTCGACTAAGGGAATGTGAAAATGTGCTGAATGGGGCAAATGTGGGAATGCGTTCGCGCAAACCCTCACGGAAACCCACATTCAGCATATTTCATTACTTCTCACATTTTCATATTCAACACATTTCCACATTTTTGAATGACCACTCGCGGTAAAGTTCTCATTGCCATTATCATCCTGGTCGGGTTGTATTTCGGCATTAACAAACTCACGTCAAGCAACCTGCTGTTTAAAAAAGCCGAAACGCAGTCGGTGCTGCTCAATTCAATTGAGCTGCCGGATGCCACCGGCGGCAATGGCGTGAACACCGTGGTGCCGCTGGCCCCGCTGCCCGGTACTACGCCAGCTGAAAAAGGCACGCCCATTACCTGGGAAGTAATGGCTTGGAACTCGCAGATGGCCGGCATGTTGGCCAACGGCGGGCCGCGCACCACCACCGGCTCGGCCATGGCCGCCAATGGCATCGACATGCAGATTGTGCGGCAGGACGACGTGAGCAAGATGCAGGCCGACCTGGTGAAAAACGCTTCCGACCTGCAGAGCAACCCCGCCACTCCGGGCCTGATTGTGAGCATCATGGGCGACGGCCTGCCCGGCTTCTCGGCCGTGCAAACAGAACTGAAGAAGGCTGGTACACAGCTGCAAATTATTCCGTATTCGGTAGGCAAATCCTTCGGCGAAGACAAGCTGATGGGCCCGAAAGAGTGGCTCGACAACCCCAAGCTGGCCCTGGGCAAAACGGTTGCCTGCTACCTGCGCGACGGCGACCAGAACATCGCCCTGAAATGGTGCGCCGATAACGGCCTGAAAGTGAACCCCGACGAAACCACCTATGACCCGCAGGCCGTGAACTTCATGTCGGCCAGCGACTTCTTGGTGGCGGCCGAGAAGTACATCCTGGGCAAGCCCGAGAGCCGCGACAAGATTGTGGACGGCAAAAACACCGGCGTGAAAGTGGATGTGGTGGCCGATGCCGTGGCTACCTGGACGCCCGGCGACGTGAACATTGCCAAGCAAAAGGGCGGCCTCGTGAAAATTGTGAGCACCAAGGAGTACTCGAACCAGATGCCCAACATCATGGTGACGACCAAGCGCTGGTACGACGCGCACCAGAAGGAAGTGGAAGGCATCATTCTGGCCCATGCCGTGGCCGGCGACCAGGTAAAATCGCACCCCGAAGCCTTGAGCCGCGCCGCTGATATTTCGGCCGACGTGTACGGCGACAAGGACAAGAACGGCGCCTACTGGTTGAAGTATTACAAGGGCGTGAGCGAGGCCGACCGCAACGGCGACGTGGTGGAACTGGGCGGCAGCAAGGTGTTCAACTTCAGCGACAACCTGGCGCTGTTTGGCCTGAACGAGGGCGGCACCAACATCTACGCTTCGGTATACAAGGCTTTCGGCGACGTGCAGAGCAAGCTTTACCCCAAGGAACTGCCCAGCTACGTGCCGCTGGCCGACATGCTGGACTTGACGCCGCTGAAAAACATTCAGGCCCGGTACAAAGGCAAGACCGTGGCTCCGGCCGAAACGCAGAAGTTTGCCGCCGGCGAGGAAATCCGCCAGAGCGTGAGCAAGCGCGCCTGGAACATTGAATTCAATAGCGGCCAGAGCACCTTCACGCCTTCGGCTACCAAAGAACTGAACCAGCTGTTTGACGACCTGGTGGTGGCCGGCAGCCTGAAAGTGGCCGTGCACGGCCACACCGACAACTCGGGCGACCCGCAGGCCAACCAGCAGCTGAGCGAAGACCGCGCCATGGCCGTGCGCCAGTGGCTCGAAGCCAAGAGCCGCAGCGCCTTCCCCGACGGCCGCATTCAGGTGTATGCCCACGGCGCCACTGAGCCGGTAGCCAGCAACAGCACCCCCGCCGGCAAAGCCAAAAACCGCCGCGTGGAAATCGTGCTGGGCAATTAATACCCGTACGCCTAGTCCTAAGAACGTCATGCTGAGCGCAGCCGAAGCATCTCGCTCGCAGTAGTAATTGATTTACTATTGCACGCCAGATGCTTCGGCTGCGCTCAGCATGACGTTCTTTGTTTCGCTCCATTTTCCTTTCCCTTTTCTCCGCATGCTGAAAGACTTGTTCATTCCCAACGCCAAGCCCCGGCCCTCGGTGTTTCTGACGATGGTGGCAGTGCAGATACTGCTGCTGCTGCTGCTGTGGCTGTTTTACCCGTTGCAATTGTTCCCGACTTTGGGCGAAGTCATCACCGCCTTCAAGGATTTGGTGACGACGCAGGGGCTGATTCAGGAGCTGTGGGCCAGCCTGACCACGGCGCTGGGCGCGCTGGCCATTGCCACGGTGCTGGCGCTGGCCATTTCCTACCTCACGGCACTGCCCTTCTTCCGTCCCATCGCCTACGCGGCCAGCAAGATGCGCTACCTCACCCTCACCGGCCTGACCTTCTTCATGGCCCTGATGGTCAGCTCCGGCCACCAGGTGAAACTCTCGGTGCTCATTTTCGGGGCCACGGTGTACCTGGTCACGGGCATGACGAGCGTGATTCTCACGACCACGCAGGAGGAAATGGACCACGCCCGCACGCTGGGCATGAGCGAGTGGCGCAGCTTCTACGAAGTCGTGGTGCTGGGCAAGCTCGACGAGATGCTCGAAGTCGTGCGCCAGAACTTCGCCATCATCTGGACCATGATTACGCTGGTGGAAACGCTTTACCAATCCGAAGGCGGCATCGGCCTGCTGCTGTATAAGCAGAACCGCTACCTGCACCTGGCCGGCGTGGTCGCCATTCAGCTGGTGATTCTGGCTACGGGCGCGCTGCAGGACTACGTGTTCGAGTTTCTGCGCCGCATGTTCTTTCCTTATTCGGCCCTCACCACCGCGAAATAATGGCAGACCACATCTACAAAGAGCCCGTGCTGACGCTGCGCGATATTTCGATGCAGTTCGGGGGCGAAGTTATTCTGCGCGATATCAGCCTTAACGTGCTGAACGTGGTGCGGCCCGGGGTGAACCAGGGCCAGGTGGTGGGGTTCTACGGCCGCTCGGGCATTGGCAAGTCGGTGCTGTGCCGCATCATCGCGGGGCTGCTGCCTCCTACCACTGGTACTGTGCTGGTGGCCGACCCGCAGCGCCCCGTGTGCCCCGGCGACGTGGGCTTTGTGCAGCAGCGCTACCCCCTTTTCAACCACCGCACCCTGCTCGACAACCTGCTGGTGGCCGCCGGTCGCAAGCACCTGCCGGCCGAAGCCAAGGCCCGCGCCGAGGACTTCCTGACGCGCTTCGACCTGGCCCCGCACCGGCGCAAGTACCCGACCATGCTCTCGGGCGGGCAGCGGCAGCGGGCGGCCATTGCCCAGCAACTGCTGTGCTCCGAGCACCTCATTATTCTGGATGAGCCGTTCTCGGGCCTCGACATCGCGATGATTGACGAGGTGAAGAAAATCATCATGGAAGTCACGACTTCGGACGAGCTGAACACCGTCGTTATCGTATCGCACGACCTGGCTACCACCACCGCCATCTCGGATACGCTCTGGCTGCTGGGGCCCGAGCGCGACGCCGCCGGGCAATGCATTGCCGGGGCCACCATCAGCAAAAAGCACCAGTACAACCTGGCCGAAATGGGGCTGGCCTGGCAGCACGGCATCCAGGCCCGGCCCGAGTTTGTGCAGCTGATTGAGCACCTGAAAGAGGAAATCCGGAAGACCTGATTGCGGCGGGCAGGCGTGGGCCAATACCTGCCGCCTTGTAACATTGCATTCGCCAAGCTTCTTCTTCACCTTTTCAACTGCTTTCTCTATGCGCCTCACTTTCGCCAGCAAGGCCATTATCGCGGCCATCATCGTCCTCGGGCTGTACTTCGGCATTCGCCACTTCACGGCCACTAACCCCGAATTAGCTAAAACGGGCCGCTCGGCCATCGACCCGGTGGCCGACACCACCAGCCGTTCAGGTGACCAAGGCGGCTCAGGCTCCTACGACGCGCCCGCCACAGCTACCGGAGCCAAGCCAGCCTTCTCCTACGAAGCGCCCGCGCCCGTCGACGGCAAGCTGAAGGGCGTGGTGGAGCTGGGGGCCAGCGGCTTCAACTCTTTCATCGTCCGCATCGACCAGAACCGCACCTGGAAGCTGGAAAAAGCCGATTTTGGCAATAGCTTGGTGATGGAAAACATGGCTACGGACGACGACATCCGCCGCGGCCTCAAGGCCTACATTGCCAACATGCTGGACTTTGGCGTGGGCGGCAAGGACATTCACTTTGTGGTGAGCTCGGGCGCGCTGAAAGCCGAGGGCACCGCCAAAATCGTGAAGGTGCTGAAGGGCCTGGGCTACGTGGTGAATACCGTGACGCCCGAAAAGGAAGGCGTGCTGGGCCTGCGCTCGGTGCTGCCGGCCTCGTTTGCCGACCGTGCTTTCGTGACTGACATCGGCTCGGGCAACACCAAAATCTCGTGGCTCGACGGCAACCAGCCGAAGTCGGTGGAAACCTACGGCGCCAAGTACTTCGAGAAAGGCACCGCCGATGCCACCGTAGCCGCCGAAGTAAAGGACAAAGCCACCCAGGTACCGGCCGATTTGCGCGGTACCTGCTTTATCATCGGTGGCGTACCGTTTGAGATGGCCAAGAAGGTGCGCAAGGGCAAGGAGCGCTACACCGTGCTCGATGCGCCCAGCGCCTACCAGCTCGACAACGCCAAGTCGAAAGCCGGCCTCAACATCTACAAATCCATCGCCGACGCCACCGGCTGCAAGCAGTTCGTGTTCGACTGGGACGCCAACTTCACCATCGGCTACCTGCTGACGCTGCCGAAGTAGCGGCTGTTGTTATTCGGCAGCCAGCAACTGATAGCAAACGCCTGTCATTCTGAGCGCAGCAAAGGACTTTACCACGTCAGGACAACTCGTTCGAGCGTGATACGGTCCTTCGCTGCGCTCAGGATGACAGGCGATTTCCGTTTCTAAAACACTTCCGCCGCCTGCCCGTTTCTTTGGCTCCCGAAGCTTCTTCAGACTCTCATGGCCCAACGCATTTCTTATCTCCGCAACGAGGCGCTGCCCACCGTGCGGCCCGGCTACCCCGGCAACAAGCTATTCGGCCGCGAATTCGCCAACGGCGAGGAGCTGTTTGAGCCCAGCTTCGGCACGGTGCTGAAGTGGCAGCTCGAAACCAACCCGCAGAAGGAGGAGAAGAAGCGTGACACCTGGGTGCCGGAAGTAATGGACTGCGCAGCCGCCTTTTCCTCGACGGAAGACATGCTGGTGTGGCTGGGCCACTCCTGCTTTTTGCTACGGGCGGCGGGCGTGTCGCTGCTCTTCGACCCCGTGCTGTTCAGCTCCATCGGCCTGAAGCACCGCCACCCCCTGCCCTGCCCGCCCGAAGCCATCCGCAGCATCGACTACCTGCTGCTCTCGCACGGCCACCGCGACCACCTGGACGAGAAATCCATCAAGCTGCTCGCGGCCCAGAACCCGCAGATGCAGGTTTTAACCTCGTTGCGCATGGCCCCGCTGTTGCGCGGCATGGCCCCGGCCCTGCCGGTGCAGGAAGCCGGCTGGTGGCAGCAGTACGACCTCGGCCCCAACGCGCCGCTCGAAATCACCTACCTGCCCGCTGCCCACTGGCACCGCCGCGGCCTCGCCGACCTGAACCAGGTGCTCTGGGGCAGCTTCATGATTCGGGTGCAGGACAAGCTGATTTATTTCGCCGGCGACACCGCCTATGCCGAGCACTTCGAGGCCATCGAAGCCCGCTTCGGCCCCATCGACATCACCCTGATGCCCATCGGGGCCTACAAGCCGGCCTACATGATGGCCAAAAGCCACGTCAACCCCCACGAAGCCGCCAAGGCTGCTAACGTGTTGCGCGCCGGCCACGTGGTGCCCATGCACTACGGCACCTTCAACCTAGCCGACGAGCCCGCCTCCGAGCCCCTGCGCCAAATCAAAGAGGTAGCCGCCGGCGGCATGCTGCGCGGCGAACTGCACGCTCCTGCCGTGGGCGAGGTGCTGCGCTGGCCGGATTGGGAGTAGGTTTTTATAAGCTGTTAGCCACTAGCTATTAGCTATTAGCTTATTGTGAGCGACTGCGCAATGCGTGTACTAGCCCACCACTAATGTCCACGCCGCTACCTGTTAGCTTTGTGGCTTCATGTTGCGCTGTGGCTAATAAAAGCTAACAGCTAATAGCCATTAGCTAACAGCTAAAAAAATGTCTCCAACTTTAGTATTGAGCCTAGTTGCGGGCTACTTCGTCGTCCTCATCATCATTGCCCTGCTCACGTCGCGGGGTGCCACCAGCGAAAGCTTCTTCGTGGCCAACCGCAACGCGCCGTGGTACATGGTGGCCTTCGCCATGATTGGCACCTCGCTCTCGGGCGTCACCTTCATCTCGGTGCCGGGCAACGTGTACGGCAAAAGCTGGAGTTACCTGGCCGTGGCGCTGGGCTTTGTGGCGGGCTACGTCGTCATCGGCACCGTGCTCATGCCCCTCTACTACCGGCTGCGGCTGGTGAGCATCTACTCGTATCTGGAGCAGCGCTTTGGCTATTGGAGCTACAAAACCGGGGCCCTGTTCTTCCTCATTTCCCGCTCGTTGGGCTCGGCCCTGCGGCTGTACCTAGTGGCTGGTGTGCTGCAGTTGGCGGTGTTCGATGCCATGGGCGTGCCGTTTGCCGTCACCGTCGTGGTCAGCATCCTGTTCATCTACCTCTATACCTTTAAGGGCGGGCTCAAAACCATTCTCTGGACCGACACTTTCCAGACGCTGGCCATGCTCAGCTGCGTGGCCCTGAGCATCTATTTCATGTCGGATGCGCTGAATTATTCCTTCGCCAAGCTCATCACCTCGGTGAAGGAAAGCCCGATGTCGCAGGTCTACTTCTCTGATTTCCGCGACGATAAATTCTTCTGGAAGCAGTTCGCCTCGGGCATGTTCATCACCATCGTGATGACCGGGCTCGACCAGGATTTGATGCAGAAAAACCTGAGCTGCCGCAGCCTCGGCGAGGCCCAGAAGAACCTGTTCTGGTTCACGCCCGTCATCGTGTGCGTCAACATTCTGTTCCTCACGCTGGGCGTACTCATGTACCAGTACGCCGCCGCCCGTGGCCTCAAGCTGGCCGAATTACCCCAGCTCCTCAACCTCAAAGGCACGCTCGATACCGACAAGGTTTTCCCGTTTCTGGCCACCACGCAGTTCTCGCTCACGGCCGGCATCATCTTCATCCTGGGCATCATCGCCGTCACCTACGCCTCGGCCGACTCGGCCCTGACCTCGCTCACCACCTCGTTCTGCATCGACTTCCTCGACATCAAAAAATACCCCGAGGCCCAGCAGACTCGCCTGCGTCAACTCACGCACCTGGGCTGGTCGGTGGTGCTCATCGTCATCATCCTCATCTTCCGCGTCCTCAACGAGCAGAGCCTGATTGATGCCGTGTATAAGGCGGCCGGCTTCACCTACGGGCCGTTGCTGGGCCTGTTCGCATTCGGCATCTTCACCCACCGCCAACTGCGCGACCGCCTCGTGCTGCCCACCTGCGTGGCCGCCGTCAGCCTCACGCTGCTCATCGTTACGCACTCCGTCGAGTGGCTGAACGGCTACAAGTTCGGCTTCGAAATTCTGCTGCTAAACGGCGCGCTGGTCTACCTTGGCCTGCTGCTCATTTCGCGCCCCACCGAGGCCGCCCCAGCCCCCGCGAACCTGCCAGCCTAGTCCGGGGTTGAGGTATTTCGGTGCCTGATTCGTCTAGTGCTCCACTACCAGACCGTGCCGCCGCGCATCCGGCCCTGTCTTTGCATTTCCGTTGCTTATGAAAATTCTATTCGCTACCCTCGCCCTGCTGGCGGCCGGCACCGCCCAGGCCCAGCAGCCTGCCCCGGCCACTGGCCAAACCATCGTTCTGAAACCCGGCCAGATGCAAGTGCAGCGCAACCCCGCCGCCAACCGGCCCGACCGCGCCCCCGTGTATCCCGGCGGCGAGCAGGCCATGGGCCTGTTCTTCCTCGAACACATCAACTACCCCGCCGCCGCCAAAGCCAACAACATCAGCGGCAAGGTGCTGGTGAATGCCACCGTGAACGAAGACGGCAGCATCAGCAACCCCGTGGTGGCCCAGTCGCTCTCACCCGAGTGCGATGCCGAGGCGCTGCGCGTGGTGAGCCTGCTTTCAGGCTGGCAGCCGGCCATGCGGCGCGGCCACCCGCTGCCGGTGCTGGTGCAATTGCCCGTGCCCTTCGGCGAAGCTGGCGTCATGCACGTGGAGCAGGTGCGCCGCCAGCCCGCGCGCGGCCGGCATCAGTAGTAACAGGAACGTTTTGTTGAAGCCCAAAACGTCATGCTGAGCGCAGTCGAAGCATCTCTACTGCGCAAGTAATCAAGACCTATTGCAACGAAGCGGTAGAGATGCTTCGGCTGCGCTCAGCATGACATTCTAATGCAACGTTCTTCCACCCAATGTTCCGACGGTGCTTCACCCGCGCCTCATGCCCAGCGGTCGAAATTGCCGCGTTATAATTAGTTGAATTAGATAAGACCCGATGGCCCGTAGTGGACTCAACACCAGCGGCAGCGACGCCCTCGCCGCCGACCTGCCCAAACCGAAAGTAAATAAAGAATCACTGAAGCGCAGCCTGCGGATTTTCCGCTACGTGCTGCCTTACAAAGGCCTGTTTGCGGTGGGTCTGATGATGTTGTTGCTCAGCAGCAGCACCTTCATGGCCTTCCCTTTTCTGGCCGGCAAGCTCATTGATGCGGCTAATCACAAGCCCGTCATTCTGCCCAACGGCATCGAGCTGGGCATCGACCGCATTGCGGTGCTACTGTTCGTCATCATCGTGTTTCAGGGCTTTTTCTCGTTCGGGCGCATCTGGTTTTTCACGCAGGTGAGCGAGTTCACGGTGCGCGACATCCGGCAGGCGCTCTACGCCAAGTTCGTGCAGTTGCCCATTCCCTTCTTCGAGCAAAACCGCGTGGGAGCCATCACCTCGCGCATTACTTCCGACGTGGGCCAGATTCAGGACACGTTTTCGCTGACGCTAGCCGAGCTGTTCCGGCAGATTTTCACCTTGGTTATTGGCATCACGGCCATCATGGTGGTGTCGGTGAAGCTGTCGCTGTTCATGCTGCTCACGTTTCCGCCCATCATCCTGGCAGCCGGGCTGTTCGGGCGCAAAATCCGCACGCTGGCCAAGACGACCCAGCAGGAATTGGCCACCACCAACACCATCGTGGAGGAAACGCTGCAGGCCATCAACTCGGTGAAAGCCTTCACTAACGAGAAGTTTGAAACCCAGCGCTACGGCACGGCCCTGAACCGGGCGGTGCAGGCGGCACTGCGCAGCAACTTGTTCCGGGGCGGCTTCGTGTCGTTCGTCATTATTGGCCTCACCGGCGGCATCATCCTCATTCTGTGGCGCGCCGCCACGCTGGTCTACAACCCCGGCCCCGACCACCTCGAAGTAAGCCAGCTGCTCACCTTCCTACTCTACACGGCCTTCATCGGCGCATCCATCGCCGGCCTCGGCGAGATGTACGGCAAGGTGCAGAGCACCCTTGGCGCGTCGGAGCGCATCCTCGAAATTCTGGACGAAACGCCCGAGCCCACGCACATTGAGCCGGCCCAAGGACTGGTGCCCGCTCGTATTCAGGGCGACATTCGCTACGAGCACGTGGCTTTCCGCTACCCCACCCGGCCCGACATCGCGGTGCTTAAGGACATCAATTTCCACATTGCGGCGGGCGAGAAAATTGCCCTCGTGGGCCCCAGCGGCGCGGGCAAAAGCACCATTGCCGGCCTGCTGATGCAGTTTTACCCGCTTAGCGGCGGCCGCATCGTGGTCGATGGCCACGACGTGGATGCCTACGACCTCACGGCCCTGCGCCGCCACATTGGCATCGTGCCGCAGGAAACGCTGCTTTTCGGCGGAACCATCCGCGAGAACATCGCCTACGGCAAGCCCGGCGCTTCCGACGCCGAAATCATCGAAGCCGCCCAGCGCGCCAACGCCTGGCAGTTCATCCAGGCCTTTCCCGAGGCGCTTGATACGGTGGTGGGTGACCGCGGCATCAAGCTCTCGGGCGGGCAGCGCCAGCGCGTGGCCATTGCCCGCGCCATCCTAAAAAACCCCGCCATCCTCATCCTCGACGAAGCCACGTCCTCCCTCGACAGCGAAAGCGAAAAGCTGGTGCAGGGCGCCCTCGACGAGCTGATGGAGCACCGCACCAGCCTCATCATCGCCCACCGCCTGAGCACCATCCGCAAAGTCGATAAAATCCTGGTCATCGACGGCGGCCGCATCGTGGAGGCCGGCACCCACGAGGAGCTGAGCGAGCGCGAAGGCGGGCTGTATGCGAACCTGCTGCGGCTGCAGTTTGAGCTGACGTAATTTATTTCTTTTGTTCGCTACTTATGCAGCAAGTTGTAATTGCTCCTACCCTGCTGTCTTACACCGAATATAAAAAGCTTATGTTCGCTGATTTACGAGTAAGGCATCTGCCTCGACTCATCGGCTTCGCTTTTTTGTCGCTTGCTATGTTAATTATTGTCGGGGTAGCGCTTTACGATGAAGGGCTGACCGCAAAAAACCTGCAGGACTTAGCACTGCCGATGTTATTTCCGGCCGGGCTGGTATCTATCTGGATTGCCACTTGGCTAAGCTGGCGAAAACAGTATTATCAATCCGATGCTTTGCGAAACGGAGTAACATATTATCTGAATGACCAGGAGATTGTACGTAAGGGTCTTTCGCGGGAATCCATACTTTGGTCCAATATCGATAGAACAGCCAAACAGGCGGGCCAATGGATACTGTTAAGGCAAGCAACGACTTCCTTAAATGGAATATGTTTCTTGAATACCGCCGCCGTACTTTCTCCCGCAACTCGTGAGGAACTGTTGGCATTGCTAAAGCGAAAGCGCATCAAGCCGATTTAAATCAACGCGACCCAAGCGCGGGTTTTGTATTTTTAACTTCCCTTGTTGCTCTTAATGCTACCCGCCGCTAATGGACCTCCACGCCCTCATCACCATTGACCCCGAAATTCTCGGTGGTCAGCCCGTTTTCGCCGGTACTCGTGTGCCTATCGAAACCCTGTTTGACCACTTGGAGGCAGGCGTTTCGCTGGACGAGTTTCTAGATGATTTTCCAACGGTTTCCAAAGCGCAGGCCATTGGATTGCTCGAAACCGCGACTAAGTTGCTCACCTCCTCCAATGTAGCCCAACTGTATGCGGCTGCTGCTTGATGAAAACCTGCCCAAACGCCTGAAACTGGATTTTCCCACCCACGATGTCTACACCGTTTGGGATAAGCAGTGGAATGGCATCAAGGATGGAGAGCTGCTGAAATTGATGCTTGCGGAGGGTTTCCAGGCGCTGCTGACTTTCGATAAAAATCTGCAACACCAGCAGAATCTGGATAAGTATACGCTGACGGTGTTTGTGCTGAATGCCCCCATCAACACCTACGCGGAACTAACGAAACTCTCTGCTCAAATCAATACGCTGTTGGCGACAGGCGACCAGCCGCCGGGGCCAATCATTATCAAGGCCTCGTAATGAAGCAGGCTTTAACACTCCAAAACCCGCGCCCCAAGCGCGGGTTTCGTATTTTTGGCCCCACAACAACTCCCCCTCACCCTCTCCTTACTGATGAGCAAGCACTTCGCACCTTTCTCCGTCGCTGTTGCAACAGCGGCTACCCTGCTGGCGGCACCGGCGGCCCAGGCCCAAATCCGCACGCCCGCGGCCAGCCCCCTGAGCACCGTTTCGCAGCGCGTAGGCCTCACGGATATCACCATTACCTACTCGCGACCGGGCGTGAAGGCGCGCAACATCTTCGGCACCGTCGTGCCGTTTGGCAAGCGCTGGCGCACGGGTGCCAACGGCACCACCAGCATCAAGTTCTCCGACGATGTGATGATTGAGGGCAAGAAAGTAGCGGCTGGCGAGTACGGCATCTACACCATCCCGAACAAAACGGAGTGGATGGTGGTGCTCAACAAGAGCCTGAAGCAGGGCGCGGACGTGGACGGCTTCAAGGACGACCAGGACGTGGCCCGCTTCACCATCAAGCCTTACAAGGTGGCCAGCAAGGTCGAAACCTTCACCATCAACTTCACCGACATCACCCCCGCCACCGCCAATGTGGCCATGGAGTGGGAAAACACCGGCGCCAAGTTCAAGGTGACGGCCGACGTGGACACCAAGGTGATGGCCCAGATTGACGAGAAAATCACCAAAGCCGCCACCCCCGCCCCCGGCGACCTGGCCGCCGCGGCCGTGTATTACTACGACAATAACAAGGACCTGAAGCAGGCCCTGGCCTGGATGGAAAAAGCCAACGCCGCCGAGCCCACCAAGTTCTGGAACCTGAACACGGAAGCCAAAATCCGCCTCAAAATGAAGGATTACGCCGGCGCTACCAAAGCCGCCGAAGCATCGAAGAAAGCCGCACTGGCCGCCACCCCGCCAAACGGCGAGTACGTGAAGATGAACGAAGACCTGATGGCCGAAGCCAAGAAAATGGGCAAGTAAGCGGACCTGGGGCCTCACCCCCGGCCCCTCTCCGGTGGAGAGGGGAGCCTAACGACCTGAAAACGAAAGCCCCGGTACCTATTGGTGTCGGGGCTTTTGTTTTCAGGTTAATATTTACTGCTAAGCCGCCCTGGCTCCCCTCTCCACCGGAGAGGGGCCGGGGGTGAGGCCCCGCTGCCGGCGCTACGGCAGCACCTTCAGCACCAGCTGCGAGGCGTGGCCGGGGGCGTGGTAGAGGCGGTGCGTGGCGGCCTGGAAATCAGCCTCGTCGGCGTTGTAGATGTTGTCAACGTATTTCTGGGGGTTCCTATCCACGAGGGGAAACCAGGTGCTTTGCACCTGCACCATGAGCCGGTGGCCGGGCTGGAAGGTGTGCATGAGGTCCTGCACGGTGAAGGGAACGGACGTGATTTGGCCGGGCGTGAAGGGCTCCGGCTTCGAGAAGCTGTTGCGGAAGCTGCCGCGCATTACTTCGGAGCGCACCATTTGCTGGTAGCCGCCGAGGTGCACGTTGGGGTTGAGGCGCGGGTTGTCGGGGGTGTTGTCGGGGTACACGTCGATGATTTTCACGACCCAGTCGGCATCGGAGCCGGTAGTGGCCACCTGCAGCAGCGCCTGGATGGGGCCGGCCAGGGTGAGCGGGCTCGTGAGCACGTCGGTTTGGTAGGTGAGCACGTCGGGGCGGCGGCTGGCGAAGCGCTGGTCGTCGGTCATGTACTCGCGGGTCATGCCCACGGTGGTGGCTTCGGAAAAGGGCACGGGGTGGGCCGGGTCGCTCAGAAACTGGTCGAACTCGGCACCGGCGGCGGGCTGCTCGAAGTTGATTTTGCCGTTGGGCTGGAAGTAGAGCGTGCGGTCCTGCGCGGCTTTGGGCGGCCAGGCGTCGAAGGTGCGCCACTGGTTGGTACCGCTTTCGAATACGGTGGCTTCGGGCAGGTTGGCGGGCTTGCCGTCTTTGAGGTAGGACTTGAAGAACGGCGCTTCGATTTCCTTCTGGTAATAAAACGACGGGGCCGAACCGTAGGCCACGTTGCCCACGATTTCGCCCGAGCCGCGCGCCCAGCCACCGTGCACCCAAGGGCCCATCACGAGGCCGTTGCGCAGGCCGGGGTTCTGCTTTTCAATGCTCTTGTAGATGTTGAGCGCGCCGAACAAATCCTCGGCATCGTTGAAGCCGCCCACCGTGAGCACGGCCGTGCCGGGCTGCAGGTTTTTGAGGTGCGGGCGCAGGTCGCGGGCCTGCCAGTACTCGTCGTAGTTGGGGTGCTGCATCAGCTCGTTCCAGAACGCGACCTGGCCCTTGTAGTAGCGGGCATCGGCATTTTTCAGCGGGCCCATCTTCATAAAGAAGTCGTAGCCATCGGGCGTGCCGTGCTTGAAGCCGGGGTTGCCGGTGGGCGTGGGCTGCGGCCGGGGCAGCCCGAAGCTGGCCAGGAAGTTGAAAGCGTGCGGCAGGAAAAACGCCCCGTTGTGGTGGAAATCGTCCCAGAACCAGTCGGCGATGGGGGCTTGGGGCGAGGCGGCTTTCAGGGCCGGGTGGCGGGCCAGCAGGCCGGTAGCGGTGTAGTAGCCGGGGTAGCTGATGCCCCACTGGCCCACGCGGCCGTTGTTTTTGGGGGCGTCCTTACTTTTCAGCAGCCACTCGATGGTGTCGAAAGTGTCGGTGCCTTCGTCGACGTCGGTTTTGCCCTTGTGCACTTCCTTTTCGGGACGCACGTCGATGAACTGGCCCTCGCTCATGTAGCGCCCGCGCACGTCCTGGTACACGAAAATGTAGCCCTCGTGCATCATCTCGCTGCTCGGCCCCAGATTCAGCTTCATGCGTGCCGACTTGTAGGGCCCGATGGCGTAGGGCGTGCGGTTGAGCATGATGGGGTAGCGCACCTTGTCGGCATCGGCGGGCGCGTACACGATGGTGTAGAGCTTCACGCCGTCGCGCATGGCCACTTGGTGTTCCGACTTTTTGTAGTGCTCCTTGATGTAGGAGGTATCGGCGATGATGGTGGCGTAGCGGGCCTTTTCGCCTTCCGACCACACCGGGTAGGGCGCGCCCATCTGTTGGGCGAAAGCCGGCGTGGCCGCCGCTGCGCCAAGCACTACGGCGAAGAGCGTAATTGATTTCATGCAGAGCAGGTTTTGAGGTGGGAGAACGGAGGTAAAGGTAGACGCCGGTTTCAAATTGGCTACTCTCGCATCAGAACGGTCATGCTGAGCGCAGTCGAAGCATCTCGCGTGCAATAGTAAATGAATTACTTGTGCGGGAGAGATGCTTCGACTGCGCTCAGCATGACCGTTCTTTTTTCAACCGTCCTTCCTCGCTCCTACTTCCCGCCCCGGCCCTGCATTTGCAGCAGGCGCTTCACGTTATCTACCTCAATCTCATCGGGCTGGGTTTTGAGGATGCGGCGCAAATCTTTGGGCGAGCGGCCACCGAACACCACCACCGTGAGACCGGCGGCGTGGGCCTGGGCGCTCTGTTCGGGCGTCACGCGGTCGGCATCGAGCACCACGGTACGTACGTTTTCGGTTTTGGCCACTTTCAGGCCGAAGGCGAACTCATCGGAAGCAATTTCGAGGCCGACGCGCACGCCGGGCATGGCGGCGCGGGCCAGCCGGATGGTGGGGCCCTCCTGCGTCACGAGCAGCACCTTTTCGGGCGCTACGTGGTAGCGGGCGAGGCTGCGGGCAATCTGGCGGATGAGCAGCGGCGTGCGGTCGTGCTGGTGGCCGGCGGGCAGGCACTGGTCGTCCTCGTGTAAATCGAGGTGCAGGAGCGGGAACGTGGGCCGCCGGCTGAACCGGGCCAGCAGCGTGTCGAAGCTGATGGGCCGCTCCTTCTGAATGAGGTCGTAGGGGAAGCCGCCACGGTAGCGCGCCTGCTTGATTTCGGCCGCCGTGCGCTCGCTGATGCAGCCGTTGCCGGTGCTGCCGTCCTGCATTTTCTGGTCGTGGTAGAGCATTACCACGCTGTCGCGGCTCATTTGCAGGTCGATTTCCACGCCGTCGGCCCCGCGCAGCAGGGCGCGCCGAATGCCGCGCCAACTGCTCGGCGGCCGGAAATTAATCGGGCTGATGGGCGTGTAGAAGCCCGAGCCGGCATGGCCCAGCACCACCAATTTGGGGTTGGCGACGGGCTTGGTGGCGGTGCAGGCCGCCAGCATCGTCAGCAGAAAAAGTGGGAGTAAGCGGTATCGTATCATGTAAAAGAGAAGGCCGGCACGCGCCGGTTGGGGCTGAACGGCAAAGGGTGCGCCGGGTTGTAGAGACGCGACACTTCGCGTCTCGGCGTCCGCACCGTTGGATGCAACTTCCAGCGGTGCCGTGTAACCGAAGGCCAGCAAACCTGACGCCGAGACGCGAAGTGTCGCGTCTCTACACCTGTTCTATTGCGCGCGGCTTATCCAACCGCCCAAACAGGAACGTGAGCGCCACCACCAGCCAGACCGAAAACCAGACGTCGCTGAGGTAGTGCGCGCCCAGCACCAGCCGGCCCAGCCCAATCAGCACCGGCAGCACCAACAGCGGCCCCCGATACTTCGGAAATGCCACCGCCAGCGGCCAGAACAAACTGAAATAAACCGCCGTGTGGTAGGATGGAAACGAGTCGTTATGCGGCCCCGTGGCCCACAGGCCCGAGCCCGCGTAGCCGGCCCCAAACTGCACCTCCGGCCGCAGGCGGTGCACCGCGCCCTTCAATACATTGGCCAGCACCATGCTGAACTCGTGGGTAAGCAGCAGCACCAGGAACAGCGTGGCCCCGCGCCTCTTGAGGCCATAGCGCCCGATGGCGAAGGCCAGCCCCAACGCCAGGAAGATGACGGGCAGGCCCAGCACGTGCGTCATCAGCGCCTCGTGCACACGGTCGGCAGCGGCGGTGAGGGCGGCGAAAAACGGGGCCGACCAGGTGAAATGCCCGTGGATGAAACCGGCCAGCGGCTGGTCGCCGGATAGAATCAGCAGGGCGCAGGCCGGCAGCGTGAGGGCCGTGAAGAGCAGAAACTGGCGAAGCGTCATGGCAGGCAGTTAAAAGTTAGGAGTGATGAGTTAAGAGTTGAAAAGGCGCAATCAATAAGCAGTTTTCACTCTTAACTCATCACTCCTAACTTTTACCCCCCCGCTACCCCAGCGCCTGGTTCAGCGCGATGATGGCCGTCTGATAATCCTCGCGGCCCACGATGAACTGGATGTTGACCTTACGCAATGCAAATCCGGCGCTGCGGATGTTGATGCCGGCATCGGCCAGAGCGCTGGCGGCGCGGGCCAGCAGGCCGGGCTCGTCGATATTGGAGCCGATGAGGCAGACCAGCGCGGCTTTCTCGACGGTTACGTTCTCGTATTTAGCCTCTAGCGCGGCCAGCAGCTGCGGCTTCAGGTCCTTTTCCCAGATGAGCATGGTGATACTGTTGGCGCTGGTGGCCTTGAAAATGTAGCTCACCCCGAGGTCGTAGAACACCTGCATCAGGTGCAGGTCGAAGCCGGCCGCGCCCACCATCAGCGGGTCGTGAATGTCGATGAGGACGACTTTCTCGGTGCCGGTGATGACTTCGATGCGCTTGGTGGGCGACACATAGTCGCGGGTGATGAGCGTGCCGGGGTGCTCGGGCTCGAAGGTGTTTTTGATGCGCAGGTCGATGGCGTTTATCTCCAGCGGCTTCGAGGCTTTGGGGTGGATGGCCTCCATGCCCACGTCGGCGAGCTGGTCGGCCACGTCGTAGTTAGTGAAGCCGATGGGGTGGCACTGGTCGACGCCCACCAGATTGGGGTCGGCCGAGCTGAGGTGGTATTCCTTGTGAATAATGGCCTCCTGCGGCCGCACGGCCACGGCAATCTTGCTGAAGGTGACTTCCGAATAGCCCCGGTCGAACTCGCGCATGATGCCCTCGGTGCCCTTGGTGTAGCCGGTGGCGATGCAGATGGTTTTGGCAAATTCAATGTCGGCGAACGACTGACGGATACGCTCGTCAATCGTCAGCGCCTGGGCGTCGTCGAAGCCACTGAGGTCGACCAGCGTGGCGTTCAGGCCCCGGCTTTGCAGGATGTTGACGGAGTTGAAGGCCGAGTGGGCCTCCCCTATCGAAGCCAGAATTTCGCGGGCCGCCTGCAGGATGTTGGTGCTGTTGACATAGCCCGAGGCCAGCACGTTCACGAGGCTGTCGAGGTAGGTTTGGGCTTGGTCAATGCGCTGCTGGATGAAGGAATCGGCCACGGCCAAATCGAGGCCCAGCGGCTCGTACTGCTTGTTCAGCTCCTTGAGTTTGGCGGCTACGTCCTGCAGGGCCGCCCGAAACTCCTGGTTCTGGGTGATGTGGTGGTAGACGCCGGGGTCGCCGGTTTTCTTATTCTCCAGCAGCCAGTTAGTGACGTTGGCGTAGGCCGACACCACAAAAATGCGGTTGTACAGCTTCGCGCCCTCGCGGCCGTGGAAGATGATGTTGTCGAGGACGTCGGCGAAGGCGGTCATCGAGGTACCGCCGATTTTTTCAACTGTGAGCACGGGTATTTAAGCGTGGGGCGCAAACGCCCGAGGATGATTTTAACGCAAAAGAACGTCATGCTGAGCGCAGTCGAAGCATCTCTACCGCAATAGTAAACCCAATCTATAGGATTACTGCTACGGTAGAGATGCTTCGACTGCGCTCAGCATGACGTTCTTTTTGGATTAGCTACAACCCGCTACTGCGCCGGCTCCTTCCCGTAGGAAATCATGTTCGTGATAATACGGTAGGCGCCTGGCACGCCCGCCGGCAGCTCCCGAAACAGCGACAAACCCGTGTAGATGTAGTGACCCTTGCCGTAGTCCGTGACCAGAATGGCGCTTTCCTTGGGCGCCTCGCCGGGGTCGCTGCTGGAAATCACGGTCTGGTATTTCGGGTCCCATTTCGAGGGGTAGTAGAGGCCCTGCTCCTGCACCCAGCCTTTAAAATCGTCGGCGGTGATTTTATTGGGGGCGGCTAGTAGCTGGTGCTTCGTGAGGGTCACGGGGGCGTCTTCCACGGTTACGCGGTCGGAGGAGAGCGTTAGTGGGTAGGGGCCGATTTCGGGCATCACGGTGCCGCGGTTCACTACGTATTGCACCACTACGTTGCCGCCTTGCTCGATGTATTTGAGGATTTCGGGCTGCTGGGTTTTAAGGCGGTCGACGGTGTTGTAGGCGCGGATGCCGACCACGAGGGCGTCGAATTTCTTGAGGTTGGGGGCGGTGAGGTCCTTGGGTTCGAGCAGGGTCACGTTGTAGCCGATTTGGCGCAGCGCGTCGGGCACTTCGTCGCCGGCGCCCATGAGGTAGGCCACGTTCTGGCCGCGCCGCTTCAGGTCGAGCTTCACCAGCGGGGCCACAGCTTCGGGGAAGAGGAACTGCGTGGGGATGTGCGGGTACTCGATTTTCTGGATGCCGCGGGCGTAGGCCTGGCCGGCCACGGTGGCGGTGGCGCGCAGCTCGGCGCGGCCGGGCGCGGCGCCGGCCAGGGGCTGCACCTGAAAGTTTACGGTCAGCTCCTCGTCTTTGGCGGCGAGGGCGAAGTCGGCGGTGGCGGGCTCGCACTTCCAGCCGGCAGGCAGGGCCAGGGCCAGGCGGCCGCTCACCCCGGCGCGCCCAGCCCGCAGCGTGACGGGCACGGTCTTGGGCTGGGCATCGGCGAAGACGTAGGAACGGGCCGGCGGCAGGTTCACCAACACGGGCGGCACCACGGCCAGCGGCTGGTATAATTCGCCCAGCACGGGGTCGGTGTGCTTGTACTGAACAGGGACTTTAATATCCAGTTGTGACGAATTAGGGGTTCCATCACCAATCAAGATGCTGCAAACAGCTTCGATTCTTTCCGGATACTTGGCATTTTCTGGAGTGCCACGCAAAGACTGTTTGTCTACAACATACATTCCTATTGTGCCTGGCTTTTGAAGCCAGTAGGGTTGTGAAATGGTATAGCCAAAGGTATCTGTCTTGATTTTTCCATTGTTCTTCTGATTCTTATTCAGAACAACTCCTTGCGTTTTGTTACGCGAACCAGCATGGCTAAATTCATCGAGCAACTGCACGCCCAATACCTTAATAGCCTGTGATGAACGGTTAATTAATTCATAATTAAAGACCGCACCAGTGTCTGAAACGATAGTAGCTTCTGTCGCTATCACTTCAACAGACAGCCCAAGACAGGCTTTAAGCAATTCGTCAATCTGCTGTTGCTTCGCTTCTACCCAATATCGAGCACTCCCCAACTCGTTTTCAACTCGTTTCAATTCCACTGCTGTTCTGTCTCCATATGTTGAAGATTTTGCAGCTTTATCATAAGCTGTTCCCATTTCTTGCCGCACCTTCAGAAGCCCTGCCACGCTGGTGCTGGGGTTGCTCGGGTCGTACTTGCGAATCACCTCCTCGATGAGCTTGCCCACGGCCGCGCCGCCGGGTACCCGGTTCCAGGTCTGGTCCACGCCTTCGAACAGGTCTTTGGTGGCCTTGTCGCCTTTCACGGGCTGGAAATACTCCAGCGCCTCGCCCCGCTGGGCGGCCGAGCCGAAGCCCTGGCTGCGGTGGTTGCTGCGGCTGCGGGCCGCGATTTCGCCGTAGCTCTGGCCCAGCAGGGGGTTGTAGCCGCCGGCGTCGAGCCGGAGGTAGCCGTCCATGTTTTCGCCGGGCTTCACGAAGAAGCTGCCGGTGTTCCAGAGTAGGCGCTTGGGCTGCCAGGCTTGCACGTACTGGAGCTGGTCGGGGAAGCGCTTGGGGTCGCCGGCGGCGTCGAAGGCTTCGGCGGCAAGGATGGCGCTGGCCTGGTGGTGGCCGTGGCCGGCGCGGGCGTCGGGTGGGAAGCGGGTGATGAGCACGTCGGGCCGGCGCTGGCGGATGACCCATACCATGTCGGCGAGCACCTGCTCCTTGTCCCAGATGCGAAAGGTTTCGTCGGAGGTTTTGGAGAAGCCGAAGTCGTTGGCGCGGGTGAAGAACTGCCGGCCGCCGTCGAGGCGCCGGGCCGCCAGCAGCTCCTGCGTGCGAATCACGCCCAGGCCTTCGCGCAGCTCGGGGCCGATGAGGTTCTGGCCGCCGTCGCCGCGGGTGCAGCTCAGGTAGCTGGTTTCGAGCAGGCGCTCGTTGGCCATGTAGGCGATGAGGCGGGTGTTTTCGTCGTCGGGGTGGGCGGCCAGGTACATCACCGAGCCGAGGACGTTGAGCTTCTTGAGGCCCAGCAGAATTTCGGAGGAGGTGTAGGTTTTGGGGGTCTGCGCTTGCGCTTCAGTCAACAGGGAGCAGTTAACAGTGAACAGCAGCAGGGCCGCAGCGAGCGGGCGGAGGGAACGAATCATGCGCAGGAAACCGGAATTGAGGCCGTGAAGTTACCGGATGACAGGGCCCCGATGGCATGGGCGGACAGCCCGGGCCGATTATCGGCAGCTTCTCACCAGCGCAACACCGACCGGCTTGGCCCCGTCTTTGCCGTGGCCGAACTTCCTTTGCACCAAGTTCGGTTTACTTCCCACCACCGCTGTCGCGTGACAGCGCTATATTTCATTCATGACGATTCCTCCCTTCCGCCGCTGGTCGCTCGCCGTGGCTTTGCTGGCCGGGCCGGCGCTGGCCCAGGCCCAGTCGGTTAACGCGCCTTCGACTACCGCCACCCCGCCGGCCGGCGACATGAGCGCCGCCCAGTGGTACCTCAAAGACCCGCAGCTCGACAACGTGCCCGGCGTGGGTGCCAACCGCGCGTATGCGGAAATCCTCAAAAACCTGGTGCCCACGCCCGTGGTGGTGGCCGTGATTGACTCGGGCATCGACACGGCCCACGTCGACCTGAAACCCGTGCTGTGGCGCAACCGGGGCGAGATTCCCGGCAACGGCATCGACGACGACAAGAACGGCTACGTGGACGACGTGCACGGCTGGAATTTTCTGGGCGGCCCCGACGGCCGCAACGTGAACGCCGAAACCCTGGAGATGACGCGCATTGTGGCGGCCGGCCGCAAGCGCTTCAAGGGCCTGACAGCCAAAACAGTGAAGCCCGTCGACAAGGCCGATTTCGTGCTCTATGAAAAGGCTGAAAAAGCCTACAAAGCCCGCCTGAAAGAAGAAATCGAGCGCAACCAGCAGGTGGAAAGCATGACCGGTCCCATCACCGACATGGTGGCGGCCATGAAGCAGGCCCTGGGCACCGACAAGCTCGACACCGTGGCCCTGCGCAACGCCAAGGCCGACGACCCCAACCTGAAGCGGGCCATTGCGGGCATGCTGGAAATGATGCGCCAGACCGGCGCCGCCGACTCGGATGCCCTGCTGAAACAGCTGAACGAAGGCGCCAAGCAGGAGCGCAGCCTGCTCGACAACTCGCTGAACCTGAATTTCGACCCGCGCGCCGACATCGTGAAGGATAACCCCAACGACGTGACGCAGCGCTACTACGGCAACAACGACCTGCACGGCCCCGACCCCATGCACGGCACCCACGTGGCGGGCATCATTGCGGCGGTGCGTACCAACAATGTCGGCATCCAGGGCCTGGCGCCCGACCCCGTGCGCATTATGGTGGTGCGGGCCGTGCCCGACGGCGATGAGCGCGACAAGGACGTGGCCAACGCCATCCGCTACGCCGTGGACAACGGCGCGCAGATTATCAACATGAGCTTCGGCAAGGAGTTTTCGCCCCAGCGCCCGGCCGTGGAAGCGGCCTACAAGTACGCCGCCCAGAAAGGCGTGCTGCTGGTGCACGCCGCCGGCAACGAAAACCACAACCTCGACACGGAGGAGAACTACCCGGCCTCGTTCTATATGAACAACACGACCGTGCCCAACCTGCTCACGGTGGGCGCGTCGGGCCCGCTCGATAACAGCCACCTCACCGCCGACTTCTCCAACTACAGCCACAAGGGTGTGGACGTGTTTGCGCCCGGCGTGAACATCTACAGCACGCTGCCCGGCAGCGTCTACGGCAACGAAAGCGGCACCAGCATGGCCTCGCCCGTCACGGCTGGCGTGGCGGCGGTGCTCAAGTCGTACTTCCCCAAGCTCACGGCCACGGATTTGAAGCGCATCATCATGCAGTCGGCCCAGGTGCACCACACCAAAGTGCAGACGCCCGGCGGCGAAAAGCTGGTCGACTTCTCGACGCTGTCCGTGACCGGCGGCGTGGTCGATATGTACGAAGCCGTGAAACTGGCGCAGAAAGCGTCGCTTTGAGTTAAAAGTTAGGAGTTACAAGGGAAAAAGGCCCGTCCGATAATTCAGACGGGCCTTTTTCCCTTGTAACTCCTGCCTTTTAATTTAAAACCGCCGGTTCAGGTAGTCGAGTGCTTTATCAAGCTGCTGCCCCAGCTGCTGGCTCAGGCGTTTTTCGACCCACACGTTGATGCCGCGCGCCGCGGCCAGCATCAGGAGCAGCAGGCCGGCCAGCAGCACGTACTTATTGAATTGGCTGCCGAGCCGGTGGAAGGTAAGGAAGCCGATGTCGCAGTGCAGCAGGTAGAGCGGATACGTGAGCCCGCCCCAGGCCGCCAGCCACGCCTGGCGGTGGAAATTGAGCTTCTCGCGGGTAATCAGGAAAAACACGCCAAAAAAAGCCGTGATGGCGCCCCCGGCGACCAGGTTCGAGAACGAGTCCTGAAACACCACGGCCAGTTCCTGCGACACCTTTGCCCCGGTGCGCAGCGCCAGCAGGTAGGCCAGCAGCAGCAGCCCGTAGCGCAGCGGGGTACGCCCCTGCGGCGGCTGCATGAGGAAGAACAGCATGCCCGCGATGAAATACGGCGCGTAGCGCGGGAAGAACAGCAGCGCAAACAGCGGCCCGATGTGCGGCAGCCCCGGCAGCGCCGCATACGCCAGCCACGCCACCAGAAACCAGTCGACGGACCGCAGCCGACCGCTGCCAATCAGCAGGGCAATCAGGAAATAGAAGGTTATTTCCATCGTCAGCGACCAGTACACGCTGTCCATCACCGGCACGCCCAGAAACTCGTGCAGCATGGTCAGGTTGTAGAGGTACTGCGGCACCGTGGCGTGCAGCACGGCCGGCAGGCCCTCCGGGCCGCTGCCCGCCCCCCACAGCTGCTTGGCGGCAAACGTGAGCGTGCAGGCCACCCAGAAAGCCGGGTACAGCCGCGTCGCCCGCGAGCGGAAGAACTGCCGCACGGTTTTGCCCTGGGCGCTGCGCAGCACCACGTAGCCCGAAATGATAAAAAACAGCTCGACCCCCAGGTAGCCGTATTTGGCCACGGGAGCCAGCGCCGGAAACGCTACGGGGCTGTAGTGGTTGGCCATGTAGCCCCGGTAGGCATAATGGTAAAACACCACCGCCAGAGCCGCCAGCAGGCGCAGCAGGTCGATGGCGTAGAGCCGGCGGGGCGGCTGGGGCGGTTGAGGTTCCATGCGGAAGCGGGCAGTTTCGGGGGCCGCCGGGCCGGGCGGGCCCAGCGGCGGCTACCCGACGTTTACGCCCTTTTCTTCCTTGCGAAAGTGGTTCAGCACCAGCCGGTCGCTGAGGCCGGGGAGCAGCTTATTGAGCAACACCACGAACTTGCCCTGGCCGGTGAGGGTGAGGGTGCGCCTGCGCTGCTGCACGGCGTGCAGAATCTCGTCGGCCACGGCTTCGCTGCTCATCATGGCGCCCTCGTCGCGCGGCGATTCGCCCTGGGCCGAGCCGTCGGCGGCCAGCGCCGTGTTGCGGATGTTGGAGGCCGTGAAGCCCGGCGCGGCCGTGAGCACGTGCACGCCTTGGTCGAGCAGCTCGGTGCGCAGGGCTTCGAGGAAGCCGTTCATGGCAAACTTCGAGGCCGAGTAGCCGGTGCGGCCCGGCAGCCCACGGTAGCCCGCAATGCTGCTGATGCCCACGATGCTGCCCTTGCTCCGGAGCAGGTGCGGCAGGGCAAACTTGGTGCTGAACACAGTGCCGAAAAAGTTGGTCTGCATCAGCTGCTTGATAACCTCCAGGTCGGCGTCCTGAAAGCGGGCGCGCATGCTGATGCCGGCGTTGTTGAGCAGCACGTCGAGGCCGCCGAAGCGGGCCACGGTTTCCTGCACGGCGCGCTCGGCGGCAGCTTCGTCGCCCACGTCGGCCCGGATGGCCAGGTTGGTGATGCCGGCCGCCGTGAGGGCGGCGGCGGTGTCGGCGAGCTTCGCGGCATCGCGGCCGGTGATGGCCACCTGGTAGCCGGCGCGGCCGAAGGCCAGGGCGCAGGCCCGGCCAATGCCGGAGGTGCCGCCGGTGATGAGAACGGTGAGTGCAGGCATAAAAAGCAATAAACCCGGCTGTTTCCGGCAGAAGGCCGGAACGGGTTGCGGGGCAAATTTAGGGCGGCCGGCTGCGATTTTTACCGCGCAGCCGCCACCCCCATAAACCCGACGGGCAAACGGCGGTCAAAACGTAAATCGGCCGGCGGCCGGCCGGCGTGTGGCGAACCGACGCGGGCGCTGGCCGACATTCATCGGGCAACAGCCGATTAGTCCTTCGCTGTCGTCGGTTTATGCTTACATTTAACCACTGAATCCTATTCTTTTCTTCTTTGCTTCTGATATGACTTTACACCTACGTTCATGGTTGCGGGGCTGGCCAGCTTTGGTGGGAATGGTACTAACCGTCGGCACTGCGCAAACGGCACACGCCCAAACCTGCCCCGTTGCGGCCGCCTGCACGCCGGGCAATGCCAGCAGCGGGCAGGCTTCGTCGTTCGGCATGGGTATTCTTAACGTGACGGTGGGCAACAACCTCATCAACAATACCTCGGCCAACTACACCGAAGGCTACAAAGACAACAGCTGCGCCCAAAACGCGGCCCTGACCGTGGCCCAGCCCTACGCCATCAGCGTGCGCACGGGGCCCAACGCGCCGGAAAACGTGCGCGTCTGGGTTGACTACAACAACGACGGGGCCTTCACCGGCGCCAACGAGCTGGTGTTCAGCTCCGACAATGCCACGCTGCACACGGGCACTTTCACGCCGCCGGCCACGGCCGTGCTCAGCACCCGGCTGCGCCTGCGCGTGGCGGCCGACTACGCCAACGGCACCATTCCAACGTCGTGCTCGCGGCCGCAGTACTCGCAGGACGAAGACTACAGCGTGACCCTGTCGGCCAATGCCAGCCCCCCGGTGGCGGCCTTCACGGTGAGTGCCACCACCACCTGCACGGGCTGCGTGCAGTTCACCGATGCCAGCCAGAACGTACCCACGAGCTGGCTCTGGACTTTCGGCGATGGCCAGACCAGCACCGCCCAGAACCCCAACCATTGCTACACCACGGCCGGCTCCTACGCCGTGACGCTGAAGGCCACCAACGCGGCCGGCAACACCACCAGCGCCGCCACCACCATCACCTACAACACCACGGTGCCGCTGGCTGCCAGCTGCACCCCCCAGACGCAGAGCTACTTTGCCAACTACGGCATCACCCGCTTCCGGCTCAACACCATCGACAACACCTCGGCCGACGGCAGCGCCGGCTACCAGGACTTCACCTGCACGCAGCGCACCGAGCTTACGGTGGGGGTCAATTACTCGATGATTATCACCACGGGCGGCACCAACCCGCACGACATCCGGGTGTACCTCGACCAGAACAACGACGGTACCCTGACCACCACCGAGCAACTTTATACCAGCGCCATCACGGCTTCGCCCGGGGCGACTGCTACGCTCAACCTGCCCACTGGCATCGTGCTCAACCAACCCCTGCGCCTGCGCGTGGTAGCCGATGCCATTGGCAATACCACCGGCCCCTGCGTGAACCCGGTGAGCGGCCAGGCCGAGGACTACACGGTTATCGTGCGCCCCAACACGCTGCCGCCCGTCATCAATTTCAGCAGCAACTACGTGGCGGGCAGTTGCGTGAACCCGGTACAGTTCACCGACCTGAGCACCAACGCGCCGACTTCCTGGCAGTGGGATTTCGGCGATGGCAGCGCCAATAGCACGGTGCAGAACCCCTCGCACCAGTATGCCGCCACCGGCACCTACAACGTGACGCTGACGGCCACCAATGCCTTTGGCACCGCCTCGATTACGCGCCTGAACGCCGTGAGCGTGCAGGTGCCCTGCGTGACGTATTGCAGCGCCAACGGCACGGGCCCCACCGCCCCCGGCGGCCAAACGCAGGCCAGCCCGTTCTGGATTACGAACGTGAACGTGCCCTCGGCGAGCTACGCGAATGCCTCGGGCAACAGCACCACCGGCTACACCAGCTACGTGGCCACGCCCATCACGGTGGCACCCGGCAGCACGGTGCCCTTCACGGTCATCACCAATGTGAACGTGATTCATCGCACCGCCGTGTGGGTCGACCTGAACCAGAACGGCTCGTTCAACGATACCGGGGAGCTGGTGGCGACGGGCATCAGCGCCAACGGGGCGGCCGGGAACTCCTTCACGGGCTCGTTCACGGTTCCGGCGCGCACCTTCAGCACCCGCATGCGGGTGCTGGTGCAGGCCAACGCCAATACCAACGTGCCCGGCCCGTGCAGCGTGAACCTGCTGAACGCCGAAGTAGAGGATTACCTGCTGCGCGTGCAGCCCCTGGCTACGCGCAGCGAGCTGGCTCTGCCCAGCCTCACCCTCTACCCCACCCCCACCCTCGACGGCCGCCTGCGCCTGGCGCTCGCCGATGGCCTCGCCGCTGGCCTCTACACCACCGAGGTGCGCAACTTGCTGGGCGCGGTGGTGCTACGCGCCGCCCTGCGCCTGAGCCCCGCCGAAGCCGAGCTCGACCTGAGCGCGCTGCCCGCCGGCGTGTACGTGCTGCAGCTGCGCGATGCCCAGGGCCAGACCGCCACGCGCCGCGTGGTGCGGCAATAAGCCGCGCAGAGGTTTTCGGCGCGGCGGCGTGCTTCTGCGCTTGCGACTGTACTGGTTCTGATTGATTAACGACGAGTCGTGTTTTCAGCGACCAGGGCCTTCGCAAGCGCAGAACAACAGGCTTGCTCAAACCTCTACACCGGCCTTTTCTCGCTTTTACATTCCCTTCCCCTTCAGTTTTATTTATGTTTCCAACCTTACTACGCCGTCTGCGGGAGTCGTTGCTGCTGCTGGTTTTGCTCTTTTCGGCTGGGTATCAGGCCCGGGCTACCCACTTGCTGGGCGGCGAGATGAGCTACCGCTACCTCGATGCCAATGGCCCGGCGGCCACGCCGTTCCGGTATGAAATCACCGCCAACGTGTATTTCAACGGTCTCTACACGATAAACAACCCCAACGGCATTGCCCCCCCACCTACTCAGATTACCATTGACTTATACAACAAGACCACATCGGCGCGGCTTCCATCGGTTTCGGCTCCGCGCGTTGGGGCTTTGGGCAACCCGGTGTATCCGCCCACGCCGCAGGGTTGCGCCGTGCAGGGGCCCAGCCAGCCGTTCTACCTGCTGAAGTACGTGCAGGTGGTGAACCTGCCGGTGTCGTTCGATGGCTACTACGCGGTTTTTACCCTGGCGGCCCGCAACACCACGCTCACCAATATCAACAACAGCGGCGCAGGTGGTGGCAACGTGCCCATGACCCTGTACGTGAGCATGGCCCCACCGCTGATTTATAACCGCTCGCCGGTTTTCTCGGATACGGCCGTGGCCATTGTTTGCCAGAACGACACCACCATTTCGCTCAACAACGCGGTGGACCCCGATGGCGACCGGCTGGTGTACTCTTTTGGCACGCCCTACGGCACGGTTACCAATCCGGCAACCTTTCCTCCGCTGCCCCAGTCGGTGCCCTATTTCGCCGGCTACAGCGGCACTGCACCGTTTGGCGCGGGCGCGGGCAACTTTGCCATTATTAATGCCAATACGGGTATTGCCAAGTACGGGGCCAAAACCAACGGCCTGTACGGAATAGCCGTGGATGTATCAGAATACCGCACCATTAACGGGCGGGAGGTGCTGATTGGCACCACCCGGCGCGACCTGCAGCTGGTGGTTTCGACCTGCCCGCCCACGCCGCCGCCGGTGCTGGCGCCCACCGTAACCACGCCGCGCAATTACACCATTGAGGAGGGCGAAACGCTGAGTATTCCGATTTCGGCCACGCAAGGCAGTACCGGCCACCCGCTGGTGATGACCGTGAACAGTGCCCTGCTCGATGGCAGCGGGCCGTTCAATGCCACCTTCAACGGCAGCCAGGGCACCGTGCAGGCCGGCAACCTCACGGGCACGGCCACGGCCACCGGCACCAGCACGGTATCGGGCACGTTCGTGTTCAACTCGGCCTGTGGCAATGGCCGCGTGACGCCCTACGATCTGGCCGTGACCGTGAAGGACAACGGCTGTGGCGGTAAGCTGACCTCCGACGTGTTTCGCATAACGGTGACCCGCGCGGCGGCTCCGGCCGACATTGCCGGCCCCACCACCGTTTGCGACCGCACCACGGTGCGCACCTACACTGCCACCGGCCCGGCGTCGCCAACTTACCGTTGGCGCGTGGTGGGCGGCACCATCAGCAGCGGCCAGGGCACAGCCAGCATCAACGTAACGTTTCCCGGCACGGCAACCACCGGCATGGTGTCGCTGAAAGGCGTGTCGGCCAAGGGCTGCCTGACCGACTCGGTGTTCAAAAACATTGAAATCCGGCCGCTGGCCGTGACGGTGTCGGCCACTGCGCCCACTATTTGCCTGGGCGCCTCGACCACCCTCACGGTGGCCGGTCAGGCAGGCCTGACCTACAGCTGGACCGGCGGCGGCCAGACCTCGACCGCCACCAGCATCACCGTTTCGCCCACCACCACCACCACCTACACCGTGACGGGCACCGACGGCACCTGCTCGACCACGGCCACCTTCACGGTAACCGTGGCCCCGCCGCCCACCGCCGATGCCGGGGCCGACCGCACCATCTGCCCGAACGTGACCTCAACGCCGCTGGGCGGCACGCCCATTGCGGGCGCCACCTACCTCTGGAGCCCGGCCCTGGGCCTGAGCAGCACCACCGTGGCCAACCCCACCGTGACGCTGCCCAACACCACCGGCGCGGCCTACGTGCAGGTGTACACCCTCACGGTGACCGTGGGCGCCAACTGCAGCAGCGTGGGCACCGTGCGCGTGACGGTGAGTGCCCCGGCTACGGCCAATGCGGGCCCGGCCGTGGCCGTGTGCTCCGGCGTGGCTTCGGTGCCACTGGGCACGCCCGCGCTGCCCGGCTACACCTACAGCTGGAGCCCCGCCACCGGCCTGAGCAGCGCCACCGCCGCCCAGCCCACCGTGACGCTGACCAACACCACCAGCGCGGCCATTACTTCGACTTATACCGTGACGGCGACCAACGCCAATGGCTGCACCGCCACTTCATCGGTCATCGTGACGGTGAACCCGGCCGTGGTGGTGAGCCCCGGCCCGGCCATCAGCTTCTGCTCGGGCACCACCTCGGCCCCGCTGGGCGGCACGGCTACGCCCGTCGCTGGTGCTACCTATAGCTGGAGCCCCACCACCGGCCTGAGCAACCCCAACATCCTCAACCCGACTGTGACGGGCACCAACACGACCGGCGCGCCCATCGTGCGCACCTACACCCTGACCGTGACCAGCGCCGCCGGCTGCGTGGGCTCGGCCACGGTGGACGTGACCATTAACCCCGCCGCCGTGGCCGATGCCGGCCCGGCTAAGCAAACCTGCTCGAACGTGGGCGTCGTCATCGGGGCGGGCCCGGCCGTGGCCGGCACCACCTACGCCTGGACGCCCACTACCGGCCTGAGCAGCGCCACCTCGGCTACTCCCACGCTCACGCTGCCCAACCTTACCGGCGCGCCGCTGGTGGTAACGTATACCCTCACGGCCACCACGGCCAATGGCTGCACGGCAACCAGCACGGTAGCCGTCACCATCAACCCCGCCGCCGTGGCGCAGGCCGGTGCCGACAAGGCCACTTGCTCGAACGTGGCTACTACCATTGGCACCGGCACCGCCGTGGCCGGCACCACCTACGCCTGGACGCCTGCCATCGGCCTGAGCAGCGCTTCGGTACTGAACCCGACCGTGACGCTGCCCAACCTGACCAGCGCCACCATCACCCAGCGGTACATTTTGCTGGCGACCACTGACAACGGCTGCATTGCCCGCGATACCGTAGTGGTGAGCGTGTACCCCGCCGCCGTGCCCGCGCCCGGCACCAACCAGGCGGTGTGCTCGGGCGGCACCATCACCCTTGGGGCGGCCCCAGTGTCCGGCTATACCTACAGCTGGACGCCCGGCACCGGCCTGAGCAGCACCACGGTGGCCAACCCCACCTTCTCGCAGGTGAACACCACCAACCTCCCCGTTGTCTACAACTTCACCCTGACGGCCACCACGGCCAACGGCTGCGTGAGCTCCGGCACCGTGACCGTGACGGTAAACCCCGCGCCCCTCGCCAATGCCGGCCCCGATGCCGCCCTTTGCGACCTCAAGAAGCTGACGCTGGGCACGCCCCCGCTAGCGGGCTACACCTACCTCTGGAGCCCCACCACCGGCCTCAACTTTCCCACCGCCGCTCAGCCGGTGCTCACGGCCAGCAATACCACGGCCACACCCATTGTGCGCACCTACACCGTCACGGTTACCTCCAACCAGGGCTGCGTGAGCACCGACGACGTCATCATCACCATTAACCCGCGCCCGGCGGCCGAGTCCATCGTGGGCCCGACTTCGGTGTGCCCCACCGTGACCGGCGTGGCCTACTCGGTGCCCAACCCCACGGCCACCGACTACCGCTGGCTGGTGGTGGGCGGCACCGTGGCCAGCGGCCAGAATACCCCCAGCATCACCGTGGACTGGGGCACCGCCAACCCCAGCGGGGCCGTGAAAGTGTACCGCTTCAACGCGCAGGACTGCTCCTCTGATACCACGGTGCTGCCCGTTATCATCAACCAGCGCCTGCAAACGGTGCGGCCCACCGGCCCCGGCGACATCGTGGCCGTGGCCCCGCTGCCGCGCGCCGTGTGCCAGGCCGACGGCCCCTACACCTACACCAGCGGCACCTTCGCCAACGGCTCGTCGTTCTCGTGGACCATTGTGGGCGGCACGCAAGTGGCCAGCTCGCGCAACACCGTGACGGTGGCCTGGAACCCGGTGACGGTGCCCACCATCGGCAAGATTGTGGCCACCGAAACCAGCAACCCCTCGGGCGGCATCTGCCGCGGCACTTCCGATACGCTGCGGGTGCTCATCAACCCCTCGCCCCGCACCAACCTGGCCATCGTGGCCCCGGCGCGGGTGTGCGCGGGCAGCGGCCCGGCTACCTTCAGCCTGCCCGGCGGCTTCGCCGGCTCCAGCTACGTGTTCCAGCTCAGCGGCCCCGGCCTGCCCGCCACCGCCCTGGCCGGCACCGGCAGCACCCGCACGCTGGCCACCCTGCCCGCGCCCGGCACCTACACCCTCACGGTGCAGGAAACCACCGCGGCCCCGGGCAGCTGCGTGGGCCCGCTCTACACCACGCCGTTTGTGGTGGCCCCGCTGCCCACGGCTCCCACCATCTCGGGCTCGGGCTTTGTGTGCAACACCAGCACGCCGCAGCAGTACGCCATTGCCAACCCCACCGCCGGCGCTGCCTACCAGTGGACCGTGGTGGGCGGCACCGTGACGACGGGCGGCACCGGCCCGCAGGTCAGCATCACCTTCAACCCCACCGGCCCCTACTCGGTGAGCGCCGTGGAAGTGAGCGCCTCGCCCAACCTGTGCGCCGGCCCCGCCACCACCCGTACGATTCTGCTGGATAACCCCACGCTTAGCCTCACCAACGTGTCGGTGGATGCCACCAGCAACTCGCGCGTTATCGTGAGCCTGAGCGCACCCAACAGTGCCAACACCCCCAACCCCGTGCGCGTGCTGCGCCGCGTGGCGGGCTCGGGCGCGGCCTTTGCGCCCGTGGGCACGGTGGCAGCCAACGCCACCACCTACACCGACAACAACGCCGTGGATGCTAACGCCAATTCCTACGAGTACCAGCTCGACCTCACCAACGGCTGCAGCACCCTCGTGCCCAGCACCGTGGCCCAAACCATCCGCCTGACCGTGACGCCCACGGCCGGCCCCGGTGGCCGCGACCAGGGCAGCGTGGCCCTGGCCTGGAACGGCTACGTAGGCTTCGCGGTGAGCGGCTACGAAGTTTACCGCCGCCTCGACAACGGCAGCAGCACGCTGCTGGCTACCCTGCCCGCCACGGCCCGCACCTACACTGCTACCAACACCGACCCCGGCCGCGTAGCCACCGGCCTGGGCTTCGCCGAGAACTTCCGGGTGGTGGCCCTGAGCACCGCTGCCACGCCGCTGCGCTCGAATTCGAACGAGACGACGGCCAACTTCGCCAACGCCATCAACGTCTACAACATCATCACCCCCAACGGCGACCAGAAGAACGACGTGCTCGTGATTGACAACATCCAGCTCTACCCCGGCAACTCGCTCACCATCTTCAACCGTTGGGGCCGCGAGGTGTACAAAACCACCAACTACCAGAACAACTGGGGCATGGATGCCGGTATCGCCGCCGGCAATTACTTCTACCTCCTCACCCTGCCCAACGGCAGCAGCCAGAAAAACTGGTTTGAGGTGGTGAAATAGCCCCGCTAGCACGCCTGCGAAAAGGCCTCCCGGTTTCGGGAGGCCTTTTTGTTGTAATAAGTGGTTGCAAACCGGCCTCAGGTGGTTGGGAACCGGTTCGCCGGCCACCCGCCGCCCGCGTACCTTTGCAGACTTACTGCCTTGCTCGTTATGTCTCGCAAAATCACGAAAGCCTCTAAAAACTTACCCGTCGACGCCCTCCAGAACATCCTAATTCAGGATATGGTGGCCGAAGGCAAATGCATGGTTCGCCTCGACAACCTCGTCATCTTCGTGTCGCAAGTAGCCCCCGGCGACGTTGTGGATTTGCGCATCACCCGCGCCAAAAAGAATTTTCTCGAAGCCGTTCCTACCGCGTTCCATAAATACTCCGAGCTGCGCACCACGCCGTTTTGCCAGCACTTCGGCGTGTGTGGGGGCTGCAAGTGGCAGCACCTGGGCTACGATTCGCAGCTGCACTTCAAGCAGCAGCAGGTGGTCGACCAGCTCACCCGCATCGGCAAAGTCGAGTTGCCCGAGATTCCCTTCATCCTCTCCTCGCCCCAACGCACCTACTACCGCAACAAGCTCGAATACACCTTCTCGGACAACGGCTGGCTCACCACCGAGCAAATCAACGACGACACCCAGACCTTTGACCGCAACGTGCTGGGCTTCCACACCCCCGCCCGCTTCGATAAGATTATTGACGTGCAGCACTGCCACCTGCAGGCCGAGCCCAGCAACGAAATCCGCCTCTTCGTGCGCGACTACGGCCGCGAGCACGGCCTGCAGTTCGGCAACATGGTGCGCCAGACCGGCAACCTGCGCAACCTCATCATTCGCACCGCCCAGAGCACCGGCGAAATCATGGTGATTCTGCAGTGCTACCGCTCCCACGAGAGCATCGAACCCCTGCTCGACGCCCTCTACGCCAAGTTCCCCGGCATCACCTCCCTCAACTACGTCCTCAACAGCAAGGGCAACGAAACCTTCCACGACCTCGACGTCATCACCTACCGCGGCAAGCCCTACATCGAGGAAGAAATGGAAGGCCTGCGCTTCCGCATCGGCCCCAAGTCCTTCTACCAAACCAACTCCGAAGGCGCCCACCAGCTCTACAAAGTAGCCCGCGAGTTCGCCGCCCTCAAAGGCGATGAACTCGTGTACGACCTCTACACCGGCGCCGGCACCATCGCCAGCTTCGTAGCTCACCAGGCCCGCAAAGTCATCGGCGTCGAGTACGTGGAGCAGGCCGTGGCCGACGCCCACGTCAACGCCGAAATCAACAACATCACCAATACCGAGTTCTACGCCGGCGACATGAAGGACATCCTCACCGCCGACTTCACCGCCCACCACGGCCGCCCCGACGTCCTCATCACCGACCCGCCCCGCGCCGGCATGCACCCCGACGTGGTGGCCCGCCTCCTGGAGCTGCGCGCCCCACGCATCGTCTACATCAGCTGCAACCCCGCCACCCAGGCCCGCGACTTGGAGCTACTGGATGCCGCGTATCGGGTGACGCGCGTGCAGCCGGTGGATATGTTCCCGCACACCCACCATGTGGAGAATGTGGTGGCGCTGGAGTTGAAGTAGGGCTGAGTTGGGCCCCGTCTGTCATCCTGAGCGCAGCGAAGGACCTTATCACGGCAGAACAGTTTGCAGTAATTTCAAAATGCGCAAACGTGATAAGGTCCTTCGCTGCGCTCAGGATGACAGTTTAAACAGATTCGTTATGCCCTACTACGTGTACATCACCACCAACCCCGCCAAAAAGGTGTTGTACATCGGCATCACCAACAACATCGCCGACCGCCTCGCCCAACACTACGCCAACCGCGGCTCGGCCGAAACCTTCGCCGGCCGCTACTTCTGCTACAACTTGGTGCACATCGAAGAATACCCGGATGTCAACGCTGCCATTGCCCGCGAGAAGGAACTGAAAGGCTGGACACGGACCAAAAAAGACGCATTAATTGCTGTTGATAATCCGGCGTGGGATTTTATTGAAACTTGAAAATGGCGCATACGTGATAAGGTCCTTCGCTACGTTCAGGATGACAGACTAAACAACGAGTTCAACTAACCCATAATGGACTACTTCAACGACCCCGAACTCAACGGCAAATACCTCGGCACCATCACCAAGGATTTCGTGAAGGTGTGCGACACGCTTTCCGAAGCCTCTTCCCAGATTCGCAAGGGCGACTTCAGCCAATACCCCATTTTCGTCTTTGCCAAGCAGGAAGTGCCCCTCGGCGGCCTCCTCGTCAACGCCGACGAGCTGAACCTGGAATGGCACGTCTTCGCCAGCTACCTCGAGCTCTTCGTGCAGCAAGGCATCATCGACGAAGGCGGCATCGAAGCCTTCAAAGCCACCTACAAGGATGCCGACGAGTTCTGCTGCCTCTTCGTGCTCGACGAGGAGTTCACAAATTTCGTGTTTGTGCCGTACCCGGAGGATTAATTCGGGTTTTAAAGGATAAAAAGAACGTCATGCTGAGCGCAGCCGAAGCATCTCTACTGAGGAAGTAATTATTTACTCTCGCGGGAGAGATGCTTCGGCTGCGCTCAGCATGACGTTCTTGATTTAACGAGACTTACCCCACCAGTTCCGCCCGCGGCTGCGGAATCCCGCGCAGCGCCTCTGCCAGCAGCTGATAGGAATACACCCGCGCTTCGTGGCTGAAAACGTTTGTAACGGCCATGATTTCATTCACCTGCGTCTCGTCCACAAACTGCTGCAAGTCCTGCTGAATGGTGGCTTTGCTGCCAATGAAGGAATACGCCAGCATCTGCTCCACGGCGTATTGCTGCGCCGGCTCCCACAGCCCCGCCATCGACTCGACGGGCGGCTGCAGCGGCGCCGGCCGGCCCTTGATAACGCCCAGCATGAACTGCTTGAGCGACGTAGCAAGGTGCTGCGCCTGGGCATCGGTATCGGCCGCCACCACGTTCACGCAAGCAATGACGTAGGGCGCGGCCAGCGCCGCCGAGGGCCGGAAATTCTGCCGGTAAATCTCCAGCGCCGGAAACAGCTGGCCCGGCGCAAAGTGGCTGGCAAACGCATACGGCAGTCCCAGCGCCGCCGCCAGATAGGCGCTATCGGTGCTCGAACCCAATACGTAAATCGGCACCTCCAGCCCCTCGCCCGGAATGGCGCGCACCGTGGCCGTGCTATTCGCCGCCGAGAAATAGGCCTGCAGCTGCTGAATATCGCGCGGAAAATCCTGCGCCCCACCAAAGCGGCTGCCCCGGATGGCCTGGGCCGTTACCTGGTCGGAGCCTGGCGCGCGGCCCAGGCCCAAATCGATGCGGCCCGGGTAGAGCGTGGCCAGCGTGCCCATTTGTTCGGCCACCACCAGCGGCGCGTGGTTCGGCAGCATGATGCCGCCCGAGCCCACCCGCAGCGTGCTGGTGCCGCCCGCGATGTAGCCAATGAGCACCACCGGCGCCGAGCTGGCCACACTGGCCATGTTGTGATGTTCGGAAAGCCAGTAGCGCGTGTAGCCCAGCCGCTCTACCTGCTGCGCCAGGTCCAAGCTGCGGCGAAAGGTTTCGGTGGGCGTGCTGTTGGCGTTGATGGGGGCCAAATCCAGCACGGAAAAGGTCAAAGGGGCCAAAGAATCAGTTGTCATAAACGGAGAGTTGAGGAGAAAGCCACCTATCGGGCCGGCAAGCTGCTGGTTGCAACAAACTGAGCGCGGCCGGGGCGGAAGTGTATAACTTCCCCGGCGGCCAATTGATTTCTTCGCCTTCTTCAATCCGCACGAACAAAGCCCCAACCAGTGCCTCTCACGCTTGCGAACGTCTGGGGCACCCGTTGGGGCTTTAAGTTTCCGAAGAAGCAGCAGCGGCACTGTGCCACCCGGCCTAATTGCGGCGCTGCACCGGCAAATCTTCCAGCTGCGCGTAGCTCAGCTTCCAGGTATTATCGGCGGCTTTTTTCCAATAGAAGATGTAGTTGCCTTCGCCGAAACCGGCGGGCTGGCCGGGGCCGGCGGGCTGCACATCCACCGAGAACGTGCCGGCCTCGTAGGCACTGTTGTCGTCGGTATTGCTGCTGCTCACGCTGGTTTTCAGGTTAGCAATGGTTGGGATGGTGGCGCTCACCCACTTCTGGCCCACTTCGTCTTTGCCCTTCCAGTGGGCGTTGCCCTGCACGAAGGTGATGTCGTCGGCCATCATGCCGGTGATTTTGCCGGAATCGCGGCTGTTCCAGGCGTTGATAAAGTCGCGGTTCAGGTTCTGCACGTTGGCCGTGTCGGCTGGCGCTTTCGAGCACGAGGAAGTGAGGGCGGCGGCAGCCACAAACAGGCTACAAACAAGGGATTTCATACATCCAGCAGGTTGGTGAAAGAAATAAGGACGGGCCGCATCGCCCGCCGCAGGTATTCTAAAAAAGGCAACCCCCGGGCGCGGACGCCCAGGGGTTGCAAGGTTAAGCAAAAACGGGCACTACCAGCTTTTCCGACGGTACTCCGACGTGCCGTAAGGGTGCGAGGCATCGCCGTACGACGTGTTGGGCAGGAAGGCGGCGTTCGAAGCCGCCGGCATCGCGGCGGGCATCATCGCGTTGCCAACCATTGCATTGGAAGCCGTCAGGCTGTTGGCCGGCACCAGGGCTGTTTGCGTGGTGCGGGTAGTAGTCGTGGACTGACGGTTGCGGGCCAGCGCCAGTTCGCGGCGATACTCGGCTTCGCGAGCGGCTACTGCGCGCTGCTGGGCAGCCGCGGCGGCGCGCTGCTTGCGCTTGTTATCGATGTGCTTGCCTACGCCGTAGCCAATGGCACCACCGGCCACGCCCCCAACCACACCGCCCACAGCCCGGTTGCGCTTGTTGATGATGGCCCCAGCGGCCGCACCGCCCAGGCCGCCAATCACGGCACCTTTAGCCTGCGGGCTCCATTGCGCCTGCGCCTTGGGAACGTTGAACGAAGTGAGCAGGATAATCAGAGCGAAGAAATACGGGAGCTTATTCATGGCCGAAGTCAATTAGGAAATGAGAAAAATTACTCGGAACGTATGGAATGCTTGACAAGGAGCGTGCCAGTTCCGAAAACCACCGCCTGCCGCACTAAACGGTAGCGGCCCCAAAAGGTTGATTTCCGCGCTGCTTAGGCCGTTTAGAAGCTCGTCCAGCCCTGTGCCTGCAACGGCACCGCCTGCCCGGCCTTCGTTACCAGATTGGCACCATCAGCCTTGTCGGTAAGGTGGCCGATGATGGTAATATCGGGGTGGTTCTTAATCTTTTCGTGGTCCGTAACCGGCACCGTGAAAAGCAGCTCGTAGTCCTCGCCACCGTTGAGGGCGCAGGTGAGCGGGTCGAGGTTGAACTCGGCTGCGGCCTCCAGCGTGGGGTTGGCCAGTGGCAAAAACTCGGTAAACACCCGCGCCCCCGTGCCGCTGGCCGCGCACAGGTGCAGCACCTCCGAAGCCAAGCCGTCCGATACGTCAATCATGCTGGTGGGCCGGATGCCGCGCTCGCGCAGCTCGTGTACGATGTCGAGCCGGGCCTCAGGGCGCAGCTGGCGCTGCACCACGTACTCGTAGTTGGCCAGTTCGGGCTGGGTGTCGGGGTCGGCCAGGTAGGCCTGTTTCTCGCGCTCCAGCACCTGCAGGCCTAGGAACGCGCCGCCCAGGTCGCCGGTCACGCACAGCAAATCGGTGGGCTTGCCGCCGCTGCGGCGCACGGCCGCATCGGTGGCCACCTCGCCCAGCACCGTGATGGCCAGCGTGAGGCCGCCGCGGCTGGCCGTGGTGTCGCCGCCCACCAGGTCCACGTTGTAGGCCTCGCAGGCCAGGCGCATGCCCGCATACAACTCTTCAATGGCCTCTACCGTGAAGCGCGGGCCGGCCGACAACGCCACCACCAGTTGCGTGGGCAGCGCGTTCATGGCGGCCACGTCCGACACATTCACAGCCACGGCCTTGTAGCCCAAGTGCCGCAAGGGGCAAAACGAAAGGTCGAAGTGAATGCCTTCGACCAGCAAATCGGTGGTCATCACGGTATCGGTGCCGGCGGTGGGGCGGATGATGGCCGCGTCGTCGCCAATGCCCAGCACCGTACCCGGTTGGCGCGTGCTGATGCCAGCCTGCAGGCGATGGATGAGGGCAAATTCGCCAATGGCGCTGAGGGGCGTGAGGTTCTCGGACATGGTTTGCAAGAAATATTCGGGAAGAAGCAGTTAGCTCAAGCCAACTGTTTGCCAGCATTGCTGACGCGGGCACAAAAGTACGCCCACAAAAAAAGGAGGGAATTGCTTCCCTCCTTTTTCACCTTATTGCTACTAGCGGCCGCTTATTGCACCACCAGTTCTTTGTAGATTTTGGTCTGGCCGTCGGCGCTCAGAATCTGCACGAAGTACAGGCCGGGCTTCAGGGCCGAAATGTTGAGCGTGAGCTTCTCCTGGCCCAAACCTTTAGCTTCGGCGCTAATGGTCTGCCCCAGGTTGTTGAGCACAACTACGTGGCCCACTTTGGCATCCTTAATCTCGACCGTGGCGATGCCGTGGGCCGGGTTGGGGTACACGCTGATGTTGGCATCGAACTTGGCCAAGGTGCCAAGGGTCGTCTGATAAGTGCCGAACGGGCCGGTGTAATCCAAATGTTCGCCCAGGCGGTTGTACTCCTGGCCGGCGGCGTTGGTCACCCCACTGCCGGGAATCGAAGCGTAGCTGTAGGCAACCCACTGGTCGGCAATGTTGTAGCCGCTAACGTATGCACCGGCGGGAGCCGGACCATACACGGTAGGTGCGGTGCTACTTACCCCTTTCGAAACACTCGGACGACGAATCAGCGACATGTTTTCCGATACCACGTCGGGAATGAAATTGGTACCCGGATAAATCGGGTCGTTCGGGTTGGTGCCGCGCCAGTTGCCAACCGTGGAGCTTACCGCGCCCGAGCGGTCGGGGGGCAACTGGCCCACTACGCCAATCAGGTCGATGATAACACCGGTACCCGTGCCGGCCGTGCCGCTGGGGTAGCGCACCAGCGCCATGGCGTCGTTGCCGTTGAAATAAATGGTGCCACCGCCTACCAATACAGTATTGCCGATGGGTTGCGGGGCGTGGCCGGTGCTGAACTGGTTGGCCGCGTTGCGGATAACCGGCAGCGTAGCCTCGCCGCTAGCCAGCACGAAGGTCGTCCGCGAAGGCAATGTGTTGGTACCTACCGGCTGCTGAGTGGCGTTGCTGCGGAACAACCGTTCTTCCTCGGTAACCGTCGTGCTACCGTTGGAGTAGCGGCGCACCGAGTAAGGGTTGAGGTTGACTGCTGAAGTCGTGGGGTTATAAATCTCGATGGCGCGCTCGCTGCCAGTCGAAGGCGACGTGGCCCCACCGTACACCGTGCCCGACGAGTGCGAGCCTTCGTCGTATTCGGAAAAGAACAGCTCTGTGCCTTGGGCATGAGCAGCGCCGGCTACCAAAAGGGCAGCCGAGAGCAACAGGTAATGCTTTTTCATAATGTCTGATGGGAGAAAACGATGCAGTGCAAAGATACACTGCGACGGCTATCCGTTGCGTGCGCCGTTAAGGTTGTGTTGAAAACGTTTTTTTGGTAGATATATAATGCACAAGCGAGCAACGTTTTCTTGCTAACGAGCGTTAGCAAGCATACCTTTGTTGCCTGCTATTATGATGCCCTCCGCTCCCGCCCGCTCGCGCAAAACCCAGATTGACCACACGGCCACGGCCCTGTTTCGGGCCAGGGGCTACGCGGCCACCAGCATGCGCGAGCTGGCCACCGCCTTGGGCCTGGAAGCTGGCAGCCTGTATTCGCACATCAAGTCGAAGGAGGAAATTCTGCACCGCGTCTGCTTCGGGCTGGCCGACGAGTTTTTCGCGGGTTTCGATTCGGCAACGGCCGATGCGGCTGCCCCCGTTGCCACGCAACTGCGGCAGGCTATTGAAGCGCACGTGCGGGTGCTGACCCGTGACAGTGCCGCCTCGGCCGTGTTTCTGCACGAGTGGCGGCACCTGAGCGAGCCGGCCCGCACCGAATTTCTGGCTCTGCGCGACCGGTATGAGGCTGGTTTTCGTACACTTATTGCTCGTGGCCTCGCCACCGGCGAGCTACACGCCCCCGATGCCGCCTTTGCGGCCCTCACCCTGCTGGCCAGCCTGAACTGGCTGCCGAGCTGGTACCGGCCCGACGGCAAGCTCAGCCCCGACGAAATTGCCCACCGCCTAGCCGAGCAGCTGCTGAGTGGGTTGGCGGGTTAATAGATTGGTGGATTTCTTCTGCCACTGATTCTGTTCAACATTTTGCTTCGCCTGCTTTAACTCATTATCCCACCTATCCACCACCCCACCACCATGTACGGTTCCGCCAGCACCCACGACCTGCCCAGCACCGCCCCCACCGGCCTGGAAAACGAAGACCCCATTCTGCTGGCCGAGTTTGAGGCCCGCATTGCGCGGGGCGAGAAGATTGAGCCCGGCGACTGGATGCCGGCCCTCTACCGCAAGCAGCTCACGCGCATGATTGAGCAGCACGCGCACTCCGAAATCATTGGCTCGCTGCCCGAGGGCACGTGGATTACCCGCGCACCCGGCTTCCGCCGCAAAATGGCCCAGATGGCCAAGGTGCAGGACGAAGTGGGCCACGCGCAGCTGCTGTACTCGGCCGCCGAAACGCTGGGCAAAACCCGCGAGCAGATGCTGGTCGACCTTATCAACGGCAAAAGCAAGTATTCCAACGTCTTCAACTACCCCACGCCCACCTGGGCCGACTCGAACGTAATTTCGTGGCTGATTGACGCCGGGGCCATCGTGAACCAGCTCGCCAACGCCAAGGGCAGCTACGGCCCCTACTGCCGCGCCCTCGACCGGATTTGCGCCGAGGAGGCCTTCCACCTGAAGTACGGGCACGATGCCGTGGTGCACATGGCTACCGGCACGCCCATTCAGCGGAAGATGATGCAGGAAGCGCTGAACCGCTGGTGGCCAGCCATTATGACCTTCTTCGGGCCTTCGGATAAGATGTCGGTACACACCGAAATCCTGATGCGCTGGAAGGTGAAGATGGCCAGCAACGACGAATGCCGCAACCAGTTCCTGGATATGTACGTGCCGAAAATCTGGGAAATTGGCCTGACGCTGCCCGATGCTAACCTGCGCAAAAACGAGGAAACCGGCCAGTGGGAGTTCACCGAGCCCGACTGGGAAGACTTCAAGCGGGTGATAAACGGCGACGGCCCCTGCAACGCCGAGCGCCTGGCCGTGCGCCGCGCCGCCGAAGAAAACGGCGCCTGGGTGCGTCGCGCCCTGAGCGCCGGCAAAACCCACCAGTATGTGCGCCCACTGGCTTAGTGGAGTGTTGAGTTTTGAGGGTTGAATGTTGAGTGCTGGCTTGGACTACAACATGCGAGCACTTGCTAGGTCTTTTCTTAAAACTCAACATTCAACCCTCAAATCTCAACACTTCAAATGATACATTCCCTCGACCCGCGCATGAACCGCCTGGGCCTGCCCGAAACGGCCCCAGCGGCTGCCAAGCCGGCCCTCGACCAGTTCGAAACCTACGAAGTTTTCCACCAGAAAAAAGAGGGCGCGCCTTTCGTGTACGTGGGCTCGGTGCACGCGCCGGAGGCCGATTTGGCCTTTTTGTTTGCCAAGGAGCAGTACAGCCGTCGCTTTGCCTGCACGGGCATGTGGGTGGTACCGACTTCGGCCATCACGGTAACGGAGTACGCGGGCGATACCGAGTCGGCCTACGACACGCTGCCGCTGCTGCCCCGCTCGGCTGCCCCCGCGCCGGTGGATGAGTCGGTGGAACAGGAAGAAGCCTACGCGGCGGGCGAGGAGGATTACGACATCTTCCACCTGAAGAAGCGCGGCAAGGCCCACCAGCACGTGGGCAAAGTGCGCGCTGCTTCGCCCGCCGAGGCGTTACAGGTGGCTAAAGCCGTGTTCGGCGAGCAACGGCCGGTGGTGAATGTGTGGGCCGTACGCTCGGCCGACGTGCTGCACTCGGAGGATGACGACCGTGACATCTGGGCCACGACGACCGACAAAAAATACCGCGACGCCATCGCCTACAAGGTGCAGGACCGAATCGAAAAATTCAAGGCCGAAAACCCGCAAGCATAGTTTAATGGACCCAAAACTCGACCTCCTGTATCGCCTCGCCGACGACCAGCTCATCCTCGGCCACCGCAACTCGGAATGGAACGGCCTGGGGCCGATTCTGGAAGAGGACATTGCCTTCTCGAGCATGGCCCAGGACAAGCTGGGACATTCGCTGCAGCTTTACGGCCTGTTGCACGAGCTGGGCGAAGCCGAGCCCGACACGGTGGCCTTCACCCGCAACGCGCCGCAGTTCCACTGCTGCCAGCTGGTGGAGCTGCCCATTGGCGAGTACGATTTCAGCCTCACGCGCCACTTCCTGTTCGACCACGCCGAGCTGTTGCGCTTTCAGGCGCTGGCCGATAGCAGCTACGAGCCGCTGGCCCAGGTGGCCCGCAAGTTGCGCGGCGAGCTGAAATACCACGCCTTACACGCCAACACCTGGATGAAACGCCTCGGCACGGCCACCGATGAAGCCATCGAGCGCATGCAGGCGGCCCTGAACTTCACGCTGCCCTACGCGCTAGGCATCTTCGAAAAAACCGACGCGGAAGCGGAAATCATCAGTTCCGGCTTGTTCATCGGGGAAGATGAATTGCAAAGCCGCTGGCTGGAAAGCATCACGAAAGTGCTGGGCCAAACGGCGCTGACGCTGCCGGATTTGGCTACTGCTACGCCCGTGTTCGGCGGCCGTCACGGCCAGCACACCGAGCACCTGCAGCCGCTGCTGGACGAAATGGCCGAAGTATTCCGCCTCGACCCCACAGCCGATTGGTAGCGTTTTTGAGCTGTTAGCCGCTAGCTTTTAGCTGTCAGCTTTTTTCAATTTTTTTTCAAAATGACCGACGCTAACAGCCAGCAGCCAATAGCTAAAAGCCAAATAATGGATTGGCTGCAAGCCGTGAAAGACCCCGAAATCCCCACGATTTCGCTGGTGGATTTGGGCGTAGTGCGCGGCGTGGAAATTGACGAAGCCAGCGGCGCGGTGGCGGTGCACCTCACGCCCACGTTCGCCGGCTGCCCGGCGATGGACTACATGAAGCGCGACGTGGAACGCACCCTGCGCGAACACGGCATTGAACAGGTGCAGGTCGACATCAGCCTGCGCGAGGCGTGGTCGTCGGACATGATTTCGGAGGCCGGGCGCGCGGCGTTGCGCCAGCACAAGCTGTCGCCGCCGCCGGTGCTGGGCAACGTGGTGTTCGACCTCGATTTTCTGGAGTACGCTGAGTGCCCCAACTGCCACCAGCACAATACCGAGTTGCGCACGCCGTTTGGGGCTACGCTGTGCCGGGCCGTGCACTACTGCCACGACTGCCGCCAGTTGTTCGAGCAGTTTAAACCGGTGTAGCTTTGCCGGCACGGCTTTCTTCATCCTTTCGATTTCCATGTTTGCATCTCCCCTCTCTTCTTCATTGAAAACGGTCGGTCTGGGCCTGATTCTCTTGCTCGGCATGGCGGCCTCTTGCAAGCGCGATGGTGCCAAAACCGTGGCCGTGAACCCGGCTTCGGCGGCCGCTTCCAAGCTGCAACTCGATGCCCTGCGCGACTCGGTGGACGTGAAGTGGCGCAACATGGTGGAAAGCGACGACCAGAAGCTGGCTCTCACGCGCCTGCTACTGCGCGAGCTGCACGGCCAGCCCGGCCGCAGCGAGGCCCAGCTCAAAGCCTTGGAACAGGCCAACGCCCGCCTCAAAGCCCGCCGCTATGACCAAGCTACGATGAGCAGCTCGGCCCTGATTGACCAGTACGACACTGCTCAGGATTCGCTCCTGAACGCGCTGTACCCCGTAGCGGCCCCCAATGGTGGCGCGCCCACCGAAAATGCCCGCAATTTCGTGGAGGGCATTCAGCAGCTTGATGCCGGCGTGGTCGGATTCCGAGTGATATATGACGACGCGGCCAAGCGTTACAATAACTACCTGCAACTGCACGGTGAAGAATTGCAGTCGCTCGGCGGCAAGTACGTCGACCTGAAACCGCTGCCGCTGTTCACCATCGGCGCGAAGCCGTAAATAGTTTGAGTTAATCAAAAACGTCTGTCATCCTGAGCATAGCGAAGGACCTTATCACGTTTTAGCACTTGATGCTGGCGTAATAAGGTCCTTCGCTATGCTCAGGATGACAGACGTTTTTGTTCAATTATTCTGCCGGATTACAGCGCCTCCATCTCGGCGCGCACGAAGTCGGCCAGGGTGCGCAGGTACTCGGTGCTGAAATCGAAGCGGATGCCGGCGGCGGCGTAAATCTGGCCAATGGGCGCGGTGTAGCCCAGCGCCAGCGCCCGCTTGTAGGCCGCCAAGCCCTCGGCGGGATTCTGGCGGAAGTTGCGCCATACGGCAATGGCCCCGAGCTGCGCCATGGCGTACTCGATGTAGTAGAACGGCACTTCGTAGAGGTGCAGCTGCTTCTGCCACAGATAGGGCTTAAAGCTTTCGAGCCCGCGCCAGTCCACGGTGCGCTGGTTGAACTCGTCGAAAATCTGCACCCAACGCTGGTGGCGCTGTTCGTGCGTGTGCAGCGGATTTTCGTACACCCAGTGCTGAAATTTGTCGATGGTAGCTACCCAGGGAAAGGTTTCGAGCACGCTTTCGAGGTGGGTTTTCTTGGCCCGGCGCAGGTCCTCGGGGTTTGGGAAGAATACGTCCCACTGGTCCATGCTCATCAGCTCCATGCTCATCGAAGCCAGTTCGGCTACTTCGGACGGCGGGTGCTTATCAGCCCCCAGCGGCAGGCCGCGGGTTAGGAAGCTGTGCACGGCGTGGCCGCCCTCGTGCAGCATCGTCACTACGTCGCGCAGCGAGCTGGTGGCGTTCATGAAGATAAACGGCACGCCGGTTTCATCGAGCGGGTAGTTGTAGCCGCCGGGGGCTTTGCCCTTGCGGCTTTCCAGGTCGAGGTGGCCCATCTGGCGCATGGTGCGCAGGCAGTCGCCGAGGTAGGGGTCGAGGTTCTGAAAGACGGTAATGGTTTTTTCCAGTAGCTCGTCGCCGGTGCCGAAGGGCTTGAGCGGCGGCTGGCCGCTGGGGTCCACGTCGAGGTCCCAGGGGCGTAAGGCGGGTTGGTTGAGGTCCTGCCGACGCTCCAGGTCGAAACCGTCAATCAGCGGCACCACCGTTTCGCGGATGGCGGCGTGGAAGTCGAAGCAGTCCTGCGGCGTGTAGTCGAACCGGCCCAGCGCGGCAAACATGTAGTCGCGGAAGTTGGCGAAGCCCGCGTTCAACGCCACCTGCGTGCGCAGGCCGATGAGCTCGGTGAACAGCGCATCGAGTGGCCCGGCATCCTGCAGGCGGCGGGCCTGAATGGCGCGCCAGGCGGCTTCGCGCACGGCGCGGTCAGGGTTTTTGAGGCGGTCGGCGGCCTGGGGCAGGGTCAGTTCCTCGCCGTCGATGGTCACGTTCATCGCGCCCACCGTGGCGGCGTACTGTTGCTGCTTGGTGCTGATGTCGGTTTTCAGCGGAATGTTTTCGACCCGGTAAATTTCCGAAGCACGGCGCACTGAACGCAGAAACACGCCGTAGCGGCGCTCGTCGAGGTCGGCCAGGGCGGGCACGGCCAGCATCTTTTCGTTGAGGGCATGGTCGTAGGGAGCTACCAGCGGCTCCACTTCGTTCACGAAATACTGGAAGGCTTCGGCGCGGGCGGCGTCCTGCGTGTCGCAGGTCATGCGGATGTAGCGCCAGGCTAGGTCTTCGCTCAGCACCGATTCCAGTTCGGAACGGTCGCGCAGCCAGCGCTCCAGCTCAGCCGCCGTTTGCACGGGGCGGGCCTGTAGTTCCTGAAAAAATGGCTCGATGGCGGCCCAGTCGGTCACCGTGAAATCTTCGGGCAGGTAGTGGCGCGGCGGTCGGCTGGTATCAGTGGCCGACTCGGCGGTAGGTTCAACGAGTTGCATCATCTTACAAGTATAAACGGCAGCCAGCGGGCAGTGCCGGCACAGGCTGTCAGGTACGTGGAATGGCGGCGGCAGGGATGGAAAATGTGTTGATTAAAAAAGAACGTCATGCAGAGCGCAGCGAATCATCTTGCCCGCCACAACTAATCCCTGTCGATTGGATTACTTCCTGCGGGCAAGATGCTTCGCTGCGCTCTGCATGACGTTCTTTTTTCTCAATAACTCTCTCCTCTACCCAATCTCAATCACCACATCATCCGTCATCGGGTGACCCACGCAGGTGAGGATGTAGCCCTGCTTCATCTCCGAATCCGACAGGCCTTCGCGCTCATCCAAGTGCACCTGGCCGCTGAGACACTTGCCGCGGCAAGCCGTGCACAGGCCGGCCTGGCACGAATACGGCAGGTCGATGTCTTGGTCGAGGGCCACTTCGAGGATGGTTTTACCTTTCGGCACCTCAATCAGGTACTCGCTGCCTTCGTACTGGATGGTGACGGTGCGGGTGCTTTTCACCTCGTCGGAACCGCTCGCGGTTACGTCGCCGTGGCCGTTGGGTTGGGCGGCAGCCACTTCGGCGTTGTCGGCGGCGGCCACGAAGCTTTCGCGGCGCACCCGGGCCTCGGGTACCTTCAGCAGGTCGAGGGCGGCGCGGGCTTCGGTCATCAGGCCCTCGGGGCCGCAGAGGAAGTAGTCGGCCTGCTCGGCCGGAAACTGGTGGCGCTGCTCCAGAATGCGCAGCAGCATGGTGCGGTTCAGGCGGCCGGTGTGGCGGTGCGGGGCCATCGGCTGCAGGGGCTGGCTGTACACGTGCTCCACCTGCAGGCGGCCGCCCGCGCTGGCTTCGAGGGCAGCGAGCTGCTGCTGAAAAATCACCGATTCTTCGTTGCGGTTGCCATAAATGAGCAATACGTGGCTATTGGGCTCGCCGGCCAGCACGGCTTTCAGCATCGACATGAGCGGCGTGATGCCCGAGCCGGCCCCGATGAGCACCAGCGAGCGTGCCGCCTTAGGGCTGGGCGCGAGCGTGAAGTTGCCCAGCGGCTCCATCACCTCCAGCTGCTGGCCCACCTGCACGGTATCGAGCAAATAGTTGCTCACGAGGCCGCCCGGCACGCGCTTCACTGTCACCGACAGGCGCGGGGCATCGGCCGGCGTGCTACTGAGCGAGTAGGCGCGGCGCTCCTTTTTGCCGCCGGGGCCGCAGGGCAGAATCAGGGTGAGGAACTGGCCCGGCCGGCTGGCAATGGGCTGGCGGTCGGGCCGTTCGAGGTGAATGGTAACGGTATCGGCGGTTTCCTGGGTCAGCGCAACTACGGTCAGGGTCTGGTAACTCATGCGGGATAAAAGTGGGAGTAACGGGGCGTACGGATTGAGGCGGGCAGCGGCGTCCGGCGCGGGCAAATTGACAAAAAGATGAACGGCCGGTCGGACAAGTGCCGAGCCAACTTCAGCCGCAAAGGTAACTTGCCGCCTGTCGCCCTCAACAGCCGCGCCCGGCGCGTAGTTTGCCAAACCGGGCTTTCCATTAAGCTAATAATTTCTCCATCTTGTCCCTCCCCGCCCTTCTGCTCCGCCACGCCGCCGAATTCGGCCCCGTGCTGCCCCTCGACCTGAACGCTGCTACCGTCACCCGCCTCGACTTTTCGGCTACCAATCCCACTGTCCTTAACGCCGACCTGCGCGACACCGCCGCCTTCAACGAGCTGGTGAACACCATGCTGACCGAGGCCGGGGCCACCGCCGGCGTGGGCGGCTACCTCGAAAACCGCGTCATCTACCGCCGCAGCCCGCACTTCGGCCCCGGCGCGGCCGAAGAAGCCCGCTCCCTGCACCTCGGCGTAGATGTGTGGGTACCGGCCGGCACGCCCGTGCTCGCGCCGCTGCCCGCCATCGTCCATAGCCTGGCCGACAACGACAACTTCGGCGATTACGGCCCCACCGTCATCCTGCAGCACGAACTGGAAGGCACCGTTTTCTACAGCCTCTACGGCCACCTCAGCCGCGCTGAGTGGCGGGCGCTGCGCGTGGGCCAGCCCTTGGCCAAAGGCGAAGCCTTCGCCACCGTTGGACCTTTCCCGGAGAATGGCGACTGGCCGGCCCACCTTCATTTTCAGCTTATGGCCGACCTGCAAGGCCGCGTGGGCGACTTTCCCGGCGTGGCCCGGCCCAGCGAGCGAGAGCTTTGGGCCGCACTGTGCCCCGACCCAAACTTGGTGCTGCAAAGCCGGCACCTTGTCTGAACCGCAGATTGTCGCGGATTAAACGGATAAGAACGGATTCTTTATCGAAACCTCTATAAACAAAGGCCAGTCCTCGATGAGCACTGGCCTTTTTCATTTTCAATTGAAAACGATTGAATCCGTTCTTATCCGTTTAATCCGCGACTATCTGCGGTTCAGACAGTTAGTCGAACTTAATGGCCACCACTGGCTTAATCCGCGAAATCAGATACGTCGGAATCAGCACCGCCAGCAACGAAGCAGCGAACGTGGCCCCGTTAAGAATCAGCAGCATTTTCGGGTCCCACGAAATCGGCACGCGGTCCATGTAGTAGTTCTCAGGGTCGAGCGGAATGAGGTGGAAGTAGTACTGCAGTGCGCAGAAACCCACCGCAATGGCGTTGCCGATGAGCATGCCTCGCACCGTAAGCGACAGTCCCCGGAAGAAAAACATGCGCCGAATCTGGTTATCCGTCGCCCCCAGCGCCTTCAGAATTCCAATCATGTTGGTGCGCTCCAGAATCATGATGAAAATGGTGGCGACCATATTGAAGGTGGCCACGAAGATGATGAGAATCAGAAAAATCACCACGTTGCGGTTCAGCAGCTGCAGCCAGTCAAACAGCTGCGCGTACTGGTCGGTGATTTTGTCAATTTTCAAATCGTACGGCAGCCGCTCGTAGAACCGGTCGGCCGTGGCGTCCAGGGTATTGAAATCCTTGAGTACCACTTCCATGCCGCCCACCAGCGAGTCGGCCCACACCGGCGAGTTCAGCTCCCGAATCTGGCGAATGTCGCCGATGACGTACACTTCGTCAAACTCATCCAGCCCCGTCGAATAAATGCCGCACACGCGGAACGGCCGGATGCGCGGCGGGTTCTGGATGAAGTAGAACAGCGTTTTATCGCCCACGTTCAGCCGCAGCTTGTCGGCCACCTTGCGCGAAATCAGCACGTCGTCGCTGGCCGCCGAATCGGGGAAGCTGATGAACTTGCCCGCCACCAGATTCTGGCGCATGGGCGAGCGGCCGTCGGTTTCGGCAATGCCTTTCAGCACCACGCCCATTACCTCGTCGGGCGTTTTGATGATGGCCGTTTTCACGGCAAAGGGCTGCGTCGACTTCACTTCCGGAAACTCGTGCAGCTGCTTCACCAGCCGCGGGCCGGGAATGGGTGCGACTTCCAGCGAATTGTTGGTGTCGTAGCGCGAGATTTGCAGGTGCGCGCCAAACGAGAAAATCTTGTTTTGAATCTCGTTGCGAAACCCTTGCAGGATGGCAAACGACACCACCATCACCGCCAGGCCCATGGCAATGCTGATGATGGCTATTTTTGTGACCGACGACGTGAAGGAGCCGGAATCGGCTCCGCCGTCGATTTTCTGCGAGATGTAGCGGGCGACGTTCATTGTTCGAGCGTAAAGCTACGTTTTGAACCGGGACCAGCCGCATGTTGCGCCCAGCCCACCGGTCCGGCGCTCGCCATTAGCCGGTTAATTTCTATTTCCTGCACTGCTATGATTGATTTTTCGGCTAAAATGACCCTGGCCCTGCTGCTGGCGTTGCCCGCTTGCGGCACTACCCGGCCGGCCGCCACCGGTTCCGCTGCCCAAACGACGCCTGCACCAGCTGCGTCCCCTACGCAAATGGCTCCCCCGGCGGTTACCCGCGTGGTAGTCGGGGCCGAGCGGCTCGACCAGTACCTGCCGCAGCTCAAGGGCCAGCGCGTTGGCCTGGTCATCAACCAGACTTCCCGCGTGGGCAACGCTTATCTGGTCGATACGCTGAAAGCGCGCGGCGTGAACGTGACGGCCATTTTCGCGCCCGAGCACGGCTTCCGTGGCGAAGCGGCCGACGGGGCCACCATCACCGACGGGCGCGATGCCCGCAGCGGCGTGCCGGTGCGCTCGGTGTACGGCAAAACCAAGAAGCCCACCCCCGAAATGCTGGCCGATGTCGACGTGCTGGTATTCGATATCCAGGACGTGGGGGCGCGGTTCTACACCTTCATCAGCACGCTGCACTACGTGATGGAAGCCGCCGCCGAACAGAACAAAGCCGTGCTGGTGCTCGACCGTCCCAACCCCAACGGCGACCTCGTGGACGGCCCCATGCTGGAGCCCGCCCACAAAAGCTTCGTCGGCCTCGACCCGCTGCCCATGGCCCACGGCCTCACCGTGGGCGAGCTGGCCCAGATGATAAACCAGGAAAAATGGCTGGCCGGCGGCCGCCCGTGCCGCCTCACGGTGGTGCCCATGCAAAAAGGGTACACTCACGCCACGGCCTACCACTTGCCCGTGCGCCCCTCCCCCAACCTGCCCACCGACCACGCCGTGGCCCTCTACCCCAGCATCTGCCTATTTGAGGGCACCAACGTGAGCGTGGGGCGCGGCACCACCACGCCGTTCGAAATCATCGGCAGCCCCAGCCAGCCGGCCACGCGGCCCTACAATTTCACGCCCGCCCCCAACGCCGGCTCACCCACCCCGCCGATGAAGGGCCAGCGCTGCTACGGCCTCGACCTGGCCACCGCCCCCGCCCGCGAGAACGGCGGCCTGGTGCTGAAATACCTACTTGACTTCTACCAGCAAAGCATCGACAAAGAGCATTTCTTCGGCAAGTATTTCGAGGAGTTGTCCGGCACCGATACCCTGCGCCAGCAGATTATTGCGGGTAAAAGCGAAGCCGAAATCCGCGCCAGTTGGGAGCCGGGCCTGAAGAAGTACCGGGCGCTGCGCAAGAAGTACCTGTTGTATCCGGAGCGGTAGGCTTGGCAGCAGGTTAAACCAATTAAAACGACCGTCATGCTGAGCGCAGCCGAAGCATCTCTACTGCAATAGCAAATCCTGTCGATTGGATTAGTTGCATGGTAGAGATGCTTCGACAAGCTCAGCATGACGGCCATACAAATCCGTTCATCATCAGCCATCCAGTCCCGACCACCAATTCCTCCAATGCTAAGAATCGTTTTTATGGGCACGCCCGATTTCGCCGTGCCCACCCTGGAAAGCCTGGTGGCCTGGCCCGGCTGCCAGGTAGTGGCCGTCATCACGGCCCCCGACCGCCCGGCCGGGCGCGGGCGCCAGCTGCAAGCCTCGGCCGTGAAGGTGGCGGCTGAGGCGCACGGCCTGCCGGTGCTCCAGCCCACTAACCTAAAATCGCCGGAATTTCAGGCCGAGCTCAAAAGCTACGCGGCCGATTTGCAGGTGGTGGTGGCCTTCCGTATGCTGCCCGAGGCAGTGTGGAACATGCCCCGGCTGGGCTCCATCAACATCCACGGCTCGCTGCTGCCGCAGTACCGGGGCGCGGCTCCCATCAATTGGGCCATTATGCACGGCGACACCGAAACCGGCGTTACATCCTTCTTTCTGCGGCATGAGATTGACACGGGCGACCTGATTTTTCAGGACCGCATCGCCATCGCGCCGGAGGACGATTTCGGCAGCGTGTACGACAAGCTGAAACTGGTGGGGGCCGATTTGGCCCTGCGCTCGGTGCAGGCCATTGCGGCCGGTACGGCGCCCAGCACGCCGCAGACGCAGCGCCCCGACCTGCGCCCCGCCCCTAAGCTGAGCAAGGAAACCGGTCGGCTCGATTTCAGCCGCCCGGCGGCCGAACTGGTGAACTGGGTGCGTGGCCTTTCGCCCATGCCCACGGCCTTCGCGGCGCTGCCCGATGGCCGCATCGTCAAAATTTACCGTGCCCAAACCTTGCCTTTTGACGAAGAAGCGGCCGCTACGCCAGGAACTTGGTCTTCAGACGGACGGCGCTACCTGCGCGTAGCGGCGGTCGACGGCTGGCTCGATTTGCTCGATGTGCAGTTGGAAGGCAAGAAGCGCATGAGCGTGGAGGAATTGTTACGGGGCTTCAAACCAACCTTTTAAGATGGTCGCATTAGTAGTAGCCGTGGCCGAAAACGGCATCATTGGCCAGCAGGGCCAACTACCTTGGGGCCGCATGCCCGCCGACTTGCGGCATTTCAAGCAACTCACCCTGGGCCACCCGGTGGTGATGGGCCGCAAAACGTTCGACAGCATTGGCAAGGCGTTGCCGGGCCGGCCCAACGTCGTGGTCACGCGTCAGGCTGGCTGGGCGGCCCCGGGCTGCGAGGTAGCGGGCTCGGTACTGGGCGCACTGGAGCGCGCCCGCGAATTGGATGCCGAAACGGTGTGCGTGATTGGTGGCGGCGAAATTTACCGCGAAGCCTTACCAACGGCCGACGTGGTTTACCTCACCGAAATCCACCACACTTTTGAAGGTGATGCCTCTTTCCCCCCCCTTTCGCCCAGCGAATGGCGCGAGGAAACCCGCGAGCGTCACGAAGCTGACGCGCAGCATACCTACGCTTATAGCTTCGTGACGCTACGGCGGCGCTAGCTGCTGCGGGATGACGTGAGCCGGACATCCAGCCAGAGGCACCGCAAAAAAGGCCGCCCGATTGGGCGGCCTTTTTTGCGGTGCTATTGGAGCAGTTTCTAGTGCATGAGCACGAGCTTACCCCAGTCGTTTTTAAAGGCTTTGTCGCCGGCCGTTTCGCGGTGCGAGAACGAGACGTTGCTGTCGTCGTAAGCCACGCGGTAGAGGTAGGTGCCGTTGGCCAGGCGGTCGCCGTAGCTGTCGGTGCCATCCCATGCGTAGTCGGTGATGTTGTTGCCGATGTGCAGCGGACCCAGCTCGTTCATGAAAATCTCGCGGACCACGCGGCCCGTGAGGCTCATAATCTGGATTTTCATGTTGCGCGGCAATTCCTGGCCCGTCACCGTGAACACGAAGCGCGCTTTGCTGATAACCGGGTTCGGGTACGGGTATACGTTGCTGATGGTGGCGGCATTCACCACCTCAAACGACAGCTGCACATCCTGCGCGGCGGCGGCCGAGTTGTTGGGGTCGCGGCCCTGCACGCGCAGGGTGTACTTGCCGTCGGGCAGCGGGTTGTTGAGGCCGGGCTCGTAGGTGAGACGGGCTACGCTGCCTTTGCTGGTATCAACGGTGAAGTGCACGTCGCTGCCCGTAAGCGGTACCAGGGTGCCCAGGCCGGTCTGGCCGGGGCGCAGCAGCGTGAGCGTGAATACCGAAGCATCTGTGATGTGTCGTAGCTGGTCTTCGTCGTTGAGCTGGATGACAATGACGGGCCGCGCCGAAACTAACTCGCCGTTGAGGATGTGGCGGCCATCCACGGCTACATCGAGCGTGGGCGGTACGTTGTTGTTGATAATGGTGAATTCCGGCAGAATCAACTCGTTGTTTGCATAGTTCTGCTCGAGCTGCAAACCGGGGTTTTGCAGCTGTGGGTTTACGACCACTTCAATCTGGAAGCGGCCAAACAACCCTTTCATATCGATGCTCGCATTGATAGTTGCCGTTTCGCCCGGCAACGGGGCGGCGGTGCTAATAAGCGGGGCCGTAAACCGGATGTTATTGTTGCTGTCGCGCACCTGCACGCGGGTATTGAGCGGGCCGTTGAACGTTTCGGTTGATATGTTCTTGAATTTCACCGGGAAGCTAACAATGCCTGGGCTGGTGGTGGCCTGTTGCAGCAGCGTCGCCGCCGCGTACGTGCTGGCGGGCACCGCATCGCGCTGCACAATGCCCTCGGGCAGGCCGCGTGAGGTGACCATCCACTGCCGCAATTGCGGGGCCACGCGGGCCGTATCTGCCAGCGTCAGGTCGAGCCGCAGGTAACGGTAGTCGGTCGCCGAAACAGTCGATAGGGACTGCGTGAACAAGGTACCATCGCGCAGCACCGGCAAGTTGGTAAATAGGGTGTTTTCAACCCCTTGGGAGTTCACGCCGATTACTTTCAGCGTGTACTGCCCCGAGTTATTGCGGGTGCGGATGGATGCATACAGGTTATTCCACTGCTGCGACGGGCCAATCAGCGTCGAAACCACGTGCCCGGCCGTCACTGCCCGCTGCAGCGTGTCCGTCAACTCGATGCGTTGGTTGTAGGCCAGCGTGGCCGACGTGCGGTCGGGGCCTTTTTCGTGCAGCAGGCGGCCGGTGGTAGCGGTCAGCTTCTGGCTCACCACCGCCAGCGGCTCGCCATCGGCCAGCGTGGTAATCAGTTGCGAACCGAGCAAGGTTTGCAAACGAGTCTTCAGGGCCGCGGGCAACAAGGAGTAGCGCAGCCGGTTGGTCGAAATCACCGCTACGTAGGCCTTGTTCGGAATCGCCGTCAGGAAAGCGTCGAGCTGCTGCTGGCGTGCCGCGCTGTAGTTCAGGTTATCGAGCGTATCGGTAGTGCTGGTGGGCGCAGTCTTCGAGAAATAGTAGAAGTAGTTGGGCGCCTGCCCGCAACGCTGGTACGTTGCCGGCATTACCAAGGGCCGTAGCGTGGCACCGTCGTACACAGCAATCAACAGGTTAGGAGACAGCACCCCGCAGTCGCTGACGGATGGCACCCCTCCCCCCGACTGCAGGTAGATGCCGCCACCAAGCAGATTGCCAAATTGCGCAGCACTTCGGGGAGGGCCACCGCCCACTGTGCGCAACACCAGCGGAAAGCGCTCGGGCGCGAACGTCCAGTCGGTGGGCGGCCCGCTCACGGCCACCCCGGTCAGCGCATCGCGCCGGAACTGCCCGGCATCGCTCTGCGACCAGCCCGTCGGGCTGTTGGGAATTACCCGGAACGACGAGGTTACCCAGCTGCCATCTTCGCCCGCGGTGGGCGTTTGGAAACGGGCGCGCCAGTACCACACCACACTGTCGCGGCCCGCTACGGTAGTGGGCAGCGCCGCAACCTGCCATTCGGCCAGTACACCTGCCGTGATGGTAGCACGCTGCTTCACCGTACCGAAAGCCGGGTCGGTATCCAACTCGAACTCGTAGCCGCGCGAGGATTCGAGCGGGTTATTCGACTGCACACTGAGCCGTGGGGTGGTAGTCGCAGAAATCGAGAATTCGGTGGGGTTCAGCACCGAGAGGCCGCCGGTGAGGAAAGTAAAATTGATTTGGGCGGCGTTGTTAGTTTCGTTTGATTCGGCAATCTTGTTAGCGTAATCAAGCTCTACTTTGAAGGTATTGGAGCCGCCTTTACCCAGAAAAACAGTGGAATTGGGAATCGTCAGCGCATAAGTGGTATCCTGCCGCCAAGCCTGCCGTACCGTGAAAGGGTAAGTCATCGACTGAGTGCCCAGGGTACGCGTCACCCGAATTTCAACCGGGTCGTAGGTGATTTTGCCGGGGTTGCTCACGCCCACATTCAGCACGAAATTGGTCGAAGCCGCCGTAACCTGGCCCGCCCCAGCCGACGGCACAATGGAAAGCGTAGCTGAATTGGCCACCAAATCGGGCAGCGCGGGCGAGTAGAGGGCAATAGTGGGGTCGCCCTGCCAACTGGTGCTCAGCAGCTGCTCAATGCCAATGTTATTCCGGAAGACGGGGGTATGCTGTAACCGGCGCACTACTTCGTCGTGCACCGCCGTCACAGGCTTACCATACCAGCGCGGGTCGTTGAACAGCAGGTGGTGCAGCGTATCGAGGGCAACGCCCAACGGGGCGGGAAAGCTGAGGCCCGATTCGCCCAATGAGCCAATGGCGCCCTTCTGGTCGGCAAATAGGTAATCTTCGACTACAGTATAGGCTTGCGTGTACGTACCATTACCCGCGCAGCCATTCAGAATTAAAACGGGGTACTTGCCTACGTTGTTGTAGCTAGGTACTTTGGATGGAGCTCCAAAATCAAGCGAAAAAGTATTGCTTGAGCCGTGACCAAAATAATCAATTACCGAAAGCCCGGCATTTAGCTGGGCCGAGATATCGACCGATACGGGCAAAATGCCGGTGCGGCTTTCCGTCGTGACAGTGCCGCCCAAAAACGGCCGCTCGATGCTTGCTTTAGCTTTGTCGAGATAACGGCGGAAATCCTGCGCTTCGGTAGCATCCTTCCCGCCCACCAAGTGCAGCACGTTTTTGCGCCAGGGAGCGGGCCCGAGCGCATCGTGTGTTATCACCTTGTTCAGGTAGTTCATTATCTGCTGCGGCGTGGTGGCCGTGAGGCGGCCGGTATGCAGCTTGGCCACGTAGTCATCGGTGGCGTAGTCGGCGGTTATCAGGTTGTCGGAAACCGAGCGCGAACTGGTCGGCACCAGGTCGACGCCGTATTCGCCGTAGTGCGCGAAATAGGCTGAACTCACCGGCTCGCTGGGCACAACGCCTTTCCCGAGCAATAAAAGGTAACGCTCGCGGCCCGCTGGCCCCGCAGCCGCTACCCATCGCGCAAAATGCCGCAACGCCAGCCACGACTTCTCGCCGTACGTGAACTGGTCGTAGAGCTGCTGCGAGGTAACCACCAGCGTATCGTAACGCCCACCGGCTGCCGAGGCCCGGTAGGCCGCGTAGGCCTTTACGGCATTGGCAGTGCCCGCCGTGGGCTTCATCAGCTGCGGATGCGAGATGATAACAAACGTTGGAGTCGCCGGATTAATCTGCTGAAAACGGATTTTTTGCGCAGGAAATGGCGTAAAGGGAAACAGCTCGTCGACGAGCAGCAGTTGGTGCTTCACCCCATTGGCGCCCGGAAAAACAAAGCGCGAAAGGCCTGCTCCCGTCCCCGGAGTGCTCACCACACGCTGTTGATTATACAAGTCCTGCACATCGAACCCCACTACGGTAGCCGGCACGCCCGCTAGCTCGTAAGTGGCCGGGCCGGCCAGGAGCGAATCATTTGTAAAGGCAATGCGGTGTCGGTTTGAATACCAGGTGTTGGCCTGCGGCGTACTTGTGCGCAGGTATACCGCGTAGAAATAATCATCGGCCGCTACGGGGGCCTGGTTACGCAGTTTGATGGTGAGGCGGCCCGCCGCTGTGATATCGGAAGGCTGAAAGGCAAATTTTTGGCGCGAACGCGTGAGTCCGACAAAGTTCATGACGCCCAGCACCCGCTCTGGGCCGCTGGCGGGCACCACTACCACCTCCACGTGGTGGGCCACTCCAATTCCGCCGTAGCGCACCGATTGGTCGGGCGCGCCAAACAGCGACACCTCCACCTGGGGCAGCGTAGTGGCCGCCGTGGTCGGGCTTACGGAAACCGAATCGATGGTATAAGCCAGTTCAGTATGCGTCGACCCCATGAAGAAGCCTTCAGCGGGCTCTATCCAGGGCAGGTACACACTCTCCTCCGCTGGAACGTCTCTGAAAATATTAATTCGCTGGTCCAGCTTATTCAGCAGCCGATATGGGTGGGGAGTAGTTCCGGCACTGGCGGGTGCCTGCATCCGCCGGCCAGCGGTGCCGGTATGCCAGGTCAGAAAGTACGAGGCCGTATCGCTGTAGAGACTGAAGTAGGTATGTGCTTGGTCGCTTGGGTTTTTATACAGCTCAGTGTCCAGCGCAGCATCGTTGGCGCGGCCGTAAAACTCAATAAACGTACTGGCATCCAGCACGTTCTGATTACCACCCACGTAGATGGCCATTTGCTGACCACGCCGCCAGACCTGAAATTCGCTGGGCGCAACGCCGGAGATTCCCGCTTTCTGCAAATACTGGTAGTCCAGCTTGTGCAAGCCGTCACGGATGACTTTAATCTTATAGTACTGCTGCCCGGGCACAATCCACTCGTTGCCTACCGGGCCCGACTGCGCCCGCACTACGCCGCCCGCCAGCAGCAGCCAGCACAACGCCAGCAGTGGCCAGCAACGACGGAAAGGCGAATAATTGGTAGTGTTGTTCATATCATCTCGGAAATTGTGGGTAGCTTATTTCTGGTGCGGGCCGGCCTACTTGAAGCCGTAGCCCAGCGAGACAATCAGCGAATTGGTCTGGGAGGTGCTGCCGAGTTTTTCCACGGCCAGGCGCGACAGCGCCAGGTCGACGCGCAGGCCGCTGACGGCCACGCCGGCCCCAAGGCTATACTGGCCTTTCCACTGCCTGGACAGGTCTACTACGCTGCTGATTTGTTGGTAGTTGCCAGCTCCGCCGCGCAGGAATACAAGGTTGCGGTAGCCCAGTTCCACGCCGGCGCTGGGGTTCACGCTCACGCCTTTAGTTGAGATGGGCGTGCCGCGCTGGCCGTCGGTAGTGGCCTCAAAGTCGGCGGCGACCAGGGCTGAGAACTGCTTGGGTAGCTCGAAGCGCCGGCCCACGCCCAGCACGAAGCGCGGCAGCGTGATTTCGGTGCTGTTTTTGGGAATTGGGTCTTTTTGGTTGGCTTGGCTACTGTTGATACTCTTCAAGAACTCGTCGGGATTGTATGACCAAGCGTTGAAGGTGGTGGTAATGTCGCGGGCCATCAGGCCCAGGTTCCAGCCCTTGTGGTTATACTGCACCCCAGCATCAACCCCGAAGCCGTAGCCTTGTCCAAACTTGCCAATGTTGCGGTAGATGAACTTGCCATTGGCCCCCACGCTCAGGCCCTCGGGGCCGAGCTTGCGGGCGTAGGACAGCAGCAGCGCGTAGTCGGCCACCGAGAAGTATTCAATCTTGCTGTAGTCAACGTAGCCGTATTCGTTCACCAGGGCGCGGGTGTCGGCAATGTTATCCACGCCCAGGCGCAGCAGGCTGGCCCCAATGGCGCTTTTGTCGTCGAGCGGCATGGAGAAGGCTGCGTAGTCGTTTTTCACGATGCCCGAAAACAGCTCCGAGTGCATCAGCACGCCGTCGTATTTGTGGGTCTGGTTCACCAGGCCGGCGGGGTTCCAGTAGCCGGCGGTGGCATCGGAGGCCAGGCTCACCTGCACCTTGCCCATGCCCAGCGCGCGCGCGCCCACGCCGAGGTTGAGAAATTCGTTGCTGTATTTGGGGGTTTTGGATGATTGGGCGGCGGCGGGCAGCGCAACAGCGGCACAGGCCCCGGCAATCAGCAGCCCACGGGCGGCAGCGGAAAATTGGGTCATAGAAAGGAACGAACACGGGTTTGCGCGGACGGAACGCAAGATACTCCAAGTTAGTGCGTCGCGCGCCGCCAATTTCGGGCCAGTTTGCCCAACCCGGCTGGCTGCTGGCCGAAGGTGCGTTTGAGAGCAGGCGCCTGGGGTAAGGCCGAAGTCGGCTTCCTACCTGCCGTGCGCACCACTGCAACGGTTCCGTGTCATGCCCGGGCGAGTGTCGGCCCCGCCCCTGCCCGGCCTCAGCCACACCCAGTTTGGGTAAAGTCGCAGTGAAAATCATGCAGCGCTAGCAAAATTTTCTTCTTCATTATCAGGCATTAATAAAATATTCTTACAGATTCAACGGAATTATTCATCCAGTACCTTGCGTTACAAAGTACCTACCATACATTTGTACTGTTCGTCACCCACTAGTCAACCAACTCGCCCATGAAACTCGAGAACACCCAGGTTCAGATGCGCAAGGGAATCCTTGAGTTCTGCATCCTGGAAATCATCGCCCGCGGCGAAGCCTACGCCTCCGACATGCTGGAGGAACTGACTTCTGCCCGCATGATTGTGGTGGAGGGCACGCTCTACCCGCTGCTCACCCGCCTCAAGAATGCCGCCCTGCTGGACTACGTCTGGAAAGAAAGCACCAGCGGCCCGCCCCGCAAGTACTACACCCTCACCGACGAGGGCCGCAAGTTCCTGGAGGAGCTGCGCGACACCTGGGAGGAAATGGCCACTTCGGTGGGCATCATTCGCCATAGCCGGCCGCCCGGCGACAGCCGCTAATCTGCCTCTTTTTCTGCTTCACTCACCAGCATCCAATCGGCCCGTTCGGCCCTCTTTCACATGAAAAAGAACATCAGCATCAATTTACAGGGCCTCATCTTCCACATCGAGGAAGATGGCTTCGACGTCCTTAGTCGCTACCTGGCCGAGGTGAAGGCGCACTTCGCCAACTACCGCGGCCACGCCGACATCGTGGCCGACATCGAAGGCCGCATCGCCGAGCTGTTCTCGGCCCGCCTCTCGCCCATGCAGCAGGTCATCACCCTCGATGACGTGAATGCAATGGTTGCTAAAATGGGCCGCGTAAGCGACTTCGCCCCCGACGCCGATGAGGACGACGAGGTGGAAGAAACGGCCGCAGCCGGCGGCACGTTCGGTCCCGAAGGCCCGTTCGGCCCCAAGGGCACGTTTGGCCCCGAAGGCACTTTCGGTCGCAAAGGCCCCTTTGGCCCCGAAGGCCCGTTTGCCGTGGGCGGCAATGCCGCCGCGCCCGGCGAAAGCAAGCGCCTGTACCGCGACATGGCCAACCGCAAAATTGCGGGCGTGGCCGCCGGCATCGCCCAGTACTTCGCCATCAACCCGCTGTGGGTGCGCCTGGGCCTGGTGTTTGTCACGCTGTTCATGCCGGCCATCCACGTTTGGGGGTTCGACCACGACAACATCCGGTTCGAGTTCGGCGGCTGGCTGGTGCTCGGCTACATCATCCTCTGGATTTTGCTGCCCAAGCGCTACGACGCCCCCGCCCACCCCGAAGCCTTGCTGAACTCGGGCCCGCTGGCCGGCCGCCGCTTATTCCGCGACACTGGCACGGGCAAAGTGGCCGGCGTGGCCGCCGGCCTGGCCGCCTACTTCAACATCGATGTGACGCTGGTGCGCGTGATGATGCTGGCCGGCTTGTTTGCCGGGGGCTTCACCTTCCTGCTCTACATTATTCTCTGGATAGTATTGCCCGAGGCCAAAACGGTCTCGGACAAACTCCGTATGCGCGGCGACGCCATTACGCTGGAAAGCTTCGATAACAGCGCCCGGACCAATGCTTTCGCCGAAGGCCCCGCCCTCACCAACCGTCCCGTGGGTGAGTTTGTGGAAGACGCTGCCCGCAACCTGCGCCCGGCCGTTGACTTCATCGGCTCGGCCATTCGGGTGGTGGCCGGTGTGCTGCTGACGATGACTGGCTTCGGCCTGCTGCTGACGCTGGCCATTGGCCTGGGCGCGAGCATTGGCCTGTTTCCGAATGCCGAGAACATGATTTTCACCCACGTGCTGCTGCGGGGCGTGCCGGCCTGGGGCTTGCTGGCCGGCTTCCTGGCGCTGGGCATTCCGGCCCTGGCCCTGCTGCTGGGCGGCCTGAACCTGCTCTTCCGCCGCTCGCTGATGACGCGCACCGTGGGCCTGTCGCTGCTCGGGCTCTGGTTGCTGAGCATTGTGGGCGTGACGGTGGCTGCAGTTCGGCAAAACCGTAACTTTCAGTACGATGCCGAAGTGGAGCAGCTGGAACAATTCTCGAAGCTGACCACGCCGGTGCTCATGTTCGACGCGCGCCACGTGGACCGCGACTGGGACCAGCACGTGGATGTGAGCCTCGCCGCCGCCGACAGCGGCAAGGTGGTGGAAGTGCTGCGCACGCTGAGCGCCAAGGGCCTCAACGAAGCCGATGCCCGCCGCACGGCCCTCACCACCATCGACTACACGGTGCGGCCCAGCGGCGACTCCTCGCTGGTGTTCGACGACCATTTCTCCTTCATGGCCAACTCGGCCTACCGCAAGCAGGAGCTGGCCCTCACCCTGCGCCTGCCCCGCGACCGCACCTTCCGAATGAGCCGCGACTTCGCCTACAACATTCTGGACGACGACGACTTCGTGAATAACCGCCGCCCCGAAGACCCCGAGCAGCACCGCTACCGCCTGCGCGGCAACAAGCTGGAATGCATTGGGTGCACCGACGAGCAGCTGGGCCGCGACGAGGACGACAACGACGACTCGAACGTGAACATCAACATCGACAGCGACGACAACGACAGCGCCGACGATAACAGCAGCGACGACGAAGATGACAACGACCGCGGCGGCCTCTCGCTGAACTACGGCGGCGCGCCCAGCTTCGACACCGACCTGAACAGCTACGGCAGCGGCCGCCGCACCTTCCAGGAAACCGGCTTCACCCACGTAACGGTGGCCGGCAACTACCGGGTAGTGGTGCGCCAGGGCAGCAGCTTCAAGATTGAGGCCGCCGGCGAAGACCGGGCCCTGAACGACCTGCGCGTGGAGCGCGACGGCGACGAGCTGATTGTGAAGCCCCGCAACACCAAGTTCTTCGGCGGCGACTGGGGCCGCAACAACCGCAAAATTCTGGTGCGCATCGAGATGCCGGCCATTGAGCGTCTCTCGCTGGCCGGGGCCGTGCTCGGCGACCTCGGCGGCTTCGACCGCCAGGACAACCTGCGCATCGAGCAGGCCGGCGCCAGCAACCTGCGCCTGAACGGCAGCTACGGCACCCTGCGCCTCGAGCAGGCCGGGGCCTGCCGCACCACCGCCGTCGGCAACGTCGACCAGCTCGACCTCGACGCCGCCGGGGCCTGCGAGCTGGCCGCCGCCAACCTGCGCACCCGCAACGGCAAAGTGACCATCGCCGGCATGTGCAAAGCCCGTCTCAACGTAACCGAAAGCCTGAAAGGAGACGCCGTGGGCGCGAGCGAAATAGCCTACAGCGGACAGCCCGCCAGCGTGAAAGTCGACGCTACGGGCCCGTCCAGCATCAAACGTTTGTAGTTCGCCGAAATTCTATTTCGAAAAGCAACTTCGCAGGCAACCTTCGCCGTATAGCTGCATCTATCCCCCCGAAAAAAGAAAAACAAAGAAGCCAGGCTTAGTTTGGTGAGTGAACGAGGCCTCCTTCCGGAGCCAGTCCTTTGGCCGCCCCCTGCTGCAACAGGGAGGCCAGGGCTGGCTCCATCTCGTTTTTAACGGGTTGCCCCGTTTATCATAATCGGCTGAATTCAGTTTGCGCGGGGCAACCGCTTAGCTAATGCGGGCATCTGCGTGGGTACTCACCCACATTTTTTGCTCCAATGCAAGCAAACATCCTGCTGATACTGCTGGCAGCAGTTGTGCTGCCCGGGATTTCCCTGGCCCAGCCCACCGCCCCCACCTACTCGCAATTGCTGGAACGCGCCGAAACACAGCTACAGGCCCGCGACCATTGCGCCGCCGTGGCCTCGTTCGAGCAGGCGTTTGCGCCCGACAGCACCCGCGCCAACGAGTTTGAGCTGTTTGGGGCCGCCAGCGCGGCGGCCAACTGCCCGGCCCGGCGGGCGCTGGCCTGGCGCTGGCTGGGGCAGCTTAGCCACCGCTCCCTGCACATGCAGCCCCACGACCTCGACAACATAGCCCAGGACCCCAACCTGGCCCCGCTGAAAGCCGACGCCGCCTGGCCCCGCTGGCTGGCCGCCATGCGCACGGCGCTGGCCCGCCAGGCCGCTGCTGCCCGCACCCGTAGCGCCAACTGGGTAGCTGCATCGCAGGCCCGCGCCCTGCCCTGGCCCGGCAGCGGCCAGCGCAAAATGGGCCACTTTGCCGCCGCGCAGCCCGGTTTTGCCTTGTATTTCCGCCGGGTGCCCAACGACACGGTACGCATGCCTTATCTGGTGCGCGTGCCCGCCGGCTACTCGCCCGCCCGGCCCGCGCCCGTGGTGGTGTACCTGCACGGCGGCGTGGTCAGCACAGCACAGTTCGGGTACGCCAACCCCGATGTGGGAATAGAAGAGCCCGTGTTTGCGGCCGCGCCGGCCAATGCTATCGTCGTCTTTCCATTCGGCCGCAAAAGCTTTGGCTGGGTCGAGCAGCCCGCTGCATTCGCGCAGGTCGAGGCCATTGTGCGCGAGGTGCAGGCCCGCTACCATACCGACCCACGCGGCCCCGTGCTGGGCGGCCTGAGCAACGGCGGCAGCGCGGCCCTGTGGTTTGCCAGCCAGCGGCCGGCCGCGTTCAGCGGGTTCTATGCCTTCTCGCCGGCACCCCGGCTGCCGTTGGGTGCTTCCTATGGCCAGTTGGGCCAGGGCAAGCCCTGCTACCAATTCAGCGCCCAAGACGATTCCATTTATCCCTATGCCGCCGTTAAGGCCACGTTCGAGGCTCGCCCCGCCCAGGCCCGGCGCTGGGAGCTGCAGGCGGTGGCGCAGGGCGAGCACGGCTTTCTATTTGGCCCCGAAGGGCCAGCCCTGCTCCGGCAAACGCTGGCCCGACTGTGCGGTCGGCCGTAGTTGTTAGGGCTGTTTTTTGGACCAGTTAAAAGTGGAGAGTTAAAAGTTAAAATCTGGTGCGCCCGTATTTTAACTTTTAACTCTCCACTTTTAACTTGTCTCAACAGGCTACTCCAAAACAGCTTCCGTTCCCCCGCGGCTCAGCCCTTTAGTTGCGCCCTGCTCCAGCAAAAAGGCCATCGCGGGCTCCATTTCGTTTGTAATGATGCCGTCGAGGATGGCCTCCATCACGGCCTCCTTCAGCTCGCCCACGGCGCGCGAGGGCTTCAACCCGAAGGTTTCCATGATGATTTCGCCGGTAATGACCGGGCGGAAGCTGCGCAGGTGGTCTTTTTCCTCCACCTCCTTCAGCTTCTCCTCTACCTGAGCGAAATTGCGCAGATACCGCTCCTTGCGGGTGTGGTCCTTGCTCGTGATGTCGGCCCGGCACAGCAGCATCAGCCGGTCAATATCCTCGCCGGCCTCAAATAGCAGGCGGCGCACGGCCGAGTCGGTCACCGTTTCTTTCACCAGCGCGATGGGGCGCAGGTGCAGCCGCACCAGCTTCTGCACCATGCGCATCTCCTCGCCCAGCGGCAGTTTCAGGTCGGTGAAGATGCCGGGCACCCAGCGCGCGCCCTTGTCCTCATGCCCGTGAAACGTCCAGCCCACTTTGGGGAAGTAGCGCTTGGTGGCGGGCTTGGCGATGTCGTGCAGCACGGCGGCCCAGCGCAGCCACAGGTCGCCGCCGGCCGCGGCCACGTTGTCGAGCACCTGCAGGGTATGGTAGAAATTGTCTTTGTGCGCGTGAGTGCCCACTTTTTCCACCCCATGCAGCAGCGCCATCTTTGCAAAGATGAGCTGTAGCAGCCCCGTCTGAAACAGCAGCTTAAACCCGTAGCTCGGCGTGGGCGACTCAATAATCTTGTTCAGCTCGACGGTAATGCGTTCCTGCGACACAATTTTTATCCGGTCCTTGTTCCGGATAATGGCGTCGAACGTATCGGGCTCAATATCAAAGTTGAGCTGCGAAGCGAAGCGCACGGCGCGCATCATGCGCAGCGGGTCGTCCGAAAAGGTCACATCCGGCCCCAGCGGCGTGCGGATGGTTTTGCTGGCCAGGTCTTTCATGCCCTCGTAGCGGTCCACCAGCTCGCCGAAATTCTCCGGGTTCAGGCTCAGGCCGAGGGCGTTGATGGTGAAGTCGCGCCGGGCCAGGTCTTCTTCCAGCGTGCCTGCTTCCACTTCGGGCTTGCGGCTTTCGGCGCGGTAGCTCTCCTTGCGAGCTCCTACAAATTCAATATCGCCGGCCTCCTTAGTCGGCAGCATGGCCGTGCCGAAGTTCTTGAACACCTGCACCCGGCCCTTGCCTTTCAGCTTGTTGCCTACGGCCTGGGCCAGCGCAATGCCGTCGCCCACCGTCACCACGTCAATGTCTTTGCTGTCGCGGCCCAGCGCCAAATCGCGCACGTAGCCGCCGATGACGTAAGCCGGCTGGCCCAGTTCAGCCGCCGCTTCGGCGATGGTGCGAAAAATGGGCAACTCGGGCAGTTTGGGCGTGTTCATGGGCGCAAAGTTCGGTACTGGCCGCAGAATGCCACCCGCCTCTACTCGCGCACCACTTCCAGCTTGCCGCCCTCGCCCAGCCGCACCACCCGCGAAGGCGCGGTGCGCGTGGCATCGTCCTGCCGCCAGTTCACCACATGGTCGGCCCCGCGCACGATGGCAGTATCTACTTCTGAATACACCGCCGGGGTGGCCTCGCCGGCTTTGTTGGCCGAAGTCGATACCAGGCCGTGGCCCAGGCGGCGCACCACTTTGTGGCAGAATTCGTCCTTCACCACGCGCAGGCCCACGGTGCCGTCGGGCGCCACCAGTTCCCTGGCCACGGCCCGGCTGGCGGGCAGGATGTAGGTAGTCGGGCGCGTATCGGTCGCCAGCATAGCCTCCAGCTCGGCTGGCACTTCGGCGGCGTAGCGTTTCAGCATGGCCAAATCGGCCACCAGCACGATGCTGGGCTTGCCGGCCTCGCGGCCCTTCAGCTTGTAGAGTTGCTGCACGGCGGGCGGCGCTTCGGCATCGCAGCCCAGACCCCACACGGTATCGGTGGGGTACAGAATAACCTGCTGAAGTAGCAGCGCATCGACGGCCAAATCCACTTGCTGTTGAAAAAAATTCATGGGAAGACGGATGGGATAAATTCGTAAAATTCGGTCTGCTGACTGGCCAATTGGTCGAGCCTGCGCCCACCAACTGATTTCGCAGGCGTAACCAGCCAATACGGCCCGCGTTCAATCAACCGCCACAAATATGCCCGGATTATGCCAACCACCCACACCATCGAAACCGAAACCCTGCGCATTGCCTACGAACGGCGCGGCCCCACCGATGCCCCCGTGGCCCTGCTCCTGCACGGCTTCCCCGACGACTTGCGCACCTGGGACGCCGTAGCCGAGCAGCTCGTAGCCGCCGGCTACCAGACCATTGCGCCCTCCATGCGCGGCTGCGGCGGCTCCGTTTTCCTGAATAATGACACGCCGCGCAGCGGCCAGACCACCGCCCTGGCCCAGGATGCTATTGACCTGCTCGACCACCTCGGCATCGAAAAAGTGGTACTGATTGGCCACGACTGGGGTGCCCGGGCCGGCTACCTGGTGGCGGCCCTCTGGCCCGAGCGTGTCGAGCGCATGGTCATCCTCTCGGCCGGCTACGAAACCGGCATCAAGCCCGGCGACCAGATGCCCGTCAATCAGATTCACGCCTACTGGTACCAGTGGTTTTTCCACACCGAGCGCGGCCACGAGGCCCTCAAACACAATCGCCGCGAGTTTTGCCGCTACATCTGGCACGCGTGGTCGCCCACCATGCCGTTCACCGAAGCCGAGTTCGAGCGCACCGCCCAATCGTGGGATAATCCCGACTGGGTCGACGTGGTGCTTCACGCTTACTGTTTCCGCTGGGGCGCCGCCCCGCCCGACCCGCGCTACGAGGCACTGGAAAAACAGCTGGAGCCGCAGCCCAAAATCAGCGTGCCCACCATCGTGCTCCACGGCGAAATTGACGGGGCCAGCCTCGTAGCTTCTTCCGAAGGCAAGGAAAAGTTCTTTACCGGCCCGTACGAACGGCGCGTGCTGCCCGGCGTGGGCCACTACATCCCGCGCGAAGCCCCGGATGCTGTGGTAGCGGCGGTTTTGAACCGTTGATGTCATTTCAAGCGGAGCGAGGAATCCGGGTTAGCTTGCTCAGATTCCTCGCTCCGCTCGGAATGACATTAGCTGTTAATCGTCTGGCACAGCTCCACCAGCACGCCGGCCGCACTTTTGGGATGCACAAAGCACACCAGCTTATTATCGGCCCCATGCTTGGGCTCCTCGTTCAGCAGCACGAAGCCCTCCCCTTTCAGGCGCGCCATCTCGGCCCGAATATCATCGACCTCAAATGCAACGTGGTGAATGCCTTCGGGCTTTTTGGCCAGAAACTTCGTGATGGCGCTATCGGGCGAGGTGCCGGCCAGCAGCTCAATCTTCGAGCCGCCGACCTGGAAAAAAACCGTATCGACGGCTTCACTGGCCACGTGCTCCTTCTTATAGGGAGCAATGCCGAGCAGCGTAGTGTAAAGCGTGGTGGCGGCTTCGAGGTCGTTTACGGCTAAGCCGAGGTGTTCGAGGTTGGTGAGCATAGAAGGATTACGGAGAAGAAGGCCACTGGCCGGGCGAAAAAGCGGGTTTTAGCGCGCATTTCGCGCCGTTGCCGGAAGTCGGCGCATTTCCTTATTTAGATTGTGTCTACTTTTGTGGGACCAAAGAAAACTGATTGCCCCCGAACCGTGTTCTAAGGGTCCGCCAGTCATTCACTGGTTTATCTTTTTGCTATACCGCTGCGCGCAATGCTGAAGCTCCCCATTTACCTCGACAACAACGCCACCACGCCGCTCGACCCGCGCGTGCTGGAGGCCATGATGCCTTACCTGACCGATGTATTCGGCAACGCGGCTTCCCGCAACCACCCCTTTGGCTGGGCCGCCGAGGAAGGCGTGGATTACGCCCGCGAGCAGATTTCGAAGCTCATCAACTGCGACTCGAAGGAAATCATCTTCACCTCGGGCGCTACCGAGTCCGATAACCTGGGCATCAAGGGCGTGTTCGAGATGTACAGCCAGAAGGGTAACCACGTCATCACCTGCACCACCGAGCACAAAGCCGTGCTCGATACCTGCAAGCACATTGAGAAGCTCGGCGGCAAGGTAACCTACCTGCCCGTCGACGAAAAAGGCCTCATCAGCCTCGCCGACCTCGAAGCCGCCATGACGCCCGAGACCATTCTGGTCACCATCATGTACGGCAACAACGAGACGGGCACCATTCAGCCCATCCGCGAAATCGCCAAAATTGCCCACGCCCACGGCGCCCTGTTCATGACGGACGGCACCCAGGCAGTTGGTAAAATCCCGGTTGATGTGCTTGCCGACGGCATCGACATCATGGCCTTCACGGCCCACAAAATGTACGGCCCGAAAGGCGTGGGTGCCCTCTACGTGCGCCGCAAGAACCCCCGGGTGAAAGTAACCGCCCAGATGGACGGCGGCGGCCACGAGCGTGGCATGCGCTCGGGCACCCTCAACGTGCCCGGCATTGTGGGCCTGGGCAAGGCCTGCGAGTTGGCCCGCCTCGAAATGGCGGCTGATACCGCCCGCCTCTCGGCCATGCGCGACCGCCTCGAAAAGGAGCTCACCACGCTGGAAGAAAGCTACATCAACGGCTCGGTAGAACACCGGCTGCCGCACGTGACCAACATCAGCTTCAAGTACGTGGAAGGCGAAGGCCTGATGATGGGCGTGAAGGACCTGGCCGTTTCGTCGGGCTCGGCCTGCACTTCGGCCTCGCTGGAGCCCAGCTACGTGCTCAAGGCCCTGGGCCTGAGCGACGACTTGGCCCACAGCAGCCTGCGCTTCGGCCTGAGCCGCTTCACCACCGACGAGCAAATCGACTACGCCATCGGCCACGTAAAAGAGGCCGTGACCAAGCTCCGCGAAATGTCGCCCCTGTGGGAGATGTTCAAGGAGGGCGTCGATTTGAGCAAAATCGAGTGGGCAGAACACTAGAAAGTTTTGAGTTTTGAGGGCTGAGTTTTGAATGATTTTCTTTCAGAAATTCTCACCAACCAAAACCCAGCCTTCAACAGCACTTAAAACTCAACATTCAAAACTCAACATTACTAAAATGGCTTACTCCGATAAGGTAATCGACCACTACAGCAACCCCCGCAACGTGGGCACGCTGGACAAAAGCAAAAAGAACGTAGGCACCGGCCTCGTAGGCGCCCCCGAGTGCGGCGACGTAATGCGCCTGCAAATCGAGGTGGACGAAGCCACCAACACCATCACCGACGCCAAATTCAAGACGTTCGGCTGCGGCTCGGCTATTGCCTCGTCGTCGCTCGCAACGGAGTGGTTGAAGGGCAAATCCATTGACGAGGCCCTGGCCATCGATAACATGGAGATTGTGGAAGAGCTGGCTTTGCCACCCGTGAAAATTCACTGCTCGGTGCTGGCTGAAGATGCCATCAAGTCGGCCATCTCGGACTACCGCGTGAAAAACGGTCTGCCCGCCCTGGAACTGTCGCACCACTAATTATTTGAGTTAAAAGTGAAGAGTTAAGAGTTGGAAGTTTTGGTTCTGAATTGGGCCGAAGCTTCTACCTCTTAACTCTTCACTTTTAATTTTTAACTCAACCGATGGACGAATTTGACATTGCCCGGCTGGAGCGCGAGATTCGGCAGTATCTGGGTCTGGAACCCGCGCAGCTGCAGTTTGAGTTTCGGGCGCCGGATGGCCAGACGCGGCTGGATTTGATTACGGTGAACCCGCGGCACCAGCAAAGCTTCCTGTTTCGCTACGAAACGGGGCGCGATAAAGTGGAGTGCCTGGAGAAAATGCTGGCCTATGTAAAGCGCTTCCGCGACACGGAGAGCTCCTACACGGTGCAGTGGAGTGCCCGCGACGATAAAGCGCTGCACACCTCCTATTTCCGGGCGCACAACGTATATGAGGCGCTCGACAAGCTCTATTTCGGCCGCGATTTGAATACGATTACCGTGTTCAGCGTGGTGTTGAACCCGAGCTCTTAGGAGCTGGAATGAATTATTTGATGGGCGGGCGAACAAAGAAATTCGTCGCCTTGTTTATAATCTGTCTAAATTGCGGGTCCATTCGGCTTGCTCTAAGCCCAAGTGGTCCCGCTCCTACTGCCATGATTACCGTATCGGATAAAGCCAAAGAAAAAGTATCGCGCCTGATGAGCGACGCGCACCTGGATGAAACCTACCGCCTGCGCGCCTCGGTGGCCGGCGGCGGCTGCTCGGGCCTGAGCTATAAGCTGGACTTTGATAACGAAGTGCGGCCCATGGACCAGGAGTTTGAGGACAAAGGTGTGCGCGTGGTGGTCGACATGAAAAGCTTCCTCTACCTGGCCGGCACCGAGCTGGATTTCTCCGACGGCCTCAACGGCAAGGGCTTCCAGTTCAACAACCCCAACGCTTCGCGCGAGTGCGGCTGCGGCGAGAGCTTCTCGGTCTGAACCGCAGATTACGCGGATTTAACGGATTACGCGAATTCTGATGCTGTCCCTGTTGGCTTCTGCAGGATTGGGTTAGCATTTGCTTATCATAGAAAGCAACGGATAATAAAAAAGGCCACCCGATTGGGTGGCCTTTTTTATTGCATGAAACGGATAGCATTTGAATCTGCGCAATCCGTTAAATCCGCATAATCTGCGGTTTAGGTTACTCCTTCTCGAATTTCTGCACGGTGCGGCCGGTAGCCGTTTGCAGCTCCAGGAAGTAGAGGCCGGTGGGCAGGGTTTCGAGGCCGATGCTGGCGGGGCCAGCTTCGGTGGTGCCGTGCAGCAGGGGCTGGCCCAGCTGGTTAAGCACGCGGTACGGCGTGGCCGCTTCGGCGGCGAAGCTGATGCGGCTGTGGGCAGGGTTGGGGTAGAGCGCCACCTTGGCAGCAGCCCCCGAGCCTGCTACGGTAACCACGGGCGAGAAAGCAGCAGTACCATCGAGGTCGACCTGGCGCAGGCGGTAGTAGAGCTTGCCGGCCGGGGCTGCTTTATCCACGGCGGCATAGGCCGTAGCATGGGAGCTGCTGCCCTGCGCAGCGGCGCTGGCCACGAGCGTATACTCACGACCGTCGGAACTGCGCTGCACTTCGAAGCGGGCGCTGTTTTTCTCGCTGGCCGTATTCCATTTCACCGTTACCGTTTTATCGGCCTGGCGCTGGGCACTGAAGGCAGTGAGCTCGACGGGCAGCGGGTTAACATCGTCGGTGAGGGCAGTGGTACCCAGCGCGAAATCACCCAGCGCACCAATAGCATCGGTGATGGTGCCGGAGCTGGCGTTGCCCGCCACTGCGGTGGGCGGCGTGTTCGACGGGTTCACATCGGAGAAAGGAGTGCCGGCGCTGGCCGAGCGGGCAAGGCGCAGGCTGCTTAGGTCCGTTACCACGTCGCCGGTGCCGAAAGACAGCGTGAGCACACCGCTCTGGAAATTGGTGGTGACTTCTTCAGCCAGGCTGTAGTAGCGGATGCGCGACACGCGCGTGAGGGCTCCGCCGTTGGTGTTGTCCACTCCCCGGCTGTTGGCGCTTTGTTCGGTTACGCGGGCGGTGTAGGCCGTGGCGCTGCTGGCCTGGGTGGCAGCCAGCGTGAGCGGGCGGAAGCGGTTGAGGGCAGCGCCCAGCGGGAAGGTGAGCGTGGGGGCTGCCGACACCGGTGTGGTGAGCGTGACGGCGCTGACGAAGCTGTTGGCGTTGCCTGGGGTTGCCAACGTGCCCACAATGGCGCGGGCCGGCGCGGCGAACAGCAGCGAGCCCACCGTGAGGTCGAGAGTGCCGATGGTGAGCGTGCTGGCTACTGGAATCAGGGTGTTGGTGCTTTGATTCAGCGTCAGGCTTTGCAGCGAACTGCCGGCGCCGGGCGTGAAGGCCAGCAGGCCCGTGGTGGCGCTGGCCCCCGTGAAGCTGAGGCTGGAAGTAGCCGAGCCCTGTAGGTAGCCGGTGGCAGCCGTGGCGGCTACGGGGCCGTTCAGCGTCAGGGTATTGTTAGACCCAATGGCCAGCGTGCCGGCCGTCAGGGTGAGGCCGTTCAGGGTTACGGAGTTGTTGAAGGCCAGCGTGCCGGCGTCGGTGCGGTTCAGGGTAAGGGTGCCGAAGGTGCTGCCCGCGCCGGCGGTGGTGTTGACGTTGGCCAGCGTGCCGGTGCCGGTAAGCACGAGGCTGGAAGCCGCTGAGCCCTGCAGGAAACCGTTGGCCTGGTCGACGGCCAGCGGCCCGGTAACGGTGAGCGTGTTGCCGTTCAGGGCCAGCGCGCCGTTGGTCAGGGTCAGGCGATTCAGGGTGAGGGCCCGGGCCAGCGTAACGCCGGCGGCGTTGTTCACCTGCAGGTTCGAGGTGGCCCCGAAGGTGAGCGTGCCGGCTCCGCTGATGGTTTGGGCGGCGCTGCCGTTCAACGACACTACTTCAACCCCTCCTTCGTCCGGAACGAAGGACAGGGTGCTGCCGGCGTTCACCACGAGGTTGCCGCCAATCGAAATGGTGTTGTCCAGGTTCAGGTTGATGGTGCCGCTGCTCACGACGAGGTTGCCGGCGATGTTCAAGGTTCCGTTAGCGGTCGAAGTCGCAATGCCGCTGCCCGTGTTGAATTCCAGGTTGCCGAAGCTGCGGCTGCTCAGCGGCGGCGTCGAATTGCCGGGCACGCTGTACACGTACGAGCTGCCGGGCTCCAGCGTGAGCACCGTGGCGGGGGCCGTGAGGCCGAAAGGCTGCAGGCCACCGGCCTGCTCCAGGCGCGAGCCGCTGCGGAAAACCACGTTGTTATCGTAGGCCGAAGCCGCGCCAAACGGATTGCCCGAGAAGTTGAGGCCGGCGATGAACGAGCTGCCGCTCACAAAGTCGATGCTGCCGGCGCCGCTGCCTAGCAGGCGGTGAGCGCCGGTGCCGGAAGCACCCAGGGTAGTCGCATTGAACACTAGAGTGCCGGCAACACGGGTCGTGGCCCCGGTGCCCAGCTGCAGTGTGAGGCCCGTTGCCGTGGTGCTGGTGCTCGGGTTGAACACCGTGAGGCGGGAGCCGGCCTCAATTTGCAGGTCGGCCCCGGCGGCATTGCCGTTGGCGATGGTGAGGGTGCGGTTGGCGGTGTTGTTGAACGTGGCCACCACGTTGTTGCGGAACAGCAGCTGCCCAACGGTTTGGGGCGAAGTGAAATCCGTGGTGATGGTGGCCGTTGAAGTGTTGCTGCCATCGAAAACAAGGATGTCGCTGGCACCGGGAGTGGTGCGGGCGGGCGTCCAGCTGCCCGTTGCGTTCCAGCTCGTGCCCGTGCCGTTCCACGTGTAGAGCGGCACGGCCGAACCAGTCAGGGTGATGAGGTAGGGCGCTTCGTTGCCGGTCTGGTCGTTGCTGGCAATGCTGAGCGTAGCCGTTTGGGTGGCGCCGCTCGTGGGCGAGAACGTAACGGTGAAAGTGGTGCTGCTGCCACTGCCGACGGTCGCTGCTGCCGGCTGGGCCGTTACCACGTAGTCGGCCGAGCTGCCCGTTACCAGCTGCACGGAGGGCGTCCCGGTCAGCGACAGGTCGGCCAGGCCCAGGTTCTGAATGGTGAAGGTGGCCGTGGCCAAAGCCCCGGCCTGCAGCTGCCCAAAGTTGTACGTATCGCCCGAGCCCACGGCGGTGGTGCCCTGCACCACGTTGATTTCGGGCAGTACCGGAGCGGCCTGTACCGTGCCGGTCAGGGCTACGTCATCGATGCGGTAAGAGCCGGTCGCGCCCGTGGCGCCGTACGGGAATACCCGGAAATATATGGTGCCCGTGGCGTTCTGCAGGTCTGCAATGCCGCTGAGCGCAATGTTGCGCGAAGTGAGGGTAGCCGAGCTAACGGCGTTGGTGGCCAGCTGCACCGCATTGGTGAAGGAGGCATTGAAGCTGTAGAAAACCTGCGTGTTGGTTGGGCCCGTGCTGCTGGACAGGTCCTTAAAGCTCACTTCCGAAAGCGAAACGCCGTAGCCCGTATTCGGCGTGAAGCTAAAGCTGAGGTACTCGTCGGTCGTGGGGGCGTTTCGGGTGGGGGTAGTGGTGTTGTAGCTGGAGGTATTGACTACACCCGTGGTGGTGGACTGCGTGATGCCCCCGCCAATGGCGAAATCGGAAGCCGTGGTGTTGGCCACCGGCGTGGGCGGCGTGGGGGCGTTGGGGTTGGTGGCGCTGGCGCTGAAATCGTAGAGCAGCAGCTGCCCGCCCGCCGGCGCGGCCGTGACGGCAAACGTGCCCGAAGCCGTGCCGTTCACGGCCGGGCTGCTGGCATTCACCCGAATGGTGTAGGCGGTGCCGGGGGCCGTAGCCGCCGGAATGGTTACCGTGAGCGAGCCGGCGCTGCTGGCCGTGGTGGTAAGGGCCGTGCCGGGGAAAGTACCCGTCGCGGTGGAAAGCTCGGCCGCAAAAACGTTGCCCGTGCCGAAAGTACCGCTGGTGGTGTAGGGCACGACCACACTGCCGCCCTGCACCACCGACGAGGGCGCAACGGTGCCGGTGGTGATGGTGGGCAGGGCCGTTACCGAGCCGCTCATCGTAACAGTTGCGGTGCTGGTAGTGCCGCCGCCCGTGATGCTCACCGCCTGGCCGTTGTAGCTGGCAGCGGCCAGCATGGCCTTGAGGCGCACGTAAACCGGCGTGGCGGCCAACGTGCCGCCGGTGGGGTTGGCAATGGTAGCCGTCACGTCGAAAGTAGTATTATCGGTCGATACCTCGTAGTCGGTGCCAGCGGCGCTGATGACGATGTCGCTGCCCGCCGTGAGGTTGCTGCCGCTCAGGTTGAAGGACTGCGAGGCCGACGGCCCGCTTCCAACGTAGTAGTTGAACCCGTTGAGCGCGGAAGTAGACGGCGTGAGCAGCGGCACAATTGGGGCCGCATTCGTGGTGAACGACTCGATGCTGCCGTAGCCCGTGCCCGTTGCGTTCGAAGCATAGGCGCGGTAGTAGTACGTGGTGCTGGCCGTGAGGCCGGCAAGGTTGGTGCTGTAGGCCCCGGTGGTGGCCCCGGTGGTGCCCACCGGCTTGGCCGTGACCGTGCCGCTGGCGGGCAGCACCAGCGCAGCGGCCGTGCTGGCCGTGGTGCTGTACACAAAGCCATACGACGTGCTGGCCGTGGGCACGCCCAAGCTGGTAATGTTGCCCGCGATGGTGGCCGCGGTGGCGGCGATGCCCGTGGCCGGCGCGGTGGTTGTGACGGTAGGCGCAACCGTGACGGTGCCGGTGACGGTGACCTTTTGGGTGGCACTGGCGCTCTCGTTGGTTACATCGCCGCTGTAGGAGCCGGCCGTGGTGCCCGTCAGGCGCACGTAGATGGTGGCTGAGGCGCTACCGCTGGTTTGGGCCACCGTGATGGCCGTGGCATCGGCGGCAAAGCCGGTGGTGGCGCTGGTTTGCGACACCTGGTAGCCGGCTGGGGGCGTTACCAGTATGCCAGCCGTGAGGTTGCTGCCGCTCAGGGTGTAGCTTTTGGCGGCCGAGGCCGTGCCCTGCGGGGTGGTGAAGCTGCCAGTTGGCGAGAGGGCGCCGACTGTGATGCTGGGCGTAGGAGTTGCAGAGGTCGCTACCAGCTTAAGGTTCTGTATTCGAACACTTGAACCAGTAGTCGTATTCGGACTGAGCCGGATTTTTACGTTGGATGAAAAAGTGCCTGTGAGGCTTACGATATTCCCCGCGTAAGTCGTTGTAGAAACAGTGTTGGAAGTGGCCGTTTGGCTGTAGGTGTTGCCCCCATCGTAGGAAATTTCTACCTTAAGCTTGTTGCTCCCAGTGCCAAACGCCGCTGCATCAAATGTAAAAGTTGCGGAATTATAGGCTGTTAAGTCGTACTCGCTGGTGGTAATGACATCAAAGTTACTTGTAGCCTCCACCAAGAAGTAAGTTCCTCTTTCAATGGGGTTAGTAAGGTTAGTATTGCTTCCTACCCAGCCACTCGGCAGTGCGGTATAGGCGTTACTGGTCGGGTAAGCGTGAAAAATCGTCGTCTGTCCCCAGCCAAGCAGGGGTAACATTAGCATCATCAGCAGCGTGAGGCTGCGGGCAGTGCGGGCGGACAAAAGGGGTAACGGGTTTCGCATAAAAAGCGGGCTATTAGAGGATTTACCAAACTAACACGGGGTGGACACGTCGGGTGTAAAGATATCGGCTTAAAACTGGACTCCAGACGTATTGCCATTAATTAATCTTTACCTCCCGCGGCCACCGGTGCCAGTGCATTTCCCGCCCGGCGTAGCAAGGAGCATTTGCTTAAGCGACCCTTTTAAACCTGTTTTCAGGCAACAAGGGCCCCGGGCACCTGCACACTACCGGACTGCCTGCTTCGGCAAGCAGCAGCGAAAAGGCCTGCACTCCGGCAACAAAGCAGGGCGCGCCTCCCCTGCCGGCCAGTATCAGCACACCGCCCCAACCCAATCTTTACTGCGGGCCCCGCTAGCGGGCAAACGCGGCCCGCAGGGCCACGGCCGGCCGTTGGGCGCGGGCCCGCGGGGCGGCCTCGGCGCAAACCGCCCAAATCACGTCTTCGGTGAGGGCGCACTGGCGTTGGTGGGCGTAGCGCCAGCAGCCCAGGCGCGCGGCCTCCACCCGGGCCTGCGTGGCAGCTGGGTCGGCGAGGGTGCGCTGCACGGCACGGGCGCAGGCGGCCAGGTCGCGACGCAGGTAGAGCAGGCCGGTGCGGTTGTGCTGTACCAACTCGGGCGTGCCGCCGGTAGCGGCTGCTACCACGGGCACGCCCGCGGCCAACGCTTCGAGGGTGACCATGCCATAGGTTTCGCTTTCGGAAGCCAACACAAAGACATCGATGGCCTGGAAAAATACGACCGGATTGGACTGAAAACCGCGAAAATGCACCTGCGCCTGCAAGCCCAGGCGGGCCACCTGCGCCTGCAGCTGGCGCAGGTAGCCGTCGCCTTGGTGGCGGGTGAGCTCGCCCATGATGACGAGTTGGGCGTCGGAGCCGTAGTCGGAGCGCAGGCGGTGCAGCACGTCAATCACGAAATCCTGGCCTTTGGCCGCATCGAGCCGGCCCAGAATGCCCAGCAACGGGCCGGTGGCGGGCAAGCCGAGGGCGTGGCGGGCTTCGGCGGGCGTGTGGGCGGGCGCAGCAAACTGCCCGAGCGGCAGGCCCAGCGGCACCACGTGCAGCTTGCGCGCATCGAAGCGGGTGAGGCGGCCCACTTCGGCCGCGAGGCCGGGCAGCGGGGTCAGCCAGGCATCGAGCAGGTTGAAGCGGATGGTGTGCACGAAGCTGCGCTTGGGCCGCCCCAGCTGCATGTGCTGCTGGTAGATGATGCGCAGGCGACCGCCCATGAGGGTTTTGGCCAGCGTGGCGGCGGGCAGGTCCTTGTTTTGCGTCACGACCAGCACGGTGATGTGCAGGCGCTCGAGCTGTTCCTTCAGGGCCCAGGCCAGCAGGGGCATGGCGGGGCCGCGCCGCACGGCCAGGGTTTCGAGGGGCACAAACCACTCTTCGGCCCAGGTGGCCAGCGGCGTAGCGGGCGGCGCGAAAAACGTGACGCGCCAGCCGCGCTCCTGCATCCAGCCGGCAAATTTCAGGCTGTTCAGCTCCAGCCCGCCCAGGCTGCCCGACAGACAGAGGACGCCCAACTGCGGAGCCAGGCCCGGCGCGGGGCCGGCGCAGGTGGCGTCCTGCGGCAAAGTGGCAGTTGGGTTGTTCATAGCGGCAAAGGGATAGGGTGAGAAGGAGGATAAACTCAGCCCGCGCCCCAAAATGGCCCGAACGGAATCGCAATGCGCCACGACTGCCTGTAGCCGGTGGCATTGCGCCAAAACCGCCAACCGCCTCAGCTCCAGCGGCTGAGAAACTGCAGAAAGGCTTCCTTGTATTGGTCGCCCACGGGAATGGTGACGGCGCCAATCTGAACAGTGAGGCGGCGCACGGCCTCGATTTTATCGAGCGCCACGATGAACGAGCGGTGGATGCGCATGAAGCGCCGGGTGGGCAGCTTCTCTTCCATGGCCTTCAAGCTCATGAGGCTGAGCAGGGCGCGGGGCGTGCTTTTGAGGTGCACCTTCACGTAGTCTTTCAGGCCTTCGACATAAAGAATGTCGCTGAGGGCCACGCGCACCAGCTGGTATTCGGCCTTCAGGAAGAGGTATTCCTCCTCGTCGGCAGCAGCAGCGGCGGCGGCCGGCGCGGCGGCGGGGGCCGCTACCAGTTCGGCGTAGGCGCGGGCCTTGCCGGCAGCCCGCAGAAACTCCTCGTAGTTGAAGGGCTTGACCAGGTAGTCGAGGGCATCGACGCGGTAGCCATCGAGGGCGTATTGTGGGAAGGCGGTGGTGAACACCACGCGCGGGCCGGTGGGGCCCAGCACGCGAGCCAGCTCCAGGCCGTTAAGCTCCTGCATCTGAATATCCAGAAAGGCCAAATCGACCGCGCCGGGGTGCTCGTGCAGGTATTTTAGGGCCTCCACGGCGCTGCCAAACTTGCCCACCAGCTCCAGAAACGGCGTTTGCTGCACAAACGACGCCACCAGGCCCAGGGCCAAGGGCTCATCATCGACGGCAATGGTGCGGAGGGGCGGCAAAATGCTCATTGGGGAATTGAGAAGCGGGAAATGGGAAAGTGAAAGAACGTCCTGCTGCGCTTGTCGAAGCAACTCTACTGCAACGCTAACTCCAATCAACTCAACGAAGCGGGAGCGATGCTTCGACAAGCGCAGCAGGACGGGCAAAATGCGTCATTAACTTACCTGCAACGTTAGGTGCACGCGAAATTCGTGGGCCGGCGTGTTGGGCTCGACCAGCAGGGTGAAGCGGCCGGGATAGAGCAAATCGAGGCGGCGGCGGGTGTTGGCCAAGCCGATGCCGTTGCTGCCGGCCAGGTCGGTGGAGGGCATGGGCAGCAGGGAGTTGCGCACTTCCAGCTCCAGCACGTTGGCCGAGGGCTGGCGCAGGGCAATGAGAATGCTGCTTTTCTGAGTGGCTGCCACGCCGTGCTTGAAGGCATTTTCGAGGAAAGGCAACAGCAGCATGGGGGCCACCGGCACGTCGCGCACGGGCTCGGGCTTCTCAAATGTCACCGTCACCCGTTCGTCGAGGCGCAGCTGCATGAGGGTGATGTAGTCCTGCACGAAGGCGATTTCCTGGCTGAGCAGGGTGAGGCCGCCGGCGGTGTCGTACAGCACGTAGCGCATCATGCGCGAAAGCCGGTGAATGGCCACGCGGGCCTGCTCGCCGTCGAGCAGGGTGAGGGCGTAGATGTTGTTGAGGGTATTGAAGAAAAAGTGCGGGTTAATCTGGGCCTTGAGCACCGATAGCTCCGACTGCACGCGCTGCTGCTCCAGGGTCTGCCGAATCTGGGCGTCGTGCTGCCACTTCTGCACCACCGTGGTACTGGTACTGATGCCCAGCACGAACATGGTGGTCAGCAGGCCCATGGTGTCGATGTGCGGGCCGGAGCGCGCCAACCGGGGCCGGCCGGCCGCCGCCATAAAAGCCTTGTCCATGAGCGCGGGCAGGTCGAGCACCGTTTCGAGAAACTTGCTGCAGCTGAGCACCACTATCGTGGTAGCTACCAGCGCCAGAATAAACCACCCGGTTCGGCCATTAAACAGCAGGCGCGGCACCGTAACTCTGGCGGTAAAGTAGAACGTGGTCACCCAGACCACGAACATCAGCCCCTGCTTCAGCCAGAACTGCGGGGGCATGGTGAGCCGCCCGGTAAGCGGCTGAAACAGCAGAAACGTGAGCCCGAACAGGCCCCACACCAGCACATGAATGAGCGGCGTGAGGTAGCGGCGGGGCGTGAGGTCGGGCATGGGCGGGAGGAAATTGCCAAACAAACATAGCCGGAGCCCGCGCACGCTGCTTTTCCAAACCGACCGCGCCGGGCTTTGTATCGACGGCGGGCCGGGTTTTATCGGTTGGGACTGAAGCAGGAAATCAAGTACACCGGACTGGTTTGGAACCACCCGGGACCGGGTACGCACCACCTTGAAGTGGTTTCGAACCTCTCCGGACCGGTTCCAGACCACCTTATAGCGGTTCAGAACCACTCGCGCCCCCTGGCTCCGGCTTGACTTCCGCCCCCAGGCCCGACCTTTGTATTTATGATTCGCCTGCTACCGCTGCTGCTTGTGTTGCTCTCGCCTTTTCTGGCTCCGGCCGCCCCGCCCCTGCCCGATTTCGCCAGCTACCCCATCTACCACGGCCCGGATTTGGGCCTGACCTGGCGCGGCAACCAGGCCACCCTGCGCGTGTGGGCTCCCACTGCCGAGGCACTGCACCTGAAGCTGTACGCCGCCGGCACCGGCGGCGCGGCCGTGGCCGACTACGCCATGACCAAAGCCCAGGAAGGCACCTGGACCTACGCGCTGCCTGCGGGTATTGGCGGCTTCTATACCGTGCAGGCCACCATTGCAGGCAAGAAGATGGCCGAAGTAGCCGACCCGTACGCGCACGCCGTGGGCATCAACGGCCTGCGCGGGGCCGTGTTCAACCCCGCCATTGCGCAGCCCGCCGGCTGGGACGCCGACCTGCGCCCGGCCCTGAAACAGACCACCGACATCGTGATTGGCGAAGTGCAGGTGCGCGACCTCACCATGCACCCGCAGTCGGGCGTGCGGCACAAGGGCAAGTTTCTGGGCGCGGCCCAGACCGGCACCCGCGGCCCCGACAACGTGAGCACCGGCTTCGACCACCTCGTGGAGCTCGGCCTGACCCACGTGCACCTGCTGCCCACCAACGATTTCGCCAGCATCGACGAGACCGCGCCCGCCCGCGCCAACCGCTACAACTGGGGCTACGACCCGCTGAACTACTCGGTGCCCGAAGGCTCGTACTCTACCGATGCCGCCAACCCGGCGGCCCGCATCCGCGAGTTCAAGCAGCTGGTGGAGAACCTGCACGGCGCGGGCCTGCGCGTGGTGCTCGACGTGGTGTACAACCACGTGGCCGATGCCGGCCGCAGCAATTTCGAGCAATTGGTGCCCGGCTATTATTTCCGCCACCAAGCCGATGGCAAGCTGAGCAACGCCACGGCCTGCGGCAACGAGGTAGCCTCGGAGCGGCCCATGGTGCGCAAGCTCATCGTGGAATCGGTGGCGTACTGGGCCCGCGAGTACCACGCCGACGGCTTCCGCTTCGACCTCATGGGCGTGCTCGACCTCGAAACCATGCGCGCCGTGCGCGTGGCCCTCGACCAGCAGGACCACAGCATTTTCATCTACGGCGAGGGCTGGACCGCCGGCCCCTCGCCCCTGCCCGAGGCCGAGCGCGCTGTGAAGGCCAACATTCTGAAAATCGACCGCATCGCGGCCTTCGGCGACGAGCTGCGCGACGGTGTGAAGGGCCACTACGCCCACCAGACCGAGCCCGGCTTCGCCAGCGGCCAGCCCGGCCTGGAGGAGAGCGTGAAGTTTGGCATTGTAGGCGCGACGCGCCATTCGCAGCTCGACTATGCCAAGGTGAACTACTCCAAAGCACCCTGGGCCAACGCCCCCAGCCAGGCCATCAACTACGTGGCCTGCCACGACGACCGGGTGCTCTGGGACAAGCTCTCGGTGTCGAACCCCACCGCTACCGAGGCCCAACTCATCAAGATGGACGTGCTGAGCAACACCATCGTCTTCACGTCGCAGGGCGTGCCGTTTCTGCCGGTCGGCGACGAGTTTCTGCGCACCAAGGGCGGCTCCTCGAACTCCTACAATCAGCCCGACAGCGTGAACCAGCTCGACTGGAGCCGCAAGGCGAAGTATGTGGCCGTGTACGAGTTCTACCGCAAGCTGCTGGGGCTGCGCCGCAACCATCCGGCCTTCCGCCTGCCTACCGCCGAGCTGGTGCAGCAGCACCTGGAGTTTCTGCCCGCCAAGCCCGGCGTTATCGCCTACCGCCTGAAAGACCACGCTGGCGGCGACGCCTGGCAAGACATCATCGTCATCTTCAACGGCAAGCGCACCGCCGATAGCCTCGCCCTGCCGCGCGACACCTACAAAGTAGTGCTGCGCGGCGACCAAATCAACGAAGAAGGCCTCGACGTGCTGGAAGTAACCAGCGGCGTGCAGCTGCCCGGCAACTCAGCGCTGATATTGGTGCCGATAAAGTAGCCTCCACTCCGTCTTGCGGCGGCTCATTCAAAGCGCACCCAGTCGATTTCAACCGCCGCGCCATTGCCTTGCGGCGCGACAAACAGCGCGTGCGTGCCGGACGCAGAAGTTGTCAGCGGCGCTTTTATATCCTGCCAGCCCCGGCCGGACGGCACCGTTACCCGCGCCAACACCGGGCCCCGGGGTCCGTCGAGGCGAATATATACCGTGGCCCCAGCGGCAGATACGGCTCGAAGCGTCACGGTTTTCAGCTTCGAGCCGCCAAACGCCACGCCGTTGTACTGCACCCAGCTTTGGGGGCCGGCCAGCACCGTTTTCCAGCCGCCGAATCGGTTGGCGGTGTCGAGGAAGGCAATGGAAGCGCCGCCGGGGCTGAGGCGGCTGTAGCGGTCGAGCTGATTTTTTTGCCGGGCGGCGGTCAGGCCCACACCGCGCAGGGTGGGCATCACCTTTCGGATGCGGCCGTCGGGCTCGAAAAACAGGCTGTCGAGCCGAATTGAACGGTTTTTATCGAACTGCGGCGACAGGTCGTTGTGATGATAGAACAGGTACCACTGCCGGTTGAACTCGATGATGGAGTGGTGGTTGGTCCAACAGCCGGTCGGCGATTCGTCCATGAACACGCCCTGCACCGTGAACGGGCCCAGCGGCGAGGCGCTGGTAGCATATTCCAGCCGCTCGGTTTTGTTGGCCACGTGCGGGTAGGTCAGGTAGTAGGTGCCGTTGCGCTCGAACACAAAAGGGCCTTCCTTCAGGCCTTTGGCCGGCAATTCGCCCAGGGTTTGCGGTGCGGTAGCCAGTTCCAGCATATTATCCTTGAGTTTGGCCCCGTAAATGTTGCCCTGCGACCAATAGAGGTAGGCCTGGCCGTCTTTATTAATAAAAACATTGGGGTCGATGCCGCGCACGTCGGCGATGGGCTGCGGCTGTGGCACAAAGGGGCCGGTGGGCTGGGTGGCCACGGCTACGCCAATGCGGAAGCCCTTACCGCCGGTGGTATCGCGGGGCGTGGCCGGAAAGTAGAAGTAGTAGTGGCCGTTGCGGAACACGCAGTCGGGCGCCCACATGGCGTAGCTGTCGGGCTGCACCCAGGGCACCTTGTTTTGCGTCACGATAACGCCGTGGTCGGTCCAGTCGGTGAGGTTGGCGGAGGAAAACACGTGGTAGTCTTCCATGCAAAACCAGCCGCTGCGCCCGCGTCCCGGTCCGCACCGAATATCGTGCGAGGGATACACATACACCCGCCCGTTGAACACGCGCGCCGTAGGGTCGGCGGTGAACTGATTGGTGATGAAAGGATTTTGGGCGTAGGCGCGGGGCAGCAGGAACAACGCCAGCACGGTTAGCCAAAAGGGAAATTTGCTCGGCATGAGTGGAAGCTTGGATAAAACAGACGGTCCTGCTGAGCTTGGCGAAGCATCTCTACCGCACAACTGACTACATTCGACTCAACGAAGCGGTAAAGATGCTTCGCCAAGCTCAGCAGGACGTGCTGGGACAGGCAGCACGCTACTTGCGGTACACAGGGTCGGCACCGCTATATTTCAGCCATTTGAAGGCGGCGGAATTAGTAGTCGGCTGGCCCGACGACGTTGCGTACATCCCAATGAGACAGCCAATGAAGCCGCCCGCCGTTTGCGTGCTCAGGAAGCGCGCATCCACTTTGTCCTTGAGCGTCGCCCAGGCTTTGCCGTTTTCGGAATAGCCGAAGCTGTAGGTATCGCCCACGGCTTGGATGCGCAACTGCATCTTCGCCGTGGCCGATTTCAGCGGAGCCTGGGCCAGCAGTTCCGGCTTGTTAGCGTCGTCGGTGCTTTTGAACAACTGGAGCACGGGCTTGCCCTCGGCCACCGATTTGGCGAGGAAGTAGAAGTGCTTTTCATCCTGAAAAACGACCAGGCCGGCTTGTTCATGGGCCGCTTTAGGCGCGAAAGTCAGCTCGGTTTCGGTGGTGCAATACTGGTGCTGCTGGCGCTTACCGATGAACGCCGGGTTGCCCAGACCGGCGCAGGTTTCAGGCTTCAACTTCAGGGTGAGGCCGTTGGCTTTGCTCAGCACAAAGCTGCTGCTGTCGACGGTGCGCAGGAAAAGCAGCGCGGGGGCGAGCTGCTGTTCGAAAGTGAGGGTGTAGGCGAAGTTGCCGCTCTGCGGCAAAGCGCCTTTCAGCTTCACCTCGGGGAAGTTGGCGCGGTAGCTATACTGCACGCCGTTGGGGCCGGGGTTTATCACGGGCCACTCGTCTTTCCAAACCACCGGCACGATAAACGTCTCGCGGCCGGTATTGTAGTGGTTGCCCTCGTAGGGCCGCACGGCCAGGAAAATGGCGTAGGTCTGCCCGTCAGGCCCCTGCACAAACTGCGCGTGTCCGGCCGAAGTAATTGGGTTGGGCCGGCCCGGCGGCAGCTCACGCTGCGACAGGATGGGGTTGTGCTCGTAGGGCACAAACGGCCCCCACGGCGACTTGCCCCGGAACACCACCTCGGTATGGTTAACGGAAGTGCCGCCCTCGGCCGCGTAGAGGTAGTACCAGCCGTTCCGCTGCATAATGTGCGGCCCCTCAATCCAAACCGGCTTTTTGCTGATGTCCACGCCGCCGTTCACCACGATTTTGGCCTCACCCACGGTTTGCAGCGTCGCGGGGTTCAGTTCAATCACCTTGATGGAGCGGTGGCCCGAATAGAGCGGCTTGTTTTCGGGCGGGTCGCTGTTGTACACCACGTAGGCCTTATCACCCTCGAAAAACAGCGAGGGGTCGATGCCCTTCACCTCGGGCAGAAAGGTAGGGTCGCTCCACGGGCCGGCGGGGTTCTTAGCCGTCACCACGAAATTGCCCCGGTGGTCAATCAGTGTGCAGGTGACGTAAAACGTGCCGTTGTGGTACTCGATGGCCGGCGCAAACAGGCCCCGCGTCATGCGGTCGCCCAGGAAATTCATCTGCGACGGCCGGCTGATGACGTTGCCCACCTGCTCCCAATTCTTCAGGTCGCGGCTGTGCATCACCGGAATGCCCGGGAAATACGAAAACGTGGAGTTGACTAGGTAGTAATCCTTATCGACTTTCACGATGCTGGGGTCGGGATAGAAGCCCGTCAGAATGGGGTTGACCAGGTTAATCGATTGTGCAGAAAGCGCCGAAACGCGGAGCAGGGCGGCGGCGAGAAACAGGAAGAACTTTGGTTTCATGTGTGTTAAGCAGGGCATGCCGTTGGAGAAATTGCGGGCCGCAGGCAGGCAGTAGCGCGGACTTTGCAGTCTGCGGCATTGAGTGTGCCGCTAAGCTGCTCCAACTCGCGGACTACAAAGTCCGGGCTACTGCGCTCCGGCGTTGCCTTTGCCGGCCGCCGTTTCGGGCGGGCCGAGGTAGCTGGCGGGCAACGCACCCGAGCTCACCACCAGTTTTTCGAGCACCACGCCGGGGTCGACGCGCCAGAACTTGAGCACGTGCGGGCCGGCGGCCGCTATGGAATGCTGCGAGGTTTTGAGGATGATGTTGTTGGCCACGGCCTGCTCCCAGCCCTTCCGGCCATTTTCGGGGTCAAGGTCGGCGTTCAGGTTAACGATTTGCGGGGCTTCATCGTCAACCGACACAGCGTAGCGCAGGCCGGTGGTATTGGTAAAATCCAGCGTGGGGGCCAGGTAGGTGCTCACCGTAAGCGGGCCGGCCTGGGCCAGATTGAAGCGGTACTCCAGGTGCGGGTTGCTGCCGCCCGGCGCGGCAGTGGGCGCGGCCGTGACGGGGAACGTGGTAACCGCGCCTAGGGTGCGGCCCAAATCCGGCAAACGCTGCCAGGTAATCGCGCCGGCATTCACGGCCCGGCTGTAGTGCTCGGCTTCGATGGAAACGTAAGCCGCAGCAGCGGCCGGCGCTACCGGCGCAGCCGCCGGCGTAGCGGCGGCCCCGGCGGGCAGCGTCACCACCTCGGGCATCTTGTCCGCATCCGGCTGCTGCCAATAGGTGTAGCCGATGTGCGTCTGGTCCATCATGTGGTTCCATTTGCCGCCGGCCAGGGCGTGGTAGCGCTTCGACAGTTCGGCATCGCGGGCAAACAGGGCCCGGGCTTTTTCGGCCAGGGCATTGGTGGTGGGCTGGTTGGTTTTGGCGGCCTCGCGGTTCAGGGCCACGGTGTAGTACAGCTCGTTGAGGTTGGCGCAGGCCAGCACCGGGTGCAGCACCAGCTCGAAGTAGGCGTCGCGGGCGGCGGCGGGCAGTTGTTGGTTGATGGCTTCGGCGCGGGTGGCGAGGGCCTGGTAGTCGGCGACCACCGTGGCCCATTCGCCGGTGGCCAGGCTGTAGGTGCTGGCGTCGAGCAGCTCGGGCTTGCGGCGGGCGTTGTACTTGGCGTACTTGGCCAGAATATCGGCAATATCGGCCGCGTGGGCGGGCCCAAACTGCTGGCTGGCCCAGCGCCGGGTGTAGGCCGCCACGCCGTCGGCCGAAATCGCGTCGGGGTTCCAGGCGTAATCCAGAAAGAAGCTGATGGGCAGTTCCATGGGCTTGAGGTCGCCCACGTTCACCACCCAAATCTGGTTGGCGCCGTAGGCATGGGCCAGGTGCATTTGCTCCCAGATGCGCGGCAGCGGGTTCGTGTTCAGCCACTTGTAGTTGCGCGGCCCGCCCACGTAGTCGAAGTGGTAGTAGATGCCGTAGCCGCCCCGGCGCGGCTTGTCGCTCAGCTTGGGCAGCTTGCGGAGGTTACCCCAGTTGTCGTCGCACAGCAGCAGGGTCACGTCGTCGGGCACGCGCATGCCCTTGTCGTAGTATTCCTGCACTTCCTTGTAGAGGGCCCACATCTGGGGCGTCTGGTCGGCGGGCTTGTGGGTTTCTTCGGCGATAATCTGGCGCTGGTCGGCCACGATTTTTTCGAGCAGCGCGGTGTTGCTTTCCCGGCTCATGGGCTCGTCGCCATCGCCGCGCATGCCCACGGTCACGATGTTTTCGCGGGTGCCCATGCGCCGCATGCCGCCGCGCCAGAAGCGCCGAAGGGTGGTGTCGTTGGTCTGGTAGTTCCAGGGGCCGTGGCCCGCTTTCTTCCATTCCTCGTGCGCTCGCGTCAGCGGCTCGTGGTGCGAGGTGCCCATCACGACGCCGTACTCGTCGGCCAGCTCGGGGTTCAGCGGGTCGTCCACGTTGAACATGTTGCCCCACATGGCCGGCCACAGGTAGTTGCCCCGCAGCCGCAGAATCAGCTCGAACATGTGGGTGTACATCTTCGAATTCACACCCCCGAATTTCTCCTTGCTCCAGCCCGACAGCGCGGGCGCCTCGTCGTTGATAAAAATGCCGCGGTACTTTACCTTGGGCTCGCCCAACGAGTGGCGGCCGGCTGGAATCAGCAGCTTGGTTTGCGGCTTCACCGGCACGTCGGCCCACCAGTACCAAGGCGACACGCCAATCTGCTGCGAGAGGTCATAGATGCCGTAAATCGTGCCGCGCTTGTCGCTGCCGGCGATAACAAGTGCCCGCGCCACGCCCGGCATGGGGTTCTCCACCACCTGCCGCACAAACACTTCCCACCGCCCCGCCACCGCCGAAACGTTGAGTTTCTTCTGCTGCACCAACGCGTCAATCAGCGGGCTTTTGCCGAGCGTACCGATGAAGACGACTTCCTTGCCGGCCGGCCTGGCGGTGCTGAAAGCAGGCGTAAGCTTGGTCACGCGTTGCACGTCGGCCTGCAGGTCGTGGGCGGCGCGGAGCACGCTGGGCCAGTCGGTGGCGCTAGCGTAGATGGTGGCGGTGCGGCCGCCAGCGGCGAGGGGGAAATTGGCAGCCGGCTTGGTTTGGGCTCGTGCGCCGACGTTGGCCAACAGCAAGGCCATTATCAACAGCACCCAAAGCGGTAGAATTCTGGTCGTTTTCATGGCTGATGTAGAGACGCGACACTTCGCGTCTCGTCGTTGGACGATTACTCGAGCGGTTATCGAATGGCGCGGACGCAGAGACGCGAAGTGTCGCGTCTCTACACCGTTCTGCTTCAAAACTTCACTACTTCGTAAAACGCTTTTTTGGGCTTCAGTTGCTGGTCGAACAGCAGCGGGTAGTTTTTGCGGCCGGCCACCGGGTAGGTATCCAGCCAGGTGTATTTGTCGGAAATATTCCAAAACGTAACGCCGGTGATGACTTTGGGATAGTCACGGAACACTTTGAAAAACATGCGGTACTGTTCGGCCTGCCGCTGCTGCATCTCGGACGTGTAGGCATCCGACTCGTCGGGCCGACGAGCGCGCTTCTCTTTCTCCCACGGATACACCGACACGTCCAGTTCAGTAATCTGCACCTGCAAGCCCAGCGAGGCAAACCGTTCAATCGTAGTCCGCAGCTCCTTCTCCGAAGGCTCCTGCAACGACCAGTGCCCCTGCAAGCCTACGCCGTGCACGGGCACTTTCGCGTCTTTCAGTTGCTTGAGGAGCTTGTACACGCGCTCCATTTTCTCGGGCCGCTCGGTGTTGTAGTCGTTGTAGAAGAGCACCGCCTTGGGGTCGGCCGCGTGGGCGTAGCGGAAGGCTTCGGCAATAAAGTCCTCACCGCAGATTTTCAGCCACTCCGAGTTGCGCAGAAACTCCTGCGGGTTGTCGGCAATGGCCTCATTCACCACGTCCCAGGCGTACAGCTTGCCTTTGTAGCGCTTCACCACCGTGTCGATGTGGTCGTGCAGGCGTTTCAGCAGGCGGGCTTTGCTCACGGTGCTGCCGTCGGGGTTTCGGAACAGCCACCGGGGCGTCTGCTCGTGCCAGCACAGGTTGTGGCCGCGCACCCGCTGCTGGTGCGCCTGCGCAAAGCTCACAATTGCATCAGCATCGTTCCAGAAATACCGGGTCGAGTCCGGATGAATCGGCCCCATCTTCATCGCATTCTCCGGCGTCAGGCTGTTGAACTGCTGCAGAATCAGCGCCGCTTCCGGCCCCTTCAGCGCCGACGGGCCTACGGCCACGCCAACCGGGAAAAACGCTTTATAATAGTCCTTGAGGCCTTTTTCGGCCGGTGGAGTTTGGCTGCCCGCTAAGGGAGCGCACGCCAGCAACAGGGCCGCAATGGGTAGCCTGATTTTCATAGTTAAATGGAGGAATGGCTACGGGAGAAAAGCCGGTGATGAAGCGCCCCGGCCGCCGGGCCACTGGCCCAGCGCGGGCGGCGGGCCCGCTCACCATTCGAGCCCGCCACCTCGCCGAGGCGCTTCCAATCCGGGCGGGCGTTGCAGCGTCCGGCCGGCACCGTGTTCAGGTAAAACGTCCCCGGCCAGCCGCGTTTCTGTTCCCACCATTGGGCGGCCGGCCGGTTTCGTTTTTAATTATTCAAGCAAAAAAGCCCGTCATGCAGAGCGCAGCGAAGCATCTCGCGTGCGCAATGCAATTCAATCGAAAGGATTAGTTACAGCACGCGAGATGCTTCGCTGCGCTCTGCATGACGGGCTGACAAATCTAGATTCAACCTAGATGTACTGGTTAATAATGCTTTCCAGCCACTCCTGCTTGCCGCTTTTCGGCGTGGGCTCGCCCGATTTGTGGGCGATGGTGCGCAGGTCTTCCAGCGTGAGCTGGCCGGCGGCAAAGGCCTTGCCCTCACCCGAATCGAACGAGGCGTAGCGCTCCTGGCGGAACTTGCGGTAGGCCGACTTTTCGAGAATGGCATCGGCCGTGACGAGGGCGCGGGCGAAGGTGTCCATGCCGGCGATGTGGGCGATGAAAATGTCCTCCAAATCGGTCGAGTTGCGGCGGGTTTTGGCGTCGAAGTTGATGCCGCCCTGCGTGATGCCACCGGCCTCCAGGATGATGAGCATGCTCTCCGTCAGCTCGTTGAGGTTGTTGGGAAACTGGTCGGTGTCCCAGCCGTTCTGGTAGTCGCCGCGGTTGGCGTCCATGCTGCCGAGCATGCCGGCGTCGGCGGCCACCTGCAGTTCGTGCTGGAAGGTGTGGCCGGCCAGCGTGGCGTGGTTCACCTCCAGGTTCAGCTGGAAATCGTCCTGCAGGCCGTGCTCGCGCAGGAAGCCGATGACGGTGGCAGCGTCGAAGTCGTACTGGTGCTTGGTGGGCTCGGCCGGCTTGGGCTCGATGAAGAACTTGCCGGTGAAGCCCTGCTGGCGGGCGTAGTCGCGGGCCATGGTCAGGAAGCGGGCCATATGGGCCTGCTCGCGCTTCATGTCGGTGTTCAGCAGAGTCATGTAACCCTCGCGGCCGCCCCAGAACACGTAGTTCTCGCCGCCCAGTGCAATGGTCGCGTCAATAGCATTCTTGACCTGCGTGCCGGCGTGGGCCACTACCTGAAAGTCGGGGTTGGTGCTGGCGCCGTTCATGTAACGCGGGTTCGAAAACACGTTGGCCGTGCCCCAGAGCAGCTTCACGCCGCTTTCCTGCTGGTGCTGCTTCACGTAGTCGACGATGGTGGCAAGGTTGCGCTCGTACTCGGCCAGCGAGTTGCCTTCGTCCACGAGGTCGATGTCGTGGAAGCAGTAGTAGGGCGTGCCGAGCTTGGTGAAGAACTCAAACGCGGCGTCGGCCTTGTCCTTGGCGCGGCCCACAATTTCGTGGTGCGAGTCCCAGGCGAAGTTCTTGGTGCCGGGGCCAAACGGGTCGCCGCCGGTGCCCACAAACGTATGCCAGTAGGCCGTGGCGAAGCGCAGGTACTCCTTCATGGTCTTGCCGGCCACCACGCGGTTTTCGTCGTACCATTTGAAGGCGAGCGGGTTATCCGACTCGCGGCCTTCGTACTTGATGGGCTCGATGCCCGTGAAAAATTCGGTTTTGGAGAGCGTGGGGCTAGACATATGCGGGGGTGGTATGGGGGTTGAGAATCTGTTGGGTAAGGGCCTCGAGCCAGCGGCCGTAGGCGGTTTGGTATTGGGCTTGGAGTTCGGGGTCAGGTTTTAGGGTCAGAATGCGTTCGAGGCTGCCGAAGGCGTCGGCCGGCGTGGCGTACACGCCCGCGCCGATGCCCGCGCCGCGCGCCGCGCCCTGGGCCGCGTCGGTGTTGTAAAGCTCCAGCGTCACGTTGCCGGTGTTCACGAAGGCTTCGCGGAACACCGGGCTCAGGAACATGTTGGCGTTGCCGGCGCGCACGGTGTGCATCGGCACACCCATTTGCCGCATGATGTCCATGCCGTAAATCAGGGCGAACACGATGCCTTCCTGGCCGGCGCGCAGCAGGTGGGCGCGGGTGTGGATGTTGAGGTTGAGGCCCAGCAAGGCCGCGTCGGTGGGGCGGTTTTCGAGGATACGCTCGGCGCCGTTGCCGAAAGGCAGAAACTGCAGGCCAGCCGCGCCGATGGGCGCGGTGGCGGCCAGACGGTTCATCTCGTCGTAGGGCAGCTCGCCCACCATTTTGCGCAGCCAACTGTTGAGAATGCCGGTGCCGTTCATGCACATCAGCACGCCGTTGCGGGGCTGGGAGGCGGTGCTGTTCACGTGCACGAAGGCGTTCACGCGCGAGGCCGGGTCCGAGGCCGGCGCGTCGGTCACGCCGTACACCACGCCGCTCGTGCCGCCGGTGGCCGCGATTTCGCCGGGCTCCAGCACGTTGAGGGAGAAGGCGTTGTTGGGTTGGTCGCCGGCCCGGTAGCTGATGGGCGTGCCGGCCGCGAGGCCCAGTTCGCCTGCGGCTTCGGCACTCAAGCGGCCCTGCACCGCAAAGGTATCTACCTCCTCGGGCAGCAAATCGGCGCTGATGCCGTAGTAATCAAGAAGCTCCTGGGCCACGGCCTGCTGCCGGAAGTTCCAGAATACTCCTTCCGACAAACCCGAAACCGTGGTTTGCAGCTGGCCCGTGAGCTTAAAGGCGATGTAATCGCCGGGCAGCTGAATCTTGTGAATCTGCGCATAAACCTCGGGCTCGTTCTCCCGCACCCATTTCAATTTGGAGGCGGTAAAGTTGCCAGGCGAGTTCAGGAAGTTTTCGAGGCAATGGCCCTCGCCCAGCTCGGCAAAAGCTTGGTTGCCGATTTCCACCGCCCGGCTATCGCACCAGATGATGGCCGGGCGCAGCACCGCGCCATCGTGGCCGACTAGCACGAGGCCGTGCATCTGATAGGTGATGCCGATGCCGGCCACCAGCGCGGGGTCAAAGCCGGGCGTGACGCGCAGCTCGGCGGTGGCGTTCTGCACTTCCTGCCACCACCGGTTGGGGTCCTGCTCGGCCCAGCCCGCCTGGGGCACGCTGATTTCCATCTCCTGCCGTGGCGAGGTAGCCGAGGCCACGGCCTGGCCGGTGGCAATGTCGAGCAGCGAAGCTTTGATGGAAGAGCTACCGATGTCGTAGCCAATGAGGTATTTCATATTTTCAGGAGGATATCTGAACGTCATGCAGAGCGCAGCGAAGCATTTCGCGTGCTTCGTTGTATCGGCATTGATTAGTGGTGGCGGGCAAGATGCTTCGCTGCGCTCTGCATGACGTTCTTATTTTAACTGTTACTACTTAACTGTTAGCACTATCGAAGCCGCCGGACTAGCCCCCAACGCCACGCTGCGGGCCGACGGCAGCGCGCCGCCCACCCATACTTTTACGGGCCCGGAGGCATTCACCGCCCGCCCTTTGGCATCAATCAGCGCCAGCATTTCCGGCGTGAGGGTGAACTTGACGGTGGTGCTGGCGCCCGGCGCGAGCCTCACCCGCTGGAAGCCTTTGAGGGCGAACAGCGGCGTTTGGGTGCCGGCTTTAGGCGGGTGCGTGAGGTAGAGCTGCACCACTTCTTCCCCTTCCACTTTGCCGGAGTTGGTGACGGTGGCCGTCACTTCAACCGGCTTGTTGCGGGCGACTTTGGCGCTGGCCAGCTTCACCGAAGGGTAGGTGAACTTGGCGTAGCTTAGACCGTAGCCGAAGGGGTACATGGGCTCGGCGGCGAGGTAGCGGTAGGTGCGGCCGGCCATGTGGTAGTCCTCGTAGGCGGGCAGTTGGTCGAGGCTTTTCGGGAAGGTGATGGGCAGCTTGCCCGAAGGCGACACCTTGCCGAACACCACATCAGCTACAGCATTGCCGCCTTCCTCGCCGGGGTACCAGGCCAGCACCACGGCGTCGCAGAGCTCGTGCACTTCGGCCAGGTTCATGGGGCTGCCGCCGGTGATGATGGCGATAATGGGCTTGTCGTTCTTTTCGCGCAGCTTCTTTAAGAAGTCAATCTGGTTCTTGGGCAGGTTGTAGTCGAGGCGGTCGCCGAAGGTGGGCGAGGCGATGGATTCGCCTTCCTCCCCTTCCAGCAGGCCGTTGATGCCCAGCACCACGAACGTGGCATCCACGGTGCGGGCGGTGCCGCTCACCCAGTCGATGCCGTTGGTATTCGGCCTATCCAGCATGGCCCCGATGCGGTACTGCATCTGCGAGCCGGGCTGCACGCCGCCCACTAGGCCTTCGAGGATGGTTTTCATCTCCGGGTTCACGCCGTAGTAGTTGCCAAGCAGGGCATCGAGGTTAGCGGCGTTGGGGCCGGTCACGAAGTACTTGGGCAGGTCGTTGCGCAGGGGCAGCACGCCGTTGTTTTTCAGCAGCACGATGGACTTTTGGGCGGCTTCGCGGGCCAGCGCCCGGTGCTGGGCGCTGTTGATTACTTCGGGGCCGAGCTTGTCGTAGGGACTGCTGCCGCGCGGGTCGAGCAGGCCGAGCTTGAACTTCGTGCGCAACAGAATGGCCAGCGAGCTATCCATTTTAGCTTCGGTGGTGAGGCCCAGCTTCACGGCTTCGGGCAGGCTGGGGTATACGCTGCCGCAGTTCAGGTTCACGCCGCGCTCCAGGGCCAGGGCGGCGGCTTCGGCGGGCGTTTTCACCACCTTGTGGCCCTGGTAGAAGTCGACCAGCGCCCAGCAGTCGCTCACGATGTGGCCTTTGAAGCCCCACTGCTGGCGCAGCACGTCGTGCAGCAGGTATTGGTTGCCGCAGCAGGGCTCGCCGTTGGTAGCGTTGTAGGCGCACATCACGGCCTCCACTTTGGCATCGACCAGTTGGTGGAAGGCCGGCAGGTAGGTTTCCTGCAAATCCTGGGGCGTGGCCTGGGCGTTGAACTCGTGGCGTAGCTTTTCGGGGCCGCTGTGCACGGCGAAGTGCTTGGCGCAGGCGGCAGTTTTCAAATGCAGCGGGTCGTCGCCCTGCAGGCCCTGCACGAAGGCCACGCCCATGCGCCCGGTGAGCGTGGGGTCTTCGCCGTAGGTTTCCTGGCCGCGGCCCCAGCGCGGGTCGCGGAAGATGTTGATGTTGGGCGTCCAGAACGTGAGGCCGCCGTACTGCTGGTGGTAGCCCTTGGCCACGGCCGCGTTGTAGGAGGCACGGGCTTCGTCGGAAATGGCGGTGGCCACGCGCTTGGCCAGGTCGGCATCAAACGTAGCGCCCAGCCCGATGGCCTGCGGGAATACCGTGGCCGCGCCGGCCCGGCCCACGCCGTGCAGGGCCTCGTTCCACCAGTTGTAGGCCGGAATGCCCAGCCGCTCGATGGCCTTGCTGTTGTACATCATCTGGTCAGCTTTCTCCTCGATAGTCAGTTTGGAGATGAGGTCGTTGACGCGAGCGTTGATGGGTTTGGTGGGGTCGAGGAAAAGCGCCTTGGTTTGGGCGGCCGCAGGTTGGGCGCTGAATAAAAAGGCCAGCAACCAGACGTGACGCCTCACCCCCCGGCCCCCTCTCCGGTGGAGAGGGGAAGCCAGACGACTTTCACACACGTCCGCACATGTCCGGTGTCCCCTCTCCACCGGAGAGGGGGTCAGGGGGTGAGGCCCCGCGCCGGAACGATAAAAGAGTTTAAAGAAGCGCATTAGCAGCCGTGGTGAAAGTGGAGGCCGGCAGGCCCTCCTTGTTATATAGGTTGGCGCCTTCGGGGTTGTCGGCCCAGGCGTAGCGCACCACGGTGGGCTTAGCCACCTGCTCGCTCCAGACCACCACCTTGTTGCCCTCAATCTTCGCCTGGGCCCACACGAACTTCTTGTCGGGCCCGGCCACAGCGAAGCCTTTCAGCTCGCCCCCGCCCTTAGCCACCAGGCCGCCGCCGATGCTGGTGAAACTCAGCGTGACTTTGTTGCCAGCGGTTTGCATGGACTGGTACAGCGGGCCGGATGCGACCAGCTTGCTCTCACCGTAGGCCACTTTCCCGGCGGCCAGGGCCAGGCGGTGGCCGGGCGTCTGCTTATCGAGCGGGTGAATGTCGTTCCACTCGCCCACGTCGAGCAGCACGGCCATGCCGGTGCGGGGCAGCGCCAGCCCGCGCCGCTGCACGTCGCGTACTTCAGCCCAGCCGCTTTCCGCCGGCTCTTTTTTCGCAGCCATAAAATTGGGCAGCTGCGCGTAGATAAAGGGCAGATTGTGCTGCTGAAATTGCCGGCGCCAGTCGGTTATCATGCCGTTGAACAAGGCCTGGTAATCGCCCGTGCGGCCCGCGTTCGATTCGCCCTGGTACCAGAGCACGCCCTTGATGGCGTAGGGCAGCACCGGCGCAATCATGCCGTTGAACAAGCCGCCAGGCTGGTACTGAAACGTGGTCGAGCCCGGCGTGGGCGGCATCGTCGCGCCCAGCTGGTACTGCCAGGGACCGCGCAAATCCAGCGTCTGGCCGCCGGCCGTGAGTTCATATTTCTTGTCTTTCGTGAAGCCGCCGCGCCCGCCGTTGCTAATGAGGCGCACGGTAATGATATTCTTTCCGGGCTTCAATACCTCCGGCCCGAAATCGTACTTGCGGGGCGGGTACTGGTAGCCGGTGCTGCCCACCAGCTTGCCATTGATGTAAGTCGAGTCAGCATCGACAAGGGTGCCCAGCTCCAGGCGGGCGGGCTTACCCACCATGCTGGCCGGCACCTCCACTTCCTTGCGGAACCACACCACGCCGTTCACCGCGCCCAGCTCGCCATCGGCCCAGTAGCCGGGCACCGTCATGGTTTTCCAGCCGTTGGCCGCGTAAGTGGGGGCGTACCAGGGCATCTGGCCGGGCGCTTCGCCCTTATCGGCCTGGTGCAGCTGGCGGTACCAGCTGCCGATGGCGGCCTGCTCCTTCTGCTTGATGCCGACCACGGCGGCGCTGTCGCGGTAGGGCGCCACCTGCTGCTCGTACTTTGGAAACTGCTTTAACGCGTCGGCGCTCAGCCAGGCTTCAGCCGGCGAGCCGCCCACGGCATCCTTGATGATGCCGACCGGGACGTGGTATTTGGCGTTGATTTCCTTGGCGAAGAAATAGGCCACACCGGAGAATTTTAGCACGGTCTGCGGGTCGGCGGCAATCCACTGGCCGCCGGTCAGGTCGGCTCGGGGGCCGGTGAAGGCGTAGCTCATCGGCACCTCGTACTGCCGGATTTGCGGGTTGGCGGCCTGGGCAATTACGTCGGGGTATTTGTCGCGCAGGCGGCTCATGGGCGTTTCCATGTTCGACTGGCCCGAGCACAGCCACACGTCGCCCACCAGAATATCCTTCAACGCAATAGCATTGCTGGCCTTGATGTCGAGGGTGTAAGGGCCGCCGGCGGGCTGGGCCGGCAGCGCGATGCGCCACTGGCCATCGGGGCCGGTGGTGGCGCGGTAGGTTTTCGCCCGAAACGTCACCGCGACCTCCTCCCCCGCTTTCGCCCAGCCCCAGATGCGCACCGGCGCGTCGCGCTGCAGCACCATGCCGTTGCTCACCAGCTTCGGCAGGCGCACCTGGGCCGTGGCTGGCGCGGCGGCCAGCAGCCCGGCCACGGCGGCCAGCAGCAACGCGCGGCCGGGCTGGCAGCCCCACGAAGGCAGCTCTTGCGACAAGCTCAGAATAGGCAGACGAGGCATCGGAGATTAGTAAGTGTAGAGTTTGACGTGCTGAATGGCGTACTCGCCGCCGGGTACGCGCACGTGGCGGCCCTGGTGGTCCTGGTCGCCGTTCATGCGGCGGCCGGGCACCCATTTTTCGTTTTCAAAATGGCCTTCGTCTACGCTGATATAGCCGGCGCGCTGGCCTTTGGCAGTAGGCTCGGCGGTGAGGACCAGGCCGGTGCCGACGACATAAAACTCGTCGGGTGCCACGGCGATAATGAGGCCGCCGCCGGGGTTCCAGGTGGCCTTTTTTGCGCCCAGCGACCAGCCCAGCGTGAACTCATGCTTCGCCGTGAAGCGGTAGTTGCCTAGTGTGAAGCTGCTGGCGGCCGAGTCTTTTTGCAGCAGGAAACCCCGCACCTGCCCGGCCGGCTGGTATTGCCCCAGCAGCGGGCTCACCTGTTGCAGCAGGTCGTAGGCCCGGCCGATGGGCGCGGCCTTTAGCGTGTCGCTGCCTTCGATGGCGAAGGGCGAAAACGCCAGGCAGTTGTAGTGGCCGAGCGCGAAAAATGCCTTGGCATCCACGCCGTCTTCGAAACGGTGCTCGGGGATGAACAGCGGGTTGCCGCCCCGGGTGTAGAGGTCGCACCAGTGCTGGAAATCGGGGTTGTAGAAATCGGGCGCCAGTAAATCGAGGCTGGGGGCGGCGGCCAGCCACACGTCCATTACGTGGGGCAGCGGGCCGGCGCTGGGGTACTTGCCGGGGGCCACGCCGGAGCGGTTCAGGGCCGCGTTCACGTACATGGGCAGCGGATAGGAGGCTTTGCCGGCGGCGGCCACCGCGTTGGTGTAGGCGGCGAAATACCAGGCCATGAAAATCTCGTCGGTGGCCAGGCTCTTGCCGAAAACTTCTTCCCAGGTGCCCTTGGTTTTGGCCCCCTGCCGCTGCCAGATGGCCGCGAACTCGGGTTTCAGGCTCTTCTTTTCGCGTTGCAGATAAGTGAGCAGCGCAGCCGGCACTGGCTGCCGGAAAGCGGCGTTAGCCTGCGCATCGTAGCTGCGGGCGGTGGGCAGCATGCCGATTTCGTTTTCGACCTGCACCGTGATGACGGTGTGCTGCCCATCGGTGGCCTTGAGGTGCTGCATGAGCTGCCCGAAGGCTTTGCGGTCGGCCTCTAGGTTGCGGGGCTCGAAGGGCGTCATGATTTCCTGCGGCACGCCCTGCTCATCCTGCACGCGGGGGAAGCGCTTCAGGTCGGTTTTCACCCAGGCCGGGGCGTAGCACGACATGCTGTTTTTCCAGGCCCCGAACCAGAGCAGCACCAGTTTCATTTGGTGCTTGCGGGCGTCGCGCAACAGGTCGTCCACCAGCGCGAAGTCGAACTTGCCTTCCTGCGGTTCCAGCAGCTCCCAATACACCGGCGCAATCACCGTGTTGAGGTGCATGGCCTTCAGCTTGGGCCACACCGGCTGCATGTACGCCGTGCTGGAGGCGGTGGAGTTACCCAGCTCGCCGCCCAGCACGAAGTAGGGCTTGCCATCAACTAGTAATTGGGTGCTCGGGCCGGTCTTCACCAGGCGCGGCAGGCTGCCCGCCACCGGCTGCGCGCGGGCCGCGAAGGCCAGCGCCAGCATCAGGCAAAGCAGGAGGAGTTTGGGTTGCAAGAAGGAAGGGGTAAGGAGTGGGAGAAATAAATAAGACTGTCATGCTGAGCGTAGTCGAAGCATCTCGCGTGCTTCAACTAACTCAATCGGTGCAGCAGAATGGTTTACTGCTGCAAGCGAGATGCTTCGACTACGCTCAGCATGACGTTCTTCTATATCGGTTTAGCGAAGGTTAGTATCCTGCGTTCTGCGTGATTTTGCCGCTGGTGCGGTCAATTTCCGTTTGCGGAATGGGGCGCAGCACGTGGAAGTCCTTGATGTTGATGGCGGCATTCGAACCGTAGTTGCCGCCGGCCGTGAAGCCGGTGCCGGCCGCGCGGGTTACCAGCGCCGGCGAGTAGGCGGTGTTGCGCACCCGCACGAGCAGCTGGCCGGTGCGCTTCAGGTCGTACCAGCGGGTGAACTCGCCGCAGAGCTCGCGGGCCCGCTCATCCAGAATGAAGTTGAGGGTGACCTGGGCGCTGGTGATTTCCATCTGGGCGGTTTTGCCGATGGCGGCGGCGCGGCGGCGCACCACGTTGATGTAGTCGCGGGCCTTGTCCTTGTCGTTCAGGTAGAAGTAGGCTTCGGCGGCTACCAAGTAGGTTTCGGCCAGGCGGTACACAATGTTGGGGCGGGTCGAAAAACCGTTCACCGACGTGCGGTTGCGCGAGTCGAACTTATTGAGCGTGGGGAAGTACTCGGTGGTGTATTGGTTGGGCTGAATCACCACGTAGGGCGCGGGCTTGCGGGCTGCAATCTGGGCCAGGCGAGCGGCCGAAAGCTGGCGGCCGGGGTACCAAGCGGCGGTATCGCCTACCACGGAGCTGCCGCTACCGGCGTTGGCGCCGGGTGAGTTCACGCGGTACACCGTCGTGAACCACTTGCTGTAGCGGGTATCGGTGGTGCGCAGGGCGGCACCGGTTTCCAGCGCGTTGCCGCTGGCATCGGTCAGAATGAAGGAATTCTCCAGGAAGTACGTGGGCACGTGGCGGGCGAAGGGCCGGCCGTTGGCGATGTCGCGCGCCATGTTGGGCAGCTTGTCGTAGCGGCTGCGGAAGTTGAAGCCCGCCACGTTCTCGCCCCCGAAGGTGAAGCCGTCGATGCGGTTGAAGGTGGCATCGCCGCTGAACTGCGCGTTCATCAGCACTTCCTTGCCGTTCTCGTTGCCTTCAGTAAACACCGTGGCGGGGTCGGCCTCCAGGGCCACGCCGTAGCGGCTCTGGGTGTCGATGAGCTCCTTGGCGTATTGGGCCGCCAGCGTGTAGTCGGCAGTGGCACCGGCCGGAATGGCCGTGGCGCGGGTCAGGTACACTTTCGAGAGCAGGTGCAGGGCCGTGGCGCGCGTCACGCGGCCGGGCTGGGCGGGCTTGTCGGCAATGGTGGCCATGGCCTCGGTCAGGTCCTTCACAATCTGGGTGTACACGCTGGCCATCGGGGCGCGGGTGATGTCCTTGGTGGGCGAGTCCACGAAGTCCAGCATCAGCGGCACGTCGCCAAAGTCCTGCACCAGAATGAAGTAGTACTGGGCGCGCAGCAGCTTGGCTTCGGCCAGCAGCTGCGTGAGGCGGGCCGGCGCAATGCCGGTGGCCGCCGGGCCGTACTTCAGCACGCCGTTGGCGTTGTTAATCTGCTGGTAGCACACGCTCCAGATAAACGAGTGCGAGCCGTCGTTGAGGGGCGTAAGGGCCGTGTTGTCGTAGTCGCTCAGGCCGCTGCTGGCCGAAATGCCGGTCGTGAACAGGTCGGTGCCGGCTTCGGTGGTGAAGAAGCCCGAGTCGTTGCCGTAAATCTGGCGCAGGCCCGAATACACGCCCGTCACGCCCGCCTCCACGCCCTGCGGCGTTTGCAGGAAGGCCGGCGTGAGGACCGACTGCGGGGTTTCGTCCAGAAAGTTTTTGTTGCAGCTCGTCGCCGACAGCAGCAGGGCCGTTCCGAGCGAAGCGATAAGTATTTTTTTCATCTCAAAGGAGCGCGAGGCGCTGAAAAGTTGAATGGTGGGGAGGGTTTTAGCTGTCAGTTGCTGGTTGTCAGTTGTCAGGAACACCCAATTTCATCTTAAGACGAACAACTGACAACCAGCAACTAACAACTAAATAATTGACTTAAAAGCCCAGGTTGATGCCGGCGATGAAGGACCGCGTGACGGGGTAGTTGCTGCCGCCCTGGAACCCGATGTTGGCCGCGGCCGTGCCATTGGTGGTGTCGAAGCGCGACGAGTACGACAGCGCGTCGGGGTCGATGGCCTTGTTGCGCTGGAAGTACGCATCCTGCGCCCAGATAAGGGGGTTCTGAATTTGCAGGTAGATGCGCGCCGAGCTCATGAAGGCCGACTTGGCCCAGGCGGCCGGAATGGTATAGCCCAGGTCGATGCTGCGCACCTTGATGAAGGTGCCGCTGTGGTAGCCCAGCGTCGAGCCGTAGGTGGGCCACTCGTTGGGGCGGGTGCTCTGGTCGGGGCGCGGGTACTCGTTGGTGGGGTTGGTGGGCGTCCAGTAGTCAAAGTTCAGCTGGTTGCGGCGGCCGGTGTTGGTGGCGTAGTAGCTGGGGCCGAAGGAGTACGGGTCGACCACCGTGGCGCCCACGCGGGTAAGGGCCACAATGGTCATGTCGAAGCCTTTGAACCGGAAGCGGTTGGTGAGACCGGCTTCAAACTTGGGCTGGCGCGAGCCCACCACCACGCGGTCGCTGCCGTCAATCTTGCCGTCTTTGTTCACGTCCTCCACCTTAATCTGGCCGGGCTTCGAGCCATACTTCTTGGCCAGGTCGGCCTCCTCCGTTTGCCAGATGCCCAGCTTGCGGTAGTCGTAAATCACGTAGAGGGGCTGGCCAATAAAGCGCTGGTTGCCAATGTCGTCGCGCGGAGTACCCTCGGCCGTGTACAGGTTCAGGTCGAGTACCTTCTCGCGGTTCACGGTGAAGTTCCAGTCGGTGTTCCACTCGAAGCCGCTGGGGTTGCCCGAGCGCACGTTGGCCGTGGTCAGCGACAGCTCGATGCCGCGGTTCTGGGTCTGGCCCGCGTTGCGCACAAACGAGGTGTAGCCGCTGGCCGCCGGCAGGGCGTCGGGCAGCAGCAGGTCGCTGGTGCGCTGCTGGTACACTTCGACGCTACCGGTTACGCGGTTGTCGAGCAGGCCAAAATCGAGGCCCACGTTGGTGGTGGTGGTGTATTCCCAGCCCAGGTCGGGGTTCGGAATGTTGCCCGGCACCACGCCCACCGCGCCGGTCGCGCCGTAGTTGTACGCGCCCTGGCCGAGGCCCGTGAGCAACTGGCCCTGGGTCTGGTAGGGGTTGATGGCGGTGCTGCCCACCCGGCCCAGGCTGGCGCGCAGCTTCAGCACGCTCAGCCAGCTCTGGTCTTTCAAGAAGTTTTCGTTGGCCAGGTTCCAGGCCACGGCGGCCGAGGGGAACTGCTTGTACTTGTTGCCCGGCGCGAGGCGCGACGACCCGTCGATGCGCGACGTCAGCGTGAGCGAGTAGCGGTTATCGAACGAGTAGTTGATGCGCGCCATGTACGATTCCAGCGCCCAGTCGATGGGCTGCGTCGAGTTCGACACCGCCGTCGGCATGCCGGCCCCCAGGTTGGTATCGAGCTGGTAGTTGGCCAGCGTGTTTTGCACCGCGCCGCGGAAGCCGTCGGCGTGGTAAGTCTGGCGGCTATAGAGGGCCGTCACGTTCAGGTCGTGCTTGTCGGCAAACGTGCGGTTATACGTCAGAATGTTCTCGGCCAGCAGGTTGTAGGCGATGGACGACGCCGCGGCGGCCGCGTTCACGCCCCCGCCCTGCTGCGGCGTGATGGAAGCATAGAAGCTGTCGTCGGCCTGGGTGCGGCCATCGAGGCCCACGTTCAGGCGATAATCCAGCCCTTTTAGAATGTTCACCTGCCCGTACAGGCTGTTGAAGGTGCGCAGGCGGCGACGGCGGTCGAGGTGCGCGTCGGGCACGTACAGCGTCAGCGGGTTCGAGCCGGCGTTGTCGCCGTTGGGGTACAGCACCAGCTGGCCATCGGGCCCGTAGGCCGAAGCCAGGGGGCTGGTGGTGATAATCTGGTTGAGGACGTTGACGTTGGGGTCTTTCTCGTCGCTAAAGGTGTTCAGGGTGTTGAATCCGACTTTCACCCGGTCGCCGATTTTCTGGTCGAGCGTGCCGCGCAGCGAGTAGCGCTCGAAACGCTGCACCGGCACGATGCCGGTTTCGTCGTAGTAGCCCAGCGAAGCCGAGTACTGGGTGGCTTCGGTGCCGCCGCTCAGGCCCAGCGAGTGGTTCTGAATGTGGCCCTTCTGCAACAGTTGGCTCTGGTAGTCGGTGGTGATGCCGGCCGCGTAGTTGTTGCGTTCGTCGGTGGTCAGGAAGGTGGGCGAGGCCGGGTCGTACACGCCGGTGGCCGAGCCCGCCCGGTAGGCTTCGAGCTTGTAGTTGTAGTACTGCTGGCCGTTCTGAATGTCGAACTTGCCGTAGGCCTGCTTCACGCCGTAGTAGCCGCTGTAGGTGGCTTTGGGCGCGCCGGCCTTGCCCCGGCGGGTGGTGATGAGAATCACGCCGTTGGCCCCGCGCGCGCCGTAAATGGCGGTCGAAGAGGCATCCTTCAGCACTTCCACGCCCGACAAATCATCGGGGTTCAGGTCGTTGAGGCTGCCGTCGTAAGGCACGCCGTCCACCACCAGCAGCGGGTCGTTGGAGCCCGACAGCGAGCGGTTGCCCCGGATGCGAATGGTGGGTGCCTGCCCCGGCGAGGTGCCGTTGCTCGAAATGGTGATGCCCGCCGCGCGGCCCTGCAGGGCCTGGCCCACGTTGGCCACCGGCACGTCGCGCAGCATCTTTTCATCAACCGATGAGATGGCCCCCGTTACCTGACTTTTCTTCTGCACGCCGTAGCCCACCACCTGCACCTCGTTCAGGGCCTGCGCTTCAGCGGCCAGGCGCACGTCCACGCGGCCACTGCTACCTACCGGCACCTCCTTCTTCTCAAAACCAATCGAGCTGATTACCAGCGTGCTCGCGCCTTCGGGCACGGCCAGCGAGTACTCGCCGTTCACGTTGGTAGTGGCACCCACGGTGGTACCCTTCACAATAACCGTAACGCCGGGCAAGCCTTCGCCGGTGTCCGACGTGACGGTGCCCGACACCGTGCGGCCCGTTTGGGCCAGCGCTGCCGATGGCAGCAGCGCGCCCGCGAGCAGCACCGTGCCCAGGAGTGGTGCCCAGGGCCGCGAGGGCCGGGGCGCAATGACAGATAAAGGTACTCGCATGACTATGAGTGGGTTTGGTGGTGGGATGTAGGTTGAGTTGTTGGTTGTCAGTTGTTGGTTGTCAGTTGTTAGTTATTATGTGTTGATTATTCGCTGTTGGCTTTGCACTTCAATTCATTAACAACCAGCACTTAACAACAGACAACCAGCAACGAACAACTAAAAAATCAGAAGCCGATGGAGTTGCCGCCATCCACGGGCAGCGAAGCGCCGGTGATGTAGCGGGCGGCCTCGGAGGCCAGGAACACGGCCGCGTGGCCGATGTCGGCGGGCTGGCCGAACTTGCCCATGGGCGTGCGGCGCATGGCGCGGTCGCGGCGGTCGGGGTCCGAGTTCATGGCCGTCCGGCTCATGGCCGTTTCGATGAAGCCCGGCGCGATGGCATTCACGCGCACGCCGTGGGCCGAAAATTCGGAGGCCAGCACCTTCACCATGCCCTCCACCGCCGACTTGGAGGCCGCGTAGGCCACCACGCGGTCGATGCCGTAGTAGGCGGCCATCGACGAAATCATCAGGATAACGCCCTTGCCGCGGGGCAGCATGCGGCTGGCGCAGGCCCGCGTGAGGGCAAACACCGAGTGCAGGTTGGTGTGCAGAATGCGGCTGAATTCTTCATCGGAAACCTCCAGCGCGGGTTTTTTCAGGTTGATGCCGGCGTTATTCACCAGAATGTCGAGCGGGCCGTAGGTGGCCTCCACCTCGGCTACCAGCCCATCAATTGCGCCCAGGTCGGTCACGTCGTTCACCACGTAGTGCACGGCCTCGCCCAGCTCGGCCACCGCACTGCGCAGCACTTCCTCGCGCCGCCCTGTGATGATGACCGTGGCGCCGGCCGTGGCCATGCAGCGGGCAATTTCGAGCCCGATGCCGGTGCCGCCGCCCGTGACGAGGGCCAGCTGGCCCTCGAGCGAAAACACGTTGGCCGGTGCGGCCTGCGGGGCCAGCACAGCGGCAGCCGAACCGTTGGAGTAAGTTGTCGGGTTCATATCAATAGCAGGTTGGGAAGCGGCGGAATTATTTGAGTTGATAGAGGTCGACCAGCGTTTTCACTTCGGCCAGCGTGCGGGTGGGCGGCACAAAGGGCTTGGGAATGGGCTGCTTCGAGAACGTCTGGAAGTAGAGCACGCAGGCATCGCGCCACCACACGGCCTCGCGCTGCTGGATTTGCAGCCGCGCCGCCACGTCGGCGAATAGCGCGGCATCAACCTTCGGCTGCACCGTGGCCCAGCGCCGCTGCATCCAGGCCACCGAATCGGCGCCGGTGTAGTAGCGCGTCACCAGCTCGTTCCAGAGGGTGCGGCCGGTGGGCAGCGGCTGCCGCCAGCCCACGTGGTGGAACCAGAGCAGGTAGTTGAGCGGGGTGGTTTTGGCGTCGCCCCACTCCTTCTGCACGCCCGGCGAATACAGCGCCAGTGCATTCGAGCCTTTGGCGGTGCGGTCGAAACCCAGGCCCGCGGAGTCGGCCTTGTGGTAATACACGGCTGTCCAGTCGGGGCGGCCGGCGTCGGCCAGCCAGGGCTCGGGGCCGTAGTGAATGTTCTGACCCATAATGTGATGCAGACCCAGCGGCGTGGTGTAGCGCACGTAGATGTCGCGCGACTTATCCATCACTTCCACGATGGTGGCCACCGCCTGCGGTTCGCGGGTCAGCGTCATTTTGGTCCACTCAGTGGCAATAGCTTTGGCAGTCAGCGTGTAGTCCCAGGCCAGGCGGCCAAAGGCATACCAGTTGGCCTGGGCCATGGGGTGGCCGGTCCAGTTGCGGTCGGTGCCGATGTTGGCCACGCCCGCGATGCCGCTGATGCGGTGCTGGTCGAGGCTGCCGTCCACCACTTTCGCCACCGTCGAGCCGGGGCCCTTGGTTTGCGTGTCCGAGTCGAGGCATTCCTTGAACAGCGGGGCCAGGTACACCCAGTGCGTGGCCATGCCCAGGTATTCCTGCGTGAGCTGCACTTCCAGCACCAGCGGCGTTTTGGGCATGGCTCCAAACAGCGGGTGGAAGGGCTCGCGGGCCTGAAAATCAATAGGGCCGTTCTTCACCTGCACCAGCACGCGGGGCGCAAACTGCCCGTCGAGCAGCTTAAAATCCTCGTAGGCCTGCTTGAACCGGTCGCCGCTGCCGGCTTTGTACACGAAGGCGCGCCACATTACGATGCCGTCGTGGGTGCCCAGGGCGGCGGCCAGCATGTTGGCGCCGTCGGCATGGGTGCGGCCGTAGTCCTGCGGGCCGGGCTCGCCCTCCGAGTTGGCCTTCACCAGAAAGCCGCCGAAATCGGGAATGGCCTGGTAAATCTCCTCCGACTTGGCCGCCCACCACTGCTTCACCTGCGGGTCGAGCGGGTCGGCGGTTTTCAGCCCGCCAATCACCTTGGGCGCGGCCCAGAAAACCGACAGATACACCCGGATGCCATAAGGCCGAAACACGCCCGCCAGCGCCTTTACTTTCTGCAGGTATTCGGCCGTGAGGTAGCGCGCGCTGGCATTCACGTTATTAATGGCCACGCCATTCAGCCCAATCGAGGCATTGGCGCGGGCATAATCGGTGTAGCGCGGGTCGAGGCGCTGGGGCAGCTCGTTCCACTTCCAGATGCTGGAGCCCGCGTAGCCGCGCTCCACCGTGCCGTTGGGGTTATCCCAATGATTAAGCAAGCGGTACTGAATGCGCGGGCGGCTGCTCACGTTCAGGCCGGCCAGCGGTTGGCCCGTCTGCACCTGCCGCAGCAGCGCAAACACGCCGTATATCACGCCCGCCCCGCTCCCACCGGCCACCACCAGCTGCGCGCCGCGGGAGAAAATCCGGTAGCTTTCCAGCACCGTTTGGGCGCTACCGGAAACGTTTGTGGGTGGCGCTATTTCAAGCAGAATTCCGTGTTTCGTGCTCCCGGCGGCAGCCTTCGCCAACACTGGCACCGGCTGGCCCAGCAGGCCCTGCAACCCGCGCTGCAGCTCCGTAGCGGCCGTTTGCAGCACGGCATCTTTTCCCTCAAAAGCAATGTGTTGCGCTGCCGCGCGGTACTGCGCCCGCTGGCCAGCATCGGCCACGAGGTCGTACTTCAGCCACAGTCGGTAGCCGTCGTCGGCCCGGCAAAGGGGCGCGGCGGCAACCATCAGCAGCGTAAGCAGGAGCAGGCGAAAAGGCATTCGATTGGGGGGATTTAGATTGTAAGTTGTTAGCTAATAGCTATTAGCTGTCAGCTAGCTAACAGCCGCCAGCTCGCGGCCGATGGCGTATTCAAGGCCGCGCAGCTCGGCCAGGCCGCGCAGGCGGCCGATGGCGGAGTAACCCGGGTAAGTCGTCTTTTTCAGGTCGTCGAGCATCTGGTGGCCGTGGTCGGGACGCATGGGCAAGGTGCTATCGACTTGGCCGGCGGCGGCGCGGCGCTGCTCTTCCAGCAGCAGTTCGCGCACCACGGCGTACATGTCCACGTCGCCGGCCAGGTGGTCGGCTTCGTGGAAGTTGCGCGGGTTGTCCTCGCGCTTAGTGGCGCGCAGGTGCACGAAATGAATGCGCGGGCCAAACTGCCGGGCCAGCGTCGGCAGGTCGTTATCCACCCGCACGCCCAGCGAGCCGGTGCAGAACGTGAGGCCGTTGGCCGGCACCTCACAAGCAGCCAGCAGGGCGGCAATGTCGTCGCCGGTGCTCATCACCCGAGGCAGGCCCAGCAGCGGATACGGCGGGTCGTCGGGGTGAATGCAGAGGTTCACGCCCACTTCCTGGGCCACCGGGGCCACTTGTTGTATAAAGTAGTGCAGGTTGGCCCGCAGCGCGGCCGCATCAATATCAGCGTACTCATCGAGCAGCTGCTGGAAGCCGGCCAGCTCAAACGCTTCTTCCGAGCCCGGCAGGCCCAGCAGCACCGTGTTGCTCAGGTCAGCGATTGCGGCCGGGCTCATGGCGGCAAACTGCTGGCGGGCGGCCTCGGCCACGGCAGGCTCGTAGGCGGCTTCGGCACCGGGCCGCTTGAGGATGCACAGGTCGAATACTGCGAAATCCTGCCACACAAAGCGCAGGGCGCGCGAGCCGTCGGGCATTTCGAAGCGCACGTTGGTACGCGACCAATCGAGCACCGGCATGAAGTTGTAGCACACCGTGCGCACGCCGCAGGCCGCCAGGTTGCGCAACGAGGCCTGGTAGTTGGCAATGTATTGCTCGCGCTCAGGCAGGCCTTTCTTAATGGCCTCGTGCACGGGCAGGCTTTCCACCACGGCCCAGTGCAGGGGCGCGTGGGTGGCATTATCGGCCGCAATAAGCTGCTGGCGGGCCTGAATTTCGGCCACCGGCCACTCCACTCCCACCGGCAATTGATGCAGGGCCGTTACCACGCCTGCGCAGCCGGCCTGCCGGATATCAAAAAGCGAAACGGGGTCGTGGGGACCAAACCAGCGCATGGTGTGCAGCATGGAACAGGGTTTTTTACAAAAAATCCAATTTCAGATTCCTGGCATCCGGTTGATGTGATAGAGAAGCACAAAAGGCCTTGCTGACTCATTCGCCGAACTTGTTATCGAAAGTAAAGCATGTTCCGCATAGTTGTATACCGCAAAAAGTGCCCAAAATCAATAATTTTCAACAAAAACTATCGGCAACGTTTCCGGAAACGTTGCCGATAGAAAACTTTTTATCCAAGTGGATTAAAAATAAATTTTATTCTTACTTTTGAGTAAGTACTCACCTTTGGAATTGACCCAACGGTTTAGACCAGCAGATTTATCAATTAAATTCAATTTACCATGATTACCTGCGTTAAGTGCCAAAAGCCGGATTCGGTGTTGAAAGCAGGTTTCGTGCGGGGCCGCCAGCGTTACCTGTGCAAAGCCTGCGACTACCACTTCACGGAGGAGAAACCTGGCCCCGCGCCCGAACGCCGCCGGGCCCAAACCACTATCGGCGATGTGGCCAAGGCGGTGGGAGTGGCTTCGTCCACGGTGTCGCGGGCGCTGAACGGGCACACTGACATCAGCCCTACCACCCGCCAGGCCATTCTCGACGCGGCCCGCCAGCTCGACTACCAGCCCAACCTACTGGCCCAGAGCCTCAAGAGCCGCGAAACCCACACCCTGGGCGTGCTGATTCCGGACATTGAGCGCCCGTTTTTTGCCACCGTGGTCAGCGGCATTCAGGAAGTGGCCAATGAGGCGGGCTACCGCGTGATGATTACCCAATCGAAGGAGTCGTATCGCACCGAGGTGAGCAACGTGCAGGCGCTGGTAGCCAGCCAGGTTGATGGCCTGCTCATTTGCCACTCGCGCGAAACCGAGAATTTCGACCACGTACAATCAAGCGCCTGCCGGGGCATTCCGGTGGTGCATTTCGACCGCGTGAGCAACGCCGTGGACAGCGCCAAGGTGATTCTGGACGACTGGAACGGGGCGTTTAACATTACCGAGCACCTCATTCAACAGGGGGCGCAGCGCATTGCCATCCTGGCCGGGCCCGAGTCGCTGCTCATCAGCCGCAATCGTTTGGCGGGCTACCAAAGCGCCCTGAAACGCTACAACATGCCCCTGCGGCCTGAATACGAAGTGCACATCGAGTTCCAGACCGCCCAGGCCGAAGCGGCGCTCGATGCCTGGTTGGCCCTGCCCGAACCGCCTGATGCCATCTTCGCCATCAACTATACCAACGCCTTCGACTTGCTGGTGGCCCTGAAAAAGCGCCACGTGCGCGTGCCGCAGGATGTGGCCGTGGTGGGTTTCGGCGACGAGTTTATGGCCGCGATGATTGAGCCCGGCCTCACCACCGTCGACCTCCACCCCTACCGCATCGGCCAGCAGGCCGCTCGCCTCATCCTGGAGCAGCTGCACCTGAAGGAGCAGTTTCAGCCCCGCACGTTCGTGATTTCCGGCGACCTGATTATCCGGCAATCGTCACTGAAAGCAGCCGTGGACATGTTTGCGCTGGGGATTTAGCAGGATGATTTTTAACGGTTGAACGTCATGCAGAGCGCAGCGAAGCATCTCTACAGTGCAAGTAATTCATTTACTATAGCGGTAGAGATGCTTCGACAAGCTCAGCATGACGTTCTGTTTTTAGCCTGTTCTTATTGAATTGAAAAAACAGCCTTTCCATTTTGGAAAAATTCATCCCCGTTGGGCCTTGCGCTCGGCGGGGATTTTTTATTAATCAGCTAAAAATCAGACAATAGCACATTATCGCCGGAATAATTTCCAAATCGGCACTGGTCTTGGCATTGGGTGGCAGTCACCAACAATCTGCTGCTCATGGCCATTCTCGAAAATCTCACCAAAGCCGCCAAAGGCTTCTTCGTGGAAGAAGACGGCGCAGCTACTGCGCCGATAGCGCCCGCCGCGTCGGCTCCCGCACCGGCCCCGCTGCCCACTGCTGGAACTGGCCCGCAACCCACGCAGCCCGAGCAGCGCCACCGCGACCACATTGCCGGCCTGCTGGCCAGCGACGGCAAAGATTTCGGCACTTACACCAAAATGGTGAACAGCATGGGCGGCAGCGGCCTCAGCGGCCCGCTGCTCTACCAGACGGCTTTCAACGCCTTTTCCGCCCTCACCAGCACCGACCTGCCCGCCCTGCTGGCCTCAGCTGATACGCTGCAGCAGAAGCTGGCCGACGACCGCGCCCAGGTGCAGCAGCGCCACCGCGAAAAGCTGGGCGAAAGCGCCAACCCGCAAGGCCCGCCCAGCCCGCTGGTGCAGCTGCTGAAACAGGAAAGCCAACTGCAAAGCGAAGTAGCCGCCCTGACGGAGCAGCTCGCCGCAAAGCGCCAGCAGCTAACCGACCTCCAGCAGCAGGCGCAGGCTGAACGCCAGAAAACGCAGGCCGCGCTAGCCTCCTACGAACTGGCCCACGCGGCGGCCGCGGCCGAGCTGCAGGCCCACCGGCAAGCCACTCAATCTTTCCTGACACCAACCCCTTCCCGCTAACCATCTCCAACCTTTTACGCCATGAATACTCTCCCTTCTTTCAATTCCGAATCGTCCGAGCTGCCCAAGTGGCAACAGCCGGAGAAAATGGCCGGCCGCGTGGTGCTGCTGGGCCTGGCCGGCGCGGCCGTGTACTACTGGGGCGTGATTTTGCCCTTCCTGGTCGACATGGTGTTCGACACCGTGAAGCTGGGCATTGGCCTGGGCACGCTGTTCGTGCTGTTTTTGCTGGCCACGAATAAGCGCATTCACGCCGGGCTGTGGTATGCCGGGCAGCGTATTCTGCGCACGGCAGCCGGCATTTTCGTGAACACCGACCCCATCGGCATCATGGAAGACTACATCCGCAACACCGAAAAGGAGGCGCGGAAGATGGACGCCGAAGTCACCAACATTGAGGGCGCGCACGAGCTGGTGAAGCGCAAGCTGGCCGCCAACACCGCCCAGATGCAGGAATACCTGAGCCTGGCCAGCGCCGCCACCCGCCAGAACGAGAAGGACATGGCCGAGAGCTACGCCATGCGCGCCGCCCAGCTCGAAGAATACAACCAGCGCCTGATGCCGATGGCCACCACCACGGCCAACGTGACGGTGGTAATGCGCCAGATTCTGAAGGCTGCCCTGCGTCAGATTGACGGCAGCAAGTTCAAAGTCAACCTGCTGAAAGATGAATACACGCTCGTAAAGCGCACCAGCTCGGGCATGCGCGCGGCCATGAACATCTTGCGCGGCGACCCCGACAAGAAGTACTTCTTCGACCTGGCCACCGACCGCGTGGCCCAGGACATGGCCCAGCAGCTGGGCCAGATTAAGCAGGCCATGCGCTACTCGCAGGAGTTCGTCAAGGAAATGGACATCCAGAACGGCGTGATGAGCGAGAAAGGCCAGCGCCTGCTGGAAAAGTATCAGAAAGGCGACTTCAACGCCGTGCTGAACGAAAAGCCGCAACAGCCCCAAACCCTCAACGCCACTAAAAAAGCCTCCGATGATGCCTACTCTAGCCTGCTTGACTAGCTTTTTGCTGGCCTGCGCCTGCCTCAGTAGCGCGGACTTTGTAGCCCGCGAGTCGACGGCTAAGGTGCCACCGCAGCAACATGTACAGCTGGTGGCACAGCAGAAGCAGCCGAAACCCGCCGCTCCGCTGCTGGCGCACACTCGCCACCGGGCCAGCCGCTAAACTTCTCTTTTTCAATAACAAAATTCGCGCTTTGGACGCGGGCGCGGACTAAAAGTCCGCGCTACATCCAACCAATGCCATGACCACACGCGGTAAAGTTTTAATTGGCCTCATTCTGGTGGCCGTCCTGTACTTCGGCATCAACAAGCTGGTTTCCAGTGGGGCTGTCTTTAAGAAAGCCGACACGCAGTCGGTGTTGCTCAACTCAATTGAGCTGCCCACGGCCACCGGCGGCAACCGGGCCAACATCGTGGTGCCGCTGGCCCCCATGCCCGGCACTGCCCCGGCCGATAAGGGCACGCCCATTGTGTGGGAAGTAATGGCCTGGAACAGCCAGATGGCTGGCATGCTGGCCAACGGCGGGCCCCGCTCCACCATGGGCTCGGCGGCGGCGGCCAACGGGCTGGACATGCAGATTGTGCGGCAGGACGACGTGAGCAAGATGCAGGCCGACCTAGTGAAAAACGCCCTCGACCTGCAAAGCAAGCCCGAAACGCCGGGCCTGATTGTGAGCATTATGGGCGACGGCCTGCCCGGCTTCTCGGCCGTGCAGACGGAGCTGAAGAAGGCCGGCACACAATTGCAAATCATCCCCTACTCGGTGGGTAAATCCTTCGGCGAAGACAAGCTGATGGGCCCGAAAGAATGGCTGGATAACCCCAAAACCGCCCTTGGCAAAACCATAGCCTGTTACCTGCGCGACGGCGACCAGAACATCGCCCTGAAATGGTGCGCCGACAACGGCCTGAAAGTCAACCCTGACGAAACCACTTACGACCCCGAAGCTGTGAACTTCATGTCGGCCAGCGACTTTCTAGTGGCGGCCGAGAAGTACATCCTCGGCAAGCCGGAAGCCCGCACCAAAGTGGTAAACGGCAAGAACACCGGCGTGAAAGTGGACGTGGTAGCCGACGCCGTGGCTACCTGGACGCCCGGCGACGTGAACATTGCCAAACAGCGCGGCGGCCTCGTCAACATCGTGAGCACCAAAGACTACTCCAACCAGATGCCCAACATCATGGTCACCACCAAGCGCTGGTACGACGCCCACCCCAAGGAAGTACTTGGTTTGATGACGGCCTTCGCCGTGGCCGGCGACCAGGTGAAAAGTCACCCCGAAGCCCTGACCCGCGCCGCCGATATCTCGGCCACCGTGTACGGCGACCAGGACAAGCCTGGTGCCTACTGGCTGAAGTATTACAAAGGCGTGAGCGAAGCCGACCGCAATGGCGACGTAGTGGAGCTTGGCGGCAGCAAAGCCTTCAATTTCAGCGACAACCTGAATTTGTTCGGCCTCGATGAAGGCGGCACCAACATCTACGCCGCCGTGTACAAAACCTTCGGCGACGTGCAGAGCAAGCTTTACCCCAAAGAGCTGCCCAGCTACGTACCCCTGACCGAAATGCTGGACCTGAAGCCCCTACAGCAACTTCAGCAGCAGTACAAAGGCAAAGCCGTGGCCCCGGCCGAAACGCAGCAGTTTGCTGCCGGCGACGAAATCCGCCAGAATGTGAGCAAACGCGCCTGGAACATCGAATTCAACAGCGGCCAGAGCAGCTTCACCCCCGCCGCCGAGCGCGACCTGAACCAACTCTTCAACGACCTCGTGGTGGCCGGCCGCCTGAAAGTGGCCGTGCACGGCCACACCGACAACACCGGCGACCCCAGCAAAAACCAGCAGCTGAGCGAGGACCGCGCCATGGCCGTGCAGCACTGGCTCGAAACCAAGAGCCACAGTGCCTTCCCCGACGGCCGCGTGCAGGTGTACGCCCACGGCGCCACCGAACCGGTAGCCAGCAACGCCACCCCCGATGGCAAAGCCAAAAACCGCCGCGTGGAAGTGGTACTGGGCAATTAAGCCTTTTGCCCGAAATGAAAAAGAACGGTCATGCTGAGCGCAGTCGAAGCATCTCTACCGCAGCAGCAATCAATGCCGCTGCAACGAAGCGGTAGAGATGCTTCGACTGCGCTCAGCATGACGTTCTGGTTTTTCTCAACTGAAAACATGAAATCTCTTTTCGCCCCCAACGCCCAGCCGCGCCGCCTTGTATTCACCACCATGGTGGTGGCCCAAGTGGCCCTATTGCTACTACTGTGGCTGTTTTATCCCATGCAGCTCTTCCCCAGCTTGGGCGAGGTCGTCCGCTCCCTTGGCGACCTCATCACCACGCAGGGGCTAATTCAGGAGCTGTGGGCCAGCATGAGCACGGCCCTGCAAGCGCTGGCCGTGGCCACGGTGCTGGCGCTGCTGATATCGTACCTGACGGCGCTGCCCTTCTTCCGGCCCATCGCCTACGCGGCCTCCAAGATGCGCTACCTCACCCTCACGGGCCTGACCTTCTTCATGGCCCTGATGGTGAGCTCGGGCCACCAGGTGAAGCTTTCGGTGCTCATTTTCGGCGCTACCGTGTACCTGGTCACGGGCATGACGAGCGTGATTCTCACGACCACGCAGGAGGAGATGGACCACGCCCGCACGCTGGGCATGAGCGAGTGGCGCAGCTTCTACGAAGTCGTGGTACTGGGCAAGCTCGACGAGATGCTCGAAGTCGTGCGCCAGAACTTCGCCATCATCTGGACCATGATTACGTTGGTGGAAACGCTCTATCAGTCCGAAGGTGGCATTGGCCTGCTGCTGTACAAGCAGAACCGCTACCTGCACCTTGATGGGGTGCTGGCTATTCAGTTGGTGATTCTGGCCACGGGCGCGCTACAGGACTATGTGTTTGTGCTGCTACGGCGGGTGTTTTTTCCTTATTCGGCGCTGGGGGTTGCCTAACGGACGCCTCACCCCCGACCCCTCTCCCAAGGGAGAGGGGAGCCAGCCGACTTCAAATTTTTCTTTCAAATCCAAGCAGATTGCCCGCGCTGCCGTGGCTCCCCCTCTCCCTTGGGAGAGGGGGCCGGGGGGTGAGGCGAACGCGAGAACTCCCATGACTGCCCACACCTACGCCTACCGCGACCCCATCCTGACGCTCAACAACGTCTCCATCACCCTCAACAACGAGCAAATCCTGCGCGACATCAACGCCCAGGTCCTCGACGTGACCCGGCCCAATATGCAGCAGGGCCAGGTCGTGGGCTTCTACGGCCGCTCGGGCATCGGCAAGTCTGTCCTTTGCCGCATCATGGCGGGCCTCATCGCCCCCGGCACCGGCACCGTGGAAGTGGGCCTCGCCCAGCAGCCCGTCACGCCCGGCATGGTGGGCTTCGTGCAGCAGCGCTACCCCCTCTTCGACCACCGCACCCTGCACGACAACCTGCTGGTGGCCGCCCAGCGCAAGCACGCCCCCGCCGACGCCCGCCAGCACGTCGACGCCTACCTCGAACGCTTCGGCCTGGCCCCTCACCGGCGCAAGTACCCGGCCCTGCTCTCGGGCGGACAGCGCCAGCGGGCGGCCATCGCCCAGCAGTTGCTCTGCTCCGACCACCTCATCCTGCTCGATGAGCCCTTCTCCGGCCTCGACGTGGCCATGATTGACGAAGTGAAACGAATAATAGTCGAAGTCACCACCATGGACGAGCTGAACACCGTCATCATCGTCTCGCACGACATCGTGACCACCACCGCCCTGGCCGACCGCCTCTGGCTGCTCGGCTACGAGCACGACGCGGCCGGGGCCCTCGTGCCGGGCGCCACCATCAGCCCCCAGCACCAATACAACCTGGCCGAAATGGGCCTCGCCTGGCACGAAAACGTCGAAGCCGAACCCGAATTCGCCCAGTTCGTCGAGCACATCAAGAATGAGATTCGGGGGAGTTAGTCTTCTTCTTTTTTTAAAGCATTTTTTAAAGTAGAAGCAAAATCGGAATCGTTCCTTCTAGATACTGTTACTCTTTCATACATATCTAGCTTCTTCAATTTTGACTTGAATGGCTGGTGAAAGTTTTGTGGCAAAACAGCTATAACCTTATTGCAAATGGCTCTGGCTTGTGTGTTTCTATTTAATCTTATATAAACCTCAACCAATTGAACTAGACCCGCCAATACTAGAGTACGAGTAGCAGATGATAGTTCCAATATTTGGTCTGAGTTAAGAACTTCAACCAATCTTGAACCCGCTTTTGCGACTATGGAATTCATCACAATCTTTTGCTGAGTATATTTTTCATTATACTCCTCAATGCTTATCATATCAAACCTCTTCTCTTCCTTAAGGTTTTCCCTGCTATTCACTACCTCAATAGATTCATACATCACAAGCATACTGTTCAACTGTAAGCGCATATCGTCGGACAACTCATTTTTAGTCCAGAAGTACCACTTAATTAGTTTAATCGCAGTATCACGAGAATCATCAATGTCAGCAGACCATAAATACTGAACGTAAGCCTTTGTAAATTTAATGTCGTTTTCAAATATCTGTTTGTAGTCTGCAAATAAACGCAGCGCACCTTCTGCATCATTTTTTGTCGAAAACAGGTAAGTTCCTAAGTTCAGCAAAGCCTGAAGCTTTATTGAATAAGATGTCTGTTCTCGATTTACGATATAACGATACTTGGAAACAACCTCGCCTTCGGTCGCAGTTATTCTACTTGAATCTGCATTTATAAGCAATGCGTGGTCATTATCAAGTTTTTTATCTCTACCGACCAATGACAAACGATAGGTCAATTTTTCTTTTTCTTGGGGAATATTTTGCTGAAAATATTCATTCATGAACTTCAAGATTTCTCTTGAATATACTCTGAAAAATTTCTGCTCAAATATTTCGATTATTTTCAGCTTGACCAGTTCGTTTATGCCGTTATCAAAATCGTCTTGCTGGTCTTCCATGTTAACCAGATATTGGAGCTTTTCAACAACATTGGTTAAATCATCCGAAGAAACCAGCAGACACATTGCAACAAAAAGATGCTGTGCTACAGGCGACAAATAGTCGTAAATTCTATCATACAGGAATTTAACAGCATTTGAACTTGATTTAATATCAATATTAATAACTTCATCAGCAAGTGCTTTCTGAGCTAATAGTACAGCAAACTGAAAAATAAATAGCGGCCTTCCGCTAGTCATTTCATGCACCTTCTTGTAGTTCGAATCCTTCTCCAAGTAATGCTGAATCTGAGCAATATTTACTAGGGGCGCTTCAATCTCAATCACCTCCAATAAAAATTTTATCATCTCTTGTTCATCTAACTCATTAGACTTTATTTCTTCCCCCAGAATTAAGGTTGCAGCACGAGTAGTAATAATGACTTTGTGATGATTAATATTAAGCAGTTTGATAAAATCAAGAATCTTACCCTTTTCTTCAGGCGAAAACGTTTCAAAATCGTCAATTACAAGAAGCAATTGCCCATCAAAATCAATAATATCTAAAGCTTCAGAGGAGCTTTTAGAAAACATGATTTCATTAGTATACAAAATTATGTCCTCCAATGATGAAACTCGCTCATCAATTTCATTTATAGTCCCTTGGTAATAATTGTAAAGTCTATCCTTAGCAGATAGGAAAACTATGTAGTTGAATTTTTTATTCTCTACGTTGCCCAAATCTTCACAAACACTTTGAATTGAAGCCGTCTTCCCAACACCACCATGTCCCCAAACAGTAGCAAAAACCGATGATTTATTTGAAACTAAAAACTTGTTAATTTTACGCTTTACGCCTGTTTCAATGTATTTTTTATAATTCTTAGTAAAATTATTTAGCACAGTCCCATTACTGCACCTTCTCTTTTTATCATCAAAATCGATAACTATATTAACAAATTCTTTAACCTCTTTCAATATGTGTCCTGTTTTAATAAGGCGATTAAAACGTGCAAGTCCAGAAAGTTTTTCTTGAATCGAAGAATATATATAGAATTCATCTTCATCATTAATGAAGACAAAGGGAGACAATCGGAAGTAGCCTTTGCTTTCTGTAAAGCCATACAAGCCGATTTTATCAAAACCATAGACTCCTTTAGGGCAAGACCATGGCAAATAATCCGCGCCATTTGGTTTGTATATTATCCCTGTAGAATTATCTGAGTCAATATCTATAACATTAATAAGCTCTAGTTTTTCACAGAAAATAAAAACGCCTGATTCCAGAAGCCCTTGATACAATTCATCAAATGACCCCAAAAGCTCATCGGTTTCATCTTCAAACGTAAAACCATGACCGAGCTTTTCATTCCTTAATGAAGGGTACTTATCAAAGGATTTCTGAAGTTTTTTGTTTGAAAACAATTCGTTGTGAATATCTAATTTTCTAGCAATTTCTACAATTGAGCCTATAGATGGTTTTACAATAGCAGCAGATATATATTCCTTTTCATTTGCACCTAGTGAATCAAAATTCTTATTCCACAAATAACTCATAGCAAGAACCAGCATATATTCATATTTTGCCTGATAATGAACTCTGAGGTCTGCCTTTTTATTTTGGGCTGCCAAAAGCTCGATTCGACGTTCAAGATTGCGGAGAATGAAATCCATTTTTTTATGACAGAAAATGATGTGTATAATGCTGGCAAGCTACGTATTTTACCTTTATAATACAGCTTAAGAATCATAAAAGGCCAAAATTAATGCCCACCGGTACCCTGCTCATCATCGACGACGAAGCGCGCTTGCGCCAGCTGCTGGCCCAGGTGCTGGAGCTGGAAGGCTACACCGTGCTGCAAGCCCCCGACGCCCACCGCGGCCTCGAACTGCTCCAGCAACACGCCGCCGACATCCTGCTCGTGCTCTCCGACGTGAAGCTGCCCGATGCCAACGGCGTCGACCTGCTGCCCCGCTTCAAAGCCACCGCCCCCGATGCCGAAGTGGTGCTGCTCACCGCCTTCGGCACCATCCCCGACGGCGTGAAGGCCATGAAGCTCGGCGCGTTCGACTACCTCACCAAGGGCGATTTTGAGCAGCAGCTGGTGGTCGTCGTCGACCGCGCCGCCGAAAAAGCCCGCCTCCGCCAGCGCGTCACGGAGCTGGAGCGCCGCGTGGGCCAGCAGTACCGATTCGAGTCGATGATTGGCGACTCGCCCGAGCTGCGGCGCGTGCAGCAGCTGGCCCGCCAAGTGGCCCCGACGGACAGCACCGTGCTGCTCGAAGGCCCCACCGGCAGCGGCAAGGAGCTCTTTGCCCAGGCCATCCACCAGGCCAGCGGGCGGCAGGGCAAGGCCTTCGTGGCCGTCAATTGCAGCGCTTTCCCCAAAGATTTGCTCGAATCGGAGCTGTTTGGCTACAAGAAAGGCGCCTTCACCGGCGCGCTGGCCGACAAGAAGGGCCTGCTGGAAGAAGCCAACGGCGGCACCCTGTTTCTGGACGAAATCGGCGAGCTGGAGCTCAACGTGCAGGCCAAGTTCCTGCGCGTGCTCGAAAGCCAAAGCTTCACCAAGCTCGGCGACACCAAGCCCACCAAGGTCAACATCCGCCTAGTAGCCGCCACCAACCGCAACCTCAAGCAGGAAGCCGCCGAAGGCCGCTTCCGCCCCGATTTATATTACCGCCTCTCGGTCTTCACCATCCTCGTCCCCAGCCTCAAAGACCGGCCCACCGACGTGCCGCCCCTGGCCAATTATTTCCTCCAGCACTTCGCCGCCCGCCTCAGCAAGCGCCTCCCCGGCCTCGCGCCTGAGGCCCTGGCCCTGCTCCAACGCTACCCCTGGCCCGGCAATGTGCGCGAGTTGAAAAACGTACTCGAGCGCGCGGCCATCCTGGCTCCGAATGGGGAAATGCTGGCGGCAGATTATTTGCCGGATGAATTCCACGCCCTGGGCCGGCCCGCGCGCCCCCGGGCCGATGCGGCCGACGAAAGCCTGCGGGCGCTGGAGGCGCGGCATATTTCTAAGCTGATGGGCGAGCTGGAAGGCAACAAGCCGGACGTGGCCAAGCGGCTGGGCATCGGCCTGACGACCCTATACCGCAAGCTGGAGGAATATGGGTTGTAGGGTGCGGGGCTTGCCCCCGCCCGTCGTTCGCGCCATTCTGACGATGCCGTTCAACGACGGGCGGGGGCAAGCCCCGCACCCTACCTTATTCCATTTGCATGTACGAATGGACCATTTGCATATCCAATCGAACCGTTTGCATGTACAATCAAGCTGTTTGCTCCTACAAACAGGCCGTTTGCATGTACAATCAAGCTGTTTTCTCCTACGAATGGACTGTTTGTAGGAGCAAATGGCTTAATTAATCGGCCGTGAGGTCCAGCAGGAGCTGGCAGAGGTCGGCTTCCTCGTAGGGTTTCACCAGGCAGGCATTCATGCCGGCGGCGAGGTAGGCTTCGCGGTCGGTTTCGAAGGCGTTGGCGGTGAGGGCGATGATAGGAATGCCGGCGCGGGCGGCATCGGGCAGGGCGCGCAGGGCGGTGGTAACCTCCACCCCGCTCAGGCCGGGCATGCGGATGTCGAGAATGGCCGCGTCGAAGTCGTGCGCGCTTAGCTGGGCCAGGGCATCGGTGCCGTTGCTCACGGCTTCCACTTCCACGCCCCAGTGTTCGAGCACCACGCGGGCAATCCACTGGTTGAGGTAGTTGTCTTCGGCCAGCAGCACGCGCAGGCCGCGCAGGCGCTCGAACGTGGGCTGAGCCTCGGCCAGATTGCTGCCCGCGGCGACCACGGCCCCGGCAGCGCGCGGCAGGTGCAGCTCGAACGAAAAGGTGCTGCCCTGGCCCGGGGCGCTGCGCAGGGCCAGCGTGCCGCCCATCTGCTCCACCAGCTGCTGGCTGATGGCCAGGCCCAGGCCCGTACCGCCGAAGCGGCGGCTGGTGTCGGCGCTGGCCTGGGCGAAGGCTTCGAAGATGTGGCCCTGCTCGGCGGGGGCAATGCCAATGCCGGTATCGGCCACCCAAAAGCGCAGATGGAGGGCTTCGGGCGTTTCGGCCAGCACCTCGGCCCCGAGCTCGACGCGGCCCTGCTCGGTGAACTTGATGGCGTTGGCGAGCAGATTGAGCAGGATTTGGTGCAGGCGGTAGGCATCGCCGGCCACGCGGTGCGGGCCGCCGGGCAGGGTGCGCACCTCCAGCGTCAGGCCCTGGGCGGCGGCCAGGGCGGCCACCGTCTGGCCCACGCCGCGCAGCAGTTCAGCCAAGTCGAAGGGCACGACGTTGAGCTGCAGGTGGTGGGCCGCGATTTTGGCCATGTCGAGCACGTCGTTCAGCAGGCTGAGCAGGTGGTTGCCGGCCAGCTGCATGGCGTTCAAATACTCGGTTTGCTGCCCCGAAAGCGGGGTTTTGTGCAGCAGCGTGGCCATGCCCAGCACCCCGTTCAGCGGCGTGCGGATTTCGTGGCTCATGCGGGCCAGGAAAGTTTCCTTGGCGTGGGCGTTGTCTTCGGCTTCCTGCTTGGCCTGTCGCAGCGCGCGCTGGGCCAGCACGCCCGCCGTCACGTCGTAGCCCGACGCCACCACGTAGGGCGGGTAGCCCTCCTCCGTCACGCGGTAGGTGTAGTAGTTGAGATAGCGCCGCTCGCCGGCATGGGTCAGCACGCTGATGACGCGGGGCTGGGGCAGGCTGGCTTCGTCGCCATCGAGGTAGGCCTGCACAATGGCACGGTGCTCGGGCGGCAGCAGCTCGCGCAGGTCGCGCCCCACCAGCTCGGCGGCCGGCACGCCCATCAGCTGCTCGATGGCGGGGTTCACGGTCAGGATAGTGCCCTGCAAATCGTGGGTGCAGATGAGGGCCTGCGAGTAGTGTACCAGGTCGTGGTACTGCTTTTCGCGGCGCTCCAGCGCCTGGCGGGCGCGCTTCACCTCCGTAATGTCGGTGCTGATGGTGAGCACGCCGAGCTGGCCGTTGGCGCGGCGCAGCGGCTGCTTATACACCTGGTAGTACAGCTGCTCGCCGGTGCGCAGCGTGAGGGGCATTTCGCGGATTTCGGCCTGGCCGGAATCCAGCACGTCCTGGTTGAAGGCGCGCATGTCGGCCACCTCCCGCGCCACGGTTTCCGACTGAAGCTCGGTCGCCAAGTGGGTCGAGGCCATAATGCGCTCGTTGAAGGAACGGTTCGAAAACGAGATGCCCCCCTTCGGCTCCACCAGATACAGCACGTTGGGCAGCGCATCCACAATCTGACGGATGAAGGCTTCCTGCTCGCGCAGCATTTCCTGCACTTTGTGCTGCAGGTTTTCGGCCACGAAGCGGGCCGTGATGTCGATGCCCGAGCCCACCACCAGCCGCAGCGCGCCGTCGGGCCCGAACACGGGGCGCAGGTGGCGCACCATCAGCTGAGGCCGGCCCCGGCGGTCGGTGCGGGTTTCTTCCCAGGTCACGTCGGTGCGGGTGCGCACGGCCAGGTCGAAGTACTGGTCGCGCTGCAGGCCAATTTCGGGATGCTTGGCCTGGCGCAGGGCAAAGTATTCGGCATTCGTCAGGCCGATAATCTGCCGGCGCACCTCCGGGTCCGACACCGAGGCCGGGTTCACGAACCGGAAGCGGTGCTCGGCATCGAACACGGCCACGTCGAAGGGCACCAGGTTCAGAATGGACTCGTAGAACTCCTGCTGCTGCACCACCTGCTGCTCGGCCCGCTTGCGCTCGGTCAGGTCGATGGCCAGACTGATAACCAGACGCGTACCGGCCAGCCCCTGCACCGGGCGGTACCAGAGCATGGCGTGCCGCTCGGTGCCGTCGGCGGCCGGAAACGATTCTTCCCACTGCACCTCGCGGCCGGTGCGCATCACCTCGGCAAAGGCGGCGGCGCGCTGCTGGGCCACGGCGGGCGGGCGCTGGCGGCGGGCGCAGGCCTCGGTGCTGGTTTTGCCCAGCATCCAGGCCCGCAGGGCGGGGTCGGGCTCAATGGCCGCGTTCAGAAACAGGTAGCGGTGCTCGTCGTCGAACACGGCCACGGCAGTAGGCACCTGCTCCAGCACGCTTTCGTAGAAAACGCGCTGGCGGCCGAGCCACTCCTCGGCCAGCCGCCGGTCGTTGATATTGCTGAAGTAGAGCGTGGTAGCTGCCTGGCCCGGCACAGGTGCGGCCGTTGCGAGGTAATATTGGCCGGCCACGGCGAGCTCCCGGGGGCCGGGGGCCTGCTGCGCGGCCTGCGCCAGCGCCAGCAGCGGCGGCAGCACCTCGGCCGGGGCAGCGCGCAGCGCCTCTACCAGGGGCGCGGCGGCGGGGTTGGCGTACAGCAGCTCACCGTCGGGGGCCAGGCGCAAAATGGGGTTGGGGCTTTGCTCGGGCACGGCGGCCAGCAGGCGCTGCCGCTGCTCGCGCCGGTGCGCGCGGCTCACGTCGCGGTAGCAGATGAGGCGGCCGGCGCCGGCCTCGTCCAGCACCAGGTAATCAAGCACCAGCCGCCGGCCATCGCGCAGCAGGAAGGCTTCGCCCAGCACGGTTTTGCCGGCGGTGTGCAGCGCCCAGGCGCGGGTGTGGAAGGCTTCGGGGTCGGCGAAGGCGGTGCCAATGGCCAACTGCGCTTCGCTGAACGGCGGCCCGGCTACCGGTTCCAGGCCAAACAAGCGCCAGAAATGCGGGCTCACGTACTGAATTGCTCCGGTGCCATCGACCAGCACCACGCCCAGGCGCAGGTTGTGCACCAGCGCGCCAACCTGGGTATGCAGGGCTTGGAAGGGTGCGGCGGGCGGCTGTTCCCGCGCGGCCAGGCGGGCGCGCAACTCGGCTACCTCGGCTTCGGCCTGCTCGCGCCGGGCCCGCTCGGCCGCCAGCTGCTGCGCCCATTCGGCATCGGAGAAGGAAGAGGCAGTGGACATGGCCGGCAGGCAAGGTGAACCAAAGTAGCGCCGTACCGCAAAGTCATTCCGACCCGCTAACGGGGCCAGCAGTCAGGCTTGCGGGGCTACGCAAAGTAAACAGAAGCGCCCAAAGCGGCGGGCGTGGCCCGGGGTTTTGGGCCGTAAATCCGGGGCTGTAGAATAATTTATCGCGTTTCAACTGATTTTCTTTTCAAAACGGCGGTTTTGCTACGCCCCGCGCAGATTGGTCGCCTGCCCGGTGGCCGGGCTTCTACACAGCACCAACCCGCCGTGCCCTGCCGGCTCCGCCTGTAATACCCAACCAGCCGGCGCGATTCAGCAGCTGAGCCTGACCGCGCAATGGCGCGCCCGGCGCTTACTTCGGCCCCGCAACCGGCCTGCGTCGCCGGGCTTTCCTTCGCCATGTCTCTCAAACTCAACATTCGCCTGAGCGTGCTGCTGTTGCTGCTGCTGCTGCTGGGCCTGGGCGGCTACGCCTTTTTCACCATCCGCTACCTCGAAAACGGGGCGCACGGCATCGAACAGGCCGATTTCGACACGGCCCGCCGCACGGTGCTGGGCTTTGCGGTGGCCGGCACGGCGCTGGGCATTGCCTTGATGGTGCGCCTGCCGCGCCTAGTCGTGCGCCCGCTGCGCCGCCTGCACGGCGACGTGGAGCGCGTGGCCGGCCCCGGCCCCGCCACCCGCGTGGCCGTGGGCCGGCGCGACGAAGTGGGCAGCATTGCCGCCACCGTGAACCGCGTGCTGAGCCAGGCCCAGGCCGAGCGCCGCCTCACACTGGCCGAGCTTTTCACCGAACGCAACCGCATGGACAGCCTGGTGGGCAGCCTCGACGAGGGCCTGCTGCTGCTCGACGAGCAGCGTACCGTTGTGCTGGCCAACCCCGTGGCCTGCGACCTGCTGGGCCTGCCCCTGCCCGAGCTGCTGGGCAAATCGGCTGATAAAGTGGCGGCCACCAACGAGCTGCTGCGCGACCTGCTGGCCCCGCTCGACGCGCACAACCTGGCCGGCGATGCCGTGCCCGACCCCGTGTTCACGTTTCCGCACAAGGGCGAGAACCCGCACTACCAGCTCAGCATCAGCCCGATTGCGGGGCGCGACGCGGCGGGGCGCGAGGCGCCGGCGGGCTATATTTTCTGCCTGCGCAACGTGTCGGAGTTCAAGAAGCTCGACGAGATGAAATCGGCTTTTCTGGCCACAATTTCGCACGAGCTCAAAACGCCGCTGGCCAGCATTAAGCTCAGCCTGATGCTGTTGCAGCACGAGCGCACCTCCGACGCCGAGCGGCAGACCCTGGCGGCCGGCATTGGCGAGGAAACCCAGCGCCTGCTGCACATGGTGGGCCAGCTCATCGACGTGTCGCGGCTCGACGCGGGCGCGGGCATCAAGCTCGACGTGAAGCCGCTGCACCTGCCCGAAGTAGTGGGCTACGCCACCCGCACGGTGCTGCCGCAGCTGCGCGACAAGCAGCTGCAGCTCGATTTGCAATTGCCCGAAGGCCTGCCGCAGGTGCAGGGCGACGTGGAAAAAACCACCTGGGTGCTCATCAACCTGCTCTCGAACGCCATTCGCTACTCGCCGGCGGGCGCGCCGCTGGTGGTGCGGGCCGTGGCCTGGGGCGAAATGGTGCGCGTGAGCGTGGAAGACTGCGGCCCGGGCATTGCGCCGGAGTTTCACAAGCGCATTTTCCAGCGGTTTGCGGGCGTGCCGGGGCAGGTGGGCAAAGGCGGCAGCTCGGGCCTGGGCCTGAGCATTGCGCGCGAATTCATCGATGCGCAGGGCGGGCAGCTGTGGGTAGAAAGCCGGCCCGAATGCGGCAGCTGCTTCCTGTTTACACTGCCGCGGGGATAAGGTGGAGTTAAAAGTTGAAAGTTGAAAGTGATAAGGTGAGGATGAGGGTCAACTCTTAACTTTTAACTCTTAACTGATTTTAACTCTTAACTGAAGCATTACCGGTTGTTTGTGGCCCGGCTGCGTACTGTTGAGCATAACGGCGGCCGTTGGCCGCCGCTTTCCTTAGCCGAGTTCCGCTTTATGACTGCCCCCGCTCCTACTTTCACCGTCGAACGCCTCACCTTCGCCACCCACACCGAGCTGCCCCGCTCCTGGCAGGTAGCCGATTACCGCGCCCTGCTCACCCAGCTGAACTTTGACAACCCCGACGCCCTGCCCGAGGCCGAGCTGAAGGAAATGGCCCAAATGGCCCTCACCGACCTGGAGCCGCGCGAGGCGGCCGTAGCCGTGCTCACCTACCTCTTCCCCGAAGAATTGACGGCCGGCCAGATTGAAAACCTCGCCCACCAGATTCTGACCGAGCGCCTGTGGGAAGAAAACCCCGAGCTGCCGCTGCACCGCGGCTTCTACCAGGCCACGCAGCTGCTGCACGAAGCTTTCAATGGCACGTTTCCGAGCGTGAAGGCTGTCGAGTTTCAGGTGAAATGCACGGCGGAAAATGCGGCTGATTTGGCAGTTTTTGGCACTGATGCGGGCGACCGCGCCACGGCTGCCGCGCCGCTGCTGCGCCTGCTGGCGGTGGGCCTGCCCGACAATGCGCTGCTCAACCGGCTGTATTCGGACCACCTGGCCGGCGATAAATTCGCCGAGGCCGCGTCCATCATCTGGGAGCTGCGCGCGGTTGAAAAGACGGCCGAATCCATCACCTTCGACGTGGTGAGCTCGGCTTACTGGCTTGAGGATTTCAAGTACGCCGACACCTACCCCGCGCCCACGCACGCCGACGCAGCCAGTGAAGCAGCCGAGTAGCCGAATACGCTCCACCAGTTCGCGCTACTTGCTGCAACGGCTCGCCGTTAAAAGCTTCTCACAGATTCGTGGCCACTGACCAGGGCGCAGCTCGACGGTAAACGATTGTTTTACGTATGGGGGCTACCTTGGGCACTGCCCCGGTTCGGCCGGGGCGAGTCCGCCAACCCCGGTTCTGCTCATGAAACGTTTTTCCCTGCGACGAATTCTGGCCTGGGCAGCAGCGCTGCTGCTGTTGCTGGTGTTGGGCGCGGGCGTGGTGGTGTGGCAGCTGGGCGAGGGCTTTGCCCGGCGGCTGGTGGCGCGCAAGGTGCGCACGGCCCTCACCAAAAACTCGGAGCTGGTGCTGGCCCCGTTTCGGGTAGAAATGTCGCCCTGGCGCGACTTCCCGCATCTCACGGCTTCTATTCAACACATTGCGCTCACCGATACGTCGTTTCGGCAGCGCGTGCCGGTGCTGCAGGTGGGCCGGGCCGATTTGCGGCTGGAGCTGCTCAGCCTTTGGCGCGGGCAGGTGCAGGTGACCCGGGCCGTTGTTACCAACGTGGATTTTCGGGAACGGGTCGACTCGCTGGGCCATGCCTGGGGGCTGCGCGGCAAGCGCCCCAAGGGCGAAGGCAAAAACCCCACGCTCAACCTGAAGCTGGACGATTTGGAGGTAAACAACTTCCATTTCAGCACCAAAAACGACTTTTTGCGCAGCGCCTTTGGCGTGGCAGTGCGGCAGGCAAAATTGAAAGCGCAGCTGCGAAGCGGCGTGCTGCGCGTGGCCGGCGAGCTGCAGGGCGAGCTAAGCTACCTGCGCACCCGGGCTGGCACGCTGTTCGAGCGCGAGCCGGTGGGCGCGCGGGTGCACTACCGCTACTCGTTTGCCGACCGCCAGGGCCTGCTCTACCGCACCCGCGCCACGCTGAACGGTGACAGCGTGCGCGTGAGCGGCACCCACACCCTCGACCCCAAACACCCCGAGGGCACCATGATGAACCTGCGCTTCGTGGGCAATCAGCCGCTGGTGAAAGTGCTGATGGCGGCCCTGCCGCCGCGGTTCGAGTCGTACCTGGCCGGCACCACCAGCCCCAGCACGGCCCACGTGCACTACAATATTTCGGGCCTGAGCGGGCCGAAAATAGTGCCGCACAACGTCCTCACCTTCGGGCTGCGCGGGGCCAGCCTACAGTGGCCCGAGCCGGCGCGCCGCATCAACCGCTGGGATTTGGTGGGCACCTACGACAACGGCCCCGGCCACAACCCCCGCACCACCATTCTCACCCTCAAACGTTGCCGCATCTACTCGGCCGCCGGGCAGCTCGACGTGGCCCTGAAGCTGCGCAACTTCCGCCGGCCCATTATCGATGGGCGGTTTCGGGGGCAGGCTACCCTGCCCGAGCTGGCGGCGCTGCTGCCCTCGGCCCAGTGGCAGGCCCGCAGCGGCGCGGCCGACGTGGACGTGCAGGTGCGCGGCCAGCTGCCGCCGCGCCGGGGCCGGCCGGTCAGGGGCCCGCTGCCGCCGCCGCTGTCGTTGCGGGGCGTGCTCACGCTGCACCGGGCCTCGCTGCTGCTGCCCGCCCGCGGGGCCGATTTGAGCGACGTCAACGTGCGCATTGGCCTGCGCGACAGCGTGTGGCAGCTGAACAACGCCTCGGGCGTGCTCAATAAAATGCGCTTCCGGGCTTCGGCCACCACCCGCAACCTGCTGGGCTACCTCAACGGCCAGCACCCCACGGCGGCCATCGGCGGGCGGTTTGCGGTGGACGAGCTGCGCCTGCACGAGCTACGCGAATTGCTGAAGCCCCGCCCGCGCCTGGCCGCCACCGCCCTGCCCTTTGCCGGAGCCCAGGCCGCCGCCCGCCGCGAAGCCCGCGACCGCAGCCGCCGGGCCCGCGCGCCCCGCAACAAAGCCCGCCTGGCCGCCACTTTGGCCAGCGAGTTGATTCCGGCTGGCCTGCTGCTCGACGTGCAGCTGCAGTGCCAGCGCCTGCTGCTGGCCAGCGACACGCTTTCGGACCTAGCCGTGACCGTGCATCACGACGGCCACCAGGTGCAGCTCAGCAACCTGAACGGCCGCATGTGGGGCGGCCGGGTGCGCGGCAGCCTGCAATGGCCCACCGACTCGGCCAACCGCGTGGCCCCCGTGCAATACCGCCTGGCGGTGCACTTCCCACGCCTCGACTACGAGCAGCTGATGGCCCGCCTGAACCGCCCCTTGATGCCTGCCGCCGCCACCCGCCGCCCGGCCGCCGCCCGCAAACCGGCCAGCGCCGGCCAGCCCGCCCTGCGCGACCTGCTGTTCGAAGCCAATGGCCGCCTCAACCTCGACATTGACCGGGTGGACCTGCCCGAGGGCGAAAACATGCGGAAAGTGAGCGTGCAGCTGGAAAAATACGGCGGGCTGGTGGCCATGCCCTACCTGCGCTTTCTCACGCCCGAGGGCGGCCACGGCGAGGCCTCGGGCTCGGCCCGGTTCCGGGGCCTGCGCCTGCGCCAGGCCGATACCGACGTGACCCTGCGCTACGCCACGCTCGACGTGCAACGCCTGCTCGGCATGATTGCCAGCCTCACCGCCGCCGCGCCCGACTCGGTGCCCACGGCCCGCACCCGGGCCCGCGCCGAGCGCAAAGCCGAGCGCAAGGCCGAGCGCGCCCAGCGCCCCGGCAATCCCTCGCTGCTGGCCAGCGGCGTGCTCACGGCTGTGCTGCGCGTGGAAGCCGACCAGGTAACCTACGGCCCGGTAAGCGGCAGCCGGTTCCGGCTGGTGTCGCACCTGCGCAACGGCGAGGCCCGTCTCGATAACTGCTCCGTGGATGCTTTGCAGGGCCATTTGAGCATCAGCGGCTATATGCGCAGCCCGGCCAACCGGGCCCACCACCCCACGCAGCTACAGGTGCGCCTGCAGGATATTCAGCTGCCCGCCCTGTTTGGCACCATGGCCGACATGGGCCTGGGCGTGCTCGGGGCCGATAACGTGCTGGGCTCGCTGCGCGGCGTGGCCGACCTGCGCACCGACCTGGGCCGCAGCTTTCTGCCTAGCCTGGGTAACACGGCCGGCTACCTCAAAACCGACATTCGCGGCCTGGAGCTGGTGAACGTGGAAGCTTTGGTGCAGGCCCTGAAAATCCTCAAGAGCGAGCGCACCAGCCACCTGTACTTCGAGCCGGTGCAGGGCGAATTTGTGCTGGGCGAAGGCCAGCTGCTCATCCCCGGGCTGCGCCTGAACAGCAACCTGAGCAACCTCGACGTGAGCGGGCACTACGGCCTGAGCGGGGCTACCAACCTCTACATCGGCCTGCAACCCATGAAGGCCCTGTTTGGCAACAATGAGAAGCGCATCGAGCGCATCCAGAACGGCGAGCCCATGACCAAAGCCGACGCCAAAGGCAAGGACAAGCTCACCTACGTGAGTTTGCGCCGCACCGCGCCCGGCGAGAAATTCCAGGTCCGCCTGTTTCAGCGCGATGAGCACCGCGATGCCCAGGCCCGCCTGCTGGAGCAGTACCGCAGCTACCTCCTCACCCAGCGGCTGGATACCACGGTGCGCATGGTGCGGTAGTTGGCGGGTTGGTGGGCTGGTGGGTTGGTGGATGAGAACGGTCATGCAGAGCGCAGCGAAGCATCTCGCTCGTGGCAGTAATCCAATTATTGAAAAGGATTAGTGATGGCATGCGAGATGCTTCGCTGCGCTCTGCATGACCGTTCTTTGCCTCCCTCCTTTCCTAACAATCCGCCAATCCCACTCACCCAACAACCCTACATTATGCCCCGCCCTTTCATCCTTGCCGCCGCGCTGGCCCTGGCGCTGCCCGTCGCCGCCCAGGCCCAGCCCCGCGCCCAGGATTCGGCCGCCGTCCGCCAGAATTACATCAAGCTCGACCGCCGCATTCGCATGCGCGATGGCGTGCAGCTCTACACCGTCATCTACGTGCCGCGCGATGCTTCGGCAGGCACGTCTTACCCCATTCTGATGACGCGCACGCCGTACTCGGCCGGGCCGTATGGCGAAAACCACTACCGTGGCAACGGCCCGGGGCCGAGCAGGGAGCTGTCGGCCGAGAAGTACATTTTCGTATATCAGGACGTGCGCGGGCGCTATTTAAGCGAGGGCAAATTCGAGGAAATGACGCCGGCCCTACGCGGAATGAAAGCCATTGGCAATGCGCCACCGGCACACGACGAAAGCACCGACACCTTCGATACCATTGAGTGGCTGCTTCAACACGTGCCCAACAACAACGGCCGCGTGGGCATGATGGGCATCAGCTACCCCGGTTTCTACGCCTCCGCCGCCCTGCCCAATGCGCACCCGGCGCTGAAAGCGGTGTCGCCGCAAGCGCCGGTGACGGATGAGTTTATCGGCGACGACGCCCGGCACAAAGGCGCCTTTTTCCTGCTCGACAACTTTGAGTTCACCAATTATTTCGACGCGCCCCGCCCCAAACCGGTGACGAGCTACGAGCCGCTGTTCAAGTTCGAAACCAAGGACGCCTATAAATTCTTTCTGGAACTGGGGCCCACCAAAAACGCCAACAAGCCGCAGTATTTCAATAACCGGGCGCGCATCTGGAACGAGTACCAGCAGCACGAGAACTACGACGCTTATTGGCAGGAGCGCAACATCCGCACCGCCCTCACGGACGTGAAGCCGGCTGTGCTGGTGGTGGGCGGCTGGTTCGATGCCGAGGATTTGTACGGCGCGCTGAACACCTACAAGGCCATCGAGAAGCAGAACCCCGGCGCCACCAACCGCCTCGTGATGGGCCCCTGGACCCACGGCGCTTGGGCCCGCGCCGATTGGAGCAAGTTTGGCCCGCTCAACTTCGGCTCGAACACGTCCGAATACTACCGCCAGACGCTGGAAACCCCATTTTTCAACTTCTACCTGAAAGACAAGGGCACCTTCAACCCCGCCGAGGCCACCGTCTTCAACACCGGCACCAACGAGTGGAAAACCTACCCGGCCTGGCCACCAAAAGCCACAGAGCAAATGCTGTATTTGCAGCCAGAGAAAGGCGTTGCATTCAAAGCGCCTATTGCCGCTAGCAAACCTACCGAATACGTCTCCGACCCGGCCAACCCGGTGCCGTACACCGACGGCGTCCGCGGCAGCCGCAACAACGAGTACGTGATGGAGGACCAGCGCTTTGCCAGCAAGCGCCCCGACGTGCTCACCTTCCGCGGCGAGCCGCTGGCCCAGGCTCTTACTGTGGCCGGCCCGCTCACGGCCGACTTGTGGGTGAGCACCTCCGGCACCGATGCCGATTTCATTGTGAAGGTCATCGACGAGCAGCCCGACGGCACCCAGCGCCTGGTGCGCGCCGAGGTGATGCGCGGCCGCTTCCGCAACAGCTTCTCGAAGCCCGAGGCTTTCAAGCCCAACCAGCCCACCGAAGTGAAATACGAGCTGCCCGATGTGCTGCACACCTTCGCCGCCGGCCACCGCCTCATGGTGCAGGTGCAAAGCACCTGGTTCCCGCTCGTGGACCGGAACCCGCAAACCTTCGTGCCCATTGCCACGGCCGACGCCAAAGATTTTCAGAAAGCCACTATCAAGGTGTACCACGATTCCGGGCATCCATCGGCCGTACGGGTGACGGTGCTGCCATAGGGGCGGGTTAATTGATAACAATAGAACGTCATGCAGAGCGCAGCGAAGCATCTCGCGTGCCACCACTAACTCTGATTATTGAATTAGTGGTGGCACGCGAGATGCTTCGCTGCGCTCTGCATGACGGTTCTTTTCACTCCAGACATTCGGTACTTATGCCACCAGCCCGCGCATGAATGCATCCGTGAAATCGGGTGCGAAGTGGCGCACGTTGGGGAGGTAGTCGAACTCCGCGACCTCGTGCGTGGTGGTGAGGACCACGGCATCCATGCCGGCGTTGCGGGCGGCTTCGGCCCCTTTGGGTACGTCTTCGAACACCAGGCATTCGGCGGGTGGCACGCCCAGTAGCTCGGCGCAGCGCAGAAACACTTCGGGGTGGGGCTTGCTCACGGTCACGTCGTCGGCGCTCACGATGGCCTGAAAGTAGTGCCGGATGTTGAGGTTATCGAGCACGAAATCGATGTTGAACGGAATGGCGGCCGAGCCGATGGCCATGCGAATGCCGCGCTGGTGGGCACTTTCGAGAAACTCAGGCAGGCCCGGCAGCAGCGCCAGCTGCGGCCGGAACTCCTGCTGGTAGCGCCGCTCCTTCTCCATGCCCAACCGGTCCATCTCCTCGCCGCTGAAGCGGTCGGGGCCGAAGAGGCGCACGAGCACCTCGCGGTTTTTGCCGTACATCTGGGGTTTCACCTCGTCCCAGCTGAAGCTGCCGCCCAGGTCTTCGTTGAACAGCCGCTGCCAGGCGCGGGTGTGGTATTCCATGTCGTGCACCATCGTGCCGTTGAGGTCGAAGAGGAAGGCTTGCATTAGGATTTGGGGACTTGGGGACTTGGGTTCTTAAGGACTTGGTTGGGGCAAAGGAACGTCATGCAGAGCGCAGCGAAGCATCTCGCGTGCGCAATGCAATCCAATCGCCTGGATTAGTGGTGGCACGCGAGATGCTTCGCTGCGCTCTGCATGACGGACGCCTTTTTCCAAGTTCCCAAGTCCCCAAGTCCCCTCTCACAAATACACCCGAAACGTCGTCCCCTGCCCTATCTCGCTCTCCACTTCCACGCGGCCGCCGTTGCCTTGCACGATGCGGTTCACCAGGTACAGGCCCACGCCCGTGCCCTCGGTGTGGTTGTGGAAGCGGCGGAAGAGCTGGAACAGCTCGTCCTGGTGGCGGTGCACGTCGAAGCCCAGGCCGTTGTCTTCGATGAGGAGCAGGGGCGCGCCGGCTTCCTTCCAGAGCGAGAGGTGGATGCGGCCGGGGCGGGCCGGGTCGGCGTACTTCAGCGAGTTGCCAATCAGGTTGAGCAGGATGGTGCGCAGGTTGGCGCGCGAGTAGTGGATGGTGCGGGCGGCGGCAAAATCGGTGGTGATGCGGGCGCGGGCAGCCAGCACCTGCGGCTGCAGGGCCTGGAGTACTTCGTGGGTTAGTTCATCCAAATCAACGGTTTCGACCGGGGCGCTGCCGGCCTGCTGCACCTGGCCCACGGCGGCGAGGTCGTCGATGGTGGTGCCGAGCTGGTGCAGGGCCTCGTCAATCATGGGCAGCAGCAGCTCGCCCTCGGCGGGGTCGGCGAAAGCCACGATGCGGCGCAGCTCATCGAGCAGGCCCAGCAGGTTGTTGATGGGCTGCTTGAGGTCGTGGCTGGCGGCGTACACGAAGTTGTCGAGGTCGGCGTTGGTGCGCGTCAGGCGGCGGTTGCTGAGGTCGAGGGCGGTGTTGGCGGCCAGCAGGTGCTCGTTGGCTTCGGCCACGCGCTGGCGGCTGAGCACCTGGTCGGTGGCATCGACGATGAAGGCCAGCAGGCTGCGGGGCTGGTCGGGGGCGGCGGGCAGCAGCTGGTAGGTGAAATCGAGGTAGCGCGGCTCGGGCTGGCCGGTGGCCGGGTTGTAGAGCTGGGTGAGGATTTCCTGGCCCGTAAACGGCTGACCGGTGGCAAACACCCCATCGAGCAGCCCGATGAAGCCCTGCGGCACCACTTCGGGCAGCACCTCGGCGGCGGCCAGGCCCAGGTGTGCGCGCCCGCCCACCAGGGCCTGGTAGCGGGCATTGAAAAACGCAAACCGGTGCTCGGGGCCTTCGAGGGTGGCCACGGCGGCGGGCACCTGCTCCAGAATCTGGCGCAGGGCCTGCTGCTGGTGGCGCAGGTGCTCGCGCTGCTGCTCGGTTTCGGCCAGGGCATTGCTGAGCTCCACGGTGCGCTGCGACACGCGCAGCTCAAGCTGGGTGTTCAGCTCGCGCACGGCCATTTGGGCATGAAACAACTCGTCGTTGTTGGCCCGCACTTCCTCGTTGGCGGTCAGCAGCGCTTTGTTGGCGGCGGCCAGCTCTTCGTTCAGGGCGTTGGTCTGGCGCTCCTTGGCTTCCACCTGCTGGCGGGCCAGCACCTGCTCGGTTACCTCAATGGCCACGTCGACCACGCCCCGAATCTGCCCCTGCTCGTCGTAGAAGGGCTGGTACACGAAGTTGTAATACGTCGTTTGCAGGGCCCCGTCGCGCCACATCTGGGCCGGCACTTCGATGCCGCTGTGCGCCACGCCGGAAGTCATTACCTCCAGCAACAGGGAATCGAAGCCCTGGCCGCGCAGCTCGGGCACCGCTTCCAGCATGGGGCGGCCCAGCACCTCCGCCAGCGGGCGGCCCCAGAGGGCGGCCAGGCGCTCGTTCACCAGCGAAATGCGCAGCTCGGGGCCCTCAAACACGCCGATGGCCACGGGGGCCTGCACCAGCAGGGTTTGCAGGGTGGCGCGCTCGCGCTCGGCATCGGCGCGGGCGGTGCGCTCGCGGGCCTGGCTTTCGCGCAGGGCCAGCTCCACAGGGGTGCGCAGCTCGTCGTTCGAGTCGGTGAAGCACACCAGCAGGCCGTCGCCCACGCGGCGGGCGGCCAGGCGGTAGTAGCCGTCGAAGCCGTCGAGCTGGTAGCTGAACTCGCGCCGGCCGGGCTGGTGGCGCTCGTACACGTCACGGTAAAAACCCAGCAGGCCCACGGTCTGGCTGCCGGGCATCACGTCCAGCTGGGTGCGGCCGGGGCGGGCCGGCAGCCGCAGCATGCGCTGGGCCGCCTGGCTCAGCAGCTCGAACCGGAAATCGAGGAGCGCCCCGTCGGCCCCGTACACGGGCCGCAGCAGCGCCAGCGCCGTGAGCGAGTCGGCAAAAATGCCGGCGATGAGCTCCTCGGCGGGAAACGCGGCCGGGGCCTCGGCAGCGGCAGCGGGTGGGGTGGCGGCAAAGTCAGGCATTAACACGAATAGCAAGGACGGCGGACTATAGCACCGCCTAAATTAGCAGGCAAACGGCGGTATCCGTGCCCTGGGTGCCCGTCGGGCCCGATAACCGACGCGGTATGAGGCCGGTAAGGAATTACGCGTTTGCCGGGTATTCGTATATTCGATACCGAATCCTTTCCACACCACCATGACCATGACTCGACTCTCCGCCTGCACGCGGGGCCTTGCCCTCGCGGCCGCGCTGCTCAGCACGGCCTGCTCCGAAAAGCCGCAGGATGCGCCAACCCCGGCCCGCCCGGCCGTGCAGGCATCGGCCGGGCTTATCACCGGCGCGGTGCAGCCGGCCGATGCGGTTATCGGGGTCAACCTGACCGATAACGCCACCGGGCAAACCATTACTGGGGCGGCCGTCGACAGCCAGACCGGCACCTATCGGTTCGAGGCGGTACCGGCCGGCACCTACATGCTGTACTTCGACAAAAAACCGGGCTACGTGCGGCCCCGCCAGCAGAGCGTGACGGTGGCGGCCGGCAAAACCACGGTGGTCCCAACCGTTGCGGTAGTGCAGTCGACGGCCGCATTTGCGGTCGACGGCGCGGCGTTCCGCCCGCCCTACATCGACCTTTCCCTTGGGTTCGATGGCAAAGCTTTTCCTCCCCGCCAATGCTTTTCCATCGCCATGGGCGATGGCCTTGGCTTTTCGCCCACTTCGGCAGCGGGCAGCTACATTCTTTTCCTCACCATGCCCTATGCGGTGCAGGTGGGCACTTATCCGCTGAATGCGGACTTCACCTACGCCGTTTTCACCGACCTGAAGGCCGGTACTTTCGACTCGCGCCTCAACCCAGCCCCTACCCCCGGCGGCACGCTCACCATCACGGCCGTTGAGAACACGCCCCCCTTTCCGCGCTCCGTTTCCGGCACGTTCAGCTTCACCGCTACCAATGCCACCACGGGCACCGCCAAAACCTTCAGCGGCACGTTTGCCAACGCCTATTTTTAACCGGCCGAAGCTGGCCACCCGCGCTTTCCAGCAACCGAAACGCCCCCGTCGCTCAGGTAGCGGCGGGGGCGTTTCGGTTGCTGCCAGGCAGCAAATCTCGCGCCTAGTAGCTCTCCTTGAGGTACCCGAAGCCGCGCCACTCGGCGGCGTAGGTGTTGGGGAAGTTGGTTTTGATGTGCTGGCGCATGGCGCGCAGCATTTTGCGCAAAGGTTCTTCGAGCTGGTTTTTGCCGCCGGTAGCCTTCGCCGACTCGCTGCGCGTGTCGCTCGAAGCCGTTACCAGGGGCTTGTATTCATCGAGAATCTTCTTCCAGAAGGCGGTGCCGTACTTGCCCTCGTCGTAGTCGGAGGTTTTGAGGGCGGCCACCAGCTTGGCCAGGTCTTCGGCGCGACTGGGGCGGGCGCTGCGCAGCTGCCCATCGGCTTGCAGGCCGAAGTCGGCGTAGTAAGCTTTGGCCTTTTTCTTCGTGTCGTGGGCCTCTACGAGGTGGTTGCGCACGAATTTCAGGCTGCGGTCCATCAGTTCGTCCAGCTCGGCCAGGCGCTGGGCGGCGGGGCTCAGGCCGGTGCCGGCCGCGTCGGCGGTTTTGATGCTGGCCTTGAAGGCCGTGGCGGACGTGCGCAATTGCGCCTTGCTGTACCAGAGCAGCGCCGACAGCGGCGAGGCATCCCAGGCATCGGCAGCGGCCAGGCCCAGGGTGGCCAGCTCCAACTCGCCGGAGGGGATTACGTCCTTGGTTTTGCCTTTTTTAGGCGTGGGGGCGCTGCCGGGGCCGGTGGTAGAGGGGGACGTATAGGGGTTGGGTAAAAGGATGAATGGATAAGCCAAGTTATTCCTTTTTCTCAATATCCCACCCCCGCATTGCCCATTTTTCCCAATAAGAGGCCCTGCCGGGCAGGCTCAATTTCCCCGAGGCCAGCAGGAGTTCCTGCCGGTAACGGGGAATTTCCCCAAGGGCAACAGGGGTGCCTGCTGGCCCCGGGGAATTTCCCCGAGGGCGGCAGGGGTCCCTGCCGGGCAGGTTGGAGCTCCCCGGAGCGGCAGGGGTCCCTGCTGAGGTGTTTGGAGTTTCGGGAAGGCGGCCGGGGTTCCAGCCGGGGTGTTTCCGAAACTTCTTGCCTCGGGGCGTTTCGGAGGGTTGATTCGTAGACGGGTTTCGTAAACGCGCCGGCCCTACCGTGGCCCGCTGGCAGTTGGTGCCGGGCTGCTTTACCAGGCACATAAGAAGGTGAGGTTTGCTTAAGGCTTCCAACCGGTTCCCCGCGCAATATGCCGGATGCCATCCGCTAGCGTAAATTCTTTTCAAAACAATACCGATGTGAAGCAGTATCTTGTTGCGCAGGACGGCCACTCGTCAGCATATGTTTATGAATTATGCCGACGGCCTCTAGTGCGTTTTTTGCCGACCCCGGCCTGTTGCAGGCCGTGTTCGAAGTGTCGCAAACGGCCCTGTGCCTGCTTCGGCCGCAGCCTGGTTCAGACGAGGCGAGTGATTTCATCCTGCAGTACCTCAACCCCGAAAGCCAACGCCTGCTCGGGCTTCCGGAGCAGCCCGGTGCTTCGCTGCGCACGTTTTTGCCGCGCCCGCACCAACCCCGCCTCCTGGCGTTTTGCCGCGCCGCGTTTGCCGCCGGCACGGCTCACTCGCTCGACGTGCGCCACCCCACCGCCGGGCCGGGGCACTTCCTGCGCTTGGTCGCCCGTCGCCACGGCGAGCAGTTGCTGGTGAGCATCATGGAATCCACGGTCCGTCTCCCGCAGCCCACGTGGCGGGGCGAACGCCCCCTGCCGGTGCATGCCCTGACGGCCGACCGCCGCGCGCACACGCTGGCGCAGGCTGTGGCCGCAGAGTCGCCGGTGGGCATTGCCGTATACCAGGGCGAGAACGCGGTGATTGCCCTGGCCAACGAGCAGATGGGCGCGCTGTGGAACTGCCGGCCGGCCGAGGCCTTGGGCCGGCCGCTGCTCGAGGCCGTGCCAGCGCTGCGGGGGCAGGGCATGGAGCACGTGCTGGCCGCCGTGCAGCACACCCGGACGCCGTTCGTGGGCTCGGAAGTGGCCGTGCCGGTGCTGCACGCGGGCCGGCGGGCCACGCAGTATTTCGACATTGTGTACCAGCCCCTGCCCTGCGCCGACGGCGGCGCGGCGGGGGTGGTCAACCTGGCCATCAACGTGACGGCGCAGGTGCGGGCCCGCCAGCGGTTGCTGCGGCGCAACCAGCACCTGACGGCCCGCGTGGCCGAGCGCACCCGGGCCGTGCACGCGGCCCAAACCGACGCCCACCTGCAGCGCCACCGCCTCGAACGCCTGTTCACGGCCGCCCCCGCCATTATTGCCATCTTCGACGGCCCCGACCTGGTGCACGAGCTGGCCAACCCGCTGTACCGTGACTTGTTTCCGGGCCGCGATGTGCTCGGGCGGCCGCTGCTGGCGGTGGTGCCCGAGCTGGCTGGCACCGCCATCCTGGCCTACCTGCGCCGGGTGTACCAAACGGGCGTGATTTACCACGATACCCGCTACCAGTTGCGGGCCCAACCGGCCGGGGTCCCCGACCGCTACCTGAACCTGATCTGCAAGCCGCGGCGCACCGCCGACGGGCGGGTGGACGGCGTGCTGGTGTTTGGCTTCGACGTGACGGCCCAGGTGCTGGCGCAGCAGCGCGCCGACGCCCTGCAGGCCGAGGCCCTGGCCGCCACCCGGCGGCAGGTGCAGGAACGCGAGACGCTCTACCAAACCTTCGCGCAAACCCCGGCCTGCATTGCGCTGCTCTACGGCCCCGACCACCGCTTTGCCTACTGCAACCCGGCGTACCAGCGGCTGGTCGGCGACGTGGACCCAACCGGCCGCCCCGTGGCGGAGGCCCTGCCCGAAGCCGTGGAGCAGGGGTTTCTGGCGCTGCTCGACGGCGTGTACTGCACCGGCGAAACCTACTACGGCCACGAGGAGGCCTACGTCGCGCACCGGCCCGGGGAGCCGCCCGCCGCCCCGGCCTACTTCAACTTCACCTACCAGGCCCACCGCGAGTACGGCCACATCGTGGGGGTGTCGGTGTTTGCCTACGAAGTGACCCCGCAAGTGCGGGTCCGCCAGCAGCGCCAGGCCCAGCAAGCGCAGCTGCACCAGCTGTTTGAAGCCGCCCCGTTCTCCATCTGCTTGTTCGGCGGCCCCGAGTTTGTGTACGAGCTGGCTAGTTGGGAGCACCAGGCGCTGTTCCCGGACCGGGCGCTGCGGGGCCGCCCCCTGCTGGAGGCAGTGCCCGAACTGGCCGGCCAACCCGTGTGGGACGTGCTGCAGCGCGTGTACCGCACCGGGGCCACCGAACTGAACCGGACCGTACGCGTGCCGCTGGCCCGGGGCGGCGGCGGCGTGCTGGAGGATACGTACTTCGATTACATTTTTCAGGCCCGGCGCGACGACCACGGGGCCATCACCGGCGTGCTGGTCTTCGCCTTCGACGTGACCGAGCAGGTGCACGGCCGCCAGCGGGTGCAGGCCCTGAACCAAGACCTGCACACCGCCAACGCGCAGCTGACCCGCGCCAACAACGACCTAGCCCATTTTATTTACATGGCCTCGCACGACCTGCGCCTGCCCATTGCCAACCTGGAGGGCTTGGTGCGGGTGCTGGAAGAGGAATGGCGGGCCAGTGAACACGACAACGCCACGGTGCCGGCGGTGGTGGCGATGATGCACGACGCGGTGGCACGGTTTCAACGCACGCTGGCCGACTTAACCGACATCGCCGAGGTGCAGGCTGGCCGGCCGCTGACGGCGGCGGCGGTGAACCTGGCCGAACTGGTGGGGGATATTTGCCTGGACATGGCCCCGTTGCTGGCGCGCATGCCCAGCCGCCTGACGGTGGACGTGGCGGCCTGTCCGACGCTGCAGTTTTCACCCAAAAACCTGCGCAGCATCGTGTTCAACCTGCTCAGCAACGCCATCAAGTACCAAGACCCCGGCCGCGCGTCGGTGGTGCAGCTGCGGGCCTATCGGGCGGCGGGCGGGGCCGCCAGCGTGGTGGAAGTGCAGGACAACGGCTTGGGCTTGCGGCCCGACCAACAAGCGCAGCTGTTCGGCCTGTTTCAGCGCCTGCACGACCACGTCGAGGGTTCGGGCGTAGGGTTGTACATGGTCAAAAAGCTGGTGGAAAACATTGGGGGCACCATCACGGTCGAGAGCGAGGCCGGGGCTGGTTCGACGTTTACCGTGGTGCTGCCGGACTAAGTGAGCGGCAATGGCCTTTTTCCGTCACACGCTGCCAGTGGTTCATCAAAAAAGAAGCTTCGTACCCATTCACATTCTGTAGACGCTCATCAATAATTCGTAAATTGTTAGCACTGAAAGGACTTCCAGAGTCTGGACGTGCTCTATTTTTCGCTCTCCCTAAAGTACTGACTACACCAAAACGCCCCCGCCGCTACTCAAGCGACGGGGGCGTTTTGGAGTTTAAAAGCTTCTCCAGCTCCGGTGGCGGCTATTGCTTCAGCTCGTCGCCAATCACGGCCACGGCTTCGGCCAGGGCGGCATCCTTGCGCAGGGGCTTCAGGAAGCGGGCGGTGCGGCGGGCAGCGGCCGAGTCGGCGGCCGGGCGGATGTCGGCCGGAATGGCGGCCACGTCGAGGCCGGGCAGGGCGTTCTGGGCGGCGGTTTGCTGCTTGTTCAGGGCGCGGAAAGCCTCCTGCTGGGCGCGGTAGGCGGCCAGGTTCAGGCTCAGGTTGGTGAGCTTGCGCTGGGCGGTGGCGCGCTGGGCGGCATCAGTGATGAGCTTGAAGCCGGGGCTGGCGGCCACGCGGGCGGCACTGGCGGCGCGCAGGGCGTCGAGGCTGGTGGGCAGGGTGTTGGTGGGCTGGTAGGGAGCCGGCGCAATTTCATCCCAGGGCAGCGCGTACTCGGCTTCCTGCTCGCCCTTGGCGTAGGTGCTCAGGGCATCGGGCAGGGTAATGTCGGGCACCACACCCTTGAACTGGGTCGAGCCCCCGTTCACGCGGTAGAACTTCTGAATGGTGAGCTTGAGCGAGCCCAGCGGCTTGATGGCCGCAATCTCGGGCGAGTTCACGGCGTTGTCGAGGTCGAGTACCTGCTGCACCGTGCCCTTGCCGTAGGTGGTGCTGCCGATGATGACGGCGCGGCGGTAGTCCTGCATGGCCGCGGCCAGAATCTCCGAAGCCGAGGCGCTGTACTTGTTCACCATCACCACCAGCGGGCCGCCGTACTGCACGGCGGGGTCCACGTCGGCCACGGGCTTGGCGGGGTTGCGCGCTTCCTTCACCTGCACCATGGGGCCGGTGGGCACAAACAGGCCCCCCATCCGCACGGCATCGCTCAGCGAGCCGCCGCCGTTGTTGCGCAGGTCGAGCACCACGCCGGCCACGTTTTGCTGCGAGAGCTTGGCCAGCTCGCGCTGCACGTCGGTGGCCGAACTGCGGCCGCCCTTGCCGCTGAAATCGGCGTAGAAGCTGGGCAGGCGCAGGTAGCCGTAGTTTTTGCCGTTTTGCTTGATAACGGCCGACTGGGCGTAGGTTTCCTCAATCACCACCACGTCGCGAATGATGGGAATGACCACCGTCACGCCGTCGGGCTTGCGCACCGTGAGGCGCACCTCGGTGCCCTTGGGCCCGCGAATCAACTTCACGGCCTTGTCGAAGCGCATGCCTTCCACGCTCACGGGCTCGGCCGCGCCCTGGGCCACGCGCAGAATCACGTCGCCCACCTTCAGCTCGCCCTGCCGGAACGAGGCCGAGCCGGGCACGATGTCGGTGACCTTGAGGTGGCCGTCCTCTTCAATGAGCTGGGCGCCGGTGCCTTCGAGGCGGCCGCTCATGGTGATGTCGAACTGCTCGCGCACGATGGGCGCGAAGTAGTCGGTGTGCGGGTCGTAGGTGTTGGCGATGACGTTGGCGAAGGTGGCCAGGCGGTCGTTGGCATCGTCCTGCAGCAGGTCGGCAAACGCCTCGTCGTAGTATTTCAGCACGCGCTTGCGGGCCTCGGCCTCCAGCTGGGCGGGGGTGCGGGCGGCGGTGCTGGTGGTGGCGGGCGAAGCGCCGACTTTGGTAGCGGCCAGCGGCTTGTCCTTCTTCTTGGCCTCGTCGTCCATCAGCTCCGACAGGCGGGCCATGGTCTGGTACTTCAGCATCTTGCGCCACTGCTCGCGCTGCTCGGCGGGGGTGTTGGCGTAGGTAGCTTTGGTGGGGTCGGTTTCCCAGCTTTCGGCCACCGTGAAGTCGAAGGGCTTGGCCAGCACCTCGCGGTAGAGGGCCCGCAGCTCGAGGGTGCGCTTGCCCATGAGCTGGCTGGCGGCGTCCAGAAACTCGTGGGTGCCGCCGCGCAGCTCGTCGTCGATGCGGGTTTTGAACTGGCCCAGTTGGGCCACTTCCGGCGCCAGCAGAAACTGCTTGTTGTTGTCGATGCGCTTCAGGTACAGGTCGAACACGCGCTGCGAAAACTGGTCGTCGAGCTTCTCGGGCTGGTAGTGCAGCTGGTTGAGGCCGGTGAGCATAATGCCGAGCACCACCTGGTCGCGCGAGGGCGGCCCCTGGTACACGGAGTAGGACGCGAGCCCCAGCAGGGCCAGCACAGAAGTGGAATATAATCCGAGCTTAAATCGGGGAAAAGCCATATGCAACAAGGTAAGAGAGGAGTGGCAAGGTAGCACCGGCGCACGCGGCTGGCGGCAGCCGGTGCTCGCTACTTAACCAGAATCGCACCAGTAATTGCTCCCATAGTCGAAAAATAACCCGAGAAGGTTGCGAAAGCAGATGCGCGGCTAGGCGGGTGGTGTTGGACGGTGTTGGACAAAAAAGAACGTCATGCTGAGCTTGTCAAAGCATCTCTACTGCGTAAGTAATTTGATTTACTATTGCGGTAGAGATGCTTCGACAAGCTCAGCATGACGTTCTGAATGTTTGTTGCTCCTCTGTCTCTTCTCCGCTACCGCCCAAACTCCAGCACCCGAAACGTGCCGGGCACAATGCTCGGCCGGGGCCGCGGGTTTTCCGTCGTCGGGGCCGGCGTGGGGCCATAATCGGCCGTCACGGTGTAGAGATGGCCGGTTTTGGGGTCGAGGCTCATGGTGCGGGCGCCGCGGGCAGTGGGCACGTTGGCGATAACCGAGAACTTGCCGGGCGCATCCTCGTGCAGCACCGTGAAGGTGCCCGCGCCGTTGGACGTGATGATGTTGCGGGTGGCGGGGTCGAAGCCCGCGCCGTCGGTGCCCCGGCCGGTGGGCAGCACGGCAATTTGCCGGCCGGTTTGGCTGTCTGTCACCACCAGCTTCTCGTTGGCGCAGGCGCTGAACAGGCGGTTGGTTTTGGCATCGAAGGCCAGGCCGGTGGGCTCCTCGCCGGGGGCCAGCGGGAAGCGGTGGCGTACGGCCAGCGTTTTGGCGTCGAAGGCCACAATTTCGCTCTTGTTCTCGATGTTGACGAAGATGGTGCCGTGGCCGTCGCTCACGCCTTCCTCCACGTCGCCGCCCAGCTCGGCGGTGCCCACTACGGTGCCGGTTTTGGCATCGAGCACGGTGCTTTTGCCGCCGTCGTTGCTGAAGATGAACACCCGCTTCGAGAAGGCATCGTAGAGCAGCGCGTCGGGTTTGGGGCCCGTCGGGATGGGCGCGCCGATGGGTTTCAGCGTCTTCACATCGAACACCACGCAGGTGTTGGTACGCCCGCAGGTGATGTAGCCGCGGTTGGTGCTCGGCACTACTTCGATGCCGTGCACGCCCGGCGTGTCCATAATAGTGCCGATGAGCTTGCGGGTTTTCAAATCCACCACTTCCACCCGCGTACCGTGCGACACGTAGAGGCGCTCGCCGGCGGGGTCGACTTTGAGGTAGTCCCAGCCGCCCTCGCCGCCGATGGCAATGGTGCTGAGCAGGTGGTACGGCACGGGCGGCACCATAGCTACCTGGGACCGGGCCGCCGGAACATTCCATAGGGTAGTCAGGGCCAGGGCGCCGGCCAGGAGCAGGTTTTTCACAGAGAAAGGCTTAGGATGAAACCGATGCGGCGAAGGTCGCGGCCGATTCTGTAGCTGGGCTGAAGGCAGTAAGGTTGAAATGACTACTGAACGTCATGCAGAGCGCAGTCGAAGCATCTCTACTGCGCAACGGAATCAATGACGGTTGCAACGACACAGTAGAAATGCTTCGACTGCGCTCTGCATGATGTTCTTTTTTCTTATCATATAATCCTCTCTTTCCTACCTTGCGCCATGCCCTCCCCTGCCCCCTTCCGCCCGCTGCGGGCGCTGCTTTTGCCTCTGCTGCTGCTGGGCGCCTGCCAGTCCGGCACCAAGTCGAAATCCGAAACGGCCACCGTCGCCACCGCGCCAGTGGCCGCGCCCGATTCGGCCGCTTTCACCATCCGGCACCCCGAGTGGGCGCGCCACGCCACCATCTACCAGGTAAATGTGCGGCAATACACGCCACAGGGCACGTTTCGGGCAGCCGAGGCCGACCTGCCGCGCCTGCAAAAGATGGGCGTGGGCATTCTCTGGCTGATGCCCATCAACCCCATCGGCCGCAGCCACCGCAAGGGCACGCTGGGCAGCGCCTACTCGGTGCGCGACTACCGCGCCGTGAACCCCGACCTGGGCACGCTGGCCGACCTGCAGCACTACGTGAACACCGCTCACCGCCTCGGCATGCACGTAATTCTGGACTGGGTGGCCAACCACACGGCCTGGGACAGCAACCTCACCACCGAGCACCCCGACTGGTACACCCGCGACGCGAAAGGCCAGTTCCGCCCGCCCGTGGCCGACTGGCAGGACGTTATCGACCTCGACTACTCGAAACCTGCCCTGCGCCGGTACATGACCGAAACCATGGCCTACTGGGTGCGCACGGCCGGCCTCGATGGCTTCCGGGCCGACGTGGCCGGGCTGGTGCCCACGGATTTCTGGAACACCACCCGGGCCGAGCTGGAGAAGATAAAGCCCGTTTTCATGCTGGCCGAGTGGGACGAGCTGTTTCCTCCTACCTTCATCTCGCGGCAGGAATTCGACCCCGACACCCGCCTGCTCGAAAAGGCCTTCGATGCCACCTACGCCCTGCGCCTGCACGGCCTGCTCGACAGCCTGGGCCGGGGCCAGAAACCCACCGCCGAGCTGGCCCACTACTGGGCCGCCGAGCGCCAGCGCTACCCCGCCGGCGTGAACCTGATGACCTTCACCAGTACCCACGACATCAACGCCTGGGACGGCAGCGAGTACGAGCGCCTCGGACCGAATGCTGAGCCCGAAGCCGTGCTTGCGATGCTCTGGCCCGGCATTCCGATGCTCTACAACGGCCAGGAAGCCGCCATGAAAAAGCGGCTGCGCTTCTTCGACAAGGACACCATTCCGTGGGGCAATTACCCCCTGCAGGACTATTTCTATACCACGCTGATAGGATTAAAGAAACGGCACCCGGCATTGGCCAATTTCGATGCTAGGAGCAAGTTCCGGTTGTATTCGACCGATGACGAATGCATTTGTTTTGAACGGCGCAAGGGCAATGCCTCGGTGGTAGTAACGGTTAATCTGAGTAACAAAACGCAGCAAGTCAACCTGCCGAAACGCCCCGGCCGCTATCACCCTGTTTTCTTCGATACCGGCCCGCCTTCCGAGCCGGCGGGGGCTATTGTCGCTTTGCCGCCGCACGGTTCTCAGGTTTGGGAACAGGATGCCGACAGCAATTAAGCTCGCCGCCTAAGGCAACCATTCCAGTCGGCGTGGCCTCCTCCTTCCACTCATCAATCTTCTTTCCATGAAAAGCTTCCTCTACGGTGCCTTGCTGCTACCCGCGCTGGCCCAGGCCCAAACCGAAAACTATGTGGTGCAAGGCACCGTGCGCAACCAGAGCACCGTCACCAAGGCGTACCTGAGCTATGCGTTCAACCAACAATGGCGCACGGACTCGGCCGTGGTGCAGAACGGCCATTTTGCCTTTCGGGGCACCCTGCCCGAGCCGGTACGGGCCAGCATTGCGTTCGGCCACAACGGCCAGTCGAAGCAAAAATCGCAGGATTTGCGGCATAGGCTTTTCTACCTCGAAGCAGGCACCCTGGAGCTCTCCACGCCCGATTCGGCTACGAAAGTTGTCATCGTGCGCGGCACCCCTACCAATACACAAGATGCCCAGCTTGGCGCCGCGCTGCAACCGCTGCAAGACCGCGCCAATGCCCTCGCCCGGGCGGCGCAGGCGCAGCCCGAGGCTACCCGCCCGGACAATACCAAAGCCCTGGCTGCCCTTGCGGCCGCGCAAGACAAGATTCGGACCGATTTCATCAAGGCGCACCCCGATTCGCCCTACAGCTTATTCGTGCTGTTCGACCTGCTGCTAAACACCCCCGAGGTGGCCGCTTACGCCCCCCTCTATCCGGGCCTGAGCGCCAACCTGCGCAACACGCCACGCGGCAAGCGCATTGGCGAGCAAATCAAGCGCTTGCAGAAGGTAGCGGTGGGCAACATGGCCCCCGATTTTACCCAAAACACGCCCGACAACGTGCCCGTGACGCTGAGCAGCCTGCGCGGCAAGTACGTGCTGATTGACTTCTGGGCCAGCTGGTGCGGCCCCTGCCGCGCCGAAAACCCCAACGTCATAAAGGCCTACAACGCCTTCAAGGACAAAAATTTCACCATTCTCGGGGTGTCGCTCGACGACCAGAAAACCCGCGACGCCTGGGTGCGCGCTATCAAAACCGACGGCCTGACCTGGACGCAGGTATCGGATTTACAAGCGTTCAACAACGCGGCCGCCCGGGCGTACGACGTAACCGGCGTGCCGCAGAATTTTCTGCTCGACCCGCAGGGCAAAATCGTGGCCATCAACCTGCGCGGCGAAGAGTTGCAAAGCACGCTCGCCAAGATGCTGAGCTCGACCAACTAAGGTTTCGAATTAGCGAGCAGCAACGCCGCCAATCAGCGCCTTTTCTTTGGAGAAGCGGCGCTGATTGGCGGCGTTGCCTATGTTTACGGATATGATGGAAACCGCCTTCGCCCAGCAATACGCCCTGGTGGCCAGCGCCCGCAGCGTGCTGCTGAACTACTGCGCCGGCCTCGCGCCGGCCCACTTCACCACGCCCGTGGCAGAGATGAATAACAGCAGCATCCGCGACCTGTTGGTGCACGTGGCCGGCTGCTACCACTATTGGCTGGGTGAGGTGGGGCTGAACCGGAGAATGGACCGGCTGCCGCCCGAAACCGTGCCCGATGCGGCGGCCCTGCGCGCCGTGTTTGCGGAAGTGGATGCGCTGGTGGCTGAGTTCAGCCGGCACCACGCGGCCGCGTGGCTGGCGCCGCAGCGCTTCATCCTGCCGCGCCAGGCGGAGCCGCTGGAGCTCACGCCGCTGCAGCTGTTCACGCACGTCGTCACGCATGAGTTTCACCACAAAGGGCAGGTGCTGACCATGAGCCGGCTGCTGGGCTATGTGCCGGTCGATACCGATGTTATTCGCACCTAGCACCTGAACAACTTCCCGCATTTTCGGGTACTGCCTGCTCTTCCTCACGCCCATTCGCCTATGCTGCCCCTGCTCGGCCTGCACCACGTCGCCCTCATCTGCTCCGATTACGCGGCTTCGAAACGCTTCTATACCGAAATTCTCGGGCTGGAAATTCTGGCCGAAACCTACCGGGAGGCGCGCGATTCCTGGAAGCTCGATTTGGCCGTGAATGGGCAGTACGTGCTAGAGCTGTTTTCCTTTCCCAGCCCGCCGCCGCGCCCCAGCTACCCCGAAGCCGCTGGCCTGCGCCACCTCGCCTTTGCCGTGCCCGACGTGGCCGCCGCCATCCGGCACCTGGCGGCCCACGGCGTGGCCTGCGAACCGGTTCGCGTGGATGAGTTCACTGGGCGCCGCTTCACGTTTTTTTCGGACCCCGACGGGTTGCCGTTGGAATTCTACGAGATGTAGGGGCGGGGTCGTACCCGGTAGGGCCTGCCCCCGCCCGTCGTTGAACAGCGCCAATACAACAGTGCGAGCGTCCGGGCGGGGACAAGCCCCGCACCCTACCACTGGCAACTACCACCACCAACGGCGCGTAGCGGAACACTCCACCGCCTCCCCCGACGATGCCCCACGACCACCCGCACGCCAACCGCTTCACCGTGGCCCACCCCGAATGGGTAGCCCACGCCACCATCTACGAAGTCAACGTCCGCAACTTCACGCCCGAGGGCACTTTCCGGGCCTTTGAGGCGCACCTGCCGCGCTTGGCGGCCATGGGCATCGGCATTGTGTGGCTGATGCCGGTGCACCCCATTGGCGAAGTGGGGCGCAAGGGCACGCTGGGCTCGCCCTATGCCGTGCGCGACTACTTCGCCGTGAACCCCGAATTTGGGACGCTGGACGACCTGCGCCATTTGGTGCAGGCCGCGCACAACCTGGGAATGAAGGTGATACTCGACTGGGTAGCCAACCACACCAGCCGCGACAATGCCCTCATTGCCGCGCACCCCGACTGGTACCAGCACGATGCCGCCGGCCAGTTGGTGCCGCCCGTGGCCGACTGGACCGACGTAGTGGCCCTCGACTATGGCAACCGCGAAATGCGCCGCTACATGACCGAGGCGCTGGCCTGGTGGATTCGGGAAACCGACATCGACGGCTACCGCTGCGACGTGGCCGGCCTGGTGCCCACCGATTTCTGGGACGATGCCCGGCCCGTGCTCGATGCGCTCAAGCCGGTATTTATGCTGGCTGAGTGGGACGAGCTGTACCCCTCGGGCGGCCTGACCTGGGAGGAATTCGACTCCGACACGCGGCTGCTTGAACAGGCTTTCAATATGGCCTTTGGCCTACGCCTGCACTACCTGCTCGACCGCATTGCCGAAGGCCACGCCACGCTGCCCGAAATCGACACCTACCTGGCCGCCGAGCGCGAGAAATACCCGCCCAGCGTGTACCTGATGCACTTCACCAGCAACCACGACGTGAACAGCTGGGACGGCACCGAATACGAGCGCCTCGGCCCGCTGGCGCCGCCCTTCGCCGTGCTCACGGCCCTGCTGCCAGGCATGCCCATGCTCTACTCGGGCCAGGAAGCGGGCCTGAACCGTCGGCTCGAATTTTTCGACCGCGATACCATTGAGTGGGGAGACTTCCCGCTCCAGGACTTCTATACCCGCCTGTTTCGGCTCAAGAAAACTCACCCGGCACTGCGCAACGGCGACCGGGCCAGCCACCTGCTGCGCCTGCCGGGTCCGCCCGAAGTATACAGTTTCTGCCGCACCAAAGGCACGGCTGCCGTGCTGTGCGCGGTGAATATTGCCACCGAAGTGCAGCTGATTCCTGCCGTGCCGGGCCAGTGGCGCGACCTGTTCAGCGACGAAACCCTGACGCTTTTTGCCGGCGAGGACCTGCCGGTGCCGGCCCACGGCTGGCGCGTGCTGGCAGCGGTAGAACCCGCCGCTGGCTAACCTTCCGGCGCGTTTTCCGGTTAGTGAACCTCATTCCCTGAATCTTCAAACTGCTATGCAAACCCGTGAACTCGGCCGCTCCGGCCTCCACATTTCGCCTCTCATGTTGGGCGGCAACGTCTTCGGCTGGACCATTGACGAAGCCACTTCCTTCGCCGTGCTCGACGCTTTTGTGGCCAACGGCGGCAACGCCATTGATACCGCCGACGGCTACTCGGTGTGGGTGCCCGGCCACGTGGGCGGCGAGTCCGAAACCATTATTGGCAAATGGCTGCAGCGGCGCGGCCGGCGCGACGACGTGGTCATCGCCACCAAAGTGGGCTGGGAGGTGAATGCCGACAACAAGGGCCTGAAAAAGGACTACATCCTACGCGCCGTGGAAGGCTCGCTCAAGCGACTGCAAACGGATTACATCGACCTCTACCAGTCGCACAAGGACGATGAAACCACGCCCGTGGAGGAAACCCTCGAAGCCTACGCCCAACTGGTGAAAGAAGGCAAGGTGCGCGCTATTGGCGCCTCCAACTTCACGGCGGCGCGCCTGCAGGAATCGCTGGATGCCAGTGCAAAGCACAATTTCCCGCGTTATGAGACGCTGCAAAACCTCTACAACCTGTACGACCGCGAGGATTTTGAGCAGAACCTCGCCCCGCTGCTGCTCAAGGAGAACATCAGCGCGATTCCGTACTACGGCCTCGCCGCCGGCTTCCTCACCGGCAAGTACCGCGACCAGGCCGACCTGCAAAAAAGCCCCCGCGGTGCCGGCGTGGGCCAGAAATACCTGAATGAAAAGGGCCTGGCCCTGCTCACCGCCCTCGATGCCGTGGCCGACCACCAGCAGGCCACGCCCGCCCAGGTAGCTCTGGCCTGGCTGATGCAGGCCCCGGCCGTGACGGCCCCCATCGCCAGCGCCACCAGCGTGGGCCAGGTGACGGAACTGCTCGAAGCCACCGAGCTACGCCTGACGGCCGAGGACGTGGAAACATTGGAGCAGGCGAAGCCGGTGAAGGCGGAGTAGCTTTTCTTCAGTGGAATAACAGAGCGTCATGCAGAGCGGAGCGAAGCATCTTTACCGCTCAACCTAATCCAATCGTTAGGATTAGTGGTGGCGGTAAAGATGCTTCGCTGCGCTCTGCATGACGTTCTTTTTTAACCCGAATACCCGGTTTGGTTACTGCGCCGTCACGTCCGCATACTCGTACTTCCGGGCCACTTCCAGCGGCTGGCCGTCGGCCTCGGCGTAGGGGTACACGAAGTAGTTGAGCGGCGGACCGGCTTGCTTGGGGGCTAGCGTCACGTCGCGGCCGCGGGTGAACTCGACGCGGTTTTCGTCGTGGGCGCCGAAGAAGTAGTTGCGCTTGTCGGGGTTTTTGGCGGCTTCGGAGGCGTCGACGGGCACCCAGCCGGTTTCGGGGGTGAAGAACTCGGCCCAGCAGTGGTAGCCTTTGATTTCGCCGCGGCCGCGCTCGGCCGGCAGCGGCAGCCCGATGCTGAAGCGCGCCGGAATGCCCAGGCTGCGGCAGTAGCCGATGACGATGGCGTGGAAATCGGTGCAGTTGCCGCGCCGCGCATCGCAGGCGTAGTAGATGTCGCCGCGGCCCCAGCCCTGGCCGGTTTTGTCGTATTTCACGGTGCTCACCACGTGCTCGTAGATGGCGCGGGCTTTTTCGAGCGGAGTTTTGGCGCCCGCTTTGGCCACCACTTCTTCGGCCTGTTGCTTGATTTTGGCATCGAGCGGCACGAGGCGGTCGGGGGCCAGCCAGCGGGCCAGGTCGGGGTCGGTTTTCTCTTTGGCGGGCTTGGCCGTGGGGGTGTTGGCGCGCAGGTTGAGGTGCTCGCGGCGCGTGATTTGGGCCGTGAGCGTGACCACCAGCGGGGCGGTGGGCACAGCAGCCGGGCGCAGGTGCAGCATCTGGTTGCCGAACGCGCCCTTCTCGATTTTGTAGGGCACCGGCGACTCAATTTTGAGGTCGCGGATGTCCTGGTTGGCGTCGGGATGGGGCAGCGGCAGCCATAAATCGAGGGTTTTGGTGCCGGCCGGTGGCACGGGCACGGTGGCGGTGCTGGTGAGCACAAACGTGCGGCTACGTGGCGCGGCGGCCGGTTGGCCCGGGGCCTCCAGGCCCGGCAGGTGCGCAGCCGCACCCAGCAGCCCCACCCAAATGGCGGGGGTAATCAACAACGAAACGTTCACGGCAACGAGGCAACAGGTCGCTGCTGGCGGGCGTCGGCAGAGCTGGATTGACTTTAGTTGTTAGTTGCTCGTTGTCAGTTGTCAGTATCAGGCAATCGCAAAAGTCCTGACAACTGACAACGAATAACTAACAACTAAGCAACCACTTCAACTCGACGGCCACCGCCACGTGCGATGCCCGCCGACGCGGCGCTCCGAAAAGTGCCCGCCAGTCAGGGCCAACCAGACCCCAGCAGTACGGCAAAGGTACGGCGCGGCCAACCGTGGGCCGGGGTGTGCGTACCAGCAACGGCTTCACTCCTGCTTCATCTTCATGCTCTTCCTCGCCGAACCCATCACGCCCTTCGACTGGCAGCGCCTGCTCTGGACGGCCGACGCGCCGCCCAGCTACCTGCTCGAAGTGGTGTTCCGCTGCGTGGCCACCTACGTGCTGATGCTGGCCGCCCTGCGCGTGACGGGCCGGCGCGGCGTGCGCCAGCTCTCCATTTTCGAGCTCAGCATCATCCTCGGCCTGGGCACGGCGGCCGGCGACACGATGCTCTACCACGACACGCCGTTTTTGCCCGTCATCCTTGTTTTTGCGATGGTGAGCCTGCTGTACTGGTTTTTCAACCGCCTCACCGAGTGGTTCCCGCGCTTTAGCGACTGGCTCGAAGGCACACCGGTGTTGCTGGTGGAGGAAGGGCGCATCAACATGAAAAACCTTGATAACCTGAACCTGACGCAAAAGGAGTTATTCGGCGAGCTGCGGCAGCAGCAGGTGGAGCACCTCGGTCAGGTGCGCCGCGCCTACATGGAAGCTACCGGCAACCTCAGCGCCTATTTCTTCGCGCCCGACGAGGCCGCGCCCGGCCTGCCCATCTGGCCCGAGGTGCTGGCCCAATCGCAGCACCGCGTAGAAGCGGCCGGCGCGCACGCCTGCTGCAAGTGCGGCGAGGTGCGGGAGCTGGCGCGGGGCGAGGCAGCGACTTGCCCGGTATGCCAGGGCAAAGGCTGGGTGCCGGTGTGCGCGGCGAAGAGGGAGGCGTGAGGCTGGCTACGGGGAAGCAATAAACCGTCATGCAGAGCGCAGCGAAGCATCTTGCCCGCCACAACTAATCAAACTACAGGATTACTTACTACGGGCAAGATGCTTCGCTGCGCTCTGCATGACGTTCAGTTGCATTCTGGCTCGTGCCACCCCGCGCTACCTTTGGCCGCATGAAGCCCACTGCCCTACCGGGTACGCCCCCGCCGGTGCTGGCCCTGGCCTCGTTTCCGGGGCCGCTGGCCCGCACGCCGTACTACTGCGACCGCCTGGAACGCCACGTGGTGCGGTTTCCGCACGTGAACGCGCCGCATGGGCACGACTTCTATTTGCTGCTTTACATCACCGAAGGTGCAGGCACGCACACAGTTGATTTGGTGACGTATGAGCTGCGGCCGGGCAGCCTGTTCTTTCTGGCGCCGGGGCAGGTGCACCACTGGCACTTAGCGCCCGAAGCGCGTGGCTTCGTAGTGTTTTTCAGCGCCGACTTCTATTTATTTCGCTACCCCGGCAGCGGGCTCTACGACTTCCCGTTTTTCGATAGCGCGCATCTGCCGGTGCTGTATCTGCCGTCCACCGAAACGGAAATTCGCCCGCTCATCGAGCGCCTGTTTGCGGAATATGAGGGACCGAAAACCAATCAAGCAGAGGTTTTCCGGTCTTATCTGCACCTGTGCCTGGAGCTGGCGGCGCGCCACTACGCCGCCCCGGCAACGGCCGAAACGGGCCTGGCCCAGCAGCAAATCCGGCAGTTCGGGGCGCTGCTCAACCTGCACTACCGCAGCCGGCGGAGCGTGCGCGACTACGCCGAATTGCTGCACGTGTCGGCCAATCACCTCAACGCCCTGTGCCGCCGGGTGCTCAACAAAACGGCCAGCGACCTTATCCACGAGCGGGTCATCACCGAAGCCCAGCGGCTGCTGAGCCTTTCGGCGCTGGGTGTGGCGCAGGTGGCTTACGAGTTGGGCTTTGAGGATGCGTCGTACTTCGGGCGCTACTTCCGCAAGTACACCGGCCGCACGCCCGAGGCCTTTCGGCAGCAGCGTTGATTTGTCCGGTAAGTGCCCGCAAACGGGCGGTGCTGGCCGCTAAGGGGCGCGGTAATTTTGATATACCAAAGCGGCAGGTGCCGCGCCGGCCACTCGCGCATGGGCGCGGGCCGCATTTCCCCGTATAGCTTCTGCTGCCTTATGCACCCCTCCCCCGCCCCGGCCATGACCGAACCCACCGATACCTACGAACTCGTCGATTCCACGGCGCTGGCCCTGGCCAAGTTGCGCTGCCCGCGCTGCCACCAGGGCAAAATGTTTTCGTATTCCGCGCTCAACGTCACCAAGTTTGCCCGCATGCCCGAGCAGTGCCCCGTGTGCGGCCAATCGTTCGAGCCCGAGCCGGGCTTCTACTTCGGCTCGATGTACATCACCTTTGCCTTCAACGTTGCCACCTTCCTGGTACTGGGCGTGCTGATTTACTACCTCATGGGCAACCCCGATACGTGGGTGTACGTGGCTATCATCACCGGCGCCACGGTGCTGCTCACGCCGGTTATTCTGCGCTACTCACGCGCGCTGATGCTGTATCTGTTCGGCGGCGTGCAGTACCGGAAAAGAAGTTAAAAGTTGAGAGTTAAAAGTTAAAAAGGCCCGTCTGAATTACTAGACGGGCCTTTTTAACTTTTAACTCTCAACTTTTAACTCTTCTACTTCAGCACCTGCGCACGCCACACGTTGTTGTAAGGGTTGGCATCGGGCAGCAGTTTGGTGGGGTTCAGGCGCACGAGGGTGAGCGGCGTGGTCGAATTCACACGGAACGTCCAGGTGCCGCTGCGCTGCCACACTTCCACGGGCAGGCGCACGCGGGTGGTTTTGCCGCCGGTTTCGGTTACGTCGGCGATGACGGGCATGGCGGCCTGGCCCTTGTTTTCGACGGTAATGAGGGCGCCCTGGGCGGGGTCCTGGTTCACGTAGGCCACGGTGGTCACGGCCTGGTCGAGGGTCCAGTTGTTGTACACCCACTCGCGCCAGAACCAGGTCAAATCCTCGCCGCTGGCTTCGTTCATCGTCCGGAAAAAGTCTTTGGGCTGCGGGTGCTTGAAGGCCCAGCGCTTGATGTAGGTGCGGAAAGCGTAGTCGAACCGGTCGGGCCCCAGAATCTCGGTGCGCAGCAGAAACAGGCCGTAACCCATCTTGCTATAAGCCGCGTAGCCGAGGAAGTTGGAGGGCGTCACGTCGGGCACGGTGTAGGGCGGCACGGTGCTGGGGTCCATGATGTAGCGGATGTTGCCCTGTACCAGCCGGGCGGTGTCGTTCAGCTGCTTGGCGTACTCGCCGTTGTTGAAAGCACCCGACGACAGGATATTGATGAAGGTATTGAAACCCTCGTCCATCCACGGGTATTTGCGCTCGTTCGAGCCCACAATCATCGGAAACCAGTTGTGGCCAAATTCATGGTCCGTCACGCTGTACAGGCTGGCTTTTTTGGCCTTCACGCCGCAGAACACAATGCCCGGGTACTCCATGCCGCCCACCACGCCGGACACGTTGGTCGCCACCGGATAGGTGTATTCGTACCACTGCTTCGAGTTGTATTCGATGCTCTTCTTCACGTATTCCGTCGAGCGGTTCCAGGCCGTGTCCTGGGCCGCTTCCACGGGGTAGAGCGACTGTGCCAGCGACTTACGCCCGCTGGGTAGGTTCATTTTGGCGGCATCCCACACAAAGGCCGACGACGCAGCCCAGGCCACATCGCGCGCGCGCTGGCACTTGAAGTGCCAGGTGAGGCGGCCATTTTTGCCACTCGGGCGCGAACCGGCCTGCGTCACTTCATCCGCCGAGCGGACGATGACCGTCTGGTCCGAGCCAGCGGCTTTGGCCAGGCGGCTTTGCTGGGCGCTGGTCAGCACTTCGGTCGGGTTCACCAGCTCGCCCGAGCCGCCCACGAGGTAGTTGGCGGGCACGTTCACGGTATAGTCGAAGTTGCCGTATTCGAGGTAGAATTCGGCCGTGAGGTAGGGCAGTGTGTTCCAGCCCTCCACGTCGTCGTACACGGCCATGCGCGGGTACCACTGCGCCACTTCGAAGATTTCGCCGTTTTTGGTTTGCAGGCGGCCGAGGCGGTCGGAGCCGTACTCGGGAATGCTGAACCCGTAGGCGATGTCGATTTTCAGCTTGTCGCCGCCGGGCTTCAGCGGCTCGGGCAGCATGATTTGCATGCGCGTGTCGGTCACGCGGTAGTTGGCCTTCTGCTTCTTGCCGTGCAGCTCGATGGTCACGGTCTGGAGCGAGTCGCCGCCGCGGAAGCCACGCGAGTTGTTGCCGAAGCGCCCGCCGCCGATGGGCGTGATGGCCGCCCCGCGCGAGTCTTCGCGGTACAGGTTCTGGTCGACCTGCAGCCACACAAAGGGCAGCGCGTCGGGCGAGTTGTTGGTGTAGGTGATGGCGGCGGTGGCCGTCACGCGGGCGGTTTTCTCGTCCAGCCGCGCGTCGATTTTATAGTCGGCCGCGTTCTGCCAGTAGTCGGCGCCGGGCTGGCCACCGGCCGTGCGCGTAGGCGTGCTCAGCTGCTCAATAAAACTTGGGTTGAACAGTGTGCGCGAGTCGTAGGCCGGGCCGGTATTGATGGTTTGGGCCAGGGCCGGGCCGGCCGCCAGCAGGGCCGCGCCCAGCAGCGCGCCGGGCAGGAAAGGGAGTTTCATGCGAAATGATGAAGGAATAAAGCGAGGAAGAATGACACAAAAGAACGTCATGCTGAGCGAGTCGAAGCATCTCTACCGCAATACTATTCCTTCGATTGGGATTAGTTGCGCAGTAGAGATGCTTCGACAAGCTCAGCATGACGTTCTTATAGTTAATACCACCTTCGCCGGCCCCGGCACTACCGCAGCCGCTGCTGCACCAGTTGCATCAGCCCGTTCAAATCGGCGGCGTCCAGCTCTGGCGCTTCGATAAAAGGCGTGAGCCCGCCATCCTCACCCACCGCAAACGCGGCCGGCAGCGGGTGCCGCGCCCACTGCGGGTAGTCGCGAATGAACTCGTTGCGGTGTAGAAACTCCACCGGCATGGGCAACGCTTTGATAAACTTTCGCCACTGCGGCTGCATCGAAGTCATCCCGTAGGTGATGGCGCAAAGCGAGCACGGGTAGGTACTGGGCGAGAGGATTTTGTGAAACAAGTCCTGGAGGCCGGCCAGGTGGCCACCGTCGGCGTTGTACACAAAAAGCAGGCGCTGGGGCAGCATGAGTAATCTAGTGAATAGTCAGTTTGGCGTAGGTGAAGGTGCTGCCCGGGTTTTTGCCCGTCCACATTTCCTTGCTCAACAACAAAGTATTGGCTGAAGTCCAGCAAATGCGGTAGGGCTCCCAGGTTTTGGGTTCCATTTCCCACACCGACTGCAATAACCCGTTGCGCATTTCCAGCAGTTGTAGGATGTTGGGCTGCCCACCGCCGTATTCAATGCCCATGCAGGTAACAATAATGCGTCGCAAGTCGGGAGAGAAGATTGGTTCGCCCCATAGTTCTAATACTTTCCCCGAAGCATCAACCAGCAGCCATTGGCCTATTTCATAGAGTTGCACATGCACTAAATGGCATTTAAAATCCGGCCGATACCCTAAATAGGTGTAGGTTGTCAGTTCATCCTCACTGTGGCCTTTTTTGATTGCCGCATCGTCAATAATGACATCAGTGAACACCTTTTGGCCTTTGGTAGTCGGAATCACAATGCGCCCCCGCACCTTCTTCAGCGGAAACGTCACGGTCGGCTTCGTCACCACCGCTCCCTTCTGCGCCGCTTGGTAGGCTGCCTTCGTCAGCGGGCTGAAGGTGACGTGCACGGCCGGCGGCCCGGCAGCGGGCAGTTTCAGCAGCAGCGCAAGTAGCAACAGGAGCAGCGGTTTCATAAAATACTTGGGAGAGGGATGCCGCGCCAAGGTACGGCCGGGCGCATCTTTGCGCTCATGCCCAATGCCGCCGCGCCCCTGCCCTACCTCGTGTTCGATTTCGATAGCACCTTCACCCAGGTCGAAGGGCTGGACGAGTTGGCCGACATCGCCCTGCAAGGCCACCCCGACCAGGCCAAAGTAGTCGGCCAGATTAAGGCCCTGACGGACCAGGGCATGGCCGGCGAAATCGGCTTTCAGGAGTCGCTAGCGAAGCGGTTGGCGCTGCTGGGAGCAAATGAGCGCCACCTCGCCCCGCTCATTGCCCGCCTCAAAACCAAGGTGAGTGAGAGCATCCGCCGCAACGGTAACTTCTTCCGGCAGTTTGCCGACCGCATTTACGTGGTGAGTAGCGGCTTCCGCGAGTTCATCGAGCCAGTGGTAGCCGAGTTTGGCATCCCGGCCAGCCACGTGCTGGCCAACACCTTCACGTTTGACGCCGCCGGCAACATCACCGGCTGCGACCCGGCCAACGTGCTGAGCCGCGACGGCGGCAAAATTCGCCAGCTCGTGCTGCTCGATTTGAACGGGCCGGTGTACGTGCTCGGCGACGGCTATACCGACTACCAGATTCGCGAGGCCGGGCTGGCCCACCGCTTCTACGCTTACACCGAGAACGTTAGCCGCCCCAGCGTAGTGGCCCACGCCGACGAAGTGCTGCCCACCTTCGACGAGTTTTTGTACCAACTAAGACTTCCCATGACTTTATCATACCCCAAAAACCGCATCAAAGTCCTGCTGCTTGAAAATCCTGATGCCCGCGCCGCTGAGCTGTTTCGCCTCGAAGGCTATCAGGTAGAGGAAGTTAAGGGCGGGCTCGACGAGGACGAGCTCATTCAGCGCATCGAGGGCGTGAGCCTGCTGGGCATCCGCTCGAAAACGCAGGTGACGCAGCGCGTACTCGACGCCGCCAACCGCCTCATCGGCATCGGCGCGTTCTGCATCGGCACCAACCAGATTGACCTCACGGCCGCCATGAAAAAGGGGGTGGCCGTATTCAACGCCCCGTTTTCGAACACCCGCTCGGTGGTCGAGCTAACGCTGGCCGAGCTGATTGTGCTGGCCCGCCGCATCCCCGAGAAGAACCCGAAGATGCACGCCGGCGAGTGGGACAAGTCGGCCAGCGGCTCGTTCGAGATTCGCGGCAAAACCCTTGGCATTGTGGGCTACGGCAACATCGGCTCGCAGCTGAGCGTGGTGGCCGAAGCCGTGGGCATGAAGGTGATGTACTACGATATGGCCGAAAAGCTGCAGCTCGGCAACGCTGTGAAGGCCCGCGCCCTCGATGAGCTGCTGGAGCAGTCCGACGTGGTGACGCTGCACATCGACGGCCGCCCCGAAAACGAGAATTTCTTCGGGGCCGCCGAGTTTGCCCGCATGAAAAAGGGCGCCCTGTTCATCAACAACGCCCGCGGGCACGTGGTGGACGTGCCGGCGCTGGCCGCTGCCCTGCGCAGCGGCCACCTCGGCGGGGCGGCCGTGGACGTGTTCCCGTACGAGCCCAAAACCAACAACGAGAGCTTCGAAAACGAGCTGCGCGGCCTGCCCAATGTGCTGCTCACGCCGCACATCGGCGGCAGCACGGCCGAGGCCCAGCGCAACATCGCCGAGTTCGTGCCCGAGCGGTTGATGCAGTACATCAACACCGGCAACACCCAGCAGTCGGTCAATTTCCCCAACATCCAGCTGCCCACGCAGCAGGCCCACCGCCTCATCCACATCCACGCCAACGTGCCGGGCGTGCTGGCCAACATCAACAACGTGCTGGCCCGCCACCATGTCAATATTCTGGGCCAGTACCTGAAAACCAACGAGCACATCGGCTACGTGATTACCGACATCAACCGCGAGTACGACCACGAGGTGATTCAGGCCCTGCGCGAGGTCGAGCACACCATCAAGTTCCGGGTGCTGTATTAGGAGGTGAGAAAGGAACGTCATGCTGAGCGGAGTCGAAGCATCTCTACCGCAGTAGTAAATCAAATTACTTCCTCAGTAGAGATGCTTCGACTCCGCTCAGCATGACGTTCTTATTTCATGTCGGCCATCATTCCTACCTTACCAGCCTCTTTCACTCCTTTCCTCATTACTCCGATGAAACTCCCGCTTCTGGCGCTGCTGCTCGGCACCGCTGCCCTGGGCCACGCCCAAACGCTTGCTCCGTTCGTGCTCAAAGGCAAGCTTAATAAAATTCCCGGTCCGGCTGTGGTGTATTTGCTCCGCGAGGGCGTACAACAAAGCGTGAAGTCCGACTCGGCGGTGGTGACCAACGGGGCGTTCGTGCTGCGCGGCACCTTGCCGGCCGCCACCAGAGCCCGGCTGGTGCTGGTGCAGCACGGCAACAAGCGCCGCATGCGCACCCGCCAGGCCGATAACGCCACGTTCTTCCTCGAAAAAGGCACCACCGTTTTCAGCAGCCCCGATTCGTTGGTGCACGCCACCATCACGGGCTCGGCCCTCACGGCCCAGTACCAGGAGCTCATGGCGCAACTCAAGCCTTCCAACACCCAAATGGAAGCGCTGTACGCGCAGTTTCGGGGGGCTACGCCCGAGCAGCGGGCGGCCCTGGAAAAGCAGACCGATGCGCTGGAGGAAAACCAGAAATCCCTGTTTGCCGCCTACGTGAAGGCGCACCCCAACACCCTCGTCAGCCTCGATGCCGTGGAGCAGCTGGGCGGGGCCGTGCCCAATTACACGGCCGTGTTCCCCCTCTTCGACCAGCTGACGCCCGCCGTGAAGGCCACGCCCGACGGCCAGGCCTACGCTGCCCGGCTGCAGGCGCTAAAGCGCGTAGCCATTGGCGCACAGGCCCCTGATTTTACCCTGAGCACCCCCGAAGGCAAGCCCGTGGCCCTGAGCAGCCTGCGCGGCAAGTACGTGCTGGTCGATTTCTGGGCCAGCTGGTGCGGCCCCTGCCGCCGCGAAAACCCCAACGTGGCCGCCGTGTACCAGGCCTACAAAGACCGCAACTTCGAAATTCTGGGCGTGTCCATCGACGTGGAGCGCAACCGCGCGCAGTGGCTCAAAGCCATTGCCGACGACCAGCTGACCTGGCCCCAGGTTTCGGACCTGAAGCAGGAGAATGAAGCCGCCCGGCTCTACAGCGTGCACGCCATCCCGCAGAACTTCCTCATCGACCCCAGCGGCAAAATTGTGGCCACCAACCTGCGCGGCGACGAGCTGAAGGCCACCGTGGCCCGCTTCATTCCTCAACCCTAAAAGCGCGCCCCGCAGCCTGCGCTACAAACGCCAACAGCCCCCGGCTTTCCTTGCGGAAGCCGGGGGCTGTTGCGTTGTGGGGTGCTGATTACTGGCGCACCACTTTCTGGCTGATGCTGCCGGTGGCCGTGGCCAGGCGCAGGATATACACGCCGGCGGGCAGTTCGGGCAGGTTGCTCAGGGCCTGGGGCGCAGCGCTCAGGTCGAGCTTGGTGGCGTACACCGGGCGGCCGGTCAGGCTCAGCAGGGTTACCGTGGTGGCTTGGGCTTCGGCCTGGCCGGGCAGGGCTACTGTGAGGCGGTCGGCGAAGGGGTTGGGGTAGGCGTCGAACTTGCTGGCAGCACTGGCACCGGCGGCGCCGCGGCTCACGGTTACTACCGGCGAGTAGGCCACGGTGCCGTCGAGGTCTTCCTGGCGCAGGCGATAGTAGCGGCGGCCGGTGGCCAGGGCTGCATCGGTGGCGTCAACATACACATAAGTGGTGAGCGAGGTGCTTTTGCCAGCGGCGGCCAGCGTGGCGATGGCGGCGTAGCGGCTGCCATCGGCCGAAGCTTCTATCACAAAGCGGGCGCTGTTGATTTCCTGAGCCGTGGCCCAGTTCAGGCGGTTGCCAGTGGCCGTGGCCTGGCCGGTGAAGGCCGTGAGCACCACCGGCAGCGGGGCGGTGAGGGTGGGCGCGGTGGCTGAAGTGGCCTGTTCGTACCGATACACGGTGCCGTTGCCGTTGCCGATGAAGAGGTCGAGCAAACCGTCGCCGTCGTAGTCGGTCACGGCTGGGGCGGCGTAGCCACCGCTGTTGCTGAAGTTAGTGCCCGAGTTACCCATGTTGATAACGTTGGCGGCGGTCCCGTCGGTGCTCAGGTTGCGCATAAAGGTGAAGGTCATTGCATTCACCGCCGTCTGGGTGTAGAGCTGCACGTTGCCGGCGTAGTTGCCCACCAGCATGTCGAGTTTGCCGTCGCCGTCGTAGTCGGTGATGAGCGGCTTGCTCACATCGCCGGCATCGAGCACCGTGGTGCCATCGGCCAGCTTGATGGTCGTAGGACCGCTGAAGCCGGCCGTGGTGTTGTTGGTGCTGGCCAATTGCTCATAGCGGTTCAGCAAGCCGTTGTTGCTGCCCACGATGATGTCAATCAGGCCATCATTGTCGAGGTCGCCCACCGAAGGACGGGCGTAGGAACCGGCGTTGGCCACCGTCGTGGTTGTTACGCCGTAGGGGTTGGCAAACAAGGTGGTACCGGCTCCCACTTTGAACGCACCAGCGCCCGTGCTGGCGCTTTGCTCATACATCAGCACGGTGCCGTTTTCTTCGCCCACGATGATTTCCTGCAGGCCGTCACCGTCGAGGTCGCTCACGGTTGGCTTGGCGTAGAGGCCCACGTCCACGGTTGCGCCGCCGCTGGCAAACGTAATCAGCGTGCCCGTGGTGCTGAAGGCGCCGTTGGTGGCCGTCTGCTCGTAGTCCATCATGGTGCCGTTGCCCTGGCCCACCAGCAGTTCCAGCAAGCCGTCTTTGTCGAGGTCGGCCGCTACGGGGGTCGAGAAGTTGCCGGTGGCCGTGGCGCTGGTCGCGTTGGTGTTCAGCTGGCCGTAGTTGCTGTTCGAAGAAGTGCGGGTGACGCCCAGCTTGGCGCCGCTCACGGCCGTGCCGAGCGCCGTCGTCAGGCGCACCCGGCCCGAGCCAGCGGCAGCCGGCACAACGAAAGTAGCCGTGGAGGAAGGCACCACCCCGGCCGAGGCCCGCACGACCTGGCCGTTCAGCAGCACCGAGGTGAAACCGGTGAGGTTGGTGCCGGTGATGGTGACCGTGGCGCCGGGGGCGGCCGTGGTCGGCGTTACGCTGCTGATGGTGGGCGCCTGCGCCATGGCGGCGGCGGGCAGCAGCAAACCCAGCGTAGCCAGGCAGAACAAACGAGCGGCGGGAGTAGCGAGCGTAAACATGTTATTGATATTGAAGAGGATTCACTTGGCGGAAGGGCCAGCTTAGTTGCGGCCGTTTTGATGATACAAAGCTCTCCACAGGGGGCGGGCGCTATTTTTTCCTTCGTCAAATCAGGTTCGTTTCGCGTCCAACCTAACCTATTTCCCAGCGAATGAAAAAAGGGCTGCCGACGAATGAAAATGGGCGTTTTTAAGCCATGAGGGGCATTTTTTAGTATGCACGCATACTTTATCGGACGTATCCGGCCAGTCATCGCCCGAAAACACCCGTTCGTCGACAAACGGCCGCGGTCAGGCGGGGCCGCAAGCATCGAAAAGCTCGTCGCTGCCCGTATCTTCAAGCCTGCTCTCAGGTGCTGCAGCCCCCAACAGGACGGCCCGCGTTGCCCACCACCGCTTTTTATTCTTTGCGCTTATGCCCTACCGCTACTTATTGGCCCTGCTTCTGCTGATTTCCGCCCCGGGCCGGGCCCAGATTACCCCCACCGTGAGCAGCTGGGTGGTGAACACCACCGGCGCCACCGGCTACAACGGCATTCCGAGCAACGTGCAACGCGTGCAGTACTCCACCGGCAACGTGTACATCACCTGCACGGGCGTGCCGAGCTACACCATCGGCCCCTGGCCCAATAATCCCAACGCGGCCACCAATCAGAACTTCGTGTTCAAAATAACCCGCGCGCCCACGCCCAACACCGGTACGGCTGTGGCCACGCCGCTGGGCCACACCGGCATCTGGAGCAACGGCGTGAGCATCTTCAACGCCAAAGACGCCATGAGCTACAACAACGCGGGCGTGTGGAACCAGAACGCCATCGTGGTGGAAGGCCCCAGCTTCGACTCCTGCCTGGGCCACCCGGCTGGCAACGGCGAGTACCACCACCATCTCAACCCGCGCTGCCTCTACAACGACCACGATAGCACCCGCCACTCCCCCATCATCGGCTTTGCCTTCGATGGCTACCCCATTTACGGCGCCTACGGCTACGCCAATACCAACGGCACCGGCGGTATCAAAAGCATGAAGACGTCGTACCGGGCCCGCAACATCACGGCCCGCACCACCCTGCCCGACGGCAGCCCGGCCCCCTCGCCCGGCCCCGCCATCAATGCCGCCAAGCCACTGGGCTATTATATCGAAGACTTTGAATACGTGGCCGGCCGCGGCGACCTGGACGTGCACAACGGCCGCTTCTGCATTACGCCGGAGTACCCGGCCGGCACCTACGCCTACTTCGTCACCATCAATTCAACCTACGCCGGCGCCTACCCCTACACGCCCGGCCCCACCTACTACGGCGTAATTCCGGCCGGGGCCACGGGCCCGCAATCGGGCCACGCCGTGGTGAACGAGCCCGTGACGACCTACGTGGTAACGGCTACCTTCCTGGCCGCCGGTTTGCAAGTCACGACCTATCCCAACCCGGTGAGCGACCAGTTGACCGTGGCCCCCGAAGGCGGCGTGGCCAATGACCTGCGCGCCCGGCTTTTCAACACCCTGGGCCAGCCCGTGGGCGCGGTGCTGGAGCTGCATCCTTCTGTGCCGACCGAGTTTGATGTATCGGGGCTGGCCGCCGGGGTGTATTTCCTCAGAGTGGACGGCACGGGCGTTTCGGGTACTCAGAAAGTGGTGGTGACGCATTAGCTCACAAACCGCCCCTACAGCCGGGCCCGCACCTGCGCCAGCACGCGCTCTACCTCGTTGCGCATGGTGCCGCTTTCGGCCACGTGGTTGTTGTTCATGAATGTAAACGCCACTAGCCGGCCGCTTTTGGTGCGCAGGTAGCCGCACATGTTCAGGTTGTTGGAGAGCGTGCCGGTTTTGCCCCACACCCAGGGGCCGGCGGCGTCGTGGTAGCGCTTGCGCAGGGTGCCCTGGCCGCCGCCAGCCGCCAGCAAACTCAGCAGCCGACGCTCGGGCAGCTCCTGGTGCAGCTTGAGCAGCAGGCCCGTGAGGGTGCGCGGGGTGATGAGGTTGAGGCGCGAGAGGCCCGAGCCATCCACCCACAGAACCGGGTCGGGCAGCGTGCCGAGCAGATTTTTACGGGCGTAGCGGATGACGCGGCCGGTGCTAAGCGAGTCGCGGCGGCCGATTTTGGTGCTGCACATCAGCAGCAGCTGTTCGGCCAGGAAGTTGTCGCTCACGCGCAGCATGCGGCGGTAGAGCGAGTCGACGCGCAGGCCGTAGAGGGTGCGGATGGAGTCGCCCTGCGCGGGGCGCGGGCGCCACACGGCGTTGCTGGTGGCCCGGCGCAACGTGTCGCCCAGCAGCCGCAGCATCAGCCCGCGGCTCGTTACGAAGGGCGTTTCATCGACCCATTTTTTCACCGTCGGCAACACGTAGAAACGGTTTTCGTGCAGCGCCCGGATGATGTGCGTGTCGGTATCGAGGCCGGGCGTGCGCAGCTCGGCCGGGGCCGGCCCCACCAGCGGCGCGAAGTAGCGCGGCAGCACCCGAATGCGCGACTGCGGCGCCACGGCCGGCCGTGTGCCGGCCCGCACCGGCGCGGGCGGCGTGGCATAGAAGCGCACGGTGTTGCCGAAAATGGGGAAGGCGGCGCGCTCGGGCTGGAAGTAGTAGCCGTAGTCGTCCCAGGTCCAGCCCGGGCCGAAAGGCGCGACGGTGGCAATGTCGCAGTAGGCCAGCGTGCGTTCCGGCCGGTTCAGCAGGAAGCTGTAGGCGCGGCGGCTGGGCACGTCGCCGTGCAACAGTGTGGGGTCGCCGGTGCCCTGGAAAAACAGGGTATCATTCCGCGAGAAGTAGCGCAGACTGGGCAGCGAATCGGCGAGGATGTGCAGGCCGGCGTAGAGGCTAAACAGCTTCATGTTGCTGGCCGGCGTGAAGTACTTGGTTTCCTGGTAGCCGTAGAACGGGCGGGCGCTGTCGGCATACGCCAGGCTCATGCCCACCTGGTGCAGCCGCAGGATGGGCGAGGCCGTGAGCAGCGAATCGAGCCAGGGCAGCGGCTGACCGGGCCGCACGGCCACAGGCGCGCCGGCCGGCTTGTCGGTGGCCGACTGCGCGCAGGCGGATAATTGGGTAATGCCCAGCGTGAGCAGCAGCAGGAAATAGAACGGGCGTAACATCGGCCGCAACTTACGCAGCAAACGGGGCTGGGGTGGCTTTTGGGCGGGAATTTGTATCTAACCTCATTACAGAGCACGTCATGCCGAGCGTAGCCGAGGCATCTCGCGTGCCGCCACTAATTCTTCTCATCGATTGGATTACTTCGGCACGCGAGATGCCTCGGCTACGCTCGGCATGACGTTTAGGGGCCAGCGCAACAAAAAAATCAAAACCCTTCCCAACCTGTTGTTGTCGACTTTCCATTGTCCGAAACCCGCAACCTCGCATTATGTCCATCAACGCCCTGTTCGCGCCCTTCGCGCTGAAATCCCTCAACCTCAAAAACCGCATTGTGATGGCCCCCATGACGCGCTCCTTCTCGCCCAACGGCGTGCCGGGCGCCGACGTGGCCGCCTACTACCGCCGCCGGGCCGAGGGCCAGGTCGGCCTCATCCTCTCCGAAGGCACGGTGGTGGAGCGCCCCGCCTCGTCCAACGACCCCAACATTCCGCATTTTTACGGCGAGGCCGCCCTGGCCGGCTGGCAGCACGTCATCGACGAAGTGCACGCCGCCGGGGGCCAGATGGGTCCGCAGCTCTGGCACATGGGCGTGATGGCCGAGCACCGCTCGGGCTGGAAGCCGTCGGAAAATTTTGAAGGTCCCTCCGGCCTCATCAAGCCCGGACAGGCCACCGGCAAGGCCATGAGCGAAAACGATATCACCGACACCATCGCCGCCTTCGCCCGCGCCGCCGCCGACACCAAGCGCCTCGGCTTCGATTGCCTGGAGCTGCACGGCGCCCACGGCTACCTCATCGACCAGTTTTTCTGGGCCGGCCTGAACGAGCGCACCGACCAGTACGGCGGTGACGACCTCACCCAGCGCAGCCGCCTGGCCGTGGAACTGGTGAAGGAAGTGCGCCGGGCCGTGGGCGAGGATTTCGCCATCAGCCTGCGCCTCTCGCAGTGGAAACAGCAGGACTACGCCGTGAAGCTAGCCCACACGCCCCAGGAAATGGAGGCATGGCTCCAGCCCCTGGCCGAGGCAGGCGTCGATATTTTCCACTGCTCGCAGCGCCGCTTCTGGGAGCCCGAGTTCGAGGCCGAAGGCTCGGACCTGAACTTCGCCGGCTGGGTGAAAAAGCTCACCGGCAAAACCACCATCACCGTGGGCTCGGTGGGCTTGTCGGGCGAATTCCTGGCCGGCTTCGCGGGCGAAACCTCCGAGCCGCAGGGCATCGAGGAGCTGCTGCGCCGGCTCGACCGCAACGAATTCGACCTCGTGGCCGTTGGCCGCCAGCTCATCGTGGACCCGAACTGGGTGGAAAAAATCCAGGCCGGCCGCGCCGACGAAATGGTGGGTTTCAGCCGCGAGGCGCTGCGCACGCTGGTGTAAGCCGGCGGTGGCTTTAAGCGCAGCTTCCACACAAAAAATCCCAGTCGCCCATTGTTAGGGCGGCTGGGATTTTTTGTACGGAAGCCTATTAGCTAAGCAGTTGCCTGAGTGGCGGCGGGCAGCGCGCCAAAGCGCTGCTTCAGGTCGTCGTAGGTGCCGGGCGAAATGGCCAGGTGCTGCACCACGGTGGCCGTCGACTCCGAGGCTTTGCCTTTGTCGTCGACTTTGGGCGTCACGTTTTCCAGCGTCAGGTACTGGCAGGCGGGGTCGTTGGCCACGCGGTGCAGCTTGAGGCGGGCAAAGGGCTCCAGCGCGGCCTGGGGCACGTGCGGCGCCAGAGCCTGAAACTGGCCAGTTTCGAGGGCGGTGCGGGTTTGGGCGGCGTCGGCGGCATAGGCCACGGGATGCGCCAGCGCTTCCTCATCGGCCCACTCGTTGGTGAGCTCCGAGAAGGGCTCATCGGCCTGCGACTTGGCCATCAAGTAAGCCCCGCCGAGAATCATCACCAGCTCTACCACCCACACAAACCACAGAAACGCGCCCGAGGCCGTGGCCCCCTTCAGCGACCAGGTGCCGGTTGCGTTGATTTTGACAATCGCATTCCACATCGCGCCCGGGTGGGTGAGCACATCGGCAAACAACCGCGCGCTGAACGACGTGCTGGTGTCGGCATCGCGCCCGGTGCCGGTGGTTTCGGAGTTGAACAGCAGCGTGAGGTACACGCTCCACTCCAAATACACGGCGGCCAGGCCCACCAGCACCGCCAGCCCGCCCACGCCGCTGGGGCTGCGCAGCTTGCCGGCCCGTGCCAGCAGCAGCAGCACGCCGCCCAATACCAGCCCAAAACCCAGGCAGATGAAGAAGTTGATGTACACAAACGGGATGTACCAGATGGCGTAGATGTAGACGAACGCCAGCGCGGCAGCGGCCAGCACGCCGCCCAGCAAAAACAGCAGGACGCCCCCAATGGGCATTTTATTCGACGGTTGGTAATAAAGGCTCATGCGGAAGGGAGGGAAAAGGAAAGGATGAATTCAGCCGCAAGAAACAACGAATAATAAGCCTAACTTCTATATGTGAACATATTTACAACAGCATTTGCGCTGGAATTAAGAACGTCCTGCTTCGACAAGCGCAGCAGGACGTTCTGCCCCATTCAACTTCCCTGCACGCGTGGTTAAGCCAGCACCGATTCCGGCTCCAGCGCCGCGGGCGCGGCTACCGGCACGGCTAGGCTATCCAGCGCTTGTGCCAGGTCGGCAATGAGGTCGTCGGCCGCTTCCAGGCCGATGGAAAGCCGCAGCAGGCTGTCGGCGAAGCCGGCGGCGCGGCGCGTTTCGGCCGGAATAGCCGTGTGCGTCATCGAGGCCGAGTGGCATACGAGGCTCTTGCCGCCGCCCAGGCTCACGGCCAGCTTGAAGTAGTTTAGGCTGGTGGCCAGTTGCGTGGCCGCTTCCACGGTGTCGTCATTCAGCACGAAGGCAATGATACCGCCGAACCCATCGGGCTGCTGCTTTTTAGCAATGGCGTGGCCGGAGTGCGACTCCAGACCCGGGTAGTACACGGCGCTGATTTCGGGCCGCGTTTGTAGGAACTTGGCCACCTGCAGGGCCGCGCGGCAGTGCTGGGCAATGCGCAGGTGCAGCGTTTCGAGCCCGCGAATAACTAGGAACGAATCGAACGGCCCGAGAATGGCGCCCGAGGCGTTTTGGATGAACTGAATTTGCTTGCCCAGCTCCTCAGTGGCGGCCACTACGGCTCCGGCAATCAAATCGGAATGTCCGCCCAGGTACTTCGTGGCGCTGTGCACCACCAAATCGGCCCCCAGCAAAATAGGCTGCTGCAGCACCGGCGAGGCGAAGGTGTTATCGACGCACAACCAAGCGCCGACGGCATGGGCCAGCTCGGCCAGCCCGGCAATGTCGGAGATTTTGAGCGTGGGGTTGGAGGGCGTTTCCAGCCACACCAGTTTGGTACGCTCGGTGATGGCGGCCTGCACCTGGGCCAGGTCGGCGGTGTCGCAATACACGATGTCGATGCCAAAACGGCGGTACACGTGCTCAAACAGGCGGAACGCGCCGCCGTAGATGTCGTCGATGGCCACAATCTGGTCGCCGGTCGAGAGCAGCTTCAGCACGGCATCGATGGCGGCCATGCCGCTGGCGAAGGCATAGGCCGAGTGGCCGTGTTCGAGGCCGGCCAGCAGCTGCTCGAGGGCACTGCGGGTGGGGTTGGCGGTGCGGGAGTAGTCGAAGCCCTTGTTCACGCCCGGCGACTCCTGCACAAACGTACAGGTCTGGTAAATCGGCACGGCGAGGGCACCGGTGAGTTCATCGACGGGAAAAGACTGAATGAGGCGGGTGGAAGCTTGCATGGGGATTGGCGTTTTTGTGGTTGAAACGAAAACGCACCCGGTTGCCCAAGCACTTATGCAAGATTTCTTACCGAAAAGGCATAAAAAAAGCCCCTCCGACAAGTCAGAAGAGCACCACCGCTGCAGACGGGAAAGCATCTTGTAGACTTATCTTCTCCTGAGCCGGCCGAAGCTGATTCAGAACAGGATTTAGCACCTGGTATTGCTACTGGTTGCTAAGGCATCGCAGGGCCTGTCCCTCCGCCTTTCTTGATAAGTGCCCCGGATTAGGGAGCGCGCTGCAAATATAGCGGCGGGTTGAAACAGCGCAAGCGGTGGCGGTGAAAATTATTTTCAGCGCGTCAATAAAAAAAGACCGTCATGCTGAGCGCAGTCGAAGCATCTCTACCGCGCAACGCAATCCAGTCGAAAGTATTTACTACTGCGGTATAGATGCTTCGACTACGCTCAGCATGACATTCTTTCTAGCAGACAGCGCCCTTCCTTCCGCCCTCCCCTACCGCTCAATGTGCTTCACCTTGGCCTCGTCCAAATCGAGCTGGGCTTCCTGCTGGCGCAGCACCTCGTCGTCAAACGAGTCGTGGTGGCGCAGGTGCTCCAGGGCCTGGCGCTGCACGCCCAGCACGTCGAGCAGGACCAGGTGGTACTGACGCAGGGTTTCGCGACCGGCCTCGTTCACTTCCAAGGAGTTGAGGGTACGGGCAGTAAGGTTGATTTCGGTTTGCATGCGCTGCTGCAGGCGGGCGATAAGCTCGTTGGCCTCCGTTTCGGCGGGATACTTTCGCTGCAGGTGCTTCACGGCGGCGGTGCGCAGGTGTAGGCGCACGCCGGCTTCCTGCTCTTCGAGGGGCGTGCGGTCGTCGCGCTCCGCTATTTTGGTGAAGCGGATGATGGCCGGCAGCGTAAGCCCCTGCAGCACCAGCGTGACGAGGATAACCACGAAGGTGATGAACAGAATGAGGTTGCGCTGGGGAAATGCCGTGCCATCGGCCGCAAGCAGCGGCACCGACAGCGCCGAGGCCAGCGACACCACCCCGCGCATGCCCGCCCAGCCCAACACCAGCGTGCCCTGCCAGCCCGGGCTCGGCTCGCTGTTGCAGATTTTCTCGCTCAAAAACCGCGGGATGAAGGCCGCCGGGTACATCCACAGCAGCCGAATCACAATCACCAGCCCGCTCATTAGCAGGCCGTAGGCAATGGCCTGCTGCAGCGAGTAATTGCCCAGCCCCTCCACCGCAATGGGCAGCTGCAAACCAATGATAATGAACACCAACCCATTCAGCACGAAGCTCACGCTGGCCCACACGCTATTGGCCTGCAGGCGGGTGTTGGCATCGAACACGCGGTGCGAGAGGTGCGAGAGCAGCAACCCGCCGCTCACCACCGCCAGCACGCCGGAGAAGTGAAACTCTTCGGCCAGCAGGTACATCACGTAGGGCGCCATAAAGGTGAGCGCCGTGTTGATGCTGGGCGAAGTGGGCAGATACTTGTGAATGAGGAAAAAGAAGCAGGCCACCACCAGCCCTACTACCAGCCCCATGCCGCTCACCACCACAAAGCTGGTGGCGGCCTCCTGCCACACAAACGTGCCCGACAGCACCGCCAGCAGTGCAAACCGAAACACAATCAGGCTACTGGCATCGTTAATCAAACTCTCGCCTTCCAGAATGGCCGTCACCCGCCGGGGCACCTTCACGCCGCGTAGCACCGAAGTGGCAGCCACGGCATCGGGTGGCGAAATGATGCCGCCCAGCAAAAAGCCCAGCCCCAGCGTGAACCCCGGAATGACGGCCCGCGCCACGTAGGCCACAATGCCCGACGTGAAGGCCACCAGCCCGAACGCGAGCAGCCCAATGGCCCGCCGCCAGCGCCAGAAGTCGTTCCAGGACGTCATCCAGGCCGCTTCGTAGAGCAGTGGGGGCAGGAAAATCAGGAAAATGAGGTCGGGCGCGATGGCCACGCGCGGCAGGCCGGGCACGAAGCTCAGCGCCAGCCCGCCCAGCACCAGGAAAATGGGGTAGGAAATGCCCAGCTTCTGCCCCAGCATCACCAGCAAAAACACGGCGAACAGCAGGCCGAGAATAAGGAGGAGGCTTTCGTGCAGCATGAGGAAACCGAGGCGTCTAAACGCCTCAAAGAAACGCCAACGGCGCGCGCCTGCGCAACGCCAAGCCGCAAAGCGTACCGCCCGGCGGCCTTATTCCGCTATTTAGGCTACGCCAAAAGCCGGCTCACCGCCGCGCACTCCTTAGCGATGCCACAGCTGCCGGCCCGCGGTCGGGCGCCGGGGCCGGTCGAACAACACCACGTAGAGCACCCCCAGCAAAGGGGTTAGCAGCAGGGCGCACAGCATGCGCAGGTGCCAGTAATGAGCCGGGCTCAGGTCCCAGGCTTGGGCGAAGTGATTTATGAGGTGTGCCATGAATAAAGATACGAAATTCCGCAATCGTTTGCCACACGTAAGGGCCTGAATTTTCGGAAGTTTTCTCTTCCTCCAATGCCCTGCTCATTTTCATTTGGCGCTGCCATCAGCCGCATGATTTTCCCGCCAACTGCAAATTTTCTGACCTGCCAACTCCGGGTGCCGTACTTTTGACTCCCGTCATGCCCGAACGCCAAACCCCCTCCCCCTCCGCGTCGGCTGCGAAATTTATTTTCGTTACCGGCGGCGTCACTTCTTCACTCGGCAAAGGAATTATTTCCGCCTCGCTGGCCAAGCTTTTGCAGGCCCGCGGGTTCCGAGTCACCATCCAGAAGTTCGACCCCTACATCAACATCGACCCCGGTACGCTCAACCCGTACGAGCACGGCGAGTGCTACGTGACCGACGACGGGGCCGAAACCGACCTCGACCTCGGCCACTACGAGCGGTTCCTGAACACGCCCACCTCGCAGGCCAACAACGTCACCACCGGCCGCATCTACGACCACGTCATCCGCCGCGAGCGCGAAGGCGCTTTCCTCGGCAAAACCGTGCAGGTCGTCCCCCACATCACCGACGAAATCAAGCGGCGCATGCTGCTGCTGGGCCAGAACGGCCAGTTCGACGTCGTCATCACCGAAATCGGCGGCTGCATCGGCGACATCGAAAGCCTGCCCTTCGTGGAGGCCGTGCGCCAGCTTCGCTGGGAGCTGCCCGAGTACGATTCGCTGGTCATTCACCTCACTTTGCTGCCCTACCTAAAGGCCGCCGGTGAGCTCAAAACCAAGCCCACCCAGCACTCGGTGCGCGACCTGCGCGAGGCGGGCCTGCAGCCCGACATCCTCGTCTGCCGCTCCGAGCACCCCATTCCGATGGAGATGCGCCGCAAAATCGCGCTGTTCTGCAACGTCAAAATCAACTCGGTTATCGAAAGCCTCGATGCCGATAGCATCTACTCGGTGCCCTTGTTGATGCGCAAAGAGGGCCTCGATGAGCGGGTTATCAAGCGCCTGAAACTGACCGGTGGTACTCAGCAGCCCGATTTGGAGGCCTGGAAAGATTTCCTCGGCAAGCTGAAAAACCCGACCGAGGAAGTGACCATTGCCCTCGTAGGCAAGTACGTGGAGCTTCCCGACGCCTACAAATCCATCAACGAAGCCTTCGTACACGCCGGCGCCCAAAACGAGTGCAAGGTGACCGTGCGCAGCATCCAGTCCGACAACATCACCCACGAAAACATCGCCGCCCTGCTCCACGGCTGCGACGGCGTGCTGGTGGCGCCCGGCTTCGGCGAGCGAGGCTTTGAGGGCAAGATTGTGGCCGTGAAGTACGTGCGGGAGCATAACATTCCCTTCTTCGGCATCTGCCTGGGCATGCAGGTGGCCGTGGTGGAATACGCCCGCAACGTGCTGGGCCTGCTCGACGCCAACTCCACCGAGATGGACGCCCTCACGCCCAACCCCGTAGTGGCCATGATGGAAGAGCAGAAAAACGTGACCTTGAAAGGCGGTACCATGCGCCTCGGCGCCTACGCCTGCGACCTGCGCCGCGGCTCCAAAGCCGCCAAGGCTTACGCCAAAAACCACATCAGCGAGCGCCACCGCCACCGCTACGAGTTCAACAACGACTACCTGAAGCAGTTCGAGGATTCGGGCTTGCAAGCCACCGGAACCAACCCGGAAACGGGTTTGGTAGAGGTGATTGAGCTGCCCACGCATCCCTGGTTCGTGGCCGGCCAGTTTCACCCGGAGCTCAAAAGCACTGTCGAGCAGCCTCACCCACTATTCGTGCGGTTTGTGCGGGCGGCCATTCAGCACCGCAAGGGGTAATCCATCCTGTCGCTCTCCGCATTAATTACGTGCCCCGGCCCTTCGCTTAAAGCAAAAGGACCGGGGCATCGTTTAGCACGACGGTTACGCCTGCGCTTCGCACCGTACCTTTGCCCCTTCGCAACCTTTTTTACTAATGGATAGAAATTCAGCAACCGGCCTGTTCCTTATTTCAGCCTTGCTCCTCGTGTACCTGTTCTTCTTCAGCCCGAAGAAGCCGGATGAAAAAGCCGCCGGCAAAACCCCGCCTGCTACCACCGCCGCCGCTAAAGCTGGCGCGACGCCCCCTGCCCCCACGGCCCTCGCCTCGGAAACGGCCCTCGACACCACCGCCGGCCCGGCCAAGGACGTGACCCTGGCCAACGAGAACCTGACCATCACCTTCTCGACCCGCGGCGGCCGCGTGACGGCCGTGCGGCTGAACAAATACAAAACGTTCTTTGGCAAACCGCTCGATTTGTTCGATGCCAAAAGCGCCCGCATGGACACCAAATTCCGGACGGTGGATGGCAAAACCATCAAGTTTTCGGACCTGAATTTCCAAGCCGTGCCGTCGCAGGCCGCTGGTGGCTCGGTGCTCACGTTCTCGGCTCCGGTGGCCGGGGGCAGCATCGTGCAGACGTACTCACTGCCCGCCAACAGCTTCGAACTGAAATACGACCTGCGCCTGCTGGGCCTGGAGCGTATCGTGGCGCAGGAGCCGCTCACCTTCACCTTCCTGGACCAGGTGCGCCAGACCGAGCAGGACCTGAAGCAGAACCGCAACCACACCACCATCAACCACTACCTGGCCGTCGGCGACCAGGGCTCGCTGTCCGAAACCAGCGAGAAGCCCGAGGAATACAAAGCCCTCGGCCCCGTGAAATGGGCCGCCCACAAGCACGATTTCTTCGTGGCCGGCCTTATTGCCGACCAGCAGCCCTTCGCAGGCGGTGCCTTCAATGCCGACGTGAACCTGGGCGATTCCACGACCATCAAAACCCTGAGCTCGACGCTGACCATTCCGGTGGCCGAAGTGGAGCAGGGCCGCGGCCAGTACCGCTTCTTCTTCGGCCCGAACTCGTTCAACCTGCTCAAGGCCGTGGCGCCGGAGTTTGACCGCAACGTGTACCTCGGCTGGGGCCTGTTCCGCTGGGTGAACCGCTTTGTGATACTGCCGGTGTTCCACTTTCTGGAGCAGTTCATCTCGTCCTACGGCGTTATCATCGCGCTGCTGGTGCTGCTCATCAAGCTCGTGACCTGGCCGCTCACCTACAAAAGCTACGAGAGCCAGGCCCGCATGAAAGTGCTGAAGCCCGAGATTGACGAGCTGAAAGCCAAGCACGGCGACGACGCCACCAAGGTGCAGCAGGAAACCATGAAGCTGTACCAGGAATTTGGCGTGAGCCCGCTCAGCGGCTGCGTGCCCCAACTGCTCACGCTGCCGATTCTGTTCGCCATGTTCCAGTTCTTCCCGAACGCCATCGAGCTGCGCCAGCAAAGCTTCCTCTGGGCCAAGGACTTGAGCAGCTACGACGTGTTCATCAAACTGCCGTTCTACGTGAAATGGTACGGCGACCACGTGTCGATGTTCACGCTGATGATGACGGCCTCGACCCTGCTCATGACCTGGCAGAGCAACCAGACCAACACGGCCATGCAGGGTCCGATGAAGACCTACAGCTACCTGATGCCCATCATCTTCCTGTTCGTGCTGAACAGCTTCGCGGCGGGCCTCACCTGGTACTACTTTGTGTCGAACGTCATCACCTTTGCCCAGCAGGCCATCACGAAAACTTTCGTGGACGACACGAAAATCCGCGCCCAGCTCGACGCCAACAAAATCAAGAACAAGGACAAGAAGCCCGGCGGCATCCAGGGCCGCATTGCCGAAGCCATGAAAGCCGCGCAGGAGCGTGAGGCGCAGGCCAAAGCCCAGGCCCGCAAGAAGTCGTAGTCAGAACGACAAAACAGAACGTCATGCTGCGCTTGTCGAAACATCTCTACCGCGAAAAGTAATTCATTTACTCATGCGGTAGAGATGTTTCGACAAGCGCAGCATGACGTTCTACTTTAAACCTTGAAACCGGCAATACGAAAACCGCAGGCACGGTTTTCGTATTGCCGGTTTTTTGTTATCAACTTTCACCGCTTCAACACTTCGCCCGCCATGCGTATTCTTTCGCTGCTTCTGCTGCTCAGTTTCTTCAGCTTTTCCCTCGTGCCGACGGCCACTGCTCAGGGCACGTCAACCAAAAAAGTAAAGGTGAAAAAGGCGGGCAAGAAGACGGTTTTAACGACTAAAGCAACCGCTACGCCGGCCCCGGCCGGCCCGGTCCTCACCTTCGAGCGCACGCCCTGCTTCGGCGCCTGCCCCGCCTACAGCATGCAGGTGTACGCCGACGGCCGAGTGGCGTACGAAGGCCGCCACTCGGTGCCCCTGATGGGCAAGCGCGACTTGAAGCTGCCCGCCACGGCGGTAGCCGAAATGCTACGCCAAGCCAAAGCGGCCCGTTTTGAGACATTCGATAAGGAATACCTGACTGGCGCTACCGACCTGCCCAGCACCGTGGTGGCCATCCGCCAGCCCGACGGCAGCTTCAAAAAAGTGAAGGCCGAATCCAACGCGCCCGAAAACGTGAAAGCGTATTTCGCATACCTCACCACGCAGTTCGACCAACTGGCCCAGCTGGACGGCGTAGAGAAGTAAGGCGAATTCGCGACGAAGAAAACGCTAGTGGGAACTGCTGGCTTTCGGCTTGAAAACCGCCCGAAAGGCCCGTAGCGCCGCCGGATGATAGATGGTGGCGTGCGTTTCCTCCGGCATCGGCTCGTAGTGCCAGCTGCCCAGTCGCGTCGCTTGGGGTCGGGCCAGCGCCATTAGGCGGCGGGTGGCGGCCGTGTCGCCGTGGATGCTAGTAGCCAGGTATACGGTTGCCGCCGGGCGGCTTTTTTGCAACAGCGTACTGGCTTGCGCAGCCAACTGGCCATTGTTCCACCACAGGCTGGGGTCGAAGGCGAGGTAGGTGTTGAACAACTGGGGCTCCAGCAAGAGCGTTTCGAACACAAATAAGCCCGCCAGCGACTCGCCCACGATGGCCGTTTCGGCCGTGGTGCGGTAGCGCTGCTTCACCTGCGGCATCAGCTCCTCACGGATGAACTGGCGGTAGGCCGCCGAGCCGCCCACTTTGGGCGCAATTTTTCGGTCTTCAGCCACCGTGGTGGGGCCGGTGAGGTCGCGGCGGCGCTGGGTGTTTTCGATGCCCACCAGAATAAAGGGCCGCATCGTGCCGTTGCCCGTCAGCACCTGCACGAGGCCCGCCACGTGCAGGAAGTCCTCGCCAATCCCGCCGTCGGGCATGTACAGCACCGGCAGCCGCACCGTGGCCGAGTCGGTATAAGCCGGCGGCAAATACACGTTGATGCGCCGCGTTTCGCCCAACGCTTTGGATTCGAGGGTAAAGGTCTGACCGATAACCAGCGGGGTGGCCGCCGGAGGGGCCGTCTGAGCGTGCGCCGCGTCCGTTACGGCAGTAGCCAGGGCCGCCGCCGCTCCTATCATTCTCAAATACCGCATTATCTGGTTCGTTTTTGTGAATGGTTATTCCTTGCGCACGCGCTCCAGCAGCAGCTGGTTCATCGGGTTCGGCGTAAGGCCGCGCACGTTGTTCTGGGTCAGGCGCACCACCTCGTCGTAGTACAGGCTGATAACGGGCGACTCTTCCACCACAATGCGGTCCATGGCCTGGTACAGCCTTGTGCGCTTGGTCACGTCCTGGGTGCGGCGGGCTTCGTCGTAGAGTTTGTCGTAGGCCGCGCTTTTGAAGTGGGTTTTATCCGGCCCGGCGGGGCTAAAATTGGGGCTGTAGAACAGCGCCAGGTAGTTTTCGGCATCGGGGTAGTCGCCCAGCCAGCTTTTGGCGAAGAAGGCCACCCGGCCGTTATCCACCAAATCCTGCTGCGCCGCCGACTGGTTGATGTCAATCTGGACCTGCACGCCCACGTCGGCCCACTGCTTCTGCAAATACTCACCTATCTCCTTGCGTTCCAGCACCGTACTCAGGCGCAGCTTCAGCGGCCGCTGCGGGCCGTAGCCGGCGGCGCGCAGCAGCTGGCGGGCCTTCTGCGGCTGGTAGGTGTAGCCGGGCACTTCCTTTTCGGAGAACGAAGGCAGCGCCGTGGGCACGAAACCCGAGGTGCCGGCGTGGCCTACCCGGTTCAGCAGATAAGTCAGCATTTCGGGCTTGTTGAGAGCGTAATTCAGGGCTTGGCGCACGCGCTTATCGCGCAAGGCCCGTCCCTGAATGGCCTGCTCCCCAATCAAATTGGCCGAATCGAGCTGAATGCCCAGGTACTCAGTGTTCAAATAGGGCGCTTTCTGCACCGTGAACTTGCCCTTGAAATCCTCCCGAATAGTACCATCGGGGTGCATAATCAAGTCGCGCGAGCCAGCACGGATGCCGGACAGGAAATCCAGCTTGCCCTGCATAAAAGTCAGAAACTCCGTCTTGCGGTCGGGCAGGAAACTCACCGCCACGGCATCGAGGTAAGGCAACGGGTGGCCTTTTTTATCACTGCGCCAGTAGTCAGGGTTGCGCTCATACAGCAGCACGTTGCCCTCGTCCCACAGCTTGAAGCGGAACGGACCCGTGCCCACCGGGTGCTCGCGGAAGTCCTTGCCATACTTTTCCACGGCCTCGTGCGGCACCACGTAGGCGTATGGCATCGTGAGAATGCCCAAAAACGGAATGAACGGCTCCTTTAAATGGATGCGCAGCGTGGAATCGTTGGCCGCCACGAAAGCCGTGTCGCTGATGCTGCCGTCGGGCTTCTCCAGCACTTTGCCCCGAAAAATCCAGCCGCCCGAGCTGGCCGTGGCCGGGTCGAGAATGCGTTTGAAGCTGTAAACGAAATCCTGCGCAACAACCTGACGTGTAGCCACAGGATAAGCCTCTGTTCCATACTTTTCCACTTCAGCCCTACTGCGCTCAGGGTGGTCTTTCAACTCTTGGTCTATCAATGCCTTCGTATCTACACCTGAAGGCATGAATACGGCTTCGTTTTCATGGAAAAGCACCCCTTGCCGAAGCACGAACGTATACGTGCGCCCATCGGGCGAAATCGTGTAGCGCCGGGCCAGCGCCGGCACCGGCAGCAGGGTCGAATCCAGTTCCATCAACCCGTTGAACAGCTGCGACACGGCCCAGGAGTTGGCCTGGTTGCGGGCGAAAGCCGGGTCGAGCGACGAGAGTGCCTCGGGCTGATTGTAGCGGAACACGCGGCGCTCGTCGGCCGCCGGGCGGGCCGCGTCGTGGCAGCCGGCCAGCGCCAGCGCAGGCAGCCAGAATCCAAAAGGTTTAGCCAATAAGCTAGCCCAGCGAGCCAAAAAAGGGGCCATGCGAACAGGGAAAGAATGTATCTTTGTGCAATGCTACGGCAAAAGTTATTCATTATTAGTTGTCGGTTGTTCGTTGTCAGTTGTTAGTCCGTGACGCTTAGAAGGCCCGCAAACTGACCCTGAAGACCAAACAACCAGCAACTGACAACGAACAACGGACAACTGACAACTAACTCCAATGGGAAAAATCATCGCGGTAGCCAATCAGAAAGGCGGGGTGGGCAAAACCACTACTTCCATTAACCTCGCGGCTTCCCTGGCCGCCCTGGACTACCGGACCCTGCTCGTCGACGCCGACCCCCAGGCCAATGCCACCTCGGGCGTGGGCTACGACCCCAAGGACATCCAGAACAGCATCTACGAGTGCATGGTCGACGGCATCAATGCCCAGGACATCATCGTGCCCACCAACATTCTGCCCCACCTCGACCTCATGCCCTCCCACATCGACCTGGTGGGCGCCGAGGTGGAGATGATAAACCTGCCCAACCGCGAGGAGAAAATGAAGGAGGCCCTGCGCCCCCTCGCCGCCGAGTACGACTTCATCATCATCGACTGCTCGCCCTCGCTCGGCCTCATCACGGTGAATGCCCTCACGGCGGCGCACTCGGTAATCATCCCGGTGCAGTGTGAGTATTTCGCCCTCGAAGGTTTGGGTAAACTCCTGAATACCATCAAAATCATTCAGAGCCGCCTCAACACCGAGCTTGAAATCGAAGGCATTCTGCTAACGATGTACGACGTGCGCCTGCGCCTCTCCAACCAAGTGGTGGAGGAAGTGCGCATGCACTTCCAGCAGCTGGCCTTCGATACCATCATTCCGCGCAACGTGAAGCTGAGCGAGTCGCCCAGCTTCGGCATCCCCGTCATTCTGCACGACGCCGAGAGCAAAGGCTCCATCAGCTACCTCAACCTGGCCCGCGAAATCGTAGAGAAAAACAGCGTGGAGGCTACCGAGGAAACGGCGGAGGACGAGCGGATTTAATCTTGCTTAATTTGCTGGCATGGAATCTTACTCCGAACATCTGCTACCAGACTTTAGAGTAAGCTATAGCCTCTTTAGTGCCGAAGAAGGCGGTCGAAAGACACCTCATTTTCAGCATATCCGCTGGGATTTCTCTTACGAAGATGAAAGCATAGCCAGGCGTAATCAGCTCTTTATGATTTGGCCGGAGTTTATCACGGCATCCGGCCAAATGTTGCCTGAAGGAGAGCCAATGCCCCAGCATGGACTAGCTGATATGTTTATCATTAATCCAGCTTACCGAGCCTTTCATTCCCAGCACATCAAACGTAGCTTGCGAGGCTATTTACATGAAGGCAAGAGAATTGGGGTTTGTGAAGTTGTTGAAATTCTTGCGCTTCACCAGAATCCAAAGTCGTAGCTTGCTGGCACGATGAACCTCCGTTCCGCCCATCCTTTCATTAGCGTGGACCCCGAAACCCGTTTTGGGCGGCCGTGCATTATCGGTACCCGCATAAGCGTTGCTGACGTGTTGGGCTGGCTAAGCAATGGCATGAGTCACAAAGAAATCATTGAGGATTTCCCGGAGTTAAGCGAAGAATTAATTCAAGCCTGCCTGCACTACGCAGCCAATACAGAGGCCTGATTTTAACCGCAACCGCCAGCGCCAAACTTATCGGCTTGCCCTTCGGCCAACAATCCGTAATTTTGACATCCGTTGCCGCAGGCCTTTTATGGGCCCGGCCGATGAACTATGCCGCTAGAGAAGAACGAAGAGAAATTGCAAGCTGCCCTGGCTGCCGCCGCCGCAGTGAAACGCAAGGGTGGACTGGGCCGCGGCCTCAACGCCCTGATTGAGGGCAGCTACGACAAGAAAGGCGACCGGCCCGGCTCCGGCGACCGGCTCGTGTCGCATCCCGTCAACTCGGTGGGCTTCATCGCCGTCGAGCACATCGAGGCCAACCCCTACCAGCCCCGCACCCACTTCGACAAGGAAGCGCTGCAGGAACTAGCCGACAGCATCAAAATTCAGGGTATTATTCAGCCCGTGACCCTGCGCCAGCTCGGCACCAACTCCTACCAGCTTATCTCGGGCGAGCGGCGCCTGCAGGCCTCCAAGCTGGCGGGCCTGGAGACGATTCCGGCCTACATCCGCAAGGCCGACGACCAGCAGATGCTGGAAATGGCCCTGATTGAGAACATTCAACGCGAAAACCTGAATGCCATCGAAATTGCCCTCAGCTACCAGCGCCTGCTGAGCGAGTGCAACCTGCGCCAGGAAGACCTCGGCGACCGCGTGGGCAAGAACCGCACGACCGTCACCAACTACCTGCGCCTCCTCAAACTGCCGCCCGACGTGCAGATTGGCCTGCGCGACGCCGAAATCAGCATGGGCCACGCCCGCGCCCTCATCGGGCTGGACGATGCCAAGCTGCAGGTCGAGCTGTTTCGCAAAACCGTAGCCGAAGAACTTTCGGTGCGCCGCGTGGAGGAATTGGTGCGCAACGGCTACGGCCGCAGCGCCGAAGCCAAGCCCAAGGCCGACGGCGACACCACGCCGGCCCCGGCCGCTGTGCCGGTGGCCGAAATCCGCCGGGCCGAACGGCATTTGGCCGAGCGGTTTGGCTCGCGCGTGCAGGTGCGCCCCACGCCCAAAGGCAACGGCGAAATCAAAATCGCCTTCGACTCGGTGGAGGACATGCAGCGCATTCTGCACATTCTGCAGCCTTCGTAACACCCCCGCCGGAATGCCGGTACGCGAAATACCGGCAGCCGCCGTTAGCTGGTTGGTTATGAAAAAACGACTTTCTCGTCTCACGTTTGCCGGGCTGCTACTGAGCGGCCTGCTGGCTGGCTTTGGTGCCCGGGCCCAGGTGTTCGACCCCAACGCCACTCCTGCCCGCACCTCGGCCGAGATTATGGCCGACACCACCGAGCGCCGCGAGGTAGTGGTGACGCCCGCCGCCAAGCGCCAGAAGGCTGCCGCCGACTCGGCCAAGCGCACCGAGCGCATGTTCCGGGCGTTTGGCTTCCAGGGCATCCGCCTCACCCGGCCCGGCAAGGCGGCCATGCTGGCGCTGGTGCTGCCCGGGGCGGGCCAGATTTACAACCGCCGCTGGTGGAAGCTGCCGCTCGTATACGGAGCCGTGGGCGGCACCATTGCGGGGGAAATATTCTACCAGCAGCGCTATAATCAGTTTGCGAAGGCTTACAACAACGTTACCCAAAGGGCTATTAATCCGGACACGGGTATTCCCTACCGCATTGGCGACACAAGGCTGGGCCCCCAAGCCAGTAAGGTGACGTCGGTGACTGGCCTGGATGCTAACGTTGTGTTTTTCCGCGGCTACCGCGACATTTTCTACCTCTACATCGGCATTGCCTACAGCCTGCAAATTGTGGATGCGCTGGTAGATGCGCACTTACAGGATTTCGACGTGAGCAACGACCTGAGCCTGCACTGGCAGCCGCAATTGCTGCCCACTCCCGGCCAGCCCGGCGCGCTGCCCACCAACCCCGGCGTGCTGTTTGCGCTGCGGATTCGCTGATTTGTTGTGAGTTGCCCGTTGTCAGTTGTCAGCTTTTGATGACGCGACAATTTCCAACAGCTGACAACCAACAACTGACAACTAAACCATGAACATTCTTCTCATCGGCTACGGCAAAATGGGCCAGACCATTGCCGCGCTGGCCGCCCAACGCGGGCACACCATCGCCGGCATCGTGGACCTGCACGCTTCGCAATCGAACATTACCGATTTCACGCCAGCCACGGTTGATGTGGCCATCGAGTTTACGCACCCCGATTCGGCTTTTGGCAACGTGACGGCCTGCCTGCGCCAGGGCATTCCGGTGGTGTGCGGCAGCACCGGCTGGCTGCATCATTTTGAGGAAGCCCGGGCGCTGGCCAAAGAGCTGGGCGGCAGCATGTTCTACGCCTCCAACTACAGCGTGGGCGTGAATTTATTCTTCCATTTCAACGAATACATTGCGGCCAAAATGGCCCAGTTCGGCGGCTACGATGTGGCCATGCGCGAAATTCACCACACCCAGAAAATCGACCAGCCCAGCGGCACTGCCCTCACGGCTGCCGAAGGCATTCTGCGGAATTTCCCGGCCAAAACCAGCTGGCGCAATGCCCCCGCCGAAGTGCCCACCGAGTTGGCCGTCATCAGCGAGCGCACCGGCGACGCAGTGGGCACGCACATCGTCACCTACACTTCCGACGTGGATACGCTGGAGCTCAGCCACGCCGCCCACAGCCGCGAGGGCTTCGCGCTGGGCGCGCTGCTGGCGGCCGAGTGGCTGCCCGGCCGGCCCGGCGTGTTTGGCATGAAGGAACTGCTGGGGCTGTAGCTTCTGGCGTTTGGTTTCCGGTTGGCGGTTTCGGGCCTTTATTCTAGCAAATGGTCCTAAACCACGAACCAAACACCACGAACCAGAAACCAGCAACTCCTTATGCGTTTCTTTGTCTGATATTCCTTGTCAAGCCCAAGCTTGCTCTCCTCATGCCCCTGTTCAAAACCGACCCCACCGCCCCGCCTAAGCCGCCCAAAACCAAATCGCGCGAGTGGGCCGATTCGCTGATTTTCGCCATCGTGGCGGCCACGCTCATTCGTTGGGCCACCTTCGAGGCGTACACCATTCCATCGCCCAGCATGGAGGCCTCTCTGCTGGTGGGCGATTACTTGTTTGTGAGTAAGCTGCACTACGGCCCCATCACGCCGCAAACGCCGCTGCAGGTACCCCTCACCCACCAAACGGTGTGGGGCACGGGCCTGAAAAGCTACTCCGAGCTCATTCAACTGCCCACCTACCGCCTGCCGGGCTTCTCGGAGATTAAGCGCAACGACGTGGTGGTTTTCCACGTGCCGCACGAAACCCAGTACCCGGCCGACCTGCGCACCAATTACATCAAGCGCTGCGTGGCCGTGGCCGGCGACACGCTCGAAATCCGTGACGGCAAGGTGTTTCTGAACGGCAAGCCCGGCGAAACGCCTCCCGGCCTGCAAACCACCTATTTCATGCAGGTGGACAGTCCCAACGATGAGGTGCTGGCCGCCCTGCGCAGCCAGGGCGTAGTGGAGTACGAAGCCCCCGGTGGGATTCCGCAGGCCGTGCCCGGCCCTACGCCCGGCAGCTACGGCTACACTATTAGCTGCACCCAGGCCACGGCCGACTATTTTAAAAAGCAGCCTTATGTGAAGGCGCTGACGGTGCTGCAGCCCCAGGTACAGCTTTTCCCCGACGTGGCCGATTTCCACGGCTCGGCGGCGATGAGCGCCACGCCGCGCAACTGGAGCCTCGACAGCTACGGCCCGCTGCCCATTCCCAAGAAGGGCCAGGTCATCACGCTCTCGCCGGCCAACGCGGCCATCTACTATAAAATCGTGGCCCGCTACGAGCACAATGAAGGCATTACCTGGCAGGACGGGATGATTTACCAGAACGGCAAAATGCTGACCAGCTACACCATCAAGCAGAACTACTACATGATGATGGGCGACAACCGCCACAACTCGGAAGACTCGCGCTTCTGGGGCTTCGTGCCCGAAGACCACGTGGTGGGAAAGGCCGTACTCATCTGGCTATCGATGGACCCCAATGCCGACTTCTGGCACAAAATCCGCTGGAGCCGCCTGTTCAATATCATCCACTAGGTCAGTTAAAAGGTAGGAGTTAAAAGGGAAGAGTTAAGAGTTGCCAAGTACATTCCTGGTAACTCTTAACTCTTCCCTTTTAACTCCTACCTTTTAACTGACGCTACCACTTTACCGGGGCAAGCCGGTGCTCGGCCAGCCAGGCGTTGGCTTTGCTGAAGGGCTTGCTGCCGAAAAACCCCTTGTCGGCCGCGAAAGGCGACGGGTGCACCGATTTGATGACCAAGTGCTTGCGCTCATCAATCAGCTCCGATTTTTTGCCGGCGTAGGCGCCCCAGAGGATGAACACGACGTGCGGCCGGCCCTCCGACACTTTGCGGATGACGGCATCGGTGAATTCCTCCCAGCCGCGCTTCTGGTGTGAGGCGGGCTCGCCGGCCCGCACCGTGAGCGTGGCATTGAGCAGCAGCACGCCCTGCTGGGCCCAGCGGTCGAGGTTGCCGTTGGTGGCCACGGCGGTGCCGGGAATGTCGGACTGCAACTCTTTAAAAATATTGACCAGTGAAGGTGGCGTGCGCTGGCCGTCCTGCACCGAGAACGAGAGGCCGTGGGCCTGGCCGCGCCCGTGGTAAGGGTCCTGGCCCAGGATGACGACCTTTACCTGGTCGAAGGGCGTGGCGTCGAAGGCGTGGAAGATTTGGGAGCCGGCCGGGTACACGGTGGCGGTAGCATATTCGCCTTTCACAAAGGCAATCAGCTTTTGGAAATAGGGCTTTTCGAACTCATCGGCCAGCACGGGCCGCCAGCTTTCGGCTATCTTTACCATGGAAGTTTGCGGGAAAATAAACGGGACCGAAGCGGCGTTGCAAGGCCGCGTTTGCGTAAAACCAATTCTTGCGGGCGACTGTTACGCCCCCAGCTGCCTTTAGCTTTGCCGACCTATGCCCACCATCACTACGCAAGGCGTCACCGTTTCGGTTACGACCAACTACTTGCCCGACTACTCCAGCCCTGGCCAGGAGCATTTTGTGTTTGCCTACAAAATTGAAATTCGCAACAACAGCGAGTTCACGGTGAAGCTGTTGCGCCGGCACTGGCACATCCACGATGCCAACAGCGTGGTGCGCGAAGTGGAGGGCGAAGGCGTAGTAGGCCGCCAGCCCGTGCTGGAGCCCGGCGAGGCCCACCAGTACGTGAGCGGCTGCAACCTGAAATCGGGCGTGGGCAAAATGCGCGGCACCTACCTGATGGAGCGTTTGGCCAACGGCCAGCAGTTCCAGGTCGAGATTCCAGAGTTCACCCTGATGGTGCCATTCCGGATGAATTAGATTAGTTGTCAGTTGCTCGTTGTCGGTTGTTAGTTTGTACCGTGGTTGTCGTTTCAGCCTAGCCTAGCAACGGACAACTACCAACCGACAACTACCTTGTTTCAACTTCTCGCTTACCTCCGCTTCTGGCTGCGCTCGGGCAACGCCCACGGGCTGCATTCGCCGTTTGTGTTCGGGCTCTATACCTCCGTAGTACGCCACACGGGCCCGTACCGCGCCTATGCGGCCATTGAAGAGCGGCGGCGGCAGCTGCTGGCCAGCGCGGCCAGTATCAGCGTGACGGATTTGGGGGCGGGCTCGCATACCGGCGCGGGCCAGCAGCGCCGCGTGGCCGACATTGCCCGCACTGCCGCCAAGCCGAAGAAGCTGGCGCAGCTCCTGTTTCGGCTGGTGAATTACCTACGCCCGGCCACGGTGCTGGAACTGGGCACCTCACTGGGCCTCACCACGGCTTACCTGGCGGCAGCCGACTCACGCAGCCGCGTTGTCACGTTCGAGGGCTGCCCCAACGTGGCCGCCGTGGCCCGCGAGACATTTGCTGCGCTGAATCTGGGCAATATTGAAATCGTGGAGGGCAACCTCGACCACACCCTCGCCCCCACCCTGGCGACGCTGGGCGCGCCGGTCGATTTCGTGTTCTTCGACGGCAACCACCGCTACGAGCCCACGCTGCGCTACTTCGAGCAGTGCCTGGCGCACCGCACCGACGAGTCGGTATTCGTCTTCGACGACATTCACTGGTCGGAAGACATGGAGCGCGCCTGGGAAACCATCAAAGCGCACCCCGACGTGCGCCTGACGGTGGATTTGTTCTACATCGGGCTGGTATTCTTCCGGAAGAACCAACCCAAACAGCACTTTTGGCTGCGGACGTGAGATTGTAGCGCGGACTTTGAAGTCCACGCATATTACAGGTTGGACAGCGCTTTTTGCACCAGCACTTCCCGCTCGGGCGGGGCGGCCCCGCGCATGGCCAGCATGAATTCGGCGAACCGGAAAGCGTCGATGTTGACGAAAGCCAGCGAGATATTCAGCTCCTGGAAGCCCAGCTCCTTGTTGAGGCTGGCGACTCCCTGCTTGAATTTCCCTTTCCGACGCGACGGTTCAAAAGCACTGTCTACCACCAGGCAAATGAATACCTGCCGGTTCACTTCGGCCAGATACACGTCCTGAATAAGCTCCCAGTTAATGAATTCGTGGTGCATCGTTCGGTCGAACACCCCGATATCATTCACTATTATCTGGGGCCGCCGGTCGAACAGCTGAAACAGGCAAACAGGAATTCCGAGTCCAAAAAAGCCAATGCTCATCCAAGCCACCCCTTTCGGCGCGGTGGGCTGAGTCAGCATGAAGCAGCCAATGGCCACGAAGGCCGCGCAGCCCAGCAGCAGCTTCAGCGCTTTCGGGCGGGATTTATATAGCCGAAACTCCTTCATTCCGGATGCGGGTCGCGTTAGGGTTAGGCGTTCAGGCCTTGCGTGTCGATGCCGCTGGTGGGGCGCAAGGCGTCGCGCACCCGCGTGAGCTTCACCAGCAGCGCTTCGAGCTGGTCGAGCGGCAGCATGTTGGCCCCGTCGGACAGCGCCGTGGCGGGCGTGGGGTGGGTTTCGATGAACAGGCCGTCGGCCCCCACGGCAATGGCGGCTTTGGCAATGGTTTCGATGAGGGCGGGCTGGCCGCCGGTCACGCCACTGCTCTGGTTGGGGCGCTGCAGCGAGTGCGTCACGTCCATCACCACGGGCACGTCGAATTCGCGCATGGCGGGCAGGTTGCGGAAATCGACCACGAGGTCGGAGTAGCCGAACGAGTTGCCGCGCTCGGTGAGGATGACGTGGGGGTTGCCGGCCTGGCGCACCTTGTCCACGGCCCATTTCATAGCCTCCCCGCTCAGGAATTGGCCTTTCTTGATGTTGACGACTTTGCCGGTTTGGGCAGCCGCAATCAGCAAATCGGTCTGGCGGCACAGGAAGGCCGGAATCTGAAGCACGTCGACGTACTCGGCCGCCAGCGCGGCTTCGTCCGATTCGTGAATGTCCGTGACCGTCGGCACGCCGATTTCGCGGCCCACTTTCTGCAGAATGCGCAGCGCCGTTTCGTCGCCGATGCCGGTGAACGAGTCGAGGCGCGAGCGGTTGGCCTTGCGGTAGGAACCCTTGAAGATGTAGGGAATCTGCAGCTTGTCGGTCATGTGCTTGATGCGCTCGGCGATGCGCAGGGCCATGTCCTCGCCTTCGATGACGCAGGGGCCGGCCATGAGGAAAAACTGGCCGGAATTGGTGTTGCGGAAGTGCGGGAGCGTGTTGGCGAGGGCTTGGAGCATGATGGATTATTTCTTTTTCAAACAAATAAACAGCTCGCGCCCCTGCCGGGGCTTGAGCGAGTTGGTAGCGGTTTCGAAATGGCGAAACTCAAAATAGGGCGCGAAATATTCGCGGTATTCCTCTTTGCTGCCGCCAAACGGCGGCTCCTGCACGGGGCCGAAATCGGTATCGAACAGCAGGCCCATGAGTGTGCCGCCGGGGCGCAACAGGTGGGCGCACTGCCGGGCGTAGGCGGGGCGCAGGGCGGGGTCGAGGGCGCAGAAGAACGTCTGCTCCACAATTAAATCGTAGGGCGGGTCGTTGGGCAGGGCAAAAAAGTCGGCCAGCAGCAGGTGCTCCGGCGGGAAGTCGGGCACGCGGGCGGCCAGCGCGGCCAGCGCTTCGGGAGCAATGTCGGCCACAAACACCTGCCGGAAACCCAGCTGGTGCAGGTACTCGGCCTCGTAGGCGCGGCCGGCCCCGGGGATGAGGATGCGCGGCTGAGCAGCCACATCGAGCTGGTCGAAGTAAGCGCGCAGCGGCGGAGTGATGCCGCGAGCGTCCCAACCATCGCGGCCGTCGTCGTAACGTGCTTGCCAGTAGGCGGCATCGAAGGCGGGTAAAACCGTTTTCATCGGGCCAAAGTATAGGTTTAACTTGCCAGGGCAGTAAACTCCCCTATTTTTACGCCCAAAGGTACGTGCCGCACTGCGCCGCGGGCCTCGATTTCCATTCGCTTCTTTCGCTTAACTATTCCCGCATGGACCCTAACGAAACCCCCGAACCCCGCTCCAACAACAGCCGCGTCCTCCTTTGGGTGGCCCTGGTGCTCGTCCTGCTCGGCATCAACGGGGTCCTGTTCTACCTCAACCAGCAGAAAGGCCAGCAAAACGAGGCGCTGACCACCGAAGTAAAAGCCAAAGACAGCAAGCTGCAGGAGCAAATCAAGCAATATGAGGCCCTGAAAGCCGATTTCGAGCGCCAAAGCCAGGAGCTGCAGGCCTTGGGCCTGAGCAACGACTCGCTGGTGGCCAAAATATCGGCCGTGAACGCCGACCTACTGAAACTGCGCTCCTTTAAGGCGGGCAGCTTCTCCATTGCCCAGCAAAACCTCTTCAAGCAGCGCGCCCAGAACCTGGAAAGCCAGCTGCGCAAGAAGGACGACGACATTTCGCAGCTGAAGAAGGACAACGAAACCCTTTACACCGAAACCACCACGCTGAAAGAGCGCCAGAACAAGCTGGCTGACACCATTAGCACGGTGGTGCGCAGCAACCGGGAGCTGAGCGAGAAAGTATCGGTGGCTTCGCGCCTGCAGGCCGACAATATCCACGTGGCCATCATCACCTCTAAAAACAAGGAGAAAGACGACGATAAGGAGGAATTCAAAGCCAAACGCGTCGAGAAGCTGAAAATTACGGCCAACTTCGCCCGCAACGATGTGTCGCCCAAGGAAACCAAGGCCGTCTACCTGCGCATTCTGGAGCCCGATGGCGCGGCCCTTTACAACCTGAGCACGGGCGGCGGCACCTTCACCGTCGACGGCCAGGAGGCTTTCTACACCCAGAAGCAGGACGTGGTGTACGACAACACCCGCCAAAAGCTGGAATTCGTGTACGCCAAGGGTGCCGAGTACAAGAAAGGCCTGCACACCGTGGAACTCTACGAGAGCGGCCAGCTGATGGGCAAAACGACCTTCACGCTGAAATAAGGACCGCAGATTTTCGCAGATTAAACGGATAAGAACGGATTCGGACGGACTCAACTGATTGCATTTGTCAGTTCGCCCGAAGCTATAGAAAAAGGCCACTGCTTCATCAGCAGTGGCCTTTTTCTATATTCATCCTGTGGCAAAGAAGAATCCGTTCTTATCCGTCTAATCTGCGGAAATCTGCGGTTCAGACGTTCTTCTCGAACTCGTCCAGCTTGGCCAGCGTGGCGCTGATATTCTCGGTGAAGATGACCCCTACCCCACCCTTGGGCGTGTGCTTCAGCAGGTGGTCGATGGCGTCGGGCTCGTTTTCGATGTAGGTGATTTTCAAGTCCGGCTTGTCGAGGCGCAGGCCGCGCTCCATGATTTCGCGCAGGAATTCGGCCGACTTGCCGCGCAGGTCGCGGTCCTGGCGCAGAATCACTTCGTCGAAAATGCGGCCGGCGATGCGGGCGAAGCCCAGCGTGTCTTCGTCGCGGCGGTCGCCCAGGCCCGACACGATGCCGATTTTGTGCGTGGCCGTGGTCGCGTCCATGAACTCGGCGAATTTGGTGATGCCGGCCGTGTTGTGGGCGTAGTCCACAATCACCTCGAACTTCGGAAAATTGTACACGTTCATGCGCCCCGGCGTTTTCGTGCCCGACGGGATGAAGGTGCGGAAGGCGGTTTTAATGGCATCCTTATCGAACCCGGCCAGGTAGCCGGCCAGTCCGGCCGCCAGGCAGTTCTCAATATTGAAGCCCGCGCGGCCCTCAAACGTGACGGGGAACTCGGCGGCGCGGTCGATGCGCAGCTTGTAGCTGTTGCGGTAAATGGTGACGTAGCCTTCCTCGTACACGGCGGCCACGCCCCCGGCTTCCACGTGCTCGCGGATGCGGGGGTTGTTTTCGTCCATGCTGAACAGCGCAACCTGACAATCGACGGTGCGGGCCATGGCGTACACGAGGTCGTCGTCGGCGTTGAGCACGGCCCAGCCGTTTTTGCGCACGGTGCGGGGCAGCACGCCTTTCACAGTGGCCATTTCCTCCACGGTGTGGATGTCGCGCAGGCCGAGGTGGTCGGCGGCCACGTTGGTTACCACGGCAATGTCGCAGGTATGGAAGCCCAGGCCCGAGCGCAGCATGCCGCCGCGCGCGGTTTCGAGCACCGCGTAGTTCACGGTGGGGTCCTTCAGTACAAACTCGGCGCTTTGGCCACCGGTGCAGTCGCCCTTCTGCAGCTGCACGCCCTGAATGTAAATGCCATCCGTCGTGGTGAATCCCACTTTGTAGCCCTTGCTGGCCACCAGGTGCGCAATGAGGCGCGTGGTGGTGGTTTTGCCGTTAGTGCCCGTTACGGCGATAATCGGAATGCGGGCCGTGCTGCCGGGCGGGAACAGCATATCGACCACCGGCGCGGCCACGTTGCGCGGCAGGCCATCGGTGGGCGCAATGTGCATGCGGAAGCCGGGCGCGGCATTCACTTCAATCACGGCGCCGCGGCTCTCGTTCAGGGGCACAGCAATGTCGGTAGCCATCAAATCGATGCCGCAGATATCGAGGCCCACGATGCCGGCCACCCGCTCGGCCAGCAGCACGTTGTAGGGGTGCATCTGGTCGGTCACGTCGGTAGCGGTGCCGCCGGTGCTGATGTTGGCGGTGCTCTTCAAATACAGGATTTCGCCGGCCGGCAGCACCGATTTCAGCGTCAGCTTGCGTCCTTTCAGAATGTCCAGCGTGTGCTTGTCGGCCTTGATGCTGGTGAGCACCTTCTCGTGGCCAATGCCGCGGCGCGGGTCCTTGTTCACCTCGTCAATGAGTTGCTGGATGGTGCTCTTGCCGTTGCCCGTCACGGCGGCGGGCGTGCGCTTGGCGGCGGCAATCAGCTTGCCGTTCACCACCAGCAGGCGGAAATCGAAGCCTTCGATGAATTGCTCCACAATCACGGCCCGCGAATACACCTGCGCGGCTTTCAGGCCCTCGGCGGCATCCTTCCAGTTCATGATGCGGATGGTGGCACCTTTGCCGTGGTTGCCGTCGAGCGGCTTGGTCACGATGGGGAAGCCCAGCTCGTCGATGGCATCGCGCAGGCCGGCTTCCGAATACACGGTGGTGCCGCGCGGCACGGGCACGCCGCCGTCGTGCAGCATGGCCTTGGTGCGGTTCTTATTGCCGGCCACTTCCACGCCCGCGTGCGAAGTCAGGTTGGTGGTGGTGGCCCAGATGCGGCGCTGGTTCTCGCCGTAGCCCAGCTGAATGATGCTGGTATTCTTGAGTTGGATGTAGGGAATGTTGCGCGACGCGGCCTCGGCCACGATGCTGTACGTGCTGGGCCCGAAAAACTCGTCCTCCCGAATCTCATGCAGCTCGGCTACAATGGGCTTCAGGTCGACCTTCTCCTTTTTGCAAACCGCCTCCACAATGTCCACGGCGGCTTCCATGGCGCGGCGGCCAGCACGCTCCTCCTGGTAGGCCACCACCACAAACTCCACCCCTTCCTCGTGCGCCGGGTAGCTCTTGCCCCAGAACACGGGCATGGCGGCCTGCCGCTGCAGCTCCAGCGCCACGTGCTGGATAACGTGGCCCAGGGGCTCGCCATCCACCAACGCTTCTTCGGTCAGGGGCTGGTGCTTGGCGGCCTGCTTGCCGCTCATGCCGCTGGGCTGCACCTGCCCGATATTCGGGAACAGCTTCATCAACCGCCCCGCGAAGCCCGGCACGGTGTTCGACCATTGGCCGGCCAGTTCCTGCAAATCAACTTTGGCAACAATCAGTTTGTAGTGTTTAACAGACCAATAGCTCGGCCCGCGCATGGTGCGGAGGTCAACAATCTTCATAAGGTGGTGGGGTGGTAAAGAACGAGGGATGCCGCAAGTACGGCCAACGGCCCAGCTTGGCTACGAAATGTAGGCATGAATGCGCCCAGAACATGCCGCCTACCCCGTCAGACACGAAAAAAGCTCTACTTAAAAGCGGCTTTTCACTCGCTACATTGGCCGTACAAAGGGCGCTAGCCGTCAATCACATTGACTGGGGCATCGACGCGGGCCAAAGCCGCGGCAGGCAGAATTACGGTGAAAATCGTGCCTACGCCCGGCGTGCTGGCAACATCCAGCATGCCGCCCCGTTGCTGCACCAGCACTTGAATCATGTGCAGGCCCAACCCCGCGCCTTCGCCCTCGGTGGTTAGGCGGGTAAAGGGCTGGAACAGGCGCTCCCGGTCGCGGACCAGGTCGATGCCCCGCCCATTGTCGGCCACAGTGAGCAACACGTCGCCCCCCTGCCGGTAGCTGCGCACCTCGATAATGGGCGCACGCTCCGGCGAACGGTACTTCAGCGCGTTGCTGACCAGGTTTTTCAGGATGCTTTCCAGATAAATCCGGGGCTGGTACACCGTGGGGGCTCCCGAAAAGTCGGCACTCAGGTGGCCGTGCTGCTGAAACAGCAGGTCCGCCACTTCAGCCTGCACGGTAGCAAATACATCGTCGAGCAGCACGGTTTCCGGCACTGCGGCCGCGCCGTTGTGCTGCGCATACAGCACCTGCAGTAAGCCGTGAATAGTGCCCGTGAGGTGTTGCACTTCCTTTTCTACCAGCGACATCAGGTAGGTGCGGCTGGTGCCGGAGGGTTCCTCGCGGTGCACTTCCAGCAGGCCTTGCAGGTTGGTTACCGGCCCTTTCAGGTCGTGGGCCACGATGTGGACGAAGGAATCCAGCGAGGTGTTGGCTTCGCGCAGCGCCTGGTTCATGCGCTGCGCCTCGTAGAGGGTGGTGGCCCGGGCCAGGGCGCGCCCAGCGTAGTCGGCCACCAGCGTGAAGAAGGTTTGATACGCTTCGTCGAGCGGCCGGCGGGCGCTCAGGCCCACAATCAGCACCGCCGTGGGGTCGATGGAAGCCCCCGTGAGCAGGGGCAACAGCAGCGCCCGCGTGGGCGGCTCCGGCCACGCGCCGGCAGGCCAGCTCCCGAACCGCTCGGCCAGGCTTTCGACCAGCACCGGCCCGTTGCTCCGGAACACCTCCGCCAGCGGCCAGCCCGCCGAGCTTTGCGCCGTGGGGCTCGCCAATAAGGTGGCAGGCGCGGTAGGCTCGCCCGCCGGCAGGCCAAACCAGGCGCGCAGCTGCGCGTGCGGCGCCAAGGGCTCGTGCGCGTAGAGCAGGGCAAACGGAATATCGTCCGGGTTGGTGGCCAAAGCCGCGATGATGTGCTGCGCCGCTTCGGCGGGCAGCACCGACGTTGCCGTCTGGGCCATAAGGTTGCTGAGCAAGGCCAGGCGGCGCTGCTGCAACACCGTAACCGTGGTTTCGAGGGCTGTGACGAAAATGCCGCCCACCCGGTTGGCTTCGTCGTAAATCGGACTGTGCGAGAACGTGAAATACGCTTCTTCCACAAAGCCCTGCCGGTTGGGCAGCACCAGGCCGTTCTCGAAGTAAGTGGTTTCGCCGGCCAGCACGGGCCCGAAGATGCCGAGCAGGAAAGGCCACATTTCCCGCCACCACGGCTCGGCCGGTTGGCCCAGCGCGCCCGGGTGCTTGCCTTGCAGAATGGTCGCGTAGCCGTCGTTGTAGAAATGCACCAAATCCGGCCCCCAATGCACCATCATCGGAAAGCGCGAGCCCAGCATGATGTTGACGGCCGTTATCAAGCTCTGCGGCCAGGTATCGACGGCCCCGAGCTGGGTTTGCGTCCAGTCCAGCGTGCGGATACGCTCGCCCATTTCGCCCCCACCTTTAAATAGTTCTTGTGGCGACATAAGCAGCAAGGCACAGCCGAGGGTAAATTATGTGACGGTTTAAATTATTGCTATTCAGCGCCAATAACTATTGGTTACCGCGCGCTGTGGAAGCGGAGTGCAATTGCCACAGTCCTCCGTTTTTTGGCAGCGGCGCCACTACAACGCCAGGCAAAGCGGCCCAGAGAGGCATCCGGCTTCCTCTTACGAAGCCAAGGCCATAAGGTGCATTTCCATGGCAAGGCTCGGCAAAGAGGCGTTGCGCCGTTCACGGCAGGCCAAAAATCAGAATCCCCTTGTAAATAATCGATTTACAAGGGGATTCTGGCATCTAACTAAGAGGTGACGGGCGGATTCGAACCGCCGTAGGAGGTTTTGCAGACCTCTACCTAGCCACTCGGTCACGTCACCGGGAGTGGTCTTTTGGGAGCGCAAAGGTAGGCAGGGGTTTTGGCGTGGGCAAGGGCTTGCGCACAAAAAAAGCCCCGGCGCATGCGCCGGGGCTCCTTTCTGCAACAAGGCTAAGCGGTTAGGCTTTGGCTTCGTCGTCTTTTTTGTCGGCAGCGTCGTCGCCGGCAACCAGGCCTTTGGCCTTGTCCACCAGGTCACCGGCTACTTCCGAAGCCTTGTGGAAGGCGTCCGAGTGCGTCACGGCATCCACCGCGTCCGAAGCAGCGTGCTTCACGGTGTCGAAGGCAGCCGAAGCAGCACCGGCGATGCCGGCCAGCAGGCCACCTTCCTCAGCGGCCGGAGCAGCTTCGGCGGCGGGAGCTTCGTCAGCAGCCGGAGCGTCAGCCTTGGCGGCCTTGGGAGCAGCGGCGGGCTTGGCAGCGGCGGCGAGCTTCTGCTCACCGGCCTTGCGCTCGTTGCCCATCATCTGGTCGCGCAGGGCGCTCAGGGCGTCGAGGTCGCCGAGGGTCGACTTCTCGTCGTTCTTCTTCAAGTCGCTGATTTTGCCTTCGCCCTGGGTGTCGCCAGCCTTCGCGTTGGTTTTCTTCTTGAACTTGTTGTTGCGGCTGTCGTCCTCAGCGGCGGCTTCCTTGTTATAAACGGCCGTGTGCGAGAGCACAATGCGGCGGTCGTCCTTCGAGAACTCCGTTACGCGGAAGTCGAGCTGCTCGCCGTTCTCAGCGTTCGAGCCGTCTTCCTTCACCAGCGACTTGGGGTAAGCGAAGCCCTCGATGCCGTACGGCAGTTCGAGCACCGCGCCACGCTCGGTCTTCTCGGTGATGGTCGCCTTGTGGACCGAGCCGGGGGTGAACACCGTCTGGAAGGTATCCCAGGGGTTTTCTTCCAGTTGCTTGTGGCCCAGGGCCAGGCGACGGGCGCCCAGGTCCAGCTCCAGAACAACTACATCCAGCTTGTCGCCCACCTTCACCATTTCGGAGGGGTGTTTGATTTTCTTGGTCCAGCTCAGGTCCGACACGTGCACGAGGCCGTCCACACCCTCTTCCAGTTCTACGAACAGGCCGAAGTTGGTCAGATTACGCACGGTGCCGCTGTGCTTGGTGCCCACGGCGTAGGTCGAGGCGAAGTCGCCACGGGTCCACGGGTCTTCGGTCAGTTGCTTGATGCCGAGGCTCATCTTGCGGTCTTCGCGGTCGAGCGTCAGAATCTGCGCTTCTACCGTGTCGCCCTGCTTGATGAAGTCCTGCGGGTTGCGCAGGTGCTGGCTCCAGCTCATTTCCGAAACGTGGATGAGGCCTTCTACGCCCGGTACCACTTCCATGAAAGCGCCGTAGTCGGCCACGTTCACGATGCGGCCCGATACTTTCGAACCCGGCTGCAGGTCGGCCGGCAGCGAATCCCACGGGTGGGGCGTCAGCTGCTTCAAGCCCAGCGAAATACGCTTCTTGGCTTCGTCGAAGTCCAGAACCACGATGTTCAGCTTCTGGTCCAGGGTCAGCACTTCGCTCGGGTGAGCGATGCGGCCCCACGAGATGTCCGTGATGTGCAGCAGACCGTCGACACCGCCGAGGTCGATGAACACGCCGAAGTTGGTCATGTTCTTGATGTTGCCTTCCAGAATCTGACCTTTTTCGAGGTTGTTCAGGATGGCCTCACGCTGCTTCTCGAGGTCTTTCTCGATGAGTACTTTGTGCGAAACCACGACGTTGTCGAAAGCGGAGTTGATTTTCACCACTTTCACTTCCATGCGACGACCCACGTAGATGTCGAAGTCGCGGATGGGCTTCACGTCGATTTGCGAGCCGGGCAGGAAGGCTTCTACGCCGTCGAGCTCCATGATGAGGCCGCCTTTGGTGCGACGCTTCACCACACCTTCGAGGATGGTATCCAACTCGAGGGCGTCGTAAATCGACTTCCAGGCCTGCTTGATTTTAGCTTTCTTGCGGCTCAGGATGAGCTGGCCGTTGGCATCTTCCTGGTCTTCGATGAACACCTCTACCTCGTCGCCGATTTTCAGGTCGGGCAGGTCGCGGAATTCAGTAATCGAAACGAGGCCATCCGATTTGAAGCCGATGTTCAGGATTACGTCGCGGTCGGTGATGCCAACCACGGTGCCCTTCACTACTTCTTCTTCCTGTACGGTCGTCAGCGTGTCGCCGTACATTTTCTCCATCTCGGCGCGCTGGTCGGCCGAGTAGTTTCCACCAAAACCGGTGGCTCCGACGTTATCCCAGTCGAAATCGTCAATCAATTCTGCCATAATAGCTTGCGGGCACCTCTTAGATAAACGAGAAGGCCGGTGCCCGGGCCAATTCGCGGTTCTGGTTGAACACCTTACTGTTGCACAGCAAGGCCCGCCACCCTGGCGGGGCCGCAAAGGTACGGGTTATCAGGCAGTTTTGCTAGTGGGGATTTCGCTATTCTCTTCGCGCGGCCATACCCGTTCAACGGGTAATCCGAGTTGCCATTCCACATAATCTTGTGGTGGTGTATCGATATCAATAATGTGCTCGGCCCGAAACGGCACCTCTGCTCCAAAGCATAAGTAAACGTTGTCATCGAAATCGGAACAAGCGGGCTGGTTATCCAGCACTCCAATGAAGTCATTACCTATGGATTCCTTCACCAAAACCCACATTCGCTCTCCGCTGACTTCTAAGCTACCATCTTCGTTTTCAACCTCGATATCAAAGATTAATCGCACGGCCTGCCCCCGCTTTACGCTTTGCCTTTCCTCCAATGACGGTATCCAGAAATCTTTCGGATTTTTCAAGTGTGATTCTTCCGCTGAACGCAATTCCCAAAAGTCAGTTTTAATTGACGGTTGACGCATAAAATCTTAAAATCAACTGCTACTGCTCAATCACCTGCGCCTTCACATCGAAAGTAGCTTTGGGTGACTGGGGGTTCATGTCCTCCAGGGTGGCCACGACGATTTCCGCAATAGCCAGGTCGCGGGCCCACTTCTGGTTGGCGGGGATGACGAACCACGGGGCGTGCGCGGGCGAGCAGTGGCGCAGGGCATCTTCGTACACGGCCTGGTAGTCGTCCCAGCGGGCGCGCTCTTTGAGGTCGTTGGGGTCGAATTTCCAGTTTTTGGCGGGGTCGTCGAGGCGAGCCTGCAGGCGGGCGGCCTGCTCCTCTTTCGAGATGTGCAGGAAGAATTTGAGAATGCGCGTGCCGTTGCGGGTGAGCAGGCTTTCGAAGTTGTTGATGTCCTCGAAGCGCTGCTCGGCGGTTTGGTCGTCAATTATTTCGTGCACGCGGGTCACGAGCACGTCTTCGTAGTGTGAGCGGTTGAACACGCCGATGTGGCCGCGCTTGGGCGTCTGGGCGTGGATGCGCCAGAGAAAATCGTGGCTCAGTTCCTCCGGCGAAGGTGCTTTGAAGGAAGCGACCGACACGCCGGCCGGGTTCACGCCAGTGAGCAGGTTGCCGATGGCGCCGTCCTTACCGCCGGTATCCATGGCCTGAAACACCAGCAGCAAGCTACGCTTGTGCTCGGCGTAAAGCACTTCCTGCAGCTCGAATAGGCGCTGGCGCAGCTTAAGCAGGCGCGGGGTGGCATCTTCGCGGTTGTGGGGGTGGTGGGCGAAGGGCTTTTCGCTGCTGGGGTCCACGTCGGCTAGTTTGAAGGACTTGCCTTTGACGAGGACAGCGGAGGTTTTGGGGAGCTTGAATTTCATATGGCGGATGGCACAACAGCGGCTTTAGAAACGGGGAGATATCGCAAGAGTAAGGCGGTAGGAGACGCAAGGCTGTCATTCCGACGCAGGAGGAATCTGATAATTATCTTTTAACGGTTTTACTCAGATTCCTCCTGCGTCGGAATGACAGCCTTGCTACGCCCCGCCCACCAGCCGGGCGATACCAAATGCAGCGGCAGCGGCTAGGGCACCTACAACAGCCATTTTCACGGCCCCAGCCACGGGCGGCTGGCCGGTCATCCGACTTTTGAAGTAGCCGAAGACGAAGAGGCACACCAGCGTGATGATGGCCGAGTAAAGCAGGCCCTGGCGCGGCGTATCGGTAAAAAAGTAGGCGCTTAGTGGGATGAGGCCGCCCACGGCGTAGGCTGCGCTGATGGTGAAGGCGCTTTTGGGGGCCTGCCTGGGGTCGGGCTCTTCGAGACCCAGCTCGTACTTCATCATAAATTTCACCCACTGCTCGGGGTCGGCGGTGAGCTCGGCCACGGCCTGGCGGCGGGTGGCTTCGGAGAGGCCCATGTCGGCCAGCAGCTCGTCGACTTCGGCGCGCTCCTTATCGGGCACTTCTTTCACTTCGCGGTGCTCGCGGTCGAGTTCCGAAGCATAATGCTCGACCTCGGTGCGGCCGGCCAGGTAGCCACCGAGGCCCATGGCAATACTACCGGCCACAATTTCGGCCAGGCCCGCCGTGATGACGAGACCCGACGATGATACCGCGCCACTGAGGCCGGCCGCCAGGGCGAAAGGAACCGTCAGGCCATCGGAGAGGCCGATGACCACATCCTGCAACATGGCCGAGCTGGTGAGGTGGTGCTCGGAGTGCACGTCGTGCGGCAGCTGGGTGGTCGTTTCGGGCGTGGCCATAAGAATTTTTAGGAAGTCGGGCTTAACCCCGCAGGGTGCTTTACGTACGGGGAATAAGCAAATTTCGCTGCCGGATTCCTCGGCAATTTCCTCACTTCATCCGTTTTTCATCCTATGGCAACTTCCGCCAAAGCCGCTGCTCCCAAAGCCGCCGCGCCTAAAAAAGCTGCTGCTCCTGCCGCCAAGAAAACCGCTGCTCCGGCCGCCAATACCGGCAAAGGTGCTGGCACAAACCCTGCGGTCGATATCCAGCCCATCCTCAACCAGCAGAACCACGCCCCCGCTCCTACCCAGAAGTATGGCACCGTGAGCCAGCGCCTGCCCATCGGCCTCGATGAATCGACCCGCCGCGAAAGCGTGACCATGCTCAACCAGCTGCTGGCCGATACCATCACGCTGCGCGACATGTACAAGAAGCACCATTGGCAGGTGGTGGGCCCCACGTTCTACCAGCTGCATTTGCTGTACGACAAGCACTATGAGGAGCAGGCCACACTGGTCGATACCATCGCCGAGCGTATCCAGATTCTGGGCGGCGTGGCCGTGGCCATGGCCCACGACGTGGCCGAGCTCACCAGCCTGCCCCGCATCCCGCGCGACCGTGAGGAGGCCCCCATTCAGGTTTCGCGCCTGCTGAGCGCCCACCAGACCATCCTCAAAAACTGCCACGACTACGCCAAGAAGGCCGACGAGTCGGGCGACGACGGCACCAACGACCTCATCGTGAGCGACCTAATGCGCACCAACGAGTTCCAGGTGTGGTTCGTATCGGAGCACGTAGTGGATTCGCCGCTGACCCGCGCCGAGTAAGAATTTAGATATTATATGAGAAAGCCGCCGCAGTAACTGCGGCGGCTTTTTTGTTGTCGATTTATTCCGTCTGGGCGGCGAGCTTTTCGCGCTGGTTGTCTTCGGCTTCTTCCACGGTGTGGGTTTTGCCGAGGTCGTTGTCCTTTTTGGCCAACTCAGCAAGAGCGCAGTAGAAATCGTGCAGGATGCGGATTTCCTCTTCCGAAAAATCCTGGGCGTTGATGAGGCGGTTGCTGGCTCCCTGGGTGGCGGCAATGAGCTCGTTCAGCTTGAGATGGAGCACCAGTGAATCCTTGTTCTGGGCGCGCTGAATGAGAAAAACCATCAAAAATGTGACGATGGTGGTACCGGTATTGATGACCAGCTGCCAGGTTTCGGAGTAGTGAAACAGCGGCCCGGTGAGGGCCCAGACCAGCACAATGCCCGCCGCAGCGAGGAAAGCGGCCGTGGAGCCGGAGAAGCGGGTGATGCTTTCGGCCATGCGGCCAAAAAAAGAGGTGTGCGACGGAACAGGAGCGTTTGCCATGTAGCCAGATGATTGTCAGGTGAGAAAGGCACTTGCTTCCTTCTACGAAAGCCCAAGGTTAGGGGCTAATTGATGGACGGCGCATGAAAAACCCGCGCCATTGGTTGTACGGCCGGAATTCTCCTGCTATCTTTGCACCCGCTTCGCCACCTCAGCGACGCCGGCTTCGGCCGATTGCCAAGTTTAGTTGCCTTTTGCGCACGTGGTGAAACTGGTAGACACGCCATCTTGAGGGGGTGGTGCCTTCGGGTGTGGGAGTTCGAATCTCCCCGCGCGCACGCAAAACGAAAGCCCGCTGCAAGCAATTGCAGCGGGCTTTTTCGTGCCGGTCAGGGTTCATTGAACGTCATGCAGAGCGCAGCGAAGCATCTCGCGTGGGGCAGCAATTATTTTCCTGCAACTGAATTACTTGTTGCACGCGAGATGCTTCGCTGCGCTCTGCATGACGTTCAATGAACTCATTTACTGCTCCCGCTCGAACGGATTCCCTGGTTTTACCAGCACCACCTGCTCGCGCTCGACGATAACTTGGCCGGGCCGGGCCCCGCGGGGCTTGCGCACGAACTTTTTGGGCGTGACGGTAACCGGGCAAAGCGTGTCGTTCTGGCGCTTGGAGTACCAGCCAGCCAGCATGGCGGCATGCTCGATTACAGGCTCGGGCACGGTTTGGCCGGCGCGATGACGGATAACGACGTGCGAGCCAGCCACGTCCTTGGCGTGCAGCCAGAGGTCGTCCTTGTGCGCGTATTTCTGGGTGAGCAGGTCGTTGTTTTCGGCGCTGCGGCCCACGAGAATGGTGAAGCCGCGGTCTTCGAATACTTTGAAGGGCAGCTCGCCGGGAACTTTGGTGTTGGCGTTGGCGGCGGGGTTGAGGCCGTGCTGCTTGCGCCAATTGCGCAGGCCGCGCAGCTCGGCCAGGGCGGGCTGGGAGTCCATTTCCTCTAGTCGCTCTAGAGCGACGAAAGCTTCGGCCTCGCGCCGGGCAATACGCTCGGTGAGCTCGCGCTCCTCGATTTGCTGGTTTTTGGCTTTGCGGTAGAGGTTTTCGGCGGTGCGCTGGGGCTTTTCCGAGGGCTTGAGCTTGATAGTGCGCGGCTCGTTGGTGTAGAAGTCGATGACCTCGACCTGGGCCGCGCCAGGTGCGATGGCGTGCAGGTTGGCCATGATGAGGTCGGCCGAGTTGCGGTAGCCGGCTTCGTGGGCCAGCGCGTGCAGACGGCGGCGGGCGTGGGCGGCGGCGGTGCCGGCCTCATCGGCGCGGCGCGTAAGCAGTTGGCGCAGTTGGTGGGTTTCGGTTTCGAGGGCGCGGCGGCCCAGCGCCATGGGCACGAAGCGGTGCAGAGCAGCCACGGGGTCATCGCCGCCGAAGGTTTCGAGCACCTCCCCTAGCGGCAGCAAGCTAAGCCGCGTACGGCCGTCGAGCTGGATAATGAAGTAGTGCGCTGGTTTTTCGAGCTGGGCCAGCACCTGATTTACCTGGCGGGTTTTGGCTTCGGGTGCGTCCTCGTCGTAGCCGTGGGCGCGCAGGTAACGCAGCGGCAGGTCGGCCAGCGGTGGAGGAAGTTTCTGGACCGCAGATTCAACGGATTCAACGGATTGCGCGGATTCGGCCGGCGCTGGTGGTTCTGCCGGCGTGGGCGGCGCGGCTGCCGGCTGGGGGCGAAGGACGGCATCGGCCAGTAGCTTTTGCTGGAAAAGCTGAGCGGGCGCGTCGGGCGTGGGGCGGAAAATGGCGTTGGGGCGCGGGCCGTAGAGCTTGAATACGAGGCGCGCGCCGCTGCGGAAATTCACCTGCAGCACCCGGTCCTGGGACCAGGCGGCGACGGATTCGACCTGCTCGCCCAGCAAATCGGGGAATAAATCAACAGAGTTGGAACGGGCGCGCTGGAAGGTTTCGGGCAGGGCCAGCGCGGGAAAATTCGCACCCAGTTGGGCTTTCAGCCAGAACTCCTGTGCGCCGTTGGTGAGTCCGACCACCAGCTCATCCTTTTCCTGCGTGAAACAGGCGGCCACGCGGTAGCCCCGTAGCCGCTCGGTGAGCGCGGGGGCCAGCTGGCGTAGGAAGTAGTAATTGGTATGCATTTAGCAAAAGCTGTCAGCTAATAGCTTTTAGCTAACAGCTAATAGTCAGTCCATCGTACGCCAGCCGAATCCAAGGCGGCAGTTCGGCCTCGACTTCGGCGTGGCGGCCCAGCTGGTGGCTGATGTGGGTGAGGTAGGCGCGCTTGGGGGCGGCTTCTTCCAGCACCTCGATGGCCTGGGCCAGGGTGAAATGTGAGATGTGCTGTTCGCGGCGCAGGGCGTTGAGCACGATGACGTCGGCACCGCGCAACTGGGCGCGGGTTTCGGGGCCGAGGTGGTTGGCATCGGTGAGGTAGCAGAAGTTGCCGATGCGGAAGCCCAGCACCGGCAGCTTGTGGTGCATGGCGCGCAGCGGCAGCACGGGCACGCCCAGCACGTCGAACGGTTCGTCGTCGCGCTCGATGGGGTGCAGCACCACGCGGGGCACGCCGGGGTACTTGTGCTCGGCAAAAATGTAGGCAAACTCCTGCTGCAGCTGGCGCAGCACGCGCGGCTCGCCATACACCGGCATATCGGTTTGCTGCCGGAAATTGAAGGCCCGGATGTCGTCGAGGCCCGCAGTATGGTCTTTGTGCTCGTGGGTGAAGAGCAGGCCGTCGAGGTGGGTGATGCGGGCGCGCAGCATCTGCTGCCGGAAATCGGGACCCGAGTCGATAACGAGGCTCAGCCCGTCGACCACCACGTGCACCGACACGCGCAGGCGGTGGTCGCGGTGGTCGAGCGAGCGGCACACGGCGCAGGTGCACCCAATCATGGGCACGCCCGACGAGGTGCCCGTGCCGAGAAATGTTATATTCATTGAGTTAAGAGTTAAGAGTTAGGAGTTAAGAGTTTTAGTGGTCATTCCAGAGCAGGCACCAGCCAAACACTCAGTTGCCAACTCCTAACTCTTAACTCCTAACTCTTAACTCCCTTAGCCCACGTACTGCTTCACCACGCGCACCAGCGCGTCGAAGTCGAGCGGCTTGGGCAGGTAGTCGGTTACGCCGGCCTCGCGGAACTGGTCCATCGAGTAGTTGTTGGCGTTGCCGGTGATGGCGATGATGGGCAGCTTGTTGATTTTGGGGTCGGCGTGGGCGCGGATTTCGCGGGTGCACTGCATGCCGTCTTTCACCGGAATGTTGATGTCCATCAGCACGCAGTCGATGGGGTTGCTTTCGAGCTGTTTCAGCACTTCGCCACCGTTTTTGGCCAGTACAATCTTGTACTTCTGAAGCTCGAGGATTTTGCGGGTAAGGTTGAGGATAACCGAGCTGTCTTCAGCAATCAGAATCGTCTTTTGGGTATCAACAGACATGCGCGTGGGGGTTTGTTTTGAGAGTGGAGAACGATGGTAGAATGGCAGGGACGAGCAGGCGGCAACGCCTTATTCGGGCGTGGCAGCCCGTTGCACGGCGGCCGGATATTCGGCGACGAACTGTGCAAAGTAATGTTCTAAAACCCGAAAGCCCGCGGCCCCGGCTTCCATCCGGCCTTCCTTGAACTGGCGTTCGAGGTGGCGGGCCTGGGCCGCGAGGGCCACGCCGCCCAGCGTGGCGGCCGTGCCCTTGAGCTGGTGCAGCATGGGCAGCAGCTCGCGGAATTCGGCGCTGGCCACGGCGGGGGCGGCGTCGCGCAGCAGGTCGCCGGCTTCCTGCTCGAATTCCTGATAAAGGTCGGTGGTGAACTCGGCGCCGCCCAACTCCATCAGTTGAAGCAGGATGGCCTCGTCAAGGACGGGCTCGGCCGGAGCGGCTTCGGGCTCGGGCAGCGCCACGGGGGCGGGCATGGCTACGGGCGCTGCCACCGGCGGTGCGAGCACGGCCGCGGCGGCGGCCGCCACTGTGGCGGCCGAGGTGGAACGCGGCCCGCGCGGCCGCAGCCAGCGGTGCAAAACTTCGTAGAGGTGCCGACTTTTTACCGGCTTCCCCACGTAATCATCGAGGCCCTGGCGCATGAAACGGCCCGCATCTTCCTGCATCGAGTAGGCCGTCATGGCCACCACGGGCGGGCAGGCGCGGCCCAGCAGCTTGCGGATTTCGGCCGTGGCCGCCACGCCGTCCATGTCGGGCATCTGGATATCCATGAAAATCATGTCGTACTCCAGGCCCGGCGTTTTCACCAGCCCGATGGCCTCGGGGCCGCCGCCGGCCACGTCGACCTCGCAGCCCAGGCGCGAAAGCAGGCGCTGGCCCACCTTCTGGTTGATGGCGTTGTCGTCGACGAGCAGCACGCGGGGCGGGTCGTCGAAGGGTTTGAACACGGGTTCGCGCACGGGAGCCACGGCGGGCAGCTCGTCGCGCCGGGCCTCGCGGGTGGCAATCGTGAACCAGAACACCGAGCCCTCGCCCTCATCCGAAAGCACGCCGATTTCGCCGCCCAGCAGCTCGGCCAGCTGCCGACTGATGCTCAAACCCAGGCCAGTGCCGCCGTAGGCCTTGCTCGGCGTGGTGTCGAGCTGGGTGAAATTGGTGAAGAGCCGGGCCGCGTTTTCGCTCGAGATGCCGATGCCGGAATCCTGCACCGCGAAGCGCAGGGTGTGCAGCTCGCCGTCGGTACTTACGCTGCTCACCACGATGCTCACGGTGCCTTCGTTGGTGAACTTGATGGCGTTGGCCACCAGGTTGCTCAAAATCTGCAGCAGGCGCACCTCGTCCGTCACCACCAGGGCCGGGGTATGGGGCGTGATGTGGTAGGTGAAGCGGATATTCTTCTGCTCGGCGCGGTAGATGAATAGGGCGCGGATGCGCTCCATCACCGCCGTGAGTTCCAGCGCCGTTTCGTGAATCTGGAGCTTGCCGGCCTGGATTTTCGACAGGTCGAGGATGTCGTTGAGGATGGTGAGCAGCGCGTCGGAGCTCTTGCGCAGGGTGTCGACGTAATCAAGCTGCTCGTCGTTTTCCACGGTCTGGTCGAGCAGGTCAATCATGCCGATGATGCCGTTCATGGGCGTGCGCAGCTCGTGGCTCATGTTGGCCAGGAACTGCGTTTTAGCTTCCAGGGCGGCTTCGGCGGCGTCTTTGGCCTGGCGCAGGTCGTCCTGCATCTGGCGGATTTCCGTCACGTCGCGGGCAATGCCTTCGGTGCCGCGGCGGCCGTCGGCCGAGAGGCGGGCATTCACGAGCACGCTCACGGGGTGGCCCATTTTGTGCCACATCTGGGTTTCGAAGTTGCGCAGGCCGCCGGCGCGGGCCAGCTCCGCACTCACGCGCTCGGGGTCGGCGGGGTCGACGTAGTAGAGCGCCACGGGCTGGCCCACCACGTCGGCGGGTTCGTAGCCCAGCACTTCGCGCACCGAAGGGCTGACGATGGTGAGCAGGCCCTCGTCATCGGTCTGATAGTAAATATCCTGGAACGACTCGAAGATGGAGCGGAATTTCTCCTCCTGGGCTTCGAGGGCAAACTGGGCACGCTTCTGCTCGGTGATGTCGTGGGCAATGGCCGAGATTTCCTCAAACGAGCCGTCGCCGAGGTAAATTGGGTTCAGGTACACGTCGGTCCACACGTCGTAGCCGCGGGCGTCGCGCAGGCACATCTGGAAGCGCTGGGCCTGGCCCTTGGCGGCGGCTTCGTAGTGTTCCACGAAGGTGTCGCGCTCGCGGACAGGCATGCGTTCGAGGTCGGCCTCCCAGAGGTTGATGCCTCGGATGGGATAGGTGCCGTTGCGGCGCAGGAACAGGGCCGCGTAGTTGCGGTTGAAGTTCATGAGGTGGCCGTGGGTGTCCACGGTCCACATCACGTGCGAGCCGCTCTCGAAAATGGCGTTGAGGCGGGCGGTCTGGCGGCCAATCTGCTCCTCGTTGCGCTTGCGCTCGATGGCTAGCGCCACCTGGTTCGAGATGAAGTGCAGCACGTCGAGGTCGCCAGGCGTGTAGGCATCCACGCGGTGGTAGTCCTGCACGGCCAGCACGCCGATGATGCGGTCGCCGATGCTGAGCGGCGAGGCCAGCATCACCTCGGGCACCTGGCCGTAGATGGTGAGCGTGCCGCTGCGCACGAGCTGCTGAAAATCGGCGTGGGTGAGGTAGCGCGGCTGCCCGCCGGCGATGATATATTCGGACAAGCCGCCCGCGAAGGGCTGGGCCGCCTGCGGCCGGTTCTGCGGGTACTGGTCGACGTGGTACACGAACTGCAGCTGCGTGCGGGCGTCGTCGCAGAGGGCGATGAACAGGTTGCTGGTTTCGATAATCTTGCTCAGCTCGCGATGAATGGCGCCGTAGAGGCTGGGCAAGTCCTTAGCCGAAATGGCCAGGTTGGCGATGCTGTAGTAGACCTTCTGGAGCCGCTCGGCCTTGATGCGGTCGGTGATGTCGTGCAGGATGGCGCGGCTGCTCATCGGCTGGCCTTCCTCGCGCACCACGCTCATGCTGCCGATGAGGTGCACGGGCTTGCCCATGCTGGTCAGAAACACGGTTTCGACCTTGTTCACCGGCTCACCATCATATAGGTTACGCAGCTGATAGAGCAGCTTGGCCTTATAATAGGGATGCACCACGTCGGCGAGGGTGCGGGTGGCCAGCTCGGCATCAGAATAACCCAGCTTTTCCTTCCAGGCCTTGTTCACGAAGAGGAAGGCGTTGGTGGCACTGAGGTGCTGCACCAGGTCCTGGGCGTTGTCGAGAAAATCCTGGAGGTGGGTGCTGTCGTTGGCCAGGGCGGGCGAGGCCAGCGTCATTTCGTTGGTTTCCTGGCCGGCCATCCACACCCCGGTTACTTTGCCGGCGGGGTCGCGGGTGTAGCCCGTGCGCCAGTGCACCAGGCGGGGCTGGCCGCCCTGGGTGAGCAGGGTGCGGTCGTAGCTGGTGGGCAGCGTTTCGGTGGCGAGGCCTTCGAGGTAGTCGCGGCGGCGCTGCTCGCGCTGGCCCGGAGCCATGAACATTTCGTGGCCGCGCTGGCCCAGCACCTGCTTGCGGGCATAGCCGGTGAGATGCAAGAAGGCGTCGTTGGCTTCCACGATAACCCCGTCGGTATCGAGCAGCAGGTAGAGCTGCCCGAGCTGGTCGAGCATCGACGCCGGGGAAGGAGCAACGGGACGGGCAGAAGCAGCAGCCGAAAAAGGAGCCATGAAGAACAACTTGGGAGGCCGGGAAAGATATTTCCGGCTAAGATAATTCCGGAGCCGTGGGGCCCGGCCCGTAAATTTGAACAAAAAAACTGAGCGCCGGGCCATTTGGGGCGGCGCACCTGCTTTCGCTCCGTGCCCAACCCCCTCGCGCCCCGGCTGGTTTTCGCCGTTACCACCGATTTGTGCTTCGACCAGCGCATGCAGCGCATCTGCGGCAGCCTAGCCGCCGCGGGCTACCGCGTGCAGCTGGTGGGCTGGCAGCGGCCGGCTTCGCCCCCGCTCACGCCGCAGCCTTACGGGCAGCACCGGTTGCGCGGCTGGTTTCAGAAGGGCAAGCTGTTTTACCTCGAATACAACCTGCGGCTGCTGCTGTACCTGCTGGGCCAGCGGGCCGCCGCCTGGTGCGCCTGCGACCTCGACACGGCGCTGCCCATGTGGCTGCGGGCCCGCCTGGGCGGCCAGCCGCTGGTGTACGATGCCCACGAACTATTCACGGAAGTGCCCGAGGTAGTGGCCCGCCCCGCCGTGCAGCGCCTGTGGCGGGCAGTGGAGCAATTTGTGGTGCCGCGCGCCCGGCTGGCCTACACCGTGGGCCCGGCCCTGGCGCGGCTGTTCGAGCAGCGCTACGGCCGCCCCTTCGGCGTGGTGCGCAACGTGAGCCGTTACGAGCCCGCCCCTTTTCTCGAAACTTCCGGCAGCTACATTCTTTACCAGGGCGCGCTGAACGTGGGGCGCGGCCTGGAGCAACTGCTCGACGCCATGCCGCAGGTGCGCGGCCGGCTGGTGCTGTGCGGCGAGGGCGACTGCTCGGCCGCACTGCGGGCGCAGGCGGCGCGGTTGGGGCTGCTGGCATCGGGCTCCGACCCGGTAGGGCAGGTGGAGTTTCGGGGCTTCGTGCTGCCGCAGGAGCTGCGGGAAGTGACGCGGCAGGCGGCGGTGGGCATTATGCTGCTGGAGAACGTGGGCCTGAGCTACTACTACTCGCTGGCCAATAAATTCTTCGACTACGTGCACGCCGGCATCCCGCAGGTGCTCATTGACTTTCCCGAGTATCGCGCCCTCAACGACGAGTTCGACGTGGCCGAGCTGGTGGCCGACCTTGCCCCCAACACCCTCGCCGCCGCCCTCAACCGCCTGCTGCCCGGCGGCGATGCGGCCCGCTACCAGCACCTGGCCGCCAACTGCCGCCGCGCCGCGCCGCTGCTCAGCTGGCAACACGAGGCGCAGGAGCTGCGGCAGTTGTGGGCCGGGGTGGTGCCGCTGGCATAATCAGCAACCCTTTTTGCCAGCGACTTATCTTTCCTTTCCCCTTCTTTTCATCCTTTTATGAAAAAGCTTTTACTCGCGCTGTTGTTCATGCTTGGTTGCCAGGCGGCGCAGGCGCAGGCTGTATTGCGGGCCTCGGATGCTTACAATTACCTGCAAGGCCAGCGCGCCCGCGTGCGAACGGTGGTGGGCGAGGCAGACAAGCCGGCGCCCGACAGCCTGCGCAAAGGCATCCGCATGTTGCAGGAAGCCCTGGCCTACTACCAGCGGCCGGAAATTCAGGCGCTGGCCAAAACCAGTCAGTCGCTCTATTACCGTAAGAGTGACATCACCTTCGATATGGCCATTCTCCAGGGCCAGCTGGGGCAGCCGGAGGCGGCCGCCGCGTCGCTCCAGCAGCTGCTGACTCCGGAAACGGCGCAGGTGTACGCTCCCTGGATTATTAAGGAGCCGGCCCTGGCGGCGGCGCGGCAGTCGCCCCCGCTCAAGGCCGCGCTGGAGGAGGCCATGGCTCTCAACAACGTATTCAACTCGAAGGCGCTGGCGACTCCCTACCAACCCAACCTGAGCCCCGCCGAAAAAGCCGCTGGCCTGTCCAAAATGTGGATGGAGGCCAAGTACAACTTTGCCTATTTCGACCACATTCCCACCGTCGACTGGGACCAGACTTACCTGAACTACCTGGCGCGCGTGCAGGCTACCCCCAGCACATTGGCCTATTTCCGGGTGCTGCAGGAATTCTACGCGCAGCTGCACGACGGCCACACCGGCGTGTGGGCCACCGACGGTCCACTGGCCGATTCGGTATACGGCCGCCCGCCCTTCCTGGCCGAGCTGGTGGCGGGCCGCGTGCTGGTGCAGCTGGTGCGGCACGACAGCCTGCAGCGCACCGGCATCTCGTCTGGGCTGGAGATTGTGCGCGTCGATGGGCTGCCCGTGGTGGAATACGCCAACCGCTACGTACGCCCCTACCAAAGCGGCTCGACCCCGCAGAACGTGGACGTGCAGACGTATACCTACAACCTGCTGCGCGGCCCCAAATCGCGCCCGGTGCGGGTGGAGTTTCGGGATGCGCGCGGCCGCTCGTTCGCCCGGGTGCTGCCCCGCAGCGGCTACGGCAAGATAAAGCCGATAGCGCCCGCGCAACTGCGTTTTCTGCCCGGCAACGTGGCCTATTTGCAGGTGAATGAGTTTGAAACTGATGCGGGCTTCCGCCGTTTTGTGGCGGCTTTCGATTCCATCAAGCGCACCAACGCCCTCATCATCGACCTGCGCCAGAACGGGGGCGGCAACAGCAGCAACGGTTCGCGCATTCTGAACTACCTCACCGACAAGCCCTATTTGCTGGGCCGCTACGCCTCGCGCACCTACAGCGCCGTGGGGCGCGCCCGCGGCGATGGCGTGCAGTTCGAACCGGTAGACACGGCCAACTACTCCTCGCCGGCGGGGGGCTCGAATTACTACGCCAAGCCCGTGGCGGTGCTTATCGGGGGCGCAACGTTTTCGGCGGCCGAAGATTTTTGCGCGGCCTACGTCGGGCTGAAGCGGGGCCCGCTGGTGGGCGAGCCCACGGGCGGCAGCACCGGCCAGCCGCTGAGTTTTGCGCTGCCCGGCGGCATCATGGCCCGCGTGTGCACCAAGCGCGACATGTACCCGGACGGCACGGAGTGGAACGGCAAAGGCATTATGCCCACCGTGCTGGTGCGGCCCACGGTGGCCGAGCTGGCCGCCGGCCACGACCCGGTGCTGGCCGCCGCGCTCCGGCAGCTGCACGCGCCCACGGCCGCCGCGGATGCAGCGAAGCCGCTCCGCCGGAAGAAATAGGCGCGAAGTGTTAGCTTTCATTTGTTGCGGCGAAACTCCCCGCATTCGCTCACGCGCCTTGTTTTTGCTTTCCGTCGAAATTGCGTCGCCCCTGCTCCGTGATGCCTAGCGGCTCATAGGCTGAAACTGCTTCGATGCCGCAGCACTGGAAAAGATGAGGCAGCCCAATCATCCGCAATCCTCAGGGGCGGGAGAAGCGCGGGCAATCCGATTGCGAATTAGTAAAATCCCTTAGTTTTAAGGACGCGGACCTTTCCCCCGCCATTTCTGCCAGTTTCTATGATTCGACTCTTACTTGCCTGCTGCTTGCTGCTGGGGGCCCGCGCGAGCTTTGCCCAATCGACCCTCGCCAGCTACCGCCTCGATAAAATGATGGGCACGCCCGTGGGAAGCCCCCGCGACGTGGCCGTTGACCAATGGGGCAACATCTACCTGGCCGACAACGGCGTGAACAAGCTCGACTCGACGGGGCGGTTTGTGGCGAATTTCAGTGCCTCCCCGGCCACCGCCATCGTAACCACTGTGGCCCTGGATGCGGCCGGCAACGTGTATTTGGGCTGCGCCGGGAATACCGCCGCCGATAACGTCATCCGGAAATACGCCCCCAGCGGGCAACTGCTGATGCACTGCGGCACCAACGGCGTGGGCACCGGGCAGCTCGGCATTGTGGCGGCCATGTGCGTGGGGCCCACGGGCATCATCTACGTGGCCGAATCGAACCAGCGGCTGTTCCGGTTCGACCCGCAGGGCCAGCCGCTGCCGGAGCTGCCCCTGCCCACTGCCAACGGCGTCGGCGTGAGCGACGTGGACGTGGACGCGGCCGGCAACCTGTACGTGCTCTATGAGAACTACATGGTCAACAAGCTCAGCCCGAGCGGGCAGCTGCTGGCCCGGATTGGGCTGGGCGGTGCCACGGGCGGCCCCGTGTATACCAACTACTCCGAAGCGCTGCTGCTGGATGCGGCGGGCAATATGCTGGTTTCCGTTTCGCAAAGCGGCATTTCGCGCTACAGTCCCACGGGGGCACTACTGGGCTCGTTGAGCCAGAATTTTTCGAGCAGCACCCATACGGCCATGGCCTTCGACCGGGCCGGCAACCTGTACGCCACGGACTTTACCCACCAGATAAATTCCAACCACCTCTACAAGTTTGCGGGCGTGGGCGCGCTGCGGCGGCGCTGGGGCAACCTCACTTCGCTGCAGTACGTGCGGCAGGACGAGGCCGGCAACACCTACACCTGCGACGGCAGCACCGTGCGCAAATACAACGCCGCCGGGCAGCCCACGCTGGCCTTTCCGGTGAACGGGGGCAGCAGCTACGTGGGCGGGTTTACGGTAGACGGATTGGGCAATATTTACGTGCTGCTTACCAATGCCGCGGCCTCAGAGCTAACCAAGTACAATGCCCAGGGCCAGCAGCTGCAACGTCTGACTTCGTTCGGGTTTCCGCAAACCTCCCAAGAGTTCAATGGCTTGGCCGTGGGCACTTCGGGCACCATTTACCTCTCCGATAAGTACGGGCACCGCATCCGCAAGCTGAGCCCGCAGGGGACGCTGCTGGGCACCATTGGGGGGCCGGGCCTGGGGGCGGGGCAGTTTGTGCAGCCCCGGGCGGTGGCCGTAGACCTGGCCGGCAACGTGTACGTGGCCGACTACGACGGCCAGCGGGTGCAGAAGTTCAACGGCGCCGGCCAAGTCGTCCGGCAGTTTGGTCCCTCGCCGATGTTCAACTCGGCATCGGTGGGGCAGGTGGACCTGGACGTGGACGGGCGCGGCAATGTGTACCTGGCCAGTTTTCGGCACAACGGCAAGGTGTTTTCGGCTGATGGCACCGTGCAGGCCGACATGCCCAGCTACGGCACGGCCGTGGCGGTGAACCGCCAAGCCACCCGCCTGCTCAGCCTGAGCAGCGGCAGCGACGTGGTGCGCTACTTCGTGCCCACGCAGCAGCCCCCCACGAACCTGATTAGCGGGCAGCTCTACGACGATGCCAACCAAAACTGCCGGCGCGACAACAACGAGCAGCTGCTTCGCAACATTGCGGTGGTGGCCCAGCCGGGCAATTATTACGGGCTGACGGACGCGAACGGCAGCTACGTGCTGGCCGTGGACACCGGCCGCTACCAGGTGACGCCCCTGCCCTCGCCCAATGAGGTGGGCCGCAGCCTGCAGCTCACGTGCGCCCCCACTGCCCTCATCAACCTGCAGGGCTACAACAACGTGGTGGATAACGTGGACTTCGGCTTTCAGTTGAGCACCAGCCCGTTTTTGCGGGTGAGTGTGTCGTCGAACCGGCGGCGGCGCTGCTTCCGCAACCTTACCACGGTGTATTATGCCAATGAGGGGTCGGCGGCGGCGGCCAACGTGGCGGTGGCCGTGGCGCTGCCCCCGGAGGTAGTGCTGGTGTCGGCCAATGCCTCTTACACCCGCGGCGCCGACGGGCGCTACCAGTTCCAGGTGGGCGCGCTGGCGGCCGGGGCGGCGGGCAGCATTCTCATTCAGGACTCGGTGGTGTGCGGCAACCCGGCCCTGCGCGGCCGCACGGTGTGCACCCAAGTCACCATCACGCCGGCCAATACCTACCCGCCGCCACCTACCTGGAACCGAGCTTCGGTAACGGTGAAGGGTGCTGCCCAGGCGGGCAACCAGGTGCGGTTTGTGCTGCGCAACCCGGCCGCCTCGGCCATGACCGACAGCCTGGCCCTGCGCATTTACCAGAACAGCGAGCTGGCCTTGCAGCACCGCTACCTGCTGGCGGCCGGCGACAGCCTGGTGCTGCGCGTGCCCGCCACCCGCGCGGTGGTGCGCCTGGAGGCCGACCAGCCCCCGGGCCACCCCACGCAGCGCACGGCCAGCAGCACGGTAGAAGTGCCCGGCCTGAGCACGGCCGGGCAGCCTAACCCGGACATGCTGACGATGCCGCCAAACGCGCCCGGCCCCGAAACGGCCGAGGACTGCCAGCCCATCCTGGATTCGTACGACCCCAACGACAAGCAGGTGGTACCCGCCGGTGTCACGGCTCAGCGCTACACCCCCACCGGCGTGCCTCTGTGCTACCAGGTACGCTTCGAAAACACCGGTACCGACGACGCTTACCGCGTGGAAGTAGTGGACACCCTGGCCGCTGACCTCGACCTGCGCACCCTGCGCGTGGGGGCGGCTTCGCACCCTTACCACGTAAGCGTATCGGGCCACGGCCGGCCGGTGCTCACGTTCACATTCGAAAACATCAACCTGCCGCCCCGCTCGCGCGATGCCGTGGGCAGCAACGGGTTCGTGCAATTCACCATTCAGCCCAAAGCGGGCCTGGCCCCCCGCACGCTGATTGCCAACGAAGCCGACATCTACTTCGACTACAACCCGCCCATTCGCACCAATTCCACCACCAACCGCATCTACGACGTGCCGCTGGCCGTGGTGCCCGCCGTGGCGCTGGGCTACCCGGCCGTGCTGGCTTCGCCCGTGCTGGCCCAGCTGGCCCCCGCGCAGGGCCGGGCGGGCACGCTCGTGACCCTGACGGGGCAACGGTTTGCCGCTGCGGCCGCGGCCAACACCGTGCGCTTCAACGGTGTGGCGGCACCCGTACTCAGCGCCACGGCCACGTCGCTGACGGTACGCGTGCCGGCCGGCGCCACTACCGGCCCGGTGGTGGTGAGCACCCCCGAAGGCGCGGGGCGCAGCCTGACGCCGTTCAACGTTTTCCAGCCCCCCACGCTGGCGGCCGTGGCTCCGGCCGAAGGCATTCCGGGCAGCGCCATCACCCTGACCGGAACCAACTTTTCGCCGGTAGCCGCGCAGGATACCGTGTGGTTCAATGCGACCCCGGCGGCGGTGCAGCAGGCCACGGCCACCACGCTGCAGGTGACGGTGCCCGCCGGTGCCACCACCGGCAAAATCCGGATTCAAACGCTGGGCGGCCAGGTGCAAAGCACCCAGGACTTCACGGTGTGGTATCCGCCCACGGTGCTCAGCTTCAGCCCCGCCAAAGGCAAGGCGGGCGACGTGGTGACTTTGACTGGCAGCAACTTCGCACCCGCCACGCGCAACACGGTTGCGTTTGGGGCCGGCGCGGCGCCCGTGCTGCAAGCCCTGAGCACCACTAGCCTGCAGGTACGGGTGCCGGCTATGGCACAAACCGGCCCCATCCGCCTACAAACGCCGGGCGGCGTTGCGGTATCGGCCGGTTCGTTCACCTTTTTGCCCGCGCCGCTCATCACGGGCTTTGCGCCCGCGCAAGCCAGCGTAGGCGAAACAATAAGCCTGTCCGGGGTCAACTTCCTGGTGGAGGGCCGGCCCGATACCATTTCTTTCGGTGGGGTACGGGCGGCCGTGCTCGCGGCCACCGCTACCACCGCCACGGTGCGCGTGCCCAGAGGGGCGCTTTCGGGGCCGCTGAACATCGCGGGAACCGGCGGCCGGTCGGCCAGTGCCACGCCCTTCACGCTGGTGAGTCTGACCGCGGACGAAGCCATTACCACGTACCCCAACCCCGCCCGGGAACAGGTGGTGCTGGAGTGGCAACGGGCCGATTTTGGCCTGGAGCGCGTGCGCGTGTACAATTCCCTGGGCAGCCTCGTCGGGGTGCAGGACCTGCGCAACAGCAGCGGCCCAAGCACGACTATACGCTTCGCCCCGGGCCAAACCGGCCTCTACATTCTGGTTATCGAAACGACCCGCGGCCCCGTCCTGAAACGGATTACGCTGTATTAACCGGAGCCCGGCACAAGGGCTGGATTGCAGCTGGCATGGTTAACCAGGGGGTAGAAATCCACCGGTAGCCATCTACACTAGCCGCAAACCGGCCCGCCCGGCTTCCCAATTGCTTGCCCCTTGAAAAAACTTCTCCCGGCCCTGCTGCTCGGCGCGGCCTGCTTCGCCGCCGGGGCCTTCGTGGCCCGCCCTACCGCCCCAGACGAAATCACGGTGCCCATGCTGCGCACCGCCCAGCAGCTGTTCGGCCTGAATTTCAGCGACGCCCAGCTCGACTCGACCCGCCGCAACCTGAGCGGCTACCGCGACAGCTACGAGGCCCTGCGCAAAGTGGCCCTGCCGAACAGCGTGGCCCCGGCCGTGGGCTTCGACCCACGCCCGCTGCGGCTGCGTCAGGCGCAGCTAAGCGACGGCGGCAGCGCCGGCCGCCTGCCCGAACCTGGTAAAGTGAAGCTGCCTGCCAACCGCGACGACCTCGCGTTTTACACCGTGCGGCAATTGGGCGAGTTGCTGCGGTTCAAGCTGATAACCTCCGAAGACCTGACCCGCTTCTGCCTCACGCGCCTGAAAAAGTACGACCCGCAGCTGCACTGCGTCATCACCCTCACCGAGGACCTGGCCTACCAGCAGGCCCGGCAGGCCGATGCGGAGATTCAGGCGGGCAAATACCGCGGGCCGCTGCACGGCATTCCATTTGGAGTGAAGGACTTGTTCAGCGCGAAGGGCTACAAAACCACCTGGGGCTCGGGGCCTTTCAAGGAGCAAATACTGGACGAGGACGCGGCCGTGGTGGAGCGGCTGCGCGCGGCTGGCGCGGTGCTGTGCGCCAAGCTCACGCTGGGCGAGCTGGCGCAGGGCGACGTGTGGTTTGGCGGCAAAACCCGCACGCCGTGGGACGTGGCGAAGGGCTCCAGCGGGTCGTCGGCCGGGTCGGCGTCGGCGGTGGCGGCGGGGCTGCTGCCGTTTGCCATTGGCACCGAAACGCTGGGCTCCATCATCAGCCCGAGCACGGCCTGCGGCATTACGGGCCTGCGCCCCACCTACGGCCGCGTGAGCCGCGCCGGGGCCATGGCCCTGAGCTGGACCATGGACAAAGCCGGCCCGCTGGCCCGCTCGGCCGAGGATTGTGCCATCGTGCTGGCCGCCCTCACGGCCGCCGGCCCTGATGCCCGCGACCCGGCCACGATGCTGGCTCCCAACCGCTTCGAGTACGCCTTCGGCACTAGTGTAAAAAAACTGCGCGTGGGCTATATAAAAAAAGCTTTCGACCAGGACTACCCCACCAAAGCCAACGACCTGGCGACCTTGGAAGTACTGCGCAAGCTGGGCGTGGAGCTGGTGCCGCTGGAGTTGCCGGCGCTGTCGCCGGGCATGTTACGCTTCATCCTCACGGCCGAGGGCGCGGCGGCCTTCGACGACCTGACCCGCTCGGGCCGCGACGGCCAGATGGTGCTGCAGAACCGCTCGGCCTGGCCCAACACCTTCCGCTCCTCGCGCTTCATTCCGGCCGTCGAATACCTGCAGGCCCAGCGCGTGCGCAGCCTGCTCATCGAGCAGATGGACGCTCAGCTGAAGGGCTTCGACTGCTACATCGCGCCCACGTTCAGCGCCAGCCTGGTGCTCACCAACCTCACCGGGCACCCGGCCATGGCGCTGCCCAACGGCCTCACCGCCGCCGGCCTGCCCACCACCATCACCTTCATGGGCCAGCTCTACGAGGAGGGCAAGCTGCTGGCCCTGGCCAAAGCCTACCAGGACGCGACCAGCTTCGACGAAAAGCACCCGCCGCTGCAATAGCGCCGGTTTTTGGTCGTTTTTGTAAGCTTGCCTGAAGACAAGTGCCGGCCGGCAATGCCCGGTCCGGCCGTATCTTGCAGGTTACTACGAGCCGGCATTGGTTGGCCGTGGGTTGATTTTGCTCCGGCTTATGAGGTTTTTTCTGACGCTGGTTTTGCTGATGTGGGGCGCGGGGCTGCAGGCGCAAACCGCGCCGGAGCCGGCCGTTTTTACTGATGCGGCCGGCCGCTGCCAACTCACCTACGCCAGCCCCTGGCAGCTGCAGAAGCGGCCCGCAGCGGGCGCTATCGCCACTTTCCGGGCCGGCGATACGGCGGCAGTGACGACGCTGCGCATCGTGCCGCTGCCCGACGACCGCCGAGATTTCCGCCTGCTCGGCGAGGGCCGGCCCGACTCGGTGCTGCGCCGCATCCAAAGCCTGCCGCTCGTCCAGATTCTGCGGCTCGACCAACGGGCCGGAGCTACTTTCGATGAGGTGGCTTATGATTATTCTTACGGCGGCACCCGGCCCAGCGTGCGGACTCACGTGGTGGGCCGCCAGCTGTGGCGCGGCGGCTACGAGTTTCGGGTGGAGTACCGGGCTCGCGTCAGCCACGACACATCCTATCTGGCCGCCGGGCAGGCGCTGCTGGCCTCGTTCGCCTTTACCGGCACACCCTGGGCCAGTCGCCGCTACGACGACCAGCTTTGCGACGGCAAGATGTACGGCATCGCGGCCCTGCGCACCGTGGATGGCCATCGCGAAGACGACTGCCGGACCATCCACGAGTTTGTGGCCGACGACCCCACGGCCGCTCCCCGGGTGCACCGGCGCGTGCTGCCTTTTCAATCCTATGCGCTGGCCAAGGGCTTTGATAACTGCCTGTATTCGGTCACGAAGGCCCCCACCGATGCCCCCGAGCGGGTGTACCGCTACGACCCTGCCACCCGCAAGGGTGCGTACACCGACTGGGTGCTGCCCCGGCAGGGCCCCGAGAACGTCTGGATTTCGGCCAGCACCGACGACCGCGGCGACCTCTATTTCATGGCTTCGGATGCCAACCTGCTCGTCCGCATCAGCCCGCACGACGGCAAGGTGAGCACCGTCTGGACCGCCGACCCGCTGCGCCAGGCGCCGTTCTACCCCTACATCGCCTTCGCCAGCGCCGGCACTCACGGCAACTTTTGCCTTGATGATTCCAACACCATGTACCTGGTATACAGCACCGACGGCTCGCTGCTGAAAATCGACCTGCCCACCCAAAAGCCCTTCGCCGAGCAGATGTTCCTGAGCGGCCTGCCCGCCCGCGGCGGCTACAGCGACCTGCTGATGCAGAACGACGCCGCCGGCCGCCGCCGCATGTACCTGGCCGGCCCGCACGGCCTCTACACCGTCGACCTGGCCCGGCACCAGGCCACCCGCCTGCGCAAAGGCACCTACACCGACCTGGCCGGCTGCAACCTGTTTCGGGTCGTGACGCCGCCGCGCCCAGCCCCGCCGGTGCCCACCACCGCCACCTTCGAGGGCCGCGTGCTCGATGCCACCACCTTCCAGCCCCTGCCCGCCGCCAGCCTGCGCCTCAGCCGGGCCGAGGGCAGCGTGGGCGTGCTACTCTCGGCCAAAGGCGACTTCGCCTACACCAGCACCACGCCCGGCCGGGCCTACAGCTACCACGCCGAGTACCCCGGCTACTTTCCGGCCGACAGCACCTGGCCCGCCGCGCCCGGCCCGCTCGTGCGCGACGTGCTGCTGCGGCCGCTGGCCGTGGGCGAAACCCTGCCGCTGGCCCAGGTGCAGTTCGAGCAAAGCAAAGCCGTGCTGCTGCCATCCTCCTACCCTGCCCTGGGCCGCCTGGTGCGCCTGCTGGTTGATAACCCCGGCCTGCACATCGAGTTGCGCGGCCACACCGACAATGTAGGGCCGCCCGAAAAAAACGTCATTCTGAGTGAGCAGCGCGTTTCAACGGTGATGGCCTACCTGGTGGGCCACGGCGTGGAGGCACCGCGCATTACCGGCCTTGGCCTGGGCGGGGCCGAGCCCATTGCCAGCAACGAGCAGGAAGCCACCCGCCGCCTCAACCGCCGCGTCGAGTTCCGCATTACCGGCATCGACCCGCCGAAGGTGCAATCAGAGATGCCCGAGCCACTGGAGCCGTAGCGCGAACTTTGTAGTTCGCGTCGCAGCCGCGTTTGCTTAGTTAAAAGTTAAAAATGAAGAGTTAAAAGACAGGCAATTCTTTGATGTTTTAACTTTTAACTCTTCACTTTTAACTCCTTACTTTGTGCCCCTGCTTCCCCCTCACATTCTCGCCCGGCTCGCCCCCACCACCGCCGACCCGCGCCCCGTGCTGCTCACCATTGCCGGCCCCACGGCCGTGGGCAAAACCGCGCTGTGCGTGCAGCTGGCCCAGCAATTTGACACCGAAATCGTGTCGGCCGACTCGCGCCAGTTCTTCCGCGAGCTCAGCATCGGCACGGCCAAGCCTACGCCTGCCGAGATGCAGGGCGTGCCCCATCACTTCATCGACAGCCACAGCATTGCCGAAGACTATAGCGCCGGCCGCTTCGCTACCGACTGCCACGCAGTTTTAGGGCAACTGTTCCAGAAACACCCCGTCGTCATCCTCACCGGCGGCTCGGGCCTCTACGTGCAGGCCGTAACCGATGGCCTCGACGCCCTGCCCGACGTGCCGCCCGAAGTGCGCGCCCAGCTGCACGCCGAGTTGGCTGCCCACGGCCTGCCGCACCTGGTGACCGAGCTGGCCGAAACCGACCCCGTCGCCCACGCCCGCATCGACCAGCAAAACCCCCAGCGCATCGTGCGCGCCCTCGAAATCACCCGCGCCACTGGCCAGCCGTTTTCCAGCTTCCACAGCGCCGGCCCGCCGCCCGAAAATCCGCTGTTCCGCAACGTGAAAGTAGCCCTCACCCGCGAGCGTGAGGAGCTCTACCAGCGCATCAACCTGCGCGTTGAGCACATGCTGGCCGCCGGTTTGCTCGAAGAAGTGCGCGCCGTGCTCCCCTACCGCCACCACCACGCCCTGCAAACCGTGGGCTACACCGAAATCTTCGGCTTCCTGGATGGCGAGTACGACTGGGCCGAAGCCGTGCGCCTGCTTCAGCGCAATACCCGCCGGTATGCCAAGCGCCAGCTCACGTGGCTGCGCCGCGATGCAGCATACAAGTGGGTCGATTTAAGCGGGCAATAAGGTTTTAACATAGAACGTCATGCTGAGCTTGTCGAAGCATTTCTACCGCAAGAGTAACTATTTACTTCCTCGGGAGAGATGCTTCGACAAGCTCAGCATGACGTTCTTTTTCGCTTCCTTTAAACGCTAGACACTCAGAATCTCCACCATTCGCATGAAGCTCTGGTTAATGAGCTTCTTCTTGTTGATGGTATCCGTGAAGGGCGTGTACACCAGCTTCTTATCGATGATGCCGGCCATCACGTTACGCATGCCGTTCATCAGGCCCTCCACGGCGGCGATGCCGAGCTGCGACGCCAGCAGGCGGTCGGCGGCCGTGGGCGAGCCGCCGCGCTGAATGTGGCCCACGATGGTCACGCGGGTGTCGAGCTGCGGAATAGCTTCCTTCACGCGGGTGGCCACCTGCGTGGCATTGCCGGGCTCGTCGCCTTCGGCCACAATCACAATAAACGAGGTTTTGGAGCGCTGCCAACCCGTTTGCAGCGTGTCAATCACCACGTCGGTGCTCATCTGGGTTTCCGGAATCATCACAATTTCGGCCCCGCCGCCAATGGCGCACGGAATGGCAATGTAGCCCGAGTCGCGGCCCATTACCTCCACAAAAAAGCAGCGGTCGTGCGAATCGGCCGTGTCGCGGATTTTGTCGATGCAATCGAGCGCCGTGTTCACGGCCGTGTCGTAGCCGATGGTGTAGTCGGTGCCGTACAGGTCGTTGTCGATGGTGCCGGGGGCGCCCACGGTCGGGATGCCGAACTCTTCCTCAAAAATCATGGCCCCGGTAAAGGTGCCGTTGCCGCCAATGGCCACGAGGCCTTCGATGCCGTTGTTCACCAACTGGTCGAAAGCCTGCTGGCGGCCTTCCTTGGTCATAAACTTCTGGCTACGGGCCGATTTCAGGATGGTGCCGCCCTTCTGCACCGTGTTGGAAACCGAGGCCGAATCGAGGCGCACGAATTCGCCCTTAATCATGCCGCTGTAGCCCCGCATAATACCGTATACCTCAATGCCGTGGTAAGTAGCCGTGCGTACTACCGCCCGGATAGCGGCGTTCATGCCCGGCGCATCGCCCCCACTGGTAAAAACCGCAATTCTCTTCATCTGAATATTCATAGAGCAAGTGAGCACGAAAACGGCGCTCAAACCCCGCAAAGTTGGCGAAATGAACGCAAACCCTCAACTACCCGGCAAAGAATCGCGTAAAACCCCCGATTAGCACTTTTCTGATTTGGGTATTATACCCGCAACAATCAGCCAATTTTCCGTGTATCTTACCAGTGAAATCGAGATTTCGATTAAAAAATCATCTTTTCACCCCTTAATTCCCACGTTTATGTTCGGATTTTTTCAAAATGAGCAAGCCAAAAAAATAAAGGGCCATTTGCTGAATCTCGCGGCGCTGGCGAAAGCCGACGGACATATCGACGCGCGGGAGATGAACTTTATTATTGCGGTAGGGAAGAAGAACGGCATCAGTTCGTCGGAAGTACAGGCCCTCGTGTCGGGTGCCAAGGGTGCCAGCAACGACCTGCCAACCAACGACTCGGAGCGGTTCGACCAGATTTTCGACCTCGTGGACATGATGCTCGCCGATGGCATCGTGGACGACACGGAAATGGATTTTTGCATTATGATGGCCGAGAAACTGGGCTTCCGCAAGGCCATTGTGGGCGTGCTCGTGCGCAAGATTTCGCAGGGCGTGAAGGACGGTCACCCCCGCGAGCGCATCAAAGAAGAGAGCAACCAGTTCCTGAACTACAACGAGCTACCGCGCCCGGCCGTCAACCTGAACTAACGACCATATATTCCCCGCTTCGGCGGTTATTCCGGCCCGTTGGGGCGGCTCGTTCGGCGGGCTGCTCCAACGGGCCGGCTGCGTTGCGGGCCTCCTCTACTCGCCTGTGACGAAGGCAATGGCCCGCAGCAGGGCCGCGCAGGCCTCGTCAATCTCATTTTCAGCAATAGTAAGCGGAGGGGCAAGCCGTAGGGAATTGTCGCAGAACAGGAACCAGTCGGTAAGAATGCCCTCGTGCTCCAGCGCCCGGTCGATGATGGGTTTGAGGACGGCGAAGGAGTCGAACTCCACCGCCATGAGCAGCCCACAGCCGCGCACGGCCCGGATGGCCGGGTGCCGCAGCTGCGCCCGGAAGCGGGCAGCTTTGGCGGCCACGCCGGCCGGCAGCTGCTCATCTTGCATAATCTGCAGGGTGGCCAGCGCCGCCGCGCAGCTCACCGGGTGCCCGCCAAAGGTGGTGCAATGTCCCAGAATGGGGTTGGTTTTGAAGCCTGACATGATTTCGGTGCTCGATATAAAGGCACCGATGGGCATGCCGCCGCCCATGCCCTTGGCACACACGAGGATGTCGGGCTCGATGCCGAACTGCTCGAACGCCCACATGGTGCCGGTGCGGCCGTAGCCGCACTGGATTTCGTCGAGAATAAGCAGGGCACCGACTTCGGTGCAGCGGGCGCTCAGGGCAGGCAGGTAGTCGGGAGAGGGCACGCGCACGCCGGCCTCGCCCTGCACGGTTTCGATAACTACAGCGGCCGTGCGCTCGGTGATGAAATCCAGGTCAGTCAGTTCGTTGTGGCGGATGTGGCGCACGTCGGGCAGCAGCGGGCGGAAGCTGTTTTTGAAGCCCTCGGAACCGGTGATGGACAGGGCGCCGTGCGTGGAGCCGTGGTAGGCGTTGAGACAGGAAATGAGCTCGGTGCGGCCGGTGTGGCGCTTGGCCAGCTTGAGGGCACCCTCGATGGCCTCGGTGCCGGAGTTGGTGAAGTACACCGAATCGAGGTGCGCGGGCAGGGTGTGGTGCAGGGCCTGGGCCAGCTGGGCGGGCACGGCCTGCACCAGTTCGCCATACACCATTAGGTGCAGGTATTTGTCGAGCTGAGCCTGAATGGCGGCCAGCACGCGCGGGTGGCGGTGGCCCACGTTGCTCACGCCGATGCCCGAAATCAGGTCGAGGTAGCGGCGGCCATCGGGGGCGTACATGTACACGCCTTCGGCCCGCTCAATTTCCAGCAGCAGCGGAAAATCGGAGGTTTGGGCCTGGTGGCGGAGGAAAAGCTGGCGTGGCGTTACGACGGAGGGAGCAGGTTTCAACGGAAGTGGGGACGGTTTTTCAGGGGCTGAGCAAGCGCGGCTCGCGCTTCTCACAACCACGGATTGGGCCGTTTGATTATTCCGCAAAAATAAAGAGGCCGCTGCGGGGGCAGCGGCCTCTTGAAAAACGGCAGCGAATCAGATTAGTCGTTGCCATTGCCGGCCCCAACCTGCCCGGGCACGTTGGCCACGCGCTTGATGACCTCCTTGGTGAAGTCGCGCTCGGCCTGGAACAACTGGGCTACCTGGCGCAGCGAAATAACTTTCTGAAACTTCTCGAAATACTCCTTCTCCAGGTTCAGCTCCTGCTGACGGGTGTTGAAGGACTGCGTGAAGTTGTCGCGCAGCTGCTGGTCGGTCATGCCCTCGGTGATGTCGCGGCGCAGCAGGCGGCCGCTGCGGTTGAGTTCGCGCCGACGGGCGGAAAACTCGTTGTAGAGCGGCCAGAATTTCTGGGCCTGGTCCTGCGTGAGCGAGACGCGGTTGGTGATGAAGGCAATTTTGGCGTTTTCGAGCTGGCCAAGGCGCTGGCCCCGGCGGCCGCCCCCGCCCAGCCCGCCCTGGGCCTGCGCGGCCGGGACCAGCGTGAGCAGCAGCGCGGCCAGACTCAGCCAACGAAATACGGATGAAAATACAGACATGATAGCGGAACGAAAGAACAAAGAATTATAGATAAGTAGGGTCGTCGGTGGGCTGGGCATCGAGCGCGTCGTTCAGCTCCTCGTCCGACACGCGCAGGAAACCCTTGGCAATATTGGGATGCGCGGCGGTGAGCGTGGCCAAATCGGAGGTTTCGACGCGGGTGCCGCTCGTGAGCAGGTAGTTGGCCAGCTCGGTGCGGGGCACGGCATCGAGGGCGGCCGTGCTGGCCGTGGCGGGCACCAGTGGGGCCGAGCCGCTCATATAAAACGAAGCCGCGAAGCCGCCCAGCACGGCCACCGAGGCCAGCCCGGTACGCAGCACCGGCGAAAGGAAGGAAAGCCAAGCCCAGGCAGCCGGGGCAGCGCGCTCGTCGGCCTGCGGCAGGCGGGCCATGATGCGCGTGGGCAATTTATCGAAGTAGTCGGCGGGCGGCTCGCTCAGCAGCGGGCGGGGCCGCCGGGGGTGCGCGTCGAGCTTAAAAGCAGGTTTCATGAGCGTTTGATGAGAAGCAGCGGCGAACGTTTAATTCAGCGGATAAATAATTGGATAGAGAGCGGGGGTCAATCGTCGGTCGTACGGGTCACGTATTCTTCCACTTTTTTCACGGCGTGGTGGTAGCTGGCCTTCAGAGCCCCTACGCTGGTGCCGGTTACTTCGGCCATCTGCTCGTAAGGCATCTCATCGTAGTAGCGCAGGTTGAAGACGAGGCGCTGCTTGTCGGGCAGGCGCAGAATGGCCTTTTGCAGCTTCAACTCGATTTCGTCGCCCGCAATAGCGGGGTCGGCTTCGATTTTGGCGGCCAGTTCGGCCCCCACATCGTTCAGCGGCAGCAGAAACTTACGGCGCTTGCTGCTGAGGAAATTCAGGCACTCGTTGGTGGCGATGCGGTAAATCCAGGTGAAGAGTTGAGCATCCTGGCGGAAGTTTTCGAGGTGCTTCCACACCTTCACGAACACGTCCTGGGTGAGGTCGTCGGCGTCGTCGTGGTCCACCACCATCTTGCGCACGTGCCAGTACACCTTGCTCTGGTACTTGCGCACGAGCTGGTTGAACGCCAGGTTGCGGCTGGCGGGGTGCTGAAACTTGAGGAGAATTTCGTGGTCTTCCAAACGCAAAAGGAGGCTGCTCCGGCAGCAGCGGCGAGACTTGGATGGCAAAGTAAGCGCCGCGTTTAATTACGCCTGGTAAAAAGCCGCCGCTGAATTTGGAGTGCGTTCCAGCCTATCTTGCCAGCAGAAGCCATCGGCGCTAGCCGTCAGTTTTCCATTTCGAAGGACACGGGTTTCTGTCCCAATTTTCAAAAAGCATGCGGAATATTATTAAGCAGATTCCCATTATTGGCAGTCTGGCGCGCTCGATAAAGAAAAAACTCTTTCCCGCGGAGGCGTTTACCACCTCCGAGGAATACTGGATAAAACGTTACGCCCAAGGAGGTAATTCAGGGGCGGGCTCCTACAATAATCTCGCAGCATTCAAAGGCGAAATCCTTAATTCCTTCGTGGCCCGCCATCACATCAAAAGCGTGATAGAATTTGGCTGCGGCGATGGCAATCAATTAACCTATTTTAAATTCCCCGCTTATACTGGTTTCGACGTCAGCGAAGTAGCTATTAACAACTGTCGAAATTTGTTTAAAGACGACTCCAGCAAACAATTTTTCCATGTCAGCCAGGCCGGAAGTCATCAGGCAGAACTCACATTGAGCCTGGATGTTATCTATCACTTAATTGAAGATACTACATACCATACCTACATGACGCAACTGTTTGCAGCCAGCACCCACTACGTCATTATTTATGCCTGCGACGATGACCAGCCCCACCATTATGCTCCGCACGTAAAAACACGAAAATTCACCAATTGGATTAAGCAATTCCGCCCCGATTTTCACCTAATCGAATTCATTCCCAACCAATTTCCATTGGAAGCCGGAAAATCTTCATCAACATCATTTTCCGATTTTTTTATTTACCAAAAGGCGTCTGCATAAACACCGTTGGCACCATTGCGTCAACCTACTAAAAAGCCCCCGCAACAGTAGAAGTTGCGGGGGCTTTTTAGTAGGTTGGCAAAACGAAATTTACTTCTTCCGTTTCATCACCGCTTCTACGGCTTTCACAATAGCGGCTTCGTTCAGGTTGTATTTCTCCATCAACTGGTCGGGGGTGCCGCTTTCGCCGAAGCTGTCGTGCACAGCCACCATTTCCAGGGGCAGGGGCTCTTCGCGGGCCAGCAGTTGGGCAATGCTGTCGCCGAGGCCGCCGTTCATCTGGTGCTCTTCGGCCGTTACCACGCAGCCGGTTTTGCGCACCGAGGCCAAGATGGCCTCCGCATCGAGGGGCTTGATGGTGTGGATGTTGATGATTTCGGCGTTGATGCCCTTCTCGGCCAGCAGCTTGCCGGCGAGCACGGCCTTCCACACGAGGTGGCCGGTGGCGAAGATGCTCACGTCGGCGCCTTCGTTCATCACCCAGGCCTTGCCAATTTCGAATTTCTGGTCGGCGGGCGTGAAGTTGGGCACCACGGGGCGGCCGAAGCGCAGGTACACCGGACCGTGGTGCTCGGCGATGGCGATGGTGGCGGCTTTGGTCTGGTTGTAGTCGCAGGGGTTGATAACGGTCATGCCGGGCAGCATTTTCATCATGCCCAGGTCTTCCAGAATCTGGTGGGTAGCGCCGTCTTCGCCGAGCGTGAGGCCGGCGTGCGAGGCGCAGATTTTCACGTTCTTATCCGAATACGCAATGCTCTGGCGAATCTGGTCGTAGACGCGGCCGGTGCTGAAGTTGGCGAAGGTGCCCGTGAAGGGAATTTTGCCACCAATGGTCATGCCCGCAGCCACGCCCATCATGTTGGCCTCGGCAATGCCCACCTGGAAAAACCGGTCGGGGTGCGCCTTTTTGAAGGCGTCCATTTTGAGCGAGCCGGTGAGGTCGGCGCAGAGGGCCACCACGTTGGGGTTGGTTTCGCCCAGTTCGGCCAGGCCAGCGCCGAAGCCGCTGCGGGTGTCTTTCGATTCGGTGTAGGGGAAGTCTTTCATGGGGAGTTGGGGGATTTTATGTCGTTGATTGATTAGGAAAATGCGGCGCACTTTAGTGCTCTGGCGCTATGCCGATTATTTCAGCTTTAGCGAAGCCATTATTTCTTTGGCGGCATATTGCCACTGTTCGCTGTTTTTATCTATGCAGCTAACGTTGCACAGCAAAAGCCTACCGTGGAAGTCGGTGAAAAAAATCAAGTTATAAGCACTTCTTTCAGTAGCAGAGGTGCCGTAAACTGTATTTTTAATATCCAGTGTACCGAACTCAATGAATCCTACTTTGCGGCCATTGACCATTTGAATAGCATTCCATTTCTCCCTAGCGCTTACATACGGATGTTTATAGGCGCGAAGAACATCTTCCTTAATAGCTGGTAATTCTGCCTGCGTTGCCTTGCTATTCGTGATATTCAGCGCCACACTTATGTTGCCGGTTTCGTTGGTGTAAACCAGGGTTGGCCGGCGTTCAGGAATGAATTTCAGTTTTGCCATCTCCTCCGGCATTATTATAAAGCCTTTGGGAATCTTCAATTCAATTTGATTTCCGAACAATGTCTTAGTATCAAATTCAATTTCATCGCTGCGAAAGGCGAATAATCCGCAAGCCAATAACAGCATCGCAATGAATTTCTCAACTTTCATTTCGACCATTTTCATACAATAAATTGACAGTAGGTTACTTCCCGAAAATAGCCACCGAAGTAGTCTGCCCGCTGCGAATGCTAAAATTGCGCACGTCGGTAAATTTGCTGCCGTTGCTGGTAGCCGTGCGAAATACCAGCCGATACGCGCCCGGCTGCATCGGCAGGTTTATTTTGCTGCTGCCGCCTTCGGGCAGGCTGTAAATCCAGGTTTGCGATTCGTCGTCGTTGAGTTGGTAAATGCTGCCGTAGCCTTTCAGGTCGGAGGTGATGTTGAGGGTGCCGGGCGCGGCGTAGGTTACGGTCGTTTCCTGGCCCTGCTTGATGGCGAGGCGGCGCACGGTGCGGGGCAGCGTGAGCACCTCCACTTCGTAGTTGCCGGCCAGCAGCTTCTGGCGGCTGCCGAAATTGTTGGCCGTGACGGTGGCGCGGTCGGGCGTGCGGATTACGGCGCGCATGGTACCGTAGGGGTTAGGCGAGAGTTGCGGGCTTTGCAGCACCAGTATACCCTGCGGCGTTTTGTATGTCAGCACGTTGGCTTTGCCGGGCGTGATGGCCAAATTGGCCTGGCGCACCGGCGGCACGGTGTTGATGACGAGGTCGTAGCTCTGCAGCGCGTCGATGTCAAGCACATCAGCCCGGCCCTGGGCGTCGCGGTAATGCACGTAGTTGTACTCGGGCTGGCCGGTCACGTTGTTCACAAAAGTGAGGTTGACGTTGCTTTCCGCGGGCTTGCCGTTGGCGTCGGTGAGGTTGACGCTGACGGTGGTTTTGCTCAGGGTTTTGGCGATGACGTCGTTCATCACGGTGCGGAAGGTGGCTACTTCGGCGGCGTTGTAGTACTGGCCAAGGCATTCGAGCTGCTTGCCGAACTCCCGCTCGGCCCCGATGCCAATCACAAACGGCTTCAGAAACACGCGCTTGCGCTGCAAAGCCAGCGAGGCCGCGCAGGGGTCGCGGTTGCACGATTCGAGGCCGTCGGTAATGAGCAGCAGCACGTTGCGGGATGTTTTATCGCTAGGGAAGTCGTTGGCCGACTGCTCCAGCGAGTAGGTGATGGGCGTGTTGCCCTGGGCTTTGAGCTCGGCCAGCTTCTTCTTGATGGCAGCCGCGTTGCGCGGGGCAAACGGCACTTCGAGGCGCGAATCGTCGCATTTTTTGTCTGCGTTCGGAAACTGGTGGCCGTACACGCGCAGGGCGACTTCCAGGTTGGGGTAGCTGTTCAGCGAGTCCACCATTTTGCTCAGCATGCGCCGGGCAATGTTCCAGCGCGGCTGGCCTTCCCAGGGCGCCATCATCGAGCCCGACGCATCGAGCAGGAAGAGGATGCGCGTGACTTTGGGCTTTTCAGGAGCCGCATTTTGGGCCGCTCCTACCCTGCTCATCAGCAGGCAAGCCAATAGCAGCGCCGTCAACCGAAACCTCACCCCCTGGCTCATTCCCAAAGTGAAGAAAGCCTGACGATTCCCGCTTTGCCGGAATCGCTGCGCCCGCTGCATTTGCGAGGAAGTCAGCGGGTGAGGTTTCGGCTGCACCGCTAGTAGTCGCCGTCGGTTCCGGTTTTCAGCTGGTCGAGCGCGTCGGCGAGCTGCTTGTCGTTCGGAGCGACGCCGTGCCACTTGTGGCCGTCCATCATAAAGTCGACGCCGAAGCCCATTTTGGTGTCCATCACGAACATGATGGGCTTGGCTTTGCCGGTGGCGGCCACACAGTTTTCGAGCGTGGGCAGCAGGGCATCGAAGTGGTTGCCGTCGCCCTCAATCACCTGCCAGCCAAAGGCTTTGAACTTGGCGCCGATGTCGCCGAGGCCGCCGATTTCGTCGGTCGAGCCATCAATCTGCTGGCCGTTGCGGTCGACGATGGCAATCAGGTTGTCGATTTTCTGGTGGGAGGCGTAGAGAGCGGCTTCCCAGTTCTGGCCTTCTTCCAGCTCGCCGTCGCCCATCAGCACAAACACGCGCTGCTTGTCGCCGTTCAGCTTTTTGGCCTGGGCTGCGCCGCAAGCCACGCTCAGGCCCTGGCCCAGCGAGCCCGAAGCTACGCGCACGCCGGGCAAGCCTTCGTGGGTAGTGGGGTGGCCTTGCAACCGCGAGTTCAGCTTGCGGAACGTGGCCAGCTCGCTCACCGGAAAATAGCCGGAGCGCGCCAGACACGAGTACATGGTGGCCGAAGTGTGGCCGTTGGACAGGAAAAACAGGTCCTGGTCCTTGCCGTCCATGTCGAAGGGCTCGGGGTGGTGCTTCATCACCTTGAAGTAGAGCGCTACCAGCAAATCGGTGATGCCGAGCGAGCCGCCGGGGTGGCCCGAGTTCACGGCGTGCACCATGCGCAGGATGTCGCGCCGCACTTGCGTGGCAATTTCTTTGAGCTCGTCGTTGGACTTCTCGGGTTTTTCGACGGTTTTGGCGGTGGTGGTATCGGACATAAGTCGGGAATAGGGTTCGGTGAGTAAAGGTAAGCGAAGCAAAGCGGCCACACCAACACAATCGATTGATTAGCCTCAATTCACTGGAAACAGCGTTTTCGGTCGCTTATTTCAGCAGCTGCGCGGTGTGCTCCTTGGTGTCGGGGCGCTTGATGACTTTTTCAATCAGGCCTTTTTCATCAATCAGAAACGTGGTGCGCACGGTACCCATGTAGGTTTTGCCGTAGTTTTTTTTCTCCTGCCACACGCCGTAAGCCGCCACAATCTGCTTCTCGGTATCAACGAGCAGCGGGAAGGGCAGGTCGTATTTCAGGGCAAATTTCTTGTGCGCCGCCTCGCCATCAATGCTGACGCCAATCACCTGGATATTGTTGGCTTTCAGCTCTTCCTGGTGGTCGCGCAGGTTGCAGGCCTGGGCGGTGCAGCCGGGCGTGTCGTCTTTGGGGTAAAAGTAGAGGGCGACTTTCTGGCCGCGGTAGTCGTGCAGGCTGATGGTGTTGCCGTCCTGGTCCTGGGCGGTGAAATCGGGAGCGGGCTGGCCGGGTTCGGGAAGCATGATGAATGGTTGAGTTTTGAATGTTGAGGGTTGAGTTCGTTAACAAAAGAACGTCATGCTTCGCTCCGCTCTGCATGACGGGCTACTTTCCCCTTTCTCGACCTGCTACAAGCTCAATGGAATCACCCGCTCGTTGCCGGCCTGGTCCATCAGGCGCAGCTCGGCGGGGCCGCGCAGCTTGGGGCCGAGCGTGTCGCCGGCTACGGTGAAGAGCAAGGCTTTCTTGTGCTCGAAGCGCAGCAGCCGAAACTGCCCGCCGATGAGCAGCCGGTAGCTGGCCAAGCCCGACATATCATCGCCGACGTGAAACTGCAGCTGCCCGCCGGCCCGGCCCGCGAAGGTGCCCTGCGGCGCTTTGGTATCGGTGAGAATGCGGTAGGACGCGAACTGCCGGATAACGGCCGTAATCTGGCCTTTTTCATCCCACTTGCCGCCCACGTAGGCCTTGCCGCCGGCCAGCGTGGCCGCGTAAATGGCGGTGCGCTGCGGGTCGGTGGGCGGGGTGGCGGGCTTCAGGGTGAGGACGGCGGTGTGGTAGAGCGGCTGCAGCGGCGAGCCGACCGTCCAGAAGCCGCTGCCGGTGGGCTCGGGCTTGTAGGCGGTGTTCAGGTAGAGGTTGTCGAACAGCGTTTCGGGGCCGAAAACCAGGTTGAGGTGGTTGGTGGCGTAGCTAAATTCCTTGCGGGCCGGAATCAGCACCTGCCGGTCGAATTTCTTGGTGATTGCGCCGAAACGCACCGAATCGGGCAGACCGGCGCGCAGGTCGTAGAGGTACACGTTCTGGCCGTCCTGGCAGTAGCTGGGCCGCACTTCGAGGCGGCGGCTGCCGCGCAGCAGCGTCAGATTGGCGGGCACCGAATCGGGCGTTTCGGCGGCGGCCACGGCTTTGAGCAGGTTGCGCACAATTTCGTAGCGCAGCGCGGGCTTGCGGGCCGCCGCCGGCCCGGTGCGGAAGTAGGCCGGCTGCTCGCCGCGTAGCACCAGGTGTATTGGCGTCTGGTTGTTATAGGAGTCGGCCAGAATGATGTCGACGTTGTAGATTTTGCCCGCCTCCACGGTCAGACGGCCTTTGGTGGGGCCGGTGGCATACATCTGCAGGTCGTTGCCTTCGTCCACCCACAGCTTTTGCAGGGTGCGGCCCTGGGTTTGCTGGTACAGGAAATCGACGAAGTTGGCCACCTGCCGCGTGCCCGTCGGAAATGGCACGGCATCGATGGCGTGCTGGTAGAACGGCTTGCCATTCACCGTAATGCTCACGCGCTGAATCCCATTCTTGTTCCAGGCATTATCGAACCGGTCGAAGCCCTGCACCAGCAGCCCCACCGGCCCAAACGCGCTAATGGTATCGGCCCAGGTGGTAGCCACGCCCGGCGCAGGCTGCACCTTCGGCACGAACAAGGCCTTGGCAAACACCCGGTTCACCCGCGACTCGATGGCCAGCGGCTCCAGCGCGAAGGCTTGCAGCGTGGGCGCCACGTGGTCCTGAATTTCGGAGAAGCCGCCCCATTGCAGCGGGTTGTACTGCCGGTCCTGCGCATCGCGCACTTCCCAGTGCAGGTGCGGGCCGGCCGAGCCGCCGGTGTTGCCGCTCAGGGCCACCAGCTCGCCGCGCTTCACGGGGTACCGGTCCTTCTCGAAAAAGGCTTCCAACTCGTAGCTGTGCTTCTCGTACTGCCGCCGCAGCAGCTCGGCCGCAAACGCGCCCTTGAACTCGTTGAGGTGGCCGTACACCGTCGTCAGCCCATTCGGGTGGGTGATGTAGAGCACGTTGCCGTAGCCAAACGACGACTGCTTGAGGCGCGACACGTAGCCGTCGGCGGCGGCGTACACGGGCTGGTTCACTCCGCCGCCGGTCTTGATGTCGAGGCCGCCGTGGAAGTGGTTGGGGCGCAACTCGCCCATGCTGCCAGCCAGGAAATTGGGCTTGCCCGGCGCAATCGGAAACAGAAAGTAGCCCGGGGCCACGGTGGGCCGGCCGGCACTCAGCATCTCGCTCAGGCTATGCTCACGGTCGGATGAATCGGCCTCCTGGCCGCCTACTACACTCGGCAGGGCCGCCAACAAGGCCAGCACTAATCCGATAATCAACTTCGCTTTATTCTTCAACTTGCAAATAATCAAGGAAGACCGTCATGCTGAGCGCAGCCGAAGCATCTCTACCGCACAACTAATCAACTGCTAGCACAACGAAGCGGTAGAGATGCTTCGGCTGCGCTCAGCATGACGGTCAATTTTATAAAAACAACCCAACCTCTCCCCTACCGCACGTTCAATTCCAGCAGCTTCTCCCCTTCCAGAAACCCGGTTAGCTGGTCACCTACCTTCACCGGGCCCACGCCGGCGGGCGTGCCGGTGAAAATCAGGTCGCCCATTTTCAGCGAGATGTATTTCGACACGAAGCTGATGATTTTAGCGAACGGGTGCAGCATCAGGCTGGAATTGCCGGTCTGACGAGTTTCGCCGTTCACTTCGAGATGGAAGTTAATGTTGGCCAGGTCGGCGAAATCGGCCACGGGCTTGAAAGTTGGCGAAATCGGGGCCGAGCCATCGAAGGCCTTGGCCAGCTCCCAGGGCAGGCCTTTTTTCTTCAACTCCGATTGCAGGTCGCGGGCCGTGAAGTCGATGCCCAAACCGATAGCATCGAAATAAGTGTGGGCAAACTGCTCGTCGATGTGGCGGCCATTTTTGCTCACGCGCAGCACCAACTCCAGCTCGTGGTGGATGTCCTGCGAGAACTCGGGGATGAAAAATGGCTGGCCGCGCTGCAGCAGCGCCGTTTCGGGCTTCATAAAGATGACGGGCGCGCTGGGCACCTCGTTGTGCAGCTCGGCGATGTGGTCGGCGTAGTTGCGGCCGATGCAAATGATTTTCATAGGGCGGGAAAGGGCCAGCGGCGGCCCGGCAGTGAGTAACGCCAAAACTACGGCCCGCGGGCGGCTTGCGGCCCGGTTGGGCGGCATTTTTTCGGGGCGGCGGCGGGGCCGAGGCAAACATTTGCCCGCCCTGCTGCCGTATAGGCTGCACCGGGCGCGTGCGGCCGGGCTGTTACCGCCGGGCTTCGCGTCGGCGCATTTCCTCTCACTCTTCTCCCCTGTTGCTATGTTCAAGAAACTCACCCTCGTCGCCAGCCTGGCCCTGCTGGGCGCCTGCTCTACGGTGCCCATCACCGGCCGCCGCCAGCTCAGCCTCGTCAGCGACTCCGAAATCAACACGCTGGCCGCCACGCAGTACCGCGAGGTGATTGCCAAAGGCCCGCTCTCCAACAACTCGCAGCAGGTGGCCATGGTGCGCACCGTGGGCCAGCGCATTCAGGCAGCCGTCGAGCGCTACTTCCAGCAGCAGAATGCTTCCGACCAGCTGGCCGGCTACCAGTGGGAATTCAATGTGATTCAGGACGATGCCCAACAGAATGCCTGGTGCATGCCCGGCGGCAAAGTGGCCGTGTACACTGGCATCCTGCCCATTACGCAGGACGAAAACGGCCTGGCCGTGGTGATGTCGCACGAGATTGCGCACGCCGTGGCCAAGCACGGTTCCGAGCGCATGAGCCAGGGCTTGGTGCAGCAGTTGGGCGGCCAAGCGCTGTCGGCCGCGCTCTCGACCAATGCGCCTGCCACGCAGCAAATTGCCTTGCAGGCCTTCGGCGTGGGCTCGCAGCTGGGCCTGCTGAAATACGGCCGCAACCAGGAGTCGGAAGCCGACCATCTGGGCCTGATTTTTATGGCCATGGCCGGTTACAATCCTGACGGCGCCATTACGTTCTGGCAGCGCATGGACTCGCGCGAAAACCAGGCTTCGCCGCCCGAATTTCTCTCTACCCACCCCAGCAACGGCACCCGCATCGCCGACATTCAGCGTGAATTGCCCGAAGCACGTAAGTATTACACGGCCCGCTAAATTCAGTCGGTTGTCATCCTGAGCATGCTGCATTTAAGCACAGCATGCTCAGGATGACAATCAGTAAAAAACCTTTCCACTACTCACTGAAAATGAAGTTTCTTCCCCGATTACTCGGCCTGGGCCTGTTGAGCCTGCTGGTGCTGTTGCTGGCCATGTCGTGCGAATCGATGAAGCCTTCGGCTAACGAATATGGCAGCCCCAACCGCATGGCCAAAGGCACCGCGATTGAAGCGCCCGAAAGCCGCCAGATTGTGCATTTCACCGACAGCAGCACCGAGTATGTGACGCCCCGCAGCGAACTGGCCCGGGCCTTTATCCGGCAGTTCAACGATGGTACTGTTATCGACAAGATTCAGGTGCGCAAGGCCCCGGCCGAAGGTGGTACGGCCCCGAACTATTATGTCATTGGCATGGGCCTTCGCAACGGTATGTTCCGGGCTATGGCCCTGCCCCTCAACACGGGGGGTGACAATACGTATTATCTGCGGCCCAATGCTGAGCGCTACACCATCACGGGCAGCAACTGCCCCATGTGCTTTTTCAACTTCGAAAACGGCCGCATTGTGGGCACTACCTGCGGCGAACGCATCAGCGGCGCCACCTGCGATTTGAAAGTTGAAAGCAATAACACCCTCTTTTCCCGGGCCCGATGAAAACGCGAAATAAATGGCTGCTACGGGCGGCGCTCACCGCGCTGGCGCTGCTTATTACGACCGATAAGAAGCGGCCTGCCGAACCAAAAAAGCCCGCTGAATAGCGGGCTTTTTTTTCGTTTGCCATTCCGCCGCGGGAGGAATCTGAAGGAATCTATTTATACTCGTTGCGCAGTAGGGTGCGGGGCTTGCCCCCGCCCGTCGCTGAACGGAATCGTTGAAACGGTGCGAACGACGGGCGGGGGCAAGCCCCGCACCCTACCTCTTTTTCGCAACCCACTTCACGACGAGAATAAAAGGTTTTCCCCAGATTCCTCCTGCGTCGGAATGACAAATTGCTTACCCCACGATTTCCGCCGCCAGCCAGGCCAAATCCAGCCCATCGAACGTGCCCGACGACATGAGCAGCAGGTTGGCGTTGGCCCACTCCTGCGCCCGCAGGAAAGCGGCCAGTTCGGTGCTATCGGTAATCACCTTTATATCAGGCCGCTGGAAGGCTTCGGCCACGGTGGCGGCGGCCAGCGGCGGCAAGCGCTTGTGCTCCAGCACGTGGGGGTTGAAGTACACCACCGCCACGTCGGGCGCGTCGAAGCAGTGCGCGTACTGCGGCAGGAACGCCGGGTTGAGGCTGCTGAAGGTGTGCAGCTCCAGGCAAGCCACCAGGCGGCGCTGCGGAAACTGCTTTTTCAGGGCCGTGGCCGTGGCCTTGAGCTTGCTGGGTGCGTGGGCGAAGTCCTTGTACACCACCGAGGTAGCGCCTTCGCGCACCAGCTCCAAGCGCCGCGCCGCGCCGGGGAACGTGGCCACGGCCCGGAAAAAATCCTTACCCTTGATGCCCAGCTGCTTGCATACCTCCTTGGCCGCCGAAATATTGCGCAGGTTGTGCTCGCCGAACACCTGCACGGGCACTTCCTCGTCCTTCTTATTGAGCAGATACGTGCGCCCGTCGCGGATGACGTGCTCGTGCGGGCCGTAGCCGATGTACGTAACGTCGGGGTTGGTGGGCACACTCACGAGCTGCACCTGCTCGTCGTCGCGGTCGTAAATGAGCACGCCGGCCTTGGGCGTCATATCAGCAAAGATGCGGAACTGTTCGCGGTAGATTTCCTCGGTCGGAAACACGTTGATGTGGTCCCAGCTGATGCCCGAAATCACGCCAATGTGGTGCTGGTAGAGGTGAAACTTGGGCCGGCGGTCGACCGGCGACGACAGGTATTCATCCCCTTCGATGATGATAATCGGCGCGTCGTCCGTCAGCTGCACCATCAAATCGAAGCCCGCCAGCTGCGCGCCCACGGCGTAATCGAACTTGCGGTTGTGGAACCGCAGCACGTGCAGAATGCAGGCCGTGATGCTGGTTTTGCCGTGCGAGCCGCCAATGACGATGCGCTGCTTGTCGCGACTGGCCTCGTAAATGTACTCGGGAAAGGAGTAGATTTTCAGCCCCAGCTCCTGGGCGCGGAGCAGCTCGGGGTTGTCGGGCCGGGCGTGCATGCCCACGATGACAGCCGTTAAATCGGGGGTGATGCGGGCTGGGTCCCACCCTTCCACGGCGGGCAATAGGCCAGCGGCGGCGAGGCGGCCTTTGGCGGGCTCAAAAATCTCGTCGTCGGAACCCGTGACGCGGGCGCCCCGGCGGTGCAGGGCCAGCGCCAGGTTGTGCATGATGCTGCCGCCCACTGCGATGAGGTGAATGGCTTCGGGCTGCTGGATGGGGCTGGAGGAGGATTCCAAATCGGGGTTGTTGTTAGTTGTCGGTTGCTAGTTGTCCGTTGTTAGTCAGGCTTTGGCAGGGTGTAATATTCTGGCGCAGCTAGCGCCCGCCCAACAACTGACAACGAACAACGAACAACTGACAACCAGAATTATCGGGGCGCGAAAGTACAAAGGCCCGGCCGCCGCCGCCATTGCCGGGTCAAAAGAATCGGGAGCGCGGGCCAATCTTTTCGGTATCGTCGGGGTTAACTTTGTGTATATCGTGGCCGGCCCGGGTTTATTTCCGGGGCCGGCCTTGTTGCCCCTGCTATTTCGTTACCTTTAGCTAGCCACCCTCCCCTATGCCCGACCAGATGGACGACCGCCTGAAACAATCCGCCGCCCGCGCCAAAGCGGCCTGGACCAATCGGGGCGGCATGGTGGTTCCGCAAAACGCCAGCGCGGCCGGCAAGCTGCCGCCCCAGGCCCCCGAGCTCGAAATGGCCGTGCTCGGCGCTCTGATGCTGGAAAAAGATGCCCTCACCTCGGTTATCGACTTGCTCAAGCCCGAGAGCTTTTACAAAGACGCGCACCAGCGCATCTACAAAGCCGTTATCCGGCTGTTTGATAAGTCGGAGCCCATCGACCAGCTCACCGTGGTGCACGAGCTGCGCGAGATGGGCGAGCTCGAAGCCGCCGGCGGCCCCTTCTACGTGGCCAACCTCACGCTGAAAGTGAACTCGGCCGCCAACGTGGAATACCACGCCCGCATCATCACCGAAACCGCCATCAAGCGCGAGCTGATTCGGATTTCGAGCGAAATCCAGCGCGATGCTTTTGAGGATACCACCGACGTGTTCAAGCTGCTCGATGATACCGAGTCGGCCCTGTTCGAGGTATCGGAATCGAATATTCGGAAGAACTTCGACGACATGCGCAGTTTGATGGGCAAGGCCATCAAGGAACTGGAGGAAAAGAAAAACCAGGCCGACGGCCTCACCGGCGTACCCACCGGCTTCACGGCCCTCGACCGCGTCACGAGCGGCTGGCAACCGTCTGACCTTGTGATTATTGCAGCGCGGCCGGGCATGGGCAAAACTGCTTTCGTAGTATCGGCCATGCGCAACGCGGCCGTCGATTTCAAGAAAGCCGTGGCCATTTTCTCGCTCGAAATGTCCTCGCTGCAGCTTGTCAATCGCCTGATTTCGGCTGAGGCGGAGCTGGATTCCGAGAAAATCAAAAAAGGCAGCCTTGCCGACCACGAGTGGCAGCAGCTCAACCACAAAATCACGGCCCTATCGGCCGCTCCGATTTACATTGACGACACGCCCGGCCTGAGCATCCGCGAGTTGCGCACCAAGTGCCGCCGCCTGCGCTCGCAGAAAGACGTGCAGATGATTATCGTCGACTACTTGCAGCTGATGAGCGGCAACACCGACGGCCGCGGCGGCAACCGTGAACAGGAAATCGCCAGCATCTCGCGGGCTCTCAAGGGCATTGCCAAGGAGCTGAACGTGCCCGTACTGGCGCTGTCGCAGCTCTCGCGCTCGGTCGAAACGCGGGGCGGCGACAAGAAGCCGCAATTGAGTGACCTGCGTGAATCGGGCTCCATCGAGCAGGATGCCGACATGGTAATCTTCCTCTACCGCCCCGAATACTACGGCCTCGACCAAGATGCTGAAGGCAACTCCACGCAGGGCGTGGGCGAAGTCATCATCGCCAAGCACCGGAACGGCTCGCTCGAAACCGTGCAGCTCAAGTTCATCGGCAAGTTCACCAAATTTGCCGACCTCGACGGCGCGGGCGGCGGTTTCGACAGCGGCGGTTATCAGCCTATGGCCCTGCCCGCCAGCAATTTTGACAGCGAGCCCAGCGCCGGCTTTGCACCCACCACCATTCGTCTGGGCTCGAAAATCAACGAGTCGCCGGTGCCTTTCCCGAAAAGCAACAGCTTCGGCGAGGAGCCGCCGTTTTAACGCTTCGCTTAATGAGGAATGCAGAATGAGGAATACTGAAACGGTTGACGCCAGCCGTTCTCGATTCCTCATTCCGCATTCCTCATTCTTCATTTATGACGTTAGCATTACTCTGCTTCTTCGCCTTTCTGGCCGGTTTTATTGATGCGATGGTAGGCGGCGGCGGCCTCATCCAGCTGCCGGCCATGCTGCTGCTGCTGCCCAAAGGCACGCCGGTGCCCACGGTGCTGGGCACTGGCAAAGTGGCCAGCTTGGCAGGCACCTCAGCCTCGGCCTTTCGCTACCTCAAGGGCCTCACGGGGGTGCCCATTCGCTGGCGCACGGTGGCAGTGGCGGCGGTGGTAGCGGGCTGCTTCGCGCTGCTGGGCGCCCGCGCCGTAAGCGGCCTCAACAAAGACCTGGTGAAGCCGCTGGTGCTGGCCCTGCTGGTGCTGATGGCGGCCTACACCTTCTGGCGCAAGGATTTTGGCAGCCTGCACGCGCCGCGCCTGCACGGCAGCCGCGAGTTGTGGACGGGCGTGGCGCTGGGGGCAAGCATCGGGTTCTACGACGGTTTTTTTGGGCCGGGTACGGGCAGCCTGCTGCTGTTTGCCTTCGTGGGTTTGTTCGGCTACGATTTTCTGGCGGCTTCGGCTTCGGCCAAAGTGGTGAACGTGGCCACCAATATCGCTGGGCTGGCCTACTTTGTGTCCACGGGGCAGGTGCTGTACCAGGTGGCGCTGCCGATGGCGGTGTGCAACGTGCTGGGTTCCACGCTGGGCGCGCGGGTGGCCATGCGGCAGGGCACGGGCTTCGTGCGGGTGCTGTTTCTGGTCGTCGTCAGCGCGTTCATTCTGAAGCTGGGCTGGGAAACGCTGGCTTAAAAAGGAATGCCCCGAACGTTTCTGTTCGGGGCATTTCTTGTTTAAGCCAATGGCCGTGGGCAGGAGCCGCTTATTCGAGGGCGGCCGCTTTCACAAAACGGATGCTGTTGCCGGTATTCAGGTCGCGCACGAAATACACGCCTCCGGGCAGTGCCCGCACGTCGAGCGTCGGGTTGGCTCCGGCCTGAATTTCACCGGCCTGCAACTGCCGGCCCAGTTGGTCGAACAGAGCGAAGCGAGTACCAGGAGCTGCCGCCACTGCCACGGCCTCGGTGGCGGGGTTGGGATAAACGGCCAGGGACTCGCTGGCCGCCGCTTTTTTCACCGTAACCACGGGGCTGAAGCTGGTGGTGCCGTCGCGGTCGACCTGCCGCAGGCGGTAGTAGCTAAGCGCTGCCGGGTAAGCATCAACAAAAGTGTATTCGGTGCGGTGCGTGGTGGTACCGGCGCTCTGCACCTTGCCGATGCTGCGGAAGTTCTCCGGCGAGGTATCGGCCCGCTCTACCACGAAGTAGTCGCTGTTGCGCTCCGAAGCCGTGCTCCAGGCCAGCGCATTTCCGCCGGCCGTGCTTTTGCCTTGGAACGCCGCCAATTCAACCGGCAGCGGGGCCGCAACCGTGCCGTAGGCCGAATACACATCCACATCGAAGCTGGCATTGAGCAGGCCGGCAATGCGCAACTCTACCTGATTGAAGGGCTTGCTTACCGGGAATTCGACCGTTGCTTTGCCGCCGTTGCTGCTAAGCAGGCTGAGGTTAACCAAACTACCAACCGGCATGTTCTCCTCATATGTCACATTCGAGCCCATATAGGTGCGAATGGTCATGCCGCTGAGCAACGACAAATCTAGGTTTGAGCCGGCCTGAATCACGAGCCCGGCCATGCCCCCGGCAGGCACCGACGAGCCAAAGCTCATTCGCAGGTTGGCGCCACCCAGCAGCGTCGAGGCCGTGAGGGTAGCAGCCGTCGTTGCGGAGTTGTCAATGGCATGGGCGGCGTTGGTTACGTTCTTAGCGGCCACTACCGCCGTGACGTATTGGAGCTGAACAGCATGGCTGCGCTGAACAAAGCTCAGGCAAAAAATAGCAAGTAATGCGAAGCGAATGGAAGCGTAAAGATTGTGCATAAGTAGGTGATTTACTGAATTCACCGTACCCGCTACAATCTTTTGGCCAACACACTATATTGTCGACAAAAGACTGTTTATCAATTATATTATTAAATAGTTATTATTTGTAAATTGTACACAATCTGGAAAATGGTTTCAAAATGGGAATTATAAACAACTACTCAGTTTGTTTACGCAAGCAATGAAACAAGAGTTACACAACTCTTTAACAAATACATTCACCGCTTATGCGCCAACAAGAGGCAGTAAAACAAGGGCGGCATTAAATTGAATTATTTCAATTTAATGCCGCCCTTGTTTTACTGGAACATCTTTTTCTTACCTGCCAGCGCTGGTGGCTATTATTGGCCGAGCCGGCGAATGTTTCCCTTGCTTTTTGCGCCGGCGGTTCAGCCACATGATGGTGCCCGTGATGGGAAAAGTAGCCCCCAACAAACCGATAACCAAAGCCAGCAGCTTGGTGGGCCAGCCGAAAATAGCGCCTGTGTGCACCGGCTTGAACAACCCGCGAATACGCTGGCCTACGGGCCGCTGGGCATAGGTCTGGCTGCTGATAAGCCGGCCCGAAAACTGGTCGAAGTACGCCTCGTCGGTGGCATTTTCGGTAATGGCCCCGGGGCGCAGCACAGCCACCCGAATGCTGCCGGTGGGCTCTTTGGGCATTTGCAGGGTATAGGTTTCGGCGTCGGGAGCCTGCTGGCGGGCCAGGGCCAGCACGGCATCGGCCGCGAGGGGCGCGGTGCCGGCGGCCGGTGCCGCCGAGGTGGGCGGCTCCGGCCGTTTCAGGGGTGAGTGCGTGAGCTTGTTGATGCCAGCGCCCACCCAATCGAACGACATGCCCACGCCCGTGAGGGCCATAATGAACAGGAACAATGAGGCGTAAAAGCCCAGCGAGATGTGAAAATCGTGGTTCAGGCGCTTCCAGCCGCTGCCCCATTTCACCGTCAGGCGCGGCTTGAGGGCCTTGCGGGCCGTGGGCCACCACAGCACCAGCCCGGTGCCGAGGATGAACAGAAAGATGGTCGCATTCACACCCATCACCAGCTTGCCCACCGGGCCAGCTACCAGGCCGCGGTGCAGCTGCTCCACGGTTTTGAAGAAGTTGTCGCGCGGGTTCAGCTCGCCGGTAATGGCGGCCGTGTAGGGGTTCACGAACACGCGGGGGCCGCCGCCTTCGCCCTTGGGTTTGCCACCTCGCTCGGGGCCGCCTTTGCCGGAATTTTCATTCTGCCGGCCCGCGCGAGGCAAACGGCTGGCATCAGGCCCACGCTCCTGCCCCATCCGGCCTGGGCCGCCGCGCTCGCCACCTTTGCCGCCTTTGTCGTTGCCGGCCAGGCTTATTTCCACGGTGCGGGTGGGGTCGGCGTAGAGCTTGAAACTACTGATTTTGGCTTTGGGCTTGCGGGCTTGTACGGCGGAGGCCAGCTGTGCCAGCTGCAGGCGCGGCGTGGTGGCGGGCTGTACGAAATAGCGCGCCGGGTGCCAGGCGTGCTCCAGTTCCTGCTCGAAGGCCAGGATGCTGCCCGTGAGGCACACAAAGACGATGAGCAGCCCGGTGCCCAGGCCCAGCCACAGGTGAATGGTGCGGATGAAGGATTTGGTCGGGCTCATGGCGGAGACTATAGCTTGTAGCTGAGCGTAGCGGCGAAGGTGCGGGGCGCGATGGGGTTCACGCTGTTGTCGTCGTGCACGTTGTAGCTCAGCTCGTTGAGCAGGTTGGCCATCTTAACCCGCACCGAAAACCGCTCGTAGGCGTAGCCCACAGAGGCATCGAAGAGGACGTAATTGGGCAGGCTCAGGTACTTGTTGGTGTCGGTGAGCAGCTTGCCGTCTTTGTCGTAGAGCAAGCGCGGGTTGCGGCCGGCCAGGCGGTCGCCCACGTAGTAGCCCGTAGCCCCGACGCTCAGGCCGCGCAGCCAGCCGTTGTTGGCAAACACGTTGGCGAAGGAGTAGAACAGGCTGAGGTTGGCCGTGTGGGCGGGGTTGTAGCGCAGGCGGCTGCCATCGGTGTAAAGCGTGCTGCGGGTGTAGGCGGTGTTGTTGTAGCTGTAGCCGGCAATGAAGGAGATGCCGTTGACGGGGCGGCTCTGCACGTCCACTTCCACGCCCTTGCTGGTTACCTGCCCGGCCAGCTCCTGGGCGCTGGGGAAGTTGGGGTTGTAGCTGGGGTTGAGGCCATTGCCGAGGTACTGCTGAATGGTCTGGGCCTGGTTGTTATTCACAATGTGGTAGGCCGTCACGTTGGCCGACAGCGCGCCTTTGAACAGGTCGTTTTTGATACCTACCTCAAACTGGTCAATCAGCGACGGGGGCAGGCTGCCGCCCTGGTTGTCGGTCACGGTATTGGCCTGGGGGGCGAAGGAGTTGGAGTAGGACGCAAACAGCGCGGTGGTTTTCACGGGCTGGAACACCAAGCCCACGCGGGGCGAAAAGGCCTGGTCGTAGCGGCGGTTTTCGCGCACGGTGGCGGGGCCGTTGGCGGCGGCCGGTGCGGCCGGGTAGGTGTACACGTCGCTGGGGGTTTCCTGGTAGCTCCAGCGCAGGCCGGCCAGCAGCTTCAGGTTGCTGGTGAGGCTGAGCAGGTCCTGGGCGTAGAAGCCGGCACGGCGGGTGTTGCCCAGCGTGCGGGTGTTGTAGCGCAGGGCGTCGTAGCCGCTGGCAGTGGCTTTGGGCCGGCCCAGCTGGCGGTCGGGGTTCAGAATATTCACCGAATCATACGCCTGCGTGGTGTAGGTCAGCGTGTTGGTGTTGTACTGGTCGGCATCAGCCCCTACCAGCAGCGTGTGCCCAATGCCGCCCGTGCGGAACGTGCCCGTGAGGTCAAGTTGCGCGAGGTAGTAGTTTTCGCCGGTTTCGGTGCGCTGCAGGCTGCGCAGCCAGTTGCCGTAATTACGGCCGGGCTTGATGACGTTGGCCGTGGGCCGGCTGGCGCTTTTCAGCTCGTTGGCGTAGCGCTGGAACGCGCCTACCGCCCGCAGCTGCCAGCTGTTGCTGAGGCGCGTGGTGAGCGTGGCCGTGGCGCTGGTCTGGTTGGTGGCGTTGGTGGCATCCGCCGTGTTCAGAAAGCGGCTGCGCGATTCGGAAACCTGGTAATCGACGGTGCCAATGCCGAAATCGGGCGTGCGGTTGTCGCGCAGGTAGTCGCCTTCCACAATCAGCTCGGTTTTGGGCGTGAGGCGGAACAGTACCGAGGGGTTCACATACACGCGGTTGCTGCTCACGCCGTCGCGGTAGCTGTCGGCGCGCTCCCAGGTGCCGTTCAGGCGGTAGGCCACTCGCTGGCTCTCTCCCACCGCGCCGTACACATCGAACTGCGGCTTCACAAAACCGTAGCTACCCAACCGCAGCCCCACCGAGCCGCCGCGCTCAAACTGCGGTTTCTTGGTCACCAGGTTCAAAATGCCGCCCGCCGCTACGTTGCCATAGAGGATGGCCGCGCTGCCTTTCAGCACTTCCATGCGCTCCAGCGAGCTTACTTCGGGCATGATGCCGTTGTTGTAGCGCACGCCGTTTTTGAAGGTATTGGCGCTGCTGTAGGCGAAGCCGCGGCTGGCAATTTCCTCCTGGGTGCCGCCGGTGGCGCCCATCACATATACGCCGGCCACGTTGGCCAGCACATCGCTCAGGCGCAGCGCCTGCTGCTGCTCCAGTACCGGCCGCTCGATGGTGAGCGTGGCCTGCGGGTTGTCGAGCGGGGCAATGGGCATTTTGCCGGCGCTGGGGGTGCGCTGATTCAGGCTCTTAGCGCCCGTCACGGTTACTTCGGACAGCTGCTGCTCGCCGCGGGCCAGCGTGAAGGGCGGCACTTCGGCCGTCTGGCCGGGCCGAACTTCGACGGCTACTTCCTGCCCTACGCAGCCCAGGCAAGTTACCGCAATGGCCTGCCAGCCGGCCGGCGCGCGCAGCACGAAGCTGCCATCGGCAGCCGTCACCGTGCCCCGCTCGCTGCCCTTGATGCGCACCGAAACCTGCTCGGCGGGCTGGCCATCGGCCAGCAGCACGCGGCCCGTCACGGTGCCCACGGCCTTTCGGTGCTGCTCATTTTCGTGGTGGTGCGGGTTGGACTGGGCCAGCGCAACGCCGGGCAAACAACCGCTAATGAGAAGTGCAGAACAGAAAAGGTGACGCATGCGCTTATTTAGAAAGATTCAAAATAGACCACAAAGGTGCAGGCTATTTAGAATCGTTCCAAATAAAGTTTTAAGCGCGTTGCTGCCTGAACAATCCGCATGTCAGCTCAGCTCTCCCAAAAATCCGATTTATTTATCTGATAATCAATAAAAAACCCGACCAGGTAAGGTCGGGTTATGGAATGAGAGAATATTAATTTTACCTTAAGCAGCAAGCCGCTTTTCCTACGCTGTTACCTATTCTGCTACCGCTGGCCCGATGCCAGTGCTTCCAGTGCGGCTTTGAAATCGGGCGTGTCGTAGTCGGCCATGCCGTCGTGGCGGGCGGCCAGTTGGCCATCGGGCCCAAGGATGACCGTGGAGGGAATGGTGTTGGAATCGAACGGAGCCGGCAGCTCACTGGCCCGGAAATAGAGCGGGAAGGTGTAGCCCTGGCTCTTAAAAAATTTCTGTGCCTTAGCCGGGGCCTCATCCAGCGACAGCATCACGAAAGCCACTTTCGATTTATCAACCTTTTTATAAAGGGCTTCGATGCCGGGCATTTCGGCGCGGCAGGGCGGGCACCAGCTGGCCCACAGGTTCACAAACACGGCTTTGCCGCGCAGGTCGCTCAGGTTCACGGCCTTGCCTTCGGGCGTGAGCATGGTGAGGTTGTGCGGGTACGGGCCGCCGCTGCTGGCCAGATGCACCGGCGCCACGGCCGAAGCAGCGGGCAATGTGGGCACTGCGGCCCGCCAGAGGCCGGTGGCCAGCAGGCCGCGCTGCAGGCCGCCCAGCACCACCGGCCGCAGCCCCGTGAGCATCACGAGGGCCAAAAGGGCCAGCGGCAGCCATTCCAGCAGTTTCTTGCGATGCATGCGCTACAGCGTGCCGATGCGGGTGGCGTAGTAGTCGGTGTCGTCGGTGAGGGCGTCGCGCAGCTGCTCGCCCTGCACGGGCAGGCCAGCCAGCGGGGCCAGCGCGCACAAGTCAAAAGCGCCCATTGAAAGCGGCAGCAGGCCCAGGGCCGCCAGCGGCCAACCCTTCTGGCCCCGGCCCAGGCCCAGCCCAATCAGCCCCGCTCCTAACGCTACTCGCCCCAAACGCCCCGCCGGCGAAGCCATCGCACGCAAAAACTGACTCATATTCAAACGAAAAGATAAAGGATTGACAAAGATGCGTTCAACAATACGCAAAATTACGCCGGGGCCGGCCCGCGCCGGTTGAACCAGCCAACATATAAGCAAGTTGCCGGTACTTCGGAGCAAATGGTCCGGTCTTATAGCAGGAATTTGCCATTCCGACGTAGGAGGAAACTGGGTGATGTTATTCAACAAATTTCCCCAGATTCCTCCTGCGTCGGAATGACAAACGCTCTTTATACATGGCCTCCTAGTGGCCGTAGATGTGGAAGATGCCTTTGTCGGTGGGCGTCCAGAGGCAGGCGCGCTGTCCGCTGGCTTTCAGGGCGTTGTTGGTCCAGGTGTTGCAGGTGTAGAGGAAGCTATACACGCGCGGCGCTTCGTAGAAAGCATCGTTTTCGGCGTAGCTGTGGCCTTTGATGTGCTCGAATTGGCCGCGGGCATCCTGCCGGAAGCTGGTGCGGATGTAATCGACCAGGCGGGCGTATTCGGCCCGGCTCAGGTGCAGTTCGATGGTTTCGGGACCGGGCGTCATCGTGCGGAAGTAGGTGGTGTGCATCGCCGCCGAGCCCAGCCAGAACGCCGCCACAAACGCGGTGCTGAACTTGAGGTCGGCCCAGGTGGGCGTGTCGAGGTAAAAGCCTTTGTCGCCCCAGCCGAAGCCAACGTAGGGCAGGCTGCTGTCCTGCGACGGGATATTGGCGTAGGGCAGCAGCGGCCGCCAGTCGAACTCGGGGCTGACGACGGGCAGCACGATGTCGGTGTGCACGCCGTTGGTGTGCAGGTACACGGCCACGTCGGCGGGGGCGTTGGGGTCGGCCTTGGCCACCGGAATGCGCGGGATAACGAGCGCCGCGCCGGCGTAAACGGCGATGAACGCCATGAAGGAAAGCAGGCCGTAGCCGCCGATGCGGGCCGCTTTTTGGATAGGTGTGGGCATTGAAACAGGAAAAATGAGGCCGTAGCCGGGAGCCTATACGGGCGCGGCGGCCGGGCAGCCAACGACCCGGCCCGGCCCCCTACATTTGCCCGCCGCCCCGGGCATTCGGGGCCGCCCGCTTCGCCTGCCTTATGTGGACTTCTTCCGCCGCGCGCCTGGCCGCCCTCGAAGCCGAGTGGCAGCAGCCCGTGCCCCGCTTTCGCAACTTCCCGCTCATTGCCCGCTACCACGACTCGCAGGCCAGCGCCCCGGCCTGGCACCGCCTCGATGACCAGACCTGGCACGACCTGAACGGCGAGGAGCTGTTTGCCTTGCTCGACGGCACGGCCAGCCGCGTGGGCCAGCAGTGCCTCTACCACCGCCTGCGCACCCCGCTGGCCGAATCCGGCGCGCTGCGGGAGTTCGACGAAGCCGCTACCCACTTTGCCGCGCAGCCGGCCGCCCGCGGGCAGGCGCTGTTGGCGCTCAGCCGCCTGCAACCGCAGGAGGCGTACTATCTGACCGACCTGCTGGTCGGCGATGCCCTGCCGGTCCTGCCTTTGGCGGCGGTGGCACCGCTGCTGGTGCTGTTGCTGCTGGCCACGCTGGTGGGCGGTTTCTGGATGCCGGTGCTGTGGTTTCTCACGGCCGGGCAGGTACTGGCCCATACGCTGCTATACTTTTTTAGTCGGGTGCGGGTGGAGGCCTGGATACGGCCCATGCTGCAGTTGGGCAGCCTCTACCGGGCCGGGCGCGACCTGGCCAACCTGGCGCTGCCGCTGCCGGCCCTGCGCGAGCTGAGCGCGCCGCTGGGTCGGCTGGGCTCCATCGTGCATAAGGTGGCGTTCCTGCAGTTCGAAGGCCAGTTGCAGTCGGACCTGGCCGCCCTGCCGTGGCTAATTCTGCAGTACGTGAAGATTCTGCTGCTGCTCGATTTCATCGTGTACCACCGCTGCCGGCGCGACGTGCAAGCCCACGCCGGGGCCATTCGGGCCGTGTTTGAGGCGGTGGGCTACGCCGACTGCGCGCTGGCAGTGGCTGGTTACCGGGCGCGGCACCCCTACTGCGTACCCGAATTCACCGCCGCCGGCCTGCGCCTGACGGATGCTTACAACCCGCTGGTGGCGGGCTGCGCGCCGAATAGCCTGGCCGTCGACAGCCAGTACAGCGTGCTGCTGACGGGTTCGAATATGTCGGGCAAAACCACGTTCATGCGCACCGTGGGGCTGAATGCGCTGCTGGCCCAAACCATTGCCACCTGCCCGGCTTCGGCCTACGCGGGCCCGTTCCGGCGGGTGGTATCCAGCATCAACCTGGCCGATAACCTGCCCGAGGGCAAGAGCTACTATTTCGCCGAGGCCGAAACCGTGCTGGGCTTCGTTCAGGCGGCCGAGGCGGCGCCCGGCGAATACCTGTTCATTCTCGATGAGTTGTTCAAAGGCACCAACACGGTGGAGCGCATTGCCGCCACCCGCGCCGTGCTGGCGTATTTGCAGCCGCGCAGCCTGGTGCTGGCCTCTACCCACGACGGCGAGCTGGGCGCGTTGCTGGCCCCGGCTTTCAGCGAATACCACTTTTCCGAAACCGTGAGCGAAGCCGACTGGTACTTCGACTACCGCCTCAAGCCCGGCCCGCTCACCACCCGCAACGGCATCCGGCTGCTGGCCCGCGTCGGCTACCCCTCGGCATTGGTAAATGATGCCCTGGCCCTGAGCAGCACCCTGGATGCCGCCGTGGCCGCGCGCGAAACGGCCGCGCCGCTGCTGCCGGCCGCGCAATAACCGGCGGCGCTACACCAAATCGCAGTACCAGAAACCCGCCGGGGCCGGGGCGGCGTCAGCGGTCGCCGGGGCGCAGTCGTAGTCGTCCGAATCGGCGGACTGGGGCGCGGGCGCAACGTATTGGCGGTGCACGATTTCGCCCTTCTCGAAGGCAATGGGCTGGCTGAACAGCGGGCCATCGAAGACGAAGGTGTGGAACTCGCCGTTTTCGCCGCAGGGGTCGACGTGGGCGGGCAGGTCGCGCAGGAAATCCTCGTCGATAACCCGGCCCACGAAGCTGCGGTCGAGGTAGTGCTCGTTCACGCAGGTGGTGATGGTTTTGAATCCCAACCCGATAAACTCGCGGATGAGCTCGGCCGTGGGCACGCCCCAAAGCGGAAACACGGCTTTGAGGCCCACCTCGGCCAGCTTGGCTTCGCGGTACTGGCGCAGGTCTTCGAGGAAAATGTCGCCGAAGATGGACGCCGCGGCGCCGGCCGCCTGCAGCTCGCGCAGGGTGTCGCCCATTAGCTGCTCATAGGTAGCCATGGATGGCATTTCGGGCAGCAGCAGCTGGCGGCAGGGCAGCCCGAGGGCGGCGGCCTGCTGCTCGAGCAGCGCCGTGCGCACGCCGTGCATGGAGATGCGCTGGTAGGGCGTGCTCACGGTGGTGAGCAGGGTTTGGATGTCGTAGTGGCCGGCCTGCCGCACTTTGTAGAGCGCCAGGGCCGAGTCCTTGCCGCCGCTCCAGTTGAAAATAGTCTGTGGTTTCATGCGCGGGCAAAGTAACGGCCCGCCCCGCGCTTGCCCGGCCGGCGCGGGCGGAAAGCGGGTGGCCAAGGCATATTTTTGGGCTTTCAACCCGCGCATGGCTCCCCAATCCCAACCCGAAGAAGTGTACAGCATTCCGGCCACCTACCGGAAGATGGAAAACACGCACATCCTGTTCTGGCTCGTCAAGGACATTGCCTGGTGCATGGTGTGGAAGCCGCTGGGCCTGCTGATGGTGGCCCCCACCCTGGGCATCGCCCTCATCATTGCCTGGCGCACCCGCGCCTACCAGTCGGAGCTGGCCCACAACCTGGCCATCGTGTTCTGGATTACGGCCAACTCGTACTGGATGACCAGCGAGTTCTTCGGGTTCGATACCGCGCAGGTGCTGCCGCACGTCACCGGCAAGCACCTGGCGCTGGTGCCGTTTCTGATTGGGCTGGGCATTCTGGCCTATTATTACCTCGTGCAGAAACCCCGCGAAACAGCCGCAGAACAGGTAGCTACCCTATAAGCAGCCGGCTGTTGAGGGAGGCATGGGCGTGCCGAAAGCAACCTTTCGCCGCCCGGGCCGAACAACCGGCCATGCAATTTGCCATTATTACCCCCACCCACCAGCGGCGCGAGCTGCTGCCCGAAGCCGTGGCCAGCGTCCGGGCCAGCATCAATGCTCCGCTCGATTTCTCGTTTGAGCACCTGATTTACGACAGCGGCTCGCGCGACGGCACGGCCGCCTACCTGCGCGAAGCCGCCGCCCAGCCCGGCCCGCCGCTGCGCCACTGGCACTCGCCCGGCCGCCAGCTGGCCGGCCCGGCCCGCAACCTGCTCGTGGCCGAAGCTGCCCCGGATGCCTGGGTAGTGCCGCTCGACGACGATGACTTTCTGTTGCAGCGCACGCTGTTTCACTACGGCACCCAAATCAAGGCCCACCCCGGCCGCCCCTGGTTCGTGGCCGATTTCCTGCGCGTAGACGAGCAGGGCCGCTACCTGCCCGGCGAGGACTACTACGCCTGGCAGTTCGATTCGCCCACGGCCATGCTGCAGGCCATTTTTCGGGCCGAGCATTTTCTGCAAGGCAACGTGTGCTACCAACGCGCTTTCTTCGAGGAAGTGGGCGGCTACGATACTGAGCTGCAAATGGCCGAAGACCTCGACCTCTACGTGCGCTTCCTGCTGGCCGGGCAGCTGCCGGTGCTGTGCCCGCACATCAGCCACCTGCACCGCTTCCACGCCCGCAACGTGAGCATCGGCGTGGACGCCGGCAAGCACAACGCCGACCTGCGGGTGATTTATAAGAAGTACGCCGCGCAGCTCAAGGCGCTGGGAGTAAGTGAGCCAGGCTAAGCACAAGTCCCATTGCCACGTCATGCTGAGCGTAGTCGAAGCATCTCTACTGCGATAGTAATTATTTACTTACACGGTAGAGATGCTTCGACTGCGCTCAGCATGACCTTTAGTTGCTTCAAAACCGCCACGTACTGCGCGTAGCTTCGCGGCGTGATGGAAAATGCCCTTACCAACCCCACCGACCACGACCCACGCGCCCGCGCCGAGCTGCGGCTGTGGCAGCGCCAGATGCAGCGCCCGCCCTCGCGGCTGAACCAGTTTGCGCGCCGCGTGCAGATTCGCCTCAACGCCCTGCTGCCCGAGCGGGTGCACCAGGCCATCACCACGGCCATCCGGCAGATGGTGCGCGGGGTGCTGTTTGGCTCGCAGTACACCACCAGCCAGCCACTGGCGGCCACGGCTTTCGCGCAGCGCGAAGCCGTGGCCCGCAACCAGATTCGCAACTACCGCACCATGGCCACCGCCGAAGGTGCCGTGACGGGGGCGGGCGGCTTTCTGCTGGGCCTGGCCGATTTCCCGCTGCTGATTGGCCTGAAAATTAAGCTACTCTTCGACTTGGCCGCTGCCTACGGCTACGACGTGCACGACTACACCGAGCGGCTCTACGTGCTGCACGTGTTCCAACTCGCCTTCAGCAGCCAGCACACCCGCAACCTCACCTACCAGCGCCTGGCCCACTGGGATGATTACCGCCTGACGCTGCCCCTCAACCCCGAGGAGTTCGACTGGCGCACGTTTCAGCAGGAATACCGCGACTACATCGACCTGGCCAAAATGGCTCAGCTGCTGCCCTTTGTGGGAGCGGCCGTGGGCGCGGTGGCCAACTACAAGCTCATCGAACAGCTCGGCGATACGGCTATGAACTGCTACCGCCTGCGCCACTTCGCGGCCGAAGCTGCAGCGGAATAACCGGAGGCCGTGTCCGGCGGTTAAGCTCCGCAGTGCACAACCTGCCCTATGCTCCCTTACGTATCGTAAGAAACGCAGTATCGGCGCTTCATATTTCCCTCACACCCTCCTGCTTGCTTTGTTGCACCATCTGCACTTTCATGGCTGATAGCACCTCTCCTTCCGTCGATTACAACGCGCTGTTTCGGGCGCTGCCGGGCTCTTACCTGCTGCTGGCTCCCGATGGCACCGTGCTCGACAACTCCGACCAGCACGTGGCCGTGTCGCTGCTGCCGCGCGCGCAGGCGGTGGGGCGCAACATTTTCGAGGCCTACCCCTCGGCTCCGGAAAGCCAGCGCGACCTGCACGCCTCGCACGAGCAGGTGCGCCGCACCCTGCGCCCCGACACCATGCCGCTACTGCGCTACGACCTGGAGCGCCCCGCCGAGCTGGGCGGCGGCACCGAGGAGCGGTACTGGCAGCTCACCCACTACCCCATTCTGAACGCCGACGGCACGCTGCAATACATCCTGCAAATTCCGCAGGACGTGACCGAGGCCCACCGCGCCTCGCAGGCCGCCGCTCAGGCGCAGCTAGCGCTGGACGAGGCCCAACAGCGCACCCAGTTTATTATGGAGAGCCTGCCCGTGCTGGTGTGGACCAACCGCCCCGACGGTACGCCCGACTACTTTAATAACCGCTGGCTGGAGTTCACGGGCAAAACCCAGGAGCAGATGCAGACCATCGACTGGAACGACATTACCCACCCCGACGACCGGCCCGGCCTGGTGCAGGCTTGGGCCAAAGCCTTGGCCGAGGGCAACCCCTTCCAATACGAATACCGCCTGCTGCGGCACGATGGGCAATACCGCTGGCTGCTCATCCGCAACGTGCCGCGCCGCGATGCGGCGGGCAACATCACCATGTGGGTGGGCGCGGCCAACGACATCCACGAGCAGCGCCAGATGGTGCAGGAACTGTTGAACGCCAACGAGCAGCAAAACACGCTTTCGGAGCAGGCCTACCAACTATACCAACGCGCCGAAGGCCAGCGCGAAACCTACCAGAACCTGTTTCAGCAGGCCCCGGCTATTATTTGCATCCTGCGTGGGCCCGAGCACCGCTACGAGTTTGTGAACCCCATGTACCAGCAGGTGTTTCCGCACCGGCAGCTGCTGGGGCTCACCGTGGCCGAAGCCTTGCCCGAACTGGTGCCCCAAGGCATTATCGGGCTGCTCGACCGCGTGTACGAAACCGGCGAAACCTTCTACGCCCAGGAGTTGCCCCTGCAGCTGGAGCGCGACGCCAGCCAGGAACTTCGCGACTCGTATTTCAATTTCTCCTACCAGCAGTTCCAGGAAAACGGCCAGCCGGCCGGCATCATGGTGTTTGCCTTCGAAGTCACCGAGTTTGTGCGGGCCCGCCAGGCCCTTGAACACCTGCGCGATACCGGCCCAATGCCGCCGCTGGCCTAGCGGCGGGCAACCTTTGGCGCGGTTCGTGCCTCCTTCTTCTGCCAGCCCTGCGCGGCTGGCCATTCTTTCGCCCTCTTAGCCTCCCCTATGCCGCTTACTTCGTTTGACTTTCAGCAGGCCCGCGTGAAGCAGGTGCTCTTTAAGTCGCGGCTGCGCTCGGTGCTCTACGGGGTGCGCGAGGCCGAAGCCAGCCTGTTTCAGCCCAACGAAAACCCATTGGGCCAGTGGATTCAGACCGCGCTGCACCCGCAGCACGGCACCCACCCCGAGGTGCGCGCCCTCGACCACACCGTGCGCCAGATGCTGAGCGCCGGCCAGGACCTCACCACCCGCTACCAGCGCGGCCAGATTGAAGAAGCCCGCACCGGCCTCGACAAAATTGACGCCTTCGCCAACCAGATTGAGGTTTTGCTGTTGAGCCTGGAGCGCGGCCTGGCCCTGGCGTAATAGCGCACGTTTGTCTTTCCGACAGTCTGTCATTCCGATGCAGGAGGAATCTGGGGAATAAATCAATTCAGATTCCTCCTGCGTCGGAATGACAAATGCCCATTTTCCGCGGCTTGCCTGAGTTGCGGAGCCGACACTACTTTTACGTTCCCACCCGCGGCCTGCGCCCGGCACGCCGCCCGTTTTGTGAGTTGTTATCTGCTTGATTCATGACTGCTTTCGCTGCCCCCGTCGATTACCAGCAACTGTTTCATTCTCTGCCCGAAAACCTGCTGCTGATGGCGCCCGACGCTACCATCATCGACAATACCGACAACCACGTAGCCGCTTCGCTGAAGCCCCGCGCCGAGGTATTGGGCAAAACGCTGTTTGAGGCTTTCCCGTCGGTCGACCAGAACGAGGGCGACGTTATTTTCCAATCGCACGAGCACGTGCGCCGCTTCCACGAGCCGCACACCATGCCGCTCATTCGCTACGACCTGGCCGTGCCGGCCGAGCGTGGCGGCGGCTTCGAGGAGATGTACTGGCAGGCCACGCACTACCCCATTCTCGACGGGGCCGGCAACCTGCAGTTCATTCTGCAACGCACCCAAAACGTGACCGAGCAGCACCGCGCCGCCCTGCGCGCCGCCCAGGTGCAGGCCGACCTGGATGAATCGCAGGACCGCACCCGCTTCATCCTCGAAAACCTGCCCGTCTTCATCTGGACGGCTACGCCGGCCGGCGACCGCGACTATTTCAACTCGCGCTGGCTCAATTTTACGGGCAAGGAGCAGGCCACGCAAACCGGCCGGCAGTGGGCCACCAGCGTGCACGAGGAAGACCGTGCCCGCGTGCTGGCCGCCTGGGAACAGTCGGTGAGCTCCGGCGAGCCCTACCAGGTCGAATACCGCCTGCGCCGCCACGATGGCCAGTACCGCTGGATTCTGGTGCGCGCCGTGCCCCGCCGCAATGCCGACGGCGACATCAACATGTGGGTGGGCGCGGGCAGCGACATCCACGAGCAGCGCCAGATGGTGCAGGAGCTGCTGAGCGCCAACGAACAGCAGAACAGCCTCTCCGAACAGGCTTACCAGATGTACCAGCGCGCCGAAAGCCAGCGCGAAACCTACCAGACCCTGTTCATACAGGCGCCGGCCATGACTGCCATTGCGCGCGGCCCCGAGCACCGCTTCGAGTTCGTGAACCCGGCCTATCAGCAGCTGTTTCCGCACCGCGAGCTGGTGGGGCACACGGTGGCCGAAGTGCTGCCCGAAATCAAAGACCAGGGCATCATCGACCTGCTCGACAACGTGTACCGCACCGGCGAAACCTTCCACGGCAACGAGATGAAAATGCAGCTGGAGCGCGACGCCAGCGGCACGCTCAAGGATTCGTACTTCAACTTCGTGTACCAACAGTTCCGTGAGAGTGGCCAGCCGGCCGGCGTCATGGTATTTGCCTTTGAAGTAACCGGGCTGGTACGCGCCCGCCAGGCCCTCGAAAAAGTGCGCGATGCCTCCGCACAGGCCCTCGATGATGCGGCCACTGCCTAAAAACGGCGTATCTTTGCAGTCAATTTCCGCACGTATTTCATCGCTCCGGCATGGCCCTCTCTTCTTTCGACTTTCAGCAGGCCCGCGTGAAGCAGGTACTCTTTAAGTCGCGGCTGCGCTCGGTGCTCTACGGCGTCCGAGAAGCCGAACCTACCCTGTTTTCTTACGCCGACAACGCCCTGGGCCAGTGGATTCAGACCTCGCTGCGGCCCGAGCTGGGCAACCTGCCCGCCGTGCACGAGCTGGAACGCACCGTGCAACAGATGCTGCGCACCGGCCAGGACCTGGCCACCCGCTACCAGCGCGGCCAGATTGAGGAAGCCCGCACCGGCCTCGACCAGATTAACACCTACGCCGACCAGATTGAGGCGCAACTGGTGAACCTGGAAACCAGCGCGCATTAGCCCTGGAGGCATACTTATTTGAGCAAAAAAGGCAGCCGTTGGGCTGCCTTTTTTGCTTTTGAAGCGGTTGGTCAACCACTGCCTACGCCAGCATCGCTTCCCGCTCGGCCGCCACCGGCGCAAGCTCAAACGCTTCGGCCAGCAGCTCGTAGGAGCGCACCCGGTCTTCGAAGCTGGCGGTGATGGTGACGGCCGTGATTTCATCGACGCCATACTCGGCGGCCATTTCGGTGAGCTGGGCGTGCACCTGGGCGGGCGTGCCGCTCACCACGCGGTTGCGGTTGAAGGCCAGATGGGCGCGGTCCTCGGGCGTGAATTGGTAGCCAGCAACTTCGGCCGCGGTGGGGAACGTGCCCCGCTCGCCCTTGCCGAAGCGCAGCAGCATGAGGTCCATGGCGGCGCGCAGCTCCTGGGCTTTTTCCTCGGTTTCGGCGCACAGCAGGAACACGGCCACGCTGGCCAGCGGCTCGGTCAGCTCGCGGCTCGGCCGGAACCGCTCGCGGTACTGGCGCACCGCCGCCGGGCCGCCGTTGCCGTTGATGAACTGCGCGAACGAAAACGCCATGCCCAGGTGCGCGGCAAACAGGCCGCTCTGGCCGCTGGAGCTGAGCAGCCACAGCTCCGGGGTGGTGGCCGCCTGCGGGGCCGCCATCACCCGCTCGTGGATGGTATCGGGCACTTTGTCGTCGCGCAGGTAGGCCTGCAGGTCCATCAGCTGCTCCACAAAATCCTGTTCGCTGAAGGTGTTGCTGGGGTTGAGGGCGTGGGCCGTGAGGCGGTCGCCGCCGGGGGCGCGGCCCATGCCCAGGTCGATGCGGCCGGGAAACAGCGCTTCGAGCAGGCGGAAGTTTTCGGCCACTTTCAGGGCCGAGTAGTGGGGCAGCATCACGCCGCCCGAGCCCAGGCGAATGCGCTGCGTCTGGCTGCCGAGGTGGGCAATGAGGACTTCCGGCGTCGAGCCGGCCAGCGTGTGGGTGTTGTGGTGCTCGCTCACCCAGAACCGGGTGTAGCCGAGGCGGTCGGCCAGCTTGGCCAGCTGCACGGTTTCGAGCAGGGCCTCGCGAGCGGTGCTGCCGGGCCGGATGGGCGACTGGTCGAGGACGTTGAGGCGAAGTTTGGGGGCGGAAGCAGACATAAGGAAGGAGCTGGCACGGGAGCCCAGATGGGCTCGTGCGGTGAAAAAGCTAGTACGCGGCTTGCGGATATTCCGCCACCGGTTGACGGAGCTAAACCGCCAGTTGCCCCATCCGGTTCGAGGCCGCCTGGCCGGAGCCCCAATGAACAATTGCCCGCTCGGCTGTTAAGGGCCGAACCAATTGCTACTCCTCCCAACCATGAGCGACCAGAATTTTGTGAACCTCCCGGTGGCCGACGGCACCGAAATGCGCGCCTACGTGGCCTTCCCCAGCGCCACCGGCCCCGTGCCGGGCATTATCCTGCTGCAGGAGGCCTTCGGCGTGAACCACCACATCCGCAGCGTGGCCGACCGGCTGGCGGCCGCCGGCTACGCCGTAGTGGCGCCCGAGCTGTTCCACCGCACCACCGCGCCGGGCCTGGAAATCGCCTACGCCAACTTCGGCACCGAGGCCATGCCGCACTACAGTGCCATCAACAACGCCGACCTGACGGCCGATTTGCAGGCCGCCCACGCCTGGCTCTCGGCCCAGCCGCTGGTGAAAGCCGATAAAATCGGCAGCATCGGCTTTTGCCTGGGCGGACGCGTGTCGTTTCTGGCCAATGCGGTGCTGCCGCTGGCGGCAGCAGTGTCGTATTACGGCGGTGGCACTCATACCATCGCCGACCGGGCGAAGGACCTGCACGCGCCGCACCTGTTTTTCTGGGGCGGCCTCGATGCGCACATCGGCAAAGAGCACATTGCCCAGGTTATCGAAGCCGTGGAAGCCGCTCAGAAACCGTACATCAATACCGTCATCTCCTACGCCGACCACGGCTTCAACTGCGATGAGCGGCCCAGCTACCACCCCGAAGCAGCTAAGGAAGCCTGGGCGCTGACGCTGGCGTTTTTTGGCGAGAAGCTGGGGGTGTAGCTCTGCCAGAAGGAGACGATAGAACGTCATGTTGAGCTTGTCGAAGCATCTCTACCGCGCAACTAATTAATTTTAGTATGGCGGTAGAGATGCTTCGACAAGCTCAACATGACGTTCTTTTTTGTTTCTACCCATCAGCTACGCCGCCACCGCTTCGGCCGCCACTGCCTGCCGGCCCAGGTACTGCGCCATGCTGCTGGCCAGAATAATCTGGAGCGCATGGTAGAGCATGAGCGGCAATAAAATCAGCCCCGTGGCGGCGCTGGCCGGAAACAGCAGGCTTGCCATCACGCTGCCGTGCACCAGCGACTTCTTCGAGCCGCAGAACACGGCCACCACTTGGTCGGCACGCGGGAAATTCAGCGCCCGGCTCAAGCCCCAGATAATGCCGAACACCACCAGATACAGCGCCACCATGCCCGCGCCCAGCTTGGCAATGTCGGCCGGGCGGTAGCTGGTGAAAATGCCCTCGGCAAACGACTCGCAGAAAGCCGTGAAGACGATGAGCAGGATGGTAATCTGGTCGAAGATGCGCAGGGCGGACTTGTGGCGGTCGGCGAAGGCGTGGAAGCGCGAGTTGAGCAGCACCCCCGCCCCTACCGGCAGCACCACCTGCCACAGCAGTTGCACCCCGAGGCTCCAGAGCTGGCTGCCACCCGTGCCGGTGTGCAGAAACAAGCTGCACAGCAGCGGCGTGAGAACGATGCCCAGCAAGCTGGAAATGCTGGCGTTGAAAATTGCGGCCGGCAAGTTGCCACCCGCAATGCTCACCATCACCACCGACGTGGAAACGGTGCTGGGCAGCGCGCACAGGAAGAAGATGCTCTGCCAGAGCGCATCACCCTCGGCCCCAAAAAACGGCCGCACCAATAGCGCCAGCGCCGGAAACAGCACGAACGTACTCAGCTGCACCAGCGTATGCAGCCGCCAGTTGCGCATGCCGTCGCGCAGCTTTTCGAAGCTCAGCTTGAGGCCATAAAAGAAGAAAACCAGCGCCACGCCCACCGTGGTAATGGCGTGCCACGGCACGGGGCTGGCCTTGCTGCCCAAGCCGGGAGCGAAGTAAGCCAACGCCACTACGCCCAGCAGCGCCAGCAGAAACCAGTCGAGCCCGGCACGGGATAGCAGGGCGGCAAAACGGTTGGGTGCGGCGGGAACGGGAGTTGGCGTCATAGCGCAAGAATACGCCGGGCAGATGGCAAGGGTATGGCCGAAACGCAAAAAAGCGCCGGATTCGGGCGAATCCGGCGCTTTTTTGTTAGCATTGAACTGCTTGTCATCCTGAGCAGAGCGAAGGGCCTTATCACGTTAGAAAAATTCGCCCGAACGTGATAAGGTCCTTCGCTCCGCTCAGGATGACAGCCGAAACCAATTACTCCGTGGGCACGCCGCCGCCCAGGCCGGGCGCAGCATTGCCCTGCACGCCCTGCACGTTGGGCACGCCCATTTTCTCCTCGCGCTTGCGCTGGTACTTGTTGAACTGCGCGGGCGAGAGCACGTCTTTCAGGGCTTCGAGGCGCGAGCGGCCGGCGCTTTCGATGATGCCGGCCAGCTTGCGCGGGTCGGCCTTGTGGCGCAGGCGGCCGTTTTCCACCATCTCCACGCCGCGGCGGTTGATGACGCGGACTTTCTCGGTTTGCTGGGGGTTGAGGCCCAGGTTTTGCTGCATGTTGGTGGTGAGGGCGTTGGCCTTGGCATCGACCACGGCATCGGGGGCGAATACGGTTTCGGGCGCTTCGGCCGGCGCGGCGGCTACTTTGGTTTTGGTTTTTACGCTGGGCTGGCCGGCGGGCTTCACCTTGGTTTTGATGGTGGCCGGAGCCTGCGCGTGAACGGCCGCCGGAGCCGCCAGCAGCGCCAGGGCCACGAGCGGCGAGAGCAACAGAAGTTTCATATCAGAAGTCGAAAAAGCAAAAATCAAGCGCGCCCAAACATAGCGCAATGACGGAGTAAATATCGGCCAAAAACCCGGCTCACGTTCACCCAAACGCGGTGCTTACCACGTTTCGTGCCAGCCCGGGACGAAAATTCGGGCCTCCCCGGCCGGCCTTGCAACCTTTCAGCCGCTTTTTCCATACTATTGACCATGAAACACGCCAAACGCTCGAAAACCAATTGGCTGCTGGCCGCCGGCCTCGGCGCGGCCACCGTGGCCCTCACCTTGTGGGGCAACCGCCGCGGCTCCTACGATTTGAGCCGCCGCGTGGTGCTCATCACCGGCGGTTCGCGCGGGCTGGGGCTGGTGCTGGCCCGCCAGGCCGTGGCCGAGGGTGCCCGCGTGGCCATCTGCGCCCGCGACGAAGCCGAGCTGGCCCGCGCCCGCCAAGACCTGCTCATGGCCGGCGCGGCCGAAGCCGACGTGCTCACGCTGGCCCGCGACATTACCAACGAAGTCGAAGTCCGCACCATGGTGGCCGAAGTCGAAACCCGCCTCGGCCCGGTGGATGTGCTGGTGAATAACGCCGGCATCATCACCGCCGGCCCGCTCGATAACATGGACGTGCGCGATTTCGAAGACTCGATGGCCACGCACTTCTGGGCCCCGCTCCACGCCATGCAGGCGGTGCTGCCCGGCATGCGCGGCCGGGGCGCGGGCCGCATCGTCAACATCTCGTCGCTGGGCGGCAAGGTGGCGCTGCCCCACATGGCCCCGTACAGCGCCAGCAAGTTTGCGCTGGTGGGCCTATCCGAAGGCTTTCGGGCCGAATTGCGGCAGCACGGCATTTCGGTCACGACCGTGTGCCCCGGCCTGCTGCGCACCGGCAGCCCCGACCACGCCGAGTTCAAGGGCCAACAGCAGAAGGAGTTTGCCTGGTTCAGCATTGCCGATTCGCTGCCCGGGTTCACGCTGAGCGCCGAGCAGGCGGCCCGCCAAATCTGGAACGCCTGCCGCCGCGGCGATGGCGAGGTGATTCTCTCGTTGCCGGCCAAGTTTCTGGCCGCCTTCCACGGCCTGCTGCCCGGCACCACCACCGACATTCTGAGCTGGATGAACCGCGCCCTGCCCGCCACCGGCGAAAGCCCGGCTGCCAACGTGCGCCGCACCGGCTTCGAGAGCGAGTCGGAACTTACCCGCTCGCCCCTCACGGCCCTCACCCGCAAAGCCGCCGCGAAAAACAACGAGTTATAGCCCGCATTCCGGCAAACTTATAGAACGTCATGCTGAGCTTGTCGAAGCATCTCTACCGCAATAGTAATTGATTAATTGCGCGGTAGAGATGCTTCGACAAGCTCAGCATGACGTTCTTTTTTCACAAAGTCGGCGCATCTTGCGCCATGCATTTCCCCGTCGAGCTTGCCTTGGGCCCCGCGCGCCTGCCGGTGCACCTGCTGTGCGAGGTGCTGGCCTATTCGCTCGGCTACCGTCTCTACACCCACCTGCGCGCCGGCCACACCGACCGCATCAGCGACGCGCACCGCCAATGGATTTTTGTGGGTGCCGCCGCCGGGGCCCTGCTCGGTTCGCGCCTGCTGGGCCTGCTTGAGCACCCTGATTTGCTGGCGCACCCGCCCGGCGGCTGGCTCTACTACTTCACCAACAAGACCATCGTGGGCGGCTTCCTGGGCGGCCTCATCGGCGTGGAGCTGACCAAGAAGCGCCTGGGCGTGACGGCCAGCAGCGGCGACCTCATGGTGTTTCCGCTGCTGCTGGGCCTCGCCATTGGCCGGCTCGGCTGCTTTTTCAGCGGCCTCGAAGATGGCACCTACGGCACGGCCACTACCCTGCCCTGGGGCATCAATTTCGGCGATGGCGTGCGCCGCCATCCCACCAACCTCTACGAAATTCTGTTTCTGGGGGCGCTGGCGCTGCTGTTGTGGCTGCTGGAACGCCGCGGGCGCTTGGCCGATGGCCGGCGGTTTCAGCTGTTTCTGAGTGGCTACCTGCTGTTTCGGCTGCTGGTGGAGTTCATCAAGCCCACGGCGGCGCTGCCGGGGCTGGGCCTCACGGCCATACAGTGGGCCTGCGTGGTGGGGCTGGGGTATTATGTTTGGGGATGGGTGCGGGAAGCAAGTAATTGATTCGTCAATACAGCTCAGTATTTCAGTTTTTTAATCAACTATCCAATGCTTAGAATATTGCTCATTATTTTATCTTTATCTCATGGCTATGTCTCTGTAGCACAAACGATATTAGAACAGAAAAACGATTCTATTTCTGTATCCAATAATCCACCCATGATAATGAGCAATTACATTAAATTTCCAACACCATATAAATACAATCCCGAAACAATCAAATCAATAACTGATTTACCAGATAATGTCCGAGCTAAAGTAGAGCCATATTTAGTCGACAGATTAGGCGTAAATTTTTATAAATCATTAAGATTTATAAATGGGCAAAAATTCAGTTTAAACAATCTTGATTCAGCAAGAATTGGTATCAAGGATTATAGGTTTCCTCTAGCCACGTATTATTTGCAATACGTCTGTTTAGAAACCAAAAGCGAAAGCGGCTATTTCAAGGCTGGTGCATCGTTCGATTCTGATGGAATAGTTGTTGATAGCATCAATTTGCCAAAATTCACTAATTATTTCAATCATCAAAAATTAATTTCTGTCCATAAAGCAATAAATATTGCTCGTCACAGTTGGTCAGACGAATTCAAAGAAAATCCCAATTGGATAAGGCGACAAAATGTATCGTTAGATTATAGTCCTCTTAATAATTGTTTTGTTTGGTGGTTCAGCAAAACCAAATCCGAAGGGCCGGGGAAAAGTCATTTGCGAAGAATCTTTATTAACGCAAGTACCGGCAACGTGTTAAGAACCCGTAATAGCACACATAAGTATGCCCCGTTTTAACTCTTTTTCTTGTATTGCTAAGCTCTGGTATTCTGCATTCAATACCAACGGCGTTATCTATTCATAAATCAAGATGATTCCCGCAACACTGGCTGCTGCATGAAACCACCGTTCCTATCCTGCCTACTACTGCTAGCCGCTGCCCTCCCCACCCGCGCCCAATACCTCTCCTTCCACGGCGGTGAATACCTCGACACCACCACGACCCGCAACCCCGCCTGCGCGAAAACCCCCACCCTGCCTTATTTCGCCGTGGATGGGAAGTACCCGCGCAGCTCGGCCACGCTGGTGCGGGAGGCGACGGCCTTCCTGGAGCGGGGCGGCCACAAATTCAGCGGCAACGGCTACGTCACGTTTCGGTTTGTGATTGACTGCGCGGGGTTTCGGCAGCCGATGACGCAGGTGTTGCAAACCGATGCGAATTACATACTCACGCACTTCCGGCCGGAATTGGTGAGTGAACTGTATGCTTTTTTGAAAACGCTGAAAGACTGGCGCACAGCCACGCGTAACGGGTACGCTGTAAGCTATTTCACTTATTTAACCTTCAAAATAACCGATGGCAAAGTCGTGGCTGTTATTCCTTAGCCTGCTGGCCCTGGCGCGGCTGGGGCAATGCCAGCGGCCCGCTATGCCCGCGGTGCCGGCCGGCGACTGCGGTAGCAAAGCGTATCAGGATACGCTCGTGGCCCGCTACCTCGACCGGGGCGCGCACCGCATCAGCTACCTGAGCCCGCAGTGGGGGCAGTATTGCGACAGCCTGATTGCGGCCTGCCCCAACATTGCCTACGCCTACCAGCAAAAGGCCATGCCGCTGATTAAATGCGGCGACTATGCCCAGGCTTTCCCGCTGATAGACAAAGCCGTGACGCTCGATGCGAGCCGCTACCTGGCCTATCGGGGGTTTCTCAAGTGCATTTTCTCGAAGGATTACACCGGCGCTATCACTGATTTTCAGCGCGTGGCCAAACTCAAGCCCAACGGCCGCGAAATGGACCACACGTACGCGTTTTTTGAGGGCGCCTGCGAGCTGGAGCTGGGCCACTACAAGCTGGCCGAAAAAGCCTTTGCCGCCGACATGGCCGTGCAACGCGGCCCCGATGACCAGGGCCCGGTTCATTTCAACTCGCTATGGTACGCCGGCGTGGCAGCCGCTCGCCTCAAACAGTATGCGCAGGCGCAGGCCTACCTGCAACAGTGCCTGAAAGCGTACCCGCAGCATCCGGAAGCCAATTATTACCTGGCTCTTACCTACCAGGCGCAGGGCCAGCCGGCGCTGGCGCGGCAGCACCTAGAGGCCGCGCAACGGGCCCTGATTGGCGGCTACCGGCTGAATGAGGACAATATTTTCTACGCCTACTACCCCGAGCAGATAACAGAGTACGAAGTGACGCAGGCGATGAAGGAAGTCGGGAGATAAGGCCTGTCATCCTGAGCGTAGCGAAGGACCTTATCACGTCTGCGCGGCATAACTGTTTCAATGTGATAAGGTCCTTCGCTACGCTCAGGATGACAGTAGATGTTAGCCTGTTACCACTATCTTACCCCACGAAATCCTTTCCCCTCTTTCCAAGCAGCCCCCGCCATGCCCGAACGGCCCTACACCTACTACGATTTCACTTTGAGCCTTTGCCCGCAGTGCCTGCGCCGCATCGAGGCCAAGATTGTGTTTGAAGAAGGCAACGTATTCATGCTCAAGCGCTGCCCCGAGCACGGGCGGCAGAAAGTGCGCATTGCCACCGACATCGAGTACTACAAGAGCATCCGCAACTACGTGAAGCCCAGCGAAACGCCGCGCCGCTTCAACATGGCCACGCACTTTGGCTGCCCGTATGACTGCGGCCTGTGTACCGACCACGAGCAGCACAGCTGCCTCACCGTCATCGAGATAACCGACCGCTGCAACCTCACCTGCCCCACCTGCTACGCCGAAAGTAGCCCCACCCACGGCCGCCACCGCACCCTGGAAGAAGTGGAAGCCATGGTGGACCTGGTGGTGGCCAACGAGGGCGAGCCCGACGTGGTGCAGATATCCGGCGGCGAGCCCACGCTGCACCCACAGTTTTGGGAAATCCTGGACATGTGCAAGCGCAAACCCATCAAGCACCTGATGGTGAACACCAACGGCGTGCGCCTGGCCAAAGATGAGGCTTTCGTGGCGCGGCTGGCCACGTACTCGGGGGCGTTTGAGGTGTATTTGCAGTTCGATTCCTTCCGCGAAAACGTGTTGCTGACCATGCGCGGCCGCGACCTGCGCGAGGTGAGAAAGCAGGCCATTGAGCACCTGAACAAATATAACCTCAGCACCACACTGGTGGTGACGCTGCAAAAAGGCCTGAACGATGACGAGATGGGCGACATCATCGACTACGCGCTGAAGCAGAAGTGCATTCGCGGGGTCACGTTTCAGCCCACCCAGGCGGCCGGGCGGCTCGATAATTTCAACCCCGAAACCGACTCGTTTTCGCTCACCGAAGTGCGCCAGGGCATCATCGACCAAAGCCCGGTTTTCACGGCCGACGACCTGCTGCCCGTGCCTTGCAACCCCGACGCGCTGGCCATGGCCTACGCCCTGAAGCTGGACGGCGAAGTATTCCCCCTCACCCGCTACGTCGACCCCGCCGAATTGCTCCAGAGCGGCGGCAATACCATCGTGTATGAGCGCGACCCGCGCCTGCGCCAGCACATGCTCAAGCTGTTCAGCACCGCCAATACCGTGGATACGGTGGTACCCGAAATCAACCAGCTGCTGTGCTGCCTGCCGCAGGTGTCGGCCCCGAATCTGGGCTACGAAAACCTGTTCCGCATCATCATCCTGCAATTCATGGACGCGCATAATTTCGACGTGCGCGCCGTGAAGAAATCCTGCGTCCACATTGTGAGCAAAGATTTGAAAATCATTCCCTTTGAAACCATGAACATCTTCTACCGCGACCAGGAGAAACTGGCGCGGCTGGAAGAGCTACGGGCCGAGCGTATCGGCATCATATAATGCAGCATACTACCCCAGCGCCACCCTCGCCCAATGGTCCTTCGAGGCCGAATGGCTGCCTGATTGCCGTGCTCATCGGCTTGGTTATCCTGCTGATAGGCTGGGGCATGTGCAGCGGCGCGCTGGGAATATAGCCGCCCCCACCAAACCAGCCCTTTTAGCCAAGCCATGAATGAGCCCATCCAACCCAAGCCCAAAAGCCATTTCGGCAAAATTGTGCTCGTGAATCTGGGCGTGGTGGTGGCCGTCCATGTGGGCCGCCAGCTCATCGATTCCGACAGCACCATCCTCGGGTTTCTGCTGGTGCTCTGGCTACTTAATGCGGTAGTGGGGCTGCTGCTGCTCGTCACCGGGGAGCGCGGAAATGGGTTGGCCTGCTGGCTGTCGGCCATGCTGATTGGCATAGCTGGCGTCAGCGAATGTGGAACCCACCTGCACTTGGGTGGCATGCACTGAAACCTTATTTATCAAGTTATTAATATGAATAAGCCCACGTTTGGTAGCATCATCCGCAACAACCTGCTGGCATTGCTGGCCGCTGCAGTCGTGCTGGGCGTGGCGGCGCAGTTTTTCGGCGAGGGCGCACTCATGCTATTCGCCGTTTTCTATCTGGGCCAAGCCCTGTACAATCTGATTATGGCCTTGGCGCACCTGGGCCGCGGACCAGAAGACGTGGGCGCGCCACCTTATTTCCTCAGCCTGTTGCTGGTGCTCATCGTGGGGTTTGGCGCGTGCTCAGGCCTATTTGTGTTCACGGGCAGTACGGGTGCCATCCGTCTGTAAAGCCGGCGCGGGCTGGCATTTCGGGCACGTATAAGTAGCCCGGCCGCCCACGTATTCTTTCTCGATTTTCACTTTCGGGTGGCGCGGGCAAAAGGTGTGCGCGTCGGAACCGGACGTGGCCGATTCGTCCCACTCGCGGGCGTGGATGAGGAAGGACTTGGGGAAGTACTTGTAGTTGGCTTCGTGATTGATAGCCGTAGTCAGCACCAATTGAATAGCGGCGTGCAGGGCCTTGAACTCCTTCTCGGTGAGTGAGGAGCCCAGCCGCTCGGGGTTGATTTTGGCCTGAAACAGCACCTCGTCCACAATCCAGTTGCCGAGACCGGCGGTGATGCCCTGGTCGAGCAACAGCGGCTTGAGCAGCGTTTTGCGGCGGCTGAGTTTCTGCTGCAATTCGGCGGCGGTGATAGCGAGGGCATCGGGGCCGATTTTCTTGGCAGCCTGGTGGGCGGCGGCGCTGTCGGCGAGGCGGATGCGGCCAAACTTGCGCGGGTCGATGAAGGCCAGGCGCAGGCCGGAGTCTTCCAGGTGCAGAGCCACGCGGGTGAAGCGCGGGGCGTCGGGCTCGTCGCGGTAGGCGCCAATGTCACCCGTCATGCCGAAATGCAGCACCAGGACTTTGCCATTGTCGAGCTCCACAAAGCAGTTTTTGCCTAGCCGCGAGGTGCCGGTGATGGTACGGCCCACCAGCCCGGCCCGCAGCTCGGCTTCGGGCGTAGCCAGCACGTGAGCATCGTTCACCTGCACGGCGGCAATGGTCTGGCCCACGGCCAGTTCGTCAATAAAGCGGCGGTAGGTTTCGACTTCGGGTAATTCGGGCACTGCAGGAAGGATTATGTTTTAAGGGTTGATTGAACATCATGCTGAGCTTGTCGAAGCATCCCTACCGCGCAATCCAATCGCATGGTTTAACTATTGCGGTAGAGTTGCTTCGACAAGCTCAGCATGACGTTCCTTTTCAATCTATTCAACAGCCTAAACCGCAACTGAGTTGCCTTCCCACCTATAAATCCGCGCGCAATCCGCCTTCCAGTACCACCACGCCAGTGCCGCCAATCTGCACCGACGCAATGGCCTCGCGCTCACCGTGCACGCGCACCTGCACCGCGCCGGCGCGGCCCATGTCGTGGCCCTGCTCGGCAATGAACTCGGGCGAATTGATGTAGCCGTGGTGCCAGAGGTAGGCCGCCATGCCGCCGGTGGCCGAGCCCGTCACGGGGTCTTCAGACACATCGGGCGGGGTGCCGAAGTGGCGGGCGAAGGTGTGCCCTTGCTCCGTTGCGCCGCCCAGGCAAAACAGGTGGGGGCTGAAAAAGTCGCTTTCGGCGCGGTAGCGGCCCAGGGCGGCGGCATCGGCCACGTGGGCGCGGCGCAGGGCGGCGTGGTCGCGCAGCAGAATCATGAGCTGCGGCGTACCGGTGCTCACCGTTTGGATGGGCGCGCCGGGCAGCAGGTCGTCGGGCGTGAGGCCAAAGAGCGGCAGCACGGCTTCCGGCGCGTGCGTGGCGCCGAAAACAGGCGGGCGCTGCGTCATCCAGACCAGCGCGGGGCCACCGGCCGCGCCCGGCAGCACATCGACGCGAATGGGGCCGTGCAATAAGTGCAGCGTAAGCGTAAGGGCAGCGCCAGTTGCGGGCAGCGCCACCCGGCCCGCCTGCAACAGCCCCGTAACGGTGGCAATAGTGGGGTGCCCGGCCAGCGGAATTTCTTCGGCCGGCGTGAAGAAGCGCACCGTGAATTCAGTACTGCCCGGCGCGGCGCGGTTCACAAACGCCGTTTCCGACTGGTTGAACTCGCGAGCTAGGCGCTGGCGCAGTTCAGGTTCGAAGTCATCAGCATCGAGCACCACGGCGCAGGGGTTGCCGCGCAGGGGCTCGGTGGTGAACGCATCGACGAGCAGAAAAGGCAATTGGGACATGCGTTTGGGAACGGTAAGATGGGAAAGCCGACCACGAAGGAACGACGGCCAGCCAGAACTAAACCAATCAGCGCACAAAAAAGCCGGCCCGCTAGTGTGCGAACCGGCTTTTTTCTAGAGATGACGGCTTACATCGTGTCGTGCAGCTTGGCTACGCGCTGGCCAGCTTTGTCGTATACGTCGCCCCGCTCGGTAATGAAGAGGCGGCGCTGCTGGGCATCGGTGAGCACGAAGGGAAACGCCTGGCTGTCGGTGCGCGTCACGCGGCCCACCACTTCGGCGTTATCATCTTCGTCCACGTGCACCACTTTCAGGGCGTTGGTGAGGTAGTAGCGCTGGCTGGGGTCGTTGCGGAAGGTAAGTTGCCCCACGAGGCGCACCGCGTCGCCGCTGCGCTGGCTGATGGCCACCATCTCGCGGCTGGGCGAGGCGGAGGCCGCCGTGGGCAGGTCGGCCACTTCCTCGTTGTCGTAAACCGGCGCGGCGGGCCGGGCCACAGCCACCACGGCCGGCGTGGCCGAAGGCGCAGCGGCACGGGCGCTGGCCACCAGTTGCTCGCTGGCCCGCTGCCAGCCCTGGCTGATGGCCGCCAGGCGCGGCGTGCGGCCGGGGTGCGTGGATGAGCCCTCGGCATCAGGCACGGTAGCCATGGCGGCCTGCGCCTGGGCCAGGCTGGCTCCCAGCTTGCGCAGCACGAAGCCCGAGAATTCGTCGGCTTCCAGCTCATCGGCGGGCTGCGAGCCGCCGGCGCGCAGCGTGTGGCCGTTGAGGTGATGGCCCATTTCATGGGCCAGGATGCTGATGCCGGCCCAGTCGGTGTGGCCGGCGCGGTTCACCGAGCTCAGGAACGCGGGGTTGTAGAGCAGGAAACGCTTGCCGTTGTATACCACGGCGGCAGCGTTGTCGACTTCGCGGGTAGCACGCAGCTCGAAGCGGGCTTTGAGGCCCACGGCATCGGTAATTTCGCGGATGACATCGGTGGGCGCCGGAGCCGTCTGGGCCTGCGCGGGAGCCACCAGCGCCAGTGGCAGCGCGAGCAACAGCGGAGCCGCTAACCGCGTGATGAATTGAGGGAAGAAAGCCATAGCAGAAAGACGATAAAGGAATGACTACTAATTCAGCAACAAGACAATCGCAGTGCCAGAAATGCGGCTCTGCAGGTTTGATTCGGCAATTAATACCGCGTAAAAGGCCCCGCTTGCCAGCAGGAATTTCGCAACGAAAGCATACCGGATTTCATTGCGGCCGGACTCGAACCAAGCTATTTTCGGAGCTATCATGACAACGATTTTAGCCAGCTGGCAGTTCATTAAAAACACAGAGTCGCGGCCCGGGCCAAAGGTTGCGCGAGCAGGCTAGCCGGTCGGGGCCGGAGTAGCTTTGCAGCCTGCTTTGGCAGTTTCGGCGGCCACCTCATTTTCCGGCATGAATCAAGCTCACCTGCACCTTATTGTCAACCACTTGCCCATCATGGGCAGCTTGTTTGCCACCGCGCTGCTGGCCGTTGGCGTGCTCAAATCCAACCCGACCCTAACCAAAGCCGGCCTGGTGGCCGTGCTGGCGGCCGGCCTGCTGTGCCTGCCGGCCCAGTTCACGGGCGAAGGCGCAGCGACTGTTGCGCAAAAGCTACCCCGCGTGAGCCGGGCGCTCATCCACAACCACGAAGAAGCGGCCGAGCTGGGCTTTTGGGCGCTGGAGGGCGCGGCGGCGCTGGCGCTATTCGGACTACTGCTGCTGAAAAGTCAGTCGCCCAAAGCTCGACTGCTGGCCTTGGTGGCGCTGGCAGCTACACTGCTCAGCTTCGGCCTGCTGGCCCGGGCCGGCAACCTCGGCGGCCAGATTGGGCACCCCGAAATTCGCACGGGCTTTGGCACCACCGATGAGCTGTGAGTTCATTGGTTTTTGGTCGTTGGTTTTTCGTCAGGCACTTCTGGCCCAGGCCAATGCTGACCGGTAAAGAACCGCCGCCGAGCAGCCAGCATTCATTAAACAAAAAACCAAAACCCAATAGAAATGCCCTTCCCTTTTTTTGGCGACGATAAATCGACGGTGGCGCGCTTGCTGGCTACCCTGCCCCAAACCGGCCGCCTGGAATGGATTGGCCAGCGCCCGGTGCGCCGCGAGCCGCTGGTGTCGGTGCCCGAGGCGGAATTGAAAACCGACTCGCATATGCTCGGCGACCACGCCCGGCCCAAGGCCGGCGGTAAGCGGCAGGTCACGCTCATTCAGCACGAGCACCTGGCGGCGGTGGCGGGCTACCTGGGGCTGGATGCGCCGCTCGACCCTGCCCGCCTGCGCCGCAACCTGGTAGTAGGTGGCCTGAACCTGCTGGCGCTGAAAAACCGGCAGATTCGTATTGGCGACGAGGTTATTCTCGATATTACCGGCGAGTGCCACCCCTGCTCGCGCATGGAGGAGGAACTAGGGCCCGGCGGCTACAACGCCATGCGCGGCCACGGCGGCCTCACGGCGCACATTGCGCAGGGCGGCATCATTCGGGTGGGCGATGTGGTGCGGGTAATGAGCTAATGCCCGAAGCAGGCATTAGTTGGCAATGGATACACCTACGTGAATGCTGTGCTGGCGAGCCGCGCGCTACAGGGCCTATACCGGATATGTTTTACCCGAATTTCATCCCCTAAATGCCCAATTAACGTATGAGCCGCGAAAGCGGCTTTGTAACCGGCCATTTGATAGTTGTCTGACCCTTTTTCACTTACCCTTTATTCGTATGTACACACGCTTACTGCCGCTGCTGGCTACGAGCCGGCGACTTAGCCGAATGGCTGGCTTTGCGCTAATTATCGGATTTATAATCAGCAGCTTGACTGCCAAATCCCAGACCGTTATTTACGGCCTGGGTACGCTGGTTAAAGATGTAGCGCCGAACTTTTATTATCCCCCGGGTGGAGTGGCAGGCGACCAAGGGCTGGCGGCCTTCGACCCAGCATTTGGCAGCCCGGTCGCCTTTCCGATTCGCATTACCGGTCTCGTCGGCAACCAAAAACTGGTGGGCATTGATTTTCGTCCCCTCACCGGCCAACTATATGCCTTGGGATACGACCCCGCGCTGGCGACTGGCAACGCGCAACTCTACACGCTGGACCCCAAAACAGCCGTAGCCGTGGCCGTGAGCGCCACCCCGATTACCTTGGCGCTGGGCGACGCCACGGAACGCATTGGCTTCGATTTCAACCCGGTAGCTGACCTCGCGCGGGTGGTCAGCTCCAACGATGCCAACTACCGGGTTAGCCCCGTAACAGGGTTGGTGGTAACTACTAGCCGCGTAGACGGCCCGCTGGCCTACGCCGCCGGCGACCCTAATGCCGGGCTCAACCCCCGGGTAGGTGGCGCGGCATACACCAATCCGTTTGCCGGTGCTACCAGCACCATTCTCTATGATGCCGAGAACAAGGACGACGCTACGGCTCCCTCCGGTATTCTGTCGACGCAGTCGCCGCCCAATGACGGTACGCTCAATACGCAGGCTCCCATCCGGCTGGGCTCCGGCAGCGGCAGCGGCAGTGCGTTCTACGGCATTGACGCAGCGGCTCGCATTAATATTGATATTTTCTGGGCTGGTACATATAACAAAGGTTATTTGCTGGAGCTGACGGCTCCCAACGGTTCCGGCCTTTCGAGCAGCAACCTTTACGATTTGTCGCTGCCCGCCAGCGCCACCAGCCCGTCCGACCCCAGCAACCCCAATACCGTCGGTTACGGCAGCAGGAAGCGCACCCTGGTACCGGCTGTCTCAAATACGCCGTTTAGTCTGCTGTCCATCGCAGTAGCCCCCACGCCCACCATCATCAGCCTGGTACCCCCTTCGGCCGAAGTGAACACGCCGGGCCTGACGCTGACCGTGAACGGCACGGGCTTCGTGAACGGGACCACGGTTCAGTTCAAAGGTTCGGACCGAACGACGACCTACGTATCGGCCACGCAGCTAACGGCGGTTCTGACCACTGCCGACCTGGCCACGGAAGGTATTTACAATGTGACGGTGACCAACCCACCGTTTCCGGGTACGCCCTCGGCCCCGGCTACGTTTAGGGTAACGCAGCCCTGCGCGGCGCCTACCAACTTGGCGGCAAGCAATATTACCAGTACGTCGGCCACGGTTTCGTTCACGGGCAACACCTCGGCCACGAGCTATAACGTGACGATTGCACCGGGCACGGCTACGCAAACCCTGCCCGGCACGGCTACTTCGGCCAGCTTCACGGGCCTGATGCCGAACACCAGCTACACAGTTAGCATCACCACCACCTGCCCAAGCGGTACCACCGGCCCGGCCACCGTCACCTTCACCACCAGTGTTGCGGCCGCTACCCTGGCCGTGAGCCAAGGCGGCACCAGCTACCCCAGCGGCGGCACCGCCTACAGCTTCGGCAACCAGACCCTGAACACCACCAGCCCGGCCGTGGCCTTCACGCTGACCAACGGCGGCACGGACCCGCTTACGATTGGCAGCATCACCACTACCGGCGACTATGCCGTGAGCGGCACGGCCCCAACCACGGTGCCCGCCGGCGGCACGGCCACCGTGAATGTGACTTTTACACCTACCCTTACCGGCACGCGCAATGGCACACTGGTGATTAATTCTAACGCCACCAACGGCGCGGCCTACACCGTGAACCTGACCGGCACCGGCCAGCCTGCCACGCCGAACCCGCAGATTGCCGTGAGCCAGGGCGGCACCGGCATTACCAACGGCGGCACCTTTATGGGCTTTGCCAGTACGCAGCAGGGCAGCACTTCAGCCCCGGTTTCGTTCACCATCAGCAACGGCAGCACGACGGATGCGCTGACGCTGGGGGCCTTCACCTTCACGGGGCCGTATGCCCTGAGCGGTGCCGCCCCGACCAGCGTGGCCCCGGGCGGCACGGCCACGTTCAGCGTCACGTTCTCGCCTACGGCCGTTGGCCCCAACACCGGCTCGGTGAGCATTGCCAACAACAGCCAGACGAATAACCCTTACGTTATCAACTTCAGCGGCCAGGGCACTTCGCAGGACTTGTTGGTGAGCAGTCCGCAGCTCGTGCAGGGCAGCTACCGCAACGTCACTATTCAGGGACCCAACGGCGTAGCCACGCTGAGCGGTACCCTGACGGTGAGCGGCACGCTGGCCGTGCAGTCGGGCGGCTCGCTTATCCAGAATTGCCAATTGATAACCGGCGGGGGCAATTTCGACCTGCAGGCCGGTGGCGCTATTGCTATCTGCGACGCGGCGGGCATTGCCACCAGCGGCGCGGTGGGAGCCGTGCAGGTATCGGGCACGCGCACGTTCAGCCCGCAGGCCAGCTACCTCTACAATGGCACCGTAGCGCAGGTAACTGGTTCGGGCCTGCCCGCGCAGGTGCTGAACCTGGGCGTGCTGAATACTGCCAACGTGACGCTGAGCCAGGCCGTGGCCGTGGCCGGCGTGGTGCGCCTGCAAAGCGGCAACCTGAACACCGGAGGCCAGATGCTGACGTTGCTGTCGTCGGCGGCGGGCACAGCGCTGGTCGATAACTCGGGCGGCGCAGTGAATGGCACGGCTACCGTGCAGCGCTACATCGACCCCAGCCTCAACGCCGGGCGCGGCTACCGCCACTATTCGTCGCCAGTGGCCAACTCGACGGTGGCCGACCTGAGCACGGCCACCTTTACGCCCGTGGTAAATCCGCAGTATAACTCGGTGGGCAGTTCGGTTACGCTTTTCCCCACGGTGTTTGGCTTTGAGGAAAGCCGCATCACCACCAGCGGCAATTCGCCCCGCACGGTTGATTTCGACAAGGGCTACTTCTCGCCCACTACGCTGGGCGATGCCCTCGAAGTGACGCGCGGCTACACGGTAAACATTCCCGGCACCGAAACGGTGGATTTTGTGGGTACGCTGAACAATGGCCCGCTCACCACGCCCACCCTCACCCGCGGCGCCCAGACCGAAAGTGGCTGGCAGCTGCGCGGCAACCCCTACCCTTCGCCCCTCGACTGGAGCAAAGTAATTGCCGCCGGCCGCGCCACGAACATTGAGAATGCCCTGTACGTGTTCAAAAGCACCGGCCAGTACGCCGGCAACTACACCAGCTACGTGAACGGCCAGACCACCAACTCCGGCACCAACGTGCTGCCGCTGGGCCAGGGCTTCTTTGTGCGGGTGCTGGCGGGCCAGACCACGGGCAGCATCAGCTTCGCCAACGCTGACCGCCTGACCACGCCCAACAGCACCCCCTTCCAGCGCGGCACCGCCGACTCGCGCACCCAGCTTACGCTGGTCCTGAGCAACGGCACCAACCGCACCCAGACCGTGATGTACTTCGAAGCCGGGGCCACTACCAGCTTTGACCGCGCCTTTGATGCCCGCAGCCTGGGCGCCCCCAGCGGCCTGCTGCTGGCTACCGAAACACCGACCGCCGAGCAGCTGTCCATCAACGGCCAGCCCTTGCTGACCGGCGCCGACGTACTGCTGCCTCTGCAATTGGCTGCCAGCGCCGCCGGCACCTACACTCTGGCCGTCGATAATTTGGCGAACCTGCCCAACGGCTACCGCGCCTACCTGCGCGATGGCCTCACCGGCACTTACACCGACCTGGGCACCACGCCCAGCATCAGCCTGAACCTGACGGCCAATGCTTCTGCCGGCGGCCGCTACGCCGTACTGTTCAGCAACCAGCCCCGCGCACTGGCCACGGCCCCGGCCGCCCTGGCCCAACTGGCCAGCGTGTACCCCAACCCGGCCCACGGCACCGCCACGCTGCTACTGCCGATGGCCCTGCGTGGCACGGCTGCCACCACCGTTTCGGTGGTTGATAACCTGGGCCGCACGGTGCTTACCCGCACCCTGGCCGCTGGCTCGGCGGAAACGCTGGAACTGCCCCTGAACGGGCTGGCTACCGGCGTGTACTCGGTGCAGGCCCGCACGGCCGTGGGCCTCGTAGCCAAACGCCTCGTGGTGCAGTAAGTCAGAATAGATTTGGCCCGAACCAAACACTTCGGGCCAATGCGAAAAGCCTCCGCTTGCCTAGCGGAGGCTTTTTTGTGCGCTTTATTCTCAAAAGCCAACGCATAAAAAAAACCTCCTGCCAAAGGCAAGAGGCTTTCCGAGCTATGAAAACAACTGTCCCCTGTGGAGACACGCTCGCATGTACGAAGCGCGGGGGGCAGTCGGATTTAGGACCGGCCGCGGTTTTTACGCGCCATCCATTCGCACGATTTTCGGGGTGAAGGAGCCCAGCACATCCACCAGTTCGCGCTGGCTGGCCATCACGGCGCGGATGTCCTTGTAGGCCTGGGGCGCTTCGTCGAGCCCGCCGCCGATGAGCTCGATGCCGTGGTCGGCGAGGTACTTGCGCACCTGGCCTTCGCCCAGCTCGGCCTTGGCGCGGGTGCGCGACATGAGCCGGCCCGCCCCATGCGAAGCGGAGGACAACGACTCGGCCACGCCCCGGCCGCGCACGATGAAGCCGGGCGCCGTCATCGAGCCGGGGATGATGCCCAGCACGCCCGCGCCAGCCGGCGTGGCCCCCTTGCGATGGGTGATGACCTCACGGCCATCGGCCAGGCGCTCTTTCCAGGCGAAGTTGTGGTGGTTTTCCACTTTCGCCAGGGGCTTTTCGCCGAGGGCTTTGGCCAGGCGGCGGTGAATCTGCTCGTGGCAGGCCGAGGCGTAGTCGCCAGCCAGCGTCATGGCGGCCCAGTATTCCTGGCCGGCTTCGGTGTCGAGGCCAAGCCAGGCGAGGTGCTGGGCTTCGCCGGGCAGCTGGCATACGTCCTTGGCGAGCTTGGTGTAGCGCTCGGCAATGCCCGCCCCCAGGCCCCGCGAGCCGGAGTGCGAGAGCACGCCCAGGTACTGGCCCACGGGCACGCCCAGCTCGTTTTCCACGTCGGTGATTTCGACAATGCCGAATTCCACAAAGTGGTTGCCGGAGCCGGAAGTGCCGACCTGCTCGGCGGCTTTATCGAGCTTGTTTTTCAGGAAAGGGATTTCCTGAAACTCGGACCGGTCGAGCACGGCGTGGTCGAGGCGCTGGCCCCGCTCCCAGCCCCGGCCGGAGCCGAAACGGGTATTTTCAAGCAGCAGGCTGCGTAGCTCCTGGGTGCGCTGAGACAGGTATTTGGGCGGCAAGTCGAACACCGACAAGGCCATGCGGCAGCCGATGTCGACGCCCACGGCGTAGGGAATCACGGCATTATCCGTTGCCAACACGCCGCCGATGGGCAGGCCGTAGCCGTGGTGGGCGTCGGGCATGAGCGCGCCGGCCACGGTCACGGGCAGCTTCATGGCCGTTTCCATCTGGTGAATGGCGCCTGGCTCGATGTATTCGGCCCCGAATACGGCGTACTCCTTGCGCTCCACCAGGCCGATGTGGCGGTTGGGCGGGGGCAGCAGGGCTGCGGCCGTGTGGCTCCAGTCGAGGTGGGTGAGGTAGTCGTTAGGGTTGGCGAGAAGTTGGCCGAGCAGGGCCAGCTGGTCGGTTTGAGAGAGTCTCTTGAGGTGCTTGCGCTGCAATTGTGCCAGCGCGAGCCCGATGGCGCGGCCCTCCGGGAAACCGAGGTTTCGGAGGTCATTGCCGCGTAGTTGTGAGGCCATAAGAATGGTTAATGCACGAGGTTGAGGCGCTTAGTTGGGCCGCAGTCGTTGATGATGAAAAAGAAATAAAACGGGCCGGGCAACAGGGCGCACCGCCCCCATATGTGCTCTACCGACTGAGCTACCGCGAGCCGAAACCCACGGGCCGGAATCGAACCGGCGGCCGCATAGTCCGAAGTATGGCGGTGCTACGGCACCAGCCCGTCTTATTCAAAAAAAACCGGAGCAACAAACGCCCCGCGTATTGGCCCATAAGGGCCGACGTGACAGGTCGAAGTAGCGCGAGACTACGGCATCCGGTTGTGGGATGTAGAGACGCGACACTTCGCGTCTCCACGTTGAACAGTTTGGCCAAATGATATTAGCCGCTTGGCGCGGACGACGAGACGCAAATATGCGCCTCTACCTCGTTCTTATTTTAATCAAAACCTATCCGGGGCAACCAGCGCCCGGCCTTCATATCCTGCTCTACCAGCTGAGCTACGGCCGCCGCTTACGCAGCTGCCGGCGGGGTTCGAACCCGCGACCCGGGCATTAAAAGTGCGAAGTATGGCCGGGCTACGACACCCGGACAGGTTTTGAAAGTCAATGCATTGGGGCAAAAAGCGGCAGGTGTCTATTAAATAGCGCGTCTACCAATTTCGCCACTCGCAGTTTCGACGCTGCGAGACGGGACTCGAACCCGCACCTCTTGACAGAACTAAGTCCCGAAGTATCACCTACCTACGGCACCCAATGCAAGGTTTTGTTTCCGGCTGGGGCAACAGGCGCCGGGCCAGTTGGGGCGGCCCTACCAATGCGCGGTCGCGCCGCCTCGCGGCAGCACTTCGGGAGTCGAACCCGCGGCCATCCCCTGATTTGGAGCGAAGAAAGGCCCGGCTACGGCACCCATCCGGAAACGTGTTTTTTAACTTAAATCCCGAAAAATTCAGGGCAACAAGCGGCGGGCGTGTCAACCGCAGCCGAGGCTGCGGAGGGGGAATCGAACCCAATATCTCTGATTAACAGTCAGATTTCAACCAACGAAGTAACGCCCGTCTACGGCACCTGAACCATGCGGATGCTGCCGGGGTGGGACGGGCCACCGCAGTGGCGCCGTCCCGGTCGTCGACTGCCCCAAGTGGGCAGCCGTCTTCCTCATTTCGGCAAATAGAATTAGGGGTTAAACGGTTACAAAAAAGGTTTTAGTATGCGCTCGAAAGCCTGGAGCGTGGCTTGCGGCGGCTTGGGGTCGAACACCGCAAAGTCGATTCGGCGGAACCGGCCCCGGATGTTCGGCTCGGCCAGGGCTTCGGCAAACAGCTCGGCTATCTGGGCCGGGTCGTTGGCGAACACGCCGCAGCCCCAGGCCCCCAGAACCAAACTGTCGATGGCGTGGCGGGCCGCCGCAGCTAGCACCAACCGGATGCGGCGGCGCATGGTGGGCACCAATTCCAGCAGCAGTTCGGGGCTGTTGCGTTGCAGTGCCCCGGCGTTCACGGCCGGCGCCGTGATGATGTCCACCTGAAAAGGTTCCGCCAGCCACTCCCCGGCCTCGCCGCGAAATACCGGCACGCCCGGCGCATAGCTGAAGTAGTCGCTGTAGAGGCCGGTGCTGTCGGGCCGGGCGTTGTGGGCATACATTTCCCGGAACTGCGTCAGGCACGGGTAGAGGCCCGACGAGCGCGCCAGGCTTTCCTCCTGCGCCTGGCTGCCGCCCAGGAAACCGCCGCCCGGGTTGCGGGCTGAGGCAAAGTTCAGGCAGCCCACCCGGCCCCCAGCCGAGACTAGCGCGGCAGCCGCTTCCTGCGTGGTGGCGTGGTACACACGCACTTCGGCCGGGGCCCCGAACGGCTTGTCGAACTCTTGCAGAAGCTCGGCGGCATCGGCGGGGCGGTAAAGCTGGCTGCCAGTTTCGGCGGCGCGCTGCATAGCTGCCAACGAAATGGGTTGGCCGGCGGCGGTCTGGTAGCCGCCCTGCTCCAGCGCGGCCAGCGTGCTGAGGGCAATGCGGGTACGAACGTCGCGATTTAGAGTAGTGGGGTTCATGGCAAAAGGCAGAATTTAGTGGGCAGCGGCCCGGGAATAACGGCCGCTTTGTTATTGAAAAATGTTATTCCCGGGGTGGGTATAATTGCCATTCAAAAAATAAATAAGCTGGGGCAACAGGCGACGGGCGCAATGTTTTCGTCCTCCGCCCGAAGCGAAGACGGGATTCGAACCCGCGAGATGGAATGAATTCCACCCGAAAACTTTACCACGAAGTAGCGCCCGTCTACGGCACCCAACTCAGGCCGCTAAAACCGGGCTACAGTCGCTGAACCCACGATACTGTGCCCGTGGCACAGCGAAGCACTTAAGCTTCTGGCGTTTTTTCAGTACGAAGTAGGGCGCAGCTACGGCACCGGTTTATTTCTGGGGCGGCCGGGGGTTCCGCTTTATTGCCCGGCCGGGTTTCGTTGGTCAGTTAGTTCGTCATGCAGAGCGTAGCGAAGCATCTCGCGTGCCGCCACTAATTCAGTCGTTGGGTTTTATTGATTATTACCCCACGCGAGATGCTTCGCTGCGCTCTGCATGACGTTCTACAATTCAATTTTCTCGATTTCCGTCAGGGCCGAGCCGCCGTTATCCAGCGCGCTCAGCACGTCGAACACCTTATCGGACCAGCCGGCGATGAGGGCCACGCCCGTTTCGGGGCGCACCTCCAGCGGCACGGTGCCGTGCCCGGCTAGGTCGAAGAGGTAGAGGCGGGCGTTGGGGGCCACCACGCGGCGGTACTGCGCCCATTCCTGGGCCAGCGTGCCACCGTCGCCGGTGCTGTTCCACAGCTGCACGTCGGTGAAAATCATCACCTTGTCCACGGCTTCGGCGCGCATTCGCAGGTCCTTGATTACCAGGTGCCCGTTGGTGGAATAGCCCACTTCGCCTTCGCGCTGGTAGAATTCTTCCACGTTGCGCAGCACTGGCCCCCGGGCCATGCTGATGCGCTTCCACGTATCGCCGAACATGCCGGTGATGACGTTCTGGCAACGGCTCTGGAGCAGCATGCCCAGCACGAGGCTCACGTCGTAGAGCAGCACTTTGCTGCGGGCCGAAATGGCCTTTTGCATGGAGCTGGACACGTCGCAGGCCACCACCACGCGGGTGTCGGGCCCGAAACCACGCAGGTTCACGGCGCTGTGCGCAATGGCCGTTTCCAGCGCCGCCAACACGCCCGCAACATGGCCGCTTGGCAAGGCTTTCACCTCGCGGTAGGCGGCCAGGAAGCGAAACGGCAGCTGCTTGCTGCGCGCTACCGCAAACCGGTCGGCCAAGATGTCGCATACCCGCTCCATCGTCTGGTCCGATACGTTGGCTTCGAGGATGTTGCGCAGGTTGCGGAGCAAAGCCATGTAGCCCAGCTTGCCGCTGCCAATGAGCGTTTCCCAGGTTTGGCGGACGGCCGTTTGCCGGTCCTCATCGGTGGCGTAGGTTCCCTGCCCTACCGCCGACAGCTCGGTTTCCCAGGTGTAGGGCGTCGGCAACTCGCCGCGCACCAGCTGGTCGAAGAGGGCTTGCTGGGCTTCATCTTTGGCCTGGGGGTGCACTAAGAAGAGGGCATCGCGCAGGCGCACCGCCCCGTCGCGGTCGTACTTGGCCAGCTGGTAGCCGTCGAAGCGGTTGAAGCTGAGGGCCAAGCCTTTTTGCAGCTGTTTGGAGAGGCGGTTGAGGATTTTGGTCCCGCTCCGGGCGTTGGCCTGGGCGTAGAACGCCAGCAACTCCGTGATTTCGTCGGGCCGCTGCACCACACGGGCCACCAGGCGGCTCACGAGGCTGTCGCCGCGGTGCAGGCGGGCCAGCTCCACACACAGCACCAGTGGCACCGAGCGCAAATGCAGGCTTTCTCGGGCATACACCGCCAATTGCGCCACAAACAGCGGCTCATTTTTGGCCACCAAGTCCCGCAGGCGCTGCAGGCGTGTGTCGGCAGCTTCATAGAACTGGTCGCTAAGCGCGGCGGTGGCCACGGCGGCGTACAGTTCTACCTGGGGCGTAAGCATGAAGGCGGGTGCGCCTTCGTGGTTTACCGTGGGAGCAGTATTTCGGGAGAAGAAGTTGAAGCGCATAGTGTGGGAATCAGGAAGTGAAAACGGAAGTTTTTTAGAGCCGAGGCATTAATTAATTCACGAAAAACGCAAACGCAGGAATTAATTATTTTGAATTAGACGCACCTCTCCTGTTCAAATAAAAATCAATTTTATTTGGAAATTAATGACACGAAAAAGCCCGGCTTTTTGGGGCCGGGCTTTTCTAATTCTCAAAGTCTACGCCGGTACTACCGACGTTTTCGACAAAGAAGAAAAGCACGACCGCACAGGTTCGACCAGCCGCAATCGGGCCGTTTCGAAAACTGCTGGAGCAGGTAACTGGGGCGGATATGGAGCATGGGTTGAATGAGCTAAGCGGTTGGAAACCGGCTAAAAACAAAAAACCCGAGCGTTATGGGCTCGGGCGGTGTCAGGCTTCAGCGGGGGCTGAAATCAGGCAAACGTACCGAGCGGAGACAGCCGTTCTGGCTGCATCTTATCCGAATTGCTGGTGAATATCAGGTGGCGGTACATGGTTGTTTGCTTTTGGTGTGACAAAGGTTGGATATTAATTTTAATTGCGCAAATAATTTTTGAAAATAATTAATAAATATTTTCTGGAGCGCATTACAATTACAAAAAGAACACAATAGAACGTCATGCAACGCGCAGCGAAGCATGAACCGCGGTTTACGTTTCTTAAAACATCCCGCCCCAATTCACAGTACCTGCGGCATATGCCCCGCCTCGCCACTTCCGACCATTATACGCTCGACCTGCCTGCCGGCCACCGCTTCCCCATCGCCAAATACGCCCTGATTCGGGAGCAGCTGCTATGGCAGGGCATTGCCGAGCCGGCCGATTTCTACGAGCCCGGCCTCTGCGCCGAAGAGGACGTGCTGCGCGTGCACACTGCCGCCTACTGGCACCGTGTGCGCGACCTGCAGCTCACGCCCCGCGAGGTGCGCAACCTGGGCCTGCCGCAAAGCCCGCAGCTGGTGCGGCGCTCGCTGAGCAGCAGCGCGGGTACTCTGCATTCGGCCCTGAATGCCTTGCGCGACGGCATTGGCCTCAACCTGGCCGGCGGCACCCACCACGCCTTTGCCGACCGGGGCGAGGGCTTCTGCGTGCTGAACGACCAGGCCATTGCCGCCGCGCACCTGCTGGCGCACGGGCTGGCGAAACAGGTTTTGATTGTAGATTTGGACGTGCACCAGGGCGATGGCACGGCCGCCATTTTCCGCGACGAGCCGCGCGTGTTCACGTTTTCAATGCACGCCGGGGCCAACTACCCGCTGCGCAAGGAGCAGTCGGACCTGGACCTTCCGCTGGCGCTGGGCACCGGCGATGCGGCATATCTGGCGCAGCTATCGGCCACGCTGGAGCCGCTGGTGGAGCAGGTAAAGCCCGATTTCATTTTCTACCAGGCCGGCGTGGATGTGCTGGCCACCGATAAGCTGGGCAAGCTGGCCCTCACGCCCGCCGGCTGCCGGCAGCGCGATGAGCTGGTGCTGGGCCTGTGCCGCGCCCGGGGGCTGCCGGTAGCCGTGAGCATGGGCGGGGGCTATTCCGAAAAGCTGGCCGACATCGTGGACGCGCACTGCAACACGTTTCGGGTGGCATTTGAGCTGTGGCCGTAGGGGTTCCCCCCGCACGCTACCCGTACCTTTGCTCGTGATGAATAACCCCGATTCCGCGCATCCCAACCGTATTACTGTCCCGGTTCGTACCGATGAACAACCGGCGGGCACACCGGCGCAACAGGCTTTCCGGCAGGCCATTCTGGACGTGGAAAACCTGCGCGAGCGGCTGCGCGACCTGCGCGCCGAACAGGCCGAAGCCCGGCGGCGCTACTGGCAGCAGGTGGGGCCGGCCGCCACGGCCGTGGTGGATGCCCGCCACGCGCTATACCCGGCGTTGGAAGAAGCACTGCTGATAAGCTACTTCAGCCGCCTGGAGGAACAGCAGATTACGGCCTTGCTGCTGGGCAATGCGCGCACGCTGGAAAACCGGTTTGGCGAGGACGAGGGCGAAATCATTCGCAAATACGCGCCGGCCGGGGGGCCGCGCCAGGAGGCTTTTGGGCCGGAGCCCGAGGCATCGAAAGTCTCAACCACCGAGCCAGCCTTCATCCCCGACCCCAGCCTGCCGCCCCACGAGCAAGCCGCCGCCGCGGCCCGCGCCCGCCGCAAAACCAAGGCCCAGCGCAAAGAGGAAGCTGCCGCGCAGGCCGACCAACAGCAGCTCGAATCCAACGCCAAAACCATCTACCGGCAGCTGGCCCGCGTGCACCACCCCGACCTGGAGCGCGACCCCGAAAAACAAGCCGCCAAAACGGCCCAGATGCAGCGCATCACCGAGGCCTATGAGGCCGACGACCTTTACACGCTACTGCAGCTGCTGGCCGAAACCGGCCCCGCCGATTCCGAAACCGACGACGTGCTGGCCCGCTACACCCGCGCCCTACTCCAGCAGCAAACCCAACTGAAGCAGGAAATGAACGAGCTGAAATACGGCGCACAGGGCTTCATGCTAAGCGGCACCGGCAAGAAGCAGGAATTGGAACTACGTCAGCTCAAGCGCGACCTGCGGGCCGAGGCTGAGTATGTGCAGCACGTTGGACAGCTCATTGGTGAAGCGGAAGGCTTGCGCGACTTGCTACGCCAACTCTCCGCCGAGGGCCTGGACCATATTTAAGCCGTTTTCAGCCGATAAAAGCTACCGCCGACTGAATAACGTCGGCATCGCGCAGAATCCGGTTGTGGCCCAGGCCGCGCGTGGCGTGCAGACGTGCCCCGGGCCAGGCGGCCGCAATCTGCCGCCCTTCGGCGAAGGGAATGATTTCGTCGCCCTCGTCGTGCAGCACCAACACCTGTTCGGCCCTCGTGCCCGGTCCGGCGGCAGCCACGGCAAACGAATCGGCCGGCCGGCCCGTGCTGCGTTCGATGTGCTTGGCGAAGCGCCGCACCAGGTCCTTGGGCAGATGCAGAAAATCGGCAAACCGCTCGGCCACCACCCGCGGCCCCTCCGGCGCGCTGATGAGCACCAGCCGGGGCAACGCCGCCCCCGCCCGCAGCCGCACCGGCAGCCCCGCCACCGAGGCCGCCCCAAACGAGTGCGCCACAATGGCGCGCACCGCGCCCAGCGTATTCACCACCGCCTGCACCGCCCCGCCGAAATCGGTGAGCGTGGTGCGGCGGCCGGCCGAGGCCCCGTGCGCGGGCCCGTCCAGGGCCACCACGCGGTAGCCGGCGGCCAGCAGCGGCCCCACCCAGGCCCGCCAGAAGCTGGCCCGGTGCTCCCAGCCGTGCACCAGCAGCACGGCCGGCGCAGCCTCCGGTCCCCACTCGTACACGGCAATGAGTCCGGTTTCGGCGGCCACGGTGCGGCGGCGGGCATCGGCCAGCGCGGGCGCTTCCCAGGCTTTGGCGGGCAGGCGGCGCGGCGTGGTGAACACGCGCCACGCCTGCCGGAAACCCAGCGCCGGGGCCACCGCCCACAGCGCGCCCAGCTGCCAGCGCACCCAGCGCAGGCCTGCCGGCTCGGGGTAGCGGGTAGCTACGGCCGGCGGCGCAGCTTGCGCTTCATCGGCCTCGGGGCAATAGGCGGGCGAATAGGTATTGGTCATGGCACTGGGTGAGTCAGGATGGGCAACAATTGTTGCCGCAGCCGGTGAGGGATAGTAAAGCGCGGGGCAGCAGGTGAGCGGTTTCTGTTGCCGGCGCTACGGCAGCAATTCCAGCCGCAGCTGGCCTACTATTACCTGAAACGGGGTTTCGTCGTGTACGCGGGCCACCTGTAGGGCACCCGCCAGCGTGGTAAGCACCTGCGCCGATTTTGCCGCAGGGCTGCCCACAAAGCGCAGCGTGCCGGTGGCCCGGCCCACGGCCAGCACCTCCGCCAGCCATTCGGTCAGCTCGCGGTTGAAGGTGCGCAGCTCCGCTTGCATGGGCGCGGGCAAGGTTCGGAAATCGGCCGCCAGAGCCCCAAACAAACACACACGGCGGTCCTGGCCCAGGTGGTTCTCATACACGGCCAGCAGGGCATCGAGCTGCTGCACGGGGCCCAGATTGGTTACGCGCGGCAGCCCGCGCCACTTGCGCAGCCGGCGCAGCTGCCGCGCCACCAGCGCCGTGCCCAGGTCGTCTTTGCTGGGGAAGTGGTAGTGAATGGCCGCGGGCTTCACGCCCAGCTCCCGGGCCAGGTGCTGGTAGCTGAACGCATTAAAACCCCGCTCCAGCAATAGCGTCTCGGCCAGGTCGAGGATGCGCGTGCGGGTATCGGGAGCGAGTGCAGGAATGGCAACAGCTTTCGTTATCATGCACCAAAGATACTACTTACTTACTAATTAGTAAGTTTTTTTGTTACAAACAAAAAGGCCCTTCTATTTGCACAGAAGGGTCTTTTTGTTTGCAGAAGAAAGGAAGTATTGACTTAAAATGCTGCGCAGCCGTGGTGTTATTGCTTGATAATCCGCAGGCAGCGACGCCCGGCCGCCGTTTCCAGCTGCACCAAATACACCCCTGCCGGCTGCCCGCCCAGCTCAAACCGCACCGCGTCGGCTGTAGCGGCGGCCGGTAGGCGCAGAACCTCTGCTCCCAGCACATTGCGCACCACCACCGGGCCGGTTAAGGCCAGCCCCTCGGGCAGTAGCAGGGCAAACGCGCCGGTGCCGGGATTGGGCACTACCGTAGGCGCCGCCACCTCCGCGCCGGCTACCAGCACCAGCGGCGAGTAAGCTACCGCGCCGTCCACATCGGTCTGGCGCAGGCGGTAGTAGGCCCGGCCCGGCAGCGGCTGCTGGTCGCGGAAGCCATACACGGTGGCGCTGCTGCTGGTGCCGGCCGCCGCCACAGTGCCCAGTGTTTCAAATATTTCGCCATCGCGGCTGCGCTCCACGGCAAAGTCGTGGCTGTTGCGCTCGCTGGCCGTGGTCCAGGCGCAGGCCACTGCTGCGCTGACGCGCCGGGCCGTGAAGGCCGTGAGCTCGACCGGTAGCGGATTGGCGCGCGACGACACCCCAAACGGCGAGAAGCTTCTGATGCCCGCGCGCGACACCTTGTTGGCTCCCGCGCCGGCTCCGCTGGCGCTGGCTAGCGGCGTAGTGTCCCAAGTGCCGTTGGTGTAGTGGCTGATGTGGGCTTTGGTGCTCAGGAAGTTGCTGGCGGCTTCGGCGGCGGGCCATTGCAGCGTCATTGTCACGTTGGAGTTGCCGGGCACCTCTTCTTCTACCAGCCAGGTTTTCTTCACGTTCTGGTTGGTAATCGGAGTGCCCACACCTATCCCAGCGGCCGTGTAGCTGGCGTACATATTATCAATTACGCGCACGCTGTAGGCATCTTCCAGGCCGCTACCGCTCTGGCTCAGCGTGGCCGGCGTGTACGAAGTGGCGCTGGCCCCCACCGGAAACAGCACGCCCACGCCGTCGCCCGACACGGTGCGCACCAGGCTGCCCGTCCCGTTCGTCACCAGCAGCGGGGCCGTGCGGGCCGGGCCGCTGAAGTCGGCGTCCTTTTGCAGCTGCAGGTCATAGTTGTTCAGCAGCACCGAAGCCGTGGCGGGCTTCTCGTAGGCCAGGCCGCTGCGCACCAGCACCGGGCCGGCCAGGGTGCGCGGGCCATCATCCGCCAGGGCCAGGTTGCCGTAGCTGCCGGCGCTGATGCGCTGCGCCATTGTGCCCGCATTGATGTATTCGACCGTGCTGCCGTCGTGCAAGGAACCCAACGTGAGCGTATTGGCCAGATGCTCGATTTCCAGCGTGGCCTGGTCGCTCACATCAATGGTGCCCTGGATATCATCGTTCGGGCCCACGTACAGCGTGCTTTTTTTGCTGCCATCGCCCACGATGATTTTCGAGTTCAGGCCCGTAATCACCCAGGTCGTGCCGCTGGTCAGGCGCTTGGCTTTCTTGTTCTTGCATTGCACATAATAGGTGCAATTATCGGCCGCAAAGTTGGCCGGAGCCGTGCCCGTGCCATCGGTATTGGTGCCCCAACTCGACTTCGAATCAAGCTTTTTACTGTCATCGTCAGCCGAGTAGAATATATTGGTCTGGGGCGTAATTACCACGTCGTCAATACTCAAGCCATTGCCATTGCTGGCCGAGTTGAAGGCGTAGCCGAAGCGCAGCATGATTTCCTCGCCCACGCGCAGGTTCAGGCCGCTCAGGGTGGTGTGCATCACGCGGCGGTTGGTGGCGGCGTTGCCATCGCGCGGCGCAATGGCGGCCGAAGTCGACGGCGCGGCCACGTTCAGCGCCGAAATGGCCGTCCAGCGCCCATCGAAAACGGATGTAATGGCCGCCGTGCTGCGCCGATATTCCACCGTGACGGTAGCGGCCTGGGTGCGGCTCGAATTGTACCACTGTTCCATCGCATACTCCACCTCCAGGTTGGTAATCACCTTGGTCGAGCCGTTCTTCAGGCGGATGCCCACGTAGCCCTGCCCGTCCCAGGTCGCGGTGCCGGCAATGCCGCCCAGGGCGCGGTCGGGGCTACCGGCGCTGCCAAAGTGGTACCACGCCGGCCCGTGCGCCGTGCCGTTGTTGTCCACGCTCGACTGGCTGGCCGTTCCTTCCGAGCCGTTGTCGGGGCTAAGGCGGGCCGAAGTGCCCCAGCCCCGCTGGTACGACTCGTATTCGCCGCCCACCACGTTCAAGGTGTAGCGGGCATACACGCCCGGCAACGTGTTGTTACTCTGAAAGTACGTATTGGTGCCGGCCAGCCCGTCGAAGTTCTGGCGGTAGGCCCCCAGCCCGGCCGAAGCGGTGGTAGGCGCATCGGCAAAGGTGTATTGGGCGTGGCTAGCGGTGGCGGCGCTAAGGCATAGCAGGGCCGCCATCCCCAGAGAGGAAGTAAACGTTTGCATCATGAGCAGTTGAATGGAAAGGAAATGGTATTATTTGCCTCAGAGCACTATTGATGGCGCTGCAAAGCTACAATTACATCCAGCAAAATTCATGTACAATCGATTGCATTACCGATTGCATAGAATTGAAACTATACTTAATTGCCTGATAGCTAGGAATAAATATTTATTATTCTGCCACGATTTTCCATCACAAAATCAGCCCGCTCAAGCACATGGATAAACCGGCGTGCGCAGACAGCCGTGGTCCATCCCATATGTTCGCGCACCTTGCAGGCCACCCACCGGCCTTAAGCGAATAAAGCCGAAACCAAGGCGACAGCAGCACCCAGGTTTCGGCTTTCCATCAAAGTCGTCGAGCCGGCAATTCGCGCCCAGCATCGGCAGTGCTTACGCCAATCAGTCGGCTTCGGGGCCCAGCCCCAGGGCATCCACGGCGGCCTGCACGGCTTCGGCGCGGTAGGCGGGCGCGGTAGCGGGTGCTTTCAGCAGGCGTAGCAGGCGCTGGTATTTCTGGCGGCCCTCGGCCAGCAGCTGCTCGCTCACTTCAATGGTGAACACGCCAAACGGCTCAATTTTCTGCACACCCACCAGCAGAAACCGGTCGGCCCGCAGCGCGTCGGTATAGAAGGCCGCCTGCCGGTCGTAGTCGTAGGCCGAGCACTGCCAGAGGAAGTGGTCGGCATCGCGGGCGCTGGTGGTTTTAAAGTCGATGATGGTGAACGGCTGGTTGGGCTGGGCAACCACCAGGTCGGCGCGCAGCTTGCACAGCGTTTCGGTCTGGGGCTCGGTGAAGAGCACACTTACTTCAGGGGTGCCTTGGGCCAGCAGCTCGGCCAGGCGGGCATCCAGCTGAACGCCCTCCACCAGCCACCACACCAGCGTATCGTTCAGGCCGGGCAGGCCGGCCACGTACTGCTCGGGCTCCAGCAGGGCCGTGTGAAAGGCGGTGCCGAAGTTCAGGGCGCCGTCGTTGGCACTGCTTTGGGGGCGCGGAGCGCGGCCTTCCAGGGCATCGCGCAGGCGCGAGAGGTCGGAGTTGGCCACCGCGGGCAGGGCCCGGTAGGTGTCGTAGTCGAGACGGAGCAGGTCGGGCCGGCGGAAGTCAGGGGCAGAATCGGGCATAGCTGAAAAGGTAACAGGAAAGTGGCCAAAAGCTCCCGGGCGCATTCCAGCGGGGCCGTTTGCCCGACGGTTTGGGGCCCGCCTGCGTACCACCATCCGCCTACGCAAGCCCGCCGCACCGGTTGGGCTGGGCGGCCCGCTTTTCTTTTTCATCCTTGTTCCTCAATCTCATGGCTGCCTGGATTCCCTACGCCCTGCTTTCGGCCGTGTTTGCGGCCCTCACCGCCATTTTTGCCAAAATCGGCATCAAAGGCGTCGATTCCGATTTGGCTACGGCCATTCGCACGGTGGTTATCCTGCTACTGGCCTGGGGCATTGCCCTGGCGCGCGGGGCCACCGCCGGCCTGCCGGCGCTCACGGGGCGCACGTGGCTGTTTCTGGTGCTGTCAGGGCTGGCCACGGGGGCTTCGTGGCTGTGTTACTTCCGGGCCCTGAAGCTGGGGCCGGTTAGCAAAGTGGCCCCGGTTGATAAGCTGAGCGTAGCGCTGTCGCTGCTGCTGGCCGTAGCGTTTCTGGGCGAAACCCTGAGCCTGAAAGGGGCCGTTGGGGCCGCGCTCATTCTGGCCGGCACGCTGGTATTGGCTTGGGGCTAAGCGAAACGCGATGGATGGGGTACATCATTTTTCGATGAAAATTTATCAGCTCTAAAATATAAAATAATATCTATTAATGCGATTTACCCTGTTTCAGCCATTAATTTCAGCAGAGAGCTTATGAATTGGAATATCTATAAAATATAAACTTTCAAATTATTAATTGTATAAATGAATTAATTTTCTTGCGCACACATTATGACAATAAGAGGTTTTTTATTCACTTATCCTCGTCATTGTCATGAAACAGTTTCTTTACCTGTCGTTGCTGGCCGCTGCCTTGGGCAGCATTTTGCCCCGCGCCGCCAGCGCGCAATGCACCTACACGGCCGTGCAGAGCGGGCTTTTCTCGGCGGCCAGCACGTGGGCCGTGGCGGGCAGTGCCAGCTGCAGCGCCACGCCGGCTTCGGGCAGCGCGGCTAAAATCGTGATTTCGGGATTCAACGTGGTGCTGGATGTACCCTACGCCATCGGAAAAGACGGAGCGCTGACAATCAACGGCCAAGGCTCGCTCGTGGGGGGCACCAACCTGGCCTTGGGCGATGGCACGGGCGACCGTGCCGATACCTGGCTGACCATTGCGCCGGGCAGTACCTTGCGCGTGGCACAGCTCAAAATCGACAAAGCTTCCGTGCTCATTGACAATGCCTTAAGCCCCAGCCAACCCACTACCCTGACTACCGACTGCAACCTGGTGCTCGCCAACTCGGTCGTGACCGATAATAGCCGCGCCGTCATCAACGGCAGCGTTGATGTGAGCAGCGGCGCGGCCAGCAACGAGCTCTGCGGCACGGGCATTGTGCGGATTGTGGGCTGCGTGTTCGGCGGCAACGGAGCCATCAAGCAGCTGGCCATGAACTGTGCTTCGTCGTTGGTGACCACCATTTGCTCGCAGCAAACCCAGCCTTCCGGCTGCCCTGGCCCGCAGGCCGGCAACAACGCCGACCAACGCGCCTGCGATGGCCTGGTTCCGGCGTGCCGCCCGCTGCCTGTGGAGCTGGTCATTTTCACGGCCAGCCTTACGAGCCGGCAGGGAGTGGCCCTGCACTGGGTCACGGCCTCGGAGAAAAACAGCCAAAGCTTCGTAATTGAGCGCTCGGCCGATGGCGAAATCTTCAAAACCGTGCGCACAGTGGCAGCCGCCGGCACTTCTTCGGCCCGCACTACCTACGACCAAACCGACGAGCAGCCGCTGTTTGGCACCAGCTACTACCGCCTGCGCCAGGTCGATACCGACGGCACCACCGCCTTTTCGCCGGTGCAGCTCATCCGCCTGGGCAGCGCCAACGCCGAGGGCCTGGCCGTGTATCCGGGCCACGAAGCCCAGCAATGGGTCGTGAGCTCGGGCCTGCCCACGGCCGTGCTGGCCAGCGGCCCGGCCAGCGTGCGGGTATTCGATGCGCTGGGCCGCAGCCAGCCGGCCGCCGCCACCCCCGATGGCAGCCAGCCCGGCCGCTGGGCCCTGGATATGCGCCTGCTGCCCCCCGGCATGTACATCGTGCGGCTGGTATCGGCCGCCGGCTCGTTCAGCCAGCGCATTGTGCAGTAGCTGATTCAGGTTGTCATTCCGACGCAGAAAGAATCTGGGGGCTGTTATTGAACCGCTGTTCCCGGGTTCCCTCTGCGGCGGAATGACCGTTCTCCCCTATCGTGCCGCCCACCGCCACGTGAGCGACAGGTTGACAACGCGGCCTTCCACCGGGGCCCACAGCTCGCGGAAAACGGGGCTGTCGAAGGGCGCAAGCACCACCTTTTCGCGGCGCGTCTGGCGGTAGTCAGCCAGGTTTTCGCCGTTCAGCGCGAAAGTAAATCGTCCCACATGGTAGCGCAGCAAGGCCGCGAAAAGCGGGTAGCCGGGCGCAGTGCGGCCATCGGACAGGTATTGCTGGCCAATGTAGGAGGCTTCCAGCCCAGCGCTGAAGGCTTCGGTGAATTCCACCAAACCCACCGCCGCAAACTTGTGGCGGGCGGCCAGCGGCAGGTGCGGGTTGGCCGCGTCGTACTGCCGCCGGGCATCGGTGAAGACGTAGCCGAGGTAAAGCTCGGTTTCGTCGGCGCGCAGGCGCACGTAGGTCTCCAGGCCGCGCGTCGAAAGTGGAGCTGCGGCGTTCTGCCACGTCAGGTAGTTGGCCTGGAATGGCCCGGCAAATCCCAGCCCACTCAACACCAACGGGTTGCTGAGGCGGGTATAGAAAAAGGACTGATTCACGCTCAACACCAGCGGCTCGTCAAATCCGTCGAACGTACGCTGGTAATTCACGTCGCCGTTCAGGCCAAACGAGGTCTCGGCCTGTACCCCTTGCAAGGCCTTCACCAACGGATAATCCCGCTCATCGAGGCTGTTGATGTAGGGCACCGGCGCGCGGTAGCCCAGGCCGCCGTTCAGGCGGGCCGTCACGGCCGCGCTGGCCTTGTAGAGCAGCGCCAGCCGGGGCAGCACGAACGTGCCGTACTGGTTATGATGGTCGAGGCGCAGGCTGGCCTGCAGGCTTAGGCGGGGCAGCACGCGCCAATCGTCCTGGGCAAACGCGCCCAGCGTGTGGTAGGTGTAGGGGCTGCGCAGCGGCGTGGCGCTGCGGTTGAAGGAAGCCAGCTGCTCGCCGTTCACGTTCAGGCCCACCACCACCGTGTGGCGGGGGCCGGCGGCGTGCAGGTAGCTGGCTTCGGTGTAATACGTGGTCTGGTAGGCGGTGAAGGCATTGGTATTCGAATTCACGTCGCGCACGAAATCCGTGATGGTGCCTTTCACGGTAAGGCGGCCGCCGGCCAGCGCGTCGTTGGTATACAGTAGGTCGGCGGTGTTGCGCAGGCTGGTATTATCGACGAAAAACACGTGGCCGCTCACCGGGTCGAAGCCTTTTTTGAGTACTTCCGCATCGCCGGCCCGGCGGCTTTCGAGCGTGCCGGTGTAGCCCAGCGCCACCTGGCTGTGGCCATTGGGGTAGAAGAACAGGCGCGGGTGCAGGTTCACGTTGCCTACCCGGGGCACGTCCACAAAGCCGTCGCCGTCCACATCCTTTTCTTTCTGCCGCACCAGTCCGGCGTACAGCGAATACCCCCAGCGCGCGCCGCGCCGCGCCGCGAAGCCGTTCAAATCCGTTTCGCGCAGGCTGGTCTGGTTGAAGCTGGCCGCGTACTGCGGCGTACCCAGCGTGGGCGTTTTGCTCACCAGGTTCACCAGCCCGGCAATGGCCCCGCCGCCGTACAGCGTCGAGTTCGAGCCCTTAATCAACTCCACTTGCCGCAAATCGAGCGGCGGCACCGTGAGCAGCCCAAACGAGCCCGCAAAGCCCCCGTAGAGCGGCACGCCGTCGCGCAGAATCTGGGTGTACTGCCCAGGCAGGCCCTGCAGGCGCAAATCGAGGTTGCCGGTGGTGGGCGAAGTCGGTTGAATCTGGGTGCCCGCGATATCGCCGAACAAACTGGCGATGCTGGCCGGTTTGATGCTGCTTTCCTCCTCCATCTCCTCGGCCCCCAGCACCTCCACCCGCGTGGGCAGGTCCTCGATGCGCGAGTTGGTGCGCGTGGCCGTCACCAGCACTTCTTCTGCAATCTCAACGCCACCCGACGCGAGCAGTAGCGTTAGCGCCTCCCCCACCGCCGGGGCCGCCACGAAGCGCGGCTGGTAGCCCAGCGCCGTAATGCGCAGCCGCGTACCGGCCGCCGGGGCCGGCGAGAGCACGGCCGTGCCGGTGGCATCGGTAGCCGCGCCGATGCCGGTGCCGGGCACCACCACGCTGGCGCCAATCAGCGCCTCGTGCCGCAGCGAGTCGCGCACCTGCACCCGCAGGGCTTGGGCGTGGCTGGCAATCGGCAGCGCTAATGCCAGCAGCAGCCAGCAGCCATGCAACCACCGAAACGGAAAACAGGAAATCATGTTAAAATAAGTTACCAGACAAAGAGCAAAAGTACAGTCCGCTATTCTGCGTATTCTGAGCGAAATCTGTTGGCATTTGAATAAAAAACAAAAGCTCCAGCACGTTCCCGCACTGGAGCTTTCTAAATATCTTTTTGGCAGTTGCACAACGCCGCCAAACGAGTTGCCTGCCTTATTTGAACAGCTCGCTTCCTTCCTGCCAGCGCCGCACTTTGGCCGCAATCTCGGTTAAGCCCAAATTGTGAATGCTGCCCAAATGCGTGGTCTGAAACTCGCGGTGTGGCACATAGCTGCCGTCTTCTACGGCGCGGCCCACCTGCTGATAAGCATCGCGGAACGGCACACCGGCAATAATTAATTGATTGATATTTTCGACCGAAAATATCGGGTCGTATTTCGCCTGCTCAATTACGCCTTCCTTAATTTTAATTTCGGGCAGCGCAAACAGCAGCATATCCAGTAAGTCGGCAAACTGCATCATGGGCCCGAACAGCAGCTCCTTCAGCAATTGAAAGTCGCGGTGGTAGCCGCTGGGCAGGTTGCTGGTAGCCAGGATAATGTCGTTGGGCAGCGCCTGCAGGCGGTTGGCGTGGCCGCGCACCAGCTCAAACACGTCGGGGTTTTTCTTGTGCGGCATGATGCTGGAGCCCGTCGTGAACTCCTTCGGCAGGTTCACAAAACCCAAATCCTGGCTATTATACAGCACCAAGTCATACGCCAGCTTGCCCAGCGTGCCCGCCGCGCCGGCAATGGCAAAGGCCAGCGTTTTCTCGGTTTTGCCGCGCAGCATTTGCGCGCCCACGCTGCTCACGGCCACGTTGCCGAAACCCATTTCGCGCGTCGTCATCTCCCGGTCAATCGGGAAGCTGCTACCGAAGCCCGCGCCCGACCCCAGCGGGTTCTGGTCGGCCACCTTGTGCGCCGCCTCAAACAGCGCCAAATCCAGCAGCAGGTGCTCGGCATAGGCCGAAAACCACAGCCCGAAGCTGCTTGGCATGGCCGCCTGAAAGTGCGTGTAGCCCGGCAGCAGGTCGTTTTTATGCGCCTCAGCCTTTTGCAGTAGCACTTCCACCAGTGCTACTACTTTGGCCGAAATCTGTTCGGTGTAATCCTTCAGAAAAAGCTGAATCGCCGTCAAAACCTGGTCATTTCGCGAGCGGGCCGTGTGAATCTTCTTGCCCGCGTCGCCAAACTTCTCGGTCAGGTAAGACTCAATTTTGGAATGCACATCCTCAAAGTCGTCCTCAATCTGAAACGTGCCGGCCGCCACCTGGGCCAGCAGCTCATCGAGGCCCGTCACCAGCTGCTGCCGTTCACCTTCCGAAATCAATCCCACCTGGGCCAGCATATTGGCCTGGGCTTTCGAGGCGCGCATATCGAACGGTGCGAGGTACATATCCAGCACCCGGTCCTGGCCCACGGTGAATTTTTCGATGGTATCGTTTACCGAAAATCCTTTTTCCCAAATTTTCATAGCGCAATCAGGTAATTAAAAACTAAAATCGGTCAGTAATTCAATGTACTCCCGAATACCCGCCCGAATTTCACTCACCAGAATAAATTCATCCGGCGTGTGCGAGCGGGCACTTTCGCCCGGCCCCATTTTTAGGGTATCAAAAGGCATCATCGACTGGTCCGACAGCGTCGGCGAGCCGTAAATCGTCTTGCCCATCGCCACGCCCTTTGCAATCAACGGATGATTTTCGCCGATGCGCGATGAATTCAGATGCGTGGAGCGCGGCACGATTTCCGAGTGCAATTTTGAACGCAAAAAATCAACAATTTCCTGGTTCTGGTATAGCTCGTTGGTCCGCACATCGATTACAAACTGGCACCTATCCGGTACTACATTATGCTGCGTGCCCGCGCTTACCTGCGTCACCGTCATTTTCACCGGCCCCAGCAGCGGCGACACTTTCGGAAACTGAAAGCCGCGCAGCCACTGAATATCATCCATTGCCTTATAAAGAGCATTTTCGCCCTCCTCGCGGGCGGCGTGGCCGGTTTTGCCATGCGCGGTGCAGTCCAGCACAATCAGGCCTTTTTCGGCAATGGCGAGATTCATCCCCGTGGGCTCGCCCACAATCCCGAGGTCAATTTTGCCGAATTCCGGCAGTACGCTCCGAATGCCGTTGGCACCCGATATTTCTTCTTCGGCCGTAATCGCACAGATTAAATTAAATGCATTCGGCTTATCCTTAAAATACAGAAACGTAGCCAGCAAACTAACCGCCGAAGCACCTGCGTCATTACTTCCCAAACCAATTACTTTATCGCCTTCCAACGTCGCGCCAAACGGGTCGTAAGTCCAACCCGCGCCCGGCTTCACCGTGTCGTGGTGTGAGTTCAGCAGAATGGTGGGTTTCGCGGCATCAAAGTGCTGCGAAACGGCCCATACGTTGTTCTGCTGCCGCTTTGCCATCACGCCGTGGGCCGCCAGAAATTCCTGAATTAGCGTGGCCGTATCGGCTTCCTCACGAGAGAAGGAAGGCGTTTTAATCAGCCGGATTAATAATTCAACGGCCGCATCGGTCAATTGATTTATTAATTCAGCCATAGTGTTGTTTTCAATTCCTCGTTGATGTGCAGCGCGTGCTCAATCACTACTTTGCTCACGCCAAATTGCAGCGCTTCAAACGCATTTTCTAATTTAGGCAGCATGCCATCAGCAATAATTCCACTTTCCTTCAATTCCCCATAATTATTCAGTGTAATTTTTTCAATCACGGAATTATCATCGCTAATATCTTCCAGTACTCCGCGCTTTTCGAAGCAAAAATGCAGCGACACTGCATATTCCTTACTCAACGCCTTAGCCAGCGAAGCCGCAATCGTGTCGGCGTTGGTATTTAATAGTTGCCCGTGTCCATCATGGTTGATGGCGCAGAAAACTGGCGTTAGCTCAAGGTGCAGAAACTGCTGAATCAGGCCGGAATTGACACTGGCTTCATTCAAATCGCCTACAAAGCCGTAGTCGATTTCGCGCACCGGGCGCTTTGTGGCCAGTATCACATTGCCATCGGCCCCGCTAAGGCCCAGCGCGTTAACGCCGCGGCCTTGCAGCGCAGCCACGAGTTGCTTGTTGGTTTTACCGGCGTAGAACATCGTCACAATGTCGAGCGCGGCAGCGTCGGTAATGCGGCGGCCGTTCACCAGCTGCGGCGCAATGCCGAGGTTTTTCATCATGTCGCTGGCGCCTTTGCCGCCGCCGTGCACGAGTATTTTCGGGCCATCGATTTTGGCAAACAACCGCACGAATTCCATCAGGTCGGCCTCGCGGTCGATGATGCCACCGCCAATTTTAAATATTTTTAGTTCGGGTTTCATTACAGCTTCACGTGGCGCAAGCCCTGCAGCGGGCGGCGACTATTTCAAAAATTAACCCCGGGAAATGTTGCGGGCAAAAGTAGGGCCTTTTACCTTTGCGGCAGAATTGAACCACTTGGTTCGCTGCTTCGTTAGAGCGCCGAATCGACTTAGTTTCCGCCATGTTCCGCTCCGTTTCCACGTCTTTGCTGTTCGCTCCGGCCACTTGGCCGGCGGTGGCCGGCGTGTGCCAAACGACTTGCGCATTAGTGCGACGACCCTAGCGGCTTCAACAGCCGCACGTTGGCCCGTTGGCCAATCTTTCTGAGCCGGGCAAGTACCCGCTCCACTTACCGACAGGTTTGGGCTTTAGCAGGAAATTCCCGTATACACTACTTCGGGTTTTCCGGACAGCCGCGTATCTATCCCTAAGTTTCTAATAATCAATGACAATTCGGGTTGCAACGGAGGCGGACGCTCAGTACGCTGAACAATTATGCCAATGGTACGTCGAGTCGGCCAAAACGCGCGGCACCGGCATCGCCAAGCGCGAGCCGGCCTACGTGGCCCAGAAGATGGCCAGCGGCGACGGCATCATCGCCTTCGTCGACGACGTACTGGCGGGCTTCTGCTACATCGAAACCTTTGACGACAAGACCTTTGTCGTGAACTCGGGCCTGATTGTAAACGCCGAGATTCGCAAGGGCGGCGTGGGCCGGGCCATCAAGCAAGCCGTGTTCGACCTGTCGCGCACCAAGTACCCGCGGGCTAAGATTTTCGGCATCACGACCAGCCTGGCCGTGATGAAAATCAACACCGACCTCGGCTACGAGCCCGTCACCTTCTCGGAGCTGACAACCAGCGAAGACTTCTGGAAAGGCTGCAAAAGCTGCAAAAACTACAGCATTCTGATGGAGAACGAGCGCAAGATGTGCCTCTGCACTGGTATGCTCTACGACACACCCGAGAAGCAGTTGGTGCAGGTTCAGGTGCCTGATTTCGCCGTCCTTACCCCTACCCTGCCTCTCCCGCAAAACTACGCTTCTGAAACCGATTCTGCATCATAATGAAGAAAAAAGCCATTCTCGCCTATAGCGGCGGCCTCGACACCTCGTTTTGCGCTGTGTATTTGTCGCGCGAACTCGACCTGGAAGTGCACACGGTAATCGTCAATTCCGGCGGCTTCACGGCTGAGGAGCTGGCCGCCATCGAGAAGCGCGCCTACGAATTGGGCTCGGTGAAGCACGAGGTAATTGACGTGACCACGCGCTTTTACCAGGACTGCCTGCGCTACCTGCTGTTCGGCAACGTGTTAAAAAACGACACTTATCCCCTGAGCGTGAGCGCCGAGCGCATGTTCCAGTCGCTGGCCATTGCCGAATACGCCCGCGCCAACGAGGCCGATTACATCGTGCACGGCAGCACCGGCGCTGGCAACGACCAGGTGCGCTTCGACGTGGCTTTCGCGGTGATTGCGCCCAAAACGGAAATCCTCACTCCTATCCGTGACCTGAAACTGTCTCGCCAGGCCGAGATTGAGTACCTGCAAAAGCAGGGCTTCGAAATGAGTTGGGAAAAGGCGAAATATTCCATCAACAAAGGCATCTGGGGCACCAGCGTGGGCGGCGTCGAAACGCTGACCTCGCACGAAGCCCTGCCGGAAAGCGCCTACCCATCGCAATTGCAGCGGCAGGATTCGGAGCGCGTGGAAATCACCTTTGAAAAAGGCGAACCCGTGGCCCTGAATGGCGAAACGCTGGACCCTGTGGCTCTGATTCAGAAGCTGAACGAGTTGGGCGCGGCCTTCGCCATCGGTCGCGACACGCACGTGGGCGATACCATTCTGGGTATTAAGGGTCGCGTGGGTTTTGAAGCTCCCGCGCCGCTCATCCTCATTAAGGCGCACCACCTGCTGGAAAAACATACCAGCACCCGCTGGCAGTTGCTGCACAAGGATTACATCGCCAACTGGTACGGCACGCTGCTGCATGAGGCGCAATACCTCGACCCGGTGATGCGCGACATGGAAGCCTTCCTAGAATCGTCGCAGAACTACGTGTCGGGCAAGGTGTTCGTGCAGCTAAAGCCCTACCAGTTCGACCTGCTCGGCATCGAGTCGAAATACGATATGATGCAATCGAGAGTGGCCACCTATGGCGAGGAAAACAATGCCTGGGATGCCCGCGACGCCCGTGGTTTCATCAAGATTTTCGGCAACCAGCTGAAAATTAGCGCCAGCCTGCACGATGAAAATTAAGGCTGGCATCGTGGGCGGCGCCGGCTACACCGCCGGCGAGCTTATCCGCATTTTGCTGCACCACGAGTTCGTGGAACTGGGCGGCATCGTCAGCACCTCAAACGCCGGAAACCCCGTGTATCAGGTGCACGACGACTTGGTGGGCGAAACCGACCTGGTTTTCGCTTCTGAATTGGCCGGCGATGAGGACGTGGTGTTTCTGTGCCTCGGCCACGGCAATTCCAAAGCTTGGCTGCACAAAAACGCCCTACCCGAAACCACGCACATCATCGACCTGAGCAACGATTTCCGCCTGAATGCGGATGCCGAGTTTGAAGGCCGCGAGTTTGTGTATGGCCTGCCGGAGCTGAACAAAAGCCGCATCCAGCAGGCCCAGAGCATTGCTAATCCCGGCTGCTTCGCCACAGCCATCCAGCTGGCGCTGCTGCCGCTGGCCAAGGCCGGCAAGCTCACCGACGACATCCATGTTTCGGCCATCACCGGCTCAACCGGCGCGGGCCAGAGCCTGTCGGAAACGGTGCATTTCTCGTGGCGCACCAACAACGTGTCCATTTACAAGCCCTTCACACACCAGCACCTCGGCGAAATCGGCGAGAGCCTGGCGCAGTTGCAGCCGCAGTCAGAAGCTGAGATTCACTTCATCCCCTACCGCGGCAATTTTTCGCGGGGCATTTTCGCCAGCGTCTACACGCCGTCGGATTTGACGCAGGACGAGGCACGGGAGCTGTATAAGCAGTTTTATGCCGACGCGCCTTTCACCACGGTTTCGGACAAGGAAATTCACCTCAAGCAGGTGGTTAATACCAACAAATGCCTGCTGCACGTGCAGAAACAGGGCAAGCAGCTGCTCATTACCTCAGTTATTGACAATCTGGTAAAGGGTGCCTCGGGCCAGGCAGTGCAGAATATGAACTTGCTGTTTGGGCTGCCGGAAACGACGGGGCTGATGAGTAAGGCTTCGTTTTTTTAAACCCGAACGTCATGCTGAGCGCAGTCGAAGCATCTCTACCGAACAATAAATTCATGTCTACAACTGAAAATAACGTCATTAACCGAATAGTTAATTCTGAGCTTGTCGTTCAGCATTTCGGCTACTGGCCAAGTTTTCATGATGCCACACTTGAAAGAACGAATTTTGAAATTCTCTCTTTCAAAAGCACTATTACATTTCTAATCGAAACGGCTGAATTCACAAACGAGCTTAACGAACAGGGGCAATACAAGCAGTTCAAGCCCTGTAGCATCGAACTGCAATTTCAAAATGTGAAAGACACATTTCTCACATTTGACCATGTCCCGGTTCTTTTCAGGGTTGATTTCGAAGAAATCGGTGAGGCAATAGCTTGTTATTTTTCTTCTTCTGCTGGCTCGCATACTATAATGGCAGAACAGGTCACAGTGCTCAACTTAACTTCAACGAAGCAGTAGAGATGCTTCGACTCCGCTACGCTTCGCTCAGCATGACGTTCTTATTTTAATTACGCTCTGATACACCAAAAACATGGAGCTTTTCAACGTTTATCCCCTCGTCAACATCACACCTGTGAAGGCACTCGGCGCGAAGCTGTGGGACGACCAGGGCCAGGAATACCTGGATTTCTACGGCGGCCACGCCGTTATTTCCATCGGCCACAGCCACCCGCACTACGTGCAGCGCCTCACCGAGCAGCTGCAAAACATCGGCTTCTACTCCAACTCGGTGCAGATTCCGATTCAGACGCAACTGGCGCACAAGCTGGGTCAAGTGTCGGGCTACGAGGACTACGCACTGTTTCTGTGCAACTCGGGCGCCGAAGCCAACGAGAATGCGCTAAAACTGGCCTCCTTCCACACCGGCAAAACCCGCGTGGTGGCGTTTAAAGGCGCGTTTCACGGCCGCACTTCGGGCGCGGTGGCAGCTACGGATAACCCGAAAATCGTCGCGCCCTTCAACGCGGGCCACGCCATCAGCTTCCTGGAATACGACTTGGCGGCGGTGGAAACCACTCTGCAAGGCGGCGACGTGTGCGCCGTGATTATCGAGCCGATTCAGGGCGTGGGCGGCATCATCATGCCTTCCGATGACTTCCTGCAAGGCTTGGCGGCGCTGTGCCAGCAGTACGGTGTAATCCTGATTGCCGATGAGGTGCAGAGCGGTTACGGCCGCAGCGGCAAGTTTTTCGCGCACCAGCACGCCGGCATCCGGCCCGATATCATTTCCGTGGCCAAGGGCATGGGCAACGGCTTCCCCATCGGCGGCATCCTGATTGCGCCGGAGTTGAAAGCATCCTATGGCCTGCTGGGCACCACCTTCGGCGGCAACCACCTGGCCTGCGCCGCCGCCTTGGCGGTGCTCGAAGTCATTGAGCAGGAAAACCTGCTGGCCCACGCCGCCGAAACGGGCGACTACCTCCGCACCCAGCTGCTGGCCCACGCCGGCGCCGAAGAAATCCGCGGCCGCGGCCTGATGGTGGGCATCAAGTACGACTTCCCCATCAAGGACGTGCGCGACATGCTGCTGTCGGAACACCACATTTTTGTGGGCAACGCCTCCGACCCCACCATACTCCGGCTGCTACCACCACTGAATATCAGCCAGGTAGAAGTCGACCGGTTCCTGCAGGCGCTGTACGCGCTGACGGAAAAATCGGTGGAAATTATCCAACAAGCCTCGGCACTTGACTAATTTTTTTGCTGTTGTGCCGCATCTTTGTGGCGCGAAGTCAAATTTGACTTAGCCACCTGCCCCGATGAAACCCTCAACTATGGTCATCATTATCTGCTGCTGCTTGTCGGTCGGATACGGGCTTTATTTGAAATACTTCGTCGGGGCTTACAACACGTTCAATCGCATAAGCCGGGTGAGCCAAGCGAAGAAAGGCATGACGCGGCAGCAGGTTTTGCAAACGCTATCGACGCCTGATTCCACCTATTGGGAAAAATCAAAGGCTGATTCCTTACTGGTAATGGCCTATGAGCTGCCTGATACCGATGGCAGCCACATACTAGTAAAGCTGCTTAACGACAGCGTACTGTCAGTAAAATATCAACAATAGGAAAAAGGCTGAAGCGCTTCGCATTCAGCCTTTTTTTTAATATTTAACACTACCTTGGAAAACACGAAACAGGTCAAACTTATCCTCGAAGACGGCACCGAAATCGAGGGCACTTCCTTCGGCGCGTTCACCTCATCGGCGGGCGAAGTGGTATTCAGCACGGCCATGACCGGCTACCCCGAAAACCTCACCGACCCGTCCTTCGCCGGCCAGATTCTGGTGCTCACCTACCCCATGGTGGGCAACTACGGCGTGCCCGGCGAAGAATTGTACGAGTCGATTTCGAAGATTTTCGAGTCCGACAAAATTCACATTGCCGGCCTCGTGGTGAACTACTACTCCGAGGAGCACAGCCACTGGAACGCCGCCAAAAGCCTCGGCGACTGGCTGAAGGAGTACAACATCCCCGGCATTTTCGGCGTCGATACCCGCATGCTCACCAAGAAACTGCGCGAGAAAGGCGCCATGCTGGGCAAAATCGTGGCCGAAACCGATGTGCCCCTGCACGACCCCAACCTCGACAACCTCGTGGCCCAGGTGAGCCCGGCCGGCGTGCAGCACTACGGCCACGGCCAGCACAAAATCGTGCTCGTGGACTGCGGCACCAAAACCAACATCATCCGCTGCTTCCTGGAGCGCGACGTGGAGCTGATTCGGGTGCCTTGGGACTACGATTTCACGACCCTCGACTACGACGGCCTGTTCCTGAGCAACGGCCCCGGCGACCCCAAAATGTGCGCCCCCACCATCCAGAACCTCCACAAAGCCCTGCAACAGGACAAGCCGATTTTCGGCATCTGCCTGGGCAGCCAGCTCATGGGCCTGGCCGCGGGTGGCGACACCTTCAAGCTGAAATACGGCCACCGCAGCCACAACCAGCCCGTGAAGCTCACCGGCACCCAGCACTGCTACATCACCAGCCAAAACCACGGCTTCGCAGTGGATACCGAAACGCTGCCCGCCGAGTGGGACATGCTGTTCGAGAACCTGAACGACGGCACCTGCGAAGGCATCAAGCACAAAACCAAGCCGTTCTTCTCCACCCAGTTTCACCCCGAAGCCGCCGGCGGCCCGCAGGATACAGAGTTTCTGTTTGATGACTTTTTGAAAGCGGTGGTGGAGTATAAGGAGACGCAGGCTAAGTAAGAACGACGAATAAGAACGTCATGCAGAGCGCAGCGAAGCATCTCGCCCGCTTCGCTTGCATTACTTCTACCGAAACCCAGGATTTGCTTGGTAACCTGATTCATTGAAATACATTGGCACAGTGAGTTTCTCGCCTTTGTAATCAGCGGCAAACTCCACCATGTACTCCACTTTCGTTGTTTTCATTTCCTTCTTCCTGCGATTTACTCTGATTTGCTTAGGAAACCAAGTAATTTCCTTGTAAGCTCTTCCTACACCTTGCGCATTAACTCCGTTTTGCGCAATTATATTTTGAGTTGGTTTTGGCAATTCTTCTATTGGTATTTCCAATTTTAATTCAACAGGCTTACCATCTCTATCATAAGACGCATTTACCACCCGGTTATTCTGCTTTGAATAGAACATGAATTCGCCTTCTGGATTTGCATCACCGCCATACACATAACACGAATCAATCTGAGCCTTCGGAAAATTCTTTTTAAATTTTCTAACTGCGGCATCCGGGACTGGAATCACGCGAGTACGCATTGAATTCTTTGCTTGATAAGCCTGTGCCAGCAATTGATTTGTGATTGTGCAGAAGAAAACAAGACTTAAAAGCTTTTTCATTTAGCAACTTTTTCTCGGTTCAACAGAAACTCTAAAGTAGTTCGCCTTTTCTGCTTACCATCCCCGACGTTCCTTTTGAACAACTTCCTTAGAATGAACAAACCCAACAAAGTTCTCATCCTTGGTTCCGGCGCCCTCAAAATTGGCGAGGCCGGGGAGTTCGATTATTCCGGCTCGCAGGCCCTCAAGGCGCTGAAGGAGGAAGGCATCCGCACCATCCTCATCAACCCCAACATTGCCACCGTGCAGACGTCGGACAACATTGCCGACGACGTGTACTTCCTGCCCGTGACGCCCTACTTCGTGGAGGAAGTCATCAAAAAAGAGCAGCCCGATGGCATTCTGGTGGCCTTTGGCGGCCAAACGGCGCTGAACTGCGCCGTGGCCCTGTACCGCGCCGGCGTGTTCGAAAAGTATAATGTGAAGGTGCTGGGCACGCCCGTGCAGAGCATCATCGACACCGAGGACCGGGATATTTTCAAGGAGAAGCTGGAGCAGATTGGCGTGCTCTCGGCCCGCAGCGTGGCCGTGACGACGATGGACGATGCGCTGGCGGCGGCCGAGAAAATCGGTTTCCCCATCATCGTGCGGGCGGCGTTTGCGCTGGGCGGGCTGGGCAGCGGCTTTGCCAATAACATGAACGAGTTGCGGACGCTGGCCCAGAAATCCTTCACCACTTCCGACCAGATTCTGGTGGAAGAATCCTTGAAGGGCTGGAAGGAAGTGGAGTACGAAGTGGTGCGCGATGCGTATGATAACTGCATCACGGTCTGCAACATGGAAAACTTCGACCCCATCGGCATCCACACCGGCGAGAGCATCGTGGTGGCCCCGTCGCAGACGCTGAGCAACCGCGAGTACCACAAGTTGCGCAGCATTGGCATCAAGACCATTCGCCACCTGGGCATCGTGGGCGAGTGCAACATTCAGTACGCGCTGGACCCCGTTTCGGAGGATTACCGCGTGATTGAGGTGAACGCGCGCCTGTCGCGCTCCTCGGCGCTGGCCTCCAAGGCGACAGGATACCCGCTGGCCTTCGTGGCCGCCAAGCTGAGCCTGGGCTACTCGCTGGCCGAGCTGAAAAACAGCGTGACGCAGACCACGTCGGCCTTCTTCGAGCCGGCGCTCGACTACGTGGTGGTGAAGCTGCCGCGCTGGGATTTGGGTAAGTTTGCGGGCGTTAACCGCCAGATTGGCAGCGCCATGAAGAGCGTGGGCGAGGTCATGGCCATTGGCAAATCCTTCGAGGAAGCTATCCAGAAAGGCCTGCGGATGCTGGACACCGGCAAGCGCGGCTTCGTGGCCAACCGGCCCGAGGAGGACCTGGACCACGCCGCCATCGACCAGCTCCTGAGCGAGCCGAATGAGGAGCGCATCTTCGCTATCAATAGCGCCTTCGAGGCCGGCTACACGCTGGAGCAGGTGCACGAACTGACCAAGATTGACCACTGGTTTTTGCAGCGCCTCTACGGCATTTTTGAGCTGGGCAACCAGCTCGCCGCCGGCCGCAGCGCGGGCCTTGACGGGCTGGAAACCAAGCTGCTGCGCGATGTAAAGAAAGCTGGTTTCTCCGACCAGCAGATTGCGGTGAAGCTGCTGGGCGAGGGCGACGACACGCACGGCACCAAAGCCGACGAGCTGCTGGTACGCGCCCGCCGCAAAGCTCTGGGCGTGCTGCCCGTGGTGAAGCAGATTGACACGCTGGCGGCCGAGTTCCCCGCTAAAACCAACTACCTCTACACCACTTACCACGGCACCGAAAACGACCTGGCGCGCGAAACCGCGCAGTCGGTGGTGGTGCTGGGCTCGGGCGTGTACCGCATCGGCTCGTCGGTGGAATTTGACTGGTGCGGCGTGCAGGCCGTGCAAACGGCGGCCGCCGAGGGCTACAAAACCATCATTATCAACTACAACCCCGAAACCGTTTCGACCGACTACGACGTGTCGGACCGGCTGTATTTCGAGGAGCTGAGCTTCGAGCGGGTGATGGACATCTTGGATTTTGAGCAGCCCGGCGGCGTGATTCTGAGCACCGGCGGCCAGATTCCCAACAACCTCGCCACCCGTCTGGCCGATGCCGACGCGCCCATCCTGGGCACTGCGCCGGCCCGCATCGACGAGGCCGAGAACCGCCACAAGTTCAGCAGCATCATGGACGAGCTGGGCATTGCCCAGCCGCGCTGGAAAGAATTGACCTCGCTGGCTGCCATGCAGGAATTCGTGCGCGAGGTTGGTTTCCCGGTGCTCATCCGGCCAAGCTACGTGCTGTCGGGCGCGGCCATGAACGTGGTTTCCAACAACTTCGAGCTGGAAGAATTCCTGAAAACGGCCGCCGAGGTCAGCGCCGAATACCCGGTGGTGGTGTCTGAGTTCATCCAGGAAGCCAAGGAAATTGAGCTGGACGCGGTGGCCGACCACGGCGAAATTGTGAGCTACGCTATTTCCGAGCACGTGGAGTTTGCCGGCGTGCACTCCGGCGACGCTACCATGTACTACCCGCCCCAACGGGTGTACGTGGGCACCATCCGCAAGCTGAAAATCATCGCCGAAAAGATTGCCAAGCGCTACGAAATCAGCGGCCCGTTCAACATCCAGTTCCTGGAGAAAAACGGCGAAATCCGCGTGATTGAGTGCAACATCCGGGCCTCGCGCAGCTATCCCTTCGTATCAAAAATCTCGGGCAACAACCTTATCAAAAAGGCCACGCAAGTGCTGCTAGGCAAACACGTAGAACGTGACGAAAGCGAGCGGGTCTACGACCTGCCCTTCGTGGGCGTGAAAGCCCCGCAGTTCTCGTTCACCCGCCTGCCCGGCGCCGACCCGGTGCTGCGCGTGGATATGGTGAGCACCGGCGAAGTCGGCTGCCTGGGCGACACCGCCGAGGAAGCCCTGCTGAAATCGATGCTGAGCGTGGGCTACAAAATCCCCCAGAAATCGGTGCTGATTTCCGGCGGCCCCATCATCTCCAAAGTGGCCCTGCTCGCGCCCGCCGCGCTGCTCATCAAAAAGGGCTACACCGTGTATGCTACGCAAGGCACGCACCGCTTCTTCGCCGAAAACGGCATTCCCAGCAGCCTGCTCTTCTGGCCCGATGAGTTGCAGGAACCCAACGTGCTGACGTATCTGAAGGAAAAGAAAATCGACCTGGTCATCAACATCCCCAAAAACCTCTCGAAGGGTGAATTGGATAACGACTACAAAATCCGCCGCACGTCCGTGGATTTCGGCGTCGGTTTGCTGACCAATGCGCGGCTGGCGAAGGCATTTATTCAGGCCTTCTGCTCGCTGGAAATGAAGGACTTGAGGATTAAGAGTTGGAACGAGTATAAGGCGATGTAGTCGCAGGACAACAGCGAAAGCAACTTTTATATAGGACGTTATGCTGAGCTTGTCGAAGCATCTCTACCGCGAGAGTAACCATTTACTACTGCGGTAGAGATGCTTCGACAAGCTCAGCATGACGTTCTTTTTGACACTGAATTATTATGAAAAACTTCACCTCCTTCGCCGATGCGGGCGACTACAAAGCCCTGTTGCAGCAAGCCCTGGAAATCAAGGCCAACCCCTACGGCTACCAGCACATCGGGCGCAATAAAACCGTCGGCCTCATCTTCTTCAACCCCAGCCTGCGCACCCGGCTCAGCTCGGTGAAGGCGGCCTACAACCTGGGCGCGCAAGCCTGGGTGCTCAACGCCGGAGCCGACTCCTGGACCCTGGAAATGGCCGACGGCGCAGTAATGAACGGCGGCACCCAGGAGCACATCAAGGACGCCATCGCAGTAATGAGCCAGTACTGCGACGTACTGGGCGTGCGCACCTTCCCCACCCTCAAGGACAAGGCCGAGGACTACGGCGAAGTCGTGTTCAGTAAGATTCTGCAGTACGCCACCGTGCCCGTCATCAGCCTGGAAAGCGCCACGCTGCACCCGTTGCAGTCGTTCGCCGACCTCATTACGGTGGCCGAAACCAAGCAGAAGGAGCGCGTGAAAGTGGTGCTCACCTGGGCTCCGCACGTGCGCGCCCTGCCCCAGTGCGTGCCCAACTCCTTCTGCGACTGGTTCTCGGAAATCGACTGGGTCGACTTCGTCATCACCCACCCCGAGGGCTACGAGCTGGACCCCAAATTCACCAAAGGCGCCCGCATCGAATACGACCAGAAGAAAGCCCTCGAAGGCGCCGACTACGTGCAAGCCAAAAACTGGAGCAGCTACCTCGACTACGGCCAAGTGCTCGGCAACGACCCTGCCTGGATGCTTACTCCCGAGCACATGGCCCTGACCGACGGTGCTAAATTCCTGCACTGTTTGCCCGTGCGCCGCAACGTGGAAGTGTCCGATGCCGTGCTCGACGCGCCCGGCTCGCTCATCATCCAGGAAGCCGGCAACCGGACTATTTCTATGCAAACCGTGCTGCACGAGCTGCTGAAGTAGCAATTGCCGCTTCCAAACCCCTCGGCCCGCTCCAAACAATGCGTTTTGGGGCGGGCTTTTTTTGCTTTCAGATTCGGGGGATTCATGGTACTTTTGTAGGCTTTTCACTATGTTCAGTTATCAGAGAAATCCAGTTAAGCCTGCTTGATTCGCTTAATTTCGGCTTCTGTTATCTGTTTTATCCCATAGCTTTACATTCGCTCCCGCTCTCCATCCATGCCCCATTCCCACTCTGTTAATGGCGTTGCTTCGGCCGCCCCGACTACGCAGCCGGTGCTGGTGGGTGAGGCGCGGCTGACGCTGGATGACTTCCACGCCGTGCTCTACGGCGGGCGGCATATCAGCCTGGCCCCGGCGGCGTTGGAGCGCGTGGCGGCCAGCTACGAATTCCTGAAAAGGTTTTCCACGGGCAAGCTGATTTACGGCATCAACACCGGCTTCGGACCGATGGCGCAGTACAAGATTGGCGACGCCGACCTGCATGCCCTCCAGCTCAACCTTATCCGCAGCCACTGCACCGGCTTGGGCAACCTGCTCCCACCGCTCGAAATCAAGGCCCTGATGCTGGCCCGGCTGTGCAGCCTGCTGCGCGGCTACTCGGGCGTGCACCCCGAATTGGTGCACCTGCTGGGCGAGCTGATTAACCGCGACCTGCTGCCCTGCATCTACGAGCACGGCGGCGTGGGCGCCAGCGGCGACCTCGTTCAGCTGGCCCACCTGGCGCTGGCCCTCATCGGCGAAGGCGAGGTGCTTGACCGCGGCCGGGTGCGCCCCGCCGGCGAGGCCCTACGTGAAGCCGGCCTCACGCCACTCACCATTCACTTCCGCGAAGGGCTGGCGCTGCTCAATGGCACTTCAGCCATGGCCGGCGTGGGCGTGGTGAATTTGCTGGCTGCCCGCCGCGTCATCAACTGGTGCCTGCTGCTGTCGGGCACCATCAACCAGCTGGTGGAAGCCTACGACGATGCCGTATCGGCGGAGTTGAACGCGGTGAAGCTGCACCCCGGGCAGGCCGCCGTGGCCGCCGCGCTGCGCACCCTGAACGAAGGCTCGGACCTGGTGCGGCAGCGCCACGAGGTGCTGTATAAGGAAGAAAACCACGCCACCGACGTGCTCACTGATAAAGTGCAGGAGTATTACTCGCTGCGCTGCGTGCCGCAGGTGCTCGGGCCGGTGCTCGATGCTTTCCGGCAGGCCGAGCAGGTGGTGCTCGATGAAGTGGCCTCGGTGAACGACAACCCGGTGGTGGACTTTGAGAACGAAAACGTCTTCCACGGCGGCAATTTCCACGGCGACTACGTGGCCTTCGAGATGGACAAGCTGAAAATTGCCATCACCAAGCTGGCCATGCTCAGCGAGCGGCAGCTCAACTACCTGCTGAATGACAAGCTGAACCAGAAACTGCCGCCTTTTATCAACACGGGCAAGCTGGGGCTGAACTTCGGCCTGCAGGGCATGCAGTTTACCGCTACTTCCACGGTGGCCGAATGCCAGTCGCTGTGCATGCCGGTGTACGTGCACAGCATCCCAAACAACAATGACAACCAGGACATTGTGAGCATGGGCACCAACGCCGCCGTCATCGCCCGCAAGGTAATTGGCAACGCGGCCGAGGTGCTGGCCATCCACGCCGTGGCCGTGATGCAGGCCGTCGACCACCTGGGCGTGGCCGGGCGGCTGTCGCCCCGCTGCCGCGCCGCCTACGAGCAGGTGCGCGCCGTGTTCCCGCAAGTGCTGGCCGACCAGCCGCATTTCCTGCGCCTGCGCCAGGTGGTTGCCCTCATCCAATCCGAAGACCTCGGCCTTCTCTAACCGCTGCAAAAACGCCTACGCTACGTGAAATACGCTTTAATCACCGGAGGTTCCCGCGGCATTGGCCGGGCCGTGGCCATCAAGCTAGCCGGCATGGGCTACCACATTCTGCTCAACTACAAGTCGAACCACGCCGAGGCCGAAACCACCAAAGCTGCCGTAGAAGCTGCTGGCGTGACCTGCGAGTTGCTGCCCTTCGATGTGGCCAATAAGGACCACGTGGACGAGGTGCTAGGCGGCTGGGTTGAAGCCCACAAAGAGGCTAAAATTGAAGTACTGGTGAACAACGCCGGCATCCGCGAAGACAGCCTGTTTATCTGGATGACCGATGAGCAGTGGAAGGGCGTGATTTCGACTAGTCTGGACTCGTTTTTCTACGTTACCAAGCACGTTATCAACGGCATGCTCACCGCCAAGTTCGGGCGGGTTATCAACGTGGTGTCGCTGTCGGGCCAGAAGGGCCTGCCGGGCCAAACCAACTACTCGGCGGCCAAAGCCGGCCTCATCGGGGCCACCAAGGCGCTGGCGCAGGAAGTGGCCCGGCGCAACATTACGGTGAATGCCGTGGCCCCCGGCTTCATCAAAACCGATATGACCAGCGACCTGAAAGAGAGCGAGCTGGTGAACATGATTCCGATGCGCCGCTTTGGCCAGCCCGAGGAAGTGGCGGAGGCCGTGGCCTTTTTCGCCTCGCCGGCCAGCTCCTACATCACCGGCGAAGTGCTGTCCATCAACGGCGGCCTCTACTCCTAAAGCGGATGGGCCGGCCGGGTGAACTCTTGATGAAATCAGGGCAGTTGAACCGCTGGATACGCGGAAAATTCCGGCCAGGCCAGTATCTTTAACCTCGCTTTAATCTCAACTTTCCGCCAACAACCATGAACAGAGTGGTCGTGACTGGCCTCGGCATCTACTCCTGCCTCGGGCAGAACCTTGAGGACGTGCGCGATGCGCTGTACGCCGGCAAGTCGGGCATCGTGGTCGACCAGGAGCGTAAGGACTTCGGCTACCGCTCGGGCCTCACCGGCACCGTGCCCCGCCCCGAGCTGAAGGGCAAGCTCGACCGCCGCGCCCGCATCAACCTGCCCGAGCAGGGCGAATACGCCTACATGTCGACCACCGAGGCCATGCGCACGGCGGGCATCGACGCGGGCTATTTCGTGGATAATGAGGTGGGTATCATCTTCGGCAACGATAGCTCGGCCCAGCCGGTGATTGAGGCCATCGACATCATCCGGGCCAAGAAAGACACGACGCTGCTGGGCTCGGGCTCCATCTTCCAGACCATGAACTCGACGGTGACTATGAACTTGGCCACCATCTTCCCGCTCAAAGGCATCAACCTGACCTTGAGCGCGGCCTGCGCCAGCGGCTCTCACTCCATCGGCATGGGCTACCTGATGATTAAGAGCGGCTTGCAGGACATGATACTGTGCGGTGGAGCCCAGGAAATCAACAAGTACGCCATGGGCAACTTCGACGCGCTGTCGGCTTTCTCCATCCGGGAGGATGCGCCGGCCCAGGCTTCACGGCCTTTCGACCGCGACCGCGACGGCCTGGTACCCAGCGGCGGCGCGGCGACGGTGATTCTCGAAAGCCTGGAATCGGCGCAGCGGCGCGGGGCGCGCATCTACGGCGAGGTGGTGGGCTACGGCTTTTCGTCCAACGGCGGCCACATCTCCAACCCCACGGTGGAAGGCCCCGTGCGCGCGCTGGCCAAGTCGCTGGCCGACGCCGGTTTGCAGGCCGCCGACATCGACTACATCAACGCCCACGCCACCTCCACGCCGGCCGGCGATGCCAGCGAGGCCCGCGCCATTGCCGAGATTTTTGGGGCGTACGGCACGCCAGTCAGCTCCACCAAGTCGATGACCGGGCACGAGTGCTGGATGGCCGGCGCCAGCGAAATCGTGTACTCGATGCTGATGATGGAGCACGGATTTGTGGCCCCGAATATTAACTTTGAAAACCCCGACGCTGACTCGGCTAAACTCAACATTATCAGCAAAGCGACCGAAACGACTATCGACACTTTCCTTTCCAATTCCTTCGGTTTCGGAGGCACCAATTCTTCTTTAATTATCAAAAAATGGAAGCACCAGTAAAAACCAAGGCTGAGGTTATTTCCACTATCAACGAATTTCTATCCGAAGAATTTGAAGTAGATATTGACACGATTCAGCCCGACGCCAACCTGAACACGACGCTGGGCCTCGATAGCCTCGACTACATCGACCTGGTGGTGATGACGGAGAGCAACTTCGGCTTCAAAGTGAAGCCCGAGGATTTCCCCGGCATCAAGACCTTCAACGATTTTTACCAGTACATCTTCGCCAAAATCGGCCTGCTGGATGACTAACTGGCAGGGCCGCTCGCAGGCGACGGTCACGGGCTACCGCATTTTTGGGTTTTTCATCCGGCACCTGGGCGTGTGGGCGGCGTATTTCATCCTGCTGTTTGTGGCGGGCTACTACTTCTGCTTTTCGCCGAAAAGCTCCGCTCCTATTCTGGACTTATACCGCCGCCGGCTGCATTTCCCGGCCCTGAAGGCACTGCGGCTGCTGTACGTCAACTACTTTCGGTTCGGGCAAACGCTGATTGACAAGTTTGCCGTGCTGGCGGGCCAGCAGTCGGCCTTCACGTTTGCGTTTGATGGCGGGCAGCACCTCGATGCCATGGTGGCGCTGGGCGAGGGCGGCATTCTGCTGAGCGCGCACGCTGGCAACTGGGAAGCCGCCGGCCAATTGCTGAGCCGCCTGAACCGGCCGGTGAGCATTGTGATGTACGACGGCGAGGAGGCCAACATCAAGCAGTTTCTGCAGCAGTCGGCCAACAAGAAATTCCAGGTCATTTTCGTGCAGAAGGACCTGTCGCACATCTTCAAAATAAACGCCGCGCTGGCGGCCAACGAATTGGTGTGCATTCACGCCGACCGTTTTCTGCCCGGCACCAAAACATTGAGCCAGGATTTTCTGGGCGCGCCGGCCCGCTTTCCGGAGGGGCCGTTTCTGCTGGCGCTGAAGTTTTCGGCGCCGGTGACGTTCGTGTACGCTTTCAAGGAAACGGCCACGCACTACCAGTTGTCGGCCACGCCGCCGCAGCGCTACCGCACAGCCCAGCACGATACTGTGGGCACCATTGCGGCCGCCTACGCCCGCACCCTCGAAGCCAAAGTGCGCCAGTACCCGGCGCAGTGGTTCAACTACTACGATTTCTGGAACGCCACCGCATGATTGCCACCGGAGAGGCCCTCACCCGCCTGCTGCCCCAGCGCCCGCCTATGTTACTGATTGACGCCTTGCTTGAGTGCGCCAACGACCGGACTGTGAGCCAGTTCCAGGTGCCGGCCGATTTGGTGCTGGTGGAGGACGGCTACCTGAGTGAGGCGGGGCTGATTGAGAACATTGCCCAGACGGCGGCGGCCGGCGCGGGCTACGGCTACCAGCAGGGCGGGGCGGGCGCGCCGCCCATCGGCTTTATCGCGGCCATCAAGGACCTGCGCGTGGGGGCGCTGCCGGCCGTGGGCACTGTGCTCACCACCGAAGTGCTGGTGCAGAACCAAGTGCTCGAATTTACCATCGTGCGCGGCACGGTGAGGGCCGCGGGCGCTACCTTTGCCGAGTGCGAAATGCGCATTTTTATTAAAGATTCCGAGTAGCTGCGTGCCTTGGCTCCCTGCATTCGGCGGGCCATTTTTATCCTTTCCATTTTCCCTTTTCCGTATGCTCAAGACTACTCTGCTGGCAGCGTTGCTTTCCTTTTCGGCCCTTGGCGCGCAAGCCCAGACGTTTGGCGAATTCCTGAACAAGCCCGAACTGCCGCTCACCTTCATGGGCGTCGACTTCTCGGCCACCCGCTACTACGGCGACCCGCTGACCGTGAACCCGGGTGAGATGAAAGGTTTATTCACGAAGATTGACGAGCTGCTGGTGAAGGAAGCCAGCAAGTACGACCTGCAGAAGGCCCTGCGCCGCTCCGGCCCGGTAGACTACGCCATAAACATTGCCGAGTCGGTAAACGCCAAGATTGATACGGCCACCATCATTGTGCCCGCCAAAACGGGCTTGCGCCCCGGCTTCACGCCGGAAATGGTGGCGGAATTGGTGCAGCGCTACGACTACCCGACGGGCCGTACCGGTGTCGGGCTGGTTTTTGTGGTCGAAACCCTCGACAAAAGGAACGAATCAGAAGTATTTTGGGCTGCGTTTGTGGACCTGGCCACCAAGAAAATGCTCTTCACGCAGCGCATCAGCAGCGGGGGCGCGGGCGTGGGCTTCCGCAATCACTGGGCGCACCCACTCAACGCCGGTATTACGGCAATTAAGCAGCATTATGGCGACTGGAAGAAGAAGTACGCCAGCAAATAACCCGGCCGCTACCCTCACGACGCGCACCGAGGTTAAAGTCCGGTTCAACGAGGTGGACTCACTGGGCATTGCCTGGCACGGCCACTACGTGCGCTATTTCGAGGACGGCCGCGAGGCATTTGGGGCCGAGCACGGCCTGGGCTACCTCGACGTGTACGGGAATGGCCTCGTTACACCCATCGTGCAGCTGACCTGCGACTACAAACGCCCGCTCACCTACGGCGACTCCATTCTGATTGAAACGACTTACGTCGACAATCCGGCGGCGCGCATTCATTTCGACTACAAAATATATCAGCTGGCGCGGCACGAGTTGGTGGCCTCCGGCAGCACCACGCAGGTGTTTCTCGACCGGCACTCGCGCGAATTGCTGCTGAGTATGCCGGCTTTTTTCGAGGACTGGAAGCAACGCATGCTGCCAGCAGTAACTCCGGCATAATGGCTTACATCGCGGCGCACAACATCATTTCGCCGCTCGGCGACACTTCGGCCGCGACGTTCGCGGCGGTGCTGGCGGGCCGCTCAGCTGTGGCTGAATACCCGCCGGTGTTTGCCGGTGGCGAGCCGGTGTGGGCCTCGAAACTGTCTGCCGACTGGCAGCCGCCTACCCAGCTGGGCCCGCTCAGTGAATACACGCGCTTCGAGCAGCTGCTCATTGCTTCGATTGCCGAAGCCACGGCCCAAACCGAAGTCGACCTGACATCGCCGCGCACGGTGCTGGTACTGGCCACTACGAAGGGTAATATTGGCCTGCTCGATGATGAACCGCAGCTTACTGATGATTTGTTCGAGCAGTTGCAGCTAACGCACTCGTCGCGGGTGGTGGCTGCGTATTTCGGCAGCCCGGCCGCACCGATGGTGGTGTCGAATGCCTGCATTTCGGGCGTGGCGGCGCTGCTGGTGGCGCAGCGGCTGCTGGCCAGCGGGCAATACGACGCGGCCGTGGTAGCCGGGGCTGATACCGTGAGCCGCTTCGTGCTGTCGGGCTTTCAGGCGTTTCAGGCGCTGAGCGCGGGGCCGTGCCGGCCGTTTTCGGAAGACCGTGACGGCATCAACCTGGGCGAAGCAGCGGCTACAATGGTGCTCACGGCGACCACGCCGGCCGCCATGGTTGGCCCGGTGGTGCGGCTGGCGGGTGGGGCCATTTCCAACGATGCCAACCACATTTCCGGTCCCTCTCGCACCGGACAGGAGCTGGCCAACGCCATTGGCGAAGCGCTGGCCGGGGCCGCGCTACCAGCTGATTCGGTCGATTTTATCGCGGGCCACGGCACGGCCACGCCCTTCAACGATGCGATGGAAGCTAAGGCCTTTGCGCTGGCGGGCGTGGCCGGCCGGCCGGTTAGTAGCGTGAAGGGCGCGCTGGGCCACACGCTGGGCGCGGCCGGGCTGGTCGAGTCGGTGCTGAGCGTGCTGGCGCTGCAGCACGGGCAACTACTGCCCACAGCGGGCTACTCGCAGCCCATGCAGCCGCAGCCGCTGGCCGTTTCGGCGGTTGCCGCCGCTGCCAATTCGCGCGTGGCCCTGAAAACTGCCAGCGGCTTCGGTGGTTGCAACGGGGCGCTGGTTTTCGTGCGCGAATAGCCCGCGATTTTGCCCGACCTTTGCCCCGCGCTACCGCCGCTCCTCCCCTGTTCCTGATGCTTTCCGCCCCGAGAATTCTACGTACCTGCTCGATTGCCGACCACGCGGTGCGCGTGAACGGGCAGCGCGTGCTGGCGGGACCGACGGGGTCATTTCCAGAATTTGCGGAAACCGCTTATCGGAATTTGGGAATTGAATATCCCAAGTTTCATAAGATGGATAACTTGGCGAAGCTGGGTTTTCTGGCGGCTGAATTCCTGCTAACTGACACCGACCTGCTGGCTGGCACCGCGCCCGAGCGGCGCGGCATTGTGGCAGCTAACGCCACTTCGAGCCTCGATGCCGACCTGCGCTATCAAGCGCAGGTGGTGCAGCAGCGGCCCAGCCCGGCGCTGTTCGTGTACACGCTGCCCAACATCGCGCTGGGCGAAATCTGCATCCGCCACGGCATCAAGGGCGAAAACATGCTGTTTGTGGCGGCGAACTACGAGGCCGCGCCGCAGGTTTCTTATTTGGATAGCCTGCTCGCCGCCGGCACCCTGACCACCGCGCTGGGGGGGTGGCTTGACTTCTCAACTCGGGGCTACCGGGCGTTTCTTTACGCCGTGGGAGCCAGTACCGACCCTGCCCTGCCCGCGTTTTCTCCGGACAACGTGCAGCAGCTTTTTTCTACGTAAGCCCGCAATGGACGCACTGAAACAACAATTGAAGGAGCTGCTCGTCGAGCATCTCAACCTGAAAGACGTGAAGCCCGAGGCCATCGCCGACGACCAGCCCATCTTCGGCGAAGGCCTGGGACTGGACTCGATTGACGCGCTCGAAATCATCGTGATGCTGCAACAGCACTTCGGCATCCGCCTCACCAAGGCCGACAACGGCCCGCAGGTGCTGGCCACGGTGAATTCAATGGCCGACTACATCACCACGCACCGCAAGTAGACCATGGGCGTAGCGGTAACGGGCGTGGGCATTATTTGTGCGCTGGGCACGAATCAGGACGAGGTAATGGCTTCGTTCCGGGCGCACGCGTCCGGCATCGGGCCAGCGCAACACCTGCCCACGCGCCACCGCGACGACTACGTGTTTGGCGAAGTGCCGCTGAGCAACGCCGCCCTGGCGGCCCAGCAGGGCCTGCCCGCCCGCCTCAGCCGCACCATTCTGCTCAGCCACCACGCGGCCCGCGAGGCGTATGCCTCGGTGCCCGCCACGCTGCGCGAGGAGCAGCGCGTGGGCTTTATCTCAGCCACCAGCGTGGGCGGGATGGATAAAACGGAGTCGTTTTTCAAAGACTACGTGCAGGCTTCGACGGCCGGCGACCTGCGGCAGGTTATCAACCACGACTGCGGGAAATCGACGGATTTCGTGGCCGAGAAGCTGGGCATTCACGACTTCGTGACGACCATCAGCACGGCCTGCTCGTCGTCGGCCAACGCCATTATGCTGGGCGCCCGGATGATTGAAAGCGGCCAGCTCGACATTGTGGTAGCCGGCGGGGCCGACCCACTTACCCGCTTCACTTTCAACGGCTTTAATACGTTAATGATTGTGGACCGACAGCAGAGCCGCCCCCTCGACGCCAGCCGCGAGGGCCTGAACCTGGGCGAGGGCGCCGCCTACGTGGTGCTGATGCGCGCCGACCTGGCCGCCGCCAGCGGAGCCAACGTTTTCTGCCAGCTCAGCGGCTTCGGCAACACCAACGACGCCCACCACCAGACGGCCCTTTCCGACGACGGCGAAGGCCCCTTCCTGGCCATGACGCAGGCTTTGGCTGCCGCCAATCTGCAACCGGCCGACATCGGCTACGTGAACCTGCACGGCACCGGCACCGAAAACAACGACCTGGCCGAGGGCGCGGCCATTCGCCGGATTTTTGGGGAGGCGGTGCCCAAGCTTAGCTCCACCAAGTCGTTTACGGGGCACACGCTGGCGGCCAGCGGGGCCATTGAGGCGGTGTTTTCGGCCCTGGCGGTGCGCGACGGGCTGATGTTTCCCAACTTTTCGTTTGCCACGCCGGTTGAGGGGCCGGCGCTGCGGCCGGTGCAGCAGTTCCACGTCGATACCAGCGTGCGGCACGTGCTGTCGAACTCGTTCGGTTTCGGCGGCAACTGCTCCTCGCTTCTCTTCTCCCGGGCTTAACGAATGGCGCTTTTTATTCACGGAATTGGCTCGGTTGACCCCGCTCCCGCCCTCGGCCACGCGCCCGAGCCGGCGGAGGCGCGCGCCGGCAACCGCCTGCACGCCATCGAACCCAATTACCTGGATTTCATCGATGCGCGGGCCAGCCGGCGCATGAGCCGCATCGTGAAAATGGGCATCGCGGCGGCGGTGCAGGCCGTTCGGGGGTCCGGCGGCGGCCCGGTTGATGGCGTGGTGGCCGGCACTGGTTGGGGCTGCCTCGAAGACACCGTGGCCTTCCTGCAAAAACTGGTAGTGAATGGCGAGGATATGCTCAGCCCCACGTCGTTTATCTACTCCACGCACAACACTATTGCGGCGCAGGTGGCCTACCATCTCAAGTGCCGGGGCTACAACAACACGTTTTCGCACCGCAACATTTCCTTCGAAAGCGCCCTGATTGATGCCCAGCTGCTGGCTCACGAGCAGCCGGCCCAGCGCCTGCTGGTGGGCGGCATTGATGAGCTGACAGATACCAGCTTCACGGTGCTTTCGCGCCTGAAAACGTTCAAGTCGCAGCAGCCCGGCGGGCCGCTCGATGAGCTGTACGACCAGGGCACGCCGGGAACCTGGGCCGGCGAAGGGGCCACGTTTTTTCTGGTATCGGGCGAGGCCGGCCCCACGGCCCGTGCGCAGCTGCTGGCGGTGCGCACCGTGTCGTTTGGCACACCCGAAAAGGCGGCGGCCGTGGCCCGGCAACTGCTAACCGCAAATCAATTAACCTGGGTCGACCTTTTGATAACCGGCGAAAACGGCGACCAAGAAAACGACGCGGCCATCCAGCGCTTCGCAACTGATTTCGGCCACTCGGGACCGGTGCACAAGTTCAAGCACCTGTGCGGCGAGTACCCCACGGCCAGCGCCTTTGCCCTGCGCCTGGGCGCAGAGTTGTTGGCCGGCACCGAAAGCACGCCGCGCCCGGCCGATATCCCGCGCACTATCCTCATCTACAACCGCTTTCAGCAGCAGCACCAGTCGCTCATGCTGCTGCAGGCATGCTGACGTATCGCCGGGCGCTGCTGATGCTGGCGGCGGGCGTTGCGTTGGTGCTGGCGCTGTGGTGGTGGGCCGATGCGTCGCTGGCTTGGCTGGCCGTACCGGTGGCGGCCTACGTGGCGGCCGCGGCTTATGGCTCGTCGCGCATCAGCTCATCGTTTTTTGTGGAAACCATGTGGCGCGGGCCCACCGACCATCCTCACATTGCTCTCACATTTGACGACGGGCCGGTACCCGGCACCGCTCAGGTTCTGGAGATTCTGGCGCGGCACGCGGCCCCGGCCACGTTTTTCTGCATTGGCCAGCGGGCGCGCCAGCAGCCGGAAATGCTGCGGCAAATTGATGCAGCCGGGCACCTCATCGGCAACCACACCTTCACGCACAGCTATTTCATCGACCTGTTTTCGCCGCGCCGGCTGCGGGCCGAAATTGCCGAAACCGACGCGGCCATTGCGGCGGCTACCGGGCGGCGGCCGCGCCTGTTCCGGCCGCCCTACGGCGTGACGACGCCCAACTTTGGACGCGCAATTCGTGCCAGCGGGCACCAGTGCATTGGCTGGAGCGTGCGCTCGCTCGATACCGTAGCGAAGGATGAAGCGCAGCTGTTGAATAAGGTAACGGCGGCATTAGCGCCGGGTGCTGTTTTTTTGTTCCACGATACCTCGGCCGCGACGGCTGCCGTATTGGATGAATTCTTGCGGCGGGCCCGGGAACGAGGCTTCCGCGTGGTGCCCCTCGACCAGTTACTCGGCGTTACTCCTTATGCATAAGCTTCTTTTCCTGCTGCTGGCGCTGCTGCCAGCCTTTACCGCGCTGGCGCAGCCCAAGGGCTACAAACCGGTGAGCGACGACAGCTACTTCCGCAAAAACTACGCGAAGGCGGCCGGGAGCACGCAATCCATCAAAAGCAGCTTCCATCAGGAGAAAAACCTGAGCATGCTGTCGGAAAAAATCACCTCCGAAGGCCTGTTCTACTTTAAGAAGAATAACAAGGTGCGGATGGAATACACCCAGCCCTACAAATACCTGCTGGTTATCAACGGCGACAAAATCCTGATTCAGGACCAGCAGAAGCGTAAGGTGTACTCGGCCGGCGACAACAAGCTGTTCAAGGTCATCAACCAGGTGGTGGTGGACTGCGTGCAGGGCCGCGCGCTGGACAGCAAGGATTTCCAGACCAAAATTTACGAGAGCGACAAAAGCTACTGCCTCGACCTCGTGCCCCAGGCCAAGGAAATGCGCAAGCTATTTGCCACCATCCGCATTTTCATCGGCAAAGACGACTTTTCCATTGACCAGCTCGACATGAAGGAAAGCATGGGCGACAACACCGTAATTACGTTCGTGCACAAGCAGTTGAATACTCCGATTGGCGATGAGGTATTCAGCATTAGGTAGCGCCGCGCTGCTGCTGTGTCTGGGCTGCGCCCGCCTGAGCTACCCCGGCCGCACGGCCGTGGCCGGCGACGCGAGCGCGCTGCGGGCCTTACAGCCGAAGTTTACGACCACGCTCTACCGCACTCAGATTGACGTGGTGGGCAAGCACCTGAGCGGCCTGCTGTTCTTCAAGAAGCAGCCCGATGAGTCGTTTCGGGTGGTGTTCACGAATGAGATGGGGCTGAACTTTTTCGACTTCCGCTTCGCCGACCATCAGTTCACGGTGGAGCATTGCATCGACCAACTCAACAAAAAAGCCGTCATCAACCAGCTGCACAAAGACATCGGCTTTGTGCTGATGACGGATTTAGATTACGCACAGGGCAAGGTTTTCGTGCAGGACCAGCAGCGGTTCTACACCTTCGCCAGCAGCAAGGAAACGACAACTTACGTGACCGACGCGGCTACCCGAGAGATTTCACGCATTGAAAATGCCTCGGCTCGCAAGGAAAAGGTGCTCGTGACGTTGAAGGGCCGCACCGGCGGCATGCCCGATTCGGTGTTCATCGACCACAAGCTGTTCCCATTTACCATCGCGCTGAAGCAGATTGCGCGGTAGAGACGTAATATTTTGCGTCTCGTCATTGAACGGCTCAGTTGAACGATTCCCGAACGGCGTGTCCGGTGAGCCGCAAAATATTGCGGCTCTACACCGTTTAACGATGAGATGCAAAAATGCGTCTCTACCCCAACATGCTCCAGAACTCCTTCTACACCCTCGAAACCGTCCCCGAAACCACGGCCACCCACATGCAGGCCACTATTCGCCTGAACCCGGACCACGCCATTTTCGCGGGGCATTTTCCGGGGCAGCCGGTGGTGCCGGGCGTGTGCATGCTGCAAATCATCAAGGAGTTGCTGGAAAGCGCCATCGGGCAGCGCTTGCAACTCACCCAAGCGGGCAACGTGAAGTTTCTCACGGTACTCACGCCGCAGGCGCACGCGGTAGTGGACGTGCGGCTTAACTTTGAGAGTTCGGAAAGTGGCATTCTGTTGTCGGAGGCCACGATTTCAGCTGATACCACCCGATTCATCCGGTTGCAGCAGGCCCACTATGCACCACGTAACCACAGCCTTACCCCTGCTTCAGGAGCGCTGCGACCGGCTTAAGCTGTGCGTCATCATCCCGACGTATAACAACGCCGGCACGCTGGCCCGGGTGGTGCGCGAGGTGCAGCAATTCACGAGCAACATCATTGTGGTAAACGACGGCTCGACCGACACCACGGCCGAAATCCTGCAAGGTTTTCCGGAGGTGAAACTGGTGAGCTACCCGCAGAACGTGGGCAAAGGCTGGGCGCTGCGCCAGGGCTTTAAGGCCGCAACCGAAGCGGGCTACGACTACGCCATTACCATCGACTCGGATGGGCAGCACTTCGCCACCGATTTGCCCACGTTTATTGATAAGCTGGAGGCCGAAGGGCCGGCCCTGCTGATTGGGGCCCGCAACATGGCTCAGGACGGCATTCCGGGTAAAAGCAGCTTCGGGCACAAGTTTTCGAACTTCTGGTTCTGGTTTGAAACCGGACTGCGCGCCCCCGATACGCAGAGCGGCTACCGACTCTATCCGCTGGCGCAGCTGCGCGGCATGCGGTTTTTCACACCCAAGTACGAGTTTGAGATTGAGGTGCTGGTGCGGGCCGCCTGGGCGGGCGTGCCCATCGGCTCGGTGCCAATTGCGGTGTACTACGCGCCGGGCAAGGAGCGGATTACGCACTTCCGGCCCTTCCACGATTTCTCGCGCATCAGCGTGCTGAACACGGTATTGGTCATTATTACGTTGCTGTATGTCAAGCCCAAGCGGTTTATCAGCAGCCTGTTTCGGCGCGAAACCTATACCTGGTTGTTCGGCCAGATTTTCAACAATGAAGAGTCGGCCAGCCACAAAGCGTTGTCGGTAGCGTTTGGCGTGTTCATGGGCATCGCGCCGATTTGGGGGTTTCAGCTGCTGGTAGCCATCCCGGTAGCCATTGCGCTGCGGCTGAACCGCTACCTCGTGGTGCTGGCCGCCAACGTCAGCCTGCCACCGATGATACCGTTTATCTTGTATCTGAGCTACTTGATTGGCGGACTGATGGTGACGCGGCCGCTGCGGCTGGCTTCGGCCGATGGCCTCACGCTGGCCTCCATTCATCAGAACTTCGTGCAGTATTTCATTGGAGCCTGGCTGTTGGCGGCCGGCGCGGCGCTGCTGGCGGGCACGGCTACCTACGTGGGGCAGTTGTGCTACCACCGCGGCAAACAACGACCAGTAGCGGCTCATGGATAATTTTTTCCTGCTGATTTATCGGTTTTTCCGGGCGCGCCGGGCGCTGTTTTTCGCGGTATTTGGCGCGACACTGCTGGTGTTGGGCGGCCTCGCCTCGCGCATTCGGCTGGAGGAAAACGTGATGCAGATGCTGCCCCATGAGAAGCGGATGGACGACTTCAGCCACTTCATGGCCAGCTCGAAGTTCACCGACCGCGTGGTGCTTTTCATCTCTGACATCGACACAACGCATACGCCGCAGCCCGCCGCCCACGCCGCCTTCGCCGACGAGTTGGCCACCGGCATCAACCAGCAGCTGAAGCCCTGGGTCGAAACCTTCCGCTACACGTCGAACGACAGCCTGATTTTCGACGTGTTCGGCACAATTCACTACAACCTGCCGCTGTTTCTGGAAGCCGGCGACTACGCGCGAATCGACTCGGCCACCGCGCCGGCCGCCGTGGCCCGCACCGTCGATGCCAACTACCGCACCCTGATTGGGCCGGCCGGCGTGGCCCTGCGCCCCTTCATCGCCGCCGACCCACTGGGCTTCGGCTACGTGGTGCTCAACAAGCTCAAGGACTTCAAGCCCGATGAGAACGTGGAGCTCTACAACGACCATTTCTTCTCGCGCGACCGGCGGCATGTGTTCCTGTTCATAGACCCGAAATACCCGTCGGGTAATACCGCGAAGAATATCGAATTTTTCGCCAAGCTTGATGAACTCATCCAGGCAAAAGCGGGCGGGCGCTACCGGGTGCACTACTTCGGCGCGCCCGCCGTGGCCGCCGCCAACGCCACCCAGATTCGGGCCGACACCCACCTGACGCTGCTGATTTCGCTGGCCCTGCTGCTGGGCGTGATTCTGCTGTTTTTCCGGCGGCTGTCGGCGGCCGGTCTCATGCTGGTGCCGGTGGTGATGGGCGGGTTGTTTGCGCTGGCCGTCATTGCCACCTTCAAGGGCTCGATTTCGGTGATTGCCGTGGCGGCGGGCTCGGTGGTGCTGGGCATTGCCGTGAACTACTCGCTGCACTACCTCACCCACCACCGCTTCCACCCCCACGCCGAAACGGTGATTAAGGAGCTGGCCTTCCCGCTCACCATTGGCAGCCTCACCACTATTGCGGGCTTTCTGTGTCTGCAGTTCGTAAATGTGCCCGTGCTGCAGGATTTGGGCACCTTTGCCGGCCTTAGCCTAGTGGGCGCGGCCGTTGCCACGCTGGTTTTCCTGCCCCACCTGCTGCCCGACGACGCGGCCGGCGTGGCCGCCCTGGCCGTGGCCCCGCCCAACCGCCTGAAGGCGCTGGTGGCCCGCTTCCACGCGCACCCGGCCTGGCTAGTGGTGCTGCTGGTGCTCACGCCGGTGCTGCTGTACTTCTCGTTCGGCGTCGGCTTCGAAAACGACATGAGCCAGGTGAATTTCATGACGCCCGAGTTGCGGCAGTCGGAAGCGCTGCTCAACCGCATTTCGTCGCTATCGAAGAAAACCGTGTTTCTGGTGAGCAGCGCGCCTACCCTCGACCAGGCCCTAGCCCGCAACGAAACGGTGCTGCCCGCCGTGGCCAAACTGCAGCGCCAGGGCCAAGTGCTGCACTTCTCGGGCGTGTCGGTGCTGCTGGCGTCGCGAGCCGAGCAGCAGCGCCGCCTCGCCCGCTGGCGCGCCTACTGGACGCCCGAGCGCCAAGCCACGGTGCTGGGCCGGTTGGTGGCGGCAGGCGCGAAGCACAAGTTTTCGCCCACGGCGTTTGAGCCGTTCCGCGAACTGGTGGGCAAGACTTACGAGCCGCTTTCGGCCGAAGCCGAGGGCACCTTGCGCAATGCTTTCCTGAACAACCTGATTGAGGAAAAGCCCGGCCAGGCCACCGTGTTGAGCCTGCTCACGACCACGCCCGGCCATACGGCCAACCTGTATAAGCAGTTAGGCGGCTTTCCCGGCGTGGCCATCTTCGACCGCCAGTACCTCACCGACACGCTGGTGAAAATCGTGAACCAGGAGTTCACCTTCATTGCATTCTGGACTTCGCTACTGGTGTTCGTGGCGCTGCTGCTCTCCTACGGGCGCATCGAGCTGGCCCTCATCGCATTCATTCCCATGATGGTGGCCTGGATTTGGATTTTGGGCCTGATGGCGCTGCTGGGCCTCAAGTTCAACATTATCAACATCATCCTCTCCACGCTGGTGTTTGCGCTGGGCGACGACTACTGCATCTTCACCATGGACGGCATGCAGCACCAGTACGCCACCGGCGAGCGCGAGGCCGGCACCACCAGCCTCTCCATCCTGCTCTCGGCCGTGACCACGGTAATCGGGCTGGGCACGCTGTTTTTTGCCCACCACCCGGCCCTGCGCTCCATGGCCTTCGTGTCGATTATTGGCATTCTGAGCGTGTGGCTGGTGTCGCAGACCTTGCAGCCGCACCTGTTCGCCTGGGCCATCAGCCGGCCGGCGGCGCGCGGGCAGGGGCCCTACACGCTGTGGGGCCTGGCCAAGTCGACGTTTGCGTTTGCCTACTTCGTGTTCGGCGCGCTGCTGCTCAATATTTCGGGCCTGCTGCTGAAGTTGCTGCCGCTGCCCAAGGCCCGCAAGAAGCTATTCTACCATTGGCTATTGAGCCAGTTCACGGGCTCGCTCATCAAGGTGATGAGCAATGTGCGCAAGATTTTCATCAACGAAACTGGTGAGAATTTCGCCCGGCCGGCCGTGGTCATCGCCAACCACCAGTCTTTCCTCGACATCCTGCTGCTGGTGATGCAGACGCCCAAGCTGGTGCTGCTTACCAACAACTGGGTGTGGAATTCGCCGTTTTTCGGGGCGGTGGTGCGCATGGCCGGCTACTACCCGGCCGCCCAGGGCGCCGAGGAAATAATGCCCAGCCTGCGAGCGCAGGTGGCCGCGGGCTACTCCATCGTCATCTTCCCCGAAGGCACCCGCTCGGCCGATGGCACCATCGGACGCTTCCACAAGGGCGCATTTTACCTGGCCGAACAGTTGGGCCTGGATATTCTGCCCGTCCTCATCCACGGCAGCGGCGAAACCATGCGCAAAAACCGCTTTTACCTGAACGACGGGCAGATGACGCTGAAATTCCTCCCGCGCATCAGCGCCGATGATGCGTCGTTTGGCGAAGGCTACGCGGCGCGCACCAAGGGCATCAGCCGCTACGTTCGGGCCGAATACCAGCGGCTGGCAGCCGAAGCCGAAAGCCCGGGTTATTACCACAACCGCCTCATTGGCAACTACCTCTACAAAGGCCCGGTGCTGGAGTGGTACGCCAAGGTGAAGGTGCGGATGGAAAACAGCTACCGCGTATTCGATGAACTGCTGCCGCGCCAGGGTCGCATTCTGGACGTGGGCTGCGGCTACGGATTCATGGCCAACATGCTGGCCCTCACGTCCAAAGGCCGCACCGTGCGTGGTATTGATTTCGACGAAGAGAAAACCGCCGTGGCCGAGCACGGCTACGTGAACGGCCCCAACGTGGCCTTTGCCCCGGGCGATGCCCTTACGGCCGAGTTCGGGCCACAGGAAGCTATTATCCTCAGCGACGTGCTGCACTACCTGCAACCGGCGGGGCAGGTGGCGCTGCTGCAAAAGTGCGCCGCGAGCCTTACCGAAAACGGCGTGCTCGTCGTTCGCGACGGCTTTACGGAGCTGGCGGCACGGCACCGGGGCACCGAATTGACTGAATGGTTTTCGACCCGGTTTTGTAAGTTCAACAAAACGGCGGAGGGCGGTCTGTCCTTCCTTTCGCAGGACGTGATTACTGACTTCGCGGCCCGTAATGGCTTCGAGGTGCGCATGCTCGACCAGACGCGCTATACGTCCAACCTGATATTTATCTGTACCAAACGCGGCTAGATGGAGAGCACGACAAAAACCGTCGTAATTGTGGGCAGCGGCCTAGGCGGGCTCATCTGCGGGGCCATCCTGAGCATGGAGGGCTACGCGGTGACGGTGCTGGAGCGCAACAAACAGTTCGGCGGCAACCTGCAGTCGTTTGCCCGCGACAAGCACCTCTTCGATTCGGGCGTGCACTACATCGGCGGGCTGGAGCCGGGCCAGAACATGCACCGCATTTTCAAGTACCTGGGCATCATCGACAAGCTCAAGTTGGAGAAGCTGGACGAGGCGGCGTTCGATAAAATCGTGCTGGCCGACGATGCCCGCGAGTTCAACTACGCCCAGGGCTACGACCGATTCATCAACACGCTGGCAGCCGAATTTCCCGAGGAACGGCCAGCTATTGAAGCTTACTGCGCCGAAATTCAGCGAATCTGCGACGCTTTTCCGCTCTACCGCTTGCAGCCCGCCACGCCCGGCCCTCCTGCTGACGCTGGGGCATTGTCGCGCGACACCCAAGCCTTTATCGCCTCGCTGACCGATAATGTAAAGCTGCAGAATGTGCTGGCCGGCAACAACCCGCTCTACGCCGGCATGCGCGACAAAACGCCGCTCTACGTGCACGCGCTGGTGCTCAACAGCTACATCGAAAGCGCTTACCGCATCGTGGACGGCGGCGGGCAGATTGCCAAGTTCCTGGCCAGCATCATCCGTCGCCACGGCGGCCAGCTGCTCAACCGCGTCGACGTGACGCGCTTCGTGGTGGCCGATGGCGCCGTACGCCACGTGGCCTGCGCCGACGGCCGCGAGTTCGCCGCCGACCTGTTCATCTCGAACGTGCACCCGGCCCAGACCTATGAAATGACCGATACCGAACTGATTCGGCCGGTTTTCCGCCGCCGCGTACTCAGCCTCGAAAATTCGCTGTCGGCCTTCGTCATCAACGCCACGCTCAAGCCCGGCACCTTCCCCTACCGCCGCAGCAACTACTACTGCTACCTGAACGACGACGTGTGGACCAGCATGGACTACACCGAAGCCACCTGGCCCCTCTCCTACTCGCTCTTCTACTCGGGCACTTCGCGCAACAAGGAGTTCGCCGAGGGCATTTCCATCTTGGCCTACATGAAGTTCGAGGAAGTAGCCGAGTGGCAGGACACCCTGAACACGGCCCGCACGCCTACCGAGCGCGGCAATGGCTACGAGGAATTCAAGCAGCGCAAGGCCGAGGCCCTGCTCGAAAAAGTGTACCTACGTTTCCCCGAGTTGCGCGATGCCATCAAGTCCTATTACACGGCCACGCCGCTCACTTTCCGCGACTACATGGGCACGGCCGACGGCGCCATCTATGGCATCGCCAAGGACTATACCGACCCGCTGCGCACCTTCATCTCGCACCGCACCAAGCTGCCCAACCTGCTCCTCACGGGCCAGAATGTGAACATGCACGGCGTGTTGGGTGTGGCCATCAGTGCCCTGGTGACGTGCTCCGAGCTGGTGGGCCTTCCGTATCTTTTGCAGAAAATCGACGATGCGCAGAATTCTTAAATGGCTGGCCATGGGCACCCTGACGGTGCTGACGCTGCTGGTGGGCACCGGCCTCTACTTGTATTCGGTGGCCGCGCACCGCCACCCGGAAGTGCCGCCCACGGCCCTGCTGAACGTGGAGCGCCACCAGATTGGCCCGCAGGCCTACGTACTAGGCCACAACTGGCTGCGCAAAAGCCGCAGCGGCTGGTGGGAAATGCACCTCGAAGGCCAGCCCTTCGAGCGCGGCCTCGTGAACGGCAAGCTCTGTCGCGACCTCTGCGAATACCAGGAACAGGCCTTCTACGACCAGATTTGCCAGTTGGTGCCCTCGCATTTCTATCGCCAGTTTCTCAAGTACCTCATTGCCTTTTTCAACCGCAACCTCGAAAACAGCCTGACCGAAGAGCAGCGCCTCGAAATTTACGGCGTGGCCCAGACGGCCTACCCCAAATTCGACGAAATCGGGCCGGCCTACCCGCGCCTGATGAACTACCACGCGGCCCACGACATCGGCCACGCCCTGCAAAACCTGGCGCTGGTGGGATGCTCGTCGTTTGCCACCTGGGGCGACAAATCGGCCGACGGCGAACTGCTGATTGGCCGCAACTTCGATTTCTACGTCGGCGACAAATTCGCTGATAACAAAGTAGTTGATTTTGTGACGCCCACTCAGGGACACCGCTTTGTGACGGTGAGCTGGTGCGGCATTTCGGGCGTGGTGTCGGGCATGAACATGGAAGGGCTGACCATCACGCTGAACGCTGCCAAATCGGAGTTACCCACAGGCTCGGCTACCCCCATTTCGCTGCTGGCCCGCGAGATTCTGCAGTACGCCGGTAACATCGATGAAGCCGTGGCCATTGCCAAAAAGCGCCACACCTTCGTGGCCGAGTCGCTGCTCATCGGTTCGGCCGCTGATAACAAGGCCGTTGTCATCGAGAAAACGCCCGATTCGGTGGCCGTGTACGACCCCAACAACCGCGCCCTCATCTGCACCAACCACTACCAGAGCGCCGGCCTCGGCAACACGCCGCTCAACCAGCAGCAGATGCGCGAAAGCGCCTCGGTGTATCGCGAGCAGCGCATCGCCGAGCTGATGACCAAGGCCGGCCCGCTCACGCCGGTGAAGGCCGCCGCCATTCTGCGCGACCAGGGCGGCCTCGGCGGCCGCAACATCGGCAACGGCAACGAGAAGGCTGTGAACCAGCTCATCTGCCACCATTCGGTGATTTTCCAGCCTGCCAAGCGCATCATCTGGTTGGCGGCTGCGCCTTGGCAACTGGGCAAATACGTGGCCTACGACCTCAACAAAGTTTTCGCCATGAAGGACCTGCAAACCGACCACGAGTTGGTCGAAGTCGACTCGATTCCGGCCGCGCCCTTCCTGCATTCGGCCGGCTACGTCGATTTCGTGGCCTTCCGCGCCCTGGCCGTCCGCGTCAAAAACCACGACGCTAATGCTGACCCGCTGGAGCTTATTCGCCTCAACCCCGAGTATTACCATGCCTACGTGCTGGCCGGCGACGCGCTGTTTTATGACAAGAGATTTGGCGAGGCACAGCGCGTTTATCAAATGGGCCTGAGCAAGGAAATTGCCTCCAAAGGCGAGGAAACGCACATTCGCCAGCAGCTGGCCAAGTGCGCTGAGAAGCTGAAAGGGGCTTAACCGTCATGCCGAGCGCAGCGAAGCATCTCGCGTGCAATAGTGACTTAACTATTTCAACGTCATTAATTAGTGGTAGCACGCGAGATGCTTCGCTGCGCTCGGCATGACGTTCTTTTTGCTTTATTTATGATACTCGGCCTCGGCAACGACCTCGTCGAACCGGCCCGCCTGGCGGCCCGTCTGGCGCGCAGTCCTGCGCTCCGCGCCAAGCTGTTTGCGCCGGCCGAAATCGCCTACTGCGAGCGCATGGCCGAGCCCGCCCAGCATTACGCCGGCCGCTTCGCCGCCAAAGAGGCCCTGCTGAAGGCGTTGGGTCTGGGTCTGGCCGCCAGCTTCGACCTGCACGAAGCCGCCGTGACGCACGACGAGCACGGCGCGCCGCGCTTCGAGTTGACTGGCGAGCTGGCCCGACTGGTGCAGGCCCGGGGCGTAACGCGGCTGCACCTCAGCATTACCCACATTTATTCGGCGGCCTCGGCCGTCGTTATTCTCGAAGCCTGATATGTCGCCGTTGGAACACGCCTCGCGGGCAGAAATTGACGCCTACCAAAATGCGGCGTTAAAGCAACTGCTAGCCTATTTGCAGGCAAATTCGCCCTTCTATCAGCGCCGTTTTGCGGAGTTGGGTTTAGAAATAGCCGACATCAGAACCACCGCCGACTTGATGCGGCTGCCCACCACCAGCAAGCAGGATTTGCAGGCGCACAACTGGGAGTTTCTGTGCGTGCCGCGCCGCAAGGTGGCCGAGTATTGCAGCACTTCAGGCACGCTGGGCCGCCCGGTTACCATTGCCCTCACCGGTAACGACCTCGCCCGGCTGTACCACAACGAGTACCTCTCCTTCGCCTGCGCCGGCGGCCAGCCCGACGACGTGTACCAGCTACTGCTCACGCTCGACCGGCAGTTTATGGCCGGCATCGCCTACTACGGTGGCATTCTGAAATCGGGGGCCAGCGTGATTCGCATGGGCCCCGGCAATATAGCCGCCCAGTTCGACACCATTCGGGAGCTTCAACCCACGGTGCTGGTAGCCGTGCCCTCATTCGTGGTGGCGCTGGTAGCCCACGCCGAAGCCACCGGCTTCGACCTGAATGCCAGTTCCGTGCGCCGCATCATCTGCATCGGCGAAAGTATTCGCGACGAGCAGCTGCAGCCCAACGCACTCGCCCGCCGCATCACCGAGGCCTGGGACGTACGCCTGCATTCCACTTACGCCTCCACCGAAAAACAGACGGCCTTCACTGAGTGCAGCCACGGCGCGGGCGGCCACCACCAGCCCGAGTTGCTGATTTTTGAAACCCTCGATGAAAGCGGCCAGCCGCTGCCCGCCGGGCAGTTTGGCGAGCTCACCATCACCACGCTGGGCGTGGAGGGCATGCCCCTGCTGCGCTACCGCACCGGCGACATCTGCACCTACTACGACACGCCCTGCGCCTGCGGGCGCACCACTCGGCGGCTCGGCCCCATCGTGGGCCGGCGGCAGCATTTGCTCAAATACAAAGGCACCAGCCTCTATCCGCAGGCCATTTTCAACGTGCTGAACACGTTTGGCGAAGTGGCTGCTTACGTGGTTGAAGCCCGCACTTCGGATTTAGAAACCGACGAGCTGGAAATCAGCGTAGCGCTGGCGGCCGGCGTTGACGAAACCGCCGTGCTCGACCGGCTGCGCGCGGCGTTGCGGGCAGCCCTACGCGTGCTGCTGCCGCTGCGGGTGCAGCCGCTGGCCCAGGTGCTGGCCCGCCAGAACCCCGGCGACTCGCGCAAGCCGGCCCGGTTTATCGACCTGCGTCGGCCTCGGCCTCCATTCGAATAATATTGGCCAAGGGCTTGAGCACGCGGCTGTGCTGGCGCACGAAGGGGTTGTTGAGGTCCCAGACGTAGCCGGCCAGCACCGAGCAAATCTGCTTCTTGATTTCCGGGTCGGGGTTGGGCGCGAAGATGATGTCCTGCAGCGAGCCGTCGTACCAGCCCATCACGTACGAGCGGAACGTGTTGACGCCCTGCTGGGTCGGCTCGACGTACTCGCGCTGCCAGTCGATGGTTTCGCCGGCCAGCTGCCGACACACCAGCGTGGCCGCCTTATGGCCCGATACGGTGGCCAGCGTCACGCCCGACGAGAAAATGGGGTCCAGAAACTCGGTCACGTTGCCGGTGAGCACGAAGCCCTCGCCGAAAAACTGGTTGGTCGTGACGGACCAGCCTTCCAGCGTGCGCGGCTCGAATACGAAGGCGCTGTCGCCGAAACGCTGGTTGGTGTAATCGTTGGATTGAATAATGGCGCGCAGCTTCTGCTCGGCCGTGCCTTCAAACTCTTCGAAAAACGACGGATTGGCCACGAAGCCGACCGAGGTTTTGCCCGTCGAGAACGGGATGACCCACACCCACACGTCGGGCCGGTGGGCAATTACGGTGATGCGGTTGGGCTCGTCGAAGAGGAAGCGGTTGGGGTCTTCGAAATGGGCGAACATGGTTTTGCGCCCCGGCAGGTTCGAAGGCCGGTCGAGTTTGAACAGGCGCGGAATCACGCGCCCATAGCCGCTGGCATCGATGATGAAACGGGCCTTGATTTCCTTCTCGGAGCCGTCGGGGCAGGTCACGCGGGTGGTCGAGTCGGTGCCGTCGAATTGAATGGCGGTGACTTCGGTTTCAAATTCCAGCGGAATGCTCATGCGCTGCACCTCATCGGCCAGCACCTGGTCGAAGTTGGCGCGCGGCACCTGCCAGGTCTGGCTCCAGCCTTCGGTAAACTTGTTGGAAAAGTCGAAATCGGCCACCTGGTCGCCCTTCACGAACTTGGCCCCGAACTTCTCCTGAAACCCCTGCGCCCGCAGCGCCGGCAGAAAGCCGGCCGCATCAAGCGCCTCCATGCAGCGCGGCAGCAGGCTCTCGCCAATCACGAAGCGCGGGAACTGCATTTTCTCCACCATTTTCACCGAGTAGCCTGCCTGCTTCACAATAGAAGCCGCCACCGAGCCCGACGGGCCCGCGCCAATCACCAATACATCAACGTATTCAGTAGTCATACTCGTTATTTTCTGGAAGAAAACGGCGCAAGCAGTTGCCAGAACCGGGCGGAATAAAAGCTATACAAGGGTACTGCCATCAAAGATAACAGGGCAAGCCCGACGCTTACAAGGGCCCGCTAGGGTTGCGGCTGCGAGTGCAGGCGGCGCGCCCGGTCACGCCGCTTCTGGTGCACCCATTCGGGCCAGGTGGCGGGGTCTTCGGCCTCGTACACGCGCACGGCCTGGCCGGGCTCGGGCACCAGCTGCGCATCCATGCTCGAATTCAGGATGCGCGCCGCCGTCTGCACGCCCGAATAGGTAGCGCCAGCCACGCCGTGCGACAAAATGCTGGCCCCGCAGAGGTACAAACCCTCAATTTCCGACTTGTTGCCGAATGCAAAAGGCCCCGTTTGCCGGAAATTCTTCTCGGTGCCGTACACGTTGCCGCGCGTGGATTGCACGTAAAATTCGTTCGTGAGCGGCGTGCCCAGCTCCTGCGTCACAATGTGCGCCCGGATGCCCGGCACGGCCTTTTCCACGCTGTTCAGCAGCTTTTCGATAATGCGTTCCTTGAATTGCGCGTAGGCGCTGGTGTGGTAGTCGCCGCCCTTGTCAAACGTTTCAAACGCCTTGAAATCGAGAAACGTAACGACTTCGAGGCAGTGGTGGCGGCCATCGAAGCTCGCCGGGTCCTTGATGGTCGTGCAGCTGATGAACAGCGCCGGAAACTCGTCTTCGGCCAGGATATCGGCGGCCTTCATCTCGCTAAACAGCTTGTCCAAATCGGGGTGGCGCAGCATCCAGATGTTGCCCGAATCGAGCCCGGCCGCGCGCACGTCCATGTCCACCACCAGAAATAGCATCAGCGACGTCACCGAGTAGCTGGTTTTGGCCAGCTTGGCCAGCAGCTTCGGGCTGAGGTGCTCGTGGCCGACCATGCCGTAGGTTTTGGCTGGGTCGGCATTGGATATAATACGCTTAGCCCGAATAATCTCGCCCGAAGCCAGCTCCACGCCCACAGCGCGGGTTTTCTTCGGGCCAGCCGGCTCGGTGAGGATGCGGCGCACGGCGGCGCTGGTGCGCACTTCGCCGCCGTGCCGCTTCAGGGTCGAGGTCATGGCCTTCACCAGGGCCGCACCGCCGCCGCTGGGGTAGAAGCCGCCGGCCTGGTAGTGGCCCATCACGGCGCAGTGCAGCGGGAAGCTGGCCAGCGCTGGCGGCAGGCCGTGGTCGCCGCACTGCACGTTGAGGATACCCTGTAGCAGCCGGTCCTTGATGTGCCAGTCCATCACGCGTTTCAGCGAAAACAAACCGTACTTACCCAGTTGCGCGGTCCGGAACGGGATGGTGATGTTGTCCCAGAAACCGCTCATCTTCGGAATCAGGTGCAGCTGCTCGTTCACCTGGCGCACCACGGTGAGGTATTTGCGCAGCCCCTCCCGCTCGTGCGGAAACCGAGCCGCCAACTGCTCATACAACTCCTCAAAATCGGCCGGCAGGTCTACCCGCTCGTTGCCAATCCAGCAGTGCTCGTAGGCCGCCGGGTTCATGCGGAAGAACGTGAGGTTGTTGGCAATTCCCAAGCCTTCGTAGAGCTGGCGCGTGCCCTGCCCCGGCCCCAGCAGGCCCAGGTAGTGCACGCCAGGGCTGAAACGGTGCCCGTCGAGGTAAAAGCTGTGGCACCAGCCGCCGGGCACGTAGTGCTGCTCGAGCACCAGCACATGCTGGCCGGCCCGCGCCAGGCAAATGGCCGCCGCCAACCCGCCCGCTCCCGAGCCAATGATAATCGTATCGTATTCCGCCATGTCGCGCAGCTGTTTCAAATCCCAGAATACCGGCTCAGCCTACCCGGCCTGCCAGCAGGACGGGAAATTACGCGCAATTGCGCATCCGCCGCCAACTTGCTCACGGGCCAGACCCCGGAAAATGAAAACGCCCCATCCTGTTTCCAGAATGGGGCGTTATGCTGTGATCCCGCTGGGATTCGAACCCAGGACCCGTACATTAAAAGTGTACTGCTCTACCAGCTGAGCTACAGAATCGGTACCTTGCACCTTGGAAGGGCGTTTCCTTCTTTGGTGGCACAAAAGTAGTACGGCCTTCCGGATTACACAACTCTGCCCGTAAAAAAAAGCCTCTCCTTCTTATCGTGCGTGCCCTTTTCCTCTTCTTAACCCTGCTGCCTTTCTGGGCTTTGGGTGCAAATCCCGGGGCAAAAAAAATTTTAACATTCCCGCAATCTGTGGCTGTGCCAACGCCGGCGCGAGCCGATTCTTTGTTTGCCACCGGGCAGTATGGGGCCGCTTTTCCCGGATATCGGGACCTGGTTTGGCAAAAAAAGCGCGCTTCGCCGGAATTATTATTGAAAATGGCCTACGCGCAGCAGCAGCTTGGCCACTATCCGGCCGCCTTGCTCTACCTGAGCATGGCCCAGGCTCGCCAGCCGCGCGTGCGTACCTGGCAGCAGCTAGCCTCGCTGGCTGCCCAGCACCGGCTGGTGGGCTACCCCAACACCTGGCAGCAGGAGCTGCGGGTGCAGGCCCAGCGCTACTACTACCCGGGGCTGCAGGTTTTACTGGTGGGAGCTGTGATAGCGGCTGTGGGGCTGCTGCTGCGCCGCAGCGGGCGCGGGCCGTGGGTGGGCTTTGCGGCCTACTTGGTTTTGCTAGGTGCTTACCTGCACCTGTTGCGGCCGGCGCCAGCGGGGCTGGTGTCGCGGGCCGGGGCGGCCCTGATGGCCGGGCCGGGGGCCAGCGCCGCTTGGCTGAGCACTGCCGCGCTGGGCGACCGCCTGCCCGTGCTCGGGCGCGAAGACATCTGGTACCGGGTACAGTGGCAGCAGCGCGTGGCCTACGTGCGCGCTACCGACCTGCTGGTGGTAGAATAAAGCCGGGCGCATTCGCACGCTTGGCGCGGGGCCGGTACTTTTGCAGCATGCCAACCGCCCTTACCCTGACCGGCCTGTACTTATACCCCGTAAAATCCCTCGGGGGCTATGCCGTGGCCGAAGCCGATGTGACAGCCCGCGGCCTGCGCCACGACCGCCGCTGGCTGCTCGTGGACGAGCGCAACCGCTTCCTCACGCAGCGGCAGCACCCGGAGCTGGCACTGCTGACGTTGGCCCCGGCCTACAACGGCTTTTTGATTTCGCACCGGCAGCGGCCCGAGTTGCTGCCGCTGTTTATTCCTTTTGAAGCCCAGCCCGACCGCACGCTATTTGTGACGGTGTGGGACGATATTCTATGGGCCTGGCGCGGAGCCGCGGAAGCCGATGAGTGGCTGAGCGCAGCCCTGGGCCGCCCCTGCCGCCTGGTGTACATGTCGGATATGGTGCGGCGCGACGTGGAGCCCGACCTGAACCCCGAAGGCCATCTCGTGAGCTTTGCCGATGGTTACCCCTTCCTGCTGGCCGGCGAAGCGGCGCTGGACGACCTGAACACGCGCCTGCCCGAGCCCGTGCCAATGAACCGCTTCCGCCCCAACCTGGTGTTTGGTGGCGGCGAGGCGTACGAGGACGATGCCTGGGAGCGGTTCCAAATCGGCGAGGTGCCGTTTCGGGCGGTGCGGGGCTGCGGGCGGTGCGTGCTCACCACCATCGACCAGCAGACGGCGCAGAAAAACCCGCTGGGCGACCCACTGCGCACCCTGGCCACCTACCGCAAGGCTGAAAACAGCACGTTGTTTGGCCAGAACGTGACCGGGCCCGGCCACGGCCGCCTGCGCGTGGGCGATGCCGTGACGGTATTGAGCCGCAAGTAGCAGGTAGCATCGGGCTGGCAATTTTAGCAACTCCTGGCGCGCGGGCTGCGTTGGGAAATGCCGCGCCCGCTTTCGGCCGCGCTATTTGCCTGATGGAACTGGATTATCTGCTCGATTTTATGGCCCGGCTGGCGGCCAACAACACCACGGCCTGGATGGCCGAGCACCGCCCCGACTACCAGCGTGCCCGCGCCGCCTGCACCGAACTGGTGCGCCAGGTGCTGGCCCGCGTGGCCGCCACCGATGCCGACCTGGCCAACCTCACACCTACTGATGTGATGTTTCGGCTGCACAAAAACGACCGCAGCCAGCGCGACCCCGAACCCTACAAGCGCCGCATGGGTGCGGGCCTGAAGCTGGGCGGCCGCCATGCGCCGCGCGCCGGCTACTTCATCGCCATTCAGCCGGAAGGACGCAGCTGGCTGGGCGCGGGCACCTTCCACCCTACTCCGGAAATGCTGGCGGCCATCCGGCAAGAAATTCACTACAGCCCCGACGAGTTTCATCGCCTGCGGCAGGCGCCGGAGTTGTTGCGCCATTTCCCAGCGGGGCTCGATACGACCGGGCCGCAACTGACACGGCCGCCGCGTGGCTACGCGGCTACCGACCCCGACGTGGCCTGGCTGAAGCTAAAAACGTTTGGCGTGGGGAAATTTTACACCGATGCCGAGGTGCTGGCCCCGGGATTTGTGGCCCAACTGGTGGCCGATATTGCAGCAGCGCGGCCGCTGGTGGATTTCTTTAATGCGGCGCTGTGAGGCATTGGCAACTGGCTTTGGGATGAGCCAAAATAGAACGTCATGCTGAGCGCAGTCGAAGCATCTCTACTGCACAGCGCAATCCTTTTGATGGGATTACTACTGCGGTAGAGATGCTTCGGCAAGCTCAGCATGACGCCCTGTTGTATTCTCGTCGGCCCGCTACAAACACTTAGAACAGCCCGAACAGGGTGTTGTCAATCTTTTCGATGATGGTACCCAGGTCTTCGGGGTTGCGCACGTAGTCGAGCTCGTTCACGTCGATGATGAGGCTGCGGCCGGCGCTGTAGGTGCCAATCCACTTCTCGTAGTGCTCGTTGAGGTTTTTGAGGTACTCGATGCTGATGGTGTTCTCGTAGTCGCGGCCGCGCTTTTCAATCTGGCCGATGAGTTTGGGCAGGTCGGCGCGCAGGTAAAGCAGCAGGTCGGGCGGGGCCACGAGGTCCACCATCGACTCGAACAGGGCGTAGTAGTTGTTGTAGTCGCGGGTTTCGAGCAGGCCCGACTCGTGCAGGTTGGCCGCGAAGATGTGGGCATCTTCGTAGATGGTGCGGTCCTGAATGATGCCCTTGCCCGCCTTCTGCAACTCTTTGATGCGCTGCGTTTGGCGGAACCGACCGTTGAGGAAATACACCTGCAGATGGAAGGCCCAGCGGGGCATGTCGTGGTAAAAATCCTTCAGGTACGGATTGTCGTCGACGTCTTCCAGAAAAACTTCCCAGCGGAAATGTTGAGCCAACTTATGAGCCAGCGTGGTTTTACCGGCCCCGATGTTGCCGACAATGGCAATGTGCATGTGCTGCGAACGAAAAAGGTACTAAATAGCAGAACCCCAAAGATAGCAGCCCGCAGCAGTCGCGGGCATCGGCAAGCGGAACCTTTTTAGTATTGTTGCATTGTACGTATTTTCAACTGCATTCCTCCCACTATGGTCGCAACCGATACCCAACCCGTGCTCGCGCTGAATGACCGTTACGGGGCGCCGCTAGCCGAATTTTACTACCTTCCGCAAGGCCGCGTGCTGTACGTGCACTGGCACGGCAACCTTACGGCCGACGAAGTTATTCGGGCCGTGACGGAGGGCTCGACGCTGATGGCGCGCTACCCCTTCACGCGGGTGCTGAACGACAAGCGCGAAACCAGCGGCGACTGGAGCGAGGCCCTGCCCTGGCTCGAATACGAGTGGCTGCCGCTGGCCGTGGCCGGGGGCATCCGGGCCATTGCCTACCTGCTGTCGCCCGATTTGGAATCGCAGATTGTGAGCCAGGAATTTATGGAAGACATTGGCCGGCAGGTGCACACGGCCTTGTTTCTGCACGAGGAGCCGGCGCGGCTTTGGCTGTTGCAGCAGCAGTAAATTTCGGGCTGTCCGGCCGGGTCAACGCGCTGAACAGCCTGCCCCAACGGCCGAAGCGGGCGGGCCGTATGCAAGTGGGCGGGCCGGTTTCGGTTTTTTCGCCGCAATTTCGTGTTTTACCGCTAGTATGACTTCTGACGCCCCTGCCGCGCCGCCGCGCATCGAGCCCGCCACGCTCGCCGACATTCCCACCATCATCCGGCTGGCCGAGGCTACCTGGGAACCTACCTACCGCTTCATCATTTCGGAGGAGCAGTTGGAATACATGTACCGGGTGATTTACTCGCCGGCCGCCCTGAAACGGCAGATGCAGGAGCAGCATCACGTGTTTCTGGTGGCGTATGTGGAGGGCGAGCCGGCCGGCTTCGCCTCCTTCTCGCCCCAGCCCGCCGAGGCCGGTGCCGACGGTGCCACCGGCTACAAGCTGCATAAGATTTACGTGCTGCCCACCCGCCAGGGCCAGGGCCTGGGCCAGCACCTCATCGAAGCCGTCGAAAACGCCGCCCGCGCCGCCGGCGGCCACTTCCTCGACCTGAACGTGAACCGCTACAACCCGGCCATTGCCTTCTACGAGCGGCGCGGCTTCGAGCGCCAGCGCGAGGTGGACGTGCCGATTGGGCCGTATTTTATGAACGACTACATCATGCGGAAGAAGTTTTGAGGGTTGAGTTTTAAGGGTTGAATGTTGGGTTGCTATCCAGTCTTCAACCCTGAATTTCTAGCTCATCCTTCAGCCCTACAAAACCCGACGCTTCCAACTCAACATCCAACCCTCAAAACCCAACCCTTCAGTACAATGGCCACCAAACTCACCGTACTTTCCAACGGCTCGCTCCGCGTAGAGGGCGAAGACATCGAACTCGTGGATGCCCAGGGCCAGCCCTACGGCCTCGGCGGCCGCCAGCGCATCAGCATCTGCCGCTGCGGGCTCTCCAAGCAGAAGCCGTTCTGCGACGGCTCGCACAAGGGCCACTTCGAGCACGACGCCACGGCGTTCGACCTGCCCGCGCCCAAGCCGGCCGTGTAAGCTGACAGTGAAGCACGAAAAAGCCCGCTGACCACTTGGCCAGCGGGCTTTTTCGTTTGACGCCGTTTGCTTTATTCCACCACCAGGCGCTGGCTTAGCTCGCCGCAGCGCAGCAGGTAGGTGCCGGCGGGCAGCCCGCGCAGGTCGAGCACGGCCTCGGAGCCGGCCGGGGCGGGGTACTGACGTACCAGCCGGCCCAGTGCGTCGGTCAGCGCAATAGGCTGGCGGACGGCGGTGGCGGGCAGGCGCAGCGTGGCCGTGCCGTGGGCCGGGTTGGGGAAGAGCTGCGCGGCCGGCGCGGCTTTCGCGGCGGCGGTGGCCAGCGGGGCGGCGGGGTCGTAGATGGCGAAACCAACCATCACCTTACTCCCATCGCCGGTAGCAACGAAGTTGCCGCCCGCATACAGTTTGCCAGCAGGACCTGCGGCCAGTGCCGAAACTGTAAGGTTCAGGCCGGTACCTAAGCTGCTCCACGCCGTGCCGTCCCATTTGGCCACGTTGTTTGCCGCGCTCCCACCCGCCTGCGTAAAGTTGCCGCCAACATATACTTCCCCATTGCTTGCCATCGCCAGCGCATCTACCCGGCCGAAGTTGACCACGCCCGCACCCAGGCTGCTCCAGGCGGTACCGTTCCATTTGGCTACGTTAGCCGCGGCCACCCCGCCGGCCTGGCTGAAGTAGCCGCCCACGTACACCTCGCCGCTGCTCGTCAGGGCAAGAGCATTCACGCTGCTGAAGTTGCCGCTCACCCCGTTGTCGGTGCCGGTGCCCAGGCTGCTCCAGGCAGTGCCGTTCCATTTGGCTATGTAATTGGCGGCCGTGCCACCGGCCTGGGTGAAATTACCGCCCACGTACACGTCGCCGTTGCTGGCTACAGCCAGCGCGGCAACGTTGCTGCTGCCGCCCGTATTGCCGCCAATTCCGGTGCCCAGGCTGCTCCAAGCGGTACCGCTCCATTTGGCGACGCCATTGGCGGCCACCCCGCCGGCCTGGGTGAAGTAGCCACCCACGTACACCGCCCCGCCGCTCGCCAACGCCAGTGTGTTCACACTGCTGGTCAAGCCGTTGCCGGCGCCTGTACCCAGGCTGCTCCAGGCAGTGCCGTTCCATTTGGCTATGTAATTGGCGGCCGTGCCACCGGCCTGGGTGAAATTACCGCCTACGTACACGTCGCCGTTGCTGGCCACAGCCAGTGCGTTCACGCTGCCGTTGACGCCATTGCCTGCGCCGGTGCCCAGGCTACTCCAGCCCGTGCCGTTCCACTTCGCTACGCCGTAGGCCGCGGTACTGCCAGCCTGCGTGAAGGTGCCGCCCACGTACGCGTCGCCATTGCCTGCTAAAGCCACCGCGAGCACCCGGCCGATGCAACCGTTGCCCGCGCCTGGGCCTAGGCTGCTCCATACCGCGCCGCGCCACTTGGCCATGCCGTTGGCCAACGCTCCACCGGCCTGGATGAAATCGCCGCCCACGTACACGTCCCCATTGCCGGCCACCGCTACTGCGTTGACGAAACCGTCCACGCCATTGCTGTTGCCCGCGCCCAGGCTGCTCCACGCCGTGCCGTTCCAGCGGGCAATGCCGCTGGCTGTAGTTCCACCGGCCTGGGTGAAGTTGCCACCGGCGTACACCTCCCCGTTGCCCGCCACGGCCAACGCCCGCACTTGTCCGTTGACGCCATTGCTGTTGCCCGCGCCCAGGCTGCTCCACGCCGTGCCGTTCCAGCGGGCAATGCTGTTGGCTGTAGTTCCACCGGCCTGGGTGAAAGCCCCACCCACAACGATATCCCCGTTTCCGGCCACTACCATGGCCCGAATGATGCCAGCGCTGCCGCTCACGCCATTGCCCAGGCTGCTCCACGTGGTGCCGTTCCATTTCGCCACGCCGTTGGCGGCGGCACTACCGGCCTGCTTAAACTCCCCGCCCACATACACGTCGCCATTGGCTGCCACCGCCAGCGTATTCACCGTACCGCCGTAGCCGTTGCTGCTCACGCCATTTCCTGCCCCAGTGCCCAAGGCGCTCCACACCGTACCATCCCACTTGGCGATGCTATTGGCGGCCACCGTGCCCGCATGGGTAAAGTAGCCCCCCGCGTATAAGTCGCCGTTGTTGGCCAAAGCCAGCGCAAACACGCTGCCGTAGTAGGCCCCCGCACCTAAGCTGCTCCACGCGGTGCCGTTCCATTTGGCCACGTTGTAAGCGGGCACGCGGCCGGCTTGCCTGAAATTGCCGCCCACGTACACCTCGCCACCATTCGCCACTACCAGCGCATCCACGGTCCCATCCACGCCGTTATCGACTCCCGTGCCCAGGCTGCTCCACGCGGTGCCATTCCATTTGGCCACGCTGCTGGCTACCACATTCCCGGCCACGCGGAAACTGCCGCCGATGTATGTGTCGGTTCCCGCCGCCACCACTGCGTATACCGTTCCGTCGGTACCATTCGGCAAGTTGAACCCATCCGCCCACCGCTCATCCCCGGTCCCCTTCGCCCCCGCCGGCCGAAACACCGGCTGCCCATCGGGCGCGGTGCCCATCCGAAAGGCACGGGCATCGAACGAGCCCGCCGCCCCGGCTTGCAACGTGCCATCGGGGTTGAGCGCTTCGGCTAAGGAGCGGCCGGTAGCGGTTGGACCGGCCGTGGCCCGCGCCGCGCTTAGCCATCGCATCAACAGTACCAACAGCAGCCAGAGGGGTAAACAATGCTTCATAAAAACAGGAAAGGGAAAAAGAGGCTGAAAGATAACCTCGCCGCCGGTGGTTGCGCACCGCAAAGCGACTTGAAAAAAGCTCGACTTTTTAACAGTTGCTCTTTAAAAGGCGTTGGAATACCTGGAATGGGTTGGCGTGGCCGAATCTGGCCGCAGCCCAAGCAATTACATGAGGCCTCACGCCGACTCCGGCACCCGGCGCAAGACATACGCTACCGCCTCCCCGGGCAGGTCGGCCGTTTCAGCGAATCCCAGCCGCTCCAGCAGCCGGATGGCTGCTTCGTTTGGCCGGGTCGTTACCGCCACTAGTTGCGCCAGCTTCATTTCATGCAAGCCAAAATCAATGGCCAACTGCATGGCCGCGCGCATCAGGCCCAGGCCCCGAAATGCCGGTTTCAGCACACAGCCCAGTTCGCCGGTGCTGTGTGCAAAGCCGCGATAGAAGCCCAGCGTGCCCACCACTTCCGCCGTTGCCACGCGCACAATGGCCCAATGAATGGCGGTGCCCAGCTGGTAGTCGGCCGCAATTCTGGCCTGCATGGCGGCGGCTTCCGGCGGGTTTTGGGCCGGGCGCGCGTCGTAAAAAGAAATTTCGAACAGGCTTTCGGCATCGGCGGGCTGCACCGGCCGCAACAATACCGTGGCCGAAGCCAATACCGGGAAGCGGGAATAAGGCGGCAGGTTCATTACCGGGCGGGCATTAAGCAGGCGCGCAAATTACCCCGCCACCCGGCGCAGCTGCGGCCCGAGCATCTGCCACAGGTTTTGGCGCACCACGTCGCCCATCGAGTCGCAGCGGTCGAAGGCGGTGGTGTGATGGAAGCGGTTGAGCTCGGCCCGGAGCTGGGCCACCTTGTCGGGCGGGGCCAGCTCGTGGCGGCGCATGGCTTCGAGCAAATCGCGCAGGCGGTGGCGGTCGGCGCGGGCGCGGCGGGCCATCAGGGCGCGCTCCTCGGCCTGGTACTGGCGCAGGGTTTCGGGCTTGATGTGGCGGGCGCACATGGCCACCACCTCGCCGTTGTCCTTGAAAAACTGGGGCAGGTACATGGCCCGGCGGCCCTCGTAGCTCTGCTGGTCGAAGTCGATGGCCCGCACCCGGTACTGCTCGTCCTCGAAATCGGGCGTCACGGCAATGACGTAGTTGTAGGCGCGCATGTCGCCCAGCAGCCGCACAAAGCAGCGCTCGTTGAACTTCACGAACTCCTTGGCAATGCGCACTTGGTTGAGCTGCGGCTGGTTGAGGTGCTTTTTGATGAAGTCATCGCCGGGAATGCCCACGATGTGCTCCTCAATCAGCGTGTCGCCGCTCACCAGAAAGTTGATGGAATTGGGCGACAGCAGATGCTCCAGCTCCAGCCCGTAGAGGCGAGAGGCGTCGGCCTTCTTCACATAAAAGTAGTCGTAGTTGTCGTTGAGCTGGTTCACAATCCGCACCCGAAACGGCTGCGAGTTGCCGAACTCGCAGTAGTCCACGCGGTCGGCCACCAAGTGCTCGGTGAAGCTCAAATCCCCCGCCGTTTTCAGCAGCGCGTACACCTCCGTGAGGCCCTGGCTAAGCTCGCGCAGCGTCTGCGGCTCATAGTACACGGTTTGCCAAAGCGTGTCGGTTCCGGCTCGGTCGAGCAGTGCAAACGAGCCGGTGAACTGCCGCAACTCGGCGTAGGTCACGGGCAGCGTGGTGTCGCGGTCGTAGTCGCGCAGGTACTGGCGCAGCTCCGGCGAAATGGGGTACGGCGGCTTTTTGCGGGAGATGTCCAAAGGAAGAGTTGAGTTTTGAGGATTGAGTTTTGAGTTGATGAATGGGGTAAAAAGCAAAGATGAATCGTTGGTGCATTCAACACACAACCCTCAAAACTCAACCCTTCAACCTATCCCGCCAGCTCGCTCACCAGCTCCACATACTGCTGGCGGGCAGCCTCCTTGCTGGTGCCATGCAGGCCCTTCCAGGCATCGTACTTGGCAATGGCTTTGAAGTCGAAGCCGCCGGGGCGGTCACCGCTCACGTCGCCTTCGGTGGCTTGCTTGTAGAGGGCATAAAGCTGGAGCAGCACCATGTTGCTGGGTTTGGTGGGCAGCTGTTGGGCGCGCTGGCTGGCAGCTTCAAATTCGGCTTGCGTGGTCATGTTGGGGGGGATTGGTGAATTGCGGAGGTATTGGTGACTACGTGCAAAGAACGTCATGCTGAGCGCAGTCGAAGCATCTCTACTGCGCAAGTAATTTAATCGTTGTATCGAAGCGGTAGAGATGCTTCGACTGCGCTCAGCATGACGTTCTTTGAATCCACTAATCCGCTCACCCCACCAACCCACCACGTATGACACGCACCTCTATTCTGCTTCTCGCCGCCGCGCTGCTGGCCGCCCCGGCCGCCTTCGCCCAGAAAACCCTGCTGCACTGCGGCCGCCTGCTCGACGTGCGCAGCGGCAAGCTGCTCAGCCAGCAAACCATCGTGGTGGAGAAGGACCGCATCACGGCCGTGCAGGCCGGCTACACCGCCGCCAGCGGCCCGCAGGACAACGTCATCAACCTCGAAAACCGCACCGTGCTGCCCGGCCTCATCGACTGCCACGTGCACCTGGAGTCGACGCCCAGCCGCAACAATTTCCGCGAAGGCTTCACCCTAAACCCCGCCGACATCGCCTTCCGCGCCCAGATTAACGCCCTGACGACGCTGCGGGCCGGCTTCACCACGGTGCGCGACTGCGGCGGCTCGGGCGTGAACACCAGCCTGCGCAATGCCGTGGCCCAGGGCCTCGTGCCCGGCCCGCGCATTTACTCGGCGGGCATGGCCATTTCGGCCACCGGCGGCCACATGGACGACACCGATGGCCTCAACGAAGACCAGATAACCAAGGCCGGCCACCCCATCAACCTCGCCAACGGCCCCGACCAGTGCCGCCAGGCCGTGCGCGAGCAGTTCAAGCGCGGGGCCGACCTCATCAAAATTGCCAGCACCGGCGGCGTACTCGATTTGAGCAAGGACGGCACCGGCGCCCAGTATTCGGAAGAGGAAATCCGCGCCATCGTTTCTACCGCCCGCGACCTGGGTTTGCGCGTGGCCTGCCACGCCCACGGGGCCGAGGGCATCAAGCGCGCCGTGCGGGCCGGCGTAACGAGCATCGACCACGGCTCGCTAATGGACGACGAAGCCATCAAGCTGATGGCTAAAACCCGCACCTGGTACGTGCCCACGCTCATCGCCGGCAAGTCGGTAGCCGACACCGCCCGGCTGCGGCCCGGCTACTTCCCGCCCGTCATCGCCCGCAAGGCGCTGGAAGTGGGCACCAAAATGCAGGGCACCTTCAATCGGGCCAACAAGGCGGGCGTGCGCGTGGCCTTCGGTACCGATGCCGGCGTGTTCCGCCACGGCCAGAATGCCCGCGAGTTCGGCTACATGGCCGAGGCCGGCATGTCGCCGCTCGAAACCATCCGCACCGCGACGCTGAATGCGGCCGAGCTGCTGGGCGAAACGGCTGATTTGGGCTCCCTTGAGGCCGGCAAGTTTGCCGACATCGTGGCCGTGGACGGCGACCCGCTGCAGGACGTTTCGGCGATGATGCGGCCGGTATTTGTGATGAAGGCGGGCGTGGCCTACCGGCAGGAGTAGCGTATTCTGTCATCCTGAGCGCAGCGAAGGACCTTCTCACGTTCGCATCGGCAGCATTCCTGCGAGTCGTTCCAGCGTGAGAAGGTCCTTCGCTGCGCTCAGGATGACACAAAGGCCCCATACCTCACCCAACCAAAATGTGCCGGCCGTTGCCGAACTTTGGCCGGGCCGCTGGCCTTTCCCCACTACATCAATTCCCACTTATATGAAAAAAACGTTGCTATCGCTGCTCATGCTGGCCTTGATGCTGGCGGCCGGCACGGCCAGCGGCTGGGGCTTCTTCGGCCACCGCACCATTACGCAGATTGCCGTGTACGACCTGCCGGCTTCGCTGCAAGCCTTCTACTACCGCAACATGCCGGAGCTGGTGCGCCTGAGCACCGCCCCCGACGAGCGCCGCAACTCCGACCCCAACGAAGCGCCCAAGCACTACATCGACATGGACCATTATTCCGAAGAAGACCCCTTCGGCAAAGTGCCCCGCCAGTACGACCAGGCCACGTCGAAATACACGGCCGACACCCTGAAAAAGTACGGCACCGTGCCGTGGGTGGTGATTGAGATGAAGGACAGCCTGACCGAGGCCTTCCGCAACCGCGACACCACCAACATCATCCGCTACTCGGCCGAGCTGAGCCACTACGTGGGCGATGCCTTCGTGCCGCTGCACACCACCATCAACTACGACGGCCAGCTCACCGACCAGAAGGGCCTGCACTCGCTCTGGGAAAGCCAACTGCCCGAGCGGTTCATCACGACCTACAACCTGGCCAGCGAGCCCGCCAAGTACATCAAAAACCCGCTCGATGCCATCTGGACGGTGCTGGGCCAGAGCTACGGCTTTCTGGGCGAAACCTTCGACCGGGCCCTGAAAATCGAGAAAACGATGAAGCCCGAGGTGCGCTACACCTTCTCGCACCGCTACGGCAAAACCTCGCGCCGCTTCTCCGACGCCTTTGCCGACCAGTACGACAAGGCCGTGGGCGGCATGGTCGACTACCGCCTGCGTTCGGCTCCGAACCTGGTATCGTCGCTCTGGCTCACGGCCTGGCAGGATGCCGGCAAGCCCGACCTCAACGCCCTGATGCACCCCAACAAGCCCACCAAGGACGAGCGCGAAAAGCTCGCCACCGAACTGGCCGCCTGGAAAAAGGGCACCATTGCGCAGGACCAACTGCTGCTGGCCCAGCAAAAAATGAAAAAGGTGGAAACGGTGGAAACCATCAAATCGGCCCGCGACATGGGCGATAATTCGGCTCCGGCCGACAACGCCGACAAGCCCACGCCCGCCGCTGCCGATGAGGACGCGCCCGGCTTCGACAAGGTGAAGGTGAAAACCAAAAGCCGCACCGGCACGCAAAAAACCAAGGAAAAAACCGACGAGTAACCGGCTGCTGAAAAAGCGAAGAGTTAAAAGTGAAGAGTTAAAAGTTGAAACACCCTTTCGTCTGGGCTTTAACTTTTAACTCTTCACTTTTAACTCTTTATCATTTACTAGAAAACTGCATTAATCCGATTTCTATGCGACTTCCTGCCGCCGCCGGCCCGCTGCTGCTGGGCCTGAGCCTGCTGGCCGCCTGCAACCAAACGCCCCCCGCCACCGCGCCTGCCGCCACCAAACCCGTGGTACCCGGCCCCGACCTGGCCACCCTCACCGACAGTGCCGCGCCCGCCGCGCTGCTGGCCTACGGCCGCCAGTACCCCGGCTCCGAAGTGCTGGTGAAGACGCGCCTGGGCAACATTCGGGTGCGGCTGTACGACGACACGCCCATCCACAAAGCCAACTTCCTGCTGCTGGCCCGCAAGGGCGTGTTCGACGAAACCATGTTCAACCGCGTGGTGAAGGATTTTGCCGTGCAGGGCGGCCAAACCTACGGCGCCCGCACCATCCGGCTGAAGCGCTACCGCCTGCCGCCGGAAATCCGACCCAACCATTTCCACCAAAAAGGCGCGCTGGGCATGGCCCGCTACGACGACGAGCAAAACCCCGGCCGCCTGTCGTCGAACACCGATTTTTACTTCGTGGTAGGCGAAAAGCTCGCCCCCAACCAGTCGCAGGCCATGGCCGGCCGCAAGCTCACGCCGGCCCAAGTGCAGGCCTACGCCAAGGTGGGCGGCGTGCCCTCGCTCGATGGCCAGTACACCGTGTTCGGCGAGGTTATCGAAGGCCAGGACGTGGTGGATAAAATATCTAACCAGCCCGTGGAGTCGGACAAGTGGCCGGTGGAGGACATTAAGATGAAGGTGGAAGTAGTGAAGTGAGGAATAATTTGATTTGCCTGTCATCCTGAGCGCAGCGAAGGACCTTATCACTGATGAACCAATCGTTCTAACGTTACAAGGTCCTTCGCTACGCTCAGGATGACAGTTACTTTCCCTCCAGAACGTAAAAAGGCCCGCCCCCAGGGGGAGCGGACCTTCTCTTATCGGGCGCGGAAATGTTTTTCCGTGCTTGATTCAGCTAACCCTAAGCAAACAGCTTACCAAATTTTGGCGCGGTTGGAAGCCGAGCGCACCATTTTGTCGCCGTCTTTGCAGTTGAAGGCCTTGTGGAACTCCGGGAAGTTCTGCAGCGGCCCGATGGTGCGGAACTGGCCCGGCGAGTGCGGGTCGGTTTGCACGAGCTGGCGGGTGGTTTCGGGGCGCTGGTTGATGCGCCAGATTTGGGCCCAGCTCAGGAAGAAGCGCTGCTCGGGCGTAAAGCCGTCAATCAGTTTGCCGGCCTTGGCCTGCGGGGTTTTCATGAAGGCCGCGTAGGCAATGGTAAGGCCGCCGAGGTCGGCCAGGTTCTCGCCCATCGTCAGCTTGCCGTTCACGTGCACCGAGTCGAGCGGCGAGAAGCCGTCGTACTGCTTGCCCACCACGTCGGCTTTGGCCATGAATTTCTCGCCGTCCTCCTTGGTCCACCAGTCGCGCAGGTTGCCTTCCGAGTCCACTTTGCGGCCTTGGTCGTCGAAGCCGTGGGTCATTTCGTGGCCGATGACCGCGCCAATGCCGCCGTAGTTTACCGCGTCGTCGGCGTTGGGGTCGTAGAAGGGCGCTTGCAGGATGCCGGCCGGAAACACAATCTCGTTCAGGCTGGGGTTGTAGTAGGCGTTCACTGTGGGCGGGGTCATGCCCCACACCGTGCGGTCAACGGGCTGGCCAAACTTGCTGAGGCGGTCCATCGTGTTGAATTCCGACACGGCAAACAGGTTGTTCAGCGCGCTTTCGCGGCTCACGGTCAGCTTCGAATAGTCCTTCCACTTATCGGGGTAGCCGATTTTCACCACGAAGGCGTTCAACTTTTTAAGCGCTTCGGCCTTGGTGGCGGCGCTCATCCACTCGGTGGCCTGAATGCGCTCGGCGTAGGCCTGACGCATGTTTTCCACCATCATTTTAGCCTTGGCTTTGGCGGCAGGACTGAAATCCTGGTCTACGTAAATCTGGCCGAAGGCTTCGCCCAGCGCGCCGTCGGTGGCGGCAAAAGCGCGTTTCCAGCGGGCCTGCGGCACCTTGGCCCCGCTCGTTACCTGCGAGAATTTGAAGGCCTCGTCCACGTACGCCTTCGGCAGCGCCGAAGTCACGCCTTCCACTAAGTGCCAGCGCAGGTACTGCTTCTGGTCGGCAATGGGCTCGTCCTTCATCATGGCGTTGGCCTCTTTCAGGTACTCGGGCTGGCCCACGATGATGTCCTTGGCCCCGCTCAGGCCGCTTTCCTTCAAGCGCAGCGGAATGTCGAGGTTGGGGTAGTCGGCAGCCACCTGGGCCACGGTCATCTTGTTGTAGTTCTTGTCGCGGTCGCGCAGGGCCACGCGGTCACGGCTGGCTTTGGCCATACGGGTTTCGATGCGCATCACGGCATCGGCGTTGCGCTCGGCCGTGGCTTGGTCGTCGCCCAGCAGCTTAAAGGTGTTCACCTGGTAGGTGCGGTAGGCCGTGCGAATGGCTTTCGAGCGGGCGTCGTCCTTCAGGTAATAGTCGCGGTCGGCCATGGTCAGGCCACCCTGGCTCATCTGCACGGCGTACTGCGTGCTGTTTTTGGGGTCTTGGCCCACGCCCAGGCCGTACCAGCCCTTGCCGTAGTTGCGCGGGTCGGCGAGGTAGCGCTGCACGCCGGCCACGTCCTGGATGGCGTTAATCTTATCGAGGCGGGGCTGCAGGTATTTCAGGCCGGCACGCTCCACGGCCATGCTGTCCATGGCGGCGGCGTAGAAGTCGCCCACTTTCTGGGCGTTCGAGCCGGGCTTGGCGGTGCGGTCGGCGGCTACCTTATCGAGAATGCCGTGCACCACGTCGCGGTTGCGGTTGCGCAGCACGTTGAAGCCGCCCCAGCCCGTTTCGGAGGCCGGAATGGGGTTGTTTTTCATCCAGTTGCCGTTGGCAAACCGGTAGAAGTCGTCGCAGGGCTCCACCGTGCGGTCGAGGTTGGCCAGCGTGATGCCCACGCCCGACTGGCCGGTCGTAGCGGGTACGGTCGTTTTGGTTTTAACGCCGTTGGTTTTGGTTTTGACCTTGGTCTGGGCCTGGGCTGCGCCGGCGGCCAGCCCCAGCACTGCCGCCGACAAGGCGGTAGCGCGGATAAAAGAAGATGTTGTCATATTTGAATGAAATTGAGCAAAACATTAAGAAGCGCAAGTTACAACCGGCTGCGCTTCACGAAAATCGTAAAAACAAAAAAGGAAGAATGAGGAATTCGCAATACCGCTTTTTCCTCCACTCTTCCTTTTCGCTACCGGGTTATGGCGTGGGCCATACTTTTTATGGTGCTGCTTACCAGATTTTAGCCCGCTCGGCCTGGGCGCGCATCATCTTGCTGCCGTCTTTGCAGCCGAAGGCCTGGTAGAACTCGGGCATATTTTGCAGCGGGCCGATGGTGCGGTACTGGTCGGGCGCGTGCGGGTCGGTGAGGATGAGCTGACGCGTCATTTCGGGGCGCGTGTTGCTGTGCCACACTTGGCCCCAACTCACGAAAAAACGCTGGTTGGGCGTGAGGCCATCAATTGGCTGCGCTGCCTTCGCTTGGGGCGTTTTCTGGAACGCGGCGTAGGCGATGGTGAGGCCGCCGAGGTCAGCCAGGTTTTCGCCCATCGTGAGCTTGCCGTTCACATGCACCGAGTCCATCGGCGAGAACGCATCGAACTGCTTGCCCACCACTGCCGCGCGCTGGTTGAATTTTTCGCCGTCCTCCTTGGTCCACCAGTCGCGCAGGTTGCCCTGAGCATCGTACTGGCGGCCCGTATCGTCGAAGCCGTGGGTCATTTCGTGGCCGATGACCGCGCCGATGCCGCCGTAGTTCACCGCATCATCGGCCTTGGGGTCGTAGAAGGGCGCCTGCAGAATGCCGGCCGGAAACACAATCTCGTTCATCGGCGGGTTGTAGTAGGCATTCACCGTGGGCGGGGTCATATCCCACTCGCCCCGGTTAATCGGCTTGCCAAAGTGGTTGAGCTGGTCGCGGGTAGCCCACTCGCGCGCGGCCAGCAGGTTGTTCAGGTACGATTCGCGACTTATGGTCAGGGCCGAATAGTCCTTCCACTTGTCGGGGTAGCCAATCTTTACCGCAAAGGCGTTGAGCTTTTTCAGCGCTTCCGTTTTGGTGGCGGCGCTCATCCAGTCGGTGGCCTTGATGCGCTCGGCGTAGGCGGTGCGCAGGTTTTCAATCATCTGCTTGGCCTTGGCTTTGGCGGCCGGCGTAAACTCTTTGTCGACGTAGAGCTGGCCAAAGGCCTCGCCCAGGGCACCGTCCGTCGAGGCCTGCATGCGCTTCCAGCGGGGCTGCTGCTGCTTGGCGCCGCTGGTTACCTGCGAGAAGCGGAAAGCCTCGTCGCCAAACGCTTTGGGCAGCGCACCCGTCACGCTGCGCACCAGGTGGAAGCGCAGGTACTGCTTCTGGTCGGCAATGGGCTCGTCCTTCAGCATGGCGCTCACTTCCTTCAGGAATTCGGGCTGGCCCACAATTACTTCCTTGGCCGTGCCCAGCTGATTGTCCTTGAGTATAAGCGGCAGGTCGATGTTGGGGAAGGCGGCGTTGGCTTCGGCCACCGTCATCTTGTGGTAGTTGGCGTTGGGGTCGCGCAGGTCCACGCGGCTCTTGCTGGCCTTGGCCAGGCGCGTTTCGATGCGCTGCACGGCCGCGGCGTTGGCTTTGGCCGTGGCTTCGGAATCGCCCAGCTGCTTAAAGGTGTTCACGAGGTAGGTATCGAAAGCGGCGCGAATGGCCTTCGAACGGGCGTCGTCCTTCAGGTAGTAGTCGCGGTCGGCCAGCGAAAGGCCGCCCTGGCTCATCTGCACGGCGTACTTGGAGCTGATTTTATCGTCCTGCGCCACGTAGAAGCCGTACCACACGCTGCCGGCGTGGGCCTTGGGGTCGGCCAGAAAACGCTGCATCTCGGCCAGGTCCTTGATGGCCGCAATGCGGTTAAGGTGGGGCTGCAGGTATTTCAGGCCCGCAGCCTCGATGGCCGCCGAGTCCATGGCCGAGGCGTAGAAGTCGCCTACTTTTTGCGCGTTGGTGCCTTTAGCGGCTTTGCCCGCATTCTTAGCCGCGTCATCCAGAATGCCGCGCAGTACGGTTTGGTTGTGGCCGTACAGCACGTTGAAGGAGCCCCAGCGGCTTTCGGCGGCGGGAATGGGCGTGTTTTTGAGCCAGTTGCCGGAGGCGTAATGATAGAAATCCTCGCAGGGATTTGCCGTCATGTCCATGTTGGCGAGGTCGATACCGACGCCTTTTTGCGCCGGTTTGGCGGTTTGGGCCGAAGCACTGGTAGCTACCAGGCTGCCGAGTCCGAGTACGGCCAGGCTAAGCCGCCGGGCCATCGAAGTTGAAAACATGCAGGGAATGTTGGGTTGGGAAATGATGCCGTGAAGGTACAGACAGGGCAATAGCGGCACGGTTGCACCAACGCCACAACATTTGGCACTGGTTCCGGATAAGGCATTCGATTGCGCCAACGCCCCGTACCTGGCCGAGCGGCCAACGCCGCCACTGGCCCGTAACTTGCGCCCCTTATGCCCCTCTACAACCGCCGCCCCGAACTGCCCCTGGCCCCCGCGCCCGCGCCGCTGGGCCTGGCCGACCTGCTGAGCCAGGTGCGCCTGGTGCTGCAGCGGCAGCTGGCCGAGTCGTACTGGGTGGTAGCCGAAGTGTCCGACCTCACCGTGCCGCGCTTTGCCGGCGCGCACTGCTACCTCACCCTCACCGAGCAAACCACCGACTCGCGCGGCATGCCCATGAAGGCCCAGGCCCGGGCCACGCTCTGGAGCCAGCGCTACCAGCAGCTCGCGCCCGCGTTCGAACGCGCCACCGGCCAGCCCCTGCGCGCCGGCCTGAAGCTGCTGCTGCGCGTGCAGGTGCGCTTTCACGAGCAGTACGGCCTGAGCCTCGACGTGGTGGCCATCGACCCGAGCTACACCGTGGGCGAGCTGGCGCTGCTGCGCCTGAAAACCCTGCGCCAGCTCGAAGAAAAAGGCCTGCTGGTGCGCCAGCAGGCGCTGGCCCTGGCGCTGGCCCCACAGCGGCTGGCGGTCATCTCCTCCCCCACCGCCGCCGGCTTTCAGGATTTTGTGCAGCAACTGCGCGAGGCCCCGTATGATTTTGCCCTCACGCTTTTTCCGGCCACCATGCAGGGCGACGAGGCCCCGGCCAGCATCCGGGCGGCGCTGGAGGGCGTGCGGGTGCGGCGCGGGCAGTTCGATGCCGTGGTGCTGATACGCGGCGGGGGCAGCCGCACCGACCTGCTGGCGTTTGATGAATACGGGCTGGCGGCGGCCGTGGGCGCGTTTCCGCTGCCGGTCCTCACGGGCATCGGGCACGAGCGCGACGAGGCCGTGGTGGACCTTACCGCCCACCGCGCCCTGAAAACGCCTACCGCCGTCGCCGCCTTCCTAGTGGATAGGCTGGCCCGGCTCGAAGCCGCCATTCTGGGTCTGGGCGAGCAGGTGGTGGCCGCCGCCCGCCGCCAGCTCAGCCAGCGCCACACCCGCCTCGACCAGTTGGCCGGCCGCACCCGCTACGCCGCTCAGGGCCAGCTCGATGCCGCCCACGACCGCCTGCGTGCCCGTGCCCGCCAGGCCGCGCAAGGCCCCCGCGAGCAGCTGCGGCAGCTGGGCCAGGGGCTGGAGCGGTTCCGCCACCAGCTGCCGCGCGCCGCGCGCCGCGCCCTGGCCCGCGAGCAACGCCACCTGCGCCAGCGGGGCCGCCAACTGCTGCGCCGCTTCGCCCGCCACCACCAGCGCCGCCGCGAAACCCTGCTGCGCCGCCGCTACCAATTGCAGCTGGCCCTGGAGCGCACGCTGCACCGGCAGGAGCTGCGGCTGGCCGTGTTAGGTGCGCGGCTGCCGGTCGCAAAGCCGGAAGCATAGCCAGGCCGCTGCTGGCACCGAATAGTAACAACTGACAACAAATCACTGACAACCCGATAATGACCTACCGCGAAGCCATCGAAGAGCTCGAAACCATTTTGCGCGCCCTCGAAACCGATGCGGTGGACGTGGACGACCTCACGACGCGCGTCGAACGCTCGGCCGAGCTCATCCGCCTCTGCCGCCACAAGCTGCGCCACGCCGAAGCCTCCCTCGACCGCGTGTTCGACTCGCTGGATGAAGACGAGGAAAACGAAGAAATGGAAGAGGGAGAGAACGACGCCGAAGACGACGAAGTGGAAACTGACGAAGACGACGCTGACTCCGACGACGAAGATGAAGACGATGAGCACGACCACCTGCCCGGCGGTCCTGGCCGGGCGTGGTAGTTGCGGTCCAGGGCAGTATCGGCTTCGCACGCGGCCGCTGGCGGCAAAGTCCGATTGAACCATGAGACCTATTTTTCAGTAACAATCAGCCGTTTAACGCACGAATAGCTGTATATATTGACCGCAATGGGTTGGCAACGGACCAACTGCCGCTGTCTTCACCGTTATTTGTCGTTTCGGCTCCTTTCCACTGTCAGCCAAACCCACTGCTTTGCAGGCAGCGGGAGGGCTTTCGATTCTTTTGCGCAACTTGCCGTTGTCCGGGCATTCACGTGGCTCATCTGTCTCCCTTGCTTCTACTCACTCCTGCGTTGCTCCTGTTGGTGCTCGGGCTCGTGTGGTTTGTGGTGCGCTACCAGCGCGGGCAGCTGCACCAGCAGCAGGAGCTGGCCCAGCTGCAGGAAGCTGCCCAGCAGCAGGCGCTGGCCGCCGCCCTGGTGGCCCAGGAAGACGAGCGCCAGCGCATTGCCGCCGAGCTGCACGACGGCGTGGGCACCATTCTGGCACTGGCCAAGCTGCATCTCTACGCCCCCGGCAGCCCGCCGGCCCCCGAAGCCAGCGCCCTCATTGACCAGGCCGTGGCCGAAGTGCGCCGCATTTCGCGCAACCTGCAGCCCGCCACGCTGCAGCAGCTGGGCCTGGCCCAGGCGCTGCGGGCGCTGGTGCAGGCCGTGCCGCCCGAGCACGGCCCCGAAGTGCGGCTCGAACAAAGCGGCACGCTGGGCCGCCTCATTCCCTCGCACGAGCTGATGGTGTACCGCATTGCCCAGGAGCTGCTGGCCAACGGCCTGCTGCACGCCGAAGCCCGCCACATTCTCCTGAAAGTCACGGCCTCGCCCGGCCTGCTCGTGCTTACCTACTCCGACGATGGCCACGGCTTCGACCTGGCCACGCTGGAGGAAATGCCCCCGCCCGGCCCCCACGGCCAGGCCGTGGGCATGGGCCTCATCAACCTGCGCAGCCGGGTGGCCGTGCTCGGCGGCCAGCTCAGCTACCATTCGCAGCCCGGCGGGGGCACCCGCGTCGAGGCCACGCTGCCGGTGACGCTGCTGGGGCCCGCTGCTTCGCCTAACACTTCCCTTACTTTTGCTTTATGAATACGCCTCCTGCTGCCGCCTCCCCTGTGCGCCTGGCCATCGTCGACGACCACATCCTGTTCCGTAAGGGGCTGCGCGCCCTGCTGAGCGGCTACGCGGGCATTGAGGTGGTGTGCGAGGCCAGCAACGGCCAGGAGCTCCTCGAGCTCCTCGACCAGGGCAGCCGTCCCAACGTCATCCTGATGGACATGCAGATGCCCGTGCTCGACGGCCTGCAAACCACCCGCCTGCTGCGTACCCAGTTTCCGGACGTGCGCGTGGTCATCATCTCCATGCACGACGACCCTTCGCTGGTGAGCACCGTGCTGGCCGAGGGCGCCCACAGCTACCTCGTGAAAAACACCTCGCCCGAAGAGATGCGCGGGGCCGTACTGGCCGCCGCCGCCGCCGGCAGCAGGTAAAATGGTAACTGCGTAAATGAGTAAGGGGGACGTTCAATGGCTGTTTGCCGTCGAACGTCCCCCTTACTCATTTACGCAGTTACTATTTTACCGCTACAGGGCAATGGACAAGCCGGCCGTGAAGGTGCGGCCGCGGTTGAAGAAAGCCTGCAGCAGGTCGAGGTTGCCGGCATTGGAGCTGGACCGGTTTGACACGTCGGTGAAGTAAAACTCGTTCAGCACGTTCAGCACCGAGGCTTTGAGGCCGAAGCGGGTACCGTTTTTGAACATCGGCTTGAAATCGTAGCCGAAGTGAATGTCGAGGTTGCGCGAGGTGGGCAGGCGGTACGAGTCGGTGCTGGTGGCCTGGTTGAGGATGGTTTCGGGGTTGAAATCGGCGTAGTACTTGGTGAAGAGCAGGAACGACGGCCGGATGTAGGCCCCGCGGAACGGCTCGTAGCGCAGGCCCACCTGAAACTGGTTCTGGGCGGCGTCGCCCACGTGCACGCCGTTGAGGTACACCGGCTGGTCGAGGCCCCCCTCGGCAGGGAAGCCGGCTTCGTCGGTTTGGTTGAGTTGGCCCTTGCCCGTCCAGCGCCAGTCGCCGAGCGAAATAGCCGAGTTCAGCTGCAGGCGGCGGCTGATTTCCTGGGCAATGCTCATTTCGATGCCCATGTGGCGGGCATTCACGTTGCGCACGTTGCTGTACACACCGGTCGAGGAGTTGAACGAGGTAGTGGTTTTGTTGGCCCACAGCGTGTAGTAGGCGTTCAGCGTCACTTTCAGGCTGGGGTAGCTGATGCCGTAGCCGATTTCGGCGCTGGTGATGCCCTCGGGCTTCACGTTGTCGTACTTGCGGCCCGAGGTGGTGTAGAGCAGGTTGAAAAACGGCACCTTGCTGTTGTAGCCCACGTTCACGAACACGTTGTCGTGCTCGGTGAGGTTGTAGTTGGCCCCGGCCTTCAGGCTATAGCCGTTGAAGGTGGTCCAGTCCGTGGAAACCGGGCTGCCATCGGCCTGCAGCTTCTGGAAGTAGTCGATGCGCTTGTACGACACCTGCGAGAGCGTGCCGCTTACCACGGCCGAGAGCAGCGGGGTTTTGTATTCGAGCTGCGAGTAGCCGCCCAGCCAGCGGGTTTTGCCGTCGTAGTTGTAGCTGGTTTTGTCGCCCACGCCCAACCGGGTATTAGCAGGCGCGTTGGCGTTGCCCACCGACAGCACGTAGTCGCCGCCCAGCAGGTCGCGCACTTCGCGGTAGTGCTGGCCGGTGTAGTCGCGGCCATCCACGCCGGCCGACAGCGTGAGTTTGTCGTTGAGCAGGTAGTCGCCACCCACCACAAAGCCGTACCAGCGGTGGCTGTTGATGGCATTGACGAGGATTTCGGACGACCGGCGCTGCCCGTCGGCTCCCACGGCGGCGTAGTTGGTGTCGTAAATTTTCTGGAAGCCGGTCTGGCCATTGGCGTCGGTCACGCTGTTGGTGCTGGAGTTGCCGGTGAGCGTGGTGGAGCCCCCGCCGGTGCCGTACGAGGCGTAGGCCACCGTCGAGATAAACAGCCGGTCGTTCACCTGCCACAGGTCGTTGAAGTTTACCTGGGGCTTGTGGTAGAAGTTGGTGCGCTCGTTCAGGGTTTCCTGGCCGTGGCTCACCTTCACGCCGCCCACAATGGAGTAGCGGTCGAGCGTGCCCCAATACGGGTTGTACTGGAAGCCTTTGTCGCCGCCCGGTTTGATGGCCGCCCCAATTTCGCGGGCTTTCTCGTAGGAGTATTTATACACCTCGAACGGGAACGTGCGCTGGCCGTGGCGCTGGGGCGAGCCCAGGCCGGTGAGCGACAGCGTGTGCTTGCCCGCGCGCTTGCTCACGGTGCCGAAGTAGGTCCAGGCATCGTCGAAGGCCTTGTCGACCCAGCCGTCGGAGGTGCGGCGCGAGCCGAAAACCGTCACGGCCCAGTCGCCCTTCAGCTGGCCCGAGCTGAGCATGAGCGAGTATTTCTGGTAGTTGTTCGAGCCGGTTTCGACGCGGGCCAAAGCGGCCTTTTTGTCGTCGAAGCCTTTGGTGAGCACGTTGATGGTGCCGCCCACCGAGGGCACGGCAATTTTGGAAGCCGACAGGCCGCGCTGCACCTGCAGGCTCTTGGTCACGTCGCCCAGGTCCCAGTTGCTCCAGAACACCTGGCCGTTTTCCATGTCGTTCACGGGCACGCCGTTGATGAGCACGGCCACGTTGCGCTGGTCGAAGCCGCGCACGTTGATGCGCGAGTCGCCGGTGCCGCCGCCGCCCTGGGTGGCGTACACGCCGGGCGTTTCGTTGAGAATCAGGGGCAGGTCGCGGTTGCTCAGGGTTTCGCGCAGCTTCACCTCGTTCACGGCCGAGAAGGCCACGGGGGTTTCGCGCTCCTGGGCCTGGGTGGCCACCACCTGCACTTCGGCCAGGCTCGCGTTGTCGGAGCTGAGCGGAAAGGAAGCCACCACGCTCTGGGCCACAATTTTCACGGTTTGGGTGCTGGGCTTGTAGCCCACGAAGCTGGCCTGCACGGTGTAGGTGCCGGCGGGCAGGTTCGGAATTTTGTAGTTGCCCTCGGTGTCGGCCCCGGTGCCGGTGTTCTGGCCGTTGCCGGTTACCTGCACGGTGGCGCCCGGCAGGGTTTCACCGGTCACCTTGTCGAGCACGCGCCCGCGGATGGAAAACGTGGTTTGCGCTACGGCTGGCAAGGTCAGCAGCAGGGCAACAAGCGCAGTAATAAAGTGCTTCATACTATAAAAAAAGACACCGGCACACTCCGGGGACAACAAATATACAGCGCGGCGGCGGCTGCCCGCGCACCGGTTCCACAAACCCCAGCCGCCGCCACGTTTCAGCTTCTTTCAACGGCCGCAATCCCGTAGTTTTGAGCCGGCCCGGGCATCCTTCCACCACCGGCTACCGGCTCCATTTTCATGCGTTCTTATTTATTTCTGGCTCGCCCGCAATGGTGGGGCGGCCTGCTGCTCCTGTTCGTGCTACGGGCCAGCCCGGCGGCCCGGGCGCAAGTGTATTACCTGGATTTGAGCAAGCAGCCGCTGGCGCTGTCCGGCCGGGTAGTATCCGTGGAGCAGGTGGTGGACGGCCGCCCGGGCCGGCCCGCCAGCGTGGGCACCGTCTACCAGGGGCTGCACGACAAAACCTCACCGGTGGTTTTTCGGCACAGCCTGGAAACCGAGCTGACGGCGTGGCTGGCGCAGCAGCTGCCGGCCCGGGCCACTGACCACGCCGTGGTGCTCTGCCTGCGCCAGCTGCTGGTCGGCGAAGCCGTTACGTCCAACCTGCTTGTCAGCAAAGCGGCTTCCACCGCCGAGCTGGCCGTCGATGTGTACGCCCACCGGCCCGACGGCTACCATTTTGTGCGGAGTGCATCGGCCCATTCCAGCCAGCCGGGCACCGCCATCAACGCCGACCACGCCCTGCACGTGGCCCGGCTGATGCAGCAGTGCCTCGCCACCGTCGCGGCCGCCGACCTGGCCGCCGCCGCCCAGCGCCCGGCCCGAACGTTGGCCGAGGTAGCCGCCCGGCCGGCTCCGGTGGCCCGGCCCGCCATTTTGCAGGCGGCCGCGCCCCGGCGCGGCGTTTATTTTTCGGCCGAGCAGTTTGCGGCCAACCAACCCGATACCACCGTGCAACTGCGCCTCGACACCGTGCGCTGGAGCGCCGTACGGGCCAGTTTGCTCGACGCCAACATGCCGATGCGTTACGTAGCGCCGGACAGCCCGCCCAGGTATTCGCGAACGGTCATCAATTCGCCGTCGGGCTGGAAAGGCACTGTGCAGCTGAAGGGGAAAGTGCGCACCACCACTGGCGACCGCGTGCCCACCAACGCGGTATGGGGCTTTTCGGATGGCCGGCAGGCGTATGTGTATCAGGAGCACGTCTTCCGCCTGCTCACCCGGCAGCACGATTTTTTCACCTTCGTGGGAGCTGCTCCCGTCGATGTGGCCGCTTTCGGCCAGCGGGCCCTGGGCACCCGCCCAAGCCAGCCGGCCCGGCCGGGCACCGGGTTGCGGGGCGATGCCAACGACGGTTCGGGCGAGCCCATGGTGCTTGCCCTCAGCCTGCGCACGGGCCAGTTCAGCCAGTATCCACCGCCGGGCCAGCCCCAGCGGGCCGATACGGCGTTCATCTACGTGTACCGGCCGCTGGGCGGCCCCGCCGAAGCCCAGCCGGTGCTCTTCAACGACCGGCAGGTGGGCCAGCTCCGGCCGGGCGAATCCGTGGAGCTGACCTGGCCGCACCTGGGGCAGGCCGTGCGCCTGGGCACGGCGGGCAGCGCGGCGCTGGTGCTGGTGCCCAGCACTTCCGTGGCCAACTACGTGCGCCTGCAGCCCGACACCGACCTCACCACCTGGCAGGTGATGCCCCCAGCCCAAGGCGAGGCCGAAGTCGACGCGCTGGAAAAAAGACCCTGAGCCACTGGCAGCCCCTATTGTCGCAACCGCCACGATGCCGGAAGTGGCCCGGCCGCTGTAGTTTTACCTTTCCACTATTGCTGCCTTTTTCGATATGTCTTTGCTGCCGCGCGTTTCGCTCCTTATAGTACTGAGCTGGCTGCTGGCCGTCGCCGTTGGCCAGGCCCAGCCTACCCCCTACTATTTCTCGCTACCCGATGCCGCCAAGGCCGAGCCTGTAACCGGCGCGGCTACTTCGGCCTGGTACGTGGGGCGGGTGCTCGACGCCCGCGCCGACCGGTCGCGCCTGGGCACCGTGCGGCGCGGCCTCGACAACCTGCCCGCCCCGGCCATGCTCACGCAGTCGGTGCCGGCCGCCGTGCTCGCCTTTTGCCGCCAGCAGCTGCCGCCACGCGCGGGCAGCCGGCCCGTGGTGCTGCGCCTGCTTACCATTGAAGTGGGCGAAGATGTGCGGCCTACTTCGGAAAACGGCGAGGCCGAAGTGGTGGGCGAGTTTCTGGAAGTGCAGCCCGACAGCTCGTTTCGGGTGCTGCTGCCGGTGGCCGAGTCGCTGCGCCGGGGCGGCATGGACGTGACCCTGCACCACCCGGCCAACCTGGGCAAGCTCCTCACGCAAGCCCTGGCCAAGCTGGCCGCCCTGCCGGCCACGGCCAGTCCGGTTGCCCCGGCCTTGTCGCGTGCGGATGCGCTGGCTGGCCGAGGCGGCCTGCCCCCGTACCCGGTACAAACGGCCGCCGCCGCCGAAACCGGCGTGTACCGCAACATCGACGATTTTCGGGCCAACCGGCTCACCGCCGCCACCCGGCCGTTCGAGCTCAAGCCCACGCCGCGCAGCCTAAAGGGCAAGCTTGGCCAGTTCGATGAGCTGGAAGCTTATTTTCTGGCCTTGAGCGCCGAGCAGCCGCGCGAATACATGCCCCTGACTGGGCTCTGGGGGTTGAGCCACGGCCACACGCGCTACATCGTGTATCAGAACCGGCTGTATCCGTTGCTACCGGGGCCGGATGGCCGCTCCTTCACCTTCACGGCGCAGGCTCCCATCGACATGGCCGGCTCGGGCAGCCGGGCCCTGCTGGGCGGGCTGGCGGGCGGGGCCATTGGCGGGGCCGTGGCAGCCGGGGCCGGGTCGCGGGCCGGCCTCACCACTTTTGAGGTGCACCTGCCCACGGGCCGGGTGGTGCAGCAGGATGCGGAAGCCCGCCTCATCAACGACGGTTTCGTACCGGACAACCCCGAAGCCGGCAAGCTCTACCTTTTCCGCCGCCCCGACAACGTGGCCACCGAGCCCCTGTTGGTTTTGCTGAACGGCCGCGAAGTAGCCCGCCTGCTGCCCAAGCAATACGTGAGCCTGCCCGCCCCCGACCAGCACGCCGAGCTGGTGCTGTGCCTGCAGCGCCCCACGGCTGCCGCCGCCACGCCCGAAGCCGCGCAGCTCCTGCAGGCTCCGGCCTGCCTGCCCGTGGCCCCCGACCGCACCGGGGCCGTTTATATCGAGTGCGTGGCTTTGCCGGCGGCCGGGCAGCCGCCCGTGCTGCGCATTGTGCCCACCCGCACCGGCACCGCCCAGGTAAACCAGATGCGGCGGGCTGAGTAAGCCGGTGGCCTTTGTTACCCTAACTCCACGGCGGGGTCCCAGAACAGCTTGTCGAAATCGACCACCCGGTCGTCTTCCACTTTGATGCCTTCGGCTTCGAGGGCTTCCTGCATGGCCGTGGGCGTGGCGAAATGCAGGCGCCCGGTGAGGTGGCCCAGGCGGTTGAGCACCCGGTGGGCCGGCACCGAGTCGTCGGCGTGGGCGGCCAGCATGGCGTAGCCCACCGTGCGCGCCCCGCGCCGCGAGCCCAGGTAGTGGGCAATGGTGCCGTACGACGTAACGCGGCCGGGCGGAATCAGGCGCACCACTTCGTATACGTCCTGGAAGAAATTGCGGGGTTCGGGCGGAGTTTCGGGCGCGGGCTTCATCGGGGCGAAGATAGGCCCGGTCTGCATGATGGGCCTCTCCGTCTATACTTCATGGTAAATGACGCAACCCCGGGTGCCGAAAGTGCACCTATTGGGGTTCTAAGCCTTCTGCTACCCAACCCGGCAAACGGCGGCCGAACATCCGCCGCCGCTTGTGCGTTCTTCCTGCTATGCCTTTGGATAACCCCTCCGTTGCCACGCCCAAAACCTGGGACACCACTTCCACCCCCGCGCCCACCGCGGCTCCCCCACCCGCCGCGCCCGAACCCGACCACGAGCCGCAGCCCAAAGCCAAGCGCGGCTGGCTGGGCTGGGTTATCGCGCTCGTGTTGATTGCGGGTTTGGCCTGGGCCAAAATCAAGTATTTCCCCAGCCCCAACGCGGAGAAAGACGCCGGCGCGAAAGGCGGCAAAGGCGCGGCCCCGGGCGGCAAAGGGGGCCCCGGCGGCAAGCCCAAAGTGCCGGTGCAGGTGTACGTGGTGGCGGCCACCAAACTCTCCGACGAAGTGTCCTCCACCGGCTCGGTGATGGCCGATGAGTCGGTGACCATTCAGAGCGAGATTTCGGGTAAGATTACCAGCCTCAACATTCAGGAGGGCCAGCCGGTGCGCAAGGGCCAGCTGCTGTTCACCATCAACGCGGCCGATGTGCAGGCCCAATTGCGCAAGCAGGAATACAACATCAAACTCTACCAGGACCAGGAGAAGCGCGAGCGCACGCTGCTGGCTAAGGAATACATCAGCCGCCAGGAATACGAGCAGAGCAACAACGCCCTGCTCACGGCCCAGGCCGACCTGCAGGCCCTGCGCGTGACGCTGCAAAAAGCCTATGTGCGGGCCCCGTTCGATGGCATTCTGGGCTTGCGCAACACCTCGGTGGGCGCCTACGTGTCGCCGGGTACGGCCATTACCACGCTCTCGCGGGTGTCGCCGGTGAAGGTCGACTTCAACGTGCCCAGCCGCTTCGCGCAGTCGGTGCGCGTGGGCGACCCGGTGATGGTAACCGACGAGGCCACGACCAAGAAAATCGAGGCCAAAGTATACGCTATCAACCCGCAGATTGACCCGGTGTCGCGCACGCTGCCCGTGCGGGCCATCTACCCCAACAAAAACATGGAACTGCGCCCGGGAGGATTCGTGAAAGTGAACCTGGAGCTGGGCGAAACTGCTGAAGCCCTCCAGATTCCGACCGAAGCCGTGGTGCCGGTGGCCAGCGGCTACACAGTATTCATCGTGAAGAAGGGCAAGGCCAAAATCCAGCCCGTCAACATCGGCGTGCGCTCGGATAAGGTGATTCAGATTACCAAGGGCCTGGCCGTGGGCGACACGGTTATCCGCACCGGCATTCTGCAGGTTAAAGCGGATGACAAGGTATCGATTCAGAAGTAGCACGATGCTGTCATCATGAGCGTAGCGAAGGACCTTATCAACGTTGAACGATTTGCACTAATCAAAATCAACCAGATGTGATAAGGTCCTTCGCTAGGCTCAGGATGACAGGAGAAAATCAGTTGTAGACAACCCATAGCATGAGCCTTTCCTCCGTCAGTATCAACCGCCCGGTACTCGCCATCGTGATGAGCCTGCTCATTGTGATTTTCGGCGCGATTGGTTTCCGCTCGCTCGCCATCCGCGAGTACCCGAGCGTCGACCCGCCCATCATCACGGTGCAGACCAGCTACACCGGCGCCTCGGCCGACGTGATTCAGAGCCAGATAACCGAGCCGCTCGAAGAAGGCATCAACGGCATTGCGGGCATCAAAAACCTGTCGAGCACCAGCCGCGACGGCGGTAGCAACATTACCGTGGAGTTCGACCTCGACGTGGACCTCGAAGCCGCCGCCAATGACGTGCGCGACAAGGTGTCGAGCGCCCAGGGCCGCCTGCCGCGCGACGTGGACCCGCCCACCGTGAGCAAGGCCAACGCCGACTCCTCCCCCATCATCCTGAGCTACTTAAGCTCGTCGTCGCGCACCCTGCTGGAGCTGACGGACTATGCCAACAACGTCCTCAAGGAGCGCCTGCAAACCATTCCCGGCGTGAGTGAAATTCGGGTTTGGGGCGAGCGCAAGTACTCCATGCGCCTCTGGCTCGACCCGGTGAAGCTGTCGGCGTTGGGCGTGTCGCCGGTGGATGTGCAGCAGGCCCTGGCCCGCGAAAACGTGGAGCTGCCCAGCGGCGCCGTGCAGGGCCAGAGCACCCAGCTTTCGCTGCGCACCATGGGCCGCCTGGCCTCGGTGAAGGACTTCAACGACCTGATTATCCGCAACGACCCCACCTCGCTGGTGCGGTTGAGCGACGTGGGCTACGCCGAGCTTTATCCCGAAAATGACCAGACCATCCTGCGCCGCAACGGCATTCCGATGGTGGCCGTGATGGCCATTCCGCAGCCCGGCTCGAATCAGATTGCCATCACCGACGAGTTCAACAAGCGGATGAAGCAATACCAGAACGACTTGCCGAAAGACCTGAAAATCAGCACGGGCTTTGACAATTCGGTCTTTATTCGCGCCTCCATCGCTGAGGTGGAGGACACGATTATCGAAGCATTTGTGCTCGTAGTGGTCGTGATTTTCCTGTTCCTGCGCGACTGGCGCTCCACGCTCATTCCGGTGGTAGCCATTCCGGTATCGCTCATCGGCATCTTCTTCGTGATGGATTTGATGGGCTTCACTATCAACGTACTCACGCTGCTAGCTATTGTGCTGGCCATCAGCCTGGTGGTCGATGACGCCATCGTGGTGCTGGAGAATATTTACAGTCGAATCGAGGAAGGAGAAACACCGCTGGAGGCAGCTAAGAACGGCTCGGCCGAAATCCTGATGGCGGTGGTTTCGACCACGGTGGTGCTGGCGGCGGTGTTTTTGCCGGTGGTGTTTTTGTCGGGCATCACGGGCAAGCTGTTCCGGGAGTTCGGCATTGTGCTGGCCGGCTCGGTGCTGATTTCGGCCTTTGTGTCGCTCACCCTCACGCCGATGATGTGCTCGAAGCTGCTGAAAAAGGGCGGCGACCACAATTGGCTGTACCGCAAGACCGAGCCCTTCTTCCAAAGCCTCACCAACGGCTATCGCAACGCCCTCATCACCTTCCTCGACCGGCGCTGGCTGGCCTGGGGCCTGGTGGCGCTCACGGGCGTGGGCATCTGGTTTTTCATGAAAGCCCTGCCCTCGGAGCTGGCGCCGGTAGAGGACCGCAACCGCCTCAGCATTAACGCCAACGCTCCGGAAGGTGCGTCGTTCGAGTACATGGACAACTACATGGCCGACCTGACCAAGGTGCTGCAGGACAGCTCGGCCCAGGACGCGGACAACATTCTGACCGTGACCTCGCCCGGCGGCGGCAGCAGCGGCGGCGCGGCCAACTCAGCCATCGCCCGCGTGCTGCTGAAGGACCCCGAAAACCGGCCTCACACCCAACAGCAGCTGGCCGACATCATCACGGGCGCGGTAAAAAAATACACCGGCGCGCGGGTATCGGTGTCGCAGGACCAGAGCATTAGCTCGGGCGGCGGGGGCGGGCGCGGGGGCGGACTGCCGGTACAGTTTGTGGTGCAAACCCAGGATTTCGAGAAGCTGACGGCCGCTGTGCCCAAGTTCCTGGAAGCTGCGCAGGCCGACAAAACCTTCAGCTTCGTGGATGTGAACCTGAAGTTCAACAAGCCCGAGCTGCGCGTGGTGATTGACCGCGAAAAGGCCCAGAGTCTGGGCGTGAGCGTGCAGGACATTTCGCAAACGCTGCAGGCCGGCCTGAGCGGGCAGCGTTACGGCTACTTCATCCGCAATGGCAAGCAGTACCAGATTATCGGCCAGGTGGCGCGCGAAAACCGCAACCAGCCGCTCGACGTGCGCACCCTGAACGTGAAGAGCCGCACCGGCAAGCTCGTGCAGCTCGACAACGTGATTACGCTGGTGGAGAAAAGCACCCCGCCGCAGCTCTACCGCTTCAACCGCTACAACGCGGCCACGTTCTCGGCTTCGCTGGCCAAGGGCAAAACCCTGGGCGAAGGCATTGCCGCCATGCAGGCCATTGCCGACAAAAACCTGGACGACACGTTCTCGACCGCGCTGGCGGGCCAGTCGCGCGACTTTGCCGAAAGCTCCTCCTCGGTGCTCTTCGCCTTCGGCCTGGCCTTGGTGCTGATTTACCTGATTCTGGCCGCGCAGTTCGAGAGCTTCCGCGACCCCGGCATCATCATGGTGACAGTGCCGCTGGCTCTGGCCGGCGCGCTGTTCAGCCTCTGGTACTTCAACCAGACGATGAATCTGTTCTCGCAAATCGGCATCATCATGCTGGTGGGCCTCGTCACCAAAAACGGTATTCTCATCGTGGAATTCGCCAACCAGAGCGTGGAGAAAGGCGCCGACTACATGACCGGCCTGATTGAAGGCTCGGCCGCCCGTTTCCGGCCCATTCTGATGACCAGCTTGTGCGCCGTGCTTGGCATTCTGCCCATTGCCATGGCGCAGGGGGCGGGCGCGCTGGGCCGCCGGGCCATGGGCATCGGCGTGGTGGGCGGGCTGCTGTTTGCCACCGGTCTCACACTGTTTGTGGTGCCGGTGATGTACTCGTATTTCGCTACGGCGAAAAAGCACAAGCCCAAAGTGGCCGAGGGCGAAAAGCAGCCGGTAGCGGCATAACCTCGAACGTCCCACTCCCCTCCTTACCAAGGAGGGGACATTTTCGCGAAGCGAAAATTGGGGTGATTGTGGCGTCAGGGCCGTTTGATGCCACAACCACCCCAATTTCAACTTCGCTGAAACATCCCCTCTTTGGTAAGGAGGGGAGTTTTGTTCTGATTCCCTCGTCAATGAAATTCCTGAAGTTCCTTTTTCTCCTCCTTCCCTTCGCCAGCCGGGCGCAGCTGCCCGTGGCCCAGCCGCGCCAGCTGCAGAAGCCGGCCACCGTGCCGGCCGCGCCGCCATTGTCGTTGCAGGAAGCCATTGCGGCGGCGCTGCAGCACAACTACGGCATCCTGATTTCGCGGCAGGACGAGCAGATTAGCCGCAACAACGTGACGCGCGGCAACGCCGGCCAGCTGCCCGTGGTGAACGGCAACCTGACCCGCAACTTCAACATCAACAACGTGCGGCAGGAGTCGTCGGCGCGCCCCGAAGCCAGCGTGGCCAACCGGGCGCAGTCCAACCTGTTCAACACGAACGTGGCGGCGACGTGGACGATTTTCGACGGCCTCGGCATGTTCTACGCCTACGACCGGCTGAAAGCGCTGCGGGGCCAGCAGCAGGAAATTACGCGAGCCACCGTGGAGGAAACCGTGGAGGATGTGGCCAACGCCTATTTCGACGTGGTGCGTCAGGCCGGCAAAATCACCTCGCTGGAGGAAGCGCTGAAAATTGGCCAGGCCCGCATCGACCTCACCCAGGCGCAGGTCGACGTAGGGGTAAGCGCCAAAGTGGAGGTGCTCACGGCCCGCGTCGACTACAACGCCGACCGCAGCCTGCTGCTGCAGCAGCAACAGGCCCTTACGGCCGCCAAAATCACGCTCAACAACTTGCTGGGCCGCAACCCGCGCCTCGATTTTCAGCCCAGCGACAGCCTTACCGTCACACGCGACCTGCGCGAGGACGTTATCACGGCTGGCATCAAGGCCAACAACCCGCGGCTGGCGCAGGCCCGGCGCGGGGTCGACGTGGCCGCCTACGACCGCAAGCTGGTGACGGCTTCCCGCTTTCCGCAGCTGGGCCTCACCAGTGGCTACGTGTTCAACCGCAACGTGAACGGGGCGGCTTTTTTCGGCAACCAACTGGTAACCAACACCGGCCAGACCTACGGCCTGAACTACGGCCTTGTGGCTTCCGTGCCGATTTTCAACGGCTTCAACATTCGCCGCCAAGAGCAGAACGCCCGCGTGGTGGAAGAACAGCGCCGCCTGCAGCTCGACCAGACCGGGCTGCAGCTCGATGCCGATGCCGCCACCGCTTTCGCCCAGTACCAGAACTACCTGCAGCTGCTCGACCTCGAAGAAACCAACATCCAGCTGGCCCGCCAGAACGTGGACATTGCCTTGGAGCGCTACCGCCTGGGCCTGCTCACGCCATTAGCCCTGCGCGAAGCCCAGCGCAACGAGCTCGACGCCGAAACCCGCCTGCTCGATATTCGCTACGCGGCCAAGCAAGCCGAGCTGGCCCTGCGCCGCCTGAGCGGCGAGTTGGTGCGGGAGTAAGCGCCCATCTCCGTCTGTCATTGCGAGCGTGGCGCGGCAATCCTTTCGCTCAACACGACCGACTTAAACGATGTGACAAGCCTTTTTTCCAGAATTCAAAAGCCCCGACACTAACCAGTGCCGGGGCTTTTCACATCTTAAGGCTTCCTGCATCGAGCGGAAGGATTGCCATGCTTCGCTCGCAATGACAGACGACGTTACTCTTTTACAAACCGCCTGGTTTGCGTGCCGCTTTTGGTCGTGATTTTATAGAAATACGTGCCGGTGGGCAGGCCACTCAAATCCAGCTGCTGACGCTGGGAGCCTTTTTCCTGCTGGGTTTTGGGCAGCAGCGTGCGTAGCTTGTTGCCATCCTTGTCGAGCAAATCGATTGATACGGGGCCGGCTTTTTTCACCTCATATTCCAATTGCGTAGTGGCGGCGGCCGGGTTTGGGTAGAAGCTGCTGGTGCTCACGCCACGCTCTCCGGGCGCTTCGGCCGGAGCGTTAGGGTCCATCAGCAGGAACATAGCGGGCTTGAAGAACCGACGCAGCTGGCCGGGACCCTGGCCGTGCCGACGGCTTTTGGCAGCGGCCAGTTGCTCCTGCTGCTCGGGCGTGGCATTTTTCGCCACGATGGATTTGATATCAGTTGCCCATTTTTCCTTTTGCGGCTGCACTTCCTGCGCCAATTGGCCGATGGGCTCATCATACCTCTGAGCCATTTGCGCCACATTCAGCATAATGCCCCGGGCCTGAAAGCGCAGCTGACGTGCCTGCTCCCGCTGGGCTTCGGTGAGCACCGGGCGGGTGCCGGGCGTGCTGCCAGCGGCCGGCGCGGCGGCCTGGCGCAGGGCGCGCCCCTGCTCTTTCAGCGCTTTCAGTTGGGTGCGGTAGGTGGCCAGTTGGGCGCGGTCGGCGGCGGTGAGCTGGGGCTCCAGCTTCTGGCGCTGCTGCCGGAGCACGGGCAGCACATTGGCAGCGAAGTAGGCGCGGATTTCGCGCCGGATGGGGCGCTGTTCGCGGGGCGAGCGACGGGCCAGGCCGGCCACGGTGGCGGCCAGTACCAACAGCAGTACGAGGCTATAAGTGAAGCGGGATTTCATGGAAGGGAATGAATAAATAATGAACAAGCAACAAACCTGACCGTCTGACTGCTACCCACCGAACGGGTTTAAGCACCGGGTGCGTTTTTTAGTAAGGGTTACTTATACCTTCTCATTTCCTTTCGACAGCCACCAAACCCGCCTCCAAACTCCACAAAAAAGCCCGTCGCTTTTGGCAACGGGCTTTTTTGTGGAGTTTGGAGGGCACTTTACTGCACCATCACCTTGCGCGCCACCAGCACGCCGCCCATGTCGAGGCGCAGGGTGTAGATGCCGGGAGCCAGCCCGCGCACATCAAATTCGCCTTCGGCCGACTGGCCAGCGGCCGCGCTCAGCGAGCGGCGCTGCACCACCTGGCCCAGCGCATTGAGCAGCGTGGCCGGCACCGTAGCTGCACCACTCGCCGCCGGCAGCTGCACCCGGAAAGCGCCTGAGGCCGGGTTCGGGAACAGCTGCACCTGCGCGGCCAGCGTCCGGCTGGCCGTGGTAGCGGTGGCAGTGCTGGCATCGCCCTTGAAACGCAGATTCTTCAGCAGCGCGTAGCGCGGCGTACCGGTACTGCCGGTGGCGAAATACAGGCGCACGCTCAGCGTTTTGCCAGCCGCCACCGATACGCCGCCGCTGGGGTTGGTGGTGCTGGGGCCGCTCAGCGCCACGCGGTAAAGCGTCACGTTGCCGTTCACCTGGTTCAGCAGCGGAAACGACTTATTGAAGTTGCCGCTGGCCGTGAGGGCCTGCGCGCCGCCAGGGCCGGTTACGCTGGTGATTTCGGTGGAGTCGGCCGGAGCCGTGAAGCCGTTCAACGAGTACACCACAGCCATTTTGGTGCCCGAGCTGGTGTTGTAGAAGCCCGCATTGAACAGCACCGAATCGACGCGCACGGCGCTGCCGCCGGCGGGCACGCTCAGCGTGAACTGCTCGTAGTACATGCGGTTCAGGTTGCCACCTACCGAGCTCCAGGTACCGTCGCCGTTGGCAGTGGGCCCGAAGGCCTGGCCGTAGAGGTTGGAGTAAGCCGGCGCTGCAGCCAGCGTAGTACCATTGGATACGTACAGACGCTTGAGTGTAGGCGTCGTGGCTGTCACGCGGCTGCTGCGGGCCTGGGCGCTGTCGGCATTGTTCACGCGCAGTGGCCAGTATTCCAATACGTTCGATGTGGTGGTAGGCGCCACAATGGCCGTGCCGCTCAGGGCCACGCGCACGGTGGTGGCGTTGGTGCTGGTGAGGGTGAGGTTGCCGGTGTAGGAGCCGGCCGTGGCAGCGTTCAGCCGCACGTAGACCGGCGTGCTGGCCACCGCACCGGTGGTGGGCGTCAGGCTCACGGTGCTGGCGTAGGTGCCGCCCGAAGTCAGCGAAACCTGGTAACTGGTGGGGGCCGTCACGGTCACGGTGCCGGCCAAATCGGTGCCCGACACAGCCACGCTCTGGGCCGGCGAGGGCGTGCCCAGCTGCTGCGTGAAGCTGCCCACGCTGCCACCCGCCGCCACCGTGGGCGCGCTGCTGATGGTGGCGGTATCGGAAGAAATCTGAGCCGCGGCGGCGCTGCCGCGCACGAAGTATTTCGACAGGCTGCCCGACGCCGGAATGGCTTCCGAATACGAGTAATTGAACACCGTGTCGCTGGGCTCGGTCTGGGTGGCGACTACCGCGAACGCGCCCAGCGCGGCGGGCGGCGTGGCCGTGGCGCGATATACGCTCAGCACGTCGCCGGCAATGGGGAAGCTGGTGTTCCAGGTAAAGGCCGAAGTCGTAGCGCCTTTCGTGCCTTTGAAGTTGTTGACGATAACCGAGCGCACAAAGGGCGTGGCGCAGTCAATCAGCGCGCAGGGGTCCCAGCTGCCCAGGATATTGGCCTTGGTGTAAGTGGCGGCTTCGGCCGCCGTGAGTTGCGACGAGGGCTGCACGGGCGTCAGGCCCTGGCCCGAGAGCACGCGGCTACTCACTTTGATGGCCTTGCCATTGAAGTGCGTGTTCTGGTATTCAACAAAATACGAGTCGCGGATGGTGGCCGTGCCCGCCGAGCTGGTCGGCGCCCAGCCCTCGTCCAGAATCAGCGGCGTGCTCAGGTTGCAGTTCAGGAAAGCCGCTTTGGGGTTGGCCTGCCAGGGGCGGCCAAGGTCGTAGGCGGTGCCACCGGCCACCGAGTGCCCGGTCACGTTGCAGCTCTTGAACACGAAGCCGAACGCCTGCCCGGCCGGCGTGTTGGGCACGGCGATGAAGGAAGTGGAGGTCGTGGCCTTGTTCTTCGCGTAGATGTTGCAGCTCTCGAACAAAGCGGCGGCGCTACCGAAAATGAAATCCGTGTTGCCCTCAATGTAGCAGTTTAGAAAGTACTGGTGCGGCGTGCCGCTGCCTTTCAGGTACATGGTATCCTGGTTGCCGAGGAAGCGGCAGTTGCGGAAGGCAGCCCGGTCGGCATTCACCAGAATGGCCACGGCCTGCCCGCCCGAGGAAGCCTCGCCGAACGAGTTTTCAAACGTCAGGTTCAGCGCCGAAAAGTCGGTGGCGTTGATGGTGACCGAAGCCGAGTTCTGGGTGCCCAGCGCTACCCCGCCCACCAGCGTGCCGGCCGAGTTGTTGTAGGTGAGCACGGTGTTGCCCACGCTCTCGCCCACCAGCTGGATGAAGGGCTTGGTGGCGGGCACGTTCACTACTTCCTTGTAGCGGCCGTTTTTGATGAAGATGGTGAAAACGGCCGTGCGGCCGGCCGGCGCCGCGTCGATGGCGGCCTGCACGGTGGTGTAGTTGCCGGTGCCGTCTTTGGCCACCGTGAGGTCGTAGGCGAATAGCCGGGAGGTGCAAGCCAGTAGCAGCAGCAGGGCACTGACGAGGCTCAGGCGTTGGGTAACGGGTTGGTTCATGGAATGGAAAACAGCGTGGGAATTAGACCGGAATGCCCCTTGGGCCGAAGAAAGGTACACTGACCTTCAAGCCCTTCCGGCCGTCAAAACCCGACTAAATCTGCGCAATCGTTGCCGGGAACGATGCCAGCCCATCCGTAGTAAATCCGCCACCGGCGGCAACGCCACTAGTCGGCTTCAATTGCTCCAACGGCTCCCCTACCCGCTGCCCCTCCGGCTTTCCGGGCGGCGGGGCCCGACACAAAAAAACCCGCTGCAGTAATGCAGCGGGCTCTTCTCGCAGGAGTGGGCGTTGCGGCCCGGCTTCGCTACTCAACCATCACCTTGCGCACCACGGGCGTGCCGTTCACGTTCAGGCGCAGGGTATATACCCCGGCGGCCAGGGCGCGCACGTCAAACTCGGTGTCGATGGCTTGGCCGGCTGCCGCGGTCAGCGTGCGGCTCAGCACGGTCTGGCCCAGGGCATTCAGCAGCGTGGCCTGCACGGCCGTTTTAGCAGCCAGAACCGGCAATTGTACCCGGAACGAGCCCGAAGTCGGGTTCGGAAACAGCTGGGTTTGGGCGCTCAGGGCCTGGGCGGCCGTGGTGGCCAGCGCCCCACTGGGGCGGAACTCCAGCGCAAAGCGGCCGGTGGCACTGGTGTTCGTCAGACTGAAGGTGTAAGCAGTGCCGGTCGTCAGCACCGTGCGGGTGTTATTCAGGGCGTCCACCAGCGTTACGGTGGTACCAGCCAGGTTGGCGAGTGCGTCGGCTTTCAGCGCGTAGCTGCCGGCTTGCGGGGCGGCTATGTTCAGGGGCACCAGCACCGTGGCGGCACCCAATGCGGGCAGGCCGTTGATGGCCAGGGCTTCGCCGCCGGCCAGCGAGGTCAGGTTCAGGCCGTGCGAGTTGTTCAGCTTGGTAGCGTCAAATTCCACATCCTTGCCCGCTGTGGCGCCGGCCTGGAAATACACGTAGGCTGCGTCGGCCACCGAAGCGCCCTGCAGCGTCATGGCCACTTGGGGGCGGGTGTCGGCGGTGCCACGGCCGAAGCTGGGCTGCGCATCGAAGGTGGTCACGCGGTTCGAGTTATCGAGGTTTACCTGGCCGGTGGTCTGGCCCGAGGCCACCCGCACGAAGTAGCCCTGGCTCGATACCACGATGGGTTGCGGGCTGTTGCTATTGCCGCCCACGCCGTTTACGCTGGCACGGTACGAGCCGCCGTACTGGCCGGCACTTTCAAACACGTAAATGGCGGCATCCATGCCGGGGCGCTGAGCGGGGGTCACCGTGCTCCAGTTGATGGGGCTCGGGTAGGGGTTGCCCAGCAAGTGCCAGCCGGCGGCTGGGTCGGTGCCGCGGCTCAGGTTGCCCGAAGGCACGGAGCCGTTGTTCAGCGTGCCCACAAAGTCAACCAGGGCCGTGTTGGGCGCGTTCACCGTGTAGCCTTTGCCCACCACCATCGGGTCGGCCAAGCTATTCGGCGAGAACCAGCCTTTGTCGAAGGCGCTGAAGTTCGACGTCACCGTCGCAATGCGGTCCTGGTTGTAGCCAAACACCGTCGGGAAGTTCGGGATAGTACCCGGCGTGGCGCTGCTGTTGTAAGCAGGGTTCGCCACCGGCGTGAAGTTAGTGGTGGCCAGGTCGGCGAAGGTAGTGCTGTTCACCGGGGCCGAATAATGGCGGTAGCCAACGGCATTGGCGCTGTTAATGTAGCGCTGCACCGTTGTTGCACCCACTACCACACCGCCTGCGTTCACCACGCCAGCCGTACCGGCAGCCGTCGAAAGTAAGGTAAACGTGTTACCCCCGGTAATCAGGTTGCCGGTTTGCAACTGCAGGCCTTGAGTCAGGCTCAGGGCTTGGCTCAGCGTCAGGCCGGCTGGGTTGGCTACGGCCACGGCCAGCACGGTGGTGGGCAGGCCTAGGCCCGTTACCTGGGCCGCGCTGCCATTATAGATGTAGTTGGCCAGCGGGCTGTAGCTGCGCGTGCCGGCCAGCAGAATAGCGCCGGTAGGTACCGGTGCGGGCGAAATACCAGCCCCATCGCAAATGATGAGCGTGCCGCCGGCCTGCAGGTCGAAGTTGCCGGTGCCGGTAATCGGCTGGCAATTTTGCGCCAGAATACCACCCGGTTGAATCTCCAGCTTGGTAGCGGCCGTGAGCGGGCCAACCACTGCGGCCACGCCCGTGCCGGTAATAAAGATGTTGTTGTAGTTGCCGGCAATCGGTGTGGGCGAAGCCAGCGTGCCGGTGCTTACCGTAAGGTCGCCCAGCGGGGCCGAGGTTACAGTGAAGTTGAAAGGAGCCGACGCGCCGCCGCCCGGTGCCGGGTTGGTCACAATTACCGGGTAGGTTCCCGTCACTGCGCCCGCGGGCAGGTTGACAGACAATTGGGTGCTTGAAAGGTAAGTAGCGCCAACCGGAAACCCGTTGAAAGTAACAGTCGAGGCGGGCAGGAAGCCCGTACCGTTGATAGTAAGCGTAAAAGCTCCCGTTCCTGCTGGCACCGAGCTGGGCGACAGGCTGGTGATGGTGGGCACTGGATTGTTAACCACGGCCGGGTTCACGGTGAAGGTGCTGGCCGCCGAAGTGCCGCCGCCGGGCGTGGGGTTGGTCACGGTCACGTTGTAGGTGCCGGCCGTGGCCTGGTCGCCCGCGGTCAGCTGGATGGTGAGCTGCGTGGCCGAAACGTAGGTGGTGGCGCGGTCCGTGCCGTTGAAGTTCACCACCGACGAGGCGATGAAGTTCGTGCCGGTCACCGTCAGCGTCTGAGCGGCTGCGCCGGCCGTGGCCGAGTTCGGAGACAGGCTGGTAATGGTGGGTGCCGGGTTGTTAACCACGGCCGGGCTCACGGTGAATGTTGCCGCTGCCGAAGTACCGCCACCGGGTGTGGGATTGGTCACAGTTACGTTGTAGCTGCCGGCGGTGGTTTGGTCGCCCGCCGTGAGTTGAATGGTGAGTTGTGTGGCCGAAACGTAGGTGGTAGTACGGTCCGTACCGTTGAAATTCACTACTGACGAGGCGATGAAGTTTGTGCCGTTCACCGTCAGCGTCTGGGCAGCTGCACCGGCCGTCACCGAGCTGGGCGAGAGGCTGCTGATGGTCGGGGCCGGGTTGTTGACCGTGAAGGTGCTGGCCGCCGAGGTGCCGCCGCCGGGCGTGGGGTTGGTCACGGTCACGTTGTAGGTGCCGGCCGTGGCCTGGTCGCCCGCGGTCAGCTGGATGGTGAGCTGCGTGGCCGAAACGTAGGTGGTGGCGCGGTCCGTGCCGTTGAAGTTCACCACCGACGAGGCGATGAAGTTCGTGCCGGTCACCGTCAGCGTCTGAGCGGCTGCGCCGGCCGTGGCCGAGCTGGGCGACAAGCTGGTGATAGTTGGGGCCGGGTTGTTGACCGGAGCAAAAGCAATGCCTCTAAAAGGAGCTGCCGTAGTAGTTGTAGCCGCAGTAGCCGTCAACGTCCCTGCGATGAGATTGTTAGCGTTGGCAGTGGGTTCATTATAGGAGTAAATCGTGGTGGGAGTCGTAATGTAAAGCTCCACATTTGCCCCGTTTACCCGTCCAGTTACATAGTTTAGCCCCAACGTACTGTTGAACTGGCCGCGGCTGGTCCAGGTTGTACCTGTGCGCGAGAACTTATAAATGCCTCCCGAGCCCCCGGTGGTCACAGTATTATCGACCAGGTAAGCCACATCGGGGTTGCCGTCGCCATCGATGTCAATGAAAGCTGTCGCGTTGGGCGAGGCAGTACCCCCGACACTGAGCAGACTGGTGGCGGTAGTGCCGGTAGCAGTCGGCAAACCTGTCCCTACTTGGTAAGTGCCCCGCGTCGCTCCCGAAGCGGTGGTGAAATACAGGTTGCCTCCTGCAATGTGAATCTGGCGCAGGTTGGTAACCGTGTTGCTAATTACAGTTGAACTGGTGGTACCTACTGGAGTGGCGTAGCGCACCCCATCCCCGCCCCCGGAGAGGTAGAACTGGGTACCATCACTCGAAACTACCGACCGGATGCTGTTGCTATTGAACGCGTCAGTCAGCGCCGTGCTGGTGTTCACGGTGCCATCGGCCGCCACCAGCGCCACCACTCGGTTTACCGTGGCAGCTGTGCCGGGCAAGGTGGCACTGGCTGAGGCGTCGTAGCCCCCGAGCGTGAGGAAACGGCCATCGGCCGAAAGGTTCAGCCCGCCTTCCGTGGCCGAACCCGCGTTTATGCGAAATTGCTTGTTGCTGCCACTCGCTGCGGTGGGCAATGCCACGCTGGTGCCCGCAACACCAGCAGTGGTGTATTCGGCCAGCGTTACGGTGCCTGGCCCCGAAGATGCATTGGCCCGTGCCACCACCAATCGCCCGCCGGTGAATTGCGCCCGCCCTGCCAACGGCAGCAGCAGCAACAGGCTCAGCAGCCGCATCCGGCGGAATGGCTGCCCCTTCTTGTAAAGTGTTTGCATAAGTGAGTGCTTGAAATTGGGAATAAAGTGTTGAGCGAATTGGAATGAAAACAAAAAAGAAAGCCGGCAAAATTATATCAAATTAAAATCTATATCACGATTTTAACAAGCAGTACTTTGGCGGCTTTAGCTTTTGGCTGCCAACAAGGTAACAAAAAAAAACAGGCCCGGCCAAGCGCAGGGGTTCCAATTGGCTTCAGGTGCTGCCAGCGGGGATGTGGGGCATTCGCCCCGGTACCCGGGAAGCTATTTCACGGCCCGCAGCTCGTTCAGCGCCTTAAGCGTTTCCTCCTGCTTGTGACGCTCCTTCTCCTCGCCCGAGGCGGGAGTTTTGGGCTGCGTCCCATAAAAAGCCAGAATGTTCTGGCGGGCCACCGGGGTCAGGTTCTCAAACTTCTTGTCGGCCAGTTTGCGCAGCCACTCGCCGTAGGTTTCGTCGGCCAGCGGGTATTCGCCGGCCTTGGTGGGGTGGCCGGTATCAAAGTCGGCGTTGGCCAGCTTCAGCGGCACAGCGGCGGTGTCGGCGGGCTGGCGGCTGATGTCGGCACAGTAAGCGGCCATGGTTTTCCGGAAGCTGGCCCGAAACAGCGTCTGCGCTTCGGGCGTGGGCAGCTTGAAGGCAAACGGCTTGAGCGGCCCGATTTTGGGCAGTATGCGGATGAAGTACGAAATGATGCGCGCCCCAAACCCGGGCTTCTTGTAGGAGTCGCCGTAGAGCTTACGAAATTCGCGGGGCCGCTCCTGCTTGAGATAGTCGCGCCGCCGCGCCCCGGGGCTGATTTTCAGAATATCCTTGCGCTTGGAGTGCCAGGCGGCGCGGGCGGCGGTCGGAATCAGCTGGCTCACGGCGAAGCGGAAGCTGGCAATGCTCAGGTCCACGTTCACGATGACCTGGCCCAGCTCCAGCCCGTAGGTTTTCAGAAAGGCCCGCTCCAGGGTGGCCTTGCTCACCTGGAAGCCGATTTTCTGGTGGTAGTCGGAGTTGCGGTACTTGCCGCTGGCCAGTTGCACCACGTCAAAGGCAAATTCCAGTTGCGTGTGCTGCTTGGGGGCCTGCTCGTAGGTGATGATGTCGCCAAACTTCGCTTTCAAATCCGGATACACCGAGGCCATGGCCTTGTTGGTGCCTTCGGGGTGGCCGTTGAGGTCGGCCTCGTAGTGAGCGAGGCTGCCCAGCGCAAAAGCGTAGTCGTTGCGGTCGCGGGCTTCGGCCAGCATGTTGCGCACGAAGTCGCCCGAACGCACGTAGTGCGTGAGGTTGGTGAACAACACCGAGCCGAAGGGATAATAGCCCATGTCCTGAATAATGGCTCCGCCGTAGGCATACGCCTTGGCATCGGCCAGCTGCTCGGGGGTCGAGCCGGGGTAGCGCTTCAGAATAGCTGGCACCAGGCAGCGCTCCCAGGTCGAGTCGATGTTGGCCTGGTGGGTGAGCACGGCGTAGGCGGCGGCGGGCCGGGCGGCCAACGCCAACACCAGGGCCAGCAGTACAATACTGTAAATCCGAAACATAGAAATGGAACAAGCAGAACGTTGCTGCCTGCAACGACAAACGGGGTTCTGCCGTTGCCGACGTGCCAGCATCGGCAGAACCCCGCCTGGCCGAAGTTGTTCGGCCCGCCCCTGCTTCTACAAATCAATCAACAATACCTCAACCCATTGCCTCGGCTTCGGTTCCTATTCGATGGCCAGGCGTAAGGCCTGATTTCCGGTTCGCACCACGTATACACCGTGCGCACGGGCCGGCAGCGCCAGCAGCGCCGCGCCGGTAGCATCGGTGGTGAAGGTCATCACGACCCGGCCCAGCAGGTCGAAGACCTTGCCGGCGGTGCGTGGAGCAGCGCCTACCAGCGTGGTGCTGTGGGCGGCCGGATTGGGGTATAGGGAAGCAGCATTGGTAGCGCTGGCATCGGGCCGCACCGCCAGCACGGTGTTGTCGGTGGCCACGCCCAGCACGGCCACTTGGTAGCCGCTGGCCGCGGCAAAGCTGGTGGGGCCGAAGGTGGCCGCAGGCGTGGCCATGCCGCCCATGTACACGTTGCGCCCGCTCACGGCCAGCGCATTGGCCTGGTCATTACCCGAGCCGCCGCCGCTGAGCAACCACGCCCAGGTGGGCGTGCCGCCGGCAGGGACGTCGCTGGCCCGGGCCACAAAGGCGTCGTAGTTGACGACAGTGCCCTGGCCGGGGTGGGCCAACGCCCCAAACTGCACGTTGGCGAAGCCGTTGGGGTCGCCGCTGATGGCGTAGTTCGCCGTGAGCCCCGTCACGTAAACGCCGCCATTGGCCAGGGCCAGCCCCAGCGCGTTGTCTTCGTACGAGCCGCCGGCTTCCAGGGCCCAGTCCCAATCCGTGGGCGCGGCTCCCGTGGGGCTGGCGTCGGTGAAGCGGGCCACGAATACATCGCCGTTGTTGCTAACGCCCGAGCCCGGCAAGGGGCGGGTTCCAAATTGCACGTTGGCGCCGCCGTTGGCATCGTTAGGAAAAACTCTGTTAATCACTTCGCCCGCCACATACACCTGGCTGCCATTGAGGGCCACCGCATTAGCCACATCGCTGCTTTCGCCGCCGGCCTGCAGGGCCCAGTCCCAATCGGCTGGGGTCGCAGCCGGACCGGCATCGGTGAGGCGCGCCACGAATATATCGGTGACGCCAATGCCCCCAATGCCGGGCAGCGGGTGGGTACCAAACTGCACATCCGACGAACCGTTGGGGTCACCGGCCCGCAGGGAATTGTCCACCGCACCCACCGCGTACACGGTATTGCCGCGCACGGCCAGCCCGTTGGCTTCGTCGGCCGCCAGGCCGCCGCCCTGCATGGCCCAGTCCCAGTTCGGAGCGGCCGAGTCGGTGATGCGCGCTACAAAAACGTCATCGAGGCCGTTGACCCCAATGCCGGGTAGTGGATGGGTGCCAAACTGCACGTTGTGGCCGCCATTGGCATCGCCAGCCACCACATAGTTCACCGTGCTGCCGGCCGCATACACCACGCCCCCGTTCACGGCCAGAGCGTTGGTCTGGTCGAGGCTGGTGCCGCCGCCCTGCAGCGCCCAGGCCCAGGTGGGCGCGGCCCCGGAGCCTGGGTCGGTGAGGCGGGCCACAAAGGCATCAGTGCCGTTGCCCGTACCAATGCCGGGCAGCTGGTACGCGCCAAACTGCACGCCGGCCGAGCCACCGGCCGCGCCGGCCTGAATGTTGTTCCCCACCGAGCCTCCCACGTACACGGCGTTGCCGCTCACGGCCAGGGCCAGGGCCTTGTCTTGGGCAGTGCCGCCGCCCTGGGCCACCCAGGCCCAGCTAGCCGAACTGGGCTCCCAACGCGCCACGAAAACGTCGGTGCCCCCAACGCATCCTATTTCAATGTTGCCAAACCGTACCTGCCCGTTGAAATAGCCGGCCACGTACACCTGGCCCGCACTGCCCACGGCGGTGGCCGTCACACTGGCCCGGCCGTCGAACGTGCGGGCCCAGCGCACTTTTTGCCAGGCCCCGCCGGCCGTACCGTTGTCGGCTACGCTGGCAATGGTCAGGTTCTGGTAAACGCTGCTGCCGGCCGGCGAGCCATCGGCGTTGCCGAAAATGGTGAGCCCCACGCTGGTGCCGCCCACGTACAGGCTGGTAGCGGTGGCCGCCACCGCGTTAGCCTTGCCATCGCCAAAGCTGTTGTCGGTCAGCGCCCAATCCCAGGCGGGTGTAATGCCCGCCGCCGTGTCCGTCACGCGGGCCACAAACGAGTCGTTGTTGGGGTTGCCGCTGGTCCCGCTGCCCGGAAAGTAAGTGGCCCCGAACCGCACGTTGGCTACCCCGCCCGGCAGGTTGAGGAAAGCATAGTTGCGCACAAACCCTACCACATACACGGCGTTGCCGCGCACGGCCACGCCGCTGGCCTGCTCGTCGTAGAACCCGCCGGCCTGCTGCGCCCAGTCCCAGTCGGTGGGCGCAGCCGTATCCGTCAGGCGCGCCACAAAAATATCCTGGCTGCTGCTCACGCTGAGGCCCGCCAGCGGCTGGCTGCCAAACTGCACATCGGCTACGCCATTGGGGTCGTTGGGAGCACTGGTCTGCGTGCCGTTCAGGCTGGCCCCTGCCACGTACAGACGATTACCGCTCAGGGCCAGGGCAGTGGCTTTGTCGGTGCTGCGGCCCCCGGCGGGCATTGCCCAGTTCCAGGCAGCTGGCTGTGCAGTAGCATCAGTGAGTTTGGCCACCAGTACATCGGCGTTGTTGCCAAAACCAGTGCCTGCCAGCGGCAGGCTGCCCAGCTGCACATTGGCAGCCCCGTTGGCATCACCAGCCACCGCATAGTTGGTGGTGAAGCCAGCCAGATATAGCGCCGCACCGTTCACAACCAGTGCATTAACGCCGTCTTCCTCCGTGCCGCCCCCATCCAGCACCCAATCCCAGGTGGTAGGCGCGGCGGCATCGGTCAGGCGGGCTACAAACAGGTCGCTGTTGATGGCCGTGCCCCGGCCCGCCAGCGGATTGGTTCCGAACTGCACATTGGCCGTGCCGTTGGCATCGCCGGTGGCGGCGGCGTTGCGCACCGCGCCCCCCACGTAAATGCGGCCGTTGCTCACGGCCACGGAAGTAGCCTGGTCTTCGTTGGTTCCACCGGCTTGCATGGCCCAATCCCAGTCGGTGGGCGGTGTGCCAGGGTCGGTAATGCGGGCCACGAACAGGTCGTTGTTATAGTTCGTGCCCGTGCCCGGCAGCGGGTGGGTACCAAACTGCACGTTGTAAGCGCCGTTGGCATCGCCGGCAATGGCATAGTTGGTGGTCGTGCCCGTCACGTAGAGCTTGTTGCCGCTCACGGCCAGGCCCAGGGCCTGTTCGCTGCTGGTGCCACCCGCGCCCAGCGCCCAAGCCCAGGTGCCTGAGTTGGGTTCCCAACGCGCCACAAACGCATCCTGACTGTTGCCCGGCGCCAGCACAGTTGCCCCGAAGCCCACCTGCCCCGTGATGTAGCCCGCCACATACACTTGGCCCGCATCGCCAATAGCCGTGGCCAATACCGTGGCGGTGCCGCTGGTGGTAGTCGAATTATTGGCCAGGGCGGCCTGCCAACTGGCGGCCGTCTGGGCATTGGATAAGCTACTCAGCCCCAGCGCGAAGAATAGGAATAGCGCAAATCGATTCATAACCAAGTAGAAATCAGGCATACAGACAATATGGTGCGAGGAATTAACCAGATGGCCTGCCCTTTAGCACACCATCTGTCCAGGCGCTCCCAGACACGGGCAAAGTTACGCTGCAGACGAACCAATAGCTTTGTTTACAGCATAATAGCTATATTATCAAAATCGTTTGCAACAACTAAAGCGCAATAAAAAAGCCCCGTTTCCAGGTCGGAAACGGGGCTTTTCTTTGTAGAGAGCGAGGGATTCGAACCCCCGGAGGTTTGACCCTCAACGGTTTTCAAGACCGCCGCAATCGACCACTCTGCCAGCTCTCTGGGTCAATTACTCTGGTGCGCCGAATGAAGTAACGAAACAAAAAAGGCTTTTTCCGGCGCAGAAAAAGCCTTTTTGTAGAGAAGGGGGGATTCGAACCCCCGATACCGTTGCCGGTATAACGGTTTTCGAAACCGTCGCATTCGACCACTCTGCCACCTCTCTAGAAGCTCCCCGAGTGATTGGGGAGTGCAAAAGTAAAAAGGAAACCGAAACGAAAAACGACCTCCGCGAAAAAACTTCCAACTTTTTGCTAGCAGCCTGAAAGCCAGCACCTCATTTTTCGACGCTGATAACGCGCTGGGCCCCCAGCTGCTCGCGCATCATCTGGCGGCGGCGGCCGGTGATGGCGTCCATGCTCACGTTCACCTCGAAGCCGATGATGAGCGTCATGCACACAAACTCCAGCCACACCATGAAGCCCACCAGCGCCCCGATGGAGCCGTAGAAGTGGTTGTAAGAGTCGAAAATGCGCACGTAGAGCGTGAACAGAAACGACACCAGAAAGATGAGCAGCGTGGCCACAATGGCCCCGGCCGACACCAGCGGCCATTTGTCGTGCACGGGCGGCACAAAGTAGTAAATCACGCAGGTCGTGCTCAGAAACAGCCCCACCAGCGAGCCGTAGCGGATGAGCGTGAGCACCAAATCGGTAAACCGTTCGGGCACAATTTCATAGAATACCAAGCCGTCAATCAGATAAGTACCGAAGAATATGCCCGCGATGGCCAGCAGTAGAATCAGGGCCAATACAAATGTCAGCCCGGTGGCAATCATGCGCTTGCGCAGGTAGCTGCGGTGCTTAAACCACGGGTATTTCTTCTCGAATGCATCGAGCAGGGCCATGATGCCGTTGGAGCTAAGCACCAGCGCCGTGCCGAAACCGAAGGAGAGCAAGCCGCCGTGCGGGATATTCACGATGTCCTCGATGGTGCTGGCGGTGGCCGCGTACAGCTCGCGGGGCATAAAATCGGCCAGGAACTGGAGGATGTCCACGTTCAGGTTCGGCACGGGGATGTACGGAATGAGCGTGAACAGGAAAATAATGGTCGGGAACAGCGCCACCGTGAGGTTGAAGGCCATGTAGGCGGCGCGCTTTTCCAGCGAGTCGAGCCGTAGCTCGTGCAGGATGCGGTCGAGAATGTCGTAGAGCGAGGCCCGGCCATTGCCCACGCGCAGGCGCTTCAGGCCCACAATCAGCCGCCGGTAGTGGCGCTGCTGGCGCACATCGGGCAGGCGGGCTCGGCGAATGGCGGCGGGGGCTTTCACAAGGAATGGTTGAGTTTTGAGGGTTGAATTTTGAATATTGAGGACTGAATGGCTTGGCTGACTGAATAACTCAACCCTCAACATTCAAAACTCAACCCTTTTACTTTCTGAACGCCGCCGGGGCGGGCGCATCGGGCAAAATAGCGCCGGGCTTGGGCAGCACCGGGCTTTCGAGGTCGTCGTCGCTAAAATACGGCGCCAGCTGCTGCTGGATGCTTTCGGGAATGGGTACGGGCCGGCCGGTGGTGGTTTTCACAAACACCATGAGCGTGTGGCCCTCGGTAAGCAGCTCATGGGCTTCGTTGTAAATCTCATACTCGAACAGCACCCGCGTGCCTTCGGGCGGCTGGCGCAGCAGCAGGCGCACGGTCAGCAGGTCGTCGTAGCGGGCCGGGCGACGAAAACGGGTGCGCAGCTCCCCTACCGGCATGCCCACGCCATCGGCCTCCAGCTCCTTGTAGCTGATGCCGAGCTTGCGAAACGCTTCGGTGCGCGCTACTTCAAAATACGCCGCGTAGTTGCCATGATAGACGTAGCCCATCTGGTCGGTTTCGGCGTAGCGCACGCGAATTTGGATGTCGGAGGTGTACATGGAATTATATTTCTTCGGAGGAATTCAGGTCGTAGAGCGTAACCAAATCCAGCAGGTAATGGCCAGTTATTCTCACCAAATGCAAATCGATGACCACAACCAGAAATGCATTCTCATCATCGGTAGAAACCGACACGTGCAGATAATGGTCTGATGGGCTCTGATAAACGTAGCGGACTATTCCATCTAATAAATTGAAGCCTTCTAAATCCGATTGCGGTACTGCTTCAACGTACGGCCAAATATCCAGCACAGGCTCCGCGGTTTGCGATACATCAAGCATCGGAGCAGCGAATGTTGCTTGATATTCTTCGTGGCTCAGCTTGTGTGTTTGCATAAATCCGCACCGATTATTTAATACCGGCTCTATTTAGCGCGGCTTGGTAGCGCCTTGCATTCGCGATGTGTTCCGTCTCATTCGTAGCAAAGGCGTGGTAGCCGCTGAAATCCTCCTTGGCGCAGAAATACAGGTAGTTGTTGCTTTCGGGTTTCAGCACGGCATCGATGCTGGCGATGCTGGGCAGGTTGATGGGACCGGGCGGCAGGCCGGCGTACTTATAGGTGTTATAAGGCGAGTCTTTTTGCAAATGCACGTTGAGCACGCGCTTGATGGTGAAGTCGTGGTTGGCGTACACCACGGTGGGGTCGGCCTGCAGCTTCATACCGCGCCGGAGGCGGTTGAGGTAGACGCCGGCGATGCGCGGCCGCTCGTCGGCATGCTGCTGCTGTTCGGCTTCCACGATGCTGGCCAGCGTGCTTACCTGGGCGCGGGTGAGGTGCAGCTTCTCGCGCTCGGCATCGCGGGCGGGCGTCCAGAACTGCTCGTAGGACGTTTTCAGGCGCTGCATCAGGCGCTTGGCCGAGGTGTTCCAGTACACGTCGTAGGTATTCGGGATGAACATGGTGAGCACCGTGGTGGTGTCGAAGCCCAGGCTTTTGGTGTAGGCCGGGTCGCGCAGCAGCGAGTCGAGCCGCGCGGCGGGCACATCCACCTGGCTGGCCAGCTTGGCCACCAGCTCGTTGCGCAGGCGCACCGTGTTGAAGGTCAGCTTCACCGGCGACTGCGCCCCGCTTTTGAGCACGTTGATGAGCTGGCGGTTGGTGAAGCCATCCTTCAGCTCGTAGTTGCCGGGCTTCACGGCACCGGGCTTGTCGTATTTCATCAGCCGGGCCACGAAGTGCAGCGAGAGCTTGTCGACCACGGCACCGGTCTGGTCGATGGCATTCAGCGCCGATTTCCAGGTGGCGCCGCGCGGAATCACCACGTAGGTGGGCTTGCCCTTGGTTTCGATGTTGGCGGTGAAGAACACCTGGTAGAAATAGTAGGAGAAGCACACCAATGCAAGCGTGAACACGACGCTCACAACGCCCCAGCGTTTGCGGCGTTTCAGGGCGTCGTCGCGGCGTTCGAGGATGGACTTTTGGGCGGGTTTGGCCATGGGGAATAAAGCAGAAGTCAGAGGAGCGGCGCCAAAAGTACGAAGCCGCGCCACCGCAGCCCGCGCGGCGCGTTCAGGTTGGCGCGTTTCGGCCGGAGGTAGTACCTTTCCCGCGCCTTTGGCCCCGCCGGGCCGCCAGGCCGGTTTTGGCCGGCACGCGGCGGCCCCTGCCCGGCCGGTTTCACTTTCAACCTTCGTTTTTTCTATGCCCGCCACCCTGCTCCGCATTCACCCCGAGAATCCGCCCCAAAACCGCATTCAGCAAGCCGTTGAGGTACTGCGCAAGGGCGGAGTCATTATTTACCCCACCGACACCGTGTATGGCATCGGCTGCGACGTGACCAATGCCAAGGCCGTGGAACGCGTGTGCCGCATTAAGGGCATCAACCCCGAAAAGGCCAACCTGAGCTTTATCTGCTACGACCTGTCGCACATCAGCGACTACGCCCACGGCATCAACACCGCTACGTATAAGGTTATCAAAAAGGCCCTGCCCGGCCCGTTCACTTTCCTGTTCGAAGCCAGTGCCAACGCGCCGCGCTTCGGCGGCACCAAGCGCAAGACGGTCGGTATTCGCGTGCCGGATAACCAGATTATCCGTCAGTTGGTGAAGGAACTGGGCAACCCCATCGTGAGCACCTCGGTGCGCGAAAGTGAGGAAACCCTCGAGGAGTATGTGACCGACCCGGACCTGATTTACGAAAAGTACCGCCTGCTCGTGGACCTCGTGATTGATGGCGGCTTCGGCGGCAACACCCCCAGCACCATCGTCGATTGCACCAACGACGACTTCGACATCGTGCGCGACGGCGCCGGCGACATCGAGCCGTATTTGTAGAAGGCCCCGCCTGTCATTGCGAGCGAAGCGCGGCAATCCTTCCTCTCGCTGCGACTAACCTAATAATATGAAAAGCCCCGGCTCTGGAATAGAGTCGGGGCTTTCTGTTTAGATTAAGGCTTCACCACATCTCAAGGCTTTCTGCATCGAGCGGAAGGATTGCCGCGGCCTTCGGCCTCGCAATGACAGACGCCTACCGCTTATGCTTCCAGCGCCGGTGCGTCCACAGGTACTGCTCGGGCGAGGCGCGCATGTCCATTTCCAACTGCCGGGCAAAGGCTTCGGTGACCGGGAAGGTGCCGGCCGGCGCCAGTTTGGCTTCGCGGCCATCGGGCAGCTCGGTGAAGGTGACTTCGTAGTAGCCGCGCCGTACGCGCCGAATGCCCACGTAGAGCACGGCGCAATCGAGCTGCACGGCCAAGCGGTCGGCGCTGGTGTAGAAGCTGGTGTCCTGATGCAGAAAGTTGGTCCAGTAGGGTTTGTCTTCGGGACCGGCGGCCTGGTCGGTGAGCAGGCTGAGGGTGTGGCCCTGGCCGCGGTGGGCCACCAGGTAGCGCAGCGTCGCCAGCATGGGCACGGCATCGGCCCCGAGGCGGGTGCGCAGGCGGCGCATGAAACTCTCGAAGAACAGGTTGTTCAGCGGCTTGTACACGCCGGCGGCCCGGCCGGGAAATTCCAGCGCCGCACCGCTCAGAATCCACTCCCAGTTGCCCATGTGCGAGCCCAGCGACAGCACCAGCCGCTTGTCGGCGAAATGGTGCGTCATCAGTTCGGGGTTCACGAAGCGCATGCGCCGCTGTAGCTCGTCGGGCCGGATGGCAGCCAGCTTCAGGATTTCGATGATAACCTGTGAGAAGTGCCGGTAGAATGCGTTGCCAATGCGCTCGATTTCGGCCGGCGTTTTTTCCGGGAAAGAGTTGCGCAGGTTTTCGGTGACGACGCGCCAGCGGTAGCGCACCACGTAGGCCAGCAGGAAATAGATGACTTCCGCGAACAGGTACAGCACCGCCAACGGCAGGTGGGCCAGCGCCAGCAGCAGCCAGCGCAACGGCTCGAAATACCAGGCGTAGGGCCGGCCGGCCGCGGCCGGAGTTCCTTTGGTGGCCATGCTTAGCGGGCGGCCGGCGCCCCGGCGGGCGCGTAGTCGGCCGTGTTGCGCTGGCCGATGGCGCGGTGCCCGGCGAGCAGCTTTTTATTACCCGGGCCGCCGTACACTTCAATAAACAGCGTGAATGGGCCATCGGGCAGCGGGCCGAAGGGCAGCTGGCCCACTACGGTAGTAGGCCGGCCGCTCTGGGGCGTCAGCTCGCCGTCGGCATCGGCCGCCGAGCCGTCGGGCGTGGTGAGGTGGTAGTGCACGCGCAGGGCCGGGCCGGCCGGGGCATTGTGCAGCTCGGTGTAGAAAAACAGGTTTTCGGAGCCCCGGCCGTAATTGCCGCCGGGCGCGCGGGTGAGACGGTAGCCGCCCCGGCCGAAGTTGTCGTCGCTGGCGCCGCGCACGGCCGGACGCGCCAGCAGCACCACGTCGCTAAAAAAGGCGCCGGTAGCAGGAGCTTCAAGCACCAAGGGCTTCTCCACGGTGGTTTCGCCGTTGGCGCTCTTGTACTGGTCCTTCACGGTGCCGCGCAGGGTGTATTTGCCATCGGGCAGCAGCACGCGCTTGAGGAAGCTCAGCGGGTTTTTGATGGCCAGGCTGGTATCGTTCAGCACCGGCGGCTTCAGGGTGATGACTTCGTGGTAGGCGGGTTTACCGTCGGCTTTTAGAATATCGAGCGTGACGACGGCCGACGACTGGAACGAGCGCGGGGCCCGCTGCCGGTAGGTGAGCGGCTGCGTGGGCACCGTCACGTAGATTTCCACTTCGGCACCCTTCACCACTTTATCGAGGTTGCGAAAACGGGCCACGTCGAGCATGAGCTGCGGCGGAGCCGCCTGGGCGGCCAGCGTGGTGAGGACGACGAGCAAAGTCAGAAAGTAGCGCATATGGCAAAAGTACGGCGGGGGAAAGGGAGACGTTCGGCCAGCCACCTTGCGGCCGGCGGCACGCGCTTCTCGTCCTGCTTTCTATTTTTGTGCCAGCAACCCCGCAAACATTTATCGCGCCCGCCCCGTTTCTCACCCGATATGCGCGCCACCTTCGCTTTCTTTCTGGGAATACTGATGCTGCTGGGCAGCTTCGTGCCCGAGAATGATTTGGGCGAGCTGGCCAAGCTGCCGCAGTTGGTGGAGCACTACGAATATCACCACTCGGCGGTGGGCGGCGGGCTGAATTTCGGCCAGTTCATTGCCGAGCACTACGGGGCCGGCACCAAGCACTACGCCGGGTGCACCCTCTCGCCGCGCCACCAGCAAGACCATCACAACCTGCCCCTGCGCTGCCACCACGGCTGCGTCACGCTCAGCTTTGTGATGGCTCCCGTTACGCGACTGGTATTCGTGACCCAGCCGGAAATAGTGGCCGCGCCCGCCTACCGCGCCGCCGCCGCACCGCGCTACGCCTTCAGCTTCAGCACCTCGCTGGGCCAGCCGCCCCGAGCCTAACCCACCCGCGCCCCCGGACGCAGTGTGCCCGTGCCGAAACCGGCTCCGGCACCGAAATTCCGGCTCCCCCCCTCTCTTATTGGATTTTTAGCGCCTCCCCGGGCCGGCCACTGGCCGCGTCTGGGCCGGGCCGCATTGCACCGTATTCGTATGATTTCGGCGATTATTAATTTCAGCATCCGCAACAAGCTGCTGGTGGCCCTGATGCTGGCGGGCCTCGTGGCCTGGGGCGTGTTTTCGGCCGCCAGCCTGCCGCTCGACGCCATTCCGGACGTCACCAACAACCAGGTTCAGGTCATCACCCAAAGCCCCGCGCTGGCGGCGCAGGAGGTCGAACAGCTCATCACCGTACCGCTGGAGCTGCAGCTGCGTACCATCCCGGGCGTGACGGAAATTCGGTCGATTTCGCGCTTCGGGCTGTCGGTGATTACCGTAGTTTTCGAGGAAGACGTCGACACCTACCACACCCGCCAGCTGGTGGCCGAGAAGCTGAAAGTAGCCGAAGCTGACCTCGGGCAGGGCTTGGGCGCGCCGGGCATGGCGCCTATCACCACCGGCCTGGGCGAGATTTATCAGTACACCATCAAAGTCAAAAAGGGCTACGAGAAGCAGTACGGCCTGGCTCAGTTGCGCGAAATCCAGGACTGGCTGGTGAAGCGCCGCCTGGCCGGCGTAAACGGCGTGGTCGACGTGAGCAGTTTCGGCGGCTATGTGCGCGAGTACGAGGTGAGCGTAGACCCGGCTCGCCTGGCCGGCGCGGGTGTGAGCATGGCCGAGCTCTACGAGGCCCTGCAAGCCAACAACGGCAACGCCGGCGGCAGCTACCTCGAGCGCGGCCCACGGGCCTTCTTCATTCGGGGCGAGGGCCGGGCCACGTCGCTGCAGGACATCGGCAACATCGTGGTGAAGCCCGTGGCCCGGCCCGGCCAGGGCGGCGCGCCGCTGCTGGTGCGCGACGTGGCTGCCGTGCGCTTCGGCCACGCCGTGCGCTACGGGGCTATGGACCGCGACGGCCTGGGCGAAACCGTGGGTGGCGTAGTGCTTATGCTGAAAGGCGCCAGCTCCGAAGCCACCATCAAAAACGTGAAGGCGCGCGTGGCTGAAATCCAGCAAACGCTGCCCAAAGGCCTGGAAATCGACCCGTTCTTGGACCGCACCAAGCTGGTGGACAAAGCCATTCACACGGTAGTAAAAAACCTGATTGAGGGCGGCGTGATTGTGGTGTTGGTGTTGCTGCTGCTGCTCGGCAACCTGCGGGCCGGGCTGGTGGTGGCGGGCATGATTCCGCTGTGCATGCTCTTCGCGCTGGGCATGATGCGGACCTTCGGCGTATCGGCTAACCTGATGAGCCTGGGCGCGTTGGACTTTGGCCTCATCGTGGACGGGGCCGTGATTATCGTGGAGGCCGTCATTGCCCACTTGCTGCACGAGCGCCTCAAAGCCGCCCACGAGACGATGGACGACATCACCGAAGGCGTGACCAACCGGCTCATGAAATCGGCTCTGTTCGGTCAGCTCATCATCCTGATTGTGTACCTGCCCATCCTCTCGCTCACCGGCGTGGAGGGCAAGATGTTTCGGCCCATGGCCCTCACGGTGAGCTTCGCCATTCTCGGGGCCATGATTATGTGCCTGACTTATGTGCCGGCCGTCACGGCCTGGGCGTTGAAGAAAAATATCAGCGAAAAGCCTAATCTGGCCGACCGCATCGTAGGCTTTCTGCACAAGCTGTACGACCCGATTATCCGGGCGGCACTGGGGGCGCGCTGGTTGGTGGTGGGCGTGGCCGTGGGGCTGCTGGCGCTGGGCGGCTTCGTGTTTTCGCGGCTCGGCGGCGAGTTTATTCCGCAGCTCGACGAGGGCGACTTTGCCATGAACGTGACGCTGGCTCCCGGGTCTTCTTTGGACGAAAGCATCCTGCTGACGTCTCGGATTCAGCGCATTCTGAAAAGTAAATTCCCGGAAGTCATTCAGGTCGTGGGCAAAATCGGCACCTCGGAAATCCCCACCGACCCCATGTCGCTAGAAGATTCCGACCAGATGATTATTCTGAAAGACCATGCCGAATGGACCAGCGCCAGCACCCGCGAGGAGCTAGCCAACAAGATGCAGGCCGCCCTGGCCGGCGTGCCCGGCGTGAGCCTGGAGTTTCAGCAGCCCATTCAGATGCGATTTAACGAGCTGATTTCGGGCGTAAAGTCGGATGTATCGGTGAAGATTTACGGCGACGACCTCGACGTGCTCAAGGCCAAGGCCGACGAGGCTGCCGCGCTCATCCGCCCGCTGCAAGGTGTAGGCGATATTAAGGTGGAGCAGATTATCGGCCTGCCGCAGCTGCGCGTGAGCTACGACCGCGCCAAGCTGGCCCAGTACGGCCTGCGCGTAATGGACCTCAACACGCTGCTGCAAACCGCTTTCGCCGGCCAGACCACCGGCCAGGTGTACGAAGGCGAGCGCCGCTTCGACCTTGTGCTGCGCCTCGACTCGCTGCACCGTCGTGGCCCCGACGACCTCAACCAACTCCTTGTGTCGCTGCCCGACGGCAACCAGATTCCGCTAAGCGAAGTGGCCACTGTGGCCCTGAAACCGGCCCCGGCCCAAATCTCCCGCGACGATGCCCGCCGCCGCGTCAACATCGGCGTGAACGTGCGCGGCCGCGACGTACAAAGCCTCGTGCAAGACATCCAGGGCAAGCTGAAAACCGGCTTGAGCCTGCCCGCCGGCTACAGCATCGTGTACGGCGGCCAGTTCGAAAACCTGAACCACGCCAAAGACCGACTGGCCATTGCCGTGCCGGTGTCGTTGGTACTGATTTTCATGCTTTTGTTCCTGGCCTTCCGTTCGGTGAAGGAGGCGCTGCTGATTTTTACGGGCATCCCACTGGCGGCCATCGGCGGCGTGCTGGCGCTGGGGTTGCGCGGGATGCCGTTCAGCATTTCGGCCGGCGTGGGCTTTATCGCGCTGTTCGGGGTGGCCGTTTTGAATGGCATTGTGCTGGTGGCCAGCCTGAACGAATTGGCCACGGCCGGCGTGAAGAAAATCCGCGAGCGGGTGCTGCGCGCTACCGAGGAGCGGTTCCGGCCGGTGCTGCTCACGGCCTCGGTGGCCTCGCTCGGCTTTTTGCCGATGGCCCTGTCCGGCTCGGCCGGCGCGGAGGTGCAGAAGCCGCTGGCCACGGTCGTCATCGGTGGGCTGATAACGGCCACGCTGCTCACGCTGGTGGTGCTGCCCGTGCTCTACACCTTCTTTGTGGATGACGACGAGCCCAGCCCCGAAGTAGCCGCTGAGGAAGCCGAAGAGGCCAAAATCCGCAAGGAAACAGGCGGCGAGCCGGCCACGGAATCCAATGATAAGCCGGCTTCCAATGACAACAAGTCTCAATCTATGCCCAAAACCGAAGCCGAACGCGTGGCCGCCGAAAAAGCCGAATTAGAAAAGAAGAAGGCCGAAGCGCCAAAACCGGGTAGCCCTGATTCTAAAGATTCAGGTGCGGCGGGCGCAACGGGAGTTTCGTTCGTGGTCCTGCTGCTGATAGCGCTGGCTGCCCTGCTGCCCGCTACCGCCCGCGCCCAAAAAGCCCCAACTGATGCGCCCCTCAGCATCTCGCAGGCCCTGAGCACCGGCCTGGCCCAGAGCCCACTAGTGCAGGCCGCCACTTTGCAGGCCCAGCAGCAGACCGCCCTCGCCCGCACCGGCTACGACCTACCGCGCTTGGTGTTAGACTATCAGTACGGCCAGATTTCGGGTCCGCTGGCCGACCAGAGCTTCAACATTCTGCAGCAGACGGCCTTCCCCACCGTGTACGGAGCCCAGCGCAAAGTTCTGCAAACCACGGCCGAGGGTGCCAACCTCCGCGCCCGCGCCCAGCGTCGTGAGTTGAGCCGCAGCATCCGCTCGGGCTACTATAATCTGCTGGTGACCTACCGCCTCGTGGCCCTGTTGCGCCGGCAAGACAGCCTCTACCAGCGCGCCGCCCGGGCCGCCCGCATCCGCTACCAGGTGGGCGAAACCAACCGCCTGGAGCAGGTATCGGCCGAAGCCCGGTCGCGCGAACTGCAAAACCGCCTCGCCACGCTGCGCTCCGAGTTGCTGGTGCAGCGCCGCCAACTGGCCCTGCTGCTCGGCCAGCCCAACCTGGCCACCATCGACACCACCGCCAGCCCCCGCGCCGTGCTGCTACCGGCCGATACGGCCGCCCTCACGCCCGCCACCAACCCCACCCTGGCCGCCTATCAGCAGCAGCTTACCCTCAGCCAGCAGCAAACCAGGCTTGAAAAGCTGCGCCGCCTGCCTGACCTGCGCGCCGGCTACTTCAATCAGACCATTAACCAAGAGCGGGGTTTCAACGTGGCCCAGGCCGGCATCGCGGTACCGCTGCTGGGCGGGGCCCAGCGCGCCCGCATCGCCGCCGCCAAAATCGGCGAGGAAGCCGCCCAGGTGCAGCTGGCCTACGCCAACACGCAATTCGGCACCCAGTTCAGCACCCTGCGCCAGCAGCTGGCCCGCGCCCAGGCCTCGCTGCTTTACTATGAGAACTACGGGTTGCCGCAAGCCCGCCTCATTCTCGACACGGCCGAAAAAAGTCGCCGCGCCGGCGATATCGAGTACGTGGAATACGTGGTGAATACCCAACCCGCCTGGCAGATTCAGGAAGCCTATTTCGAGCAGTTGCGGCAATACAACGAACTGGTGGCCAATATCCAGGCCCTGGCCGGAGCCGATGCGCAATAAGTAGTAAAAGCACGTCATGCTGAGCTTGTCGAAGCATCTCTACCGCGCAAGTAATCAATGCCAAAGTAACGAAGCAGTTGCGATGCTTCGACAAGCTCAGCAGGACCGTTATCAAATAATCGAATAAACTCCTACCCATGAAATTTCTGCCCTACCTCGCCCTCCTCCCCATCCTCATCGCCTGCGGCAGCAAAGCCGAAAAGGCCGCCGATAAACCCGCCGCCCCGCCACCCCGCGCGCCTAACGAGGTTTTCCTCAGCAAAGCCCAGATGCAGGCGGCCGGCATCGAGCTCGGCACTTTCACCCGCCGCGACCTAGGCACCGAGGTGCAGGCCACCGGCCAGATTGATGTGCCGCCCAGCCACAAAGTATCCATCACGGCTGTGATGGGCGGCTACGTGCAGCAACTCCCGGTGCTGCCCGGCCAGTTTGTGAAACGGGGTAGCGTGCTCGCTACCCTACGCAACCCCGACTACCTCAAGCTGCAGCAGGATTACCTCCAGAGCCAAGCCCGCATCGTATTTCTGAAGCAGGAAACCGCCCGCCAGCAAATCCTCAACGACGAAGACGTAGGAGCCCGCCGCAAGCTCCAGCAAGCCGCCTCCGAGCTGCGCACCGAGCAGGCCGCGGCCGGCAGCCTCGCTGCTCAACTTCGCCTCATCGGCCTGAATCCTGGGCGCATCACGGCCACCAATATCCAGCCCAGCGTGCCGCTCATCGCCCCTATTGGCGGCTACGTGAAGGCCGTGCTGGTGAACCCCGGCCAGTTCGTGAATCCGCAGGACGTGCTGATTGAGTTGGTGGACCGCTCCGACCTGCACCTGGAATTAAAAGTTTTCGAGCGCGACATTGCCAAGGTGAAAGTGGGCCAGGACATTCTGTTCCGCGTGCCGGCCCAGGGAGCCAGCGCCCAGCCACTTCCCGCCACCGTCTTCCTGGTCGGCAAAGCCTTCGATGACGACGGCCGCACCGTGTCGGTTCATGCCCACCTACACGACACCGGCCCCGATGCTGCGCTCACCGCCGCCCTATTGCCCGGCCAATACGTCAGTGCCCGCATCCTCACCGGCCGTACGCCCCAGCGCACCCTGCCCGAAGACGCTCTCGTGCCCGGCGGCGAAGTCAGCTACGCTTATTATCAGGTAAAATCCGATGGTAAAGGCAGCACCTTCCGCCGCTTCAGCCTTCGTCCCGGCGCTACTGACCAGGGTCAGGTAGCCGTGCGCTCGCTCGATAAGCTGAGCGACACTACCCATCTGGTCGTCAAAGGCGCGTATTTTCTGGATGCCGAACGCAGCAAAGGCCAGGGCGGCGATGAGTAGCCCGAACGTCATGCAGAGCGCAGCGAAGCATCTTGCCTGCCACCACTAATCATTTACTATTGCAGTAAAGATGCTACGCTCTGCATGACGTGGTGCTATGCGTGTTCCCTCTGCTTCGCCTCCATGATTCTCCTCACCGAACTGCACTACCACCCACCGGCCGCCCTTTTCGCTGAACTACAGCGCGCCGACGGCATCCTGCTCGAAGCCCACGAGCACTACCGCAAACAGACCTACCGCAACCGCTGCCTCATCCGCACCGCGCAGGGCGTGCAGCCCCTCACGGTGCCCGTCCTCGATGGCAACCGGGCCGAAAAGGTCAGCGTTTCGGCCATTGAAATCGACTACCGCCAGAACTGGATTCATCGCCACTGGCGCACGCTCCAAACCGCCTACGGCAACAGCCCGTATTTCGAGTATTACGCCGACTACCTGCACGATATCTACGTAAGCAAACCGGCGTTGCTTTTCGACCTGAATCAGCAGTTTTTGCGTTTATTGTTGAAGTGTTTCCGCATCACGCTGCCCCTGCACCTCACCACCGAATACCACGCCCGCTACCCGGCGCAACCTTCTGCCGATAATTCCGGTCTGTTTACTACCCAGCTTATCGCCGACCGGCGCGACTGGCTGACACCCAAAGCCACTTCTAAACCTTCTGAACCTGACACTCCGGCAGCCTCCGCGCTGGTGCGGCCCTATCCGCAGGTGTTTGGCCCAGGTTTTGAGCCCGGCCTAAGTGTGCTGGACCTGCTGTTTTCGCAGGGCCCGGCCGCTGGCCGCTATTTGCAGTAACCCGCAGATTTCGGCCAACGTTAGGTTAATAATGCCGGGCCGTAAATAAGTCCGAACCTTCGCCCGAACCGGCTTGTTTTCAAGCTACATCGGCCCAACCCGTTATTCGTGTTACTCGCCCGACGCGGGGCTTATTTGATTTTTCACTACGTTTATTGGCATGGAAGCTAAATTCTCAAACCGCGTCAAAGAGGTGATTTCCCTCAGCCGGGAGGAAGCCATCCGTCTCGGCCACGACTACATCGGCACCGAGCACCTGTTGCTCGGCATGATTCGCGAAGCCGAAGGCACGGCCCTCGGCCTGCTGCGCAAGCTGGGCGTGAGCATCGACGAGCTGAAGTTTTCGCTCGAACAGGCCACGCGCAACACCGCTACGCAGGGCACCAGCATCACCGGCTCGATTCCGCTCACCAAGCAGACCGAGAAGGTGCTGAAAATCACCTACCTCGAAGCCAAGATTTTCAAGTCGGAAATCATTGGCACCGAACACCTTCTGTTGTCCATCCTGCGGGACGAAGACAACATTTCTTCCCAAATTCTCAGCAAATTCAACGTGAACTACGAAACTGTGCGCGACTCGCTGGATTACCACGGTAATGCCGGTTCTGCCCCGCAAAACCGCACGCCCGACACGGACGACGACGACAACGACAAACTCTTTGGCTCATCGGGTCCCGGCGGGCGCGGGGCTGGCACCGGCGCTGGCGCAGGTGCTAAAAAGCCCGGCGAAAAATCGCGTACCCCGGTGCTCGACAACTTCGGCCGCGACCTCACCAAGCTGGCCGAGGACGACAAGCTCGACCCCATCGTGGGTCGCGAAAAGGAGATTGAGCGCGTAGCCCAAATCCTGAGCCGCCGCAAAAAGAACAACCCCATCCTCATCGGTGAGCCCGGCGTGGGCAAAACGGCCATCGCTGAAGGCCTCGCCCTGCGCATCATCCAGAAGAAAGTAAGCCGTGTGCTTTTCAATAAGCGCGTCGTTACGCTGGACCTCGCTTCGCTGGTGGCCGGCACCAAATACCGCGGCCAGTTCGAGGAGCGCATGAAAGCCGTGATGAACGAGCTGGAGAAGTCGCCCGACGTGATTCTGTTCATCGACGAGTTGCACACCATTGTGGGCGCCGGCGGCGCTTCGGGCTCGCTCGATGCTTCGAACATGTTCAAGCCGGCTTTGGCCCGCGGCGAAATTCAATGCATCGGCGCCACTACGCTGGATGAGTACCGTCAGTACATCGAGAAAGACGGTGCCTTGGCCCGTCGTTTCCAGATGGTGATGGTGGACCCCACCACGCCCGAGGAAACCATCGAAATCCTGCACAACATCAAGGACAAGTATCAGGACCACCACCACGTGGTGTACACCGACAAGGCCATTGAGCAATGCGTGATGCTGTCGGACCGCTACATGTCCGACCGTTTCCTGCCGGACAAGGCTATCGACATTCTCGACGAAGCCGGGGCCCGCGTGCACATCAACAACATCGTGGTGCCCGAGGACATTCTCACGCTCGAAGAGCAGATTGAGAACATCAAAGGCGAGAAAAACCGCGTGGTGAAATCGCAGAAATACGAGGAAGCCGCCAAGCTCCGCGACACTGAGAAGAAGCTGTTGGACCAACTCGAAACGGCCAAAAAGTCGTGGGAAGAGGAAACCAAGAAGAAGCGCTACACGGTGAAAGAGGAGAACGTGGCCGAGGTTATCGCCATGATGACCGGCATCCCCGTTTCGCGCGTGGCTCAGAACGAAAGCCAGAAACTTCTCAACATGAACGAGGAGCTGCAAGGCAAAGTAATTGGCCAAGACAAAGCCATCAAGCAGTTGGTGAAAGCCATTCAGCGCACCCGCGTGGGCTTGAAGGACCCTAAGAAGCCCATTGGTTCGTTCGTATTCCTCGGCCCGACGGGTGTGGGTAAGACGGAGCTAGCCAAGGTGCTGGCTACCTACCTCTTCGACAAGGAAGATGCGCTGGTGCGCGTCGACATGTCGGAGTACATGGAGAAATTCAGCGTATCGCGCCTGGTAGGCGCGCCTCCCGGCTACGTGGGCTACGAAGAGGGCGGCCAGCTGACGGAGAAAATCCGCCGCAAGCCCTACTCGGTTATCTTGCTCGACGAAATTGAGAAGGCGCACCCGGACGTGTACAACCTGCTCCTGCAGGTGCTGGACGACGGCATCCTGACCGACGGCCTCGGCCGCAAGGTGGACTTCCGCAACACCATCATCATCATGACCTCGAACATCGGGGCGCGTGACCTGCAGGACTTCGGCGCCGGCATCGGCTTCGGCACGAAGGCCCGCCAAGAGAACATGGATGAGTTGACGAAAGGCACTATTACCAACGCCCTGAAGAAGACCTTCTCGCCCGAATTCCTCAACCGCTTGGATGACGTCATCGTCTTCAACTCGCTTGAGAAGAAGGACATCCACAAAATTATCGACATCAGCCTCAGCAAGCTCCTCTCGCGAGTGCAGGCTTTAGGTTACCGTGTCGAGTTGACGGAAGCCGCCAAGGATTTCGTGGCCGATAAAGGCTACGACCCCAAATACGGTGCCCGCCCGCTGAACCGCGCCATCCAGAAGTACATCGAAGACCCGATTGCGGAGGAAATCCTCAAAGCCCAGGTAGTACACGGCGACGTTATCACCGCCGATTACACCGAAGGTGCCGAGGAGCTGACCTTCGCCGTAAGCAAGAGCGGTGAGGCGCAAAACCTCGCCAGCGACGAGCGCCCGGCCGACAAGCCGGAAGCGCCCGATACGGATGCGAAGAAATAAGAAGTAGTTAACAGACGTTAGAGGGCTGGTTTCCGCAAGGGAGCCAGCCCTTTTTCTTTGCGCCTATTCCTCCACCTTACTTTCTTTCGCTATGCACAAACCCACTTTTCGATTCTTCGCCTTACTGCTTGCCCTGCCCACTGCCGCTATGGCGCAAGACCAGAAACCCGAAGCGCCTTATAATGCCCAACTGGTTGTTCGCCAGCCCGAAATTGGGGCTGGCAGCCCGGCTTTTACCCCTTCGGCGCAGGTACGAGGCATGAAAGCCCTATCGGATGGGAAAGTATACTGGGTATCGTCCGATAACCGGCAGTTGCTGGCGTACCAGGGTAACCGGCTAGCCTGGAAAACCGATGTGGTGGGTGCCTGCCCAACGGTAGTGGGCCCGCGTGCCATTCGCAAAGTGACACTTGGGACCCAAACAATTTTTGTGCGGGTAGGCGAACGCACGTTTGCTGAAGTAAATGCAGACACGGGAAAGGTCACTTCTGCTACGGTGCAAAAAAATTAGCACCCCGTTGGATAGAATGTGACAGCCGGTCCGTTTCGGACCGGTTTTTTTGCGCCCATGCATTACCTTGCTGCTTGATTTAGACCATCCTAACTGCTCGCGCGGTACTTCTCGCCTTCTTCTTATGAATTTTCTGCAACGAATGGCCCTCGCGGGGGCGGGAGCGGCTTTGGCCGGTGGTGGGGCCTTTGCCCAGACGGCCCCCCTGACGCCGCCGGTAGCGCCCATCAAGCCCAAAGTGTTTACTGATTTTGGCATCCAGCGCACCGATAATTACTACTGGCTGAACAAGCCCACCGACCCGGCCGTCCTCAAATACCTGAACGCCGAAAACGCTTACTACGACCAGCAGATGGCTGCCGTAGTCCCCCTGCAAAAGAAGCTGGCGCAGGAAATCAAGAACCGCATCAAGCAGGAAGACGCGACTGAACCTTACCGCGACAACGGTTACTACTACTACTCGCGCTACGAGTTCGGGCGCGAATACCCCATCTACTGCCGCAAGAAGGGCAGCACCATTGGCACGGAGGAAATTCTACTGAACGGCGACGAGATGGGCAGCAGCCAGAAGTATTTCCAGATTGGCGACTGGGCCGTGAGCGACAACAACCAACTGCTGGCGTTTTCGACCGATACCGTGAGCCGCCGCCTCTACACGCTGCGTTTCCGCAACCTGGCCACGGGCAAAGACTACCCCGAACGCATTCAGAACACCGGCGGCGAAATGGCTTGGGCGGCCGACAACAAAACCGTGTTCTACACCCGCAAAGACGTAACCACGCTCCTGCCCTACCAGGTGTACCGCCACGTGCTGGGCACTGACCCCAAGAACGACGCGCTGGTGTACGAGGAGAAGGACAATACCTTCAACGTACACGTGAGCCGCTCGAAATCAAAGAAATACATCGGCCTGAACTTGGTTAGTTCGCTGTCGTCGGAGTATCGCTACCTCGATGCCGCCGCGCCGGCCGAGCAGCCCAAGGTATTCCAGCGCCGTGAAAAGGACCACCTCTATGATGTGGAGCACTTGGGCGATAAGTTCTACATCCGCACCAACCTGGGGGCGCCCAACTACCGCCTGATGGTAACGCCCGTGACGGCCACCGGCAAATCGGCCTGGACCGACGCCCTCACCCGCCACCCCGAAATTTTCCTCGACCGCTTCGAGCTGTTCAGCAACTACGTGGTGCTGAACGAGCGCAAAGGCGGCCTGCGCCAGCTGAAAGTGGTGAGCCTGAAGGACAAGCAGGAGCATTACATTCAGTTTGAGGAACCCGCCTATACCGCTACTATCGGCGTGAATGCGGAAATGGACACGCCGGTGCTGCGCTACAACTACACCTCACTCACCACGCCGAACTCCATTTTCGAGTACGACATGAGCACCCGCACCAATACCCTGGTGAAGGAGCAACCGGTGCTGGGCAACTACAACAAGTTCGACTACGTGACGGAGCGCGTGTTTGTAAAGTCGCGCGACAACAAGTTCATTCCCATGGCTTTGGTGTACAAGAAAGGCACCAAGCTGGATGGCACCGCGCCGCTGCTGCAGTACGCCTACGGCTCTTACGGTTTCTCGCAGGACCCCACCTTCAGCGCCGCCCGGCTGAGCTTGCTGAACCGCGGGTTTGTGTACGCGCTGTGCAACATCCGGGGCGGGCAGGAGATGGGCCGGCAGTGGTTTGAGGACGGCCGCATGAGCCACAAAATCAACAGCTTCAACGACTTTATCGACTGCTCGGAGTACCTGACCAAAATGCAGGATGTGCGCGTGGGCAACGCGACTGTCAAGAAGCAGTTCACGGCCAAGGACAAGCTGTTTGCCATGGGCGGGAGCGCCGGCGGCCTGCTGATGGGCGCGGTGGTGAACATGCGCCCCGACCTCTACAAGGGCGTCATTGCCGCCGTGCCGTTCGTGGACGTGGTGACGACCATGTCGGACCCCAGCATCCCGCTTACCACCAGCGAGTACGACCAGTGGGGCAACCCCGCCAACGAGGAGGAATTCAAGTACATGCTCTCGTATTCGCCCTACGACAATGTGGAAAAGCAGGCTTACCCCAACATGCTGGTAACTACCGGCTTGCACGACTCGCAGGTACAGTATTTCGAGCCTGCCAAGTGGGTAGCCAAGCTGCGCGCTACCAAAACCGATAAGAACCTGATGCTGTTGCACACCGACATGGCGGCCGGCCACGGCGGCGCTTCGGGCCGTTTCAAGTCGATTGACGACACGGCGCGGCAGTATGCGTTTTTGCTGATGCTGATGGGCAAGACGCTGTAGGAGCCGCTTGTCATGCTGAACGCAGTGAAGCATCTGGGTCATGTCTCAACCACGCTGGTCGGCTTGATTCAGATGCTTCACTGCGTTCAGCATGACATTTTTCTTTGCACTGCTACCGCCGCCCCATAATCTACCCGTAACCTACCTTTGGGCTTCCATTCCGCGCACCCATCCCACCCGCGCGCTTAGCCCCGCTCATGCCCGACCCGCACGCCCACGCCCACCTCTCCAAAACCGAATTGCTGGCCCGCAAAAACGAAGAAGCCCTGTTAGGGGGCGGCCAGGCCCGCATTGATGCCCAACACAAAAAAGGCAAGCTCACCGCCCGCGAACGGGTGGATTTGCTGATGGACGAAGGCTCGTTCGAGGAAATCGGTAAGTTTGTAATGCACCGCTCCAAGGATTTTGGCCTCGATAAGGAGCACTACCTCGGCGACGGCGTGATAACCGGCTACGGCACCGTGAACGGCCGGCTGGTGTACGTTTTTTCGCAGGATTTCACGGTTTTCGGTGGTTCGCTGAGCGAAACCCACGCCGAGAAAATCGTGAAAATCATGGACCTCGCCATGAAGAACGGTGCGCCCGTGATTGGCCTCAACGACTCGGGCGGGGCCCGGATTCAGGAAGGCGTGGTGAGCCTCGGCGGCTACGCCGACATTTTTTATAAGAACACGCTGGCTTCGGGCGTGGTGCCGCAGCTGTCGGCCATTATGGGGCCGTGCGCGGGCGGCGCGGTGTATTCGCCGGCCATCACCGACTTCATTCTGATGGTGGAGCACACGAGCTATATGTTCGTGACCGGCCCCAACGTGGTGAAAACCGTGACCCACGAGGAAGTAACCAGCGAGGAACTGGGCGGCGCCAGCACGCACTCGGCCAAGAGCGGCGTGACGCACTTCTCGTGCGCCAACGAGGTGGTGGCCATCAATCATATCAAGCAGCTGCTGAGCTACATGCCGCAGAACTGCGAAGAAACGGCCCCGAACCAGCCCTACGAAGCCAGCGGCGACGAAAGCCGCCCCGAGCTCGACAAGCTGATTCCCGAAAATGCCAACCAACCTTACGACATGCGCGAGGTGATTGAGGGCATTATCGATACCAACTCCTTCCTCGAAGTGCACCAGAATTTTGCGGAGAACATCGTGGTGGGCTTTGCCCGGCTGGCGGGCCGTAGCATCGGCATTGTGGGCAACCAGCCGGCGGTGCTGGCCGGTGTGCTCGACATCAACGCCAGCACCAAAGCCGCGCGCTTCGTGCGCTTCTGCGATGCCTTCAACATTCCGCTGCTGGTGCTGGAAGACGTGCCCGGCTTCCTGCCCGGCACCGACCAGGAGTGGCGCGGCATCATCACCAACGGCGCCAAGCTGCTCTACGCTTTCTGCGAAGCCACCGTGCCGCGCATCACCGTGATTACCCGCAAAGCCTACGGCGGGGCATATGACGTGATGAACTCCAAGCACATCGGGGCCGATATGAACTACGCCTGGCCCACCGCCGAAATTGCCGTAATGGGCGCGAAAGGCGCGGCCGAAATCATTTTCAAGCGCGAAATCGCCCAGGCCGAGAACCCCGAAGCCAAGCTCCAGGAGAAGGTGGACGAGTACCAGGAGAAATTTGCCACGCCCTACCGCGCCGCCCACCGTGGCTTCGTGGACGAGGTAATCCTGCCCTCGCAAACGCGCCAGAAGCTGATTCGCGCCTTCAAGATGCTGGAAAACAAGGTGGACACTATGCCGCGTAAGAAGCACGGCAACATTCCGCTATAATTATAAATCAACCACTCAGCCGAACGCCATGCAGCATTGCGCGCTGCATGGCGTTTTGGTTTAATAAGCTCGGCGGAGGCGCGGTGGCCAGCCTGCTTGCCGAGCAACGAATTACTTTTAGGCATGTCCGATTTCCGCCTCCGTGTATTCGCTGCTGTGGCCCGGCACCTGAGCTTTACGAAAGCCGGGCAGGAGCTTTTTGTGAGCCAGCCGGCCGTGACGAAGCACATTCGGGAGTTGGAAGCGCAATACGGGCAACGCCTGCTGGAGCGACGCGGCAACCGCGTGAGCCTGACCGAAGCCGGCCGCCTGCTACAAGCGCATGCCGAAACAGTGGCGCAGGCCCAGCAGCTTCTGGAGGACCAGCTGCTGGGCCTGCGCAACCCCGACGAGGCCACCGGCCGCCTGCGCCTGGGGGCCAGCACGACCCTCAGCCAGTACGTGCTGCCGGGGCTGCTGCCCGCCTTTCAGGCCCGCTACCCGCAGGTACACCTCACGCTGCTCAATGCCAATTCGGAGCGTATTGCCGATGCCCTGTTGCGGGGCGAGCTGGATTTGGGGTTTGTAGAGGGCCGCACGAAGAGCAAGGATTTGCACTACGAATTGCTGCTGCCCGATGAGCTGGTGGCCGTGCGCCGCGCTACTCCCAGCGGCCTGTCCACTGCGCCGCTAACTGTAGCCGAAGCGCTGGCCCATCCGCTGGTGTTGCGTGAGCGCGGCTCGGGCACGCTCGAAATCCTGGAATTTGCCCTCCGGGCGCAGCAAATCAAACTCAGCAACTTAGCGGTGGCCATTTACCTGGATAATACCGAGGCCATTAAAAGCTACCTCGAAGCGGCCCCGGGGGCGCTGGGCTTCGTGTCGCGCCGGGCCCTGGACCGCGAGCTAGCCGCCGGCCTGCTCGAAGTGGTGCCCATCCAAGGGCTGCACTTGGCCCGGCAGTTTGAGGCCGTTTGGGTGCAAGGCCAGGTGCTGGCCAGGCCGGCGCAGCGGTTTCTAAGCTTCGCACAGAACCAACTCGATAACAGTAAGCGGTAGGAAGCGCCCTACAAGCTGCCCGAATCAACCCATTCAATCTTTCCGACTATAACCGTTGGTTATTTGCTATAACATGATTGGATAATCCCTGGCGCAGCAAGCACCGTAAATTTGTGCTCGCAACAACTGCTCTACCAACATGAAACTTCTGGTGCAAGAAGCTACTCCAAAGCCTAACCAAGCTCCGGGGTGGACGCGCCAACTACATGCCTCCCGGACGTTGTTTGGGCAGGTCTTCACGCTGCAGCAGGTCGTTTTTGGGTTGTTTTTTGTTTTCTGCCTCACGCCCTGGGCTTCGCCGCCTCTCGCCCTGGCGCTGGGCCTGTTACTAGCCCAAACCGCTGGCAATCCGTTCATTACCCAAACCCGCAAAGCCACCGCCAAGCTGCTGCAGTTTTCGGTTATAGGGTTGGGCTTTGGCATGAATGCCCACGCGGCGGTGCAGGCCGGCAAAACGGGCATCGTGTTCACCATCGCATCCATCTTCGGCACGCTGTTGCTGGGTTTTGTGGTGGGCCGGTGGCTGGGACTAAGCCGGCGCGTGGTGCACCTCATTTCGTGCGGCACCGCCATCTGCGGCGGTTCGGCCATCGCGGCCATCGGGCCGGTGCTGCGGGCCAAAGACGAGGAAATGTCGGTGGCCTTGGGCACGGTGTTCGTGCTGAATGCGCTGGCGCTGTTCACGTTTCCCACCATTGGCCATGCGCTGCATCTCACGCAGCAGCAGTTTGGGCTGTGGTGTGCCATTGCCATCCACGATACCAGCTCGGTAGTGGGTGCGGCGGCGGCGTATGGCAGCCAGGCGCTGGCCGTAGCCACCACCGTGAAGCTGGCCCGCGCCCTCTGGATTATTCCGGTGGCACTTGGTACGGCGCTGCTTTTTAAGCAGAAGGGGGTTAAAATCACTGTCCCCTACTTCATTTTTGGTTTTATCGCGGCCATGCTGCTGAATACCTTTGTGCCCGCTGTTCGGCCGCTGGGCCCGGCAATGGTAAGCCTGGCCAAAATCGGCTTTACGGTAACCTTGTTCTTCATTGGAGCAGGCTTGTCGGCCAAGGTTTTGCGCTCGGTCGGCATCAGGCCCTACGCCTTGGGCACGCTGCTCTGGCTGGTGGTTTCGGCGGCCTCGCTCTACCTCATTTTGCACACCGTGTAAGCAAGTCGGTGGCTTAAAAAATCGTTTTTCCAATGCTCCCTATTTTCATTCGGCCCTCGTTACCGGCCGATGCGCCGGCCGTGCGCGCCCTCTACCAGCGCGTGGCCCGCGAAAGCGGCGGCATTGCCCGGCAGCCCGACGAGGTGACTGACGACTATGTGCAACACTTCCTGCAACGGGCGCAGGCCCAGGGCATCGGGCTGGTGGCCGAGCAGGACGGGCAGATAGTGGCAGAAATTCACACTTACGCCAGTGGGTTGCGGATTTTTGCCCACGTGCTGGGCGACCTCACCGTGGCCGTCGATGCGTCGGTACAGGGCCAGGGCGTGGGCCGACGGCTGTTCGAAACCTTGCTAGCGGCAGTGCCGACGCGGTTTCCGCACGTCAGCCGCGTGGAGCTGACGGTGCGCGAGAGCAACGCCCGCGCCCTGGCGCTCTACGAAAAACTGGGGTTTCGGCGCGAGGGCAGATTAGAGGGGCGGGTGGCCGATGGGCACGGCCGGGAAGCCGATATTCCGATGGCGTGGCACACGCCTGCACCTGCGCAAGCCGCTCAAACATCGTAGCTTGCTGCTTGTATTATCGTTTTTAACAACACCATCTGCCAATGCGTCCCGAATCCCTCACCTTCCTCCAAACCTACCTCAACAACCCCTCCCCCACCGGCTTCGAGAAAGAAGGCCAGAAACTGTGGCTGGAATACCTCAAGCCCTACATCGACGAATATTTCGTGGATACCTATGGCACGGTGGTGGGCGTAATTAACCCCGACGCGAAGTACAAAGTCGTTATTGAGGCCCACGCCGACGAGATTTCCTACTTCGTGAACTACATCACCAAGGAAGGCTACCTCTACCTGCGCCGCAACGGCGGCTCCGACCCGCTGGTGGCCCCGAGCAAGCGCGTGAATATTTTCGGCGAAAAAGGCATCGTGAAGGGCATTTTCGGCTGGCCGGCCATCCACGTGCGCAAGGTGGAGCAGGACAAGGCGCCGACCATCGAAACCGTGTTTCTGGACTGCGGCGCGAGCAGCGCCGACGAGGTGGCCGAAATGGGCATCCACGTGGGTTCGGTGGTGACGTTCGAGGACGAATTCACGGTGCTGAACGACAAGTTTTACGTGGGTCGCGCGCTCGACAACCGGGTGGGCGGCTTCATGATTGCCGAGGTAGCCCGCATGCTCAAGGAGAACAACAAGAAGTTGCCCTTCGGCCTCTACATCGTGAACGCCGTGCAGGAAGAAATAGGGTTGCGCGGCGCCGAAATGGTGGCCCACCGCATCAACCCCGACGTGGCCATCATCACCGACGTGACGCACGACAGTCAGTCTCCGATGTACGAGAAAAAGACGGCCGGTGACATCAGCTGCGGAAAAGGCCCGGTGATTACCTACGGCCCGGCCGTGCAGAACAACCTACGCGACCTCATCATCGACACCGCCAAAGCCTCGGATATTCCCTTTCAGCGCGCCGCCGCCACCCGCGCTACCGGCACCGATACGGACGCCTTCGCCTACTCCGGCTCGGGCGTGGCTTCGGCCTTGATTTCGCTGCCCCTCAAGTACATGCACACCACCGTGGAAACGGTGCACAAGGACGATGTGGAGAGCGTAACGCGCCTGATTTACGAAACGCTGCTGCGCATCGAAGACGGCCACGATTTCCGGTATTTCAAATAAGCGTTTTGACGTTTGTCATCCTGAGCAAAGCGAAGGACCTTATCACGTTGAAGCAAATAGCTCAGTCGTGATAAGGTCCTTCGCTTTGCTCAGGATGACAGTAGTTTTCACATGGAACTTCCCACTATTCCCTCCCACCCGCTCAACGTTACCGACCAGATGGGCCGGCGCGTGGCAGTGCCGTTTCCGCCGCGGCGTATTGTGTCGCTGGTGCCGTCGCAAACGGAATTGCTGTTCGACCTAGGGCTGGGCGAAAAAGTGGTGGGCGTGACCAAGTTCTGTATTCACCCGACCGAGGCGCGCACCCAGGCCACGGTAATTGGCGGCACGAAGAATTTCGATTTCGAAAAAATAGCCGCCCTGAAACCCGATTTAATTATCGGCAACAAGGAGGAGAATTATCAGGCTGGCATCGAGCAACTGGCCGCAGAATATCCGGTTTGGCTTAGCGACATCAGCAACTTGCCGGAAGCGCTGGACATGATTCGGCGCGTCGGTTTCATCGTGGGCGCGAAAGAAAAGGCCGCCGCGCTGGCCGCTGACATTGAAGCTTCTTTTGCTGATTTGGCGTTGCCAGCCGCTTCAACGGCTGCTCCAGAATCCGTGGCTTATTTCATATGGCGCAAGCCTTACATGGTAGCCACTACGGGCACTTTTATTGACGACATGCTGCGCCGGGCCGGCTTCGCCAATGCCTTCGCCGGCCTGAGCCGCTACCCCGAAATCAGCGCGGACCAACTGGTGGCCGCCAACCCGCAATGCATTTTCCTATCGTCGGAGCCCTACCCGTTCGCGGCGAAGCACATGGCGGAGTTTCAGGCCCTGTGCCCCGCCGCGAAAATTGAGATTGTGGACGGCGAATTATTCAGCTGGTATGGCAGCCGGCTGCGCAAGTCAGCCGCTTATTTCAGCCAGCTTCGCTGACGCTGAAGCCGCGCTTCGCTAATTCATTCCAGAACTGCGGGTAGGACTTGCGCACCACGGTGGGCGCTTCAATGGCAATTGGCCCACGCATCGCCAGCGGCGCAAACGCCATGGCCATGCGGTGGTCGTGGTAAGTCGCCACCGATTGATTATCGACCGCGAAGCCATTCGATTCAGCCCGGAAGCGGCCTGCGCCCAGGTCGCGTAGGTCGCCGCCGAACTTGGCCAGCTCGGTTTGCAGGGCCGCGATGCGGTCGGTTTCCTTGATGCGCAGGCTTTCGAGGCCAGTCATATCCACGGGGCGGGTCAGGGCTGCTGCTACTACCGCCACGGTCTGGGCCAGGTCGGGGCAATCGGTGAAATCGAGCACTGGAATTGCGGTCTGCGGCGTGAGCGGCACCTGGCGCAGGTGCACGGCCTCGGCCAGAAAAGTGGTTTCGACACCGAATTGCGTCATCATTTCCGCAATGGCCTGGTCGCCCTGTAACGATTCACGACGCAAGCCGGCCAACGTGATTTCGGAGCCGGCCGGAGCCAGCGCCACGAAAGCGTACCAGTAGCTGGCCGCCGACCAGTCCGATTCGATGACGTAATCGGTGGGGCGGTACGCGCCGGGGCGCACCGTCAGCACGTCGCCGTCGGCGGAGTAATCGGCGCCGAAGCGTTGCATCAGCGCCACCGTCATGTTAATGTAGGGGCGCGAGCCGATGTGGCCCGTGAGCGTGAGGCGCAAGCCGCCGGGCAGGTGCGGCCCCACCATCAGCAGGGCCGAAATGTACTGACTGCTGATATCGCCGCGCACCGATAACTCGGTGGGCTCTGCGGTTTCGGCAGCGGCAGTGAAACCTCCGATTTCCAATGGCGGGTAGCCGTCGTTGTTCAAATAATGAATGCTGGCTCCGGCCTGGCGCAGCGCATCGACGAGCACCTTGATGGGCCGCTCCTGCATGCGCGCCGTGCCAGTGAGGCGGCCGCGCCAGTTCGTGACGGCCAAGTAGGCCGTGAGGAAACGCATTACGGTGCCGGCATCTTCGGCGCTGAGCTCGGTGCTGGGCGCGGCGGCCAGCAGGCGCAGCATCAGTTGCGTGTCGTTGGCATCGGAGAGGTTGCCGAGGGTGCCGCCGCCGGCCAGCGCTTGCAGGATGAGGGCGCGGTTGGCTTCGCTTTTGGAAGCCGGAAGTTGGGCAGTGCCGCGTAGCGGGCCGCCGGGCCAGGAGAGGTGCATGGGTAGTTATCAGTTGGTAGTTGTCCGTTGTTAGCTAGTTGGCTGGTTGGAAACAGGTGCCGGTCAGCACCTGACAACAGACAACTAGCAACGAACAACCGGCTAGGCTTGCAGCCGGTGGTAATAGCGCAGCGACTCGGCGATTTCGGCCACCGTCACGGGCTGGTCGTACACGCCGTGGCCGATGCCTTCGAGCAGCGTGCAGTTGATGGTCGCGCCCGCGTTTTTCTTGTCCTGGAGCGCGAATTCGGCGATGGCGTTGGTTTCCAGGGTCACGAAATCGAGCTTGTCGAACACCGAAAAGATGAATGTTTCGATTTTATCCAGCTCCTCGGCGCTTAGCAGGCCGCGCTGCACCGAGAGCCAGCTTTCGCATACCATGCCAGCGGCCACGGCCTCGCCGTGCAGGGCCTCGCGGCCGGGCTGGGTGAGCAGGTAGCTCTCCAGCGCGTGGCCCACGGTGTGGCCGAAGTTGAGCAGCTTGCGCGGGCCGGCTTCGAGCGGGTCGGAGGCCACAATGCGCTGCTTGAGGGCCACCGACTCGCGGATGATGCTGGTCCAGTCGTCGGTCAGCCAGCCCAGGCGGCGGTTGGTGTTGAAGGCGTCGGCATCGGCAATGAGCCAGTGCTTCACGACTTCGGCGTAGCCCGATTTGAGCTGGCGCGGGTCGAGGGTTTCCAGAAATTTCGGCGCGATAAACACGCCGGCCGGGGCCTGAAATACACCCAATTGGTTTTTATAGCCCTGAAAATCGACACCGGTTTTGCCGCCCACGCTGGCATCGACCTGCGCCAGCAGCGTGGTGGGCACCTGCACAAACCGGATGCCGCGCTTGTAGAGCGCCGCCGCAAAACCGCCCAAATCCGTGACCACGCCGCCGCCCAGGTTCACGAGCACGGCGTGGCGGTCGGCATGCTGGGCGGTGAGCTCGCCCCACACGGTGTCGCAGCTGGCCAGCGTTTTATATTCTTCGCCGGCCGGAATTTCGATGAGCTTGTAGTCGGCCGGCAGGTGCGGCAGCAGCAGCGGCAGGCACTGGCGGGCAGTGTTGCCATCCACGAGCACGAACACGCGGCTTACGGCGGGGCGTTGGAGCAGTTCGGCCAGGGCGGGCAGGGCCTCGGGGCCGATGATGACGGAATTATCCATGGGCGCAAAAGTCGGCACAAAAAGTTTCGGCCCGCGCAACCATCCGGCGCAGTGGCCGGTCAAAGGGGCATAAGTGCATGCATCGGCCTTCCTTTCCACATTTTCCCGGCTTGCTTTTTCCTTTCCTTCCACTTTTTTTCTTCTGCATCATGTACCCACTTTTCCGTCCGCTGCTGTTCGCCTCCGCCGCGTTGAGCCTGGCCACCTTTGCCGCCTGCCAAAAGGCGGCAGTCGAGCCCGCTAATCAGCCGGCAACTACCATCGTGGGCCGCTGGGCCCTTGCTCAAACGTCGGGCGGAATCGGGGGCGGCACGCGTCCGGCCGATGCCCAACGCTACCAGGAAGTAGAATTTACGGCCGACGGCCAGGCCCGCGCAATGGTCAACGGCACGCCTGTGTTTACGGGGTCCTACACGCTCAGCACCGCTGTGGCTTACACCACGCGCCGTTCCGAAACTTTTCTGGAGTTTCCGGTGCCGCAAACGAGCGGCCGACCATTCATCGCCGAGCTTTCGGCCACGACCCTCGTGCTGTCCGATGATACTTCCGACGGCCTGACCGTGAAGTACCAGCGCGAAATGCCCATGTTCTGCGGCACCCGCTAAAACCTGCTCATTGCTATGCGCCAGTTCCTTACTCCCGTTCTAGCCGTTGCCCTGCTGGGCATGGCTTCGTGCCAGAAAAAAACCGCCCCGGCCCCGAGCCTGGAAGGCACCTGGCGGCTTACCAACCGCCAGTGCGAATGTGCGCCCACACCCTTGCCCGACGAAACCGTTACGTTCACGCCCACGCAATTCACTTTTTACGGCGGTAGCCGCGCTTTGCGGCTCGGCCAGTATTTGCTCACCACGGCAGCAGTTCGATGCTTCAACAACGGCACCACTGCCCCGACTCTACAGTTCACCTACTCAGCTGCTTCCAGCAGCCTGGGGCCTGCCACCGTGCAGTACAACCTCGACGGCAACACGCTGACGCTGGACTACGGCGGCCCCTGCGATGCCCCAGTCGATACCTACGAGCGGCTGCAATAGCCGCTACGGCCCCGCCTATAGCCCCGGCCCGAGGTGCTCCACGCCGTCCACTTGCGGGCGGCCGTTGAGCACCTCGGTTTGTTTGCGGATGCTTTCGAGGTGAATGAGCTTGTAGAGCTCGGCCACGAATTTGTCGTTCACGTTCAGCTTGCCGGCCCAGTCGGTGCGGGTCCGGAAGATTTCCTGCCAGCGGTCGAACTGCAGAATTTTCACGTTGTTTTCCTTTTTGTATTCGGCCAGCTCTTCCACCAGCGCCATGCGGCGGGCCAGGGCTTCCACAATTTCGCGGTCGGCCTCGTCCATTTTCTGGCGCAGCTCTTCGGCTTTGTTCAGGTATTCGGCGTTGTCGCTGGAGCGGTAGCGGTACTTCAGCTCGTTCAGAATTTCGCCCAGGCGTGCGGGCGTCACCTGCTGCTCGGCGTCGCTCAGGGCGTGGTCGGGGTCGGGGTGGGTTTCGATGATGAGGCCGTCGTAATCGAGGTCGAGGGCCTTCTGGGCAATGGGCAGCAGCAAATCGCGCCGGCCGCCGATGTGGCTGGGGTCGCAGATGAGCGGGATGTGGGGGAAGCGCGTTTTCAGCTCGATGGGCAGAATCCACGTCGGCGCGTTGCGGTAGCGGCTGGGCGCAAACGTGCTGAAACCGCGGTGAATAGCCGCCAAATCGGTGATGCCGGCCCGCTCCATCCGCTCCAGCGCGCCGGCCCAGAGGGCCACGTCGGGGTTCACGGGGTTTTTCACCATCACGGGCACGCCGGTGCCGGCCAGCGCATCGGCTAGTTCCTGCACCGCAAAAGGGTTCACGGTGGTGCGCGCGCCAATCCAAAGCACGTCGATGCCGTGGGCCAGGGCTTCTTCCACGTGACGCGGCGTGGCTACTTCAATGGCCGTCGGGATGCCCGTTTCGGCCTTTACGCGCTGCAGCCAGGGCAAGGCCGCCGTGCCCATGCCCTCGAACGAGCCCGGCCGGGTGCGCGGCTTCCAGATGCCCGCCCGGAATAAATCAATCTTGCCCAACGCCTTCAACCCGTGGGCAGTGGCCATCACCTGCGCCTCGGTTTCGGCCGAGCAGGGGCCGGCAATGAGAATGGGTTGTCCTTTTTGCGCCAGCAAGCGGGTAAAATACGTATCAGAAACAGCAGCCATGGAAACCAGGAAGTGAAGGCCCACGCACCAGTACCGGGCGGGGCCGCAAACCTAACTCTATCGGCCAAAAGGTTGTTTGCCTTTTACCTTTGCGGCAACGTTTGCCCGCCCGCATTTCCCGTTTTTTTTCGTTCAGCCGACCACCCGCCTGCCCATGACGCCCGCCCCCACCACCCAGGCCCCGCCCCTGTCGTTCGACGATACCCGCGTGGCCTTCGCCTCGAAGTCTGATTTTCAGCTGCGCAAAGTGTACGCCCTGTTCGCGGCCATGAACAACGGCACGCTGGTAAAAACCGGCAGCGGCCTCATGAAGAACGCCCTGAAGTGGGGCATTCCCGGCACCAAGTTTCTCATCAAGCACAGCATTTTCGAGCAGTTCTGCGGCGGCGAAACCATTGAAGAGTGCCGCCCGGTCACGGCCGAGCTGGGCAAATACCACATCGGCACCATCCTCGACTATTCGGTGGAAGGCGAAGGCAGTGACGCCAGCTACGACCGCACCCGCGACGAGGTGCTGGCCACCATCGACGAAGCCCACCGCTCGCCCAATATTCCGTTCTCGGTGTTCAAGGTAACCGGCGTGGCCGACGTGGCCATTCTGGAGAAAATTCAGGCCGGCCAGCTCCTCACCCCCGCCGAAGAAGCCGCCCACAACCGCGCCCTGGCCCGCGTGGAGGCCCTGTGTGCCCGCGCCCACCAGCACGGCGTGCGCCTGTTCATCGATGCCGAGGAAAGCTGGTTTCAGCACACCATCGACCTGCTGACCTACGACATGATGGCCAAATACAACCGCGAGAAGGCCATTGTGTGGAATACCTACCAGCTCTACCGCCACGACCGCCTCGACGCCCTGAAGCAAGCCCACGACCACGCTGCCGAAGCCGGCTATTACCTCGGGGCCAAGCTGGTGCGCGGCGCCTACATGGAAAAAGAGGCCCGCGTCGCCAAGCAGCGCGGCCAGCAAAACCCTATCAACCCCACCAAGCAGGCCACCGACGACCTCTACGACGAGTCGCTGCGCTACTGCATCGACCACATCGACCGCATCAGCTTCTGCGCCGGCACGCACAACGAGGCCAGCTCGCTGCTGCTCACGCAACTGATGCAGCAGGCCGGCCTGGCGCCCGGCGACGAGCGGGTGTGGTTTGCCCAGCTCTACGGCATGAGCGACAACCTCACCTACAACCTCGCCAACGCCGGCTACAACACCGCCAAGTACCTGCCCTACGGCCCGGTGGCCGCCGTGATGCCCTACCTGCTGCGCCGCGCCGACGAAAATACGGCCATCGCGGGCCAGAGCAGCCGCGAGTTTCTGCTGATTCAGAAGGAGCTGCGCCGCCGCCAGAGCAAGTCGTAGCGCTGGCCGGATGGTTGGGCTGAACAGGCCTAAACCATCCTGAAACAGGATAGAAACCGGGTGGTCGGGGAATTTTTGGAACAATTGTGGTAAGGAGGCTGCCGGCCGGCTGAAACTTTCGGATGGATGCCGGTGCAACCTGCACCAGCGTCCAACTAAAATTCGCTAATTTTCAGCCCCCAAAACGGTTTTTTGTTCATCCTTCTTCCCACCATGACTGGTCGTATCCGCACGTATCTCATTCGCTATGCCCGGCTGCAAACCGGCACCGTAAGCTACCTGACGCTGGTGCAGGAAGCCGAATTGGGCCTGAATTTGGAAATTTCGCACGAAAAATCCCGCCTCAACGAAATGCTGGCGGAAATCTCGATGAACGAGCACGAAGCCGGCCGCCCACCCCTGAGCTGCCTCGTGAAAGTGCAGGGCTCGAAAGGCCAGGGCGACAACTTCTATAAGCTGTGCGAAAAAATGGGCATGGGCGAATGGCGCAGCCTGAAACAAGACGAGGATTTTCTGAAAAACCTCATCCGCGACACCCGCCAGTTCTGGCGCGAAGAAGCCAATTTTCAGCAGTTCGCCTAGTGTTTGCTTTGCTCACATTTAAAAACGGCCGCCCTGGCAATGGGGCGGCCGTTTTCTATGTATCCTGCATTGAACGTCCTGCTGAGCGCAGTCGAAGCATTTCTACTGTGAGGCTAACTAATTGTGTAGCGCTGTAGCGATGCTTCGACTGCGCTCAGCATGACGTTCTGTTGTAGCCGATTACCTAACCGGCCCCAACGGCTACCAGATGCGCGTGGTCGCGCAGCACGGTTTGCAGGAAAGGCAGGTCGGGCAGGTCGGTCCGAATGCCGGTTACCGATTTAACCTTGTTGGCCAAATCATTCAGCAGCAAGTAATTTTCCTGGCGGCTGCCCTGGTAGAGCAACTGGCGGATAAGCGCCACGTCGTGGTCGGTGAGCACGGCCGCCTGGGCGAATACCGGCTGGTAGCCTTCCACCAGCATGGCTTCGGCGGCCAGCGGGTTGCGGGCCGCCGCCCGGGGCTTGAGGCTGATGACGCCGGTGCCGGCCGCCATGTCGCCCAGCCGCTGCCCGCGGCCGTTCAGCAAAATGGTGATGAAGGCCGCTACTCCCAGCGTCATCAGAATTTCAATGGGCCGCAGCAGCCAGCGCAGCAGGTAGTCGCCAAGGCCGGCGCGGGTGCCGTCGAGACGCACCACGCGCAGGTGGCGGGCCTTTTTGCCCAGCGACTGCCCGTTGAAAAACACCTCGCAGACCAGCATGTAGAACGTGGTGGGCAGAAACATGATGACCTGTCCGGCCCGGCCCGCCGGCGCCAGGTGGTAGTTGCTGTTGAGCATGCCCCAGCCGATAAACCACACCGCGTAGAGGCCGTAGTCGATGAGCGCGGCCAGCACCCGCTCGCCGGCGCTGGCAATTTCGTATTCGAGGGTAACGTTCTGGGTAGTCTGGATGCGAATGGTACTCATGAGCGAGGCAGAAAAAGCGGGCTATTCTTGCGGAAGAGAGGGCGGGAATAATTATTGCCTTGAAAAATACGGCGCGGGCCGCACATGCGTGCAGCAGATGGCATTTTTTGGGTGGCCGGTAGGGTAACTTCCGGCCGCCGCGCTACCTTTAAGCTCCTAACCACGCCCCATGCGCGAAGCCCTTTTCCTGCGGCAAAACCAGCCCCGCTGGCAGCACTACGAAACCCACCCGGCCGCGAGTCCCGACGAGTTGGCTGCCCGCTTCGTGGCTCTCACCGACGACCTGGCCTATGCCCAAACCTTTTATCCCAACTCGCCCACCACGGCCTACCTCAACGGGCTGACGGGCAAGCTGCACCAGGCCATTTATAAAAACAAGTCGGAGGCTCGCGGACGCTTTGGACAGTTCTGGCTGCACGAGCTACCGCTGGTAGTGAGCCGCCACCAGCGCACGCTGGGCTGGACGCTGCTGTTTTTTGTGCTGTGCACGGCGCTGGGCGCCCTTTCGGCGGCCTACGACGACTCGTTTGTGCGCAGCGTGCTCGGCGACGGCTACGTGAACATGACCCTGGACAACATCCGGCGCGGCGACCCCATGGCCGTGTACAAGAGCGACGCCGAAAGCTCGATGTTCCTGTTTATCACCTTCAACAACATCAAGGTGGCCCTCACGGCCTTTGCCCTGGGCATGACGGCGGGGCTGGGCACGGCCGGCGCGCTGTTCTTCAACGGCCTGATGCTGGGCTCGTTCCAGTATTTTTTCTACCAGCAAAAGTTGCTGGCTACCTCGGTGCTCACCATCTGGATTCACGGCACGTTGGAGATTTCGGCCATTGTGCTGGCTGGCGCGGCGGGCTTTGTGCTGGCGCAGGGCATTCTGTTTCCGGGCACGCACAGCCGGGCCGAGTCGCTCCGGCACGCGGCCCGCGACGGTGGCAAGCTGGCGCTGGGGCTGGTGCCCATTTTTATGGTGGCCGGCTTCCTCGAAAGCTTCGTGACGCGCCACACCGAAATGCCGCTGGCCGCCAGCATTGCCATTATCAGCACTTCGGCGGCGTTCATTCTGTGGTATTTCGGCTGGTACCCCTGGCAGCTGCGCCGGCGCGGGGCGGCGCTGGCAGCGGCTCCGGCGGCAGCCGCCCAAAGCAATTTTTGATTCGTTTTTCTTCCTTCTTTTCCCTTTTTGATGCGACCAGCTTTTACCCAGGAGTCTGACTTCCGCCAGCGGCGCGACTTCGGCCAGAAGTTTTCGGCCACGTTTGAATTCATTGCCGCCCACTGGCGCGGGCTGGGACGCTGCCTGCTGTATCTGGTGCTGCCCGCGGCGCTGTTGCGGGCCGTGGCGGCGGGCCTGCTGCAGCAACAAAACATAGCGGGCATTTTCAGCACTACCCGCCAGGGTGGCGGCCGCAGCACGACCCTGCGGCAGATTGAAATGATGAGCCAGCTGGTCAGCACGCCGCTCTATTGGGTGAGCATTGCGCTGGGCATTGCCTTTGCTACCATGCTGGTGCTCACGGTGTACGGCTACGTGAAGCTGTGCCTGCGCCCCTACCCCTCGGCCGAGCCCATTATGCCGCGCGATGTGTGGCAGGTGGTGAAGCAGGATTTCATCAGCTCGTTTTTCTCGTACCTGGGCATTGCCTTTATTGTGGTCATTGGCTTGTTCTTCCTGGCCATTCCGGGCATTTACCTGGCCGTGGCCCTCATGCCGTTTTTCATCATTAAAGTGGTGGAAGGCACCGGGTTTGGGGCCACGCTGAGCCGCAGCCTGAGCCTGACCAAGGGCAAATGGTGGTCGACGTTTGGGCTGCTGGCCATCATGGTGCTGATGCTGTTTGTGGTGTTGATGGTTATTGGGGCCTTTTCGGGAATGCTCACGCTGGGCCTGCTACGCGGTGGCTGGAACCCGGGAGCCGGGGGCGCCAGCGGGCGCACGGCCCAGATTTTCTTGATTTCCCTGGCGGCCATTGGCTCGGTGCTGAACCTGCTGTTTTACCCGCCCATGCTGCTGGCCATTGCTTTCCAATATTTTAACCTGGTAGAACGCCGCGACGGCACCGGCCTGCACCAGTTGGTGAACCAGATTGGCCAGGCACCCGCCCCGGTGCAAAACGCCACTTTGCGCGCCGACGAAGAAGGCGAATACTAACATTGGGCGCATCCTTTTCTAATTGACTGCTTAGTGCTTTTCGATTCCTTCCCCGGCCTGATGCCGGCTTTCCCTGCGCGGGTTCGCGCGCTGTTGGTGCTGCTGCTACTTAGTGCGGCAGCCGGCCCGGCGCAGGCCGCGCCGCGCCCGGTGGCGGCCGCGCCCGCGCTGCTGCCCGACGCGGGCCCGGCCCCGCGCCTGCGCCGGCCCGATGCCGACCGGCTGCGCGACCTGCGCGGGCAGCGCGAGTTTCAGTACGAAGAGGCCATTACCCAGCCCGAGCAAAGTGCTTGGGACGCCTTCTGGGCGCGGGTGCGCGATGCCATTGGCAACTGGCTGGTGAGCCGCAGCTACAACCACTTCTGGCGCTGGATATTTTACGGCCTGTTTGTGGTGGCGGGCGTGTTTATTGTGCTGCGGCTGCTCGAAATCGACTTTACCGCCATGCTGGGCCGCTCGCCGCGCCGCGCCGCCCTGGCCTACGACACGATGGCCGAGAACATTCACGAAGTTGATTTTGCGACCCGGCTGGCCGAAGCCGAAGCCGCCGGCAACTGGCGGCTGGCCGTACGCCTGGGCTACCTGCAGCTGCTGAAAACCCTGGCCGACGGCGGCCTCATCAATTGGCAGCCCGACAAAACCAACCACGCCTACCTGGCCGAGCTGCCCGCCGCCGGGCCGTTGCGCGGGGCTTTCCGCGAGGCTACGCGGCAGTTTGAGTACGTGTGGTACGGCGAGCTGGCGCTCACGGCCCCGCTCTACGCGCAGGTGCGCGCCGGCCATCAGGCCCTGCGGGCGCAGCTGGGCCGCTCCTATTCGAACACTTCGCGCTAATGCCTGCTCCCGATGAAGATGAATCTGCGCTGGTACCTGGGAGGCTTGTTGCTGCTGTTTGCGGCCTACGTGGCGCTGGAGTACAACCGCCCCAAGCCCATTGACTGGACGCCCACGCTGGTGAACAAAGACCGGATTCCGTACGGCACCTACGTGCTGTACGACCAGCTGCCGCGCCTGCTCGGCACCGATTCGGTGGCCACTTCGCGCCTGCCCATCTACAACCAGCTTACCGGCTTGTCGCTGGAAACCAGCGACGCGCTGGCCGAAGCGCAGCGTCGCACCGTGGTGGAGGATAATTCGGCGAACCGCCCGGCAGAAGCTGATTCGTCGGCAAACTTCGATACCGATGCTGAGACTGACTCGACAGCCGTTGCGGCCTCCGAGGCCACTGATTCGGCAGCCGCAACGGCCGAACAGCCGCCGAATAGTGCCGCTGGCAAAACAACCGCTGTTGAATCTGATACCGCAGAAACCGTGTCGGTGGCATCTGCCGATACCAGCGAAGCATACGAGGACGAAGACGAGGAGGAAGAAGTGGATTGGCAAACCGAAGCCTTGCTCCACACCCGCCCTAACTACCTGTTCGTCAACACCACGTTCAACGCCACGCCGGCCGACCTGCCCGTGCTGTTGCGCTACGCGGCGCTGGGCCACAACGTATTCGTCGTGGCCGAGAGCTTCCGCGACGCCGGCCAGGCGCTGCTCGATACCCTGGGCCTGCGCATCCGGCGCGTGCCGCTAACCACCCGACGCGGCCCGCGCGGCCTGCCCGTGCCCGATTCGGTGACGGTGCGCTTCAGCAACCCGGCGCTGGCCGGCCCGCGCTACCGCCTGCCGGGGGCCGATGCCGACCTGCGCTTTGCCACCGATTCGACGCACCCGCACCCCGCCTACGGCCCGGCCCGCGCGCTCGCGGCCGATGCGCAGGGCCGCCCGGTGCTGGTGCGCTGCGCCTACGGGCGGGGCTATATTTACCTCTGCACGGTGCCCATTGCCTTCACCAACCAGTTTGTGCTGCGGCCAGCCACCAGCCAGTTTGCCGCTACGGCGCTCTCCTACTTGCCGGCCCGCGCCACGTGGTGGGACGAGTACCAGAAGCAGGGCCGCGTGGGCAACCAGTCGCTGCTGCGCCTGATAACCACCCACGAAGCCCTGAACACGGCCTGGTACCTGCTGCTCATCGGCGGGGTGCTGTTTGTGCTGGTCGAAGCCCGGCGGCGGCAGCGTATCATCCCCACCATCAGGCCGCTCCCCAATACCACGCTTCTGTTCACGCGCACCGTGGCCAGCCTCTACCGCCAGGGCCGCAGCCACGGGGCCATTGCCGAGAAAAAAATCGGGCTGTTTCTGGATTACCTGCGCACCCGTTTCCAGGAGCCCAGCCCTGATTTTGGCGACGAGGCCTTCCGCGAGCGGCTCAGCCAGAAGTCGGGCCTGGCCCGGCCGCGCGTGGATGAGCTGTTGCGGCTGGTGAATTTTGCCCGCACCGCCCCTCAGCTCAACGACCAGCAGCTGCTGCAGCTAAGCCGGGCGCTGAGTGATTTTCGACGCGAAGCCGGCCGCTGATTTTGTTTTTGCACTGTGCCGGGAAACGCTCTTTTCAGTAAATTGAACAATTCCGCGAAAGCACCCTCATGACCAAATTGAGCCCCTTTTTTTTTCCTGAAACCACTTCTTTTTAACGCCTGCTAGTGTCATGCTCACCACCGAAAAGCTTCTGATTCTGCTCCGGTTCGATTGGGATGAAGCGTTGTTTCAGCAGCGTGGCTCGGCAGTGGAAAAGCAGTTGCTCGCTGGCCTCGACTGGGACAAATATGCTTCCTTGCTCCAGGATTTGCTGCTGGTATCGAAAAAATTAGTTGCTCCCAAATACGCCCGCACAGTGCACCAGCAGCTGTTAGCTGCTTGCGCCGACGAAGCCACCGCTCAAACTTTCATTGGCTACGCCAGCACCTTATAGATGGAACCTGAAAACTTAGACCCGATTTCCCAATCACCCACCCCAGCTTCGTTCGAAACGCCGGCTATACCAGTGGCTGCTGAAACGGCAGCTTCGGCAGCTGCTACCGGGCCGGAAAACGCCTTCGCCCCGCGCACCGACTTTGCCCGCCTCACGGCCCAGACCGAAGCCATTCGTACCGAAATCGGCAAAATCATCGTCGGCCAGACCGATTTGCTGGAGCTGCTGCTCACCGCCGTGCTGGCCGATGGCCACGTGCTGCTCGAAGGCGTGCCCGGTGTGGCCAAAACCCTCATGGCCAAGCTACTGGCCCGCACGCTGGCCGTGCCGTTCAGCCGCATCCAGTTCACGCCCGATTTGATGCCGAGCGACGTGCTGGGCACTTCGGTTTTCCGCCAGAACAAGGCCGACTTCGAGTTTCGGCCCGGCCCCATCTTCGCCAGCGTGGTGCTGATTGATGAAATCAACCGCGCGCCGGCCAAGACGCAGTCGGCCCTGTTTGAGGTGATGGAGGAGCGCACCGTGACGCAGGACGGCACCACCTACGCCATGCAGGAGCCCTTTCTGGTGCTGGCCACCCAGAACCCCGTGGAGCAGGAAGGCACCTACCGCCTGCCCGAGGCCCAGCTCGACCGTTTCCTCTTCAAGCTGCACGTGGGCTACCCCACGCTGGCCGAGGAAGTGCAGATTTTGCAGGGCCACCACAGCGGTTTCGGCGGCACCAACCTGGAGGCCGTGCAGCCCATTCTAAGCGCCGCCGACCTGGCCCAGCTGCGCCAGCAGGTGCGCCAGCAGCGCGTGGAAGCCAATATTCTGGAGTACATCGCCAAGCTGGTGGGCCAGACGCGGGCGCACAAGTCGCTGTATCTGGGCGCCTCGCCCCGCGCCTCGCTGGCCCTGCTGAACGGCGCCAAAGCCCTGGCCGCCCTGCGCGGCCGCGACTTCGTGACGCCGGAAGACGTGCAGTTTCTGGCCCCGAGCGTGCTGCGCCACCGCATCATGCTCACGCCCGAGCGCGAGATGGAAGGCGGCACGCCCGATGAGGTGGTGAAGCAGATTATTCAGAGTGTGGAGGTGCCGCGGTAAGCATGCAGTATTCCACCGAATGGCTGCTCGACCAACTGGCGCATGACGCACGCGTCAAATACCTGTTCTTCTGGGGGAATCAGCCCAGCAAGGACGGTACCATCACCAAATCCTGTCTCAGCCAGTGGTGGCTGGCCGATTTTATAGTGGCAGGCATCGTGTACCGGTCGACTGAACATTGGATGATGGCCGAAAAGGCGCGGCTGTTTAACGATGCTGAAGCTTTGACTCAAATTCTGGCCGCGAAGAGTCCAGCAGAGGCCAAGAAGCTGGGCCGCGAAATCCAGCATTTTGAACCCGAAACATGGGAAGAACGCAAGGTAGAAATTGTGATAACCGGCAACCGGCACAAATTTGGTCAGCACAAAGAGTTGGCAAAATTTCTGATTTCAACCGGTGACCGGGTGCTGGTGGAAGCGAGTCCAGTAGATACTATTTGGGGTATTGGCTTTGCCGCCGACTCGCCCGATGCCAACAACCCGGCCCGCTGGCAGGGGCCTAATTTATTGGGCTTCGCGCTAATGGAAGTTCGGGACCAGTTACGTTAATCATGACTCTCTTCCTCACTTCCCGCTTCTTCCAAGCCCTGGCCGCCATTGCCACCGGCTTCGTGGTGGCCTTTTTCCTGCCCTGGCTGCTGGGGCCGATGAAAATCACCCTCGGCCTGTTCGTGGTGCTGACGCTGCTCGATGCGCTGCTGCTCTACGCGCCCGCCAAGGGCCAGACTGCGCCAGTGTTTGGCCGGCGGGTACTGGGCGAGAAGCTGGCCAACGGCTCGGACAACGATGTGAGGATTTATCTTGAAAACCGCTACCGGTTTCCCATCCAGACCGAGACAATTGACGAGATTCCGCACCAGTTTCAGCGACGCGATGTGCTGTTCAAAACGGGCATAAAACCTGGCGAGACGCAGATTATCGACTACCAGCTACGGCCCACCAAGCGCGGCGAGTACGAGTTTGGGGCGCTGAATATCTACGCCGCGTCGCCGCTGGGGCTGGTGCGGCGGCGGTTTCGCTACGAGCAGGGCAAGGTGGTGCCGGTGTACCCGTCGTTTCTGCAGATGCGGCAGTATGAGCTGCTGGCCATTCACAACCGCCTGACGGAGGTGGGCGTGAAGCGCATCCGGCGCGTGGGCCACAGCATGGAGTTCGAGCAAATCCGGCCCTACGTGCCCGGCGACGACCCGCGCAGCATGAACTGGAAAGCCACCGCTCGCCGGGCCGGCACCGGGGCCGATGACGCCCTGGTGGTGAACCACTTCCAGGACGAGCGCGCCCAGCAGGTGTACTGCCTGATTGACAAGGGCCGCGTGATGCGGATGCCGTTCGACGGGCTGAGCCTGCTCGACTATGCCATCAATGCCACGCTGGTGGTCAGCAACATTGCCTTGCTCAAGCACGACAAAGCCGGCCTGCTCACGTTCTCGAACCAGCCCGGGGCCGCGCTGGCCGCCGACCGCCGGCCCGGCCACCTGCTGAAGCTGCTCGAAATCCTCTACCGCCAGAAAACCAAGTACCTCGAAACCGATTTCGAGCTGCTGTACGCCACGGTGCGGGCCAAAATCAAGCAGCGCAGCCTGCTGATTCTGTTCACCAATTTCGAGACGCTGCACAGCATGCAACGCCAGCTGCCCTACCTGCGCCGCCTGGCCAAAGACCACCTGCTATTGGTGGTGTTCTTCGAAAACACCGAGCTACGCACCTTTCTCGAAGCACCGGCCGACACCACGGAAGACGTGTATAACCAAACCATCGCCGAGAAATTTGCCCAGGAAAAGCGCCAGATTGTGCTGGAGCTGCAGCGCTACGGCATTTATTCGCTGCTCACCGCGCCCAAGGATTTGACGGCGAACACCATCAACAAGTACCTGGAATTCAAAGCCCGCGGCCTCATATAGCCCCCGGATTAGCTTGGATTTTAGCGGACTTCCCGGATTTTGTGCCCGTTGCCCTTTGGTTGTGGACGACATTTTGTAGGCGGCCGTGGGAAATCAATTTTGACTGAATACCATGCGAAAAGCTGATGGAGCGCAGAAATGGGGAAAATGGCTGGCACTGGGGCTACTACTGGGGCTGCTGACGCGCCCGGCAATGGCCCAAACGGCGCCCACCCTGCTGCCGCTGCCCGCCGAAGCCCGCTACGGCCAGGGCCGCCTGCCGCTGAAAGCCGCCCTGAAGCCGCTGCTGCCCGCATCCGTCGATGCGGCGGTGGCGGGCGCGGTGGGCCGCACCATTGGCCGCCTGTCGCCGGCCACGAAAACGGTTGGCACCGCCACGCTGCAAGTTCGCTACGGGCGGGTGGGCCGGCCCGAGAAGTTTGACGAGGAGCGGTATTCGCTACGCGTGACGCCGATGGGCGTGAGCATCGACGCGCCCACTAGCCTGGGCGTGCTGCGGGCGCTGGCCACGCTGGAACAGCTGCCGCGCCCCGACAAGAAAGGCCGCTACCTGCCCGAAGTCGACATCCAGGACCAGCCGCGTTTTGCCTGGCGCGGGCTGCTCATCGATGCGGCCCGGCACTTCATGCCCGTGGCCGTTATCAAGCGCAACCTCGACGGCATGGCGGCCGTGAAGCTGAACGTGCTGCACTGGCACCTCACCGACGACCAGGGTTTCCGCATCGAAAGCAAGGTTTTTCCGCGCTTGCAGACGGTGGGCAGCACCGACGGGCTGTTTTATACCCAGGCCGAGGTGCGCGAGGTACTGGCCTACGCGGCGGCGCGCGGCATTCGGGTGGTGCCCGAGTTCGATATGCCCAGCCACACCACCAGCTGGATTGTGGCCTACCCGCGCCTGGCCTCCAACGACTCGGTGTACGCGCCTTACACGAAGTGGCGCACCACCAACGTGGCCATCGACCCCACCCGCGAAACCACCTACACCTTCATCGATTCGCTGCTGACGGAGATGACGGCGCTGTTTCCGGACCCCTACTTCCACGCCGGCGGCGACGAAAACGACGGCCGCAATTGGCGGCGCACCCCGCGCATTGTGGCCTGGATGCAGGCCCACAACATGACGAAGGCCGACGGCAAAACCGTCGACAAGCACCAGCTGCAAACCTATTTCAACCGCCGCGTGCTGGCCCTGCTGCAACAGCACGGCAAAACCATGCTGGGCTGGGACGAAATCCTCGGCCCCGACCTGCCGAAAGAAGTCATCATCCAGAGCTGGCGCGGCAAAAAGGGCCTCAATGATGCCGTCAAGCTGGGCCACCCGGCGCTGCTTTCGAGCGGCTATTACCTAGATTTGAACCTGACCGCGGCCAGTTCCTACCTCACCGACCCGCTGCCACCCGATACGCCCCTCACGCCCGCCGAGCAGAAACTGGTGCTGGGCGGCGAGGCCGCGATGTGGGCCGAATTTGCCGACTCCACGGTGCTCGACTCGCGCATCTGGCCCCGGGCGGGGGCCGTGGCCGAGCGGCTGTGGTCGCCGCAGCCCGCCACCCAAAGCGTGGCCGATATGTACCGGCGGCTTAATGTCCTCTCCGCGCAACTCGAAACGCTGGGCCTGCGCCACCGCCGCGTGCCCGAGCTGTTGCTGAAGCAGCTGGCCGGCACGGGCAGCGTGGCCCCGCTGCGCACTTTGACCGAAGTACTTGAGCCGGTGAAGGAGTACAAGCGCCATTTCCAGGGCTTCGACTACACCACGGCCACGCCGCTGAACCGGCTGGCTGACGCCGCGCCGGCCGAATCGGAAGTGGCTCGCCGCTTTGCGGTGCTGGTCGACAGCGTGGTGACGGTGCGGCCCGGTGCGCCCGGCTTTCTGCCGCCGGCCCCGCGCCAGGTGGCGCTGCTGCGCGCCCAAGCCCTGCGCTGGCAGGCCAACGACGTGCTGCTGCAGCCGTTGATGGCCGCCAACCCCAGCCTGACGGAATATGCCCCACTCTCGGCCCGGCTGGCCGGCGTGGCGGGCGTGGTACTCGCCCGCCTCACGCAGCTGCAAGCCGGGCAGGCCCCGAGCGCCGCCTGGCTGGCCGCCACCCGCGCCACCCTTGATGCCGCGCAGGCCCCCGCCGGCCAGGCCGAGCTGGCAGTGGTGAAGGCAGCCCGCAAGCTGGCTGGGCTGTAGCAGCGCATCTTTGCGGCTCAACCGCTCCATTTGTGTTGCCTACTACTTCCCCTCTTCGGTTACTTATCCCGCGCCTGGGCATCGTTCTGGCCCTGGCTCCGTTTCTGCTGCTGTGCGCGTTCAACCAGCCGTTTTTCGACGACTTTCGCAACGGCACCTGGATGCGGGCCCACGGCACCTGGGGCGTGCAGGTCTGGCTGTTCCGCACCTGGAGCGGACGCTTCACCACCACGTTTCTGATGACGGTGCTGAACCCCGTGGCCTACGGCTGGCTGGGCGGCGTGAAAGTGGTAGCGGCCAGCATGCTCCTGGGGCTCTGGGCCAGCCTGATGCATTTGCTGCGGGCGTTGCGTTGGCCGCCCCTGGGGGTTAGCTACGCGCGGGGCCAGGCCTTTTGGGCAGCCGGGCTGCTGCTGGCGCTGTTCTGCAACGCGGCGCCCGCGCCGTTTTCGTTTCTGTACTGGTTTGCAGGCGCGCTGGTGTATCAGCTCACGCTCATTGCCTTGCTGAATTTCACGGCGCTGGCACTGCGCGCGGGCTGGGGCCCGGCGGCCGGGCGCCGCCGGGCCGCCCTGTGGGCCTGCCTGCCGCTGGGGCTGGCCCTGACGGGCAACGAACTGACCCTGGTGCAGGCCCTGCCGGTGCTGGCGCTGCTGGCCGTAGCGCTACCCCGCGCGGCGCGGCCGGCACTGGCAGCGTGGCTGCTCATCGCAGCACTGGCCATCACTGTAGCGGCCACCGCGCCCGGCAACTGGGTCCGCGCCACCGCCATGGCTCCACTTTCCGACCCGTATTATGACTACCGCTGGCTGGTGCTCATTCCGCGGTCGGTTTTGTCGATGACGTTGTTTCTGCTGAAACCGCTGAACGGGCTAAGCACGCTGGCTGCCGCCGCTGTGGGCTGGTGGGCCGGGCGGCAGGCCCGGGCAGCCGGCCCGGCCCTGCGCCCGCTCGCCCGGCCGCAGTGGCTGGCGCTGCTGCTGGCCTACGCGGCGCTCAATTTTCTCGGCTTCCTACTTTTTCGCTACCTGATAGTGGGTGCACCGCTGACGCGGGCGCAAAATGAGATTCTGCTGGTGCTGCTGGGCTCGACGGCCGGGCTGGGCTGGCTCGCAGGGCGGCACTTTGGCAGAGTCGCCGCAGAGTCAATCGCACCGCCACAGCCGCCGTTACGAAAGAACAGCCTGATTCGCGAGTTGCTGCTGCTCCTGCCAATGCTGGGGCTGCTGGCTGCCGGCCACGTGCCCCAGGCCTGGCGCGAGCTGACGACCAGCGCTGCTCCCTTCGATGCCCAGATGCAGGCCCGCTTCGCCGCGCTACGCGCTGCCCACCGCATCGGCGCGCCCAAGATTACGCTGCCTCCCCTGCGCTTGCCCTACGGCCATGTGCTGATTCCGCTTAGTCGGTTCAGCTCCGACATTGAGTTTGACATCGACCTGACGACCGGCTGCGAAGGCAACATCAACGGCGTGATGGAAAACTACTTTGAGGTGCCCGACGTGTGCTGCGACCCAACTGCTCCACCGCTGCCCACTGCGCCTTAACGAGCCCCGTGGTACCAATACGGCCCAACGGCGGCTAACTTGCCGGTTATGCAAGCAGAAATTTCCCGCGCCCTGGCCCGCCTCGACTTCTCGGCCATCGACTTCGAAACCGCCAACGAGCACCGGGCCAGTGCCTGCGCCGTGGGTGTGGTGCGGGTGCGCGGCGGCCAGATTGTGGAAACTTACGCCACGCTGCTGCGCCCCCGCGTGCTGCGCGTAGACTGGCGCAACCAGCAGGTACACGGCATTTCGGAAGCCGAGCTGCACCACGCCCCCACCCTGGCCGACGTGTGGCCCCAGCTGCTGCCCTACCTGCACCAGCAGCCCGTGGTGGCCCACAACTCGGCCTTCGATGTGAGCGTGCTCGAATACAGCTGCCGCGATTTCGGCCTGCCCGTTCCCGCCTTTCATGCGCTGTGCTCGGTGAAGCTGGCCAAGCTGTGCTGGCCTCATTTCGAGCGCCACAAGCTCGACCACGTAGCCGGGCAGTTCGGCATCCCGCTCAGCCACCACGATGCGCTGAGCGACGCCCGCGCCTGCGCCGAAATCACGGTACGCGCCTTCCGCTCGGGCACGGCGCTGCCGCTGTGCTACAAGCAGCGCGAGCTCACGGCCGGGCTGGCGGCCCGGGCGGCCAAGCAGGCAGCGCGGGCCCGGGTTGCCTAAGTCATCATTTGCTAATTGCCCCGAAACACAAGAGCCTGCGCCAAAATGACGCAGGCTCTTGTATTTTTTGTCCGACAAGCAATGGTAGATGCTTGTATTACTGGCAGATGGACAAAGCAAGTATCGGGCTGGGGTAACAACCCGATACCTTGATGTGGAAAAGAAGGAAAAGCGAACGGAAAGGCAGAAAAAAGGTGATTACCAAGGCGTGGCGCCGGCCGGCTGGACGGTATTGGTAGCGTGCTGGCGCAGATAATAGCCGGGCTGGCAGCAGGTATTTTGAATATTTTAGTAGCACCTTGAGAACAAGATGCAGCAATACGTTATCCTTATTTAAATAATTGATAATGAGGTATTTTTTTACAAATTTAGTTTGTCCTGCAACGAATAAAAAGGAAGGATTGGCCATTTTGAGGACAACGAATTTGGCCATCTAACCGGACCAGAACGCAATATTTAACACCTATAATCTGTTCACAGCAACGCCAAAGCTGATTCATCAGTATTGTCAACGAACAGAAAATGGTCTTTTTAAGGACATTCAGAGGCAGGTATCAGCGAGGAATTTTGTGGCTCCAAACTGAGTATTGCGGAGTTCCGCGTCCAGAACGGGCCTGCCTGTAATTCGCCAACAACCGTTGCGGCAACATGAACGAACTGGCCAACCTGGCGCAAATTGTGACCTCCCGCCGACTAACGGCTCTTCCGATTATTGATTTCGACCAGACGGCGGATAGCCGCGAAAGCCAGCTCGTGGACATGCTGCTGGCGGGTGGCGCCCGCACGCAGGTGCAAGCCGCCAAAGCGCTATACGGCCAGAGCACGGCGGCCAACATCGTGGCCCTGAAACGCCTGAAAAGCCGCGTGCAGGCCAAGCTGCTCAACCACCTCTACTTTCTCGACCACAGCAACCCGCTCAGCCTGGTATCGCGCCGCTACCAGATGACGTGTCTGGATTTGCTGCACAAAGGCACCGCGCTCTATACCGAGGGCGACTACGTGCTAAGCCAGCGCCTGCTGCGCCGCTGCCTGACGGAAGCCCAGGCCGGCGAGTTCACGGCCTACGCGGTGCAGAGTGCCCGCCAGCTCTGCACCATTTACGCGCAGCTGAACAAGCCGGCCGCTTACCGCCAAATGGACCTCCTGCTGCAAAAGAGCCTGAGCGTGCAGCAACTGGAAGACGAGGCGGAGCGTCTCTACACCAGCACTTTGCTGACGATGTCGGGGCCGGTGAAAGGCCGCCGGGCAATGCTGCCGCAGATGCCCGAGCGCCTGCGCCAACTGGAGTCGCTGCACCGACGGGCCAACACGTTCAGCACCTTTTTTCTGCTCTATCGGCTGCGGCTGATGCACGAGGAACTGCTGGGCAACTTTGCCGAACTCATTCGCCTGACCGGCGCGGCCGCCCGCCAGTACCGCCAGGGCAAGCTGAATGCCCGCCGCTTCGACCTGCGTTTCAACACGTTCGCGGGCATTACGGCCTATTTGCGCGGCCGCCAGGCCGCCAAAGGCCTGCGCCTGGCGCAGGAAGGGCTGCGGCTGTTTGCTTCGTCGTCGGGCAATTGGTTTGTGTTTCAGGAAAACCACGTGCTGCTGGCCCTGCACACCAAAAAATATGATTACGCGCAACAGCTGCTGCGGGAGGTGGCCCAAAACCCCGCCGTGGCCAAGCTCCGACCAGCCGACATGGAGCGCTGGGATTTGTACCGGCGCTACGCCGATTTTGTGGCGCCGCCGGCGCAGCCCGCGGCCGCGCTGCTTCCCAACAAATGGGCCCTGATGCTGCCCGAGCAAAGCCGCGACAAGAGCGGGCTGAACGTGGCCATTCTGGTGTTGCAGCTGCTGCATCATCTGCGCCAGCACAACCTCGACGAAGCATTGGTGCGCCTGGAGCGGCTGCGCAAGTACCAGCAACGGCATTTGCACGCCGACAGCTCGTCGCGCAGTCGCTTGTTTCTGCGCCTGCTGCGTGGACTGGCCGACACGGGTTTCGACCCCGCCAAGGCCCGCCAACGCGGGCGCGCCACCCTCGAAACCCTGAGCCACACGCCCAACCCCGGCGAGGCTTTTGCCGAGGTCGAAATCATTCCCTACGAGCACCTCTGGGAGTTGGCGCTGCAACAGCTGCACTCGGCAAAAAAGTGAGCACCTGGTCTGAGCTCCACCTTAAAACAGCACCGCTACCTGCATGCGGCCAGTATGCACGGTGTTGAGGTTGCTGGCTTTGCGGCCGTCGTAGGCGAGCGTAATGTTGAGGCCGTTGCTGAGGCGCTGTTCCACGTTAAGGTTCCAGGTGAAGTTGCTGCCGGGGCGCAGGGCGTTGAGGATTTCGATGGCGACCACCGAGTTGAGAGCAGCTGGGTCGGCATCGAATTTTACGCGGGTGTAATGCGTGGCGGCCGATACGGTGCGCTTGCTCACCTGGCTCAGGCGGGCTTCGAGGCCCAGGTCGTCGAAGATGCCGGGGTGGGTTTCGGCGGGCGTGGGGGTTGGTAGCGTGGGCAGCGTGGCGAAGGTGTTCTGCTTGCGGGTGTGGGCGTAGGTGCCCGTGAGGCGCAGCGCGGGCGTGGGCTGGTAGCTGATTTCGGGCTGCACGGTATAAATCAGCAGGCGGTAGTTGCGCGTGACGAGGTAGTCGCTGGTGGCCTCCCGAATGTCGCGCGCGGCCGTGAGCCGCCCCGTGAACGTGGTGGCCAGCGTGCGCCGCAGCAGCAGGCTCTGGGTGCTGAGGTTGCGCAAATCGAAACCCTGCACCAGCTGGGTTTTCTGCTGGGTTTGCTGAAATGTGAGTTCGGCCCCGAAGATGGGATTCGAGCGGTTGAAGTACAGGGTGTTGCGAAACAGCTGATTGAAGGCCAGCAACTGGGCATCTTCCTTATCGAAGCTCAGCGGGCTGAGGCGTTTGAACACCGAGGGGTCGGTGGTGCGGCGGTCGACGGTGATGCTGGTGAGCGTGGCGAAGCGCGAGGCCACCGCGCGCCAGCCGCCGGCCTCGCGCCAACCGCGCGGCGCGGCCGTGGTGAGGCGGTAGGCCAGCCGGTTGGTGTAGGCTGTGATGTAGTCTGTGGTTGGCAAATACACTTTGATGAAGGTGCGGTACTGCGCATCGGGCGTCTGGGCCTCGAAGAATTCGTCTTTGTCCTGCGCGCCGTTCTTGTTGAGGTCGCCGGCGTAGTAGTGCGTGCCCTGCCCGGCCGGCACGGCCAGAAACGAATAGTCGCGCTTGAGCTCGCGGCCAGTGGCCACGCTGTAGTTGAGTTCCGAGCGCACCTGGTTTTGCAGCAGGCCCACGTTGTAGAACAGCTGGCCGAGCACCGTGCGGTTGCGGGCCAGGCCCAGCGAGTCGAGGTCGCGGTAGGTGCCCAGCACGCGCACGTCCTGGTTTTTGCCCAGCCGGCTGGCCAGCGTGCCCTGCCAGGTTTGGGCGGTGCCGCGCCGCTGCAGTTGCGTCTGCTCGCGGTTCGGGGTCTGGTCGCGCCGATAGGTGTAGTCGAGGCGGAACTGGGTGCGGGCCGAGTCGCGGCTCTGGATGAACACGTCGTGCTCATCGAAGTAGTTGGCCGAGCGGATGGTGTCGGTGCGGGTCGAGCTTACCAGGTTTTTGTCAAAGCGGTAGGCGTAGCCAGGCACCACGCGGCCGCCTACGTAGCGCCCCGTGGCCTCGCCCCGCGCCCAGCTGGAGCTGTAGCGCCCGGCCTGCGAGTTCAGCAGAAACAGCGAGCCGCGCATTTGCAGGTTGCCCACCTGCTGGGCGGCATCGAGCCAGTGCTGCACGCCGTTCACCTCGCCGGGCCGGAATCGGCGGCTCAGGCGGTAGTTCACGCTGTTGTTCAGGTCGCGGCTGGCGCCCAGGCTGAAGTTGAAAATGTTGTCTTCGCGGGCCACGGCGGCGGCCCCCACGTTGGCCGTGTTGCTCACGTTGCTCCAGTTGCGGTCAAATTCGATGTCGCGGTAGCGGTCAATCGGCGCGAAGCGTTTACCAGTATACTCGTAGTCCATCGTCGAGCGCAGGCGGTAGCCGCGCAGCACACCGGCCGCCAAGGCCTCGGGCAGGCGGCGGTCCTGCACCACGTAGCCCACCCGGAAAGCACCGTCCTGGTCGCTCACCGGCGAAAAGCGGTTGCGGTCGAGCCGCGAGCGGGCTGCATCCACAAATACCGTCGTGCTGCTATCCACCTGCAGGCTCACGCCCACCGTGGCCATCTGCTTCAGCAGCGGCGTCGGAATGCGGCGCACCGGCAGGTAGCGCCCCTGGCCCGTGCCCACGTACTTATACACGCGCCCATTGCTGGTTTGGTCGGCCACGTCGGTCGAAAGAATGTAGTCGCCGCTGCCCTGTCCCACGTCCGTAAAGCGCACCGAGTACACGCCACGCAGCGTATCAGCCCCCACGGCCCGGTTGAACTGGCCGGTGCGCGGGTCGCGCCGGTACAGCACCTGCGCGCGCGAGTAGGCCACCGAGTCGCCGCCCGCTACTTCGGCCACGGCCACGTTGCCGGCGCGGCGCAGCCGCCGCAGCACCGTGGTATCGTTCAGGTTCAGGTTGAGGGCGTTGTTGGGGTTGTCGGCTTCCTGGTAGAAATTGCCGTGCACGCTCAGGCGGCCCAGCTGCTGGTAGTGGCTGGCGGCCACCAGCGAGCGCGAATAGTTGAGGTCGGAATACTCGAAATCAATCTTAATGCGCGAGTTGCGCGTGATGAGGTGGCGCGGCGTAAACGTGACTTCGGCCAGGTTGTAGTCGATGGTGTAGTCGGCATCGAAGCCCCGGGTTTGCAGGCGGCCGTCGAGGTACACCTTCTCCGAGTTGGCCAGCACGATGATGAACTGCTCGCCGTTGGGCCCATTCAGGCGGTACGGCCCCTGCACGTTCTCAATCGGCGGCACGTCGAGGCTGGCGAATTTGCCCTTCGCCACCCCGCCCGCCACCGACGTGGACGAGCGCCACACCAGCCCCTTGCGCACGCCACTGGCTGCTACGGTGCGGCCGGCCAGCGGGGCCTGGTCGCCCAGCGACAGCGGCGGGGCTACGCCAGGCACCTGCCGGTTAGGGTCCGTGAGTTGGGGCTGGCTGATGGCGGGCGGGTTGAGCGTGGCCGGCGAGGGCCCGGCAATGCCGCCGCCCGGCACTTGCCCAGCCACGCCGTTTAGGAACGTGGCGTTGGCCACGCCCTGGCTCGCGCCGTAGCCGGCCAGGCCGATGATGGGCGGGCCGAAATTGGCCTCGGCCGCCGCGCCCTGAATGTTTTTGTAGTAGCGTAGGAAGTAGTCGGGCTTGTTGCGCAGCACTACGTCGCCGGCCGTCAGGTTCCAGATGGGGTTGGTGAGGGTGAGGTAGATTTTATCGAACTGCTGCAGCTGCTGGGTGTTGCCCTCGGGCTGAAAAGGCACGTTCTGGTCCGAAATCGCGGCCGTGAGGTGGATGTTCTCGGCCAACTGGCCTTCCAGCTGCAGGTTCAGAGCCGAATTCACAAACACGTTCTGGGTGTTGCCGAAGCTCAATCCACGCGACAAATTCCCCGTTTTGCTAATGCCCGGCGTGTTCAGAATCTGTTCCTTCACCGAGAAATCCTCAAACCGCATGGCCCCTTGCCGAAACCCGAGGCTGTCCATCAAACTGCGCGGCCGCCGAAACCGGGCCGCCGTGAGGCGCAGCGGCAGCACCCGGTAGCACACCAGCAGCGAATCGGGCCGCGCCGTACCGCTGCTATCGCGCGGGGCCGGCCGCACCCAGCGGTACCGTTCCGTGCGGCCGTCATAGTCCAGCCCACGCCCGTTGGCTAGCACCGACGACGGCACAATGGTGAGCGTATCCGTCAGCGCGAAACTGGTCGTATCGCGCCCCAACGCCAGCCGCACCCAGCGGCAGCGGCGGGTGCTGGGCGGCGGGGTCGTGCCCGGTGGGGCCGGCCGCACCTGCGCCCGCACTTCCGTTTTCATCAACAACAACGCCGCCACGAGCAGGCCCACCAGGGGGAAGCACAGACGTAAGCGACGAATCATGCGGTAAAGGTCGGGGTTGGCAGGCGCACAACGTACCACCGGCAAACTTTGGTGCCCGGCTCCCGTGCCCGGCTTGCTGGAATTCTTGCCGTACTTCCCAAACGATTTGTTGGACCTGCCGGACGACTGGTTGCCAGCGCCGCCTACCCCGCCAGCGGCAACTCAATAAAAAAGTCCGTGCCCTCTCCTACCCGTGTTTCAAACCAGATTTTACCGCCTGCGCTCTCGATGCCGCGCCGGGCTACGGCCAGCCCGATGCCCGAGCCGGTTTCCTTGGTGGTGAAGTTGGGCACGAAAACCTTTTCGCGCACGTCGTCCGGAATGCCCGCCCCATTGTCGCGGATGGCCACGCGCACGCGGCCGGTGCCCACGTAGGCCAGCGAAACGTCGATGTGCGGGGCGCGGCCTTCGGGCACGGCCTGCCGGGCGTTTATCAGCAGGTTGTTGAAGGTGCGCACCAGCAGGCTTTCGTCGGCATATACCGTGTAGCGGCCGGTTTCGGCATCGGGCGGCAGGTGCAGGTCGAGGGCGCCGTCGTCGGCATCGGGCTGGTGCAGGCCGGCGCAGCGCCGCAGAATCTCGGCCACGTCGAGCCGCTCGGGGCGCATGGCTGGCAGGTTGGTGAAGGTGCTGAAGCTGGTGGCAATGTCGCTCAGCACGTCAATCTGGGTGATGAGCGTTTGGGAGATGCGCCCAATTAGCTCCTCCGAATTGGGCCGGCGCTCGGCAATGGCTTTCTGCAGAAACTGCAGGCTCAGCTTCATCGGCGTGAGCGGGTTCTTGATTTCGTGGGCCACCTGCCGGGCCATCTCGCGCCACGCGGCCTCCTTTTCCTGGGCGGCCAGCTCGCGCTTGCTGGCCTCTAGCTTGGTGAGCATGGTGTTGTACTCGCGCACCAGCAGGCCGATTTCGTCGTCGGAGCTGCGGTAGTCGAGCAGCTCGTTTTCGCCCGTCAGAGTAGTTTGCGTCAGCTTTTCGGTGATGAGCGTAAGCGGAGACGTAAGCTGCCGCGCCGCCACGTAAGCCAACCCCAGGAAAATCAAAAACATCAGCGTGAAGATGTTCAGAATCGTGGTAAATAGCTCCGTCAGCTTGGTATTGAGGGCCTTCTCCGAGTCGAAGAACGGGATGCCTACGTAGCCCAGAATGGGCCCGGTAGGCGAAGCCAATTCATCGGCCGACGACCCATCATCGTCATCAAATGGCGACTTAACCGAGTACCTGGGTTTAGCAGTACCGCTCCTTCGGCCAATGGCGTGGCCGGCCAAATCGGCCACCACTTTCTCGCCCGCGCCAGCCCGCACCGGTAGATACAGCGAGTTGAAGGAGAGCGAGCCGGCCCGCTCCGTCAGCAGCGCGCGGGGCCGGTTGCGTTCGCGTAGGGCTACCATCGCCTGTGGGTTCAGCAGCGGCCCGAGCAGGCCAGCATCGAAAATCAGCGGCTGGCTGCTGGAGAGCAGCTCGCCGTGGGCATCGTAGAGGTTAAGGTCGGTTTCGGTGAGGGCCGCCACGTTCTTGGCCAGCGCCGCCAGCGTGGGCCGCGCCGTGCTATCAGACAGCAAATGGCGCTGCCGGCGCAGGCTTTCCAGCGCCAACTGCCCGCGCCGCTCGTAAGTACGGGCCAAATCGCGCTTGTAGGAGGCAATGAGCTGGCTGGCCGTGGCCAGGCTCACCACCAGCAGCGGCACCACAATGCCCACGTTCAGCAGCAGCTGAATGCGGGTGCTGAAGTTGAGGCGCGGCAAAGCCTGGTCGCGCACCAGCAGCCCCACCGCCCCCAGCACCAGCCAGAAACCCGCCGAAAGCAGAAACTGAAACGAGAAGTTGGCCAGCCAGTCGCCCACCGAGTAGGTTGCCGTCGTCACCACCACCGTGCGGTCGAGCGAGCCGTGCACCCCGAAGTGCTGGTAGCCCTTGCGCGCGAGGCCGGTGGCGTAGAGGCGCGGGTCGGCCAGCAAGTCCGCAGAAAGGCGGTTGGCGTAGTCGAAATCGCCCTCGCTGTATACCAGTTGGCCGTGGTTGTAGCCCGCGTAGCTGAGCTCGGTGGCCAACCCGGGCTCGAAGTACTTCTGGTCGACCAGCAGTTCGGGCAGTACGCTGTACGAAGTCAGTTTCTTAAGCGACAGCTCCACGCGCACCGCGCCCAGCGGCAGCCCAATACCATTCACCCGCTGGCCGGGCACGGTGATATAGGCCACGTAGCGCCGCGTCCCAAACGGGTTGTCCGATTGCATCAGAAACACGCCGGCCTGGCCCGTAGCCGTAGCCGTGCGCGCCGTGATGATGCGCGCTGCCAGCAGATTGGGCGTGCCCGGAGCTACGCCAATGGCATCGCCGGGGGCATCGTAGAGGGTGATATTGCTTTCGTACTTGTCGAAATAGTCGCTCAGGTACTGCCGGGCAATGCGCTCGCGCACCGCGTCGGGGTTGCCGAAAGCGGCCGTCAGTGAGCGGCGCACGAAAGGGTCGGCTGCAATTTTGCGCATCTGCTCGCTCAGCAGAAATTCCCCCTGGAAATCATTGTCAATCAGTAGGTTGCCAGCCAGGCGCTGCTTATCTACCAGTAGTTGTTTCTCGAAATGCGCGTACAGCGCCAGCGCACCCGTGGCCGAGGTAAGCGCCAGCAACAGCACCACCAGCACCGAAGCCTGGTAGCTGCCTGGCCCGGGCGTGGCCTTCAGGTTCACGGCCCGCACCAGCGTTGCGAACAACAGCAGCACGCCCGCCAGCAGCAGCCACGGCTCGCCCAGCACCAGCCCGATGCCCAGCATGGGCAGGGCGGCGGCTAGGGGCGCCCACAGCAGCACTCGGCGCGGCACGTGGCGCAGCACCGCCCCAGCCGCCTGCGTCAGGCCGAATAAGCCCGTCAGCCAGGCGGCGGTGTGCAGCAGCACGGCCAGCCCCAGCACCACCCAGAAACTGCTGGGCTGCACGTTGCGGCTCACGTCGAGGCTCAGCTGTGAGCTGCCGAAAGCAGTGGTGTAGTAGCCAAACAACAGCCCCAGCCAGCCCGCGAAGGCAACGCCAATGGCCGCCGCTGCAAGTAACTGGCCCTGCAGCCGGGCCGGGGCGGGCAAGCGGCTGGGTACGTCGTAGCGCCGCCACAGCGCCACCGCGCCGCCCGCTACCAGCAAAGCCAGCAGGGCATCGAGCAGCAGGTCGCCCAGCGACGGGGCCCACCACGCTGCCGCATACACGCGCGGGTCGAACAGCGGCAGCTCGATGAACGAGTACGGCAACCCCAGAAACAGCAGCACTTCGCGCAACAGCAGCAGCGGCAGCACCAGGGCCGCCACCGCCCGCCGGCTCCGGCGGCGCTGCCACCAGCGCCAAGCCAGCAGCAGCCAGCCGGCCGCATACAGCAGGCTACCCAGCAACAGCAACCCTAGCGGCACATATTGCCCCGTAAGTGGGTTGGGCTGCAACCGCCGAATGGAAAACAAGTAGTCGCCGCTGGCCGATTCGAACCGGGGCTGAACGCGGCTATCAGCCACAACCTGCAGCTCCAGTCCCCGAAACAGGGCCTGCTCGTCGCCCTCACGCAAATACCGGTTGCTGATGCCGTAGTGACGCTCCAGCGGCAGATACATGAGAATCAGAAACCGCCCCACTGGCCGCCGCAGCTGAATAAAATGCCCCAGCGGGGTTTCAATCAGCCGCTCGGGGTTGGCCGGGGCGGTTTCAGCTTCGGGCCGCAGCGTGGCATCCGACCAATACTTCAGGGTGCCGTTTTCCAGCACGCAGGTTGGGTAGGTCGTTTCACGCAGTAGCAGTTGGAAGCTGTAGGGGCCGCGCTGGAGTTGCGCGGCTACGGTATCGGCCTCGCGGTAGGCGGTGGTTTCGGCCACCCGTACCAGGTCCTGCAGGTGGGCCACGTCGGTGCGCTGCACCACGGCCGGGGCCTGGCCGTAGCGGCTGGCCAGGTAGCCTCCCACGAAGCACAAGGCCGCCGCCAGCAGCAGCAGCCACGGCAAGCGCTGCCGCCGGGGCATGGCTTGCAGGAGGGAAGAAAAGCGAACGGGAGTGCGCAAGCAGGCAGAAGTCAGGTCAGGAATAGGGCGAAAACAGGCCGCTCGCTCAAAGAAAGCCAGTAAGCACGAAAGCAACGCGCCGGCCTCAGCAGCCAGATGCTCGCAAAATCCAAGCCCAATAAAAAATGCTGCCCGGAAGCAGCATTTGAAATCAGAATAGCAATTTGATTATCAGCGTGGTAAATAGCGCGGGTCGAAATGGGCGCCACCAAATCCATAGAGCATTACGGCCCGCGAATAACGGAACAGTAGCGGCGTCACGGCCAACACGGCGGCGGCCACCGTTACCACGTACACCCACAGCGGTGGGTCGTTAGCAAAGTAATTCAGCAAAAAACCGATACTCAGCAGAATACCCGTCGAAAAGCCCGAGCTGATGTACATGGCCCCGTAGTAAAAACCGGGCTCGGGCTCGTAGGTTTGGCGGCATACCGGGCACTCGGCCGGCATGTCTATGAACTTGAAGCTCCAGGCCGAATGCGTGAACAACTTGCCGGCATGGCAGCGTGGACAGCGCAGTTCCAGCAGCGCCAGCGCCGTGGAAGGCACGGCCATTAAGCGTTGGCCTTCTTCGGATGCGTGCGGCGGTACCAGAAATAGCCCACCGCGCCCATCAGGATGTACGGCACCGTCATCATGTACACAATGCCCTTGTTCAGGCCGGCCACATCGTAGTCGTCGCGCTCCTGGCGGGCGGCTTCCACCTGCGATTTACACATCGTGCACTGGGCCCGGGCCGCCAGCGGGGCCAAGCTCAGCAACAGGCCCACCAACAGGGCAAAAGCGGCGGTCAAAAAGGTCTTTTTCATAAGCAGAGCAACACCACGAGGGCGGCAAAGTTTCTCAATATCAGGTATAATACGGCGAAATCATGAAATACACAATTACGCCCGTCACCGACACGTACAGCCACACCGGGAACGTCCAGCGCGCAATGGCTTTGTGCTTGGTGTATTGGCCGGTCAGCGCGAAATACAGCGTGAACAGCACCAGCGCCACCGTCACCACGGCAAGGCTGATGTGGGTGAGCAGCAAAAAGAAATACAGGCCGCGAATCGCACCCGTGCCGCCAAAGTGCGTACTGGCCACCTGCGAATGGTAAGCTACGTACGACAATAGGAACAGTCCGCCCAGCGCGAAGGCCGTGCCCATCATGGCGCGGTGCTTCAGCACGTCTTTCTGGCGAATGAAGTAGTAGCCGGCCAGCAAGCACACGGCCGTCAGCGAATTGAGCACGGCATTCACAGCCGGCAAAAACTTCACCTGCGCGCCCGGAATCCGGAAGGTTTCGGGGAAATAGTAGAGCACGGCCACTAGCAATGGCACCACCGCCCCCAGCGTGCCGAGAATGATTTTGTAGCGCGTGTAGTCGCCGGGGGCCAGCACCGGCGGATGCAATTGTTCAGTGGGGGTGTTCATAGTCGTAAAGCTGCACGGTTACTTCCGTGAGTAAGCGGTCGATTTCGCGCCCGTCGGTACCGTCGTAGATACCGCGCACGCGGCGCTGGTTGTCGACCAACAACAGCCGGCCGGCGGGGATGTTGGCCGTATATACCGCTCCGGGCAAGCGCTTGGGGTCGGCCGTAAGCCGGAACTCGCGCTGCGTAAGTTGCCGTAGCGTATCGGCCGGGCCGCTCAGGAAAAACCACTTGCCGGCAATGGTGCCGTACTGCTCCGACAGCTTCGAGAGCGCAGCAGTGCTCGCCACGTCGCCATCCAGCACGAAGGTTACCAAACGTACCCGGGGCTCTTTGTGGAATTTCTCCTGCACTCGCAGCAGCTGGCGGGCCACTTTGGGACTGGCCTCATCGGCGGCAAAAAACTGCGCGATGTACATGCCTTGGCCCAGTTCCTGGCTGCTTATCGCTCGGCCAGTTGAAGCGGAAAGTTGAAACGGTGCGATTTGGTGGAAAACAGTATCGCGCTGCCAGCCCCCGCCAACCTGCGTGGAATCCACACGGTCGGGCAGGTAGGTTGGCAGCGCGTAACGGTTGGTGCCGAAGCGGAACAGGAACAAAAAGGCCAGTACCGGCACCAATAGCAGCAGCCCCAGCAAAAGGGTTTGGCGGGGCCGCATCCGCTATTTAAACATGTTTTGCAGGACTTCGCCCATGAACGAACCCTCCGTGATGAGGGCCACCAGCAGCCAAATCAGCAGCGTTACCGGCACCAGAATGGTCCAGATAAGCCCTTTGGTTTCGTGCTTGAGGTGCATGAACTCGGCCACGATGAAGAAAGCCTTCAGGATGGTAAGGCCGATAAAGATGCTGTTGCGCAGCGTGCTGGGGTGCATCAGGAACACGAAGACGAACTCGACGGCCGTGATGCCCACCAGAATGAAGAATACGCGCCAAATCCAGCCAGTATTCGGTTTGGCGATTTCGCCGGGAGCGAGGTGCTCGGTAGTTGCGTGAGAAGCCATTTGGAGAGTTATGAGTTATGAGTTAAAAGTTATGAGTTAAAAGTGCGGGCTACAAGTGGCGGTTGCCAACTCGTAACTCCTAACTTTTAACTCATAACTCTTTTTCAGACGAGGTAGAAGAAGGTGAATACGAACACCCACACCAAGTCTACAAAGTGCCAGTAGAGGCCGATTTTCTCAATCATCTCGTAGTGGCCGCGCTTTTCGAAAGTGCCGTTGGTGGTGGCAATAAAGCACCACACCAGCAGGCAAACGCCCGAGAACACGTGCGTGCCGTGGAAACCGGTGATGAAGAAGAACAAATCGGCGAAAAGCACCGGGCCGTACTGGTTCATGTGCAGGTTGGCACCAAAGAACTTGGTGCCGTCGGCCATAATGGTGGGCTCGGCGTGGCCGTTGATGAAGTGCGTCCACTCCCAGGCCTGGCTGGCGAGGAAGGTGGTGCCGAACAGGATGGTCCAGAGCAACCATTTCTGCACGTCGGCTTTGTCCATGCGCTGGCCCGCTTCCACGGCCAGCACCATGGTTACCGAGCTCAAAATCAGAATCATGGTCATCAAGGCCACGAAGCCGAGGGGCACATTGGCCTCGCCCATGCCGGGGAAGGCGTTGAACACATGGTCCGGAATCGGCCACCACCGCGTGTTGAAGACGAAATCTTTGGCTTCGCCGGTAAATACCTCGTGCTTATGGCGAATCATGCCATAGGTGGTGAGGAAGGCAGCGAAGGTGAAAGCGTCAGACAGCAGGAAGAACCACATCATCAGCTTGCCGTAGCTCGCTTTGAAGGGTTCGTTGCCGCCATCCCAGTTGCCGGTGCGTGGGGCGTCGAGGGTGGCAGAAGCAGCGGCGGGCTGCAAAGTGGTCGGTTGGGACATAGCGGACAGCGTAACGTCGAAATTAGTGGTTCAAAAGTAAGAACAAATACAGGTACAGCCAAAGGCCGCCCAGGAAGTGCCAGTACAGGGTAGCGTTGCCAATCGAGAGCATCGCGCGCGAATGCACCTGATAATTAAGCGTCCGCTTCAGCACCACGGCCAGAAAAATAAGGCCGGTAACCAGGTGAAAAGCGTGCACGCCCATGAGTACGTATACGAACGAACCGGAAGGATTGGCGTCGGCCCCGCCGAAATACGTGTTGCCCGCCACCAAATCGCCGAAGCTATGGTACTGCCCTACCAGGAAAGCCAGGCCCAGCACCAGCGTGATAATCAGGCCCGTTTTTACACGGCTGATTTCGTCTTTGCGGGCGGAGAAATAGGCCCACTGCATGCTCGCGCTGCTGAGCGCGATGAGAATAGAATTGATGAGCAGCGACGCGGGCAGGTCGAACTCGCGCCAGTTGCCTTCGTCGCGCCGCACGATGTAGCCGCTGGTGAAGGCTGCAAACATCATCACAATGCTGAAAATGAGCAGGATGAGCAGCACGCGCTTCGGGTGCCAGCCCAGTCCGGTTTCCTTATCGGCTAAAATCTCAGGAGTCATATACTAGTTATTAGTTGATAGTTGCTTGTGGTCAGTTTTCGGACGAGTTATCCGTTGTACCTGACAACAGACAGCTAACAACTGACACCTATATTTTGTCCAGTACCAGCGCGATTTGAACGATGGGCAAATACAGAAACGAGGCGAACATGATGCGCAGTGCGGCTTTGCGCGACTGCGTGCGCATGAGCTGCACCGTGAGCAGCAGGAACAGCACACCCGCTACCACGGCCACCAGCGCCGAGATGCGGCCCGAGATGTTGAATTCCAGCGGCAGCAGGCTCAGCGGAATGAGCAGCAGCGTGTACGTCATTATCTGAAAGGCGGTGCGCAGGTCGCGGTTGCCGGGCGTGGGCAGCATTTTAAATCCTGCCCGCTTGTAGTCGTCGTCGGCCACCCAGGCAATGGCCCAGAAGTGCGGAAACTGCCACATGAACTGAATACCGAACAACACCCAAGCTTCCACGCCGATGTAACCGGTAGCGGCGACCCAGCCAATCAGCGGCGGCAGCCCGCCCGGAATAGCCCCTACCGCCACGCAAATGGGCGAAATCGTTTTCAGCGGCGTGTAGATGAAGCCGTATAGGATAAGCGAGAGCAGCGACAGGCCCGCAGTGAGCGGGTTGAAGCAGTACCACAGCAGCGCCAGCCCCGCCACGCCCAATAGCACACAGAAAACCCAAGCCTCGGCCGGGGAGAGCACGCCGGTGGGCAACGGGCGTTTGGCTGTGCGGGTCATCAGCTTGTCGAGCTCACGCTCGTGTACCTGATTGATGATGTTGGCAGAGCCCGTTACGAGCAGGCCGCCCAGCATCACCAGCAGCGCGCGGCTCCAGCTCAGCTCGTGGGCGCCCAGCATGTAGCCGATAGCGCTGGAAAACGCTACCGTGAGCGAAAGCCGGAACTTGAGCAACTGAAAATAGGCGCGGGCCTTCACCATCAATACCTGGTTTTTGTGCGCCGTGAGGGCCGGCAAATTACGCCAGCCCCCAACGGGGCCGCAAAGTTACGCAACAACCCGTCGGGCAGCATCCGACGGCGCAATCATTTCCGGACCTTTTCGGGCGCGGGCCACCGCCAGCAGCGTCAGAAACTGTACGCCAAACAACACCGTGGCCAGCGTGAGGTGCACCGGCTGCACCGCCGGCGGCAGGGCAAACGACGCCAGCACAATGCCAGCCAGTATTTCCAACCCGATAATGCCCAGCGTAGCCGTTACCAGCCGGCGCAGGTGCGTCCCGCCCAGTTGCCATAGTTCGTAGCCTACATACACATTCAACAGCAACACTGCCGCCGACATGGTGCGGTGCAGGCTGAAGACACTGCCTAACTTAGAAACCCAGCTTTCTCGTCCCATATAATCGGCCGCTGCCGACACTATATCGACCTGCTCCCGCACCTGCGTGCCCAGCACAATCTGCCAGAACGTGAGCAGTAGCGCAACCCACAGCCACACTTGCAGCGAGCGTGCTGGACGGCGCTCATTAAGCGTAGTCGACACCGCAGCAGCTTCGAAACTCATTTCAGCACCTCTCCCCCACTGCGCCCGGTCTACGGCATACAGCAACAGCGCCACAATCACCAACGCCAGCGCCATGTGCACCGTCACCATCACCGGCAGCAGGTTAGTCGACACCACTAACGAACCCAGGTAACCCTGCACGCCGGTGAGCAGAAACGACGCCAGTGCCAGCCAGAAAATAGTCCGGTCGCGCCGCCAATACGGCAATGCAAACACCACCGCCAGAAACACAAATACGCCTATTAGCGCGCCCAGTAAGCGGTTCACATATTCAATCCAGGTTTTGACCGGGTTGAAATCGGTTTCGATGTACTGCGTTGGGTGAGCGAAGATGCTGCCTGCGACCTCGGCAAAACCCAGCTTCTGTAGCGTGCGGGCCAACTTTTGATTCTTGGCCACGCGCTGGCCCAAGTACACTTCTTTATAGTTTGCCGGCAACTGGCTGGCTTCAGTAGGGGGCACCCACTGACCGAAGCATTTAGGCCAATCGGGGCAGCCCATGCCGCTACCCGTACTACGCACCACGCCACCGACCAGTATCAGCAGATACACGGCAACTACCGTGAGGATACCGAATGAGCGAAAACGGCGTAGGCCGGCACTATTAAGATTGTTTTCCATTCTTAAAAAACGGTTACTATTTCGCCTGTTTGATAACAGCCGATGATAAGGAATAGTGGGGTAACCAACGGGCTAAAAAAAACGGGCCGCCGGTGAGGCGGCCCGTTCGGGACTTGATTTGTCTCAACTACTTAGTCAGCCAGTTCCTGCTCGTAAGGCAGGTTCGACGACTGCGTTTGCGAGTACGGCACGTTTTGCGGGATGAAATCCACTTCCGAACCGGGCTTGCTGTAGTCATAGGGCCAACGGTACACAGCCGGAATCTCGCCGGGCCAGTTGCCGTGGCCGGGGACGATGGGCGTAGTCCATTCCAGCGTGGTCGAGTTCCATGGGTTCATGGTAGCACGACGGCCGCGGAAGATGCTGTAGAAGAAGTTGAAGATGAAGATGAACTGCCCCAAGAAGGCGATGATGGCCGCAATCGAGATGAACTTGTTCAGGTCAGCAAATTGCGAGAAAGCATCGAAGCCGGTCCAGGCGTAGTAGCGGCGGGGGAAACCGGCGATGCCTACGTAGTGCATCGGCATGAACACCAAGTACACACCCACGAACGTCAGCCAGAAGTGAATGTAGCCCAGCTTCTCGTCCATCATGCGGCCAAACATCTTCGGGAACCAGTGGTACACGCCGGCGAACAAGCCGAAGAAAGCCGAGCTGCCCATTACCAAGTGGAAGTGAGCGACCACGAAGTAAGTGTTGTGCATCTGAATATCGAGCGTGGCATTGCCGAGGATAATACCCGTCAGACCACCCGAGATGAACAACGACACGAAACCGATGGCGAACAGCATAGCAGCCGTGAAGCGGATGTTGCCGCGCCACAGCGTAGCCAGCCAGTTGAATACCTTCACGCCCGAGGGCACGGCGATAATCAGCGTCAGGAACATGAAGACCGAACCCAGGAAGGGATTCATGCCCGTTACAAACATGTGGTGAGCCCACACCACGAACGAGAGCAGCGAGATGCCAATCAGCGAGCCAATCATGGCGCGGTAGCCGAAAATTGGCTTACGAGCGTTGGTAGCCAGTACCTCCGACACCATACCCATGGCGGGCATAATTACGATGTACACTTCAGGGTGACCCAGGAACCAGAACAAGTGCTGGAACAGCACCGGTGAACCGCCTTGGTTGCTCAAAGCCTGTCCAGCGATGTAGATATCCGACAGGAAGAACGAAGTACCGAACGAACGGTCAAACACCAGCAGCAGCGCGGCCGAGAACAACACCGGGAACGACAGAATGCCGAGGATAGCCGTTAGGAAGAAAGCCCAGATGGTGAGCGGCAATTTGCTCATGCTCATGCCGCGGGTACGCAGGTTGATAACCGTCGTCACATAGTTCACGCCGCCTAGCAACTGCGACACGATGAAGAACACCATGCTCACCAGCCACAGCGTCATACCCGCACCGGAGCCAGGAATGGCTTGCGGCAGTGCACTCAGCGGCGGGTAGATTGTCCAGCCGGCAGCGGCAGGGCCTGTTTCAATGAACAGCGACGAAAACATGATAATGCTCGACAGGAAGAAGAACCAGTACGAGAGCATATTCATGAAGCCCGAAGCCATGTCACGGGCACCTACTTGCAGCGGAATCAGGAAGTTGGAGAACGTACCAGACAAACCAGCGGTGAGCACGAAGAACACCATGATGGTGCCGTGCATCGTCACGAGTGCCAGATAGAACTCAGGGTTTAGCTTCCCGGCCTCAATCCAGTGGCCGAGCACGGGCTTCAGCCATTCCATCGTGCCCTCGGGCCAGCCGAGTTGCAGACGGAACAGGCTCGACAGCGTACCGCCAAGGATGGCCCAAAACATACCCGTAATCAGGAATTGCTTGGCAATTACCTTGTGGTCCTGGCTGAACACGTACTTCCACAGCCAGTGCTGGTCGTGGTGGTCGTGCTCGTGGTCGTCGTGGTGCAGGTGGTCGCCGTGCTCGGTGGCCGGCACCGGGGCGGAGCCCACGCCGCCAGCCGCTTGCACGCTGGCCGAAAAATTGGGTTTGGGTGTCAGGTCTGACATAGCGGGATACCGTTAGTAGTAGTTAGTTCGAAGCCGCCAGGGGCATGGGAGCGGCCTCCACTTCGGGCGCGGCAGCTACGGGCGTAACCATGGTTTTGGCTTTCTGTTTGAAAGCGGCCATCACATCGGGGTTCTTCTGCGTGAACGACTGCTGCGCGGCATACCAGTTCTGATAGTCGTCGGGCTCGTCCACAATCACCGTAGCTTTCATGGCGAAGTGGCTGCCGCCGCACAGCTGGTTGCAAGCCAGTTCGTAGTTGAACTTGGGGTTGCCCAGCTTGGCACGCATCTCGTCGGTCGTGGTGGTGGGCGTGAACCAGAAGCGGGTCGGCATACCAGGCACCGCATACATCTGCACGCGGAAGTGCGGCATGTACACGGCGTGCAGTACGTCGCGCGAGCGAATCTTAATCAGTACCGGCACGCCCTTGGGCACGTGGATTTCGTTGGTCGTGAAGTCATCTTGTGCCGACTTATCGCTGAGGTCGAAGCCCCACTCGTTCACGGCATCAATCATGCGGTAGTTAATCACGCCCAGCTTCATGTCGCGGCCGGGGTAACGCACGAGCCAGTTGAACTGCTTGCCCATTACTTCTACCACTACCGAGTTCTTCGGAGCAGGACCAGTAATGCGCGTCCAGGCCTTCCAGCCAGCGAAAATCAGCGAAGCCATTACGATGGCCGGAATGATGGTCCAGATAACCTCAATCTTGTTGTTGTGGGCAAAGAAGTATGCCCGACGGCCATCCTTGTGCTGGTATTTGTAAGCATACCAGAACAACAGAATCTGCGTGATGGCGAAAGCGACCCCAATCACCGCCATTGTGGTCCAGAACATGGTTTCCATCTTATGGCCATGCACGGAAGCAATGGGCGGGTTCATTTTGTTGAAATTCTCAACAAACGAATAAGCGAACCAGGCACCGCCCACCACCAGAAACACCATCATCAGAATAGCATTCACGCTATTGCTAACGCCGATGTCGCGGGTGAAAGAGCCCGAGAAAATCGAGGTAAATATCTGCAAGCGAAACAGCAGGCCGAACACGACCAACAGCAGCACCAGCACCAGTAAAATGGTTAGAGCAGTCATTGAATTGTTAGTAGTAAGTACTGTGTATCCGGTAAGCAGCTGAAGCTAAAATGCCTCAAACCGATTACTGAAATCTAAACCTTAGGTGGTGTGGTGCACACTCTCATCGAGGAAGGGGTGATTCACGGGCACCAGCGAGGCCGAAGCCAGACGGCGGGTGAACAGAATCAGGAAAGCGCCGAGGAAAATGGCGGCAATGCCAATCTCAATCAAGAACCCATTCTCGCCGCGCAAAGTTGCCGGCATCAGCATCAAATAGAAGTCGGACCAGTGACCGCACAGAATGGCGATGGCCACGATTTTCATGATAATCATCTGGCGCTTGGCATCGCGCGTCATCAGGCCCAGGAAGGGGAAAACGAAGTTGATGGCGATGTTGAAGAAGAACATGAAGGTGTAGCGGCCTTCGAACCCGCCGAGGCGCTGGTTGAAGTACACTGCTTCTTCAGGTAGGTTGGCGTACCAAATCAGCATGAACTGCGCAAACCACACGTAAGTCCAGAAGATGCTGAAGCCGAACATCAGCTTGCCCAAGTCGTGGATATGGCTGGCGTTCAAAGCCCGCAGGTAGCCGTTTTGTTTCAGGAAAATGGCCGTGAGGGCGATGGCAGCAATGCCCGATACCCACCACGAAGCGAATACATACCAGCCGAACATGGTGCTGAACCAGTGCGTGTCAACCGACATTACCCAGTCCCAAGCCGACATCGACGAGGTCACGGCGTAGAGCACGAGGAACAAGGCCGAAGCCGTGATGCTTTTGTGGAACCAATAGGTACCGCCGTTCAGGTCTTCGGCCAGCGAGAGCTGACGCAGCTTCCAGCTGAACACACCCCAGATAACGAGGTAGCTCACCATGCGAATCACGTAGAAAGGCAGGTTGAGGAATCCTTCTTTGCCCTTGATGATGGCGTCGAAGTGCTCCGACTTGGGGTCCATAATGCCGTCGTGCGTCCAGTGGAAAATATCCTGACGGCCCACGAGGAACACAATCAGCATAATCACGCCACCGGGAATTACCCAGGCACTTAGGGCTTCCGAGATGCGCTTTACCATAACCGACCAGCCGGCGTAAGCCACGTAGTTAATGGCCATGAACACGGTACCAACCGTGGAAACGCCGAGGAAGAATAAGTTGCTGTGCCAGAGGCTTACAATCAGGCGCTTAATGAGGACGGAGTGTCCTTCTTCGTGCGCCGCGCCGTGAGCAGCCGCCGCATGGCCGGCCGCTTCGCCGTGCTCGGCCGCGCCCCAGCCCATTACCTGTGCCAGGATGCCCACGATGAGGAGCAATACGCCGGCAGCGATAATGGCAATAAAAGTTTTACGGGCGCCATCCGTAACGACGAGCTGTTCAGCCGTGGCGCTTTCGTGGTGCGTCAGAGTTGCCATAGTGCGTTAGTTGGAGGTGCCGTTGGTTGCTTTGGTTTTGCCTTCGCCGGGCGTTTCCGAGCCGGTGCCGGCCTGGGCCTGCCCTACCGGAGCGGTATTGGCGGCGTCTTTAGTTTCAGTCGAGTCGCTAGTAACAGTGCTGGTCGGGCCTTTGGCAACGAGTTTGCTCAAAGCGTCCGGGCCTTCGCCACGCTGGAGTACGCGCACATACATGGCGATTTTCCAACGCTCCTCTGGGTTAACCTGCGAACCGTGGGGCATCATGCGGTTGCGGCCCCATTCGATGACGTGGTAAATGTGACCATCGTTCATCGTCTTATAGGCGCCGGCCGAGTAATTCGGCACACCTTTGAACTTCAGGCCCACGGCTCCCTGGCCGTCGCCTTGCTCACCGTGGCAGTGCGAGCAAATGCGCGTGTAAAGCACTTTGCCTTCTTCCAGGTTAGCCTTGGTGTAAGCATAAGGGTTGCGGAGCGTGCGCTCGGCAATACCCACGCTGTCCTTCGGAATGTGGTCGAAGTAGTTGAGTTTGCCGCGGGGCACGGTGCCGTTGGCAGGGGTACGCTCGTTGATACCAAACGAGTTGACCGGATTGAAGTGGGTCTGGCTCAGGGGGTCGTACGGAATAGATTCGTACATCTCCGGGGCGTATTCCACGCCGGGGTCGTTTCCGTCGTGGGTGCAGGCCGTAGTGGCCAGTCCCAGGGACAGCAGCAGCGCCGAAACGCGCAGGCTCAGGGTCAGCGGATGCGTCATTACTAGTGGGTCATTTCTTTTTGGTTGACTTCCGAAGCGCCGTTGTCGCGGAGCAGTTGGGTCAGCCGAGGAAACTGCGAGCTGGTTTCATCCAGTTCGATGGCCATTACGAACTTGTCGTCAGTAGCACGCACATCCATTACCGGAGTTTTGAAGCGCGGGTACAGGCCCGTGATGGTGAAGAACGTGATGGCCATGCCGTGGCAGGTGAAGAACACGGTCAATTCAAACGCTACTGGCACGAAAGCCGGCAGGCCGATGTGGGGCTTACCACCGATAATCATCGGCCAGTCGAAGCCCAGCATGTAAATCTGCATCCACAGCGCAAAGGCTAAGCCCGTCATGCCAAAAAAGAAGGCGGCGATGGGTAGGCGCGAACGTTCGATGCCGAGGGCATCGTCGATGCCGTGCACGGGGTAGGGCGAGAATACGTCGTAGATTTTCACGCCGGCGGCGCGCACATTTTCCACGGCGTGCAGCAGCACGTCTTCGTCGTCGAAGATGCCGAGGGCGAATTGCTTAGTCATGCTGGTTGTAGGTTACGGGAGCCGAGGCGGGGGCCCCGTGGATGGCAGGTTGATGAGCGTGGGCGTGAGCCGCTTTCTCGGGGTTGTAAGTCGGGCCGTTGTCGACGGTGTACTTCAGGATGGTCTTCACTTCGGCCATGTTAATCACGGGGAAGAACTTGGCGAAGAGCAGGAACAGCGTGAAGAACAGGCCGAGGGTACCCACGTACAGACCGATATCAATAATCGAGGGCGAGAACATGGCCCAGCTCGACGGCAGGTAGTCGCGGTGCAGCGAGGTCACGATGATTACGAAGCGCTCGAACCACATACCAATGTTCACAATAATGGACAGGATGAAGGTGAGGCCAATGCTATAGCGCACGCGACGGAACCATACCAGCTGCGGCGTAATCACGTTGCAGGTCATCATGGCAGCGTACGACCACCAGTAAGGACCGGTAGCGCGGTTGATGAAGGCGTACTGCTCGAACTCTACCTGTGAATACCAGGCGATGAAGAACTCCGTGATGTAAGCCACGCCCACAATGGAGCCGGTTACCATCATGATTTTGTTCATCAGGGCGATGTGCTCCAGCGTGATGTAGTCTTCGAGGCGGAACACCACGCGGGTAATCAGCATCAGGGTAAGCACCATGGCGAATCCTGAGAAGATAGCACCAGCCACGAAGTAGGGCGGGAAGATGGTGGTGTGCCAGCCCGGCACCACCGAGGTAGCAAAGTCCATCGATACGATGGTATGTACCGAGAGTACGAGCGGGGTCGAAACACCGGCCAGAATCAGCGAAACAGTTTCGTAACGCGACCAAGCTTTGGCCGAACCCTTCCACCCGAAGCTCAGCATGGAGTAGCTAAACTTGGCGATGGGGCCTTTGGCACGGTCCCGAATCGAAGCGAAGTCAGGAATCAGACCGATGTACCAGAACACCAGCGACACGGTGAAGTAGGTCGAGATGGCAAACACGTCCCACAACAGGGGCGAGTTGAAGTTAGCCCAGAGCGAGCCCAGCGTGTTCTGGAACGGGAAAACGTAGAATGCCAACCACGGACGGCCCATGTGCAGCACCGGGAACATGGCGGCGCAGATTACGGCGAAGATGGTCATGGCTTCGGCCGCACGGTTGATGGAGCTCCGCCACTTCTGACGGAACAGCAGCAGTACCGCCGAAATCAGCGTACCGGCGTGGCCGATACCTACCCACCACACGAAGTTGGTGATGTCCCAGGCCCAGTTTACGGTCTTGTTCAGGCCCCACTCGCCGATGCCGTACCAAACAGTGCGGTAAACGGAGTAGAAGAATACCCCCAGGAAAAACAGGGCCACGCTCAGGGCGGCCATCCAACGCAGGTTGGGTTTGGCTTCGACCTGGTAGCAGATGTCTTGCGTGACGTCGTGTAACGTCTTACCGCCGGTTACGAGCGGCTCGCGTATGGCTGATACGTGCTGCATAAGAGGATAATTAGGCTTCTACTTCGGGGGCAAAAAATTCCGACTCGGCGTTGCGAATCTTCGTCAGGTAGGTCACGTTCGGCTGCACGTTGATGGAGTCGAGCGAGTGGAAAGCGCGCTCTCCGTCTTCGCGGCGCAGCAGCTGGCTGATGCGGCTGTTGGGGTCCTTCATATCACCGAACACGATGGCTTCGGTGGGGCACGACTGGGCGCAGGCGGTTACAATCTCGCCGTCTTTCGGACGACGCTTCTGCTTCTTGGCTTCGAGCTTGCCGAGCTGGATGCGCTGTACGCAGAATGAGCATTTCTCCATCACACCGCGAGCACGTACGGTTACGTCCGGGTTCAGCACCATGCGGCCGAGGTCGGTGAACATGTGGCCGTTCACTACTTCGAACTTCTCGTTCGAGTAATACGAGAACCAGTTGAAGCGACGCACTTTGTACGGGCAGTTATTGGCGCAGTAGCGCGTGCCGATGCAACGGTTGTAGGTCATCTGGTTGAGACCTTCCGAGCTGTGCGTGGTAGCCAGTACCGGGCACACCGTTTCGCAGGGAGCGTGGTTGCACTGCTGGCACATCATCGGCTGGAAAATAACCTGCGGGTTTTCCGAGGGGTCTTCCATGGCGGCGTAAGTGGCCACCTTGCCTTTGGTGTCGAAGTCGCTCTTATGGGCGTCGGAGCTGTAGTAGCGGTCGATGCGCATCCAGTGCATCTCGCGGCGGTTAATTACCTGCTGCTTGCCTACTACGGCGGTGTTGTTTTCGGTCTGGCAACCTACCACGCACGAGCCGCAGCCAATGCACGAGTTCAGGTCGATGGCCATGCCCCAGTGGTGGTTGTTGTACTGGTAGTCCTGCCACAGCGACACCTTGTTGGGAGCCTCCAGCCCGTCGGGCGTGGCAATCTTCTCGTACTCGGTTACCTTCTTGGGGTCTTTCACATACTGCGCCAGCGTGCTTTCCTGTACCACCGGGCGGCGGTCCATCAGCGTCTGGTGCGTCTGAGTCTGGGCGATGGGCGAAGTGGCACCGGTTTTCTCCAGCGTCACCACGTTCTGGTACTGGATGCCGCCGTTAGCCGTCATGGCCAGCGGGGCGGCGTTCTCCCCTACTTTATCGCCGGCTTTGCCTGCCAGCGTACGGCCGTAACCGAGGGCGATGCTCACCGTACCATTGGTCTGACCGGGCTGAATGAGCACGGGCAGCTCGATGCTGTAGCCATTGGCGGTTACTTTCAGCACGTCACCCTGCTCCCACTTCTGCTCGATGGCCATCTTGCGCGGCACGGCCACGTAGTTGCCCCAGGTAGCTTTCGAAATAGCATCGGGCAATTCCTGCAGGAAGGGGTTGTTGGCTTCGGTACCGGCAGCGCTCAGGCCACCTTTCTCGTACAGGGCCAGCTCCACGCCCGAAGCTTTGGCACCAGCGCCGAGCTGCGAAGCAGCGGCGGCAGCGCTCATGCCGGTCATGGCCGGAGCGGCGGGCAGGGCCGAACCCATCATTACGCCATCGTGCACAGCCTTATCCCAGGCAGCATCGGTAGGCGTAACGGCGCGCCAGTTGGCACGCAGGTATTTGTAGTAAGTGGTGTTGTTGCCAGCCCAATGCAACAGGCTTTCCTGCGCCTGGCGGGTGGCAAACAGCGGCGTAATTACCGGCTGCGCGAGGCTCAGGTAGCCACGCTTGGGCTCGAAGTCGTTCCACGATTCCAACCAGTGGCTATCGGGCGCGGCGTACTGGCAGAGGCTGCCGGTTTCGTCGAGACGGTCGTTGAGCGAAATCGTGAGGCCTACTTTGGCAATGCCCGACTTCACTTTAGCACCCAGCGGGTGGTTGTAAACCGGATTGGCGTTGTAGAAAATCACCGCGCCAATGGCCCCGGCGTTCATGTCGTTCACCAGCGCGGTCATGCGAGCGTCGTCGCCCTGACGCAGGTTGCTCGGGGCGCCACCGGTGGTGGTACCGCCGTTGCCCAGCGCCTGGTTGATGGCCGTTACCAGCGTCTGCACGGCTGGGTCATTCGAGCCCGAAACAATCAGGCCAGCGCTGCCAGCAGCTTTCAGTTCAGCAGCAGCTTTGCCGATGGCCGTTTTCGTGTCGGCACCAGCGCCGTTTACTACGTGGTTGTAGATGGTAAGGGCAGCGGCACCCATTTCCGACGGTTTCACCGGAATACGTACGTCGGCGTTGGAGCCGGACAGCGAGAGGGCCGTTTCAATCTGAATATGGCGCGACATGGTTTTCTTGTCGCGGCTCACCTTGCGGTTTACGATGTACTGCTTGGCATACTCCACCGGCGAAATCCAGGTGCCGAGGAAGTCGGCGCCAAGGCTCACGATGACGTTGGCTTTGCTAAAATCGTAACCCGGTACCACGCCGCCGTTCGCCTGCAACAGGGCCGAAGCCGAGTGCGCGTCGTACATCACGTGCGTGGTGTTGGGGTAGCGGCCCGTGAATTCGGCAATGGCCTTCTTCGTGCTGGGGCTGATAATCGTGTGCGACACGATGGCAATGCGGCCGGCACCGGCGAGCTTCTCGCGAATCTCGCGGTCTACCTGCTTCATGTCAGCCTGCTTGCCTTTGATGGCGAAGTGCTGCAGGCGGCCACCGTCGTAGAGGCTCAAAACAGCAGCTTGGGCACGAGCCGACAAACCACCTTTCGTGATGGGCGACTCGGGGTTGCCTTCGAGCTTAATCGGCCGACCGTCACGGGCCTTCACCAGCACGGCGTTATAGTCGGCGCCCGTGAAGTAGGTGGAAGCGTAGAAGTTCGAAATCGCCGGGTCAACTTCTTCGGGCTTGTTCAGGTACGGAATCGCCTTTTTCACCGGCGTTTCGCACGAGGCCAGCACCGCAGCGCCAACGCCAAAGCCCATCAGTTTGAGGAAATCGCGGCGGGGAGCCGAGGTGGCATCGCTGCTCTCGTGGCTTTCCTTTACCGGCATGAACTCGGCAAAGGCCGATTGCATGAACTCCGGGGCGCTTTCCAGTTCCTCAATTCCTTTCCAGTACTTCATTTGGAGGGGTAATCAGTAATCAGTATTGGGTAGTCAGTAATTAGCGAGGGTAGGCAAGAATACTGACTACCCAGTACTCCCTACCGAAATCAATGGCTTAGTAGTGGCACTTCGAGCACTCGGTACCGCCGTTCGACGATACGGTGAAGGGGGCACCACCATTCTTGGTGTCGTGCAGCTTCACGAGGTTGTCGTAGTACTTGTTATCCTTGGTGTTGAGGGGCATCTCGCGGTGGCAGTTGATGCACCAGCCCATGGTGAGGGCCGAGTACTGGTATACCACTTCCATGTTCTGGATGGGGCCGTGGCAGGTCTGGCACTGGAGGCCGGCTACCTGCGTGTGCTGCGAGTGGTTGAAGTAGGCCAGGTCGGGCAGGTTGTGGATGCGCACCCACTGAATGGGCTGCTTGCGCTCGATGGCGCGGTAGATTTTCTTAATTTCGGGCGACTCCGTCTTAATCTGCGAGTGGCAGTTCATACAGATATTGGCCGAAGGAATGTTGGCCGACTTGCTCTTGTACACCGAGGTGTGGCAGTAGGCGCAGTTAATCTGGTGCTCGCCGGCGTGCAGCTTGTGCGAGAAAGCAATGGGCTGCGTAGGCTGGTAACCCTGGGTCAGTCCCACGGCCATTACGCTCTGCACACCTTCATAAAGTAAAACGAGGGCGAAAACGACACCCACAATACCACGCAGCACGGGCGAGCGGTAGAACTTGCTCCAGTCGAAGCGCTGCTCCAGAATCTCCACATCGCGGCCGTCGAGGTCCTTGCGGCCGCGCAGCACATCACGCATCAGGTTGCCAATGATTACTAGCGTTACCACCAGCACAATCAGCACTACTACCAATACAATAAGGAGAATGTCAACGTATTTGCCGGAACCGGCGTCAGCGCCATCAGCAGCAGCAGCATTCTCTTTCGTCACACCGCCGGTCGGGTCTTTTGCTACCGGACCCGCGCCTTCTTGTGAAGTTACGTAAGCAACAATCGAGGTGATTTCCTTGTCCGACAGTGCGAACGAAGGCATTTGCTGCTTGTTGAACTTGTTGAAAAGAGCTACGGCATAGTCGTCGCCGCTGGCCACCACTTTGCTCGAGTTCTTCACCCAAGGAATAAGCCATGAAATGGGGCGGCGCTTGGTGATGCCAGCGAGGGCCGGACCAACTACCTGCTCGTTCACGGCGTGGCACTGGGCGCAGTTGCCTTTGAACAAGGCATCACCGGCGGCAATAGCGGCGGCATCGCCACCAGCGGGCGCGGCAGCCGGGGCCGTAGCAGTTGCGGGAGTAGCGGCAGCAGTAGCGCCGGGTACTACCCCTTGCGTTTTCACCGTGGCGGCATCCTGGGCGGCAGCCTGCTGGATGCCAGCAAACGTGAGCACCAGCGCCAGCATCAGATGAGGTAACGAGCGGAGTCGAAGGCTCTTCATAGAAAAATAGAGGGTAAAGCGAAACGCTAGGGGCATTTCAAGGCCACAAATGTAGGTCAGGATTCGTAGGCGGCAAAAAATGGGGTACAATTTCCGGGGGGTAATCCCCGTTGCGCGCGGCCTCCCGGCTGGCTTTCATCCACTTCGCGACGCTACTTTTCGCTGTAGCAACGGCGTCGAAACGGCGGGTTTGGCAACAGGTTAGCCGGTGATTTTGAAAGCCCTGAATCGGAACTAGCGACGTGAGCTTTTGTTGGTGACAGCTGCAGATTTAGGCGGGCTTTTTTCTGTTTCGCTGTCGGCCGCCGACACCTTATATATAGGTAGCCATTCCGAGCAGTATTGGTCAAGCGAGTAAAGATGGCCAGCATGACCATCCATGCTGGTTGGCTGAATACCACCAATACCAACGCGGGCCTTGGCAATGTGCCGGAAAGTCAGTACCTTTGCGCCCCAATCAATTTTTATCACCCCCAATTCACCCCCATCGTAATGGAACAAAGAAATTACGAGACGGTCTTCATCGTGACTCCCGTATTGAACGAGAGCCAGGTGCAAGAAACGGTCGAGAAGTTCACTCAGGTGCTTAAGGAAAATAGCGCCGCCCTTTTATCCACCGAAGCCTGGGGCCTGCGCAAGCTGGCTTACCCGATTCAAAAGAAAAGCACGGGCTACTACTTCTGCCTGTCTTACACTGGCGAAGGCAACATCGTGGACGTACTCGAACTGGCATTCCGTCGCGATGAGCGCGTAATCCGCTTCCTCACGACCGTGCTCGATAAGCACGCCGTAGAGTACAACACCCGCCGCCGCAACGGCGAAATGAACCAGCAGAAGGCTGCCAAGGAAACCGAAGCCGTAGCCCAATAATCCAGCATCGACAATGGCATCTCCCGCATTCAACCGCAACAACGACCGGTCGGCTAACAACAAGCCCCAGGACAACCGCAAGAAATACTGCCGCTTCAAGAAGAACGGCATTAAGTACGTGGACTACAAAGACCCGAACTTCCTGCTGAAGTTTGTGAACGAACAGGGCCGCGTGCTGCCCCGTCGCCTCACCGGCACCAGCCTGAAATTCCAGCGCAAAGTGACCCAGGCTATCGCTAAGGCCCGCCACCTCGCCCTGATGCCGTACGTAGCCGACGCTTTGAAATAAATTATAAATTTTGAATTATAAATTATAAATGTTAATGCTTGGGCCGATTTATTTGGTCTGGCATTTATAATTCATAATTTATAATTCCTAATTCTCTCCGACATGGAAATCATCCTCAAAGACGACGTTAAGGGCCTCGGGTACAAGAACGACATCGTGACCGTGAAATCGGGTTACGGCCGTAACTTCCTGCTGCCGCAGGGTCTGGCCATGCTGGCCGACAAGACGAACAAGAAAATCACGGCCGAGAACGTGCGCCAGGCCGCTCACAAAGCCGACAAAATCAAAGGTGACGCCCAGGCCATTGCTGACCAGGTTGGTGGCATGGTGCTGGAAATCCCCGCCAAGGTGGGCGAGAGCGGCAAAATCTTTGGTCGCGTAACCACCCTGCAATTGGCCGAAGCGCTGAAAGCCAAGGGTGTGGACATCGACCGCAAGCGTTTGTCGTTCGACCAGGAGCCGACTTCGGCTGGCGACTACACCGCTACGGCTAACCTGCACAAGGAAGTGAAGCACACGATTAACTTCCGCGTAGTAGCCGAGTAGTTTCGGTTTCTTCGCTCGATTGAGAAAGCCCCGCCTGCTGGCGGGGCTTTTTTTATTCCGGTTTTCGGGCGCGTGCCCGGTTACGGGCTATTTTTGCTTTAATGTTTAGAACTGAATTGACAATTGCCCCGGCCGCCGGGCAGCTGCCGCGCACGGCGCGGGTGCTGACGATGGGCTCGTGCTTCGCCGACAGCATCGGCGCGCGGCTGGCGGCCCACAAGGTAGAAACGCGGGTGAATCCGTTTGGCACCGTGTTTCAGCCGCTGGCGCTGGCGCGGTTGCTGCGCGCGGCCGCTGGCGAGGAAGTGGACTGGCAGCAGCACTTGGTGCAGGCCCGCGGCCGCTGGCAGAGCTACGACCTGCACGGCAGCGTGGGCGCCGACTCGCCGGTGGAATTGCTCCAATACATTCAGGAAGTGGTGCGCCAGACGGGCGAATTCCTGCGCAACACCGACCTCGTGCTGCTAACGCTGGGCACCGCCTGGGCCTACCGCCTGCGCGAAACCGGCGAGCTGGTGAGCAACTGCCACAAGCAGCCCGCTGACCTGTTCGTGCGCGAACTGCTGACGCCGGATGAAATCATCAACGCCCTGGCTGAGACGCACGCTTACCTGCGTCGCATCAACCCTGATTTGCGCTTCGTTTTGACGGTGAGCCCGGTACGGCATTTGAAAGACACGCTGCCGCTGAATTCGGTGAGCAAGTCGGTGCTGCGCGTGGCGACGCACATTGTGAGTGATTTGCTGCCAGGCGTGGCCTACTTCCCGGCGTTCGAGCTGCTGACTGATGACCTGCGCGACTACCGCTTTTACGCGGCCGATATGCTGCATCCATCGGAAGTGGCCGAGGATTACATCTGGGACAAGTTTGCCCGCACGTATTTCGATGCCGATTTCGGCCGCTTCCGCAAGGAGTGGACGGCGGTGCGGCAGTCGCTGGGCCATCGCCCGCTGCACGAAGGCGCGCCCGAGCACCGTCAGTTTCTGGAAAGCACCCGCGAAAAGCTGGAGCAGCTTAGCTTGCGCAAAATCGATGTGGCTGATGAGTTGCGTACCGTGCGCGCCCGTCTGGACGCCCTGCCCCTGCCTGTTCAGCCTGCGCCTGTACCGGAGCCGGAGGACGATGAGGAGCGGATTGATATTGGCGAAGGCGCGTCTGCTGTGGCTACTTCTCCGCTAACAGCAATTTCCGCCAACGACGCGGCTCATACGGAACCGTCTGCTGCTAATTCCGGCCGTCCGCCGCGCTTGTCGCCGGAAGAATTCCGGGCGCAGCGAGCGGCACGGCCCGAGCGTGGGCGGCGCGATGGCCGCGGCAAGGGCCAGGCCGTGCAGCCCAGCGAAATCGAGCAGTTTCAGGCCGCCAGCTTTGGCGAAGCGGATGAATTTGTTCAGCAGCCCTTCCTTACGGAATTGGCTTCGGTTAATTTAGCGCCGGTGGCTTCGGCTCCGGAAGTTACTGTGGGGGCTCCCGATGCAGCCGCTGATGCGGCAGCTTTGGAAGCGGGCCGCAAGAAGAAACGCCGCTCGCGGGGCGGTGCCAAGCGCACGGCGCGCAAGCATGCATTGCGGCTAGCCGCCGAAATGGGCCTGAACGAAGGCCAGCTACCAGCAGCAGAAGCAGCTTTGGAAGCCGCTGCCCTAGCCGCTGGCAACACAGCAACTGTTGCACCAGTGCCGGAAACCCCAACGACCGCTGCCGAGGGACGGGAACCGCGCCGTGACCGGCACGAGGGTGGCCGGGGCATAGCTCGAGTGCCACTGTTTGCCGCCCCAGCAATTCCGGCGATGGATGCTACCGCCGAAGCCTCTGAAGACTCAGCTGCTTCGACTGAAGCAACGGCTGATTCGGAGCAGTCGGTACCGGTCTCATCTTCGCGTAAAAACCGGAATCGCAAGAAGAAAAAAGGCAACCGTCCCGCGATGCCTGAATCGGGAGAAACTGACCAGAGCGCCACGCTGATTGCTGCTCCGCGCGGGGCAGTAGAGGCAGTTGTAGACCAGGAAACCCTGAATGCGGCCCGCAACGATAACCAGCGCGATAATCGTCGGCCGCAGGCTGAGCCCGTAGCGACGTTGCCAGTACCTGGCGTAGCTGGTGCCGTGGCCGCGACGCCGGTGGTATTGGTATCGGCCCCGTCGGATACTTCGGCTTCGGAATCCGGCCAAGTCGCAATGCCAGTTGCACCAAAGGCCGCAAAGCCCTCGAAGCGCAAGAGCCGGGCAATGGTGGGCGGGCGCACAGTGAAACCAGACGTTGACACGCCGGTGATTCCGGTGATGGATGCCTCGGTGGTGCGCACGCAGGTAGCGGCTGGACGGCTTATGGGCTCATCGGCTTCGTTGGTTGAGCCTACTGCTCCGGTGAAAGCCAGCCGGGTAGCTTCGCCGGCTAAGCCGGTCACATCTAAAGGACGCGGTACGAAAGCGCCTTCAGCGACTACACCGGCGGCTGAGGCTGAAAGCCCAACCGCGCCGACTGCCCCGCAAGCTCCAGCGACTTCGGCAGCTACGGCTGAAGCACTGCCCCTGAATGCTGCCCAGCCGGTGAAAAAAGCCAAAGTGAGCAAGGCGGCGGCCAAAGCTGCTGCTACCCCGGAAGTAACGCCGGAAGCCGCAACAGCTGCCTTTGCAGCTCCCACGGCGGCGACTACCGCTAAAGCTGCCACCAAGAAAGGCGTAGCCAAAGCGCCGGCAACCACTAAAGCTGCTTCAGCAACTGTTCCGAAGCCGGTTGTAGCGGCCCCGCAACCTGCAGCAGCCAGCCAGCCGGCTACGGCGAAATCGACTCGAAAAGCCCCGGCAAGCCCTAAACCAGCAGCCCCGGCGGTAAAACCGGCCGCAAAAACCACTGCTGCGAAACCAGCGCCAAAAGCAGCTGCCGCAGCAAAGGCATCGCCGAAAGCGCCCACGAAGGCGGTCAAAACCGCCGCGGCAGCCGCCGAGCAACCGGTCGCCGCACCCAAAACTGCTCCAAAACCAGCCGCGAAAAAGGCCGCCCCGAAAGTGGCCAAGGCTGCCGCGCCGGCTAAAGCCGACGGTGCAAAAGCGAAGGCGTCGAAAAAGTCAGCTTCGTAGGCTAACAGAATTTGCGGCTGATATTCGGCCTCTTGCGTTAATTCCTTCCCAAGCCCGGCCTTTTTCGCCGGGTTTGGTGTTTCAGTACCTCCCCTACTCCATCCGTTTATGGCCCACGCTGCTTCGCATACCAACCGCCTTGCTCAGGAAACCAGCCCTTACCTGCAACAGCACGCCCACAACCCGGTGGATTGGTACCCGTGGGGCACCGAGGCGCTAAACCGCGCTCAGGCCGAGCAGAAGCCCATTCTGGTGAGCATCGGCTACGCGGCCTGCCACTGGTGCCACGTGATGGAGCGCGAGTCGTTTGAGAACGAGGCCGTGGCGGCGGTGATGAACGCGCATTTCGTCTGCATTAAAGTCGACCGCGAGGAGCGGCCCGACGTGGACCAGATTTACATGGATGCACTGCACGCCATGGGCCTGCAGGGCGGCTGGCCGCTGAACGTGTTTCTGACGGCGGATGCGAAGCCTTTTTACGGCGGCACCTACTTCCCGCAGGGCAACTGGACCAAGCTGTTGACCAACATCGGCCAGGCTTACGCCGGCGAGCACCGCGCCGAGCTGGAGCAGTCGGCCGAGCGGTTTATGGAGGTAATTGGCAAGAGTGAGCTGGCCAAATACGGCGGCCACAACCGCAATGCCGCCCAGGAAGCCGATTATACGGCGCTGAATGCCATCGGCGTAGCCCCCGAAACCGGCCCGGCCGGCGTTTCCGAGGAGGAATTCAAGCTGCTGGTGTACAACCTAAGCACGAATTTTGACCGCGAGCGCGGCGGCATGAACCGCGCCCCGAAATTCCCGATGCCCAGCATCTGGCGGTTTCTGCTGCGGGCGCACGCCATCAGCGGCAGCAAAGCGGTATTGGAACAGGCGGTACTGACGCTGCGCGAAATGGCTTGGGGCGGCATTTACGACCAGGTGCACGGCGGTTTCGCCCGCTACTCGGTGGATGGCGAGTGGCTGGCTCCGCATTTTGAGAAGATGCTGTATGATAATGGCCAACTGGTGAGCCTCTACAGCGAAGCTTTTCAGCTAACGCAGGACGAACTTTTTCGGGAAACGGTGTATGATACCATCGAATTCATCCGACTGGAATTGACGAATGCCGAGGGTGGCTTTTACTCATCGCTCGATGCCGACAGCGAGGGTGAGGAAGGTAAATTCTACGTTTTTACGAAAGAGGAACTGCGCCAGATTCTGGGCGATGAGGAGCCGCTGTTTTCCGACTACTACAACTGCACGGCCGCCGGCAACTGGGAGCACGGCCGCAACATCCTGCACCGCCGCGAAACCGACGAGGCGTTTGCCGCTGCCCACCAGCTGGCGCCCGGTGTGCTGCCCGAACTGGTAGCGGGCTGGAAGCAGAAAATAATGGCTGTGCGCGCTACCCGCGTGCGCCCCGGCCTCGACGATAAAGTCCTCACCGGCTGGAATGCGCTGATGCTGCAAGGCCTGACGGATGCCTACCGGGCCTTCGGCGAGCCCGAATTCCTGGTGATGGCCGAGCACAACGCCCGCTTCATCGAAGCCAACCTGCGCGACGGGGCGGGCCTGTTCCGGACCTGTAAAGACGGCCGCGCCAGCATTAACGGATTTTTGGAAGATTATGCCCTGGTTATTCAGGCCTACATCAGCCTCTACGAAGTAACCTTCGCCGAAAAGTGGCTGCGCGAGGCCGAAGTGCTGACCGAATACGTGCTGGCCAATTTCTTCGACCCGGCCGAAACGCTGTTTTTCTATACAGACAGCCGCGCCGAACCGCTCATTGCCCGCAAAAAAGAGTTGTTCGATAATGTGATTCCGGCTTCCAATTCCATCATGGCGCACAACCTGCGCCGTCTGGGCCGCCACCTCGAAAAGGCGCATTACACCGATTTAGCGGTAGAAATGCTGTTGCAGCTGCGCCACCTCGTGGTGAAAGAGCCGCAGCACCTCACCAACTGGGCCTCGCTCTACGCGGCGCTGCTGCGGCCTGGGGCCGAAATTGCTATTCAAGGCCCGGACGTGGAGGAATTTCGGGAGGAAATCAGCCGCAAATTTCTGTTTGATACGGTGCTGGCCGGCACCGAAGAAGCCTCGGGCCTGCCGTTGCTGAAGCTGCTGCCTACGTCCATAGACGGGCGCACGGCCGTGCATGTGTGCCGCAACTACGCCTGCCAGGCCCCGGTGTACGGCGTGGCCGACGCGCTGACGGCGCTGTAGCATGGTTGCGGTAAGGCTGTAGCGTGGACTCTGCGAGTCCGCGCGTAGCTGGAATATTTATCGAACTGTCCCACCACACGCGGACTCGCAGAGTTCACGCTACAGCCGCGCAATTACCCCGTGCGCCCGGCTTATCTTTACTATCCGCCCCTACGCTATTCCGGTTTTGAGTCTCACGCTTGATTTTATTTCCCCCGCCGCTGCTGCCCCTGTGCCCGCGCCCGACCGGGTGACGCTGTTTGCCGACGTTATTCTGCCCCTGCCGCTGCCCCGGCTCTACACTTATCGGGTGCCGTACGAGCTGAACGACAACGTGGTAATTGGGGGCCGGGTCATCGTGCAGTTTGGCGCCAAAAAGACGCTTAGCTGCATCGTGGCGGCCGTGCACGAAACCGCGCCCAAAGAGTATCAGGCCAAATATATTCTCGAATTCATCGACGACGCCCCTGTCGTCACGCAGCCGCAGCTCAAGCTGTTCCGCTGGATGGCCGACTACTACCTCTGCACCATTGGCGAGGTGATAAACGCGGCGCTGCCCTCGGCGCTCAAGCTCAGCTCGGAGTCGCGCATTCAGCTGCACCCGGGCTTTTCGCGCGAGGACAATGAATACCCGCTTTCGGCGCAGGAGGAGCTGATTGTGGATGCGCTGGGCGTGGTGGAAGATGGCAAAGCCTTGACGTTTACCGAAGTGGGCGACCTGCTGGGCATCACGTCCTTCCACAAGGTTATCAAATCCTTGATGCACAAGGACGTGATTTTCCTGTTTGAGCACACGGCCGATAAGTACGCGCCCAAGGTGGTGAAGAAGGTACGGCTGGCGCATCATTTTGTGTCGGAAGCCTCGCTGGAGCAGTTGTTTGAGCAGCTCACCAGCAAGCCCAAGCAGCTCGATGTGCTGATGAAGTACATGCAGCGCGTGCCCGTGTACCAGAACGAGCACGCCAATCAGGCCGGCATCGAAAAAGCCTACCTCAGCAGCAGCCCGCACCTTTCGGCCTCGGCGGTGAATACGCTCATCAAAAACGGCGTGCTGGAGCAGTTCGACCAGATTGTGAGCCGCTTTCCGCTCGAAAACGAGGGCGCCATTCAGATGCACTTCTCGCTCACCGAAGCCCAGACCACGGCGCGCGATGAAATAATGGCCCACTTCGGAGAGCGCGAAATCGTGCTGCTGCACGGCGTGACGGGCGCGGGCAAAACCGAAATCTACATCGACCTGATTCGCAAGGCCATGGATGGCGGCGGGCAGGTGCTCTACTTACTGCCCGAAATCGCTCTTACCGCTCAGATAGTGACGCGCCTGATGCGCGTATTTGGCTCACGGCTGGGCGTGTACCACTCCAAATTCTCCGACAACGAGCGGGTGGAGGTATGGAACGGCGTGCTCTCGGGCCGGTTTCAGGTGGTGGTGGGCGTGCGCTCGGCGGTGTTTTTGCCGTTTGATAACCTCGCTCTCATCATTGTGGACGAGGAGCACGAATCGAGCTATAAGCAGTACGACCCCGCCCCGCGCTACAACGCCCGCGAGGTGGCCCTGATGATGGCCAACTTCCAGGGCGCCAAAACGCTGCTGGGCTCGGCCACGCCGGCCGTCGAAACCTATTACCAGGCCAAGCAGGGCCGCTACGGACTGGTTTCGCTCACCAAGCGCTTCGGCGAGGCCGGCATGCCCGATATTGAATTGGTGGACACCCGCAAGGCCCGCGAGCAGAAAACCATGCACAACCACTTCACCGCCGATTTGCTGGGCGAAGTGGAGCGCACGCTGGGCCGCAAGGAGCAGGTGATTCTGTTTCAGAACCGGCGCGGCTACGCGCCCGTGGTGGCCTGCCAGGACTGCGGCTGGATACCCAAGTGCACCAACTGCGCCGTGAGCCTGAGCTACCACAAGCACAGCCACGAGTTGCGCTGCCACTACTGCGGCTACCACGACAGCATGGTGACCAAGTGCCCCGCCTGCGGCTCGCGCGCCGTGAAAACCCAGGGCTTCGGCACCGAGAAGATTGAGGACGACCTCAAAATCATGCTCCCGCAGGCCAACATCCAGCGCATGGACCTGGACACCACCCGCGCCAAAAACAGCTACCAGCAAATCATTGCCGACTTCGAGAAGCAGGCCACCAACGTGCTGGTAGGCACCCAGATGGTGACCAAGGGCCTCGACTTTGCCAATGTGAGCCTCGTGGGCATCATCAACGCCGACAGCATCATCCACTACCCCGATTTCCGGGCGCACGAGCGCGCCTACCAGATGTTTGTGCAGGTGAGCGGCCGGGCGGGGCGCAAGGGCAAAAAAGGCAAAGTCATTATTCAGACGGCCGACCCGACGCAGGTGATTTTCGACAAAGTCATCCGCAACGATTACCTCGAGTTCTACAACTATGAAATTGTGCAGCGCCACGAACACGGCTACCCGCCGTTTATGCGCATCATCAAAATGACGGTGAAGCACATCGACCAAAGTGTGGGCGAGGCGGCGGCTATTCTGCTCACGCAGGAGCTGGTGGAGCGCCTGGGCCGCGCCGCCGTGCTGGGGCCCGAAGCCCCTTACATCTTCCGGATTCGTAATTTCTATCTGCAGGAAATCACCATCAAGCTCGACCGCGCCCACACCGTGCTTAAGCAGGCCAAGCAGCTGATTTGCGAGGCGATGGATGTGGTGAAGGACCAGAAGGAATTCCGCCAGGCCCGCCTCGTGGCTGATGTGGACCCGATGTAGCTTCAAGTTGTTTCATCAAAAAAGCCCCGCTGCGTATGCAACGGGGCTTTTTTGAAGTCGGGAGCTGGCAGGTGGCCTACAACTCGTCGAGCAGGTAGAGGATGATGAGCACAATGCCGATGATGGCCAGAATAAGCCCCAACAGGCCGATAATACCGCCAATGGTGCCGCCCACAGCGCCGCCCACGATGCCCACGAGCAAGCCCACCAGCAGCAGAATCAGGCCCTGGCGCAGCTTGCCGTCGAGGCGCGCCGTATTGGCCGTGTTTTCGTGGCGGGTGAAAGTGGTTTTGTGGGAAGCCTTTTCGAGCTTCTTGCTCACCTTGCTGAGGGCCATGCGCTGCAGCAGGTTGAGCTTGACGGGGGCGGCGGCCGGCGCAGTAGCTACGGCAGCGTTGCTGGTAACCAGCGTTTCGGTTGCCACCGATTTGGCAGCCGGCGCTGTGGCTGCGGCGGGCACCGGGGCTGCGGCAGTTTCAGTTTTCGGGGCAATGCGGGCAGTGGACGCAGCAACCGGAGCCGGAGCCGCTGCAAGCGTTTTGTTTTGCGCAACAGCAGCCGCCGGAGCTACCGGAACCGGCGTAGCCGCCCGGGCTACGCCGTGGTACGAAGCGCCCTTGGGCAGCATGGCGTACTCGGCACGGCTGCAGCTGCCCAGCGAGAGGGCGCAAACGACAGCGGCAACTAGCTTACTGACAGTGGAGAAGTGGTTTTTCATGGGTGCAGGGGTAATAAATTGATTTAGCGGTTCTACGGGCCCAATACGGTTTCGGCTACTTTCAGGCGGAATTTTTCGGGTTAAAAAGCCGGGTTGATGGTCGTCGGCGCCCGCCGCCCGTGGCTGAACGCACGGCCGCCGACTGTTGTTGAGGCCAGCAAATGTGCTTACTTGCGCTTCGTATGAATGATTGTTTTGCGGCCCCGCAGCGGGCCTTTGGGGTTGTAGGTATCGGTTTGGGCATGGGCCTGCTGGCTTTTGGCTGCACCCAGATGCCCGTTGAAAGCCGCACCTCGCTGGTGGGCGAGCGCCGCCTCTCGACCGCCGTGGCCACTGCCGATACCACCGGCTACGAAACCGCCGCCCCGCGCGACCCCAACGGCATCGGCACCTACTACCTGGGCCGCCAGATTGCCCATGTGATGGGCCACGAAGGCGCCAGCTGGCTCGAGCGCAGCGGCCGCCGCCAGGAAGAAGGCACCGACCTGTTGCTGCGCGAGCTGAAGCTGAAGACGACCGATGTGGTGGCCGACATTGGCGCGGGCACGGGTTTTTTCTCGTTTCAGCTGGCCAAGCGGGTGCCGCGGGGCGAAGTGCTGGCCGTCGACATTCAGCCCGAAATGATTGCCGCGCTGCAGGAAAACAAGCAGAAGCTGAAAATCCGCAACGTGCGCCCGGTGCTGGGCAGCACCACCAACCCCGCCCTGCCGGCCGACAGCGTCGACGTGGTGCTCATCGTGGATGCCTACCACGAGTTCGACCATCCGCGCGAGATGGGCCGCGCCATCCGGCGGGCGCTGCGGCCCGGCACCGGCCGCCTGGCGCTGGTCGAGTACCGGGCCGAAGACCCCAACGTGCCCATCAAGCGCATTCACAAAATGAGCATTAGACAGGCCCGCAAGGAAATGGCCGCCATAGGGTTGATTTTGACCGATTCCATTGAAACGCTACCGCAGCAGCACCTGCTGCTGTTCCGGAAGTAGTGGACTCTAGTTAAAAGTTGAGGGTTAAAAGTTAAAAAGCCCGCCTGAATCGTCAGGCGGGCTTTTTAACTTTTAACCCTCAACTTTTAACTACTCCCAATCCGACCTTTGCGGCATGAACCCCGACCCGCGCCAGCTTGCCATTCACGATTTCACCTACCCGCTTTCGGCCAACCGCATTGCGCCCGAGCCCCTGCCCGACCGCGCCGCCAGCCGCCTGCTGGTGAGCCGCAGCGGCGTTATCAGCGACCGAACCTTCCGCGACCTGCCCGGCGAACTGCCGGCGGGGGCGCTGCTCATCTTCAACGATACCCGCGTGGTGCGGGCGCGGCTGCTGGCCCGACGCCCTACCGGCGGTCAGGTCGAGCTGTTCTGCCTCGAGCCCGTGGCCCCGCACCGCAGCCTGGAGCTGGCCTTGCAGCAAACCGGCCACTGCACCTGGCGCTGCCTGGTGGGCAACGGTCGCCGCTGGAAGGAAGGCCCGGTGAGCCTCGAATTTGAAACCACCGAGGGGATAAAGGCCACGCTGCACGCCTTGCGCCAGGCCCAGGAAGCCGGTACTGCCCTAATCGATTTCCGCTGGGAGCCGGCCGAGTTGCCGTTTGCCGAGGTGTTGCGCGCAGCCGGCCACCTGCCCCTGCCGCCCTACATCGACCGGCCCGATACCGCCGCCGACGCCGTGCGCTACCAAACCGTGTACGCCGCTGCCGAAGGCGCCGTAGCCGCGCCCACCGCTGGCCTGCACTTCACCCCCGAAATCCTGACCGAGTTGCAAGCCCGCGGCTTCGCCACCGGTCACGTGACGCTGCACGTGGGCGCGGGCACCTTCCAGCCGGTGAAAGCCGAGCGCATGGCCGACCACCCCATGCATACCGAGCCCATTATTGTGACGGCGGCGCTGCTGCGCCAGTTACTGGCGCACCGGCCGCGGCCGGTTATCGCCGTGGGCACCACCAGCCTGCGCACCCTGGAAACGCTGTACTGGCTGGGCGCCGGCTTGCTGCTAAACCCAGATGCCACCGGCGAGCTGCTCGTGACGCAGTGGCAACCCTACGAGCAGGCCGAAGCCGCCGCCAGCATTAGCCCGGAGGCCGCGCTGACAGCCTTGCTGAACTACCTCGAAGCCCGGGGCACCGACACGCTGGAGGCCAGCACGCGTCTGCTTATCGCGCCCGGCTACCGCATTCGGCTGGTGCAGGGGCTCATCACCAATTTTCACCAGCCCGAGAGTACGCTGCTGCTGCTGGTGGCCGCCCTGCTGGGGCCTGATTGGCGCGCGGTGTACGAGCACGCCCTGGCGCACGATTATCGCTTCCTGAGCTACGGCGACAGTTCGTTGCTGCTGCCGTAGCGCCCAGCTGGCAGTTGGCGGCAAGCTTGGTCAATGTGGCACGGTAGTAGCAATAACCTTTGCTAAAGGGGGCCGTACAAGGCCCCACAAACCCTTTTTCTTTCTGACAAACCCATGAAAAAAGCAACTCTGTTCCTCGCCCTGTCGGCATTCGCCACCACCGCTTTCGCCCAGACTACGCCTTCGACCGAAGTGAAAGTACGCGACAACGGCACCACCAAAGTGGTAACCAAAACCGGCAAAACCAACGCTGGCCAGGCCATCGATAACACCAAAGACGCTGCGGGCAACGTAGCTCACAAAACCGGCAGCGCCATCAAGCGCGGCGCCAAGAAAACCGGCCACGCCGTGAAACGCGGTGCCAACAAAGTAGGCAACAAAACGGTAGAGGTTACCCAGAAAGCCGAAGCCAAAACCGAATAGTCCTTTCCAAGAACTGTTCCTTTCCGTATTTCCAGAAAGACCCCGGCCACGGCCGGGGTCTTTTTTTGTTGGAGCTTTTTTCCTGCGTTGCACCTAAAAAGTCGCACAGGACTAATTCTGGTGCGGCTGGGGTTTTTCGCGCACTTCGTGCAGCACCTTTTCGACCACGCCGCGCCCAAACAGGCTGATGCCCGCATTGAAAACCACTAGCGCGGCCGTGCCGGCGGCCAGCCATTTCGAGGTGGGGGCCTGCTGGTCTTTCAGGCTGCCGGCCCAGTGCACCATGCTGGCGCCCGCACCAATTACGGCCAGACCGGCCGGGGCAAATAGAAGCCATTTTGCTTTGTGCGTCATCGGAAAGAATAGTTAGAAAGGATGGGTGTAATGCCACAACGTCTCCGGCGATTGATACCCGGGGCTGTAGCCAGCGCGTACCTTGCGCCTTTTCGCCTACGCACGCCTGCCGCCCCGGTTGCGGGCCCAACCGCTGCTTTTACTATGACACCTTACGAACAGCTTCTGCACCTCGCCTTCACGGCTCCCAACGACGTGAAATATTACCTCACGCCTACTGCCCTGCGCGCCTACGACCAGCTCCGCGCCGCGCCGCCCGCGCAGCTGCCCTTTCGCTTCGAGCAGGTGCGGCTGGGCCTGGCCATGAGCCTGCTCAAACTGGTATCGGAACTCGGCGACCACGACGAGAGCCGCCAGGTGCTCGACGTGCTGCACCGCGCCCTGAGCGAAGCCCGCTCGCCGGAGGACATCGACCGCATCGTGGGCCGCGAGGCCCGGCTATTCGACCGCCTCTACGAAAACCTCTACGTGAACGAGGAAGGCGAGGAATTGCTCAACCTCTTCGGCCGCACCCTCGATGCCGACGCCCCCGAACTGCTCGAAGAAATTGCCCAGGAAGGCGTGGACCTGGCCCGCACCCTGGATTTCGAAACCGACGAGAACGAATAAACACCGCCGGGCCTGTCATCCTGAACGCAGCGCAGGGCCTCCGTTAGCGCTGAACGACATCACACAACCGCGATAGGGTCCTGCGCTGCGCTCAGGATGACAGGCCATTCCCCTCAACCCTTATTTTTCTCCCTTTCCCATGTTCCTCGTCGTCCTTGGTTTTATCATTCTGGTGCTGGGCCTGAATGCCTCGCGGTTTTCGGAGCGGCTGGAGCGGCTGCGCGGCGGGCTGATTTTTCTGGGCGGCGCGTTTCTGCTGCTGGGGCTGGCCCTGAGCACGGTGGTGCAGGTGGGCGTGGGCCAGGTGGGCGTGCAAACGCTGTTTGGGCAGGTGCGGCCGCGGGTGCTGCCCCCCGGCCTGAGCGTGGTGAACCCGCTGGTGGACGTGACGCGCTTCGACACCCGCACGCAGAACTACACCATGTCGGCGCAGCACGGCGAGGGCGCGCAGGCCGGCGACGACGCCATTCGCGTGCTCTCGGCCGATGGCTTGGAGGTCGTTATCGACCTTACCGTGCTTTACCATGTAGTACCGACGCAGGCACCCAAAATTCTGGCCACCATCGGCGAAGACTATCAGGAAAAAATTGTGCGGGCCATCTCGCGCACCCGCATCCGCGACAACGCCGTGTACTACGATGCCGTGGCGCTGTACTCGACGCGCCGCGAGGAGTTTCAGACCCGCATTCTGGCCGCCATCGAGAAGGATTTTCGCACCAACGGCCTGCAGCTCGACCAGCTCCTGATTCGCAACATTCAGCTGCCGCAATCGGTGAAGGCCAGCATCGAGAGCAAGATTTCGGCCGAGCAGGACGCGCAGAAAATGCAGTTTGTGCTGCAAAAGGAAAAGCAGGAAGCCGAGCGCAAACGCGTGGAGGCCCAAGGCATTGCCGATTACCAGCGCATTGTGAACACCGAGCTCAGCGACAAGCTGCTGCAGTACGAAACCATCAAGGCCAACCAGGCCATTGCCACTTCGCCCAACGCCAAGGTCATCATCATGGGCGGCGGGCGCGGCGCGGTGCCGCAACTGCTGCTGGGCGACAAGTAGCGGCGGCCCGGCGGCCCAAAATGCACAATGGCCGCCGACCGGGTTGGCGCGGGGCGTGCCTACCTTTACCGTTCTTACCTTCGGGCCCGTCTCCGGGCGGCCTCCTTCGTTCTGCTTTCCGCTTCAATGCCCACCATTCATTACCTGACCACCGCCGAGGCCGTGGCCACCGCCGCCGCGCACTTCGCCACCTCGCCCCGCATTGGCATCGACCTGGAATTTGACGACATGCGCCACCGCTACGGCCGGCATCTGGCGCTGATTCAGGTGTTTGACGGCCAGGAGGTGTACCTGATTGACCCGCTGCCGCTGCCCAACATGGCCGCCGATTTGGAGCCGCTGTTCGCCGTGCTGCGCGACCCCGCCGTGGCCAAGGTGTTTCACTCCTGCAAATCCGACATTCTGTTGCTCGATGAGGTGTTCAGCGTGAACTGCCTCAACATCGTGGATACCAGCGTGCAGTTTACGCTGCTGGCCGCCGAGGACAATAATATTTCGCTGGGCCGCCTCATTCAGGCTGAGTTGGGCTTTGAAGTCGACAAAGGCGAGCAGAAATCGAACTGGCTGAAGCGCCCGCTCACCGAAGCCCAGAAGGAATACGCCGCCAATGACGTGCTCTACTTGTTCGAGCTCACCGACCGCCTCAGCGCCCGCCTGCAGGAGCTGGGCCGCGCCGACTGGGCCGCCCAGGAAAACCTGGCCCTCGAAGCCGTGCGCTACGGCCGCGACGACCCGCGCCCGTGGTCGCGCAACGCCGCCAAATACAAGATTTCGAGTCAGGAAATGCCCGTTTTCCGTGAGCTCTATATGCTGCGCGATGCCGTGGCCCGGCAGCTCGACCGCCCGCCCTACCACGTGCTCAGCAACGACCGGCTGGCCGAGCTCACCCGCAACCCCATCGAAACCGCGCTGCAGCTGCGCACCGCCAACGGCCTGCACCCCGAGCTGAAACGCTCGCCCTACGCCGAGCAGCTGCTGGCCATCGGAACCACCGATTTGGAGCCCGACGCCCCCATTCCGGCCGAGCAGCGCAAGTTCCCGTTCCGCCGCCGCCTCAACGGTCCCGCCGCCGCCCGCGCCGATGCCCGCGAAGCCTTGCTCATGGCCCTAAAAGGGCACCTGGCCGCCGACCACGGCAGCACCATGGCCAACATGGTGCTCAGCAACCGCCTCATCGCCGACATCATCGAGCTGGGCACCGAGCACGCCCTGCGCCCCTGGCAGCAGCAGTTGCTGAAGGATTCGGCCGCGAAGCACGGAGAGGATTACGCTTCGATTGAAGGGCCGTTTGCGGGCTAGCGTAAGAACAGAAAGCAGCACGTCATGCTGAGCGTAGCCGAAGCATCTCTAACGCAATACTAAAATTGATTAGTTGCGCGGTAGAGATGCTTCGACTGCGCTCAGCATGACGTGCTGATTTCCAGCCGGACTGTTACTGTTCCTAAAACTGCGCCTCCTCCGTGCTGCCCACTAAGGCGGCAGTGCTGGTCTGGTTGCTGGTCACCACATTCTGCACGGCATCGAAGTAGCCGGTGCCCACGAAAGACTGGTGCTTCACGGCCTGGTAGCCGTCTTTCGCCAGCGCAAATTCCCGTTCCTGCAACTCCGAATAGCCGGCCATACCGCGCTGGCGGTAGGCCTGGGCCAATTCGAACATGCTGGTATTGAGGGCGTGGAAGCCGGCCAGCGTGATAAACTGAAACTTATAGCCCAGCGCGGCCAGCTCTTCGCGGAAGGTTTCCATCTGCTCCACGCTCAGCTTCGAAGCCCAGTTGAAGGACGGCGAGCAGTTATAAGCCAATAGCTTGCCGGGGAATTTAGCGTGAACGGCCTCCGCAAATTTGCGGGCATCGCCCAAGTCGGGGTGCGAGGTTTCCATCCAGATGAGGTCGGCGTAGGGCGCGTAGGCCAGGCCGCGCGCAATGCCGGCCTCCACGCCGCAGCGGATGCGATAGAAGCCTTCGCTGGTGCGCTCGGCCTCCTGCAAAATGAAGGGCTGGTCGCGCGGGTCCACGTCGGCGGTGAGCAGGTCGGCCGCGTCGGCATCGGTGCGGGCCACAATGAGCGTGGGCACGCCCAGCACATCGGCGGCCAGCCGGGCCGCCACCAGCTTGTTGATGGCTTCCTGCGTGGGCACCAGCACCTTGCCGCCCAGGTGGCCGCACTTTTTGGCTGAGGATAATTGGTCTTCAAAGTGCACGCCGGCGGCCCCGGCCTCAATCATCATCTTCATCAGCTCAAACGCATTCAGGTTGCCCCCAAAGCCAGCCTCGGCATCTGCCACGATGGGCGCGAGGTAATGCACGTCGCTCCGCCCGTCGAGGTGCTGTATCTGGTCGGCCCGCAGCAGGGCGTTGTTGATGCGACGCACCACGGCCGGCACGCTGTCGACGGGGTACAGGCTTTGGTCGGGGTACATGTGGCCGGCGCCGTTGGCATCGGCCGCCACCTGCCAGCCGCTGAGGTAGATGGCCAGCAGCCCGGCCTGCACCTCCTGCACGGCTTGGTTGCCGGTGAGCGCGCCCAGCCCGGCCACGTACTCGCGGGTGTGCAGCAGTTCCCAGAGCCGCTCGGCTCCCTGCCGCGCCAGCGAGTATTCGATGTGCACGGAGCCCTGCAGCTTCACCACATCGGCGGGCGAGTATGGGCGCTGGATGCCAATCCAGCGGGGATTGTGGGCCCAGTCGAGGGCAATTTCGGCGGCGCGTTGGGTGTGCGTTTTCATGGGAATTGGGTTGAATGGTGGACGGTTGGAATTGGGCAAAGAGGTACCGAGCTGCCTGTAGGGCGGCTTTTTTTTATGAGGATTAGGTTGGAATGGCGGGCAGTTGCCGCTGGCCGCAGTCTAAGCGTAGCGACGACTGAGCGCCGGACGTGAAGTGAGTTTGCAACTCACGGCCGCAGCGCGGCCATCAATGGCCAAACTATTAGCGAGTTGCAAACTCGCTTTACAATGGACTCGCAGTCGTCGCTGCGCTTAGACTGCGGCCAGCAGAAGACGCCAAATCGGCTTACGTCAGCTGCTCGTAGGCCGGTACGGTCAGGAATTCGATGAACTGCGGGCTCATCACCAGCTTATCGAAAAGGCGGGCTGCTGCCACGAAATGGCCATTTTCAAAAGCCTCTTCCCCTACCAGCGCTTTGATTTTCTCCAGCTGCCCGGGCACCAGCGAGCGGTAAAGCTCGGTAGTCATGGAGCGGCCATCGGCCAGCGTGGTGCCCGGTGTGTGCAGCCACTGCCACACCTGCGCCCGGCTGATTTCGGCCGTGGCGGCGTCCTCCATCAGGTTATAAATCGGCACGCAGCCGTTGCCGCCCAGCCACGAGGCCAGGTATTGAATGGCTACGTCGATGTTCAGCTTCAAGCCGTCTTCGGTAATGTTGCCTTGTGGGGCTTTCACCAAATCGGCGGCCGTCACATGCACATCGGGGCGCTTATTTTCGATTTGGTTGGGGCCGGGCATGAGGCGGTTGAAGACTTCCAGCGCCACCGGCACCAGGCCGGGGTGCGCCACCCAGGTGCCGTCGTGGCCGTTGGTGGCTTCGCGGATTTTATCCTGGCGCACTTTCTCCAGGGCCACATCGTTGGCGGCGGGGTCGTTCTTGATGGGAATCTGGGCAGCCATGCCGCCGATTGCATGCACACCCCGGCGGTGGCAGGTTTGCACCACCAGCGCCGAGTACGCGGCCATGAAGGGCACAGTCATCGTCACCTCGGCGCGGTTGGGCAGCCGGAACTCCGGGTTCAAACCCAGGCGCTTGATGTAGCTGAAAATGTAGTCCCAGCGCCCGCAATTCAGGCCCGCGCTGTGCTCGCGCAGTTCGTATAGAATTTCGTTCAGCTCGAAAGCGGCCGGCAGGGTTTCAATCAGCACGGTGGCTTTGATAACGCACTTCGGCTGTTTCAGCGACCATTGGGCGAAGCCAAATACGTCGTTCCAGAGCCGGGCTTCGAGGTGGCTTTCGAGCTTGGGCAGGTAGAAATACGGGCCGGTGCCGCGGGCGCACAGCTCGTGGGCGTTGTGGAAATAATAGAGCCCAAAGTCCAGTAGCGCGGCACTGATGGGCTCGCCATCGACCAGAATGTGCTTCTCAAGCAAGTGCCAGCCGCGCGGTCGCACCATGAGCACAGCAGTTTTCTCGTTCAGCTTATACTCCTTGGTGGGCGTGCTGAGCGAGATAGTGCGGCGCACGGCATCGCGCAGGTTAAGCTGGCCCTGGATGACGTTGTCCCAGGTCGGGGCATTCGAGTCCTCCAAATCGGCCATGAACACGCTGGCCCCGGAGTTCAGCGCGTTGATAATCATCTTGCGCTCCACGGGGCCGGTGATTTCCACGCGGCGGTCAAGCAGGTCCGACGGCAGCGGTGCCACGGTCCATTCCTGCTCGCGCAGGCGCTGGGTTTCGGGCAGAAAATCGGGCAGGATGCCGGCGGCGAAATTGGCCTGGCGCTCGGCGCGACGGGCCAACAGGGCCCGACGGGTGCCGTCGAAGCGGCGGTGCAGCTCAGCCACGAAGGCCAGGGCCGAGGGCGTAAGAATTTCGGCAAAGGCCGGCGAATAGGTACCAAGGACTTTCACCCGCTCGGGGGTGAGGTAGGTGGGCGTCGGGGCGGGGGCAACGTCGGTGAAAGTCATACTTTATGATGTGAAAATGTGGGAATAGGGAAATGGGAAAATATCCTTGGGCGGCTTGCTCTCACTTCTCTTGCACCGCGACCAATACAAACATAGTGAAGCGAATTTAAATATTTAGCGAATATTCGCTAAAATCAGAAAATTTGCTTCTGCCCTTACCTTTGCCTCCCCGTTGGTTCGATTTTAAATTGTGCCATTGCGGCTTGAAACGGCTTTTTGCGGCGGCAAGCAGTTGCTACTCCGACCAAAATAAATTTCTCCCGTTTCCACATCGCCTCATTTTCACATCAAAAGATGCTCAATCACGGCCAGGTCGTTCGCCTCATTTTTGGCCTCAAGCTGCGCGAGCTGCGGCAGGAGCGCAGCCTGAGCCCGGCCGAGCTGGCGCGGGTCTGCGACGTGAGTGTGAGCTACCTCAATGAGATTGAGAAGGGCAAAAAATACCCCAAGGCCGATAAGATTCTGAGTTTGAGCAAGGCCCTCGATGTGCGCTACGACCAGCTCACCTCGCTGGAGCTGCCGCGCCGGCTGGAACCCATTGGTGAACTATTGAACTCCAAGCTGCTGAAGGAATTCCCGCTGGAGATGTACGGGCTGGAGCCGGCCCGCATCATCGAGCTGATTGCCAACGCGCCGGCCCGGATGAACGCCTTCATCAGCACCATTTTCGAGATTGCGCGCAACTACGAAATGCGCCAGGAGCACCTGTTTCTGGCCGCGCTGCGCTCGTTTCAGGAGATGCACGACAACTACTTCGAGGACCTGGAGCAGGACGTGCGCGCCTTCGTGGGCAGCCACCAGCTGAGCACCGCCGCGCCGTTCGACCTCGGCCAGCTGGAGCGCGTGCTGACCCAGGAATACGGTTACACCCTCGACCGCGAAACCTTGGGCCGGCACGCCGTGGCCACTCAGGCGCGGCTGCGGAGCGTGTTTCAGCCCAAAACCAAGCGCCTGCTGCTGCGGCCGGGGCTGAGCCGGGGCCAGCAGGCTTTCGTGCTGGGCCGCGAGGTGGCCTTCAATTATCTGAAACTGACGGAGCGGCCCTACGTGAGCAGCAGCCTGCAGGTACGGTCGTTTGATGAGGTGCTGAATAACTTCAAGGCCTCCTATTTTGCCGGGGCGCTGCTGATGGAGGAGGAAAGCCTTTTGCGCGATGTGAAGAAGTTTTTCGGCGCCAAAAAGTGGCAGCCCGAGCTGCTGCTGAACCTGCTGACGCAGTACGACGTGAGCCCCGAGATGTTTATGCAGCGCCTCACCACGCTGCTACCGCGCCATTTCGGGCTGCAAAGCCTGTTCTTCCTGCGCTTCGACCAGGCCGACGCCACCGCGCCCTACGAGCTGACCAAGGAGCTGCACCTGGCCCGCCTGCACAACCCCCACGGCAACGAGCTGAACGAGCACTACTGCCGCCGCTGGGTGAGTTTGCGCCTGATGCAGGAAGCCCGCGCTCTACCCCTGCCCGACACTGCCGAAGCGCCCGTGACCGTGGCCGGCGCCCAGAAGTCGCGCTACTTCGGCACCGACGACGAGTACCTGTGCTTCACGCTGGCCCGCGCCGGCACCCCCACCCAGGTGGCCCTGAGCGTGACCGTGGGCCTGCGCTGCGACGACAACCTGAAGCAGCACGTTCGCTTCCTGGCCGACCCGGCCCTCCCCTTCCGCATCGTGAACGAAACCTGCGAACGCTGCCCGATTGCCGACTGCGAGTCGCGCGCAGCGGCCCCCACCGAAATTGTGCGGCTGGCCGAGCGGGCGGCGTTTGAAGCGGCCGTGGCGGAGCTGGTGGCGGGGTAAGCTCCCACGCACCGCCTTAACTTTACGGTTCAAGCATTCTCCGTTCTTTTGGCCAAACCCGCCCGCCGCCTTCTCCCCTTCCTGCTGTTGCTCGCGCTGCTCGTCGCCGCCGGCAGCTATGCCGCTTGGCGCGTGGCTTACCGCTCCAACGTCACGGCCTTTGCTGAGGGGCCGGCTTACCTCTACATCCGCACAGGCACGGGCTACGCGGCGGTGCTCGATTCGCTGCAAAAACACGAGCTGCTCATCGAGCCGGCCACCTTCCGCTGGGTGGCCGAGCACCACGACTACCCGGCCCACGTGCAGCCCGGCCGCTACCGTCTGGAGCCCGGCATGGGCAACATCGACCTGGTGAAGATGCTGCTGTTTGGCCATCAGGACACGGTCAAGTTCGAGCTTAAGCCTTTCCATTACATCGAGCAGCTGCCGCGCAAGGTGTGCGGCCGGCTCGAAACGGACTCCTTCAAACTCGAATTGATGCTGGGCGACAATGCCGGCCTGCTGGCCCGCTACCACCTCGATACCTGCACCATCCGCACCATGTTCATTCCGGGGCAGTACCGGCTGCTGTGGAACACCAGCGCGCCGGTTTTCCTCGATTCGGTGGCCGCCCGCTACCGGCGCTTCTGGCGGCCCGAACGCCAAAAGCGGGCCGATTCGCTGAAAATGACGCGCACGCAGGTGAGCGTGCTGGCCAGCATTGTGCAGCGCGAAACGGCCCAGCCCACCGACAAGCCGCTTATTGCCGCCGTTTACCTTAACCGCCTGCGCAACGGCCAGCCCCTGCAGGCCGACCCCACCCTGCTGTGGCCCCTGCACGGCCTGGGCACCCGCAAGCGCGTGCTGAACGTGGACAAAAAAGTCGATTCGCCCTACAACACCTACCGCCACAAGGGCCTGCCGCCCGGCCCCATCACCACGCCGCTACCCGGCTCGCTGCTGGCCGTGCTGAAGCCGGCGCATAATAAAAACCTGTTTTTCTGCGCCCGTCCCGACGGCAGCGGCTTCTCCGACTTCGCCGAAACCTACGCTCAGCACAAGCTGAATGCCCGCCGCTACCAGCATCGGCTCGACAGCCTCGGGGTGAAGCGGTAGCCGAACGGCAGCCGACTGCGAAAGCAACGCTGTTCAGCACCTTTCCGCGGATAACCGAGTGCTGAAAACAATCAGCGCCCTTTTGATGGCATTCCCTTACGAATCAGCAGCGATGCTAGCCGGCGGTTGTGTACATTTGTTTCCCAATTTTCCGCCAAACCGTCCGTATGCGTCAACCTCTTCTTTTTCTGATTCCTGTCTTCTGTGGACTGACGGCTTCGGCCGGCGGATTTGACACCGGCCCGCAGGGGGCCCGGATACTGGGCCTGGGCGGGGCCAGTACGGCCTACATCAACAGCATTGCGGGCCTGAGCGTGAACCCCGGCCTGCTGAGCCAGTGGGGCGACTCGCTCACGCGCCTGAGCTTCGGCGGCATCGGCCAGCTTCGGCGCTCCTCCTTCATCGGCCAGGACACCTACCAGCGCACCGACCAGGAGCTGGCCGTGCAGCCCGGCGGCTACTTCTACGCCACCCGCGCCCTGAACAAGCGCGTGACCCTGGGCCTGAGCCTGACCACGCCCTACGGCTACCACACCAAGTGGCCCGATACCTGGGAGGGCCGCGCCGTGATTCAGGAAAGCCGCCTCAATACCTACTTCGTGCAGCCCACGGTGGCGTTTAAGCTGAACGAGAATTTCGGAGCCGGCGTCGGGTTCATCTACGCCTACGGCAAATACTCGCAGCGCCGCGCGCTGGGCCAGTACGACGACCCCTCGGCCAATGCCCAGCTCAGCGCCAGCGGCTCGGGCTACGGCCTGAGCGCGGGCCTGTACGGCCGCACCGGCGACAACCTTTCGTTCGGCATCAGCTACCGCACCGGGGTCAACCTCAAGCTCAAAGACGGCACCAGCACCTACGCCGGCGTGCCCGCCCGCGACGCGGCCCAGCTACCGGCCAGCACCGGCCTCAACACGCAAATCAATCTGCCCAACGTGGTTTCGGTGGGCATTGCCGACCGCATCAACAAGCAGATGCTGCTCACCTTTGACTTCACCCTCACCGGCTGGAGCAACCTCGATTCGCTGAAGCTCGACTTGGCCGCCAACGGCAGCCAGCCCGCCCGCCGCGTGAACCAGCCGCGCCGCTACGAAGACGCCATGACCTTCCGCATCGGGGCCGAGTACCAGGTGAACCCCAAGCTGACGCTGCTGGCCGGCGTACGCTACGACGAAACCCCCATCCGCGACGAGTTCATCAACCCCGAGTTCATCGATGCCAACCGCCTGGGCGTATCGGCCGGCCTGGTGTACCAGCTCACCCAGCGCCTCAACCTTGAAGGCGCGTACTCCTTCGAGTACGGCCAGCAGCGCATTGCCCGCACCAACCCGCTTAGCGCGCAGGTAGCCAACATCGGCGGCAGCTACCGTTTGGCGGTGCAAACGGCTTCGCTGGGCGTGGCCATGGCTTTTTAAGTACCTTCTTCTTCGGTCCTCTTTCGCTTTTTTATCATGATGAAGATGTATTCGCTGCTATCGACTAGCACCTGGGCCCGCCTGGGAGCGGCCAGCGCCCTGCTGCTGTCGGCCTGCGCCCCCGGCCAGGATGCCCCCACGCCCAGCACCGGCATCGACGCCAGCCGCTACGTGGCCGTGGGCGACAGCTACACCGCTGGCCTCAGCAACGGCGGCGTGACGCATGCCAGCCAGGACTATTCGTTTCCGAACCAGCTGGCCCAGCAGTTCAGCCGCGCCAATGCCAACGCCACCTTCACCCAGCCGTACCTGGACGGTACGGGCTCGGGCTACCTGCAGTTTGTGGACCTGACGGCTACCGGCCTGGCCCGCGTGCGGCGCGTAGCCGGCCAAGCCGTGGTGCGTACGGTTATCAGCCCGGCTGCCTGCGGCGGGCCCGACACGGTGCGCGTGCTCACGCGCAGCGCCACGGCCGGCACCCTGCCCCAGAACCTGGGCCTGCCCGGCCTGCAGCTCAGCCAGATTGAAACCGTGGGCCTGGGCAATGCCACCAACGCCGTGCCCGGCGGCACCTTCAACCCTTATTTCGAGCGCCTGCTGCCGGCCGCCGACAGCCGCACCTACCTGCAGGCCGTAACGACGGCCGGCGCTTCGGCCACGTTCTTCACCTACTTTCTGGGGCTCGATACCATGCTGCCCTACCTGCGCAGCGGCGGCGAGTGCGGCCTGCCCAGCACGGCCCTGCTGAATGCCAACGCCCGTAAAGTGCTGGCGGCCCTCACCACCGGCGGCCGCCAGGGCATGATTGCCCGCCTGCCGGCCCTCACCAACCTGCCGCTGCTGCGCCTGGGCCGCGGCCTGGCGCTGCAAAGCCGCCTGCAGGCCAGCGCCGGCGATACCGCCCGCGTGTACATCGAGGACCCGTTCAACTTCGGCCCGGCCCAGGCCATCACCAACGACGACTACGTGCTGGCCACGGCCTTGCCCCGCATCGGCCAGCGCACCGCCGTGGTGGTGAACGGCACCACCCTGCAGCTGCCCTACGGTCGCGACATCCGCAACCCCGTGCGCGATGCCGACGTGCTCGACAAAACCGAGTTGGCCCGCATCAACCTGGTGGTGAACGGCCACAACACCGAGCTCGAAAACATTGCTACGCTCTACAAGATGCCCATTGCCCTCGACAGCAAGCGCACGCTCGATTCCAACGCCGCTTTCCCCAACTTCGTGGGCGAAAGCATTCTGGTGAACGGCGTGACGTATTCGGGCGAGCCGGTGCGGGGCAATTTCTATTCGCTCGACAATTACAGCCTGACCCCGCGCGGCAATGCCCTGCTGGCCAATGTCTTCATTCTGGCCATCAACAGCGCCTACCGCGCCAATATCCCAGCCATCGAAGTGAATAAGCTGCCTACTTCGGTGCAGTAAGTTTTTCTCGAAGCACCTGATTGTTAAGCCCCGGCTGTTGGCCACTTCGCAGGAAGTGGTCAACAGCCGGGGCTTTTGTGTGAGAGCGTCTCACTTTGCCTAGCGCAGCCGATACAAGCGCAGCGGCAGCGAATCGGTCGCCGCGGCCCGGCGGGCGGCCAGCGTTTCGGCAAACCCCAGGCCGGTAAACTCGGAATGCTCCAGAAACAGCAGCGGCTGGTGCAGCGGCGGGGCGGGCCAGGCCGCCACCGGCACCTGCCGCCGCAGCGAATCGAACCGCGCCACGCCAGCCACCCGCCAGTAGCCGTCGAGCAGCACGTACTGCACGCCTTGGCGGCGCAGGCCGGCCAGTTCCCGCTCGTCGCTGATGACCGTGAGCTGCTGTCCGGGGCCCAGGTAGGGCGCAAGGCCGTTGCCCACGGTGCTGGCCACGCGCGTAGCCCCGTGTTGCCGCAGCCACGCCGCCACGGCTGGGTAGCGCCCAGGCAGCGGCGCAAAGAGCTGCACTTGCAGGCGGTAGAGGTTCAGGCTCACGGCGGCCAGCAGCACAGCTACCAGCGCCAGGCGGGGCAGTAGCTGCCGGCCGCTCAGCACCACCAATGCCGCCAAGGGCAGATAGGCAAACAGCAGCCCGCGCGGGGCTTTTATCAGCAGCGACATGCCGGCCAGGAGGCAGCCGGCCCACGCCAGCAGATACGGCAGCAAGTACAACGGCTGGCTCCGGCGCGGCTGCCCCTGATGCCACTGGTGGGCCACCAGCGCCAGCGCCGCCGCCAGCCCTGCCAGTAGCAGCGGCGATTCGAACGTGGCCAGATAGCTCGGGTAATAGAGAAAATCGAGATGCAGCGTGCTTTGGCGGCCGGCTACGTTGGCCGTAGCCGGCACCACCGTGCGCCAGTAGAAGCCCAGCCACCGATACCACGGCAGGCCTACCGCTACGCCCAGCAGCCCCAGCAATACGTAGGGCGTGGCGAGCACGAGCAGCGCCCGGCCGCCGGCGCGCCGCCACAGGCCATCGGCCTGCCACCATTCCAGCACCATCAGAATTGGCACAGCAAACAGAAACTTGTAGTTGATGCACAGGCCCAGCGCCAGCCAGGCAGCCGCCTGCACCAGCCGGCGCGGCGCGGCATCGTGCAGCCGTGCATAATGGCTTCGCCATAGCCCGGCCGCCACTAGCAGGCTGGCCGAGCTCATGGTAAAATCGCGCCCCGAAAAAGTAAGCAGCAGCCCAGTGCCGCCCAGCAGCACCACTCCGGCGGCCTCCGGCCCGCTCAGACGGACCTGCCGGGCCACCCAGGCCGCAAACCAACCTAGCCCCACCACGCCCAGCAGCGCATTGATGGTCTGGAATACCAGAAAATTCTGCGTAAAAAAAGCCACTGGCGCGAACAGCAGCAGAAACCCCGGACTGCCGTGATGAAACAAGTGCGTGAAATTTCCCTGCGCCATCTCCTGCACCACCTGCCAGTTGCGCACCGAGTCGAAGTCGGGTGGCCCCACTTCAGGCAGCCGCCACAGGCGCAGAAGAGCCACGGCCAGCAACGCGCCCAGCAGCCACGCAGTAGAGCGTGGGCGTTCGGGGGCGTTATTTGCGGGGAAATCAGCGGGCATAAGTCGGTGCGAAGGTCGGCAGCCTTATTCCAAATTTCTCACCTCCTCTCCCCATCTCCTATGCGCCTCGTCATTCAGCGCGTCCGCGAAGCCTCGGTTACCGTCGACGACCAGATTACCGGCCAGATTGGCGCGGGCCTGCTGGTGCTGGCCGGCTTCGCCCCTACCGATAATCCCACTTCGCTTGCCTGGATGTGCCGTAAGCTGGTACAGCTGCGCATTTTCGGGGATGAAAATGGCCAGATGAACCGCAGTGTGCAGGACATCGCGGGCGAAATTCTGGTGGTAAGCCAGTTCACGCTGCTGGCCGATGCCCGCAAGGGCAACCGCCCCAGCTACATCGGGGCCGCCCCGCCCGCCGTAGCCGAGCCACTGTATGAGCAGTTCGTAGCGATGGTGGCCGCCGAGTTGGGCCGCCCGGTGCCCACCGGCATTTTCGGGGCCGACATGCAGGTGCGCCTGCTCAACGACGGCCCGGTGACCATTGTGCTCGATTCGCCCGCCTAACTTTTCTTATTGCCCATGACCATCGAAGAAGCCCAACAAACCGTTGATACCTGGATTACGACCACCGGCGTGCGCTATTTCAATGAGCTCACCAATATGGCCATGCTCACGGAAGAAGTCGGCGAAGTGGCTCGCATCATCGCCCGCCAGTACGGCGAGCAGTCGTTCAAGGAGTCGGACAAAGGCCGTGAGCTCGGCGATGAGCTGGCCGACGTGCTGTTCGTCGTCATCTGCCTGGCCAACCAAACCGGTGTCGACCTCACCGAGGCCCTCACCCGCAACCTGGCCAAGAAAACCCAGCGCGACAGCCAGCGCCACCGCAACAATGAGAAGCTGAAGTAGCGGCTCGCTTTTGTCATCCGGAGCGCAGCGAAAGACCTTAGCACGCCTGAAAAGTCAGTTCAACCGTGCGAAGGTCCTTCGCTGCGCTCCGGATGACAGACGACTTACGCCATGACCAATCTATCCTCCCGCCACACGGGCAGCACGTTGGCATAGGAATCTACCCGCAGGCAAAATTCAAAATCCTTGCTGGCTTCCAGCGAGTTGAGCCGCCGCACGTGGGCCGATTGCAACAGGTAAGCCGGCAAATCGGCCTTGCCCTGCTCCCACAGGTGCAGCGCCGCCAGTGTGGCATCGGAGCTGCGCACGTCAAAGTCGGCGCTCAGCCGCTCGGCCAGCGCGCCGCCAAATACGGTGTCTTCGAGGCAGAATCGGCCTTTCCAGCCGGCGCATACTACCAGCACATCACGTTGCTGCTCCCGGGCAAAATTGGCCACGGCGGCCAGATTCAGGAACGAGCCCACCACGACTTCGGCCGCTGCCAGCGAGCGGCGCAACGCCGCCGTGCCGTTGGTAGTGCTGATGGTGAGCGCCCGGCCGCGCACCGGGCGCATTGCATCCAAAAAGCCGAAGGGGGAATTACCAAGGTCAAAGCCCGGAGCGGGCAGGCCGTCGCGTTCGGCGGCGGTCAGGCAGCCGTGTTGTTGGCCGTAAGCAGTGCATTCTTCTAACGAAGCAACCGGGAAAACGTGCGTTACGCCCTCGCCCAGTGCCGTGACGATGGTGCTGGAAGCTCGCAGAATATCTACGATGACGGCTACCTGCCCGCGCAGGTCGTAGAGCGGCAACAGCTCGGGCGAGAAGCAAATATCTAGTTTGGGCATAGCACGAGTACCGCGAAATTTCATTTCGCGGCGCCGCTTTGCGGCGAATCAAATAGGAACTAAAAGCTAAAAAAAGGCGGCACCGCGCCGGTTGGCGCGGTGCTGCACTCGCCGCAGGGCGGCACCGCGAAATCTCATTTCGCGGTACTCCGTCGGCTACTCTTCCGTGCCTTTCGTTAGCGGCAGCTTGGTCACCGTGGCGGGCAGGTTTTTGCCGCGCACCTGCACGAAAATTTGGGTGCCGGGTGCGGCTAGCTCGGTTTTTACGTAGCCCAGGCCAATACCTTTGCTCAGCGAAGGCGACTGGGTGCCGCTCGTTACGTCGCCAATTTTCTGGCCATCGGCATCCACCAGCTCGTAGTGGCCGCGCGGAATGCCGGGGCCGTCCATCACGAAGCCTACCAGCTTTTTGCTTACGCCGGCTTCCTTCTGCTTTTTCAGGTTTTCAGAGTTGGTGAACTCCTTAGTGAATTTGGTAATCCAACCCAGGCCCGCTTCCAGCGGCGATGTGGTGTCGTCGATGTCGTTGCCGTAGAGGCAGTAGCCCATTTCGAGGCGCAACGTGTCGCGCGCGCCCAGGCCGATGGGCTTGATGCCGTAGGGCTGGCCGGCGAGCATGATTTTATCCCACACCATGGCCGCGCTTTCGTTCGGGATGTACAGCTCAAAGCCGCCCGCGCCGGTGTAGCCGGTGGCCGAGATAATGACGTCGGGAGCGCCGGCGAAGGAGCCCTGTACAAACGAGTAGTACGGAATGCTGCTCAAGTCCACGTCGGTCAGCGACTGCAGCGCGGCCTGCGCTTTCGGGCCCTGCACGGCGAACAGGCTGGTGCGGTCCGAAATATCCTCCATTTCCACCCCCTGCGTGTTGTGGTGCTGAATCCAGTTCCAATCTTTCTCGATGTTGGAGGCATTCACCACCAGCAGGTAGTCCTCGTCGGCCAGCTTGTACACCAGCAGGTCGTCCACGATGCCGCCGTCGTGGTTAGGCAGGCAGGAGTATTGCGCTTTACCGTCGGTGAGCTTGCTGGCGTCGTTGCTGGTTACGCGCTGAATAAGGTCGAGGGCCTGGGGGCCGCGCAGGCGAAACTCGCCCATGTGCGACACGTCGAACATGCCCACGGCGCGCCGCACCGTGTGGTGCTCATCGAGGTCAGACGAATAGCGCACCGGCATGTCGTAGCCGGCGAAGGGCACCATTTTGGCACCCAGCTCGCGGTGCTTGCTATCGAGGGTAACGGTTTTCAGGGAAACGGTCATGTAGTTGGTGGGTTGGCGGATGGGTGGGTTGGCGAATTGCGCTGCAAAGGTGGGGCAAAAAAGAAAAGCCGCTTCGGTATGAAGCGGCTTTTCTACTAATCGGCTGTCATCCTGAGCGCAGCGAAGGACCTCAGCACGTTCGCAGGATATGCTCTTCGGTGATAAGGTTCTTCGCTGCGCTCAGGATGACAGAAAGCTACACGGCCACCATCCAGTTGTGCACATCGGCGCCTTCGCCGCTGCGAATGGCGTCCAGCGCCGCGCTCACACGCTTCGAGAAGCCGTCGGGGCGGGTGGCGGGCACTTCATAGTCCTGGCCCTCGTAGCCGATGACGGCAATGGGCGCGATGGTCGCGGCCGTGCCTACGCCGAAAGCTTCTTCCAGCTTGCCGGCCTTCAGGGCCTCGATGATTTCGCGGCTGCTCACTTTGCGCTCTTCCACGGTCAGGCCCATGTCGTGAGCCAGCTCCAGCACGCTGCGGCGCGTGATGCCATCAAGAATGCTGGTGCTGAGGGCGGGCGTAATCACGCGGCCATCGACCACGAAAATGGCATTCATCGTGCCCGATTCTTCCACGTAGCGGTGCTCCGAGGCGTCAGTCCAGATGAGTTGGTTATAGCCTTCCTGCTGAGCCAGCTTGGTGGGGTACATGGCCGCGCCGTAGTTGCCGGCATTTTTGGCGTAGCCCGCGCCGCCTTCGGCCGAGCGCACGTACTTCTGCTCGAAGCGCACGCGCAGCGGCTTGTTGTAGTACAGGCCCACGGGGCAGGTGAAAATCACGAAGCGGTAGGCCTCCGAGGGGCGCACGCCGATGAAGCCATCAGTGGCAAACATGAAAGGACGGATGTAGAGCGAGCTGCCCGCGAACGTGGGCACCCAGCCGGCATCAAGCTTGATGAGCTCGCGCAGGCCCTGCATAAACAGTTCCTCCGGAATGGTGGGCATGCACATGCGCTCAGCCGAGGCGTTGAGGCGCGCCCAGTTGTCGAGCGGACGGAACAGGGCCACGCCGCCGTCGGCCTGGTGGTAGGCCTTCATGCCCTCAAAAATGGCCTGGCCGTAGTGCAGAGCCGAGTTGGCAGGGCTCACCGAGAGGTCGCCGTAGGGCAGAATCTGAGCATCCTGCCACTCGCCGTCGCGGTAGTCGACCACAAACATGTGGTCGGAGAATACCTTGCCGAACTCCAGGTGGTCGAAGTCCTGCGTGGCCAGCCGCGAGTCCGTCGTCGGCAGGGTATGAATGGTGAGCGTTTCAGTCATAAAAAGGGCAATTTCAGGGTACGCGTGGGTGGGATTTTCCGAGTACGGAGATGGAGGGGAGAACGATTAGAGAAGCAGGAATTTCGCTACAAAGAACGGGATAATGTGGGGTCCACGGCCGGTTGCCAGCCCCAACACGGCGGGCCTCACATACGTGCCTGCCAGGTCACTTCTTCCACGCCCAGCTCGTGGGCCATGGCCCGGCTCAGCACAAACAGGAAGTCGGACAAGCGGTTCAGATAAACGGCAACGAGCTCGGCCACGAAAGATTCTTCGCCCAGATGAATCACCAGCCGCTCGGCGCGGCGGCACACGCAGCGCGCCACGTGCGCGTGGCTCACGGCCGGGTGGCCGCCCGGCAGGATGAAGGCGCGCAGCTCGGGCAAGTCGAGGTTGAGGCGGTCCATCTCGTCTTCCAATAGGGTGATGTCGGCCTCGTGCAGGTCGGGCAGCTTCATTTTCGACTTCTCCGGGTCGGCGGCCAGGGCCGAGCCGATGGTGAACAGGCGGTCCTGAATTTCCTTCAGCAGCGGCCGGCGGGCGGCGTTCACGTCCTGGTCGCGCACCAGCCCGATGTGCGAGTTCAGTTCATCCACCGTGCCGTAGCACTCGATGCGCAGGCTGCTCTTGGGCACGCGCGTGCCGCCAATGAGCGAGGTGAGGCCTTTGTCGCCGGTTTTGGTGTAGATTTTCATGTAATGATGTGCTGTTAATGGCCCGCCACGGCGTGCTTCATGATGTCGTGGTTCACCTCGTCGGTTTCCACCAGCCCGTCGCGCAGGCGCACAATGCGGTGGGCGTAGCGGGCAATGTCCTCCTCGTGCGTCACCATGATGATGGTGTTGCCCTTGGAGTACAGCGCCTCAAACAGGTCCATGATTTCGTGGCTGGTTTTGGAGTCGAGCGCGCCGGTGGGTTCGTCGGCCAGCAGCACACTGGGGTTATTCACGAGGGCGCGGGCAATGGCCACGCGCTGGCGCTGGCCGCCCGACAACTCGTTGGGGCGGTGCGAGGCGCGGTCGGCCAGGCCCACGGCGCGCAGGCTTTCGAGGGCGCGCTCGGTGCGCTCGCGCTTGTTGAGGCCCGCATAGATGAGCGGCAGGGCCACATTATCGAGGGCCGTGGCGCGGGGCAGCAGGTTGAAGCTCTGGAAAACGAAGCCGATTTCCTTGTTGCGCACTTCGGCCAGCTGGTTGTCGCTCATGCGGCTCACGTCCTGCCCGTTGAGGATGTACTGGCCTTTGCTGGGCGTATCGAGGCAGCCCACAATGTTCATCAGCGTAGACTTGCCCGAGCCCGACGGCCCCATAAACGCCACGTATTCGCCGCGCTTAATTTCAATACTCACCGACACCAAGGCGTTGATGACCTCATGGCCCATCACGTAGGCTTTGGCGATATCGGTGGTTTCGATGACGTTCGGATTCATAAGAAAAGACTTTTTGCAGAAGAAAAAGGGCTTATTGCCCGGGCGAAACAGCCGGCGCGCCGGCGAAGGACGCCGCCGCGGCCGTGCGGGCTGCCTGCCGCGCCGCGTATTCGGCTGCTAAAGTAGCCGCTGCCGCCGGCGGCAGCCGCCGACGCAGCTCCGCCAGCGCCTCGGCCGCGTATTCGGTGAGGCCAGCATCGGCCGCCGCCAGCACGTAGGCCCGTAACAGCGGCAGCGACGCAGGGTTTTCGTTCAAGCCGGCCCGCAAGGCCGCGTAAGCCGCCTGGGCCTGCCCCTGCCGCGTGTAGAAAGCCGCTGCCGCCAGAACAGCGGCCTCGTTGAACGGCGCCTCGCGCACGATGCGCTGGTAGCTGCCCCTAGCGGCCGGCACTTCGCCTTTCGCGGCGGCGGCCTGCGCGGTAGCCAGCCAGTCGGCCCCAATGCGAGCGGCGGATTTCGCGGATAGAGCCGGTAAGGCCAACTGTTCCTGCACCCGCCGGCCCTGCCGCTGCTGCGCTGTATCGGCCAAAGCCAGCAGGCGTGCCGTAGCGGCTTTCACCGAATCGACTTCGCCGCTCAGAGCCAGCGCATACACCCGCATTGCGGATGCCTGCGGGGCACCGTGCGAAGCGGCAAAGCCCAGCTGGTCGGCGGCCGTGGCATACTGGCCCTGTTGTAGCTGCCACAAGCCCAGCAGTTGCTGGTAGTAGGCAGCGGTAGCCGAAGTACCGGAAGCCAGCGGCAGCAGCAGCTGGCGCGCTAGTAGCTCCTGCCCACGCGCATGGCGGCCCAGCGCCTGCAGAAACAACAGCTGCTCGTAGTAGTCGGCATTGGCCGGCTGGCTGGCCAGTTGGTTCAGATGCTGGAACAGCGCCGGGGTAAGCTGCGCCGGGTTCCGAATCACGGCCAGCAACACGCTATGGTATACCTGCGCGAAACTGGCCGCGTCCAGCGCTACTGGCCCGGCACCGGGCGCAGGCAGGCCCACGGCCAATGGTGCAGCTGTGCGCAACTGAAGCAGCGTGAGGTTGCTAAGCAGCGCGGGCTCATCGGGGCTGGCCTTTAGCTTCACAGCCTGCGCCCGGGCTTCATTCAGCAGGTTTTGGCCGATGAAATACCCCAGCTGGTTGGTGCGGCTGGCGTAGCTGCCCGGGGCTAGTTGCTCGGCTTTATCGAGGTAATGGGCCACCGAATCGGTAAGGGCAGTTTGGGTAAAGAGCTGGGCCAAATCGCCGGCCAGCGGCGCACTATGCGGCTGGGCTTTCAGGCCACGGCGCAGGATATCGAGCCCCTCAAACAGGTCGTCGGGCTGGTCATAGAGCGAGGCCAGCCGTACTGAAACTTTTTCGTTGGGACCACGCAGCAGAGCGCGGCGGAGCGAATTAATTTCATTCTGGCGCTGCTGGCGGAAGCGGTAGAGCGCCGCCCGGCCCAGCTCGGCGTGCAGGTTGGCGCGGTAGAGCACGTCGCCGCTTTCGGCGTAGTAGCGTTCGGCCAGGCCAGCCTGGGCCAGGTCGTCGGGGGCAGCTTCGCTTTGCTGGCGGGCCAGGTCACCCAGCATATTGAACTGTCCGGCCCGCACTTGGTCCGGTAGCGGGAAGCTTTGGCGCGACTGCAGAAAGATAATGCCCCCAATGCCCAGCACATACACCGCATAGAACGGCAGCCGGCGCGGCTCAAACACCACCCGATACACCCGCAGCCGCTGCTTAATCAACGGCCCGAAGTTTATCAGCACATACAGCAGAAACGCCGCCCCCAGCAGCCCCAGCGCCGCGCCCGTGAAACTGCGGGCCGCTACCAGCAGCGGCGTATTGGCCGTGGCAAACGCGTAGCCCAGCGCGCCCGCAGCGCCCAGCACCGCCAACGGGTACAGCTGCGCCGCCCCCGTGCCGTAGGGCAGCCACTCGCCGTAGCTGGGGACTCGCAGCCGCAAACCCAGCCAGCCCGTTACTACGGCCGGTAGTAGCAGCACCAGTGGGTCCAGCGTCAGGCCGGGCCATAGTTCCAGGTTGCCATTATTCCAGATATACAGCAGCAGCGTACCCACGTAAAGCCCCGCCGCCAGCACAAACGGCACCAGCCCAAAGCGCCCGGCTGGTTGCTCGGCCTGGGTGTTCAGCCACAGCAGGGCGCGCACGTTCTCCACGCCTACCCACAGCACCAGCAGCGCCAGCAGCACCGCGCCGCCGGTGGTGGCGTAAGCGGCCAGCTCCAGTGTCGTTTCTTCGGTTGAAATCAGGCTTTGAGTATAAAGCACCACGCTCAGTGCGGCCACAACTCCACCGATGATGAGCACTCGCCAGCGCAGCGTTAGTCCCTCGGCAAACGCATGCAGCCCGAAAGCCCCGCCGCCAATTAAGCCCAACATCAGGTACAGAAAATACCGCTCACTGGTGCCAAACAGGCCCAGCGACTCGGTACTGAGCGACATGAGCAGGAAGATAACCGGCACCATGCCGGCCACGAACGGCCCGCGCGCCAGCGTGCTCACCACCGCCACCCAGCCCACCAGCGCCCCGGCCAGCAGCAGCAGAAAAATAGCCGCCGCCACCGGCTGCGTATAGGGCCCCGCCACGTCGTGCGTCAGCGTGGTTACGAAGCCGCTGGCCTGCACCGGCAGGTACACCGGGCCGGCCGCCACGCTATCCAGCGTCAGCACCTGCGGTTGCAAATGCGGCACCGTGCGCAGCGGCAGCGTGCTGGTCTCGCCCGTGAAATAATAATAATAGCCCACCAGCCCCACGGCCAGCGCTGCCAGCCACACCAGCCAGCCGGGCCGCGCGGAGCGGCTGGCAACTTGCGCCTTCATCAATTAGTCGAGCACTTTGGGCACGCGGAAGTAGTCGGAATCCTTGCGCGGGGCATTGCGCAGGCCTTCCTGGTGGCTCACGGTGTTGCGGGCCTCGTCGTCGCGCAGCACGTTGATTTCCTGCGACAAGTGCACCAACGGCTCCACGCCGGTTGTATCCAAGCCTTCGAGTTGGGCCACGAAATCGAGAATATTGTTCAGGTCGCCGAGCATCTGCTGCTCGCGGGTCGCGTCAAATTCGAGGCGGGCCAGGTGGGCCAGGCCGCGCAGGGTACCAAGGTCGGTGCTCACGTTCAGTTATGAGTTAAAAGTTAGAAGTTAAGAGTTGGTGGTTTCGCGCTGCGGCGCGGTGGGCGCAGCGGTAACCGGGGCCCGCCAGGTGCTCGGACCAGGTTTCACGGCTCCTTCGGGCAGGAAATCACCCGCGAGCTGGGTCGCCACTTTTTCCTTCAACGCCGGAATATCGGCCAGCGTGAGCCCGGCAGTGGGAATAGGCGGGTGGAAAACAATTTTAAGCCGGTGGTAGCGCACGCGCAGGCCCTTCTCCACATCGGGCATAAACATGTGGTTCAGCGGCATGCCCACCGGCACCAGCGGCACGCCCGCCTCAATGGCCATCTGGAAAGCCCCATCCAGCAGCGGCAGCAGCTCTTTGCCGGGCTTGGGCGAGATGCGGCCCTCGGCGAAAATGGCAATGCTTTTGCCGGCCGCCAGCCCACGCCGCGCCGCCACCATGGCCCGGCCCCGGCTCACGGCGCTGCTGCGGTCGACGGTAACGTACACGCTCCCGAAAATCGGCCCCCACACCGGCACCTTGGCCAGCGAAGCCTTGCCCATCATGTTGAGAAACCCGGGAATGTACTTGAACAGCAGCATGATGTCGATGTACGAACCGTGGTTGGCCACGTACACGCAGGGCTGCGGGTTGGGGCCCGGGCTTTCGCGCACTACTTCGACCGGCACGCCCCACATCGTAATCGACAGCCACGACCAGAAGCGGTTCAGCCGGTGCACCACGTATTCGCCCCCCGGCCGCCGGCTGAAATACCACTGCAGCGGAAAGGTGAGCACAAACGGCACGATGAACCAGAACGTGGCCCACGTAGTATAGAGGCGCTGGCCGAGGTAACGAAGCAAGTGGCGCATGCCCGCAAAGGTAGTTTCTGGTTTCTTGTTGCTGGTTTTCCCGGCCTACTGGCCCCGCGCGGCCAGCACCTTCTCGGCTTTCAGCAGGCCGGCCACGCTCACGCCGTCCGTAATGCGGTCGTCCATCACCATCCGAATGGCTTCGGCCAGGGGCAATTTCCAGAGGCGCAGGTCTTCGGTTTCCTCGGGTTCCACGTCGCCCATCGTCAGGTCTTCGGCCAGAAACACGAAGCCTTCCTCATCCGTCACCGAGTTGGAGGTGTGCAGGCGGGCAATGCGCGTCCAGCGGGCCGCCGTGAGGCCGGTTTCCTCGCGCAACTCGCGCTGGGCCGATTCCAGCACATCCAGCTCCACCAGCCCGCCGCCCATCGGAATTTCCCAGCTGTACTCGTTCAGCGGGTAGCGGTACTGGCCCACCAGCCAAGTGTTGCCGTCAGCGTCGACGGGCACGATGCCCAAGGCCTTATTCTTCATCGTCACCACCCCGTAGATGCCGCGCCCACCGCCCGGATTAAGCACAACGTCTTCGCGCACCGAAATCCACGGGTTGTGGTATTTAACTTCCGAGGTCAGGGTTTGCCAGGGGTTATGGTTGGTATCGACGGCGGGGGCAGGGAATTGACTCATATCAGCAGAACCGAAAAGTTGGTGGTCAAAAATACGGATGCCCCGCCCAAAGCCCTTTCCGCTCGCCGTTCAATTGCATGCATCCGCCGGTTGCATACGCCAATTGGTCGGGATAATTCCGGCTTTTATCAAAAAACACTTGCGCTCCCCTCCCCCAATAGTGTACCTTTGAATCATAAGTACCCCCGCACGGGCTGGAAATGTGGAAAGGAAGGACCTCTCGTGCGGCGGCGCTCTGGCCAAAAAGGTGGGGTAGACACCTTCCGGCCGGACCCGCCACTTTAAGGTCATCGCACTTGTGCGATGACCTTTTTTTGTGCCCATTGGCGAGCACCCATCCATACAGGCAGCATTATGTATGCCTGGCCAGCCATTAACCCCGCCCGGGCTCCTGCCGTATGCAGATTGCGGCCGCCGCACACATTCCGGCAGCCCCTTTCTCTCGATGGCCACCAACTCCAAAAAGCCCGCTGATAAAGCCCCCACCGCCGGCGACCCGCTCTTCAACCTCCACCACGCCGAGGCCGAAGCCGAACTCGCCAAAACTACCGGCGGCCTCGGCCCCACCACCAACGAGTACGTTTCGACCGATGAAGAAGCCGACATCGACGAGGCCATTGCTCCGCGCGACAGCCAGGGTTTCGTGCGCGGCGAGAACTCCTCCAACGTAACCGGCAGCAGCGCCGGCGACCACAAGTAGCCGCCGCCTGTTATCTCCTTTTTCCGGCCCGGCCGGGGCTGCCCAGTGGGTGGCCCCGGCCGGGCTTTTTGTTGAAATAGCTGCCGACGCATTGGTGCCCCGTATTTTTGCCCCAATGCCAGTTCGTACTCCTCTCCTTATTTCCTGCACTGCCCAGCCCTTCGAGGCCGGCCTCGATGAAGCCGGCCGCGGCTGTCTGGCGGGGCCGGTATTCGCCGCCGCCGTCATTCTGCCCGCCGATTTCACGTCGCCCTTGCTCAACGATTCCAAGCAGCTCAGCGAGAAGCAGCGCAGCCTGCTGCGCCCCCAAATCTGCGCCGAATCGGTGGCCTGGGCCGTAGGGCAGGCGTCGGTAGCAGAAATCAGCAGCCTCAACATTGCGCAGGCCAGCTACCTGGCCATGCACCGGGCCGTGGCGGCGCTGGCGGTGTCTCCCACGCATCTGGCCGTCGATGGCAACCGTTTCCGGCCGCTGGCAGGCTTTCCACACACCTGCGTTATCGGGGGCGATGGACTGTACCGCCACATCGCGGCGGCCTCGGTACTGGCCAAAACTTTCCGCGACGAGCACATGGAAGAACTGGCCGCCGAGTTTCCCGACTATGGTTGGCAACAAAATGCCGGCTACCCCACGGCCAGCCACCGCGCGGCCATTCGGGCGCATGGCCCCAGCCCGCACCACCGCATGGGCTTCCGGCTGCTATAAAAACGGTCATTCCGACGAAGGAGTAATCTGATTAAACCCAGTTGGGTCAATTTTCAGGTTCCTCCTTCGTCGGAATGACAGCTCCTATTCGGGTAGTCATCTATTCCTTCAGCTTCAGCAAGTCCAGAAACAGGCTGAAGCCATCGACGCTGGTGCCACCTTCGCCGAAGGTGTCGAAGCTCAGAGGCTTGATGATGTAGCCGCTCACCGCCAGCTGCTGCGCCTTCAGGCGGTCGGTGTCAAGGTCGGAGGTGGTCATGATAAACACGTTCAGGTCGGCAAACTCGGGGTCGGCCCGCAGAGCTTCCAAAAGCTCCAGCCCGTTCATGCGGGGCATGTTGATGTCGAGCATCGCCAGGCTGGGCTTGGCAATTTTGGGCTCGCCGCCTTCGCCGCGCAGCATTTTCAGCGCTTCGCGCCCGTTGCGGGCGTGGATGATGGGCACGTTGATGTTTTGCCGCCGCAGTTCGCGCTGCACGTTCATGACGTCCATTTGGTCGTCTTCAACGAGCAGGATACTGGGGGCTGAGTGGTCGGGGGACATAGGTGAGGAAAGTTGGCTACTGCGGGAACATACCCGGGGCCGGCGGCCGGAATAGCTTACGCAAGGCGCGGCAATTATGATACCGTGGCCACCACGGCCTTCACTTTAGGCGGCAGCTTGGGCCAGGTGAACGTGAATTTTGCGCCCTCGCCCTCAGCCGATTCGACGGTGATGCGGCCGCCCTGCCGCTCCACAATCTTCTTCACAATGGCCAGCCCCACGCCGGTACTTTCGAGCGTGTCGCGCTCGGTTAGGGTCTGGAAAATGACGAAAATACGCTCGTGGTACTCCGGGTCGATGCCCGGCCCGTCGTCGGCTACCGAAAACGCATAGAATTCGCCCGCATCGTCGCAGCCAATGTTGATGTGGCCGGTGGCCGGGTGGTCGTGGTACTTCACCGCATTGCTGATGAGGTTAGTGAACACCTGCTGCAGCTGCACGGCATCGGTGGTGAGGGTAGGCAGAAAGAAGGGCAGCTCGACGGCAAAACCGGCGGGCAGGCTTAGCGAGTCGATGATATCGCGCAGCAGCGTGCGCACGAACACCGTTTCCTGCTCGCGGGCCATGCGGCCAATGCGGGCCAGGTCTAAAATACCGGTAATGAGCTTTTCCATGCGGTGCACCCGCTGCCGCATCAGCGCCAGAAACTCGCGGATGTGCGCCGGCAACTGCTCTTTGCCCATGTCTTCCTCAATCCAGCGCGAGGCACTTTCGATGCCGCGCAAGGGAGCCTTCAGGTCATGCGACACCACGTAGGCAAACTGGTCGAGTTCCTGGTTGCGGTTTTCGAGCTGGGCAATGTTGGTGCCTACCGTGCGCGCCATGGCATTCAGGGCGGTAGTCAGCTCGCTCACCTCGTCGCGCGAGTTGTCGGTAATCTGAGTCGAATAGTCGCCATCGGCCATGCGCCGGGCCAGGTCCACCATGTTGCGCAGGCGGCGCGCAAAGCTGCGCACCAGATACGCAGCCCCCAGCAGCCCCAGCACCAGTGCCGCCACCGCCAGCGCCGCCGACACCCATTCGGCCCGCACAATGCTGCTGTCCAGGCGTTGGCGCAGCTGGCGACGCGTAGCCGCTTCCTGGCGCTCAAATTCGGCCAGTTGGGCCCGCATGCCATCCATTATTTGCTTGCCGGTCAGGTTCTCGGCCAGGCGGCGGTGGGCCAGGCCATCAATGCCGCGCTGCTGCGGGTTGCGCAGGCGGGCTTCGCGCTTTTCAGCAATCAGCAGGTGCGAATAGCCGGTCCACTGCTGAAACAGGCGCTGGGTCTGGTCGAGGCGCTGAATCTGGTTCGGGGCATCCTGTACTAAGTCGCGCAGGTTCAAGAATCGACCCACCATCTCGCGCTCGCCGTAATAGTAAGGGGCCAGCGTTTGCTCGTTGCCAATCAGCAGATAGCCCCGGAAGCCGGTTTCCATGTCCACGATGTTGCGCAGCAGCGTCACCGCTTCGTTCGATACGTGCTGGGAGGCTTCTACCTGCTGCGCGTTGCGCAGCACCTGCCCGGCCAATCGATAAGAAAAGACAACCACCACGGCAAACAGGGCCATCAGCAGCGCAATGCCCGCAAAAAGTTTAGTCGTGAGAGTTGTTTTCATGCAGTAATGCCGGTTGGTCAGGCCTCGGTACGCAACCGGGCTTCCATGGTTTGCAGCAGCACAACCATCTCATCGGCCAGTTGCTGAATGGTCGTATAATTGGCGCTCACTTGGTCATCCTGGCCGGCGTCGTGCAAGTCCATCAGCCGGTTAGCTTCTTTATGGATGAGTACGTGCTTCTGGTCGAATTGCCGGGCTTCGGGCAAATGCGCGTATGCTCCCCGTCCGCGCAGGCGGTTGGCAATCCATAGGCCCAAACCGCACTGCTCGGGGTCGCGCAGGGGGCCCGGTTCGCCGCCGTTGCCAAACAGGTAGGAGCGCAGCTTGCTCTTGAAATGCACATGCTTGATGCGCGCCGACTCAAAATCCTGCTTCAGCTCTTCCGTACTCATAGAAAATTGTTACCGCCCTCGTTGTCCTGCCGCCGCACCAGCAGCCGGCCGCAACTGCGCCAAAGATACTACTACGCCGCCGGGCACTGTTCCGGCCGATATATACGGTACTTTTACGCTTTGCTCCGGTGCGTTGCCGGGCAGGCTGTGGCTTATCTGGCTGCGCTGGAGCTCCATCTCCCATCTTCCCACCAATGACCCAAGACCAGATTAAGGACTTGAAGGGCCGCGCCGAGGCCCTGAGGAGGTATCTTTGACTACGATACCCGCAAAGAACAACTAGCCGCCTACGAGGCGAAAACCACCGCTCCCGGCTTCTGGGACGACTCGAAAGCCGCCGAAGCCACGCTCCGCGAAATCAAGCCCATTAAAACCTGGACCGACGATTTCGAGGCCGTGCAGCAAACGCTGGCCGATACCGAAGTGCTCTACGATTTCTACAAAGAAGGCGACGTGTCGGAAGCCGAAATGCAGGCCGACTACGACGCCACCCTGCAGAAGGTAGAAGCACTGGAATTCAAGCGCATGCTGTCCGACGAGGAAGACCAGCTTTCGGCCGTTATCGACATCAATCCCGGGGCCGGCGGCACCGAAAGCCAGGACTGGGCCGAAATGCTCATGCGCATGTACATCATGTGGGCCGAAAGCCACGGTTTTGGCGTGAAGCAGCTCAGCTACCAGCCCGGCGAAGGCGCGGGCATCAAGTCGGCCTCGCTCGAAATCGACGGCGATTTTGCCTACGGCTACCTCAAAAGCGAAATCGGTGTGCACCGCCTCGTGCGCATGTCGCCCTTCGACAGCAGCGGCCGGCGGCATACTTCGTTCGCATCCGTATTCGCCTACCCGGTGATTGATGACACCATCAACATCGAAATCAACCCCGCCGATATCTCCTGGGATACCTTCCGGGCCGGTGGCGCGGGCGGCCAGAACGTGAACAAGGTCGAAACCGCCGTGCGCCTCACGCACGCGCCGTCCGGCATCATCATCGCCGTGCAGATTGAACGCTCGCAGCTGATGAACAAGGAGCACGCCCTGCGCATGCTCAAATCGCGCCTCTACCAGATTGAGATGGACAAGCGCCACGCCGAGCGCGATAAGGTCGAAGCGACCAAAAAGCGCATCGATTTCGGCTCGCAGATTCGCAACTACGTGTTGCATCCCTACAAGCTCATCAAAGACCTGCGTACCGGCATCGAGCGCACCGACGTGCAGAATGTGCTGGATGGCGATTTGGATGAGTTTATCAAGGGCTTTCTGATGCAGAGTTAAGCTTGCATTGGTAGCGCGACCAGCGAGCCAAATACTCATCCAGCTTAGTATAGGACATAAAAAAAGGCCGTCGAAACCGACGGCCTTTTTTTATGCTTCCAGGCAGTTTAGAACTTATCCCAGAAAATCTTCGTGCTCACTTTGTCACCACCGATTGCCGCCGAAGCAGCGGTGTAGCTAGCCTTGTTCAGGTTTTGCTCGATAACCGGATAAGTGAGACGCAGCGGCAAAACACTCAGGGCCTGACCCGGAGCAGTCAGCACCGGATAATCCAAGCGGCGATACTCACGCCATGCGTCAACGGGCTGGCCATAGAGGGCAATCCATTTCTGAATGCCGATTTTCTCTTTGTAGCTGCCGGTCGTGCCTGCGGTAGCATAAGCAACGCTGGGCTGAGCCAGGTACGTAGTAGCGCTGGCAGCCGAGCCACCCCACTGCTGGATAGAAGCCGTTACCGCGCTGTTGTAGTGCGAAGCTGCAGTACCACCCACGGTGAAACCTCTTTCTACCGACTCAGCCAGCAGGAACTCTACTTCCGAATACGAAAGCAGTACGCCTGGCAAGGTCGGGTCTTCCAACTTTGCACCAGGTGCCGAGTAGGTAGCGTAGTTGTTGTTGGTGCCATAAACGCCACCACGGTATGTGCCGTTGGCAGCCAGCTTAAAGTAGCTGCTGCGACGGGGGTCATTCAGCGCGTTGAGACGGTTGATGAACGTGTTAGCGCCAACGAAGTCATAACGGCCGCTCTGAATCAGGTCTTCCCACAGCGGATTCGTGCTGGGAGCAGTCGAGAGGAAGTTGAGCTGGGCGTTATCAGCATTGCTGGTGAATACCCCGGGAGCAGCCTCCTGAGCATATTGCTTTGCTTTAGCAGCATCGGCATCGGCAATGGTCAAAGCCATGCGCAGCTTCAACGAGTTAGCAAACTTCTTGAAGAGTGCCACATCGCCGTGGTAGTACAACTCGCCGTTGCCGTCGAACGAACCATTGCTGTCGTCCATGTTAGCAATGTCCGTGGTGAGACGGGCAAACAAATCGTTGTAAATAGTTGCTGCATCATCGTAGGCTGGCAACGGGTTGCTGATGTCCAGCGCTTTCGAGTACGGGATGTTGCCAAAGGTGTCAACCAGCGTAGTCCAGCCGTAAACCTCCAGCACATCGGCAATGGCAAGCTGGTTTTTGCGCACCGACTCAGAAATGAGCGGGTCTGCAGCAATTACCCTCCTAGCCTCACGCAAGTCGGCCAGAGCATCGCGGTAAAAAGCCGTCCAGAAAGTCCCGGGGATAGGACGCGAAGACAGGTTGTAGATGCTTTCGTCGAAATACGTGGTCTGAGCCCAGTACTGTACGTACAGGCGGAAGTTGTTCAGGTTCACGTTCGTGCTGGTCACGTTACGGGCCAGGGTACGCTCAGCATTTGCAACCAACGTTACGCCGGGGGCTTTGGTGGCAGTCTTGGGGTTTACGTTGTATTCCTTCAGGCTATCCACGCACGACGTAGCCAGGAAGAGGGCCGTCGAGCAAAAGAGAAGAGTCTTTTTCATTACAGTATAAGATTAGAACCGGAAACGAAGGTTGGCACCCAAAGAGCGCACAGCAGGGAACGAACCCGAAGAGTAACCCTGACCCAGGTTGCCCGAGCTCAGCATGTCTTCCGGGTCAGCATCGGGCAGGTTCTTGTGGATAATCCACAGGTTGCGGCCGATTACCGAAAAGTCGATGCCCTTTACAGCACCCATTTTCGACACCAGGCCGGACGGGAGCGAATAGGTCAGCGATACTTCACGCAGCTTCACGAAGCTGGCATCGTACACGAATGCTTCGTTGGGGTTACGCAGGTAGCCATACAGGCCGTAGTTGGTGTTGCTGGTGCGGGTGGTGTTAGCTTGACCCGAAACATCTACACCGTTGATAACAGTTCCAGGACCGTACACACCGGGCAGAATTACGCCGCCGCTGTTAGCAGCGTAGCTGCCGTCGGCGTTGCGAACGATGGGGCTACGCGAAGGATTGCCCAGGTCGTTATCACCAGCAGTTTCCGGGGTCATGCCCGTAGCCAAACCGTAGTAGCGGTCGAGCGAGAACACCTGACCACCCTGACGAACGTCAACCAGGAAGTACAGCGAAATGCCTTTGTAGCTGATGGTGTTCGACACGCCACCTTTCCACTTGGGGTTGGGGTCGCCGATGATTTCGTTGGCGGTAGCCGTCTGGTTGTAGTAAGCAGCGGTAGCAAGCGTACCGGCAGCGTTTTTCGTCACGCGAATCGTCTTCTGGCCATTGCCATCGTAAACGAAACGGGTGCCACGCAGCGAGCCGAACGGCTGGCCAACGGTAGCGTTCGAGGTAACACCACCCTGGTACGAAGCCAGTACGATGTTGTCGAGGCCTTCGGTCAGCGAAATTACCTGGTTGCGGTTGGTGTACCAGTTAGCATTAATCGTCCAGGTTACGGCGCTGGTTTTCACCGGCGTCAAGAACGCACCTACTTCTACACCGCGGTTGCGGACTTCACCGGCGTTCACGTAACGCTGGCTGTAGCCGGTGGCCGTCGAGATGTTGAGGGGGATAATCTGGTTGATGGTGTTCTGCTGATAAACCGTGGCATTGAAGCCAAGGCGGCTGTTCAGGAAGTTCATTTCAACACCGCCTTCAAGGCTGCGGGTACGCTCGGGCACCAGCGCTTCGCTGTTCTTGGTGTTGGGCAAGCTGAAGAGCGGTACCGAGCCGAACGGCGTGGGCTTGGAGTAGTAGTCGTACACGCTCAGAGCGGGAGCACCCTGGCCTACTTCAGCATAGTTTACGAAAGCTTTGCCGTAAGACAACCACGGCGCAGCATCCTTGGTCAGTTCCGAGAAAGCGAAGCTCAGAGCGGCGGAAGGATAGTAGAAGGCATTTTTGGAAATTGGCAGGGTGGTCGATTTGTCCCGACGCAGGGTCAGGTCGAGGAACACCATGTCGCGCAAGCCGAAAGTTGCGCTACCGAATACACCGTCAACGCCTACTTTGTACTGGCTTTCCGAAGGAGGAGTCAGGGGGTCAACCGAGTTCGAAAGCGAATACAGGCCGGGAACCGACAGACCGTTGTTGGTGAAGGCGAAAATAGAGTTGAAGGACTGGCGACGCATGTTGGTACCCAGCAGGCCTTTGAAGGAGAAACCTTCGGTAATGTTAGCCGAGAAGTTACCAATCAGGTCGAAGTTGGCTTCTTTAAAGTTGTTGTTGAAGCGCGAGTATTCCGATACGCCTACGCTGCCCACGGCAATGCGCTCTTCCTGCATTTCGCTGTAGGTATCGAGGGTAACACGACCCAATACGTTAAACCAATCAGCAAACTTGTAGGTAGCGGCTACGTTGCCGAAGTAACGGTCACGACCGTCGGTTTCGTAGTTCTGTTCACGTACCCAGTAAGGGTTGTTCCAGTAGATGGGCTTCAGGTTGTCCGGGTCGGCGTAGTTCCAAGTAGCGTGGTAGCCACGGTCAGCGTTGCGCTCATAAGCAGCTTTCTGCTCCTTAATGTCCACGTTGGTCTGCCACCACTGACGCATGTTGGTCAGGATGTTGCCATCGCCATAGCCCGTGCCGTAGCGGCCGCGGCCCTGCACGTTGGTGTAGTTGATGGAGGCGCTGGTGGTGAGGCGGGGGGTCAGGTTCAACGAACCCGAGAAGTTGATGATGTTTTTGGTGATTTTGCTGTTCGGCATTACCCCGCGGTCATCGGTCCGGTTGTAGCCCAGCTTGAAGTAGCCGGTTTCGTTGCCACCATCAATTGTGATGCTGTTGTTGAGGGTGCTGGCGGTTTCGAAGAAAGTCGAGGCACCGTTGGCAGCAGCTACCCACGGCGTAGCCTTTTTGTAGTTGGGGGAAGTGGGGTCGAACGAATCCCACTGGTACACCAGCAAGCTGGGGTTGAAAGCACCACCGTACGAAGCGTCTTCCGACAGCGGCGCAACGAGTTCTTCTTTGCCGTTGCCCTGAATGTCGCGATACAGAAAGTATCCAGTAGGGTCTTCGTAGTAGGTGCCGTAACCAGCGCCGTAGCGCGTCTGGTGCTTGATGAAGGTGCTCTTGTCGATGCGACCCAGCGTAGCGCCGGTGTTTACCGTCACGTTCAGGCCACGCTTGCCTTTCTTGGTCGTAATCAGGATAACGCCGTTGGCGGCACGCTCGCCGTAGAGGGCGGTAGCAGCAGCACCTTTCAGTACCGTGGTCGAAGCAATGTCGTCGGGGTTCAAGTCGGCTGCGGCGTTGCCGTAGTCGTAGCCACCGCCACCGGTAGCTTGGCCGCTGCCGTTGGTGTTGGCGTTGCTAATCGGCACACCATCCACTACGAACAGGGCCTGGTTGTTGCCGAACAGGGATTTGGTACCGCGAATTACAACGTTCGACGAGCTGCCCAGGCCGTTGCTCTGGGTGATGTTCAGACCAGCTACTTTGCCAGCCAGACCGTTCACCGCGTTTGGGTTACGAGCAACCGTGATGTTCTGCCCATCAATCTGCGTAGCCGAGAACGGCAGCGAGTTGCGGCTTCTTTCCACGTTCAGAGCCGTTACTACTACTTCACCGAGTTGCTTGGCATCGGGTGCCAGTGCAACATCGAAGGTAGAGTTGGCACCAATCGGCAGCTCCACGGTTACGAAACCGATTGAGCTAATGGTAAGCGTGGTTGCCGTGGCCGGCGCGCTCAACGAGAACGTGCCGTCTACATTGGTTGAAGCACCCACAGTGGTACCTTTCACAAGTACCGTCACCCCGGGCAGGCCCTGACCGTTGGACCGGTCAGTCACTCGCCCGGAAAGGGAGCGGTTTTGAGCATGAACCTGCTGCAACAGGCCGGTCATCAGTAAGAGGACCATGAAAAAAAAGTGTTTCATGTAAAAGTGGAAGTGGTGAGTGAAATGTAAAAAGGTGAAAAAAAGAAAACGGGAACTCGTAAAAGAGTAATCCGTTGGCAAGGTATTACAAGTTTTTTTGTTACGCCAACATTAACCCTTCATTTCGACGCTTATTAGCCATACCAACCCATTCAAACCATTGATTACAGGGCAAATTCATTACCCAGGGATGCATGTACCTGCGGGCCAGTTCTTCTAAATTCAGTCGATTGAAGAGTTGACGCGCACAAGTCTCAATTGTGAGTAACTAGGCTGATTCTTTGACTGATTCAGCATCAATTCCAGCAGCGTTGGTAAATATATAGCACAAAATCAATAAATATCAAAACCTGCTGCCTTTCTGCATTTAAAGTGCCGGCATTAAAAAAGTGCGTTGCCTTCATATGCTGTACATTATATAAGCTTTATATGCTCTGAAAACGACTTGACAGCCCAAGGGTATGGGAGCCAACCGCAACCCCCGCAAGCCCGCTCCCGTTAAGCTCCTCAACCAGCCACCGAGCTGGCATTGCTTTCCACTTTCCATACCCACCCTCATGAATACCAACGATTCGAACAACCCGCAAAACTCCGGTACTGGCGCAGGCGCTAACTACGGCACCAGCAACACCGGCACCGGCATGGGCAACAGCACCAGCCTGAGCAACGAAAGCACCAGCTACAATGCTGGCACTGGCTCGACTTCGGGCACGGGCGTGAACTCGGCCTCGGGCGCTTCGGCAGCTAATCCTACGAATAATGTTGACGGCGACGATTTCAGCGCCACTGCCAAAGGTGCCGCGGTAGCTGGCACTGCTGGTGCTGTAGTAGGCCGCGCCATTGACGGCGTACAGAACACGGCTGACAGCGCGGCTCATGCCGTAACCGGCGAGCCGTACCGCGATGGCAGCACGATGAGCGGCATGTTCCGTGACCGCAGCAGCGCCGAGAAGGCTTACCAGTCGCTGCATTCGCGCGGCTACGGCAAAGACGATGTGAACCTGCTGATGTCGGACGAAACCCGCAAGACGCACTTCGGCGAAGATACCGCTCATACCGACCTCGGCGATAAGGCCATGGAAGGTGCCGGCGTAGGCTCGGCCATTGGTGGCACGGCTGGCGCTATCATTGGTGCTATCGCCGCCATTGGTACTTCGGTAGCATTGCCCGGCCTGGGCCTCATCATTGCCGGTCCTTTGGCAGCTGCGCTGGCTGGTGCCGGTGCCGGTGGCCTCACGGGTGGCCTGGTAGGCGCACTGGTTGGCTCGGGCATCCCCGAAGAGCATGCTGCGGAGTACGAAAGCGGCATCAAAGACGGTGGCATTGTGATGGGTGTGAAGCCCCGCAACGCCGATGATGCCAAATACTTCGAAGAAGAATTCCGCCGCCACAACGGCGACAAAATTTACAAATACTAGTCTGGTCGCAGGTTCCGGCCTGTTAGTCAGCAAAAAAGCCTTTCCCGTCCGGGAAAGGCTTTTTTATTGCAACCTTCGCCCGAAATACCGGGTTTGTAGTAGTGTTGGCGGCTACGGCTACACCGGGGCTCTCAATCCCATCGCCAAGGCTTTTTTGCGTTTGAAGTCATGTGCTTCCGCAGCCTGGCAACCTTCGTATATTTGATTTTCATCCTGCTTTTTTCTTTTTGCTGATGTCTTCTCCCCGCTTGAAGGTCGGGCTGTATGCCTTTTTGGTGGCAGCCGTGTTTGTTCTGGCCTCGTACCGCCTGCTCCACCGGGCCGATTCGGCGGCACCTACTAAGGACCAGGTGCTGATTGGCACGATGCTCCAGGGGCTCTCGGCGGCCCATTACCAGCCCGAGCGAGTTGATGACAACTTCTCGAAACGGGTTTTTGACCTCTACCTGAAGCACCTCGATTACCGCAAGCAGTTTTTGCTGGCAACCGACGTGGAACAGTTGCGCCGCTACCAGACGCAGATTGACGACGAGGTGAAGAACGGCACGCATGAATTTCTGGACCTTAGCACCAAGCTGATGGCCGACCGCACGAAAGAAATGCAGGGCCTGTACCGGGAAATCCTGGCCAAGCCGTTTGATTTCACGGTAGATGAGTCTTTCCAAACTGATTTCGAGAAAGCGCCTTTTCCGGCTGATAAGGCCGCTCAGCGCGAGTTGTGGCGCAAGCTGCTGAAGTACGAAACGCTGAGCCGGGTTTCGGAAATGATGGAAGCCCAGGAGAAAGCCAAAGTATCCAAGCCCAGCGGCGCCACGGCGGCGCCCGCGGCAGCCAACTCGGCAGCTCCTACGGCGGCCGAGCCCGTGCGCACCCCGGCCGAGATGGAAGCCGAAGCCCGCAAACGCGTGCTGAAGTACTACGACGACCAGTTTGCCGAAATGAATGACGTGGATGTGAACGAGCGACTGGCAACTTACGCTAATACCATTGCCAATACCTACGACCCGCACACCGAATATTTTGCGCCCAAGGCCAAAGAAGATTTTGATTACGAAATGACGGGCCGTTTCGAAGGCATTGGGGCTACCCTGAAAGAAAAGGATGGCCTTATTTACATCGAGGAGATTATACCGGGCTCGGCTTCGGCGCGGCAGGGAGAGCTGAAGAAGGGTGATGCGATTCTGCGGGTAGCCCAAGGTGCGGCCGAGCCGGTGAGCGTTGAGGGATGGCACACCATTAAAGCAATACCGCTGATTAAGGGCAAAAAGGGTTCGGAAGTGCGCTTGACGGTGAAGAAGCCCGATGGCAGCACCAAGATTATAGCCATCATCCGCGACGTGGTCGAAATTGATGAGAAATATGCCCAGTCGTCGGTTATTACAGACCACGGCCAAAAGATTGGCTACCTGCGCCTGCCCGGCTTTTATGCGGACTTCAGCGACAACGGCGGTCGCAATTCGGCCGATGACGTGCGCAAGGAGCTCGCGAAGCTGAATGCGGAGGGTGTAAAAGGGGTGGTGATGGACCTGCGCTTCAACGGGGGCGGCTCGCTGGGCGATGCCGTGTCGATGGCCGGCCTGTTTGTAAACAGTGGCCCCATCGTGCAAACCCGCGACGGCCAGGGCCACACCCAGGTACTGACCGACAACGACCCCCGCGTGCAGTACAGCGGCCCGCTGGTGATATTGGTGAATAAGTACAGTGCCTCGGCGTCGGAGATTCTGGCAGCTGCTATTCAGGATTATCACCGCGGCGTGATTATGGGCTCGACCAGCACTTATGGCAAAGGCACGGTGCAGCGCATCTTCGACCTCGATGAGGCGTTGCCTTCGGAACTGAACAGCGTGAAGCCCATTGGCTCGCTGAAACTGACGACTCAGAAATTTTACCGCGTAAATGGCGGCTCGACCCAATTCAAGGGCGTGGTTTCGGATATTGTGGTGCCTGACCTGTATTCTTATCTTGATGAGGGTGAGAAAGAATCGGACTACCCGTTGAAATGGGACGAGATTCAGCCGGCCCGCTACCGTACGTGGGACTCGCCTCCGGCGCTCGATAAGCTGCGCGCTAACAGCAAGGGGCGCATTGCCACCAACCCCAGCTTCAAGGTGATGGATGAAATGGTGAAGAGCATGCGCAAGCGCAAGGACGAAACGGTAGTTTCGCTGAAGCTGAGTGCCTACCGTGCCGAACAGCAACAAGCCAAAGCCATTTCGGACCGTTACGAGGCCGCGCAGAAAACGGCTACTGACCTGGCGTTCTCGCCGCTGGCCGCCGATGTGCGCGCCGTGAACGGCGACACAGTGAAGGTGAACCGCGCCGCTCGCTTCACGCGCGGCCTAAAGAAGGATATTACCATCGGCGAAGCTGTGGCCGTGATTCAGGACGAGTTGAAATAAGGGCCGTATCAGCGGTTGCAGTATTGCTCCCGGATTTCCAGGTTAACTAAAAAAAGCTCCCGTCTTGATTAAGGCGGGAGCTTTTTTCATTCTTTTGCCAACGTCAATTGCATTAGCAAATCGACGATACAAGTAGGGTTAAACTAAATCGACAATTATACTTTTAATCGACTGATAATCAATACTTATTTTATTAGTAATATTTGTCAAAAAAATTAGTAATCATGCAACTAAAAACGCAGCTTAAGCTGTTTGTTTAGCATGACGACTCAAGAGGAAACCCGCATCATCCCGCTCCATCCGTCGGTAGCTGCTACCATCGAGGAGCCCAACCAGAAGCTGGCTGACGAAACCTGGCGCAAATCGATTCCGGCGCAGGTTTTCCTCAACTACTTCTTTGCCATTAACTACCACATCCAAGAGAATGACGATGCGCTGGGCGGCTTGCAGAATCTGCCGTTTTTCCGCAGCTACTCGGCAGAATTGGGTGAAGCTGATGTGACAGCATTGACCAAGCTGCTGCATATTAGCTGGAGTACCGAGTATGCGCTGCGTGCCACGGCTGAGCTGGGCGACGACAACTTTCTGCGCAACGCGCTGCACTGGACTTTCCCGCAGGCGTACCATGCCATCTGGTCGGGCTTGCAGGCATTTCTGTACACGACTGGGGTACGGTCGAACAACGGCCAGTTGATTCGCCGGGAAGTGGGGCGGCTGGTGGTGAAGAATGCCTACCCACGGCCGGTGTCGTTTTACGCGGCTGGGGCTTACGGCGATTTTAGCATTCACCGCTTGCCGCTGGCGGGCTACAAGGCCGGGCTGCACATTGCCAGCAAGGAAATTGACGCGCAGGCCCAGGTAGGCCAGTTCCTACGCACCACGCGCAAAATGAAGGCGCAGTGGACCCGTGCCCAGGTGCAGGCTAACCCGAACACGGCCATTCGCAGCCAGAAAACGGGCCGACCATTGGATAAGTGGACGGCTGCGCACTGGCAGCAGATTACCTGGCGTTTGGGCTACACTACCATCTTCGACCTGCTGGGCCGCCTGCGCATTTCGCAGACCAGCCGCGAGATTGAGCGCTACGTGGAGGCCGACATCGATTTCCGCCTGTTTCATGCCTCGTTGCTGAACATCGTGAGCTACCTCAACGGCGTGCACGAAACCTACGTGGCCAAGGCCCTCGGGCTGGAGCGCTACCGCCAGTTGGTAGCTGAGTTGCCCGCCCACTTGCAGGCGGGCTTTGTGCAGGAGCGGTTGCGTACCCGCGTCGAGCCGGTTCTGGCCCCTACCCCGCCGTCGGCTCCGGCCATCAACGCCGAGGCGCCGCAGTATCGTTTGGCTGCTTAAGTGGCTTGAGGGATTTATCGGATTTTCGAATTGGAAAGCCGCTTCAGTTTCGGAGCGGCTTTTTCGTGCCGTACTTTTGCGGTTCATTCTATACCGGTGCCACGGCCGGAGCCTGCTTTACAGGTACTGTGATGAATCGTCCCCGCAATTCGGGCCAGCCGAGGAATCCGCTAAATCCGTGGTTCAGACAACCATGCAACACTTAAGCGAACAGGAACAACTACGCCGCCAGAAACTCGAGGAACTGGAAAAGCTGGGCATTGAAGCATACCCGTCGGAGTTGTTCGACGTGACGTTCTACGCCAAGGAGATTCACGACAACTACCACCCCGAGCTCAACAACTTCCAGGAAGTGACGCTGGCGGGCCGGCTGATGTCGTCGCGCGTGATGGGCAAGGCCTCGTTCGCCGAACTGATGGACACGTCGGGCCGCATTCAGCTCTACATCAACCGCGACGAAATCTGCCCCGGCGAGGACAAGACGCTGTACAATGTGGTGTTCAAGAAGCTGCTCGATTTGGGCGACTTCATCGGCGTGAAAGGCCACGTATTTAAAACGCAGGTGGGCGAAACGTCGGTGCACGTGACGGAGCTGAAGCTGCTCTCAAAGTCGCTACGCCCGCTGCCCGTGGTGAAAACCCACAAGGACGAAACCACGGGCGAAGTAACGACTTACGATGCCTTCACCGACCCCGAACAGCGCTACCGCCAGCGCTACGTGGACCTAGTGGTAAACCCCAGCGTGCGCGACACCTTCATCAAGCGCACGCAGCTGGTGCAGTCGATGCGTAATTTCCTGAACGACAAGGGCTACCTGGAGGTGGAAACCCCGATTCTGCAGCCGCTGTACGGCGGCGCGGCGGCGCGGCCCTTCACCACGCACCACAACACGCTGGACATGACGCTGTACCTGCGCATTGCCAACGAACTGTACCTGAAGCGCCTAATTGTAGGTGGCTTCGATGGCGTGTATGAGTTCAGCAAGGACTTCCGCAACGAAGGCATGTCGCGCTTCCACAACCCGGAGTTCACTCAAATGGAACTCTATGTAGCCTACAAGGACTACGCCTGGATGATGGACCTGGTGGAGGAAATGGTGGAGCGCGTGGCCATGGCTCTGCACGGCAAAACCGAAGTGCAGGTGGGCGCGAACGTCATCAACTTCCAGCGGCCCTGGCAGCGCTACACCATGTTCGAGGCCATTGAGAAGTACACCGGCGTGGCCATTGGCGAGATGGACGAAGCCGGGCTGCGCGAAACCGCCGGCAAGCTGAACGTTCACCTCGACCCCAGCATGGGCAAGGCCAAAATCATCGACGAGATTTTCGGCGAGCACGTCGAGCCCAAGCTCATCCAGCCCACGTTCATCACCGATTACCCGGTGGAGATGTCGCCGCTGGCCAAGAAGCACCGCGACCGCCCCGGCATGGTGGAGCGGTTCGAGGCCATCTGCAACGGCAAGGAAATCTGCAACGCCTTCTCCGAGCTCAACGACCCCATCGACCAGCGCCAGCGCTTCGAAGACCAGCTGGAGCTGGGCAAGCGCGGCGACACCGAGGCCATGGTGCTCGACGAAGACTTCCTGCGCGCGCTGGAATACGGCATGCCGCCCACGGCCGGCCTGGGCATCGGCATCGACCGCCTGAGCATGATTATGACCAATTCGCACTCCATTCAGGACGTGTTGTTTTTCCCGCAGATGAAGCCGGAAAACGTGCAGAAAGAGAAGCAGGAGGAAAAGTAGGCCACTGGCTTAAAAGTCGAAAAGCCCCGTACGATAGTCGTACGGGGCTTTTCTTTTGTAATCTCCTTACCCTTCAAACCGTTAGTTAATATCTGCAATCTTCGCTGGTCCTGGTTTATTCAAGCTTGAATGGCACTGCCATTTTCCTTTGAATGAGCCGACTGGCAAGGTTGCGGGTAGTAAGTACGGCCTTCTTTCAAGGCGATTACAAGGGCTTTTACGCAATCGTTTGACCCAGGGTTACACCGGGCGGTGTAAAATTCGGGCCGATTGGCAAGGGCTACAGGTTGGGCTGGTGGCGGGTATCATCGCCGAAGCCGTCGTAGTCGGGGTTATCGGCATTGTGAGTGTGGGCGGTGGAGGGGGTGCCGGTACCCAAGCCTTGTAGAAGGCGGTCGGCGGCCTGCTTGTCCTCGCTCACGGCCGCATCGGGGTTGGTGTGGCCGGGCTCCTGGCCCTGCACTTTGGCCAGCGTGTCTTTGGCCAGCTTGCTGAGGTCGCCGGCCCATTTGGAGGCCGACTTGCGCAAGTTGGAACGGGTATCGTCGCCGGTTTCGGGGGCCAGCAGCAGGCCGGCCACAATGCCAGCGGTAGCCCCGGCGATAAGCGAGAAAATGACTTTGCCTTTGTCGTCTTTCATAAGAGGGTTTCGCAGGGAAATAGAGATGCTGCGATAATTGGATAACGGGAAAACATATCGGTTTGTTGGGGCAGCAAAAAGCCCCGCACCTGACGGTGCGGGGCTCGGAGACATGCGGCGCGATAGGCCGACTTACATGTCGTTCAGCATTTTGGTGATTTCGGCTTTGCCTTTGCCGAGCTTGTCCTGCAGCTTGCCAACCAGCTCGTCGCCTTTGCCTTCGGCGTAGGTCAGGTCCTCGTCGGTCAGCTGAGCGTATTGCTGCTTCAGCTTGCCTTTGATGTCGTCCCAGTTGCCTTTCATTTTCAGGCTGCTGCCGGGCAGGGTTACGCCGAGGTCTTCGAGCTTGCCGGCGTATTCTTTGAATTTAGCTTCGAGGTCGGTGCCCAGCTTCGAGGCTTGCTCACCGAGCTGGCCGCTGTATTTGGAAGCAACGCCTTTCCAGTTTTCGCGGGTGGCCGAACCTTTATCGGGAGCCAGCAGCATGCCGGCAATAATGCCAGCGCCGGCACCGGCGAGAGCAGCTAAAAGGATTTTACCGGCGTTGTTGTCTTCTTCGTGGTACGACATGGTGTAGGGTAATGAAGGGTGAAAGTGTTTGGGTATGGGCAGTGGAGGAAGCGGCGGCCAATTAAAAACCAGTGGTTTTGTTTGGCGACGGCGCTTGTTCTGGCAGGCTATACGAATGGAGCCGCCCGGGGTTGAGCTTACTTGTAAATTTTCGTCGGCGTTGGTCCGGTATGTGTTGCAAGCCTGAAATTGGGATAGCCGGCGTAGATTCGCCCCTCTCCCCTACCCTTGCCTTATGAAGAGCTTTTGGAAACTAAGCGCAACCGTATTGCTGCTGGCCGGCTGCCAGCGCGCGGCCGGTCCCACGGTTGCCGATGACTGCATCGACCCCAGTAAAATCAATCCGCAAGGTATCTGCACGATGGAGTATAACCCCGTGTGCGGCTGCGATGGCAAAACCTACTCCAACCCTTGCGCGGCGGTCAACGCAGGCGTACGCCGCACCACGCCCGGGCCCTGTCCGGCCGCCCCGGCCAAGTAATTGCTATTCTTGATGCCCGCCAAAACCCGCTACCGCGACTTCTGCCGCACTGCACCCGATGTGCCGGTGTTTGCCCAGCCGTGGTACCTGGATGCCTGCGCCGAAGGCGGGACCTGGGACGTGGTGCTGGCCGAGGAAAAAGGCCGCGTGGTGGCAGCGTTGCCTTATTTCTACAAGCAGAAAAGCCTGTTCCAGTACGCCACCATGCCGCCTTTTGTGAAGTGGCTGGGGCCGTATCTGCTGCCGGAGTTTCGGGGCCGGCTGCCGAAGGAGCATGAGCTGATGCAGGCGCTGATTGCCCAACTGCCGGATTTGGCCGCCTTCAAGCAGAATTTCTACCCGACTGTTACTAACTGGCTGCCGTTTTACTGGCAGCAGTTCCGCCAGACTACTTTTTATACCTACCGCCTGCACCAGCTGCGCAAATTGGCACGGGTAGAGGCAGGCCTGGGCACGGGTATCCGGCGCGATATCCGGCTGGCGCGGCCGCAGGTGCGCGTGGTGCACGACCTGCCGCTGGCGGAATTCTACCGCGTCAATATGCTAAGCTTCCAGCGCCAGCAGCTGGCGCCGCCGTATTCGCTGGCGCAGCTTCGGCGGCTCGATGCGGCGCTGGCTACGGCGGGCAACCGGCAGCTGTTTTTCGCCGTGGATGCGCAGAACCGGGTGCATTCCGTGGCTTACCTGATTTGGGATGCGACGACAGCCTACTTCCTGCTGGCCGGCGACGACCCGGCCCTGCGCGCCAGCGGCGCGGGCGTGCTGCTGGCCTGGGAGTGCATTCGCTACGCCAGTGAGGTACTGGGGCTCGATTGCTTCGATTTTGAAGGCAGTATGCTGCCGGGCGTGGAGCGTATCCGCGTGCGTTTTGGCGCGGTGCAGACCCCGTATTTCTTCGTCTGGAAACACAATTCGCGGCTTTTCGAGTTACTGGAGAAGCTGAAGCCTTAGAAGTTACCTCTTTGGAGTGGAGGCACGTCACGGACAGGCCCGTTGTGCTGCGCTGCGCGCTGCATGATGGTTTCACTCATTTTTAACTATCCTCCCCAACCCCCATGTCTGAAAAACGCTACGTTCTCAACCCCGCTCCTTTTGTAGTGCCCACCACCGATGGCAAGCTCATTGAAGAGCACGTGGGCGGGGCCAGCACCGGTACCAGCGCCTACAGCCTGGCTCATATGGTAGCCCCGCCGCACTGGAGCGAGCCGCACCAAACGCCTTCGTTCGATGAAATTACGATTGTGGTGCGCGGCCGCAAGCGCTTCGAAATTGACGGCGACGTGGTGGAACTGCAGGCCGGCCAGGCCCTGCTCATTAAAGGCGGCGCGCGCGTGCGCTATTCCAACCCGTTTGAGGAGGAGTGCGAATACTGGTCGATTTGCGTGCCCGCGTTCAGCCCTGATACCGTGAACCGCGAAGAAGTTTAACGTTCTCACCATATAACAGCCACGATTATGGACCAGCGCATTATCAACCTCTTCGACGAGTACACCCATTCCCCGCTCACCCGCAAGGAGTTCATGGACCGACTGATAAAGCTGGCGGGCGGCACGGCGCTGGCCCTCACGGCCTTGTCGGTACTGGAGCCGGGCTACGCGGCGGCCGCCACCATTACGCCCGAGGCCGACGACCTGCAGGCCGAGGAAGTGAGCTGGATTGGCGACGGCGCACCGGTGCGCGGCTACCTGGTGCACCTCAAGGGCCGCCAGAAGCGCGGCGCGGTAGTCGTCATCCACGAAAACCGGGGGCTGACACCGCACATCAAGGACGTGACGCGGCGGGTGGCGCTGGCCGGCTACCTGGCGCTGGGCGTGGATGCGCTGTCGGTAGTGGGCGGCACGCCGGCCGACGAGGACAAGGGCCGCGAACTCATCGGCCAGCTCGACCCGGTGAAAAACCTGAACAACTACCTGAAAGCGCTGGAATACCTGCGCGCCCGGCCCGACTGCAACGGCCGCACCGGCGCGGTGGGCTTCTGCTGGGGCGGCGGACTGGTGAACCAGCTGGCCGTGCACGACCCCAAGCTGGACGCCGCCGTGGCCTACTACGGCCAGCAGCCCAAGGCTGAGGACGTGCCCAACATCAAAGCGGCCGTGATGCTGCACTACGGCGGCCTCGACCAGCGCATCAACGCCGGTATTCCGGGCTACGAAGCGGCCCTGAAGGCGGCCGGCACCAAATACGAGCTGTACGTGTACGAGGGCGTAAACCACGCTTTCAACAACGACACTTCGCCAGCGCGCTACAACGCCGAGGCTGCCAAGCTGGCCTGGGAGCGCACCTTGCGCTTGTTCAAGGAAAAACTGGGGTAGCCGGGCAACCGCGGCAGATTCTGCGGCATCTTTGCAGTATCTACCGTTGGTTATGTCGAGGAAAAAGCTCCCTGTTTTGCTGGCGGCCACGCTACTGAAAGTGTCGGCCAGCCTGGGCCAGACGGCTCCGCCCGCCGCCGCCCCCCCACCACCGGCTGCCAACGAGCAGCAGGTGAGCGTGCCGGTGCCGCGGGCCGTGTCGCTGCTGGCCGACGTGGTGGGCGTGCTGGTATCGCGCACCGAGGGCCAGGACAAGGTGCAGACGCTGCTGGAACGCCGGCGCGAGCGGAGCAAAAAAGGCCCGCAAACCATCGATTTCAGCGTACCGAAGAATCGGTTGACGCGCGCGCTGGGGCTGGCCGATTAAGGCTAAACGATGTAGGGGCGGGGCTTGCCCCCGCCCGTTGTTGCACAGAGCCGTTGCAACGGTGCGGACGACGGGCGGGGGCAAGCCCCGCCCCTACCCGCTGAATACAGGGAGTAAGTCCGCGAAGTGGACGGATTGGTCGGGATTTCCGACCCGTCCGTCCACCTTTTGTTTTTGGGGCCGGTTGTGGCCGGCGGTTTGCAATTACCCTGGCAGGAAAAGTCGATTCCCAAACCGGAGCCCGCTGCCTGCAGCATCCGAGCCCAACGCCCAATTCACTCCCATTTTTCTCGCCTTCATCATCCTCAAAATCATGAAAACTGCCCTGCTTTCCATCTTCGCCGCTGTTACCCTGTTCGCCGCCGCTCCTTCGGTTGCCGCCGCTCCGGCCGCTGCTCCCTACGACAACCACGACCGCGACGACCGCCGCCAGGACCGTGACCACGACGGCCGCGACGACCGCAACAGCAAAGACTTCAACTACGGCTACGACCGCAACCACCGCGTGACGCCCCAGGAACGCGCCCGCTGGGAAGCCGCCCACCGCGACAACGACCGCCACGACAACACGCCCTTCGACCGCAGCCAGAACTACGGCTACGAGCAGAACCACCGCGTAACCGCCCAGGAGCGCGCCCGCTACGAAGCCGAGCAGCGCCAGCTGGCCCAAAACCAGAACTACGGCTACGACCGCAACCACCGCGTGACGCCCCAGGAACGTGCCCGCTGGGAAGCCGCCCACCGCAACGACGGCCGCCGCTAATTCCATCCCGTATTAATCCCGAAGCGCCTCGTTCAGTCGAACCTGAACGGGGCGTAACCGGCCACTGCCTTCCCCGTTTTTTCTCACTCATTCCGCTTTCGTTTTCCCATGAAAAAGTTTCTGTTTCCCCTGCTGGCCGTTTGCGCCCTCACCGTGGGCACTGCCGCCGCCCAAACCACCACGCCCGAGGCCAACGCCGGCGGCATGCAAGGCCGCGGCTACGGTCGCATGCAGGGCTCGCCCGATGAGATGGCCAAGCGCCAGGCCGACCGCCTCAGCACCGAGCTGGGCCTGACGGCCGACCAAACCACCAAAGTGCAGGCCATTCTGCTGGCCCGCACCCAGGAAATGCAGGCCATGCGCGGCCAGGCTCGCGACGGCAGCGACCGCAGCCAGATGCGCGAGCAAATGCAGGCCAACCGCGCCAAGTACGACGCCCAGTTCAAGGCCGTCCTCACGCCCGACCAATACACCAAATACACCGCCATGCAGGCCGAGCGCATGGAGCGCGGCGGTGGCGGCGGCATGCGCGACATGACCAATACCACCGACGTGAAGAAGATGAAAGCCAAAACCAAGGACGGCGACAAAGTGAAGGTGAAAGCCGACAAGTAGTCGCTCCCGCGTCGCTCAGAAACACAACGCCCCGGCCGGTATGGTCGGGGCGTTGTTGTTTCTGGGAGTGAGCTGGTAAAAGCTATGATTCGCGGCGCACCAGCAAGTCGGGCAGCCGGGTGAAGGCGGCGGTAGTTTTACTCGCGCCGTTACAGCCGGCCAGGAGGCAAAGGGCTTTCATAGGTTATATAACAAAGAATAACCCTCTAAAACCTGTACTGGAAGTATTGTTCCAATATAAATGGTGAGCACAAGGAACCGATGATTAGCAGAATGCTCATCAATCCATCGATATACCACTTATAGCTAGGCGGTTTTTTATCCCAACGGTCAGCAATAATCAGATGTCGGCCAGCTATCAACTTTACCAAGGTGTCGGCCATAAAAAAGCCAGTTAGAAATATCGTTGGCACAAAGAATGAAGCTGTTTGGAAACCAGCATTTCGGAAATACCAAAATCCAAAGACTGCCAACACAATCGCCAGACTCAAATGCGCTAAATACACTTTCGTGTCGAACAACGCATTGTATGGTTTTTTCCGTGGCGTTGATGTTAAAAAGCCATTGCACATATAGAATACGTAGCCGAATCCAATAGCGAGGCACAGTATTTTCATTCCGAATACTCTTTATGCGTTGAGGTCTAGAATGGACGGTTTCTATCACCTCACACCTGAATAACCCCCACGTTATACGCCTTCTCAATGGGCGCGTGGTTGGCCGCCGCGATGCCTTCCGACAGCACCTTGCGGGTTTCCAACGGGTCAATCACGGCATCGACCCAGAGGCGGGCCGCCGCGTAGTAGGGCGAGAGTTGCTCCTCGTAGCGGGCCTTGATGCGGTCGAGTAGCTCCTTTTCGGCTTCGGGGGTGATGACTTCTCCTTTGGCTTTTAGGGAGGCCACCTGGATTTGCAACAGGGTGTTGGCGGCCGCTGCGCCGCTCATCACGGCCAGCTGGGCGGTGGGCCAGGCCACGATGAGGCGCGGGTCGTAGGCCTTGCCGCACATGGCGTAGTTGCCGGCGCCGTAGCTGTTGCCCACGATGACCGTGAACTTGGGCACCACCGAGTTGCTCATGGCATTCACCATCTTCGCGCCGTCCTTAATGATGCCGCCCTGCTCGCTCTGGCTGCCTACCATGAAGCCCGATACGTCGTGCAGAAACACCAGCGGAATGCGCTTCTGGTTGCAGTTCATGATGAAGCGAGCCGCCTTGTCGGCCGAGTCGGAGTAGATGACGCCGCCCATCTGCATGCCGGTTTTCTTGCTCTTCACAATCTTGCGCTGGTTGGCCACGATGCCCACGGCCCAGCCATCGATGCGCGCCAGCCCGCAGATGAGCGTCTGGCCGTACAGGTCCTTATAGGGCTCAAACTCCGAGTTATCGACCAGGCGGTTGATGACTTCCATCATGTCGTAGGGCTTCACGCGGTCCGAGGGCAGCACGCCGTACAGTTCCTGCTCGTCCAGCTTCGGCTTGGCCGGGGTGGCACGGCTGAAACCGGCCGTGGCCTGCCCGCCCATCTTGTCGAAGATGTTACGAATGTGCGTGAGGCATTCCTCGTCGGTATCGAACTTGTAGTCCGTCACGCCCGAGATTTCGGAGTGCATGCTCGCACCGCCCAGCGCCTCGTTGTCGATGGTTTCGCCGATGGCCGACTTTACCAGGTAGGAGCCGGCCAGGAACACCGAGCCCGTGCCGTTCACAATCATGGCCTCGTCGCTCATAATGGGCAGATACGCGCCACCGGCCACGCAGGGCCCCATAATGGCCGAAATCTGCACGATGCCCATGCTGCTCATCACCGCATTGTTGCGGAAAATGCGGCCGAAATGCTCCTTATCGGGGAAAATCTCGTCCTGCATGGGCAGGTACACGCCCGCCGAATCGACGAGGTAAATAATCGGCAGTTTGTTTTCGATGCTGATTTCCTGGGCCCGCAGGTTCTTTTTGGCGGTGATGGGGAACCAGGCGCCGGCCTTTACGGTCGCGTCGTTGGCCACCACCACGCACTGCCGCCCGGCTACGTAGCCGATAACAACAACCACGCCGCCGCCGGGGCAGCCGCCTTCTTCCTTGTACATGCCCTCGCCGGCAAAAGCGCCGATTTCCACCTGCGCCGCGCCCTTATCGAGCAGGAATTCAATGCGCTCACGAGCGGTGAGCTTGCCCTTGGCTTTGTGGGCTTCAATGCGCTTCGGACCGCCGCCGAGGGCTACCTTCTGGAGCTTTTGGGTAAGGTTGAAGCTGAGCTGCTTGAGTTGGTCTTCGTTGCGGTTGAACTCGACGTTCATAAGGAAAGCGGGGTGGGATTTTGGGGAGATGGGCACAAAAAAATCCGCCCGGAGGCGGATTTCAAAGGTACGGCGCGGTAGCCCGTTGAGCGGTAAACACCGGAACGTCATGCTGAGCTTGCCGAAGCATCTCTACCGCAGTAAGTAACTGATTACGTTGTGCGGTAGAGATGCTTCGGCAAGCTCAGCATGACGTTCTTTTTTACTTCATCGTCGGCGCAGCCTCCACTTTTTTCACCTCGGTCGTCGTCGTACCGTCCGGCTTCTTCGTGGTTTCCACCTTGCTCTTATCCTTGCCGCCGCCGAACACCGAGAAGTGAATGTAGCGGCCGGGGTTGGCCTTCAAGTCAACAAACAAGTCGTTGGAAGCAGCCGTGGTGGCCGTCAGGTTGCGGTACAGGGTCGAGTCGTGCAGCAGCTTGCCCATCGAGCCCGACTGGTCGTTGAGGGCCGTGTTCAGGCTTTTCACAGTGGTTTGGGCATCGGCCAGCGTTGAGTTCAGGCGGCGCAGGGCCGGGCCCACGGGCGCGGTTTTCAGCGAGTCAGACAGCTGCGAGAAATTCACCGCGATTTTATCCAGCTTCGTGGTGGTTTTGTTGAGCGCAGCGCTCATTTGGGCGAAGTTGCGGGTGATGGTATTGATATTAGCCTGGTTGGCGAGAATGAGGCGATTCAGCGCCTCGGCGCTGGCCCGGGCCCCCAGCAGCGTGCCCTGAATATTGGTCTGGGCATCCTTGTTCAGGAAGCCGTTGATGTGGGCCAGCGTGGCCCCCACGGTATCGAGCACGGGCAGGGCCTTGGCCTGGAAGGCATCGGCGATGCTGGACGGCGTCACGGTGCGGATTTCCTCGCCGCCGGTGTAGGTTTTCGAGTTTTTGCCCAGCGTGAGGGTAATGGCTTTCGAACCCAGCAGCGAGCCGCCCAGGCTGGCCGTGGTGGAGTCGCCCACCACAATGCCTTTGTCCAGTTCAATGGCCACGCGCACCGAATTACCCTTGTCGGGCTGCAATTCGAGGCTTTTGACCTGCCCCACTTTGTAGCCGTTCAGCAGCACCTGCGCGCCGGCGTTCAGCGCGTCGACCTTAGGATAGACGGCGTAGTACGTTTGGTTGGAGGAAAGAATATTGCTGCCGCGCAGAAAATTGTAGCCGATGACGAGCGCGGCGATGGCGACGATGGCGAGAAGCGCCACTTTTATTTCTTTAGACACGAGTAAGGATTGTTGGATAGGAACGGTTAGGGGCAAACGCGACTGGCGGATATTATAGTGCCTCAACCCTGAAGCACCCGAATAGCAACCGCTGAAACCTGGCAACGGCCAGGAAGTTACCCGCCTTCAAGCTCGCGCTTGTATTCGCGGAACGCCCGGTAGATGCCCGCGGCCATATACGATTGATTGGCTTTATCGTTGAGGTAGCGCTCCTCGGTGGGGTTGGTGAGGAAGCCCGACTCGATGAGCACCGAGGGCATGGTCGACTTCCAAAGCACCAGAAAACCGGCCTGCTTCACGCCCCGGCTGGGCCGGCTGACGGTGGTGCGCAGTTGCCTATCGACGCGCTGGGCAAAGCGCAGGCTGTTGGTGATGTAGGCCGACTGAAACAGCGAGAACAGAATGTGCGACTGCGGCGAGCGGGGGTCGAAACCGTCGTAGCGGGCTTTGTAGTCTTTTTCCTGCAGAATAACCGAGTTTTCGCGCTGGGCCACGCCCAGGTTGGCGTCGGTTTTGTGCAGGCCCATGGTCCAGACCTCGGTGCCGTGGCTCTGGCTGGGGCCGGCGTTGCAATGAATGGAGATGAACAGGTCGGCGTGGTTGCGGTTGGCAATGGCGGCGCGCTCGTCGAGTTCGATGAAGACATTGGTTTTGCGGGTGTAAATCACCTTCACATCCGGCATATTCTGCTCAATCTGCTTGCCCAGGGCCAGAATGAGGCTCAGGGCTACGTCGGCTTCGCGGGCGCTGGCCCCGGCGCAGCCGCGGTCTTTGCCGCCGTGGCCGGCATCGAGCACTACGGTGCGCAAGCGGTAGCGGTAGGGCGCGTTGGGCAGGTCGGCGGGGGCGCGGACCGAGTCGGCCGGCGCGGCGGCGCGGCTCGAATCGGGGGTAGTCTGGGCTTCGGCTTTCCACTCGCCGGTGCCAGCGCCCAGCAGCAGCAGGGCCGCACTGGCCCAGATGACAATAATCCGCACGGTGTTCGTTGAAGGGGCGGTAGCGACCTGCTACCTTTGTACAAGCCCCAAAAGTAACGAATTTAACTGCTGCTATACTTTGCCCTTCTGGTTTAGTCTCTCTGCCGATGCCGGATTGCGGCGCTTCCACCACGGCCAAACCGGGCTGCGGGCCAGCCGCTTGCTGCCGTTGCTGCTGCTTATGGGCTTGTTGCTGCCGCTGGCCGGTCCGGCCCTCGGGCAAACCACGCCCGCGCCAAAATCGAAACACAAGGCTAAAGTGCAGGCCCGCAAGGCCCGCGTGAAAGCCATTCTGGCCCAGCCCGCGCTGCCCGACCGGGATACCGTAACCGTGGCCCCCAAACGGCCCACCCCCCGCGCCAAGCCCGGCCAACGCGCCGGCAGCGCCCCCACTCCGCCGGTGCGCAACATCTCCGTCGACCCACGCGACCCTGTGGGGCCGCCGCCGCCCGGCGTGCGCAACACCGGCCAGTCGCGCGTGCCCGGAGCCTCGCACCAGCCTGTGCCCGATACGCTGGCCCGCCCGCTGCCCGGCGGCGGCACGGCCACTTTGGTGAGTGACACCACCCGCCGCGCCGACTCACTGCAGGTGGCGGCCCGGCCCAAAGGGCCGGTGTCCACTACCATCAAGTACACCGCCAAGGACTCGATACAGTTTGATGTGACCAAGAAAGTGGCCCGCCTCTACAGCAAGGCCAACGTGAACTACGGCGACACCGACCTCAAGGCCGCCCTCATCACGGTGAATTACGGCACGAACACCATGGAAGCCGAGGGCCGGATGGACTCGGTGAAAAACCGGCTGATGGACCGGCCCGTGCTGAAGGATGGCGCGGGCCTGTACACGGCCAGCAACATTGCCTATAATTTCAAGAGCAAAAAAGCCCGCGTGACGGATGCTGTGACCACGCAGGGCGAGGGTTTCGTGAGCGCGGCCACCATCAAGCGCCTGCCCGATGGCGACATCAACGGCCTGAACGGCCGCTACACGACCTGCAACCTGGAGCATCCGCACTTCTACATTCAGGCCAAGAAGATGAAGGTGATTCCGGGCGAGAAGGTGGTGACCGGGCCGTTCAACCTCGTGATTGGCGACGTGCCCACGCCGCTGGGCTTCCTGTTCGGCTTTTTCCCGATGCCGAATAAGAGCCGGGGTTCAGGTGTGCTCATTCCCACCTTCGGGCAGGCCTCCGACCGCGGCTACTACCTCACCAACGGTGGCTACTACTTTGCGCCCAACGACTACATCGGCGTGCGCCTGACGGGCGACGTTTACGCCGGCAACAACCAGAAATTCGGCGGCTGGGGTGCGACGGCCGACATTTCTTACCTGAAACGGTACACCTACAACGGCAATTTCAACCTGCGTTTTTCGAACCGGCCCACCAACCCCATTGTAGTCCCGGGCGATGGCACCGCCAACGTCGGCCAGACCTACATTCAGCCGCCGGCCAGCAACTCGTTCTGGATTACCTGGAGCCACTCGCCCGTGCCCAAGCCCGGCGGCGGGCGCTTTTCGGCCAGTGTGCAGGCGGGCACCAGCGGCTTCAACCGCACCAACAGCATCGATGCGCGCCGCGTACTCACTTCGCAATACAGCTCCAACATCAGCTACGCCAAGCAGTTGCGCTACCTGCCCATCAACTTCGACATCAAGCTGAGCCAGGCGCAGGGCGAAGACGGCAGCATGACCTTCACACTGCCCGACGTGAGCCTCGGCGTGGCCCGGCAGTACCCGTATCAGTGGTTGGGCATCAAGCCCGGGGCGGGCGGCAAGCTTGGGGCCATGTTCTACGAGCAGTTCACCATCAGCTACAACCTCACGGCCAGCAACCAGTTCAGCAACCAGGTGCAGCCGCGCGCACTTGGCAATGGTTTTCCGCTGCTGGGCGGCGGGGCCGAGCTTACGCGCATTCCCTTCAACTTCAACAACCTGGGGCGTTTGCTCAGCAACGGGCGCAACGGCATCCAGCACCAGTTCGGCATCGGGGTAGGTTCTTACTCGCTGGGGCCGCACTTCAAGCTGAATCCTTCGGTAAGCTACGGCGAAGTATGGTACGGCCAGCGCCTGAAATATACTTACGTGCCTGTGGCCCAAGCGGTGCGTATCGACACCATCCGGGGCTTCAACCGGGTTGGGGCCTACTCGCTGGGGGCCAGCCTCAACACCACCATCTACGGCACGTGGGTGCGGCGCGGCACCCGCAAAATCCAGGCGCTGCGCCACAAAATGACGCCCAGCGCCAACTATAGCTTCTCGCCCGATGCTTACACGGCCGGCAGCTACTACCCGCAAACATCGCCCGTGTACCAGCGGGGCAGCGATGTTTTCCAGAACGTAACCGGCACCAACCAGCAATACCTCACCAATGCGGTGCTTGGCGGCTACCTCAATAGCTACGAAGGTTTTCTTTACGGTGTGCCCGGCGGGGCCCGCCAGCAGCAAATTTCCTTTAGTCTGCAAAACAACGTGGAACTGAAGGTGCGCGACGACAAGGACACCACCGGCACCAACCCCTTCCGCAAAGTGAGCCTGATTGACGGCCTCGACCTCAACATGGGCTACAATTTTGCGGCTACCGAGCGCAAGCTCTCGAACCTGAACGTGCAGTTTCGTACCCAGATTGCCAAAAAGCTGAACCTGAACAGTGGGGCCAGCTTCTCGCCCTACCAGCGCAACAGCCAGGGCGTGGAAATTGACCGCTACCTGTTTCAGGCCGACAACCGTAAGTTGCTGCGCCTCTCGTCGGCCACGCTCGGGGCCACCTACGCTTTCAACCCTTCCACCGGCACCAAAAAGAGCGTGGTGCGCCGGGCCGTGGCCCCCAGCAACGACCCCACCCTGGGTACCGTGGGCCCGCCTAACTTCTACGCCGACTACGTCGATTTTGAGATTCCGTGGGAGTTGAACCTGACCTATGCGGCGGGCTACACCACCAACACGGTGCCGCTGACTTCGGCCAACCAGCGCCCGCCCATTCTGGCCCTGAACACGGTGGGCGTCACGGGCTCGGTGAAACTGACGCCTAACCTGCGCCTGAGCTACAACCTGGGCTACGACATCACGCACCAGACCATTACCTACCCCAACGTCACGTTCTTCCGCGACCTGCACTGCTGGCAGATTAACGGCACCTGGATTCCATTCGGCATTTCGAAAGGCTACAGCTTCACCATCGCGGCTAAGAGCAGCCTCCTGCAGGACCTGAAGCTGAACCGTAACCGCTACGCGCAATATCAGTAGCAGGCCCTCTGCTGATTGTTGCTGCCTCATCATCGGCCGGGTATTTCGTCCCGTTGGCAGGGCAAACAGTCCCTTCCGGACAAATCAGCGAATCCTCGCAATTCATAGTAGTTTATTTGGTTTTTATATAACCATATATCCGCTATGAATTCCGCTGACCTGCACCTGCTGCTCGCGGCTCCGCCGGTAAGCCGGGCCGCGTTTTTCACCAAGCTCTTGGTCGAACCCGTTCTACCCGGCGAAACGCAGCCCGATGAGCCTGCCACCGACAGTGCCCCCGTGCCTGCCGCCCCGCCAGCGGCTCCGGCGGAACCCTCCGCCGCCGGCTTCCCCGCCTGAGCTTCACCGGGTCAATTCAGCCCCTGTGCTTCGGCCAGGGGCTTTTTGCTGTCCGCGCCGCGCCGGGTAACGAAATTGTTGCCAGCTTTGCCCCGCCAAACGGCACCTTACCTCGTCATCTCGCCCCGCGCACCCATTCCCCATGTCCCAGCACAAGGAAATCAAACTCGTCACCACCCACCAGATGCTCGCCATGAAGGAGCGGGGGGAAAAAATCTCCATGCTCACGGCCTACGACTACTCGATGGCCCAGATTCTCGACGGCGCGGGCGTCGACGTGCTCCTCGTCGGCGACTCGGCCTCCAACGTCATGGCCGGCCACGAAACCACCCTGCCCATCACCCTCGACCAGATGATATACCACGCCCAGAGCGTGGTGCGCGCCGTGAAGCGCGCTTTCGTAGTGGTCGACTTGCCGTTTGGCTCCTACCAGGGCAACAGCAGCGAGGCCCTGCGCTCGGCCATCCGCATCATGAAGGAAAGCGGCGCCCACGGCATCAAAGTAGAGGGCGGAGCCGAGATTAAGGACAGCATCACGCGCATTCTCACGGCCGGCATCCCGGTTATGGGCCACCTGGGCCTCACGCCGCAGTCCATCTACAAATTCGGCACCTACAGCGTGCGCGCCAAAGAAGAAGCCGAAGCCCAGAAACTGCTCGAAGACGCCCGCCTGCTCCAGGAAATCGGCTGCTTCGGCCTAGTGCTCGAAAAAATTCCCGCCTCGCTGGCCAAGCAAGTTGCTGAAGAGCTCACCATCCCCGTTATCGGCATCGGGGCCGGCCCGGATGTGGACGGCCAGGTGCTCGTGGTCCACGATTTGCTGGGCATCACGAAAGAATTCAAGCCGCGCTTCCTGCGCCGCTACGCCGAACTGCACGACGTGATGACCGAAGCCGTGCAGCACTACGTGGCCGACGTGAAAAGCCGCGAATTCCCGAGCAAGGAGGAAGGCTACTAGATTTCCGTCTGTCATCCTGAACGTAGTGAAGGACCTTATCACGCTTGAGCGGCTTGTTCAGTCGTGATAAGGTCCTTCACTACGTTCAGGATGACCGATGCCCTCCCCCGCCGCACTCCCGCCCAGCTTCGTATCTTCGCCGCATAATCAGCAAGAGCGGAGCGCCCGGTGAGTGTGGTCTGACGACGTGCGGTAGTGCCCCCGAGGGGTCCCGGCCCGCTCCTGCGAGTAACCCATTTCCGCCCGTTTCCGCCGCGTGAATCGTCCCAACCTCTGGTCCGAAGGCAGAGAAATTCTGTTCGAAGACAACCATCTTCTCGTCATCAACAAGCCCGCCGGCATTCTGGTGCAGGGCGACGCCACCGGCGACGAGCCCCTCTCCAAAAAAGCCGCCGAGTACCTGCGCTTCAAGTACAAGAAGCCCGGCGAAGCCTTCGTGGGCGTGTGCCACCGCATCGACCGGCCGGTGTCGGGCATCGTCATCCTGGCTAAAACCAGCAAGGCGTTGAGCCGGCTGAACGAGATGTTTCGGGACGACAAGATTCACAAAACCTACTGGGCCCTCACCGGCCGGCCGCCCGTGCCCGAAGGCGGCACCTTGGTGCACTGGCTGGTAAAGGACACCATCCGCAACGTCACCAAAGCCTACCCCGAGAAGCACAGCCAGGGCCTGCGCTCCGAGCTGAAATACGAGCTGCTCGGCATGGCCGGCAACCGCTACCTGCTGCAGGTGAACCCCGTCACGGGCCGCCCGCACCAGATTCGGACCCAGTTGGCCACTGGCCTCGGTACGCCCATCATCGGCGACGTGAAATACGGCTTCATTGCCCCGCTGCCCGACGTGAGCATTGCCCTGCACGCCCGCCAGTTGGAACTGCAGCATCCCGTCACGAAAGAAGCCCTGACTTTCACGGCCCCCCTGCCCGACGCCCCGCACTGGGACGCCGCCCGCGAGTACTACCAGTAAACTCTTGTCGTCCTGAGCGCAGCGAAGGACCTTGTCACATTAGAACAGCTTGTTCAAGTGTGACAAGGTCCTTCGCTGCGCTCAGGACGACAGCTCCGTACTCGCGCTGATACGTGCAAAATTTTGGCCTTACCAGCCCAAAAACCTAGCCGCCCTGCCCCCGGCCGTAATTTTGTATTGTCGCCGCTGAACCTATGCCCGGCACTTTTGCTTGTGCGGTCAGCTTCTCTATTCCAGCTTTTATGGCTATTCTGATTTTCTTCGTTGCCCACTATTACCTATCCCTGTTCACCCAGACGTTTTACCTGCACCGCTACGCGGCGCACAAGATGTTTACGATGAATAAGTTCTGGGAGAAGGCCTTCTTCCTGTTCACCTACATCTGCCAGGGCAGCAGTTTCCTCTCGCCCCGGGCCTACGCGCTGCTGCACCGCATGCACCACGCCTACTCCGACACCGAGTTGGACCCGCACTCGCCCCATTTCTCGAACAACGCGTTCGACATGATGTGGAAGACCAAGAACATCTACAACGACGTGCTGAACCATAACCACGAGTTGGCCACGCGCTTCGAGGGTGACATTCCGGAGTGGAAACTCATCGAGAATATTGGCGACAAATGGTACTCGCGCCTGGCCTGGGGCACGGCTTATGTGCTGTTCTACATCAACTTTGCCACGGCGTGGTGGCAGTACCTGCTCCTGCCCATCCACTTCCTGATGGGCCCCATCCACGGGGCAATCGTGAACTGGGGCGGCCATAAATACGGCTACCAGAACTTCGACAACAACGATAAGTCGATGAACACGCTGGCGCTGGATTTCCTGGCCTTCGGCGAGCTGTTCCAGAACAACCACCACAAGCTGCCCATGCGCGTCAACTTCGGCGTGAAGTGGTGGGAATTCGACCCCACCTACGTCGCCATCTGGGGCCTGGATAAAATCGGCATCATCAAGGTGAAGCGCAAAAACATGAATCTGAACACGATGTCTAAGCTGGCCAAGCCTAAGCGCGAAGCCGTGGCGGCGTAGTAGAACGTCATGCAGAGCGCAGCGAAGCATCTTTACCGCTCAACGCATTCATTTACTACTGCGGTAAAGATGCTTCGCTGCGCTCTGCATGACGTTTCATAATGCTCAAAAGCCCAGGCCCCGCGCCTGGGCTTTTTTTATTCCCCCGACTAGCTAATGCCCTGAACAAACGCTACCTTTGCACTCCCAATTTCGGGAAACCCTCACCCGACGGACGAGTTCCGTCACACAACCCCACCGGTTTATGGCAGTTAAAATCCGCCTCGCCCGCCGTGGCCGCAAAAAGGCCGCGACTTACGACATCGTAGTAGCTGACGCCCGCGCTCCCCGCGATGGCCGTTTCATCGAGAAACTCGGCACCTACAACCCCCAAACCAACCCCGCCACCATCAACTACGACGCCGACCGCGCGTTCTACTGGATGATGACCGGTGCTCAGCCCACCGACACCGTGCGAGCCATGCTCAGCTACCGCGGTGTGCTCTACCGTCGTCACCTGCAGCTGGGTGTTGACAAGGGTGCCATCACCCAGGAAGTTGCCGACCAGCGTTTCAGCGCCTGGAAAGACGAGAAAGATGCCAAAATCGAAGGCAAGCGCACTGGCCTCGTTGATGCCAAGGCGACCGCCAAGAAAGCTGCTTTCGACGCCGAAACCAAGGTAAAAGAGGCTCGTGCCGAAGCTCAGCGTCAGAAAGCTGCCGCCCTGCTGGCTGCTAACGCCCCCGCTCCGGCCGCTGAAGAAGCTACCGAGGCTCCCGCTGAGGAGGCTACCGAAGCTGCTGCCGAGTAGTATTCAGGCACCTGAAAACCGAAAGCGTTTGGGAGTTGTGAGCCGGACCGGCTGGCAACCCCCAAACGCTTTTTCGTTATCCCCTTCCCCACGACCATGACGCTCGACGAAACCTATCAGCTCGGTTACCTCATCAAAACCCACGGCCTGCGCGGCCACCTGGTGGCGCATTTCGAGGTGGACGATGTTTCGGCTTATACTAAGCTCAAAACGGTGTACCTCACCCTGGCCGGTGCCCCCACCAAGCTGGTGGAGCACGAAATTGAAAAAGTGCAGCCCCAGTCCGGCAACAAGGTCCTCATCAAGCTGCGCGGCATCGAGCGCATCGAGGAAGCCGAGCCCCTGCGCGGCTCCCAGCTCCACCTGCCCCTGGCCGCCCTGCCCGAGCTTGAAGACGACCAGTTCTACTTCCACGACGTCATCGGCTTTACCGTAGTCGATGAGAACCTGGGCACCCTGGGTACCGTGGAGAATTTCTACGAACTGCCCCAGCAGGACATGCTGGCGATGCGCTACCAAGGCCAGGAAGTGCTGATTCCGGTGGTTGATGAGCTAATCAGCCACGCCGACCACGCCAAAAAGGAGATTTACGTGAGCCTGCCCGACGGCCTGCTCGATGTGTACCTCAAACCCAGCACCCGCCAGCAGGACGAAGCCGAATAATCAGATTTTAGCTGTCAGCCATTAGCTTTTGGCTTCCGTGATTTCCAGCAAGCAGGACATAGGAAGCAAGCTAATAGCCAGCAGCTGATGGCTAACAGCTAAATCAATGCGTATCGACATCCTCACCTGCCTGCCGGAATTGTTGGTCAGTCCCTTTGCCCATTCCATCGTGAAGCGGGCGCAGGACAAGGGCTTGGCCGAAATCCACGTGCACCAGCTGCGCGACAAAGCCATCAACAAGCATGGCCAAATTGACGACTTCGTGTTTGGTGGCGGCGCCGGCATGGTGTTGCGCGTGGAGCCCATTGCCGCGTGGATGGACGAACTGATGGCCGAACGCAGCTACGACGCCATCATCTACCTCACGCCCGATGGTGAAACCCTGCGCCAGCCACTGGCCAACCGCTTTTCGCTGATGCAGAACGTCCTCATGCTCTGCGGCCACTACAAGGGCATCGACGAGCGCATCCGCCAGACCTATATCACCCACGAAATCAGCGTGGGTGACTACGTATTGAGCGGTGGTGAGCTCGGTGCCGCCATTCTGGTTGATACTGTGGTGCGGCTGCTGCCGGGCGTGCTGGGCAACGAGGAATCAGCGCTGTCTGATTCGTTTCAGGATGATTTGTTGGCCCCGCCTATTTACACCCGGCCGGCGGAGTGGCGCGGGCAGGCCGTGCCGGAAATCCTGCTATCGGGCAACACGCCCAAAATTGAAGAGTGGCGGCACGACCAGGCTCTGGCCCGCACGCAAGCACGCCGGCCCGATTTGCTTTCGTAGCGCATGCAATAGCTTGTTCTCGTCTGAAAAGTGCTTGAATTAACAGCAAATCAGGGAACAAGCTAAAGCATGTTCTACAAACCCCTTGCTATCATCACCGGAAAGCGCTATCTTTGCGCTCCGTTTCGTAAAATACTAATTCCCGACGGCGGCGCCGTCTTTCGCAATTTTCTCAGCCATGAGCGTACTACTTGACTTTATCCAGGCCGAATCGCAGGAGCGCCGCGCCAGCTTCCCCCAGTTCGCCGCCGGCGACACGATTAACGTGCACGTGAAAATCCGCGAGGGTGCCAAGGAGCGCATTCAGCAGTTCCAGGGCGTGGTGCTGCAGCGCCGTAACCCCAGCTCCAACGGCGAAACCTTCACCGTACGCAAGATTTCGAACCAAATCGGCACCGAGCGTATCTTCCCCCTGCTGTCGCCCAACATCGAGAAAATCGAGGTAGTGCGTCGCGGTAAAGTACGTCGTGCTCGTCTGTTCTACCTGCGCGGCCTGTCGGGCAAGCAGGCTCGTATCAAAGAGCGTCGCTTGAACGTGGTAGCGAAGGCTACTGCCTAAGCAGCTACGGCAACCTTTGGGTTGTTAATTAAGCCAACAAAAAGCCGGCCCCATGCGTGGGGCCGGCTTTTTTAGGTTTGGCTGAAGGCAACGGCGCTTGGCGCTGAATCGGCTTCGTTACTTGTGCGACGACATGTCCTGTGGCACAGTGCCATCGGGAGTAGCCGAGCCACCCTTCAACTGTGCAGCCACGGCCGACAGCGTTTCGCCCAGCTTGGCTACGCGAGGTGCAGTGTTGCCCTCGGCAAAATTGGCGGCCTGGGTGGTGTTGGTTCCCAAACGGGCCAACAGCGGCGCAATTACGTCTACGTCTGCAGCCCCGCTGCCGAAATGGGCTTTCAACGCTTGCAAGTCGACGACCAGTTGATGAAAAGCAGGATTGTTAGCTGCCTTCAGGTCCTCAATCCAGCGCTGAAACTGGTTATCAAGGCCGGCGCGGTCGGCGGTTTCGGAGAGGTCGCCGGCGAGGAGGTGAATGGCGCTATCGAGGTGTACCTGGTGTTGGGCTTCGGTCTTTTCCATGGGTGGGGGTCTTGGTATTGGTTAAGAACAGCGGCAGGCGCTGCCACTATTGCCAACGTAGTTTAGCCGGTAGGGTTGGCCCCACTCCAAAACAAACAGGCCCCGCCGGATACCGACGGGGCCTGCTGCGAAAGGATTCGCGAAGGGCTGAGACTACTCAATCTTGTTGATGCGCTCCTTTACCGACTCCAGCGCAATGCGCATGTTCACAATGTCGGCGCGGGCAGCTTCCTGCTCTTTCAGGTTGGCATCAACGAGGTTGTTGAGTTGCTGCAGTTCAGCAGCGTTCGAAGCCAGCATCTGCTGAATCTCAACCTTACGGGCTTTGTTTTTCTCGATGTCCTTTTTGATGGCATCCTGCTTTGCAATCACGGCGGTGTGGTTGTTCTGCGAGTTCACCAGCGCCTTCTCGGCATCGGTAATCTGCGAGGCCAAGTCTTCGCGGTACATCATGCGGGCAAAATCCTTGAGGTACTTCTCGGCTGACTTCCACTGCGTAGGCGTCGCTTCTTTGCCCAGGTAGGCGTTGCCAAGGTCGATGCTCCACCATACGGTAGTACCGGTGGGGGTAGCATCCACTTTGCTGATGACCCGAATAGGGTTAGGTGCAATTTCGTCGATGACCACGCCATCCAGCGTCAGCACGCCTTTGTTGTTCTTCACCTTGCTGCCAAACTTATCGGTGAGCTGCTTCACCCAAGCCGATTCTACACGACGGCTATCGAGCTGCATGCTTACCTGCTGGCCTTTGCGGGGAATGCTATTTATCGACTTATCGGCTTCATCTACAGGAGATTTCTGAGCATAACCGCTCAGCGCTGCCACGCATACGAGAAGTAGGATGAGTAAACTACGTTTCATGGGGATAACAACTAAAGAAAGCATTAAAGAAAAGAGAGTCGGCTAATTGGTTGGGTGGGTACCGTTATCCGGCTTTTCAAATTTAGGACCTTTATTCGATGCAAATTCGAGTGCACCCCTATTTTTTTACATTTTCATTGTTTTTATTTATTAAGTCAAACTTAAAGTTCACTAGATTCAATTTCTACAGTGGATTCGTTGTTCGCCTTCGCGAAGGCATAGAAAATTCCGAACAAAGGGCCGTTTGCCGGGTTACGCTGGCCTATGCACGTTACTGTTTGCCGCACCGAGCACTTCAACGCCGCCCACCGCCTGCACAACCCGGCCTGGAGCGACGACCACAACCAACGCGTTTTTGGCAAGTGCAACAACCCGCACTACCACGGCCACAATTACAACCTGACCGTGCGCCTGACCGGCCCCGTCGACCCCGAAACAGGCTACGTGTATGACATGAAGCGCCTGAGCACCGTTATCAAGCGCGAGGTGCTGGACCGCTACGACCACCGCAACCTGAACCTGGACACGGAGGAATTTCGTACGCTCAACCCCACGGCGGAGAACATGGCCGTGGTTATCTGGCAGCGTCTGCGGCCGCACCTGGCCGCGGAGCTGGCCCTTTCGGTCACGCTCTACGAGACGGACCGTAACTTTGTCGAATATCATGGATAACGCTTCCGGGCAACGCCCGGCCCCCGACTCGCAGCTGCCCGCCAGCCTGCGCACCCCCCTCCGCTCCGACGCGTTCGAGCGGAGCGAGGAAGACAAGATTACGGCCATCAGCGGCCATTTCGAGGCCATTATGCGCGAGCTGGGCCTCGACCTGACCGACGACAGCCTGGCCGGCACGCCGCGCCGCGTGGCCAAAATGTACGTGCAGGAGTGGTTCAAGGGCCTCGATCCGAAGAACCGGCCCGACGTGCGCCTGTTCGAGAACCGCTACGACTACCACCAGCTACTGGTGGAGCGCGACATTACCCTGTTTTCGTGCTGCGAGCACCACTTTGTGCCCATCATTGGGAAAGCGCACGTGGCTTACCTGCCGGCTGACAACGTGGTGGGCCTCAGCAAGCTGAACCGCGTGGTGCAATACTACGCCCGCCGCCCGCAGGTGCAGGAGCGCCTGACGCGCCAGATTTCGGAGGAGCTGAAGCAGAGCCTGGGCACCGACGACGTGGCCGTGCTCATCGAAGCCGACCACCTGTGCGTGATGAGCCGCGGCGTGAACGACACGAGCAGCAGCACCCTCACGAGCGAGTACAGCGGCCGCTTTGCTTCGGATGAGGCGCTGCGGCGGGAGTTTCTGCGGCAAATAGGGAAATAAATTTTTAGCTGTTAGCTGGCAGCCATTAGCTAATAGCTTTTCGTAATTGGACATCATCAATTGAAAAGCTAACGGCTACCAGCTGTTGGCTACTAGCTAAAACCATGAAGGTTCTCATCACCGGCGGTACGGGTTTGATTGGCACGCGGCTGGCCGAAATGCTGATTGATAGCGGCTACGAAGTGGCGCTGCTGAGCCGCGAGCCGGCCAAGAGCAGCCATTTCCGCAGCTTCCGGTGGGACGTGCAGGCGGGGACGATTGATGAGGCGGCCGTGCCGTATGCCGATTACATTGTGAGCCTGGCCGGGGCCAGCGTGGCCGACGGCAAGTGGACTGACGAGCGCAAGCGCGAGATTATGACCAGCCGGCTGGGCGGGCTGGCCCTGCTAGCCCGCGAGCTGGCCAAGCCCAGCCACCACGTGCGGGCCGTGATTTCGGCGTCGGCTATTGGGATTTATGGCGATGCTGGCGACAAACAAGTAACCGAAGAAACGCCCCCGGCGCTCCCCACGCACGACTTTCTGGCTGATGTATCACATCAGTGGGAACTGGCGGCCGCGCCCATCGCGGCGTTGGGCATCCGAACGGTGATTCCGCGCATTGGGGTGGTACTGAGCACCGAGGGCGGGGCGCTGCCTCAGATGGCTAAGCCGATGAAGCTAGGCGCGGGCGCGGCGCTGGGCAGCGGCAAGCAGTACATGTCGTGGATTCACCTCGACGACTTGTGCCGGCTGTTCATTGCCATGCTGGAAGATGAGAGCTGGCGCGGTACCTACAACGCCGTGGCCCCCTACCCCGCCACCAACCAGGCGTTTACCGAAGTGCTGGCCGGGGTGCTGCACCGGCCGCTGCTGCTGCCCAAGGTGCCCGCATTCGGACTGAAGCTGGCGATGGGCGAAATGAGCGAAATCGTGCTGGCCTCGCAGAACGTGAGCGCGGCCAAGGTGCTGGCGCAGGGCTTCCGGTTCGAGTATCCGGAGCTGCGGGGGGCGCTGCAGGCGCTGTACGGGGGGGAGTAAGGCTGGCGCACGCGCAGTCAACGCCTCCGCAATTCATTCAACGCATCTGAAAAGGCTTCCAACGGGTCCGCAAGTCATGCAATGGGTCTGGAAACCATTATGATGGGTCCGGAGGGGGCATGCGATGATGCTGGCGAGTAGCTTTGCTTATGCGTATTGCTTTCCTACTCTCCTTCTTCCTGTTTTATGCGGTTTGTTTGTGCGCTCAACCAATGCAAACACGGCCATTAACCGAACTTATCAATACACAAGACCCCGGCTGGCCACTAGTGCAGGGCTGGATTGCGGCTGCTAAAAACAAGGTCCAAGTACTGCCGAAGACTGGGGGCCGAGCAGACAGCGTCTTACTCGCCGCACAGGTAACAACCCGCTCCCCAATGGGAGCGGTGGTGTATGAGACGGGCGGCATCCTCGTGGATAATGGCTGGCTCCGCATCTTGGGTTCTGGCTCGCCGAGCTTGAACCGTGACCTGATGGGTTGGAACAAGGACAAGCAAAAAGGACTTTTGCTAGTGGCCGACGATGTATTAGGCGGCTTTTTCGCTCTTAATGGCGGGGCTTTCGGCCAAGCTACGCTCGGTAAAATCTATTATTTAGCGCCCGATAATCTGGAGTGGGAGCCGCTGGATAGGGGCTACTCCGATTTTCTGGTCTTCTGCTTCTCCGGCCACTTAGAGAAGTTTTATGACGGATTACGCTGGAAGGGCTGGCAAGCCGAAGTTGCGCAACTCAACGGCACCCAAGGTATCAGCTGCGTCCCGTTTCTGTTTACCAAGGAAGGGAAAGACCTAAATAAAGTTAGCCGCAAACCCGTTCCCATTATGGAATTGTGGGGACTGCACAATGATTTCCGCCAACAGCTCGGCATCCATTAGCGTCCGCCCTTCAGACTATCGGGCACGGCGCCGCCGTTGTTCATCTGCTCCAATAAATTGTCGGCGGCGATAGTATCCACCGCTTCGGAGCGGCGGCGGCGGGGCTCTGACTCGGAGATGCAGGTGTACTTCTTGCTAATTTTGACCGAGGGCTTGGGGAAGTGGCCGTAGGTGTAGCCGAGGTCGGTGTCCTTGTACACTTTCTCCATGAACTTGCCGAAGATGGGCAGCGCGGTGCGGCCGCCTTCGCCCTGCTGCGAGCCCACGAAGTGGATGCTGCGGTCTTCGCCGCCCACCCACACGCCGGTCATCAGGTCTTTGGTCATGCCCATGTACCAGCCGTCGGAGTAGTTGCTGGTGGTGCCGGTTTTGCCGCCAATCTGGTTGTCGTTGTGCCAGAGGTCGTAGTCCCACAGGGCCTGAGAGGTGCCGCCGGTCTCTTCCATGCCGCCGCGCAGCATGTAGGTCATCAGCCAGGCGGTTTCGGGCGAGATGGCACGCTTCTGGGCGGGGTCGAACTGCTTGATGACGTTGCCGTTCCGGTCTTCGATGCGCGTGACGAGGCGCGGCTCGGAACGGAAACCGGAGTTCATAAAGGTGCTGTAGGCGTCGGTCATTTCGTACACGCTCACGTCGCCGCCCGAGCCCAGGCCGATGCTGGGCACGGCGAGCAGCGGCGAGGTGATGCCGACTTTGTGGGCGTATTTGGCCACGTTGTCCCAGCCCACTTTCTCGGTCAGCTGGGCCGTCACGGAGTTCACCGAGCGGGCCATGGCGTGGCGAAGCGTCATGTTGATGCCGGTGTATTCGCGGGTCACGTTGTCGGGCTGCCACTCCATGGGCTGGCCGTTTTCGGTGTACTTGATGGTGACGCGCTGGTCGCGGATGCGGTCGCAGGGCGTGTAGCCGTTGTCGAGGGCGGTGAGGTAGACGAAGGGCTTGAACGTGGAGCCGGCCTGGCGGCGGCCCTGGCGCACGTGGTCGTACTGGAAAAAGCGGTAGTCGAGCCCGCCCACCCAGGCCTTAATCTGGCCGGTGAAGGGGTCCATGCACATCATGCCCGACTGCAGGAAGTGCTTGTAGTAGGCCAGCGAATCGAGCGGCGACATGACGAGCGTGGTGTCGTTGTCGTCGTGCTTCCAGGTGAACACCTTCATCGGCCGCTTGGCGTTCAGGGCCGAATCCAGGCGCTGGGGCTGGTTTTTGTAATGGTTGGCGAGGGTCTTGTAGCTCTCGGTGCGCTTCATCTGCGTCAGGATGAAGTCGGGGATTTCGTGGCCCTCGTCGTCGACCCAGGGGTTGGAGTCGCGGTTGCGCCAGAAGTTGTCGAACTGGCGCTGCAAGGCCTTCATGCGCTCGTGCAGGGCCTCCTCGGCGTGGGCCTGCATGCGCGAGTCGATGGAGAGGTAGATTTTGAGGCCGTCGCGGTACATGTCGTGGCCGGTGCTGTCGCACCAGGCATCCACAAACTGGCTCACCGCGCCGCGGAAGTAGGTATCGGGACCGTCGATGTGACGCTCGACGTGGTAGTCGAGCTCGACGGGCGTGGCTTTCAGGCGGTCGATTTCGGCCTTGGGCAGCACGCCGGCCTGGGCCATGCGGTCGAGCACCACGTTGCGGCGGCGCTTGGCGGCGGCCGGGTGGAACTTAGGGTTGTAGGCCGTGGGGTTGTTGAGCACGCCCACCAGCATGGCCGCTTCTTGGGGCTTGAGGCTGTCGGGCGAGGTGTTGAAAAAGGTTTTGGCCGCCACTTTAATGCCGAAGGCGCTGGAGCCGTACTCCACCGTGTTCAGGTACATGCGCAGGATTTCCTCCTTGGTGTAGCGCTGTTCTAGGTCGACGGCCGTGAGCCATTCCTTCGTTTTGGCCACGATGGTGCTCACCACCGGAATGTAGCCCAGGCCGCCCCGGCTCTGTTGGCGGCGGATTTTGTAGAGATTTTTGGCCAGCTGCTGGGTGATGGTGGAACCGCCGCGCTTCTCGCCGCGCAACGACGAAACCGCCCCGCCGAGCACGGCCTCCAAATCGATGCCCGAATGCTTGTAGAAGCGCACGTCCTCGGTCGCAATCAAGGCCTTAATGAGCACGGGCGACATCTGGTTGAGCGCCACCGGCGAGCGGTTTTCGCGGAAGTACTTGCCGATGAGCACGCCGTCGGAGGTGTATACTTCGGAGGCTTGCTCGACTTTAGGGTTTTCGAGGTCGGACAGGCTGGGCGACTTGCCGAACAGGAACAGGAAGTTGGTGCTCACCAAAAACGGATACACCAGAAACAGAATCACCACCAGCCCGAAACCGACCCAGGCCCAACTGGCCAGCCGCACGGGCCAGCGCCGGCTTGGCTTGGATTTCTTAGGACCAGAAGAAGAGGCGGAAAGTGGCGTTTTGAGGTCGGCCATACGAGGCAGCAAGTGGGAAGCGGGGCAGCAGCCCCACCGCGAAGAACGACAAATATACCAGTCGCCCCACCGTAGCGCGCACTTTTAGTTCGCGTCTCCGCGCATCAGCCCAAGCCCAACCGGCGTGCGGACGCGAACTAAAAGTGTGCGCTACGGTGCTACCGACGCTGGCGGGCCGTGAGCAGCGCTTGGTGGTACACGTTGCGGCGGGCGCGGAGGCGGTTGCGCTGCCAGCGCCAGGCCAGCTCGCCCAGGGCCAGCAGGATGATGCCGAGGCCCAGAAAGTAGCTCCAGTGCAACATGCGAATCTGGGCGCGGGTAGGCGAGTCGAGTTCCTGAAACAGGAACAGGCCCCACAGCTCATCTAGCAGCGTGAAGCCCCAGATGGCAGCGGCAAAAATGCGGCCCGCCCGGCCCAGCGCCAAGTGCCAGTGCAACAAGTAAAGCGCCACGCCCGGCAGCGCCGACAGCAGCACCAGCGGCGCGGCCTTCACCAGGGGCAAGCCCAGAAAAATGATGCTTAGCGTTTCCTTCAGCACCTGGGCACCGGCCAAAAAGCGGCCCAGCCGCGAAAGCTTGGGAATAACGGAAGGCGGATGCAGATGCGAAGCAGGCATGGGCGCAAATCTGGGCGAATAAACCCGGATGCCGCTAAGATACTGATTCGGCTCTAGTAGCGGCGCGCCATGAGGCGGGCGGCCTGGCAGCGCCAAGTGAGAATGACGATGAGCAGGCCTTTTACCGAGTCGAGCAGCAGGTTATCGGGCTTGCCGAAGGCGTAGTAGATGCCAATGCCAATGCCTATCCACCACACTCCCAGCAGGTAGCACCAAGTGGCGAAGCCCGGCCGCTTCCGCTGCACTTGCACCAGCGCCACCGCTGCCACCATTGAGACGAACAGCAGGAACCAGCCCACGAGGTAGGCCAGAAAAGTAGTGTCCGGGCCGTACGCTACGCCGAACTGCTTCAGGGTGAAGGCCGGGGCGAAGAATGCGCCGCCCGTGAGGACCAGTTCGAGCAACAAGGCGATGGTGAGCACGAGCAGCAGCAGCGTACGGGGCATAACGACGAGAGCTTGCAAGGAGGCGTGAACGGCAATTCCCGATGCGGGACGCTTATTGGGCCGCCAAGCTAATCAATAAACTTGAATTAATGCTTATTCAAGTTTATCGGAGTATGCCGACGATATCCCAGTTAGGAGCTGATTCATGGGAATTTAGAGCCCTTATATTATTCCATACTGGAACGCATTCCTTTATAAGAGTCAATTTCTTATTCATTATAACCTGCCGTTGCCTAATCGCAACAAGGTCTGCGCTCCGGATGGCACTGTTTGCGATTCTGCCATGCGTATGCGCCCCAAACAACGTTGCTTTAGGACGCAGGCTCCGGCCCCAGACGGATACGTACTATCTCGCGGGGGCAGTTGTACCGAATGGGTAACGTGTCGCCAAGCCCGCGGCTGACGACGACGGTAGCGGAGCCCTGCATATCGCGCAGAACGTTCCAACGCGCCAGCCAGCGCCCCGGGAACAAGTGGCCCTGCCGCTGCCAGCCAACCACCTGCCCGCCATGCAGATGGCCGGCCAAAATCAGGTCGTAGGCCGGCGGCAGCGCGGGCCCGGCGGGGGGATAATGCGCGCACAGCACCCGCAACAGCCCGGGTTGGAGGCCGCCGGGTTCTGGGGCCGAGTAGTTGCCGGCAATGTGCACGGCATGGGCGGCATCGAGCCGAAAGCGGGCGCACCGGCCTTCGAGCCACTGCGCGCCGGCGGCTTGCAGCGTCTGGCGCACGAGGGTGGTGCCCAGAAAAACGTCGTGGTTGCCGGCTACGGCCAGCACCGGGGCTACCCGGGCCGCTCCGCGCGCAAAGTGTGCCAGCGGCAACAGCCCGGCCCGGGTGTCGGCGTAGTCGCCGCCCAGCAGGATGAGCCCCGGGCGCAGGGCCTGCACCTGGGCCAGCAGCGCGGCGGCCCGCGCCCGGCTGCGCCCGGTGAAGTGAAAATCGGACAAGTAGAGCATGTCCAGCCGTGCGCCAAACGGGTAGTATTCGTCGCGCAGCAGCACGGCGGTCGGTGCGTTACCGACGGTTAGCTCAGGCCACGGAAGTTTCATCGACGTACCAAAGTAAAATGGCCAGGCAGCCCACGTGCCACTGCAAACGGGCGTGCCGGGGGCGCACGAGGCCCGCCAGCATGTAGGCGGCCACCGGCAACACCCCCAGCAGGCAGCGGCCGTACCCGATGCGGGCGGTGAGCCGGCAGCTGGCGAGCAAGGGCCGGGGCCGCCTTTCCAACAGCAGTGGAAACAGGAATAGAAACTGGATTTCAACGACATAAAACCCCAGTGCGGCCACAGGCCACAACCAGACACTGCCCCGAACCAGCCCCAGGGCCGCCAGCGCCAGCCCCAGCAGCGACAGTCCGTATTTCAGCCAGCCGTAACAGGTGAAGCACGGGCGGCTGCCCGAGGCCGCAAGTGGCCACGCACGCAGCCGGGCCAGGTGCACGCCCATCCACGCGGCACCGGCTTCGAAAACCGGGCCCGGGCCGGCCAGGGGTTGCGGCGGCCGGCCGGGAACAGCAGCCAGGTAATGGCGGGCGCGCTCCAGGTAGGTGATGGCGAACAGCAGGGAATGACGCACGCGGCTAGCAAAAAATGAACTCAAACCAGGCCAGCCAGGCCACGCCGTTGCCGAACACCAGCAGGCGGTGGTAGCGGGTTTCGACGGGCCCGCAGCGCTTGCGATGGAACACGAACTCATCGTAGCAAATGGCCACGACGGTATAGAGCAGCACCACCACAATGGGCACCAGCCAGCGCGTGGGCTGCGGGCTGGTCATGGCCAGCCACATCAGCCCGAACATGGGCAGGCCGCCTGCCCCCAGCGCAAACGCCTCGGCGTCGCGCTCGCGGCTCGAAAGCTGCATGTTGAGCGGGTTGCGGTGGTAGCGCCAGTCGGCTACGCCGCCGTAGGTGGCCAGCGAGCCGGCCACGGCCATCAGCCAGAACTGCCAGGGCAGAAACGGGAACCGCGCCGATACCCCCAGCCGGGCCCAATCGGTGGTTACCAGCAGGCCGGCAAAAGCGAGGGCCGGGATGAAAAGCAACACCAGCGCCAAGTAATTGCGCGACGCTTTTACGGATAAATTCATGCGAATCAGCGAAAATGACCGGAAGATAAATGCCTGCTACTGCCGCGACCACAGCAGCAACATCTGCGTGAAGGCCAGCAGCAGCAGGCCCAGCAGCACCACGGTAGCGGGCAGCACGCCGCGAATCAGGCGGCGCCAGCGCAGGTCGGGCGAGGGCGCGCGCTCCTGCCAGGTGAGCAGCAGGCCGAGCGCGGCCACGTCGCCGATGCAGAACAGGACGCCGAGGAAGGTGAGAGCGAATTGGGGGAGCATGATAGTATTGTAAAAAACAGGAAGCAGTAAAAAGCGTATTCAACTCTGCTTTAGCCTAGTAACGAACGGTCCAAAGCAGCCAACCATAAGCGCACATCAGCGTTGTCCACACGAGCGTGGATATGAGCAGTGTTAACCAAGACAGTGCGGCCACTTTCAGGCCCATTTCAACAGCAGGGCAATTGCTGTGATATGCCAAGCTGAAATCAGCAACCCCTTTTTTCCAAGCCAGGATTTGAACCGAGGTGAGCAATATCAGCGAGAGGAATTTGCTGCCTTTGCCGCCGCTATTCGGGTTGACGACCCAATAGAAAACAGGCACAAAACCCATTGTACACGCCAGCGTCCAGGCTACGCTGCGGGTCAGCCAGCGCCCCAATTGCGAGGGTGGCGCGGTGTGAATGAGCTTATTCATGAACCCCGAGTTGTTGCGCGGCCTCATAATCGGCCCAGTTGAAACCCTGCCAGTCGTGGTAGTCGGCGTAGTTAGCGCGGGCGGCGGCGGCGGCCAGGTCGAGGCGGCGCTGGGCTTCGGTCGCGTCGATGACGGCGGGGTTGCCATACTCAGCGTTCACGGTGAGCTGGGTGGCGCGGTTGAGGACTGTGCGGCGGGCCAGCAGCGTGGGCAGGGCGCGGTCGGGCATGTCGAGCAGGAAGCCAATATCGACGCTGCGGAAGCGCGGCTGCAGGTTGTATTCCGTCATCCAGACCTCCCAGTTGCCGGCGGCCAGCAGCAGCAGCACCGCGTACACGGCCAGCGAATTCAGCCGCACAAGGCTGTAGGCCGAGCGTTGCTGCCAGATTTTACCCAGCACCGTGCCAAGCCCGAAAAACACCAGCAGCAGGAAGAAGCACACGCCAATGCGCTTGTAGGCCACGCCGCTGTGCAGGATGTAGTAGTAGTTGCGCAGGCCTACCGATACGGCTAGCACCGCGTTTTGCAGCACCCACACCGTGGCGCCCCAGCGCAGCGCCCGCAGCCCCGGCGCGTAGAAATTGAGGTTGCGCCGGAAAAACCACAGCACAATACCCATGGCCAGCAGAATGCTGAAAATGAGCACGTACGTCCCTTCGTGCACAAACTGCGCGAGGTCGAATCCCGGCGCGGGCTCGAAGCCGAACCACAGCCAGCGCACGTCGATGGCATTCACTACCAGCAGCAGCGCGTTCACCAGCCCAAACACGGCCACGGCCACCAGGTATTCCTTGCGCAAATCAAGCGCCTTGGTGGTTTTGAGGCGGAAGTCGGGCCGTCGCACGGCGAACGAGGCCACCCGGTCGCGCTGCCGCCGCACAAACTCGCCGAAGCGCGACTCCTGGTCGGCAAAGAAGTACACCGGCACGGCCACCACCACGGCCGCCGCCACGCCGAAACCCAGCCCCAGAAACAGCAGGTGCGCCAGCGAAATATCGGGCAGCAGGCGCAGCAGCCACTCGCCCAGCACGTTCAGCAATCGGCTGCTGAGCCGCGCATACTCCGGGTTGGCCACCGCAAACAGCAGGTGAAACGCCCCCAGAATGCCCAGCGGTACCAGCAGCAGACGGCCGTAGAACCAGCCACGGCGCACGCCCGCTCCGGCGTGGCTGGGCGGCCGCACGCCGCGCAGCACCCGCAGCCAGGCCTCGGCCGCGCTGCCCAACCCGGTAATGCCCGCGAAAAGCAGCAGTTTCAGCGAAGGCTGGTTGACGTAGCCCAGCAGGAGCAGCACCGATACCGCGCTGGCCAGCGCCGCCACGCCCGAACCGTAAATGGCCATAAACACCCCGCTCAGCAGGCTGCCAAACGCCATCAGCCAGAAGTAGCCCGAGCGCCGGGCGGCCGCGTGGCGCGGCAGTTGCACCAACTGCGCCACTACAATGAATACATCAAACACCAGCATGTTCACGCCGGCCCGCTCGCGCCAGAACAGCCAGTCGAACAGAAAAACGCCCAGCGGCAGCAGCAGCTTTTGTGTAGCGGTGAGGGGCGGACGGGTGGCAGCAGCGGCCTCGGCCGGAACGGCCCATTGGCCGGCAGGTTGCAGGGAAGGATTCATTGTTAAAGAACTTTGTGATTCAAAGTAAAAAGACAAAAAAAAGAGCGCAGCGAAGCCAGTGGCTTCAAAAGCTATGGGCGCAGCAGTTTCTCCAGCGTTTCGAGGTGCTCCTGAAAGGCGGTTTTGCCGGCGGCAGTGGCGGTGTAGGTGGTGTTGGGTTTTTTGCCTACAAATTGCTTGCTCACGAGTACATACTCGGCTTTTTCGAGGGCGGCGACGTGGCTGGCGAGGTTGCCGTCGGTCAGGTCGAGGGCCTCTTTTAAGTCGTTGAAGCTCACCGACTCGTTGGCCATGAGCACGGCCATGACGCCGAGGCGCACGCGGTGGTCGAAGGCTTTGTTGAGGGTGTGGATGAGGTGCTTCACGGGGGGATGACGGGTTAGGCCGCCGAGGTGCCGGCCGCGCCCGGCCGCTCGTAGCGGTTGTACATCAGCAGGCCGTAGCCGATGTGGCCCAGGCCAAAGCCGAGCGCAAAGAAAAGCAGGCCCCAGTCGGGAAGCAGCATGGCCAGCAGCCCCAGCCCGATTTGGGTGAGGCCCAGCCACCGGATTTCATCGAGCGTGTACTTGCTGGCGTTGAGCAGTGCCAGCCCGTAGAACAGCAACAAACCGGGTACCACCAGCGCCACCTCGTTGCCCAGGTACAGGCGCAGGCAGAACAGCCCGCCCGCCACCAGCGGCACCGCCAAGGCCACCGCCAGCCGGCGCGCCGGGCCGCTCCACAGCGTCTGGCCGCTGCGGTGGGTGCGCCGCCGGGTGAAGAAAAAGGCCACCAGCAGCGCCAGCGCAATCATGCCGCCGGTGAGGAACAGCAGCGAGGGCAGCTCGGCGCGGCGGGCATCGGCCGAGGCGTGCAGCAGGCGCTGGTAGCCGCCCACGATGCGGTCGTCCTGAAAAGCGCTTTCCAGAAACCGCAGGCTGAACGCCGTGCCCAGCAGCGCCACTACGCCCGCCCCTACCCCACTCAGGCCCGAAAGCGACAAAAAGCGGGAACTCCGGTCCATGATGGCGCGGATTTCGGTGAGCTGGGCAAGCGGGTCGGACGTGGCGGCGGGCTTCATAAGTATCGAAGTGCTTTGTGATGCAAAGTTGAAGAAAAGTATTGATACTTTTGTCGCATAATCTCATTTTTCTTTTTCCGATGAGTGACTCGATACTTGCCGGCACCTAGGGCCAAGCTTTTCACCTTTGGTTCTGGAAAAATTTGGGCAGCTTTATCGGGCTATTTTTATATCTGACACCTATTGCGCCGCTGCTCATTCACGTAACGGCGCCCGACTTGTTATTCACTCTCAGCATTGCCGGCCTCGTGGGTCTGATTGCGCTAGTTGCCTCTGTGGTAATGGCACCCTTGGCCTACGTAGCCTTCCAGCAACTGCTACGCTCCTTCCTGCTGGCCCCCGCCTGCTGCGCCATAGCCAACGGAGTGGCCCATTTCAGCGACTGGTGCTACCTGGCAGCCTCGGTGGCAGAAGTGGGGCTACGGCGTGAGGCTGGGGCGTGGCAGGACAGCCGCGCTGATTCCCGAAATCGGAACAAAGGCCGGCACGGCTGCCACACCAGCCGCCGTAGTGCCATTTTCAGCCTGACAATCAACGCGCTGAAGCAGCGGTTCCGTAAGTCTGGAACAAGTCATTTTGGGAATAAAAAGTCTCAAAAATATAATCAATATTTACGCAAACCATTCATTATCAGCAAACCGTAGCTGCACCAATTCCCCGAAGGATGAAACGGAAAGGCGTTGCCGCCGCCGTTGCATCGCCGGGTTGGGAACCACCTCACGCCAACGTTTTGCCCTATGCCTACTTCTGCACAACTCCCGGCACACCTCACTGCTACCCGGCGCACCCTCACCGTTTGGCTGCTCAGCAACCTGGGCGGCACTGCCTGGCTGGTACTGGATTTTTGCCGCTACTCGCCCGAAGACTTTGCCATTCCGCTGGTGGTAGGCCTGATGGCAGCGCTGCTGTCGTTGGCCACGGTGCCGCTGGCCATCCCATTTTTTGCCATGGCGCAGCAGCAGTGCATCACCTGGCGCTGCCGGTTGCTGGCGCTGGCGGCAGTGCTGCTGGTGTTTGCGCTGGGCAATTTTGCGCTGCTGCACCTGCTGCCCATCGGGCCGGCCAGCAGCCTGCTGCGCTTTTCGTGGCCCTACCTGGGCACGGCCCTGGCAGCAGCGCTGTGGGTGTATCGGCCCCAGCCGGCCCAGCGGCGGCAGGCCGCGCCGCTGCTGCTCACGTGGCAGCCCCGGCCTTCGCGCCACCCACTGCTGGCCTGATGCATTGTCCCGCCGCAGAAAGTCCTGCTTGAAAATGAGCAGTGCGGCTTCGTTTTGCGTAAGCGGGGGCCTATGCGCCTACGTCTGCGGTTGTTCGAGTTTGAGGATTTGTCGTGGTTTCCGGCCGTGGTGCGGGCCGGCATGATGGATTACCTGCATTTTATGATTTCGGCGCTGGGCACCTACCGGCCCATTGTGCCGCTGCTGGCCGAGGGCCTGCGCCGCAGCGGCCAGCCGCACCTGCTGGAGTTGGGCGCGGGCGCGGGCGGCGGCACCGAAAACCTGCTCATCGCCCTGCGCGCCCAGGGCCAACCCGACGCCACCAGCACCTTCACCGACCTCTACCCCCAGCCCGCCGCCTGGGCCGCCGCGGCCCGGCGCACCCACGGCCTCATCCGCTACGAGCCAGCACCGGTCGATGCGCTGGCCGTGCCGCCGCATCTGGCGGGTTTCCGCACCATTTTCTCGGCCTTCCACCACTTCCCGCCAGCGGCGGCCACGGCCCTGCTGCGCGATGCCGTGCGGGCCAATACCGGCATTGGCGTGTTTGAGGGCGCGGGCAAGCACTGGGCCGAGCTGCTGCTGGCCGTCACGGTGCTGCCGGTGGCGCAGCTGCTGCTCACGCCGTTTTTTCGGCCGTTTCGACTCAGCCGGTTGGTGTTCACGTACTTGATTCCGTTGATTCCGCTCTGCACCATCTGGGATGGCGTGGTGTCGGTGCTGCGCATGTACTCGCCCGCCGAGCTATTGGCCCTGGCCCGCGCCGCCGACCCAGCCGGGGCATTTGCCTGGCAGGCAGGCAAGAAACGCCACTGGTGGGGGCCGCAGGTGACGTACTTGGTGGGCTGGCCGGTGAGCAGCGCCCAATTGGCAGCGAACCCTGAACCGTTATTGTAAGGCACGGTAGCAGTTAGACCGATGCCGCCGCTATTGCTGCTTTTGCTCACCTTTGTGCCCGGCGGCCTGGTTTCACTCTCAATTGCTCGTTGTTCATTGCTTCTTGCTCATTACAAAAAGGCGCTGCCGCTGCTGCGCATCCCATTTTCGGTGTACCTCATGCCGGTATTCTGGTTTGGGCTGAGTGCCTTGCGCGGCCCCTGGAGCGGCGGGCGGGCCGTGGGCGTGTTCGTGGTGCTGCACCTGCTGGCCTACCCGGCCTCCAACGGCTACAACTCCTACTACGACCGCGACGAAGGCAGCATTGGCGGCCTGAAGGCCCCGCCCAAAGTCACGCCCGAGCTGCTGCATCTGGTGTGGCTGTTCGATGCGCTGGCCGTGGCGGGCGCGGCGCTGCTCTCGTGGCCGTTTGCGGCGCTGGTGGTGGTGTATTTGCTGGTGTCGAAAGCGTACAGCTACGAAGGCATCCGGCTGAAGAAATACCCGCTGCTGAGCACGCTGGTGGTGGTCGTGTTCCAAGGCGCGTTCACGCTGCTGATGACGCAGGTGGGCGTGGGTGCTACTTCAGCTCAGCTTTTCGAGAATACCAACCTGCTGCTGGCACTGGTGAGCACGCTGTTTCTGTGCGGCTCCTATCCGCTCACGCAAGTGTATCAGCATGAAGAAGATGCCCGACGCGGCGACCGCACCCTGAGCCTGCGGCTGGGCATTCGGGGTACGTTCATTTTTGCGGCCATCGGGCTGCTGGCCGGGGCCGTCGCGCTGGGGCTGGCCTACTGGCTGCGCCAGGAAATTCGCCCGCTGCTGATATTTCTGGTGGCTACCGGGCCGGTGGTGGTGCTGTTCGGCCGTTGGGCCTGGGCCGTGTGGCACGACGAAACCGCCGCCGATTTTGAGCACACCATGCGCATGAACCAGGTGTCGTCGCTGTGTTTGAGCGCCGCGTTTATTGCCATGCTGCTGTGGCGGTAAACCTCGGCTGCAATGCTCCGCAGGCAACTGAAAACGTGGGGTTCCTCGTATTCAGCAATTGATTCTGTTCACTCAATTGCTGCGTTCATGCAAAAATCCTGGCTTTTCCTGCTGCCGCTGCTGGCGGCCTGCAACTCCACTCCATCTGCTGTAAACGAAGGCACCGTTTCGCGGGCAGCCGACCGTCAAGGCCCGGTTACGGACACCGCCCAGGCCCTGCCCGCGCCCGATACTGCCGCCGCCAGAGCCGTTTCGGCCGTGAGCGATACGCTGCGGCAGGTGCGCGAGCGACACAATTTCAGCAACCCCAAAGGCCCGGCCGACCTCTTCCGCCTCGTTTACCGGGGCTCGTCCATTCTGGAAGGCACCGGCGAATTCACCATCACCGACCCTAGCGGCCAGGTCATTTTCCGCGAAATGCTGACCGAGCCCGACCTCGAAGCGGCCCTGGTGTACGAGATGAAAAACCCCACCGCCACCCGCGCCGAGCGCGAAACCTTCGTGCTCCGGCGCATCGACCGGTTTTTCCTGCCCGCGCAGTTTCATACGCCGGCCGTGGCGGCCAAAGCCGCCTTTCCCGGCGGCATCGAAAACCTCGACCGCGCCGCCTGGGCCGACCTGCAAAAGCGCCCCGACGCCATCGGCTTCGAGTATTTGAAGGGCAAAGAAGACCGCCGCGTCATCGCCTGGTCGGCGCTGAAAAAGCAGACCGTGCGCGTGCGTTAAGGCCCTACGCCGTTTCGCGCAACAACTGCTCCAGCCCCGCGCGCAGCTGCTCATAGGGCTGATAGCCGCGCGCCAGCACGTAGCCCTGCTCGCCCACGCGCACCACGGCCGTAGGAAAGCCCTGTACGCCAATGCGCGCCACGGCCGCAAATTCCTGCCGGGCCGCCTGCGCCGTTTCGGGTGCGGCCCGGCGGCGCTCAAACTCGGCAGCATCTACGCCAAACGGAGCCAGCAACGGCGCGTAAGTAGCGGCTTCATTCAGGTCGAGGCCATCCCGAAACAGGGCCTGCTGCACCGCGTGCGCGAAAGCCACGGTGCGGGCCGGGTCCTGCGTTAGCTGCCGGAATGCCACGATGGCCCGGCTTGGTGGTTCCGAGTCGTAGCGGTAGGTGCCAGCGTCGCCCAGCGTCCGGAAGGCTTCGCCGAAGCGCACGCCGGTTACGGTTTCCACTTCGTCGAGGCTCTGGCGGAGGTAGTCCCAGGTTTCGGCAATGGGGCCGGCCTCGTCGCCCACCACCATGCCGCCGCAGAGTACGGATACATCGAGCCGGCCGGCAAAGTCGGTTTGAATCTGGTTGATGGCTGGGCTCAGGCCGTAGCACCAGCCGCAGAGCGGGTCGTGGAGGTAGAGCAGCTCGGGCAGATTGGTGGCGGATTCGGAAGACATATGCGACTATTTTTTTGTCAAAAATAGCGCCCTACTGCTCGCCCGGCGGCTTTGGCGAAGCCAGCTAAAAATATTTTTCACCAGGCTGAATTTATTCTGCCGTCCTATAGTTTGCTCCGTGATACCTAGCTTTATTTGAGTGGATAATTTTTATACATCCACCTATTATTATCGACGATTGTTACTTTAGCAAAAGCCCGCTACATTGCTGTAGCGGGCTTTTTTATGTTCTTTCATTGCCGTTTGAAATATTTCAATAAAATGAATAATTCAAACAACTACTATTATTCCAGCAAACGAAAAAGAGCCCGCTGCCGGGTGGCAGGGGCTCTTCCGTAGCGGAGAAAACAGCCTGTTATTTAGCCGTTCATGGCGAGCAGGAATTCTTCGTTGTCCTTGGTGCCTTTGATGCGGTCTTTCAGGAATTCCATGGCCTCGGTGGCGCTCATGTCGTTCATGAAGCGGCGCAGCACCCACACGCGGTTCAGCTCGTCTTTGCTCATCAGCAGGTCTTCGCGACGGGTGCCGGAAGCCGGGATGTCGATGGCCGGGAACACGCGCTTGTTGGCCAGTTTGCGGTCCAATTGCAGTTCCATGTTGCCGGTGCCTTTGAATTCCTCGAAGATAACCTCGTCCATCTTGGAGCCGGTTTCGATGAGGGCCGTGGCGATGATGGTGAGCGAGCCGCCGCCTTCTACGTTGCGGGCCGCGCCGAAGAAGCGCTTGGGCTTTTGCAGCGCACCAGCATCAATACCACCCGAGAGGATGCGCGACGAGCTGGGCTGCACCGTGTTGTAGGCGCGGGCCAGGCGAGTGATGGAGTCGAGCAGAATTACTACGTCGTGGCCGCACTCCACGAGGCGACGGGCCTTGTCGAGGGCCATTTCGGCGATTTTCACGTGGCGGTCAGCCGTTTCGTCGAAAGTCGAGCTGAGTACTTCGGCTTTTACGGTGCGGGCCATGTCGGTTACTTCCTCGGGGCGCTCGTCGATGAGCAGCACCATGAGGTAAACCTCGGGGTGGTTTTCGGCAATGGCGTTGGCCACTTCCTGTAGCAGTACGGTTTTACCGGTTTTGGGCTGGGCCACAATCAAGCCGCGCTGGCCCTTACCAATCGGCGCAAACAAATCGAGCACGCGGGTACTGATTTGGGTGGGCTTGGTGGTGAGTTTCATGCGCTGGTCGGCAAACAGCGGGGTGAGGTGGCTGAACGGCACCCGGTCGCGGACTTCCTCCACGGTGCGGCCGTTCATGCTCTCCACGCCTACCAGGGCGAAGTATTTCTCGCCCTCGCGCGGCGGCCGGATGGTAGCCACCACCGTGTCGCCGGGCTTCATGGCGAACTGCTTCACCTGCTGCGGCGACACATACACGTCGTCGGGCGAGCTGAGGTAGTTGTAGTAGGGCGAGCGCAGGAAGCCGTAGCCGCCATCGGGCATCAGCTCGAAGGTGCCGCCACCGGGCACCACCAAATCCAGCTCCTGGCGCTGCGGGCGCTGCTGCTGGTTTTGGTTCTGCGGCTGGTTCTGGCCTTGGCCCTGATTCTGGCCCTGGTCGGTGCGGGGCGAACCATCGGGATTCTGGCGGCGCTGTTGGCGCTGCAGTTCGCGCTGGGCGTAGCGCTCCTCGCGGGTCAGATTCTGGTTGTTGCTGCCGTCGCCGCGCGGCTGGTCGTTGCGCGGCTGGCCCTGGTTCTGATTTTGGCCCTGGCCCTGGTCCTGGCGGGACTGGTCCTGCTGGCGGGGCTGGTCAGTGCGGTTTTCGCGGGGCTGCTGGTCCTGGCGCGGGGTGCGGGGCTGCTGGTCGCCGCGGTTATCGCGCACGTCGCGGTTGTCGCGCTCGAACCGGTCGGCGCGGTTCTCACGGCGGTCGTTGAAGCCGTTTCCGCCCCCATCGCGGCGGCTGCCGAAGCTGCCTTCGCGGGTATCAGTGCCAGCTTCGGGCGCGGGGTTGGCAGCAGCAGCGGCTTCGGCAGCGGCTTTTTCGGCGGCCATCTCGGCAGCACGCTGCTCGGTGATGGGGCGGCCGGCGCGGTCTACCCGCTCGCGGCGCGGGCGGTCGGTGCGGGCGGGGTTGGTGCCGGCAGCCTGCTCCGTGGGTTGATTATTCTCTGTAAACTGATTGGTCGAGGTAGCGTTAGCGTCGGCGGTAACGGCGGGCGCTTCCGTAGTTTTAGCGACCGGGGCCGGAGTGGCGGCCGGCGCAGCAGTTTCGGGGCCTTGCGCCAGGGTGGCGCCGGTGGCGTGCGAAGGCGCAACCAGAGCCAGCCCCTCAATAGAATCCAAAATTTCAGTAGTTGGAGCTTCAATCGCAACCGGAGCGGCCAACGTGGCCGAAGCGGCAGCCGCCGCGCCGCGCAGGGCACGGGATGGCGCGGCTTTGGCAGCAGGCGGGGCTACATCGGAAAAGGGCTGCTCGGCAGTGCTGGGAGCCGGGCGGCGGGCCGAGTTGCGCGCGGGGCGGGCGGCGGCCGGAGCAGCGGCGTCCGGAGCCGAAGCGGCGGGCGCTACTGCCGGGGCGGAAGTGGCTTCGGCGGCGCCGGGGTTCAGGGCCTGCTGGTCGAGGATTTTATATATCAAATCCTGCTTGCTGAGGCGTTTGAAGTTGCCGACGTTCAGTTGCTCGGCAATCTCTTTGAGGTCGGACAGCAGCCGGTCCTTCAACTCGTTAATGGTGTGCATAAAGGGAATAAGGGGAGAACATCGGCGGGAAAGCACGGGGGCTGGCGGCCCGGAATGGCCCACGAAGGGGCACATAATGGCCAGCGAAGGCACGGCGATAACGCCGCTGAAACAGGACATTCGCAGGGTCCGGACGAGCTACGGGGTAGCGGCGCGCGGCGCGAGATGAATAGGCAGGAAGATGAGGTGCAGAATGGGGCCGCTGGAAATTCAGCAAAAAGACGGGCCGAAGACGAGCCCAATGGCCCGCTGACCCGACCACGGCGGCCGGTTGCTCCCGCAATGTTAGCGCATTACGGGCAAACGGCCAAATCGACGGCCCTCCTACTCTGCCCTCTACACGCAGGCCGCGAAAATAAGTTGCGTCCTGTTTCAGATAGGGCTTGGCCGGGCGGTGGTGGGGTCGGGTTTTCCTTGCGACCTTTGCCCCGTTACCCATTCGCTTCTCCATGCTGCAACTTTCCGTTCTCCGCGACCAGACCGACTTTGTGCTGGCCGGCCTCGCCAAAAAGCGCTACGCCACCGGCCCCGCCGACGTGGCCGCCATCCTCGACCTCGACCAGCGCCGCCGCCAGCTCCAGACCAGCCACGACTCGGCCCAGGCCGAAGCCAACAAGCTTGCCCAGCAAATCGGCGGCCTGATGAAGTCGGGCGACAAAGCCGGTGCCGAAACCCTGAAAGCCCGCACCGCCGAACTGAAGCAGCACACCCAAAGTGCCGCCGCCGAGCTGGCTCAGGTGGAAAAAGAGCAGCAGCAGCTTCTGTACAAGCTGCCCAACCTGCCCCACGCCAGCGTGCCCGAAGGCCGCGCCGCCGCCGACAACGAAGTGGTGCGCGAGCACGGGACCAAGCCCGAACTCGGCCCCGATGCCGTGCCGCATTGGGACCTGATTAAGAAGTACGACATCATCGACTTCGAACTGGGCGTGAAAATCACCGGCGCGGGCTTTCCCGTGTACAAGGGCCAGGGGGCTCGGTTGCAGCGCGCGCTCATCAACTTCTTCCTCGATGAGGCCCGGGCCGCCGGCTACACCGAGATGCAGCCGCCCATTCTGGTAAACGAGGCCAGCGGCTACGGCACCGGCCAGCTCCCGGACAAGGAGGGCCAGATGTACCACGACGCCAAGGACGACCTGTATTTGATTCCCACGGCCGAGGTGCCGCTGACCAATATTTACCGCGACGAGATTATTCCGGTCGAGAAGCTGCCCGTGCGCATTGCCGGCCACACGCCCTGCTTCCGCCGCGAGGCTGGCTCGTGGGGCGCCGATGTGCGCGGCCTCAACCGTCTGCACCAGTTCGACAAGGTAGAAATCGTGCAGATTACGGAACCCGAAAAGAGCTACGCCGCCCTCGATACCATGGTGGCCCACATCGAAGGGCTACTGCAGAAGCTGGAGTTGCCCTACCGTGTGTTGCGCCTCTGCGGCGGCGACATGGGCTTCACCAGCGCCCTGACGTATGACTTGGAGGTGTGGAGCGCCGCTCAGGGCCGCTGGCTGGAGGTGAGCTCGGCATCGAATTTTGAGACGTACCAGGCCAACCGCCTCAAGTGCCGCTACAAGGCCGACGGCGGCAAAACCCAACTGCTGCACACGCTGAACGGCTCGGCGCTGGCCCTGCCGCGCATTGTGGCCGCGCTGCTGGAGAATAACCAGACCAGCGAGGGCATTAAGCTGCCGGCGGTGCTGCACAGCTACTGCGGGTTTGGGGTGATTGGGTAGCCTCGTTTGTCATTGTCATTGCGAGTGAAGCGCAGCGGAACGCGGCAATCTTTTCTCTCGATGCGACCAGCCCTGAAATGTGACACTCTAAATCGACATGTGAAAGCCCCAACGCTACCATGTGTTGGGGCTTTTCACATTATTTAGGTTTTCTGCATCGAGAGGAAGGATTGCCGCGTTCCGCTGCGCTTCACTCGCAATGACCGACGTGCCCTAATACTCTGCCATTTCCTCATCCACGTAGCACCAGAGCCACCGCTCGCCGGGCTCGGCCGAGGATACTACCGGGTGCTGGGTGGCGCGAAAATGCTTGGTGGCGTGCTTGTTTTTGGAAGAGTCGCAGCAGCCGACATGGCCGCACTGCTGGCACACGCGCAGGTGCACCCACGTATCGCCGAGGGCTACGCACTCGGGGCAGGCGTGCTCGGGAGCGGTTTTGAGGCTGGTGAGGGCCGTGAGGTGCTGGCAGGGTTCAGATTCGGACATGGCGCGGAAATGCTATGGGGTGAAAACAGGCCGCCCCACCACGGGCCGGGCCGGAAATGTAGCACTTGTTTTTGCGAGCCAAACCGGGCAACCGTCGAGAAGAGGCTGGAAACCGGCGATTCTGCGATAAAGAGGGGAATGTTGGAGCACAGTTTTGGGTAGTCGAACCAAGCAAGTCCCGATTCCTTCACCGCTCATCCCTCATCGTCATGGAAAGAAAACACTTTTTGAAAAGCCTGCTGCTGGGTGCCGCTTCGGTGCCGGCCTTACTCTCGGCCTGCAGCAAGGAATCGGTGTCGCCCACTTCCAGTACCACCACAACGGGCACTTCGGGCACCGGCTCGGGCGGCACCGGTACCGGCTCGGGCAGCTGCGCGGTCGCCCCGACGGAAACCGAAGGCCCCTTCCCTACCAAAGTGCCCTCAAGCTACGTGCGCAGCGACATCCGCGACGGCAAAACCGGCTACCAGATGGACATTACCATCACGCTCAGCAACAGCAACGCCAGTTGCGCCGCGCTGGCCGGGGCCATTATCGATATCTGGCACTGCGACGCCGAGGGCAATTACTCGGAGTACGGCGGCACGGGCATGCAGGCCACCAACTACCAGTCGGTGCACTTTCTGCGCGGCCGGCAGGTGACAGACGCCAACGGCCAGGTGAAGTTTACGAGCATCTTCCCGGGCTGGTATTCGGGGCGCGCCACCCACATTCACGTGCACGTGTACTCGGCCACCGGCACCTCGCTGAAGGTGACCCAGATTGCCTTCCCCGAAGGCACCGGCACGGCGGTGGCGGCCGTGAACGGCTACGCCAAAGGCCTGAACGGCTACACCAGCAACGCCAGCGACAACGTGTTCAGCGACGGCGTAGCCAACGAGCTGGCTACCGTGACGGGCAGCACCACAGCGGGCTTTCAGCTGGCGTTTTCGATGGGCGTACCGGCGTAACCGGCCGGTTTTTACTCCCTTTACCTGTTGCGCATGATTTCGCAAACGCCGGGCAAAATCTTTCTGGCCGAGGAACGTGGCCTGGCCGAATCGGAGCAGTTCCGGCGGTTCAGCACGTTTAGCTTTGGTGGGTTTGCGCACCCGCACAAAGGGCCGTTTGGCCGGCTTTTTGGGCTGAATGAAGAAACCCTGGCCGGCGGCCACACCGTCGATTTTGTGGTGGCCGAAGCCGCGCAGGTGCTGCTGCTGCCCATTACCGGGGGCGTAGCGGCGAGCGTGTTCAGCAGCGCCGATGCCCCCGAAACCCTGGCCGAAGCCGGCGAAACGCTCCTCCTCCCATTGGCTGCGGGCAGCACGTTACGGCTGCGTAACCTGTTCAGCGGTGAGTTGGTGAGCTTTCTGCATCTATGGCTGCGAGCTGATGCTGCCGCTCCTATCAGCCCCGCCGCGCACCCGGTGGGCTTCGACTTCGAGCAGTTGGAAAACCGCCTACTGCCGTTGCGGCCCGAAACGCCGAACGAGCCCGTATTGACGAGCCTGGGCCGGTTTGCCGGCCGGCACGAAGCTGTGTATTCGCTGCACAATCCGGCGGCCAGCGTGTTCGTGTTTGTGCTGGCTGGGGCTTTTGAAGTCGAAAGCCGCCTGCTGCACGAAAAAGACGGCCTGGCGCTGTGGGACGTGGCCACAATTGAGCTCGAAGCCCTCAGCAACGACGCGCTGCTGCTGGTGCTGGAACTGCCGCCGCTGGCCGATGCGGCCGCTATTCGGTAGCGGCCAGCGTGGGCCAGTCCAGCATCAGCACCTGCTCGCGCATGCACTTGAAATGGCCTTGCGGGCACTTGGCAAAACCTATTTTGGAGCAGGGCCGGCAGCTTAGCCCCGGCACTTCCAAGTTCTCGAATTCAGTCCGATAGGGGTACATGCCGAACTCAGGCACAGTGTTGCCCCACACGCTGTACGTGCGCTTGCCGAAGGCGGCAGCAATGTGCATCAGGCCCGTATCGTGGCTCACCACAAAGCTGGCCTGCCGCAGCAGCGAAGCCGACTGGTGCAGCGAGTAGCGCCCGCAGCCATTGTAAATTGGGGACTTGGGGACTTGGGGACTTGGGGACTTGGTTTCCTTTTGCCTGCTAATGCTGCTGGTAGCGGCGGCCATAATGGCTTCGGCCACCGCCGCGTCTTCGGGGCCGCCGAGCAGGATGATGGGGCGCGGGGCCAGGTTTTGACACAGCTCCACGAGCTTCTCCAGGGGCAGGCGCTTGGTGGCGTGCTGCGCGCCGATGGCCACGGCCACGTAGCCGCGCTGGAAGCCGGCGGGCAGCGTGGCCAGGGCAACTTCCTGGCCGGCGGGGATGAAGTAATCGAGGCCCAGGCCGTCGTCTTTGATACCCAGCGCCGCACCCGCCGCCAGGTAACGCTGCACAATGTGCACGTCGGGCAAGCGGTTAATCTTGAAGTTCACCAGCAGCCACTTCTGCCAGTTCAGCTTATCGAAACTAGTGGATTTCACGCCCAGCCGCAGCTTGATGAGGTGGGTGCGCAGGTTGTTGTGCAGGTCGACGATGTAATCGAACCGCTCGGCTTTCAGCTCCTGCACCAGCTCGCCCAGGCTGCCGCTGAGTACGTGCACTTTGGCCACGTGCGGGTTGGCGTCGAGCAGGCCGCGGTAGCCGGGCTTGGTGGCGAAATGCACCGCCGCGCCCGGCACCTGCTGCGCCAGCGCCCGCACCACCGGCGTGGTCAGCACAATGTCGCCGATGGAAGAAAAGCGGAGAACGAGGATTTTCATCTTAGCTATTAGCTGTCAGCCATTAGCTGCTAGCCCTCCGATGCCGGCTAACAGCCCGCAGCTAATAGCTAACAGCTTGACACCACTACTCAAACAACGACTGCTTGAATTCCAGCGGCGGCTTGATGTTGGCTTTGCGGGCTTCGAAATACGCCGCTACTTCCTCCACCGACTTGGCGTTGAAGGTCATCTCCTTCGTGAGGTGGCCTTTGCGGCCCATGAGCACGCCGTAGCGCATGTCTTCGTAGCCGTTGGTGTGGTGGGCGTCGGGGTTGATGCTGAGCTGCACGCCCTGGTCCAGCGCGTAGCGCACCCAGCGCCAGTCGAGGTCGAGGCGCCAGGGGTTGGCGTTGATTTCGATGATGACGTTGTGCTGGGCGCAGGCGTCAATCACCGCTTTGTAGTTGATGGGGTAGCCCTGGCGGCGCAGCAGCAGGCGGCCGGTGGGGTGGCCCAGCATGGTGGTATACGGGTTTTCGATGGCCCGCAACAGGCGGTTGGTGGCCTTGGCCTCGTCCATTTTCAGGTTGGAGTGCACCGAGGCCACGATGAAATCGAAGCTGGCCAGCACGTCGGCGGGGTAGTCGAGCGAGCCGTCGCCGAGGATGTCGCTCTCGATGCCTTTGAAGATGCGAAACGGGGCCAGCTCGGCGTTTAGCTTGTCGATTTCCTGGTGTTGCTGGCGCACGCGCTCCACGCTCAGCCCGTTGGCGTAGTGGGCGGCCTGGCTGTGGTCGCACAGGCCGAGGTATTCGTAGCCGTGGTCGCGCAGCCAGGTGGCCATTTCGCGGATGCTGTGGTTGCCGTCTGAGTAGGTGCTGTGGTTATGCAGCGAGCCGCGCAGGTCGCCGTCTTCGAGCAGGCGGGGTAATTTTTGGTCGGCGGCAAGGGCAATTTCGCCCAGGCCTTCGCGCAGCTCGGGCACGATGAATTGCAGGCCGGCGCGCTCGTACAGCGCCTCTTCCTGCTGGAACTTCTCGCGCCGCGCCAACTGCCGCAGGGTGGAATTATGAGTTTGTGGGTTGGTGGGCTGCGGGATAGGCTCGCTCAGATGCGCTTCGGCGGCCGAATTCAGGAAAACTTCGGTGGTGAAATCCTCCGGCTTCACCAGCAGCACTTCCACCCGCGTGCCCGACTCGGTGGCCGCACCGCGCCAGGCAAACGGGCCCGAGCGGCGCGGGTCAGGCGTGATGCCGGCCGTGGCGTTCAGCAGTTCGTGGGCTTTGGCCGGCTGGTCGGTGGCCGCTACCAGGTGCACGGTTTCGATGGTTTCGAGGCGGCGGCGCACTTCGCCGGCCACGGCCACCTGCTCGGTGTTCAGGCCGGCGCGCAGCAGTTGGGCCAGCTCGTTGCCCAGCTTTTCGGCCTGCGGATACAGCAGCTTGCCCTTGCTCTGGCCGGCAAATTCCAGCGCCTCCAGAATGCTGTCCTGAGTCTTTTTGCCGAAGCCTTTGAGCTTGCTTACCTGGTCAGTTTCGGCGGCTTCGCGCAGCTGCTCGATGGTTTCGAGGCCCAGTTCGCGCCACAGGCTGCGGATTTTCTTCGGCCCGATGCCTTTGATGCCCAGCATTTCGACCACGCCGGGCGGGGTGGTATCGAGCAGGCGCTGCAGGTCGGAGAAGGTGCCGGTATCGAGCAGCTCGGCCACTTTGGCGGCGGCGGTTTTGCTCAGGCCGGTGCGGTCGGGCAGGCCGGGGCGCTCCACCTCGGCAACCGGAAAGCTCAGGGCATCGAGGGCGTTGGCCGTGCCTTCCATGGCGCGGATTTTAAAGGGGTTTTCGTCGTGCAGCTCCATCAGTTGGGCAGCCAGCTTGAAGGCACGGGTCAGGGCGCGGTTATCCACGGGGCAAGGGTTGTTTGGGAGGCGCGAAGGTAGCTTGTGCGGTTCAGAAGGAACCTGGAACGTTAGTTGAGCAAGAACGTCATGCAGAGCGCAGCGAAGCATCTTGCTCGTGCAACGCAATTCAATCGACTGGTTTGGTTTGCTTCTGCGGTAAAGATGCTTCGCTGCGCTCTGCATGACGTTCTGGTAAATCCGACAACAGTTTAACCGCCCCATTGCCCCAGCCGTACCTTTCCGCTCACCCCACGGCCACATCCCATGCCCCAAACAACGCCTTTTGCCCACCGGCTGCTGCTGGCCGCGCTACTGTTCGCCGCCGCCTGCCACCCCAACAAGCCCGCCGTCGTAGCCTCCTCCCCTGCCTCGATGAAGCAGCTGGAAGGCACCTGGCTGGCCTCGCACGAAGAAAACCGGGGCGACACGCTGGTGTACCGGCCCAACACCTACAAGTTTCCGCCCGCCCGGGGCCGCACCGGCTTTGCGCTGAAATCTTATGGCCGTTTCGAACAGTTCGACATCGCGCCCACCGACGGCTTACAGGGCCGCAAAGGCACCTGGACGGCCGACGGTGACACCCGCCTGCTCATTCATCTCGCCGATGGCCAGTCGCCCAACTATACGCTCGAAATCATCTCGCTCGATAAGGCCCGGCAAGTACTGAAGCTGCGGCAACTGCCGTAGTAGCGGAGCAATTTGGCGGGCCGGTTTGGCAGCTTCGCGGGTCTGTTCACGAGGCTTTCATGATGTGGCCGGACTTTTGGTAAAGCAGTCGGCAGCCGGAGCCGCCCGGGGTTTTCAACCTCTGCCGGACGCGCCCGTATTTCTCTTCATTACGCCGCCGCGGCTGTTCTGCGGCTGTTCACTTGCATTACTTCCGCCATGAAACTCACTCCCGCTTTTGGCACCGCCCGCACGCTGGCCCTGGGCCTGGCCCTGTTGAGCGCTGCCCCCGTCCTGGCCCAGAAAACCACCGTCAAGGCTAAAAACGACAAAATCAAGACCAAAACCACCAGCGCCACCGGAGCCGTGGCCAAGAGCAAAGTGACGGTGGCCGCTGCGCCCGTGGCGGCCACGGTGGCCGCGCCGCAACCCACCACCCCGATGGTTTCTGAGCCCCAGGTGGTAGTGGCCGCCACGGCTGCCCCGGCTCCGGTTGCCGCAGTACCAGCCGGCTGGCTGACGGACCTGGACGCCGCCAAAGCCGCCGCCAAAGCCGCCAATCGGCCGATTCTGGCCGTTTTTTCGGGTTCCGACTGGTGCAAGCCGTGCATTATGTACGAGCAGGAGGTTTTTGCTAAGCCCGAGTTTATGGCTTATGCCAAGGACAAGCTGGTGCTGGCCCACTTCGATTTTCCGCGTCTGAAGAAAAACCAGCTGCCCGCCGCGCAGCAGAAAATGAACGATGCGGCCGCCGCCCAGCTCAACCGCGAGGGCGACTTTCCGCTGGCTGTCGTCATCTCGCCCGAGGGCAAGGTGCTGGCCAAAACCGGCTACATCGCCGGTGGCCCCGCCGCCTTCGAAGCCTACCTGAAAAAGGTGGTGCCGACGCTGTAACCTGGCCCTGGCGCCATTTCACCAATCCAGCAACGACAGAATGCGCGGGGCTCGGCAAACAATGCCGGCCCCGTTGCTTTTACCGCATCATGCAAACGAATTGCAACTACGGCCGGCGCGTGCTCCTGCTGCTGCCCCTGCTGCTGCTACTCCATGCGGCCAGCCGCGGCCAGCAGCTCACGCCGACGGCCGCGCGCCATACTTTCAGCAAAAGCGCGCACCTGATGGGCTCGCACTTCACCTTTACGGTGGTGGCCCCCGACGACTCGGCCGGGCAGCGGGCCCTGCGCGTCGGTCTGGGCGAAGTACGGCGCATCGATAAGCTGATGTCGTTCTGGGATTCGACCTCGGAGGTCGTGCGCATCAACCGGGCGGCGGGGCTGCGGCCGGTGGCTGTGTCGGCCGAAACCTTCGACCTGATTTCCCGCACCCTGAACCTGTCGCGGCTCAGCGACGGGGCCTTCGACATCACCTTTGCCAGCGCCGACAAGCTGTATAAGTTCGACCGGCAGGCCCACCCGGCGCTGCCCGATTCGGCGGCCATCCGCAACTCGGTGCGGCGCATTGGCTGGCAGAAAATCCAGCTGGATGCCGCCAAGCACACCGTGTACCTCCCCGAAAAAGGCATGCGCATTAACCTGGCGGGCATTCTGCAGGGCTACGGCCTGCGCCGGGCCAAGCTGGTGCTCGATAAAATGGGCATCAAGGGCGGGCTGCTGAATGGCTCGGGCGACATCTACTGCTGGGGGCGGCAGGCCGACGGCTCGCTCTGGCGCGTGGCCATCGGCGACCCCGACCATCCGAACTCGGTGGCCGCCTGGGTTGATATCACGGATATGGCCGTCGTCACGGCCGGCAACTACGAGCAGTATTTCACGGTGGGCGGGCAGGTGTACGGGCACATCATCAACCCGCACACCGGCTACCCGTCGGTGGGGTTGCGCTCGGTTACGATTCTGTGCCCCGACGTAGAATTGGCCGATGGATTGGACGAAGTCGTCTTCGTAAAAGGCCCAACCGCCGGTTTGGCGTTTATTAATAAGCTGAAAGGCGTTGATTGCACGTTGATAACCGACGACAACCGCACGCTGGCCTCGCGGGGCATGACGCTAAACTTTTACCACGGCACCACGCCCGCAACCCCAGCCGCCCGCCCCTGATTTTCCGTACGCTATGACTGTGAAGAAACTATCCTTATCCCTGCATCCGCGCCTGGCGCTGGGGCTGCTGCTGCTGCCGCTCGGGGCCGCGCTGCCCAGCTGCGTTACGGTGGCCGCCTACCAGAAAGTGTACCTCAACGACGAGGACATGAAGCTGGCCAGCAAAACCGTCGAAACCCCCGAAACCAACTTCGAAAGCTACCGCGAGGGGGCCGGCGGGGCCAACGGCGGCAAAGTGGGCGGCGGCTGCGGCTGCAATTAATCGAAAGCACATAAAGCATGACGTGCTAAAAAAACCAGTTTCTTGAAAAAGCTACTCCTACCCTTGCTGGCCTGCAGCGCCTTGGCTGCCCCGGCCCTGGCCCAGACTGGCACCACGCAAAACCCCAACCGCATCGACGGCTACGGCGCGCCCGTGGGCCCTTCGGTGCCGGTGAGCCGCGCGCCCGACGAAACCACCATCGACATCATTGGCGGCTACTACCAGCAAACCGGCAGCCACGGCGCGGTAGAGGGCGGCCGCGGCACCCAGCAGCTCACCGATGTGCCCCCGGCCATCATCATCAACGTGCCGCTCGATACCGTGAGCCGGCTGAGCGTGAACGTGGGCGCCGACTTCTACGCCTCGGCCTCGACCGACCGGATTGACTTTGCGCTGAGCACGCCCTCGGCGCACGACGTGCGCATTCACGGCGACTTCGGCTACAGCCGCGAACAGAAGGCCAAGGGCACCATTTGGGGCGTGGGCGTGGGCGTGTCGAAGGAATACGACTACCTGTCGTTCAACGCGGCGGCTTCCTTCGCCAAAACCTCGCAGGACGGCAACCGCCAGCTGAGCCTGGCCGGCCAGGTTTTCCTGGACCAGGTGACGCTGATAACGCCCATCGAGCTGCGCACCACCACCGGCCGCGGCAAGAGCGAGTACGGCACCGATACGCGCCAGACCTACAACTTCACGGCCACCTATTCGCAGGTGCTCAGCAAGCGGGTGCAGGCGGCCATCAGCACCGAGCTGGTGTCGCAGAACGGGCTGCTGAGCACGCCGTTCCACCGGGTGTACTTCCGCGACAACCCCGACCAGAACACCATTCCCACGCTGAACGACAACTTCATTCCGCGCTTTGCCACGGCGGCCCGCATCGAAAACCTGCCCCGCGCCCGCTTCAAATACCCCGTGAGTTTGCGCTTGAACTACTACGCCAGCGACTTGGTGCAGGTGCGCGGCTTCTACCGCTTCTACAACGACAACTTCGGCATCACGGCCCATACCCTGGAGCTGGAATTGCCGGTGAAGGTGACGCCCTTCTTCGTGGTGTATCCTTTCTACCGCTACCACACCCAGACGGCGGCCGACTACTTTGCGCCTTTTGCCCAGCACTCTGTCAACGACACGTATTACACTTCCGACTACGACCTGTCGGCTTTCACGGCGCACAAGGCGGGCCTGGGCCTGCGCTACTCGCCGGTGTACGGCATCGGCCGCTTCCGGGTGCCGGGTAAAAACGCCCAGGGCCTGCCCCGCGTGATGCGGTTTAAGTCGCTGGATTTGCGCTACGCGCACTACCAGCAGTTTGGCTCGACGGTTTACGCCGCCGCCGACCGCGCCGACCTGGTTTCCAACATCATCAGCTTCGATTTGGGCTTCGCGCTGTAGCCGCGTCCGGTTTTTCTTTTCTTTGCGTGTGCAAACCCACGGCCGGCCGGCATCAATGCCTGTGCCGGCCGTTGGCGTGTTGGCCCATCCACTCATTCGCCCATTCACTCATTTCCTCTTGAAACACTGGCTCGTTAAATCGGAACCCGAAGCGTATTCCTGGACCACGTTTGTGCAGGAAGACGGCACCGCCTGGACCGGCGTGCGCAACTACCAAGCCCGCAACAACCTCAACCTGATGCAGCCCGGCGACCTCGTGCTCTACTACCACAGCGTGAGCGAGAAGGCCGTGGTGGGCGTGGCCGAAGTGGCCGCCCTGGCCCACCCCGATGCCACCGCCGAAGCCGGCTCGCCTTGGGTGGCCGTGCCGCTGCGCCCGGTGCAGCCCCTGCCCCGGCCCGTGCCCCTGGCCCAGCTGAAAGCCGATGCCCGGCTGGGCGAGCTGGCCCTGATTCGGCAGTCGCGGCTGTCGGTGCTGCCGGTGCGGCCCGAGGAGTTCGACGCCATTCTGGAGCTGGGCGCGAAATAAGTAACCGGGCGCGTACCGAAACGGCCCGCGTCGCTGTATCTTTAAACGAGCGTCCGCGTTAGCAACGAATGGTAATCAACGGCTCAATTTCACGGTTTTGGGTATGAATCATCGCTACTTTTCCCTGCTGCTGGCCTGCTGCGGAACCTTGGCGCTGCCGCTGCGCGCCCCGGCCCAGCAACTGCCGCTGCCGCCCAACGCCCCGGTGCAAACCGCCCGCACCGAACTGCCCCTCACCGACCGCGACAGCGAGGTGCACGTGCAGGCGATTTCCGCCGACAGCTCGGTGGTGCTGCTGGTGGGCCGCGAGCATCCGCTCTCGGGCCACAGCAATTTCAGCTTTCAGCAATACGGCCCCGACCTGCACCTGCGCCAGGAAACCCCGCTGAAAGTAGCCGATGAATTCAGCTTCGTGCGCATGTGCGCCGAGGGCAACACCGTGTACGCCCTGTTTGCCTCGCGCAACGCCACGGGCCGCCTGCTGGTAGCGGCCTACAATGGCCCGCTGAACCAGACGCGGACCCAACAGTTCGACACCAAGCTGAGCCGCGAGGTGGTGGAGCTTAAAGCCCTCGATGGCCGCCTGTTTGCCACCGTGCTGCTGCAAGACCAGCTGCACGTAACGGCCCTGCTGCTCGACGTGGCCACCGGCCAGATGCAGTACCTGCCCTCGGTGTACGAGAACGTGCCTACCCAGCTCACCTTCGTGGCCGATGCCGCCACCCGCCGCGCCGAGTACGTGCTGAGCCAGACCAACGGGCGCAAAAGCCGCCTGCTCCTCAAGCAGCTTACCGACAAAGGCCAGCTGGTGAGCTCCGAGTTTGTGCAGGCCGAGAGCGAGCGCAGCCTCATCACGGCCCAGGTAACGCCTCCACAGGATACCACCGCCCGCCTGCTGATGGGCACCTACTCGCTGCGCGACCCCAACTACGCCCAAGGCCTATTCGCCACCGACCTGAGCCGGCCCGTGCCGGGGGTGGCGGCGGGCCCCAAAGCCCCGTTGCGCTTCTACGATTTCCTGCACCTCAAGCACTTTTTCGATTACCTCAAGCCCAGCAAGCAGGCCCGCCTGCGGCAGCGCGTGGCCCGGCGGCTGGCCCGGTCGGTATCGCCCATGCGCTGGCACTACCGCCTGCTGCTGCACGAGCTGCTGCCCCAGCCCGATGGCGGCTACGTGCTGGTAGCCGAGGTCTATACCCCACACTACCGCTACAACGGCTACGGCACCAACTACGGCAGCCCGTTCGGCTCCTTCGGCAACCAGTATTATTCGTCGGGCTATGGGTACGGTGGCTCGGGCTACGCGCCCGGGGGCTTCCTGCCCTACGGCGGCAGCAACCGCTCGTTCGACGGCTACCAGACCACGCACGCCCTGGTGTGCGGCTTCGACCGCAAAGGCAACCTCATCTGGGACAATACTTTTGTGGTGGAAAACCTGCGCCGCACCGAGCTCGAGGAAGCCGTGCGCCTGCAACCCCTGCCCGACGGCCGCCTCGTACTCGCTTATCTCGACGAGAGCAAGCTGCGCTACAAAGTGGTGAACCGCGGCGAAAACGCGCCCAACGACCTGCACGTGCCCATCAGCACCGGGGCCGGCCCCGGCGAGCAGGGTCTGGAGCGCCCCACCGATACCAACCAGTACGACCTGCTGCCCTGGTATGGCGGCCGCTTCGTAGCCGTTGGCTACCAGCATGTGCGCGTCACCCACGGCCCCGACCGGGAGGTATTTTTCATGAACACCGTGGTGTTTCAATAGGCCTAAAAAACAGTTCGGTGCCAACAACCGACGCGCGGCACCGTACCAGTGCCGGGCCAGTGCCGAACTTCCGCCACTGCATTTCCCGGCCCGGGCCGCACTTTTGCCGCATGATGACCAAACTCCGCCTCCCCGTTCTGTTCCTGATTTTGCTGCTCGCGGGCTGCCGCGCCGGCGGCCCCGGCACGCCGGCCCGCACCGTGGCTTCCTTCTTTTCGAAATACGAAAACCGCGACGGCTTCAAAGCCACTGAGTGGTCGGCCGACCTGCTTCAGCGCCTGGCCCTGGTAAAAGCCGCCAAGCTCCTCGGCGGCTCCGACCTCACCAACGCCATCACCGGCATTCGCTCGGCGCGGGTTATTAGCTTCACGCCCACGTCCTCGTCGGCCCGCGAACTGGCCGCCCAGGGCCTGCGCGCCGAAGCCAGCGGCATTTTGCAGGGCGAAAAATACACGCCGCTTTCCACGGCCGGCTTTGGCGGCAGCAATTACGCTGTCTCGACGCGCGGCTCGGGCGATAAAATCTCGGAATTTGCCGCCCTGGGCAGCCTGCCCGACGTGGCCGACTCGTTCGTGCTGGTGTCGGTGCAGGGCAATTTCACCAGCAGCCAGGTAGCCGCGCTGGCCAAGTACCTGCCCCAGATTGTGCAGGCCACCAGCAAGTAAGCAAACTGATTGAATTAAAACAGAACGTCATGCTGAGCGAAGTCGAAGCATCTTTACCGCGAGAGTAAATAATTACTTCAGCAGTAGAGATGCTTCGACTTCGCTCAGCATGACGTTCTGTTTTTTAAGAGCGAAAGCTTACCGCCCCTGCGCCATCAATGCCTCAATCTCGTCAGCCTTCAGCGGGATATTGGCCATCAAGTCCTCGTTGCCGTTGGCGGTGAGCAGGATATCATTCTCTAGGCGAATGCCCAGGCCTTCTTCGGGGATGTAAATGCCGGGCTCGACGGTGTACACCATGCCTGCCTCGAAGGTGCGGTACTTGTAGCCCACATCGTGCACGTCGAGGCCCAGGTAGTGGCTGGTGCCGTGCATGAAATACTTTTTGTAGAGCGGCGCGGCAGGGTCTTGGTTCTTCACATCAGCCGCATTCAGCAGGTCGAGCTTGATGAGTTGCTGCTCCATGGCCTCGCCCACCTGGCGATGGTATTCCTCGATTTCGGTGCCCGGCACGAGGCGGGTTTTGGCGAAGTCCATCACGGCCAGCACGGCGTCGTACACCTGGCGCTGGCGCGGGCTGAACTTGCCATTCACCGGAATCGAGCGCGACAGGTCGGCCGCGTAGTTGGCGTACTCGGCGCCGAAGTCGAGCAGAATCACGTCGCCGTCCTGGCACTGGTTGTCGTTGGTGGTGTAGTGCAGCACGCAGGCATTTTTACCGCTGGCCACAATGCTGCCGTAGGCCGGCCCGCGGCTGCGGTTGCGCATAAATTCGTGCACGATTTCCGCCTCAATCTCAAATTCCCACACGCCCGGCTTCACAAAGCCCAGCAGCCGCCGAAACGCCTTGCCCGTAATGTCGCAGGCCTCGCGCATCACCCGGATTTCCTCGGGGCTCTTGATGGCGCGCAGCTGGTGCAGCAGGCGCGCGGCGCGGCGGTAGCTGTGCAGCGGGTATTGGGCCTGCAGTTTCTTAATGAAACGAGCGTCGCGGGTTTCCACCTCTACCACGGCCCGGATGTGCTCGTTCGAGTTCAGGTACACGTTTTCGGCCTCGTTCATCAGCGCGGGCAGCACCGAATTGAAGCTTTCCAGCCACATAATGGTCGGGATGCCCGAATTCTGGCGCGCCTCGTCCTTGGTCAGCTTGTAGCCTTCCCAGATGAGAATGTGCTCGGAAGTCTCTTTCAGAAAAAGAATTTCGCGGTGCTGCGGCAGGCGCGCATCCGGAAAAATCACGAGAATGCTTTCCTCCTGGTCCACGCCGCTCAGGTAGAATAGGTCGTTGTTCTGGCGGAAGGCCATGGTGCCGTCGGCGTTGGTCGGCATCACGTCGTTGGCCTGGAAAATGGCCAGCGAAGCGGGCGGCAGCAGTTCGCGGAAACGGCGGCGGTTTTCAACAAAAAGCTCGGGGGCGAGGGGGGCGTAGCGCATGGGCAAAAGCTTGGTTGGATTGGGAGCCGCAAGTTAGGCAGCCGCCGGTGGTGGGCAGCAAAAAGCCCCTGCTCCGAATGAAGCAAGGGCTTTCGCTATCCCAGATTATCGGCAAACCTACATCTTGGTTTTGGTGGTTTTTACGCTGGTTTTGTTGCTTTTGTAGCGCAGGTCGGGCGTGCCATCGGCCTTCATCGGGCCGGTGGTGGTTTTGGTCATCTTGTTCTCCTTGTAACGCATGTCGGGCGTACCGTCGGCCTTCATCCGGGTGCTGGTCGAAGTCGACGAAGACGACGTTTTGGTATTGCCCGAAGGCGTGGTCATCGTGCTCGACTTGGTCATCGCACCCGCGCTTTTGGTCGTGGTGCTCGACTTGCTCATGCCCGCCGGGTTCTGCATCGTGCTCGACTTGGTGGTCGTGCGCGTAGCTGGCGTCTGGGCTGTGGTGGTCATTTTGGTGGTTTTCGACGAGCTGGTGCTCATCGTGCCGGTGGCCGGCATGGGGGTTTGGGCCTGGGCCGCAGCGCCGCCGAGCAGGCTCAGCGAAACGAGGAAACCAATAATGCGCTTCATGATGAAAAAGTAAGGGGGTGAGAAAGATGGGCCGTTTACGCCACTGCGGGCGTTGCGGTTGGATAGCAATGTAGCTATTTTTTGCAGGCCACGCCCCTACGGTAGCCGCTGCAATCCACCTGTTCATTAAACCCTGCGCGCCTCACGCGCTCCAACCGCCATCATTCATCCTACTATTCCTTTTGCTCCGATGAAAAAGTCCTTGTTTTCCTCCCTCGCGGCCTTCGCTCTGCTCGTGGCTGCTTCTTCGGCCTCGGCCCAAACCGCTACTCCCGGCGTCACGGTCCGCCAGCGCCACGAGCAAGCCCGCATTCGCCAGGGCGTGCGCTCGGGCGAGCTCACCCGCACCGAAGCTGCCCGCCTCAAGGGCCGCGAAATCGAAATCCGCCAGGACAAGCGCGCCGCCAAAGCCGATGGCGTCGTAACGCGCGACGAACGCCAGGACTTGCGCAAAGACGAGCGCCAAGCTAGCCGCGCCATCTACCGCCAGAAGCACGATGGCCAGGTGCGCCGCTAATAGCAGCCTGGCTTATCTGCCCGCTCATTCCGGCATCTCCACATCTACCAAGATGTGGAGATTTTTTTTATCGATTTTTTGGTATAGTAGAATTCTATATTACTTTAGTACCGAAAAAACATTGCAGTCCCGCTCATCGGCTTGGCCGCCTTACCCTACCGAAACCTTCACCATTATCACCCTGCGAGTTATGAAAACTCTCTACACCCTGTTTGCCATCGCCAGCCTCACACTGCTGGCTCCCACCGGCCACGCCGCCAACCTCCGCACCGACGACCCTACCGAAGCCGCCCGCAAAACCGCCGCCCGCGAAAAAGTTGTCACCGCCGCCAAAGCCGCAAAGGCAGCCAAGACCGCCAAAAAATCTACTGCCTACCGTTTCCGCAAGTTTAAGGCAACCCTGAACCACGGCATGCTGGTGCTGCTGGGGCTTGAGGATAGCAAAGCGGTAACCTCGCCGGCCAAGCTCAACCGCCAGCTCCACATCCACCAGAAACACCTCAAAACCAAGGCTAAACTGGAGGCCAAAGCCCGCCGCCGCCGTACCAGCCACCTGTTCGGCTAGCAGCAGTTCCGCCCCCACAAGCCGGGCACGAAAAAAGCCCCTTGCCGCGACCGGCAAGGGGCTTTTTTATATTCAGCAGCGGCGATTAGGCCGTTACCTGAGCTTCGAGCTTTTGGGCCAGCACGTGCTTAGGCACAGCGCCTACCTGCTTGTCCACGATTTGGCCATTTTTGAAAACCAGCAAGGTCGGGATGCTGCGGATGCCGAACTTCATCGAAGTCTGGGGGTTAGCGTCCACGTCCACCTTGCCGACCACAACTTTGCCTTCGTATTCGCCGGCTAGTTCCTCTACTACGGGGCCCACCATGCGGCAGGGGCCGCACCATTCGGCCCAGAAATCGACCAGTACGGGCTTGTCGCCGTTGATGATTTCGTCAAAGTTGGCGTCGGTTATTTCAATTGCTTTGTGTCCCATTTCAGTTTGGGTTGGGGTTAAAAGAATCCTCTGGCGTATACGGCCAACGAGGCCGCAAGGTAGCAGATTGGATGGTAAAACAGCGGGGCCAGTGGAAAGTTCAGCAGGATAGGGTGGGGCTGGCGAATGGTCGGATTTCCTATCCGAAGTCCCGAAACGCCGTGCTGAGCGCAGCCAAGGTCCGGCGTTTTACTTGTTGTGCTGTAGCGCCTAAATCAGCGTGCACACTTCCATGTCCAGCTCCTTCATCTTCTCAATGAAAGCCTTGGGCTCAATCTGGAAGCGGCGCGAGAACATGTCCACCGCCAGATGCTCGTGCGGCTCCACGAACTGGATTTCAAGCCGCTTGCCGCCGGGTGCGTGCTCGATGGCTTCCTCCAGCCGGTCGAGCATGGGCGCGGTCACGGTGCGCAGGTCGAGGCGCACGCGCACGCCTTTGCTGCGCTTTTCGGCCACATCGGCCAGCGGCTCCATCGTGAGGATGCGCAGGTCCCACTGGTCCTGGGTGTGGCGGCGCAGCTCCTGCTTCAAGCGCACGTACATGGGCGGCACCTGCTCGTTGGGGTAGTTGCGCGGGTTGATGAGGGGTGCGAATTTGGTATAGTCGTCGCGGAACAGGGCCGGGTTGATGCTCGTTTCGTAGTCCTCCAGCGTGAAGGTGCAGAAGGGCTGGCCGGTCTTAGTGGTCTTGAATAAGACGTTGGTAATGAGGCCCGCCACCGCCATTTCCTTGTTCTTAATCTCATCCACTTTTTCCAAACCGCAAGTGCAGTAGGCGTCCAGCTCCAGCTTGTAGCTATCGAGCGGGTGGCCCGAAAGGTAGAAGCCCACCACTTCCTTTTCGCGGCGCAGTTGCTCGGTTTTGCTCCACGGCTCCATCTCATGGATTTTGGGCATCGGCGCGGCCACAGCTCCGAAAGCGCCCGCGCCAAACAGGCTATGCTGGGCCGATTCCTTGGCCGCCGCGTGCTGCTGGCCCACGCGCATGGCCTTTTCGATGAGGTTCTGGTCGCCGGCCGGCGAGTCGAGGTAGAGGCGGCGGTGCTTGCCGAAGCCATCGAACGCACCAGCCTGGGCCAGGCTTTCGAAGGTTTTCTTGTTTACGGTGCGCAGGTTCACGCGCTTGGCAAAGTCGAAAATATCGCCGTATTCGCCGGTTTTCTCGCGCTCCTGCACCATGCTTTCCACCGCGAGTTCGCCCGCGCCCTTCACGGCGCCCATGCCGAAACGGATGGCGCCTTCCTGGTTCACGTTGAATTTCAGCAGGCTTTCGTTCACATCGGGCCCAAGCACAGGTACGCCCTGCTTACGGGCTTCCTCAATGAAGAAGGTCACCTTCTTGATGTCGCCCATGTTGTTGGTGAGCACGGCCGCCATGTACTCAGCCGGGTAGTTGGCCTTCAAATAGCCGGTCTGGTAGGCCACCACCGAGTAAGCCGCCGAGTGCGAGCGGTTGAAGCCATACTCGGCGAATTTCTCCATCACGTCGAACACCTCGTTGGCCTTTTTCGCTGGGATGCCGTGGATGGTTTTGGCGCCTTCGATGAACTTCTCACGCTCCAGGGCCATCTTTTTCATATCCTTCTTGCCCATGGCGCGGCGCAGCAAGTCGGCGCCGCCGAGGGAGTAGCCGGCCAGAATCTGTGCCGTCTGCATAATCTGCTCCTGATACACCATGATGCCCTGGCTGTATTCCAGAATGGGTTTCAGCAGCTCATGCGGATATTCCACTTCCTCGCGGCCGTGCTTGCGGTTGATGAAGTTCGGGATGAACTGCATCGGGCCCGGGCGGTAGAGGGCGTTCATGGCAATCAGGTCCTCGATGTTGGTCGGCTTCAAGTCCTTGAGGTACTGCCGCATGCCCTCCGACTCGAACTGGAACGTGCCGATGGTATCGCCGCGCTGATACAGCGCGTAGGTCTTCTCGTCGTCGAGCGGGATTTCGTCGATGTCGATTTTCACACCGTGGTTGCGCTCAATCAGGTTCATGGCATCCACGATGACCGTCAGGGTTTTGAGGCCCAGAAAGTCCATCTTCAGCATGCCGGCGCTTTCAATCACCTTGCCATCGAACTGCGTGATGAGCAGGTCCGAATCCTTGGAGGTCGAAACCGGGATGTACTTCGTAATGTCGTCGGGCGCGATGATAACGCCGGCGGCGTGGATGCCGGTGTTGCGCACCGAGCCTTCAAGCTGCGTGGCCAAGCGCAGAATCTGGCCCTTGAGGTTTTCGGGGCTCTCGTCGCGCCGAATCATGTCGAGCTCCTGGTTTTCGGCGAAGGCGCCGGCCAGCGTCGTGCCCGGTTTCTCGGGCACCATCTTGGTGAGGTCGTTGGTCTGCGGCAGGGGCAGCTCCATGGCGCGGGCCACGTCCTTGATGGACGATTTGGCAGCCATCGTACCGAAGGTGATAATCTGGGCCACCTGCGTCTTGCCGTATTTATTCACCACATAGTCAATGACTTTTTGACGATTCACGTCGTCAAAGTCAATGTCGATATCGGGCATCGACACACGCTCGGGGTTGAGGAAACGCTCGAACAGCAGCGAGTACTTAATCGGGTCGATGTTGGTAATACCGACGCAGTAGGCCACGGCCGAGCCGGCGGCCGAACCCCGGCCCGGGCCCACGGCCACGCCGATGTTGCGGCCGTGGTTGATGAAATCCTGAGTAATGAGGAAGTAGCCCGCAAAACCCATCGTCTGGATGATGCGCAGCTCGTAATCAAGGCGTTCCTCCACTTCCGGCGTGCGCTCGGAGTAGCGCGGCGGCTTGGTCATCGTCACGACGCCGCTGCCGGCGCTGGGGCCGAAAGCGCCCACGTAGGTCAGCTCGCGCAGGAATTCGTCGGCGTTGGCAAAGGGCGCGGGAATGGGGAAGTTGGGCAACAGAATGTCGCGCGCCAGCTTTGGGGGCGTGATTTTGTCGACAATCTCGTTGGTGTTGTCCACGCTCTCGGGCACGTCGGCGAACAGCTCGTTCATTTGTGCCTGCGTCTTGAAGAAGAACTGGTCGTTGGCGAAGCCGAAGCGGGTGTGCGGCTTGGGTTTCTGCAATTCCTCGTCGATGCGGCGGAGCTGGCGCTGGGCGTTTTCGTCGCGGCTGTGGTCGCGGCGCAGGTTGTCGAGCAGGTCGTACTTCACCTCACCCTTGCCCGTCATCAGGGTGTAGTAGTTGGTGCGGATGTCGCCCACCGGGATGCTGTGCTCCTCGCCGGTATTCACGCACAGCAGCAGGTCATGGGCGGCGTAGTCGGTCTGGTCGACGTAGTGCGAGTCGTTGGTACAGATGACTTTGACGTTGTACTTCTTCGCAAAGCCCAGCAGAATCTGGTTCACGTCCTCCTGGCTTTTGCCGGTGCCGTCGAAATTCATCAGGCCGTGACGCTGGATTTCGATGTAGTAATCCTCGCCGAACAAATCGAGCCACCACTTCAGCTTTTCCTCAGCCTCGGCTTCGGTGCCGAAGAGAATGGTTTGCGGAATCTCGGCGCCAATGCAGCAGCTGGTGGCAATCAGGCCCTCGTGGTACTTCACCAGCAGCTCCTTGTCGATGCGCGGGAATTTGGAGTACACGCCCTCGATGAAGCTCATGGAGCAGAGCTTGCTTAGGTTGTGGTAGCCGGCCTGGTCCTTGGCCAGCAGCAGCTGGTGGTGGCGGGTGTCGCGCTCCCCTTTTTCGCGGCTGAAGGCCTTTTTGTGGCGGTCCTCCACGAGGTAAAACTCGCAGCCCACGATGGGCTTCACGTTGTACTTGTTGGCCTCGGCCACGAAGTTGAACGCGCCGAACATGTTGCCGTGGTCGGTGAGGGCCACGGCGGGCATGCCGTCCTTCTGGGCCTTCTTCATCAGGGCCGAAATGCTGGCTTGGCCGTCGAGCAGCGAGTATTGCGTGTGCGAATGAAGGTGCGAGAAAACGGGCATTTTGGCAGGGTTGAGTTTTGGGAGTTGAGTTTTAAGTTTTCCGCTGGTTTAATTCAACAGTCAACCCTCAAAACTCAACCCTTCAAGTAAAGATACCCCCGATTTAAGGGCCTGCCAAAACCGTTTTTCCTGCCGCCTGATTCCCTGATAGCTGCGTTTTTTATCGGTGCGGCCCAGTGCTTCGCTCCTACTTGCTACCGGCGGGCAGCTGGAGCACCTCTCCTATTTTCACGCCTGTATCGGTGGCGGCACGGCCATTGAGGGCCTGGAGCTCGGCCACTTTGGTGTGGTAGAGCACCGAAATACTGTAGAGGGTTTCGCCCGGCTCCACGGTGTGGGTGGGCGGCGTGAGGCTGGCGGGGTCGCGGGTGGGCGTGGGGGCCGGGCGCGGAGCCGGCCGGGGCTTGAAGGCCGCGCCAACTTCGCCGGCGGGCTTGAGCAACAGCACCTGGCCAGCCGCGAGCTTGTAGGGCGCTTCGAGTTGGTTGATGGCAATGAGCGTAGCGGGCGGCACCCCAAAGCGGCGGCTCACGGCAAATACCGTTTCGCCGGGCTCGACGCGGTGCGAGGCTTCGGCGGGCGCGGGCAGTGCCGGCAGCGGCGCGGGCGCAACGGCCGGCTTGGTAGCATTCGCAGAGGCAGCCGGCCGGTACACAATCATCGGCGCGTTGGCAGAGGCTTCGGCAGTGGGCCGGGGCGCGGGCGCAGCCACCGGCCGCGCCGCCGGGGCTTCTACCACTGGCCGAGGCTTGGGTACTTCAACCGGCTTCGGCGCGGGTGCTACTGCTGTTACAGGCGCCACTGGTCGCAGAAGCGGCATTTCGGTTGGAACGACAGTAGCTGGTGCAACGCGAGGCGTTGGAACCGGACGAGGAGCCGGAGCTGGTGCCGTAGTGGTGGCTTCTGACAACTTATTTGCCTCCGTTGCCAGCTGCTCATCCGCCAGCGGAGCCGGCGCGGGGGCCGGGGCCGGCGGCGGCAGCTGTGGCCGCTCGGCTGCCACCACCGGGCGGTTAGCCGGCGCAACAGTCACGGCAGCGGCCGGTGCAACCACTGGTTCCGGCGTTTCGGGAGCTTCCGTTTCTTCAGCGGCGGGCGTAGTGGGAGCGGTCGGAACGGCGTGCGCGACGGGCGGCGCGGGCGCACGGCGCGGTGCGGGAGCCGCTGGCGTGGCGGCCGTAGCCTGGGCCGTGGCCAGCACTTCGCCCCAGCCATCGGCCGGGTCGGTGGCGGCGGGCCGCGCTGGTGCAGCAGTTTCGCCCGCGGCGGTGGTGATGACGCGCTTGGTTTCGCTGCCATCGGCGTTTTTCACTTTCACCTTGATTTTGGTGCGGCCGCTTTCGGTAGCGGTGCTGGGCGGAAGGGCCACGGCTTCGTTGGCCTGCTCCACCAATTCGTCAATGTTGCTGGCGGCGGCCGAGGGGCGTTCCAGGCTGGCGCTTTCGGTGAGCGGGCGGTACTCGGGGGCCACTTCGCGGGGGCGCGTGTGCTGCAGCCACAGCAGGCGGCCGGGGCGCAACTCGTCGGTGCGGGCGAGGCGGTTTTTGGCGTAGATGGCCTTCTGCCGCATGCCGTATTTCTGGGCCACGTCGAATATCCGTTCGCCGGGCTGCAGCACGTGGTATTCCACGGCGCCCACGTCGCGCTTGGTTTCGAGGAAGTAGGGCCGGCCGGGAATGGCGGCATCGAAGCCCGTGATTTCGTTGTGCTTCAGAAACTCGCCGAGGCGCTGGTTGGCCCGGCGGGCCAGGTCCTGGGTGGTTTCGCCGGGCAGGGCCACCAGGGCGCGCAGGTTGTTGATGCGCACTTCGGCCGAGTTGGCGGCTACGGCGGGCAGGTTCAGCAGCTCGCCCTGGCTTTGCAGGCGCTGGTTGGCCACCATGCCGGCGGCCTGGGTGATATCGCCGATGGGTACAATGAGCGTGTAGGGCTTGTCGGCGGGCACGGCGGGGGCCAGCAGCCAGTGGTTGTGCGTGGCCAGCGCGGCCGAGTCGACGTGCAGCGTGAGGGCCTGGTCGTAGAGCGTCTGCCCGGCCACGGCCGGAAACTCCTGCAGGCGCAGCGCGGGCCGGGGGTTCTGGCCACAGTAGGGCTCGAAGGCCAGCTTGTGGGCCAGAAACATCAGCACGTAGGGCGAGGTGGTTTCCGAAATGGCCATCTGGGTGGCGTCGGCATCGGTGGGCAGCGTGTAAGGCTTCACGCCGGCCGGGCCGGTGTAGTAGCTCAGCAGAGCATTCAGCCAGTTGTGGAGCACGGCGTTGTTGCGCTGCAAATAGCGGGCGGCGGCGCGGGTGCTGGCGGCCAGGTGCTGGCGCTCGTCCACGGCGGCGTTCACGGCCAGGCCGAGTCCGGTGGCGGTTTCCTGCTTCAATTGCCAGTAGCCCACGGCCTCGTGGATGCTGCGGGCGTCGCCCAGCAGGGCACTTTCTTGCAGGGCCAAGTAGCGGAAATCGAGCGGCACGCCTTCTTCCTGCAAAATGCGGTCGATGATGGGAAACGAGGCATCGGCCAAATCGACGCGAGCCTGGAACGAGGGCTGGTGGCGGCGCAGGCCGTCGGCCTTTTGCTGCACCAGCCGCCGGGCTTCATCATTGAGCACGAGGTGCAGGCCGGCCACGTCGAAGGCGGCGGGCACCGCACTGGTGACTGGGGCCGGGCTGGCAGTTTGGGCAGCCGCCGGGCCGGCCAGGGCCACCATCAACAGCAAAAAGGCAACGGGATTTCGCATGAGCTACGCACGGGCGGGGCCACCAACGCGGCGGCTTCCAACCCGGAAGCTACAAAGAACCTGATTTCCGGGCGAAAACGCGGCATGGAGGAATTGTCATCCTGAGCGCAGCGAAGGACCTTAGCACGTTGGCGCAAAGCTCCAAAACGTGCTAAGGTCCTTCGCTGCGCTCAGGATGACACCAATAATTTATTCTTTCGGTTACAACTGCCCGCCGCCAGGAGGAGGGCCTCCTCCCCCACCGGGGGGCGGGCCACCACCACCGTCGGGCCGGCCGCCACCGCCATCAGGCCGGCCAAAACCACGGCCTTCGCGCCCGCCGCCTTCGCCCGCCGCCGGGGCCACCACGTTGCCGCTGCGAATGTTGTAGGTGAACATCAGCATGAGGTAGCGCTGCAAAATGGTGGTTTGCACGTCCTCGTAGTAGGCATCGGTCACGTTGCGCTGGATGGACTGGTTCTGGCCCAGAATATCGAAGGCGTAGAGCCGGATTTCGCCGCGCTGGCCAGGGAAGAGCTTCTTGCCGACGCTGGCATTCCAGAGCAGGTACTGCTGGTTGTAGCCCGCCGCGAGGCCCGAGTAGGCCTGGTGCACGAGGTCGGTGGCAATGTTGATGCCCGGGCCCACAATCCAGTTCAGCCGGAAGCGCGTGACCTGCGAGAAGTAGTCCGAATTCAGCCGCGTTTGCAGCGTGTTGTACACGTAGTTCTGGTTCGAGGTGGTCGAGGCCGTGAAATCGAGCTGCGAGCTGATGTTGGAGCTGAGCGTGAGGCCGGCCCCGAAGGTGGGCACGCGGGCGTAGTTCAGGCCGCCGTTCACCAGGCCGGGCGTTTGGGTGAAGCCGGCGTTGGCGCTGAAGTTGATGTTGGTTTTGATGGCCTTGATGGGCCGGCCGTAGCTCAGCAGCGAGCGCACCGTGTACTGCTGGCTGAGGTTGGTGGGCTGCACCAGCTGGCCGCCGGCGGGCAGGCGCACGCTGGGTGCACCTTCGGGCGTCACAATGGTGTCGCGGGCCGCCACGATGGTGCGGTTCGAAATCGGGTTCTGGGTAAATGCGCCCGAGAGCAGCGCGAAGAAGTTGCTCGACACCTCCGGGTTCGAGGCCGAGTAGCGAATGTTGAGCGAGTGCTGGTACTCCTGGCGCAGCGTGGGGTTGCCGATGGTGAGCTGCAGCGGGTTCGAGTTATTCACCACCGCCTGCAGCTGGCTCACGCTGGGCGGGTTGGTGTTGGTGCGGTACATCAGCCGCAGGTTTTTCTGCCGCGTGAAGCGGTAGTTGAGCGTGGCGTTGGGCAGCACGTTCACGAAGTTGTAGCGCCCGATGCTGGGGCGCGGGTACTGCGCGTCGCTGTACAGCTGCGCATATTGCCCCGACACGCCGAAGCTGGCCTGGTAGTCGCGCGTGATGTGCCGGTACGTCACCCCGCCCGACTGCGTGAGGTAGTAGTTCTGAAACACGTTGCTCAGGCCCTCGTTCAGCTGGCGGGTGTCGCCGGTCAGCACATCGTAGGTGTATTTGCTGGAGTTGTTGGGCGCGTAATTGATGGCGTAGTTGCCTTGCAGCACATCGGTTTTGCTCAGCGCCTCGGTGAGAGACAGATTGGCGTTGAGGCTGCCGCCGTTCTGGGTCAGGTTGTTCACCTGGTTCAGGTTGCTGCGGGGGGAGGTGTCGTTCACGGTCAGCAGCGTGGCGTCGCTGTTGCGCTGGCTGTAGGTGCCGCCGATGCTGAGGCTGGCCGTGCGCCCGGCTTTGGCGAAGCGGTGGCGCAGCAGCAAGTCGCCGCCCGTGTTCAGGCCCTTGTTGTTCGACGCGTAATTGCTGGTGATGTTGCTCGCCGTCGCATCGCCCGTAAACGTGCGCCCGTCCAGCCGGCTTGCCGATTCGTTCTGCTGGTAGCTGAACCGGGGCCGGAACAGAATGGAATTGGCCGAATCAATCTTGTGCTCCAGCCGCAGGTTGAAGCGCTGGTTGGTGTTCAGGCTGTTGCTGAGGGCATTCTGGGTGTAGCGCGTGCCGGTCACGTACTGGCGATTGGTATTGCTGAGCAGCGTGTTGTCGGCCCGGTTGAAAAAGTAGCTGGCTGCAAGGTCGGTTTTCTTGTTCCAGGAGTTCGAGTAGTTCAAACCCACAGCGTTGGTTTTGGTAATGCCGCCGCTTTGGTTCACCAGAAAGTCGCCCGCGTTGCCGCCGTTGCCGCCGCCACCTTGGCCGCCGCCTCCACCGCCACGCTGGCCGCCGCGCCCGCCGCCGCCCTGGTTCGAATTGCCCACCACGCCCAGCAGGTCTTCGGTGCCGAAGTTCTGCTCGTTCACGTTGTTGCTCTGGGCCAGCACCGACATCCGCTCGTCGCCCTTAAACTTGTTCACGTTGCCGCTCACCTTGTAGCGCTCGGGGCCCGCGCCGGCCACCACCCGCCCAAACGTACCGTTGCGGAATTCCACCTTGGTCACGATGTTGATGGTCTTGGTCGTATTTCCGTCATCGAAGCCCGAAAACCGGCTCTGCTCGCTGCGCTGGTCGAACACCTCAATCTTGTCCACCATTTCGGCGGGCAGGTTTTTCAGCACCGCGTCGGGGTCGTTGCCGAAAAAAGGCTTGCCATCCACGAGCACCTGCTGCACGTTCTCGCCCTGGGCCTGCACCTTGCCATCGGCCCCGCGGCTCACACCGGGCAGCTTGTCGATGAGGTCGCCGGTGGTGGCATCGGGGTTGGTTTTGAACGCTTTGGCGTTGAACTGGGTGGTATCGCCTTTCTGCACGCTCTGGGCGGCGGCGCCCGTTACCACCACGCCCTTCAATTGCACGCCGCCGGCGGGCAGGGCCAGCGTGCCTAGCTGCACCGGCGTGCCGGCCACGGTCACCGACTGCCGCACCGTCTGGTACCCCACAAACGAGGCATCGAGCACGTAGCGGCCGGCGGCCACATTGTCGAACTGAAACCGCCCGTTGGCATCGGCCGCCGCACCGGTTTTCGCCGAATCGGGCAAATGAATCAGCAGCACATTGGCGCCGATGAGGGCCGACTGGTCTTTGCCGTCGGCAATGCGGCCGCTCACGGTGGTGGGGGCTTGGGCGCGGGCGGCCGTCAGGCTCAGCAGCACAAAAAACAGGGTAAGCAGGTGCCGCATAATTTTCTGAACCGCAGATTTAACAGATGAAACGGATTGAACGGATGCCGGCGAATTCCGACTATTCGATGGCTATTTCTCAACCGCTGATGGTCGCAGTCGAAACGAGTCTGTTCAATCCGTTTCATCCGTTCAATCTGCGGTTCAGGCAACTTTGCGCAGCAGCAGCAGGCCGTCGCGCAGGGGCAGAAAAACCGGTTCTACGCGCGCGTCGCGGGCCACCTGGTCGTTGAAAGCGCGTACCAGCGGCGTGTCCTTATCGCCGGTTTTCAACTGATGCTCGGGCAGCACCTTGCCGCCCCACAGCACGTTGTCGACGATGAGCAGCCCGCCCGGCCGCACCTGGTCAACCACTGCCTCAAAGTACGCGGCATTATTTCGCTTGTCGGCGTCAATAAAGACGAGGTCCCAGACTTCATCGACCAGGCCCGGCAAAACGTCGAGCGCCGCCCCGATGTGCAGCCGCACCTTATCCGTGATGCCGGCCGCCGCCACGTAGCGCCGGATGCGCGCCTCCCGTTCAGGGTCGATTTCGATGGTGTGCAGCAAGCCGTTATCGGCCAGCCCCTCGGCCAGGCACAGCGTGGCGTACCCGCAAAACGTGCCAATTTCCAGGACGCGCAGCGGTTTGGTTAAATGGCTGATAAGGCTCAGAAAACGGCCTTGCACGTGACCGCTGCTCATGCGTGGCATCAATAGCTGCAGGTGGGTTTCGCGGGTGAGCTGGGCCAGTAGCGGCGGCTCGGGCGCGGTATGCAGGGCGGCGTAGAGGTCGAGGGGGTCGGTCATAAGCTAGTGGTTTTTCACCGCAGAAGTCGCAGAAGTTCGTCTGCCATCCGCGTCATCTGCGCAAATCCTCCGCGTCTGCTGCAGGTAAACAAGGTCGCAGCCGAAACACATACACGTTGAATCCCGACTTCCCTGGCCCGAAGCTGTAACCCACCAGCCGGTATAATCCTTCGTAACGGTACACATCGAGCCCGCCGTCTTCGGCCGGCACTTTGCGCATCACTCGCACCGGCAGGCCGGTTTCGACACTTTTCAGCAGCGCCAGAATGCCCGTCGTAGCCACCTGGTCGCTGATTTGCTGGCCGGTTTTGGGGTCGCGGCCGCCGTTGCCGGAGTAGCGGATTTCTTCTTCCGTGAAGTCGTCGTCCTCGTATTGGCCGGCCAGCACGATGCTCTCGGCGCCGAGCTGCTGCGTGCCGCACACGCCCGCCCGGCGCGGCCGATGCATGCCGCTCAGCGCCAGTTCGATGCGGTTGCGGAACGTGTCGCCCGGCCGGTAGCTGCCCACGTGGCCGAAAACAGGCAGTGCCATTACTTTCCTTCCGGCACGTATTGCAGCACGCTCAGGTGCTCGTCGGTCAGCACTTCGTTGGCCATTTCCTGGAGTTCAGCGGCCGTAATCTTTTCGATTTTGCCGAAAATCTCACTCAGCGGCTCCACGCGGCCCAGGTCGAGGGTGCTTTTGCCGAGCAGCTGCATCATGCCGCCGTTGCTTTCCTCGCTCATGGCGAGCTGGCCCATCAGCTGGTGCTTGGCGATGTGCAGCTGATTGGTGGTGAGGGACTTTTCGCGCAGCAGCTTCAACTCCTTCTGCACCAAGCCCAGCGTGCGCTTCACCTGCTTGCCTTCGGTGCCGAAGTAGATGCCGAATAGGCCCGTATCGGTGTAGGGCGAGTACGTGCTGTCGATGGTGTACACGAGGCCGTATTTCTCGCGCACGGCCAGGTTCAGGCGCGAGTTCATGCCCGGGCCGCCCAGAATGTTGTTCAGCATGAAAAACGGGATGCGGCGCGCATCGTTCAGCGAGTAGGCCGGGCCACCCACCAGGCAGTGCGCCTGCGAGATGGGCCGGGTTTCCGACTGCGACTTGCGCTCGTAGCCGCCCACTGGCCGACGCGTGCGCGGCCCCAGCCGGGCCGGCAGCGGCGCCAGAAACTTGTCGGCCAGCCGCTTCACTTCGGCAAACGGCAGGTTGCTCACCGAGCTGAACACCAGCCGGTCCGTCCGCATCTGCTCCTGCAAAAAGGCATGAAAATCGGCCGTCTGGAAGCGGCTCACGCTCTCGCGGGTGCCCAGAATATTCACACCCAGCGGGTGGTCGCCGAATACCACGGTATCAAAATCGTCGATAATAGCATCTTCCGGGGCGTCCTGGTACATGCTCATCTCCTCCAGAATCACGCCTCGCTCCTTCTCCACCTCGCGGCCGGGAAACACGGAATTGAACGTGAGGTCCGTCAGCAACTCGAACGCGCGCTCGAAGTGCGTGCTTAGCAGCGAAGCGTAGAAGCAGATTTTTTCCTTGGTCGTGTAGGCATTCAGCTCGCCACCCACGGTTTCGAGGCGGTTGAGAATGTGGAAGCTCTTGCGCTTCTCAGTGCCTTTGAAGGCCATGTGCTCCCAGAAGTGGGCCAGGCCCTGCTGGTGCGGGGCCTCATCGCGCGAGCCAATATCGAGCAGAAACCCGCAATGCGCTATTTTAGTGTGCAGTACCTGCTTGTGTAAGAGGCGGATACCGTTAGGATATTCGTGAATGTGATAATCGAGCATAAGATTGCAAAGGTACAGGCTTCACTAAGTTGTCAGTTGCTCGTTGTCCGTTGTCAGGAAGTTTAAGACTAACAACGGACAACGAGAAACCGACAACTATGCAACCGGCAACGTGGCCAGGAGTTGCCCTACCTCAATGCCATACGCGCAGCGAAAGTGCCCCAGCGGGCAGGCCGCGTGTCCGTGCAGCCCGCACGGCCGGCAATCGAGCTTTTCGTTCGTTTCCACTACAAACGAAACCGGCGACAGCGGCCCGAACCCGAATGCCGGCACCGTGCTGCAGAACACCGCCGTAACCGGCGCGCCCACCGCCGAGCACAGGTGCATGGGGGCCGAGTCGTTCACGTAGTTCATCACCGCCCCGCGCATGAGCGCCGCCGAGGCCAGCAGGCCGATTTTGCCCGCTATGCTCACCACATTTTCACGCCCGCTGGCCGCCGCCAGCCGCTCGCATGCGGCCACATCAGGCGGGCCACCCAACAGGTACACGCGCACGCCAGCGGGCAGCGCCGCCAGCAACTCCAGCCACTTCGCTTCTGGGTATTGTTTGGTGAACCACACCGAAGTGGGCGCGAGGCAGATGTATGGCCCGGCCGCCGCGTAAGGCGCTACGGCTGCTTCGTCGGCCGCCGTGGGGTATAGGCGCGGCGGATAGGAAGTTAAAGGAGTTAAAAGTTGAGAGTTAAAAGTTAAACCCTTTACGGATTCGCCTTTTGCTTCTGCACTTTTAACTTTTAACTCTTCACTCTTAACTGCAAGCAACCGCAGGTTACGCTCCACTTCATGCGTGCCGTCGCCGATGACATGCGGCACGCGGCGCGTGAAGAACCGGCTGAGCGGGTTTTTGGCAAAGCCAATGCGCTCGGCCGCGCCCGAAAAGGCGGTGAGGAAGCCCGTGCTGGCAAAACGCTGCAAGGTGACGACGCGGCCGTACTTCGATGCCCGAATCTGGCCCAGTAAGTCCCACAGCGCGGCATACTTGCGGTGCTTCTTGTCCCAAACCAGTACGCGGCGCACGTGGGGGTGGCCGGCTAGCAATCCCTCATTGCCGCGCCGCACCAGCACATCCACGGGCGTGGTGGGCGCGGTCTGGTGCAGGTATTCGAGCAGGGCCGTCATCAGAATCACGTCGCCGATGAAGGCAGTCTGAATGAGCAGCGTGGTGGGCGGAGCGGGAGCAGTGGGCACGGCACAAAATTACGCCGCCGCTGGCGGGCCCGATAACGGACCAGCAGCGGCGGCGTAATTTTCGGAGCCAGCGCTTGGCGGTCGGCTAGGTCAGCTCGGCCGAGCGGTTGAGGACTTCCTCCAGCGAAATCAGCGTTTCGGTGCGCAGAATGCCTTCAATGGGTTGGATGCGGTCGTGCAGTACGTCGCGCAGGTGTTGGGTATCGCGGCACTGCAGGCGGGCAAACACGCCATAGGCCCCGGTGGTGAAGTTGATGTTGACCACTTCCGGAATTTCCCGCAGTTGGTTTACTACGCCCGTATACTCCGAGCTCTTCTGCAGGTAGATGCCCAGGAAGGCGCTCACGCCGTAGCCCAGCTTCTGGTAATCAATGCGCAGGGTGGCGCCCTGCACGATGCCAATCTCTTCGAGGCGGGCCATGCGCACGTGGACGGTGCCGCCCGACACGTTCACTTTACGGGCAATTTCGGTGTACGGCATCTTCGCATCCTGAATGAGCAGATTCAGGATGTGCCGGTCGGTGTCATCAAGTTCGTAGTTGCGGGCCATCTTTTGCAGGAAAGGTTTGATAATATTGGTAAGTTAACGCCTGAAAATTGAATTTATTGTAATTATTTATTTAAGTGTATTGATTGTTTGCAGCAGTTATAACAAAGCATTACATTTGTTACAATCCTATGCAGCCCACTACGGCAGCAACGTGGCTGAATCGGCCGGCTCCGCTGGGTTTCGCTTTACGCAAAACCAGCGCGCAGGTCGTTCATCGAAAGCAGCAATGCTTTGGCTATGGTTGTGGTTGGTTACAGAGGAGAAGAGGGGAAAACGGGGCTGCGCATCTGGGTGGGTGCGCGCCTCAACACTGGTAAGGGGCGGCCTCTGGGTGGGGGCCGCCCCTTCGTGCGTAAGCCGGAAGCGCAAATTCTCTGCCATCATCACCATTCTCCCCGGGGGCTGGACTTACCTAGCGGGCCGCTACGGGAGCGGCCTTGCGAAACTGTTTGGAACCGGCCTGTAGAAAGGCATTGAACTGCGCAACATCAGGCTCGTAGGCAATGGGCGCAACCAGCGGCGTGTTGGTTGCATCGTTGGGGTCGAGCAGAATGTAAAAAGGTTGGGCATTCACGCCGTAACGGGTGATTTGCAGGTCGGCATTCTGCTTGCCAAGGGTGGTTTTCAGCTGTTTGTCGTGGGTGGAAGTATACCACTCCTTTTGGGGCAGCTCGGTTTTATCATCCACATACAGCGCCACTACCACATAGTCGTTGCGCAATTGGGCTAGCACCTGTGGGTCGCTCCACACCGTTGCTTCCATCTTGCGGCAGTTCACGCAGGCGTGGCCGGTGAAGTCGATAAAAATGGGCTTATGCTCTAAGCGGGCTACGCGCTTGGCCTGCTCCAGGTCGAAGTAGCCGTTAAGGTTGTGGGGCAGCTCCAGAAAATCGCCGAAGCGGGGCACCTCGCGGGCGGCGCTGGTGCTGGCCGCCACGGCCGGGGCACCGCCCTCGGCGGCAGCCACCGAGAAATCGTGCTTGCTCTGGGGCGGCAGGTAGCCGGCCAGCAGCGGCAGCGGGGCGCCAAACAAGCCCGGCACGAGGTATACGGTGAAGGCAAAGGCCAGCACGGCCATCAGCAAGCGGCCTACGCTGAGGTGGTCGAGGGGTGAGTCGTGCGAGAGGCGGTACTTGCCCAGCAGATAGAAGCCCAGCAGGGCCGACAGCACAATCCAGAGCACGATGTACACGTCGCGGTTGAGCAAGTGCCAGTGGTAGGCCAGGTCGGCGGTGCTCAGGAACTTCAGGGCCAGCATCAGCTCGATGAAGCCGAGCACCACTTTCACCGTGTTCAGCCAGCCGCCCGAGCGGGGCAGGCTTTTCAGCCACGAGGGGAAGATGGCAAACAGCGTGAACGGCAGCGCAAACGCCAGCGAGAAGCCCAGCATGCCCACAATGGGCTGGATGCGCTGCCCGCGCGCGGCCATGCTCAGAATGCTGCCCACAATGGGCGCAGTGCACGAAAACGACACCACCACCAGCGTGAGGGCCATGAAGAAAATGCCGGCCCAACCGCCGCGGTCGGCCTGCGCATCCACGGAGTTCACAATCTGGTGGGGCAGCGTGATTTCGAACAGGCCCAGAAACGACAGGCCGAACACCACGAACACCACGAAGAAAATCAGGTTGGGCAGCCAGTGCGTGGCAATGAGGTTGGGGCCGTCTTCGCCCAGCAACACCGACACGAGTACGCCCATCAATACGTAAATACCGATGATGCTGGCCCCATAAACGAGGGCCTTGAAGATGCCGCGCTGCCGGCTGTCGTTGCCGCTGGTGAACAGCGAAACCGTCATCGGCACCATCGGGAACACGCAGGGCGTGAGCAACGCGGCCAGCCCAAACGTGAAGGCCAGCAGTGCAAAGGCCCACAGGCCACCGGCTTTGTTCACGGGGTCGGCATTGAGGGCGACATCGGCCACGGCGGGCGCGGGGGTCACTTCGGCAACCGGCGTTTCTGCAGTGGCAGCAGCAGTGGGCGCGGCAGCAGTTACGGGTGTCGTATCGGCAGCAACCGGAGCGGCGGGAGTTGCTTCGGCGACGGTAGCTGGCGCGGTAGGCGCGGCCGGAGCAACAGCTGACGCGGCAGTGGCGGGCGTGGTAGCCGGAGCCGTCGGCGTAGCAGTTGCCGCCAATTTGGCCGGTACAACGGCAGCGCCAGTCACCGTCAGCGGGCCAAAATTTAGGGTTTCGTTGCCGGGCACGCACTTGCCGTCCACGCTGGTGCAGCTTTGGTAGTCGGCTTCGGCCGAAACGGTGAGCGGGCCGGGCTGTAGCACTTTAATGCGCTGACGCATTTGCCCGGTTTTTTCCCAGAAGGCGACTTCGCCTTTGAAAATCTCGTCCTGCTCGTGGTGCGACTTGATGGATTGCAGCTTGCCCACCAGCGCGTAAGCCGGGCTGGGCTTGAACTTAAGCGTGAAGACGACCGGGCCCACTTCGTCGCTGAAATCGGAAGCGTAGAGGTGCCACTTGTCGTCGATGCGGGCGTTGATAATCAGTTCCACTTCGTCGCCCACTTTGGCGGTGGGCTTGCTCAGGGCAGTGCTGAGGTGGGTGGGCGTAATTATCTGAGCCGTAGCCGACAGTACCAGGCCCAGCCAGAGCAGCAGCGCGGGCAGTATCCGGAAATTTTTCATGAGGGATTCGATTGTCGCGTTGTCACTTACCACGCCGGGCTTTCTGATACCAAAAAAGGCCCGCTTCTGTTATCCGGTGGCGCACCGGAGGCGTAACTATGGCGGCAAGGCTTTCATTCAACCACGCGTTTCAGAGGCCAAAATTACATTCATCCCAGTGAGAAATGCGTGAGCCCGAACCGCCGGCTGCCAACTACCTACGCCAAACTGCGTACTTTTGAGCAACAATGGCCCCCAGACCGACCGCGTCGCGGGGGCCGCCAACATGGGTTTACAACTATTCTTAACCGTTTTACTCGTCTTAGTAAACGGATTTTTCGTGGCCGCCGAATTCTCGCTGATTCGCGTGCGCCTCTCGCAGCTCGAAATCAAAGCCAAGGAGGGCAGCCGGCTGGCCGGCCAGGCCCTGGGCGTGCTGCACAAGCTCTACGACTACCTCTCGGCCACGCAGTTGGGCGTCACCATTGCCTCGCTGCTCTTGGGTGCGGTGGGCGAAGAGCTGTTCACCGAAATATTTCTGGGGCTGCTGCCGCGGCTGGGGCTGCCCATTTCGGCCCTCACGGCGCACAGCATTGCCGTGGGCCTGGGGCTGATTGTGCTCACGTTCATGCACGTGCTGTTTGGCGAGCTGTTTCCGAAGGCGCTGGCCATTCAGCGGCCCGAGGCGGTGAGCCTGGCGCTGGTGCTGCCATTGCGCGGCTTCTATTTTCTCACCCGGCCCCTCACGTGGTTCCTCTCCAAAGCCAGCAATCTGATGCTGGGCGCGGTGGGCATCCAGAACGTGCACGGCACCGAGGCCCACACCTCCGACGAACTGCGCCTGCTGCTCGACCAGAGCAAGGAGAGCGGTGAGATTCAGGACTCCGAGCACGAGCTCATCGAGAACGTGTTTCAGTTCAACGACCGCATGGTGAAGCAGATTATGGTGCCCCGCACCAAGCTTTCGGCCCTCGACGTGCACGCGCCTGCCGAGCAGATTCTCGACCTCGTGTTCGCCGAAGGCTTTTCGCGCATGCCGGTCTACGAGGGCAACATCGACAACATCGTGGGCGTGCTCAACGTGAAGGACCTGCTGCCAATCATCCGGCGCGGCGAGGCCGTGGAGCTGGCCCGCATCATGCGGCCGCCTTATTTCGTGCCCGAAACCAAGAAAATCAACCGCCTGCTGCGCCAGTTCCAGCGCAAGCACATCGTGATGGCCATTGTGAGCGACGAGTTCGGCGGCGTGTCGGGCATCGTCACCATCGAAGACATCATGGAGGAGCTGGTGGGCGAAATCCAGGACGAGTACGACAACGAAGTACCCGTGGTGGAGAAAGTGGCCGAGGACGAATACCGCGTGAACCCCGCCACGCCCATTTCCGACGCCAACGAGTACCTCCCCTACCCCCTGCCCGAGGGCGAAGACTACGAAACTGTGGGCGGCCTGCTCAACGTCATCTACGGCAGCATCCCCGAGGTGGGCGACGTGGCCGTGCTCGACCCCTACGAATTCCGGGTGCTCCAACGCTCGCGCCGCGCCGTGGAGCTGGTGCAGCTCCGCGTCACCACGCCCGCCGAGCGCGAAGCCCCGCGCGGCGAGCTCAGCGACGAGGTATAGCGTCAGTTAAAAGTTGAGAGTTAAAAAAAGCCCGTCTGGAGATTCAGACGGGCTTTTTTTAACTCTTAACTCTTCAACCAACTGGCGTAGGTCTGATAATTGGCGGCCGTGCGCAGCAGGCCAGCGCGTTGTTCATCGGTAACGGGTTTGATTCTGCGGGCTGGCACGCCGGCATATAAGTAGCCCGGCTCGCACACGAAATTCTCCAGCACCACGGCCCCGGCCGCGATGATACAGCCGGTGCCCACCACGGCGTGGTCCATCACAATGGCACCCATGCCGATGAGCACGTCGTCGGCCACGGTGCAGCCGTGCACCAGCGCCCGGTGCCCGATGCTGACGCGGCTGCCGATGCTGAGCGGGGCCTTCTGGTAGGTGCAGTGCAGCACCGCTCCGTCCTGAATATTGGTTTCGTCGCCGATGCGGATGCTGTGCACATCGCCGCGAATAACGGCCGTGAACCAGACGGTGCAGCCGCTGCCCAGCACCACGTCGCCAATGATGGTGGCGTTATCGGCCACGAAGCAGTCGGCGGGAATGGTGGGCGCGATGCCGTGAATGGGGAGGATGAGGGCGGGCATGGGAGTGGGTTATTGCTAAAGGAGGAACGTCATGCTGAGCGTAGTCGAAGCATCTCTACCGCAATAGTGAATCCTTTTGATTGGATTAGTTGTGTGGTAGAGATGCTTCGACTACGCTCAGCATGACGTTCTTTTATATTGTCCTACGCCACCCCAATCAGTCGCTTCCACGTGCCCTTTTCCCAGTTATACTTCAGCGTGCTGGGCAGCGCCTGCCAGAAATACTTGCTCGTCTCGACCGCGAAGCTGGGCTGCATGTAGCAATTGATGGTGCAGCCCTCGCAGGCGGGCAGGCGGCCCTCCAGCGCGGCCAGACGCTGGGTTTCGGGGGCGTTGTATAGGTCGTATAATTTGCCTTCGATGGGAAACTTCTGCTCGCCGAGGTGGTAGCAGGGCAGCACCAACTCGTTGCTGGGCGAGATGACCAGCGTGGTGCTGGCGGCCCGGCACACGGGCGCAGCCACGTGGTTGCCGCCATCGCGCCGCAGCTGGATGAAGGCCTCGTTCAGGTATACGCCCTTGCGCTTGCCGAAAGCCGAGAGGTAGTCCAGTTCGGCGGCCGTGAGCTGCTCGCCGGTTTCCACGTCGCCGTACTCAAAAGCGGGGTTGAGGATAAGGACGAGGCCGTTGGGCTGGGTGATGTCGCGATACACGGCCTCCAAATCCGCCAGGTTTTTGCGGAAGACGGTGAAGAGGATGTCCGGCCGCTCGCCCAATTCTTTGGCTACGCGAATGCTTTCGAGCACGAAATCGTAGCAGGCCACGCCGCGGCCCAGGTCGTGGGTGTCGCGGTCGGCCGAGTCGAGCGAAAAGTGCAGCATGTCGACTTTGCCGCGCAATTTCTCCGCATTTTTAGGGTAGAGCAGGCCGTTGGTTGTCACGGTGGTGATGAAGCCCATCTCCCGCGCCAGGCCCAGAAAATCAGGCAGCTGCCGGTGCAGCAGGGGCTCGCCGCCGGTGAAATCGATAACCGACACGCCCAGCCGCTTCAGGTCGCGCAGGTTCTGCGTCACGTCCTCCAGCGTGATGTAGGGCGAGGGCTTCTCCCAGATGTCGCAAAACGCGCACTTCGCATTGCAGCGGTAAGTGACGTAGTAATTGCAGAGAACGGGGTGCTTGACGAGGCGCATAATTTTAGCTGATAGCCTTTAGCTGTTAGCTATTAGCTTTTTACATTTTGGGCCTTTAAAGCACCTCTACGAAGCTAACAGCTAAAAGCTAATGACTAACAGCCAACAACTAATGCGGCAGCTTGCCCCAGGCGGCCGCGTCCCACTTATCGGGCGTGGCCGCCAGCGCGTCGGCCGTAGCTTCCCCGAAATGCTCCTGGTAATAAGTGCAGAAGCCTTTCAGCGGACAGCGCGCACAATTAGGCTTCAGGAAAAAGCAAATTTGCTGGCCGTGCCAGTAGTTGTGCTTGTGGAAATTGAACAGCGTCTCGGCATCGGCCGGCAGCAGGGCCAGCAACACGCCATGCGCCTTCTCCACCGACACTTTCGGCCCCAGAAAGCCCACCCGCTGTGCCACCCGGTGCACGTGCGTATCGACGGGCAGCACCGGCTTGTGGTAGTTGAAAAGCAGCAGCAAAGAAGCCGTTTTCAGCCCAATGCCCGGCATATCGGTGAGCCAGGCCATGCCCTTTTCGGTAGGCCAGTCGGCCAGAAAATCCAGCTCAAACGGCCCTCCCGTTTCGACCCGGATGCGCCGCAAAATCTCCTGGATGCGCGGGGCCTGGGTATCGGGCCAGCGCGTGGTGCGGATGGCGTGGGCCAGCTCCGCCGTGGGCGCGGCCTCCACGCCGGCCCAGTCGCCGAAGGCTTCCAGCATGCGGTCGTAGGCCAGTTCCTCATCGGCATGGGTGGTGCGATGCGAGAGCACCGTGGAGATGAGCTCGCGCATGGGCGTGCGGCGCGGCTCGGGCGGCATGTGCCCGTAGAAATGGTCGAGGATGAGGTGGTCGGCCCAGGCTTTTTCGGCGGGCGTTGAGGCGTAGGCAGCATCAGATGAAGGCATGCCCGGGTGTACCGGCAAGCGCGGGCCAGGGTTGCCAACAAGCCGGATGCGTGCTGCAATGGGCACAAAAAAACCGGCGGCCAATTTGGCCACCGGTCTTCTCGAAACTTCTGCCGCGTTAGCCACGGCTGGTTGGGGCTTACAGCTGGCCTTTTTTGGCAGCCTTCTGCATTTTCTCGTTGGCGAAAATGGCTACTTCCACGCGACGGTTGGCGGCTTTGCCGGCTACCGTGCTGTTGTCGCCCACGGGCTGGGTCGAGCCGTAGCCGGTGGCCGTGATGCGGCCCGAATCAACGCCCTGGCCCTGAATCTCGTTCGACACAGCCTGTGCGCGACGCTCCGAGAGGGGCTGGTTGATGGCATCCGAACCCGAGCTGTCGGTGTGGCCTTCGATTACCACGTTGGTATCAGCATATTTCTTGAGCGTAGCGGCCAGCTGGTCGATGTTGCCAGCGGCTTCCGGGGTCAGGCTCGACGAGTTGGTGCCGAACAGGATGCCCGAAGCGAAAGTGATTTTGATGCCTTCGCCGACGCGCTCTACTTTGGCACCTTCGAGGTCGCGGCGCAGCTCAGCAGCGGCCTTGTCCATTTTGCGGCCAATGAGGGCACCGGCGGTACCGCCTACCACGGCACCAATGATGGCGCCCTTGGCCGTGCCCGACTTACCGCCAATGAGGCGGCCGGCCACGCCGCCAGCTACCGCGCCACCCAAGCCGCCAATGATGCCGCCTTTAAGGGTTTTGCTCATGCCTTTGGGCTTATCCGTCGAAACGGTAGAAGTTTGGGCCTGCGCGAAGTTGTTTACCAACAGCAGCAGGGCCAGCAGAAAAGTGAGGGACGAACGAAAGAATTTCATGGGTTAAAAAGGGGTTTGGGGAAAATAGGCCGCTGCTTGTGCAATGGGCCGGCAAGTACGCTATTTGCAACCACCTTGCCAAACTCGCGCCGCCGAGTGCCATCCTTCGCCAGTCGAACCAGCTCCTTCCCGCCACCAACCACAAAAAAAGGCCCTACGCAGTGCGCAGGACCTTTTTTTTGATTTATGCAAGCAATGCAATTATCAGTTACTTCTTGCCTTTGTAGTTGTAGTAACGGGCCGGGTCTTTTTTCTTGTCTTTGTTGCGGCCAATCAGGCCACCACCAACCACACCAGCAGCAGCACCTACTACGGCACCTTTGCCGCCGCCCAGCAGGCCACCGGCCACTGCGCCGGCACCGCCACCAATGGCGGCGCCTTTGGCTTTGTTGCTCCAGCCTTTTTTAGGCGTCTGGGCCTGGGCGCTGCCCAGCAGCAACACGAATGCAAGCAGAATCAGAAAATATCCTTTGAAAGTCTTCATGACGAGAGATATAAAAGGGAGATAAATGATGAGGTTTTAACGCGGCTTCGGCGAAGCAGGTTGTGCTTGATTCACTTTTTTTCTGCCACCCATCCCAAATAAAAAGGCCGCCCAAAACAGGCGGCCTTTTCAACAGTGCCTTATCTGATGAGCAGACTACAAGCGGCCATCTTCGGCGGCCTTCTTCATCTTTTCGTTAGCGTAAATGGCTACTTCTACGCGGCGGTTGGCCTGCTTGCCTTCCACGGTGGTGTTGTCGCCCACGGGCTGGGTCGAGCCATAACCCTGGGTGGTGATGCGGCTCGACGACACGCCCTTGGCAATGGTCGAGTTGGCCACGGACTGGGCGCGGCGCTCGCTCAGGGGCTGGTTGATGGCGTCGGTGCCCGAGTTGTCGGTGTGGCCTTCAATCAACACGTTGGTGTCGGGGTATTTCTGAAGCACAGCCGCCATTTTGCTGATATCGGCTTCCGAAGCCGGGCGCAGCGTAGCCGAGTTGGTATCGAACAGGATGCCTGAATCGAAGGTGATTTTGATGCCCTCGCCCACGCGCTCTACCCGGGCACCTTTCATGTCGTTCTGCAGCTCAGCCGCGGCTTTGTCCATTTTGCGGCCAATGATGGCACCCGTGGTACCACCAGCCGCCGCGCCTACGATAGCGCCAATGGCCGTGCCCTTGCCGCCGCCCAGCAGGCCGCCTACCACGCCGCCCAGTACCGCGCCGCCACCCGCGCCCAGCAGGCCGCCCTTGGTGGTTTTGCTCATGCCGGTTTTGCGGGCGCCGGTGCCGTTGTTCGTCGAAAGGTCAGGCTGCGTGGTGCTGGCCTGTTGCGAAGTAGCGCAGGAGCTGAAAAGCAGCACGAAGGCCATCAGCACAGAAAGCAGAGATTTGGAGGTGTTCATGTGAAAATGAAAGAATGATGAGTTGTTTCGGCCCGTATACGGAAAAAACCCGCTCCGGTACCGGAAACGGGTTTTTCAAGAAGCGTGCCGAAACGGCAAAAATGGTTTTAGCGCGGCGCTACTGCACTTTTGAAGCCGCACGTTTTGGCGTGGGAGCAGCGGCCGGGGCGGGCCGCAGCATGCCCAGCAGGTCGGCCAGGCGCTGCTTCAGCTCGCGCCGGTCCACAATAAAATCCAGAAAGCCGTGCTCCAGCACAAACTCGGCGCTCTGGAAGCCCTTGGGCAGGTCTTTGCCGATGGTTTCCTTGATGACGCGCGGCCCGGCAAAACCAATGAGTGCGCCGGGCTCGGCAATGTTGAAGTCGCCCAGCATGGCAAACGAGGCCGTGACGCCGCCCGTGGTGGGGTCAGTGAGCAAGCTCACGTAGGGCACGCCAGCTTCGGAAAGCAGGGCCAGCTTGGCCGAGGTTTTGGCCATTTGCATCAGCGAGTAGCCGGCTTCCATCATGCGGGCACCGCCCGAGCGCGAAATCATCAGGAACGGGATGCGGTTCTGGCGAGCGTAGTCGATGGCACGCGCGATTTTCTCGCCCACCACCGAGCCCATCGAGCCGCCAATGAACTTGAAATCCATGGCTGCTACCACCAGCGGCTGGCCGGCGCTGAGGCCGTGGGCCGAGCGCACGGCGTCTTTCAGGCCGGTATTGCGCTCGGTGGCGGCCACGCGCTTGGGGTATTCTTTGGTGTCGACGAAGTGCAGGGGGTCGCCGGAGGTGAGGTTGGCATCGAGCTCGGTGAACTGGCCGCCGTCGAACAGCAACTCGAAGTAATCGGCCGCGTCGATGCGGTCGTGGTGGCCGCAGTTGCCGCACACGTAGCGCAGGCGCTTGTGCTCGGCCATAGTGGCCACCGTTTTACACTCGGGGCACTTGTACCAGAGCCCGTCGGGGGTTTCTTTTTTCTGGTCGGTGGGGGTCACGATGCCCTTTTCTACGCGCTTGAACCAGGCCATATGGTGAGCTTTTAGCTGTTAGCGAATGGCTATTAGCTTATTTTTTTATGTGAGAGCCGCCTGCTTGGAACAGGCAGATAAGAGTAAAAACCGGGCATCAAAGATAAGCGACAACCAACCGCCTGCCGCTACGGCCCAACTGCAACGAATAAAATGCTGTTGGGGATGCCTGCCGGGCGGTCAATACGCGCAGGCTGGCCGCTGGGCGCTACCTTGCCGGGCCAACGCGGCCGGGCAGGCCGGCCGCCGATGGGTTTGTTTTCCCCGTGTTGTTCCCCGTGCGAATCATATCCCCCGCCCTGCTGGGCCTGGCCCTGCTGGCCGCCCCCACCCTCACCGGCTGCGTAACGGCCAAGAAATACGACGACCTGAACGCCCGCCAGAAAGCCGACGCCGACGGCAAAGCCGCCGCCGAGCGCCAGCTGCAGGCTACCACTGGCCAATTGCAAAAGGCCAGCGACGAGCTGGCCCAATTGCGCCTGACGCAAAAGCGCCTCATCACCGACTCGGCCGAAACCGGCGCGGCCTACCGCAAAACCCGCAGCCTGTATAATGACTTGAACACCAGCTACGACAAGCTGCTGAAAAACAGTGACCGCGAGCTGGCCAACAAGTCCTCAGACTACAACAAAGTGGCCAAAGACCTGGCCCGCCGCGAAGCCGAGCTGGGCGAGCTCGACCAGAACCTGCAAAAAAGCAAAGCGGATAACGACCGCCTCGCCGCCGACCTCAAAACCCGCGAAGCCCGGCTCACCGAGCTCACCAAAGCCTTGGCCGACAAGGACAAAGCCGTGGACGACCTGAAAGCCCGCGTGAGCAAGGCCCTGCTCAGCTTCAACAGCAGCGACCTGCAGGTGAAGCTGAAGGATGGCAAGGTGTACGTGTCGCTGTCGGAGCAGCTGCTGTTCAAATCGGGCTCGACCAAAGTAGACCCCAAGGGCCAGGAGGCACTGAAAAAGCTGGCCACCGTGCTCCAGGAGCAGAAAGACGTGAACGTGGTGGTGGAGGGCCATACCGACAACGTGCCCATTTTGCGCGGCACAGCCGGCATGACCGACAACTGGGACCTGAGCGCGCTGCGCGCCACCGAAATCGCCCGTTTGCTGGCAACCAGCGGCGTGTCGCCGGAGCGCGTCACGGCCTCGGGCCGGGGCCAGTACGTGCCCGTGGCTGCCAACGACACGCCCCAGAACAAGGCCATGAACCGCCGCACCGAGATTATTCTCACGCCCAAGCTCAACGAGCTGTTTCAGATTCTGGACGGGAATTCTTCGGCCGCGCCAGCTGGGAAGTAATTAGGCGGCGATGGCTGCCTTATAGCCTTTTCACTGCTCCCACCAGCGCGCATCAAGCGGGCCGGCGGCCACGTCCACGCGCTGGCCGGGGGCGGGCAGCAGCAGCGGCACGCCGGGGCCAGCAGCTTCGAGCAGGCGCTGCACTGGCTGCCGCCAGGCATGAAACGCCAGGTTGAACGTGCCCCAGTGCAGCGGCAACAGCGGCCCGCCGCCCAGCAGCCCGTGGGCCACGAGGGCATGGTCGGGCCCCAGGTGGATGTCGGCCCATTCGGGGTCGGAGGCCCCGATTTCCAGCATTGTCAAATCGAACGGCCCGTAGGCCTCGCCTATCTGCCGGAAAGCTTCTTCGAACGGGCCCGAGTCGCCGCCAAAAAACACCTTGTGCGTGGGCCCCAGCAGGCACCACGAGGCCCACAGCGTATCGTTGCGGGTGAGGCCCCGGCCCGAAAAGTGGCGGGCCGGGGTGGCCACCATCGTAAAGTCCTCGCTCAATTGGGCCGATTCCCACCAGTTGAGCTCGGTGATGCAGGCGGCCGCTACGCCCCAGCGGCGCAGGTGCGTGCCCACCCCCAGCGGGCAGAGAAACGGCACACCGGTACGGGCCAGCACCCGAATAGCGGCCGAGTCGAGGTGGTCGTAATGGTCGTGCGAGAGCACCACGGCATCCAGCTCCGGAAGCTTGGCAAGCGGCAGCGGCGGCGCAAAAAACCGCTTCGGTCCCATCAACTGCGAGGGCGACACCCGCTCGCTCCACACCGGGTCGGTGAGAATGCGGCGGCCGTCGATTTCGAGCAGCACGGTGCTGTGGCCCAGCCAGGTGGCGCGCAGGGCCGCGGCCGGCACGGGGGCAGCCAGCGCGGCGGCATCGGCCCGGAAAGTGCCGAGCGGCACTTTGGGCTCCCGCTCGGCTTTCTCGAACAGCCAGCGCCTCAGCAGCGCGCCGTAGCCCGAGGGTGGGCTGACGGTAGTGGGCACGGCGTTTTCGTAGGTTTTGCCGTTGTAGGTGGCTTGCAGGCGCGGGGCGGAGGCAGTTTTGAAGCTCATTGCAGCCGCAGACGCACAAGCCGCCCGCATATTTTGCCACGCTTAGCGCAGGCGGTAGGCCAGCCCCAGCCGCAGGATGCGAGCGGAAGCATCGGAATTGCCGCCCAACTGATTGCCCCGGTAATTGATGAAGCCGTAAGAATAGCTGGCATTGACACCCACGCGGTGGTACCAAGCGGTGGCATCGGCGCGCAGGCGGGCATCGAAGCGGTTGAAGGCGCGGTCACGCTGTTCGATGGCCCAGTTCAGGTTGCCGTTGTAGGTGCCACTGCCTTTCTCGCTGAAACCAAACACATAGGCCGCTTCCGGCCCGGCCAGGGCATCTATTTCAATCGTCCCAACCTGGAAGCGGTGCCCCAGGCCCAGAAACGCCGTGACATTCCGGGTAGCTAGGTTAGTATTCCCATCGGCGCTGTAGGCCCCCCTAAAGGAGCTGGTAAGGGCCGGCGAGTAATAGAGCTGGGTGATGGTGCTACGGTTGCGCAGCCACTCGTAGCCTAAATCGAAGGCCAGCAAACCGTTTTTCTGGCCAACGTGCTGGGCCCGTGCCCCGAACGAAACGCCGGTGCCAAACCGGTTGCTATACGGATTATTGGTGTAGCCATTCGGCTCACCAAAATCATTGGAATAGTTGATGAAGGAGGTATGTTCGGTGCCGGTACCACTAAATTTGAACAGCCCCAGCCCAACCCGGCCAATGATTTCAGTACGTTGAGCAGCAGCCGGAACAGCCAGCGCCAGCAGAGGCAACAGGAGGAAATGCTTTTTCATGGGAAAGGATGAAGTAGCGCAGAATAACGCTGTCCGCCCCACGATGACCGGCAAGCCAGCCACCAGGTTGCACTGGCCTACTACCTACCCCCTCTTTTCCTGGTTATCAACCAATTATTTTGAACTCAACAATGCCTGCGTCACGGGCAGGGCGCGGTCGGCCCATTCCCGCATCTGCGGGCCGGAGTAGTGCAGGCCGTCGCTGGTGAACTGGCTGCGGGCACCGGCCGCCGCGCGGGTCAGGTCCGTGATGTTGATGTAGGCCACGCTGGCCTGGCGGCACTCGTCCTGCGCCGCGGCATTGAACTGGTCGATTTCGAGCCCGATAGCAGCCGGGTCGCGGCCCTGGCGCTGGCCGTAGGGCGACTGCCCCCAATCGGGAATCGAGAGCACCACCACGTGGCCCGGCCGGCCGCCGGCAAAGCCAATGGCCTGCTGCAACAGCGCCCGAAACTCTACCCGGTACTGGGCCAGCGACTGGCCCCGGTACTGGTTGTTCACGCCAATCAGCAGCGATACCAGCCCGTAGGTGGCAGCCGGCCGGGCATCGGCAATGGCCGCCTGGAGCTCGGCCGTCGTCCAGCCGGTGCGGGCGATGTAGTCGGGTGCCGCTACGGCCACGCCCTGGGCCGCGAGCAGGCCGGCAAGCTGCGTGGGCCAACGGTCGGCCGAGGCGGCGCCTTCGCCAATGGTGTAGGAGTCGCCCAAAGCCAGATACCTGAGGGCATTGGGACTGGCCGAGCCTCCGCCGTTGGCTGTGGCCGGGGCCACCTGCGGCGTAGCGCAACCCATCGTACCAACCAGCACCAGGGCCAGCAGCAGCGAAAACAGACGATTCAGACGATTCATAAGCGCGGTTTCAGGCCTCAACCGCCGCACCTACGCCAATAGTGCCCGGACAGATTGCCGAAAAGCCCCGGCTCCCGATTTTCGTTCGGGTGCCGGGGCTTTCATCGTTCCAAAGGCTTGCGGAGGCTAAAAGTCAGCTTTCAGGCCCAGCGCGAGCGTCAGCAGCTGGCCGAAGCCCAGGCCACCGTTGCGGTTGTTGAGGTAGCTGGCCAGGTACAAATCGTTGCTGCCCAGCTCGTAGTAGAACGAGATTTTGCGCGGCTGCCCGGTGGCGGCAATGGGCGGGGCCAGAAATGTGACGCGGCTGCCCAGCAGTGGGCCGTAGCGCGTATCGGTCGAAAACCAGTAGTAGTCGCTCGCATACTGCCCCTTCAGCTCGTCGTTGATGGTGCCGTGGGTGTAGCTGAAATACGCGCCTACCGTGAGCGGCGTCACCTGGAACTTCTCGCCCACCGGCAGCCGGAACGGCGAGTACAGGAATTTCAGCGAGGCCAGGCTGAGCGTGGAGCCGGCATAATGCTTCGGCACGTAGCCGATGAGGATGTCGGTGTCGATGTGGCCTTTGGCGTATTCGTAGCCGGCCCCGGTGGCCACCATGCCCAGGCCGCCGCCGGTTTGCAGGGCCAGGTGGGTGGGGCGGTACCAGGGGCGGGCGGACCGGCCGGCGGCAGCGGCGGTTTTGCCGGGCCCGGTGGCCGTGGTGTCGGGCGGCGTGATGGCGGCGGCGCGCAGGCCAGTCAGCAGCAGGGCGGAAAGCAGCAGCGTCTTCATTAGAACTTGACCCGTTTGATGCGGAATTGCTTGTCGCCCCACACGGTAACCACCATGTAGTGGCGCTCCGAAAAAGCGTCGGAGTTCACGTAGGTCACGCCGTCGTTGTAGGGCTGCGTGATGCTGTAGGAATGGTTGTGGCCGTTCATCTCAAACACCAGCCCCGGGGTTTCGCGCAGGGCCTGCACGTAGGGCAGGCGCAGGGCGGGGTCGAAATCGTCGTTGGTGGGCGGCACGTGCGAGATAACCACCTTGCGCCGGGCCCCATCGGCGTTGGCGAGCTGGGGCCGGAGCCAGGCCATGTCGGGCGCGGTGCCGTCGAAGTTGTACTCGCGCCCGTTGGTGTCCACCATGATGAACTTGGTGTTGCCGTACACAAACGAATAGTTGAAGGCCCCAAAAATGTGCTGGTACGTGGGCCGGCCGTTGCCCACGAGGTCGTGGTTGCCGATAACCGTGACGTAGGGCACCGTGAGGCGGCGCAGCTTTTCATCAACCCACTGCATTTCGCGGGCCAGACCGAAGTCGGAAATATCGCCGGCTACCACCAGGAAGGAAATGCCGAGCTGCTGGTTGGCGCTGGCCACCAGGGCCTCGGCTTCGTCGTAGAATTGCTGCGAGTCGCCGGTGAAGATGAAGCGCAGCGTATCGCCGGGCGCGAGAGGCTTGGCCGCGAGCCGGGCCAGGTTTTTCTCGGTGAGGTTGGTAAATTCTTCGGGGACGCGGTGGTCGTTGGGGCTGAATTCAATCAGGTTGCACCCCGCCAAGGCCATTCCGGCCGCCACACTGGGCAGCACCCGCGCCCATCGGCGCACATCGATAACGGAAAACATACAGGCAGCGCCGGCTCAAAGCCAGCTGATAAGAACAGAATTAAGACAGATTTGTCCTTAAACCCATTCTCGAATGGCAGGGTTGGGGGTTAATTCGCTTTTAATCTGCCAACAGCTGCGGGTTCGCTGTATTCGTTTTATTCACAACCGGTTCAGCCGGCTACAAATCAGCTTCAGGCCATCACGGCCACCAGCTGCAGGGCTGCTTCGGCCAAGGCTTTATCACCGGCCAGTTGAGCCAGCGGGCGGGCCTCGGCCGGGCTCAAGCCCTTCGTGAACAGCCGCCACGCCACGTCTGGGGGCAGTGCCGCCTCGGCAGCGGGCACTACATCTGGTACGGGCGGGCGCAGCTGCCATGCCTCGGCAGCCCGCACCAGCTGCCACACGCCGCCGCTGGCCGTATCGATGCGCACCTGCACCACGGTGCCCACCGGGGCCGCCACGGCGCGGTAGGCGTGCGGCAGCCCGCGCAGCATGGTTTCGATGAACGGGCGGAAAAGCTGCGGCGCCAGCAGCGGCGCCGTCTGGCCCACGGCTGCGCGGATTTGCTGCTGGTGGTGCCACTTCTCGGTGTAGTCGCGGGCAATGTGGAACCAGTTTTTCGACTCCGCCTCGCCGGCCCAGGCTACCGAAAACGCAGCCGGGCCCCACGGGTCGAGCGTGTGCAGGTAGGCCGTGTACTCGGCACCCGATTGCGCCAGCAGCTCAATCAGAACCGCCGGGCTGAGGCGGCGGGCGGCCCGCACCCAGTCGGCGTTCAGCCGGTTGAGGTAGGCCACAATGCCGGTGTAGCTGGTATCGGCCGGGGGCGCTTCGCCGAAGTGGCCGTCGCGCAGCATCGAGAGCGTGCGCAGGTTGCCATCGAGCAGGTGGGCGGCCACGTCGTGCACCGTCCACTCGCGGGCCAGGGTGGGGCGCTGCCAGTCGGCGGGCGCGAGGCTTCGCAGCAGCTCCAGCAGCAGGCGGTCGAGTTCGGGAAAGAGCGGCAGGGTTTCAATGGGCGGTTTTTTGGGCATAGGGCATCAGGGTGAAGGAACGGACGCTATTTAATCTCAAAAACTACGTCGTATACCGCCTGCACCTTGATTTTGCGCAAGTTGGGTGTAAAGATGCTGCCCGTTTCAGCCTGCATTTCCGAATTGCTGCCCAGCTTCATTCGCTTGTCATAGCCCAGCCGATAATCGCCCAGCGGGTCATTTCCGAGGCCGCCGGGCAGGATTTCCACCATAGCCACCACGCCCGCCAGCTGCCCGCCGGCTAGCTTCACGGCGCTCTGGGCTTTTTGGCGGGCATTGGCGGCGGCGCGGCCCGCTACGTCTACTTTTATCGCTTCCAGCCGGGCGTTTTCTAAGTTGGTCACCCGCAAGTTGTCGGCTCCGGTTTGCACCAGGCGCGGAATGAGGTCGTTGAGAATTTTGGGGTTGTCGAGGCTCAGGCGGTACACTTTGGTGAGGGCGACGCTGGTGTTGGCCGTTTTCGAAAAGCCGCCGTAGCCGCTGGCGCTCAAGTCTTCGAGCACCAGCTTTTCGGGCGCGATGCCGGCCTGCTTCAGCACTTGCTGCAAGGCCTGCTCCTGCTCTTGGGTGCGCCCACTCTCCTTTACGTTATCCGAAAACCGGTAGGTGAGCAGCAAATCCAGCTTTTCGGGGTCGAGTTCCTGCTCGGCGGTGCCACGCACCAGAATGGTGTGCGGCGGATGCAGCGGTGCGGGCGCCTGGGCACCCGCCAACCGGGCCAACGGCAACAAGAACAGAAAGAAGTAGCGCATCAGGAAAGGGGTTAAAAGAGTGGGTTAAAAATAAAAGCGCCGGGTCGCCCACAAAGGCAACCCGGCGCTTCCAACGCAAAACCGCGGCTGATAATATGCCTTAGCCAATGGCCTGAGCCAAATCGGCAATCAAGTCCTCGGCATCCTCAATGCCCACGCTCAGGCGAATGAGCGAGTCGCTCAGGCCCGACTTGCGGCGCTGCTCGGCCGGGATGCTGGCGTGCGTCATCGTGGCCGGGTGGCCGCTCAGGCTTTCGACGCCGCCCAGGCTTTCGGCCAGCGTGAAGTACTGGAACTTCTCCAGCACGGCAATGGCGTCGGCCTGCTTATCGCCTTTCAGCACGAAGGAAATCATGCCGCCGAAGTCGCGCATCTGCCGGGCGGCCACGGCGTGGTTGGGGTGGTTTTCGAAGCCGGGCCAGTACACCTTCTCCACTTTCGGGTGCTGGCGCAGGTACTCGGCCACGGCGCGGCCGTTTTCGCAGTGCCGCTGCATGCGGATGTGCAGGGTTTTCAGCCCACGCAGCACCAGGAAGCAGTCCTGGGGGCCGGGCGTGCCGCCGCAGGCGTTCTGGTAGAAGCTCAGGCGCTCGTGCAGCTCGTCGTCGTTCACCACCAGCGCACCCATCACGGTGTCGGAGTGGCCGGCCATGTACTTGGTGAGCGAATACATCACGATGTCGGCCCCCAAATCCATGGGCGTTTGCAGGTAGGGCGTGCTGAACGTGTTATCGACGGCCAGCAGCGCGCCGGCTTCCTTGGCCACGGCCGCGGCGGCGGCAATGTCGATGATGTTCAGCAGCGGGTTGGTAGGCGTCTCAACCCAAATCAGCTTGGTTTTTTCGCTCACCACGGCCTTCACTGCCTCCATATCGTGCATGGGCACAAAGTGGAATTTGATGCCGAATGGCTCGTACACTTTGGTGAAGAGACGGTAGCTGCCGCCATACAGGTCGTTGGTCGAAATCACCTCATCGCCGGGCTTGAGCAGCTTCATCACGCAGTCAATAGCAGCCATGCCCGAGGCGAAGGCGATGCCGTGCTTGCCGTTGTCGAGGGCGGCCACGGCGGCCTGTAATTGCGAGCGGGTGGGGTTGTGCGTGCGCGAGTATTCGAAGCCCATGTTTTTGCCGGGCGACGTTTGCACGTAGGTCGAGGTCTGGTAGATGGGCGTCATGATGGCCCCGGTGGCGGGGTCCGGGTGCACGCCGGCGTGAATGGCTTTGGTGGCGAATTTCATGGGTGGGCTGTAGAAGTGATGGGGCCGGATGGGCCGCCAGCAAAGGTCGGGGATTAATCGGAAATAGCCGGCTGGCGCCGCGCCGGCTGGCAGCTCTTGCCACCAGGGGCCCGGCCCTGGCCCGCGTTTCTGCGTACTTGCAGCACGAAACCCCGCCGCCGGATGGCCGGTTTTCGTTCCAAGCCTATGTTTCGATTGCTGCGCGAGCTTTTCCAGAAAAACTTCTCCACGCTGCTCACCATGTTTTTGCTGGTGGCCGTGCCGCTGCTGGGCTCGGCCTCGCTGCTGGGCGTGCTGGCCACTCATCAGGAGCTGTTGCACCACCTCAGTGCCGGGCAGGTACTACTGTATTTCGTGGTCATTGCCTTCACCATGGCCTTTGCCCTCACCCCCACCACCTTCGTGGCCATCGTGACGGGCTACTACTTTGGCTGGGCGGGGCTGCCGGGCATGGTGCTGGCCTATGCGCTGGCGGCGGCCATCGGTTACGAGCTGGCGCTGCGCCTCGACCACGGCAAGCTGCGCCACTTCCTGCACCTCTTTCCTAAAGCCGAGGCAGTGCTGGGCGAGCTGCAGAACCAAAGCTGGCAGCTCATCCTGCTCACGCGCCTCTCGCCGGTACTGCCATTTGCGCTCATGACTTTCGTACTGGCCATTGTGGGCGTGCCGCGCAAGCGGTTTCTGGCAGCGTCGGTGTTGGGCATGCTGCCGCGCAGCCTGTTCTTCTACTGGCTCGGCACCGAAGCCTCCAACGTGCTGGCCCTGCTGAAGGACCCCGACCAAGGTTCGCTCAGTAAGCTGGTACTGGTGGGACTGGTGGCGGCGTCGCTGTTTGGGCTCTATTACGTCTTCAACAAAGCGCTGCACCGCGCACTCCGCAGCAGCGCCATCGAAAATTCGGAAAAATCTCCGGCTGATTATTAGCTACTTGCTGCCATTGGCGCATTTTTCTTGCGGCAAAATGCGTGCGCAGCTTGCACAGCCACTTTTTCCCGTCTTACCTTTGTGCTCCCAACACGGGAAAAGGGTTGTGTAGCTCAATTGGATAGAGCATCTGACTACGAATCAGAAGGTTTAAGGTTCGACTCCTTACACGACCACAGAAAAGGCCCTCACAGCAATGTGAGGGCCTTTTTGCTTTCCTAGAGTTCCCGTACGAAACCCGGGAATAGCCATTGTTGAAGAGCCCCAGAATAAAAAAATATTTGCAGCGGGATGCTCGGTCAAAACGGAAATTGTTCCGAAATGCCCATGTCCCTTCGAAAGCAACAACTTCGGATTACGATTTCTTCGTATAATTACGAAAAAATCGTAATATTATGCCTTGCACTCCGTTCTCATTCGTGAGAGCAGGGTTGATGCCTGTTGAGCCCGCCTTCATACGAATCTACTACCTGCTCACGTTTGGCCTTTCAAGTGAACTTGCTCCGATTCGCGCTGCTCTTTCTTTTTTCTTCGCTTGGTGCGGCGGCGCAGGGCACGCTAAGCGGCACGGTGCGCGATTCGCTCACGCGGCAGCCGCTGCCTTTTGCCAGCGTGTTTTTGGCCAACACCACGCGCGGCGCTACCACCGATGCGGCCGGGCACTACGTGCTGGCCGGGGTGCCGGCCGGCCGCTACGAGCTGGCGGCCACCTACCTGGGCTACCAGCTACGGCAGCGGCCGGTAGCAATAGGAGCGGGCGAGCAGCGGCAGGACCTGGGCCTGCTGCCCGCCGCGCAACAGCTGGCCGAAGTAGTGGTGCGGCCTAACCCCCACCGCGAAGCCGACTACCAACGCTTTCTGGAGCTGTTTCTGGGTACCTCCACCCGCGCCAAGCAGTGCCGCGTGCGAAACCCCGAGGCCCTGCAAATCGACTACGATGCCGAGCGCAACCGTCTCACGGCCACTACTGCGCGGGCGCTGGAAGTTGATAACCAGGCGCTGGGCTACCGCCTCACGTTTTACGACCTGGATTTCACGGCCGACTTCGCCGACCAGCAGCTGACCGTGACTTCGCTTAGCCACCTGGTGTTTCGGGCGCTGCCAGGGGGCGCGGGGCGGCAGCGCCGCTGGGCCGCCGCCCGCGCCCAGTCCTACGCGGGCTCCTACTTGCACTTTTTGCGCAGCGTGTACACCAACTCGGTGGCCGAGGCGGGCTTTGAGGTGCAACGGCTGCGGCGCGTGCCCAACCGGCGGCGGGAGGTGGCCGACAGCATCCGGCGCGCCATTTACCATTCGGGAGCGGTGGGGCAGGCCGCCGTGCCGGATTCCGTCTGGCGCCTGCTCCAGCAGCCCCGTGCCCTCACGTACCTCTTTCAGCCGCTGCTGCCGCCGGCCAGCTACCGCCGGGCCGCGGGCACGCAGGTATGGCTGCGTTTCCCCGATTTGTTGGCCGTTACCTACCCCCACGGCCGGCCCGATGCCAACTACCACGAGCTCAGCCTGACCCTGACGCCGGGGCGGGAGCAGGCTTCGCTGCTGCATTTGCAAGTGCCCGTCGAGGCCGAACTCGACCCCACTGGCACCCCTACGGTGCCGCTGTCGCTGCTCACCGAGGGCTACTGGGGCTTTCTGCAAACGGGCGACCTGCTGCCGCTTGATTACCAGCCCACCCCACTCAGCAAGTAAGTTTGTCTTTCCCTTTCCAACTTTCTCTATGTCCCGTTATTACGTTTTGTTTGTCCTGCTCGCGGCGCTGTATTTGCCCGGAGTAACCCTGGCCCAGCAGCCCGCCGCGGCTACGCCCGCTGCGCTTGGCTCGCTCACGGGCACGGTGCTCGACTCGCTCACGCAAGCGCCGGTGCCCTACGCCACGGTGGTGCTGCTCCCCCCGGCTCCCAACGATAAGGCGATTACGGGCGTAGCGGCCGATGACCAGGGCCGTTTTGCGCTGACCAAGCTAACGCCCGGCCCCGCCCGCCTGCGCGTGAGCTACGTGGGCTACGGCACCAAAACCCGGGCCGTGACCATTACGGCCGGGGCCATGGCGGTTGGCGCGTTTCGGCTGCCCACGGCCAGCACCACGCTGGGCGAAGCGGTGGTCATCGGCACGAAGCCGGTGGTGGAAGTGCGCATCGACCGCCTCGTGTATAACGCCGACCAGGACGTGACCAACACCGGCGGCACCGCCGCCGACGTGCTCCGCAAGGCCCCGCTGCTGGCCGTGGATGGCGAAGGCAACGTGAAGATGCGCGGCTCGGGCAACTTCAAGGTATTGGTGAATAACAAGCCCTCGCCCACCCTGGCCAACAACCTGGCCGAAGCCCTCAAAGGCATTCCGGCCGACCAGATTAAGACCGTGGAAATCATTACTTCGCCGCCGGCCAAGTACGACGGCGAAGGCACCGCCGGCATCATCAACATTGTGCTGAAAAAGGGCGTGGAAAACGGCCTCAACGGCCGGGTGGGCGTATCGGGTGGCAACCGCAACTCGGGCCTGAACACGGGGCTCAACTTCAAAAAGCGCAAGCTGGGCTTCACGTCGTCGCTTAGCGGCGGGCTGAACTACGCGCCCAGCGCGGGCCTGCTCGACCGCACCGGCTACACGCCGCAGGGCACCACCCAGCTCACCCAGCGCAGCACGGGCCGCTACAACGGCTCGTACTACTACGGCACCGTGGGCCTCGACTACGATTTCAGCGACCACCAGAGCGTGTCGGTGGCGGGCTCGCTGAACGGCTACCGCGGCCCGAGCACCGACAACCTGGTCAACAGTTTTGTGGCCCCCGACCCCACCCTGAACCGGCTGTTCACGCGGGCTACTTCCAGCACCTTCCAGCGGGTAAGCGGCGAGTTGAGCGGCACGTACACCCGCACCTTTGCACAGGCGCGGCGCGAATGGAGCGTGCTGGGCCAGATAAGCGCCAACGAGGGCAGCAGCAGCTACGACCTGAACCAGTACAACAACGTGGCCGGGCCGCTGGAGCCCTCGCAGGCCGACTACCGCGAGCGCAGCCGCAACCGCACGCCCGGCCACGAATACACCGCTCAAACCGATTTCACCCAGCCGTTTGGCGACAAGCGCACCCTCGAAATGGGCCTCAAAGCCATCTGGCGGCGCACCGGGGCCACGGCCACCGTGGATGGGTTTATGCCGGGCCGGATGACCGATTTCGAGCCGCTGCCCGACCGGGGTACCGATTTCAGCTACGACCAGGATGTGCAGTCGGCCTACGCCAGCTATTCCTTCGCGGCCGGTAAAAAGCTGAACCTGAGCCTGGGCAGCCGCCTGGAGCGCACGGCCCTGGCCGCCGATTTCCGCACCACGCAATCGAGCTTCGGGCGCAGCTACCTGACCCTGCTGCCCAACGGGGCGGCGCAGTACGCCATCAGCCAGGCCACCAGCATGCGCCTGGCCTACGGCCGGCGCATCACGCGGCCCTACATCTACTACCTCAACCCGTATGTGGACCGCCGCGATTCGCTCAACATCTCCTACGGCAACCCCAACCTAGCCCCCGAACTCACGGACTCGTACGAGCTGAGCTTCAACACCGGGGGCAAGGCCGGCTCGCTGAACGTGGCGGGCTCGGTGCGGCACACCGGCAATGCCATTGAGGGTGTGCTGCTGCCCACGGGCGAAGTCGGCATCACGGCCCGCACCTACGCCAACGTGGCTTCCAACGTGTTCTACCAGCTGAACCTGTACGGCTCGACCAAACCCGCCAAGGGCTGGGACGTGAGCGGCGGCCCCGACTTGCAGTACATCGTGCGCCGCAGCCCCACGCTGGGCATCACGCGCGCGGGCTTCGCGGCCAGCCTCAATTTCAACACCTCCTACAAATTGCCCAGGAAATACACCGTGCAGGCGTTTTTTTACGGGGCGCTGCCGGGCCCCGAGCTGCAAGGCCGGGGCCTGGGCTACCTGTTCTACTCGGTGGGCGGCAAGAAAGTATTCTGGCAGGACAAGGCCGACCTGACGCTGAACATCAGCAATCCCTTCACCCCCTTTGTGGCCTTTGGCAATACCTACAGCACGCCTTTCCTCACCCAGCGGCAGGAGTACCGGGCCTATCAGCGCGGGGTGCGCCTGAGCTTCAACTACCGGTTTGGGCAGGCGCAGCAGAGCAAGCAGCGCAAGCGCATCAGCAACGACGACGTGAAGGGCGGCGGCGGCGGCCAGCAGTCGGGGCAGTAAGCTCCGGCGTTGCCCCTCCCCTACTTCAACTCCAGCACCACCACCGATTTCGCCGGCAGCATCACGGCCAGTCCATTCCCTTTCTTGCGGGCGCCCTTGAAGTCGGCCAGCCGCACGGTGTTGGGCTGGTCGAAGGTGTTGTGGTCGCTCACGCTGGCCGAAGTCAGCACGCGGCCGGTCACCGTTTTCCAGCTCACGCCGGGCAGGGCGGTTTCGATGGTCAGGGCATTTTTCGGGTCGAGGTTGACGAGCGAGATGTGCACCGCGCCGTTCTTGTCTTTCGAGGCCGAGGCGTTCAGGGCCGGGATTTTCTCGTTGCCGAACGCATAGTCGGGGCTGGCGAACTGCAGCGGCAGGTACTCCGCATCCTGGTGCACCTGGTAGAGGTCGAAGACGTGGTAGGTGGGCGTGAGCAGCATTTTCTCCTTGTCCGTCAGGATGACGGCTTGCAGCACGTTCACGGCCTGGGCCAGGTTGGCACCCTTCACCCGGTCGCAGTGGTTGTTGAAGATGTTGAGCGTGGTGCCGGCCACCAAGGCATCGCGCAGCGTGTTTTGCTGGTAGAGGTGGCCGGGGTTGGTGCCGGGCTCCACGTCGGTCCACACGCCCCACTCGTCCACGAGCAGCGCCACCTTTTTGTCCTTGTCGTACTTATCCATAATGGCCGCGTGCTTGGCCACGATGGCGTCCATCCGCAGGCAGTTGCGCAGGGTGCTGAAGTACTGGTCTTCGCCGAAGCCGGTGGCCTTGCCCTTGCTGCCGCTCCAGCTGCCGGTGGGCAACGTGTACTGGTGCAGCGTGAGGCCCCACATCTGGTTGAGCGGGATGTTCTTCATGCACGTTTCGGTCCAGTTGGCGTCGTCGCCGTTGGCCCCGCTCACGATGCGCTTGAGCTTGGTGCCGGGGTAGTCGTGGGCGAAGGTGGCGTAGCGCTTGTACACATCGGTGTAGTACTGGGCCGTCATGTTGCCGCCGCAGCCCCAGCTTTCGTTGCCAATGCCCCACCAGCTCACCTGGTAGGGTTCGGGGTGGCCATTTTTCTTCCGCTCCTGCACCATGGGCGTGTCCTCGTTCGAGTTGAGGTACTCCATCCAGTTGCTCATTTCCTGCACGGTGCCGCTGCCCACGTTGGCGGCCAGGTAGGGCTCGGTGCCCAGCAGGCCGCACAGCCCCAGAAATTCGTGCGTGCCGAAGCTGTTATCCTCCAGGGTATTACCCCACCACAGATTCAGCATCTTGGGGCGTTGGGCGGCCGGGCCCACGCCGTCGTGCCAGTGGTAGGTATCGGCGAAGCAGCCGCCGGGCCAGCGCAGGTTGGGCACGTGAATCTTCTTCAGCGCCTCCACCACATCCAGCCGGATGCGGCCCTGCTTGGGCACGTTCATCTTTTCATCTACCCAAAACCCGTCGTAAATGCACCGCCCCAGGTGCTCGGCAAACTGCCCCTGAATGTGCTTGCTGACAATGAGCTTGGGGTCGCCGGGCTGCACAGTGAGCTGCACGGTCTGGGCCGGAGCCAGTAGCGGGGCGGCAAGGGCTAATGCGGCGGCAGTAGCGGAAAGAAACTTCATAGAGTGGGGTTTGGGTGAGTTTGTTTGATGTAGGGGCGGGGCCTGCCCCCGCCCGGGCGTTCGCTCCGTTGCAACGGGTCCGCTCAACAGGACGGACGGGTCTGCTTAATGATGCGAACGGACCCGCTCAACAGTGCGACCGTCCGGGCGGGGGCAGGCCCCGCCCCTACGCTGGTTACTTCTTCTCTTCCTGCTGCACGGCCGGCCGTGTCACCACGTCCACGTCCACCACTTTGGCCGGAAACCAGACGGTCATTTCCCCCTTGCCGCGGTTGGCCCAGGCGTAGTATGGAATGGCCGTGAGCGTCTGCGGCACGGTCTGGATGGTGCCGGCGGCCTCGTCCACGCGCACGGCGGGCACGGTGGCGGTGAGGGTCGTTACGCCGTTCAGCAAATCGGGCCGGAAGGCGCTGATGAACGTGGCGCTGGCGGGCACCAGCAGGTTGCTGGCCCGGCCCTGGTTGTCGGTCCACTCGGCGCAGTACATCAGCGGGCCGCGCTGCAGGGCCACTTTGCCCAGGTCGTCTTGCACGCGGGCGTCGGCCACCACGCGGCGCACTTCCATGGGCAGGGTCACGTCTACCACGTCGCCCTTGCGCCACTGGCGGGCCAGCACCGCGTAGCCGTTGCGTAGCGTGTAGGGCGTGGTTTTGCCATTGATTTTGATGCTCACCTTCTCGGCCGAAGGCGTGGCGAAGGTGTACAGGCTGGAAGGCATGGCCTCGCCCCGCGCCCAGCCCGGAATGCGCACCAGCAGGTTGAAATCGGTGGTGCGGGCGGGGTTCACGGTGAATTTCAGGCCGCCGTCCCAGGGGTAGTTATTCTGCTGCACCAGCTGCACGGGTTGCTTATTCACTTGCAGGTCGGCAGTGCCGCTCACAAACAGGTTCACGTACACGTCCTTATCGTGCTGGCCGTAGATGTAGCCGGGCAGCGCCGGAAAAAGCCGCGCCAAGTTGGTGGGGCAGCACGAGCAGTCGAACCAGCCTGCCCGCGCCGGCTCGGTTTGCGGAAAGCTGGCCGAGTTTTTCACCTGCATGGCGTTGCTGTAGAAAAACGACTTGCCATCGAGCCCCACGCCCGAAATCAGGCCGTTATACAGCACCTTCTCCAGAATGTCGGCGTACTTGGCCTCGCCGTGCAGCTGAAACATGCGTTGGTTCCAGTACACGTCGGCCACCGAGGCGCAGGTTTCGTTGTAGGCCGTGGTGTTGGGCAGCTCGTAGTTGGCTCCGAACCGCTCGCCACCGGGCACCGCGCCGGTGCCGCCCGTCACGTAAAACTTCTTGCTCACCATGTTCTGCCAGATGGTGTCCACGGCTGCCAGCAGGGGCTTGTCGCCGGTCAGGGCCGCCACGTCGGCCATGGCCGAATACAGGTATTCGGCGCGCACGGCGTGGCCTTCGGCCTCCTTCTGGTCTACCACGGGCTTGTCATCCTGCCAGTACTGGCCGTTGCGCCAGCCGTCGGTGCTCTTGGCATCGTAGCCCTTGTACTGCCCGCGCTGGTCGATAAAGAACTTGGCCGTTTGCAGGTACTTCGGCTGGCCCGTCACGCGGTAGAGCTTCACCAGGCCCATTTCCACAATTTCGTGGCCGGGTGCCACGGCCCGCTTGCCGGGGCCGAAGGTGGCGCATACCAGGTCGGCGTTTTTGAGAGCGATGTCGAGCAGGTTTTTCTGGCCGGTAGCCTGGTAGTGGGCCACGGCGGCTTCGTAGAGGTGGCCCGAGTTGTAGAGCTCGTGGCTGAGCTCACGCTCCTTTTCCCAGCGGGCGCTGCCGGCCCACGAATGCGGGTGCGCCGGGTCGATGGTGCGGGCGGTGTAGAGGTAGCCGTCGGGCTCCTGGGCGGCGGCCACTTTGGCAATCAGCGCGTCCACGTATTCCTTCAGGTGCTCGTCGGGGTAGAGGCTGAGCGAGTAGGCCGCGCCCTCAATGGTCTTGTAAATGTCAGTGTCGTCAAAGGGAAACGTGGTGGCAAACTTGCCCGACTTCGCTGCTGCCATCTCGAAGTTCTTCACCCGGTTTGTCGCCTCGCAGCGCTGAAACGAGGCCGGAATGGTGACGTCGGTGTTGGTTTTGAGGCGCGGCAGCCAGAAGTTGTCGGCCAGCTTCACCTGCGTGAAGGGCACGGGCCGGATGGGGTAATCGGCCACAGCCTGGGCCTGGGCGGCGAAGCCCAGCGCCAGCAGGCCAGCCGTTAGCAAAAATCGGGAGTTAGAGTACATAGGAGCCAGGTGGGTTCAGGCGACGAGTTCGAGGCAGCAGATAGTGCCCGGGGCAGGGCATTTTGCACAATCGTTTGTGTAAATTAACTACGCAGAAACCAAATGCCGCGCATTTTCCCCCGGAGCGGCAAAATGCCGCCGCTTAATCGGACAGTAGCAAGGGCCGCACACGCCCCCAATAGTTCAACGCCAGAGCCGTAATAAAGGGCCGCTCACCAGTAGCAACGCCCAGAAACGGTGCGCAACCACAACCGCACGCCACCTTACCAACCACAGTCCCTAATCACCCAAATCAGCGCGCCGGGAAATACACCGTGAACGTGGAGCCCCGCCCCAGTTCCGACTGCACCACGATGCGGCCCCCGGCGTTTTCCACCATCTTCTTCACCATGTAGAGCCCAATGCCGGAGCCCTCCACGTGGTCGTGGAAGCGCTGAAACATGCCAAACAGCCGCTGCTCGTTGGCCGCGTTCAGCCCCAAACCATTATCCTGCACCTCAAATACAATCGCGTCGGCCTCCTGCCAGGCGCGCAGGCGCACCCGTGGGGCGCGGTTAGGCGCGTGGTATTTCAGGGCGTTGCTCAGCAGGTTGAACACCACGCTGCGCAGGTTTTTTTCCGAAAACGACACCGTGGGCACGCCCGCCACGTCGATTTCCAGCTGCGCTTCGGTGGCCTGGATGAGCGGCTCCAAATCAAGCTGCACGTCGCGGACGACGGCGGCCAGGTTCACGGCTTCGGTGGGGCGGCCGTGCTCCTTTTGCAGCTTGCTTACGTCCGTCAGGTGGTCGATGGTGCGCTTGAAGCGGTTCACCGCGTCCTGCATCAGGCCCAGCACAGGCTGCACTTCCGCCGACTGCTCGGGCGAGGCGGGCAGTTCCTGGCGCAGCACTTCCAGCAGGCCCTCAATGTTGCTGATGGGCGCTTTGAGGTCGTGCGAGGCAGTGTAAATGAAGTTGTCGAGGTCGACGTTGACACGGGTGAGCTGCTCGTTGTTGTGGCGCAACTCGCGCTGGGCCTCGTCGATGCGCTCCAGCGCCAGCTTGTACTCGTGGATGTCGGTGTAGGTACCAATCCACTGCGTAATCTCGCCCTGCTCGTTGCGCGAGGGCAGGGCGCGGCCCAGCATCCAGCGGTAGTCGCCCGCGGCGTTGCGCAGGCGGCACTGCACTTCCAGCGGCTGGCCTGTGGCCATGGCCTGCCGCCAGGTGGCGGCGGCGGCGGCCAGGTCGTCGGGGTGCAGGGTGCCGTTCAGCCATTCCGAGCGCGGCCGGCCGTTCTGCGGCTCGGCGTACTCGGCCCAGCGGGCGTTGAAGTAGGTGTTGTGCCCATCGGCGCCGGCCGACCAGGCAATGTGCGGAATGCCTTCGAGCGTGCGGTTGGCTTCGGCGGCGGCCTGCTCGTGGGCCAGGCGAGCGGTTTCCTCGCGCTTCAGCTCCTCATTTTTTTGGTCGAGCTGGGCGTTCTGCTCGGCCACGCGGGCCCGGATGGCCGTGATTTCGCGCCGCGCCGAGAGGTCCGTCACAATCACCGCCAGGGCGGGCGTTTCGTTGAATTCCAGTACGTTCATCGCCATCGAAAAGGGCACCAGGGCGCCATCGGCGGTTTGCAGGGGCAGCTCGCCGCGGCTGCGCTCCTGCCAGCTGCGCGCCAGCAGCTCGGCCCAGTAGGCGCGGTAGGCGGGCGGCACAAAATCCTCGAATTTGCTGCCTATCACCGCGGCCAGCGGCAGGCCCAGCAGGCCGGCCAGGCAGGCGTTGCAGTAGAGCACGGTGCCGCGCTTGCCCAGCAGCAGCGCGCCTTCGTTCATCTGCTCGATGAGGGCACGGTAGCTGTGGTCGGCCCCCTGCAGCGTGAAGATGCGGGGGCCGTCGGGACTTTGCACGGCCAGCGCGTCGACCGCACCGGTCCGGATGGCGTGAATCAGGTCGTGGGCTTCCTCCAGCTGCGCTTGCAGCTCCTCGTTGGCGCGGGCCAGCTCGGCGGCGGTGGGCAGCAACTCGCTACTCATAGCGGGTGGGGCCGTCGGCCGATGGGGTGATGCCCAGGGCTTTCAATACCCGGTCGCGGTCCGAAAGGTCGCCCACCAGCCGGCGCACCAGCCCGGGGCTGCGCTTAATGAGGGTGGGCACGCCAATCAAATCTTCGCGCTGGGCCAGTTCGGGCTGCTGGTAAATATCCACAATCAGCAGCTCGTAGCGCCCTTGCAGGAATTCCTCGCAGATGGCTTTGATGTTGTGGACGGCGCGCGTCGAATTGGGCGTGGCCCCCGTGATGTACAGGTGCAACACATACTCGGGCGCGGCGGGCTCGGGCCAGGCCGATGGGTCCGTAATGGGGTCCATGGTCGGCGGTTAATTGCGGGAAGCGGGGCGCACGTCGAGCCCCACCAGCACCCGCTCTTCATTCGAGAGGTCGCCGATGATTTTGCGGATGGGCTCGGGCACCTTGCGCACCAGCGTCGGGATGGCCAGAATCTGGTCGCCCTCGGCCAGCTGCGGATGCGTCAGCAAGTCGATGACGTCCAGCTTGTAGCGCCCTTTCAGGTGCTCTTCGCAGTAGCGGCGCAGGTTGGCCAGAGCCGTCACCGATTTAGGCGTTTGGCCGGCTACGTACAGGCGCAATTCCCAGGTTTCTTCTTCCATTATATCTACCATGACTGGGGCGATTGGGGGCGAGGGCGCAGGCGCACCTCGGCTGTACGGATTATTGGCCGCTTTCGGTGGTGGGGGCGCTGCCCGGGGCGCCGGCCTTGGGCGGGTTGGCGGCCGTGATGCGTTGGTGGCCGCTCGCGAGCGTCTGCTGGCGGCTCTGCTCGTTGGAGCTGATTTGGCGCAGCTCCTCCTCCACGCTTTCGAATTCGGTGCGCAGGTTGGCGATGTTGGCTTCCAGCATGCGGCGGCGGCGTTCCAGCTCGCGGTCGCGGCGGTCGGCCTCCTGCTGGGCAGCCAGGGCTTCGGCGTGCTCGGCCAGCTGCTGGGTGAGGCGGCTGGCCCCGGTCACGATGCCGGTGGGCCCAAGCACCACGTCGAGCAGCTCGATGCCGCGGCTGGTCACGATGAACTCGCGCACTTGGTTGGAGTGGGCCATGCCGCGCGATTTCAGAATGCTGAGCCCGCGGTTGCGCTCGCCGATGCCTTCGAGGTCGCGCACCGAAATCCAGGTATCGACCAGCGACGACACGCCTTCTTCGGTCATCTCGCTGCGGCCCATGCCAGTATTTACCAAAGCCGTGAACAGGGCTGTGATGTTGCTCACTTTCAGGAAGTCAATCAGGCGGGTGAGCATGCTGCGCACTTCGCTTAGGTTGCCCACCGAAATCAGGTTGGTGATGGGGTCGATGACGACGGCGTAGGGGTCGAACTCCTTCACCAGCTTGTGAATGGTGACGAGGTGGCGCTCGAGGCCGTTGAGCGTGGGGCGCGAGGCCTCAATGCGCAGCAGGCCCTGCGCCACAAAGCGGCCCAGGTCGATGCCCACCGAGCGCATGTTGCGAATCAGCTGCTGCGGCGATTCTTCGAACACAAACATCAGGCAGCGGTGGCCTTCGAGGCAGGTTTTTTCGGCGAAAGCGGCCGCCAGCGTGGTTTTGGCGGTGCCGGCCGTGCCGGTTATCAGCACGCTGCTGCCGTGGTAGAAGCCGCGCCGGCCGAACATTTCATCGAGCGCCATGATGCCCGACGAGTCGATGTCGTCCGACACGCCGTGGTCGAGCTGCAGCGAGGTCACGGGCAGCACCGAAATGCCGTCCTCGGTAATCAAATACGGGTATTCGTTGGTGCCGTGGGTGCTGCCGCGGTACTTCACGATGCGCAGGCGGCGCGTGGTAATCTGGTCAATCACGCGGTTGTCGAGCAGAATCACGCAGTCCGACACGTATTCTTCAAGACCTTGCCGGGTCAGCGTGCCGTCGCCGCGCTCGGCGGTGATGACGGTGGTGACGCCCTTGTCCTTCAGCCAGCGAAACAGACGGCGGATTTCCGAGCGCAGCACGCCCTGATTGGGGAAGCCCGAAAACAGCGCCTCGATGGTATCGAGCACCACACGCTTGGCTCCGATGGAGTCGATGGCGTAGCCCAGGCGAATGAATAGCCCGTCCAAATCGTACTCGCCGGTTTCTTCAATCTCGGAGCGGTCGACGTGCACGTGGTCGAGGCGCAGGAGCTTGCGTTCCTGCAAATCTTTCAGGTCGAAGCCCAGCGAGGCCACGTTGGCGGCCAGCTCGTCGCCGGTTTCCTCGAAGGCCATAAGTACGCCCGGCTCGTTGAATTCGAGGATGCCGCGCACCAGAAATTCCACGCCCATCAGGGTTTTGCCGCAGCCGGCGCTGCCGCAAATCAGCGTGGGCCGGCCCAGCGGCAGGCCGCCTTCGGTGATTTCATCGAGTCCGTCGATGCCCGTGGGGGCTTTGGGCAGTTGAGGCAGGACGTGAGCGGCAGGCGATAATTCGGTCATGAACAGAGGCAGTGAGCCGCTAAAGGTACGGGCGAAATAAAAAAACCCGGCAGTGCGGGCAGCACTGCCGGGCAGGCAGACATAGCAATTTCAGTATTAATTCCAGCGGCGGCTAATTCAGGCCATTCTTACCGGCGGCCGGCCTCGAACTCGCGCCAGTCGGCGCGGTGCTCCTCCAGCTCGGCGGCCGTTACCTGGTAGGCGGCGCAGGCTTCGTCGGCGTTCATCAGGCCCTGGTCCACGGCATTCAGCACGGCCCAGACTTTGAGCTTGCGCTCGGCCAGCTGCTCGGCGGCCGCAGATGGCTGGGGGCGGCCATCGGTATCGAAGAAGTCGGGAGTCGTCGGGTTGCTCATAGCGCTGGCAAGGTAGTCCGGCTACTATTAACGTAGCGTGAATATTGGTCGGATTTTACAGGCATCTGTCATCCTGATTTTTTAGGCGTCTGTCATCCTGAGCGGAGCGAAGGACCTTATCACGACTGAATGAGTTGAACAGCCGTGATAAGGTCCTTCGCTCCGCTCAGGATGACAGACGCTTTTCAGTCGTGTAGATTGCCGCAACGGCCCGGAGGTTTATTTCCAGCGGCTGAAAAACTGGTCGAAGGCCTCGCGGTAGCCGTCGCTCACGGGCAGGGTTTCGCCGGCCAGCTGCACCGTGCCGCGCCCCACCGACTGGATATGGCCCAGCCCCACGATGTAGCTGCGGTGGATGCGCATGAACTTGCTGGCGGGCAGCTTTTCCTCCATGCTGCGCAGGCTGGTAAGCGAGAGCAGCGGCCGCGTCTGGCTAGCCAGGTGCACCTTCACGTAGTCCTTCAGTCCCTCCACGTAGATGATATCGGCCAGGGCGACGCGCACCAACTGGTACTCCACTTTCAGGTAAATGTGGTCTTCTTCGGGCGAGTTGGCGGGGTAGTGGATGGGTGGATTGACGGGAGCAGCCGCCGGTGCCGGCGTTTCGCTGGCCTGCTTCATCTCGAAGTAGGTTTTGGCCTTGAGGGCGGCGCGCAGGAACTCCTGGTAGTCGAAGGGCTTGAGCAGGTAGTCGAGCGCATCGACGCGGAAGCCTTCGAGGGCGTACTGGTTGAAGGCCGTGGTGAAGATGACACGCGGGCCGTGCTGCAATACTTTGGCCAGCTCCAGCCCGCTCAGGTCGGGCATCTTAATGTCGAGGAACAGCAGCTGGGCATCGGGCCGCTCGTGCAGCGAACGCAGGGCGGCTACGGCGCTTTCGTGCCGGCCCACGAGGCGCAGAAACGGCGTTTGCTCGATGAAGGAACAGACGAGGCCCAGGGCCAGGGGCTCGTCGTCGACGGCCACGCAGTTGATGACGAACGGGGCGGCGGAAGTTATAGATTCAGGTGCAGGCATACTTCGTATTCGTTGGCGGCGTTGCGGGGGTTCACGCGCACGGTGTGGGCATTAGGGTACAGCAAATCGAGGCGGCGCTGGGTGTTCACCAAGCCAATGCCGCCGGGCTCGTCGTCGGCCGCGTCGGCGGGGCGGTCGGGGAAAACGGTATTGCGCACGCACAGCACCACGGTATTGGCCGTAGGCTGGCGCAGCTCGATGCTGATGACGCTGGGCGCGGTGGCGCTCACGCCGTGCTTGAAGGCATTCTCAACAAAGGGCTGAAACAGCATGGGCGCGATGAACGGGTCGGGGCTCAATGGGCCGTGCCCGGCAGGGTCGGGCCGCTCGAAATGCACCTGCACCTTGTTAGTGAGGCGCAGGTGCATCAATTCAATGTAGTCCTGCAAAAAGCTGATTTCCTGGCTTAGGCGCGTATGGCCGGCCGGCGACTCATAGAGCACGTAGCGCATCATGCGCGAGAGGCGGTGCAGGGCGGCGCGGGCCTGGTCGGCATCGAGCAGCGTGAGGGCGTAGATGTTGTTGAGGGTGTTGAAGAAAAAGTGCGGGTTGATTTGGGCCTTCAGCAGGCTCAGTTCGGTAGCTACCTGGCGGCGCTCCAGCTCCAGGCGGCTTTCGGCGTCAAGCTGGCCCTTCTGCATGGCCGCGAGGCTGGTAGCAATGCCCAGCACCAGCAGCGTAATCAGCAGCACGCCCACGTTCACCAGCGGGCGGCCCTCCTCCGGCCCCAGCTGCGGGTGCGGGCGCGGCCCCGACCACGGGTTGGGCGGGTTGAGCACGGCCTCGCGGGCGGTGGCTACCAGCTCGGGCACGCCCAGCCGGGTTTCGACCTGCTGATGCACGGCCAGCACCAGCAGTATCAGGCCCGTATTCAGCAGCACATAGGCCCACCACTTGCCGCCATATAGCAGGCGCGGCGCGGCCCAGGCCACGTTCAGGTAGAACACGCCCACCAGCAGGCCAAACACCACCGCCTGCGTCAGCCAGAACTCGGTGGGCTTGGGGCCGGGGTAGTCGGGCTGCTGGGCCACCAGCAGCACCGCCACCAGCCCCCACACCAGGGCGTGCAGCAGCAGCGTGGAAGCCGAACGGAGTAGCGGAAGGGGCATTCTTTGGAGTTAAGAGTTAAGAGTTGAGAGTTAAAAGTTGAGGGTAGAGGAAACGCGGGGCTTGAGCTCTTAACTCCTAACTTTTAACTCTTAACTCATTTCAAAGCTACAACCCGGGCGCGGGCACTCTATTGGTCGCATCGGCCAGCGGGCGGGCGGCATCGGCCAGTCGGGCGTTTGCGCCTACCGGGCGGGGCGAAGGCGTATTTGGGGGGCCAAACCGGCCACTCGGCGACGCGGGCCGGGCACTCGGCGATTGCGCCCCGGCCCCGCGCCGTAGGGCTGGCATATTTGAAGTAGAAAAGTCGCCCGGCATCATTAGTCGGCGCTTCCCTCCCACTTCTCTCTTTGCTGCTGATGGCTTCGACTACACTTCCCCGGGTTGCCTCCATGCTGGCCGCGGCCGTGCTGCTGGTGGTGGTGGCGTGCCAGAAGCAAGCCCCCACGCCCGATACCGCCGAACTGGCCGCCCTCTCGGCGCTGCCGCTGGCGGCCCCGGCCCCGGCCGACAACCCCGGCACGCCCGCCAAAATTGCCCTGGGCCGCGCCCTGTTCTGGGACCCCGTGCTGTCGGGCGGCAAAGACGTGAGCTGCGCCACCTGCCACCACCCCGCCAATGGCTACGCCGATGCCATTGAGCTGAGCATCGGCAGCAACGGGCAGGGGCTGGGCACCAACCGCCACTTCCGCAGCCCCAACAACATTCCCTTCGTGAAGCGCAACTCGCCCACGGTGCTCAACGCCGCCTTCAATGGCCTGGCCGCCGATGGCAGCATCGACCCGGCTTCGGCCCCCATGTTCTGGGACCTGCGGGCGCAGTCGCTCGAAGCGCAGTCGCTGCTGCCCATCGCCTCGCTGGAAGAAATGCGCGGTCCCGCGTGCTCTGAAGCTGCAGCGCTCGACTCGGCCGTGGCGCGGCTGCGGCGGCTGCCGGCCTATGGCACAATGTTCAGCAGCGCGTTTGGCGGCACGGCGCCCATCACCGCCACCAACGTGGGCAAAGCTATTGCCTGCTTCGAACGCACGCTGGTGGCCACCGACTCGCCCTTCGACCGCTACCGCCGCGGCGATAACACGGCCCTCACGGCCCAGCAGGTGCAGGGCTTGCAAGCTTTTGTGACCAGCGGCTGCGCCAAGTGCCACAGCGGCCCCATGTTCAGCGACTACAAAACCCACGTGCTAGGCGTGGCCGACAACGCGAAAAACCCGGTTTCGGATGCCGGCGTGAACGGCGCTTACGCTTTCCGCACGCCCAGCCTGCGCAACGTGGCCCTCACGGCGCCCTACATGCACAGCGGCACCATTCGGGACCTGGCCGGGGTTCTCAACTTCTATGACCCCGGCCGCGGCCAGGCCCCCTCGGCCAACGCCCACGTGAGCGTGGGCCAGCGCGACCCGCTTTTCCCCGGCCGCGTGACCGACCCGGCGGCCATCATCGCCTTTTTGCAGTCGCTCAGCGCCAGTAGCTACGACCGCAGCGTGCCCGCCAGTGTGCCCAGCGGCCTGCCCGTGGGCGGCAACATTCAGTAAGACTTCACCCCGTTTTCCCTCTTTTTTCAATTCATTTTTTCATTCATTCAACCCATTTTCATCATGCGTTTCTCTTCCATTCTTCGTCTGGCCAGCGCTGCCGCGCTGCTGTGTTCCATGAGCAGCTTCTCGGGCTGCCAAAAAGAAAACGTGAGCCCGAACGGCGGCTGCGCTAAAAAAACGACTACTACGACTACTTCAACCGGTACCGGCACGGGCTCCGGCACGGGCACCGGCTCCGGTGCCGCCAACTAGCCGGCCCCTGGGCTGAACCACCCGGCCCGGCCCGGCGCACCCACGCCGGGCCGGGCTTCGGGCAAACCGCTGACGGGGATATTTGCTACATTTATACAAGCCAGCTGCCCTGGACGGGCCGCAACTTCACTGATTTACGTGTCACGTATACTTCACCACTCAGTATCTCCCCTACCTATGAGCCGTGTGATATTCCGAGTGCCGGTCTTGGGCTGGCCGCTACTGAGCCTGCTGTTGCTGTGGTTGCTGCCGCAGGTGGCCTCGGCTACGCACATTGTGGGCGGCGAACTCGATTTGCAGCACAAAACCGGCAACACGTACAGGCTCACGCTCAATTTATATTTCGATGCCATTTATGGCGACGAGGGGGCCATTCGGCCCACGCTGCCGGCTGGCATCTTCGTGAAGGGCACCAACCAGCGCATTACCGATGTGGTGATGCCCCTGGGGAGCAGCACCTACGTGCAGTACACCAGCCCGGCCTGCTCCATCGGCTCGCTTAGCACGCGCAAGCTGGTGTATACCAGCGACTTTTCGCTGAATCCCACGGTCTTTACCAACCCGACCGGCTACTACGTGGCCGTGGAAAACTGCTGCCGCAACGCCAGCATCAGCAACATCATCAACCCCGGGGCGGCGGCCCAGACGTTCTACCTGGAGTTTCCGGCCGTGGTGCGCAACGGCCAGCCGTTCATCGACTCGACGCCCCAGATTTTTCCGCCCCTGAGCGACTACGCCTGCCGGGGCGAACTGTTTTACTACGATTTTGGCGGCCAGGACCCCGACGGCGACTCGCTGGCCTACGACATGGTGACGCCCCTGAACGGCCACGCCACCTCGGCCAACCCCAACCCCGGCCAGGCCGTGGCGGCCCCCTACTCGCTGGTGACCTGGAAGGCCGGCCTGAGCGAGCAGAACCAGATACCGGGCGCCCCCACCCTGCAGGTGAATGCCCGCACGGGCCGCCTCACGGTGCGCGCCACCGACCTGGGCCTGTTCGTGTTCGGCGTGCGCTGCTCGGAGTACCGCAACCGCGTGAAGATTGGCGAAACCCGCCGCGACTTCCAGTTGCTGGTGGTGAACTGCCCAACCAACCAGCCGCCCAAGCTGCAGGTGACGATGCCGGGCACCACGCAGCCCTACCGCTTCGGACGCGACACCCTGCGCCTGGTGCCCAACGGCAACCGCTGCCTCAGCATTCGCTACACCGACCCCGACCCCGGCTCGATGCTTACCATGAGCACCCGCGCCGTGAATTTTACGGGCCAGCTGCCCACCTTCACCACCCGCACCAGCGGCACGGTGCACGCTTCGGGGCAGCCCGATACGCTCACGGCCACGCTCTGCTTTCCGGACTGCGTCGATACCAAGGGCAAGGTGTTTCTGCTCGATGTGATTGTGGCCGACAACGGCTGCAGCCTGCCTAAGCACGACACGCTGCGGGTGGCTTTCACGGCCACGCAGCCGCCCAATGCCGCGCCGGTGCTCAGCAGTACGTTTCCGGCCGCGCCGCTGCCGGCGTCCGATGCCAACGCGGCGGTGGTGCACATCGTCCTCGGCCAATCGTATGCGGCCAGCCTGCTGGGCACCGATGCCGACAAAAATGCCCTGGCCCTAACGGCCGTGGGCGATGGCTTTGACCTGGCCGCCGCCAGCATGCGCTTCACGCCCAAAAACGGCCCGGGCCGCGCCACGGCCGAGTTTGTGTGGACGCCCGATTGCGGGGCCGTGGCCGCCACCGGCACCAGCAACGGCCTGCTGGTGCGCTTTAAGCTGACCGAAACCGGCCCCTGCGAACCCCTGCCGCAGGAGCGCGTGGTGCGCTTCGTGGTCGACCCCGTGCCCGACCCCAAGCCCTTCGTGCCCTCCAACGTCATCACCCCCAACGGCGACGGCTATAACGACGCCTTTTACATGCCCGACCTGCCGCTCGATTTCTGCGACCGCAAATTTGCTGGCATCGTTATTTACTCGCGCTGGGGCCAGCCGGTGTTCAAGTCCGATGAGCGGGGCTTCAAGTGGGCGGGCCAGGGCGTGGGCGGGCTGTACTATTACCTCGTGACGTACACCGACGGCCGCCGCTTCAAGGGCTGGGTGGAGGTGATGCCGTAGCCCCATGCCTGGCAACGCCCCTACCTTTCCTCCCGCATGAAGCTTAAACCCAACATTGCCACCAGCGAGGCCGGCTTCCTCTTCAACCCCGCTACCGGCGACTCGTTCGCGGCCAACCCGCTGGCGGCTGATATTCTGGCCCGCGCCCGCGCCGGGCAGGATGCGGCCGCCATCAAGGCCGACATTCTGGAACGCTACGACGTGGCCCCCGGCCAGCTCGAAAAAGACTGGGACGACCTGCTGGCCCAGCTGCGCGATTTCAACCTGCTAGCTTAACCTACCGTGCCCCTTCCCACCTCGCGGCCGCGCCTCACGGTGGCCGTCACCGGCCTCAATGCCACCGACAGCCCCGGCCCGGGCGTGGCCGTCATCCGCGCCCTGCGCGAAAGCCCCGATTTCGAGTTGCGCATCATCGGCCTGAGCTACGAGGCACTGGAGCCCGGCATCTACCTGCGCGAGCTGGTAGACAAAACCTACCAGCTGCCCTACCCCACGGCCGGCACGGCGGCGCTGCTCGAGCGCCTGCGTTACATCCAGGAACAGGAGGACGTGGCCGTACTCATCCCCAACTTCGATGCCGAGCTGTTCAACTTCATCAAGCTCGAAGCGCCGCTGCGGGCGCTGGGCATCCGCACGTTTCTGCCCACGCTGGCCCAGCTGGAAGCCCGCGACAAGCTGAACCTGCCCGCCTTCGGGGCCGCGCACGGGCTGCGGGTGCCAGCTAGCCAGCCCCTGTTCGACATTGCCGAGCTGCCCGCCGCCGCCGAGGCCCTGGGCTGGCCGCTGGTGCTGAAGGGCCGCTACTACGACGCCGCCGTGGTGCACTCGCTGGCCCAGGCCGAGCAGGCTTTTCTGCGCCTGAGCGGCCAGTGGGGCGTGCCGCTCATCGCGCAGCAGTTCGTGGCGGGCCAGGAAATCAACATCGCCGGGCTGGGCGACGGCCACGGCCGGGCGCTGAGCGCGGTGCCCATGCGCAAGCTTACCATCACCGACAAGGGCAAGGCCTGGGCCGGCATCACTTTGGAGGACGAAGCCCTGCTGGCCCTGGCCCGCCGCTTTGCCGAGGCCACGAAGTGGCGCGGCGGTTTCGAGCTGGAACTGCTGCGCACAGCCGCCGACGAGCTGGTGATTCTTGAAATCAACCCGCGCTTTCCGGCCTGGGTGTACCTCACGGCCGCCGCCGGCCAGAACCAGCCCGCCGCCCTGCTCCGCCTGGCCTTGAGCCTGCCCGTGCCGGTGATGGAGGGCTACGCGGTGGGCAAAATGTTCGTGCGCTACGCCTGGGACCTGATTACCGACCACACTGCCTTCCAGCAAGTGGCCGCGCTGGGCGAACTTTGACCGGTCATTAAATGAACTTCATGCAGAGCGCAGCGAAGCATCTTGCCCGCTACCACTAACCCAATCGTGCGCACATCATTGATTACTTGCTGCGGGCAAGATGCTTCGCTGCGCTCTGCATGACGTTCTGCTTCCCCCTCCATGAAACAACCCTACGAACGTCCCACTCTCCGCAAGCTCACGGGTGGCCTGCCGGGCAAGTTTGGCCCCCGGGCCGGCGCGCCGGCCGTGGAAACGCTCGACGGCGTGCGTGTGGCCGAGTTGGTGGCGCAGTTCGGCTCGCCTTTGTTCATCATCAGCGAGCGGCAGCTGCGGCGCAGCTACCAGGCGGTGCAGCGGGCCTTTGCCACGCGCTACCCGGCGGTGCAACTGGCGTGGTCGTACAAAACCAACTACCTGAACGCGGTGTGCCGCACCTTCCACCAGGAGGGCGCGTGGGCCGAGGTGGTGAGCGGCATGGAGCTGGAAAAGGCTTTGCTGAACGGCGTGCCCGGCCCGCACATCCTCTTCAACGGCCCCGGCAAGCGGCGCGCCGATTTGGAGCGGGCCTGTGAGGTCGATGCTGTGATTCACCTCGACAATGCCGACGAGCTGCACCTGCTGCTGGCCGTGGCCGAGGGCCGCGCGCCGCGCCCCCGCGTGGCTTTGCGCGTGAACCTCGATGCCGGCCTGCACCCGCAGTGGGACCGGTTCGGCTTCAACCTGGAAAACGGCGAGGCCTGGCAGGCGCTGGGCCGGGTGGTGGCCTCGGGCCAGCTTGAGCTGGTGGGGCTGCATTGCCACATCGGCACCTACGTGCTGCAACCAGCCGCCTACGCCACGGCCGCCGCCAAGCTGGCGGCGCTGGCGTTGCGCTGCCAGCGCGAGCTGCACACGCTGGTGCACTACCTCGACCTGGGCGGCGGCTTCCCTTCGACCAACACGTTGAAAGGGGCCTACCTGCCCGCCACTGACACCGTGCCCGGCATCGATGAATACGCCGAGGCCATTACCGGGGCGCTGCTGGCTGCCGGCTTCGCGCCCGACGAGCGGCCGCTGCTGGTACTGGAAGCCGGCCGCGCGCTAGTCGACGACGCGGGCTCGCTCATCGGCTCGGTGCTGGCCAACAAGCGCCTGGCCGACGGCCGCCGCGCCACCATCCTCGACTTTGGCGTGAACCTGCTGTTCACTTCCTTCTGGTACGACCACCACATCAGCCCCGCCCGAACCTTCTCCGACCACACCGAGCCCACCGTGCTCTACGGCCCGCTCTGCATGAACATCGACCAGCTGCGCGCCAGCATCAGCCTGCCCCTGCTCGCGCCCGGCGACCAGGTGGTGGTGCACAAAGTGGGCGCGTATAACATGAGCCAGTGGCAGCAGTTCATCAACCTGCGCCCCAACGTGGTGCTGCTCGACCAAGCCGGCGCGGTGCACCTCATCCGCGCCGCCGAAACGCTGGAGTATTTGCAGCAGTTGGAGCAGGTGCCGGAACACCTAAGGTAGGGGCGGGGCTCGCCCCCGCCCGTCGTTGAACAGACTCGTTGGTTTTGTGCCAACGGGCGGGCGGGGGCAAGCCCCGCCCCTACTTCGATTATCTTTCGCTTTACCCTAATGGTCTTCCCACGACCAATGCCAACCTTCTTCGTCTCCTTCTTCCGTCCCCTCCTCCGCACCTACGCCATGCTGTTCTTCTCGCAGCACCTGGGGTTTGCGGGCGTGCTGCTGCTGGTGAGCTTCGCGCACCCCACGGCGGGCGTGGCGGGGCTGGCGGCAGCGGCGCTGGCGGTGGCCGGGGCGCGGCTGGGCGGCTTCAACCGGGAATGGACGGATGCCGGCGCCTACAGCTTCAACGCGCTGCTGATGGGGCTGGCGCTGGCCACGTTTTACCCGCCGGGGTGGGCACTGGCGGGGCTGGTGGTGGTGGGCGCGGGCGTGGCGCTGCTGCTGAGCGTGGCCCTGGGCGGCTGGCTGGGCGGACGCGGGCTGCCGGCGCTGTCGCTGCCCTTCGTGGCCACCACCTGGCTGCTGATGCTGGGCGGCGCGCCCCTGCTGCACCTGCCGGCCGGCGAAACCAGCGTGTACTGGCTGAACGATGCCTACGCCCTGGGCGGGCCGCGCCTGGTGGCGGCCGCCCGCTGGGTGGGCGACTGGCCCTGGCCGCCGCTGCTGGCCACCTACCTGCGGGCGCTGGGCTCGGTGCTGTTTCAGGACAGCGCGGCGGCCGGGCTGCTGGTGGCGCTGGGGCTGCTGTGGCACTCGCGCATTGCGTTCACGCTCTCGGTGCTGGCGTTTGCCACGGCCGTGGGGCTGGCCTGGCTGAACGGCACCGTGCCGGGCAGTTTCAGTGAATACAACCTCGGCGCCAACTACATCATCGCGGCCATTGCCGTGGGCAGCGTGTTTGTGATACCCTCGGGCACGAGCTACGGCTGGGCCCTGGCCAGCGTGCCCGTGACGGTGCTGGCGCTGGCGGCCCTCACGGCCGCGCTCGACAAGCTGGGGCTGCCGGCGCTGTCGCTGCCCTACTGCACCACGGCGCTGCTGTTCCTGTACGTGCTGCTGCTGCGCCAGCGGGCTGGTGGCGGGCTGGTCCTCACACCCATCCAACGCTACTCGCCCGAGCGCAACCTCTACGCCTATGCCACCGACCGCGTGCGGCTGGCCCACCAGGGCGCGGTGGCCCTCACCCTCCCCTTTTTGGGCACCTGGACCTGCACGCAGGGCTACGCCGACGGTGGTCCCACCCACCTCGGCGACTGGGGCGCGGCCCTCGACTTCGCCATTGCCGATGCCGACGGCCGCACCTACCAGGGCCTGGGCCTGAGTTTGAGCGACTACTACGCCTACAACAAGCCCGTGCTGGCCCCCGCCGACGGCGTAGTGGAAGAAGTCATTCAGCACCTCGAAGACAACGCCATCGGCGAAGTGAACCTGACCCAGAACTGGGGCAACACCGTGGTGCTGCGCCACGCGCCGGGGCTGTTCACGCAGCTCTCGCACCTGCGCGCCCACTCGGTGCCGGTGAAAGTGGGCGACCACGTGCGGCGCGGCGACATCGTCGGCACCTGCGGCTCGTCGGGACGCTCGCCCGAGCCGCACCTGCACTTCCAGGTGCAGGCCACGCCCTACGTGGGCTCGCGCACGCTGGCGTACCCATTGGCCTATTTTGTGGCCGAAGGCAGGAAGGACGCGTCCAATGTCTTGAACGGACTTTTCAATGCATTAGAAGCTCCTTCCTATTCATTGGAAGACGATTCCTACGTTTCGGACGCGCCTTCCTACGCATCGGACGCGTCTTCCTACGTTTCGGATGCGCCTTCCTACGTTTCGGATGCGCCTTCCTACGCATCGGATACGCCTTCCTACGTTTCGGATACGCCTTCCTACATTTCGAAAACACCTTCCTACGTTTCGGACGCGTCTTCCTACGTTTCGAAAACGTCAGCCAAAACGTCTGGGCCCTCATTTATGCAGCCCAGCCTGGCACAGCTAAAGCATTTCACTGTGCCCGTGGCCGGCGAAACCGTGCGCCCGCCCGCCTTTAGCCGCACCCTGAGCCAGGCCCTGCGCCTGCCGCCCGGTTACGCGCTGGAAGTGCGGTCGGCCGCCGCGCCCGAAGGCCCATCCCAACGCTGGGAAGTCTTTACCGATGCCTACAACCTGCGCTACCTGCGCTGCCAGGCCACGAGCGCGGTGCTGTACTTCGGCGGCGATGAGTCGGTATTCTACTGCACGGCGTTTTATGGCGACGAAAGCTCGTGGCTCTACGCGTTTTACCTGGCCGCCTACCGGGTGCCGCTGGCCCTGCTGCCGGGCCAAACCACCCACGATGAGTTGCCGCTGAGCATCGTGCGCCAGCCCGCGCTGGCCTGGGCGCAGGACGTGCTGGCTCCCTTCTACCGCTTCGTGCGCCCCACTTTCGCGCTTGCCGAAGCTGCCGCGCCGACCGCCGGCCGCACCGTGGTGCTGCGCAGCCGCGTGGCCGTGGCCTGGTTCGGCCGCGAGCGCGAAACCCAAGCCGCCGAGTTGACTTTCCGCGACGGGATGCTGGCCGGGTTGCGCGTGCGGCGCCAGGGGCAGGAGGTTTCCTTGCATTTTAGCCAGCCGAACGCATGATGGCCGCACACGCTTCACGTAGCGCGAACTTTGAAGCCCGCGCCGCCGCGCCATCAGGGCTGAGCAAATGGCGCGGCGACGCGGACGACAGAGTCCGCGCGACATTCCTGCTGCTGCTGGTGCTGCTCCTCGCCGCTGCTCCGGCCGGCCGCGCCCAGGCACCTGCCGTCCGGCCCGATTCCACGCTACGCTCGGCTTCGGAACTGATGGCGCCGCTGCCCGATTCGATGGTCGTAGTCGCCCCCGAAAAGCCCCTGCCCCGCCTCGCCCCTGCCCCGCCCACGCTGGCCGATTTCCGCTACGCCGACAGCGTGTTTGCGGCGCTGGCCGCGCGCGGGCGCTGGGCGGCGCTCGATTCGGCTGTGCGGGCGGCGCAGCAGCTCGGTTCCGACTACCCCGCCCTGCACCGCTACCGGGGCCAGGCGGCCCTGCACCGCGAGCGGCCGGCCGCGGCCCTGCGCGAGTACGGCACCGCCCTGCACACCAACCCACTCGATACCCTGGCCCGCTACGGCCTCACGCTGGCCTACCTGCAGCTCAACCAGCCCGGCCCGGCCGCGCTGCTGGCCCGCGCCCTGCCCGACTCGCTGCGGCGCCCCCTGCACCTGGCCGGCTTCCGGCTGCTGACCGGGGTGGAAGTGGAAGGCGGCGCGCAATTCCCCAACACGTTTCACCGGGGGCCATCGGCTTTTGGGCGGCTGGGGTTCAGCAGCCGGCTCAGCCCGCGCGTCAGCCTCACCCAGAACCTCACGCACTTCAGCCAAAGCCTCGACCAGCCCGACATCGAGCGCCGGGGCTTCGACCGCCGCTACCGCATCCGCCAGAACCAGTACCACGCCCTGCTGGCCGTGCAGCTAAGCCCGCGCTGGCGGGCGCTGGCCGGCTACCATGTCCTCAGCAGCGACCTGGGCCGCCGCGAGAGCCCCATCGGCCAGATGGGCTACGCGGCCCTCGCCTACACCCGCCCCTACTACACGGTGCAGGCCGGCTTTTACGCCGGCACCCTCACCGACACCGCCCGCACCCAAACCGACCTGCGCCTGACCGTGTACCCGCTCGGCAACCTGCGCCTCTATGGTTTCGGAAGGGCCAGCGTGGTGCGCTCGGCCGGCCGCAGCTACCCCAATGGCGTATTTGGCGCGGGCGGCCGGCTGCACCGCCGCGTCTGGGCCGAAGCCTACGGCGGCCTGGGCCTGGTGCCCGTGCTGGCCGAAGTGGATGGCACCTACGTGTATAACCTGCTCGACCCTGTGCGCGAGCGCGCCGGGGCCAGCCTGCTATTTTTGCTGCCGAAGCAGCTCTCGCTGCGCCTGGCCGGCAGCACCGAACGCCGCCGCGACGCCTTCAACGGCACCTATTATTCGCTCCAATCTTTAAGCACGACTCTCGCATGGACCTGGTAAAGCTGACCCTCGCCGTGGCCCTCGTGGGCGCTGCCCCGGCCGCCGCCCAGGCCCAGGCCGAGCAGTCGGCCGCCTTTTCCAGCAGCTACTCGGCCGAGGCCAAGGCCGACTACGCCGAGGCCATCGCGCCCATCCGCGCCATCTACACGGGCACCTACGAGCAGAACCTGCGCCTGGGCTGGCTCTACTTCCTGGCCAAAAACTACACCGCCGCCGCCGCTCACTACCAGAAAGCCGTGGAGCAGCGCCCCTACGCCATCGAGCCCAAGCTCGGCCTCATCAAGCCCCTGAACGCGCTGGGCCAGATTGACCGCATGCTCACCACCTACGAGAGCATCCTCAAAATTGACCCGCAGAACACCCAGGCCAACTACTGGACCGGCGTCATCTTCCTCAACCGCAAGGCCTACGCCCCGGCCGCCCGCTACTTCGAGCGCGTCGTCAACCTATACCCCTTCGACTACGACTCCAACCTCTCGCTGGCCTGGGCCTACTTCAACCTCGGCAAAAAAGCCGAAGCCCGCGCCCTCTACACCAAAGCCCTGCTCATCCGCCCCGGCGATGCCGCCGCCACCGCCGGCCTGAAACGGCTGTAGCGGGAAAGGAGCAAGCAGAAGTAAGAAGTGAATAAGCAGAACGTCATGCAGAGCGCAGCGAAGCATCTTGCCCGCCACCAGTAAACCTTTTTTTCTGATTGCATTGCGCGGTAAAGATGCTTCGCTGCGCTCTGCATGACGTTCTGTTTGCTCACTCTTCGTCCTTACGCCGCCGCTGGCAGGCAGCGCACCACGTAGGCCGCCAGCGCCCCAAACGTCTCCACCCGTTGCAGCTCCGCATCATCCAGCTGCACCCGAAACGTGCGTTCCACGTCGCAATACAGCTCGGCCCGCTCGATGCCGCTGGCGTACACTGCGCTCAGCCGCCGGCGCGGAATAAGCTGCGTCGAAGCAATAAGATGGCGGCGCAGAATGCGGCGCAGGGTTTTATACACGCGGCGTTTCATAATAGCGGGGTTAATGATAAGTGGATAGGTAACAAGCTGGCCGACCCCGGACGGGGCTATTTCTTGGGCCGGCGGCCCTGGCGGTAGGCGCGTTTCTGAGCGGTTTGCTGGGCTTGCAGGCGGGCATATTCATCGGCTTTGAGCACCGAACGCAACAGGTCCTGGGTTTCGTCTTCGAGGCGGGACATAAATGGAGGAAAAGAGGTGAGAGGAAACGGAATGAGCAGCCGCGGCCAGGCTCAGAATTGCGCGGGCAAGCCCAGCTGCGCGGCTTGCTGCGGATGCGCCGCCTGCCACTGCCGCAGCCGGCCCAGTTGCGCGGCCGTGAGCGCCACGGCGATTTCGCGGCGGGCAATGGCCGGGGCCGTGGCTTCGGCGGCATCGGTCTGCACGCGGCGGGTGGCGGTAATCTGCTCGGGCAGCAGCTCCACGGCTGCCGATACTTCCTGTAGCAGCGCTGCGCCGGAATCGGTGAGCGGCTGGGCCAGCACCACGGGCCAGGTGCGGGGCGTGGGCGTTTCAGCATCGCGCATCTGGGCGGCAACCGGATGGGCGGACAGCCCGGCGGCCACGACTACCAGGGCGCAAAACGAGCGGGCAAAGGTTGAAGCCATGAGGAGATACAGGAAAAAGGGAATGGTTTGCGGCGCCTGCCCCGGTGCGGTAGGGTTGCCGGTTCGAAGGTGCGCACCAGGCCGGCCAAAGCCGTGCGCAATCGCCCAATGGCCGCGTCGGCACCGACCAACCGGCCCACCCTATGCCACCAAGTCGGCTCCGCCTGCCGCCTTCTGGCAGCCGGCCGCTGGCGCGCCCGCGAAAGCGCGCCCGGCCAGGCACCACGCAAGCCCCCAAAACCATTGGCGCCGCCCAGATTGGCATTGGCCGAGCCGGGTGCACCTTTTGTCGATTTCTGGTTCCGCAGGGTTAAATACTTCATTTTATTTATATCGAAATAGCTTCTTCCCACCATTTGCCGGCCGCTTATCGCGCACGCTTACTCGCTTCTGCATGGATTTCAATTCTTCTCAGGCCGGCCTGCCCACGCCGGAACCCAGCCTCGTGCCATTTCCGCGCCTGGCCAGCCTTCCGTCGGCCCGGTACTTCGACCGTGAAGTCGCGCCCCTGATTCTGGGCCAGAATGCTCCCAACCCGCACGACGGCGAAACCTACGTTCCCTTTACCCTGCTGCACCCGGCCGATGTGCGCCTCGAAATCTTCGATTCGCTGGGCCGCAAAATGGCCGCCGTGGTGCGCAAGGGCCTCGGCAGTGGCGAGCACCGCATCCAGCTCAACCTGCGCGGCTTGTGCCTGCCCCACGGCGATTATCCCTATCATTTGCAGGCCACTTCGGCCCTGGGCGCGCACAGCCTGAGCCGCGTGATGACCCTGACGCTGGAAGATGCTGCCTGAGCCCGTATTTTTTGCGGGCCGGCATTGCCGCCCCGATAACCCGGCTTATATTGCCTGTTGAAAATCAAGTAAAAGTGTGCGTGTGAATTGGTGCTGAGAGGCTGGCCGCTGCAACGGCCAGCCTCTGTTTTTTTGGCCACCTGCCAGCGGCGCGGCGTTGCGCATCCCGGGCCGCTGGCTTGGCTGAGCGCGGGGCTTTCAGGTTCGGCGGGGCGGCCCGTACTTTGCACGCGCGGCCCGGCCCGGGTTCGCACGCTTGCTTTTGCCATTCCCTCCCACCGCGGCCTAGCCGCACAACCCCTTTTTATGGCTGACCAAACCCTTTCCGGCCTGCGCGCCGGCGTGCTGCACGGCGACGAAGTGCAGGCGCTTTTCAAAAATGCTAAGGCCAACGGCTACGCCCTGCCCGCCGTGAACGTGACCGGCACCAACACCGTGAACGGCGTGCTCGAAGCCGCCAAGGCCCTGAACTCGCCCGTGATGGTGCAGTTCTCGAACGGCGGCGCGCAGTTTTTCGCTGGCAAGTCGGTGCCCAACGACAAGCAGCAGGCCAGCATTGCGGGCGGCATTTCGGGCGCCCACCACGTGCACCAGATGGCGGCCCTCTACGACGTGCCCGTGGTGCTGCACACCGACCACGCCGCCAAAAAGCTCCTGCCCTGGATTGACGGCCTGCTCGATGCCGGTGAAAAGTATTACCAGACGCACGGCCAGCCCCTCTACAGCTCGCACATGCTCGACTTGTCGGAAGAGCCGATTGAGGAGAACATCGAAATCTGCAAGCGCTACCTCGAGCGCATGGCCAAAATCGGCATGACGCTGGAGATTGAGCTCGGCGTGACCGGCGGCGAGGAAGACGGCGTCGACAACTCCGACGTGGACTCCAGCAAGCTTTACACCCAGCCCGAGGAAGTGGCCTACGCCTACGAGCAGCTGAGCGCCATCAGCCCGCGCTTCACCATCGCGGCAGCGTTCGGCAACGTGCACGGCGTATACAAGCCCGGCAACGTGAAGCTGCAGCCCAAGATTCTGCACAACTCGCAGGAGTTTCTGCGCCAGAAGCACAACATCCAGGAGGCCCTGCCCATCGACTTCGTGTTCCACGGCGGCTCGGGCTCTTCGCAGGAGGAAATCCGCGAGGCCATCAGCTACGGCGCCATCAAAATGAACATCGACACTGATTTGCAGTGGGCGTTCTGGGAAGGCATCAAGGACTACTACGTGAAGAACGAAGGCTTCCTGCAGGGCCAGATTGGCAACCCCAGCGGCGCCGACTCGCCCAACAAGAAGTACTACGACCCGCGCGTATGGCTGCGCAAAGGCGAAGAAACCTTCGTGGCACGCCTTAAGCAGGCCTTTGAGGACCTGAACTGCGTGAACCGCCGGTACTAGGCGTCAGGGCGCGGGGCTGGCATTGCGAGCGTAGCGAAGCAATCCAGCCTGTTCTCAGCGACCACCCTGACAATGTGATAAGCCCTGACGCCAGCAACGGTGTCAGGGCTTATTATTGTTGGAAGGTTTATCACATTTTAATGGCTGGTCGCATGGAGAGGACGGATTGCCGCGTTCCGCTGCGCTCCACTCGCAATGACAGACGCCCCCAACCCGCTCATGCCCTACCAGCCCGCCCCCACCCGCTACCAGGAAATGACCTACCGCCGCTGCGGCCGCAGCGGCCTGAAGCTGCCGGCCCTTTCGCTGGGCCTGTGGCACAATTTCGGCGATGTGGACCGGCTGGCCACCTCCCGCGCCATCCTGCGCCGGGCCTTCGACCGCGGCATCACGCACTTCGACCTGGCCAACAACTACGGCCCGCCAGCCGGCTCGGCCGAGGAGAATTTCGGGCGGATTTTGCGGGAGGATTTCGCCGGCCACCGCGACGAGCTTATCATCTCGACCAAAGCCGGCTACCACATGTGGCCCGGCCCCTACGGCGAGTGGGGCTCCAAAAAACAGCTCGTTTCCAGCCTCGACCAAAGCCTGCGGCGCATGGGCCTGGATTACGTAGACATTTTCTACCACCACCGCCCCGACCCCGACACGCCCCTGGCCGAAACCATGGCTGCCCTCGACCTCTTTGTGCGCCAGGGCAAGGCCCTGTACGTGGGCCTGAGCAACTACCGCCCCGCCGAAGCCTCCGAGGCATTCCAAATCCTACGCGACTTGGGCACGCCCTGCCTCATCCATCAGCCCAAATATTCGCTGTTCGAGCGCTGGGTGGAAGACGGCCTGCTCAACCTGCTGAGCGACGAAGGCGTGGGCTGCATCCCGTTCTCGCCCCTGGCCCAGGGCCTGCTAACGGATAAGTACCTGCACGGCATCCCCGACGACTCGCGCGTGGCCAAAGGCGTGGGCTTCCTCACCGAAGACAGCCTCACGCCCGAGCGGCTGGATAAAATCCGCCGCCTCAATGACCTCGCCCAAACCCGTTCACAAAGCCTCGCCCAGATGGCCCTCGCCTGGCTGCTGAAGGATGAGCGGGTTACGTCTGTGCTCATCGGAGCCAGCCGGCCCGAGCAGCTGGATGACTCGCTAAAATGCCTGGAGAATCTGGCGTTCAGTGCGGAAGAATTGGCGGCAATTGAAGAAATTTTGCGCGCTTGAACGGAAGTATTTCAACAATCACGCAGATGCTTGCGGCCGCTAATATGCTTACAAATACATTTGGTGTGCTCTACTAACAATGGCATTCATCTTCTCCCGTTCGTTTTTGTTCGTATTGGGAATAAATATTTTATTCTTTATCTGGGTCTTACTCGATTTTAACCACAGGGAAGGAATTCACTTCCGCGCCGTGGAGACGCTTACACTCATGCTGTTGCTTCCAATAGCAATTATCGGCAATGCAGGATTATGGAGTATTGCTTTCGGTTTTAACAAAAGACTTTTGACCAAAGCATTTGGGTATTTACTGCTTCTATTGATGAGCGGATGCACTGCCGTATGGGTGCACGGATGTGCAACAGGAGTCACGATTTAACAACTCTTACTCAAGAGACAGATAGCAGCCTACTTCCCAATCGACCCAATCTTGGGCTGAATCTGGATAATAAACCGCTTATTCAGCGCCTCCTGGCTGCCGGTGTAGCGGCCTGCCCCGCGAAAGCCACTGCCCGCCGCCACCACCTCCAGGTTGGCGGGAAAACGCAGGCCGGCCTGCTCCCAGAGCCGAATAACGCTCAGGGCGCGGCTGTAGCTGAGCTGGCGCACGGCGGGGCCGTCGAGGTTGTGGGGGTCGTTGGCGGGGTAGCGTAGGTCTTTGGCGGCGCGGCCTTCTACCACAATGAGGTACTGCACCTTATCATCATTTTTGATGGCCTGCATCTGGCTCAGCAGGAAGCGGCCGGCCTTCACCAGCGGGGCCTGGGCCTCGTAGGGCAGCACGTCGCTTTTGGGCGCGAAGGTGACCGGGAATTTCAACTCGTAGCGCTTATAAGTGGGGTTATACTCGAAATAATTGCTTTCGAGGCGTTTGAGCGCGGCTTTGATTTCGTCGAGCTTGCGCTTTTCCTGCACCTGCACCTTCAGGTCGTAAATGAGCTTGTCGTTGTCGCGCTGCTTGTCTTTGAACAGCTTGTAGCTGAGTACGAACAGCACGAGCATGGTCAGGAACAAGGCCGTCATAAGGTCCACGTAGCTGGGCCAGAAGAAGTCCTTGCTCTCTTTCATAATGTGGGTTCTGATGGTGTAAACCAAGTTTTGAACGGTCATGCTGAGCGCAGCCGAAGCATCTCTACTGCACAACCCAATTCATTTACTACTGCGGTAGAGATGCTTCGACTGCGCTCAGCATGACCCTTCCCTTTTACGGTTTCTTCATGCTACTTTTTCCCCAAGATATTCCGCTGAAACCAATTCGGCTTGGTGATTTCCTCCAGCACCTTATTGGTGCGGTCCACCTGCTGCAAGAGTTGCTGCTGCAGTTGGGTATCGGCCAGCAGCCGGGCCTCCATGCGCTGCATGGCTTGCGCGGCCAGGTTGGCCTGGCGCTCCTGCAGCACGTTGAGGTCCTTCTGCTGGGCCGGGAGTTGGGTGAAGGGATTGAGGTACTCGGTGATTTTCTGATAGATGTTGTCCTGATTGAGGCGGCGGAAATGCTGCTGCCACTGCTCGTGGGCGGCGCTGGCTTCCTTCTGCAACTCCTGCAGGCGGCCGTCGAGTTCGGCATCCATGCGGTGCACGCCCTCGCTCACGCCCTGGCGGATTTGCGCTCCCAGGTCGACCAGCAGCTTGCCGTGCTGGCTGAAAAATGCCACCTGCTGGCGCAGGGCATCGTCGTGCTGCTGCAGGTATTGCGGCACGCTGGCCAGGCCCTGCTCCAGCGCGGTGAGGCGGTTGAGCAGCGCGCCAATGGTTTGGGCAGCTTCGTTACTGTGCACCACGGTCGTGTTCAGGGCCTGCTGGTAGCCGAGGAATTTCTCGAAGGTCTGAGCGCTTTCGTCCACCCTATCGAACACCTTGATGGTGGCATTGGCCAGCTCCGAGTAGCCGATTTTCTCCAACTGCTCCAGGAAACGCTTCTGCACGCTCACGTTCTCGGTGATGCTGGCGATGAGCGGCGTGAACTCGTGGATTTTGCTGAAAAAGTCGTTCTGAATCTGGCTGAAAAACTCGGCATTAAACGTATCGAGTACCGATTTCAGGTTACTCATGCCGGCCTGCATATCGGAGTTCAGCTTGGGCAGCAGCGCCTTTTGCAGGAAGGTGTAGTAGGCGTTTTTGTTGCGGTCGCGGGCAGCACGGGCCTGCTTCAGCAGCTGGTTGCCGGCCAGCGTGAAGGCCAGACCAAACAGGCTGCCAATCATGGCAATGAGCACGCCGCCGAGGAAGTGCTGCACGTCGCCGTTGCTGAACGAGGTGTCGGTGTTCGGGTTCGCCGTCACGTCGGCAAACGGGTTGCCGACCAGCGACACCAGCCCGATAATGGCCCCCGTGAACGTACCCAACAAGCCCAAATACAACGGCGTGGCAATCTGGGCCTGAATTTCCTCATCCAGCGCCTCGGCGTGGCGCTCCGAAATATCTTTCAGGATGCCAAAATCGGCCGCTGCGCCGCGGTTGTTCAGCAGGTATTCGTTGGTATCGGTGATGATTTGGCTGAACTCCGGCGAGGTGTCGCGGGTAATCAGCGCATCGTATTGGATGGCGAAGTTCTTGTCCGGCTCGGCAGCGGTGTAGGCAATGGGCTGCACCGCCACCGCGCCCGCCAGCGGGTACATGGCCTGCACCCGCGCCACCAGCTGGCGGTTGCGCAGAAACACCAGCGCCTGCCAGGCTACAAGCGCCAGAATGAGGAGAATTTCAATTAAGAGCATAAAATGGGGCTACGAACTGTAGAGACGCTTATTTGCGTCTCGTCGTTGAACAACCGGAACAGGCCAGTCGACATCGGGCAAAGGGCTTGTTCAACGGGGACGTTCAACGATGAGACGCAAATATGCGTCTCTACAGCTAGCTCAGTGCGATTTCGGCTTTCTGCACCACGTGCCAGGCCTCATCGCGCTTTTCCAGCTTGCCGGGCTTCAGGTTTTTGATGGTGGTGAACTGCTCGGTGGGCGGCAGCTCAAACTGGAAAAACTCCTTCAGTTCGCGCACCCCGTTGCCGATAATGCGCGACTGGTCGGCCTGCGGGCTGAACGAAAACTGGGCCGTAGTAGCGTCGGCGTGCGGCAGCGTAATGAGCACCGGCATCTGCGGCAACGGATTGGGGCTGAGCTTGCGGTGCTCGATGCTGGGCACGTCGGGGGCCGGCGCGTAGTAGTGCATAGGGCCGTTGCTGGGAGTAGGCGAAGCTGCTACTGCATCGGCAGCCGCGGGTGCACTGGCCTCAATCAGCTCCTGAATGGCGGGCGGCGTAGAGGTTGGCGCAACCCATTCCAGGGTTTGTCCGGTTTCCAGCGGTTGGTCGGCGGCAGGTGGCACAGTGGGCGTGTTCGGGTTCATAGCGGGGGCGCGTTGGGGAATCTGCGGCCACACCTCGGATGGCTTGGCCGCAGGACTGCGGGAATTAAAATTCGGCTTGTTTTTCTTGTTGCCGGCCGCTGATTTGCTGGCGGGTTTCGGCACGCCCTGCACTTCGCGCAGCGACTGGGCCGTCACGTTTTTGACGGGGGCATCGGTAGGCGTACCGGTTGACGGGTCTAGCGCCGCAGGAGCAGCGGATGCGACCGAACCAGCAGACGGGCCGGCACCAGCCGATTTGGCAACCTGGTTTTCAGACGATTTCCACACATTTTGAGCCGGCACTTTCGGCGCAGGATTGGCTGGAACTTCCGGCTCACCCCTGGTCGGAAGTTGCGCCGTACCTTCCGGCTTCGCCATGCGCCGTGCCAATAGCCACGCGCCCAATGCGCCAATAACGACTCCGCCCAGCACCGCCCATGCCGTGCTCCAGTTGGTAGCCGGCGGAGGAGTCGCGGTTTTCGATGTTAGTGTCGAGTCAGTAGCCGTGCGAGGCGCAGCATTTTCTACTGCACCCTGCGCCCACACCGCCGGACTGGCACTAAGCACCAGCAACGCGAGCAACAGTGCACATAGCAGCAACGGCCGGCTGCCCTTGCGCGGGCAGCCGGCCGGCTGGAGCAGGCTCACTGAGCCGACGCGGCTAGTTGAGCGGCTGCGCGTCATGAAGCACCTTGGATAGCTCATACAGGGCGTTTTTGAACGGCAGGAAGAACAGGGTTTCGGGCACGGTATCACCGTCGCGCAGCACGTCAGCGTACTGCTGGCGGTAGAGGTTGAACGAGTCGCCGAGGCTGCGCTCCAGCGTGTTCATCACCAGGCCGGGGTCGTTTTTCACGCCCAGGTCGGCCTGCACGCGCTTCAGCTCGGGGTCTTCGAGCAGCAGCTTGAGGCAGGCGCGGGCGTTGCTCAGCACGGCCTGCTTGATTTCGTCGGTCACGGCGGCGGCTTCGAGGTGGTGCTCGCCTTTGTCGGCCAGCGGGTTCTCGGGGTCGGGCAGCACGCCCACGGGGCGCACCATGGGCGGGTCTTGCGGAATCTGGCCGGTGGCGAGCACGCCGCCGTTAGCGGTGGTTTGCTTGGGGTCGTCGGCCAGCTTGATGCGGAAATCGGCCGGCACGGCCTGCCCGGTGGCTTTTTCCATAATGAGGCGGGCCAGCTTCTCTACCGGCTGCAGGTTAGTCCCGGCGGCCAGCAAACGCACATAGAGACTGCCGCGCCCCGTGAAGCACAGGTAGCGGGGCAGTTGCTGGCCGTTGGCCACCGTCACCTGCGCCACGTGGTAAATCAGCGCGCCGAAGTGCAGGTAAAACAGCACCCGCAGGTGCTCGGCCCGCAGCAGCCGCTCGCTGAAACCCAGCAACTGGTCGTAGTTGAACAGGAAGCTGGCCACGTCCTCGGAGCCGAAATTATCGGTGCTTTCAGCCACCAGCACGTATTCGCGGGCCCGGCGGGCGGCGGGCGAAAGCACCGCGCTTTGCACCCCGGCCACGCCGAAACGCACGAGGCCGTTGTCCTTCGAGCCGCGCACTTCGGCGCCGCCATCGCCCCATAGGTCATTGCCGGCGAAGCGGAACGAAGTGCTCAGCACCGGCTTGCGGTCGGCGTAGAGCAGCACGTCGGTGGTGCCGCCACCGATGTCGATAAAGGCCGCGTTTTCGCCCGGTCCCAGCGTCACGATGTTGCGGCGGGTGAGGTAGTAGTACGGTGCCGTCGACTCGACCATGCAGGGCATGGAGTTGGTCGTTTTGAACACGTCGTGGAACAGCGTGTCCCACTCGCGCTGGTAAAGGTTGCGCTGGTAAGTTGAGAAGCTCAGCGGGGCAAACCAGGTGATTTGCGTGGCCGCAAGGTTGCCGCCGTTCAGCGCCACCTTAGCGCGGCACAGCAGCAGAATTTCCTTGAAAAACGCCCGTACGCGGTTGGTGTTGGCGATGTTCAGCGAATTATCCCACTTCAGATTGGTGTGGTAGTTCGGCCGGCGCTGCTCTTCGGTTATGATGCCAAAGGCCACGTTGATGTTGCCCAACACACTCAGCTCCTGGGTGGCATAGTTGGCCGCCTCGTACGTCGCGGTGCGGGCCGGGAAGGCGTAGGGCGAGCTATCGGCCCCGATAATCGGCGGCACAAATTCGCGCTCCTGGTACTGCTGCCAGCGCTTGATTTGTACGAAGTTGGCCGGGTCGTCGTCGATGCCGCGGTACAGGCGCTCGTATACGCTGCGGTCAGGCTCAGCGGTGCTCTTTTTGAGCAGGACCACGGGCGAGTCGGCCACGCCGAAACTGAACGGCTTGGGCTCCTGGCCGGGGCTGTCCTGCATGGCTACGTGGGTGTTCGTGGTGCCAAAGTCGATGGCAAAACGGTACTCCTTGGTGCCCTGGCGCACTTCGGCCCAGCGCGGGATGATGAGCGCACGGCCCTCGGCCGGGGCCGGGTTCAGCACTTCGAGGTAGTCGAAATGGGTGCCACGCACCTCGTAGTAGGTGCTGCCTTCGTCCTGGCTGGTTTTGGGGGTGCGCTCGTAGCGGGTGGCGCTTTGGTCGGTGCCGGTATCGCTGAGTTGGTGGCCGTTGGCCCAGAATTTCAGGTCGACTTTCTTGGTCACCATGCTCGGGTCGATGTTGTTGGCATCCACCAGCATGACCTTGTAGAAGTCGTTGTACTGCGGCGCGTCGGCTACTTTCACGAACGGGAACACCGACAGCGCCACGTTGGTCACGCGCAGGCGGCCCACGCCATCGCCCTGCGGGTTGTCGTAGTAAGCGCGCTCATAATCAACGTAGTCGCCGCCGCTCACCGGAATGCGCAGCCGCACCCGTATGCAGGCCGATTCCAGCTCCAGCGAAAGGTGCTCGGCCAAATCCTGCTGCGTGAAGTAGTCGAAATACGCCGGCTTGATGGGCAGCAGCGGCCAGCTGCTGGGCCGGAAACCGGGCGCAATTTTCAGGTTGCCAACGAAGAACTTCGCCTCATCCACCTCGTACGGCACCGCCAGCAAGGTTTCCTCCAGCAGGTCGTTCACCGTGAGGTACGGATACGGCAGCTCCGGGCCGGGCAGCGTGCGCTCCTTCAGCGGCCGGGCATCGGTCAGGGGCACGATGGCGCCGCTGTCGGCAAACAGCGTTTCGTTGTAATACTTCTTGCCGATGGCCTTCAGGCCCGGGCGTAGCACAATGGGCAGCGGCCCGGCCACCCCCGCCCGCGTGGGCCGGATGAACAGGTCGGAGCCGCGCACGGTGCCCTCGTCGGGCCGCACGCGCAGCAGCACGCCGGCCACGTCAATCTGGTTATTCGAGGCGTCGGTGAGGATGGGAAAATTGCTGAGACTGGCGGTGCCGTCCATGGCCCAGCGCTGCAGTTGGCCGCGGTCCAGGGTGTCGCGCACCAGCGGGGCCATCGAAGTCAGGGCGGGGTCACCCACGAACTCCTGGTACACGTAGTCGCGGAAAGCGGCTTCGCGGTTGGCCAGCGGCACGTACTGGTTATCAAAATAGTAGCCCCCTCCCTGCGGGCGCTGCACCGGCAGCGGCTTCACATTCGGGGCCGGGAAAAACAGCGTGAGCGGCGAAGTGCCGCCGATGAGCTGCGGCACCCCATTCGCGCCGGGGAAGTAGATGAGGTGCATCTCGGTCAGCTTCGCGAAGCGGCCGTCGAGGTAGAGGCTCAGCACATCGGCCAGCGGCCGGGTGGCGGGATTGGCGCGCAGCTTGGCCAGTTCCTCGTCCTTGCGCCAGGCCCGGATTTGCAGGCGCTGGCTGGCCAGCTTGCGCTGGTGGAAGTTGAACACCATTTCCCACACATCCCAGAAGTGGCTCACCAGTTGGTGGTAAACGGAGTCCTGAGCCGCACCACCCTGCGTCACGAAGCGCAAGGCCGTCTCTACCAAGTGCATGCGGGCAAAGGGCGAGGGAATCGAAACCGCCACCTTAGCGGCGCGGCCGCCCTGCGGGTCGAGCAGGCGCTCCACTTCGTGGGGGCCGATTTTACCAGTCGGTCCCCAGCCCTCGTGGGTGCTGGAGCCGGTATCGTGCAAACGCAGGATTTTAGCCATCTAATTTATTATTGTTGAATTGCTGGATGGGCGAATTGTTGAATTGACGTTCCGCTGAATAATCAATAGCTAAGGCATTACATCCAAGCCAAAAGAGTTGACCGGATTCTTCAACCAATTCAACTATTCAGCAGTCTAGCCATTCACCCGTTCATCAGGAATACTGCAGCTTCTTGTCCAGAATCTCCTCTGTCGCCTCCTCAAACGCCTTCACCACCCAGCGCAACGCTTCATTCTCCGTTGGGTTTTTCAGGGTGTCTTTGCCCACGGCTTTGGTCAGCTCGTCGCGGAAGAAACCCGGGGTAATGCCTTTGCTGAAAATGCCGGTTTCGACCGTTTTATCCGACACCATTTTGTTGAAATCCATCTCGTCGGCGCGGATGGCGGTGTAGCGGCGCTGGTTCACGCCCAGTTCGCGCAGCCACTCGTTGTATTCGCCGAAAAAGTCGGTCAGCTCGCGCAGGGCGCGGTTGTTGCGCAGCTGGGCCGAGAGGTCGCCGGCCTCGTAGTAGGGCGCTTTGGCATCTTCGGGGGTGTGCTTGAGGAAGTAGCGGGCGAAGTAGTGCAGCTGGATGAGCGGGCGGGCCACTTCCTGGCGCATCTCGGTGGGCAGCTGGCCGAAGTCGATGTCGGTGCTGTCGGCTTTCAGGCCATACTCGTGGTAGAGCGGCTGGTTGCCGTCGAGCTGGTTATCGGGCACTTCCATGAAATGCTGAATGGAGAGCGCGCCCAGCATTTCGAGCAGGTGGGCATGGTTGCGCTGCTCGGCGCGGCCGGGGTGGTTGGCCAGCGGCTGGCCGGGCTGGTCGCCGAGGTAGTACATGGCCTCCAGCCCTTGCAGGTTGTCGGCGTAGTACGAAAGGGCGGTTTTCGTCTTCGTAATGAAGGTGTTGGAGTCGATGAAATCCTGGCCGCCGGCCTTCTCATCGGCCGAAGGGTCCTGCAGCTTGAAGTAAGGCAGCATCACCAGCGCGCCGGCTTTGAGGCGGCGGCGGATTTCGGGGTGGGCCAGCGGCGAGTTGGCGTCGCGCAGGTTTTTCACCAGCAGCGGGAAGCCGGCCGCGCCGGTGCCACCAAAAATGGAGCTGATGAAAAATGCCCGGTCGCCATCCTGCAAACTTTGGGCGAGGTAGCGCATTTCCTTTGACTGCACCACCGCATTGAGCACCACCGAACCTACGTTGGGCGAGCCGCGGAAGCCCACGTCGAGGTTGGCCGCGAGGCTATCCTGCGTAAATAACAAATCGACCAGGCCCTGCGTCTCCACCGAGAGGTCGTTGTATTTCAGGTAATCGCGGAAGGGCTGGCTGATGCCGCCGAAGTCGTACACGAACGAGTCGCGCAGCTCCTCGCCGCCGCCGCTGGTGTTCAGGTGGGCCAGCGTGTTCATGGGCTGGCTGAAGAAGCCGGTTTTTTCCTTCTGGCCGTCGCCGTACAGGGCCTCATGGATGCGGGCGTAGCGCTTGAGCAGCGCCACGGTGCGCGTCACGTCGCCGTTCTGGGTGTCGGGGTCGATGAGGACGGGCACCACCTGGTCGCAGTTCGGAATGCGGACGCCCGAGGCCAGCAGCATGGTGAGGGAGCGCAGCACGCGGGCCCCGGTGCCGCCCACGGCAAAGATGAATAGCTTCATGAAATGTTGAGTTTTGAAGGTTGAGTGCTGAGTTGGAATGTTGGGGAGTATGCCAGGCAACTTGCCTGTTCAACTCAACCCTCAACATTCAACTCTTAAAACTTCAATTAAAACGGCCCCACAAACGGCGTGGTGCGCGCATACGTGCTCCAGCGCTTCAGCAGCACCGAGAAAATCAGGAACCACAGCACTGCCACCAGCATGTTCACCACCATGAAGTAACCCAGGTAGCTGCTCACTTCCGCGCCGTGGCCTTTGCCGAGGCTGTTGGCCAGAAACACGCCCAAGCCAGCGGCCAGCGCTAGTGTGAGGGCCCAGTGCGGCGTGCGGAACATGCCCGTGCGCAAAGCCGAGTTGAATACGTAATAAAAGGCCAGCACTAGCAACAGACTCACGCCCAACGTGCTCCAGCCCACGAGCGAAAACAGGTCGGTTTTGTACAGGCCGTAATCGGCCGGGCGCTGGCTTTGGAAGATGGAAATCAGAGCCGAATACAGGCTGGTGAAGAAGGTTTGCATAGGAAAAGGTTAGAGATGTGAGAAGTGAGACCTGAGAGGCGAGATAAAAACGACGATTGTCTCCTATCTCACTTCTCGCCGTCTCATGTCTCTATTTGTCGTTTTTGAGCGGAAGCTGAACCGTGAATACGGCCGGCAAGGTGGTTGGGTACGATTGGCGGACGCCGGTCAGAATCTGGTCGAGGCCGAAGGTGCGCGGGGCGGGCGTGTTGTCGTTGGCGGTGCTCCAGGCGGCTACCCAGTCCGGCGTTTCCGGGGCGGGCAGGGCCAGGGTGAGCGTGGCGGTGGGGGCCGCCAGCTTGCTCACGCGCAGGCGTACCACGTGGGTGTAAGGCGCCAGCACGGGCTGGCCGCTTTGCTCCACTTCGGTGAGCGGGCGCACCGAGCCGGGCAGCAGGTTGGCCTGGCCGTTGGGCAGGCGCACTTGCAGATGTTGGGCCAAAAATGCCGGCTGCTGCCAGGCAATGGGCAATTCCTTCAAATCAAGCCCCACCGAAAAGTCCACCGGGTCGTCGGACGGGTTCAGGGCCAAGCTTTTGTCATTGTCGGCGTACACGGTGCCGCCGCTCGACTTTAATTTCGGGTCGGTGAGCTTGGTGAGCAGCGGGGCGAAGGCCGGCGTGCTGGTTTTCAACCCGAAAAAGGCTTGCTGCGCCGGCGCGTTCCGAAATACCTCTGCCGCGTAGCGCGCCACCTGGGCGGGCGGTCCAATCACCCACACATAATAAGGCACCTTCTCGCCGTTGAGCGTGCGCTTTTGCACCGGCGTTTTCACGGCCGGGAAGTAGCTGCCGTAGAAATGCGAGGTTTCGCCGAATACCGCCACGGCCAGCTGCTGCCGGTTCACGGGTGCGATGGATGTGCGAATCAGGTTCGGCAGCTGGGAGAAGTCCGACTTGCGGGCCGGGCCATAGATGAAGTCCGAAATCACCACGCTCACCTCCTCCCCGGCCTTGGGCCGGTTGAGAATGCCTTCCAGCATCTGCGGCAGCTCGGTGCCAAGGGCGGCCTGGCTCACTTCGCCCTGCACCACATCGCGCAACTGCTCAAATTTCACGGGGCGCGGCGCGGCGTTCTCGCAGAGGTAATATTTGCGTTCGGCCACGGCCCCGCTCACCTGCGTTTCGGTGATAAGCGCACCAATGCGCTGCTGGAATTCCGTGGCCGGCTTGTCGGCCCCGCCGCGCGGCACAAAGCCTTTCATGCCGCCCGAGTATTCCAGAAAAACACTCACGTGCAGCGGCGCAGCTTCGGGGGCGACTGGTGCGTCGGCGGTGGCCTTGGGGCCTTTGGCGGGCTTGGTGGCGGTGGTTTCGGTGGGCTCCGAGCCGCAGGCCGTTAGCAGCGAAACGGTGCCAAGCAAAAGCCCGGCGAGCCGGAAACCACGAACAAGACGCAACGCGGGCCGGGGCCCGTAATCAGATATCGGCATATAGTAAGCGCTGGGCAAGGTTTTGGGGCGAAGTATAGGCATTACGCAACGAAATGCCAGCCGGCCGAAAACCGCCGCCGCTAAACGCGCGCAATTGGCTGGTGGTACGTGTACTTTTGCGGCCGGCCAAAATTTGCTGCTTTGCGTAGTGGTTTTTTCCGACCTGCTGCGCCGGTATTGGCAGTTGGTCAGGTTGTTGCCGGTTTGTTCGTTCCCTATTTTTTCCGCGTCGCTCATGCGCCTCATTGCTTTTCGCCCCGAATACCAGATTACCGCCGAACCGAGCCGCAACCGCATCTTTTACAAGCACTTTGCCGAACTGGCCCAGGCCCAGGAACTGCCCGAATACCTCAGCGACTGGCAGCAGGCCCTGGATGCCATGAAGCCCGGGTTCACCATTCTCAGCGACATGACGGAGTTGGACGACGTGTCGGGCCCGTTGGCCAAGCTTTTCGAGCAGGCCCAGACGCTGCTCGACGGCCGGGGCCTGCGCATGATTGCCACCGTGCACGCCCCCGACGTAGCCCTGGCCCACGCCGCAACCTCGGCCGAAGCCCCGGCCAAATATCCCCGGCGCAGCTTTACCGACCTCTGGCAGGCCGATAAATTCCTGGACGAGCTGGCCGCCGGCGCCTAGATTCAACGGCTTTCGGGCCAACGTTTTGGGCCGCGGGGCTGTTATAAAGCGGGCCGCCGATTGGCGGCCCCGACCCCACCCCGTACCTTTGCGCCAACGGCCTCCTACGTTGTGGCCGCTTCAAACCCGATGCCCGGTTAAAGGCACTTTTTGCGTTTATGTCCAATTCCATTTCCACCGATATCTGCATCATCGGCGCCGGCCCGGTCGGTCTGTTTGCAGTTTTTGAAGCGGGCTTGCTCAAGCTCCGCTGCCACGTTGTTGATGCCCTGCCGCAGCCCGGCGGCCAGCTCTCCGAGATTTACCCCAAGAAGCCGATTTACGACATCCCGGGATTTCCCGAAATCCTGGCCGGCGACCTGGTCGACAATCTGATGAAGCAGATTGAGCCCTTCCACCCCACCTTCACGCTGGGCGAGCGGGTGGAGCAGTTCCAAAAGCTCGACGACGGCTCGTTCCAGCTCTTCACCACCGACGGCACCGAAATCCACTGCAAGGCCGTGGCCATTGCCGGCGGCCTGGGCTCGTTCGAGCCCCGCAAGCCGGCCGTGGAAAACCTGGAGCAGTTTGAAGGCGGCCGCGGCGTGCACTACATGGTGCGCGACCCCGAGCATTTCCGCGACAAGAAAATCGTGATTGCCGGCGGCGGCGACTCGGCCCTCGACTGGACCAATTTCCTCGCCAACGTGGCGTCGGATGTGACGCTCGTGCACCGCGGCACCACCTTCCGGGGTGCGGCCGACTCGGCCGAGAAAGTAAAAAACCTGCACGAAGCCGGCAAAATCAAGCTCGTGCTCAGCTCCAACGTAACGCACCTGCACGGCAACGGCGAGCTAAAGGAAGTGACCATCACCGGCAACGACGGCCAGGCCGAAACCGTGCCGCTCGACTGCTTCATTCCGCTGTTCGGCCTCACGCCCAAGCTCGGCCCCATCGGCGAGTGGGGCCTGGAAATTGAGAACGACGCCGTAAAAGTGGACACGCTCGACTACAGCACCTCGCTGCCCGGCGTGTTCGCCATCGGCGACATCAACACCTACCCCGGCAAGCTGAAGCTGATTCTCTGCGGCTTCCACGAGGCCGCGCTGATGTGCCAGGGCGCGTTCAAATACATTTTCCCCGACAAGAAGTACACCCTGAAGTACACCACCGTCAACGGGGCACCCAGCATGTAAAAAGGGTAAGAGGGTATGGGGGTAAGAGGGCAGGGATTTTTACGTCCTTCCACCCTCCTACCTTCTTACCCCCATACCCTCCTACCCTAAATATGGAAAACGACATTCGCATTTACGTCGAAGACGCGCCCGGCCAACGCACGGAGCTCATTGGCCCCACCGACATGGGCCTGAGCCTGATGGAGTTGCTCAAAGCCAGCGGCTACGACATCATGGCCACTTGCGGCGGCATGGCCCTCTGCGCCACCTGCCATGTGGAAGTACTGGCCGGCCCGGCCCTGCCCGAGCCCGGCGACGACGAGCTCGACATGCTCGAAACCCTGCCCGTAGTGCACGAAGGCTCGCGCCTGAGCTGCCAGATTCGCCTCACGCCCCGCACCGACGGCCTGGTGGTACGCCTGGCCCCCACGGGGGCGTAAGCCGCGCCGCCTTGTCGTTGCAAGCGTAGCGCAGTGCCTGAAGGACAGCATGAAGTTTTTAAACGGTAGCGTTGCCCTTGAAACAAAAGCCCCGGCACTGTGCAGTGCCGGGGCTTTTGTTTTTGGAAGAGTTTGTCGCTGAAAAGGCGTAGCCCCGCTGCGCCCGCAATGCCAGCCGCTACCCGGCCGCCACCAGCCGCTCGCGCATCCGCTCTTTGGCGGCTTCCGATAGTGCCGGGCCAGCCTGCGCGCGGGCAGTGGCCGAGGCCCGCGCCCACTCGGCAATCAGGAGGGTTTGTTGGGAGTAGCGCTTGCAGTAGCGGCAGATGTGCAGGTGCAGCCACAGGCTGGCGCGCTCGCGGCGCGGCAGCGTGGGGTCCTGGCGCTGCTCGAGGAGCAGGGTAGCGTGCCGGCAGTTGATAAGTCGTAGCATAGCAGATAGTTAATTCTGGCCGAGGCCGTGTTTTTCGAGGCAGCGGCGCAGCTGAAGCTTGGCCCGGTGCACGATAACCCAGTAGTTGGACGAAGTCAGGCCCAGCTCCTGACAAATTTCTTCGGCCGATAATTCCTCCACGAAGCGCATGGCGAACACGGCCTCCTGCTGGGGCGAAAGCCGCGCCTGGCAGCGCTGCAGAATCTCGTGCAGCTCCTGCTGCTCCAGCGCGGCATCGGCCCGGAGCCAGCTGGCGGGTTCCTGCGGGCCGGCCCAGTGCCCGGTGGCGGGGCTGAAATAGTCGGCGACGGAGGCGTTGTCGCCGTCGCTCAACGCCTCGAGCCCAATGTGCGGGGCGCGGGCCTGACGGCGGTAGTAGTCGATGATTTTGCGGCGCAGGATGACGAACAGCCAGGTGCGCTCGGAGGCTTCGGCCCGGAAGGTGGCCAGGCTGGCCAGCGCGCTCAGGAAGGTTTCCTGCACCAGCTCTTCGGCGGCGGCGGCATCGGAAACACGGCTCAGGGCAAAGCGGTAGAGCTCGTCGCCGAAGCGGGCAGGCCACTCGGCCGGGACGGGAATTGCTGGGGTCATGCGGGGCGGCGGCTGGGCGGGGTGAGTCGCGCCACAATAGTACGCGCCACCCGATGAGGAGTTACCAACCCGCCGCAAACAATAATTCTGCTCATTTCACTGCCGGTGGGCCCGTTTCCAACCGCGCAATGATATGGCTGAGCTTAAATAACTTGTAAATACTATAATCATTTTTTGGATATTAAATTGCATTTTACTACATTTGAATTACACGCTTCTAATTCTCTGCTATGAATACCCGTACCCGCCGCACCCCGGCAGCCCGCAGGCTGCCGGCTGATTTCTCCTGCATTTTTCAGTGGCTGGCTGGCTGGCTACCGCAACGCCGAATATGCCTGGCTCTGGCATTGGCAACGGGCCTGCTGGCCTTGCCGGCGCGGGCGCAGCAGCGGGGCGGCATCGACCTGTTTCGGGAAGATGGCCCGGCCCGGGCAGCAGCCGGCACCTCGCCGGTAGCGGCCCAGCTGCGCCAGGCGCGCGCCCTGAACCTGGATGTGAAGGCGATGGACGCGGCGCTGGCCCCGGCCCGGCGGGGGGCGGAAGTGGTGCTGCTGCTGCCCCTGCCCGACGGCCGCAGCGCCCGCTTCGGGGTGCGCGAATCGGCCATTATGGACGAGGCGACGGCGGCCCGGTTTCCGGAGCTGCGCACCTACGCCGGGCGCGGCCTGGACGACCCCGATGCCTCGGCGCGGCTCGATATCACGCCCTACGGCTTCCACGGGCAGATTTTGTCGAGCGCGCTGGGCGCGGTGTACCTGGAGCCGGCCCGGCCGGGCGACGTGGCGCACTACCTGAGCTTTTTCCAGGCTGAGGTGGACCGCAGCGCCGGCGGCGCGGCAGCCCCGAATTGCGTGTGGCAGCCGGGGCTCGACCGGGGCGCGCCGGCCCGGGCCGGGGGGGCGGCCGGCCCCGTGCGGCGCACGCTGCTGGCTACCGGCACCACGCTGCGCACCTACCGGCTGGCCGTGGCGGCCACGGCCGAATACACGGCCAACCGCGGCGGCACGGTAGCCAGCGCCCAGGCCGCGATTGTGACCACGGTGAACCGCGTGACCGGGGTGTACGAGCGGGAATTGGCCGTGCGCCTGCAGCTGGTTCGCAACGACGGCACCCTCATCTACACCAACGCCAGCACCGACCCCTACACCAACAACAACCCCAGCAGCCTGGTGGCGCAGAACCAGAGCAACCTGACCACAGTGATAGGCACGGCTAACTTCGACATCGGCCACGTGTTCAGCACGGCCGGCGGGGGGCTGGCCTACGTGGGCGTGGTGTGCAATGCCGCGTACAAGGCCTCGGGCGAAACCGGCATCTCTAATCCCGTGGGCGACGCCTTCGACATCGACTACGTGGCCCACGAGATGGGGCACCAGTTTGGCGGCAACCACACCTTTAACAGCAACCTGGGCAGCTGCGGCGGCAACAGCAACCCGAGCACCGCCTACGAGCCGGGCTCGGGCAGCACGATAATGGCCTACGCGGGCATTTGCAGCGCCGACAACCTGCAGCCACACACCGACCCCTACTTCCACGTGGTGAGCTACGAGGAAATCGAAAACTACCTGGCCACCACCACGTGCGGCGCCGTGAGCAGCACCGGCAACAGCGTGCCCAGCGTGAGCCTGCCCGCGGGCGGCAAAACGCTGCCCATCAGCACGCCCTTCAAGCTGACGGCCAGCGGCACCGATGCCGACGGCGACCCGCTCACGTTTTGCTGGGAAGAGTGGGACCTGGCCCAGAACGGGGCCCCGCCCATCTTCCGCTCGTTTCTGCCCACGGCCAGCCCCACGCGCTATTTCCCGCGCCTGAGCGACCTGCTGGCCGGCACCACCACCATCGGCGAAACGCTGCCGACGACGACCCGCCCGCTGAATTTCCGGGTGACGGTGCGCGACGCGCACAACGGCCTGCAGGGCGTGGTGGGCGGCATCAACAGCAGCCCCGTGCTGGCCCTGAGCGCCAGCGCCGCCGCCGGGCCTTTCGTGGTGACGGCCCCGAACACGGCCGTGAGCTGGGCCGCCGGCTCGACGCAAACCGTGACCTGGAACGTGGCCAACACCACGGCCGCGCCGGTGAGCTCGGCCATCGTGAACATCCGGCTGAGCACCGACGGCGGCCTCACCTACCCCACCGTGCTGGCCACCAACACCCCCAACGACGGCTCGGAAACCGTGACGGTGCCCAGCCTGGCCACCACACAGGCCCGCATTATGGTGGAAGCGGCCGACAACTACTTCTTCGATATTTCGAACGCCAACTTCACCATTTCGGGCGCGGTGGCCGGCCCCACCCTCAGCACCCTGAACCCGGCCAGCGGCCCGGTGGGCACCAGCATCACCATCACCGGCACCAATCTGACGGGCGCTACGGCCGTGAGCTTCAACGGCGTCGCCGCGACGTTCACGGTGAACTCGGGCACCCAGCTAACGGCCACCGTGCCGGCCGGCGCGACGACGGGCAACGTGACCGTAACCACGCCCGGCGGCACCAGCAACGCCCTGACATTCAGCGTAACCGTGTCCGCGCCCGTGCTCAGCAGTTTGAGCCCGAACAATGGCACCGTGGGCACTACTGTGGTGATTACCGGCACCAACCTGACGGGCGCGACGAGCGTGACCTTCAACGGCATTACAGCTACGTTCACGGTGAACTCGGCCACGCAGATTACGACCAGCGTGCCACCGGGCGCGAGCAGCGGCAACGTGGTGGTGACCACGCCCGGCGGCACCAGCAACGGCCTCGCCTTCACCGTGACGGCCCCGCTGCCCACCCTCAGCAGCCTGAGCCCGACCAGCGGGCCGGCGGGCACCCCGGTGGCCATCATCGGCACCAACCTGACGGGAGCCACGAGCGTGACGTTTAACGGCGTTGCGGCCACGTTCACGGTGAACTCGGCCACCCAGATTACGGCCACTGTGCCGGCGGGCGCGAGCAGCGGCAACGTGGTAGTGACCACGCCGGCCGGGGCCAGCAACGGCCTCGCCTTCACCGTGACCATTCCGGCCCCGGTTATCAGCAGCCTGAGCCCGACCAGCGGCACCGTGGGCACCTCGGTGGTGATAACCGGCACCAATTTTACGGGGGCCACGGCCGTGAGCTTCAACGGCACGGCGGCCACGTTCACGGTGAACTCGGCCACCCAGATAACGGCTACCGTACCGGCCGGAGCCACCACCGGCAACGTAACCGTGACCACACCCGGCGGCACCAGCAATGCGGTTGGGTTCACGGTGGTGCCGCCCGCGCCGGCCATCAGCAGCCTGAGCCCGACCAGCGGCACGGTGGGTACGAGCGTGACCATCACGGGCACGAACCTGACGGGCGCCACGGCTGTGAGCTTCAACGGCACCGCCGCCACGTTCACCATCAACTCGGGCACCCAAATTACGGCCACCGTGCCGGCTGGCGCGAGCAGCGGCAACGTGACCGTAACCACGCCCGGCGGCACCAGCAATGGGCTGGCGTTCACCGTCACCGTGCCGGCCTCTACCATTACCAGCCTGAGCCCGACCAGCGGCACGGTGGGTACTTCGGTGGTAATAACGGGCACCAATTTCACCAGCGCGACGGCCGTGAGCTTTAATGGTGCGGCGGCCACGTTCACCGTCAATTCCAATACCCAGATTACGGCCACCGTGCCGGCCGGCGCCACCAGCGGCAGCGTGGTGGTAACCACGCCCGGCGGCACCAGCAACGGGGTTGCCTTCACGGTCATCCCGCCCGCGCCGGCCCTCACCAGCCTGAGCCCCAACAACGGGCCGGTGGGAACTTCGGTAACTATTGCCGGGACTAACCTGGCGGGGGCCACGGCCGTGAGCTTCAACGGCACGGCGGCCACGTTTACCATCAATTCCGCTACCCAGCTAACAGCCACCGTACCGGCCGGCGCGACGACGGGCAACGTGACCGTAACCACGCCCGGCGGCACCAGCAACGGCCTAACGTTCACGGTGGCCGCACCGGCTCCGTCGCTCAGCAGCTTGAGCCCAACCAGCGGCACGGTAGGCACTTCGGTGGTGATAACCGGGACTAACTTGGCGGGGGCCACGGCCGTGAGCTTCAATGGTACGGCGGCCACGTTCACGGTGAACTCGGGCACCCAGCTAACGGCCACCGTGCCGGCCGGCGCCACGACGGGCAACGTGACCGTGACCACGCCCGGCGGCACCAGCAACGGCCTACTCTTCACGGTGCTGCCGCCGGCCCCGACGCTTACCAACCTGAGCCCGAGCAGCGGCCCCACCGGCACGAGCGTCACCCTCACCGGCACCAACCTGACGGGCGCCACCAGCGTGAGCTTCAATGGCAGCAGCGCCTCGTTTGTGGTGAATTCGGCCACCCAGCTAACGGCCACCGTACCGGCCGGCGCCACGACCGGCCTGGTAACCGTGACCACGCCCGGCGGCACCAGCAACGGCATCACCTTCTCGGTAACGGCCCCGGTGCCGGTGCTCAGCAGCCTGAGCCCGAATACCGGGCCGGTGGGCACCAGCGTCACCAGCACGGGCACGGGCCTGGCGGGAGCCACGGCGGTGAGCTTTAATGGCACGGCGGCCACGTTTACGGTGGTGAATGCGGGCACGATAACGGCTACCGTACCGGCCGGCGCAAGCTCCGGCCCGGTGACGGTGACCACGCCCGGCGGCCCCAGCAACGGCCTCCCGTTCACCGTCACCATCCCGGCTTCTACCATCACGGCCCTGAGCCCGACCAGCGGGCCGGTGGGCACCAGCATCATCATCACCGGCACCAACCTGACGGGCGCCACGGGTGTGACGTTTAACGGCGTGAGCGCGGCCTTCACCGTGAACTCGGCCACCCAGATAACCACCAGCGTGCCGGGCGGCGCCACCACCGGCAGCGTGGTGGTAACCACGCCCGGCGGGCCCAGCAACGGCATCCTGTTCACGGTGGTGCCGGCCGCGCCCACGCTCACCAGCATTTCGCCCAATAGCTCGCCGGTGGGCACCACCGTGGTGCTCACGGGCACCAACCTGACGGGGGCCACGGCGGTGAATTTCAACGGCACCGGAGCCACGTTCACGGTGAACTCCAGCACCCAGATTACGGCCCTGGTGCCCATCGGCGCCACCAGCGGCCCCGTAACGGTGGCCACGCCCGGCGGCCTGAGCAACGCCATTGCCTTCACGGTGGCCATTCCGACTTCTACGCTCACCACGCTCAGCCCCAGCAGCGGCACCATTGGCACCACGGTGGTGATTACGGGCACCAACTTCACGGGCGTGGGGTCGGTGACGTTTAATGGCGTGAGCGCGCCGTTTACGCTGAACTCATCCACCCAGATTACCACCGTGGTGCCTGTTGGGGCGACTTACGGGCCGGTGGTGGTGACGGTGACCGGCAGCAGCAACGGCTTGATTTTTACCGTGATTCCGCCGCTGCCGTTTATTGTCAACTTCTCGCCGATGGGCGGGCCGGTGGGCACGCTGGTGACCCTGACGGGCACCGACTTTGCGGGCACCACGGCCGTGGCGTTCAACGGCGTTTCGGCCCCGTTCACGTTCGTGTCGGGCACCGAGCTCACGGCCACGGTGCCGGCCGGGGCCACCACCGGCCCCATTACCGTGACCACGGCCGGCGGCACGGGCAGCAGCACCACCAGCTTCACGGTGCTCACGCCCACGCTGCCCAGCCTCACGGTGAGCTCGCCGCAGACGATTCCGCCCGGGGCCTACAACAACATCGACATCACGGGCACGGGCGTGGGCACGCTGGGCGGCGCGGTGAGCGTGGCCGGGGCCTTCACGGTGCAGCCGGGCGGCGTGTTCGACGATGGCTGCCAGCTGCTGACCGGCGCGGGCAGCTTCGCGCTGGCGGCCGGCGCCACCTTGCGCATCTGCAGCCCCGGCGGCATCAGCGCCAGCGGGGCCTCGGGCAGCATTCAGGTGAACGGGACGCGCACTTTCAGCCCCGGGGCCAGCTACGTGTACGACGGCACCGTGGCCCAGCTGACCGGACCCGGCCTGCCCACCACCGTGCGCAACCTCACGGTGAACAACGCCGCCGGCGTGACCCTGACCCAGAACCTGGCCATTACCCAGGTGCTCACCCTGCAAGCCGGCAACCTGAACCTGGGCAGCAGCAACCTGAAGCTGCTTTCCAACGCCAGCGGCACGGCCCTGGTGGTGAACCAGGGCAACGGCCGCGTGTTGCACACCGGCCCCGGCCGCGCCACCATGGAGCGCTTCATCACCCCCGATGCCGCCCAGCCCTACGCCGGCCCCGGCTACCGCCACTACAGTGCGCCGGTGGCCAGCACCCCCATCGCCGACCTCGAAGTAACCGGCCTTTTCGCGCCGCTGCTGAACCCGGCCTACAACGCCCTGCCCACGCCCGCGCTGCCCGCGGCCCAGTTCCCCAACGTGTTCGACTACCAGGAAAACCGCGTTTCGGCGGCTTTCCCGGCCTTTACTACGGGCTGGCACTCGCCCAGCACTTCTGCCGATGCGCTGCTGCCCACGGCCGGCTACACCGTGAACATTGGCCCCGACGCCACCGTCGACCTCACCGGCCTGCTCAATACCGGGCCGCTGAACACCGGGCCGCTCACGCGCGGGGCCACGGCCAACGCGGGCTGGCAGCTGCTGGGCAACCCCTACCCCGCCCCGCTCGACTGGGCCGTGGTGGAGGGCACGCCCGGCGCGCTGCCCACCGGCCTGGGCGCGGCCATTTACGTGTTCGAGCCCACCAGCCAGTACGGCGGCTTTTACCGCAGCTACGTGGGCGGCTTGGGCACGGGCGGCTTCACGGGCGTGCTTCCTGCTATGCAGGGCTTCTTCATCCGGGCCACGCAGGCGGTGCCGGGCGGCTTCACTTTCCAGGATTTGTTCCGCGTCACAACTTACCAGAACCCGCCCTTCCAGCGCGTGGCGGCCGGCCCCGACTCGCGCCCCCGCCTGCGCCTGACGCTGAAACCCACCACCGGCCCGGCCGGCCTGCTCGACGAAACGCTGGTGTACTTCGACCCCGCCGCCACCGCCAGCGGCACCGATGCGGCCTTCGATGCGCCCAAGCTGCCCAACTCCAACCAGCTAAGTGTAGCCAGCCGCCTGCCCGGCCCGCCCACCAACGAGGCGCTGGCCATCAACGGCCTGCCGCCCGCGCTGCTCACGGCCGGGGCGCGCATCCCGCTGGAGCTGGAGCTGCCCGCCGCCGGCCCCTACCAGCTCAGCGCCGCCGAGCTGGCCAACTTCGCCCCCGCCCTGCCGCTAGCCCTGCTCGACCTGAGCACCGGCACCCGCACCGACCTGCGCCGCACGCCCACCTACGCCTTCACGGCCGCCCAGGCCGGCGCGCTGCCGGGCCGCTTCGAGCTGCTGCTGGGCGGCACCGCTACGGCCACCACCGGCCCGGCCCCGGCCTCGGCCTTCAGCGTGTGGCCCAACCCGGTGGCCAGTACCGCCGGCCGGCTGCACATCGCGCTGGCCACCGCGGCCCCGGCCGCCACGGCCACGCTGCGCACCATTCTGGGCCAGCCGGTGCGCACCCAGGCCCTGCGCCCCGGCACCACCGACCTGCCCACCGATGGCCTGGCCACCGGCACCTACCTGCTCACGGTGCAGGTGGCCGGCGAGCCCGCCGTCACGCAGCGCGTGCTGGTGGAGTAGCCGCCGTGGCGGCCGAATAATTAGCAGCTTTTGGCCAAGAAAAAATCCCTCGTCAGCAATTGGCGAGGGATTTTAAACATCAAGAGGATAATAGCGAATTATTGAGCGCGGCGGGCCGGCGCGGCTGCCGGTGCAGTGCCCGCGCCCTCGGCCACGGGGGCCGGGCCGGCCGGGGCGGCTACGGCTGCGGGCGAGTTGAACATTTCGAGCGCCAGGCGCCAGCCGGCTTCGGCCTCGCGGCGCCAGATGCGCACGTAGCTACCCGATTCCTGCGGGTGCTTGGCGTCGCCGGGGTGGCGGTAGGTGCCCAGCACGTAGCCCAGGTCGCCGCCCGCCGACAGGTAACCGGTCGTCGGGGCGAAGATGTAGCCCTTCTCCAGGTTTTTCATGTTGGCCACGGCCGCCAGGCCCTGCATCATCGACAGGCCCGGGCGGTACAGCCGCGCCTCCGCACTGAGGTACTGCTGGTAAGTAGCGCCCGGCTTGAGGACCTCGGCGGCGGCAAAGCGGGCATCGAGGTCGAGCAATACGCTGGTGGGGGCCATGCTGGGCGTGGCCATGGCCAGGGCCTGGCGCGGAGCCGGCACGGTGGCCGGCGCGCTCGGCGGCACGCCAATGCGCTCAATGCCCATGTTCACTACGTATTTCCACTGGCCATCGGGCTGCTTGCGCCACAGCGTCACGTACTCGCCGGCGGCCTGGGCGCGGTCGTTCTGCAGCATGGTCCAAGGGCCGGTGGTATAGCCCAGGTCGCCGGTCTGGGCCACATCGGCCAGCAGCGGGTACCAGGTCAGGCGGGTGTTGGGCTTCACCGGCCGCGTGTTCCAGGCCGCCTGAGCTTCAACCAGCTTACCATTTTCGACCACCATGGCCGTGGGGGCGGCGTTGGTGAGGAATGCCGTTTTCATCCCATTCTTCGTCACTTGCTCGGCAAACGAAGATTCGGCTGCCAATACCGCCTGACGAGGCGTCTGGGCGTAAACTGCGCCCGAAAGCAGCAGGGTGGCCAACGAGGCAAGAGTCAACTTTGTCTTCATAAGATGCAAAGGCAAGTGAAAGATATTACTAAGGTAGGCACTACGGGATAATTATACTTTCTATCCGAGGCAAAAGTTCCTGCTCAGCCGGCAGTTTTGTGGGTTGGCGGTCTTCGGCCGAGCAGCACCGCCCGGCGCGGCCTACTTTTGCGGTCATCTCCCATTCAGCCCGCTGCTCCTTATGAACCTTGCCGACCTCACTGCCCGCGCCCGCCGCATCCGCCTCGTCCTCACCGATTGCGACGGCGTGCTCACCGACGGCGGCGTGTACTACGGCGAGCACGGCGAAGTGCTGAAGCGCTTCAGCATCCGCGACGGCATGGGCGTGGAGCGCCTGCGCGCCCAGGGCATCATCAGCGGCATTATGACGGGCGAAGTGTCGCCTTCCGTCCGCACCCGCGCCGCCAAGCTCAAAATCGAGGAGCTGCACCTCGGCATCAAAGACAAACCGGCCTGCCTGCGCGAAATCATGGCCCGCACCGGCTTCAAGGCTGAGGAAATTGCTTTCATCGGCGACGATACCAACGACGTCGAAATCCTCGGCATGGTGGGCTTCTCGGCCTGCCCCGGCGATGCCACCACCTTCGCCCGCGCCGTGGCCGACTTCCACTGCCAGACGCCCGGCGGCTACGGCTGCTTCCGCGAGCTGGCCGAGTTCATCATCGCGGCGCAGGCGGTAAATGGGTAAGCCAAGAACTCGGTTGTCATCCTGAGCGCAGCGAAGGACCTTACCAAGTACGCGCCGCCAGACTTAAAACCAACGCCCCTGACGTAATAAGGTCCTTCGCTGCGCTCAGGATGACAGACGGCTCTCAAGCTGACAAGTAGATTCCCCCTACTCCGGCAGCAGCCCCTGGCGGGCGGCCAGCTTGATGAGCGCGGCCGTGTTGCGGGTCTGGGTTTTGTCCATGATGTTTTGGCGGTGGGTTTCGACGGTGCGCTTGCTGGTGAAGAGGCGCTCGGCGATTTCGGCGTTGGTGAGGCCGTCGGCCACCAAGGCCAGCACTTCCATCTCACGCTTGCTCAGGCCGAGGGCGGCGCGGGCCACGTCGCCCTGCGCCGGGCTGCCCGCGTAGAGGCGCGCCAGCAGCGAGAGGCCAATGGCCGAGCACAGAAACGGCCGGCCGGCGGCCACTGTGCCCAGCGCGTGCACCGTTTCCGGGGGCAGCGAGGTTTTGAGCAGGTAGCCGTGCGCGCCCAAGTCGAAGGCGCGGGCCACGTAGTGCTCGTTGGTGAGCTCGCCCCGGGCCACGATGCGCAGCTGCGGCTGCTGCTCGCGCAGGGTGGCCAGCAGGGCGAAGGCATCGGTGCCGGGCAGGGCCAGGTCGAGCAGCAGCACGCTGGGCGCGGCGCTGGCCAGGGCGGCCAGCAGCTCGGGGCCGGTGCCGGCTTCGGCTACTACGTCGAGGCCGGCTGCCGCGGCCAGCCCAAGCCGGAGCTCCTGGCGTGCCGTGGGGTTGCCTTCCGTGAGGAGCAGTCGAATCATAGGGGGCAGAAGAGTAGCAGAAGCTGGAGTAGAAAGATGGTAATGTGCAATAGCAAAAAGCCACTTTTTTGCCGTTGGCAACCCGAAGCTACGGATTGCCAAAGCTCAACTATGATGCAGCAAACAAAAGCCGTATAAATCCCTTGAAAAACGGCCGGGCGGGCGGCCGCGCTTGGTACAAATACGGAGCCAATTTCTGAGAATGCCCCTCAGGCCAACCTTGTGCGCCGGAACTCGTTTCGACAAACTTACCTCTGTGCCCACCATGACCCGAATTATTCTCGCCGACGACCACACCATCCTGCGCGATGGGATTCGCGCGCTGCTTTCGGCCGAAACGGACCTGGAAGTAGTTGGCGAAGCCAGCAACGGGGCCGAAGTCCTGGCCATTCTGGAAACAACCCCCGCCGACGTGGTGCTGATGGATGTGCAAATGCCCGTGCTCGACGGCTTTGCCACCATGCCCGAGTTGCGCCAGCGCTTCCCCGAAGTGCGCGTGCTGGTGCTCACCATGCTCGACCACGAAAACTATGTGGCCCGCATGCTCGAAGCCGGCGCGCTGGGCTACGTGCTTAAAAACGCGGCTATCTCGGAGATTACGCACGCCATCCGCACGGTGGCGGCCAGCAACCCGTTTCTGTGCACCGAAATCGGCCTGAACATGCTCTACAAGGCCGTGGCGCAGTCGGCCAGCCTGGCCCCCGAGGAGGGCGGCGCATCGGGGGCCGACCTCACGGCCCGCGAGTTGGAGGTGCTGAAGCTGATTGCTGAAGGCCTGACCAACGGCGAAATCGCCGACAAGCTCTTCACCAGCAAGCGCACCATCGAAACCCACCGCCAGAACATCATCGCCAAAACCCAGGCCAAGAACACCGCCGCCCTCATCAAGCTGGCCGTAAGCCGGGGGTTGATTTCGTAGCCCGGGCAACTCGGTATAAGTACGGATTTGCACGTGTTTGGCTGGCTCCGCAACGCCCGTCATGTAGAGCGCAGCGAAGCATCTCGCGTGCTTTAACTAATTCTGATGATTGGATTGCATTGCGCACGCGAGATGCTTCGCTGCGCTCTGCATGACGTGCTTTCTACGCACAGCAGCTGCTAATTCAGCAGCCCGCCCACCGTGCCGATGGTGAGCGCCACGATGACCGTGTTGAACAGAAACGACACGCAGCCGTGCAGCAGGGCCACGCCGCGCAGCTCGCGGTTGGCAATGGCGATGTCGGCGGTCTGGGCCGTCATGCCGATGACGAAGGAGAAGTAGGCAAAGTCGATGTAGTTGGGCTTGAGCTTGGGCTTACCACCGTCCTGGTCATCGGGAAAAACGAGGCCGCCCACGTCGCGGCCGGTGGCTTCGTCCTTATCGTAGTAGGTATGAGCGTAGCGCAGCGTGAACACAAGGTGCACCAGCAACCAGGCCAGCACCACGGCGGCCACGCTGAGCACCACGTGCAGCATACACACATGGGCCGGCAGCTTGTCGAGCGAGCGCAGCAGGCCCACCACCGCGCCCAGGCTGGCAATGGCCGCCCCCAGCACCAGCACGAAACCCACGGTACGGGGCAGGTCTTCGGTGCCAGCCACGCAGCGGATGTCCTCGGTGTCGGCTTCCCACATGCCCAGCAGCACCTGCACCAAATCGGCCGCCCCGAAGCCCACCCAGCCCATTACGGTGCGGGCCAGCGGGCCAATCTCGGCCGATGGCACCCAGGGGGCCAGGGCGAGCGGCAGCAGCCAGGCCGCCAGCCCGCCCACTAGCAGCGCCAGCCCCAGCCGCCAGCGCACGTCAAGCGAGCGAATGAGCTCGGCGGGGGTTTTCTCGGGCGTCGTGTCGGGGGCAGCTGCGGGTTTCTGGCTCATGGAGGTGGCAAGGTAGGGCCGGGCGGGCGGCCGCTGAATACTTGTGTGTCATCCTGAGCGTAGCAAAGGACCTTTTCACGACTGAATGGACATTGCTCAGACGGGATAAGGTCCTTCGCTGCACGCAGGATGACGGCCGTTTTCAGCATTCCAGCCAGCGATGAAATAAACCGGGAAAAGCAAAAGCGCCGTCCGGCTGTTACTTCGTGGTATGAATGCAGCTCCCCTTTCCGGCCTCTACGCGCCCTCGCTCGCCCTCGTTACCGATTTGTACCAGCTCACGATGGCCTACGGCTACTGGCAGCAGGGCCTGCAGGACCGCGAGGCGGTGTTTCACCTCTACTTCCGCAAGGCGCCGTTTCAGGGCGGCTACGCGGTGGCGGCGGGCCTCGCGCTGGCCGTGGACTGGGTGGAGAACCTGAAATTCTCGGAAGACGACCTCGAATACCTCGGCAGCCTGCGCGGCAGCAAGGGCGGCGTCATGTTCCCGGCCGAGTTTCTGGATTACCTGCGGCATATGCAGTTCAGCTGCGACATCGACGCTGTGCCCGAGGGCACCGTGGTGTTCGGCAACGAGCCGCTGATGCGCATTCAGGGGCCGCTGCTGCAGGCGCAGCTGCTCGAAACGGCGCTGCTCACGCTCATCAATTTCCAGACGCTGATTGCCACCAAGGCCGCCCGCATCCGCGAAGCCACCGGGCCTTCGGACCAGATTCTGGAGTTCGGCCTGCGCCGCGCTCAGGGCTTCGATGGCGGCCTGGGGGCCAGCAGGGCCGCTTTTCTGGGCGGGGCCGATGCCACCAGCAACGTGCTGGCCGGGCAGCGCTACGGCATTGCGGTGCGGGGCACGCACGCGCACAGCTGGGTGATGTCGTTTGCCGATGAGGCCACGGCGTTTGCGGCCTATGCCAAGGCGTTTCCCGACGACTCGGTGTTTCTAGTCGATACTTACGATACGATTGAGGGCGTGCGGCAGGCCATCAAAGTGGCCCGCGACATGCGCGCCAACGGCCACGAACTGGCCGGCATCCGGCTCGATTCGGGCGATTTGGCCTACCTCAGCCGCGAGGCGCGGGCGGTGCTCGATGAGGCCGGCTTCACCAACACGCGCATCGTGGCCAGCAACGATTTGGAAGAAAACCTCATCACCAGCCTCAAGCAGCAGGGCGCGCGCATCGATACCTGGGGCGTGGGCACCCAGCTTGTGACGGCCTACAACCAAGCGGCGCTGGGGGGCGTGTACAAGCTGGCCGCCCTGCGCAAAGCCGACGATTCGGGCTGGGATTTCACCATCAAGCTCTCCGAGCAGGTGGCCAAAACCAGCATCCCGGGCATCCTGCAAGTCCGCCGCTACCTGAACGAGTACGGCAAGCCCCGCGCCGACATGCTCTATAACACGGCCGAGGACCTGCCCAACCACCTCATCATCATCGACCCCGCCGACAGCACCCGCCGCCTGCCCATCCGGCCCGATACGCCCTTCCGCGAGCTACTGGAGCCCGTGTTCCGCAAGGGCCAGCGCGTGCTCGACCTGCCCACCCTGGCCGAAAGCCGCGCCCACGCCCAGCGCGAAGTGCAGAGCCTCGACCCCAGCGTGCGCCGCTTCCTCAACCCCCACACCTTCCCCGTGGGCCTCGAAATGGGCCTCTATGAGTACCGCACCCGCCTGATTCTGGAGAAGCGGCCGATGCGCTCGGCGTAGGTGGCGGCGCATCGAAGCGCATTATTTGGGCCATGCTAGAGTATTGCCTTGCTGTTCCAAACGACTGCTAGTGTTTGGTTCAGCAGACTTATACGGGTTGTGATTATTGTAATGTATGAATTACAGTAGGACTATGATTCATCCTGCTGCCCTATTTCGTCAATTGCATCTCTCACCCACTTTGCGCCGACAAATTCGCGCGTTGCCATTTGCCCAGTTGGCATATTAAACAGTTGGTTTACCGACGGGTCACGCTTCACAACTTCTTCCAGACAAACAATCATTGCGTCTTCGCTGGTCACATCATCTTCGGATAGAAACTGCCATGAGCCGTCGTCATCATCATGGTACACGCGCAGGATGGGCTTGCCCTCTTTGAAAATTTGCCTGGCGACAAAAGTGGCCACGTTTCGGGGTTCGAAAAACTTGAAATCAAGCTTCTGGTCCAAACGAGGCTGGTCCAGTTGGTAACTCTCATCGAACTCCGGCTCCCAGGGAAACTTACCGCTTTTATCTGTCCAGAATAGTTGCAGCGCGGGGAAAGCCTCGTAGTTGTAAAACCACTGGGCATAGCCGAAATAGTCAGGAATATTATCCGCATCAACAGGCCGAAACTGAACCGGGTGCCGCTCCAGAATCTCGAAATTATCGACCGCAGTTTCCAGAGGATTGCCGGCTTTGATGATATCGCCGGCATCATTCAAGACAGCGTGCATCGTATCGAGCGGCAGACCAAAGGCAATTAACTCGGGATGGTTGAAATTCTTCCAGAGGCCAATGGTGTAAGCAAATGAGGGAGTAGCGGTATCTGCTTCAAATAAGCAAACCGTCCAGCCATGTTTTTCAACATCGTTTTTGATGTTGATTTCTGCTTGGGTATTGTGTTCCTCGTGCGACATGGCGGTAAAAGTAGCTTAGGCTTTTTATTGAGCTGATTAGCCCAAACTACGGATATCGGCAAGCCCTGGCGGGGTCGTACCCGGAGGGCGACATATCGGTAGCTTGCCTTGGCGTAAATGGTACGAAGCCCCAGCGGGGCGACACTCGTTCAACGAATGTCGCCCCGCTGGGGCTTCGTACCATTTACGCCAAGGCAAGCTACCGATATGCCGCCCTCCGGGTACGACCCCGCTGGGGCTATTTGTACTGCAACTCGCCCGCGGCCACGCGCAGCGTCACGCCTGGCTCAGCGGTGAGGTGGCCGGCCACCTGGGCTGAGTAGCCGCTGGCGCGCAGCGAAGCCACCACGGCGTCAGCCGAATCTACTTCCGTCACCAGCAACATGCCGGTGCCCATGTTCCAGTAGAGGTAGGCAGTTTCGGCATCGATGCCGCCAATTTCGCAGAGGCGCTGCATGGCGGGGAAAGGCTCGAAGATATTATCCAGCACCGCGCCGAGGCCGTTTTTAAGCACCCGCTTGAAGTTGTCGGCCACGCCGCCGCCCGTGATGTGGGCCACGCCGTGCAGTGGCAGGCCGGCATCGAGCAGGGCCGCCACACCGGGCGCGTAGATGAGCGAGGGCTCCAGCATGGCTTCCCCCCAGTTGGCGAACTGGTCGGGGCCGTCGTAGGGCGCGTCGTGCCAGTTCTCGCCGAAGAGGCGGGTGAGGGTTTTGCGGGCCAGCGAGTAGCCGTTGGAGCGGAACGAGGGCGAGCGCAAGGCCACCACCGTGTGGCCGGCCCGGGCGGTTTTGCCGCTCAGGGGCTGGGCCAGGCTGGGGTGCAGCACCCCGATGGCCGTGGAGCACCAGTTGAAGTTCATCTTGGCCCCCGGCCAGCCGCCGATGCGGTTGCCGAGCTCCGCGATTTCGCCGCCCGTAATGGCGATTTGGGCAAAGTTGGCGGCGTCGTGCAGGCCGCGCATCAGCTGGTCCACCACGTCGTAGTCGAGGTGGTTCACGTCGATGATGTTGGAGAGGTTGGTGGGCACGAAGCCGGCGGCAATGAGGTCGTCGGCCGTCATGGCGATGAGGTCGTAGCCCAGCGAATCGTACTTATTCAGGCGCTCAGCCACCTCAATCTTGGTCCCGATTCCATCGGAGCTGATGCCGAGGCGTTCGGCGCCGAAGCGGATTTCGTTGGAGAAGCTGCCGTCGAGGTCCTGGGCGGGCTCGCCGGGCTTGCCGCTGCGGTTGGCGAAGGTTTTTTTCGACCAGTTGTAGGCGTTGCGCGAGGCGGCGTTGCCTTCTTCGATGGAGTAGCCGGCGGGGTTGTGTTGGGGGTTGTTCATGCGGTGGGCCTCACCCCCGGCCCCTCTCCGGCGGAGAGGGGAGCCACGGCGGCGCGGACGATTTGGTATGCGTTGGGATTAAAAGTTCGTCAGGCTCCCCTCTCCACCGGAGAGGGGCCGGGGGTGAGGCCCCACGATTGGGGCTTAATGCTCCGTCGGCGCGGGCGCTTTGGCGCTCACCGACTTCTTGTCCTTTTTCTCGCTGCGGTGGCTGGCGCGCTCCTCCTGAATGTGACGCAGGTAGTGCGTCACATCACCGGTCGGGTACTTGCCCGAGAAGCAGGCGAAGCAGCTGCCGCCGTGGCCTTTTTCCTCGGCAAACAACTCCTCCAAGTCCGACAAATCCTGGTAAATGACCTTGTCGGCCTCGATGTAGCGGCAGATTTCGTCGGTCGTGTAGTTGGCCGCAATCAGCTCGGTGCTCATGGCCATGTCGATGCCGTAGATGCAGGGCGACACGATGGGTGGCGCGCTCGAAATGAAGTACACCTCCGAAGCGCCCGCCTCGCGCAGCAACCGCACGATGCGGCGCGACGTGGTGCCGCGCACGATGCTGTCGTCGACCACGGCCACCTTTTTGCCCGCCACAAACTCACGGATGGGGTTCAGCTTTTTCTTCACCACGTCCTCGCGCCCCGCCTGGGTGGGCACAATGAACGAGCGGCCCATGTGGTTGTTCTTCACCAATGCCCGGCGGTAGGGCACGCCAATGGCCTCGGCCAGCCCGGAGGCCGCGAAGTAGCCGGAGGAGGGCACGTCAATCACCATATCGGGTTTCAGGCCGGCATCGACCACCTTGCGGGCGAGGATTTTGCCCAGCCGCACCCGCTCCCGCGCCACCAGCCGGCCGTGAATCACGGAGTCTTCGCGGGCGAAGTAAATCTGCTCGAAGGCGCAGAAATTCTTGGGCAGCGCGTACTGGTTTTTGCGGTGCACCTGGTAGTTGTTGTCGATGAAAATGGCCTGGCCGGGGCCGACGTTCTCTACGAACTCAAAATCTAGGTAATCAAAACAGGTACTTTCCGACACGAAGGCGTAGACCGGGCCGTTGGGCGTGTCGCGCCGCCCCAGCGCCAGCGGCCGGATGGCCAGTGGGTCGGTGAAGGCCAGCAGACCGTGGCCGGCGATGACGGTGATGGTGGCGTAAGCACCCTTCACCAACTCCTGCGTGGTTTCCACGGCGTCGAAAATATCAACCACCGAGATGTGGTCGAGGTCTTTCACGCGCAGCTCCGAGGCGAAGGTGTACATGATAAGCTCCAGGTCGTTGGTGGTTTTGGGCAGCACATGGTACTTGTCGTGCAGGCGCTTGGCCACGTCGCGGAAGTTGATGACGTTGCCATTGTGCACCATCGCCAGCCCGAAGGGGTAGCTAGTGGTGAAGGGCTGCGCGAGGTCGGAATCGTTAGCGCCCTGGGTGGTGTAGCGCACGTGGCCGATGCCGATGTTGCCCTTTAGCTTCTTCACGTGCTTGGGCTTGAACACGTCGTTGACGAGGCCCTGCCCTTTGCACAGGTGAAACGAGTCGTCAAACGTGGCAATACCGGCGGCGTCCTGCCCCCGGTGCTGGAGGGCGGTGAGGCCGATAATCATGTCGCCCACGACGTTATCGGGACCGTGAAAACCTACTATTCCGCACATGGGATGGGGTGGTTAGGGAGTATCTGAGGGGTGTTTGTCATGCAGAGCGCAGCGAAGCATCTCGCGTGGAGTAGTAACCTAATCGTTATTAATTAGTGGTGGCACGCGAGATGCTTCGCTACGCTCTGCATGACGTGCCTTTGTAATCAATTCTGCCAGCGTTTCCGCATACAATTCGTGCTCCACGGCCAGGCCGCGCCGCTCGACTTCGGCCAGCGTGGCGGCCCCGCGCAAATCCACCGTTTGCTGGGCTAGGATGGGGCCGGTGTCCAAGCCCTCATCCACCAGGTGCACGGTGATTTTGGTTTCGGGCAGCTGGTTCTCAAATGCCCATTCGTAAGCGTGCAGGCCCTGGTGCTGGTGCGTGTCGGCGGGGTGAATATTGATGATGCGACCCGCAAAGGGCTGAATAAAGGCCGGCGAGAGAATGCGCATGTAGCCTGCCAGCACCACCAAATCGGGCTGGTACTGCCGGAGCAACGCCGCCGCGTCAGCATCGAAGGCTTCGCGCTTGCGGCCCTGGCTGGGCAGCGAGGCGATGGGGCAGCCGAGCGCAGCGGCGGCTTCCAGGCCAAAGGCATCGGGCTTGTTGCTGAACACGACTACCACTTCAGCCAAACCGTGTAGCACGCCGGTTTTGGTAGCTTCCAGCAGCGCCAGCATATTGGAGCCCCGGCCCGAAAGCAGGATGGCCAAGCGCGCCAACCGCCCTTCATTCCCCTCGCTAAATGAGTGGGAAGCCTGCTGGAATTGCTCGAAGGAGGCGAGGAGCTTCATGAGTTTCAGTTGCGCTTCTGGTCTCAATTTACAACAGTAGCAGTGAGCACCGGCGCGGGACGCTGGGCAATGTCGGGCCGGAAATAAGCCCCTTCGAACGCGACGCGGGCACAGGCTTCGTAGGCGCGGGCGGTTGCTTCTTCCAGGTCGTGGCCGTGAGCGGAGAGAACGAGGACGCGGCCACCGTTGGTCACGATTTGGCCGGTTTCAGCGCGCCGGGTGGCGCCGTGGTAGGCCCGCACGCCGGTGGGCAGGTTGTCGAGGCCGGTGATGGGGAAACCGGTGGGAAACGTTGGGGCCGGGTAGCCGCCGGAGGCCAGCACCACGCCCACGAATGCACCCGGCCGTTGCCGAACGCCCTGCTGAACGAGGCTGCCATTGAGCGTGGCCTCAATCAGCGTGAGCAGGCTGCTATCCAAAGCGGGCAGCAGGACTTCAGCTTCGGGGTCGCCGAGGCGCACGTTGTATTCCAGCAGCTTGGGGCCGGTGGGCGTGAGCATGATGCCGAAATAGAGGAAGCCCCGGAACTCGAACTGCTCTTTTTGCAGGCCGCCAAGCGTGGGGTCCACGATGTCGCGGCGGATGGCGGCCAGCACGTTGTCGTCGGCAAAGGGCACGGGGCAGTAGGCGCCCATGCCGCCGGTGTTTGGGCCGAGGTCGCCGGCCAGCAGCTGCTTGTGGTCCTGCGAAGTGGCCAGCAGGCGAATTGTGCGGCCATCGGTGAGACCGATGATGCTGATTTCAGGGCCGGTCAACTTCTCTTCGAGCAGGAAGGAAAACCAGCCGGAGTAGCTCGTTTGCAGGTCGTCAAAAGCCGCCTCGGCTTCTTCCGGCGAGGAGCACACGTACACGCCCTTGCCGGCGGCCAGCCCGTCGTATTTCACCACCACATGCCCGCCCAGTTCGGCGGCTTTGGCCCGGGCCGCGGCAATGCTGTCGCTCCGGAAAGGCCAGGCCTGCGCCGTGGCCACGCCGTGGCGGCGCATAAATTCCTTGCTCCACACCTTCGAGCTTTCGAGCCGCGCCGCCGAGCGGGTGGGGCCAAAAACTTTGATATCGGAGCCGGCAAAAAAGTCGGTGATACCGGCAGCCAGCGGCGCTTCGGGGCCAACTACAATAAGCTTGGAGTCGTGAGCTTGGGCGAAGGCTTTCACGGCGTCAAAATCGAGCGGGTTCACCTCGGGGTGGCTGTTGGGGATGCCGGCGTTGCCGGGCAGCACGTGCACAGTGGCCCCGTCGCGGGTCAGCTTTTCGGCCAAGGCGTGCTCGCGCGCACCGGAACCAAGGAGAAGAAGGGTTTTATTAAGTGCAGTCATGCTAAATATGGCAGGCGCTTAGCTGATATCCTGAATAGAGGCAATAAGCCCGTCGCGGAAGGTGAAAATGGATTGGCCAGTGAGTTGCAGGATAGTACCCGCTTTTATGCCGTTGGGCCAGTCAATGGCCGTAATTGCGAAGTATTCAATGCCAACTTCAGCGCGGTCAGCCTCGAAGTGAAAAGACTGCATATGCTGATTCCTTTCCATGAAAAATTCGATTGCTTGAGTTGCTTGAGCTTCGAAAGCCGCCTTTCCATCGGTCCGAAGTGTCACGCTTCCATCCGCAATATTTTCAAATACAACCGCTGGGTGCAAGCACGAGAGCATACAGCCTACGTCGAACAGATTATATCCTTCGAGGTAGTTTTCGATAAGCTCTCGTGCTTGCGGCTCCGTCATCGTAATTGCTACAGTGTTTTCAATTCCTCGTTGGCCGCTTTCAGCAAACCGGCCGCCGAAAGGTTGGCCAGCAGACGGGCGCGTACATCTTCGCTGTCGGTGGTGGGCAGGGCTTCGCCCACGATGCGCTCGTAGATGTCGAGGTAGCGGCGGCTGGCTTCCTGGGCTACCTCTGGGGTGAGGGCGCGGGGGTACTGGTCGTCCTTCTTGTGGGCAATGAGCCACTGGCGGATGTACTCTTTGTCCATCTGCTCGGCCGTTTCGGGATTCTGGGCGTAGTCCTCGGCGCTCCAGAAGCGCGACGAATCGGGCGTGTGCATCTCGTCGATGAGAATCAGCTCGCCGTTCAGCAGGCCAAACTCATACTTGGTATCAACCAAGATAATGCCCTTCTCGGCCAGCAGCTCGGAGCCTGCCTTGAACAGCGCTAGCGACTTCACCGTCATCTGGTCGTACAGCTCCTGGTTCACCCAGCCCTCGCGCACGAGGTTTTCGGGGGTGATTTCGCGGTCCGACTCCTCCTTGGTGGTCGGCGTCACAATTGGCTCGGCAAACTGCTGGTGCTTGGTGAGGCCGTCGGGCACAGCCACGCCCGAAAAGGTGCGCTGGCCCGCCTGGTAGCCGCGCAGCATCGAGCCGGTGAGGTAGTTGCGCACCACCATTTCCACCCGGATGGGCTCGGCCTCCTTCACCAGCATAGCGTTGGCATCAACGAGCTTGATGACGTGGTTGAGGATGATGTGCGCGGTTTTAGCAAACCAGAAGTTGGCCAGGCCGTTCAGCACCGCGCCCTTGTGCGGGATGGCAGTTTCGAGCACCGAGTCGAAGGCCGAGAGGCGGTCGGTCACGATGATAAGGCGTTCGCCGACGGGTGCGCGCAGGCTGTCGCGGACTTTGCCGCGATGCAGCAGCGGGAGCTGGGGAGAATCGAAGTGCGTGAGGGTGTTCATTAGCTACGTTTCTGGGAGGCTAGTTTTGGTCGGCGAGTTGCACAGCCGGGGCCGTAGCGCTATTTTTTTGGGCAATGTGGGCGACGATATTCTGGAATATTTTCAGTCCCTCCCCTTCCTCCGAAGCTTCGGGATTCTGTCGCCGCCGCCGCGCCCAGTCCGGGTGGTTGTAGGCCGCCAAAAACGCCTCGGGGTGTGGCATGAGGCCGAACACCTGGCCCGTGGGGTCAGTTAGGCCGGCGCAGTTCAGGTCGGCGCCGTTGGGGTTGAGGGGGTATTCGCTGGTACCGTCGCCGTTGGCATCGATGTAGCTCAGGCAGTTCAGGCCAGCGGCTTCAATGGCGGCGCGGGTGGCCTCGTCGGGCACCACGAGGCGGCCTTCGCCGTGGCGCACGGGCACCTCCAGCTTATCGATGCCTTTGAGGAAGGGCGTGCGCGAGGCGGGGTTCACGCGGAGCGTCACCCACCGGTCTTCGTAGCGGCCGCTGGCGTTGTGCGTGAGGGTGACTTCGGGGGTCACGTCGCCGCCCAGGTTGGGCAGCAGCCCCAGCTTCACCAGTACCTGAAAGCCGTTGCAGATGCCCAGTACGAACTTGCCATCGGCAATGAATTGCTTGATGTCGTCGAGCAGCGTGCGGCCATCGGCGCTGGTTTGGCGGTAGCGCAGCTTGTTGGCCAGCACCACGCCCGAGCCGAGGTCGTCGCCGAAAGAAAAGCCCCCGGGGAAGTTCAGCACGTCGAAATCGTGGATGCTCACCTGCCCGTGCAGCACCTGGTTGAGGTGCACGATGGTGGCTTCCGCGCCGGCCAGACTGTAGGCGGCCGCGAATTCTTCTTCGCAGTTAATGCCGAAGCCGGTCAGGATAAGCGCCTGCACCGCGCCGGACGAACCCGCGCGGCCGTCTTGTGCCTCCGATTGAACTTTATGTGCTCCTTGAGCCGGTTCTTGTACCATTTCAAAAGTCTTTTGGGCCAATGGAAAAGGGTCTTGTGCTTTTAGAGCGAGTTGGAGTGGCTGAGGTTGTCTTTCGAGACCACGCCGAGTAATTTATTGACGGGCCCGTTGGTCCAGGCGGCGCGCAGCGTGGCAGTGTTGGCCGCAATCACCGGCTGGCCGGCATGGCGCACGGTCAGCTGGCCGTCCAGCGTCACGCGGCCGAGGCGGGTGGCGCGCTCGCCGAGCAGCTGCTCGAAGGCCACCACATCTTCCGGGGCCACCGTGGCCAGGAAGCGCGAGTGCGACTCCGAAAACAGCTGCGTCGCCAGCGGCAGGCCGGTGGCGGGTAGGTCGATTTCGGCCCCGTAGCCGTAGCCGAAGGTGGTTTCGGCCAGCGCCACGGCGAGGCCGCCGTCGCTCAGGTCATGGCAGGACTGGATGAGGCGTTGGTCGTTGGCCTGGCCCACGAGGGTGTACAGCGCCTTGGCTTTTTCAAAATTCACCTTGGGCACGTTGGCGCCCAGCTGGCCGTGCAGGGCGTAGAACTCGGAGCCGCCCAGCTCATCGTGGGTTTCGCCGAGGAGGTACACCACGTCGTCGGCCTGCTTGAAATCGGAGGTGATGGCGCGGCGCACGTCTTCCATCTTGGCCGTCATCGAGTAGAGCACGGTGGGGGGCACCGAAATCTTCACGCCATCGGCCTTGAAGTCGTTTTTCATCGAGTCCTTGCCGCTGGTGAGCGGGATGCAGTAGGCAGCCGTGGCGTCGCGCAGGGCCTCGCACATGCGCACCAGCTTGGCCAGCTTCTGTTTGCCGTCGGGGTTGCTGGCGGGGTCGTACACCGAATCGGGCACGCAAAAGTTGTCGTTCACCGACCAGAAAATTCCGTCGCCGGGCGTCAGGTTCGGCAGCTTCCCTCCCACCGCAATAATCTGGCGCACCGCCTCATCAAACGAGCCGGCCGACATGTCATACGCGTCCAAATCACCGTAGCGCGGCAGGATGCCGTTGCTCACGGCCACGCCTTCCCAACTCTCGAAGTTGAAGCGCACCACGGCCGCGTCCTGCGGGGCCTGGCCCGTCGCGCCCATCAAAGGTTTCACAATCGTGCGGCCCTTCACCTCGTGGTCGTACTGCCGAATCACCGATTCGCGCGAGCAGATATTGAGCGAGCCTAGCAGTTGCGTCAGCGTCTCGGTGTAATCGGTAACGGCAGAAATTTCCGGCTCGGCGGCGGCGGGTTTGGTCCACTCCGCTTCCAGAATTTTACGCGGCACGCCCTCGTGCAGGAAGTGCATGTTCAAGCGGGCCACCGGGGCACCATCGAAGCGCACATCCAGGAAACCATCCGAAGTGAAGTAGCCGATGTCGGTCAGTTCCACTTCCATTTCCTGGCCCAGCGCCAGTAGCTCGGCCATTTTGCCGGGCTCTACCACGAGCGTAAACCGCTCCTGCGACTCGCTCACGAAAATCTCCCAGGGCCGCAAACCGGGATACTTAAGCGGCACGCGCTCCAGCTCCACTACCGCGCCGCCCGAGATGCCGGCCAGCTCGCCCACGGACGACGACAGGCCGCCCGCACCGTTGTCGGTGCTGCATTTCAGCAGACCGCGGCGGGCCGCCAGCAGCAGGAAATCCATCGCCAGCTTCTGGGTAATGGGCGAGCCGATTTGCACGGCCGTAGCGGGCGCGGTTTCATCAAGCTCAATGCTGGAGAAGGTTGCGCCGTGAATACCGTCCTTGCCCACCCGGCCGCCGGCCATGATGATGCGGTCGCCGGCATCAATCTTCTTTTCCCACGAATCGAGCCCGGCGAATTGCATGGGCATCACCGCGCCGGTACCGCAGTACACGAGCGGCTTGCCAGCGTACCGGTCATCAAACACAATCGCGCCGTTCACCGTGGGCACGCCCGACTTGTTGCCGCCGTCCTCAATGCCCTTGCGCACGCCTTCCAGAATGCGGCGCGGATGCAGCTGCCCGGTCAGCAACTGCCCGTCAAATTCGGGGTTGCCGAAGCAGAGCACGTTGGTGTTGAACAACAGCCGCGCGCCCCCAATACCGGTGGCCAGCGGGTCGCGGTTATTGCCCAAAATGCCCGTAATGGCCCCGCCGTAGGGGTCGATGGCCGAAGGCGAGTTGTGCGTCTCCACCTTCCACACGAACAGCGAATCGGGGTTGATGCGCACCGCGCCGGCGTTATCGGAAAACACCTTAATCAGCCAGTCGTTGCCGTTGGCGCGCAGCTGGCGGTCCACTTCCGAAGTGGCGTCTTTGATGTAAGTTTTGAACAGCGAATCGACCTGCTTCTCCTCGCCCGTTTCCAGGTCCTTATAGTTGATGAGGGCCGAAAACTCCTTGTGCTTACAGTGCTCCGACCACGTCTGGGCGATGATTTCCAATTCGCAATCCGTGGGGTCAACAGGTAAGCCTACTGCCTTCCGCTCCGCCTGCGTTTCAGCGGCGGCGAAGTAGTCGCGCACGGCGCGCATTTCCTCCAGGTTCAGCGCGTAGATGTTCTCCTTCGAGAGCTGCACCAGCTCCGCATCGGTGCGGCCGGTCAGCGAAATGACTTCGGTAATGGCTTCGGCGCCACCACCGGGACGCGGCGTGTAGTCGCGGATGCCATCGGCTACGCGACCCACTTCCAGCCAGTTGATGAGCTTGTTGCCGAGCAGCCCTTCCACGATGCGGCGCAGGTCGGTTTCGGGCAGGTCGTTTTCAAGCAGGTAGAGCTTCTTGCTGAAAATGTGCTGGGTGTGCACGTCCAGCGGCTCGTTTAGGATGTCGGCGAGGGCATTCTGGGCCGAGGTGCCTTCGTCGTCGGTTACGCCGGGGCGGCGGGCGACGAGGATATAAGTGGCAAAGCCTTCGGCGGCCGTCAGCTCGTTCAGGCGCACGTCGTGCAGCACCGGGTCGGCGAGGCAGCGAGTGGCAAAGTCACTCAGCTGGGTTTCGGTGAGCGGGTAGCGCACCGTGTAGAGGGCGGCGCTGCGCACGCGGCCGGTGGTCAGGCCCAGGTGGCGGGCGGCGGCTTCGGCCACGCGCTGGCCGTCGCCGTCGTGCTGGCCGGGTTTCAGCGTGAGCTGGATGGTGTGGGTGGTGTTATCGGACATTGCTGATATCGGAACGTCTTATTTAAGAACGTCATGCAGAGCGCAGCGAAGCATCTCGCCAGGGTGGTAATCCAATCGTCGGAACATCATCAATTAGTGGTGGCAAGCGAGATGCTTCGCTGCACTCTGCATGACGTTCTTCCTCAATTCAACAGCTCTAAAACGCCTTTTCCGGCCGGCTGCCGGGCTTCACCACCGGCACCCCGGCCGCACACAGTGGACAAGCTTCCGGCGCGTAGGTAGCGGCCTGCACCTTCAGCAGCGCGAAATGCGGGAAATCCAGGCCGCCCTGGCCACCTGTGCGGTCAATCAGCGAAGCCACGGCCAGCACCTCGGCGCCAATTTCGCGCAGCACTTTCGCCACTTCCAGGGTGCTCTTGCCGGTCGTCACCACATCTTCGGCGATGACAACTTTTTCGCCGGGCTCGATGGTAAAGCCACGCCGCAGCGTCATCTGCCCATCCACATCACGCTCGGTGAAGATGCCGGGCACGCGCAGCTGCCGGGCCAACTCGTAGCCAATCACCACGCCGCCCATAGCGGGGCCCACCACCACGTCGGGTTTCAGGCCCGCTGCTTCCAGCTGCACCGCCAAGGCGGCGGCGGCGGGGCCTGCCAAATCGGGCCGGCGCAGGAAACGGGCGCATTGCACGTAAGTATCCGAATGCAAGCCCGACGACAGCCGGAAATGGCCGCTCAATAGGGCATCTTCCTGCCGCAGCAGGTGCTCCAGCGTGGCCGCATCGAAAGCGGTGATGGACGAGGTATAGAATTGGTCGGTCATTTCTTACAGAAAATCTAAAAAGCAAAAAGCCGCGTTGCAGCGGCTTTTTGGGTCAGGCGTGGGTTGGGCTCGTTACGGCCCGGAATTCGTTGATTTGTTCTTGCAACTCGCGGGCAGCGGCGCCGGCGTCGGCCGCTTGCCAGATTCCCCGCGAGGAGTTTATCAGCAGGCCGCTGCCGTCTTTGCGCAAGCCGGCGCGCAGCGTGGCCGAGAGGTCGCCGCCCTGCACGCCGATGCCCGGCACCAGGAACCACTGCTCGGGGCAGGCGGCGCGCAGCTTGGCCACGGTGGCCGGCTCGGTAGCGCCCACCACCAGGCCCACCGTCGAGTCGGTTATTTCCTCGTCCATGAGCTTGGCCAGGCGGGCGGCCCAGTCGCTGATGGAGCCGCCGCGCGTCATGGCCGCGTCCTGCAGGCCGTGCTGGGGCTTGTTGGATGTTTTGGCCAGCGAAAACACCAGCTTGCCGGGCCGCGCGAAGGGCCGAATGGTGTCGTCGCCCATGTAGGGGTTCACGGTCACACCGTCGGCGCCCACCACGTCGTAGGCGAAGCGGGCGTACTGCTCGGCGGTATTGGCGATGTCGCCAAACTTGCCGTCCAGAATCACCGGAATATCCGTCGGGATTTCGCGCACGGTTTGCTGGAGCAGAGCCACGCCGTTTTCCCGGCTCAGAAAGAAGGCCAGGTTGGGCTTGAACGCGGCGGCGTAGGGCGCGGCCTGGGCAATGACTTCGCGCAGGCGGCGGGCCACGGTGGCATCGTCGCCGGTCGGGTCGAGGCCGACGCAGAGCAGAGAATTAGCCGCTTGAACGCGGGCAGTGAGCTTTTGCATGAGAGCAGATTGGGTGGGATTGGTGGAGTGAATGGCGAAGAATGAAGCAAACAAGGTAGCGGCTGCCGGCCAAACCGGCACCACCCCGCGCCGGCTAATTCGTGGGCAGTGCCGCGTGCGCCACCTCGGCCGCCAGCCGCGCCGAGAGGCCCGGCGACAGCCACTCGCCGCTGGCCACCTGCACGGCCTGCGCCCCCACGCGCAGGTAGTCCTGCACGTCGCGCAGCGTGAAAATGCCGCCCGTTCCGAAGATGGGCAGCGTCAGTTGCTCGTCATTTGCCAGCTCCCACACGCAGCGCTGAGCCAGTGGCCGCAACGCCTCGCCCGAGAGGCCGCCCACCAGCGGCGCGGCGGCGCGGTCGGCGGGCAGGTGCAATACTTTCAGCGTATTGGTAGCGGCCAAAGCCGTTGCGCCGCCCTCCTGCGCGCCCAGCGCCAGGCCCCGGATGTGGTCGGGCCACGGCGGCAGCTTCACAATCACGGCGGCCTCGGCGCGCAGCTCGTTGCGCACGGCCTCGGTGGCTTCGCGCACGAAACGAGCCGTCACATCAGCGCCCGAGCCGCCGGGCGGCACCGTGATGTACACTTCCAGCCCCGCCAGCTGCTCGCCCACTTCGCGCTGCAGGTAACGCGCAATCTTCCGAAAGCCGGGCACGCCCAAGGCCGTCACGCTCACGAAGACCGGCACGCCGAAGCGGCGCAGGCGCGGCAGGTGCTCCTGCACCAGCAGCTCGGCCCCTTCGGTGCGCAGGTCGGTGCGGTTGAGCAGGGTTTGGTCGGCTACTTGCAGAATGCCTTCGTCGCCGGGCAGGCCGGCGCGGGGCTCCATGGTCACGGTTTTGGTAAAAATCGCCCCCAACTGCTCATAGCCTTCACCGGCCAGGTCCCAGGGCGCCGCCGCCAGGCACACTGCATTCTGTAACGTAATGGCCCCTAGTTTCATAAGCATTATGCAAGTAATTGAAAAACGACTATTCACCCGCTCTTAGGCCGGGCCAGGTGTGGGCGACATTCGGCCGGCGAACCGGCAAAAGGATTCTTTAAATTACGTTGTCGCGGTTAATCAGGAACGACACGCACTCGCGGATGCCGGCCTGGCCGAGGCGAGGCGATGGTAGCTGCAGCCACTTCGGGGCGAAGGCATCGGTGTTCATGATGTATTACTTAAAACACTAAAAAGCTAGGTAGAAAACCGAACCGACCGCGCGTAAAAAAACCGTTTCGGAATCCGAAACGGCGGCAGGATAGCAACCCGAAAAAACAGCGGAAATACCGGAGGCAAAATCGCAAAAACCGGCGGCGACGAAGACCTTCCGGTCCTCTCGCGGGCCGCTGCTGAGCAGGGTCCCGCGCTTCATCAACGGGTGTTTGGGTTGAAGCACGATGCAAAATTACGGCAGGATTACGCCGGCCAAACTTTTGGTCATATTAAGTTTTTGTTGGGCACCTCTTTTCGATTTTAATTTTTACCCTAACTAGCTAATCGATGCACTTTTCACTGCCTTTTTCAGCCTCGAAAAAAATTCCGTTATTCGTAACCGATTGCTCTGCAAGCAGAACCCACCGTAACTTCGACTCTTTATCCCTAATGTGTAGCCGCCGGCTGCATGTATCGGGCAGTACAAAGGCCCCGAAATACGTCGTATTTCGGGGCCTTTTTATTTATCTGGCTGCTGACTTGCTATAAGTGCAATAAATCTGCTAAAAACCAACGCACAAGCGCAGTATCAGCTCGTGGGGCCGGTGTCAACTTTCGACTCAATCGTGGCCTGCACGGTGCTGTTCACGGCCGAGAGGATGTTGTAGCCCGTGGCCTGCTCAATGGCATCGACCGTGGTGCGGTACGAGCCCCAGTTCGAGCTGATGCTGGTGGTGTTGGGCGTGTCGATGGCGATGATGCGCGTGCTGGTGGTCACGCGGCTGGCATCGGAGCTGCCTTCGGGCAGTACGACTACCACTTTCCAGCACCGGGCGGGCACCGTGATGTTGCCGCCGGCGATGGTGGTAGCGTAGCCGTTCACGCCGGTGCCGCCGCTGCCGTAGCTGCCGCAGATGACGTACAGCTCGTAGCCCTGGCCCACAAGCGTGCGCTCGTAATTCTCCAGGTTGGCCCAGGTTTGCTGGTTGTTGTTGGCGGCCTGGGGCATCATGTTCGTCATTAGGAACGTGGCCGAGTTGTCGGCCACCGAGCCGGTGCGGTCGGCGCTGGGGCAGTTGTGGCCGCGGTCGAAGCCCGAGCCGGTGTAGCTGCTGCTGGTGGCGTGGAACCACGAGCTGGGCAGCGTGGCATCGGACGAGAAATTGTCCTGGCGCGGCGTGCTGCCCAGCCAGGCGCTGCTCAGGTGCCAGCTCACCCAGTTTGGCTTGCCCTTGTCGCGGCTATACGAGAGGGTGTACTGGGTTTTGGTCATCAGGTAGTTGTTGGGGGAGTTCGTGGCATCCGTCACGGCACCGCTGGGGTTGCCCATGGCCAGGTTGTTGTCGCGCGTGGCGTCCTGGTTCACAGTGGCGGCGGTAGGGTCTTGGCTGGGGGCTACCGGCTCGACGCGCGAGCAGGAAATGGCCAGGGCAGCGAGCAGCGCAATGCTGCTGATTCGGGTAAGCGTAACCTTCATGTAAAAGTGTTTTTGAAAAAGGTTAAAAGTGGTGACCGCAAAATTCCCGCGTTGGGATTACCCCACCACGTCCGCAATGTTACGCCTATGTTACCATCTCACCAATTCACTGATTAACAAAATTATGGCATTGCTATATCCTTCAGTACAAAGCCCCGGCCACAATTCCCGGTTTTGGACACAGTCAGTGCGCAAAAGGCCCCGCCAGCACTGCCAGCGGGGCCCAACCGGGTAGATAAACCAGTATTCCACGCACCCTTACTTAGCCGCGCAAACCGCCGCCAACTGTGGCCGCCAACCCTAGCGGCCGCTCACCACGACGCGCTCGGTGGCCACCTTGCGGCCGGCCGCATCGCGCAACACGATGTAATAGAGGCCGGCTTTGAGCGCGGGCAGCGCCACGCGGCCCGCATTCTCGGCTAGCGTTACCTGGCTCACCAGCTGGCCGGTTTCGGCGTAGGTGGTGAGCTGGCCGCCACCGGGCAGGTTGCGGAAATCGAGGCGCACTTCTTCGGCCTTGCCAGCCGGGTTGGGGTACGCGTCTAGCTGCGCCAGGCCCGCTTGCTTGCCCACGGCGACGGCCACCACCGGCGAAAATGCCTCGCGCCCGTCGGCATCGACCTGCCGCAGGCGGTAGTACAGCGTGTTCACACCCAGCGAGCCGGCCTCGGCATCGCGCAGCTGGTAGCTGCGGCTGCTGGCGCTGCTGCCGGCGGCGGCCACGCGGCCCACGGCCTGGTATTCGCTCGCGCCGCTGGTCGAGCGCTCCACGACGAAGTAGCTGCTGTTTTTTTCCGAAGCCGTGGTCCAGCGCAGGTCGGTAGCGCCGCCGGTCCATTTGGCGTCGAAGCTGGTGAGCTCAACGGGCAGCGGGTACTGCAGCGAGAGCAGCGGCACATCCTGGGCAAAGGCGTAGTATACGCGAGTGTTCGAGCTCACCGAAACGGCGCTGGTTACGTCGAGCCGCACGTAGCTGAAATCGCGCGAGGCCAGAAACGATACCTGGTTGCGCTGGGTGCCGTCGAGCAGCTGCACGTTCACCAATTCGTCGCCCGATTTGCTTTCGATGATGACGTTGTTGGCATCGTAGGTCGATACGGTGATGCGGCGCAGCGCGTCCACGTCGAGCAGGCCCGCGCCGTTGCTCACCACCATGCCCACGCGGTTGCCGGCCTGGCCCGTGCCGTTGAGCTTCAGGCTTAGATAAGCATTGGCGGTATTGGCCAGCGTCAGCAGGTTGGTGCCGGTGGTGTTCAGCACGGCATAATTGCTGTTGTCGTTATCGGCCGCTTTTTGGGGGTCGGTCACCGAGCTGAGCTGGACAGTGCCGTTGACGACGAACAAGTTTCCAACCATCACCCCCACATCAACCACCTGCGGGCCGCTGTTGAAATAATCAGTCCCGGACTGGGGCATGCCAAAATTCGACAGCACCGGATTAATGCCCTGGAAGGCCGACGGAGCCAGCCCAAAGGCGTAATACACTTCCAAATCATCAAGGGCCGTAAGCAGGCCCACGCGCTGAATCTTCACCTCATCGAAGGCCTTGGTGGTGGCAAAGGCCACCTGGGCCTTGTTGTTGGGCAGCAGCGTGAGGTCGAGCAGGCCGAGGTTGGTTTTTTCTTCCTGCTGCACGCCGTTCAGGTAGGTCGTCAGCTGCAAGCTGCTTATCAGGCTCACATCGAGCAGGCTTTGCTGGCCAATCACGAAACCGGCGTAGTGGCCGCTGGGGGCACCCGTAACCGGCACACCAGCCAGCTTGGTGCGCAGCGACGGGTTGCAGGCCACCGAAAGCGTGGTGTGCAGCAGCGCAAAGTTGGTGAGGTCGCTGTCGGCCACGTTGGCCGGGTTCTCCACGTCGGAGCCCACGCACAGCAGGCCCGAAGCACTAGCCGCCGCGTACTCATTGCCCGTGAGCGCGGCAAAGCGCGAGATGTAGCCGCTGGCCCGCGTCTGCACGCCGGGCCGCACGCCGTAGGCGTAGTAAATATTGGTGGTGTAATTGATGCCCACTAACCCGCCAAACTCCACTTCCACCGCATCAAACGGCTTGGACGTAATGAATCCGAGCTGCGTGGGCCGGGTGCTGGCGCCCAGCAGCAGTGCCTGCACCACGCTGGCCTGCACCACTTTCGTTTCCTGCCGCTGGGCCGGCGCGGTGCCGTTGAGGTAGGTGCGCAGCGTCACGGTGCCCAGGGCGTTAAGGTTGACCAGGCCGGCGGCCTGCCGGGCCAGCACCACGCCGGCGCGGTAGCCAGCCGGGGCCGTGCCGGTAAGCTTCAGCAGCAGGCCCACGGGCACGCCCACGCTGGCCGTGGCATCTACTTTCAGGGTGGCAAAGGTGGCGAAGTCGCCATCGGCGGCGTTGGCCCCGGCGGCCACGTTGCCGCTGCCAGTTATCTGCGGCGAAGGCTGCGTAACCTGGTAATTAACCCCCGTAGTGCCGGTGGAATAATAAGCAGGCAGCGTGGCCTGCGCGAAGGCGGCCGGCACCAGGGCGAGCAGCAGCAGGACGCTCTGCAAAAGAAGGACCACGCAGCGGTGCGAAACAGCATTGCCAGTGTGGAGAGTACGAGAGTGCATGGCTGTAAGAAAAAAAATGAGGGATAGTGCGTTGTATTTGCCTTCTCTGTGCAATTCCGTCGCCACTACACATTTTCTTTTCGGGCCAACTGGCAGTCAGTTAGATACTATTTTAGCTATGAAGTTTTCTATTCCCAATCGTGGAAAACAGTCCATCGATGGGAATTTTCTAATATTATCCACTAAATCCGCTTTTGAATACACTTCGTACATCCACCGTTTAGCCCAGCAATTTGCCAGCGGCGCGTTTTGCAACGTATTTTTGCAATATCACTTTTCCAATGCAGCTTCACCCGTCCGCATTCTACCTATGGCTTAGTTAATGGCCTGTTAGCGCTACGCTAGCCCCTCCTGCCTGGAAATCCTTCGTCACTTTCCACTTCTTATTCATGGCATCGGTTCTACCCTTCAAAATATTCGTTGTTGAAGACAACGAGTGGTACGGTGAGCTGCTGGCGCACCGCCTGGGGCTCAATCCCAACCACAGCGTGCAGCGCTTCACCACGGCCAAAGCCTGCCTGGAGCAGCTGGGTGAACAGCCCGATTTCATCACCCTCGACTACTCGCTGCCCGATGCCAAGGGCGAGCAGCTGCTGGGCCAGATTCGGGAGCGCCTGCCCGGCACCGAGGTGCTGGTCATTTCGGGCCAGGAAGACATCAGCACGGCCGTGAGCATGCTGCGCCAGGGCGCCTACGACTACCTGGTGAAAGACGAAAACACCCTCGACCGCCTCTGGAACATTGTGGGCAAGGTGGAGCAGCAAGTGAGCCTGCGCCGCGAAAACACCCAGCTGCGCCAGCAGGTGGGCGCGCGCTACGGCGCGGCCCAGGCCCTGCTGGGCGAGCACGCCTCGATGCAGCAGGTGCGCACGCTCATCGCCAAAGCGGCCCGCACCACCATTACGGTGAGCGTGAGCGGCGAAACTGGCACAGGCAAGGAGGTAGTAGCCAAGGCCATTCATTTTCAGTCGGACCGCGCCGCCCAGCCCTTCGTGGCCGTGAACATGGCCGCCATTCCGCGCGAGCTGGTGGAGAGCGAGCTGTTTGGCCACGAAAAAGGCGCCTTCACGGGGGCGGTGGCCCGGCGCGTGGGCCGGCTGGAGGAAGCCAACGGCGGCACGCTCTTTCTGGACGAAATTGCCGACCTCGACCTCAGCCTGCAGGCCAAGCTGCTGCGCGTGCTGCAGGAGCGCGAAGTGACGCGCGTGGGCGGCAACCAGGCCGTGGCCTTCGATGTGCGCCTGGTGGTGGCCACCCACCGCGACCTACTCACCGAAGTGCAGGCCGGCCGCTTCCGCGAAGACCTGTACTACCGCCTGCTGGGCCTGCCCATTACACTGCCGCCGCTGCGCCAGCGCGGCAACGATGCCCTGCTGCTGGCTGAGGTATTTGTGCGCGACTTTTGCCGCCAGAACAACCTGCCGCTGCGGCACCTGTCGGAAAGCGCCTGCGAGCGGCTGCTGGAGCACACGTTTCCGGGCAACGTGCGCGAGCTGAAGGCGGTGGTGGAGCTGGCGACCGTGCTGGCCGACGGCGAGCAGATTCTGGGCGACGACCTGCCGCTGCGTGCCGGCCGGGCCCTGGTGGGCGCGGGCAGCATGCTCTCGCTGCGCGAGCAAACGACGGCCATTGTGCAGCAGTGCCTCGACGAGATGGACGGCGACGTGCTGGCCGTAGCCGCCCGGCTGCAGATTGGCAAATCCACCATTTACCGGATGATTCAGCAGCAGGAATTGCGCGTAAACTGAACCAGTGGCCCGCTCGGCACCGGGCCCGCCCCCACCACCTGCCAGGCGGCGGGCCCATGTGAGTTTGTTGCCGTACTTTTCGCGTTATGCGCCGTTTTCGACATCCGCGTTTGGCCCGGCGGGCCGCTGCTCCGGCCGTGCGCCGCGTGGCCGCGCGGCCAGCCAGTGCCGACCAAGCTTCTGCCCCTACCTTTTCGGAGTCGCCCATCTTCAGCCAGGGCCTGGCCGACCAAGTGCCGCTCATCCTTTTCACCTACGACCTGCAGCAGCAGCGCCTGAAGCACTGCAACCGCCACTGCCAGACCGTGCTGGGCTACAGCAGCGCCGAGATGCTGGCCTTTGGCAGCCGGCTGGCCACTGAGCTGATGCATCCTGACTCGCGGGCGCAGCTGCAGCGACACGACGTGCTGGCCCGGCTGGCCTCGCACCAGCAGGTAAGCTGGGACTGCCGCTTCCGACACCGCGACGGTAGCTGGCGCTGGCTGCGCATCCGGCTGCGGGTTGGGGCCGTCGACGCCGATGGCACTCCGACCGAGCTAATGGGCAGCGCGGAGGACGTGACCCGGCACCGCGCGGCCATTGCCGAGCTGCGCCACAACCGCCACCTGCTGCGGCGCATCGTGGACCTGGTGCCCAACCTGCTCACGATTTACGACCTGGGCCAGCGCCGCACCACCTATGCCAACCGCCACGTCGAGCAGCTGCTGGGCTACACCAGCGACGAGCTGATGGCTTTCCCCGACGGCGAACTGCTGCCGACGGTGCTACTGCCCCACTCGCACCAGCTGATGGACGAGCACATGGCCGAAATGGCCAAGCTGGCCAATGGTGAAACCCGCACCCTGGAATACAGCCTGCGCCACCGCGACGGCTCGGTTCGCTGGCTGCGCACCACGCACATCCCGTTCATGCGCGACGCGCAGGGCCGGGTGCTGAACCTGCTGGGCGTGTCGGAAGACATTACCGAGCGCCGGGCCGTTGATGAACAGCACGAACAGGCCACCACGCACCTGGCCGAACAGCACCGCCTGTTCCGGCAGGTTATCGATGCCCTGCCCCACCCCGTGTACCTGAAAGACCACACCGGCCGCTACCTGCTGGCCAATGAGGCCATGGCCACGGTATTTGGCATGACCCCCGACGAGCTGGGCCGCATGACCCCGCCGCCCCAGCTGGTGGCGCCCGACGACTGGGCCCGCTACCAGCAGCAGGACGAGCAGGTGCTGCGCACCGGCCAGGACCTGACCCTGGAAGAATCGGTGCTGCTGCCCGATGGCAGCACCCTCTGGTTCAGCAGCGTGAAGCGGCTGTTTCTGGGGGCCGACGGCCAGGGGCAGGTGCTGGGCGTGGACAGCAACATCACGGAGCTGAAACGGACCCAGCAGGCCCTGGAGGCGGCTATTGCGGCGGCTCAGGTAGACGCCCAGGCCAAAGAAGACTTCCTGGCCAACATGAGCCACGAAATCCGCACGCCGCTGCACGGCATTCTGGGCCTGACGGGCGTGCTGGCCAAAACCACCCTCAGCCGCAGCCAGCACGACTACCTGCGCCTGCTGGGCGAGTCGGCCGAGCACCTGCTTACCGTTCTCAACGACGTGCTGACCACCGCTCGGCTAGGAGCCGGCAAGCTGCAGCCCGAGTCGACCGCGTTCAGCCCCGACGAGCTGCTGCGCGGCTGCGCGGCCCTGCTGCGCCCGCGGGCCCGCGAAAAGACGCTGCGCCTGCGCGTGGACAAGCCCACGGCCCTGCCGCTGGTGCTCGGCGACCCGCACCGCCTGCGCCAGGTGCTGCTGAACCTGGTCAGCAACGCCATCAAATTCACCGAAACCGGGCAGGTGCGCCTGAGCTGCCGCCTGGTGGCCGGCCCCGCCAGTGCGGCCGAGGCGGCGGGCACGGTCTGGCTGCGCTTCGTGGTGAGCGACACCGGCGTGGGCATCGCTCCGGAAGCGCTGGACAAGATATTCGAGCCTTTTGCCCAGGCCGCCGCCAGTACCGACCGCGAATACGGCGGCTCGGGCCTGGGCCTGAGCATCTCGGAGGGCCTGGTGCAGCTGATGGGTGGCACCCTGCGCGTGTGCAGCGAGCCGGGGGCCGGCAGCACTTTTTCCTTTACCCTGCCGCTGGTGCTGGGCACGTCGGAAACGGTTTCGCCCCCCCCGCCGAGCACACCGGATGCCGTGACGCCCGAGGCCGGCCGCCTGCTGCTGGTGGAAGACAACCTCGTGAACAGCCTGCTGGCCGAAACCGTGCTGCGCAACTGGGGCTGGCAGGTGACCACAGCCGCCAGTGGCCCGGCGGCCATCAAGCTCTTCGAGCATCGCCAGTTCGATGTTGTCCTGATGGACATTCAGATGCCGGGCATGGATGGCGAAACGGCCGCCCGCGCCCTGCAGGCCCACCCCGACGCGGCCCGGGCCGCCACGCCCATTATTGCCCTCACAGCCCGGGCGCAGGCGGGCGAATCCGAGCGCCTGCAGGCGGCCGGGTTTGCCGGCTACCTGGCCAAGCCCTACCGCGAAGAGCAGCTGCTCGAAACCATCCGCACCGTGCTGGCCCGCACCAATCAGGCAGCCGAGCCCGTTATTGCATACCACAAGTCCACTTCCATGCCTTCCGAAACACCCCTCTACGACCTTAGCAATGTGCGCCAGCTGGTGCGCAACGACGAAGCCATTGTGCGCCGGCTGGCCTGGGCCTTCATCGAAACCACGCCCGCCATCCTCACTGCCCTCGACGAAGCCCTGACAGCGGCTAACTGGGAGGCCGTGGGCGATGCCGCCCACCACCTCAAAAGCTCGCTCGACGGCCTGGGCGTGGCAAGCCTGCGCCACGTCATCCGCGAGGTGGAAGCCTATGGCGATACCCCGCCCGAACCCACCCACGCTGCCCAGCAGGTAACGCTGGTGCGCACCACCACCGAGCAGGTGATGGCGGCGCTGCGCCAGGAGTTTCCAGAGCAGCACTAGGCGCGCATGGCTCTTCCGCTGCCCGTGGCCGCTGCCTTTCCGCCCATCGTGCTCGATGCCGTGGTAATTGGCGCGGGCCAGGCTGGGCTGGCCGCAGCGTACTACCTGCGAAAGCGCGGCGTGAACTTTCGGATACTGGAGGCCGCGCCCAACGTGGGCGCCGCCTGGGCCGCCCGCTACGATTCGCTGCAATTGTTCTCGCCGGCCTGGGCCAGCGGGCTGCCCGGCCGCCCCTGGCCCGGCAGCCCGCTACGCTACCCCACCCGCGACGAAACCGTGGCCTACCTGCGCGACTACGCGGCCCATTTCAGCTTTCCGATTGATACCGGACAGCGGGTAACGCGCCTGGTTCCGGCCCCCGGCCAGCCGGGCTACGCGGTGCACACCGCTGCCGGCCGCACCTATCTGGCGCGCTACGTTATTATTGCCACCGGCCCCTACGTGCAGCCCAACGTACCGATTTGGGCCAGCCAGCTGGCCGCCGGTATGGTGCAACTGCACAGCCGCGACTACCAGCGCCCGGCCCAACTGCCCGGCACCGGCCCGGTGGCCGTGGTGGGCAGCGGCAACTCGGCCCTGCAGATTGCCGCCGACCTGGCCGCCACCGGCCGTCCCGTATTCGCTGCTTATGACGAGCGCACCAACGCCGCCCCCAACAACCAGCTCATCTGGGCCGGCATGACCCTGACGGGTTTTCTGCGGGTGCCGCGCCACACGGCGCTGGGCCGGTGGCTCCACAGCAAGCCCGACGGTGTGGTGAGCGGCGACCTGGACCACCTGCGCAGCTTCGCCAACGTAACCTTCATCGGCCGGGCCACGGGCGTGCTGCCCGGCGGCATCATTCGGGGCGAAAAGGCAGCTACGCCGCCGCTGGAGGCCGTGGTATGGGCCACCGGCTACCGGCCCCACTACCCGTGGATTGAATTACCTATTCTGGCTCCCGATGGCAGTCCGCAGCACCAGCGCGGCCTCACCGCCGCGCCCGGCGTGGCCTTTCTGGGCCTGAGCTGGCTCGATACCCGCAGCTCGGCTTTGCTGAATGGCGCCGGGGCCGATGCCAGGCGCGTGGTGGCGGCGCTGCTGGCTGGGCAGTAGGCGCGAAGACAGGCCCACTGGCCCTCAGCCCGAATGCCCAAATCTTATTGAAACCTGCTGACCATTTTCGGGGTTGAAGAACCAGAAGCCCGCCCCGAACGGCGCGGCCCGTTATCCACCCGCCATTCCTATTCGCATCATGTTTATCTTCATGCTCGGCCTGTTGCTCGTCACGGCCATCCTCGCGCTCAAAACCGCTTCCGAAGTAAAAGAAATGCTGGTACCCGTTCCCGTACGGGCCCGCTAGTTTTCGATTTAGCCGGACACAAAAAAAGCAGCCTTCGGGCTGCTTTTTTTATGGTTAACTCTGCTGAAAAATCAGCTGCTGATTAACGAATAACCAGCTTGCACATCTGGCTGGTATTTTCGGCTTCGAGGCGCACGTAGTACAGACCGTTGGCAAATTTGCTCAGGTCGAGCATTTTGGTGTAGCGGTCGTTGAGCTCGGTTACGGTTTCGCGGTACATCACCGTGCCAATGACGTTAAGCACGCTCAACTCCACTTTTTTGCCCTGCAGGTTATTGATGGTGAGGTGCACAATGCCCGTGCTGGGGTTGGGGTACACGAGAAGGGTTTTGTTTTCGTCGCCGGGTTTGGCCTGCTGGCCGGGGCGGTGCCGTACCACGGCAGCCGCAGCCGGTGCAGCCGACTGAAGGGGCGCCAGGCCCAGGCCCAGGCAAGCACCGATGAGTAAAGTAAGTAAGTAGCGTTGCATCATAACTAGAATTAGTGCCCCTGAGAATAAGCGCGGTGCGCTTGAACTTAACGTTAATTTTTGAATTTGGTTAGCAAAGGTACAAAATCGTTTCCGGTGCGACAGCAGGAATATATCAAAACCTCGATAAACCAAACTAATTTCGCCATTATTACTGGCTATTCGCCGACCAACTGCGTGGATGTACTCTTAATTGGCGGCGGCCTCGCCGGCCTGGCCGCGGCGCTGGACCTGAACGCCCGCGGGCACCGCGTGACACTGGTCGAGCGCAAGCAATACCCGTTTCACAAAGTATGCGGCGAGTACGTGAGCAACGAGGTGCTGCCCTACCTGCGCCGCCTCGGGGCCGACCCGGCCGAGCTGGCCCCGGCCGCCATTACGCAGTTTGTGCTGAGCTCGCCGGGCGGGCGTCTGCTCACGAGTCCGCTCGATTTGGGTGGTTTCGGGGTGAGCCGCTACCTGCTCGATGATTTCCTGTACCGGCTGGCCGTGGCCCGGGGCGTGATATTTTACCTGAAAAGCACGGTAACGGACGTGACTTTTGATACGACCGCCGACCGCCACACCGTGACGCTGGCCGACGGCCGCCAGCTCGGGGCCCGCGTGGTGCTGGGCACCTACGGCAAGCGCGCCGCCCTGGACCGCCAGCTGCAACGCCCGTTCTTCACCCAACGCTCGCCCTACCTCGGCGTGAAGTACCACCTGCGCCTGCCCGGCTTTGCGCGCGACGTAATTGCACTGCACAATTTCTCTGATGGTTACGCCGGCATTTCGGCCATTGAGGAAGACAAGCTGTGCTTCTGCTACCTCACTACCCGCGCCAACCTGAAGCAGCACGGTACCATCCCGGCGATGGAGCGCGAGGTGCTGGCCCGCAACCCGCGCCTGCGCGAGATTCTGGACGCAGCCGAAGTGCTGTACCCGCAACCGGAAGTCATCAACGAGATTTCCTTCGCCCCCAAGCAGCCCGTGGAGCAGCACGTGCTGATGGTGGGCGATGCGGCCGGCCTCATCACGCCGCTGTGCGGCAACGGCATGGCCATGGCGCTGCACGGCGCCGCGCTGGCGGCGGCGGCCACGCACGAGTTTTTGGTGGGCCACACGAGCCGGGCGCGGCTCGAGAGCAACTACGCCTGGGCCTGGCAGGCGCAATTTGGGGCGCGGCTGCGGGTGGGCCGGGCGGTGCAGCGGCTGTTTGGCGGGCCGGTGCTGAGCGAGCTGGTGGTGGGCGGCCTGCGCCACTGGCCGGCCGCCGTGCGGGCGCTGATGCGGCGCACCCACGGGCAGCCGTTTTAGCGGTGGGCGAATAAATCGGCCAACAACCGGAAATTCTACGGCAGTGCGGCAACGCCCACGCCAGAATGTTATTGGCCCGATTTTGCCGGGGCTGGCGATAAACGTGCTTCTTTTACCGTACGTATTAAAAAGCTATTAAAACCTGCGGCGCGCCTCGTCAGTTGCCCTCCGCAAACTTCCTTCTAATCCGACTTTCTAATTTATTCCCGGCATGCCGAGTTATTTAGGTGCCATCGGCACTGCCAACCCTGCCCACCGCATTGCTCAGCCGCAGATTGCCGAGTTTATGGCCCGGGCCCTGCAGTTTGGCGAGAGCGACACGCGCAAATTGCGGGCGCTGTACCGGGTTTCGGGCATCGAGCACCGCTACTCGGTGCTGCCCGACTACGGCCGGCCGCTGGGTGAGTACACGTTTTTCCCCAATACCCCCACGCTGGAGCCGTTTCCGAGCGTAGGGCAGCGCATGGCCGCTTACCGCCGCGAAGCGCTGCCGTTGGCCGTGGAAGCGGTGCGCGCCAGCCTGGCCCAGGTGCCCGACGTGGACGCAGCCAGCATCACGCACCTCGTGACGGTGAGCTGCACGGGCATGTACGCGCCGGGGCTGGACATTGAGCTGGTGCAGGCGCTGGGCCTGCGGCCCGACGTGCGCCGCACCTGCGTGAACTTTATGGGCTGCTACGCGGCGGTGAATGCCATCAAGCTGGCCGACGCTTTTTGCCGGGCCGATGCCGGAGCCCGCGTGCTGATTGTGAGCGTGGAGCTGTGCACGCTGCACTTCCAAAAAAGCCCCGAGGAAGACCACCTCATCAGCAACGCGCTGTTTGGCGACGGGGCGGCCGCCTGCCTGGTGCAGGCCCGGCCCCTGCCCGGTGGCGTGCCCAGCCTGTCGCTGGACGGTTTTCATTGCGGGCTGGAGCCCGATGGACACGACGACATGGCCTGGCACATCAACGATTTTGGCTTCGAGATGACGCTGAGCAGCTACGTGCCCAAGCTGATTCAGCGGGGCATTGGGAAGCTGACGGATGGGCTGCTGGCCAGCCTGCCAGTGCAGCTGCGCGACATCCGGCATTTCGCCATTCACCCGGGCGGGCGCAAGATTCTGGAAACCATCGAGGCCGAATTGGGGCTGACGCGCGACGACAACCGCCACGCCTACCGCGTGCTGCGCAACTACGGCAACATGTCGTCGGCCACGGTGTTGTTTGTGCTGCGCGAGGTGCTGGCCGCCGCCACGCCCGCCGACCACGGCGCGCCGGTGCTCAGCTTCGCCTTCGGCCCGGGCCTGACGATGGAGGCCATGCTGCTGGGCCTGTGCGTGGCTCCGGCCACGCGCCACGCCGCCCACCAGCCCGCCACTGAAGTAGCCGAAGTGTTGTCGTAGCGTCCGTGGCCGTGGTTTCTCCCGTACTCTCTCGCCCCGCCCCCGTCGATTTGGCGGTGCGCGCCACTGGCCCCGAGCTGATGGACGACCTGACGCTGGCCACCGAGGCGCTGCGCCAGAATCTCGACGAGCTCGAAACCATCAATACCTGGCTAGGCGGCTACGCGCCGGTGCTGAACGCGCTGGAACGGCTGCGACCGCGCTTTCCGGCTGGCCGGCCGCTGCGCGTGGCCGACCTGGGCAGCGGCGGCGGCGACACGCTGCGCCACGTGGCCCGCTGGGCGCGCAACAACGGCGTGGCGGTGGAGCTAACGGGAATTGACGCCAACGCTTTCATGCTGGAATACGCCACGGCCAAAAGCCGGGCGTTTCCCGAAATCAGCTACCGGCAGTTCGATATTTTCTCGTCCGAGTTTCAGGCCGAGCCGTTCGACATTCTGACTTGCAGCCTGTTCTGCCACCATTTCAGCGACGAGGAGCTGGTGACGCTGCTGCGGCAGTGGCAGGCGCAAGCCGGGCTGGCCGTCATCATCAACGACCTGCACCGGCACTGGCTGGCCTACTACAGCATCAAGTGGCTGACGCGGCTGCTGGGCGGCTCGTACCTAGTGCAGCACGATGCGCCGCTGTCGGTGGCTCGGGCCTTCCGGCGTGCCGATTGGGTGGCGTTGCTGGCACAGGCCGGTATCGTGCGCTACGAGTTGCGCTGGCGCTGGGCGTTTCGCTGGCAGTTGGTGGTTTATCCGGCGGGCAGCCCGGGCTAGGCTACCGTTTGGCAGGCGGGGGTGGGCCCAGTGGTAGCTCAACCGTGTAGAGCACGCGCTCCAGCTGGTCACCCTGCTGGCCGGGCCGGAAGCGCGGCAGGTGGCGCACGGCGGCCAGCACGGCAGCATCGCACTCCGGCCCCAGCCCGCGCACGATGTAGGCGCCGGTGGGCGTGCCGGTAATTTCGACGGTGAAGGCCACGGTTACCGTGCCTTTGCCGCAGCGCTGCCGGGCTGGCGCGGCCAGCACCACTCTTTTCTGAATGGCAGCGATGACGGCCGGGCGGCCGCCGCCGGTTGCCAGCTGGGGCATTTGCGACACGGCCGTGTACGTGTGCTGCCCGGGAGCGTGGGAGTCTTCGTCAAAATCGTCTGTACTGCCCCGCACTGCTATCATTCCCGGCTCGTAGCTGGCCCCTTCGGCATTGGGAGGCATGTTAATCTGCAGCGTTTTGCGGGTGGCAGCGGGTTGGCCGTAGCTGGTGCGGGCGGGTTGCCAAATGGGCATTGTCCGCACGAGGCGCAGGGCTTCCTGGTCGCAGGTGGGGCACAGGCCGTTGTTCACGTAGGCGTCGCGCACGCGGCCGTCCTCTCCCACCACGTAGTTGATTTCAGTTACTCCTTTCTGGCTGCCGTTGGTGACTTCGGCGGGCAGGCGCAGGTTGCTTCGAACGTAGGCCTCCAGGCCCGGGGCCGGGAACTGGGCAAGTTGTCGGAGCTCATATTCGGCATAAACGTGGTCGGGCCGCATCACGGCTATCGGGAAACGGAGCGGCACGGCTACCGGCTGGCCGTTGCGCCGGCCCGGCTGCCACCGGGGCAGCCGGGCCAGTGCCGTTACCACGGCCGCATCGGCTGCCGGACTGATGGAATGCGCGAGCCGCACATTGTAGGCCACGCCGCTGGCTCCCACCGTCAGACAAACCGTTGCGATGCCTTCCTCGTCGTTGGCGCGCAGGTTGGCGGGCAGCACCAAGGCCCGCTGCACCAGGTCGTGGGCAGCGGTGTAGGGGCGGCCATCGGGCAGCCGGGGCATTGCCTCCACCAGCAGCCATTCCTTCGTGCTATCCGGCATCGGGGCCGCTGGGAAGGGGTAATTGGCCGGCCCCAGGTTGGGCTCGCCGGGGGCGTACACGTGCTGCGGGCCCACGAACGGGATGGGCAGGGTCAGCTGCACGGACAGCGGCTGGCCGTTTTGCCGGCCGGGCACCAGCCGGGGCAGCCGGGCCACGGCCGCCAGCACCGCCGCATTGCCGGCCGGCGTGGAGCCCCGGGTGATTTTGGCTTCGCGAATTGCCCCGCTTGGGCCCACCACAAACGTGACCACGCTATAGCCATCGGCAGTGCCGGCGGGCAGCACCAGCAGGCGCTGAATCTGGCGCACGAGGTCATCGCGGCTGCCTCCGCCGGGCAGCGTAGGCATTTGCTCGACGTAGGTGTAGGCGCGGGTCGTGTCGGGCGGGGCACCGCCGGTTTGCGCCATTGCTGAAGCCGGCCCCAGCAAACTTCCCAATAAGCCTGCCAGGGCCACCACCCACCGTTGGACCGCCAGAGCAGCCATTAAAAAGGCACCGGAACGGTGAGCCGCACCGCCACTTTCCGGCCGTTCTGCACGCCTGGGCTGAAGGCGGGCAACTGGCGCACGGCCGCCAGCACGGCCTCGTTGCACACGGCATCTAGGCCGCGCTCGATGTGCGCGTCCTTTATCGCGCCAGCGGCATCGACCGTGAACTGCACCTGTACCTGGCCGCCTGCGCAGCCCTTGGCCGCTTTGCGGGCGATGACGAGGCGCTGCTTAATGGCTTCCTGCACGGCACGGTTGCCGCCACCGCCCGGCAGCTGCGGCATTTGCTCGACGTAGGTGTACACGCGCTGCTCGATTCCGGCAGCCGGCTGCGGGGCAGGCGAGGTTTGCGCCGGAGCAGGGCGCGCCGCCAGCAGCAGAAAACCGGCACTCAGCCGGACCCAGTAGGATGGAAAATTCATACGGCAAGCTACTAATGCCTTAACTGGCAACGCTGTTTTTATTCCCACAAACCGGCCGCCACTCGAAAGGTGTTGGCGTGGGCTTCCACGATGTCGATGATGCCTTCGGAATAGCCGCCGCCCATGCACACCACCACTGGCAGGCCGTGCCGGTGGCAGAGGCCAAGCACCAGCTCATCGCGCCGGCGGCAGCCTGCGCGGGTGAGGGCCAGGTGGCCGAGTTTGTCGGTGGCCAGCACGTCGACGCCGGCGAGGTAGAACACAAAATCGGGCCGTACCTCGGCCAGCAGGCGCGGCAGGGTTTCGGCCAGCAGTGCCAGATACTCGGCGTCGGTGGTGCCATCGGGTAGCGGCAGGTCGAGGTCGGACAGTTCCTTGCGAGCGGGGTAGTTGCGGCCACCGTGCATGGAAAAGGTGAACACGCGCGATTCGTGCCGGAAGATGGCGGCCGTGCCGTTGCCCTGGTGCACGTCGAGGTCCACAATCAGCACCTTGGTGGCGTGGCCGTGGGCCAGCAGCCAAGCAGCGGCGGCAGCCTGGTCGTTCAGCAGGCAAAAGCCTTCGCCCCGGTCGCGGAAGGCGTGGTGCGTGCCGCCGGCAATATTGAAAGCGATGCCGTGCGCCAGCGCCCGCCGCGCGCACTCGATGGTACCGCCGAGGATAGTGATTTCGCGCTCGAACAGCTCTGCCGACCACGGGAAGCCGGTGGCCCGTTCCTCCTGCCGCGTGAGCTGGCCCTGGCGCAGGCGCTGGTAATAGCCGGCATCGTGCACGCGCAGGATGTCCTCATCGGGCGGCGGCTGGGCCACGAAAAAATCGGCCGCCGTGGCCGTGCCCTCGTGCAGGAGCTGCTCGGGCAGCAGCTCGTATTTCAGCATGGGGAAGCGGTGGCCGGCGGGCAGCGGGTGGGCGTAGCAGGGCGCGAAGGCGATGGAAAGCACGAGGAGAATTCAGTGAATAGAAAACAGACAGGAAAGTGGACTGCGATATGTCAGAATCGGAGCATCAAGTACCGTTAGCTGAGAATGTTCAAAGGCCAAACCAGAACGCTACGCAAACAAACCGATAAGCAAAAGCCTGAAAATTATATTTTTCAACCCGATAATAACAGTCACATTCAGCAGGTATGTGTCCTTTATATGGGGCAAAAGAGCCACTAGTTTTGAGACATCTTCCACTTCACCCTTTCAACCAAATCGCATGACCAGATTCTCCCGCCTGCTCTCCGTTGCCCTGCTGCTCGCCACGGTGGGCTCCGTCAACGCCACTTTGCCGGTACGCCCCCTCGCGCCAGGCACTTCCACACCGGTTCGCGTAGCCGACACTTACCAGGACGCTTACCAGCAAGGCCTGCGCGAAACGCTGCAAAACAAGTGCATTGATGGGGTCAATTTCAATTACAACTACGCCCACAACTACGAGCCGCGCGCCCAACAGAACTACGAATACAGCCAAGGCACGCCCGATGAGGATTACTACCGCGGCTACCTCGACGGCCTGCACGAAGGCTACATCGAGCCCGCCTACTGCGGCGGCAGCAACCCGGGCGGCGGTGGCCCAGGCGGCGGGGGCGGCTACACCCCCTGCCCCAATTGCCCGATTGAGCCGCAGCTTTAGGAACCCCCAATTCGGCTCTATAGCCGGCCAGTAAGTAAGGAATTAATCCTCCCGCATAGTCGTCAACTTTTTCCGCATCGGCCCGTTTCAGACTGGCAGCAGCAGCCACGCATTTTGTTCGTTAAGAAATGTGGAAGCAGTTGCTAATCCGGCGGCCGGTGTGCTTCTTGCTGCTGCGAATACGGCCACCAGCTGCTGGCGAAGCTGAGGAAACCCCAGAGACATCACCGAATACCCTGGCCCCTGGCCGGGGTATTTTGGTTTTCGGCTTAGCCAACCGTTTTGGCCCGGCTGGCGGCCATTTTTTTGGCCACGGGCGCGAGTGCCGGCCGCAGCGACGAGCCGCGCACCAGCAGTTCGGGACGCAAGGCCACCTGCCGGGGCGTGAAGCTCTCCCCTTTCGAGTCAATCACCTCCAGTAAGAGCCGCACGGCAGCCTGGCCCATTTCTTCGCAGCGCTGGTCGACGGTGGTAATGTTTGGTTCGGTGACGACCGTGAAAGCCTCATTGCTGAAGCCGGCAATGGCCAGGTCTTCGGGCACGCGCAGGCCCTGGCGGCGGGCTTCCTGCATGGCCCCAAGGGCGCAGTAGTCGCCGGCCGAGAAGATGGCATCGGGCGGGTTGGGCAGGGCCAGCAGCTGGCGCAGGCCGGCCGCGCCCTGCTCCTGCAGCATGTCGGTATAGATGACCATGCTTTCGTCTTCGGGCAGGCCCGCTTCGCGCAGGGCATCGAAATAGCCCTGGCGGCGGTTCCGGTAAATATTCAGGTGCTGCGGACCGGCGAAGTGGGCCACGCGGCGGCAGCCCTGCGCCAGCAAGTGGCGCGTGGAGAGGTAGCCGCCCTCGCGGTCGTCGAGCACCACGGTGTTCACGTTGTCGCCCTCCACCACGCGGTCGAAATACACCAGCGGCAGGCCGCGGCTGCGCAGCTTGTCGAAGTGCTTGTGGTCGAGGGTGGTGCGCGAAAGCGAGACGAGCACGCCCGCCACCTGCGCGCTCAGCAGCGAGTCGAGGTTGCGGCGCTCCTGGGCCACGTCTTCGTTCGACTGGCAGATGATGACGTTGTAGCCGGCCTTGCTGGCGGCGGTTTCGATGCCGTGCACCACCGACGGAAAAAACCGCCCTTCGATGTAGGGCACCACAATGCCGAGCAGCTTGCTCTTGCCCTTGCGCAGGGCCGAGGCCATGTGGTTGGGCTGGTAGTTATACTTTTTGGCCAGCTTGAGCACCTTCTGCTTCATGGCCGGCCCGATGCTGAAATGGTCGCTGAGCGCGCGCGAGATGGTCGTCATCGACACGTTGAGTTCGCGGGCCAGGTCGGCCATCGATACGGGGCTGGAGGTGGTAGCCGCGTCGGGCGCATTTTTTTTTCGGGGAGCCATACAGGGCGGGCTTGGCACAAGAAGGTGCGCGGGAAAGCAGTTGTGTAAAACACCGGGGCGCTTCCCCTTAAAAATCCCCCAAAACTACGCGAATTCAGCAGGTTTCCGCTACTTAAGCGCACAATAATAGTTGTGTAGGGCAGCGCTTATCCGGACTGTTTTGGCGAAAGGTACACCAGATGTAAACGTTTTGCCTTTACTTTACACAATCGATTGTGTCGACAAGGGTTTCAATACAATCGATTTGATAGTACGCACTCACCAGCTGGCGCTACGGGCGCGGCTGCCAGGGTGCTCCTGCTCCATTCGCTTCATCTCAATACTTCCTGCTATGTCCGTTTTCACTCCCGCCCGATTAGCACCGCTGGCCGCCGGCCTGGCCCTGGGCCAGCTGCTCGGCGTGCCCGCCGCTCACGCCCAAACTGCCCCCACCGCCCTCACCGTGCAGGTGAACAAGCCCGGTGCGCCCGTCTCGAAAAGCATGTACGGGCTGTTTTTTGAGGACATCAACTTCGCGGCCGACGGCGGCCTCTACCCCGAGCGGGTGAAGAACAAGTCGTTTGAAACCGACGACCACCTCATCGGCTGGAAGGCGCTGCGCGGCGCGGCCGGCCTGGCCGACTACCGCGTATCGGGCGAAAACCCCATTGGGCCCACCAACAACCATTTCCTGCGCCTGAGCGTGGCCACGGCTAACCCCGATGCCGGCTTCGTGAACGAAGGCTTCCGGGGCATGGGCCTGAAGCAGGATGCGGAGTACACGTTTTCCATCTACCTGCGCCGCGGGGCCGGCAACATCTCGGCCCTGAACGTGACGCTGGAGGAGCCCGGCCGCAGCGGCCCCGGCCCCGAAACGGCCGCCTCGGGCCGCGCCCTGGCCCAGACCCAGATTACCGGCCTCACGAACGAGTGGAAGAAGTACAGCGTGGTAATGAAGCCCACCGGCACCGCCGCCCGCGCCCGCCTGAAACTGACCGTGGAAGGCACCGGCACGCTCGATTTGGACGTCGTTTCGCTGTTTCCGAAAGACACCTGGAACAAGCGCGAGAATGGCCTGCGGCCCGACATCGTGCAGCTGCTCAAGGACATGAAACCCGGTTTCCTGCGCTTCCCCGGCGGCTGCATTGTGGAAGGGCGCACCCTGGCCCAGCGCTACCAGTGGAAGGAAACCATCGGCGACGTGGCGGCCCGCAAGCCGATGATAAACCGCTGGAATACTGAGTTTATCAACAAATTCACCCCCGATTACTACCAGTCGTTCGGCCTGGGCTTCTTCGAATACTTTCAACTCTCGGAAGACATCGGGGCCGAGCCGCTACCGATTCTGAACGTGGGCATGGCCTGCCAGTTCAATTCGGCCGAGCTGGCGCCCATCAGCGCCGCCAAGGGACCGAACGCGGGCACATCCAGCAGCGCGCCAGAGGAGCCGACGCTGGACACATTTATTCAGGATGCGCTCGATTTGATTGAGTTTGCTAACGGCCCCGCCAGCAGCCCTTGGGGCGCGAAGCGCGTGGCCATGGGCCACCCCGCGCCGTTCAACCTGAAGATGATTGGCATCGGCAACGAGCAATGGGGGCCGCAGTACCTGGCGCGCTACGAGCCATTTGCGAAGGCCGTGAAGGCTAAATACCCGGCCATGCAGATTGTGAGCAGCGCCGGCCCCGCGCCCGACGGCGCGCTGTTCGACGCGGCTACAAAGCAGCTGCGCGAGTGGAAAGCCGAGTACGTGGACGAGCACTACTATGCCAGCCCCGAGTGGTTCCGCAAAAACGTGGGCCGCTACGACAACTACCCCACCACGGGCGCGAAAATCTTCGCCGGCGAATACGCCGCCCAGACGGTGGGCATCGCCAGCCCCGACAACAAGAACAGCTGGGATGCTGCCATCTCGGAAGCCGCGTTTATGACTGGCCTGGAGCGCAACGCCGACAAGGTGGCCATGGCCTCTTACGCGCCCATGCTGGCCCACGTGGATGCCTGGCAGTGGACGCCGAACATGATTTGGTTCGACAACCTGCGCACCTACGGCACGCCCAACTACTACGTGCAGAAGCTCTACGCCACCAACAAAGGCACCACCATGCTGCCCGTGCAGCGCGCCGCCAACGCCGCCAACGGCACCGATAACCTCTTCGCCAGCGCCGTGGCCGACGACGGCACCGGCGACATCGTGGTGAAACTGGTGAACTACTCGGCCTCTGCCCGCCCCGTAGCTCTGAGCCTACCCGGCGTGAAAAAGCTCGGCAAAACCGGCAAAGCCACCGTGCTCGCCAGCACCGACCTGAATGCCGTGAACAGCCTCGACCAGCCCCAGAACCTGGCCCCGCAGGAGTCGACGTTCAAAGTATCGTCCTCGAATGTGACCTACACGCTGGCTCCGTACTCGCTCACGGTGCTGCGCATCCCCGGCAAGCGCTAAGCAAAGGCAGGCAGAACGATGTAGAGACGCGACACTTCGCGTCTCGGCGGCCGCACCATGTAAGATGCCATTTGAACGTCATGTTCAACGCCGAGACGCGAAGTGTCGCGTCTCTACATCGTTCTAAAAATCCAGGAAAACCGTTCATGAAAACTGCCAAAACCATCTCCAGCCAGCTGCTGGCGCTACTGCTTCTCGTCGCCTCGCCTGCTGCCCAGGCGCAAGCCCCGGCGCTGCCGCCGGCCGGCAACCCCGTCATCAAAGACAAATACACGGCCGACCCGGCGGCGCTGGTGCACAACGGCACGGTGTACCTCTACGCCGGCCACGACGAAGCGCCCGCCCCCGAGCAACGCTACGTGATGCACGAGTGGCTGTGCTACTCCAGCACCGATATGGTGACGTGGAAAGAGCACCCCTCGCCACTGAACGTGAAGGCGTTTGCCTGGGCCAAGGACGACGCCTGGGCCTCGCAGGTGGTGGAGCGCGGCGGCAAATTCTACTGGTACGCGGCCGTGGAGCACGGCAGCGTGCCGGGCAAAGCCATTGGCGTGGCGGTGTCGGACAGCCCCACCGGACCGTTTAAGGACGCGCGGGGCTCGGCACTGGTGCTCAACAGCCAGACCGAAAGCAAGATTTTCTGGGACGACATCGACCCCACGGTTTTCATCGACAAAAAGAGCGGCCAAGCCTACCTGTACTGGGGCAACTCGCACTGCTACTGGGCCAAATTGAAGCCCAACATGACGGAGTTCGACGGCGAGATTCACCAGGTAACCAACCTGCCGAGCTACACCGAAGCGCCCTGGGTGCACGAGCACAACGGCTGGTACTACCTGAGCTACGCCTGCCAGTTTCCGGAAAAGCTGGCCTACGCCATGAGCCGCAGCATCGAAGGCCCGTGGGTGTTCAAAGGACTGCTGAACGAGGTGGCGGGCAACTCTAACACCAACCACCAGGCCATCATCGAATTCAAAGGCAAGTCGTACTTCGTGTACCACAACGGCAGCATCCCCACCGATGGCGGCAGCTTCCGGCGCTCGGTGTGCATCGACTACCTCTACTACAACCCCGACGGCACCATGAAGCGCGTGGTAATGACGACCGAGGGCGTGCGAGCGGCGAAGTAGGGGGTACTTCAGAACGTTATTATCAGCCTGCTCCGAGTGGCATAAGAAGAACGTCATGCAGAGCGTAGCGAAGCATCTTTACCGCACAACGCAATCCAATCGCAAGGATTAGTGACAGCGGTAAAGATGCCTCAGCTTCGCTCAGCATGACGTTCTTGTTTTTCCTACCAATCCTCTCCCCAATCCATGTTCAAATCCGTACTCACGGCGGCCCTGCTGCTCCTAAGCGGTGGCTTCTCCGCAATGGCACAAGCGCCAGCCGCAGCGGCGGCGCCCAGTATCGTTATCGAAACCGAGCACGTGAGCCTGGTGCTGACCGTGGGCGAGAATCACAAGCTCTACCAGCGCTACCTGGGCGCGAAGCTGCCCAACGCGGCCGACTACGCGCCCCTACCCTTCCGCCACGAAGCCTACGTGCCGGTCGGCACCGACAACCTGTTTGAGCCCGCCCTGCGCGTAGTGCACGCCGACGGCAACCCCTCGCTGGCGCTGGAATTCGTGAACGTGCAAACCCAGCCCGCCGCCGATGGCGTGGCCCGCACCACCATTCGCCTGCGCGACCCCAAGTACCCGGTGGACGTGCGGCTGAACTTCGTGGCTTTTACCAAAGAGGATGTTATTGATACCTGGATGGAGGTGGTGCACCGCGAAGAAAAGCCGGTGACACTCACCAACTACGCCTCGGCAATGCTGCATTTCGATGCCCGGCAGTACTGGCTAAGCCAGTTCCACGGCGACTGGGCCGAGGAGGCCAAGCAGCAGGACAGCCAGCTCACCAGCGGCATCAAGGTGATTGATACCAAGCTGGGCACCCGCGCCGGCTGGTACCAGACGCCCAGCTTCTTCCTGGCCCTCGACAAGCCCGCCGACGAAACCAGCGGCGAGGTGCTGGCCGGCTCGCTGGCCTGGACGGGCAATTTCCGGCTGGCGTTTGAGGTGGATAACCAAGAGGCCCTGCGCGTGTCGGCCGGCATCAATCCCTACGCCTCGGAATACACGCTGCCCGCGGGTCAGCCGTTCGTCACGCCCGAATTCATCTTCACCTACAGCACCACCGGCAAGGGCCAGGCCTCGCGCAACCTGCACCGCTGGGCGCGCCGCCACGGCGGCACGTTGGATGGCACCCAGCCGCGCCTCACGCTGCTAAACAACTGGGAAGCCACGTTTTTTGATTTCAACGAAACCAAGCTCGATGGGCTGATGGGCGACGCGGCGAAGCTGGGCGTCGATTTATTCCTACTCGACGACGGCTGGTTTGGCAACAAGTACCCGCGCAAAGACGACAGCCAGGGCCTCGGCGACTGGCAGCCCACCGCCGCTAAGCTGCCCAACGGCGTGGGCCACCTCGTGCAAACCGCTACCAAAGAAGGCATCAAATTCGGCATCTGGCTGGAGCCCGAAATGGTGAATCCCAAAAGCGCCCTGGCCGAGCAGCACCCCGACTGGCTCCTCAAACTCCCCAACCGCCCCGACGACCTCTACCGCAACCAATTGGTGCTCGACCTGACGAACCCGAAGGTGCAAGATTTCGTGTACCGGACCGTGGACGAGCAGCTTGGCCAGGGCGTGGCTTACGTGAAGTGGGACTGCAACCGCATGATTAGCAGCGGCTATTCGCAGTATTTGGGTAAAGACCAGTCGCACCTGTACGTCGACTACGTGCGCGGCCTGAACCGCGTGATGGCCCGTGTGCGCTCAAAATACCCGCACACGCCCATGATGCTCTGCTCGGGCGGCGGTGCCCGCGCCGATTACGGGAGTTTGCCCTATTTCACCGAGTTCTGGGCCTCCGACAACACCGACGCCTTCGAGCGCATCTTCATTCAGTGGGGCTTCTCCAATTTCTTCCCTTCGAACACCATCGCCAGCCACGTTACCAACTGGAACCGCAGCCACAGCCTGAAATTCCGCACCGACGTGGCCATGATGGGCAAGCTCGGCTACGACATCGAAGTGGATAAAATGACGCCCGACGAGCTCAAATTCAGCCAGCAGGCGGTGCAGGATTACAAGCGCCTGAGCCCCGTCATCTGGCAGGGCGACCAGTTCCGGCTACGCTCGCCCTACGAGGGCAACCAGGCCGCGCTCATGTACGTGGCCGAAAACCAACGCCAGGCCGTGCTCTTCGGCTACAACCTGCACACCCGCTTCCTCGAAACCGTGCGCCCGGTGAAGCTGCAGGGCCTGGACGCCGCCCGCCGCTACCGCCTCACCGAAATCAACCTGATGCCCGGCCAGAAATCCACGCTGCCCGCCAGTGGCCAGACGTATTCCGGCAGCTACCTGATGCAAGTCGGCGTGCTGGTTTCGGATGGCGAAGCGAAACCGCTGACGAGCCACGTGTTCGAACTGGTGACGGAATAGCTGTAGCACGAACTTTTAGTTCGCGGGTGAGCGGAGCGAACATTCAGAACTGCACTGCACACGCAATGCTCGCTCCGCTCGCTCGCGGACTACAAAGTCCGCGCTACAGCAAAAAAGGCGCGCATCCCCCATCGGGAATGCGCGCCTTTTCACTTAATCTAAAACCGTACTATTCCTGCACGAAGCGGGTTTGCTGCACGAAATCGCCTTGCGTCATGCGCACCAGGTAGAGGCCGGAGGCCAGCGAGGCGTTGTTCAAATCAATGGGGTTGCCGCCGGTTACCAGCGAGGTATTCTGGCGGTACACCGGGCGGCCGAGGGCATCAATTACTTCGATGGCGGCGGCCCCGGGGCGCTGGGCCTCTACGCGCAGGCGCAGGGCCTGGCCGCGGCCGGCGGGGTTGGGGTAAGCTTGCAGCCAGAGCACTTCACCGGCCGCATTTTTGGTGGCCAGGGCCGTGCGCGTGAGCGTCCAGCGCTGGGCGGGCTCGAAGCCATTGTCGTCGAATAGGTTCACCTGCGCACCCGGGGCGGCGCTGGCAAAACCTACTTCCAGCACCTGCGAAATGCCCTGGGCGTTGGCCGAGTTTTTCAGGGTGAATTTGTAGCGGCCGTTGCTGTTAGGGTCGGTGATGAACCAGCGCTGAGCGTCGTCGTTGGTGGTTACCAACACGTTCTGCTCGATGCGGGTATTCACGGCTTTCGACAGGCCGACGGTCTGCACGTACTGCACAGTGCCTTTGTGGCGCAGTTTGTAGGAACCATCGGTTTGCGACTCGAACACAAACTGCTGGCCGTCGTTGGCGTTTTCGCCCCACTGGCCGAGCAGGGCGCCGGCGGTGGTCAGGTTGCGGTCCACATCGAGGCAAAGCGGCGAGCCAGCGGGCACGCCGAAGGCCGTAGCCGAAGCATCGGCTACCACGCCGTAGTGCGTGAGGCGGTAGGTGGCGCCGTTGCTGATAGTGGTGACCTGGGCCTGGGCCGAGGTGCCGCCAACGAGCAGGCCCAAAGCGGCCAATGCCCCGAAGAGTACAGATTTTTTCATGGGAATTTGAAGAATAAATGATGGGAATGAAAGTCGGATGCTGGCCCCTCCGGGCCCTTACCGACTCCGCTGATGAGCGCCGGCTACCCGACAAATGTAACGTTCCGCAATCGATTTTCACAAACGATTGTGTAAATTATTTTCGTAGCTTTGCCCGCACCCATTAACACGTTACCCTCATGAGTATCCGCCACACCTCATCCATTGCACAATCGTTTATGCCTGTAATCTACCGGCTAAGCTGGGTGCTGTGGCTGAGCCTGTTTGGCGCGGGGGCGCCGGTGGCAGCGCAGGTGGCCCCGGGCCCCATTCCGGTGCACGACCCGGTGCTGATTCGGCAAAACGGCACCTACTACCTGTTCGGCACCGGGCCGGGCATCGCGGTATGGTCGTCGGCCGACCGCCAGACCTGGAAGCGCGAGAAGCCGGTGTTTGCCAGCGCGCCGGCTTGGGCCACGCAGGCGGTGCCGGGCTTCCGCGACAACCACATCTGGGCGCCCGATATTTCGGTGCACAACGGCGTGTACTACCTGTTCTACTCGGTGTCGGCGTTTGGCAAAAACACGTCGTGCATCGGCCTGGCCACCTCCCCCACCCTCGACCCCGCCGCCCCCAACTTCAAGTGGACCGACCACGGGCGCGTGATTCAGTCGGTACCGGGGCGCGACCTGTGGAACGCCATCGACCCCAACCTGATACGCGACGAAGCTGGGCGGCCCTGGCTCACGTTTGGCTCGTTCTGGGCGGGCATCAAGCTGGTGCAGCTGCGGCCCGACCTCACCGGCCCGGCCCAGCCCGAGCAGTGGCGCACGCTGGCCCGCCGCCCGCGCAACCCGCAGCTCAACGACTCGCTGCCCGGCGACGGGGCCATCGAAGCGCCGTTCCTGTTCCGCAAGGGCGAATATTACTACCTGTTCACCTCGTTCGACTACTGCTGCCGCGGGCCGCAGAGCACCTACAAAATGGTGGTGGGCCGCTCCAATACCCTCACCGGCCCCTACCTCGACAAAGCCGGCCAGGACCTGGCCCAGGGCGGCGGCTCGCTGCTGCTGGCGGGCGACAAAAACTGGTACGGCCTGGGCCACAATGCCGTGGCTACTTTCGACGGCACCGACTACCTCGTTTTTCACGCCTACGACGCCGCCGACAAGGGCCGCTCGAAGCTGCGCATCGAGCCGCTGGGCTGGGATGCGGCCGGCTGGCCGGTGGTGAAGCCATAGCGCAGCTTCTTTTGAATAGCAACACAATCGATTGTGTTAAGCTACCAAATTCACCACGGCCCAATAACCTGACATTTCCAACCACCAAAAACCCACCGCATGCAACTGTTTCTACGTTTTTTGCCCGCTCGCCGGGCCATCACCCACTTCGCCGGTAGTACCCGGCAATGGGCTTTTTTTCTCCTGCTACTGCTGGGCATTGGCGCGTCGCAAACGGCCGCGGCGCTGCAAGGCTCACCCGGCTCGCACGACCCCGGCAGCATTGTGAAGGAGGGCAATAAGTACTGGATGTTCACGACCGGCGACGGTATTTACGCGGCGTATTCCACCGATTTGATTAAGTGGACGCCGGGGCCGCAAACCATCTTCCCGGTGGGCACCTGGCCGGCCTGGATTAACACGGCAGTGCCGGGCTTCGCGGGCAATTTCTGGGCCCCAGAGTGCATTTTCATGAACGGGAAGTATTATATGTACTACTCGTGCTCCACGTTTGGCTCTCCGAAATCGGCCATCGGCGTGGCGACCTCGCCCACGCTCGACCCTACGGCGGCCAACTACAAGTGGACGGATTTGGGGCAGGTGGCGGCTTCGAGCACCAGCACCAACGTCAACGCCATCGACCCGGCCATTCTGAAAAACAGCGACGGCCGGCTCTGGATGTACTACGGCTCTTTCAACGGCGGCCTGGGTGTGCTGGAATTGAACCCGACGACCGGCCTTAAAAAAGTAGGCGTTTCGACCCTGGTAATTGCCGGCAACACCACTACCGGCACCCGCGACTGGGAGGCGGCCTACGTGGTGAAGGAAAACGGTTACTTCTATTTCTACGCCAACCGGGGGCTGTGCTGCAAAGGCACCAGCAGCACCTACAAAATTGTGGTGGGCCGCTCGGCCAGCCCCACCGGACCGTTTCTGGACCGCAACGGCAATGCCCTCACCGCCACCAATGCGGCGGCGGTTTCGGGCAGCGTGGGCACGGTGGTGCTGGGCACGTCGGGACGCTACATCGGGCCGGGCCACTTCGGCCTGCTGCGCGATAATGGCGTCAACATCGCGTCGATGCACTACTACGATGGCACCGACAACGGCGCGCCCAAGCTCGACCTCGCCAACCTGAAATACGATGCCAGCGCCTGGCCCATCATTTCGCGCGACTGGCTGGCGGGCAGCCGCTACAAAATCACCAACCTGAACAGCGGGCTGTGCTGGGATTCGTGGGGCTGCACGGCCGGCCTGGGCGAGCGCATCGCGCAGGGCACCTGGGCCAACCTCACCTGCCAGAAATGGGATTTCGTGCCGATGGGCGACGGCTTCTACAAGATTGCCAATGCCCTGAACGGCAACCGCGTGGCCGACCTGGCCAACTGCACCAACGCCAACGGCACCACCATCGGCATCTGGGATTGGCTGAACAACGATTGCCAGAAAATGAAGGTGGAGCGCGCCGCCGACGGCTCGTTCGTATTCAGCCCGGCCGCCGCCAGCAACCGCGTGATTGAGGTGCCCGGCGCATCGACCACCGTGGGCCTGCAGCTGGCGCTGTTCGACTACGGCGGGTTCACCTGCCAGCGCTGGACCATCGAAACCCCGCCCGCCACCTGGACCGGTGCCACCTCCACCGCCTGGGCCGAGCCTGGCAACTGGAGCACTGCCACCGTGCCCACCGCCGCCGATAACGCTTACATTCCGGCCGGCGTAGCCAACGCGCCCATGCTGGCCAGCGGCACGGGCGCGGCCAACAACGTCACCATCGCGCCCGGCACCACACTGGCGCTGGGCAGCGGCACCACCCTGCAAGTGAGCGGCAACTGGACCAACTACGGCACCGCCACGCTCGACGGCGCGGTAGAATTCGTTGGCCCCACGGTGCAAACCGTGGGCGGCACGGCGGCTACCACTTTCAGCACTGCTACCGTGAACAAGCCTGGCAGCACCCTGCTCCTGGCCCGCGACCTGCCCGTGAGCACCGCCCTCACGCTTAGCAACGGCACCCTCAATACCACGGCCGATTTCAAGGTGGCCCTGGCCGCCACGGCCAGCCTCAGCGAAACGGACGACAGCTACGTCATCGGCAACGCCGAAACCACGCGCCTGCTCGATACGCCCGGCGCGGGCAGCAGCTTCGGCGGCCTGGGCCTTACGCTCGTGCCCAACGCGGCCAGCGCGGTTCTGCCCGGCAGCACCATGGTGCGCCGCGTGACGGGCACGCCACCAGCGGGCGTAAATGGCCGCGTGGGCATCAGCCGCTATTTTGATATCCAGCCGACTACCAACGCGGGCCTGAACGTAGACCTGACCTTCGGTTATTTCGCCCACGAGCTGGCCAACATTCCGGCCGCTAATCTGGTGCTGTTCAAATCGACCACCGGCCCTGCCGGCCCCTGGACGGCCCAGCGCCCGGCTACGGCCGGCCCCGGCACCATCACCCGAACCGGCCTCGCCGACTTCTCCGTCTGGACGCTGGGCGATGCCGCCAACCCGCTGCCGGTAGAGCTGACGGCCTTCGCCGCCACCGCCGACGGCCCGGCCGCCGTGCGCCTGAGCTGGGCCACCGCATCGGAGAAAAACAGCGCCAGCTTCGGCATCGAGCGCAGCATCGACGGCGCGACTTACGCCGCCGTGGGCACCGTGGCCGCCGCCGGCACCAGCAGCGCCGCCCGCAGCTACAGCTTCTCCGATACCAGGCTGCCCAGCGCCGCCACGCTCTACTACCGCCTGCGCCAAACCGACCTCGACGGCGCTGTGGCCTACTCGCCCGTGCGCGCCGTGGAGCGTGCCGTTTCGGCCGAGTCCGCCCGCCTGCAATCCTACCCCAACCCGGCCCACAACGCCGTACGCGTGGTGCTGAACGGCCCCGCCGCACCGCTGCAGTTGTTCGATGCGCTGGGCCGCCAGGTGCGCACCCAGCCTGCCCCGGCCGCCGGCACCGAGGCCACGATTTCGCTCACGGGCCTGCCCGCCGGCCTCTACGTGCTGCGCTGCGGCGCGCTGCACCAGCGCCTGACGGTGGAATAAGGCTGCTCGCAATGAATTAAAAAGGGGCTGACCAATTGGTCAGCCCCTTTTTTTGTAGAGACGCGACACTTCGCGTCTCCGGGGCCGGGCAATTTGCATAGTCCAACGCCGAGACGCGACACTTCGCGTCTCTACATTCGTGCGAATAACAACGCTACAGCGCCGGGTCCACGCCCACGTTAGTCATCACCACTTTTTGCATGGTGCTATCAGCATTGTAGCGTAGATAGTCGATGCAGACCGAACGCCGAAAGTCGCCGCCGGTGGGCAGCCCCCCGTTGTGGTAGATGATATAGGACTTGCCTTTGAAGTCGATAATGGCTTGGTGGTTGGTATTGGAATTGGTGGCTAAGTCGTTCAGAATACCCTTGTAGGTCCAGGGGCCTTCGGGGCTGCGGCTCATGGCGTAGGCCAGCTTTTCGGGGAACTCGCTGGCGTAGCTGAGGTAGTACCACGCGCCGCGCTGATGCAGCCAGGGCGCTTCGGTATAGGCAGGCAGCGGCACGGTCTGGATGGGGCCGTCGAGCTCGGTCATGTTCGCCTTCAGCTTGGCCCAGTAGCAGGCAGTGTTGCCCCAATACAGGTAAGCCTGGCCGCTTTTGGCGATGAACACCGTGGGGTCGATGTCGTCGAATGTGCTGTTCACGGCCGTGGTCATGTTGTTGGTGATGAGGGCTGTGCCGCGCGCGTCCGTGAATGGGCCGGTGGGGCTGTTGGCCACGGCCACGCCAATGGCCTTGCCTGGCACGGTGCGGTGGTCCACGGTGGCGTACCAGTAGAATTTGCCGTTGCGCTCAATCACCTGCGAGGCCCAGGCATCGGCCCGCGCCCAGGTGAAAGTGCTCACGCGCAGCGGCACGGGCTGCTCGGTCCAGGTCACCATATCGGGCGAGGAGTAGCAGAGCCACTCGTTCATCACGTAGCCCTGCTGGCCCGCGGCGGCCTCGTCGTGCCCCGCGTAGATGTACACCATGCCGTTGGCCACCAGCGCCGCCGGGTCGGCCGTGAATTTGTCTTTCACAATCGGGTTGCGAAACACGGGGGCCACGCCCGGCACGAATGGCGCAGGTTTCTCCTTTTGGCATGCCGTGGCCAGGGCTAAAATGGCCGCCAGGGCCGACAAATGGGTTTTCATGGGCAGGAAGGATTAGGTTATATCTAGTTGGAAAGTATTTTTTGGATGTCATCCTGAGCGCAGCGAAGGACCTTACCACGTTCGTACCATTCGATTTACCGCCAATTACTCTGACGTGATAAGGTCCTTCGCTGCGCTCAGGATGACAGGCGTTTTTTAGCATCGCCAGCCACCTAAGCTAACCCTATTTCCCGCCCTGCGAAATCCGGTACATCCGCGCGCCGTGCCGCCGCACGAAAGGCGCAAACTCGCCCGCGGCAGTCGAGACTTTACCCGTCCACAGGTCGCGCACGGTGCAAGTACCTTGCAGCCCCAGTTGCGCCAGCGCCACCGGAATCTGCACCGAATCGGCCGGGGCCGGGCGCAATGGGCTTTTGGTAAACACCAGGAATTGCAGCGTACCGCCGGTGTTCTGCGCCGCGCCGGCCTGGTCGAGCCCGGCCATGGCCCGGAAACGGGTATAGCCGGCCGGCAGCGCGTACTCAATCAGCGAGTTGGCGTGCGTGCCGATGCCCTGCGCGTAGGTTTTGCTGCCCACGATGAGCGGCGCGCCCGACACGCTTTTATTCACCGTGGCCTGGCCCCAGCCGGCGGTGGCGCTTTGCCAGGGCAGTTCGGCGAGGCTTTTAGTAGCCGGGCCGTTGCTGAGGGTCGGGTTCAGCCAGTCGGCGTGGTCCCAGGCAATGCCGTCGCCACCGTCGCGCACGTTCAGGTAAAGCCTGGTGGCGCCGCTGATGTCCACGTCCACGGGCTGACTTTGGCCGGGCGTTTGGCGGGTGATGAGCGGGCTGGCCCAGGCGGCTTCGCTGGCGGGGGCCAGCTCTTGGTCCTGGGCATTGAAGAGGGCCAGGAATTTGTCGCCGGTGGCGGGGTCGTCGGCCGTCCAGGCCACGAGGTCGCCGCGCCGGAATAGCTGGCGGTTGTGCGTGCTGCGGTGATGCATCGCCAGCACGTTTTGGTTGGTGAGCAAGCTGAGCGTGAAGGCATCGTTGCTGGGCAGGTCGCCGCCGAACATCAGCGGCGAGCGGAAAATGCTCCACAGCGTCATCAGCGTGTACTGCTCGTCGCGGGTGAAGCGGCTCATGCGGTCGTCGCCCCGCTCGGCCCGGATGCCCAGGCGGCCCAGCGGCAGCATGTCCGCATCGGGGTACGCACCGGGCCGGATGTGCGGGGCCCAGCGGTTGCACACCTCGAAGTGCTCCTTCAGCTGCTCCCAGCTGTCCCAGAAATCGCCCACCGTGCGCCACATGTTGGCATTGGCAGCTACGTGCTGCGCCTCCGCAACCGGCGTTTCGCCGGGCGAGGTACTGAACACAATTTTGCGCCCCGACTTGTCAATGGCCCGCCGAATCATCTCCACTTCGGGCTTGTGATATGGCTCCGAAAGGTCGTCCACTTTCACAAAATCGAGCCCCCACGAGGCGTAGAGCTTGAACAGCGAGTCGTAGTATTCCTGCGCGCCCGGCCCGGCCTTCACCGTGTACATGTCGTGCAGCCAGCCCGCCTGCCCCTCCTTCGTGTAGATGTCGGCCGCCGTAAGCTTGGTGCCGAGAATGGGCAGCTTGCGCTGCACGGCCACCACCGGCACGCCGCGCATGATGTGAATGCCGAATTTCAGCCCCTGGCCGTGCAGATAATCCGCCAGCGGCTTGAAGCCTTTGCCCCCGGCAGCCGACGGAAACCGGTTCACGGCCGGCACGAAGCGGCCGTAAGCATCGAGGTTCCAGTCGGGGTTTTTCTCGTTATAGCCGTGGGCCGTGTCGTTGCCCACGTACCAGCGAATGTCAACCACCACGTATTCCCAGCCGCTGCTTTTGAGGTTGCGGGCCATGTAGTCGGCGTTGGCGCGCACTTCGGCTTCGGTCACGGTGGGGCCGTAGCAGTCCCAGCTGTTCCAGCCCATCGGGGGCGTGGGCGCCCAGGCGTGGAAGTCGGACTTGGCGGCGGGCGCGGCTTTTTGGGCCGCCAGCGGTTGGCTGGCGAGTCCAGCGAGCAGCGTCAGGGCGAGGGCGTTGCGGCGGAAGGTCGAGGGCATTGTGGGTGATTGGTGGCGGTATGTTCGTTTCTGTCATCCTGAGCGCAGCGAAGGACCTTCTCACGTTAGAACGACTTTTGCGGACGTGAGAAGGTCCTTCGCTGCGCTCAGGATGACAGATGTTTGCAAATGACTCGCTGCTTTCTATTTCTTCTTGCCCCACATGGCCACGCCCGCGCCATTCAGGCCGGTGAAAACGGTAGTGGGCTTGCGGTTCTCCCAGTCGCGGCCTTTCTGCACATACAGCTTATCGACGGTACCGTTGCTGTAGCGCATTTCGAGCCAGGGCGCGGCGTAGGTCCAGGTGTTGGCCGCGTTGCCGTTGAAGGTGCCATCGGCGGCGAGCGTGAGCGGCGTGCTCACCTGGAAATCGGGGTTGGTTTGCTCGTTGCCGAAACCCGGCGTCACGCGGTAGCTCAGCTTGATTTGCTCCCAGTCGCCCACCAAATCGGCCTGGGGTGAGGGCGTATTGTCCTCGCCGGCGTAGCGCTCGGGCGATACCACCGGCCAGCCATCAGGCGTCCAGAATATCTTGCGCACGTGCAGGTCCATATAGAAAGCGTCGACACCTGGGCGGCCCTGGTGGGTCATGTAAAACTGCCCGTTGTTCTCGAACACGCCGCAGTGGGCCGTGCCCTGCCAGCCGCCGTGCCCGGCAAACTGGTAAGGGGCCAGAATCATGGGGCCGTGGTCTTCGGTCAGGTTGATGTCGCGCCCGTTGTAGTCCAGAAACGGGCCGGCGGCCGAGGCCGAGCGCCCCACGCGCACGTTGTATTTCGTGAACAGCCAGTCGTAGGAAATGAACAGGTAGTACTTCTTCTGCTCGCTGTTGTAGATGACTTCGGGCCCTTCGATGTTGCCGTTAATCGTGTTGCCGGTGAAGCCGCGCTGCGCAATGCGCTGGCCACGCTGCCCGGGCGTTTGGGCCAGGCCGGTGGCCGGGTCGAGCACCAGGGTATAAATGCCATCGAAAGCCGAGCCGTAGTACATGCGGTGCTGCCCCTGCTGGTCGATGATAACCGTGGGGTCGATGGCGTTGGTTACGGGCGTCGCGGGCAGGTTGGTGGAGGTCACCACCACGCCGCGCTCCGTCCAGGGGCCGAGCGGCGAGCTGGCGGTGGCCAGGCCAATCACGCTCAGCTTGAACTGGTCAGAGGCCAGCGAGTAGTACAGGCGAAACTCGTTGTTCACCTTGATGACGTAGGGCGCCCACAGCAGGCGGTTGGGCACGCCACCGTTCTGCCGGATGAAGGCGCTGCCCATGGCGGGCGGGGTCGTGAACACCCACCCCACGTACTCCCACTGAATCAGGTCTTTCGAGCGGCGCACCTGCAGGCCGGGCGTCAGCACGGCATCCGACAAGCCGTAGCCCACGTCGGTGCTGTAGCAGTAATAATAGTCGCCGTCCTTGATGATGGCCGGGTCGTGCACGTTGTAGGAAGCCCAGCTGCGGTAGCTGGCCAGCGGCGCCACCTCGGGGTAGGTATCCTTAATGGTGTTGATGTCGAACGCGCCCGTGGTGGGCGGCTGCGCGGTGGGCACGAAGGCCGGAGTAGGCTCCTTTTTGCAGGCCCCCAGGCCCAATACCGCCAGCAGCTGCACTGCTGCGACAAACCGATACACGTGCTTTTTCATAGTTAGCGTAGGCTAGTATTAAGTAGGAAGTAGTGAGCAGTGGAAATCATCTGTCATCCTGAGCGCAGCGAAGGGCCTTGTCACCAGTGAGCAACAGGTATTTAATAGCTATTCAACCGTCATAAGGTCCTTCGCTGCACGCAGGATGACAGGCGACTAAAAGACCAAAAGGCAAACCCACAAAAGCCAAAACGGGAGCGTGACCTAACGACACGCTCCCGTTTTAGACTGTTAATCAAGGGGGCAGCTGCGCGCCGACCCTACCAGAACTTCGTATACAAAGCCGTCAGCATCAGCATCGTAATCACAATGAGCGTCATCGTCTGGGTGCTCACGCGGAACATGCTGGCATCGAGCTGAATGGAGCGGGCATTCACCACCGGGCCGGCCAGGCTCACGCTCACCATCAGCACCATCGTCATGACAAACGACAGGCCCATGCAAATCAGGAAGGGGATTTCGTACACGCCCGCGCTGTTGCGGAAAGCGGTGTAGAGGAAGGTTTCGGGGCCTAGCACGGCGGGCGCGTAGTTGTTGAAGAACACCGACAGCGCGAAGCCCGCCAGAATGCCCACAATGCCGGCCGTGGCCGTGGTGCGCTTCCAGAACATGCCCAACAGGAACACCGCCAGAATGCCGGGCGAGATGAAGCCCGTGTACTTCTGAATGAACTGGAAGCCGCCCTCGCCGCCAATGCCCAGCAGGTCCTTCCAAGTGAAGCACACGCTCAGCACCACGGCCGCCAGAATGGTGAAGCGGCCAACCAGCACCTGCTTCTTCTCCGAAGCGTCCTTGTTCAGGTAGCGCTTGTAGATGTCGAGGGTGAAGATGGTCGAAATCGAATTCACCTTGCCCGCCAGCGAGGCCACGATGGCGGCGGTGAGGGCCGCCATGCTCAGGCCCTTCAGGCCGTTGGGCAGGAAGGTGAGGATGGCCGAATACGCGTTGTCGGAGTTGAACGCGCCGGTGCTGGCCATTTCGGCCTGCAGGCTGCCGTTGCGGTAGAGCACGTAAGCCGCGATGCCGGGCAGCATCACAATCACGGGCATCATCAGCTTGAGAATACCGGCGAACAGGATGCCGGTGCGGGCCGTGTGTAAATCAGCCCCCAGCGCGCGCTGGGTGATGTACTGGTTACAGCCCCAGTAGTTCAGATTCACAATCCACTGGCCGGCGAAGTACATGGCGATGCCGGGCAGGGCCAGGTACTTATCGACTTCGACCTGCGGTGTGGCGCTGGTGGGCTTGTCGAATATCATGCGGAAGTGGTCGGGCGCTTTGTCCATCAAGGCATTAAAGCCTGAGATAGCGCCGCCGCCCAGGCCGAACTTGGTGCTCACCAAACTCAGGGCGATGTAGGTGGTGACGAGGCCGCCCACTACGAGCACGACTACCTGCACCACGTCGGTGTAGCCCACCACCTTCATGCCGCCAATGGAAATCAGCAGCGAGAACAGCGCCAGCAGGATGATGATGGTGTGGAAGGAGTCGCCGCCTACCAGGTTGCTCAGCGCCAGCGCGCCCAGGTACAGAATGGACGTGAGGTTGACCAGCACGTACAGAAACAACCAGAAAATGCTCATAATCAGGCTCAGCGTGCTGTTGTAGCGCTGCTCCAGAAACTGCGGCATCGTGAAGATTTTATTCTTCAAATACACCGGCATGAAGAACACGGCCACGATGATGAGCACCACGGCCGCCACCCACTCGTAGGCCGCCACCGCCACGCCCACCTTAAAGCCCGAGCCCGACATGCCAATGAACTGCTCGGCCGAGATGTTCGAGGCAATCATGCTCGCGCCAATGGCCCACCACGTGAGCGAGCCCTCGGCCAGAAAGTAGTCTTTGGTGCTCTGCTCGGCCTTTTTCTTGCTCTGGTAGATGTAGAAGCCGTAGGCCGACACCCCCAGTAAGTAAAAGAAAAAGACCAGCAGGTCCAGCGTGGTTAAATTGTTCCGCATGGGAAGATTTGGGTGGGGATGCGTTGGGTTATGCCTGATTTTAGAACGTCATGCTGAGCGTAGCCGAAGCATCTCGCTCGTGGCAGTAATCCTCGTCAAAAAAGGATTAGTGGCAGCACGCGAGATGCTTCGGCTGCGCTCAGCATGACGTTCTTTTCTTATCGTTCTGTTAATGCAGTCGTTCTAGCGACCAGCGAAGGCCACCTCGTTATAGCGCAGCTCGTTTTTGAACGTCCGCAGCTTGGTGTCGGCGTCGATAATCACGAACTCGATGCCGGCCATTTCGGCGAAGTCCTCGAGGTATTCGGAGGTCAGGTTCTGGCTGTAGCCGGTGTGATGGGCGCCACCGGCCAGAATCCAGGCGGCCGCGCCGGTGTTCAGGTCGGGCAGCACTTTCCAGAGCACGCGGGCCACGGGCAGCTTGGGCAGGTCCTGGGCGGGCAGCACGGCCTCCACCTCGTTCACTACGAGGCGGAAACGGTGGCCGAGGTCCACGATGGTGGCATTCAGGGCCGCTCCTGCCGGGCAGTTGAACACCAGGCGGGCCGGGTCGGCCTTGCCGCCGATGCCCAGCGGATGCACTTCCACTTTCACCTTGCCCTCGGCAATGCTGGGGCAGATTTCGAGCATGTGTGAGCCGAGCACCTGCTCGTTGCCGGGCTCGAAGTGGTAGGTGTAATCCTCCATGAAGGAGTTGCCGCCAGGCAGGCCCGCGCCCATCACCTTCATGGCGCGCACCAGGGCCGACGTTTTCCAGTCGCCCTCGCCGCCGAAGCCGTAGCCCTCGGCCATCAGGCGCTGCGTGGCGATGCCGGGCAGCTGCGCCATGCCGTGCAAATCCTCGAAAGTATCGGTGAAGCCAATGGCCTTGTTGTCCTGCAGAAACTTGCGCATGCCGACTTCAATTTTGGCGGCTTCGCGCAGGCTGTCGCGCTGGGCACCGCCGGCTTTCAGGTCGTCGGCTAGGTCGTATTCCTGCTCGTAGGTAGCCAGCAGCGCGTCCACATCGGCATCCGAAGCGGCGTTGATAACGGCCACCAAATCGCCGATGCCGTAGGTGTTCACCGAGTAGCCGAATTTGAATTCGGCCTCTACTTTGTCGCCTTCGGTTACGGCCACGTAGCGCATGTTGTCGCCGAAGCGCACGATGCGCGCGCCCTGCCAGTCGGCCCAGGCGCAGGCCGCTCGCGCCCAGATGCTGAGGCGCTCGTGCACGTCGGCGCTCTGCCAGTGGCCCACCACCACCTTGCGCTTTAGCTTCAGCCGCGCCCCGATGAAGCCAAACTCGCGGTCGCCGTGCGCCGACTGGTTGGTGTTCATGAAATCCATGTCGATGTCGGCCCACGGAATGTCGCGGTTGAACTGCGTGTGCAGGTGCGCCAGCGGCTTTTGCAGGATTTTCAGGCCGTTTATCCACATTTTGGCCGGCGAGAAGGTGTGCATCCAGGCAATCAGGCCCACGCAGTTCTCGGTGGTGTTGGCCTCGCGCACCAGCTGCGTAATGCCGTCCGGCCCCGTCAGCACGGGCTTATACACGATTTTGATGGGCAGCGCGGAGCCGAGGGCTTCGGCAATCTGCTGCGAGTGCTGGGCTACCTGCTCCAGAGTTTCGGGGCCGTAGAGGTGCTGGCTGCCGGTGATGAACCAGGCTTCGTAGTGGGTGAGGTCAATCATTGTTTTAAACTGTTAGCTAATAGCTTTTAGCCGTTAGCTTTTTTGTTTGAGGAAGAGAATCGGATAGTTTCTGCCAGAAGCTAACAGCTAATAGCCGTCAGCTAAAAGCTAAAAACTCACTGCCCGTAATAGGATTTTGCGCCGTGCTTGCGCTCGTAGTGCTTGGTAATCAAAGCATCTTTCAACCGCTCTACGCCCGGGCGCAACGTGCAGCTGAGGTAGGCCAGGCGGGCCAGTTCTTCGAGCACGGCGCTGTGATACACGGCCTTTTCCACGGTTTTGCCCCAGGTGAAAGGCGCGTGGTTGCCCACGAGAATCATCTCAACTTCGCTGGGCGAGAGGCCACGCTTCTCGAACTCGTTGATGATTTGCCAGCCGGTCTGGTGCTCGTAGTCGCCTTCGATGAGTTCGTCGCTCATGGGCGGGGCGCAGGGCACGTCCACGGTGAGGTGGTCGGCGTGGGTGGTGCCCAGAATCGGGATATCGAGCTGCGCTTGGGCCCAGGCAGTGGCGTAGGTGCTGTGCGTGTGCACGATGCCGCCAATTTCGGGCCACTGCTTGAAGAGCAGCGCGTGCGTTTTCGTATCCGACGACGGCCGCTTGCTGCCTTCCACCGCGTTGCCTTCGAAATCGACAATCACGATGTCTTCGGGCGTGAGCGTGGCGTAGGGCACCCCGCTGGGCTTGATGGCGAACACGCTACGCTCCCGGTCGACCACGCTGGCGTTGCCGAAGGTGAAGAGCACCAGCCCGAGCTTGGGCAGTTGCATGTTGGCCTCGTAGCAGGCTTGTTTCAGGGCTTGGTATTGGCTCATTCTAGTGAGGGTAGTGCTTCAACAGGTCATGCTGAGCGCAGTCGAAGCATCTCTACCGCTTCGTTGAATCGATTTGAATTAGTGTTGCGGGAGAGATGCTTCGACAAGCTCAGCATGACGTTCTTCCGTCACGGATTTGCTCTGCTCCTCCCCTACCGTGGCTTTTTCCACGAACTGCCCGAAGGCTTGGTACTGGGCGTAGCGGACGGCGTAGTCGGCCACGCGGGCGGGGTTGGGCGTGTAGGTTTCGGCGAAACCCGAGCCCATGGCCTTCTGCGCGGTCGTCACGTCGGGCTGGATACCGGCGGCCACGGCGGCGTAGATGGCCGAGCCCAGCGCAGGCGCCTGCTCCGACACGGCAATTCTGATGGGCCGGTCGAGCACGTCGGCGAGGGTCTGCATCACGAAGCGCGACTTTTTGGCCACGCCACCGATACCAATCACCTGCTTAATCGGGATGCCTTCGCTTTCGAAGCGTTCCACAATCTGCTTCGAACCGTAGCAGATGGCTTCTACCAACGCCCGGAAAATCTGGGGAGCGTTGGTGCCCATCGTCAGGTTCATCAGCGCGCCTTTCAGGGCTTGGTTGGCGTCGGGCGTGCGGCGGCCATTCACCCAATCGAGGGCCAATACATGCGACTCTTCGGGGTCCACAGCGGCAGCCGCGTCGCTAAGCTGCACTAGCAGGGCGTCGCTCATTTCTTCGCGCAGGGCGGCCTGTAGCTCCGGCGTCAGCACTTTGGAGTGCGGCAGCACGTGGTGCAGCGGCCACTCCACGATGTTGCGGAACCAGGCCAGCAAATCGCCGAAAGCCGACTGCCCGGCCTCCAAACCCAGCATGCCGGGAATAACGGAGCCATCGACCTGCCCGCAGATGCCGGCCACGAGGTGGTCGCCCACTTCGGCGGTGGGCGCTATCACGATGTCGCAGGTACTCGTGCCCATCACCTTCACCATCGAGTAGGCCTCGATTTCGCCCGCCACCGCGCCGGCGTGCGCATCGAACGAACCCACGGCTACCACGGTATCAGTAGTCAGGCCCAGACGCTGCGCCCACTCCTCGGAGAGGTGGCCGGCCACCTGGTCGGCGGTGTAGGTTTCGGTGAATAATCGATTGTGTAAACCGGCCAGTTTTGGTTCGAGGTACGTGAGGAACTGCTCGGCGGGCAGTCCACCCCAGCTCTCGTGCCACATGGCCTTGTGGCCGGCGGCGCAGCGGCTGCGCCGGAAGCTGGCGAGGTCGCCGCCGGTGAGCAGCAGCGTCATCCAGTCGCAGTGCTCCATCCAGGAGTGCGCGGCAGCGGCTACGGCCTCGTCTTCGCGCAGGATGTGCATGATTTTCGCCCAAAACCACTCCGACGAGTAGATGCCACCCTCGAAGCGGGTGTAGTCCTCGCCGCCCCAGGTGCGGGCCTTGTGGTTGATTTCGGCCGCTTCGGCCAGCGCCGTGTGGTCTTTCCAGAGCACGAACAGGGCGTTGGGATTCTCGGCAAATTCGGGCAGCAGGCCCAGGGCCACGCCGTCGGCGTTTACCGGGCCGGGCGTGCTGCCGGTGGTATCAATGGCCAGGCCCACAATCTGGGCGGCGGGCACCTGCTGGGCCACCTGCCGCACGGTGCTTTCGAGGCCTTCGATGTAATCGAGCGGGTGCTGGCGGAACTGGTTTTTAGTGGCCTGGCAGTAGCGGCCGGCCTTCCAGCGCGGGTAGTAGTGCACGGCCTGGGCGATTTCGGCCCCGGTGCGGGCATTCACGAGCAGGGCCCGCACGGAGTCGGTGCCGTAGTCGATGCCGATGACGTAAGCGGTGGGTTGTTCTTGCACGGTGATGGTTTATTTAATAGTTGTTGAGCCAGCGTGTCTGTCATTGCGAGTGGAGCGCAGCGCAACGCGGCAATCCTTCCTCCCGATGTAGAAAACCTGATGATGTGATAAGCTTCCTCAAAGTTAGATTATCGATTGTGAAAAACACTATTTAAAAGGTTGTCACATCTCAATGGCTTTGCGCTTCTGGAGGAAGGATTGCCGCGTTGCGCTGCGCTCCACTCGCAATGACAGGCGCGCCCAAATAGATGCGCCCTTTACTTGCGCACGCCGAAGGTGTAGGTGCTCACCGTGTGGTAGGTTTCGCCCGGCTTCAGCACGGTGCTGGGGAACTTGGGCTGGTTGGGCGAGTCGGGGAAGTGCTGGGTTTCGAGGCAGAAGCCAGCGTGCTTGCCGTACACGGTGCCGCCCTTGCCTTTGAGGGTACCGTCGAGGAAGTTGCCGGTGTAGAACTGGATGCCGGGCTGGTCGGTGGTCACTTCCATGGTGCGGCCCGAGGCGGGGTCGTACACGGTGGCGGCGCTGTGCTGGCCGGTGGTATTGTTCAGCACCCAGTTGTGGTCGTAGCCGCCGGGCACCTGCGCGATGCGCTCGCCGATGGCGTGGGGCGTGGTGAAATCGAAGGGCGTGCCCTTCACCGGGCGCAGCTCGCCGGTCGGAATCAGGTCGGCGTCAACCACGGTGTAGCGGTCGGCCGGAATGGTTACTTTGTGGGCCAGGATGTCCTTGCTCACGCCGTGGCTCAGGTTGAAGTAGGCGTGGTTGGTGAGGTTGACGACGGTGGCCTTGTCGGTGGTGGCGGTGTAGTCGATTTGCAGGGCGTTGGCGTCGGTGAGGGTGTACACCACCGTGATTTGCAGGTTGCCGGGGTAGCCTTCCTCGCCGTCCTTGCTCAGGTATTTGAGGGTGAGCGTCTGGCCTTCAGCCGAAGTGCCGGGCGTGGCTTCCCAGATGCGCTGGTCGTAGCCCGTTTTGCCGCCGTGCAGGCTGTTGGCGCCGTTGTTGGTGGGCAGTTGGTACTGCTTGCCGTCGAGCGTGAATTTGCCTTTGGCAATGCGGTTGCCGTAGCGGCCGATGAGCGCGCCGATGTAGGGGTTGGCCTTGCGGAAAGCCGGGCTCTGGTAGTCGCTCACGCTGTCGAAACCGAGCACCACGTCGCCCATCTTGCCGTCTTTGTCGGGCATCATCAGGCTCACGAGGGTGCCAGCGTAGTTGGTGATGGCGGCCTTGGCGCCCTGCTTGTTGGTGAGGGTGAACAGCTGGATTTCGGTCCCGTCGAGGGCTTTGCCGAAGGAGGCGGAAGTGGGCATGGCGGCGGCTTTCGTGGAGGTGGAATCGGCGGCCGGAGCCGTCGCGGTGGTTTGCTCTGCCGATGGGTTAGACCCGCAGGCGGCCAGCAGCAGCAGGCCGGGCAATGTTACGGCCAGCAGCCCGGAACGACGAAATGACATCATGAATGAAGTGGGGAAATGAATGACAGCGTGAAGATTAAAGACGGCTAGGCGCCCGGGCGGCAGGCTATTGCACCGTTAGCTTTTGGGTGGCGGAGGCATCGCCCTGCTGCACCCGCACCAGGTAGAGGCCGGGCGCAAGCGTGGTTTCTACAGCCAGCTTCGTTTGCGTAGCGCCGTAGGCCTGGCGGTACACCAGCTGCCCTTGCAAGTTAAACACAGCCACCGTGGTCGCGGCCGGCTTGCTGCCCGAGAGGGCCACCGTGAAGCCGCCGCGCTCGGCTGGCACCGGGAAGATGCTCAGGCCCGTGAGCTTCTTCGCATCGGCAGTAGCCGTGACAGTACCGCCGAGGGTGAAACGCTGGTTGGCCAGCCCATTGTAGTCGAACAAGCCCAGCTGCTGGCCGGCGGCGGTAGCAGCATTCGGTACTTCCACCGCACGGCCGCCATTGAGTGAGGTGAGTACGAGCGTGCCGTCGTTGGCGCGGTTGATGTGAAACTGCTTGCAGCTCAGAAAGCTGTAGTTGCCGAGTTGCAGCAGCGAGCCGTTGGTGGGCGAGCAGCTGGCTACCGTTACGGCCAGGCCACCCTGGGCACTGGTGATTTTGTAGTCGCCATCGCCGAGCGAGGTGAAATCCCAGCGCTGGCAGTCTTGGCCGGTGCGGGCGGCCTGCGCAATGGGCTGGCCGCTGGCGCCAGTGCAGCCGGTGGCTTCCCACACGAGGCCGGCGCTAGTGCCCACCTCGTAGCGGCCGGGCGTGGCCCAGTCGCGCGTCACCACGGGCCAGCCGGCGTCCCAGGTCAGCTTGGCGAGGCCCAGCTTGGGGGCGCCGTTGTCTTCGCCATCATAGTAATGGTGCGAGAAGAAGTTAGCGCCGCCTTCGGTGATGATGCCGGCGTGGCCGGGGCCCACGTAGCGGCCCGACACGTTGAGCACCAGCGTACCGCCGCCGCTATTAATGCTCACGCCGTTCTGGTCGAGGAAGGGGCCGGTGGGCGAGGTCGAGCGGCCCACCATGATGTAGTAGGTGCTGTTCACGCCGTTGCAGCAGGCGCCACGGTTGAAGAACATGTAGTAGTAGCTGCCGTTTTTGGTGAGGTAGGCCGCTTCGGGGTTGCCGTTTACCACCGCAAACTGGTTGCCCTGGTTGATGATTTTGCCAGTGGTTGCATCGAGCTGCGTGGTGCGGATACCACCGAAAAACGAGCCGTAGGTGAACCACACGTCGCCGTTGGTATCCTTGAAAATGGCCGGGTCGATGGCATTCACGGCGCTGCCGTTGTTGGTTTGAATCACCGCGCCCTGGTCGACCCAGGCGTAGTTGGGGCTGGTAGGGTCGAGCGTGACGTTGGTGGCCAGGCCGATGGCCGACACCTTCGAGCCAAACGAGGAGCAGGAATAGTACAGGTAATACTTCCCGTTCATGAAAATGCACTCCGGCGCCCAAAAATTGCCACCGAAGCCGGGCACCGCCGTATTTATCCAGGCCGGGTAGCCGTTGTTCTGGAACACCGGACGCGGCCCGGCGGTCCACTTCACCAGGTCGGTCGAGTACAGGCTGGTGATGCCCTGGCCGGTAGTGAAGGTCCAGTATTTGTTGCCGTCTTTGATGACGGTGGACGGGTCGTGCGCGCCGACGGCACCTTTCTGGGCCTGGGCGTTCAGGCCGAGGAGCGTCAGCAGGAAAAAGCACAAGGCGCGGACGTAGCGCTTCACCCCCGGCCCCTCTCCGATGGAGAGGGGAGCCGGACGACTCGTGGATGGCAAACCGAGGAGAGTATTTGTAATAGCGTTACGCATAGTGGATGGGAATAAGGCGGAAAGTTCTTTATCAGGTCTGACTACTCAATTCTTGCTTCTCAATTCCCCTCCCCTACTCGCCGCTGGGCTTGAGGATGTCCACGTTGATGGCCACGGGCACGCCGAAATTGGGCGTGCCGTCGGCGTTCCAGGTGAATTTCTGCATGCGGGGGTTGCGCTTTTCCACGCAGCCTTCGTTGGGGTTGGAGTTGGCGTGGTACACAATCCAGCTTTCCTGGCCGTCTTTCGAGGTGAAGAAGCAGTTGTGCCCAGTGGCGTAGGCGCGGTTGGCGGGGTTTTGCGAAAATACGGGCTGGGCCGATTTCGTCCAGGAGGCCGCCAGCATGGGGTCGGCGGTGCTGGTGGTCGTGAGCATGCCCAGGGCGTACTGGTCGGTGCCGCAGAAGCTGGCTGAGTACACTAGGAAGGTTTTGCCGCCGCGCTGCAGAATTTCGGGGCCTTCGTTCACGTAGGGCGGGCCCACGTTTTCCCAGCCGAATTCGGGGTGCGACAGCTCCACGCGCGGGCCGGTGAGGCTCCAGGGGTTGCTCATGCGCGAGATGAACAGGCGCTGAATGGCGTCCACCCCATTGTGGCCCGACCAGATGAGGTAACGGTTGCCGTTCTGCTCCAGCACGGTACCATCGATGGCCCAGAAGTCGGCCGTCGGGTTGTAGATGCGGCCTTTATCAACCCAGGTTCCTTTGGTGGGGTCGGCGTTGCTGTTTTCGAGCACCCAGGTGCGCTGCAGCCCGAAATCGCCGGGGGCAATACCGGCCGTGTAGTAGATGTACCACTTGCCGTCGAAGAAATACAGCTCGGGGGCCCACAGGTTGGCCGAGGCCGCGCCGGTGGCGGCCGGCGTCCAGACCACGGTGGCCGAGGTGGTGCGCAGGTCCGACATCTTCGCGGTTTTCCAGATGGCCAGCCGGTCGTTCAGCGTGCTCATGAAGTAGTAGAAACCGTCCTTTTGCGCCACCCACGGGTCGGGGCCCGAGCTCAGCAGCGGGTTCTGGAACGTGGTGGCCGTGGTAGTGGTCGGCGCGGGCGGCGGCACAAAGGGCACATTCTGGCTCTTGGCGCAGCCGCCCGCGCCCAGCAGCGGCAGCAGCACGAGCAGCAACAGGCGACGGAAGCGGGGGTTGGACATGGGTGGGATTGGAGAGAGTTGAGAAGCGGAATAAAACAGAAAATCAGAACGTCATGCTGAGCACAGTCGAAGCATCTCTACCGCCTCGATGCCTGGCCTCACCAACCATCATTGCAGCGAATTAGTCCCACCTCATTCGTTGCAGCAAACGAGTTATGTGTGCGGGAGAGATGCTTTGACAAGCTCAGCATGACCGTTCTGTATGTTTTCGGCTAACGAACCAGCGGTTTAGAAGCCCGGGTTCTGACGCAGGTTTTTGTCGATGTCGATTTCCGTCTGCGGGATGGGCAACAGCTTGTTTTTGGGCGAGATGAAGTTGTTGAAGTCGGCATCGCGGGCGCGCAGCTCGTTCAGGCCGGCGGCCGTGTCGAACAGGCCGTAGCGCACGATGTCGCTCCAGCGGGTGCCTTCGCCGGCCAGCTCGGTGATGCGCTCGTGGCGAATCTGGTCGCGCATGGCTTCCTGCGTGAACGTGCCGGTGAGGGGCGTCAGGTTCACCGAGGCGCGCTGGCGCACCTGGTTGATGAGCGGAATAGCAGCGCCGGGCTGGCCCAGCTCGTTCAGGGCTTCGGCCTGCATCAGCAGCACGTCGGCGTAGCGAATCAGGCGAATGTTGATGCCCGAGAAAAAGTCTTCGAAGTTGCGGGTGCGGTCGTTCTGGTACTTGCGCCACAGCAGGCGCGTGGGGTTGATGTTGAGGCCGCCGACGCCGACAAACGTTTTGCCGTAGAGCGTGGGCGTGCCCGTGGCGCTGAAGATGGTGTTGTCGCGGCGCGGGTCGACGCCGCCGCCCACGCGCGTGTCGTAGTACTCCTGAAACAGCCAGCGGCGCACTTCCACGTCGGTGAAGCCGATGCCGGGAGGGCCGAAGAACTGGGCGCGCTCGTTGCCCTCAGCGGCCCCGGGAAAGTCCTGGCCGAACGTCTTGTTCACGCCCGAGAACTGGACTTCGTAGATGGATTCGCTGTTGTTCTCGTTGCTCTCGGTGAAGTTGTCGGCGTAGTTGGCCACCAGCGAGTATTTACCCGAGCCGATGACTTCAGCAAACTGCTTCGAGGCCTCGCTCCAGTTGCGCTGCTGCATGTACACCTTGCCCATGAGGGCGGCGGCGGCCCCGCGGGTGGCGCGGCCCAGGTTGGTGGCGTCATAGCTGGCGGGCAGGTCGGCCTTGGCCGTGGTCAGGTCCTTGATAATCTGACCGTATACCACGTCCTGCGATACCTGGGGCACGCGGGTGGTGGCATCGGCCAGGGTCGTCACCAGCGGCAGGTTGCCGAAGAGCAGGGCCAAATCGTAGTAGCACAGCGAGCGCAGAAACAGCGCCTCGGCCAGAATCTGCTTTTTCTGGGTAGCGTCCATGTCGATGCCCGGCACCTTGGTCAGCACCTGGTTGGCCCGGAAAATCATGCGGTACATGTCGTTCCAAAGGAAGGCCGAGCGGCCGTCGGTGGTGCTAATCTGGCGGAACACCAGGTACTGGTTCAGGCCGCCGTCGGGGGTGTTGGTGAACGACTCGTCGGTGCGGCCCGTGGTGGCGAAGTGCCAGTACAGGCTGTAGGTCGAGAAAATCTGCTGGCCCGAGTACACGGCCAGCACGCCACGGTTGGCGTCGTCGGCCGTTTTCCAGAACTGGGCGGTGCTGGGCACGTTGGGGTCCACCTGCTCCAGCAGGTCCTTGTTGCAGCTGGTGGTGCTCAGCAGCAGCACGCTACCCAGGGCGATGAGGGAATTTTTAGAGAATTTCATGGGAAGTGAGTCAGAAGGGAGGGGGAACAATGCGGCGAAACCGGGCCCTTAGAAATTAACCTGCAGGCCACCCGTGAAGGTGCGCACGTTGGGGTAGGTGCCGTTGTCGAGGCCGCGGCCGAAGAAGCCCGTGCCGGGCGTTTCGGGGTCGAAGCCGGTGTACTTGGTGAAGGTCACAATGTTGCGGCCCGTCAGGTACACGCGCACGGTGCCCAGGCTGGGCACGTGGCTGGTGAAGGACTTGGGAAAAGTGTAGCCCAACTGCACGTTTTTCAGGCGCAGGTAGCTGCCGTCTTCCACCCAGCGGGTGCTGGCCAGCTCGTAGTTTTTCACGGCTTCGGCACCGCCGCCGTACACCAGGCGCGGGGTGGTGTTGCTCTGGTTTTCGGGGGTCCAGGGCGTGAGGTCGCGGCGGAAGTTGGTATCGCCGTTCAGGCCGTCCACGGCCGTGCGGGTGATGTTGAGCACGTCGTTGCCCGTTACGCCCTGCCAGAACACGCTCAGGTCGAAGCCCTTGTAGCCAGCGGTCAGGTTCAGGCCGTACTGCAGCGTGGGGAAGGGGTTGCCGTAATAGTTGCGGTCGCCCGAGTAGGTGATGGCCCCGTCGCCGTTGGCATCCTTGTACTTCACGTCGCCGGGCTTGGCCAGCGGCTGAATCACCTTGCCGTCGGCACTCTTGTAGTTGTCGATTTCGGCCTGGCTCTGGAAAATGCCCAGCATTTCGAGCACGTAGAGACGGCTCAGGGGCTGGCCCACTTCGGTGCGCGTCACGCCAAAGTCGCCCGGAATCACGGGCTGCAGGTCGGAGAGCTGCAGCACTTTGTTGCGCACCGTGGCCAGGGTCAGGTCGGCCCCGTAGGTAAACGCTTTCTTGCTTTCGTGGTAGCCGAGGGCAAATTCCCAGCCCTTGTTCTCAATCTGGCCCAGGTTGCTGAACGGCTGGCCAAAACCGGCCGTGCCGATGTAGGCGGGCAGCGGCGGGCTCACCAGCGCGTCTTTCGTTTTCGAGATGTAGTAGTCAACCGACAAGCTCATGCGGCTGTCGAGCATGGCCAGGTCGAAGCCGAAATCGGTGGTGTAGCGCGATTCCCAGCGGATGTCCTTGCTTTCGAGGCTGCTCTGAATGGCGGCCGATGCGAGCGTCTGCGTGGTGCCTAGCGGGTAGTAAATGGTTTGCGTTACGCGGGGCTGGTAGAGGTAAGAGCCCGGCAGCAGGTCGTTGCCGTTCACGCCGTAGCTGGCACGCAGCTTCAGGTTGTTCACCACGGGCAGCGCATTGCGGAAGAAGTCTTCCTCGCTGATGCGCCAGCCCACCGAACCCGCGCCAAAGTTGGCGTAGCGTTTCGAGGCATCGAAGCGCGACGAGCCGTCGCGGCGGAAGCTGGCCGTCACCAGGTACCGGTTCTTGTAGTCGTAGTTGAACTGGCTGAAGTACGAGCGTTTGGTGAACACATCGATGCCGCCGCCCACCACGGGCGCCGCGGCCGTGTTGGTGCCGGCCCCCAGCACGAAGAAGTATTGCGGCACCGACGAAAAGCCCGTGGCGTTGGCCGTGGCGTTGTTCACGTCGGTGCGCTGCTCCGAGTAGCCCAGCACGCCGTTCACGCCGTGGTCGCCGAAGCGCTTGTTGAAGTTCAGCGTGTTCTCGATGAGGGTGAACGTCGAGGTGCCCCGGTTTTCGAATAGGTAGGTCGTGTTCGGCGTCGACTCACCCAAGCGGATGTAGCCTTCGCGGCGGGCGTTTTTGTCGTTGTAGTCGTGCACTTCCAGGCCCAGGTTCAGGCGGTACGACAGCCAGTCGGTGAAGGCAAACTCGGCGTAGGCGCTGCCCTGCAGGCGGTTGTTTTTCTGGGTGCGGTTCAGGATTTCCTGCGCCCCAATCGGGTTCACCGAGTAGTTGAACAGGTTGGCGCTGCCGTAGCCGTAGCCGCCAAAGTTGGCCGGGTTGCGCACCGGAATGCCCGGCAGCTCGGCCAGCACGTCCACAAACGGTACTTCGTTCAGCAGCGTGGTGTTGATGTGCGTGAGCAGCAGGCTCTCCCCTACCTTGAGGCGGCCGCGCGTCAGGCCCGAGTTCAGGCGCACGCTGTAGCGTTCAAACGACGGGCCTTTCACGATGCCGTCCTGGCGGAAATAGCCGCCCGAGAGCAGGAAGTTGGTGGAGCTTTTGCCGGCCGAGGTACCGCCCGAGAAGCTCAGGTTGTAGTCTTCCACGTTGCCGGTCCGGAAAAACTCCTTCTGCCAGTCCGTGTCAATCGCATCGGAGTAGGCGGCCGTGCCCTTCACCGAGCCGGGCATGCGCAGCGCGGGGTCGAGGCCGGCGTTGCGGTAGGCCACGGCCGAGCGGTCGGCCCATTCGCTGTGGTTGGTCAGGTCAAACTTGCGGTAGATGCTTTCCACGCCCTTGTAGCCGCCGAAGCTGATTTTGGGCTCGCCGGCCTGGCCTTTGCGGGTGGTGATGAGGATAACACCGTTGGCGCCGCGCGAGCCGTATACGGCCGTCGACGACGCGTCCTTCAGCACCGTGGTCGACTCGATGTCGTTCGGGCTCAGGTCGCGGATGTTGTCGGTCCACAATCCGTCAATAACGTAGAGTGGGTTGGCGCCCGAGCCCGTGGTGCCCACGCCGCGAATCAGCACGTTGGGCACGGCCCCGGGGTTGCCGGCGCTTTCAATCGTGACGCCGGCCACGCGGCCCTGCAGGCCCTGCACCAGCGTGGGGGCCGGCGTTTTGGCGGCTTCGCGCACGTCCACGCTGCTCACGGCGCTGGTCACGTTCTGGCGGTCCTGGGTGAGGTAGCCCACCACCACCACGTCGCTCAGCGCCTTGCTGTCCACGGCCAGGGTTACGTCCACGGTTGAGCGGCCACTCACCACCACTTCCTGGCCGGCATAGCCCACGAAGGAGAAAACGAGGGTAGCGCCCTCGGGCGCATCAATGGTATAGCGGCCGTCGGCATCGGTCTGGGTGCCGATGCTGGTGCCTTTCACAATCACGTTCACGCCGGGGATGCCCGCGCCGCTGGCATCGACCACGCGGCCGGCCACGCCGGCGGCGAGCGCCACCGCAGGGGTGGCCAAAGGGGCCGCCGCCGCGGCCACAAGCGGCTGCAGCGGCAGGCAGCAGATGAGGGCCGGTAGCGTTATCCGGCGCAGGTTGGGTACGGGCTTTTTCATGGCTGAAAGAAGTGGTGGGGATTCTCGGGCAATGGGTACACAAACGATTGTGCGATGCAAGCTACACAAACGATTGTGTATTTCAATAAAAAAAGTATAAAAAACGCCTCATCCTGCTAAAAACGCTGTTCGCCGCTCACGAACCACCCGCCTTAGCCGCTGCAACGGAGGCACCAAAAGCAACGACTCACCCGAAATAACGCTGCCTCTCAACGAGCAAAAAAAATCCTCACTGCCAGCGGCAATGAGGACTTCCGTGAGGCGTATTGGGCTCGAACCAACGACCTCCACCGTGTCAGGGTGGCGCTCTGAACCAACTGAGCTAACACCCCGGCTGACGCACCGACTACCGGCCGGCACTGCCCCAAAGGTAGCGCGCCAAACCCACGAATGCGGCAGGCCGACGCATTTTTTTGTGCGCCAAGCCACCGGCGGGCAACCTTCTGGCCCCGGCAAAGTATAGGGCAAAACGGAAATAATTATCATCTCTCGTTCCGGTGGCTCACCGCCATTCTCTTTTCCCCTCTTTCACTTATGAAAAAGACTCTTCTGTTTCTGCTGCTAGGCCTGGTTTCCTCTACGGCGGCCTTCGCCCAAGCCCGCCCGGGCGGTACGCTCACCTCGAAAGATTACACCGGCGGCAAAACCACTGAGTCGGGCAATACCGGCTTCGGCGTGAAGGGCGGCTATAACTTCTCGCGGCCCTACGGCGACGAGATTCCCAATGGCTCGGCTTATCACAACTACCACGTGGGCGTGTATGGCCAGTTTGGCTTCAATAACTTCTCTTCGGTACAGGTCGAGTTGCTCTACAACCGCAAAGGCTACAATTCCGACATCAACTCGTACAACGGCACGGTTCTGACCAAAACCAACCAAGCTACCCGCCTCGACTATTTCGAGTTGCCGATTCTGTACGTAGCCAACCTGACCAATAACTTCTCGGTGCACATTGGCCCGCAGGTGTCGCTGCTCACCAAGGCCAAATCGGGCGATAAGGACCTGGGCCTGGCCGAAAACGGATTCAATACCGTGGACTTCGGTGGCATTGTGGGCGGAGCTTTCCGTGTAGGACCGGCCCGTATCGGTGCCCGCTACGATTTGGGATTTGGCAAAATATTCGATACCAGCAAGAAGTTTACCTACCCAGGCTCGACGGTCACTTATACCAACCCCTCTATCCATAACCAAGTGGTGCAGGTGTACGTGGCGCTGGGCCTGCGGCAATAACCAAGTACCGCCGTCGATAGTATATGCAGGAGGCTCCCGTGGGGGCCTCCTGTTTTTTTTAGCCGACCTGGCCCGCTGCCTTTTCACTCCATTGTTATGAAAAACTTATTCTTACTACTGGCTCTGGCGCTGGCCACCGGGCCGCAAGCCCTGGCGCAGGGCGGCATGACGTCGAAAGACTACGACAACGGTGCGACCGGCACCGAGTCGCGCAACACCGGCGTAGGCATCAAGGGCGGCTACAACACGTCGAACATCAATGGCAGCGGGGCCGACCTGTTTCCCAACAAGAACTCCTTCGCGGCCTTCAATGCGGGCGTTTACGGGCAGTTTGGCTTCACCAACTTCGCCTCGCTGCAGGTCGAGCTGCTCTACATCCGGAAGGGCTACCACACCGATGCCGGCACCACCAGCACGGGCGCAGCCTACACCGCCCACGACACCCGCCTCGACTACTTCGAGCTGCCCGTGATGTTCGTGGGCAACATTACCGAAACGCTGAGCCTGCACGTGGGCCCGCAGGTTTCGGTGCTGACCAAGGTGCTGAACGACGGCCAGAACCTCGACCTGAACGCCAACGGCTACAACACGCTCGACTACGGCTTCGTGGGCGGGGCCGAAGCCCGGCTGGGCCTGGGCCGCCTGGGCGTGCGCTACGACCTGAGTCTGGCCGACATCTACAAAACCGGCGCGGCCGTGAAGTACGGCAACACCGCCCTCACGGTGCAGGATGGCAAGGTGCGCAACCAGTCCATTCAGGTGTACCTGGGCATCGGCTACCGCAAGTAGCGCATGGTGATGGCCCTGCCGGCCGCCGAGGTAGCGGCCCTGTTTATGCGCCGCGAAGTGCTGCTGGGCCGCGGCCTGGCCGTGCTGGCCGCCTGGGTGCTCCTGAACCTGATTGGCAGCGGCTACTACCTGGCCCGCGCCGACCGCCGCCGCGAAACCTACTACTTCCACGGCCTGAACGTGCTGTGGAACCTGATGAATGCCGGGCTGGCGGCCTGGGGCATTCTGCGGCTGCATTTCCACCCACCGGCCGGCCTCGATGCGGCCGAGCTGCTGAGCAGCCAGGACTTTTACGAAATGCTGTTCGGAGTGAACGCCGGGCTGGATGTACTGTACGTGCTGGCCGGCAACTACCTGCGTGGCCGGGCCGCGTGGCCTGACCAGTCGCGGCCCGAGCGCCTGCTGGGCTACGGCCGCGCGCTGTGGGTGCAGGGCGGCTTTCTGCTGCTGTTCGATGCCAGCATGTGGGCCCTGCTGCACTGGCTGGCCAGCGGCTGGCCGCAGCTGCTGAAATAAACTCGGCTCATCCCATATTGGGACATAATGCCCAATTTGAGAAAACCCGTTTTTCATTCGCTGGGCAATAGCGGGCGTAAGACGACGAAAAGCCCTGATTCGGCGGAAACGGCTGGCGGCGCGAACGGGCCGCCGGAGCTTTGCGCAGCATTCTGCCGCAACCGCCGCTTCAAACCCCTGACGCGCGCGCTGCCGGCCCTGCTCCCACTTATGCGCCTGCTGCTCTGCTCTCTGTTGCTTGCCTGCTGCACCTGGATGACGCCTTCCGCCCAGGCCCGCCCCCTCGACCGCGTGGAGGCCGTGCAGCTGACTTCGCCGGCCGGCGGCGTGCGCCTGAGCGGGCTGATGCGCCTGCCTACGACTGGCACCGGCCCTTTCGCGGCGGCCGTGCTGCTGCCCGAGCGCGGCACCGACGAGCACAACCCGCTTTCGCCCGATAACCTGCTGCTCACCAGCATTGCCGACCACCTCGTGAGCCAGGGCGTGATTGTGCTGCGCCTGCACGAGCGCGGCAACGGCGGCTCCGAAGGCGCGGCCGCCACCACCACGCTGGCCGAGCGCGCCGCCGATGCCATTGCCGCCCTCAACTACCTGCGCACCCGGCCCCAGGTGGACGTGACGCGCCTGGGCCTGATTGGGCACGGCGAAGGGGCCAACGTGGCTCTTTTTGCGGCGGCTCAGCCGCAGGCGCCCACGTTTGTGGTGGCCGTGGCGGCGGCGGGCCTCACCGGCCGCGAGCTGCTGGCCAACCAGCCCGTGATGTACGGCAAAGTGCTGGGCGCCGACACCCTGGAAGCGCATCAGCAGCACGCCTACCGGCTGGCCGAAGCCACCGCCCAAGCCGAAGCCGCCAAGCTGCGCGCCAGCGGTTCCAACGCCGCGCAGGTGCAAACCTACCTCGACCAGCAGCACCTGCGCCTGAAGGCCCAGCAGCGCCGCGACCAGGAAGCCCGCGTGAAACACCAGCGCGCCATGCTCGAAATTGTGCGCCAGACGACCGACAACGCCCAGGCCCAGGCCATTCTCAGCAACATGCTGCGCCAGCGCTACCCGGCCATTGCCGCGCCCGATGTGCAGGCCACCGTGCAGGCCATCACCACGCCCGCCTACCGCAGCTATTTGTCCTTCGACCCGCTGCCCACGCTGCCGCAGGTGCACTGCCCGGTGCTGCTGATGCAGGGCGACGATGACTCCGAAGTGAACGCGGCTACGAACCTGAACTTGTTGAAAAAGGGACTGAAGGGCAATGCTCGCGTAACCGAACTGCGCCTGCCGGGCCTCAGCCACGCCCTGCAAATCACGAAGGAAACTCCTGGCTTCGAAGCCCCGCTCTCGCCCGATGCGCTGACGGATATGTACGACTGGGTGAAAGCGCAGAACTAACCACGAGCCGGAGATTGGTCAGCAAAGTGCCGGGGGTTATCGGGGTAATGGCTGGCAGGGTCGATAAGCGCCGCCATAAGGCAGCTTTCGGAGGCCGGGTTCCGTAGAAGCAATTCGCTTTTACGAAACACGGCCTCTGCTATTTATGACAACCTTCTTACCCGGCCGGACTGCCCTGCTGCTGGCGCTACTAAGCGTGGCTGCCTGCAATTCCAAAAAGAAAGACGACGAAGCCGGCGGCCCCGGTGGCAAAGGCGGCAAGGACGGCGGCCCGCAGCCCATCAAGGACTACCCGGTGCTGGTGGTGAAGCCCGACACGGTGACGCTGTTCCAGGATTACCCCGCCACCATTCAGGGGCAGCAGAACGTGGAAATCCGGCCCAAGGTGGACGGGTTTGTGGAAGCCATTTACGTGGATGAGGGCGCCAGTGTGAAGAAGGGCCAGAAGCTCTTTCACATCAGCGCGCCGCAGTACGAGCAGGAAGTGCGCACGGCCCGCGCCGGCATCAAAACCGCCGAGGCCGACGTGAATGCCGCCCGCATGGGTGTGGAAAAAGTACGGCCGCTGGTGAACAAGGGCATCATCAGCAAGTACCAGCTGGAGGGCGCCCAATACACGCTGCAAGCCAAAGAAGCCGCCCTGGCGCAGGCCCAGGCCACGCTTTCCAATGCCCTCACCAACCTGGGCTACACCACCATTACCAGCCCCGTGGATGGCGTGATGGGCACCATTCCCAACAAAATCGGCAGCCTGGTGAGCAGCACTTCGGCCGACCCGCTCACCACCATTTCCAGCATCGGCAGCGTGTATGCCTACTTCTCGCTCAGCGAAAAGGCGCTGCTGAATTTCGCCCGCCGTCGGCCCGGCAATACGCTGCAGGACAAACTGGCCAACGTGCCCGATGTGCTCCTGGTGCTGGCCGATGGCAGCGTGTACCCCTACCACGGCCGCGTGAAAACCGCCATCGGCCAGATTAACACCGAAACCGGGGCCAGCAGCTTCCGCGCCACCTTCCCGAACCCGCAGGGGCTGTTGCGCAGCGGCAGCAGCGGCTCGGTGCGCACCCAGCAGCCGCTTGATGATGCCCTCATCATCCCGCAAAGCGCCACCTACGAGCTGCAGGGCAAGCGCTTTGCCTACGTGGTGGGCCGCGACACGGCCGCGCACGCCGCCGCCATCACGGTAGTGCCCACGCCCGATGGGGCTTCGTTCGTGGTGCAGAAAGGCCTGAAAGCCGGCCAGCAGGTGGTACTCGAAGGTATTAGCGGACTGAAAGAAGGCTCGAAGATTCGGCCGAAAGTGGTGAAGTCGGTGCCGAAGAAAGAAGACGTGGCGGCGGGTAGCTAAACAGCTGGAAAAGCACGTCATGCTGAGCGGAGTCGAAGCATCTCTACCGCTTCGTTGCAAGCAGTGAATTAGTTACGCAGTAGAGATGCTTCGACTCCGCTCAGCATGACGGCCGACTTATAAAAATTGTCTGATAGAAGATTATGCTAAAAATATTCATCGAGCGCCCCGTGCTTTCCACCGTTATTTCGGTGATAATTGTGCTGCTGGGCGTGCTGGGGCTGCTGCAGCTGCCCATTGCGCAGTACCCCGATATTTCGCCGCCCACCGTGCAGGTATCGGCCAGCTACGCGGGCGCCAATGCCGACGTGGTGCTGAAAAGCGTGCTCGTGCCGCTCGAAGAGCAGATAAACGGCGTGGAAGGCATGACCTACATGACCTCCTCGGCTACCAACGAGGGAGCGGGCAGCATACAGGTGTACTTCAACGTGGGCACCGACCCCGACCAGGCGGCCGTGGACGTGCAGAACCGCGTGGCCAGCGCCACCAGCCTGCTGCCCCAGGAAGTGACCCTGGCGGGCGTGACGGTGCGCAAGCAGCAGAGCAGCAACCTACTGATTTTTGCCCTCTACTCCGACAACCCGGCCTACGACCAGACTTTCCTCCAGAACTACGCCCAGATTAACATCGTCCCGCAAATCAAGCGGGTGAACGGCGTGGGCAACTCCAATGCCTTCGGCTCGCGCGACTACGCCATGCGCGTGTGGCTCAAGCCCGATGTGATGGCCATTTACGGCCTCACACCGGCCGACATCTCGGCTGCGCTGGCCGACCAGAACGTAGAGGCCGCCCCCGGCAAATTCGGCGAAAACTCCGACCAGAGCTTTCAGTACGTCATCAAGTACACCGGCAAGCTGGTGTCGGTCGAGCAGTTCGAAAACATCATCCTCAAAAGCAACGGGCAGGGCCAGCTGCTGCACCTCAAGGATGTGGCCCGCCTGGAGCTGGGCGCCCAGGCCTACAGCAGCAACAGCGCCACCTTTGGCAAGCCCTCGGTGGGCATTTCGGTGAACCAGACGCCGGGCTCCAACGCCCGCGAAGTCATCGAAAACTCGCTGGCCGTGCTGAAAGAGGCCGAGAAGTCGTTTCCGGCCGGCATTCATTACACCAACCTCGTCAACATCAACGACTTTCTGGATGCCTCGATTGACAAGGTAATTCACACGCTGTTGGAGTGTTTCGCCCTGGTTTTCCTCGTGATTTTCATTTTCCTGCAGGATTTCCGGTCCACCATTATCCACGGCGTGTCGGTGCCGGTTTCTATTATCGGCACCTTCTTCTTCCTCAAGGTTTTCGGGTATAGTATCAACCTGCTCACGCTCTTCGCGTTAGTACTGGCCATTGGCATCGTGGTCGACGACGCCATTGTGGTGGTGGAGGCCGTGCACGCCAAGCTGGAAGGCGGCTATACTTCGCCCCGCAAGGCCGCCATCGATGCCATGAATGAGATAACCGGGGCCATTCTCAGCATCACGCTGGTGATGGCGGCGGTGTTTCTGCCGGTTACGTTCATCAGCGGGTCGGTGGGGGTGTTCTACAAGCAGTTCGGCATTACGCTGGCAGTGGCCATTCTCATTTCGGCCGTGAATGCCTTGACGCTGTGCCCGGCCCTGGCAGCCCTGTTTCTGAAGCCGCCGCACCACGAGGGCGAGGCCAAGGAAGGCGAAGCCGCCGAAGCCAAAGACAGCCAGGAAAACCCCGACCCGAAAGCCGCCAAAGATTCTAAAGACCCCAAAGAAGCGTCGAAGAAAAAGGGCTTCATGCAGCGGTTCAGCATCGCCTTCAACGCGGCTTACGATGCGCTGGTGGGCAAATACACGAAGGCCGTCACGTTCCTGTCGGCCCGCAAGTGGGTGTCGCTGATTGCGGTGGCGGGCTTCGGCGCGGGGCTGTATTTCCTGATGACGACCACGCCCAGCAGCTTTGTGCCGAACGAGGACATGGGCACCATTTTCGTGAACGTAAGCTTGCCGCCCGCCTCCACGCTGGAGCGCACCACGGCCGTAAATACCGAAGTCGACAGCCTCATTCGGACCATTCCGGCGGTGCGGGGCACGCTGCGCATCACGGGCCAGAATTTCCTGGCCGGGCAGGGCAGCGCCTACGGCATGGTCATCGTGCGCCTCAAGCCCTGGGACGAGCGCAAGAAGGCCAGCAACGAAGATGTTATCAAGCAGATAACCAAGCTCACGGCCCACATTCGGGCGGGCGACATTCGCAGCATTTCGCAGCCTACCATCACGGGTTTTGGAGCAACCGGTGGTTTCACGTTCCAGCTGCAGGACAAGGGCGGGCACACCACGGCCGAGTTCTTCAAAGTGGCCCAGGATTTCCTGGCCGAGCTGAACAAGAGGCCCGAAATTCAGTACGCCAGCACGGCCTTCAACCCCGGCTTCCCGCAGTACCAGCTCACGGTGAACGTGGCCAAGGTGAAAGCCGCCGGCCTGACCGAAAAAGACGTGCTGAATGCCATGCAGGTGTATTACGGCGGTTCCTATGCCTCCAACTTCAACCAGTTTGGCAAGCAGTACCGCGTGATGGTGCAGGCCGACACCAGCTACCGCGCCAATCCCGAGGGCCTGAGCAAAGTCTTCGTGCGCAACGCCGACGGCGTGATGGCCCCGCTCACCGAGTTCGTGACCCTGACGCGCATCTACGGCCCCGAAAGCCTCTCGCGCTTCAACCTCTTCACCTCCATTTCGGTGAACGGCTCGCCCAAGGAAGGCAGCAGCTCGGGCGAGGCCCTGATTGCCATTCAGGAAGTGGCGCAGAAGCTGCCGGCCGGCTACGGCTACGAATTCTCGGGCATCAGCCGCGAGGAAGAAGGCAGCGGCAAGCAGTCGCTCTACATTTTTGCGCTGTCGCTGGTGTTCGTGTACCTGCTGCTGAGCGCGCAGTACGAGAGCTACATTCTGCCGTTTGCGGTGCTGCTTTCCATTCCAATTGGCTTGTGCGGCACCTATTTGTTCGCCAAGATTTTCGGTATCGACAACAACATCTACCTGCAGATTTCGGTGATTATGCTCATCGGCCTGCTGGCCAAAAACGCCATTCTCATCATCGAATTCTCGCTGGCCCGCCGCCGCGACGACGGCATGGAAATCATGGAAGCCGCGCTCGAAGGCGCCAAAGCCCGCCTCCGGCCCATCCTGATGACCTCCTTCGCCTTCGTGTTTGGCCTGATGCCGCTGCTGTTTGCCAGCGGCGCGGGCGCCAACGGTAACAAGAGCATCGGGGCCGGGGCCATCGGCGGCATGCTGTTCGGCACGCTGGTCGGGGTGTTTTTCATTCCGGTGCTCTTCGTGGTGTTCGAGGGCTTGCAGGAGCGTATCAGCGGCCCGCCCAAAACCAAGGAGCAACTCGAGAAAGAGGAAACCGAAGGCGGCCCGCCCGCCAAGGACGGTGAACCGAAGCCGGAGAACAAACCGCAGGATAAGCCGCAGCCGGAGCCCGCCGTGGCGTAGCAGCTTCCCTCCTAGCCCGGCCTGCGTATACGTATTAATTCCATTGCCATGACTGCCAGCAAATTCCTTCGATTGTTTTCCCCGGTGCTCGCGCTGGCCGCTGGCTGCCAGCTGCTGCACCCCTACCGCCGGCCCGAAACTGCCACCACCGGCCTCTATCGCGACGCGGCCACCACCGACACGACCTCGCTGGCCGCCCGCCCCTGGCAGCAGCTTTTCACCGACCCGCAGTTGCAAAAGCTCATCACCGAAGGCCTAGCCAACAACCGCAACCTGCAGGTGGCCCAGGCCCGCATCGAGCAAAACCAGGCCCTGCTGGCCCAGAGCCGCGCCGCCTTCCTGCCCAGCCTCAGCGGCCGGGCCACCACCACGCTCTCGCGCATCGGCGGCGCTTTTGTGAATACCGGTACCGGTGGTAGCAGCACTACCACCACCGGCGGCACGGGTGGTACCGGCACCGGCGGGACGGGTGGAACCGGCGGGACAGGTGGCACGGGCGGAACCGGGGGAACGGGTGGCACCGGCGGTACCGGCACCGGAACCGGCGGCACTACCACGACCACCGACCAATCGACCGTCGTGACCGGCGGCGTAGCGCACCAGTACCTGCTGGGCCTGAGCAGCAGCTGGGAGGCCGACGTGTGGGGCAAGCTGCGCAGCACTAAACGCTCGTATGTGGCCGCCGTGCGCCAGAGCGAGGCCTACCGCCGCGTAGTGCAAACCCAGCTCATTGCCGACATTGCCGACAACTACTACGCCCTGCTGGCCCTCGATGCCCAGCTCGACATCACCCAGCAAACGGTGCAAAACCGCATTAAGGACGTAGAAACCATGCGCCTGCTGCTGGAAGGCGACGTAGTGACGGGAGCCGCCGTGGTGCAGAGCGAAGCCCAGCGCTACGCCGCCGAAGTCACCATTCCCGACCTGCAGCGCAACATCCGCGAAACCGAAAACCTGCTGGCCACGCTGCTGGGCCGCACGCCCGGCCCGGTGGCGCGCGGCACCCTTGCCGCTCAGGATGCCCCCCCGCCCCTGCTCACCGGCGTGCCCGGCCAGCTGCTGCGCAACCGCCCCGACGTGCAGCAGGCCGAATACGCCTTCGAGTCCACTTTCGAGCTGACCAACGCGGCGCGGACTTACTTCTATCCCAGCTTCACCATCACGGCCAACGGTGGCCTCACCAGCACCACGCTCGATGCCCTGTTTTCGCCTACGGCCATATTTGCCAGCGTTGTGGGTGGCCTGGCCCAACCTATTTTCAGCCAGGGCCTGAACCGGGCGCGGCTGCAACGGTCGAAAGCCTTACAGCAGGAATACCTCTATACCTACCAGCAAACGATGTTTGTGGCCGGCCAGGAGGTTTCCAATGCCCTGTTCTCCTACCAAAGCGCCACCGACAAAGCCCGGCTGCGCGCCCTGCAATTGGAGTCGCTACGCAAAGCCGTGGAGTACACGAATGAGCTGCTGGCCGCCGGCTTCGCCAACTACACCGAGGTGCTCCAGGCTCAGCAAAGCCTGCTACAGGCGCAGCTAAACGGCGTGAACGACCAGCTGCAGCAGCGCCAGGCCGTGACGGATTTGTATCATGCGCTGGGCGGCGGCTGGCGTTAGCCTCTGTGCTTCTTTGGGTTGAATGAACAAAAAAGAACGTCATGCTGAGCTCGTCGAAGCATCTCTACCGCCAGAGTAAATAATTACTTCCTCGGTAGAGATGCTTCGACAAGCTCAGCATGACGTTCTGGTTATTCAGCCGAAAACGAAAGACTGTCTGCTTAATTCTGGCCACCGTGCTGGGGCTCCAGCATCTCCTCTACAATCTTCTTGTTAAAGGCCGGAATGTCCTCCGGCTTGCGGCTGGTGATGAGGCCGTGGTCGCACACCACTTCCGAATCCTCCCAATGCGCGCCGGCATTTTTGAGGTCGGTATGCACGCTAGGCCAGCTGGTTACGCGCTTGCCGCGCACCACGTCGGCTTCCACCAGCAGCCAGGGGCCGTGGCAGATGGCGGCCAGCACCTTGCCCGAGCCGGCGAATTCTTTCACGAAGGCCACCACGTCTTTGTTCACGCGCAGGATGTCGGGGTTCATCTGGCCGCCGGGCAGCACGAGGGCGTCGTAGTCGGCCGGCTTCACGTCGGTGATGACTTTGTCGACGTCGACTTTGTCGCCCCAATCCTTATTGGGGCCGTCCCAGCCCTTGATGGAGCCGCTTTTGAGGGAGATGACGTGGGTTTCGGCGCCCTCGCCTTCGAGGTATTTCTTGGGCTCGTCGAGCTCGGCCTGCTCGAAGCCGTCGGTGGCAATGATGGCAATTTTCTTGCCCTTGAGTTTGTCGCTGCTGAAGATGCTCATGGTGTTTGGGGAAGTAAGAAGTACGGAGCCGGAAAGATGCCCGGCTGCCTGGGTTTACGCCCAAAAAAGCCGCAGGTTGAGTAAAATTCGGGCTTTTGCCATCGTCCTCGTTCTGATTCCCTAATAAGCAGAGCCGTAGAATCCACCGGGCAGCCGTGGTCATTTCTCGTTATCGGTCCTGATTGGGAATTGGTCGGCTGCAATGCGGCAACGGGCGAGTTGGCTTGGGCAACATTCTGCCTGAAAGCACCTTTGGACATTCGCCGGCTTCCAACCTGTCTTCCCCATGCAAATTGCCGCCCGCCATTCGTCGTCCTGGCTGTTCCGCCTGCTGGGCCTGCTGCTGCTCACGCTGCTCGGGCTGCTGGTGGCATTCGGAGCCCAGGCCCACCCCATGCCCAACTCGGTGGTGCTGCTCGACCTGCACCCCACCGGCGTGGGTGCCGAGCTGCAGCTGCCGCTTGGCGAGCTGCAGGCCGCTTTCGGCCACGACGTGGCCCAGCACCCCGAAACGCTGGTGGCCCGCCTCGGCCCCGAGCTGCGCGCCTACCTCGCGCAACACGTCCGCTCCAGCAGCCCCAACGGCCGCCCCTGGGCCGTGGCCGTGCGCGACCTGCATGTGCACGCCGCCGAGCAAACCGCCACCGGCCCCTACCAGGAGCTCACCGCCCGCCTCTGGCTAACCCCTGCCGAAGGCGAAAGCCCCCGCGCTTTCACGCTGAACTACGACGTGATTGTGCACCAGGTCGTGACGCACATGGCGCTGGTATCGGTGCGGCGCGACTGGGAAATGGGCCGCGTCGGGCCCGACGAAGCGCCCATCGAAATCGGTGTCATTAGGCTCGATGTCGTCAACAACGTCATTCCGCCGTTGGATATCCGCCCGGCGGGCGGGGGCTGGTGGGCCGGCTTCAAAGGCATGGTGGCGCTGGGCCTGCGCCACATCGCCGAGGGCACCGACCACCTACTGTTTCTGCTGCTGCTGCTGCTGCCCGCGCCGCTGCTATTGAACAAGGCCCGGGGTTGGGGCCGCTTCGGCGGCGTGCGCTACAGCCTGGGGCGGTTGCTGCAGGTCGTCACGGCCTTCACGCTGGGGCACTCGCTCACGCTGCTGGCCGGCGCGCTGGGCTGGCTGCGGCTACCCAGCCAGCCGGTCGAAATCCTGATTGCGGTGTCCATCCTCGTATCGGCAGTTCACGCCTTACGGCCGCTGTTTCCGGGGCGCGAAACGTGGGTAGCGGCGGGCTTTGGGCTGGTGCACGGCCTGGCCTTCGCCAGCACGCTGGCCGAGCTGCAGCTGCCGGCCGGCCCCATGGCCCTCAGCATTCTAGGCTTCAACCTCGGCATCGAGCTGATGCAGCTATTCGTCATCGCCCTCACCATGCCCTGGCTGCTGCTACTTAGCCACACGCGCTACTACCCCGCCGTGCGCGTGGCCGGGGCGCTGGCCGCCGCCGTGGCCGCCCTGGCCTGGCTTACGGAGCGCATTTTCAACCAGGCCAACCCGCTTTCGGCCCTAGTGGCCCGGGTAGCGCATTTCGCGCCGTGGCTGCTGGCCGCTTTAGCGGCGGTTGCGCTGCTGAGTTTCTGGCAGCAGCGCAGGAATCAGCTGGCGTAGCTGTAGCGTGGACTCTGCGAGTCCGCGCCCAAACGAACGACACATCTCCACACAGGCGCTGACTCGCAGAGTCCACGCTACAACTCCCCTATCTCATGAACCGATACCTTCTCGCAGCGCCCCTGCTCATCGCCGCCCCGGCCTTCAACCGGGTGCTCGAATTCTTCGCCCCGCCGCCCCCGGCCGAATACGCCGTGCGCCCCGCCGCCGTGCAGATGCCCGCCGCGCCCGCCGCAGCCAAAGCCCTGAAAGGCACCCAAGCCACCGCTTCCGTGACCGACGTGGTGAATGCCGCCAACGCCTTCATCGCCACGCTTAGCACCGCCCAGCAGGCCACTTTGCTGCAGGCTTTCAATTCCACCACCGTCACCAAATGGTCGAACCTGCCGGTGAACTCCACCAACCGCATCGGCCTGCGGCTCGATGGCCTCACCGCTGCCCAGCAGACGGCCGCGCTGGCCGTGGTGCAGGCCGCCACCGGCACCGTGGCGGGCGACGGCTTCAACGAGATTCAGCAGATTCGGGCAGCCGACGATAACCTGGCGGCCAACGGCGGCGGCTCGGCCTACGGCAGCGGCGTGTACCTCATTGCTTTCCTGGGCACGCCCAGCACCACCGGCACCTGGATGCTGCAGTTCGGCGGCCACCACCTGGCCACCAACATCACCTACGGCAACGGCACCGTGACGGGGGCCTCGCCCAAGTTCGAGGGCGTGGAGCCGCTCACCTTCACCACGGCCAACGCCAACGTGCTCCCCACCGGCACGGTGTGCGCCCCGCTCTCGAACGAAGGCACCGCCATGCTGGCCATGCTCAACGGCCTCACCGCCGCCCAGAAAACCACCGCCAAGCTCAGCCAGACGTTCAACGACGTGGTGCTCGGGCCCAACGGCAACGGGCAGTTTCCGGCCACCAAAGTGGGCCTGGCCGTGAGCACGCTCAGCGCCGCCCAGCAGCAGCTAGTGGTGGATGCCATGCGCCCCTGGGTGCAGGACTCCGACGATGCCACCGCCGTCAGCCTGCTCGCCACCTACACCAGCCAACTGGCCGGCACCTACATCGCCTACTCGGGCACCGGCAACCTCACCGCGCAATCCGACTACGTGCGCATCGACGGCCCCAACGTCTGGATTGAGTTCGTGTGCCAGGGCGGCGTCGTGTACCAGAGCCAGATTCACTACCACACCGTGTGGCGCGACCGCGCCCGCGACTACGGCGGCAACTTCTACACCACCGTCACGGGCACCAAAGCCGCCGAAGCTGCCCGCCTCTTCTCGGTGTATCCGAACCCGCTGCCCGCCGGCCAGGCCCTGCAGGTGCAGCTCGCCACGCCCGCCTTCGCCGCCACCTACACCCTGCGCAACGCCCTGGGCCAGGCCGTGCTCACCCGCACCTTCGCCGGCAGCGCCGCCGAAGTACCCCTGAACAGCCTCGCGCCCGGCCTCTACCTGCTCAGCGTGCAGGCCGACGGCCAGGCCCCCGCCACCCAGCGCGTCACGGTGCAGTAACTGCTGCCGTTGGTGCTACTATAAAAAACGGCCCGTCCGGAGATTCCAGGCGGGCCGTTTTTGGTTGTTAGGAGCGTAGGGCTACTCCTTCTTTGCTTTTGCCGGGGCTTTGCTTTTGGCGTCGCGCCAGCTGAATTCGGGCTCGTAGCCCAACTCGCGGCGGGCCTTTTCGATAGAAAGCAGCGTTTCGTGGCGGCCCAGCTTTTTACGCACTTCCACCGTGGGGAATACTTCGGCCATCAGCTCGGCCGACGATTTCGACATCACGGTATCGGCGTTGGCGATGATGAAGGCGTGCATGCCGGTGGCCTGCCACTCCACGGCCTTGCGGATGGCCTGGGCCCCATCGCGGGCGTCGATGTAGGCCCACATGTTCCACTTGCGCTCCTGCGGGTCGTCGTTGTAGGCCGGGAATTTGGCGTAGTCGGCCGGCTCCATCACGTTGCTGAAGCGCAGGCCCACCAGCTTCATATCCGGCGTCTGGTAGCAGAACTGGCGGGCCATGTCCTCCATCAGAATCTTGGCTAGGGCGTAGGCGCTTTTGGCCCGCAGCGGGTAGTCCTCATCCACGGGCGCGTAGGGCGCTTTTTCATCAAACGGCTCGCCCAACGTGGTTTCGCTGCTGGCCCAGATTACGTTGCGAATGCCCAGTCGGCGCGCTGCCTCGAACACGTTGTAGGTACTCATCATGTTATTCTGAAACGTGTGGGCATCGGGGTACTGGCGCGGGGCCGGAATGGCCGCCAAGTGCACCACGGCGTCGAACGCCTGCGTGCCCACGCCTGCGTAAATCTCCTGGCCCACGGAGGACAGCGCATCCAGTGTCTGGCCAAAATCGGCGAGGTCGGCCACCATGTGGGGCACGCTTTTATCGGCCGCCACGGTGTCCACCACGAACACGTCGTAGCCGTGGGCCTGCAAATCGGCCACGCACACGCGGCCCAGCTTGCCGGTGCCGCCCGTCACGAGCACGCGCGGCCGGGTGGTTTGATTGGTTGGTTTCATCAAAAACGAATAAGGTGAAGGCTCCCTATACGGGCATCAAGGCCACTGGGCCGCCCCTAAACGGTTTTGACGTCGCGGACACGCGGACTACAAATTCCGCGCTACTGCCTAGCTCAACGTCAGCCCCTCGGCCGTGAAGCGCCGATAAATCCCAGCCAGAATCTCGCTTTTCGTGAGCTGCTCCTGCCGGATGTTGGTAATCCAGAACAGCACTTTCAGCTCGTACACCTGCCCGTTGATGCTGCTGAGCAGGATTTCGGGCGGCAGGTTGTGCATGGTGTAGGGGCTGGTTTTGATTTCCTCCTGAATGAGCTCGCGGGCCTTTTGCAGGTCGGTTTGCAGGTCGACGCCGGGGGCCAGCTTCAGCGACAGGTCGGTGCGGATGTGGTCGTTGGTGCGGGTCCAGTTGATGACGTGGTTGGAGAGCAGGTCGCCGTTGGGCACGATGATTTCCGAGCCCGTCACCGACGTGAGCTTGCTCGACCGAATCCCGATATCCTGCACCCGGCCCGATTTCCCGGCCACCTCAATGAAGTCGCCGACGTGAAACGGCCGCTCAAAAATCAGGATGATGCCCGACACCAGGTTGTTCACGATGCTCTGCAAGCCCAGGCCGATGCCCACGCTGAGCGCCCCGAACACGATGGCGATTTTGCTCAGCGGCAGGCCCGTGGCGGCCGTGGCCAGCGCGAAGCCCACCAGCACCAGCAGCAGCCGCAGCGCCACCAGCCACGAGCCGCGCCGCCGCGCGTCGGAGCTGTCGTCGCTCACCTCGCCAAAAAAGTAGCCGATGTAGCGCTGCAGCAGCGCCGAAACGTAGAGAATGAGGAAGAACAGCAGGATGTTGCCGAACGTGAAAACAGTGCTGCCGATGGTGTGCGGGGCCGTCAGGGCGTGCTCGAAGAAGCCGTAGATGGCGTTGTACACGTTCAGGTTGGAGGTGAACACCACCAGCCAGAGCGCGCCGGCCAGCACCGTGAGCAGGCGCATGAGCTGGGGCTCAATCTTGTCGTAGTCGAAGGCCGCCGTATCGCCCTCGCTGCCTCGGCTGCACAGGATTTGGAGGTGAAACGCCTCGGTGAACGACTCGATAAACACCGCCAGCCCGATGCCCTGCGTGAGCCCGAAAATGGCCGCCGTGCTGAACATCTTGGCCAGGCTCAACCGCCCCACCACGTTGCAGATGATGGCCAGGCCATTGAGCCCGATGAACAGCCAGGTGATGGGAATGAGGAAGCGCATCTGGGCCAGCGTGGCGCGCAGCCGCCACAGCAGCAGCGCCCCCACGCCCACGGCCAGCGCATTGAGGCCCAGCAGGCCCCAGCGCGCCAGCAGGCCGGTGGCGGCGTTGGCATTCATCACGCTCAGCCCCACAAAAAACGCCACCAGCCCCAGCCAGTACCCAAAAAACCGGCGCGGCCAGCTCCGCGCAAACACCGCCGTGAGGGCCACCAGCAGCAGCAGCTGCAGCAGCGCCAGGTAGATGGGCGGCGGGTGCAGCTCCAGGGCCGGCGCGAGGCTGAACATCACCACCAGCGTGGCCGCCACGGGCCCCGGCCGCAGGTAGCGAAACGGCTCGGTGATGGCCAGCTCCTGCTTGCGGGCCCGGCGGTAGTTGAAGGACACCCAGCCGTAGAACACCAGCCCGATGAGAGCCATGTAGGCCCAGTTGTCCCAGTTGTTGGCGAAGTAGAAGTTGATGATTTCGCGGCGGTACTGGCCGGCTTTGCGGGCCTTGGGGTCGGCGGGAGGGGCGGGCATGGCGCCGGCTTCCCACAGCGGCGGGTAGTTGAGCTTGGCCGTGGTGCGGCTGTAGCGGCGCAGCTGGTCGCCCACCTCGTCCTGCAATTCCATGCCCTGGATGTAGCTGGCCGCCACCTGCGTCTGCAGCTGCTTCACCTTGAGCAACCGCTTCGCCAGCAGGCCACCAATGCGCTGCTGCCGCGCCAGCAGCGCCGAATCGGAGCGCTCCAGGGCCAGCTCGGTGACATCGGGGTTAGCGCGGCGCGGAGGCGGCGGGGCAATGGTGTTGAGCTTGGTTTGCATGGCGGCCAACTGCGTGTGTGCACCGGCCAGCGCCGTGCGCCAGTCGGCCAGTTGCTCCTGCAGCGTCACCAGCATCAGCTGGCACATCTGCAGCTGCTTGATGTCGACCACTTCGCCCTTCTGCTTGAGGGTGTACTGAATGGCCTTGAGGTTCTCCACCACGTCGGGCAAGTCCTCGGCCAGGCCACGCGTATCGAACACCTTGCGCACCTGCCCCGAAATACCGCTAAGCGTAGTGTAGCCCACTTCGAGGCGGTACGAATCGTCGCGGGCCACGGTGGTATCCACGGCCATGCTGTCTTCCTTGACAACCGTGCTTTGAGCCTGGGCCGGAGCCACGGCCAGCAGCCCCAGCAGCAGCGGAAGCAGACAGGTTATTATCGACTTTACGAAAGCAGGCAAGGGATTTAGAACGGGCATACTGGAGCTTTAGGCCGGAAAAGTACGCCCCGAATGATGGGAAAAGCCGGCCCGAATTTCAGCAAAAGATGCAGCCCGGCGTTCTGCCGCCGAACGGGGGAATTGCATCGACCGGGCCACCCAGCATGCGCCAGCGCAGCTCCTACTGCTGCAACATGAGGAGTTGGGGTAGAAATTCACTATCTGCACCGGCCGAACCCAACCAAGCATTACAAACCGATGCTTTGCGCAAGCAGCGCCGGAAGCGTTTCGCTTTCAACGGGCATTTTATACCGCTCACCATCTGAATTCATATGTTTATCCGATATTTAACCTTCTTCCCTCGCGCTGACCTGCTGACTACCGCCCTTTCGCGTGCCCGCTGCTCTTTGCGGCGGGCTGCGCTGCCAGTGTCTTTTCCACTCAGTTTGTCTGATGCAGCCTTCCCACTCAACCGCCTCTGCAGACCAGGCCATACCCGCCGATGCTCCATCGGGCGAGGCGCAGCTGCGGGCCGCGCTGGCCGCCGCCGAAGCCCGCGCCAATGCCCTGGCCGAGCAGCTGGCCGCCGCCAACAGCCGGGCCGAACGCCTCGAACAGCAGCTCGCGGCCCGCACCCAGGCCGAGCAGCAGCACGCCAGGCAGTGCACTTTTTATGAGCTGGTGCTGGAACATCTGCCGGTATCGGTGGCGGTTATCGATACAGAATTTCGCTACGTGTTTGCCAACCAGCTGGGCGTGTCCGACCCCGTGGCCCGGCAGCAGTACCGGGGCCAGACGGTGCAGGCGCTGAGCGAGTTGCTGCAGCGTCCGGCCGACATCGTGGCGCGGCGCCAGGCCTACCTGGAGCAGGCCCGGGCCGAGCAGCGCGCCCTCAGCTGGGAAGAAACCGTGGTGCAGGCCGACCGCCAGTACAGCATGCTGATTAACATTGCCCCGATACTGGACGCGGATAACCAGCCGCAATACTTCATCATGACCGGCCTCGACATCACAGCGCGCAAGCTGGCCGAGGAGCTGGTGGCCCGGCAGCGCGAGTTCTACGAAGCCATTCTCAACCACCTGCCGGTGCAGCTTGTGGTGTTCGATGCCGAGCAGCGCTTCCTGTTCGTGAACCCGGCGGCCGTGGCCAGCCCCGCCTTCCGCCAGCAGATGCTGGACCTCACGCACGCCGAATTTCTGACCCTGAGCGGCCGCCCCCCGGCTCAGTTGGAAGAGCGCGAGGCCCACTTCCGCCGCGCTGTGCAAACCGGCGAAGCCATCGGTTGGGAGGAAGATGCCACCACCGCCCAGGGCCCACGGCGCATGCTGCGCGGCCTCAAAGCCGTGTACGATGCCGCCGGTGCGGTGCTGCTGGTGGTGGGTTCCAGCATCGACATCACCGAGCGCTACGAGGCCGAGGAGCAGCACCGCAAAACCGAGGTGCAGCTGCGCGCCCAGCAGCAGTTTATCCGCCTGATTGTGGACGCGCTGCCCAATGTGGTGTACGTCATCACGGCCGCGGGCGAGGTCAAATTTCGCAATGCCGCCTTCACGGTCCTGGCGGCTCAAAGCCAGCACATGCGGCCACCGGCCGAGCAGAGCGAGGCGGTGCGGGCCCAGATGGCAAAAATCGCCGCTTGGCGCAACTGGGTGCTCGACACCGGCCAGTCGCTCGACGCAGAGCTGGCGCTGCTGCTGAACTCGGGCAGCATTTGCCACCTGCGGGTGCACATGTCGCCCTTTCCGCAGCCCGAAAGCGGCACCGACGTGCTGGTGGTGAGTACCGACATTACCGCCCTCAAAGAAGCCAACCAGGTGGCCGAGGCCAATTCGCAGGCCAAAGAAGCATTCCTAGCCCGCATGAGCCACGAAATCCGCACGCCGCTCAACGGCATCCTGGGCATGGTGCAGTTGCTGCGCAAAATGCCGCTCACGCCGGTGCAGCATGAGTATTTGAGCATTATGCAGCGCTCGGGCCGCCACCTGCTGACGCTGATAAACGACGTGCTCGACCTGGCTAAAATCACCGCCCACCACCTGGCCCTCGACGCCGCGCCCTTCGACTTGGGCGCGCTGTTGCAGGGGGCCAGCGAAATCGTGGCGTCGCTGGCCGAGCAGAAAGGACTGTCGCTGACGTTGGAACCCGCGCTGCCCCCCGGCCAGCCGCTGCTGGGCGATGCCTACCGCCTGCAGCAAATCCTGCTCAACCTGCTTTCCAACGCCATCAAGTTCACCGAGCGGGGCAGCGTGCGCCTGGGCGTGGCCCTGCTGCCCGGCCCCCCCGAGGCCCAACGCCTGCGCTTCTGGGTGCAGGACACCGGCTCCGGCATCGCCCCCGAGCAGCAGGAGCGCATTTTCGAGTCGTTCGCCCAGGCCGCCTCCGGCCCCAACGCCCGGTTCGACGGCACGGGCCTGGGGCTGGCCATCACCGAGCAGCTGGTGAGGCAAATGGGTGGCACGCTGCTGCTGTGCAGCCAGCCCGGCGCAGGCTCCACGTTTTCCTTTGTGCTTAGCCTGCCGCTCGCGCCGGCCGCCCCCACAGCGCCGGCCGTTGCGGCCGAAGCGCCCGCCACCTACGAGGCGTTGCGCGGCCTGCGCGTGCTGCTGGCCGAAGACAACGTGGTGAACCAGCTGATTGCGCGGGCCCTGCTCGAATACTGGGGCGTGGAGGTGCACACCGCCGGCACCGGCACCGAGGCCCTAGCCCAGCTCACCACCCACGATTTCGACGCTGCCTTGCTCGACATTCACATGCCCGGCCTGAGTGGCGTGGAAGTAGCTATGGCCCTGCGCCGCCATGCCCACTTCGGACGCGCCGCTACGCCGCTCATCGCCCTCACCGCCAATGCTTTCGATACCGACCGCGCCGCTTACCTCAATGCGGGCATGAATGGCTGCGTCACCAAGCCCTTCGAGGAAGCCGAGCTGTGCGACTGGCTTCTGCGCCTGACGCGGCGCGGACCTACCACGGCGTAAGCGCTGGGCGCAGGCTTGAGTAGTAGGGTGTTCCTAATTGAAGCTTACGCACCCCGCCCAGGCGCGGACTCGCAGCGTCCGCGCTACATTGCAACGCTTGCCATGTTATCCCGTCTGTCTCTGCTATGATTAAACCCCTTCTGACACTTCTCCTGCTCGCCGGCCTCGCCGAAACGGCCGCCGCGCAAACGACGCCGCCGCTCTACATGCCGCGCGACATCAAGCAGGCCTTCGCCAAAGGCACGCGCAGCCCCGATGGCCGCCCCGGCCCCCGCTACTGGCAAAACCGCGCCCGCTACAACATCACCGTTGAAGCCGCGCCGCCGGCCCGCGACATTCGCGGCCGCGAAACCATCACCTACACCAACAACAGCCCCGACACGCTGCGCCAGGTGGTGCTGCGCATCATCCAGAACATTCACAAGCCCGGGGCCTCGCGTGACGGTGACGCCGCCGCCGACTACCTCACCAGCGGAGTGGTAATTGACAGCTTCCAGGTGGCCGGCCAGCTCAAGCCCCTGCCGCAAAACCTGGGCACCGCGCCGGGCGTGCGCCTGCCCCGCCCGCTGGCCCCGCACGATTCGGTGAAATTTGCCGTGGCCTGGCACTTCCCCATTTCGGTGGAAAGCGGCCGCGAGGGTATGATTGACCCCACCACCTACTTCCTGGCCTACTTCTACCCGCGCATTGCGGTGTACGACGATTACAACGGCTGGGACCGCCTGCCCTTCGTCGACAGCAAGGAGTTCTACAACGACTTCAACGACTACACCCTGCGCGTGAAAGCGCCGGCCAACTACATCGTGTGGGCCACCGGCATGCTGCAAAACCCCGACCAGGTGCTGCAGAAGGCCGCCGCCAAGCGCCTCAAGCAGTCGATGACCAGCGACGCGGTTATTCACGTGGCCACCGCCGCCGATTTGGCCAAGAAGAGCATCACCGCCCAGCAGCCGATGAACACCTGGGTATGGGCCGCGAAGGACATTTCCGACGTCACCTTCGGCCTGAGCGACCATTACGTGTGGGACGCGGCCAGCGTGGTAGTGGATGCCAAGGCCAAGCGCCGCGCCAGCGTGCAGGCCGCGTATGCTGATTCCACGGTTGATTTCCGGCAATCGGTGAAGAACGCGCAGTACGCGCTGGGCTGGTTCTCGAACCCGAATAACTGGCCCGGCGTGGCGTATCCGTTCCCTAAAATGACGGCGTTCCAGGGCTTTGCCGACATGGAATACCCGATGATGGTGAACGACAGCCCGCAGAAGGACCCCAAGTTTGCGCAGTTCGTGCAGGACCACGAAATCGCACACACTTACTTCCCCTTCTACATGGGCATCAACGAAAGCCGCTACGCCTATATGGACGAGGGCTGGGCCACCACGTTTGAACTGCTCATCGGTCGCACCGAAAACGGAGTAGAGGCCGCCGACAAGCTCTACAAAATGTTCCGCGTGAACCGCTGGATTCACGACGCGGCCACAGCCGAAGACCTGCCCATCATCACGCCCAGCAGCGAGCTGAAGGCCGGCTATGGCAACAACGCCTACGGCAAGCCTTCGCTCAGCTACCTGGCCCTGAAGGATATGCTCGGCGATGCCCTCTTCAAGAAAGCCCTGCACGAGTACATGGACCGCTGGCACGGCAAGCACCCCATTCCGTGGGACTACTTCAACTCGATGAGCAACGCCAGCGGCCAGGACCTCAACTGGTTCTTCAACAACTGGTTCTTCACCAACGGCTACATCGATTTAGCCGTGGGCCCGATTTCGGGCACCAGCGTGACAGTGAATAACGTGGGCGGCTTCGCGGCTCCCTTCGACATGCAGCTCGAATACGCCGACGGCACCAAGGAAACCCTGCACCAAACCGCCGCCGTGTGGCGCGCCAACCAGCAGCAGGCCGTCATCACCACGCCCAAAGCGGTGAAATCGGTGAAGCTCGACGGGGGTATTTTCATGGATGCCAACGAGAAGGACAACGTGTCGGCGGCGCGCTAGTCGCGCCAGATTTAATGAGCAGGCGGTATCGTCTGTCATGCTGAACGCAGTGAAGCACCTTATCACGTCAGGACAAACCGTTCCGACGTGATAAGGTGCTTCACTGCGTTCAGCATGACAGACGATATTATCCAAGCCAAAGAAACATTTTGGTAATACAACCAATCTAACCAGACCCGGCCCGCCGTAGATTCGGCAGAAATTCCCGTTTTCGTGGGACGAAAGCGGGAATTTCCATATTCACCCAACCCGTTTCTATGCTGCTAATTCTTCTCTTTCTGGCGGTACTCCTACTCACCTACTCCAACGGGGCCAACGACAATTTCAAGGGCGTGGCCACGCTCTGGGGCAGTGGCACGCTGGCGTACCGGCCGGCGCTGGTGCTGGCCACGGTGGCCACGTTTGCCGGCTCGGTGTGCTCGTATTTCTTTGCGGAGGAGCTGATTAAGAACTTTTCGGGCAAGGGGCTGGTACCGGACGAGATAATCGGGTCGGTGGCGTTTGTGCTGGCGGTGGCGCTGGGCGCGGCCCTCACGGTGCTGCTGGCCACGCGCTACGGCTTCCCGGTGTCGACCACCCACGGGCTGGTGGGGGCGCTGGTGGGCGCGGGCCTGGTAGCAGTGGGGCCGGCCGTAAATTTTGCCAAGCTGGGCAGCACGTTTTTTCTGCCGCTGGTGGCCGGGCCGGTGCTGGCCGTGGGCTTGGGCAGCCTCGTGTACGTGCTGTTTCGGCAGGGCCGGCGGGCGGCGGGCATCACCGAAGAAAGCTGCGTGTGCGTGGGCGAAACCTGGGTGCCGGTAGCCAGCGCGCCCACGGCCGCCTTCACCGCGCTGCCCACCCTGCAGGGCACCGTGGCCAGCACCGCTGAATGCCAAAACCTCTACCAGGGCAAGTTCCTGGGCCTTGATTTCCAGCCGCTCATCAACGGGCTGCACTACGCCAGCGCCGCCGCCATGAGCTTCGCCCGCGGCCTCAACGACACGCCCAAGCTGCTGGGCCTGCTGCTGGTGTGCAAGTTTTTCGCCATGCCCGTGAACGTGCTGATTCTGGCCGTGGCCATGGCCATCGGCGGCTGGCTGAACGCCCGCAAAGTGGCCGACACGATGAGCAAGAAAATCTCGCGCCTCAACCACGGCCAGGGCTTCACCGCCAACCTGGTAACGAGTGCGCTGGTGATTTTTGCCAGCAAGCTGGGCCTGCCGGTGTCCACCACGCACGTTTCGGTGGGCAGCATCTACGGCATCGGCCTGGTGAACGGCACAGCAAACTCCCGCGAAATCGCCAAAATTGGCCTTTCCTGGCTGCTCACGCTGCCCGTGGCTGCGTTCTTGAGCGCGGGGCTGTACGCGGCCATTCGGGCGTTTGGATTTTGATGAACGGCCTGCAAAAGGCCGTCATGCAGAGCGCAGCGAAGCATCTCGCGTGCTTCAACTAATCAATAAGAATACAACGCTTGAATTACTACCCCATGCGAGATGCTTCGCTGCGCTCTGCATGACGTTCTAATTTTCTACTCCTCTTTATTTCGTGAAACACCTCTTCCCATTCCTCTTACTTCTCCTACCCTTCCTCACCCGCGCCCAGGTTACGACCAGCGTGTTTGAGGGCACCGTGACCAGCCAGAAGGGCGAAGCCATTCCCGGGGCCACGGTGCTGCTCACGCATGAGCCCACGGGCACGCGCAGCGGCACGCAGTCGGACCCCAGCGGCAAGTTTTTGCTGAACAACCTGAAGCCCGGCGGCCCCTACACCGTACAGGTGACCTACGTGGGCTACACCGCGCAGAGCCGCGAGGGCCTGTATCTGAGCCTGGGCAAGGTGACGCGCCAGACGTTTGCGCTGGTGGAAAGCAGCACCGAGCTGGGCGAAGTGGCCGTGACCGGCCGCAAAGGCGACCCGTTTGCAGCCGACAAAAACGGCCAGAGCTACCACCTGAGCCGCGAGGCCATCCAGGGTGTGCCCACGGTGAACCGCAGCCTGAGCGACCTCACGAAGCTAATGCCGCAGGGCAATAAAAACTCGTTTGGCGGCACCAACTACCGCTTCAACAACCTAAGCATCGATGGCATGGCGACCAACGACGTGCTAGGCTTTCAGGAGCCAGCGAGCGGGGCGGCGGGCACGGTGGCCTCGGGCACGCCGGGGGCGCTGGCGGGCACCCAGCCCATTTCCATCGATGCCATTGATGAGATGCAGGTGGTGATTTCGCCCTTCAACGTGACGCTGGGCAACTTCACGGGGGCCAACATCAACGCCGTGACCAAGAGCGGCACCAACCGCCTGGCCGGCACGGTGTACAGCTTCGCGCGCAACCAGCTCATCACCGGTCGCAGCGTGGATGCCGACCGCAAGCCGATTGAAAGCTACTACGACATCCAGTCGGGCGCGAGCCTGGGCGGGGCCATCATCAAAAACCGCCTGTTTTACTTCGCCAACTACGAAAACCAGCGCCGCGAGGAGCCCGTGCTGTTTGCCCCCGGCGAGGCTGGCGCCATCGTGCCCGTTGAGGTGGCCAAGCAAATCAGCGACAAGCTAAAAAGCCAGTACGGCTACGACCCCGGCACCTACGGCGCGGCCACCATTCAGCGCAACAGTGACAAGTTTTTGCTGCGCCTCGACTATAATATCTCGGACAAGCATCGGCTGAGTTTGCGCGACAATTTCGTGACCGGCTACGCCGATAACCTCGAACGCTCGGCTAACATTCTGAACTTCGGCAACCAGGGTTTCCGGCACAACAGCCGCACCAACAGCCTCGTGGCCGAGCTTAAGAGCACATTCAGCAATCACGTTTCGAACCAGCTGATTGCGGGCCTGAACACGGTGAACGAAAACCGCGCCTACGACGGCCGCATCTTCCCGCACCTCGAAATCAACTACAACACCTCGACCACCATTTTCGCCGGTACCTACCGCGAGGCGGCCGTGTACGGCTCGGGCCTGAGCACCATGCAGCTGACGGACAACCTGACGATTTTCAAGAACCGCCACACCTTCACGCTGGGCACCACCAACGAGCTGAACAGCATTCAATACCGCTTCCTCACGGCCTTCAACGGGCGCTGGCAGTACTCGTCGGTCGATGCCTTTTTGCAGGACCGGCCCAACCGGGTGCGCGGCGTGTACAACATCCAGAACAACGACCCCAACTATAACCGCAGTATTCCGTCGGCCGATTTCCGGGTGATGCTGCTGAGTGCCTACGCCCAGGACGACTACCAGGTAACTAACCGTCTGAGCGTGCAAGTGGGCCTGCGCGTGGACATGCAGCTGCACCCTGACAAGGTGCCCACCAACCCCGAAGTGGCCCGCAACCCGCAGTTCGACCAGTACCAGAACAAGTTCGGCGGCGTGCCCCAGCTGAACCCGCGCGCCAGCTTCAACTACACGCTGAATGAGGCCAATACGGTGCAGCTGCGCGGCGGCACGGGCCTGTTCACGGGCCGCATTCCGTTTGTGTGGTACGCCTACGCACACTACATCTCGGGCGACCCGTACCACAACATCGACTATCGCCCCACCGGCGTGCTGCCCATTGCCGAAAACCTCGCCAACCTGCAGGCCCTGCAGCCCGGCCTGGCCGAAATCAATTTGATTGACAACAACTTCCGGCTGCCGCGCGACTGGAAATCGTCGCTGGCCGTGGACGTGAAATTGCCCTGGGAAATGAGCTTCACGGCCGAAGGGCTGGTGTCGAAAGTGGTGACGGGCGTGCTGTTCCAGTCCATCAATTTCAAGGACAACAAAGCCACGTTCTCGGGAGCAGATAACCGGCCCTACTTTGCCACTACCGGCAACGCCGCCAAAATTGACCCCACGTTTACCAACGTGTTTGTGATGAGCAACACGTCGCGGGGCTACAACTACAACGCCACGTTCACGCTGGCCAAGCGCATTCCCAACCGCCTCGATGCCTCGCTGGGCTACTGCTACGGCGTGAGCCGCGACGTGGTGAACGGCGTGCGCGTGTCGCCGGCCGCCAACTACGAGTGGAACCAGGCCCTGGTGGCCAACGACCCCGCCCTGGCCTATTCCAACTTTGACTTGCGCCACAAGTTCATCGGCAACCTGGCCTACACCATGCCGGTGAAGGACAAATTCAGCCTCAGCGCCAACCTGATTTACATTGCCCGCTCGGGCAGCCCCTTCTCCTTCGTGTACGAGGGCGACGTGAACCGCGACGGCTCGGCCAAAAACGACCTCGTGTTTGTGCCCGCCGACGCCTCGCAAATCCAGCTGGCCGACATCACCGACCCCAACAACACAGTGCTGGTGTCGGCCGCGCAGCAGTACGCGCAGCTCGACCAATACATCGCCAACGACGCCTACCTGGGCACCCGCCGCGGCACCTACGCCGAGCGCAATGCCGCCCGCACCCCCTGGACGCAGCAGCTCGACCTGCGCCTTATCGCCAAGGTGCCCCTCACCAAAACCGGCTCGCAGCGCCTCGAAGTCTCTTTCGATTTCATTAACCTCGGCAACCTGCTCAACCGCGAGTGGGGTCTGCAATACTTCGTGCCCAACCTCAACAACTCGGGCTACGCCCTGATGGATTTTGTGCGCATCGATGCGGCCAAAAACCAGCCGGTGTACCAGTTCCGCAACCCCACCAGCACCCCGTGGCAAACGGACCCCATCAACTCGCGCTGGCAGGGGCAAGTGGGGCTGCGGTACGTGTTTAATTAGGGCTTCGGCCATCGCCTGTCATTGCGAGCGCAGCGAAGCAATCCGTCCTGCCAAAACCAGACACGTTATTTTATCACAAAGCCCCGGCACTGCGCAGTGCCGGGGCTTTGTCACATCAGTGGGCTGGTCGCTGCGAACAGGATGGATTGCTTCGCTGCGCTCGCAATGACAAACCTGCTCGCCTCACGGTGCCTACTCCGCCACGCCCGCCTCGCGCCGCCGCTTCTTCAGCTGCTGGCGCACCTCTTTCACGCGCTCGTCGAAGCCGTCGGGGTCGTAGTCCACCGTGTCCACGTCGAGCTGTTCGAGCAGGTCCATCATGGCGTTGCCGTGGTCGGTGCGGGTGCCGGCGGGCATGCTCACAAAGGTCATTTCCGACCAGAGCAGGGCCAGCAGGCGCAGGCCATCCTCGCTGCGCATCTGCATTTCGAGCACTAGGTTGGAGTTGTCGAAGTGGATAAGCTGGCTGAGGATGCGCACTGTCGCGCCCTGCCGCGCCGCCTTTAGGTAGCTGATGTGGTGCTTGGTGATGACCCAGCCGGCCTTTTGCTCGCGGGCTATTTCGCCCATGTTCAGCTGATAATGCTCGGTGGTGTGGTCTTCGCGGGCGTTCAGGAAGTAGTCGAAGTAGCGCGCGTTGTTGAGGTGGCCCAGCATGTCGCAATCCTGGAAATGGACGCGGTAGGTGGTTTCGGGCGTTTGGATGAGCTTGGGCATGGGGAGCAAGGTGGTTTTGGGAAGGCAAAGGTCGACAAGTTGAACGTCATGCAGAGCGCAGCGAAGCATCTCGCGTGCGCAATGCAATCCAATCGACAGGAAGTAATTAAAGCACGCGAGATGCTTCGCTGCGCTCTGCATGACGTTCTCTTTCTCTCTTCATTTCATCTATGCACTCAAAAACTACTCGGCACGCCTAACACTTTGCGGAAAAACCCTTACCTTTTACCACCCAAAATTCCCGCCGCATGTTCTCGCTTACGCCCGCCCGCTCCGCCGTTCTTTTAGCTTTAGCCGACACCTTCGTTCCTGCCCTCGCCGAGGGCATTCCGGCCGGTTCGGCCGGCCTCAACTTGGATAAATTGCAGGAGGCCATTCGAGAGCAGCCCGAGGGCGCGCAAACCGAATTCAGCCAGCTGCTCGATTTGCTAGAGAAGCCGCTGCTGGGCCTCACGTGGTTCGGGCCGCTGAAACCCTTCCGCAAGCTCGATGCCGCGCAGCGCGAGCAGCTGCTACAAAGCTGGGCCGCCAGCAACGTGCCGCAGCTGCGCAAGGGCTTCCAGGCGCTGCGCAAGCTGTGCACGCTGCTCTACTACGGCGGCAGCATGAGCGAACTGCCGGCCGCCTGGGGCCACTTCGGCTACCCCGGCCCCGACGAGCGGCCCGTGGATACGCCCAAGCCCATCCAAACCCTGAAACCTGATGCCGACACCACTTACGAGTGCGACGTGCTGGTAATTGGCTCGGGCGCGGGCGGCGGCGTGGTGGCCGGCGAGCTGGCCGAGGCTGGGTTTGATGTATTGGTCATCGAAAAGGGCCCCTACTGCCACGGCTGCGACTTCACCCAGCGCGAAGTGGACATGCTGGGCACGCTCTACGATACCAAAGGCACCCTCTGCACCCAAGATGGCAGCATCGGCATTCTGGCCGGCTCGTGCCTGGGGGGAGGAACCACGGTGAACTGGGCCGGCGCCTTCCGCACCCCCGACTACGTGCTGCAGGAATGGGCCCGCGAGCACAACGCGCCCCATTTCACCACGCTGGAATTCAAGGAAAGCCTCAACGCTGTGGCCCGCACCATTGGGGTGAACACCAACTACACCCGCCACAACGGCCAGAACCAAGCCCTCTGGGACGGCTCGACCAAGCTGGGCCAGGAAGTGAAGCTGATTCCGCGCAACGAAAAGGGACTCACCGATTCGGACGCCCACTTTCGCAGCCTGGGCTACTCCACACTGGGCGACGCCCACGGCATCAAACAAGGCACGCTGAATACGTACTTGCTCACCGCCTTCGAGCACGGCGCGCGCATTCTGGCCGATACCAAAGTCGACCGCGTAACCATCAGCAACGGCCGGGCCACCGGCGCCGAAGCCGTGCACCGCCTGCCCGACGGCCGCGAGGTGCGCGTCACGGTGCGGGCGAAGCGCGTGGTGGTGGCCGGCGGGGCCATCCAGACACCGGCGCTGCTGCTGCGCTCGGGCCTGAAGCACCCGCACCTGGGCCAGCACCTGCACCTGCACCCCACCGTGATTGTGGCCGGCCGCTACCCGCAGCAGATGGACTCGTGGCACGGCCCCAGCATGAGCGTGGTGAACGATACCTACACCCAGCTGCACGGCACCAACTTCGGGGCCAAGCTCGAAACGCCCCCCACCCACCCCGGCCTGCTGAGCATGGTGCTGCCCTGGCGCTCGGGCAAGCAGCACCACGAAATGATGCGCGACGCCAGCCACCTCGGCTCGTTCATCGTGCTCACCCGCGACCGTGAGGGTGGCCGGGTGACCATCGACAAAAACGGCGCGCCGCTGATTGACTACGTGCTGTCGGACTTCGACCGCGCCAACATGCTGGAGGGCGTGCGCGCCGCCGCCCACATCCACGCCGCCGCAGGGGCGCACACCATTTACCTGCCCCACGGCACGCTGCCTACGCTCAAAGTCGAAAACGGCCAGATTATCAACGCCGCCCTGCTCGACCAGCTGCCCCACCTGAGCTGGAAGCCCAACCAGTTCGGCCTCTATAGTGCCCACCAGATGAGCACCTGCCGCATGGGTGGCGACGCGGCCACCCACCCGCTCAAGCTCAACGGCGAAACCGTGGAGGTGCAGAACCTCTTCGTGGCTGACGGCTCGGCCTTCCCGGCCTGCAGCGGCGTGAACCCCATGCTGACCATTATGGCGCTGGCCCACTTCACGGCGCAAGGCATGAAAGCCAGCCGGGCCGTGGAAAAGCAGGCGGTAGCGGTGTAGCGTGGAGGCTGCGAGTCCGCGCCCGGGCCAACGACTCAGACAATGCGCGGACTCGCAGCGTCCACACTACATTCGCCTTTATGAAACGCCCGCCGCTGTCCTGCCTGCTGTTGCTGCCGCTGCTGGCGGTGCTGCTATTTGGCAACTGTGGCGGGGGCGTGCGGGGCTTTCTAAATAAAAGTCGGCCCGAAAACCGCGAACGCATGCGGGCGCTGGTGGTGCTCCGCCTTCAGCAACGGGCGGCGGCCCGTCAGCAGCTGCGAGGCCGCGCCCGCCAAGAGGCCTATTGGCGTATCGAACAACAGATTGATGCCCGTTTCGACAGCTTGGTGCATGGCAGCAAGAAATTCCGCAACCGCCGCAATAAGGTGGAGCGGCAGCTGTTGCGCATGCCGCCCAGCTCGTTGGCCAAGCCGTAATCCGTCGGCCGGCGCGAGGTAGTGGACCGCGTTTTTTGCCGCTGATTGTACCTGGCAGCAACTTCTCCCGTACTGGTTGCAATATTGCTATTCCCGCTTCCTATGCGTCCAGTTCGTTTTGCCCTGTGGTTGTCGTTGAGTGTAACCGCCGCCAGCTGCTCCATCTTTCACCGCGACAAGCCGACCCCAGTGGTCGAAACCGTGCGCACGGAAAGCTCGCCCGCGCCGCCCACCGCCGCCCGCGACCTGGCGGATGTGATGAGCACCGAGCTCAAACTCACTGCCGACCAAACCACCCGCGTCCGCACCGTGCTCAACGGCACGCTCAAAGAATCGAACGCTGCCAAGGAGAAGCTGCCCGCGCAGTCGCCGCAGCTCATGGCCGAGCTCAAGCGCATCAACATCAACTCGCAAAAGGAACTACGCGCCGTGATTGGCCCCGAGAAATTTAAGCTTCTGCAAACCAAATCAGTACAGCAGAAAATTGCCGCCGACATGCAGCAGAAGCAATAACGACCGGCCCACTGGCTACCAGCGCGGGCCGCTTGGCTCCTCCACCAGCGCCAGCGGGGCTACGTCGGTGTCGTCGTACACATCGGCCAGCGGCAGGCGCAAGCTTAACTCCGGGATTTCCAGCACATCGGCCGGGTCGCTGAACACGGTGTAAATCCACTGCCCGGCCTCGTCGCGCCGGAACCACTCCAGCACCCAGGCCGTCTGCGAAACCAGAATGTAGTGACGTAGGGAGGCAATTTTCTGGTACTGCGTGAACTTGCGGCTGCGGTCGTAGTCGGCTGTAGAGGGCGACAGCACTTCGATAATCAGCACGGGCTGCCGAATGAGGTAAGGGTCGCGCCGGTCGGCGGGGTCGCAGGTTACCACCACATCGGGGTACGTGTAGTGGAAGTCGTCCTGCACCGCCAGGCGTACCGACGCATCATAAGCCCGACAACCAGACTGGCGCACCCCCGCCATGATGTTGCCTTTAATTAGATTGTGCGACTTGGTACCACCGGCCATCGCGAAAATTTCGCCATCGAAATACTCGTGGCGCTCTTCACTTTGGGCTTCCAGCGCGAAATATTCTTCGGGCGTGTAGCGACGCTGTTGGTTGGGCTGGCCCATGGGCTTTGGCAGAATGATTATTTCCAAAGATAAACCCGGGCGAACAAGCCGCCGTCGATAGTTTGCACCCGCGGTCAGTACCGCCGCTCGTAGTCACCCGTGGTTTCCCATAGCCCGGCGTAGCGGCCCACGCGGCGGGTTTCGGCGGGCGTGCCGGGCGCAATCTGAAAGTAGGAAGTGCCGTCGTAACGGGTGTAGCGCACGGTGGCCGGGGCCAGTGCCCGCAGGCGCAGCGTATCGGTGCCGAGCCGCTGCCGAAGCAGGTGGCGGCCTTTTATTTCCAGCCGCTCGACATCCCACATATCAACGCGGTGCGCGGCCGTGCCGTCGTAAATACTTAGGTAGTAACGGCCCTGAAAACGGCGCAGATGCCCCGTTCCGAAGCTGTCGCCGATTGTGAAAATCGTGTCGGTGCGCAACCAGCTGTCGCGCACTGAGTCGCGGCCGATTTGGTGCAGGTAATGAAGCTTGCCGCCGGCCAGGTACGTGCTGTCGGCCCGAAGCCGGAAGCCGAGCGAGTCGAACTCGTGCCGGCTGTGGCGCTGCGTTTCCAGCTCCTGCACCCAAACCGCCGTGCGCCCGATGCACACCGAACTGGTAGAATCATCCGCCGTGTACACGCCGCGGTGCCGGGCCGGAAACTCCGCCATATCGGCCGCCTGCGCCGGAAAAGGCCCGGCAAAAGTCACGGCCCAGCCGCCGTCGCAGCTCACGAGCAACGAGCTGCAAAACCCTAATCCCAATACGCGCAACCGACCATCGATTTTCATGGCATTTCATGCCGCAACCGATGAAAAGGTAACCTTAGTATTCAGCGTCACCCCGCGTCCAGCAGGTCATTTACAAATACTTCACCAATAGCCCCACCAGTTTCTGCACGCGGCCGGTATAGGGCGGGTACATGGCCTTGATGCCGGTGAAGCCCACGCGCTGCCGCATCACGCCCTTCTCGTTGCTGAACGCCAGGAAACCCGCGTGACCGTGGGCCTTGCCCAGCCCCGAGTTGCCCACGCCGCCAGTGGGCAACTCGGGGTGCGCAAAATGCAGCACGGTTTCGTTTAGCCCCGCGCCGCCGGCCGAGATGTTGTCGAGCAGGTAGCGGCGGTTTTCGGCGCTGGTGCTGAACACGTACTGCGCCAACGGCTTAAGGCGGGCGTTCACGTAAGCAGCCGTTTCGCTCAGGTTTTTGAAGGTGAGCACGGGCAGCAGCGGGCCGAAAATCTCCTCCTCCAGCACGCGAGCGTCGGCCGGCACGTCAGTGAGAATGGTAGGCGCGATGTAGTTCTGGCTGGCGTCGACCACCCCGCCCACGGCCACGGTGGCACCCTTGGTCTGGGCATCCTCTAGCAGGCCAGCGAGGCGGGCGAAGTGGTGCTCGTTCACGATGCGGGCCAGCGAGTCGGACGCTTCGATGCCCGCGCCGCCGGGGTTGTAGGCCCGCTCGATGGCGGCTTTCAGCTCCGTGAGCAGCGCCGGCTGTACGCTTTCCTGTACCAGCAGGTAGTCGGGGGCCACGCAGGTCTGACCGTTATTCAGGAACTTGCCCCACACGATTTTCTCGGCCGCGTCGCGTAGGTTGGCGGTTTCGTCCACCACGGTGGGGTTTTTGCCGCCCAGCTCCAGCGTGAGGCCGCAGAGGTGCTCGGCGGCGGCGCGCATCACAATCTTGCCCACTTCGGGGCTGCCGGTGAAGAAAATATGGTCCCAGGGCAGCTTCAGCAGGTCGGTGGCAACTTCTTTGCCGCCCTGCAGCAGCAGCACCTCGTCGGGCCGGAACAGGTCTTCGCACAGCTTTTGCAGCAGCGCCGAGGTGGCCGGCGTTTGCTCGGCGGGCTTGATGACCACGGCATTGCCGGCCGCGATGGCCGAAATGAGCGGGCCCACGGCCAGGTAAAACGGGTAGTTCCAGGGCGAGATAATCAGCACCACGCCCTTGGGCTCGACCTGCACCCACGAGCGGGTGCCCAGCAGCGCCATGCTCGCGCCTACTGCGCGCGGGGCCATCCACTTTTTCAGGTACTTGCTCGTGTGCTTGAGCTCAACCAGCGAAGTCCAGATTTCGGTGAGGTCCGACTCGGTCGCGGGCTTGCGGAAATCGGCCAGCAGGGCCTGCTGAATGTCCGTCCGGTGCGCGTGCAGCCAGTCGGACAGCTTGGCCAGCCGGGCCCGGCGCTCGGCCACGCCCTCGCTGCGCAGCTGCGGCGCGCGCTGTCGCACCGCTTCGAACTGCGCCTGAAACGGGTTAGGCGCGGGAGCCGGCATGGCGGCGGGCGCGACGGCAGGCGTGAAAACGGTTGGTTGCATGGGCGGGAAAGGGCGGAAAGAGCGGGCACCAAAGACGGCTTGCCAGAAAGATACGCGGCTTGCACAACATTGCGGCCGCTCATCCGTCTGCGCACTCGGCTTGTTACCCCAATGGGTCTGCTACGCGAGCTTGGTGTTACCTTTGCGGCCTTGTTCGCAGATTTCGACCTCGCTAGCTGATTCCGTTGCTATCCCGGCCGGCCGCATTTATTCCCGCGGCGTGCTCATTATTAATTAGTTGTCCGTTACGTGTCGTTCTTTACCCTTTGCCGCTCCCAGCGGCTGTTTGCCCCGCTGTTTTTAGGTTTAATCATCAGCAGCGCCCGTACGGCCCTGGCCGCGCCCGCGGCTGTCGATACTATTTTCACGGCCTCCCCTCCCGATACCACCCGCGCCGCTGTGCCGATGGCCGGGTCCATTGCTGCCCACAAGGCAGTGGTTACGGGCCGCATCGCAACCGAGCCGCACATCCACCCGCGCGACGCCAACGGCCGCATCACCGACTACACCGTGGCTCCGGGCGTGACGTGGCACTACGACAAGCCCAAGCCCTTCGAGTGGGCCTACCACATTCCGCGCGATTTGGGGCAGTTTCCGAAGTTCGCGTTTCAGTCCAAAAACAAAGAAACGCTGCTGGGCATCGCGGCCGGCTCGGTGGCCCTGTGGGCTTTCGACCAGGTGATTCTGGACGGCGCGCAGCGGTTTGGGCGGTCCATCAACCTGAAAGCCGCCAGCACCCAGAAAACGCTGGTGTACATTCCGTTCCGCATCGGCTCGGCCAACCTGCCGTTCGAGTTCAACGTGCCCGACAACCTCAACAGCACGTTCTACTACCTCGGCGATGGCTGGACGCACCTGGCCGTAGCCAGCAGCTTCTGGATTTACGGCGGCATCAAGAAGGACAACCGCGCGCTGCGCACCTCCAGCCAACTCGGCGAAGCCATTTTCAGCACCGGCTTGGTGGTGCAAACCATGAAGCGCCTCACCGGCCGCCAGAGCCCCTACGTGGCGACGCAGCCCCGCGGCGAGTGGAATTTCTTTCCTTCGTACAGCACCTACCAGAGCTACGTACCCAACTACGACGCCTTCCCCACCGGCCACCTGGCCACGGCCATGGCCACGGTCACGGTCATCGCCGAAAACTACCCCGAATACCGCTTCGTGCGCCCCGTGGGCTACTCGCTGATGGGCCTGCTGGGCTATGCCATGCTGAACAATGGCGTGCACTGGGCCAGCGACTACCCGGTGGGCATCGCGCTGGGGTATGCCTTCGCCAAAATTGCCGTGCGCAACGGCCGCACCCGCGTGGAAGCTCCGGCCGACAGCAGCACGGCCAATGGTACCGGTTTTCGGGTGATGCCGCGGCCCAAGCCCTGGTTCCGGCGCGGCCAGTTTGCGCCCTACACCTACGGCCCGTTTACGGGGGCCAGCTGGTCAATTCGGCTGTAAATCACCAAAATCCGCCGGATAGTGGATTTCGTTGATAACAAATCCGGCTCGGAAGCTATATTAGTATCCTGAGTGCACCGGAACCCGCGGCCCGTGCCGCCTTATCGTTACCGTTATGGCCGTCTACTCCCCGACCGTTGCTACCCCGCCCCTGGCCGAAAGCCAGGCCCAGCTGCGTCAGCAGCTCGATTTGTTGACCGATTTCTGGAATGGCTGTTCTGAGCTGGAGCTAAGTATTCATCCCGGCCCCGGCCGCTGGAGCCGCAAGGAAATTCTGGGCCACCTCATCGATTCGGCCCTGAACAACCACCGCCGCATTGTGGGGGCCTGCCTCGCGCCGCCGCCCCACCAGCTGCGCCCCTACGACCAAGATGCCTGGGTGCGCGTGGCCGACTACCAGCACCTGCCCTGCGCCGACCTGCTCGCGCTCTGGACCAGCTTGAACACCCTCATCCTGCACCTCATCGACCGCCTGCCGCCGCACCTGCTCGAGCACGAGTACCTCACCCTCAACGGCAACCCCACCACCCTGCACTGGCTCATCAGCGACTACGCGCTGCACCTCGAGCACCACGTCTGGCAGATTATCCACGGCGACTAAACAAGTTGCACGATGTAGAGACGCGACACTTCGCGTCTTGACGTTTGCATGATACAAGAAGCCTCGTTCAACGAGGAGACGCGAAGTATCGCGTCTCTACAGCATGATACCAGCCCATTTGCATCTCACAAAAAAGCCCGTTCCTGATAACAGAAACGGGCTTTTTACTATTTAGAAGAATGCTTATTTAAACAAGCCCTTCTTCACGGTACGGTTACCGTTTTCGTCGATTTTCACTTTCGTGCCGTCGGCCATCTTGATTTTCACCGAGCCATCGTCGTCGCGCTTCACTTTCGCGCCGTTCATATACTTGGTTTTGTGGTCGCCGTCTTTCTCGTTGTCCACTTTTTTCACGCCCGAGCCCTGGCCCACGCTGCCCCGGCGCACCGTGGTAGTCGAGGAAGACGTGGTGGTTACTGTAGCGGGAGCCAGCGAGTAAGGGCCGTCGCCGTAGTTGGCGCGGTTGGCCGAGTACGTGTTGTAGTAAGTGTCGTTGCCGAGGTCGGTACGGATTTCGTTGTCGGCATCGTCGTTAATCTGGCGCAGGGTGGCATAGCGGCCGGTGGTGTCGCTTACGTAGCGGTTGTTGGCTTCGCCGAGGCGCTGGCCGCGGGTGTAGTAAGTACGCTCGATGCGAGTCACCACGGCCGGGTCGGTCAGCTTCAGGTCTTCGGCCATCCGGGCGGCAAGGCGGCGGGCTTCGTCGTGCACGGCTACGGTATCCACGGTGGTGGTGGTCGTGGTGGTCACGGTTTCGGGCGTGGTGGTCGTGGTGGTTTCCACTTTTTTATCCTGGGTGCAGGAAGCGGTAGCCAGCGCGGCGGCGGCCATCAGGCCGAGGAGTTTGGTGTTCATGTGCAGGGTGTTGAAGGAATGTAAAACGGCGATACAGCCATTTTTAGGGCCTGATACGGCGGGGCTTGTTACGGGGTTATCGCCGCTAGGCATTTACCACCGAGCCGCCGTTGGGGTGCAGCGTCTGGCCCGAGAAGTAGGAGGCATCTTCCGACGCCAGAAACACGTAGGCCGGGGCCACTTCCGAGGGCTGGCCGGCGCGGCCCATGGGCACGTCGTGGCCAAACAGCGGCAGCTTCAGCAGGCCGATGCCGGTGATGAACGGCGTCCAGATGGGCCCGGGCGCCACCGAGTTCACCCGAATGCCCTTCTTAATGAGTTGCAACGACAGTGCCCGTGTGAAGGCCGTGATGGCGCCTTTGGTCGAGGTATAATCAAGCAGCATCTCGTTGCCCTTGAAGCCGTTCACCGAAGCCGTGTTGATAATGGAGTCTCCTTCCTTGAGGTGCTTCACGGCGGCCCGCGCAATGCGGAACTGGGCGATGATGTTCAGGTTAAAGATGCTGTCAAGTTCCTCGTCCTTGATTTCTTCGAGCGAATCGTGCCAGTTCTGCTCGGCCGCGTTGTTCACGAGAATATTCAGGCCGCCCAGCTCGGCTACCGTACGGTCTACAATTTCCTGGCAGAAAGCGGGCGATTTCAGGTCGCCGGGCAGCAGCAGGCAGCGGCGGCCGTGGGCCTGCACCAGTTCCTGCACCTTTTCGGCATCCTGCTGCTCGGTGGGGAAGTAGCAGATGGCCACGTCGGCCCCTTCGACAGCAAAGTGCACGGCCACGGCCCGGCCAATGCCCGAGTCGCCGCCGGTGATGAGGGCCACTTTGCCCTTGAGCTTGTCGGCCCCCTTGTAGCCTTCGCGGATGTATTCGGGCTCGGGCGTCATCTTGTATTCGAGGCCGGGCTTGCCGGCGCCCGCGTCCTGGCTCTGGGGCGGGAAAATCGTGGGTTTATCAGACATCAGTAATCATAATTGGTTGGAAATGCTGTCTGGGCTAACGGGCGGGGCGGGCAGGGGTTGTCGGGACTCCGCAATGATGTAGGGGCGGGGCTTGCCCCCGCCCGGACGTTTGTGCGCATCGGACGGAATCAGTGCAACGGTGCGAGCGCCCGGGCGGGGGCAAGCCCCGCCCCTACCGCCGCACGCCACCTTCGCGCTACACCCCGGGCGTACCTTTGCGGCATCCGCGTCCCGGGTTGCTTCGGTTTCAGCGTTTTCTTTTTCTTCATTCGCCGCGCCTTATGCCTGCCAGCTCCTCCATTCGTCTCAACAAATTCATCAGCGAAAGCGGCCTGTGCTCGCGCCGCGAGGCCGACCGCTACATTGCCGAAGGAGCCGTGACGCTGAACGGCAAGCCCGCCCAGATTGGCGACCAGGTGGGCCCGCGCGACCGCGTGAGCGTGAACGGCCACAAGCTGGAGCCGCGCCAAGTGGAGGACGCCGTGTACCTGGCCTTCAACAAACCGGTCGGCATCACGAGCACGAGCGAGCCCGGCGTGCGCGGCAACATTGTGGACTACGTGAACCACGCCGCCCGCGTGTTCCCCATCGGCCGGCTGGATAAGGATTCGTCGGGCCTGATTTTCCTGACCAGCGACGGCGACATCGTGAACAAGATTCTGCGGGCCGGCAACCAGCACGAAAAGGAGTACGTGGTGACCGTCGACCGCATCCTTACCGACCGCATGCTAGACGAAATGGCCGCCGGCATCCCCATGCTGGGCACCGTCACGAAAAAGTGCGTCATTCAGAAGGAAACGCCCTACATCTTCCGCATCACGCTGGTGCAGGGCCTTAACCGCCAGATTCGGCGCATGGTGGAGCACTTCGGCTACGAAGTCCTCAAGCTCGAACGCGTCCGCATCATGAACGTGAGCCTCAAAGGCCTGCCCGTGGGCGACTGGCGCGAACTCACGCCCGACGAGCTGGCCGGCATCATGAAAATGGTGGCCAAATCGAGCGGCACCGAAGAAGCTTCGGGTGGCCGCCGCAGCAGCAAGGCCCCGGCCGGCAAGCCGCGCCCGCGCAAGCCCGGCCCGCCCACCATGTTCAACCCCTCGGGCACCGGCTGGTGGGGTCCGCGCCCCGAGAAAGACGCAGCCGGCGGTAAAGCCACGCCCGGCAGCAAGCGCCCGGCCAAAGCCGGCCCGGGGACCGGCCCGAGCCGTGCTGGCAGCCTCGGTACGCGGCCCAAAGGCCCCGGCGCGGGCGGAACTTCCCGGCCCAAAAGCGCGGGTACGGGTGGTTCGGCGCGGCCGAAGAGTGCCGGCGGTTCGGCGCGCCCCAAAAGCGGTGGCACTGGCAGCCGGCCTGCCGGGCGCGGCAAAGGCCCGGCTCCGCGTCGCTAGGCGGGCTTTCGCTGAGCGGCTATGCCTTCGGCAACTATTGCTTCTTAAGCCCCGCCAGCGCCGTCTGCAACACCGGGTCGGCGCTGGGCGGAGACGTTTTGCTGGTTTGCATCAGGTCGACGTACACTTTTGGCCGGTACGCCTCGCGCGGCTGGCCATTGACGTGGTATAGCCGCTCGACGGGGAAGTTGAAGCCGATGCCGGAATGCGGTAATTTGTAGGAATAGATGGCCCCGCGCAGTTGCGCCATTTCGGTGCCCACCACGGCGGCCCGGCCCAGCGCGTCGAACCCAATAGCCAGGCCCTCGCCCATGCTGCCGGTCCAGCGGCCTACCAGCACCGCCAACGGCTTCACGTAGCGTGGGCCGCGCGGGGCTACTAGTTCCAGCCAGCGGCGGGGCACGCCGGTCTGGGCTTCCTCACCGGGCAGCTCGTGGCGCTGGTACGGGGCTTCGCGCTCGATGAAACGGCCTATGATGGCGCGGGCCACGGTGCTGTTGCCGCCACTGGGCGTTTCGCGCAGGTCGAGCACCAGGCTCTGGGTGTTTTGCACGCTCGTCAGGGCGCTGTCGAATTGGGCAATCAGGCGATTATCGCCGAGGCTGTTGTTGATTTTCAGGTAGCCGATGCGGCCGGCAGCGTCCAGCCGGCGCACTTCGAGCCGGGTTGCGTAGCGGTTGGTTTCGAGCAGCAAGGTAGGCGCATCGGGCTGGGTACTGAACGGGCGGCCACCCGTCTGCCCGGTCCACACCCGTGGGGTGCGGTGGTCGCCGGCCAGCAGCACACCCAAGGCAAAATCGCGGGCTGCCGGGTCGGGTGCGCGCAGGGCTTAGGGCAGAAATGGCCGAATGGCTTCGGATACGGGCACACCGTTCACGGTTTCGATGACGGCCCCGGGACGCAGGCCCGCGCGCTCGGCCCCGTAGCCGGCGCGCACCTGCTGCACCACGGCGCGTCCCTGCACGAACGTGGCCCACACGTCGGTACCCGTGGGCACGAGGCGGCGCGAATCGGGCCGGTTGGTGCCCAGACTGGCGTGGTTGTCGTAGAGCTCGGCCAGCGCATTTCCGAGCAGACGGACGAAGGCCCGACGACTGTTTACGGTATCGGCCTGGGCGCGGTAGATGGTGCGGACGCGCGGCCAGTCGGTTTGCTTCTGGTTGAAATAGCCGTAGCTATCCCGGATGGTTTCCCAGAAAAAGTCGAAGTCTTCCAGATACTGCTGGTGCGTGAGCGGCGGTTTTACGGCCGCCAGCACGGGAGCCGATAGCACCAGAATCAGAACCCATTGCACATACCGGGAATGCCACTTTTGCATGGCGTAAAGAAATGGGAATCGGGCGCATATTGCGCAGCATTCCGGAATTTAAGCCGGCTGTTTTGCCGTTAGCTTCTGAATGAATTACCTACTCCTGCTGCTTTTGCCGTGGCTGACCGGGGCCTTTTGGTCCCCGCCCGCGCTGCCGCCCCTGCAAATTGCCGAGCAGTTTGTAGCCCCCATCGGCTGGCCCGAAATGAAGGATTACCTCTGTTGCGAAGTGGCCGGCCAGGCCAAAAAGCAGACCCTGGGCCAGCAGATTCCGGTGCGCCAGGGCCGCCGCTGCGAGCTGATTCAGCAGGATTCGGCCACGGCGGTAGTGGCCGTGGAGCTGCGCGACTCGGCCAGCCGGCGCGACTTCTACCTGCACTTCCGGCACGACAGCACGGGCTGGAAGCTGGGCGCCATCCGCTCGCTGGCCATGACGCACCTCGGGCCGCCCATGGTGGCGCTGCTCACCGGCCTGCCCAAGGCCGAAATTGCCGACTACGACCGCAAGCACCCCGACGCCAGCCACGCTTTCACGGTGGGCAACCTGCGCCTCTGGACCAGCGCCGACGCCGACATTGCCGCGCACTTCCAGCGCCACCGTCCCGATTTCCAGAAGCTGCTGCGCCGGGTGCAGGCCGGCAAATTCTTCGCCGCTGCGCTCGGCCCCAATGAGCCCGCCGCCGAGCAGGCCGCCAACGCCGACCCAGCCGTGCACGCGCTGCTGCGGCGGCTGTTTTTGGGCCGCGTCACGCGCCGGGCCACGGCCTGCGGCAGCTGCCTGGCCTTCGTGATTGGCGGCAAAACCAACAGTTCGGTGGGCCTGCTCTATCAGCCCGAAGCGGCCAGCCTGCCGGCTATGTCGCCCAACGGGCTCATCGTGCTGCGGCCGTTGGGCGAGGGCTGGTATCTGTATAAAACTTCGTAGCGCATATTAACTATCTATACTGGATGTAGAGACGCGACACTTCGCGTCTCGGCGTCGAACGATTTCCACGCGAGGAGACGCGAAGTGTCGCGTCTCTACATTTCGCAAACCAACCTGCAAACGGTTCTGAATGAAAAAACCTGCCTCCCTGCCCGCCGCTTCCGTCGCGCCGGCCGAAAAAGACCAGCTGCACCCGCGCAACCCGCACCGCGCGCCCTACGACTTCCCGCTGCTGAGCAAGGAAAGCCCGGCGCTGGCCCCTTTTGTGCGGCCCAACCCCTACGGCAGCCTCTCGATTGATTTCGCCGACCCGGCCGCCGTGAAAGCCCTGAACCGCGCGCTGCTGAAGCATTTCTACGGAATCGAGCACTGGGATATTCCGAAGGGCTACCTGTGCCCGCCCATCCCCGGCCGGGCCGACTACGTGCACTACCTGGCCGATTTGCTGGCCGAAAGCAACGGCGGCGTGCTCCCGCCCGGCGAAGAAATCACGGTGCTCGACGTGGGCGTGGGCGCCAATTGCATCTACCCCATCATCGGCCGGCGCGCCTACGGCTGGCACTTCGTGGGCTCCGATGTGGACGGCACGGCCGTACGCGCCGCCCAGCAGATTGAAGCTGCCAACCCCGGCCTGGCCGGCGCCATCGAAGCTCGCCTACAACCGGCCCGCACCCGCATTTTTGATGGCCTGATTCAGAGCGGCGAAGTGTTCGACCTCACGATGTGCAACCCGCCATTCCACGCTTCGGCGGCGGCCGCGGCGGCCGGCTCGCAGCGCAAAACAAGCAGCCTGGGCACCGGGCGCGGCGCGCGGCCAGTCCTTAATTTCGGCGGCCAGAACAACGAGCTGTGGTGCGAGGGCGGCGAGGCCGGCTTCATCCGGCGCATGGTGCAGGAAAGCGGCCGGCGGCCCCGCACCGCCTACTGGTTCACGTCGCTGGTGTCGAAAAAAGAAACGCTGCCCGGCGTATACCGCGCCCTGCAAACGGCGGGGGCCACCGAAGTAAAAACCATCGAAATGGCCCAGGGCCAGAAGAAAAGCCGCCTCGTGGCCTGGACATTCCTCACGCCCGCGCAGCGCGAAGCCTGGCGCAAAACCCGCTGGTCCACAGCCCAATAGGCAGTTTGTCATTCCGACGTAGGCGGAATCTGGGTAAAACCGATTGTCGGACTTCCCTTCCGATTCCGCCTGCGTCGGAATGACAAATTTCAGTCTATTCAACGAGCCTTGGGGCCAACCTGACGGGCGGCCTGATATATTGCGTATCTTCGTAGCAATCCACTCCGTTGGCGGGGCTGTGTTTGCCACCAGAACCGCCAGCCACAACGATTTAGCAACAACAAACTATGGGTAGGTCTCAAGAGACATTTGGTAAGAAAGACAACGAGAAGAAGCGCGCGAAAAAGAAAACCGAGAAGGAAGAGCGCAAAGCCGAGCGCCAGGCCAACGCCAAATCCGGCGCGGCCTTAGAGGAAATGTTTGCCTACGTTGACGAAAACGGCAACATCACCTCTACCCCGCCCGACCCCACCAAGAAGCGCGTCATTAAGGACGAGGACATCCGCATCAGCGTGGCCAAGCAGGAAGACCGCGAGCCCGAAGACACGCAGCGCACCGGCAGCGTCACGTTCTTCAACTCGTCGAAAGGCTACGGCTTCATCCGCGACTCGCAGACGCAGGAAAGCATTTTTGTGCACGCCAACGCCTTGGGCGGCCTCACCATCAACGAGAACGACAAGGTGACGTTTGAAGTCGAGATGGGCCCCAAAGGTCCCAACGCCGTGCGCGTGCGCATGGGCGGCGCTACGCCGCCCCCAGCCGCTGCGCCCGCTGCTCCGGCCGCCGAGTAAGCCCTCCCGGCCACCCACTAAAAAGCCCCGCCCCGCAGCTTCAGCAGCTGGGGCGGGGCTTTTCTGGTTTTACGCGGGGCTGCTTCGCCTGATGCTAGGCGTCGACTTCCATGGCCGCCAAGTTGCTTTCGGCGCCGGCAATGTCGGCAGTGGTGGTGGCGTCGGGGCGGGCGGGCAGGTCGGTGCCGCCGAGGCGCTTGGCCAGGTAGCCCACACCCAGGGCCAGAAGGGCGGCCCCGCCCAACACCTTCTGGGTGGTGCTGAGCTTGCGCTTGCGCAGGCCCTTTATGGACTTGGCGGCCCCGCCCAGCAGGGTGGCCTTCTTGCCGGCTTTGTTCTTTTTGGTCTTGTCCTTGGTCTTTTTCATGGGAGCATTGGAGTTGGATGATGCGTTGACAGGGCGGCCTTATTCTTCGGCGGCAAACCGGGGACGCTTGGGGTGCTTGCGTGGTGCGGCAGCCGGAGCTGCCGTTTCGGCGGCGATGGCGCGGGGCGCTTCGGCGCCGGGCGTGGCAGCCTCGTCGCCACTGTCGCGGGCGGCGAGGTAGGCCAGGCCAGCGGCGGCCAGCGCCAAGCCGCCCACCACTTTCTGGCCGGTGCTGAGCTTGCCGATTTCGCGGGTCACCTTCCGGAATTTCTTTACCGAAGCGTGGGCCAGGTCCAGGAGGTCTTCCGAGGCCGCGTCTTTTTTCGAGTGCTTTTTCTTGGCGGAGGGCATGAGCGTGGAGCTGACGAGGGTTTCGAGCAGGAACTGGAGCGGGAAGGCCATGGCAAACGGGGCTTTGGCGGCCAAGGAGTTGAACCGGCGCGACTGCGCAACACGGTATTCGCAAGGCGGGCTCCCAAGGTTGTCGAACGCAGCCAAAACCGGCACCATGTGGCCTGATTAAAAGGCCGAACGGTCGGCGCTAAGCGTCCTGAAATCGCCGCAAACCTTTGCGGAAAATTCCGGCACAATTTCAAGGCTGATTTTAACCCATCGAATACGCTTTTGGAAAGCCAAAAAATTTTGCCCGAAGCCGGATTGTTTTTTATCCGAACACCACTTGTTTTTTAAGTGGCCAGCGGGCCCAATTGCGAATAGCGCGGAGGTTAAAAGGCCGAATTAACGCTTCGGCAAGCCTCCTAAGATGCTAATGCCTAGCGTGTGTCGTAAGCGTGCAGCTCCTCTGAGAAACCGCTAACCGGCCCGTAAACCGCGCTTTACTTCCGGCGAAAACGCCTCTAGCTTGCGGCAGAAATCAGCCCAAAACGACGGGGGTTTTGGCGGCATTCGCGCCGCTTTGCTCCGGCCTCGGGCGGGGTGGCAAAGCGGCCGCGCCGCACCCTGCCCCGCCTCTGATTTGGTTTCGGCCACCGCCTCGTGCGGCCCTTTGACTTCCGGCTTTTCTCTTCACCTTTTTCCCAATTCCCACTTCTATGAAAAAACTTACGCTGCTTGCCTTTCTGGTCCTCTTAACTGGTGTGCTGCTGCCGCGGCACAGCCACGCCCAGGGGTCTATTCCGTTCACCATCAACAACACGTCGCCGTTTGCCGACACCGATTTGTACGTGGCCATCGTGGGCATCGACCCCAGCAACAACCACGTCTGGATAAACGCGGCCAACGGCCAGGTGCTGCCCATGAGCAGCAGCTACAACACCGTCACCGGCCCCACCATCAACGGCAATACCGGGCCGGGGCAGAACTCGAAGTACGCGGCCTGCTTCACCAAGCTCAGCGCCATTCCGAACCGCACGTTTACGCTGCCCTACATTGCCGGCTGCCGGGTGTACATCTCGCGTGGGCAGCAGCTGTACTTCTACTTTTTTGGGGCCAACGGCGCGCCTTCGGGCTACACCGCGCCCAACCCGCAGAGCCCGACGGACCCCAACACGGGCATCCTCTACGAAACCATTGAGCTGGCCAACAACAGCGGCGGCTTCTTCGGCAATACGACGCGCGTCGATGCCTTCGCCTATCCGATGGGCCTGGAGCTGTACGGCAACGGCTACTACAAGAAAACCGGCGAGCTGAAAACGGCGTCTGAAATTGTGGCTGCCTACAAGGCCAACGTGCCCACCGAATTCCAGGGCACGGTGAATAATTCGACGGGCGTTATCAGCTTCCCGAGCAAAACACCGGCTTTTTATGACGGCACCAACGGCACCACGGCCGGGCCCTACGGCAACTACTTTAAGTCGTACATCGATGCGATTTGGAACAAGTACAAGTCGGTGGATTTGATTTTTTACGCCGGCAACGCGGGCGTGTTCAAAGGCCGCGTCGATGCCAACGACCGGCTGACGGTGGTGGGCCAGTCGGGCGCCTTCACGGGCCGCACGGGCATTATTTCGCGCCGGCCGACTACGCAGGAGGCTTTTGAGGGCAAGGGCGTGCTGGCCACCGGCGTGAGCGACGTGACCGTCGACCTCGTGGTGCAGGCCCAGATGACGGCCGCCATCAACCGCCACATTGTGAACACGACGGCCGCCACCCCCGGCCAGCAGAACTGGTACGACGTGGCCAGCTTCTACGGCGCGGCTCCGATGAACTACTACGCCCGTTTCTGGCACCTGCCGGGCATTAGCGTGGATAATCTGTCGTACGGCTTCGCTTATGATGACGTGGCCGACCAGTCGGCAACGCTGCAAACGCCGCAACCAACCAAAGTGGTGGCCACGTTTGGCGGTTTTGCGGGGCAGGGTGCCACGGCGCAGGCAATACCCGGCAAGATTGAGGGCGAGAGCTTTAGCGCGCAGTCGGGCACCCAAACGGAAACCACCACCGACACCGGCGGCGGCCTGAACGTGGACTACTTTGAAACCAACGACTGGCTCGATTACTCGGTGAACGTGGCTACGGCCGGCTCCTACACCGTGGGCTTCCGGGTGGCCAGCGCCAACGGCGGCGCTACGCTGCAGCTGCGCAACAGCGGCGGCGGCGTGCTCGGCAGCGTGAACGTGGGCAACACCGGCGGCTGGCAGAACTGGCAGACCATCAACGCCACCGTGACGCTGCCCGCCGGTAAGCAAACGCTCCGCGTGTTCGCTTCGGCCTCGACGGGCTGCAACCTGAACTGGCTGAATTTCGCCAGCGCCACGGCCGCTTTCAGCCGGCAGCTGGAGGCCGAAGCCGCCAACGTCAACAACGGCATGACCGTCGAAACGTGTTCAGAAGGCGGCCAGGACATGGGCTACATCGACCCGGCCGACTACTTGGTCTGGAACGGCATCAACTTTCCCACCACCGGCACCTACCTCATCGAGTACCGCGTAGCTAGCGGCGCCAGCGGCGGCACCATCTCCGCCGACCTCAACGCGGGCTCCATCCAGTTCGGCAACACCACCATTCCCGGCACCGGCGGCTGGCAGAACTGGACCACCGTTTCCAAGACCGTCACCATCAACGCCGGCACCTACAATTTCGGCATCTACGCCCAGACCGGCGGCTACAACCTCAATTGGGTCCGCATCACCAAACAGGGCGCCAACCGCGCTTTGGCCACCACCGGCGCGGCCGAAACGGCCCTGGCCCTCTACCCCAACCCGGTGCGCGACCGCCTGACGCTGGACGCCGGGCCCGAGTTTGCCGGCAGCCAGCTCAGCATTCTCAGCATCGACGGCCGCACGGTGTGGCGCGGCACCTACCGCGGCGAAACCGTGGACGTGTCGGCCCTGCGCCCCGGCCTCTACACGCTGCTGGCCCAAACGACCGATGGCCGCAAGGTGCTGAGCCGCTTTAGCAAGGAGTAACGTTCGCCTCACCCCCGGCCCCTCTCCCAAGGGAGAGGGGAGCCACGGCGGCCTGACCGTAAGATGTCGTCCGGCTCCCCTCTCCCTCGGGAGAGGGGCCGGGGGTGAGGCGAACCGCCCGCACAATCATTTCTCATCCATTCACAAACCCACCCCAACTTCATGAAACGAACTTTTACCCGGCTACTCCAAACGGCCGCGCTGGCCCTGACCTGCGCCGCCGGAGCCCACGCCCAAACCTACCAGCAGGTATGGGCCGACGAATTCAACGGCACGGCCGTGAACACTTCCAACTGGGTGTTTGAAACCGGCGGCGGCGGCTGGGGCAACAACGAGAAGCAGTACTATCAGGCCGCCAATACCACCGTAGCCAATGGCGAGCTGGTGATTACGGCGCGCAAGCAGAGCGTGGGCGGCATGCCCTACACGTCGTCGCGCCTGAAAACGCAGGGGCTGAAGCAGTTCACTTATGGCAAGATGGAGGCGCGCATCAAGGTGCCGCTGGGCCAGGGGCTGTGGCCGGCCTTCTGGATGCTGGGCAGCAACATCAGCACCGTGAGCTGGCCCAGGTGCGGTGAAATCGACATTATGGAGCAGGTGAACGCCGACAGCCGCTGCTACGGCACCGTGCACTGGGACAGCAACGGCCACGCCCAGTACGGCGGCAACGTGGCCATGTCGGCCAACACCTACCACGTGTACAGCATCGAATGGACGCCGAGCTACATCCGCTGGTTTGTGGACGGCGCTAAGTACAACGAAATCAACATTGCCAACGGCGTAGGCGGTACCGAGGAGTTCCAGAAGCCCTTCTTCTTTCTGCTGAACCTGGCCGTGGCCGGCGACTGGCCCGGCCAGACCGTGGACGAAAGCAAGCTGCCCGCCTCTATGAACGTGGACTACGTGCGGGTGTATCAGCTCACGAGCACGCCGCCGGCAACCTCGTCGGTGACGCTGCAGGCCGAAGCCGCCAACGTGAACAACGGTATGGTGGTGGAAGCCTGCTCGGATGCGGGCGGCGGCCAGGACATGGGCTACATCGATGCCGGCGACTACCTGGTGTGGAACAACGTGAACTTCCCCACCAGCGGCAGCTACCTCATCGAATACCGCGTGGCCAGCGGCGCCAGCGGCGGCACCATTTCGTCGGATTTGAACGCCGGCTCCATCCAGTTCGGCAACACCGCCATCCCCGGCACCGGCGGCTGGCAGAACTGGACCACCGTGTCGAAAACCGTGAATGTGAACGCGGGCACCTACAACTTCGGCGTGTATGCCCAAACCGGTGGCTACAACCTCAACTGGGTGCGCATCACCAAGCAGGGCGCCAACCGCGCTTTGGCCACTGCCGATGCCGAAGCCAAAGTGGTGGCCACCGTGTACCCCAACCCGGTGCGCGACCGCCTGACGCTGGACGCGGCCCCGGAATTCTTAGGCGGCGAAGTCAGCATCCTGAGCCTGGATGGGCGCACGGTGTGGCGCGGCACCCATCGCGGCGAAAGCGTGGATGTGTCGGCCCTGCGGCCCGGCCTCTACACGCTGGTGCTCACGGCCAAAGACCAGCCCAAGCTGGTGAGCCGCTTCAGCAAAGAGTAATTTCCTGACGAGGAGCCGGCGACCCCGGCTCCTCGTTTTTTTTGGCTCCGGCCGCGCGTTTTTCCTCCCTCACTTCTTTCTGAACTATGAACAAACTGTATGCAAACGGGCTGACTGCAGCCCTCTTACTCGTGGGGCTGAGTGCCGCGCACGCCCAAGGCCAGCGCCCGGCCGATGGCCCCGGCTACGACCTCGGCACCCGCCAGGAGCTGGTGCAGCAGCTCGAAACGCAGGTGGCTGCCGGCCTAGCCCAACGCACCGCTCCTACCGTGACGCTGCGCGTGGCCGCAAGCCAAGCCTTTAGCGGCCGGGTGAACTACCGCGAGGACCTGACCAAAACCGGCGAGTACGTGGTGGGCGACCTGGCGGGTGTGCCCGGCGCGTCGTTTCAGCTGCGCATCGTCGGCGAAACGGTGGAAGGCAACATCATTCTGCGGGCCAGCCGGCAGGCCTACCGCTACTCGGCCGATGCGCGGGGCCACGTTTTGGTGCGGGCCGTGGACATCAACAAAGTAGTCTGCATTGATTACAACAAGCCGGTGGGCTACCGCGAAGTTGCCCCAGCGGCTGGTGCGGCTAACCGCGCCGCCGTGGTGTCGCTGCAGAGCTACCCGGGCGCGCGCGGCTGCATTTTGCTCGATACCGATGGCTACGCCCTGCCCGCCGGCACCGGCTGGAACAACGGCAACGCCTACAACGCCCCCTCGGCCAGCATGACCGATGCCAACGTGCAGGCCATGTGGGAGCTGGTGAGCGAGGATTTCCGCCCCTTCAGCCTGAACGTGACCACCGACGAGAACGTGTTCAACGCCTACCCCAAGAACATGCGGATGCGCTGCGTGATTTCGCCCGGCAGCGGCAGCACCATTGCCAACGGCGCGGGTGGCGTGGCTTTCCTCACTTCCTTCAAAACCAACGACGACACGCCCTGCTGGGTGTTTATGAGCGACCCGAAATCGGGCGGCGAGGCGGCTTCGCACGAAGTAGGCCACACCCTGGGCCTGAGCCACGACGGCCGCATTAGTCCCAGCGAGGGCTACTACACGGGCCAGGACAATTCCGGCGCGTGGGCCCCAATTATGGGCGCAGGCTACTACAAGCCCGTCACGCACTGGAGCCGCGGCGAATACAACTCGGCCAACAACCAGGAAGATGACCTCGCCATCATGTCGGGCACGACCTACAACGTGGGCTACCGGCCCGACGACCACAGCAACGCCATTAGCGGGGCCACCAACCTGGCCCGCAACGGCAATGGCCTGTCGGCCAACGGCATCATCGAGCGCACCGCCGACCAGGACTATTTCGCCTTTTCAACGGCCGGCGGCACGGTGAGCTTCAACGTGAACACCGTGGGCCGCTACGGCGACCTCGATATCGTGGCGCGCCTCTTCAACAGCGGCGGCGGGCTGATTGGCACCTACGACACCCAGGGCGGCGGCAACCTGAACGTGTCGTTCAGTGCCAGCTTGGGCGCGGGCACTTATTATCTCCAGATTGACGGCACCAGCTCGGGCAACCCCGCCACCGATGGCTACTCCGACTACGGCTCGCTGGGCACGTTCAGCATCTCGGGCTCGGCCCCGGCCCCGAGCGGTGGCGTGGCGACCATGTACCGCGACTGCAACTACACCGGCACGGCCGTGGCGCTGCCCGTGGGCGACTACAACCTGGCCGCCCTGCAAGCCCGCGGCATTCTCAACGACGACGTTTCGTCGCTGACCGTGAACGGCGGCTACCAGGTGGTGCTGTATGAGAATGACAACTTCAGCGGCGGCGCGCTGACGGTGACGGCCAGCAACTCCTGCCTGGTGAATAACCCGCTCGGCACCGGCAACTGGAACGACAAAACCACCTCCCTGCGCGTGCAAACCGCCACGGCCAGCTTCAGCCGGCAACTAGAGGCGGAGCTGGCCAACGTCAACAACGGCATGACCGTCGAAGCCTGCTCCGATGCCGGCGGCGGGCAGGACATGGGCTACATCGATGCCGGCGACTACCTGGTCTGGAACGGCATTAACTTTCCCACCACCGGCACCTACCTCATCGAGTACCGCGTGGCCAGCGGCGCCAGCGGCGGTACTATCTCCGCCGACCTCAACGCGGGCTCCATCCAGTTCGGCAACACCGCTATTCCCGCCACCGGCGGCTGGCAGAACTGGACCACCGTCTCGAAAACCGTTACCATCAACGCCGGCACCTACAATTTCGGCATCTACGCCCAAACCGGCGGCTACAACCTCAACTGGGTCCGCATCACCAAACAAGGCGCCAACCGCATGGCCTCAGCCAACGCCGAAATTCTCGCCAGCAGCTCACCGAAGCAGCTGGAGCTCTACCCCAACCCAGTGGCCGATAAACTCTACATTCACACCGAAACGGTTGCGACTGATGCGCAATACCGCATTCTGAATACCTACGGCAAAGCTGTGGGCAGCGGGGCGCTCAGCACAGGCCCGGTCGACGTGGCGGCGCTGCCAACTGGGGTGTACACGCTGGTCGTGTCCGTACCGGGCCAGCCTACCGTCACCCGCCGGTTCGTGAAGTAGCAGCCGGCACAGTTCCTTTTCCCTGCATTGCTGAAGGCTGCCCGTTTGGGCAGCCTTCTTTTGTTGCTGGCCAGTACCGGGCCGGTTTGGCGGGCATGATGGTTCTTTGCAGCCCGTTTCGATGCGCCCCATGAAAAACCTGCTGCTGCTTTTGTTTCTGCTCGCTACTGCTGGCGACTTGCTGGCCGTGAGCGTGCCCGCCTGGGCCGGCCTGGCCTACGCCTGCAAGCCGCTGCTGCTGCTCAGCCTGGGGCTGTATTACTACCGGGCGTCTCCAAACCCCAGCCGGCTGGTGCTGGCCGCCTTGGCGCTATCGTGGCTCGGCGATGGGCTGCTGCTGTTCCAGGAGCGGCAGGAGCTGTTTTTCATCGGTGGGCTGCTGGCGTTTCTGGCGGCGCACGCCTGCTACATCGGGGCCTACCAGCAGCACCAGTGGGCCGGGCCGGGGCGGCCGCTGGGCTGGCGGCTGGGCGTGGGCCTGCCCGTGGTGGTGGCCGGCGTGGCGCTGCTGGCAGCGTTGTCGCCCGGCCTGGGGCCGCTGCGGCTGCCGGTGATGCTTTACGCTGCCGTGCTCGTGCTGATGGTGCTGGCGGGCGTGTACCGCGCCGGGCGCACCACGGCAGGCAGCTTCGCGGCGGTGGCGGTCGGCGCGGGCCTGTTCATGGCTTCCGATTCAGTGCTGGCCATCAACAAGTTTCTGGAGCCGCTGCCCAACGCGGATTTCTGGATTATGCTCACCTACTGCGCGGCGCAGGGCTGCATCGTGGCCGGGCTGCTGGCCCACGAGCGGGCGGCGGTGCCCACGGCCAGCCGCCCGGCCTAACGCACCAAAAGGCCGCAGCCTCCACCGAGCTGCGGCCCTGGCGGCCGGCTGCACCCGCAACGGGGTGGTTAGAGCAGCGCGGCCGCCGCTGTTGGCAGCGCGTGGGCGGCGCTAGTTCTCCATGCGGCCCTGCTCGGCCTCGATGCCGGTGCGGCGGCGCTGGCTGGCTTTCACGCGCTGGTTGCCAAACTTGTAGCTGAAGTTGAGCTTCACGAAGCGGCTTTCGATTTTATCGAGGTTGGTGGAGTTGACGCCGTTGGCCAGCACCTCGTAGCGCATCTGCTGCGCGTTGAAGGGGTCGGTGACGTTGAGCGTGAGCGTAGCGGCCTCGCGGAACAAGGACTTCGAGATGCCGAAGCTGCTGCTGAGGCGCGAGTGGAAGGCCACGCCGCCGAACGTCATTGGCGACATGTACATGGCCGAGAATTCAGCCTTAAAGCCGTGGGGCAGCCGAATGGTGTGGTTGCTGGAGAGGTAGCCCGAGGGCCGGGCCGCGCTCAGGCCCACCGTGCCGCTGTTCACGCGGGCATACTCCAGGCCCAGGGTCGTCACGGTGTTCCACTTGCCACCCCACAGCGGCTTCATGAGCGTGGTGCTGGCCGAGATGGATTCGGCGCTGCCGAAATTCTGGTACGAGCTGACCACTACCTGCGTGGCGTCATTCTTCTGGTAGCTTTCGACCAGCACATCGCCGTGGTGTCCGTAGCTGATGGATGTCGAGAGCAGGTCGCCGAACGAATGAGTGAGCTCGAAGTTGTGCGAGTAGGACGGGCGGATGTTGGGGTTGCCCTGCAGGTAGCGGTACTGGCTGACGTAGGTGACGAAAGGATTGACGATGCCGAACTGAAACCGGTCGATTTTGCGGCTGTACGAGAGGCCGAGCTGCGATTTTTCCGACAGCTTGTAGTGGCCCCCCACCGTCGGGAAAAAGTCGAGGTAGTGGCGGTTAGTGGTCTGGCCGGTGGTGAGCGAGGTGCCGGTGGTGTTGGTTTGCTCGATGCGCAGGCCCAGCTGCACGTCCATGTTGCGGCCCTGGCGGTTGAGGGTGCCGTAGGCGGCGTTGATGTTTTCGCGGTAGATGAAGTGGTTGGTTTTGCCGGCGTCCACGGTCCAGGGCTGGCCTTCGGCGGCCTGCTCCCAGCGAATGTCGTTGTCGGTGGTGGTGAAGGTGGTTTTCAGGCCGGCCTCCAGCGAGCCGTGGCGCAGCGGCTGGGCAAAATCGGCCGACAGCGAGCGCACCGAGTTGCGGGCCGGCGAGTTGTCGCGCAGCAGAGCCAGCGGGCCGGCATTTTCCAGCTGGTTGTTCAGCAGCTGGGTGTAATAGTCGGAGTGCGTGTCTTTGCGGTAGCCGAAGTAGTCGGCGTTCAGGCTCAGGGTGCGGCCGGTAGTGTCGAGGGTGGTTTTGTAGTACAGGTTCAGGGCAGGGTTCAGCACCTGGCTGCTGCCCACGCTGTTCACCAGCGAGCCCATCAGGGGCCGGCCGCTGGCAGCTTCGTCGAGCTCGGCCAGATTGCTGCCGCTGCGGATGCGGTTGTTCAGGCTGCCCTTCAGCAGGAAGCCCATCGAGGTGTTGGCACTCAGCTGGTAGTCGAGGCCCACGCGGGCGCTGTTGTTCTGGTTGTGGCGCACCTCGCGCCCGTTTTCGCTGATGCGGGGGCCGTTTTCGGCCGTGCGCACGGCGCTGGTGGTGCTGTATGTCTGGTTTTCGAGGCGGTCGAGGCCGCCGTACACATTCAGCTTGGCGGTGCGGTGGTTCAGGTTCAGGCCAGCGTTGTAGCGGCCGTACTGCCCGCTGCCCACCCCCACGGTGGCGGTGCCGTTGGTGCCCAGCTTGAGGCTTTTGGCCGTGATGAGGTTGATGATGGCCGCGCCGTTGGCATCGTAGCGGGCCGAGGGGTTGGCGATGACTTCAACCTGGTCGAGGCTATTGCCAGCCATCGCGCCGAGCATGTTTTTCAACTCCTCGCCGCGCAGGTTGGTGGCCCGGCCGTCGAGCAGCACCGTCACGGCCTTGCCGCGCAGCTGGAAGCCCGCGCCGTTTTCGACCACGCCCGGGGCACGGCCCAGCACGTCGTAGGCCGTGCCGCCGGCGGCAATAGGGCTGGCGGCCACGTTCAGCACCAGCTTGTCGGCCCGCTGCTCTACGAAGGGCTTGGTGGCCGTCACGGTCACGCCTTTTAGTAGGTGGCGGTCGGCGGCGAGGCGCAGCTGGGGCAGCGTGGTGGCCTGGTCGGCGGCCACGGTTACGGCCACGGGCGCACCGGTTTTATAGCCCAGGTAGCGCACCCGCAGCTCGTAGCGCCCGGCCGGCACGGCCTCGAAGCGGTACGCGCCCTGCTCGTTGGTGATGGTGCTGAGCACGTTTTTCGCATCATCGGCGGCTTGCAGCAGCACGGTGGCGAAGGGCAGCGCCTGCTGGCTCAGGCTGTCGGCCACCGTGCCGGAGAGCGACTGCGTAGCGGTGCGGCTCAGCGACTTTGGAGCGGCGGCAGCGGGCGTTTGGGCAAGGGCGGCAGCGGGCACGGCGGCCAGGGCCGAAAGGAGCAGAAAAGAGGTGGCGGAGGTTTTCATGGTGCAGAGAAAAAGCGGTTGCTGAAGGAGTGCCCCGAGCCGCTAACCGGCTGGGAATGGGACAAAGCAACGACGGCCCCAACCCCTTTTTTCAGCTTTTTCGACCATCCCCAGCCACTTTCCGACGAAAAGCGCCGGGCGGTTTTTTAGTCGAAAAAATCCCCGCTTTAGTCGAAAAACCATCCGCCGCACGCCGCCCCGCCGCTCAAAACCTGCCACCTTCGCCCCATGCAACCCACCGCGCCCGCCGACCGCCCCAGCCGCTTCCCGCTCATCTTCGAAGTCCTCATCTGGGGGCTCTACGTGAGCGTTTACAAGTACAGCTTTTACCTGGAGGAGGCTGCCCGGCAGCACCGGCCGGCTAAGGCCAATTTCCCCTTCCCGCAGCTGATGCTGTTTGCGCTGCTGGCCACGCTCTACGTGCTGCCCTGGTACCGCTGGCTGGTGCCGCACCTGCTGCGCCAGCGCCGCTACGCGCTGCTGGCGGTGGGCTCGCTGCTGTATCTGTGGTGGGGCATCAAGCTGAATACCTGGCTGGCGGCGCTGCTGTTCAGCCCGGTGGCAGTACCGCCGGTGCTGGCCGATTTCTACCACTTCTACGCCGCCCTCACGCCAGCGCAACTGCTGGGCATTCAAAACCCGGTGCTGGGGCTGTTGCTCACCGACATGCTGGCGTTTGGCTGTGTGGCCTTCGTGCGGGCCGCGTTCGAGCAGGAAGCGCGCCGCCGCCTTCTGGAGCGCGACCACCTGGCCCTGCAGCTCACGCAGCTCAAAAGCCAGCTGCAACCCCATTTCCTCTTCAACACCCTCAACAGCATCTACGGCCTAAGCCTGACCGGCTCGCCCGAAACGCCGCGCTTCATCCTGCTGCTGTCGGAGCTGATGCGCTACGTGCTCTACGACAGCGGCCGCGAATACATTGCGCTGCCGGAGGAAATCACGTTTCTCGAAAACTACTTCGAGATGGAGCAGCGCAAGTACGCCGGGGCCCGCATCCATTTCACTGCCACCGGCGCGGCCGAAGCGGGCGGGTTGCAGGTGCCGCCGCTGCTGCTGCTGCCGCTGGTCGAAAACAGCTTCAAGCACGGCCGCCACCACTTTTCCGACAAGGCCAGTGTGGAAGCCTCGCTCACGGCCACGTCCGGCCGGCTGCATTTCGTCATCGAAAACGACATGCTGCCCGAGATGCCTGCGGCCGCGCCCAGCGGCAAGCGCAGCGGCGGCATCGGGCTGGTGAATATCCGGCAGCGGCTGCAGCTGTATTACCCCAACGCGCACGAGCTGGTGCTTTCGGAGCGGGATGGCCGGTACCGGGCTGAGCTGACGTTGCAGGTGTAAACGAACGTCATGCAGAGCGAAGCGAAGCATCTTGCCCGCCACCACTAACTCAGTCGATTGGATTGCGTTGCGCGGTAACGATGCTTCGCTACGCTCTGCATGACGTTCTTTTGGGGTTTCAATCCCATTTCCACTCATGTCCTCCCCTACTCGCTGCCTGATTGTTGATGATGAGCCGCTGGCCCATCAGGTGCTCACCCAGTTCATTGCCCAAACGCCCGGCCTGGTGCTGGCCGGCACCTGCCGCAACGCCATGGAAGCCCACGAGTACCTCAGCAGCCAGCCCGTTGATTTGCTGTTTCTCGACATCGAAATGCCGCTGATGAACGGCCTGGCCTTTCTGCGTACACTCAAGAATCCGCCCAAAACCATCATCACCACCGCCTACCGCGAATACGCCTACGACGGCTACGAGCTCGACGTGCTCGACTACCTGCTCAAGCCCTTTAGCTACGAGCGTTTCCGCAAGGCCACCGGCCGACTGCAGCCCGCCGCCGCGCCCGAGGAGGAAAAGTCGCTGCTGCTGAAAGACCAGGGCAGCCTGTTCAAGGTGCCCTACCGCGATATTCTGTACGTGGAGGGCTGCAAGGACTACGTGAAGGTCGTGACGACCGCCAAAACCCATCTGCACCACGCCACCATGCAGGCCATGGCCGACCAACTGGGCGCGGCCTTCGGACGGTTGCACCGCTCGTTTATCGTGAACGCGGCCCACATCCGGCGGCTGCAGCCCGAGCAGGTCGAGCTGACGGATGGCAGCCTGATTCCCATCGGCCAGTCCTATAAGCCCGAGCTGCTGGCCTGGTTCAAGAAGTAGCCGGCTACTGCTGATAATCGGCCAGCTTGCGCATTTGCGCCGGCTCGTACACCTGCCCGTTTTTCACCACCAGCTGCACCCGGCGCAGGTCGCGGATTTGCTGCAGCGGGTTGCCGTCGATGATGAGCACATCAGCCTGCTTGCCGGCATCGAGCGAGCCGGCGCGTGCTTCGGCCTGCATGGCGCGGGCCGGGGCAATGGTGGCCGTTTGCAGGGCCTGCATGGGCGTGAGACCACCCTGCACGTACAGTTCCAGCTCGCGGGCCAGGCTGGTTCCGGGGAAGCCCATGTCGGTGCCCGCTACCACGGGAATGCCGTGGTCGTAGAGGGCCTTCACGAGGCGGGCGAAGCTGGCGAAGTAGGGCGCGTATTTGGCGGCGTTGTCGGGCTCGGTGCCCATGGTGCGAAACAGCGCCTGGAGCGACTGCGGCAGCCGCGCGTAGGCCGGCTCGATGGCCGTGATGTCGTCCTTGGTCGAGCGAAACATCAGCTCGTACACGCCCACGGTAGGGTCGATGACGGTGTGGTGGGCCTTGAGAAAATTGAACACCCGCGTGCTGGCCGTGTCGTCGAGGATGAGCGAACGGTCGGGGTTGCGGCGCAGGGCCCGCACCACGTAGCTGATGTGGTTCACCTGGTCCATGCCCGCATTCACGCCCTGCGTGATGGTCATGCCCTCCGGAATGTGGCCCGTGACGGGCAGGCCCACGCGGTGCGCTTCGGCGCAGATGACGGGCACCATTTCGGGCTTCACCGAGCTGTAGAGCTTGATTTGAGCGAAGCCGTTGGCCTTGTAGCGCTGCACTACGGCGGCGGCCTCAGCGGGCGTGCTGGCCCGCACAATGCCCAGCGCGGCCGGCCCCTCGCCGTCAATCAGCCCGGCTTTGAGGATGCGTGGGCCCACGCCCCGGCCCCCATCAATGGCCTGCTGGATGGCGTTGATGTAGCTGAACTCGTTGCCGCAGTCGCGCACGGTGGTCACGCCGGCCGCCAGGTAGGCCGGCCCCCACTCGGCCTGCTGGAAGTGGGCGTGCATGTCCCACAGGCCCGGCAGCACGGTTTTGCCCTCGGCCCGAATCACGCGGGCTCCTTTGGGAATGGGCGTGGAGGAAGCCGGCCCAACTTTCAGAATCTTGCCGCCTTCCAGCACAACCACCGCATTCGGAATGGTACGCCCCTGCACTACATCCACCACCGTGCCGCCGGCAATGGCCAGCAGCTGCGGCTTAGCCCCGGGCTTAGCCGCCGCGCCGATTTCCTGCCGGAACAGCCGCATGCCGTGCCCGGCCGCCTTGCCGATGAGGGCGGGCAGCAGGCTTTCATACGGCTGCCACATCATTTCCAGCTTGTCGCCCTCGGCGTCGTTGGTGATGATGCACAGCAGGTTGTTCTGTTGGTCGGTCCAGAGCAGCTCGTTGCCCCACACCAGGCCTTTCAGCACGTAGCGGCGCAGCACCAGCGGCCGGTTCTGGAACTGCACGGTGTCGCGGCCATCTTCCCGAATGTGCACCGTGCCGCCCGGCAGCAGCGCCAGGCTGGCCGGGCGGCCGTGCTGCTGCCAGTAGCGCAGCAGCAGCAGCTGCCCCGTGCCGGGCGAGTACCCCGCCACCGGGAAGCTCAGGCCCGCCCGCTTTTCGGTCCGCACCGCGTCATCGACGCGAATACGGGCCTGCCCGTTGCTGATGGTAATGGTGTCGTTGATGGTGCTGAAGCGCGAGGTCTGGCCCTTCACGGCTAGGCGCAGCGGCTCACCGGCGGGCGTCACGGCGATGTTTGCGCGCAACGCTACCGGCGAGCTGCGGTCCACAAACCGGAAGTTGACGTCGTAGGTGTGGGCCTGCGCGGTGCGGGTGAGGTGGTAGGTTTCCTGGCCGATGCGCTGCTCGAACTTGTGCAGCAGAAAAGTGGCGCTATCGGTGGGTGCGGGCACCTGGGCCTGCGCGAGGGCGGGCGCCAGGGCGGCGAACAGGGCTGGTAACAGGGCTTTTTGCAGCATCTGGTGAGTGAGGTTAGGAAAGGGAAAGACAAGTGCTGCCGCGCGCTACTGCTGCGCAAACAGCTGGCCGTGGCAGCAACGAATATCACCACTACCGGCCAATGGCCGGATTCATTACCGCTCCGCCTACAATTCGCTGCTGATACAGGCAACCTCATCGAATAAAGCGCGGCGACTGGAGATGTAGCATGTCATCCGGCTACGTACCTCAGCATACTCCTAGGGTTTGGTTTCGGCCAGCCCTTTGGCAATGGCCTGAAACAGCGGATTATCAGGTTTCGCTACTTTCTTGAGCGCCGCCTGGGCCGCCACAAAATGGGGCCGCGCCGCCTGCGGCCGCTTGAGCTGCATGTTGAGCACCGCCACATAAAAGTGCAGTAGGCCCTGCGCCGTAGGGGTGGCGGGGGCTTTGGGCAGTTGGCCGCTGAAAAAAGCTTCGGCTTCGGCCCACTGGTTCTGGGCCTGATAAATGTCCATGATGTCGGAAAACATCTGGTCATCGGCCGGATTGAGCTGGTACAGCCGGTTGGCCCAGGCGGCGGCATCCGGCGCGTGGGTCGTCACGGCCAGCTCCAGCAGGTTGCGGAGGGTGGCATAGTTCTGCGGCTGCAGCTCCAGGCTTTGCAGCAGGGCCTTTTTCGCCTCGTTGGGCTGCTGCGTGCGCTGGTGCAGGGTGCCAAGCATCCGGGCGGCATCGGCTTTCATTTCGGGGTCGGTGTACAGCCGCAACGAGGTCTGCGCGTACGGAATGGCCTCGGCCGGCCGCTTCAGCTGCATCAGCGCAAAAGCCAGGTTGTAGGGCGAATCGGGATACTGCGAATTCAGGGCAATGGCCTTTTCGAACGGGGCAATACTCGCCTCGGCGCGCCCCTGGGCCAGGTGCGCATAGCCCACGGCGTAGTAGGTCATAAAATCGCCGAGCTGATGCGCATGCGCCTGACCGTAATGCTCAATCACCAAATCCAGCAGCTGCGCTTCGGTTTTGTCTTGCTCGCCGCAGTGGCAGAGCACGGCCTGGTAGTAATAGTCGCCCAGGCCTTGGCTGAGGCGGTAGTTTTGGGGAAATTGCTTTTGCAGCTGCTTCAGGGTTTTGGGAATGTCGAGCAGGTGCATGCTGTACTGGCCGGGTTTGCCGCGCAAGCGCCCTATCGTTTCGCCGGGCGCCAGGTCCTTCAGCCCAAAGCCCTGGAAATTCAGCGCAATCAGGTAGTACCGAAGCAACACCTTTTCCTTTTGGAGCACCACGTCGGGCTGCTGGTTTTTGGGGTCGACTTTATCGAGTGCCTGATAGGCCGATTCGTATTTTTTCTCCGTTTCCAGCTGGGCGCCCTGCGCCAGCGCGGCCGCTGGGGTAACGGGTTGGCTCATTGCCGGCCCGGACAGCAAAAGCAACAGCGCTGCAAGCAGACAGCAGCGTAGAGAATAAGGCATTGGCGTTTTTTAGGAGAGGAAGAACAACTCACGAAACTACTGTGCCCCAGCCAAAAATACAGGCCAGATAATAGCGCGCCAGACCGGGTTTGCTATTACGCTCCACCTTCTCATTGTTTGTTCTCACAGCAGCAGCACATCAATGCGGTGCGCGTGCACCTGCTGCAAGTCATCCGACCACGCGAAGACCGTGAAAAACCCGTCTACCGACGCTACCAGGGCAATGGCATCGTGCTGGTCGTGCACGAATTGAGCAGCGGCCAAGTGGCGGGTGCCGCCGTTCTGGGCCGGGTGCAGGTGGCGGGGCTCGCTGCCCACCACCGGCTCGGTCAGCACCATTGTCTCGACGGGCGTGCTGGTTTTGGCCCGCGCCACCTTGGCCCCAAAGGCCAGCAGCGTGTATTCGCGGGTGATGACCGTGGCCCCGTCCACGGCCGTGAAGCCGCCCACAATGCCGATGTTGCGCCGCAAACTGGCCTGCCACTTGCGCTTCGACTGCCCCGGCCGCTGCACAGCCCGGATGCCGGTATAGGCCGGGGCCACGGGGTAATTCAGAGGCTGCACAATGGACTGCTGCCACTGCCCGGAGCCGGGCGGCACCACCAGCACCAGCCCGCCGCGACCGTGGGCGCGCATGGCGGCGGCCAGCTCCAGCAGCACGTTGTCGGTTTCGCCGGTGTCGGGCGCGGGCAGGCTGCGGCCGGGCAAAAAGGCGCGCAGGGCCGCGCAGTCGCTCAGGCCGCCGTCGGTTTCGTCGATGAGCTGCAGGTGGTCGCCGCGCAGCACGGCCACGTTCACAAACTTGCCGAAGCCGCCGGCGCGGCGGTGCTTCACCACCAGCAGGCCGGGCTCTACCACTTCGAGCACGAAGCACAGCGGCGGCACCCGCGTGGCCGTGCCCCACACGTAGAGGCCGTCGACATCGTGCCACACGCCCAGGTGCAGGCCGGGCTGCTCCACGGCCGGCGCCAGCTTCAGCAGGTTGGCGGGCGTGAGGCGGCGGCGCTGGCCGAATACCAGCGGCTGCCGAGCCTGCTCCAGCGGCAGCAGCGCCAGCGAGATGCGCGGCGAGTAGCCCTCCTCACGCCCCAGGCTGGCCCAGAAGGCTACGTCAATCACGGCTTCAATCCACTGCGCTTCGGGCGGCGAGGCGAGGCGCTTTTCGTCCTCCATGCTGGCGGCGCGGTGCCGCGCAAAGTGGGCTTCGACCATGGGGGCCGCCATGCGGGCCGTAAGGTATGTGGGTTCGGAGAGCATGGGGCAAAGATGGGGACGGGCAGAACGTCATGCAGAGCGCAGCGAAGCATCTCGCGGCCAGCAGCAAACCAATCGTGCGAGTGTTTTGATTTACTGCTGCCCGCGAGATGCTTCGCTGCGCTCCGCATGACTGTTTTTTTCCTGCTTCTCTCCTACCCCTTATCGAAATTCACCCGCTTGCCCAAGGCCGCCAGACGCACCGTTTCGGCCACGCGGCGGGCGCGGGTTTCGGGCTGTTTGGCGCTCAGCACCCAGGTTAGAATAGCTTTACGGGACGAAGGCGCGAAGGCGGCAAAGTGCCGGGCGGCGGCTTCATCAGTAGCCAGGGCGGCGGCTAAATCCTCGGGCACGAGGCCGGCTTCGGCGGCATCGAGGGTTTCCCAGGCGCCGTTGGCTTTGGCACGGGCAATGGCGGCGAGGCCGGCGGGCATGAGCTGGCCAGCATCTTCGAGACGCGCCAGCCGCTCCTTGTTCACCTTGCTCCAGCCGCTGCGGGCCCGGCGCGGCGTGTAGAGCTGCTGCGACCGCTCGGCGTCAAGCTTGCGCGGGTGCGAGTCTATCCAGCCGAAACAGAGGGCTTCTTCCACAGCTTCGGCGTAGCTCAGGCTGGGCAAGCCGCTGGCTTTTTTGCAGTACACCAGCCACACGCCGGGCAGCTGGGCGTGGTGCGCGGCCAGCCACTGCCGCCACTCGGCGCGGCTGGCGGGCTGGAACTGGGGGTGGGCGTCGGGGCGGGGCATGGGGTAGCGTCTCAGTGGGAATTGCCCGCTGCAGCAGGCAATGCAAGATGCCTATTTTCCGTCTATAGCTGGCCCGCCCGGCCATAAATTAGCACGAAACCCACCGTCCTTGTTATGCGTCGTATCCTCTTGCTCCTGATGCTTTCGGCTCTTTCAGCCACCACCGCCCGCGCCCAAAGCACGCCGCGCAAAGCCGGGCCGGCTAGCCCACCACCGGCGGCTGCCCCGAAGCCGACAACCAAGGATGAGCTCTACCAAACGGTTGCCCGGCTGGATACGGAAATGTTTGCCGCCTTCAATGCCCACGACGTAAATAAGCTCATGGCCTACTTCGCCGACAACGTGGAGTTTTACCACGACAAAGGCGGCCTGAGCAACTTCGCCCAGACCAAAGAAGGCTTCGCGCGCCTCTTCGCCCAAAGCCCCGACATCACCCGCACGCTGGTGGCGGGCACCCTCGAAGTATACCCCGTGAAAAACTACGGGGCCATGCACATCGCCACCCAACGGTTCTGCCACTTGGAAAACGGCCGCCAGGACTGCGGCAACTCCAAGTTCGTGATGGTGTGGCAGCAGCAGGCCGGCACCTGGCGCATCACCCGCGTCGTGAGCTACGACCATTGATTGATGGGTTAGCGTCAGGGCCAATTGGTGGGCCTTCAAAAGCTACTGGTGGTGCTACAGCAGCCTTGGCGGTGCGGCGTCGGGCGATGCGTTCCATGGGAGCAGGGCTGCTGATTAAGAAGCTGGTTCCGGCCTCTGCTGCCCTATCTTGGTTCTCAACATTGCCTCAATCGTAAACCGGCCGTAACCTGACGTAAAACTCAAACCTAAGCGTAACACATGCCTGACACGCCAACCTCCCCCACCAGCCCCGGCCAGGACGAGCCGGAGCTGTCGCCTTCGGGCTCGCCCATCTACCGCTACGAGGGCCAGGCACCGGCCCCGTTCGAACTGGCCGGCGGCGACGAAGCAACCATCGCGGCCATCTCTGACCACATCGAGCGCCATCTGGGACCGGTGAGCGGCGTGTACCACGAGCTCCTTTCGGATAAGGTGCACCTCGACGTGCACATCGTGCCGCCCAGCGCCGACTTTCCCTTTTTCACGCTCGTCACTTCCGGAATGAGCGACCGGCCCATGCAGGTGCCGCCCGGCGCTCCCCTCGACGAAGCTCCGCCATTTGCCGAGCTGTGCATCCTGCTGCCCAGCACTTGGAACATCCCTACCGACTCGGCAGAAACCGCGGCCGCTTTCGAAGACGAAAACGTGTACTGGCCCATTCGCTGGCTGAAAATGCTAGCCCGCCTGCCACACGAGTACGGCACCTGGCTGGGCTTCGGCCACACCATCCCCAACGGCGAAGAGGCCGAGCCTTTCGCCAACGACACCGAGTTGGGCTGCATGCTGGTGCTCACGGCGCTGAGCCTGCCCGAAGAGTTTCAAACGCTGGAAATCAGCCCCTACAAAAAGGTGCATTTCTACACGCTCTACCCCATCTACCACGAGGAGATGAACCTAAAAATGGAACAGGGCGTGGACGCGTTGCTCGACCGGTTCGATGAATACGGTATCGGCGACGTACTGGACCTGACCCGGCCGAATACTGCGCTGGCGTAAGCTGCCTGAAACAGTTTATCAGCAAAAAGCGGCTGAAGCTCCCGTAGCTTTAGCCGCTTGCCGTTTCAGCAGTTACTTCCCAACCCGAAGCACCTTGCCGTGCTGGTAGCGGTAGCGGCCGGCAGAAAGCTTGGTTAGGGTGCAATCCCCGGGTTTCGTATTGCCGATGGTTTTGACCGGCCCGAGCAGCAGTTCCCGGTGCTGCACCCTGAAACTGCGCTTGCAACCCGTGAACTGTTCTCCCGGCTCAATTTTGTAGCCGTGCATCATGGCATACCCGCCCAATGCTTCGTCTTCGGCCGCCAATAAGGCCTGGAAAATCAGGGTTGGCGTTGGGGTCGACGTCACATCGAGCACACTTACCTGGTCCCATGCGGTGCCACTGCCCGTACCGTACGACGCCGGATGCAGCCGCAGCACGAGTTCCGCAGCCCCGCGACCGTCCAGGTTAACTGTATCAATCGAGTGGTCGCCCGATTCCGCGCCCCATTGGGGCGCATCCTCCGTATCGGAAGCGACTAATGACAGGTCTATTTCCATCCATTCGGCCCCGCCACTGGCAACGCGGTGGAACAGGCGGGGCCGTTCGCCGGATTCCTGGACGAGCCGGAATCCGGCGAAGTTCACGACTTGGCTACGCACCAGCCGGGTAGTATCGTTCCATTCCGTGTTGAGGCTGTCCCATTGCGGCCTGCTCAAGGGCCAGGTTCGGAGGATAACCGGGCTGATGCTGTCGCCGACTGCCTGGGTGGGTTGGCTGGCTTGCGCGGCTGGTGGCAGTTGGGCGGTCGGCCTCACCGCCCGGCTGGTATCCAGCGCGCTACCGGTGGCAGAAGTGGCTGCTTCCGTTGTTTTCGCAGAGTTGTGTTTGCAAGCGTCCAGCGAAAGCAATACGGCCGCTCCCATCAGGAAGCGGCCGCAGGCAGGGAGGTTGAGAAGCCACATAGTGGTTCTGCGCACCGGGCGCAATTACATGTGAATGGCCCGGTTCTCCGTGGCGGCCAGGCAGGCTTCTTTCATGGCCTCGGCGTAGGTGGGGTGCGAGTGGCTCATGCGCGCCACGTCCTCGGCAGAGGCGCGGAACTCCATGGCGGTCACGGCTTCGGCGATGAGGTCGGCGATGCGCGGGCCAATCATGTGCACGCCCAGGATTTCGTCGGTGGTTTTGTCGGCCAGCACCTTCACGAAGCCGTCGGTGTCGCCGCTGGCGCGGGCGCGGCCGCTGGCTTTGAAGGGGAAGCTGCCGATTTTGTAGGCCTTGCCCTGCTCCTTGAGCTGCTCCTCGGTGTAGCCCACGCCGGCTACTTCGGGCCAGGTGTACACCACGCCGGGGATGAGCAGGTAGTTGATGTGCGGCTTCTGGCCCACGATGGTTTCGGCCACGAACACGCCTTCTTCCTCGGCCTTGTGGGCCAGCATGGCGCCCCGAATCACGTCGCCGATGGCGTAGATGCCGGGCACGTTGGTTTGCAGGTGGGTATCGACCTTGATGCGGCCGCGCTCTTCCATTTCCACGCCCGCGGCTTCGAGGTTGAGGCCGGCGGTGTAGGGCACGCGGCCCACGGCCACCAGGCAGTAGTCGCCTTCAAATTTCACCTCCTCCCCTTTCGGGTTGAGGGCGGTCACGGTCACGCTGTCGCCCTCGCGGGTGGCGCCGGTCACTTTGTGGCTTAGGAAAAACTCGATGCCTATTTTGCCCAGCACGCGCTTCAGCTCCTTGCCCAGGCCGCGGTCCATGGTCGGGATGAGCGAATCCATGAACTCCACCACCGATACTTTCGCGCCGAGGCGGGCGTACACGGAGGCCATTTCGAGGCCAATCACGCCGCCGCCAATCACAATCATGTGCTTAGGCACTTCGCGGATGTTCAGGGCCTCGGTGCTGGTGATGATGCGCTCCTTGTCCTGGGCGATGAACGGCAGCACCGTGGGCTTGGAGCCGGTGGCGATGATGACGTTTTTGGTTTCAATCTGCTGGGCCTCGCCGCCTTCGGTGGGCGCGATGCTGATGTGCGTTTTGTCAACAAAAGAGCCGACGCCGGTGAGCACGTCGATTTTGTTTTTCTTCATCAGGTAGGCAATGCCGTCCACGTTGGCCTTCACCACGCCGGCCTTGCGGTCAATCATGCGGTTCATGTCCACCGTCAGGTTTTCGAGGCCGATGCCGTGCTCGGCAAACACCGAATGAGCGTTGTGGTAGTGCTCGGAGGAGTCGAGCAGGGCCTTGCTGGGGATGCAGCCCACGTTGAGGCAGGTGCCGCCCAGGGTGGGGTATTTCTCGATGAGGGCCGTTTTGAGGCCCAGTTGGGCGCAGCGGATGGCCGCTACATAGCCGCCCGGGCCGGAGCCGATGACGGTGACGTCGTATTGATTCATGAGGAAGTATTCGATGATTGTACGCTCGGGCGAAGGTACGGCACAGCAGCGGCGGGCGCGGCGGTTTTGAGGCTAAGCCGGGAATAAAAGCACGTCATGCTGAGCGCCACCGAAGCATCTCTACCGCAATACTATTCCTATCAATTGGAATTGGTTGCACGGTAGAGATGCTTCGGCGGCGCTTAGCGTGACGTGCTTATTGTTGGTTCTGCCCTAATCAACCAGCACGCCGATGTAGAAGTTGAACGTATCCACCTCCAGCGTTTCCTTGTTGGCACCAGCCAGCTCTTTTATCTCTGCCCAACGGGCGGTGGGCTTGATAAACTGGTACTCGCCACCCTTCAGCCGCACGCGCACCGGCATGTCGAACTTCTCTACTTCGCTCACCCAGCGGGCCAGGGTTTTGCCGTCCTCGAAGCGGATTTCCAGGATGGGCAGGCTGGCGTGGCGCAGGTACTGGTCGAATACTTTGGTGAAGTCGCGGCCGCTTTCCTGGTTGAAATAGTCGATAACCTGCTGGCCGGTCACGGTCTGGTGGTAGAACTTGGCCGAGAGGCCGCGCAGCAGCTGCCGCCACTTGGCGTCGTCGTTCAGCACGGTGCGCAGGGTATTGAGCATGGCGCTGCCCTTGTCGTACATGTCGCCCGAGCCTTCCTTGTTTACGCCGTAGGGACCGATGATGGGTTCATCGTTCGAAATGTTGCGGCGCTGGCCGTGGATGTATTCCTGACCAGCCGGCTTGCCAAACTGGGTTTCCACGAACAAGGCTTCGGAGTAGGTGGTGAAGCTTTCGTGCACCCACATGTCGGCAATATCCTTGGTGGTGATGTTGTTACCGAACCACTCGTGCCCGCTTTCGTGGATGATGATGAAGTCCCACTTGGTGCCCCAGCCGGTGTTGCTGCGGTCGCGGCCGAGGTAGCCGTTCTGGTACTTGTTGCCATAGGCCACGGCGCTCTGGTGCTCCATGCCGAGGTGCGGGGCATCCACCAATTTGTAGCCGTCCTGGTACCACGGGTAAGGGCCAAACCATGCTTCCATCGATTTCAGCATGGGCTTCACGTTGGCGGCAAACTGCGTTTTGGCCTTCGCCACGTTTTCGGGCAGCACCCAGTAGTCAAGCGTCAAAGGACCTTTTTCGCCTTGGTACGAGTCCGAAAAATGCTGGTAGTCGCCCACGTTCAGGGCCACGTCGTAGTTGTTGATGGGATTGCGCACGGCCCAGTCGAAGCGCGTGTAGCCATCCTTAAGCTTGGTGGTTTTGCGCAGGCGGCCATTCGAAACGTCTTTCAGGCCGTTGGGTACGCTGATACTAATGAGCATGCTGTCCACTTCGTCGGCCTGCTGGTCTTTGGTGGGCCACCAGATGCTGGCGCCCGTGCCCTGGCAGGCGGTGGCCACCCAGGGCTTGCCGGCAGCATCCTGGGTGAAGACCATACCGCCGTCCCAGGGCGCTTTTTTGGCCACTGTGGGGTTACCGGAATACTGGACCGTGAACTCGTCGCGGCTGCCTTTGGCAATGGGCTTCGGGAAGGTGACAAACACCGCATTGGCCTCGCGGGTGAAAGGCACGTCTTTCCCCTTGTACAGCACCTTATCAACCTGCAAATTGGCAAAGAGGTCGAACTGCAGCCGCGTAAAATCCTGGGTGGCAGTGAAGCGAAACAGGTTGGAGCCGCTGATGAACCGCTTGGCCGGGTCCAGCTTCACATCAAGGTGGTAGTAGTTCAGGTCGTAGCAGGTGCGCAGCGGCGTAGTGAGGCTGCCGCGCAGCGAATCGGCACGGGTGTAGGCAGCCGGTTTGGGCTGGAGCAGCTGGGCCGCGGCCGGCCCGAAGCTCGCCAGTAGCAACAGCGTTGGTAGCAGGGTTTTCCTTTTCATTCTGCAAAGCAACAACACCAATCCACAAGGCCGGTTCGTAGCGCGAACTTTGCAGCTCGTATCTCACGCACCGCCAGCAATTGCTGCGCAGAAACGCGAACGACAAAGTTCGCGCTAGCACCCAGCCGTACTTTTACGGCGGCCTTACGCCATACCATGCCCGATTCTACTGCTACCGCCGCGCCCTCAAAAGCGGCCCTCCTTACCGCCTTTGCCCTCGTCTACCTCATCTGGGGCTCTACTTATCTGGTGATGAAGTTCGCCGTGGCCAGCATGCCGCCGCTGCTCATGGCCGGCACGCGCTACGGGCTGGCCGGCGGGCTGCTCTACGGCTTCATGCGCTGGCGGGGTGAGCCGGCGCCCACGCGGCGCGGCTGGGCCTACGGGGCCTTTATCGGCGTGTGCCTACTGGGTTTCGGCAATGGCGGCACCACGCTGGGAGTCATGTATTTGCCCAGCGGCATCACGGCGCTGCTGGTGGCCACGGTGCCCATGTTTCTGGCGGTGCTGGGGTGGCTGAGCGGCATTTCGCCGCGGCCCACCAAGTGGGTGTCGCTGGGCCTGGGCGCGGGCATGGCGGGCATGTACCTGCTGGCGGCCCACCCCACGGCCACGCCCGTGAAAGTGCCGGGCCACCAGGGCCTGGGCATTGGCGTGGTGTTGCTGGCCTCGCTGGTGTGGTCCATCGGCTCGCTCTATGCTAAAAACCACCAGCCGGCGCAGTCGCCCTTCACCTCGGGCGGCATGCAGATGTTGTGCGGCGGCGCAGCCATGCTGGTGGTGGGCCTGGTGCGCGGCGAGGCCGACGGCTTCACGTTGGCGCAGGTGACGACCAAATCGTGGCTGGCGTTTGCCTATCTGGTCACGTTCGGGTCCATCGTGGCCTTCTCGGCCTACATCTGGCTGCTGCGGGCCGTCGAGCCCGCCCTGGCCGGCACCTACGCCTTCGTGAACCCCGTGGTGGCCGTGCTGCTGGGCTGGGCCTTTGCCGGCGAAGTGCTGAACCCGCAAATGCTGGGCGGTGCGGCCCTCATTGTACTGGCCGTGGGCCTGGTGGTACTGGGCGGTAAAAAAATTGCACCAAAATAATTGTGCAACCGTTTGCTCGGACATTGCGTATGGGCGTACCTTAGGTTCCTACTCCCACCATATTGCCATGTCCGACATCACTACTCCCCTGCCCGATATTCAGTCTGCGCGCGATGTGCAGGCCCTGGTAGATGCCTTCTACCACAAAGCCAACCACGACGAGCTGCTGGCTCCGGCCTTCCGGGCAGCGGCGCACGTGCATTGGCCCCGCCACCTCACCAGCTTCTACGAGTTCTGGTCGACGGAACTGCTGTCGGCGCGGCCCACCTCCGCGCCCCGGCCGGTGCCCGCGCACCTAGCCCTGCCGCGCTCTACGTCGCATCACAACCGCTGGGTGCAGCTGTTCGATGCCGCTGTGGAAGAGCAGTTTGCCGGCCGCTGCGCCGGCCGCGCCAAATCGGTGGCCCGTCAGGTGGCCGCCGCGCTGGTCGAAGGCATGCCCCACTACCACCCCCTGCCCGTCGATTAATCCCCGATTTCCCGATTCCCACCCAACACCAACGCCCCCGGGCCGGCCGTCATCCAACGAGCCGTCCGGGGGCGTTTTTGTTTTAACCGAAGCTGAACTACCGGCCCCGCTGACCCGGCTGCGCCCGCAGCAGCGCCGCGCCGCTGCCCAGCACCAGCGCATCTTCGCCCACGCCCACGGCCGCCACCGGCCAGCTGGCCTGCTTGCTGATGCCCATGCGCAGCGCGTAGCTGATGAACGTGGCCGCCACGGCCCCCAGGCCGCCCACCACCGCGCCGGCGGCACTGCTGCCTTCCCGCGACTTGTACACCGTGGCCCCCACCAGCGCGCCCGCCAGCAGCCGGCCCAGCAGCACCGGCGGCGCAATGCGGTCGGGGGTGCCGGGCAGCTTATCCATCACCATCTCGCCGGCAGCGGCCAGCTTGAAGCCCCGCGCCACCAGCGGCTTTTGCAGCGCCCGCAGCGGCGAGTTGAGCAGCAGCCACGACGGATTATTGCTGAGGTAGTGGCTCAGAAAAGCCGGCGCGCTCATGCTGCGCATGCCGGCGAGGGCCGAAAAGCCGATGGTGGGCCAGAACTTGGCCGGGCGGGGCTGGGGTTTGGATTTAGCTCGTTTCATAAAATTCGGAAGTGAAGTCGGCTTAACGCAGCTCCGGCGGCAGGGTTGAACACGCGTCCCCCACCCGCTGACGGCAACTCCTCACCACGACCAGATATGGACGGGAAAAGCGCAAAAAAAGGCCCGCTCAACACCGAGCGGGCCTTTTTTATGCGGTAATAAAACCGTTATCGAGGCTAGTTAATTTCCTCCACGTGCGTGCGCAGCACCTCGCGGGCAATGGCCAGGTTGGTTTCGCGCGAGTTCACTACCAGGTAGATAAATTTGTTGCCGGCCGAGTTCAGCTTGAGCAGGTGCGACTGGTTGCTGAGCGTGATGAGAATGTCCTCAATCTTTTCTCCCGTCAGTTTCAGGGCCGCCATGGCTTTCTGCTTCTGCTTCACCACTTCGGTGTTGTAGGCGGCGGCCGTTTCGGGGTTCAGGCTCGGCGAGTTCGAGTGCGAAGCCAGCGCCATGCCCGAATTGATGTCGACTACGGCCACAGCCACCAGGCTGGGCAAATCGGTGATGATGGCATCGACGGCTTTACCAGCCGGACTGTTTTTAGAATAGGCCATAGTGGCGGAGGGAGGGGAAAGGGATAAAGAAGATTCTTTGAGCTTATTGGCAACGTGCTTCCGGTAGGTCCTTGCTTTCACGGAGGATTAACACGACTAGGCAACTAAAAAACAACGATTTAGAAAAACAGCCAGTGCTTGCGCTTCTCGGCGCGGGGCTGCAGGCTCACGCCGGTTTGGGCAGCTTCGCTGGCGGCTACTTCGCGGTCGTTATAGCCGGCGTAGCCGTATTGCAGGGTGGCCGTGGCGGCCTCAGCGGCGGGCACGCGCAGGGCATAGTTGCCGTTGGCATCGGTGCTGGCGCCAAAGTGCGTGCCTTTGCGCAACACGGTAGCGCCCACCAGCGGCTGGCCTTTTTCGTTCAGAATGCGGCCGCTCACCGTCACCATGCGCGTCACGCTGGCTTCGGCGGCGGCGGCGCTGGCCGTCTCCAGCTTCAGCAGCTCGCCGGCCGATACGGGCGGCACCACCGCATTGTGCGACGGCAGGCGCGTGCCCGCCATTGATACGCCGGCCACCAGTGCGGCCATGCCCACCATCGAGAAAGCCCGGCGGCGGAAACGCTGCGGCTGCTCCCGGATGAACAGCAGCTGCTTCTGCACCCAGGTAGTGGGCGCAGCGGCTTCGGCCTCCTGGGTGGCCATTTCGTGCCAGCGCGTCACGGTGCTGTGGGCCTGGGTGGCATCCTTGCGCAGGTAGTCTTCCACGGCGCGGGCCGACGACCGGGCGAGGTCGCCGCGCAGGTAGGCGTCGCGGTACACCGGCAGCAATTCGCCGGTCTGCGGGTCGAAGGGAGTAGCGGTAAGCTTCATGTGGGTTAAGGAAAAAAGGTGAAAGAAATATTGTGGCTTCACCGGCCAGCCACGGGCCTAACTACTCCGTTGTGGCCGCCGGCTCCACCAGCGCAATGGCCCCGCGCATCACGGCGCGGGCAATGCCCAGGTTGGTATCGCGGCTTTCCACGGCGAGGTACACAAACACCCGCCCGCTCGGGGCCAGATGCAACAAATGCAGCTGCGAGGGTAGCGTAAACAGCATTTCGTCGAGCCGCTCGGCCGTGGCGCCCATGGCCCGCAGCGAGGCCTGCACCTGCCGCACCGCCTCGGCGTTGAAGCCGGCCACGGCCGCCGGGCGCAGGCTGCGCTCGGCGGTGTAGGTAGCCAGCGGTTTGCCGGTGCTCACCTCTACCACGGCGGCCATCAGCAGGTCGGGCAGCTCGGCCAGCAGGTGCCGCATGGCGCGCTCGATGGGTTCGCGGGCCGGGCCGGGGGCGGCCAGCTCCACTTCCTGGGCGGTGGGCCCCGTCAAGCGCTGCAGCTGCTTGAGAAAGGGTATTTTCATAGGGCGCAGCGGGCGCGGTTACGCCAATTGGCGCGGGCCCGCGCCGGCCTTCAGGCAGAATTAGTTGAGTTGCTCGGCGGAGCTGCGCAGCACCTCGCGGGCAATGGCCAGGTTGGTGTCGCGCGAATTCACGGCCAGGTAGATAAACTTGGTACCGGCCAACTTAATGAGGTGCAGCTGGTTGGACAGCGTGATGAGGATGTCCTCGATGTTTTCGCCGGTGAGCTTGAGGGCCGACATGGCCTTCTGCTTCTGCTTCACCACTTCGGTGTTGTAAGCAGCGGCGGTTTCGGGGTTCAGGCTCGGCGAGTTCGAGTGCGAGGCCAGGGCCATGCCCGAGTTAATGTCGACCACGGCCACAGCCAGCAGGCCTGGCAGGTCGTTCAACACATCTTGTACTACTTTGCCGGCGGGCGAATTGGTGGAGTAAGCCATAAGAATTGGGTGGATTAGGAAAATGGGTTGAGTTGAAATGCTTGAGAATGAGCTGACCGAATTAGGTAACGGCTGCTTAAAAAATTGCGGTTTCCGGGGTGGATTCTTCGCCAGTGAACGCCTGACCACGAGTTAAAACTGTATTTGCCAACAGAGATTGAAAGGCGCATCAACCGTTGAAAACAGAAATTTCAACTGGCCTATGAAATATAATTTTTTAGTTACCGCCCCATTTATGTCAGTCGGGCTTTCGCGCAGCAGCAGGGCCACTGTTTCTTTGCTGTAAATCGATTAAACCGTAATTCAGATAAAAAATGTCTCCGACTCTAAATCCGTTTTATTCAGCAGTTACGTAATAATAATTGCGTGTTTTTATTATCACAAAGCTCCCACTCATCCGGCCCTCATAAAAATGACTTAGGTCATTTTTCGTTATGATTTAAGTCAATTTCGCATCAATACACTTTGCAATTAATATAACTAAACTAATTTTATTTTAAATTTTAATATTCCGATAAATGCTTGTAAAAAACAGAAAGCCCCAGCGCAGCACAACTGTGCTCCACTGGGGCCTTAATAAAGTTGCGGCGCTGGTGCGCTAATCGTAGCGCGAGGCTATTTGGCTTAACTCGCGTAGGTTCAGGATAGTGATTTCGCTGCCCCGGGCGGCAATCAGCCCAGCCTCCTTGAACTCGGACAAAAGCCGGATGGCCGTTTCCTTGGCAGTACCCACCAGCGAGGCCAGGTCATCGCGCGCAATCGAGATGCTGAAGGGCTCCACGTCGTCATCCCGCCGAAACGTTTGGGCCAGCAGCAGCAACGCGCCCGCCAGCCGCTCGCGCACGGGCTTGTAGGCCAGGTGCAGCATCTGCACTTCGGCCGCGCCCAGGGCTTTGGCCATTATCTGCATCAGCGAGGCCGAAAATTGGGTGTTGGACTGCCACACCCGGAAAAAGTCGGAGCGCGGGATGAAGCACACCACGCAGTCATCCATCGCCACGGCCGAGGTGGTGTACCGCGTTTCGGTCAGCACCGCCTGGAAGCCGAGCACGTCGCCGCCCTTGGCCAGTTGGGTAATTTGCTCCTTGCCGTCGCCGCTCGCTTTGGTCACCTTTATTTTGCCCTGGTTCACGCAGTGCAGCCCCAGCACCGGGCTGCCTTCCTGAAAAATGCGCTGCCCTTTCTGGTAGCTCTGCGACACTTTGCTGCTCGAAATAAGGTCCAGTTCCTCCAACTGGCAGCAGCCCATCAGGGGGCCCTTGCGATTTGGGCATTCCTGGCAATTCGGCGTAATGAATTTTCCCATAATCGATAAAGCAACTCTTGTAGAAAGAGAACAAAGGTACAGGTTCTAATAATAATTCAATTACTGTATTGGCTTGTTTTTGCACAAAATACACTCCAAACCCGTTTTATATCTTGGAAACAGTCCCAAAAACGGAAAAGACCTGTTCCCAATAAGAGAACAGGTCTTTGAAATATTCTAAACCGGCTTTGACTATACGCCGAACATCATCCGCGTTGGGTCTTCCAGCAGCTCCTTCACCCGCACCAGGAACGACACCGATTCGCGGCCGTCGATGATGCGGTGGTCGTAGCTCAGGGCCAGGTACATCATGGGCCGAATCACCACCTGCCCGTTCTCAGCGATGGGCCGCTGAATGATGTTGTGCATGCCCAGAATAGCCGACTGCGGCGCATTAATAATCGGAGTGCTGAGCATGGAGCCAAACACGCCGCCGTTGGTGATGGTGAACGTGCCGCCGCTCATCTGCTCGATGGTGAGCTTGTTGTCGCGGGCCAGGCCGGCCAGCCGCACCACTTCCTTCTCGATGCCCTCGAAGCTGAGCTGCTCGGCGTTGCGAATGACGGGCACCACCAGCCCTTTCGGGGCCGATACGGCAATGCTGATGTCGGCAAAATCCGAATACACGATGTCGGTGCCGTCAATCTGCGCGTTCACGGCGGGCCACTCTTTCAGGGCAATGCACACGGCTTTGGTGAAGAAGGACATGAAGCCCAGGCCCACGCCATTCTTCTCCTTGAACTTGTCTTTGAACTTGTTGCGCAGGTCCATAATGGGCTGCATGTTCACCTCGTTGAAGGTGGTGAGCATGGCCGTCTCGTTCTTCACCGTTACGAGGCGGCGGGCCACCGTTTTGCGCAGGTTGCTCATGCGCTCGCGGCGCACCTCGCGGCTGCCACCCGCAGCGGGCGCAGCAGCCGGGGCCGAAGCCACCGGAGCAGCAGCGGCCGGAGCCGCTACCGGTGCGGGCGCGGCCGGCTTAGCCTGCGCGTTTTGCGCGTCCTCCTTGGTGATGCGGCCATCGCGGCCGGTGCCGGCTACGTCGGCAGCGGCCACACCTTTTTCATCGAGAATCTTGCCGGCGGCCGGCGAAGGCACACCCGTAGCGTAGGTAGCCGCACCCCCAGCAGCGGGAGCGGTAGCCATTGCCGCTACCGGCGCAGCAGCGGCCGGAGCCGCTGCCGCCGGAGCCGGAGCAGCCGCGCCGCTACCGCCCTCGATGCGCGCAATCACGGCGCCGATGCTGATGGTTTCGCCTTCCTTCACGGCGTGGCGCAGGGTACCGGCGGCTTCGGCGGGCAGCTCGAAGGTGGCCTTGTCCGATTCGAGTTCGGCAATTACCTCGTCGCGGCTCACTTGCGCGCCGTCTTCTTTCAGCCACTTGGCTACCGTCACTTCCGTGATGGATTCGCCCACGGCAGGAATTTTCATTTCGACCGAACCACCGCCAGCGGCGGGCATGGTGGCCGGAGCGGCATCGGCTGGGGCAGCCCCACCTTCGGGCTTGCCGCCGTAGCCAGCTTGGTCGCTGGCGGCGGGGTTTTCTTCACCCTTGGCGATGGGGTCGGCAGCCGGGGCGGCTGCGGGTGCGGCGGCTGGGGCGCTGGCGGCGGGAGCCGCGGCGGGCGCTGGCGCGGCACCAGCGGCAGCACCATCCAGGTCGGCAATCACGGTGCCGATGCCAATGGTTTCGCCCTCGGCCACACGGATTTTCAGCACGCCGTCGGCTTCGGCGGGCAGCTCAAAAGTGGCTTTGTCCGATTCGAGTTCGGCGATAACCTCGTCGCGTTTCACGGCGTCGCCGTCTTGCTTGAGCCACTTGGCAATGGTGACTTCGGTGATGGATTCGCCAACGGCGGGAATTTTGATTTCGAGGGCCATAAACTAGGGTGGCGGAAAAGGGTGTCTTTCTGAAAATGAATGAGAATAGGAAGCCAGAGGTGGCAAGCAGCTTACTGCAGTTCTTAATCCTGCTTCTTGGCGGCTTCGGCAGTGGCTTTGATGTTATCGTCGGCCACGGCTTCCTTGGGCTTGTCGAAGGCGCGGGCGACCAGTTCCTTCTGTTCCTTCACATGGATTTTGTTGTAGCCGGTAGCCGGCGAGGCTGAGGGCTTGCGGGCCACCACGTCCTCCAGCTCGCGGCGCATAAAGCGCAGCAGGTAGTTCCAGTAGCCCATGTTTTCGGGCTCTTCCTGCACCCAATAGATTTTGGCTTTGCCGTACTTGGCCAGCTCGGCGTCAAGCTGCTTTTTGGGGAAGGGGTGCAGCTGCTCGAGGCGCACGATGGCCACATCGGTGCGGTTGGAGTTGCGCTGCTCGTCGAGCAGGTCGTAGTACACCTTACCCGAGCACAGCAGCACACGCTTCACCTTCTTGGCTTCGGCGAAATCATCGCCGAGAACCTCACGGAAACGGCCGCCGGTGAACTCCTCGATGGGCGAAATGCACAGCGGGTGGCGCAGCATCGATTTCGGCGACATCACCACCAGCGGCTTGCGGAAGCTCCACGTGAGTTGGCGGCGCAGGGCGTGGAAGAAGTTGGCCGGCGTGGTGATGTTGGCCACGATGATGTTGTTCTCGGCGGCCAGCTGCAGGAATCGCTCGGGACGGGCGTTGGAGTGCTCGGGGCCCTGGCCTTCGTAGCCGTGGGGCAGCTGCAGCACCACGCCGTTCATGCGCTGCCACTTGCTTTCCGACGACACGATGAACTGGTCAATCATGGTCTGGGCACCGTTGGCGAAGTCGCCGAACTGGGCTTCCCACACCACCAGCGCCGTGGGGTTGGCCATGGCGTAGCCAAATTCAAAGCCCAGCACCGCGTACTCGCTCAGCAGCGAGTTGTAGATGCTCAGCTTCTCATTGTTGCCCTCCATGAAGTTGAGCGAGTTGTACGGGGCCGACGTTTCGGCATCGTGCAGCACCGCATGGCGGTGCGAAAAGGTGCCACGCTGCACGTCCTGGCCGCTCACGCGCACAATGTGCTGCTCGGTAAGGAGCGAGCCGTAGGCTAGCAACTCGCCGGCGGCCCAGTTCAGCACGCGGGTACCGTCGTATTTCTTGGTGTAGTCGCGCATCCAGCCCTCGGGCATGCGCGACCAGGTGCCGTAGTTCTCGAAGAACATGTTGCGGCGCTCCTTCAGCAGGTTATCAATCTGCTTGATGGGCTTGAAACCGTCGGGAATCGTAGTCAGGGCCTTGGCCACCTTGTCCACCACTTCAGCCGGAATACCGGTTTCGGGCGACTGCTCAAAATCCTCGGCCGTACTGCGGCGCAGGCTGCGCCACTCGTTTTCGAGGGCCTGATACTTATAAGGCAGCGGCTTCTGCTTCACCATGTCGAGGCGGGCCTGCAGGGTATCGCGGAACTCCTTGTCCATCTGGTTGGCCAGTTCGGCATCTACGTCGCCGCGCTGCACCAGCATGGCGTTGTACACTTCGCGCGGGTTCTGGTGCTTCGAGATGAGGTTGTAGAGCGTGGGCTGGGTGAACTTGGGCTCGTCCGACTCGTTGTGGCCGTGGCGGCGGTAGCACACCATATCAATAAAGATGTCGGCGTGGAACTGCTGGCGGTATTCGGTGGCCAGCTGCACGGCAAATACCACGGCCTCGGGGTCGTCGCCGTTCACGTGCACCACCGGCGCATCGATGATTTTAGCCAAATCAGTCGAGTAAATCGACGAGCGCGCGTCTTCAAAATCAGTCGTAAAACCAACCTGATTGTTAATCACGAAGTGGATGGTGCCGCCCGTTTTATAGCCTTCGAGCTGTGACATCTGCGTCACCTCATAGCCAATGCCCTGGCCGGCCAGTGCTGCATCGCCGTGGATGAGGATGGGTAGAATCTGGTGGTAGTCGCCGCCGTACTGGTGCTCGATTTTGGCCCGCACGAAGCCTTCCACCACCGGGTTCACGGCCTCAAGGTGCGAGGGGTTGGGGGCCAGCTTCAGGTTCACCTTCTGGCCGCCGCTGGCTTCCACTTCCGACGAGTAGCCCATGTGGTACTTCACGTCGCCGTCGCCCATGGTCAGGTCGGGCACGGCAGTGCCTTCAAACTCCGAGAAAATCTGCTCGTACGTTTTGCCCATGATGTTGGCCAGCACGTTGAGACGGCCGCGGTGAGCCATGCCAATCATCACTTCCTTTACACCCAGCTCCGCGCCTTTGCCAATGATGGCATCGAGGGCCGGAATGGTCGTTTCGCCCCCTTCGAGCGAGAACCGCTTCTGCCCCAAGAATTTGGTGTGCAGGAAGTTCTCGAACACGACGGCTTCGTTCAGCTTCTTGAGAATGCGCTTCTTGTACTCCACGCCGGGGTTGAAGGCCAACGAGTCGCGCTCCACTTTGGCGCGGAACCAATCGAGCACCTGCGGGTCGCGGATGTACATGTACTCGAAGCCGATGGCGCCGGTATAAATCTTCTCCAGCGCCGCCACAATGTCGCGCAGCTTGGCCTGGCCGCCAAGGCCCAGCACTTCCCCGTTCTTAAACACTGTATCCAAATCGGCTTCGCTCAGGCCAAAATCGGCGAGGTCGAGGCGGGGCTTGCGGTCTTTGCGCTCGCGCACCGGGTTGGTTTTGGCGCGCAGGTGGCCGCGGCTGCGGAAGGCGTGGATGAGGTTGCGCACGCCCGTTTCCTTATCGGAGGAAACTTCGCCGCTGCTCAAGCCTTCGGGAGCATTGTTGGTCGAGGCCAACGTATTGAGTACGCCGTAATCATCGGCCTGCGGAGCAGCCGGAGCAGCTTTGGGCGCAGCGGCAGTGCCGTTAGCAGCAGGTGTGCCATTGGCAGCCGGAGCCGCACCGGGCAATACCGAAGCGCCTTCGGGGAACTGCTGCGAGAAATCGAAACCTTCGAAAAACTTGCGCCAGCCGAAATCTACCGATTCCGGGTTCTGCTGGTAGGCTTGGTACAAGGTTTCGATGGCCGCCGCGTCGGCGTTGGCGATATAGGAATAGGCGTCCATTGGGAATTCAGCTTAAGTAAGGTGGCGTAAAGGTATTACGCCTAACAATCAGGCAAAAACCTACACCCGGGTACACGAATAAATCTGACAGTCAATTTCATGAATGTCCAAATCTATTGCTGTGTGCTTTGCTTGCTGCGTCAAGTTATCGAAAATAGCCCGTTTGCTTAGCCATGATGTTACGGGCCGGCAGCAAATCCGTTGGCCTTACCCTATCAGAACAATTGCATCGTAGGGAGTGACACAATATAAACTTTTGCCTATGTTATAGCTAAACGGCCTAGCAAGCGCGTTTTCAATTGGATAATTTATTTAGTTAAAACTAATGTGGATAGTTATTCGTTAAGACCTTTCTGCCCAGCCTGAAACGGCCGGGCAGTACCCATAACGCCGGGCTCAATGGCGCACGAACGAACCTTATTTTAATGAATAATGCACGACTACTTATAGATATCGTCCTGGCTGCCGCCGCCTTGGCCGCGCCCTTATTTCACACCGCACCAGCGGCCCGGGCCAGCACCAGCATCACCCGATTTTTTGCCCCGGCAGGCACTACCCGCCTCAAAAGCCGCCGCTTAGCTCGTGTCAATAAGCTGGTAGTGCGCAGCCCGACCTACACCGTAACGGCCACTGCTTACCAGGCCGTACCGGGCCAAACCGACAGCGAGCCGTTTGTGACGGCCGACAATTCCCGCATCAAACCGCACTATGGGAGCAAAAAGCGCTGGATGGCTCTGTCGCGCGATTTGCTAAAGCCCTGGGGCGGTAAGTTTAACTTCGGCGATAAGGTGCGCGTGCGCGGCATCTCGCCCGAGCTCGATGGCATTTACACCATCCACGATACCATGAACCGCCGCCACCGCCATTGCATGGACGTGCTGACGCACGTGAGCGAGAAGTTCGATATTTTTCAGAAGGGGGTCAAGATTCAGAAGGTAGAAGAGCGGCCCGCCTTCGCCAGCCGATAAACTATTCACTATCAATATAAAAAGCCCCGCGCTGCTTCAGGCAGCGCGGGGCTTTTTCGTTGGTCAAAATGCGCCCGTTATTTCGGCAGCGCCATTTTGAAGATGCGGAACGGGGCACGGGGCTGGCCCACGCCTTTGTTCCAGGTGGGCGTTTTGTGGATGGCAGACGTGGCGACGTAGAGCGTGCCGTCGGCGGTGAGGCTGTAGGTATCAGGCCACTGCAGGCGGTCGTCCTGCACCAAGGTTTCGATTTTGCCGGCGGGCGTGCGGCGCATAAGGGCGCTGTTTTCGAAGGAGGTGAGGTAAACGTTGTTGGCCGCGTCGATTTCGAGGCCGTCGGTGGCCGGAATTTCGCCCACGGTTTCGACCTGCTGAGCCAGCTGTGCGTCGGTGAGGGCGGCATCGCGCAGGGCGGCGGTTTTGATACGGTAGAGCTTGTGGCCAGTGAGCGGGCAGTAATACAGGTAGCTATTGTCGGTGCTCAGGGCAATGCCATCGACGTTGAACTGCGCAGGCTTGCCCTGCAAATCGAGCATCGGGTGGCCAGCGGCTTTCACTACCAGGCCTTTCTCGGCCTTCATCGACGGATGCGAAGCCAGCAGGCGGCGCGATTTCAGCGTTTTCAAATCGGTAACCACCAGCGCGCCCATGCCCGATTCGGTCATGTAGGCGTAGTTGTTCTGCAGGTCGATGCGCACGTCGTTGAGGTAGGACTTGCGCGGGGCCACGGCTTCGGAGAAGGGAATGGTGAGCAGGACCTGGCCGGTTTTGGGGTCTGTTTTTACCAACTTGGGGCCGCCGGGCACGGTGAACTTGAGGCCGGGCGCGGCGGGGTCCAGAATCCAGAGCATGCCCTGCTTGTCGGTTTGCACAGTCTGGGGGCAAATCCAGTGCTTGAGGGGCTCCGATTTTACCGAGTCGTTCCACATGCACCAGCCGGCATTGGGATAGGGCTTGAGGGTGTTGTTGGGGCCGACTTCGGCAATGGGGTACGCGGGGTTGTAGTCCCAGCGCGGGAAGCAGGCGAAGATTTTGCCGCCCGGCTCCACGGCCACGCCCACCATCTGCGGGTCGGTAAATTCGGCCACCACTTGCAGAGGCGAGTTGGCCGGGGCAGTGGGGTTGGCGGCAGTAGCCGTAGAATCGGCCGCGGCGGGCGGGGCAGCGGTATCAGCGTTGCTGGCCGGCGACGAGCAGCTGCCCAACAGCAGGCCAGTAGTAGCCAGCAGCACGGCGCTGCCAGCGGCAAAAGGACGAGAAGAAAGCATGGTGTATGGGGAGAAAGAGCAAAAAAATACCCCCGCCTAGCGAGGCGGGGGTATTGCATACGGCCGAAACAGCTGGGCGTTAGCCCATAAGCCGACAAGCACGGCCATTATTGGCGGCGGGCTATTGATTGCCAGCAGAATCAGCAACCGGTGATTTGACGGCCGGGGCTACCGAGTCGGCTACAGGAGCCGCTGCGCGGGGCTGAATGACGGGAGCCGGATTGGTGGGCGCGACGCGTACGGTTTCGGGTGCGGCGGTGGTAGTGGACAGTGGAGCCACCTGCGGGCCGGTTTCGATGGGGGTGGCTACTGAGTCGGCGGCCGTTTGGCTGGTACTGGAAATGTGCTCGGAGGCGGGACGCGTGAAGCCCAGGTAAGCCACTACCGCCAGAAACACCAGCACGGCCCCGATGGCCAGCACCAGGCCCAGCGAAGAATTACGCTCGGCGGGCGGGCCGGCAACATCGGGAGTACTATCGTCGAAGAATGGGCCAGGCTCGGGGTAGCCGGAGCGGTCAGGAAAAGCCGCCGGCGCTTCAGGCGTCAAGGCCGGTTCGGGCGCGGGTTCAAAGACCCACTCATCCGCTTTGGCTTCCGGCGAAACAGCGGGCACATTGGCTGAGTGAAGATTAGCAAAAGGTGGCGTTTCAACAGGCAGCGGCGGGACCGGCGCGTTGCTGGCCAGTGGAGCCGGGGCCGCGGGCGGGGCAGTAATTGCGGTGGGCAGCGTGTTCGGGGCAGCCGGTTCGGGCGCGGCAGACGTGAATACCAGACGCTGCTTCAGGGCCTCAAACTCGGTGGGCGTGAGGGCCCCGGAGTCGAGCATTTCCTTGAGCTGGCGCAGGGTATCGAGGGGCGACGAGGAGTTTTCCATTAAGAGGCAATACGGCCGGGCGCGGGGCTAGTTTTTGCGGTCGAGGGCGGTGAGGCGGTCGCGGCGGCGCTGCAGGCGCAGGCGGTTCTGCTCCAGCACCGTGTTGGTGCCGATGAGCGTGACCGAGTCGGCGCGCGACTGCGTGAGGTTTTCGGCGTTTTTCTTCTTCAGTTCCTCAATGCGCTTGAGGTTGGCCGTGGTGTTGCTTTGCAGGCTCAGGCGCTCCTTTTCGAGGCGCTCCTTTTCCTTTTCGGAGGCTTTCACTTTCTTCTCGCCCTCGGCCACCATGGCGCGGTAGGCATTCAGGCGGGCAGCCCCGGCGTAGCTCTGCACCATGGTGCGCAAGGCCTCGTACTCGGTTTTGGTTTTGTCGGGCGAGAAGAACGTGTTATCGTCGAACCCACCGAATACCGATACTTCAGCCACCGAGTCGGACGGCGCCGTGATGGTGGCGTAGAGGTCGACAAGCTTGCCCGAAATGCTGCTGGCGGGCGTCTGGCGGGCCGTCAGCACGTCGCTTTTCATGAAGCCCAGCACGCCGCCGCTTTTGAATTTGACGTTGTAGCTGCTCTTCATCCAGCTCTGGAAAAAGTCGCGCACGTCGGTGGCCGTGCCATCGACCTGCACCTTGAAGGCCGGGCGCGGGTTTTTATTATAGCTCACGTCGCCGGGGCGCACGTCGTAGAGCTGGGCGGCGGCCGGGCGGGCCAGCAGCGTACCCAGCAGCAGGCACAGCAGATAAAGTTTAGACATCACAACGGGTTTCAAGAAGACCATCAACCGGCCAAAAGTACGGCCCGAAACGGCCAATTTCGGCGGCTGGCGGCTGGGCTTTGGTGCGAGGCCGCCATTTATGCTGTATTTTTAACGGCCCAAATATTTCTTCTTGAAGCAGCTTTCCGTTTTTGCGTTGTTGGCCGTGTTCCTCTACAATCTGGTGGGGGTGTACCCGGTTGCGCTGTGGCGGCAGCACGAGTTTCGGCGCGTGGCCGAGGCCCGGCGACGGGCGGCCCTGCCTGACCGGGCGCTGGTGCGCGTGGCGGTGGCGCAACACGCGGAAGCAACCGATTTGGTGTGGCACGAGGCCGGGGAGTTTTCATACCGGGGCCACTTGTTCGACGTGGTGCGGCAGCACGCCCGCCCCGATTCTACCATTTACTTCTGTTGGCCCGACCGCGGCGAAGAGCACCTGCTGGCCAGCCTGGCCGAGCACGTGCGCGAGTTTGCGCAGCCCGATGCCGGCACCCGCAAGTCGGCTCAGAAAGTGCTGGATTACCTGGCCAAACTATACCTGTTGCCCGCCGCGGAAACGCCGGCAAGCACTCGTGCGCTCACGAGGGCCCAACGGCTTTACCCTGAGTACACAGCTGTGCCGTGTTCGCGCCCGCTCAGCGCACCCTTCGCGCCACCACGGCAAGTGACAGTCGCCTAACCGACTGACTGATTGACTATTTTCGGGCATTAGCTATGCCGTTATTATTCCGGCATGGGCACCCGTGGAACAATGCGTCCAGCGGATGCTGCCTTGGGCGAGTGCTTTCCGCACGCGCTTCTCTCCCCTTTTATTAATGCTGATGCCCACCACCAACTGTTTCGATGCGAAACGGCCGGCGGCCAGGGCGTTCTAACCGTTTTTTTCTGGATATGAAATTTTTCTATACCCGGTTGCTGCTGCTGGCGGCAATCGTCTTGCTGAGCGTGCCCGCCTGGGCGCAATTCACCGCCACTGGCACCGTGCTCGACCAGCAGAGCCGCCAGCCCTTGGTGGGGGCCGTGGTTATTGTACCCGGTCAAACCACTTCCGTCGCTACCGATGCCGAGGGCCGTTTCTCGCTGAGCGCGCCCACCGAATTCCGCGCCGTGCGCGTGCAGCTGCTGGGCTACCGCCCGCAGGAAGTGGCCCTGAAAGCCGCCGGCACGCCGCTGAATATTACCCTGGAGCCCTCCAACACCGGCCTGAGCGAAGTGCAGGTGATTGGCTACGGCACGGGCACCGAGCGTAAGCTGCTCGAAACGCCCGCCGCGCTCAGCATCGTGACGGAGCCGGAATTGCGGCGCAACAACACGATTTTCCTGCAAAACACCTTGAACCAAGTGCCCGGCGTGCGCATGAACGTGCGCAGCGTGGCCTCACAGTCGAACCTCGTGATTCGGGGCATTGGCGGCACGTATGGGCGTTTTGGCATCCGCGGCATCAAGCTGTACCAGAATGGGATTCCGCTGTCGGAAGCCGATGGCACGACTTCGCTCGATGATTTGGACTACACCACGCTAGGCCGTATTGAGGTGATTAAAGGGCCGGCCTCGACGATTTACGGGGCTACGCTGGGCGGCGTGGTGTCGTTCCAGACGCGCAAGGCGGCGCCGGGCACCAGCATTCAGCTGGGCACCACGGTGGGCGAATACGGCCTGTTCCGGACCAATACCGGCATCGGTGTGGGCACCGACAAGGTGAACCTGCTGGTGAACTACGGCCACCAGGAAAGCCGCGGCTTCCGCGACGCGCACAGCAACACCCGCAAGGACTACGTGACCGTGGCTGGCGACTTTTACGTGAGCGACAAGCAGACAGTGAGCATCCTGGGCACCTACACCAACGTGCACGACAACTTCGCGGGCGAGCTGGACAGCACCGATTTCTTCACCAGCTACACCAAAACGGCCCCGGCCTACACAAACCGCGACATCGGCGTGGACGCCGAAATCACTCGCCTGGGGCTCACGCACACCTACCGCTTCGCCAACAACTTCGCCAATACGACGACGCTGTTTACATCCAACTCCTACTCGCTGAGCCCAGCGGAGCCCGGTTACACCCACACCCAGCGCGGCAAGCGCGGCGTGCGCAGCTTGTTCACCTACTCGCCTACGCTGGGCAGCATCGCCACCCACTTTGCCGTGGGCACCGAATACCTGGCCAACCAGGACGTGAATAAGCGCTACACCTTCTCGAAAACCGTGGGCAATGAAACTGGTGCTCCCAACGTGGACCAGGAAGTGAGGTCGACCCAAACCAACGTGTTTGCGCAGGCCGAAGCTAACGTAACTGCGCACACGACCGTAACGGCCGGCGTGAGCTACAACGTGGTAACCTACGACATTCAGGACCTGCTCGTCAGAAATAATCCAGCGCAGAGCCTGACCGGCTACCGGCAATTTAAACCCACCTACACGCCACGCGTGGCGGTGCTGCACTCATTCAGCAACCTGGTTTCAGTGTTCGCGCAGTACAGCACGGGGTTTTCGCCGCCCATCAGCAGCCAGCTTTCGCTCCCAACCGGCCCCGTTAATCCCGACTTGAAGCCCGAAACCAACGACAATTTCGAACTGGGCTCGCGGGGTCGGGCGCTACGCAACCTCATCGACTACGACCTGACACTGTTCTACATGCGGGTGAAAAACGGCCTCGTGGCGCAAACCAGCGGCGGGGTTACCTATTACGTAAACTCGGGGGCATCGGAGTATAAAGGGTTGGAATTGGCTTTATCGGGCAACCTCGTGCGGGCGGAGGCCGCCGGCCAGCTGCGGCAGCTCCGGCCGTTTGTACGCTATTCGTACACCGATGCCGAATTCAAGGATTACAAGGGCATTTTGGGGGACTTCGCTGGCAAGCAAGTGACGGGCTCGTTCAAAAACCTGTTCACGGGCGGGCTCGATGTGGATACCCGGTTCGGCGCCTACCTCAACCTGACGGCCCAGTACACCGACCGCACCCCGATGACCGACAACAACGCCCGCTACGCGGCGGCCTACTGGCTGCTCAACAGCAAAATCGGCGTGCGCAACAAGCTGTTTGGTCACCTGGGCTACGACGTGTACGCCGGCCTCGACAACATGGCCGACGTGCGCTACGTGGCCTCCGTGGCCCTGAACCAGGCCACGCCCGCGGGCAAGCCCACTTTCTACAACCCCGGCATGCCCCGCAACTGGTACGCCGGCGCGAATCTGAATTACACCTTTTAGGTAGGTTTCTGGAACGTCATGCAGCAGTTCGTCATGCAGAGCGCAGCGAAGCATCTTTACCTCAATAGTAATTCAAGCGCCAATATTTAGTTGCGCGGTAAAGATGCTTCGCTACGCTCTGCATGACAGCCGTTTTCCGGTCCTTTTCCCATGCCATGCCTCCCATTCCATCTCATGAAAAAACTCCTTTACGCTACTCTCCTGCTGGCCGCAGTAGCTTGCAACCGCTTCAAAAACGAAGAAACCGCCCGCACCCCGCCCGGGGCCGAGCGCATCGTTTCCGTGTCGAAGCAGCTGACGGAAATGATTTTCGCGCTGGGCGCGGGCGATAAGCTCGTCGGCGTCGATTTGTCGAGCACCTATCCGGCTGCCGCCAAAAACCTGCCCACCGTGGGCTACCACCGCCTGCTGAATGCTGAGGGCATTATTTCGCTGAAGCCGACTGTGGTGTTCTCCGATGGTAACATAGCCCCGGAAGCGGTAATGACGCAGGTGCGCGGCGTGGGCATCCCGGTTAAGGAATTCGCGCCCAGCAAAACCATTCCCGAAACCTGCCAGCTGCTGCAGCAGCTCGGCGACCTGTTTGGCAAGCGGCCCCGGGCCGACTCGCTGGCCCGCCAGCTGACGGCCGACATGCAGCTGGCCGCCGACAAAGCCAAGCAATATCCCGAGCATCCGAAGGTGGTTATCATCCACTACGGCCTGCAGAAGAACATTTACCTGGCGATGGGCCAGAAAAGCACGGGCACCCAGATGGTGGCCTGGGCCGGCGGCGTGAACTCGCTGAACGCCAGCGAGGGCATGAAGCCCATCAGCCCCGAGCTGATTGCCGAAGCCCAGCCCGACGTGATTCTGGCCACCGATTTCGGCTACGACCGGCAGGGCGGCCTGGAGAAATTCAAGCAGTTGCCCGGCGTGGCCCTCACGCCCGCCGCCAAAAACAACCGCATCTACCGCGTCGAGGAGCACGACATGGTGTACCTCGGCCCGCGCACCGGCCAGAACGTGCTGCGGCTGCAGGAGCTGATTCATCAGAAGAAGTAGTTGAAAGACGATGAATAAGGCGCGTCATGCTGAGCTTGCCGAAGCATCTCTACCGCGCAATCAATTATCTACTACTGCGGTAGAGATGCTTCGGCAAGCTCAGCATGACGTTCTAATCTTTTATCCTCACGCATCATAGTGAAACCCTCTCCCCGCCGCGTCCGCCTCTATTTCAGCATCCTGGCCGTGGCCCTGCTTGTGGCGCTGGTGCTCTCGGCGCGGCTGGGCGCGGTGGCCCTCACGTTTGCGGAAATCGGCGGTTTTCTGAGTAGAAGCACCGGCTCCATCGACCCTACCGCCGAGCTGCACCGGGCCGTATTCTTCCAGATTCGGCTGCCGCGGGTGCTGCTGTGCGCGGCCGTGGGCGCGGCGCTGGCCATGTCGGGCACGCTGATGCAGGCCCTCTTCCGCAACCCCATTGTGGAGCCGGGCCTCATTGGCACTTCGGCCGGCGCGGCGCTGGGCGCGGCCGTGATATTCGTGCTGGGCAACTCGCTGAGCTGGGCCAACGTGCCGATACTCGGGGCGCTGGTGCTGCCGGCGGCGGCGTTTGTGGGCGCGCTGGCGGCCACGGGGCTGGTGTACCGGCTGTCGGCCACGGCCGGACGGGGGCGCGTGCCGGTAACGTCGATGCTGCTGGCCGGCATTGCCGTGAACGCGCTGGCGGCCGGCGGCACCGGCTTCCTCTCCTACATTGCCCGCGACCCGCAGGCCCGCTCCATCACCTTCTGGAGCCTGGGCAGCTTTTCGAGCGCCGACTGGCCCTCGCTGTACCTCGTGGGCACCGTTACCGCTGTGGGTGGGCTGGTGGCCCTGCGCTACGCCAACGCCCTCAACGCCCTGCAGCTGGGCGAAAATGAGGCTGAATACCTGGGCATCGACGTGCGCCGGCTGCAAAACCGGGTGCTGCTGCTGAACACGCTGCTGGTGGCGGTGGCAACGGCTACGGTGGGCGTTATCGGGTTTGTGGGGCTGGTGGTGCCGCACCTGCTACGCCTGTTGCGCCTGACGGACAACCGCACGCTGCTGCTGGGCTCGGGGCTGCTGGGAGCGGTACTGCTGGTGATATCCGATACCGTAGCGCGCACCATTATTGCGCCGGCCGAACTGCCCATTGGCGTGCTCACGGCGGTGGTGGGCGCGCCTGTTTTCCTGTGGCTGCTGTCGAAACACCGCATTGCGGGCCTCGGCTAGCGACATTATTGAACGGTCATGCTGAGCGCAGTCGAAGCATCTCTACCGCGCAAGTAATCAATTACTGCTGCAGTAGAGATGCTTCGACTGCGCGGACGCTAGATTGGCGTTCGACGTTGGACGTTCTGCTTCTTTATCTCCAATAACTCATTCCCCAAACCGTGCTTAGCCTCGACCATGCTTCCTTCGGCGTTCAGGGCAAAACGCTGCTTCACGAGGCCACGCTGGCTTGCCGGCCGGGCGAGGTAACGGTGCTGCTCGGGCCCAACGGCGCGGGCAAAACCACGCTGCTGCGCCTGCTGGCCGGCCTATACGCCCCCACCACGGGCCAGGTGCAGCTCGATGGGCACGACCTGCACCGCCTCGACCGCGGCACGCTGGCGCGGGCGCGGGCCGTGCTGTCGCAGGAAATCCACCTGGCTTTCCCAATGACGGTGGAGGACGTGGTGCTGATGGGCCGCTACCCGCACCACGGCCGCAGCACCCCGGCCCACGACCAGCGCATTGCCCAACAGGCGCTGGCCACGCTGGGCCTGACCAGCTTTGCCGGCCGCGACTACGGCACGCTCAGCGGCGGCGAGGCCCAAAAGGTGCAAATGGCGCGCGTGCTGGCCCAAATCTGGGAGCCGCCGGCGGCCGGCAGCCGCGTGCTGCTGCTCGATGAGCCCGTGGCCAGCCTCGATATTCAGTACCAGCACCAGCTGCTGCAAGTGGCGCGGCAGCTGGCCCGCGAGCAGGCCGTGGTCGTCACCATTCTGCACGATATTAACCTGGCCCTGGCCTACGCCGACCGGCTGGTGCTGCTGAAAAACGGGCGCATTCACCGCATCCTCGAGCAGCCGGCCGCGCTGACGGATGAGTTGCTGGGCGAGGTGTTCGAAGTTGATTTGCGGGTAATTCTTAATCCGCTCACCGGACAGCCGCTGGTGGTCTACGCTGGGCCGGCTGGGGGTAGAAACGTATAATTGCGTCTTGTCGTCCGCACCGTTTGGCCCCCTCATTTTCTTTTTGCATCCTCCAACGACGAGACGCAAGTATGCGTCTCTACCGCAGCTCCTGGCGGTCGAAAGCGGCCTGCAAATCGTCGCGCATGGTTTGGAAGCGGGCAATGGCGGCGGCCAGAAACTCCTCATCGAGCAGCTCGCGCACCTCGGCATCGGAGCCGGTGAGCAGGTCGAGCTCGGCTACCTTATAGGTTTGTTCGAGATTGCCCTGCTCCAGCTTCAGCAGAAACTTGCCGTTCCAGGCCAGGAGCGTGATTTTGACGGCGGGATGAGGAATGTCGGCGACGTGGCGCATAGGGAATGGGAAAATGGCCGAAACCGGTCCCGAAGGTACTAAGCTCGACCTAACTCCGGCCCCGCCGCCTGCGTAAAAACCGGCGTGGTCCGCCACCACGGGCTGTTTCTTTCCACTTCAATCCTATTGCCATGTCTCAGGGAGATAAGTCGAAATACACCGACAAACAGAAGCGCCAGGCCGAACACATCGAGGAGAGCTACGAGAAAAAAGGCGTGCCGGAAGAGGAAGCCGAAGCCCGCGCCTGGGCCACGGTGAATAAAAATGACGGCGGCGGAAAACTCCCCGGCGGCTCGGGCCGTAAGAAGGCCGATAAATAATTTCTTGGTTCGTTGCTAACGTCCCGAGTGGCTGTCACCCCGCAAAAAAGAGCTTCCCGCAAACGATTGTGGGAGGCTTTTTTTGTATCGCCCCTCAGGTGTGGCCTTGCGAATGACTAGGGAAATGTTGGTGGGTGAAGCGTAATTTTCGCCCATGAACAAGCTCTTTCTTGGCGCGCTGGCCTTGCTCCCACTCGTGGTGGCCGCCCAAACCCCTTCCCCATCATCGGGCCTTACGCCCGAAAAGCTCTGGCAGCTGGGCCGCCTGGGCGAAATGCAGGTGTCGCCCGACGGCAAAACTGTGGCCTACACCGTCACCAAATACAGCATTGCCGACAATAAGGGCAACGCCGACATCTGGACCGTGCCCGTGGCCGGCGGCACACCGAAGAAGCTCACCGACACGCCCGGCTCGGAAAACACCCTGAACTGGCGGCCCGATGGCAAGCTCACGTTTATTTCGGGCGAAAGCGGCACCGACCAGCTGTACGTAATGGCTGCCGACGGCAGCGGCAAAGCCAAGCTGAGCGACTTCCCCGACCAAGGCCTGAGCAACCTGAAATACGCACCGAAGGCCAATTTCATCCTCTACACGCAGGACGTGAAATCGAGCCCGACCACGCTCGATATGTTTCCGGACCTGCCCAAGGCCGATGCCAAAATCATCGACGACCTGAACTACCGCCACTGGAACGTGTGGGACGACCACCTCGCCAGCCACGTGTTTTTCCAGCCGCTGAACGCCGACGGCAAGCCCGAAGGCTACGGCAAGGACCTGATGCCCGGCGAGAAATTCGACTCACCGCTGATGCCGGATGGCGGCAGCGAGCAACTGGCCTTCTCGCCCGACGGCTACCGCATCGCCTACACCAGCCGCAAGCTCACGGGCAAGGCCGAGGCCGAAAGCACCAACTCCGACATCTACCTCTACGACATCCACGACCAGAAAACCGTGAACCTAAGCGAGGGCCTGGGCGGCTACGACACCGAGCCCGCCTTCTCGCCCGACGGCAAGCAGGTGGCCTGGCTGAGCATGGCCACGCCCGGCTTCGAGTCGGACCGCAACGGCATTGTGGTGTACGATTTCGTCAGCAAAAAGCGCGTCGACATCACCAAAGGCTCGGAGCTGAGCGCGGCCAACGTGCGCTGGAGCGCCGATGGCAAAACTATCTATTTTCTGTCCGTCGTCACGGGTGCCGAGCAGCTGTTTGCGGTTCCCAGCAAGGGCGGTAAAATCCGCCAGATTACCAACGGCGCGCAGAACTACAATGCCTTTGAATTAGTCGGGAAAGACCAGGCCGTGGCCAACCGCACCACGCTGTCGGCCTTCGCCGACATTGTGCGGCTCGACCTGAAAACCGGCCGGGAAACCCCGCTCACCACCATCAACCAACAGGAGCTGGCCGGCATCAAAATGGGCAAGGTAGAAGACCGCCGCGTGACGACCACCGACGGCAAGCAGATGCAGGTGTACGTGATTTACCCACCCGATTTCGACCCCGCCAAGAAGTACCCCACGCTGCTCTACTGCCAGGGCGGGCCGCAGTCGCCCATCACCCAAAGCCAGAGCTACCGCTGGAATTTTCAGCTGATGGCGGCCAACGGCTACATCGTGGTGGCGCCCAACCGGCGCGGCCTGCCCGGCTTCGGGCGGGAATGGAACGACGCCATTTCGGGCGACTGGGGCGGCCAGCCGATTCGGGATTACCTCTCGGCAATTGATGCTGTGAGCCAGGAAGCCTACGTGGACAAGGACCGGCGCGGCTGCGTGGGCGCCAGCTACGGCGGCTACTCGGTGTACTACCTGGCCGGCCACCACGAAGGCCGTTTCAAGACCTTTATTGCCCATGACGGCCTCTTCAACCTCACCAGTTGGTACCCCAGCACCGAGGAAATGTTCTTCGCCAAGCACGACATGGGCGGCGCGCCCTGGGATGCTGCGCCCAACAAATCCTACCAGGAATTCAACCCGCAGCAGTTCGTTGGCAAATGGGACACGCCCATTCTGGTCATCACCGGCGGCAAAGATTTCCGGGTGCCCGAGGGCCAGGCGATGGAGGCTTTTGGCACAGCCCAATTGCGCGGCATTCCGAGCCGCTTCCTGTATTTGCCCAACGAGGGCCACTGGGTGTTGAAACCGCAGAACGCCATTCTGTGGCAGCGGGTATTTTTCGACTGGCTGGGCCGCACGCTGAAGCCGGACGGACAGGCGGCAAAATAAGCCGGCCACCAACTGCAAAAAGCCCATCTGGACGGTCCGGATGGGCTTTTTATATGCGGCTGTAGTAAAACAATAAGAACGTCATGCAGAGCGCAGCGAAGCATCTCGCGTGCAGCAGTATTCAATCGTAGAAAAACAGTTTACTTAAAGCACGCGAGATGCTTCGCTGCGCTCTGCATGACGGCCTGTTGCCAAGCCTTATACACCCTGCTCTCCTGCCGGTAGCCGAATCAATTAGACGCTAGTGCGTCCGCCGCGAGCGTTTCCCCGTTAGGAAAGCTGTACCTTACATGAGAGTCATTTTTCTGAAAAAGAAATAATTAGGCTTCGATAGCATTTAGCGAATAAACTCCAGGCTTTTTCGGGCGGATGTAGCAGCAGCTGCGGCCATCGGGCGAACTCCGGCAACACCAACCAACCGAAAAACTCGCCTTCCGGGCCAGTCCAAACCACCCCATGAAGGAAAGCGAGAAGCGTTACCGCCGGCTGATTGAAGCCAGCCAGGATTTGCTGGTGACCGTCGATTTGCAGGGCCACATCATCGACACCAACGAAGCCGCCGTGAAGCTGACCGGCGTGGACCGCGAGGCGCTCATCGGCTCCGATTTCTTCGGCTATTTCACCGAGCCGGCGGCGGTGCGGGCGCTATATGGCGAAGTGATGGCCCACGAGGCCGTGACCAACGCGCCCTGCACCCTGCGCCACGCCAGCGGCACCCTCACGGAAGTGCTATTTGATGGCACGGTGAACAAGGACGACCACGGCCAGGTGCTGGGCGCCGTGCTGGTGGCCCGCGAAGTGGCCGAAAAAAACTGGGCCACCGAGCTGGGCATTGCCAATAAGGAGCTGGCTTTCCAGCACAACGAAAAGGAAAAGCGCGCCGACGAACTGAGCATCGCCAACGAAGAGTTGGCCTTCCAGAACGACGAGAAGGAGAAGCGCGCCGCTGAGTTGGTGATTGCCAACAAGGAGCTGGCTTTCCAGAACGATGAGAAGGAAAAACGCGCCCAGGAATTGGGCGTGGCCAACACGGAGCTGGCTTTCCAGAACGACGAAAAGGAGAAGCGGGCGGCTGAGCTCGGCATTGCCAACGAGGAACTGGCGTTTCAGAACGATGAGAAGGAGAAGCGCGCCCAGGAATTGAGTGTGGCTAATGAGGAGCTGGCGTTTCAGAACAACGAAAAGGAGAAACGGGCGCAGGAATTAAGCATTGCCAATACCGAACTGGCTTTCCAAAACGACGAAAAGGAGAAGCGCGCTCAAGAGTTGAGCATCGCCAACACCGAACTGGCCTTTCAGAACGACGAGAAGGAGAAGCGGGCGCAGGAGCTCAGCATTGCTAATACTGAGCTGGCCTTTCAAAATGATGAAAAGGAAAAGCGGGCGCAGGAGCTGAGCGTGGCGAATAAGGAGTTGGCGTTTCAGAACGATGAGAAGGAGAAGCGAGCGCAGGAATTGAGCGTGGCCAACACCGAGCTGGCGTTTCAGAACGACGAGAAGGAGAAGCGCGCAGCCGAGCTGGGCATTGCCAACATTGAGCTGGCTTTCCAGAACGATGAGAAGGAGAAGCGGGCGGCCGAGCTGGTAATTGCCAACAAGGAGCTGGCGTTTCAGAACGATGAGAAGGTGAAGCGGGCAGCCGAGCTACGCATTGCCAACTACGCCCGCAGCCTGATTGAGGCCAGCCGCGACCCGCTCGTGACCATCAGCCCCGAGGGCAAGATTACGGACATGAATTCGGCCACGGTGTACATCACCGGCATCGAGCGTGAGCAGCTTTTAGGGTCCGATTTCTTCACTTACTTCACCGAGCCGCAGATGGCGCGCGAGGTGTACCAGGAGGTGTTTGCCAAGGGCACCGTGGCCGACTCGCCTCTGACGCTGCGGCACAAAGACGGCAAGCTGACCGATGTGCTATTCAACGGCTCGGTGTATAAGAACGATGAGGGCCACGTGCTGGGGGTGGTGATTGTGGCCCGCGACGTGACCGACCAGAAGCGCATCGCCACGGAACTGACGGAGGCCAAAATCGCCGCCGAGCGCGCCACCGTGCTGGCCGAGGAAGCCCAGGCCAAAGCCGAAAGCGCCACCGGCCTGGCCGAAGATGCCGTAAAAGCCAAGCAGCAGTTTCTGAGCAACATGAGCCACGAAATTCGCACCCCGATGAATGCCATTATCGGCTTCACGAAGGTGGTGCTGAAAACGGAGCTGACTGATAAGCAGCAGGAGTATCTCACGGCCATCAAGCTAAGCGGCGACACGCTGATTGTGCTGATAAACGACATTCTGGACCTGGCTAAGGTCGACGCGGGGCGCATGACGTTCGAGCAGATTCCGTTCAAGCTCTCGGCCTCCGTATCGGCGATGGTGCACTTGTTCGAAACCAAAATCCAGGAGAAAAACCTGGAACTGGTGATGGAGTACGACGACCGGATTCCGGAGGTGCTGGTGGGCGACCCCGTGCGCCTGCACCAGATTATCCTGAACCTGGTGAGCAACGCCGTGAAATTCACCAGCGAAGGCAGCATTACGGTGGGCGTGCGGCTGCTGGTGCAGGACGCGGAAAAGGTCATTCTGGAATTTGCCGTGACGGATACCGGCATCGGCATCGAGCAGGCCAAGCTGGGCTCGGTGTTCGACAACTTCCAGCAGGCCACCAGCGGCACCAGCCGGCTGTATGGCGGCACCGGCCTGGGTCTGGCCATCGTGAAAAACCTGGTGGAACCGCAGGGCGGCGCCATTCATGTGAAAAGCCGGGTGGGCGCGGGCTCCACGTTCAGCTTCGTGCTGAGCTTTGCCAAAACCCTGGAAAAAGCCGGGGCCGACATCAACCTGAACGTGGAGCTCGAAACCGGTTTCCAGGACGTGAAAATTCTGGTGGTGGAGGACATTGCTCTCAACCAACTGCTGATGAAGACCCTGCTGGAGGACTTTGGCTTCGTGATGGAAGTGGCCGGCAACGGCCAGATTGCCATCGAAAAAATGGCCACCACGCACTTCGACATCGTGCTGATGGACCTGCAGATGCCGGTGATGAACGGATTCGAAGCCACCGAGTACATCCGCACGCAGCTGCATTCCAACGTGCCCATCATTGCCCTCACGGCCGACGTGACGACCGTGGACGTGGAGAAATGCAAGGCCGTGGGCATGAACGACTACATCTCGAAACCCATCGACGACAAGCTGCTCTACAGTAAAATCATCAAGTACCTGAAAAGCTCGGGCTACGAGAAGGAAACGGCCGCCGAAGTAGTGGAGGACGAGCCGGCCGCGCCGCTCACCTGCGTCAATTTCGACTACCTGCGCCGCATCACGAAGAGCGACGCGCGCATGGCCGAGATGATTTACCTGTACCTGCAGGAGATTCCGCCGCTGGTGCAAACCATGAAAAAGGCCATTGCCGAAAACGAGTGGAACGCGCTGAAATCGGCCACGCACTCCATCATTCCTACGTTTGCCACCATGGGCATCAACCCGCGGTTTGAGGACAACGCCAAGGCCCTGCAGGCGCTGGCGGGCATCCTGATTGCGGATGAAACCGGCGCTACTGCCGACAACCTGGCCGAAGTGCACCGCCTGTTTCTGAAGATTGAAGCCGTGTGCGAGCTGGCTGCCGCCGAGCTGGAAGAGAAGCTGCAGCGGCTATCGCAAACGCTGCAAACGGCGCGGGCCAGGGCCTAGCAAACCGACGGGCTAGCCACCAAACCAGTCCAATTATTTTCCCCGCACAGATGAACATTCAGTGAATTAATAGTTATTTGCCGCTTCAGCAATATTCATCTACTTGCTTATGCGGTTTTGTCTGTTTGTGCTGTGCCTGCTGGGCTGGTGCGTGAGCGCGGCCGCGCAAACGCTGGCCCCCGCCCCACACGTACTGCGCGATACGCTGCCGCTGAAAGACCCCAAAGGGCCGCACATTTCCGAAGCCTACCGCTACTACACCGAGCCGTTTGGCGTAGCCGCCGACCCTGAGCAGGTAGAAGCGCAGTGGCGCGCCGGCCGCTTCCGGCCCGGCCCCTGGCACAGAACCCTGAACCTGGGCCTGATGCACCAGCGCGTGTGGATACGCCTGCCCGTGCGCAACGCCGACTCGCTGCGGCTGCGCTTTTTCTGGAGCATCTTCAACTTCACCGACAGTGCGGCGCTGTACTGCCGCCGCCGGGGCGAAACCACGTTTACGCGGCTGGGAGCTGCCACCTCGTGGGTGCCCGCCGATGACCGCCCCTACCCGGCCCGCTCGCTCAGCTTTCCCTTTGCCCTCGCCCCCGGCGAGGGAGCGGTGCTGCTGCTGCGCATCGACCTGCACTCGGGCGGCATCTACCTGCCCACCTATATTGAAACAACCGAGCATTTCCTGGCTTGGGAAATGGGCTTTCCGTTTGAGCGGTACTGGGTGTGGCTGCTGGGTTTTTACCTGAGCAGTGCTTTATTTAACCTGGTGCTGTATTTCTACTTGCGCGACCGCATTCACCTCTGGTACCTGGCCTATGTGGTGTGCGTCACGCTGTTTTTGATGATGGAGGACGGGCTGGATGCGTGGGTGCTGCCGGCGGGGTTGTATCGGGCTATCTGGACGGTGGGGCAGTTCAACTTCGTGCTGCTGGCCACGGCCGTGGGCATTCGCATTATGCAGCTGTTTTTGCGGCTGCGCAGCGGGCGGCGCGGGCTGTACCGGGCCGGCAACTGGCTGGCGGGCGGGTCGGTGGGGTTCGTGGTAGTGTATGCGGGGCTGTTTCCGTGGGCCGTGCAGCATAGCCTGGCGCTGGTGCACGCCCTCAACGCCGGGCGCGAGGTGCTGATGCTGGGCACTTTTGTGTACGGCTGGGTGGTGCTGCTGCTGGGCCTGCTCACGCGGCGGCGGCGGCGCTTCACGGCCTACTATGCTCTCACGTACTTTTTCTTTTTTGTGGGCTACATCACGTTCTGGCTCAATCACCTGGGCCTGACGACTTTCACCCCCATTTACCCCAACACGCTGGCCTGGGGCCTGTTTTTGGAGCTGCTGGTGCTGAGCGCGCTGCTCACGGGCCGCTTCCGCAACACCCTGCGCCAGAATGCGCAGCTCCGCGTGCGGCAGCTGAACCTGCGCAACCGGCAGAGCGCCCGCCTCATCGCGGCGCAGGAAGATGAGCGCGAGCAGCTGGCCCGTGAGCTGCACGATGCCCTGGGGCCCAACCTGATGGCGCTGCACCTGGCCTGGCAGGGGCCGGCCGTGCGCAAGGCCCTGGCTACCTCGCCCGAAGCCGCCGCCGCCGGCCAGCAGGCCGAGCTGCTGCTGCGCCACCTGCGCGACGAGGTGCGCACCTTCAGCCACGCCCTGCTGCCGGCCGAGCCGGGCCTGGGGGCGCTCAGCGAGTCCATTCAGGCACTGGGCCAGCTCATCAATTTGTACGGAAATCCCGTCGTGACAACGGATTGCGACCCAGGCATCGACCAGCTGCCCACCGCGCTGCAGCAAACCACCTACCGCATCGCAGCCGAACTGCTCAACAATGCCGTGCGCCACGCCCACGCCACCGAGGTGCGGGTGCAGGTACTGCACCGCCCCGGCAGCCTCGAAATCATGGTTGAAGACAACGGCCGGGGTTTCGACGGTCCTCACGAGCCCCGCAACGGCATTGGCCTGCGCGGCGTGCAGGCCCGCGCCGATTACCTGCACGGCCAGATGCACGTCGATACCTCGCCCCGGGGCACCAGCGTGGTGGTGCATCTGCCCTGCTAGCGCTGCCGGCGCCCTATCCTTCCCATTCGCTGCTTTTCCGCATCCTTATGCCTTCCCAATGCCGCCTGCTGATTGTTGACGACCACCAGATGCTGACCCAGAGCCTGGCCGCCCTGCTGGCTACCGAGGCCGACCTGCGCGTGGTGGGCCAGCTGGCTTCGGGTGCAGCGCTTTTAGCCTGGCTGCCCACCCCGCCCACCGCAGCTCCGGCCGACGTGCTGCTGCTCGACCTGCACCTGCCGCCGCCCGATGGGTTCGCCCTGCTGCCGCTGCTTCGCCAGCAGTGGCCCGGCCTGCGCGTGGTGGTGTTCAGCACCCTGGCCACGCCCGAGGTGCTGGCCCGCGTGGAAGCCGCCGGGGCCTGGGGCTTTGTGCCCAAGTCGGCCGACGCCGGGCAGTTGCTGGCGGCCATTCGGGCAGTGTGCCGGGGCGAGAAAACCTTCCCGCGCCGGCTGCCCAGCGCCGCGCCCACGCCCAGCCCCGACTCGGAAGCCCTGCTCCGGGTGCAGCGCCTGTCGCCTCGCGAGCGGGAAATCATTGGCCTGATTTGCGAGGGCCTCACCACCCGCGACATGGCCGCGCAGCTCTCGCTGTCGGAGTTCACGGTGGGCACGCACCGGCGCAACATTCTGCACAAGCTGGAGCTGCATAATGTGGCGGCCCTCACGCAGTTCGCCCGTGACTATTTGCTGTAGGCTCGGGTTATACGTTAGCGCGCCAGCACTTCCGTCACCTTGCCAATGTCGGTGCTGACTTTCTGCAAAAACGTGAGTTGCTCCAGCAACGACTTGTCGTCGGTAAGCACGGGCACGTTGAGTTCGGCGGGGCCGAGCTCGGGCAGCGGCTCGGGGGCGGGCGCGATGCGGCCCAGGCTTTTGCCCAGCGCCGCCACGGCGCTGGTAAGGGCGCGGCGGCTTTCGGGCGGGAAGGGTGGTACGGCGGGCGCGGCCTCGCGCAGGGTGCCGGTGAGGGCGGCAATGTTGGAGGACAGAATGTGGTTGAGCACCACGAATTCGTGGGTTTCTTCGGGGTGGTGCTGCTTGCTTTTGGGCTCCGTCAGCATGCGCTGGAAGGCCGCCGCGAGGTTGGCGCCGCTCACGTACACGTTTTTGCGCAGCAGGCGGTACTCGTGGGGCGGCAGGGGGCGGCCCGCGAGGCGGTCGGCGAGCTGGCGCAGGTAGGCCAGGTTGGCGCGCAGGGCGGCGGCCATGTAGTCGGTCAGCTGCTCCGATTCCCAACTCGGAAAGAGCAGGTAGCCCGCCCCGAAGGCAATGCCGCAGCCCACCAGCGTATCCACGATGCGCTCCTGCGCCACGCCCAGAAAGCCCAGCCCCAGAAACCGAAACATAATGAGCAGGTAGGCCGTGAGAAACACCACCGTAACCAGGCATTTGGTACGCTGGAAGCTGTAGGCCACTATCATAAACACCACCAGAATGGCGAAGCGCGCATCGGGCCAGGGCACGGCCCACAGCACGGCCCCACCCAGCGCGCCGCCCGCCAGCGTGCCCACGATGCGCTCGGTGTTGCGCTGACGCGTGAGGCTGAAGCCGGGCTTGAGCATGATGGTCACGGTCATCAGAATCCAGTAGTTGTGCTGGCCGTGCCAGAGGGTTTCGGCCACGATGAAGGCCACGAGGCAGGCCATCGTCATCCGCACGGCGTGGCGAAATACCGCCGAACTCATGGTCAGGTTCTGGGCGAAGGTGCGCAGCTCGATTTCCTGGTGGGCCACGAAGCGGTGGTGCTCAGCGGCGCGGCTGGCGGCGGGCGCAGCGGCCGTCAGGGCCTCATCGAAGTAGCGGCGAATGTTGCCCACGCGCCGGATGATGTCGCGCAGGTTCACCAGAATTTTTTTGAGCACCCGGGTATTGGTGCCCAGTTCGGCCCCGGCTTCCAACGTGCTGATGCGGGCCTGCAGGCGCTCCCACTCGGCGGTGAGCTCGGGCCCGGTGCCGTGGTAGGCGTGGTTGGCCTGAATGGCCACGCCAAGGTGGTCGAGCTCGGTGGCCACGTGCCGGATGAGGCGGGCCACGTCGGCCAGCACGCCGGTGCGGGCAAACTCCTCGCGCACCGCCGAGTAGTCGTAGTAACCCACGGTGATGCGCTCGTACAAATCGACGGTTTCGACGAACGTGAGCACCAAGCGGCGGCCGGTGCTGGTGGTTTCGTTCACAATCTGGCGGGTGCGAAAGAGGAAGTCGCGGGCGGCTTCCTGCTTCTCGTTCACCACCACCTGCTGGGCTACGAGCTGGCGGTAGTCGTCGTCGAGGTCGGTGCGGGGTTCGTAGAAACGGGCTTTCAGCTCCAGAAAGCGGGCCAGGGCATGAATGCTCTCGCCCAGCGCCTGCTGAGCCGGGCGGTAGGGCCGCACCTGGTAGGCCACCAGCGCCAGCCCCGCATACCAGAGGCCGCCCAGCAGCAGCAGGCCCGCGTGCAGCGGCGCAGCGGCCAGGGTGGGCGGGTGGGCCAGCAGCAGCACCACGTTCAGCAGGCCGGCGGTGCCCACGGCCCCGGCGCGCGCGCCCCACACCAATAGCATGGTGAGGGCGAAAGCCAGGGCTCCGATTTCCAGCGCCAGCGTCCAGATATTGAGGGCGGCCACGCTGGTGAGCACGGCCGTGAGGGCCACCACGGCCAGCGCGGCCAGCATGCCGTTGCGGCGGTGGGCGGCCGGGCCGGGCGTGTCGGTCACGCTCACGCACACGGCCCCGGTCGAGATGGTAAGGCCCTCGGCGAAGTGCCCCCACTGCCCCAGCAGCACCGCCGGCAGCAGAATCGACACCGTGATGCGCACGCCATCGGTGAAATTCTGGCCGGAGAAAAAGTAGCGGAGCTGACGCGAGTGCTGGTTCATGCAACGAAGATGGGTAACGGCCTGGTTAACGCATGAAAGGCCCGGCGGGGTTGGGCCACGCGGCTACAAAGCCACCGGGCCGGCGGGCCGCTCCTCGTCATACGCCACCGAATCCTCATCTTCATACACGGTGTTTTCCAGGTCATCAACGCAAGTTTCGAGCTGGGCTACTTCCTCCTCCCTTTCGGCTAGCTGCTGCTTCAGGGCCGCAATTTCACGGGCCTGCTGCTGCTGGGCGGCTTCGAGCTGCGCGAGGCGCGCCTGCCCGGGCTGGCACGCGGGCAGGACCACCACTAGGGCAGCGGCCAGCAGGCTCAGGCGGCTTATCCGGGCAAGTGAGGAAGGTTTCATCGTCCCAAAACTACGGAGAACCGCACGGGCAGTTCCGAGCGTCATGCAGAGCGCAGCGAAGCATCTGGCCTGCTCAACGCAATTCAATCGGTAAGTTTACCGGTGGCTGGCAAGATGCTTCGCTGCGCTCTGCATGATGTTCTACTTGTTTTATTCCATCCGCTCGCGCTAATACATAATATCGTGCACTGCCTCCACCTTGGGCGGCAACTCGGTTTCCTGCAGCAGCTCGCGGATGTCGATTTCGATGTTGCGGCAGATGGACGTCATCGGCACGTCGTAGATGTCGTTTTCGAAGGGATTTTCGCTGGTGTGGCCCACGATTTCAATCACGTTGAACACCCACGACACCAGTACCGAAAACGGCACCATCAGCCACACATGGTACTGGCCCAGGGCGGCGCGGCTGTCGAACTCCTCTACCAGGCCCAGCGGCAGAATGGCGGCAAACACCCACACAAACACGAAGCTAAAAAACGCGAACTGCCGCGGAAACGGCGTGTTTTTGATGCGCTCGCAGCCGCCCTGCGCGTTCAGCAAATCCTGAATCGTCTGCATCATGGCCACCTGCCGAAACTCGGTAATCTGGCCGCGCTGTTCCAGCTCGCGCAGCTCCACGCTCTGGCGGCGCAGCAGGTGGGTGGGCGGGTTGCTGAGGAACTTGGCCTCGGCGGCTTCGGCAGCGGGCAGGAACGGCGCCACTTCGGTATCCCAGAGCTCGGCCGTCTGGCGGCGCAGGTGCAGGCGTAAGGCATTGCACCAGGCCACCTGGCGATACAATAAGCGACGGTGCGTTTCGGCCAGCTCGACCGGTCCCAGCCCGGCGGTGCCCGTCGGCATCTGCACAAAATCGAAAGCCCGGATGGCCCACACGCGGCTGGTGTTTACGATGCTGCCCCATAGCTGCCGGCCTTCCCAAAACCGGTCGTAGGAGCCGTTGCTTTTGAAGCCGATATAAAAAGCCACGGCCGTACCGAGCAGCGCCACCGGCTGCCACGGAATATCGAGCACGTGCACGTTGAGCGGCCCGTAGAGCAGGCACACCAACGTGTTATAGATAAGGAAAACGAGGAGGCTGCGGCGCGTGAGGCGCCACACCACGCCCCAGCGCAGGTTTTTACGAACGTACATAGGTGCCTGAAACCGGTCGCGGCACTCGTGAGTTGCGCCGCGGCCATTAAAACGACGTTAATTACCCCCGGCTGCCCTCAGCTTTTCAGCACGGCAATGCACTTGAGCTCGATGGCGATGGGCGTGGGCAGGCAGTTGATTTCGAGCGTGGTACGGCAGGGCTGGGCCGTGGCAAAATGCTCGGCGTAGAGGCGATTATAGGTCGGGAAGTCGTCCTTCATGTTGGTGAGGAATACGGTGACGTCGACCAGGTCGTCCCACTCCGCGCCGGCTTCCTCCAAAATGTAGCGCACGTTCTGGAACACGGCCCGGCACTGGCTTTCGAAGTCGTAGCGCACCACGCCGCCGTCGGCATCGAGCTCCACACCGGGAATGGCCGGCTGCCCGCGCTGGCGCGGCCCCACGCCCGACAGGAACAGCAGGTTGCCCGCGCGGCGGGTATACGGGTAGGCCCCAACGGGCTCGGGGGCGCGGCTTTCGGTGGTCATGGCGGTGTTTTTTAGGGTTGAGCTTACAGTATTCGGCGTCAAATAACGTCATCCCGGCGAGAGGTGAATTTATCGGGCCGGCGGGGTGTCGTTATTTGCAGGCCGGCGCGGCATTGTTTTGGCCAGGCCGGGCTTGGTTTTCGTTTAATGAACAAACTACAGAACAGTCATGCAGAGCGCAGCGAAGCATCTTGCCCGCGCAATGCAATTCAATCATTATTGATTAGTGACTGCGGGCAAGATGCTGCGCTCTGCATGACGTTCTATCACCATCACGTCCTCCCCCTCACTCCACCTCCCCTTCTACACCCCCATGAAATCCTCGTCCCTCCTGCTGCTCGGCGGCCTTAGTTTCTTCAGCGTCAGCTTTTCGGCCCAGGCCCAGAAACGCAAGATGCCCCCTAAGCCCTCGGCTACCGAGGTGTACGACTCGGTGGGTCAGCCAGCCGTGCCGCTGGGCGGCACCGAGAAATACGCCCAGTTCCTGGCCGACCACCAGAAGTATCCGGCCGCCGCCATGCAGCGCGGCGCGCAGGGCACCGTGAAGGTGAGCTTCGTGGTAGAAAAAACCGGCACCGTGAACGAGGTGAAGGTGGAAAGCCCCGTTGCGCCGGAGCTTGACGCCGAGGCCATTCGCCTCATCAAGAGCGGCCCGAAGTGGACGCCGGCCAAAAACCACGGCCAGGTGGTGCGCCAGCGCGTGGTGGTGCCCGTGTCGTTCGTGATGTCGCCGGGCTCGACGGTGGTAATGCGCGCCGGCAAGGACCAGCCCATTACCACCCCGGCCGCCGACATTGCGGCTTCGGCCAACCCCAACCGGCCCGCCGTGGTGGCCCCCGACCGCCCCACCCAGCCCGTGGGCGGCAACCAGGCTTTCTTCGACTGGATTGAGAAGAACCAGAAATACCCCCTGCTGGCCCGCCAGCGCAAGATTCAGGGCAAAGTCATCATGGAATTTGTGGTGCAGGCCGACGGCAGCCTCACCGATGCGCGCATCGTAAAACGCCTGGGCTCGGGCCTCGATGAAGAAGCCCTGCGCCTCATCAAAGCCGCGCCCAAGTGGGAGCCGGCCATGTTTCAGGGCAAGCCGATAAAGCAAAAGATGGTGTTGCCGGTTCTGTTTCAATTGTAGAACGACACTCCCCTCCTTACCAAGGAGGGGACATTTCAGCGCAGCTGAAATTGGGGTGGTTGTAGGCGTTGCAAAACAGCGGCTGCATGCCCTCCAAACATTATACGCGCCAGTCGTTCAATGCCACCCTGCGGTGCCACCACCCCCGTCCGAGCCTGCGGCTCGAACAACCCCTCCTTGGTAAGGAGGGTAGTTTCTTCGCCCCTCCACTCCCACCCCGCCCATGCTCTCCGCCTGCTCCATCGTTGCCCCCAAAAAGTCCGCTGTCACCCTTTCTCCGCCCGCCCAAATCTGGCCTCACCAGACGCGCTACCGAGAAGGTGCACAGGCCCTGGCGGTGGATTTGTTCGATGCGCTTGACGACGACCTGAAGCCCTTCGTGCTGCTGCTGGCCCTGCCCGCCGACGACTCGCACCCCGCCCGCTGCATCGAGCCCACCGATACCAGCCTCCCCGGCGCAGCCTTCTCCGACGCCGTGGCCCGGGGCCGCGTGAAGCAGCTGACCACGCCCTGGCCCTTCCGCGACCGCGACGACGTGCCCGCCGCCGCCATCCGGCGCAAGCACCAGGGCATTGGCATTCGCGATGCCGTGCAGGAAACCCTCGATGCGCTGGACGAGCAGCAGGGCAACTACGTGCACTTTGCCGGCTGGCCGGTCGAAATCAACGGCTACTTTGTGGTGACGGTGCTGCGCCTGCTGCGCAAGCCGCTGAAGGCCTACCCTTCGCTGCAGCCCGCCCGCTACTACACCGATGGCAAGCCGCTGGCCCCGTCGCTGCTGCTGGCCGCCATGTACCGCTTCAACGAGGAAGGCGTAAAAGCGCTGAGCGAGCCCGAGCCGGGGGCCAGCATTTTCGTGCGGCCCCGCGAGAGCGAAGAACTGCTGCGCGCCGCCGGCAAAACCTTCCTCGATACGCCCGCCCAGGCGCTGGGGCTCGACCCGGCCACCACCAAGCTGTTTGCCACCTGCAACACCATCAGCAGCCTACGCTACGAAGGGGCCGAGGGTGTGGGCAAGCTGCTGCTGGCCCGCCGCGGCCACCCCAACATCGAGGAAATTTTCGCCCTCACCTGCCCCACCGAGCTCACCGACTACCGCGCTGTGCGCAAGCTGCTGGAAATGGCCACGCCCGACGTGCACCTGCTCTCGGATGGTGAAAACGTGTACGCCCTGGGCCGCCAGGTGGGCCACTACGATGCCGTGCGCGAAGATTTGTTCGTCATCAACTTCGTGACGCACTACGCCTGGGAGCTGCAGCACGCCAGCCACGTGCTGATGCGCTCGCACTACGGCCTGCCCGGCCTGCCGCGCCCGCGCCTGAGTCGCACCGCCTTCCGCAAAGCCCTTAAGCGCACCTTCTCGCTCGCCGACGCGCCCAAAGTGGAGCGCCTCTGGGACGTGGTGCTCGAAGCCAGCCGCCAGAAGCACGGCACGCTCCTCGTCATCACCACCGAAGCACTGGCCGAAGCCGACCGCCTCAAGCTGCAGTGCACGCTCATCGAGCCGGTACCGCTCACGCCGCTCATCACCCGCCTCGTCACCAGCATCGACGGGGCCGTGCTGCTCGACCCCGACGGTTACTGCTACTCCATCGGCGTGATTCTGGACGGTCGCGCCTCGGGCCGGGGCGATGGCACCCGCGGGGCCCGCTACAACTCGGCCCTGCGCTACATCGAAAGCTCGGCCTACCCCTGCCTGGCCGTGGTGGTGAGCGAAGACGGCATGGTGGACGTGTTGACTTCGGTGCGGGAATAAAACCCCCTGCTCTTTATGTGTCCGAACTGCTTTTCTTCAGGATTCACGAACTTCCCATCCTATCGGAAATTCGAGGCTTTTGAAGCTGAGCTGCACCAGAAACTGTCGTGGCAGCAGTTGCACCGCGTGGCGGTGCAGCCCGCCACCGCAGCCGATTTCTACGAGCCGGACGTTGCCTATCGCTGTGCAGCCTGCACCGAAGTCTGGGCCCTCTCGCCGCCCGATAATGCGTGGCGCGGGTACTTCCTGCCGGTAGCCGACGCCAAGGCCCACCGCCGTCGTTTGCGCCACCTCGATACCCTGAAGGGAATTATCGGGCTGGCCGGCTTGCTGGCGCTGGCTACTCTGCTCTATTTTCTGACCAGATAACCCGGCGTGCTATTCACCTACCGTTTCGCCCGAAACGACCATGTGAGCCGAAACACTGCCACTACGTCGCCCGCTTCATCCACGCCGGTGCTGGTGCATACCACAGTGCGGCCCTCGCCGGTAGCGCGGCTCTCGGCCACGGCCCGGGCAATGGCCGCGCCATCGGGGCAGGTGAAGGTGATGAGGCCCACGGCTTTTTTCGTGAAGTCGCCCTGAATGCCGGTTACCAGCATCGAAACCGGCCCGCCCGTCTGCACGTGCATCATGGCCTGAATGCCACTAGCCAGCTCGGCCGCCATGGCCAGGCAGGCGAAGTAGAGGCTGCGAAACGGGTTTTGCGTGAGGTATTTGTAGCGAATGGTCACCGCTGCCATTTCCGGCGTGAGCTGGGTGAGGCGCAGGCCCGCCAGCCAGGCCATCGGCAGCTTTTGCAGCATGAAAAGTCGCAGCTTCAGCGGGTTCAGCACCTGACGGCGGAAGGCGGCGGCTTGCGGGGTGTCGGTGGTGGTCGGGGTCATGGCTGGCAATTTGGAAATGCTGCTATAAAGCACCCGTAAAGAACGTCATGCTGAGCTTGCCGAAGCATCTCTACCGCGCAACGCAATCCAATCAACAGGATTACTGCTGCAGTAGAGATGCTTCGGCTGCGCTCAGCATGACGTTCTTTTTCGTCTTTAAAGTAGCCGCAACTAGCTCTTCTTATCCAGCACCAGCACCACCTTGTTCCAGTTCGCGGCGGCATTCACCACGGCGCGGAAGGCTTCGAAATCGGCTTTGGGCCAGCGGAGCTGGCGGTAGTTTTCGGCCACGGTGACGGTGATGGTCTGGCCATTCTGCACGTAGGATGAGCGGAAGTCGAAATCGGGCTTGGCGGCATCGGAGCCGGCTTTTACGTCCACGTTCAGGTCGTTGAGGTTGCGCACAGCGTAGCCGGCCGGCACGTCGAAGCGGATGGTGCGCAGGTAGCGGTGGTTGTTGTCATTTTCCACGTCGAACTGCCGCTCCTCCTTCTGGTACAACTCGGTTTGCGGGCCCAGCAGCGTGCCGATTTTGAACAGGTAGCGCGGCCCGGCTTTGTCGAGCAGCGCCGCCGATTCCATCTGGCCTTCCACGATAAAGGGCTTGTCGAGCGGGCTGATGTCGCGCTCCGTGTTGCGCACCTCCAGCATCTGGAAGTTGCTCGCGTCGGGCACCACCGACTTCTGCAGGCCCTGCAGAATCTCGGTGCGCTTGGCTTCCGGAATCATCGTCCAGAAGGGTTGGATTTCGGCCGCCGGGTAGCCGCCCAGCGTCTGGCGCAGGCGAATGGTGCTGTTGCTCAGGTCGGGCGCGAAGGTCACGGTGGCGTCGATGTCCTGCGAGCTTTGGTCAGCTCCGAGGGCCGGAATATCCTTCACCTTGCCCACGGCCGACTCCACATTGCCCAGCTTCACGCCCTTGATAAACAGACCGGTGCCGCCCGTCCAGTCGGCTGGCAGCATGCCGTAGCGGTAGTCGGGCCGGCTCGGAGCCAGGTACTCGCCGGTGGCCGGAAAATAGAAAGCAAAGTGGTCGAGGTAGTTCCAGGTATCGAACGTGCCATCAAAAGGCACAGCTTCGCGGCTGCTGGTCACTACCACCTCGAAGTCGATGCCCATGGCGCGGTAAATGGCGGCCATTAGGTGGCTGAAGCCGGTTTCGGGCGCGTTATGGGTTGCTACTATCTGCTCAAGGTTGCCGCTGGCTCCTTCTTCGAGGTTAAAATTCAGCTTCACGTAATTTTCCACGGCCCGGATGCGGTCGGGCAGCGGCAATACGCGCACGGGTATTGTGACCAGCTTGCTTGCTTCCAGCACTTTGGTGACGGCTTTGGCCTCGTCCTTGGTCAGGCTGTTCACGCTGCGGTACACGTACTGGCTGGCATCGGCCCAAGTGAACTGACGCACCTGGCCCTTGCTGGCCATGTAAGCCAGTTTGTACTCGGCGCGCATGCGCTGGGCCTTCACGTTGGCAAAAGCCTCGTCGCGCAGGCCGGATACGTTGTCGAGGTGCAGGTGCAAGGCCCGACGTTCGGCCATGGTGGTGTCGGGCGTCATGGCCGGGCCGTGGTATACCCGCGCTTCGAAGGTGAGGGATTTGGGCGAAATCAACTCGAAGGTTACGTCGTGGGCCGGCGTGTCGCTCTGCAAAATCTCGCTGCCGAAGTGGTTTACGCGGCGCTCGCGGGTGTAGAAATATTCGATTTCGGAGCCCTTCTCTACGCCATCCACGGCAAACACGCGGAAACCGCGGCCGCCTTCCTGGTCCTTCAGCTCCTTCATGTCGGCAGCCTTTACCTCGTGCACCTCGCCGCGCGGGCCAATGGTGCGGGCCTTGATGTCGACGGGCGCGCCCGAGGCCAGCACAGGCACCACAATCTTGTTGTAGTTCTCGATGCCGTCGGACGAGTTCACGCGCACAATGCGGTGCTCGGTGGCGAACAGGCGCACGTCTTTGGCAGCCTTATCGTAGTAATACTCTAGGCTGGTGAAATCGCGGAGCACAACGGCCGGCAGCTCTGCTTCGGCCGCCGAAACGGGCAGGCGCTGATGGCGCTTGGTGTCCCAGTTGTAGCCGGCGTGAATGAGGTCGGGCGGCAGGGTTTGGGCCGAAAGCGAGGCCGAAGTCAGCAGGAAAACGGCGAGGAAAGGAAGGCGCATGAGTTGGGGAGGTAGTTTATCTCCTGTCATCCTGAGCGCAGCGAAGGACCTTATCACGTTCGAATTAATTGTTCAAGCGTGATAAGGTCCTTCGCTGCGCTCAGGATGACAGAGAAGGTTCGGAATGACCGTTAAATTTTCTTTTTCTTCAAAATCACCACTTCGCGGTAGGCACTGCCGAGTTTGCTCACCACCGAATTCCAGTTGCCAAACTGCTTGGGCTGAAGCAGCAGGTAGTTCACGTACACCTCGCGGTCCTGGACGATTTTGTTGCCCATTTGCTCGTAGCTCACCTTGAAGCCGAGGGCATCGCCCTGCGCCTGCACCGTGGGCGGCAGGTAGCTCACCTCGTAGCCGGCCGGCACCACCAGCTCGGTGCGGGTGTGGTCGGTGTGGGCGAATTCGTTGTAGCGCGGCAGCTTGCGAGTGGTCGAGTCGATGCGGTCGGTGGCGTACGGCCGCTCCAGGCTCAGGTTGATGTATACTTCGTCATCCACCTGCTGCACGTAGTCCTGCAGGCGGTAGTCGTAGCTGATGCTCAACGGCTGGTCGCGGGTGTCGAGGTTGGCAATGCTGTATTTGTCGACGAAGAACTTGTTGTTGCCGCGCTCCAGCAGCGCCTTGATGTACTTGGGCTCATCGGTGCGGTCCAGCCCATCGAGGCCGTAGCTCTGGTTTACTTTAGAATAGCCGGCTAGGCTCAGCTTGCCGGTACCGCGCAGCATGGTGCCGTCCAGGGTCAGCACCGACGCATCGTCGACGCCGCTGCGGCCCTTATCCATGGCCGGAATGTCCACCACGCGGCTGTTTTTGGGGTCGAGGCCCAGCAGGCCTTCCTTGCCCTGAATCATGGCCGAGGGCATGCCGTAGGGCGTGTGCTTGCTGGTGGCATCGAGAAACACATACTTGCCCGGCGTGGGCTCGTAGGTGGCAATCATGTGGTTATCAACGCCGGGCGTGGCCAGCTCGCCGTATTTGTAGGGCAGGTCGCGGGTGCCCACCCAGGTCAGGTAAGCGGTTTTCACACCGGCCAGGTGCAGCATTTCGTTGGTGAGGTTGGCCATGTCCTTGCAGTCGCCGTAGCGGCGGGCGTACACCAGCCCGGCATCGTGCGGAATGAAGCCCCGCAATCCCTGCTCGAAGGCGATGTACTTCACGTTGTCCTGCACCCAGTAGTACACGCGGCGCACTTTCTCCTCTTCGGTCGCAGCGCCAGCCACCAGCGAATCGACGCGGTGCTGCAATGCCGGGCTGGGCTGCCGGTCGATGCGGCGCACGAAGTCGGCGTACATGTTATACAGCTCCGGCACGCCCGACAACAGCTTGCGACTCTGACCGTTCACGGGTGCCTCCTGCACGAAAAACACGATGTGCGGCAGGTAGTAGCTGCTTTCCGGGCTGTCTTCCTCGCGGGGCGGGCTGGGCAGGTTGTCGGCTGTCCAGCGGTACACCACCTGGCTGCCCTTTTCCTCTTTGGAGTACTTGATGGGCGTGTTTTCGGCGTGGAAAGTTTTGTAGCCAATCATTACGCCCTTTGGGGCCGTGATGGTGAGCTCGGCGTGGCGCACGGGCACGTAGGAGCCTACGAAAAACGGCATCACAAACCGGGCATCGACGTGGCGCACGGTGTAATCGGTTTCGGTGCGCGCGCCCGGCGACACGGCCGGAAACGTGAACGAAACGGAGCGCGTGTCGTCAAAAAATACTCCCGACTGAATTTCAAACTTGTCCTTGAAATCCGTCACTTTCACCGTTTTGAACTTCTCGCCGTTGGGCACCAGCGTGCGGGCCTCCAGCTTTTGCAACCGGTTGAAGTGCGAGCTATACACCCGGTCGTTGGCGTACATGGCCGACTGTTCGGCCAGGTGCAGCATGTCGGCATGGTGGCGGTCAACGACCTGCACCGAGTCGTTGCGGATTTCCACGGTCAGGTCCTGGCGCATTTCCAGGTACACGGCTTTTTCGCCGGGGTATTGCTGGCGCATCTGCGTGAGGAGCTGGCTGGCCGGCGCCTGGGCGCGGGCCCCACCAGCCAGTAGCAGCGCGGGGAGTAGTAGAGAGTATTTGCTCATGAAATAAGGAAAGAGTATAGCGTAATCGACTTAAAGTTAGGGGATAGTCGCGGTATTTGGTACTGGCTGCGATTAGTTGCCACCATGACCGGAATGCAAAGCCCAACGAAGCATGCAGCCCGTCACTATCGCATTTATTCGGAGGGGCTGAGTGACGTAGTAAAGATGTTTCGCGGCGTTCTGCATCACGTTTTTCCATGTGCTCAATATTTGCTCAACGTCCCTCCAGCTACCCATTATTGTCCCCTATGCAATACCCATCGGTGAGCTGCAGCGTCAGGGCGCGGCGTGCGGCGGCAGTTGCTTCGGCGCACTTTCCATCACACTTTCACAACACGGTCAGTTCGTTCCACCAGGCGCTAGCATACGGCAGACCGTCGGGCAGACCGGCCTAGTGCTTGGCAATGACCTTGAAATAAGATTCCCGTCTGTGCAGAGCTATACCCGCTTTCACCAGTTGGCCGGGCCGGAGCCACGCAATGGGGGCTTGTTGGGCCGCACCCAGGCGCGGGCCCGCCAGCAGCGCCAGCGCAGCGCCACAAATCGCAGTCGACATAAAACAAAAAATCAGGAGGCAGAGCAGGCAGTTTCCCGGCTTCGGGCCGGCGGAATGGCACCCACGTTACCACAATGATAAGCAGCCGAAACGATTGATTTCGCCCGCTGCTCATCTTTTCCTGACCAACGGCTATTTTTTCCGTTTCGGCGCGGCCGGCGGGGCAGCAATCGGTTTCGCCGCCGGCCGCACTACCAGCTCCTGGTAGCCAAATGTGGCATCGGTTTCGCGCCGGAAATCCAGCTGCGGCAGCTCACCCAGCACGATTTCGGCCGTGGTGTACACCCGGCAGCCATCGAGCAGGTGGCCGCCAATGGTGCGCCCGGTGCTGTCGGAAATCGCCAGGTGCAGGTGCGAGCCGTTGACGGAAAGCGTGCCCACCAGCGACACAATCTCGAAATGCCCTTTATAAACCGTGGGCCCCTCCTGATTGGCCAGCCGCAACGTGGCCACCGTGAGGCTGCCCACGCAGGTGAGCATGGTGCCGGCCGCAATGTGATGTTGCTGCACAAAGGCGGTGAGCTGCTGGCGCAGGTCATCGCCCGGCTTCAGGCGCAGGGCGTAGGTTTTCAGAGTGGAGGATTGGGCAGCGGGCACGGCAGCTGGGGTTTGGGCCAGCGCGGGCGCAGCCAGCAGAAATAACGAGAATGCGAGACGGGTAGTCATTGACCCAAAGAACGTCATACGCCTGTCATCCTGAGCGCTGAGCGCTGAGCGCAGCGAAGGACCTTATTACGCTTGAACAATTAATTCGAACGTGATAAGGTCCTTCGCTGCGCTCAGGATGACAGGCGTATCCAAACCGTCAATACGTCGACTACTTGCTGAACCGCACCGTGCCGTAACGCACTTTGATGTTGACGTTGCCCGCCCGCTGGGCCGGCAGCACCGACCCGAACACCCCCAGCACGTCGCTGGTCTGGGGGCCATTTTCCTGCGAAAGCACGCGCACCAGGTTTTTATCAACCAGCAGCTGGCCCTGCTCGGTGCTCACGTCGAAGCGGAAGGCTGGCGCATCGGCAAAGCCCAGGCGAATGGTGCTGAAACCGCCGTCGAGGTTGATTTGGCGGAAGTTGGCGCCCATGTCGCGCACTACAAAATCGGGGCAGTAGCGCACGGCCATGTCCAGGCCCTCGCTCAGCTTATCGATGGTGAAGCGCGAGTAGCCCGACGAGCCGCGCAGGTTGCGCACCGTGCCCAGGGCCACGTCGCCGTACTTGCTGTGCACCGTCAGGTCCTGCACCGTGCCGATGTCCACGTCGGAATAGTTGTTGCGCAGGTCCACCGTGGTGCCTTCATCGAGGCGCAGCTGGGCGTAACTGGCATCGATGCTGGCGCGGCCGGCGAAGGCAATGCGGCAGTCGCCGTTGCCAATGCGAATGAGGTTGCGCGGGCCTTCGAGGCGGGCCGTGCGCAGAGTGCCGTATTCTACGGCCAGTTCGGTGTTGCCGCGCAGGTCGTTGTTCAGCGTCACATCGCCAAAGCTGTCGTAGAGGCGCAGGGCGGTGGTGCGGGGCAGCCACACGGTGTAGTTCACCTGGTAGCGGCAGCCCCCGGCCCGGCCGCGCAGGGCGGGACCAAACTGCGTGCTCACGGCCACGCCGCCGGTGCGGGCATCGTAGTCGAGCCACTGCACGCCCAGCGATTCCAGCACCTGCTTGGCGCCGGCATCGGTTTCGGCGCGGGCCACCAGCTCGGCATCTACTTTAATTTCGGATTTGCCCCAGGTGTTCACCTGCACCCGGCCGTAGCGGGTATCGAGCGAGAAAGCCCGCCCCTGCTTCGGCACCGCAAACGAGCGGCTGATGCGGCGGCGCTGCTCCACCTGCAGTTGGGCGGCAGTTTCGGGGCCGTCGGGCTGGTCGGTGGCGGGGTTTTGTGGTCCCTCCTGCTGGCTGGCGGGTTGCTGCTCGGCAGGCGCGGTGCTGCCAAACAACGCCTCAGCGGCGCGGCGGGCTTCCGGCGACATGATGTGCACGGCCACGCCCGGCCCCACGGCCACCCAGCGGCCCGCGGGCGCAGCATCGGCCAGCGCCTGGGCTTGAGCAGCGGGTTGGGCCAGGAAGCCAGCCAGCAAGCCGGCCAGGCTCAGCCCGCACACCTTGCGAAAAACCGTGTATTGGCTCATTCGGCGCGGCGGCTATCGGCCAGCACGTAGGCCCCGGCGTTGGGGTCGGCTTCGGCGGGCGTGTTGCTCAGGTTCAGCTGGCGGTCGAGAATATCGAGGCGCACCTGCAGGTTGCGGTTCATGGCCGTGAGCACGGCGTCGGGCTGCGGGTGTTGCAGCAGTTGCTGCTTCAGCACGCGGTAGCTCGAATCGAGCGAGGCCAGCTCGTGCTGCCAGTCGGCATTCATGGCCACCATGCCGGGGCCGCTTAGCTGGCTCAGCTCCGCTTGGCGGCGGGCCAGCTGGTTGGTGTAGTAGGCTTCCATGCCGCGCACGGCGCGTACCAGCTGGCTGTCGGCCCCGGTGGTGTGCTCGGCCGCCGTCAGCGATGTGGGGTTGCCGCCCTGGTACAAGGCATCGTCGGCACCGCTGGCTACACTGCCCAGCGTAGCGGCGGGCACGACCACCTTCGCAACTTCGCCCCCGGCCACGCGGGCCTTCCAGACTTCGCTGGCGCCGGCCGCAAACACCAGCAGCGCCAGCGCCGCCGCCACGCCGTAGCGCTGAAACCAATTGGCACGGCCAGCTTCCGCAGTCGTTGCCGAAGCAGCCGGGGCAGCCACCGGGGCAGCCCATTCCTTAACCACTGCCGGGGCAGCAGCTTCGGCAGGCTCGTCGCTCAGGCGCATGGCTGGCGCGGTGGCATTTAGCTGCTGCTCCAGGGCGGCCCACAGGTCGGGGCGCGGCTCGTGAGTGTCGAAATCGGCGCGGTGCCGCTCGACAAAGTTTTCGAGAGAATTCGTTTTTGGGGTATCCATGAATGAGTAGCAGACGCACGATTCGTCCAGGTTCAGGGCGGGCTGCGGGGCTATACGAAAACCGCAGTCGGGCGAAAAAGGATGAAGGGTAGTTGAACGGTTAGATAATGATTTATAGCGGATAAACTTTAGCTCAGGCCGCGCTGGGCGGCCAGTTCGCGCAGTCGCACCCGGGCCCGGCTGTACTGCGACTTGGAAGTAGATTCGGAAATGCCCATGATACCGGCAATTTCGAGGTGGTCGTAGCCTTCGAGCAGGTACAGGCTCAGCACCACGCGGTAGCCGTCGGGCAGCTCCTGAATGCAGCGGCGCAGCACGTCGGCGCGGTAGTGGGTATCGGCTTCGTCTTCGGCTGAGTACGACGCCGACTCAGCCGGCTCGTCGTGGTGCTGCTCGCCCAGCGGCACCAGCGCCAGCCGCCGCTGCCGCAGGCAATTGATGCTTTTGTTCACCACAATCCGCTTCAGCCAGGCCCCGAACGAGGAGTCGCCCTTGTAGCCGCTCAGCTCCCGAAAGGCGCTCAGAAACGACTCTTGGAGCACATCTTCGGCCTCAGCGTAGTCGCCGGTGATGCGCAGGGCCGCGTTAAACATGGCCTTGGAATAGCGGCGGTAAATCTCGGCCTGGGCCTGGCGGTCGTTGAGACGGCAGCGCTCCACGAGCGGGGCATTGATGTCGACGTAGGCGGAAATGGACTGGGCTTCCATGCAGAAAACGAGGTCTTAAAAGTGCTTAAGCAACCCATAGACCACGCGTTGGGTTCAGGGGTTGCACGGCAAATTACGCGGCAAAAACACGGCCGCCAAACCTTCGGCGGGGCAGGCAGTTTCATGGCAGCGAAATAAAATTTTGGCATTTCGCATTTTCGTCCTTTACATTTGCCCCCAGCAACCCTCGTTTAGAGGCGCTATTACTTTTTATACAGAGGCGCGGAGAGACAGGCTCGACGAAACGCCGGCAACCCCCACTAGTTGGAACGGTGCCAAGTCCTGAGATATAAAAACCGCCGTGCGCAACTCCATCAATCTCCGCCTGCAACCCACCGCCCTCGCCGCTTCGCGCCGGATGTGTTGTTGCATGCCCTGCTCCCTGGCCGCTATGCTGGGGACGATTGCTGGTTGTTGAACTAGGGCTTCTCTTCCGGCGGCTGTTGCGACGGCCACCCCGCTTCCCTTTTGTGGTGATTGATTCATTGCGCGACGCGTAGCGGGTTTTTGCGGCCTTCGTGGCCCATTCTGGTTTTTTCTGCGGAGAAAAACTCCCCTTCCCATCATGGCATTACCCCTTGAAAGCCAGGTCGCTGCCCTGCGCCGCTACCTGCCCGAGTGCTCGGTACCGGAAACCCTGGCCCTGCTGGCCGACCATTTCCCCGGCCGCGTCTCCTTCTCCACTTCCTTCGGCCTCGAAGACCAGATTATCACGCATTTTATCTTCGAAAACGAACTGCCCATCCGGGTTTTCACCCTCGATACGGGCCGCAATTTTCAGGAAACCTATTCGACCTGGAACAAGACCCTGCTGCGCTACGAAAAGCCCATCGAAGTATTCGCCCCCCACAGCGCAGCCATCGAGGAGCTGACCCGCCAAAAAGGGCCCAACAGCTTCTACGAGAGCATCGAAAATCGAAAGGAATGCTGCAACATCCGCAAGGTGGAGCCGCTTTCCCGGGCGCTGGCCGACCAGCAGGTGTGGGTGACGGGCATCCGCGCCGAGCAGTCGGCGAACCGCCAGACCATGCACCCGGCCGAGTGGGATGCGGGCCACAATCTCATCAAAGTGCACCCGCTCTTCGACTGGACCTGGGCCGAGTGCGAAGCCTTTGCGCAGGCCAACGGCATCCCCGTTAATCCGTTGCACCAGAAGGGTTTCGTGAGTATCGGCTGCGCGCCGTGCACCCGGGCCATTGCGCCGGGTGAGGATTTCCGCGCCGGCCGCTGGTGGTGGGAAGATGCGGCGGCCAAGGAGTGCGGCCTGCACACCACCACCGCCCACCAGGGCCTCGACCCGGTGGTGGAGCGAATGCCGGGCTAGGCCCAAACCGCTGCGCTGGCGGCCGGGCCGCTGGCGCTACTTTCTTCCCCAAAGGCACCGCGTGCGGGCCTTATCCCACCCTCCCTCTTCCGGTTTTTCCATTTCGCCCGATTTTTTCGGGCCATGACTTCCTACGCCAATGCCAACCGCTGCTTATCTCGATTACCTCGACCGTTTGGAGGCCGAAGCTATTCATATCCTACGTGAAGTGGCCGGCCAGTTCGAGCGACCCGCGCTTTTGTTTTCCGGCGGTAAAGACTCGATTGCCCTGACCCGACTAGCCGAAAAAGCCTTCCGGCCGGGCAAGTTTCCGTTTCCGCTGGTGCACATCGATACGGGCCACAACTTCGAGGAAATCATCAATTACCGCGACGAGCTAGCGGCGCATTTGGGCGAAAAGCTGATTGTGCGCCGCGTGGAAGACACCATTCGGGAGCGCGGCCTGCACGAGCCGGGCGGCAAATACCCCAGCCGCAACCCGCTCCAAACCTACACGCTGCTCGATGTGATTGAGGAGTTTGAGTTTGACGCCTGCATCGGTGGGGCGCGGCGCGATGAGGAGAAGGCCCGGGCCAAAGAGCGCATCTTCTCGGTGCGCGACGACTTTGGCCAGTGGGACCCCAAGCGCCAGCGCCCTGAACTGTGGAACATCTACAACGGCCGTATTCAGAAAGGGGAAAACGTGCGCGTGTTTCCCATCTCGAACTGGACGGAGCTGGATGTGTGGAATTACATCCAGCGCGAAAACATCAAGCTGCCAGGTATTTACTTCTCGCACGAGCGCCAGTGCGTGGTACTGCCCAGCGGCCAGCTCCTGGGCTTCAGCGAACACCTGAACCTGGACGACACCGACGAAATTGTGAATCGCCGCGTGCGCTTCCGCACCGTGGGCGACTCGACCTGCACGGCCGCCGTGGAAAGCGACGCCGCTTCGGTCCATGATATTATCCAAGACCTGCTGCTGGCCAAAGTGAGTGAGCGCGGGGCTACGCGCCTGGATGATAACCTCTCGGAAACGGGGATGGAAGACCGGAAGCGCAACGGGTATTTTTAGATGGGGACTTGGGGTCTAGAGACTTCGGGCCTTGGTTTTAACACCACCCAGCCATCTAAAACCCTACCTGCTTATCAATTAATTACCCGAGGTACTCCATAGCCTGCAAGAACAAAAACCAAGCCCCCAAGACCCTAAGTCCCCAAGTCCCCAATACATGGACCTTCTCCGATTTATCACCTGCGGCAGCGTTGACGACGGCAAGAGCACGCTCATCGGCCGCCTGCTGTACGACAGCGACTCGGTGTCGCTCGATGTGCTGGCGACGCTGGAAAAGCGCCGCGCCACCACCGGCGGCGACGTCGATTTGGCCCTGCTCACCGATGGCCTGAAGGCCGAGCGCGAGCAAGGCATTACCATCGACGTGGCGCACAAATACTTCACCACGCCGCGCCGCAAATTCATCATCACCGATGCGCCGGGCCACGTGCAATACACCCGCAACATGGTGACCGGCACGAGCAACGCCGACCTCGCCATTGTGCTCGTAGATGCCCGCCAGGGCGTAATTGAGCAGACGCGGCGGCATACGCTGCTGGCCTCGCTGCTGGGCATTCAGCACTTTGTGCTGGCCGTGAACAAGATGGATTTGGTGGGCCACGAGGAAGTGATTTTCCAGAAAATAGTGGCCGATTACGCGGCCATTGCCGAGCAGTTGAAGCTGCCGAGCGTGGTGGCCATTCCGCTCAGCGCGCTCAATGGCGACAACGTGGTGCGCCGTTCTACTTTCCTGCCCTGGTACCACGGCCCCAGCCTGCTGGAGCACCTTGAAAGCGTGCCGGCTACCATTGATGCCAACCCGAATGAGCCGCGCTTCCAGGTGCAGTATGTGATTCGGCCGCAGACGGAGGAACTGCCCGACTACCGGGGCTACGCCGGCCGGATTCAGAGCGGCACCTACCGCCCGGGCGACCGGGTGCGCATCTGGCCCTCGGGTCTGGAAACGGTGATTGAGGCCATTGAGGTCAACCAATTGGAAGTGGCAGCGGCCAGTGCCCCGCAGGGTGTGGTGCTGCGGCTGCGCGATGATGTGGACGTGAGCCGGGGCGCAACCATTGTGCCCGTGAGCGCCCACCCGGCCGTGGTGCGCGAGTTGGAAGCCACCCTGTGCTGGATGGACGAGCGGCCCTTGCGTGCCGGCCGCAAGCTACTGGTGCAGCACCACGCTGCCACGGTGAAAGCGGCGGTGACCACCATCCTCCAAAAAACCAACATCGAAACTTTCGAAAGCCAGGGCACCGACGAGGCCCGGCTCAACGACATCGTGCGGGTGCGCCTGAAAACTGCCCTGCCGCTGGTGGCCGATGAGTACCGCCAGAACCGCGTGACCGGCGCCTTCATCCTGGTGGATGAGCAAACCGGGGCCACGCTGGCCGCTGGCCTTATCGCTGCCACCGACCCCGAGTATTTCACCGAGGAAGTGCCCGCCGAAGCGGTGTTTTCCATCTAGTATTTGTTGAATATCATGGCTGATTCCCCACTCTTTTTGCCCCGCCTGACGGTGGTGGGCGCGGGCCCCGGCGACCCTGATTTGCTGACGCTGAAAGGTGCCAAAGCCCTGGCCGCCGCCGATGTGGTGCTTTACGATGCGCTGGCCAATGATGCGCTGCTGGCGCACGTCCGGCCCGGCGTGCCGCTGATTTTCGTGGGCAAGCGCAGTGGCTTTAAGGCTTACACCCAGGAGGGTATCAACGACCTGATTGTGCAGCAGGCCTACCGCCACGGCCACGTGGTGCGGCTGAAGGGCGGCGACCCGTTCGTGTTTGGGCGGGGGCGCGAGGAAATGCTGTACGCCGAAGCCCACGGGCTGGCTACCGACTACGTGCCAGGCATCAGCAGCGCGGTGGCGGCGGCGGGCAGCGTGGGCATTCCGGCCACGCACCGGGGCTTGAGTGAAGGCTTTCGGGTGCTGACGGCCACCACGGCCGATGAGCAGCTTTCGACAGCGCTACTCGAAGCGGCCCAGACGCCCGGCGTGACCACGATTATCCTGATGGGTATGAGCCGGCTGGCGGAAATCGCGGCGCTGTTTGCCCGCTACGGCGGGGCCGACGTTCCGGCCGCCATCATCCAGAATGGCACGCTACCCACTGCCCGCGTGGTGGCCGGCACCGTGGCCGACATTGCCACGCGGGCTAGCAGCGCCGGGCTGGGCGCGCCGGCCGTGATTGTGTTGGGCGACGTGGTGCGGCTGATGAAGCAGTCCGCCGCAGTAGATGCCAGAGGCACTGAGCTGCTACCAGAATTGCTGACTTACGCGAAAGTGGCTTAGAGCATAAGTCTTTCCACCTGTCGCCTCCACCTGATTGTATCTGAACTGATTATGTCCACGCTCCCCATTCTTCCACCTTACCTCGACGAGGCGCAGCTTCAGCAGCTTAGTACCGGTTTATCGGCGCAGCAGCTGGTGTGGCTGAGTGGCTATTTCTACGGCCAAGCCACCAGCGGCGGCGCGGCAGTTGCAGCTGTCGCGCCTGTCCCCACCGTGGCGGCGGCCCCGGCCGAAAAGCTGACTATCCTCTACGGCTCGCACACCGGCAATGGCAAGAAAGTGGCCCAGCAAGCCGCCGAGGCAGCGCGGCAGCGCGGCCTCACCGCCGAGGTGCGCGACATGAACGACTACCCTACCCGGCAGCTGGCGCAGGAGCAAAATATGCTCGTCATCGTGAGCACGCACGGCGAAGGCGAGCCGCCGATTTCAGCCGAGGAATTGCACCAGTTCCTGCACGGCCCGCGCGCGCCCAAGCTGCCGAACCTGCGCTTCGCCGTGCTGGCGCTGGGCGATACCAGCTACCTGCACTTCTGTCAGACGGGCAAGGATTTCGACCAGCGCTTGGCTGACTTGGGTGGTACTCGGCTGCTCAACCGCGTGGATGCGGACGTGGATTACCAGGTTGCCGCTGACCAGTGGATTGAGGCGGCTCTGGGGAAAATTGCGGGAGCAACAGCCACAGTCGTTGCATCTGCAGGCACTGTAGCTGCTGTAGATACTGTGGCTGTTTCCGCCGCCTCATCCACCAATCCAATAATCCAGCCATCCACCCATTCAGCCATCCACCAGTTCACCCGCGAAAACCCCTGGCCGGCGCGGGTGCTGGAAAGCATCCAGCTGAACGGGCGCGGCTCGGATAAGGAGACGTACCACCTAGAGTTGGATTTGGCCGGCTCGGGCCTGCGCTTTGCGCCCGGCGATGCGCTGGCCGTGCGCCCCCGCAACCACGACCCGCTGGTGGAAGAAGTGTTGCGCGCCGCCCGTCTTTCCGACTCCGCGCCGGTGCAGCTGGGAGCCGAAAGCCTGCCGCTGGCCGCCGCCCTGGCCAGCCGTCGCGAGCTTACCGTGCTCACCCGCGACGTGCTGGAACGCTACGCCGCCTTGGCCCCGCACGCCGAACTGCATGGCCTGCTGGCCGACACCACGCGCCTCCAGCCCTACCTCTACGGCCGCGATGTGGCCGACTTGCTCACCGATTTTCCCACCGACCAGCTCACTGCCCAGCTGCTGGCCGACACGCTGCGCCCGCTGCCCAGCCGTGCCTATTCCATCGCCAGCAGCTTACTGGCTCACCCCGACGAAGTGCACCTCACCGTGGGTGCCGTGCGCTACGAGGCCCACGGCCGCCGCAAGCACGGCGTGTGCTCGTCGTTCCTGGCCGACCGCGTGGCCGTGGGCGACGAGGCGCGCGTGTTTGTGGAGCCCAACGAATACTTCAAGCTGCCGCAAAATTCGGCTACCGACATCATCATGGTGGGCGCGGGCACCGGCATCGCGCCCTTCCGCGCCTTCGTGGAAGAGCGGGTGGAGCTGGGCGCTACGGGCCGCAACTGGCTGCTGTTCGGCAACCCGCACTTCACCACCGATTTCCTGTACCAAGCCGAGTGGCAGCAGCACCTGAAAAAAGGTGGCTTAGCGAAGCTTGATGTGGCTTTCTCCCGCGACCAAGCCGAGAAAATCTACGTGCAGGACCGGCTGCTGGAGAATAGCCGTGAGGTGTTCAGCTGGCTGGAGAATGGCGCGCAATTCTACGTGTGCGGCGATAAAAACCGCCTGGGTAGTGCGGTGCAGGCAGCCCTCACGCAGGTGGTGCAGCAGGAAGCCAGGCTGTCGGCTGAGGACGCGGTGGCTTACGTGAAGCACCTGCGCAAGCAGCGCCGCTACTTGGAGGATGTGTATTAGAACGCTGCCAAAAATCTAAAAGCCCGTCATGCAGAGCGCAGTGAAGTATCTCGCGTGCCACCACTAATCCCAGACGATTGGATTACTATCACACGCGAGATGCTTCGACTACGCTCAGCATGACGCCTTTTTTCCCTCACCCCAACCATCTATGAAAACCTCTTCCACCACTAGTTCCCCCTGTTGTTGTCGAATGCGCCCGCTTACGAGCTACTCATTTTTGACTTCAACCTCCCCGATTCATGAAATCCTATTACCCCTCGTTTCTCCTTTTCCTCCTCCTGTTTCTGGCTAGCCTCAGCGCCGCTTTTGCCCAAACGCAACTTATCGCCATCAGCGGCGTGGTGCACGAGAAGGGCACCAACGAAGCGCTGCCCGGCGTGAGCATTAGCGTGAAAGGCGCCAGCACCGGCACCCAGAGCGACGGCGACGGCAAATTCGCCCTCAAGGCCAAGCTGACTTATCCGTTTACGCTCGTGTTCAACGCGCTGGGCCACGAAGCGGTGGAGCTGGAAATCCTGAGCAGCAGCCAGCCGCTGAATGTAACGCTCGAAGCCAAGGGCGTGCTTACCAATGAGGTCGTGGTATCGGCCTCGCGGGTGGAGGAAAGCCGGTTGAAATCGCCGGTGGCCATTGAAAAGCTCGATATCCGCGCCATCAAGGAGACGCCCGCACCCAGCTTCTACGACGCGCTGGAAAACGTGAAAGGCGTGCAGATGCTCACCAGCAGCCTCACCTTCAAGGTGCCGAATACGAGGGGCTTTAACATCCCCAACAACTTCCGTTTCATGCAGCTGGTGGATGGCGTCGACATGCAGGCGGCCACGCTGGGCGTGCCGCTCGGCAACGCCATTGGGCCCACCGAGCTCGACATTGCCAGCGTGGAGGTAACGCCCGGCGCGGCCTCGGCCCTCTACGGCATGAACGCCATCAACGGCATGGCCAACCTCACCACCAAAAGCCCCTTCACCTACCAGGGCCTGAGCGTGTACCAGAAAGTGGGCGTGAACCACGTGGGCAGCGCCGCCGACCGCAATACCAGCGCCCTCACCGAAACCGCCATCCGCTACGCCCAGGCACTGGGCAGCCGCTGGGCCTACAAGGTGAACGTAGACTACCTGCGCGGCACCGACTGGCTGGCCAACAACCAGACCGACCAGAACCCCCAGGGCCTTAGTACGTCCAACCCCGCCTTCCCCGAGCTGGCCGGCGCGGCCAACCCGGCCGCCGACCGCTGGAACCGCTATGGCGATGACACCAACTCCTCGCTGACCGTAACCATCCCCTACCAGGGCAAAAACCAGGCGTTTACTGTCACGCGCACCGGCTACTACGAGAAGGATTTGGTGAACCCCATCGTGCGCAACATCAAGGCCGATGCCAGCCTGCACTACAAGCTGACCGAGAAGCTGGAGCTGAGCTACGGCTACCGCTTCGGGCTGATGGACGGCGTGTTTCAGCGCGGCAACAAGATTCAGCTCGATGGCGTGACCGTGCAGAACCACAAGCTGGAGCTGAAAGGCGCGGACTTCGTGGTGCGCGCCTACACTCTGCTCGAAAACACCGGCGACTCCTACAACCTCAACCCCCTGGCCCTGAATCTGGACCTGCAAAACGGCTCGAATACCGTGTGGGGCAACAAATTCAAAACCGCGCTGCAGAACCAGTTGGCCGCCGGCACCGCCCTCGCGCCCGCCATGGCTGCCGCTCGCGCCGCCGCCGATGCCGGCCGCGCCGAGCCCGGCACGCTCGCTTTCGATGCGCTGAAAGCGCAAATTGTAGCCACCAACAACTGGGACAGCGGCGTGAACGTGGCCGGCGCACCCACGCCCGGCGGCGCGGCGCTTTCGCAGCATAGCCGAACCTACCACACCGAAGGCGTCTGGAATCTGGGCCCGCGCGTGAAATTCGTGGATTTGCTGGTCGGCGCCGATGCCCGCGTGTACCAGATTATCCCTGACGGCAACAATTTCGTGGATTTCAGCCTGCCCCTGGCCGAGCGGAATCAGGCCGGCGGCGACTTCGTGTACTACAAGAAATACGGCGCTTTCGGCCAAGCCACTAAGCTCTTGTTTAATGAAAAACTGAAGCTCACTGGCTCTTTGCGCGTTGACTACAACCCCGAATTTACCGCCAAGGTGAACCCGCGCCTAGCTGCCGTGTACACCGTGGCCGAGAAGCACAACTTCCGCGCTTCGTACCAAAACGGCTGGCGTTTCCCCTCGCTGTTTGAGGCTCTGTCCTTCGTAAACAACGGCAACGTGCGCCGCGTGGGCGGCCTCGCCCGCGTGAACGAGGGCTTGAACTACCTGCAGAACTCCTACACCCGAACCAGCATCGACCAGTTCAATGCGGCTGTGAATGCCTACGTGGCCGCCAACGCCGGCAGCACCGCCGCCCAGGCCGCCGTGCTGCCCCAAAACCGCGACCTACTGAAAGTCGCCAACCTGCCTACCGAGCAGCCCGAGCAAATCAACGCCTACGAAGTGGGCTACCGCAGCGTGCTCTTCGATAACCGTCTGGCCATCGACGCCGACGCTTATTACAACGTCTACTCCGGCTTCCTGGGGCAGGTGGAAGTGAGCGTGCCCAAGGACGCCAACGGCCAGCAGGTGTCTGTGGGCTCCGATGCCGCCGCCCTGGCCGCCTTGCGCGCCAACCGCGACGCCCGCCAGGACCGCTACCGCGTCTACACCAACTCGCGTCAGGACTACCACAGCTACGGCTCCACGCTGGGCCTCACCTACAACTTCTACCAGAAGTTCACCGTGGCTGGCAACGTGAACTACAACGCCCTGTCCAAGAATGACCAAGCCGATGTATTCGTGACCGGCTTCAACACCCCGAAATGGGCCACCAACGTGTCCGTCGGCAACCGCGAAATCGTGAAAAACTTCGGTTTTAACGTGAACTGGCGCTGGCAGGACACATTCTATTGGGAAAGCCCGCTAGCCAACGGCCAGGTGCCCGCCTATTCTACTTTGGATGCCCAGGTGAACCTGCGCGTGCCCACGCTGAAATCCACCATTAAGCTCGGCGGCACGGACATTCTGAATAAGCGCTACTTCCAATACGCCGCCGGCCCCACGATTGGGGCGCTGTACTACGTGAGCGTGGTTTTCGACGCCACGGTGCTGCATTAACGTTCGCCTCACCCCCGGCCCCTCTCCGGTGGAGAGGGGAGCCAATCTAATTATAGTGCATGCCTCAGCCGGTGCAAGCACTAAGACAGCTACCTGATTTCAAGAAATCAAACCCAACGCCGCACAAGCTAAAGCATGTGCTACAAGTAACGTCCACGCCGCCGTGGATCCCCTCTCCACCGGAGAGGGGCCGGGGGTGAGGCCCAACGCCAGAACAATGTCCCAAACTCCCAACCTCTCCGAAGTTGAGCACGTCAAAACCGCCAGCCGCTACCTACGCGGCACCATTGTCGAAAGTCTCAACAACCGCCTCACTGGCGCGCTGAACCACGACGACACCCACCTCATCAAGTTCCACGGCTCCTACCAGCAAACCGACCGCGACCTCGATTCTGAGCGCAAGCGGCAGAAGCTGGAACCGCTGTTTTCCTTCATGATTCGGGTGCGGGTGCCGGGCGGCGTGGCCAGCGCCGCCCAATGGCAGCGCATGGATGCCTTGGCCGACGCCTACGGCAACGGCACGCTCAAGCTCACCACCCGCCAGACCTTCCAGCTCCACGGCGTGCTGAAGCGCGACCTGCGCCCCACCATCCAGGGCTTCAACGATGCCCTGCTGGACAGCATCGCGGGCTGCGGCGACGTGAACCGCAACGTGATGTGCAATGTGAACCCGCACGAGTCGGTGGTGCACAGCGAGGTGCAGGCCGTAGCCGCCAATATCAGCGCCCACCTCACACCGCGCACCACGGCCTACCACGAAATCTGGCTCGACGGTGAGTTGCAAAACACCACCGAAGCCACCGACGACGCAGAGCCCGTCTACGGCAAAACCTACCTACCGCGCAAGTTCAAAATCGCCCTGGCGCTGCCGCCCTACAACGATTCGGACATTTTCTCGAACGACATCGGCCTCATCGCCATCGAGGAAAACGGCCAGTTGCTGGGCTTCAACGTAGCCGTGGGCGGCGGCCTGGGCATGACTTTCGGCCTGCCCGAGACCTACCCTCGCCTCGCCGACCTCATCGGCTTCGTACCCACCGAAAACGTGGTGGACGTGTGCGAGAAAATCGTGACCATCCAGCGCGACTGGGGCAACCGCGAAAACCGCAAGCTCTCGCGCCTCAAGTACACCATCGACCGCGCTGGCTTACCTGCCTTCGTGGCCGAGCTGCACCAGCGCCTGGGCTACGAGCTGGCCGAAACCCGTCCCTACCAGTTCCACAGCTCCAGCGACGCCTTTGGCTGGAGCATTGCCTCCAACGGTCTGGCCCACTTGGTTTTGTTCGTGGAAGGCGGCCGCGTCCTCGACCGGCCCGGCTACCGCCTCAAAACCGCGCTACGCGAAATCAGCGCCTTCCACACCGGCGAATTCCGCCTCACCGGCAACCAGAACCTGATTCTGGCCAACATCGAGCCGGCGCACCGCGTCCGCATTCAGGCCATCCTCGAAAGCTACGGCGCGGCCCCGCAAGCCGAGCAGTTCACCGCCCTGCGCCGCAACGCGCTGGCCTGCGTGGCCCTGCCCACCTGCTCGCAGGCCTTCGCCGAAGCCGAGCGGTACCTGCCCCAGCTGCTCGATAAGCTCGATGCCGTGATTCGCGCCTACGGGCTGGCCGAGGCGGGTATTCTGATTCGGATGACGGGCTGCCCTAATGGCTGCGCCCGGCCCTACCTGGGCGAAATCGCGCTGGTAGGCAAGGCTCCCGGCCGCTACAACCTCTACCTCGGAGCCAACCACGCCGGCGAGCGCCTCAACAAGCTCTACCGCAAAATGCTGGACGAGGATGGCATCCTGCGTGAGCTCGCCCCGCTGTTGGCCGCCTACGCCGCCAAGCGCCAACTCGGCGAGGGTTTCGGTGACTTCGTGGTGCGAACCGGCGTGGTAGTGGCCACCATCCACGGGCTGAATTTTCACGCTTAAAGTGACGGTTCTCAATAATCGTCTGTCATCCTGAGCGCAGCGAAGGACCTTATCACGATTGAACGAATTGCTCAACCGTGATAAGGTCCTTCGCTGCGCTCAGGATGACAGGCAACTAGGAAGTGTTAACAGTGATTGTTAGCTTGGGTAATGGAAACAATGCTCACCGACGCACAATGGGCGCGCTTGGCGCCGCTGTTGCCGGGCCGGGAAGGTACGAGCGGGGGCCGCGGGCGCGA
>NZ_JALBGC010000010.1 GCF_022631375.1 Hymenobacter cyanobacteriorum
CGGGGTCTAGCCCGTACCGCTTTCCACCGCAGCGCGGGCGTCTGTTCCTATTCGTGAAATTGGGGCGTATAGCTCAGGTAAATTACTGTTTAAAAGCTGGTTATTTCTGTGGGAAATACTTCCTAGCGGCTTTCGGATTATCATCCTTTAGGTCCACGTAGCCCTTACTCAACCAATCATAGGTGGCTTTTCGCTCGGCTTGCTGCTGCTCAAGCAACTCCGCTTTTGCCTCGGCGGCGCCTTTCTCCTTCCACGAGTAGGCACTGAACGTGAAGAAAACCAGAACTATCCCCATCATGGACAGCGCGACGGGTATGCTGGTAAAGCCCCATACCTTATCCTTTAAGGGCACACTGCGCGGAATCTGGTCAATGACCTGGGCGAGTTGCTGGCTGCCCTTCGTCACCGCCGCCGCGATGGTGTCAGGGGTCGCCAAATGCGGTTGGATATTCGCTGCTACTCCCTTATAATCAACCGAAAACGTGGTACCCTGCTTTACGATGGCCAACACCTCGTCTACCTCGGCGCGGCTAATGGGCTTGCCCTGCTCCAAGCTGCGGGTATTTAGGGCCTCGATGCCCCGACGCAGGGCCTTAATGTCGTCAAGTAGCTCTTGCATAGTCTAGTAAGTAAAATAGGGCGGTTAGTATCACCTCTCCATGCCTTGCGATTTGTCTTGTTTCGGCTGCTGGCGGGCCTGCTCCTGCTTGGCATGGGCGTAGGATTCGGCCAACTTGGCCAGCGCGTAGTCCTGGCCCACCTGCTGCCACGCCTGGGCCGGGTCCTGGCCTAGCTCGCGGGCCTTGGCAAAGCCCGTTTCGAGGTTGCCGGCGCTGTACTCGCGGCCCACCTGGCTGCCCTTCACCCGGTGCCCGTCCTGCTCAAACACCACCCCGGCCGGGCTCCCGTCCTTGCGCCGCGTCAGCTCCAGCTCAATGCCTCGCGGGCGCAGCGCCTCGCGCAGCTCGTCAAAGCTGCGGGCCTGGCCAGCTGTGTAGCCTAGGGCACGGCCAATGTCCTGCCGGGCGCGGCTCCACTCGGCCGACTGTTCCTCTTTGGGGGTGGTGGCCTTCGCCTGGGCCGGGGTCGGGCCGATTTCTAGGGCCTGCTTGCGGCCCACCTGGTCGGCCACTATCAGGCCGTATTGCTGCTCGATGCTCTTACACACGTCTACGCTGCGCGAGCGTACGAACTGGTCACTAACTGTTTGCCCGTCTAAGTCCACCCGGTTTACCACTAGGTGCATATGCGGGTGGGTCTTGTCCTGGTGCCGCACTACGGCCCACTGCGTATTCTCGGGGTCGATTTTCATCCCCTTTAGGTAGTCGTGGGCAATGCGGCCCATTACCTCGTTGGTCACCTTCTCTTTTTCCTCGACCGGAAAGGCCAACGCGACGTGCAGCACCGCCTTACCCAGCCCTGGGCGCATGGCCCGCACCATGTCAAAATCGGCCGCCATATGGGCCGCGCTGTCGGTGCGTACCCCGTGCGCAGCCAGCACCTCGGCCCCTTTATCGGGGGTCTTTTCTTGGAGCACATACTGACACATGGCCCCGAACGACTGGTTCACCTTCACCTTGCCAATCATGACGCATCCGGCGCTAGGCGTTTCAGAAGGTGGTGCATCTGCCCGAGCACCGTTGTAGCTCCGGTGCGCTGGTCTTGCTGCAAGTGGGCCAGCTTGGTGAGCTGGTTCAGGTTCGCGGCCATGCCGGCGAGCTGCACCAATAGTCGGGCCTCTTCGGGGGTCGGCGGGGCCACCAGCTTCGTGGCCGTGTCCTGCTTCAACCAGACCGAGCGTAGCACCTCGCCCTGGCTCAAGTGATGCCGCTCAGCCTCGCGGTTCAGGCGCTCGTGCTCCTTATCAGTGAGCCGCACGCTGACGACGTGGCGCTGCTTCTCGGCCAGCGGGCCAGCCTTCCGGCCTCCCTTGCGGGGGCGGTGGGGAGTGGAATCGGCAGGGGTAAGTGCTTCCATTGAAAGGTCCCCGAAGGGGCAAGTGTAGTGAGCCCAACGGGCGAACGGGTTTTGGGGATTGCGCGAAGCGCGATTCACAAAACACATCTTGCGAAACACGTTGAACGAGACTCTGACGGGCTACTAAGGTACTACTTTGGGAGCACCTGGGCAAGCTAGCTGGTTACTTAGAAAGACCATCCGGCCGCTTACTGACCATATAAGCGCGCAGGGCATTACGAGCATGTTCCGCTTCTACTCCCCCTAACTCACGCAACATCTTACGCCACTCTACACAGTCTGCACCCTCTAGTAAAAAGTGCATCTGCTTCCGTTCGGCAGCATCCCCGGTCAACTCTTTGCGTGGCCTTCCCATAGACAGCACATAATTAATCAGTAGTTTAAAACTACCAAAAAACTAGGGTACTACCAAGCAACTTCTATCTTCGTTACACTTGCACGGTAGTCACCCCGCCAACGCATCGTCTGAAAAGATGAAGCCCCGGCTGCTGACACAACCAGGGCTTCAGGAAGTGGGTGGATTGAGCACCCTTACTCCCGAACGAAAATGGGTAAACGTGCAAAAGTGAAACCAGCTGGCCAGGCTAGTTGGTTTCGCATCCCCCTGGAACTGCTTAAGGCAGCACTAGGGGGAGCAGTTCGAGCAGTGGTTAGCCACTGGCTCGGGCATCCTTAGGATAGCGGCGGTCAGTACTTCGGTGCTGGCCGCCGTTTGTCTGAAACCCAAGGGCTACCTGACTGAGCAAATATACGACCCTACCAACACTGTGGCTATGTGCCGGGTGTCGTGCTTATCTGGCCTGCTAAATACGCTGGAAGGGCAAAAGTGAGATAAAAGTACATGCCCGCCCAAAGCAGTACATAAACTAAACTATTTAGCAAATAAACTATTGATTACTAAATGTTTATAAATCTGACGCGCCGCGCCCTAGTGTGCGAAGCTTGGTTTTGGTGGCGTTTCTTTTTTTGGCTGTTTTTGCGTCGCTCGACGGACATTTCCGCATAGTTGGAACGGGTCAGAACAGGCTCTAAAAGCCCTTTTTTTGCCTTTCCCTCGCGCGTTTCCAAATCTTGTGAAATTTTTTTTTAGATCTTAAAACCAAACACTTCCATATTTAGAAAAAATTGCCCTTGACAGTCAATGAGTTATCCCATCTATTATGAGTTTTTGTCCGTCAACTATGAGTTTTTGTCCTAGTGCGGTTGAGCTTATCCCTTCTAACTATAAGAAAATGTCCGTCAACTATGAGTTTTTGTCCTAATGTCAGCAAATCAACTATGAGTTTTTGTCCTACAAATATGAGTTGTAAAATGGTACTCATAAAAAACACTCATACATTCGTGGCAGCACCATTTTTCTGCTGACAAATTGGAACCTGAAAAATCTACTGATAAGGCTGTCACACTGTGGCAATCCAACGTCCTTACTTCGGCACGTTACGAGCTAACCAAACTAGAAAAGAACATCCTTTATCTGGCAATGCGTGAGATGCAGCCGACTGACTCACCAAGTCAGCTCTATTACGTTTCGACTGTGGAGCTACGTGAGCGAACGGGGGAGGAAATCAAGTATGACCGTCTGCGCGCCATCACCAAGAAATTATTGGGCCGCGTTCTAGAGGCTGACCTACCAAACGGCGACTTGCTGCAAACCCACTTCTTTTCCTCGGTACAGTACATCAAGGGTACCGGCACCCTGGAAATCTCGATAGACCCGAAAATCAGACCCTTCTATGGGTACCTGAAAACCCACTTTACTACTTTCCAACTCGACTTGGCCATCACCCTGAATAGCATCTATGCCAAGCGGTTTTACGAAATCTTTTCCATGTACAAGCACTTACCTAATAAGGTGTTTCGCATCTCACTAGATAAGCTTAAGATACAACTTGGACTAACGGACAAAGACACTGGCAAAGACAAGTACCCACTCTATGCCGACGTTAAGCGCAACGTATTAAAGCCAGCTGAGGAAATCAACACGGCTACCGACCTGGCCTTCACCTACCGCGAAATCAAGCGGGGCCGGAAGGTCGTGGAGTTGGAATTTACGGTTGTATACACCCCAAAAACGACCGAAATCGACTACAACGAGCAGGAAACAGCTCTTTTCGGTCGCTTAGTCAATGATTTCAGCCTGCGCAAAGACCAGGCTATTGCGGCCCTGCGCACGCTGAGCCCTTCGGAAATCACCAAGCACCTCTACCAGATTAAGTTGCAAGTGAACGACGGGAAGGTGTCGAACGTGGGAGCCTACACGGCGGAACGCCTGGGCGTTAAGTAGCTGAGCTACCCCCGGCCCAAACAGACAGGAGCCCCGCAAATGACTTTGCGGGGCTCCTGCGTTTACTACTGGCTTCTTCGATACTAGGCCGCGTAGGTACCCTGGGGCTCTAGGTAGCGCACCTGTGACAATACAGCCAGCATATCGAGCAAGGGCTTCACCTTATCGGCTTTGGTGCGCCGGAATCGGGCAGCTACCTGGTCGCTGCTCAGGGCCTCGCCGGCTGCCTGCTGGATGATGGCGCGCACGGCTAGCATTTGCTGGGCCAGCTCACCTGGCCACGGCTGGGCCGTGGCGGCGGCGGCCACTGTGGCAGTGGTGGCGGTCGCCGGCAACGCCAAGGCGGCCTGCTGGCCGGGGGCCTGGTACTCGGGGCGTAGGTGGCGCACGGTGCCAGCCGCTTCTTCGGCTAGCCGCTGCTGGTTGAGCTGCATCAGGCGCGTGAGCACCTCCGCGTCGCTGAGCGTGGCCGGCCAGCCGTAGGCGTCGGCCACGGCGGCATCGAGCTGGTGGTGGAGGTTGAGCACAATGGCCGCTAGCCCCTGCTCGTGGGTAATCTGCTCCTTTGCATTGAGCACCTGGCCAGCGCGCAGCTTTTCGACCACGTTGTAAAGGTCGGTGAGCGTAAGGCCGGGGTGCTGGGCCTGCTGGCGCTTGCGGTGGGCGTCCAGCTGCTCAGCTAGCTTACTAATCTTAGCCTGCTGGGCCTCAGTAGCAATGGGAAAGGGGAAGGGGTCAAAGCAGCGAGTACCGTTGTAAACAGAATCATTCCCAACACCTAACCAACCGCCCGTTGCCATTGCCCATATCACGTGCTGTTTACTCGACAATACGCCTAAATGGTAAGCTGCATCTGAGGCAACTACAAATAGCTTATTGTCGGGTATCGTTTTTCCATCCAGAAACATAAATACCCGATGCTTAGCCGTTTGGGTAGTTACTATGATTCGGGACAACCCAGCCAGGGCGGGGCGCAGTTCCGAACGAGGGCGGCCGAATAGCCACCACTTTTCGCGGGTACTCTTGTCCTGGGTTGCGTCGCGGGCCGGCTTTACCAGTTCAAGAACTCGCTGGTAGATAGCCGGGTAGCGGTCGAGCACATCGTCAGGAGTCAGCCCAAACAAGTCAATTACCATTAGCCCACGGGATTTCTGCATCATGTCGCGGCCGTTGAGGTAGGGGCGAATATGCTGCTCTAGCCCTGGCAGCTTACCTAGCCCTAGCGCCACTGCCTCGGCCGGGGTTACCTGAAAACCAGCCCCATACAATCCCATTCCGACGTTCGACAAGCCAGCCGCTGCCTGTAGGGCTACCGCGTTGGCCACGTCGGCCCCCACGGTCAGGTCAGAATTGATGGTTCCAACGGTTTCCATCAGCAGCACGTCGTGCGCGTCATCGTCGGCCGCCGTTTCCTGCACCACCTGGAACAACGAGCCAGGCAGTACCCCACGCTCGGCCACGGTGAACGCCACGCGCACGGCGGCCCCGTCGGTTGCATCAACCCACGGATGGTCCGAAATGGCATAGACGAGCGAAACCGGCTGCGCGGCATCAGCTAGAAACTCCTGCACTACCCGACGGTTAAACGTCTGAGTGATAGAGTTAGTAGTAATAAACCCGAAGCGTTCCACCTTTCCACTGGCAGCCAGTTGGGCGGCCCGCTGCCACCAGTACATCACCAGGTCGGCCGACTCGGGCACCTGGCCCGCGTAGGTTTTGCGCAAGCTGGTCACGTAGTCGTCGCCCAGCGCCCGGCGCATGGCTTTATCGCCCACAAAAGGCGGATTACCCACAATAAAATCAGCCGCTGGCCACTCGGCCGGCCACGTCTTGCTATAATCGGCGTTGTGGCCCAATATGGCGTCCTGCTGCTTGATATTCTGATAGTTGTCAAGTAGTGGCTCCGCTAGTTGCGTGAGGCCGTGGGTGCGCAAGTGCCACTGCAAGTACCCAATGCGCAATACCACGTCGGCAATAGCAGCGGCGCGGGGGTTCAGCTCCATGCCCAGCAGCTGCCGGGGGCTTACCGTCGTCCCGTCGCCCAGCTCCAGGCGGCCGGAACCGCCCAGCTGCGCCAGCGTCGTCAGCACCTCGCCTTCTAAACGTTTCAGGTGTTCTAGGGTCACGTACAGAAAGTTACCAGAGCCACAAGCGGGGTCCAGCACCTTCACTGACGTAAGCCGGCGCAAGAATTTTAGCAGTTCCTCGCGGGCAGCTTCCACGGCCTTCTTGCCCTTGCCTTCCTCTAACTTGGTGGCGCTAGCCGCCTGCGCAGCGGCCCACTCGCGCCGCAGCGGCTCAATCACCGTGGGCAGCACCAGGCGCTCGACGTAGCGGCGGGGCGTGTAGTGCGCGCCGAGGCTGTGGCGCTCGGTTGGGTCAAGCGCCCGCTCTAGCAGGGTGCCAAAGATGGCCGGCTCAACTTCCGTCCAGTTGGCGGCGGCGGCCTGCTCTAGCAACTTAATTTGGTCAGCGTTCAGGGGTAACGCTTTGGCCTCGTGGAATAATTGCCCATTAAAGCGCCGCAGTTTCTTGCGCAGCTCCGGCGAAAATCCCCCTTTATCCATCACAGCCCACAAGCCCTCCAACGCATCCGGCAGGTAGCCCCTCAATTCCTCCGTTTCCGAGTAAGAGCCTAGCAGCCCCTTGAATGAATCGGCCGGAATCAGCTCCACGTCCTCGGCAAACATGGTAAACAGGCAGCGCATTAGGAACTGCGCCACCACATCGGACGGGTGGCCAGCTTTTTCCAATTGGGTGCTCAGCCCAGCTAAGTAGCCGGCGAGTTGGCGCGTGACGCGGGCGGCGCGGCGGCTGGGGTCGAGCTGCTGCGGGTCGGTAAAGAGTTGGTGCAGCTGCGCCCGTAGCTCGGGCTTGGCCAGCGCCGGCAGGAAGAAACGGTAATGCCCCGAATCGGGAAAGGGCACGTAATTGTCGCCTACCCCGGCAAAATTGCTGTACACATCGAAGCAGTGGCCCACGTCCACTACCACGATAAACGGGGGCCGGGGCTCGCTCGCTGGCAGCGCCCGCACATAGCGAAGGGCCTGCTCATAGGCGGCTTTCATCATCTGCTCCCATTTGGCAGTGCCGCGCACGGCGTGGCCCTTGCGGCGCTTCTCGGGCGGCAAGCCCAGCTGCGCCTTCTCGGCGGCGGCCTGCTCGTCGGGGCTGTTGGTGCCCTGCTTAGTTTCGAGCACGAAACAGCCCCGCTTGTAGAGGTCTATCCGGCCGGTGGTCTGCTTACCGCCGCCGTCGTCGAACGTCACGGCCCGTTCTAACACGTAGGCGTCCTGGGCGGGGTTGTCGGTGGTGGGGTCGGGGCGGGGTACGCCTAGTAGGTCGCAAAAATCTTGCAGAAACAGGCCGTAGTTGGCCCGCTCCGCGCCGCCGGATTTGCGCCAGCGGGCTTCAAAGTCGAGGTATTGCACGCCGCAAAATACGCCTTCGCGGGAGGACTGCGAAGCCCTCCCGCCAGGTTTTAGGCGCTCTTTTTGGTCGAGTCCGCGCACGGGCAGCTCGGCTGCGGCTGCGGCTTGGCAACGGGCTTCCGGTGCTGCTTACGGGGCAGCTTGTGGGGCTGAGGCGCCTTACGCGCCGGGGCAATTTGGGGGGCAGGGGTAGCCGCCACTACGTTTAGGGTAATGTAGGTGGGGGCGTAGTTGTAATGCTTTACAACGGGGGCGGGCGTTTCCTTGGTCATGGCCACGGATAGTAGCAGGAACACACCAGCGATAACGGCGGCGATGATGGCGGCGGCTAGCGCGAATACGCCAGCGATGGTTTCTTTCTGATTGTTACTCAGGACTTGGGTTAAAACTTTGAAATTCATTTACTTACTCGTCTTTTCCCTATATATCAGGTAGTGAGCGGCCCATCAGGCTGCTCCCTGGACAGATTGGGTGACGTGAGTAAATAGGGGCGACGTAGTGCATTGAGCCTGAACGGCTTGAATTATCTGCAACTTTCCTCGTTTTTTTCGTCAAAGTCGAAAGATTTATTTTGGCGACCGCCGCCGACGGGGTTCGCTTTATTGAACAAAAGGGAGAAAAGGGGTGGCGGGGTCACCGGTCCCTTTTCTCCCTTTTGTCCCTTAACATAATATTGGTTATATCCCCACTCTTGAAATATGTGCAGGTTTTGGCCCGCCTGACCGCTGCGCCTGGCGTGGTACTTTAGTGGGGCAGGGCTTTAATTATGGTTGTCTCCGAAGCTCCTCTCTGCGGGGCATTTCATGAACGAGCATTGGTAGACCAGTTTTTGAACCATTCACTGTTTTCCTGTCCGTAAATGTGCCGGAGGTGCCTGCATCTGTCCTATGGGGACGAATTACTGGGTGGGTAATTTTGTGGGTGCTTATCCAATGATGTTTCCATGCCCTCCACTCTTGCCTTTTTTGGGCGGACGCCACCCCGCATGGAGTCAGCCCCGTTTTCCCTGTCTGAGCTGACTTCCGTTAGCAATCGCTCCCTGGCGCAGCCCCTGCCGTCGGACGAGCGATACCGGCAAGTGCGAGCCTTTGCCCAACTGGTGGACCAGCAGTTTCGGACGCTGAAAACGGTCAGCGCCTACGCTGAGCAGCTGGCGTTGAGCCCCAACCACCTCAATGCACTCTGCCGCCGGCTGTTGCACCAGACGGCCAGCGATGTGCTGCACGCCCGCATCGTGGCCGAAGCGCAGCAGTTGCTGGCTCGCACGAATGACTCCGTAGCCGCCATTGCCGCGGCGCTGGGCTTTGACGATGCGTCGTATTTCTGCCGCTACTTTAAAAAGTACGTGCGCCAGACACCGCTGGCCTTCCGGGAGTTCAGCGCTTCGGCCCACGAATAGCGGGTAGGGTTAGCGGCGACGTAGCAAGACACTTTGCGGCCCCCTACCACCCTGCGGAATTTTCGTAGGTTCGGGCAACCGCCCCCGGTTCCCTCTGGGCGGGGCCTGCTTATGAAAACACCGAGCCTACCCGTGCTGACCCTCGAGCACTTTTCCGCCCCCCATCGGCCCGGTCCCGACTACTACATCGAGCGGCTGGAAGACCACCGAGCCCGCTTTCCGGCCGTGAGCCTGCCCCACGCCCACAGCTTCTACCTGCTGCTCTACGTTACGCAAGGGCAGGGCACTCACACCATTGACTTGGTTACCTACGAGCTACGGCCGGGCGGGCTTTACTTCCTGGTGCCGGGCCAAGCTCACAGCTGGGTGTTGTCGCCCGATGCGCAGGGCTACATACTTTTTTTCAGTGCTGCCTTCTACCAGCGCCAGTACCCAGCCGACCGCTTAGCCAGCTACCCATTTTTTGACCCAGCGCAGGCCCCGGTTCTGTACCTGCCGCCTGCGGAAAGCACCCTGCGCGGGCTTTTTGCCCGCGTGTTCGAAGAAAACACCACGCCCGCCGCCAATCACGACGAGGTGGTGGGGGCCTATGTGTACCTGCTGCTGGAACTGGCCGGGCGCTCTTACGTCCAGGAGCCGGACCGGCACGCCACGTCGCACGGCTTGCAGCAAGTGCGCGCCTTCAGTCAGCTACTCGACGCGCACTTCCGCACCGAGAAAACTGTGCGCTTCTACGCTGACCGGCTGGCCATGACGGCCAACCACCTCAACGCCCTGTGTCGGCGGGTGGTCAACCAGACGGCCAGCGACCTGATTCACGAACGGGTCATCACCGAAGCGCAGCGGCGGCTGGTGCATTCGGCCGATACGGTGAGCCAAGTAGCCGACGCCCTGGGCTTTGAAGACCCCTCGTACTTCACACGCTACTTCAAAAAGTACGTAGGCCAGACGCCGGAAGCGTTCCGGCAACACCAGCCGACGCGTTGATTTGTGAAGTCCGTTGATTTGTCCGGTAGGTGCCCGTATATGGGCTGGAGCCTGCCCTGGAGGGAGCCATAATTTTGTATCGTTCCACAAGCTCTTGAAAATCATGGCCCCTATCGCATCGAATACCTCCGCCCTGTTGGCCCTGCGCTGCCCCCGTTGCCATGAAGGTAAAATCTTTACTTCGCGGGCGCTCAGCTTTAAGTTTGCCGACATGCCCGAAGTCTGCCCCGTATGCGGACAGCCCACCGAACCCGAGCCCGGCTTCTACTACGGGGCCATGTTCGTGAGCTACGCGTTCTCGGTGGCCATTTTTGCTGTCACCGCTGTCGCGCTGTACTTCCTGGCCGGCGACCCCGCCATCTGGGTGTATGTGGTAGTTGTGGGCCTGATGGCCATGCTGTTTACCCCGCTCTCGGTGCGCTACTCGCGCATGTTGATGCTCTACTTATTCGGCGGGGTGAACTACCAACCCAACTGGGTGCGCTACGAGCCGCGGGCACAGCGCCCGGCACCCGCCAGCCTCGGGGTCTAGCCCGTACCGCTTTCCACCGCAGCGCGGGCGTCTGTTCCTATTCGTGAAATTGGGGCGTATAGCTCAGGTAAATTACTGTTTAAAAGCTGGTTATTTCTGTGGGAAATACTTCC
>NZ_JALBGC010000011.1 GCF_022631375.1 Hymenobacter cyanobacteriorum
CAAGAAGGCCATGTGACGGCCTGGCTTCTGGTTGATGTACTATCAGCGTGTATTCTTCGGCGCTGAGCGTATTATTCTATGCTGAATGGAGGAATGGCATCAAAAACTGATAGCTGTTGGGGGTCGCTTGGCTTGCTCTTTTTCTTTTTTACATAGGTCCGAACGAAGCTCACCCGGTCCCCATTGAAAAATACTAATGGGTTAATGAAGTAGGTGTATTCGTTGTAGCCACGAGCTATAATCTTGCACTCCAATAGGCTCGCTAAGCCGTCATAAACCTGCCTAACGGACTTGTATTTAGTATGTTCTAGGCACTCATCTGGTAGAAATTCGACCTTATCTGACTTCGGGCGCATCTTGTGCATGATGTATCCGAAAATGCGGATTGCTGACCTATTTAACTCCCAAAAGCTCTCAAATTGACTTAGATAGAGCTTTGTGAACTGGGTTTCATCTACCTCAACCTGGCGGACGAACATAGTATGCCCCAACACATCACCTGTGACGGGGTCGAATGCCTGTAACATAGCGCTTTCATCAGTACGAGTAGCTGCCCTGAATTTGCGGGTAGGTTGAATTTCCTGTAAAGCCTTCTCCAAAAAGGGATTAGTGCGGTTTTTTTCAAAATCGGATAGTTTCATTGTCGAAAATGGGGCTAAAAAGGAAAGGCAGACTTTCCTACAAGGTAACTATAATTTTCTTTTTTGGCACAAAAAAAGAAAAAGACAATTCCTTTTTTCTGCTAAAAAAAGGAATACAGATTGATGGGTTCAGCAAGTCTGAGTTACCGATTCGGAAAGTAGGTAGTATTAGTAATCAGGTAGTTAGACACTGCCGCTTCTTAGGTTCTTATAATTACCACTATTTCGGGCCTACACTACATGCTAATGCCGCCACCTTTGCTCTGCCCCTTACTCTTAGCTAAAGCCTGCTGTTTGGTACGCTCAATGGTCGCCGTGAGCTGCAGGCCGATGGCCTGGCCGTTGGGTTGCACCTCGGCGGTTTTGAACCTGGCCCCGGTCTGCTCGTGGACTAGGACTGTGCCCTTGCTCTGCTCATCGCGCTCGGCGTGGTAACCTGCGGCCTTCAGCTTGGCCTGGAAGTCGGCCGCATCCTTCACCGGTTTGGCTAGGGTCTGCTCTAGCGTGGTCACGAGCGCTTGGCGCGTTTCCTCTCGTACTTGCTGCCCGTACTGCTTCAAATCGGGCAAATCGGCCCCCTGGGCGTACTGCACGGCCGTGCGGTCGTAGTCGCGGGAAAGAATTACTTCCTCCTGGTGCGCGGTCTGCAAGGCCCCGAAATGGCCCTGTTTTAGCCCCTCTGACGTGCTCAACTGCTTTTGGAGCACTCTCACCTGCTCCGCTGCGGCCGTGTTCGCCTGAGCGAGCTTGGCGACCTCAGCGAGCTGCGCCCGCGCGGCCTCAGCTTGGCGGGCCAACTCGGCGTTAATCCGCGCTTCCTCGCCGGCTTTCCACTCGTCCCGCCCGAGCAGGGGCGGGTCGGTGAGCTGAAATACTGGCGCCGGCACCTGGGGCCGGGTCAGCTCTGCCACGCGCTGCGCGTGCTGGGCCTCCAAGCCATACAGGCGCTGCATCGGGTCGTGCTTAGCCTGGCTGTGCTCGACGCCGCGTTCAAACCCATGCGGGGCCATTGCCTGGGCGTATTCGGTTTGCAGCTGACGCAAGCTCTTGGGGTTGAATAGCTGGTCGGCCGACAAGGTGTTCTTGTCCGTGATGGGGGCCAGCACCGCGTGAATGTGAGGGGTCTTTTCGTCCTGGTGCAGGGTGAACGAAACAATGTTCTTCGCCCCAAACTGCTCCTTCAAAAAATTCAAATTGTCCTGCGCCCATTTGCTTTTGGAGTAGTCGGCCGCTCGCCCGTCCTGGCCACGTACAAACCCCTCCGGGCTGCCGGTCAGAATCACCTCCATGCCGCGCACGGAATCCGACCGGACGCGCTTCACCCCGGCTTCCTGAATGCGGGCTTCCAACAGGCTCCAGTAGTCTTTCTGCTCGTGGTTGATATACTCCCGGTTCGGGTGGGGGGCCTCCTTATCGGCGTTGCCTATCGAGTGGGGGTGCTGCGCCTGGCGGTAGTTGTGGCCAGTGGCCGACAAGGCGTGGCCCTGGGTCTTAATTTTGGCAACTCGGATGACGGCGTAGGGCATAGGGCGATGGGGAATGAAAGGTGAGCAGGCAGCTTGGCCCCATGCCTTTTTTACCTCGGGGGAGCAGGGGGCGGAGCCCCCAGGGAACGAGTTGCCCCGCAGGGACCACGGTTTGAACTTGGGAAAGGGGCGCGCAGCAGGCCCCTTTCCCAAGTTCAAACCATAGTGAGTTATGGCTTTGTTTTTTCTGTGTGTGCTAAACTACGGATTTTTGCCCTATCTTCGCCCTGCTTACCTGAAGCGGACTTGTTTGGTAGAGGTATCGAGCAGGAAGGAATACGGCGAGCGGCCATAAATGCCTAATCCCCGGCCGGCAGTGTTGAAGGTTCGCCCTCTACTGGTTGGTCGGGGATTTTTCTTTCCCTTTTGTTCGGTGTCGAGCTGCGGATTTTTGTTCCCCACTGCCCCTGCTCAGCTCGTTCCCCTGGGGGCTCTGCCCCCTGCTCCCCCGAGGTAAAAAAGGCATGGGGCCAAGCTGCCTGCTCACTTTGGGTATTGTTAAACAAATAGGGGAAAGCTTCCGGTTTGGAAGCCCATTAGAGGTAGCGCTGGATGGGGGTAACAGAAGTTGGAATCAAAACTTTCGATAAGAAAAACGGGAGCAGGCAGGTGCTTCCAAGCAACTGCGGACCTGGGGCTCAAGGCCGGTTTATCAAATAAGCCCCGCCCACTAGCAGGGCCACCCCAACCAGTTTAGAAAGCGACCAAGTGCTCCGTTCCAGGCCCAGCCACCCGGCTTGGTCGAGCAGCAAGGCCGTCACCAGCTGCCCGGCCACGACAAGAGCAAACAAGTTGGCGGCTCCCACGCGCTTTAGCGACCACGTGATGGTCAACACGTATCCCACGCCCAGTAGTCCGCCCGTCCAGCCGTACCACGGCACCCGGGCCAGGGCGGGCAGGCCCAGGGGTGGGGCCTGGATGAGCAGAAGTAGTGTCCCGGCTACCAGGCTGCCACCTACATAGGAGATGAGGACCGCCCATAACACATGAGGCACGGCGGTTTTGAGTTGGCTATTCACGGCTGACTGTAGCGTAATCGCTGCGCCGGCCAGGACCAATAATCCCAGGAGCAGGTATTTCATAGGGGCGCAACTAATAGGGTAAAATATCCAAGAAGGCCATGTGACGGCCTGGCTTCTGGTTGATGTACTATCAGCGTGTATTCTTCGGCGCTGAGCGTATTATTCTATGCTGAATGGAGGAATGGCATCAAAAACTGATAGCTGTTGGGGG
>NZ_JALBGC010000012.1 GCF_022631375.1 Hymenobacter cyanobacteriorum
CGAGGAAGCGACCCTTCTCCCGAAGTTACAGGTCCATTTTGCCGAGTTCCTTGGCCGTGATTCACTCGAGCGCCTCAGGATACTCTCCTTGACTACCTGTGTCGGTTTGCGGTACGGGTGATAGTAAAATTAAAACGCTTAGCAGGTTTTCTTGGCAGTCGGATTAGGCACACTATCCGCGTGTCCCGAAGGACGTACGGTACTATCAGCTTTCGGCTAGGTGAGCGTACTTAACTACTCTCCCACTACCTACGGCCTTCAACGGGCACTTCCGTCCGCCCGCGGTGCTTTCACTTCTGCGTCACTGCATCACTTTTTACCATCAGTACAGGAATATTAACCTGCTGTCCATCGAGTTCACCTTTCGGCTGCCCCTTAGGTCCCGACTAACCCAATTCCGATTAGCGTTGAATTGGAAACCTTAGTCTATCGGCGTGGGGGTTTCGCACCCCCATTATCGTTACTCATGCCTACATATGCTTTTCTCCACGCTCCACCATACCTGACGATACGGCTTCACCGCAAGGAGAATGCTCCCCTACCACGTGACTGTCTTGCAAGTCACATCCAAAGCTTCGGTACTAGATTTGATGCCCGCGTATTATCGATGCCCGGTCGCTCGACCAGTGAGCTGTTACGCACTCTTTAAAGGAATGGCTGCTTCCAAGCCAACCTCCTGGCTGTCAAAGCAACTGGACCTCCTTTGTTCAACTTAATCTAGATTTAGGGACCTTAGCTGTTGGTCTGGGTTCTTTCCCTCTCGGCCGGGGACCTTAGCACCCCAGGCCTCACTGCCGTGTATAGCCAGTGGCATTCGGAGTTCATCAGGATTCGGTAGGCTCTGACACCCCCTAGTCCTATTGGTAGCTCTACCTCCACTGACCTCAACCACGACGCTGTACCTCAATACATTTCGGGGAGTACGAGCTATTTCTCAGTTTGATTGGCCTTTCACCCCTACCCTCAAGTCATCCAAATCCTTTTCAACGGAAACTGGTTCGGTCCTCCAGTGCGTGTTACCGCACCTTCAACCTGCTCAAGGGTAGCTCACAAAGTTTCGCGTCTACCCCCCCCGACTGCGCGCCCTGTTCAGACTCGCTTTCGCTGCGGCTCCGGACCTTAAAGTCCTTAACCTTGCCGGGGAGGAGTAACTCGTAGGCTCATTATGCAAAAGGCACGCCATCAGCCCACGAAAGGCCTCTGACTGCTTGTAAGCACACGGTTTCAGGTTCTTTTCACTCCGGTATTCCCGGTTCTTTTCACCTTTCCCTCACGGTACTAGTTCACTATCGGTGTCTCAGGAGTATGTAGCCTTAGCGGATGGTGCCGCTCGCTTCAGACGGGGTTTCTCCGGCCCCGCCCTACTCAGGGTACCGCTACCGTAAATCAGAATTGTCGCTTACCGGGCTCTCACCGTCTATGGCCTGCTTTCCCAAGCAGTTCAGCTAACTCGATTTAATCAGATGTCGCGGCCCTACAACCCCGGACTGGCCGTAACCAACCCGGTTTGGGCTCCTCCCCGTTCGCTCGCCACTACTTGGGGAATCATTGTTATTTTCTTTTCCTGCAGGTACTTAGATGTTTCAGTTCCCTGCGTTTGCCACTGTGAGTCAAGCTCATCAGTTCTCACATCTTCCATGTGAGGGGTTGCCCCATTCGGAAATCTCGGGATGAACAAGTATGTGCCTCTACCCCGAGCTTATCGCAGCTTATCGCGTCCTTCGTCGCCTCTGAGACCCTAGGCATCCCCCGTGTGCTCTTTCTTACTTCTTGGTTCGTAATCACACTTGTTGATTGTCATCCGAAGATGACCAAGCGCGCTACGCTTCGTTTTTGTTACCCCTTACGTCAAAGAACGTGTATCACTCTGCTGTTTAGTGATTCCGAAGTTGACTTCCTATTGAAGTCAACCTATATCTTAACAACTGGTGAGAGTTGTTAGAGAGTGGGCCTGCGTGGACTCGAACCACGGACCTCTACATTATCAGTGTAGCGCTCTAACCACCTGAGCTACAAGCCCAAAACCAGTGTTGAAATTATTTGAATGATGGAAAAGACAACAGTAACGTTATTATTATAAGCGTAAACACTACACGAACTCACGAGTCGAACTGCTCCAGAAAGGAGGTGATCCAGCCGCACCTTCCGGTACGGCTACCTTGTTACGACTTAGCCCTAATTACCTGTTCTACCCTAACCGGCTTCGTTGCGGAGCACCGGCTTCAGGTCTACCAGA
>NZ_JALBGC010000014.1 GCF_022631375.1 Hymenobacter cyanobacteriorum
AAAGATACTGTGATAAAGGGTTGCCGCTGGGGCCACTTTTTTCTATTTTTGAGTCTTTCAAGGAGAGCCTCATCGGTTCATCCTGCGTAGCCTCGGCCCGTTCACGTGGCCGGGGCTATTTCTTGATGGACTTGGTGAGCGAGCTGATAGTGTGGGTCGTAGGCCCGGTCATTTTTCCAAAGCGAGTAGCAAAGCACGAGTAGTTTACGCATGACCGCAATGACGCCCGGCTTCCCACTGGGGTGCCGCGTACGCAAGCGTGTGTAAAAGGCTATCTGCCGGGGATTATGTCGCAGACTGCTCAGGGCCGGTAGGTAGAGGGCCGTGCGCAGGCGCACGTTGCCGCGCTTGGAGATGCGGGTGGCATGGGCCGCGAGGCCACTTTGCCGCTGCACCACGTCCAGACCAGCGTAGGAAGCGAGTTGGCGCTCGTTTTCCACCAACACGAAGCCGCTGGTTTCGGCGACCACGATAACGGCGGTCGTCAGGCCGATGCCCGGAATACTGGTTAGCTGGGCCAGCTTGCGGGCTAACTCCGGTTCGGCGGCCAGTAGCTCAGTTAGGTCCTGGTCGAGCGCCGTTAACTGCTGAGCAAGCAGTTGCTGGTGCGCCGCCAGGCGAGCCAGCGTCCGACTATCCGGCTGGTAGCTATGCTGGTAGGCGTGGGCACGGGCTTTAAGCTGGGCCCCTTGTTTGGTCAGCACCTGCCGCTCCCGCGCCAGCGCCCGCAACTGACGCAACGCGGCGGTCGGTGGCTGCCAGGCCGGCAGGCTGCGCTCTAGGCCCAGCCGAGCGAGCAGGCGAGCATCCAGTTGGTCAGTTTTGCTCTTTAACTCGGTACTGCGGGCAAAATGCTTCACCTTGTTGGGCAGCAGCACGCTGAGCAGCTGTTGCTTATCCGCTAGAAAGTATGCCAGCTCCTCGTAGTAGACGCCCGTGGCTTCCACCACAAACCAGAGCGGAACTGCCGCCTGCTGCTGCCGAGCCACCCAGCTGAGCAGGGCGGCAAAGCCCACAGGCGTATTCTCAAAGGTGGTTTCTTTGCCAAAGGCCAGCTGCTGCTGCAAGTCTAGCCGACCCAGACAGGCAACAAACGAGCTTTTGGCAATATCAATACCCACTACATATTTTAGCGGGGTGCTCACGGGTTTTACGTAGGACATTGGGCAGGCTTACATGAAGTGAAACCATCAGCCAGACAGGGTTTTGCCACAACTATTCTCGTACAAATACGGGATGCCTGCACAGGGCTTGGCTCCCTCCATACTGTGCAGTCTTCAGGCAAAACGGAAACAGGGCACGCTTTCTTTTGAGCAACGTCGAGGCCGCAGCTTCGCGTTTAGTTAAACGTGGTGACCCTGCTTCCTGCTCCGGCTACCTTTCGCAGAAAGGCATGACAATCATACGAGTTAAA
>NZ_JALBGC010000015.1 GCF_022631375.1 Hymenobacter cyanobacteriorum
GCTCCAGAAAGGAGGTGATCCAGCCGCACCTTCCGGTACGGCTACCTTGTTACGACTTAGCCCTAATTACCTGTTCTACCCTAACCGGCTTCGTTGCGGAGCACCGGCTTCAGGTCTACCAGACTTTCATGGCTTGACGGGCGGTGTGTACAAGGCCCGGGAACGTATTCACCGCGTCATTGCTGATACGCGATTACTAGTGATTCCAGCTTCACGGAGTCGAGTTGCAGACTCCGATCCGAACTGAGAACGGCTTTTCGGGATTGGCGCACCATCGCTGGTTGGCAACCCGCTGTACCGTCCATTGTAGCACGTGTGTAGCCCTAGGCGTAAGGGCCATGATGACCTGACGTCGTCCCCGCCTTCCTCACTGCTTGCGCAGGCAGTCTGGCTAGAGTCCCCACCATTACGTGCTGGCAACTAACCATAGGGGTTGCGCTCGTTGCGGGACTTAACCCAACACCTCACGGCACGAGCTGACGACGGCCATGCAGCACCTTGCTTTGTGTCCCGAAGGAAAGCCTCATCTCTGAGGCGGTCACGCGCATTCTAGCCTAGGTAAGGTTCCTCGCGTATCATCGAATTAAACCACATGCTCCACCACTTGTGCGGGCCCCCGTCAATTCTTTTGAGTTTCACTCTTGCGAGCGTACTCCCCAGGTGGGATACTTAACGCTTTCGCTAAGCCAGTGACCGTCTATCGCCACCAGCGAGTATCCATCGTTTACGGCGTGGACTACCAGGGTATCTAATCCTGTTCGCTCCCCACGCTTTCGTGCCTCAGCGTCAGTTACAGTCTAGGCAGCTGCCTTCGCAATCGGGGTTCTGGATGCTATCTATGCATTTCACCGCTACAGCATCCATTCCGCCACCCTCGTCTGTACTCAAGCCGACCAGTTTCCAGGGCAGTTCCGTTGTTGAGCAACGGGCTTTCACCCCAGACTTAATCGGCCGCCTACGCACCCTTTAAACCCAATAAATCCGGACAACGCTTGCACCCTCCGTATTACCGCGGCTGCTGGCACGGAGTTAGCCGGTGCTTATTCACCAGGTACCGTCAGTAGAGCGCGCACGCCCTTTTTTCTTCCCTGGCAAAAGCAGTTTACGACTCAGAAAGCCTTCATCCTGCACGCGGCATGGCTGGGTCAGGCTCTCGCCCATTGCCCAATATTCCCTACTGCTGCCTCCCGTAGGAGTCGGGCCCGTATCTCAGTGCCCGTGTGGGGGACCAGCCTCTCAGCTCCCCTAGCCATCGT
>NZ_JALBGC010000002.1 GCF_022631375.1 Hymenobacter cyanobacteriorum
CTCTTCCCATTCCGAACAGAGCCGTTAAGCCCCGGTGCGCCTATGGTACTGCCTTCACCGGTGGGAGAGTCGGTCGCCGCCAACCTTTTCCAAGGAAAATCCCCTTCGCATGCTTTCACCAGCACGCTAAGGGGATTTTTGCTGTTATACCCTATTCATTAATGAAACTGACTTTGGGTTTTTAGTTGTTGATTTGCTTATGCAATTGATGTATCCAGGGTTCTTATTTGGGCTATTGGCAGTAGCCATTCCTATTGTTATTCATTTGTTGCAATTACGCCGGCCTCAGCGGTTGCTGTTTACCAATACCGCTTTTATCCGTGAGGTGGAGTTGGTGACGGTACGACACCGGAATTTGCAACAATGGCTTTTGCTGGCCACGCGGGTGTTGGGACTAATAGGATTGGTTTTGGTTTTTTGTCAGCCGTTTATTCCGGCCCAGAAATCGGGGGGAATGTCAGCTGGTACGGATGTGCTGGTAGATAATTCTTTTAGCATGCAGGCGGGTAGCTTGGGGCAGAACTCGCTATTGGCTGATGCGGTGAGCCAAGCCCGGAGTATGGGGCAGAAAAGTTCTAGTGGGGGGCAATTGCGGTTGATAAATACTGGTAGTAGGTTATTGCTTCCTACTGCTTACCAAGCAGCACTCGATGAGTTGAAGCCGAGTGCGCAAAATCCGCTTTTGAAGTTGCGGGAGGAGATAGTTTCTCCGCGCGGTGAGGCTAGTGCTTTATACATCTTCTCGGACTTTCAAAAAAAGGCTGTTGATGTCAAAACGTTGACTGACCTTAAGAATAAAGAAGTGGTGTTGGTGCCGTTGGTTAAAAAGGCGAGTGGTAACCTTTATGTTGACAGTGTATGGTTGGATGACGCTTTTGTGCGCGTGCGGGCGAATGTGGGCTTGCAAATTCGGGTGCGTAATGGTGGGGAAAATAGTTTGAGTGGGGCGGCGGTGAAGGTGTTTCTGGGGGCGCGGCAGGTGGCGGCGTACCGGGTGACGGTGGAGCCGGGGCAGGCGGTGACTTCGGTTGTGCAGGTGCAGGTGCTGGATGATGCTTTGGCGCTGGGGCGGGTAGTGACGGAAGATGTACCAGTTACGTTTGATAATACCTACTACTTTACGCTGCAGCCGGCAGCAGCTATTCGAGTGTTGGAAATAGGTGCTGAGCCGGTGGCCCAACAGTTGTACAGCAATGAGCCGCTTTTTAATTACTCCTTTGCAAAGCCGCAAAACGTTGATTACGGCGCTTTGCAGCGGGCTAACCTAGTGTTGGTGCGCGAGATTGAGCGCATTGATGCGGGGTTGCGCGATGGTTTGCGTGGCGTAGTGAGGCGTGGAGGAAGTGTGGTGGTGGTGCCTGCGAGCACGGTGAATAGCCACGAGTCGTACCAGCAGCTCTTTAAAACCCTGGGCTTGGGAGCGGTGCAATGGGAGGCCTCGACGGCCGCGCCGGAATTGCGCGAAGTAGCGATGCCGAGCGCAGGCGAACCATTTTTTCGGGATGTATTTGGAGCACAGCAGCGCGGAGCTTCCATGCCACGGGTGGCGCCGGTGTTGCGCTGGTCGCGTACCGGGACTGACATATTGCGGCTGCGGGATGGCGAAAGCTACCTGGCTAACTTTGCGAGTGGTAGCGGGCAGGTGTATGTGTTTTCGGCTCCTTTTGCCAAGCAGTATTCCGATTTTTCAGCGCATGCGCTGTTTGTGCCGGTGATGTACCGGATGGCGATGCGGAGCTACCAGAACGAGCAGCTGCCGGCGTACCGGTTGACGCAGGGCACGCTAACCCTGAAGCTGCCAGCTGCCGAAACGGCGAGCAGCGCAGCCAGTCGGGCCGATGAAGCGAACTTCCGGTTGGTGAAGGATAGTGTGGTGCTGATTCCGACGCAACGAATTGTGACGAACGAGCTTCGGCTGGACTTGCCAATGGGTATGGACGCGCTGGGGTTTTACCAGGTGCAGCGCGGCGGGAAGGTGCTGACGACGCTGGCCTTTAATCAGGACAAGCGCGAGTCGGAATTGGCCGCGTACTCGGCGGAGGAATTGCGGGGGCTGATTGGGCCAAATCACCCGAATATTAAGGTAGTGGAAAGCGGAGTGGACGGGGCGGGCTTGGCCAAATATCAGGCAGAGCAGACGGGACAACCGCTGTGGCGCTACTGCCTGCTGCTGGTGCTGCTGGCGTTGCTGGCCGAAGCATTGCTGGTGCGATTTGGTAGCCGCAAGGCCGTCGCGCCCAAGGTGGCCGTGGCGGCGTAGCGGCCAGAACTCGGGTTGTTGGGCGCGGTGATGCACGGTAGGGCGTAACTTGCCGCTTTAAATTCGTGAGACGATTTTATGGCTGCCCCGATTCGAGAACCTGATACCCGCGTCGTGCAAGTGCCGGCGGGAGCCGTGAAACAGCTGGCTCTGCGCTTTGGCCTGGGAGCGGGCTTGGTTTGCGTGGTGTGGATGGTGGGCTTGCAACTGACGGGCAGCAATGGCTTTGGGCCGAAGCAGATTCTGGCGCAGCTGCTGGTGCCCCTGGCGGTGGTGGCGAGCCAATGGCTGTTGCGAAAGGCCGCACAGCCCAACAAGCCCGGGCTGGGGGCTTCGCTGGGAGTGGGCGTGCTTACGGCGCTGCTGGCCGCTTCTATTTCGGCGGTTGGTACGGTGGGGCTGGCGTATGGCGCGGGCGAGCCGGCCGTGGCGCGGCACCGCGCTGAAGTACTAGAAATTGTGCAGGCCCAGCAGCGCGAAAACCCGAAGGCAGTGGCATCGCCGGCGGTGCGGCAGCAGCAGGTGGAACAAGTGCAGCGCATGACGATAGGCAACATGGCCACGAGCAACTTTCTGCAGGTGCTGGTGCTGGGATTGGTGCTGGCTGTGCCGGCCGGAATATTCCTGCGCGAATAATTCGGTTTACTTTGCGGCTCACTTTCACTTAAACCACTTTCTGCAACTGCGATGGAAACCAATACTACGCCCGTTACCACTACTTCGGTCGGCCTACGCTACGGCCTGCTTACCGGTCTGGTGAGCATTATTATTTCGTTTGGCCTGTTTGTGGCGCACCAGGAAAGCAGCCCGTTGCGCTATGTATCGTTTGCGGTGCTGATTGCTGGCCTGGTGCTGGCCATGCAGAACTTCAAGCAGAACAACCAGGGTTTCATGAGCTTTGGCCAGGGTGTGGGCATCGGAGCAGTCCTGTCGGCCGTGGTTGGAGTGCTGTCGGGAATTTTTTCTTATGTGTACATGAGCTTTATCGACCCCGAGGTGGTCGGCCGCATGACGGAAAAGATTCGCGCCGATATGGAAGCCCGCGGCGGCATGACGGATGAGCAGATTGACCAGGCGATGGCGATGTCGGCGAAATTTATGAACGGCCCGTTCACGCTGGTGGCCGCCCTGCTGGGCACCGTGCTGGTAGGCGTTATTCTGGCGATGATTATTTCGGCATTCATCAAAAATGCCCAACCCGAATTTGAATAAAATAGCGGCCACTTTCCCGGTGGAAATTTCCATCGTTATTCCGCTGCTCAACGAAGCGGAATCGCTGCCCGAACTCACGCGCTGGATTGCGCGGGTGCTGGAGGCGCACGAACTGACCTACGAGGTGATTCTGATTGACGACGGCTCGACCGATGACTCGTGGGCGGTGATTGAGGCGTTGGCGGCGACCGACGACACCCTGCGCGGCATCCGTTTCAACCGCAACTACGGCAAGTCGGCAGCGCTGAACGTAGGCTTTGAGGCAGCGCGGGGGCGCGTGGTGTGCACGATGGATGCCGACCTGCAGGACTCGCCCGAGGAACTGCCCGAGCTCTACCGCATGATTGTGGAGGACAAGTACGACTTGGTGAGCGGCTGGAAACAGAAACGCTACGACCCGCTGTCGAAAACCATTCCGACCAAACTATTCAATGGGGCCACGCGGGCGATGTCGGGCATTCAGCTGCACGATTTCAACTGCGGGCTGAAATCGTACGACTCGCGCGTGGTGAAGAGCATTGAGGTGTACGGCGAGATGCATCGCTACATTCCGGTGATTGCGAAATGGAACGGGTTTAAGAAAATCGGGGAGAAGGTGGTGCAGCACCAGGAACGCAAATACGGCGTGACCAAATTCGGGCTGGAGCGCTTCATTTTCGGGTTTCTGGACTTGATGAGCATCACGTTCGTGGGCCGGTTTCGGCGCGCGCCGATGCACTTCTTTGGCACATTGGGCACGCTGTCGTTTCTGCTCGGGCTGCTGATTTCGCTGTGGCTGATGGGGGAGAAGGTGTGGCTGTCGCTGCACAACCTCAAGGCCCGGCAAGTGACGGAGCAGCCGCTGTTTTTCCTGGCCCTCACGGCCGTGATTGTAGGCGTGGTGCTGTTCGTGGCGGGTTTTCTGGGCGAAATGGTACAATTGAACGGGCCAAAGCGCAACGACTATCTGGTGCGCGAAACGTTGAATTAATTTTTTCCTGTCATCCTGAGCGCAGCGAAGGACCTTATCACGTCGGGACGACTCGGTCAACCGTGATAAGGTCCTTCGCTGCGCTCAGGATGACAGTTTCTTGGCTTATGAACGTAGTAATTATCGGCCCGGCTTACCCTTTGCGCGGCGGGCTGGCTACTTACAATGAGCGGCTGGCGCGGGCTTTCCGCGAGGCGGGCGACGAGGTGCGGATAGTCACGTTTTCGCTGCAATACCCGGATTTTCTGTTTCCGGGCCAGACGCAGTTCAGCACCGAGCCGGGGCCGGCAGATTTGGCCATAGAAGTCAGCCTGAACTCGGTGAACCCGCTGTCGTGGGTGGCGGTGGGGCGGAAATTGCGGCGCGAACGGCCCGATTTGGTGATTTTCCGGTTCTGGCTGCCGTTTATGGGGCCGGCACTGGGTACGGTGGCGCGGCTGGTGCGGGGCAACGGCCACACTCGCGTGGTAGCCATTACCGATAACGTGATTCCGCACGAAAAACGGCCGGGCGACGGGCCGCTGACGCGCTATTTTCTGAGCGCCTGCGACGGATTCGTGACTATGAGCCGCAGCGTGCTCGACGACCTGCGCGGGCTAGGTTTTGGGCGCAAGCCGTCGCTGTACCGGCCACACCCATTGTACGATAATTTCGGGCCGATTAAGCCGAAAGCCGAAGCGCTGGCTGCGTTGGGCCTGCCTGATACGACGGGCTATTTGTTATTCTTCGGCTTTATCCGGGCGTACAAGGGACTGGATATTCTGCTCGAAGCGTTTGCCGATGAGCGGTTGGCGCGGCTGCCCATTAAGTTGATTATTGCCGGCGAATTTTACGAAGACGCCGCGCCGTACGAGGAATTAATTAAGCGCTATCAATTAGAAAATAGAATTGTGCGGGCCACGGATTTCATTCCGAACGAAAAGGTGGTGGACTATTTCTGCGCGGCCGATTTAATTATGCAGCCCTACAAAAACGCCACGCAGAGCGGCGTGTCGCAGATTGCCTACCACTTCGAGCGGCCCATGCTGGTGACGGATGTGGGCGGGCTGGCCGAGCTGATTCCGGACGGGGTGGTGGGCTACGTGGTGCCGCCCACGCCGGCCGCCATTGCCGACGCAGTGGTGGATTTCTACGCGAACCAACGCGAGGAAAACTTCGCGGCAGGCGTGCGCGAGCAGAAAAAGCAGTTTTCGTGGCCGGTGATGGTGTCCGCGCTCAAAGAAGTGGCGCAGCTGAAATTACGGTAGCTCCTGAACCGGTAATTTGCGGTTGCACTTAACCGACCTGCACTGATGAGCACGACGAACGGAATGACTTTCAATGATTTCATCGCTGCCCTGCCCGCCGAGCGGCAGCAGCCGGCTGCGGAAGCCTGGCAACTGGTGCGCCAGGCCATGCCGGCTGGCTATACCGAGCACGTGGGCCCGAAGTATCTGGAGTTTCGGGTAGGGAAGGACATGTACATCGGGCTAGCCAACCAGAAAGGCCACCTGAGCCTGCACGTAGTGCCCATGTACCTGATGCCCGCGCTGCAGGAGCAACTGGCGGCGGCCGCGCCCAAGCTGAAGATGGGCAAAGGCTGCGTGAACTTCAAAAAATCGGAAGAATTGCCCACAGAAGCACTTTCCGGGCTGATTGCCGCTACGCTCCCGGCCGATTATGCCGCCAAATTACAAGAGGTACGCGGGGCCTCGCGCAAAAAGGGTTAGGCCAGCGGCGCTTCTAACGGCACGCTTTCGCGCACGGCCTGCAATACTTTGGCGGCCGGCAAATCTTCCATGCAGCTGGTACCGAGCTGGCACGAGCCCCGGTAGAAGCACACGCAAGCCTTATTGGGTTGAACGAGCTGACCCCGGCCGTAGAGGTCGAATTCGTGCGGGTTGAAGATGTTGTTCATCAGGATGGTGGGCTTGCGCAAGGCGATGCTGATGTGCATGCCCATGGTCACCTGCGTCACGATGCCGTCCATCTGGTTCATCAGGTTGATGAACTGGGGGAGGGGGAAGGTGCCCAGGTAGGCCGCGCCGGTGGCGGCGTGCAGCGCGCGGTTGCGGGCGTCTTCGGCCTCGCCGCCCAGCAGCACGGGCGTGTAGCCGGCGGCTTGCAGGCCCTGGATGAGCTCAATCCACTTTTCGGTGCTCCAGAGGCGGGTGGTCCAGCGGTCGCCGCAGCCGGTGTTGAGGCCGATGCGGGGATGCGTGGCAGGCAGGGCAGACCAGTCGTAGCCCTTGTCGTCGTGGGTATCAAAGACGTATTCTTCGCCCTGGAAGTCGAAACCGCAGAGCTCGAAAACTTCCTGCACGTAGGGCTTGGTGTTGGCCTGGCTAATTTGGTCGAACACGCCGGTGAGGAATTTATGCTCGGCCAGCTCGTTCACGGGCCAGGCCACGCCGTCGTAGGGGCGCAGGGCGTAGCCGAATTTCTCCTTGGCCGTGATGTTGTTCAGCAGCACGCAGGCTTCCTTTTCCTTGTCGAGGTTGATGACCACATCGAACTCGCGGCCCTGCAACTGTAAGGCGCTGGCGAAGTCAAATTTCAGAATCTCCTCAATCTCGCCCTGCGGCAGAATGGCGGGCGTGAGCGTGAGCCAGGTGATGTAGCAGCCGGGCCGCTCCTGGCGCAGGCGGCGCAGCAGCGGCGTGGTCCGAATCACGTCGCCGATGGCCCCGAGCTTAATGATGAGGATGCGGCTGGTGACGGGCGCGTAGGCCGGGCAGCCCTCGCACACGTAGCCGTGGGTTTTGTTGGGGCGGCAGGGCAGGTCGCCGCGGAAGTGGCGGCAGTCGGGGTGCAGGGTCAAAGCGGGTGGGCGCGAAGGCAAATGAGCAAGGCAGAGCGGGGAACTCGCCGCGCGGTTCAAGTCCTCAAAGGTAGGGCCGGACGCAGTGCCTCGAAAACGGCCCGTTTTCGGGTCGCCAACCAGCACCAGGGGGGCATTGGTCCGCCGCAAAAAGGGGACGGCCGACGGCCGTCCCCTAAAAGCAGAAAAAAGGATGGAGTAGTACTGCTAGCGGCGCAGGGTGCGCACGCGGAAATGGAAGGTGCCCGACACCGCTCGGGGTGCGGCCGCCGTGTTGCCGTTGATTTCAGTCATTTGCATCAGGTAGCTACCTTTCACCTTGAACAGAGCGTAGTTGCCATCGCGGCCGTCGTATTTCACGTTCACAATTTCGTTGTAAGCATCGGCGCTCTGGCCGGCCTGGCTCACGAGCCGGACGCTGCTGCCATCGGTGAGCGGCAGCTTGTGCGAAAGCTCGAACGCGGCGGTATTGGCCCCGAAAGCCGTAATGGGGTAGCGCCGCAGGTTGGCCGCGGCCACCATGGCCGAGCTGTCTTTGGGATACGTGAGGAAGAACGTGGAATTGGTGGAAGCCGACGTGGCCGACACAAAGGCCACGCCATTGGTGGTGCTATAGGGCAGATCGAGGCGTTCGCAGTCGATGGTTCGGTTCCAGTCGGGCGTTTTGAAGGCAAAGTGCAGCGCGTCGCTCACGCCGGTGGTCGGCGTGGGGTCGTCCTTTTTATCGTCGCTGCCGAAGCAGGCGGCCAAGCCAAACGCCAGGGCCGTGCCCAGCAGCACGGAAGGCAAACGCCGGAACAGGCGAGGAGCTGCGTTGAGGTGTTGCATAAATAATTGAAATACGGGGTATTGATGACTAAGCAAAGATGCAGAACCCTGCCAAGGGTTTACAATACCTGAAAACGGGTATTTTGCCACTCTCCCGAGCCACTGGGCCGCCATCTGAGCTGGTTGCTATCGAGGGGCGGCCCAGTGGTGTCAGAGCGGGTAGCAGCTTGCCGGATTACTCCACCACCAGCTTGCCGGCGGCGCCACAGCGCACTACATACAGGCCGGGGGCGAGCAAAATAGCTGCCCACATACACCCCGCCGCCGCTGGCCACGGCCAGGGCGCGGCCCGCGCCGGCCCCGCCTATGGCGGCGGCCGTCGCAATGCCGTTGGCCGCGCCGGTGCCCAGGCTGCTCCAGGCGCTGCCGTTCCACATGGCCACGCCATTGGCAATGGCCGTGTTGCCGCCGGCCGTGTTGAAGTCGCCGGCCGCATACACATTGCTGCCCGAAACGACCAGCGAATAAATCGGAACGCGCGCATCGGCTACGTTGGCCAAGTAAATCTTCAGGCCGCTGCCCATGCCGCTCCAGGTGGTGCCGTTCCAGCGGGCCACGCTGTTTACGGCCAGCGTGCCGTTCGCCCGCGACACAAAGCCGCCCACGTACACGTTGCTGCCCGATACGGCAATGGCATTGACGCTGCCGCTGTTGGCCGTGCCATCGTCTACGCCCGCGCCAAACGTGCTCCAGGTGCTGGTGGTGGTGCTCCACTTGGCCACGTTGGAGGCCGATACGGTCCCGGCCTTGGTGAATGTCCCGCCCACGTACAGGTCGGTGCCCGATACGGCCAGCGCCAGCGCTGAGCCCCCTGAAACGCTGGCTCCGTTGAGCAGCCCGTTGGAAGTGCCGGTGCCCAGGCTGCTCCAGGTGCTGGTGGCCGGGGTCCATTTGGCGACGCCGTAGGCCGTGATGCCGCCAATGGTGGAGGTGAAAAAGCCGCCCACGTACAGGTCGGTGCCGAGCACGGCCAGCGCGCTCACGGTGCCGCTGTTCAGGCCCGCGCCCAGGGCGCTCCAGCTGCTGCCGTTCCACTTGGCCAGGCGCTTGGCGGCCACGCCCCCGGCTTCCACGAAGTCGCCGCCCACATACAGGTCGGTGCCCATAACGGCCAGCGCCGACACCACGTCGTTGGTGCCGCTGCCCAGCGTGCTCCAGCTGGTGCCGTTCCATTTGGCAATGTTGTTGGCCTTGATGCTGCCCACCGCGGCAAACCGGCCGCCAACGTACACATCGGTGCCCATTTGCACCACCGTCCGCACCCCGGCCGACGAAAACGCCGCGCCGAACCCGTCGCGCCACCGGTCGTCGCCGGCCCCGGCCGTGCGCGTAGCCCCGGCGGGGCGAAACACCGGCCGCCCATCAGCGGCGGTGCTCATCGTGAAATGCCGGGCATCGAACGAGCCCGTGGCCCCGGCCCGCAGCGTGCCGTCGGGGTTCAGGGCCGTGCTTAGGCTGGGCGTGCTGCCCGCCGCGCCACCCGGGCCGGGGCCGCCGGCGTGGGCCGGGTGGGCCAGCGTCAGGGCCAGTCCGGCCATTGCCAACAGGCGGCTGAAGAGGCTAACTAAATGAGTAGTGCGAGAATAGATGGGCATAGTGCAAACCAATTAGGCGTAAGTAAAAACAGCCTCAAAGGTCCCGCCCGTGCTTACCGGCTACAATACCCATTTCCGGGTATTTCCGGGCCGGGCGCGCCCGGCCCGGAAATACGCCCAGCTTGGCGGATACGAAAAAAGCCGCCGCGACCCAGGGCCACGGCGGCTTGTGCATATCCGCGCATCGGATTACAGCCCCACGTTGAAGGTGCCGTTGGTAATCGACTTGGCATTGCCGGTGTTGGCGTTGATGCCCGTGAAGGTGAATGTGCCTTGCACGCTAGTGGCGGTGAGGGCCGTGACAACGATGGTGCCGGCCCCGGTAACAGTGCCGCTGCCCGTGGCTCCGGCGTAGTAAGCCGTGCTCGGGCTGCTGGTGCCCGCGTTGGCAACGTAGGTGGCCGAAGCCGCCGCCGTGGGGCTGAACGTGTAGGTGCCCACGGCATTCGGAAATTCGAGCGACAGGTAGGTGGGGTTGGCGCTGGCGGGAATGGTGCCGGCTACCGAAATCGACGACTGGAATTTCTGCGATTGCAGCGTTGTGGTGGTCTGGGTCGTGCCGTCGACGGTCCAGCTCATGCCTTTGGCGGGCGTGGCCGTGGGGTCGTCTTTTTTGCTGGAAGAGCAGGCGCCCAGCGTCGTAAGCAGCAACAGGGCGGCCGAACGCCGCAGAGGAAAGACAGGAATACGCATCGAGATAACAAAAATGAGTGGAAGGATGGCGAGTTGAAAAGTTGACTAATGAACCAGACGCATGCCAGGAGGGCGCCGTGGTGCAGCACCCGGAGCGGCCCCGGGCCAGGCCCACAGAGCCAGCAGGGGCAACCGGCGGCCTGCTGCGCGGTTGGCCGCTCCATTCATTCCAAAAGGTCGGCCACGGGAGCGGATGTAGAGGTAAAAATAGCCCGGCCCGTCGCAAAAAAACCGGGGCCGGCCGCATTCGCGGCCAGCCCCGGCTGGAACCAACAACTGCTTTGGGAAGGCAAGCCGCCCAACGTCTTATTCAATAATGAGTTGGGCGCGGCTGGTACCGGCTTCGAGCATATAAAGGCCGGGGGCCAGGTTTTGAGTGGCAACGGTGCCTTCCTGGCTGCCGGCGGCAATTGTTGCGTGGGCTACGGCGCGGCCCAGGGCATCGCGCAGCACCACGGGGCGGGCCGTGGCAGCCGGAGCGGCCAGGCGCAGCGTGGCGGAAGTTCCTGCAGTGATGGGATTGGGGTAGAGAGCCAGCGGAGTTGCGCCGGCGGGCTGGCGGACAGCCGTGGGCAAGCCCGCGTTGCTGAGCCGGGCCACAAAGGCATTGGTGCCGAAGGTGGTAGGGTTGGTGAGCACCGTAGAACCGAACGTGACCCCGCCGCGCAGGTTGCCGGTGGCCAATAGGTTGCCGGTACCGTCGACAGCGGCCGCCTCGAAACCGTAGCCGTCGCCGCTGCTTGCCGGGGCCAGCTGGGCATAGTCCCAGCTAGTGGTGGTGGGGTTGAAGCGAGCCACGAATTTGCTGCCCGTGGCGGGGCTTACCAACGAGCGGGTGCCAAAGGTGTACGTAGCCGCAGCCGGGAAGGAGCCCAGCAGCACGGCATTGCCTTGCCCGTCCACGGCCAGGGCATCGGTGTAGCTGGTGCTGGCCGTGCCGTGCCCAATGGTGCCCACCGCGCCCCATTGGCCAGTGGGCGAAAGCCGGGCCACAAACTCGTCGGCGTTGACGGTAGTAGTGCCCAACTGCAAGCCGTTGCCAATGGATTCGGCTGTCAGTAGCAAGTTGCCCGCGCGGTCGTACCGCAGGTCATGGGTCGCGTAGGCCACCGAACTGGTGCCCGGGGCCGACGTTTGGGCGGCCCAGGCCCATTGGTTGGCCGCGCTGAGTTGCGCCACCACGTTGGTTGCCTGGGTAGCGCTGGTGGAGGTGATGGTGGTGCTGCCGAGCGTGACCGCACCGTTGCGGATGCGAAAAGCAATGGCGGCTTGGCCCTGTGGCCCCACGGTGGCCTGGCTCACCACAAAGCGGCTGCTGCTGGCCGTGCCGTTGGTGGTGGCTCCCACGGCGCTCACCCATTGGCCCGTGGCGCTCAGGCGGGCCACAAACAAGCCAGTGCTGGGGGCCGCCGGCAGGGTGGTGCTGCCAAATGTTACCGTGCCGACGTATACACCCGCCACCACAAGGTTGCCAGCCGTAGCGTCCCAGCCCAGGCCAAAAATCTGGGCCCCCGACACGCCGGCCAGCCACTGCGGCTGGCCGCTGGCATTGAGGCGGGTAATGAAGGAAGCGAAGTCTTTGGTGGTGGTGTAGGTGGAGCTGCCCACGGTGAGCACCGAGCCACCGTTGGGCAAAATGCTGGCATCGTCGGAAACGTAGCCCATGGCGTAGGTGTCGCCGGCCGGACTCACGGCCGTTTCCTGAAAAGTGGCGCCTTCGCCGCTGCTGGTCGCTTTTAGGGCCCACTGCCACTGCTGAGTGGGCGACAGTTTGGCCACGAAGCCGCTGCCGTAGCCGTTGCCCCCGGTGAGGGTAGTGGTGCCAAACACGCGGGTGGCGCGCCCACCGCTACCGGCGCCGTTTTGCAGCACGCCCGCCACGTACTGGTTGCCGGCCGCATCCACGGTAAGGCCGCGGCCCAGCGCGCCCGTGTCGTCGGTGGGGGTGGGGTTGGTGGGCTGCACGGCCCCGGTCCAGGCCGGGGTTTGGGCGTGGGCGACGGGCAGGGTAAGAGCCAAGGCTAGGCTCATCACGGGTAATAGTTTACGCATCGAACAAACAGAGAAAGATGAACAGAAAATGAACATCGCAAAAATGTTCGTCTTCCACTGCTTGCCACAATACCCGGAAGCAGGTATTTACGGCCCGTTCCGGCCACTAAATCAGGTCGAAAGCCCGGGCGTACTCACTCAGCTCGAAGGCCGTGGCCACCCCCAGTTTCTGGCGCACGTTGCGCCGGTGGGTTTCGGCCGTTTGGGCCGGGATGAAGAGCTGCTCGGCAATTTCCGGCGCCGAGTGGCCCAGCGCCAGCAGCCGCAGCACTTCGCGCTCGCGCCGGGTCAGCCGGCCAAACCGGACGTTGTGCTGGCGCAGGAAGTTGTTCTCGGCCAGCAGCCGGCTCACCTTGTGCGTCACGTGATGAATCGGGTCGACGGGAATGGACGTGGTGACCAGCAGCAGCGGCTGCCCGGTGTCTTCGTCGCGTAGCAATACCCGCGTGGCGCTCAGGTGCCACACGTAGCTGCGCCCCGGCCCGATGCGGACCTGCTGAAACACGCTCGTAACGGCCCAGGGGTCGGGGTTCTGAATCATTTCGAACACTTTGGGCAGGTAGTCCTCGGCATCGGCTGGGTTGAAATATTCAGCCCAATAGCCCGACCCCAGCGCCCGGATGTCCTCCTGGGTGGTGTGCAACTCCTGCAGCCCCCGCTGCGACATGTACTCGACCCGGTCGAGCAGCAGGTTGGCAATAATGGTAACCCCCGGGTGCAGGTCGGCCCGGTGGGCTACTTCGGCCACCGCCGCTGCAATCTGGCGCTGTTGGGAATTGGTCGGCGAATGCTGCCGGGTGGGCGGAACAAGTAACGGCTGGGATTCCGGCAATGACATCGGTGCTGCGAGCTAGGGCAAGACGTAAATGGATTGCGCAATATATTGACCGGAATAAAAATTGACCGTAGGAAATAATCAACAAAAGCCTTCCCGTTACGCGCCAGCGCAGTGCTGCCTACCGCCCCACGTAGCGGTGCGGCGTGATGCCGCGCAGTTCCGCTTTCACGCTGTCGCTCACATCCAGCCCGTCGATAAACGCCCCGATGCTGGCGGCCGAAATGGCCTCGCCGGTGCGGGTGAGGGCCTTGAGGGCGTTGTAGGGGTCGGGGTAGGCCTCGCGGCGCAGAATGGTCTGGATGCCCTCGGCCACCACGGCCCAGTTGGCTTCGAGGTCGCGGTGCAGGGCGGTTTCATCGAGGGCGAGCTTGCCCAGGCCGCGCTGCAAAGCTCCCAGCGCGATGAGGATGTGGCCCAGCGGCACGCCCAGGTTGCGCAGCACGGTCGAGTCCGTCAAATCCCGCTGCAGGCGCGAAATGGGCAGCTTGGCGGCGAAGTGTTCGAGCAGGGCGTTAGCCACGCCCAGGTTGCCCTCGGCGTTTTCGAAGTCGATGGGGTTCACCTTGTGCGGCATGGCCGACGAGCCCACCTCGCCCGCCTTGATGGTTTGTTTGAAGTAGCCGAGCGAAATGTACTGCCACACGTCGCGAGCAAGGTCGAGCAGAATGGTGTTGAGGCGCTTCAGGGCGTCGCAATGGGCCGCCAGGTGGTCGTAGTGCTCAATCTGGGTGGTAGGGAAGGAGCGGCTCAGGCCCAGCCGGTCGTTGACAAACGTGGCGGCGAAGGCGTGCCAGTCGGTGCCCGGGTAGGCGGCGAAGTGCGCGTTGAAGTTGCCGGTAGCCCCGCCAAACTTGGCCCCGAACGGCACCTGGGCCAGCAGCGCCACCTGCGCATCGAGCCGGGCCACGAACACCTCAATTTCCTTGCCCAGCCGCGTGGGCGAGGCCGGCTGCCCGTGGGTGCGGGCCAGCATGGGCACGGCGGCCCACTCCTGGGCGCGGGCCGCCAGGGCGTTGCGCACCTGGGCGTAGGCGGGCAGCAGCACGCCCACCAGCGCATCCCGAAAGCTGAGCGGGATGGCGGTGTTGTTCACGTCCTGCGAAGTCAGGCCGAAGTGAATAAACTCGATAAAATCGCCCAAACCCAACCGCGTAAATTCATCGCGCAGCCAGTATTCCACAGCCTTCACGTCGTGGTTCGTCACGGCCTCGTGGGCTTTAATGGCTTCCGCATCCGCCTCCGAAAAGCTCTCGTAGAGCCCGCGCAGAGCCGGAAACGCCTCGGCCGACACGCCTTGCAGCTGGGGCAGCGGCAACTCGGCCAGTGCAATAAAGTACTCGACTTCGACCAGCACGCGGTAGCGTATCAGGGCCATTTCGGAGAAGCGGGAGGCCAGGGGCGCGGTGGCGCAGGCGTAGCGCCCGTCGAGGGGCGAGAGGGCGAGGAGGGGGCTGGGCATGGGGCAAAAGTACCAGCGACCGGGTCTACCAGCCGCAATTAATTGACGGTCGTGCTGAGCTTGCCGAAGCATCTCTACTGCGCAAGTAATTTATTTGCTCTCGTGGTAGAGATGCTTCGGCAAGCTCAGCATGACGGGCCTCATTCACCCAGCGGCAACCTTTCGCGGGCGTTTCGCTATACATGAATTCGGCCGGCTGCTAAGCTGCGTCGGCAACCATTATGGCACTCGCTTTTGGACTTTTGCGTTAAGCCGGGCGGAAGCCCGCCGCCGTTTTCTTACCTTTGGCGTTGGCTGAGCCAAACCACCTGACTGATTTCCGTGCGCATATCTCCTTCGACCAAGCGTCTTCTCATCGGCATCTTCATCGGCCTCGTGGCCGTGGTGCTTCTGGCCCTGGCCGTGTTTCAGTGGAAGCGCCAGCAGCTGCTGACCTCGGCCCTGGGGCTGGTGAAAGAGAAAATTGAGCGCAAGTACCCGGTCATTCTCACCCTGGGCCCGGCCCGGTTCGTGGGCTTTAAAACCGTCGAAATAACCGGCATGAGCCTGGTGCCCCGCGCCACGCCCACCGACACGCTGCTCACCGCCCGCCGCCTGCAGGCCGGCCTGAGCGTGCGCTCGCTGTTTGCCGGCCGGCCGGTATTTAGTGATTTGCAGGTGATTACGGCCCGCCTCACGGCCCGCAAAACCGCTACATCCGACAATTACGGTTTCCTCATCAAGAAAAAAGCCAGCGCGGCCGTCCCGCGCGACAACTCCAAAGGCACCAACTACGGCCTGATGCTAAACCAAGCCCTGGAAACAGCCTTCGACAACGTGCCCGGCGAGGCCAGCTTCCAGAATTTCTTCGTGAGCTTCGAGAGCCCGCGCCACTCGGCCGTGCTGCGTATGCCGGAGCTGAAAATTCAGGACGGCGACATTTCGGGCCGCATGACGGCCACCGTCGACTCGCTGGCCAACCAGCTGGGCGTGAGCGGCCACATCGAGCCGGGCGACTACGCCCTCACGGCGCGGGTGTTCGGAGTGGGCGGCTCGGTGCAGCTGCCCTACGTGCCCAAGCGTTTTGGGGCGTTGGTGAGCTTCGACACGGTGCTGGTGCGGCTCGATGGCAAGGATTTCGACGACGACGACACCGGCGGCCGCCTCACGGTGCGTGGCTCGTTGGCGGCGCGCGGTTTCAGCCTCTACCACCCCAAACTGGCGGCCAATGAGATTGAGGTGAAGCGCGGTGCCCTCGACTTCATCGCCACGCTGGGCCGCGGCACGGTGGCCCTGGAAAAGGGCAGCCGCATCACGGTGAACAAAATCGTGCTCAACCCCGAAATTGCCATCTGGACCAAGCCCAGCCGCGCCATCAACCTGAGCGTAACCTCCGACGAAACGCCGGCCAACGACTTCTTCAACTCGCTGCCCACCGGCATTTTCGACGAGATTCGCGGCACCCAGGGCACCGGCACGCTGCGCTACCGCCTCAGCGCCAGCCTCGACATGGCCAACGTCGACAGCCTGAAGTTCGACTCCAGCCTGCGCGGCAAGAATTTCCGCCTCACCCGCTTCGGCGAGGAGGACTTGAACAAGCTGAACACGCCCTTCCTGCAAACGGTGTACAACGACAAAGGCGACTCGGTGCGCACCTTCGCCGTGGGGCCGCAAAACCCCGACTTTGTGCCCTACAACGATGTGTCGCCCTACCTCGTCCACGCCATCACCACGGCCGAGGACCCGCGCTTTTTCTCGCACCACGGTTTCATGGAGCAGGCGTTTGTGAAATCGGCCATCCAGAACATCAAGGAGCGGCGCTTTGCCCGGGGCGGCAGCACCATTTCGATGCAGCTGGTGAAAAACGTGTTTCTGACCCGCCAGAAAACCGTGGCCCGCAAGGTCGAGGAGGCCCTGATGGTGTGGCTCATCGAAAACACCGGCCTGGCCAGCAAGCAGCGCATGTTCGAGGTTTATTTGAACATCATTGAATGGGGCCCGAGCAAGTACCGCTGGCCCAGCGGCAAGCGCGGCGTGTACGGCGTGAAGGATGCCGCCCTGTTCTACTACGGCAAGCGCCCCAACGAGCTGAACCTGCCCGAGAGCCTGTACCTGGCCAGCATCATCCCCAAGCCCAAGTTTGCGCGCTATTCCTTCGATGCCTACGGCGACCTGCGCCGCAGCACGCGCTACTTCTTCCGGCTGATTTCCGACATCATGCTCACGCGTGGCCTCATCAGCGAAAACGACCGCGAAAACCTGCCCTACGCCCTGCACCTCACCGGCCCGGCCCGGCAGTACATGTCGTTTGCCGCCCGGCCCGATACCACCCGCGCTGTGCAGCAAGCCGATTCGAGCGACTTCGAGCCCCTCAACCTCATCGACCTGCTGAACACCGGCGCCGCTCCCGATGCCGGCGTGAATACGGGGGCGCCCGAGCCCGCCCCCGCCAAGCCGCCGAAATAGGACGAGTGACCAAGTCACCAAAAAGGGCCGCGCTATCCAGCGCGGCCCTTTTTGGTGTGCTACCGGCATGCTATTGCACCACAACGCGCCGCGTAACGGTGCCCGTCGCATAGTGCACCCGTAGCAGGTACAGGCCTGTGGGCAGGCCGGCTAGGTCCAGCAGCTGCTCGGTGGTGCCGCTGATGGCCTGCGTGCGCACCGGGCGGCCGGTTGCATCGAGCAGGGCCAGGCTGCGGGGCTGGGCGCTGAAGTCCGGCACAATGCGCAGCTCGCCGTGCGCCGGCACGGGCCACACGGCCGTGCGGGCTGCTACGGCGGCGGGCGCGGCCACAGCCAGCACGTTGGCCGCGATGAGGCGGGCGACTCCTGCGGCCGGCTGCCCTCCCACGGTGGCAAAGCTGTCCGCCAGCACAATGGCCCCATCGGGCTGCACCAGCATCGCACTCACAGCGTTGTTGGGGTCAGCGCTGTTGGTGAACGTGGCATCGGTCGCGCCATTATCGAGCAGGCGGGCAATTCCGTAGTGGTTGCCGGTGGGGCTGCTGAAGAACAGGCCGCCGCCTACCAGCACCCGGCCGTTGGGCTGCACCACCACGGCACTCGGCGTGCCGTTCAGCGTAGCGTCGGATACGAAAGCCGGGTCGACCACCCCGCCGCTGGTGAGCCGGGCCACGCCTTTGGCCGCCACGCCATCGGCGGCGCTGAAGCTGCCCGCCGTCAGAATTTTACCGTCGGCCTGCAGGCCCAGGGCGTACACGCGGGCCGCGGCCCCACTCGCGCCGGTGAAAGAAGACGGGTTGTTAAACGTATAATCGAGCGCGCCGCTGTCGGTGTAGCGCACCACGCCGGCCACCAGCGGCTGGCCCGGCGGCAGCCAGGAGCCGGCCACCAGAATGCGGCCATCGGGCTGTACCAGAATGGCGTCGGTCGAGTTGGTCGTCCAGCTGCTGGCAGCTGGGCTGGCGAATGAGGGGTCTACCGCGCCGGTGCTGGTGAGGCGCGCCAGCCGGTTATACACCATCCCACCGGCCGACACGGTGAACTGCCCGCCAATCAATAGCTTGCCATCGGCCTGCACGGCCATGGTCATGGTGGTGTAGGGGGCCGAAAAACTGGCATCCGGCCGGCCATCGGTGCCGAACCGGAAGGTGCCGCGCACGGTGCCGGCCAGCACTTTGCCGTCGGGCTGCAGGGCCAGGCACCCCACCGAAGTGGGCAGGTAGCCGGTGGCGGCCGAAAAAGCGGCATCCACCGCACCACTGGCCGTCAGGCGCGCCAGGTAGCTCACGGGCTGGCCGTTGATTTCCGTAAACAGGCCGCCAATGAGCAGCTTGCCATCGGGCTGGCGCACCATGCTCAGCACGCTGCCGTCGCTTTGCGCTACGCAAGCAAAGCCGGGGTCGGGCGCGCCGGTGCTGGTGAGCTGCACCAGGGGCGCTCGGATGCCATTGAACGTATTGAAAAACCCACCCACCAAAATGCTGCCATTGGCTTGCAGGCCAATGGTGTTGGGGGCCCCGTCGCCGGTATTGGCCAGCTGCAGGCTGGTGTCCTGGGTGCCATCGGCGTTCAGGCGCGCCAGGTGGTCGGCTCCCGCCACCGAGAAGCTGCCCGATACGACTATTTTGCCATTGGGCTGCAGCACCACGGCCGGGCCATTGCCGTTGTTGGGCCCCACCCGGATGTCGAGAAAGGTGGGCGACGAAAACGTCGGGTCGAGGCTGCCCGTTGGCAGCAGCCGCACCAGGCCGGGCGTGGGGTGGGTGGTGCTGTTCACGGGCAGCGTGCCATAGGCCAGCACGTTACCATCGGGTTGCAATACCAAACCCTCGACCCGCGCCCCGTTTTGGTTCAGTGGCGAGGTGAACGTGGGGTCGACACTGCCGTCGGCATTCAGGCGGGCCAGGCCATTGGCCGGCTGGCCATTGAAGGTGGCGAAGCGCCCGCCGAGCAAAATTTTGCCGGTGGGCAGTACCAGCACCGCCAGCACCAGATTGGTGCTGCTGCCGGCACCAATGCCGGTGCCCACATTAAAGGTCGGGTCCACACTGCCGTTGGCATTCAGTCGCACCACGCCCGCGGCCGCCGCGCCGTTGAAGGTGCCAAAGCTGCCTACTACCACCACCTTGCCATCGGGCTGCGCGTCGAAATCGCGGCTGTAGTTGGCGCTGCCGCCGGCCGTGCCCGCGTTGAAGGTGGCGTCGGCCGTGCCGTTGGCATTCAGGCGCAGCAGCTCGGCGCGGGTAATGCCCCCGGCCATAAAACCAATGCTGTTATTACTAAGCATATATTGCCCTGTTGGCAATAGCTTGATGCGGAGGGCTATGCCGGCAAACCCCACGTTTTGCGAAAACGCGGCGTCGAGGTTGCCAGCGGCATCGATGCGCACCAGCCGGCTCACGGGTTGCCCGTTTAGGCGGGAGAACGTACCGCTCAATAGTCGTTTTCCATCGGCTTGCAAGGGCCCGATGGTGTAGATAGAAGCTGGGGCATACATACTGGCTGGCGCCGCAAAAGCAGGGTCGAGCACCTGGGCAACGGCGCTTTGTCCCAATAAAAGCACAACCAGCAACATCCCGGCAGCGGTGAGGCGAGGTAGCAACATCAATGAATGAGTGAAGTGAAAAGAAGGTGCCGCTAAAATTACGGCCGGCCGCAGATTTACACTCCTTCTTTTTTGGGCCACAGCAGCGAGGCCACCACACTTAGCAGCAGCAGCGCGCCCACAATGCCCAGCGACAGCGGCATGCTCATCGGCAGCACCTGCTCGAGCAAAATCTTGCTGCCGATGAAGGCCAGAATCAGCGCCAGGCCATAGTGCAGGTAGTGAAACAGCCGCATGAGGCTGGCCAGCGCGAAATACATGGCCCGCAGCCCCAGCAGCGCAAACACGTTGGAGCTGAAAACGATAAAGGTATCGCGGGTGATGGCCAGAATGGCCGGGATGGAATCGGCCGCAAACACCACGTCGGTGGTTTCCACCATCACCAGCACCACGAGCAGGGGCGTGGCGAAGCGCAGGCCGTCTTTCTTCACGAAGAAAGCGCCGCTTTCGATGGAGCGGGTGATGGGCAGCCGCCGGTTCAGGAAGCGCACAATGGGGTTGTTGGCCGGGTCGATTTCGGGCCCGTCGCCGCCGCTAAAGCCCATGCGAATGCCGGTATACACCAGAAACGCCCCGAGCAGATACATCAGAAAGTGGAACCGCGCCAGCAATGCCGCCCCGGCCAGAATGAAGACGGCCCGCAAAATCAATGCCCCCAGCACGCCCCAGAACAGGATGCGGTGCTGGTATTGCGCCGGTACCTTAAAGTAGTTGAAGATGAGCAGGAAAACGAACAGGTTGTCGACGCTCAACGCCTTCTCCACGAGGTAGCCGGTTAGCCACTGCAGGCCGGCCTGGTGGCCCATGGTGCGGTACACCAGCAGGTTGAAACCCAGCGACAGCGCCACCCAGAACGCGCTCCAGCCCAGCGCCTCGCGCAGCTTTACTTCGTGGGCTTTGCGGTTGAGCACCAGCAAATCGACCAGCAGCAGGCCGATGACAAAAGCCGTGAACCCAAACCAGGAGAGGGGCGAGTTTTCCATGCGTGCCGCCAAGGTACGAAGCAGGGCAGGAGGTCAGCGGAACAAAAATCCCGTCTGGCTTCGCGGCGCTCAGGATGACAGGTGGCTCAGCTACGCCGCCCGCTTCAGCGGACTAAACCAGCTATTAACCTTCATTTGCAGCACGCCGAAAAAGGCTTCTTCCACGATGCCCTTGCTCATTTTGGACGTGCCGCGGGTGCGGTCGGTGAAGATGATGGGCACTTCCTTGATGCGGAAGCCCAACTGGTAGGCCAGCCACTTCATCTCAATCTGAAACGCGTAGCCCACGAAGCGGATGTTGTTCAAATCCAGGGCGCGCAGCACCCGGGCCGTGTAGCACTTAAAGCCCGCCGTGGCGTCGCGGATGGGCATGCCCGTCACCAAACGCACGTACCAGGAGGCGAAGTACGACATCAGCACCCGCGACATGGGCCAGTTCACCACGTTCACGCCCTGAATGTAGCGCGAGCCGATGGCCACGTCGTAGCCCTCGATGGCGCAGGCATCGTGCAGGCGCAGCAGGTCGTCGGGGTTGTGCGAGAAGTCCGCATCCATCTCGAACACGTATTCGTAGCCCTGGGCCAGCGCCCAGCGGAAGCCATGGATGTAGGCCGTGCCCAGCCCTTGCTTGCCCGTGCGCTCTTCCAGAAACAGGCGGCCCGGAAACTCGGCCATCAGCCCGCGCACAATGTTGGCGGTGCCATCGGGCGAGCCGTCGTCGATAATCAACACGTCGAAAGCCCGCGGCAGCGACATCACCTTGCGGATGATGAACTCCGCATTTTCGCGCTCGTTGTACGTGGGGATTAGGACGAGGCCTTCGCTCATAGCTTACAAATTGGCCTCAAAGATAGGCTTTGCCCTCCCGAAGCTGCACGCTAGGCGAGGAATGAGCCAGCTATTTTAGTGAAAAAATTCGGACATCAAATTATGGCGCTGTTAATATTCTGTCTGAAAATCAACTAACGGCCAGCGGCTAACAAGTCGGCTGTATTCCGGGCGTAACGAATGCAGTCGGGCACGCTCACTCCAGCGCGCCAGTTGGCCACGGCCAGCACCCGCTCGGCGGCCAGGGTCTCGGCGGCGGCGTGCGCGCCCACAATGGCTTGGTCGAACTGCGGAATGCTGCGCGGCCAGTAGTAGCGCCCCTGCCAGCGCGGTGCCCCTGTGATGCCGTAAAACTTGGTCAACTCGGCGTGCACGGCGGCCAGCTGCGCGGCCTCGGGCTGTCGGGCCGCATCCTCGTACTGGGTGCCGCCCACGAAGGTGGTGAAGAGCACCTGCCCGGCCGGCACCCGCTGCGGGTAGATGGAGCTGGTCCAGACCGAGCCGGCAGCGTAGGCGTTTTCTGCCTTGGGGTGCAGCGCCCCAAAACCGTTGAGCGGGTGCGCGACGGCGGCGCGGTCGTAGGCCGAGTACACGGCGCTCATAGGCGGGTAGTGCACCGCTGCCAGCGCCGTGGCGGCGGCCGGAAACAGCAGCTCGAGCAGCGGCGCGGCGGCGTAGGCAGGCAGGGCCAGCGCCAGGTGCGAGTAGCCGGGCGCGGCTTCCAGGCCGCGGGCACCTTTCAATTCGAGTTGGTAACTGCCATCGGCGGCGCGCGAAATGGCCGACACGGCCGTGCCCGGCTGGTAGTTGGCGAGCTTGGCGGCCAGGGTGTCGGCAATGGTCTGCACGCCGTTTTTGAGGGTGATGATGCGGCGGCGGCCGGCGCTGCTGCCACCTTTCATCAGCCCGCGCAGCACCGAGCCGTGCGCCTGCTCCAGGGCCGGCAGCTGCCGGAAGGTTTTGTTGATGAGGAGCTTCTCGGGGTCGCCGGCGTAGATGCCGGCCATGAAGGGATTCACGGCGTAATCGACGATTTCGGGGCCGAAGCGGCGGCGAAAAAAGTGGGCCACGGTTTCCGTTTCATCGATGGGCGCGGCGGGCTGGCGGAATTCCTTGAGCAGCTGCCACTTGGCTTTGAGGCTGAAGAAGCCGCTGGTGAGCAGGGCCGGCGGCGAGCCGGGCAGGGCCTGGTAGCGGCCGTCGCGCAGCACGTAGCGGAGTTGGCTCACGGCGGCAGCATCTTCAATCTGGCTGGTCAGGTTGAGGTCGGCGAGCAATTCTTCCAACTCGGGGCTCAATTGCAGGGAGTTGGGGCCGGTTTCGAGCAGGTAGCCGCCGGGCGCCGCCCAAGTGCGCAGGTTACCGCCGGGGTGCGTGTCAGCCTCGAACAGGTCGTAGGCCACGCCGGCCTTCTGCAGGTACCACGACAGAGTAAGGCCGCTGATGCCGCCGCCGATAATCGCAATTTTCATAGACTGGATGCGCAAAGAAGGGCTACAAAGGTAGCCGCCGCGCCGGGCGGGTTCGCCCGTAGCTTTGCAGCTATGTTAACAAAAAACAAAGCCGTTTTTCTCGACCGCGACGGCGTGCTGAATGAGGAAATCGGCACCTACGTCTGGGAGCCCGAAAAATTCATTATCTGCGATGGCGTACCCGAAAGCCTGGCCCGCCTCAAAGCCGCCGGCTACTACCTCATCGTCGTCACCAACCAGGCCGGCATCGCCAAAAAGCTCTATACTGCCGCCGAGGTGCAGGCCTGTCACGCCAAGCTGCAAAGTGCCTGCGGCGGCCTCCTCGACGCCCTGTATTTCGCCGATGCTCACCCCAGCGTAAGCGAATCCATCCTGCGCAAGCCCAACTCGGGCATGCTGGAAAAGGCCGTGGCCCGCTTCAACCTCGACGTATCGCAGTGCTGGATTGTGGGCGACCGCCTGCGCGACATGCAGGCCGGCGCGGCCGTGGGCGTGCGCGGCATTCTGGTGGGGGAGGAGGAAAACGCGGCAGGCTTCGCGCCGCACGTGGCGGATTTGCGGGCCGCGACGGATGTTATTCTAAGCCACTAGCACGATGGCAACGATAAGACAATGGGCCACCAAAAACCGCAACATGCTGTTTCTGCTGGGGTGCGTGGTGCTGGGGCAGGTGTTCCTGTATTTCACCACCACGGCCAATGCCAAGCGCGAAATCGAACGCTACCGCGCCCTGCAACTGGCCGGCCGCGTGGCGAAAATGCTATCGTATTCGCACGGCATGCAGAAGGTGCAGATGGCCAACGGCGAAACCCCGGCGCTGGCCCTGACGGCCGCCGGCCACGACTACATCCAGGCCGGCGATTCGCTGGTGAAGGCGGCGGGCAGCGACAGCATCACTGCGTATCGGCGGTTGCCTAGCTACACGGAGGTGTCAGTTTTCGGGCCGGGTGTGACTGGTAATAAGCGCTTAATCAAACGCTCCGAATAGAGTTGTGAGGGTTTAAGTATTGACTTAGAGTACAGGGACAAAAACAGAAGCCAGCCCTGCGAGCAGCAATAATCCCATGCCTAAATAAATGTCGCCCTTACGCACAGGCCGCATTGGGTATTGTGCCACAATGCGTTTCCACTTGCCTTCAGCCAACAACATTTGATATAACACAATGCTCATCCCCGCCAACAATCCAACCACGCCCCACACCCCTATGTTACAGGCGAAAGCCACTTCGCAAAAGTGGGCGACGAAGCTTAAGGGAAAATAGAGCGCAAAGCACAAGAGTAAAAAGCTGTTGTCAGATACCTGCTCGGCGCTGGCAGTAGGGGAAATGATGCTGAAGCAGTAAAAAAAAAGCGAATACAGGCGGCGCATAGTGGCAGAGGTAGTTGAGGCGGCGGTGAGCAAAAATCTCACAAATGCTTGATGCGCTAAAGTTACGGTACCAAGGAATCCGACGTTTGCTGAAACGTTACCAAACAAATACCCACAAAAAAGGCCGGCCTCCCACGTGGGAAGCCGGCCTTTTAAACGAAACCAGAAAGCACTACTGGCGCGCGGCGGGCGTGGCCGTGCTGGCCGTGATGGGCGAGGAAATGCGGTTAGCCTCCTTAGTGCTGCTGTAGGCCGGGCATTTCTGGCGGTTGCAGGCACCGAGCGAGAGAACGAGGCCGGCGGCGGCGAGCAATGCGAACTTTTTCATAATTTATATAAAACGAGATTGGGGGTGACGCGGTTGGGTTCCAAATATACGCAAAGCAAGCAATATCCGGCGCAAAACCGCTAACGCCGAAATTGAATTATTCGTATCCGAGGATGCGCATCATGCTGCCGGCTTCCTGCTGGGGCGCGAAAACGGTATCGGTGAGGGTACCGTCCTCGGCGCGGTCGAGGATGATGTGCTGGGGGGCCGGAATGAGGCAGTGCTTGATGCCGCCGTAGCCGCTCAGGCTTTCCTGGTAAGCGCCGGTGTGGAAGAAGCCCACGTAGAGCGGCTGCGCATCTGCGGGCTTGCGCTCGGGCAGGAAGGTCTGGTAGATATGCTTCTCGGAGTTGTAGTAGTCCTGCGAGTCGCAGGTGAGGCCGCCGAGCTGGATTTTCTTGTATTGCTTTTCCCAGCCGTTGAGGGCCAGCATGATGAAGCGCTGGTTCAGGGCCCAGGTGTCGGGCAGGTTGGTGATGAACGAGCCGTCAATCATGTACCAGAGCTCCTTGTCGTTCTGCAGCTTCTCGTCGAGGATGCTGTAGATGGTGGCCCCGCTTTCGCCCACCGTGAAGATGCCGAACTCGGTGAAAATATGGGGCTCGGGCACGCCTTCCTGGGCGCAGATGCGCTGGATGGTGCGCAGGATTTCGGCCACCATGTAGGGGTAGTCGTAGTCGGGCTGGATGCTGGTTTGGATGGGCAGGCCACCGCCGATGTCGATGGTGGTGAGGGTGGGGCACACCTTGCGCAGCTCACAATACTTGTGCACGAAGCGGCTCAGCTCCGACCAGTAATAGGACGTGTCCTTGATGCCCGTGCTGATGAAGTAGTGCAGCATGGTGAGCGTGAAGCGGGGGTCGTCCTTGATGCGCTGCTCGTAGATGGGGATGGCGTCGGCGTAGCGCACGCCCAGGCGCGAGGTGTAGAACTGGAAGCGCGGCTCCTCGTCGGAGGCCAGGCGCATGCCCATGTTCACCTTCTCGTTCACGTGGTCGTGGTAGTATTCGATTTCGTTGGGCGAATCGATGATGGGCATGCAATTCACGAACCCGTCGTTGATGAGGTCGGCGATTTCCTTCTTGTAGGCCTCGGGCTTGAAGCCGTTGCAGATGATGTGCTTCTGCTTGTCGACCTTGCCCTGGGCGTGCAGGTTGCGGATGATGCTGATGTCGAACCACGACGAGGTTTCGAGGTGGATGTCGTTTTTCAGGGCCTCTTCCAGAATGAAGCGGAAGTGCGAAGACTTGGTGCAGTAAGCGTAGGAATACGAGCCGGTGTACCCCGTTTGGGCGATGCCGTCGGCAAACCATTTCTTGGCCCGCTGAATCTGGGAGCTGATTTTGGGCAGGTAGGTGAGGCGCAGCGGGGTGCCGTATTTCTCGACGAGGGCCATCAGGTCGATGTCGTGGAAGCGCAACTCGTGGTCCTGCACGGTGAAATCGGCCGTGGGGAAGTCGAAGGTTTGGGAGATGAGGTCGTGGTACGTATCCATTTTTAGTTGTCAGTTGCTGGTTGTCAGTTGTTAGGGCCTGTTGTGTTGTCGGACGAAAAAAAGTCCTGACAACTGACAACGAGCAACTGACAACTAACAGAAATTCCCGACCTTTGCGGCGGGCCGTACAAAAGTACCGCCGGGGTTGGGTTAACGGCCGGGAACCGATTGTTGTTCTTGCGTTATCCCGCCTCGCATCGTGACGATGGAATATTAGCGACTTGGCTACGGCAGATTCTTCTGCCGCAAGGCAGCGCTCGAAGGCTTTCTTTTAAGCTTTAAGCCTCCGGCTTGAAACTTAAAAAGCAGCTTTGGAACGATGCCGCCATTCTGCTATCCCAAAATCCCACCCTCCGATGAAACGCATCAAATTACTGGAAGTCCGCTCCGAACTTGGGGCTGGTACCCGGGGCTCCGGCATGGGCATCGACGCCCTGCGTGTGGCCTGCCTCAACAAAGGCTCCGACTACTTCCGCCGGTTCAATACCGTGACGCTGCCCGATTTGAACCACGTGCTGTTTGATAAAACGCCGTTCCCGTTCGCTAAGCATATCGACGCCATCTACACCGTGCAGAAGGGCATTGCCGCCGCCGTGGAGCAGACGCTGCGCTTCGGCGAGTTCCCGCTGGTGCTGGCCGGCGACCACAGCAGCGCCAACGCCACCATTGCCGGCATCAAAGCCGCGTACCCCACCAAAACGCTGGGCGTGATTTGGATTGACGCCCACGCCGACATCCATTCGCCCTACACCACGCCCAGCGGCAACGTGCACGGCATGCCCCTGGCCGCCTCGCTGGGCGTCGACAACCTGAAGCACCAGCGCAACGTGCCCGACGCGGAAACGGAATTCTTCTGGCGCCGCCTGCAAAACCTGGGCGAGCCCGGCCCCAAGCTGCTGCCCGAGCACCTGGTGTACGTGGTGGTGCGCGACACCGAGGAGGAGGAAGACGCCCTCATCGAAGAGCTGGGCATCAAGTGGGTAAAGCTGCCCGAAATCAAGGCCAAAGGCTCGCGCCGCCTCACCCGCGAGATTTACGAGCACCTGCGCTTCTGCGACCTGGTATACATTTCCTTCGACGTCGACAGCCTCGATTCGAGCTTCAGCATCGGCACGGGCACGCCCGTGGAGGACGGCCTCTACCTCTCCGAAGCCGAAAACCTCTGCCAGGACCTGCTGGAAAACGAGCGGGTGGTGTGCTTCGAAATGGTCGAAATCAACCCCACGCTGGACAACGGCAACACGATGGCGAAGAATGCCTTCAACATTCTGGAAAAGGCAACGGATGCCATTGAGAAGCGCCTACGGCTGGAGGCGGTGGTGAGCAGGTAGTAGCGCTAAATTGCGCCGCTGGCCGCAGTTTAGCGCGTAGCGCGTAACTGCTGGCCCACACGTAACGCGAGTTTGCAACTCGCTGACGCGAAGCAGCAATCTCCATCATTCCTGCCTTTCCAACGGCGAGTTGCAAACTCGCCTTACCCATCGGCCAGCAGTTACGCGCTGCGCGCTAAACTGCGGCCAGCGCAGTGGTGAGCAGGTAGTAGCGCGGGCCCTAAAAATGATTCTATAGCAACTGGTGATGCAAACGGAAATGATAAGAATCAAGGTCATCGGTTGGGATGACGGGGATGGGCTATTACAGTACAATGTTGCCTTATCGAATGGTGAAACAGCTACTGAATTATCGGTTTATGGATACGACGACATGTTCAAGCAATTCGGGCAAGAGCTTGCAGACTTTCCACAAAATATCGAGAGCAGAATAAAATTCTGTCCGATGGAAGACGATGATTCTAAATGGGCCAACTACCTTCAATTTGAAGTGTTTTGCTATGCGCCTAATGGCGCGGCTGCAATGCGAGTTCAGGTTCGGGATGGCTATGAAACGCCGTATTATTACCGTTGCGAATTCTTCATCCTTACAGTTCCGGCTACCCTGAACCGGTTAGGGGAGCAGTTAAAAAGATGGAATCCGCGAGAAGGAATGGAATTCGTTTGTGAGTAAATATTCCACTAAAACTGTCATTCCAGCGCCTCCTATATTTACTGCCTCACCCATCACCCATGCTGCAAAATGAGTAAACCAATCAACAATTCCGTCTTCTACGTCGAGTTTCCGGCCACTGACTTGGACGCGACGAAACGCTTCTACGCCCAGGCGTTCGGGTGGTCGTTCGAGGATTATGGGCCCGATTATGTGGCCTTTGAGGACGGGCAACTGGCAGGTGGGTTTTACCGGGCTGAGAGTGTGCCGCCCAGCAGCCCCCTAGTGGTGCTTTGGGGCGATGCGTTGGAAGATTCGCAAGCGGCAGTGGAAGCGGCCGGGGGCATCATCAGCAAGCCAATCTTTGCTTATCCGGGCGGGCGGCGGTTTCATTTCACCGACCCGAATGGCAATGAATTATCCGTTTGCGGCGAAGCGTAGAGCCGGGCGGGCCCAAGCCCGCCGCCTAAGCCGCTGAAGAAACAGCAAGCCCCGCTAGTAGCTGGCGGGGCTTGCTGGGTGGAGTTTTTGCGTTAAGCAGTCTACCTTATGAAATAATAGTAGAATATCAATTCCACCGTTTGGCTGAGCTTGTGCCTTGGCTAGCACTGTAGGCCTCGTGAATCCTCTTGGCTGGCTACGCAACAATCGGGCATTGCTCCCCCCCCTGACTAGGCCCCTGCGGGAGCGGCTCCTTCACGAGCCGGTGCTAATTTGCACGCCCCATCCCCCTGTTCCAAAATGACGCGAAAATACTTGCCCCTGCTGGGCATTGGTCTGGCCTTGGCTAGCTGCCAGAAAGATGAAGTGCCCGCACCCGTAAACAAGGACTTTACGGTGGGGTACCACTTTATCAACCAAGGCGATGCCCGGGTGGAAACCGTGTGGATGCGGGCCAACACCTTCTATCCGGATAAGTACGGGCCAGGCAACAACGCGATGAACATCTACAGCGATACCTACCCCAACATCACGCCCAACCAGCGCTTGAGTCACATCGCGGCAACGTTGGATAAAACCTTATACCCGGGGTGCATCACGTACCTGAAGGTAACCATCGGATTTCGGACGCCGGGGTATACCCCTTTTCCGGTCGCCGTGGCGCCCAGCGGGGGCTACCGGATACGCGTGTTTGAGCTTCCGCCCGATACGGTAACGGCCGCGGCCAATTGCACCCGCACGTTTCAGTGGCCTTCCGATACGTTGAAGTATCCGGAAGTGCGGTGGTACAATTGAGCCAAACCAAGTCAGCGTTCTAAAACGCTCGTTTCTCTAGACTGTTTAATCTAAAGCGCTGACTGATTCTATAATGGGACAAAAACAGACATTAACTGATAGATACGAGTTTAAGAAACTCGTTTACTAATCAAAGTTTAGGAAATTCTGCTCGAACATGAGTTTCCTAAACTTTGATTAGGGCACAACGGAAAGCCCCGCCAGACACTGACGGGGCTTTCCGTTGCTTCAAGTTTCGGTGGGGTATTCGGCCGACGAAGCGCTTAACGGATGGAACCCGGCCGGGCCGGCGGGCGGCGCATGGCTTCTTCCACTTCGCGCCGATGGGCGGCCCGCTGCTCGGCGGGCGTAAGCGGCTTTTTGACTGGGCGCTTGCCGGAGAGTTTGGCTTTGCGGTCGCGCTCGGCGTGGCCCCGCATCATGCCGGAGAGCACCTGGCCTTGGGCCACTGCAGCGGGGTCGACTTGCGCCCGGGCCACTGGGATGCTCAGGGCCAACAAGCTGAGAACAAGCAGAACTTTCATGGCAAGGCCGGCTGACCGGATGAGTGCGCCAAGCAGCTGGTTAGCAACTATACGTAACCGGTGCGCCGAGGGTATCCGGCTGGCCAGTAGCGCGAGTTTCGTAGTGCGCGCATCCCGCGCCATTGGGTCTGCTCTAACGGCGTGGGGACGCGAACTACAAAGTTCGCGTTACTATCGCGCACAACGGCCCGTACCTTTGCCCCGTGCAACAGTTAGAATCCTCCCTCAAAACCGCCCTGCAAACCGCCGCTCAGGCTGTTTTTGGCGTTGAAATCCCCGCCGCCAGCCTCACGCTCCAGCCCACGCGCAAGGAGTTTGCCGGCAGCTTCACCCTCGTCACGTTCCCGCTCACCAAGGCGCTGGGCAAAGGCCCCGAGCAAATCGGCCAGGCCCTGGGCGAGTGGCTGAAAGCCCACGAGCCCCGCGTGAGCGGCTACAACGTGGTGAAAGGCTTCCTGAACCTCGAAATCGCCGATGCTGAGTGGCTGGCCGTGTTCAATCAGTTGCGCGCCCAGCCCGCCACCGCGCCCGTGGGCACCGACGGCGGCCCGCAAAACGTGGTGGTCGAATACTCCTCACCCAACACCAACAAGCCCCTGCACCTGGGCCACCTGCGCAACAATTTCCTGGGCTACTCGGTGGCCGAGATTCTGAAAGCCACCGGCGCCACCGTCACCAAAGCCAACCTGGTGAACGACCGCGGCATCCACATCTGCAAGTCGATGATTGCCTACCAAGAAATAGGTAGAGGAGAAAAACCCTCTGCTACCTTAAAGGGCGACCATCTTGCTGGGAAGTATTACGTTTTCTTTGAGGTAGTTAATAAGTACCAGATAGGAGAAGTACGCTCAATTGTCGAAGGAATTCTGAAGTACATAGAGGAATACAAAAGTCAGAAATACACGATTGTTAGGCGTTTAATTATTCTTCAAACAATTACTGAGTTAATTGATAACGTTGCGAAGGAAGAAAAGAAAGACATAGCATTTGCTAAGTTTCTGCCACAGCTTCTTAAGAGTCTTGGTAGAATCGCAGCTGATGATAAGGAATCGCCGTTGCGCTTTTTCTATAAGCGTCTAAGAAATTCATACAATGATTTATGGATTGTTAAAGCGCAGAAGATGTTGGTTAAGTGGGAGCAAGGTGATGAGAAAGTCTTGGCACTATGGCGTAAAATGAACGGCTGGGTGTACATGGGCTTCGACGAAACCTACAAGAACATCGGCGTCGATTTCGACCAATATTACTATGAGTCCGAAACCTATCTGCTGGGCAAGGAGCGGGTGGAAGAAGGTCTCGAAAAAGGGGTGTTCTTCAAGAAGGAAAACGGCTCCGTCTGGGTCGATTTGCAGGCCGAGGGCCTCGACGAAAAGCTCCTGCTCCGCGCCGACGGCACCAGCGTCTACATCACCCAGGACTTGGGCACGGCCGAGCTGAAATACCAGGATTTCGGCTACGACAGCAGCATCTACGTCATCGCCGACGAGCAGAACTACCACATGCAGGTGCTGCAAGCCACGCTCCAGAAGCTGGGCAAGCCCTACGCCGACGCCATCCACCACCTCAGCTACGGCATGGTGGATTTGCCCTCCGGCAAGATGAAATCGCGCGAAGGCACCGTAGTCGATGCCGACGAACTGGTGCGCGACGTGGTGGCCGCCGCCAAAGCCGCCACCCTCGAAAAAGGCAAGACCGAAGGCCTCAGCGACGAAGAACTGGAAGAGCTGTACCACATGCTGGGCCTCGGCGCCCTGAAATACTACCTGCTGAAAGTGGACCCCAAGAAGCGCATGCTCTTCAACCCCGAAGAGTCCGTGAGCCTCGAAGGCCACACCGGCCCGTTCATCCAGTATTCGCATGCCCGCATCGCCGCCATCCGGCGCAAAGCCGCCGAGCTGGGCATTGATGAATCGGCTGATTGGAGCAGCATCACCAGCCTCGAAGGCACCGAGCGGGAGTTGGTGCAGGAGCTGGCCCGCTACGCCTCGGTAGTAGCCGAAGCCGCCCGCAACCTCTCGCCCGCCGTTATCGCGCAGTACGCTTACGATTTGGCGAAGGCTTACAATCGGTTCTACGCCGAGGTGTCGATTTTCCAGGAAACCGACGTGGCCAAGCGTAGCCTGCGGGTGGCGCTGTCGGCCCGCGTAGGCGAGCAGATTAAGCAGTCGCTGAAGCTACTGGGGATGCAGGTGCCCGAGCGCATGTAATCCGTCAGAACGATTGTAGAGACGCGACACTTCGCGTCTCCTCGTTGCTGCTGTTGTTTCGCTTGCGAAGATTGAATCGTTCAACGAGGAGACGCGAAGTGTCGCGTCTCTACATCGTTCTATAAATGAAAAGCATTGCCGTTTACTGCGGTTCCAGCGCCGGAACCAACCCGAATTATATCACCCAGGCGCAGGCTCTGGCCAAGGCTATGGTGGCCCAAAACCTCACGCTGGTGTACGGCGGCGGGCGCGTGGGCCTCATGGGCACCATCGCCGATGCCGTGCTGGCGGAAGGCGGCCAGGTAGTCGGCGTGATTCCCGATTTTCTGGATGCTAAGGAACTGGCCCACAAAGGCTGCACGGAGCTGCACGTCGTGAAATCCATGCACGAGCGCAAGCTCATGATGGCCGACCGCGCCGACGGCTTCATTGCCATGCCCGGCGGCTACGGCACCCTCGAAGAGCTATTTGAAGTGCTGACCTGGGGCCAGCTTGGGCTGCACCAAAAGCCCGTGGCCCTGCTCAACGTCGACGGCTACTACGACCTGCTTCTGCAATCCCTCGACCGCATGCGCGACGACCAGCTGCTGCGCGCCGAAAACCGCGCGCAACTCCTGCAATCGGCCAACCCAGTAGAGTTGTTGGCCCAGATGGCGGCTTATAAGCCGGTGCAACTGGAGAAGTGGCTCACGCCTCCGACTACCTGATGTAGCGTGGACTTTTAGTCCGCGAAGCTGACGATACGAATTCGCGGACTAAAAGTCCGCGCTACTGCCCGAAACCCTGCTGGCCTCCTTCTGGTTGGGTACCGAACCGTTTCCCATCCCATGAACAAGTCTTTTCTCCTCACGCTGGCCACTGCCGCTTCGGCCGTGGTTTTCATCGCCGCCAAGCCGGCCAATTCCCTCGCCATGACTGAAACTGCCGCCCCCATCGCCGCGCCCACATCCGTCTACGATTTCACCGTGAAATCCATCGACGGCAAGGATGTGAAACTGAGCCAGTACAAGGGCAAGAAATTGCTGATTGTGAACACCGCATCAGAATGCGGCTACACCCCGCAGTACAAGGAGCTGGAGCAGCTCTACAAGCAGCACGGCGATAAAGTGACGGTACTGGGCTTCCCGGCCAACAACTTCGGCGGGCAGGAGCCGGGCACCGAAGCCCAGATTGCCACCTTCTGCGAGAAGAACTACGGCGTGACGTTTCCGCTCTTCAGCAAGGTGTCGGTGAAGGGTGTGGATATGGCCCCGCTATATAAATACCTGTCGGACCGCAGCCAGAACGGCGCGGTAGGAGAGGCTCCGACCTGGAATTTCTGCAAGTACCTGGTTGATGAGAAAGGCCACGTGGTGAAGTTCTACCCCTCGAAAGTGACGCCCCTGAGCCCCGAGCTGCTGGCGGATATTGCCAAGTAACTCCGGCCGTTTTCGGCTATCCTGAACGTCATGCTGAGCGCAGTCGAAGCATCTCTACCGCAGTAGTAATCTCCATCAATTGGATTAGTTGCGCGGTAGAGATGCTTCGGCTGCGCTCAGCATGACGTGCTTTTGTTTTCCTTGCGGTCGACCACCGCTTACCCCTTTGCCCATGTCGCCCTGGATTTCCGCTTTCCGCCCTCGCACGCTGCCGCTAGCTCTGGCCAGCATTCTCACTGGCGCATTCCTCGCCGCCGCGGCCGGCCAGTTTAACGGTTTGGTAGTAGCGCTGGCAGCCCTAACCACCATCCTGCTCCAAATTCTCAGCAACCTCGCCAACGACTACGGCGACTCGCAAAACGGCGCCGACAGCGTGCACCGCGAAGGCCCGCAGCGCGCCGTGCAGAGCGGCGCCATCACGCCCGCCCAGATGAAGCGCGGCATGTGGATTTGCGGCCTGCTGGCGCTGGGCAGTGGCTTGGCATTGCTGTGGGTGGCGCTGGGCGCGGCCGGGCTGGGGCTGTTTCTGGCGTTTCTGGCGCTGGGGCTAGCGGCCATCTGGGCGGCGGTGAACTACACGGCCGGCTCGAACCCCTACGGCTACGCGGGCTTTGGCGACATTTCGGTGTTCCTGTTTTTCGGCATTGTGGGCGTGTGCGGTACGTATTTTTTGCAGACGCGCACGCTGCCGCTGCCAGTGCTGCTGCCGGCCGCCGCGCTCGGCTGCTTTGCCACGGCGGTGCTGAACGTGAACAACATCCGCGACATCAATTCTGATGTGCTGGCGGGAAAAATCACCATCCCGGTGCGGCTGGGGCCGATTCATGCGCGGCGCTACCACTGGCTGCTGCTGGTGCTGGGCGTGGGCTGCGCCACGGTGTTTGTGGCGCTCACCTACCATTCGCCCTGGCAGTGGCTGTTTGCGCTGGCTACGCCGTTGTTCGTGTTCAATGCCCTGCAGGTGTGGCAGCGCAAAGAATCGATGCAGATTGACCCGCTGCTGAAGCAGATGGCCCTGAGCACGCTGGTATTTACGGTGCTGTTTGGAGTAGGGCAGGTGCTGGGGTAAAATCAGCAACCGTATTTTTGGGCATGCTTTCCGAAAAAGAAACGACCCGCCGCAGCAAGCTGCTGAGCCTTGTGTTGCGCCACGAGCCCGCCCACATCGGCATCAGCCTCGATGAGCAGGGCTGGGTCGACGTGCCAACCTTGCTGGCACAGCTGGCCAAGCACCAGCAGCCGCTGACGTTCGAGGAGCTCGACTACATTGTGGACACGAATGCCAAGCAGCGCTTTCGCTTCAACGACGACCGTAGCCGCATTCGCGCCAGCCAGGGCCATTCGGTAGACGTGGAACTGGGCTACACGCCCGTAGCGCCGCCCGAAGTGCTGTACCACGGCACCGCCATCCAGCACAAGGAAAATATTCTGCGCGATGGCCTGCGGAAGATGGCCCGCCACCACGTGCACCTAAGTGCCGACGTGGCTACGGCCCGCACAGTGGGCCAGCGGCACGGCCGGCTGGTGGTATTTGCGGTAGCGGCCGGGGCGATGCACCGGGCCGGCCATTCGTTCTTCCAGGCCGACAATGGTGTGTGGCTGACGGATGAGGTGCCGGCCGCGCACCTGCAACTGCTGGCCGACGCCGGCTAGCCGTGTGCAATACGGCCCGGGCGCGCATCGTTGGGGAAATATAGGGTTATTCACCTTTCCCCGGTGGCGGCTCCGGTTCAGCGCCGCGCTTCGATGAGGTACAGCAGTTTCTTATGCGCCTTCCTGATACTGGGGGCCAGCGCCTGTGGCGCCCAGCCAAGCCAGCCCGTAGCGGTAGCCAGCCGGGGCGAATTCGGGCCCACCCCCAATGGACTGGTGTACTCGCCCCAAACCATGGGCCAGCTGCGCCACATCGTCGACTCGCTCAACCTCCGGCACAAAGTGTGCGAGCTGCGCCGCGCCTACCGCAGCTACGAGCAGGGGCAGGGCTGTTACGTTTCGCTGGAAAAAGGCGACCTCAAGCAAGCCCAGCTGGCACTGGAGCAAGGCATTGCGCCCGAGGCTTTTCTGGCGCGATTCCCGGCTGCAGAAGTAGAAAAAGACCTGCTGGTAATCAGCTACCAAGAAAACGAGGAAGACGAGGGTAAAAAATCGGTTACGACGGTCTACCGCAGCATTCCTTTCAACGAGCGGGGCAAATTCATACTGCAGGTGGCCGGCAAGGTGCCCCCGCCGACGCCGGGCCATTGGGTGGTGCAGCACGAAGCCAAGACGTCGTATTCGGATGCGTCGCTGCAGGCTTTTTATTTCCCTAGTCGCCTCACGCGAGCCCCCTTGCCCGCTCAGTATGCCAATCTGGTGCAGTACGCCGATTGCCTGATTGACACCACGACGCAGATTTATTTTGAATCGGCCCGGCGCACGGGCATGCGGTACCGGCCGGCCGCTCCCCGGGCCGAAACCGCGTTTATGAGCTACGTGCACCAGCAAACCCAGCGGCCGGAGCTGGAATCGAGCTGGAAAAAGAGCGACGAGGAACAACAGGCCCTGTGGCACGCCTACCAAACCTGGGACTCGCTGCGGCTGGGCAAAGTAGACCAGCTAGCTCAAACGCCGAAGTTCCGCGAACTCCTGGCCCGGGCCGTCACCAATGCCAGCACCGTTGGAGCCACGGATGATGAATTTGAAGAATACGTAGCCCGTTACTACTCCCCCCAAAAATCCCTGGAATTCAAGCGCAGCCGCATTGTAGTGGGCGGCTGCAGCCAGGACGACAGCCCCCGTCGCCACGCCCTAAACATTGCCCGGCTCTCGGCCGAAACCGTGCATTGGGAAACGTTTCTGCGCGCCCACCTCGACATTATGAATGACCGGTTCGAGCGCATGTCGGATGGCAGCTACGCCTACGCTGCCCGCAAAACCTACCTCCGCGAGCTGGAAGAGCTCGACATCAACGTGCCCGACCTTATGCTCGGCATCAGCCTGCGCATCGACAATGCCAGCCACAACCACTACTTCGGCAGCCTGGGCCGCCTGGGCCGCGCGCTGGCCGAAACCCGCCAGCCGCGCGAGCTGGAGCAGCGCCTGCTCGGCATCGTGGCCGACCCCAGCCTCGATACCTATAATCGCGTGCTGGCTTACTACCTCTTTCTGAATTACACTTCCAACCTGGAAGACAAAAAGCTCCAACAGCAGAACATCACCAGGCTCAATGCGGCCGTTCAGCAACTGCCTCCGTACCTGGTAGCTCGGGCCACGGTGAAGGACGAGAAATAACCCTACGAAAAAGCCCCGCCGTGATAACGGCGGGGCTTTTTCGTAGGGTTCAATCCCTATTCGGCAGCAGGGGCTGCCGGGGCACTGGCAGCTCCACCGCCTTCGGGCCGGGGGCCGCGCTTGCGGTTGCGGCCGCCACGGCTACGGCGGCGTTCGCCATCGGCACGCGCCTCGCGGGTTTCACCTTCCGGCCGCGGTTCGCGGGGCGGGCGGGCTTCGCCGTCAGCACGCGGCTCACGGGGGGGACGAGCTTCGCCTTCCGGGCGCGGGGCGCGGGGCTCACGAGGTGGGCGGGCCTCGCCTTCGGGGCGCGGGGCGCGCTCGGGGCGGGGGCCACGGTCGCGGCGCTCTTCGCCTTCGGGGCGGGGCGGGCGCTGGTAGGGCACGGCCGGGGCGATGCCGGCATCGAGGGCGGCCAAGGCATTTTTGGCGGCGGCGAGGCGCTCCAAGTGCTTGGGGTCTTTGGGGTCGGGGGCGTCGCGGCGAGGCTTGCCGCCGTCGCGGCCACCATCGCGGCCGCCACCTTCGCGGCGGGGGCCCCGGTCGCGGCCGCCGCCGCTGCCGCCGCTACGGCCACCGCGCTCGGGGCGGCCGCCGATTTTACCGCCCAGGCCGGCGAAGCGCTTGGGGTCGAACTCGGGGGCCGGGCCGAGGCCCAGCTCCTCGGTGATGTTCTTCTTTTCGAGGTCGCGCTCGATGAGCTTCTCAATCTTCAGCACCCGGTCCTGGTCCTGGTCCGAGATGAAGGTGATGGCGGTGCCTTTGGTAGCGGCGCGGGCGGTGCGGCCAATGCGGTGCACGTAGTCTTCGGCGGCGCGGGGAATGTCGTAGTTCACCACGTGGCTCAGCGAGTCGATGTCGATGCCACGGCTCAGCACATCAGTAGCCACCAGAATGGGAAACTGCTTGTTTTTGAAGGCGCGCATGATTTCCTCACGCTCTTCCTGGGTGCGGTCGGAGCTGATGCCGCGGGCCTCGATGCCGAGCTTGTTCACGGCCTTCACGATGCCGCCCACGGCCGCTTTCTGGCTGGTGAAAAGCACCATGCTCTGTACATCCTGCGTTTTGATGATGTGCTCGAGGATGTAGATTTTCTGGCGGTCGAAGGCCATGTACATCTGCTGGTCGATACCGGCGGCAGGCTTCGACACAGCCAGGCGGATTTCGTCGGGCTGGTTGAGAATCTGCTGCGAAAAGTCGCGGATTTTGCTGGGCATGGTAGCCGAGAACAGCAGCGTCTGGCGCTCCTTTGGCAGCTGGCGCACGATGTTGAAGATGTCATCGCTAAAGCCCATGTCCATCATCTTGTCGGCCTCGTCCAGCACCAGATACTTAATCTGGTCGAACTTCACGTAGCCCATTTGCAGGTGGGCAATGAGGCGGCCGGGCGTGGCGATGATGATATCGGCCCCGCTGGTGAGGGCGCGTTTCTGCTGCTCCCAGTTCTCGGATTTGCCACCGCCGTAGATGGCGATGGAGCTGGCTTCCACGTAGTAGCCGAAGCCCATCACCTGCTCGTCAATCTGGGTAGCCAGCTCGCGGGTGGGCACCAGAATGAGGGTGGTGGTGTGGCCGTGCTTGGCGTGCGAAATCTTGTCGAGCAGCGGCAGCAGGTAGGCGGCGGTTTTGCCGGTACCGGTCTGGGCGCAGGCGATGAGGTCTTTGCCTTCGAGGATTTTGGGGATGGCCTGCTCCTGAATGGGGGTGGCCTGCTGGTAGTTCATGGCGTCGATGCCAGAGAGCAGGTCGTCGTGGAGGTTGAATTCGTGAAACGTCAAGGTTCAGCTGATTGAAATGGGTAAAAGGCTGACCGTGATGCCTGGGCCAGCAAACCGCTTGATTTGGGGTAAAGATACGCCGGGCAGCGGGTGTTGCGCGGTGGTGGATTGGTGGGTGGGCGGATTGAAAAAGAACGTCATGCTGAGCGCAGTCGAAGCATCTCTACCGCAGTGGTAAATGATTAGTGGTGGCGGGCAAGATGCTTCGCTGCGCTCAGCATGACGTTCTTTTGTTACTATCAACCCAATCCACCACCCCACGCCCATGCCCGCCCTCGACCGTTTCTCCACCCAGGCCGCCGACTACGCCCGCTACCGCATTGCCTACCCGCCCGAGCTCTACGACTGGCTGCTGCCCCAGGTGCCCAGCCGCGAGCGCGCTTGGGACTGCGCCACCGGCAACGGCCAGGTAGCGGCAGTACTAGCCGAGTCCTTCGTGCGCGTGGATGCCACCGACCTCAGCGAAAATCAGTTGGCGCAGGCCCCGGCACGGCCCAACATCCACTACCAGCGCGCCACGGCCGAGCACACGCCCTTCCCCAATCAGCGCTTCGATCTCATCACCGTGGCCCAGGCCGTGCACTGGTTCGATAGCGAGGCCTACCACGCCGAGGTGCGCCGCGTGGCCCGGCCCGGCGCGCTGCTGGCCGAGTGGGGCTATAACCTGTGCCGCCTCGAAACGCCCGAGCTGAACCGCGTGCTCGATACCTTTCACGACGTGACTTCGGCTCCGTACTGGGACGCCAACCGCCGCCACATCGAAAACGAATACACCAACCTGCCCTTCCCCTTTGCCGACGTGCGGCACGCCCGTTTCGCCGTGGAAAAGCACTGGACGGTGGACGACATGCTGAATTACCTGCGCACGTGGTCGGCCACGGCCAACTACGCCCGGCAGCACGCCGGAGCCGACATGGTAGCGCTGGTGGCCGACGAACTGACGCGGCTGTGGGGGCCGCAGACGCGACTAGCCAGCTTCCCCATATTCGCCCGCACCGGGCGAGTAGAATAAACGGCCGGCCGCCGCGTTGGGGTGCCGAACCAAGTATTTTCGATGGCGCTTCTGACTACTCAACTGCGGGCCGTGGGCCTATTCTACCGCGGTGTTGCTCCATTCATGCTGGGCATTTCGGGGCTGATTTTGCTGGCGGTGCTGTTGCCGGCCATTCACGAAGGCTGGAGCGATGGGCTGTTGCCGGGCCTGCTGCTTACCAAGCTGGCCACCGCGCCGGTGGTATGGTACCTGTCGGAGCAGCTGCGGCCGGGGCAGTACTGGTTCTATTTCAACCTGCATATGTCGCGGCGGCGGCTGTGGGCCGGCGTGGTGGCGCTCGATGGCGGGCTGTTTCTGGGTGGTGCTTTGCTCATGCGTACGGTGCTATCATGAGCCAGAATTCAACTAACCCGGCCGGCCCGCAGGTGCTGGAGGCCGACGGCATTCGCATCGAATTCGGGGGGCGTCAGGTGCTGGGTAGCATCTACCTGCGGGTGCAAACCGGCCAGATTGTGGGCCTGCTGGGCCGCAACGGCAGCGGCAAGTCAGTGCTGCTTCAAACCATTTTCGGGGCGCGGGCCGTGGCCGATGCCTCGGTGCGCGTGAACGGCCGGCGCGTGGTGCCCGCCTTCCGTGAGCCCGGCCTGCTGAATTATTTGCCGCAGGAGCCGCTGCTGCCCCCGTCGCTAACGCTGGCGCGGGCCGCTGCATTATTGGGCGTTGACATTAAAGCAGCAACGGCCCGCTTTCCGGAGCTGCGCCCGCAGTTCGGCCAGACGCTGGGCGAGCTGTCGGGTGGGTCGGCGCGGCTGGTGCAGGCGTTGCTACTGCTTCATGCCGACACGGCCTTCTCGCTGTTCGACGAGCCATTCTCGGGCGTTATGCCGGTACACGTCGAAACCCTGGCTGAGGAAATGCAGCGCGTGAAAGCACGCAAAGGCCTGCTCATCACCGACCACCGCTACGCCGAAGTACTGCCCATCTGCGACGTGGTGTACCTGCTGCACCAGGGCCGCCTGCTGAAGCTGGAAGGCGATGTGCGCGAGCAGCTGCGCGATTATGGCTATTTGGCGAGTTGAGGCAATTTGTGGCTTCGCACGTAGCTTGCTGGCTTTCCCATCATTTCGGTATGTCGCTTCCTTTCGCCCATCTCCGCATCCTCGAACTCGCCTCAGTATTGGCCGGCCCGCAGGTAGGCCAGTTCTTTGCCGAGCTCGGAGCCGAAGTGCTAAAAATTGAAAGCCCGGCCGGCGACATCACCCGCACCTGGAAAACCAGCGCCGAAACGGCCGCTCCTGAAGCTGCTGCGGAATCTTCGGTTTCGGCCTACTTCTCAGCTTCCAACTGGGGCAAAAAGTCATTGGTGCTCGACCTGACTACACCCAACGGCCAGGCCGAGCTGCACCGCCTGGCCGCCCAGGCCGACATCGTGCTGGCCAGCTACAAGCCCGGCGATGCCGAAAAACTGCGCGCCGACTACACCACGCTGGCCGCCACAAACCCGCGCCTCCTCTATGGCCACCTCACCGGCTACGGCCCCGACAACCCGCGCGCCGGCTACGATGCCGTGCTGCAGGCCGAGGCCGGCTTCATGTATCTCAATGCCGCCGGCCCCGGCCAGCCGCCCCAGAAAATGCCCGTGGCCATGGTCGACCTGCTGGCCGCGCACCAGCTGAAAGAAGGCCTGCTCACGGCCCTGTTTCAGCGCGAGCGCACGGGCTGCGGCGCGCTGGTGCAGGTGAGTTTGCTCGACAGCGCCCTCTCGGCCCTCGCCAACCAGGCCGCCACCTACCTCGTGACCGGCCACGACCCGCAGCCGCTGGGCTCGGGCCACCCCAGCATTGTGCCCTACGGCACCGGGTACCGCGCCGCCAATGGTCGCCAGTTGGTGCTTGCCGTGGGCTCCGATGGCCAGTTCCGGCACCTGTGCGCCGCTCTGGAGCGGCCCGATTGGGCCACCGATGCCCATTTCCAGACCAATGCCGCGCGCGTGGCGCACCGCGCCGCATTGGAGAAAATGCTCACCGAGCGAATTGCCGAAGTGGACGGCGACGTGCTGCTGGCCGAACTGGAGCGCCGCACCGTGCCGGCCGGGGCCGTTCGGTCGGTGGGGGAAGCCCTAGCGCTGGCGTCGGCCGCTGGCATGTTATTGCCGGCTCATGGCACTAGCCCGAACGGGTTGCGCACGGTGGCTTTCCGCAGCCCGCAGTGGCCCGTGGTAGCGCAACTGAGCGCGCCGCCGGCGCTGGGCATCGCCGAAGGCGCCGGGTTTCGCGACGATTCATTCGAGCCCGATGAAACTACGGCCGGGGCTGCTTGCGTACCTCCCGTAGCCTGAGGGCAGACAGCAGCCGGGCGGGGCAGCCGTTGCCACTTCATCGGCTGCCTTTTTCCGCGCCGCTGCCTGTAGCGGCATCATCTCCTCTCCGCATGGCCAAATCCCCATCCAAGAAAAGCGCTGAACCCGAGCTGTTCACCACCACCGAAACGGCGGGTTCGCCGCCTGCGCCAGCGCATTCCAAACCGACTCCAGCTCCCAAAAAAACCACTAAACGCACCGGCAAAGCTTCAAAGCCAACTGCAGCCGAAGCTGCTCCGGCCAAGCCTGCCGATGTAGCCGCCACGCATTCCGGCGCCACCGCTACCGACAACCGCCCCACCGCCGAAGCCGGCTCGCCCACCGAGGCCCCGGCCGACCGCCTCAACCAGATTTTCGAGGGCCTTAAGCAGAAATCGACCGCCAAGCAGGCCATTTACCGCAACACCCAGGCCGCGTTCGACTGCCTGCGGCTGGTGTCGCAGGAGCTCGTGGTGGAGCTCAGCCGCAAGCTCACGCCCCTCGATTCGAGTGTGGTGATTGAGTACCGCTCCATCAACGACATGGAATTTCATATCCGGTTTTCGGGCGATTTGCTGGTCTTCGTCATGCATTCCAACATCGTCACCTTTCCCGACGACTACGGCCCCATGCCCAGCAAATACGTCGAAGCCGACTTCCGCCGCCGCTTCTTCGGCCACATCATGGCCTACAACTTCATGGCCGACAGCATCAAGTACCAGCGCCTGAACGACCCCGGCTACCTCGTTGGCCGCCTGCTCGTCAACATCAACAGCCACTATTTCCTCGAAGGCGTGCAGCAACTCGAACTGCCCGACAACGACATGAGCGACAACGTCATCACGCCCGAAATGATGAAGCTTTTCGTGGAAAGCGCCATGATTGCCGCCGTCAATAATGACCTCATTGCCCCGCCGCTGCCCGAAATTCAGAAAATCAGCGTCAAGCAGAAGCTGGAAAACCAACAGGTGAGCCGCGGCAGCAAAGTTGGTTTCAGCTTCTCGGCCCAGCAGACGTTTTAAACCAAAAGAACGAACGTCATGCTGAGCGCAGCCGAAGCATCTCTATCGTGCAAGTAAATAATTACTCTCGCGGTAAAGATGCTTCGACTGCGCTCAGCATGACGTTCTGACTAACGCCCGTAGCCCACTTTCTGGCGCACTTTGGCCAGCACGCCCGCGCCGTACTCCTGCGCCCGCTTGGCCCCGATGGCCAGCGCGGCATCCAATTCCGGCAGGTTGTTCATGTAAAAATCGAACTTCTCTCGCTCTGGGCCGAAGCGGCGCAGAATCAGCTCGTACAGCTCTTTCTTGGCATGGCCGTAGCCGTAGCCGCCCGCCAGGTAGTTGGCACGCATGGCCTCGCGCTCGGTTGGCGAGGCCAGCAGCGCGTACAGCTTGAACGTCACGTCCGTGTCCGGATTCTTGGGCTCCTCCAGTGGCGTACTGTCCGAAATAATGGTTTTCACGACTTTCAGCAATTCCTTTTCGGGCGCGAAAACATCGATGATGTTGCCGTAGCTCTTGCTCATCTTCGCGCCATCGGTGCCGGGAATAGTCATCAGCTCGGCATCGACGCGGGCCTGGGGTTCCACCAGCGTCTCGCCGTAGCGGTTGTTGAAGGCTTTGGCAATGTCGCGGGCAATTTCGAGGTGCTGAATCTGGTCTTTGCCCACGGGCACGGTGTCGGCGTCGTAGAGCAGGATGTCGGCCGCCATCAGCACCGGGTAGGTGAAGAGGCCGGCGTTCACATCCGACAGCTTGTCGCTCTTGTCCTTGAAGCTGTGCGCGTTGGCCAGCATGGGGTAGGGCGTGAAGCAGCTCAGGTACCAGGTCAGCTCCGTTACCTGCGGCACGTCGGACTGCCGGTAAAACAGGTTTTTCTCGGTGTCGAAGCCGCAGGCCAGCCACGCGGCAGCCACGGCGTAGGTGTTGGCGCGCAGCACGGCGGGGTCGCGCACGGTGGTGAGCGAGTGCAGGTCGGCGATGAAATACAGCGAGTCGTTGGCCGGGTTTTTCGATAGCTCGATGGCCGGGAGGATGGCGCCGAGCAGGTTGCCGAGGTGCGGCCGGCCGGTGCTCTGGATGCCGGTAAGAATGCGGGACATGGTGGTAATTAGGTTATTCAGAAGTCCCTTCATCCGCTTTGGGTATGAAGGGCTGACCAGTATTAAAAGCGTGAACGAAGGCCGGCAGGTTGCGCCGGGCAACGACTCCGCTTTCCAGCTGTTGAATCAGGTCGGGACGAGATGCAAAGTACGGGGCCAGCATCTGGCGGAACTCCGGGCCTTTGCCCGAAAGCAGGTTCATCGGAATTGCCAGCGCATCATCCTCGGCAGGAACCTGAAGCAGGTAAATTGACCGCGTAGAGGTGGGGTTGACCACCATGTTAGTGCCCGGCATGCCACTGAAGCCGCCGCCCACATCGTAGTCGTAGCGTAGCAACAACACGCGCCCGCTATCCAGCACCTGGGCCAAGCCATGTTCGACGCGGGAGCGGGGAGACGGATTCACCTGAAACCCGCCTACGGGCAGGTAACGGCGGTTTCCGATGCGGGCCCAGTACACCTCGCTCGCTTGCCATACTTGTTTCTTGCCATTCTCTGGTCGGGCTACGAGGCCCCGCCCGGAAACGTCTAAGTCGCCCTTATATACTACCGTGCGATTATCGACCAGAATATACGTCCCGAGGCCCGACTGGGCCGAAGCCAGTAGCGGCCCCAGCAACAGTGCAAGGCCGCAGATACACTTTTTCACAACTACAGTGGGCTAGGGGTTCGGCTAATTAAGGATTTAAGCGCACGCCTTGGTTGTAGGCGTGCACGGCGGCCGCGAGCTGGGCACGGCTGATGGCATTGGTAGCAAATTGGCGCTGCAACACTGGGTCGGCCGGAAACAGGGCCGCGACGAAGCCGCCTGGCGCCAGTTTCTGGTCGAACCCCGGCGTGCGGCCGGGACAGTATGCAAAGAAAGTCGTTGTGCCGGCTTTGCGCAGCACCGGCAGTTTCACATGGGCCTTGAAGTTGGTGCCCATCTCGACCTGGTAGTAGTAGTAAAACAGCTCCACCGGCCCGGATTCCAGGATTTCGAGCAGCGCGGGGTCTTTGAAATCGGCATCGGTGCCGCTGAGGAAACGGAAGTCGTTCACCCGCACAAATCGGTGGTTTTCGACGGTGAAAGCCGTGACCTCGGCGGCACGAAACTTCCGTTCCTTGCCGTTTTTCACGCCTACCATCATCGTCGGGCTGCCGTTTTCGGCCAGCGCCAGCTTCAGCGAAGCTTCGCCTTTCGAGCCGTTGGCGAGTTGGTAGGTGCCCGGGGCGAAGTTGAACTGGGCACGGGCCACGGCGGGCAGCAAAAAGGCCCCGGCCGCCAGCAGAAAATGGAAGAATCGCATGGCGCTGAAAGGCAGACGGGCGGAAAAAAGTTACACGCTCACGTTTTCCACCGCTTCTTCCTGCAGTTCGGTGGTTTCTTCGTCGCCTAAGTATTTGTCAATCAGAAAGTGCGCCAGGTAGAGCACCGGCGTGAGCAGAATGGCTGCCGCAAACTTGTACCAGTAGTTGGTATTGGCCACGCTCAGCACCTGGTCCATCGTCCAGTTGCCAAACACGTAAAAGGCCACGTAGAGCACCACAAACGAGTCGACCAGTTGCGAAATCAAGGTCGAGCCTGTGGCGCGCAGCCACACGTAGCGCCCGCCCGTAGCCCGCCGGATGGCGGCAAAAATCGTCGCATCGAGCATCTGCCCCACCGCAAAGGCCACAATCGAGCCCGTGATGATGCCCAGGCCCTGCCGGAAAATACTCTGGTAAGCAAAGTCGATGTTGAAAGGCCGGCCGGCGTTATCGGTCTTGTTTACGTCGAGCCAGAAATCGGCCGGCGGCAACTTGGTGGTGAGGTAGATGACGCCAAACGCGAACAGAATCAGCGCCACCGTGAGGTAGCTGATGCGCAGCACGCCCGCCTTGCCGAAGTACTCGTTGATGATGTCCGTTGTCACGAATACCACCGGCCAGATGAGCACGCCCGCCGTAAGGTTGCCGGGCAGCCCCATCAGCTTATCGGCCGAGAAAATTTTAACACCGATGATTTCGGCCAGTAGCGCATTCACCAGAAAAATCCCGCTGAGCACGAGGTAGAGCTGCTGCTTCTTGTGAGCGTAGGTGTTCATAGGAAGATTGGGGAGCAAGCAGGAGGTAGGGGCGGGGGCAGGCCCCGCCCCTACACCCATGAATCAATAATTTACAGGCTCACCACCAGCCCCTCCACCGCCAGCGCTGTGTTCGGAAACACCGGCCGGGCTTCGTGCAGCAGCGGCTCCAGAGCCTTGTAGCGGCTGGAGAAATGGCCCAGCAGCAGCTGTTTCACGCCGGCGGCCTGGGCCAGCAGGGCGGCCTGGCGGGCGGTGCTGTGATGGGTCTGGGCGGCGCGCTCGCGCAGTTCGTCCAGGAAGGTCGCCTCGTGATAGAGCAGGTCGGCCCCGGCGATGAGCGGGGCCAGGGCCGGCGTATAGAGCGTATCGGAGAAGAAGGCGTAGCGGCGCGGGATGGGCACGGGGCCGGCCACATCGGCGTGGCGCAGGCCGGGCTGGTGCTCGTCGGCCGGCAGGTCGTCGCCCTGGGCCAGGCGGGCCAGCTGCCCGGGCGTGAGGCCGGCGGGCAGCTTCTCCTTCAGTAGGTTGGCACGGCGGGGCTGCTCTTCGAACAGGTAGCCGGCGCAGGGCACGCGGTGGCGCATGGGCAGCGAATGCACGCGCAGGCCGGCATCCTCATACACGAGAGCGTGCACTTCGGTATCCACTACCGTAAACTCCAGCTGAAACCCAATCTGCACGCCCGACACGCGGCTTTGCGTCACGAGCACCTCGTCGAGGCCGGGCGGGCCGATGATACACAGTGGCTGCGTGCGCCCCTGCAGGTGCATGGTGCCCAGCAGGCCGAACAAGCCGAAATAGTGGTCGCCGTGCAGGTGCGAGATGAAAATGGCGCGCAGGTGATGCGGGCGCACCCGGTACTCCAGCATCTGCCACTGGGTGCCCTCGCCGCAGTCGATGAGGTAGTGCTGGGCGCCCACCGTGAGCACCTGCGCCGTGGGGTGGCGCCCCACGGTGGGTGTGGCCGAGGCCGACCCAAGAATTTTCAGCTCGAACGTCATACGGTGAAAAAGCTACAAGCTATAAGCTGCAAGCTGCAAGCCGTCGTTCTGGCTAAAAGCAGAACATCAGCTTGCAGCTTGCAGCCTATAGCTTGTAGCTAAAAAAATTACTCCTTGTCCGTCAGGTCGCGCTCGATGGCGTGCAGAAACACGCGGTCGATGCCTTCTTCCACGGTGGGCAGAATGTGCAGCACCGATTCGAGCTTGCTGATGGTGATGAGTTTGAGGACGTGGTCCTGCAGGCCGGTGAGCACCAGCAGGCCGCCGGTAGAGTTGCACAGGCGGTTGGCAATGAGGATGGAGCTGAGGCCCGACGAATCGGTGTACTTCACGTTAGTGAGGTCGAGTATCAGGTTGTTAATGCCTTCAGCGTTCAGCTTCACGAATTCCGATTTGAGGTCGGGCGCAACGGTGGTGTCGAGCTTCTTCTCCTCAATCGTAATAATGGTGTAGCTATCTTTTTTATCAATCGTGTACTTCATACAGCGTAGGGCAAGAGGGGTAAGAGAACGGCGAAGGTAAAGAGAAAAACCAAAATCTTTGGTGAAGCTGGCTAATGTTTTATTGCTGGCCGGATTGCGGCGGGTGGCCCGGCAAAAGTAAGCGAGGCCCAGGTCGATTGCCAGTCGGCGCGGGTGTGCAGGCGGGCCGGCGCCGGGCGCATGTCCACCGTAGCCAGCAGGTAGGGGCCGGGGCCGGATAAACGTAACAAAATCCGGCCGCTTTGGTTGGCGCGGGTGGTGTAATGCGTGGTGGGCAGGCCGCCGGGCTGGCGCTGCCATACCTGCACGGCCGCGCCAAAGGCGGGCTTGCCGCCGCGCAGCACGCGCACGGTCAGGGCTTTATCGGCGGCCAGGCGGTAGGGGTTTTGCTCGGGCACCAGTTCCAGCGGCAGGCCGTAGGCGTGGCGGCAGGCACTGTCGGCGGCCAGCGGCACCAGGGCGGGGTCGCCCACCTGGAGCAGGGTTTTGGCGCAGCGGCTGTAGGTTTCGCGGCCGGGCTTGGTGGTTTCCTCGTTTTCCTGGCGCAGCTTCAGGGCGTAGTCGAGCCCTTCTTCGCGCAGGTAGGCGGTGAACTGGTCGGCGGGCAGCTCGATGAAAGAGCTGGTGCTTTGCAGCAGCACCACGTGGGTGCCGGGCTGCGCGAAGGTGAAGGCGGTGCGGAAAGTATCGGTTTCGGTGAAGTTTTTCGGGGTGAGGTTGGCGGTATCGGCCGGGGTGGGGCCAAAACGTCGCAGGCGCTGCACTTTGGCGGCTTTGGTAGTCCAGGGGCCGCCGGAGAAGTTGGTGCCGACAAAGGCGCGCACGTGCACCGTCTCGCCGGGCTGCAAGCGGAAGCGCGGAGCTTCGAGCCAGACCTCGTGGGCGAAGGCGGCGGAGGCTATCGATATGATGCCGGCTACTGCCAGCATATTCACATTGCGGCGCATAAATCAGAGAGAAGTCACGGCCAGTAGTTTCTTTCGTACTACTCCTGGCAAGTCCGCGGCGAATACGGCATTTTCTGGCCGAAGACGCTGAATGAAAATGAGTTCTTGGCCGCTGTACTTTTCTGGATAGCTCGTCTCTACACAGTGGGTATAAACCACCCCTTCAAACTGGTAGCTATAAGCCACGCGATAGTAAGTTGTCCCGTCAAGCTCTTGGCTCGTTGTGCGGGATGGTTCAAAGCTTCCGGTAACGCGGCTGGTGTCGGCAGCTAGCTCCCACAGCAATTTATGCCTGTCAATGCTTTGGTAAATTAGAAATAAGCCAAAAATGATTAAGACAGCGGCTATCAGTAACTCTGGTAGCGAATAATCTGAATCAGACAGTTTGGAAATCAGATTTACTGAGGCAATGAGTGAAGCAAGGGCTCCCATTGGCAGGCGGCCATCCCGCAACATTATCTCGAGCTTATCGCCAAAGGGCAGTTTCATGGGCAATGCATGTTGATTACTGCCGCTCCAGCGCCAAGGCATAGGCGCGGTCGTAGTGCACGCGCAAGTTTTTCCAGTCGAAAATATCGGCGGAGCTTTCCACGGCGTTGCGCTGGATGATGCGCTCGCGGCGGCTGAGCTGCACGAAATGCCAGAGCATGTCGCAGAGCTCCTCGGCCGACTCATCGAAGGATTTTTCCTGGCGGTGGACCACGAAAATGCCTTTATTTTCGGGTTCGGGCACGTTTTGCAGGGCATAGTCGCCGAAGCCCGACAGGTCGGAGGTGATGGCGGGCACGCCGCGGGCCACGCATTCGAGCGGGGTGTAGCCCCAGGGCTCGTAGTAGCTCGGGAAGATGCCCATGTGGCAGCCGCGCACAAACTGGCCGTACTCCATGCCCAGCAGCGGCGAGGCGGGCGACACGAAATCGGGGTGGTACACCATTTTCACCCGGTCGTGCCGGTGGTTCAGCAGTTCGGAGCGGCGCAGGAAATCAAGGATGTCGTCGTCGCCGTCGTTCACCAGGTTGTGGGTGATGACGGGGGGCAGGGCGTTGGTTTTCCAACTCTGCAGCTGGCGGCGGTAGCGCAGCTTCCAGTAGTCGTCCACCATCGCGCCGAGCTCGGGCAGCTTGTGGTCCTGGCTGGCGGCGGCGGCGTAGAAGAGGCGCTCACCTACCTGGCGCTCGATGGCGCGGCAGGTTTCCTGCACCTCGTTCAGCATGGCGCGGCGCTCGAGCACCTGCGGGTTGATGCTGGTGAAGGGCCGCTTAGTGATGAAAAACATCACCACCTGGCCTTCTAAGCCGCTTTGCTGGAGGCGATAGTTGAGGCGGGCCAGGGCTTCGAGCGTGAGGTCGAAGCCCTTGTTGTGGTACTCGTAGCGGCCCGAGGTGAAGAAGTACAGCGTCTTATCTAAATCGAAGGCGTACGACTGGAAGAAGTGCGCCATCACGAATTCGTGGATTTTGGCTTTGTACTGCTGGTGCAGGTTCTGCGACTCGTGCAGGGCCACGAAGCGTTCAATGTTGAGGCCGTTGGGCAGTACCGCGTCCGGAATCCGGTCGAGCAAATAGATGCACTCGCGCACCGTCAGCTCGCTCACGGTGGTGAACACGTGGCTGCCGTGGGCGGCGGCGCGCTCCATGCGCACGGCGGGCTCGATGTTGAAATGCCGCGCCTCGGCTTCCCAGTTCACCCACATCAGGTGGTCGTAGAAGTTGGCGTCGTTCATGGCCAGGTAGCGGCCCAGCAGCGTGGCGTGCGTAGTGAAGAGCAGGTGGGCCGGCACTTGCAGGCGGCGCAGCTCCGGGATGGCCACGCCGGTCATCCACTCGTGGAAATGGCCCAGCAGGCGCTGCCCGGCAGCTTTTTGGACCGCGAGGTGCTGGAAGAAAACGGTGGTGAGGTGGCCGAAGGCGATGACCTGGTGCAGCAGGTCGTCGTTGTCGGGGGCCGGGATGCCGTGGCGGGCCCACAGGTCCGATTTCAGCTGGCCGAGGCGGTCGTAGGTCTGGAAGGGGTTGATGAGCACCACGCGCGGCCGGCCGGTTACCAGCCAGGTGCCAATCTGCACGTCGTAGCCCTGGGCGCGCATGGTACGCACGGCGGCGGCAAACGGGTCGGCGCCGGTGTGCACCGTCAGGTCGTCGTAGGGCTCAAACTCACCCTGGGCCATGTTGGGGAAATACGGCCCGAGCAGGCAGTACCGGTCGCCCCAGGCGGGCATGGTGGCCGGTACTTTCGAACGGATAACGGTGTAGATGCCGCCCACCTGGTTGCAGACTTCCCAGGCCACTTCAACCAGCAGCGAATCGGGAAACAGGGTATCGGGGGCGTGGGGGGTGGGTTGCATAGGCTTGAGGAAGGGCGAAGCGGGCGAAAGAACGTGGCTGAAAGGTAAGCCGGTTTGGACCGCACGCGCCAACTGCGGAAGGCATTTTTTTCGTGGGCTGGGCCTGATGTTCGGTTCTGTTTGGTAGCACGCCTGTAATCCTGAGCGCAGCGAAGGACTTTATCACGTCCGCACAAAGCGCTCTAACGCGATAAGGTCCTTCACTGCGTTCAGGATGACAAACGTTATGCTTTTTCCACCTCCAGCACACCGGGAATGACTACTTGCGCCGGCAATTCGCCCGAGCGGGCGAAATCGGCCCACAACTGCCGCACCTGCCGGCCGACCGCGTCAAATTCCGCCCAATCGGCCGTGCCTAGCAACGGCGTTTCGGCCCAGCTAGCCCGGTTGCCCAGCAGCAGCGGTAAGTCGACAACGTGCGCGGCTCCGAATGGGCTGCCCGGCGGCTGATACGTGAGCAGAAACCGCCAGGCGCGGCCACCCGCCCGCGCCTGGTGCGTGGCAAACACCCGCGCGGGGTCGAGGTAAATACGGTTCGAGGTGACACTTGTGAGCAGTCGCACCACCGGGCCGCCCGCCAGCGGCAGGCGCTGCAGCCAGTTGAACGTGGGGTCGATAACGGCGAAAAACCGGGTTTCCTCGGCCGTGGCGCCGATGAGGACATCGATGTGCGGGGCCACTGTGGCCCAAGTAGCATCAATTTCCGTTTCGGGCGGCAGGGGCGCGGCCCCGTACTGCGGGCCGAAGGGCATGCCGCTTTTCAGGCCTTGCCAGCGGGCGGCTTTAATCACGGCGCTTTCGCGGGCCAGCACCTCGGCGGCGGTAGCGGTGGGCGGGATGTTGCCCACGGCCGCACTCATGGCCCGCAGCATGCGCTGGCGGTTGCGGGTGAGGCCCAGCGGCGCGCTGTGCAGCATTACGCGGCGAAACAGGCTGGCCGCGCCATCCGTCAGCATGAGCTGGGCAATGGCATCGGCCCCTGATGAATGACCAAACATGGTTACCAAGGCCGGGTCGCCGCCGAACGCGCCAATATTGCGCTGCACCCAGTTCAGGGCTGCCAGCAAATCGAGCAGGCCCAGGTTGGGCGGCATGCTGCCGCTGCCCAGAAACCCGAAGAGCCCCAGCCGGTACGTCACGGCTACAAAAACCACCCGCTGCTCGGCCACCCAAACGGCCGGGTCGTAAATCGCCAAATCGCCCGCGCCCGACACGTAGGAGCCACCGTGCACCCACACGATGACGGGCAGTTTTTCCCCGGCTCGGTAATCGGCCGGCAGCGTGATGGACAGCCGCAGGCAGTCTTCGTCGAACTTGAGCGCTTCAAACAGGCTGCCCATCACCTGGTCCACGCGCGGGTCGGCGAGCTGCGGACAGGCCGGCGCGGGCGATGTGGCGTGGATGGGCTCCAAAGCGTCCGGCTCGGATTCGGGCGGGCAAAACCGGGCGGCCCGGGCGTAGCGGATGCCCGTGGCGCGCAGCACCGGCCCATCAGCCCGGCCGATGATGGTGCCGGCCGGGGCATGGAATTGGGGCGCAGTGGGGGTAGGTTGCAAAGGGAAGTGACTTGAAAGGATTGGGAATGAAGGAAACCAAAACGTCATGCAGAGCGCAGCGAAGCATCTTGCCCGCAGTCACTAATCCAATCGTTCAACGATTACTGATTACTGCCGCTGGCAAGATGCTTCGCTGCGCTCTGCATGACATTCTTTTTGTCTGAAAGAAACCAGTGCCGCTAGTGCAGTGCGCGCTTCTTGATGATGCCACCCTGCGCGTCATCAATCCGATACTGCACAATGAAAGCGCGCGGGTCGACTTCCTGCACGGCGGCACGCAGGGCGGGCAGCTCCAGGCGGGTGACGACGGTGAACACGATGTCGCGGGCCAGGCCCAGCTCGCCGCGCTTACCGTAGCCCGATTTGCCCTGGTACATCGTCACGCCCCGGCCCAGCTTCTCGGTGATGACCTTGCGTACCGCGTCGCTGTACTCCGACACGATGGTGACGCCGGTGTACTGCTCGATGCCGTTGAGCACGAACTCCAGCACGCGGGCGGCGGCGAAGTAGGTCAGCATCGAATACAAGGCCGGCTCGGTGCCCAGCACCAACACCGCCACGCCGAAAATAACGACGTTAAGAATCAGAATCAAGTCGCTGACTTTGAGCAATACCAGAAAACGGCTCACCAGCAGGGCGGCTATTTCGGTGCCGTCGAGCACGGCGCCGCCGCGCATGGCCAGCCCGATGCCGGCCCCGATGAACACGCCGCCGAACACGGCCGTGAGCAGCAAATCGTGCGTCACGTCGGGGAAGGGCACCACGGCCAGCACCAGCGCCAGCCCGCCAATGCCCAGCGCGCTGCGCACGGCAAAGCGCCGGCCCAGCTGGTTATACCCCAAGGCAATGAAGGGCAGATTGATAACGAGAATCAGGATGGACAGCGGCAGCCGAAAAGCCGCCGCCAGCAGCATCGAAACACCCGTCACGCCGCCATCAATGAAGTGACTCGACAGCAGGAAGGACTTGAGGCCAAACGCCGCCGAAATAACCCCGGCGATGATGAACAAAGTGTTTTTCAGCTCGGAATTGGGGCGGTTGATTTGGGCTGCCAGGGGCGAAGCCGGGTTTTCGAGCGCTGTAGGGTCAGGGGAGGATGTTGGATGCATAGAACTGGGGGATTAGGTGCTCGGGTAGACTTGATAGCGGCTGATTGAAACGGGTAGGGGCGGGGCTCGCCCCCGCCCGTCGTTGAACGATTCAGCATCGAGCTGTTCAACGACGGGCGGGGGCAAGCCCCGCCCCTACATACGGGCAACGGCGCGAACGTTACCCTTCCTGCGACAAAATCAGCACCGCGTAGGGGGCCAGGGCGATGCTGCCGTGCCAGTTGAAACCGTCGTATTCGCCTTCTTCGGCCTCGATGCCGAAGCTTGGCATGTCGCTGAACTCGCCGTCGTAGCCCTGCCAGTCGCTGTTGAAGCGCACCTGCCAGTGGCCGGGGCCGGGCAGGCCGATGGTGTAGCCCTCGTGGGCCTGATTGGCGAAGTTGGCCAGTACCACGGTGGTGTCGCCGGGGCCGCCCTCGCCGGCCTGGCGGGCAAAGGCCACCAGTTTTTCGTCGTTGTTCACGTGGAAAACCTGGGTGTGCTGGCCGCTCAGGCCGCGCGTGGTGCCGTGGTAGTTGCGGCGCAGGCTGATAAGGTCGCGGTAGAGGCTTACGAGGCCGCCGCGCTGCTCGGCGCGCTCCCAGCGGATGGGGTCGGTGTCGACGAACGCACCATCGGCCAGCATTTCCTGGCCCTGGAAAATCATCGGGATGCCGGGGGCCGTCATCACCAGCGCCGCACCCAGGGTGGTGCGCTTCTTGGCAAACCAGTGGTCGGCCGCGCCGGGCATGATTTCCTCGGCCACGCGGCTTTTGCCATTGGCTACTTCGTCGTGGCTTTCGGTGTAGATGACGCGGCGGAAGGCGTTGTCGTTATACAACTGCGTGAGGGCCCCGGCCACGGCATTCATGTCGCGGTCGGCGTCGTTGGGCGTCGTCAGGGCGTCGCGGATGGGGTACACAAACGAGCCATCCCACTGCGAATCGAAGCCCTGGCCGCCTTTTTCGGTGGCTTCGGTGATGGCGGCATTGCCGCGCAGGTCTTCGGCGATGGTGATTTTCCAGGGCATCGTCTTGTCGATTTCCTCGTTAATCCAGCGCATCAGGCTCCAGCCGTCGGGCAGGTCGTCGCCGGGGTTTTCCTCGCCGTTCACGTTGCGGATGAAGGCGATGGCATCGGCGCGCAGGCCGTCGCAGCGGTACTCGTTCAGCCACATCAGGGCGTTGTCGCGAATGTACTGGCGCACTTCGGGGCGGCCGTAGTCGGGACGGTTGTCGCCCCAGGGCGTTTTGGCGCGCCAGTCGTTGTAGAAGTAGATACCCCCGCCGTCGTTGTCGTGCCAGCCATCGAACTGCCACAGGTCGAGGTCGCCGGGGCCAAAGTGGTTGTACACCACGTCGAGCACCACCGCAATGCCGTGGTGGTGGGCCGCCTTCACCATTTCCTTGAAGGCCACCGGTCCGCCGTAGTCGCTTTCGAGCGCAAACGGGCAGGCCGGGTTGTAGCCCCACGAGCGGCTGCCCGGAAATTCGGTAGCCGGCAGCAGCTCAATGCAGTTAATGCCCAAATCGCGCAGGTACGGCAGCTTTTCGGCCACGCTCATAAACGTGCCCACATGCTCCATATCGGGCGCGTTGAAGGTGCCCACGTGCAGCTCGTAAATCACCAGCTCGTTCCAGGCGGGCATCTGGAAATTGTCGTCGCCCCAGTCAAAGCTCGGGTCGTGCACCACCGACGAGCCGGCCGAGTTCGTCACCTGGCGGGCGTAGGGGTCGTTGCGGTCGAAAGTCTGCTTGCCGTTGGTGATGTGGAATTTGTATTCGTCGCCAGGTTTGGCGTTGGGTACGTCCACGGCCCAGTAGCCGTCGGCTTCGTGCTGGAGGGGATTTTTGTCGCCTTTCCAATTATTGAACGAGCCGATAATGGCCACGGCATCAGCGTGGGGGGCCCATACCCGGAAGGTGGTGCCAGCGGCGTGGGGCACGGCTCCCATGCCGGGCTGCGGCGCGGGGCCGGCGGGAGCGGAAGGGGCGGTTTGGGGGGCTTTTACAGCGGGGGCTTTGGCGGTTTTTGGAGCCGGCGCAGCAGTTTTGGAAGCGGAAGCGTGAGACATGTAACAAGACAACTGCCCGCCGCCCGGGCAGCCGAAAATGCGGCCGGTACTGGGCAGGGGAGCCCGGGTATACGGGTGAGCGGGCTTTTTGGCCGATTCGGACCGGCGCAAGACGTAGCGCGGCCGTTTAGTCCGCGCCCTCGTGCCGTGCGTATCCCAACGTGCTGGGTCGCGGACCAAAAGTCCGCGCTACACCTCTTGCAGCGGAAGCTTTTTGCCCGCCTGCGTTGTTGCTTTGTTTTCCGATTCTGAACTTCTGCGCTTGAAAACCCGTCCCAAACCCGTCATTTTTGGCCTCTACGGCTGGTCGCCCGAGTACGGCTTCCGCTACATCCACCCCGCCAACCGCCGCGCCTTCGAGCTGCTGGAGCCCGTGGGCAAGCTCTTCGAGAAAATTGCCGAAGACGAGGAAGGCGAGTGGATTACCATTCGCTACGACGAGCAGCAGTTTCTGGTGCGCCCCGAGCTATTCAAGGAAATCTACCACAAGCCGAAATTCAGCTTCGGCGACGCCGTGGAGGAAGTGACGCCCCAGCCCGGCCAGTACCGCCACTTCGGCCACGTGTCCGACGTGTTCTGGAACGAAGCCACCGACACCGCCACCTACCAGATTGTGGAGCGCAAGCGCAAGCTGCCGCGCGTGTTTGCGGCCGATGAGCTGCGGGCGGATTAGGAGTAGCGCGAACTTTTAATCCGCGAGTCATGCCATTGACTGCCGGAGTCATGGCCCTACTCGCGGACTGAAAGTCCGCGCTACACCCCTACCATGATGCCCACCACCACCGCCACGGCCCCGAGCGCAAACAGCGCGGCCCAGAGCGGCGCGGCAAACTTCAGCCACTGCTCGAAGCGGACCCCCGTAGCCGCCAGCATGGCCATGAGCGTGCCGTTGGTGGGCGTAATGAGCTCGCACAGCCCGGCCCCGTACTGAAACGCCAGCACCGTCACCTGCCGCGACAGGCCCAGAATGTCGGATAGCGGCACCAACAGCGGCATGGTGAGGGTGGCCTGGCCGCTGCCGCTGGGCACCGGCACGTGCAACAGGGTTTGCACGCCCATCATGCCCAGGGCGGCCAGCGCCACGGGCAAGTGGTTGAGTGGAGCGGCCAGGCCGTGCACGATGGTATCGACGACGTGACCTTGCTCCAGCACCACAAAAATGGCCCGCGCGAAGCCAACCAGCAGGGCCGAAAAGGCAATGTCGCGGAAGCCCGCAATGAAGCCCTCGGCCGTGCCCGTGAGGCCGCGCCCGCCCACCAGCCCGGCCACAATGCCCAGCCCCAGAAACAGCGCCGACATCTGCTCAAACTCCCAGTGCAGCTGCACCACGCCGTAGGCAAATACGGCAAACGCCGTGAGCATTAGCAGCAGCACTAAGCCGGCGCGGGCACTGGTGGGAGCGGGGCCGGCGGCGGCTTCGTTGGCGTCGAGGCCCAGGTCGGGGGCTTGGCGGTGGCGCACGGCGTGGCGGGTGGTGGCCCACAGCCAGAACCCTACGGCCACCAGCAGAAAGCCCACCCGGTAGGCCCCGCCCGAAAGCAGCGGCAGCTGCGCCAGCTTCTGGGCAATGCCTACTTGGAACGGGTTTATCGGGCTGAACGAGGCCCCTACGAAGGCCGCCCCCACACTGGCCGCCACGGCCGTGAGCACGGGGTAGCCCAGCCGCCGCATCAGCACCAGCAGCACCGGCACCAGCGGAATTATTTCCTCGCCCATGTTTTCCAAAGCGCCCATCGTGGCGAAGAGCGTGCCCACCAGCGGAATGACGAGCACCTCGCGGCCGTGGGCGCGGCGCAGCAGCCAGTCGACCCCGAAGCGCAGCGCCCCGGTCTGGTCGACGACGGTGAAGGCCCCGCCGGCCAGAAAAATCAGGAACACCACGGCCGCCGCATCGGCCAGGCCTTTGGGCACGTCCACCAGCACGTCGAGCGGGCCCACGGGCGTGGCGGGCACGGCGTGGTAGGAGCCGGCCACCACCACCTGGCGGCCCGTCACGGCATCGAGGTGGCGCGTGAATTCACCGGCCGGCAGCACGTAGCTCAGCAGCGCCGCCAGAATGATAAAGCCCACGATGAGCACCAGCGGGTGTGGAAAACGGAATTTGTTCATGCCGCAAAGTTGGGACTTGGGAACTTAGGGTCTTCGGGACGGGGTCTAACTTGCGGTGTTGGGAGAAGGCACCCGTCCGCGCAAGCGCATGAAGGCAACCAGTAGCGCGCCCGCTCATGTCAAAAACCAAGACCCGAAGACCCCAAGTCCCTAAGTCCCCATAAATGACCATCACCGCCTTCAAAGCCCTGCACCAGCGCCGCCAGCTCGACTACCTGGCCCGGCACGGCACGCGCCTGGCCGAGCGTCCCGAGGACAGTTTCGACCTCGTGCTGTATGCCGTGGAAGGGTTTTACGCCGAAACCTGGCGCAGCCGCGGCGAGGAAGCCGTACTCTTCATCCACGTGTTCCAGAAGCCGGCCGGGCTGGGCGAGTACCTGGCCCGCGTGCAACTGCCCGGCAACCTCTAAAGTCCTTGCGCCGCCCCGGCATCGTCGCCGTTGGGCCAATGCAAGCACATGCGGCAACTGCTATTCCTTCTGCTACTGGCGCTCCTTAGCCGCCCTGGCTTCGCCCAAACGGCACCCGCCCCAACCGCCGCCGCCCCGCGCCCGCCCGAAGCCTTCGGCTACCGCCGCCTGGTGGTCATGTTCGGGCGCGACAGCGTGCAGGTGCTGCTGCTCTCGAAGCCCGGCGAGGAGCAGAGGAAGAAGCCGCTGCTGCTCTGGGTGGAGGGCTCGATACCCACGCCGCTGGTGCTGTACGATGCGCACGGGCCCTATACGCCGTTCGGCTTTCACCCCAAAAAGGTGCTGGAGAGCTGCCACATGGCCATCATCAGCAAGCCCGGCATCCCGCTCACGTTCGACGTGACGGGCCAGGACCCCAACCGCATTTTCCGGGAGCGCCAGCCGCCGGCCTACTACTGCGCCCGCAACTACCTCGACTATTATGTGCGGCGCGACGAGGCCGTGCTGCGCTACCTCAAAAAGCAGCCCTGGGTCGATGCAGCGCACGTCGTCATCGGCGGGCACTCGCAGGGCACTTCGGTGGTGGCGCACCTGGCCGCCGTGCCGGGCCTGGTGAGCCGGGCCGTGTACCTGAACGGCAACCCGCTGGGCCGCAACATGTCGATGCTGGCCGAGGCCCGGCAGGCGGCCGACACGGCCGCCACGGGCTGGATTTTCCGCCGCTGGCAGTTGGCCGTGGCCAACCCCACCCTCGCCGACTGCCGGGGCGACGACCTGCGCAACACCTACGGTTTCGGCGCCTCCGAAATGCCCGCGCTGCTGCGCACGCAAGTGCCCGTGTTCGTGGGCTTTGGCACGCTGGACCGGGGTGTGGCCGGCGACGACTACCTGCGGCTGGAAACCATCCGGCAGCACCGCACCAACTTCACATTCCGCGAATACCCCGGGCGCGAGCACAACTTCTTCGGCATGAAAGACGGCCAGATTAACTACGACGACTTTTACTGGGACCAGGTGGGGGAGGATTTCCTGCGCTGGGCCGGGCTGTGGCCGCAGTAGCGCCGGGCACTACTTTTCCAGCCGGTCCACGTCCGTCAGCTGGCCTTTGTTGTGCATGATTTGCAGGTCGAGCACGGTGAGCGACTGCGACTCCTTGCCGTACTTCTCGGGCGAGTTGAGCTCGGAAACCGGCGAGCTGTCGTCGGTTTCGTAGTCGTTGCCCACTACTTCCACGGTGTTGCCCTTGGCGCTCACCACCTTCAGCAGCGAGTATTTGGTGCTGTCGCCGGGCGAGTGCACGGTGTAGATGTCGCCGGCGTGCGGGGCGGCCAGCCAGGCTTTGCGGTCGTGCTCGTGGTAGCGGCCGGCAATGGCAGCACCCGCCAGGCCCAGCACCAGCACGCCCACGCCGGCCCAGTGCCAAAGCGGAAAGCGGGTGCTTTTCCGGAGCTCGCGCACGGCGGGCTGCAGCTGGGCGGGCAGGTTTTTTTCTTCCCAGGCCTGTTGGCAATGGTCGCACTGCGCCACGGCCGTTTTGCTGACCGGGAAAGACGGAATGAAGTAGACGTGGGCGTAGCGGCTATACACGCTGGCCTTCATGCCGTCGGGAGTGGCGCAGGCCGGGCAGGTGGTGCCGGGCAGGGGAGCCGTGCGCAGGTGTGCGCCTTTGGAGCCGTAGAGAATCATGCAGAGTAAACGATTGGGGCGATAGCGCGTGGAAAAGGTGAAGCCGCAAATTAAGCCAATGATAGTCAAATGAAAATACCGTCGGGTAGCATACCGGCTGTTTCCGGCAACATAGCAATAGGCCGCTATTGCCATGCGTTCTGCTACCTTGCCGGGCATGAACCGCCGCCTGTCGCTCGCCTTCGCCCTGCTCAAGTTCGTGTCGGGCTACTTTCTCACCAGCCCGCAGTACGACCTGCACCGCGACGAATACCTCTACCTCAACCATGGCCGGCACCTGGCCTGGGGCTACCTCGAAGTGCCGCCCCTGAGCGCCGCCCAGGGCTGGCTGAGCCTGGCGCTGGGCGGCGGCGCGGGCTGGGTGCGGTTCTGGCCATTTCTCTGGGGCGCGGCCACGCTGTACCTCGTGATGCGGCTGGCCCAGCGGCTGGGTGGCGGCTGGTTTGCGGCGGCGCTGGCCGGCACCTGCTACCTGGGCACGGCCTTCGCCCGGCTCAACCTGCTGTTTCAGCCCAACTCGTTCGAGGTGTTCAGCTTCGTGTTCTGCCTGTATTGGCTGGTGCGCTATGTTCAGAATGAGCGGCCGCGCTTCCTCTACCTGCTGGGCCTGGGCCTCGGGCTGGGCCTGCTCAATAAGTACACCACGCTGTTTTTCATCGCGGCGCTGGGCGGCGCGCTGCTGCTCACGCCCGCCCGCCGCCTGCTGCTGAACCGGCATTTCTGGGGCGCGGCGGGGCTGGCGCTGCTGCTGTGGGCGCCCAACCTGGCCTGGCAAATCGGCCACGGCATCCCGTTCCGCCACCACATGCAGCTGCTGCACGACACCCAGCTGGTGCACGTCGACGCCGCCGAGTTCTGGAAACTGCAGCTGCTGATGTGCGTGGCGGCCGTGTGGGTGTGGGTGCCGGGCCTGCTGGCGCTGTTCTTCAGCCCGCGGCTGCGGCCCTACCGGGCAGTGGGTTGGGTGGCGGTGCTGGGCGTGGCTATTCAGGCCGTGCTGCACGGCAAGGCCTACTACACGCTGGGCTACTACCCGGTGCTGTTCAGCTTCGGGGCGTGGTGGTGGGCGGCGCGGCTGGCAGGCCTGCGCCGGCTCCGCGTGGCGGCGGCACTGCGGCCGGTGCTGGTGGCGCTGCCGTTGCTGCTGCTGGCGCCGTTGGTGCCGTTCATCTTCCCGGTGCGGCCGCCGGCGGCCATGCTGGGCCTGCGCGCCCGCTACGCCGGCCTGGGCTTCTATACCTGGGAAGATGGCCGCGAGCACGCCCTGCCCCAGGACTATGCCGACATGCGCGGCTGGCGCGAGCTGGCCGATAAAACCTGGGCCGCCTACCGGCAATTGCCCGATTCGGTGCGCGCCCACACCCTCATCAAGTGCGCCAACTACGGGCAGGCCAGCGCCATCAACTACTACAACCGCCACCGGGCCCTGCCGCCGGCCCAGAGCTTCAACGGCAGCTTTTTGTACTGGTTTCCGGTGCGGCAGGACTGGCAGGCCGCGCTTATCATCGATGACGAGCCGCACCCCGAACTGGCCGCACAGTTTGCCAGCTACCGCGAGGTGGAAGCCGTGACCGATGCCTACGCCCGCGAGCGCGGCACCCGCATCATGCTCGGCCTGCGCCCTGCGCCCGCTCTTGTGGTCAGGGTGAATAACGAGTGGCGCGATGAGCTGGCCCAATGGGAAACGCCCGCACATTGAATGAATAAGTTTTTATCAATAAAATATATAATATGAATTATATATAAGACAAGTGCGTTAGCTTCCCTGGCCCTGGTCCGGAAGTAATTGGCCGGTGGCTGGCCTACGTGTTTTTACGTAGGCCAACCGGGGTGGCTCCCTGGCGTGCTCTGCTGGCCAGGGGCCGTGCCAAGCCGCCGCCCCCGACTCCGAAACCGTTCTGCTGCCTCGCTGCCTATGAAAACCTACCGCCTCATCTACGCCAGCACGGCCGCCCGCCCATTGGGGCCCGCCGAGTTCGAACGACTGCTCATGCAAGCCCGCATCTACAATTTCAGCGAGGGCATTGGGGGGCTGCTGCTCCGGGCAGGGGGGCAGTTTCTGGAAGTGCTGGAGGGCCCTGAGCCGGCCGTGGCCGCGCTCTACGCCCGCATTGCCGCCGACCCGCGCCACGTTGCCGTGCATACCCTCGAAGCGGCCGCCGTGCGCGGGCCGCTGTTTCGGGCCGCCAGCCTGGGCTTTGCCGAAGTGGAGCCGGCCGCCCTGGGCCGCCTCACGGCCTACCTCGACCCGGCCCACCGCCGGGCGCTGCTGCCGCAGGGCTACGACGAGCAGGAAATCATCGCCGACCTGCTGCTCGAATTCGTGGAGCTGCATTGCCCGCACGTGCTCGGCCAGCCGGGCGATGGGGCCGCCACCTACCCCCAACGCTCGCAGTACGTTTAGCCGCCGAACGGTAATTCGGCCAGGCTCTCCCAGGGGCCACCCCGGTACGCCCACAGGTGCAGCCCCGTGCCCAGCGCCGCAAACGGCTCGAAGCCGGCCTGCATGGTGGCCAGCAGCTGGCGGGCGGCGGCGGGGTCGACTTTGTTCTGGATGGTGATGTGGGGCTGCAGCTTCTGGCGGTCCTGCGGGGTGAGGTAGGGCGCGAAATCGGCCTGCAACTGGCGGTGCAGGGCGCGCAGGTCGTCGTTTTCGAGGGTAAACGCTACGCCCCGGCCCAGCGAGCGCAGGGCCGTTACGCGCAGCGGCAGGGCCGGGCGGGCCTGGGCCACGGCTTGCACATGCGCCTGCACGCTGGCCAATTCGCTGCCCGGCAGGTGATGAAACAGCGTGAGGTGCGCGGCCAGGTAGTTGATGGCGGGCGGGAAATGCTGCTGCCGCAGGGCGTTGAAATAAGCCTGCGACGCGGCATCGAGCGCAAGCGTAAGAATGAGGGGAGGGGCGGTTCCGGACATCGGGCAAGAGGGCAGTGGTGCCAGCAGGTACGCAAAGCCGGCGGCGGCGGCCGTACTTTGCCCGCCCGTTTCATTCACCGCTGCCCACCCGCTCATGCCCGATTTGACCCCGTTCACGCTCCTTATTCAGCACGCCGCGCAGGTGCTCACCCTGGCCGGCGGCCCCACCACCCGCCCGCTGGCCGGGGCCGACCTCGGCGGCTGGCGCATCATCGAAAACGGCTACGTGGCCTGCGTGGCCGGCACCATTGCGGCCGTGGGCCCGATGAGCGAGCTCGACGCGGACCGCATCACTGCCGAAACCCAGCTCCTCGATGCCACCGGCCGCGTGCTCATGCCCGGGCTGGTGGAGTGCCACACCCACCTCGTGTTCGGCGGCAACCGCGCCCACGAGTTCGAGCGCAAGCTGCGCGGCGAAAGCTACCTCGACATTCTGGCCAGCGGCGGCGGCATTCTGAGCACCGTGCGCGCCACCCGCGCCGCCTCGGAAGACGAGCTGTTGGAAAACGCGCTGCATCATCTCGACGGCTTCCGGCGCTACGGCGTGACGACCGTGGAGGCCAAAAGCGGCTACGGCCTCGACCGCGACACCGAGCTGCGCCTCGTGCGGGTGGCGCGCCAGGCCGGCCGGCAGCAGCCCGTGCGCGTGGTGCCCACCTTTCTGGGCGCGCACGTGGTGCCGCCCGAGTTCAAGCCGGCCGGCCCGCAGGCTTACGTTGATTTTATTCTGCGCGAGGTGTTGTCGGAGCTGAAAGGGGAGGCGGCGTTCGTCGATATTTTCTGCGAGGAAGGCGCTTTCCCGCTCGATGTTTCGCGCTACTACCTGGAGCAGGCCCACAAAATGGGCTTCGGCCTGAAAATCCACGCCGAGCAGCTGCACGACCTCGGCGGCTGCGAAATGGCCGCCGCCCTCGGGGCCACCAGCGTCGACCACTGCGACTACCTCACGCCCGAAGCCGCCGCCCGCATCGCGCAGCAAACCCAGGGGCAAACCGTGGCCGTGCTGCTGCCGCTGGTGCCGCTGTTTCTGCGGCAGGCCAAGTACGCGCCGGGCCGGGCTTTCATCGACAACGGCCTGCCCGTGGCCGTGAGCACCGATTTCAACCCCGGCTCGTGCCCCAGCAAAAACCTGTGGCTAGCGTTGTCGGTGGCCTGCCTCAACATGGGCCTCACGCCCAAGGAGGCCGTGGCCGCCGCCACCCTCAACGCTGCCTGGGCCATTGGTCTGGCCGCCGACTGCGGCAGCCTCGAACCCGGCAAGCGCGCCGACGTGCTGGTGCTGGACCTAGCCAGCGTGGCCGAAATCCCGTACTGGCTGGGCGAAAACCCCGTGCGCGCCGTGGTAATTGGCGGCGCGGTGCAGTAGCCAGGGCGGTAGGACGCGCAACGGCTAACCGGCCCGGCTACCGTAGCCACCACGCCACGCCCACCAGCGCGGTAGCAGCCAGCGGGTAGCGCGGCACGAAGCCCGATGAGGGCCGCGCCACCGACGTGGCAAAATGCGTGAGCGTGGGCTGGGCCAGCAGCTCCCAACCCGGGGCCAGCCGGTAGCGCACCTCCGCCCCCAGGCTCAGGGCCAGGCTGAGCGGGCGGTAGGGGCTGCCGCTGGCCCCCCAGCCGCGGCTGGTGGCTCCGGTACTGCTGCCCTCGGTGCTGCGGCCACCTAGGTAAAGCGCTACGTCGGCCCCCGCTTGCAGGCCGTAGCGCAGGCGCCGGTGCCCGGCTCCCAACTGGTAGCTCAAGCGCAGCGGCAGGGTTAGGAAGTGGTATGTGTTGCGGGCGGCCAGCATGCTCACCGAATCGGGCTTGAAAGAGGCGTTAGCCGAGCTTGTGCCGCGATACACCACGCGCACGTTCACGGTCTGGTTGGTAGCGAAAGCGTGGTAGCCCAGGCCGGTGCCCAGGCTCCAGCGCCCGTTCAGCTGCCGGCGCAGCTGCACTTCGGCCCCGAAGCCGGCAGCTGCCTGCTCGTTTTCGGGCACCCCGGTGCTCTTGATATCCCGGGTATTCAGATTACTGGTCGGGGAAGCCGACGAAGCAGCCGAAGGAGCAGCACTGGCCAGCTGCCTGGAAGCCAGCGTGCGCGAAGTCAGCGCCGGGCCTGCCAGTGCCTGCACTGCCCACCGCCGAACCGGTGCCGTTGGCAATGGTGGCAGGGTATCGGCCCGGGCCAATGGCGCAGGAATGGGGAAAGGTGCCAGTGCCAGTGCTGTCGGGCGCAGCCCAATTGGCTGCCCGGCTGCCCGGCTGGTGAGGGCAGCGGCTGTTTTTGCTCTGGTCGCTGTGGCCGTTGTTTCGACCAGCTGCGGTTCGCTCGTAGCCAATGCCGACGCAGTTGAGGCTACTCCGGTAATAGGCTCCGCACTTGCGGCTACGGTGCTGGCACCGGCAGGCTGCGAGGTTTCCTGCGGAGATGTAGTGCGAGCAGCGGCGGCGCGTGCACCAACTCCGAATGGAATTACCAACGCCTGAGCAGTTGCTTTGGCGGCGCCAGCAGCTGTGGCGGTCTGCCTCGTCGCGGTACCAGGCTCAGGCCGAATAGGTTGGGCCGGAGCAGCCGCCCCGGGAACAAGGGCTGCGATTTCGCTAACAGCGGCAAGCGCATGCGATGGCGCAACCCCACTTCGGCCCCGGCCTGAGGCCGACTCGCTCGCCACCCGGGTGTTGGCCAAGGAAATTGTCCGGCGGCTTCCTGCCCGGGCCGCCAGCAGCCGTTCTGCGCCCGCCGGCCTGGCCCGTCGGGTGCCAGCGCCCGCCAACGGCACCAGGGCGGGAGAGCTCGAAGCAGCAGCCGATGTGTTGTTTGCTAAACGGCTAATAGCTTCTGCTGCAACTGGTTTGGTTGGTAAGGTGCCGGCGCCCGCATCAACTCCCTCTACCGAAGCAATTCCGGTGCCCGCGGCACCTGAGCGAAGCGGAGTAACCTGTTTGGCCCGGTTTCCTGCCCCTGAGTCAGCATTTGGTGACTGGCTCAGGGGCGGGACTGGTGCGGCCTGACTGGCCAGCCTTTTGCCGGGCCGCAGCGGGCCACGCCCGGCCTGCCACCACCAGCCCAGCATGCCGGTGCTAAGTAGCACCAGCAGCGTGCCCACCCAGGCAACACGCCGCCGCCGCTGCGGAGCCGCCACCGGTGGCGGCAGCTGCGCCCGGATGCTGGCCCACAGCGGCGCGGGCGGCTCCTGGCCGTAGTCGGCCAGGCGCTCGCGCAGGGCATCATATAGGTCGTCGGGTTGGCGGTCGGTCATGGCAATTGGGGTGAGTGGTGGGCCACCAGGCGGGTTTCGAGCAGCCGGCGGGCCCGGGCCAGCTGCGATTTCGAGGTGCCCTCGGCAATGCCCAGCAGCTCGCCGATTTCCTGGTGCGAGTAGCCCTCCACGGCATACAGATTGAGCACCGCGCGGTAACCCGGCGGCAGCGTATCGAGCAGGGCCAGCAGGTCGGCAGTGGCCAGGTGGTCGAGGGCCGAGGGCTCGGCGGTGGGCAGGTCGGCGGCCAGCTCGTCGAGGGTGTCGCCGGCCGGACCGGGGTGGCGCAGGCGGTGCTGCTCTAGGGCATGCAGCGAGGTCGTGACGGCAATGCGGCGGGCCCAGGCTTCGAACGGTCCCTGGCCGCGGTACTGGTCGAGGCGGGTGAAAATTTTAACGAATGTGTTCTGCAGGGCGTCTTCGGCTTCGGTACGGTTGGGGCAATAGCGGAGGCACACCCCCATCAGCCGGTAGGCCAGCAGGCGGTAAAGCTGGTGTTGCGCGGCCGACTCGCCCCGCCGGCACGCGGCCAACAGGGCGTCGTCCACCGTGGTCACGGAAGGCGGCATGCAGCAGGAAAGGAAAAAAAGGCGAACGGTACCAGCCCGCCTCGCACCCCTGACCGGCGTGGCGCCGCCCGGGTTGCGTGGGGCTAAAAGTATTTCGAAAATAAGCCGCGCCACGGCCAGCCCGGCTCTTGGCCGCGCATCTATTTGCGCCGCCGTATTCTTGCCCAGGCAATTCATCTCACCCGCCCGCTACTGCCGCCACTATGCTCCGCTACTTCCACGTCGACGCCTTCGCCCAAATGCCCTTCGCCGGCAACCCTGCCGGCGTGTGCCCCCTCGATGCCCCGCTGCCCGCCGCCCTCATGCAGCAGATTGCCGCCGAAAACAGCCTGGCCGAAACCGCCTTTTTCGTGCCCCGCGCCGGTACTACCAATGAATTCGACCTGCGCTGGTTCACGCCGGCCGTCGAAATCGACCTCTGTGGGCACGCCACGCTGGCGGCGGCGCACGTGCTGTTCACGCACCTCGGCTTTGCCGGCGCGCAGGTGGTGTTTCACAGCCAGAGTGGCCCGCTGCGGGTAGCCCGCGAAGCCAGCGGCCGCCTCGTGCTCGATTTTCCTTCGCGCCCGCCCCAGCCGCTGGCCGAGCTGCCCGCCGGCCTGGCCGCGGCTCTCGGCGGCAAGCCCCAAGCCGCGCTGGCCGCCCGCGACCTCGTGGCCGTATTCGCCTCCGAAGCCGAAGTGGCCGCGCTGCAACCCGATATGGCCGCCATTGCCGCGTTCGACTACGTGGGCATCATCGCCACCGCGCCCGGCTCCGGGGGCATTGATTTCGTGTCGCGCTTTTTTGCCCCCCGCGTGGGCGTGCCGGAGGACCCCGTCACGGGTTCGGCCCACAACTCGCTCATCCCGTTCTGGGCCGACAAGCTGGGCAAAACCGAGCTGCGCGCCCGCCAGATTTCGCCCCGCGGCGGCGACCTCTGGTGCCGCCTGCGCGGCGACCGGGTCGACATTGGCGGCTACGCCGTGACGTACGCGGCGGGCGAGCTGCATGTGGCACCGTAGCCGGCGTAACCGGCCGGTTGGGAAATGTCGCGGCCAGTGCCGAAGTTGCCGGTTGAGGCCCGTCACGTGACCTTGCTGCTATTATGTCCAACGACAATCCCCGGGTCGATTTTTATTTTCAGCGGGCCGAAAAATGGCGCGATGAGCTGGCCGCCCTGCGCGCGGTGGTGCTCGGCAGCGGCCTCTCCGAAGAACTGAAGTGGGGAGTGCCCTGCTACACGGCCCTGGGCCGCAACGTGCTGCTGTTGCACGCCTTCCGCGACTACTGCGCGGTGCTGTTTATGAAGGGGGCGCTGCTGCCCGACCCCAGGCGCCTGCTCGTGGCCCAAACGGCCAACACGCAGGCCGCCCGGCAATTGCGCTTTGCCAGCGCGGCCGACGTGGCCCAACGGGCACCTGCACTACGGGCCTACGTGCAGGCAGCCATCGAGTTGGAAAAAGCAGGCACCCAGGTGCGCCGTAAAGCCACGGCCGAATTTGCCGTGCCCGCCGAGCTCCAGCAGCAGCTGGCCGCCGACCCCGCCCTGCAGGCCGCCTTCCGCGCCCTAACACCCGGCCGGCAACGGGGCTACCTGCTCTATTTTGCCGCCCCCAAGCAAGCCAAAACCCGCGAGGCCCGCATTGCTAAGTACCGGTCGGCCATTTTGCAGGGCAAAGGCCTGCAGGACTAGCCACCCACCCGCTGCCGGGTGGCCCATACGTTTTGCGGCTGCAGCATCGTTGTACCGGTTCAATCCTTTCCCCTTTCCCATGAAAAACGCTTTACTCTTATTGCTGGGCCTGAGCCTGACGTCCGCCGCCTTCGCCCAAACCGCCCCGCGCCCCGCCCGTGAGCTTATCGACGAAGGCATTCGCCTCTACGATGCCGGTAAGTACGATGAGGCCCTGGCCCGCTACCAGCAGGTATTGGCCGCCGAGCCTGCCAATACTACCGCCCTCAGCGAACTGGCTCTTACTTACAACGCTCTCGACCGCAACGCCGAAGCCGCCGCCATTTGCGAAAAACTCATCAAGGCCAACCCGCGCGTGGACCCGAGCGTGTACGTAACCTACGGCAATAGCCTCGACGGCCTGAAAAAGCCCAAGGAGGCCGTGCGCATCTACGAGCAGGGCCTCAAGTACTTCCCCGACTCGTACTCGCTCTATTTCAACGCCGGCGTGGCGCAGGCCCGCAACGGGCAGCTGCCAGCCAGCATCGGCAGCTTCCAGCAGGCCATCACCCTGAACCCCAACCACGCCAGCTCGCACATGAGCCTGGGCGTGATGCAGACCGCCAGCCAGCACCGCATTCCCGGCCTGCTCTCGCTGAGCCGCTTTCTGATTCTGGAGCCGCGGAGCGCGCGGTCGGTGCAGCGCCTGCCCATGCTCGACAAGGCCATGGAGTTGGGCGTGGCCCGCACCGGCGAAAACGCCATTACCATCAATGTTTCCAGTGCGGCGCTGGCCGGTAGCAACGGCAAAGAAAGCGGCCCCGATAATTTCGGCCCCGCCGAAATGCTGCTCTCTATTTCGAGCGCAACTATGCTGGATAAATCGCTGAACAAAGACGTGCCGCCGCCGGCCACGCCCATCGAGCGGTTCGTCCGGCAGTTCGATTCGCTCTGCGAGGGCCTGGGCGAGCTGGGCGAAAACCAAAAAGGCTTCACCTGGAATTATTACGTGCCCTACTTCGTCGAAATGCAGAAGAAGGGCTTTGTGCCGGCCTTCGCCTACCTCGCCCACGCCTCCCAAACCCAGGTGCCCGAGGTGCAGCAGTGGCTGGCGGCGCACCCCAACGAGGTGGCCGTGTTCCAGGAGTGGTCGAAAAACTACGTGTGGCCCAAGCCGCTGAAGTAGCGGAGAGCACCTTTGAACAAGCGAGTGAATTGTAGCGGACTTATCTTGCGTTAAAGCCACAAGTCACCTACTACTCTCGCTGATAGTGCCATTAATCTCATGCAAAACGGCGATAACGCTCATACTATGGCTAAGCTAACCCGATATGCCAGTTTTGAAGAATTGAAAGCGGAAAACGTACCGGGCGAAATAGCTCCAACGGCCCAGCGTACGCACCAGTCGCAATTTGAAGAGTTGCTGGCCCGGCTGCGAAAGGATTTTACGCACCAGAAGAAAGCAACAGGCGCGCATGGAAAATGACCTGACTGAAAGCATCCTTCGGGTGTGCAGTGTCCTCAACAAGCACTCCGTCGATTACCTGTTGGTAGGAGGCACGGCAGTAGCCTTGCACGGCTATTTCAGGTACTCCGTTAATTCGGCCGGTGTCGCCGCTGATAAACCGGATGTGGACGTGTGGTATAACCCCACGTATGGCAATTACTTCAAATTGCTTGACGCGCTGGCTGAGCTCGGCCAAAATGTGACGAAATTTAAAAATGAACAAGCTCCAATTCCCAAAACGTCCTTCTTTAAGTATGAATTTGAGTCGTTTACCCTTGACTTGCTGCCCGCATTAAAATCAGCGATGCCATTCAATGCCGCTTTTGCGAAAAAAGAGCATGTTGTTTTTGCAGAGGTGACTATTCCATTTATCGGCTACGACGATTTATTGCATGACAAAGCAACCAATGCCCGAGCAAAGGATATAACAGACATCGAACAACTGAAAAACCGTCGACAAGCTGAGCAATAATGCCAGCTATGACCTGTTCTGTTCGCCCTGAATTAATGAGTTTCCTGTCCCGCGCCTACGATTTTGTAGGCGCTTTCTTTTTCACCGCGCCCGTACTCGCCCCCAGTCGCTCGGGGTTTTCGGCCAAGAACTTGCCCCAGCTTTTGCCGCCGCTGGCCGTGACGTTGTTGCCTTTCATATAATGGTGGCAGAGGGCCACGGCCAGCGCGTCGGTCGCATCCAGAAAGGTGCTGGCCTCGGCAATGGGCGGCAGCTTCAGCGTCTGGCGCAGCATGTGGGCCACCTGCTCCTTGGTGGAATTGCCCGAGCCCGTCACGGACTGCTTCACCTTGGTGGGGGCGTACTCCACGTAGGGAATCTGGCGGGAGAGGGCGGCCGCGATGGCCACGCCCTGCGCCCGGCCCAGCTTGAGCATGCTTTGCACGTTGACGCCGAAAAACGGGGCTTCGATGGCCAGCTCGTCGGGCAGGTACTCGTCGATGAGTTCCAGCATGCGGTCGAAAATCCGCTTTAGCTTTACGGCGTGATTCGAGCCCAGGGCCTTCATATTGATAACGTCGTAGCACAGCACGTCCACGCGCTGGCCGCGCACCTCAATCAGGGCGTAGCCCATAATCTGGGTGCCGGGGTCGACACCCATGATGATTTTGGGCAGCAAATCGGCGGCGGGCGCGGGGCGGGGACGGGTAGGGGCGGGCATCTCCTACAAAGTTACGCCCCAGGTAAGGCCGGGCAGTCGGCCAACCCGGTTTCTTCCGAAACAACCGGCGCAGCAGGAGCCGCTGCACCTTCGGGCACGCCAGTCAACCGCGGCAACGGCCCCACCGAGCCCGACGCCCGCCGCGCCCGGCAGTGGAAGCGCGTCGTGTTCTGGAGCAAAATCGGCATCACGCTGCTCACGCTCGGGCTGCTCTACAATTCCATTTTCGCCACGCCCGATACGGCGGCGGCTTGGCGGCAGTTGCTGGCCACCACGCTTGGCGGGGCCGGGCGCGGTCCTGTCCTGCTGGCCCTGGCCCTGGTGCCCGCCAACTGGGGCCTGGAGGCCTGGAAATGGTACCGCCTGGCCCGGCACCTCGAGCCGGTCACGTTCGGGCGCAGCTTCCGGGCGGTGCTGGTGGGCCTCACGCTGGGCTTCGCCACCCCCAACCGCGTGGGCGACTACGCCGGCCGCATCATCGAGCTGAAAAGCCGCCGCGTGAGTGCGCTGGGTGCGGTTTTTCTGGGGCGCTACTGCCAGCTGGTGGCCACGGTGCTGGCCGGCGTGGCGGGCCTGCTCTACTTCGTGCTGAAGTTTTATTTGAACGGCTACCCGGCGGCCGGGCTGGGCGTGGTAGCCTCGGCGGCGCTGCTGAGCGGGCTGGTGCTGGTGCCGCTGTACCGCTCGCAGCTGCTGCTGGCGGCGCTGGGGCTGTGGCGGCCGCTGCGGCAGTTTCGGCCGGCGCTGGCCATTATGCCCACGTATCCGGCGCGGGCGCTGCACACGGTGCTGGCCATTTCGGGGCTGCGTTACGCGGTATTCTGCGCGCAGTTTATGCTGCTGCTGGCGGCGTATGGCGTGGGCGGGCCGCTGGGGCCGGGTTTGGCCGCCGTAGCGGGCACGTTTTTTCTGAAATCGTTGGTGCCTTCGCTCAATGCACTGGCAGATGTGGGCGTGCGCGAGTTGTCGGCCACGCACCTGTTTGGGCTGCTGGGGCAGCCGGCGCTGCCGGTGCTCTCGGCCAGCCTCAGCCTGTGGGTTATCAATATTGCGCTGCCCAGCGCGGCCGGCCTGCTGCTGGTGCCCGGCTTGCGCGTGCTGCGCGAAAAACGCGCCACGAAATAATGATTGCGGCGGGTGTAGGCTTGCTCGTGTTGCCGGCACTGTACGCGGGGCTGATGGGCTGGCTGCGCGGCGGCTGGCAGGCGGGAGTTAAAAGTGAAAAGTTAAAAGTTAAAAATATTGGCGTTGGAAACCATAAAAGCCTAAGCGGAGACGTCGAAGCAACGGGAATAGACATTGCGTTTTTAACTTTTAACTCTCAACTTTTAACTTCAACGCCGCCGGATTTCTCCATCCTCATTGCCGCCCGCAACGAGGCCGAGAACTTACCGCAAATCCTGCGCGACCTCGCCGCCCAATCTTTCCCGGCGGGCCAATTCGAAGTTCTCATCGCCGACGACCACTCGACCGATGCCACGGCTGCCATCATAGCAGCAGCCGCGAAAGAAACCAGTTTCACCCTTCGCCTCATCGAATTGCCCGCTGCGGCCACCGGCAAAAAGGCTGCCCTGCTCGCCGCCCAGCAGGCGGCCCGCGCGCCCTGGCTGGTGTGCACCGATGCCGACTGCCGCCTTGCCCCCGGCTGGCTGGCAGCCTACACGGCGCTGCTGGCCCGGCAGCCCGACACCAATTTCATCAGCGGCCCGGTGCTGCTGACGGGGCCGGAGAATCTGTTCACCACGCTCATGGGGCTGGAATTTGCAGGGCTGGTAGGAGTGGGGGCCGCCTGCCTGGCCCGGCAAGCACCCACCATGTGCAACGGGGCCAACCTGGCTTACCGCCGCACGGCGTTCGAGGCGGTGGGGGGCTTCGCCGAGCATTCTCATTTAGCCAGCGGCGACGATGAATTCCTTCTCCACGCCATCCACGCGCGGTTTCCGGGCACGGCGCGTTTTCTGTTTGCGGCCGATGCCATTGTGCGCACGGCCGCGCCGCCCACGCTGCGGGCGCTGCTGCGGCAGCGGGTGCGCTGGGCCAGCAAGTGGGCGCACTATCGCAGCGCCGCGCCGCAGCGGCTGGCGCTGCTGGTGCTGGGGGCCAACGTGGCGCTGGCCGCCGGCGTGGGGGGCGCGCTGGTGTGGCCCGGGCTCTGGCCGTGGGTGGCGGGCGCGGCGGCCCTCAAGCTGGGCGGCGATGCCTGGTTTCTGGGGCCGGTGCTGGGGCTGCTGGGGCGGCGGCGCTGGCTGGCTGGCCTGCTGCCGCTACAGTTGCTGTACGCGCCGTACGCGCTGGCCGTGGGGCTGGCGGGGTTGCGCGGCGGCTACGAGTGGAAGGGGCGAGCGGTGCGGTAGAGTGGGGCCATAATTGGCTAAAATAGGTCGGCAAAAAAACACCTCGCGGGGCTTGGATGGTAAATTTGCCGCATATATATTCCACCTAAGCCCAACGTGTTATGCGTCGCAATCCGGTGAGTTTCGCCCTGACGGTGGGCATGGCGTTGATAGTCGTGCTCTTTGGTTTTACCCTCCTAAGCGCTGCCGGCCTGGCAGGCTTCGCGGCCGACGATGCGCTGGCCGAACGGCGCGACCCTGGCGAGCCAGAGGGCCCGCAGCTTTCCGCGCGGCCTGTGGCTGCGCCAATGCCGCAGCTTACTGCCGCCCAAGCTGCGGAAGTCGCCGCCGGGAATGCTCTTTTCAAAGGCAACTGCGCTCAATGTCACGCTGTGAACGAGCAGGTGGTGGGCCCAGCCCTCGCAGGAATTACGAAGCGTCGGCCCATTAGCTGGATATTGCCCTGGGTGAAGAATTCGAGCAAAGTAGTGGCCAGTGGCGATGACTACGCCGTGGCGCTGTTCAATAAATTCAACAAGCAACAGATGCCTTCCTTCGCGCTTTCGGACAAAGAAATTGCTTCGATTGTGGCCTACATCAACTTGGAAGAAGGAGCACCCGTTGCCACGGCTGCTACGGTTGCGGTTCGGTAGCACCAATGATGACGCCGAAGTCTCCGTCCAGTTGCGTCCAGCCGGCGGCCGGCGCGTAGGTGCGCGACACGAAGCCATCGAGGTAGAGCGCCTGTCGGCAGCCTGCTTTTTGAAAGTATTCGGCGAAATCGTAGAAGTTGACTTTGCTTTTCGACATAGCTAGCAGCACGCGGCCATCGGGCAGCAGGCCCACGCCGTTGCGCACCTGCACGTTGGCCGAGCCCGGGCGGAAGGCGGGGTGAATGCGACCATCAAGCACCAGCATGGGCCCCGATTGGGTGGCGTAGGCCACGCGGCCGTTGTTGTGGAAAGCGGCTGTGGGCACAAGGTGCGCGCTGCGGTCGGTGTCGAGGTAAAACACGCCGTTGGGCCGCAGGTAGAAGTTGCCTGTGCCGGCAGCAGTGTCCAGTGGCATTACCGGCTGTCCGTTCTCGATATAAAGCCCCTGCGGTTCAAATAAAGGGGTGAACATGCCCCCGTTCATGGCGAAGAGCAGGCGCTCGTGCCGCGCCGCCAGCCAGCCGCGCAGGCGGCCCAGGCTCCCGAAGCGGCGTTGCTGCTCGTCGCGCCAGTACATCCGTAGCGGCGTGCGGCGCGGGTCGAGGCAATAGCTTACGAACGGAGACGACGCGGCAACGGGCCGGGGAGGTTTTCGAAGCCAGATGGCGCCAAACCAGCCAGTCGCCAGTACCAGTCGCCAGTACCAGTACCAGTACCAGTACCAGTACCAGTACCAGTACCAGCAGAAGTAGGCGCTTGAGCATAAGGGGGAAGCGCTGCGGGGGCTAAGCGGCGGCAGCCATCATCGTAAGGTAGTAATTGGCGCAATGAATGGCCGTCAGCAGCAGCAGCTCTTTGCGGACCAACTGCTCAAACGCATCCGAAGCCGCTAGCCGGTAATCACTATTCAGCTTGGTCCATTTAAAGTCGGGCTCAATGCTGAGCAGTTCCGTTTCGTCCTCATGCACGAGGACGAACGTGTTTTTCAGCAGGCTTGGCTGCTTGAAGATGTAGTAAGCCTCCGGGCCGCCGAAAAGGGTACGAATCAGAATTTGCCCCTTCCAGTTCATCTTAAAGTCAAGCAGCACCTGCTCCTAGTCCTTGATTTCGATGGTAGTGCCCCAGAATCCCTTGGGCTGAATCGCGTAGCGGGTGCGGTCGGCCAGCATGATTTCGGCCGTGAAGGAAAACCAGCTGTCGTATTCCAGTTCGCCGATTTCGGTGTCGGCCTGCGTCAGCCGGAAGTGTTTCGTATCGACCGATTTTACCTGATAATGCTGCATAGAAGGCCGCGTAGGAGGGGAATGACAGGTGGTTACCCGGTACCGGGCTTCGGGGTAATGAGTGGGCCAAATGTAGCCCGGTCGTTTCGATTCGCGGATTGGTTGCAGAATGTGGCTCCGGCCCCGGCACATTTTGCCCGGGTTGGGGCCAGAGCCGGTGCCTGGCTTACATTTGCCCCAATCCCAGCCCGCCTGATTTCCTCCCGTGACTGACCCCGAATTCGACCTGCTCGACGAGCTGTACTTCGTCACCCCCTTTCGCACGCTGCTCCAGAAAACCGGCTTGCCGCCCCAGGAGCTCGAAAACCAGCTCCGCAGCCTGTTGGAGCAGGGCCTTATCCGCAGCTACTGGCCCGACCCCGACACCGAACTGGCCTACGAAACCACGTCGTTCGGCGCCATTGCCCGCGATGCCGCCTACCTGGCTTCGAAGGAAGGCCTGCTGCAACACAACACCCGCTAAGCGTGGCCTCGGCAGTTTCCGCAGCGCCCACCGCCACAACCACGGCCGCCGCCCGGCCGCCGGGCTACTACGTGCGCCAGCGCCTGTGGCAAAACCGGCCCGCTGTAGCCGGCCTGGCCTTTATCGCTCTGTGCACGCTGGTGGCGCTGCTGGGCTATTGGGTGCTACCCGACAACTCGCCCAACGCCAACCACGGCTTCGTCCAGATTCAGAAGGAAGGCCCCGGCCTGCGAGTTAGGTTTTTGCGGTTGCCACTACCCAATTCCGTTCTTGCCGAGCCCGCCGCTGACAATAATATCTTTCATATTTGGCTGCATGGCCGTGAGGTGCAAGCCGAAGAAATGCCCATTGCTGCTTATCGCCGGGTGGATGGTGCTACGGTAGCTGTTCGTCCCTGGACACCTGAAGGTGCTGCCCCTGCGCCGTGGCAGCAGGTGGCAATGCACACACCTATAAAGCAGCTGTTCGATACCCAGACGCATTACCGCACCTACGCGCTGGGTACCGACAAAGCCGGCCGCGACGAGCTGAGCCGGCTGCTGCTGGGCACGCGCATCTCGCTGGGCATCGGGCTGGTGGCGGTGCTGATTTCGCTGGTGCTGGGCATGGCCGTGGGCGCGGTGGCCGGCTACTTCGGCGGCTGGGTCGATTCGCTGCTATTAGGAGTGATGACCGTGGTATGGAGTATTCCCGGCATCATGCTGGTCATTGCCATTTCGCTGGCGCTCGACAGCAAAGGCGTGTGGGTGAGCTTCGTAGCCGTGGGCCTGACCATGTGGGTGGACGTGGCCCGCGTGGTGCGCGGCCAGATGCTGAGTTTGCGCTCGGCCACCTTCGTGGAGGCCGGCCGGGTGCTGGGGCTGCCCACGGCGCGCCTCATTGCGCGGCACCTGCTGCCCAATATGCGCGGGCCGCTCATCGTGCTGGCCACCAGTAATTTTGCGTCGGCAATTCTGCTCGAAGCGGGCCTGAGCTTTCTCGGATTGGGCGTGCAGCCGCCGGCGCCGAGTTGGGGTTTGATGGTGAAAGAAGGCTACGACTTGCTGGGCACCCAGGCCGGGCTGTGGCTCACGCTGCTGCCGGGCACGGCCATTTCGCTGCTGGTGCTCAGCTTCAACCTGCTCGGCAACGGCCTGCGCGATGCCTACGACCCCAAAACGCCCGTGGCGGTGTAAATTTGTGGCCTCGCGCCGGCTTTCCCGGCGCAATAGTGTACCTTGCCGCGTATGGCCGCCGCTGCTCCTAATTCTCCAGCCCAAAATCCTATTGATACCGACTTGCTCGCCCAGCGCGACGAACAGCTGAAGCAGCTGCGCCGCCAGCTGCAAATCAAGCAGTTCGAGCTCGATACGGTGCTGGGCGTGGCCCACGACATGACGGCCCGCGACCACTCCGTCGATGAGCTGTACCACATGCTGCGCCTCACGCTGCAGGGCCAGCGCAACGTGGTGCAGCTGGTACTTTTTGCCCGCGAAGACGACCAGTTCCGGCCCCGCCTCGTGCTGGGCTGCGACCTGGCCACCGCCGAAAAGCTACACCTTTCCAGCGAGCTGCTTCATGGCGAAATCCGCGACCCTCAGGCGGTGGAAGACCTCAACCTGGGCCCGGCCTGGGAGCGGTACGAGCTGATTCTGCCCATTCTGCGGCAGCGACAGGTAGTGGCCTACGTGTTCGTGGGCGGTTTCCGGTCCGATTACGACCGCGCCCAGCTCATGCCCTTCCTCACCTCGCTGGCCAACACGCTGATGGGGGCCGTGGAAAACCGTCGCCTGCAGGCCCAGCGCGTGGCCGATGCGGCCGTGCGCAAGGAAATCGAAATTGCTCAGGAGGTGCAGGCCCTTCTTTTTCCGCGCAAGCTGCCAAATGATAATGACTTAGCTATCGAACGCAGCTACGTGCCGCACACCGAAATCGGCGGCGACTACTACGACGTGGTCGAAATCGACGCCGACCGCCTGCTGCTGTGCGTGGCCGACGTGAGCGGCAAGGGCGTACCCGCCTCGCTGTTGATGTCGAATTTCCAGGCCGGGCTGCGCACGCTGCTGCGCCAGGGCGTGCCGCTGGCTACGGTGGTGCCCGAGCTCAACCATTTGCTGTTTCGCAACTCGGGCGGTGAGAAGTTCATTACGGCCTTCCTTGGCATTTACGACCGCCGCACCCGCCAGCTCGAATACGTGAACGCCGGCCACAACGACCCGCTGCTGCTGGCCGACAACGGCCACGTCACCACCCTTAAAACCGGTACCGTGATGCTCGGTATCATGGAAGAGTTGCCCATGCTGCGGGTGGGGCAGGTGGCCATTCCGCGCCATTCGCTGCTGCTGCTTTACACCGACGGTCTCACCGAGGTGTTCGATGCCGACGGCAACGAGTTTGGCGAAGAGGGCGTGCTGGCCGTGCTGCACCGCAACCGCTACCTGCCGCTGCCCAAGCTGCACCAGGAAATGCTGCGCACCATCGACGCCTACAGCTCGCGCGGCTCGCACTTCGCCGACGACGTGACCATGCTCAGCTGCCGGTTTAAATGAAAAAGCGGGCCGTGTTGCTTCTGATGCCGGGACTGCTGGCGACCCAAACAGCGCCGGCACCAGGGTTGGGAGCACTCGACCAAGCCAATGGTTTTGGAGGCATTCCTTTTGGCCGCCTCGACACGCAGGTGCCCGGCCTTGTGCGTGAGGCCAGTGGCATCGGTAAGCGCTGGCGCACCACCAAGCTGTTTCGGCGGCCGGCCGATACGTTAACGCTGGCCGGCCAGTCGGTACATCCCATGTATTGGTTCCGTAATCACCGGTTTGTTGGGGTTAACATCGACCTGCCGAAGGCGGAAGGCGGCCGCGTCCAGAATTATTTGCATCAGCAGTACGGCCCGCCGCAACCAGACCCGGCCGTGGCCGGCAGTGCGTACTGGCTTGGCGCGCGTACCTACGTGCTATTCGAGCCTGTTTATCCGGCTTCCAAAGGTTGGGTACTGCACATTGCCAGCCTAGCCATGCTTAACGAGCAGGTAACCGAAACGGCTGTGCGCCAACAGGCACGGGCTACGCTGGGCTGGCAACCGGATTCGTTGGGACTGCCCCCGCAGTTTCCGCGCTAACGGCCTGATTTTCTGTTTCTGGTTCCTCCAGCCAAGTGCCGCAGCGCACCAGCAGCGCCAGGCAAATGAAGAACACCGGCCCAATCTTGTCCACTTCCACCAGCTCATTCAGCGTGAGGTGGAACACGATGATGACAAACGAGAGCGTGGCTGCCAGTACCACGCGGCGTACCTCGGGCCGGGCCTGGGCGCGGTGGTAGAGGCTTTCGGCATACAAAAGCGCCGTCGCAATCAGGCTGATAAACAGTAAGAAGCCGGGAATGCCCTGTTCGGCCAGCTGGAGCAGGAAGTAGTTGTGGGTAGTCGATTTTTCGGGGTTGGCGCTTACGTAGGTGCGGAAGCTCTTCACCGTGTAGCGCTTGTATTCGGGGTAGAAAGTGGCTGCGCCGCTGCCCGTCAGGGGCTTTTCGCCAATCATGCGTGCTGCCGCTACCCAGCGGTACACCCGCTCCATGCCCGAAACATCCTGAAACTTATAAGTGGCTTCGAGGTGCCGCTCGAAGTTGCGACCGTTGAACACCGTGTGCTCGTAGTCGGGGGCGTACTCCATGTACCGGTCGCCAATCACGAAGTAGCTCACGGTGAGCGAAGTGCCCACGGCCACAACCAGCAACAGCAGCCGCGTGAGGCGCAGCCGCAACACCAGAAAATACAGCGCCGCCAGCGGCACCGACACGATGGACGCCCGCGTGTAAGACGTGAGCAACCCAAACAGCAGCACGCCCAGCACCACCCGCCACGCCAGCCGCGCCCCGCCGTTGCGCGCCGCCCGTAGTGCAAACCAGCCAAACGGCAGCAGCAGCGCCAGCATGGTGGCATAAATAACGTGGTTGCGGAAAAACGGGTGCAACGCCCAGTTAATGTCGCCGAAGCTGAAGCCGCGCGTGGCGTGCCGGCTGGCCACGTACAGCACACTCAGGCTGGCGCTGGCCGCGTACACGGCCGCAAAGCGCCAGGCCTCGGCCGGGCGGCGCACCACCAGCAGCGTGCCCAGCACGAAGGGCACCAGGTACCACACTTTAGCCAGCAGGTATTTAATGGATTTCGTGTGGTCGACCGAAAAAGCCGCGTCCACGGCCGTCCAGGCCAGCATCAGGGCCATGATGAGTAGCAGCGGGTGCGCCCACTCGCGGCGCGGCAGCGTGCCCTGCCGCAGCAACAACGCCAGCCCCACGCAGGCCGTGAGCACCAGCATCAGCGGTTCGGAGGGCACGTCCATGCTCAGGCCGCCAAACAGGCCAATTTCCTGCGAGAATGGCAGCACCGCAAACAGGCCATAATACACCCAGCGCCACTCCACCAGCGCCAGCAGCAGCCCCACGGCCAGCAAGGCCGGCAGCAACAGCGCCGGCTGCCGCGCCAAGGCCGCCGCTGCGCCGCCCAGCAGCAGCAGCCCCACAAAAGCCACAAACAGCCACTGCGGCCCCTCGAGGCGATGGCGCAGGCGCAGCAACCAGGTGCTCAACGACGGGTTCACGCCGAAGGGGTGGCTGTGGGCCGGTGGTAGCGGTAGAGTTCCAGCAGGGCGATGAAAACGACCGACAAGGCAAACATGGCCAGCACCGAGCCCAGCACGATGAGCGAGCGCACCGGCTTGAATTTGCGGGTGGCCGGGTAGGCCTTCTGCACCTGGTAGAGGCTCGAAATGCGGCCTTTCAGGCTGAGGTCGGCCGACTCGTAGGCCGAGCGGGCCGCCACGAGCCGGTTTTGCAGGTCGGCTACGCGGGCTACAAACATAGTGAGCGAGTCGGTGCCGCTCACGTAGGATTCGAGGTTAATCTGGTTGCCACCATCGGCTTTGGTGAGGCCGCGGACGGCCCTGCGCAAGCCGGTCACGTCGCCGCCGCTGGCCTCCGCCTTGCGCAAGGCCGTTTCGGTTTCGATAAGCGCCTTGGCCAAGTAGCGGCCCTGCATTTCGAGCCCGAAAATGCCGTAGCGGCGGCGCGCCCCCACCAGCTCGCGCCTGCTGCGCTCGAAGCTGATGCTCAGGTATTCGTAGCGGCGGCGGTAGAGGTCGAGCACGGTGCGGCGGTTCTCGAACGTGAGCTGCTGGTTCACCGAGTCGATAACGTGCACCATGGCGTTGGCCACATCGGCGGCCAGCTTTTTGTCGCGGTCGGCAAAGCTGAGCTCGATGGCGTCGTGCTCGTTGTGCACCAGGCTCAGGTTGCTGCCGAACTCGCTCAACACGTAGTTATCGGCATTATCGTCGCCGGGCGTACCGGCCTTGTAGTGTTCGTAGAGCTTAAATTTTTTAATGATAAGCTCAGCCACCGGCAACGACTCGCCGATGGTGATGGCCCGGTCCAGGTCTTCGGCCCGGCTGCTGAGCTCGAGCTGCCCGCGCATTTGGGTGTTTTCCTCCAGCAAGCGGTCGGGGTCGGCCGTTTGCGGGTTGGTCGGGATGAAGATGGCCGTGGAGCGGTAGACGTTGGGCAGCAGCAGCGAAACCACTACGCTCACGATGGCGGCCAGCGCCACGGCCCCGGCCACGAAATATTTCCAGCGGTTGATAATGGGCCCGAGGCCCACCAGCGAGAAAGAAGGTGCAGACATATTGAAGAAGGAAGCCGCCGCCCCGCCGGCCAAATTGGGTGGGCCCGGCGCGGGGCAGCGGCAAGCAAAGATAGTCGGCAAAACGCCCGGTTCGATGCGCCACACGGCAGCTTCGGTACCGTGCGTAGCTTTGCGGCCCGCCTCCGGCGCGGTCCTTTCTGTTCAGATTTAGCTTTTCCGCTCCCATCAAACGCTTTTTCGGCAATATCAGCTTCGTCGTCCTGCTCAACCTGCTGGTGAAACCCGGCTGGGTGGTGGTCGAAAACCTGGTGCAGGACCGGCTCGGGCACGCCACGTTTGGGCTGGTCACGGCCCTGTCGGCGCTCACGCTGGTGGTGGCCGCGTTGTCCGACCTCGGCCTCACGCCCTACGCTGTGCAGCGCGTGGCCGCCGAGCCCAGCTTTCTGGCCGAAACCTTTCCCACGCTGCTGCCCCTGCGCGGGGCCCTCAACTTTGTGGCCCTGGCCGCCATGCTGCTGGTGGGGTGGGGGCTGGGCTACCGCGGCCCCGAGCTGTTGCTGCTGGGCGCGGTGGGTGCGGCCCTGCTGCTTGCCCAGTACGGGCAGTTTCTGCGCGGCACCTTGCAGGCCCACCAGAAATTCAACACCGACGCCGTGCTCTCGGTGGTCGAGAAATTTGTGCTGCTTGGGGCCGTGCTGGTGCTGCTGCCGCTGGGCCTCACGCTGCCCAACTACGTGGGCGCGCGGCTGGGCGCGGCGGCCTTTACCACGGTGCTCACCTACGGGCTGATGACGCGGTTTTTTGGCCGCATTCGCTACCGCTGGCGCGGGCCGGTGGCCCGCACCGCCCTGCGCGCCAGCCTGCCGTTTGCGCTGATGACACTGCTCTATGGCGTGAACGAACGCATCGACATGGTGATGCTGGAACGCCTGGCCTCGCCCACCGAGGCCGGCTATTACGCCGGGGCCTACCGCTGGGTCGATGCCGTGATGATGTACGCCTGGACGGTGCTGCCGCTGTTCTTCGCCAAGTTTGCCAGCGTGCCGAAGGATGCCGGGGCCCAGCGCGAGCTGCTGCGGTTTGGGCAGCGCATCGTCACGCTGCCGCTGCTGTTCGTGGTGGCCTTCGTTCTGTTTCGGGGCGAGGTCGTGTTCTGGCAGTTCAAGCACAGCAGCCCGGCCGAGGTGGCCCGCATGACGCTGTGTTTGAAGATATTGTTCGTGAACGTGCTGGTGCACGCCTTTTTCGCCATCTACAGCACGCTGCTCACCAGCACCACCCACGAGCGCGCCGTAAGCTGGCTGGTGGCCCTCAGCATTGCCCTCAACATTGGCCTGAACCTGATTTTTCTCCCGAAATTCGGAGCGGTGGCGGCTTCGGTCGATACGCTGGTGTGCGCGGCGGCCGTGTCGGTGGGCTACCTGGTGCTGGTGGCGCGGCGCACCGGCGTGGGCGTGCCGGGCCGCCTGCTAGCCCGGCTGCTGCTGGCGTTTGGGCTGCTGTGCGGGGCGTGGTTCATGCTGCAGTACGGCCTGCGCCTGAGCTGGTGGTTGGAAGGCGGCCTGATGGCCGTGGTGTTTGGGCTGATTGTGCTGGGCACGGGCCTGGTGCGGCGCAGCGAAATTGCGCAGCTACGGCCGGGGAGGGGGTAAACAAAAGCAGGAAAGAGCGTCATGCTGAGCGCAGCCGAAGCATCTCGCGTGCAGTAGTAACTCAATCGATTAAAGTTAGTGGAAGCACGCGAGATGCTTCGCTGCGCTCAGCATGACGTTCAATGATGCCCCAGTCACTCCCCCTACACGTCGCCGTCAACACCCGTTTCCTGCTGCCAGGCGGGCACCTCGAAGGCATTGGCCGCTTCACCTTCGAAACGCTGCGCCATTTGGTAGCCCAGCACCCGGCGGTGACGTTCCATTTTCTGTTCGACCGGGCGTATGATGCGCGCTACCTGCTGGGCCCCAATGTGGTGCCGCACGTGCTGAGCCCCCCGGCGCGGCACCCGCTGCTGTACGTGGCCTGGTTTGAGGGGGCGGTGGCGCTGTGGCTGGCCCGGCACCGGCCGGCCGCCTTCCTCAGCCCCGACGGCTTTACGACCCTGAACACCCGCGTGCCCCGCGTGACGGTGCTGCACGACCTAGCCTTCGAGCATTTTCCGCTCGATGTGGACCTGCTGACCCGCCGGTACTACCAGTTTTTCACACCGCGCTTTGCCCGCGCTTCGGCGCAGCTCGTGGCCGTGTCGGAAGCCACCAGGGCCGATATCGTGCAGACTTACGGCATCGCACCCACCAAAATCAGCGTGGCTTACAACGCGCCGGCCGACTGGTTCCGGCCCCTGCCCGAGGCGGCGCAGGCCGAAATCCACCAGCGGTTCAGCCAAGGCCAGCCGTATTTTCTGTTCGTAGGGGCCCTGCAGCCGCGCAAGAATCTGGCGCATCTGCTGCGGGCCTTCGACCAGTTCAAAGCCACCGCCGGCGCGGCCGAGGCCCAGCTGCTCATCGTGGGCCGCAAGGCCTGGAAAGCCGGCCCCATCCTCGACGCCTACCAGCAGATGCGCCACCAAAGCGCTGTGCACTTCACTGGCCGCGTAGCCGACGACGAGCTGGCTGGCCTCTATACGGCTGCGCTGGCTACGGTATACGTGCCTTATTTCGAAGGCTTTGGCATTCCCATCGTGGAAGCGCAAGCCAGCGGCTGCCCGGTGCTCACCAGCAACGTCAGCTCGATGCCCGAAGTGGCCGGCCCCGGCGGCGCGCTCCTGGCCGACCCGCTTGACGTGGGCAGCATCGCGGCCGGCCTCACCCGCCTCTGGCACGAGCCTGCGCTCCGGCAACAGCTGGTGGCCCAGGGCTACGAGAACCTGAGCCGCTTTTCGTGGGCGCGCAGTGCCGAGGTGTTGTGGGAGGCGCTGGAAAAGGCAATGAACCAACGCTGATTCCTGCCGTTGGAAAACACAAAAAAGTGCTTGCCCTAGTGAGCAGCCGCTACACTAGTTGTGCTTGGAGCCGCTTGCGCCGCTGGCCGGTTCGTCCGGATTCAGCGTCAGCAAGCCAAAAGGCGACAGCAGCTGTTCGAGTAGCAGCGTGCCGTCAGCATTCAGGACGGGGCTGCGGGTCGGGGCCTGCGTGGCTGGCTGATGCAGCGCGCGCAGCGCGACTTCCCAGCGTCGCCGCTGCGGCTGCAACTCCCGAAGAAGCTGCTGAATGGGCTGGTCGTATCGGACCAATAGTGGTTCTAGTTGCTTGGTTAGCAATGCCCCCTCGCGCAGCCGCTGTTCCCGTTCCTGAATCAGGCCCGACCCAGGAGTAGGGACGAGGGGACGATACTGCGGCCGGGAAATCGTGGCAATGCGGCGCATTTGCGCCCAATAATTGGTCAGCTGCTGCTTATCAGCGGCCGATAAGTACGGCTCCAACTGGCGGCGAGTGGCCCGCATCTGCGGGAGAATTGACTGAGTGTAATACCGGTTTTCGGCTCGTAGCGTCTCGCTGCCCGGCCGCGCCACAGATTGTGCCATTGCCGACGAGCTACCAAACAAAAGCACTGCAACGACAAGGATTTTAGGCATGAATAAACTACTGGAGCGAGGAAGTTGAGACGCTGCCGACAGCAAGTTAAGCGCCGGTCTGCGGTTGCTCGTCGGTTCTGACCAAGACAATTTACGGTGCCGGTGGCGAAGCATACGCTGTTGATTTCATCAATTTCGTTTCTCTTTTTAGCCCTCGATTCCCCCGCTCCGGCCGTACTTTTGCGGCATGGCCCGTCAGCACCCCTACAACTTTGCCCATGTGCTGCTGCCGCAGCTGGCCTGGCGCCGCCCGGTGGCGGTGCGCCGCGAGCTGGCCGACCCCTACCTGGCCCGCGAGCTGCTGCTGTACGTGTGGGACAAAGCCGCCGAAAACGTGGCCCCCGTCGACCGCGTGCCTTCCAAGGGCCTGCGCCTGACCTGGCACGAAGTAGCCGGCCGCACCACCGCCCTGCTGCAATTACCGGCCCCGCAGGCCACGATGGAAGTCCATTTTTCGGCCCTGGTGTATGAAGAAGACGAGGAGCCGGCCGAAAACGAAGCCGAAGAAACGCGCCCCCGCTACTTCACGCTGGAAGCCGCGCTGGGCCTAAGCGGCCCCGCCGGTACGCCCACCGTGGTAGCCGAATGGTCCGGCGACACGCACCGCCAGCTTGGACGCGGCCCCGCCGGCGGCCGCCCCGGCACCGCCGAGGCTTTTCTCGAAGCGCTGGCCGCCGTGCTGGGTCCGCGCCCCAATACCCAGGTGCCCGTTATGCGCATAGTGCGCTCCTGATGCCCATGCGTGCCCGGCTCGATGCGGCCCTGCTCACCCGCCCGCCCCGCCTGCTGCACGCCCTGCTGCCCGGCTGCGAGTGGACCGGCCCCGCCGCCACGCCCGCCGGCCAGCCCGTGGTGTACCTCACCTTCGATGACGGTCCCGTGCCCGACGAAACGCCCTGGGTGCTGGCGCAGCTAGCCGAATTTCAGGCCAAGGCCACCTTCTTCTGCGTGGGCGAAAACCTGGCCCGCTACCCCGAAATTGCCCGCGCCGCCCTGGCCGCCGGCCACCGCCTCGGCAACCATACGCACCGGCACCGCAGTGCCTGGGCCACGCCCCGCGCCACTTATCTGGAAGATGCGGCCGAATGCCAGACGCATGTTCAGGAACTGTTGAAGACCACGCCGGAGCCTGCTTCCCGCGCTTTGCTTCCCCTGTTCCGCCCGCCCTACGGCCGCCTTACGTGGCCGCTGCTACCAGCACTGCAAACGGATTTCCGGGTGGTGATGTGGTCGGTGCTCACGCGCGACTACGACCCCGCCCTGCGTCCCGAAGACTGCCTGCGCTTTGCGCTGGAAGCCGTGCGGGCCGGCGACGTGGTGGTGTTTCACGACAGCCGCAAGGCCGGCCCGCGGCTGCGCTACGTGCTGCCGCGCCTGCTGGCGCACCTGGCGGCGCAGGGCTTTGCCTTCGCCACGCTATGAGCTGGCTGCTGAATATTTTGTTGGGGTATCTGGCGCTGTGGCTGCTGGGCATGGCATTCACGGCCTGGCGCTTCGCGGCTAGGCGCGGGGCTGCCGCGCCCGGCTCGTTGCCCGCACCGCTTCCCTGCGTAAGCATCCTTATCGCGGCCCGCGACGAAGCTGCTGCGCTGCCGCGCTGCCTGGCCAGCCTGCGCGCCCTCGATTATCCCGCCGAATTGCTGGAAATTCTGGTGGGCGACGACGGCAGCACCGATGGCACTGCTGCTGCTGCTGAAGCCGCGATGCAGGGTTTTGCGGGCTATTTTCGGGTTATTCCCATTCTCGATACGTTGGGGCAGGCGCGGGGCAAGGCCAACGTACTGGCCCACCTCACGCGGTGCGCAACCACCGATTATTTCTTTATCACCGATGCCGACATCAGCCTGCCAACTTCCTGGATAACAGGTTTGTTGGCGCACGCCGGGCCGGGCGTGGGCACGGTCACGGGCATTACGGCGGTGCGCGGGCCGCGGCTGTTTCATCAGTTGCAGGGCCTCGACTGGCTTTTATCGCTCAGCCTGGTGCAGGTGGTGAGCGACCTGGGCCGACCCGTGACGGCCATGGGCAACAACATGCTCGTAACCCGCGCCGCCTACAAAGCCACGGGAGGATACGAAGCGCTGACCTTTTCCGTGACCGAGGATTTTGCCCTGTTTCAGGCCGTGCTGGCGGCGGGGTTTGGCTTCCGGCAAGTATTTCAGGCTGAAATTCGGGCCGACTCGCTGCCCATGCCCAGCTGGGCAGCGCTGCTGCGGCAGCGGCAGCGCTGGCTGCGCGGGGTGGCCGGGCTACCGCTACGCCTGCGGCTGGAGCTGCTGTTTTTTAGTGGTTTCTGGCCGGCGCTGGCGGGCGTGGCCTGGGCGGGCGGCGCGGGGCTGGCGCTGGGTGTGTGGGCCGCAAAAATGCTGGTGCAGGGCCTGCTGGCCCATTTCGCGCACCGCCGGGCCGGGCTGCGGCTGCGCTGGGCCCTGCTGCCGCTGTTCGAGGGCTACACGCTGGCGCTCACGGCAGCTATCGGCTTTTTTCAGCTATTCGGCGGGGCGGTGGTGTGGAAGGGGCGGCGCTACGAATAACCGGCGTTGGTGCGGCTACTCGGCTATGTAAGTAGCCGAAAAACCCCTTCCGCAAAAGCTGCCGGCACTACTACAAGCGAGGCGGGGCTTTTCCGAAAGGGGTGGGGTTGAGAACCAGCAAAACTGCCGGCCTAATCCGGGCTACTTCTTTTTAATGTCGCCGCGGATTTCGCCGTTGGCATAAGTATTCGAGTGGATGTTAACATACATCCCGTTATTAAGCAGTTGGGTAGCCTGGTCGGCGGTGAGCGTAACCGTGCCCGTGATGGGCGAGGTGACACTGGCAAACGGAATGGCTACCGCCCCGGAAACCCCGGGCGCGCCGGTGTGAATGTGGGCGCTGGTAGCCGTCATGCCCTGAAAGGTGACGGTGTAGGCGAGTTGCTTGTTGTTGCTGTCGTAGGTGCCGGTGAAGGTGCCCGTAGCTGCCGAATTGTTGGCTGGTACCTGCTGCGCGCCGTTCACGGTGGCCGTAAGGTTGGTAACGGTGGCGGTAGCAGTGGGGGTACTGTCGTCTTTGCTGCACGAACCCAGAACGGTAGTGAACGAAAGCAGGGCCAGGAATGCGTAGGACTTGTTCATGAAAAATGGAATAAAAAAAGATTGATTGTGGGGCTGTAAACTGATTGTAGAGAAAAAAGTTGACAGGAGAATTTAAATTTTTTATTCCAAAATTGGGATAAATATTTAGGGTATTTTTCTATAATCGTTAATAATCAGCACGATTATTTAAATAGCGTTGGGGCAAAAATTTCCAATAAAAGGAAAAAATTATATCAATGCTAATAAAATTAACACATTCAGAACTTGTATTATACCTGTAGTCAGAAATCTGGTTTTTTTAGCGAAACCTTTTTTACAGCTTTTACTTAAGCCTGTCTCAAATCATTCCACCCTTGTTTCTTCTATGCGGTATTTTACTTGGTATTTCCCCTTTTTTGTGACTGCTCTGGGCGGTGCTCTGCTGCCAGGGAGGGCCAGTGCCCAAACCACCGAAACCACTGCGGCACCCGCCGGGACCGCGGCCCCCGTGACGCTGACCGGCCAGATAACCTCGGCCAATAGCGGCGGGCCAGGCGTGGCGCAGGTTGGTGCCATCGCCACGGTTTACTACCTGCCCACGGGCACGCGCCGCACCGCCACCACGGATGCCAACGGCCGGTTCGTGTTTACCGGGCTGGTGGCGGGCGGCCCCTACATTGTGCAGGTGCAGCAGCCGGGTTTCCGGCCCCAGAACATCACCAACGTATACCTGAAGGCCGACGAGCCTACCGACCTGGCGCTGGTGCTAAACCAGGCCACGGTAGAAGTAGGTACGCGCCGCGACGACCGCACGGCCCTCGAATCGGCGGTACCGGTAGACGTAGTGGACGTGGCCACGCTACTGCCGCGCGCGCCCCAAACCGACCTTACGCAGCTGCTGCAATACACGGTGCCGGCCTTCAACTCGACGCGGCAGAGCGGCGCAGGCGGCTCCGACCATGTGGACCCGGCCAGCTTGCGCGGCCTGGGCACCGACCAGCTGCTGGTGCTTGTGAACGGCAAGCGCCGCCACACCACGGCTCTGGTGAACCTGCTGAGCAACATCGGTCTGGGCAGCGTGGGCACCGATTTGAACACGCTCTCGAGCCTGGGCGTGGAGCGGGTGGAAGTGCTGCGCGACGGCGCGGCGGCCCAGTACGGCTCCGATGCTATTGCGGGCGTGATGAACATTCGCCTGAAAAGCGACAACCGCGCCGGCAGCGTGCTGCTGAACACGGGCCTGACCAGCGAGGGCGACGGCCTGGCCACCCTGCTGGGCGTGAACAAAGGCTTCCGGCTGGGCCAGAAGGGCTTCCTGAACCTGACGGCCGACGCCGACTACCGCGGCCGCACCACCCGCGGCTACGCCCGCAACCCGCTCGTGACGCCGGTATTCGTGGCCAACGACCCCGCCCGCGAGCAGGCCGCCCTGACGGCCGCCGGCCGCACCTACGCCGACTACGAGCAGCACAACGGCGACGCCCGCGTGCGCAACGTGCGCGGCCTGCTGAATGCCCGCGTGGAGGCGACGGACGCGCTGGCGTTCTACGCTTTCGGCAGCTACGCTTTCCGGCGGGGCCAGGCCTCGACCGCGTGGGTGCTGCCCGCCCGGCAGGCGGCCGACATCGTCGACAACCTGTTTCCGTACGGCTACCAGCCCGAGGTCAACACGCGCATCAACGACGGCGCGGCCACGGTGGGCGCGGTGCTGGGCCGCAGCGGCCCCAACCACTGGACGCTGGACTTGAGCAACACCACCGGCTACAACCGGATGACCTACGACCTGAACAACACCGTGAATTCCTCGCTGGGGGCGTCGTCGCCCACGGTGTTTGATAATGCGGGCGGGTTCTCGTTTTTGCAGAATGTGAGCAACGCCACCGTCAACCGCTTCTTCGATAAAGTGCTGGCGGGTACCAACGTGGCCTTCGGCGGCGAGTTCCGGGCCGACCGCTACCAGATTATGCGCGGCGACGAGCGGGCCGAGGGCGAGTATGACGAGGGCAAGCCGGGCGCGCAGCAGGGCGCGCAGGGCTTCAGCGGCTTCGGGGCCGCCTCGGCCGTGGTGGGCAGCCGCACCAACGTGGGCGCTTTTCTCGACGTGGAAGCCGACGTGACCAAGCGCTGGAGCGTGAGCGGTGCGCTGCGCTATGAGAACTACTCCACCTTCGGCTCGGCCTTTATATACAAGGCCACGACCCGCGTGCAGGCCACCAAGTTTCTGGCCCTGCGCGGGGCTTTCAACACGGGCTTCCGGGCGCCGTCGCTGCAGCAGGTGCTCTATCGCCAGATTACCCAGACGCCGGGCGCGAGCGGGGTGGTATACTCCGGCATTTTCAACAACCAGGACGAGCTGACCAAGGCGGCCCAGGTGCCCGCCCTCACGCCCGAAACCTCGCGCAGCTACAGCGCCGGCCTCGTGCTGACGCCCGCGCCGGCTTTCTCGCTCACCGTCGACGGCTATTTGATTGACATCGATAACCGCATCACGCTCTCGGGCCTGCTGCGGCCGGGTTCGGGCATCAGCCCGGCGTTTGCCCAAACGCTGGCCAACAACCGCGTGAGCCAGGCCCGCTTCTTCACCAATGACCTCGACACCCGCACCACCGGCCTCGACGTGGTGGCCAGCTACCGCCACGCGCTGGGCCGCGGCCAGTTCACGGCCAGCGCTGCTGCCAACCTCACCCGCACCATTACGCGGCGCCAGAACGTGCCCACCATCTTCCGCAACCTGCAGGAAGACGACAACCCCACCACCAACTACATCGACCCGCGCCAGCTGTCGCTCATCGAAACCGGCATTCCGGCCAGCAAAATCCTGCTCAATCTGAACTACACGCAGGGCAAGCTGGGCGTGGGGCTGCGCAACACCTACTTTGGCGAGGTGAGCTACTACGACGCGGCCCCCGACCCCACGGTGTACGATTTCGGCGGCTACCTGCTGGTGTTCAAGCCGCGCGTGGTGACGGATTTGCTCGTCAGCTTCCAAGCCACCAAGGCCCTGGGCCTGACGCTGGGTGCCCAGAACCTGCTCAACGTGAAGCCCAACACCCTCGACGAAGCCGCCACCAACGGCCAGGCCCCGGGCGGCTTTGCCAGCCGGGCGCTGTTTGAGCAATACTTCCAGAACCGCTTCGGCTACGCCTCGCCCTTTCCCTCGAACCGCGACGTGTACCCGTACGCGCCGGTGCAAATGGGCTACAATGGGGCGTTTCTGTACCTGAAGGCCGTGTACAATTTTGGCGTGTAGCCGGCCAGCTCATGGGTAAAATCTTCCGAAAAAACGCCCGCTGTGCGGCAGGAGTGGGGCTTCTGGCGGCCGGGCTGGCCGGCCTGGGATGCAGCAAAAAAGCGGCCCCCGCCCCGGCCAACCCCTGCAACGACCCCACGCCCAGCACCTACGCGGCCGTGGTTGCGCCCATCGTGGCCAAAAACTGCCTCGACTGCCACGGCAGCAGCGTGTACCAAACCCTGGGCGGCGGCAACGATTACAGCACCTACCAAAGCTTCACGCGCTTATCGGCCGCTTACCTGATGAGCAGCGTGCGCCACGACCCCGGCGCCGATGCCATGCCCAAGGGCCGCGCCAAGCTCTCGGACTGCGACATTGCCCGCCTGCAGGCCTGGGTAGATGCCGGCCGGCCCAACAACTAACCCCCGCGCCCCCACCGAAAGCGCCGCCAAATGCCGGATACGTCCGACCTTTGGCGGCGCTTTCTTTTGCGCCCGACCCCGCCATGCATATTACCGACTCGCACGCCCACCTTTATTCCGAACAGTTCCGGCCCGACCGCCTCGAAGCCCTGCGCCGCGCCCAGGAAGCCGGCGTGCGCACCATCGTGATGCCCAACATCGACCACAGCAGCATCGACGCCATGCTGGAACTCGAAGCCGAAGCCCCCGAAACCTGCTTCGCCATGATGGGCCTGCACCCGTGTTCGGTCACGCGCGGCTTCGAGCAGCAGCTGTACGAAGTCGAAACCTGGCTCGACCGCCGGCCCTTTGCCGCCGTGGGCGAGGCCGGCCTCGATTTGCACTGGGATAAAACCCTGCTAGCCGAGCAGCAAGAGGCCCTCACAATCCAGCTTAACCTGGCCAAGAAGCACAACCTGCCCATTGTGCTGCACACCCGCGAGGCCTTCGCCGAAACCCTGGCCCTGGTCGAAGCTGCCCAGGATGGTACGCTGCGCGGCGTGTTTCACTGCTTTTCGGGCACGCCCGAAGAGGCCGCACAGGTCATCAAGCTGGGCTTTATGCTGGGCATTGGCGGCGTGGCTACGTTCAAAAATGGCGGAGCCGACCAGGTGCTGCCCGACATCGGGCTGGAGCACTTGCTGCTCGAAACCGACTGCCCCTACCTCGCGCCCGTGCCGCACCGCGGCAAGCGCAACGAGCCCGCCTACCTGCCGCTGGTGCTGCGCCGCGTGGCCGCGCTGCTGGGCCGGCCCGAAGCCGAAGTGGCTGAAGCCACCACCCGCAACGCGGCGGCGCTGTTCAATTTATAAGTCGGCGAAACAATAAACAGCCCGGCCGGGCCGCCTCCGTTTATCGAAGGCGACCCGGCCGGGCTGTTCTTTGCCGCATCGTGGGGCGCAGCAACGCGGTAGTGCCCGCTTTAATTTGAAAGATAAGGAGTTAATTCAACCACACGTCGGCCACGGACTCGAAACGATGGACGGCGAAAGCGCCGTAGGGCCGCTCGGCATAAAAGCCCAGCACGTGCACCTGCGGCTGGCCGGTGCGCACGTGCGGCAGCACGCGCACCGGGTACACGCGGCCTGCTTCGGGCCAGTCGCCAATGTAGTCGGCCGGACGTTGCGCGTCGTTCACGCAACGGGCAAATTGCTGCAACGGCAGCGGCGTAGGGAGCTTGACGTTTGACATACCCAAAGATACTTTGTGAGTGGTAAAACTAAAAATTTTGGTAGAAATATTTTTTAGGCATTTACAAAGAATAGTGGCGTAATACGACCCGAAGCGCGGGAATATTCCGTGAATATAGCTGACGTACGCAAAGGCAGTGCCGGCGGATTGAGCAAGCCGCAGAGAAACAATTAACTAAATTAGTTAGTAAATAGCAGCCCGCTTTCTGCTGATAGACGCGCGGCCTGTCCAATGCTTGCATCCCTTCATGATTTTATTTCGGCGTCCTGCCTGCCCACTCGCGAGGTGCCGCTGTTTGGTTGCCTCATCCCGGCGGGCTTCCCTTCGCCGGCCGACGACCACCTCGACCCGGCATTCGACCTCACGCGCTTTCTGTTTCGCAACCCGGCCTCCACGTTTCTGGCCCGCGTCAGCGGCGATTCGATGACTGGGGCGGGCATCCACCCCGGCGATTTGGTGGCCGTGGACCGGGCGCTGCAACCCGGGCATGGCAGCATCGTGGTGGCCGTGGTGGAGGGCGAGCACACCATCAAGCGCCTGCAGCTGCGGGCCGGCCAGCCCTGGCTGGTGGCCGAAAATAGCCGCTACCCGCCGTTGCCGGTGAGTGCCGAAGCCGGGCTGCTGGTGTGGGGCGTCGTTACGCATGTGATTCATTCGCTGGGTGGTACGCCGGTATTTGGCATGAAGTGAGCTATTTGCTGAACCGGCCATTCAGCCCGATTTCGCTAACCTACATGCGCGCCTAAAGATGCTGGTTGGCCGCCGGCGGTTGCCGCCACAATCGATGAACTTCCGCCGGGCCTCGACCAGCCCGAACTTTCTGCTCCCTTGTTCCGATGTACGCCCTCGTCGACTGCAATAATTTTTACGTTTCCTGCGAGCGGGTTTTCGCCCCGCGCCTCGAAGGCCGGCCCGTGGTGGTGCTCAGCAACAACGACGGCTGCCTGATTTCGCGCTCCGACGAAGCCAAGGCGCTGGGCTTTGCCATGGGCGAGCCCTACCACCTGGCCCGGCCCCGGCTGGCCGAGCACGACGTGCAGGTGTTTTCTTCCAACTACGGCTTATATGGCGACATGAGCCGGCGCGTGGTGCAAGTGCTGGGCAGCTTTGCGGCCGGCGTGGAGGTGTATTCCATCGACGAGGCTTTTCTGGATTTCGGCGGCATGCACCTGCTCGCGCCCGACCTGCTGGCCTACGGGGCCGAGGTAAAGGGGCGGGTGCGGCAGCACACCGGCATCCCAACCTGCGTGGGCATCGCGCCCACCAAAACCCTGGCCAAGCTGGCCAACCGCCTGGCCCGCAAGCACCGCACCAGCGGCGTGCTGCTACTCGATACCCCCGCCCGCTGGCAGGCCGCTTTGGCCGAAGCTCCGGTTGACAGCATCTGGGGCGTGGGCCGGCGCTACGCCCGCAAGCTGCTGGATATGAACATTACAACCGGGGCGGAGCTGGCCGCCCTGCCCGAGGCCTGGCTGCGCCGCCACCTGGGCGGCGTGGTGGGCCAGCGCCTGTGGCGCGAGCTGCACGGCCAGCCCTGCCTCGACTGGAACCCCGCCGAGTGCGACGACGACGGCGAGCCCCGGCCCACCAGCGGAGCCGCCCGCCACAGCGTGACGTGCACCCGCTCGTTCGGCCGGCCGCAGCACGCGCCCGCCGCGCTGGCCGAAGCCGTGGCCACCTTCGCCGCCAAGGCCGCCGAGAAGCTGCGCTGCCACGGCCTGGGCGCGCACTTGGTCACCGTCATTCTCGGCACCGATAAGTACGCGCCCACCGGCGGCCCCAGCACCCACACCGCCTGCGTGAGCCTGCCCACCGCCACGGCCGACACCAGCCACCTCACGCGGGCCGCACTGCAAGGGCTGGAGCGGCTGCGACAGCCGGGCACCGCCTACCACCGCGTCGGCGTGCTGCTAAGCGGGCTGGAGCGGCCCGGCGCGGCGCAGCTCAACCTGTTCGAGCCGGCCGCCGCGCCGGCCCCGCCCCAACGGGCACAGCTTATGGCCACGCTCGACCGACTGAACGGCCGCTTTGGCCGGGCAGTGGTGCAACTGGCGGCGGCTGGAGTGGCCCGGCCCGCTGGTAGGAGTGCGCCCGCCTGGGCTGGCCGCGCGTCGCACCGCTCGCCGCTTTATACCACCAGTTGGGACGGTTTGTGGCAATTAAGCTAATTGCCAGTAGCGTCGGTATCACCACGCAGCACCCTGTACGACGCTGCTGTTAGCGCACTTCCACCGCTTTGCTCACTACTAAACTCGCACCCTGCGCCCGCACCACGTACAGCCCTGGCGCCAAGCCCGTCAGATTGAGCGAAGCCGCCGCGCCGCTGGCCGCCTGCCGCCGCACCAGCTGCCCCAGCGCGTTGCGCACCTCAATTTCCCGCAGGCCAAAATCGGCCGACACTTCTACCCGCAGCCGGCCGGTAGTGGGGTTGGGATAAACGCTGAACCCGGCCGCTACCGCCGCCGCCCGCGTGGGCAGCGCCGTGGCATAGAGCTGCGCTGCCGCATCGGCCGAGGCTTGTAGCTGGGCCAGATTGGGGGCGGCTAATATGGCGAAAGCCACCGTGGCCGAGTCGCCGGGGGCGAGGCGGGCCAGGCGGGTGCCGAGCACCTGCATCACGTCGGCGCCGTTGAGCAGGCCGGCGGTGCGCTGGGCGCGGGCGGTGCCGCTGCTCAGGGTGAGGAATTTTTCGGCGGGCGAGAAGCCGTCGGCCAGGCGCACGGGGCTGCCGGCGGGCGCGGCCCCATCAATCGAGTACACGGCCGGGGCGCCGCCGCGCAGCAGCCGCAGGCCCGCATAGGCGCCCGGCGCGGGCGTGGCCGGGGGCGGCAGTTGGCCCAGTGCGTAGGAGTAGGCCAGCGTGCGGACGCTGTCGTAGGTCGCCGCGTTGTGGGCGGCGCCGTCGGGCGTGGGCAGGTCCCAGTCGGCAAACAGGCCGGCATAAAGCGGCTTGAGGGTATCGGTGGTGATGTTTTTTAGTGAATACTCCAGCACCACGAAATCGCGGCGGCTGGGCGTGGCCCAGGCGTAGGCGCGCTGGCGCACGGCCACGCCCACGCTGCGCGCGGCGGCCCCGGGGGCCGGAATCGAGTCCTGAAAGGCTAGGCGGGCCTCCTGGTCGGCGCGGGGGCCGGGCTGCTGGCGGGTGGCCTGGCGCTGGCTGAAAAACGACTGCCGCTGCTGCCCCCGGCCGCTGCGCAGGCGGTCCGACACGCGGCTGGGCGAGGTGGCAAGCATCAGACCGCCTTCGCTGAGCAGGTTGCCGCTGCCGCGGTACGTCAGGCCCGCGCCCACGGTACCCGAGGGGTTGTCGTAGCTCAGATTGCCGCGGCTGGTCAGGGTCAGGCGCAGGTCGTTGGCGTCAAGCACCACGTAGTCCGGGTTCAGCAGCAGGTCCACGTACTGGTCGAGCTGGAAGCCGCCCGCCGCCGTGAGGTGGTAGCGCAGCGTGGCCCGGGTATTGAGCGGAATGCCGCTGGCGGCCACGGTTAGCTGGAAGGGGGCGGCCGCGTTATCGGTCCGACCAAGCGTGCCCAGGCTGCCCGCCGCGAAGCTGCCCGCCGCCACCGTGAGGTAGGGCGAGAGCGAAGTAAGCGTGACGGTGAGACCCGCCACCGGAGCCAGCAAATTCTGCACGCTGGCCGTGAGGCGGATGGTTTCGCCCGGCACGTAGGCGGCGCGGGCCGGCGCAAACGTGCTGTTCACCACCCGCGCCTCGGTGAGGTTCGGGCGGGTGAGGGCGGCCACCATGTTGAGGCGGCCGGTGCCCAGGCGGCCCACCCAGGCAGCATTGCCGGGCAGCGCGGCGATGTTGTCGGTGGTTTGGCGCAGGCGGGCCGCCACCTGGTCGGCGGTGTAGGTGGGAAACTGCCAGCGCACCAGCGCCGCGGCCGCCGCCACCATGGGCGCGGCAAACGAGGTGCCGCCCACGGCCGTGTAGTCGTTGTCGACCTGCGGGCCGGCGTGGTAGCCGTAGCAGGTGAGAATGCTGATGCCCGGGGCCGTAAGGTCGACGCGGTGGCTGAAAGTGGCGCTGCCCACCTTGGTATCGGTATTATCGACGCCCGACACCGATACCACGTGCTGGTAGCTGGCAGGGTAAAAGTCGAGGTCGGCGTTGGTGTTGCCGGCGGCGCCAATCAGCACGGCGTTGCGGTTCACGGCGGCGTAGGTCATGGCGTCCTGCTCGAACTGCGAATAGCCGCCCGGCGCGCCCCAGCTCATGTTGATGACCTGGCAGCCGTGGTCGGCCGCGTACACCACGGCCTCGATGCCGGCGAAGGTGCCGGTGGGCGTGTTGGGGTAAATGTTCAGCGGCAGAAACCGGCACTTGTTGCCCACGCCGGCCAGGCCCTGGCCGTTGTCGGCGCGGGCCGATGCCACACCACTCACCAGCGTGCCGTGCACGATGTTGATGTCGTAGCCCGGGTCGTTGTCGTTGTTGGCCAGGTCCCAGCCCGTGAAATTGTCGACGTAGCCGTCGTGGTCGTCGTCGAGGCCGTTGATGGGGTCGGCATAGTTGTGCTTGATTTGGGGGGCCAGCTCGGTGTGCGTCAGGCGCACGCCGCCGTCGGTGATGCCGATGACGATGCTGCTGTCTCCGCGCGTAATGTCCCAGGCGCGGTAGGCCTTAATCTGCTTCAGGTAGTACTGGCTGGCCGTGAGGCTGGTGAGCGTAGAATCGGCGAACGGGTCGTTGGGCTGGTACTGCGGCCGACGGATGTAGAGCGGCTCGACGTACTCGACCGCGCCGGTGGCCAGCAGCACGGCCCGGGCTTTCTGTAAGTCAGCGGCCGTTCGAAACTGGTAGATGCCGCGCAGTTCCACGCTGCCGGGCCGCTCGGCGCTGGGCGGCAGCGCGTGTGGGAATTTCTGCGTGAGCGTACCCGCCGCCAGCGCCTGCAGCGCCGCTTCGAGCCGCGCCGGCGACTGGCCGGGCCGCAGCTTCAGCACCAGCTGGCCGGCGATGGTGGGCGGCGTGGATTGGGCGCACAGCGGGCCGCTTAGTCCAATTAAAAACAGGTATAGGAATGCGCGTAACGTGTTTTTCATCAGGCAGTAGAACCGGTGGGAGGGGTGAGTAAAGATACTACACTACGAAGGGCAGGAGGGTTCGGACTTTGGGATGATGGCGAGGAAAGAAAAATAGCAGAACGGTCATGCTGAGCTTGTCGAAGCATCTCTACCGCAGCGGTAACTGAATTGCGTTGCACGGTAGAGATGCTTCGACAAACTCAGCATGACCTTTCGTTTTTACCATTCACTCCACATTCAGCAAGCTGCCCATAACCGCCCGCCCCGCGCCCGCATCTGGCCGCTCGCCGTAACTTGCGCGGCGGCCCGGCGGCCGCACCACGTCTTCTTAAAATCAACCCGACCCACCCCCGATGATTAACAAGCACCAGGCTACCCTCGACGCCGCTGTGCAGGCCCTGCACGGGCGCACGTTCTACGCCGCCTTTCCCGAAAACCCCTCGCCCGACATCTACGGGGCCGATGCCGATGCCCAGGGCCGCGCCAAATTCGCCGCCATGCGCGGCCAGCACTTCACCGAGCTGCAGCAGGGCGAGCCCCAGGGTTGGGCCGGCCAGGAAGAGTCGCCCTACGAGCAGCAGTCGCTCGGCATCAAATACCCTTTTTATCAGCCCGAAACGCTGATTGCCAACGCACAGGCCGCCTTTGGCGAGTGGCGCAAGCTGAAGCCGGCCCTGCGCGCCGCGCTGCTGACGGAGGCACTGGAAGGCATGAAAAACCGCTTCTTCGAAATTGCCTACGCCACCATGCATACCACGGGCCAGGCCTACATGATGTCCTTCCAGGCCAGCGGCCCGCACGCCGCCGACCGGGCCCTGGAGGCCATCGCGGCCGGCTACGAGGAGCAAACCCGCTTCCCCGAAGAAACCCGCTGGGAGAAGCCCATGGGCAAGTACAGCATCACCCTGAACAAAACCTGGCGCGCCGTGCCCAAGGGCCTGGCCCTGGTCATCGGCTGCTCCACGTTCCCGACCTGGAACACGGTGCCGGGCATGTTCGCCAGCCTCGTAACCGGCAACCCCACCATCATCAAGCCGCACCCCAAGGCCGTGCTGCCCATTGCCATTGTAGTGGCCGAGGTGCAGAAAGTGCTGAAAGAAAACGGGCTGAACCCCAACATCTGCCAGCTGGCCGTGGACGCCGACGACCACCTCATCACCAAGGAGCTGGCCGAAAACTCCGCCATCAAGCTCATCGACTACACCGGCGGCTCGGCCTTCGGCGAGTACATCGAGGGCCTGAAAGGCAAGACGGTCTTCACCGAGAAAACCGGCGTCAACAGCATCATCCTCGACAGCTGCGACGACCTCGACAAAGTGGCCCAGAACCTGGCCTTCTCCGTGAGCCTGTATTCGGGCCAGATGTGCACGGCCCCGCAAAACTTCTTCATTCCGGCCGCTGGCGTGAAAGTGGGCGGCGAGCTGGTGCCCTACGAAGACGTGGTGCAGAAGCTCTCGGCCGCCGTAACCGGCCTGGCCACCAACCCCAAGGCCGGCCCGCACGTGTTCGGCGCCATCCAGAGCGAAATCACGCACGACCGGGTGAAGCAGCTGGCCTTCGACGGCGGCCGCAGCATCCTGGCCCACGGCACCGTCGACAACCCCGTGTTTCAGAACGCGCGCACCTGCTCGCCGAGCATTCACGAAATTGGCTCCGACAACGTGGAGCAGTTCAGTCAGGAGCTGTTTGGTCCCATCATGCTGGTTATCAAAACCAAGGACACGCAGGAGAGCATCCACCTTGCGGCACAGCTGGCCCGCGAGCACGGCGCCATCTCGTGCGGTGCCTACACCACGGACAACGCCATCAAGGAGCAGATTATGGACGAGATGAGCCTGGCCGGCACGCCCGTCAGCTTCAACCTCACTGGTGGCATCTACGTGAACCAGAATGCCGGCTTCTCCGACTTCCACGTCACGGGCGGCAACCCGGCCGGCAACGCCAGCTTCACCAACCCCGAGTTCGTCATCAAGCGTTTCACCTGGGTGGGCTTCCGCGAGCCGGTAGCGTAGGGGAGTTAAAAGGTAAAAGTGAAGAGTTAAGAGTTTTCCTGAAACCAACTTTTAACTCTTCACTTTTAACTAAAAAAAGTCCGCCGCTTCTCTCGAAGCGGCGGACTTTTTTTTAGCGGCCTTTGGCAAATTTGTAGTGGTGGTTGGCTTTGGCAGTTTTGAATTTTTCTGGTGTGTGGGGGTTCAGGTCGATGACCGGGCGGATGTTGTCGCGCCGGAACTGGGCTTTGTTGTTTTTGCCTTTTCCGGCTTCTGAACTGTGATTGAAGGCGCGTTTGAGGCTGCCTTTGGGGCGGTTCTGGGCAGTGGCCAGGCCGGCGGTGCTCAGGCTGAAAACGAAGAGCAGCAGGAGGAAAAGCTTATTCATGACAAATGGAGGCTGTAGGGAGAAGAAAGAATAAGGGGGCTGCCATTGGCTGGCTGCTAGGTCCTTATACCGCAATTGTGCCGGAAAGGATGCTGGCCCGGGCCGGAAAACCAACCTGCTGCGGTACTGTTGCCACAGGCTGGTTTCAGGCCAACGTCCGGGGCAGGCCCAGCTCGCGGGCCAGCGGCGCGGCCCCCGACTGCCACAGGGCGGCCAGCACGGCGTTGGCGGTAGCGGCCAGTTCGAGGTGGTAGTCTTCGTGTAGCTTGGCGGTTTGTTTCAGGGCTTCGTGGGCGCGCTTGGCCAGGTGCTGGAGCAGGGGCTGGGTGGGGCCATGCAGCCGGGCCGTGGTAGCGGCCTGGTGCTGAAACACGTTGTGCAGCAGCCGCCAGCTCAGCTCGATTTCGCCAAACGTGTCGCCCGTAATTTTGGCGTGGTAGGCCAGCCGGGCCTGTAGCTGCCGCAGAATCACGAGCAGGTCGTTGGGGGTGGGGTGGAAGCCCCGCACCGGGTCGTCGACCTGGGTGCGCAGGGCGGCGCGGCGCGTTTCGAGCGCCTCGGGGCCTTCGAGCAGGCGGAAGGCGAGCTGTTCGGTGAGAACGGCATCCTGGGCCACGAGGCGAGCGAGGAGCTGGTCTTTTTCTTTCGGCGGCAGGTCGAGCAGGGCGCGGCGCAGGTCGGGCGGGAGAGCGGGCATGGCAGGGGAGCAGAGCGGGTGGCGGGGTTGGAACCGGTCCGCGCGGTTTGTCTTCGAAGGTAGGGGCTGGCCCGGTTTTGCCTGCGCGAGGTAGCTAAACATATGAGCGTTTATTTTCTTATATTTAGGACAAGTCACTCACGCTTTTCAGGCCTCCGCCATGCTGTCCCGCTGCCTTCGTCGCAACCTGCTCGCGAGTTGCCTGGGGCTAAGCCTGGGCGTGGTCACCGGCTGCCGTACCGTGGGCGGCCCGGCTCAGCCGAAGCCAAGAGCGGCAGAGCTGCCCGCCGTGGTGCAGCCCCCAAAAGTTACTCTGCCGCCGAAGAGGCTGCCGCTACCCACCGTGGCGCTGCTGATTCGGGCCTGGCTCGACACCCTACGCCCGATGCCGCCGGGCAGCCAGCGCGCTGCCCCGGTCGTGCGCGCTTTCTACCAGCAGCCCGGCGGCCCGGCCTGGACGGCCGCCCCGCCCGCCGACACCCTCGGCCGCCCCGCGCACGACGCGCTGGCGCTGCTGGCCCGGGCCTACGCCTACGGCCTGCAACCCGCCGACTACGGCCTGCCCGCCCTGCTGGCCCTGCGCGATTCGCTGGCCGCCCCTGCTTTGCCCGCCGGCCCGGTTGGCCCGCGCCCGGCGCAGCTGGCCCGTTTCGACGTATGCCTGACCACTGCCGTGCTGGCCTTCGCGCACGACCTGCAGCACGGGCGGCGGCACCGGGCGCGGCAGCCGGCCGAAGCCGCCGCCTGGCTCCGCGCCGCGCTGGCGGCCGGCGAGTGGCCAGCCGCGCTGCTGGCCGTTCAGCCCGCCAGCCGCGAGTACCGCCAGTTGCAACAGGCGCTGGCGCAGTGGCTGGCTCAGCCGCCCGGCCCACCCGATTCGGTGGTGGCGCGGCACCGCAGCCGCTTCGAGCGCGTGGCCCTGAACCTGGAGCGCTGGCGCGCCGAACCCATTGAGGAGGCGGAGTACCTGCTGGTGAACATCCCCGCCTTCGAGCTGCTGGTGCTGGGCCACGATACCGTGCTGCGCCGCGCCCGCGTGATTGTGGGCAAGCCCGCCACGCCCACGCCCACGTTGCGCAGCCGCATCCGGTACTTCACGCTGGCCCCGGTCTGGAACGTGCCGTACTCCATTGCCAGCCAGGAAATGCTGCCCCGGCTGCAGGACGACCCCAGCTTCTTGGCCGAAAGCAACCTGGCCGTGTACGACGGCCGGGGCCGCCGCCGCAACCCCTGGCGCATTGATTGGGGCGAAGTGACGGAGCAGAACTTCAAGTACACCGTTCAGCAGGAGGCCGGGCCGCGCAACGTGCTGGGCAACTTCGTCTTTCACTTCCCAAACCCCTACCTCGTGTACCTGCACGACACGCCCGAGCGCCAGCTTTTTGCGCGCCCCGACCGCGCCCTCAGCCACGGCTGCATCCGGGTGGAACGCCCGCGCGAACTGGCCGCCTGGCTGCTACGCCGCGAGGGCAACCCCACGCCGCTGCTTACGCCCGCCCAGGCCCGGCAGTGCCCGCCGCAGGACGTGCTGCTGCGCCGGCCCCTGCCCATCTTTATCCGCTACGCTACCTGCACGGCCGAAAATGGCCGCCTACGCTTCTACCAGGATATCTACGGGCAGGACCAGGCGCTACGGGAGGCGCTGTACTGCCCGTAATAGCGGACTTTGTAGTTCGTGTACCTGCGCCTCTTGCCTCTTCAACGATTGCCGTTCGAGGACGCGAACTACAAAGTTCGCGCTACTGCTCAACGTTGCTAGCCAAGGAGTTATTTTAGCAGCGTCAGGTTATACGTCACGCCCAGGCGGAAGCCGTTGTTGAACTCGAACACCGGAAACCGGGTGGCGGGGTCGGGGTCGTAGTGCTGGGTAATCTGGTTGAGAAACTGCAGCTCGACGCGAAAATTGTCCTGAAACCGGTAGCCGAGGCCGCCGGCGATGCGGTTCTGGTTGAAAACGTTGGTGGTGATTTCGCGGCCGAAGTTGAGGAAGATTTCGTCGAAAGCCGTCAGGTACCACTCGCCGTCGTCGAGGGCGGGGCCCTGCAGGGGAACTTCCACTGAAAGCTGGTAGCGAATGCGGTTCTGGCGCTGCCACACGGCCGTGTTGCCAAGGGGCCCGCTGGCGCCGGGCACGCCAATCCAGCGCTGCTCGAGGCGCAGCCGGTGCTCCAGCCCGACGCGGCCCACCGAGTCGCTCAGCGTCACGTCTTCGTAGAAGCGCTGCTCGGGGAAGGTGCCGGCGTCGGCGGTGGGGTGGGCGCCGTAGGGGTAGGTGCGCAGGTAGGTGTAGCCGCCCCCCACTTTCAGGCGGGGGCGCACCTGGTAGCCCAGGCCGGCCCGCAGCAGCAGTTGCTGCCAGTCGGGAAGGAAATCGGTGCGGCGGACCTGGCATTCGGTGCGCACCGTGAGGCGCGGCCCCAATTGGTGGTCGCCCTCGAACACGTACCAGCCAATGCGGTTGAAGTCATCGATGCGGTTGACCTGGGCGGCGGCCGGCGCGGCCAGCAGAAAACCAAGGGCCCCGAAAACGGGTAGGCGGTAATTCATGCGGCAAGATACCGTGGGGCCGCCCGACCGGCCGTGCCCGAATAACCAGCCGCACTTCTATTTCCTGACTTCCTTTTGCATACCTCTTTTTACTTTCTGCTGCTGTCGTTGCTGCCGCTGTCCGGTTTCGCCCAAACGCCTGCCGCCGCCGACACCACCCGCGCCGTGGCCCTGCCCGCCGCCACCGTCACGGGCTACGGCCAGCAGCTGCCGCTGCGCCGCACCGCCGCCGCCGTGGGCGTGCTCGATGCCCGCACGGTGGAGCAGTTCAGCCCCGCCGCCCTCACCCAGGCCGTGAACACGCTGCCCGGTGTGCGGCTGGAGGAGCGCGCCACGGCCAGCTACCGGCTCAGCATCCGGGGCAGCACGCTGCGCTCGCCGTTCGGGGTGCGCAACGTGAAGGTGTACTACAACGGCCTGCCCTTCACCGAAGCCGGCGGCAGCACGCCGCTCAACCTGCTCGACCCCGCCCTCATCGGCCGGCTCGAAGTGCTGAAGGGGCCGGCCGGCAGCGTGTACGGCGCGGGCACCGGCGGCGTGGCCCGGTTCGAAACGCCGGCCGTAGCCGCCGGCACCAGCCGGGTGGCGGTGGGGGCCACGGTGGGCAGTTACGGCCTGCGCCGCAGCACCATCGCGGCCGAAACGGGCAGCGCCACCACCAGCGTGCGCGCCCAGTATGCCCACCAAAGCCTCGACGGCTACCGCCAGCAAAGCGCCCTGCAACGCGACGTATTCGCGCTCGACGTGCACACCACGGCCACGCCCAACACCACGCTGGCCGCGCATTTCCTCTATGCCGACATCAGCTATCAGCTGCCCGGCGGCCTCACGCGGGCACAGTTCGCAGCCGACCCGCGGCAGGCGCGCCCGGGCACGCCTGCCGCGCCCGGCACCGTGGCCCAGCAGGCGTACTACGCCTCGCGCACCGGCCTGCTGGGGCTCACGCACGAGTACCGTTTCAGCGAAAAGCTTGATTTGCAGACCACGCTGTACGGCAGCGGCTCGGTGCTGCGCACGCCGTATCTGGTCGATTACCAGCTGGGTACGGCCGTGGGCGGGGGCGGGCGCACGGCGCTGCGCTGGCGCACGGCGCTGGCCGGCCGCACGCTGCGGCTGCAGGGCGGCGGCGAGTTTCAGGGCAGCCTGGCCAACGGGCGCAGCTACCTGAACGTGGGCGGACAGCCCGGCGCGCTACGCTACGACGACGACATCACGACCACCACCGGCTTCGTGTTCGCGCAGGCCGATTATGAGCTGCCGGCCGGCCTGCTGCTCACGGCCGCCGCCAGCTACAACCGCCTGCGCTACGGCATTGTGCGCAGCAGCGCGGCCGCTACCAACCCCACGGGCTACCAATTTGCCCGCGATTTCCGCTCGGTGCTCTCGCCCCGCGTGGCGCTATTGAAGGAATTTGCGCCCGCCCTGGCCGCCTACGCCAGCGTGAGCACCGGCTTTGCGCCGCCCACGGTCGAGGAAATTCGCCCTTCCGATGGTAGTCTGAACGCCGAGCTGCAGGCCGAGCGCGGCACCAGCTACGAGGTGGGCGCGCGCGGCCAGCTACTAGGCAGCCGGCTGGGCTACGACGTGAGCGTGTTCGATTTGGAGCTGCGCGAAACCATCGTCAGCAGCACCACGGCGCAGGGCGTTGTGGTGTTTCGCAACACCGGCCGCACCCATCAGCGCGGCCTCGAAGCGGCGCTGAGCGGCTGGCTGTGGCGGCGGTGGGTGCCAACGAATGGCCGCCGCTGGGAGGGCTATTGCTCGCAGTTCACGGGCACGTTACCCATGCAACAAGTGGGCCTGCGCGCCTGGGCCAGCTACGCTTACAACGACTTCCGCTTCGGCAGCTACCCCAGCGGCGCGGGCGACCTGAGCGGCAACCGCCTCACCGGCACCACGCCCCACACGCTCAGCGCGGGGCTCGATTTCAGCGAGCGACTGGGGTTTTATCTCAGCCCCAGCCTCGGCCACCAGGCCCGCGTCGTCCTCAACGATGCCAACACCGAAGCGGCGGCCAGCTACTGGGTGTTTGGCGCGCGGGGCGGCTGGCGGCGCACACTGGCGGGCCACCTCGAAACCAACATCTACGCCGGCCTCGACAACGCCCTCGACCGCCGCTACAGCCTCGGCAACGACCTGAATGCGTTTGGCGGGCGCTATTTCCAGCCCGCGCCGGGCCGCGCCTGGTACGGCGGCGCGCAGCTGGGCTGGCGGTTCTAAGCTAAGCTATTCGACCAGATGGATAGACTAGACCGACAGCGCCTTGTCATGCTGAGCGCAGCGAAGGACCTTTTTGCTTCGGAACGAGCCGTTCAAGCATGGGAAGGTCCTGCGCTGCGCTTGGGATGACAGACGATTGCGCAACAGGTCTGTCTACCAAAAAAAAGAGCCGGCTGCTTGCGCGGCCGGCTCTTTTGCACTGCCCCAAATGGGCGCTGCCAGGTTAGTGCAGCAGGTTCAGGCGGATGGTTTGCGTGCCGGTGGCGGTCACCAGCCGGGCCACGTACACGCCTTCCTGCAGGCCCGCGCCCACGGCAAAGCTGTAGCGCACGCCGGCCTGGGCCTCGCCGTTGCTCACGCGGGCTACTTCGCTGCCCTTCAGGTCGTACACCGTTAGCGTGTACTTCGCCGTTTCGGGCAGGGCAAACGAGAGGGTAGTGGCGGTCGTGAAGGGGTTGGGCAGGGCGGCCAGCTGGCTGATTTCGGCCGATGCATCGCCGGCGGTCAGGCCCAGGTCGGTAGCCGAGCTCCCTGCCGTCGTCGGGCCCGCGGTAGCAACCGAGCGAGCCGAGCAGCCCGAATTCGGCGTGGCATCGAAGACGCGGCAGTTGTCGAACAGCTCGTTGATGCTGGCCACGGCGCAGCTGATGTCGCTGAAGCTGGGGTTGCCGCCGCCGTTGGCGTAGGCCACACCGCCCAGGGCCTTATTGGCGAGGGCCAGCAGGCTGCCCACGGTGGGCGTGCCCGTGCCGTAGTCGAGGTTGCCGAGCACCGAGGCCGGAATGGAGCGGGAAATCCCGGTGTAGTCGCGCGGGTCGGGCGAAGAGCAGTTGACCGTGGCGTAGGAGGTCATGGAGGCGCTCAGGGGCACGCCGGCCAGGGTGTTATCCAGCCGCGTGTTCAGGGCCAGGGCCAGCGTCTGGCCCACCAGCACGTTGTTGAAGCGGCCGTTGCGCAGGAAGCCCGAGGGGAACGAGCTGGCGCAGCCGCTGGCATTGCCCAGCGTGCTGGGGAAAGCAGCCGCCGAGCCACCGGCCGGCATCTTGTCGATGATGCACTGAGCCGTGGCTTCCCGGGCCAAATCGGCGGCGGTGCTGGTGCCGCCGGTGTAGCTGTAGGTGAGGCTGCGGCCGGGCGCGCCCAGCACGAGGCTGGAAGTCGTGAACATATCCGCAATCAGTTCCAGTCGGCGCTTCGAAGGCTCTTTGCAAATAACGCCGTTGCTGTTGCCGTAGCCGCCCTGCGTAAGGGTGCAATGCTGCGTGCGGCAGCTGGCCGCTATCAGGCTGGTCGAGCTCGTGGCGGTGCAGCCGCGGGCATCGGTAATCGTCACGGAGTAGGTGCCGGCACCCAGGCCGGTGGCCGTGGCCGTGGTTTGGCCGCCGGGGCTCCAGCGGTAGGAGTAGGGAGCCGTGCCGCCGCTGGCCGTGGCCGTAGCCGTGCCATCGGAGCTGCCGCACGAGGCGTTGGTGCTGCTGGTGCTGGCCCGCAGGGCCGTGGGCTGCGTGAGGGTGGCCGAAGTGCTGGCCGTGCAGCCACGGGCATCGGTCACGGTTACCGAATAAGTGCCGGCCGGAATGCCGCTCAAATCCTGCGTCGTAGCGCCGTTCGACCACCGGTAGGAATACGGAGCCGTGCCGCCGCTCACCGCCAAATCGATGCCGCCGGTGCTGGCGTTGCAGCACGAGGGGCTGGTGAGCGTGGTGCGCAGGGCCAGCGCAGCCGGCTGCGTCACGGTGCCCGAAGCCGTGGCCGTGCAGCCCGCAGCATCGGTGATGGTGACGGTATAGGTACCGGCTGCCACGTTGCTCAAATCCTGGGTGGTGGCGCCATTCGACCACAGGTAGGAGTACGGCGCGGTACCGCCGCTCACCGTCAGGTCGACGCTGCCGCTGCTGGTGGCGCAGCACGTAGCCGCTGTCGTGATGATGCTGGGCCGCATGGCGGTGCTGCCGCCCACCGTGGCCGAGCAGCTGGCGGTGCAGCCGCCGGCATCGGTTACGGCTACTGAATAGGTGCCCGGGGCCACGCCCGTTAGGTTTTGCGTCGTCGCGCCGTTCGACCACAGATAGCTGAACGGAGCCGTGCCGCCGCTCACGGCCAGGGCCACGCTGCCCGTAGCGCCGCCCGCGCACGATGCGGCCGTGGCCGTAGCCGTAGCCCGCAGCTGGGCCGGTGCGCCCACCGTAGCCGAAGCCGTGGCGGTGCAGCCGTTAGCATCGGTCACCGTTACCGAATAAGTCCCGGCGGCTACCCCGCTCAGGTTCTGCGTGGTGGCACCGTTCGACCACAGGTAAGCCAACGGGGCCGTGCCGCCGCTGGCCGTCAGGGCCACGCTGCCCGTGCCACCGGCGCAGCGCGCGCCAGTCGCCAGCGCGCTGGCCAGCAGTTGCACGGGCCGGCCTACGGTAGCCGAGCAACTGGCGGTGCAGCCCGAAGCATCCGTTACCGTCACCGAGTAAGTGCCGGATGCCAGGCCACTCAAATTCTGAGTAGTAGCGCCATTCGACCACAGATAAGAATACGGGACCGTGCCGCCACTCACCGCCAGGGTAGTGGTGCCGTTAGCCGCATCGTAGCAGGTTGCGTTGGTTGCCGAAGCCGTGGCGCGCAGCTGGGCCGGTGCGCCCACCGTGGCCGAAGCCGTGGCCGTGCAGCCGTTGGCATCGGTCACCGTTACCGAATAAGTGCCGGCCGCAACGCCGCTCAGGTTCTGCGTGGTGGCGCCGTTCGACCACAGGTAAGCCAACGGGGCCGTGCCGCCGCTGGCCGTCAGGGCCACGCTGCCTGTGCCACCGGCGCAGCGTGCGCTGGTGGCTAGGGCACTGGCCAGCACCTGGGCCGGGCGGCCCACAGTTCCACCGCTGGTGGTGGTGCAGCCGTTGGCATCGGTGATGGTTACGGTGTAGGTGCCGGCCAGCAGGGCCACCAGGTCCTGGGTAGTGGCGCCGTTCGACCACAGATAAGCATACGGAGCCGTACCGCCGCTCACCGTCAGGTCGACGGAGCCGTTGCTGGCATCGTAGCAGGTGGCGTCCATTACCCGCGAGGTGGCGCGCAGTTGAGTGGGCTCGCCTACGCTAGCGCTGGCGGTGGCGGTGCAGCCGTTGGCGTCCGTCACGGTCACCGAATAAGTCCCGGCCGCGACGCCCATTAGGTTCTGCGTGGTGGCGCCGTTCGACCACAGGTAAGCCAGCGGGGCCGTACCGCCGCTGGCCGTCAGGGCCACGCTGCCCGTGCCACCGGCGCAGCGCGCGCCAGTCGCCAGCGCGCTGGCCAGCAATTGGGTGGGCCGGCCCACGGTTGCGCCACACGTGGCGGTGCAGCCATTGGCATCGGTCACGGTTACGTTGTAGGTGCCGGGCGCCAGGCCGCTCAGGTTCTGGGTGGTAGCGCCATTCGACCAGCGGAAGGCGAGGGGGGCGGTGCCGCCGCTCACGGCCAGCGTCACGGTGCCGTTGCTGGCATCGTAGCAGGTGGCGTCGGTTTTGCTGGCCAGGGCCGTAATCTGGGTCGATTCGGTGATGGTGGCCGAGCCGTTGGCCGTGCAGCCGTTGGCGTCGGTCACGGTCACGGTGTAGGTGCCGCCGCCCACGCCGCTCAGTGTGGCCGTGGTGGCCCCGTTCGACCAGAGGTAGCCATACGGTGCGGTGCCGCCGCTCACGGCCACGCCCACGCCGCCCGATGCGCCGCCGAAGCAGCTGGGGCGCGGATTGGTCAGGCTCAGGCGCAGGGCGGCCGGCTCCAGAATGGTAGCGGTGGCCGTGCCGGTGCAGCCGCCCGCATCAGTTACGGCCACGGAATAAGTACCGGCGGCCAGGCCGCTTAGGTTTTGCGTCGTCGCACCGTTCGACCAGCGGTAGCTATACGGCGCCGTGCCGCCGCTCACCGCCAGCATGATGCTGCCGGTAGCGCTGCCGGCGCAGGTGGCGTTGATGCGAGTGGCCGTGGCCAGCAGGCTGATAGCCGCCGGCACGGTGGCCGAAAGCGTGCTCGTGCAGCCGTTGTGGTCGGTAATGGTTACGGTGTAGGTGCCCGCCGTCAGCCCTTTCAGCGCCGGGGCAGTGGAGCCGTTCGACCACAGGTAAGTGTAAGGCGCGACGCCCCCGGTGAGCCCCGATAGAACAATGCTGCCGGTGGCGTCGCCGCTGCACTGCACGCCCACAATAGTGGGAGTGGCCGTGATGGGCGTGAACACCTGAATACTACCGCAGTTGCAAGTGGCAGTGGCGCCCGTGGCATCGGTCACCGTCACGCTGTAAGTGCCTGCCGAAACGCCGGTGATGGTGGCCGTCGTAGCCCCGTTCGACCAGAGGTAGGAGTAGGGGGCCACGCCGCCGGTCACGGAGGCCGTGATAGTCCCGTCGTTGCCGGCGCAGGTCGCATCGGTGTGGCTGAGCACCACGACCATTGCTGCCGCCGGCGACCAGCGCGCACCCGTCAGGTATGTGAACAGCCCGGTGGGCTCCATGCCGCTGGCCCAGGCCCGGCCCGGTTGGCCCGGTTTCGCTGCTGCCGAGCCCATGGCTGCTACTAACAGCACGAAGCTCAGCAGCAGGGCATAGGTACCGCGCCGGAGCAGAGAGCGTTGGGTACCGGCCCAACAGGGCCGGCCCGAGAGGAGAGTAAATGTTTTCATCTGCAGAAAAAGAGTGTGTGAGAAAAAGAACAGTCTAACCAAGTAAAACCTGCGGCGACACTTTCGGTGGATGTCCAAGAAAATGACTTAAGTAAGTTTTTTATTGATTATATCAACAAAAATAATAAATTTTTTGGCTGTTCAAACATAATATTTACTTTTTTCAATAAATATTTTGACAATTATGCGTTGGTTGAAACCAGGAGCAGTTGCGAGCCGGGCACCGAACCGGATGGCTGAAAAAAAGCTGCCCCCCGGCAGCCATCGCAAGGATGGCCGCCGGGGGGCAGCTTCGGGAAGGGCAAGCGAGGAAAGCTAGCTCTGCTCTTCGGGCAGGGTGAAGGCGCGGTCACTGGGGTCAGTCAGCTCCTTGGGCAGGGCGTCGGGGTCGCCGCCGGCTTGGGCGCGGGCGTCCATGTCCTGCTCGAAGGTGCGGAGCGAGTCGTCCATCTCATCGGCCTTTTCCTGGCCCGAAGCGTTGTTATCGTCGAGCACCTGGCCGTGGGTGGCGGCGTCGAGCATGGGGGTCGAAGCACCGTCTTCCGAAGGCTCTTGGTCGAAGGTATTGTTGGGCGTATTAGCCATGATGCGGGGGAAATAGGGGATGATAAAGCAGGCAACCGTTATTCCTGCGCAGGACGAACCGGATGATTGTCGTTCGGACAACTAACTCAGGTTCCTTCGGCGTCGGAATGACAAACGGCTATTCGTCTTTGGTGGGGTAGTTGGCGTCGGCGGGCTCTTCGCGGGTGTTGTGAGTGCCGCCGCCGGCGTAGCGCGGGTCGTCGGCGGCCCAGGCGGCGCGCTGGGTGTCGTCGTCTTTGCCTTGGGCTTCGCGCACGGCGGCCGGGTTCTGGTTCTGCTCCACGTGGCCGGGCTGGTCTTCGGGGTTAGAGGGGGCGTTTTCGGCTTCTTCCTCGCGGTCAGAGAATTCGCTGAACTCGTCGGGGTTGTCGTTGGCGCCGCTGCGGCCGGGGGCTTCGTTGGTGGGGCCTTTGCGAGCAGCGTGGCCAAAGTCGCCGTAGTGGGGGCTGCCGGCGGCGGCTTCGTTCTCAGAATTGGGCGTCGGGGAGGGATTTTGCGTATCCATGCGGGAGGGAGGCGGGTAAGGGTGAAAAACCAAACGGGCCGGGCCCGTCTTATGCAGTCTGTACGCAAACCAGCGGCGGCCGTTGGGCTTAGCAGCCCGGGGCACCGGTTTTTCTCCTCCATTACTTCTTTAACGCATTCATTCCCTGCGCATGTCCATTCAGCACGATACCACCAACCAGGAATTCACCACCACCCGCGATGGCTACGCTGCCGAGCTGGCCTACGCCCGCCCCAGCGACGACGTTATCGACTTCACCCACACTTTTGTGGACGAAGCCCTGCGCGGCCAAGGCGTGGCCGACGAGCTGGCCCGCACGGCCCTGGCCTACGCCCGCGATGAAAAGCTCAAGGTGAAGACCACCTGCACCTTTATGGCCGGCTTTGTGAAGCGCCACCACGCCGAATACGCCGATATACTGGCGTAGCTGAAATAGCAGCACACAAAAAAGCCCCCGGCCAATCGGCCGGGGGCTTTTTTGTGTGCATCGGCGGTAGTACTACCGCACCACGACGCGGCCGGTGTAGTCGGCCTCGGCGGTTTGCACGCGCACGGCGTAGATGCCGGCGGGCAGGCCGCGCAGGTCGACGGCCACGGTTTCTGCGCCGCCGAGCTGGGCGGTGCGCTGGCGCACAGGGCGGCCCAGCATATCGAGCACCTGCACGGTGGTGGCGCGGGCGGTGGCTAGGCCGGGCAGGCGCACCTGCACGGTTTCGGTGGCGGGGTTGGGGAAAATTTCGAGGGTGTTGCGCAGCACGGCGGCCGCGCGGGTGGCGGTAGCCAGGCCGCAAGCGGTGCTGGTGTAGCTGCCCACCCCGGCGTAGTTGTCCACGCCGTTGCCGGTCCAGGTGGCGGCGCCGTAGGGGCCGTTCCAGCGGCCGCCCTGGCTGGTGTTGGGCAGGCGCACCATGGTGTTGTTCAGGGTCGAGCCGTTGCCGGCCACCGTCCATTCGGTGGGGCGCTGGCCGATGACGCCAATCACGTCGAGCGTGTCGGTGCCATCAAATAGGGCAATGGCGTCGTCGCCATTGAAGAAGGCCACGGCGCTTTCCAGGTCGGTCTGGGCTTTCACGCCGGCATCGGTTACGCCGGTGTTGGCCACCACGTACACGTCGTAAGGAGCAATGGTGCCGCTCAGGGCCTGGGGCGTGGTCACGGTGGTGGCACCGTTCGAGTACAGGGCCAGGCGCTTGCCGTTCAGCGACACGGGGCTGGCCGTGGGGTTATAGATTTCGAGCACTTTGGTATTCAGCGTGCTCGACTCGGTGTACTGCGAAAAATAGAGCTTGGTGCAAGGTGCGCCGGCCGGAGCCGCGTCGTCGTTGGTGATGGTGAAGACGTGGGCATTGGGCGACCCCACGATGATGCTGCCGTTGGAGGGCGTGCCGAGCAGCAGGCGCACGGTTTCGTTGGGCTCGTACACCGCATCGCCCACTACCGTGATGGTGATGGGCTGCGTGGTGGCCGTGGCGCTGAACGTGAGGCTGGTGGTGTTCAGCGTGTAATCGGTGGTGGGAGTGGCGGTGCTGTTGGTAGCATCCACGCTCACGGGCACCGTGAAGGTGCCGGTGGGCAGCGTGCCGGTGGCCGTCACGTTCACGGTGTAGGTGCTAGTGCCGGTGTTGCCTTCGGCCAGCGAGCCGGTGGCGGTGGCAAACGCCACGGTCGGGGCCGGGCCGTCGTCGTTGGTAATGGTGAGGGTGTGGGCGGCGGGCGAGCCCACGCTGTTGCCGGTGCTGGGGTTGGTCAGGTTCAGCACCACCGTTTCGTCGGCTTCGGGCTGGGTGTCGCCGGTCACGGTCAGCGTCACGGTTTGCGAGGTGCTGCCGGCCGGGAAGGTGACGGTCGCGGGCGAGGCAAACGTGAAGTCGGTGCCGCCGGTGGCCGTCGAGCTGGCAGTGTTCAGGCTCACCTGCACGGTGCTGGCCGTGGTGGCGGCCGGGCTCAGGTTCACGGTGAAGGTGTAGGTGCTGGTGCCGGCGTTGCCTTCGGCAATGGTGCCGGTGCCGGCCGCAAAGCTGAACGTGGGGCCGGCCGGAGCTAAACCGTAGGCCAGGGCCACCAGCTCGGGGTGCTCGATGTAGGGGTTGTAGTTGCCCTGGCTGGCAGCTACGCGCTTGTTTCGCTCAATCTCGTGGGCATCCACCGGGTCGGCCAGGTGCCAGGCGTAAAGAGTAGCCAGCGGAGCCAGCGAGCTGATGTTCTGCTTGCCGTTGGCGATGAGCTCGGGCTGCGTGTCGTGCATGGTGTAGAAGTAGAACGCCGTGCGGGCCACGTTGCCCTTGTGGTCTTCGCGAGGCTCAAACTGCGAGTTGGTGTCCTCGCTGTACTCGTCGATGTTGCTGGTCGGGATGGTGGTCTGGCTGCTGGTGTTGCGCATCCAGAGGGTGGTGGTAGCATCCGGAATGTCGGCAAACGGGTCGTTGCCCCGGTTCGAATTCCACTGAATGTAGGTGGGGTAGAGGTGGTGCATGTCGGACACCATGCGCGAAGCCTCGTTGAACCACGACTGCGGAATGGTGTGCTCGCAGTTGATGTTGGCCGCCGACGTGGTGCTGCTGCTGGTGAAGCTGAACGGGTTGGGCGTGTTGTAGCCCGAGTACACGCACGTTACCGAGTTGTTGTAGTTGTCGGCGTAGTTGTACATTTTGGCGCGGGCCGCCGAGTACGAAAGCACCGTGCGCTTGCCGTCGTACCAGTTGGTGCGCAGCCAGTCGCGCAGGGCCTGGCCCTGCAGGTTGGAAGGTGGCGCGGCCGGCACGGCCGGGAACGTCTGCGCTTGCAGCACGGCCGGCGACAACGCCAGCACCAGCAGCAACGTCGAGAAAATTTGCTTCATAAAAATTGGGGGGAACTGTAGGAACTTGAAGATGAGTCGGGGAGGGGAGAAGCTTCAGTTGCAGCCCCGCATGAAATTGCCGGGCTGCCGAAGCTACAAATATACAATAGCCGCCGCACGTGGCTGACGGAGCCGCAGTTACGAAATCAAGAAGATTACGGCCTTACTTTCGTGCTCCGGCACCCCATGCCGTCACCACTCCATTCTCTAAAAAAAATGGCCGACATCACCACCACCGAACTGCGCCAGCGCCTGCAAGCCGGCGAAACCCCTCACCTCATCGACGTGCGCGAGCCCTGGGAGCACGAAGAAGGCCGCATCCCCACCGCTCAGAACATCCCGCTCGGCACCCTGCCCGACAAGCTCGACGACCTCGACGCCTGGAAAGACCAGGAGATTATCGTGCAGTGCAAGAGCGGCAGCCGCTCATCGCAGGCCAAAACCTTCCTCACCCAGCAGGGCTTCACCAACGTGCGCAACCTGCTCGGCGGCTACACCGAGTACTCGGCCGGCGGCAACTAACTCGCCGGATTGGCTGCTTGACAGTTTGATAAATCAACAACAGGAGGCCCTGCCGCGACAAGCGCGGCAGGGCCTCCTGTTGTTTGGGGGCAAAAAGCGAACCGGCCGGGCTTGCCCGCCGGTCCGTGGCCGCCGCCGGCCGTTCTGCGTACGCTTGCCAACCCCATTCTCCGATTATGGCTGATTCGCCCCACTCCGAACCCCTTGCCGCGCTGCGCGCCGCCCTCGCCGCCGACGCCACCCCCGAAGCCCGCCTGCAGGCCGCCCTCGACCTGGCAGGCCCGCACCTGCGCGCCGACCGCTGCTTTCTCTACGTGCGCAACCCCGCCCGGGCCCGTGGCCGCATTGCCCTGGTGTGGCGTCTCGACGAGGCCGTGCCCGACCCCCGCCACCCCTGGCAGGACGACGCCGGCGACCTGCCCAAGGAAGACCCACTCTTTCGCGCCGCGCTGGCCTGCCAGCCCTCCGTGTTTGTGGATGACGTGACCGAGGCCGGTCCCGAAACGCTTAATCAGGAATTCGAGCGCAAAACCTTCGGCCACCGCGCCCTGGTGCACGCCCACATCACCGAAAACGGCCAGCTCTGGGGCATTCTGCAGCCCTGCGTGTTCGGCCACCCGCACCACTGGACGGCCGCCGAGCGCACCTACCTGAACGAGGCCGTGGGCCTGCTGCTGCCCGTAGTGCAGGCGTATATGGACGGGCGCGATGTAAGCTAGCCGCGGCTACTGTCTGCCACCACCAGCCGGCCGTCGGCCGCGTAGGCCAGCTCGCCGCGGTCTACCAGCTCGCGCACCGCGGCCGTGACGGCGGTGGCCTGCGCGGGTGGAAACGCCGCCAGTAGCTCGCGGGGCGTGGGCATTGTAAGCTGTACCTGAGCCAGCAGCGGCTCGCGCAGCGAAACGACCTGCGCGGCTGCCTGGGCTGCTTTCTTCGCAGCCAGGCAAATATCGCACACGCCGCAGGCAGCCGGGTCGGCTTCATCAAAATAGCTGAGCAGCAGAATCTGGCGGCAGCGGGTGCCGGCGAGGTACTGGGCCACGGCGTGAGTTTTGGCGCGGGCCAGGTCGCGGGCGGCCGTCATCTTCACTTGGTCGAGCGGCAGCTTGGGCGCATCGAAGCGCGGCGTGGTGAACATGGCCTGCGGCGACTCCTGCTTGGGCTGGTAGTGCAGAATGCCGGCCGTGTGCAGGTAGCGCAGCTGCTGGCGCACTTCCACCACGCTGCGGCGCAGGTGGGTGGCCAGCGCATTCTCCGAAATGGTCTGGAAATCCGAGAACAGCTCGCCGCCGTGCAGCCGCAGCAGCGCCTTTATCAGCTGGTCGTGCTGGGCGTTAGCCACTTGGAAGGCGTACAAATCCTGGTGGTTTAGGATGAGATGTACCCGCGCCGGCTGGTTCACGGCCTCGTTCAACTGCACAAACCCTTCGCGCTGCAAAATCTTCAGCGAGTTGTGCGCGTCCACGGCCTTGATGCGGTAGGTTTCGGCAAACTGCTGCAAATCGAACTCGAACGCGGCCAGTTCGCCGCCGCCCACCGCCGTGCGCGAGTAATTGGCCAGCGCCTGGTACACGCGCTTCACGGTATCGAGGGGCGGAAATGACTGGCTGGTGCGGCGGCGCAGCTCGTCGGCGTCGCTGGGCCCGGCCAGCAGCACGGCGAAGGCGTACTGGCCGTCGCGCCCGGCGCGGCCGGCTTCCTGGTAGTAGGCTTCCAGCGTATCGGGCGCGTCGAGGTGGGCCACGAGGCGCACGTCGGGCTTGTCGATGCCCATGCCGAAGGCGTTGGTGGCCACAATCAGGCGCACTTTGTCGGCAATCCAGTCCTGCTGCACCTGGGTGCGCTTCTCCGATGGCAAACCCGCGTGGTAAGCCGCCGCCGCAAACCGGTGCTGCTGCAAAAAGGCCGCCGTGTCCTCCGTCTGCCGCCGCGTGCGGGCATACACGATGCCGGTTTTGCCGGACCCCACGCCGCGCACCACTTCCAGCAGCCGGCGCAATTTATCCTCGGTGGGCAGCACCGAGTACGAGAGCTTGGGCCGGGCAAAGCTTTGCCGAAACACCTGGCCACCGGGGCCAAACTTCAGCTTCTCCACAATGTCGGCCTGCACCTGGGCCGTGGCCGTGGCCGTGAGGGCGATGACCGGCGTGCCGGACGGCAGCTTCTCGCGCAGCTCGGCAATGCGCAGGTAGGGCGGCCGGAAATCGTAGCCCCACTGCGAGAGGCAGTGCGCTTCGTCCACGGCCAGCAGGCCCACCGGCATCTTCGCCACTCGCACCTGGAATAGCTCCGTGAGCAACCGTTCAGGGCTCACGTACAAGAACTTCACCGAGCGGCCGCACACGCAGTTATCGAGCGCGTGGTCGATTTCCTGGTGGCTCATGCCCGCGTAAATCGCCTCGGCCTTCAGCCCGCGCTTGCGCAGGTTGTCCACCTGGTCCTTCATCAGCGCAATCAGCGGCGACACCACGATGCAGATGCCCGGCCGCGCCAGGGCCGGCACCTGGAAGCAGATGCTCTTGCCGCCGCCGGTGGGCAGCAGCGCCAGCGTGTCGTGCCCGGCCAGCACCGAATTGATAATTTCCTCCTGCCCCGGCCGGAAAGCCGTGTGCCCCCAATGCTCCTTCAGCAGGGCCAGCGGGGTGGTTTCGGTAGGGGAGGAGGGCATGGGGGCGAAGTTACGGCCCACTGCCGCTAACCGGAAATGCCGCCTGCCGCAACCTTACAGGAACTGGTTTCACAAACGTCATTCCCGTTGCCGGCCAAACAAGGCCACCAAGCCGGTTGTCGCCGCCGCTTTGAGTAGCGCCCGCCTACGCCCCGAGAACGTGTAGCTGGCACGTGTACGCGCCGGGCGGCAGGCCCAGGCCAGCGAGCAGCAGCGAAATGCGGTGCGCAGAATTGCCCGTCAGACGGCGGCGAATAATACCCAATACTTTGCGACCCCGCGCATCCACTAAATCGAGCCGGACGTCAGCAGGTTCAGCAAGCCGGAAGTCGACGTCGAATGTGTCGGGGCAGGGGCTGGGTAGCGGAAACAGCTGCACGAGGGGAAGCTGCGGTCTGGCCAGAGCCACCAGCAGCTCCTCCGGTAAGCGGCCCGCCGGCGGCCCGGCCAAAGCAGCCGGCCGGGCACCGGAACCCGCCACCGCCAACGAGCGGGAGGAATTTGAGAGACTATTTCCGGGATGGCTGCCCGGCGCGGCGAAGGTGCCCGAGGCCGTAGCGGGGGCTTCGGCTGGCCACCGGGGCGCACCCGTCGCATTGCCGCGAAACAGACGCCCGGCCATTTGTCCGGTGCCTTGCCGGGCACTGTAGCCCGGCGTGCGGCTGGCCGCCGCCCCCGGCAGGCTTCCCTTGCGAGGCGTGGCCGCCACTGCTGTTACGCTGCCGCTCCGCACCGGTGCAAGGCCAGCAGAGTGGTGAGCCTGCTCCAGAGCCGCCTCAACCATAGCCATTGCTGTTGTATTGGCTGCCATGGTGTTATTTACTTTCGGGCCGTGAGGATAACTGCCGCCGGCGCTTCCGGCGCCTCCAGCCGCAGCAGCGCTTCGTACTGGGCAGCCGTCAAGGTGCGGGCCAGGGCGCGCTGGTAGCCGGCCCCGATGCCGGCGATGGCTGCTTGTTGGGCCGGCGCGTCGTAAGCGGCGGGGGCGGCGAAGCGGAGCGAATCCAGCGCCTGCAGCTGGGCATGGGTGCTGCGCTTCACCTGCAGCGTCTGGGCGTAGCGGAGCTGCAGGGCATCGGCCAGGTAAGCGGTGCGCCGGGTGGCGGCGGCTTGCAGCGAATCCACGGTCGGAACGGGTTTTTCGAACTCGCCCAACCGCGCCGCGTGGCCCGCCGGGCCGTGGGGCATTGATAAGCGAAGCATCAGACTGGCCAACAGGACGAAAACGTTGTTCATCGCGGGAAAAGTGGGGGTAAACGAAAACACGCTGGATGCGCGACCGATGCAAACCTAGCTTTGGAGAGCCGGGGCAGATTGGCCTTTTGCACGAACCGCCCGGTTTGCTAAACGAACGGCGTCGTTTCGTTGCAGAAGCGCAATCCGACAGGCCCTTTTTCTGCTCAATTCTCGCGCTTATGCCCGACTCCGACCCGCTCGCCTGCGTCATCGTTGAAGACAACGAGATGAACCGCCTCACCCTCGAGCATTTCGTGGCCATCACCCCCGGCCTCACCCTGCAAGCCGCCCTGGAGGATGGCCGGCAGGCGCTGCACTACCTGCATACGGAGCCGCCGGTGCAGGTGCTGCTGCTCGACATCGAGATGCCGCACCTCACCGGGCTCGACCTGATTCGGGTGCTGCCCAAGCCACTGCCGGCCATTGTGCTGGTTACGTCGCACGAGGCATTTGCCGTCGAAGCCTTCGAACTGCCCGTCATCGACTACCTGGTGAAGCCCGTTGAATATGCCCGCTTCCTGCAAGCCGTGCAGCTGGTGCGCGACCGCCGCCACCGCGAACCGGCCTCCCTGCCGGCCCGCCCGCCGGCCACCATCGAACTGGCCGCGCCGGGCTCCTCCGATTTGTTCGTGAAGGTGAACGGGCGGCTGGTGCGCCTCAATTTCGACGAGGTGCTCTACATCGAAGCCCTGGCCACGTACTCGGTGCTGGTGACGGCCGCCCAGAAGCACATCGTATACGCCAGCCTCAAAATCCTCGAAGACCGGCTGCCGTTCGCTCATTTCATGCGCGTGCACCGCTCCTACATCGTCAACACCCAGCGCATTGATGCGGTAGAAGACCATGTGCTGCTGCTGGGTCCCTATCAGGTGCCGGTGGGCAAGTCCTACCAAACCACCCTGCGCGACCGCCTGAACACCCTGTAGCCCCCGAGCCGCTGGCCGGCCCTATGCGGGCGGCATGGTGGCCAGCAGCGCTTCCAGCTCGGCGGGCAGCGCGGCGAGCACCCGCTCTACTACGGTACTTAAGTTGCCCACGGCCCCGGCCAGTACCTTGGGCGACGGCGCGGGCGACGTAGCCGAGCGGTGCGCCCGGGCCAGCACATCGAGCGAAGGGGCCACGGCGGCCACCCCCAGCGCCAGCAGGTTGGGCCGAATGTGGTGGGCCACCTCGGCCGCCTCAAGCCACTGGCCGGCCGCCGCCGCGGCGCGCAGCTGGGCCAGGCTCCGGGGCATGTTGGCCAGCACCGAGCGCAGAATCTGCACCACGAACGCGCTGCGGCCCTGGGCCTGGCGCTTCAGCAGGCTCAGGTCGTAGAGCGGCGTGGGGCCTGCGTCGAGCACTTCCACCAGCTTGCGGTAGAGGGCTTCCTGGCCGATGGGCTTGGGCAGGTAGGCATTCATGCCCGCCGCCAGGTAGCCCTCAATGTCTTCGCGGAATACGTTGGCGGTGAATGCGATGACCGGCGTAGCGGCCCGGGCTGGGTCGCCCATCTGGCGCAGGCGCTGGGTCACGTCCACGCCGCTCAGGCCGGGCATCTGCACGTCCATCAGCACCACGTCGTAGCGGTGCGCGGCCAGGCGGGCCAGGCCGGCGGGGCCGGTGGCGGCCTGGTCGAGCTGCACGCCCCAGGGCTCGGCCATCATCTCCACCAGGGTGCGGTTCACGTCGTTGTCTTCGATAACCAGCACGCGCACGCCGGCCAGCCGGCCCGTGTCGTAGGCGGCGGGGGCCGCTGCTGCCGGCGCGGGGGCCGCGGCCCGGGGCAGGGTTACGGTGAAGGCAAAGGTGCTGCCGCGGCCTTCCTCACTGGCCAGCGTGAGCGTGCCGCCCAGCTGCGCCACCAGGGCCCGGCTGATGCTCAAGCCCAGGCCCGTGCCGCCAAACTGCCGGGCCGTGCCGGCCTGGGCCTGGGTGAAGCTCTCGAAGATGCGCGCCTGCTGCGCCGCCGGAATGCCCGGCCCCGTGTCGCTCACCCGGAAGCGCACCGTGAGCTCGTCGGCCGTTTCGTCCACGAGCTCGCCCACCACGTCAATGGTGCCTTGCTCGGTGAATTTCACGGCGTTGCTCACCAGGTTGATGAGGATTTGGTTGAGGCGGTGGGCATCGCCGATAACCCAGGGGTAGGGGCAGCTGGTGCGCAGCGGCACGCCCGTAAAGGCCAGCCCTTTGGCGGCGGCCTGCGCGGCCAGCGGCTGCACGGCGGCCCCCATCGAGTCGCAGAGGTTGAAGGCGACCTGCTCCATCTCCAGCTTGCCGGCCGAGATTTTGGCCATGTCGAGCACGTCGTTGAGCACCGCCAGCAGGTGCTGGCCCGAGCGCTGCATCAGGCCGATGAGCCGCTGCTGGCGCGCATCGAGGCGGGTGGTGGCCAGCTGGTCGGCCATGCCCAGCACCCCGTTCATGGGCGTGCGGATTTCGTGGCTCATGTTGGCCAGGAAGTTCTGGCGGGCGGTGGCCGTGGCTTCGGCCTCGTCGCGGGCCAGGCGCAGGGCCTGCTCGGCCTCCACGCGGGCCGTGATGTCGTGCGAGTGGGAGATGATGTAGGGCGCCTGGCCCGGCTCGCGCACCACAAAGTTGTGGTAGAGCAGGTGGCGCACGTCGGTGCGGCCGCGGGGCTGCACGCGCAGCACGCCTTCGGCCTCGCCGGCCCCGGCAATGTGGGCCAGGTACCGGCCGAAGCTGGCCTGGTCTTCGGGCAGTAAGAAAGCCGCTACCGGCCGGCCCACCAGCTCATCCATAGCCTGGCCCAGCAGGTTGGCCAGGGCTGGATTGACGGTGATGACCGTGCCGGCCAGGTCGTAGGTGCAGATGAAAGCCTGGGCGTAATGCATCAGGTCGCGGTACTGCTTTTCGTTGCGCACAAGCGCCTGCTGGGTTTGCTCCTGCTCGGTCACATCGAGGCCGTAGGCAATGAACCACGGCGCCGCGCCATCGGGCGAGGGCACCGGGTGCAGGCGGCGCAGGTACTGGCGGCGGCCGGCAGGCTTGTCCACCGTTTCCGTCCAGGCCACGTCCTGGCCGGTGGCGGCCTGCTCGAACCGGGCCAGGCGCCGGGCCATCACTTCGGCCGGGCGGCCCAGGTCGGCCCCCAGCTCGGCCACGGTGCGGCCCAGGGCCGCCTGCCGCAGGGCCGGGTCGGCCAGGGTGGCCGGGTTGAGGTACTGGTAGCGCCGGTCGGCTCCCACCACGGCCACTTCGGCCGGCAGGCTGTGCAGAATGGTTTCGTAGAAAGCCCGTTGGGCCACCAGCTCGGCCTGCGCCTGGTGCAGGGCCGTCACGTCGAGCAGGTACAGGTTCACGTAGCCCTCCTCCGCCAGCGGCACCACATCCACCTGAAACCACTTAGTGGCGGCGGCCACTTCCACCTCCACGCGCTGCCGCACCCCGGCCGCCAGCGTGCTCGCCGTGGCAGCCTGCAGCTCGGCGAAAAGCGCAGCGTAGGCCGCTTCGGGTAGCTGGCTCTGCAGGCGCAGGGCGGCCGCGTTGGCGTAGCGGCGCTCGCCCGCCAGGCTGAGCCGCAGGATGGGGTTGGGGTTCTCCTCCGGCACGCGCGCAATGGCGCGTAGCGCCTGCCAGTCGCGGGCAAGTTCTTCGGGCTGGTTGGCAGGGGCAGAGGCAGCTGGCAAGTCGGGCATGGTGCGGGTGAAAAGGCAAAGGCTTACAAGATGGCGCCGCCAACCGGCATTGTTCAGCCCGGGCGCACTAAAGGCAGTATTTGCTGTGCCAACCGGCCCCATTGCTGGCCGAAAGCGACACCCGAAAATCTGGTCGTTCAGGGGGCTTTCGCCTGCGTATGGCTTGCCACGCAGGCTGGTTGTGTTGCCGGCAACGCACCTGGAACGGGCCCGCACTCCGGCTTAGGCGACGCGTTTATTTAGGAAACGGGTCTGTTCACCCACGGATTGGGGGGCTTGGACGAACTCAAAACCCCTTGCCTTAAGTGCAACCATACATTTGTATCGTTCAAAAGCAACGCCGCTCATCCTCTCTAAACTGCTCTCCGTTATGCGTTCCGTCCTCTTTCTCGCCGCCACTGTCCTCACTTGCTCGCTCGGCTTCAACAAGGCCCAGGCCCAAACGGCATTGGCTTTCGCCAGCAATGCCGAATACGCAACGGCTGGCAGCAGCGAAACCCCTACGGCCAGCAAAAATTCGGAGAAGATGGTGCTCACCGGTAAAATCACCAACGCCGCCGGCGTGCTGCCCGGTGCCGTGGTCATCATCACGGCCACCAAGCAAATGGCCGTGACCAACGCCGAAGGCGAGTTTGAGTTCGTGGTGCCCGCCAACGCCGGCCCCCTCGATGCCCGCGTTACGTACGGTGGCTACGCCGACGAGAAAATGGTACTCAACGCCGCCAACGCCGAGTCGACCGTGAGCCTGACCAACGCGCACGTCGTTGTGGTGGCGCGCAGCCAGCGGCTCGAAAAATACCTCAAAACCGCCCGCAAGCAAATCAAGCACGAATTGCGGCAGCTGCACAAGTAAGCCCGGCGCGGGCTGCTTCTGCCCGGCCAATGCGCCCGTTCGGCCCCGCCTGAATTGCCTCCGCTTAGGAAAGCCGCGAGGGTGTAAAACACAAAAACGTCCTGCCAGGCTGGTTGCTCGGCAGGACGTTTCTGCGTAGCTGCATTCGCTTACTTGGCCGCGAGGTACCAGTTGCGCAGCCGCACGTCAATTTTCTTGTTGCCCGCGTTCACCTGCTGCTTGAAGCTAGCCACGTCGCTCAAGCCGTTCTGGCCCCGGTAGTGGTAGGGGTACACAATGCTCGGCTTGAAGGCCAGCACGCCCTGCGCGGCCTGGTTCACGTCCATGGTGTAGGGCAGGTTCATGCACACAAAGGCCACGTCGATGTTCTTCAGCGCGCGCATTTCGGCCGTGTCCTCCGTGTCGCCCGACAGATACACGTTTTTGCCGCCCAGACCCAGCACGTAGCCATTGCCACGGCCTTTGATATGCGGTGCATCAGGCGCTTCGGGCAGGTTATACATCGGAATGGCTGCCACGCTCATGCCCAGCGTGTCGAGCTTCTGGCCGTTATTCAGAATGCGAACCTGCGCTTTGTATTCGGCCGGCAGCTTCTCGGCCACGGCTTTGGGCACCACCATCAGGGCCTTGCCCACCGAAAGGCCCGCCAGCGTTTTCGGGTCGAGGTGGTCGCCGTGAATGTCGGTAATCAGAATAACATCGGGCGCGGCCAGGCCGGCGTAGGCCTCGGCTCCGCCGTAGGGGTCTACGTAAATGGTTTTGCCGTTCCAAGTAAACACCACGCTGCCGTGCGTGATGGGCTGCACCGTGAGCGGGCCCTTTTTGGTGGCAATCTGGTCGGCGGGCACGCGCAGAGCGGTGGCGGTTTGGGCCTGGGCCTGCACGGCAAAAGCCGCCAGCGCGGCCGTAAGGAAGAGGGTGGGTTTCATCGGTATTCTGAGGTTAGCTAAAGTTTCTAATCGGGCTTTTTAGCAGTACGGCTTCACCGCAGGAGCTGCCCAACAATGCGACCATAACCTGAATACGCCGCACAAGTTCAGACCGTGAATCGGACCTGATAATTGCGAAGGCCAGCGCCGCCTCCCGCCGCCTGGCCATGAGCTATACCCGCCAGCACTTGTTCTATTCACGCCCCGTTTCGCTGCTCGGCTTGCGCATGCTCTGCTGCAAGCGGGCCAGCACCTCATCGGCAATTTCCTTAAAGCAGGTGCGCATATTTATCAGGTCGCGAAACGCCGGTTCCCGAATGGGTTTAACATTGCCATTGTAGTAAGATTCGACGGGGATTTCAGTAGAGGACTGTCCGGGGCCTGGCTCAATAAAGACGAAGTCTTTCACCTCGTATTTGTAGCGGCCTTCGCGCACAGAAATTGTGGCGTTGTAGCGCAGTGAGCGCGGGAGCAAGTTGTGACCTGCCCAGTCAACTGCAAAAGGGCAGACGCCGGTTGTGCGAATTACCTCGGTATCGGGCTCACGCGTGCTGACTGGAAGCAGCGTGGCCGGCGTTACCTGCCGGGCCCAGGCCCGGGCGCGTAGCACTAACTCTGCCTGGCTCGCACCCTCGACGGATACCACTGCCGTGTAGGTAAACCGGTGTGGGGCCTGGGCCAGGCTAAGCGTCGATAAGGTCTGACCCAGGCCAGGGTTGGCTAGGCTGCCGAGGCTCATCAGCAATAGAACCCGGAAAGCAACGGTGGAATACGGCGTCATTGGTTAGGTAAGGTCTGCTGATACTTGCGCGCTGCGAGCGAAAAGAAGGTTTTCAAAATGCAGCGGCCAGTGTGGCACAAGCTACCACTAATAAAGGCGCAAATAATTTCCTCCGTATCGGACGGACACGCGGCATCAGCTCAATAAAAAAAGCCCGGCACCTTGCGGCGCCGGGCTGGCAGAAGAAAGAAAGAACAATAATTAGGCAGCAGCTTTCTCGCCGTTCTCGCGGTCGTCGATGGCTTTGCGCAGCTTGGCAATGGCCTGCAGCGCGCGCTCCTCATCGAGGCGGTTGATGTTGAGCAGCATCTTGGTCTTCTCGGGGCGGGTAATCACCGGGTGGTTCAGCAGACGGATGATTTCCTCTTTCTGCGAAGCCGTGGCGTATTGCACCGCTACGGGCGCTTCGGCGGCAACGGCCGGCGCTTCGGCAGGCACCACCTGCATGGCGGGCACGGGCTGAGCCACGGCGGCTACGGCCGGCACCGGCGCGGTAGCGGCGGGCTTGTTGGTGTCGTAGTCCATTTCCTCGGCAGGAGTGGGCTCATAGCCGGCGGCGCGGATAATCCAGGCCAGGATGTTGCGGTAGGCCTTGCCCACGGCGCGGGTCTGCGCCATGCTCATAATGGCAAACTCCTGGTAGAATTTCTTGCCGCTCTCCTTGTTCGAGCACACGGCGAAGCCGGCACCCACCGTCACGCCGTGGCGGATGTCGAACAGCGTCACTTTGGCCTGGTATTTCAGTTCCTCGGGGCTGCCCACGTTGATGACGTGCTCCACGATGGGCACGATGCCCAGGCGCGAGCCGGCGTACTGCCAGCCCTCCACGTTCACAAACTCCTTGCCCTGCACAGTCGTGCTAAGCTTGTTGTCTTTAATGAACTTGGCAAGGTCCTTCGCCAAATCCAGCGTCTCGTCGGAACGCGCGATGTCGAAACTTTCGACTTTAGCCTTCTTGGTAACTTCTTTGGTGGTTTTGGGAGCCTCGTTCATGGCGGTGTGGGGTTTTAATGTGTCCAACTGATGTTCGGGTTAATAACCCAAAGCTAGAAAGAAACGTGCCACAATTGCCAAAAATATTGGTAAATTTTTATAATGAAAATCAGCGTGTTATAAGTCGATTAAAAATGTATACTAGCTAATCAGGTTAGAGATGAGCTGGCATGGGCGCTATTCCATTGAAAAATCCGGCCTCTGCATCTGTTTCGGAAGCCATTTATCGAGCCAGCCGGGCCGCTACCACCAGCAGGCTACTCTTTTTTAGGTGGCCGAAACAACCTTTTTTCGCCTGCTTCCGAGTAGCCTACACACCCGCTCGTAGCGGCCGGCCGAACCGACCCACCTCGTTTCGCCGCCCTGCTTCATCACCGGCGAGCCAATGAGCGGCCGCAGCAGTTGGCGCCAATTGCTACGGCCGTTTCAGCCGGCCGCCACCCATCCTTTTTCTCCCTTTTCGGGCGGCTCCCGGCCGTGCCGTGAGGGCTGCCGCGGGCCAACTGGTCTGGCGGCAGCCAACCCCTCCGTAGCCGTTTTATCGGCCAGCGGGACGGGTGTGCCCATTCCGCTCCACCATTAATCAACTCTTCGCCATGACCACATCTGTAAACCCATCCGTCCGCCGCCTTTGGTTATTTGCCCTGGGCCTGGCCCTGCTCGGCCTGCTGAGCCTGGGCGTCAGCAGCTGCAAAAAAGACGCCACCCCGCCCGCCGAAGACCCCGACGCCGTGGCCAACGTGAAGCTGGCCACCTCGCCCACGCTCGGCAGCTACCTCACCGATGCCAACGGCAACACGCTCTACTTTTTCGCCCGCGACATCGACGGCGCCAATGCCTGCACCAGCGCCACCTGCATGCCGCTGTGGCCGGTGTACTACGAAGCCAACATCAAAGTGCCCAAAGCCCTGAACGCCGCCGATTTCGCCACCAAAACCACCGCCGACGGCCGCCAGCAAACCACCTACAAAGGCTGGCCCCTCTATTATTACGCCCCGGCCACTGGCGGCGTGTACACCCGCGAAACGCCCGGCCAGACGGGTGGCAACGGCATTGGCGGCATCTGGCACGTGCTGAACCCCGGTTACAACCTTATGCTAGCCAGCAAAAACGTCGAGGATAAAACCACGCACGTGGTGGCCAGTAAAACCTTTATGGTGGATGCCCAGGGCCGCACGCTCTACTACTTTGCCAAAGACAACACCAGCGCCAGTACCCAGCCCACCAACTGCACGGGCGGTTGCGCCGCCATCTGGCCCGCCCTGTATATGAGTGCGCCGGTAGCGCCTTCGTCGCTGAAAAACACTGATTTCGCCACCATTACCCGCGAATCCAATTCATCGGGCGGGGCTTACGGCGGTACGGGAGCTACTCAGCAACTCACCTACAAAGGCCACCCGCTCTATTATTACGCCGGCGATGCCGCGACCCGCGGCAAAGTGGAAGGGCACGACCTGGACGACTCCGGCGACAAATGGTACGTAGCCGCGCCGTAATAGCAGAAGTGGAAATCAGTCAAAACAGACCGTCATGCTGAGCTTGCCGAAGCATCTCTACCGCCGGAGTAAATCAATTACTATGGCGGTAGAGATGCTTCGGCAAGCTCAGCATGACGTTCTATTTCTACTTAAAAAAGCCTTACCCGCCTTCCAGAATGTGGCCGTCGCGCATCACAATCTTGCGGTCGGCCATTTCGGCCAACTGGTCGTTGTGCGTCACGATGACGAACGTCTGGCCAAGCTCCTTGCGCAGCAGGAAGAAAATCTGGTGCAGCTCCTGGGCGTTTTTGGTGTCGAGGTTGCCGCTGGGCTCGTCGGCGAAAATGATTTCGGGCGAGTTGATGAGCGAGCGGGCCACCGACACGCGCTGTTGCTCACCGCCGCTCATTTCGCTGGGCTTGTGCTCGGCGCGGTGCTCCATGTTCATCATGGCGAGCAGCTCGCGGGCCCGCACGCGCACCTCACGCTCGGTGCGGCCGGCCAGGTAGGCGGGTAGGCACACGTTTTCGAGGGCCGTGAACTCGGGCAACAGGTTGTGAAACTGGAAGATGAAACCGATGTGCCGGTTGCGGAACCGGGCCAAATCGTTGCGCCCCAGTGAGCTCACCGACTCGCCGTCGAACAGAATGTCGCCCGAATCGGGCGTATCCAAAGTGCCCAGAATGTGCAGCAGCGTGCTTTTGCCGGCCCCCGAGGAGCCAACGATGCTGACGATTTCCGACTTTTCAATCGTCAAATCGATACCCTTGAGCACGTTCAGGGAATTGTAGCTCTTGTGAATGTTGATAGCTTGCAGCAACGGCGGGCAGCGAAAACGTGAGAAATGCGGTAGTGGCAAAGCTACGCAGAAACCCAGCGGTGCGCAGCCCGCCACTATACGCAATTTCGCCCGGCGCGTAGCTTTGAACAATGCCCGCCCCCGATTTTTCCTTTCCTATGACGCCGCCCCTCGTTCCGGCGCAGCGCTGGTGGCCCTGGGCGCTGGCTGCTGTGCTGCCACTGCTGCTGTTTTTCTGGTTCCGGCCCCGCCAGGCCGCGGCTCCCGCCGACACCGCCCACGAGGCCCAAACGCTGGCCGAAGCGCCCTCGCCCTTTGCCGAGCGCGGCCGGGGCGCGGTGGTATCCGACAGCACCCGCCTGCGCGGCGTGAGCTGGGTGGGCGGCGACTCCATCACGGCCGCCGAGCTGGAGCCGCTGCTGAAGGACCACGTGAGCTGGCTGGCCCAGACGCCATTCGGCTGGCAGGCCAGCGCTACCGAGCCGGCCATCCGCAGCAACTTTGGGCGGCCCAGCGGGCGCTTCGGGCTGTGGGGTGAAAGCGATGCCGGCATTGCCTACACGGCGCGGCTGGCGCGGCCCAAGGGCATCCGCACGCTGCTGAAACCGCATTTGTGGGTGCGCGGCCGCAGCTCCTGGCCCGGCGACATCAATATGACCAGCGCGGCCGATTGGAACGCGTGGTTTGCCGGCTACACCGCCTTTATCCTGCACTACGCGGCACTGGCCGAGGCTGAGCATTTTGAGGGCCTGTGCATCGGTACCGAGCTGCAGCACGCCACCGAGCCGGCCCACGAAAAAGCCTGGCGCGGCCTCATCAAGCAGATTCGGCGGGTGTACCACGGCCCGCTGACTTATGCCGCCAACTGGAGCGGCGAGTATGAACAGATTAAATTCTGGGACGCGCTTGACTACGTGGGCATTCAAGCCTACTTCCCGCTCAGCACCCAGCCCAACCCGCCGCTCGATTCGCTGCTGCGCGGCTGGCAGCCGCATTTGCAAAAGCTGGCGCAGTGGCAGAAGAAAATCAAAAAGCCCATCGTCTTCACTGAAGTGGGCTACAAAACCACGCCCGATGCCGCCGCCAAGCCCTGGGAATGGCCCCAGCGCCTGGCCGCCGCCGCGCCGGCCGACGAAGCCACCCAGGCCCGCTGCTACGAGGCCCTGTTCCGGGCCTGCTGGGGGCTGCCGTGGCTGAAAGGCATGTTCATCTGGAAGTGGTACCCGAGCCTGCAACCCGACGGCTCGGCCCGCCGCCACGCCGATTTCACGCCCCAGCACAAGCCCGCCGAGGCCGTGCTGGCCCGCTGGTACGGGCAGTAGGGGCCGTAGCGTGGACGCTGCGAGTCCGCGCATTCGTTGAGCTGGAAATGCGCGGAGAATGCGCGGACTCGCAGCGTCCACGCTACAATGCTGGTAATCCTTTGCGCTAATCAAATCCAGCCGCCGTACTTTCGTGCCACCAAACCGCGAGGTAGCGTAGCTCAACACCACCCCTTACCCGTTTTTATGAACATTCACGAATATCAGGGCAAAGAAATCCTGAAAAAATACGGCGTCCGCGTGCAGGAAGGCATCACCGCCGACACCCCCGAGGAGGCCGTGGCCGCCGCCGAAAAGCTGACCGCCGAAACCGGCACCAGCTGGTACGTCATTAAGGCGCAGATTCATGCCGGTGGCCGGGGCAAAGGGGGCGGGGTGAAGCTCGCCAAAGGCCTGGACAAAGTGAAAGACATTGCCGAAAGCATCATCGGCATGCAGCTCGTGACCAAGCAAACCGGCGCCGAAGGCCGCAAGGTGCACAAGGTGCTCGTGGCGCAGGACGTGTACTACCCCGGCGCTTCGGAGCCCAAGGAATACTACATGAGCGTGCTGCTCGACCGCACGCTGGGTAAAAACGTCATCATCTACACCACCGAAGGCGGCATGGACATCGAGGAAGTAGCCGAGGCGCACCCCGAGAAAATCCACCGCGAGCACGTAGACCCCGCCGTGGGCCTGCAGGGCTTCCAGGCCCGCAAAATTGCTTTCAACCTCGGCCTCGAGGGCGAAGCACAGAAGGAAATGGTGAAGTTCGTGACGGCCCTGTACAAGGCCTACGACGAAACCGATTCCAGCATGTTCGAAATCAACCCGGTGCTGAAAACCTCGGACAACAAAATCCTGGCCGTGGACGCCAAGGTGACGCTGGACGAAAACGCCCTCTACCGCCACAAGGATTTTGTGGCCCTGCGCGACCTCAACGAGGAAGACCCGCTGGAAGTAGAAGCGTCGAACAGCAACCTGAACTATGTGAAGCTCGACGGCAACGTGGGCTGCATGGTGAACGGCGCCGGCCTGGCCATGGCCACTATGGACATCATCAAGCTGAGCGGTGGCGAGCCCGCCAACTTCCTCGACGTAGGCGGTGGAGCCAACGCCCAGACGGTGGAAGCGGGCTTCCGCATCATTCTGAAGGACCCGAACGTGAAGGCCATCCTGATTAACATCTTCGGCGGCATCGTGCGCTGCGACCGCGTGGCCAACGGCGTGGTGGAAGCCTACAAGAAAATCGGCGACATCCGCGTGCCCATCATCGTGCGCCTGCAAGGCACCAACGCCGAAGAAGGCGCCCGCATCATCGACGAAAGCGGCCTGAAAGTGTACTCGGCTACCCTGCTGAAAGACGCTGCCGAGCGCGTGAAGGAAGTGCTGGCGAACGCCTAAAGGCAAGTTAAAAGTTGAGAGTTAAAAGTTAAAAAGCCCGCCTGAATCATCAGGCGGGCTTTTTAACTTTTAACTCTCAACTTTTAACTGCTAGACAGGAATGGCTTCGCCTTTCACTTTCAATTCGACTTCCATGTTGCCGCGGGTACCTACCGAGTAGGGGCAGATTTCATGAGCCTTGCGCACCATGTCGATGGTTTTGGCCTGGTCGAACGATTTCAGGTCGACGTCGAGCACGGCGCTCAGGCCGTAGCCCTCGCCTTCCTGAAACAGCGTGACCGAGCACTGCACGGTGGTTTCGGCATCGAGCTTGTCGCCGGCGCGCTGGGCGATGACGAGCAGGGCCTGCTGGAAGCACGAAGCGTAGCCGGCCGCAAACAGCTCTTCGGGGTTGGTGGCGTTCTTCTTGCCACCGAGGCCTTCGGGCACCGACATGTCGAGGTCGATAATGCCGGTGGCGGAGCGGACGTGGCCGCTACGGCCACCAACGGCCGAAGCATCGGCCGTGTACAGGTTCTTTTTCATCAGGTGTAACAGGAGGTGAAAGAATACAGAATACAGATTACTGGTCAGCTTAACCCGCTTTTCGGGCCGAAGGTTATGGTTGAGCTTAGCCGGGAGGGGAGAAAAGTGCCTCGTAATTTGGCCCCGCGCGCTTTTGCGGCTACTTTTGCAGTCCTATCCAGGACCTGGCCGCGTCGTACAACGGATAGTATGAGAGTTTCCGAAGCTCTTGATTTAGGTTCGATTCCTAACGCGGCCACTGAAAACCCCCTTTACAGCTTGTAAAGGGGGTTTTTGCTTTTCCGAGTAACGCTTTGGGGCAACAGAGTCGGAAAAGATTCTTCCGGGTAATATGGCCTGAAGCTATTGCTGTTTAATTCTGATTCCTCCCGCCGCTTTTCCACTTTTCCTTCAATTGCCCTCCGCGTTGGGGCGGCGGTGCGGGCATTCCGGCTCCAGCCTGGGCTCAACCCGTAAAGCGAGCGCAGGTAGTCTTGCCCCCGGAGCTCGGCCATTGGTCTAAGCATGCATGGCTGCCGGCTTAGGCGTTGTTCAAGTCGTAGGCGCAGGGCTAATGGTAGAAGGAAACCGATATCTGCTTTGTGCATGCCAACGGCTGCCGCGCGCGGGTTTCTGTAGGACGTCCGATGGCGGGCTCGAAGGGCGGCAACAGGCGCACGATGCGCAGGGCTTCCTCGTCGTAGTCCGGGCCCAAGCCTTCCACGACGTGCGGGAAAGTGAGTTGGCCGGTGGGTTCCACGATGCACTCCACCTGCACGTAGGTGTCTACCGGAGGATGCGGCGCGGTGGGGCGCATCAGCCTGCGGATTTGCTCGTCCAGCGCCCGGTAGCCGCCCGGAAATTCCGGCATCAGCTCAAGCTCGTCCTTGTGGTGGCAGCGCGGCAGCTGCAGCTGAAAGGAATCCAGGACGGCGCGGCGCGCGCCGGTTTCGCGGTAAGCAACGTCGGCCTGGCGCAGATGCCAGGCCGCGTTGAGCTTAACATCCTCCTGGTGGTCGGTCAGGAACCAGTGAATGCCCAGCCCCGTGAGCACGACCAAAGCCCCGGCCCCAAAGCCGAAGCCGGCCAGACGCTTGGCTGGCTGGGCCACGAGTAGCAGGGTCATGCCCAGGGCCGCGAGCAGCACGGTTGTGGCAGGATGTTCGTGCAGCCAGGGCCAGTTGCTGCGGGCCGGGGCGTGCGCCCCGGGCAGTTTCGCCGACACGATGCACACCAACAGGTAGAAACTGCCCGTCAGCGCTGCAGCCAGCACCGCCAACCATACCAGGCGTATGCGCCGGGCCCGCCCCGTCAGGCCCGCCACGTGGCTTAGTTTGTGAAAGCGCAGGCCGAGTGCCAGGATGGCTACGGGAGGCCCTAGTATTACCAGGAAGAGAAAAAAGACAAGGAGAGTCGTTGACATGAGCAGCGAAAAAGATGAATTGAAGCTCCGCCAGCATCTACTGGCGAAGACATGAAGGCCATGGACGCTTACCCGGCGCTGAAAACGGCGGCCGGCTTTTCTGCCTGCCGAAGCTGTTTCCGGAGGCGGTACACTTGTTGAAATTCGCGGGGCAGCTGCCGGAAGTGGGCTTTGCTGCGCTCGTCGTTTTCCCAGCGCACGGGCACTTCCCGGATGCGCAGCCCCTGGACGCGGGCGCGGGCCAGCACTTCCAGGTCGAACGACCAGCCATTGACGGTGCAGGCGGCGAAGGTGTGGGCGGCCGCCGCGGCCGTAAAGGCCTTGAAGCCGCAGTGCGTGTCGGCCACGCCGGGCAGCAGCGTGCGCTGCACCACGCGGTTGACGAGCCGGCTCCAGACGCGGCGGAACCAGGGCTGGGGCCGCGTGACCCGGGAGGCGGGCAGGTAGCGCGAGCCAATGGCAATGTCGGCCCCCGCCGCCAGCGCCCGCAGCAGCGGGTCCAGCTCGTCGATGGGGGTGGAGCCGTCGGCATCGGAAAACAGGCGGACCTGGCCCGTGGCCGCCAGCATGCCCAGGCGCACGGCGTGGCCTTTGCCCCGGTTGGCCGGCGAGCACAGCACGCGCAGCCCCGGCAGCTCACGGGCCAGGGCCGACACCAGCGCCACCGTGTCGTCGGTCGAGCCGTCGTCGACGACGAGGATTTCAAAGCTGGCGGGGCGTGCGGCCAGAAATGAATGGAAGCGCCGCAGGGTCGGGCCGATACGTTGCGCCTCGTTGAAGGCCGGGATAATCAGGCTCAATTCCATCAGGCTTGGGCGCTTTTTTGGGACCGGAAACCGTCGAGCCGGCTGCCCAAGTGGGCATAGGCAATGGGGCAGCGGGCCGAGCACGATTTACCGCAGTCGAACTGGGCGCGAATGTCTTCTACCGAATACTCGGCCAGCGGCTTGGCGGGAAACCCGGTTTTGGGCTGACACAGGTGCACCAGGCCCGCCCCGTCGACCTCGAAGTGACGCGCGCCAGCCCGGCATTTCCAGGGCTTGCGTTCGCCGCGGGCCAGGGGCAGCTGGAAGTTGTCGTGCAGCACAGCCGGCAGGCGGCCTTTCATGCCCCGAATGCGCAGGTAGGCCTGCAGGGCTTCCGCGCTCAGGGGCAGGGCTTGGCCCTGGCTGTCGCGCATCAGCGAGCACTGGAACCCGAAGCCGAAGCCGACCACCACTTTGGCCACTGCCTCCATCTCGGCCGGGTTGCCGGACCCCAGCACTCCATTCACGCGCACCATGAACCGGGCGTGTTCGCGCAGCAGCTCCAGCTTGGGCCGCAGCCGGCGCATGCTTTTTTCGGTTATTTCGTTGTCTTCCAGGCTGTCGCAGCTCAATTGCATCCCGAACAGGCCGGCCTCGTTCAGGCTTTTGATGAGCGGGGCATTGAGCACGTGGCCGTTGGTGTTTATCATCGGCACCATGCCGGCTTCGGCGATGTAGCGCACCAGCTCGGCGATGTGCGGGTGCAGCAAGGGCTCACCCCCGTTAAGCGTCACGAAGACGGCTTTGAGCTTGCGCAGAGCATCCACCCGCGCTTTTAGCTCCGCTAAGGGCACGGGCTTGGATACCTTGTCGTACTCGTAACAATAGCCGCAGGCCAAGTTGCAGCGGCGCGTCACCACAATTTGCACCAGTACCGGCCGGTCGCGGTCGAGGGCGGCCTTCGCCATTTTCCACATCACCCGGGTGCGGGAAATGCGTAGTGGTTTGTCGAAAGAGGGTAAACGCATGGGGGCGGGGATTAAGGATGGAAAGAAATGTGGCACCCGGCAGCTGACCGAGCGGGACAAACCTGCCACGCATTTCACCCGGCCGGAAGCGTTTTCTGGCGAAGTCGGATTTCGGGGTATTGAATCGGGAAAGGAAGCGGGTGAATTGGCAGGCCGAATGCGGCTTTTCGCCCGGCGGGCTGGTAATATTGTCGTGGGGCCGTTGTCCCCGCGCTCTTGTTTCCGCGACTTTTGCCCTGGCGCAGGGCGTCGCCTCAATCCGGCCTCATGATTCGAAAAATTGCGCTGGCCGCCCTTGCCGCCACGGCGGTCTTCCACGTGGCGGTGTTCATCCAGTACGGCACCTTGTGGGTGGGCGCGCTGGTCGGCTATCAGGAGTTGCTGCTGGTGTTTGCCTTTCTGCTGGCCACCTTCTGGGCCCATGCGCCCATTGCCCGCGTCTTCGGGGCCGACCGGCTGACCAGGCTGCCCGCCTCGGCCAAAGCCCTGCTGGAAGGGAGTTGCGTGGTACTCGTCAGCCTGGTGTTCTGGGTGGTATTCTTCTCGTTGCCGCAGCATTTCCTGGTGCCCAGCGCGGAAGTCACACCCAAGGCGCTGCGTGTTTCGCTGGCCGTCAGCGCGGTGCTGTCCTTGTTCTTCTACTACTTCGTGGAGCGCGAGCACAGCCGCAAGAACCTGGCGCAGGAACTGGTGCGGGTAGCGCAGCTGCAAAAAGAAACCTTCCAGGCGCAGCTCGAAGCCCTGAAAAATCAGGTCGACCCGCACTTCCTGTTCAACAGTCTCAACGTGCTTGGCTCGCTCATTCACCTCGACCCCGACCGGGCCGTGCAGTTTCTGGGCCAGCTGTCGGACGTCTACCGCGCCCTGCTCGATTCCGGGGCGCAGCCGCTGGTGCCGCTGGGCCGCGAAATGGCGCTGGTGCGCGCCTACGCCAGCCTGATGGAGACCCGCTTCGGCGCGGCCCTGCGCGTGGAATGGAACATTGCCCCGGCCTGGGAGCAGGCCCTGGTGCCGCCTACCGCCGTACAGATGCTGCTCGAAAACGCCATCAAGCACAACGGCTCCACCACGCGCAAGCCGCTTATTATCAAAGTGTCGGCCGCCGAGGGCCGGCTGGTGGTCGAAAACAACCGCCAGCCCCGTACCGACGCCGTGCCCTCTACCCGTCTGGGCCTGCAAAATATCCAGCGCCGCTACCAGCACCTGACCGACCGCCCCGTAGAAATCGTGCCCACGGCGGAGGCCTTCGTCGTTCGCCTCCCGCTTCTAACTACCCCCGCCGCATGAACGTTGTTATCATCGAAGACGAACCCCTGGCGGCCCAGGCGCTGGCCGCCCTGCTTACCCGCCACCGGCCCGCCGCGCGCATCCTGGCGGCGCTGGGCTCGGTGGAAGAAGCGGTGGAGTGGCTGGGCGCGCAGCCGGCCCCCGATTTGCTGTTCTGCGACATCCACTTATCCGATGGCAACAGCTTCGACATCTTCCGGCAGGTGGCGGTGGGCGCGCCCGTCATTTTCACCACCGCCTACGACGCCTACGCCATCCAGGCCTTTCAGGTGAACAGCGTGGACTACCTGCTCAAGCCCCTGCAAGCCGCCGAGGTAGAACGGGCCCTGTTGAAGTACGAAACCCTGCACCCCGCCACGCGGCCGGCCGCCGTGGCCAACGTGCAGCGCCTGGTGCACAGCACGCCCCGTGCCCGCTTCCTGGTAAAAGCGGGGCAGGCGTTGAAGGCAATTCCCGTCGACGATGTGGCCTATTTTCTGGCCGAAGAGGGCGTGGTGTTCCTCGTCACCCACGCGGGCAAGCGGTTCATCATTCCCGACACGCTCGACCAGCTCGAAGGCCAGCTGGATGCCCGGAATTTCTTTCGCATCAACCGCCAGTTTATCCTAAGCATCGGCGCGGTGCAGGAAATCCGACCGTATTTCAAGGGCCGCCTGGTGCTGCAGGTAGCGCCTGCGGCAGCGGAGGAAATGCTGGTCGTGAGCGCCGGCCGCGCACCGGCATTCAAGCACTGGCTGGACCACTAGCACAACGGAGGCCTGTGGCTGTTCAGACGTTCAAACATGGCTGGCGCCCAGCCGCATGCTTCATTCTTCCACTGCAATCTGTTCACTGCGTAATCTGCAGCGAATACAGCCATTGCCCACCACAAACCGGGCACTGGGCAGGGGAGGGCACAGGCCATATCGCGGCGAGGCACGAACTACCTAATCGCCCACGTATTTCTTGAATTCATCGGTTTCCATAAAATCCTCCCCCGGAAAAACCAGCGGTAGCCCAGCTTGCCGGGCTGCTACAAGCTGGGCTTCGGTTCCGCAGAAATACCAGGCTTCCTGCCCTGTTAACCCAACCGCCGGGTTGATGCTGTACAGTTTTTCACCCGAGCCGAGAGCCGTTGGCAGGTTCTCCAATGCCTCAAAGAATTGGTCCGCCAACCAGTCATCGTTGGCGTGAGTACGAAAAACGACCACGGCGTCCGAGGTTGTGAGCGTGGCAACGAAATACTGTTTATCGGGGGAGAGTTCTTCGTGAAGTTGAATGGGCTTGTCGGGATAAATTTCCGACATAATCATGCGCAACAGCGTCGATAGGTCGCCCAGGTCGTAAATGCACTCGGTGTCGAACCCCACGTCCCGAAGCCCGTGTTGTTGCAGAATCCGGGGGATGTCTTTGGCTAGCTCGTCGATGGTCATGGCAGGGCTTGCGGGGCTGGGGTGATAGGGCCTTCGGTGCAAGTTAAAGAGGGCAACTGCCAATCGGTGCCTGCACATTCTTGGCAGTATGCAAGGCGCTTTCCCACATTCACCTGAGAAACTCTCTGGTCAAGCACCAACAGCCACGCACAAAAAGCGAGTGGCTGTTGGTGGCCAAGCTGGCCGTGCCCTATTTCGGTGCCCAGCGCACGGCTGAATATTCCACGCGCCCCACATACACGCCTGTTGCGTAGCTGGAGGGCATTTAGCCGCGGTGCTTTGTGGCATTGGCTGTCAGGGCATGATGCATTGTGCTGTTGGCGGAAGGTGGACAGTAAATGGACGAACATGCTGGTTGAAACGGCGTTCGCCTTTCCACCGCCTGCTACCGCGCTGCGGGCGGCTCGGGCGTGGCATCAGCAAGGCCCAGCAGCTGCGCGATTTGCAGCGAAGGCCACTTGTGCATGGGGGCCCGCTCCGATTCCATTTTTTCACCTTCGCAAGGGCCGAATTGGCCCGACGGGCAAGCGGTGGTGGCATCGGTCATGTCGTCGGAAAGCGTGGTAGGCTTGTACTTCTGCGGCCGGGTCTTCCCGCGGCGGGTTATCTGCATCTCGCCGGATTCCAGGGCGACGGCGGCGTAGGATAGGTCGACGCCAAACAGCTTGGCACTGCTGAAGTTAGCCCCTTGCAGGCAGGCGCCCGAGAAGGAAGATGCATTTTTGCCGGACTTGCTGACCGTTGTGCCGGTGAAGTTGGCATTGACCAGGCAGGCCCCCCCAAAGTTGCACCCTTGCAGGGCCTGGCCACTGATGCCAGAGAAGTCGGTGGCCAGCAGGTAAGCGCCCGTCAGGTCCGTGTTCAGCATGGTGGCTCCCGTCAGTCGGGCGCTGGCCCCCGACAGCTCTACCTGCCGCATATGCGCATTCGAGAGGTCGGCTCCCGATAGGTCGACGTTCAGCAGGGAGGCCCGGTTCAGGAGGGCGCCTTCCAGGGATGCCCCGCGCAGGTTGGCGTTGTCGAGGCTGGTTCCGTTCAGGTTGGCATCCTGGAGCAGGGCTTGCTGCAGGTTAGCGTTGTCGAGCACGGCGTCGGTCAGCTCCACGCCCGTGAGAATGACCGACGCGGCGTTGAGGTCCGTCAGCTGCCAGGGTTTCTTCCCGTCAGAGCTGACCGTGGTCCCGGTCACGGTAGGCACGTCCTTGAGTTCGGCCTTCGTGAGATTCAGAAAGCTCCAGTCCAGGCCCAGCAGCGCGAAATTGACCTTTGCGCCGGTGAAGTTGGTGCGGTCAGTCACCGTGCGGCCCATGAGCGGCCGGCGGCCGTCGACCACGGTGGCGGTGCTCAAGTCGACGCCGGTGAAGTCGCAGCCGCCCAGGTCGGGCGCGTCGAACACGGCCTGGGCCAGGGTGCTGCCGACAAAGGAGGCCCCCGCCAGCCGGGTGCGCACCCACTGGGTCCGGCTCAAATCGGTGTGGCCGAACCGAACCGCCTCGCCGTGGGCATCGGTGAACACCGCTCCGGCCAGCTTGCATTGCTCAAAAATGGCCCCGTGCAGGGCGGCCCGCTCGAAGTTGGCCCCCGTCAGGTCGGCCCCGGTGAAATCAGTCTTCGCTAGATTAGCCCCGCCGAAATTGGCCCCTTGCAGGTTGGCCCCCCGCAGGCTGGTTTCCGTCAGGTTGGCCCAGTCGAAGCGGCAGCCGTTGGCCTCCGCCCCATCGAAGCAGGCCCGGTGCAGCAGCGCGGCATTGAACCAGCAGGCTGTTAAGCCGTTCTGCTGGCCCAGCACGCAGCCTTCAAAGCGGGCATCGTAGAGCTCGGCGAAGGAAAACCGGGCCCCGTTCAGGTAGGCCTCGGTGAAGGAAATCCCGTGCAGCTTGCTGTGCTCGAACACGGTGTTGTGCAGCACGGCCCGCGCCATCTGAATCTGGCGGAACGAGGCCTGGCTGAAGTCGGCTCCCGTCAGGTCGGCATTCCGCAAATCGACTTCTGACAAAGTCGCTTCCCGGAAAGTGGCTCCCTGCAGCTGGGTTTCGCCGAAGCGGCAGCACTCGGCCTGTACGCGTTCAAAACGGGCTTCGGTGAGGACGGCTTTGGTGAAATCGGCGTCGCGCACGCGGGTGCCCACGAAGGACGTGCGCGCCAGCTGGCCGCGCGCGAAGGCCACGCTGTCGATGACGCCCTGGTGCATAATGGCCCCCGTCAGGTCGGCCTCGATGAAATCGGTATCGGTGCGGTCGGCCCCGCCGAAATCGGCGCCGGCCAGCTGCGCCCCGCGGAAATTAGCCTGGCGCAGGTTGGCCCAGTCGAAGCGGCAGCGCGCGGCCTGCGCGCCGGCGAAGTTGGCCCCGGCCAGGTTGGCCCCGTTGAAGCGGCAGATTTCCGCCTCGCCCGTCCGGCTCAGCACCGCCCCCGGAAACTGCGCCGATATCAGGCTGGCTTCGGTGAAAATGGTGCCGCGCAGGGTGGCATCGGCAAACAGGGGCCAGTTGGCCCGGAAAGTGCAGCGGCTGAAGTCGGTTCCGGTCAGCACGGTGCGGTCCAGCAGCGCCCAGAGCAGCTCGGCCCCGACAAAGCTGGCCTGGCTGAGGTCGGAGCCGGAAAAGCTGGCGTTGTTCAGCTTCGCCCCCTCAAAATGGGCTTCCCGCAGGTCGGCCTGGTCGAAAACGCTGATGCAAGCGTCGGCCCCATCGAAGCGCGCCCGGCGCAGGGTGGCCTTCGTGAACAGGCTGGCCATCGGTTCGCCGGGCACGAAGAAGACGGTGCCCTGAAACTGGGCATCCGTAAGGTCGGCCTCGGTGAAATTGGCCCCGCGCACCCGGGTGCCGGCGAAGGAGGCCCGCGCCAGCTGGCTGCGCACGAAAATCGCGCCGTCGACGAGGCCTTGGTACATGATGGCCCCCGTCAGGTCGGCCTCGGTGAAGTCGGTGCGGGTGCGGTCGGCCCCGCCGAAGTCAGCGCCGGCCAGCTTGGCCCCGCGGAAATTGGCCTCCAGCAGGTTGGCCCAATCGAAGCGGCATCGCTCGGCCTGCACACCCGCGAAGTTGGCCTGGCGCAGGTCGGCCCCGTTGAAACGGCAGATGCTGGCCTCGCCCGCCCGGCTAAGCACCACCTGCTGAAACTGCGCCGCCTCCAAGCTGGCTTCGGTGAGGGTTACGTTGCGCAGCGTGGCGCGGGTAAAGTTGGCGTGAGACAGCTGGGCGCGCGTGAGGTCGACACCCAGCAGGAACAGGTCAAAGAAATTAACTTTTCCCTCATTCCGCCCGCTGCGCAGCTCCTCCGGCGACAGGTACATCGGCGGGTACCCCTGCCCGGTTACCAGATTGACGTGGCGCAGGCGCAGCTCCGGCTGGCTGGCCCGGTCGGCCACCTGCCAGCCACCCCGCACCGCTTCGCCCTTCGGGTTGGCGCAGGTTTTTAACACAATGTCGCCATCCCGGCATTCGAGCCGGATGTAATCGTCGGCCTCAATCCACTCCAGGGTCATGGGCTCGTTGCCCCAGTACATGTTCGTGCCCGACCGGCAGAGCCAGGCATCCTGCCCCACGGCTTGGAGCTGCACGCTTTGGCCGCCAAGCCGATACAGCGCCACCGGAAAAAAAGCCGCGCCGTGGCCCGGCCCGGGGCCAAAGGCGATGTTATTGTCAAAAACGACGTTACTGTCTGCTTCGGCCTGGTCTGACCAGACCATGTAGCGGGGGTAGTGGTCAACCGGATGGTCGGCCGTCAGAAACCAGCCGCCGGAGTAGGTGCCGATGATGGAAAGTTGGGAGGAATCGGGCATAATGCAGAAGCACAATTGATTAAAAAAGAGAAGAAAACGCCGCACGGCAGGCGCCGGCTACACCGCCGGGGCCGGCGGAATCCATTGGCTGATGGAGGGCTCGGTGCGGCCGTTCGGCCCCTCAAACACTTCGTAGTTGAGGGTGTACACGCTGCGGTCGAGGCCCACGGTGAGCTTGTCGGCGGCCATGCGCGGGGTCGTCACCAGCAGCTCGCCGTCGGGCGTGTAGATGGTGAGGCGGTAGTCTTCGGGCCGGCGGCCGGCCCCCTGGCGCGCCAGCACGTAGAGGTAGCCCTTGCCTTCCACGGCCAGGTCGAGGTACTGCGTGCCCTTGGGCTGATTGAGCGCGAGGGTGCTGATTTTCTGGTCGGGCTGCTGCGGGTCGCGGAAATACGGCACGGGGTTGCCGTGCAGGTCGAAGGCCTGCACGCGCTGGTTTTCCAGCACCAGCACGGCCCCGTCGAGCCCGATGGCCAGCGCGCTGGGGTTGAGCAGCAGCCCTTCGCGCACGCCTTCGCCCGAAGCCAGGCTGGCTTTGGGAGCCTCGTCGTTGGGGCGGGCCGCGGCCGGCAGCCGGCACATGAACAGCTTGGCCGTGCCGTAGGACAGGCCCAGCACCCAGCCCTGCGGATGCACCACGTACCGGTCGAGCTTGACGGGGAAGCAGCCCCAGCTTTCGTCGGAGCCGGCCGCGAACACGGGCGGCACCACCTGCCGGGCCACTTCATCGAAAGCCGGGCGCAGCCGCCGCAGGTGAAACTCGCCGTTGGGCAAGCCCTCGATGAAGAAGTTGCGGCCCTCGCCCTCGTCCGAAGTGCCCAGGTCGTAGAGCAGGCCCGGCGGCTGGCTGTAGCCCACCGGGGCGGCCGCATAGCCCCGCTCGGGGTCTTCGAGAATGGAAATGCTCTGGAGCGCGTACAGGGCCTCGTTCGTCGGCGGGCCGGCCGGGTTGGTGTCGCGGGGCAGGTTCAGGCCGGTAGCCTGCCAGCAGTAGCCCAGCGCGGCCGGGGCCTGGGCCAGCGTGATGCTAAGGTGGCGCAGCACCTGGTGGCGGGCATCGGTGGGGGTGGCCGGGGTGGCGGTGGGAGCGAGGGCATCGGCCAGCCACACGTGCCGGCCGTGCTGGTAGGCCAGCTTGGCCAGGTGCGTGTACACGGAGGCCGTCGTGAGCGGAATGGCGTTTTCCGTCACCCGCAGGTCGGGCACGCGCAGCAGGGCGTCGGCATTGCCTTCGGCCCGCAGCCAGCCTGATTCGCCCTGGCCCGCCTGCCAGCCGTTGGCGGCGTACATAAACACGAAGACTTTCAGCCGGCCCCCGCCCGGCACGTCGCGGAAGAGCACCCGAATGGGCTCGCTACGCGGCCGGCCGTCCAGCACGCCTTCCATTAGTTGGGTGGTGGCGCTTTTGTCGTAGGTCACCAGCACGCGGTAGCGCCGGGCCAGCGACGGAAACTTGTGGAAGCGCAGGTCTGGGGTCAGCTCCACCTCCAGGTCGATGGCCCGGCCGATGTCGGTGCGGTAGCAGAAGGGCGACTGCAGGATGGCGACGGTGGTCTGGGCCAGGCTCGCCACCGTGACCACCGCTCCGAACACCTGAAAGGCCAGGCCCACGAACGGAATAGCCCGGGCGGCGGCTCCTTCGGTGGCCTTTTGGGCAATAAACTTCTTCAGGCCGGTTTTCAGCAGCAGCGGCCCGAGGGCGTTGCTTACCTGTAGCAGCGGAATTTCCGAGTTGCCCCGCCGGTTGATTTCCTTGCCGGTGAAGGCACCGACCACCCCGGCCCCAACGGCCAGAATGCTGTAAAACACCGGCTTATTTTTGATAATCCGGTTCACCACGGCCGAATCGGCAATGGCCGAGCCCAGGGTGAGAACGAGCAAGGGCAGCGCCAGCTCCATGCACGCGGTCATCAGCACCCCCGCCCCGCACACGTCTTCGTCGTACTCGCCGGTGCCCAAGCCACCCGTTAGCAGGCGAATGGCCTGGGCGCCTTTGGGTATTGGAATGCGCAGCACGATGGGGTCGGACTGCACCGGAATCCCGCACATCATGTTGACGGGCGGCAGGATGTCCAGAAATTTCTTGGTCTTGTTGCGCTGAAAGGCATTGGGCACCCAGCCGGGCAGCTGGTCGTCCCAGTCGGGCGGCGTCATCGGCTGGCCGGCCCCGTCCAGAAACTGCACGTAGGCCCCCAGGTGCCGCAGCCAGTGGTTGGTGCAGGTCACGTGCAGTGTGCCGTCGTACTGGTCGTTGCATTCGTTGCGCAGGTCCAGGTCGTACACCGGCCGGGTGCTGCCGTCGTCGGTGCGCAGGTGCAGCGCGGCGCTGGCGTTGTCGCCCAGGCCTTGGCCCTGGCACCGCCAGGTCAGCGCGGTGCGGTCCTCACTTAGTTCAAACCGGGCCTGCACGGCCGCGTCGGGTTGGCCGGCAGTGCTTTTCTGGTTCACCTCCACCGTCGAACCAGTTCCATGCGGCGCGGCGGCGGGCACCAAGGGCACCCGAAACAGCCCCTGCGGGTAGCTGGCCGTCACGATGAGCAGCACGAGCCGGCCCGCCGCGAAACTGGCCGCCAGCTCGGGCGTGAGGCGGGTGGCGGCGGGCTGCTGTTCATCGTACCACAGGCCCTCGGCCTGCCAGCGGCCTTCGGCACTGCGTGGGGCCGACTCGTAGCGCACACGCGGGTCGATAGCCAGCCCGGCGCTGGGCGTCAGGTTCGAAAGGCTCCACTTGAAGGCGTGGCTGGCCCCGGTGGCCCGCAGCATGGCCTCGCCGGTGGCGTGGCGCTCGGGCTGCTCCTGGCCCACGGTGCCGGGCTGCACCGTCCACTGCTGGCCCCGCAGAAACTGGCAGTCCTTCACTTCTTTCAGGGCCAGCCGCAGCGGGCCCACCAGGGCAGCTTTCACGGCGGGGACCAGCTCGTCCGAGAACAGCAGCACGGGCGGGTCGCCGGGGTTTTCACCCGGCGTCGTCATCTGCCGGCGGGCGCCGTCGGGCCCGGGTTCGTCCAGCACCGGCACGCTTTTCTTCCACGCGGCCCCCAGCTTGCCAATGGTATCGGGCAGCACCATGCCGTCGTAGCCAATGGCATCCTCAATAATATCCAGGATATAGGCGGGGACTTCCCCTTCGTTTTCCTGGCTGAGGTTGAGCAGCTCCGGGTGCTTGAAGAGCAGGGCGATGGCCGTATCCAGGTGCGACTGATTGGCCGTCCGCAGGGTCGGCCCCGTGGTCCGACGCAGCCGATAGCGCCGGAAGTCGGGCAGCTCCCCCGCGTCGTCTTCGGCGGCCGCGGCAGCCTCGGCGCGCTCGGCTTCGTGCCGGGCCCGGGCCGCCGCGCGCCCGGCGGCCGGCACATGAATTTTCATGGCCAGCAGCTGCCGGGCCGGTTGGCCGTGGGCCGCCGTCAGGGCCGGAGCCGTCACGTAGAGGAGGCTGGGCCGGGTGCCGGGCAGCTCCAGCTGGTCGATGTAGTGCGTGAGGTCGGGCGGGGGCGGGCTGCCGAAGGCTTCGGTAGGCTGCTGCCCGGCCCGCAAGCGAGTGGCCGGCGAGTGCGGCAGCAGGGCATAGTCGCGCAGGTTGGCGTGTAGCAGCAGGCCGCGTTGCTCCGGCACGTGCGGCAGGCTGAAATGCAGGGTTCGTTTTTCCATTAGCTGAGGTTAGGCAGGTTGTCGACGCAAACCTTTGCCCGTGCTTGCCCAGCCACCAAAAACCGAGCATAGACAAAGTATGGACAGTTTTCGCAATTGCCTGACTGCCAATCGAATTTTTTATCTGGCAGCTTTGGCACAAACTGGGATTGAAATTGCCGCCGGCTGCCGGGCGGCCCCGGTAGCGGCCCGCAGGCGAGTTATTGCAAGGAGCCGCGGACGAATGTAAACGACCCCAATGGCAGTGGCCGCCGGGCCGCCGTGCGGCTTCGAAGCAGCTCCGGAACAATTTGGCGTGAAGGTGATGCCGGCTGTTGCTGGTTGCCACAACAGAAGACAGAAGAAATGCTCGTCCTTCGCCGGCCTTCCTCGCCCAAACCCGAATAAAAAACCGACCCCGGGCCTGAGCGAATCAGCCGTGTACTTTTACCGCCATGATGACAAGATGTACCCTGATTTTTCTGGCCGGCGCGGGGCTGCTGGCCGCCGGCCCGGCCCGGGCCCAAACGGTCGATTTGGTGGATTGGGTGAACCCGCTGGTGGGCACCGACTCGAAGCCCAGCCTCTCGAACGGCAATACCTACCCCGACATTTCACGGCCCTGGGGCATGAATTCCTGGACGCCGCAGACCGGCAAAATGGGCGACGGCTGGCAGTACAGCTACGGGGCCGATAAAATCCGGGGCTTCAAGCAGACGCACCAGCCCTCGCCCTGGATGAACGACTACGGGCAGTTCGTGCTCATGCCCCTCACCGGCAAGCTGCGCTTTGCCGAGGACGACCGGGCCAGCTGGTTTTCGCACAAGGCCGAAACCGCCACGCCCTACTATTACCGCGTGTACTTGGCCGACCACGACGTGACCACCGAGCTGGCCCCCACCGAGCGGGCGGCGCGCTTCCGCTTCACCTTCCCCCAAACCGATAGCGCCTACGTGGTGCTCGATGCCCTCGACAAAGGCTCGATGGTGAAGCTGTTGCCCGCCGAGAACAAGATTATCGGCTACACCACCAAGAACCGGGGCGGCGTGCCGGCCAACTTCCGCAACTACTTCGTGGTGCAGTTCGACCGGCCCTTTGCTAACACCCACGTTTTCAAGGACAAGGTGCTGGACGCCGCCGCCCTGGAGGCCACGGCCGCCCACGTGGGCGCGGTGCTGGGTTTCAAAACGAAGAAGGGCGAGCAGGTGCAGTGCCGGGTGGCCTCGTCGTTCATCAGCGCCGAGCAGGCCGAGCGCAACCTGAACGAAATCGGCACCGACGACTTCGAAACCGTGAAGCAGAAGGGCCGCGCCGCCTGGAACGCCGCGCTGGGCCGGGTGCAGGCCGAAGGCGGCACCGATGCCCAGATGCGCACATTCTACTCGTGCCTCTACCGTTCGCTGCTGTTTCCGCGCAAGTTTTACGAGTTGGATGCGGCCGGGCAGCCGGTGCACTACAGCCCCTACAACGGCGAGGTGAAGCCTGGGTTTATGTACACCGACACGGGGTTCTGGGACACATTCCGGGCGCTGTTTCCTTTCCTGAACCTGGTGTACCCCGACGTGAACACCGAGATTCAGCAGGGCCTGGCCAATGCCTACCGCGAAAGCGGCTGGCTGCCCGAGTGGGGCAGTCCCGGCCTGCGCAATGTGATGGTGGGCAACAACTCGGCCTCGGTGGTGGCCGACGCTTATCTGAAAGGCGTGCGCGGGGCCGACGCACAGATGCTCTACGAAGCCCTGACCCACGGGGCCAACAACGCCGGCCCGCTCACGGCCGTGGGCCGCGCCGGCGTGGCCTACTACAACAAGCTCGGCTACGTGCCTTACGACGTGAAAATCAACGAAAATGCGGCTCGCACGCTCGAATACGCCTACGACGACTTCGCCATTGCCCAGATGGGCCGGGCGCTGGGCCGGCCCAAAAAGGAAGTGGAGCTCTACGAAAAGCGCAGCCAGAACTACCGCAACCTCTTCGACCCCAAAGTGGGCCTGATGCGCGGCCGCAACCAGAACGGCACGTTCCAGACGCCGTTCAACCCCTTTAAGTGGGGCGACGCTTTCACGGAGGGCAACAGCTGGCACTACACGTGGTCGGTGTTTCACGACGTGCAGGGGCTGATGGATTTGATGGGCGGCCGCAAGCCCTTCGTGGCCACGCTGGACACGGTTTTCCGGCTGCCGCCCACTTTCGACGACTCGTATTACGGTGAGGTCATCCACGAAATCAAGGAGATGCAGATTGCCGACATGGGCCAGTACGCCCACGGCAACCAGCCGGTGCAGCACCTGCTCTACCTCTACGCCTATGCCGGCCAGCCCTGGAAAACCCAATACTGGGTGCGCGAGGCCCTGAACCGCCTCTACAAGCCCACGCCCGACGGCTACTGCGGCGACGAAGACAACGGCCAGACCTCGGCCTGGTACGTGTTTTCGGCCCTGGGCTTCTACCCCGTGTGCCCGGCTACTGACCAGTACGTGCTGGGCGCGCCGCTTTTCCCGAAGGTGACGCTGCACCTGCCCGCCGGCAAAAACGTGGTGCTGAACGCGCCGCAGAACTCGGCCGCCAACCGCTACGTGGGCGCGCTGCGGCTCAACGGGCAGGCGTACGGGCGCAACTGGCTCAGCCACGCGGCGCTGGTGCAGGGGGCGACGCTGGATTTTGAGATGGTGCCCGCGCCAAATACCGGGCGCGGCACCGCGCCCGCCGATGCGCCGTTCTCCGTGTCGAAGCCGCGCCGGTAAGGGGCGGAGCTGATTTATGAGCAGAGGATGAAGGGGTTGGGTGAATAAAAAACCAAATACAGCGCTTTGGCCGTATAGCTCAACCATACTCTCACCCTCAACACTCACCCCATGAACACGAAAACCATCTTCACCGCCCTCGCCCTCACCGTTGCCTGCTCGGCCCCCGCGTTTGCCCAGGACATGAAAACCAAAGGCGACGACGAAAAGACCAAAACCAAAGCCGACGGCATGACCACCAAAACCAAAATGGCGGACGACGGCAAAATGAAAGTGAAAGGCAAGTCGGATGCCGGCGATAAAATGAAAGCCAAAACCAAGCCGATGCAAGGCTCCATGGGCATGGGCAAAGGCGTGATGGTAGGCGGCGCAATGATGACGGCCGACAAGGACATTGTGGACAACGCCATGGGCAGCTCCGACCACACCACGCTGGTGGCCGCCGTGAAAGCCGCCGGCCTGGTCGAAACCCTGAAAAGCGCCGGCCCCTTCACTGTATTCGCGCCCACCAACGCCGCCTTCGATAAGCTGCCCGCCGGCACCGTGAACTCGCTGGTGACGCCCGAAATGAAGCCCACGCTCACCAAAATACTGACCTACCACGTGGTGCCCGGTCGCCTGATGGCTTCGGACCTGAAGAATGGCCAAACCCTGACCACCGTAGAAGGCGAAACCCTGACCGTGATGAAAAGCGGCAACAGCGTGATGCTGAAAGACGCCAAAGGCGGCATGAGCACCGTCACCATCCCCAACGTGGCGTCGAGCAACGGCATTACTCACGTAATCGACACGGTTTTGATGCCCGCTAACTAAGCGACTCGCGAAGCTTAAGCAGCCACGAAAAAGGCCCGCCGGATTGTCCGGCGGGCCTTTTTCGTGTTTATGAATTGGAAGAAATGCTTCGCTACGCGCGGCATAACGCTCGTTTATTTTCCTGATTATTCCAGTAGCAGGCGTTGGGCCACGGTGCGGCCGTCGGCCAGCGCGAGGCGCACGAGGTACACGCCCGGCGGCAGCGAGGGCAGCGCTAGCAGCGACTGGCCAGCTTCGGCGGCGGGCTGCTGCCACACCACGCGGCCCACGGCGTCGAGCACGGCGGCGCGGGCAAAGGCGGGGCCGGCTACGCGCACTGCTCCGTGGGCCGGGTTGGGGTAGAGGGCGAAGGCCGCCGCTTCGGCGGCCGGAGTAGTGGCGGTGGCCACGTTGTTGGTCATCACCGGGCGCATCAGTGGGGCTCCGTATTGCGCCTGGTAGCGAATGGAATCCCATTGGCCGGTATTGCTGCGGGCGAAGAGGTGGCGCGGCGGAACCGTACTGTTCAGGTCGAGGCCGTAGGGCAGGGTACGGCCGGTGCTGGGCTGCGAAAAACCTACGTGGAACGTGCCCGAAACGGGGACGGGCTGGTCGAAATCAATCTGAAAGTATTTCCAGCCCGCCGGATAAGCAGCCGGAATCACGTAGGTTTTCGAGCGCAGGATGTTGGCATCGTCGGGCAATCCGTTCTTGTCGCCCCACACGCTGATGGTTACCTGGCGGCTGCCCGTGTCATCGGGTGTAAAAACGGGCACCAGGCGCAGGCCGCGCACAAAGTCGGGCTGGTTCACATCGAAGCGGTAGGCAATGGCCAGCTGTGGGCCGTTGGGGTAGGGCAGCAGGAACGTGGTGTTTTCCGCCGTGCCATCGTCGTAGGCGTAGTAGTTGTTCAGTTCCACATCGCGGAAGATGGTATCATTGGCGAGGGTGCGCGGAATGGTTTCGCGCGAGTTCAACGCCAGGGTGTAGCGCAGGCGCTTGGGCGTGGCCGACACGGGCAGCGGCTGGCTGGCCGCCGAGCCGGTAATGGGCGACTGGCGCGCGTTGCCCGGCACCAGCGTCGAGGTTTGCAGCCAGGAGCCGATGGTGGTGCCGGCCGTCAGGTCACGCACGGTACCCGTTACATCGACCGACAAGGGCGAAGCCGTGCCGCTCAGGTTGCTCACGTTCACCCCCAGGCGCGGGTTGAGCTCGCTGCTGGGCGGGCTGGCGGCGTTGTACTGCCACACCGGCATGGCCGTGAAGCGGCGCAACGGGCTGCGCAACCCACCCGAGGGCGAGCTGCCGACCAGGCCCGCGCCGGTGGCCACGTCCGTGAAAGTCGTGTCGGTGAGGCCGCGGCTGCGGCTCCGGTCAAGCAGCACATAGTCGACGCTGAAAGTGTCGGAATTGCTGCCGGGGTTGCCGCTGGCCACGAAGCGGAACTGGAAGTCGCCGTGCAGGTACTTGGTCTGGTTCAGGTCGATAACCACCTGGCTGAAGCCGGTACGCCGGCTCACGGCGTTGTAAAACCACTTGCTCTCCCAGGTGCCCGTATTGGTTTTCACGAATAATTCCAGGCGCACGGGGTTGCCGGGCCGGTTCGACCCCGGCACGGCGGCAATGTTGCCTGCCTGCCAGGCAAAGCTCAGGTACACTTGGTCGCTGGTGCCCAGGTTACCCAGGTTGATGGGTTGCGAAGTCAGCGAATCGATGGGGCCGTTGAAACTACTGGCCCCGTACACTTGGCCGTTGGCGCGCAGGCCGTCGAGGGTAGCCGCGCCGCGGGTGGGCGGCAGCAACGCCAGCCGGTTGCTCACGAATGCCCCGCCGCTGGGCAGCCAGTTTTTGGAGCTGGGGTTGCCCTCGAGCGGGGTCGTAAAATCATCAAAAAACGGCAGGCTGAGCGCCGCCGTGCGGTACTGGGCCTGTAGGGTAGCGCTGGGGGCGTACTGCGCCCGGCCCGGGTCGGCCGTGAGCGGCCCCGAAGAGAGCACCTGCGCCGTGGCCGGAGCCGCTTGCAGCAGCAACAACAGCAGTGGGGCACATAACAGCGGCAACAAGCGGGGCAGCGAGCGGAAAGGTGTCAGCATAGGGCTAAGGTTTGGGGAGCTAACGACGGAGGCGGGGTAAAAAGTGCAAGGGGCGCGCGGCCTGCGCCTCGCGCCCCTTGCGGCGGAACATTGCAGCCGGCCAAAGCGGCCAATTACTTCGCAATCCAGATATCAACCAGCTGGCCCATGCGAATGGTGGCATCGGGGCCGGCGGCAGGACGCTGGCGCACCACCGTGCCGCGCGTCTGGCCGTCTTCGGCGGGCTGCTCAAACACTTCGCCTTTTTGCAGGCCCTGGCCCACGAGTAAGGTCACGGCCTCGTCTTCGGGCATGTTGATGAGGTTGGGCACGGCAAACGTCTGGTTGCCCTGGCCGTCGCCCACCACGAGGTCCACCTTAGTGCCTTTGGCGATGGCCGCGCCGGGCGCGATTTCCTTGCCGTTCACCAGCTGCTTCAGCACCGCGCCCGAGGCCAGGTCGGGCACCAGCTGAATCTGGCCCACCACCAGGTCGTAGCTTTTGAGGATGAGCATGGCGTTTTTCGAGGAGCCGTCGGTGAGCTTGGGCATCTTAATCACCGGCGGGTTCTTCATGCTCACCTGCAGGTAGATTTTGCGGCCCTCCTTCACCTTTTCGCCCGGGGCGGGGTCCTGCACCAGCACCGTGAAGGGGCGGATGTTGGGGCTGTAGCTGGAGTCGTCGACGAAGTAGTTCAGGTTGCGCTCGTCGAGGTAGGCTTCGAGGTCGGCCACGTTCATGCCCGTCACCTTGGGCACCGTGATGGTTTCGCCGTGGTGGGTGCTCACGGGCAGGTACACGTAGAAAAAGCCCAGCACGAGCAGCAGGCCCGCCACGGCAATGAGCACGAGGTGCTTCACAACGTCGAGCGGCGTATTGGAGGTGAGGAAAGCCATTGGGGGAAAGCTAGAAGCTATTTGAAAGAAGAAAGCCCGTCATGCTGAGCGCAGCCGAAGCATCTCTACCGCAATAGTAAACCCAATCAATGGGATTAGTTGCACGGTAGAGATGCTTCGACTGCGCTCAGCATGACGTTCTAATTGACTGAAACGGCTTTCGCCGCCCGCGCCTTGCCAAACTCCAGAATCCGGTCGATGAACTGATAGGGCGTGTAGCCGGCCAGCGCCGTCTGGTGGAAAATGCAGGTGGCCGGCGTCATGCCCGGCAGCGAGTTCACCTCGATGATGAGCACTTCTACCTCGCCCTCCTGGCGCACGCGGACGAAGGCATCAATCCGGGCGTAGCCCTGAATGTCGAGCACTTCGGCCACGCGGCGCAGCACGGCCTTCACCTCGTTCGAGATGCGCTGGCGCTCCACCGGGTCCACGTCGTAGCGGGCGGGAGTGATGTTCTGGCCTTCGCCGGCCAGAAACTTTTCCTCCAGGCTCAGCACCTCGCCGGTGGCCAGGGCCTCGCTGGCCTCGAATACTTCGATGTCGAGCTGCCCGTCTTCATCATACGAAGTCAGCAAACCGCCGGTGATTTCGAGGAAGTGCGCGGCCCCGTCGCGGCTGATGAGGGTTTCGACCAAGAAGGCATCCTTGCGCGGGAATTCCTCTTTGAAGCCCAGGTTCAGCACTTCGGCCGGGCCGGGCATCAGGTCTTCCTCGGTGCGGAAAATCAGCTGGCTGAAAGCCTCCAACTCCGCGCGGTTCTTGATTTTCTTCACCGCCGACGAGCAGCCGTCGTCGGCGGGCTTGGCGATGAAAGGGTAGGGGAACTGCGTTTCGAGCGCGCGGTAGAAGCTTTCGGCGTCGGCCTGCCACTCCAGCTTGTTGGCCATGCGGTGCTCGGCCACCAACAGGCCGGCTTCGCGCAGGCGCTTGTTGGTTTCAAACTTGTTGATGGTAACGCTGCTGCTGGCCACGCCCGAGCCGTTGTAGGGCAAGTTGAAGCGCTCCAGCTCCTGCTGCAGCGCGCCGTCCTCGCCAGGCCGGCCGTGCAGAGCAATGAAGACTTCATCGACCATCCCGGCCAGCTCCTCGAACGAGATGCGGCGCGGCTGGGCCAGCGCCTGCCCGGCGTAGGTGCTGGTAATCATGCTGGCCTCCTGCCGAATGCGGGCCAGAATGGGGTGCGGGGCCTCGCCGGCCTCGGCGTGCTCAATCTTCTCGCGGATGTCGTCGGCGTTGTCCTTCAGCATCACGTTCACGGGCAGCACGTAGAGCTTGTGCTCCTGCGCCGAGCCGGTGAGGAACACCGGCACCGGTGCGTACTTGGCCGACGAGCTCAGCTTCTCATAAATGTTGCGCCCGCTCTCCACCGAAATGTGGCGCTCGGAGGAGTAGCCGCCCATAATTACGGCTACGCGAATGCGTTCGGTCGCCTCGTGCTGGCGGCCGGCTACGGCTGCGTCGAGCTGCTGTAGCAGCGTCCCCAATTTCACCGGGCGCAGGCCGGCGCGGCGGCGGGCAGCCAGCGAGGTGCGAATGAGGTAGGTGAGAAACTGGCTAGGGTTCAGCCCGATTTCGGCCGCCTGGTGGAAGAAGAACGAAGCCGGCAGCATGCCCGAAGTCGTATTCGGGTCATTCAAAAACAGTCGGCCGTCGTGCCCCACGAAACCGTCCAAACGGGCGTACACCTGGAAGCCGAACGTGCGGAACATCTCCTCGCAGGCCTCGCGGATTTCCTGAATCTTGTCCTCCGGCAAGTCGATGGGCGTGACCTTGCGGGCCAGGCCGGGCAGGTACTTCGAGCGGTAGTCGAACATCTCCTCGCCCTTCACAATCTCGGTGGGCGGCAGGGCCAGCGGCAGGCCGTCGGGGTCTTCCACCACGATGCACGAGAATTCGCGGCCGGCCACGAAGCTTTCCACCAGCACCTGGGTTTCACCGTCCACGTTGGTCAGGCGAATGGTTTCGGCGGTTTCGAATACCTGGTCGAGGGTGTAGAGCAGGGTTTCGGGGTGGAAAATCTGCTGGGTGCCGGGCGCTTCGGCCAGCTGCGAGTCGTCGGCCGGGCCGTCGATGGCGGCGGGGCCAAACTGCTCGTTCAGCACCACGGGCAGGCCGATACCTTCGCGGATGTCGGTGAGGTGCTGCACCCAAGCCACTTTGTCCTGCGCGCCCAGGCGCTGCCAGTCGGCCCGCGTCAGGGTTTTGCGGAACAGGCTGCGCTCGATGGCGGCCTCGAACTTGGCCAAATCATCCGTTTTTAGAATGCTCACGCCGATGCTCGAGCCCTGGCGGGGTGCCTTCAATACCAGCGGCAGGCCCAGCGCGCGCACCAGGTAGGCGAGGGTGGCGGCGTGGTCGGTGCGGTCCCACTCCTCGGCCGTGATGACGCGGAAGTCGGGCGTGGGCCGGCCCAGCGCCTTCAGCAGGTTTTTCTGCGCGATTTTATCAATACCAAACGCCGAGGGCAGAATGCCGGAGCCCGAATAGGGAATTCCCAGCCACTCCAGCAGGCCCTGAATGGCGCCGTCTTCACCGCCCGGCCCGTGCAGGGCCAGGAAGGCGAAATCCATCAGCAGCGGCAGTTGCTCGGCGTCAATCTTGCGGCCCACCTTGGCAATGGCCTCAAACCGCTCGTCGTGGCTCAGCTCGCCTAGGCTTTCGATGTAGACCTGCAAGTGGTGCAGCGACGGCGGCTGCGAGCTCACCGGCGGGTAGAAGTCCCGAATGGTGCCTTTATAGATGTACTGCCAGTCGAGCAGAATGAATTGCCCGAGGCTATCGACGAAGATGGGCACGGGCTGAAACAGCGCCTTGTCCAGGTTATCAAACACGGTGCGGCCGCCGGCGAAGGAAATTTCCCGCTCGCGCGAAGTGCCCCCGAAAAAAATACCGATTTTCATAAGTGCAGCAAAGGTAAGAACCCGTAGCGCGGACTTGTAGTCCGCGCCCCCAACAACCAGCCCGCTGGCCTAAAGTCCGGACCGGCTCATTTCAACAAAAACTCGCTGGCGTGTAGCACCGGTGTGTCGGTCGTGCTCAGGCTGTAGCTGAAGCCCTTCTGCAGCGCAAACGAACCCGATTCGCCCTGCGCGTTCAGCGCAATAAAGGCCACCTGAATATCCTTCGCCTGCGCGCCTTTGATGGCCGCGATGCGCGCCACAGCCTCGCGGCAGGCGGCCTGCGGCGAGCGGCCCTGGCGCATCAGCTCTACCACGGTGTGCGCCCCGGCCATGCGAATGACGTCCTCGCCCTGGCCGGTGGCGGCCGCCGCGCCTACCGTAGGGTCTACGAACAGGCCCGCGCCGATAATGGGCGAGTCGCCCACCCGCCCGCGCATCTTGAAGCCCATGCCGCTGGTGGTGCAGCTGCCGCTGAGCCGGCCCTGCGCGTCCATGGCCAGCATGGCAATGGTGTCGTGGTTCTGCGGGCCGCCCACCGGGCCGGTGGGGCGGATTTTGCTGTTTTCGATGTTGATGATGGGCTTGTACTGGCTGGTTTTCAACCACTCGGCGTAAGCCTTCTCAGCATCGGGGCTCAGCTGCGCCGGCTCCAGCGCGAAGCCCTGGGCCACGGCAAACTGCTGGGCGCCGGCCCCCACCAGCATCACGTGCGGGGTGCGCTCCATGAGGCGCCGCGCCACGCTGACGGGGTGCCGGATGCGCTCGAGCGCGGCCACGCTGCCGCAGTTGTACTTATCGTCCATAATGCAGGCGTCGAGCGTCACGATGCCGTCGCGGTCGGGGTTGCCACCCAGGCCCACGCAGCAGTTCTGCTCGGCCTCAGTCACCATCACACCGGCCTCCACGGCATCGAGGGCGTAGCCGCCGGGGCCCAGGATTTTCCAGGCGCCGCGGTTGGCGTTCAGGCCCGCGTCCCAGGTCGAAATCACCACGGGGCGGCCCTGGGCCGGGGCAGGAGGGAGGGCCGCCCCGGCCAGCGGCGCGGTCGCCAACCCGGCCAGGCCGGCGGCGGAAGCGTGCAGAAATTTCCGGCGAGATGGCATAGCAGCACGAAAAAAAGGTGTGCCCCAAGATACACCCGGCCGCCAACTCCCCCGTACTTTCGCCCAGGCTATGGCCCGGCGGCACCCGCTGGCCGCTGCCGCTTCCTCTTTCAACCACCACCTCACGAACCTATCAACATGAACACCCTCGACACCTACAACTTCGCCGGCAAGCGCGCCGTGATGCGCGTCGACTTCAACGTGCCGCTCGACAAAGACCTGCGCATTACCGACGACACGCGCATCCGCATGGCCACCCGCTCGGTGATGAAAATCCTGAACGACGGCGGCTCGGTGGTGCTGCTGTCGCACCTGGGCCGGCCCAAGGGCGGTTTCGAGCAAAAGTATTCGCTCGAAGCCCTGGTGCAGCGCCTCTCGCAGGAGTACGGCCGCGAGGTGAAGTTTGGCGGCGACGTGCTCGGGGCCGAAGCTGCCCAGCAAGCGGCGGCCCTGCAGCCCGGTGAGGTGCTGCTGCTCGACAACGTGCGCTTCTATAAGGAAGAAGAAGCCGGCGACCCGGCCTTCGCCGCCAAGCTGGCCGCCCTCGGCAACGTGTACGTGAACGACGCTTTCGGCACCGCCCACCGCGCCCACGCCTCCACGGCCGTGATGGCCAACAACTTTGCCCCGCACGACCGCGTGGGCGGCTACCTGCTGCAATCCGAAATCGACAACGCCAAAAAGGTGCTCGAAAACGCCGAGCGGCCCTTCACCGCCATCATGGGCGGGGCCAAAATTTCGGACAAGATTCTCATCATCGAAAAATTGCTCGACAAGGTTGATAACCTGCTCATTGGCGGCGGCATGGCCTACACCTTCGCGGTGGCCGAAAACGGCCACGTGGGCAGCTCGCTGCTCGAAGCTGATAAGGTGGACCTGGCCCGCCAGCTCATCCAGAAAGCCAAAGACAAGGGCGTGAACCTGGTGCTGCCCGGCGACTCGCTTATCGCCGACAAGTTTGCCAACGATGCCAACGTGGACGTGGCCAGCAACCACAGCATCCCCGACGGCTGGATGGGTCTCGACCTCGGCCCTGAGTCGCGCGAAGCCTTCGCCGACATCATCCGCCAGAGCAAAACCATCCTCTGGAACGGCCCGATGGGTGTGTTCGAGATGAGCAACTTCTCGCTGGGCACCGAGTTTGTGGCCCGCGCCATTGCCGAGGCCACGGCCGGCGGCGCCTACTCGCTCATCGGCGGGGGCGACTCGGCGGCGGCCGTGCAGCAACTGGGCTTCGGCGAGCAGGTGAGCTACATCAGCACCGGCGGCGGCGCGCTGCTCGAGTACATGGAAGGCAAGGAGCTGCCCGGCGTGACGGCGCTGGGGTAGCAGCCAAGTTCGGTTCGTTGGGAAAGTCCCGGTCGCGTCAGCGGCCGGGACTTTTGATTTTAAGGGGTAACAGAGCAAGCTGACCGGCGCGTGTAGCCGCCCAGGCTGACCTTATGAGCCGGGGGGTAGCGCACATACCACTACTAGGTGTTGATATACCGATTCCAGGCTTCTGCTGTATGAAGTTGCCAGCGTACCAGCCATAGAATAACTTCAACGGCTGGATACAGTAGTTCAACTGGCGATTAATGAATTTCGTCGCCAATTTGACTATTTTTGTCAAGACGGAGTGAATTTGCCAGATTCGTGTAAATTAATATATGAAAGCAAAAAATCCATACTACATTTATGTGGATTTTGCTTTCACAGGCAAGTCGCTGCGGTTCCGCATCGCGTCATTTCTACGCTCCACACCGTTGCTTTCGCATGAGGCTACCCACTCTGCAAGTCATCTTTAAGCCGCTGCCGGTGGTGCGCTGCTTTGTGCCTGCCGGGCCCCGTACCGCAACGGGTCGACGCGCCCGGAATGGTGCAACCCGATGGGACATTCGCTGCCAGAACTGGTGGCCGTTCGCTTATTCGTCGCCGGTGCTTTGTGCGCCTTCCGCAAGGCTGGTTCAGGTTGCCACGCCTCTATGCGCAACCCTGCTGGCGGCCACTACCATCTTATTCGACACTGGGAGCGACGGGCCGCGAAGCGCGACGCCACGGCCGGTGGCACTCCGTAAGCGAGGGCGTCTGGTTGGCGGTATTAACAGCCGTAATGAAAAAATAAACCATTGAATGACAGGTATTTGAAAAATGTGTACACACTTTGTCTACACCCGTTTTTAGGAAAAAAAGCCTTGTCTGGTGGATTATTGATGCAAGTTGCAACGGGTGGTTCTTGCATATCCTTCCTTCTCCCTCAATGCACTTCCCAATGAAAAAGCACTACGTTTTAACCGCTTTCAGCCGGTGCCCAGGCAGCCATTGCCGGCCCGGCCTATACCTCAAATAGGGGATGCCCGGGCCTTGCGAAGCTGAAGCCGACTGCATCATTTTGCAGACGCTATGAAAGCAGGTGGCTACTCGCAAACCGGAAGCACTTGATGCAACTGCGGGGGCAGCGCCCATTGCTGGGCTGCTATCATCATGCTGCTACCGTCACTTTCACTGCTTTAATCCCGGCAAAATCTTTTTCTCTCTACTTTTTCACCCTCTTCACTTCATTCTTACATGGAAGCTTACGTAGGCGAAATCCGCGCCGTCGGGTTCAATTTCGCGCCGCAGAACTGGGCCTTATGCCAGGGCCAGATTATGCAAATCCGGTCGAATACGGCCCTGTTCTCGATTCTGGGCACGACGTACGGCGGCAATGGCACGACCACCTTCGCCCTGCCGAACCTCTGCGGCCGGGCCATCGTCAACGCGGGGCAGGGCCCGGGGCTATCGACGTACCCGCGGGGCGCGGCCGTAGGCAGTGAGGGCGTCACGCTGGATATGACGCAGATTCCGGCCCACCTCCACTCCATCAACGGCACGCTGCCGGTCTTTGACGGCCCAGCGGATAATACCAGCCCCAGCAATAATTTTCTGGCTACAACAAACGTCAACCAGTACGGGGAAGAAGTCGGCAGCAAAACCATGGGCCAGGGCATTATCAAGGGCACTTCCAGCCCAAGCGGGGGCGGGCAGGCGCACAGCAACATGATGCCCTACCTGACCATGAACTACATCATCTGCCTGGTGGGCGTTTTCCCGCCCCGTTCCTAACCCCTGACTTTTAAGCAGCTTTTCTTATGGATAACTACGTTGGTGAAATCCGCGTTTTTGCCGGCAACTTCGCCCCGGAAGGTTGGGCGTTCTGCAACGGCAGCCTGGTCAGTATCAGTGAAAACCCCGCGCTGTTTCAGCTGGTCGGCACGACTTACGGCGGCGACGGGCAAACGACCTTTGCCCTGCCCAACCTGCAAAGCCGGGTGGTGGTAGGCCAGGGCGTGGCCGCTACGGGTACCAATTACCCAATGGGAATGAGTGCGGGCGTGGAGAGCGTGACGCTGACCACCCTGAACATGGCGACGCATGCGCACCCGGTCAGCAGCTCCATCAGCGCGATGAACGGCGGCACGCCCGCCAATACGCCCGACAACAACCAGTTCGGGAGCAATGGAACAAGTGAATACGCCAGCCCATCTGGGGGGGCAAATGCCACCCTGGCCCCCGGCTCCGTGACTGGCCAAACTACCCCGGTGGGCAGCAGCGCGCCGCACCTCAACATTCAGCCCGTGTTGGCGACGAGCTACATCATTGCCTTGTACGGCATCTACCCGTCGCAACAATAGCTTCTCTCCCACCTCGTATTTGCTCCCAACCACATGGACGGTATATTCCTCGGCGAGATTCGCCTCATGAGCTTCAACTTTCCGCCGAAAGGCTGGCTGCTCTGCCAGGGCCAGACATTGCCCGTTAACCAGAACCAGGCCTTGTTTTCGCTACTCGGCACCACCTACGGCGGCGACGGCGTGACTACGTTCAGGCTGCCCGACCTGCGCGGCCGCGTAATTCTGGGCCAGGGCCAGTCGACGGCCAGCGGCGCCAACTACGCGATGGGCCAGGTGGCCGGCACCGAATCGGTAGCGCTAAACGCCAACCAGATACCGGCGCACCAGCACGCCTTCTCGGGCACGGTGAAGACGGCGGACTCGGCCGACAGCAAGTCGCCCTCCAATACGTATCCGGCTCCCCCTGCCAACCAGGGCAACCAGTACGCCAATGGCTCGGCCAACACGACCCTGGGCGGGCAGTTTACGGGCAACACGGACAACAGCGGCGGCAGCCAGCCCCACGAAAACCGCCAGCCCCTGATGGCAATGAACTACGCCATTGCCATAACGGGCATCTACCCCTCGCGCGGCTAATGCTTTGGCTCCGCCGCCAACCAACCGCGCCGGCCAGGGTAGCAGCCCGTCTGCTGCCGGTGGCCAGCGCGGTTGATTGGCGGCGGGCTTTCCTGCCTCCTATCATATGCAAGTAGCCGTTATCATCAGCAACGAACTGGGCTGGCCTGCTCTCCAGGCCTTGGCGGCCCAGGGTGCCGTGGCGGGCGTGGCCGTGCCCCGCTGCGCTCCGCTCGATGCCACCGAGCAGCTGGCTGAGCAGGCCGCCACGCTGGGCCTGCCCGTGGTGCGCCTGGCCCGGCCCCGGCTGGCGCCGGAGCTGGCGGCCTGGCTGCGGGAGCTGCAGCCGGCGGCGGTGCTGGTGTTTACGCTGCCCTGGCGCATTCCGGCGGCGCTGCTGGCGGTGCCGCCGCTGGGCTTCCTCAATTTTCACCTGGCCGCCCTGCCCGGTTACCGCGGCCCGGAGCCGCTGTTCTGGCAGCTGCGCAACGGCGAACCAGCCGGCGCCGTGACCGTGCACCGCATGGACGCCGACTTTGATACCGGCCCCGTGCTGCTGGCCGAGCCCGTACCCATTGGGCCAGCCGATACGCACGGGCTGCACCGGGCCCGCTTGGCGCTGCAAGCCGCCCCCGTGGCCCTGCGCCTGCTGGCCAGCCTGCGCGGCGAGGCGCCGCCCCTGCCGCCCGTGCCCCAGGACGAGGCCCGGGCCCGCTACTGGCCGCGCCCGGCCCTGGCCGATGTATCGGTGCGCTGGACGGAGCCGGCCGCGGCCATTGAGCGACTGGTGCGCGCCGCCAACCCCTGGAACCGGGGCGCGCTGACCACCCTGCGCGGCCAGCCGCTGCGCCTGCTGAGCGTGCTGCCCCACCCCAACGCCGCTACCGGCCCGGTGCCCCCCGGTACGGTGCTCCACGCCGATGCGGCGGCCGGCATCTGGGTAGCGTGCGGCAAGAATGAAGCCCTGCGCCTCGACATGGTGGCCCTGGAAGAAGGCTACTTCACCGGGGCGCAGCTCCTGCAGCTTGGGGTGGGCGTCGGCGAGATGCTGAACTGATTCTCCTAAAAAAGACAAGCTAAAATCAGGTAAATCCTTGACCTACATAGTGCATTCGTTTCATCCTTTCAAATATTTTTTTATGAAAAAACATTTAATCCTCTGGTTACTGCTTCTACTTTCCGGCAGCGCCTGGGCTCAGTTGAACATCAAGGAAAGCTTCGAGGCCAGTGGTAGCGACTACGGCTACACTAGTAGCTTCTCCAATACCACGTCCAACAGCGTCTATTTCACCCGCACGACCAATCCGAAGACGGGATTTGGGAACCCGGTTCAATCGCCGACGCCCGATGGCTCCTGGTTCTGGGCGGCGGAAGGGGTAAGGGATTTCAACCGCACCATACCCGCAGCAACGGTGACGCTCAACGCAATACCCAACGCGGGGAACTACAACAACATCGTGGTCAAGATTCTGGCCACGGACCCGCGCGGTGGTACCAGCGGTACTGCTACCGCGGACGACCACCTGCGTATTCAATACGCTTATAGCCCGACGAACACCGTTCCGACATCTTCCAGTTTCATAACAGCCGGTGAATTCAAGGGCGGGGTCAATACTGCTACCAGCCTATGGTACAAGTTCATAAACGGCGTCAACGTAGGAGGGCCCCTAACCACATCCTTCGTCAGTTATGATTTTCCGATTGGGAGCGGCACGGGTTTTTTGTTTATCCGCGTAGAGGTTGACGATAACCAGTCGGGCACGGAAATCGGGTTTGACAACATCCGGGTAACGGGTGACCAGGCCACCACCGTCCGCCCGAACCTAACTACCACCGACACCGGTGACCGGGCTTATGCGGAAGGGGCCGCGGCGCTGCCCATTTTCAGTACTTTGACCGCCGACAATCCCTCCGGCACTACGCTGGGTGCCGCCAAAGTCATCTTCACGAACGGCACCCGCGTGGCGGCGCAGGACGAGCTGACCTACACGATTCCCAACGGCAGCAATATCACGTTCGATGCGGCCAACAGCACCAACGGCGCGCTGGCTTTTATCGGCTCTTCATCGGAAACCAATTACCAGAACCTGCTGCTGTCGGTGAGATACCGCAACACCACCTCTACGGCCGCCCGCGGCGGGACGCGTAGTTTCGCATTTACGGTCAGCGACGGCGCAAATACCAGTGTGGTATTGAGCCGCAACGTGGTGGTGACGGCCAAGCTCAATGACGCGGTGGGGCTGCCTTTCACCGAGGACTTCGAGGATGACGGCGAAGGCACGACCTACGGCTCCAACACGGCTACCTCCGGCACGCAGGGCTTTGTGCGGCTGACGGGTGCCCCCGGCGCTACGTTCAACTCCACCACCGTCTTCAGCCAGGTCCAGGGCAGCGGCTACTTTTACGGCAAAGGCACTAAGGAATTCTTCCTGCCCGCGTCGAGCGACGGACTGCCCACGGCGGGCAACAACATCGCGACGCCGCTTGGCGGCGTACTGCAGTTGGCCCCGGTGAATACCACCGGCTTCACCAACCTGCACTTTAAGCTCAAGGCCGCCGCCACCTCCCCCAGTCCTTTTTCCACCGACGACTTTCTGCGCTTCTCCTACAACCTGAACAACGGCGCGGGCTGGCAGGCCTTCCCTTCGGGCAACTTCACGGGCTTGAATAACGGGGGGCTGCGCCAGGACGGCAGCGCCTCCGGCCTGTTGCTGACCACCACCATGCAGGACGTGGACATCACGCTGCCCGCCGCGGTGGCCGGCACCAACGTGAGCTTCCGGGTGGAAGTGGGCGACAACAGCAGCGAAGAAATTGCCTTCGACAACATCCAGATAACGGGCACGCCGATACCAACGACCGTTTCGTCCATCGTGCGGGCCAGCACCAACCCCACCAACGCCGCCAGCGTGCAGTACACGGTGACTTTCGCGGCCAGCGTGACGGGCCTGACGACCAGCAACTTCACCCTGACGACCACCGGCACCCTGGGCACCACGCCCAGCGTGAGCAGCGTATCGGGCTCGGGCACTACCTACACCGTGACGGTGAATACCGGCACCGGCAGCGGCACCCTCCGCCTGGACCTGAACAACAGCACCGGCCTCACGCCCGGCGTGAGCAACGTGCCCTACACCAGCGGCGAAGTATACAGCATCGATAAGGATGGCCCGGCGGTGACGAGCGTGACGGTGCCGGCCAACGGCACCTACCGCGTCGGCCAGACGCTGAGCTTCACGGCAAACTTCTCGGAAAACGTGACCGTGACGGGCACCCCGCAGCTGGCCCTGACCTTCGGCGCGACTGCCCGGCAGGCCGCCTACGTCTCGGGTACCGGCACTGCGGCGCTGGTCTTCAGCTACACCGTGCAGAGCGGCGACCAGGATACGGACGGCATCGCGCTGGGCGCGCTGGCGCTGAACGGCGGCACCCTGCGCGACGCGCTGGGCAACAACGCCCTCCTGACCCTCAACGGCGTCCCCTCGACGGCCGGCATCCTGGTCGACGGGGTGGCCCCGACGGTGAGCAGCAGCAACCGCCAGAGCCCGACGGCCAACCCCACCAACGCCACTTCGTTGACGTACCGCGTGACCTTTAGCGAAGCTGTGACGGGCGTAACCACCGCCAGCTTCACCTTCGTGACGACCACCGGCAGCACCACCGGCACCATCGCCAGCGTGGCCTCGGTGAGCGGCAGCAGCGGCACGCAGTACGACGTGACGGTGACCGGCGTGAACGGCAACGGCGCGGTGCGCCTCGACGTGAAGAGCAGCGGCTCGGGCATCACCGACGCGGCGGGCAACGCTCTGAGTGGCGGCTTCACCGGCGGCCAGACCTACACCATTAGCCAGAGCGTAACCGTCGTCTCGGTCACGCGCCTGACGCCTTCGCCCACGGCCACGGCCCAGGTGCGTTACCAAGTGGTGTTCTCGGGCAGCGTGGCGGGCTTGACGCCCAACAACTTCACGCCCACCATCACGAGCGGGAGCATCAGCGGCGCTTCGGTGTTCAGCGTGTCGACCACTTCAGGCACGACCTACACGGTGACGGTGACCACGGGCACCGGCAACGGGACCCTGCGCCTGGACGTGGCCAACAGCACGGGCACGACGCCCGCGATAGCAAACGTGCCCTACACGGCGGGCGAAACCTATACCATCACCAAGAGCTTCCCCGCCGGCCCGCAGTTGGTGTTGCAAGCCGGGGGCAGCCCCAGCGGCCGAAGCGACGTGACGGCCTTCGTGGACGGGGTGCAGGTGGTGCAGAATGGCACGAGCACGCCCGTGGCCAACGCGCTGCAGAACGGCGGGTTTGAAACCAACAACCTGGGCGGGAACGACTTTTTATACCCCAGCACCGGGCTGTCGGCGGCGCCCTGGGCGTTTGCCTCGCAGTCGGGCATCGCCCGCATCGGCGGCGGCGGCTTCGCTCCGGCCAGCTCCGGCCAGCCCGCCCCGAACAGCTTCGTGGCCTTCCTGCAATCGTCCGGCGGCAGCAGCGGCAGCACGACCCAGCGGCTGGCCGTGCCCACCGGCACCTACCAGGTGGGCTTTGTGGCCGCGCAGCGCGGCAACCAGTCGGGCGTGGAAGACCAGGTGGTGAACGTATTCCTTAACGACGGCCTCGACAACGTGTTTATCGGGGTCATCCAGCCCAACTCGGCCACCACGTACAATGCCTTCACCTCGGCTACGTTCAACGTGTTTGCCCCGACCCTGACGGCGACGGTGAGCGGACCGGCCAGCCCGACCAGCACCTCGCCACTTCCGTTCTCGGTGAGCTTCACGCAGAACGTGGGCACCACTTTCACGGCTTCGGACGTGACGGTGACGGGCGGTACGCTGAACACCGCCAGCTTCAGCGGCAGCGGCGCGGGCCCCTATACCTTCACCGTGACGCCCACCGGGACGGGCACGGTGTCGGTGAGCCTGGCCGCCAACGTGGCCCAGGACGCCAACAACACCAACAACTCGGCCAGCAACACGGTGAGCGTGCAGTACGCGCAGCCGGTGACGGCGGCGCCGGTGATTGCCGCGCCGGCCAACGGCAGCCTCACCAACCAGGACGTGACCATCAGCGGCACGGCCCCGGCGGGCAGCACGGTGTTGCTCTACGTTTCGCAGGGTGGCACGGCGGTCAGTGGCTCGCCCTTCACCGCCACGGCCCAGACCGATGGCACGTTCAGCTTCGGCCCCTATCCGTTCACCGATGGCACCTATCAGGTGTATGCCACGGCCCAGACCGCAGGCGCGTCGGTGAGCGCCAGCTCGAACACTAACACCTTCACGGTGGACAAAACGCGCCCGTCGGTGCTCCTCACCTCAAACGTGCCCAGCGGCAGCACCAACGTAGCGACGCCCTTCGCGTTCACGGCCACTTTCTCGGAAGGCGTGTCGGGCTTCGTATCGGGTGACCTATCGGTGACCAACGGCACGGTAACGAGCGGCCCGACCGTGGTGACCGGCACCACGCCCGCCAACTCGACCTATACCTTTGACGTGACGCCGAATACGCCCGGCACGGTGACATCGGTATTTGTGTTCACCAATTCGGTCCAAGATGCGGCCAGCAACGGCAACACGGCCTCAAACACCTACTCGCTGACTTCGGCGGCGCCCGTGGTGACGGTGGCCCCGGCCAGCGGGTCGCTGACGGGCGGCACGGTGGGCATCGCCTACAGCCAAACCATTACGGCCTCGGGTGCTACGGCTCCCTACACCTACGCCATCACGGCCGGCGCCCTGCCGGCGGGCCTGACGCTCTCGTCGGCGGGGGTGCTGTCGGGCACGCCCACGGCGGGCGGCTCGTTCACCTTCACGGTGCGGGCCACCGATGCCTCGGCCACGCCGGGCCCGTTCAGCGGCTCGCGCAGCTACACGCTGGTCATTGCCGCTCCCATTATTGTGGTGTCGCCGACGACGCTGCCAACGGGCACGGCGGGCGCAGCGTATAGCCAGACCCTCACGGCTTCGGGTGGTACGGCTCCGTATAGCTTCTCCATCATAGGCGGCGCGCTGCCTTCGGGCCTGACGCTGGCCGGCAACGGCACCCTGTCGGGCACGCCCACGGCCAGTGGCACGTTCAGCTTCACGGCAGCGGCAACGGATGCTTCGACCGGCGGTGGCCCCTATCTTGGGTCGCGCACCTACTCCCTGACCATTAATAACCAGCCCGCCACGGCGGCCCCGGTTATCACCTCGCCGGCCAACAACAGCTTCACCAACCAGGGCGTGACCATCAGCGGCACGGCCCCGGCCAACAGCCAGGTGGTGCTCTACTCTAGCCAGAACGGTGGGGCCTTCCAGCCGGCCTCGCCGATTACGGCCACAGCCGGCGGCAGCTTCAGCGTCGGGCCGGTTCCCTTCCCCGACGCCGTCTACCAAGTGTACGCCACGGCGCAGAACCCAAATTCCTCGGTGAGCGCGAACAGCCCGACCATCACCTTCACGGTGGACACGCAGGTCCCGATGGTGAGCATCAGCTCGTCGGCCGGTACCTCGGGCGGCAGCACGGGCACCACGCCGATTCCCTTCTCGGTAACCTTCTCGGAGACGGTGAACGGCAGCTTCGTGCAGGGCGACCTGTCGGTGACGGGCGGTAGCATCGTGGCGGGCAGCTTTAGCGGCAGCGGCGCGGGTCCCTACACCTTCAGCGTGACGCCCAGCGGCATTGGCAGCACCGTGACGGTGAACGTGCCCGCCAACGTGGCCCAGGACGCGGCCGGCAACTTCAACACGGCGGCGCCGGCAGCCTATACGCTGCGCTACGCCCCGGCCCTGACGGCCACGGTGAGCACGACTTCAGCCAGCCCGACCAGCACTTCGCCCATTCCGTTCTCGGTGAGCTTCTCGCAGAGCGTAGGCACGAGCTTCGTGGCCACGGACGTATCGGTGACGGGCGGCGCGGTGACCACGGGCAGCTTTAGCGGCAGCGGTGCGGGTCCTTACACCTTCACTGTGACGCCCACCACGACGGGTACCGTAACGGTGAGCCTGGCTGCCAACGTGGCCCAGGACGCCGCCACCACGGGCAACACGGCCAGCAACTCGGTGAGCGTGCAGTTCCAGGCCCCCACCATCACGGTAGCCCCGGCCTCGCTGCCGGGCGGCACGGTAGGCGTGGCCTATAGCGCAACGCTGACTGCCTCGGGTAGTTCGGGTACCTACACCTACAACATCACGGGCACCCTGCCCAGCGGCCTGACCCTCACGGGCAGCACGATTTCGGGCACGCCCACGGCCAGCGGCTCGTTTTCCTTCACGGTAACGGCCACCGACAACTCGGCAGCCCCGGGTCCCTACAGCGGTTCGCGCACCTATACGGTTGCCATCACGGCTCCCACCATTACGCTGGCCCCGACCACGCTGCCGAATGGTACGCAGGGCGTGGCCTATAGCCAGGCGCTGACGGCTTCGGGTGGCACGGGTGCTTACACCTACGCCATCACGGCCGGCGCGCTGCCCAGCGGCCTGACCCTCACGGGCGGCACGATTTCGGGCACGCCCACGGTGAACGGCACGTTCAACTTCACGGTGACGGCCACCGACGCCTTTGGCTCGACCGGCTCGCAGGCCTACACGCTCGTCATCGCGGCTCCAGTCGTGACGGCTGTGACGTGGACGGGGGCCCTGAACACCGACTGGTTTACGGCCGGCAACTGGACGTCCAACACGGTGCCCACGGCCACCATCAACGCCACCATTCCGACCTCGCCCAGCGGCGGCCGCTTCCCGGCCATCACGTCCAGCACGGCCAACGTGCGCAACCTGACCCTGAACAGCGGCGCGACGCTAACGCAGGTTGGCGGCACGCTCAATATCGCCGCCATCCTGACCAACAACGGCACCTACAGCGCCAGCAATCCCAGCAGCTCCGGCACCGGGCCCGTCCTGTCGCTGGGTGGCACGGCATTTAGCAACATCGTGGGCAGCAGCACTACCCGCTTCTGGAACCTGACGGTGGGCGCCAACGGCGCGCTGCTGGCCACCTCGGCCGGGGCGGCAGTGCAGCGCGTGCTCACGCTCGACGGCAACTTCAGCACCAACGGCAACTCGTTCACGCTGGAATCGAATGCCTCGGGCACGGCCATGATTGTCAACAACGGCAGCAACGTGGTGAATGGCACCACCACGGTGCAGCGCTACATAGCGCCCGACCTGAACCCGAACCAGGGCTACCGCCACGTGTCGGCCCCCATCAGCAATGCCACGGTGGCCAGCCTGAGTACGGGCAGCTTCACGCCCACCGTGAACCCGACCTACAACACCTCGGCCACACCCACGGCCGAAACGCCCTTCCCCACCGTGTACGGCTACGACCAGGACCGCCTGGCCACGACGACCAACAACCTGGCCGACTTCGACAAGGGCTGGTTCTCGCCGGGTTCGCTGAGCGACGCGCTGACCGTGGGCAAAGGCTACACGGTGAACCTGGCCGCCAACCAGACCTGGAACTTCGTGGGGGCGCCCAACAACGGCACCCTGACGCAGACGCTGGCCCGCAACAGCGGGGCCACGAACGCGGCCTCGGGCCTGCAGCTGGTGGGCAACCCGTACCCCGCGCCCCTGGACTGGAGCCTGGTAACGGCGGCTGACCGCCCCAACCTGGACGGTGTCATCTATCAGTTTAGCAGCAACGACCCGACCAACCCCTACACCGGCACCTACGGCTTCTACAACGCCGGCTTCGGCACCATCAGCCCGGTGGTGGCGCTGGGCCAGGGCTTCTTCGTGCGGGTATCGCAGGGCCAGACCTCGGGCACGTTGAGCCTGAAGAACAGCCACCGCGTGACGACTTACCAGAACCCGACCTACCACCGCACCGCCGGCACCCGTCCGGTGGTGCACCTGACGCTGCAAGGCGCGGGCAAGCCCCAGACCGACGACGCCTTCGTGTACTTTGAAGCCGGGGCCACCAACGGCCTCGACGCCGAGTACGACGGCCTGAAGCTGGCCAACCCCTCGGGGCTGAACCTGAGCAGCAGCATCTCGGCCACCGAGCGCCTGTGCGTGAACGGCCTGGAGCCGCTCACCACCACCCAGCGCATTGTGCCGCTGGCCGTGGGCGTACCTGCCGCTGGCAGCTACACGCTGAACGCCGCCGAGGTGCTGAACCTGACCACCACGCCCGTATACCTGCGCGACAAGCAGACCGGCGCCGTAGTGGACCTGGCCCAGCAGCCCAGCTACAGCTTCGTGGTAAGCAATGCTTCGGCGCTGCTCACCAGCCGCTTCGAGCTGGTGTTCTCGCCGCAGGCGGCGCTGGCTACGGCCCCGGCCGCACTGGCCGCCCAGGTGGGCGTGTACCCCAACCCGGCCACTACCACGGCGTTCGTGGAGCTGCCGGCTGTTTTGGGCCGCGTGGCAGTATCGACCGAATTGGTCGATGCCCTGGGCCGCACGGTGCGCACCCAGTCGCTGCCTGCTCAGGGCGCGGCGGCGCACCGCCTCGACCTGGCCAACCTGGCCACGGGCGTCTACACCCTGCACCTGAACACCAGTGCCGGGGTAGTAGTGAAGAAGCTGGTGGTGCAATAAGCACTCCGGCGAATGCGTAAACGGCCCCCGGTCCTGCAATGGACCGGGGGCCGTCTTGTTTTTGGAGTGTCGGAGGCGAACAAACTGAGCGGGCGGCTACCAGATTTTTGCCGCTATTTTTGTCGCCCCACCTGCCATCTATGCCCGATTCTGTACTGCCCGTTGTTTTTTCGAATGCCGCCGGCGAACTGTTCGAGCACCCGGCCGGGTATGGGCTCATTCGCTACCGGGCGGGCAAGCGGCCCGATGGTGCCATTGCAGCCATGCTCACGCAGGCCGGGGCGCTGCTGCTGCGCCGGGGCTGGACCAACCTGCTCTCCGACACCCGGCTGATGGCCCCGCTCACCGACGAGGAAAAGGCCTGGGTAGTGGCGTACTGGCAGGGCCGCCAGGTGGCCCGCCCCGCCCACGTGCGCGTGGCCACGCTGCTGCCGCTCGATGTATTTGCGCGCCGGGCCGTGGGCCAGATACAGGTGGGCGTGCTGCCGGGCAATATTCAGTACAAGAACTTTGGCGAAGCCGCCGAGGCCCACGCGTTTCTGGTGAGCGGAGGGGTAGGCTGACGCTTCCGTGCAACAGCAAAAGCCCCGGCCGCACACGCGGCCGGGGCTTTTGCTGTTGGGTAACCGGAGCTACTGCGCCTGCTTTTCCAGCAGCGCCAGCAGCTCGTCGGCAGCCTGCTCGATGGCGTGGTAGCCCTGCTGGGCGGCGCGCTCCTTGGCCGCAATCAGGCCGTCGCGGTGCACGGTTTTGAAGTCGCCGAAGGGAAATCTGTAGCGGCCTTTGGTGTCTTCGCCCTTGCTTTTGTCGAGGCCGAGGTGCCAGTTGGCGTAGTCGGCCAGCTCGTGCTGCTGAAGGTAGGCGTTTTCGTCGGCCGTATCGGGGTTGTGCTGGCCCCAATGGCCCGAGTCATTCTTGATTTTGCCGTTCTTAATCAGGTCCTTGGCGAAGGTCACGGCGGCGGAATTCAGCGTGATGCTCATAGCGGAAAAGCAGGTTGGTGTACCCGGCTTACGCATTCCCAAAAAGCCGTGTTTCGGGTGTTTAGCGGTGCCTCCGCCCGGCTGCTAGGGCCGGGCAAAGCGCGGGTCGCGGATGAATGTCGAATCGGTGAGCGTGCGCAGAAAGGCCACAATTTTGTCCTTTTCCGCTGCTGTCAGGCTCAGCGGGTTGCCGGGGCCGCGCGGGTCGTTGCTGCCATTCAGCAGCAGCGGGTCCACGTTGGGGCTGCTCACCACCACGTGCTCGTTGTAGTGGTCGAGCACGGCTTCGAGGGTAGCGAAGCGGCCGTCGTGCATGTAGGGCGCCGTGAGGGCAATGTTGCGCAGCGAGGGCACCCGGAACTTGCCGTTATCGGTGGGCAGGCCGGTGACTCCGCCCAGGCCCAGGTCGCTGAAGGTGGCATCGAGGCCGTTGTTGCGGAAAGCGTGGTCGGTAAACAGCGGCTCGCCGTGGCAGTCGCTGCAGTTGCCGCCGCGCACGCCGGCCGGCCCGTCGGGGTGCGTGGTGAACAGCAGCAGGCCCTGCTGCTCGTAGCTGCTCAGGGCGGTGCGGTTGCCGTTGCGGAACTGGTCGTAGCGCGAATTGCCCGAAATCAGGGTGCGCTCGAACTGGGCCAGCGCTTTCAGGGTGTTGGCTTCGGTGAGGGTGCTGCTGCCAAACGCCTTGCGGAACAGCGGCGGATACAGCGCCATGCCTTGCAGCCGCGCCACGCCGGCGGCCAGCGACTGGTGCATTTCCACCGGCTTCTCGATGGGAATGCGGGCCTGGGTTTCCAGGGTCGTCGCGGCCCCGTCCCAGGTCAGCCGGGGCTCCCAAAGCAGGTTGGCCAGCGACATAGCCCCGCGCGGCGATACGCCGCCGTTCACGCCCAGGGCGCGGGCCCGGCCATCGGTAAACGCCAGCTCCTGGCGGTGGCACGAGGCGCAGGAAATCGAATTGTCAACCGAAAGCGCCGTTTCGTAGAACAGCTGCCGGCCCAGGGCCACGCCCTCCACCGTGAGCGGGTTGTCGGCCGGGGCGGCGGGCAGGGCCGGGAATTTGGCCGGCACCACCAGGTTGTAAGTAGTGGGCGCCACCACCGGCCCGTCCGGGTCGGCAGGCTTCACCGGTTCCGGCGTCGAGCCACAACCAGCCAGCCCCAGCAGCAGGCCCAATCCAGCGAAGCGTAGTGATTTCATAGCGCACCCAACAATTTCGTGAAGATAATAATGCCCGCGCAACTGCAACCTAATCAATAAGCCCGGGTTAGCTCTTGGGCCCCAGCAGGTATTTGGTCTGGTTGAAGCTGTAGCCGACGGAAACTACCAGGCGGCCCGCACTGGCCGGGTGGTCGGTTTCGGCGGTGTAGATGGGCAACTGGAAGCCGGTATTCAGCGAGAAGTTCTTGTAGTACACATCGAGGCCGGGGCCGAGCAGGGCGTTGTTCATGGCGTGCTCGCCGGTAAGCTGGCCTTCGAGCATTTCGCCCTTGGTTTTCTCGTAGAAAAACTGCGCCGAAGGGTACAGCTGCCAGTTTTCGCCCAGCGGCACGCGGTAGAACAGGCTGGCGTAGGTGGCCGTGCTGGGGGCCAGGCTGTTGCGAAACCGGTTTTCGGTGGCCCGGCGGTAGCTGCTGTTCACGCTCAGCCCGAAGCTGCGGTAGCTACAGATGTAGTTGGCGTAGATGAAACCGTCGGTGGTGCCCGTGCCCACCTGGTTCAGCAGGGCGTAGCGCACGCCGTTGGCGTTGCGGCGGTCGTACTCGCCGGTGGGCAGCTTCAGGCCGCCGCCCACGATGAGCCGGCTCTGCACGCCCGCCGTTTCGATGGCCCGGATGAGGTGGTAGCCGGCAAACACCGTCACGTCGCCTACGCCCGCCGAGTTCAGCTGCCGGCCGTTTATCTGCGAGGTGTTCATCACGTAGGGCACGAAGGCGTTCAGCTCGACGCGCCGCGAGAGGAAGTACTTGCCGCGCAGCTCAAGCACGCGAAATGCCTCAAAATCAGTTGGGTCGCCGTGGTGCGAGTGGGCGTAGCCGTTGTCGCCGTTCAGGGGCGACGGCAAAAATGGCCGCGCGCCCGTCGGAAAAAACTGCGGGGCCTGCCCCAGCGCGTGGTAGCTGTTGAAGATGCGGTAGCGGTGCATCAGGCTGAAGCTGCTCTGATTGTCGTAGGGCGTGATGCCCATAAAACAGCCGCAGATGTCGCAGGCCCGGCCCGGGCCTGCCAGCCCCAGCAGCAGCCCGCCCAGCAGGAGTAGTCTTGTATAGTTCATGGCAATAAAATCAAGGAAGTGAAGCCGTTGGCTCAGCGCACTCAGGGCTGCTCGGCCAGGCGCTGGTCGTGCACGAAGGCGTCGTCGGTGAGCGTCTTCAGGAAGGAAATAATATCGGCCTGCTCGGCGGCCGTGAGCGGGATGCCCAGCGGGCCGCCCGCCGGGCGCAGGGCTGCGTCGAGTGTGGGCGAGGCCACCACACCGTGGTCGTAATGGGCCAGCACTTGCTCCAGGGTGGCAAAGCGGCCGTCGTGCATGTAGGGCGCCGTGAGGGCCACGTTGCGCAGGCTCGGCACTTTGAAGCGGCCCACGTCGGCGGCCCGGGCGGTGATGTGCGCCCGCCCCGAGTCGGCCCCGAACGTGGCGTCGAGGCCGTTGTTGCGGTAGCTTTCGTCGCTGAATAAATCGGTGGCGTGGCAGCTGGCGCACTGCTGTGCCACCAGCACCCGGCCGCGCTGCTCGGCGGCGCTCAGCACCGCGCCGTGCTCGCCCCGCGCCACCTGGTCGTAGCGCGAACTGGCCGAGGTGAGCGCCGCCGTGAACTGCGCCAGCGCCCGCAGAAACTGGTAGGAGTTGATGGGCCCCGGCCCGTACACCTGCACAAAGCGCCGGGTATAGTCGGGGTCGGCGTTGAGCTTGGCCAGCAGGTGCGGCAACGTCTCGTCCATCTCCAGCGGATTGGTGAGCGGGGCCAGGGGCAGGGTTTCGAGGTTTTTCGGCCCGCCATCCCAGAAAAATTCCGATTTCCAGCGCAGGTTTTGCAGGGCTGGGGCGTTGCGCGTGCCCAGGCGGTTGGCCACGCCGTGGCTCAGGCGGTGGCCCGCATTGGCGAAGGCCACGAACTGCTGGTGGCAGCTGCCGCACGACACCGACCCATCGCGCGAGAGCCGCGCATCGTAGAACAAGCTGCGGCCCAGGGCAAACGCCGCCGCATTGGGCGGGTTGGCATCGAGCGCATACACGGGGGCGGGGAAGTTGGCCGGGAGCGAGGTGCCGGGCACCGGGGGCTCCGGCACCGGCACATCGCTCAGGCCGCAGCCCGCTAGGAGCAGCCCCGCCAGCCCCAGGGCCAGCGAGGCAGCAGCAAGGGGTTTCATGGCCGCTTAGTTGGCATGAATGTGCTCGACGGAGAACATGCCGGCGGCGTAGTTATTGGCCACCAGCACCGAGTTGGCCCCGCCCATGGTGTTCGAAAGCGTGGCGAAGCGGATGGTGTTCGGGCCCGTGAACATCTTCATCACGTCGGCGTTCAGGTGCACTTCGGGGGCGTGGTCGGTGCGAATGAGCAGGTTGGTGCCGGTGGGGAAGGGCAGCGTAACGGTGCGAATCGTGTTGTTCGGCCGCAGAAAGCCGCCGATGTGGAACACCAGCCCGCCCTCGGTGGCGCCGGCCGCTTTGGGGGCCTGCGGCGAAGTGCCTTCGAGCTTGGTGTAGATGTAGCCCGAGTTCCAGGTCCAGAACATGTTGTTGTTGGGGTCGAGCGCTCCGGTCTGGGCTCCCGACACGTTGCGGGCGCTGTCCACGCCCACCGTGAAGGTGAGGGCCTTGTAGTCGCCCACCGGAATGTCCTTCAGCGCCAGCTCCTGCGTAGCGGGCACGGCCGCGTCGAGCAGGTAGTAGCTGTTTGGCACGGCATACACCGACCCGTCGGTTTTGGTGAGCTTGATGTTGGAGATATACTGCTTGAACGTGGTGATTTTGAACTGGTCGCCGGCCGGCGTGGTGTAGGTCTGGGTGCTGAGGGCGAGCGGGGCAGTGCCCACGGTCTGCTCGAAGGCGAGGTCGACGGTGCCGACCTGGTTGGCGGGCATGTCGCCGTCTTTTTTGCAGCCCGTCAGAGCGAGTGCCGCCAGGGCCAGCGTGCAGATGGAAATAGAAAAGCGTTTCATCGGAAAAAGCAAATGGGGGAGGGGGATAACCGGAACTGGGGTGCGCGGGCACCCGGGCCTGCCGTGCACACGGCAAACCCGAAAAAGAGCCCGGGCACTGCGCCGGGCTGCTTATATCAGCTCTGTATCAGGGGCGGACGAAACACGCCCAGCGGGCGCCCGGCCTCGCAGCGCGCCACCAGCGGGCGGGCAAAGCGCCGGGCCGGCCGGGGCCAGCGGCGCAGGGCCGGCAGCACCACGGCGGCCGTGGGCAGCACCTCGAACTTGGCTTTGGCCACCGAAGCGGCCGGCGCTTTTTTGTCGCCGCCTTCGGCCTTGCGCAGCTGCTGGGCCAGATGGCACTTGCCGTTGCAGCGCAGCTGAGGCCGGGCCTTGTTCACGCAGTAGCGGGCCGTGATTTCGGCCTTGTTCAGCTGGTAGTTCAGCACCAGCACCTCCGGCCCCAAGGTTTGGAGCAGCAGCAGGGCGGTGAGGAAATAAGCCAAAAAGCGCGACATAGGGCAGCAAACAGACGGCCAAAGGTACGCCGGACGGCGGCGTCATGGCACAACGCTGCTGGCCGGTAATTCGGTTCGGCGCCGGAAAGCGTTGCCTGCGAGCAGAAAAGACGCGCGCAGAAAATACGCCGGCCCGTGGGCAGGGGAGGCAAGCGGGCGCGCTCCTGAGCCCGGAGGGAAGGGGATGATTCGTCATTTCCGCGTTATCTTTCGCTACGGTATTCGCTGTTTCTTACACCCTTCTTTGTTCGTTTTATGCTACAACCTTTACGCTTGGGAGTGCTGAGTTTGCTGCCGCTGCTGGCGGCGGGCCCGGCCCTGGCCCAGACGATGCCTGCCGATGGAGCGCCGCAACTGATTCGCCTGGCTGACAAGCCGGGCGCGGCCCTGCGCCAGCTGCCCGTTGATGGCCGCCAGCTGCTGCGCCAGGAGCTGGGCCTGCGCCCCACCGACGACTTGCGCCCCCTGCGCACCGAAACCGACGAGCGCGGCGACGTGCACGAGCGGTTTCAGCAGTACTTCAAGGGCGTGAAAGTGGAGCACGGCCAGTACACCGTGCACCGCGCGGCCGGTGTGCTCAGCGGCGAGTTCAAGCCCGTGCCCGCCACCCTCGGCACCAAGCCGGCCCTGAGCGAGGCCGCCGCCCTGCGCGCCGCGCTGCACACCATCGGAGCCCGCCGCTATATGTGGGACGATGCCGCCGCCGAGGCTGGCCTGCGCCGCCTCAGCCAGGATGCCAAGGCCACCTACCGCCCCAGCGGCGAGCTGGTGGTGGTGGCCGACTACCGCCAGGGCGGGGCCACCGGCCCGCTGGTACTGGCCTGGAAGTTCAACATCTACGCCCAGGAGCCGCTAAGCCGGGCCTACGTGTACGTGGACGCCCATACCGGCGCCGTGGTGCTGCAGGATGCCATCATCAAGCACGCCCACGGGCCGGCCGCGGGCAACGCCGCCAGCGCCCGGCCGCAGGCGCGGCCCGCCGCCCCGCGCGGGGTAGCCAGCTCGGCCAGCGCCACGTTCGAAACGCGCTACATGGGCACCCGCGCGGCCCTGACGGACCAGTTCAACGGCAGCTACCGCCTGCGCGACTACACCCGCGCCGCCGGCATCGAAACCTACAACCTGCGCACGGGCACCAACCTGGGCGCCGCCGTGGACTTCACCGACACCGACAACAACTGGACGGCGGCCGAATACAACAACGCCGCCAAAGACAACGCTGCCCTCGATGCCCATTTTGGCTCGCAGGCCACCTATGACTACTGGATGGGCACGCACGGCCGCAACTCCATCAACGGCAGCGGCGGCAAGTTCATCAACTACGTGCACCTGCGCGTGCGTTTCGACAACGCGTACTGGGACGGCTCGGCCATGAACTACGGCGACGGCGGCACCCTTTTCCGGCCCCTGACGGCGCTGGACGTGTGCGGCCACGAAACGGGCCACGGCATTTGCCAGGCCACGGCCAACCTGGTGTACGCCAACGAGTCGGGCGCACTGAACGAGGGCTTCTCCGATATCTGGGGCGCGGCCGTGGAATACTCGGTCGACCCCACCAAGCAAACCTGGATGGTGGGCGAAGACGTGTGCCTGAACGCCAGCGGGCTGCGCTCGATGAGCGACCCGCTGAACCCGGGCGTGCTTTCGCCCTGCCCGGCCAACTACAAGGGCCGCCTCTGGGCCTTCGGCACGGCCGATAACGGGGGCGTGCACACCAACTCGGGCGTGCTCAACCACTGGTTCTACATCCTGAGCGTGGGCAAAACCGGCACCAACGAGCAGCAGCAGGCCTACGCCGTCGCGGGCATTGGCATTGATAAAGCCGCCCGCATTGCCTACCGTGCCGAGCGTCTCTATCTCACCGCCAACTCCGACTACCGCTCGACGCGCATGTTCACCATTCAGGCCGCCACCGACCTGTACGGGGCCAACTCGGCCGAAGTAACGGCCGTGACCGACGCCTGGTTTGCCGTGGGGCTGGGCACGAGCAGCGCCGCCGCCGCTGGCACGCAGGCCCAATGCCAGCCCGACGATGCCGCCGTGCTCACCGCTTCGGCTTCGGCCACCAGCCTCTGCGCCGGCGAAACCCTGAACCTGACAGCCACTGCGGCCTACCCAACCACGCGCCGCCTGCGTTCTGCCACCGGCGCAACGCTGCCCGACGCGGCCACCACCTATACGGCCGTGCCGGTTTTCAGCACCACCGTTGCGAACGGCACGACGCTGCAGCACGGCCTCGAAACCCTCTACCGCAGCAATTACGGGGACCTGCAGGGCGTGCGCGTGCGCCTCAGCCACGCCCAGCCCGGCGATGTGGCCCTGCGCCTGGCCGTGCGCAACAGCAGCGGCACCACTACCTACGTCAACCTGGCCACGGCGCTGCCCACGGCCAGCAGCCCCGCCACGCCCAGCACCCTCGACCTGACGTTTGCTGACAACGCCACGGCCACGCTGCCCACCACCATGAGCGGCACCAGCCTGACGGGCACTTACCGCCCCACCGCTGCCCTGAACAGCCTGGTTCCGGGCACGCTGGCATTCATCAGCCTGGAAGCCAAGGATGGCACGGCCGGCAACACCGGCACCATTATCAGTGCCGAACTGCTGTTTCGCCGGTCGGCCAGCGACGTGCCCTCGGTGCGCTGGATTGGCCCTGGCCTGGACGTGGCCGGCCTCACGGCAACCACCCAGCCCGCCGGCCCGGCAGCTGGCGGCACGGCCACCTACCGCTACACCGCCCTGGCGTCCGACCCGTATTTTGGCTGCACCAGCCTGCAAACCGTGAACGTGAACGTGAGCCAGCCGCTGCTGACGGCCGCCGCCCCGCAACCCGAGCTGTGCGCCGGGCGCGGCCAGGCCTTTGGCCCGGTGGCCCTGCGCGTGACTGCCGACGACAGCATCGCCGGCCAAACTTACCGCTGGACCGGCCCTAATGGCTACGCCGCCACCGGCAAGCGCCGCAGCCCCGTGCCCGCCACCGGCGGCCTGCTGCGCTACACCGTGAGCACGGCCACACCGGGCTCGAACTGCACCAACCAGCGCGTGGTGAACGTGTTGGCCCGCCGCCCGGTAGCGGCCGCGCCGGCCGGCATCGACTCGGTGGCCTGCGCCGGCGGCACTGCCCGGCTGCGCAGCCGGCCTTTCGAAAACCAGCTGGTGGGCCCTTATGAGTTCACCGGCAGCACGGCCATTCCCGATTACCCGGCCGCTGGCGTGCGCATTCCGCTCACGGTAGCGGGCACGGCCGAAGGGTTCTTCGACCTGCGCGGCATTCGCGTGAGCCTCAACCATACCTACGTGGGCGACCTGGCCCTCTACCTCATCGCCCCCGACGGCACCCGCGTGCTGCTGAGCATGCAGAACGGCGCGGGTGGCACCGGCTACCAGAACACGCTGTTCGTGGATTCGGTGGGCGCGCGGGTGCTGAGCAACGGTGCTTCGCCTTTCGCCGGCAGCTGGCAGGTAGATGACCCTGAAGGCTTTGCCAAGCTGCGCACCACGCCCATGGCCGGCACCTGGAACCTGTGGGTGATTGACGGCGGCCCGGCCGACGTGGGTGTGGTTACGGCCTGGGGCATCGTCACGCGCGGCAACAACACCATCTGGAGCGGGCCCAACGGCCTGACGGCCACCGGCGACAACGTGCTGGCTGCCGTGCCCGCCACGGCCGGCCGCTACCGCTTCATTGGCACCACCGCGGTGCCCGGCGGCTGCACCTTCCGCGACACCGTGGACGTGCGCGTGACCTCCGGCTCGGAATGGCGCCGCCGCCAGAATACCGACCTGGCCCTGGCCGCCAACTGGACCTGCCTGCCCACCGCCACCACCGATGCCGAAATACGCGGCACCGCCACCGCCCAGCCCGTGCTGAGCGCCGGCCTGGTGCAGGTGCGCAACCTTACCCTGCGCGCCGGCACCGCCCTGGCCCTGAACGGCGGCACGCTGGAAGTGTACGGCAGCCTCACCCTCGAAACCGGAGCCTCCATCAGCGGCACCGACGGCACGCTGAGCCTGCGTGGCGCCACCACCGGGCTGAATGCGCCCACCACCACCGCCCTTGCCGTGCCCCGCCTACTGGTGAACCTGCCCGCCGCCGCCGACACCGCCCGCCTGGCCCAAAGCCTGACCGTGGGCAAGGCGCTAACCCTGCAGCGCGGCATCCTGAAAACCCAGTCTTCGGCCCTGACGCTGACGCCGGGTGCTACCATTACCGAAACGGCAACGGCCTACGTATCGGGCCGCGTGCTGGCTTCGGGGCCGGTTAGCGCCAGCACCACGCAGGACTTTGGCGGTGTGGGCGTGGTCCTGAGCCAGGCTTCGGCCAGCGTGAGCAGCGTGAGCGTGGCGCGCGTAACCGACCAGGCAATTGGCCGCGCCCCGGCCCGCACCAGCATTCGCCGCTACTACGAGCTCAGCTACCTGCCCAACATTGCCGTGTCGGCAACGGTGCGCCAGAGCTACCGCGATGCCGAGTTGAACGGCCTGGCCAATACCTCCTTGCAGCCTTATCGGGCCGGCACGCTGGCCGGGCCGTGGGTGCCCGTCGCGGCCACGGCTCAGAACCCGAGCCTGAACTACGTGGAAGGCAGCGGCAGCATCCTGGGCATCTGGACGCTGAGCACGCCCACGGCCATGCTGCCCACCCGCAACGCAACGGCTGCCGGCTTCTCGGTGCAGGCCGTGCCGGTGCCGTTTGGCGCGGGGGGCTTCTCGCTGGCCTTGCAGGCCCTGCGCCCGCAGCATAGCGCCTCGGTGGCCGTGTACGACCTCACCGGCCGCCTGCTGGTGCAGCGCCCGCTCGCCATCGCCGCAGGCACCAGCACCGTGGCCCTGCCCGAAGCCGGCCGCCTGGCCGCCGGCGTGTACGTGGTGCGCGTGGTGCTCGATGGCGAAGCCCAGACCCTGCGCGTAACCCGGGAGTAAGCTGCGCCAACCCCGCGATTGCCTAAAAAAGAAAGCCCTGACCAATTGCTGGTCAGGGCTTTTTCGTTTGTAAATAATTGAAAATTAGTTTAAATAAGGCGATTCCAGCTCCTGGCCCATGCTGGTCATGGTATCGGGGCGGCGGCCGGTGAGGCGCAGGCTCAGGGCCTGGGCCTCGCGGGCGCTCAGCACGTCGAGCTCGCGCAGCCAGGCCACCCGGCGCAGCTGCGGCTCGATGAAGCCCAGCGGGTTTACTTGGCCGTATTCGTCGCGCAGGTAGGTTTTGGTGCGGCGCTCCAGCTCGGCCACCAGGGCCCGAAACTGCCGGCGCTGCCAGGGCCGCCCGGCCAGCGTGATGACGAGGTGCGCCGTTTGCAGCCGGAAGGTGCTCCACTGCTGCTCGAAGCGCAGGTAGCTGGCCAGCAGGTTGAGGCCCAGCACCAGCCACCAGCCATACAGGGCGGTATCGGCCACGCCGGTGGCCAGCCAGTGCCGCCACGGCTCGTAGCCCAGAAATGCCAGCAGCAGCGCCGTAAGCAGTAATTGATTGACCGGAATGCGGCGGCTCACTTCTGCCTTCACGGGCAGAATCTCTTCGTAGGGAACTTCGGTTTCGAGGGTGGCCACGCCCTGCGGGTTGCGCTTGCACACATACAGGCTTTCGGCCCGCAATGCCACCGTGGTAGTACCTTGAAAAAGCTGTTTTTGGGTAAAAATCATGTAGCGGGGAGTGGGGAGTGGGTAGAAGGGGACAGGAGGAAAAAACAGAAGTTCATGCCGAGCGTCGCCGAGGCATCTCGCGTTGGGCAGTTAGCAAAGTATTGGGGAAAAATGCTGGTGCTAAGGGAGGTACCTCAGCTACGCTTGGCATAACGGTTACGCAGCTCCCCCAACTTTCCACGCTTAAAATCTCTACGCAAACGGACTCGGCGTGAAGCACAGCACAAAAATAACCAGCATGAGCCAGCCCAGCAGGCGGCGGCCGGCGCTCAGGGGCCGCTCGTCGGGCGCGGGCGGGTGGTAGATGCCCGTGAGCCGCCCCAGCAGCAGCCCGAACACCAGCCAGCCGGGGTTGCCGCCCAGCCCCGGCCAGTAACTAGCCGCCGCCACCTGCGCCGCCCAGATGCCCGCCGCCAGCAGCAGCCCCTGCTGCGGCCGCGGCAACACCCGCCAGAATATCAGGGCCAGGTACCCGGCGTACACCGGCGCGCCGTAGGCCCAGGTCTGCCAGTCGTCGTGAATCGAAAAAAGCCCCAGGCCGGCGTAAAAGATGAAGCCGGTGAACAGCCAGGGCATGAGGCGGTTGGAACGTGACGGCCCCAGCAGGCCGTAGAGGATGTGGCCGCCGTCGAGCTGGCCCAGGGGCAGCAGGTTCAGGGCCGTGAAAAACAGGCTGAGCGCGCCGGCCAGCAATACCGGGTAGCGCATGAGTTCGTTGGGATGCGGCACGCGGGCGGGGTCGGCCAGCAGCGTTTCCAGGGCGCGATAGAGTAGTGGGCGGGCCATGGTCAGCGCTTCGGTACCGGGCGGGTACACGTGCCGTGCGTAGTCGGCCCCGTAGCGCGCATAGTCCGGATGAATGCTGAACAGGTACTCCAGCGGCGGCAGGTGCGTGAAGCCGTACGCCAGCACGCCCACCGCCACCACAAACCCGGCCAGCGGCCCGGCCAGGCCGATGTCGAAAAACTCACGCCGCGAAAAAATCCGCTCCCGAATCCGAATCACGGCCCCGAACGTGCCCAGGCCCAGCGGAAACGGAATGTAGTAGGGCAGCGAGGTGCGCACCCGGTTGGCCCGCGCCACGAAGTAGTGCCCGAACTCGTGCACCGTGAGCACCCCCAGAAACGGCCCCGCAAACGCCAGCCCCCGGGCCCACTCGCCGGGCAGCGGCGCGGCCGGAAACGCCCAGAATCCCAGTGGCAGCAGGTCGATGGTGCCCCGCGTGAGCACGACCCCGGCCAGCGTGGTGGTGAGCACCGTGAGCACAAACAGCCCAAAGTGCACCGCCGCCGTGCGCCCGGCCGAAGGGGCCGGCCGCTCGTAGCGTCGAAACAGCCGCCGCGCGCGGGCAGCCGATTCGGCTGGCTGTTCGGGGATGGCCGGGGACGCCACGTCGGCCGGGAAGCCGGCCAGGTCAGGTTCAGGATTGGGCAGGGGCGTATTCTCGGGGAAAGACACGGAGGGCTTCGGGCAGGGCGGTGGTGAAGGTGAGGGGCGGAGCCAGGTGCAGCACCCGCAGCCCCAGCCGCCGGGCCGTGGCCACGTGCTGCGGGCTGTCTTCGATGAACAACACGTCTTCGGCCCGCCAGTTCATTTCGCGCAGCACGTGCCGGAAAATTTCCTCGCCCGGCTTGCGCAGGCCCACTTCCTGCGAATAAAACACCCGGTCGAGCACATCGGCAATGCCGTGCGCGAAGCCGTATTGCCCGGCCAGCCGCCGGTTTATTTCGGCAATGTGCAGGGCATTGGTATTCGAGAGCAGAGCGGTTTGGTGGCCCTGCCGACGCAGCTCGGCCACCAGGGCCAGGCGGTCGGCGGGCACGTCGAGCAACATGGCGTGCCAGGCGGCGTCCAGTTCCTCGTCAGCGGCGTCGAGGGCGTACGCGGCGCGCAGCCCGGCCCGGAACTCGGCCGGCGAAAGGTGGCCGGTTTCAAACTGGTCGAACAGCGCGGCTTGGCTGGCCTGCGAAAACTCGATGGCGCTGCCCGCGCGGCTCAGGCGGCGCATGGCGGCGGGGGTGGCGGCGTAGTCGATGTCGATGAGGACCCCGCCAAAATCGAACAATAAGTGAGGAAGCATACAACAGCTTTGGTTTGGCAGGCCCAAAGGTCGTACTTTTGCCCCGTTGGAGGGCCGGCAACGGCAGGGTTGAGGTGAAAGATGACTGCCTCCAGCACCGGGCCTATAGCTCAATCGGTTAGAGCAGCTGACTCATAATCAGCAGGTCACTGGTTCGATTCCAGTTGGGCCCACTAAAAACCCCGTTTCTAGTTTAGAAACGGGGTTTTTGCTTGTTGGTTATCCTGAGCAAATGGCTGTTGGCCGGTATATTTGTTGCGGCTTTTTCTGTTCTCTATGTCCAATATCCTGGTGGACCTCAATTTGCAGCACCTGCCCGATACGTCCTTCACCGGTTCGTGGCGGGTCGAAACCCGTGCCCTGAACCGTGCCCCCGCCGCCGACCCGCTTGCGCAGGCCACGCAGGTGCACCTGCAGGCCGACGGCCTGCGCGTGGATGCGCCCGATGCCCCCCTGCACGGGGCCTAGCGCGTGGAGCGCGACCCCTTGCTTAGCCGCCCCTACCTGGAACTAACCGTGGCCGGCGAAGCTGTACGTGCCCTCGTAACGCGGTTGCAGCGCTCTCTGGACGGGCACTATCAGGCGCTGGCGCTGTATTTTCAGTCGGGCCTGGAATTGTTTTTAGTACAACCTTAACTTCATTGGCATGCACACTGCCTCTTCAGATGTGGAACGCCTGCAAACTGCTGTAGATGCAGCCGGCGTTGGCACCTGGGACTTCAACCCCATCAGCGGCGAACTGGTCTGGTCGGCCCGCTGCAAGGAAATCTTTGGCCTGCCGCCGACTGCTCAGGTGAGCTACGACGATTTTCTGGCCGGCATTCACCCCGATGACCGCGCCGCCACCGACGCGGCCGTGCAGCAGGCCCTGGACCCCGCCGGCACGGGCACCTACGACATCGAGTACCGCACCCGCTGGCAGGAAAGCGGGCCCACGCGGTGGGCACGGGCCACGGGCAAGGGTTTCTTTGATGCCAACCGTACCCACGCCCAGCGCTTCATCGGTACCATCACGGACGTAACCGACTACAAGGCATTGCTCGACCGCATCAAGCAAGCTTATGAGGAGCTGGAGGTCAAGGTCACGTTTCGCAACCTGGAGCTGGAGCGCGAGGTGCGGCAGCTACGGGCGCAGGTAGCCAGCGCTGGCGAATAAGCGGCGGCCATTCTCTGAGTAAATGGGCTGCAACAGCCCAACGAAAAAGCCCCGGCACCGCCGGGGCTTTTTTGCTCTCAAAAGGTCTTATTGGTTAGCGCTTGCGGCTGCGCAAAATGCTGCGGGTGGGCTGGGCTCCGGCCTGGGCCTGGTTGGCGCGGGGCTGGTCGTTGCGGCCGGTGCCGTGGTCGAGGTCGCGTTCGGGCAAGCCGTTCGGAAAGGTGGCGCTGGTGGTGCCGCCCAGGTGCTTGTCGGTGTAGCCCTTGGGGTAGGCGGGCACAGCCGCCGCGGGCGTTGCGCCGGGAGGCACCGCACGGGGCGGGCTGCTTGGCTGCGGCGTGGGCGGCGTGGTGGTGCGGCGGGGCACCTGGGCCGCCACAGGTCCGGCAGCCAGAACAAACACAGAAGCGAGCAACAGAAGGGTACGCATGGGCAAGGAATAAAGGCAAGAAGAGGAATAAGCTCTGGGATATACGGCAAACCAGCCGGATAGGCTACCGGCGCACATACTGCCAACCGCCAAAGGAATTCTTCGACGGAAGCGCATGGCCACCTTGCCCCTGCTTCGAAACGAACGAGTTGTTGATTCATTCCATGCTGTATTGCCGGCATAGCCTAACCGAAGCGGCTACCTGTCAGGCCTGCCAACCTGCCTCTCACAACAATGAGGCTCCGCTGAATGACCCGGGGTGTAATGCACAGACCAGCCTGGCGATACATGCGGTATGCTTTCGGCTCAAAACTTCTCCTCCGCCGTGCTTTTTACGCGCTGCGGCTTTGCCGCCACCACCATTCGCTTTGTGCAGCCCTTCGCCTTTGGCGGCGCGGCGGCTGAGGTAGCTGCTTGGGTAGAAGGTAGGCGTTGCCTGCCGGCGAAAGCCAATGGATTCATGGGCATTTCAAGCCCGTCAGCGTATATTTTGCCCATGAATTTCCCTTCTCCGTCGCACCCGTTGTCGTTTGCGGGCCTGCCGATTTACTTTCAAAATGCGGTTGGCCGACTGTTAGAGCATCCTGCCGGCTACATCGTTTTTCAATACCACGCCGGCAAGCGGGCGCTTGCCGATTTTCAGGCCCTGCTCACGCACACCGGGCAGCTGCTGCGCCGTCGTGGCTGGCAGCGCATTCTGGCCGACCAGCGCCTGATGACGCCCTTCACGGAGGCAGAAACGGCCTGGGTTACGTCCTTTTGGCTCGACCCGGCCAACCAGCCGCCCGGTGGCCTGCACGCGGCCGTGATGTTGGCCGACGACGTTTTTGCCCGGCTGGCCACCAACACCATGCGCGAAACCTTGCAGTCGGCCGCGCTTACGTACCGCCTGTTCAAGGACGAAGCAACCGCGACCGCCTGGCTGATGCAGGTTGGGTAGAAATCCTTGTCCCTAAACCGACACCACAAACCATTCGCCTATTTTTCCTGCTCGCGTCCTATGCTGTTTGCCATTCTGCTGCCCGGCATATCCATGATATTCCGCGGCCACGTTCTGAAAGGAATCCTGTGCGGAATCCTCCATGTTACCCTTATCGGCTGGATTCCGGCTGCTATCTGGGCCGTAGCTTCCTATCGCGAGGACTTGGCTGAGAAGCGCCACCGCGAAACCCTGCGCATACTGGCACAACAGGGGCGGCTCTGAGATGCCTGCCGCCAATCGTCGAAAGAGGGCGCTGGCATTAGGCCGGCGTTACAGTAGCCGCTGGAGCAGTGCCGGAAACCGCCGTTGTACTAAGCTGCCAAAGGAAGCTTATGCAACATCTGTCGTAGGTAAACTTGTTAGGCCTTCTGCCGGGGCTGTTGGTTACTCTATTCGCCGCAGGCCCAGCACGCCAATAATTATCAGGCTGGTGTAGAATACGCTCAGCCACGAAAACGGCTGTTTCAGGTACAGCACGTCAACCAGTTTGATGCCCACCACGGCCAGCGCCATCCAGGCCGAGTAGGCGGTGGCGGTGGGAATGTCGCGCATGGCCAGCGACAGAAACCACACGTTGGCCAGCCCAAAGCCCACGTAGGCCAATAGCGGCAGCACCGGCAGCAGCAGCGCCGGCTGGCCCAGGCTGTGTGCCCAGGCAATTTCCTTGATGCGCTGCATGCTCAGCGCCTTGAGGCTATACGTCCAGCAAACCTCCATGAAAGAGGCCAAAAACAGCGAAAACCAGGGATTAATCAACGGGACGAAGCGGCAGCAGTGGGTGTATGAGAGGACGCGGCCGAAGCCGGTGCGGCGCCAAAATTACCGCCCGGGCGCTGCGCCGGTATGGTTTCGGTGTAGGGCTCGGGCACGGGCCAGCCGTGCAGTGGCTTCAGGGCCGGCACGCGGTTGGTGAGCCGAGTGAGCAGCCGCCCGCGAATGCCGTGGTAGGCCCGGAACAGACGCGACCGTTTAGCCAGCTCCGCCTCGTCGAAACGGGCTACGGAAAAGACGTGCTGGCTGAAATAATCCTTCGGGAAAGCATAGGGCAGGCCCCACTTCAACGGCTTGTGGTTGGGGCGGTAAGCAGTGCCGAACAGCCAGTCCCAGAAGGCGAATTTGGTGGAGAAGTTGGCGTAAAACACCTCCTCGTGGTCGGCGTGGTGCCAGAGGTGCATCTCGGGGCCGTTGATGAAATATTGCAGGCGGCCCGAGCGCACGTCGATGTTGCAATGAATCCAGATGCCCCACACGGCATCGATGCAGGCCTTGATGGGCACCACCATCGGGTCGGCTCCCAGCAGAATGATGGGCGCAAACTCAATGGTCTGGTTAATCAGAATCTCGACGGCGTGGGAGCGGGAGCCGGCCAGCCAGTCTACCTGCTTGCCCGAGTGGTGTGCCTCATGCGTGCGCCAGAAAAACGCGCTGCTGTGCTGAAACCGGTGAAACCAGTAGATGTAAAAATCGTGCGTAATCACAAAAAATAACACCTGTGCCCAGATGGGCCAGCCCGTCACAAAATGCAGCTTGGAGAACCCGAAATGCTGGTCGAGCGGCTGAATGATGTAATCGAAGATGATGATTTTCAGCGCATAGCTCTGCACGAAGGTGTAGAGCACTAGGTCGGTCCAGAAGCCCTCACGGAAAAACGGCAAGCCCTTGCGGTAGGGGATGATGCGCTCCAGCGTAATCACGATGGCCACCCAAACGAGCAGGATGGCTGTAGTGATGAGTTCGACTTTGGGCATGGCTTGCATGGGGTTTTGTCTGTCATCCTGAGCGCAGCGAAGGACCTTATCAAGCCAGAACCAATCGCTCTGGCTTGATAAGGTCCTTCGCTGCGCTCAGGATGACAGACGATTTATAACGTCAGTTCAACCCAAACCGCTTACTCCTGGTTCGGCGTCAGCTCGCGGCGCAGGCGGGCGCGGGGCTCCAGCTCGGAGTCGTACACGCGCTTCACGCCATCGCCAAGGCCCTCTTCCACGTCGCGGATGTCGCGCACGAGCTTGGCCATGCCGCCGGGCTCCACCGAGGCGGCGTGGTCGGAACCCCACATGGCGCGGTCCAGCGTAAAGTGGCGCTCCACGAAGCTGGCGCCCAAGGTCACGGCGGCTACCGTAGTGGCCAAGCCGGTTTCGTGGCCCGAGTAGCCGATGGGCGTGCCGGGGAACATGCCTTGCAGCACGGGCACCATGCGCAGGTTCAGCTCGGCCGGCGGGCAGGGGTAGGACGAGGTGGAGTGCGCAATCATCAGCTTGTCCAGCCCGACCCACTTCACGGCCTGGTTGATTTCGTCCAGGGTGCTCATGCCGGTGCTCAGCATCAGCGGGCGGCCGGTGGCGCGCACACGGTCGAGCAGGGGCTTGTCGGTGAGGGAGGCGGAGGCCATCTTGTAAAGCACCGGCTGGAATTGCTCCATGAAATCCACCGAGGGCTCGTCCCAGCACGAGGCAAACCAGTCGATGCCCAAGGCCCGGCAGTAGTCGTCGATGGCCGTGTATTCGGCCTGGCCGAACTCGGTTTTGCGTTTGTAGTCGATGTAGCTCATGCGGCCCCAGGGGGTGTCGCGCTGCTTTTCCCACTGGTCTTTGGGCACGCACAGCTCGGGGGTGCGCTTCTGGAACTTCACGGCGTCGCAGCCGGCCTTGGCAGCCTCGGAGATGAGCTGCTTGGCCAAGTCGAGCGAGCCGTTGTGGTTGATGCCGATTTCGGCGATGATGTAGGCCGGGTGGCCCGCGCCAATGAATCGGTTTTTACGGATTTCAACAGCTTGCATAAGGCGTTGTTTGGGTTTTAGTTGTCAGTTGCTCGTTGTCAGTTGTCAGGTTGTTCAACTGCCGTTTCAAAGGGAAACTGACAACTGACAACGAGCAACCGACAACTAATTAAATAGCCGTCCAGCCGCCGTCCACCACCAGGTTGGCCCCGGTCATGTAGGCCGACGCATCTGAGGCCAGGAACACGACCGCGCCCTGGTAATCGGTGGGCGTAGCCATGCGGCCCAGCGGCGTTTTGGCGCTGTATTGCTTGATGAAGAATTCGTCCTGGCTGTTTTCGACGCCGCCGGGCGAGAGCGTGTTCACGCGCACGCCAGCCGCGCCCCAGTAGGCCGCCAGGTAGCGCGTGAAATTCACCACCGCGCCCTTGGTCATGGGGTAGGAGGGTGATTTGTAGAATGTTTGTTCGCCGGCTTCGTTGCGGTAAATGCTTTGGTCAGGGCCCACGATGCCGTAGGTACTGGCCACGTTGATAATGCTGCCGTGGCCCTGCTGCGCCATGGGCGTGCCGAACACCTGCGCCGCCAGAAATACGCCCGTCACGTTCACCTCCAGTACTTTCTGGAAGGTAGCCAGCGGGAAGTTCTCAAATTTGCTAAGGTCAGCAGCCAGCGCGGGATTCTCAAACATGTCGTTGATGGCGGCATTGTTCACCAGCACGTCGATGTGGCCGAAACGGGCCAGAATCTGGTCGCGCGCAGCGGCCAGCGACTCGGGGCTGGTTACATCGACGGCCACCGACAAATGCGGGCCGCCACCCAGCCCGAAAGCCACGGCCGCGGCCGCTTCCGCATTCAAGTCAGCCACCACGACGTTGGCCCCGGCTTCTGCCAGTGCCGCGCAGTGCTTCTGGCCGATGAGCCCGCAAGCGCCGGTGACGATGGCCGTTTTGCCCGTTAAATCGAATAAATTCATCGGTATTATTTGGCTTTAACCGGCGCGGCGTTTGTCACCTTGCGGAACACGGCTTCCACCGGCTCACCCAGCAGGCGGGCGGCCACATCACCAGCTTCAATGGCTTCCTTCAGCAGCGGCAGCACCTCGCGGTAAGCGGCGAGGGTGTGGGCCACGTCGGCGTCGGTGTGCGAGAAGCACATGTTGTGGAAACCTCCCCACATGATGCCGCGCTTGAACAGCTCCTGCTGCATGAAGGCTTTGATTTCCATGCCATTGCCGGCCGAAGGGTCGAAGGTTACTATCGTGCGGCAGTCGTAACCGTAGCACTTGGTGTACTGGCTCAGGCCCAGCTCGGCGGCAATTTCGTTGTAGCCGTCCTTCAGTTTTCTACCTTGTTCGGCGAGGCGGGCGGGCACGTTCTTCTCGCGCATCTCGCTGATGGTAGCCAAGGCGGCGGCCAGGCTCAGCGCTTCCCCCCCGAAGGTGGTGAAGAAGAACACATCCTGCTCAAACAGCTGCATCACATCGCGCCGGCCGGTGAGCAGCGCGATGGGCATGCCGTTGGCAAACGCCTTAGAATACACCGCCAAATCAGGGGTGATGCCGAAGTATTCCTGCGCGCCGCCCACGGCCACGCGGAAACCCGTCCACATCTCGTCGAAGATGAGCAGCGTGCCGTTTTCCTTGCACAGCCGGGCTACTTCGTGCAGGAAGTTGTCTTTGGGCGCGTCGAAGATAAAGGGCTCCAGAATTACGCAGGCCACATTCTCATCAAGCAGAGATTTCAGCGAATCAAGGTTGTTGTACTCGAACGCGGCCACTAGGTCTTTGCTTTCCTGCGGGATGCCTTTGTCGCGGCTGGTGGTGCCAATGTACCAGTCGTGCCAGCCGTGGTAGCCGCAGCACAGCACGTTGTCGCGCCCGGTGAAGGCTCGCGACACGCGCACGGCCGCTGAGCACACGTCGGCGCCGGTTTTGCTGATGCGGATGCTTTCGGCGTTCGGGATGATTTCGTGAATTAGCTCCGAAAGCTCCACTTCCAGTTCGTGCATCATCGAGAACGTGATGCCGTCTTCGAGTTGAGCGCGAATAGCATCGTCAACCTTCGGATAAGCGTAGCCCAGCGAAATGGGGCCAATACCCATCTGGAAGTCGATGTACTCGTTGCCGTCCACGTCCCAGATATGGGAGCCTTTGGCGCGCTTCACGTACTTCGGGCTCACGCCTTTGGTGTACTGGCCGGGGCCTTTGGCCAGCGTCTGGGTCACCGGCGTCATGATTTTCTGGGCGCGGGCGTACAGCTCGTCCGACTTGGTGATGTCGGGGTAATTCTCGTTGAAGGAAACGGTGTTGGGCATGGTTTTAGGCGTGTTTGGTGGGAGGTAGAGACGCGACACTTCGCGTCTCGTCGTTGCTAATGTTGTGTAGTCTGCACGGTTCGCGGTGGTATTGGCCGTTCAACGACGAGACGCGAAGTGTCGCGTCTCTACTCCGCGAATTGATTTTCGAGCACCGCCGGACCATCGGCAATAGCCGCGCCCGACTCACCCAGATACTCGCTGATACGGCGGGCAATGTGGTGGCCGGTGAAGCCTTCGTACTCCAGCACTGCGCTCAGGCGGCCGGGGCGGTACCACCGCTCCTCCAGTGCCAGCGGCAGCACGCGGGCCGTGAGTTGGTTGCGCAGCAGTACCTCAGCCAGAATGGAATACAGACCGCCGGTGACGAAATGGTCCTCTACCGTCACGATGAGGGAACCGCGGCGCACCACTTCCAGCAGGGCTGCTTCGTCAATCGGTTTGAGGCTGCGCAGGTTGATGAGGCCGACGGACTTGCCCTGGGCCTGCAGCAGCTCGCGGGCTACCAGCGTCTGCTCGAAGAGCATACCGTAAGTGAGGATGGTGATGTCGGTGCCCTCGGCCACTATTTCAGCCTTGCCCATTTCGAAGGGCGCGTGCTCGTAGGTGGCGGGGCGGGTGTTGATGCGCACGTAGGCCGGCGCGGGCGAGGCCCAGATGGCGGGCAGCATAGCCAGCATGTCCTGCTCGTCGGCAGGCGCGAAAACCGTCATGCCAGGGATGCCGCGCATCAAACTCACGTCTTCAATGGCCTGGTGGGTGGGGCCGTTGCCATCGGAGAGGAAGCCGGGCACGAAACCGCTCAGCTTCACTGGCAGCTGGCCGATGCCTACGTCGGTGCGAATAAACTCGAACGCCCGCAGCGTGAGGAAGGTAGCCAGCGCATGCACCACCGGTACGCGGCCGCGCAGGGCCAGGCCGGCAGCCGCACCGATGAGGGTTTGCTCGGTGATGCCGGTATCGATGAAGCGTGGGCCAAGTACGGCCGGTAGGTTGCGGATGAGGGCGCGGTTTTCGGCGGTCATCACGACGATGCGCTCATCGGCGAGGGCGGTTTCTTTTATTAGCTCTTCGTAGTTCATTGGGAAGGGACTTGGGGTCTTGGAGACTTAGGGACTTGGGGTCGGTCAGGCGGAGAACGGGACGGCCGTTAACCAAGTCCCTAAGTCCCCAAGACCCCAAGTCCCTATCTAACCGTCAGCGTTTCGCTGGTCAGCGTGGTGGCTACCTGGCTGTGCAGCTCGCGCAGCAACTCTTCCACTTCCTCCGATGAGAAGTTGCAGAACCAGCGGTCGGCGCGGGCTTCGATGCTGGGCAAGCCGCGCCCGCGCACCGTGTCGCAAATGATGACGGACGGTTTGGTGTCGGAGAAGGGGAGGGCCGAGAAAGCTTCTTCCAGTTGCGCGAAATCGTGGCCATCAATCCGGCGCACTTCGCAGCCAAAGGCCTCAAACTTAGGCGCCAGCGGCTCCAGCGGAATCAGGTCCTCGGTAGCCACGTTGGCTTGGAAATGGTTACGGTCGACCACCAGCGTCAGGTTGTTGACTTTGTGGGCGCTGGCCACCAGCAGGCTTTCCCACACGGTGCCCTCGTTCAGCTCGCCGTCGCCGGTGATAACGATGACTTTATTATCCTGGCCGCGCATTTTGCAATCCATGGCCACGCCCAGGGCCACGCTGGGCAGGTGGCCGAGCGAGCCCGAATGAAACTCCACGCCCGGCACGTTGCGGTTGGGATGCCAGTAAATGTGGTCGTCGGTGGTGAGGTGCTGGTCGAGGCGGGCTTTATCGATGAAGCCGAGCTCCACGAAGGTGCCGTAGAGGGCGGGCACGTCGTGGCCCTTGCTCAGGAAGAGGTAATCACGCGTTGGGTCCGTCAGGTTGTCGGGGCGCACGTTCAGGCAGTTGGCGTAGAGGTACACCAGCAGGTCGGCGCAGCTCAGCGAAGCGCCGGTGAAGCAGCCGCCGTCGGTACTCAGGCGCACGATGTGCTCGCGCACGCGCAGTGCCAGTTGCGCTAGGTTCTGTTGTTTCTCAGGAAGCATGGTTTAGTTGTCAGTTATTGGTTGTCAGTTGTTAGGTCGTCCGGTTGTCGGCTTGTCAAAAACTGACCACCGACAACGAACAACTGACGACTAGATTCTTCGGGTTTGCGACGAATCCACGGTTTTCAATTCATCCAGGTGGTTGCGGTACCAGTTCACGCCGGCGTAGCGGGCATTGAGTTGGGCAAGGTCGGGCCGTTTTTCGAGCAGGGTCAGGATATCGTTCAAGCCAAAGGTCGGGTTGCCGGGGTAAAGCGCGTCGTAAACGGCCTTTATGAAATCGTAGTCTTCGAGGTAATCAATGGTCCAGCGGTGGCTCATCGAGTAGTCCTTCCCGGTTTCCCACTCCACATTGCCCAGCCGGAACCGGCCGGGGTTTTCCCAGAAAAACGGCGTGGTGTGCTCGCGCTCCAGCGGCCGTTGCGCCTCGCGCCAGGCTGTTTCCAGGGCATCGAAGGGCATCACCTCCACGTCGTTGCCATCGGGGAAAGTAGCAGGGTGCAGGTTGCTCACAAAGTCGTAGCGCTCCGTAAAATCAAGGTAGAAGCCTACCACCTCATCAATGACGGCCGGGTCGATAAGCGGGCAGTCGGATGGGATTTTCAGCACAATGTCGGCCCCGTAGTGGCGGGCGGCCTGGTAATGGCGGTCGAGCAAATCCAGTGCGTCGCCGCGGAAGCATTCGAGGCCGTGGGCAACGCAGAGGTCGGCAATGGCATCGTCGGCGGCCTCGGTGGTGGTGGCTACCACCACGGTGCCGGCCAGGCGGGCGCGCTGCACCCGCTGCACCATGCGCACCAGCAGCGGCTGGCCCGCCAGCGGCAGCAGCACCTTGCCCGGCAGGCGCGACGAGCCCATGCGGGCCTGCACAACGGTCAGAATCTTCGGAACGGGCATAAATGGAGTAGTCGCTACCGCGTAGTCGGACGTGAAACGGAAATACGCTAAAAATTGCCGGGCAAAAAGCTGGCTAATCGATAAGGTGCTGGCAAATACAAGCTTAAAATAACGCTGCCCGCTTTTAGCCCGCTACCGAAGAGGCTTCCGGCACTGCGACCGTTGCAAACGCTTCGGCGTCTAATTGCCGCAGAAACGCCGGCCCGCTCCCTTCAAACCGGCTAAAACCCCGGCAAATGGCCGCAATGCGCCGCGCCGAGGTGCCGCCGTTTTGCCAGGGCAGCTTGCGCCGCAGGTCGTCCACATCAAAGTAGGAATGCACCGGCTTGCCCAGCGCCAGGCCCACATACACCACGGTCGAGTACTGGGTGATGAGCTCCACACAGTTGGCAATCATGTGGTCGGTGTTGCCTTCAGTGAAAATGAGGGTGCCGGGCGGGGCGTGCTCCTTGATTTCGTCGGTGGCGCGGGGCAGCTCCTCGTTGGGGTGCAGCTTGAAGGCCAGCGGGCGGCCGGCAGCAATGCGGGCGCACTCGCGGATGAACTTGGGGCGGTTTTCGGGCGTGAAGGTTTCGCGCAGGTCGGAGGTGGCCACCAGCACGTAGCCGTGGTGCGGGAAGTCGTTGTGCCGCACCTGCTCGATGTTATCGAAGTTGGGAATGCCCGTCACGACGAGCTTGCCGGCATCCACGCCCACGCGCTCAAAGTGCTTTTGGTAGCCTTCCGAAGCCACGCAGTAGATGTCGCAGCAGTTGTTCATGCCATTGAGCGCCGTGCCAATGGCCAGGATGGGGTAGCGCGTGAGGCGCTTCACCAGCCGCGCCCACAGGTTGAGCGGGTCGGTCATGCCCTCCTGCACAAACACGGTTTTCGTCTGCTTTATCAGCGGCCAGGGCACAATCACATCCGAGCAGCACACGATGAGGTCGTAGTGGTTGCCGAATACGCGCGCTTCAAAATCATTCGCTAAGCCGTGTTCGGCCAGGTACTTGTCGGCCTTGGCCTTGATTTTTCCGGTGACAATGGTTTTGTCCAAGCCTCCGGTCCAGACCAGGAATTTGTAGAACGGGCGCTGCCAGCCGTCGTAGTAGAGCTGGCTGAAATAGGGCTCGAACTCGTCGTCCAGCAGCTGCGCAATCTGGTGCATCTGCGTGGTTTGGTTGGGCGAGCCAATGAGAAACAGGGCCTTTTTGCGCGACATGCAGAAGTAGGGAGTGAAGCGGCCGCAAGAACGGCCGGGTAAACATTGCGGCCCACAACCGCCCAGGCCCGCCAAGGGTTTGATAGGGCGGGGGCGGGTGTGGCGCGGCGGCCAATGTACTGCCGAAAGCGGATGTAGCTTGCCGGGGCGCCGGCCTTTACGTAGTTGCCGACAAACAAAATCCGTATAAAAACAGGCTTGGCGCATTGCGTCGGCTCTGAAATATCGCTGGGGCGGTGGGCTGGCTGGTATTCGGCTGCGCAGCACGTTCCCATTTTCAATTCTGTTTGCCATGATTTTAAGCTCTTTACCCGACGCCGATGGCAGCCGCTGCATTCTGACCCAGGAGCCCGACGGGTGGCTGCGCGCCACCTGGCGCGGCTTTGTGAGCATGGAGGAAGCCCTGCGTGGGGCCGACAACTACCTGCGCACCCTGGCTACCCTGCGCAACCCACTGCTCCTCAACGACAATGTGGAGCTGATGGGGCCTTGGTTCGATTCCATCGAATGGCTGGAACGCATCTGGGTGCCCCAGGCCACCGGCATGGGCCTGCGCTACGTGGCCCACGTGGTGCAGGCCGATTCGCTGTCCGACATCCTCACGGTGCATTTCGATAAAGGCACAGCCGGTGCGCTCGAGCTCCAGATTTTTCAGCAGATTCCCGAAGCCGAGGAGTGGTTGCGCAGCTGCCAGCGGCAACTGGCCGCAACCGGCCACTAGCTGCCGGCGCGCTACTTTTGGGGTTGCCATGAACGACCCGGAAATCCGCGCCCTGCTCTATCCGCTGCTGCTCGGTGGCGTGCGCATCGACGAGCTGCCCACCGGCACCACGCGGGCCGATGTGGTGCACATCACCGAGCACTTCATGCACGGCTACGAGGTGAAGGGCGACGGCGACACGCTCCAACGCGTGGCCAACCAGCTGCGCTGCTATGGCGAAGTCTACGATTTCGTCACCTTCATCGTGACGGAAAAACACTTGGCTAAGCTGCTGCCGTTGCTGCCCGAGTGGGTGGGCGTGCAGGTAGCCTCGGCCGAGGGCTTGCGGCCGCACCGCGCTGCCGCCTACAATGCCACCGTGGAGCGCGCCCCGCTGGCCCGCCTGCTGCTGCTGGAAGAAGTGAAGCAATACCTGCTGTCGCTGGGCCTGGTGGGCGTGAGCACCCTGCGGCTGCGCGAGGTGAGCCAGTTTCTGCGCACCACGCAGCTGGTGCCGTTGTCGGGGCTGGCGCAGTTCGTGCGCGCGCGCCTCATGGCCCGGCTGCCCGAGCGCCTGCTGCTGCGGGCCGAGCGCAAGGCCGAGCGCGAGCGGCTGCCGCCGCGCCGCAAAAAAGCCCGGCCCAAGGTGAAGAAGAAAGTCAAACCGGCCGGGCGCCGGAAAGCGGCTTTATAGCGTCTGCTGAGGCTGCCCAAAGCAACGTCATGCTGAGCTTGTCGAAGCATCTCTACCGCGGTAGTAAATCAAATTACTTGCGCGGTAGAGATGCTTCGACAAGCTCAGCATGACGTTCAAATTCGCTTTATCCTAATGCTTTGACTGGTAGTTATTTATTTTTAAGAGCCTCCGCTACGGCCTGGTTCAGCAGGGGCTCCATCACTTTATAGCCGGTAAGGTTGGGGTGTACACCGTCTTCGCCGTAGGCTTTCTTCAGGCCGTTCTGGTCGTCTTTTAAAGCCGTGTGCATGTCGTAGTACACGAAGTGCTGTTGGGACGCGTAGGCTTTGAGGCGCTCGTTCAGGGCCAGGATTTTCGGGGCCGGGTTCAGGCCCTTGCGCCACCAGAAGTCGGTGCTCGGGGCTACTGAGCCCAGCACTACCCGGATGCCGTGGGCACGCGCCAGCTCGCACATGGTCATGATGTTGTTCATGGTGTACTGCGGGTTGTAGGGGCCGTTGTTTTCGGCCACGTCGTTGGTGCCCACCAGCACCACCACCACGGCCGGGCGCAGGTCGATTACATCGGTGCGGAAGCGCAGCACGGTTTGACCGGTGCCCTGCCCGCTGATGCCGCGGCCCACATACTCGTAGGTGTTGCCCCGGAAAAAAGCCGAATCCTCCTTCACCCAGCCCTCGGTGATGGAGTTGCCGATGATAACCACGCGCGGCCGGCCGGGCCGGGGCGCGGGCAGGCGCTGGTTGGCGGCGGCGTACTTCTGCAGGTTGGGCCAGTCGTTGCGCAGCAGGTATTCCTGGCGCTGGCGGTTGGCTTCATCGGCGGCTTTTTTGGCGGCGGTGGCTGGGTCGGTGGGTTGCTGGGCGTGGGCGGCGGTGCTGGCCAGCAGGCCCGCCAGTAACAGCGCGTTGCGCAAAGGTTTCAACAGATTAATCATGGAGAAGAATAGATTGATTTGTAGTTGGCCTGAACGGTATAGAGACGCGACATTTCGCGTCTTCTCGTTTGCGCCGTTCGAAAATCGTTGGGCTGCGTCGTTCAACGGGAAGACGCGAAGTGTCGCGTCTCTACATCGTTCAGGCCAGCTCATGATTCAACCCCGCTACTCAAATTGCAGCAGGCGGTTGAAAAACGGCAGCAGCTTCTGGTACATGCGACCCTCGCGGCCCATGATTCGGTTGCCGTGGTTGCCCGCGTAGGCTTCGGCCGAATGCGGGATGCCGTAGGCGGCCAGCTGGGTGCTAAGGGTGCGGCACGAGGGCGGAATGTGCTGAAACTGGTCCTGCTCGCCCCAGTCGAAGGCCAGGCCGCGCAGCTGGCGCAGGCTGGCCAGGTGGCCGGGCAGCAGCGCCAGCGGCGTGCCGGCCGCCCACTGGGCCAGCACGGCATCGCGGTGGGCGAGGCTGTCGGGGCCAGTCGAGTAGGGTAGGGCCGCGCCAAATGCGCCTTTGCCGGGCGTGGGCGACAGCGCCCGGGCGGTGGCTACTATCCGAATGGCATCGAAATTCTGGCCCAGCGCGGCGCGGCTGGTGGCGCGGCTGGCGGCGGCCTGGCCCGCCCGCCCGGCCATCCATTCAACGTGGGGCGCGGCAAAGGCGGGGCTCAGGGCGTAGGCGGCGGCGTAGGTGTTGGGGTAGAGCATGGCCAGGCGCAGGGTGCCGTTGCCACCCATGGAGTGGCCGGCGAGGCCCCGGCTGGCGGGCCTGGCGAAGGTGCGGAATTTCTGGTCGATGAACTGCACCAACTCGCGGGCCGTGAAATCGGCCCAGGGGCCGTTGGTGGCCGAGTTGGCGTAGAAGCTGCCCTGGAACAGCGTATTCTCGTTGGGCGCCACCACAATGAGCGGACGAATCTGGCCATCGGCAATGGCCTGGTCGAGCAGCGCGCCGAGGCCGTCGGCGTGGAACAGCAGGCTGTCGCTCCAGGTGAAGCCGTGCAGGTAGTACAGCACCGGGTAGCGGCTGGCGTTGGCATCGTAGCCGGCGGGTAGGTACACGCTCACGCGGCGGCGCGGGTTTTCGCCGCCGGGGTTACCGCGGAGCAGCTTCGAATCGAGGTAGGTGACGACGACCCGGCCTTTCGCGGCCAACTGCGCCTGAGCGGCGGGGGCGTGAAGCCAACTGAAGGCGGTGAGGAGCAGGAAGAATAGGTGAGGGCGCATGAGGAAATAAGACTTGGTAAAAGGCCGTCATGCAGAGCGCAGCGAAGCATCTTTACCGCACATCGTAATCCAATCACAAGAAAAGGATTAGTGGTGGCGGGCAAGATGCTTCGCTGCGCTCTGCATGACGGCCTTCTGGGTTCAAACGCTATTCTAATTCACCACCAGCGTCATAATCGAGTGCGCGGCCGCCTTGGTTTTGGTGCCTTGGCCGCGCATCCAGAGCTGGAATTCCTGGGGTTTGTCGGTCTGGTTCATCACCACCACGGCCACGCTGCCGTCGGGGTTGCGGTAGGCGGTGGTTTGCAGGGCGTCGCGGTTGGCGGTGGCGGCAATGCGGCGCGCGCCGGGGCGGATGAACTTGGAGAAGTGGCCGATGTAGTAGTAGGCGTTGGTGTAGATGAGCTTGCCGGCCTTGGTGTCGGCGATGATGGGGGCGAAGCAGAAGTTGCCCACGTGGTTGGGGCCGCCGGTTTCGTCGAGCAGCACGTTCCAGTCGGTCCAGCCCACGGTGCCGGCGTTGAAGTCGCCAATCATCGAGTTGCCGTACTTCTCGCCCAAGGCCCAGTCGTCCACTTTGGCCAGGTCGAAGCTCTCCTTGCAGCCCTCGGTGAAAATGAGGTTGGTGTTGGGAAAGGCCTCGTGCACGCGGCGCTCGTTGTCGAACAGCATCGAGCTGCCGGTCCAGGTTTCGTACCAGTGGTAGCCGATGCCCCACACGTACTTGGCCGCCTCGGGGTCGTCGAGCACGGTGCTGGCGCGCTGAAACAGCAGGTCGCGGTTGTGGTCCCAGGCAATGAGCTTTTTGCCGCCCAGCCCGCCCTTGGCCAGCGTGGGCCCGAGGTAGCCCTTGATGAAGTCGCGCTCCTCTTCGCCGGTGAAGATGCACGACTCCCATTTCTGAGTGGCCATGGGCTCGTTCTGCACCGAGAGGCCCCAAATCGGGATGCCTTTTTGCTCGTAGGTTTTGATGAACTTCACGTAATAGTCGGCCCAGGCCTGGCGGTACTGGGGCAGCAGCTTGCCGCCGTGCAGCATCTCGCCGTTGGTTTTCATCCAGCCGGGCGGGCTCCAGGGGCTCACGTATAAGGTGAGCTTGCCGCCGGCCGCCGCCATCACCTGCTTGATGAAGGGAATGCGGAACTGCTCGTCGTGCTGCACGCTGAAGCTTTTCAGCGCCGCGTCCTTGTCTTCTACATAAGTATAGCTGCCGCTCGAAAAGTCGGAGCTGTGGATGCTGGTGCGGCCCAGCGTGTAGCCAATGCCGCCGCTGGGGCTGTAGTAGGCTTTCAGAAATTCCTGCTGCTGCGGCTTGGGCAACTTGGCGAAGGTTTCGGCCGAGGCATCCGTCAGCGCCCCACCAATGCCCAGCATGGTCTGGAAGGCGTGGCCGGGGTCGACGAATACGCACACCTGGGTTTCGAGCGGCTGCGCGGCCGGCGCAAACTTGAGGTCGCCGGCGTCGGCCAGGCGCTGGCTGGTGCCCTGCACCGTGGCGAAAACGTGGGCCGTTTTGCCGGCCGCCGAGTAGGCGGCCGCCGCCGGTTTGGCCGGGCCGGCGGGCTTGGCGGCGGGTGTTTTCTGCGCAGCGGCGGGGCCGAAAGCCAGCGCCGAAAGAAACAGGAGGGACGGGAATTTCTGGGACATGGAGGAAGAGTAGGAGCGGGGTGAAAAACCGCTATTGCTTGCTGATTTTGAATTCGGAGTTGAAGTTGGCGCCGGCAATGCGGACGACGTACAGGCCGGTTTTCAGGGCCGAAATATCGACGGTATGCTGCTCGCCCACAGCTTCGAAGCTTTGAGCCAGCACCTGGCGGCCGGTGGTGTCCACCACGGTCAGGCGGTGGGCTTTCAGGCTGCTGGGCACCTCGTACGTAAGCGTATTGATAACCGGATTGGGGTAGAAGCCCGCAGGTTGAGCTTTCGCCTTGCCGCTGGCCAAAGCCGTGCTGCCTACCACGCCGAATACGAATTTCTCGCTGGTGGCCAGCGTGGTGCGGGTGCACGTCATGGCCTGGGTGCCGTTTTCCGACGACACGTAGGCGCCATTATTGCCCCGCAGCGAGATGGTGCCGTCGGGATTGATAAGCCACTCGAACTGCTCGGTGGTGCCCGCCGTGGCGCGGGTGCAGGTCATGGCCTGGGTGCCGTTTTCGGATGAGACAAACTGGTTGGTGAGGCTGTTCCGCAGGGTTACTTTACCATTGCCGGCCGCTTCCACCGCAAACTGTTCCCAGGCGCCGTAAGCGGCGCGGGTGCAGGTCATGGCCTGGTAGCCGCCCTCGCTCGATACAAATTTCTGGTTGCTGCCCTTCAACCACACCACGCGGTTGGCGGGGGCCACCGTGAGGCCCTGGTAGCTGCCCCCGTCGGGGTAGTTCACGATGTTGTTCTGGTTGGGGGCCAGGGCCGCGAAGGCAGGGTTGGCCACGGCATTGCCGAACAGAATGTTGGTGAGCACCTGCGGCAGCCCGGCCGGCCCGTCCACGATGTAGGGCGACGGAATGTGGAATAGGGCGGCGTTGGTGCCGTTTTCGAAGCGCTTGTAGGTCCAGTGGCACCAGCCAATGCCCACAGAGTTCAGGCTCTGGGCCGCGTCGTGCATCCAGGTGGTGGTGTTTTCGCCGGTTTCGCCCACCCAGATGGGCACGTTCCAGGTAGTGCGAAAGCGGGTGAGGTTGCCGATGGTGCGCAGGTTGTTGGGGCTGCCCGCGTCGGTGGTGCCCACGTTGTTATCGAGCAAATAGCCGGTGCCGCTGTAGCGGTGCGAGTTATACACCAGGTTGGCCTGGTTGGTGAAGGTGTTCTTGGTGAGGTTGTTGAAGTCGTTGCCGTAGCCGTTGCCTTCGAGCAGCAGCAGGTGGTTGTCGCCCTGGGCCCGCACCGCGTTGATGAGCCGCTCGAACAGGTCGTGGATGGGCTGGTTGCTGGGCACGTTGTTGGGCTCGTTCAGCAGGTCGTACATGGCCACGCGGGCGTCGTTCTTGTAGCGGGCCGCCAGCTTTTCCCACAGCCGCACCGTGACGTCCTGGTGAATGGGCTGGTTCCACAAATCGAGCGGCCGCAGGGCATCGGCAATGTTCACGTCGGTGCCCTGCGAGCCGGGCGCGGCGTGCAGGTCGAGGATGACGTACATGTTGTTGGCCGCGCACCAGGTCAGCACGTTGTCAATCAGGCGGAAGGCCTCCAGGTTGGCCGGGTCCGTAAACAGTTGGTTGGCGTTGTACCAGTCGTTGAGCGAGCTCACGTAGGTGGGGTAGGTGACGGTGCCGTGCAGCACGTCGTTGCGCACGGCGCGCTGGGCCGGCGTCAGAAACAAGTCGTAGTGCAGCGGCAGCCGCACGCAGTTGAAACCCTGCGCGGCCAGAAAATCAATGTCGGGCTTGGTGATGAAGTTGTTGCGGTAGCTCTGATAGAAGGCTTCCACGGCCGCATCGGTCATGCCGGCGGCGTAGAGGGTCTGCTTCACCGCGCCCTGGGTTTGCTTGCCGTTCACGCCCGCCCAGCCCGGCTTGATGATGTAGCCTTCCTGCAAGTGCCAGCCGCCCAGGTTCACGCCGTTCAGCAGCACCTCCTGGTTGTTGGCATTCACAATCTTGGGCCCGGCCGCGTGCAAAAAGCTCTGCGCGCGCACGGCTCCGGCCGGGCTCAGCAGCAAGGCCAGCAGCAGCAGCCAATTGCAGAAGCGGGCATTCCAGCCAGTGGGCGGCGGGCAAAACGGCGGGCGAAAGTACATAGGAAAGGGGAGTGAAGTGGCGGAAGCAAGTGCCAGGCTGTGGGCAACCGCCCACCACTGCCCGGCCCCGGCAAATGTAGCCGCCACCCCGGCACCAGAAAGGCGCAAAACGCTGCTGTTGAGCAAGTGCGGGGCCTTTTGGCGCTGCTGGCGTACACTTACCGCACACGCCAAACTGCCCGCGCGCTCACCAGGCACTCTTCGGCTGGCTTAGCCGGGTGCGTTAAAAAACACGTGAAAAATCCGGTGGGGACCTGCGCCCGCCGCTCAGTCAAGGGGCTACCACACGTAGGTGCCGGCCGAGCCGGCGGCCAGCGCCGTGGCCACGGTTTTGCCCTTGTATTCGATGTTGAACTGCGCCGGCGCGTTGCCCGTGTTCAGCACCAGCAGCACCTTTTTGCCGGCCGGGGTGCGGAAGGCCACGTTGGGCAGGTTGGTGGGCGCGTTGGTATCGACGCGCACCGAGCCGGGGCGCACAAACTTGCTGGCGTGCGCCACCGTGTAGTAGGCCGGGTTGCGCGTCACGCCGTTGCCCGAAACCGTGACGGCGCCCAGGCATTCGGTGCAGCCGCCGGAGGTGTGCGGGCCGAAGCTGGGGTCGTTGGCCAGGTTCCATTCGAGCACGTTTTTGGCCCAGTTGCGGGTAGCGCCAATTTCGAGCTCACGCACGTGGTTCGGGAAATCGGTGAGCAGATTGCCGGGGGCCTGCGTCCAGAACTCGGTGAAATATACGCCCTTGCTGGGGTAGGCATCGTGCAGCTGGTTGAGCGCCGACGACAACGGGCCGCCGTAGTTGTGGAAGGCCGAGCCTTCCACGTAGGGCCGGGCCGCCGCGTCGCCGAGCACGGCCAGCGGGTAGCCGGGCTGGTCGGGGTTGTGGTCGTAGGCGATGATTTTGGTGGTAATGCCGGCCGCCGCGAAGGCCGGCCCAATGTTGTTCTTGATGAAATTGGCCTGCTCGGCCGCCGTCATCAGCATGCTGGGCTGGTTGCCGTCGTGGAGGGGTTCGTTCTGCAGCGTCACGGCGTCGATGCGGATGCCTTCGGCGGCCATTTGCTGCACGTATTTCACGAAGTAGCGCGCGTAGGCATCGTAGTATTGCGCCTGCAGGCTGCCGCCTTTCGAGTTGTTGTTGGTCTTCATCCAGGACGGGGCCGTCCAGGGCGAACCCATGATTTTGATGTTGGGGTTGATGGCCAGAATCTGCTTCAGCACCGGAATCAAATCGACGCGGTCGGGGGCCAGGCTGAACTGGGCCAGGCTCACGTCGCCGGGCACGTCGTCGTAGGTGAACACGTGGTCGCTGAGGTCGGAAGCCCCAATGCTGAGGCGCAAATAGCTCACCCCCAGCCAGGTGCTGTCGGTGGCGAACAGCTCGCGCAGCAGGTCGGCCCGGCTGCTGGCACTCATGCGGTTGATGACCGTGGCGCTGCCCCCGGTAAGGGTGTAGCCGAAGCCGTCAATCGTCTGGTAGGTGCGGGCGGTGTCGAGGGCAATGGTGGGGTAGGGGTTGGCCGTGGTGCCGAAGTTCAGCACGTTGCGCTGCTTGGCAAACAGGGCCGTGCGGTCGGTATTCGTGAGCCAGAAGGCCACCTGCGAGGGGCCAGCGGGCGTCACCACCACCGGCGGGGTGGGGCCGGGGTCAGGGGTATCACCTTTTTTGGTGCAACCGGCTCCAGCCAGCAGCACTGCCGATAAACACAAGCCAATGAAGGAATTACGATGCATAATTGAAAAAATAAAGGCGCAAAAAAACCGGTGGCACGGCCTGGCAGCCGCGCCACCGGCCCAGAAATTAGCTTATTCGACCACCACGCGGCGGCTGGTGAGCTGGTCGCCTACCTGCAGCTTCACGAGGTAGTTGCCGGCGGCCAGCTTCTGCAGCGGGGCCAGGGCGGCGGTGTGCGGGCCGGCGGCCTGGTCGGCGTTCAGCAGGTTCAGCACGCGCTGGCCCAGGGCGTTGTACACTTCCACGCTCACGGGCTGGGTGCCGCTGGCAATGGTGTAGCTCAGCTGGCTGGCGCTGGTGAGGGGGTTGGGGTAGGTGGTGGCAGCCAGGGCCTCGGCCGTGGCTGCGCGGCTAGCCAGCGGCCCGGAGCCCACCTGGTAGGTAAAGGACTGCGAGCGCGCAATGGTGCTGAAGTTCGGGTCGGTACCCAGGTCGGTGGTCTGGCCCGCAATCTGGGGCAGCACGTCGGAGTAGAAGTCGCCGTTGTCGGCCACGTAGGCGGCCATCACCCGGAAGAGGCTGCCGGTCGCGGCCCCGCCCAGCGAACTCAGCGGGAATTCCATTTCCCAGCCGGTGGTGGTGTTGGCCGTGACGCTGCCGGCCGAGCCGGTTTTGAACGCCGTCTTGGCCCCCACAAAGTTGGTGGTAGCATCGGTGATGTTGAGGCTGGTGCCCTGCTTGTCGGTTGGGCCGAGGTATTTATCGGGGGCGCGGCCGGCCGTGTTTAGGGCCACGGTCAGGTCTTCCTTGCTGTGGTAGGAGTTGAGGTCGGTGCTGGTGAGGGGCGACACCGTGACGCGGAAGCCGAAATCGGCCGGCATGTCGAGGGTGGGGCGGTGGCGTAGCTGCGACGACGTGTCGTCGCCGCCGGGCAGGCGGGTGCCGGCGGCCACGCCGGTTTTGTTGGGCGTGTCGAGGTAGAGCACCACCGAACTGTACGACGTCTGCTCGGGCGAAGCCACCACCATAATGTTGAGCGTGGTGGCCGTGGTGCCCATGTAAATGGCTTTCAGGCCCCGGTCATTCACCGAGTGGGTGCCCGAGTAGGTGCCCAGCAGCTGGTACTTGCCCAGGCCGGTACCAACCTCGGCAGTCGACAGGGTCCCGTCGACGGTGAACTGGGCCTGAGCACTCAGCGAGCTGAGGGCCAAAGCGGCGAGGGCGGAAAGAGTAAAATGCTTTTTCATGGGAATTTGGGAAGAAAAAGTGAAAAAAGTGGGAATAAGAAAAAATGGGGAACGAGTCAGATTTTTACCAAACGTAGGTGCCCACGGCCCCGGCGGGCAGCGTAGCCGCCGCCTGCCGCCCGCCCTGGCGGATGCTGAAGGTTTGCGCGGCCGCGCCGTCGTTCAGCACCACCAGCACGCGCTGGCCGGCGGGCGTGCGGAAGGCCACGTTGGGCAGCTGCGCGGGCAGGCTGGAGGCAATGCGCACCGAGCCGGGCCGGGCAAATTTGCTGGCGTGGGCGATGATGTAATAAGCTTCGTTGCGCGTCACGGTGTTGCCGGCTAGCGTGAGGGCCCCCAGGCACTCGGTGCAGCCGCCGGGCGTGTGCGGGTTCTGCTGCGGGTCGGCGGCCAGGTTCCACTCTAATACGGTGCGGGCCCAGTTGCGGGTTCCACCAATTATCAGGGTTTTTACGTGCCAGCGCAGGTTTTCGTCGAACTTGCTTTTCGAGCCCACCCACTGCTCGGTGAAATACACATTCTTCTCGGGATGAGCGTCGTGCACCTTGCTCAGCGCCTCGATGGGGCCGGCGTAGAGGTGGAACGCCGAGCCATCGACGTAGGGCGCGGCCGTGGCGTCGTTCAGCACCGTGAGCGGGTACTCGGGCTTGTCGGCGTTGTGGTCGTAGCAGATAATTTTCGTGTCGAGCCTGGCCTGCCGGAAGGCTGGGCCGAGGTGCTTGCCGATAAATTCGGCCTGCTGCTCGGCCAGCATCAGCAGGCTGGGGTTGTTGCCGGGGTGCAGCGGTTCGTTCTGCACCGTAATGGCGTCGATGCGCACGCCGGCCGCCTTCATGCCCTCAAGGTATTTCACAAAATACCGCGCGTAGGCGTCGTAAAATTCCGGCTTCAGGCTGCCGCCCTTCGACTCGCCGTTGGTCTTCATCCACGTCGGCGGCGACCACGGCGACCCCAGGATTTTGATGCGGGGATTGATGGCCAGAATCTCCTTTAGCACCGGCAGCAGGTGCATCTGGTCGGGCGCGAGGCTGAAGTGCGCCAGTGTCGGGTCGGTTTGTCCGGCGGGCAGGTCGTCGTAGCTGAACACCCGGTCGTCGAGGTCCGACGCGCCGATGCTCACCCGCAGGTAGCTCACGCCGATGTTGCGGCCGTCGGTACCGAACAGCTCGCGCAGCAGCCGGGCGCGCTCGGCCGGGGCCATCTGGTGCAGCAGCTGGGCGCTGCCCCCCGTCAGGCAGTAGCCGAAGCCATCGATGGTCTGGTAGGTTTTAGCCTCGTCAATCTCAATGCTCGGGTAGGCACTGGTGCCGGCCGCAAATTTCAGCGTGCCCGGCTGCGGCTGAAACAGCAGCTTCTTATCAGCCGTGGTGACCCACGCCGATACGCCGGTGCTCTTCGCCGGGCCGGGCTTGAGCAGGCGTTGGGCCTGCGCCGTGGGTGCGGCGCAGGCCGCTAGCAGCGCCAGCCGCAGCACGGGTAAAAACAGCTGACGGGAGAGAGAAGAGGGCATGAAATCGAAGAAAGAAAAGCCGGAATTAAGCCGTGCGGCGCACATGGCCGCGCAGGCCGTACCACACGATGTAGGCGTAGCACAGCACCGGCAGCACCAGGGCCAGGCGCAGCGAGCTGGCATCGGCCAGCAGCCCAAACAGCGGCGGAATGACCGCGCCGCCCACAATGGCCACGTTCAGCAGCCCGGAGGCTTCTTCGGTGTGGCGGCCCAGGCCAGCCACCGCCAGCGTGAAAATGGTGGAGAACATGATGGAGTTCATCAGGCCCACGGCCAGCAGGCTCCACATGGCCATTTCGCCGGTGGTGCTGGCCGAAATCACAACCAGCAGAATTGCTCCAAAACCAGTGAAAGCCAGTAATCGGCCAGCCCGGAATTTATTCAGCAGAATTGCTCCGATAAACCGGCCTGCCATAGCTCCGCCGCCATAAAAGGCGATTTTTTTGCCAGCAAGCTTGGGGGCCATATTCATAACATCGGACTGGCCGAGGTAGCTCACAATGTGCGAGCCAATGGCTACTTCAGCCCCCACGTAGGCAAAAATGCCCACCATGCCCAGCACCAAGTGGCGGTAGTGCCAAGCGCGGCGGCTGCCATCATCGGTGGGGTCGGGGGCGTGCGTGATAACCGGCAGCTTGATAAAGCTTAGGACACCGCTAATAAGAATGAGCACCCCGCCAATGCAGAGGTAGGGCATCTGCACTGCGTGTACATCGATGGCATCGGCAGCGCGCGCAGCATCGAGGTCGGGCAAATGCGAGAGAATAAGGGCGGCCCCAACCAGCGGGGCCACCGTGGTTCCCACCGAGTTGAAGGCCTGCGTCAGGCTAAGCCGAGACGGTGCCGACTCCGGCGGCCCCAGCACCGCTACGTATGGGTTGGCCGCAACCTGTAGCAGCACGATGCCGGTAGCTAGCACGAATAAAGCGCCCAGAAACAAGCCGTAAGAACGGCTTTCGGCAGCTGGATAAAAGAGAAAGCAGCCGCCAGCTGCAATAAGAAACCCTGTGAGCATACTGCCCTTATAACCCAAGCTGCTAACCACTTTGCCCGCCGGAATTCCCATCACGAAATAGGCCCCGAAAAAACAAAAATTAATCAAACCGGCCTTCGCATAGCTGAGCTGAAAAATGGCTTTGAAGTAGGGAATCAGAATGTCGTTCAGGCAGGTGATGAAGCCGAACGAGAAAAACAGCACCGTAAGCGCTGATAGCGCCGAAGCGTAGCGCGGCGCGGCGGTGCCGGCCGGCAGCACCGGCGAGGAAGAAACAACTGGCGCGAAGGCGGGAGCAGCCATTGGAAAGGGGAAATGGGTGGGAGTGGATTAAAAGAATCGGACTAAGTTCGTCATCCTGAGCTTGCAAAGGACCTTCTCACGTTGGCGGTGTTTGCACGATGCACAATTGCCCTGTCGTAAATAAGGTCCTTCGCAAGCTCAGGACGACAAACGAGGGGTACGTCCTCTTTAAAAAATGTCGTCCCGGGGCAGGTACTAACTATTCCCACCATGTTCCCTGCCCCGAAGACGACCCCGGTACTACTAGTAGCCAGGATTCTGTTGCAGCTGCGTGTTGGTGTTCAGCTCGCTTAGGGGCAGGGGAAACAGCAGGTAGTTCGCATCGCGCGAGCCACGCTTCTGGGCAATGACATCGAGCGCCGTAACGGTGTGGCGCACGGTGCTCGTGGCCTGCTCGTGGCGGGCGTAGCGGATGAGGTCGAACCACCGCTCGCCTTCGAAGGCCAGCTCCAGGCGGCGCTGCTTGTCGATTTCGGTGCGCAGCGTGACCTGGCTGGCCGCTTCGGGGCTGGCCGCCGTGAGGGCCTGCAGGCCGGCGCGCTGCCGAATGGGGTTCAGGTAGCCGAGCACGGTGGCGGCGGGGTTGCCCGCTTCGTTGCTGGCTTCGGCGGCCGTGAGGTACACTTCGGCCAGGCGCAGCACGTAGTAGTTGTCGGTCGAGTTGAAGCCGTTGCCGTCGCTGCGCCACTTCCACACGAAGGGGCCGCGGTCGTTGCTGTTGTTGCTGCGGCCGTCCACGTAGCTGGCGTGGTTGCGGCCGGCGGGCACGCGGCCCTGGTAGCTCCAGCGCTGGTCGTTGGTGGTGTCAACCACCGACGTGAGGTCGGTGGTGCGGGCCGCGCTGCCCTGCACGAACAGCGTGGGGATGTTGAACTTGGGGAACGAGTACGTGGCCGGCGGCGAGGGCATGATGATGTCGGGCAGCGTGAAGAAGGTGCCACCGTCGGTGCTGCCCGAAAACTGAACTTCAAATACCGATTCGGGCTTGTTTTCGGCCGGGTACAGCGAGTTGAAACCCTGAAGTGAGTAGTTGCCTCGGCCAGCCAGCACCTTGTCGGCGGCCTCTTTGGCGGCGGCCCAGTTGCGCTGGGTGAGCTGCACGCGGCCCAGCAGCGCATTGGCCGAGCCCTTGGTGGCGCGGCCCGTGTTCACGTCGGCCATCAGGCCGGCAGCGCTGGTCAGGTCGTCCACAATGCGGGCATACACCTGGTCGGCGGGCGTGCGGAGCAGATTCAGCACGGCGGGGTCGCCGCTTTCGGTGGGCTCCAGGCGCACCGGCACGGCGCCGTACAGGCGCACCAGGTTGAAGTAGCACAGGCCGCGGATGAAGCGGGCCTCGCCCACAATCTGGTCGCGGCGGGCAGCGGGCATGCTGGTTACCCCCGGCACGTATTTGATGACGGAATTGGCCCGGTTGATGGCCCGGTAGTTGTCGCGGTACACGTCGTACACCTGGCCCGTCGAGGAGTTCCAGTTGATGTCGTCGAGCACGCGCACGTCGTTGTTGCCGCTGGTGCAGTCGTCGGAGGGCATGTTGCCCACCAGGTTCAGCACCTCGGCGTAGCAGCCCTTGCTTTGCAGGCCGTCGTAGGCGGCGGTGAGGGAAGCTTCGGCATCGGTGGCCGATTTAAAAAAGTTGGAGGGCGCGACAGTCGTCAGCGGTTCCTTGTCCAGCACGTTGCAGCTGGCCAGCAGCAGCAGCGCGAAAGCAGCAGGAATGAACGTTTTTTTCATGGGAATAGGAGGCTAGGCAGACAAGCGGCTTAAAACGAGGCGTTGAGACCCACGGTGTAGGTGCGCGACTGCGGGTACACCCCAAAGTCGCGGCCCTGGCCGGTGGTCGAGAAGGGGTCGGAGCTTACTTCCGGGTCGTAGCCCGAGTAGTGCGTCCAGGTCACCAGGTTCTGGCCGGTCACGTACAGGCGCAGGTTGCTGAGGGCGGCGTGCTTGATGAGGCTCGTGGGCAGGTTGTAGGCCAGGGTCAGGTTCTTGAGGCGCACGTAGGAGCCGTCCTCGATGAAGCGGTCGGAGTAGCGGGCGTTGCCGTTGGGGTCGGCGGCAATGGCGCGGGGCACGTCGGTGTTGGTGTTGGTGGGCGTCCAGCGGTTCAGCACGCGGGTGGTCTGGTTGTTGGGGTTCGACATGCTTTCCAGCGTTTCGCGGTTCTGGTTGTAGATGTCGTTGCCGAAGCTGCCCTGGAAGAAAATGCTTAGCTCCAGCCCTTTGAAAGTGAAGGTGTTGGTCACGCCCGCCACCGACTTGGGGTTGGGGTTGCCGATAATCGTGCGGTCCTTGTCGTTGATGATGCCGTCGCCGTTCAGGTCGCGGAAGCGGATATCGCCGGCGGCCGTTTTGCCGGGGCTCTGCTTGGCGGCGGCGTCCACCTCGGCCTGGCTCTGGAAGATGCCCTGCACCTGGTAGGCGTAGAACACGCCCAGGGGCTGGCCCGTCAGCACGAAGCCGTTGCCGGAGGGCAGGCGGCGGTCGGTAATGATACCGTCGCTGTTCACGCTCTGGCCCAGGTCGAGCACCTTGTTGCGGTTCATCGTGAAGTTCAGGTTGGTCGTCCAGCCAAAGCCGTTGAGGGGCTGCACGTTGTTGGTCGTCAGGCCCAGCTCAATGCCCTGGTTCTGAATGCTGCCCACGTTCTGCAGAATGCGCAGGCTTTCGGCCCCGGTGCTGAGGGGAATGTCCACGAACAGCAACAGGTCCTTCGTGTGCTTGCGGTACACGTCGGCCGTAAAGGTGAGGCGGTTATCGAGCAGGCCCAGGTCCAGGCCAGCGTTGTACTGGTAGGTGGTTTCCCACTTCAGGTCGTTGTTGCCGATTTCGCTTTGCGTCACGCCCGGCGCCACCGCGCCGTTGGCGCCCGGGTAAAAATAGCCCACGCCGTACCGTGAAAAGCGCTGGTAGGTGTAGAATTCCTGGTTGCCGTTGGCCCCGAAGCTGCCGCGCAGCTTCAGGTCCGATACCACCTTGTTCTGGGGGAAGAAGGCTTCTTTCGACACGCGCCAGCCCAGGCCCACGGCCGGGAAGTAGCCGTATTGCTTGCCCGGCCGGAAGCGGCTGCTGGCATCGGCCCGCAAGCTGATGGAAGCCAGGTAGCGCTGGTCGTAGTCGTAGGTGGCCCGGCCAAAGAAGCTGAGCAGGCCCCACTGGTCCTGGTAGCTGCTGGGCTGCAAAAACACCGAGCCGCCGTTCAGGTAGGGCACCGCGTTGGAGGAGTAGCCTTTTACGCTGGCGCTCGACGTGAACCGGTCCGATACCTGCATCGACTCGCCGGCCAGCAGCGTCAGGTTGTGCTTCTCGCCCAGGTTGGGGCGGTAGGTCAGGGTGTTTTCCTGCAGCCAGATAACCTGCTGGTTGGTGCCGGTGCGGCCCGAGCCTTTATTGGCCTCGCTGGCCGTGGCCGTGCCCGGGTAGTCGCGGCTGATGAATTCGTTCTCAATCTGCGAACGGAAGTCGATGCCGGCCGTCGAGCGCAGGGTTAGGTTTTTCAGAATGTCCAGCTCGGCGTATACGTTGCCAATAACCTGATAAATAACGGCCTTGTTGCTGCTTTCGAGCAGGTTGCCAATGGGGTTGTCGAAATTGAGGCTAAACGGGTTCACCGCGTAGGTGCCGTTGGGGTTGCGCACCGGCATGGTGGGCAGCGAAGCCAGGGTGCCCAGCACCGTGCCCGAGCTGCCGGCCCCGTTTTCGCTGCGCGAGCTGTTATTGTTGTTGGTGCGGCTCAGGTTCAGGCTGGTGCCGGCCCGGAAGCGGCTGCTCAGCTGCTGGTCGAGGTTGAGCTTGAAGGTGTAGCGGTCGAAGCCCGAGTTCAGGCTGATGCCGTCCTGCTTGAAGTAGCCGCCAGCCAGGTAGTAGCGGGTTTTCTCGGTGCCGCCGCTCACGTTCAGCTGGTAGTTCTGGATGTTGGCCGGCCGGTACACCTCGTTCTGCCAGTCGGTGTTGGTGCGCACCGTGTCCGGGTTGTAAGCCGGCGAGAGGCCGCTGTTCACCCGCTGGTCGTTGAACAGCTGGGCAAACTGCTTGCCGTTCAGCAGGTCCAGCTTTTTGCGGATTACCTGGCGCCCGAAATAGGTGCTGAAGCCCACCGTGGCCTTGCCCACCTTGCCGCGCTTGGTCGTAATCACCACCACGCCGTTGGAAGCGCGCAGGCCGTAAATGGCTGCTGCCGCGCCGTCCTTCAGCACGTCGATGCTCTCGATGTCGTTGGGGTTGATGGCATTTAGCGGGTTGGGGCGCTGGCCGCCTACCGAAAGTTCCTGGTCGTACGTGGGCAGCACCGGAATGCCGTCAATCACATACAGCGGCGAGGCGTTCAGGTTCAGCGTCGAATTGCCGCGAATCCGCACGTTGATGCCCGCGCCGGGCGCGCCGCTCGGGGCCGTCACCTGCACGCCGGGGGCCTGGCCCTGCAACGCCTGGTCGAAGCCCGCCACTGGCTGGCGCTCAATGGCCGCCGAGTTCACCGAGGTAACCGACGTAGTAAGTTCCTGGCGGCTCTGGGTGCCGTAGCCCACCACCACTACTTCGTTCAGCGCCTGCTGGTCGTCCTTCAATACCACGGCCAGCGAGGTGGTCGCACCGGTCACGGCTATTTCCTGCCGCCCGAAGCCCACAAAGCTGAACACCAGGGTGCTGCCCTCGGGCACGCTCAGCGAGAAGCTCCCATCGGCTCCGGAGGTGGTGCCGATGCTGGTGCCTTTCACCAGTACCGTCACGCCGGGCAGGCCGTCGCCGTTGGCCTGCGTCACGCGGCCGCTCACGGGCACGTCCTGCACGTTGGCGCCGCTGGCCGTAGTCGTAGTGCCGCCTGCGTTGCTGGTGCCGCCGGCGGCGGCCGACTGGCTCACAATCAGGTAGTAGTCATCACGCAGCTTCTTGAAGCGCAGCTCGGCCTGGGGCAGCACGGCCGCCAGCTTGCGGTCGAGCGTCGTGACGCCGGCCTGCGGAACCACGCGCTTGGCGCCCACCAGCGAGCTTTCGTAAAAAATCGTGACGTGGTGGTCCTTTTCCCACTGCTTGAGCAGGGTTTTGAGGGCCACGGTTTCGCTAGCGGCGGGCTCGGGCGCGGGCGCAGCCTGGGGCTGCTGATGCATGGCCAGCAGCTGGGCCGAAGCCGGCATAGCCGAAGCCTGAAATACCAGCATCCCGGCCGTGAGGCAGACCGGCAGGGCATAGTGCCGGCGCAGGTGCGTATAAGGTCTTTTCATGGAGTGAGAAGGGTTTTTGGCCCGCTGGTGGGAGCGGGGCAGTGGGAATTTGCGGTTTAGTTGGCGCGGGCCGGGGCCGGGTGCGCCGGGCCGGGCAGCTCCGATAGCACGATGCGGCCCGCCTCGCGGGTGGCTTTCAAATGGAAGGTTTCCTGCAGGGCCTGGAGCAGCACTTCGAGGTCGCTCACGGGCACGGTGCCGGTCATGCGGCGCTCGGCCAGGGCGGGGCTGTTCACCACCACTTCCACGCCATAAGTGTCCTGCAGGCGGGTGGCCAGCTCGGCAATGCTGGTTTCTTCGAGCACCAGCTTGGCGTCTTTCCAGGCGGCGTAGGGGGCGGTGCGCACGGCCTTGTGCACGGGGGCCTGGGGCTGGGCATCGCGGGTTTCGAGCAGCTCACCGGGCTTCAGAATCACGTCGGGCCGCTGCTGGTCGTCGAAATCAACCCGCACCTTGCCCGATAGCAGCACCACCCGCGCCTGGTCGCGCCGGCGGTACACGGTGAACTTGGTGCCCAGTACTTCCACCGCAAAACCGGCCCGGGTGTGCACCACAAAGCGCTGGTTGTTGGGCTGGTGCTTCACCGAAAAGTAGCCTTCGCCGTCGAGCCACACCTCGCGGGGCTTGCTGGCCACCCAGCCCGCCGCGTAGCGCAGCGTGGAGTGGCCGTTCAGCGTCGCCTCCGAACCGTCGGGCAGCTTGATGGTGTGCACTTCGCCGTAGGCCGTGGCCACTTCCTGCGCGGCCGGGGTGCGCTGCGTGAGCAGCCAGCCGCCCACGGCGGCCGTGCCCGCCAGTGCGGCCGCCGCCGCCCAGCGCCGCCACACCGGCGCGGCCACCGGGGCCGGCTCGCCGAAGCCCAGCTTCAGGTGCAGCGAGTTCAGCAGGGCATCGTAGTCGGGCTCTTCGGCGGCCAGGGGCACGCGGGTAGGGGCGGCGGCCAGGGCTTCCCAGTGCTGGTGCATCCAGGGCTGGGCCAGCTGCTGGTTGGCGGGCTCGGCCAGCCAGGCCGCCACGGCTTCGGCCTCGGCCGGCGTAGCCTGGCCGGCGAGGTAGCGTTGGAAAAGTTCTTCGGTAATAACTGGAGGCATGCGAGGCCGGGGAAATCGATGAAAAAGAAATGACCGGGGTAAGAGCCAGTATTTCAGGGTGAAAGGCTGCGCGCGGAGTGGCGGATAGCAAACGATTGGGGCACAATTCCCCAATCGTTTGCAGTAATACACCGCTAGCGCCAGGTACCCTTACTGGCTGCGAAAGTTTTTTTGAGGAAGTTTTGGGAAGGTAGGGGCGGGGCTTGCCCCCGCCCGGACGCTCGCACCGTTTCAATGTTTCCGCTCAACGCTCGGGCAGGGGCAAGTCCCGCCCCTACACCGTTCAGGAATTCATCAGGGCCAGCCACAGCGCCAGCGCCACAATGCTCTCGCCGTGGGCCTGGAAGTAGCCGCGCAGAAATTTCAGCGCGTGGGTCATCTGGGCCTCCACGGTTTTCACCGACAGGTTGAGCTGCTGGGCGATTTCGGGGTAGGAGAGGCCCTGCTGCCGGCTGAGCATAAAAATCTCGCGGCGCTTGGGCGGCAGCTGCTCCAGCGCCGCCTGATACAGCGATTCCAGCTCGCTGAACTCGGCCCCGTTGCCCACCTGCGCGGGGGCTAGGCCCGCCGAATACGTCTGGAAACGCTGGCGCTGCTGCTGCCGCCGCAGCTGGTTGAGGATGGCATTATGCGCCGTGGTGAAGAGGTAGGCTTTCAGCGGCACGTCGGGCCGCAGCTGCTCGCGCTTCTCCCAGATTTTCAGAAAGCACTCCTGCACAATCTCCTCGGCGTCGGTTCGGGCCTTGAGGTAGCCGTAGGCAAACCGGTACACCAGCGCGCTGTAGTGCCGGAACAGGGCATCAAAGGCCCGTTCGTCGCCTTCGTTGAGGCGGCGCAGCAGGTCCGGTTCCGAAAAGTCGCGGGCTATTTCCAATTCGCGCGGGGGTGATTCGATTTGAAAATTAACAATTGGGAAACAAGCAAAATCCGGTCAGGATAGTTCTCTGGCTACTAACTTAGCCCGAAATGGCCATTGCGCACTCGCGGCACAATGGGCCAATGCCGGAAGCTGGGCCGGAAATGGAGCAGTGAGTCGTTACCTAAGCGGTAGTAGCCGGACTTTTTTCACGTTAATTTTCTGCAAGATGCAAACCCGCCGGGCTTCCCTGACCGATTTGGCCACGGCACTTCAGCTTTCGCCCTCCACCGTGTCGCGCGCGCTGGCCGACCACAAGGACGTGAGCGAGGCCACCAAGCTGCGCGTGCGCCAGCTGGCCGCCGAGCTGCACTACCAGCCCAACCAGTTGGCCGCCTCGCTGCGCCGGGGCCGCACGCACACCATTGGCGTGCTGGTGCCGCACATCACCGGCCACTTTTTTCCGCAGGTGCTCGACGGCATTGCCGCCGAGGCCAGCAAGTCGGGCTTCAGCGTGATGATTTTTCAATCGAACGAAAACGCCGCGCAGGAAAAGAAAAACATTGAGCTGCTGATGAACTCGCAGGTCGAAGGCATTCTGGTGTCGCTGGCCAATACGACCACCGATTTCAGCCACTTCGAGCTGGCCCGGCAGCACAACGTGCCGCTGGTGTTTTTCGACCGCGTGCTCGATAATTTCAAAGGCGACAACGTGAGCGCCGTGATTCTGGATGACTACCAGGGTGCCTACCAGGTGGTGTCGCACCTCATCGAGCAGGGCTGCACGCGCATTGCTCACCTTACCGGCCCGCGCCAGCTCAACATCCACCGCAACCGCCACCAGGGCTACCGCGACGCCCTCACTGCGCACGGCATCGCTATAAACGAAGAATACATCGCGCAGTGCGAAATGAGCCAGCAGGGCGGTGCCCAGGCCATTGCCGAAATGCTGAAGCTGCCCCAGCGGCCCGATGCCGTATTCGGCTCCAACGACCTGACGGCGGCCGGCGCCATGCAGGTTATCAAAGCCCACGGCCTGCGCGTGCCGCACGACGTGGCCGTGGCCGGCTTCAGCAACGAGGCCTTCGCCACCCTCACCGAGCCCAACCTCACGTCGGTCGACCAGGGCTGCGAGACGATGGGCATCTCGGCCGTGCGCCTGCTCCAGAAAATTCTCAACCCCAACCCCGACCGCCTCGCCCAGCCCCGCAACGTCATCCTCAAGCCCCGGCTGATTGTGCGGGAGTCGTCGCAGCGGCGGTAGGCGGAAAGGTTAAAAAAAGAGCGGCGGCCCAAGTGGGCCGCCGCTCTTTTTTGTACGCTTAAAATGGATAGGAAGAACGTCATGCAGAGCGCAGCGAAGCATCTTTACCTAGAGAGCAATTAATTGCGTTGAGCGGTAAAGATGCTTCGCTGCGCTCTGCATGACAGTTAATTAGCATGACCGTCCGCTACTCCTGCCGCACCAGGCGCTTGTGCACCTGCCCGTCGCGGGTGTCGAGTACGACTGAATACACGCCGGGGGCCAGCGCGCGCAAATCGAGCTGACTGCCGCGCAGGCGGGTGGTGAGCACGGCCTTGCCCAGCACGTCGAACACCGTGACCGGCGTGCCTTCAAGCGCCACCGGGCCGGCGAGGCTGACGAGGCCGGCCGTGGGGTTGGGGTAGAGGCTGATTTGGGCTGCGAAGGCGCTTTCGCGCACCGCCAGCGGGCCGCTCACGCGAGCCAGGGTGTTGGTGCTCTGGGCCAGGTTGGCGAGCGAGTCGGTGGTTGCCACGCGGCGGCCGTCGAGGGGCGCGTAGATTTCGAGGCTGCCTTTCAGGAGCGAGTCGGCGGCCATGGCCAGGATTTCGTCCTGGTTCATGCCGGCGCGGAAGAACATCCAGTCGCGGAACTGCACGCGGGTGGGGGCGGCGGCCCCGCCGAGGTCGAAGCGGGTGGGGCGCAGGCGCTCCTGCACGGTGCCCTCGCGTACGCTATCTACATAAAGCATGGTGGCGCCGCGGGCGTAGTAGTGCGTGAGCACCAGCTTGTGCCAGCGGTTATTCGCAACGGGCACCGAGCCCACAATGCTCTGGCCCTTGGCCGACTGGTACGTTACCACGCCGTTGCTGCCCACGCTGAGCGTACCGGCCGCGATGCCCGCACTGTCGCGGATTTCCACGAGCCGGCCCGCGCCCGAAGTCTTGAAGCGGATGGCCTGGGTGAAGGGATGCACCAGCTCCTCGGGCACCATCCGGATGATGTTGGTGGCCGCGCCGTTGGCTTTGGTGAGGGTGATGCCGTTGCTCACCTTGCGGCGGGGCAGGGGCTTATTGGCATTGAGGGCATCGAAAAGCGAGGGCACGATGGTGTAGAGCATCTCGGGATGGCCGAGGTCGTTGGGGTGCAGGGCATCCCACCAGTAGCCGGTAGCGTAGCGGCCGTTGCCGTCGTCGACGCCGCCCAGCAGGTTCACGCTGGGCACGTTCCAGCCGTGGATGAGCAGGTTCATCTGGCGCACGAAGGTGTACTGGGTGGCGGCGTAGTCGTTGCGGCCGTAGCCCAGGTTCACCACCGGAATCAGGCCATCGGCCCGGGCCAGGTTGATGATGCGCTGCATGTTGGTGCGGAACTGGTCGAACGTGGCCTGCCCGCCGGTGATGATGCCTTCGTTGCCGAGCACCAGCCCCACCATCACGAACTTGCTGCCGGTGGGCAGCACGTCGTTTTCAAAGCGGTTGAGCACATCGATGGTGTTGTTGCCGGGCACGCCCAGGTTGGTCGTCACCCAGGGCCCGCCGGTGCCGGCGGTGGCGCGGCGCGTCAGCAGCTCCGAGTAGAGCGTGGAGTAGCCGCGGTTGTTGGTGGCGCCCACGCCGGTAATCACCGACGAACCGATGAAGGCGATTTTGTTCGGATTCTGCGGGTAGTAGGTCTGGAGCTGCAAATCATCGAAATACACCGAGCCAGTAGCGGTACCGGCCGCGTTGCGCCACACAGCAGCTGCTTTCACGAAAGCCGTACCCGTGGGAATGGTGCCCACGGCTTCCAGCCGCGTCCAGGTATTGGTAGCCGAAGCGGCCACCAGCGAGTCGGACTTGAACCGGCCCAGCAGCGCCATGCTGCTGTTATAATAAAGCAATTCCAGGTGCGCCGACTGGCTGCCGCTGAGCGCGCCGGCTGAGGGGTTGTAGAAGTAGCCGCTCAGCTTGTAGGAATTCACGCCCGTGGTGGCGCGGTAGCTGATTTGCTGCTCCAGCCCCAGGCTGCCGCCCGTGAGCTGGGCCGCGTAGGTGCCCGCGTGTTTGGTAGCGGTGCTCACGCTGGCCGCCGCGCCGGTGCCGCGTGAAACCGTGGTCCAGAAATTCAGATTGCCCAGTTCGAAGCCGGGGTTCTGGAAGCTGTAGTTCACGACCGGCACGTTGCCACGGCCCGGCACAATGTCCATGCGCAGCAGGTTGAGGTAGGCGTACATGCCGGTGGTTTTGCTCACTTCCAGCGTAATGGCGCCGGTGGCATCGGCCGTCAGCGTATCGGAATGGGCGAGGGTGTTGTTGTTGCCGGCGTAGCCGTTGGCGCCCACGCCGGTGCCGGTGGTGGTCAGGCTCACGGTGTTCTGGTTGCTGCCCGTGAGCTTGTACTGCGTCACCCGCGTTTCGGCCGTGGACACGCGGCTGCCGAACAGGTGGAATACGTAGCGCTTGCTGGGGTCGAGGCCGTTGAAGCGCATGGTGCCCACGCTGGTGGTGCCGGTGCCCTGCAAAAAGAAGTAGTCCTGCGTGGCCGTGGCAATGGCGTATTCGCCTAGCAGCGCCGCGCTCGGAGTCAGCAGGCCGCCCGTGGTGATGCCGTTGGTGAGGAAGTTGGCCCCGATTTTCAGCTTGATGCCGGTGGCCGCATTGGCCTTATCGACCAGCCGGAAAGTGTCGGCCACGCCGGTGTTGTTCAGAATGTTGTTCCAGTAGTTGCCGTTGGCGTCGGGGCTGGGCGTGATGTTGCCGTTGGTCACGTCGTTGGGGCCGAAGTCGGCCAGCAGCGAGCGCACCGGCACCGTCGTCTGGGCCTGCGCCGAGCCCAGGGCCAGCACACTAAGGGCCAGAAGGATTAGTGGTTTTTTCATACGAATTGATAGGATTTAGTTGTTGGTTGCTCGTTGTCAGTTGTTAGCAGTTGGTTATCGTTGCTCGTTGTCAGCTGTAGAATCTGATAAGTGAATCTGGCAACTGACAACGAGCAACTGACAACTAGTTTTTCACGATTTTCAGCTGCTGCACCTGGCCTGGCAGCGCCACGCGCAGCAGGTACACGCCGGCGGGCAGCGCGGCCAGGCGCGTCAGCTCCAGGCGGGTGGTGCCGGCAGCCAGCGTCACGGATTCCGAGTACACCACGCGGCCCAGCGCGTCGCTGATGGTCAGCGGCGCGGTGCCGCCGAGGGCCGGGCCGGCCACGTCCACCGTCAGGCCGGCGGTGAAGGGGCTGGGGAAAGCGGACAGCTTCGGAGCGGCAGCGTTTGTGCCGAAGCTCACCGCCTGCACTGGCGAGAACGAAGCCGAACCGTCGAGGTCGAGCTGGCGCAGGCGGTAGTAGCGAACGCCGGTTTTGCCGGCTTCCGTATCGAAATACTGGTAGAACTGCGGGCTGTTGCTATTCGCCAGGCCCGAGGCCACAAACGCCAGCTTGCGGAAAGCCTGGCCATCGGCCGACACCTGCACTTCATACCCGGCGCTGTTGCGCTCGCTGGCCGTCACCCAATCCAGCTCCACATCGGCCCCCCGGCGCACGGCCGCGAAGCTGCTTAGCGTTACGGGCAGGGGCGCGGCGGCGTCGCTGGTGGTCAGCAAACCGAGGCGGGTGAACGGGCCGGGGCTGCTCGCGGTGCGCGCCGTCTGGTCCACGGTCGTGTTGCTGAACGTCTGGTAGCCGCTGTTGTCGGCCACGCGCTGGCTGATGCGCTGGGCGGTTTCGCTGGCAATGGTGCCGAGCAGGGCCGGGTCGTAGCCGAGCGTGGCCTGGTAGGTGTAGCCATTGCCGTCGCCGTTCGCATCGGTGAAAACGAAGTAGGCGTTGGCAAAGCGGGCGTTGGCCACGTAGGGCGCGGGCGGGTTGGTGCCCGAGTAGTAGCGGGCCGTTACGAGGCTGGGCACGGTGCCGGTGCTGCCGTAGGTTAGGCTGGCCAGCGTGCGGCCGCCCAGCGAAAACGTCTGCGTGCCGCCCAGCGCCGGGGCCGCCGAAGCCGTGAGGGCCGGCGGCGTCGAGGTCGGCGTGAATTCATCCGAACCAATGTCCGTACCGCCCGCTGCTACGGTTGTCGAGCGGCCGGTGGTGGCACTGCCGAAGTCGCCCGTCTGGCCAGCCACCTGCACGCCGGTACCGTTGGCGTACCAGGCTTCGGGGTTGGCGGGGTTGATATCGAGGTTGCCCGTGACGAGGTCGGTAAACAGGTTCGCGGCCGCTACCGTGGCGCTGGTGGTGCTCAGGCTGCTGGCGTCGCCGCCCGAGCCGGCAGGCTGGGCCGCTTTCCAGCCGGCGAAGCTCAGTGCCACCCCGCCCCAGTTGCCCACGGCCGTGGCGCTGGGCGAAATCAGCAGGTTGTAGTCCGAAGCCGTGGCGCTCCAGCCCGTGGTGCTGGCCGTGCCGATGGCGTAGGCCGCAGTTCCGCTGGCCGCTGTGCGGCCGTTGAACAGCAGGTTGTTGCGCAACTGCACCGTGGCCGGCGTGGCCGTGGCGCTGCGCCAGAAGCCGTAGCTGGTAGCCGCTGCCGCGCCAGCCGGGGCCAGGTACACCGAGTTGTAGTAGTAGCTGTTGCTGCCGCCGCTCGACAAATCCTGAATGCCGAAGGACAGCTGCGTGGCCACGCCCGGTGCCAGGCTAACCTGGTTGTTGGCGAAGGTGCCCGAATACGTGCCCTGCACGGCCAGGCCGCGCACCTGGTCGGCGTTGGCTCCCGTGCCGGCGCTGCTGCCGTAGATGTTCCACACGCGGTTGCGCTCCGTGACCGAGCCGCTGGCCGCCGCCCCGCACAGCAGGCCGCTCACCACGGCGGTGTTGCTGGTGGCCGTGCTAGTGGTGCCCACGTCGCTGATGCTGTTGCCGCTGATGGTGGTAATGCCCAGAATGCCAGTGGTGCCGGTTGAGGCCACAAAAATGCCGTGGGTGTTGAAGCTGCCGGTGGCGGCGCTCTGCACCGTAGTCACCGTGTTGCCCGTCACGGTAGGCGTGGCGTTGTCGCTATAGCCCACGAACATGCCGCGCAGGTTGTTGTTGCCGCCCACCGTTATGCGCACGTTGCTAACCGTGTTGTTGCTGATGGTGTTGCTGCCGCCAGCCGAAATGCCATATATCGTCTTCCCCGTCGAAGTGCCCGAATAGGTGAGGTTGGTTACCGTATTGCCGGTCACGTTCGAGCCGGTCACGGTATTGGCCTGAATGCCATAGAGGTTATTCGTCAGGCCGCTCTGGCTCAGGTTGTTCAGCGTGTTGCCGCTGATAACCACCACGCCGCTGCCGGTTGAGTTGATGCCCACTAGCTGGGCCGCCGTGGCCAGGTTGCTGCTCAGGCCGCTCAGCTGGTTGCCGCTGATGGTTCCACCGCTGGAACCGCTCACGTAGATGCCGAACACGGGCGCGCCGCCTCCCGGGGCCGACAGCGTGCCAATGGTATTGTTCGCAACGGACAGATTCCCGCCTCCGCTCAGCCACACGCCGGCCAGCGGAATGTTGGACGCCGTGCCCCCCGTCGCAAACGTCGAGTTGCTGGTCAGCGCGGTCATCGTGTTGCCGCTGACGGTGGCCGCGCCGCTGCCGTTCACGTACACGCCGGCCACCGGCGAAGCATTGGCTGTGCTAACCGTGGTGCTGGCAATGGTGTTGGTAATGGCACCGCTGAGGCTGCTGAACGTGTTGCCGCTGATGGTGCAGGCCGAGCTGCTGCTCACGTTCACGCCGGCCAGCGTGCCGGTCAGCGCTCCCGTCGTGCCATTGGCTACGGTGGTCGTGATGCCCGCCACGGTGTTGCCCTGCACGGTCGCGCCCACCGCGTTGCCCAGGTCGATGCCGTAGAAGTTGCCGGCGTGCGAAATGCCCTGCCCGCTGCCAGTGCCGCCAATGGTGTTCGATTGCATCGTCACGATGCCCGCCGTGCCGTTGCGGGCATGAATCCCGTACATGATGCCGGTCGCAGCCGAGGCGAAATTGCGAATCACGTTGCCCTGCACACTGGTGGCGGCGGCCCCGGCCGTGGTGCTCAAATCCAGGTAAATCGGGTACTCATAGCTGGTCCCGGCTCCGATAGTGAAGGCCGCGCCGCCTGCGCCCGCCTGCGAGCCGCCAATGGCGTTGTTGCTCACCGTGTGCCCGGCTCCGCCCACCAGCACCACACCGTAGAACGCCGCGCTCAGCGTGCCGCTGGCATAATATAGCTGGTTGTTGCTGATAACATGGTTGTTGCCGCTGCTGAGGCGCACAAAGCGCAGGTCGCCACTGCGGCTCACGGTTTCGTACACGGAGTTGCCATCGGCAGCCATGGTGCCGCCTATCAGCCAGTTGTCGCCGCTGTTGGTTGTCACATTCAGGCCCGCCGCCGTGAAGTTGTAGATGGCGCAGCTCCGCACGGTGTTGTCGCTGTTGGTGGCCCCGGCCGCGCCCGACGAGTAAATGCCGTTGGCCGGCAGCAAGGTCGTGCTGTTGTTGGCCGGCCGCACGTCGCAGCTGGCAATGGTGTTGAAGTCGTTGCCCGTCGTGCCGGTTGTGCCACTGAAAAACACGGTGCCGCTGCTGGTGCCGGTATTCGCGCTTTCGATAGTCAGGTTGCGCAAGGTATTGTAAGTGGCATCATTACGCAGCAGCACGGCGGGGCCGGCGGCGGTATTGCGTAGCGTGAGGGTGCGGGCACTGGTGCTGCCATCGTACCCGCTGATGGTCAGGTAATCGGTGCCGTTCAAATCAATCAGCGCCGTGGTGCTGCTGCCCGAAATCACCGAGCTCACGCCGGCGGCCGGCACAATGCTCACGCCCTGCCCCGCGCTAAGCGTGGGAGCGGGCACCACTAGCGAAGTCGCGCCCAGGTTATACGTGGCATCGAGCAACTGAAAAGTCACGCTGTTGTTGGCTGTCACGCCGTTGCCCAGGGCCGTCATGGCCGCTGGCAGGTCGGCGTATGTGCGGGCGGGGTCGGGTGAGGTGGTGGTGCCCACGTAGTAGGTACCGCTGAGCGTCTGGGCCCAGCCGGCGGTGGTGGCCAGGGCCAGCAGCGCGGCCGTCAGCAGGCCGCGCCGACGGGTGTTGTCTTGGTTGGCGCGAAGACTTGATACAGAGTCGAAGTCGGGCATAGGAATTCTCGGGAGGTGATGAGGGTATGGAATGAAGTAAGGGCGGCGACCTACCCCGCAGGGCAGATACCAAACGATTGCAGCCGCGAGTCGCAATCGTTTGGGGTAGTACACCCAACTCCCGCAATACCCCTATTGGCCCGGCCAAAAAAATCCCGCAAAGTGCCTCATTACTTCACCGACAAAGAATTTGAGGCGCGGCCACTCCGCACGCCATTCATTGACTCCGCGGGCCTGCTTCTGCTACCGTTGCTCCAGCAGAATCAGTTTCCTCCAGACCGAACCCTGAAAACGCAAAAAGCCCCGGCCGTTTGCACGACCGGGACTTTGCTGTAGAGAGAGGACTCGAACCTCTAATTGTACTAGCGAGATAGGCTAGCGCGTCTGCCAGTTCCGCCACCCCACAAGGTTTGGTAATTCAAACTTAGTAAATTATTTGGCAATAAGCAAATATTTAATAAGATTATTTTTGTGTTAGCATTTGCGTAATGTACACAATTTGGGCATCTGGTAGCCCGGTTGTAAGTTCAAAAACCCGCTCTGCTGGCTGGAATCACAGATTCTGATATCCCGTCTGCCTCAATTCTATCCGTCTGAAGAAAGAGCCAAGTTAGGGCTCAAAAGATGCGGAAACAAAACCCGGCCTGCCGTTGAGCCCAAAAAAAGCACGGCAGCAGTAACAATTGCTCGGCAGTGAATGTCAGGGAGATAGATGCGCAAAGGTTAGCGCTAACAGGCGTTTGGGTAGTAACAGGGTAGGGTGGAGCGGGTATCTTTGCGGACCGGCCTGGGGCCTGTTCTAACCTGTGAATCCCGCTACTCTTCGCAAGATTATCCACCTCGACATGGACGCGTTCTACGCCTCGGTGGAGCAGCGCGACGCGCCGGAGCTGCGGGGCCGGCCGGTGGCGGTGGGCGGGGCCCGCGAGCGCGGCGTGGTGGCGGCGGCCAGCTACGAGGCGCGGCAATTTGGGGTGCGCAGCGCCATGCCCTCGGCCACGGCGCTGCGCAAGTGCCCTGAGCTGGTGTTTGTGCCGCCGCGCTTTGCCGTGTACAAGGAAGTGTCGCGGCAAATTCACGCCATTTTCGCCGAGTACACGCCGCTCATCGAGCCGCTCTCGCTCGATGAGGCCTACCTCGACGTAACCGAAAATCTGGCGGGCATTGCCTCGGCCACCCAGATTGCGCGCGAAATCCGGGCGAAAATTCTGATTGAAACGGGCCTCACGGCCTCGGCGGGCATTTCCTACAATAAGTTTCTGGCCAAGCTGGCTTCCGACTACCGCAAGCCCAACGGGCAGTTTGTGGTACGGCCGGGGCAGGGGCTCGACTTTGTGGCCGGGCTGGCGGTGGGCCAGTTCCACGGCATCGGGCCCGTGACGGCGGCGCGGCTGAACCAGCTGGGCGTGTTCACCGGGGCCGATTTGCGGGCCCAGCCGGTGGAACTGCTCACCCGGCACTTTGGCAAGGCCGGGCGCTACTACCACGCCATTGCCCACGCCGAGGACCACCGTCCCGTGGTGCCCGACCGCGTGCGCAAGTCGGTGGGCTCGGAAAACACCTTTGCCCACGACCTGCACGAGTTGCCCGACCTGCTGGCGGCACTGCCGCCGCTGCTGGCCGACGTGTGGGCCTACTGCGAGCGCACCGGCGCGCGCGGCCGCACGGTCACGCTCAAAGTCAAGTTTGCCGATTTTCAGCAAATCACGCGCAGCCGCAGCGGCGCGGGGCCCGTGCCCGATGCCGCCACGCTGGCCCGCCTCGCCCGCGAACTGGTGGAGGGCCTGCTGCCGCTGCCCAAAGGCGTGCGCCTGCTGGGCCTCACGCTCTCGAACCTGGAGGCGGGCCAGGAAGCAGCCGGACAGCAGCTGAAACTGGCGCTGTAGGCGCTGGCAGACCGAGCGGCGGCGCGTCTTTTTTGCGGGAAGTCCGTATGGTCATCCGCCACTTTTCGCTACTATTCGATGCTCGTTTCTTTCTGGCAGCGCCTGCGCTACACCCTGCGGGTGCATAAAATGCTGCTGCTGGCCCTGCTGGCTGGCCTGGTATTGCCGTGGGTGGTGTTCGTGAACGTGGCCGAGGACATCTGGGAGTCCGGCGGCTTTATCGGCGACAAGCGGATTCTGGAGTTTCTGCACGCTCACGCTACACCGGGCCTCGATAAGCTGGCGCTGGCCCTCACCGCCGCCGGCGACCCGCTGCCGATGGGCGTGCTGGCGGTGCTACTTGCCCTGGGACTGGCCGCTTGGGGAACGCGCCAGCAGGCCTGGTTTTTTGGCCTGTCGGTAGGCGGGGCCATGCTGCTGAACCTGCTGGTGAAAGTCGTATTTGCCCGGCCCCGGCCTGCGCTGTGGCTCAGCCTGAAACCTGCTTTCTACTACAGCTTCCCGAGCGGGCACGCCATGGGCGCGGCAGCGGTGGCCACGGCGCTGGGCTTTCTGCTGTGGCGGCACCAGGGGCGCTGGCTGGCGTGGGGGCTGGGGCCGCTGTTTGCGCTGGGCGTGGGCTGGAGCCGCATGTACCTGGGCGTGCACTACCCCTCCGACGTGCTGGCCGGCTGGACGGGCTCGGTGGGCTGGGTGGCGGGGCTGCACGTGCTGTTTTCGCCCGAGTTTCATCAGCTGCGGCAGCTCTGGCGCGAGGCCCTGCACCGGCGGCTGCCCACGGTGGTGGCGCCGCCGCACGCGCCTGCCCACACCCCGGCCTAGCGGCCGGCGCCGTTACTTGCCCGGGTTTTCCGTTTGGCTGCCGTTGCTATGACTAATCCCCTGCGTCCTGTTTCCGAGCCCTCGCCGAAGTTGCTGGGACTGCTTTTGCTGCTGGCGGGCGCAGTTTTCGGCTGGCTGCTGGCTGGGGTGCTGTTCTCCGGCGGCTTGCCCTGGGATGCGCCCGTACTGAATTTCTGGCACCGCCACGCCATGCCTGCGCTCGATAAGCTAGCCATTTTGCTGACCATCGTGGGCAATACCGGGCCGATGGTGGGCCTCGGCGTGCTGGTGTGGCTGGGGCTGCTGGCGCGGCGGCAGAGGCGGGCGGCGTGGGTGTGGTTCGCGTCGGTAGGCGGGTCGATGGTCCTCACGCAACTCATCAAGCCGCTGGTAGCGCGGCCCCGGCCGGCACTGTGGGCCAGCATCCGGCCCGAGCACACGCTCAGCTTCCCGAGCGGGCACGCCATGGACACAGCGGCCATTGCCACAGCGCTGGTGTTTCTGGTGTGGGGCCGCCGTGGATACCGGTGGGTAGGGCTGCTGGCCGTGCTGTTTTCGCTGGCCGTGGGCTGGGCGCGCCTGTACCTGGGCGTGCATAATCCGTCGGATGTACTGGCGGGCTGGGCGGCGGCGGCGGCATGGGTAGCAGCGGTGCAGTTGGCAGCCGGGCGCAAATTACCGCGTGAGGCCAGGCTCAGATAACAATGCCGCGCTAGGCTGGCGCGTCGGCCTCGTACCAGATGCAGGGCACGCCCTCCACCAGAAACGTGGGCCCCTGGCGCATGCCGATTTTGGCCAGAATGCGGCGCGAGGCCGTGTTGTGCCAGTCGGCGTAGGCGCAGATGCGGGGCAGGCGCAGCGTCTCAAACCCGTAGTCGAGCCAGGCGCGGGCGGCCTCGAAGCCGTAGCCCTGGCTCCAGAAACGCGGAATGAAGCGGTAGCCGAGGTCGTAAAAATTGGTTTCGCCGTTGAGAGGCCCGGCTACCAGCTTCAGCCCGGCCCAGCCCATGAACTCGCCAGTTTCGCGCAGAATCACGGCCCAGCGCCCAATGCCATTTTCGGCGTACTGCTGCTGAATGAATTCGATAAGGGCCGCGCTCTGGGCCGGCTCGCTCACCATCTGCCCACCAATGCCGCCCAGGTAGCGGTGCACGGCCGGGTCGGAGTCGAGCTCGAACATGCCGGCCGTATCCTCGGCAGTCAGCGGGCGAAAGTGCAGGCGGGCGGAATCGAAGGGTTGCATAGAAGGGCAGCACCAGCTGCCGCCGGTGCCGGATACGAATGATGCACCGGCAGCCGGAGCCGCCAGGTGCTGCAAAGTTACCGCGTCAGAATCAGCCGCTGGTGCTGGCCCTGGGTTTCGGCAAAATAAACGCCGGGCAGCAGCGGCTGGCGGGCGGCGTCGCGGGCATCCCAGGGCAGGGCGTGGGGGCCGGCGGCCGCCTCCAGCGGCAGCGTGCGCACCACCTGCCCCTGCGCGTTGCGGATGCGCAACTCGGCCGCGCCGGCCGCGTGCCGCGTGTAGCGCAACGTAGTGCCGCGCGGGCCGAAGCTGCGCTGGTCGGGCGCTTCCAGCGTCAGCGTTTCGGGCGTAGTCAGCACGGCCCGCGCATCGAGCAGTTGCAGGCCGCTGATGCGCACGGCCGCGTCGGTGCGCATCAAAAAGTGAATTTCCAGCTCGTGCGTCGTCGGGTTATACGCGTAGCCTTCGGCGGGAATGGGCTGCTCATCGAGCTGCAGGCCAGTGGGCGCGGCCGCTACCCGCTGCACCAGCAGCCGCACCAGCCGGAAGGCCGGCATGCCCGGGTAGTTGCCGGTACTGAGCAGGCGTAGCGTGCTTTGGCCGTTGGCGTAAGTGCCCTGCATCCGGAGCGTGGCAAACTCGTTTTCCGCCAGCGCCCGGGCCGAGTGCCCGTCGTCCTCATACAGCGTGAAGCTCGAATTGGGCGTACCGGCGTCGGGGTAGTAGCGCAGCAGCAGCGTATCGGCCCGAAACTGGTCGGTGCTGGGCCGGTAGGCCGTCATCGGCACCAGGGCTCCGGCGCGCACCAGCAGCGGCGTGTGGGCCAGCGGCGCGGGCACTGAAACCGTTTGACCACCCGTGTAGGTCTGGTTGGAGTAGAAATCAATCCAGTTGCCGGCGGGCAGCGCCACGTTGCGCTGCCGCTGGCTCGGGTGCAGCACCGGTGCCACCAGCAAGTTGGGGCCGAGGAGGTATTGGTCGTTGGAGTTAAGAGTTAAAAGTGAAGAGTTAGGAGTTAAAAGCGAAATGGCAGATTCCGAATAGACTGTTCTTTTTAACTCTTCACTTTTAACTCTCAACTCATAACTCTCTTCATAATCCATCGTCCGCACCAGCGGCGCGCCCGTGGTCGTGTTTTGCCAGGCCAGTGTGTATAGATAAGGCAGCAACTGGTAGCGCAGGTGCACGGCCTCGCGCACTGCGCTTTTGTAGGGCTCGGGGTAGAAGTAGGGCTCCGGGGGCACGCCTTCGCCGTGGGGGCGCAAAATGGGGCAGAGGCTGGCCATTTGCAGCCAGCGGGTGTAGAGCTCGGGGTCGATGCCGCCCACGCAGAAGCCGCCGGCGTCGGAGTGCATGTAGCCCACCCCCCCCTGGCCCATGCCCAGCATCACCGGCACCTGGGCCTGGAAGCCGCTCCACGAGCGGTTGATGTCGCCCGACCACGGAAACACGCCGTTGCGCTGCAGGCCTGCCCAGCCCGAACGGGCCAGGTTGAACACCCGTTCTTCGGGGAATTCGCGGGCGTAGTTGTCGCGGAAAATGCCGGCCCACACCTGTCCGTAGGCGTTGTGCACGGCCCGCGTGGGGCCCCAGGCGTGCTGCATGGCGGCGGGGTGGTTTTCGGGCTCGCCGAGGTCGGACCACCAGCCGGCCACGCCCTGGTTGTGCAGGCGGCGGTAATTATCCCACAGCCAGTTGCGGGCCGCGGGCTTGAACACATCCAGGATGCTCGCCGGCCCGGCCCAGAACGAGCCCACCGTGAACGGCCGGCCCGCCGCGTCGGTGCCCACCAGCCCCTGCGTGCGCACGAGGCTGTCGTTGCGCGAGGTGCGCATCACGTAGGGCTCCGAAATCAGGATGGTTTTCACGCCCTGCTGCTTCAGGCGGCCCATCATGCCGGCCGGGTCGGGGAAACCGGTGGGCTCCCAGGTGAAGTCGCCTTGCTTTTTGGTGCCGCCAAACCAGTACAAATCCAGCACCAGCGCATCGAGCGGGAAGTTTTCGCGGCGCATGCGGCTGGCCACCTGCTGCATCTCGGTTTCGGACTTGTACCCGAACCGGCTCTGAATCAGGCCCAGCGCCCAGCGCGGCGGCAGCGGCTGCCGGCCCGTCAGGGCCGTGTAGCGGTCGAGGATTTCGGCCTGGTTGCGGCCCGTTATCACGAAGTAGGAGAGGGACTTGAGTCCTTCGCCGCCGTATTCGAGCACGTTGGGGTCGGTCTTGCCCAGGTCGAGGTAGCCGGCCGCGTGGTTGTCGAAAAACAGCATGTAGCCCCGGCTGCTAAGCACCGTGGGCAGCGTGATGTTCAGGTTGGGCTCGTGGTTTTGCGAGCCGTAGTGGGCCTGGTTATACAGTTCCAGCCGGTAGCCGCGCCGGTCGAGCGGCAGCGCGCGCGAGCCGGTGCCGTACAGCCGCTCGCCCGGCGCGAGGCGGAAGCGCACACCCGCGCCGCCGGGCTCGGGCTGGGTGGCGGCAGTGGGCGCGGCGGCCTGGCGGCGGAAGGCGGCGGCGGCTTCGGTTGCTAGTTTTGTCGCAGAAACCTGGTTTTCGGCAACAGTTACGGCCAGCGTTTTCTTATCAATGGTGATGGTTTGACAATTGATGCTGTAAACCAGCTTATCGGGAGAAGCAGATAGCCCCGCACAAACATCAGGACCATATTTTTTGATGGTTTCTGCTGGGGGTGGGCCATCACAGCCGTGGTTGCAGGTCGTTTCGTACTGAACCGGCTGCGGCGGCTGCACCACGCTTATTGAAGAGTCGGCAGCAGAAATTCGTCCCGTTGGAAAGTAACTGATTCTAACTACACTGGGTGCCCAGGTTTGAATGCGGCGCAAGCTGCCATCGGTGGCTTTGATATCAAGGAAACTGCCGACGTACTTTTTTGAGTTGTCGGCGATGCCAGTAACCGTATGCCCCGCATACCGCCCGCCCGGCACTGCCCGGGCCGGCACCACGCGCCGCCCAAACGGGTCGGTGGCCGGCGGGCCGCCCTCGGCGCGTTGGCCAAATGCGGGCCCGGAAAACAACAGCGACAGCGCGGCCAGCGCCCCGCCCGAAACATAAACGCGGAAAAAAGCCTTCATCAACAACAAATCGGTGCGAGGCGGCAATTTACAGCCCGGGGCTGTCAGGCCGGCGGCGAAGCGCTGCAGTGCAGGAAAAACGCCGCTAAAACCTGCGCGCTGCATCGCGCTGGCGCTGCCCTTCGGCTCTTGCCCGCGAACAAGCCGGGAACCCCGCCGTTACTTTGCAGCAGCCCGCCACCTTTCCGGTGAAAAAGCCAGCGTTGCCCAATTATGACCCCAAAGTCGCCCGCTTCCCCGTACGCCGCCGTTTTCATCGACTTCGAGAACGTCTATTACTTTCTCAAAAACCATTTCCACGACCCGCCCGACCTCAACGACATCTGCCTGGACATTGTGCGGACCCTGCGCGAAAAGCTCAGCGCCACCGGCCTCGATAGCCTCATCAGCTACGCCTACGCCGATTTTGAGCGCCTGGCCACCGCCCCCCAGGGTGCCCTATACCTGATGGGCGTGAGCACCCGCAACGTGCTGGGCACCGACCACAAAAACGCCGCCGACATGCAGCTCTGCATCGACGCGCTGGAGGTGATGTACACCCGGCCCGACATCGGCACCTTCGTGCTCGTGGCCGGCGACCGCGACTACATTCCCGTGTTGCAGCACCTGCGCCGCCAGGCCCGGCAGGTGCTGGTGGCGGGCTTCCGCGAGTCGGTGTCCGGCGATTTGCTCCAGAACATCGGGGCCGCCCAGTTCATCGACGCCCGCGACCTGCTTACGTCGGCCCGCGTCGAGCAGCTCGAAAAGCGCCGCACCGACCGGCAGCGCATCATGGAGGAAGGCCGCCGCCTGCGCGAGCAGGGCCTGGCCGGCGTCACTTCGGCCGCTGCGCTGGCCGTCCGCGCCGCCGCGCCCGAGGCTGCCGGCGTGGCGGGCGAAGCTGCCGCTGCTGACGCTTCGGCCGCCGTGCCGCTGCCCCGCGTGGTGCCCGTGCCCTCGGCCACCGCGCCGCGCCCGATTGCGCCGGCGCGGCCCTTCGTGTCGCCCCGCGCCGGCGAGGACGGGACCGAGTTTGCGCCCGCGCGCCGGCTGGCCACCGATACCGAGCGCCGCACGCTGGCTTTCATGCTGGCCGAGTTTCAGAAGCTCGAAGCCAAGCAGCAGCGCCGTGTGACGGAGCTGTGGCTGGGCCCGTTCATGCGCCTGCTCACCGACGAGCTGCCCGAACTGCCCGACTACGAGCGCCGCGACCTGCTGAACAAGCTGCGCGACGCCGGCACCATCCGCATCGAAAAGCGCGAGGGCGAGCCACACCCGTTTTCGGTCATCGTCGTCAACTACAGCCACCCCGATGTGCAAGAGCTGCACCCCGGCGACGAGTAGCACCCGAGCCCGGCCGTGGGTTTGAGCGTGGGTATTCTGGGCCCTGCCTGCGTATCTTCGCGGCCGAAAGCCGGCCGGGCGAATGCCTCATTCGTGGCCGCATTGCCGTTCCATCTCACTTCTAAGTTTATCCCATGAGCTTTTTCTCCGAAGCTGAAACCAGCATTCGCCTCCTCTTCGATACCGTCAACCTCGGCTTCAACGTGGACCCCAGCAAGGGCCAGGACCACATCGAAAACTGGATTCAGCACCTGCGCAGCATCGACCAGCCCGCCACCCGGCCCATCGTGGCCGAGCTCGAAACCCTGCGCGGCCACGTGAACAACAACAACGCTGCCGGCATGGCCCAGGCCTTCCAGAACCTCGGCGAGCTGACGGCCCAGGCCGCCGCTGGCACCCACAACTTCAGCGGCGAGGGCGACAAAGCCCGCGAGCTGAGCCAGAAGCTGGTAACTGCCGCCGGCAACCTGCGCCTGGTAGCGCGCCAGACCCCGGTGCAGCATTAAGAGTTAAAAGTTAAAAGTGAAAAGCCCGCCTGACGATTCAGGCGGGCTTTTCACTTTTAAACTTCTTCCGAGGCAGAGCAAAAGGGCCATTACAGGCTTTCACTATTAACTCTCAACTTTTAACTCTTTTCAATACCCCATCGCCGTATCGTCGCCGCGTGGGTCGGCGCCGCCTTCAAGCACGCCGTCGGGACGAATGTGAATGAGGTCGAGGCGGCCCCAGGGCAGGTGGGGGTTGAGGCGGTAGCCGTGGGCGCGTAGCGTGTCCTGCGCGGCGGGGAGCAGGGCACCGGCTTCGACCTCAATCTGGTCGGGCAGCCACTGGTGGTGCAGGCGCGGCGCGGTCACGACCTGCTGGGCGTTCAGGCCGTAGTCGACAATGCCCAGAATGCTTTGCAGCACGCTGGTAATGATGGTGCTGCCGCCGGGCGTGCCCGTCACGAGGGCCACTTTGCCGTTGCGGGTGAGGATGGTGGGCGTCATGCTGCTGAGCATGCGCTTGCCGGGCGCGATGGCGTTGGCGGTGCCGCCTATCAGGCCGTAGGCGTTCGGCACGCCGGCTTTGGCCGAAAAGTCGTCCATCTCATTATTCAGCAGAAAGCCTGCGCCGGCTACCACCACTTTGCTGCCGTAGGCGCCATTCAGCGTGGTCGTGCAGCTCACCGCGTTGCCGAGGGCATCGACGATGCTGTAGTGCGTGGTTTCGGAGCTTTCGTAGCCGGGTAGCTTGGCCCCGGCGGCCACGTCGGCGCTGGCCGTGGCCCGGCCCCGCGAGCGGAACGAGGCCGCGCGCTGGCGGTTGTAGTCGGCATCGAGCAGCTTCTGCACCGGCACGTAGCCGAAGTCGGGGTCGCCGAGGTAGGTGGCGCGGTCGGCGTATACGCGGCGCTCGGCTTCGGTGATGTAGTGCACGGCCAGCGGCGTGTGGTAGCCAGCCTGCGCGAGGTCCACGGGCTCCAGCATTTGCAGCATTTGCAGCAGCGCCACGCCGCCTGAGCTGGGCGGAGCCATCGTAATCACGTCGTAGTCGCGGTAGCGGCCGCGCAGCGGCTCGCGCCACTTGGGCTGGTACTTATCCAAATCGGCCTGGCGCACCAGGCCACCGCCGCGCTGCATAGAGGCCAGCAGCAGGCGGGCAGTTTCGCCCTGGTAGAAACCGGCGCGGCCCTGGTCGCGCACGCGGGCCAGGGTGCGGGCCAGCTCGGGCAGGTGCAGGGTGTCGCCGGCCTGCCACTCGCCGCCGCCGGGGCGCAGGTAAGCGGGGGTGCTGCCGGGGTTGTACTTCTGGAAATCGGCGCGGGTGCGGTTGAGGCCAGCGGCCTCCTTGGCGGTGAGGGGCACGCCGCGCGTAGCCAGCGCCACGGCCGGCTGCACCAGCGAAGCCCACGAAAGCTTGCCCAGCTGCTTGTGCAGCGCGGCCATACCGGCCACCGTGCCGGGCGTGCCCACGGCCAGCGGGCCGGCGGTGCTCAGGTCGGGCACCACGTTGCCAGCTTTGTCGAGGTACATGTCGCGGGTGGCGCCCGCCGGGGCGGTTTCGCGGAAATCGAGCGAGCCGGCCGAGCCGTTGCGGTCGCGGTAGAGCAGGAAGCCGCCGCCGCCGATGTTGCCGGCCACGGGCAGCGCCACGGCCAGCGCAAACTGCACGGCCACGGCTGCGTCGTAGGCGTTGCCGCCGCGCTGCAAAATCTGGGTGCCGATTTTAGAAGCTTCAGGGTGAGCCGAAACCACCATCGCATAACGGGCCAGCTTGGGCGCGGCGGCCGGCGGCAGGGGCGAGGCCAGCGAGCCCTCGAAAGCGCGCGAAGTAGAGGTGACGGGGCGCTCGGCCGAGCAGGCCAGCAGCAGCGCCAGCGGAATAGCGAGTAAACGGTGCTTCATCGGGTTGGGAATAGAGCGCCAAAGTACGCCAAAGCGCGTCCTTTGAACGGGCTCAATACGATAAAATACGGATTATTGGCGGCGCAACCGATAGCACGCCCGGCCAACGGCCGCCACGCCCGCGCCGGCTCCTTACATTTGGTCCAAACCGACTTTCCCATGGCTAAGAAAACTCCCGCTGCCCCCGCCGCCCAAGCTCCTGCCGCCACTGCCGTTCCAGCGGCTACGCCCGCCAACACTGCCGCGAAACCGACTGCCAAGCCGGCCGCCGCGCCTACCGCGAAACCGGCTTCGAAAGCAAAAGCTTCGCCCGCCGCCAAAGCAACGCAAGCCACGGCAGCTTCTGAAGCTACTTCGCCCGCCAAAGCCTCTGCGCCCAAAAAGGCTGCTTCCAAAGCTGCCACTGCTAAAGCGGCTCCTGCTGCCAAAGCGGCTGCCGCCCCCAAAGCAGCTCCCGCCGCCAAACCCCGCCGCCCCGCTCCGCTGACGCTCGTGAAAAATGACCCCTGGCTGGCCCCCTTCGAAGACGTGTTGCGCGGCCGCCAGGCCCGGCTGCAAGCCCGTCTGGCCGAAATCGAGGAGTACCACGGCTCGCTGCTGAACTACGCCACGGCTCACCAGCAGCTGGGCCTGTACCATGATGCCGGGCGCGGCGGCTGGGTGTACCGCGAGTGGGCTCCGGCCGCCGATTATTTGTCGCTGATTGGTGATTTTAACGGTTGGGACCGGGGAGCCAACCCGCTGCAAAAGCTGGATTTTGGGGTGTGGGAAGCGTTTTTGCCCGATGGCGAATACGACCAGCGCCTAAGCCACGGCAGCCGCTTCAAAGTGCACGTGGCGGCCAATGGCCAAGGCAAGGACCGCCTGCCCGCCACCCTGCGCCGCGCCGTGCAGGACGACGAAACCAAGGACTTTGCCGGCCAAATCTGGCGGCCCGCAATCCCGTTTGCCTGGACCGACCAGCAGTTCCGGCCTGCCACCGCCGTGGCCGAGCCGCTCATCTACGAGGCGCACGTGGGCATGGCCACCGAAGACGAGCGCGTGGGCACCTACCGCGAGTTTGCCGAAAATATCCTGCCCCGCATCGAGGCCGGCGGCTACAACACCGTGCAGCTGATGGCCGTGATGGAGCACCCGTACTACGGCTCCTTCGGCTACCACGTGGCCAACCTGTTTGCCGCCAGCTCCCGCTTCGGTACGCCCGAAGACCTCAAATACCTCATCAACGAAGCCCACCGGCGCGGCATCGCGGTGCTGCTCGACATCGTGCACTCGCACGCCGTGAAAAACGAGGCCGAGGGCCTGGCCGATTTCGACGGCTCCGGCAACCTCTACTTTCACAAGGGCGAGCGCGGCAACCACCCCGGCTGGGACAGCAAGCTGTTCGACTACGGCCGGCCCGAGGTGCAGCGCTTCCTGCTCAGTAACCTGCGCTTCTGGCTCGAAGAATTTCATTTCGACGGCTTCCGCTTCGATGGCGTGACGAGTATGCTCTACCACCACCACGGCGAAGGCGTGGCCTTTATGGGCTACGACAACTACTTCGGCCCGGCCGCCGATGAGGACGCTATTCTCTACCTGCAGCTCGCCACTACGCTGGCTCACGAGTTCAAGAAGGGCAGCCTCCTGATTGCCGAGGACATGAGCGGCCTGCCTGGCCTGTGCCGGCCCATCAAGGAAGGCGGCGTGGGCTTCGACTACCGCCTGGCCATGGGCATTCCGGACTACTGGATTAAGCTTCTGAAACACACGCCCGACGAAAACTGGCCCCTCGGCGACCTTTGGCACACCCTGAGCAACCGCCGCGCCGGCGAGAAAACCATTGCCTACGCCGAAAGCCACGACCAGGCCCTGGTGGGCGACAAAACCCTCGCGCACTGGCTGTTCGATGCCGGAATTTACGCTCACATGCACGTCACGGACGGCGACCCCGGCGCGGCCCGTGCCCTGGCGCTGCACAAAATCATCCGGCTGCTCACGCTGGCGGCCGGCGGCGAGGGCTACCTCAACTTCATCGGCAACGAGTTTGGGCACCCCGAGTGGGTCGATTTCCCCCGCGAGGGCAACGGCTGGAGCTACCAGTTCGCCCGCCGCCAGTGGAGCCTGGGCGACAACCCCGACCTGAAATTCCACCAGCTGGGCGAGTTCGACAAGGCCGTGATTCATTTGGCCAAAGCCCGGCACCTGCTGGCGGCCGGCCCGGCCACCCTGCTCAAGCACGACGAGGAAAACCGGGTGCTGGCCTTCGAGCGCGGCGGCCTGGTGTTCATCGTGAACCTGCACGTCGAAAAGAGCCTGACCGACTACCGATTCTGGGTGCCGGAGGAAGGGAAATACCGCGTGGTGCTCTCATCCGACAACGGCCGTTTCGGCGGCTTCGACCGGCCCGATGAGAACTACCAGTACGAGACGTACGAGCATCAGCTCAGCCTCTACCTGCCGAGCCGGGTGGCGCTGGTGCTGGCGCGGGGGTAGGGCGCTGGCAGGGCGCTGGCCGCAGTCTAAGCGAAGCGACGACTGCGCGCCACTTGTAAATCGAGTTTGCAACTCGATTTACGAGCATCCACGTACCAAAACGGCGAGTTACAAACTCGCCTTACCTTGGGCATACAGTCGTCGCTACGCTTAGACTGTTGCCAGCACAGCGTATTTCTTATCCTTCATCCCGTGGCCTACCCCATTCGCAACCAGCAGGGGCTCTACTTTATCACCTGCACCGTGGTGGAGTGGGCCGATGTTTTCACCCGGCCGATTTACAAGGATATTATCATCGAAAGCCTGCGGCATTGCCAGCAAGCCAAGGGACTGGAGCTGTTTGCGTATTGCCTGATGAGCAACCACCTGCACCTGATTGCCCGGGCGGCTGATGAGTGTAATCTGTCGGACATCATGCGGGATTTCAAGAAATACACGGCCAAGCGCATTTTCGAAAACCTGCACGCCAACCCTCAGGAAAGCCGCCGCTTCTGGCTGGAATGGCTGTTTAAGAACGCGGCCAGTTTCAATCAGCGCAATACCAATATTCAGTTCTGGCAGCAGCCCAGCCACAGCATCGAGCTTCTTACCGATGCCGTGACACGGCAGAAGCTGGAGTACATTCACCAGAATCCGGTGCGGGCGGGTATTTGCTACCGGGCCGAAGATTATGTGTATTCCAGCGCTTCGTTTTATGCCGGGCTGGCGGTGGAGCGGTTGTTTTAGCGGTTGCGGTAAGGCGAGTTGCAAACTCGCTTTACGGCCGGCGCGCAGTCGTCGCTTCGCTTAGACTGCGGCCAGCTTGGGGCCCAGTTCGGCCGGCTCGGGACCAGAGTGGACAATTAAATTCTGAGCATAGCGACGATTCATCCGTTCTTTTGCGCGTAGGCACGTCCTTTCCCTTCACGCGTCTGTTCCCTTATATGCCTTCTACCCCGGTTCCGCTTCCGCTCCGTGCCCTTGCCGCCGAAGACGTGCTGGGCGACCTGCTGGCCGTGTCGATGACGGGCATCATCTACTACACGCCGATTTATGACCCGGCCGGCTCGGGTGAGATTGTCGATTTCACCTTCGTCTACCTCAACCCGGCGGCCCAGCGCATGATGCGCATGCCTGAGGTGCCCACCCTGACGCACAACCAGCAGTGGCCCCACAGCCGCCAGCAGGGCACGTTCGGCTTCCACGTTGATGCCTACGTGAGCGGCGAGCCGCGCGAATACAACATCAACTACCAGCTCGACGGCTACGACAACTACTACCGCCTGGCCGCGCGCCGCGCCGGCGATGGCCTGTGGGTAAGCTTCACCGACACTGCCGACCAGCCCCGCACGCCCGTAGAAGTAGCCCTGCGCGAAGCCCAGGCCGCCGAGCAAGCCGCCCGCGCCGAGGCCGAAATCCAGCGCCAGCGGTTCTACGACATGCTGATGCAGCTGCCCGCCCAGGTGGCCGTGCACGAGGGCCCCAACCAGGTGGTCACGTTCGTTAATCCCAGCTACCGGCGCGCGGCCAACGGGCGCGAGCTGCTGGGCCAGCCCATGCGGGCGGTTTGGCCCGAGCTGGCCGACCACGGCGTCCTCGACATTCTCGAACGGGTGTACCGCACCGGCGAATCCTTCCGGGCCACCGGGTTTCCGCTGCAGGTCGATTTTGAGCGCACCGGCCAGTTGGAACAGATGTACTACGACTGCTTTTTTCTGGCCCTGCACGACGGCCAGGGGCAAGTAACCGGCGTGCTCGATTTCTCTTACGACGTGACCGACGCGGTGCGGGCCCGTCAGCAGGTCGAGCAGCTGAACCAGGAGTTGGAAACCCGGGTGCTGGAGCGCACGGCCGCCCTGAAGGAAAGCGAAGCCCGCTTCCGCATCCTGGCCGATGCCGCGCCCAACCAGGTGTGGGCGGTGAATCCGGACGGCACCATCCGCTACGCCAACCAGGCCTTTCTGGACTTTGTGGGCGTGCCCCTGGAGCAGTACGTGACCACCGGCTGGGCCGCGTACATGACCCCGGAAGAGCTGAAACGGGCCCAGGCTGCGCTGGAAGACGCCATTCGGACCCGGGCCCCGTACCGGCTGGAGCACCGCATGCGCCGCCACGACGGTCAGTACCGCTGGCTGCTGGCCCAGGGCGCGCCCAGTTTCTACCCCAACGGCGACCTGTACGGCTACGTGGGCTCGGCCATCGACATCACCGAGCTCAAGCAAACCAACGAGCGCCTGACCCGCACCAACCAGGACCTCGACAACTTCGTGTACGCCGCCAGCCACGACCTCAAGCAGCCCGTCAACAACCTCGCGGGCCTGTTCGAGGAGCTGCGCCGCAGCATCACCTTTTCTGACCCCGCCGAGGAGCAGCTGCTCGTGCCCTTGGTTCAGGACGCCCTGCAGCAGCTCAGCCTCACCATCGACGACCTGGCCGCGCTCGGGCAGGCCCAGCAAATCAGCGAAGCCTCCCTAACCGAAGAAGTGCCGCTGGCCGAGCTGCTGGAGGACGTAGTGAATACGCTCGAACCGCAGGTGCGGGCCGCCCGCGCCCGCATTACGGTCGACTTTGCGGCCCGGCCCACGGTGGCTTTTGCCCGGGCCAACCTGCGCACCATCCTGCTCAACCTGCTGGGCAACTCGCTCAAGTACGCCGACCCGGCCCGCCCCGCCCGCATTCACGTTTCGGTGTGGGTTGAAGACGGGCAGCCCGTGCTGGTGGTGCAGGATAATGGCCTCGGCTTCGACGCGGAAAAGCACGGTGAGGAGCTGTTTCACCTGTTCCGGCGGCTGCACACCCACACCTCGGGCTCGGGCGTGGGCCTCTACCTCGTCAACCGCATCGTGCAGGCCCACAGCGGCAGCATCGTGGTGGAAAGCCAGCCCGGCCAGGGCGCCACGTTCCGCGTGCGGCTGGGCCGGGCGTAGGCGCGGGCGGGGCTGGAAGCTCTAATTGGTGATTGTATTACCGAGCTGGTTTGTGTTGCTCGAGTAGATTTGGCAGCAGCGACTTGATTGATATTAGCGTTTTTGTGAAGTGTTTGAGCGAGAAATACAAGAGTTTACAACGGCACTTTTCGGGCCGTCGTCTTGGTAATTACCCAGCGCCATCGCTCCACTTTGCCCCCAGTGTACTCCCAACTTTCGACTAAATGCAACTGGCCGGTGCGGTCGGGAGAAAAGGTATTCACCGTCGAATCGGGAAATACCCGCTCTCGTCCCGAAACGACCACCCGCCGGGGAGTGAAATGCCGCTCTTTAAAACGCAAATACTGCCCCTCGATGGCATATTCCCCCGTCGTTTGCTCTGCCCCTTTGCGGGAAGTGGTCCGCAGGATGGCACTGCACTGCGTCATGCGAGACTTAGCGCGCGTGACAACAAAATACGTGTTGTCGGCTTCGTCGTCGTGGTCGTATTGCGTTTTAAGCTTGATGTCGTAGTAATATGCCCCGACTCCTACATGGCGTGCCGGGCGGGTTTGCCACGTGGCATTCCCACCGCAGAGCGTCGCAACCAAAACGAGGGCGAAGAGGCATTTCATAGCCATAAAGTAACGCTCGTTTTCGCAAACCACAGTCTACAGAGACTTGTGAGCTTTTCGAACGGTGCCCACAACCCGGACAGAGTTTCGCTGCTGCGCCGCTGGCCGCAGTCTAAGCGAAGCGACGACTGCGCGCCGGCCGTAAGGCGAGTTTGCAACTCGCTTCTAAGATGAATGTGAAGTGCAAAGGCGAGTTGCAAACTCACCTCACCTTAGGCTCGCAGTAGTCGCTTCGCTTAAACTGCGGCCAGTTCGGGGCCGTACGGCCGCCCAACCGTTACTTCCCCAGCTCCAGCACCACGGCGGTTTTGGCGGGCAGCTGCAGCGTCGCCAGGCTGCTCAGGTTCTCGCCCGTGAGCACGTTGCGGGCCTTCGTGAAGCCGGTCATGCGCTCCGAAAAGCGGGCGGTGGGCAGGGCGGCGGCTTTGTCGGTGGCGTTGGATGCTACCATCACGGTGCCGGTGGCATCGTAACGGAAGTACACGTAGATGCCGTTTTCGGGCAGGTACTGCATCAGCTTGCCGTCGTGCAGCACTTTGTGGTCGCGGCGGTAGGTGGCGAGTTTTTTCACGAAGTCGAAGGCCTCGTTTTCGCGGGCCGAGCGGCCGGCGGCGATGAACTTGTTCTCCTTGTCGCCGGCCCAGCCGCCGGGGAAATCCTTGCGCACCTCGGCATCGGTGGGGTCCTTGAAGTTCTTCATCAGGATTTCGGTGCCGTAGTACATGCTCGGAATGCCGCGCGTGGTGAGCAGCCAGGTCAGCCCCATCTTATACTTGTCGAGGTCGTCGCCAATGACCGACAGGAACCGGTCGTGGTCGTGGTTGTCGAGGAAGGTCACGAGCTTGGTCGCATCCTGGTACACCACGTCCTGGGCCAAGGTCTGGTACACGTGCTGCGGGCCGCCGTCCCAGCCGGTGGCGGCAGGCGTGCCCACTTCTTTCAGGCCGGCCAGCATGGCGCCTTCGAGCACGAAGTCGAGCGCGCCCGGCTGGTTCGACTTGAAGGGGAAATCAATCTTGTTGCGCGTGTAGTAGGCCTGGTCGATGCTGTTGGTCACGGCTGATTCGCCAAAAATGTGGATGCGCGGGTACTCGGCCAGCAGCGCCGCGTTGCAGCGGTTCATAAAGGGCTGGTCGTTATACAGGTAAGTGTCGATGCGCCAGGCATCCACGCCAAAATTCTCCACGCTCCAGATGGCGTTTTCAATCAGGTAGTTGGCCACGTAGGGGTTCTGCTGATTGAGGTCGGGCAGAAAGGGTACGAACCAGCCGTCGAGCGTGACTTTGCGGTCCGTCTGGGCCGCGTGCGGGTCGGTGATGGGGGTGTAGCGGTAGGTGGTGTTGGTGTAGGTGGGCCACTGGTGCAGCCAGCTTTTCATGGGCAGGTCCTGCAAAATCCAGTGGGTATTGCCCACGTGGTTGTACACGGCATCCTGCACCACTTTCAGGCCGGCAGCGTGGGCCTGCTGCACGAAGCTCTTGTAGCCCGCGTTGCCGCCGAAGCGCTTGTCCACGTTGTACTGGTCGGTAAACCCGTAGCCGTGGTAGGAGGCGCGCATGGTGTTGTTCTCGTTGGTCAGCGGCTGGTTGTTTTCCAGCACCGGCGTAAACCACACGGCCGTCACGCCCAGGTCTTTGAGGTAGGGCAGGTGCTGGGCCGCGCCGGCCAGGTCGCCGCCGTGGCGGAAGAAGGGGTTGGCGCGGTCGTGGTTGGTATCGCGCATATCGGCGAACTTGTCGTTGCCGGGGTCGCCGTTGGCAAACCGGTCGGGCATGGCCAGGTAAATGAAGTCGGCGGCCGTCACGCCCTGCGCTTTAGGGGCGTTGTCGCGGGCCCGGATTTCCCAAGTCTGCGTCACCGTTTGGCTGCCTTTCTTGCCGATAATCTGCACCCGGCCGGGCTTGGCGGTGGGGCTGATGACGAGGTCGAGAAAAGCGTAGTTCGGATTCTCAACGGTATTGGTTTTCACCAGCTTCACGCCGGGGTAGTCGATGCTGTAGGCCAGCGTGCCCGCGCCCGGGCCGTGCACCAGCACCTGCACGCTGGGGTTCTTCATGCCCACCCACCAGTTGGTGGGGTTCACGCGGTCGATGCTGGCGGTGGTTTGGGCATCGGAGAAAAGTGGCAGCAGGGCCAGCAGCGGCAGCAGGAAGCGGTTTTTCATGGTGAAGGTCGGGGGCGGTGGGAGATGCGACGGAGTATTTAAATTCCAGAACGTCATGCTGAGCGCAGCCGAAGCATCTCTACCGCAATACTAAACCCAATCATTTGGATTACGCTCGCGGTAGAGATGCTTCGGCTGCGCTCAGCATGACGTTCTTTTACTGTGACGTTCTAACGGGCCGTGCTACTGGCGCTTGCGGCCCTGGCCCAGCATTTCCACCGTCTCGGCCAGGCGGTGGGCGCGGGTTTCGGGGCGCTTGGCACCTTCGAGCCAGCGCACGAACTCGCGCTGGTGCGTGTAAGCCAGCTTGTTGAAGTAGGCAGCGGCTTTGGGGTTCTGGGCAAGTTGGGCGGCGAGGTCGTCGGGCGGCGTCATCTTGCGCTCCACCACGTCACGCGAAAGCGTGACGCGCACCGTGTCGCCGATGGTTTTGTCCACCGCTTTGCGGATTTGCTTGAGCACGTGCAGGGCGTGGTGGCCATCGCCGAGCGGCGTGATGCTGCCCTGGTATGGGTAGCCATCGAAGGTGACCTGCACCGGCACCCGGCCCTTGGTGCCGTACACTTCCAGCACCGAAAACGGCACTACGACGAACACGCCGCCATCGCCGTCGCCGGCTTCTAAAACTGCTTCAAATTCGTGCTCAGGCTGCATAGGGGGCGGGGGAATTGGGGCCAATGGAGGCGCAAAGGAAACCATTTTGGCACAACTCGCTTTGCGGGCACGATGTAGAGACGCGACACTTCGCGTCTCCCCGCTGAACGGTGTTCGCAGGGTATCGGACAAACGGCGCGAGCAAAAGACGCGAAGTGTTGCGTCTCTACATCCCAATCACCCGTTTACTTGCTTCACCCCAGCGCTACCTCCGCCAGCACCTGCTGCACGGCCGCTTCATCGGCGGCGGGCACGATGCGGGTTTCACCCAGCGCGTCGTCGTGGTGCGTGCGCAGCTGGCGCAGCACGTGGGCGTCGGGCACCAGCACGAGGGTGGCGCGGCGCAGCACCATGCGCTCGAGGCCCAGCAGCCAGCCGCGCTCGGCGGCGGGGGCGGTGTCGCTGGCCAGGGCGGGCACGTACAGCACCAGCGGCCGCCCCGAGCGGTTGCGGATTTCGAGCGCCGCCAGCCAGGCCGGCCAGCCGGGCGCGTAAATCACGTCGAAATCCGGCCGGCCATCCACCAGCTGCGCCGCCCGGCGGGCGTACTGAATCATGCGGAAGTTGAGGCCGTCCAACGCAGGTTGGCGCACGGCCCAGGTGGTGGAGGGCTCCGGTGTTGTAGCTCCGGTTTCCGACGCGGCACTAGCAGCGGTAGCGGCGGCCAGCGGCGCGGCATCGGGCACGAGGTCGTCTTCGGGCGCGTTGAGGTCGCGGGCTTCGGCGGCTCCCATTTCTTCGACGGGCTCATCGAAATGAGCCGGCACGATTTTGCCGGAATCCGGCACTGAAATGGCCGGTGCCGGATTGGTCGCGGCAGTTGCTGAACCGGAAGTATCAGGTGCCGCGCGTGTTGCCCGCGCAGCGGATGCGTCGTCAGCAGCGCTGGTTTCTACTGTGACGGAAGAAGAAGCTTCCGCGCGGGGCGGGGCGGGCGGGGGCGGCGGGAAACTCTCGCGGACTCGGGCCGTGCCCTGGGCAGTAACGGCAGACGAATCCAGCGCCCCCGTCGCGCCCGCCGCCGCCGCACCTGCATACGGCGCGGCCGGAGCCTGCCAGGCGGCGGCCCGCTCTGTGTGCGGCCCGGCATTGGCCGGCCACTGGCTGCGGGCCGCTGCTGCGGGCTGGGCAGAGGCTGCCGAAATTCCCGCGCCGGGGGCCACGCCCGGCGCAAGCGAAAGGCTGTGCGAAGTCGGCAGCGGGCCCTGGATGGCGGGCTGCAAGTCCTCCAGCCCCACCAGGCGAGAACCGATAGCCGACGGCACCGCAAAGAAGTTGTGCGGCACTTCCGCCGGAGCCAGCAGGTGCACGCCGGGCGCATCAGTAGTCACGTCAAGCGGGTTGGCGATAACCACCGAATCAGCAGCGGCGGGCGCAGCAGTTGGGGCAGCCGCTTCTTCCGAGGCACTAGCCGATGCCGCCGCTTCCAGCGCGGCGGTGGTTTCGGGGGCGGGCAGGTGCGGGTATACGGCCAGCACGGGGTGATGGGCGGCGAGCTGGTATACCAGCGGCAGGGTAGGGGGCAGGGCCGAGCCGCCGAGCACGGCCACGCCGGGGTCGGCGTCGTCCCAGGCCAGGAGCAGGACGGAAAAATCGGTCGGGGTCATAGGGCAGCGAAGAGGCGAGCGGCGGCAGGCATGGGGTGGCGCGCCGTTCGGCGAAAACTTCCCCAATGCTACGGCCTGCGGGCCACATCTGGCCGAAAAACCCTTTCGGCGGGGCTATAAAAAAGTAACTTGCGAACTTAACCCGACCCCAACCGGCTGGCCCGGACTTCTTTTGGTGGCATTAGCCGATGCTTTTGCCTTTTGCTTAGATTGACTTTATGGATAGCTCGATTCAGGAAAATAACTACATGGTGAACGACCTGGCGGCCAAAAGCCACCAGGAACATTATCCCGGCGAAATTATTCGGGCCGACGAGCTCGGCAACCACCGCTTCCTCTTCAATTGCCAGAACGGCGTGCGCCTGCTGCTGCACGTCCTCAGCGACAAAATCCTCCGCTTCCGCTACCTCACCGACGGCCCGCTTTCGCCCGATTTCTCCTACGCCGTGCCCGCCGATGCCACCGCCCGCATGGCCCCGGCCCTGGTCGAATTCCGCGAAAAGCCCGACCACTACCGCCTCACCACGGCCCGCCTCATCTGCATTATTCAGAAGGAAAACCTGAAGGCCCGCGTGCTCGACCGCTCCGGCACCATTCTTTCCGACGACGAAAAAGGCTTCCACTGGGAGTACGACTACGACACCGGCAACGACATCGTGAAGATGAGCAAGCAGGTGCCCGCCGGCGTGCACTACTATGGCCTCGGCGACAAGCCCGACAACATGAACCTGCGCGGCAAGCGCTTCACCAACTGGGGCTCCGATACCTACGGCTACGTGAAAGGCTCCGACCCGCTGTATAAGAACATCCCGTTCTACCACGTGCTGCACCAGAAAATTGCGCACGGCATCTTCTTCGACAACACCTTCAAGGCCAGCTTCGACTTCGCGGCCGAGCGGGCCGACGTGACCAGTTTCTGGGCCCAGGGCGGCGAGCTGAACTACTACTTCATCTACGGCCCCACGCTGATGGAGGTGACCCAGGAGTACACCCTGCTCACCTGCCCGCCCGAGCTGCCGCCGCTCTGGACGCTGGGCTACCACCAATGCAAGTGGAGCTACTTCCCGGAGGCCAACGTGAAGGAAATCACGAGCGGCCTGCGCGACCGCAAGATTCCCTGCGATGCGCTCTACCTCGACATCGACTACATGGAGGGCTACCGCTGCTTCACCTGGAGCAAGGCGCACTTCCCCGAGCCCAAGCGCATGGTGCAGGAACTGGCCGAGGACGGCTTCAAAACCATCGTCATCATCGACCCCGGCATCAAGATTGACCCCGAGTATTCGGTGTACAAGGAGGGCGTGGCCAACGACTACTTCTGCCGCCGCGCCGATGGCCCGCTGATGAAGGGCTCGGTGTGGCCCGGCCTCTGCAACTTCCCTGATTTCACCGCGCCGCGGGTGCGCGAGTGGTGGGCCGGGCTGTTCAAAGAACTCATTCAGGACATTGGGGTGAAGGGCGTGTGGAACGACATGAACGAGCCGGCGGTGTTCGAGAAGGGCACCTTCCCGCCCGATGTGCGCTTCGAGTACGACGGCCACTGGGCCTCGCACCAGAAGGCGCACAACATTTATGGCATGCAGATGGCCCGCGCCACCAACGACGGCGTGAAAAAGTTCAGCTACCCCAACCGGCCCTTCACCATCACGCGCAGCACCTACAGCGGCGGCCAGCGCTACTCCTCGGGCTGGACCGGCGACAACATCGCCAGCTGGGAGCACCTCTGGCTGGCCAACATCCAGTGCCAGCGCCTGAGCATCTCGGGCTTCAGCTTCATCGGCTCCGATATCGGCGGCTTCGTGGACACGCCCACTGGCGAGCTCTACGCCCGCTGGATTGCCCTGGGGGCCTTCCACCCGTTCTTCCGCACCCACTCCTCCGGCGACCACGGCGACCAGGAGCCCTGGAGCTTCGGCGATACCGTGACCGACCTGGCCCGCCACTTCATCGAGCTGCGCTACCGCCTGCTGCCCTACATGTACACCGCCTTCTGGCAGTACGCCACCAAGGGCACGCCCATGCTGCGCCCGCTCACCTTCCTCGACCAGAACGACACCGAAACCTACCTGCGCATGGCCGAATTCGGCCTCGGCGACCACCTGCTGGTGTGCCCCATCACCCAGCCCGGCGCCGATGGCCGCTGGATGTACCTGCCCCGCGGCGACTGGTTCTACTACTGGACTGACACGCCCCAGGCCGGCGGCTCCGAAGTCTGGGCCGCCGCCGACCTCACCCGCATCCCGCTCTTCATCAAGGCCGGCGCGGTGGTGACCATGCAGCCGGTGATGCAGTACGTGGGCGAAACCCCCGTCACCGAGCTCACCCTGCACGTGTACTACAAAAACGGCACTGCCGAGAGCGTCCTCTACGACGACGGCGGCGAAGGCTACGCCTACCTCGAAGGCCACAAAACCGTGCGCCGCTTCACCGTCACCGGCTCCGCCACCGACCTCGTCCTCACCCAAACCATCGAAGGCGACTACGCGCCCAGCTACGCCACCTACCGCGTGGTGCTGCACGGCGTGGCCGGCGCCATCGCCGTCACCGCCGACGGCCAGCCCGCCCCCGTCACCGAAGCCACCCTGGAAACGGGCCTTACCCTGCCCAGCCTCGTGGTGCCCGTCGGCTTCGGCGAGGTGCGCGTGAACGTGGTGGCGGCGGGGGAGGGGAAGGGGGAAGTTGTGCCGGTTGTGTAAGCAGATTCTCTTTTCGATTTCCCAACCACGCAATAGAGTCGTATGCCCATTCTTGCTCGGACTGATTTTAAGCTAGGAACGAAAATACTTATGTATGGTAGTACGGTTGGTTTCGGGCTTTTAGCAGTTTGGAATTCTATTGACTGTCTCCGGACAAAGGATTTCGGACATTTATGGATAATAGCCATACCTGTATTTATTTCATGTGTTGCCGGTTTTATCTACACGACGCGACACGAGTTGACATTGTCTGATATGGAGCTTGTCCAATATGGCTTTCGCCGTAAGCATATTCCACTTGAGCAAATCGTAAGCATTGTTGAAAATCTGGGCGCATACGAAGTGAAATCGCCTAATACGTCTATTCGGATTACGACCGATTTACAGAATAAAAATCTGTTCAAAGACCAGTTGATTGCGCAGATTCAGGAAATAGACACGAATAAAAATTCCTTGCCAGGTCGCCGTCTTGCTAATGAAAACCAACACAAGATTTTTGAGCAAATTCAGCATATGATAAATGTGGGAATGGAGACAGAAACTCTATTCGAAGCAGATTCTTCGCTGTTTGAGCAATTGACAGAATCAGCTTATTATTTGGTTTATGAGCATCCAGTTCACTCCTTCCTAAATCGGGCTTATGATGCCGAAGGAGAAGAAGTAAGCTCATTTCTTAAGCGGCTGACCGAAACTCCCACTACTTCTGGTCCTAACATTTTTGTTTTGCCTCACCATCTGGAGTGGTTGATATTGTGCCTTGGCAACGGTGATATTCTTGTGAAACCAGTAGAAGAATAGGAGTCTTCTCGCTGCTACGCCCACCAATCCCAAAACCACAACAGGGCACCCCACGGGGTGCCCTGTTTCGTTCCCCCCCACCGGCCGCTCCGCCTGGGGCGGCCCCGGGGCGGCGGGCGGGGCGGGCGCGTCCGTCGCCACGTAGGCGGCGGGCTGGCGTCGGTGGCGTAGCGGGCCTGACCGCGGCGGGTGCTACTTTTGGTCCCGGCCAGTTCATCCCGTCGCCAATGCCACGCTGCCCAGCTTCTGTAGTGCCCGTCGGCTTCGGCGAGGTGAGCGTGAAGGTGGTGGTGAGTGGGCGGGGTAACCGGTTGGGCGAAAGCATGATTGGATGAGTCGAGAAGTTTTATGAGCAATTTGTACTGTTCAAAAAAATGCATAATTTCAACTCATTCTTTTCACTTAATTCCGTTCACTACCATGAAAAAAGGAATTACCCGTGCCCTGCCCGTTGCCCTATTGGGGGGGGGGGCTTGCACTATGGGGCTGCGAGAAAGTAGCTCCCACCGAGCTTAGCCCCACCGCTATGCCCGTGGCCCAGTTCCTTGCCCAGACACCCGTGCGCACGCCGGCCCAAGCCGCGTGGCAGGATTTTGTGGACCGGGTGGAGCGGGGCGAAATCACGGACCCCGTGGGCCAGTACGTGGCCAAAACAACCAAAGCACCGGCGGCCTCGGCCGGCCACCGCCTGGCCCGCCCCAAAGTGGATGTGCTGCTGCGGGACGCCAGCAAAGGCTACGCACTGCGGGCCGGGCAGCGGGCTGCTTCCGGCACGGCGACCAACGTGATAGACGAACCCTGTGTATCTCAGGACTACGACCCGTGCGGTCCTTGTTATAATGGGCCTGGGGGATGCAGCGGCGGCGGCGTCTACAGTACTTTCACTACCTCCGAAAACCTGGGCGGCAGCGGCTACATCCACGATTTGAAACTGGTGGAGGGCGACGACAATAGCACCAGCACGACCTCAACCGTTGGGGCGGGCTACACCAAATTGTACGCCGACTTAAATAAAGGGGCGGGCGGGGCCTACATCTATTTGTGCTTTCAGCGCAATGCCAGCCAAGTCCTGAACGGAGTAGAATACACCTATAACAGCCCGTATTCCGGGCCAAATGAAGTGCTCACTGCTTTCCAGACGCAATACGGCAGCTTCACAAACAGTACCCCACGGCCCGACCCCTATTTCTATTCGATTTGGGTGCCCAATCAAAATCCCAATGTGTACTGGGATAGAATTGACCTGAATGCGGGCGCGGGCGGCGATTATATCTATTCTTTCCAGGCCAAAAATCCGGTGATTTCTAATTATAGATACATCCACGAAGTGGGCATCCTGTCGGGCAATAGCAGCACTATTACTCCCCCGTCGGGCTGGGAAATCTACCGCAGGGACTTAAATAACAACGCCGGAGGAGAGTATATATATTTCTGCTACCGCTAAGCAAATTGCTATATGAAAACAAAATCAATTTTTGCTATTCTAATAGCGGTTTTTCTACATTCGCCGAAGGATTGCCGGGCGCAGGAGGTAAGCATGCAGCAATTCAAACTTACTTACTACGTAGGAATCGAGGCGTTGCGAGCCAATTATGAAGTCTTTTACCCGTCCACTCCTGCGCTGACCAACAGTGGTTCGTGGCAATTATGCGCTGGGGTAAGGATTCGTTCTCGGCTATCCATTCAAGCAGGCTACGCAAACATCATGCATTCTTCGCGTGAAGACCCCGCCTATGAGGGTACTACGCTTTCCGGAAGCTATATCACGGGTAAGCGTGGTTCAGACACCCGTACTTTAACCATCCCCCTGATAATTCGCTACTCCCTAATTCGGCGCGCGCATCCCCGCCTGCAAATTGACGCAATCGCAGGAGGAACATTGGTCGCCGATAACTACAGCCTGTTTTATCTAGACTACGTTGACGGCGTGCTGGTTCGGGATTATCATGAATCTGCCCACATTACGCAGGTATGCGCGACGGCGGGCTTAGGCGCGCGCTATCCTTTCGGTCGCCATTTGGAAGGCGTGCTGGATTGGACCTATTCCCGCAATTTGAAAGCAGTACCCGAACCGATTCATCAGCAAGTAACCGGCAACCGCTTCGGCCTGACCCGCGCCCTCAGCCTGGGCCTGCGCTACCGCTTTGCCGTGAAGAAAAAGGAAGCGGTGGCTGCCGGCTCGTAAATACGGCACCTCCCCAAACCCCAACAGGGCACCCCACGGGGTGCCCTGTTTCGTTCCCGCCCGGGGCGGCCCCGGGGCCGCCCCGGGCGCGTCCGTCGCCACGTAGGCCGCGGGCGGGCGGCCGAGCCTTGCAGAAACTGAAATATTCACCAGAATTCCGGTCTGGTTCTCCCGGTCCTTTGTGCGGCCCAAGCAACCGGGCAATCTAACCGGAAAACCACATGAAACAGACAGGAATAGAAATGCCGGCCAAAGTGCCGCAGGGCATCAACGGCACCATGCGCGGTGCGCACGTGGGGCTGCGCACGCCAGATTTCGAAGGCACGATTCAATGGTACACGGAAAAGCTCGGCTTTCGGGTCCTCCAGAAATGGACGGTGGGGGAGCTGCGGCTGGCCTTCCTCGCGCCGGCCAACGACGACAGCTTCTGGCTGGAAGTGCTGTGCGAGGGCGCATCCAACCCGCAGCCCGCCCCCGCGCCGCCGGTGAGCCGGGGCTATCACCATTTTTGCCTCGACGTGGACGATGTCGACGCCACGCTGGCGGCCCTGCGGGCGCGCGGCGTCACGGTTTCCCGCGAACCGTTCGACGTGCCGCCCATTGGCAAGCGGTGTGGGTTCATCACCGACCCGCACGGCAACGTCATCGAGCTTGCCGCCAACTTGAATTGATTAAACAGGGTGCCCCACGGGGTGCCCTGTTTGCTTTCAATCCAAATTGGTAACCATGCCTGGCCCGGCGTCGGGGCAGCAGGCGATGCGGGGGGAGGAGCGGGCGCCCGATACCGCGCCCATCAGAAAAAATCGCCCTACGAGTCATCAAGGAGCCTCGCTGAATAAAATATTTGAAATTACTTTGAAATACAAAGTGAAATATTTTCCTTTGTCCTGTTCCTGGGCCAAAGGCCTTCGGCCCGGGTGACGCTTGCTTGGCTTACCGGCCCTGGCCGAAGGGCTCGTCCGTTTCAGTTCACCTCATTTTCTTTTTCAATCCCATGACGCTGCCCCTCAAAAACCTCCTGCGCCTGGCCCTGGCCACCGCCGGCTTCCTGCTGATTCCGCTGGTGGCCATGCAGTTTACCAAAGAAGTAAACTGGACGTTGTCCGATTTTGTGTTTGCCGGGGTCATGGTGTTTGGCACCGGGCTGGTGTACCAGCTGGTGGCCAGCCGCAGCGCGGCCACGCCGTACCGGCTGGGGGGGGGCCTGGCGCTGGCGGCGGGCTTCCTGCTCATCTGGGTGAATGCGGCCGTGGGAATTATTGGCAGCGAGCACAACTCGGCCAATCTGCTATATGCCGGGGTACTGGCCGTGGCTGCTATTGGGGCGCTGCTGGCGCAATTCCGGCCGGTGGGCATGGCCCGGGCAATGGCCGCCGCCGCCGCCGCGCAGGTGGCGGTGCCGCTACTGGCGTGGCTGATGGGGCGGCCCTGGCCGGCCACCGGCGATGAAGCCTGGAACACCGGCCTGATGGTGGGCGTGACGGTGCTGTTCGTGGCGTTGTGGGGCGGGTCGGCGGCGCTGTTTCGGTGGGCCGCGGCTACCGGTGCGAGCCCGAGCCGGCAGGTGGCGTAAATAAAAAAACGCCTCGGGCCTGGCAGTATAGAGGAGAAATTGAGCGGGCAGGCGTTGCCGACGCCTGCCCGCTGCCAGGCTGGTGGTGAGTGGGGCCGGAGGGCTGCTATTTTTCTGCCTTACTTGCAGCCCCTACCCATTCCTTCCGTACCGCCATGAAAATACTGTTGCTGCCGCTGGCCCTGTTGCTGGGCTACGCGGCCCCGAAACCGCCCCGCATCCAATTGAAAGGATACTTCAGCTGCCAAAGCAGCTTGATAGCGAGTACGGGCGATGCGCTGACGTGCTACGCCCGCACCCAACGCGAGTGTAGGAACGGAGAGGTGGTGCTGGCTTTCGAAAAGCGTCTGGGCAAGCGCGACGCGAAGGCCGTGTTCGGAATCGTTGATACAATACATGTCAGAACCGCCACACCGGGCCGCTACCTGACTATTACCAGCTGCACCACCGCCGGCGGCCAGCCCCGCCAGTACTTCGTGCTGTTCCGGTCGGATGCTGCCAGCAAGGAATACTTGGGCAGTATCATCCGCGTTTGGGGCGTGAATGCGCAAAACCAATTGGTAACAGTGCCCGTGAAAAACATCAAGTGCCTTAATGATGATTACGGCGCCGATTAGGGCTATTGGTTCGATGCACGGGCCTGCATTGGCGTTTCGGGCGGCCGGTTGCGGGCGTGCGAATCAATTTTAAGGCACCAGCAGTGCGTAGGCTAGCCAGCACAGCGCCCCGCCTACCACGGCCACCAGCAGGCCGCGCACCCGCTTGTTCTTCAGAAAAAACAGCATCACCAATCCGCTGAGCGACACCAGCGTGAGGAAGCCGGCCGAGAGGTCGATAACCCAGCTCCAGCCCGCGCCGGTGTCGCGGCCCTTGTGCAGGTCGTTGAGCACGGCCACCAGGCCCTGCCGCAATTCCGTGAGCTCGAAGGTGCCATCCTGCCGGTTGATGAAGGCATCGGCGCTGTAACCGGGGCCTTTGAAGGAAACGGCACACTGGTCGTCCTGCATTTCGAACTCGCTCACGGCCCCGCGCAGGGCATATTTGCTCCGCAGCAATTCCACGATGGCCAGCTTGTTGATGCGGGCGGTATCGGGCACGTGCACCCAGGCGGCGGGCACGGCGCCGGTGCGCTTGGTTTCGGCCTGCTGCCCGTCGAACCAGTCGGCGTGGTTGAGCGTGATGCCGGTGACGGAAAAAAACAGCACCACGAAGAAGCTCACCATCGACAAGTAGACGTGCAGCCAGCGCGACCACGACGCCGTGCGCTTCTTCAGCTTCGATTTGGGCGGGCCGGCCGGGCTGCCGGTGGAGCGGCCAGCGGTGGGCACGAACGGCGCGGGACTACTGGCCATCGGTTTTCTTGCGGTAGTCCACGGCGGCCGAGGCAACTTCCTCGTTGGCCGGCAGGTCGAAATGCTGGGGCTTTTTGCTGTTGATTTCCTGCTTCATCAGCTGGTGCGTGCCGTGCTCGCGGGCTACTTCCACCATCAGCGTGTAGCTGCCCTGGGGCACAAGGTTGCCCTGGTCGTCCTTGCCGTCCCACTTCAGGGTGTACTTGCCCGGCGAGCGGGTGGCGCTGGTAGTCGAGCTGAGGTTGGCATTGCCAGCCGCGAACTGCTCGTTGTAGGCCGCGTACCAGTAGCTCATGTCGTGCAGCCAGCGGGGCTTGTTGTACCACAGTGCAACCTGGCGCACGGGCTTCTTCTTGCTGTCTACCACCCACACGGCCACGAAGGGCCGGTGCACGCGCCCGCCGCCTTCCGGCGTGGCCAGCTCCAGGCTGAGAGCCACTTCGTAGTTCGGGTCCCAGGGCTTGGCGTTGGGGAGTGCGGCGGGCGCTTTGGCCGTTGCAGTTGGGGCAGCGGGGCGGGCCAGTTTTTTCCAGCCGGCGCTTTCCAGTCGTTGGCCGTCGGCGGTGAGGAGCATGAACTCGGCCCCGGGCACGGCGGCCACCAGGGCCTGGCCTTCGGCGGGCGGCAGCACGTTGAGGGCAGTGGCCAGCGCGCCGGCATCGGTGGCCTTATCGGCCACCACCGTGGCGCTGATGACTTCGCTGGTCGGGCGGCCCGTGCGCGGGTCGATGATGTGCGAGTACCAGCGGCCGGCGATGGTTTCGCCGCGGCGGTAGTCGCCGCTGGTGGCAATGGTTTTGTCGCTCACCTGCAGCTGGGCCACCGGGAGGTCGTTTTCGGCATCGGCCCGCGGGTTGCTCACGTTGATTTGCTCCTGGTGCTCGCCCCGCACCAGAATGTCGCCGCCGATATTCAGCACCACGCCCTGCACGCCGGGGGTGGCCAGCGCCGCATCGGCGGCCTTGTTCATGATGTAGCTTTTGGCGAAGGAATTCAACACCAGCGGCGCGCTGCTGAGGCGCTGGGCGGTGTGGGTCTGCGGGTTCAGCACGTAGTGCTGCTGGTGCACGGCGGCCACGGCGGCGGCAATTTCGGCTTCCGAGGGCTGGCGGTTCTGCCGGGCTGCTTCGCGCCAGAGCTGGCTCACGGTTTCGGCCGAGGCATCGAGCGCGCCGTCGCTTTTCACCCGCCACTGCTCAAACAGGTCCAGCACCTCGTACAGCTCGGCCGACACGGCCACCGGCTTTTGGCCGGCCCGCAGCCAGCGGCTGAATTCACTATTGGCATCGTAGCCGCTGAGGATTTTATTGAGCCGGTCTACTTCGCGCAGGGCGGCGGCTTCGGCCTGGTTGGCGGGCCGGGCGGCATCGGCCGCTACTTTCAGCTCAAAGGAGGTGCCGAGTACGTTCTCGTAATCGGATACATACAGCTTGCTGGCGCGGTGCGGCAGAAAGGCGGGGGTGCTGAGGGTAGCCAGCACGAGCGAAAGGCCGGCGATGCGGCGCTGAAATACATTCATTATCTGGGGAGGGGAAATTTATTCGACTGGGAAGGCGGCTATCAGGCGATGCCGCCTACGCGGCCGTTAATGAATTCGTTGGGTTGCTGTTGCCGACGGTGCATTGAGCCGGACGCTGCAAGGTGGCCCCTGCAGCCAAGGCAGCAGCCAGCCATTCTGCAAAAGAAAGGCCACGCGAGTTCAGGGAAGAACACCCCCGTCAGTGTTGCAGGAATATCCCGACCAAAAGCCGGTATTTATAGACCAGTTGTTCAGACCAAGGTCAGCCCAGGGCCGCGGTCCGAACGGCTGTCGAGGGCACCCTATGGCAGTGGTCTACTCGTTGAGCAAACGCCCGGCTGCTACGCAAAAGGGGCGCTCCAAGAGCGCCCCTTTGCCGGAAAAAACGTGGTGCCGAAGCGTTGGGTGTCTGCCTTAGCGGCTGAGCTTGCGCGTCACCACGCCGGTGGGCATGAACAGCTGCAGCGTATAGATGCCAGTGGATAGGCTGCTCAGGTCGAGAGGGCGGCTGGCGAGGGCAAGGGCCGGAGCGGCTTCGCGGCGCACCACGCGGCCCGTGGCATCGAGCACGGCCAGGGCGGCGCGCTGCAACGTGGGCTCGGCGCTGTTGAGGCGGTAGTGGCCATCGGGGCTGGGGTTGGGGCTCACGCTCAGGTCGGCCGCCAGGGCCTCGTCGCGCGTGACCGCGGCCGCGCCGACGAAAGAGAGGTCGTCGATGCGCAAGGTGGTGCCGGCGGTGGGATACTGGCCGCCCCCCGACCGAATGGAAATTGCAATGGAGTCGGGGGCCAGCGCGGAGGTGTAGAAGAGCGGCACGGTTGCCCGCGTGTAGGTCGCGGCCAAGGCCGGGAAGCTGAAGTATCCCCCCCCGACGGTGGTGGTGGTGCCGTTCACGCGGCGGGTGAGCAGCACCACGACTTCGGGCTCGTCGGCCACCGCGTTGGGGCCGCTGAGCTGGTAGTAGAGCTGCATGGCCGTGGGGCGGGCGCTGTAGGGCAGTGCGCTGGGGGCCGTGGTGCCGCTCAGCAGGTTGCGGCTAAAAGAATCGCCCAGGTAAAGGTCGCCGGTGTACACCGCCGAAGAGGAAGCGGAGGCTTTGGTTTGCAGCTCAATGGCGAACGACCCGCTGCGGGCTGTCGTTGTTTTGGTAACGGTGCCGGGAAAGGTGCTACGGCCTACAAAGCGCCAGAAGTCGTCGGTGGTGAGCCAGCTGCCGGGGGCTTCCACCCCCGCGCGGGTGGCCCAGGTTTCAAACCCGGTATTCGGAATGGTGGCTTGCGCCTGAGCGGGCGATGCCAGTAGCGGAGTAAACGCGGCCAAAGCCAGCAAGCAGAGAAAAGGTGTTTTCACGCAGAAAGGAAAAATGTGAAAGTGAGAAGAACCGTCGTTGCAAAGAAAATGAACCTTTGATGAACCGTAACTGGCCGGTGGCTGATGGCCCGTTCGCCACGCCGGCAGCAAGGCCGACTGTGGTTTCGGGCGCGCGGCCAGCCACCAGTCGGATGGGTTGTTTTGTTGCGTGCTGCTGGCGTCATTTGCCGCATGCCCGGCACCACCGTCCAAGCCATCAGTATCTACAAGCTGCTTGTGCCGCTGCGCGAGCCGTTCGTCATTTCCCTCGGCCCGCTGCTGGCCGTGGAAAATATCATAGTAGTGCTGCGCACGGCCGGTGGCTTGGTGGGCTACGGCGAGTGCAGCCCCTTTCTCACCATCAACGGCGAGAGCGTGGACACCTGCTTCGTGGTGGGCCAGTATTTCGCGCCGGTACTCAAAGGCCGCGACGCGCTGGACCTGGCCGGCTGCCTGGCCGAAATGGACCGCATCATCTACGGCAACAGCAGCATCAAAAGCGCCTTCGATATTGCCTTGCACGACATTGCCGCCCAGCACGCCGGCCTGCCGCTCTACGAGTTTCTGGGCGGCAAAAACGACAAAATTCTTGCCACCGACATGACCGTGAGTCTCGGCCCGCCCGGGAAAATGCGAGCCGATGCCGAGCAGTTTCAGCGCGAGGGTTTCCCGGCCATCAAGGTGAAATTGGGCGGGATACTGGAGGATGACGTGGCCCGCATCCGCGCCATCCGGGCGGGCATTGGCCCTACGCACCCGCTGCGCATCGATGCCAACCAGGGCTGGCGCACGGCCGACAATGCCATCGCGGTGTTGCAGGCGCTGGGGGAGTTCAACATCGAGCACTGCGAGGAGCCCATTCTGCGCCAGCATTTCATGGAGCTGAGCCGGGTTTCGGCCGCTTCGCCCATCCCGATTATGGCCGACGAAAGCTGCGGCGACGAGCACGACGCGGCCCGGCTCATCCAGCTGCAGGCTTGTCAGATGCTCAATATCAAGCTGGGCAAGTCGTCCGGCTTTCATCGGGCCCAAAAAATTGCGAAGCTGGGCCAAGCCGCCGGCCTCACGCTGCAGGTGGGCGGCTTCCTCGAATCGCGCCTGGGCATGACGGCCGCCGCTCACCTCGCCCTGAGCAACCCCGCCATCCACCACTGCGATTTCGACACCCCGCTCATGTTCACGGCCGACCCCGTGGTAGGCGGCTTCCGCTACTGCCCGGGCGGCGTGATTGAGATGCCCACCGGCCCTGGGCTGGGCGCGACAATTGACGAAGCGTGGCTGCGTAAGGCCGAGCAGGTGCATTTTTGAGCGTCGCAGGCAATAATTAGCGGTCATGCCGAGCGCAGCCGAGGTATCTCGCGTGCCACCACTAATCCTGACGATTGAATTGCATTGCGCACGCGAGATGCCTCGGCTGCGCTCGGCATGACGGCCATTCAGAGTTGTGTTCCCAACGCAAAAGAGGCGCTCAGGGAGCGCCTCTTTTGCTGAGTTGCAACGGCTGGGTAAAGCCGTCCGGGGTCGTGTCGGGGTGGAGCCGAGCGCGACGGGCTGGAAGGGAAATGTGGAAAAGGAAAAAGGAAAATCGGAAGTGGCGCTTGCAGCCAGCGGCCACGCCTAGAAGGGCAGATGCGGGCCATTGCCGCTGGCTACCTGCCGCGCCAGGGCCGCTACCCGCGAACGGAACAGCAGGCGGTCGAGCAGGGTGGGGCGGTCGGGGTGGGCGCAGTAGCGCAGCTGGAAGGGCCCGAGCTGGAGCGTGAGCTGCGGGACCGGGGCGGTGGACTGGGCGGCCGGCTCCTGCGCAAATGCGGATTGGGCGGCGGCCGGCGCGGCTTTGGCCTGGGCCACGATGGGCGTGCACGGCGCGGGGCCGGTGGCCGGCGCGGCGTGGCCGGCCTGGGGCGTGCCCGCCAGCAGCAGCAGTACCAACGAGGCCCGGAGCGAAGTGGAAAGAAAAGCCATGATGCAGAAAGGAGAGGTGAGAAAAGCCGTTTTCAGGGGGTGGGTTCGGCCGATGCCCAAACCCGAAGCAAACCTAGGCCGGGTAGTTTCGGCCTGCCAGATTATTACACCAACCCAGCCAAATGAAGGACCAACGGGGTCGTTTCGATGAGATGCCGGCCGGCCGCTACTCGGCGCTTTTACCGCCCACTACGTGCCGCTGCAGCGCCTCGAAGAAACCCCGGCGGTAGGTGTCGCCGAGCGGGGCGGTGGCCTTGCCGTCGCGGAACAGAATCAGGTTGCCATCGAGGGCCTTGATTTTGTCGAGCGACACGATGTAGGACTTGTGCACGCGCATGAACCGGGTGGCCGGCAGCCGCTCCTGCAAATCCTTGATGTTGAGCAGCGTGATGATGCGCTCCTGCTCGGTGTAGATGGACACGTAGTTCTTCAGCCCCTCCACGTACACGATGTCGTTGAAGGCCACCTTGCGCATGTGGCCTTTGCTGTCGCCCTTCACAAAAATGTAGTCGTCGGGCAACGCCGCGGGCAGCACCGGCAGCGTAACCGGGGCCTGGGCCTTGAGCGCCTTCTGGCTGGCTTTTACGAAGCGCTCGAAGGCAATGGGCTTGAGCAGGTAGTCCAGCGCCTCCAGCTCGAAGGCCGGCACGGCAAACTCGCTGTAGGCCGTGGTGAAGATGACCTGGCACTTGCCGCGCAGCAGCGGCAGCACCTCCAGGCCCGAAAGCTGCGGCATGTGAATGTCGAGAAACACCAAATCGACGGGCTGCGTGGCCACCAGCCGCAGGGCCTCGATGGGGTTGGTGGTGGTGCCGGCCAGCGTCAGGAACGGCGTTTTTTCGACGTACTGGCGCAGGATATCGATGGCGGCTTGCTCATCGTCAACAATCAGGCAGGAAATCACGGGCTAGAGCGAAAGGTGCAGGTGGGCGGTGTAGGAATCGGGCTCGTCGGCAATGGCCAGGCGGTAGCGGTTGGCGTACACGGCATCGAGGCGGCGGCGGGTGTTGTCGAGCCCGATGCCGGTGGAATGTTCGACCGGCCCGGTGCGCTTGCGGTTGCGGGTGTAGAGCTCCAGCTCGTTGTCGCGCACCGTGAGGCGCAGCAGCAGCGGGTTGCGGGCATCGAACAATTCGCCGTGCTTGAAGCAGTTCTCGACGAAGGTGATGAGCACCAGCGGCAAAATCATGAGGTACTGCGTGTTGCCGGCCACTTCAAACTCCACCTGCAGGTTGTTGCCGAAACGCAGCTGGTTTAACGCCAGGTAGTTGCGCAGGTGCTGCACTTCTTTTTCGAGCATCACCTTGCCCTGCTCGCCGCCCTCGTTCAGGGCGTAGCGCATGATGTCGGAGAGCAGCAGCACGCTTTTGGCCGTGGGCTCCGACAGCGGGTAGACCTGCGAATACAGGAAGTTGAGGGCGTTGAAGAGAAAGTGCGGGTTAATCTGGCTTTTCAGGAAGGCAATGTCGGCTTCGAGGAGGCTGCGCTCCTGCAGGCGCAACTGGTGCTCCTGCTCGCGCAACTGTTTCTGCAGTCCAATGGCGTGCCGGGCGTAGGCATACACCATGCTGTAGCCCAGAAATGTGGTAACCCGGAAATAAGACGTGGCCAGAAACATGCGTAGGTTGTCCGTCGGCATCACCAGCTTCGCGTCGATAATACGGGGCAGCAGGTAGGCATTCAGACAGAACTTAATTGCTATGTATGCCAGCAGAACCGCGCCCAGCGCCCCCACATACGCCAGGTAGCGGCGGGGTACGAAAAACCGGGGAAACAGCCACAAGGCGTTGCCATACACCACCAGGGCATACAGCGCCCAGTTCAGCGACGTATCCCACTGGTTGGGCAGCTTCATGCCCGTGAGCACGATAAAACCAACCTCGTAGAAATAATACGCCAGCCACACGCCCAAGTGTAGCAGAACGGTTTTGGCGCGGGCCGTGGGCAGCGGCATGGCAAATATGGAAGGAGCGGACGAAAGCGCAAAGGTGCTCATAAAAAACGCGGGGCAGGAGGGAAGTGAAAGTTCGGCCCGCCCGGCCCCAACGGGGCCCGAACGGAAGCCGGAAGCAAACCTATGGCCGCTGCCCGCGCGCCCCAAGATTATTACACCAACACCCCGTTGGGCAGTACCAACGGCGGCCCGTGCGCCGGTTATATTTGGCCGTATGATGCTTGCTTCGCTGTGATGATGCGCCGACTGCTAGTGCTACTGCTGTTGCTGGCCGGCTCCGCGGCCCACGCCCAGGGCCGCGCCAACCTGCTGCGCCAGGTGCTGCACCACGACACCGTGGGCCTGGCCCGCGTGCTGGCCCGGCCCGACTACTACCGCCTGCAAATCCTCTACACCCGCATCCGACGCGATGCGGCGGGGCGGGCCCACTTCCGCACCTACCGCTACCACGTGCGGCCCCGCGAATACTTCTACCCGGCCAGCACCGTGAAGCTGGCCGGCGTGGCCTTGGCTCTGCAAAAGCTGCGGGCTTTGAGCGCCACGCACCCCGGCCTGAGCCCCGACATGCCCATGCTAACGGACTCGGCCTTCGCGGGCCAGACGACGGTGCGGCGCGACACCAGTGCGGCCGGCGGCCGGCCCACCGTGGGCAACTACGTGCGCAAGGTGCTGCTCGTGAGCGATAACGACGCGTACAACCGGCTGTATGAGTTCGTGGGGCCCGAGGAGCTGAACCGCGAAGTGGCCCGCCTGGGCCTGCACCGCACCCGCCTCGTAAACCGCCTCGCCATTGGCGACCAGGAGCCCGGCAGCCGCCACACCAACCCCATTCGCTTCTTCGCCGACACAGCCGCCACGCAGTTGCTCTACGCCCAGCCGGCCGGCTACTACGCCGGGCCCTGGCCTCGCCTGGGGCTGCGCGGCGAGGCCATTGGCGCGGCCTACTTCAAAGGCGACCAGCAAGTGGCCGGCCCGCTGGATTTCAGCCAGAAAAATGCTTTCGCCCTGCCCGACCAGCAGCGGCTGCTCCGCACCATCCTGTTTCCGGAAACTGTGCCCGCCGCCCGCCGCCTGCACCTGGCTCCGGAAGATTATGCCCGGCTGCGCACGGCCATGTCGGAACTGCCGCCCGCCAGCCGGCACCCGCGCTACGATGCCGCCCACTTCCCCGACACCTGCGTGAAGTACCTGCTGGGCGGCGGTGGGCAGGCGGCGCTGCCACCGGGCGTGCGGGTGTTCAATAAAATCGGGCAGTCCTACGGCTTCCTCATCGACAATGCCTACGTGCAGGACGAGGCCCACGGCGTCGAGTTCCTGCTCGCGGCCGTGGTGTATACCAACGCCGACGGTGTACTGAACGACGATAAGTACGAGTACGACACCATCGGTTTTCCCTTCCTGCGCGAGCTGGGCCGCCGCGTGTACGAGGCCGAGCTCCGGCGCGCCGCTGCTACTCCGGCGCGCCGCTAAAGAAACCGCGCCCGCAGCTCGGGCGTGGGCAGCCAGCAGCTTTCCTGCCGCCCAAACCAGCGGTAGCGGTGCCGCGCCACGAAGCGGTAGGCGGCATCGCGCCAGCGGCGGGGCAGCAGGCGGCCCACGCGCAGCAGTCGCCACGGCCCCCCCAGCTCGCGGGCAATGCGCAGCACGGCTTCGGAATGCGAATACAGCCGCCCGTCCAGTTCCAGCAGCACCGAGTCAGGCTCATTGGCCACGGCCGCGGCATCGAAGCCGTGCCTGGCCAGCACCGCCTGCCCGGCCGCGCTTTGCAGCGCCGCGAACCGGAAGCGCCCCGCCGCATCGTGCCGGATGACGAACTGCACGAAGCCGTTGCAGAGGTTGCACACGCCGTCGAAGAGGATAAGGGCCATTTTTTGTAATTTTTAGAACGTCATGCAGAGCGCAGCGAAGCATCTTGCCCGCCACCACTAAACCAGTCGATTGAATTAGTTACTACGGGCAAGATGCTTCGCTGCGCTCTGCATGACGTTCAACTGGCAACTACGCCCACTGCTTAAGGTACTGAAACACCTCCGGATGCGTGAGCAGGCCGCCGTGGTGCTGCTGGCTGAACACGGCCGTGCGCACGCTGGCCCCGGCGGGCAGGGCGGCCTCGTCGCCAAAGGTGGCGTGGCCGCGGGCGCTGCCGTGGCCCACCAGCCCGTCGCCGAAGTACTCGCGCAGGGCCGAGGGCCGGGTGGCCCGCAGCCACGAGCCCATCAGAATATGATACTGCACGCCGGGCAGCGGCGGCACCGGCGTGCGCGGCGGCGTGAGGTCGTTGGCGTGGGCATCCAGCCAATCCTCGTCCACCAGAATGGAGTAGCGCAAATCCTTGATGCCGTTGCTGCGCTGGTTAAGCGCTTTGCTGAGGAAGCGCGTCGGAAACAGGTTGATGCGCTCCAGCAGCCGGGCCGTGAAGTGCGAGTTCTGCTCCAACCACGAGCCGTCGTTGGGCGTGCCGATGAGGAAGATGCTGCGCAAGTGGGCCAGCCAGGGCGCGCTATCAGTTAAAAATTGAGAGTTAAAAGTTAAGAGTTGCTCCTGTGCTGCTTTAGATTCTGTAGCAGCAACTCTTAACTCTTCACTTTTAACTCTTAATTGCCCATAATGCCCCGCCGACCGGATAATCAGCCCGCCCATGCTGTGGCCCACCAGCACGAGCTCGCCGATGGCATCGGGCCAGGTGAGCACCAGCTCGGTGAGCAGGCGGTTGAGCTCGCGGCCATTCTGCGAGAGGTGCAGGCCCGAGTTGAAGCGCAGGTAGAGGGCCCGGCTGTGGGTTTCCTCGGCCAGGCGCGGGCCGTAGCGGCGGCTGCCGGGCGCATCCTGAAAGCCGGTTTGCCAGATGAGCTCGTCGCCCATCAGGCCGTGGATGTAGATGACGGTTTTCTGGCGCGGCTCAGTCAGGCCCAGGTCGGCCACGGCCACGTCGTGGCCGCCGCGCCGGAAGCTCATCTGAATGGCGCGCGGGTCGAAGCGGGCGGCGAGCTGGTCGCCGAGCGCGCCGTTGAGCACGGGCAGGAAAAAGTGCTGGTGCGCCTGCCCGACGCGTACTACGTAGCTGGCCCCGCGTACGGGCAGCAGGGCGGCGCGCCCCACCGCCCCCAGGGCACGGCGGAAGCGGGAAGGCGACTTGGGGTCGGAATCGGACATGCGCAAACGGGGCAGCAATGGGCTGGTTCCCGAAAGTACCGCCCACCGGGGCAGAAGGTTGGCCTTCCGTCCGAAATCAACGTACTTTGCAGAACTAATTCCAAGCACTACTTCATGAAGCTTTCCCTCCGTCCCGCCCTGGCCCTGCTGCTGGGCACCGCTTTGGCGGCCTCGCTTTCGTCCTGCGACTACCACTGGAGCCCCGGCGAAAACACGCAATTCCACCACGGCTTCAGCAACCCGCCCGGCTGGCACACCGCCGATGTGAACCGCGACAGCATCAACAACCAACCCAAGGCCACCACGCCCATCGGCGAAGGCTCGGCCACGGCCATCAAGAACGGTACTGTGCAGGACAAGCTGAATTCGGCCCCGGCCGGCGCCAGCGCCACCGGTGGCCAAACCGCCAGCGGCCAGATGGGCACCACCGAAGACGCGCAACCCAAGAAATAGCCCGGCATTTGCCCGGCGCAAAAAGCCCGCTGCCATACGGTAGCGGGCTTTTTGCGTTTGGATTGGTTAGAGAATGAATAAATTGGCTGCGAAAAGATGGTCCAGCCTTGATTGCCGCAATGCTTATGGAGAATATCGTAAATCAAGGCCTTCCTGGGCAAGGTGACTTTTATAATGATGGTGACTGCCTGGTTTGCGGAGCCCCTCATGCGGAAGCTCCGACGCTAATTGACTACGCGCCGGATGGCCGGTGCTATTTTAAACAGCAACCGCGCACTGATGCTGAGCTAGACCAAGCAATTTGCGCGCTATGGGTTTCGTGCATTGGAGCCATTCGTTACCGGGGCACTGACGAAGCTGTCCTGAAGCGGCTTTACGAAAATGGACTGGCCGATTCCTGCGATTATCAGCCGCAAACTGAATACCCGCTGTTGATTCGCGACAGGCTATATTTTGAGTTTGAAGGAAGCATAAATGAGTTGGCCGACGTAGTCATTTCAAAAGTGAAATTTTCAACAGACAACAGCGATTATTTCACCGATAAAATAGTGGAGTATCACAATGATGAGGAGCTGTATTTCAGCTTCGTGCATACTTGGTATGACGTGGCTAATTCAACTGCTTATCGGGTTAATCGCAGGTCAGATGCCCAATATGAACTGGTGATAAGTGTTGCGTCCGAATTTGAAAAAAATATCATTAGCACAGCGGCCCGGTTGCATGACGGCATAAAAGGAGATGTCCGATTCAGGAACATTGAGTGGTTTGAAAAGGGCAAAAACAATCAGACCCGTTATGCTAAACCGTATTGATTAGCAAAAAAAGACCCACGACCCGAAGCTACTCCGCCACCGGCGGCTGGCCCACGCGGGCGTAGCCGAAGCGCACGGGCGGCTGCACGGCGTGGTAGCCATCGAGGCCGGAAATGGCGGCCGTGCCGGCCGCGGCCAGGTCCAGCGTGCCGTCGGGGCGCAGCAGTTCCTCCTTGAGATACACGTGTTCCACGGTGCCCACCAGCAGCACGGTGCCGTTGCTGATGTGATGCTCTTCGAGCAGCCGCAGGCCGATGCTGAGGGCGCTTTCGGCTACGTAGGGCGCAGCAAAACCGTCGCGGAAATCGGCAGTGAAGCCGCAGGCGTCGAACTCCGAAACGTCGTCCGGAAAGTTGGCCGAGGTGTAGTGCGCCGGTGCGGCCAGGGCCTCGGGCACGTGGTTGAGGGTGTAGCAGCCGCTGGCTTTGAGGTTGGCATAGGTGTGGCGCGGCACGGTGGTGGGGCGCGTCACAATGCCCAGCAGCGCCGGGTCGGAACCCAGGTGCAGGGCCGAGCTGAACACGGCCAGGTTGGTGCGGCCGTCGGGCGCGGCAGTGCCCACCAGGTTGGCCGGCTTGAAGCCGGGTAGGCCGTTGACGAGGTTGAGGCGGTATATTTTTTCGAAGCCGGCAATGTCGGCGGCGGTGAGGTGGCGCATTGGCGGAAGTGGGAAGCGGGAATTGAGAAGCGTGCGTGGAGGCAAGACCCGCTTGTTCCCGTAAATGTTCAGGCCGTTTTCAGCGGAGTACCGGGGCTGCGGTGTGGTCGAAGCATAGCCGGTTGTGCTGGCAATGCAGAATCAGCGCGAAAATGAACAGGCCGTAGAGCATCTGCGTGCCCACCGTGTCCCACTGCTCCAGCAGGCTGCTGCCGAATACCAGGCTCGTCATCAGTAGCATAGCGGCCGCCAGCGCCGGGCGTGTGAACAAGCCCAGCAGCAGCAGCGCGCCGATAGCGCCCTCCGCAAAAGGCAGCACGGTGGCGAACAGCTCCACCAGCGGCGCGGGCAGCGGCGTAGCGGCAAACTGCTTCAGCAGGCCCGCTTTGAAGCCCGCCAGCTTGGGCAGGCGCACCAGAAAGTGCGTCAGGAAATTCACGCCCAGCAACAGGCGGCCCAGCACAAAGGCCAGCTCGGGGTTGGTCAGGTTCAGCATAAGCTCCCATACGGCCCAGGCGGCGGTTGGGTGTAGCGTGGCCATGGCGCGTTTACGCTGAGCATGAACCAGGAGGGCCTTTGTCTGCCGCAAAAGCTACTTTTGAGTCAATGAACTGCACCTGCTTCCAGTATTCGGCGCTCGAACTCGACCGCCGTAGCATCAACAAGCGCATCAAGGCTACGGCCGCAATTCTGAAGCCGCTGGTGCTGCTTGCTGAGAACCCCACGCTCCGGCTGAAGCTGCTGCGGTGCCCGCACTGCGCCCAGCACTGGCAAACCGGCTGGGAATGGAGCCTCCGAGGCAGCGAATACGCTTACCATGTGCCCGAAATTGACCTGGCCGACTGGCAGCAGGAGCCCTACCTACAGCCCGCCGCGTGGATGGTGTACGGCGCGATGATGGAACCATACTACGCCAAAAACACCTTCGAGCCCAGCAATAAGCCGTGCGGGGTGGCCGGGTGCCCGCACCGCGCAATCCGGTTCAGCGGCGTGTGCGAGCCGCACCACGTCGAGCAGCTGCAACAGTTCGGGATGCTGCCGAAGCGGCCCGTCGGCCGGCTGTTTCCACCCTACGGCGCTACTGCTCCAGCGGCCTGACCATACTTGGTGTGAGCAGGTGGGGGACGAGCCTGCTAGGCTATGAGCGAGTCCTCATACCGTTCTTCTGGTAGCGCTACTGTCCCAGCCATTCAATGCGTCCAGTGAGAATCACCCCCGCTAGATTTCCTTGATACGCGCACATGTTGCCATCCACCTGCGTGATGCGCACCTTAATGGGCTTGCCCTGCATGGCGGCAGCATTGGGGAAAGTAGAAGCTATTTGATTCAACTCATAACCGTCCTGCGTCCAGCGCAGGCGGTATACGATTTGCATGCCGCGAGCCGTATCGATTTCGGTCTGCGTGGTGTCGGTGCGGATGATTGTGACTGCCTTATAAATCGGGTCGAGGTAGCGAAACCGGCCGGTTTTGAAGCGAGCCCAATCGGCGGGAACCGGGGGCGTGTAGGGGGCATCGTTTGCTACCAGCGAGGCCAGGAACCGGTCTTGCATTGCCGTGGCCTCTTCCGTTTCGCTAGCGGCAATAGGTAGTGCCTGAAGTAAATACACGCTGGTTCCTGCCCGTAATATCCACATGGTACCACGGCTGGGCATATTCGCCGCGGGGTGGTCGACCCGAAACTGCACTGCCAATCCTTCAAACCGGCCAGTCCTAAAAGTTGCCTGGCGCACTCTGACGGCGTGCATTCTCGTCAGCATACCCTGCGTAAAACTGGTATACAGATTATCCTGTTGTCCGGGCTGCTCCATTGCCGCAGCCTCTGAGTTCGACAAGGAGGCTCGTGTTATTGAGAATCCTAGTTGTGGAGCGGCAGCTGCGTAGGCTTGAGCCGGCCGCTCAGCCAGTGTTGAAAGGGACACCAAGCGAGCCGGTACCGGAATCTGTAACTCCAGATGCTCATCAACTCTGAACGTTTCCCACGGAGGTAGGGCTGGATTGGTTTTGGTGCTTTTCTCGCGGGGCTGGGCTCCAGCCGAAAAACAAATAAATGCGGCCAGCGCGGAAGAAATAAATCGCATTATTCCTGAGTTAATAAAGTCGGTTTTGCAAACCCGCGGACTACAAGCCCATGCTACCGCTCCAGTTTGAAGCCGGGCTCCCGCGCGGGCGGCGCGGCGCGGTTGGCCACGGCCCAGCCCGTGAGGTACATCCACTGCGTCATGCGCGTGAGTTTGGCGTAGTCGATGCGGCTGGGCTCGTCGCGCGGCGTGTGATAGTCGACGTGCAGCAGCGAGGTGTACATGATGGCCGGGATGCCCAGGCGGGCGTAGGGCAGGTGGTCGGAGCGGAAATACCAGCCTTCGGGGTGCGTAGGCTTATCCCATTCGGTGTCGAGCTTGAACTTTGGGCCGGCCTGGTTGGCGGCCAGCGCGGTTTTCACGAGGTCGGAGGAGTTCAGGTGCGGCGGCGTCGAGCCCAGCAGCGCGGCGCTGTCGGGGGCGTTGCGGCCCATCATTTCCGCATTCAAAACTGCTACAATCGAAGACTGCGGCACCGTGGGGTGAGCCGAAAAGTAGGTCGAGCCAATCAGCCCGCGCTCTTCCGAACCCTGGTACACGAACAGCGCCGAGCGGCGCCCCGGCTGCTGCTTAAACGCCCGCATAATGGCCAACAGGGCCGCGCAGCCGGTGGCGTTGTCGTCGGCCCCGTTGTAGATGGAGTCGCCGGCCACGGGGGCGCGCACGCCGTCGTGGTCCTGGTGGGTGCTGAAGAGGACGTACTCCTTTTTCAGCTGCGCATCGGTGCCGGGCATCTTGGCCACGATGTTGACGGACGGGTACTGAAAGCTCTCCACTTTCAGCTCGGCGGTGAGCTGCTGGCCGGCCTGCTGCACCCAGCTGGCTGCGCTGGCGGGCAGCCACACCACGGGCGGCGTGCTCACCACTTTGGTGCTGGCCGCGCCGGGCAGGCTGTAGCGGCCGCGCTCAAACACGTGGCTCCAGTGGTCGTAGAGCGCCTGTTGGGCCGGGTCCGACACGAACACCACCGCCACCGCGCCGGCCTTTACCAGCTCGCTGGCCTGCCCGGCAAACTTGCCAAACACGTAGCGCCGGTAGCTGATGCCGTCGGTGGGCGCGCCTGCAATCTGCACGGCCACGGCCTTGCCCTTCACATCCACTTTAGCCAGCTCGGCCGCTGAGCCGCTGCCCACGTATACCAGCGGCGCGTTCACGTTGGCGTTGGTGGGGGCCGTCACGGCACCGTCTTCGTTCAACCTGATTTCGTGGGTACCGATGCGCAGGGTACTGCTTTTGCTCAGGCGGGTGCGCTGCAGGTTGAACCACTGGAAGTAGGTGCCATCGTCGCCGGCGGGCAGCATGCCGGTGGCCCGAATCTGGTCGGCCAACCACACGGAGGCTTTTAGCTCATCCAGCGTGCCGCCCTCGCGGCCCCGGAAATGGTCGCCGGCCAGCGCAAACAGGTCGCGCTTAATATCGGCTTCGCGGATGGCGCTTTCGGCATTGGCTGGTTTAGCGGTGGGCTTTTTCTGGGCCGAGGCGGCGAAAGGCACGGTCAGCGTCAGTCCGGCCAGCAGCAGGCAGGAGGTGGTTTGAAGAAGTTTTTTCATAGAAAAGTAGGGGCGGGGTCGTACTCGGCAGGGCTTGCCCCCGCCCGTCGTTGAACGACGTTAATAAACGGAATCGGTGATACGGCGCAAACAACCGAGCGGGGGCCAATCCTGCCCCTACGGCGTTTTTTATTTCAGGTACTGGTCCAGCCAGTCCAGCCACAGGCGGTTCCACTCGGCGCTGCGCACGGGGTCGCCGGGCACGTGGGCAGCAATGGGAAACGCCACGAAGCGCACCGGCACACCGTTGTCTTTCAGGGCGTGGTACATCCTATACGAGTTGCTGATGGGCACGCGGAAGTCGCCCACGTTGTGCAGAATGAGCGTGGGCGTGCGCCAGCGCCCAGCCCGCGAGAGCGGAGACTGCGCCCGGTAATGTTCCAAATTCTCGGCGCTCAGCCAGGGCGAGGGGCCGTAGTGGCCGGCGTTGGCGATGTTGTTGTCGCTCAGGTTGTAGCTGTCGAGCAAATCCACCACCGAAGCTGCGGCTACCGCGCAGCGCCAGCGCCGCGACTCGCCCATCAGCCAGGCCGTCATGAAGCCGCCGTAGCTGGCCCCCGACAGCGCCATGCGGCTGGTATCGACCCAGTCGCGCTTTTCCAGCATCGCAATGCCGGCCAGCACATCGCGCCCCGGCCCGGCCCCCGCATCGTCGCGAATGGCCCGCTGGAAAGCGTAGCCCAGGTTGTCGGAGCCCCGGTAGTTGGGTTGGAACACCACGTAGCCGTGCGCCGCCACGGCCTGCCCCAGTCCGTAAAACGCCGCTCGCGAGGCGTTGGAAGGCCCGCCGTGCATCATCAGCACCAGCGGGTATTTCCTGGCGGGGTCAAAATCGGGTGGGTAGGTGAGGATGCCATCGGGCCGCAGCTGGTCCGACTGCCAGTCCACGGCTTCCATGCGGCCCAGGGCCAGAGCGGCGGTTTCGTGGTTCAAATCGGTGAGGCGGCGCGGGGCAGCGGTGGGCGAGGTCAGATAATAGAGCTCGGCCGGGCGGCCCGGCTCGTTGGCCGTGAGGGCCACGGCGTTGCGCCGGCCCACGCTCATCTCCACCCAATAGCTGCCGTTGGGCGACACCGCCCCCAGCGGCAGCTTCCGGCTTTTGCCATCCAGGCCCTGCTGCCAGATGGAAACCGTAGCCGCATCATTGCCGCCCACAAACAGGCTTTTGCTATCGGGGCTCCACACGGCGCGCTGCAAATTCCGGTCGAGCGGGCGGCTGAGGTGGCGCACCGGGCCGCCGCCAGCGGGTACCACGTCAAACTCCAACGATTCAAAAAACGGCGGCTCGCGCGGAGTCTGGTAGCTCAGCCACTTGCCATCGGGCGAGTAAGCGGGCAGGTCGACGCGGTGCGGGGAGTTGGGCAGCTCCCGCAGCGCGCCGCTGGCCGCATCGAGGGTGTACACCGCCGTTTCCTGGTCGCCGGTTTGGGCGCTGGGGCGCAGCACGCAGGCCAGCGTGCGGCCGTCGGGCGCCCAGGCAAAGGGCGCGGAGGAGTCGTCGGGCAGGCTGAGCGGGCCGCTGGTGAGGCGGCGGGCGGGCGTGTCGCCGGTGGCCGATACCAGCCAGATATGGTCGGGTGCGGGCGGCGCGGTGGCCGTCACGCTGCCGTTGCCCACCTCGAAACTGTCGTTGCCGCGCGCCACTTCGGCCGCGTTGGCCGGCGCATCGGCGGCCGAATAGGCGAGGGCCGTGCCATCAGGCTTCCAGCTATACAGCTGCACGTTTTCGATGGCCGTGGTTAGCTGGCGCGCTTCACCGGAAGCCAACTGCTGCACGAATAGCTGGGTGTGCGCCTCCTTACCCGTGCCGGTGCGCGCCAGAAACGCCACCCGGTCGCCGGTGGGCGACCAGCGCGGCTGCTTCACAGTGGGCCGGCCGGCTACCAGCACCCGCTGCCGGCCGCTGGCCACGTCCACCAGCACCACTTCGGCCTCGTTGCGGTTGGTGGCGAGGTTGGGGCGCGATACGACCACCAGAATGCTCCGGCCATCGGGCGAGAGCTGCGGGTCGCCCACGTTCACCACGCGCCCGATGTCGGCCAGCTCGAAGCGGCGCTGGGCGAGGCTGGGAGTGGGCCGGAACAACAGCAGGAGCGTCAACAGCCCGAGTAACTTGGTTATTGGCAGCTTTTTGTGGTGGGGGATTTTCATAGAAAGAACGTCATGCTGAGCGGAGCGAAGCATCTCTGCTGCAATAGTAAATCCTTTCGATTGGATTACTTCCTGCGGGCAAGATGCTTCGCTACGCTCTGCATGACGTTCCATTTACTCACTACTCACCGCCTACTGCACCGCGTTGCGCGGGTCTGGCTTGGGCGTCATCTGGTAGTCGTGCGGGGCTTCGGCGCCGGCCAGGTTCTGCACGAAGTAGTCCCAGCGGCGGCGCGTCATGTAGGGCGAATACTGGCCGTAGCCGTGCTGGGCGTTCGGAAACACCACCAGGTCGTAGCTTTTGTTGGCTTTGGTGAGGGCTTCGACAACGAGGAAGGTGTTGTAGGGCGGCACGTTGTCGTCCATCAGGCCGTGGGCCAGCATCAGCTTGCCTTTCAGGTTTTTGGCGAAGCTGGCGTTGTCCTGCTTGTCGTAGCTGGTGGTGCCGTCGGCGTTGGTTTTCAGCAGGCCGAGGTAGCGCTCGGCCCAGTCGTCTTCGTAGTTGCGGTTTTCGTGGTTGCCCGATTCCGAGATGCCCACCTTGAAGAAGTCGGGGTAGCGGAACATGGCCGCCGCCGTGGCGTAGCCGCCGCCCGAGTGCCCCCAGATGCCAGCCCGGTCGAGGTCGATATACGGATACTTCTGCGCCAGCTGGCGCATGCCCGTTACCTGGTCCGACAGCGTGTTTTCGGCCATGTTGCCGTAGCAGGCATCGTGGTAGCTCTTGCTGCGCAAGGGGTTGCAGCTGCCCTCAATCACCACCACCACAAAGCCCAGCTCGGCCAGCGCCTGGTGGTCGTTGCGGGCCGACACGAACGACCAGCTGCCCACGCCGCCGCCCTGCGGCCCGGGGTAGATGTAGTTGATAATCGGATACTTCTTGCTGGGGTCGAGGTTCGAAGGCGTGAACATCAGGCCGTACAAATCGTCCTTGCCGTCCTGCGCTTTCACCGTGATGGGCGTGGGGGCCTTCCAGCCGGTGGCAGTGAGGCGCGAGATATCGGTTTTCTCCAGCGTCGTCAGCAGCTTGCCGTCGGCGGCGCGCAGCACGGTCACGCCCGGCTTGTCGGGCTGCGAGTAGGTATCAATGAAGTAGCGGCCCGAGGGCGACATCGTCACCTGGTGGTTGCCGGCTTCGGGCGTGAGCAGCGTGAGGTTTTTGCCATCGAGCCCCACGCGGTAGAGGTGCGTGAAGTAGGGGTTGCCGGCCTCGCGGCCATCGGCCAGAAAATACGCCTGGCGCTTCTGCTCGTCCACTTTCAGCAGCTGCGTCACCACGAAGTTGCCCTTGGTAATCTGGTTTTTCACCTTGCCGCTGCCGGCATCATACAGGTATAAGTGGCCCCAGTTGTCGCGCTCCGAGTACCACACCATTTCCTTGCTCTTGGGCAGGTAGCGCCAGTTAATCGCGCCCTGGCCCGACTCGTACTGCGTGGCCACGGTTTCCTGAAATACGTCGCGCACCGCGCCGGTAGCGGCATCGGCCACCCGCACTTTCTCCTCCTTATGGTCGCGCGAGGTCGACACAAATGCCAACTCGCGGCCGTCGGGGCTCCAGTCCACGTCATCAAAGGTGCCGCTGCTCGAAATGTCGTCCGAGAGCGAGCCGCGGTGCGGGTCGGGCGCCATCTGGAAGCGCACCACTTTGGCGGGGTTTACTTCGATGACGACGCGCTCAATCATGGCAATGTCCTTGTCGCCGGGCAGCGGGTACTTCCAGGCTTTCAGGGTTGGATGGCCCACGTTGGTGGTCACGAGGTACATGTCGCCCACGTTGCGCTGGTCCTGCCGGAAGGTGGCGATTTTGCGCGAGTCGGGCGACCAGCGCAGGATGGGCTTGTCGCTGTGCGTCCAGCCGGCGTTGTCGGTGGCGTAGCCGTAGTCTTTGGCGCCGTCAGTCGTCAACTGGGTGGTCTGGTTGGTTTCGGTGTTGCGCACCCACAGGTTGTAGTCCTTGATGAAAGCGGCCAGCTTGCCATCGGGCGACACTTCTTCGTTGGTGTTGTTGTTGGCAGGGGCCAGGCTGGCGGCGGGCGGCGTGGTCGTTTCGGGGTTGATTTTGCCGCTCACCACGTCGTACTTCCAGCTCTTGCCGCTGGCGGCGAAGGAAATGGCTTTGGCATCGGGCGAGAAGCTGATGCTGCGGAAGGGCAGGCGGCCGGCCTCGTAGTTTTTGCCGCTGGCCGCCGACAGCGCCGCCGCCAGCTTGGCTTGGTCGAAAGCCGCGGTGCGGGTTTTGCGGGCCGGGTCCACCACGATGAACTCGCTGCCCTGGGCCGTCATCACGCGGTACCAGAACCGGTCGTTGGGCAGCCAGTTGGGCTGGCCGGCGCTGTGGTCCACCAGCGCCTGGGTGTTGTAGCTCATGGCGCGCTCGGCGCGGGCGTAGTCGTCGGCCGTGAGCACGGGCCGCTGCTGGGCCGAAGCGGCCGAAACGAAAAACGCGGCCGCGAACAGGGCCGGTATCATCTTGTGCATATAGTCAGTTGAAAAACGGAAAATCAGAATGATTGCGGCGTGAAAGGTAGCGCAGTTTGGCGTTTGCCAGGCTGGGTTTCGGCCAAAAAGAAAGCCCCGATAACGGGGCTTTCCTAATACTGGCATTAGCCGCAAAGACGCTACTTGCGCTTCCGGGTTGCTTTGCCCTTGCCACCCGATGAAGCCTTGCCCGGCGCGGCCTTCGCCGCGGCCAGCGGGAAGCCGCGTTGCTTCATCAGGGCATCAATTTTCGGGTCGCGGCCGCGGAAGGCGCGGTAGCCGGCGGCCGGGTCCACGGTGTTGCCCACGGTGAAGACGTGGTTGCGCAGGCGGGCGGCCACGGCCTTGTCGTAGGGCCCGCCGGCCTCGGTGAAGGCGCTGAAGGCATCGGCTGCCAGCACCACCGACCATAGGTAGGAGTAGTAGCCCGCCGAGTAGCCATCCGACGAGAATACGTGCGTGAACTGCGGTGTGCGGTGGCGCATCACCAGCTCGTGCGGCATGCCCAGGCCGGCCAGCGTTTCGCGCTCAAACTTGTCGGGGTCAATTTTCTGCGCGCCGGCCAAATGCAGCTTCATGTCAATCAGCGCGCTGGCCAGAAACTCGGTGGTGGCGAAGCCCTCGTTGAAGGAGCTGGCCTTGTTGATGCGGTCGACCAGCGCCTGCGGAATGGGTTTCCCGGTCTGGTAGTGCAGGGCGTATTTGCTGAGCACCTCAGGCGTGGCCAGCCAGTTCTCGAGCACCTGCGACGGGAATTCCACGTAGTCGCGCACCACGCTGGTGCCCGACAGCGTGGGGTAGGTGACGTTGCTTGACAATCCGTGTAGGGCGTGGCCAAACTCGTGAAACAGCGTGGTGGCATCGGTCCACGAGATGAGGACGGGTTCGCCGGGCTTGCCCTTCACGAAGTTCGAGTTGTTGGAGACGATGGTGGTGACGGCCTTGCCGTCCATGCGCTCCTGGTTGCGGTAGGCATTCATCCAGGCGCCCGAGTTTTTGCCGGCGCGGGCGTAGGGGTCGAAGTACCAGAGGCCGATTTGCTGGCCGGTGGCTTTGTCGTTCACCTGCCACACCTTCACGTCGGGGTGGTATACGGGCACGTCGGTCACGGGCACGAAGGCGAAGTTGAACAGCTCGCCGGCCACCCAGAACATGCCCTCGCGCATCTTATCGAGCTGCAGATACTGCTTCACCTCGTTCTGGTCGAGGTCGTAGCGGGCCTTGCGCACCTTCTCGGCGTAATAGCGGTAGTCCCAGGGCTCGATTTTGAAGTTGGCGGGGGCGCCTTCCTTTTTGGCCAGGGCCAGCATGTCGGCCACTTCCTCGTGCTCGCGGGCCACGGCGGGCTGCCACACTTTCAGCATCAAATCCATGGCCGCTTCCGGGGTTTTGGCCATGGTGTTATCGAGGCGCAGGTGGGCGTGCGTGGCGTAGCCCAGCAGCTTGGCGCGCTCGGCCCGCAGCTGCAGAATCTGGGTGATGATGGCGTTGTTGTCGTGCGCGCCGCCGTTGTCGCCGCGGTTCGTGAACATGCGCCAGGCCTTCTCGCGCAGTGGGCGCTGGGTCGAGTATGTCAGAAACGGGTCGATGCTGGAGCGGGTGTTGGTAATCACGCCCACGCCGGAGTTGCGGATGGTGGCCGTGGTTTTGGCCGCATCCACCAGCGAGGCGGGCAGGCCGGCCAGGTCCTGGGCCGTTTCCAGCACCAGCACTTGGTTGGCCTCGTCGGCCAGCACATTCTGCGAAAACTTCGTGAACAGCCCCGCCAGTTGCTGGTTGATTTCCGAAACCCGGGCCTTGGCCGTGGCGTCGAGCTTGGCGCCCGCCCGCACAAACTGCTTGTACTGCACCTCCGTCAGGCGCTGCTGCTCGACCGTCAGCTTCTTGGTGGCGGGTGCGTTGTACACCGCCTCAATGCGCTTGAATAAGGCCGCGTTCTGGGTAATCTGGTCGTAGAACGCCGCCAGCTTTGGGGCCATTTCCGTTTCCACGGCCGCAAAAGCCGGGTCGTTCAGCGTGCTGCTCCAGATGTCGTAGATGGCCGAAACCCGGGTCAGCGTCTGCCCGCTGCGCTCCATGGCGGCAATGGTGTTCTCGAAAGTGGGCGCGGCTGGGTTGCTGGCAATGGCGTTGATTTCGGTCAGGTTCTCGGCCATGGCGGCTTCGAGCGCGGGCTTGAAATCGGCCACGCGTACCTTGTCGAAAGCGGGCACGCCGCCGTGGGGGCCACCCCAGGCAGCAAGCAGCGGCATCGTGGCCCGGGCAGCGGCCGAAGTAGCGGAGGCGGGCGTCTGAGCCATAGTGGGAGCAGGAAGCAGGGCGACGGCCAGGCCGAGTGTGGCGGTGAAGCCGGCCAGCCGGTTGGAAATCGCAAAAGGCAGTGGCATAAAATCAGTAACTGGTGAAAATGCTGCGGCGTGAAGGTACTTACTGGTCCGTATGCAGTTGGGTGCGGGGTCGTACCCTACACCAATGCCCCTTTACTTCACCGCCGCCGTTTCGGGCACCCGCTGCAAGTCCAAATCCTGAAAGTCGTAGCTGAAATCGGTGGCGGGCGAAATCGGCTTCATTTTCAGGCCCGAAGCGCGGCCCATCTCATCCAGGGTGAAGCTGGCATAAGCATCGGCGTTGAAGCTGCGGTCTTTCCAGCGCACCACGTAGGTGTTGCCGCGGTAGGGCAGCACCTGGCCCAGCAGGCGCGGGGCGCGCACCGACTTCAACCACAGCTGGTTATTTTGCGCGTACAGGTTCACGTCGCCCAGCCAGGCATCGTGGTAGCGGCCCACGTAGGCGCTGTAGTCGGGCTTTTTGGGCGCGGTTTTTCGGGTCAGGGCCACCTGCTTATAAGCGTCTGCAGTGGCTTTGTCGGCCCCGTCGGCGCGGCTCTTCTCGCGGTCGGCAATTTCCTGCACCCGGTCGAGGCCGGTCAGGCCCAGGTAATGGTCTTCAATGTGGTTGGTGATGGCCGTAATGGCCTCGGTCTCCTGGTTGGTGAGCACGATGATGCCCAGGTGCAGTTCGGGCAGCAGCGTTACCTGCGTTATCTGGCCCGGCAGGCCGCCCGTGTGCGACACCTCTTTGTAGCCGCGGGCATCGCGCAGAAACCAGCCCAGGCCGTAGGCCGCGAAATGGGTGTTGTAAGGAGTAGGGGCGGGGCCTACCGGCAGAATCGTCTGGGGCATCCAGAGACGGAATTGCGTGGAGGGCTTCAGCAGCGCGGCCGGAGCGCCGGGACCCCCGAGCAGCATCATGGCCCACTGGCTCAGGTCGGTCACGCTGGAATAGATGCCCCCGGCCGGCCCCACCAGGGGGTTCACGTAGCGGGCCACCACTTGCGTCTGGCCGTCTACCTGCGCGTAGCCTTCGCTCACGTTCGTGGGGTTGGGCAGCCGGGCAAAGACCGCCGCGCTGCGGTTCATGCCCAAGGGCTTAAGCAGGCGGGCTTCCACAAAATCGGCCCACGACTGGCCGGAAATGCGCTTCACCACTTCGCCGGCCACCAGGTAGAGGTTGTTGTCGTAGTCGAACTTGCTGCGGAACGACGACACCGGCTTGAAATAGCGCAGGTTGTGAATGACATCATTGACCGTGAAGTTGCTGGAGTCCGGAAAAAACATGAGGTCGCCCGCGCCCAGGCCCAGGCCGCTGCGGTGCGTCAGCAGGTCGCGCACCGTGAACTCGGCCGTCACGTAGGGGTCGTACATTTTGAACTCCGGGATGTAGTCCGTCACCTTGTCGTCCCAGCGCAGCTTGCCCTCATCGACCAGCAGCCCGAGGGCGGCGGTGGTGAATGCCTTCGTGTTGGAGCCAATGCCGAACAGCGTGTTCGCATCCGTTGGGGCTTTGGTGGCCAGCGAGCTCACGCCGTAGCCTTTGGCCAGCACCACTTGCCCGTCCTTTACCACAGCCACTGCGATGCCCGGCACGTTGAGCGCCTTGAGGGTGCGGGCCACCACCGCATCCACGGCGGCCACGTCGAGCGGGGCCGTTACAGGCGGGGCCGTTTGGGCATGGCCGGTTCCGGGAAGCAGCGTAAGAGACAGGCAAACACTTGCCAGCACAGCCGCCGAGCGTCCGGCTACAGTTGTAATGAATTGAATCATCAGCAGAAAAATTAGGTGTAAAGCAATTTGAGCCGGCAAGATAGGCTAATTGCCGCGACATCGGCTGTTGCTGTTTCCCTACTTATCCCAACTCGGCTGCACCTAGCGCTGCCGGGCGGCCCAGGCATCCATGTGCCGCTCCAGAATGGCCAGGGGCATCGAGCCGCCGGCCAGGATTTCATCGTGGAAAGCCTTGAGGTTGAACTTGGTGCCCAGTTGCTTTTCGTAGCGGGTGCGCAGCTCGCGCAGCTTCAGGGCGCCTACTTTGTAGGTGAGGGCCTGGCCGGGCATGGCCAGGTAGCGCTCCACTTCGGCGGTGGCGGCGGGCTCGGCAATGGGCTCGTTGGCCATCAGGTAATCAATGGCTTGCTCGCGGCTCATGCCCTTCAGGTGCAGGCCCACGTCGACCACCAGGCGCAGGGCGCGGTGCATCTCGTCGCCGAGCGCGCCCAGGCGCTGGTAGGGGTCGGTGTAGAGGCCCAGCTCGCGCCCCATGCTTTCGCAGTACAGCGCCCAGCCCTCGCTGAACGCCGGGTAGGAGCCGAAGCGCCGGAACTTGGGCAGGCTGGTATTTTCCTGCTGCAGCGAGAGTTGGTAGTGGTGGCCGGGAATGGCCTCGTGCAGAAACAGCGACTCCATGCCCGTCGTCACGTTGAACTTGGTGGCATCGAGAATGGGCACGTAGAAAATGCCCGGCCGCGAGCCGTCGGCCGTGCCCCGGTTGTACTCGGCCGTCGCCGAAGCAGCCCGAAACGCCTCCGTCTGCCGAATCTCAAACGACGACTTCGGCACCCGCCCAAACAGCCGGCCCAGGTTGGGCGCGATGCGCGCCTGAATGCCCCGGAAGGCCCGCAGCACCTCCTCCGGTGTCTGATAGGGCATGAAGCGCGGGTTGTTGCTGAGCGAGTTGAAGAAGCTCGACAAGCTCCCTTTGTAGCCCACCTGCTTTTTCACTGCCTCCATCTCGGTGCGAATGCGCTTCACCTCGGCCAGGCCGGTCTGATAAATGGCGTCGGGGTCGCGCGGGGTAGTGGTCATCAGGCGCACGTCGTAGCGGTACATCTCGGCCCCGCCGGGCACGTCGCCCAGGCCGGTGCTGTTGCGGGCCAGCGGCAGGTATTCGGTTTGCAGAAAATCGGCCAGCTTGCGGTAGGTGGGCACCAAATCGGTGGCAATGGCCTCCTGGTAGGCGGCCGTGAGGCGCGTGCGGTCGGCCTCCGAAAAGCTGGCCGGCATGTGCGCCACCGGCCCGTAGAACAGGCTGCGCGACACGTCGCCCGTCACCTGGGCCTGCAGCTGGGGCACCATTTTCAGCACCAGCACCTTGGGTAGCACCACGGCGGCCTTGGCCCCCTCGCGGAAGTTAGCAATAGCCGAGTCGGCCCACACCGGAAACCGGCTCACGCGGGCCAGCCAGTTGTCGTAGTCGCGCACCGTGCGGAAGGGCTGCGCGCCCGTGCCCGTGCCCAACTGCCCGAGCGTGGTGGGCAGGCTGTAAATCTGGGCGAAGGGCATCATCCAGGTGTTCAGGCGCAGGCCTTCGAGGCGGGTGCGCATGTCGTACTGGAAGATGTCGTAGCTGAGCTTGTCGTCGGCCGAGAGGCGGGCGCGGTCGATGTTCAGCAAGTCGTTCAGGTAGCGGCGGTAGAGGCGGGCCTGCTGCTGGCGGAAGGCGCGAGTCTGGTCGTTGGGCAGGCGGTCGTTGTAGCGGTTGTCGCCCTGGGCCGTGGCCATCAAGGGAAACAGGCGCGCCCGGTCGTCCCAGTAGTTGTTGAACAGGTTGGCCAGCAGCGCGGCCGATGTCGCAGCCGGCGTGGGCTGCTGCGCCCGGCCGGCCCCGGCCATAATCCCCCACACTACCACCAACAGAACCAGAACACGCTTCATCAACCCGGTAATTAAGCCGGCAAGCTACATTTTTTTGCAGGAATACTGTTGGCAGCGCTATAAACAAAAGCAAAAAAACTCCCGCCACGGTCCAGACTGTGGCGGGAGTTTGGGGAAAGTGGTTTGCTTTATTGAAGAGGTGGAAATCAGAAACGTCTGTCATCCTGAGCGCAGCGAAGGACCTTATCACGCTTGCTGTAATTGAATTGGTGCAAGCGTGATAAGGTCCTTCGCTGCGCTCAGGATGACAGACGTTCGGTTACTGCTTCTTCGCCCAGGCGTCCATCTTGGTTTCGAGCACGGCCAGCGGCATCACGCCGTCCTTCAGCAGCTCGTCGTGGAAGTCGCTGAGCTTGAACTTGCTGCCCAGCTGTTTCTCGTAACGGGCGCGCAGCTCCTGAATTTTCAGCTGGCCGATTTTGTAGGCCAGCGCCTGGCCCGGAATGGCCATGTAGCGCTCAATGGCCGAGGTGTCGTCGTCCTCGCTGGCGGGCATGTTGTCGAGCATGTAGGCAATGGCCTGCTCGCGGGTGAGTTGGCCGGTGTGCAGGCCGGTATCCACCACCAGGCGCACGGCGCGCAGCATTTCGTCGTTGAGGGCGCCCACGTACTGGTAGGGGTCTTTATATAGGCCCAGTTCCTTGCCCAGGCTTTCGCAGTAGAGCGCCCAGCCCTCCGTCATGGCGCCGTAGCCGGCAAACTGGCGGAACTTGGGCAGACTGGTGTTTTCCTGCTGCAGCGAAATCTGGTAGTGGTGGCCCGGAATGGCTTCGTGCAGAAACAGCGACTCCATGCCCTGCGTCACGTTGTACTCGGCGGGCTTGGGCAGCGGCACATAAAAAATGCCCGGCCGCGTGCCATCCGGCGAGCCCTGGTTGTACTCGGCCGACGCCGACGCCTCCCGGAACGCCTCGGTGCGCCGAATTTCAAACGGCGACTTGGGCACGCGCCCGAACATCTTTTTCAGGTTCGGGTCGATGGTTTCCTGAATCTTGCGGAAGCCGGCCAGCACCTCCTCGGCCGTTTTGAAGGGCATGGCCTTGGGGTCGTGCTTCAGGCTCTCGAAGAACTGCCGCAACGTGCCCTTGAAGCCCAGCTGGGTTTTCATGCGCTCCATTTCGGCACGCAGGCGGGCCACCTCGCGCAAGCCTAGGGCGTGAATTTCGGCCGGGGTTTTGTCGGTCGTGGTCCAGTAGCTGGCGTAGTAGCGGTAGATTTCCGGCCCACCGGGCACCGCGTTGATGCCGCTGGTGGCGCGGGATTTCGGCAAGTATTCGTTGGCCAGAAAATCGCCGAGCTTCTTGTAAGTAGGCACCACTTCAGTCAGAATGGCCTTCTTATACTCCTCAGTAATGCGCTTCTTATCCGCGTCCGAAAAGTCTTTCGGGAAAGCGTTTATCGGGCCGTAAAACAGTGACTTGGTGGGGTCCGTCACCTGCATGTCCTTGGCACGCATCTGCGGAATCATCTTTACCACCAAGGCCCGCGGTAGCACCACGCCCGCTTTCATTCCGCGCCGGAAGTTGCCGATGGCCGAGTCAGCCCACACCGTGAAGCCGCGCACCCGGCCCAGCCAGTTGTCGTAGTCCTGCACCGTCTTAAACGGCTGGTTGCCTTGTCCCGAGCCGAACTGCCCCATGCTAATAGGCAGCCCCCAGAACTGCTGAAACGGCAGCATCCAGGTGTTCAGCTTCAACCCGTCCACGCGCTGCTTCAGGTCGTACTGAAAGATGTCGTAGCTGATTTTATCGTTCTCGTCCAGCGCCGCGCGGTCGAACTTGCCCAGCCGCGTCAGGTAGTCCTGGTAGAAGGTGCGCAGCGTGTCGCGGTAGGCCTGGGTCTGGTCGTTGGGCAGCTGGTCGTTGAAGCGGTTGTCGCCCTGGGCCGTGGCCGAGAGCGGGTCGAGCCGCGACTGCTTTTCCCAGAAGCTGGCAAACAAGCCGTTCAGGCCCTTGGTCGAGTCGGCGGCGGCTGCGCTGCCGGGGGCGCTGGTGGTGGCGGTTTCGGTGGTTTTGGTCTGGTTGCAGGCCGTGGTGAGGGCGGCCGCTACAAGGCCGGCCAGGGCAATTTTCTTCATAAGGAATGGGAATGTGCCGCAAGCTACGACGCCGCCCGATACGCCCGATGCCCTCCTGCCTCGCCACGCTACTGGGCGGGTGCGGCTGGCCCCGCGTTCAGGCGCGCCACCGCCAGGCGGCCCAACGCCCGGGCCACCTGCCAGCGCGAATAGCCTTTGGCCGGCCGCGGCAAGCCGATAACCAACGTGCGCTCTGGCAGCCGCACATACAAATCGCCGTGGTAATCATCGTAATACGCCTCGTGGCCGAGGTCATTCACGGCCAGAATGTTGCGGCGGCGCAGGTTGTTGCCAGCCTGCGCAATGGCAAATGCCCCCGCCGGCCGAAACGACAACAAAACCACCGCATCGGGGCTGCCAGCCTGGTCAGCTTCCACAAAGCGGCAGGCCTCGCCCTGGGCTTGCTGCTGCACGGGTTGCCCGGTCAGGTCGGCCACTTCGCGGGGCGTGAGCAGGCCGCAGGCCTCGGTGGGCAGCGTAGCCGTGGTATCGGCCTGCACAGCCACCGAGCGGCCGTTGCCACCACTGGCCTGTTCGAGCGGAGCCTGGCCGCTACAGGCCCCCAGCAGCAGGGCCGTGCCGGCCAGAGCCAGTCGGCGGCCCGCCGCGCCAATAAAGAGAACCGGAAAACGCATAAAGCGAGCAGTAAAAGTCGGTTAGGTGAATTTCTCTGTACGTGAGCCGGCCAAAAAAGTCCCGCCCGCTACCGCAGCCCTGCTACAAAAGGCCCCAAGCAAAAGCCCCGTGCCGCTACTGCGGGCACGGGGCTTTGGGCTTGATGGGGGCGGGAGCAACCTATTGCCGCGTCAGGCGCTGGGTGTGGCGGCCGGCGGCATCGGTCAGCTCCAGGAAGAAGGCGCCTTTGGGCAGCGTGCTCAGGTCGAGGCGGTCGCCGCCGGCGGCCTGGCCGCTGCTCAGCGCTTGGCCCAGGCCGTTGAGGATGCGGTAGCGCACGGGGCCCAGGCTGGCGGGCAGCACCACCACATCGGTGGTGGGGTTGGGGTAGATGGCCACGATTTCGGCGTTGCGGCGCACGGTGGCCACGGGCGAGTAAGCGGAGCTGCCGTCCACATCAACCTGCCGCAGGCGGTAGTAGGCCAGGCCAGCCAGCGGGCGGGCATCGGCGAAATCGTATTCGCGCAAGCTGCTGCTGTTGCCCTGGGCGGCCACCTTGCCAATGGTTTCGTAGGCTTCGCCGGTGGCGCTGCGCTGCACCTCGAAGTAGGCACTGTTCTTCTCGCTGGCCGTGGCCCAGCTCAGGCCCACGGCGCTGCCTCTGGACGCGGCCTCGAAGCGGGTGAGCTCAACGGGCAGAGGTTTCGATGCATCTCCTGAAGTCAGAGTGACATTGTCAATTACAATTTGCCCGCGAGAAGCAACATTTATTACAAAATAGATTTCTACAAGTGTGCCAGCAGTGTTGGATGATGGTAGATTGACTGTGACCTTAGAAACCTTGGCAGCATTACTAACAATTGCGATATTATTAGCTGTATAGTCCGTGAATACTGGTGAAGTTCCGGCTCCTGTGGTGCCGAGCGGATATTGAGGAGAATCGGCAGAGCCAATCACCCTTACTATTCTATTAAATCCTTCGTTATTGATGTTGGCAAAAACATCAATTGTCGATGTCGTGTTAAATCCATCAGTTCCACCTGCGTTATAACTGCCAATCTCAAAGCTTACTGTATTGGGATTGGTTGCGCCGGATGCGAAAGCAAAAGTCTTTCTCACAAAATTTACTTGAGTGCTACCGGAGTTTCCATTGCCATTATTGGCAAGTCTTACTCCATAAGCGGTAGTCGAGCTGTTGTCTGCTCTGGTAACAGCGAAGGAACCAATCGATACTCCAGTGCCAATGTTAGTGGCATTCGAAGTGGTGTAAGGATAATTAGCATCAGCTGTGCTGTTATTACCAAACGTCTGAAATAGCGGAGTCGTTTGTGCCACTACTTTTAGTGGAGTTGACATAACAGCCAATGCCAGTAAAAAAGACTTCGGAGATGCAGAAAGAAGGCGGTTGAGGACAGATGGTACCATTGCTGTAATGAGGTTTTAAATAGCCGCAATAAGCGGCGTAAGTCCGCAATTTATATTATTTGTTTGAAAAGTTAAATATGTCAAATCGTTGTTATTAGATAATTAATGTTCATTGCCATATATAGGCTCGTTTTACTTGGATGCGTCCTAAACCGCAAAGCGCCAATTATGCTCGTTAAAATACGTTTTGAGCTCGATGAAACTCGTTCGGCATAGTTGGGCTATTACGCCCCGGCGTCTTAGCTCTGCTCGCCTGCGTGGGCTTGCTTGCTAATGGACCCAACCAGCCGCCAGGCTTGCCCGCTACTGGCACTTCGCACGGGCCCGTGTTACTTTCGTAGGAAAAACATCCACTCCGAAAACCCACCCGGCTTTGTCAATATTCAAGTATTTGCTGTTGGGCTGGCTGCTGGCGGCGCCCTTGCTGGGCCAGGCCCAGCGCCGTCCGGCCCCCGTTCGTTCCGCCTCCCCGGCGCGGTCCCGTGCCAAAGCCACTGCAGTCAAAAAAGCATTACCCCGCCCGGTGCCGGTGCCCGGCGCACCCGCCTTCACGCGCTACCTGCACTCGCGCTGGGTCGATAGCCTGATGCGCGCCCTCACGCCCGACCAGCGGGCCGCGCAGCTGTTCATGGTGGCCGCGTACTCCAACCGCAAGCGCATCGACGAAGACTCAATTTCGGCCCTCATTCAGCAGTCGGGCATTGGCGGGCTCATCTTCTTCCAGGGTGGCCCGGTGCGGCAGGCCAAGCTGCTGAACCGCTACCAGAGCCAGAGCAAAGTGCCGCTGCTGGTGGCGCTCGACGGCGAGTGGGGCGTAGGCATGCGCCTCGATAGCGTGGTGAAATTCCCGTACCAGATGAGCCTGGGCGGCGAAACCGACACGGCCCTGCTCTACGACATGGGCCGCGAGGTGGCGCGGCAATTCAAGCGCCTGGGCATGCACGTCAATTTCGCGCCGGTGGTGGATGTCAATAACAACCCCGCCAACCCGGTTATCGGCTTCCGCAGCTGGGGCGAAAACCCGGCCGCCGTGGCCCGCGACGGCCGCCAGTACATGCGCGGCATGCAGGACAACGGCATTCTGGCCGTGGCCAAGCACTTTCCCGGCCACGGCGACGTGGACGCCGACTCGCACCTGGCCCTGCCCACCGTGCGCGTCGACCGCCGCCGGCTCGACACGCTGGAGCTGCCGCCCTTCCGCAGCCTCATCGCGGGCGGGCTGGGCGGCATGATGGTGGCCCACCTCAACGTGCCCGCCCTCGACACCGTGAGCGGCCCGAGTACACTTTCCAAACCGATTATCGAAGGCGTGTTGCGCAAGGAAATGGGCTTTAAGGGCCTGATTTTCACGGATGCCATGAACATGAAGGGCGTCATCACGAAGTTTCCGCCCGGCGAGGCCGACGTGCGCGCCATCATGGCCGGCAACGATATTCTGGAGTTCAGCAAAAACGTGCCGCTGGCCCTGAAAATGGTACGCGCCGCTGTGGACAGCGGCCGCATTTCGCAGCAGCAGATTGACGAGCACTGCCGCCGCGTGCTGGCCCTCAAGCAGTGGGCCGGCCTGAACCACTACCGGCCCATCGAGACCAAAAAACTCTACGAAGACCTCAACGGCCCGCACGCCCAGTACCTCAGCCACCGCCTCACGGAGCTGAGCATCACGCTGCTGCGCAACCAGAAAAACCTGCTGCCCCTGCAGCGCCTCGACACGCTGCGCATTGCCACGCTGGTGCTGGGCGGCTCGCCGCGCGATACCACGGACTTTCAGCGGGCGGTGAGTGACTACGCGCCGGCCGCGCATTTCCACATCGCCTCCACGGCCTCGCTCGATGAGCTGACGAAGCTGCGCGCCGCCCTCAAGCCCTACAACCTCATTCTGGTGAGTTTGCAAAACCTGGGCCGCCTGCCCGCCACCAGCTTCGGCATCACGCCCGAAAACAACATGCTGCTGCGCGAGCTCGCCGACCAAAAGCAGCAGCTGGTGCTCAGCGTATTTGGCTCGGCCTACGCCGTGGCCAAAGTGCGCGATTTGGAACGTGCCGGGGCCGTGGTGCTGGCCTATCAGGAAAGCCCGAATGCCCAAAACCTCACGGCCCAGGCCATTTTCGGCGGCATCGCGGCCACCGGCAAACTGCCCGTAACGGTGAGCGACCGGTACCCGCGCGGCTTCGGTCTGCGCACCGCCGCCGGCTCTCGCCTGCGTTACGCCAACCCGGAGGACGAAGCCATGGACCCGCGCCTCGAAGCCCGCGTGGATAGCCTCGTGGGCCGGGCGCTGGCCGCCCAGGCCTTCCCCGGTGCGCAGGTGCTCATTGCCCGGCGCGGCACGGTGGTGCTGCGCAAAAGCTACGGCAACCAGACGTACGCGGGCTTTGGTAATATGCAGGATGAGAAGAATGTGGCAAATGTGAAAAAGCTGAATAAGAAGAATATTTCCACATCTCTCACATCATCAGCATCTACCACATTATTAACGACGCCGCGCCCGGTGCAGAACGACGACCTCTACGACCTGGCCTCGATGACCAAGCTCATGGCCGCCACGCCTGCGCTGATGCGGCTGGAAGGCGAGCGCAAATTCAGCCCCGACAGCGCGATGAGCAACTACTTTCCCTTCCTGCGCGGCACCAACAAGGCCGGCCTGAAGATGCGCGACGTGCTGGCGCACCAGGCTGGCCTGAAGGCCTGGATTTCGTTCTGGCAGGAGCTGCGGAAGAAAAACGGCGAGATGCGTCGCCGCTACTTCCGCGCCGATTCGTCGGCCCGGTTCCCGCTGCCGGCGGCTGCCGGGCTGTGGGCGCGCAAGGACTTGCCAGCCCGCATCTACAAGGAAATAGGGGAGTCGCCGCTGAACGCCAAGCCGGGCTACGTGTACTCCGATTTGTCGTTCATTCTGTACCCCGAGCTGGTGAAGGCCCGCACCGGGCTGCCGCTCGATGCCTATTTGCAAAAGGAAGTGTACGGGCCGCTGGGCGCTACCACGCTGGGCTTCCGGCCCACCAACCGCTTCCCGCTCAAGCGCATCGTGCCGACGGAAGTGGATTCCGCCTTCCGCAAGCAGCTGTTGCACGGCACCGTGCACGACGAGGGTGCGGCGCTGCTCGGCGGCCTCTCGGGCCACGCCGGCCTGTTTGGCGATGCCAACGACGTGGCCAAGCTGGCTCAGACCTACGCCTGGGGCGGGCGCTACGGCGGGCAGCAACTCTTCGACAAAGCCGTGCTGGCCGAGTGGACCAGCTGCCAGTTCTGCCCCGACAACCGCCGCGCCCTGGCCTTCGACCGCCCGGCCCCCAACCCTACCGTGAACTCGGCCAAAAATGCCTCGCAGCGCAGCTACGGCCACACCGGCTTCACGGGTACCTACTTCTGGGTGGAGCCCGATAAGGACCTGGTGGTGGTGCTGCTGACCAACCGCGTGCACCCCACGCGCCGCAACAACAAGCTGACGGAATTGAGCGTGCGCTCGTCGCTGCTGCAGCTGGCGATTGAAGCGGCGCGGTAGGGGTTTCACGCAATGTTTCGCTGTGTTAAACCGCAGGGTTTCGCAGTGTCGTTCTTTCGGTGTTCATTTGAGAATGAGTGAGAACGAAATTTCTTTTGAAATCCGCCGGGCATCATTCAAGCTGCACACGGAGTTGGGGCCGGGCTTGCTGGAATCAGTGTACGAAACTGCCTTAGCATACGAGTTGCGGCAGATTGGCCTGCACGTAGTCACGCAGGTTCCCTTGCCGATGGTGTATGGCGGCGTACAGATGGAAATAGGTTTTCGGCTGGATTTGGTAGTAGAAGGAAAGGTAATCGTCGAAATAAAATCAGTTGAAATATTGCAGGAAGTGCATTTTAAGCAACTGCTGACTTACCTAAAACTTTCCGGCCTGAAGCTCGGTCAACTCATCAACTTCAACGTTGTTACTCTGAAAGACCACATGCACCGCCTGGTGAACGGTTTGTAAGAACAACACTGCGAACCGAAGGACGACGAAGTCAAACCCTGCGGTTTAACACCGCGAAACACTGCGTGAAATAACTGCCCAAAAATTCCCACAACATGCAAGGACTGATGATGGCCGAGCCCCTGCGCGTGGCCTCGATAATCGAGCACGCCGCCAAGTGGCATTCCGATACCGAAATCGTGTCGCGCCGGCCCGAGGGCGGCATCCACCGCTACACCTACGCCGAGGCCAACCACCGCAGCCAGCAGCTGGCCCGGGCGCTGCTGGCGCTGGGCATCGAAAACGGCGACCGGGTGGGCACGCTGGCCTGGAACACCCACCGCCACTTCGAGCTGTACTACGGCGTGGCCGGCATCGGCGCGGTGTGCCACACCATCAACCCGCGCTTGTTTCCCGAGCAGCTCGTCTACATCATCAACCACTCCGAAGACCGGCTGCTGTTCTTCGATATTACCTTCCTGCCGCTGGTGGAGCGGCTGGCCCCCATCTGCCCCACGGTAGAGAAGTGGGTGCTGCTGGCCGGTCCCGAGCACCTGCCCAAAGAATCGGTAATGCCCGGCCTGTGCAGCTACGAGGACCTGCTGGCCGCCCAGCCCGGCGGCTACCAGTGGCCCAGCTTCGACGAGAACACGGCCTGCTCGCTGTGCTACACTTCGGGCACCACCGACCAGCCCAAGGGCGTGCTCTACTCGCACCGCTCCACCGTGCTGCACGCGCTGGGCATCTCGCTGCCCGACGCGCTGGGCTGCTCGTCGGCCGACGTGATTATGCCCGTCGTGCCCATGTTCCACGTCAACGCCTGGGGGCTGCCCTACGCCGCGCCGCTGAATGGGGCCAAGCTGGTGCTGCCCGGCGCGGGCATGGACAGCGCCAGTTTGTTTGAACTGATGGAAACCGAGGGCGTCACGTTCTCGGCCGGCGTGCCCACCATCTGGCTGGCGCTGCTGCAGTTCATGCGCGAAGGGCAGCGCCGGTTCAGTACGCTGCGGCGCACGGTGGTGGGCGGCTCGTCGTGCCCGCCGGCTTTGATGAAGGCTTTTGTAGAGGAGCTGAGCGTGACCATCACCCACGCCTGGGGCATGACGGAAACCAGCCCGCTGGGCACGGCCAGCCGCCTCAAAGCCAACCAGCAAGGGCTGTCCGCCGACGAAAAAGCCGCCGTGCTGGCCAAGCAGGGCCGCGCCGTGTTCGGCGTCGATATGAAGATTGTGGGCGACGACGGCCAGGCGCTGCCGCACGATGGCGTGGCCTTCGGCGACCTGCTGGTGCGCGGGCCCTGGGTGGTGCGCGACTATTTCCGCACGCCCACGCCCGGCGAGCTCACCGCCGACGGCTGGTTCCGCACCGGCGACGTGGCCACCGTCGACCCCACCGGCTTCATGCAAATCACCGACCGCTCGAAGGACGTCATCAAGTCGGGCGGCGAATGGATTTCCAGCATCGACCTTGAAAACCTGGCCGTGGCCCACCCCGCCGTGGCCGAGGCCGCCGTCATCGGTGTGCCCAGCGCCCGCTGGAGCGAGCGGCCGCTACTTGTCATCGTGCGCCGCCCGGGCATGGACGTTTCGGCCGAGGAAATGCTCGGCTTTTTCCGGGGCAAGGTGGCCAAGTTCTGCGAGCCCGATGCCGTGGAATTTGTGGAGCAGCTGCCCCACACGGCCACCGGCAAAATCCTCAAAACCCAGCTGCGCAAGGACTTTGCGGGGTATTCGGTGGCGTAAATCGCAAGCAAAAAAGAACGTCATGCCCATCTGGCGTCCGCGCAGCCGAAGCTTCTCTACCGCGAAAGTAACTAAATACTTGTGCGCTAGAGAGGCTTCGGCTGCGCGGACGCCAGATGGGCATGACGGTTTTTCATTCAGGCAAAAGCCCGGGATTATTTCCCTTGCTGCGCTTGCATCTTGGCCTTAATGGCTTCCTGAAGCTCGGGCAGATGCTCCTGCACGCGCTTCTGACCAATCTCCATGCCCGACTGCATGAGCTGGGGCAGCACCGACGACATTTTGCGGCCCGTGGGCGTCTGGTAAAACTTCGTGATGTCGCGCAGCTCCGGCTCCGTGAAATTGCGGCTGTAGATGTCGACCATATCGCCTTTCAGGCTGTTCCAGCTCATGTATTTGCTGAAAAAGGCGCGCATTTCGGGCTCGATAGCGGCTGCTTCCGGCCGCTGCTTGAGCTGCGCATCCAGCATCTGGTCAATGAGCTTATCGAAGGCACCGGGCGGGTAAATGAGCGCCAGCAGCGCTTCGGCTGCCTGCCGGTGGCTGGCCGAAATGGGCGTGGGGGCCGAAGTGGCCGTGGTCGGTTTTGCCGTTTGCGCCTGGGCCGGCGCGTAGGCAAAGGCTGCGAACAGCAGGAAAGGGAGGAGTTTTTTCACGGACCAAATAACCGACGGAAAAAGAATATTTGGCTGCGCTATCGTCCCAACTCCTCGGCCCGGTCGCGCGCGGCGCCGGCGCCGGCCATCAGCCCCGCGCGCACCGCGCCCGCCCCGAACGCACCCAGCGCCGCCTCGGTGGTGCCGCCCTTCGAGGCCACTTTGGCAATCCAATCCTGGCAGCTCAGGCCCGATTGCGAGTACAGCTCCACCGCCCCGCGAAACGTCTGGCTCACCAGCAGCTCAGCCTCGGCGCCGCTGAAACCCATTTGGGCGGCGGCGGCCATCAGGGCTTCCATGCAGTAGTACACGTAGGCCGGGCCGCTGCCCGAAATGGCCGTGCTGGCATCAATGGCGCTTTCGGCTTCCACATACACCGTTTTGCCGGTGGTCGAAAGTAGGTTTTGCACCTGCACCAGCTCGGCTCGGCTCACCTCGTCGGTGCTCGTGAAGGCCGTCATGCCCATGCCAATCTGGGCGGGCAGGTTGGGCATGGCCCGAATGATTTTGGGCGTGCCAAGCGCCGTGCGCAAGGTGTCAATCCGCACACCGGCCATAATGCTGAGCACCAGCTGCTGCGGTTGCACTAACCCTTTTAGAGTGGCGAACAAGGCCGGCGAATCCTGTGGCTTCACGGCCAGAATGAGGATGTCGGCGCCCGGCACGCACTCGGCCGGCGAACCCCACACCGTACCAATTTCGTGGGCGGCCAGCGCCGCTACTCGCTCGGGAGAGCGGGCCAGCAGCCGCAAATCGAGCCGCGAAGTGATGTGGGCGCGCACAAAGCTGCGGGCGTAGGTCAGGCCCATATTGCCGCCGCCGATAATCAGGATTTTCATGGTTGGGGAGTTGCTGGTTGCAATGGTCGCAAGCCCCAAAGAACGTCATGCAGAGCGCAGCGAAGCATCTTGCCCGCAGTCACTAATCTTAATCGTTGTTCCGAATTTGATTACTGATGGCGGGCAAGATGCTTCGCTGCGCTCTGCATGACGGGCTGTTTGCTGTCCCGATAAACCACTATTTAAACCGCAACGCCGACACGTTGCGCCCTACTTTGCGGCCTTCCGTTAGCCCGATTTCGTTGGAGCTGCGGAAGTGAATGCCGCCGTAAAGGCGCGAAATGGCCGCTTCATCCGCAAAGGCTGCGAAGCTGGCGAAGGAGCGGGGCTCGTAGCCCGCGCCGCGGGCCTGGTGCGAGTTGTCGACAAACGCCGTTTGCGCCCCGAACAAGTCCTCCAGCACCTGCGCCGCTGCGCCCGACTGCGACGAATGCCCCGACACGAACTCGGGGAAGGGCGGCGTGGCAATCAGCGGCTGCCAGGTAGGGTCAATCATGGCGTGAATGGCCGCGTCGGGGCGCTGCCAGTTGAACTGGTACTTGCATTTCCAGCAGCTGATGAAGGCATCGGCCACGGCCATGCCTACCCGGGCGTAGGTCTCGGCGGCCTGGGCCAGCGTGGCTTTGCGGTCGCGCAGCACAATGCCGGTGATGCTGATGGAATGGCCGGGCGGCGTGATGGTCTGGCCGCCATCGGCCCAGTACAGGGCAATGGTGCGCTGGGCGGCCGTGAGGTTGCGGCCGGTAGTGTAGAGTTCCTGCACCTGCCCGTAGTACACGGAGCTGGCCTGCGTGGAATACACGTAGGGCAACGCGGGCATGGTCATGGCGGCGTCGGCGGGCACAAACATGCGGTTCTGGCCCCAGTAGGGCTGCAGGGCACGGGCCGAAGCCGCGCTGCTGCTGGGCACCCACAGGCCGGTTCCGGTAGGCGGCACGTAGCCGGCCGGCTGGTTGCTGAGGTAGCCCTCGTGCCCACCATCGGTGCGCGACCAGTCGAACACGGCCTGGGCCACAGCCCGGCCATACTGCACCGAGCGGTCAAACTCGGCCGCCGTGCGGTATGAGGCATTCAGGGCCGTTTCGAGCGAGTCGATGCTGGCGCGCTGGGCGGCAGTGGCGTTGCCGAACAGGCTTTTGGCCATCAGGGCCTCGGCGGCGTTGGCGGCCACGGCCCAGTTGTAAGGCTGGCCGGCCTCGGGCTGGGGCAGGGTGCTGAGGCCGGTGAGCTGCCCGGCCAGGCTCTGGCTGCCCGCGATGCCGGGCTGCACGGCCCCGTACAATGCCACACCAGCGTAGCCCAGCGCCCGCGCCGCTACCGGCGGCGAGAAGCCCGTGCCGTTTTTAATGAGCCGCAGCTCCATATCGGCCCATTTGGTGGCCGCATCGGCCGAGTAGGTACTGGTAGCGGGCGAAGCGGGGGCCGCTACTTCGGCGTCGCGGCTACAGCTGGTGGCCAGCAGCGTGACGGCGAGCAGTGCCGCGCCAGCCTGCAAGCGCAGGCAGTGAGCGGACAGCATACAAACTGCCCGGGTGGGTAGGAGTGGAAACATGGTATTGCAGAAAAAGGTGAAAAACTAGGGCAAAGCAAATATAGCAAACGAGCTCCACAAATGCCACCTTATTTTCTACCTCAACTGTACACTTCTTTTTAACCTCTCTACCAGCCTGCCTTACCGGCGCGGCAGACGCTGGCGGGCCGCTTCGTCTTCGGCACTGCGCTGGCGCATGGCCATGAACAGGGCAATGAATACCGACACAAACGGCAGCAGCAGCCCCAGCCCAAACCACCGCCAGAACGAGCGGCCGTAGTTATAGGCGATGTAGCCCGTGATGGGCGCGAACACCAGCAGGGAAACCCCAAAAATCAACAGCAAACGAAGTAGGAACACAGGAATTGAATAAGAATACATAAATCACACACGTCAGGCTCATCTAGCGTCCGCGCAGGCGAACCTGACGGTCTGCAATCAACTACCGCACCTTGCCGCGCTTTACCAGGTAGGCATACAGCACTTTTTCGAAGGGCTCGCGCACATCCACCGGCACGAAATCGATGCGCAGCTGGCCGCAGCGCTGGGCCAGCTCCTGCTCGTAGGCCGTCATGGCCGCCCGGTACTGTTCTTTGATTTGAGAGGGTTGGAGCTTGATTTCGAGGCCGGTTTCCACGTCTTCAAAAATGTAGGGCCGCTCCGAAAACTCAAAATCAGCTTCGGTGGCGCGGTCGAGCACGTGGAAAAGCAACACCTCGTGGTGCTGGTGCTTGAGGTGCTGCAGGGCCGATAGCGCCGCGTCCTGCTCGGCTACGCCGCGCCCCAGCATGTCGCTGAACACGATGACGAGCGAGCGTTTCGGAATCTGCTGGGCAATGGCGTGGATGGTGCCCGCCACGTCGGTGCCGCGGCCCGATTTGGGCGCGGGCGGGCGCTCCAGCAGCTGCTGCAGGGCCAGCAGCAGCGTGTGCCGGTGCGTGCTGGTAGAGCGCACCGGCGTCTGCAGCTCAATGGTATCGGCGAAGGTGACGAGGCCCACCGCATCGCGCTGCCGCGTGAGCAGCGTGGTGAGGGCGGCCGCAGCCAGAATGCTGAATTTCAGCTTGTCGTGGCCCGGCGCGGGGTAATACATGCTCGGGCTCACGTCGAGCAGCAGGTGGGCGCGCAGGTTGGTTTCTTCCTCGTACCGCTTCACAAACAGCTTGTCGGTGCGGGCAAATACCTTCCAGTCGATGTGGCGCGTGCTCTCGCCGGGGTTATACAGTCGGTGCTCCGAAAACTCGACCGAAAAGCCGTGATAGGGCGACTGGTGCAGGCCGGTGATGAACCCATCGACCAGCTGGCGGGCCAGAAACTCAAGGTTTTCGAAGGAGCGGATGGCGGCGAGGTCGATGGGCATGGGTGGGTGGGGAAGGGGGAGTTTATTGCTGTAAAGAACGTGAGAAAAGCACGTCATGCTGAGCGTAGCCGAAGCATCTCTCCCGCGTAACTAATCCTTTCAATTGTATTTACTCTGGCGGTAGAGATGCTTCGACAAGCTCAGCATGACGTTCTGATTTTATCATTCCTCCCACCAACACCCCAGCCCGGCCCACCGTTTATCTTTACCGCATCTTTCGTAAGTTAGTCCTTTCAACCAACCGCCAAACCTATTTCCCACCCATACCCCCAACCCATTCCCGTGGACGACCGTCACGACCAGGAAGAGATTTATTCCCAACGCATTAAAGCCGGCAAGCGCACGTACTTCTTCGACGTGAAAGCCACCCGCGGCCAGGATTACTACCTGACCATCACCGAAAGCAAGCGCCGCCAGAACGGCGACGACTCCGTTTCGTACGAAAAGCACAAAATCTTCCTTTACAAGGAAGATTTCCTCAAGTTCGTGGATGCCCTACAGGACGCCGTGGACTACGTGCGCGAGGAGTTGCTGAGCCCCGAGGAAGTGGCCGAACTCGACCGCCCGCGCGACTACGACGACCGCGACCAGCCCCGCCGCGAGGCCGAGCGCCCCGCCTTCGACCCCAACCGGGCCGACGACAACTACTAATTTTGAGCTATTAGCTGACAGCTGCTAGCTAATAGCTTGTTAAAAAACGAACGGCGCAAACGGATACTCTTCCGTTCGCGCCGTTTTGCGTGGCGGCAGGCCGTACCTTTGCGGCCGAATTGCCCCCAATTCATAATTGATAATTCAACATTTATAATTCAAAGCAATGGGCCTCCGCTGCGGTATCGTCGGCTTGCCGAATGTCGGTAAATCCACTCTGTTCAACGCGTTATCGAACGCCAAGGCCGAATCGGCCAACTACCCGTTCTGCACCATTGAGCCCAACGTGGGCGTCATCACCGTGCCCGACGAGCGCCTGCAGATTCTGGAGGCGCTGGTGAACCCCAAGCGCGTGCTGCCCACTATCATCGAGTTTGTCGACATCGCCGGCCTCGTGAAAGGCGCCAGCAAGGGCGAAGGCCTGGGCAATAAATTCTTGGCCAACATCCGCGAGGTCGACGCCATCATCCACGTGGTGCGCTGCTTCGACGACCCCAACATTGTGCACGTAGCCGGTGGGGTTGACCCGGTTTTTGACAAGGACGTGATTGACACTGAGCTGCAGCTCAAGGATTTGGAAAGCGTCGAAAAGAAGCTGCAGAAGTCGGAGCGCAGCGCTAAGGCCGGCGACGCCGTGGCCAAGAAGGAAGTGGTGTCGCTGCAGAAATTCAAAGCCGCGCTCGAAGGCGGCGAGAATGCCCGCGCCGTGGCCGCTTCCGAAGACGACCTGGCCGCCGTGGCCGATTTGCAGCTGCTCACCATTAAGCCCGTGATTTACGTGGCCAACGTGGACGAGGCCAGCATTGCCAGCAACGGCAACCACCACGTTACGGCCCTGCGCGAGCACGTGAAAGCCGAAGGTGCCCAGGTGGTGCTGGTATCGGCCGCCATCGAAGCCCAGATTGCCGACATGGAAGACCCCGAGGAAAAGGAAATGTTCCTGGGCGAGTACGGCCTCACCGAGTCGGGCCTGAACAAGCTCATCCGCGCCAGCTACGAGCTGCTGAACCTGATTACCTACTTCACCGCCGGCGTGCAGGAAGTGCGCGCCTGGACCATTCACCGCGGCGACAAAGCGCCCGCGGCAGCCGGCGTCATCCACTCCGATTTCGAAAAAGGCTTCATCCGCGCCGAGGTTATCAAGCTCCCCGATTATCAGGAGTACAAGACCGAAGTGAAAATCAAGGAAGCCGGTAAAATGGCCGTTGAAGGCAAGGACTACGTGGTGCAGGACGGCGATATCATGCACTTCCGCTTCAACGTGTAATTCTGTCGCTTGGCGCTCCTCTTGAAGTGACGAAGCAACATCCGTAACTCAAACGAAAAGGCCCGTAGCATTTCGCTGCGGGCCTTTTGTTTACGGGTTATTCAGGACGGAATACCTTACTCATAGAACTTTCGCATCCGCTTAATCGTCGTCAGCACCACCCAGTCGCCCAGACGCGGTAGGGTGTTGTGCACCAGTACGATAATGCGGCCCAGAAATGAGATGACCGTGCGCCGCTTTCGCTTCTGAATATGGCGCACGATGATGGCGGCTACCTCGGCCTGCGACTTTTGCCAGCGGGGCGGGCGGTGCGCAATGGGCACGGGCTGGCCGGCGGCATCGAGCACGCGCTTTTCGGGGTCGTTCTGGGTGAAGCCGATGTGGACAACGCCGAAGTGCAGGCCGGTATCGGCCAGCTCCAGACGCAGCGTGTGGGCCAGGTTGGAGATGGCCGCTTTGCCCGCGCAGTAGGCCGAACCGCTGGGCATGCCATTAAGGGCCGAGATGCTGGAAATGAACGTGACGCTGCCCCGGCTGGCCCGCAGGTGCGGCAGCGCCGCCATCAGCGGGTACACCGAGCCGTACACGTTGCTGTCGAGCACGCGGGCGAATACTTCGGGCTGCATGTCGGCAAAGTAGGCGCGCTGCGAGATGCTGGCGTTGGTAACGAGTACATCGAGCCGGCCAAAGTGGGTGATGGCCGTAGCCGCGAGGCGCTCGCAGTCGGCGTAATCCGTCACGTCGGCCACGCAGGCGGCTACGGCGTGGCCAGCGGCGGCCAGCACCTGACGGGTGTGCTCCAGGCGTTCGGGCTGGCGGCCATTGAGGACCACAGCAGCCCCGGCCTCGCAGAGCAGGCGGGCCGTTTCGCGCCCGATGCCTGATTCGGAACCCGTGACGATGGCTACCAGGCCGGCAAATATTCCCGGCCGGGCCGGAGCAGTGGGAGAGGGCAAGAGTTTCGAAGAAAAAGAGAAGTAACGGCGCGGGCCACGAGGGTGGATTGCCGGACCAGCAGAAAAAACGCGCCGGCTGCCGCGCCGGTGTCATGGCCGCATCAAACATAGCCATGCGCCCGGAACCAGGCCAGGGCCTCGGCAGCCGCCTGGTCGATGGATGTCTGGGGCAGGGCCAGTTCGGTGCGGGCTTTCTGCGCGGTGAAATAATGGCCGTCGTTGGCCACGGCAGCCATGGCCGCGTTCAGCTGCGCGGGGCGGCCCGTCAGCCAGGCTTTCACATCGCAGAATTGGCCGTAGAGCGTGGCCAGCCCGGGCGGGATGGGCCAGCGCGGCGGCGGCACGCCAAGCACTAAGGCCAGCCGGGCAAAGGCCTCGCGGTAGCTCAGGTTTTCATTCCCGAGAATGTAGGACTCGCCCACGCGGCCCATCGTGAGGGCGTTGACGGTGGCGGTGGCCACGTCGCGCACGTGCACGTAGTTTTTGCCGCCCGGCGGGTAGCCGGGCAGGCGGCCGCGGTACAGCTCCAGCAGCAGGGCGTTGGAAGTGGGTTTGGCATCGTCGGGGCCGAGCATGAAAGTGGGATGCACCAACACGGCGGGCATGTTCTGGTGCTTGGCCGCACGTAGGACCAGTTTGGCGGCAGCGTGCTTGCTGTCCATGTAGTCGAGGCCGTAGCGGTGGCCGGCGTAAGGGCGGGTTTCATCGCCGGGCTTTTTCTTGGTGCCGAAGCCGAAAACGTTGGCCGTGCCCACGTACACCAGCCGGCCCACAGCGGCCCGACGGGCTTCGCGCAACACCGCCTCAGTGCCAGCCAGGTTCACGGCCCACACGGCCGGGTTGCGGGCCGGGTTCACGCTTGCCAGGGCCGCCGCGTGGACGATGGCCGCGCAGCCTTCCGCCGCGCCGGCTACTTGCGCCGCATCTGTAATATCGGCAAAATGGTAAGTGATGTCCGCGTCAGCGGCCGCAAAAGGCACCGGAGTACCGGGGCGCAGCAGCGCACGCACGGTCTGGCCCCGGCGGCGCAGTTCGGCCACCAGGTGCCGGCCCAGGAAGCCGTTGGCCCCGGTGACGAGGACGGGTGCGGGCATCAGTAGGTATTGAGCATGGCCTTGTAGGTCCGCGCGATTTTCACCGGCGAGGCCTTTAGAAAAAACAGCGAGAAGGCCGTGAGGTTGGCCAACTGCACCCGCAGCCAAGAGTTGGTTTTGTACTTGCGGGCCGACACCGTGACGGCGTGCGGGGCGATGAAGAACCGCGCCGCCCGCCGGATGCGCTGGATAATCTCAAAGTCTTCCATTATCACAAACCGCTCGTTGAACCCGCCCAGCTGCTCGAACAGCGCCCGGGTGATGAACAGAGTTTGGTCGCCGCCCCGGCTCATAATGCCCTTGAAGCGCGTGCCATAGCTGTTGATGCGCAGCAGCGGGTGGCCCGAGTCGAACTGGAAGCGGTAGCAGCCGGCCGGGTAGCCATCGGCCACGGCTTGGGTGATGGTGGCCACGAAATCGGGGTGCATACTTACATCAGCGTGCACGAAGTAGAGCAGCTCGCCGGTGGCGTGGGCGGCGCCGTGGTTCATCTGGGCGGCGCGGCCGGGCTTGGGGGCCGGCAGCACTGTGGCCCCGGCCTGCCGGGCGGCCTCGGCGGTGCCATCGGGGCTGTTCGCATCCACCACCAGTACTTGGGCCTGGGGGGCGTAGCTGCGCAGCTCGGCCACGAGCCGACCAATGTTGCCGGCTTCGTTGTAGGTAGGAATAATGATGCTGAAGGTCATGGCGGGAAAGTCGGGCGCGCAAATTCCGCATTTTTGGCGACTTGCCACCCGTACGCAGGCCCGCAACCCCCGACCACACCGGAGCCGCTTTTCCCGCCGACCTTTGCCGCCCGGTGCTGCCACTCAGCAACTGCCCGCTGCCCATGAAGCTTTTGTCTGTTGCGGTCGCCACTGCAATACTGGCCCCGGCCGCTGCCTGGGCCCAAACAGCCGCCCGGCCCGCCGCGCCCGCCGAAACCCGCCGCTACGCCATCGAGGTAGCCGGCCTGCGCGTGGGCACCATGACGGCCACCCGCCAGCCCCAGCCAGGCACCGCCGATGTGGTGTACACCTGCACCAGCGACGTGAAAGTAACCATTCTCTTCTATCACCTAAAAGTTTACTATCAGGTAATCAACCAGGTGCGGGCTGGTCAATTAGTGCTTTCCACCGTGGAGGCGCACACCAACCAGGGAAACTTCAGTTCGCGCACCGAGTGGAAGGGCGACCACTACGACATCCGCGCCGACCAATACAAATACCACCACCAGGCCACCGAAAAATCCCCCATCACCTACACGGTGACGGACATGTTTTTCGGCGAGCCGCAGGGCCGGGGCCGCGCCTATGCCGAATATTTCGGCGATTTTTTCAGCGTAACCAAAATGGCTGCCGGTACCTACAACGCTCGCCGCGACGGCCGCGAGGACGAGTACCAGTACGCCAACGGCCAGCTGGTCACGCTTATCAAGAAGAATCCGATTAAAAATTTCATTATCCGCTACGTGCCGTAACCGGATGAATACTAGAACGGTCATGCTTCGACAAGCGCAGCATGACCGTTCGAAGGACCGTGAATACGAAAAACAAACGGCCCGCTGCAACTGATGCAGCGGGCCGTTTCGGCAATGCAGCAAGCAAAAGCTATTTGCCTACCACTTTATAGAGCGTGCCTTTGGCCAGGCGGTCGGTGGTTTTCATCCCGTTGAGAATGGCCATTTCCTCGTAGCGGCTCGACGGAATGCCAGCCGAGGCAAAGGCCGACGACAGCGTCTGGGTGCCGGTGGCGGTGCGAATGTGCACGTGCTCGGGCTGGCGGTTCAGCTTGCTGGCTTCGGTGAGGCGGGCGTAGCCCTGGGCGGCCCGCTGGAACTGCGGCGCGTAGGCGCTGAACGAGGCCGGCGCGGCCAGACCCACGAAGGCGAAGATGCTGTTGCCATCCTGAATGAGCTGGGCCAGCACGTGGGCCGGCGTGCTCTGCTGGTCCTGGGCGGCCTGGTCGCCTTCAAACACCAGCGCCGGGAAGCCGTTGATGGTGGTTTTCTGGGCCTGGGCGTTGGTGACGCCAATGGCTTTGGCCAAGCCCGTGGCGGCTTCGTCGAGCGAGCTGCCCGACGCGCCGAGGAACACCAGCAGCGCCTTGCCGTTGGGCTCGGCCATCTGGAATTTATCGGGCGAGTTCTGCGACTTCCAGCCCGACGGAATCGGGAAGCGGAATTTCAAATCGGGGTGGTAAAATACGCCGCTTTCTACGAATCCCTGGCGCGGGTCTTCGCCGAAAGTGAGGCCCTCAATCTGGCGCAGGTAGGTGTCGCGGTTCACCATGTAGCTGCTGCGGCCACCGCTTTGCTTAGCCTGAGCGGCCAGCTGCTTCACGCGGGTGTAGCGGTCGGCCGAGTTGGGGTGGGTGCTGAGGAAAGTGGGGATGCCGCCCGCGCCGCTTTGGGCCTCGGTACGCTGCAGGGTCTGAAAAAAGTCGGCCATGTAGCTGGCATCGTAGCCGATTTTGGTCGAATATTTCACGCCCAGGGCGTCGGACTCGTTCTCGTCGTCGCGGCCATACTTCAGCATGCCCAGGCCCACCACCTGCTGCGCCACGCCGCCCACCGACTGCATCACGCGCGGGGCCAGCACCGAGCCCAGAATCATGCCGATGCCGGCGATGGTGCTGCGCGTCTGCTGTTTCTGGCCATGGCGGGCCGTGATGTGGCCCAGCTCGTGGCCCAGCACGCCCGAAAATTGGGCTTCATTGTTAAAGTACGCCATGATGCCGCGCGTGAAGTACACGTGGCCATCGGGGGTAGCGAAGGCGTTGATAACGGGCGAGTCGACCACCGTGAAGCCGTAGTCGCCGGGGCGGTCCGAAATGGCCGTCATGGCCTTGCCGCGGGCGGTGATGAGGCTTTGCAGCTTGGTATCGTTATACAGGCCGAACTGGGCAATCACGGCCGGGTCGGGCTTGGCACCCTGCAGCGGGCGAGCGGCGGGCATGGCGGGCATGGCGGGGGCTGTGGGCCGGCGGGCGGCCCAGTCGGTCACGCTTGAAGAGCCGGCCAGCGGGGCCAGCAGGCAGACAACGGCGCCGGCGCGCAGGCCGCGAAGAAGAGAAGAATTCATGGGAATAAATAAAGCGGACTTTGCCGGTGAAGGGCAGTGAATGGGCTAGCAACGGAAGCCGGGCAGTAGCGGTTGCGCGCAGGCTTCGGCTACCACCTGCGGCGGCCAATGCCATTTTCCTGCCAATGTGAAATAGGTTTGTCCGATATTCACCCAAATCACACCGCCGGGCGGCTACTATTGCGCCTGTTTATGCGCTGTTTTCTCTTTTTTCGATGATGATTTCCCGCTCCTGGCCCGCATTGCTGCCCACCGCCCTGTTGGTGCTGGCCTGCAGCCGCCAGCCCACGGCCAGCCCGGCCGCCCGATTTGCCGCCTCGCCGCCCACCATCGACGGCCAGGCCAGCGACTGGGCCGACTCGCTGCGCTACGACCCCGCCAGCAAGCTGCAATACCAGGTGCTGAACGACGGCCGCATGATATATGTACGCCTGAAAGCCACCGACGCCGCCACCCAGGGCCGCATCGTGCGGCTGGGCCTTACCGTGTGGCTCGATACCACCGGCCGCAACCAGCATCAGTTTGGCGTACGCTACCCGCTGGGCGGCCGTAGCCAGCCCGAGCTCGGCCCGCCGCAACCCGACAACCCCGACGCTTCGGCCGCCGACCGCCAGGCTACGCGCCGCGCCCGCATTGCGCTGGCGCTGGCCGGCCTGCGCGAAATGGAACTGCTCAACTACAAAGGCAGCAAAGAGCCCACCCTCACCGACGCGCAATCGCAACTCGGCGTGAAGGCCGCCTTAGCCGCTGATGCCCAGGAAGACCTGGTGTATGAGCTGGCCGTGCCGTTGCGGCTGCTATATAAGCGGTTGCCGGCTCTCAATCCCGGTAAAGTAGCCGTAGTGGGGGTTACCATTGTGGGCAACACCCCCGGCAACTCCTCCGTTGCCAGCCCCGATGGCAGCGTTGTGGGCAACCAAAACAATGTGGGGATGCGGGGCGGATACGGCGGCTATGGCGGTGGCTACGGCGGCGGCATGCGCGGTGGGGGTATGCGCGGCGGCCGGGGCGGCTACGGTGGGGGCTACGGTGGCGAAAGCCTTTCCCTGAAAACCAGCGTGCAGCTCAGTACAAAATAGCGGTTAACGGTCAGTGCGTAACGGTTAATGGTAAGCCCTAAGTCTAGGTTTTATTAACCGTTACGCATTGATTGTTAGCTATTAAAGTGCTTACTGCCGCGAGTTCATGTCCACGGCCTGGTAGCCGATGAGCAGGTCGGCGCGGGTGCCGGGCGGGCGGTAGTACACCAGCAGGTCGTACTGGTTTTCGGTTTCGTAGTGCGTGCCTTCGAAGTAAACTTCGTTGGGGGCCGTGCCGCGCGCGCCGGCTACTGCGAAGTCGTAGTTGTAGTAGCCCTGTTTCAGCAGCGCGTGGCCGGTGTAAAGCTGCTTGGCTTCGTCGTAATTCATCCGGAATTCGTCCTTCAGTTGCCAGTCGGTGAGGGCCCCAAACACATACACCGGGCCCGACGCAGGCTGCGCGGCCTTCAGCTGGAAGGTGACGTCGGCGTAGTCGCCGTTGGTGGCCCCGTTGCCGTACTCGCGGCTCTCGAACACGCGCTGGCCGTTGGCATCCACGTACTGGTTGTAAGCTGTGCCGTTGCGCGATACCTCGGGTTGCAGCAGCACGGTGCTCACGGGCACGGCACGCGGGTCGACGTGCAGCACACCAATGCCCACGCTTTGCAGCGAGCGGGTATCGAAAAAGCGGTACTCGCTGAGACCGGGGAAGGCATTTTCGAAGTTAAAGTACTGGTATTCGAGGCGGCGTTCGGCATCGCGCACGAAGGTGGGGCGCAGGCCGTAGCGGGCATTGTCCCACCGGAAGTTCTGGCGCAGCACGGTTTTTACTTCCACGGCCGGGTTCACCAGCTCCACGCTGCCGTAGTTCACGGCGAAATCAAGTTGCTGGAGTGTGAACCGCTCGTTGCCGCCAATTACGATGCCGGGCTTCAGGCTCACGTTCACGCGGTTCTCATACACCAGCAGCCGGCGCGAAAGCAGTGGCACGCCGGCCGCCGTTTGCACCACCCACAGGTAGTTGCCGCTCAGGCGCACGTTGGGCGCGCGCAGGCGGTAGTGAAAGTAGGGTGCCTTGGTACCGGTGCCGATGCGGTAGTCGGTGACGGTAAATTCGTTGATTTCCGTCAGAAACTGCATGTCCGTCAGCACCGAGGGCTGCCAGTCCACGTCGCAATGAATGAGCTTGGCCACGAAGCGCTGGCTTTGGTCGCCGAGCACGTCAAAATCCAGCGTAATGGCCGAACTCTGCCCCAGCGGCACCACCGGCGGCTGAAACACCTCGTTGGGCTGGCCCGTGGCCACGTAGCATTGCACGCTGCGCACGTCGGGCGAGTAGGTGTAGTCCTGGTAGCGCAGGGTTTTGTCGGCGTAGTATTCGGGCGGGCGCTGGGTGCCGGGCGCGGCCGGCGCGGTGCTGGTGATGGGCGTGCCCAGCGGCACGCAGGCAGAAGTGAAAAGCAGAAGCGGAAGCAGGTAGCGCATAGACGAAAGTAAGGCCGTGGCGGCGAGCCGCCGCGTCCGCCCATCGTCTGGGCCTGGTTCATGGTCACGAAGAATGGCTTGCCTGAAATTCGATTTGCTTACAATTCTGGCGTGCTGCTGCCAGGCTGTTGCCCGGACCCACCGGCTGCTTTCGCTTAGGAATTCATCATCAGATTGCGCAGCGGGAGCTTGCCGATAAGGCAGCGCTGCAAGCAAAATGTAGTTTAAGTTTGCGCCTGACCCCAACCAGCCATTTAACTCCAAAACGCTGTGAAGACGCTCATTGCTATAACCTTGGCCGCGGTCTATGGACTGATAACGCGCCTGATGTTTGGATTTCTGGACAATTCGTCTCAAATAATGAGCGTCACCTTCTTGTTTGTGGTTCCGCTGCTTATCGGGTTTCTAACCGTGCTGCTGATACCCACCGAGAAGACCACCAGCGGAACCGCCGCTTTCTTCAAGCCCTGGCTCACCAGCCTGGGGCTGCTCTTTATTACCTTGTTGCTCAAAGTAGAAGGGATTATCTGCTGGGTTTTGCTTTTTCCGCTGTTCGCCACCGTGGCGGGAATCGGGGGGCTCATTGCTTACCACTACAAAAAATCCAGTGCGGACCCGGCTGAGGGCTCGGACGGGCCGGATTGGCCCAAGCCCAACACGTTGAATGTGTCGCTGCTGTTTATGCTGCCCGTCGCGCTGGGGTCCCTGGAAGGCGAGCGGGCTTGGACGCCAGAGGAAATCACCATTCAGGAGCAGCTGACCATCGACGCGCCGGTAGCGGCTGTGTGGCAGGTGCTGGCGAAAAAACACGCAGTCAGCCAGCAAAGCAGGCCGCCATTATCCTCTTCGCTTCTGGGTTTTCCACGACACATCTCCACGACCCTGGATACGCTCGCCGTTGGCGGCAAGCGGATTTCTTACTATGAAAAAGGCTTGCACTTTCAGGAAAAGATAGTCCGGCTTGAGAAAGAGCGTTTATTGGTTTTCAGCGTCAACACCGCTCCGGGCCAGTTCCCCCCAACCGTCATGGATGAGCATGTGCTGATTGGGGGCAAGCACCTCGATATCCTCGACGATACGTACCAGTTCCAGACGCTTGCCGACGGCAGCACCCGCGTGACATTGTCCAGTCGATTTTATATCAACACGCCCTTCAACTGGTACGCCCGAATTTGGGCAAACTACCTGATGTCCGACATTCTCCAGGGGGAGCTGTACTCCGTGCGAGCACGCGCAATGGACGCTAAACGGCCTGTTGCTTTTTCGCCGTTACATTCCGCAAGCAAGCGCACGGAAACCTTGTAGCCTCGCACGCCCGCCAACAAAAAGCCCTCTCCCGAAGCATTATGCTTTAGGAGAGGGCTTCTTTGTTTAGCCGAGCCGGAATTACACCTCCGCCAGCATTTCCCACCGGTCGTTCAGCTGGGCCAGCTCCTTTTTCACCTGCTCAAACTTCATCGTCGCGTCTTTCAGCTGCGCCGAGTTTTCGTAGATTTTGGGGTCGGCAAGCTGCTTTTCGTAGCCGGCCAGTTCCTTTTCCAGCGTGTCGATTTTCGCTTCCACTTCGGCCAGCTCCTTGAGGGCTTTTTTCTGGTCGGGCGAGGAGGTTTTGGCGGGCGCGGCGTCGGCTTTCTTCTCTTCTTTGGGCTGGGGCTTGGGGGCCGAGGGGCTGGGCAGGCCGGCTTTTTTGGCAGCCTTTTCGCGGTCCTCCATCCACTGCTCGTACTCGTTGTAGGTGCCGGGGTACTCCTTCAGCTGGAAATCCTCGATGTACCAGATTTTAGTGGCCACGTTCTCCACAAAATACCGGTCGTGGCTGATGACGATGAACGTGCCTTCGTACTGCTCCAGGGCCTGAATCAGGATGTTTACCGACACCATGTCAAGGTGGTTGGTCGGTTCGTCGAGCAGCAGGAAGTTGGCTTCCGAAATCAGGGTTTTGGCCAGGGCCACGCGGCTTTTCTCGCCGCCGCTCAGCACTTTGATTTTCTTGAAAACCTCCTCGCCCGTGAACAGGAACGAGCCCAGCACCGAGCGTAGCTCCATGTCGTTGCGCTTTGAGCCGGCCTCGCTCATCTCCTGCAGAATCTCGTTGTCGAGCGTCAGCGACTCCAGCTGGTGCTGGGCGTAAAACGACATAATCACGTTGTGGCCCAACTGGTGCTTGCCCGCCGTGGGCGCTTCGGTGCCCGCCACGAGGCGCATGAGCGTCGATTTGCCCTTGCCGTTGGCCCCGATTAGCGCGATTTTGTCGCCGCGCTCGATGTGCACGTTGGTGTCGCGAAAAATCAGCTTCTGGTCGTACTTCTTGGTTACGTGCTCCATGCGGAGGATGTGGCGGCCGGGCTCGACTTTGAAGGTGAACTTCATGTTGATTTTGGCCGCATCCTGGGCCACGTCCTCAATGCGCTCGAGCTTGTCGAGGGCTTTCACGCGGCTCTGGGCCTGCTTGGCCTTGCTAGCCTTGGCTTTGAAGCGCTCGATGAACCGCTCGGCCTGCCGAATCTGGGCCTGCTGGTTCTCGAACGCGCCTTTCTGGATGGCGTTGCGCTCCTCTTTTTCTTCGAGGTAGTAGCTGTAGTTGCCGGCGTAGGGCACCAGCTTGCCGCCAATCACCTCCACTGTGGTGTTGGTGGTGCGGTCGAGGAAGGCGCGGTCGTGGCTTACGATGATGACGGCACCCTCGTAATCGGCCAGGTAGTTCTCAATCCACTTGATAGACGGTAAGTCCAGGTGGTTGGTCGGTTCGTCGAGCAGCAGGAGGGAGGGCTGCTGCAGCAGGATTTTGGCCAGCATCACGCGCATGCGCCAGCCACCCGAGAAGCTTTTCAGTGGCTTCTGCAGCTCTTCGGTGGTGAAGCCCAGGCCTTCGAGAATTTCCTCGGCGCGGGCCTGCATGGTGTAGCCACCCAGCGCCTCAAACCGCTCCTGCATGGCGGCCAGCTTATCGATGAGGTCGTCCGAATAATCGGTTTCGAACAGCACCAGCAGGTCGTCGATGTTCTTCTGCAGCTCCAGCGCTTCCTCAAAGGCCTGCATGGCCACGTGCAGAATGCTCTCGTGCGTGTCGTAGCTCAGCAAGTCCTGGTTCAGAAAGCCCAGGCTCACTTCCTTGCTCATCGAAATCGAGCCGCCGTCGGCCTTGTACTCGCCCACCAGCAGGCGCAGCAGCGTTGATTTGCCGGTGCCGTTGAGGCCGATGAGGCCGATTTTATCCTTGGGCTTGATGTGCAGACTGGCGTTGTCGTACAGCGTGCGGGAGCCGAAATGGAAGTCGAGGTCGGAAATGCTAATCATAAAGTCGGGGTATTCGGGGGCAAAGGTACGGCGTGGGGGTGGGCACAACACGGCGGCCGGGCTTTTTACTCCCAACCCCGGGGCCGCCCCGGAAAGAAGGGCAAACAGCCAGGCCGGCTGCGTGCGGCGAGCCTGGCTTGCAACATGTCACGCCAGCGGCTATTTTCACGGGATGAACAATGGACTTCTACAGGTGAAAAACAGGGTTAAGCGGGCCGCCTGTGGCCTAGTGGCCACTTTGCTGTGGGCCGTCGGCGCCCACGCCCAGGCGCAGCGGCCGTTGCCAACGCTCGATTCGGCCCTAACGCGGCAGGTGTATGCCCTGGGTCCGGACTTCGACCAGGCCAGATGGGCGGGGCTTTCGCCCACGCTGCGTTTTCGTGCGCAGCCGGTGTGGGCGGGCGTCGGCAGCGGCTACGTGTCGTTGCGCGACCGGCTGCTGCGCTGCCCCACCAACCTTGACAGCGGCTCGAAGCATCCGCTGGCCGGCAACTACTGGCTGCACTACGGCGGCCCCTCGCGCTGGCAGGCCACCGCAGCGCTCCGGCAGCTCAACAACCAGATGGACAACCTCGACCTGGACCGACGGGCCGTGGAATACGAGCGCCTGAGCATGGTGCTGCGCGAAAAGGCCAGCCGGATGCGCAAGCTGGAGGAGGCACTGCCCGCCCTCGTTTTTGCCCTCGACGAAGCAGGCAAAGTGGTGGGCGTGACGGTAGACCCCACCCGCACCAAAAGCGGCCTGACGAGCCGCAGCCGCGGCCTGATGCTGAAAGCCCTGCGCGACGAGCGTTTCCGGCTGCCGGCCCGCCAATACACCGTCGCCACCAAAGCCACCCACTACCGCCCCGTCGTGCGCCACGCGCTGGAAGAACCCCGCGCCTTCAATGAAAAGCTGCACCGGCTAAGCCTGGGCTACCGCGCCAAGCGCCTGGGGCAGGGGCTGGTGTGGGCCTCAACCCCGCTGCGCCTGCCGGTGCGGGCGCTGCTGTACCGCAAAACGGCCCGGTACGGGCGCTGCCACACCTTTATGGGGTACGTGTGGGTGCCGCGCTTCTGGCCCCAGCGGTATTAAGGCAAAGCGCTGCGGGTGGGCTTACCGCGGCAGCGGGGCCTCATCCTGGGCTTCGCTCAGCTTCTGGGCTATTTTCTGGGGCACGCCTACGTTGTTGAACAGGCCGCTTACCACGCCCTGCCGCCAGAGCGCAAACACCGAAAAGCGCGGCTCGCGGCGGCTCTTCATCTCGCCGCTCACCAGCTTGCCGCGCTTGCGCGGGTTCTGGTCGCGAATCACGACGACGTTCACAGCCTTGGAAATGACATTCTTGAGGAAGGTTTTCTTGATTTCCTCGTCTTTGTAGCCGAGCAGCTTCATTTGCAGGCCGGTGTATTCGGTGTACATGGTGCCGGTGGCCCCTTTGCGGTCCACGCGCATATCGAAGCGGATGCGCTGCACCTGGCCGCTTTTGAATTCGACCAGCTTGGTGGGCACCGTCATCGAATTGAGCATGGCGAACGCGCCCGGCCCAAACGTGCCCCAGATGCGGTGGCGGCCCAGCGGGTCGAGCAGGTAGATGGACACCTGCGCATCGAGTCGGCACTGGTTCTGCAGGTAGGTGGTGGCCTTGCCGGTGAGGGGCCGGGCGGGCGTCTGGTGCCGCCGGTCGTTGCTCAGGTTGAAGAACGAGCCGTTGAACCGGTTGATGTTCATGGTACCCGTGACGGGCGTGAGCGGGCTGCGGTAGGTGCTGTACAGGTTGCCGTTCACGAGGTCGAGCCGCGGCACATCAACAATCACCTTAAGGTTGAGCATTTCCTCGGGCGAGATTTTGGAGCGGTTCGGGTTGATGGGCCCGCGGCCGTCGGAGGCAATTTTCACGACCGGGCTTTGCACGGTGGCGCGCTTCATCCGGAAGTCGCCCCGGTTCACCAGCCCCACAAAATCGAGCCCGGCCAGCATGAGGCGCGGCACTTTAATGGTGACGGCCGGCGCCTGGTAGCCCTTGTGCAGGTTCATGCCCACCGGCGAAAACCGGGGTCGCAGCAGCATGTCGCTGAAACGCAGCAGGTGGGCATCGGTGTCGAGGAATACGTGTTGGCTGCTGGCCCGGTAAAAAGGCCGGTCGAACGGGGCCGACAGCCGGCCGGTGTTCAGCCGCCAAGCGCGGGCGTAGGCAATGCGGGTCGGTTCGGCATTGGCCGCCGAGTCGATGCGGATGCCCCGGCCCGTGGCGTTCAGGTCGCGCAGGTGGGGCGCGTGCCGCCAGCGCCCGAAGCGCACGTCGCCGTGGCGCACGCGCACCACGGCCAAATCGGAGCGCCGCACCGCTTTCGACAGCAGTTTCCAGAAAGGCGGGGGCGGCTTCACCGGCGGCGTGAACTGCAAATCGGGGCGGTCCAGCACCAGGCTTTGGGCTTTGAAGTGCTTTTGCTGGAGGGCCTGGGCATCAAGGCCCGTCAGCGCCAGGCTGGGCAGCGTCAGGTCGATGCGGACGCCGCCGGGCTGGCCCTGGCCCGCCGCGGGCGGCCGGATGCGTACCGAACGCAAATCAAACGTGCCCTTTGAGGTGGACAAATGCAGGCTGCCCAGCGCCAGCGCGTGCGCCGCCACGGTGGCCTGGCTGCGGCCCAAAGCCACTTCCCAGGCTTTGGCGAAGAAAATGCGCCGCGCATTGGGCGCGTTCACCGAATCAAAATGAATGGCCGTGCCCGCCACTTCCAGCCCGCGAATAATCGGGTTGGTCGTTGCGTCTTGTATATGCACGTAGCCGTTCTGCACATTCAAATGCGCCAAATCCAGACTTTTAAGGTAGTCGGTGGCTGTCTTCGAGCTTTTATCGGTATTCTGGCCCGGTAGCGTCGCAGAAAGCTGCGGCTGCTGAATCAGCAGCGAGTCGGCCTGGAAACGGTGCTGGTGCTGCAAAGCGCCCGCCCGCAGCCCCGTGAGGCGCAGGCGCGGCAGCGTCAAATCGACGCGCGGCTGGCCGGCCCGGGCGGGGCCCAGCGGCCGCACCCGGCCCGAATCGAGTTGGATGCGCTGGTCGGCGGTCGAAACACTCAGCCCAGCCACGGCCAGCTTGTGGCCCGCCGCCTGCCCTTGCGCGTGTTGCAGTTGCAGGTTCCACCCAATGGCGTAGCCCAGGCGCTGCGAATCGGCTGCGCCGGCCGCGCTGATGAGCAGGTTCTGCGCGCTCAAATCGGCGCGGCGGAATTGTGCCGTGGGCTGGGCGGCCGCGCCGCCGGGCTGATAGTTAGCCTGGGTGTGCAGCAAGCCGAAGTAGCCAATTTCCAGCCCTTTGAGCTTGAGCGGCAGCCGCTCGTGCAGCGGCTGGCCCGCACTGCGAGTGGGCTTTTGAGCCAGCGCTAGCACCTCAATTCGGGCCGAATCCAGCACCAGGCTGTCGACGGGCACCACGCCTTTGCGCAGCAGCGCCAGCAGGCCAATGCCCGTCACGTTGAGTTGCGCTACGTCGAGCCGCACGCGGGGCAGCGTGTCGGCCACCGTGGCGGCCGGGCGCAGGCGCAGGCCGCTGAGCCGGATGGCGCGCTGCCACAGGCTGGTGTGCAGCGCGCCCACCTGCAGGCGGTACTGGCCGTGAGTTTGGGTGGCTACCTGCTGCTCCAGCTTCCGGCGCAGCCAGGGGTCGAGCAGGTGCTGGGCTACCAGCACGATTGCCAGCAACAAGGCCGCCACGCCCAGCAGCCACCACACCCAGCGCCGCCGGGGGCGCACTGGCTCCGAAATAGAGTGGGCGGAAGCGGAAGAATCGGAGGGCGTTGCGGACACGGAACTGAAGAACTAGCGGGCTTAACGGCGAAAGCCCCGGGCAAGGTTGTGAAGCATAAGGCTAAGTCGATGAACCTGCGAAGTTTCCCGACCATGACGGTGCTTATAAGGGCGGAGCCGGGCGATTGTTTGCGCCAGTTTTTACTTGCCGCGCCTACATTTGGCGCATGCAAGCTCCTCCCGATTCCGCCGCCGTGGGCGAGGCCCTGCTGGCCTCCTTTCGGCACAACTTCCAGCAGTACAAAGCCCTGGCCGACCGGGCGCTGGCCCAAATCAGCCCCGAAGAGTGGCTGCACCAGCCCGCGCCGGGCAGCAACTCGGTGGCCGTCATCGTGCAGCATATGGTGGGCAATCTGCGCTCGCGCTTCACCAATTTTCTGACCACCGACGGTGAAAAAGCTACCCGCAAGCGCGACCAGGAGTTCGAGGAGCCCGCCACGGCCGCCGGCATCCCGGCCCTGCAAGCCGAGTGGACGGCCGCTTGGCGCATCCTGTTCACGCTGCTCGACGAGCTGCGGGCCGACGACATGCTGCGCACCGTCACCATCCGGGGCGAGGCGCACACCGTGCTGCAGGCCATTCAGCGGCAGGTGGCGCACTATGCCTCGCACGTGGGGCAGCTGGTACAACTAGCCAAAATCATTCGGGGCGAGGACTTTCAGTCGCTCAGCATCCCGCGCGGACAGAGTCAGCAGTTCAACCAACGCCTGACGGAAGGCCGATGAAACAACTTTTCCAGGGCGAAACGGCCCACGATATCGGCGCGGGCCCCGATGTTTCCGTATCGGACAGTATGCTCGCCATTACCTCCCTGCTCAGCCCGCCGCACGTGTTGCGCATCAACGCCGTCATCAAAAAGCTCGAAGAAAAATTCGGCCTCGACGACGTGCAGGCTACCCTCGACCCGCACCTGACCTACCAGCTGGCCGGCGTGCGCAAGCTCAGCGCCCTCAAGGAGGCGCTGGCCGGCGTGGCGGCGGCTACCGAGCCGTTTCCGGCTTTCACCACCGGGCTGGGCGTGTTTCCGGGCGAGCGGCCGGTTATCTACATTCCGGTATTGCGCTCCGATGCCCTCAACGCCCTGCACCGGCGCATTCTGGCCGCCACCGCGCCATTGTGCCTGCGCACCGATAAGTTCAGCGGCCCCGATTGCTGGCTGCCGCACATCTCCCTGGCTCTGCACGACACCACGCCCGACCTGCTCGGCCCCGTCCTCGGCTACCTCAACCAGGAAACCTACAACCTCAAAATCACCATCGACAACCTCGCCATTCTGCGGCAGGAAGGCGAGCTATTCGTGAAGGAGGAGGTTTTTCACATGAAGGAAAGGGTGCGGGGATAGGGTGGCTTTTTTGCTTCGTAATCGAAAACGCCTGTCATCCTGAGCGCAGCGAAGGACCTTATCACGTTTGAACGTTTAATTCGAACGTGATAAGGTTCTTTGCTGCGCTCAGGATGACAGGCGTTTCTTATTAACCCAAAGCCTTTTACACCGACGGCGGTACCTGCGTGCCCTGGTCCAGGCTCTGCCACAGGTACTTGCAGGCCAGCGAGCGGTAGGGTCGCCAGGGTTCGGCAATGCTAATCATGCGTTTTTGCAGCGCCCGCCCGGTTTCCTCCAGGCCGTAATGCTTGCGCATGGCGTTCTGCACACCCAGGTCGCCTTCGGCAAATACGTCGGGCTGGTCGAGGGCAAACATCTGCAGCATCTGCGCCGTCCAGCGGCCCACGCCTTTGATAGCGGTGAGGTGCTGCGTGAAAGCCTCTTCGGAGAGGCTGGTGAGATGCTCGTAGTCGAGCAGGCCGCGCTCGTTGTACTCGGCAATGGCTTTGAGGTAGCCGGCTTTCTGGCGCGAGAGGCCGGCGGCGCGCAGCTCGTCCTCGCTCAGGGCTAGCACTTCGCGCGGCTCGGGGTAGCCCTCGGGCGGAAACAGGGCCTGAAACCGTTTCCAGATAGCGGCCGCAGCTTTGGTCGAAATCTGCTGGCTTACGATGGCGCGCAGCAGGGCCAGGTACAGGTCTTCGTGCGGCCGCGGGTGAATGTCGCGGCCTTTGGCAATGACGGCCCCGAGAACCGGGTCGGCGGCCGAAAGGTGTTCGATGGCGGCTTGGTTGAGCATGTTGTTGGGAGAAGAGGCGCGAAAGAAGAACGGACTTTATACCGGCAGGTCGCGCGGGTCGACGGGAATCAGAATAATATCGAGCACCGCGCCGGTGGGGGAGAGGCGCAGGCCGGTGAGGTTGCGGCCAAACACCGCGCCCGTATCAATGTACATGGTGTGCGAGTCGGGGTCGTGAATGGGCTCGCCGTCGTCCATCGGCGTGTGGCCCACTACCTGCAATTTATCGAGCCGTTTGAGCGGGCCGCGCGCCCATAGCAGCCCGTTGGCACTGGTCGGCTCGTAGGCATCGGGGGCGGCGCTGATGCCGGCGTGGCTGGCCAGCACGTGGTCGTTCTGCCACAGCAGCGGGCGCTGCTGCAGCCAGGGCAGGTGCTCAGCCAGCAGTTTGGGCTTGTGCCTGTACTGCTCGGTGGTGCTGCGGCCGCCCCACTTCAGCCAGCCCAGCGACGGGCCTTGCGGACCGTAGTGGTGCAGCATTTCGGCCTCGTGGTTGCCCATCAGAAAGGTGGTGGTGGCCGGGTACTGCTCGCTGAGCTGCCGGGCCAGCGCTACCGTTTCCGGAACGTAGTTGCCGCGGGCCACCAGGTCGCCGACCTGGATGAGGTGGTCGGTGGCCGGTTTCCAGCGCTTGAGCAGGGTGCTGAGCGTGTGGAAGCAGCCGTGCACATCCCCGATGAAGAATAGATTCATGGCCTGCAAAACAGCGGAAGCGCGTTGGAAAGGTCCTTTCGATGAAGATTTAAACCAGCTTTTCGGCCGAATTTTCTGTGGGCTGCCCCAGGCCCAGCCGCCGCACCAGCGGCCCGATGGTCAGCCCCTGGCCGATAATCGAAAACACCACAATCACATACGTCATGCCCACCAGCAGCTCGCGCGGCATGCTGGCGGGCAGGCTCAGGGCCAGCGCCACCGACAGGCCGCCGCGCAGGCCGCCCCAGGTCAGCACCGTCAGGCTGTGGTCGGAGGTGCGGAACGTGTCGCGCACGCGCAGCAGGCCCAGGGGCAGGGCCACCGCCGCCATTCGCGCCACCAGCACCACCACAATGCCGGCCAGCCCCGCCAGCACCGTGCGCCCGGGCAGGTTCAGCACCAGTACTTCCAGCCCCATCAGCACGAACAACAGCGCGTTCAGCACTTCATCAATCAGCTCCCAGAATTTGTCCACATAGTCCTGCGATTCCTCCGAGAGCATCCCGCTGTTGCGGCTGAAGTGGCCCACCAGCAGGCCGGCCATCACCATGGCCAGCGGGCCCGAGGTGTGCAGGTGCGTGGCCAGGGCCGTGCCGCCGGCCACCAGGGCCAGCGTCATCAGCACTTCCACCTGGTAGTTGTCGATGGAGCGCAGCAGCCAGGCCGTGCCCAGCCCCAGCGCCGTGCCCAGGGCCAGCCCGCCCACTGTCTCGCGCAGGAAAACGCCCAGCGCGTGGCTCAGCGTCACCTCGCCCGGCCCGAGCAGGGCTATTTCCAGCGTCACCACAAACAGCACCACGCCCACGCCGTCGTTGAACAGCGACTCGCCTACAATCTTGGTTTCGAGCGATTTGGGGATATTGGCTTTGGTGAGGATGCTGAGCACGGCGACGGGGTCGGTGGGCGAAATCAGCGCCCCAAACAGCAGACAGTAGATGAACGGCGTGGGCAGCCCCAGCCACGGCAGCAGCAGGTACATGGCCCCGGCCACCAGGCCCGTGCTCAGCGGCGTGCCCACCAGCGCCAGCACGCTCACCGGCCAGCGCAGCCGCCCCAGCCGCCGCGTATCGACGTGAATAGCCCCCGCAAACAGCAGAAACCCCAGCATTACCTGCATCACGATGGTGCTGAAATCGAGCTTGTTCACCAGCCGGGCAAACTCCAGCACCGGCTTCACCTCGAAGCGCGCCAGCCCCACCAGCGCCAGCGACGCCACCAGCCCCAGCACCATCAGCCCGATGGCCGTGGGCATTTTCAGAAAGCGCAGGTTGACGTAGGCAAACGCGGCGGCGATAACAAGCAGCAGCGCCAGGGCGGTGTAGAGGTCCAAAGCGGTTGGTGTAAATGAGGATGACGAATACGTTTGTCATCCTGAGCGCAGCGAAGGACCTTATCACGCCCGAACAGTTTGTTCTAGAATGATAAGGTCCTTCGCTGCGCTCAGGATGACAGGCCGGGGTACTCATTCGCCCATTCCTGCCAGCACCGCCTCAATGCGTGCTACCATCGCGTCGTCCACGTCCAGGTGCGTCACGAAGCGAATCCACTGCGGCCCGAAGCTGCTGGCCCGGATGCCCTGCGCCTCCAGCGTGGCCAGGAAACCAGCGGCCGGCTGCACGTCGTGCAGGCGGAAGATGACGAGGTTGGTTTCCGGATTCAGCACCTCGGCCACGTAGGGCTGCTGGCGCAGCGTAGTGGCCAGTTGGGTAGCGCGGCGATGGTCGTCGGCCAGGCGGTCGACGTGGTTTTCGAGCGCGTAAAGGCCGGCCGCGGCCAGATAGCCAGCCTGCCGCCACCCGCCGCCCATCACCTTGCGGATGCGCTTGCACTTCTGAATAAACGCCTTCGAGCCCAGCAGCACCGAGCCCACCGGCGCGCCCAACCCCTTGCTCAAACACACCGAAATCGAGTCGAAATACTGGCCGTAATCTTCGCTGCGCTGCCCGGTAGCCACCAGCGCATTGAAAATACGTGCCCCGTCGAGGTGCCGCGCCAGCCCGTGCTTCTTCGCCACCTCGCTAATGGTCTGCAAGTCCTCCAGGGCGTAGCAGCTGCCGCCGCCGCGGTTGTGCGTGTTCTCCAGGCACACTAGGCGGGTGGTGGGGTAATGCACGTTTTCGGCCCGAATAGCGCCCTCCACCTGCGCGGCGGTGAGGCGGCCCCGGTTGCCGGGCAGCAGCGCCACCGATGCGCCCGAATGGAACGCGATGCCGCCCACTTCCCACAGGTACACGTGGGCCGTCTGCTCACAAATTACCTCGCTCAGCGGTTCGGTGTGGGCCTTGATGGCAATCTGGTTGGTCATGGTGCCCGAGGGGCAGAACAGGCCGGCTTCAAGGCCGAAGCGGGCGGCGGCGGCTTCTTCGAGGCGGCGCACGGTGGGGTCTTCCTCGTACACGTCGTCGCCCACCGGCGCAGCCCACATGGCGGCCAGCATGGCGGGGGTGGGGCGCGTCACGGTATCGGAGCGCAGGTCGATAACGGGCAGGGCAGGGGTTTCAACAGCCATCGGAAAGTGCTAATAGGCGAATTGGAGGAGAGGCCGGGCAAGCCGGGCAAACGGCCGCTGATGCGCAGCCTGTGCCGCAAAAGTAGCGCCCGGCGCGGCGCGGTTGCATTCGGGCCAAATCCACAGTCATTCAGCAAAATGCCTCGCGGGCTTGCACTTTCCACCAGAAAGCCTTACTTTTGCCCTCCGTTTCGTAAGCCCCTAGATTCTAATCATTCCGGTACCATGACCGTTACCCGCCTCAAGCGCAAACACCGCAAGAACATTGCCCGCGCCAACAACAAGCAGCACATCATTAAGGAGTTGCTCCGCACGCCCGTACTGAAAAACGTGGACCTGGAAGAGCTGAAATCGCGCTTCACCACCAACGGTGCTGCTGCTCCTGCTGCCGAAGCCCCCGCTAAGAAGGCTCCTGCCAAGAAAGCCGCTGCTGCCAACGCCGAGGCGTTCGACGCTGCTGATGCCGAGACCAAGCCGGTGAACGCCGACGGTCAGGAAGGCGAGCACCCCAAGCCCGAAATCGCGCTGTAATTACGTAGTTGCGGCCCTCGGGCCAGCAGTTCAAGGTTTCAACGAGCCCCGTTTCCTGTGTTGCAGGTAGCGGGGCTTGTTGGTTTTGCCGCGGTCGGGGAGATGATGCACAGGCTTATGCAAGCCACTATCCCGCCCGCTTGCCTAGCTCCACGGCCTGCAAATTCACCACCTTGCCACCATCAATACCGAAACGCAGCAGCGTGCGCACCTGGTGGAAGCCGTGGCGGCCGGCCGCACCGGGGTTCAGGTGCAGCAGGTGGCGGCGCGGGTCGGGCATCACGCGCAGAATGTGGGAGTGGCCCGTCACGAACAGGCCGGGGTGGGTGGCATCGAGCAGGGGCCGGGCGGCGGGCGCGTAGTGCCCCGGGTAGCCGCCGATGTGAGTAATTACGACGCGCAGGCCCTCAACCTCAAAGTCTTGCACCAGCGGCTGGGTCCTTCGCACGTCCGTGCCGTCGATATTGCCGTACACGCCCCGAAACTGCGGCGCGAGGGCCTGCAATTCGTCCACCACGCGGGCGTCGCCGAAATCGCCGGCGTGCCAGATTTCGTCGCAGCCGCGCAGATGATGCGCAATACGCTCGTCGAAATAGCTGTGGGTGTCGGAAAGCAGGCCTATGTGCGTCATGCTGCAAAGATGGGGCGGGCCGCGAAATCGGTTCGGCCCCGTATCTTGCGGCCGCTGCCTTCCGCTATATTCTCTTTTTTCTTTGGATGCCGGCAGCCCCTGTTTGCCCGACGTCTGTTTTTCCAAGCCGCCTATCCCGATGAACATTTTCATCAACGACATTCCGCTGGTTATCAAAAAGCTCAGCGAAAAAGTGTACAAGCATAAGTACGACCTCGTGCTGAATCCAGACGACGATTTTACGTCGAAGGACCTCATCGGCGACGTACTCGTGCGCGATGCCGGGCCGCTATTTATCGACCGCCTGCTGCGCCTGATGGAAGTGAAAAAGCTGAAAAAGCTGAAGTCGCTGACCATGCTGGTGAAGAAAAAGAAATTCATCACCTTGCACCTCAAAGACCAGTTCAAGATTGCCAAAGCCGGCGGCGGGCTCGTGGTGAAGGGCGACCAGGTGCTGATGATTTACCGCCTCGGCAAGTGGGATTTGCCCAAGGGCAAGCTCAAGAGTGACGAAGACCAGGCCGCTGGCGCCCTGCGCGAAGTGGAAGAGGAAACCAACATCAAGCTGGAACTCGGCGAAGAGTTGCCCAGCACCTGGCACAGCTATGCCTACAAAGGCAACAAGATGCTGAAGAAAACCAGCTGGTTCCTGATGAAGTGCCTCGACGACAGCCTGATGAAGCCGCAGACGGAGGAGTACATCGAGGAAGTGCGCTGGATGTCGCCCCAGGAAGCCCTGGCCAAACTGGAAGACTCTTACGCCTCCATCGCGCTGGTAGTGCGCCACTACCTGAGCGAGATAGCCGGCAAGCCCACCAAAGAAGCCAAAGCGAAATAGCCGTTTAGCGCCGTATCTTCGTGGATATGGGGCTAAAACGTGTACTCAGCAAGGGAATAGCCGGCGTGGCGCTGCTCGCGCTGGCGGCCGCGTGCTCGCACTCGAACGAGCCCGTGCAGGAGCCCGGCCATCCGGCCATTGCCCGGCCCGCCGTGTCGCCGCCCGTGCGGGCCGTGGTTGCTGTGCCCGCCTTGCTGAGCCTTTCCGTGGATGCGCTGGCGCGCAAGCTAGGGCCGCCGCAGCCTATACCTTCCTCGGTGCAGGCACTGCTGAGCCAGCTGCCCAGCGCTGAACCTTCCGATTCGTTGCAGTTTTTCCGCTATCGGAGCCTCGATGTGCTGGTAAGTTACGATGCCGGCACTCGCCGCTTCAACGACTTGCTGCTGCTGGGCAGCAATGAAGACCTGCTAATGCAGCGCGCCGGTTTGTCGGCTGAAGCCAGCAATTATTTATTGCTGCCGGTGTTTCACGCCCGCCGCCCCACGCAAATGCTGGGCCTGCGGGTGGTGCCGCTCGACCCCAAGCCGCTGCAGTAAGCACCCACTAGCCCGCCCGAGGCGGCAGCGCAAACGGCACAAACGCCGACACATCGGCCCCAAACCGGTGCAGGTCGCGAATAATGGTGCTGCTGACAGCCCCCAGCGTGGGCGAAGTCAGCAAAAACACCGTTTCCAACTCCGGAAAAACGTGTTGGTTGCCGTAGGCAATGGGCTTCTCGTACTCGAAATCGGGGCTGTTGCGCAGGCCGCGCAGCAGGTAGCGCGCTCCGGTAGCCCGCGCAAACTCGGCCGTAAGCCCCTGATAGAGCTGCACCGATACGCGCGGCTCATCGGCAAACAAGCCCGCAATGAGCGTCTGCATTTGCTCGGCGGGCAGGTAGCGCTGCTTAGCGCTGTTGGTGCCCAGCGCAACAATGACTTCATCGAATAGCCCCAGTCCGCGCCGCACAATATCGAGGTGCCCGGTGGTGAAGGGGTCGAACGAGCCGGGGAAAAGGGCAATGCGGGACATTGGAAAGGTTGATTCTTAAGGGTTGAATGTTGAGTTTTTAATGGGTAGAATGGTGTCTGTTAGGCTCTTTCTAACTCAACATTCAACCCTTAAAACTCAACCCTCTTAATTAGGCAAAGTGCAGGCTGAACAAGTCGAAATAGCGGTATTCGAACACGTCGTTCAGGCGGTAGCTGTACTGCACGTTGGGGGGGCGGGAGCCGAAGTGCACGTTGCGCACGTAGGTGCGCAGCAGGCTGAACACGGCCGAATCGGGCGTGAGGTCGCCCCACACGGTCACGTCGTCCTGGTCGGGGTCGAGGGCCAGCTCCTGCATCACCAGAATGGTGTAGTACACCACGTCTTCGGCGGTGGTGCAGGGAAACACGTTGCAGTATTCGAGGTGCTGGCCCAGTACCACGAGCGTAAGTTCCTGCTGGCCGGGGTTGAGGTAGAGGCGGCGCTGCGAGGCCGCCCCGCGCTGGTTCACGAGGCCGGCCAGCAGCGCACTGGTGTGGTGCAGCAGGCGGCCGGTGGCGCCGTAAGTGGCGGTAAGCCAGCTTGCCAGCGCGGCATCGGTGGCAAACACGTTCACCAGCTCCAGGCCGGGGTGGGTGGTGTGCCGGATGGTTTCGGTGGGCGAGGGCGTGTGGTGCAGGCGCAGGGCGGCGGCTTCATCACCGGCCCGAAACAGCGGCGCGGGCAGCAGCGTGAAGGCCCGGCCCGTAACGGCCAGCCGCACGGCGTTCCAGCCGCGCAGGCTCAGGAAATCGTGCTGGTTGGCCAGGGCGGGCACGCCGCCGGCTGGCAGTTGGTATTCTTCAAGCACCACAAATTTGCGCCGCTCCACGTCGGCCACGGCCACGTAGAGGCGGGCGGGGCCGGCCAGAAGGTACAGGTTGTAGGCTGCGGCGTTGGCGGGGTCGAAGGTTTCATCGCGCAGTTGCAGCAGCGCTGAAGGTGTGCCCGATGACGGTGCAGAAACAGGGAAAGAAGCAGATGCAGGCACGAATCGAAGCTAAAACCGGCCGGTCGGCCGGGGCTAAAGATACGGCCTGGCCGCAGCAAACGGCATCGCAACAAGCCCGGTTCAGGGCCTGAAAGGCTGATGGACTACGAAAAGCGCAGCTGCGGCACAAAAATATCGTCGGGGCTGAGCACCAGCCGTAGCACGGGGTGCAGCTGGGCGGGCGGCAGTTGCTGCAGCTGCCGCGGAGCAAACCACTGCAGCTCGGTCAGTAGCTGGGCATCGGGGGCATGCTCGGGGTCGTGGCCCAGTTCGGCGGCCTGGTGGTCGTCGGCCAGTACCTCAAAAAATAACTCCAGCGCCTGCAGCGGGCCCTGGCTGAACTCGTGCAGGTGCAGGAAGCGGCCCACGCGCACCGCCAGCCCGGTTTCTTCGCGAAACTCGCGCACCAGAGCTTCTTTCAAACTTTCGCCGAACTGCCACCCACCGCCCGGTGGCGACCAGAAAGCGGCCTGGTCGGGCAGCAGGCCCCGATGGGCAGCCAGCAGCATCGTGCCCTCGCGCAGCAGCAGCCCGCCCACGCGCACCCGCACGCGGCCAGCGTAGGCCTGGAGCAAGGCATCGGAAAAATCGGAATGGGAAGCAGGCAGCATGGCAGGAGCTAAAGGAACGAAAAGGAACAGCCCAATGGGCTTGCCCGACTAACGGCCCGCCCGCCACATTGTTTTGCCTACATGATGAAAAAATGAAGCTGCCGCTGCTGCGCACCTACTGCCAGCTTTTTAACCAAGAGCACGCCTACGTTTTAACGCGGCGTGGAAGCCAATGGCACCTTGGCAGCCCGGCGCCGCGCCCGCCAGCGCCGCAACCGGCTGAGAATATACACGAGCAGCAGCACTACCATCCCCGCCGCCAGCAGCGGCAACAGCAGCGTGAGGACCACGCCGCCCACGGCCGCCGTGTTTTCGACGGTCGCCAGCACCGGGTTGCCCAGGCCACCAGTAGTAGCCGTGGAAGCACCGCGCAGCAGGGCAGTGCCGGTTTGCACCAGCCCGGCCGTACCACCGCCTACCAGCATGCCTAGGGTCCAGCGCAGCGTGGGGTCGAGGTGGGGGAGAGCCGATGTCATCAGAATGGTGCCCGCAATAAAAGAAGCCGGCGTGGTGATGGTATCGAGCAGGTGGTCGACGAAGGGCACGTAGTAGCCCGCGATTTCGGCCACGGTGGCTGTGGTCAGTGCGATAAGGGCCGCCCAGGTTCCCAGCCAGGCAAAGCCCGCTGCCGGTGCGAGGTAGCCGGTATGGTAGGCCAGGCTGGCTGCCAGCAGCGGCACAAACACCCGGAAGCCGCTGCACGCCGCCAGCCCCAGGCCCAGCGCGCCCGCTACTACATACTGCATGGCCGGCCCGGGTTCCATCATGGCGTTCGAAGCGAAAGTAAGGCCGAAAGATAGGGGCCCGGCAGCCAAGCCAGTACCTTTGGCGGAACGGGCGCCCGAATGCCTCTGTCACCTCACCAAAGCCGTTTTACAGGTCTAAAAAGTTAAAACGGCTTTGGCTTGGTACAAGGCGGTATAAAAATTTGCGGTGCTTGTCCATAGTCTCCGCTTTTACTTAACTCAACTTTCTCAGTTCGTGTCTTCTGTTAATCAATCATCTACCGAAAATATTAATTCTGACGCCTCCAGCGACCTCGAAATCCGCATCCGGCGCAAGCTGGAGCGCCAGCATTTCATGCACCTCATCGGGGCCGACCTTACTGTCATCACGTCCGGCCGCGTCGAGGCCGAGCTGGCCTTACAGCAGCAGCACCAGCAGCAGCGCGGTTTCGCGCACGGCGGCCTGGTGGCCACGCTCGCCGACCTCGTGGCGGGTTTTTCGGCCGTTACCCTCATCCCGGATAATTACGGCCTTGTCACGGCCGATTTGCGCGTGTCGTACCTGCACCCCGGCGTGGGGCAGCGCCTGCGGGCCATTGGCTGGGTGCTGAAGGCTGGCCGCCGCCTGCATTTCTGCGAGGCCGAAGTATGGTGCGACGAGCTGCTAATTGCCAAAGCCAGCGCCACCATGGCGGTGGTGGAGCCTGCCCCGCAGCCGTGAGTAGCGCCGGGGAGGACGGGCCGCTGGCTGGCTATTTCCGGCTCTTTCAGGGAGTGGATGGCAGCTTTGTGGATATGCACGAAACCCACGGCAAGCTCGAAAGCCGGCAGAATATTCCCATTGCCCTGTTTCTGGCGGCGCGCGGGGAACGGGTGCGTTTGCTGCCGGTGTTGGATTTACGAAATGTGAAAAGCCCTGATGCCAGCCGCAATGGGGTAGAATGGGAGTTTAAAGTGCCCGAAGGCCGCACCGCCAACGCCATTGACCGTGCCTTGCGGGGAGCCAACCGTCAGGCTGCCCGGGTGCTACTGCAAGTGGTTGAAGAGTTCGACATTCAAGTGCTGGAGCAGGCCATTCACGGCCGGGTGCGCCGGGCCGAAAATATTCTGGAAGTAGCCGTTTTGCTCGCCGATGTGTTGCACCATTTCAGCCGGCCCGAAATTCTTAACAATACCTTTCGCGGCAAAATGGGCTAAAAAAAATGGGGAGCGCAGCATGCTGCATCTCCCCGGGGGGTCAGGGCTTTCACCCCATCCGATACAAATATACGCACTTTTGGCGGACGAAGTTCACCCCGCCGCTTTCCTTTTTCGCTGATGCTTTCCCTCCGCACCCCGTCCGTTCGCGACTATTTCCCCTACGCGCCCACCGACGACCAGGCCCTGCTTTTTACCCAGCTCGATGCTTTCCTGAAAGACCAGCTGCCGGGCCGCAAGGTATTTGTGCTGCGCGGCTACGCGGGCACCGGCAAAACCACCGTGGTGAGCGCGCTGGTGCAGTGGCTGCACAAAATGCAGCGCAAATACACCCTGATGGCCCCGACGGGGCGCGCAGCGAAGGTGATGGCCGGCTACGCGGGCGTGGCCGCCAGCACCATTCACAAGAAGATTTACCGCCAGACCAGCGGCGCGCCCAGCGAGCGGCTCAACTTCCAGCGCCAGCCCAACCGCGTGGAGCAAACGCTCTACATCGTGGACGAGGCCTCGATGATTTCGGACGAGAAAGCTTTCGGCGAAAACGGGCTGCTTGATGATTTGATGGGTTTCGTGTTCGAGAAAACGAGCAACAAGCTGCTGCTCATCGGCGATACCGCGCAGCTGCCGCCGGTGGGCCAGCTTCTGAGCCCGGCCCTCGACCCCGAGCTGCTGGCCCACCGCTTCCGGGCCGACGTGAACCACGTGGAACTGCGCCAGGTGATGCGCCAAGCCCAGGAATCGGGTATTTTGGTGAATGCCACGGAATTGCGTGAGGAATTGCGCGAGGAAGTGCCCAAGATTCAGCTGCACACGCAGGGCTTCCGCGACATTTTCAAGATGGGCGGCGACAAGCTGGAGGACGGCCTGCGCTGGGCCTACCGCAACTACGGCCACGAAAATACCACCATCATCTGCCGCTCAAACCGCAACGCCAACCAGTACAACCAGCTCATCCGGCGGGCCTTGTTTGATGCGGAGGAGGAGATTGAGGGCGGCGACTACCTGATGGTGGTGCGCAACAACTATTTCTGGCTGCCGAAGGATTCAGAAATCGGCTTTCTGGCCAACGGCGACTTCCTGCAAATCAGCAAGGTTATTCGGCGTGAGGAGATGTACGGCTTCCACTTCGCGCAGGCCCAGGTGCGGCTGGTGGACTACCCCGACGAGCCCGAAATCGAGGTGAAGCTGCTGCTCGACACGCTGCACACCGAAAGCCCGGCCCTGCCTTCCGACCGCAACAACGCCCTGTACCTGGCCGTGAGCGAGGATTATGCCCACCTGCCCACCAAGGCCGAGCGCTACAAGGAAATGCGCAAGGACCCGTACCTGAACGCCTTGCAGATAAAATTTGCCTACGCCCTGACGTGCCACAAGGCTCAGGGCGGGCAGTGGCAGGCCGTGTTCGTCGACCACGGCTTTCTGAAACCCGACGAGCCGCTGGCCGGCGAGTTTGCCCGCTGGCTCTACACCGCCATCACGCGGGCCTCGGAGCGGCTGTTTCTGCTCAATTTCCAGCAGCAGCTGGTGGGCGACCCGCCGCCCGAAGACTAGCCCGGGAACCGAACCGGGCTTCATCGGGTCTTCAGGAAGGGCGGCGCACTTTGGTCGTAAATTTGCGAGGCCCGGCGAAAACCCTAAATTTGTTCAACGCCAACCCTTCATCATCCCTCTTTTCAATTGCATCCCATGAAAAAAACCTTGCTTCTCGCCCTGAGCCTGACGGCTGCTGCCTACACCACCACCCACGCCCAGACCACGGCCGCTAAGCCGGTGGGCCCGGTCGCCGGCCCCGCCATCACCTTCGAAGAAGTGAAATACGACTTCGGCTCGGTGGTAGCCGGTGGCACCGTCGACCACACCTTTAAGTTCAAGAACACGGGCACCGCCCCCCTCGTCATCTCCAACATTGGCGTGAGCTGCGGCTGCACTACTCCGGAATGGACCAAAGCCCCCGTGCTGCCCGGCAAAACCGGCACCATCTCGGCCCACTTCAACTCGACCGGCAAAATGGGCATGCAGAACAAAGTGCTGACCATTGAGTCGAACGCCACCGCTGGCAGCACCACCGTGTCGCTGGTTGGCGAAGTGAAAGAGGCCGCCGCGACGGCCAACGCTACGCCCGCCATGACCACGTCGGGCGACGTGAAAATGAAAGACGACGGCAACAAAACCAAAGTGAAAGGCGACGCCGGCAAAATGAAAGCCAAAGTGAAAAACTAACTTTTCAATTTGTCATTCCGACGCAGGAGGAATCTGAGGAAATATCGTTTTCCGGATTTATCCAGATTCCCCCCTCCGTCGAAACAACAAAAAAGGCCTTCCGCACGTGCGGAAGGCCTTTTTTTATCGTTGCCAATTGCGACTACAGCTCGCGCACGGCCAGCAGCAGGCTCACCCAGCCGCCCAGTAGCAGCAGGCCGCCGATGGGGGCCACCGCCCCCAGCTTGGTAATGCCCGTGAAACACAGTGCATAGAGCGAGCCGCTGAACACCACGATGCCGCCGGCCCACAGCATGCCGGTGGTGCCCAGGGCGCGCAGCTCGGGCCGGGCCGCCCACAGCGCCCCAATGGCCAGCAGGGCCAGGGCGTGGTAAAACTGGTAGCGCACGGCGGTTTCGAAGGTGTCGAGGCGGCCGGCGCGCACCAGCGTGTCGTGCAGGGCGTGGGCCCCGAAGGCCCCGATGGCCACGCCCAGCGCGCCAAACAGGCCGGCCAGCTGGAGCAAAAGTCGAGCAGTCATAAACTAGAAAACGGGATGATGAATGGTGGCCCGAAGGTACGGCCGCGGGCCGGTCAACAACCTAAATCTGGCGTTTGAGGCGCAGGGTGGTAGAAAGCAGCTCGCCATCGGCGCGGCGCAACACGAGGAACAGGGTGCGGCCATCCTGCGAGTGCATGATGCGGCTGAGCTCGGTGAGCGAATAAGCGCTGGCCGGCAGCAGGTTGATGCTGATGAGCTCGTCGTCGACGCGCAAACCAGCCAGGGCCGCCGGCGAATCAGGCATCACCCGCAACACCAGGAAGCGGCGATAATCGGTGCCTGTGGCCAGCAGGTCGATGCCGCACATGTCGTGCTCGAACGCATCGCGGAAGCGCATGTTGGGCCGCAGCAGCAGGCGCTGGTGCGGGTAATCGATGACGGTGGTGAAGCGTTTGAGCAGCTCATACCCCACGTTGCCGTTGCGGGGCACGTCGATGCGGCGGTGTACATCGCCGGCCTCGGGGTAAGAGGTGAGCACCGAGCGCAACTCGTAGCGCCCCAGCCGGAGCTTTGGCACGCGGCCCAGATAGCCGCGCACGATGCCGGAGAGGCCACGGCCGAGGTCGGTGGGCAGGCGTTGGGCCGGCCCCACCAGGTGCGGGTTCGAGTCGAGTTCCAGCGACAGCGCGTGGCTGGCCCCGGTGTCGAGCACCAGCTTCAGGGGCATGGTGAGCGTGTCGTTGAGCTGCACCGGCGTGGTGATGTACGCTTTGTTGCGTTCCAGCGAAAGCGGAAGGCTGGTCCAGCGCCGGCCACGGGGCGCACGGTAAGCCGCCGGATTGGTGAGCTCAATGCGCCCCTCTTCGACCAGCAGCGTAACCACGAAGCTGCGAAACAGCTCCGACCCGATGATGCCGTGAATACGGGTGCCCACGAAGCCGGAAAGGTCGAGCAGGTTATCGGCCAGCACCACCCAGCTCATGCGCGAGGCCACCACGCCGGGCATGCTGATGCGCACACTGTCGGCCTGGTAGGCCAGCAGGCCGGTATCGCCGCCCCCAGCCCCCACAATGCGCAATTGCTCGCCGTGGCGCAGGCCCAACGAATCGGCCAGGGTGTTCGAGGTGAGAATGGACATGGCCACCCCGGTATCGAGCAGGAAATTGTAAGGGCCGCGGCCGTTGATGTAGGCCGAAATAACCAGCAGATTGCGCTGCACCTGTACCGGAATGAAGACCCGCTGGTGCCGGGGATTTTCCAGCACAAAGGGTGCTGAATTGGGAGGAGCCTGCGCGCGAACCGCAGTGCCACCCAGGCCCCATAGCGCCAGGCAAAGCAGCAAACACACCGCACGCAGACTGAGCATGATTATAAGGCTGTTGAATAGGCCGCAAGTAACGCGAAAAGTTATGCTTATCGCAGCACATGGCCAACAGCCGCCTACTCCGGCAATTCCCAAGGGCCGGCCGGGTCGTAGCGCAGGGCCCCGCCGCTCACGTGCAGCGGCGCTTCAACATTGTTATGGTAGAGCTGGCCGGTGCCCAGGCCCTGCGGAAAGCCGTGCACATCGTATTCGCCCGTGAGCTGGGCCACGGCATTCAGGCCCACGTTCGATTCCAGGGCCGAGGTGAGCCACCAGCCCAGGCCGCGCGCTTCGGCCAGGGCAATCCAATGGCGGGTGGCGGCGTGGCCGCCCAGCAAGGTGGGCTTGAGCACGATGTAAGCCGGCCGGAGGTCATCGAGCAGCGCTGCCTGGGTGGCCGGGTCGGTCACGCCAATCAGCTCTTCATCGAGAGCAATGGGCAGGGGCGAAACACGGCAGAGGGCGGCCAGGGCAGCCGCCTGCCCGGCCGCAATGGGCTGCTCGATGGAATGCAGCCCAAACTCGGCCAGCTGCGCCAGCTTGCGCGGGGCATCGGCCGGCCCAAAAGCGCCGTTGGCATCGACGCGGAGGGTGAGCTGTTCGGGGCCGGCTACGGCGCGGATTTCCGCAATGATGGCCAGCTCGGTAGCAAAATCCAGGCTGCCAATCTTTAGCTTGAGGCAGGAGTAGCCCGCCGCCAGCTTCTGCTGAATCTGCTCGCGCATGAAGCCGGCATCGCCCATCCACACCAAGCCGTTGATAGGCAACGCTTCGCGGCCCTGGCTGAACGCGTTGACGTAGAGCTGCTGCCGGCCGCCGTTGGCCAGGTCGAGCACGGCAGTTTCGAGCGCGAACGTGAGGGCCGGCCACCCGGGGCCAACCAGCGCCGGCACCTCTGCCAAGGCCAGTGCATCGAGCCCGGCCGCGTTCACGCGCTCGCACAGGCCCGCAATGGCTCCGGCAAAGCCCGGGCCGTAGTCGGGACTGAGGCCCGCCAATGGCGCAGCCTCGCCCACTCCGATTATCGCGGGATTATCGGAGTGGGCGAGGTGCAGGTACCAGGCCACGTGTTCGGCCAGAGCCCCGCGCGAAGTGCGGGCCGGAAAATTGAAGCGCAGGACGCGCTGAGAGAACTGAAGGTGCAACATGCCGCAAAGATGCGGCCGCCCGGTGGTACCCGCAGGCTTAAGCGTTAGCGTTGCCGTTGCCGTTGGTGGCTTTGCCGCGGCGGCTCACGAGGCCGCCTTTGCGGCCGGCGTCGCGGGCCTCATCGGCCGAGAAGCGGTGGCCGCGGCCGCTGGCGTGCGAGGCTTTGCCGCCTTCGCTGGCAATGCGGCGCTGGGTTTCGGGGCTCATGGCGGCGAAACCGCGGCGGCTTTTGGTGCCCACGCGGTTGGCGGGGCGGGTAGCGGCCTTGGCAGCAGGCGTAGGAGCGGGCGTAGCCGACGAGGCGGCGGTGGAGTTGGCGACCATGGGAAAGGAAAGGAGGAAAAATGCGATGAAACGGGCCGTAAAACCCGGGCTAGTAGTACACAAATTCACGAATTAGGTTCGGTATAGTCAATACCATCTGGCATAAATGCCACTTTATACGGAGGAGCTTCTACGTATTAATGAGGAGCTGCTGCGTGTTTATCTGGACAGTAGACGGGCCGGTTTAGCCAACGCCGCAACTGGCTTGAGGTGGCCGGACCGTAACCTCCGGCCCCGGCTTGCGGTTAGCAATTGAAAACTGCTTCGCCCCGCCTCAACCGCCCGCCGATTTATGCCCAACACCGCTACCTTCTCGCCGCCTGTTTCTGCCGCTGCGCTTCCGGCCTGGGCCGTTCGCTACCGCGCCGTGCGTGCCCAGAGCACGGTCCTGTGCGCCCCCCTGCTGCCCGAAGACACGGTGGTGCAGCCCACGCTCGACGTGAGCCCGCCCAAGTGGCACCTGGCCCACACCACCTGGTTTTGGGAAACGTTTCTGCTGCGCGAGTACGCGCCGGGCTACCAGGAATTCCACCCGCAGTACGCCTACCTGTTCAATTCCTACTACAACTCGCTGGGCTCGCGCGTGAACCGCGCCGACCGCGGCACGCTCTCGCGCCCGGCCCTGGCCGAGGTGCTAGCCTACCGCGCCCACGTCGATGCTGCCCTGCTGGCCCTGCTGGAAAATGAGGCCAGCCTGCCCGAAGTGTTTTTCGAGCTGCTGGAGCTGGGCCTGCAGCACGAGCAGCAGCACCAGGAGCTGCTGGCCACCGACATCAAGTACATTCTCAGCACCAGCCCGCTGGCCCCGGCTTATTTGGAGTTAAAAGTTAAAAGTGAAGAGCTAAGGGTTAATTCAACTGAAGCCGAAGCATCTGCCGAATCAATTCTTAATTCCTCACTTTTAACTTTTAACTCCACGAGCGCAGCGCAGTGGCTGCCGGTGCCGGGCGGGGTACACCGCATTGGGTTTCAGGAGGAAGGGTTTTGCTTCGATAATGAACTGGCGGCCCACGACGTGCTGCTGGTGCCCTTCGAGCTGCAAAACCGCCTCGTGACCAACGCCGAATACCTGGCTTTCATCGAGGCCGGGGGCTACCGCGATTTCCGCTACTGGATGGGAGAGGGCTGGGACCTGGCGCAGGCGCAAGGCTGGGAAGCCCCGCTGTACTGGGTGCGGCAGCAAGGCGGCTGGTTCCGCTTCACGCACCACGGGCTGCGGCCGGTGGAACTGGCCGCGCCGGTCACGCACATCAGCTTTTACGAGGCCGACGCCTACGCCAACTGGGCCGGGGCGCGCCTGCCCACCGAGGCCGAGTGGGAAGCCGCTGCCCGCCACTTCGAACCCACTACCGCCGCCGGCACCTGGCTCGAAAGCAGCCTATTCGACCCGCAGCCTTTGCCCGCCGATGCCGACCCCACCCAATGCCACCAGCTGCTGGGCGACTGCTGGGAATGGACCTACTCGGCCTACCACGCCTACCCGGGCTACACCCGCGCCGCCGGGGCGCTGGGCGAGTACAACGGCAAGTTTATGGTGAACCAGCTGGTGCTGCGCGGCGGCTCGTGTGCCACGCCCGAAAGCCACATTCGCATCAGCTACCGCAATTTTTTTCACGCCGACAAGCGCTGGCAGTTCACGGGCCTGCGGCTGGCCCGGTCGTCTGACCAGTAACATTTAACAGTTCTTTCTTCCGCTTCTTTTCCCATCCGCACTGCTGCTGCCTTTCCGTCCGGCCAACTACCACAAGTAGCCGGGCGCGCAAAGTCGGCAACTGCTACATGTTACTTGTTACATGACAACTGAATTGACCGACCTGGCCCGGCACGTGGCCGAAGGCCTGGCCCGTAACCCCAAAGCGCTGTCGTCGATGTATTTCTACGACGACGCGGGCAGCCGCCTGTTTCAGCAAATAATGGCGCTGCCTGAGTATTACCCCACGCGGGCCGAATTTGCCATTTTCCGGACGCACGGGGCGGCCATTGGGGCGGCGCTGGGCGGCACCGCCGGCGAGCCGTTTACACTGGTGGAGCTGGGAGCTGGCGATGGCGCCAAAACCAAGCTGCTGCTGCGCGAGCTGCTGGCTGCCAATTCTGACTTCACCTATGCCCCCGTCGATATTTCGGCCGGGGCCATGAGCGGGCTGGTGGCCACGCTGGCCGCCGAGCTGCCGGCCTTGCGCGTGGTGCCCGTAGTGGAGAGCTACGCCGACGCGCTTGACCAGCTGCGCACCCAGCCCGGCCGCAAAGCGGTGCTGTTTCTGGGCTCGAACATCGGCAACTTCGGGCCGGCCGAGCGGCTCGATTTCCTGCGCCAGCTGGCCACCCCGCTCGGGGCCGATGACCGCCTGCTCATCGGGTTTGATTTGCGGAAGGACCCGCGCCGCATTCGGGCAGCCTACGACGACGCGCAGGGCATCACGGCCGCCTTCAACCTGAACCTGCTCACCCGCCTCAACCGCGAGCTGGGGGCCGATTTCGACCTGGCCCGCTGGCAGCACTACACCGACTACGAGCCCCTGACCGGGGCCGTGCGCTCGTTCCTTGTGAGCACCGAGGCGCAGAATATTCACTTCGAAGCGTTGGAAACGACGGTGCACTTCGCGGCCTGGGAGGTTATTCATACCGAAAACTCTTACAAATTCACCCGCCCCCAGATTGAAGCCCTGGCCGCCGAGGCAGGCCTGCGGGTGGTCGACTTTTTCACCGACGGCGCCGGCGACTTTGCCGACGTGGTGCTGGCCGCGCGGTAGTAGCGGAGAAAGTAGAGTCTGATAAAACAGAACGTCATGCTGAGCCTGCCGAAGCATCTCTACTGCGCAACTAATTAACTTTAGTATTGCGGTAGAGATGCTTCGGCAGGCTCAGCATGACGTTTTTCATTGTCCATTTACCAACCTGTCATGTCTGACGCTGCTTCTTCAATTCCGCTCCTCAGCCTGGCCTCGGGCTACGGCCACTTTGCCGTTCCTCCGGTAGCACTGGCTGCTGCCATTGCCGCGCTGGCTACGGCCGGACAACAGGCCGCACCGCTGGCCGTGGCCCCGGCCGCCGGCTTGCCCGCGCTGCGGGCGGCCCTGGCGGCCCGCTACCGCCGCCGGGGTGCGCCGGGCGTGGAAGCCGAAAACGTGCTGGTGACGGCCGGAGCCAAAACCGGCCTCTTCGCCGTGCTGAGCGAGCTGCTGCAGCCCGGCGACGACGTGCTGCTGCCCACGCCCAACTGGTTCGGCTTTGGCGAGCTGGTGCGCCGGGCCGGGGGCCAGCTGCGGACGCTGCTGTTGGATGCCGCTGACAATTACAACCTCACGCCGGAGGCGCTGCGGGCGGCCCTCACGCCGGCCACGCGCCTGCTCATCCTCAGCAACCCCAACAACCCCACCGGCCGGGTGCTTTCGGCCGCAGAGTGGGCCGGCCTGCTGGCTGTCACGGCCGAATTTCCGGGCCTTTGGGTGCTGAGCGACGAGATTTACGAGGGCATCAGCTTTGGGGCCGCGCCGGTGCCCACGCTGCTGGCCCAGCCGGGCAGCCACGCCCGGCACGTGGTGGTGAGCGGGTTTTCGAAGTCGCTGGCGCTGGCGGGCTGGGGCGTGGGCTGCCTGGCGGCCCCACCCGCGCTGGCGGCGGCCGTGGCGGCGCGGCTGTTTGCCACCGGCGTGGCCGTGCCCGTGCCCGTCCAGCTAGCCGCGCTGGCCGCCACCGAGCACGCCGAAGCCATTGGCGCGGTGCTGTGCGCGCAGCTGCAGCCCACCCGGCAACAGCTGCTCGACGGCCTAGCGGCCCTGCCCGGGGCCGAGGCAGTAGCTGCGCCCGAAGGCACTTATTACGTGTTTGCCGATTTCCGCCGCTTTCTGCCGGCTGGCCTGCCGCCCGCTGACGCCTCGGCGGCGCTGGTGCGGCAGCTGGCGGCGGCCGGCGTGGAAGTGGTAGATGGCGCTACCTGCGGCGCGCCGGGCTTCGTCCGCCTCTCCTACGCGGTGCCGGAAAAGGTGCTGACGGAGGCGCTGGTGCGGCTGCGGGCCGGGCTGGTAAGCGAGTAGGGGCGGGGCTTGTCCCCGCCCGTCGTTGAACGGCCTTGTTGAAACGGTACGACTACCCAGACTAGGGCCGGCCCCGCCCCGACACTTCTGGCCCGAAAACGGTCGGCGTACCTTTGCCCCAATTAAAAACAGGCGTTATGTTGGAGAAATTACGGCCGCACTGGCGGCCGACAATGCTGCTGGCCTACCCGGTGGTGCTGTCGCAGGTGGGGCACATTCTGGTAGGGTTTGTCGATTCGGTGCTGGTGGGCAAGCTGGGCACGGTGCCGCTGGCCGCTGTGAGCCTGGGCGTGAACAGCGTGAATGTCATCATGATTCTGGGTATTGGCCTGAGCATGGGCAGCGTGCCCCTGGTGGCCGCCGCCGATGGCCGCCGTGACTCTGTCGACTTGGCCCGGCTGCTGGTATCGTCGGTGTGGCTGAGCGCGCTGGCCGGCTTGGCGCTGGCAGGGCTGGGGCAGCTGGTGCCCACGCTGCTGCACTTTCTGGGCCAGCCGCCCGAAGTGCAGGCCCTGGCCGCGCCTTGGGTGCGGGTCATTAGCTGGTCGTTTCTGCCGCTGATGCTGTTTCAGGGCTTCCGCGAATTTGCCGAAGGGCTGGGCCTCACGCGGCAGGCCATGTGGCTGTCCATCGGGGCCAACGTGGTGAACGCGGCCTTGTGCTACGCCCTCATTTTTGGGAACTGGGGCGCGCCCGCGCTGGGCATGATGGGCGCGGCCTGGGCCACGCTCATTTCGCGCTGGCTGATGGCCCTGCTAATGGGGGCCTACGTACTGCTGGCCCCGCGCCTGGCCGGCGTGCGGGCCGCTATTCAAAACTGGCTACCCGACGGCCCCACGCTGCTGCGCCTCTTCGACCTGGGCGCGCCCATTGGCGTGCAAATGGCTTTCGAAGTTGGGGCTTTTGCCCTGGCGGCCATCATGATTGGCTGGCTGGGCGCGGTGCCGCTGGCCGCCCACCAGGTCGCCATCAACCTGGCTTCGATGACCTACATGGCGGCCAGCGGCATTGCGGCGGCGGCCACCATTCGGGTGGGGCGGCTGTCGGGCGCGGGCAGCCGGGCCGAGGCGCGCCTGGCCGGCGCGGCGGCCTACGTGCTGGGCTTTGCCTTCATGGGCAGCATGGGACTGCTGTTTATCGTGTTCCGCCACCACGCGCCGCTGCTGTATAGCCACGACCCGGCCGTGGTGGCCCAGGCCGGCACCCTGCTGCTGATTGCGGCCCTGTTTCAGGTGTCCGACGGCTTGCAGGTGGTGGGGCTAGGCGCGCTGCGCGGGCTCGGCGACGTGAAGGTGCCCTCGGTGGTGGCGCTGTTGGCTTACTGGGCCGTGGCCCTGCCGCTGGGCTACTGGCTGGGCTTCGGCCTGCGCCTGGGCGCGCCCGGGGTGTGGACCGGCCTGCTCGTCGGCCTCAGCATCGTGGCTGTGGTGCTCATAGTGCGCTTCCGCCGCGAAACCGCGCCCGAATACGTAGCCCCCGTGCCTGCCCCGGAGCTGGTGTAGCGGGGCGGAACGGTTTTTGACCGACGCTCATTTATTGGCTGTCATCCTGAGCGCAACGCAGGATGACAGCCAATAAATCACGGCTGTCTTTTCCCTATTTTCGATGCATTCATTCCTTTTTCCACTGCTGTTGGTTGGGCTGCTGCAAAGCCCCGCGGCTGGCCCAGCCCGCCAGGCCCCGGCGGCCAAACCCGCTGCCCCGCTGATAACTTGGTCGGCCGAACGCCGCCTCACGCTGGCCGATTTCCAGGCCCGCGCCCCACTGGGCGACCCGTTGTCAGCCTCTACTTCGTCTAACATCAAAGCCGATGCGGCCTGCAAGGACTACGTATTCAGCAGCACCGTTACGGCCACCTTCGACCCCAATACGTCGTGGTTTCGCAACCCTAAAACAGCTTCGGAAACCTTGCTGCGGCACGAGCAGCTGCACTTCGACATCACGGAGGTGTATACGCGCATCATGCGCCAGAAGCTTCAGTTGTTCGCCGCCAAGGCCAACTGCGAGAAGCTGCAGCCGGGCTTCAACAACACCACCAAGCTGGTGTATGCGGCTTGGGACAACGAGCAGAACCGCTACGACCAGGAAACCAACCACGGCCTGAACGCCGCCCGCCAGGCCGCCTGGGAAAAGCAGACCGCCGCCAAGCTGGACATGCTCAAGCCCTTCGCCCAATAGCCCCGCCCCATGCCGGATAACGCACTTTCCTGGGCCGAGTTCGAGCGCGTCGACCTGCGCGTGGGCACCATCGTGGAGGCGCGCGCTTTTCCCGAAGCGCGCCGCCCGGCCTACCAGCTGCTCATCGACTTCGGCTCCGCCATCGGCCTGAAAAAGTCCAGCGCCCAGATTACCCACCATTATTCGCTGGCCGAGCTGCCCGGCCGCCAGGTGCTGGCCGTGGTGAATTTCCCGCCCAAGCAAATCGGGAAATTCCGCTCCGAAGTGCTGGTCACCGGCTTCGCCGATGCCGATGGCCACATTGTGCTGGCCGCCGTGGCCGGCCCCGTGCCCAACGGCCAGCGGCTGGTGTGAAGCTACCCGTGCGGCACGGCCGGTGGCCCTACTGGCAGCGGTGCGTACTTCTTCTGCCGTTCTTTCAGCGTGTCGACAACGGCTTGGTACATGTCGGGCAGGTCCTTGCCGTGCGCGCTGTAGTAGCGGTAGCTGTGCTGCAGGGCCGAATCGGTGACCTGCCATTTCCAGTACAGGCTTTTCTGCTGCGCCAGAAACAGGGCGCGGGCCGAATCGGGCGCAAGCCGGCTGTTTTCGACCTGGGCTTCGAGCTGGTGCAGGTCGGCCAGCAGGGGCACCATGCGCTCTTTGGGGAGCAGGTCGGCGGGCTGGGGAGCTTCTTCGGGGCGCTGGCAGGCGGCCAGGGCCAGCAGCAGAATGGGCAGGAGCGAGGGCAGGCCGCAGCGGCAAAATGTTTTCACACCGCAAAGTTAGCCGCCGGGTAGCGGTTAGCCATTAGCGGCCGGCTGTTAGCTTTGGGCCCGCCCAACGGCAGCTGTCAGCTAAAAGCTAATGGCTAATAGCTATATCTCATGAATCCCTCCGTGCCCCTGGCCCTCACCGAACTGGTGCGCCGCCTGCGCCACCTCGAAATCCGCATTCGCAAGGCGGTGGAGGCCCAGCTGCAGGGCGATTTCCACTCCGTGTTCAAGGGCACCGGCCTGGAGTTTGACGACGTGCGCCTGTACCAGTACGGCGACGAGGTGCGCGCCATCGACTGGGCCGTGAGCAGCAAGGGCCACGGCACCTTCGTGAAAACCTACAAGGAGGAAAAGGAGCAGCAGGTGCTGGTGCTGCTCGACGTGAGCGGCTCGCTCGACGTGGGCGACGGCCAGCGCCGCAAGCTCGACGTAGCTCGCGACATTGCCGGGCTGCTGGCCCTCTCGGCCGCCCGGCAGGGCTCGGCCCTGGGCCTGCTGGCTTTCTCCGACCAGCAGGAGCTGTACCTGCCGGCCGCCAAAGGCCCCCGCGCCGCTTATGCCCTGATTAACCGGCTGTTCAGCCTGCAGCCCGCATCGCAGCGCACGGGGCTGGCCGCTGGCATCCGGCAGGCGCTGGGGCTGCTGAAGCGGCGCACGCTGGTGGTGCTCGTGTCCGATTTCATCGATGGGAATTATGAGCGCGAGCTCACCATGCTGGCCCAGCGCCACGACCTGATTGTGGTGCAGCTGCTGGCCCCGCGCGAGCGCCGCTTCCCGGCCCTGGGCATCGTGCCCCTGCGCGACGCTGAAACCGGCCAGGTGCGCTGGGTGAACACCTCGGCCGCCGCCTTCCGGGCCAGCATCGAGGCCGCCGCCGACCGCCACGAGGCCGAGCTCGTGAACCTATGCCGCCGCACCCGCACCGGCTTTCTGGCCCTGAGCACCGAGGGGGACTTCGTGCCCCAGCTCGTGAACTTGTTCCGGCACCGCCAGCAGTCGGGCCGGCGGGGGTAGGGGCGGCCGGGCGGTACTTGGCGGCGCCGCGCGGCGCCGTTTTGGCTAAGACAAAAGGCAGTTTGGTTAAGCCGGCTTTTTCGGAGGGTCAGACCTTTGTATCGTCAACAAACCGAAAAGAACTCCTAATGAAAGCCATAAGAATTCATGCCTTTGGCGGGCCGGAAGTCCTCCAACTAGAAGAAGTGGCCTTGCCAGTGCCAGCAGCCGACGAAATCCTCGTCAAAGTGTACGCCAGCGGCGTGAACCCGGTGGACTGGGTGGTGCGCGAAGGCGGCAACGACGCGCTGCGGGCTTACCTGACCCTGCCCATGACCCTGGGCTGGGACGCGGCCGGCGTGGTAGCGGCGGTGGGCAGCGCCGTTGCCGGCTTCCAAATTGGCGATGCCGTGTACGGCGAGCCCAACTTCCCCGGCGACGGCAGCTACGCCGAATACTGCGCCGCCAAAGCCAGCCAGTTTGCCCTCAAGCCCCAGAGCCTGCGCTTCAGCGAAGCGGCGGGCGTGCCGCTGGCCGGCCTCACGGCCTGGACGGCCCTCTTCGAGCATGGGCGGCTGCAGGCGGGCCAGCGCGTGCTCATTCAGGGCGCTTCGGGCGGTGTGGGTGGGTTTGCCGTGCAGTTTGCCAAGGCCAAGGGCGCCTACGTCATCGGCACCGCCTCGGCGGGCAGCCTCGCCCACCTGCGGCAGCTGGGCGCCGATGAGGTGTATGACTACCGGAGCCAGCCGGTGGAGGACCTGGTGCGCGACATGGACCTGGTGCTGGAAGCCTCGCCGCTGCGCGACAACGCGGCGCGCGCCAAAGCCGTGCGCACGCTGAAGGCCGGCGGCATTTTCGTCAGCGTCAACGTCGATTTTCCCTTCGATGAGGCGATGCACGCGGCCCTGGCCCGGCAGCAGGCCACAGGCGCGCTCTCGAACAACCAGCCCCGGCAGGAGTGGCTGCGGGCAATGGCCGACCTGATTGACGCGGGCCAGGTAAAGGTGTTCATCAGCAACGTATTCCCCTTGGCGCAGGTGGCCGAGGCCCACCGCGAAAGCCAGACCTGGCACGTACAAGGCAAGTTGGTGCTGCAAATTCGCCCCGACGACGAGCCGGCATGAAGCGCTTTCGCACCATCAGCGAGTTTCACGAGTTTGTGCAGTTGCCCAAGCCCCAGCATCCGCTCCTAAGCGTGGTGGACGTGGGCACCGTGCCGCACCGCTACGGCCCGGAGCCCACGAGCATGGTCTTCGACTTCTACTCCATCTCGGTGAAGCGGATGCACAACGTCGAGATGAAGTACGGGCAGCATCCGTTCGATTTCAACGAAGGCGTTATGTCGTTTATGGCCCCCAACCAAGTGTTCAGCATGGCGGTGGCCAACCCGGCCGAGGCGGTGGAAAAATCGGGCTGGGTCATCTATCTCCATCCCGATTTCCTGTGGAATACGCCGCTGGCCAAAACCATTCAGCAGTACGATTTCTGGGATTATTCGCTCAAGGAGGGCCTGTTTCTGTCGGCCAGGGAAGAGGCGGCCATCCTAAGCCTCGTCTTGGCCATCGAGCAGGAGTATATGTCTGCCATCGACCGGTTTAGCAAGCCCATCATCGTGGCGCACCTCGAAAGCCTGCTGCAATACGCCGACCGGTATTACAACCGCCAGTTCCTGACCCGCGAAAAGGCCAACCACGAGGTGCTCGAGCGCCTGGAAACCCTGCTGCAGGCCCACTTCAACCGCCCCAGCCTGGCCGAAACCGGCTTGCCCACCGTGCACGCCCTCGCCGACGACCTGCACCTGTCGCCCAAGTACCTGAGCAACCTGCTGCGCGTGCTCACCGGCCAGAACACGCAGCAGCACATCCACGCCCACCTCATCGCCAAAGCCAAGGAAAAGCTCTCGGCCACCACCCTCACCGTGAGTGAAATTGCCTACGAGCTGGGATTCGAGCACTTGCCCTCGTTCAGCAAGCTGTTCAAGGCCAAAACCAGCCTGTCGCCGCTGGCATTCAGGGCCACTTTTCAGGGCTGAACAAAACGGGGAGGCGTAGGTAAAATACGGCACGCGCAGGCCGGACCGGGCAGCTGCCGGATAGGCTTTTCTGCTAGGGTGCCCGCGGCCAAAGCGGGCGCCCTGCTACATTTGGGAACTTGCCCGCCCTGCCCGCTATGCCGTTTCGCCTTCTTCCGCGTTTGTGCCGGCTGCTGCCGGTGGGGCTGCTGTTGCTGCCGGCGCCGGGACGGGCCACCCAAACGCTTCCTGCTCCGCTGCCGCAGCCCCAGGGCCGCTTTCTGCAAGCTACGGTGCGCGTGGGCGAGCCGCTCGATTACGAGCTGCGCTACGCCCACGCCCCGGGCCTGGAGGTGGTGTTTCCGGACTCGCTGGCCCGGTTTGCGCCGTTCGAGTACGCGGGCAAAACGTTTTACCCCACGCGCACCCGGCGTGGCGTGAGCCTGGACCGGGCCGTGTACCACCTGCGCACCTTCCGGCTCGACTCGGTGCAAACCCTGGCGCTGCCCGTGGCCGTGCTGCAGGGCCCCGATACCTTGAGCGTGCTGCCCGTGCCCAGCCGCGTGGGCCTGCGCCGCACGGCCGCGCCCCTGCCGCCGGGCACCGCCGCCCTACCGCCGCTGCGCCAGCACCTGACGCTGGAACCCGTGCCGCCGGCGTTCAACTACCCCTACTGGCTGGCCGGGCTGGCGGCCGGGCTGGTGCTGCTGGCGGGTGGGGCGGCGCTGTTCCGGCGGCGGCTGGTGCGGCGCTACCGGGCCTACAAGCAGCGCAAAAACCACGGCTATTTCCTGGCCCAGTTTGCGCGGCACGTCGAGCGGTTCGAGCTGTCGCGCTCGGCCACCAACGTGGAGCGGGCCGTGGTGCTCTGGAAAAACTACCTCGCCGGCCTCGAAAACAGCGCCCTCAACTCGTTCACGACCCGCGAAATCGTGGCCTACTTTGAGAACGACGCCGACGTGCGCCAGGCCCTGAGTACCACCGACCGCGTCATCTACGGCAACCTGCAAACTGAGGGGGCCGAGGAAGTCGACCGCGCCTTCCAGCGCCTGCGCGGCTTTGCCGAGCGGCGCTACGCCTCGGTAGTGGGGTAGGGAAGCCGCAGCGAATGCATATACGATACTTTTTGCCTGCGCCGGAGAGGCGCGTGGGCGGCCTGTTATTTTTGTTGTATGATATAATTTGATTTAAATAAATAGTTAATATTGTATTAATTATTTCAAGATAATCCGTGATATTAGTAATGGTTTTGGAGCCGTGCAAAATCAGCAATTAAATGATACAAGCGCCGTGAAAATGATTGTTAATAAAAATAGGTATGTTTGAAGTTCGTTTTTCTGATTTTTGAACTTTACGGTGTATTTATGATGAACTTCTTCTCTCCTTATCGGTTGCGCCAAGGCTTTGCGGTGGGCTTGCTGGGGCTACTGTTTAGTGGCAGCTTTCACCTGTCGTTGCCTGCGACAGGCCGCCACGCGCCCGGCTGGATGGCCGAATTGGAAGGCGAAGACGAAGAAAACGATGCCGACCGGCCCCGGCCCGACCGGCCCGACCTGGCCCTGCTGCAGGACATGGACCGCACGCGCGACCCCGCGACCGGCACCGTTCCCACCGAGCGCCTGCTCGATGCCGCTCGCTACAACGAAGCCCGCCTGAAAAGCCTGGCCCTGGCCCAGCGCGGCACCGCCACCACCGGCCTGGCCAATGCCAGCTGGGTGGAGCGCGGCCCCAGCAACGTAGGCGGCCGCCTGCTTGCGCTGCTCGTCGACCCCACCGATGCAACCGGCAATACCGTGTGGGCCGGTGCGGCCGGCGGGGGCCTTTGGAAGGCCACCAATGCTTCCTCGGGCAGCATTGCCTGGACCAATGCCAACTCCTACTTCAATAATTTGGCCGTGTCGGCCCTGGCGGCCGTGCCCGGCACCAGCCCGCTGGTGATGTATTGCGGCACCGGCGAAGGCTTTTTCAACCTCGATGCCGTCCGCGGCGCAGGTATTTACAAGTCGACCGATGGCGGCACTACCTGGGCCCCGCTGGCGGCCACGGTGAGCAATTCCGATTTCTGGCGCATTCAGAAAATTGTGGTGCACCCGGTGACCAAAGATGTGTACGCGGCCACCCGCAGCGGCGGCCTCTACCGCAGCAAGGATGGCGGCAGTACCTGGGCGCAGGTATTGAACACCACCACTAGCCAGGCCTCGGCCTCGACGCGGGTGTCGGACATTGAGATTGCGGCCGATAACAAAATTTTCGTCTCGTTCGGGATTTTTAATACCGACGGCATTTATCGTTCCAGCACGGGCGACGCAGGGTCGTGGACCAACCTCAATGCCCTGAGCGGTTCGGGACTTCCCACGCCCGCCTCCGGCACCTACGAGCGCATCGAGTTGGCCTGCGCGCCTTCCGATGCTACCCGCGTGTACGCTGCCTTTCAGTCTTCAGACCCCTCGACGCCCATTCTGGATATTTACCGCTCGCTGGACGGGGGCACCACCTGGCAGGCGCTGCCCAAGCCCAACGATGCCGATACGGGCATCGGCGCCGATTACACCCGCAGTCAGGCCTGGTACGACCTGCCGCTGGCCGTGTCGCCCACCGACCCGAACACGCTGTGGGCGGGCGGCATCGACCTGTTCAAAACCACCAACGCGGGGGCGGCCACGGCTTCGTCGGTAAGCTGGCAGCAGGTGACGCACTGGTACGGCGGGTTTGGCTTTCAGGACGTGCACGCCGACCAGCACGCCATTGCGTTTCCGAATGGCTCGGGCAGTAAAATATACGTTGGCAACGATGGCGGATTTTATGCCAGCACCAACCCCACGGCGGCTATTCCCACGCTCACGGCTGGCAACGCCGGGCTGAACGTGACCCAGTTTTACGGCGTGGCGATGCATCCGACCAACGCGAATTACTTTTTGGCCGGCGCCCAGGACAACGGCACGCACAAGTTCACGGCGGCCGGCGTGAATGCGACCACGGAGGTGACTGGCGGCGACGGCGGCTTGTCGGCCATCGACCAGGATGTTGCATCCAACCAATTCACCAGCTACGTCTATAACGACTACTTCCGCTCAACCGACGGCGGGGCGAGTTTCACCGAGTTTGAATTGAGTGCCTCGTCAGGGTCTTTCATTAATCCGTGGGACTACGACAGCCAAGCCAACGTGCTGTACGCTGGCTGGAATACCAACACCTACCTAGCCTGGACCAACCCGCTCACGGCCAGTAATTTCCATAACGCCCGCACCAACACCCCGGCGCTGCCGGCCAATTCCGGCGATGTGGCCTTCGTGGGCATTTCGCCGCTTACAGCTAATCGCATTTACCTGGGCACGGGCAGTTCCTTCACGGCCAATGTGAACGACGGGGGCCTGCTTTATCGGGTCGACAATGCCAACACGAACAATCCTACCATCAAAACCCTCTATACCGGCCCGGTGAATACTTCGGTGTCGTGCGTGGCCGTCGACCCCGGCAACGAGCAGCACCTGCTGGTTACGCTCTCGAACTATGGCATTGTGAGTGTGCTCGAAACGACCAACGCCGATGCCGCCACGCCTACCTGGACCAGCGTGGAAGGCGCCCTGCCCGACATGCCCGTGCGCTGGGCCCTGTTCGACCCGCGCAATACCACCCGCGCCCTGCTGGCTACCGAAATGGGCGTGTACGCCACCGACCGCCTCAACGGCAGCAGCACCGCCTGGAATCCTATCACCAACGGCCCCCTGAACGTGCGCGTGGACATGCTGCGCTACCGCGCCGGCGACAAGCTGGTGGCCGCCGCCACGCACGGCCGCGGCCTGTTCACGTCGGCCATCTTCAACCCGGCCACGCCGCTGCCCGTCACGCTCACCAGCTTGGCGGCTACCCGCGAAGCATCAGGCGCTGCGGTGCGCTGGCAAACCGCCAGCGAGCAGCGTTCGGCGCGCTTCGAAGTGGAGCGCTCGATAGATGCAGTGAATTACCAGAAGGTGGGCAGCGTGGCCGCCGCCGGCAACAGCAGCAGCGCGCGCAGCTACACTTTCCCCGATGCCACGGCGGGCCTGGGGGCGTACTATTACCGCCTGCGGCAGGTTGATACCGACGGCACCGTTACCTACTCGGCCCCAGTGGCCCTGGCCGCCGCGGCCAGCGCCGGCAACGCCTTGCTCAGCAGCGTGTACCCCGTGCCGTTCCGCCACGAGCTCAATATTGAGCTAACGCAGCCGGCTGCCAGCGGCGCTAGCTTAGAGCTGGTAGATGCGCAGGGCCGCCGGGCCTGGGCCGGCACCATAGCCACCACCGGCCGGCAGTTGCAGGTGAGTATCCCCGCCGCGGTAGCGCCCGGCACTTACGTCCTCACCGTGCGCGCCAACGGCCAGCTGGTCCGCCGCCGCGTGGTGAAAGAATAGGGCAGGAAAAGAACAGTAGCGCGGACTTTTAGTCCGCGAGCGGAAGCCATACCGACCGGTGCTTCCACTCGCGGACTGAAAGTCCGCGCTACTTTCGCGTTTACTTGAACGACTTTTTCAACCTTCTGCGCTACACCACGCTGGCCGGCTACCAGTGGCAGCAGCCGCGCTTGCTGCTGCTGCTGGCGGCCGTGCCGCTGCTGTTTGGCCTGCGCTGGCTGCTGGCCCGGCGGCGGGCGCAGGTGGCGGTGGCCCTCGCGCCCGGTACTGCTGCCCGCGACTGGACGGCGGCCCTGCGCTTTGTGCCCGATGTGGTGCTGGCCCTGGCCCTGGGCTTCGGCATTGTGGCCCTGGCCCGCCCGCAGCGAACCGATGAGCGGGTGGAGCAGTCGGGCCGCGGTATCGACATCGTGCTGGCCGTGGATGTGTCGGGCTCGATGGAAATTCAGGACCTGCGCCCCACCCGGCTCGAAGCGGCCAAGAAGCTGGCCACCGATTTCGTGAACAGCCGCGTGGGCGACCGCCTCGGGCTGGTGGCCTTCGCCGGCGAAGCCTACTCGCTCGCACCCCTCACCACCGACTACGACCTGCTGCGCGAAGACCTCGCCAGCCTGCGCCTGGGCCTGATTGCGGAAGACGGCACAGCCATCGGCTCGGCCTTGGGCGTGGCCGTGAACCGGTTGCGCGAGTCCACGGCCCGCTCGCGGGTATGCATCCTGCTTTCGGATGGCGAAAGCAACGCCGGCAGCCTCGACCCGCTGCTGGCCGCGCAACTGGCTCACGCCTTCAATATTCGGCTCTACACCATCGGGCTAGGCAAGGACGGCTTTGTGCCCTACGGCCAGGATTCGCTGGGCCGCACCCGCTACGTGAGCACCCGCCTCGACGAAACCACCATGCGCGAGCTCGCCGCCGCCGCCGACGGCCGCTTCTTCCGGGCCACCGACACGGGCGCGCTGCGCGACGTATTTGCCCAAATCAACCGCCTCGAAAAGTCCGAAATCAAGCAGTTCCGCTACCGCAACATCACCGACCTGTACCGGCCCTATCTGTGGCTCAGCGTGGCCCTGTGGCTACTCTGGCTGCTGCTGAAAAACACATTTCTGAGCAACCCGCTGGAGGATTGATTGTTTGATGTGATAAATATGGAAAATATGAAAATGTATTCTTGTTGGTGTGGAAACGCGTTAAGAAGCACCCGCGGGTAATCAGCCTAATTCCCCACATTTTCACACTCATCACATCTACACATCCTACCCATGTCCATCGCCGAAAACATCCAACGCATCAATGCCGAACTGGCCGGCACCAAAGCCCGCCTGTGCGTCGTCACCAAAACCCACCCCGTCGAGCGCCTGCAGGAAGCGTATGAGGCCGGCGCGCGCTGCTTTGGCGAGAACCGGCCACAGGAAATGGCTGCCAAGCACCCCGAGCTGCCCGCCGACGTGGAGTGGCACCTCATCGGCCAGCTGCAAACCAACAAGGTGAAGCTGCTGGCGCCCTTTGTGAACACCATCCAGAGCATCGACAGCCTGAAATTGCTGCGCGAAATCAACAAGCACGCCGCCGCCCACCGCCGCGTCATCAACGGCCTGCTGCAATTTCACATCGCGCAGGAGGAGAGCAAATCGGGCCTCACGCTGGCCGAGGCCGAGGAAATCCTGGATTCGCCCGAGCTTCCCGACCTTTCGCACGTGCGCCTCACCGGCGTGATGGGCGTGGCCACCTTCACTTCCGACCGCGACCAGCTGCGCCGCGAGTTCCAGCGCCTGCACGGCTACTTCGACCACCTCAAGGCCAAGTATTTCGCCGAGTCGCCCGCCTTCCAGGATATCTCGATGGGCATGAGCGGCGACTACCAGCTGGCCGTGGCCGAAGGCAGCACGCTGGTGCGGGTGGGCAGCGCCATTTTTGGGAGTAGGGGGTAGGCTCGTCCGCGCTCTGCGAACCTCTGCGCCCTCTTCTGCGCCCTCTGCGGTAACCGCTTTCAGAACAGCCCCGGAAGCGCAACGGTAGAAATTCGCCTATCTTCCGTCCCTAAATTCCCACCATGCCTGCCACCACCGCGTCTTCGTTGCCCCCGCCGGCCATTGTGGCCAACCAGCACATCTACGACGACTATTTCGAGGAGGAATTCACCCGCACGGTGGACGAAAACATCCTCCAGCTGCTCGACCGTGTGTGGTTTCGCTCCGAGCTGGTGGGCTTCGAAAACTTTCCGCAGCGCAACAACCCCGACCGGCCGCTGATTTTCGCCAGCAACCACTCCGGCATGGCCTTCCCCTGGGATGCCATTGTGGCCCTGTCGCACCTGTTTCGCTACCTGCCCAAGCACGAGTCGCTGCGCGACCTGCCGCGCCCGCTCTCGGCCCCGCTGCTCTCGCAAACGGCCCTGATGAACCCCTACCTGGTAAAAGACTTCTGGAAAAAATGCGGCTGCGTGGATGCCACGACGCTGAATTTCGAAACCATGATGTACTACCAGGACCACAACCTGATGCTGTATCCCGAGGGCGTGCCCGGCATTGGCAAAGGGTTCAACCGCAAGTACGAGCTGCAGCGCCTGGCTACCAGCATGGTGCGTCTGGCTCTGCAGCACGGCACCGACATCGTGCCCTTCTACACCATTAATGCCGAATACCTCAACCCCTACGCCTACAGCTGGGACTGGATTAACAACCTGACCAAGAAAATTGGCATCCCGTTTCTACCGCTCACGCTGTTGCTGTTGCTGGTTTTGGTGCAGCCCTGGGCCTTTTACCTGGCTTTTCCGGCTAAGCTCGTCTTCGTGATGGGCACCCGCATCCGCCCCGCCGACCTCACCGATAAAACCGTTGATGAACTGAGCCGCGAAGAATACCTGGCCCTGAGCGAGCAAATCCGCCGGCAGATGCAGGGCGAAATGGACGCCGCCGTGGCTGCCCACGGCCAGCAGCCCTACCGCTGGGGCGAGCTCTGGCAGCGCATCAAGGAAAACCGCCGCTTCTTCCCGTTCTTCCTGCCCTTCGCTTGGCCGGCGGTGTTCACCGAGTTTGAGCGCCTCTACGTGAAGGAGGGCCGCCGCAACTTCCGCATGCAGCTCGACAAGCCCGGCGCCTGGCTGCGCATGCTCTGGCGCAACCCCATAACCCTGGCCTACTTCATCCCGTTGCTAGGCTGGATTCCGCTGGCCATCAAAGGCTACAAAGGCAATAAGCTGGGCCAAAAGCAGAAGGCTTACCGAAGTAGCTAGGTTTGGTTGACAACAGATTGAAAGCACGTCATGCAGAGCGCAGCGAAGCATCTCGCGTGGGGTAGTAATCAAAACTGTTGAACCGAAGGTCGGCGTAGCCAACGATTGAATTAGTGGCAGCACGCGAGATGCTTCGCTGCGCTCTGCATGACGTTCTGGTTGCCCACACCCGCCGCGCATCCTGCGCACCCCACACTCTCCCTCCCAAATCCCACCCGCATGCCCTCGTTCCAACACCTGCTGCTCAAGCAGTTTCTCGTCGCGGCGGCGGTGCCGCTGGCCCGGCGCAAGCCCAGCGTGGGTGCCATTCGCCTGGCAATGGAGGCTGGGGCCCTCTTCCAGTTCATGCCCTGGAAGGTAAATCTGGAGAGTTTTCAGCTCGATAACCGGCTCGAAGCTGAGTGGCTGCGGCCGCGCACGGCGCACCCCACGCGCGTACTACTTTACCTGCACGGTGGTGGCTACGTACTGGGCTCGCTCAATACCCACCGCAGCCTGGTGGGCAGCCTGGCCCAGCGCACAGGCCTCAACGTGCTCACCATCAACTACCGCAAAGCGCCCGACCACCCGTTCCCAGCTGCGCTCGACGATGCCCGGCGGGCCTACCGCTGGCTGCTGCGCCAGGGCCACCAGCCGCACGACATTGTGGTGGGCGGCGACTCGGCCGGTGGTGGCCTGGCCCTCGCGCTGCTGCTGGCCCTGCGCGATGCCGGCGAACCGCTGCCCGCCGCTGGCGTCGGCCTCTCGCCCTGGACCGACCTGAACCTGCCCACCGCCGCTCTGCGCCGCATCTGCCGCGAAGAAGGCCTCCTGCTCGAAGCCCTGCAAATGCGCACCTGGGGCCCGCTCTACGCGCACAAGACGCCGCTTACGCACCCCTTGCTTTCGCCCGCGCAGGCCGATTTGCACGGCCTGCCGCCGCTGCTCATCCAGATTTCGACGGCCGAAGTGCTTTACGATGATGTGCTGAAGTTTGCCGACAAAGCCCGCGCTGCCGGCGTGCCCGTGGTGGTGCAGCCCTTCGAAGGACTGGTGCATTGGTGGCATCTGTTCTGGCGCGTGGTGCCCGAAGCCCGCCAGGCCCTCGACCAGGTGGCCGAATTTCTGGTTGATACCTGGGCCGCGCAGGAGGTGCCGGTGGTGCAGCTGCCCGTGGTGCCGCGTCGTGTGACCGCCCGCCGCCGGGCCGCGTAGGCTGGCATTGAACCGGTTGCGCGGAGCTACTGCCAAAGCCGAATATTCACGAAATCGAAAAAATAAATTCTCTTTTTGCTGATTTTCGGCCACTTTTGACAAAATCCGGCGTACACGGCCCAACTATGTTGTGAAGCCTTCGTAGGTTTGCAGCATAATTTAGTCGGCTTGCATACTACTTTGGTTTGATAACCGGCTTTTAATCAATAAATTCCCTTCTTCACCTTCACCAAAAACTGTTTCGTCGTCATGGAAGATTTGTTTAAGAAGTTCGTAAATGCTGGCGTTGGCTACATTGCCCAAGGCAGCAAATCGGTTCAAAGCACCATCGACAAGCTGGTGAAGGACAACAAGATGACCCAGGCCGAGGGCAAGAAAATCGTGGACGACCTGCTGAAAAGCGGTGAAACCAAGCGCGCCGAGCTCGAAAAGCAGTTCCAGGGCATCGTGGAGCGCGCCAAAAGCACCGTGGGCCTCGGCGACGACAAGCCCGCCAAAGGCAAAGCCGGCGCTAAAAAGCCCGCTGCCAAAGCTGCCGCCAAACCCGCAGCTAAAGCATCGAGCGTAGTGAGCGCCGCCCGCAGCACCGCCAACCAGGCCGCCAGCCGCGCCGCCGGGGCTGTAAAAACGGTAGCCGACCGCGTGAGCGCCGCCGCCGGCACCGCCCAGAAATCGACCGCCGCCATGGCTGGCGCAGCCAATTCGGCCGCAAAAGCTCCTGCCAAGCCCGCCGCAAAACCAGCTGCCAAGGCTGCTGCAAAACCGGCTGCCACGGCCGCCAAAGCGCCCGCCAAAGCGGCTGCTAAGCCTGCTGCCAAACCAGCCGCGAAGCCCGCCGCAAAAGCCGCCGCCAAACCCGCGGCTACCGCTGCCGCACCGGCTTCGGGCAGCGGCGAGAGCAACTCGTAGTAATCTGTCCGATAGTGTAAAACCCCGTTTGCGGTACGCAGGCGGGGTTTTTCGGTATAAATACGCGCTCCAGGGCGCACCAGCTGCCGTAGGATGCCGGGCTAAGTCTGCGAAATCAGTTTAATCTGCGTAAATCTGCGGTTCTAATCTGCGGTTGATGTTTAAAAATACGATTTCCAATCTGGCCCGCATCCGGCAGGTGGCCGAGGTGCTGCTACGCTACGGCTTCGAGGATGTGGTGACGACTACGCCACTGCGTCGCCTTATCAGCCAGAGCCGACGGCTGAGCTGGCAGCGGGCTGACCGCCAGGTGTTCGAAACCACGCGCTGGGAGCGGGTGCGCCTGATTATCGAGGAACTCGGCCCTACGTTCATCAAGCTGGCCCAGGCCATGAGCAACCGGGCCGATTTGCTGCCCGAGGCGCTGATTGACGAGTTTGAGAAACTGCAAAGCAACGTGCCGCCGTTCGATACGGCCGTGGCCCGCCAGATTATCGAGGAGGAGCTGGGCCGGCCGATTTCGGAGGTCTTCAGCGAGTTTGATGACGTGACGCTGGGTTCGGCCAGCATCGGGCAGGTGCACCGGGCGCGGCTGCTGACGGGCGAGGAAGTGGTGGTGAAGGTGCAGCGCCCCGGCGTGCAACAGAAGGTAAAATCGGACCTCGCCCTACTGCACGAGCTGGTGCGCCTCACGGCGGGTTTCCTGCAAAAGCAGGGCCTAGCCAACCCGCAGGACATCGTGGACGCCTTCGAGCGCAGCATGAGCAAAGAGCTGGATTACACGGCGGAGGCGCGCTCGATGGAGCAGTTTCGCAAGCTCTACGAAGACTACACGACGTTTTACGTGCCCAAGCCCTACCGCGAGCTGAGCACGGCGCGCATTCTGGTGATTGAGTTCGTGAGCGGCTGCAAGATTACCGACAAGGCGCAATTGCAGGAGTGGGACCTGAGCCCGGCCACGGTGGCCGAAAACGGCATGGACATTTACCTGACGCAGATTTTTGAGTTCGGGGTGTTCCACGCCGACCCGCACCCGGGCAATGTGCTGGTGCGCCCCGATGGCACCATCGTACTCATCGATTTCGGCATGGTGGGACGCCTCACCAAGCAGCAGAAATACGCCTTTGCGGGCGTATTCATCGGCATGGCGCGGCAGGATGCGCGCAGCATGGCGTTGAATTTCAGGCGGCTGGCCCTCACGGCCGAAATTCCCGACATGCGCGCCTTCGAGTCGGACCTCAGCCAGCTGATTGAGGATTTCGCGATGCTCGATGTGAAGGAGATGAGTATGAGCGACCTGGCCGACGCGCTCCAGGGCATCATCTACACCTACAAGCTGCAGGTGCCTGGGGCGGTGTTCCTCATCCTGCGGGCGCTGGTTATTCTGGAGGGCATCGGTAAGGTGCTGCACCCGAATTTCAATACGTTCGAATTTGTGCGGCCCTACGGCGCGAAGATTATCCGGGAACAATACTCCCGCGAAAACCTGCTGACGGAAGCCGAATACACGGGCACCCAGCTGCTGGCGCTGCTGCAGACGCTGCCCGCCGACGTGCGCCAGATTGTGCGCAAAATCAGCAAGGGCGAGCTGCGGCTGAAATTCGATTTGGTGGGTTACACCACGCTGCTGCGCAAAGCCGACCAACTCGTGAGCCGCACCATTCTGGCGCTGCTGAGTGTGGGCGGGCTGCTGTTTTCGGGCCTCACGCTGCTGGGCCGCTATTCGCCCGACATGCCCTACCACCGCGGTGTGCCCGAAATAACGTGGTGGAGCCTGGGCGCGACGGGCTTCCTGCTGCTGGTCTTGCTGCTGCTGGGCACACGGCGGCGCGAGAAGTCGTAGCGCAAGGTTGCGCGAGGTGAGAAGAGGTTTCGCGAAGTTTTCTTGTCCTTCCATCCAACCTTGCGAAACCTCTCTTCACCTCGCGCAACCTTGCGCTGCTGAATATTGGACAAAACACTTGGCAACCGCCCCACTTAAGCGCGACCTTTGCGGACGCCGGGCCGTATTCTCGCCCGCCCGTTGGGATGTCTCGTTCGCTGTCCGCTTGTCTGGTTTGGGCCTTTTTTTGGATTTTGCTGGGAGCGCTGCCGCATTGTGTGGTGGCTCAAACATCCCCGGCCGGCCCGCCCGTGCTGCGTGAGGCCAGCCTGCGCACCGATACCGCCACCTACCTGCTCAGCCGCAACACCGTGGCGCAGGCCGGCGGCCCGGCGCTGTATTTCTGGTACCGGCGCGACGATGAAACTGCCGAGTTGCGCCTGTACCCGGCCGCCGTGGCCCCCAACCGCCCGCTGCGTCTGCGCCGCAGCCCCGACTACCAGCTGCTCGATTCGCTGAGCAAGGAAGCCGACGGCAGCTTCCGCACCCGCCTCAAATTCCAGAACCTGACCAGCAGCCGCTTCCTGCGCCTGGTGGTGGAGCAGGCGGCCGACTCGGTGGGCAAGGCTCCGCTGCGGCAGGTGGTGCCGTTGCTGCCGCTGGCCCGCACCTCGGTGGATTTGCGCGTGAACGACAACGAACTGTTTGTGGGCGAGGAAAAGGTGCTGGAGCTCACCAGTTCGAATGCCCGCAACGTACACGCCACCGGCGAGTGGGTGCGCGGCGCCGATTTCGACTACCGCCTCGTGGCCGATGCCAACGGCGTATTGCGTCTGCACATACTGCCCAACCAGCTGGGCCCCCGCACGCTGGCCCTGAAACTGCAAACCGAGCGCCCCACGCTGGGGCCCGGCGGCCACTTGAGCTACCAGCTGCCGGTGCTGCGCCAGGAATTCAACGTGAAAGCCAGTCGCTTGCGTTTTCTCTCGCCCGACAAGCGCAGCGTGACGATGGACGAGGCCAGCCGCCGCAAAGGCGTGGAGCTGATTCTGGACAACGGCCGCAGCTTTGAGCTGCGCCGCACCTACCGCATCGAGGACCAGGAGGAGCCCGGCGGCGAGCTCATTGCCGACCTGTTCATCCGGCAGTTTCTGAGCAACGACCGGGTGCTGTGCTTCCTGCGGCCCTACAACACGCACCGCCAGACCGAAGGCTACCTCTACATCAAGGAGGCCGACGTGGCCCGCTACCTCACCAACCTCGACATCACGCCGCAGGCCACCATCCGCAACGTGCAGGTGCTGCACCGCGGCGGCGACTGGACGCCCGGCCTGAGCGTGAGCCCCGGCGAAACCGTGGACGTGCGCCTCGAAGGCGAGGGCCTGCAAAAAGCGCGCATCTCGTTCGAGGATTTGCCGGTGATTCCGTCCGATTCCTCGGTGCGTACCGATGCGCGACTGGTGTACCGGGTGCGCGTGCCGGTGAGCTTCGACAAGCGCAAGAGCACGATTTTCAACGCCGGCCAGCCCACCGGTTACGCCCTGAGCGTGCGCGAATACCAGCGGCCGCACTCGCTCGATTTCGTGTCGGTGGTGTACGGCGACGGGGCCCGGCCCATTACTCGTCTCAACGGTCCGATTCTGTACGACGGCACCATCCGCGACGTCGTGTTCCAGTTCAACCCCAACGCCATCGACGGCAACGAGCAGCTCTACGGCAAGCAGTATCTGAGCTTCGAAATCCGCACGCTCAATAGCAAAGGCGATTTGGTGGAGCAGCGCAGCGTCGATAACGTCGTCATCTGCCCCGGCGACCAGTCGGCCCGCGCCGCCTTCTACCAGGACAAGCAGTGCCGCACCGACCCGCTGAGCCTCAACTCGCTGCTGGGCCGCAAAACCTACGACCTCGACGAGTGGAGCCGTATTATCGTGACGGTGAAGCATCAAAGCAGCCAGTACGCCGACCCCGGCTACACCCAAACTGTAGAGCTGGTGCTCAAGCGCCGCTACAAGTTCGACATCGACGTGAGCTTCCCCGCCGGCCTGCTCACCCGCAAACAGGGCGACGACGGCTACGGCGACCTGGGAGGTATTTCGCTGGCCACACTGGCACAGTTCAGCTTTTATAGCCCCAATAAAATCAACCGCCTGCGCCCGTATAAAATCGGCGCGGGCTTCGTGGCCCTCAACGCCTTCAACCTGGGCAGCAGCAGTACCGGCCGCGACCTGGGCGTGGTAATATTGGGCTCGGTGTACCCCACGCGGCGCGAAGCCAAATTTACGTTTCCGCTCTATCTGGGCGGCGGCTTTTTGCTGGGCGTGCGGAAGTGGTTTTACATGGTGGGGCCGGGCATTGGGGTTCGCCTGTAGCGCAAGGTTTCGCGAGGTTAAAAGAGGTTTCGCGAGGTTTTCCTCTTGCGGCTTATGCTTTTGTGAGGCAGGCTTTTTACAAACCGTTAACAAGCCGAATAATGTGGTCGCGTAGGGACGATACATTGAAATTGATGAGCAGGCCCAGCTTCAGATGCGACAGATGTAGGTAGTTGAGGAGCTGTTTGCTGTGCATTGGAGCCAGTTCCATTACTGATTTCAGCTCAACGACAACTTTTTGCTCAACCAGCATATCAAGTCGAAAGCCTACTTCCAGCTTGATTCCATCATAGATAACGGGGAGCGCAACTTGCGTTTCGACCAGTAGCCCCAGTTTGCGCAGCTCATGCGTCAGTGCCGCCTCGTAAACCGATTCATAAAGACCGGGCCCCAATGCCGTATGCACCTTAAAAGCTGACCGCATGATGTGCCCAGCAATTTCGTTCTCGTGCATACAAAAGGTAGTTGAAGGGGGGACGTGAACGGGGTAGAAATAAGCAAAAGCAAATTAAGACAGCGAGAAAGCATCGACTAAAAAAAAGAGGTTTCGCAAGCATGAAACCTTGCGAAACCTCTTTTAACCTTGCGAGACCTTGCGCTATTGCAGCTTCATATCCGCAATAATCGCCTTGATTTTCTCGTGGCCCAGGCGCTGCGCCAAATCAAAATCCACCACCGATTTCAGCGGTTGCTTTACGCTGAAATAGAACTTGATTTTGGGCTCGGTGCCGCTGGGGCGGGCCGAAATCTTGCTGCCGTCTTCGGTGAGGAACTGGAGCACGTTGGAGCTTTCCACGCCTGTTTCAGTGGTGAGGCCGGTGGCTAGGTCGTGGATTTTGCCGGTTTTGTAGTCCCGGATTTCCACCACTTTCAGGCCTGCGATGTGCTGGGGCGGGTTGGCGCGCAGGGCGGCCATCATCTCCTGAATTTCCTCAGCCCCGCGCTGGCCTTTTTTGGTGAGGGAAATCAAATCCTCCACGTAAAGGCCGTACTGGGCGTACATCTCCACCATTTCCTGGTAGAGGGTGCGGCCCCGGTCTTTAGCCACGGCGGCCATTTCGGCCACCAGCGCGCAGGCCGAGATGGCGTCCTTGTCGCGCACAAAATCGCCGATGAGGAAGCCGTAGCTTTCCTCGCCGCCGCCGATGTATTTTTCTTGTCCTTCGAGGTCGCGGATGAGGCCGGCGATGTACTTGAAGCCGGTGAGTGTACGGTAGCTCTTCACCTGGTAGTGGCGGGCAATGTCGCCGAGGATTTCGCTGGTCACGATGGTGTACACGATGAAATCCTGCGGAGTGCTTTGGCCGGCACGGTGGCGGGCCGATAGCAGGTAGTTGGTGAGCACGGCGGCCGTCTGGTTACCGTTGAGCAGCACCCATTCGCCCTGGTCGTTTTTCACGCCCACGCCCACGCGGTCGGCGTCGGGGTCGGTGGCGAGTACGATGTCGGCGTTGGTGGCTTTGGCCTGGTCGAGAGCCAGCTGCATGGCGCTTTTCTCCTCGGGGTTGGGCGACTGCACGGTGGGAAAGTTGCCGTCGGGCGTGGCCTGGGCCTGCACCACGTTCACGTTGGTGAAGCCGAACTCGCGCAGCAGGCCCGGCACCAGCGTGATGCCCGAGCCGTGGATGGGCGTGTACACGATGTTCAAATCGTGCTGGCGCTGAATGGCGGCGGGGTCGATGCTGAGCTTTTTGGCGGCAGCGAAATACTTCGTGTCAACATCCGCCCCGATTTTGATGATTTTCGACGGGTCGGCTTCAAACTTCACCTCGCTGGGGCTGGTGATTTTGTTGACTTCGATGATGATGTTGGCATCGTGCGGGGCCACTACCTGCGAGCCGTCGTTCCAGTACACCTTGTAGCCGTTGTACTCCTTGGGGTTGTGCGAGGCGGTAATCACGCAGCCGCTCTGGCAGCCCAGCTCGCGGATGGCAAACGACAGCTCGGGCGTGGGCCGCAGGCTTTCGAACAGGTAAACGGTGATGCCGTTAGCCGAGAAAATGCCGGCTGCTATTTCGGCAAACTCCGTGCTGTTGTTGCGCGAGTCGTGGGCAATGGCCACTTTAATTTCCTGGTTGGGAAAGCTCTGCAACAGGTAGTTGCACAAGCCCTGGGTGGCCATGCCCAGCGTATAGCGGTTCATGCGGTTGCTGCCCGGCCCCATGATGCCGCGCAGGCCGCCGGTACCAAACTCCAGGGTGCGGTAGAAGGCGTCGGTGAGGGAATCTTCCTGGCCGCCGGCCTGCATATCGCGGATGGCCTGCTGGGTCTGGGCATCGTAGGCCGGCGTGAGCCAGGAATCGATGTTGCGCTGAATTTCGGGAGTAATGGGCATGAGCGGAGGCGGAGGTTAAGGTGCGGTCAGAAGCGAAACGGCCGCAAAGGAAAGAGGTTGGCCGGAAAGTTCGGGAAGAGAGTCGGTGAATACTCATTCTGTCATCCTGAGCGCAGCGAAGGACCTTATCACGCAAGCACAAGTCGTTTCAATGTGAGAAGGTCCTTCGCTGCGCTCAGGATGACAGGTGGCCCACTGTTTCACCGCACCAACCAGCGTCGTAAATCCAGTCGGTACAGGCGCTGCTTTACCAACGCAATGTGCTTCACCAGTCGCTCGTTCGAAATAAACACCCGCGCCGGACCCACAAAGCACAGCCCCTCTACCTGCCCGATGCGCAGCGCCCCCGGCAGCCGCAACCGCCGCGCCCGACCCGCCAGATAATTATTACCCTCGAAATCGGTGAGCACCCACAGGAACACGCGGCCGGTTTTGGTGTAGCCCAGCAGCGCCGCCGTGCGCCCGTCGGGGCTGAGCGACGCGGCTGTGACCAGCCCTTGTGCATCCAGCATTTCGTGCGGGCGGGCTACGTAGCGGCCGGGCTGGGTGGGCAGCGTGTAGTGGCGCGTGTGCCCGTCGGCCCAGCGCTTCGAGAACAGGTGCAGCGAGTCGTGGGCCACGAAAAAGGCTTCGCAGTCGAAGTTGTGGCGGTAAGTGCCGGGCTCAAAATCCGTTTGCTCAGGGTAGGCAAAAGCAATTTCCTCAGCCGTGGCCGTGGTATCGGTGGGGGTCGGGCGGGGCAGGCGCAGCACGCGCAAATTGCGCCGCCGGCCGGCGTTGTTGCCGAAGTCGCCGATGTAGAAGTAGCGGCTGTCGGCGGCCAGTTCTTCCCAGTCGGTATTCGGGAAGTTCACAATGCGCACCCGTTGCACCACGCGCCCGCTGGCGGTATCAACCCGGAAAATGGCGGGCGGGTTGTCGCCGTCGTTCAGCGTCCAGAGTGCGCCGTTGGTATAGAGCAGGGCCGAGGTTTCGGGCACGGCCGCATCAAGCCGGGCTTGGCGTTTGGGGTGGGCGCGAGTGGGTTTGGCCGGCTCCACGCGCTGGGCGCGGGCGGACGGCGCGGCGGTGAGCAGCAGCAGAAGCCCAAGCAGCAACGAGATTCTGAGCATCGAAATAAAAGAAACAGGAGTCGATAGAAAAAAGAACGTCATGCTGAGCGTAGTCGAAGCATCTCGCGTGGAGCAGTAACTCAATCGGTGAAAAAGAGAATTACTACCACACGCGAGATGCTTCGACTACGCTCAGCATGACGTTCTGTTCAGGCAATGCGCAGTCGAAGCCGCGTCAGCCTACAAATTGCCACGCAGCGCCTGCTCGCGCTCGATGCTCTCGAACAGTGCTTTGAAATTGCCCTTGCCGAAGCTCTTGGCGCCTTTGCGCTGGATGATTTCGTAGAACACCGTGGGCCGGTCTTCCACGGGCTTGGTGAAAATCTGGAGCAGGTAGCCTTCCTCGTCGCGGTCGACGAGCAGGTTCAGCGCCTTCAGCGATTCCAGGTCCTCGTCAATCGCGCCGATGCGCTCCAGCAGGTCTTCGTAGTAGGCGCCAGGCACGCTCAGGAACTCCACGCCGCGGCGGCGCAACTCGGTTACGGTGCTGCGGATGTCGTTGGTGGCGATGGCGATGTGTTGCACGCCGGGCGAGTGGTAATAGTCGAGATATTCTTCAATCTGCGACTTCTTTTTGCCTTCAGCGGGCTCGTTGATGGGGAATTTCACGTAGCCGTTGCCATTCGAAACCACCTTGCTCATCAGGGCCGAATACTCGGTCGAAATGTCCTCGTCATCGAAGGTGAGCAGCAATTTGAAGCCCATTACGTCCTCGTAAAACTTCACCCACTGGTTCATTTCGCCCCAGCCCACGTTGCCCACGCAGTGGTCGACGTGCAGCAGACCCACCGGCGCGCCCTGCGGCACGAGGCTGGTTTTGGCCACGTAGCCGGGCATGAACGGGCCGGTGTAATTGGTGCGCTCCACGAAGGTGTGGATGCTTTCGCCGTAGGTGTAGATGCCCGACATCGTGACGGAGCCGTGCTCATCCTCAATGGTGTAGGGCTCAAAGGCCGACTTGGCGCCGCGTTTGGTGGTTTCTTCCCACGATTTGCGGGCATCGTCAACCCACAGGGCCATCACCTTCACACCGTCGCCGTGATGGGCCACGTGTTTGGTGATTTCCGAGTCGGGCAGGAGGGAGGTGGTGAGCACGAGGCGGATTTTTCCCTGCTGCAATACGTAGCTGGCGCGGTCGCGCAGGCCGGTTTCGGGGCCGGCGTAGGCCACCAGCTCGTAGCCGAAGGCGGCCTGGTAGTAGTAGGCCGACTGTTTGGCGTTGCCGACGTAGAATTCGACAAAGTCGGTGCCTTTGAGGGGGAGGAAGTCCTGGGCGGGCTGGGCCAGCACTTCGGGCGAGGTCATGGTTTGCATAAGCGTCAGTAAGAAGGAGCTAAGGGGTGGGAGTTGTGGCGGTAAAAATACGGGCGCGGGCCGGTTTGGGCTGGCATCGGGCGGCTGGCCGGGCCCGTTCGTTTCTGAAACGGCGGGTAATTGGCAAATCATTCCCATTTTTGTAGCCAATCATCTGCCTTAGCGCCCCATGAATACCGAAGAACTGAACCGCGCCCTCGTGGCCCTGATTGAAAAAAAGGCCGAGCTGCACACCCTCAAGTACGACGACGCCCGCTACGACGACGTGGAAGAGGCCCTGCACGACCTCGAAGACGACTTCAACGACGAGTACGGCGACTTCCTCGAAACCGCGCTCGACAAAGTGCACACCGACCTGAAATCGGATACCGACGTGCTGCTGCCCACCGCCTACCTGCCCAGCACGCCCGGCTCCACGCCTTCGCCCAAGGAAGGCGTGTGGGTTGATTCGGAAAAATATCCCGGCAAAGAAGCCCGCATCACGCTCATTCCCAATCCCGTCCGCATCATGCTCACGGTAGGTAAGCAGGTACAGCAGGAGCTCTGGAAAGCGTAAGGAAAGGTTGAGTTTTGAGGGTTGAATGTTGAGTTTGCACTGAAACCAAATCGCATGAATAACTCAACATTCAGCCCTCAAAACTCAAAATTCCTTTACCGCCTCGCCGAGCCCGCCGACTGGCAGCACGCCCAGCAAACCGGCTTTTTCGCCAGCGCCGACCTCGCGGCCGAGGGATTCATCCATTCCTCCGAAGTACACCAGATTCTCGAAACGGCCCGCCGGTACTATGCCAGGCGGGCCGATTTGGTTTTGCTGGAATGGGACGAGGCCGCACTGGCTGCCGCCGGCGTGCGCGTGGAGCGCGAGTGGGTACCCAGTCGTGAGCAGCATTTCGCGCACGTGTTCGGGCCGGTACCGCTGGCGGCGGTGCGCCGCGTGTGGCCGTTTGGGATGGATGCGGCAGGGGAATTTCAGTTGCCGCCGGAGTTGCGGGATGGGGCGGGATAACGCCATTTTGGTGAGTTCGGATATTATCTGATGAGCCGGGTTTTGGCAACAAGCAGCTGCGGGTATATATATACACAATCGTTTGTGTAAGTTTGCCTTTAATCAAGCCAACGTCTGAAATCAGGCCGTTGTTGGCGGCAAGCCCATTCGATGAACATTAAGATTTTCCCGTTTTCGCTTCTGCAAGGGCTGCTGCTGACTCCGCTGGCGTTCAATGCCACAGCCCAAGGGACGCCAGTATCCGCGCCGGCAGCGCTGACTGTGGATTTGGCTAAGCCCACCAAGCCGATGCAGCCGCTGTGGGCTTATTTTGGGTACGACGAGCCCAACTACACGTACATGACCGACGGCCCGAAGCTCCTGAGCGAGCTGGCGGCCTTATGCCCGGTGCCGGTGTACGTGCGGGCCCACAACCTGCTGACGACCGGCGACGGCACAGCCGCTTTGAAATGGGGCTCGACCAACATGTACACCGAGGACAAAAAGGGCCGCCCGGTGTATGACTGGACGATTGCCGACCGCATTTTCGACACCTACGTGAGCCGGGGGATGAAGCCGATTGCGCAGTTCAGCTTCATGCCCGAAGCCCTCTCGACGCACCCCGCGCCTTACCGCCACCACTGGGCGCCCGGCCGGCCCTACGACGAGATTTACACGGGCTGGGCCTACCCGCCCAACGACTACAACAAGTGGGGCGAGCTGGCCTACCAGTGGGTGAAGCATTGCGTGGCCCGCTACGGCGAGGCCGAAGTGAAAACCTGGCGCTGGGAACTCTGGAACGAGCCCAACATCGGCTACTGGCAGGGCACACCCGAGGAATACAACAAGCTCTACGACTACACCGAAGCGGCCGTGCACCGCGCCCTGCCCGCCGCCATGCTGGGCGGCCCCGAAACCACCGGCCCGCGCTGGAATAAGGCCGCCGACTACCTGCGCGGCTTTTTGCAGCACTGCGTGAGCGGCACCAACTACGTGACCGGCAAAACCGGCACCCGGCTCGACTACATTTCCTTCCACGCCAAGGGCGCGCCCAAAGTGGTAGACGGCCACGTGCGCATGAACATGGGCGTGCAGCTCGAAGACGTGGCCGAGGGCTTCAAAATCGTGGCCTCGTTCCCCACGCTGCGGCAGCTGCCCATCATTCTGGGCGAAAACGACCCCGAGGGCTGCGCCGCCTGCGGCGTGCAAACCAACCCCGAAAACGCCTACCGCAACGGCACGATGTACTCGAGCTACACGGCCGCCTCCTACGCCCGCCTCTACGAGCTGGCCGACCAGTACCAGGTGAACCTGGAAGGCGCCGTGAGCTGGTCGTTCGAGTTTGAAAACCAGCCCTGGTTTGCCGGATTCCGCGATTTGGCTACCCACGGCGTCGACAAGCCGGTGCTGAACGTGTTTCGGATGCTGGGAATGATGAGCGGGCAGCGTGTGCCCGTCGTCAACCCCACGGCCCTGACGCTGCCCGACATTTTCGGGCAGGCCCAAACCCAGCGGGCCGATGTGGGCGGCCTGGCCACGGTAGCCCCCGGCGGCCGCTCGGCCACCGTGCTGGTCTGGAACTACCACAACGATGACCTGCCCGCCGCCCCCGCCGACGTGGCCCTCACGCTGCAGGGCATCACGGCCCAGCAGGCGCTGTTGCAGCACTACCGCATCGACCAGGAGCACAGCAATTCCTACGCCGCGTGGCTGGCCATGAGCTCGCCGCAGCAGGTATCGGCGGTCCAGCGCCGCACCCTGGAGCAGGCCGGCCAGCTGGCGCTGCTGACTTCGCCCAGCTGGATAAGCACCAGAAACGGCCAGGCCGTGCTGCATTTTGCCTTGCCGCGCCAGGGCGTGTCGTTGCTGCGCCTCAGCTGGTAAAGCTGGGCATTAGGTAAAATAAGCGGCTGTTGGGTAGATTTAAGCAAGGATTCAGCGCAGCGGCGTGCAACCCCGGCGCGGCCGGCTACATCTTGCGCCTGAAGCCCTTTCCTCCTAAGCTCTGGTTTTATGCTGCCTCTTTACATCCGCCCCCTGCTGCTGCTGGCCCTGGCCGGGCTGGCCACCGCCTGCGCCCCCACCTACCAACTGGGCCTGAAGCCCGCCCAGTCCACCAACCTCTTCGTGGAAGGCCGCGAGCAGGCCCAGGCCTCGGCCGACAGCGTGGAAGTGCGCCTGAGCTTTATTTGCTACGAGGCCAACCGGGTGGTTTTTGAAGCCGAATACCGCAACCCCACCCGGCGCGCGCTGGTCGTCGACCCGGCCGCGTTTCAGTACGAAGCCAGCCGCCGGCCCGCGCCCGCCTATGATTTCAAAGGCCGCCGCCCCAAGCCGCTGCCCGGTACCGAAGTAACGGCCGCCGTGGCCGCCGCCAGCCAGGCCGTGCCGCTGCCGCCACTGCCACCCAAGCCCGTGGCGGCCTTCGACCCCGAGCCTGAAATAACGATGCTGCGCGCCAATGCCGACAAAGAAGCCGCCAAAGCGGCCCGCATCGACTGGTTTGGCATTGCCCTGAGCGCGGCCAGCCTAGCCACCGACGTGGCCAGCATCGGCAAGCGCGAAACCCAGGCGCAGTACCAGAGCCGCGCCAGCATCCGCGACGCGGCCGTTGCCTACAATGTGGTGTCGACCGCCAACAAAGTCGAGCACGCCATTGCCGCCGACGTGCTCCAGCAGCGCGCCGCCCAACTGCAGGAATACGCCCTGCGCAAAGTGACGCTGGAACCCGGCCAGCAGGTGCGTGGCTACCTCTACTTCCCCCGCTACGACGCGGCCGATGCGCTGGTGGTGCGGGCACCCGTGGGCAGCCGCGTGGTGCCGCTGGAATTCGCGCAGGTGCGCCGGCGCACGCAGTAGTTACGCGTGAAGCAGCAGGCGCTTTTGCTACGGCAGTGGCTTTTCAGCAACTGCTTTTTGGGGTTACTTTCGAAACATGAAAAAGCTGCTGCCGCAAATTGGCTTATTGTTTCTGCTGCTCCTGCCGCTGCTCGGGCGGGCGCAGGAAATTCGGATTAGTGGGCGGGTGGTGGACGCAGCGACTAAAAAGCCCGTCGAATTTGTTTCAATGAGCTTGCGCAATGCTGGAACCGGTGCGCTTACAGATATAAATGGCAATTTCCAGCTCGTGGGGTTGAAACCAATGGAGCAGGATTCAGTAATTGCCATGACGCTGAATTATGAGCGTTTTGCGGTAGCCGTGAGTGCAAATAATTGCCATAATCTGGTGCTGGAATTAACTCATCGTAAAATTGATAAATCAAAACCGGCAACGTATGGCTGCTTAGATTGCAGTGGTCCCTATTCGCTAATTTCAGAAAAGGAGCAAATGCACATAAGCCCTGGTGCGCAATACGCTTTTTTTATTCCCAATGAGAAACGTAAGCAGCTCGGTAAGCTACGGGCCGTTTCATTTTATCTTGGTGAAAATGGCTTGCCGAGCATACCGTTTCGACTTAGGATTTATAAGGCTGACGGCGCTGGTCATGCGCCGGGAACAGATTTGCTACACGAAATTATTTTCTTTAAAGCTGCTAAAGACGGCGAATGGTACACCACGGACCTAAGTGCGCATAATATTGCAGCAGCCAAAGAAGGCTTTTTTATTGCGCTGGACTTTGCGGTTCCAGACACTATTATCGCACCTTCAGCGCTAATGGATAACCATACTGCCATCGGCCAGATTATGCGTCCTGATTTTGAATTTAAAAAAAGTATAACGTGGCATTATTTGCCAGAAAAAGGCTGGGTTTTGGCTCCGCTAGCTAATGGAATGCGCCGCTATAATGCCATGGTAAAGGCGGAAGTCGAGGCTGTCGATTAAGGAATACGCGCAGTAATAAAAGCAAACAGGCCACTGCGATACAATCGCAGTGGCCTGTTTGTTGATAGTAGGCATAGGCAAGTAACTTACCCCAATTCCGCCAGTTCCAGCCAGCGCAGCTCCTTCTCCTCCAGCTCCTGATTAAGCACCGACAGCCGTGCGCCCCAGGCGGCAAAATCCTGCGGGCTTCCCGCGCCGCCGTTCAGCTTGGCGGTGATATCCTGCTTCTCGGTTTCCAGCGTCGCCATGGCTTTTTCGAGCTGCTCGTACTCCTTTTTCTCGGCGAAGGTGGCGCGGCGCTTCTGCGGCGACGGGGCTACGGCGGTGCTCACGGGCGCGGGCGCGGCCAACTTGGCGGCAGCGCGGGCGGCTTTGGCGGCCTTTTCCTCTTCGATGAGGGCGGCTTCGGCTTCGCGCTCTTCGAGGTATTCGCGGTAGTCGGTGTAGTTGCCGGGGAAGTTGAGGACGGCCCCGCCGGGCTCAAGCACGAAGAGGTGCTCGGCGAGGTGGTCGAGGAAGTACCGGTCGTGGCTCACGATGAGCAGGCAGCCGGTGAAGTGCAGCAGGAAGTCTTCCAGGATGTTGAGCGTGGCCAGGTCCAGGTCGTTGGTTGGCTCGTCAAGAATGAGGAAGTTGGGGTTTTTGATGAGGACGCGCAGCAGCTGCAGGCGACGCTTTTCGCCGCCGCTCAGCTTGCTCACCAGCGTGTACTGCTGGGCGGGTGGGAACAGGAACAGGTTGAGGAACTGGCTGGCGGTGAGCACATCGCCGTTGGCGAGTTCCACTACTTCGGCCACTTCTTTCACGATGTCGATGACGCGCTGCGAGGGGTCGAATTCCAGCTCGGTCTGGGTGTAGTAGCCGAACACGGTGTTGGTGCCCACGTCGATGGTGCCGGAATCGGGCTGGAGCTTGCCGGTGAGCATGTTGAGCAGCGTGGACTTGCCCGCGCCGTTCGGTCCTACCAGGCCAATCCGGTCCTTCTTTTTGAAGACGTAGCTGAAATTGTCGAGCACCACGTTGTCGCCGAATTTCTTGTTCAGGCCGTCGGCTTCGATGATTTTGCCGCCCTGGCGGGTGGTTTTCACGCTCAGTTCAATCTGCTGCTTGTTGAGGTTGGTGCTGGCTTTTTCCTTGGTGACGTAGAAGGCGTCGATGCGGGCTTTTTGCTTGGTGCCGCGGGCCTGGGGCATGCGGCGCATCCAGTCGAGCTCCTTTTTGAAGAGCTGGCGGGCCTTCTCCACTTCCACGGTTTCGCGCATTTCGCGGTCGGCCTTTTTCTCCACGAAATAGGCGTAGTTGCCCTGGTAGCGGTACATCTGGCCCTTGTCGAGCTCCACGATTTCATTGGCCACTTTGTCGAGAAAGTACCGGTCGTGGGTCACCATCAGCAGGGTGAGGCTGGGCGAGTTCAGGCGGTTTTCGAGCCACTCGATGGTGGCCAGGTCGAGGTGGTTGGTGGGCTCGTCGAGGAGCAGCACGTCGGGCTCTTCGATGAGGACGCGGGCCAGGGCCACGCGCTTGCGCTGCCCGCCCGAGAGCTGGCTCACGTTGCGCGTGAGCAGCTCGCCGAGGATGCCCAGCTTGCCCAGAATCTGCTGCACCTGGGCTTCGTAGTCCCAGGCGTTGAGGGCGTCCATGCGTTCGAGCACGCGCTGGAGGTCGTCGGACTTGTGGTCGGGGTCGTTCACCACGTGCTCGTACTCCTGGATGGCGCGGAGCGTGTCGTTCTGGCTGGCGAAGATGGTTTGCTCCACGCTCAGGCTTTCGTCGAACACGGGCTGCTGGCCCAGATAGGTGACGCGGATGCCCTTGCGGGTGCTCACCAGGCCGGTATCGGGGGCTTCGAGGCCGGCCAGCACGCGCATGAGGGTGGTTTTGCCGGTGCCGTTGATGCCCACAAAGGCCACGCGCTGCCCTTGTTGCAGGCCGAAGTTGAGGTCTTTAAACAGCCAGCGGTCGGCGTAATTCTTCGAGATGTTCTCGGCGGATAACAGGTTCATAGGCCGCAAAGGTACGGCCGGGGCGGGCGGGGTTGAGTGGGGAATTATAGCACCACTAACTTTAAGACACTAGCTTTATTCGCTATTTTCCACAGTAAAACTGCCAATGACTAATAGAGAATTGCGAAACGCCTTATTAGAACGTCTAGCATCAGACCTCGCACCTTATGGCTTCGTGCTCAATAAAAGTCTGGCTGAATTTACCAAGCGGTCAGGAGAGGGCTGGGAAAAATTTCAGTTGATTTTTCTCGTGCGTAGCAATAGCTGGGAAATTAATCCTGCAATGTTAATCCGCATTGATATAGTGGAAAATATATATCAAAAAGCTTCTTACTTCGATAAGAAGTATCACAAAACAACTCCGACAGTCGGCATTTCGCTAGAGGATTTTGTCAATGATGGCAAAGGCTATCGATTTGATTTGAGCAATGAAGAAGATATTGAGCGCTGCTATCAGAGTACAATGATGTTATTTAAAAAGGTTGTTATCCCATTTTTCTCGCAGTACAACAATATTGAGCAGCTTGATAGAGAGATTAATGTTGAGAATAGGGAAAGCATTTTCGGGGGACCGAAATACGAGGGGAACTTAGGGATAATTCTTGCTAAGCTGGCCTGCAATCCGAGATATAACCAACTTGAAAGCAAATACCATTGCTATTATCAACAGCTTCAAGACGGATTTTATCTTGCTGAATACGAAGGCATAGTTGAAGCATTACGACTTGTGAATTCGTAATAAAACTACAGAGTGAGTCTCTTTGCTGCTTCTTTTAGCCCCTTTCGCGGCTGCCGACACGCCCCGTCGCGGCGGGGGCGAAGGGGGGGGCGGACAGAATCATCTGTGCCCATCACACGTTGGCAGGGTTTGGTTATCTTTGCTTACCTATGAAAATCACGTTTGAAGTGCCCGAGAATCGGGCCGGCTTTATTCTGGAATTGCTGCGCGGGCTGCCCTACGTGACGCTGCGCGGCAAAGCGGCGGAGCTGCCCGCCGACGACACGGCGCACCTGCTGGCTTCGCCCGCCAATGCGGCGCGGTTGCGGGCCGCGATGGAGCGCGACCGCCTCGGCCAGCGCGAAACCCACGAGTTTCCGGCGCAATGACGCTGAGTTGGGACACCGCAGCGTGGGAGGATTTCTTGTATTGGCTCGATACTGATAAAGCGACGGCCCGCAAGATTCGCGCGCTGCTACAAGAATGCCTGCGAACGCCCACCACGGGTACGGGCAAGCCCGAAGCCCTGAAGCACGACTTTGCCGGGTACTGGTCGCGCCGTATTAGTGGTGAGCATCGACTGGTTTACCGATTTGAGGCTGGACTGGTGCACGTTATTCAGTGCCGGTATCATTACAGCAAATAAGCGCTTATGGAAAAGTACTCGCTTCACGAGAAGGTATTGGAAGCAGATGCTGATGGCGTTAGCAGCCTGATTTCAGCAGGCGCTGACCTGAACGAACTTGATGTGCTCGGGCATTCACCTTTGCACTGGGCTGTTTTTGGTGGTTACTACAACATTGTTGAATGTCTTTTAAAAGCAGGAGCCAATCCCAATGTATTATCCAGGGACGGTGTTACGCCTAAGTGACGGGCGCAGGACTTTGGTCTGGTTGAAATAGAAGAGCTGCTCACTCAATATGGTGGGAAAGTCCTTACCGACAGTAATTTTGATAGAGGTGGATTTTCCGCTTTCAATAATTTTCTGGGTCAGCCATTACCCGAAGTGGAAATTTGAGAATAGGGTTGCCTCCTGTCCAGCGGCTCCTTGTCGCGGCGGTAGCGAAAGCTTCATTGTTTCAATCAACCGAAAAGGCCCGTTTACCAATTGGTAAACGGGCCTTTTCTATCACGCTATTACAGTTTTAAAGCCCGTTGCCCTTCGCCGTTTCCAGCCCCCAGTTGCGGCCTTTTTCCACGGCGGGCACGCCGGTGCTCAGCCACACCGGGGCGGGCGCACCTTTCAGGTAATGGTCGAAAAACTGCAGCTCGCGGATGGAAATGTCCTTGCGGTTTTCGCGCTTGATGAGGTTGTGGGCCTCGCCGTTGTATTGCAGCAGCCACACGGGCTTGCCCAGGCGGCGCAGGTCAGTGAACATCTCGATGCCCTGGTACCACGGCACGGCCCCGTCGGCGTCGTTCGACATGATGACCACCGGCGTTTGCACCTTGGGCAGCGAAAACAGCGGCGAGTTGCGGATGTAGGCCTCCGGCTTTTCCCAGAGCGTGGCCCCGATGCGGCTCTGGGTGCGCTCGTACTGGAACTGCCGGCTCATGCCCGATTCCCAGCGGATGCCGCCGTAGGCCGAGGTCATGTTCACGACCGGCGCGCCGGCCCAGGCAGCGGCGTACATGTTGGTTTGGGTGATGAGGTAGGCCACCTGGTAGCCGCCCCAGCTCTGGCCCTGAATACCAATGTGCGCGCCATCGACCCAGGGGTTTTTCTTCAATTCCTCCACGCCCGAGTTCACGTATTCCACGGCCGAGGGGCCGGGCTCGCCCACGGTGTAGCTGATGTCGGGCGTGAAGACGAGGTAGCCGTTGCTGGCAAACGTGATGAGGTCGAGCCGCGAGGGCGTGGGCGCGGGCGCCTGGTAGCGGTAGATGCCGTCGGAAAGCTTTTCGTAGAAATAGGCCACCATCGGGTACTTCTTGGTGGGGTCGAAGTTTTCGGGTTTGTAGAGCACGCCGGTGGCGGCGTGGCCCTGCGGGGTGGTCCAGTGCACGAGCTCGGCCGTCACCCAGTTGTAGTCCTTCTGCTGAGCGTTGATGGCGCTGAGCTTGGTTTCCTTTTGCAGGTCTGCACTCACGTACACGTCGGCCGGCTGGCTCACGCTCGATTTCGTGTAGAGGTAGCGGCGGGCGTTTTTCGCCTGCTCCACGTTCGAGTAGGCCATCGGGACCATCGCCAGTTTCTCGGGGGCTTTGGTGCCGGCCAGGGGCTTGCGGTAGTAGCCCCATTCCTTGGTCACGTCGTTTTGGGTGAGCAGCAGCAGGTCGTCTTTGGGCTCGATGAACTTCTGCTTGTCCACCGGGATGCGGTAGCGGAAGCGCAGCTTCTGCTGGCGGCCCAGGCCGGCGGTGAAGTTGGTGGCCGCGCCGGTTTTGGGGTTAATTTTCCAGATGTCGTAGCGGTCGTAGAGCAGCACGGCTTCGTCGTTTTTGGTCCAGGCGGCCACGCCGTAGGGTTCGGGGTCGGTGGGCGAGTCGTTTTCCTCGTCGGCGAAGTTCACGCCGGTTTTGCTGGTCAGGTTCACGGTCTGGCGGGTGGCGACGGAGTAGGCAAACCAAGCCTTGGCCGCGTCGTCGTACCACAGGGCGTAGTCGCCGTGGGGCGAAATCTGGAAGCGGCTTTTCGAGGCTTTGGGGTTGATGGCAATGCGCTGGCCGGTGCGCGTCGAGACGAGGTAGGCCTGCTTGCGGGTGTTGCCTTCCCACTGCATCGAAATGCGCTTAGCAGTATCAGTCACGGCCAGCACGTATTCGGCGTTGGTGTTGTCGGGCAGGTAGGAGTCGCGCAAATATTCGTCCTCCAACTGCACAAACTTGTTGCCCTGCTTGGGGTAGATGACGGCCAAGTAGTTGCGCTGCAGGTCTTTCTTCAGCGTTTTCAGCTGCATGGGCTGCAGGTAGTCGTCCTTGTAGTTCCAGATGTCGAGCTTGGCGTGTTCAAAGTCCACCAGCGACGTATCCTGCGGAATGGGGTCGGGCGCGGTGCCGAAAAACAGTTTCTCGCCGTTCTCGCTAAACTGGATTTTGCCAAACCCGCTCGGCGACCATTTCGCCTTCAGCGCCTTATCGCCCGGCCGCATCACGATGGCCGCCGAATCAGCAACAAAGTTGGCGTAGTACAGGCTGAACGGCTTCACCAGGGCCTTCTCCGGGTGCTTCTCGGCCGCGAAAGCCAGCTGCTTGCCCGCGTCGTCGAACGCCAAGTTCTTGTAGGTGCCCTTGCCGCTGCTCAGCTTCTTCACGGAGCCGCCCGCTACATCAAACGCAAACAGGCCCGACTGTACGTCCTTGCTGCCTTTCGGGGCCAGCACGGCAAAGGCCACGCGGTTACCCGGCTTGCTGATTTGGTAATCCGTCACGGACGCGAACTCGCGGCTTTTGCCCGTAGCCAAGTTCAGCACGGTGAGGGGCGCGCCGGCCTTGTTGGCGTCGAGCAGGCCATCGGTGAGCTTCTTGAGCGTGTCGGCCGGGGCTTTGGGTTTGGCATCTTTCAGCACCGGCTTATTGCCCAGGAAGGCCAGCACCGAAGCTTTCTCGGCCAGCTGCCACGACTTCACGTTGGCGTATTTGGTGAGCTTGCCGGTTTCGAGGGCGTACACGCCCAGCGAATCCTTAGGCATGTCGTCGGGCTTTTTCTTCTTGATGCGGGCCTGCCGCACCAGCGCGTACGGCGGCTTGATGGGGAACACCGCAAACTTCGAATCAGCCGAAAACGCGGCCGAGTCGCCCCGGGCAATCTGGGCCAGCGGACGGTTGTCGGCGGTTTTCAAATACAGCGTGCCGTCGCCCTGCTGGGGCCGCACCTGGTACAGCACGTACTTGCCGTTGTTGCTGATTTTTGGGTTGATGACGCTTTCCCACTTGTCGTACACGGAGTGGTCGAGCGGCTTTTTGGAGGGGGCTTGCTGGGCCAGCGCGGGCAGCTGGCAAACCAGCGCGGCAATCAATAGAATGGACCTGGACATAGAAGCGAAGGGATTATTCCCAAATATACTTCCGCCATGAAACTGGCTCGTACCTGCCCTATTCACGCAGGCGGCGCGGCCTTCAGCTTCGGAACAAATGGGTAATCAAATACAGCACCACGCAAGCGCCAAGCCACAGTAGCCAGCCGTATTGCTGCCACAATGGTGGTTGCGGGCGCGGCGGCATCAATTTGCCGGTTAGGAGCTGCTTTACCGCTGTGCGGGTGCGAAGCTCCTCCAGCCGCGCCCGCAGGTTGCTTACATCGCTGCCGAATTGCTGGCGGTACTCCAGCAATTCGTCCCCACTCACGTCATCTAGCTCATCCGAATCGCTCCAAAAAAAGGTGTGCCAACCGGGGATGTAATAAAATTCGCCGTCCTCCCCACTAATATATGCTTGCAGGTAATTCGCCAGCTGCATCGCCTTCACAAAGCGGGGGGAACTGGCGGTGTGGTCATCAAAGAGCAGCAGGGCTTTGGTGTAAGCGCCACCCAGCGCATCGGGCCAAAACAGCGCCTGCCACTCCTGTTTTTCTTCTTCGAACAACTGAACTTCCCATTCTCCCTCGGTTCCAATCAGCCGCAGGTCATCAACGGCACCTATCGCGGCGGCCCACTCGTCGGGCCGAATGGGCAGCACGGTTTTAAGGTCTGCCGCTAATCTTTCCAGATGGATTAAATAGGCCATAGGGCGGCTTCGTACTGGTACTAGCGCAGATTTATCGTTCGCAGGCGGCACTTGCCTGCTACCCAAAGTTCAGCAAAGTAGGGCAGTATTCTTTTATGCGGATTACCCCTCCGCCCGCAGCACTTCCAGCGGCGAGCGGCGGAGCACGTCGCGGCTATTGAGCAGCCCGATGCCGGCCGTGAGGGCCGTGACCAGCGCCGCCAGCCCCAGTAGCGGCAGCACCGCCGGCCCAAAGCTGGCTTCAAACACGAATACTGCCAGCGCCCAGGCCGCCAGCACCGCCAGCCCGATGCCGGCCAGCGCCGCCAGCAGTCCCAGCAAGCCGTATTCGACCAGCGTGATGCGCAGAATCTGGCGGCGGCTGGCACCCAGCGTACGCAGCAGCACGCTCTCGCGCACGCGCTGGTAGCGGCTGATAACGACCGAGCTGCTGAGTACCAGCAAGCCGGTGAGGATGCTGAAGCCGGCCATGAAGCGAATGACGAAGGACACTTTGCTGATGATGTCATCGAGCGTGGCCAGAATCAGGCCCAGGTCGATGGCCGACACGTTGGGGAACTGGCGCAGCAGCGCTTGCTGCACGCCAGCCAGCGCCGCCGGGGTGGGCGTGCGCGTTACTTCGACCCAAAATTGCGGGGCCTGCTCCAGTACGCTTTTCGGGAAAAGCACCAGGAAGCTGGGCTGCACCTGGCCCAACTCGACCGAGCGGGTGCCGCCCACGATGGTGCGCAGCGGCGCACCCTGCACGTTGAAATCGAGCGTATCGCCGAGCTTGAGCTTCACGCGGCCCAAGTAGCCATCCTCCACCGAAATGCGCGGAATGCCGTCGGGCCCAAGGCGCGGCGCGGTGCCGGCCGAGAGCTTTTCGGCCCGACTCAGAGTGTCGCGGTAGGTCACGCGGTACTCGCGGGTGAGGGCCCAGGCCGGAATGCCCCGGGCGGTATCCTTCTTGATTTCTGACACCGAAGTGCCGTTGATGGCCGACAGGCGCATGGTGACGATGGGCACGCGCTGCATCAGGGGCAGGTTTTGCGCTTTCAGCAACGCTTCCACGCCGGGGCGCTGCTCGGGCTGAATGTCGAAGAGCACGAGGTTGGGCTGGCGGCCGCGGTCGGCGAGCTGCACGCGGCTCAGCAGCAGCGCCTGGGTGAGGAAGAGCGTGGCCAGCAGGAAGGTGCCGAGGCCAATGGACGTGACCAGCGTGAGCGTCTGGTTCTGGGGGCGGTAGAGGTTGGCCAGGCCCTGCCGCCACACGTAGCCCCAGCCGGCTGGGAAGAAGCGCCGCACGCTCGCAATCAGCAAACGGCCCACGCCGGCCAGCGCGCCAAACGCGGCCAGCAGCCCCGCGCCGAAGCCCAGCGTGAGCTTCCAGTCGCGCGTTTGGCCGTAGGCGAAGGCCAACACAAACAGCGCAATAACGGCCACCACGAGGCTGCGCACCGGGTCGGGCGCGGCTGTGTCGTCCTCAAACGCCACCCGCAGCACCCGCAGCGGCGACACGCGCCGGATGCTCAGCAGCGGCAGCAGCGCAAACAGCACCGCCATCAGCAGCCCCGTGAGCAGGCCGGTGGCAATGGCCGTCCACGACACGCTCACGCTGATGCTTACGGGCAGGAAGTCGCCCAGCACGCCCGGCAGCAGCGTTTGCACCGCCGCCCCGAGCGCCGCCCCAATGATGGCGCCCACCAGCCCCAGGCCGGCGGTTTGAATCAGGTAAATGAGCAATGCCTGCTTGCCGCTCGCGCCCAGGCAGCGTAGCACGGCCACAGCGGCCAGCTTTTCGCGCACGTACAGGTTCACGGCGCTGGCCACGCCCACGCAGCCCAGCAGCAGCGCCACAAAGGCCACCAGCCCAAGGTAGCGGGTAAGGTCGGCGAAGATGCGGCCCATGCTCTGCTGGCGGCTGGCTACGGTTTCGGAGTCGATTTCGGCCTTATCGAGGCGGGTCTGCAGGGGCTTGACGACGGCCGCCACGTTGGCTCCTGGCGCGAAGCGGTAGGCCCGGCGGTACTGCACCCGGCTGCCCGGCTGCACCAGCCCGGTAGCCGGCACCTGCGCCAGCGGAATAAACACCGCCGGGGCCACCGCCGAACTCACGCCCGATTGCCCCGGCGTTTTCAGCACGCGCCCCACAATGGGTAGCACCACCCGCCCCACTTGTACCGAATCGCCGATTTTCACCCCGAACTGGGCCAGCAGCGCGTCATCAACCAGCGCGCTGGCCGGAGTGCCGGGCCGGCCAAACTGCGCGGCCGCCGCCTGCGGCTGCACCTGCCACTCGCCGTAGTAGAAGCCGCTTTCGCGCGCCCGAATCTGGGCCAGCCGCACGCCCCGGCCGGGCCGAAACTGCACCAGCGAGGCAAAGGCCATTTCCTGCTGCCGGGCCGCGCCCAGCTTGCTCAAGGTCGGCTCCAGGGCGGTATCGAAAGGGTGGTTGGCGGTGAGCACGAGGTCGGCCCCGAGCAGCTCGCGGGCCTGCTCAGCCACGCTGCGCGCCAGGTTGTCGCCGAAGGAATTGATGCCCACCAGCGCCGCAATGCCCAGAATGATGCTGGCCATGAATAGCAGCAGCCGCGCCCGGCTGCGGCGGCTGTCGCGCCACGCCATGCGGAAAAGCCAGGAAGTGTTATGCATTAAATTGAGTTGGGTAGAGTTATGAGGAACGTCATGCTTCGGCTGCGCTCAGCATGCCGTTCAATTTATTTAGCCGACGCCAGTATTTCCTCCACCACCCGGCCGCCGCGCAGCCGCAGCGTGCGCTGGGTTTTGGCGGCCAGCTCCAGGTCGTGTGTCACCAGTACCAGCGTGGTGCCGGCTTCGCGGTTCAACTCGAATAGCAGGTTCACGACCCGCTCGCTGGTGTCGGGGTCGAGGTTGCCGGTGGGCTCGTCAGCAAAGAGCACGGCGGGGCGGTTGGCGAAGGCGCGGGCCAGGCTTACGCGCTGCTGCTCGCCGCCCGAAAGCTGGGCCGGGTAGTGATTGGCGCGGGCGGCCAGGCCCACGCGGTCGAGCAGTTCCAGCGCGGTTTGGGTGGCCCCGCGCTGGCCACGCAGCTCCAGCGGCACCAGCACGTTTTCGAGGGCCGTGAGGGTGGGCAGCAGCTGGAAATTCTGGAAGATGAAGCCCACGTGCTGGTTGCGCACGGCGGCGCGCTCGTCCTCACTCAGCTTGTCGAGTTGAATGCCGTTGACCCACACGCTGCCCGAAGTGGCGCGGTCGAGGCCGGCGCAGAGGCCCAGCAGCGTGGTTTTGCCCGAGCCCGAGGGCCCGACGATGGCAAAGGTGTCGCCGGCTGCCAGGTCGAAGCTGACTTCGTGCAGCACCGTGAGCGGCTGGCCGGCGCTGGGGTAGGTTTTGGTGAGGTTTTCGACGCGGAGGATGGACATATTAGGGCAGGAGGGTGTGGGGGTAGGCGGTTGAGCGGGAAGTAATAATGGAATAAAAGACCGTCATGCTGAGCGCAGCCGAAGCATCTCTACTGCAATAGTAAATGAATTGCTTGCGCGGTAGAGATGCTTCGACTGCGCTCAGCATGACGTTTCTTCGACGTTCTTTCTCGCCGAAACAACCGCGCCGCCGCCCGTTCGTTACCCAAGACGTGAAAACCCGCCGCATGTTTTCCGGCTTTACGTTTTCCTGCCCAAATGCTGCTTATGAAACTCAAGATGCTGCCCCTGGCCGCCCTGCTCGGGCTGGCCCTCACCGCCTGCAACTCCGGCCCCGCCGCCGAAAAACCAGCTGCCACTGCTGCCCCGGCCGCTACTTCGGCCACCCCGCCCGCCACTGCTAAAAAGCGCCTGCTGTTCTTTGGCAACAGCCTCACCGCCGGGCTGGGCGTGGAGCCCGAACAGGCTTTCGCCGGGCTGATTGGTCAGAAAATCGACTCGCTCAAGCTGCCCTACGAAGTAATAAACGCCGGCCTGAGCGGCGAAACCACTGCCGGCGGCCGCAGCCGCGTGGGCTGGATTCTGCGCCAGCCCGTCGATATTTTCGTGCTGGAGCTCGGGGCCAACGACGGCCTGCGTGGCATCCCGCTGGCCTCCACGCGCCAGAACCTGCAGGGTATTGTCGACACGGTGCGGCGGCGCAGCCCGGGCGCGCAAATTGTACTGGCCGGCATGCAGATTCCCCCCAACATGGGCCAGGCGTATTCCACCGATTTCAAAGCCGTGTTCCAGGAAATCGCGGCCAAAAACCACCTCGTGCTCATTCCCTTCCTCCTCGAAGGCGTGGGCGGGCATCCCGACCTGAACCAGGCCGACGGCATCCACCCCACGCCGGCCGGGCACCGCATTGTGGCCCGCACAGTATGGGCGTCGCTGGCGCCGTTGGTAGGGGCGAAGTAACCGCCTGTCATCCGGAGCGCAGCGAAGGACCTTATCACGTTTGAACCGTTTGTTTTGGCGTGACAAGGTCCTTCGCGGCGCTCAGGATGACAGAAGATTTGTGGCCTATATCACCCGCACGGCGTCGAGGTTCACTTCGTCGCGCAGCAACTCAAGGTTGCGGTAGGTGCGGGGGCGGCCGGCGTCGGTGCTGAGGTCGGGCAGGGCGGCGCGGGCGGCATCGAGGGTGAGCTGGGTGAGCTTGCGCTCGCCCAGGTAGATGGCCATGGGCCGGCCCAGGCGGGCATCGTGGGTGGCCAGGGCCTGGTCGATTTCGGCGAGAATAGGGCTGCTCATCGGGGCAGGGTAGGGGTGAGAGGCCGGAAATATAATGAGCAGCAAACAGTTTTCAGTGAACAGCCAGTAGTTAGCCCCGCGTACGGTTCACGCTGCATCGCAAACGATTCGCTGGAATCGGTTCGCGGCCAACCCGGCTACCTTTGCCCCATGACAACTTCTGCCGCCCCAGCCCCCGCCGAAACGGCTGCCGCCCGCGCCGCCCGCCCCATCGGCCTGTTCGATTCGGGCATCGGCGGCCTCACCGTGGCGAGGGCCGTGGCCCAGCGCCTGCCCCACGAGCGCCTCGTGTACTTCGGCGACACGGCCCACCTGCCCTACGGCGACAAAAGCGCCGCCGCCATTCAGGCCTATTCGGTGAAGATTTGCGACCTGCTGCTGCGCCAGCGCTGCAAGCTGATTATCATCGCCTGCAACTCGGCCTCAGCCGCCGCCTACGAGCTGGTGCGCGAGTACGTGGGCAGCAAAGCCCGGGTGCTGAGCGTGATTGACCCCATTGTGGCGCACCTGGGCCGGGCCTACGCCGGCCGCCGCGTGGGCCTCATCGGCACCAAGCAAACCGTCAATTCCAACGTGTACAAGAAGAAGGTCGACGACCTCGATGCGGGCGTGGACCTGCACTCGCTGGCCACCCCGCTGCTGGTGCCCATGATTGAGGAAGGGTTCTTCAAAAACTCGATTTCCGACGACATCATCGGCACCTACCTGGGCCAAGCCGAACTGGCCGACATTGAGGCGCTGGTGCTGGCCTGCACGCACTACCCGCTCATCAAGGAGCAGATTGCGCGCTACTACGCCGGCCGCGTCGACGTGCTCGATGCTTCCGACGTGGTGGCGGCCGAGGCCGAAGCGTATCTGGCCACTGCCGGCCTGCTGGCGCCGGCTGCGCCCACGCCGCCGGCTCATCATTTCTACGTGTCCGATTTCACCCGCTCGTTCGAGGAAAGCACGCGCATCTTCTTCGAGCAGGAAGTACACCTGGAGCACTACCCCCTTTGGGAGTAGCCGTGGGGTGGTTGATAGGGGAATTAAACGGTGGCCGGTTTAGTCGGTCTTGCTATTGAGACGCCCGGGGTGGCGGCATTGGTCGAAACAACACCGTTGCTGGGCGACGCTGGGGCGGCAGCAATCGGCTGGCTGACGGACGGCCGCATTTTTTGCGTCGCCGCACCGTTCAGGAAGCAAACAGCCAGCCCGGTCGTTATGGGCAGGCCAATATTTATTCGTGCAGTTTTCTTTATTCCAACATCCGATGGCAACTTCCGCTGAAATGAACCGCAAAGAATTTCTACAGCTCTTTGGCTTTGGAGCCACGGCACTGTTTGCCTCGGCCTGCCTGGGCGGCTGCGGCAGCAGCACCAGCAGCGACCCCGTGGTGGGGGCCACCAACGTCGACTTCACCGTGGACCTGACGGCTAGCAGCAGCGCCCCGCTCAACAACGCGGCCGTGGGCTACATCTACAATTCGACCCGCGACGTGATTGTGGCCAAAACCGCCGCCGGCGGCTACGTGGCCCTGCAGGCGCCCTGCCCGCACGAGGGCACCAGCGTGTATTTCTCGCAGGGCCAGAGCCGCTTCATCTGCCCCAACCACAACGCAATTTTCGACGTGGGCGGGGCCGTACTCAGCGGGCCGTCGCCGCGCGCGCTCAAGCAGTACGCCGTGGCCCAAACCGGAACCACGCTGCGCATCACCGGCTGATTATTAGCAGAATGTTTGCCAAGCGGGCCGGCCACTAAGTGGCCGGCCCGCTTTGTTTATACAACGCAATGGTCGCAATGCCGTAACCTCCACGGGCTATCCAGCGGCTTACCTTCGGGGCGGCTGACGTGGGTGGGGGCCGGCGTCTCGCAGGCAACGGGTAACACCTATAAGGACGTTAAATTTCTCTCACTTTTTCAGACGATTACATGAATAACTTCTTCGCATCAAGGGGCCGACAATTGCTGGCGTTGCTGCTGTTGCTGCTGCCGGTGTTTGGCCACGCCCAGAACCTTACCCAGGGCGGTTTTACCGGTGTGCTGGTGCCGCAATACGCCAGCAGCGGCACCGCCACGCGCCTGCCCGTGATGTATCGGGCTACGGTGAGCGGCCTCACCGCCAATACATTGTACCGCTACTACACGCAGGCGGCCCTCAGCACTGACCTGGGCACCACGGCCACCGGGGCCGGCAACCCCCTGCTGATTACGCCGGGCACCACGCCCGCCACCACCACCTACGCCTACACCAGCTCGGCCAGCCTGAGCGTGGCCGGGGGCTACGCCACCTTCACCACCAACGCCGCCGGCTCCTACACGGGCTGGTTTGGCTACGTGAACACGGGGAACGTGCGTTTCACGGCTGGCAATGTGCTGTACATGAGCATTGTGCTGGCCACTGACGCGCTGCCGGCCACCGTGGAAAAACGCCTGGCGCTCGACCAGACCCTGACGGTGCTGGCCCTGGGCACCGGCACCACTGCCACCGATGCTACCGGCCTGCGGGGCAGCTCGGCGGCTACCCCCAAAAACCTGGTGGCCGTGTATGACAACCAAGCCGGCACCGGCCGCCCGCTGGGCCTGACGGTGGTAGAGGCCATCAACCCCACCGGCTCGGCCCTCACGGGCGTGCCTGCCTACTACACCACCAACGCCGGCGACTGGAATACGCTCATCCCCAATGTGCTGACAACCGGCGTGCGCCGCGTCGAGCAGCGCTCGGTGGTGGATGCCTCGATTGTGGGCTGCGCCTCCGATGCGGATGGCGTCTGGCCCAGCGGGGCCAATACCGTGAACCCCACCGGCGGCACCACGGCCGTTGCGCTCACCGCAACCGATGCCCCGCTGAACACCAGTGCCTGTGGCAGCGCCAGCACCGCCGCCATTACCGTTACGCCGGCCACACTGATTGCCTTTAATACCACGGTCGGCACGCCCTCGGCCACCCAAACGCTGACAGTAGGCGGCACCGGCCTCACCACCGGCATCGTGGTGACGGCCCCGGCCGGCTATGAGGTTTCGCTGAATGCCACCAGCGGTTTCGGCGTGCTCGTGACGGTGCCGCAGACGGCTGGTACCGCCGCCGCTACGCCTGTGTACGTGCGCCTGACTGGCACCACCGCGGGCTCTTTTGCCGGCAACGTGGCCCTTACCAGCACCGGCGCTGCCACCCTCAACGTGGCCGTAACCGGTACGGTAACGGCCGTGGTGGTTTCGCCGCCCACCATCACCAGTTTCACGCCCACGTCGGGCGGCCCGGGCACCCCCGTTACCATCACGGGCACCAACCTGATGGGGGCCACGGCGGTGCGCATCGGCTCGTTTGCGGTTGCCAACTTCACGGTGGTAAATGCGAATGCAATTACCCTGACGGTGCCCACCGGCACGGGCAGCGTGAACGGCTTGATTTCGGTGACTACCCCCGGCGGCACGGCTACCAGCACCACGCCGTTCAACCTGGCGTCGGCTACGGCCGCCGCCACTGCCCTGCCGGGCCTGGCGGTGTTTCCGAACCCTGCCACCGACCGCCTGACGGTGGCGCTGCCCACCGCCGCCCCGGCTACGGTGGCGCTGCGCGATTTGGCCGGCCGCCTGGTACTGGCCCCCACGGCCCTGGCCGCCGACCACCAGCTGCGCCTACCGGCCGGGCTGGCCCGGGGCGTATATTTCCTTGAAGTGCACCAAAACGGCACGCAGGCCGTGCGCCGCATTGAGCAGCGCTAGGCCCACTACTACAATCAGCAAAGAGCCCCCGCCCAAGCGGGGGCTTTTTTGTTGGAGGCGGCTGGCATCGTGGCCGGGAACGATTGCGCAAGTAAAGCGGCCCGAATACTTGCCAGCGGCTGTCGCAGGCCGGACTTTTAGCCGGGGAAATCCCCGCTGCTAGTTGCCTGACCCGCCATGAATAAACCGTTGCTGAAACTGCTGCTGGCGCTGTGGCTGCCGTGGGCAGGCCTGCTGCCAGCCCGCGCCCAAACCCTGACCGTGGCCCCGGATGGCTCCGGCCAGTTCCGCACCATTCAGGAGGCCATCAACAGCCTGCCCGATGCGGCGGCGAAACCGCGCACGGTGTTTCTCAAAAACGGTACCTACCGCGAGAAAATTTACCTCGACGGCAAAGCCAACCTCGTGCTGAAAGGGCAGAGCGAGAAAGGCGTCATCCTGACCTACCCGCAGGCCCGCGATATGTGGCTGTGCGGCCCCGGGGCCACGGCCGGCGACTGGGGCGTGGCCACCCTGAACCTGCGCAACTGCCCCGACATCACCCTCGAAAACCTTATCGTCGTCAACAGCTACGGCTTCGACGCTCCGGACGAAGTCACCGTTGACTGCCCTACGGCGCCCACCGGCAAGAAAACCGTGCGCAACACCGGCCACCAAATGGCCCTGCGCGCCCTGCCCGGCACCACGCGCCTCGTGGTGCGGCACTGCACGTTTCGGGCGCTGGGCGGCGACACGGTGAGCCCCTGGGACACCGAGGCCGGCGCGTATTATTTTAAGGATTGCACCATGGAGGGCGGCGTGGATTTCTACTGCCCGCGCGGCTGGGCCTACGCCGAAAACTGCCGCTTCATCTGCCACAGCCGGGAGGCCGCCATCTGGCACGATGGCTCGGGTAGCCGCGATTCGAAAACCGTGCTGCGCAACTGCACTTTCAGCGGCGACGACGGCTTCAAGCTGGGCCGCTTTCATCGGGAAGCGCAGTTTTACCTGGTCGATTGCCGGTTCGCGAAAAACATGGCCGATGCCGACATCTACCACGCCGTATCGGGCCCCGGCGCGAAACAGTGGGGCCGCCGTGTGTACTACGCCAACTGCCACCGCGCAGGCGGCGACTACGCCTGGATGCAGGATAACCTGAGCACCGCCGAGGGTGCGCCCAAAGCCAAAGACCTCACCGCCGCCTGGACCTTCGGCGGGCGCTGGAACCCGCTGACCGGGGCCGTGCGCGCCACCCCGCCGGTGCCCGCCAGCCAGCTTGATACCACCGCCGAGAAGATGCTGCTCTACCAACGCGCCGTGGGCGGCTGGCCCAAGGCCCTGGGCGAGGTGAAGGTGAGCTACGCCCACCGCATCAGCCCCGGGGCCCGCGCCGGCCTGCTCGACGGCAAAAACCAGAACGACGCGACCATCGACAACGACGCCACGACCCGGGAAATCCACTACTTGCTCAAAGCCTTTCAGGCAACCAATAACCCAGCCTACCGCCAAGGGGCTGAAAACGGCATCCGCTACCTGCTGAAAATGCAGTACCCCAACGGCGGCTTCCCCCAATTTTACCCCGACCTGAGCTCCTACCGCCACGAAATCACCTACAACGACGATGCCATGGTGCGGGCCCTGACCGTGCTGCGCCGCGTGGCCCGGCAGGAGGAGCGGTACGCGCTGGTGAGCCCCGATTTGGTAGGTCCGGCCAAGGATGCGGTGGCCCGGGGCCTGGCCTGCATCCTGAAAACCCAGGTGGTGCAACACGGCCGCCCCACCGCCTGGTGCGCCCAATACGACGAAGTGAGCCTGCTGCCGGCCAAGGCCCGCGCCTTCGAGCTGCCCTCGCTCAGCGGCGAAGAGTCGGTGGGTATCGTGCGCTTTCTGATGGATACGGAGCAGCCCAGCGTCGACGTAAAAGCCGCCGTGGATGGGGCCGTCGCGTGGTTTGAGCAGGTGAAAATGACTGGCTTCGTGCTGAAAGAAATTCCCGCCCCGCAGGAGCCGCGTGGCATCGACCGCGTCATCGTGGCCCAGCCCGGGGCGGTGCTCTGGGCGCGCTTCTACGAGCTGGGCACCAACCGGCCCATCTACGTGGGGCGCGACAGCCAGGTGCACTACCAGCTGCGCGAAATCGAAAACGAGCGCCGCGCCGGCTATGCCTACGCTGGCACCTGGCCCGCCGAACTGCTGGCCGTGGAGTACCCGGCGTGGCGCAAGCGGGTAGCGCACGAGGCAGGAAAGTAGCCCCGGCTTGGGCATGAAGACACGCTTCTTCACTTCCCGCTGCTCAAGGGCCCGAGCTTAAACCGCCGGGCGCCTCCTTGCAGCGAGAGACGTAAAGGGTTGCACTCTACAGCTTTTCTTCGAGCCACAGATAACCAGCTGCCAGCAGAAACAGCCCAAAAAACCAGCCCGCCGGCCACGGCTCCGATACGAAATCCTGCGCGCCTTCGGCGGTGGTTGCGGCTGGTGCGGCGGTGGCCAATTGCGCGGCCGCCTGCCGGCGTGCCGCCAGCTCCGGCCCCTGCCAGGCGGTGGCGGGATACACATAGAAACTGAACGAAACCCGGCCCGGCCCATTGGCACGGTGCCAGCCCGCCACGCCCGGCCAGAATCGGGCCGTGCTCCACTCGGGCAGGCGCGAATCCTGACGCAGGGCCAGGGGCACGGCGGGGCCGCCGGCCAGCGCCGCCACGGTGGGCAGCTCGGCCGGCAATGTGGCGGCCGCCAGGCGCAGCGTGAGCGGCTGGCCCGGGCGTGGCCAGCGCGTGCCCGTCTGCCAGGCAGCCACTGGCGCCGCCGGCGGCACTACCGCCCGCAACAGCCGGTTCCAGAAGGAAGCATACACGGCAGGGTGCCCCTGCAAGCCCCACCGAAAGGTTTCGGGCACCACCGACACCACCACCGCGCCCAGCCCCAAGCGCTGGCGGGCCGCCGCAATAGCCTGCTGCGGCCCGCTGATGAGGGGCTGCAGATTCGGCCGGGGCTGCAGCTGCGCGGGCAGCGGAGCCCGGGCTTCGCCGGGCGCGGCGGGCCAGGCCAGCGCGGGCAGGCTGGCCGGCGTGGCCGGGCGGGGCAGCACCGCAAAATCAGTGCGGGCGGGGGCATTGCGGGGCAGCGGCGCAGCCTCGGCCAGGGTGATGAGGCCCAGGCGGCCGTTGCGCACGGCCGTTTGCAGGGCCTGGGTTTCGGCTCCGGTTAAGGACGCAACCGTGGCGGCATCGGCCACCACCACGGCGTAGCGGGCCAGGAGGGCGGGCGTGAGGCGGTCGAGCGCCGCGCGGGGTTGGTTCACGAAATCGGTTTGCACCAGGCCCCGGCTCACGCTGGTGCGCAGGGCCACCGGGTAGTGGGCTTCGGCCAGGTGGTTTTTCAAGAACTTGAACTCGAACGAGGGCGTGGCCGTCAGCAACAGCACCGCTGGCAGCGCGGCCGTGATGATTTCGACGGGCACGGGCTCACGCAGCGGCGGCTGACCCGGGCGGCGCAGCACCAGTTCGTAGGTAGCCAGCCCGGCCGTTTTGGGCTGGTAGTGCAGGCGAAATGCCTCAGTGCCATTGGCCGCAAGCTGCACCGAGTCGCGCCCGGCCCCGGCGGCTTGCAGCACCACCCAGGCCGGGCCCGCGCCTTTGGGCCGACTCACCGCTCCTTCGATTTGCAGCACTTCGCCCAACGGCAGCTGCGCGGGCCAGTAGGCCGTTTGGAAGCCCGCTCCCGGCGTGTCGGAATGCTGGCGCACGGCCACGTTGCCCAGTATGGGCAGGTCGGCGGCGGGCAGGCCCGTGCCCAGCACGTGCAGGCGGCGCAGGGCCGGCCGCTGCTCGGCCAGCGTGAGCAGGCTGGCGAGTGGGCGCGCTTTCGCGGCCTTTTCGACGTTGCCATACGCCCACACCGGCGTGCCCGCACCTAACTGGCGCAGCAGCTGGCGCAGCGTATCGGGCGCGTAGCCTTCGGTTAGGAGAATACTCTCGGCGCGAGTGGCGGGCAGCTGCCGCACCGGCGGAAACGCTGTGAGCCAGAGGCTGGCGGCTACTACTGCCCCGGCCAGCATCCGCAGCGGGCGCTGCCGTTGGCGGGGCCGGCGCCAGGCCAAAACCAGCAGCCCAAAGCCGAGCAGCAGGCAGAATGCCAGCAGGCCGTAGTACAGAGCAGGAGCGGGGGACAAACTGGGCAACGGGCTAGCGGGCTAATTCCTGAAAATAGCGCCGCGCCAGGCGGTCGGCGGCGGGCGGGGCGGCGGGGGTGGGGGCCGGGGTGGCCAGCAGCTCGGTGAGGGCGCGGGCGGCTGGCGCGCGGCTGGCGGCGCGGGTGGGGCGGCCGGCGCGCACGGCCTGGCTCATTTCACGCAGCGCACGCAGGGCCGGCAGGAAGAAGCCCGGCCGGGTGAGGGTCGCTCCGGCCAGCACTGCGCCGGCCTGGTCGAGCACCACGGCATCGGCGGGGCGGGTGGGCTGGCCCTGCTCGGCGGAAGCCAGCCAGCGCAGCGCGGCCCGAATGGCGGGCTGCGGGTTGGGCGCGGGCAGCATCTGCTGGCGCTGGGGCGCAGCGGCTCCGGCCAGCTCGCCCGTCAGGCGCAGGGTGGCCTCGGGCATGGGCGGCGGGGTGAAACCGGCTTTCTTGACGAAGACGCGGGTTTGCTGCTGCACTTCCTTCAGCAGGCGCAGGGCGCGGTACTCGTAGGGGCGGGCTGCGGCGAGCTGGCCGGTACGCAGGCGCAGCTCGGCGGCCCACATCTGGTCGAGCACGGCGTGGAGCTTGGTTTTTACGGCGGGCTCCAGAAAATCAGCAGTTTCCGAATCGTCGTGCTTGTGAATGTAAGGCTCCATCAGGGCATCGGTTTCGGCCGTAGGCGAGGTTTTGGATGGTGAAACGGGCGGGGCCGCGTGGTCGTGGTCGTCGTGCTCGGGCGCTTCGGCTGTGGTGGTGGCGGGCGCGTCCTCGTCTTCGGCAATGGGCGAGTGCGGCGCGGGTGCCCCGATGCCGGCCTCTGATTCCTCACCCAGAAATTTGCCGTAGCGCAGGCGCAGGCTCTGCTGGTCGAAGCCCAGGGCGTTGGCCCGGGCGGCGAAGGTGGCGGCATCAAGCCGGGGCTTTTCGGCCAGCAGCTTGTCGGTATCAATGATAATCTGGCGCTGGCTGCGGAAGTAGGCGGGGGCCACCTTCACGCCCATGCCTAGGTCGGGGGCGCTGTCGGCCACGGCGGTGTCCTGCCACTGCACGAGGTAAGAATCGGTGCGGGCCGTGTGGCCGTTGTTGTCGCGGGCCAGGAGGTAGAAGTACAGCTCGTCGCCGTAAGTCAGCCCCAGCTTGGGCAGGTTCAGCAGGCTGTTCAGGTTGGCCTGCGCCCCGCTCAGGCCCGCGCTCAAATCGCGCCGCAGCTCGTGGAATTTCACGGCCTCGCCCTGGCCCTGGGCCACGGTGATGACCAGCTCGGCGCGGCTCAGGCCATAATCGTCGCGCACCGTGGCCCGGATGGAGACCTCCGGCCGCTGGCCCAGCGCTGCCACCAGCGTGTAAGGCTTCGGCGTGGTGATGCGCAGCACCGGCGCCAGGTCGGGCCGCACGTCGATGGCGTAATCGTCGGACACCGTGCCTGCGTAGCGTAGCCGGTAGAGCGTGGAAGCATTCAGAATCTGCTCGGTGAAATAGGTGCCCGCCTGCCCGGCTACCGGTCGCAGCTCCAGCCGCCGCGGGCCCAGCTCCAGTACCGGGGCCGCTTGGCCCGCGCCATTGCGCACGCGCACCTGCCAGCGCACCCGTGCCCCCTGCGGGCACTGGAACGAAGCCTGCACGGGTGCAAATGCGGCCAAACGGGTGTAGGCCGGCGGCGTCACCCGTAGTGCGGTTTCGCTGATTCGTGGCGGCGTTTGGCCGGGTTTGCTGGGCCTGGCTGGTTCAGAAAAATGCACGGCCACACGGGTTGGCTTTGCCTGATGGGGTATTCCGGCGGGCCACCACCATAGCCCTGCCGCCAGCAGCAGCAAACCACCCGTGAGCCAGCCAGCGGGTCGGAAATCAACGGGCAGCACAAGTGAATCGGTGGCGCGCAGTGCTGCCAGCTGCCGGGCTACGCGCTGCTGCTGCAGGCTTTCCAACAGGTTCAACCCGGTAGCATCGCGCAGCAGCAGGCCGGTGCTGTCCTCCAATTCCGGAAACTGCCGGTCGAGCCGGGGCGCGGTGGTAGTGGGCGATACCTGCCGCAACGGCCACAGCCGCCAGCCTGCCAGCAGCACACCCAGGCCGCCTAACACTGCCAGCACGGGCGCGCCGGCCGGCCAGTGGCGGGCTCCGGCTACGAGCACAACGGCGGCTGCCAGCGCCGGCAGCAACACCGCTACGCCCCGGCGTAGCACAAAGCGCCGTCCCACCGCCCGCAGCTGCTCCCGGGCACCGGCCACCTCGACACTAGTCACTAAATCAGTCGGCTGTCTCATAAATTGACTGATTGGGCCAGGGTTTCCCGACGACGGGCCAGCAGCCGTTCAAGCAAGAGCAGCAGGCCTACCAGCAGCACCAGCCACGGCCGCAAATCGGTTTGGCGGAAAGTTGCTGGCCGGGCTAGAGTGGAAGCTGGCACGGCAGGGGTTGCCGATACGGCAGGAAGCTGGGCCGGAGCCAGCGCCCGGCGGTCGTGCGCGGCTTCTACTTCCGCCAGCCGGGTCTGCTGGCTGCCGAAGTTGTCGGTCGGCTCGGGTTGCAGCAGCTCCAGCAGGCGGGCGGGCAGCTGCGGGTCGTCGGCCAGCGTGCTCCAGGCGGGGTGCAGCCGGGTGTGCAATTGGTACACGTTGCCCCGGCCCAGCGTCTGGCGTGCGAGAATGGCGCGGCCCTGGCCATCGGCCCACACCGTTTCGCCACCCTGGAAGGCCGCATGGCCGCCTCGGCGAAACACGGCGACGGCCGCCGCGCCCGGCTCGTTGGTGGCCAGATGCGCCGTATCGGCCCTGCCCGGCGCGGCGGCTTCTACCCAAATGCGGTGCTTGCTGCTGGCCATATCCTCGCGCCAGCCCGGCGGCAGGGGCTCATCCGACAGCCAGAATACCCAATCGGCATGCAGGCCATCCGGTCGCGTTTTCACCTGGCGCAGCTGCGGCACAATCGGAAGTGCGCCGCCCGCCGCCCGCAGGCCCGCTTGCAGGTAGCGGGCATCAGCGGCATATTCCGGGGAGGCGTAAATCTCGATGACCTTCGGCACAACATCGACCCCGATTTGGTCAATGGGCTTTGCGGTTCTGTCGGCCGGCACGATTACCAGATATTCGCCGCCTTTGCCATCTGGCTGAAAGCGCACCGTGGCCAGCCCGGGCACCCGGAACGGTTGGCCGTTGTGCGCCTCCGGTACCTTTTTTCGTTGATAAGTCGTCCGGGTTTCGCTGCTGTGGCCCACCAGCAGCTGCAGGCTGTCGCCCACCAATTCGGCCGCACCCACCCACGAGGTGGTCGTGGTATCGGGCAGCGCCTGCCAGGTCACGGCCGCCGGCAGCAGTGCGTGACTACCGCCGAAGTTGCGCAGCGCCGCACTCGTGACCACGTAAAGCGGCTGGCCCGGGAAAACGGCGGTAGCCTGCTGCACCCGCGCCCAGGCAAAAGCCTGGCCCGCAGCCAACGCAGCAATAGAATCGGTGGTTGCGCCAGCTTCACCAGCTTTCAGCTGTTGCCACGCCTTGCCCGGCACCCGGGGGAAATCGGGGGCCAGCCAGTGCAGCGCGTAGCCCCGGCGGCGCAGCGAGTCGATGGTAGGTTTCAACCCCGCCAACGCGGGCAGGCTGGCCGCTTCGGGACTCAGCAGCACCACGCCCCGGCTGCTGGACTGCGCCGTGCGCCACACCGGGCCGGCCACCGCCACCGCCAGCACCGCCAGCAGCGCGGCGCGCAGCAGCAGCAGCCACAACTGCTCCGGCTTCAGGTTGCGCAGGCGGCGGTTGGCGCCCGCGGCCAGCCAGCGCAGGCTGCCCACGGCCACCTCGCGGCCGGGCCGGCGGTTCCAGAGATGAATGGCTACCGGCACCAGCAAGCCCGCAAGGGCCAGCAGCGCGGCAGGGTTAAGCAGAGCGAGCAAAGGGAGTTAAAAGTTAAGAGTTAGGAGTTAAGAGTTGCGTTTCGAGGTGGAGCTTGAAGCTTGGGAGGTTTTAACTTTTAACTTCTAACTCTTAACTGAGTCTGCGCCGCCGCAGAAATTCCCGCATCGCCGCATCCAACGGCTGCGCGGTATCCAGCAAATGGTAGTCGAACCCCTGGCGGCGGGCCTGCTGGGCGGTGATGCGCAGCCACTCCTGCAACTGCTGCTGGTAGGCGGCGCGCTGCGGGCCGGCATCGATTTGCAAAGTCTGCCCGGTTTCCAAATCCCGAAACGTGACCGCGCCCTGGTAGCTGAAGGCCAACTCATTGTGCGCCATTAGGTGCAGCAGCAGCACATCGCCGCTGGTGGCGCGCAGGCGCGTGAGCAGGCTGTTGATTTCAGTGCCTTCCTCGTACAAGTCGCTCACGCACACGGTAAGGGCGCGCTGTCGGCGGGCCGTGAGCGGGGCCAGCGTTTCGGGCGCGGGAAAGTGGCCGGTGGCCTCGGCCGTTTCCAGCGCGTGGTAGATGCGGGGCAGCTGGCGGGCATCAGCCCGGGGCGCGAGGTGGCGCAGGCCGCCGGGGCTGAGAATGCTCAGGCCCACGGCATCGCCCTGCTGCGTGGCCAGGTAGGCCAGGGCCCCGAGCAGCAGCCGGGCGTAATCGAGCTTGGTGAGGCCGTTGTCGTCGCGGTGGTTCATGCTGGCGCTGGCATCCAGCAGCAGGTGCACCGTCAGGCTGGTATCAATTTCCGACTCGCGCAAATAATACCGGTCCGAGCGGGCGGCCAGGCGCCAGTCGAGGCGGCGCAGGTCGTCGCCGGGCTGGTAGGGGCGGTATTGGCTGAACTCCATGCCCGCGCCGTGCCGCCGGCTGGCGTGCGCGCCGTTGAGGAAGCCCTCGGCCGCTTGCCGGGCGGCGAGAGAAAGGTTGCGCAGGTGGTGCAGATGTTCAGGTGTCAGCAACGGCATTTCACGCAGTGTCTCGCAGTGTTAAAATCGCAGTGTTCCGCAGTGTCGTTCAACGGCCCACCGCGAAGCACTGCGGTCAACACGGCGAAACACGGCGTGAAAATTAAACAGGTACCGCTTTGAGCAGTTCCGCCACCGCATTATCAGGCGTCAGGTTTTCCGCTTCGGCGTTGAAATTCAACAGTACCCGGTGGCGCAGCACCGGCGGGGCCAGCGTCCGGATATCCTCCAGCGTAGCGGCGAAGCGGCCGTGCAGCAGCGCCCGCGCCTTGGCGCACAGGATGAGCGCCTGCCCGGCGCGCGGCCCCGCGCCCCAGCGCCCGTAGTCCTTAATAAACTTCACCTCCGACGTGGCCGGTCGGGTGGCGCGCACCAAGCGGTTCACAAAGTCCATCAGCTCGGGGCTGAGACTCACCTGCCGCACCAGCGTCTGTAGTGCCCGGATATCGGCCCCGCCCAACACCGGCTGCACCGTTTGGCCGGCCGCGCCAGTGGTGCCGCGTAGCACCGCCAGCTCCTCCTCGGCCGTGGGGTAGCCGATGCGCACGTACAGCAGGAACCGGTCGAGCTGGGCCTCGGGCAGCGGGTAGGTGCCAGACTGTTCGATGGGGTTTTGGGTGGCCAGCAGGAAAAACGGCTTGGGCAGCGCGTGCTCTTGCCCGGCGTAGGTGACGTGGCCTTCCTGCATGGCTTCCAGCAGGGCGGCCTGGGTTTTGGGCGGCGTCCGGTTGATTTCGTCGGCCAGCACCAGGCTGGCGAAGATGGGGCCGGGGTTGAACTTGAACGAGCGCCGGCCGGTGCCGTGGTCCTCTTCCAGCACTTCGGTACCGAGAATGTCCGTCGGCATCAAATCGGGCGTGAACTGGATGCGGCGAAAGGGCAAATCGGTAGCGGCGGCCAGCGTGCGCACCAGCAAGGTTTTGGCTAGGCCGGGCACGCCTTCGAGTAGGGCGTGGCCGCCGGCCAGCAGGGCTACTAGCACTTCATCAAGCACAGTTTCCTGGCCCACGATGACCTTGGCGATTTCAGCCTTCAGCACCGGCAGCTTGGCGAGGAGCGTGTTTACTTCTTGTTCGGTCATTGGTTAGTTGTCAGTTGCTCGTTGTCAGTTGTCAGGTCGTTCAATTTTAGTCGGGACTAATAACTGACAACGAGCAACTGACAACTACATCACGTCAAAGCGTACAGCAAAATATTCACCCCAAACTTGGTGTTATCCTCCGCCAGAAAGCGCTTGTTGCGGAAGTCGTAGTCCCACTCGCAGCCGTAGTCTTTATTGGAGTACAGTACCCCGATGCGGCCCTTGATTTCCACGGCTTTTAGGTAGTCGTGCACGAGGTCGTCGCCCCAGCCGTTCAACTCAAATCCGGTGTTGGGCGGACCGTCTTTGAAGGTGAAAAACTGGGAGTAGATGGGGTGGGTTTTGGGGATTTTCTTCAGGGCATTGGCGCCGAAACACTGGCGCATCTGCTCCTCGAAGGAGCGGGCGAAAAGCCCATCGATGTCGTGGTTGCAGTCGTCGACGAACACGAAGCCGCCGTTGCGCACGTACTGGATAAAATTCTGTTTTTCAGCGCCCGAGAACTGCACCAGCCGGTGCCCGCTCAAATAGCAGAACGGGTAGTTGAACAGTTCGGGGCTGTCCAGGGCCACCACTTTTTCCTTGGGGTCGACGGGCACTTTGGTGTATTGCACCAGCGAGTGCAGCAGGTTGGCGGGCATGCGCTCGTCCACCGCGTCCCAGTCGCCGGAGTGGTATTTCAGGCGCACAAAAGTGAACGGGGCAGCGGGCATTAAGCAAAAATAGCAGTGGCAGATGAAGCGGCTGCGCAGTTATAGTCGCAGAAAGCGGCCGGAAAGTTGCGTCGCCCGGCTGTCATCCTGAGCGTAGCGAAGGACCTTCTCACGTGTGAACGCGTTGTTCTGACGTGAGAAGGTCCTTCGCTGCGCTCAGGATGACAAACGAGCTTCCCTATATCGCGTCCGACAGGCTCGTGAACGTGAAGTCCCGGATTTTCAGCGGTGGAACCAGGCAGCCGGCCAGGCGCTGGGGCCGGCCAATGGCTTCGATGTTGTTGAGCATGATAATCGGGCTTTCGTTGAAGCGCAGGTTCTTGATGGGGAATTTGATGGCCCCGTTTTCGATGTAAAACGTCCCGTCACGCGTGAGGCCGGTGTAGAGCAGCGTCTGCGGGTCGACTTCGCGGATGTACCACAAGCGCGTGACCAAGATGCCTTTGGCGGTGCCCTTGATGAGCTCGGCGGTGCTTTGGGTGCCGCCCGTCATGATGAAGCCGCTGGGGAAGGCCGTAGCGGCCACCTTGTTTTTCTCGGCCCAGAAGCGCGAGTAGTACAGCTGCTTCACCACGCCTTTTTCAATCCAGCTCAGGCGCTTCGTGGGCAAGCCGTCGCCGTCGAAGGCGCTGCCGGGCACCTCGGCGTTCATCGGGTCGGAGTAGATGTTCACCCGCTCATCGAACAGCTTTTCGCCCTTGCGGTTGCCGCCGCCTTTCTTGGTCATGAAGCTACGCCCCTCGTCGGCCGAGCGGGCGTCGAGCCCATACATCAGCCCGCCGAGCAGCGAAAGGTCGCCGCCGTCCATCAGCGCGGCCGGCTCCAGAATCACGGTGTACTTGCCCGGCTCGATGGCCTTGGCGTTCACCGAGCCCAGGGCTTTGTCGGCGGCGCGCTGGGTCAGGGCTTTGGCATTGAGCTTGGCGGGGTCCGTCACGTCGGCAATGGCGTAGCCCGAGCCGCGCCCGTCGGCGGTGCGCACCGTCACCGAAAAGTCGGTGTTGGTGCTCTGCTGATAGGCTTCAAGCCCCTTGGAGTTGCGCAGGGCCTGGAAGCGGGTGCCGCCGTCGAGGAAGCCGGCGGCGGTGAGGTTCTTGGCGGCGCACAGGGCCATGCTGTCGGCGGCGGCCTGGGCGCGGGTGGCAGCCGTGAGCAGGGTGGTGGCGGCCGAGGGCGGGCTCACATAGGTTTGCGGGCCGAGCAGGGGCACGTATTCGGGGCTTTCGGGAGCGAGCTTCGCAATTTCCTCGGCGCGCTGCACGCAGCGTTTCAGGGTAGCATCGTCGAACTCGTTGCAGGTGGCTACGCCGCTGCGCTTGCCAAACCGGCTTTCAACGGCCAGCGACACGGAGTTTTGCGAGCCGGCCGTGCTCACGCTGTTGCGGGCGTAGCGGATGTTGCCGGTGGTGCGCCCGTTCAGCGACACCGCGCACTCATCGGCTGTGCTGTAGCTGAGGACCTTTTTCAGTAAAGCCTGGGCTTCGTCTTTGGAGAGAATAGCCATAATGATTTGCAGAAATGTGGGGAAAGGGAAGGCTAAACTTTGCGGGCCGTATTGATGACGTTCACGCCGTTGAAGCGCGTGGTGGCCGAACCGTGGCTCACCGACGACACCTGCGAGGGCTGGCCCTTGCCGTCGAAGAAGGTGCCGAACAGGCGGTAGTCCGACTGGTCGCACGAGCCCTGGCAGGCGCCCCAGAATTCCTGGGTGTTCGACTGATACGCCACGTCTTCCAGCGGCTCGGTGATTTTGCCTTTCTCAATCGCGAAGAACAGCTGCCCGCCAAACTGGAAGTTGAAGCGCTGTTGGTCGATGCTGAACGAGCCGGCGCCGGCGATGTAAATGCCTTTGTCCACGCCCTTCACCATTTCGTCGGGGCTCATTTTGGCGGTGCCGGGGCGCAGGCTCACGTTGGGCATGCGCTGGAACTGCACGTCTTCCCAACTCTGGGCATAGGCGCAGCCGTCCGACTCCTTCTGGCCCACAATGTGCGCTTGGTCCCTGATTTTCTGGTAGTTCACCAGCTTGCCTTCCTTGATGAGGTCCCACTCGCGGGTTTTCACGCCCTCGTCGTCGTAGCCCACGTTGCCCACCGAGCCGGGCTGCAGCTTGTCGGCCACGATGTTCACGGCTTTGGAACCGTAGGGCAGGTTTTTGGCCTTCCACTCCAGCGTGGCGAAGCTGGTGCCCGCGAAGTTGGCCTCGTAGCCCAGCACGCGGTCCAGTTCCGTGGGGTGGCCCACCGATTCGTGAATCGTGAGGCCCAGATGGCCGGGGTCGAGCACCAAATCGTACTTGCCGGGCGTCACCGATTTCATCGTCAGCTTGGCTTTCGCCTGCTTGCCGGCCAGCGCCGCGTCGGCCAGCATGTCGTAGCGCAGCTTGTAGCCGATGGTATCGGTGCCCTGCGGCCCGCGCACCTGCTCGGCCGCGCTGGGCGTGAGGTACTCAAAGCCCAGCCCCACCGGCGCGCTCAGCGACTCGCGCGAGCGGAATTTGCCCGACTTCGTATCCACGGCCGTGGCCGAAAACGTGGGCCAGAGCCGGTGAATGTCCTGGTCGATGTAGGAGCCGTCGGTGCTGGCGAAATATTTCTGCTCGTTTACCTGAAACAGGGCCGAGTTGATGTAGTTGGCGCCCGCATCGAGCGCGGCGGCGTTGGCGGTCAGCAGCAAATCCACTTTCTGCTTGATGGGTACCTCGAAGGCGCTTTGCTGGATGGGCGTTTTCCAGCTAACCTCTCCGTAGCCGGTTTGGGGCGCCAGCTGCACGGGCTCCTTCATCACCAGGCGGTTGGCTTTGGCGATGCTCACGGCCTCGCGGGCGGTGGCGGCCAGGTTGGCCTCCGTCACCACGCTCGTGGAGGCGAAGCCCCAGCAGCCCGCTACCAGCACCCGAATGCCTACGCCGTAGCTCTCGGTGCTTACGATGTTCTGCACCTGCTTCTCACGGGTGAACACGTACTGGTTCAGCGAGCGGCCGATGCGGACGTCGGCGTAGTCGGCCCCGGCGGCTTTGGCGGCGTTCAGGGCCGCGTCGGCCAGGCGTTTTTTCACGATGACATCGGCGCCCGGCTCCAGCAGGCGGGCGGGGTCGACGGGCGTGTGGCCGAAGCCCGGCAGGCTCGGCAGAAACAGGGCACCGGCGGCGAGGCCGGTGAGGCCCACAAAATCGCGTCTTTTCATAGATTGCAGAGAAAAAAGTGTAGCGTGGACTCTGCGAGTCCGCGCAGGGTTTGAAAGTTGAGTAAGCCTTTCGCCAACGCGCGGACTAAAAGTCCACGCTACAGCTACGGCGTGAGCATGGTGCCGAAAGCGCCCTTCTGCTCGAAGGATTTCATCACCTGCTCTTCGAGCGGGGTGCGTTTCACCACCGCGTTGTTTTGCCAGAAAGCGGGGTCGTAGGTGGTTTTTTTGATGGTTGCCAGGTCCACTTCGCCGCCTTTGGCGGGGGCGTAGGTGATGTCCGCCTTTGGGGTGGGCCGGCCGTTATAAAAATAAGCAAACGAGGCCACGTGAATCGGTAGGTCGGGCTTCATTACGCGGCCCAGATTAGTGGTGTAATCCACTTTCAGGTGGTCAAGGGTGGCCGCGCCGCCCGGCTGGGGCTGAAATACCCATTCCAACTGCACCACTTCGTCCTTGAATTTGAACATGGGGTTGTTCGACTTGGTTTTCAGCCCTGTCGTTTCCAGTCGCAGGCGCAGCAGTTGGTGCGTGGCTTGGTCGATAACCATGCTGCCGCGGGCGCGTCGGGTGGTGCTTTCGGCCTTGCTCTCGAACCCAATTTCGACCAGCTCCTGCGGGCCGCTTTGCGTCACGCCCAGTAACTTCAAACGCAGGTATTGGTCGCTGTGTAAGCCAATAAGGCTTTTTTGAGTGCTGTCATCGGCGGGGTTGTACACAACGTATTGCTTGGTGTACACCGAAAAATTGTTGAAGCTCAGCAGCGCCTTTTTTTTGGCGAAGCGGGCCTGGGCCAGGGCCGTGCCCTCGACGCCTGCGCAGCTGCTGGCCGCGTCCCACACCATTTCCTGCACTTCGGTGGCATCTCCTTCGAGCCGCGTTACCTGGCGGTAGAATGCCTGGCCGTACTGCTTTTGGGGGTAGGTTTTGCGCAGTTGGCGGTAGGCCTGCGCAATGAGCTCGTTGAGGTAGCTGCCCGTCGTCACCTCCGGCAGCGCCACGGCCGCCGGCTGCAGCCGCACCAGCAGGGGCGTCGCGGTAGCCGCCGCCACGGCCACGGTGTCGCGCCGGTGGCCCAGCTCCGAAATTACCAGCCGGCCCGGCAGCGACGCTTTCAGTTCAAATTCGCCCTCGGCGTTGCTGGTGGTGCCGGCCGTGGTATTCAGCACCGCAACGCTGGCGTAGGGCACCGGCTGGCCGGTGGCAGCATCCAGAATTTTGCCGTTGAGGCGCTGTTGTGCGGCTACGGGCCGGATGGAAACGGCTAGTAGCAGGCCGGCAAATACAAGAAGTTTCATAGCAGAAAAGAGGAGACCGCAAGATAAGGGCGTGCAGCGCGTGCGCAAGCCGGCAGATGCGGCAGATGAACCGGTCGTTGCCTGGCAAAGCGCGGTGGCGCTAAAAGCATCAGGCCTCCTTAAAACAGAACGTCATGCTGAGCGCAGCCGAAGCATCTCTACCGCGCAATGCAATCCAATCAAAAGGATTACTGCGGCGGTAGAGATGCTTCGGCTGCGCTCAGCATGACGTTCCTTGGCAAGACCGTTCAGTTTACACCGCGTCCGACAGGCTCGTGAACGTGAAGTCCCGAATCTTCAGCGGCGGCACCAGGTTGCCATTCAGGCGCACCGGCTTGCCGATGGCTTCGAGGTTGTTGAGCATAATCACCGGGCTTTCGTTGAAGCGGAAGTTCTTCACCGGAAACTTGATTTGGCCGTTTTCGATGTAGAACGTGCCGTCGCGGGTGAGGCCGGTGAAGAGCAGCGTCTGCGGGTCGACGGGGCGGATGTACCACAGGCGCGTGACGAGAATGCCTTTGGCCGTGCCCTTGATGAGGTCGGCCGTGCTTTGCGTGCCGCCTTCCATAATCCAGCCGTTGGGCCGGGGCAGGTCGGGGATGCCGGCCTTCTGGGCCCAGAAACGGCTGGAGTAGAGGTTCTTCACCACGCCCTTCTCAATCCAGGTGGTGCGCTGCTGCGGCCGGCCGTCGCCGCTGAAGGTGAGGTCGCTGATATCCGGGTTCAGCGGGTCGGAGTAAATCGTTACCCGCTCATCGAACAGCTTCTCGCCCTTGCGGTTGCCGCCGCCCTTCTTGCTGAGGAAGCTACGGCCCTCGTCGGCGTTGCGCGCGTCGAGTGAACCCATGAGTGCGCCGAGCAGCGAAGTATCCACGTTCGAGAGCAGCGCGTTTGGCTCCAGAATCACGGTGTACTTTCCGGGCTCAATGGCCCGCGCCTTCACTGAGGAAGATGCTTTGTCGGCGGCCACTTTAGTAAAGCGGGCAGCGTCCATCTTGGCTGCATCCACGTAGTCGCCCGAGGCGTAGCCCGAGCCGGTGCCATCGGGGGTGCGCACCGTCACCGAAAAGGTCACGTTGCTGGTCTGCTGGTAGGCCTCGAGCCCCTTCGAGTTGCGCTTGGCCACGAAGCCGTGCGAATCGTCCAGAAAAGCCGCCGAGCTGAGCTTGCGCTGGTCGCAGAGCGCCATGCTGGCTCCGATTTGGTTGGCGCGGTAATCGGGCGTGATGCCGGCCGTGGCAGCGGAGTAAGAGCGGCTGCCATCGAGGTACTGCTGCGGCCCCAGCAGCGGCATGTATTCGGGGCTTTCGGGGGCGAGGCGGGCAATTTCTTCGGCGCGCTGCACGCAGCGGCGCAGGGTGGCGTCGTCGAACTCGTTGCACGTCGCCACGCCGGCGCGGCGGCCGAAGCGGCTTTCCACCGCCAGCGAAACATTGTCGCTGGCGCCAGCCGTGCTGATGGAGTTGCGGGCCGAGCGCACGTTGCCGCCAATATTGCCGCTCAGCGTCGCGTCGCACTCATCGGCAGTGCTGAAGCTGAGGACTTTCTTAAGTATCGTTTGGGCTTCGTCTTTGGAGAGAATGGCCATGTTATTAGAGCTGTTAGCTTGTAGCTGTTGGCTGTTAGCTTTTCGTAGTGACTGGGCTTCTGAAACGAAGCTAACAGCCAACAGCTACAAGCTAACAGCTTAATGATTTACCCGATTTTCCGCGCCGTATTTATCACGTTCACGCCGTTAAAGCGCGTGGTGGCCGAGCCGTGGCTCACGGCCGAACTCTGGCTGGGCTGGCCCTTGCCGTCGTTGAAGGCGCCGAAGAAGCGGAAGTCGCGCTCGTCGCAGGTGGCGGCGCACGAGTTCCAGAATTCCTGGGTGTTGGCCTGGTAGGCCACGTCTTCCAGCATTTCGGTGATTTTGCCTTTTTCGATGGCGTAGAACACCTGGCCCCCAAACTGGAAGTTATAGCGCTGCTGGTCGATGGAGAACGAGCCGTTGCCGGCGATGTAAATGCCCTTATCCACCTTGCTCACCAACTCGTCCACGCTCAGCCGGTCTTTGCCGGGCTGCAGGCTCACGTTGGGCATGCGCTGGAACTGCACGTCCTGCCAGCTCTGCGAGTAGCAGCAGCCGTCCGATTCCTTCTGGCCCACCATGTGCGCCTGGTCGCGGATTTTCTCATAGTCCACCAGCCGGCCTTCCTTGATGAGGTCCCAGCGCTTGGTTTTCACGCCTTCGTCGTCGTAGCCTACCGCGCCCAGCGTGCCGGGCGTCACCTTGTCGGCCACAATGTTCACCTGTTTCGAGCCGTAGGGGATGCCCTTGGCCTTCCATTCCAGCGTGGCAAACGAAGTGCCCGCATAGTTGGCTTCGTAGCCCAGCACGCGGTCGAGTTCCAGCGGGTGGCCCACCGATTCGTGAATGGTCAGGCCCAGGTGGTGCGGGTCGAGCACGAGGTCGTACTTGCCGGGCACTACCGACTTAGCGGTCAGCTTCTGCTTCACCTGCTTGGCGGCGGCGGCCACGTCCTCCAGCATGTCGTAGCTGTTTTTGTAGCCGATGATGTCGGAGCCGGCGGGGCCGGCCACCTTGTCGGCGGCTTTGGGCGTGAGGTACTCGTAGCCCATGCCCACGGGCGAACTCAGCGCCTGCCGCGAGCGGAACTTGCCGCTGGCCCGGTCGATGGCCGTAACGCCGAACGAGGGGTAAATCCGGTGAATGTCCTGGTCGATGTAGGAGCCATCGGTGCTGGCAAAGTACTTCTGCTCATTCACCTGCGACAAAATCGAATTCACAAACGACACGCCCAAATCCAGGGCCTTGGCGTTCACGCCCAGCAGCAAGTCCACCTTGTCTTTGATGGGCACCTCAAAGGCATTGGTCTGAATCGGGGCCTTCCAGCTCACTTCGCCGTAGCCGCGTTGCGGAGCCAGCTGCACCTTTTCCTTCTGCACTTTCGAGTTGGCCTTGGCAATCTGCACGGCCAGCTGCGCGGCTTTGGCGATGCCCGCGTCGGTCACGTTGTTGGTGCTGGCGAAGCCCCAGGTGCCGTTGGCAATTACCCGAATGCCGCAGCCGAAGCTTTCGGTGCTGGCGATGCCCTGCACCTGCTTCTCGCGGGTGAAGATGCTCTGGTTGAGGTAGCGGCCGATGCGCACGTCGGCGTAGCTCGCGCCAGCCGATTTTGCGGCGTTCAGGCCCACATCGGCCAGGCGTTTTTTCTGGGCCACGTCGAGGCCGGGTTCCAACAGGCGGGCGGGGTCGACGAGGATGCCGCCCACGCTGGGGAAGCTGGGCAGGAACAGGGCCCCGGTAGCCAGGCCGGTGAGGCCCACAAAGTCGCGTCTTTTCATAAGGTCGAGAAGATTTTTAGAACGTCATGCAGAGCGCAGCGAAGCATCTCGCGTGCAAGAGTAATTCAATCGTTGCAGACCAATAAGTAGTGGTGGCACGCGAGATGCTTCGCTGCACTCTGCATGACGTTCTGCTACACCGCGTCCGAAAGGCTGGTGAAGGTGAAATCCCGGATTTTAAGCGGCGGCACGAGGCTGCCGTTCAGGCGCACCGGCTTCCCCAGCGCCTCTAGGTTATTCAGCATAATCACGGGACTTTCGTTGAAGCGGAAGTTTTTCACCGGGAATTTGATGACGCCGTTTTCAATGTAGAACGTCCCGTCGCGCGTCAGGCCGGTGTAGAGCAGCGTTTGCGGGTCGACGGCCCGAATGTAGTAGAGGCGCGTGACCAAAATGCCCTTGGCCGTGCCCTTGATGAGTTCGGCCGTGCTTTGGGTGCCGCCTTGCATAATCCAGCCGCCGGGGGGCGGGATGTCGGGCACGCCCGATTTCTGCGCCCAGAAGCGGGAAGTGTAAAGGTTTTTCACGATGCCCTTTTCCACCCACGTCACTTTCTGCTGCGGCCGGCCGTCGTTGGCAAACGTCAGGTCGGGCACGTCGGGGTTGGTGGGGTCGGAATAGATGGTCACCCGCTCGTCGAATACCTTTTCGCCCTTCTTGTTGCCGCCGCCCTTCTTGCTCAGGAAACTGCGGCCTTCGTCAGCATTGCGGGCATCCATTGCGCCCATCATGTTGTTGAGCAAATCAATGGCCGCGGCCGGCTCCAGAATCACGGTGTACTTGCCCGGCTCAATGGCCTTGGCGCCCACCGACGAAGCCGCCTTATCGGCCGCCACGCGTGTCAGGCGCGCCGCGTCGAACTTGGCCAAATCGGTGTAGTTGGCAATGGCGTAGCCCGAGCCGGTGCCATCGGCCGTGCGCACCGTGATGGAGAAATCAACGCTGCTCACCTGCTGGTAAGCTTCCAGCCCCTTGGAGTTGCGCTTGGCCACAAAGCCCGCCGAATCATTAAAGAAACCCGCGGAACTCAGCTTCTTTTGCTCGCACAGCGCCATGCTGGCCCCAATCTGCTCGGCCCGATAATCGGGCGTAATAGCCGCCGTGCGCTGGGCAAACGAGCCCGGCGAGGCCAGGTAGGTCTGCGGCCCCAGCAGCGGCACGTATTCCGGCGACTCCGGTGCGAGGCGCGCAATTTCCTCGGCCCGCTGCACGCAGCGGCGCAGCGAGGCCTCGTCAAATTCGTTGCAAGTCGCGGTGCCGCTGCGCTTGCCGAAGCGCGCCTGCACCGCCAGCGCCACGTTCTCGCTCGCGCCCGCCGTGCTGATGGTGTTGCGGGCCGAGCGCACGTTGCCGCCGGTGTTGCCGTTCAGCGTGGCCTCGCACTCGTCGGCAGTGCTGAAGCTGAGGACTTTCTTAAGTATGGTCTGGGCTTCGTCTTTGGAGAGAATGGCCATGAGTTTCTTGTATAGAAATGCTGGATGATTTCAGAACGTCATGCTGAGCTTGTCGAAGCATCTCTACCGCTTCGTTGCAATAGCCTTGATTTACTTGCGCAGTAGAGATGCTTCGACTGCGCTCAGCATGACGTTCTATTACCCGATTTTTCGGGCCGTATTTATCACGTTCACGCCGTTGAAGCGCGTCGTGCTGCTGCCGTGGCTCACGGCCGAAACCTGGCTGGGCTGGCCCTTGCCATCGAAGAAAGAACCGAACAGGCGGTAGTCCGATTCGTCGCAAATCGCGGCGCAGGAGTTCCAGAATTCCTGGGTGTTGGCCTGGTAGGCCACGTCCTCAATCATGCCCGCAATCTGGCCTTTTTCGATGGCGTAGAATACCTGCCCGCCGAACTGGAAGTTGTAGCGCTGCTGGTCGATGGAGTAGGAGCCGCGCCCGGCGATGTAGATGCCCTTGTCGACGTTCTTAATCATGTCGTCGACGCTCATCTTGGCTTTGCCGGGCTGCAGGCTCACGTTGGGCATGCGCTGGAACTGCACCGAATCCCAGGAATCGGCGTAGCAGCAGCCGTCCGATTCCGTCTGGCCGACGATGTGGGCCTGGTCGCGGATTTTCTCATAATTGACCAAAACGCCGTCCTTGATGAGGTCCCAGCGCTTGGTTCTCACGCCCTCGTCGTCGTAGCCCACTGCGCCCAGCGAGCCCGGTTGCAGTTTGTCGGCCACGATGTTCACCAGCTTCGAGCCGTAGGGAATCTGCTTGGCTTTCCACTCCAGCGTGGCGAAGCTAGTGCCCGCGTAGTTGGCCTCGTAGCCCAGCACGCGGTCGAGCTCCAGCGGATGGCCGATGCTTTCGTGGATGGTGAGACCCAGGTGGTTGGGGTCGAGCACGAGGTCGTACTTACCGGCGGTTACGGATTTCACGGTCAGCTTTTCCTTTACTTGCTTGGCGGCCAGGGCAGCATCTTCCAGCATGTCGTAGGAGTTGCGGTAGCCGATGAGGCCGGTGCCGCTGGCCCCCGGAATTTTGTCGGCCGCCTGGGGCGTGAGGTACTCGTAGCCCAGGCCCATCGGGGCACTTAGCGCGTCGCGCGAGCGGAATTTGCCGCTGCTGCGGTCGATGCCCGTGACCGAAAACGTGGGCCAGATTCGGTGCACGTCCTGGTCGATGTAGGAGCCGTCGGTGCTGGCAAAATACTTCTGCTCGTTAATCTGAAACAGCGAGGAATTCACGAAGCTGGCGCCGTTGTCGGTGGCTTTGGCATTGGCCGCCAGCAGCAATTCCACCTTCTGCGCCACCGGCACCTCGAAGGCGTTTTGCTTGATGGGCGTGCGCCAGGTGACCTCGCCGTAGCCTTTTTGCGGGGCCAACTGCACCTTCTCCTTCTGCACTTTCGAGTTGGCTTTGGCGATGGCCACGGCCAACTGGGCAGCTTTGGCGAGGCCGGCTTCGGTTACGCTGTTGGTGGCGGCGAAGCCCCAGGTGCCGTTGGCCAGCACCCGCACGCCGCAGCCGAAGCTCTCGCCGCTGGCGATGTTCTGCACCTGCTTTTCGCGGGTGAAGATGCTTTGGTTGAGGTAGCGGCCGATGCGCACGTCGGCGTAGCTGGCGCCGGCAGCTTTGGCGGCGTTCAGGGCCGCGTCGGCCAGGCGTTTTTTCTGGGCGGGGTCGAGGCCGGGCTCCAGCAGGCGGGCGGCATCGACGGGCGTGCCGCCCAGGCTGGGAAAGTTGGGCAGGAACAGGGCCCCGGCGGCCAGGCCGGATAGTCCCACAAAGTCACGTCGTTTCAAAAGAGCGTAGGGATTCGGGTGATAGGGAAAGCAGATTCGTAAAGATGGGACGGAATCTTAATCAAAAAGACAGATGCGTAGGTGTAACGTTGCGTTTGTCGCCTGAAAGAATTTTGAACGTCATGCAGCGCGCAGCGAAGCATCTTGCCCGCCACCAGTAATCATTTACTATTGCGGTAAAGATGCTTCGCTGCGCTCTGCATGACGTTCTTTTTTCGCTCTTTCCTTTTCCCACCCGCCATGCCTGTCGAAACCCACTACCGCGCCTGCAACCTCTGCGAAGCCATCTGCGGCCTCCAAATCAAACACGAAAACGGCCAGGTCCTCAGCATTATCGGCGATGCGCAGGACCCGTTCAGTCGGGGCCACATCTGCCCCAAGGCGGTGGGTTTGAAGGATATTTACGAAGACCCCGACCGCCTGCGCCGCCCCCTGAAGCGCACCGCCGCCGGCTGGCAGGAAATTGACTGGGAAACCGCCCTCGATGAGGTGGCGGCCGGCCTGCGCCGCCAGCGCGATGCCTACGGGCCGCACGCCACCGCCTGGTACGCCGGCAACCCCAGCGTGCACAACTCCGGCACGCAGCTGGCCGCGCCGGGCTTCCTGCGGGCGCTGGGCTCGCGCAGCTTGTTTTCTGCCTCGTCGGTCGACCAGCTGCCGCACCATTTCGCGGCCTGGCAGCTCTACGGCCACCCGCTGCTACTGCCCGTGCCCGATTTGGACCGCACCGACCACTGGCTCATTCTCGGCGGCAACCCCTTGGTGAGCAATGGTAGCCTGATGACCGCGCCCGATGTGGCCAAGCGCCTACAGGCCATCCAGGCCCGCGGCGGTAAGGTGGTAGTCGTGGACCCGCGCCGCTCCGAAACCGCGGCCAAAGCCGATGCCCACCACTTCATCCGGCCCGGCACCGACGTATTTCTGCTGCTGGCGATGACGCAGGTGCTCTTCGCCGAGCAACTGGTGAACCCCGGCCGTTTGGCGGAATTCACCGATGGCATTGTGGAGCTGGAAGCGGCGGTGGCCGAATTCACGCCCGAGCACGTCAGCCCCATCACGGGCATTGCGCCGGATGAAATCCGCACGCTGGCGCGGGAGCTGGCGGCGGCCGGGCGGGGCGTGATTTACGGGCGGGTCGGGGTGTCGGTGCAGGAGTTTGGCGGGCTGTGCCTGTGGCTGATAAATGCGCTGAACCTGCTCACGGGCCACCTCGATGAGCCGGGCGGCTACATGTTTGCCACGCCCGCGCTGGATATTCTGGGCAAGCCGGGCATCTATACCAAGTACGACCGGTATCGCAGCCGCGTGCGGCAAGCGCCCGAGTTCATGGGCGAGCTGCCGGTGGCCTGTCTGGCCGAGGAAATCCTCACGCCCGGCGCGGGCCAGCTGCGGGCGCTGGTGACGAGTTGCGGCAACCCGGTGCTGAGCACGCCCAACGGCGCGCAGCTCGATGCCGCCTTGGCGGAGCTCGATTTTATGGTTTCAATTGACATCTACCTCAACGAAACCACGCGCCACGCCCACTACATCCTGCCGCCCGCCACCGGCCTCGAAACCGCGCATTACGACGTGAGCTTCCACGCCCTGGCCATCCGCAACACCAGCCGCTACTCCGAGCCGCTGTTTGACAAAGGCCCTGAGGCGCGCTACGATTGGGAGATATTCGAAGGCCTGCGCCAGCGCCTCGAAGCCGGCGAATCTTTTGATGCAGCCACCGCGCCCGCCCCCGAAAACCCCGAAACCAAGCTCGACCTCGGCCTGCGCTACGGCGCTTACGGCCGCACCGGCCTCTCGCTGGAACAGCTGCGCGAAAACCCGCACGGCCTTGATTTTGGTGCCTTACAGCCGCGCCTGCCCGCCGCCCTGCGTACCGAAAACCAACGCATCAACCTGGCTGCCCCGCTCTTTCTGGAAGACCTGCAGCGCGCCCGCCACACGCTGGCCGCCGCCCCCGTCGCGGCCGAGAGTCAGCTGCTACTCATCAGCCGGCGCGAGCTGCGCTCCAACAATTCCTGGATGCACAACCTGCCGCGCCTCATCAAGGGCCGCAACCGCTGCACCCTGCAAATGAACCCGGCCGACGCGGCCGCCCGCAGCCTCACCGATGGCCAGCCGGTGCGCGTGCGCTCCCGCGTGGGCGTGGTGGAACTGCCCGTCGAAATCACGCCCATCCTCATGCCGGGTGTGGCCAGCATGCCCCACGGCTACGGCCACGCCCGCTCCGGCACGCAACTGGCCGTGGCGCAATTCCACGCCGGGGTCAGTATCAACGATTTGACGGACGACGCCCGGCTCGATGAGCTGACAGGCAATGCCGCGCTGTCGGCCGTGCCGGTGTGGGTGGAGGCAGCAGGGTAGGAGCGGGCATCTGTTATTGCGAGCGGGACGAAGTGGAGCGCGGCAATCTTTCCTCTCAACGCAACCAGCCAAGCAACATGACAAGTCCTTTTTTTGAAAATAAAAAGGCCCCGACACTGCAGAGTGCCGGGGCCTTTTCACATCTTTTAAGTTCGTCGCATCGAGAGGAAAGATTGCTGCATTCCGCTGCGCTCCACTCGCAATGACAGACGCTACTTTTTCGGCTGCCAGGTCACCGTCATGCCCGTGGCGCCGCTGCCGAAATAGGCGGGCGACATGCCAATGTCACGCCCGATGCTTTTGCGGCCCCAGCGGTTGCGGTGGCTCAGGTAGGCCAGGTGGGCGGAGAGGATGCCGAAGCCCGCGCCGGCCACCACGTCGCTCTGCCAGTGCTTGTCATTTATCATGCGCAGGGCGGCCACGCTGGTGGCAATGGTGTAAGCCCCCACGCCATACCACTGGCTTTTGTCGCGAAACTCGGTGTGCACGATGCTGGCCGCCAGAAACGCCTGCGCCGTGTGGCCCGACGGAAACGACAGGTTATCAGCGCCGTTGGGGCGGGTTTCGTTGGCCAGATATTTTACCGCAAACGTGCTGGCCAGCATAATGGCTTCGCCCTTGGCAATGATGAGCAGGGTGTTGATGCGGTCGTTACGCGACTCGACGCCAGCCAGCGCCACGGCCGCCAGCTCAAAGTAAGGCGCGATAATCAGCGTGTTATCGAACCCCGTGCTCACCGGCCGGAACTGTTTCTGGGTGAAATCCCGGGCGCTGCGGTTGATGCCCGAATTGCCCGTCGCCGTGATGGCCCCGTAGGTTATCATCACCGCCGGAATGGCTACGGCCTTGAAGAGCTTGCTCTTGAAAAAAGGCTTGCTGCCAGGCGTAGAAACGCCGCCGGGATTCGCGTATTTTTTGGTGGTGTCGGTCGGCGTCGGATTAACTTGGGCCTGCACCGGATGGATGGCCCCGAACAGCAGCATAGCGGCAGCGAAACGGGTAACTAGAAATGAGCGCATGAAATAAAAATGTGGGGTAAATGACTTGCGAACTCAGTACTACGGGGCTGATAACATAAACGTAATAGTTGATTCGGAGAGAAATTTTAACTGATTGATTGAGCGCGGCTTGCTGCAATAAAAAAGTCCCCGCTGAGCTGGCGGGGACTTTGAATTCTGTGCGAAATCTGTTGATTATGTGGCTATTCCCAGCCGCCGCCCAGCGCCCGCACCAAGGCTACGCTGGCCCCCAGCAAATTGCTCTGCGCCTGCGTGAGCAGCGTGGCCGCATCCAGGGTCTGGCGGTCGGCATCCACCACTTCGAAGTAGGTGGTGAGGCCGGCGCGGTACCGCTCCTTGGTGAGGGCACTGGCCAGGCGCGCGGCGCGGTAGGCGCGCTGGCGGGCCGCCACTTGGGCCTGGTACTGGCGCACGTCGGCCTGGCTGGTTTCCGCCTCCTGAAACGCTACGAGGGCCGCCTGGCGGTAATCGGCCACCAGGGCGTCGGCTTCGGAGCGGGCCACCTGCTCGTTGGCGCGATTGCGCCCGCCATTGAAGACGGGAATGCTCACGCCGCCGCCCACGTAGTAGGTGTAGTTGTCGGCCACGCGCACGATGTCGCCCAGCTGGGCGCTTTGCGGGCCCAGGTAGCCGTTGAGGCGCACGGTGGGCAGGCGCGTAAGCTTGGCCACATCCACGCGGGCGCTGGCGGCGGCCAGCCGGCGCTCGGCCTGCTGCAAATCGGGCCGGCGGGCCAGCAGCGCGGCGGGCAGCGAAGCCGGCACCACCGGCGCGGCCAGCGGCCTGGGCTGCGGGGCCACTGCGAAGCCGCTGGCCGGCACGCCCAGCACCGTGGCCAGCGAGGCTTCGAGGCCGAGGCGCTGGCGGCGGGTTTCCACCACGCTGGCGTCCACGTTGGCCAGTTCGGTTTCGGCGCGGTGCACGGCAATTTCGTTGTCGACGCCGGCTTGGTAGCGGGCGCGGGTCAGCTCCAGGCTGCGCTGGCGGTCGAGGCGGGCGGTATCGAGCACCAGCAGCTGCGCATCGAGCCCGCGAATGTTGAAGTAGTAGGTCGCGGCATCGGCCGTGAGGGAAAGCAGCACGGTGCGGCGGTTGGCTTCCTGCACCTGCGCATCGGCCTCGGCGGCCCTAATGCTGCTGCGAATGCGGCCCCACACATCAAACTCGTAGCTGGCATTGATGGGAATGTAGTACTGCGACTGCACCACGCCCAGGTTGTTGGTGGCCACCGGAAACGGCAGCGGCCGCAGCCCCGACAGCCGCGAGCGGTACACCTGCGGGTCTACCGTCACGAGCGGCGAGCGGTAGGAACTGGCCACCCGCACGTTGGCGCGGGCGCTTTCTACGCGGGCCACGGCGGCTTGCAGACTGAAATTCTGAGCGGTGGCCTGCTGCTCCAGGGTGTTCAGGCCGGGGTCGTTGAAGAGCATCCACCAGTTGCCGGGCGCGGGCGGGTTATCGACGGTGGGCGGGGTGCTGCTGGCCACGGCGGCCGGCGGCGTGGCAGCGGTGAGGCTGTCCGCCGTGTTTTTCCAAGCGGCGGGGGTGGGCAGGCTGGGCGGTGCGTAGCTGGGCGGCCGCACGCAGCCGGCCAGCAGCGCAAGCAGGAGAAAAGGGGAGAGGCGGAGGGTCATTGCGGAGAAGCAAGGTCAAATCTGGCGGTCATGCTGAGCGAAGTCGAAGCATCTCTACCGCAGTAGTAATCCTAATCAAATGAGTTGGTTGCGCAGTAGAGATGCTTCGACTTCGCTCAGCATGACCGCCTTTTTACAACCAATCAAACCCCCTACTTCACCGGCGACGACACGCGCGGCGCGTCCGGGTCGTTTGGCCGGGGCTTGGCGGGCGGCGGGCCGGCGGGCTTGGCGGGCGGGGTAAAGGCTTTGGTTTGCACTGCTAAGCCTTCGGTCAGCGTTTCGGCGGGGTTCAGCACCAACTGCTCGCCGCCCTTCAGGCCCTGCGATACTTCAATCTGGTTGCCGAAATCGCGGGCGGTGGTGATGGGCTGGTAGTGGATTTTGCCGTCCTGCACCATGGCCACGCGGCTGTCGGTGCCGCCGGGCACCAGCGCGTTGGCGGGGATGATGACGCTGGGGGCGGTGCGCGGCAGGTAGAACTTCACCTGGGCGTAGGAGCCGGGACGCAGCTCGCCGCGCGGATTCGGCACCTGCACTTCGGTGAGCAGGGTGCGGGTGTTCGGGTCGAGAGCCCCGGCGTCGCGCACTACCTTGCCTTTGAAGGGTTTGCCCACAAACTCGGGTACCAGGTAATCGGCCGTCATACCGCTTTTGATGGCGGGGGCGAAGTTCTGCGGCACCTGCACGTAGGCGCGCAGCTTCTCGGTTTGCTCAATCTTGAACAGCTGCGAGCCGGGCGCGTTGCTGCTGCTCACGAGGCTGCCCACCTCCACGTTGCGCTGCGTGACGATGCCGCTGAACGGGGCCGTGATGCGGCGGAAACTCTGCTGGGCCAGCAACTGCTGCAACGCCGCCTGCTGCACCGAATACTGCGATTTGGCCACGTCCAACTCCTGCTTGGAGATGGCACCGGGCAGCGCCACGCCGGCCAGGCGGTTGTAGCTGGTTTTGGCCAGGCCGAGGTTGGCACGGGCCTGGGCTACCTGCTGGTCGAGCTCGGGCGTGGTCACTTCGGCCAGCACCTGCCCGGCGCGCACCTTCTGGCCAATGTCGGCGCTCCACGATTTCACGAAGCCATTGGCCTGGGCAAAGACGAAGGTTTCGCGCAGCGACTTGGTATCGGCGGGCAGCGTGACGGTAGTGGTATCGGGTGCGGCTTTGGCCGGAGCCACGGTCACGGTGGGGGCTTCGTTGGTAATGGCGCTGGCTTCGGCGTTGCGGGCTTTTTCCTGCTTGTGGCGAGGCATGTAGCCCAGCACGAACAGGCCGGCGAACACGGCAAGTACGATGAGGATAATCAGCCAGAACTGGCCGGAGGAGTTGGAATTTGACATAATGGGGTTTTGCGTGGGCAGTTACCGCAGAGGTTCGCAGAGGAAATCGCGGAGTTTCGCAGAGCTTGTCATCCGGGCTCAGCGGCAACCTCCGCGTACCTCTGCGGTAACTTCCCGCTTCGTTGCTAAGCAGTCTCCGCCTTCACCGGCGCAGGCTTCTTCAAATACGAGAACATAATCGGCACAAAAAACAAGGTCGTCACCGTAGCCAGCATGAGGCCGCCAATCACGGCACGGCCAAGCGGCGCGTTTTGCTCGCCGCCCTCGCCCATGCCCAACGACATGGGCAGCAGGCCGATAATCATGGCTAGCGCCGTCATCAGCACGGGGCGCAGGCGGGTGAAGCCGGCATCCAGCGCCGCATCGCGCGGGCTCAAATCGGGCTCTTCCTCGCGGCGCTCGTTGGCGAAGGTGACGAGCAGAATGGAGTTGGCCGTGGCCACGCCGATGCACATGATAGCACCCATCAGGGCCGGCACGCTGAGCGTGGTTTGCGTCACAAACAGCATCCACAGAATGCCGGCCAGCGCGCCCGGCAAGGCGGTGATGATGATGAGCGGGTCCATCCAGCTCTGGAAGTTTACCACCATCAGCAAGTACACCAGAATGATGGCCCCGGCCAGGCCCAGTCCCAGCCCGGCGAAGGACGTGCGCATGGAATCGACCTGACCGCGCAGGGCCAGCGTGGTGCCTTTGGGTAGCGTCTTTTCGGTATCGGCCAGGATTTTGCGAATGTCCTTGCTCACGCCGCCCAGGTCGCGGCCCGAAACGCTGGCGTACACATCCACGGTGCGCTGAATGTTGTAGTCCGACACCACGGCCAGCGCCTGCGTGCGGCGCACGGTGGCGAAGTTGCTCAGCAGCTGCGCCTGCTCCTGGCCCGCGCCGGTCACGCCAATGTTGCCGACTTCATCGAGGGTGGAGAGGGCGCGGGGCGGGGTTTGCACGGCCACGGTGTAGCTCACGCCGGTGGTGGGGTTCAGCCACTGGTTGGGGCTGGTTTGGGTGCTGCTGCTTAGGTTCACCAGCACGTTGTTGGCGATGTCGCGCTGCGAGAGGCCGGCTTCCTGGGCCCGCACGCGGTCGATGTCGAGGCGCAGCTGGGGCTGGTCGAAGGCCTGGTACACAAAGGCATCGACGAGGCCGGGAATCTTCGTGATTTTCTCCTTGATTTCGCCCGCAATGCGCTGGTTGGCCATTTTATCACGACCAATTACCTGAATATCAATCGGCGCGGGCAGGCCGAAGTTCAGGGTCTGGTTCACGATGTCGGCCGGCTGGAAGAAGATGGTCAGGTCCGGGTACTGCTTGTGCAGCTGGCGGCGGATTTCGTTGATGTACTCGCCGGTGGGGCCGTGCTCTTCCTTCATGCTCACCAGGATTTCGCCATCACCCGCCCCGATGGTCGGGTTGTCGCTCAGCAGCAGGTTGATGGGGATAACGGGCAGGCCGATGTTATCGAGCACGAGGTCCAGCTCATCGGCCGGAATCACCTCCCGAATCACCTTTTCTACCTGCCGGAAACGCACTTCCGTCTCCTCCACCCGCGTGCCGGTGGGCACCCGCACGTGCAGGCGCAGCTGGCCGGCATCCACGGTGGGGAAGAAGTTCTGGCCGATGAGCGGGAACAGCCCGAGCGAGCCGATGAACAGCACCGCGAAGGCCAGCACCACCTTCGGCCGGTTGTTCAGCGCCCAGGCCAGCGCCCCGCCGTACACGGCGCGAAACTTCTCAAACTGGTGCTCGAAGCCCTTGTGCAGCTTCCAGACCCAGGTTTGGGTGATGCCCTCGGCCGATTTGCGCTCGTCGTCGGTGATTTCGTCTTCGGCCTCTTCCTCGGGCGTGCCGCTGGGGTGGGCTTTCTCGAACTGCTCGCGGCGGATGCGCTCAAGGTCGCGCTCCACCTGGCTCACGGGCTGGCCGTTGCGTTGGTGCAGGCTGGGCAGGTCGGGCTCCTCCTGGGCGTGGTATATGGGCAACTCCTTGCGCAGCAGGTACATCACCAGCGTAGGCACCAGCGTCCGGCTCAGTATGTAGGAGGCCAGCATGGCAAAAATCACCGCCGTGGCCAGCGGCGCGAAGATGGCCGAGGCCACCCCGCCCAGAAAGAACACCGGCACAAACACGATGCAAATGGCCAGCGTGGCCACCAGCGCGGGCGTGGCAATCTGCTGAGCCCCATCGAGAATACTGCGCTTGAGCAGCTTTTTCATGCCCATGTTGCGGTGGATGTTCTCAATTTCCACCGTGGCGTCATCTACCAGAATGCCCACGGCCAGCGAGAGGCCGCCCAAGGTCATGATATTGAGCGTCTGCCCCAGAATATTCATCATGATGATGCTGACCAGAATACTCAGCGGAATACTCGTCGCAATAATCAGCGTGGAGCGCCAGGAACCCAGAAACAGCAAAATCATGAGCGCCGTGAGGGCCGCCGCGATGCAGGCTTCGATGATAACGCCCTTGATGCTGGCCCGCACGAAAAACGACTGGTCGAACAGCAGCTTGATGTTCAGGGCCGGGGGCGCGTTGGCCTGGATGTTGGGCAGCGCCTTCTTGATTTTGTCGATGATATCCAGCGTGCTGGCCGCGCCGCTTTTCAGAATCGGGATGATGGCGGTGCGGCGGCCGTTCTGGCGCACGATATTGGTTTGCACGGCCGCGCCCTCGTGCACAAAGGCAACGTCGCGGATGTAGGTGGTCGTGCCATTCACCGTCTTGATGGGCAGGTCGTTGAGCGTGGCAATGGCCTCGGGGCTGGAGTTCAGCTTCACGTCGTATTCCCGGTCGCCGATTTTGGCCGAGCCGGCCGGGATGATGAGGTTTTGGGCCAGCAGGGCCGTGACCACGTCGTTGCCGCTCAGGTTTTTGCCGGCCAGCTTATCGGGGTCGAGGTCGACCATGATTTGCTTGGGTTTGCCGCCGTTCGGTAGCAGCACCGAGGCGCCCTGCACCACCGCCAGCCCGGGCCGGATGAAGGCGTTGGCCGCGTCAAAAAGGTCCGACTCGCCCAGCGTTTCGGAGCTGAGGGAAGTTTGCGCAATCGGCACGTTGGAGGCCGAGTAGCGGATGATGAGCGGGGGCGTGATGCCGGTGGGCAGGGCCCGCAGCAGCGTCTGGGTGATGGCCGTGAGCTGGGCGACGCCGGCATCGGGGTTGGAGCCGGGCTGGAAAAACACCTTAATCAGGCCCACGCCCTTCAGGCTCTGGCTTTCCTGGTGCTCCACGTTGTTCACGGTGGTGGTGATGGCGCGCTCCACCGGCACGATGATGCGCTGGTTCATTTCCTCGGGCGAAATGCCCGAATAGCCCCACACCACGCCCACCACCGGAATTGGAATGTCGGGAAAAATGTCCACCGCCATCCGCTGAATGGTGAGGCCGCCGCCCACCAGAATTAGCAGCGCCATCACCACAAAAGTGTAGGGGCGCGCCAGCGCTAGTCTAACTATCCACATATGTTTGTTTTCTGCGTAGGCCAGGGCAGCGTTGCGGCTGCAAGGGCTCTTAACTCCCGCACACGGGTTTTTGTTAAGAACATAGCGCAAAATTAACCCCCTCCGGCCGTCAGGGGCGTTTTCATCGACGGGGAGGGGGTGTTTTATCGACGGGGGCAGCGCAATTCAGGACTGAGCATTCGCTACGCAACAGTCGTGCTTAACGCCGGTTTTGTTGGCAACGTTTGCTGCTGGTAGGAGAGGCGCAACAGACTGGGCAACACCACCAACAGCAGCGGCAGCGCCAGTAGCAGCCCCCCAATCACGGCAATGGCCAGCGGCTGGTGCAGCTGCGCGCCCGCCCCAATGCCGAGGGCCAGCGGCAGCAGCGCCGCGATGGCCGAGAGGGCCGTCATCAGCTTGGGCCGCAGGCGGGCCGCGATGGCGTAGCCCACGGCCTGCTCCACGGGCCGGCCCTCTTCCAGAATCTCGAAGAACTGCTGAAAGGTGAAGATGGCATTTTCACCGATGATGCCCACCACCATAATGAGGCCGGTGTAGGAGCCCACGTTCAGCGGGGTATCGGTGAGGAAAAGGGCCAGCGAGCCGCCGGCCGGCCCCAGCACGGCAATGAGCAGAATCAGGCCCGCCGCCTTCAAATCCCGAAACAGAAACAGCGCCACCGCGAACACCAGCAAGCACGCCGTGCCCAGAATGGTGAGCAGCTCCTGAAACGACTGCTGCTGCTCGGCATACGAGCCGCCGTACTGGATGAAGTAGCCGGGCGGCAGCGGCACGTCGCGCTCCAGCTTCTGGCGGATTTCGGCCATGGCGCCGCCCAGGTCACGGCCGTCGAGGCGGGCGGTGACGGCCGTCATGGCCTGCAGGTTTTCGCGCTCCAGCTCGGCCTCGCTGGGCGTGATGCGCACGGTGGCCAGCTCGTCGAGGCGGCGGCGCTGGCCGTTGGGCAGGAACACGGGCTCGGCGCGCATCTGGGCCAGGGTGGCCTGGGCGGCGTTGGGGTAGCGCATCCTAATGTTGAGGAGCTGCTCGCCTTCGAGTACGTTGCCGGCCGTGGTGCCGGCCAGCTGGGTTTGCAGCTGAGTCTGGAAATCGGTGGCAGTGAGGCCGTACTGCGCGAGGCGGCGCGGGTCGGGGCGCACGTCCACGCTCGGGCCCATGCGCACAATACCGTCGAACACGTCGGCGGTGCCGCTCACGCCTTCCACCACTTTGGTCACCTGTTCGGCCAGAGCGTAACGCTTGGTGGCATCGGGCCCGAAAACCTTGATTTCGATGGGCTGCACGGTGCTCATCAGGTCGCCGAGCATGTCGCCGATGACCTGGCCGAAGTCGATGGTGAGGGCCGGCTGGGTGGCTTCAATGCGCTCGCGGATGTCGGAAATGACTTCCTCGGTGGTGCGCTGGCGGTCGGTTTTCAGGCGGATGAGGTAGTCGCCGCGGTTGGGCTCGGTGATGAAAAAGCCCATTTGGGTGCCAGTGCGGCGCGAGTAGCTGGCTACCTCCGGCACCTTCACGATGAGCTTTTCGGCCTGGCGCAGCATGCGGTCGGTTTCCTCAATGCTGGTGCCGGCCGGCGAGTTGTAATCGAGCACGATGGCGCCTTCGTCCATGTCGGGCAAAAAGCCGGTAGCCAGGCGCGGAATGATGAGCACCATGCTGCCGATGAGCACCAGAATGCCAACGATGCTGTAGGCCGGGTGCCGGATGACGGCGCGCACCCAGGGGATTTCGTGGTGGGCGTTTTGTGAGCTGTTAGCTATCAGCTGCTGGCTGTTAGCTTTCCCATCCGGCACCGGTGGCTCATTGCGGAGGTCCTGCTCGTTGGAGGGGGGGCTAACAGCTGACAGCTTTGAGCTAGCAGCTTTTCTGGAGAGCAGCAGATAAATAACCGGCAGCCCCAGCCACGCCACCAGAAAAGAGCACACCAGCGCCACTACCATCGTAGTAGCCAACACTTTGAAATACGCCCCCGCCACGCCGCCCAGCAGCGCAAAGGGCAGGAAAATAACAATCGTACTCAGCGAAGAGCCGATGAGCGCGGGCAGCAGATGGCCCACCGAGCGGCGTACCACTTCGCCGGGCGTGGCGCCGGGGTGTTCTTCGCCCACGCGGTGCAACTGCTCCACCATCACCACGGCGTCGTCAATCATCAGGCCGATGGCGGCGGCGATGGCCCCCAGCGTCATAATATTAAAGGAGTAGCCGAGGCCGAAATACAGCACCGCAATGGTGAGCGCCAGCGCCACCGGAATGGCCCCGAGGATAGTCATCGTGGCGCGGAAGGAGCGCAGAAACAGCGCCGTGACTATCAGAGCCAGCGCCAGGCCAATCCAGAGTGCGTCCTGCACCGAGCGCACCACTTCGGCCACGAAATCGGCCTGGTCATAATACGGCGCCATGCGTACGCCGCGCGGCAGGCCCGATTTTAAGGCGGCTACTTTGGCCTTGACGCCATCCGACACCTGCACCACGTTGGCATCGGGCTGGCGGAGGATGGAGATGAGGACGGCGTCGGAACCGTTGGCGTTGATGCGGGTGTACTCGGGCTGCTCGCCCAGGCTGACGGTGGCCACGTCGGCGAGGCGCACGATGCGGCGCCCGTCGTTGCGGAGCACCAGGTTTTCGAGGTCCTCCTTCTGAACGATAGTGGCGTCCGTCACGGTCAGGTAGAGTCGGCGGTAGTCGCTCAGGTAGCCGTTGCTCTGCACGAAGTTGGTGGCGGTGAGGGCCTTCGTGATATCATCCGGCCCGAGGGCGAGGGCGGCCAGCTGGTCGGGCAGCAGCTGAATCTGATATTCCTTCGTGCGCCCGCCCTGGATGGCCACCGACGACACGCCCTCAACCTGCGAGAGGAAGGGCTTGATGGTGTAGAGCGCCAGCTTGCGCAACTCCAGCGCCGAGCGGCCCGGCGCTTCGAGCGTGTAGCCCATCACCGGCAGAATGGCCGGGTTCATGCGCTCAACCGAGATGTTGACGGTGGGGGGGAGGTCGGCCCGAATCTGGTTCAGACGCGACTCGATGAGCGTCTGGCTGGTGGCTACGTTCACACCCCAATCCAGAAAGGCCGAGATTTCGCAGCTGCCGCGGCTGGTGGTGCTGCGCAACAGTTTCAGGCCCGGCACCCGCTTCATGGCGTCTTCCATGGGCTTGGTCACGGTCACCATCATGCGGTCGACCGGCTCTAGCCCGTTCTCGGCAATCACCTTCACCTTCGGAAAAGTCACCTCCGGAAACAGGGCCACGTTGATGCGCCGGTAAGCCACCGTGCCCAGCGCCAGGGCTAGCGCCAAGAGCACCGCAATGGGCGCTTTGTAGGCTTGGAAAACGGAGGGACGGTTGGGCATTGATTTAGGATTCAATTAATCTGGAACGGTCATGCTGAACGCAGTCGAAGCATCTCTAGCGCAGGAGTAATCATATCGATTGAATTGCATTGCGCGGTAGAGATGCTTCGGCTGCGCTCAGCATGACGTTCTCATTCGGTTGCTTCAACGGTTACTCCTTCTCCGCCGCCGGCCGGGTCACCTTCACGGCGGCCGTGTCGTCCAGCCCGAAGTTGCCGCTGAGCAGAATCATGTCGCGGGGGTTGAAGCTGGGGGTTTTGATTTCGATGTGGTCCTTCTCCTGCGCGCCCACCGTCACGGGGACTTTTATGGCCGTGGAGTCATTCACCAGCTTCATCACCCAAAACTCGGTCTGGGTTTCATCCGTGAGCACTGCCCCGCGCGGGAGCGTGCGGGCCAGGTGCGGGGCGGTTTTATCGAGCTCAACCTGCACGGCCAGGTTTTCGGGCAGGTCCGGCACCGGGCCGGTGGGCCGGATGGTGTAGCGCTGAGTCTGAATGCTGACGTCGGCGGTGGCCAGCACCTCGGCCACCCGGCCGGGCAGTACGCGGCCATCGGGCAGGATGATGCGGCAACGCTGGCCGGTGTGCACGTAGCGCAGCTGGGTCACGGGCACGTCGAGGATGAAGCCGAAGCGGCTGCGGTCGTAGGTGAGGCCGAGCTGCTCGCCGTCCTGCACATAGTCGCCGGCCAGCTTGTCCACGGTGGCCAGGATGCCGGCGCGGGCCGATTTTATCTGAATGATGCCGCTGAATTTAAGGCGAGGGTCGCCGGTGAGTTTATCTAAGTGCAGCGTTTTCGATTCCTTGGTTTGGATGGTGAACACTGTTTGGCCGGCGCGCACCTGCTGGCCCACCACGGGCGTGGGCGCCAGCACGTAGCCGGTGGTGGTGGCGCGCAGCGCATCTTTGGCCGCATAGGCCGACACGGCGCTCAGCCGCAGCACGTCGGTCAGGGTATCAATCTGGATAGTGCCGACGGTGACGAGGGCCCTGGGTTTCACGGCTGCTTCCTCTTCGCCATCGGCGGGCGCGGCGGCCTCGTCGGCGGCGGCCGGGTCTTTTGAACCGCAGGCGCTGAGGCCGGCGAAGGTGAGGAGGAAGAGAAGGCGGCGTGGGAGATTCATCAGGAGTAGGGGCGGGGCCTGCCCCCGCCCGTCGTTGAACGGTAACTGTTGAGACTTACACCGGCCGGTGTGAATGGCGGGCGCTAATTATTGGAGCGCAAAACAAGCGGCCCGAACGGCGGGCGGGGGCAGACCCCGCCCCTACACTTTTTTACTGCTCGGCGAGGTAATCGAGTGCAAAACGGCTACGCAGTTGGTCCGTCTGGGCCTGGGTTAAACTAAACTGTAACGTTCGGTAGCTGGTCACCAGATTCAGGTAGTCCAGAATGGCCACGTCGCCCGTAGCCAGCTGCTGCCGGGCGGCGCCCACCAGCGCCTCCGCCACCCGCAGCTGCTCCCGGATGCGCCCCAGCAACGCATCAGAGGCCCGAATGAGCCCTTCCAGCTGCTCGTACTGCTGCTGCCGCTGCACCGTGAGGAACTGCCGGTAGCCGCGCCGGCTCTGCTCGCTCAGCTCCAGGCGCTGGTATTGCAGCTGGCGCTGGTGGCCGTCGAAAATGGGAATGCCCAGCTGCAGGCCGCCCCCAATGCCCACGCTGTGGGCCAGCGCCACGGGCAGGTACGACGACGATTGCAGGCCCGCATCCACCACGGCGCTGAGCTTGGGGCGGTAGTAGGCATCCACGGCGCGGCGGTCGAGGAGCAGGCGCAGGCTGTCGAGGGTGTACTGGCGTTGGGCGGGGGCCAGCAGGCCGGCCAGTGGGCGGTGCGTGGGCGGGGTGGGGGCTTCGATGCTCACCAGCGCCGTATCGGCCACGCCGGCCAGGGCGCGCAGGGTGCCCAGCTCGCGGCGGTAGGCCAGGCGGTTCTGCTCCACGGTCACCTCCTGGGTGCGCACCGAGAGGTAGAAGCTCAGGTATTGCGTTTGCTTGAAAATGCCGCCATTCACCAGCTTGCGCAGCATCTGGTCTTGCTGGCGCAGCTGGGCGAGCAGCGTGCGGCTGAAGCTGAGTTGCGTTTCGGCGGCGTAGGCGGTCAGGAACTGGTCGGTGATGTTGCGCCGCAAATCCAGCGCCGACAAGCGGCCGGTGTTGCGCAGCACCTGGCCCTGGCTGGCCAGAATCTGGTAGTCGTTCTGCAGCTGAAAGCGGTTGAGGATGGGCTTGCTGGCCTGGGCAATGGCGGCGTAGTTGCCGCCGTTGGAAATGGCGTTGTCGTAGCCCAGCACGCTCTCGCCCCGGCTGTTGGTGATGCTCGGATAGTACAGCGCCGAACCGATACCGGCCACCTGCACGCCGTTCTGGCGGGCCCGCACGAGGCTGTCGATGCGGTTCTGGGCCACCTGGTTCACGGTTTCGCGCAGCAGCGGGCTGTTCTGGCGGGCCATCAGCAGGAACTCGTCGAGGCGGCGCGGGCTGACTGGCAGCGCGGCCACGGCCGGCAGCGGCGCGAGTACGGCCGGAGCCGGCACCGCCTGCGCGCGGGCGGCCCCGGAGCCGGCCAGCAGCGCGGTGCCCACGGCCAGGCCGGCAATCAGACCAGGGAAGCGAGTAATCAAGACGCGGAGAACGATGGTAAGCGTCACAAAGCTGCGGGAGGATTCTGAAGAAAATCAGGCCGGAGCGGCGGGAGCGGCCCGCCCGGCCGGTAGGCATACGCGGCCGGAGCCAGAAAGTCTTCAACCTTTTGTGCGTCCTTCGCGGCTGGCCGCCTTGCAATGGCCCCACTGTTCATGAAAATTCTGCTTGTTGAAGACGAAGCCGCCCTGCGCACGGCCCTGGCCGGCTCGCTGCGCCAAAACGGCTACGTGGTAGACGAAGCCGCGGGCTTCGCCCAGGCCCACGAAAAAATCGAGCTCTATAAGTACGACTGCGTGCTGCTCGACCTCACGCTGCCCGATGGTTCGGGCCTGGATTTGCTGCGCGCCCTCAAGGCCGAGGGTTCGGCGGCCGGCGTGCTCATCATCACGGCCCGCGACGCGCTCGACGACAAAATTGCCGGCCTCGACCTCGGGGCCGACGACTACCTCATTAAGCCTTTCCACCTTTCCGAGCTCAACGCCCGGGTGCGGGCCATCATCCGCCGCCGCCAGTTCAACGGCCAGCAGCAAATCACCTTCCGCGACCTGCTGGTGCTGCCCGAGCTGGCCGAGGTGCACGTGCGCGGCGAACTCCTCGTCCTCACCAAAAAGGAATACGACCTGCTGCTCTACCTGCTGGCCAACCCCGGCCGCGTACTCACCAAAGAGGCCATTGCCGAGCACCTCTGCGGCGATGCCGTGGATGCCGCCGACTCGTTCGACTTCATCTACACGCACCTGAAAAACCTGCGCAAAAAGCTGCAGGAAAAGGGCGTCGAAAACTACATCCGGACGATGTACGGCGTGGGCTACAAGCTGAGCCACGAGTAAACGGATGCGGCTGAAACAAAAGCGGCGCCTGGGCGCTAGTACTACTGCCCGCGCCCCTCGCTTCGCCACTTTTGCCGCATGAACCTGCTCACCGCTACCACCCGCTACTACCTGCTGCTGGCCCTGTTCCTGTTTGTCGGTGGCAGCCTGGGGCTGTACCACGGCATCAACTGGGCCCTGCGCACGGAAGTGGGCGAGCAGCTGGCCGACCGCCGGCGCGAGCTGCTGGCCAAAGCCCAGGCCAACGAGCTGCCGTCGGTGAGCCAGCTGGCCATCCTGCTCGACATCAGCCGCACCCCGCGCCCGCTGGGCTTCCGCGACACGGTGCTGCTCGACCGCACCGAAAACGAAATGGTGCCGCACCGGCAGCTCACGTTTCCGCTCGTGGTGCGCGGCGAAGGGCCGGTGTGGGTGTCGCTGCGCAAGTCGCTGGTTGAAACCGAAGACCTGCTGGGCGTAGTGCTGGCCGTGATGGTGGCCGTGCTGGCCCTGCTGCTGGCCGGCATGGTGGGGCTGAACCGCTGGCTCTCGGCCCGGCTGTGGGCCCCGTTCCGGCACACGCTGGCGGCGTTGCGCGGCTACAACCTGCAGCAGCACCAGCCGCTGGCGCTGCCCGCGCCCGCCGTGGCCGAGTTTGCCGAGCTCAACCAGGCCCTCAACGGCTTCAGCCAGCGCTTAGTGGCCGACTACCAGAGTCTGCGCGAATTCACCGCCAACGCCGCCCACGAAACCCAGACGCCGCTGGCCATCATGCAGGCCCAGCTGGAGCAGCTGCTGCAAGTGCCCGCCCTGGCCGAAGACCCGGCCGCCGCCCCGCTCGTGGCCGACCTCTACCGCGGCACGCTGCGCCTCTCGCGCCTGCACCAGGCCCTGAGCCTGCTCAGCAAAATCGAGAACCGGCAGTTTGCCGAGGCCCAGCCCGTGCGCCTCGACGAGCTGCTGACCGAGCGCATGGCCCAGCTCGAACCGCTGTTCGACGCCCGCGAGCTGCGCTACGGCCTCGACATTGCCCAGGCCCCTGTGGTGGTGCTGATGCACCCCGGCCTGGCCGATTCGCTGCTGCAAAACCTGCTGCAAAACGCCGTGCGCCACAACGTGCGCGGCGGTGCACTGATGGCAACCCTCACCCGCCACGAGCTGAAAGTGAGCAATACCGGCCCCGCCACCCCCGGCGACCCGGCCCGGTTCTTCGAGCGTTTCCGCAAGCACAACGCCGCCTCCGACTCACCGGGCCTGGGCCTGAGCATCGTGCAGCAAATCTGCGCGCACTACGGCTTTGGCCTTAGCTATAAGCTAACCGAGCATGGCACCCGCCACACCTTGCGCGTGACGCTGCCGGCCGCAGTTGGCACGGCGGCCCCGGCCGTTCTCTCGGCTTCAGATTGACTCCGGAAAGCGCACAAATTGACCACAGAATGCAGCCGTAGGTTTGGGCTGATACCCACCAAACTCCGCCTTCATCGCATGAAAACCCTCCTGACAACCCTCGCCGTCGCCGCGCTGCTGGCCCCCGCCGCCCACGCCCAGAAACTCGCCGCCGCCAAAGTGCCGGCTGCCGCCGCTGCTGCTTTCCGGCAGCATTTTCCCGGCGTGAAATCGGTGAAATGGGAAAAAGAAGGTGCCGATTACGAAGCCGAGTTCGTGCAGGGCAAGGCCGAAATGTCGGCCGTCATCACCGCCGCCGGCGTGCTCAAGGAAACCGAAACCGAAATGCCCGTGGCCCAGCTGCCCGCGCCCGTGCAGAAGGCCTTGGCCACGTACTACAAAGCCGCTAAAGTGACGGAAGCCGCGAAAATCGTGACGGCCGCTACCGGAGCCACCACCTACGAGGCCGAAATCAGCCAGGCCGGCCAGCACCGCGACGTATTGTTCCGCGCCGACGGCACCGAAGTGAAGCCGTAGTACCCAGCCCACCAAAAAAAGAGCTCATCCGGACAGCCTGGCGCTGAATTTGACGTATGAGAAGCGGCCCCGGAGGGATTCTTCGGGGCCGCTTCTCGTATGGTGTTTTCTGTGAATTGTTTACGCGCCGCCCGGCTGGCGCTGGCGGCGGGCCTGCTGCTGGCTGCCCGCGCCCAGGCCCAGCAGCCGGCCGGCAACGACGGCTTCCGCCGCCGCAACGGCCAAATGGAAGTCATCCGCAACGGCCAGCCCTACGCCATGACGCGCGACGCCCACTTGCCCACCGGTGCCACCGTCACCAAAGACGGCTTTGTAGTGAGCGCCACCGGCCAGCGCACCGAGCTGCGCGAGGGCCAAGGCTGCGACCTGCGCGGCCGCCCCGTGCCCGTGCTGGCGGGCCCCACCGGCGCGCTGGCCCTGGCCCGCCCGGGCGCGGCGGCCGGTCCGGCGCGGGCCGTGCCCGCCAACACGCTGCTGGAGCAGGTTTTTGGGCGCGACGACGACGGCAACGGCTTCTTCAAGTTCAAAAAGGCCAAAAAGCACCACGGCAAGGGCAAAGGTCACGGCCGTTGGAAAGACGACTAGCCGCCGCGCCGCCTGTCGTAGTTGCTTACCCCTGATTATTATATGGTTCACCTTTTCCTCGCTGCTCCTTTCCCTGATACCGCCCGCGCCGCGCAGTTTGCCGCCGTGCGCGCGTCTCTTGAAGCCGACACCGCCACCGAGTCGCTGCTGCTGGGCAACCTGGTGCTTGAGGACGGGGCCGCGCCGCTCGATGCCGTGGTGGTGCGTCCGCACGGCATCACGCTGCTGGTGCTGGTGCCGCGCGGCGGCGCGCTGGGCATTCCGGCGCTGGGCTACGGCGGCTGGCAGCTGAACGGCGAGCCGCTGGCTGGCGGCGAGGATTTCGATAACCCCTTCGAGCAGTTCCGGCAGCAGAAAGCCACGCTGGCCGCCTGGCTGCGCCCGCGCTTCACCCCCGCCCAGGCCAACCTGCAGTTCATCAGCGGGGTGGTGGTGTTTGAAGCCCCGCTCACCTTTGGCCCCGACGTGGAGGCCGCCCTGAACGAGGCCCCCGCCGGCTTCCAGCTGCTGGCTGGCCCCGCCGATTTGCCGCGCCGACTGCGCCAGCTGGCTACCCCCGAAATCGACCTCACCGCCGCCGACCTTGCCGAATGGGCCGCCGAGCTCAACGACTTCGCCGCTACCGCACCGCCCGCCCCAACTGCGGCCCCCGCTACCGGCCTGGCCGCCGACACGCCAGAAGCTGTGGCGGCCGCCGCCGGTAGCTTCCTCGGCGGCAAGGCCCGCGCCCTCTGGGGTTGGCTGGGGGCTAACGACGTGCCCGACGACGACGTGCCCTACGGCGCGGCGGCCGCCCTCATGGCCAGCAACGAAGAAAAAAAGCATCTCGAGCAGCTCCGCCAGCAAATGCAGGCCGACGTGCAGGCCCAGCTGCAAGCCCTCGAAACCCGCGAAGCCGAGCGTGAGCGCAGCATTGCCCAGCTCCGCGCCGAACTGGCCCAGGCCCCGCCCGTAGCCGCCGAAGCTACCGCCCTCGTGTCGCGCCTCGGGGCGGAAACCCGCGAGAAAGCCGCCCTCGAAGCGGAGATGGAAGCCTCCAAAGCCGAGCTCGCCGCCCGCAATCAGGAGCTCGATGCCAAGATTCAGCAGCTGAGCCAGCTCATCGGGCAGCTCAGCGCCGTGCCCGTAGCGCCAACGCCCGCCGCCCCGGCCCCAGCGCCCGCGCGGGAAGCTGCCGCCGAAGCACCCGAGCCAACCGCAACAGCAGCAGCTGCCTCGCCGGTGGCCGCAATAGCTCCCCCGGTAGCGCCGGCCGTGGTAGAGGCTTTCGCAACTCCGCTCGCGGCCGCGCCCACTATACCGGAAACGACCGCGGCGGCACCCGCGCCAGCAGTGGCGACGAAGCAGGACCAGCCGGTGCCAGCTGCTGCTACCTCCAGCGCCCCCTTAGCCGCGCCGGCACCGAACAGGGCGGTGGCCCTCGAAGCCCTGTTCCCAACCCCGGTGGCGGCGGCAACGCCAGCCGCGCCAGTAGCGGCGTCCGCCCCAACTTCCGGGCGTAGCGCTGCAAACCCGGCCGAACCCGCCGCGACCAGTGCGGAACAGCCTGCGACTGGCGCACCCACCGCCCCGCCAGTCGCGGAGCACCTGCGGGCGTTTGGCGCGCGCGCCCAAGCGGCCGGCGCGGCGGCCGTGCCGCACCTGCAAAAGCTAGCGGCGGCGGCCCGCGCCCGTCCCCGCGTGTTGCTGGGCGCGGCTGGCGCGGTGGTATTGCTATTGGTGGTGTGGCTATTTTCCCACCGCACCAGCATCGCGCCGGTGCCCTACCAGGAAAACGGCCGCTGGGGCTACGCCAATGCCAGCGGCGAGCCAGTCATCAAAGCGCAGTTCGCCTCGGCCGCGCCGTTTGAGGGCGGACAGGCGGTAGTGGAAAAGGACGGCGCATTCGGGCTGGTGGATGAGGCTGGCAAACAAGTAGTAGGCGCGGCCTACGATGCCATCAATCCCTACCGCGGCGGCTACGCCCGGGTGCGGGTAGGGGAGGCCTATACTTTTCTAGAAGAAGGCGGCCAGGAATTTGACCACTACTTCTTCAACGCCCTCGACTTTGCCGAGGGCCACGCCGCCGTGCTCGACCACCGCGGCTGGTTCTACATCAACGGCCCCGAGGTGCCCGAGAAGCCGGTCATTTTCAAGGAAGCCTATTCCTTCGTCGATGGCCTGGCCCGCGTGCGCCTGCCCGACGGCTACACCTTCATCACCCCCGACTACCTCGCCGACCCGGCCAGCGGCACCAAGCCCTTCGGCCGCTACCAGCTGGCCGCCGATTTCAGCAACGGCAAAGCCCGCGTGACGCAAAACGGCCGCAGCTTCCTGATTGATAAGGACGGCGAGGAAGTGAAGTAGACTGCCGGGCAGTGGCAGCGGTCGGCTTACCAAACCAAGCCCGACAGTGCGCGTAAGTTCAGGTAGCTGCCCAATGCTGCTGCCGTGGCTTCATCGAAACCTCAAGTCATTGCCCGTAGCATTGGCCCATCATCCGTTCACCAACCCCCAACCTTCGCGCATGCCCACTCCCGACCCCCGGCGTCTCGCCAATCAAATTGCCCTTGTCACCGGGGCCAGCTCCGGCATTGGCGTGGCCGTAGCGGTGGCGCTGGCCGCGCACGGTGCGTCCGTAGTGGTGAACTACGGCCACGACGAAGAAGGAGCCAAGGCGACCGTTGCCACCATTGAGGCGGCCGGCGGCACGGCCCTGGCCATCAAGGCCGACGTGAGCAAAGAAGACGAGGTGCAGGCCATGTTCAAACAGACCATCGAGCGGTTTGGCACCGTGCACATTGTGGTAGCAAATGCTGGTTTGCAAGTTGATGCAAAATTCGTCGACATGACCCTGGCGCAATGGCAGAAGGTGATTGACGTGAACCTGACCGGCCAGTTCCTGTGCCTGCGCGAAGGGGCCCGCGAATTCATCCGGCGCGGCGAGCAGCCCGAGATTTCCCGGGCCACCGGCAAGCTCATTTGCATGAGTTCGGTGCACGAAGTCATTCCGTGGGCCGGCCACGTGAACTATGCGGCCAGCAAGGGCGGCATCATGCAGCTGATGAAAAGCACCGCCCAGGAGCTGGCCCCGCACAAAATCCGGGTCAACAGCATTGCGCCCGGCGCCATTGCCACGCCCATCAACCTCTCGGCCCGCGACACGCCCGAGGAGGAAAAGGCCCTGCTCACACTCATTCCCTACAACCGCGTGGGCGACCCCGCTGACATCGGCAACCTCGCCGCCTGGCTCGCCTCAGATGAGGCCGACTACATCACCGGCCAAACCATTTTCATGGACGGTGGCATGACGCTCTACCCCGGCTTCGCCGACAACGGGTGATGAAGTGTTGAGGGTTGAGTTTTGAATGTTGAGTTAGCCGTTGTGCGCCTTTCAAAACGCAACTCAAAACTCAACATTTAAAACTCAACCCTTAAAGAATGAACCCCGAACAAACCCGCCTCCAGGAAGCCAAGGACGGCACCAAGTCTTGGCGCAAATTCGGCCCTTACGTGGCCGAGCGCCAGTGGGGCACCGTGCGCGAAGACTACTCGGCCAACGGCGACGCCTGGAACTTCACCACCCACGACCAGGCCCGCAGCCGCGCCTACCGCTGGGGTGAGGAAGCTCTGGCCGGCTTCTGCGACGACCAGCAGCTGCTCTGCTTCGGCCTGGGCCTCTGGAACGGGCAGGATGCCATCCTGAAGGAGCGTTTTTTCGGTTTGAGCGGCACCGAGGGCAACCACGGCGAGGACGTGAAGGAAGTGTACTACTACCTCGATGCCACGCCCACGCATTCCTACCAGCGCATGCTGTACAAGTACCCGCAGCACGCTTTTCCGTACGAGTGGCTGGTGAAGGAAAATGCCCGTCGCGACCGCATGAAGCCCGAATTCGAGCTAATGGACACGGCCATTTTCCACGAAAGCCGCTACTTCGACGTGTTCGTGGAATTTGCCAAGGCCGATGCCGAGGACGTGCTCATCCAACTCACCATCGTGAACCGTGGGCCCGACGATACCACGCTGCACCTGCTGCCGCAGCTCTGGTTTCGCAACACCTGGGCCTGGGGCAACGACCCGTATCGGCCCGAACTTTCGACCACGCCCGACGGCCACCTGCACGCCGACCATCAGGACTTGGGCCAATTCGTGCTCTACTGCGACGAAGCCCTGCCCGGCACCAAGCCCGCGCTGCTGTTCTGCGAAAACGCCACCAACAACGGCCGCCTCTACCACGCGCCTTCGGATGAGCAGTTCTTCAAGGATGGCATCAACGACTACCTCGTGCAGGGCCAGGCCGGCGCTGTGAACCCCGCCCAAACCGGCACCAAAGCCGCCGCCCACTATGAGCTGGCCATCGCCCCCGGCGCCACCCGCGTGGTGCGCCTGCGCCTGGCCGCCCCGGGCCTCGAAACTCCCTTCGCCGACTTCGACCAGACCCTGAAGCTGCGCCTGACCGAGGCCGACCAGTTCTACCACGAGCTGCAGGCCGAAATCACCGATGCCGACGCCCGCAACGTGCAGCGCCAAGCCTTCGCGGGCATGCTCTGGTGCAAGCAGTACTACTACTACGATGTGCCGCAGTGGCTGGCCGGCGACCCCAAGTTGCCGCCCCCGCCGCCGGAGCGCCTCGACGGCCGCAACGGCACCGGCTGGCAGCACCTGAACAATCAGCACATCATCTCGATGCCCGATACCTGGGAATACCCCTGGTACGCGGCCTGGGACCTGGCCTTCCACTGCCTGCCTCTGGCCCGGCTCGACCCCGAATTTGCCAAGGAGCAGCTCCTGCTGCTATGCCGCGACTGGTACATGCACCCCAACGGCCAGCTGCCGGCCTACGAGTGGAAGCTGAGCGACGTGAACCCGCCCGTGCACGCCTACGCCACCTGGCGGGTCTACAAAATCGACCAGAAAGCCCGCGGCGGCCACGGCGACGTGCATTTTCTGGAAACCATTTTCCACCGCCTGCTCCTGAATTTTACGTGGTGGGTGAACCGCAAGGACCGCGACGGCCGCAACATTTTCGAGGGCGGTTTCCTGGGGTTGGATAATATTGGCGTGTTCGACCGCTCGGCCCCGCTGCCCTACGGCGGCTACCTTGAGCAGGCCGACGGCACCGCCTGGGTAGCCATGTATGCCCTGAACATGATGCGCATCGCGCTGGAGCTCAGCAAGACCAATACCGTGTACCAAGATTTGGCCAGCAAGTTCTTCGAGCACTTCCTCTACATCGCCGAGGCGATGACCAACGTGGGCAACGAGCACATGGACCTCTGGGACGACGAGGACGAGTTCTACTACGACGCCCTGAACACGCCCGACCGCGGCCACGAGCTGCTGAAAGTGCGCAGCCTGGTGGGCCTGATTCCGCTGTTTGCCGTGGAGGTGATTGACGAGGATACGCTGAAAACGGCCCCGCAGTTTCTGGCCCGCATGAACTGGTTTCTGGACAACCGGCCGAAGCTGGCGGCGCTGGTGTCTCGCTGGCAGGAGCCCGGCAAGGGTGCCCGCCACCTGCTCTCGCTGCTGCGCGGCCACCGCGTGAAGCGCCTGTTGGCCCGTATGCTGGACGAGGCCGAATTTCTCTCGCCTTACGGCGTGCGCAGCCTCTCGCGCTACCACCTGGCCCACCCGTTCATCTTCCGGGGTACCGAAACCCAGTTCACCGTGAACTACGAGCCGGCCGAGTCGCAAACCACGCTGTTCGGCGGCAACAGCAACTGGCGCGGCCCCGTCTGGATGCCCATGAACTTCCTGCTCATCGAGTCGCTGCAACGTTTCCACCACTATTACGGCGACGATTTCAAAGTCGAATATCCCACCAACTCCGGCCAAACCGTGACGTTGCTCGAAGTGGCCGATGCCCTCACCAAGCGCCTCACCCAACTCTTCCTACGCGATGCCGAAACCGGCCGCCGCGCCTGCTTCGGCGACGACAAGCAGCTGCAGAACGACCCCAACTTCCGCGACTACCTCTGGTTCCACGAGTATTTCCACGGCGACAACGGCCACGGCCTCGGTGCCAGCCACCAAACCGGCTGGACGGGCCTGATTGCCAAGCTGCTCCAGCCGCGGGTAGGGGAGTAACCGGTTGTCATGCAGAGCGCAGCGAAGCATCTCGCGTGCCGCCACTAATTCAATATTCCAACGATTGCGAGCGAGATGCTTCGCTGCGCTCTGCATGACGTTCTGATTATGTCCATTCCTCTTCCCTGGCTCGATGCCACCACGCCCATCCACGACGGCATGGTGCACTGGCCCGACAACGCCCCCGTCCACGTCAAAAAAACGCTGAGCATTGCCACCGGCGCGGCCGCCAACGTCACCGAAGTGTCGATGAGCGCCCACACCGGCACCCACGTCGATGCCCCGCTGCATTTCACCGCCAACGCCGGCGACAGCACCACCATCGACCTGGCCCGCCTGATGGGCGCAGCCCGCGTGGTAGGCATCACCGACCCGCGCAGCATCAGCCTGGCCGAGGTGGAAAAGCTCGAAATCGAGCCTGGCGCACGCTTGCTCTTCCGCACCCGTATTTCCGACCACGAGTGGAGCACGATGCCTTTTCAGCCCGATTTCGTGGCCCTTGATGCCGACGCGGCCCGCCACCTGCGCGACCGCGGCGTAGTGTGCGTGGGGGTTGATTACCTGTCGGTTGGCAAGGCCGATACCCACCACACGCTGCTCGACGCGGGCATCTGCGTTATTGAAGGGCTGGCCCTGCAGCACATTGTGCCGGGCGAGTACGAAATGCTGTGCCTGCCCCTGAAAATCGTGGACAGTGACGGCGCACCGGCCCGGGTGCTGCTACGGCCGTTATAAGATGCGTAGGGTGCGGGGCTTGCCCCCGCCCGTCGTCGAACGGTTCTCCCTTAACTTATTCTCACGACGGGCGGGGGCAAGCCCGCACCCTACTCCGTTTTGTGGGCAAGCAGGAGGGCCTCAGAGACGTACATAATTTTGGCATTCGGTGATTTAATCGTTGTTTTTTAGGGAGAGCCGGCTGGCCAACGTCGGCGGGGCCGGGCGCGCGGCAGGGTTCATTTGGGCGGGGTGTAGTTGTGAGGTAAGCGTAAGGCCCAACCGTTGAAGAAGATGAAAAACGTCTTTTTCAAACGATTGTGGCCTTTTTTTAACTGACATTTTCTTCACCTTTGGGCCGTTGCTCCGTGGCTTGTTCCGGTTTGCGCGGGTTCATCGGCCGGTGAACGTTGCTTGAGTCGGACAGGGGAGGAGCGGCAAGCGCTGTTCATTCTCAACCTAACCCCACCCATGAAAATAAACATTACTCCTCCGGCTGGCCGGTGGCGAAACCGTGTGGCCGCACTGCTCAGTTTCGGCCTGCTTTTTACCCTGCTGCCCGCCCGCTCCTGGGCCCAGTGCAACCAGCTCGTCTGGGGCGATGAGTTCAATACCGCCGCCCTCGACACCACCAAGTGGAAAGTGGTAGTGGGCGACGGCTGCCCCACGCTCTGCGGCTTCGGCAACGCTGAGCTGCAAAATTACCGCGCCCAGAACCTGGCCGTAACCGGTGGCAACCTGATTATCAACACCAAATTGGAAACCACCACCGCACCCAGCGGCAACACCTACCAATACAGCTCGGGCAAAATCGAGTCGAAAGTAGCCGGCCTGGGCAAGCTCCAGACCTTCAAGTACGGGCGCATTGAGGCGCGCATGCAGTTGCCCTCGGCCGGTGGCATCTGGCCGGCGTTCTGGATGCTGGCCGACCCCAGCAACTGGCCCTACACCGGCGAAATCGACATTATGGAAGCCAAGCACAAGAACCCGAACTCGGTGACGGGCACAGCTATTGGCGACGCGGGCGGCGGCAACCCATACTTCGCCAGCCGCACCTATTCGGCGGGCGTGGATTTGTCGACCGGCTTCCACGTCTACGCCCTCGAATGGGGCCCCGACGTGCTGCGCTTTTACGTGGACGGCAACCTGTATAACACCGTGACGCCGCAAACGGCCGCCGGCGCGTTTCCCTTCAACGACAACCAGTTCTATCTGATTCTCAACGCGGCGGTGGGCGGCCCGGGCTCGGGCTACACCGGCTACATTCAGCCCACGCCCGGCGACTACCCCACCCAGACGCTGGTGGATTACGTGCGGATTTACAAGGGTACCTACAACTACGCCGTGCTCGGCGACGGGGCCGTGTACCAGAACGAGCAGTACAAAAACTACCGCATCGATGCCATTGCCGGGGCCACCTACGCGTGGTCGGTTCCGGCCGGTGCCACCATTGTGAGCGGCCAGGGCACCAACTCCATTTCGGTGAACTACGGCACCAGCGCCGGCAACGTGGCCGTGACCGTCACCACCTCGGGCTGCACCACCAACACCTACTCCAAAGCCGTGACCATGAGCCCAGCCCTGAACCTGGAAAAGGTGTACGAGGACTTCCAGTCCAACCGCTTCCTGATTTATGGCACCCGCACCGGCGTGCTCACGCAGGCCGTGGCTAACCCTGCTTCGGCTGCGCCCAATACCTCGACGGCGGTGGGCAAATACGTGCGCAATGCCTCCGAAACCTACGACGTGCTGTACGTGCAGGGCCTCACCGTAGGCAATGCCAATGACTTCGCGCAGGGCCGCAAGAAGGTATACGTCGACGTGTACTCGACTGCGCCAGTGGGCAGCCGCGTCACGATGCAGTTCGAAAACGGGGCCGTGACGACTTCGACCAACTTCCCGATGGGCCGGCACAGCGCTTACAAGGCCTTCACCACCAAGCAAAACGCCTGGGAAACGCTGGAATTCGACTACGAGAAAACCATTGATGCGGGCACCAACATCTTCGCCATCAACAACGTGGCCTTTCTGTTCGAGCCGGGCCTGAATTCGGCCAATACCTTCTACTTCGACAACGTGCGGGTGTATGCCCAGCCAGCGCCGCCGGTGGTGGCGACGGACGTTCTGGAGAATTACGACGGCACCAGCCGCATCAGCTACGACGCGGCCATCACCAACGGCACCTATACGGCCAACTTCGCCAACCCTTCGGCTACGGGTGTAAACACCTCGGCCAAAGTAGCTAAGTACGTGCGCAACAGCACCCAGACCTACGACGTGCTGTTTTTCAATGCCGGCCCTCCCGGTACGGTCATCACCGACGCCGGCAAGTTCAAGGGCCAGACCTACCAGCTGCAGCTTGACCTCTACACCGACGCGCCGGTGGGCACCACGGTGCGCATCACGCTGCAAAACAAGACGGCCGCCGCGCCCACGGGCAGCTACCCGGCCGGCCGCAACAGCACCTACCTGGCCGTAACCACCGCCCAGAATGCCTGGCAAACCCTCACGCTGAGCTTCGACACCGCGCCCGACGCCGGCACCTCCAACCTGGCCATCGACCAGCTCGCCGTGCTTTTCAACGGCAACACCAACACCGGCAATACCTATTACCTCGATAATATCAAGGTCATCAAGCATGTGGCCGACCCAACGTACACCGCCGGGACACTCTTTGAGGACTACGAAACCGTTCACAACGTGAGCTACGTGACGGCCAACGGCACCTACCTCGCCACCCAGAACAACCCCGCCGCCGCTGGCATCAACACCTCGGCCCACGTGGCCAAGTACACCCGCAACAGCACGCAGACTTATGACGCCCTGACCCTTGCCACCGCCGCCGTGAAGGACGGCGCGCTGTATAAATCAGGCGACAAGGTATTTGCGATGGATGTGTACACCGCCGCGCCGGTGGGCACCGTGATTTCGTGGCAGTTGGAGAGCAGCGTAGCCTCGCAGCCAAGTAATTACCCGGCGGGCCGCCACAGCATCTACCAGGCCGTGGTGAAGCAGTCCAACGCCTGGCAAACTCTGCAATTCACCTACGCCAGCACGCCCGACGGCAGCACCACCGAAGCCAGCGTCGACCGACTGGTGTTCCTGTTCGCGCCCAACTCCAGCACGGGCGACGTGTACTACTTCGACAACCTGCGCAGCCTGAGCAAAACCGGCACCGCGCCCACCAACGTGGCCCCAACGGTAAGCTTGACTTCGCCCACCAACGGCGCTACTTACACCACGCCCGCTAGCATCAGCCTGACGGCCAACGCCGCTGACTCCGACGGTACGGTGTCGAAAGTGGAGTTCTTTAACGGCGCTACGCTGCTGGGCACCAGCACCGCCAGCCCCTACAGCTACACTTGGACGGGCGTGGCCGCCGGCACCTACTCGCTCACCGCCAAAGCCACCGACAACAGCGGCGCGGCCACTACCTCGGCCGCTGTGAGCGTGACGGTGAATGCCGCCCCGACCGCGCAGGCCATTCCTGGCAAGATTGAAGCCGAGAGCTTTACGGCGCAGTCGGGCACGCAAACCGAAACCACCACCGACACCGGCGGTGGCCTGAACGTGGACTACTTCGAAACCGGCGACTGGCTTGATTACTCCGTGAATGTGGCCACGGCTGGCAGCTACACCGTGGGCTTCCGGGTAGCCAGCGCCAACGGCGGCGCTACGCTGCAGCTGCGCAACAGCGGCGGCACGGTGCTGGGCAGCATCAATGTGGGCAACACCGGCGGCTGGCAGTCCTGGCAGACCATCAATGCCACCGTTACTCTGCCCGCTGGCGTGCAAACCTTGCGCCTCTACGCCTCGGCCTCCACCGGCTGCAACGTCAACTACCTCACCTTTACCGCGCCCAGCAATGTGGCCCCAACGGTCAGCCTGACTTCGCCCACCAACGGCACCACGTCCACGGCCCCGGCCAGCATCACCATCAGCGCCAACGCGGCGGACTCCGACGGCACGGTGTCGAAAGTAGATTTCTACAACGGCACCACGCTCCTGAATTCCGACACCAGCAGCCCGTATAGCTACATCTGGACGGGCGTAGCCGCCGGCACCTACTCCATCACGGCCAAAGCCACCGACAACGCCGGAGCCGTGACCACCTCGGCCGCCGTCAGCATTACGGTGAATGCCGCCCCCGCTGGCCAGGCCATTCCCGGCACCATTGAAGCGGAAAGCTACTCGGCCATGCTCGGCATCCAGACTGAAACCACCACTGACACCGGCGGCGGCCTGAACGTGGGCTACATCGACGCCGGCGACTACCTCGACTACGCCGTGAACGTAGCCACGGCCGGTACCTACACTGTGGGCTTCCGCGTAGCCAGCGCCACCGGCGGCGGGCAGTTGGAGCTGCGCAACAGCGCAGGCACCGCGCTGGGCAGCGTGGCCGTAGGCAACACCGGCGGCTGGCAGACCTGGACGACCGTGAACACCACCGTGACCCTGGCAGCCGGCGCCCAAACATTGCGGGTGTACGCCCCCACGGCCGGCTCCAACCTCAATTGGCTGTCCTTCACGGCGGCGGGCAACACTCCGCCCACCGTCAGCCTGACCTCGCCCAGCAACGGCACCAGTTTCACCGCGCCGGCCAGCATCACCATCAGCGCCAACGCCGCCGATGCCAATGGCACCGTGAGCTCCGTCGCCTTCTACAACGGCACCACCTTGCTGAACACCGACACCAGCGCCCCCTACAGCTACACCTGGACGGGAGTAGCCTCCGGCACTTACTCCCTCACCGCCAAAGCCACCGACAACGCCGGCGCCGTGACGACTTCGACTGCCGTAAGTGTAACCGTGAGCGCCGCCCCGGCCGGCACCTACTGCGCCACCACTACCGATTTCAGCTATGGTGCGGTGAGCAGCGGCGGCAACGTCACCTTCACGTTCCACCCGCTCGGCGCTACGGCCGGCGGCACGCTGGCCATCCTATACCTGCGCAACGGCACCACCGGCACCTACCCCGGCTACACGATGACCAAAAACGGGGCCGGTGATTTCACCTACACCCTGGCGCTGGCTTCCGGCACGCTCACCAACCTGTACTTCACCTACCAGGTAGGAGCGGGCGGTCCCGAGCGCAACAACTCGGCCACGCCCTTCACCTACACGGCGGGCCAGTCGTGCAACGTGGCCCGTGCCCTGGCTGCTACTCCGGCCGCTGGCGTGGTAGCCGGTGCGGTATACCCCAACCCGGTTAGCAGCCAGCTCACCGTCGAGCTGCGCGGTAGCGCCGCGCACACCCTCACGCTGCGCGATTTGCGCGGGGCGCTGGTGCGCGAAATCAAGGTCGAAGCCGGCCGTGCCAGCACCAGCATCGACCTGAGCAAGCTGGCCGGCGGCGTGTACTTGCTCACCATCCGCAGCGCCGACGGCACGAAAGTCCGGAAAATCATGAAAGAATAACACCCCGGAAAACGTCCTGTTGAGCCCGATTGAAGTGCCGCAGCTGCCGAAGAAATTCATTCGCTGCAACGAAGCAGCCGTGGCTTCAACAAACTCAGCAGGACGACTTTCTGCTTTTTAAGCGCCGCCTGTTAGCGGCCTGCCGCCCCGCGGGGCAGTGCAAATTCAGCCGTCGGTATCTGCTTTCCACGCAGGCGCTGGCGGCTGATTTGTTTGGGCCGATTCAGGAAAAATAATAAATTTATGATTCGGCCCTTGCGGGATTTCCTACAAAACCCTTAGCTTGCACCCCGCTTAACATTAAGATAACATGGAAGTCCAAACCTTGAAGTATCCCGCCATCCAGAACTACGTGGGTGGAAAGTCCACAAACGATTCCGGAACGGCCACTATGGACGTGTTCAGCCCGCTTTCCGGTCAGCTGATTTCAACCCTGCCCCTCAGCAACGCCGCCGCGCTCGACGCCGCCGTGCAGGCCGCCAAAGCCGCCTTCCCCTCGTGGTCGGCCACGCCCATCAAGGAGCGGGTGCAAATTTTCTACCGCTATAAAACGCTGCTGGAGCGCGACATGAAAGCCCTCGCCGACCTCGTGCGCGAGGAGAACGGCAAGACTTACGACGAGGCCCGTGCCGAAGTCGAAAAAGCCATTGAGCTGACCGAGTTTGCCTGCTCCATGCCGCAGCTCATCCAGGGCGAATTTCTGGAAGTGAGCAAGGGCGTGGAAGCCCGCGCCGAGCGCAAGCCGCTGGGCGTGGTAGCCAGCATCGCCCCGTTCAACTTCCCCAACATGGTTCCGCACTGGACTATTCCGAACGCCATTGTGCTCGGCAATACCATGATTCTGAAGCCCTCGGAGCAGGTGCCCCTGAGCGCCGTAAAAATCGCCGAGCTGCTGAAAGAAGCCGGCCTGCCCGACGGCGTGCTGAACGTGGTGAACGGCGACAAGGAAATTGTGGAAGCCATCTGCGACCACCCCGACATTCAGGCGGTGAGCTTCGTGGGCTCTACCGCCATTGCCAAAGTGGTGTACATCCGCGCCACCAGCAATCTGAAGCGCTGCGTAGCCCTCGGCGGTGCCAAAAACCACCTGATGGTGCTGCCTGACGCCCACCCCGAAATGACGGCCTCGAACGTGGCCGCCAGCATGTCGGGCTGCGCGGGCCAGCGCTGCATGGCCGGCTCCACCATGGTGGGAGTGGGCGCGGTTGATGGCATCGTGGCCAAAATCGTGGAAGAAGCCAAGAAGATTGTGGCCGGCCAGAACCTCGGCTCCGTCATCAGCAAGCAGGCCAAGGAGCGCATCGAACAGCACATCACCGAAGCCGAAGCCGCCGGTGCCAAAGTCCTGCTCGACGGCCGCAACGCCGTGGTGCCCGGCCACGAAGACGGCTACTACGTGGGTGCAACAGTAATCGACTACGTGACGCCCGACATGCGCATCGCTCAGGAGGAAGTCTTCGGCCCGGTGCTCGCCATCATGCGCACCAACACGCTGGACGAGGCCTTGGCCATTGAAAACGCCAACCCTTACGGCAACGCTGCCGCCGTGTTCACCAGCAGTGGCAGCAGTGCCCGCTACGTGATGGACCACGCCAACGCCGGCATGATTGGCGTGAACATCGGCGTGCCTGTGCCCCGCGAGCCCTTCTCCTTCGGCGGCTGGAATGATTCGAAATTCGGCGCCTGCGACATCACCGGCAAAAGCTCCATCGAATTCTGGACGCAGCTGAAGAAGACCACGACCAAGTGGAACCCGGAGTCGCGGGTGAATTGGATGAGCTAGTTTATTCAAGCTGTTAGCCTTTAGCTGATAGCTGTTAGCTTCCTCGCAAATTGAAATGAACATAGAAAAGCTAATAGCTAACAGCTAAAGGCTAACAGCTAAAACAATGGAAACCACCTTCGCCACCGATAAAGACCAAATCCTGCACGATAACCTCGACCACACGCTCTTTTCGTGGTCGAAGCAAACGGGCCTGAACCCCATCAACGCCGAGCGCGCCGAAGGCGTGTACGTGTACGACCGCGACGGCAAGCGCTACATAGACTTCTCGGCCCAACTCATGAACGTGAACATCGGCCACGGCGACCAGCGCGTGACCGAAGCCGTGGCCGCCCAGATGCGCGAGCTCAGCTACGTGTACCCCGGCATGATTACCAAGGCCCGCGGCGACCTCGGCAAGCGCCTGGCCGAAATTACCGCGCCCAACCTCACTAAAGCGTTTTTCACGCTGGGCGGGGCCGAGGCCATCGAAAATGCCATCAAGCTGGCGCGGGTGTACACCGGCCGCCACAAAATTGTGTCGCTGTACCAGTCGTTTCACGGGGCCAGCTACGGCGCCATGAGCGTAGGCGGCGACCCGCGCAAGTTTGCCGTGGATAACCAGGCCATGCCCAGCACCATCCACGTCGAAAACCCGTTTTTCTACCGCTGCCCCTGGCACAGCTCCACGCCCGAGGAGTGCGCCCAGCGCGCTGCCGATGCCATGGAGCGCATCATCGGCTATGAGAACCCCGGCAGCGTAGCCGCTATCGTGCTCGAAGGGGAGTCGGGCACGTCGGGCTGCATCAAGTACCCGCCCGGCTACTGGACGCGCATCCGCGAAATCTGCGACAAGCACGGCATCCTGCTCATTGCTGATGAAGTGATGTCGGGCTTCGGCCGCACTGGCAAGTGGTTTGGCTCCGACCACCACAATGTCAAAGTCGACATCATGTGCATGGCCAAGGGCATCACCGCCGGCTACCTGCCCCTGGGCGCGGTGATGGTGGATGAGAAAATCGCCAAATCCTTCGACGATAAGCCGCTGCCACTCGGCCTTACGTACTCGGCCCACCCGGTTTCCTGCGCCGCCGCTGTGGCCGTGCTCGATATTTACGAGAGCGACAACCTGCTCGAAAACACCGTGGAAATGGGCAAGTACATGGACGAGCAAGTAGCTCAGCTCATGCGCCACCACCCAAGCATCGGCGACTGGCGCAACACCGGCCTTTTCGGCTGCATCGAACTGGTGAAAAACCGCGACACCAAAGAGCCCATGGCCCCCTGGAACGCCACCAACGACCAAATGGCCATCATGAATCAGGTTGCCGCCAAAATCCGCGAGTTGGGCATGTACACCTTCGTGCGCTGGAATTACATTTTCATCTGCCCCCCGCTTACCATCAATAAGGACGAGATTGACGAGGGCTTGGCTATTATCTCGGAGGCCATTAGCATCGCGGATAAATACGTGCATTAATCCAGCCCGTCATGCCGAGCGCAGCCGAGGCACCTCGCGTGCGGCACCCGCGCCGCCAGAACAATTCCTAAAAATGTCATTAATCAGCCAAGAGATTAAGCGCATCATAGCATATGCGTTTTTGGCTGTATTCGACGTCTTAGTTTATGTAGCTATGGGAATTGCTTTGATGAGTTATGATGATAAACATGATGATTCTCAAAGTGACTATGGAAGCTGGGAAAGCATGACAGATTTCGATAAATGTGCTTCTGTTTTTATGACTGTTTGGAATGTAATTAATGTTCTAGCATTAGTCTACATCAGCTATTCAGTTTATAAGAGAATGAAATTCCGCATACAGTTAAACAGTAACTAATTTCGGTTCGACAGACTACACTGTAATCGTTGTTAATTAATTCCCATGTCCATTCTCCTAAAAAACGGCCGCGTCGTCACTGCCGATTCGGACGCCGTCTGCGATATCCTGATTGAAGGCGAAACCATCGTATCCATTGGCCGCAACCTGTCGGCCGATGGGGCGGAGGTGATTGACTGCACCGGCAAAATGATTATGCCCGGCGGCATCGACCCGCACGTGCATTTGGAAATGCCCTTCATGGGCACCTTCAGCTCCGATACTTACGAAACTGGTACCCGCGCGGCTCTGCACGGAGGTACTACCACCGTCATCGACTTCATTCTGCAAAAGCAGGGCAATTCGCTGCGTTCGGCCTTCGAAGAATGGAGTGGCCGCGCCACCGGCAACGCCGTGGGCGACTACAGCTTCCACATGGCCGTGACGGATTTCAACCCCAGCACCAAGGAGGAAATCAAGGACATGATTGCCGAGGGCATCACTTCCTTCAAAACATTCATGGCCTATAAAGGTGCGCTCATGATTGACGACGCACAGATGGTGGGCCTGATGCAGGAGGTGAAAAAGCACGGCGGCCTCGTGACGGCCCACGCCACCAACGGCGACATGATTGACACGCTCATCGCCCAAAACCGGGCACAGGGCAAGCTCACGCCACTCTATCACTACCTCTCGCAGCCCGAAGTAACTGAAGCCGAAGCCTCGGGTCGTTTTGCCGACATTGCCAACTACACCGGCGTGAATGCCTACATCGTGCACCTCACCTGCGAGGGTGCGCTCAACCAGGTACGCCGCGCCACCGAGCGCAACCAGCGCGTGCTGGTTGAAACCTGCATTCAGTACCTCGTGCTCGATGCCTCGCTCTACGAGGACGAAGCCAACGGCGCGAAAGTAGTGATGTCGCCCCCGCTACGCGAGAAAAAGGACCAGGCCACGCTCTGGGCCGGCCTCAACCAAGGCCTTGTGAACGTGGTCGGCACCGACCACTGCCCCTTCATGTGGGAGCAGAAGCTGATGGGTAAAGATGACTTTTCGAAAATCCCGAACGGCCACCCCGCCATCGAGCACCGCATGGAATTGCTGTTTTCGGAAGGCGTGAACAAGGGCAGAATCACCCCGCAGAAATTCGTGGAAGTGACCTCGACCAACGCCGCTAAAATCTTCGGCATGTTCCCGCGTAAAGGCACCATCAGCATTGGCGCGGATGCTGATTTAGTTGTTTTCGACCCGAATAAAAAGCACACAATTTCGGCGAATACGCACCACATGAATGTCGACTATTCCGCCTACGAAGGCTGGGAATTGACTGGTAAAATTGACACGGTTTTGCTGCGTGGAAAAGTAGCGGTAGATGCCGGAGAAACGAAGGTTTCGCAGGGCTACGGCCAGTTCATCAAGCGCAGCAAAACGAATATTTAAAACGAATAAAGCAGCACGTCATTCCGAGCGAAGCCGAGGAATCTCGCGTGCGCTAGTAATTCAATCGTAGCAACGTCAATAATTAGTGGATGCACGCGAGATTCCTCGGCTTCGCTCGGAATGACGTTCTAATTCAAAAAACACAACTCAACCCCACCTAACAACCCCAATGCCCAGAATTATTAAATCCGGCCTCATCCAGATGAGCCTGCCGATGACCGAAGGCGAAGGCACGATTGCCGAAATCATGGAAGCCATGGTGCAGAAGCATATTCCGCTCATCGAAGAAGCTGGCCGCCAGGGCGTTCAGATTCTCTGTTTGCAGGAAATTTTCAATACCCCGTATTTCTGCCCTGGCCAGGACAAAGCCTGGTATGCCTCGGCCGAATCGGTGCCCGGCCCGATTACGGACCGCATGGCCGAATACGCCAAGAAGTATAACATGGTGATGATTGTGCCCGTGTACGAGCGCGAGTCGGCCGGTTTCCTCTACAACACCGCCGCGGTGATTGACGCCGACGGCACCTACCTCGGCAAGTACCGCAAAAACCACATCCCGCACACTACCGGCTTCTGGGAGAAGTTCTTCTTCAAGCCCGGCAACATGGGCTACCCAGTATTCCAGACCAAGTACGCCAAAGTAGGCGTGTATATCTGCTACGACCGCCACTTCCCCGACGGCGCCCGCATCCTGGGTTTGAACGGCGCCGAAATCGTGTACAACCCCTCGGCCACCGTGGCCGGCCTCTCGCAGTACCTCTGGAAGCTGGAGCAGCCTGCCCACGCGGCTGCCAACGGCTATTTCATGGGCTGCATCAACCGCGTCGGCGAAGAAAAACCCTGGAACCTGGGCCGCTTCTACGGCACCAGCTATTTCGTGGACCCGCGCGGCCAGATTATCGCGCAGGCTGATGAGTACAAGGACGAGTTGCTGATTGCCGAATTCGACCTCGATATGATTGAGGAAGTGCGCAATACCTGGCAGTTCTTCCGCGACCGCCGCCCCGAAACCTACGAGAAACTGGTGGAACTCTAGAAGTTTTGAGTTTTAAATGTTGAGTGTTGAATTGGTTGCCGAATAGAATTTGGCATCTAATTCAACACTCTGCATTTGCAACTCAACATTCAACCCTCAAAACTCAACATTCCCAAAACTGTGGCTGAATTTTCTACACCTACCACCGAGCAGCAATTCGCGGAAAATTTCGCGCAATTGAAGCCGGTGATGAACCGCACCGAGGCGCTTTACGAAAGCTCCCGCTGCCTTTTTTGCTTCGATGCGCCGTGTATAAAAGCGTGCCCATCAGGGATTGATATTCCGCAGTTTATCCGCCAAATAAATTCGGGCAACGACACCGGCGCGGCGCGCACTATTTACGAGGCTAATTACTTCGGCAACGCCTGTGGCAAAGTGTGCCCTACGGAGGTACTGTGCGAAGGTGCCTGCGTGTACAACCTGCAGGAAGTGAAGCCGATTGAAATAGGTCGCCTACAGAGCTTTGCCACCACCAAGGTGATTAAAAGCGGCGAAAAACTATTCGGCCCCGGCGCGGATAATGGCAAGAAAGTGGCCGTAATTGGGGCGGGTCCGGCTGGTATTTCGGCTGCCTGCGAGCTGCGCGCGCTGGGCTACGGCGTGGATGTTTTTGAAGCCAAAGCGCAGCCTTCGGGCCTGACGGTTTATGGCGTGGCGCCGTACAAAATCACCAACGAAGAAACGTTGGCCGAGATGGACTATTTGCAGGCGCAATTCGGCTACAATACGCATTTCAACTCGGCTATTTCTTCGCGCGAAGAATTAGAGAAATTGGAGGATAAATACGACGCTATTTTCCTCGGTATTGGCCTTGGTAAAACCAACGAATTGGGCTTGCCGGGTGAGGATAAAATCAATTGCACCGGCGCAGTAGAATTCATTGCCGAATTGCGTCAGCACCAGCATAAAGTAGCCGTAGGACGCAAGGTGATTGTGCTGGGCGGCGGCAACACGGCCATGGATGCGGCGTCGGAATCTTCACGCCTTGGCGCGGAAAATGTGATTCTGGCCTACCGCCGGGCGAAGGAGGAAATGGGCGCTTACGAGTTCGAATACGACCTGGCCAAAGGGGTGGGAGTGAAAGGATTATTCAATGTAGCCCCGGTGGAAATTACCGGTAACGGCTACGTGTCGGGCGTGAAATTCATTCGCACCGAAACCAAGGACGGGCGCGTGCAGGAAATTGCCGGCTCCGAGTTTGTGGAACCTTGCGACATGGTGATAAAAGCCACCGGCCAGGCCAAGCAGACGGAATTCCTGAACCTGATTCCCGGTCTGAAGCTGGACGGCAAGGGCCGCATCATCGCCAACGCCCACACCGGGCAGACTTCGAACCCCAAATACTTCGCTTCCGGCGATGCCTGGAACGGCGGTGCGGAAGTGGTGAATGCAGCAGCTGAAGCCAAGCTCACAGCCCGCGGTATTCATGCTTATTTGAGCAAGTAGAACTGTAGCGTGGACTCTGCGAGTCCGCGCGTGAGCGGTCAAATTCCAAACTTCACCTTCAATACGCGGGCTCGCAGAGTCCACGCTACAATATGCCTGATTTATCCATCAATTTCGCCGGCATTAAATCGCCGAACCCGTTCTGGCTGGCTTCGGCCCCGCCCACCAATTCCGGCTACCAGATTATGAAGGCCTTCGACGCCGGCTGGGGCGGCGCGGTCTGGAAAACGCTGGGCGTGCCCGTTGTCAACGTGTCGAGCCGCTACGGCGGCGTGAACTACCGCGACAAGCGCCTCGTGGGCTTCAACAATATCGAGCTGATTTCGGACCGGCCGCTCTCGCACAACCTGCGCGAGATTGAGGAAGTGAAAAAGCGCTTTCCCAACCACGCCGTCATCGCCTCGCTCATGGTGCAGAGCCGGCAGGAGTGGCACGACATCGTGCGCCAGAGCCAGGACGCGGGCGCCGACGGCTTCGAGCTGAACTTTGGCTGCCCGCACGGCATGTGCGAGCGCGGCATGGGCTCGGCCGTGGGGCAGGAGCCCAAGGTGCTGCAGATGATTGTGGAGTGGGTGATGGAAGTGGCCACCAAGCCCGTCATTGTGAAGCTCACGCCTAACATCTCCGACATCACCGAGCCGGCGATGGCCGCCCGGCGCGGCGGGGCCGATGCCATCTCGCTCATCAACACGATTCAGAGCATCGTGGGCGTTGATTTGGACCAGTTTGCGCCGTACCCGATTGTGGACGGCAAGGGCACCAATGGCGGCTACTGCGGCCCGGCCGTGAAGCCCATTGCCCTGAACATGGTGAAAAACTGCGCCCAGCACCCCGATATCAAGCTGCCCATTTCGGGTATCGGCGGCATCGAGAACTGGCGCGACGCGGTGGAACACATTCTGCTGGGCGCCAGCTCGGTACAGGTGTGCACAGCGGCCATGCACTTCGGCTTCGGCATCATTCGGGAAATGACTTCGGGCCTAGAGCAGTACATGGTTGAGAAGGGTTTCAACACCATCTACGACATGGTGGGCAAGGCCCTGCCCAACGTGCTGCACTGGGAAGACCTGAACATGAAGTACAAGGTCACGGCCAACATCAACGAGGATAAGTGCATCGGCTGCCAGCTGTGCTACACGGCCTGCGAAGACGGCGCCCACCAGGCCATCAAGCTGAACGCTGGCACGCGCGTGCCCGAAATCATCGAGGAAAACTGCGTGGGCTGCAACCTGTGCTCGCTGGTGTGCCCCGTTGAGCAGTGCATCACGATGGAGCAAACCGACCCTGGCACCGAGCACCTCACCTGGAAGGAGCGTACTGAAGCCGGCACCGCACCCACCGAGTTTGAGGACGAGAAAGCCGGCGGCCGCCACCATTGGGTGCCCGAGCCCAGCGCCGCCCTCGGCAAGGAGCGCCACAAAACGCTGCCCGGTAAAGCCCGTCTATACTCGGGCGAAACCGTGGCTCCGACGGAAGCTTAAGCTACCCGCAGGTTTCAGCTAACTGCCTGATGATACGGCCCCTTGCCAACCGGCAGGGGGCCGTTGCCGTTTATAAGTAGCCAAGCCGAAATCTGAGCGAAAAACAAAGCCCTGGTAATGATTTCGGCCTGCATTTTGTTAGCATAACAACGTACTTCACCTGTAATTATCACGCTTCGGCGTGTATTCATATTATGAAAGCTAAAGCCCTCATTTTCGTTCTTTTCCTGGGGTTGTTTTCCCTCAGCGGCTGTGTGGCCTCGCTCGGTGGCCCCGACTATGGCTATTACCCGCCGGCTCGTCCGTATTACGGCTATGCTCGTCCTTACTATGCCCCCCGGCCCGTTATCGTAGTGCCCCAGCGCGGATACTACCGCGGCGGCAATGCCTACCGTAGTGACGGTGGCTACCACCGCGGCGGTGGCTACGGAGGCGGGTATGGTGGCGGACGCGGCCACCGCGGGCGCGACTAACCGGCCCCCACAATCTGGAAAATAGAGCAAGCTGCCCACGCAAGTGGGCAGCTTTTTTTAGCCGCGTGCACGGCTAAAAAGGCGGTCACGCTAAGCTTCTCCGGTTTATTGGGCTGGTAGCTACTGATTGCCTATTATCGGGGCGCTTTCTTTGGAGACTCATCTCCTGCAACCCTGCCGATGCCACAACTTTTACCGCGCCTGCTATCCACTTACTCAACTTATCTGCTGAAAGCCCTACTGCTAGTGCTACCGCTGGCCGGCCGGGCGCAGGGCTATGCCGAAGGCATCAGCCTGAGCTACGAGCGGCTGCCGCTGCATCTTAAAACGCTAGATAAGCCCGCTTTTCACGCCGATGTGTACCGGGCCAGCGCTATTGTGCCCGTGGCCCAGGCCGCCGACAGCAGCCACAGTTTCCTGGCCGGTGCCAGCCTGGAAATGCTACGCTTTGCCGGTAACCGGCCCGGGTTTGGGGTTGGCACCGTGTATGGCATTTCGCCCATCTTGGGCTACCGGCAACGGCTGAGTGAGCGGCTGGAGCTAACGGCCCTGGCCCTGCCAGCGCTGAATTCAGATTTGCGCGAGGTACACGCGGCGAGTATCACCCTGGGCGGCGTGGTACGGGCGGCCTACCGCACCAGCCCGCGCCGCGCCTACCGCCTCACGGTGGGCTACCGGCAGCAGTTCTACGGGCCGCAATACGTGCTGTTGCTGGGGCTCGACTGGCGGCTCGGAACTCGTTGGCGGGCTTTCGGCGACCTGCCCACCAGTTTCACGCTGAGCTACGCCGTGGCTCCCCGCACCAACATCGGCTTCAACCTGATTGGTATCAACACTGCCTATCGCCTGCAGGCGGCCGACCAATATGTGCAGTACCAGCAGGGCCACTACGGCTTGTTTGCTGACCACTACCTAAACGCCCGTTGGGCGTTGCGGGCCACAGCGGCTTATGCCGTGACGCGGCGCATTGAGGTGTATGCCCGCGACCAGCAGTGGCACGCAACCATCGACTACATTGGATTGGGCAAGGCCCCTACGCCAACCAGTCCCGGGATAGAGAAAGGAATGGCTTTCCGAATTAGCCTCGGTTACCGGGTTCCGACGAAGTAGCTACTGTCGCATAAGTAGTCGATGCGACGCCGTTTAGGAAATAAAGCATGTTATTATTATTGAACTTTACCGTTATTTGTTTTTATGGTTGTAATGTTTTTGGAACTGTGTTTTAAGTGGTTATATTCCAATATCGGGAAAAAAATCGGTGTTTCAAGTTGAAGATATATTTACAATTTATACCGGCTTATTGTAAAAATAATGCCGATTAAACCTATTTAAACTGTGTTTTTAGTGAGTGGTTAGCTTGAATTAATATTTGGTATAGAAAAGTTGGTCCCGGTTTGGGACGTATTCACCCCGTGGTAACATGCCTCTGCCGAAAAAATGGGACCGAGGCGAAGGAACAAGGGTAATTTTGACTTTTCTAATACCCCGAGTTAATTAATCTCATGCGTAAACTTTACTCTGCGTTGATGGTGGCGGCGCTTGCGCCGGCTGCTTCGGCTGCAGCCGCCCCGGGTGCTGCTCCAGTGCCGCACCACGCTCCTACCAAATCCAACAAAGCCAAAACCAAGAAGCTGCGCCTCGCTTCGGACCCCACGGGCAGCCACATCGGTGGGGCCGTGTTGACGAATGCCGGCGACCCGCTGCCGGGCGCTACCGTCTTCATCAAAGGCACTTACATCGGCACCAGTACCAACCAGGAGGGTCATTTCGACTTGAATGGCTCGTTTGCCAACGGCCCGGTCGAACTGCTCGTGTCGTACGTCGGCTACGAAACCCAGACGGTGGTGCTGCAAAAGCCCGAAGACCAACTGAGTGTGTCGCTGGTGCCGAGTGCCACCATGCTGAGCGAAACGGTGGTTTCGGCCTCGCGGGTGGAGGAAAACATCATGCGTGCGCCGGTAACGATTGACAAGGTATCGGCCAAGCAGGTCGAGCGCATCAGCACGCCGGAAGTGCTGGCGGGCCTGGGCAACCTGGCCGGCATCGACGTGAACTCGGCTTCGATGCTGTTTACCAGCATCAGCACGCGGGGCTTCAACACGGCCAAGTCGGAGCGGGTGATTCAGCTCGTGGACTACATGGACACGGCGCTGCCGTCGCTGAACCTGAGCCCCGGCAACATGGTAGGCATTCCGGAACTCGACATGGAAAGCATTGAGATTGTGCACGGTCCGGCTTCGGCGCTATACGGCTCGAACGCGCTGAGCGGCGTGGTGCTCTTCAACTCGAAAGACCCGTTTGTGTACGAGGGCCTGAGCGTGCGCCTGCGCGGCGGCCAGCGCAGCCTGCTCGATGGCCAGGTGCGCTACGCCCACAAGATTACCGATAAGCTGGCTTTCAAAGTAAATGCCAGCTATTTCCGGGCCAACGACTGGATTGCGAACAACTTTAACGCCCAAACCAGCTCGACCAACCCGGCCGGTTCGCCGCTGGGCTACGACGCCGTGAACCGTTACGGCGAACTGGATTTGACTTATTTACCGTACCCGGGCGTCAATCCGGAACTGTATGGCAAGCGCGTGTACCTGCCCGGCTATACGGAGCGCCAGCTGGTGGCCGGCGACACCATCACCCGCTCGTACCGCGTGCAGGGTGCCGTGTCCTACCTCTTCACCAACGACCTGAAGCTGACGTTGGAAGCCAAGCGCGGGGTGGGCACCTCGACCTACCAAAACCTGAGCCGCTTCCGCATCAAGGACCTGGGTACCGACCAGTACCGCCTGGAGCTGAAGAGCTCGAAAGGCTTTATACGGGCCTATACTACGGAGGACTTCACGGGCAGCAGCTACGAGCTTACCCAGCTGAGCGCCAAGTTGCTGCAGTCGAAATCCAATCCGGCTAATCCGCAGTCGCCAAGCTACCGCGACCTGTATTTCGGTACCTATAACGGGACCTACACTTACGCTCGTCAGGTTGGGAAGCAGTCGGTAGATGCGGCGCTGGCCGCGGCACAGGCTGCCGCCAATGCCACGCTGCCCGTGGCCGGGAGCGAAACGTTCAACACGCTGCGCAACCAGATTGCCCAGGACAACAACCCCGGCACCGGTGCCGGCCAGCACTTCAACTCGCGTCTGAGCGACGTGAGTGCGCAGCGCAGCTTCGTGCTGGGCAGCCCCCGAACCGGCCTCATCGTGGGGGCCGCCTACCGGCGCTACATGCTGGGCTCGGGCGGCGTGCTGTTTGCCGACTTGGACGGCAACCGCATCCCGAACTACGAATACGGCGCGTATTCGCAGATTACGCACGCCATGCTCGACGACCATTTGAAGCTGGCCGCCGCCGGTCGCGTCGATTTCTTTAAGAACTTCAACCCCGCTTTCTCGCCCCGCGTGGCGGCGGTGTACTCGCTGGGGGCCCGCAACCAGCATAACTTCCGCGCCAGCTACGGCCAGGCTTTCCGCAGCCCGTCGCAGACCGACCAGTATCTGCACTCCGATGTGGGCTCGTTCATTTTGCTCGGCAACATTGGCAATGGCTACCAAGGCTACGGTTTCACGGATGCGCAGGGCCGGGCCTACAACCCGTACGACCCGACCATGAAGCTGGCGGATTTTGAAATCAATATCGAAAAGCTGCGCCTGGAGCGCGTGAACACGGTGGAAGTGGGCTACAAGGGCGCTATTCTGCCCAACGTGTACGTGGATGCCAGCTACTTCAACAGCCGCTACAACGACTTCATCGGCGGCACGGCGTTCGTGGGCAATGTGAATGGCAGCCGCCCGGCCGAAGCTGTGGTGAAAAGCGCGATTGTAACCGGCAGCGGTTTCAATACGCCCGAGGCCCGCATCATCTTCGTGTCGCAGAACAACAGCCAGGTGGTGCGCACCCACGGTGCCACTTTTGCCCTGACCTACTACCTGAACAAAGGCCTAAACCTGACCGGCAACTACTCGCTGAACGTGCTCGACCGCAGCAACCTGCCCACCGGTTTCCGCACCTACTTCAACACGCCCAAGCACAAGTACAACCTGGGCGCCAACGGCGTGGTGGCCAAAAACCTGACCTACTCGGTGAACTACCGCTGGATTCAGGGCCACCAGCAGGAAATGCCCTTCGCCGCCGGCGACATCCAGACCTACCACACCACCGATGCCTACGTGGGCTACACCATTCCTAAACTGGCCTCGACGCTGCAGGTGGGCGGCTCGAACATCTTCAACGAAACCAACATCCAGATTATCGGTGGCCCGCAAATCGGCCGCCTGATTTACCTGGGCCTTCTGGTGGACGTGAAGTAAGGTAAAAGTTAAACCTCGTAAAAAAGGGCCTCCGTTAGTAACGGAGGCCCTTTTTTTGTGCCTTGATTTCTGTCATTCCGACGAAGGAGGAATCTGAATAAAACCAATGGTGAGTATTTGCCCATATTCCTCCTGCGTTGGAATGACAATGCATTATACCACCAGCGGCACCGGCGCCGAATGCACCGTGCCAGCCCGCTCGCGCAGCGGCCGCCCGTTGCGCTGGTGCCGCCGGGCCTGAACCTCGGCCACGATGGCGAGGGCAATTTCCTCGGGCGTTTCGCTGCCTAAATCCAGTCCGATTGGGCTATGCAGGCGGTGTTGCAGCACGTCGGCGGTTTCGGATTCTGATAATTCCAGCTCTTCCAGCAGCCGCCCGGCCTTGGCGCGCGGCCCGAGTAGACCGATGTAGGGCGCGGCCGTGGGCAGCAGCGTTTGCAGCGCGGCCAGGTCGTAGGCGTAGTTGTGGCTGAGCAGCACGTGGTACGCGCCCGCATCGGGAACCTGCGTTTCCAGCTCGCGCACCGGTACAATGCGCACCTCGGCCGCCTCGGGAAAGCGCGCCGCGGTGGTCAGGTTGGGCCGGCCGTCTACCACGGTGATGTGCCAGCCGAGCGAGGCGGCCAGGTGCACCAGCGGCTGCGCGTCGTTGCCGGCGCCGTACACCACCATGCGCAGCGGTGGCACCAGCACCTCCAGCAGCGCCCGCACCGGGCCGGCATCGGTTTCAATATCAAGCACCTGCGACAGGCCCTGCGCCAGCGTGGCGCGGGCGGCGGCGGCCAGCGGGCCGGCCAGCAGGGGAGTGCCCCGCAGCGCCCCAGTGGCCGAGAGCAGCACCCGCTGCCCTACTGTAGCTCTCAGGCCCGAAGCATCCGTCTCAAACACCGTGGCCAGTACGGCCGGCTCGGGATGCCGGGCAAAGCCGCGCAGCAGTTCCACGGGGTTGTCGGCCGCCGCAAAATCCAACGGTTCGAGCAGGATGCGAACCACGCCCTGACAGCCGGGGCCAAGGCCGTGGCGCGGGTCGTCTTCATCGCGCGTGTCGTAGGTGACCAGCGCCGGCTGGCCCCGAAAAATGGCCTGACGGGCGCGCTGGCGGGCATCGCCCTCCAGGCAGCCCCCGCTGATGGCCCCGGTTAGCTCGCCGTCTTCGGTCACGAGCATGCGGGCGCCGGGGCGGCGGTAGGCCGAGCCCAGCACCTCCACCACCGTGGCCAGGGCGCAGGGGCGGCGGGCTTCGCGGTGGCGGTCGTAGGCGAGGAGCAGGCGTTGCAGTTCAGTCATGGCAGTAAGGGGTAGCGCAGCAAATACGCCCGGGGGCGGGGCCGGGTTCGGTAAACCACGGGCCGGCCGGTGCGGTTTGGGTTCGGCCGCCAGCCGTGGGCCCGCGGCGCGTATATTAACTTTTATGACCGCCGCAATTCCTCTTTACCAGCTGAACGCCCTCAGCGAAACGGCGGAAAAACCGGCCGCAGTTTTCTTTTTAGGGCCGGATTCTGCCCCGTCGCAGCTGCCCATCAACCTGCCGTATCGCAGCAATTACTACAAAATTGGCCTCTGCCTGCGCGGCCATGCCCGCCTGAAAGTAAACCTCGAAACCTACGATATTGGGCCTGGCTGTTTGATGCTGTTGTCGCCCTACGTCGTTAAGCAATGGCCGCTGATGTCGGCTGACTTTGAAGGGTTGAGCATCTTTTTCACCCGGGAGTTTATTGCGGCCAATAGTGGCCTGAATCCGGATGCTTTTGCGTTTTTTGAGCGGGATGCCAACCACGTTTTTCTGCTCGCGCCCGCGCAGGCCGAAAGTATTGCCGCGGTGCTGCACCAAATCGGGCAGAAGTACGCAATGCCGCACGCCTACCGCGAGGAGATTCTGCGCAGCCTCATTCATATTCTGCTGCACGAAACGGCGCCCATTTACAGCGCGCAGCACGTTTCGGCAAAAGCCATTCAGACGCGCAGCCAGCAGATTGCCGCCGAATTCAAGCAGCTCGTCAACCGCCACTACGCCACCGAGCGCAGCCTGGGCTTTTACGCCGATAAGCTCTGCATCACGCCCAAGCACCTGGCCGAAACCGTGAAGGACGCCACCGGCCGACGCGCCGTGGAGTGGCTGGCCGAAGCCGTACTGTTGGAGGCGCACGTGCTCCTGCAAAACCCCGCCCTGCTCATCGGCCAGATTGCCGACCAGTTGCATTTCGCCGACCAGTCTGCGTTCGGCCGGTTTTTTCGAAAAGGCACCGGATTTTCGCCGGCTATGTATCGGCAACGCTTGTAAAACGTGACGGGCTGTTCAACAACACGTGCCGCACTCTGGCCCAATTTTCCCGCCGTTTTGCTCTTTCGTCCGGTCCCGGCCCGGCGGAGCTTTGTGGTATGAAAATCACACTCACCGGTTCCCTCGGGAACATTAGCAAGCCGCTGGCCATCGCGCTGGTACAGCAGGGCCACGCCGTCACCGTCATCAGCAGCAGCCCCGAAAAGCAAACCGAAATTGAAGCGCTGGGTGCTGCCGCCGCCATCGGCTCAGTAAATGACCCGGATTTTCTCGCGGGCGCTTTCGCTAGCGCCGAGGCTGTGTACCTTATGGTGCCACCCAATTTCGCCGTGACCGATTCGCGGGCCTACCACCAGCGAATTGGCCGTAATTATGCCTTGGCGGTGCAGCAGGCAGGCGTGCGCCGGGTAGTGCAGCTCAGCAGCTGGGGCGCGCATTTAAGCGAAGGCACCGGCGGTATTCTTGGCACGCACGATGTGGAAGTTCTGCTGCGCGAAGTGCCGGATATTGACCTCACACACCTGCGGCCCACGTCCTTTTATACCAACTTTTATACGTCGGTCGGGATGATAAAAGGCGCGGGAATAATGGGCGCTAATTATGCGGGCGACATTGATGTGTCCTTCGTGCATCCGCGCGATATTGCCGCGGCAGCTGCCGAGGAACTGACAAAACCTGCCGCCACCATTGGCCATAGCGTGCGCTACGTAGCCAGCGACGAGCGCACTGCCACCGAAGTGGCCCACGCCATCGGCGCGGCCATTGGTAAGCCCGACCTGCAATGGGTGGCTTTCTCCGATGAGCAGATGCGGCAAAACATGACCAGCCACGGCGTGTCTACCGACCGGGCCGACGAAGTAGTGGACATTTACGCCAGCATCAACAGCGGCAAACTGGGCGAAGATTATTGGCAGCACCGGCCGGTTTTGGGGACGGTAAAGCTGAAGGAATTTGCGAAAGAATTTTCGGCGGCATTTTAGCGGCGGGTAGCCAGTTACTACGCTGTGATAATCTGTTTCTGACTTGCCAAACAGCACCTATATTACAGTGTTTTTGGAGTCAGTATAGCGTTTGAGTGCTAATGGGGGCGTAGCTGGTGGCAGTTCGCTATGCGGCATTTTCGTTATCCCCCAAACATTGGTTTTTATGTTTGACAATTTTGTTCGCAAGCAACTAAATACCGGAGAAGCAACCATCAATCTGGTCCAGGGTGGCACGGGGTACCCACTGCTGCTCTTGCACGGCTACCCGCAAACGCATTGTTGCTGGCACAAAGTAGCCCCAATGCTGGCCGAACATTTCACCGTGGTATGTACCGACCTGCGCGGCTGTGGCGACAGCTCAAAACCGGCGAGTAATTCCACGCACGCCGCGTATTCGAAGCGCGCAATGGCGCAGGACCAGGTTGAAGTGATGAAGCAGCTGGGCTTTGATTCCTTTGCCGTCGTTGGGCACGACCGGGGCGCCCGGGTAGCGCACCGCCTGGCTCTCGACTACCCCGATAAAGTGTCCAAACTGGTTCTGCTGGATATTATTCCCACCAGCACGGCTTTTGAAAACGTTGACAAAGAAATTGCCACCAATGCGTTCAATTGGTTTTTCTCCATTCAGGAAGATGAGTTGCCCGAACGACTAATAGGAGCGGAGCCAATTTTCTATTTAAACTGGTGCCTGGACCATTGGGCCGGCAGCAAAAATGCCCTCGAGCCCGCAGCTAGAAGCGAATACGAGCGCTGCTTCGATACAGCCGCTATTCGCGCCACGTGTGAGGAGTTTCGCGCCGCCGCGAGTATCGACTTGGCGCACGACCAGGCCGACCACCAACGCAAAATATCCTGCCCCGTTCTGGTGCTCTGGAGCGCCAAGAGCATGTGGGCCTCGTTTGATATTTTGAACGTATGGCAGGCCAAAGCCAACGACGTCCAGGGCGTTGCCTTTGACTGCGGCCATTTCCTGCCGGAAGAAGACGCGGCGCGAACTACTTCTGAGCTCATTCGTTTCCTGTCCTGATACTAATTCGGGATTGAATGCTAGAAGATGGATTAAGTTTGAGGGTAACCTTTAATACAGTCCTTAAGCACTTAATTTCAGTACAATGACAGTTCGCCCTATCACCTTGACTGAAACAGTGAGAGACGATTTAGACACCCTGTTTCTGTTTCAGACAGATGAAGAAGCAATTCGCTTAGCTGCGTTCACCCCGAAAGACCCGAGAGACAAACAGGCCTACATCGAGAAGTATGCAAAACACCTGGCCGACCCGACCATTCACATGCGAACCATAAAAGTTAATGGTGAAATTGTGGGCAGCATCGCGAAATTCATGATGCATGGCGACGCTGAAGTCACATATTGGATTGATAAGAAGTTTTGGGGGCAAGGAATAGCGACTACTGCCCTGAAAGACTTCTTAAAAATCGAACCAGCCAGACCAATCTACGGCCGCGTGGCGTTCGATAATTATGGTTCGCAGAAGGTTTTAGAGAAATGTGGGTTTGTGAAAACCGGAACGGACCAGGGGTTCGCCAACGCGCGGCAAGCTGAGACGGAAGAGCACATTTACAGACTTTCAAACTGAAAATCTATTATCCTTTACATTGCCAATCTAATTGTGCCAAATTCGCTCAATCAAAAATCATGACTGACCAACAGATAAAAGAATATCACGAGAAGGTTGAAGCAGCTATTGAGCAATATGGTTATCACTCAACTTTTGTCTTTGGTGATACGACTCCTTCATTTTGCTATTCAACGGGAATTTATAAGAACTTCGGTATTCCAGAGATTTTTATTTCTGCGTTGCCTCAAAACCTGTCACATGAACTCATTCAAAATTATGTAAATGAATTTAAAGACGTCGGTTCTGTGCCGTTAGACAAGAGAATTAATAGCCTTACTGATAGGTTCCCTATTTATTTGATAGAGGCGCCGAAGGATAGGTTAAAGGAATATGTTCTTTCAAGCATTAGATTTTATGGCGATGAAGATTTTAGATATGTTCAATTAATCTATCCCGATACGAAAGGGTGCTTTCCCAATGATGCTGGTTATAATTATGACCAGGAAATAGTTGGGAATTTCAAAAACTGAAATTTTTCTTATTAAAAGGGAAACGCCCCGCAACCAATCAGTTGCGGGGCGTTTCTTTTGCGGCTTTCGCTGCCTCAGCTACTCGCGGTTACTGCCAGCCGCCGCCCAGGGCGCGGTACACGTTCACCGAGGCGTTAAGCTGCTGCATGCGGGTTTCGATGAGGTCGAACTTCGATTCCAGGGCGTCGCGCTGGGTGAAGAGGACTTCCGTGTAGTCGGCGCGGGCGTAGCGGAAAAGGCTGTTGGAAATGTCCACCGACTGGTTGAGGGCTGCCACTTCCTTGGCTTTCGCGTCGTAGCTCTTGGCCAGATTGCCGATGCTAGCCACCTGGTTCGATACCTCTACGTAGGCATTCAATACCGTTTTTTCGTACTGATAGGCCGCCTGGGTTTGCGCGGCGTTGGCCGTGTAGTAGGCGGCCTTAATGCCGTTGCGGTTGAACAGCGGGCCGGCCAGGTCGGCCCCCAGGGCATAGAGCATCGACTGGGGCGTGCTCACCAACAGGCCCGGCGTGAAGGCTGCCAACCCGACGCCGCCCGACAGGCCCAGCGAGGGGTAGAAATTGGCGCGAGCCACCTGCACGTCGATTTTAGCGGCGGCGAGCTGCTGCTCGGCCTGCCGGATATCGGGCCGGTTGGCCAGTAGCTGCGCGGGCGAGCCGGCCTGAATGGTAGCCGGCAGCAGGTCGTTGAACGACTGCGTGTTGCGCGCCACCGGCTGCGGGTAGCGGCCGGCCAGGTAGTTTAGCTTGTTCTCGGTTTCGAGGATGCTCTGCTGCAGCTTGAACTGCAGGGCGCGGGTGTGCTCTACCTGCGCCTCGAAGCGTTTCACAGCCAGCTCGGTGGCGCGGGCCGACTCCTTCTGCAGCTTCACCAGTTCCAGCGCGTTGCTCTGGATACCGATGTTCTGCTTCACGATGGCCAGCTGATTATCGTAGGCCAGCAACTCGTAATAGGAGTTGGCAATTTCGGCAATCAGGTTGGTCACCATGAAGTTTTTGCCCTCCACAGTAGCCAAATAACGGATGGCCGCGGCCTTCTTGGCATTGCGCAGCTTGTGCCAGATATCGACCTCCCAGGTGGCAAACGCGCCCAACTGGAAGTTGGTGAGTGGGTCGGGCGTACGGCGGTCTTCCTTGATTTGAACCTGCTCCTCGGTAGCGCCCTGCAGGGTGTAGCGGCCCACCTTCTCCACGTCGGCGCGCGCGCCCAGGCTCACGAAGGGCAGGTACTCGCCCTGGCGGGCGCGGATTTCGTTTTTGGCAATCTCAATTTCCTGGAGCGTGATGTTCAGCTCCTGATTGTTTTGCAGGGCAGTTTCAATCAGGCCTTGCAGGTTGGGGTCGGTGAAAAACTGCTTCCACTGCACGCGGGCCGTGTTGGCGCTGTCGAGTGACGTAGCGGCGGTAGCGGTGGAGTAGCTGGCCGGCACGTTGCGGCTTTCGTTCTTCACCACCAGCTCGGGCGTTTTGCAGGCCCCCACGGCCAGGGCCAGACTGGCCGCGCCGAGGACTTGATAAATTCGTTGCTTAAGCATATTTGTGCGGTTGGCTTACGCTTTCCGTGTTATTGCAAAGGATTGGCATTGTGCGATGTAGGGGCGGGGCTTGTCCCCGCCCGCCGTTGAACGGAAGCATTGCAGTTGCGCAAACGTCTGGGCAGGGGCAAGCCCCGCCCCTACATCGTTCAGAAGGCTCCCGAAACCGTGACCGGCTCACTAGGCATAAGGCTCCATTTCTTCTAGTGTCACGCGGGGCTCTACGCCTTCGAGGATGGGAGCTTCGTTCTCGTCGCGAATCAGTTTGCTATTGCCGGCCAAGGTGCCGAAGAAGTAGTACAGGCCGGGAATGATGATTACCCCGAACACGGTGCCGAACAGCATGCCGCCCAGCGCCGAGCTGCCAATGGTGCGGTTGCCGATGGCGCCGGCGCCGGTGGCCACCACCAGCGGAATCAGGCCGGCGATGAAGGCGAACGAGGTCATCAAAATCGGGCGGAATCGAGTCTTCGCGCCTTCAATGGCCGCGTCGCGCACGCTCATGCCTTCCTCGTGTTTCAGGGCCGCGAATTCCACAATCAGTACCGCGTTTTTACCCAGCAGACCCACGAGCATCACCAGACCAACCTGAGCGTAGATGTCGTTGGCCAGGCCGAAGATTTTGATGAACAGGAACGAGCCGAACACGCCCGCCACCAGCGAGAAAATAACGGCCAGCGGCAGCAGGAAGCTCTCGTACTGGGCGGCCAGCACCAGGTACACGAACACCAGCACGACCAGGAAAATCACGGTCGATTCGTTGCCGCGGCTCACTTCGTCTTTCGACAGGCCGCCCCAGTCGATGCCGTAGCCGTGGGGCAGGCTTTCGGCCACTTCCTGCACGGCCTTGATGGCCTCGCCCGAGCTGTAGCCCGGCGCGGCCCCGCCCCGGATGGAGCCGGTGGTGTACATATTATAGCGGTTGATTTCGTTGGCGCCCTGGGTCTTCACGATTTTCATGAAGGCCGAAAACGGCACCATTTCGCCCTTGTCGTTTTTGGCCCACATGTTCAGAATGTCTTCCGGCAGGCGGCGATATTCGGGCGAAGCCTGCACGAACACCTTGAAAAAGCGCTGGTACTTGATGAAACCCAGCTCGTAGGTCGAGCCCACCATAATGCTCAGGGTGTTCATGGCGTTGCCGATGCTCACGCCCTTTTGCATGGCCAACTCGTTGTCAATCTTGAGCTCGTACTGCGGGTAGTTGGCCGAGAAGAAGGTGAACAGGCCCGCCAGCTCCTTGCGCTTTTTCAGCTTGGCGATGAATTCGTTGTTCACTGCTTCCAGCGCCTTATAGTCGCCGGAGTTGGTTTTATCGAGCAATTGCAGCTGGAAACCACCCGCCGCGCCGTAGCCCGGTACGGCTGGCGGCTCGAAGAATTCGATGTTCGCGCCGGGAATCTCGTGCGCCTTTTTCTCCAGGTTGGCCACAATTTCGGCAATAGATTCCTTGCGCTCCGACCACGGTTTCAAGTCCAGCAGCAGGGTGCCGGCGTTCGAGCCACGGCCTTCAGTCAGAACTTCGTAGCCCGCCAGCGACGATATGTTGGCCACGCCGGGAATGTCTTTGGCCAGGTTAGCCAGACGCCGCGACACGGCGTTGGTTTGCTCCAGCGTGGTGCCGGGTGGCGTCTGCACAATGGCGTAAATCAGGCCCTGGTCTTCGCTCGGGATGAAGCCGGCCGGCAGCTTGGCCGCAATGGCCCAGATGCCCAGCCCGAAGGCAATCAGCATCACGAAAGTCACAATGCGGTTGGCCACAATGCGCTGGAGCAGGCCCACGTAGGCATTCGTCAGCTTTTCAAAGCCGCGGTTGAACCAGTCGAAGAAGCGCTGCAGCGGCGTTTGTTTCTTGGGTTGGCCGTGATGGTTTTTCAGAATCATGGCGCAGAGCACCGGCGTCAAGGTCAAAGCCACGAGGCCCGAAATCACAATGGCCGTGGCCATGGTAATCGAGAACTGGCGGTAGAAAATGCCCACCGGGCCGCTCATGAACGACACCGGAATGAACACGGCCGTCATCATGATGGTGATGCCGATGATGGCCCCGCTGATTTCTCCAACGACTTGTCGGACTGCATTATAGGGCGACAGGTGCTGCTCGTCCATCTTGGCGTGCACCGCCTCAATCACCACAATGGCGTTATCGACCACAATACCAATCGAGAGCACGAGCGCAAACAGCGTAATCATGTTGATGGTGAGGCCAAACGCCTGCATCGCAATGAACGAACCCACCAGCGACACCGGCACGGCCAGCGCCGGAATCAGCGTCGAGCGCCAGTCGCCGAGGAAGATGAACACCACCAGCGCCACCAGAATAAAGGCATCGCGCAGGGTATGAATCACGTTCTCAATCGAGGCGTCGAGGAAGTTCGACACGTCGTAGGTGATTTTGTAGTCCATGCCGGGTGGGAAGCTGGTTTTCTTCAGCTCGTCCAGCTTGGCTTTCACCTCCTTAATTACGTCCGAAGCGTTCGAGCCGTAGGTCTGCTTCAGCACGATGGCCGCCGAGGGGTACTGGTTCAGGTTGGAGTAGATGTCGTAGTATTCCGAGCCCAGCTCCACGTTGGCCACGTCTTTCAAATGCAGGCTTTCTCCGTTCGGGTTGGCCTTCAGAATCACGTTCTTATACTGCTCCACGTCGTTGAAGCGGCCCTGGTAGCTCAGCACGTATTCCAGCGACTGCGCGCTCTTGCCATCGGCCCGGCCAATGCGGCCCGGCGAGCCAATCACGCTCTGCTCGTCTAGCGCCTTCATCACGTCATCGACCGAGATGTTGTAGGCCCGCATGCGGTCGGGTTTCAGCCACACGCGCATGGCGTACTGCCGGCTGCCCAAGATGCTGGCCCGCCCGATGCCGTTGATGCGCTGCAACTCGGGCAGCATGTTCACGCCGGCAAAGTTGAACAGGTATTTCATGTCCGTGTTCTTGTCTTTCGAGTACAAGTTCACGTACATCAGCATGTTAGGTACCACGCGGTTCACTACCACGCCCTCGCGCTGCACCAGCAGCGGCAGGCGGTTGAGCACCTGCGCGATGCGGGTATTTACGTTCACCACGGCCTGGTCGGGGTTGGTGCCCAGGTTGAAGACAATCTGAATGTTGGCCTCACCGGCCGATACGGCGTCGGAGGTCATGTACTTCATGCCCGGCACGCCGTTCACGGCCTGCTCCAGCGGAATCAGCACCGACTCGGTCAGGACTTTAGCGCTGGCGCCCGGGTACGAGGCGCTCACCATCACCAGCGGCGGCGAAATCTCCGGAAACTGCGACGTGGGCAGCTGAATGATGGCCAGCCCGCCCATAAGCAGAATGGAAATCGAAATAACGATGGCAAATACTGGCCTACGAATGAATTTACTAAACATATTTATTTAGCTGTTAGCCAATAGCTTATAGCTGTTAGCTATGTTTTGAGGAAAACTACTAGCCACTGCAGCCCATTAACCACCCGCCCGAAGGCTAGCAGCTAACAGCTGATGGCTAAAAGCTAAAAATCTACTCGGCCGTCACCTTCAAATTCGAGAGCACTCCCTGCGGTGCCTTGTAATCGTAGGCCACCTTGTCGCCGTCCTTCACCTTGCGCAGGCCTTCGAGCAGGATGCGGTCGGTGGGGGCAATGCCGGAGTTAATGATGTACAAGTCGGGCATCTCGGAGGCGATGCCGACTTCGCGCTGGTGCACCACGTTGTTTTTATCAATCACGAAAACGTACTTCTTTTCGAGAATCTCGAACGTGGCTTTCTGCGGGATGATGAGGGCGTGTTTCAGCGGCACGGTCATCAGCACGCTGCCGGTTTCGCCGTTGCGCAGCAGCCCGTCGGGGTTGGGGAAGGTGGCGCGGAAGGCAATATTGCCGGTTTCGTTATTGAAATCAGCCTCAATGGTTTGCACGATGCCGGTCTGGTCGAACAGCTCGTTGTTGGCCATGCGCAATTTCACGTGCGCGGCCTTGTCGTTGGTTTTGGCGTGCTGCTTGTAGGCCAGGTACTCAGCCTCGGGTACGTTGTAGTACACCCACATTTTGCTGTTGTCCGAAATCGTCGTAAGCAAATCACCCTCGTCCACGAGGCTGCCCAGGCGGCCCTGGAAGTGGTCCATGATGCCGCTGAACGGGGCCTTTACCGTCGTGAATTGCAGGTGCGCCTGGGCCAGCGACACGTCGGCGTTGGCCTTATCGTACTTGGCCTGCGACAGCGCCAGCTCGCTGCCCGACACGATGTTCTTATCGGCCAGCTTCTTGGTGTTCTGGTATTCCATCTGCACGTAGTGCGCCTCGGCCTGCGACTTCTTCAGCTCGGCCTGGTACACGGTGGGCTTAATCTGAAACATGGTCTGGCCCTGCGCTACGTGCTGGCCCTCGTCCACGAAAATCTTCTCCAAGTAGCCTTTTTCCAGCGCCCGCAGCTCGATGCGCTGGTAGGAGTGCACCTGCGCCACGTACTCCTTGGTGATGGTGGTGTCTTTCTGCAACGGGCTGGTGGCGACCAGCTTAATCTGCTCTTCGACTTCCTTTTTTTCTTCCTTGCAGCCGGTGGTGTAGAACAAAACACTGCAGCTCAGCAGCATGAATACTCTTTTCATAAGAACCTTGGGTAACGTGACAGGCGGGTGGTATTGCATAGAAATCAGTAAGGCAGCGCATTGCGTGCAGCGGCCAGCCCCGTAATGAAAGTGGGAAAGCTTGCGACGCCGGGCGCAGCAGGCTAATGGGGTAGGGCTGGAAAAGCCGTGATGGGGTTATTCATACTTCGCGGAAGGCTTCGCTCAAACAGCAGAACGCCCTTGGCCACCAGCAAACCTGCCGGGGCCAAAACAAGCCGAAAGCGCGCATCGAAGGGTGGGAGGGGCGAGGCCGCGCAGCTTGTGTCGTGGGTTGACAGTACAAACTTGCCCCCGCCGGCATGAAGCGGAAATGAAGCTTTCCCGTCATGCTTTTTATTTTCCGGCCCGCATCTGCCGCGTCCAGAGGCACTTTTGGGCCTGGGAGCGGGGCGGGTTGGTGAAGCTGGCTGCTGCTTTATGAAGCTACGGAAACGCCAGCGGCTTGCTTGGTGTTACCCAATTAGCTAACTTCGTGAGGTGAGTGATTCCAACGGCCAAATCCGCAGTCTCAAAATTTATGGGGATGAATTCTGGACTTTTTACAACAAGCAAAACCAGAAAATTCAAGACCGTATTCTGTGGACCTTTCGCCTGATTCGCGAAATCCCAGTGGTGCCCGAGAAGTATCTCAAGCATCTCACCGGCACTGTGGGCCTCTATGAAATCCGGATTAGCGCCGGCAGCGACATCTTTCGCATTTTCTGCTTTTTCGATGAAGGCCGGCTGGTCATCGTGCTGAACGGTTTCCAGAAGAAAACCCAGAAAACGCCGCCTAATGAAATCGAACGTGCCGAACGACTTAGAAAACAATACTATGAAGACAAAGCAAAATAAGCTGGTTGACCTCGACGACTTTATCGATAACCAATACGGTGCCCGTGGTACCGCCGCCCGCGAAACCTTCGAGGAAGGCTACGAAGCTTTTAAACTAGGCGTAATGCTCCAGGAAATGCGCAAGGAAAACAACATGACGCAGGAGCAACTGGCTGCCAAGTGCGGCACGACGAAAACGTACATCTCCCGCATCGAAAACAACGCCAGTGACATTCGTCTCTCCACGCTCATGCGGATTGTGTGGGAGGGCTTTGGCAAGCATTTGAAACTGACGGTTGACTGAGTTGGTGTAGATTTGCAAAGAGTGTGCGTTTGAATCGCCAATTCAAATACACACTACATTTTCCTGAACTGCATATACAAAATATGATGAATAATTCATTGAAAATAATCCGAGAAAAACTTCAAAATAATTTAAATTTATTTGAATGGGGATATGAGGGTGTTGCGCAAACATCGGGAGGTCATCCTATGACTCGTTTAGCTGGATTAACTAATGTTCGATTTGTTGTAGATAATCTATCTAAATTAGGTCTGTTTGAAGAAATTACAGAATCGTTAAAGGACTCTGTAATATATACTACTGGAAATGACTATATGGTCATTCAGGCTAACGAAGGAGCTTCCATAAATAGCAGATTGACAACTCTGAAAGTGCTAGCTAGCAATTTTTTGGATGTTCTTTTGAAAACTGTTCCTAATGAAGATATTAACTCGATTAACATAAAGCTTCCTCCAATATCTGATTTCGACCAATTATCCAAGGTTGCTCGAGAAATCCACATAGGTCTGACGCAACTTATTTATTCAGATGAGATAAATGGTGAAACCAAAATTGTAAGCGTAGAAAACGGTTCAATTTGGTTTAATGTCTTTGTTGGAGCATCAGCAGTATCTGTAATAGCAAGCTTAGTATGGGCTTCTGCTGTGATATATAAGAAATTCCAAGAGGGCAGAATGCTTGCGGAACAAGTACGTGCTTTGAAAGTGAAAAATGAAAGCTTAGAAGATGTTCTAAAAGCGCAGAAAGCCGAAACTGATATGATGATAGAAGCTGAAGCGCAACATATTCAGCACGAGCACTTCAAAAATAACTCTCCAGAAACCATAGAAAGAATAAAGAATTCTATTTCTATTTTCGCAGACCTAATTGGCAAAGGCGCTGAAATACAGCCAGCTTTGGCAGCGCCAGAAAGTGTATCAAATCTATTCCCAGACCCTAAAAACCTGATTGGGTTAGAGTCTAAGATAAAAAAGCTAACTGCATAAACCCAAAAACGCCCCGCAACGAATTCGTTACGGGGCGTTTCTTTTGAGGCTTCAGCTACTTCCGCACCTTACGGGGCGGAAGCGCTGGCGGGTGGCCTTACGACTTGGCCAGGTCGAAGCGTCCGAGGTTCATCACCTTGGCCCACACGGCCACGAAGTCCTTCACGAACTTCTCCTGCGAGTCGCCGAAAGCGTACACTTCGGCCAGGGCGCGCAGCTCGGAGTTCGAGCCGAAAATCAGGTCGACGCGGGTGCCGGTCCACTTCGTCTGGCCGGTTTTGCGGTCGCGGCCGTTGAAGAGGTTTTGGGCGTCCGAGGTGCTGGCCCAGGTGGTGTTCAGGTCGAGCAGGTTCAGGAAGTAGTCGTTGGTGAGCGCACCGGCCTGGGTGGTGAACACGCCGTTGTTCGAGCCGTCGAAGTTGATGTTGATGGCGCGCAGGCCACCGAACAGCACGGTCAGCTCGGGGGCAGTCAGGGTCAAGAGCTGGGCTTTGTCAATCAGCAGCTCCTCGGCGGCGGCGCGGTGGTGCGTTTTGAGGTAGTTGCGGAAGCCATCGGCGGCCGGCTCCAGGGCCTGGAACGATACCACGTCGGTTTGCTCCTGGGTAGCATCGGCGCGGCCGGGGGTGAAGGGCACCGTCACCTCGTGGCCAGCATTTTTGGCGGCCTGCTCGATGCCGACCACGCCGGCCAGCACGATGAGGTCGGCCATCGAAACCTGCTTGCCGCCGGTTTGGGCCGTGTTGAATTCCTGCTGAATGCCGCCGAGCTTGTTGAGCACAGTGGAGAGCTGCGAAGGGCTGTTCACTTCCCAGTAGCGCTGCGGGGCTAGGCGGAGGCGGCCGCCGTTGGTGCCGCCGCGTTTGTCGGAGCCGCGGTAGGTGGAGGCCGAAGCCCATGCGGTGGATACCAATTGCGACACCGTGAGGCCGGAATCAGCAATTTTGCCTTTCAGCGCGGCCACGTCCTGGTCGTCAATCACCTGGTAGGTCACGGCAGGGATGGGGTCTTGCCAGAGCAGCTCTTCGGTGGGCACTTCGGGGCCGAGGTAGCGCTCCTTGGGGCCCATGTCGCGGTGCGTCAGCTTGAACCAGGCGCGGGCGAAGGCATCGGCAAACTGGTCGGGGTTTTCGTGGAAGCGGCGCGAAATGGCCTCATACGCCGGGTCGGCACGCAGGGCGATGTCCGAGGTCAGCATGAAGGGGGCGTGCTTCACGGCCGGGTCGTGGGCATCGGGGATGGTGCCGGCACCGCCGCCGTTCACGGGGCGCCACTGGTGCGCGCCGGCGGGGCTCTTGGTCAGCTCCCACTCGAAACCGAACAGGTTGTCGAAGTAATCGTTGCTCCACTTCGCGGGCGTGCGGGTCCAGGCGCCTTCGAGGCCGCTGGTGATGGTGTGCTCGGAGTGGCCTTTACCGAAGCTGTTGCGCCAGCCCTGGCCCAACTCTTCGATGGGGGCGCCGGCGGGCTCGCGGGCCACGAATTTGGCGGGCTCGGCGGCGCCGTGGGTTTTGCCGAAGGTGTGGCCGCCGGCAATCAGGGCCACGGTTTCTTCGTCGTTCATGGCCATGCGGCCGAAGGTTTCGCGGATGTCGCGGGCCGAGCGCTCGGGGATGGGCTCACCGTCCGGGCCTTCAGGGTTCACGTAGATGAGGCCCATCTGCACGGCGGCCAGCGGGTTTTCCAACTGCCGGTCGTCCACGTAGCGCTTATCGCCGAGCCACTCGGTTTCGGGGCCCCAGTACACGTCTTCCTGCGGCTCCCAGCCATCGGGGCGGCCGCCGGCAAAGCCGAACGGCTTCAGGCCCATCGACTCCAGGGCGCAGTTGCCGGTCAGGATGATGAGGTCGGCCCAGGAGATTTGCTTGCCGTATTTCTGCTTGATGGGCCACAGCAGGAGGCGGGCTTTGTCGAGGTTGGCGTTGTCGGGCCAGCTGTTGAGCGGGGCGAAGCGCTGCATGCCCATGCCCGCGCCGCCGCGGCCGTCGGCAATGCGGTAGGTGCCGGCGCTGTGCCAGGCCATCCGAATGAAGAAGGGGCCGTAGTGGCCGTAGTCGGCCGGCCACCAGTCCTGCGAGTTGGTCATCAGCTCGAACAGGTCCTGCTTCACGGCGTTCAGGTCCAGCTTCTTGAATTCCTCGGCGTAGTTGAAATCCTTGTCCATCGGGTCGGACAGGGTGGAGTGCTGGCGCAGGATGCTCAGCTTCAGCATATTGGGCCACCACTCGCGGTTGGTGCGGCCGCCACCGGCCGTCTGCTTCACCGCGCCATTGAGGAAGGGGCACTGGGCGGCGTCCGCGTTCAGGTCGTGGAGGATGGAGTTGTCTGCGGGGAGGTCGTGCAGGTTGGCGCTCATCGTTGAAAGTGGTTTTGGTGGTCAGCCTTGTAAATGGCCGGGTGAATTAAAAAGTTTGCCGACTTGCCTAGAAAGCCGTTTTGAGCGGCTGAAGCAGGACAGTGGGTAGCAGCTTTGCACAAAGCTACTGGGTGCAATTGCATAATCAAAATCGATTTTATTTATAACTTTATAACCAAAACCTATAAGTAGCGCGCTGCTCTTCCGCCATGAATCTTCAACAACTTGGCTACCTCGTGGCCCTGGATACGCACCGCCAGTTCGGTCTTGCCGCCGAAAAAAGCTTCGTGAGCCAGCCCGCGCTAAGCGTGCAGGTGCAAAAGCTGGAAGAGGAGTTGGGCGTCCTGCTGTTCGACCGCACCCAGCGCGGGGCCGAGCCCACGGCCGTCGGGGCCCAGGTAATTGCCCAGGCCCGGCGCGTGCTGCACGAAGCCCAGCAGCTGCGCGAGTTGGTGCAGGTGGCCAAAGGCGAGGTGGTGGGCGAGCTGCGCTTGGGCGTCATCTCCACGCTGGCCCCGTACCTGGTGCCGCGCTTCTTGGTGGGCCTCAGCACGGCCTACCCCAATTTGCGCGTCCACATCGAGGAGCTGCGCTCGGAAGAAATCATGCTGCGACTCAAGGACTACCGGTTGGATGTGGGGCTGCTGGTCACGCCGCTTGATGACCGGCTGCTCCACGAGCTACCCCTGCTGGATGAGCCGTTCCTACTGCTCGCCTCCGAGGACCACCCGCTGGCCGCCCGCGCCATCGTGAGCCCGGCCGACCTGGCCAGCCCCGGCCTGTGGCTGATGCAGGAGGGCCACTGCTTCCGCAATCAAGTCCTGAACCTGTGCGGCCGAACGGCTTCCACCGGCGCGGTGGCCTACGAAAGCGGCTCCATCGAAACGCTGAAAGAGCTGGTGCGCCACCACCACGGCTACACGCTGGTGCCCGAGCTGGCCGTGCTGGACGAAGTCGACAGCAACCCGCTCCTCAAGCGCTTCGTGGCTCCAACCCCGGTGCGCGAGGTAAGCCTAGTAGTGCATCACGGCTTCGTGCGAACGACGTTGCTCACCGCTTTGCGGGAGTTGATTCTGGCCAGCGTGCCCGCCCGGTTGCGCGCGGGCAAGGCTGGTGAGAAAATTCGGTGGCGGTAGGGGTTTAAAAATTGAGCTATGTAAAATGCTGATATTTTGCAGGTTGTTGTCGTTCGTAGGGTGCGACTGCTTTTGCTGAGGGATTCGTAGTATGGCATTTCTCGGCCTCAAGCTAAAACAAGCGCTGCCGTTGTAACATCCAGAAATGGACAATGCTGAAGTTTCGAGGGCTGCCTAGCTTAGACAAGGTTGTATGAATTCCTGCGATTACCTTGCGTTCCAAGCGCAGGTTCTGAAGCATCAAAGTGTATTGAATCCTGGTGATACAAATATTGATAGCTGATTTAAAAATATGTTATGAAAATAGTTCTGATTCTAATCCTGTTTTCTTTTTTCTCTCTTTTATCAAATGCACAGAGAAATATAGAATTGATTTCAAAAGAGAACTCGGAACTGCCTGAAGACGATATTTGGAGTATTGCCATAGACCCTCTAGGTAATAAATGGTTTGGTACATCTAAATCAGGTTTAGTTAAATTTAATAATTCCCGGACAAAAGTATTTTCCTCAGCAAATTCAATTATCAAAGGTGGGCCAATTGGTGCCTTATTAGTTGACTCGCATGGGATTTTATGGATAAGTACATCAAATCCTGATGGACTATTTACAATTAAAGGTGATTCAGTTAAAAAAATAAAAAATAAGTATATTGAAGGATTGGCAGGGGTAATTGCAATGTCGAAAAATGCTAAGGGTGAAATATATTTTGGAGGTAGTAACGGAATGGTGAAATTCGACGGTGCAACTTGGTCAAAAATGGAACTACCAATCAATGGAGTAGTTATTAGGGCAATAGACGTGAGTCAAAACGGCATTATAGCAGTGGGCCATAACGACGGTCTTCTGATTGGTACAGAGAAAAAATGGCAAATATTTGAAGAGGAAAAAGAAAAGCTACAGCTTCCTGTTGTCAGAAGTTTGAAATTTACTTCTGACACAACCCTGATTATTGGTTATGGTGGTGGTTTTGGGAATGGTGGATTTTCGGTGAAAAATAAAGAAGTATGGGTGCACTACAATAAGTTGAATTCAAAAATGCCTGACAATATGGTAAGAGATATTGAGATTGATGGAAGAGGAAATTATTGGATGGCAACTAATAACGGACTTGCGACTTTTAGTCGTAGCGATGGGTTGAAATCAATATTTTTTCGAAATGGCACGTTCAAAAATGTGATTCTAGATATCTGTATTGAGAATAATATAGTTTGGATTGCAACAAATTTTGGTGTAATTAAATTGACAGAATGAAATTATCTGCCAAAAAGAGTTTTCTCGTAGGCCAGACTGTGTAATTACGGTTTGAGTTGCTGGATAAACAATTACAAAACAATAGTCCTGCGGCAAATCCTTGCTGTTAGACATGGAAACGCCCCGAAACTGGCTGGTTGCGGGGCGTTTCCATGTCACTTCAGCGGCACTGGCCGCCGGAGTTTCTACAGCAGCTTGTCAATCGTTACGGGCAGGTCGCGGACGCGCTTGCCGGTGGCGTGGTAGATGGCGTTGGTCACGGCGGCGGCTACGCCCAGCAGGCCCACTTCGCCCAGGCCTTTAATGCCCAGGGGGTTGACTTTGTCGTCTTCCTCGCTCACGAAAATCACGTCGATGTCGTGGATGTCGGCATTCACGGGGACGTGGTATTCGGCGTAGTTGTGGTTCATGTAGCGGCCGAAGCGGTGGTCCATCACCGATTCCTCCATCAGGGCCGAACTGATGCCCCAGACCACCGAGCCGAGGACCTGACTGCGGGCCGTTTTGGGGTTGATGATGCGGCCGGCGGCCACGGCATTCACCACGCGGGTGACGTGCACGGTCATCAGGTCGGGGTCCACTTTTACTTCCACGAACACGGCGTTGTGGGCGTGCATGGAGTATTTCGGCGGCTTCAGCATTTCCAGCTTGGCCAGCACCGTAGAGTTTTCGGCTTCGATTTTGGGCTCGCCGCTGGCCTGCACGAGGTCGCGCAGGACCACCGCCTGGGTTTCATCGGAACGCAGGCGCAACTGGCCGTTGGCGAACTGCACGTCGTCGATTTTGGTGTCTTTGAAGGCCGGGTTATCCATTTTCTGGGCCTGTTTCAGCAGGGCTTCGCCCAGCTTAGTGCAAGCTTCGACTACCGAGTTGCCCACCGAGGCAGCCGTCCAGGAGCCGCCTTGCAGAGGCGACTCGGGCAGTGTGGTATCGCCCAGCACGAAGGTCACGGCTTCGATGGGGAGGCCCATACTTTCGGCTGCAATCTGCGTCATGATAGTGTAGGTGCCGGTGCCGATTTCGTTGGTGCCGCTGCTCACCGTGAGGTGGCCGTCGGCGTCGAGGCTGGCTTTTACCACGGCGGGCATCTTGGAGGCATCCCAGATGCCGCCGCCCATGCCCCAGCCCACCAGCATCTTGCCGTCGCGCATCGAGCCGGGCTCGGCGGTGCGCTTCTCCCAGCCGAATTTGGCCGCACCCTCGGCGTAGCATTTGCGCAAGGCTTTGCTGGAGTAAGGGAGATTCTGAGCTTGGTCGAAATCGGAGTAGTTGCGGATGCGGAATTCGAGCGGGTCGAGGCCGGCGGCGTAGGCCATTTCGTCCATCGCAATTTCCAGCGCGATGGAGCCCGAAGCCGCGCCGGGTGCGCGCATGTCGAGCGGCGAAAACACGTCGAGCTTGCTCAGGCGGTAGCCCAGTTCCACGTTTTTGCAATCGTAGAGCGTGCCGGTCCAGCCCACGACGTTTTCGGTGAAATCCTCGAACTGCGAGGTTTCGGCCACGGCGAAATGGTTGATGCCGGTGAGCGAGCCGTCCTCAGCCGTGGCCATAGCCACATGCTGCAGAGTTTCGGGTCGGTGGCCGAAGCTGAACATCTGCTCGCGGGTGAGCGATACGCGTACCGAGCGTTCCAACTGCAGCGAAGCCATGACGGCCAGAAACAGTTGATACTGGGGCCGCAGGCCGGAGCCGAAGCCGCCGCCGGTGTACTTCGAAATCACCCGGGCTTCGTCCTTGCTCAGCCCGAAAATCTTGCTGATGTACTGCTGGCTGTTGAAAACGCCCTGCGTTTTGTCGTACACGGTCAGCTTCTTGTCCCCGAGCCATTCCACCGTGGTGGCAAACATCTCCATGGGGTTGTGGTGCTGGGCGTGGTGCGAATAATTCGCTTCCATGTGCGCTACACCCTGCTTCCAGCCCTTGCCGAAGTTACCGCGCGACTTCGGCGGCTTGTAGCCGGTTTTGCCCCGGCCGGGCTCGAACGCCTCGTCGATGTGCTTCACCAGCTCGGTTTCGTGCGCGGCCTCTTCGTACTCAATGTGCAGGATGGAGGCAGCGTAGCGGGCCAACTCAAACGTGTCGGCCACTACCAGCGCCACGGGCTGCATGCTGTACTTGATTTCGGCATCGTGCAGCGGGCGGAACGGCGAGCCGCCGGGGGCCACGTCGTCCTTATAGCTGCGGTCGAGGAAGGCCAGCGAAGGCACGTTTTCGTGCGAGAAAACCTGCTGCACACCGGGCAATGCCAGCACCGGGGCGCTGTCGATTTTTGTTATTTTGCCTTTGGCAATCGGGCTGCTCACCACGTAGCCGTAGAGCAGGTTGGGCACGCTGAATTCGGCGGCGTACTTGGCAGTGCCGGCCACTTTAGCCGGGCCATCGACGCGGTTGGTGGGTTTGCCGATGTAGTCGGTGGTGTGGCTCATGGGTTGGAGTTTTGGAAGGCGTTGGTGTCGAGCACCTGATTCATTTCGGTGGCTTGCTTGAGGGCGCGCACGATGGCGCGCTTGGCCAGCTCAATCTTAAACGTGTTGGCGCCGTAGCCTTTGGCGTTTTCGAGCACCTTGGCCGCCACGCGGCGGAAGGTATCGGCGGTGGCGCGTTGGCCGACGAGCATGGCCTCGGCCTCCTTGTCGCGCCAGGGCTTGTGGGCCACGCCGCCCAGCGCCAAGCGGGCATCCTTGATAAGAGTGCCTTCGAGCTCCAGCGCCGCCGCCACGCTCACCAGCGCGAAGGCGTAGCTGGTGCGGTCGCGCAGCTTCAGGTAGCTGAAGTTCTTCTCGAAGCCTTTGGCGGGCAGGTCGAGGCCGGTAATTAATTCGCCGGGCTCTAGGGTGTTGTCGCGCTCGGGATGGTCACCGGGCAGGCGGTGGAAATCCTCAAATTTGATGGTGCGCTCGCCATTCGGGCCGCTCACGCGCACGGTGGTATCGAGGGCGGCCAGGGCCACGCACATATCCGAGGGGTGGGTGGCGATGCACTGGTCGCTGGTGCCCAAGATGCCGCACACGCGGTTGTAGCCGCCGATGGCTGAGCAGCCCGAGCCGGGTTCGCGCTTGTTGCAGGGCGTGGCCAGGTCGTAGAAATAGTAGCAACGGGTGCGTTGCATCAGGTTGCCGCCGTCGGTGGCCATGTTGCGCAGCTGCGGGCTGGCCCCGGCCAGAATGGCCTGGTTCAGCAGCGGGTAGCGCTTCTCGACTTCGGGGTGCCAGGCGGTGTCGGCGTTGGTGGCGAGGGCGCCGAGGCGCAGGCCACCGTCGGGCAGGGTTTCGATGGTGTCGAGGCCGAGCTTTTTGAGGCCGATGAGGTGCGTGGGGCGGGCCACGTTTTCCTTCATCAGGTCAATCAGGTTGGTGCCGCCGCCAATGTAGGCCGCATCGTCGTGCGCGGCTTTGTCCTGCACGGCGCCCGCCACGGCGGTGGCTTGGGTGAAAGTGAAACTGTTCATCTTACTAAAATGAGGAGTGAAGGATTATTTCTTCGGCGGTTCAACCGGGGCCATGTCCGGCTTCGTCGCGCCAGCCGACCAGCCTTTGTCCTCAATGATTAATCCTTCGTTATTAAGCACTTCCATCACGGCGCTCAGGATGTTGCTGTAGGCGCCGCAGCGGCACACGTTGCCACTCATCAGCTCACGCACCTGGGCTTCGGTCTTGGCCTTGCCTTCGTTGATGAGGCCCTGGGCCGAGCAAATCTGGCCCGGCGTGCAGTAGCCGCACTGGAAGGCGTCGTGGTCGATAAACGCCTGTTGCAGCGGGCTCAGTTTGTCCTCAGTGCCGAGGCCTTCGATGGTCTGGATGTGCGAGTCTTCGTGCATCACGGCCAGCGAGAGACAGGAGTTGACGCGCTTGCCATCGACCAGTACCGTGCAGGCGCCGCACTGGCCGTGGTCGCAGCCTTTCTTGGTGCCGGTCAGGTCGAGGTATTCGCGCAGGGCGTCGAGCAGGGTGGTCCAGGGCGCAATCTGGAGGGTGTGGGCCTCGCCGTTGATGTTGAGGCTGACGGGCTGGGTGGGGGCCAGGGCCACCGGTGGGCGGCCGAGCGGAGCTTGGGTAACTTGGCTCATAAGGGCGAATAGCTTAGGGTTTCGGGTACTGCTATTTGCCTACGGGTGCCTTTTCCCTCGTGTTTTGCCCGGCGCTGCTATTCAGGAGTCCCGGGCCAGCGTTAAGCACAACCGGACGAAGCTGGAAGGTTATTAATCAGCGAAAAGAAGGTAGTAGTAAATTTTTGTCTAATTCACGTAAACGCCCGAATCTTGCGGCTATTGCTTCCGTTAACGCGTTGTATTGTCAGATATACAACGCGTTAGCAATTGCTCGGAGCAAGTTCAAAACAGTTCCTGTAATCCGTTCATCAATGACCACCAACGCGGCCCGTTTTCCGAAACGGCGCTACCTTCCCGCCCCATGAAAATCCTTTTAGTTGAAGACGAACCCTCGGTAGCCGCCTTCCTGCACCAAGGCCTGACAGAGCAGGACTACACCGTCGACCTCGCCGCCGATGGCCTGCTGGGCCTGCGCCGCGCTCAGGAAAACCGCTACGATTGCCTGATTCTGGACCAGATGCTGCCCGGCCTCAGCGGCCTCGAAGTGTGCCGGCAGGTGCGCGCCCACGACCCCGGCGTGCCCATCCTCATGCTCACCGCGCTAGGCGAAACCGACGATAAAATCCGCGGCCTCGACGCCGGCGCTGATGATTACCTCGTCAAGCCCTTCGCGTTTGATGAGCTGCTGGCCCGCCTGCGTGCCCTCGTGCGCCGCCGCACCGAAGCGCCCGCCCCCAAAGCCGTCCTGCATCTGGCCGACCTCACCCTCGACCCCGGCGCTAAGCGCGTGGAGCGCGCCGGGCAGGCTATCCAGCTCACCGCCCGCGAGTTTGCACTGCTGGAATACCTGCTGCGCAATCAGAACCGCGTGGTTTCGCGGGCCGATTTGCTGGAACACGTCTGGGATTTGAGCTTTGATACCGGCTCGAACGTGATTGACGTGTACATCAATTTCCTGCGGAAGAAGGTGGACAAGGGGTTTGAACCCAAGCTGATTCACACGCTGGTGGGCATGGGGTACGTGATGAAAAACGAGGGTTAATTCGTGCTGGGGATTGAAAGCGCACGTCATGCAGAGCGCAGCGAAGCATCTTTACTGCGCAACGCAACCAAAAATATTGGTGGTGGCGGGCAAGATGCTTCGCTGCGCTCTGCATGACGTTCTCTAAAGCCAGTAACACTGAACATGTCCATTCGCCTTCGCCTTGCTTTGCAATTCGGGTCTATTCTGGCCGTGACGCTGCTGCTATTTGCGTTGGTTATTTATTTCGCCACGCAGCAGTCACGGCGCGATGAGTTCACCCAGAGCCTGTTCAAGCGCACGCTGGTGGTAGGGCACGCCTACGTGGCCGGGCAGGACGACCGCGACAACGCCGGCGAGGAAGCCTCGTACCGGCGCTACCTGCGCCAACTCTACCGCACGCTGCCGGCCGAGCAGGGGCGGGTGTATGATGCCAAAAACCAACTGGTTTTCCGGGAAGGGCAGGGGGCGGCCCGGCCCGCGCCGCCAGCCTGGCTGGCCGAAGTGCGCCGCGAGGGCCAGGCCGTGCTGGAGCCCGAAACCAACTACCACGAAACGGTAGGCTTGCTTTACCACGACAAGCGGCTGGGGCCGTTGGTAGTAGTGGCCTCGTCGGTAGACGAGGACAGCCGCCAGCAGCTGGCTGAACTGCGGCAGCTGCTAGCGTTGGGCTTTCTGGTGGCAGTAATGGCAGCGGGCGCGGGCAGCTGGTTTTTTGCCGGGCGGGCCTTGCGCCCGTTGCGTCGCATGGTGCGCGAAGTCGACGGCATCACCGCCACCGACCTGAGCCAGCGCCTGACCCGTACCGGCGAAGCCACCGACGAAATCGGCCTGCTCACCCAACGCTTCAACCGCCTGCTCGACCGCCTCGAAGCCGCCTTCGTGGGCCAGCGCACTTTCGTGCGCGATGCCTCGCACGAGCTGCGCACGCCGCTCACCGCCCTCATTGGCGAGTTGGAGGTGTCGTTGCTGCAGGCCGAGCGGCCGCCGGCCGAATACCGACGCGTGCTGCAAAGCACCCTCGATTCGGCCCGGCAGCTCAACAGCCTCACCAACGGCCTGCTGCAGATTGCCCGCGCCTCCGACGACCCTTCGCAGGTGCCCATGGCCCCCGTCAGCCTCGACGACCTGCTGCTGCAGGCCCACGAGCAGCTGCTGCGCCGCCATCCCACCTGCCGCGTCGACCTTGATTTCGGGGAGGGCGAGTCTTTCATCGTGCGCGGCAACGAAGCGCTGCTGCTTTCGGCCGTGCTCAATATTCTGGACAATGCCTGCAAGTTCTCGAAGCAAACCGGCGGCACCGTGACGGCCACGCTGGCCCGCACCCGCCAGCATCTTTCGCTGCTGGTGAGCGACGAAGGCCCCGGGCTGTCGGCCGCCGATTTACAGCAGGTGTTCGTGCCATTTTTCCGGGCGGCCTCGGCGCGGGCGGTGCCGGGGCACGGAATTGGGCTACCGCTGGCGGCGCGCATCATGGCGCTGCACGGCGGCACGGTGCGCGTGGAAAGCGAGCCCGGCCAGGGTACGCAGGTGTGGCTGGAATGGCCAGTGGCAGCAAAGTAAGAACGACGGCAAAGACGGTCATGCTTCGCTGCGCTCTGCATGACCGTCATTTTGCGGATTAATCCCGCTTTTAATCCCCTTTTAATTTCTCTTTAATTCGACCTTAATAGCGCCTCGGTAACCTTGCATTCAGAATTCCCCCCAAGCCAGATTTTCGGCTTGGCTGCACGCACAAGCCCATGACCCAGGTAATTTCTTCGCCGGCCCAAACCGGTACACCCATCGCGACGCCGGTTGCTTCTCCCGAGCCCCGGCCGAAAGCGTCGCTGTTCAGCACTATTGGGCAGGATGCGCCCTCGGGCTTGGTGGTGTTTCTGGTGGCGCTGCCGCTGTGCCTGGGCATCTCACTGGCCTCGGGGGCGCCGCTGCTGGCGGGCGTGATTGCGGGCATCGTAGGCGGCGTGCTGGTGAGCTTGCTCAGCGGCTCGGCGGTGAGCGTGAGCGGGCCGGCGGCCGGCCTCACGGTGGTGGTGCTGTCGGCCATTTCAACGCTGGGCTCGTGGCCGGCGGTTCTGGCCGCTACGGCCGTGGCCGGCGTTATCCAAATTGGGTTGGGACTGGCCCGGGCGGGCATTATTGCCCTGTATTTCCCGGCGGCGGTTATTCGTGGGATGCTCGCGGCCATTGGCATCATTCTGATTCTGAAGCAGCTGCCGCACTTCTTCGGAGCCGATGCCGACTATTTTGAGGACATGAACTTCCTGCAGTTCAACGGCTTGAACACGTTCTCGGCCATTGGCGCGGCCATGAAGGGGTTGAGCCCCGGCTCGGTGCTGGTGGGGGTGGTGTCGCTGGTGATTCTGCTGCTCTGGAACACGGCCCCGGTGAAGCGGCAGCCCTGGGCGCGGCTGGTGCCGGGCGCGCTAGTGGCCGTGCTGGCGGCGGTGGGCATCAACCAACTGCTGAAAGCTGTGGCACCCGAGATACAGGTGCGCCCCGAGCACCTCGTGAAGCTGCCGGTGCTGTCGTCGCTGGGCCAGCTGGCCCAGGAAATGACCTTCCCCGATTTTAACGCCCTGCGCAACCCCGCCACCTACGGCGTGGCTTTCACCATTGCCATCGTGGCTTCGCTCGAAACGCTGCTCAGCGTGGAGGCCGTCGACAACCTCGACCCGCAAAAGCGCCACACGCCCACCAACCGCGAGCTGCTGGCGCAGGGCGCGGGCAATCTGGTGAGCGGCCTGCTGGGCGGCCTGCCGCTCACGGCGGTGATTGTGCGCTCGTCGGCCAACATCGCAGCCGGCGCGCAAAGCAAGATGTCGGCCTTCATCCACGGCTTGCTGCTGCTCACGAGCCTGCTGTTTCTGGGCGCGGTGCTGAACCTGATTCCGCTCTCGGCGCTGGCGGCGGTGCTGCTGCTGGTGGGCTTCAAGCTGACCACGCCGGCGCTATACCGCAAGCAGTGGCAGCTGGGCTGGGCGCAGTTCACGCCGTTCATCATCACCATCGTGGCCGTGCTCTTCACCGATTTGCTGAAGGGCGTGAGCATCGGGCTGGTGCTGGGCTTCTTCTTTATCCTGAAAGACAACGCCAAAGCCGGCTCTTATCTGCGCCGCGACAACTCGGAAGAGAACGCCGAAAACTCCGACGCCCCGCTACACCTGCGTCTGCCCGAGCACGTATCCTTCCTCAACAAAGCCAGCATCGTGACCACGCTGGAGCAACTGCCCACTAATAGCCGCGTCATCCTCGACGGTACCCGCTCCGACGTCATCGACCACGACGTGCTCGAAGCCATCGAGGCGTTTCGGCAGGCGGCCCCGGCCCGGGGCATCGACCTGGAGCTGCGCGGCATCCGGCAGGTGGCGCTGGGGGCACATTAGGCGAATGCGCGTTCCTTTTCCTTGCAATATGACTGAACAAAGCGCTGACCAACTTCCAAAGCCGCAAGCAGATGCTCCAGCTCTCGGCGCAGCCGTCACCGGCGCAATGCCGGCAGCAGGTGCCGCGCCCACGCTCACGATGGTGCGTGGCACGCGGCCGCTCATCATAAGCCGCGTGGCCAACGGCAGCCGGCATGGCTACCGCCGCCGCAGCGCGTAAGCGACTCTTAAACGGTGGTGCAACTCCCGCCGTAGAACACTACAATTACCACGTTTCAACCACCAACTGGCGCTACCTTGGCAGTGCCTTTCTGCTTGGTCGCCCGGTTGGGCTGCCAGGCATCATCCGTTGCGAAGCTGCTTCGGCAGCCAGCTGGCGCTAAATTTTTTCTCTCTATGGCTGGAATCAGCAAAATTCTCGAAAACAATAAAAAATGGGTTTCGGACCGCAACGCCACGGACCCCAATTTCTTTAAGAACCTGGCCACCGGCCAGAAGCCGAAGTACCTGTTCATCGGTTGCTCCGATTCGCGGGTGCCGGCCTCCGGCATCACGGGTACGGGCCCGGGCGAGATGTTCGTGCACCGCAACATTGCTAACCTGGTGGTGCACAGCGACATGAACCTGCTGAGCGTGCTGCAGTACGCCGTGGAAGTGCTGGGCGTGCAGGATATTCTGGTGGTGGGCCACTACGGCTGCGGCGGCGTGGCCGCGGCGGCGGCCAACAAGCAGTACGGCCTGATTGACAACTGGCTGGTGAACATCCGCGACGTCATCCGGCTGCACGAAGCCGAGTACCTGCGCATCAAAGACGACACGCAGCGCGCCCGCCGCCTCGTGGAGCTGAACGTGATGGAGCAGGTGCGCAACCTGGCCAAAACCAACATCATCCAGAATGCCATGCGCGGCGACAACCCGCCCCGCCTGCACGGCCTCGTCTACGACATCGCCGACGGCGTGCTCAAGGACCTGGAAGTGGACGGCCGCGACGTGATGAATGCCATGGAGCACATCTACGCTACCGAAGCCGTGGGCCACGAAGCGGAGAAAGACAAAGACGCCAACTCGTACGAAGGCCCCAAGCACGACCCGGCCAAAGAGGAAGCCGTTGATAAAAAAGCAGTGGCCACGAAAAAGTAGGCCCAACCAATCTTTCCGTTTCCCCGAATACCTACCGACCACCCACAAAAAAAGCCCTGCCGCAATGCGCGGCAGGGCTTTTTTGTTTTTCTATTTTGTTAATCTGTCATCCTGAACGCAGTGAAGGACCTTATCATGCTGGAATGGCGTGTTCTAACGTGATAAGGTCCTTCACTGCGTTCAGGATGACAGATGATTATTTCGCGGCTTGCACAGCGGCCACGGCCTGGTCGACGGCCTGCTGGGTGGCGGTGGCCTGTGGGCGGCCGGCCTGAGCTTTGGCAATGGCTTGCAGATAGTTGAGCACCGGGCGGTCGGCCCCGAAGCTCTTGTACTTGACGCCTAAATCCTTGAGGCGGGTAATGCCTTCATTGATGGAAGCAGCATCGTCGAGGCGGCCGGTGATGGTGGCCAGCGGCTCCATCATGTTGAACTTGCCCTGGGGGCGGGCGGCGTCAAACTTGTCGCGCACAAAAGCCCACTCGGCCTGGCCACCAGCTTTGGCATATACCTCGGTTACGGCCTGGGCCACGGGGCCTTGGGCGTTGGCTTCGAGGGTTTTGGCGCGGCTCAGGGCCTGGGCGGGCTGCACGGCGGCCAGGGCACGCAGGGCGGCACCCTGCACGTTGTATGACTGGCTGCTGAACTGCTTGGTGAAATAGGCTTCGTCCTTCTTATCCTTCAGCTTAGCCAGCGCGCCGAGCAGCGAAGCCTGCACCCAGGGCTCTTTCTCGGAAGCGGCCAGCTTGCGCAGGGCGGGCGCGGCTACTTTGGCCACGTCCTTATTATCCAGCTTCAGCGCCTCCACAGCCGCCAGGCGGTTGTTGTAGAACTTGTCGTTGAGGGCGGCCAGCAGCGTGGCGCGGTTGGCGGCCACGGTCTGGTCTTTGGCAGCGGCGTCGATGGCCTCGCGGCGGTCGACGAACAAGGGCGCGTGGGCGTACTGGTAGGCGTACTCGGCGGCCGTTTTATTGTCGGTTTTCAGCCACAGGGTCTTCTTGTTGGCGTCCACGTTCACCAGGTCGGGCTTGGCCGAAAGGGGCATGGTGAAGGTCTGGGTGGCCTCCGTCATGGTCACGGGCTGATGCATCACCTTGCCACCCACGTAGTAATCGATGGTGAAGGGCAGGCGGAAGGTCTGGCCGGCCTGGGTTTGCTTCACGGTCACGGTTTCGGCTTTCTTGGCCGCGTCCCAGGCGTAATCGATGGTCACGACCGGATGGCCCGGCGCGTAGTACCACTGGTTCCAGAACCAGTTCAAATCCTGGCCCGACACGTCCTCGAACGCCAGGCGCATCTGGTGCGCCTCGCCGTTGCCGAACTTGTTGTCGGTGAGGTATTTCTTGAGGCCGGCGAAGAACACGTCGTCGCCCAGGTAGGTGCGCAGCATGTCCATGATGGCGCCGCCTTTCTGGTAGCTCACCAGGTCAAAAACCTCCTCCTGCTCGTCGTAGTGGAAGCGCACGAGCGTTTTGGCGGCGTCGCGGGGCGAGCTCAGGTAGCGGCGCAGGTAGCGGTAGTAGTGCGAGTCGGCGGCATCCTTGCCGTATTTGTGCTCGGCGTAGAGGCCTTCCGAGAAGTCGGCCATCGTCTCGTTTACGGTGATGTTCGACCACGATTCGGCCGTCACGTAGTCGCCGAACCACTGGTGAAACAGCTCGTGGGCAATTACGGATTCGGAGCCGTACTCGCGGTCAATCAGCTCGCGGTCGGTCATCTGCACCTGCTCGCCGTGTAGGGTGGCGGTGGTGTTTTCCATGGCGCCGCTCACGTAGTCGCGGGCCACAATCTGGCTGTATTTATTCCACGGGTACTCCACGCCGAGGCGGTTGGAGAAGAACTCCAGCATGTCGGGCGTGTTGCCGAAAATCTGCTTGGCAAAGGGCGCGTACTTGGGCTCGAGGTAGTAGCTCACCTCCTTGCCGCGCCAGGTGTCGGTCGTTTTTTTGAAGTCGCCCACGGCCATCATAAACAGGTAGGGGGCGTGGGGTAGCTCCATTTTCCACACGTCGGTGCGCAGGCCGGGGCCGGCGGGTGTGCTGCTCACCATGCGGCCATTGCTCAAGGTCACGTACTTGCTGGGCACGGTCATCGAGATTTCCTCGGTGGTTTTCTGGTTGGGGCGGTCAATGGTCGGGAACCAGGCCGACGAGCCTTCGGTCTCGCCCTGCGTCCAGATTTGCACCGGCTTGCCCTTCACGGTCGAGTCGGGGTTGATGAAATACAGGCCCTTCGCGTCCGTAATGGCAGCCGAGCCTTTCACTTTCAGCTCATCGGGTTTCGAGACGTAGTCGATGTAAATCGTGTATTCCTCGCCCGGCTTGAACATGCGGCCCAGGTTGATGCGCAGGTTCATGCCATCGGCGTAGTTGTATTTCAGGGCCTTCCCGCTGTCGCCGCTCATCATGGACACCGCCTTGATGTCCATGCCTTTGGCGTCGAGGCGCAGCGAGTCGGTGGGGTAGGCGTGGGGCTTGAGGGTAATCCAGGCTTTGCCCAGCAGGTGGCGCTTGGCGTAGTCGAAACGCACGTCGAGCTTGGTGTGCACCAGGTCGTTGACTTTGGTGGCCGAGGCGCGGTAGGGAGATTCGGGCTTGGCAGCCGGCGGGGTGGGAGCCTGCGCGAACGCCGGCGAAGTAGCCGCCAGGCCCAGCAGGCCCAGCGCGAAAAGATGCTTCATAGTGAAACTTCGGGTGAGTGAAAATCGATTTCGCGCGAAGGACGCGAGTACCGGTCCGACGTTGCGGCTGGCCGCACGAAAGTAGCGGATAGAGCCGTAGGGGCGGGGCCTGCCCCCGCCCGTAACAGAACAGAATCGTGGAAACAGCGAGCCATGCGACCCTCACGTCCGGGCGGGGGCAGGCCCCGCCCCTACATCGGCCATAACTTTGCACCCCCACCAACCCACCTATGAATGCGACTTACGCGCTACACCACCCCGTTTTTCTGCACTGTTTTCACCTTTAACGCCCTCGCTCAAAGTACCCCCGCCGACAGCACCCGCGCCCTGAACGAAGTGACGGTGTACGGCACTCGCCTCGACCAGGTGGCCGGCCAGACCGGCCGCTACGTGACCGTGGTTTCGGGCCGCACGCTCAGCCAGTACCCCGTGGCCTCGCTTGATGATTTGCTGCGGCTGCTGCCGGCCATTGAAATGCAGAGCCGCGGCAACTTCGGCACGCAGGCCGATATTACGCTGCGCGGTTCCACCTTCAACCAAGTGCTGATTCTGCTGGATGGCATGCGGCTTAACGACCCGCTCACGGGCCACTTCGCGGGCTACCTGCCCATTACACCGGCCGAGATTGAGCAGATTGAAGTAGTGCGCGGCCCCGGCGCGGCCCTCTACGGCCCCGATGCCGTGGGCGGCTTCGTCAACATCGTCACCAAAACCTTCGCCGCCACTCACCGGCCCGATGGCGTGGAAATCGGCGGCACCTTCATGGCCGGCGAATACGACTTAAAAACCACCAATGCCGGCTTTTACGGCCAGGACAAGGGCCTGCGCCTGGCGGGCGGCATCCTCAACAACACTGCCAGCGGCCAACTGCTGAACCTGCCCGGCGGCGGGCGCAACGATTTCAAGCTGAACACCTACTCGCTCTCGGGCGCGTACCAAATCAGCCCGAAATTCAGCGCCGCCGCCCGCGCCAGCTTCGACCGGCGCGACTACAACGCCCAGAATTTCTACACGAACTCGCCCAGCGACCGCGCCCGCGAAACCACCTCGCGCGACTGGTACCAGGGCCAGCTGCGCTACGACTGGAGCACCCGCGCCCGCACCGAGCTGCAACTGGTGGGCAACTCCAGCACCGATGACTACCGCTACACGCCCACTTCGGTGGCCAGCAGTCACCTCATGCACTACCTCAACGTGCAGGCCCAGCACCAGCTGCGCTTTTCCGACAAGGTGCAGCTGACCCTGGGCGGCCAGGCCGACCGCCGCCGCGTGCGCAGCAACGACCAGGGCATCCATTCGGTGTGGCACCAAGGGGCATTTGCGGTGGCCGGCCTCGCGCCCACCAGCGGCCTGAACCTGACGGCGGCCCTGCGGGTCGACCACGACCAGGCTTACGGCACCGAAGTGCTGCCCCAGTTCACGGCCAGCCAGCGCCTGGGCGACAAGCTGACGGTGCGCGGAGCGGTGGGCCGGGCCATTCGGGCGGCTAATTTCACCGAGCAGTATTATTCGTCCATTCGGCCCGGCACGGTGCCCAACGGCTTCAACATTGGCAACCCCAACCTGAGCGCCGAGCGCACCTGGAGCTACGAGGGCGGCCTCGATTTCCAGCCCTTGCCGGCCCTGACGCTGCGCGGCACCTATTTCAACCGCTACGGCCGCAACCTGATTGACTACGTGAGCCAGTCCGGCGCGCAGGTTATTGAAAAAACCGGGCTTGCTAACCTGAACGCGGCCTACACTTACCGCCTGGCCGAAAACCTGTTTGCCGTGAGCACGCAGGGCCTGGAACTGGAAGCCAGCACCCGCGCCCAGCTAAGCAAGGGCCTGCGCCTCGAAGGCAGCGTGGGCTACACCTACACCCATCTGAACGTGGACGGCAACATTACGTCGCAGTACCTGAGCAACGTGGCCCGGCAGCTCGTGAGCGGCAATGTGAGCCTGGTGCACCGCCGCTTCACGGCCAGCCTGGGCGGGGTGTATAAGCAGCGCACCGGCCAGCAAGCCTTCGCCAGCGCTACCGCAAACGAGGCCCAGCTCACGCCCGATTACGTGGTCATCAACGGCCGGCTGGATGTAGCGCTGCTGCCCGAGCGCCTATGGGTGGTAGGACAGGCCCAGAACCTGTTCGATGCCAAATACTCCGACCTGCTGGGCGCCCAGATGCCCGGCCGCTGGCTGATGGCCGGCGTGCGGCTGGCGCTGCGGCGGTAGGTTTAAAGCTACCGAAACTGCCTATAAAAAGAACGTCATGCTGAGCGAAGTCTAAGCATCTCTACCGCAAGAGTAAATGATTACTTTGGCGGTAGAGATGCTTCGACTTCGCTCAGCATGACGCTTTTTAACTCGGTTAATAATCTGCTACTGAATCTGTGCTTTCAACCAGTCCTTCGCTTCCTGCAGCGTGCGGTGCTGGGATGTTTCGATTTCGTAGGCGTTGGTTTCGGCCACGTTGTGGGTGTAGCTCTGCACCGAAATCTGGCCGAACACCGTTTCTGGCACCACGAAGCTGACGTGGCGAATGCCCGCATTGTGAGCGCGGATGTTCCAGTCGGTGCGCATCCATTCCTGGTCGGCGGGTTTCACGGCCTGCACGTCGCGGGTGTCGGCGAGCCAGCCCAGGGGCTGGGTGCGGGCCGCTTCGGCTTCGTAGAGCTCCAGGCCCCGGTTCATCAGGAAGCGGAACTGCTCGCTGTTGGCAAAGCCCTGCCAGGAGATGATGAAACACGGAACTTCGGGCGAGAATAGCATGCGGCCATACGGCTCGGCGTGCACAACGGTATCGGACATGAACTGGCGGTATCGGGCAGGTGGTGGGAAGCGGACATACGCGCCAGCCAAATGCCTCGCCCATACGCGCGGCGGCGCGGCGGGGTTGCCGGGCGGTAGTTGCGGTTGGCCCGGGCAGCCATTCGGCGCTACCTTTGCGCCATCAATTCTTTCTCCCCGAAGGATTGTTTTTATACAGAGGCGCTGAGAGACAGGCTCGACGACGCGCCGGCAACCACCCGCAACCGCGGGCCGGTGCCAAGTCCTGATTATATAAAAACAACTGCCGTGCCTGCTGTTCCTGCTGCCTCGCTTGCTTTTCCTGGTCTTTTTCGTGCCCGTTTGTTATCGGCGGGCCGGATGCTGACGGGCTGTTGTTGCTGTTGATTGCGGGCGCTAACGCCGCGTAGCTGACGCTGCGGCCGGCCATTCCAATTCCTTTTTACGGGCTTTTTGCTTTGCGGCACGGCCGCCCCGGGTGGGGCGGTGGCGTGGCGCGTATTTATCTGGTTATGTTGAAAAAATCACTGGAGCTGCTCCGCGCGGAGGCAGCCGAAACGGGGGCGAATACTCTCAAACGCAGCCTGAACGGCGTGAGCCTGATTGCCATTGGCATCGGCGTTATTATTGGGGCGGGCCTGTTTTCGCTCACCGGCATCGCGGCGGCCAACAATGCGGGGCCGGCCGTAACGCTCTCCTTTGTGGTGGCGGCCGTGGGCTGCGCCTTCTCGGCGCTGTGCTACGCCGAGTTTGCGGCGCTGGTGCCCGTTTCGGGCTCGGCCTACACGTATTCGTACGCCACGATGGGCGAGCTGTTTGCCTGGATTATCGGCTGGGACCTAGTGCTCGAATACTCGGTAGGCGCGGCCACGGTGGCCATCAGCTGGTCGCAGTACCTCATCAAGTTTCTGGGCAAGTACGGGCTGCACATTCCGGCGCGGCTGGTGATGTCGCCGTTCGAAAGCGCCACGCTGGCCGACGGCAGCACCGTGAGCGGCTACGTGAACGTGCCGGCCATGCTCATCGTGCTGGCCATTACGGCCATCGTGACGCGCGGTACCAAAGGGTCGGCGTGGTTCAATGCGCTGGTGGTGGCCCTGAAGGTGGCGGTGGTGCTGGTGTTCATTGCCCTGGGCTGGCAGTACATCGACCCCGCCAACTACCAACCCTACATCCCGGCCAATACCGGAACGTTCGGCGAGTTTGGGCTAAGCGGGATTCTGCGCGGGGCGGGCGTGATTTTCTTCGTCTTTATCGGCTTCGACATCGTGGCCACGATGGCGCAGGAAACCAAGAACCCGCAGCGCAACATGCCCATTGGCATTCTGGGCTCGCTGGCGGTGTGCACGGTGCTGTTCGTGCTGTTCGGGCACGTGCTGACCGGTTTGGCCAACTACACCGAGTTCAAGAACAGCGCCGCGCCGGTGGCCATTGCCATCGAGAAAACGCCCTACGCCTGGCTGTCCTCGGCCGTGATTCTGGCCATTCTGGTGGGCTATACTTCCGTGATTCTGGTGGATTTGCTGGGGCAGTCGCGGGTATTTTTCTCGATGTCGAAGGATGGGCTGCTGCCGCCGGTGTTCTCGCGGCTGCATCCCACGTTCAACACTCCCGCGCAGTCGACGCTGCTGCTGGGCACGTTCATTGCGCTGTTTGCGGGCTTCGTGCCCATTTCGGTGGTGGGCGAGATGACGAGCATCGGCACGCTGCTGGCGTTCGTGATGGTGTGCCTCGGCGTACTCATCATGCGCAAAACCAACCCCGATGCGCCGCGCTCGTTCCGCACGCCGTGGGTGCCGGTGGTGCCCATTCTGGGCATCGTGGTGTGCCTGGTGATGATGGCCTCGCTGCCCTGGGAAACGTGGCTGCGTCTCATTGTATGGCTGGCGCTGGGCATGGTCATCTACTTCGGCTACGGCCGCAAGCATAGCAAGCTGCGGCTGGCGCAGGAAGGGGCATCAGTTAAGAGTTAGGAGTTAAAAGTTAAAAGTTGGGGGCGCTGGTCATCCTGAGCGCAGCGAAGGACCTTATCACGGTTGAACGGATTGCTGTAAACTGCTCCGACGTGATAAGGTCCTTCGCTGCGCTCAGGATGACAGGCGCCCCAGCTCTTAACTCCCAGCTCTTAACTATCAATGCGTCGTCAGCCCGTTCGCGTCCAACTCCTCGTCGTCGCGCACGCGGCCGAGGTCGCCTTCAAGGTCGATTTCGTTCGCGTCTGGGGTGGGCGTGGCGGCGGCCAGCGGGCGCTGCTTGTACACGTCGATGGCCCCGTTGCGGTCCAGCAGCTCGCGGGCCTGGTCGGCTTCGGCGGCAGTGGTGGTGTCGACGGTGATGACGGCGTGCTCGGGGCCGGTGGCGGCAATGTGGGCGGCGGCATCATCGAGCTGCGTGCCGCTGAAAATGTTGCTGAAAAACCGCACCACGCCGTCCTGAAAGGTTTCGGTGGGGGCTTCGAGGCCGGGCAGGTGCTGGGCCTGCAGGGTTTCGCGGGTGGCGAGCTGCACGGCCGGGCCGGCAAAGCCGGCGGCTTGCAGCTGCGCAACGGCAAACTCGGCTTCGGAAACACTGGTGAACAAACCAACAACGGTACGGGCCATAACAAAGCGCGGGAGGGTGCCCGGTGTCTACGCGGGCTGGGCTGGCCGGTTGTGGCGGCGGCGCGGCGTTCGCTACGCCAGCGGCTGGTGAGCGCGGGCGTGGCCGGCATGCCCGTTTTAGCTGCCTGGTAGCGAATGCGAAGGCCCCCTGCGCCTCCGCCTGCCGAAAGCAGGCATCAAACGGCTTTGTGCACAAATCAAACCGGGCGGGCAGTTCGGCAAAAATTCCTACCTTTTGCCCATCCATCCACCAACCCCCACATCTACCGCATGGCCCAGCCCAAATACGCCGCCCGGTTCGAGAATTTCTTCCTGAACCTGCGCCTCAACCGCGACCAGTTTGCCGACATGGCCGCCTTCACCCTGCAAGCCCTGGAGCAGGGCGGCCCGGCCTTCCAGGCCGTGGCTGCGGCCCTCGCTACCTCCCTCGGTGGCTACCGCACCACCCACGTGGGCCAGCTCTCGGGGGCGGCCCGGGGCGCGGTCGTCACCCTGGCGCAGGCGCTGGCTGATTTCAAGGCCTACGTGAAAAAGGTGGAGCGCAAGTTCGTCATCCCCAACTACGAGGAGAAAAGCGCCGATTTCGTGGCCATCTTCCCCAACGGACGTGGCGGCCTGGCCAAGGCCAACCAGACCAAGGTCGAAGATGCCTTCGAGGCCTTCCTGAATGCGCTCGATGACCGGCCCACGGTGTTCCCGTCGCCGCTGCGCAAGGAGGGCCGCGAAACCATCCTGCCCAATCTGGCCGACGCCCTGAAGCGCGCCGACACCCAGGCCACCACCACCGACACCCAGCGCATCGACCTACACGACGGCCGCGAAGCCACCTGCCGCGCCCTGTTCCGCGCCTACGCCACCCTGCTGCTCGAATACGCCGACCAGCCCCAGCGCGCCGCCGCGTTTTTCGATTTGAGCAAGGCCGATACGGGCGGCGGCAAAAAGAAAGGCCAGCTGCCCGGCATCGCTCCGAAAAGCTGATACTGACTGCTGCTTCCTGAAACGCCCGTTGCGGAGCTCCGCAATGGGCGTTTCCGTGCGAAACAGGCGTTGCGGACGTCCGCAGCGGCCTTCGCGCCACGGTGGCGGGCACTCCGGAGCTCCGCAACGGCCTGCGCGGCCGGAAATGCTTGTTGCGGAGCTCCGGAGTGCCCGTTGCACGGCGCGAAGGCCGCTGCGGACGTCCGGAGTGGGCTGCGCGGTGCGGCGGCGGGAGGGCCGGAGCTCCGTACTGCTTACTTTGAGCCATGAAGCATTACGACATGCTATTGCGGGTTCTGGCGCTGCTGATAACGCTCGGTTCTCCCTGCGCTGCCCAAACGCGGCAGGCACTATTGCGCTCCGTAGAAGCGCCGGGAGTGGTGCCGGTCGGCGACAGCTTGTTTATGGATGAAGCCGAGGTGACTAATCTGCATTGGATGGAATACCTGCATTTCTTACGCAACGATTCTTCCAACGCTTTTTATCAATCGCAACTGCCCGACACGCTGCGCCTGCGCCGGTGGCTGTTCGCTCGGCACGACACGATTAATAAAAGCCGGTTTTATTATTACGGGTACGCTGATTTTCGCCATTTCCCGGTTGTAGGCGTTACGTACAGCCAGGTAGTTAGCTACTGCCGATGGCGCACGGCCAAGGTGCGGGAAGGCTACCTGCAATCGGCCGACTTCAAAAAGAAGCATAAGAAGCTGCTGCAACAATATGATGTCGTTATCACCTATCGGCTCCCCACCGTGGCCGAGTGGGAGACTGCCGCTGCTGCTGCGCTCGACCCGACAAAAGCGCCTTATGGCGTGGTGCGGCCGCCCGTGCCGGGTACCGCGCAGTATAAACGGGGATTGCTGCGAGAGCGCAACGATTTTGCCAGTTGTCTCCCAGCCATTGCCGAGGCCGCGCCACTGGGTGCGCCCATCTTTGGAATGGAGTTTAACGTGCTCGAAAAGGGCTATGTGGGCAACACGCTGGCCCCTTTTCGGTGCCGTGAAAAACCCGGCACATCCTGGTCTGCTACGGACGGTACTTTTCCGCAATACGCTTACTCAAACCCGCCCAACGGCTATGGGCTTTTCAACATGGTGGGCAATGTGGCCGAGCTAACGGCCACGCCCGGCGTAGCCAAAGGCGGCTCCTTCGGGCACTCTATTCTGGATTTCACGTTGAAGACCAGCTTCCCATATGACGGACCACAGGAGTGGCTTGGGTTTCGTTGCGCCTGCGTAGTGGAGTTGCGCCGCAAAGCAGTGCTCGATTGAGTACACTGGCAGACGCACGCTAGCCCCACCGTACCTTCGCCCGCGCCCCGCCGAACTTTTAACCTATTCAGGTAGTTGGCAGCGGAATCCCTCAGCTTAACGATGAACACCACCCAATATCCAGGCCTGCTACCTTCTTACGAGCACGAGCGCCTGGCGGCCCTGCAGCCCTACCAGGTGCTGGGCACCCCGGGCCAGGAGGTGTTCAACGACTTCGTGAGCATTGTGGCCAAGCTTTTCGACATGCCCATTGCCCTCGTGAGCCTGGTGCGGGCCGACGACGTGGTGTTCATCGGCCAGGAGGGCCTGCCCGAAGCCCTGAGCGTACCCCGCGAAGACAGCATGTGCTCGGTGGCCATCCTCAGCCACGACCTCACCGAATTCCGCGACGTGGTGGCCGCGCCCTGCACCCTCGTGAATCCCTACGTGGCCCAGCAGCTGCACCTGGGCTTTTATGCCGGCCAGGCCCTGCGCTCGCCCGAGGGTCAGCCCCTGGGCAGCCTCTGCGTCATCGACCGCCGCCCCCGCCAGCTCACCCCCTCCGAAGGCAAGCTGCTGAAGGACCTGGCCCAGGTAGCCCAGGAACTGCTGCGCCTGCAAGCCGCGCTGGCCACCGGCCTCATCGTGTCGGAGGAGCTGCGCACCCGCCTCGATGCCACCGTGCAGCAGTCGCTCACCCGCCTGGCCACCCTGGCCGAGCTGCGTCAGTGGGAAACCGCCCCCGACACCGCCGACACCCAGCGCTACGTGGAGTCGCGGCTGGACGAGGCCCGGTTTCTGGCCCAGACGCTGAACCGCGAGTTGAAGGCGCTGCTGGGGTAGGCGGGAAACCGTTTCGGCAGGTGTCTGAACGCAGCGAGTAAAACCGCGTAACTTGACCCGACAACGACCCGCCGCCACGCCCATGGACACCGCCGCAATTCCCCAATACATTGAGCTGAACCCGGAAATCCGGTTCGGCAAGCCCATTCTGCGCGGCACCCGCACCACCGTGGCCGAGGTGCTCGGCATGCTGGCCAACGGCATGAGCGCGGCCGAGATTCAGGAAGATTTTCCGGCCATTACCGAAGCGCACGTACGCGCCTGCCTGCTCTACGCGGCCTATAAGGAGAGCATCGTGCTGCTGGCCGCCGCTTAGTTTGTATGCGACTGCTACTCGATGAGAACGTGTCGTGGCGACTGGCCGCCCAGCTGCGCCCGCACTGCGAGGTGGTGCTGCACGTGCGGGATATCCAGCTCGATAACAGCCCCGATACCAGTATCTGGCGCTACGCCCGGCAGCACGGCTACGACATCATCACGAAGGACGAAGATTTTGTGCGATTGGTGGTTGCCAATGGGTTTCCGCCGCGCATCGTCGCTCTCCAGAACGCGCAGGTGCCGGTGGGGCAGCTGGCCGCGTTCATGGTGGCGCACTTGCCCCAGCTGCGGCAGTTCTTGGGCGCTCAAACCGAGTTTGGTCTGCTGATGCTGCGGCTGCCGTAGTTGCGCCGATTCGACCTTTTTCGCGGTTACCTTTGTTGATTCCCTACGCCGAAAACCCTTCGGCGGCCCCGTAAAATCAACCCGAATTCCGTGATAGTTTGCATTGCCGAAAAGCCCAGCGTGGCCCGTGAAATCGCCAACGTGCTGGGCGCCACCCGCCGCATGGACGGCTACATGGAAGGCAACGGCTACCAGGTGACGTGGACCTTCGGCCACTTCTGCCAGCTCAAGGAGCCCGACGACTACCAGCCCGAGTGGAAGCGCTGGAGCCTGCACAACCTGCCCATGATTCCGGACACGTTCGGCATCAAGCTCATGCGCCGCGACGCGGGCGTGGTCAGCCAGTTCAACACCATCAAAAAGCTAGTGAGCGAGGCCACCGAAGTCATCAACTGCGGCGACGCCGGGCAGGAAGGGGAGGTGATTCAGCGATGGGTGCTGATGGAAGCCAAGTGCCGCAAGCCCGTCAAGCGCCTCTGGATTTCGTCGCTCACCGAAGAAGCCATCCGCCAGGGCTTCGCCAACCTGCGCGAGGCCAAGGAATTCGACTCGCTGTACCAGGCCGGCAAAAGCCGCGCCGTGGGCGACTGGCTGCTGGGCCTGAATGCCACGCGCCTTTTCACCCTCAAATACACCACCTACCAGGACAAGCAGCTCCTAAGTATCGGCCGGGTGCAAACCCCCACGCTGGCCCTGCTGGTGGAGCGTTGGCACGAAATCCAGAACTTCCGCCCCGAGCCGTACTGGGTGCTGAAGACTGAATACCGCGGCACCCTGTTCAGCCACATGGCGTCACCGGATAAAGCGAAAGACGCCGACGCCGCGCCCGACACCAAGAGCCGCCTGCGGGCCCTGGGCTACTTCGTGACGGAGGAGGAAGCTAAAGAAGCCCTCGAAGCCGTGCGCCCCGCCCCGCTGCGCGTAACCGACGTGGAGATTAAGAAAGGCCGCGAGTCCCCGCCGCGCCTGTTTGATTTGACCTCGTTGCAGGTGCAGTGCAACAACCAGCTGGGCCTCTCGGCCGAGGACACGCTGAAAATCGTGCAGGCGCTGTACGAGAAGAAGGCCGTGAGCTACCCGCGCGTCGACACCACCTTCCTGCCCGACGACCAGTACCCGAAAATCCCCGGCATCCTGCGCGGTATCGGCTACGATGCGCTGACCGGCCCGCTGCTGGCCGCCAAGATTCCAAAGACGCCCAAGGTTTTCAACAACAATAAAGTCACCGACCACCACGCCATCATCCCGACCGGCGCGGCCGGCCCCGGCGGCGGCATGGAAACCAGCGTGTACGACATCATCGCGCGCCGCTTTATCGCCGCCTTCTACCCCGATTGCGAAGTGAGCAACACGACGGTGCTGGCCGAAGCCGCCGAGCGTCCCTTCCGCGTGCGCGGCCGCCAGATTCTAAATCCCGGCTGGCGCGTGGTGTACGGCGACCCCACCCAGCAAGCGGCTCCCAAGCCTGCGCCCGCCCCGGGCGCCGCCGGTGTGCCCGCCGAGGGCGACGACGATGCCGTGAGTACGGTGCTGCCCAACTTCGTGAAAGGCGAAAGCGGCCCGCACGACCCGCGCCTGGAAAGCAAGATGACCCAGCCGCCCAAGGACTACACCGAAGCTACCCTGCTGCGCGGCATGGAAACGGCCGGCCGCAACATCGACGACGAGGAGCTGCGCCAGGCCATGAAGGAAAACGGCATCGGCCGCCCCAGCACCCGCGCCGCCATCATCGAAACCCTGTTCAAGCGCAACTACATCAAGCGCGAGAAGAAGCGCATCGTGCCCACCCCGACGGGGGTGGAGTTGATTGGCCTGATTAGAAACCCCACGCTGAAATCAGCGGAGCTCACGGGCCAATGGGAGCACAAGCTGCGCCAGATTGAGCGCGGCGAGTTGTCGTCGGAAGGCTTTCTGGGCGAGCTCTCGGCCTTGGTGCGCGAGATGGTTTCGGAGGTGAAAAACGACGGGCGCGGCCGCATGGTCACGTCGGGCAGCGCCGAATTGGCGGTGCAGGCGGCCCAGAATGGGGGCGCGGCCGCCAGCGGCAAAGTGCCCGCCGGAATGACCGGCGGCCGCCCCGCCAAGCCCGGCGGCCCGGCCACGCTGCCCGGGGCCAACGGCCTCGGCTACTGCCCGGCCTGCAAAACCGGCCACGTGGTGCGCGGCAAAACGGCCTTCGGCTGCGTGCGATTCCGCGAAGGCTGCACGTTCCGGCTGCCGGCCGAAGTCCACGGCAAGAAGCTCAGCGACCCGCAGGTAAAAGCCCTGCTCGCCAAAGGCCGCACGCCGGTGATGAAAGGCTTCATCGGCGCCGAGGGCCAGAAGTTCGACGCCGCCATCGGGCTCGATACCGCCTTCCAGCCTATTTTGCTGCAGGTGGCCGACAGCAAGCCCGGCGCCGCCCCCGATTCGGGCCTGATTCCGTGCCCGGTGTGCAAGCTTGGCACCATGCTCAAAGGCAAAACCGCCTACGGCTGCTCGCGCTTCCGCGAAGACTGCCAGTTCCGGGTGGCCTTCGAGTGGGGCGGCAAGCAGCTCACCGAAACCCAGCTCAAGCAGTTGCTGCGCAAGGGCGAAACCAGCGTCATCCGCGGCTTTATTTCTTCTAAAACTGGCAACAAGTACGATGCTGCGCTGAAGGTGGAAGAGGGCCGCGTGGTGCCGGTGTTTGGGTAGAGGAGCTTCTGTTTGGGTGATAAAGAACGTCATGCTGAGCGGAGTCGAAGCATCTCTACCGCTTCGTTGCAATCGACATTGATTTACTGCTGCGGTAGAGATGCTTCGACTGCGCTCAGCATGACGTTCTAGCTAAGCCGGCGTCTCCCCATACTCCACCAGGTTCTTCACCATGCCTTTGAAGATGATGCCGTGGAAGGGCAGCACCGAATACCAGTACAGCCGGCCGGCCAGGCCGCGCGGGCGGTAGGCGGCCAGTTGCTCCACGGCGTGGGTGCCGTTGGGCTGGTCCACGATGCGGAACTGCAGCCAGGCTTCACCGGGCAGCTTCATTTCGGCGTAGAGCAGCAGGCGGCGGCCGGGCTTGTCGGCCACCAGCACGCGCCAGAAATCGAGCGGGTCGCCGGCGCGCAGGCGCGAGGGCGAGCGTCGGCCCCGGCGCAGGCCCACGCCGCCCACGGCCTTGTCCATCAGCCCGCGCAGCTTCCACAGAAAGTCGGTTTTGTACCAGCCCCGGTCGCCGCCGATGCGCCAGATATTGTCCAGCACTTCGGCCACCGGCCGCGTGAAGGGTTGCAGCTGGCGGTCGAAGAACATGCCGTTTTTGGGAATCTGGATGGCATCCATGTAGTTCTGGCGCATGGTGCCGCTGCTCAGCGCGTCGCTCCAGCTGCTCACCACCTCGTTCTGCTCGATGCGGGTGAAGGCCAGCGCCAGCGCGGCGCGGTAGCTCATGGGCGTGTGCGGCACCACGGCGCTGATGCTTTTGCCGGGGTCGCACACGGTGTCGTTCTTCAGGCTCTCAACCAGGCTTTGGGCCAATGAAAACGTGGTGCTCGTGACCAGATACAGCCACCACGACGACAGCCGGGGCGTGAGCACGGGCACCGTCACAATCCAACGCTTATACCCGCGCTCGGCGGCCAGCCCCAGCAGCATCTGGCGGTAAGTCAGCACATCGGGCCCGCCCACGTCGAAAGCCCGGCCGAAGCAGGCCGCGTTATCGAGCACGGCGGTGAGGTAGAACATGATGTCGCGGATGCCAATGGGCTGGCAGCGCGAGTTCAGCCAGCGCGGCGTCACCATCACGGGCAACTTCTCCACCAAATCGCGAATGATTTCAAAAGAAGCCGACCCCGACCCGATGATGATGCTGGCCCGTAGCACCGTGATTTTGGCGTGTTGGGCCTGGCTCAGCACGTTTTCCACGGCGCGGCGCGAGCGCAGGTGCACGCTCAGGTTGGCATCGTTGGCAATACCCGATAGGTAGATGACCTGCCGGGCGGTGGTCGTGTCGAGATACCGCACGAAATGCTGGGCCGACTGCTGCTCCTGGGCAAAAAAGTCCTCGTTGCCGCTGCTCATCGAGTGCACGAGGTAGTAGGCGGCGTCGATGTCGGTGGGCAGGCTGGCCAGGGTTTTGGGCCGCAGCAGGTCGCCGGTGGCCGTCGTCACGCGCGAATGCAAGGCTTCAGGCATGGTATCGGGCAGGGCAAAACGGCGCGGGTCGCGCACGAGGCATACTACGTTGTGGCCCGCGGCGGCCAGCAGGGGCAGCAGGCGCTGGCCAATGTAGCCGGTGGCCCCGGTGAGGAGAATTTTCATGCGGCAAGCGGGGCAGGAGTGGATACAGGGCGTTGAGCTTAGAAATTAAGCCGCCGCTGGAGGTTGAACGGCCGCGCCGCCGGGTTGTTTGCTGCATCGTGCGCAACCATGCGATGCCTGCCCACGCTCTTCCTGCCCCGTTACCAGGTTGCGCCTTTGTACGCGTTGGGCTGCTCAACCAAAAAGCCCCTTGCTACGGGCAAAGGGCTATTGGAACGGTTGGGAAGACCACCGCTTAGCGGGGGGCGCCGGGCGCCCCTTTCTGCGGCAGCTTATAGCCCACTTGCAAGGCCACCCGCTGGTACTGCGCCGAGCCGAACGTGGCAAAAGCACTGGCCTGCCAGGGGCGGCCGGCGGGTGCCAGCGTGAGGCGGGAATAGGCGAAAGAACTAACCGCCTGGTTGTAGGCCAGCGATGCCGCGCTGCTCACGCCCACCACCAGCGCCAGCGGGCTGCGCGGCCCGAAGCCCGTGCCCAGGCCCCCGTAATACGTTGGGTTGGCCAGGCCCAGCAGGCCGTTGGCGCCGTAGCCGGCTTCGTACTGCACCCAGTGGTTCCAGTTCATTTCCAGGCTGAAGGTGGGCACCACGTTCACCGTGTCGACCACCGTGTTTGTAGCCAGCAGGTCGAATCCCTGGTCCTGGCCGTAATAGCCCACGCGCCCCACCAGCATGCCCACGCCCACGCGGGTCTGCCACTTGTGCCGCTGCAGTTCAAAGCTGAAGTGCGGGTGCGCGGCCAGCAGGGCCACCGTGGCCCGGCGGCCGTCGCCGATGCGCAGGCGGTCGGCGGCGCCCAGCACATCGAGGCCCACGCGCAGGGTGGTGATACTGGGGCGGTCGGGCCGGTGCTGGGCCAGCACGTAGTCGCCGCCAAGCATCAGCCCATCGTAGCGGTGCTCGACGGGAAAGCCCGTGCGCGAGCTGCCGCTGCCGCCAAACAGGCTAATGCTGGAGTGGAAGTCATCGGTGCTGTGCGAGAACCGGCCGCCCGTGTAGCCGCCCCGTACCTCGAAGCTGCGGGTCGTTTCTATTGTAGCTGGTTCGGCACCAACGGCTTGGGCCCGAACGAAAGTGGGTGCCAGCAAAGCGGGCAACAGGGTGGCTACGGCAGCAAGGTGGCGGCGGTGGAACGGCAGGCGGGGCATGGGATGCAGAAAAGAAGTGGTGGAATGATGTGTCAAAGGAACACGCCGCCCCCACTGCCGGGCCAACCATAAAATCCGTAAATCAGACTTTTGCAGCAGCTCAAATTGATTAGTGTTTGCTGATAATCAATTCTCTAAATTTAAATAATAGGGCTTTTGGTGAGAGGTGCTTATTGCGTATTGAGAAAATAAATTCCCCCGCAACCCTGGCATTAATATTTCCTCTTTGCGGGTATGAAGCACTCCCTAAAACTGCTCGCGGCTGGCTTGCTGCTGGCTCCCACTGCCCAAGCCCAGACCAAACTCAGCATTCCGCCCCTGAGCCCAACCACGCGCATCCACCAGAACTTCTCTACTTCCTACATCGACCTGACGTATTCGCGGCCCTCGCTGCGCGGCCGCACGGCATTTGGCAGCCTGATTCCTTACGGTACGGTGTGGCGCATGGGGGCCAACACCATCACCAAAGTGCGTTTTGGTGAGGAGGTGAAAATCAACGGCCAGCCGGTGCCGGCCGGGGCTTACGCGCTGCTCGCCATCCCCGACGCGAAGGAATGGACCTTTGTTCTGAACCGCGACACCGCCCAGTGGGGCAGCTACGACTACAAGCAGGCGCTCGACGTGCTGCGCGTGAAAGCCAAGCCCACAAAACTGGCTGCCCCGGTCGAAACTATGAGCCTGACCGTGGAAAACCTCCGGCCCGCTTCTGCCGACCTCGTTGTGAGCTGGGACCGCACCCAGGTGGTCCTGCCCGTCATCGCCGACCCCGACCGTATTGTGATGGGCCAGATTGCGCAGGCCATGCAAGGCGCCAAAAAGCCCTACGTACAAGCAGCACAGTACTACTACAACGCCGGCAAAGACCTTACGCCCGCCATCGGCTGGCTCGATGAGTACATCAAAGCAACCCCCACCGAATATTATGGCTACTACTGGAAAGCCAAGCTGCTGCAAAAGCAGGGCAAAAACCAGGAGGCCATTGCCGCCGCCACCAAGTCGCTGGAACTCGTGAAAGCCGACAAGAACGAGGTGTCGAAGGCGGAGTACACGCGCCTGAACCAGGAGGTGCTGGCCGCGGCCGGCGCGAAAAAATAAGCGGCACCCCTCCTAAACAACAACGCCCCCTACCACGGTAGGGGGCGTTGTTGTTTGACGAAGGCGAAGAAGCCGACGGCTATTGCACCACTACTTTCTGACGGGCGACGCCGGTAGCGCCTTCTACTTCGAGTAGGTACAGGCCGGCTGGTTCGCGGCTCAGGTCCAGTTCGAGGCCGGTGGCGTTTGACCAGGGTAATTGCTGCACCAGGCGGCCGGTGGCATCGAGCACCCGCACCGTGGCCGGGTTGGCCGCCGTGCGGCTGGCCCGCAAGCTAAAGCGCCCGCCCAGGGCCGGGTTGGGCGACACGGTGAGGCTGGCCTGCAGGGCCGCGTCGGTACGGGTCGCCAGGGCAGTGCCGCTGTAGCGGTTGGCTCCTGGGTTCAGCTGCATCCCGCTAAAATCGAGCGCGCTCGACCAGCCAACGGTGTTGCTCACGAACTCCGTAACGAAGTGGTTGTAGGTTGTTTCGAGCGAAACCCAGGTTTGGCCGTTGTCGCGCGAGTACGACGAGCCTTGGTCGCCGTTGCCAATGTCGGCCCCGGCCGATACGTACTGCGACGTGCCCGGCACCACGCTCAAGCCCGTGCCATGCAGCGGGCCCGTGTACGTAACGGCAGCCCAGGTGGCCCCGCCATCGGTGGTGCGGTAGAGCCGGTGAGCGGTAGAGGTGGGGTTGAGTATGGAGAGCAGGCCATTCTGCGCATCGCGAAACACGAGCGTGCCAATGTTTACTGCCCCCGCGGCCACGGTGGCCACCGTCCACGTCAGGCCCTTATCGGTGGAGTGGAATACCCGGCCCCGCGAGGTCGCGAACCAGATGTGGTTGCCAAAGGCTGCCGGCGGCGTGCTCAACGGGTATTCGTTGGCCTGCGCCGCCGGCGGCGCCGCCACCGGCGTCCAGTTCACGCCCCCGTTCGAAGTCGTGAACATTTCCATCGGCCCCGATGGCGCAACAGGGTCGCCCACGGTGACCCCGTCCGTCGTCGAGAAAAAGTGAATCATGTCCGGGTAACTATCCGGGTTGCCATACACGGTGGGGCTGCTTTGCGTGGTCCAGGTTTGCCCGCCATTGGTGGTGCGGATAATCCGGGCTTCCACTCCCGAAATCACGGTAGTGGCCCAGGCCGTGGTCGCGTTTACGGCCGAAAGCGCCGTGAATTCTTCTTCGTCGGCAGTGCTGACCGGCATTGTGGTCACCGTCCAGGTCTGCCCGCCGTTCACGGTGAGGGCCACTTGGGCCGGCACGTAGCTGCTCGAAATAAAGTCGCTGCCCACTACCCAGGCCGTGTTTGCATCAATGGCATCTGTGTAGAATGGGTACGTATCGGCGGCAAACCCAATGGGTTTGTTTACCCATTGGGCCTGGGCGGTAAAGCCCAGCAGGCAAAGCCCCAGGCAAGAGAGAAAAAGTTTGTTCATAAAAAAGGGGGGAGGGGAAAAAAACGGGTGAAACAGCGGCAAGTTAGCTGCTGGCCAGCTCTGAAGCCTAAAATTGGGCCGCTTATTTTGCTTGCTGCGCCATGCGGGCGAAGCGACGGGCCGCGTTGGTGAATTCTGAAACCGCCTTGATGACGCGGGCGCGGTTTGCGCGAGTACCCTCTGCCTTGCGCGCCACGGCTTTCTGCCTGGATTCGAGCATTTCCACGTCCCTGATTGCGGCCAGCTCAATTTTCGTGCGCCGGCTTTTGGTGGCAGCGTCCACAATCTGCATCAGCGAAGCATTGACAGCGGCGCGCTCGCCCCACCCGAATTACGCAGAAATAGCAGAGAACTTCTCGCTGACTAATCCCGTGATAAATGATGCAAAATTTTCGGCCAAGAACGTGATTTTGTAATCGAATTCCTGGTCAACGTGCACGACTGTTGGTTTACCGGTTGTTCCGCAACTCTAGTAGTCAAGCATAATGATGTCGCGGCCTGCCGGAGGGCAGGCGCAAATGCAAACCCCTATTTCCGCACCCCCATTCGTCAATCATAAACCGACTGCCTAACGCTCTACCAAGCGAATAGGGTCTTATTCTCCCAATCCCCGCAATCCCAGTTATGGCTACAGGATTTTCGGCACACGACGTAGCTGATTTAGTGGGAAAACAGGTATTGCAAGGAATGTCGCCGTTGTGGATTTTCATTAGTTCGATATAAGCAGCGGGTAGTGTGTAGCCCAGTTCACTTTCTACCGAACGGATGAATTCACCCGAAAGAATTTCTTCACTACATATGCTTCGAAAGCATACCCGCACTCATCCCGGAAATTAATTAAATCAACGCGTTGAAAAGCAGTTGCAGACATGCTTTTGAAAACAGGTGAAGAAAAACGCTACCGCCCCACTACCGGCAGCACGGCCACGCTCTCGTGCCCGGCGGCATCTACGCTCGCCACGCCGAAGATGAAGTTGTCCTTGCTGATGGGCAGGTCGGCGGTGGTGCCCGCTGCGGGGTAGCGCTGCTGCCATTGCGGGGCGCTGGTTTCGCGCACCAGCACCACATAGCCGCTGGGCTTGGGGCCGGCGGCGGGCGCCTGCCAGCGCAGTTCGGTGCGGTTGGTGAGGTTGGCGGTGAGAACTTCGACCTTGGCGGGGGCAGCGGGGGCCAGGGCCAGGCCGGCCATGGTGGCGAGGTTCACGCCGGCGTTGCGCCGCAGGTAGGCGAAGTCCACGCCTTCGGTGACGTCGCCGTAGGCGCGGCCCTTTTCGGTGCGCAGGTCCTGGTGCTGGTGGGTGAAATCCTCGTTCATTTCGGTGAAGCGGACGGCGGCGAAGCCCTGCTGGTTGAAGGGCGTGTGGTCGCCGCCGCGCAGAAACCGGTCGGGGCGGTACTCGATGGTGACCTGGTGGCCGTGGCCGTAGAGCTGGGCCATGCGGGCCGCGTAGCGGGCCAGCTGGCGGCTGGGTGCGTCGTTCTCGGAGCTGAGCTGGCGGCGGATTTTGGCCTGCTCGGGCGTTTCGGTGGCCGGCACGCCCTCGCTGAACACGCGCAAATGCTTATCGTCGCTAATCACTGGGTCGAAGCCGTGGGAGTTGCCCACGATGTCGTTGTTGAGCATCGCAATCAGGTTCCAGCCTTCTTTTTTGGCGCGCTCGGCCAGGTGGCCCGAGCCGTAAAGGCCCTGCTCTTCGCCCTGCACGGCCACGAACTTGAGGGTGCAGGGAAACTTCTGGCCGGCCAGCACGCGGGCCAGCTCCATCACCAGCACAGTGCCCGAGCCGTCGTCGTTGGCGCCGGGTGCGTCGGCAGTGGCGTTCATCACGTCGCTCACGCGTGAGTCGATGTGGCCGCTGACGAGGATGACGCGGGTGTCGGTCGGGTCGGTACCGGGCAGGGTGGCCAGCACGTTGGCCATCAGTACGGGCTTGTTGATGCGGCGGCCGTCGGGCTTCACGGTGAAGGTGTCTATCTCGACGGTCATGCGGCCGCCGCCGGCTTTGCTGTACTTCAGAAACTCGTCGCGCACATAGTTGCGGGCCGCGCCGATGCCGCGCGTGGGGCTCTGCGTGTCGCTCAGGGTGTGGCGCGTGCCGAAGGAAACCAGCTTGCGGATGTCGGCTTCGAGGTTTTTGGCTGATATTTCATCGACGAGCTTTTGAATATTGGCATCAGCTTGCGGCAGGAGCGGGGCGGGCTTTTGGGCGAGGGCGGCGAAGGGCGCAAGGGCCAGGAGAAGGGCGGCGAATTTCATAAGGGGAAGGTAGGGAAGGCGAATGGAAAGCGTTAAAAAAAGAACGTCATGCTGAGCGCAGTCGAAGCATCTCGCTCGCAGTGAGTAAACCATTCGAGTGGGATACTTGCGCGGGAGAGATGCTTCGACTGCGCTCAGCATGACGTTCCAGAAGAGCAGAGAAGATGGCGCGCACGCCACAGGCGCCCTATTTCGTTCGGCTTATTGGCCGAAGAGGTAGAACGGCGCGATGGTGCGGAAGTAGGGGTTCACGCCCTCTTCCGATTCCGGGTTCAGCAGCATCAAATCGATGAACTGGTAGGCGTTGGTTTTGCCTTCGAGTACGGGGCCGAGCTCCTGCATGAAGCTGGGGTCGGGGGTGCTGCTGATGAAGGCGAGCAGCAGGCGGGGCACATCGGGGTTGGTGGCTACCTGCATCTGGGCCAGGTAGGCGGCTTCGATGTGCGGTTGGGTGGCGGCCCAGGCCGTTACGGCCTCGATTACACCCTCGGGCATTTCGGCGGGCTGGCTGAGCAGCACCTGAGCGTCGCCACCAGCGGGCGAGAGCGGGCCGGTGAGCTGGCCGGCGAGCAGGGCCGCGAGCTCGTCTTTGGGCAGAATTTTGCCGGCGGGCGAGAAGGGGTTGAGCACGCAATCCTGGCCCTGAATCATGTTGAAAAAGGCGTGGCCGGGGATGCGCACGTAGCTCACAGGGCCGTTATCGATGCCGCCGTCGGTGAGGCGCGGGGGCGAGCTGAAGATGGGCAGCTTGCCGTCGCTCAGCACCTGAAGCTGGATTTCCTGGCCTTCGGCCAGCGTTACTTCGCCGGGCTCGATGCCCTCCATGGGGGCCAGAATCATGAGAATTTCTTCTTGGAGCAGGGCCTGGTAGAAGGCGGGGCGGGCTTCCTCCTGGGTAGCGGCCAGCAGCAATAGCTGCTCCAGCACGTTCTCGGGCTCGAAAGGCAAGGGCTGGGGCTCGGGTACCTGGTAGGTGGGCACCACGGGCTCGGGCTCGACGGGGGCCGTGAACTTGGCGCCCTGGTAGCGGGGGCCGCCGGCGGGCTTGTCGGCCGGGGCGGGGGTGGCGTTGGGGGTAGCGGGGGGAGGAGTTGCCGGGGTGTCGGCGGGTTTATTTTTCAGGAAATCAAACAGGCCCATAATGAGTTGGAATGCGAGTGGGGTTAGGGGTGCAATCTACGGCAAAAAATGGGTTTCGGGCGCGGGAAAGGCGGGTTGGGGGGGTGAACGAGGTAGGGGCGGGGCCTGCCCCCGCCCTTCATTGAACGGACCCGTTCGGGCGATGCGAACGTCCGGGCGGGGGCAGGCCCCGCCCCTATACCGTTTAGGTCCCTCAATGGCACTTATCCATCTGGGCCTGCACTTCGCTGATGGTGCGGGGGGCGGCCTCGTTGCCCCAGTGGCTCTCGATGTAGTTGAGCAGGTTGGTGAGCTGGGCGGGGCTCAGGCCCTTGTTGCCGGGCATGATGTTGTGGTAGCCGATGCCGTTCACCACAATCACCTCGTTCTGGCCGTTGCGCAGCAGGCAGGCCAGCTCGGCGCGGTGGTCCACCAAGTAGTCGGAGCCGGCCAGCGGCGGGATGAGGCGACCGATGCCCTGGCCCTTATCGCCGTGGCAGTTGGCGCAGTGCTGGGCATATAGCTTCTCGCCCTGGTGGCGGTTGTTGCTGAAGCAGCCGGGGAGCAGCACAAGCAACAGCAGGAAACCGGGGAGGCGGCGGAGGGGCATGGGGAAGGGGACTATTTGTCATCCTGAGCCTAGCGAAGGACCTTATAACGGCTGCGCCGTTAGCGCTACGGCAAGTCGTTCTAACGTGATAAGGTCCTTCGCTGCGCTCAGGATGACAGACCTGTTCAAATCAAAATAACCAACGCTACCGCCCGGCCACGCCCTTTTTGCGGGCGTCGATTTCGGCCAGCAGCAGCGGCAACTCGGCTTTGAGGCGGGCAACTTCCTGGGCATTCATGCCGTCGTAAGCGCCGCGGATGTAGCCGCGGTCGTCGATGAGGGCGAGGGTGCCGTTGTGGGCCAGGCCGCCGGGCGACTGCGTGTCGGGCATCACGCCGGTGAGGAAGCGGTTGGCCAGCGTGAAGGTGGCGGCGCGGTCGCCGAGGGTGGCGAAGTGCCAGCGGTTGGCATCGGGCACGCCCAGGCGCTGGGCGTAGTCGCGCAGCACGGCGGTGGAGTCGTGGGCGGGGTCGATGGTGATGGAGAGGAAGCCGAGGCGTGCGTCGGTGGGGTAGAGCTTGAACACCGAAAGCATCTCGCTTTGCAGCTTGGGGCAGATGCCGGGGCAGGTGGCGAAGAAGAAATCGGCGAGATAGGCGCGGCCGGCGAAGGTGGCATTGCTCACGGGCTGGCCGGCCTGGTCGCGGAGGGCGAAGGCGGGCACGGGCGTGGCCAGCGTGTCGGCGGGGCCGCCGTCGGCGCGCGGGCGGATGTCGCGCTCGCCGAGGATGGGCAGCTGGGCGGCTTCCTTGGGCGGGGCAGTGCAAGCGGGGGCGAGCAGCGTGCCGGCCAGGGCCGGCAGCAGCAACAGGCGTTTCAGCGTCATGGGGTGGGGGTTATTTGGAAGCGGGGGCCACGTCGCCGGCGGCGGGGTGCTGGGCCTGGAATTTGGTGGCCGAATCGAGCGAGGAGCGGAACAGGCGGCGCACTACAGCCAACTGCTGCTGCTGCTGCTGGAAGTAAGCAAGCCGGGCCTCCGGGGTGGCGGTGCTGTCGGGGGCTTTGTATTGGTGCATCCAGGCCATCATGGCGTTGTCGGCGGCGGTGAGGCCGTGGATGTAGGGGGCGGGGGCCTCGGAGTGGTAGCCCGAGAGCTTGCCTTTGCGGGCCATCAGCTCGTCGGTCTGGAACATGAGGGAGTCGTGGGTGGCCATCAGGGCGATTTCGGCGGCGCTGGCGGGCGAGGGAGCGGCTCCTTCGCTGATGGGCTTGTTGGGCGAGGAGCAGGCGGCCAGCAGCAGGAAGGGCGCGGCGGCCGCGCAAACGGCGTTTTTGAGGGAGCTTTTCACGGGGCAAAGGTACGGCGGGGCGGGGCAGTGGAAAGGTGCGGCGGCAGCGCGGAGCGGTGAGGCGGGAGGGAGGAGCGGTGGGATGGGACCGCGGAAGGATGGGGCGGCAGGGAGGAGAGGCGTGGCGGTAGGGAGGAAGGTTGTGACGGGACCGCGGAACGGGTGAGGCGGCAGGGAGGGCAGCTGTGGCGGCAGCGCGGAAAAATCGGTCAAATCAAAAGCCTAGCATAACTGGTTTGTCATCCTGCGCGTAGCCAAGGACCTTCTCATGGCTGCGGCGTTTGGATTCACTGCAAACAGTTCAGACGTGAGAAGGTCCTTCGCCTCTGCTTATTATGCGCAGAATGCTCAGGATGACAGAGTTTAACCTCCTCATCTACCAATCCACTCACCCACAACTCCACCAATCCACCACTTATGAAAACCCGCCAACTGGGCCGCTCCGGCCTCACCGTATCGGCCCTGGGCCTGGGCTGCATGGGCATGTCCGACTTCTACGCCGGGCAGGACGATGCCGAAAGCACCCGCACCCTGCACCGCGCCCTCGATTTGGGCGTGACGTTCTTCGACACCGCCGACATGTACGGCCCCTTCAAAAACGAGGAACTGGTGGGCCGCGCTTTCAAGGGCAAGCGCGATGGCATTGTGCTAGCCACCAAATTCGGCATTCAGCGCGACCCCAACGACCCCACCAAGCGCGGCATCAACGGCCGGCCCGAGTACGTGAAAGCTGCTTGCGAAGCCAGCCTCAAGCGTCTCGGCACCGACCACATCGACCTGTACTACCAGCACCGCGTCGACCCGAGCACGCCCATTGAGGAAACCGTGGGAGCCATGAGCCGGCTGGTGGAGGAAGGCAAAGTGCGCTTCCTGGGCCTGAGCGAGGCCGCGCCGGCCACCGTGCGCCGGGCCGTGGCGGTGCACCCCATCGCGGCGCTGCAAACCGAGTATTCGCTCTGGAGTCGCGAGCCGGAGGACGAAATTCTGCCCACCATCCGCGAGTTGGGGGTGGGGTTTGTGCCGTATTCGCCGCTGGGCCGGGGCTTCCTCACGGGCCAGATTAAGCGCTTCGAGGACCTGGCCGAAGACGACTACCGCCGCCACACGCCCCGCTTCCAGGGCGAGAACTTCCAGAAAAACCTTGACCTCGTGGCCCGTATTCAGGACCTGGCCCAGCAGAAGCACTGCACCGCCAGCCAGTTGGCCCTGGCCTGGGTGCTGGCCCAGGGCGACGACGTGGTGCCCATTCCCGGCACCAAGCGCGTGCAGTACCTGGAGGAAAACCTCGGCGCGCTGGAAGTGGAATTGACGAAGGATGAGCTGGCCCAACTCGACGAAATTGCACCCAAGGGTAAGGCCGCGGCCGGCCTGCGCTACCCGGCCGCCATGATGGGCTCGGTAAACGGGTAATTGTTCGCTCAGCATGTTGCCCAACAGGCCCGTCGGACTCCGGCGGGCCTGTTGGGTTGTAGTGCCCCAGTGCCGAGGCGGCAACGGAACCCAGGCCATCTGTTCCCAATTCTTCTAAAACAGAAGTGCCGCCCCACCCAACACAAAAGGTACGGGCAGAGCGGCCAAATAACAGCTGTACACGCCTCTAGCGCAACTCCATTTCCTTCAGGGAGATGATGTATTCCTTGGAGTTGGCGTCGTAGCGAATGGTATATTTCTTGGGGAAATACTTGCCGCTGACCTCGTAGGAAGCAGGCTGCTTAATGGCCTGCTCGATGCTGACGCTGGGCACCAGTAGCGCTTTCGTGAACATGGGCTCGACGAAGGTGACGTGCCCGTCGTAGGTGCCGTAGATAAACGTGTGGCTGAAGCTGCCACCGGGAGCGTATTCGGGGCTGGTGGGGTCAACCCAGTGGCGGCCCATCATGGGCACGGTGCGGCTGGGCGCTTGGTTGGGCGGCGTGATGTAGCCGGCCGGCAGCTTGGTACTGGCCGGAAAAATGTCGCCCTTGGGGTCGTCGAGGGTGATGGCGTGTTGCGCGGCCATGGGTTGCATGTAAAAGTGCGCATCAAAATGAGGCACGGTGTATACCCCAGCCGGCTCGTGGCCGTTGGGGTTCCAGTCGAAAGAAATGTGGTCGAAAGGCATTTTGGTGGTCGCACCGCCGGCGGGGAGGGTCACATCGTACATGGTGCCCAAGATGGGCGTGGCCGGCAGGTTGGTCAGGCCCGTAGCCGTGAGGGCCACGCCTATTTCCATCGGGTTGCCGTTGGCATCGGCCGAGACAAAGCTGCGGGCCGAGCCGGCTCCAACCTGCACGGTTGGGCCATAGGTGGTTGACGGCTGCGCCGGCGAGTCAGCATCTTGGCTGCAGCTCAGCATCAGCGGCATGCAAAGCCCGATGAGTGCTGCCGAACAACGCCAGCCGGGGCAGCGTGAGACAATGGAGTGTACCATAAGTGACGCAGAAAAAAAGGTGAGAAATTAAGTAAATATATAAATTTATTGATTATAAATAAAGTAACAACAAACACCATAATATTTATGATTTTAGCAGGGAAGGTTTTGGATTGAGCCAAATTACTATCCTGCCACTGAAAGGCGGGTAAGGGCTGCTTCCCAACCCCAACCGTAAAAACCCGTTACCTTCCCCGGCGCAACCCTTCACAATCCCGGCGCCCGCTTATGACCCCAACCCCGACGCAACCTGCCGCCGCCGCTGGCGCGGTCGAAAAAGACAACAAGCGCATCACCACCGGCTGGACGTTTTACGACTGGGCCAACTCGGTGTACCCGCTGGTGATAACCAGCTCGATTTTTCCGATTTACTGGTCCAGCGTCATCAAGCAGATTACGCACACCGACAGCGGCCAGAGCCCCGTGAGCTTCTTGGGCATGATGGTGCCCGGCTCGTCGCTGCTGAACTACGCCATTTCAGTGTCGTTCCTGCTCATTGCCATTGTCAGCCCGTTCCTCACCTCGCTGGCCGACTTTTCGGGGCGCAAGAAGCTGTTTCTGCAAATCTTCTGCTACATTGGGGCGGCCTCGTGCGCGGGGCTGTTCTTCTTCTCGCCGGCCACGCTCACGCTGTCCACGTTCATTTTCGTGGCGGCTACGGTGGGCTTTTCGGGCAGCATCGTGTTCTACAACTCGTATTTGCCCGAAATCAGCTCGGAGGAAAAATTCGATTCGCTTTCGGCCAAGGGCTTTTCGATGGGCTACATCGGCTCGGTGATTCTGCTGGTGACCTGCCTGGTGATTAACCAGTTTCACGACAAAATCGGCATCGATGCTGAGCGCGCCGCCCAAATTTCCTTCCTGCTCACGGGCATCTGGTGGGCCGGCTTCGCCCAGATTCCTTTTGCCACACTGCCGCCCGACCGCGGCCGCCCGGCCGACGCCCCCGCCGCCGAGGGCGGCTGGCTGCTCAACGGTTTCCGCGAGCTGGGCAAGGTGTGGGACCAGCTCAAGCAGCTGCCCAACGTGAAGAAATTTCTGCTTGCCTACTTCACCTACAACATGGGCGTGCAAACGGTGATGTACGTGGCCACGCTCTTCGGCACCGATGAATTGCACCTCGAATCGGGCGCGCTCATCCTCACCATTTTGCTACTCCAGGTGGTAGCCATTGCGGGCGCTTACCTGTTTGCCAAGCTCTCCGAGCGCATCGGTAATACCCGGGCCCTGAGCTGGTCGGTATTCATCTGGATGCTGATTTGCATTGCGGGCTACTTTGTGCAGGCCGGCTGGAGCTTCTACGCGCTGGCCGCCGTCATCGGCCTCACCATGGGCGCCATCCAGAGCCTGAGCCGCAGCACCTACTCCAAAATCATCCCCGAGAATACGCCCAATTCGGCCGCCTTTTTCAGCTTTTTCGACGTGACCGAGAAGCTGAGCATTGTGATTGGCACGGCCACCTTCGGCATCATCAACCAGGTCACCGGCTCGATGCGCAACAGCCTGCTGGCGCTGATTGTCTTCTTCATTCTGGGCCTGATTTTTCTACTCCAGCTGCGCGGTAAGAAGCTGCGCGAAGACTCGCTGGGCCCGGTGTCGGTACCCGGCCCGCCGCCTGCCTCGGCCGCCGCCGAAATGGGCGCGCCGATGACCACGTAGCGTGGACTTTTAGTCCGCGAATAAAATCGAATAGCTTTGACTCGCGGACTAACAGTCCGCGCTACATCCCATATTCCCACCCCATCCTCATGCACACCGCTTCCCTCCAGCAAAACATCCTCGCCGAGCTCGACCACGAACTGGCCCAGACCCGCAAAACCATCGAGCGGGTGCCTTTCGACCAGGCCGACTACAAGCCCCACCCCAAGAGCATGAGCCTGTGGCAGCTGGCCACCCACGTGGTGAACCTGCTGGCTTTCAACACGCTGTTCGTCACGCACGACTCGCGCGATTTCCTCGACCCCAACGCGCCCAAGCCCGGCCCCACGCCCACGAGCATGGAAGAGCTGCTGGCCCGTTTCGATGAGTACAGCGCCACGCTGCGCCGGGAGCTTCAGCAAAGCGACGATGAGAAGCTGACCCACAATTTCAAGCTGCACCGCGGCGAGCACACCATCATGGAAATGCCGAAAGGCGCGGCCATTCGCATCATGGGCCTCAACCACAGCATCCATCACCGCGGCCAGCTCACGGTGTACCTGCGCCTGCTCGACATTCCGGTGCCCGGCCTCTACGGCCCCAGCGCCGACGAGAAGTAATCCGCCTGCCAGAGTAAACAAGAACGTCATGTTGAGCGCAGCCGAAGCATCTCTACCGCAGCAGTAAGTCCTATCGATTGGATTACTTGCACAGTAGAGATGCTTCGGCTGCGCTCAGCATGACGTTCTTGTTTCTGCTACTTCCGCCCGAACACCTTTTCCCCGCCAATCCACGTCTGCAGCACCTGCGCGCCGCGCAGCTGCTCCTTTGGCGCGGTCAGCAAATCGGTGTTCAGCACCACGAAATCGGCCAGCATGCCCGGCTTAATCTGGCCCTTGCGCTTCTCCTCGAAGGCGGCGTGGGCGGCCCAGGTAGTCATGCCGCGCAGGGCGTCGGGGCGCGATATGGCGTTTTCCATCTGGAAGCCGGTGGTGGGGTAGTTCTTCGCATCCTGCCGGGCCACGGCCGCGTGGAAGCCGAACAGCGGGTTGATGTTTTCCACCGGAAAATCGGAGCCCAGGGCTAGCTGGCCATATTGCTTTAACAGCTCTTTGTACGCATAAGCAGTTTTCAGGCGCTCGGCGCCCAGCCGCTCCCCGGCCCAATACATATCTGATGTGGCGTGGGTAGGCTGCACCGAGGGCACAATGCCAAACTGCCCGAACTTGCCCATGTCGGCCGGGGTGATGACCTGGGCGTGCTCGATGCGCCAGCGCCGGTCTTTCTGGCCCTTCAGCGCCTCGCCGTAGATGTTGAGGATGATGCGGTTGGCCGAGTCGCCGATGGCGTGGGTGTTCATCTGAAACTTCGACGCCGCCAACTCTTTGGCCAGGTCGCGAAACTGCTTTTCGGTGGATAGCAAAAAGCCCGTTTCCTTCGGCTTGTCGGCATAGGGCTTCACCAGGCAGGCCCCGCGCGAGCCCAGCGCCCCGTCGGCGTACACTTTAAAGGAACTGACCGTGAGCTGGTCGGTCAGAATGGGGCCATTTTTCAGATAAAACGCCCGGTTTTCGGGCGTGGGAGTCAGCATAGCATACAGCCGGAGCTTCAGCTTCTTTTGCTGCTGCAGGGAGGCCATCTGGTCGATGTTGACTTTGTCGAGGCCGGCATCGGCGAGGCTGGTGAGGCCCACGGCCAGGCAGTTTTGCTGGGCTTGCAGCAGCAGCTGAGCGGCCTCGGCCGGAGCTGGGTCGGGAATTTTGCTGCTCACCAGGCGCGTGGCATTGTCCACCAACAGCCCTGTAAGCCGGCCCTGCGCGTCGCGCGCAATAATGCCGCCGCTGATGGGCGTGCGGGCCGTGACGCCCGCCAAATCCAGCGCCTTCTGGTTCACGATGGCGGCGTGACCGTCCACGCGCACCAGCAGCACGGGCACGTCCGGGAACAGCAGGTCGAGCGTGTCTTTGCTGGGAAACTGCTTGCCCGACCAGTCGTTCTGGTCCCAGCCGCGCCCCGTGAGCCACGCCGCTTGCGGGTATTTCTTCCGGTTCTCCTGCAGCTTCTGAATCACCTCTTTCCAGGAGTTCGTGCCCACCAAATCGGCGCTCGGCAGGGCCAGCGCGTAGCGGTAGAAATGGCAGTGCGCATCGTAAAAACCGGGGTAGATGAACTTGCCGCCCGCGTCCACTTCCTGCGCCGCTTGGTACTTCGCCTTCAAATCCGTTGCTGAACCCACCGCCACGAATTTGCCGTCCTTCACCGCAAAAGCTTCGGTCTTCGAGAAGGTCGAATCGACGGTGTAAACCGTGGCGTTGGTTACCAGTAAATCCACGGCCTCACGCCTGGCCGAGCAGTTGCTGAGCAGCGCCAGGGCCAGTAGTGGCGCGGCGGTCTTTAAGAGTATAGTAGGGGAGAGAAAGGCCATGCAGGGAGTTTTAAGCGGAAAATTCCGGTGAGGAAAAGCAAAAAAGAACGTCATGCTGAGCGAAGTCGAAGCATCTCTACTGCAATACTAAATTTGATTAGTGGCGCGGTAGAGATGCTTCGACTTCGCTCAGCATGACGTTTCAGAGGGATTCAAATTAGCTCCTTACTCGAAGCGCATGTGCTTCACCGACTCGCCCGAGAACTGCAGCTCCTGCAGCGACTCGATGCCGATTTGCAGGTGGCGCTTCACGAAATCGGTGGTCACTTTCGAGTCCGATTCCGACGTTTTCACGCCTTCGGGGGTCATCGGGTTGTCGCTCACCAGCAGCAGCGCGCCGTGCGGAATGTCGTTCATGAAGCCCACCACGAAAATGGTGGCCGTTTCCATGTCCACGGCCAGGGCGCGCACCCGGCGCAGGTAGTCCTTGAATTCGGAATCGTGCTCCCACACGCGGCGGTTGGTGGTGTACACGGTGCCGGTGTAGTAGTCGAGTTCGTGCTTTTTAATCATCGACGACACGGCGCGCTGCAGCCGGAACGAGGGCAGCGCCGGAATCTCCTTCGGCAGGTAGTCGTCGGAAGTACCGTCGCCACGAATGGCGGCGATGGGCAGCACGAGGTCACCGAGCTTGGTTTTTTTCAGGCCGCCGCACTTGCCCAGAAACAGCGCCGCCTTGGGCTTGATGGCCGAGAGCAAATCCATCACCGTGGCCGCCATCGGCGAGCCCATGCCAAAGTTCACAATGGTGATGCCGTTGGCCGTGGCCGTTTGCATGGGCTTGTCGAGGCCGCGGACTTCCACGCCAAACTGCTCGGCAAACATGTACACGTAATTGCTGAAGTTGGTGAGCAGGATGTATTGCCCGAAGTCGCCCAGCGGCACGCCGGTGTAGCGTGGCAGCCAGTTGTTTACAATTTCTTCTTTAGTCTTCATAAAAGGGGGTTGAGTGGCGGGATGGCTAAGTTCGGGAGTGGGGAAAGGGTATGCGTTTCGGAGTCACTTAGCCACTCAGTTGCTCAGTCACTCGATGTCAGACCCCTACCTTTGGAGGTGATGCAAGCCCTGGACCTGCCGCCTTTCGACCCCAAACTTACGCAATCGGCCACAAATCAACCACTCATCTGGGATGGGCTGCGGCGCAAGCACGTCGTGCTCACGCCCGAGGAGTGGGTGCGCCAGCACATGGTGCACTACCTCATCAACCACCTGGGCTACCCGCGCGGCCTGCTGGCCCTCGAGCGGGGCCTGCGCTACAACCAGCGCCAGAAGCGCACCGACCTGCTGGCCCTCGACCCGGCCGGCCAGCCCCTGCTGCTGGTGGAGTGCAAAGCGCCCTCGGTGCCCATTACGCAGGCGGTGGCGCGGCAGGCCACCACCTATAATCAAACCATCGGCGCGCCGCTGCTGCTGCTCACCAACGGACTGGTGCACTACTGCTGGCGGGTCGATTTTGAGCAACGCACCAACCAACGGCTAGCCGATATTCCGACGTTTACTGAAGCGGTGCAGGGTGCGGGCTGATGCCGGGGCGTGAAATCCTACGTAAAAAGCCCGGCCGCAAGCAGTTGCGGCCGGGCTTTTAGGCCATTAAAATTTTCAAAAATCAGGCTTAGTGCTTGATTTTCGTTTTATTGCGCTTGTCTTTGATGCGGGCATCGGCAGGCACCACACGTACAGGCCGTTCGATGACCGTAGTATTCGGGGCCGGGTCGGTCGTCGTCGTCGTCGACTCCGTAGTGGTGGTAGTAGCTGGCGTGGGCGAAGTATAAACGGGCGACGTGTACACCGGTGTTGCAGGGGTGGCGGGCGTCACCGTCGTTTGGCGTGTGGTGGTGGTGCTGGTGCTGCTCTGGGCACTGGCCGAATAGCCACAAACCAGTAGAAACAGGGCGAGAAAGAGGGGTTGCTTTTTCATAGGACCAGATAGTTAAATGAAACGAAATGCCAGCGGCCTGTAGCGCGCAGCAATTGGTTGGCCTTTAACGAGCAAAAGCAAATTAGGGTTAAAATAGGTGGCAACAAGCTGCCAATAAGCTACTTATACAGCCGGTTGTCGACCAGCCCATTTACATAGAACTGCACGCAGGCTCGCAGCTCGTTGCCATACTGTTTTAGCAGGGCCGGGTTGGGGTTGGCCACTGGCTCGGTAGGCATGAAGTGCAGCGCGTAGGGGTAGAGACGCACCTCGTTTTTGTTGGTCAACTCCGTCACGAAGTCGTTGTGCACCAGGAAATACGATTCGCCGTCGCGAAACAGAGCCCGGCCCGGGCTGGCCGTATCAAACACCGATGAGCCGAAGGGCAGCAGGTACTTCTGCTCCTGCGGCAAACCCAGCACTTCAAGCACCGTGGCCGGCACATCGGCCTGCTGCGTCACACGGTGCGCGGCAACGGCCGGCAACTGCTGGCCGGGGGCGAAGAGCAGCAGCGGCGTTTTGTGGTTGCCGAGCAGGTTCTGGTAGGTGGGCTGGTCGGTCTGGGAAGTATGGTCGGCGGTGAGGACGAACAGCGTGTTGGCGTACCAAGGCTGCCGGCGGGCCGCCGCGAAAAAGCGCCGCAACGCCAAATCGGTGTAGGCAATGGTGGGGTGAATGGGCTGTGTGCCAACCGGAAACTTGCCCTGGTACTGCTTGGGCAGCGTGAACGGGTCGTGGGCGCTGAGCGTGAACAGCGCCGCCAGAAACGGCTGCCTGGTAGCCGTGAGCTGCCGGTTGAAGTATTGCAGGTAGGGCTCATCGAAAATGCCCCAGTGCCCGTCGTAGTCGGGGCTGCCGATGCCGCCGGGGTATTCGTTCAAGCCGTAGTAGCGCTGCATGCCGGCAATGCCACTGAACATGTCAAACCCCATGGTGCCGTTGGCCCCGGCGTGGTACATGGCCGTGGCGTAGCCGTGGCGGCCCAGGATTTCGCCCAGCCCGTGCACCTCCGCCGTCTGGAAGCTGGAGGTGATGAATGGCTCATCCATCAGCGAAGGCAGGCCCGCCAGTACCGCCGGCAGCGCCTCGATGGAGCGCCGGCCGTTGGCGTAGTTGTCGCGCAGCAGCCGCGCCTGTGGCACCGTCGCCAGCGAATCAAAAAAAGGCGTGAAGCCGCCTTTGCCGCCGTTTTCCACGCCGTTGTACTCCGAGGCGAAGCTCTCCACCAGCAAAACCACCACATTCATCGGCCTGGCCGGGGCCGGGCGGGCGGGCACCGTTGCCGCGGCCAGCGCCGGCCGCAGCGCCGCGGTGCCGGGGAAGTAGGCCACCCGCTCAATCGGTACCTCGTCAAACGACTTCAGCACCGTGAACGTGCTGTTCAGCACCAGATGGCCCAGCACGGCGGGCGGCTGCTCGAAAGCAGCGCCCGTGCGTAAGGGCTTCAGCTGCCAGCCGCCGCGCAGGCCCAGCACCACCAAAGCCACCGTCAGCATGAATTCCACGCTGCGCTGCACCCAGCCCCAGCGCCCGGCCGGAGCTGCCAGCTCGGCGCGGGTGGGCATGGGGCACAGCCACCACAGCGCATACACCAGCGCCGCCAGCGGAATAGCCAGGTACCAATAGTGCAGCCCAATCTGGCCCGCCTGCCGGGCTATGTCGTGCCCGATGGTGTGCCACTCGTTGCTCAGCCGCCGCCCGATGAATTTAAAATACTCCCAATCAATAATATTGAGCAGGATGCCGGGCATGTTCAGCAGCACCAGTAGCCCGCGCAACCACTGCTGCCCGCGCTTCGACGAAACCGGCACCAGCAGCGACAGCAGCACCAGCGGTATATTCAGCCAGAGCAGCGCTGCCACATCGAAGCGCAGCCCGTGCCCAAATGCCCCCGCCACCGCGCCCGGCGCAATGCCGCGAAAAGTGGCAGGGTTCAGCAGCAGAAAGCCCAGCCGCAGCAGCGAATACACGCCCAGCAGCAGGGCAAAGCGGCGCAGCAACAGGCGAATGGCAGGGGAGGGAAGCAAGTCAGTTAAAAGTTAAGAGTTGAAAGGGAGGAGTTAAAAAGAGAGTGTGGGCAGTAACAAAGCAAAGCCTTCCCGACACATGGTCAGGAAGGCTTTTAACTCATAACTCTTAACTTTTAACTCAAACAGCCGCCAGCTCCAGCACGGTTTCCACGTTCACCAAGGGCAGGCCCCAAGCATCGGCTACGCCTTTGTAGACCACCTCGCCGTGCACCACGTTCAGGCCGAGGCGCAGGGCCTCGTCGCGGCGGCAGGCTTCCTGCCAGCCCTGGTTGGCCAGTTTCACAGCGTAGGGCAGGGTGGCGTTGGTCAGGGCCAGGGTGCTGGTGTAGGGCACCGCGCCGGGCATATTGGCCACGCAGTAGTGCACCACGTCGTCGATGATGAAGGTCGGGTTTTCGTGCGTCGTGGGGTGGCAGGTTTCGATGCAGCCGCCCTGGTCCACGGCCACGTCAACGACTACGGTGCCGGGACGCATAGTCTTCAGCATGTCGCGGGTGATGAGGTGCGGAGCTTTTGCGCCGGGAATCAGCACCGCGCCCACAATCAGGTCGGCGGTTTTGATGGCTTCGCGGATATTGTACTCGTTCGAGTACTGCGTCACCACGTTCTTGGGCATGAAATCGTCGAGCTCGCGCAGCCGGTTCAGGCTGATGTCCATCACCGTCACCTGCGCGCCGAGGCCGGCAGCCACTTTCGCGGCCTGCGTGCCCACGATGCCGGCACCCAGCACCAGCACGTGCGCGGGCTTCACGCCGGGCACGCCGCCGAGCAGAATGCCGCGGCCTTTGAGGGGCTTCTCCAGGTACTTGGCGCCTTCCTGCGGGGCCATGCGGCCGGCCACTTCGCTCATCGGGATGAGCAGCGGCAGGGCGCGGTTGCTGAGCTCCACCGTTTCGTAAGCCAAGCAGATGGCCTTGCGCTCAATCATGGCGTGGGTCAGCTCCTCACCGCTGGCGAAGTGGAAGTAGGTGAACAGCAACTGGTTTTCCTTGATGAGCGGGTACTCCTCCGCAATCGGCTCCTTCACCTTGATAATCATCTCGGCCTGCCCATACACTTCGGCAATGGTGTCGAGAATCGTCGCGCCGGCCGATTTGTATTCGTCATCCGAGAAGCCCGAGCCTTCGCCGGCCGTGTGCTGCACCAGCAGGGTGTGGCCGTGCTTGCGCAACTCGGCTACGCCGGCAGGCGTGAGGCCCACGCGGTTTTCGTTGTTTTTAATCTCCTTAGGAACGCCAATAATCATGAGCGAAGGTGGGAAAAGTAGGGGTGAGGGGAGGTGTTGAGTTTTCGAGCCGCAAAGATACGCGGCGGGCCTAGTACCAATGGTGCGAGATTTTGGTTCAGCCGCCGATTCCTCAACGCCCTCAAAACTGACTGACGAAGCGCTAGACTGCCTCGGCCAGCAGCGCGTTCAAATCGAGGGCGCGGGTGTACATCTGCACTTCGCCATCGGCCGTCATGGGCCATTCGGCGCGGGGCCGGTCCCAGTACAGCTCCACGCCATTGCCGTCGGGGTCGTCGAGGTAAATGGCTTCCGACACGCCGTGGTCGGCCGCGCCGGTAATGGGGTAGTCGGCCGCCACCAACTGCTTCAGCGCGCCCGCCAGCTCGGCCCGCGTGGCGTAGAGAATAGCGGTGTGGTACAGCCCCGCGCCCTGCTTGCGGGCGCGCGGCCCGCCCAGGCTGTTCCAAGTGTTGAGCCCGATGTGGTGATGGTAGCCACCGGCCGAAATAAAGGCTGCCTGCGGCCCAAAGCGCTGCATCAACGTAAAGCCTAGTACGCCGCAGTAAAACCCAAGCGCTTTGTCAAGGTCGGTTACTTGCAGGTGCACGTGGCCAATGCGCGTTTGAGCGGGTACTTGGTAAGCCGTGCTGGTTGAGGCCGTGTTGTTGGTTACGTTTTCCATAATGAAGAAAATTCAAAATCAATGTACCAACATCAATCCAAAATCGCTCCAAAAAAAAGCCCCGCCAAACTGGCAGGGCTTTCGAAAATAATGGTCACAAACAGCAGGGCTTTCGAATCTGCGTAATCCGTCAAATCCGTTAAAATCTGCGGTCTTACTTAAACGGCACGCTCGTCGCGCCTTCCTTCATCATGCTGGTGCCGGTGAGGTCGCGCACAATGGTGGCCTTAAGCGTGATTTTGGCGTCGCCGCTCACGTCGTTCGAAGTAATCGTCACGGCATCGCTCACCTGCCCGAGCTGGCGCTGGGTGTACAGCAGCTCCACCACTTCGCTCTGGCCGGGGGCCAGCGGGGCGGGGTTGGTTTTATAGCCCACGCAGTAGCAGCCCGACGACAGCGCCCCGAGCACCAGCTCGGTTTTGCCCGTGTTTTTGATGGTGAAGCGCGCCACCGGCTGCTGGCCGGCTTCCATCTTGCCGAAATCGTGGCTGCTGCGGTCGAGCACCAGGTGGGGCGAGGCCGCCAGCTGGGCCGGCGTGAGGGTGGGCTTAATCTGTTCTTTGGTCAGCACCGAGCCTTTGATGCTGAGAACCTTGCTAGGGTCGGCGGCATTACTGGTTACGGTCACGGTCTTGTTGAACACGCCGGGGCGGCCGGCACTGTTGTACATGGCCTTGATGACACCCATTTTGCCGGGCAGCACGGGCGTTTTGGTCCAGTCGGGGGTGGTGCAGCCGCAGCTGGCCTGCACGTTGGCGATGACGACGGGCTGGTTGCCGGTGTTCTTGAATTTGAACTCGTAGGTGGCCATCGTGCCCTCGGGCACGTTGCCAAAATCGTGGTTGTCGGTCGTGAACTGCATCACGCCCTGGGCGTGGCTGGCGCCGGCCAGCAGCAGCAGGCAAAGGGTAAAAAGCTTTTTCATAACAGAAAGAAAATCGAATAAGCGTCGCAGAAAAAGAAACCGCCGGGTGAACCTTCGGGCCCAGTTGCGCTACTAAATCAGCGGATTGAAGCGGCAGCTCGGCTGAAATAGTTCGGCCGGGCCCCCGTCACTTTCCTTGCCCAAATATACGGCCAAAGCCCCGGTGCCACCCACCCGGCCCCGATTCCGTATTTTTGTCGCCGGGTTCCGACCCGCCCCGCTCTATTCCAAATTCCCACTCCGCCCTTAGCCCGTATTTATGTCCGCTGCCGAAACCGTTGTGCCCACGCAGGCCGCGCCCCTCACCAAGGCCGATTTCCTTACCGATTACCGCCTGGCCTGGGAAAGCCGGCACGCCTCGCTGGCCGGCCGCAAGGAGGTGTTCATGGGCAAAGCCAAGTTTGGCATCTTCGGCGATGGCAAGGAAGTGCCCCAGTTGGCCATGGCCCGCGCCTTCCAGAACGGTGATTTCCGGGCCGGCTACTACCGCGACCAGACGTTTATGGTGGCCATCGGCCAGCTTACCTGGGAGCAGTATTTCGCCCAGCTCTACGCCAACCCCGACGTGGAGGCCGAGCCCGCCACCGCCGGCCGCGCCATGAACGGCCACTTCGCCACCCGCATGCTGGACGAAGACGGCAACCTGCGCGACCTCGCCCACACCAAAAACTCCTCGGCCGACATTTCGCCCACCGCCGGCCAGATGCCGCGCCTGCTGGGCATGGCCTACGCCTCCAAGCTGTTCCGCCAGAACCCCGAGCTGCACCAGTTCGACAGTCTTTCCACCAATGGCAACGAGGTAGCTTTCGGCACCATCGGCAACGCCAGCACGTCGGAAGGCATGTTTTTCGAGGCGTTGAATGCGGCCGGCGTACTGCAGGTGCCCATGCTGATGAGCGTGTGGGACGACCACTACGGCATCTCGGTGCCGGCCGAATACCAGACCACCAAGCAGAGCATCAGTGATATTATGATGGGCCTGCAGCGGGAGGGCGAAGGCCAGTCGGGCTTCGAGATTTACGTGGTGCGCGGCTGGGACTACGCCAGTTTGGTGGATACTTACCAGCGCGCTGCCGCCGTGTGCCGCGAACAGCACGTACCCGTCCTCATCCACGTCACCGAGCTCACGCAGCCGCAGGGCCACAGCACCAGCGGCTCGCACGAGCGCTACAAAAGCAAGGACCGCCTGGCCTGGGAAGAGGACCACGACTGCCTGCACAAGATGCGCGAGTGGCTGCTGGCCGAGGGCCACGCCACCGAGTTGGAGCTCGATGACATCGAGAAAGCCGCTGCGGCCGTCATCAAAACCGCTCGCACGGCTGCCTGGGCCGCCTTCTTCGACCCCATCAAGGCCGAGCGCGACGAGGCCGTGGCCATGCTGGACAAGCTGGTCGCCGCCACCGGCACCGAAAATTCGATGCATGAGCTGGTGGAGCAGTTGAAAGCCAACCCCACGCCCATTCGGGCCGATGTGGTGCGCACGCTGCGCCGCGCCCTGCGGGCCGTGCGCCACGAAAAGCGCAGCTTCGACCGCCGCGCCATTCAGCGCCACCTCGAGCAGTTGCTGGCCGAAAACGCCGACCGGTACAATTCCAACCTGTTCAGTCAGAGCGAGTGGGCCGTAGGTAATATTGAGGAAGTGCCCGCCGCTTACGCCGCCGATGCCGCGCAAGTCGACGGCCGCGAGGTACTGCAGGCCTGCTTCGATGCCAACTTCCAGCGCGACCCCAAAATCTTCGCCATTGGCGAAGACGTGGGCAAGATTGGCGACGTGAACCAGGCTTTTGCGGGTTTGCAGGACAAATTCGGCGAGCTGCGCGTGACCGACACTGGCATTCGGGAATGCACCATTGCCGGGCAGGGCATTGGCGCGGCCTTGCGCGGCCTGCGCCCCATCATCGAAATTCAGTATCTCGACTATCTGCTCTACGCCATCCAGATTCTGAGCGACGACCTGGCCTGCCTGCAATACCGCACCAAAGGCGGCCAGAAGGCGCCGCTGATTGTGCGCACCCGCGGACACCGGCTGGAAGGCGTGTGGCACTCGGGCTCGCCCATGCAGATGATTCTGGGCAGCATCCGGGGCATGCACTTGTGCGTGCCGCGCAACATGGTGCAGGCCGCCGGCTTCTACAACACGCTGCTGCGCAGCGACGAGCCGGCCATTGTGATTGAGTGCCTGAACGGCTACCGCCTGAAGGAAAAAACGCCCAGCAACGTAGGTGAATACACGCTGCCGCTGGGCCGCCCCGAAGTACTGCAAAAGGGCACCGACGTAACCGTGGTAACCTACGGCTCGATGTGCCGCATCGTGATGGACGCCGCCAAGCAGCTGGCCGAAGTAGGAATTTCGGTAGAAGTTATCGACGTGCAGACGCTGCTGCCTTTCGATACCGACCAGCTCATTGCCGACAGCTTGGCCAAAACCAACCGCGTGCTGTTTGCCGACGAGGACGTGCCCGGCGGGGCCACTGCCTACATGATGCAGCAGGTGCTCGATGGCCAGCAGGCCTACCGCTTCCTCGATGCGCAGCCGCGCTGCCTGGCCGCCCAGCCGCACCGCCCGGCCTATAGCTCCGACGGTGATTACTTCAGCAAACCCAACGCCGAGGACGTGTTCGACACCATTTACGAGATGATGAGCGAGGACGCCCCGGAGCAGTTCCCCGCGATTTATTAGGGCAAAAAAATAACGCTGGGCTTACGGGCCCAGCGTTATTTCAGTGGTTGTGACGGTGTTGCTTTGATGCATGGCCCGGTCCATGATGCTGATTTCGAACCGCATCACGTCGCCAATGGAATAAGAGCTTCGATTGAGGGGCAGCCGCAACTTGTAGCGGAGTGTGCCTTTTAGCGGGGCGGGTTTGGTATCGGTGGTGGTTTCGAGGCGGGGGTAGCGGCCATCATACTCACCAGGGTAGCCTCCCGGCGTGTAAAAAGCCACAAACTTGCCGCTTACTTTATCTTTCTTGAAAGGTTGAATAAAGTAGTTATTGCTGGTAGCCAAGTTGTTGTGGCCGCCGGTTTGGGCATTGTAGGGCGGTACTTTGGCATCGTCGGCATCGAGGCCAAGGTCGCCGTCACCGTCCTGAAAATCAACGGCAAATTCCAGCGTATCGCCGGGAGTAGCTCCCGGCACGGGCGGCGGAACATACGTCTGCTTTACCGAATTAAAGGTGATTACGGGCGTTACCGGGTAGTCGGGCGCTTTCAGGCAACTGCTGGTGCCGGCCCAGCCCAGGCCCAGCAAGGCCACCGCGCTCAGAGTACGAAACAGATTCATAAATACCAAAGAAGTAGGTTTAGGAGCCTAACGGCTGCCGCAGCCCCAAAGTACGTCTTCGCAACGAATAGTACGGTTGGTTGGTTCAGCTTTGGGTTCGTGCTGCATTACTGATTATGTCCTTCCGTTCCGATTTTATCCACGCCCTGCCGCAACTCACGCCCGCAGATTTCGAAGCCGCCGCGCTGGCGCTGTTCCGGCACCAGGCCGCGCACTGCCCGCCCTACGCGCAGTACTTGGCCCAACTGCGCCGCGACCCCGCTGCCGTGGCCTGCCTCACGGATATTCCCTTCCTGCCCATCGAGTTTTTCAAAACCCACGAGGTGCGAACCGCTGCGGCCGAGTGGCAGCCGCAGGAAGAATTTCTGAGCAGCGGCACGACGCTGCAGCAGCGCAGCCGCCACCTCGTGCGCGAGCCGGCCCTGTACCGCGAAAACGCGGCCCGCATTTTTGAGCAGTACTACGGCCCGCTCACGGGCTGGACGTTTCTGGCGCTGCTGCCCTCGTACCTGGAGCAGGGGAATTCGTCGCTGGTGGCCATGGTGGACTATTTCGCCCACCAATCAGGCCAGGCGCAGCCCGCGTTTTTCCTGCACGACCACGCCGCCCTGCGCGCCGCGTTAGCCGAAGCGAAGGCCCAGCCCGGCCGCCGGGTCATGCTCATCGGGGTGAGCTACGCGCTGCTCGATTTTGCCGCCGCTACCGGCCCCGCGCCCGAGCTGCAGGGCCTCACGGTGCTCGAAACCGGTGGCATGAAGGGCCGCCGCCGCGAAATGATTCGCGAGGAGCTACACCAGGAATTGCAGCAGGCCTTCGGCCCCGCGGGCATCCACTCCGAATACGGCATGACGGAGCTGCTGAGTCAGGCCTACTCGCTGGGCGACGGCCGCTTCCACTGTCCGCCGCCGCTGCGGGTGCTGCTGCGCGAGCCGTCGGACCCGTTCTCAGTCGCCGAATTTCGGCCCGATGGGGCTATCAATGTGATTGATTTGGCAAACGTGGATTCCTGCGCGTTCATCGAAACCAAGGACCTGGCCCGAATGCACCCGGACGGTTCGTTTGAGGTGCTGGGGCGGATGGATAATTCGGACGTGCGGGGGTGTAATCAGATGGTGTAGCTGCCAAACTTCGCACTATCTTGCAGTATAAACCTGTCGATATATAATTCAGATACATACAGCCGTACTTAGCTGTAATATCGAACGGTCAGAATTGGCAACATTCGCAAATAATACTTTTTCAAATGACTAAAGTGTATTCATTTATTCTCTTAGGGATATTAGCTTTTGGACTAAATAGTTGTGTTTTAAATTCTAAATTCTCACAGTCAAGCAACTATCAAGAAGCTCAGAAAGTATCCGATTTGCATCTGGTAGTGATTGGGGATAAGGACACGAAAGAAGCCATGAATTATGTGAGTCAATTTCTAGCAGACTCATTAATAAAAAATAAAATAAACACGTCTAAAGCTTACAACTGTTGCCGTGATAAAGACACTGATATGAATGCCTTCATATTAAATATGTTGCCGACTGACCATAAGCCGGATAATGTATTGACGGTGGCAGTTTCAAAAGTTGTTGTTGGGTATGGTACAACGAGTTCACGTGAATTTCAATTAGACCTATTCAATACAGCTTCTCAATCCCATACTTGGAACGGTAGAGTATTGGTAAATATGTCTTGGTTTGTTTCAGACCAGAATTACAGAGACTTTGCCAAGACTTTGACCAAGGCAATAATGATAGAATTGAGAAAGAAGAGGATTGTGTAGCAATACCGCTGATATGACAAGAAGCTACATTAAAAAAGCAGCGCCAGAATCAACCGATTCTGGCGCTGCTTTCTTGCTTCTAAAAGAATCTGCTACTTCCCCGCAAACGCCTTGGCGTCGCCTTCCGAAATCGTGTCGTCGCTCATAATGACGAGGCGCTCGACCACGTTGCGCAGCTCGCGGATGTTGCCGCGCCAGTCAAGGCCTTTGAGGTACTCTAAGGCGGCGGGGGCTACTTTCTTGGGCTTGTTGCCGTAGTCGGCGGCGATGTCGTTGAGGAACTTCTGAATCAGGTCGGGGATGTCTTCGCGGCGGTCGTTGAGGGCGGGCACCTGGATGAGGATGACTGAGAGGCGGTGGTAAAGGTCTTCGCGGAAGTTGCGGTCGGCGATTTCCTGCATCAGGTCCTTGTTGGTGGCGGCGAGCACACGCACGTTCACCGAGATTTCCTTTTCGCCGCCTACGCGGGTGATTTTGTTTTCTTGTAGGGCGCGCAACACCTTGGCCTGGGCCGAGAGGCTCATGTCGCCGATTTCGTCGAGGAACAGGGTGCCGCCGTCGGCCTGCTCGAACTTGCCGATTCGCTGCTTTACGGCCGAGGTGAAGGAGCCTTTTTCGTGGCCGAACAGCTCGCTTTCAATCAGCTCCGACGGGATGGCGGCGCAGTTTACTTCCACCATCGGGCCATTGGCGCGGTTGCTGAGCTCGTGCAGCTGGCGGGCCACCATTTCCTTGCCCGCGCCGTTGGGGCCGGTGATGAGCACGCGGGCATCGGTGGGCGCTACTTTCTCGATGGCTTTGCGCACGGCGCCGAGGGCGGCCGAATTGCCCACCATTTCCGAGCCCTTCGTGACGGAGAGCTTCTTTTTCAGCGTCTTGGTTTCCGTCACGAGTTTGGTGCGGTCGAGGGCGTTGCGCACCGTCACGAGCAGGCGGTTCAGGTCCGGCGGCTTGGAAAGGAAGTCGTACGCGCCTTTTTTGGTGGCATCGACGGCGGTTTCGATGTTGCCGTGGGCCGATACCATGATGAAGGCCGCGTCGGTGCCCATGGCCTGGGCGCGGGTGAGGACTTCGAGGCCGTCCATTTTGGGCATGCGGATGTCGCAGAGCACCACGTCGTACTTCTGCTGGATGAGCAGGTCGAGGCCGGCGGGGCCGTCTTCGGCCTGGTCAACGGTGTAGTTTTCGAATTCCAGAATCTCCTTCAGCGTGTTGCGGATGGCTTTTTCGTCGTCGATGATTAGAATGCGGGGCATAGGGGCGGGAACGGAAATAGATGCAAACAGGGAGGCGCGAAGGTAACGAAAAGCAGCGCTAGGAGTTTAAGTAGCCATTGTTCCTAATCGGGCTTTACAGTGCGTCTGTCATCCTGAGCGCAGCGAAGGACCTTCTCACGTTCGCAGAATTCTTCTCAATAGTGATTCAGTCGTGAGAAGGTCCTTCGCTGCGCTCAGGATGACAGATTTCCCAACAAGTTTCACTGCTTTACCTTCGCCTAATCCAACCCCAATTCTCTCCATGAATAACAACCTAACCCGCCCGCTGCTGCTCGCCACGGCGCTGGCCGGCAGCTTCAGCCTCTACTCCCTCACGCAAAAAGCAACCCTGGCCCCCGACCCCAACAACGCCGGCCTGAAGCTACCCGCTGGTTTCGGCGCATTGGTGGTGGCCGAAACCGGCGGCCACGCCCGGCACCTGGCCGTGACGCCCCAGGGCACCATCTACGTAAAGCTCAACAGCCCCAAAAACGGCAAGGGCATTCTGGCGCTGCACCCCGGGGCCAACGGCAAAGCGGCGGCTGTTACGACGGGTTTCGGCAGCTACGGCGGCACGGGCATTTATGCTAAGGATAACTACTTATATGCGTCGTCGGATGAGGAGGTGTTTCGCTACAAGCTCGATGCGAAAGGGGAGGTGACCAACCCCGCGCAGCCCGAGAAAATCGTGACTGGGCTCATTAACCGCCGCCAGCACGAGAGCAAATCCATTGTGCTCGACAACGCGGGCAACCTGTACGTGAACATCGGGGCCTACTCGAACTCCTGCCAGGTGAAGGACCGGGAGCGCGGCTCGCTGGGCCGCCAGAACTGCCCGGTGCTGGATTCGGCCGGCGGCATCTGGCAGTTCCGCGCCGATAAGGCCAACCAGAACTACGGCACGGGCACGCGCTACGCCACCGGCCTGCGCAACGTGGTGGGCCTCGACTGGAACCAGCAGAACAACCAGCTTTTCGTGATGCAGCACGGCCGCGACCAGCTGCACGACAACTTCCCGGCTCTGTACGACGACAAGCAGTCGGCCGAACTGCCCGCCGAATGCATGTATGCCCTGAACAAAGGTGCCAACGCCGGCTGGCCCTACCTGTACTACGACGGCCAGAAGAAGCAAAAAATGCTGCCCCCCGAGTACGGCGGTGACGGCAAGAAGCTCGCCGACCCCAAGTACCTCGACCCCGTGGCCGCCTACCCCGCCCACACCGCTCCCGACGGCCTACTGTTCTACACCGGCACCATGTTTCCGGAGAGGTATCGCAACGGCGCGTTCATCGCCTTCCACGGCTCCTGGAACCGCGCCCCCGAGCCCCAGAAGGGCTATTACGTGGTGTTCCAGCCATTCAAAAATGGCAAGCCTTCGGGCGAGTGGGAAGTATTCGCCGACAACTTTGCCGGTACCGCCGCCAAAGCCGCCGCCGGCCGCGCCGACCACAAGCCCTGCGGCCTGGCCCAGGGCCCCGACGGCTCGCTCTACGTGAGCGACGACAAGGCCGGCACCATCTACCGCATTATGTACACCAAGAAATAAGCCGTGTTCGTGAAGAATTTCCTCGCCGGGCTGGCCCTCTGCGCCGCCATTGCCGCGCCCGTCGCCGCCCAGAAAAAACCAGCGGCCAAAGCTCCCGCTAAGAAAGCCGCCAGCACCATTCCGGCCCCGCTGCTGGCCCAGGGCAGTTCAGTTTACAAACAATACTGCCTGACCTGTCACCTGGCCGACGGCCTGGGCGTGGACGGCATGAACCCGCCACTGGCCAAAACCGACTACGTGCTGGGCGACAAAACCCGCCTCACCAAAGTGCTGCTCAACGGCCTGCAGGGCGTCGACATTAACGGCGAGCAGTACCGCGGCGTGATGCCTGCCCAGGCGACGCTCACCGATGCCCAGATTGCGGCGGTGCTCACTTACGTGCGCAACTCGTTCGGCAACAAGGCCAGTGCCGTGAGCGCAGCCGAGGTGAAGGCTGTACGGGCAGGGAAGTAAGCTGTAGCCCTGACGTTGCGCCTCACCCCCCGGCCCCCTCTCCGGTGGAGAGGGGGAGTCTGACGCTAATTCATATCGTAAATCGTTTGGCTCCCCTCTCCCCCGGAGAGGGGCCGGGGGTGAGGCGCAACGCCCGCTAAAACCAAAAAGGCCCCTTCCGTGCGGAAGGGGCCTTTTTACATGGTGTGATGGGTCTGTAAGCCGGGTTTTGTCCGGGGCCGAAGCCCCTGCCTCACCATTTATCTAGGCCAGTCGTTGCCGAAAGGCTCCATCAACCTACCCGCTGGCGCCGAACGAGCCGCCCGGAGCCGATGCGGCCGAAGCCGCGCCGGCGTACCAGCTTATTTGGTCTTTCAACCCCTGAGGTTTACCCAGCCGGGACGGTCACCCGCCCGCTGGTGCGCTCTTACCGCACCTTTTCACCCTTACCGTTAGGGAGTGTTGAGGGTTGAGTTATAAGGGCTGAATTAAAAACTCAACCCTCAACATTCAACACTTAAAACTCCCGTCAGGCGGTAATTTTCTGTGGCACTCGCTGTCCTGGGTTGCGTTATGCGCGCCAGTCCTTCCCGTTAGGAAGCAAGGTGCTCTGCGTTGCCCGGACTTTCCTCGTCGCCCGAGAGCGCCGCGGTGAGGCGACCCATCACGCGGGCAAAGATAGAACAAGTACAGGGAATCAGGTCGAAGTATTAATGATATGGAGTGAGGCCGAGTAAAACGGATACACTGATTCCGTCAGGAGCCAGAAAGTAATAAGCGCATAAAAACGGAAACACTATACTAACCGCAAGAAATAAAGAGTGTGCTAATGTCAAGTTGAAAATGGCAGCTCTTTTTTCATTTTTAGATAGAAGCATCTCTCCTAAATAATAAGGGAGAATGACCGAAAATAACATATAAATAGCAGGCGGGCCAAATACATAAATGCTGCCGGAAAATTTCCACATTACAAGCGGCCAAATTATCGCGAATAGGGCCAAAAAAACTCCCAACAATATTTTCAAACCAGAAATCTGTGCGGATTTTGCCAATGCATATACCGCTTTGCCCCAAACAAATAAGCAGGGTAGAAATAATAAAATAAGCCCATTTAAATTATCAGATTACTTCCCCTCCCACACATTATCCTTCGGGTAGCTGTCGGGCACGAGGGTGCTGCCCAGGGTGATGCGCCGGATGGGCTGCTTGCTGACCACGGGCACCGTGACGAAGGTTTCGCCGCTTTCCCAGAAGCTGATGCTGCGGTGCAGCTTCTGGGTGGTGTTGTCGGCGAAGGTGAGGGTGAGGTCGACGGGGACGGGCTTGCGGCCGTGGGCTTCGATGCGGATGTCGTAGCCGGGCGCGGTTTTCTCGACGCGGGCGATGGCCAGGTCGGGGTAGCCGCCCTCGAAAAACCAGCGCTGCCAGAACCAGTTCAGGTCGCGGCCCGCGCCTGTGTTCATGCTGTTGAAGAAGTCGGGCGGCAGCGGGTGCTTGCCGTTCCAGTTGCGAATGTAGGTGTGCAGGGCCTTGGTGAACAGCTCGTCGCCGAGCATATCGCGCACGTAGAGGTAGCCCAGGCCGGGCTTGGGGTAGGAGTTGAGGAAGGACGGCACGCCGCTCAGCTGGGTGGTGAGCGTGACGATGGGCGCGTCCTGCTCGGTGTCGGCAAACTGGGCGTAGCGGGCAATGCCGTAGTCGTCGTCGAGCTTCGGCTCGATGATGCTTGACAAAACCCACTCGCCGATGGTGGCCCAGCCCTCGTCCATCCAGCCGTACTTGGTTTCGTTGATGCCCATGTAGAAAGGGAACATCGTGTGGAAGATTTCGTGGTCGGTGAGGGTGATGGCGTCGTCGCGGGTGTCGGTAGGGTTGTCGTTCACCATCATCGGGTACTCCATCTGGTCGAGGCCATCGAACACGGTTTCGTGGGCGTAGGGGTAGGGCCAGCGCGGGAAGGTGTAGCTCATGGCCTCCACCGTTTTGCGCGCAAACTGGATGACTTCCTCGTAGTCCTTGTGCTTGGCGCTGTACACGGCATCGACGCGGGTGCGGCGCTTGGTGGCGGGGTCGACGACCAGGCTGGTGCTCTGCCAGGTGTAGTGGTCGGCGGTGGCAAACACGAAGTCCGTCACATTCTTCGCCTCGAAGCGCCAAGTGTTCTGGGGTTTGGCGGCGGTGATGCCGCGCTGCTGGGCCTCAACCGGGCTGATGATGGTGGTGATGGCGTCCTTCTGCTCAGCCTCCTTCAGGCGCTGGGCGTACTTGGGCGCGAGCACCTGGGCGGCGTTGGCGAGGTCGCCGGTGGCCCACACCACAAAATCCTTCGGCACGGTGATGGCAGCTTTGAAGTTGGCGAAGTCGTTGTAAAACTCCGCGTCGCCGGTGTAGGGCAGCTTGTTCCAGCCGTCGAGGTCGTCGTACACGGCGATGCGGGGGAAGAAGTAGGCCACGAAATCCGCGCCCGGCTCCACCTCGCCGGTGCGCTGGTGCGAGCCCTTGTTCAGGAGGTAGGAGTAGGCCACGCGCACGGTGGCCGTGGCGTGGGCGGCCACCGGCTGGGCCAGCTTCACCGGCAGGTTGGTGGCCTGCACGGGCAGCTTCTTCACGTCAAACGTCTCGCCGTTGATGCTTAGGGCCGAGATGCTCACGCCCGCGCTCACGTCCTCGGGCGCGATGGCGCGGCTGCGGGGCGCGCCCTTCTGGTAGAGGTTGGGGTAGAGCTTGAACCAGATTTGCGGCAGCGCGTCGGGGCTGTTGTTGACGTACTTGATGTCGACGGTGCCGGCCACGCGGCGGGTGGCGGGGTCGAACGAGACGTTGAGGTCGTAGTCGGCGGTGTTCTGCCAGTAGTTGGGGCCGGGCGCGCCGGTGGCGCTGCGGGTGCCCTTTTCAAACAGGGACTGAAAATTACGGGCCAGGGGCAGCGGGTTCTGGGCCAGGGCGGGGGCGGCCAGCAGCAGCAGGGCAAAACGGAGGAAACGCATGAGGCGGGAGAAGCGAAAGAAGCGGCAGCAGCGCCGCTAAAGCCCAAAGGAACGGCGGGCAGTGCGAAAGGTCAATTGGCGGGTGCGTCCGAGGTAGGGCCTGCCCCCGCCCGCGCGGTCACCCCATTGCACCGATTCCGTTCAACGCCTGGGCGGGGGCAGGCCCCGCCCCTACGCCGGTCAGCCTTTTATCCCCGTCACGCGCACCAGCCCCGCCGGCGTGAGCACCTGCTCGCCGTGCCAGCGGTAGGCCACCAACTCGCCGCCGCGGGCCACGCTGTAATCGAGGCATACGGAGTGGGGCGTGAGCAGCCGGGGCTCGCCGCGCAGCCAGTAGTGGCCGAAAAAGACGGGCGTTTCGTCCTGGTAGTAGCTGGCGTTGGGCAGGGCGGCCACGTCCACGGGCTGGCCGGCCAGCACCTCGATGGGCTCCAGGTAATAATCGTCGTAGGTGGCGGCGGCCGGGTCGCGCCACCAGGCGGTGCGCATGCGGGTGCGGCGGTGGCCGTCTTTGTCGAAGAAGTGGATGTCGTCGGGCAGAATGGTTTCGTGGCCTTTGAGGGTGATTTCCACGGCATCCATCTCCGCCGAGCCCGGACGGCTGGCGCGCAGCAGGAACTCGGGCGTGAGGCGGTCGTCGGGCAGCCACTGGCGCAGCTGGGCAATGTAGCGGGCATCCCAGCAGGCGTGCACCACGCGCAGCCCGGGCAGCTCCAGAAACAGCGGCAGCGTGTAGAACCACTTCAGGTAATCGAGCCACTCGGCAAACAGCTCCTTGCTGCGGAATTCCTTAATCGTTTCGAGGTGCTGGATGATGTGGACGGGCTTGTGCGGCCGCAGGTGCCCGCCGGTGGGGTCGAAGGTCCAAAATGCCAAGGCATTGTACTCGTGGTTGCCCATCACGGCCAGCGCGCTGCCGCCGTCCACCATACCGCGCACAATTTGCAGGGTTTCGCGGATGGCCAGGCCGCGGTCGATGAAGTCGCCTACGAAGATGACCTGCCGGCCGCCGGCGTGGCGGTACACGCCGTGAGCATCGGGGGCGTAGTCGAGCTGCTGCAGTAGCTGCCGCAGCTCGGCCGCGTGGCCGTGGAGGTCGCCGATGAGGTCGTACATGGGGCGAGGGGGAAGAGGATGGGGAAGATGGGAAAAGAGAAACAAAAGAACGTCATGCTGAGCACAGCCGAAGCATCTCTACCGCAGGCGTAATCCAACCGAGAAGATTAGTTGCGCGGTAGAGATGCTTCGGCTGCGCTCAGCATGACGCTTCTGCTATACATCAGCCCCGGCCCGCCTACCCCGGCAAACACGCCACCACGCTGAACCCCGTGGCCTCGGCCACAAAGTGCAGGGCTCCACCCACGGCCTCGGCGCGCTGGCGCATGTTGGCCAGGCCGTGGCCGCCGGAGCGGGCGGTGGCCGCCGGGCCGGGGGCATCGTCGCGCACCGAGAGACAGAGCTGGCTGCCCTCTTTGCTGAGCCGCACCGTAACGCGGGTAGCCGCTTGGGCGTGCTTCACCACATTGTGCAGCGCTTCCTTGTAAATGAGATAGAGGTTCTGGCACACGGCCACGCCGGGCTGCAGGGCAGCGGCGGCCGGACTCACGGCAAAATCGACGGCCAGGGGAGTGGCGGCCAGCACCTCGTGGGCGTGGTCGCGCATGTGGGCCAGCACCTCGGGCAGCTCGGCCGACGACTGGTGCAGGCCCCACACCACGTCGGCCATCTGGCGGGCGGCGCGGCGGCTGGTGTCGCTCAGGCGGTTGAGGCGGGCCAGGGTGGCTTCGGGCGGGGCGGGCGTTTCGCGCAGCAGGTCACTTTGCAGGCTGATTTGGGTGAGCAGCGCGCCCACGTCGTCGTGCAGGTCGGCGGCCAGGCGCTGGCGCAGGGCCGCGTCGTGGGCCTGCTGGCGCAGCTGTTGCCGCCGCCGATAGCGCCAGAACAGCCAGCCGGCTCCCAGCACCACGCCCAGTACCAGCGTGCCAATGCCAACTAATTGGCGCTGCGTTTGCAGCCGTTCCAGCTCCTGCTGCTGGCGCACCACGTTCAGCTCCATCTGGGTGCGCGAGCGGGCGGCGCGGGCCTGCACGGCGGCCAGCCGGCGGCGGTTGTCTTCGCCCCCGATGCTGTCGGCGTAGGCCCCGGCCAGGGCCTGATACTGGTAGGCCACGTGGCCCTGCCCCAGGCGGTCGTGGGCCTGGGCCAGCACCTGGGCCGCATCGCGGGCCTGCGGGCGCAGGTGGCTGGGCTGGGCCACGGCCAGGGCGCGGGCCGCGTAGGCCCGGGCGCTGTCGGCCTGGGCGGGCAGCCAGGCGCGGGCCAGCAGCAGGCCGGCCCGCGCCTCCTGCTCGGGCCGAGCAACGGCGTGCGTTTGGCGCAGCAATTCCTGGCCGGCCCGGCGGGCCGCCGCGTATTCGCCCAACCGCTCGGTCATCTCGGCCATGCTCAGCTGCATATCCATCAGACCTAGCTTGTTGAATACCGTGGTGTAGGCCGCCAGGGCCTGGCGGTACTGGTCGCGGGCGGCGCGCCACTGCTGCTGCTGGCGGCTCAGGTCGCCGGCCACCTGAAAAAGGTAGCCGGTCGAAATCAGGTCGTGGGCGGCGGGGGCCAGAGGACGGGCCTCGGCCACGTAGGCGTGGGCGGTAGCGTACTCGCCCAGCGCCAGTTCGATGCGGGCCGCCAGCACCAATTGAAACAGCAGCACCCGGGGGCTGCCCAGCTCACGGGCCAGGGCCAGCCCGTCCAGGCTGGGGCCAAGGGCGGCGGCGTAGTTGCCCTGCTCCTGGTAGATGCGGGCCAGGTTGTAGTACACCCGCGTCTGGGTGTAATGGTTGCCAGTGCGGGCGGCCAGGGGCAGGGCCTGCTTCGCGTAATAAATGGCCGAGTCGTACTGGCTGTGCGCGCGCTGGTAGTAGCTCAAGTTGAAGTAAGCTTCGAGCAGCCCGCGCTCAAAGCGCAACGGCCGGGCCAGCCGCAGCGCCTGCCGCGTGAGCAGCAGCGAGGTATCGGCCGCGTTCACGCGCAGGGCAAAGGCCAGGGTGTTGAGGCGGCTCACGCGCTGAGTGTCGGGGCGCAGGTCGCGGGCCAGCAGGCGATTCAGGCTGTCGCGCAGCACCCGCTGGCGGGCCAGCGGCAGGGGCGGCCCCTGCGCCCGGGCAGCCCCGGCAGCGGCCAGCAGCCCCAGTAGCAGCGCAAAACCGGCCAGACAGTGCCGCAAGCCGGCAAGCGAAACGCCCGAGGGGGTAGAGGTTGTGTGCATAAATGGCGGCGGGTGGCTGGGCTGTGGCAGCAGAACCAGCCGGCTCTGCTGCGGATTTATCGGGAGCCCCGCGATGGGCCAACGGCCCAGTAAACACCCGTAAAAGCGCAAAATACGCTCGTACAAGGGTGTTACGAGCGTATGTTAGCTTCCGATACGGCCGAGTGGCGGGTTTCAGCCGGCCAACCGGCTGGCCGCCTCGGCCTACGCGTGGCTGCCGGAAGGCACCAGTAGGGTGTAGGTGGCGCTCAGAGCGCCCACCACCTCGTTTTTCTTCAGGTAGTAGGCGTAGTGGTCGCGCTACTCGACCTCGGCGGGGTTCACGTTGGGGCGGTTGTCGAAGTAGGGCAGGTGCGTGACGGTGGCCAGCCGCGTAAGCTCCTTCTCGCTGGTACGGCAGCACCAGCTTTTGGCATCGGCCGGGCCAGCCGTGCGGCTCCACAGCTGCTCTTTTTTACCCAGTGCATCGGCAGCTTTCCGCAGCAAATCCTTCCCGCTGCCCATTTGACCTTTCCAGTCGGCTATTTGACTTTCCCAGTGGCTCATTTGACCTTTCCACCCAGTCATTTGACCTTTCCCGCTACTCGTATTGCCATCCTTTTTACCCAGCTTGCCTGGCTTCCCGCCAACCAGCAGGCCCGTCGCTGTCAGCCCACCCGCCATTCAATAAAAAAGCCTTGTGCGGCTGCAACCTCGGCTCGGCCAGCCAGCCACCAAAAAGCCCCCGACCACGCGGCCGGGGGCTTTTTCAGTTGCGGTGGGCGCGGGGCGCTACTTGTTGGCCTGCGCCGTGGCGGGGGGCGTGTCGCCGAGTAGGCGGGCCACTTGGGCTTGCAGGGTGAGCAGGCTGGCGTGGTCGGCGGCGCTGCCGGTTTGCAGGGCGGCGTTCTGGGCCTTGAGGGCTTCGATTTCCTTTTGCTGGTCCTGGATGGCCTGCACCAGCAGAGGGGTGAGCCTGCCGTAGTCTACGGCCCACTGGTTGGTGACGGTGGTACCGTAGTCGCCCTCCTTCACGGCATCGGGGTACACCTTGAACAGGTCCTGGGCCAGAAAGCCCGTCACGCGGCTCGTGGCCGGCTGGCCGATGAAGTTGTAGTCCTTCACTTCGAGCTTGAGCAGGTCGGCCAGGCCGAAGCGGGTGCGGCCTACATGCTCCTTGAGGCGCTTGTCGGAGGTGGTGTTGTAGTTCACGCCGTTGCTGGCCGCGTTCATGGTGATGCTGCCCAGGGTCTGGCTGGGGCGGCTGAACTGTATCAGCTCGGTGCAGCCGGCGCAGCCCGTGTTGGTGGTGGGCACGTTGATGGTGATAACGCCGTTGGGGTCGCCGGCGGTGCTGGTGAGGTTGAGCTGGGTAGTACCGCCGCTCACCACGTCGAGGGCCACGCTGGGGCTGATGGTACCGATGCCCACGTTGCCGCCGCTCTGCACGAAGAGCTGGGGCAAGGTGCCCCCCGCACTGCCGCCGTAGGGCAGGGCCAACCCCGAACTGCCCCACAGGCCCATCCCGAACTGGCCGCCGGGGTTCTGCACCAGCCCCAGGCCGTAGAAGCTCTGCCCGTTGGCATCTTCGTAAATGGCCAGTCGCCCGGCGGGCGCGTTAGCATTGGGGGTGCCGCCCAGCGAGAGGCGCGAGTAAGGGCTGCTGGTGCCGATGCCCACCTGGCCGGTGCTGTTCCAGTACAAGGCTGTGGTGCGGGTGCCGCCCTGGTTGGTGCCCAGCACGCCGCCCGCATAGCCGTACAAGGCCGGACCGTTCACGTCGAGGCCATTCCAGGGCTTGGCGCTATTGTAGAACCCCAGGCCGTGGTTAGTGTCCCGGAGCAGCAAGTCGTAGGCAAGGTTCACGAGCACGTTGCCGTTCACTTCGAGCTTCTGACCGGGGGCGGTGGTGCCAATGCCCACGTTGCCGCTGCCGGTGATGCTCATCCGGTTGGTCGATATGGTATAGAAGTCCAGCCCGTACTGGTTGCCGCCGCTGCTGCGCTTGCTGCCGATGCCCTCGCCGCTGCTGCTGCCGCCGAAGCGCAGGGCGTTGGCGGCGGTGCCGGTGTTGCCGTTGGCCGCGTCCACCAACACGTCGGTACCCGCCTGCACCACGCCGCCCACCGTGCCGCTGCCGCTGATGCTGAAGTTGCTGGTGGCCTGCTGGGTGGTGGTGTTCTGGATAAAGCCCGCCCCGGTAGCGGCCGTGCCCTGGGTGGTGCCATCGGGAAAAATCAGCTTGCTGCCGCTGGTGCTGATTTTGACATTGCCGCCCACCACGTCCAGCTTCTCGCTGGGGGTGAGGGTGCCCACGCCGATGTTCTGGGCGCGGGCCGCGCCGGTGGCGGTGGCAAAGAGGGCGAGCAACAGGGCGCGCCGGGAGAGGGGAGAATAATTCATGGGGAAAACAGTGAAAACGGAGCGGTTATGATTGTAAAAGCAAGGCGGGGCGGCGGGCTACTCCACCACCAGGCGGCTGGTGAAGTGGCCGGCCGGGCCGGTGTAGCGCAGGAAGTAGACGCCAGTGGCCAGGCCGGCCAGCGGCACCGGGCCATCGGGGCGGCCGTCGAGGGCCACGGTGCCCAGCACCTGCCCCAGCACGCTCAGCACGTCGAGCGTGCCCGCCCCGGCCGGGCCGGTGTAGCGGTAGCGGGCATTCTGCCCCGCCGCCACGCGGGTAGGGAACACCGTGAAGGAGGGCGTGAGCAACTGCGTGAGGGCCACGGCGCGGACGGGCGAGTAGGCCACGGTACCGTCGCGGTCGGTCTGGCGCAAGCGGTAGTAGAGCAGGGTCGCGCCGGCCGGCAGCTGGCTATCGAGTAGGGCATAGTCGTGGCGGGCGGCGCTGGTGCCGGCCCCGGCCACGGTGCCCACGTCGGCAAAGCGGCTGCCGTCGGTGCTGCGCTCCACCGTGAAGCCGGCGTTGTTCAGCTCCTGTGCCGTGGCCCAGCGCAGGCGCACGGCGGACGGCCCCTCGGCCGTGGCCGTGAAGTCGAGCAGCGTCACGGGCAGCGGGTTGCTGGCGTTGCCCAGCGTCCAGAAGGAGAAGGACGTGATGCCCGCCTTGGTGGCCGTGTTGGCCACGGCATCGAAGGTGGTGCCGGCCTGCTTGGCCCAGGGGCCAGCGGTGCTGGTTTCACTCTTGAACAAAGCCAGGTTGCCCTCGGCAATGCCGTTGAGCTCGTCGTCGCGGTAGGTCAGGGCCAGGGTCACGTTCAGGCCGGTGTTCACGGCGGGCACGATGTCGAAGTAGCGCTTGATGCTCTGGCTGGTGCCCGCGCCGGTCAGGGCCGTGCCGGTGGTGCGGCGCACGCGGGTGCTGCCGGGCAGCGTGGCCCCGGTGGGCGTGAGGCGCAGGCCCAGGCCGCCGAAGGTTTGGGCGGTGCCGGCGGTGCTCACGGAGCGGGTAGTTTCCACGGTGCCCGTCACGTAGCCGGGGGCCGTTTCGCTAAGGGTGGCGGCGGGGCCGAGCAGCACCTTGGCGCTGGGGCCGGTGGCCAGGAGGCCGGTCGTCAGCGTCAGGGCATTGCTCACGGTCAGGTCGCCGGCCAGGGTCAGAACGTTGGCCCCGGCGGTGGGCTTATTCACCAGCACCTGGTAGAGGGTGGCCCCGCCGGCGGTCAGGGTCTGGTTGGTAGTGCCGGAGAAGGTGACGGCGCTGGTGCCGGGGGTGAGGGTGCCGGTGTTAGCAAAGTCGCCGCGCACTTCCAGCGTGCCGCTGCTCAGATTAAGGGTGCCGGCGTTGGCGAGTGGTCCATCAACCCGCATAGTGCCGGGGTTGGTGAGGGTGCCGCTTTGGTTGGTGAAGCCGGTGGTGCCCACGAAGAGAATGCCGCCGGCCTGCACCGTGAGCAAGGTGCCGGTGTTGGCCAGGTCGGGCGGCGGAACGAAGGTGACGCTGGTAGTGCCCGAGGCCGGGTTAGGGTTGCCGGCCGCGTCCTGGGCCGCGTTGGCCAGCACGCCCACGCCCACGAGTACCGCCGCCGCCCCGCTGCTGGTGGGCGTGACGGTGAAGGTGTAGGTGGCGCCGCTGCCACTCACGCTGCCGGGCGTCACGGTGCCGTTGCTAATGGTCAGGCCGGCGGCCGAAAAGCCGGTCACGCCTTCCGAGAAGGTGACGGTGAAGGGAATGGGTGAGATGCTCGTGGGGTTAGCCGGGGTGCTGAGCGTGGCCGTGGGCGGGGTGTTGTCCACCGTCAGCGCGCTGCTGCTGCTGGCGGTGCCGTTGGGCGTGGTCACGGCCACGGGGCCGGAAGTGGCCCCGGCCGGCAGGATGAAGGTGATGGTCGTGCCATTCACCACCGTGAAGCCGGTGATGGTGACCCCGTTCAGCGTGACACCCGTGGCCCCGGTGAAGCCCGTGCCCGTGACGGTGATGGAGGTGCCCGTGTTGGCGCTGGCGGGTGCCACGCTCGTGATAGTGGGCGGCGGCAGAAAAGTGAAGCTGGTGCTGCTGGTGGCCGTGCCGCCCGGCGTGGTCACGGCGATGGGGCCGGAACTGGCCCCGGCGGGCACCACGAAGGTGAGGCTCGTGCCGCTGACGACGCTAAAGCCGCTCACCGCCGCCCCGTTCAGGGTCAGGCCCGTGGCCCCGGTGAAGTTGGTGCCCGTTACGGTCACGGTTTGCCCCACCGGCCCGCTGGCGGGCGAAAAGCTGCTGATGGTGGGCGGTAGCACCACCGTGAAGCTGCTGCTGCTGCTAGCCACCCCGCCCGGCGTGGTTACCTGGATAAGGCCCGTGGTGCTGCCCGCCCCCACCGTGAAGGTGAGGCTCGTGGCCGTGGGCGTGCCCGTGAGGGTGCCCGCCACCCCGTTCACCGTTACGCCCGTGGCCCCGGTGAAGTTGGTGCCCGTCACGGTCACGGTTTGCCCCACCGGCCCGCTGGCGGGCGAAAAGCCGCTGATGGTGGGCGGTGGCGGCTGGTTCAGGCGCACACTCACCGAGTTACCGAGGCTGTTGGCGGTGAGCAGGTCGAGGTCGCCGTCGCCGTCCACGTCCCCCACCGCCACGCTGGTGGGGTAGCTGCCCACGGCCAGGTTGCTGCCGTTGCTGAAAGTGCCCGTGTTGGAGCCGCTCGCGTCGCCCCCGTTCAGGCGCACGCTCGCCGTGCCGCTGCTGTTGCGGTTGGCCGTGAGCAGGTCGAGGTCGCCGTCGCCGTCCACGTCCCCCACCGCTACGCTGTAGGGGTATCTGCCCACGGCCGGGTCGCTGCCGTTGCTGAACACGCCCGTGTTGGAGCCGCTGGCATTGCCCCCGTTCAGGCGCACGCTCACCGTGCCGGGGCTGTTGTAGTTGGCCGTGAGCAGGTCAAGGTCGCCGTCGCCGTCCACGTCCCCCACCGCCACGCTGAGGGGGCGGTTGCCCACGACCGGGTCGGAGCCGCCGCTGAACGTGCCCGTGTTGGAGCCGCTCGCGTCGCCTCCGTTCAGGCGCACGCTCACCGTGCCGGGGCTAATCTGGTTGGCCGTGAGCAGGTCGAGGTCGCCGTCGCCGTCCACGTCGCCCACCGCCACGCTGGTGGGGGAACTGCCCACGGCCGGGTCGGAGCCGCCGCTGAACACGCCCGTGTTGGAGCCGGTGGCATCGCCCCCGTTCAGGCGCACACTCACCGTGCTGCTGTTCTGGTTGGCGGTGAGCAGGTCGAGGTCGCCGTCGCCGTCCACGTCCCCCACCGCCACGCCGGCGGGGCGGCTGCCCACGGCCGGGTCGCTGCCGCCCGAAAACACGCCCGTGTTGCTGCCCGTCGCGTCGCCCCCGTTCAGGCGCACGCTCACTGTGCCGCTGCTATAGTTGGCCGTGAGCAGGTCGAGGTCGCCGTCGCCGTCCACGTCGCCCACCGCCACGCTGGTAGGGTCGCTGCCCACGGCCGGGTCGCTGCCGTTGCTGAACACGCCCGTGTTGGAGCCGCTCGCGTCGCCCCCGTTCAGGCGCACACTCACCGTGCCGCCGCTGTTGTAGTTGGCCGTGAGCAGGTCGAGGTCGCCGTCGCCGTCCACGTCGCCCACCGCCACGCTGGTGGGGTAGCTGCTCGTGGCCGGGTTGCTGCCGCCCGCGAAGATGCCGCGCCCGATGCTGCTCGTGGCGGCCGTGAACTGATGCACCTTGCCTTTTGCCAACGTCGCGCCGCTGGTGCTCGTGGCCGCCGTGGTCGTGGTCACCAGCAGGGTTTCGCCCGGCTTGAAGCTGTTGGTCGGGTCGAAGGTGAGCGTGTTGCCGCTTGCCGTGGCCGTGCCCCGCGCCCCGTTGCGCATCCGCCCGCCGCGCTGCTGGCTGTATACCTGCACCGCGCCCAGGGTCGCGGCCGTGTTTTGCAAGGTTTGGGAGAAGGTCACCGCCACATTGGCGCTGGAGGACACGTTGCCTTGGTTGCGCGTGGGGGCCAGCGTCGTGATGGTCAGGCCTTGCGCCCGGGCGGCCCGCCCGGCCAGCAGCAGGGCCAGCAGCAGCAGCAGGGGCCGCACGCGGCCGGGGTGCCCGAGGGTCGGGAAGAGGTGTTTCATGGGCATAAACAAAGAATTGGACGGAGAATAAGCCGGCTCCGCTTTGGCGAGTTGAAAGCCGTCGGCCAGCAAATGCTTACCAAGGGGCAAGACCACAAAGGTCCGGCCCCCGGCCACGCGGCGGTATGACATGAACATGTCATATTGGGGGTGCCCGCACCGGGCGGGCTAGTCGCGGCGGCGCTTCAGGGCCTGGGCCAGCAGCTCGCCGCGCGAGTTCACCTGGAGCTTGCGGTACACGCTGCGGATGTGGTTGCGCACGGTGTCGAGGCTGATGAAGTGGCGCTCGGCAATGAGCTGGTAGCTGAGCCCGTCTTCAATGCCGCGCACGACTTCCAGCTCGCGCGCCGTGAGGGGCTCGGGCAGCAGCCTTTCCAGGACCATCGTTGCCGGAGCGGCTACCGCCGGCTGCCGCTGAAAGGCCTGCACCACGAAGCGGGCCACGCCGGGGCTCATGGGCGAGCCGCCCGCCGCCACCTGCAGCAGGTGCTCCTTAAGCTGGGCCAGGGGCGTGTTCTTGAGCAAATAGCCCACCGCGCCGGCCCGCAGGGCCTCAAATACCCGCTCGGCATCGGCATACACGCTCAGCATGAGCACCTGGGCCTCGGGCAGGAGCTGCTGAATAAGGGGCAGGCCCTCGATGCCGGTGAGGCCAGGCAGGCCGATGTCGGAGAGCACGAGCTGGGGTGGGGCGGCAGCCGTGGGTAGCCCCCGCAAGAACGCCTCCACCGAATCCGCGATGAGCACGCAGCGAAACTCGGGCTGGGCGCAGAGGTACTCGTGCAGCGTGTCGCGGATGGAGGCTTGGTCTTCGATGATGGCCAGGGCCAGGGGGAATTGCATGGAGCAAAGGTCCGGCCCAGAATCATGCGGCGGTATGACATAAACATGTTGTTTTTCGAGCAGGTCGGGCGCAGCAAAAAGCCCCCGGCCGTCGGTCCGGGGGCTTAAGGTATCCGCTGGAACAGACTACTCCACCGTCAGGCGCACGGCGCGCGCGCCGGCCCGCGCCACGTACACTCCCGCCGGAGTGCCGGCCGGCAGCGCCAGCGTTGCCGTGCCCGAAGCGTCGGCGGTGGCCGTAGTCACGGGGCGGCCCAGCGCGTCCGTCACCGTCACCACCGCGCCGGGCGCAGTGCCCGTAAGGGTGGCCGTGCCGCCGTGGGCCGGGTTGGGATATACCGTCAGGCCGGCCGCCGCGCCCGCTAGCGTCACGGTGCGCACCGGCGAGTAGCTGAACGTGCCATCGGTGTCTACCTGCTTGAGGCGGTAGTAGAGAAAGGCCACGCCCGTGGGCAGCTGGCCGTCGAGCAGTTCGTAGCGGCGGGCGCGGCTGCTGCTGCCCGCCGCGGCCACCGTGCCGATGCGGGCAAACGCGCGGCCATCGGCGCTACGCTCCACCTCGAAGGCCTGGCTGTTCTTTTCCGAGGCCGTGGCCCAGGCCAGGCGCACAGCGTTGGCCCCGTTGGCCGTGGCCGTGAAGGCCGTCAGCTCCACGGGCAGGGGCACGCCGGTAAGGGCATTGAGCGCCGCCAGGCCGATACGCGGCTGCCCGCCGATGTTGTTGAACTGCCCCCCCACGTACACTGTGCCCCCCGCCACGGCCAGCGCACTCACGGTGCTGCTGGCGTTGGGGTCGAAGCCGGCCAGGGCCACGCCCGTGCCCGCGTCGAGCGCCGCTATCCGGTTGCGCCCGGCCCCGCCAATGTTTGTAAAATCGCCCCCGGCGTACACGGTGCCCCCCGCTACGGCCAGCGTATTCACGGTATTGTTGGCGTTGGGGTTGAAGCCGGCCAGGGCCACGCCCGTGCCCGCGTCGAGCGCCGCCAGGCGGTTGCGCGCCGCCCCGCCGATGTTGTTGAAGAAACCCCCGGCGTACACCGTGCCCCCCGCCACGGCCAGGACATAGACGTTGCTGTTGGCCTTGGGATTGAAGCCGGCCAGGGCCACGCCCGTGCCCGCGTCGAGCGCCGCCACGTAGTTGCGCACGGCCCCGCCGATGGTGGTGAAGGCCCCCCCGGCGTACACCACCCCCCCCGCCACGGCCAGCGCACTCACGGTGTTGTTGGCGTTGGGGTCGAAGCTGGCCAGGGCCACGCCCGTGCCCGCGTCGAGCGCCGCTAGCTGGTTGCGCGTGGCCCCGCCGATGGCGGTGAAGTTGCCCCCCACGTACACGGTGCCCCCCGCCACGGCCAGCGCACTCACGGTGCTGCTGGCGTTGGGGTCGAAGCCGGCCAGGGCCACGCCCGTGCCCGCGTCGAGCGCGGCGATGCATCTGCGCGGCAGCCCGCCGATGCTGGTGAAGGCCCCCCCGGCGTACACCGTGCCCCCCCCCACGGCCAGCGCACTCACGGTGCCGTTGGCGTTGGGGTCGAAGCCGGCCCGGGCCACGCCCGTGGCCGCGTCGAGCGCCGCCAGCCGGTTGCGCGCCGCTCCGCCGATGCTGGTGAAGGTGCCCCCGGCGTACACCGCGCCTCCCGCCACGGCCAGCACATTCACGGGGTTGTTGGCGCTGGGGTCGAAGCCGGCCAGGGCCAGGCCCGTGCCCGCGTCGAGCGCCGCTATCCGCAAGCGCGTGGCCCCGCCAATGCTGGTGAACTGGCCCCCGGCGTACACGGTGCCCCCCGCCACGGCCAGTGCCGAGACGGGGTTGTTGGCGTTAGGTTTGAAGCCGGCCACGGCCCGCCCGTCGGTCACGTTGAGCGCGGCGAGGTTGTTGCGCGCCGCCCCGCCGATGTTGGAGAAGTCGCCCCCGGCGTACACGGTGCCCCCCGCCACGGCCAGGGCCGCGACGTTGCTGTTGGCGCTGGGGTTGAAGCCGGCTACGGCCAGCCCGGTAGCCGCGTCGAGCGCGGCTAGGCGATTGCGCGTGGCCCCGCCAATGTTGGTGAACTGGCCCCCGACGTACACGGTGCCCCCCGCCACGGCCAGTGTATTCACGGGGTTGTTGGCGTTGGGGTCGAAGCCGGCCAGGGCCAGGCCCGTGGCCGCCTCGAGCGCCGCTATCCAGTTGCGCACGGCCCCGCCGATGCTGGTGAAGGCCCCCCCCACGTACACCGTGCCCCCTGCCACGGCCAGCGCCAGGACGCTGCCGTTGGCGTTGGGGTCGAAACCGGCCAGGGCCAGGCCCGTGGCCGGGTCGAGCGCCGCTAGCCGGTTGCGCGCCGCCCCGCCGATGCTGGTAAAGCCGCCCCCCACGTACACCGTACCCCCCGCCACGGTCAGGGCCAAGACGCTACTGTTGGCGTTGGGGTCGAAGCTGGTAACGGCGCCGGTGGCATCGAGCTGGGCGATGCGGCTGCGCGCCAGCCCGCCCACCTGCGTGAAGTCGCCGCCGATATACCAGCCGCCCGCCCCGTCGGGCACGGCCGCCCGCACCGTGCCGTTGGGTCGGGCCGCGCGCAGGTCGGGCACGCCCGTGCCGCCATCGAGCGCGCTGCCGTAGGGGGTGTTCGGCCCCACGTAGGTGAAGCTGCCCCCAATGTAGACCGTGCTCCCGTCGCGCACCAAGGCGTTCACCGGGCCGTTGGTGACGTAGAGCTGCCGGTCGGGCAGCGGGGCCTGGGCGGCCGCCCGGCCGGGCAGCAGCCCCGCCGCCAGGGCCAGCAGCAGCCACACGCACCACCCGGCCCCGGCGGCGGGCCACCAAGCGCCCGGGCCGGCCGGGCCACTACCTATTCTAAAACGCATCATCAGCAAGCAGGCAAAATCGTGGGGTGCCAGCGCCGCCGCCGCGCCCGCGGCCCCGGATGGCGCCGCAAAGGTCTGGCCCGCCGGGGGCGGGCCGCAAGCCGCCGGCCTACCGCATTTGCGGTAGGCCGGGGCCGCACCGCCGGCCTTGCCCGCCGCCAAAAAAGCCGCCGCCCGGCAGGGGGCGGCGGCCAGGGCAACCACGAGCCGGAAGGCCGGCTACTCCACCGTCAGGCGCAGGGCCTTGCCGCCGGCGCGTACCACGTACAAGCCTGCCGGCAGTCCGGCGGGCATCTTCAGCGCCGCCGCACCCGAAGCGTCGGCCGTGGCCGTGGCTACCGGGCGGCCCAGCGCGTCGGTCACCGTCACCACCGCGCCGGGCACCGTGCCCGTGAGGGTGGCCGCCCCGCCGACAGCCGGGTTGGGGTACAGGCTCAGCCCTTCGGCCGCGCCGGTCAGGGCCACGGTGCGTACGGGCGAGTAGCTGAAGCTGCCATCCGCGTCCACCTGCCGCAGGCGGTAGTAGAGCCGGGCCGCGCCGACGGGCAGCTGGGCATCCATCAGCTCGTAGCTGCGGGCGGTGCTGCTGCTGCCAGCGGCGGCCACCGTGCCAATGCGCTCGAATGCCTCGCCATCCCCGCTGCGCTCCACCTCGAAGGCGGCGCTGTTCTGCTCACTGGCCGTGGCCCAGGCCAGGCGCACGGCGGCAGGGCCGGCGGCCGGCCCCACGGCCGTGGCCGTGAAGTCGCGCAGCTCCACGGGGAGCGGGGCGGCGGCGTCGGCCAGGGTCCAGACGGAGAAGTGGTCCACGTTGGTGGCCGTGAGCGTGGTGCCGCTGGTCGTGCTGGCAATGGCCTGGAAGGGGCCGCCGGTGCCCGTAGCCCGGTACATCGTCAGGCGGTCGATTGGAATACCGTTCAGGTCGTTCAAACTATAGGTAAAGGCCAGGGTGGCGCGCAGCCCCGTGTTGGTGGCGGGCTGCACGTCGAAGTAGCGGGGAATGCTCTGGTTGGCGGGCCGGTTGGGGTTGGCCAGGCGCGTGCCGGTGGTGCGCGTGACGGTAGTGGCGCCGGGGGCCACCGTGCCGCTGGGGGCCGTCAGGGCCAGGCCGATGTTGCCGAAGGTGCGGGCCACGCCATCGGCCGCCACGGTGGCCGTGGCCTGCACTTGCCCCAGCACGTAGCCCTCGAGGTACTCGCTGAGCGTAGCGCCGGGGCTTAGGGTGAGCAGGTTGCCGTTGGTGCGCAGCAGGCCGCCGCCAAAGGTCAGGCCCTGGGTGATGGTGAGCGGCGTGGCCAGCATGGTGGTGCCCGTGCTGGTAATGCTCACGCTGCGCAGCGGGTTCACGGTGGCGATGCTCTGGTCGCTGGGGCCTTGCAGCACCACGGTGCCCGCGCTGTGCGCGAAGCCGCCCCCCAGCGTGAGGTTGCCGTTGCTCACGCGCAGCGTGCCGCCCACCAGGTCGAGCGTGGCGCTGCCGCCCAGGGCCAGGCTGCGCACGTCGGCCGTGCCGCCGGTTATCTGGGGGTAGGGCCCGCCCCCGTTCACGGGGACCACGGCGGCGTTGATGGTGGCCATGGGCACGCAGGTATCCCAGTTGCCGGCCGTGTACCAGTCGGTGGTGCCGGCCGCGCCGGTCCAGGCCGTGGCGTTGGTGCCCTCAATGGCAGCCGTGGCATTGGCCGGGTTGCAGCCGGTGGCCGTGAGGTAGGGCGTGGCGGCCGTGTACGCATTGGGGCCGCTGCGGAAGTTGGTGACCGTGAAGGTGCGCACGTTGCCGGCTACCACGGGCGCGCCGATGGTGCCCGGGCCGCTGAGGGTGGTGCTGCCCACCGCCGTGTTGGCAATGGCCGGGTCGGTCAGCTCCAGGCTCCAGTTTTGCAGCGTGCCCACGTCGCCGGCGCTTATATCAAAGGCGCGCAGGGTCCAGGTGCCGTTCAGGGCGGTGCCGGTGAGGGCGGCGGCGGGCAGGGCGTGCAGGGACACGAACGAGGAGTTGACGGCCGTGGCCGTGGTGCCCTCCGGCCGGTAGGTACCGCTGAAGGGGGCGGTGTTGTTGCCCGCCGAGCCGATGATGTTTGGGGACGTGGTCAGCAGCACGGTGTTGGTGTAGTCGTTGCCGCTGCCGCCGCTGGCAGTGCTCAGCTCCAGGGTGCCGGCGTTGCCGGGCCCCACCAGAAACAGGCGCAGGTCGCCGTCGAACGTATGGGCAATGTTGAGCGTGACGCGCAGCACCGTGTTGCTGCCCACCACTGTCCCGGCCGCCGCGCCGCTCAGCACAATGGCCGAGCTGATGCCCGTGTTGTTATTATCGGGAATGGCCTGGGGCGTCAGGTTCTCGCCGGCCGTGCTGCCGGGCGGCACGGTCACGGCCACGGTGGCGGCCGTGCCCAGGCAGGCGCGGGCGGGGGCCGTCGCGGTTTGGGCACGGCTGGCCGTCAGTACCTGCACCACGGCCCGCCCCGCCGCCGCGCCGTTGCGGGTGGCCACGTAGGCGTTGCGGCCCACCGGGGCATCGCGCACCTCGAACACGTAGTCCGAGCCGCTGGCCGTGGCCGCGCCCACGGTGCCGGGGCCGCTCAGGACGGGCACGGCGCCCGATACGGCCGGGTCGCTCAGCTCCAGGCTCCAGCCCAGCAGCCTGCCCGGGTCGCCGCTCGCGCTGTCGAAGACGCGCAGCGTCCAGGTGCCGTTTAGGGCGCTGCCCGTCAGGGGGGCGGCGGGCAGGCCGTGCTGGCTCACATACGCGCTGGCAATGGCCGTGGCCGGGGTGCCCCTGGGCCGGTAGGTGCCGGTGAAGGGGGCGGTATTGTTTCCCGTCGAGCCGATGATGTTCGGGGCCGTGGTCAGCAGCACGGTGTTGGTGTAGTCGTTGCCGCTGCCGCCGCTGTTGATGCTCAGCTCCAGCGCGCCGGCGTTGCCAGGCCCCACCAGAAAGAAGCGCAGGTCCTGGTCGTAGGTGTGGCTGACATTGAGCGTGACGCGCAGCACCGTGCCGCTGCCCACCACCGCCCCACCCGGTGCGCCGCTCAGCACAATGGCCGAGCCAATGCCCGCGTCGTCAGCGTCAGGAATGGCCTGGGCCGTGGGGTTCTGCCCGCTAAGCAGGGGCGCCACCGTCACCGAAAACGCGGCGCCCGCGCACGCCTGGGCCGGGGCCGTCACGGCCTGGGCCATCGCCCGGCCGGGCAGCAGCCCCGCCGCCAGGGCCATGAGCAGCAGCCCCAGCCACCGGGCTCCGGCGGCGGGTTGTTGGGGGCCCGGGCCGGGCCGGCGGGCAGATGCGAAAAAATGGGTCATGGGTACGTGGGGTAAGGGGTGAAAAGCCGCCGCCGCCGCGCCCGGCCTGGGCGTTTGCCCGGCCCAGGCCGCCCGCCCAACGCCCGCCTGCGACCTCGGCGCCGCGCCGACGGCAAAGGCCGCGCCGCGCACGGCGCCGGCCAGTCCCGCAAAGTTCCGCTCGCTGCCCGCCGACGCACAAGCCGCCCACCTACCGCATTTGCGGTAGGTGCCGGGCGCGGGGCCCGTCCGGCCCACGCCCAAAAAAGCCGCCGCCCCGGGCGGGACGGCGGCGGCGGCGGCATTGCTCACCAGGCGAAGCAGGGGCGGGGCCGGCCCCCGCCCGGACGTTCGCGCCAGCGCAACGAGTTCGTGCAACGGCGGGCGGGGGCAGGCCCCGCCCCTACGGGCTGGCTGCTACTGCGCAATGCGGCTCAGCACGTCCGTAAACGGCTGCTGGTCGGTGTCGCCGCCCACGGCGGCCACCTTGCAGTACACCTTGTCGCCGCTCTTGCACTGCGTCAGCAGGGCGTCGCCGTCGCGCACCACCACCACGTACCATTCAATGTCGGCATCGGTGGGGTCGAGGGTGTAGAGGTACTTCAGGGCCACGGCGTGGGGCGGGCGCTTGGCCTTGGCGCAGAGCGTGCCGGGCGTGGGGCCGTCCACGAGCTGGAACCGGAGCGGGGCCTCCAGGGTGGTGTGGCGCTCGCGCTCCTTGGTGAGGGCCAGGCCGGTGGAGAGCAAGGCGGCCTCGTCGTCGGGATACAGCAGGTTGGCCATCTGGGCCACGGCGCTCAGGGCCGCGTTCAGGGCGGTGCGCAGCTGGTTCAGCTCGGCGGTTTGGGTGGGGGTGGGGTGCAGGATGCTGGCCGCCGCCAGGTAGGGGGTGAGGGCGGCCGTCAGCGCATCGGTCTGGGGCTTGGCCTTGGGGTAGCGCGTGTTGCCCACCGTGTTGGTGAGGCAGTTCTGGGCCAGCGGCCCGATTTCCATCTTGGGCACGTTGTCAAAATTGGTGAGTAATTTTCGGGAGCTCATGGGAAGAATGGTGTAGACGAAAAACCTGGAAACAGTTGGCCCGCAGGCCGCGAGGCACCTGGTTTCTTCGCCACCATACGGTCCCCCGCCGCCCGGCCCCGGCCCGCCCGAGGCGGCCTACGCGGAACCCGCCGCTTAGCGGACGCCTGCCGACGTTTAGGTAGCCGCTTCCTAAACGTCGGAAGGCGTGTCCTAAACGTAGGGCGCTGCTTCCTAAGCGTTGGAAGACGTGTCCTAAGCGTTGGAAGACGTTTCCTAAACGTAGGACGGCCCTGCCTAAACGTTGGAAGGGCTCCCCTACCCATAGGACGGGCCTGCCTACCATTAGGAAGGCGCGGCCCACGCTGCGGCCGGGCCAACCGAAACCTGGAAAACCCCGGACAAGCAGCGGGAAGAACTGCCGCCGGCCGCGCCCGCGCCCGCCCGGGCCGGGCACCGGGCCAACCAGGGCTTCGACGGCAGCACAACGGAGCGGGGCAAACAACACGGCGCGGGTAGAGCAAGGCAGGACAGCCGGCCGGCTGCGGGCCTCTGCGCTAGGGCGTTGGCTGGGCTCGCCGGAGCCGGAAACCAAATATAACCGGGCTTGCTTAATCCGCAAACGATTGGGGGCTTTTTTTTGGCGGCGCCAACCTGTAGTGCGGACGCTGTAATCCGCGACGCGCTGCCGCCAGCCAGTAGTGCTACGGCACCCGGTCGTGGCCTGCGGCGCCCGCGCTCTACCGGGCCCGCCGCCGGCAGCGCCACCGCGCAGCGGGCGGCCACCGGGGCATGGCCGGGGGCTTCGGCGGCGGCGGGGGCAGCGGTGCTGCCTTACTCCACCACCAGGCGGGTTGCCTGGCCGGCGGCCCGCACCACGTAGAGGCCGGAGGGCAAGCCGGCCACGTCGAGCGTGGAAGTACCGGCGGGGGCGGGCACCCGGCGCACCACCCGGCCCAGCGGGTCGAGCAGCTCGGCCGAGGTGGCGGCGGGGGGCAGCGTCAGCATGACGCGGCCGGTGGCGGGGTTGGGGGCGGCCGTGAGGGCGGCGGGGCCGGAGCCGGCCAGGCGGCCGGGCCCCGTGGCCAGCGGGCCGGTGCCGTTGTTCAGGCGCACGCCCAGCGCGTTGTTGGCGGTGTTAGCCGTCACCAGGTCCAGGTCGCCGTCGCCGTCGAGGTCGCCCAGGGCTACGTCGCCGGGGCTGGTCGTGAACGTCACCGCCTGCCGGGTGCTGAAGCTGCCACTGCCATTGTTGAGGCTGGTGGTGGCGATGTGGGGCGTGCTGTCCCAATTGGCCACCACGTAGTCGAGGTCGCCGTCGCCGTCCAGGTCGCCCAGGGCCAGGCCCCTCGGCGCCCCGCCCGCATACGAGTTGCTGATGATGGCGAACGTGCCGCTGCCGTTGTTGCGCAGCCAGAACACCGACCCGTTGGCCGTGGAGTTGCCCGCCACCAGCAGGTCCAGGTCGTTGTCGCCGTCGATGTCGCCGAGGGCGACGCGCTGGGGGGCCACGCCCACGGTGGGGTCGGGCGTGGCGGTGAAGGCCCCGTGGCCGTCGTTCAGCCGGATGCTGACGGTGTTGAGCGGCACCCCGTAGAGGCCGCCGTTGGCGGTCACGAAATCCAGGTCGCCGTCGTTGTCCACGTCGCCCAGCGCCAGCCCAATGGGCCGCAGGCCCACGGCCACGTCGGGCTGCTTCACAAAAGTGCCCGTGCCATCGTTGAAGAAGACGGCGGCCACGCCCACGTACGGCCCGTTCTGGTTGAACGAATCGTAGGTTTCCACCAGGTCCAGGTCGCCGTCGCCGTCGAGGTCGCCCAGGGCGATGGCAGCGGGCGCGGAAGCAGAGCCGGCGTAGCTGCCCGGGACAAACGTGCCGTTGCCGGTGTTGAAACCCACCGTGCCGGTGCCGGTACCGCACACAAAGTCCAGGTCGCCGTCGCCGTCGAGGTCGCCCACGGCAATGGCCTGTGCCAGGCGGGCCAGGGGATAGCCCGGCTGCCGGACAAACGTGGCATTGCCGGCATTGAAAAAGATATTCATCTCGCCGCTAAACCCTACGATGGCGCCGCTGGGCGCCAGCAGGTCCAGGTCGCCGTCGCCATCGAGGTCGCCCACGGCCACGGCCGGCGGAAAGGAGCCGGTGGCCAACTCGGCCCCGCCGCTCATGACGGGCACCCCGCCGGGCGTGGTGGCCGCCGTGAACTGGCCTACCCACGGCTGGGGCAGGGGGCCCGTGCTGGCCTGGGCCCCCGCCGTGATGGTGTAGCGCACGGTTTCGCCGGGCCGAAAATCGTAGGGCGCGGGGGCGAAACGCAGGGCATTGCCGCTCACCGTGGCCGGGGCCGCGGCGGTGCGCAGCCCCCCGCGCTGGTTGCTGAATACCTTGAGCGCCGGGGCTGAGCCCGCCGTGAGGGGCTGGCTGAACGTGGCCACCACGGGCGTGCGGCGGGGCGCGGTGCGGGCATTGGCCACGGGGGCCAGGCTGGTCAGCGCAGGGGCCTGGGCGTGGGCCGGGGCATGGGCCGCCAGCAGCAGCCCGCCAACGGTGCCCCAAGGCAAGGAGTAACGATTCAAGGCAATAAAAAGGAAGAAGGAAGTGGATAAGGCCGCGTTGTGCCGGCAAGTAGCTGCTGCCGAGAGCGAAAGCTACGCAAGCGCCGCTAAACCTGCGGCCTCGGCGGCCTGCCCTGCGGGGCAGGCCACCCCCGGCCGGGCCACCCCGTAGCGGGCGGCCACCCGGGCATCAATCTGCGCCCCGGCGGCGGCGGTGTCGGCGGCGCTTTCTTACGCCACCAGGCGCTTCACCTGTCCGGCGGCCCGCAGCCGGTACAGTCCGGAGGGCAAGCCGGCCACGTCGGGGGAGGCGGGGCCGGCGGGGGCGGGCACCCGGCGCATCACGCGGCCCAGCGGGCCGGGCCGCTCGGGCGCGGTGGCGGCGGGGGGGCAGCAGCCGCGTGACGCGGCCGATGGCTTGGGTGAGCGCGGCGGGGCGCGCGCCACCACCCAAGCCGGGGCCCGCCGCCCAACGGCCGGGCGCGGCTACCGGCCGGGCCGGCCGTCGGGCGTTTCGCGGGTGCCCGGGGCGGGGCGCGGGGCGGGCGCCACCGGCGCCGGGTTGCCCCCGCGGCCGCTGAGCGCCTGCTCCAGGGCCCGCAGGCGCTGCTCCACGGTGGCAGCGGCCGGGGCCGCGGTGGCCTGGCGCAGCTGCGCGCTGGTGCGGGCCAGCTCGGCGCGCAGGGCGTCGAGCTGCTGCTGCTGCTCCTGCAGGGCCGCGATGAGCACGGGCGTGAGCTGGGCGTAGTTCACGGCTTTCAGGCCGTCGGGGCCGGTGCTCACCAGCTCAGGATACACTTTTTCTACCTCCTGGGCCAGCAGGCCCACCTGCTCGCCGGTGGGCCCGGCACCCGGCCGGAAACGGTAGCGGTGGGCCGGCAGGGCCAGCACGGCGGGCAGGGCCCCGGTCAGGGGGCGCACGTCCTGCTTCAGCCGGGCATCGGAGGTCGAAACCACCGGCCCGGTCAGCGTCAGGTTGCCCTTGATGGTCATGCCGCCCTCGGAGTAGACCACCACCTGGCGGTCGGTGGTGCTGGTGCCGGCTCCCACGATGTTGAGGGCGTTGGCCGTGAGGTTGCCGTAGCCGATGGTGCCGGCATTGGGGCCCTTGCCCGCCACGCCCGCGCCCAGCTCCAGGGTGTTGGCGGCGTCAATCTTCACGTTGCCGGCTACGTGCAGCCGGGCCTGCGGCGCAGCGATGCCCAGGCCCACGTTGCCGGCCGCGCTGATGTCGAGCGAGCTGGTAGGGGCCCCGGGCCGGATGCGGAACGGCAGGAGGGAGCCCGCGGTGACGTCCCGCACGAAGAAGTTGGCCTCGTTGGCGCCAATGTCCCAGGTCTGGGCCGGGAAGCTGCCGGCACTGCTTTGCTCCAGGCGCAGGGCCGGGGTATCGGTGCTGAGCAGGTGCTGCAGCAGCACCGGCGCGGACGTGCCCACGCCCAGCTTCGCGCTCGTGCTCAGCACGCCATCCACGTTGGCCGTGCCGGCCACTTGCAGCATGTAGGCCGGGGCGTTGGTGCCCACCCCCAGGCGGGTGCTTGTGCTCAGCACCCCGTCGATGTTGGCGGTGCCGGCTACGTGCAGCGTGTAGGCGGGGGCCGTGGTGCCAATGCCCACGCGGCCCGCATTGTTCCAGTACAGCACCGTGGTGCGGGTGCCCAACTGGGTGGTGCCCAGGATGCCGCCGCTGTAGCCAAACAGCACCGGGCCATCCAGGCCGAAGCCGTTCCAGGGCCGGGCCGAGCCGTAGTAGCCCAGGCCGTGGTTGCCGTCCGAAGCGCTGCGCAACCGAAGCTCGAAGTCGTTGAGGCTTAGGTTTTGGGTGGCGCTGTGGTTGCCCAGGTTGTCGCCCTGGGCGTGGGCCGGCCCCGCGGCCAGCAGCAGGCAGGTGCCCAGCCCGCCCAGCCCCCGCGCGAGGCGAGGCGTGGCGTACACGTGTTTCGTTTTCATTGTGACCGTACTAGTGGAATCAATGGCCTAAAGTTAATTCCCGGGCCGGGACGTTGTTAACCGCCCGGGGCAAACAGCCCTGCCCACCGGCGCGGCGGGCGGGCGCCCGCCCGCGCGCTACGCCGATACCGCCGCCGGCCGGGCCACCCCGTAGCAGGCAGCCACCCGGGCATGGCCAGCGGCTTCGGCGGCAGCGGTGTCGGCGGCGGGGCCGGCGGCTTTGGCATCCAGTATCTGCGTGACCAGGGCCGCCAGCGCGGCTGGGCTGGAGGGTTGCTTCCAGCCGTCGGAGCATAAGGCTGTATTACGCCGCTGCACCTGCCGCGCCTACAACGGCGGTGCCCGCGGTGGCCGCTTGGCAGCCTGCGCCCCGGCCACGAAAAAGCCCCCGGCCAACTGGCCGGGGGCTACGGGAACAAGCGGCCGCACCGGGGCTTAACGCCCAATCACAATCCAGCCCGCGCCGTCGCTCTGAATGGAGATGCGCTCACTCTGCCCAAGGTAAGTGAGGGTGGTATTGGCCACGTCGTCGTAGATGCCGCCGCCGCTCTGCACGTTCAGGCCCACGTTGGAGCCCGCGCCGCTGGAGCTGATGATGACGTAGATGCGCCCCGGGCAGGTGCTGGCATCCGGAATGCTGATGTTGTTGCAGGCCCCGAAGCGCCGCACCGTGTGGTGGGCCGCCGTGAGCGTGAACGTGCCGCTGGTGCTGCCGGTGGTGGTGTAGGCCAGGGCCTGCGAGCCGCGCACGTCGAGTGTGGCCACGGGAGCCGGCGTGCCAATGCCCACGCGCACGGCGTAGTAGCCGGTGCCGCCCAGGGCCAGGGTGTTGCTGGCCGTGGCGCTGGCGTAGGCCCCGATGGCCCCGGCGTTGGTCAGGTCCGCGGCCACCGTCGAGCGAAAGCCCAGCAGCACGTTGTTCGAGCTGGTGGAGGCCCCGTTGGGCATGGCCCCCTCGCCCACGTACACGTTGCTGGAGCCCAACTCGGTGGCCCCGGCGTTGTAGCCGAAAAAGGCGTTGCTGTTGCCGCCCACCAGGTTCTGGGCCGCATTGCCCCCGAACGCGGCGTTGAACGACCCGGTGTCGTTGGTTGCGCCGGCCGTGCCGCCCACAAACGTGTTGGAGTTGCCTGCCGTGCCGCTTTTCGAGGTGTTGCGCCCCGCCAGCGAGCCCACAAACGTGTTGTTGTTGCCGGTGGTGGCGCTCTGGGCGGCGGCGGCGCCCACGTAGGTGTTGCCGTTGCCGCCAGTGCTGGCCTGGCCCGCGCCGTTGCCCAGAAAGGTGTTGTTGTACACGCCGGCCGCCACGTTGGCCCCCGTGTAGTAGCCCAGGTACACGTTGCGGTTGGTGCCGGCCGACGGCCACAGGGCCCCGCCCTGCATCAGGCGCAGCACTTCGGTGCCATTGGTTTTGAAGAACAGGTCCTGGGCGTCGGTGGTGCCCAGGAATTTGGTGCCGCCGGCCGTGTTGGCGTTGCCGCTCAGGCTCCAGAACAGGCTGGTGCCCAGCCCGGCGCTGGTCAGGTTGCCGCTAGCATCGGTTTGCACCAGGCCGGGCGTAGTGAGGCCCCTCACGCGCAAGGTGCCGTTCACGTCGAGTGTCGCGGAGGGAGTAGCAATGCCAATGCCCACATTCTGGGCCTGGGCCGCCAGGCTACCGGTCGCCAGCAAAGCCGTGAGGGCCAGGCCCCGATAGTAATAAGCAGGAGTAAACAGGTTCTTCATCAAAAACAATGAAACGAGGATAAGTCAGAAAAGGAAAGGCGGCTACTCCACCACGCAGCGGCCGGCGAAGCGGGCCGTGGCCGTGGTGTAGCGCAGCAGGTAGCTGCCGCTGGCCAGGCCGGCCAGGGGCACGGTGCCGGTGGCGCGGCCATCCACGGCCACGCTGCGCACGGCGCGGCCCAGCAGGTCGAGCACTTCCAGCGTGCCGGCCTCCGCCGGGCCGGTGTAGAGGTAAGTGGCTGTGGCGCCCACCGGCACCTTCGTGGGGTACACCGCGAAGCCGGCCGCCACCGGGCTCAGGGCCACGGTGCGAATGGGCGAGTAGCTGACCTCGCCGCCGGCATCGGTCTGGCGCAGGCGGTAGTAAAGTAAGGTTGCGCCGCCGGGCAGCTTCGCGTCGAGCAGGGCATAGTCGTGGCGGGCGGTGCTGGTGCCGGCCCCGGCCACCGTGCCAATGGCCGCGAACGCGCGGGCATCGAGGCTGCGCTCCACCGTGAAGCCGGCGTTGTTCAGCTCCGAGGCGGTAGTCCAGTTCAGGCGCACGGCCGCCGGTCCCTCGGCCCGGGCCGCAAAATCCACGAGCGTGACGGGCAACGGGTTGGCCGCGTTGCTCACCGTGAAGCGGGCCAGCGAAGCAAAGCTGCCGCTGATGCTGCGGCCGCTGGCGTTGGCCACGGCGCTGCGCACGGCCCAGGGCTGGCCGGCGGCGGTTTGTTCGTAGATGCGGGCTTGGCTGAAATCGGTCAGGCCGTTGTCGTTGTCGGGCAGCCAGCTCAGCGTCAGCTGCACGGGCTGGCCAGCGGCGGGCTGGGCGGCCGGGGCCACGGTCCAGATGCGGTCGATGCCTTTCAGGCCGGCGTTGTTCAGGTTCTGGCCGAAGCTCACGTCGGCTGTCGTCAGGCCCGCCACGCGGGTAATGGCCACCGTGCCCAGGTTGTTGCCGGCCGGGTCGAGCACGGCCCCGTGACCGTAGTCCACGGCCGCGCCGCTCACGCCATTGCGCGTGATTTCGAGCGCGCCCAGCACATAGCGGCCTGTAGCTTCGCCGCTCAGCGCGGCCCCGTTGGGCAGGCGCAGGGTGCTGAGGGTGCTGCCGTTTTTGGTGTTGAGCAGGCCATTGCTCAGGCTCAGCAGGTTGCTCACGGTGAGGTCGCCGGCCAGGCGCAGGGTGTTGGCCCCGGCGGTGGGCTTGTTCAGCAGCAGCTGGTAGAGGGTGGCCCCGCCGGGTGTGAGCAGCTGGTCGGCCACGCCGCTGAAGGTAACGGCGCTGGCGCCGGGCAGCAGCGTGCCGGTGTTGGCCAGGTCGCCGCGCACTTCGAGCGTGCCGGAGCCCAGGTCGAGGGTGCCGGCGTTGGTGGTGGGGCCGTCCACGCGTAATGTGCCGCCGTTGGTGAGGGTGCCGCCGGTCTGGTTGGCAAAGCCGCCGGTGCCCACGTACACGGCCGCGCCGGGCTGGATGGTGATGGCAGCGCCGGCATTGGTCAGGTCCTGAGCCGCCGCGGGAGCCGCCAGCAGCAAGGCCGCCGCAAAGTAGAGTTTAGTCATGAAATAAGCCGTAAGGAAATAAGCCGTGTTTGCAGAATTACAAAAGTATAGTTCACCAAATGCCTAATGGATGAAAAAAAGCACCCACCCGGCCGCCGGGGCCAGATGGGTGCTTTTTCTCGGTGAAAGCCAGAATGGCAGCGGGCTGCCGGGGGGCGCGGGCTACTTCAGGCGCACCAGCGTGGCTCCGAAGCCGAACTTCTCCTTGCGGGCATCCTCGAAGAACTTGATGTCCTTGTTGCGGCTCAGCTGGCGGTGGATTTCCTTGCGCAGCACCCCGTTGCCCATGCCGTGGATGAATACAATTTCGTGCATGTTGGTGGCCAGGGCGCGGCTCAGCGTGTCCTCAAACGCATCGAGCTGGAGGCGCAGGATGGCGGTGTTGCTCAACTCCTCGGTGTTGTCGGGGCGCAGGGCCTCCAGGTGCAGGTCCACCTCGTGCGGCGGGGCCACCACGGGCGCGGTCGGCTTGGCCGGGGCCGCGGCCGCCACCACGGCGGCGGGCTTGGCCGGGGCGTCGCCGCTCAGCTGGGCCTTGAGGGCGGCGGCATCCACGCCGGCCGGCTTGGCGGGGGCGGCCGGAGCCGGCGCGGCGGTCGCTTCCTGGGCCAGCGTTTCGGGCGCAATGGCGGCCGCGGCCTTCTCATCGAGCTGGAACAGGTAGGCGTCCTTGCCAATCACCGGCGCGGGCTTCTGGCTGCCATAAAAGGTGCTGGCCTTGAAGGCCTGCCGCTTGGTGAGCAGCTCATAGGCCGCGTCGCCGTTAGGCTTGGTGGGCAGCAGCTGAAACACCACCGCGGGCCAGGTTTCAAAGTCCTTCAGGTGCAGGAAGGAGAGGGGCTTGGTGCTGGCTTTGGGGCCGAGCTTGTCGGCGGCCAGGGCGCGGTAGGGGCGGGCGGCAGTTTCCTCGCCGTAGGTGAACAGCACGTCGGCCTCGGTGTTGTTGATGAGCGTGACGCCCAGCAGCTCGGGCGACTGATGCACCAGGGCCAGAAACAGCCCCTTGGCGGCGGCCGGCTGCTTGCCGCCGGGCGCGGCGGCGGCGCGGCTGCCGGGGCCGGTGCTCACGGGCCGGGCCACGCCCGCGCCGCTCGAGGCGGCCGCGGCCAGGGCTTCCTGCAGCGAGGGCTGCGCCGGCTTGGGCGCGGCGGGAGTGGCCGAGGGGCGCTTGCTGTTGTCTTTCTTGCTGGCGTTGGCGTTTTTGCCGGGCGTCTGGCCGGGGCCGTAGTCGGGGGCGGCGCGGTCGAAGTTCTTGCCTTCTTCCTGGGCCACTACCACCACTTCGCGCCGCAGCACCGGAATGGTGAAATCATTGTCGATGGCCACCTCTACCAACTCGCTGTCGAGCAGGCGGGTAACGATGCCTTCTTCGGTGCCGGTCAAAAGCCGGACTCTGTCTCCTACGTTCATAATGCTACGGGTTTGCGCCGGGCGGCGCGGTTCTCCAGGGAATACGGAACTGCGGCCTCACCCGGTCGGATTCGTCAAAAGTACGGCGGCCCGGCGCGGCGCGGCCGCATCGGGCAATGCCGCGCCGGCTCCGGCCTACATATAGAGCCCGTGGAAGCCGAAACCGTTGCGTGGGTTGTACTCCAGCGCCGGGGCCGGCAGGTGGAAAATGCTGAGGGCGTAGAACACCCGCTTCAGCACCACGCTGCGCGTGGGGATGCGGCGCAAGTCCACGTCCACCGACAGGTAGAACTGGCGGTAGGGGCGCAGGCCCTTGGCGGCGTTGGTGCCGTCGTCGTTGTACACCATGTCCTGGCCGCCGTAGCCCACGGCCGGCTGCAGCCAGCGCGGCCAGCGGTTGCCGGGCTTGAGGAACGCGCCCACGTCGGTGCACAGCCAGTAGGTCTGGCCGTTGTAGTCCTTGAGCCAGCGCTCGGGCACGGTGCGGCCCAGCACGTTGGGCCGCATGGCGGCGTAGCTGGTGAGGTGAAACGACCATTTGGGCATGATGCGCACGTCGTGCCAGGCCAGCTGCTGGGCCAGCAGCCCGGCCGAGCCCAGGAAGTTGGCCGCCAAATCGGTGGCCGACGCCCCATAGGCCGGGTCGAAGCCGTCGAGAATCTCAATCGGGCTCTGCACCACGAAGCCCACGAACGAGCCGTACCAGATGGCCTTTTTCTCGGGCAGCCCGGCCCAGCGCAGCATATCCACCGCGCCCCGGCTTTCCTGAAACGCGCCCCAGAAGTGCCCGCACTTGTCGAGCTGCTGCCACTCGGGCAGGTCGTTGAACCAGTGCAGCGAGGTGCGCTCGCCGGTGTACCAGGCGGTGGTCAGGCCGGTGTAAATCACGCCGTAGCTCAGCGCCGTGCCGCCCACCAGCAGGCGCAGGCGGCGGCGGCGCAACGCGGCCGAGTCGGCGGCTGGGGAGGCAGCCGGAGCGGGGGCAATGGCTGCTGCCGCAACGGCAGTGCCAACCGGGGCGGCCGGCGTCTGGGCCGGTGCGGCCAGCGGCAGTAGCCCGGTGCCGGCCGTCGCCAGCGCCACGGCGCTTTTCCTCCCCCAGTTGCCGAACCTGCTTTGTAGCGCCATGCGTGGTAAAATAACGGCCAAAGGTACGCCGCCGAACAGGGCTGGCGGGCCGCCAGCACGTATCTTGCGACTTGGTTTACTGACGGAAACAATAAAATAATTCCTCGGCAAACGTTTTCGCAGGTCTTATCAGCGAACTTCCTGCGCCGCCCTACGCTTCATACTAAACCCCCAATCCATTCCCACTTCCCACCAACCAATGCAAACATTTCGACGCATTACGGGCCTGCTGCTCACGCTGCTGGCCTTCGCCACCCACGCCCAGGCGCAGGTGACGACCTCGCCGGTGTTCTTCACCGATACCACGCCGGTTACCATCACCTACGATGCCACCCAGGGCAACGGCGCGCTCGCGGGCTTCACCGGCGACGTGTACATCTGGACCGGCACCGTGACCAACCTGAGCACCAGCAACGTGAACTGGCGCAACGTGCACAGCCCCAGCTTCAGCACCGCCGACCCCACGGCCCTGATGACCCGCAGCGCCAGCAACCCCAATATCTACACCATCACCTTCACGCCGCGCACCTACTATCCCATTCCGGCCGCCGAAACGCTGCTGCGCCTGGGCATGATTTTCAAGAATGCCAGCGGCACCATCGTGGGCCGTGCCACCGGCGGCGGCGACATCTTTGTTGATGCCGCCCAGGCCGGCCTCTCGGCCCGCATCACCAGCCCGGTGAACAGCAGCGGCAACCCGCTGTTTGTGGCGGCCAATAGCCAGGTGGCCATCACCGGCACCGCGTCGGCCGCCGCCACGCTCACCTACACCCTGAACGGCACGCAGGTGGCCCAGCAGGCCAACGCCACTACCCTGAGCACGACGGTAACGGCCACGCAGTCGGGCCGCAACGTGGTGCGCTTCACCGCTACGGCCGGCGCTTCGTCGTCGGTCGATTCGCTGGTGTTTGTAGTGCGCCCGGCCGTGAACGTAGCCGCGCTGCCCGCCGGCGCCAAAGATGGCGTGACCTACCTGGCCGGCGGCACGTCGGTTATCTTCAACCTCACCGCTCCCAACAAGGATTTTGCCTACGTAGTGGGTGAGTTCAACAACTGGCAGGTCGACAACCCCGGCTACATGAACCGCACGCCCGACGGCACCCGCTACTGGATTCAGCTGAACGGCCTGACTCCCGGCCGCGAATACGCCTACCAGTACCTCGTGGATGGCAACCTGCGCGTGGCCGACCCCTACTGCGAGAAGGTCCTCGACCCCAGCAACGACTCGTTCATCCCTGCCGTGACCTACCCCAACCTGAAGGCTTACCCCACGGGCAAAACCACGGGCATCGTTTCGGTGCTGCAAACCGCCCAGACGCCCTACGTGTGGACGGCTACCAACTTCCAGCGCCCCAGCCGCGCCGATATGGTGGTGTACGAGCTGCACCTGCGCGATTTCATCGCCCGCCACGACTACCAGACCCTGCGCGACACGCTGAACTACATCCAGCGCCTGGGCATCAACGCCATCGAGCTAATGCCCATCAACGAGTTTGAGGGCAACGAAAGCTGGGGCTACAACCCCTCGTTCTACTTCGCGCCCGACAAATACTACGGCACCAAAGACCAGCTCAAGCGCCTCATCGACGAGTGCCACCGCCGCGGCATTGCCGTGGTGCTTGATATGGTGCTGAACCACTCGTTCGGCCAGTCGCCGATGGTGCAGCTGTACTTCGACGGCGCCACCGGCAAGCCGGCCGCCAACAGCCCCTGGTTCAACGTCGATGCCACCCACCCCTACAACGTGGGCTACGACTTCAACCACGAAAGTGCCTACACCAAGTACTTCTCGAAGCGCGTGATGGAGTTCTGGCTGCAGGAATACCACATCGACGGCTACCGCTTCGACCTGTCGAAGGGCTTCACGCAGGTGAACAACCCCAACAACGTGGGCGCCTGGGGCAACTACGACCAGTCGCGCATCAACATCTGGAAGGACTACTACGACTTCATGAAGAGCGTCGACAGCAACGTGTACTGCATCCTGGAGCACTTCGCCGATAACTCCGAAGAGAAAGTCCTATCCGATTACGGCATGATGCTGTGGGGCAACGCGGGGAGTAACTACAACGAAGCCACCATGGGCTACCTGCCCAACTCCAACTTCAGCTACGGCTACTACGGCAGCACTGCCCAGGGCGGCCGCGGCTGGACCAACCCGAACCTGGTGACCTACATGGAAAGCCACGACGAGGAGCGCCTGATGTTCAAAAACCTCAGCTACGGCAACGCCTCGGGCAGCTACAGCGTGAAGAACCTGGCCACCGCCCTGGCCCGCCAGGAACTGGCCGCCGCGTTCTTCTTCACCGTGCCCGGCCCCAAAATGGTGTGGCAGTTTGGCGAAGTAGGCTACGACATCAGCATCGACCAGAACGGCCGCGTGGGCAACAAGCCCATTCTCTGGAACTACTACCAGGATGCCAACCGCCGCCAGCTCTACAACACCTACCGCGCCCTCATCGCGCTCAAGAAAGTGGAGCCCGTGTTCGAAAACCCCACCACCTACACCCAGCAGCTGGCTGGCGCCGCCAAGTCCATTCACCTGGCCAACGCCAACACCAGCGTCACCATCATCGGCAACTTCGACGTGACGGCCACCACCATCGACCCGGCCTTCCAGAACACCGGCAAGTGGTACAACTACCTCAGCGGCGACAGCATCACGGTAACGAACGTGAACGCGCAAATGAGCCTCGCCCCCGGCCAGTTCGCCGTGTACACCAGCCGCCGCATCAAGAAGGCCGTGCTGCTGCCCACGCGCGCCGAGCAGGCCGCCAGCATCCTGCGCCTCACCGCCGCGCCCAACCCGGCCCAGGGCAGCACCACGCTGCGCTACGAGCTGCCGGCTGCTACCACCGTAAGCCTCACGGTGCGCAACGTGCTGGGCCAGGCCGTGCTCACGCTGCCCGCCACCCGCGAAACGGTGGGCGCCCACACCCGCGAACTGCCCCTGGGCACGCTGGCCGCCGGCGTCTATATCATCCAGCTCCGCGCCGATGGCCTGCAGCAAACGCAGCGCCTGGTGGTGGAGTAACCAGTTAAAAGCGAAGTGTTGAAAAAGGCCCCGCCGGAATTGCCCGGCGGGGCCTTTTTTGTGAGTTATTCGGTGCGGAAGCCTATTGTCATCCTGAGCGGAGCGAAGGACCTTATCACGGCCGAGCAGACGGTTTCAACGTGATAAGGTCCTTCGCTCCGCTCAGGATGACAAAAGCCCTGACAGATTCGGTAAGAAACCTGCTTCATAAAAAGCCCCGCTGGAAATATCCAGCGGGGCTTTTTATGAAGCAAAAATCACAACCAACCGGCTACGGATTCTCCTCGTGGTACGTCACCAAATCATCGATGGGGGAGCGGATAATCTTGCCCACTTCCATGCCGTGGTTGCGGGCAATCTGCGTCAGCACGTCGCGGAAATTGTAGCCCACCGAGCCCACGCAGTTGAAGGTGTATTCCTGGTAGCGCGGGTAGTGCAGCACCAGGTTCTGGAAGAACGTTTCGAAGCCTTCGAGCACGATGTCGCGGCAGTAGCTCACGTTGTTGTGGTCGTAGCAAAACTTGGCGAAGCTGGCCAGGAAGCGGTTGGGCAGCGGCTGGTTGTAGAGGCGGTCGAGAATCTCGTTGCGCGTGCCCAGGTGGTATTCCTCGCGCAGGGCATCCTGCAGGCCGTCGGGCAGCAGGCCGCGCAGGTAGTCGCGCAGCAGCCGCTTGCCGAAGTAGGAGCCCGAGCCCTCATCGCCGAGGAAGTAGCCCAGCGAATCGACGTTGTAGGTGATTTTTTCGCCGTCGTAGATGCACGAGTTGGTGCCCGTGCCCAGAATGGCCGCGAAGCCCGGCTTGCGGCCCAGCAGCGCGCGCGCCGCGGCCAGCAGGTCTTCGGTCACGTGCGCCCGGGTGTGCGGGAATATCTGGCGCAGCGCGGCCGCAATCACCTCCGCCTTCTGGGCCGACGACACGCCTGCGCCGTAGAAATACACGTCGCGCACCTGCTCGCGCGGCAGCGTGTCGGGCATGTTCTGGTCCAGCGACGCCACAATGGCTGCCGTGTCCATAAAATCGGGGTTGTACCCTTCGGTGTTGAAGTACACGCGGGTCTTGGCGTCATCGAGCAGGCACCAGCTGCACTTGGTCGAGCCACCGTCGGCAATCAGAATCATAAGTGGGAGGGAAAAAGGGGAGACGAAAGTACCACCCCGGCCCGAAATCCCCGCGCCTAGGAAAAGGAACAAACGTTTGCCTCTGCATCTTTTATTTTCGGCACCCTGCAACCGGCTATTATACGCCCCCGATTATACCTGGCAATACATTCCAAAGCCAGCATGAGGTTGCTGGCGAGTTCGTATTTAAGCGCCTTACTGCCGTCAACGCTGCGCCTGCTTCATAAAAAAAGCCTCCTGTCGAATTTCGACAGGAGGCTTTCGTAGTGCTGGCTATTAATCCTGCGGATTAGTGCAGCTTGATGGTGTAAGTTGGTTTCGGCGTAGCCGTCATGTCCAGCGTTACGTCGTACAAGCCAGCACCGGGCGAAACGATGTTGGCGCCGTTGGCTTCCAGCTTGCCGTCGGCACCATCGTCGCCCAGGTTCACAGCCCAGCCGCCGTTGGCGCGGAACTTGAACTCGTCTTTGGTCAGCTGAATGGTGATTTTGTACGTGCGGTTGCAGAAATCGTACGACATGGGAGTGTCGCTGTTCCAGCCGGTCGGCGTAGCAGCGCCGATGATGCCCCAGCTGTCGGCTGGCGGCGTCTGGGCCTGAAACGGCGTGGTGGTAATGCCCACCAGGTTTGAGTACACCGGCGCCACCGCATCACCAATTACGGCCTTCACGCGCACGTCGAGCGGCGTGGCCGAAGGCGTGCTGCTGATGTTGCAGTCCAGGCCATTGTAAATCCCGTTCAGCTCTTTACCGGTCAAGGTTTTCGTCAGGGCGTTGCCCAAGCTGATGTCCTGCGTCGTTTTAAAGTTGTCGCCTTTTTTGGCAAACTGCAGCGTGTAAGAAGTCGCTGCCTGGTAGCCGAAATCAGCCGCCGACCAGTTGTAGGTCACTGCGTTGTTGGCGCCCGTGGTGCTGGTCAGGGTAGTCGTGGTGGCCGAGGCTGCCAGAACCGGTGCTACTCCGTCCTTCATGGTAGCGCGGGTTTCGTCTTTTTTGCAGGCGGTGAGGCCGATGGCCACCAAGCCCACTAAAGCCGTTGCCTTAGAGAAATAGTTATACATAAAAATGAAACGTTTGAGGTGAAAGCAATAATTACTGCCGGCCCGGCAACACCAGGCCGGCAGTAAAAAGTTTTAGTAACCGGTATTTTGCTTCAGATTCGGGTTGGCCGTGAGGTCGGACAACGGAATCGGGAACAGCTTATACTTCGCATCCACGCTGCGGCCATTGGCTACGCCACCTTTCCAGGGCCAGAGGTAAGTGCTTTCCACAAACTGGTTGTAGCGGATAAGGTCGGAACGACGCAGGCCTTCCCAGTGCAGCTCACGAGCGCGCTCGTCGAGAATGAAATCGGGGGTCATCTGCGAGTCGACAATGTCTGCCTGGGCGTTGGCCGTGTTAATATCCTTACCGAAAGCGCGGCGGCGAATCTGGTTCACATAGGTGAGGGCCGTGGCGCGGTCGGCAGCGTTGCGGGTAGCGGCTTCGGCGTAGATGAGCATCATGTCCGATACGCGCAGCATTGGGAAGTCGACGCCCGAGAAGTTCAGCGGGGCGCCCACGCCCACACCGGCCGAGGTCACGTTGCGGTACTTCGTCACGCCCAGGCCCTGCGAAAACTGCATCAGGTCGCTGATTTCCTTGGTCTGGCCAGCCTGCCAGAAACGGCCCCGACGGTCAACCGTCGTATCGCCACCGGCCAGGAAGAATTTGTTGAACAAGGCGCTGGTGGTGCGCATGCCACCCCAACCGGTGCTTTCGCCCACGTACTTCTGCCAGTTGGCACTCGAGCCGCTGGTCGAACCGTTGATGAGGAAGGTCGTACCGCCGTAGGTCTGCGTGCGGGTTACGTCGAACAATACCGGCCAGATGAGCTCATTGGCGGCCGCGTTGGTGTTGTTATCGGCCAGGAAGTTCAGGCCGTAGGCCGACGAAGCAGCCGTGCCGGCCGTGCCGTTGGTCAGGGTGTACTTCTTGGCGTCGATGATTTCCTTGGCCAGCTTGGCCGCATCGGCGTAGCGGGCGGTGCCGGTGTACACGCCTGCGTTCAGGTACAGGCGGGCCAGCATGCCTTTGGCGGCGTTGCGGTCCACGCGGCCGTACTCGGCGCGGTACTCGGGCAGGGCCGTGGTCAGAGCCACCAGCTCGCTTTCCACGTAGTTGTACAGCTCCTGGCGGGTGCGGTACGGGGGAGACGTCGGGCCCACTACGTCGGTGTCGGTCACAAAAGGACCGCCGCCGAACAAGTCAACCACGTGCATGTAGGACACCGCACGCAGGAAGCGGGCCTCCGCCCGGAACGTTTTGGCCTGGTCCACGTCAGCACCGGTCAGGCGGCTGCTGATTTTATCGTCGGAGGCCTCGCGGATGAACTCGTTGCAGATACCGATTTCGTAGTAAGCACGGTTGTAGATGCCGCCAATCAGGGGGTTGTTGGCATCCCAGTTCATCTTGTGCCAGTCCTGAATGCCGGGGTCGCCCCAGGCCACTACGGCTTCGTCGGTGGTCAGTTCCTGGGCGCTCCACAGCTGGCGCAGGTAATCGCCCGTGCCGCCGTCGATGCTGGTCAGGTCGCTGGCTCCGCCGGCCCCGCCGAGGCTGGTGAGGGCGAAACCACCGTAGATTTTGCCCAGTACTTTTTTGTAGCCGGCCAAGTCCACGTAAACCTTGTCGGCCGTCAGCTCATACTTGGGCGTTTGGTCGAGGTCTTTGTTGCACGCAGTGGTAAGGCTGGCGAGGGCGGTGCCCACGCTGAGGGTCATCAACCCCCGGAATAATACGTTCTTCATAAGGAGGGGTGGGAATTAAAAGCCGAGTGCCAGGCCAAGCGTATAAGTGCGTGCGGTGGGGTAGAAGTTCCGGTCGATGCCGTTCGGAATTTCGGGGTCAACACCGGTGTATTTGGTGATGAGGAAAGCATTCTGCACGTTGCCGGTGATGCGCAGGTTCGACGTGCCGAGCACCTTGCCCACGTTGTAGCCAAGCGAGATGTTCTGGCAGCGCAGGAACGAGGCGTTCTCCACGTAGTAGTCCGAGAATACCTGCTGGGTGGTAAAGCCCGTGTTGCGAACGTCGGGGTTCAGGTTGTTCACGAAGCCGAGCGAAGCCTTGGCGTTGGCGTAGTTGGCCAGCGTCGCGGCGTTGCCGTTGTAGGCGTAGTTGCCCAGGTTGCTGCGCAGCGTGAAAGCAAACACCAGCTTCTTGTAGGTTACGTTCGAGCTGAAGCCCAGCGTTACGAGCGGAGCTGCTTGCTTGTAGTAGTAGTAGTCGTTGGTGGTGGTGCCGTTGCCGTCGCGGTCCACGTACACGCCCTGCACGGGGCGGCCGTCGGCGCCGTACACCTGCTGGTACACGTAGAACGAGTTGATGGGCTGGCCCACGGCGTTGATTTGGCCGGTGAAGCCGGTACCGCCGCCGATGTCGCCGGTTTTGTAGCCCTGGAAGCCGGGCAGCTGACGGCCCAGGTCCGTGATTTTGTTCACGTTGTAGGCCCCGTTCAGGTTCACGTCCCAGTTCAGGTTCTCCGAGCGCAGCACGCCGTAGTTCAAGCCCAGTTCAATGCCGCGGTTGCGCAGCGAGCCAATGTTGGCATCGAGGCGGTCGGTGAGGTTCGAGCCGGCCGGCAGGTTGATGCGGGCCAGCAGGTCGGTAGCCGTGCGCTGGTACACGTCGATGGTGGCGGTGAGGCGGTTCTCGAAGAAGCCCAGGTCCAGACCGGCGTTGTAGGTGTTGGTGGTTTCCCACTTCAGGTCGCTGTTGTAGCCCTGCGGGCCGGCAATGAAGCCCGTGGCGCCATTGCCGAACAGGTACTGCGAGCCCGAGCTGCCCAGCACGTAGCGCGCCTGGGTGTCGTAGTAGCCCTGGCCCAGGTCTTGCTGGCCCGTGCGGCCGTAGCCGGCGCGCAGCTTCAGTTCCGAGAACGTGTTGTTGTCCTTCAGGAAATCTTCGTTCTTAATGCGCCAGGCCAGGCCCAGGGCAGGGAACCAACCGCTGCGCACGTCGTTGCGGAAACGCGAAGTCCGGTCGTTACGCAAAGTAGCCGTCAGCAGGTACTTGTCTTTCACGTTGGCCGTGGCGCGGCCGAAGTACGACAGCATCACCAGCTTGCCGTAGTAGTTCGAGTTGGTCAGCGTCTCATCGGGGTTGATGAGGGTAGTGCGGTCCGAGCGGTAGGTCAGGAAGTTCGGGCCCTGGAACGAGAAGTCCTGGTAGGCATGGCCGAGTTGCAAGTCGAACTTGGCATCGCCCACCTGCTTGCCATAAGCCAGGTAAGCCTCCAGCAGGTGCATGTCCTTGTCCTGCGCGTACTCTTTATACGAGCCGTTCAGGCCCGGATTGGCCGAAGCCGTGTTATAGTTGCCGAAATCGGTAGGCGCAATGTCCTTGTAGCCCCGGCCGCGCGACGCGTCGATGCCCAGGTTCAGGTTGGCGCGCAGGCCTTCGATGCCGTGCACCTTGTAGTCAAACTGCACGTTGCCAATCAGACGCTTCACTCTGCTAATGTCGCGGGTGTTGTTGAGCGAAGCAACCGGGTTACCGGGAGCGTTGCCCAGCGGGTTGCCGTTGGGCTGAATGTACTGGAAGTAGCCGCCGTAGCGAGCGAAGCGCGACTCGCCCGACATCACCGGCTGGGTGGGGTCATAGAGAGCCGCACCGGCCACCGTGCCGTAGTCGGCAAAGCGGTTATCCACTACGGTGCCTTTGGCGTTCACATCGATGCGCAGGTGGCCATCGAGGACGGTGGGGCTCAGGCTCACCGAGCCCGAGTTGCGCTGCAGCTTGTTGGTGATGACAATGCCTTCCTGGTTCAGGTTGCCGTACGACACCCGGAACGGCACTTTGCCCGCGCTGCCAATCAGGCTCACGGTGTTGTCGTAGGTCGCGGCGGTACGGAAAATCTCGTTCTGCCAGTTGGTATTAGCCGTGCCTAGCGTCTTGTACTGCGAATCCAGGCCATTGGCCTTAATCAGGCCGCGGAACTCATCAGCCGAGAGCGTCTGGTAGCGGCGGGCCACCGTGGAAATGCCGGTTTGCGAGTTTAGCTCCACGCGCAACTTTTCGCCTTGCAGGCCTTTCTTGGTCGTAATCAGGATAACGCCGCCCGAAGCACGGTTGCCGTAAATGGCCGTGGCCGAAGCATCCTTGAGCACGGTGAACGTGGCAATGTCGGCGGGGTTAATCAGCGAAAGCGGGTTCGACGCGCCGTCGATGCCGTTTTTGTCCACCGGCACGCCGTCGATAACATACAGCGGGTCGCTGTTGGCCGTAAGCGAAGTGTTGCCGCGGATGCGGATGGTGGACGAAGCGCCCGGGGCACCGCCAGCCGAGGTAATGCTCACGCCGGCTACTTTGCCCTGAATCAGCTGCTCGGGGTTCGTTACCTGGCCCTGCACGAACTGCTTCGAGTCAATGGCCGTCACGGCACCCGTGATATCCTGGCGGCGCTGGGTGCCGTAGCCTACTACAACGGCTTCGGCCAGCTGGGTGGTGTTTTCGCCCAGCGTGGCATCGGCCGAGGCATTCTGGCCGGCCACAACCGTTACCGGAACACGGGCCGAAGTGTAGCCTACGAACGAGATGGTCAGCGTGTGCGGGCCCGCCGGCACGTTGGGGATGTTGAAGGTGCCGTCGACGTTCGACGAGCTGCCCAGCGTCGAGCCTTCTACCAGCACCGTAGCACCGGGAATGCCCGTGCCTTTATTGTCGAGCACCTTGCCACTAATAGAGCCGGTCTGGGCCTGGGCTCGGGTGGAAAAACCGAGTCCCGCGAGCAGCAGCAGCAGAAATAGCAGCTTTGCTAAATATGGGTGTTTCATAGAAACAGAGTGGTTAAAAAAAAGTGGTGGGAAAAAAACTGATTATTTGGGGCTGCAAGTTACCAAAAAATAGTATTAAAGAACGTTTGCGGGCTTTTTTTTCAAACGATTGTGATAGGCATTAACTGCTCCTTCCCAAACGATTGCAGGGTAATTTAGTCGCCTGTGACGTTGTTAAAATCAATTTAATTTTTAAACAACAAAATGATTTTCAGATTATTGTAAATGAGCCTTGCCGCTATTGCAATAAATCATCCACGTAGTGAAATAATCCTGTAATGAAAATTGGACAATGATTGCAAACGTTAGCGCAAGCTGGAATAAAATCAGCTGAGCGAAATAGAAATAATTCTTGCAAACGTTAGCACACTCGCTGGCCAAAATCGGTTGCGGCAGTCGCAAGTCGGCAACACGGAAATTTGGCGCTTAGTTTGCCGTAAGGTGCGAAGTTTGACGCTGGATTGCCTGAACGACGCTCTCCGCCGGCTGCTGGGCAGGGCGGTTGAGTTGTGGTACCATCGCCAACTCGCTACATTTGGCTTTTCCTTGTCTCATGAAAAACCGCTTACTGCTGCTTGTTTTGCTGCTGGCCGGCACGGGTTCAAGCGCCTGGGCCCAGTCGCGGCCCTATCTGAAAAAGCCGGTAAAGGGCAAATCAGCCACCTCAAAAAATGCGCCCAAGCCGCCGCCGGTGTACGCGCCCATTGTGATTCAAAAGGCTGCTGACAATGAGGATGGCCCGCCGCCCGTGGTGGTGAACAAGGTCAAGCTGAAAAAGCCAGTGCTCGTGTACTACCAGGAGCCGGCGCCCGGCAAGGTGGTGCAGCAGCTCATCATGTCGGAAGAAAACCTGCCCCTGCTCAAAACCAACGACCTGGAGCACCTCATGCAGCGCCGCGAGGTATTTGTGGATGGCCTGGGCAACCTCGCGCTGCCGGGCAGCGACGTGAACAAGCAGCGCCTGTTGGGCACCAGCACCGTGGCCGAAGACACCCGCCGCCCCGCCGGCGACGGCCGCTGCTTCTATTCCCGCCTGAAAGTGCCGTCGTCGGGCTTCTTGTACGTGGTGCGCGAATCGGCCGAAGAGTACCGCCACTTCGTGAAAGGCCCGCAGAAGAAAGGTGCAATGCTTGATTTTCAGGTAAATGGCTTGCCGGGTATCGACTCGGTGCGCGCGGCTTACACCCTGCGCAAAACGGATAACTCCGAACGCGGGGCCGGCACCGGCGAAACCATTCGCTAGCCTTCGAAAGCGCAATCCATTAATGAACATTCGATTTCTGCTGGCCGGCGCGATGCTGATTGCCGCTGGCCCCGCAACCGCGCAGGGGCTACTCAAAATCACGCGGGTGCCCGCCAGCACGCCGCCGGCTGATACTCTGTTCGTGGCTGGCTCCTTCAACGGCTGGAACCCGCACAATTCCCGTTTTGCGCTGCATAAGCATGCCGATGGTACGTACCAAATCAGCCTGCCGCTAAGTTCCGCGCCATCCGAGTACAAGTTCACCCGCGGCAGCTGGGCCACAGTTGAGATTGATGCAAAAAACGGAGCCATTGCCAACCGCAAAGCCGATTTGAGCGCGGCCCGCGAGATTACGCACCAGGTGCAGGCCTGGGACGACCAAAGCGGCGCGGCTGCCGCGCCCAAAAAGCACACGGCCACCCCGCAGGTACACGTGCTGGCGCAGGCGTTTGCCATGCCCCAACTCGGCCGGACGCGCCGCATACTGGTGTATCTGCCCGCCGACTATGCCACCCAGCCGAAGCGGCGCTACCCGGTGCTGTACCTGCACGACGGGCAAAACGTGTTCGACGACGCCACCAGCTACAGTGGCGAGTGGGGAATTGATGAAACCCTTGACCAGCTGCGCAAATCCGGACAGGATGGCACCGGCAGTATTGTGGTGGCCATTGATAACGGCAACGAATTTCGTTCCGACGAATACATTCCGTGGCGCAGCGAGCGCCTGAAAGGCCAGTCTCACCAGGGCGGGCAGGGGAGTGCCTATGTTGATTTCCTGGCCCAGAAACTCAAGCCATACGTGGACGCGCACTACCGCACCCGCTCCGATGCCGCGCACACCGGCATCGTCGGCTCCAGCCTGGGCGGCCTCATTTCGGTGTATGCGGCCCTGAAATACCCGCGGGTATTTGGCGAAGTGGGCGCGTTTTCGCCGGCCTTCTGGGTGTGTAACGACTCACTGAAGGCGTATGCGAAACAGCACCCAGCGGCGCGTACGGCCCGGTTCTACTTCGTGTGCGGGCCCAACGAGTCGGACACCATGCTGCCGCTGATGGCGCAGTGGCGTGATGAGCTGCGGGCCGAGGGCGTACCGGCCGTCAACCTGTCGTTTCACACGCCGGCTACCGGCGAGCACAAGGAATGGTTTTGGCGGCGCGAGTTTCCAGCCGCCTATCGATTTCTGGTTCGGCCGATGCCAGCGGCTGGTGCAAAAGCTAAGTAACAAGCAGTTGCCCCGCACGAACAGTGGAGCCGGAGGTTGCCAGATTGCTGCGCAACGGCAACGATTGTTGACGGATTAGTATAAAATTTCGGGTTTGCTTGCCGGTATTCCAACATTGCTGCCCTACCTTTGCCACGCGTTTCAGCCGAAGCGCCTTTCTCAACATGAACTCGACGCGTATTTCTCAGGCTTGGTGGTGGCAGCTCCGAAACATCGGACCGGCCTGCCTGTGCGCCTCGTGAAGTCAACCTGATTTTACCTGCAATCACAAAAAGCCCGGCCCACAAGCCGGGCTTTTTCTGTTTCTGCTGCTTCTCTTTTCTATACCGTGCCTTACCAACTTCTCACCCGCTCCCGCCGCCTGCTCGCCGATACCGTGACTCCGGTGGGCCTGTTTCTGCGCCTGCGCGACCAGTATGCCAACTGCCTGCTACTGGAAAGTGCCGATTACCACGGCCAGCAAAACGCCTTCAGCTACCTGGTGTGCGAGCCGCTGGCCACGTTTGAGCTGCGGCGCGGCGGGGTGCTACGCCAGCTATTGCCCGGCACCTCCGAAACCACCGAAACGCTGGCGCACCCGCGCGAGGCGCTGGCCCGGCTGCGCGACTTTGCCGCCGCCGGCACGCCCGATGCATCGGCCGAAAAGCTGCCCTTCATCAGCACCGGGCTGTTTGGCTACATAGGCTACGAGGCCGTGCAAAGCTTCGAGGATGTGCAGCTGAACCCGGAGAAAGTGCCGGCCGGTGATATTCCGCTGATTCGCTACGGCGTGTACCGCTACGTTATTGCCTTCAACCACTTCCGGCAGGAGCTGCACCTGTTCGAGCACAGCGTAGCCGGTGAGCCCTCGGCCGAAACCGACGGCCTCGACCGCCTTGAAAACCTTGTGCGCCACCCCAGTGTGCCGAACTTCGGCTTCGCCACGGTGGGCGAGGAGCAGACCAACCAGACCGACGAAGAATTCCTGGCGCGCCTCACGCAGGGCCAGGCCCACTGCCTGCGCGGCGACGTGTTTCAGATTGTGCTTTCGCGGCGCTTTCAGCAGGGCTTTTCGGGCGATGAGTTCAACGTGTACCGGGCGCTGCGGTCCATCAATCCCTCGCCGTACCTTTTCTATTTCGACTACGGCGACTATAAAATCTTCGGCTCCTCGCCCGAGGCGCAGGTGCTGGTGCAGGGCCGCGAGGCTACGCTGTTCCCGATTGCGGGCACGTACCGCCGCACCGGCGACGATGCCGCCGATGCCGCTTCCGCCCAGCGCCTGGCCGCCGACCCCAAGGAAAACGCCGAGCACGTGATGCTGGTAGACTTGGCGCGCAACGACTTGGCCCGCCACGGCACCCAGGTGCAGGTGCGTACGTTGCGCGAAATCCAGTTTTACTCGCACGTCATTCACTTAGTAAGTAAAGTGACGGCCGAGCTGGCCGAAAATACTGATACGCTGCAAGTAGTGGCTGATACCTTCCCGGCCGGCACGCTGTCCGGTGCGCCCAAGTTCCGGGCTATCCAATTGATTGATGGGCTGGAGCCGACCGCCCGCGGCTACTACGGCGGCTGCCTGGGCTTCCTGGGGTTCGATGGCAGCTTCAACCACGCCATTATGATTCGCTCATTTCTGAGCACCGGCAACCAGCTGTATTTCCAGGCCGGCGCGGGCGTGGTGGCGGCTTCGAAAGTGCAGTCAGAGCTGGAGGAGGTGCACCACAAGCTCGGCGCGTTGCGCGCGGCACTGCGGGCCGCCGCCGAAGTGCGCTGATATAAAAGAACGTCATGCATAGCGCAGCGAAGCATCTCGCATGCCGCCACTAATGATGACGTTTTCACGACTGAATTTCCACTGCATGCGAGATGCTTCGCTGCGCTCTGCATGACGTTCTTCTTGCTCCGTCTTCCATGAAAATCCTCGTTCTCGATAACTACGACTCCTTCACCTACAACCTGGTGCACCTGCTGCGCGAGCTCGGCCACGGCCCGAACATGACGGTGACGCGCAACGACCAGTTGACGCTCGAAGCCGTCGAGGCCTACGATGCCATCTTGCTCTCGCCCGGCCCCGGCATTCCCACGGAGGCGGGCCTGATGCCGGCCATCATCGAAAAATACGCGCCCACCAAACGCATCCTAGGCGTGTGCCTGGGCCACCAGGGGCTGGCCGAAAGCTTCGGCGCGGAACTCTACAACATCCCCGCCGTGCTGCACGGCGTGGCCAATGAAGCTGAGGTAACGGTGGGCGACGAGCGCCTCTTTGCCGGGCTGCCCGAGCGGTTCCAGGTGGGGCGCTACCACTCGTGGGCGGTGCGGCCCGAGTCGATGCCCGCCGCGCTGGAAGTAACGGCCCGCGATGCCAATGGCGAAGTACTGGCCTTCCGCCACCGCGCGTACGATGTGCGCGGCGTGCAATTCCATCCCGAAAGCATCCTCACCGAGCACGGCGCGCAGATGCTGGCCAACTGGCTGGCGTGATTGAGCTCTTAGCTGATAGCCGTTAGCTATTAGCTTTTTCAAAATAACAGCCCGTTGAACAACAGCTAAAAGCTAACAGCCATTGGCTAACAGCTAAAAAAATGAAACAGATTCTCACCAAGCTTTTCGACCACCAGCCCCTCACGCACGCCGAGGCCCACGCCGCCATGCGCCAGCTGGGCGAGGGCGGGGCCAACCCGGCCGAAACGGCGGCTTTCCTGGCCGTGTACCGCATGCGGCCCATCACGGTGGCCGAGCTGGCCGGCTTTCGCCAAGCCCTGCTCGACCTGAGCCGCGACCCGGAGCTGGGCACGCACGAAGTCGTGGACATTGTGGGCACGGGCGGCGACGGCAAAAACACGATTAACATCTCCACGCTGGCCTGCTTTATTGTGGCCGGGGCGGGCACGTTGGTGGCCAAGCACGGCAACTTCGGCGTTTCGTCGGTGTCAGGGGCTTCGAACGTGCTGGCCCATTTCGGCTACAACTTCGAAGCCAGCTCCGACCAGTTGCGGCGGCAGCTCGACCGGGCGGGCATTTGCTTTCTGCACGCGCCGGCTTTTCATCCGGCTATGCGGCACGCCGGGCCCATCCGGCGTGAGCTGGGGCTGCGCACTTTCTTCAACATCCTCGGCCCGCTGGTGAACCCGGCCCGGCCGGCGGCCCAACTGCTGGGCGTGTTCAGCCTGGAGCTCCAGCGCCTCTACCACTACCTCATGCAGCCCACCGGTACCCGCTACGCCGTGGTGCACGCCCTCGATGGCTACGACGAACTGGCCCTCACCGGCCCGGCCAAAGTGGTGTCGTCGTTCGAAGGCGAGCGGCTGTTTACCGCCGACACCCTGGGCCTGCCGGCCTGCACGCCCGATGACCTAGCCGGCGGCAGCACCGTAACGGCCGCCGCCGAGCTGTTCAAACACGTGCTCGATGGCCATGGCACCGCCGCCCAGCGCAACGTGACCACCGCCAACGCCGCCCTGGCCCTGCAATGCGCCCGTCCCGGCCTGAGTTGGGAAGACGCGCTGGCGCTTAGCCGCGAGTCGCTGGACTCGGGCGCGGCGAAAAGAGCGTTTGAAACGATGCTGGCGGTGAGTTAAAAGTGAAAAGTTAAGAGTTAAATCCTTCTGATTTTACTCTGTTTTCGCTGCTCTGACTCTCAACTTTTAACTCATAACTTTTAACTACCCATGTCCACCATCCTCGATACCATCGTCGCCCACAAGCGCCAGGAAGTTGCCAGCCGCCGCGAACTGGTGCCCACCAAGTTGCTCGAAACCAGCTTGTATTTCAACTCGCAGCCGCTGTCGCTGCGCAAGTACCTGCTGCGCGAAGGTGGTAGCGGGCTTATTGCCGAGTTCAAGCGCAAGTCGCCCTCCAAGGGCTGGATAAACCAGTATGCACCGGTCGAGCGGACCACGCTGGGCTACATGCAGGCCGGCGCGGCGGCGCTGTCCATCCTCACCGATGCCGAGTTTTTCGGCGGCAAAAACGAGGACCTGACCACGGCGCGCCGTTTTAATTTCTGCCCCATCCTGCGCAAGGATTTCGTGGTGGACGAATACCAGATTCTCGAAGCCAAGAGCATCGGGGCCGATGCCGTGCTGCTGATTGCGGCCGTGCTCACGCCCCAGGAAATCGACACGCTGGGCCGCCTGGCCCGCTCGCTGGGCCTCGAAGTGCTGCTCGAAGTGCACAACGGCGAGGAACTGGCCCGCTCGGCTAACGCCGACGCCGTGAACCTCATCGGCGTGAACAACCGCAACCTGCACGATTTCAGCCTGAGTCTCGATACTTCGCTGGCATTGGCCGAGGCAATTCCAAGCGAGTTTGTGAAGGTGTCGGAAAGTGGGATTTCGACCGCCTCCGCCATTGGCCAGCTGCGCGAAGCGGGCTACCGGGGCTTCCTGCTGGGCGAGGCCTTCATGCGCCACGCCCGCCCCGAGCGCGCCTGTGCCGCACTGGTGCAGGAAATCGCCGCCCTGCCGAAAACCGAAACCGCAGTCGCCTAGTTGCCGGCTATGAAAACGCCCCGCCCCAACCTTTCCGATTTAGCCGCCTCCGCCGGTGTGCCCGGCGCAAAAGCTGTTTCGGCCGCTCCCGCCACTCCGGCGCGGCTGCTGGTGAAGGTGTGCGGGATGCGCGACGAGGCCGCCCTGGCCGGCGTGGCCGCGCTGGCGCCGGATTTCCTGGGTTTCATCTTCGCGCCAAAATCGCCCCGTTTCGTGGGCGACGTGCTGGCCCCCGAGCTGGTGCAGGCCCTGCCGCCCACCATCTGGAAAGTGGGCGTGTTCGTGGATGAAACCACCGAAAATATCCTTGCTACCGCCCACCGCTTCGGCCTTGCTGCCGTGCAGCTGCACGGCCACGAAACACCCGCGCAATGCGAGGACCTGAACGAAGCCGGCCTGCTGGTCATAAAGGCGTTTTCGGTAGGGGAGGCCGTCGATTTCAACGCCCTGCTGCCTTACGTGCCGCATTGCGACTACTTTCTCTTCGATACCAAAGGGGCCGCGCCCGGCGGCAACGGGGCCACTTTCGATTGGAATTTGTTGCAGTCTTACCACCTGCCCGTGCCTTATTTCCTGGCCGGTGGGCTGGGGCTGGAACACGCCGCCGAACTAGCGGCTCTGCGCCTGCCTGGCTTGGCCGGCGTGGACTTAAACAGTGGTTTTGAAACCTCGCCGGGTGTGAAAGACGCTGGCCGCCTGGCCCAAATGCTCACTCAACTGCGCCCCGGCGCACCATTCATATGACTCCCACTACCTCTTATCAACAGCCCACTACCCGCGGCTACTACGGCCAGTTCGGCGGTGCTTTCGTGCCCGAAATGCTCTTTCCCAACGTGGAAGAGCTGCGTACGCAGTACCTGGAAATAATGGCCGACCCCGCGTTTCAAGCCGAATTGCAGGCCCTGCTACGCGACTACGTGGGCCGGCCCACGCCGCTGTTCGAGGCCAAGCGCCTGTCGGCGAAGTACGGCACGCGCATCTTCCTCAAGCGCGAAGACCTTTGCCACACCGGCGCCCACAAAATCAACAACACCGTGGGGCAGATTCTGCTGGCCAAGCGCCTGGGCAAAACGCGCATCATTGCCGAAACCGGGGCCGGCCAGCACGGCGTGGCCACCGCCACCGTGTGCGCCCTCATGGGTCTGCCCTGCGTGGTGTACATGGGGGCAATCGACATGGAACGGCAGGCCCCGAACGTGGCCCGCATGCGCCTGCTCGGAGCCGAAGTGCGCCGCGCCGAAAGCGGCAGCCAGACCCTGAAGGACGCCACCAACGAAGCCATCCGCGACTGGATTGCCAACCCCGTCGACACCCATTACATCATCGGCTCGGTGGTGGGCCCGCACCCGTACCCCGATTTGGTGGCGCGCCTGCAAGCCGTCATCAGCGAAGAAATGCGCAAGCAGCTACTGGAGAAAACCGGCACCGAGCTACCCGATTTTGTGGTGGCCTGCGTGGGCGGTGGCTCCAACGCGGCCGGCGCGTTCTACCACTTTCTGGACGAACCTTCGGTGCGCTTGATTGCAGTGGAGGCGGCCGGGCACGGCATCCACTCCGGGCACTCGGCAGCTACGTCGGTGCTGGGCACGCCGGGCATCATCCACGGCAGCAAAACCCTGCTGATGCAGGACGAGCACGGCCAGATTACCGAGCCCTACTCGCTGAGCGCGGGCCTTGATTATCCGGGCATTGGCCCGCTGCACGCCTATCTGGGCGAAGTGGGTCGCTCCGAATTCATTGCCATCACCGACGACGAGGCCCTGGCCGCCGTGGCCGAATTGAGCCGCCTCGAAGGCATTATTCCGGCTTTGGAAACAGCGCACGCGCTGGCCGCTCTCGGCCAGTTGGGCGCGGGCCCCGACGACGTGGTGGTGGTGAACCTCTCCGGCCGCGGCGATAAGGACCTGGAAACCTACCTCAAAAACATGGACAAGCTGGTGTAGCCTGCGGCTCCCAACGCTACCTATTATATGGACCGCATCAAACACGCCTTTGCGAGCAAGCGCAACCTGCTCAACACGTACTTCACCGCCGGTTATCCCAGCCTGCACGACACCATTCCGCTGGCCAAAGCCTTGGTGGAAGCCGGGGCCGACATCCTTGAAATCGGCATGCCCTTTTCCGACCCGCTGGCTGATGGTCCGGTCATTCAGGGCAGCAGTTCGGTGGCACTGGCCAACGGCATGAACTTGCCCGTGCTGTTCGAGCAGCTGCAAGGCCTGCGCGCCGCCGTGCCCGAAACGCCGGTGCTCCTCATGGGCTACCTGAACCCGGTGATGCAGTTTGGGGTGGAGGAATTCTGCCGCCAGGCGGCCGCCGTGGGCGTCGATGGCCTCATCCTACCCGACCTGCCGCTCGATGAGTACGAAGAATTCTATCAGGAAACCTTCAAAAAACACGGCCTGAAAGCCGTCTTCCTCATCACGCCGCAAACCTCGGAGGAGCGCATCCGCCGTCTCGACAGCCTTTCCGAAGCTTTCCTCTACCTCGTGTCGGGCCCCGGCACCACCGGCGGCACCACCCTGCCCGATGCCGAGGCGCAGGAGAAGTATTTTGAGCGTATCGCCGGCCTGAAGCTGCGTAACCCGCGTCTCATCGGTTTCGGCATTGCCGATAAAGCCGGGTTCGACCGCGCCTGCGGGCATGCCGAGGGTGCCATTATCGGCTCGGCCCTCATCCGTGCGCTGGAGGACGCGACCGATGCGCCGGCCGAGGCTGCGCGCTTCGTGCGCGGTATCAAATCGGCATAATCTAGCACGTCATGCAGAGCGCAGCGAAGCATCTCGCGTGCTGAAGTAACTCAATCGTTTCAACGTCATTGAATAGTAGTTGCACGCGAGATGCTTCGCTGCGCTCTGCATGATGTGCTTTTCTTCTCGAATAATTCTGTGATAATCCAACTCGAAAAATCTGCCTCGGTGCCCGCCATCACCGAGCACCTGAAGCAACAGGGCTACAAAGCCACCGAAGTAACCACCCAGCACGCCCACTACCTGGTAGCCATTGGCAAAAAGGACTTCGACATCCGCACCATCGGCCAGCTGCCGGGCGTGCGCGACGTGCACCGCGTGAGCGACGACTACAAGCTCGTGAGCCGCAAGTGGCGCGTGAAGCCCAGCGTAATCGACCTCGGCGACGGCGTGACCATCGGCGAAGGCTCGCTGGCCTTGTGCGCCGGCCCGTGCAGCATCGAGAGCGAGGCCCAGATGGAAAAGGTGATGGACCACCTCGTGGCCAACGGCGTGCGCCTGATGCGCGGCGGCGTGTTTAAGCCCCGCTCGTCGCCCTACGCCTTCCGCGGGCTGGGGCTGGAAGGGCTGCGCGATTTTCACCGCATGGCCCGGGCACGCGGCCTCAAAATCGTGACCGAAGTAATGCAGGTGTCGCAGGTAGAGGAGATGCACGACTTCGTCGACGTGTTCCAGGTGGGCGCCCGCAACACCCAGAATTTCAACCTGCTGGATGCCCTGGGCGGCGTGGACAAGCCGGTGCTGCTGAAGCGCGGTATCTCGGGTTCGATTGAGGAACTGCTGTCGTCGGCCGAGTACGTGTTTTCGGGCGGTAACGAGAAGCTGATTCTCTGCGAGCGGGGCATTCGCACGTTCGAAACCGCTAGCCGCAATACCCTAGATTTGAACGCGGTGCCCATCCTGAAAGCCAAGAGTCACCTGCCCGTGATTGTGGACCCTTCGCATGGCATCGGCATCCGCGAGTACGTGCCCACGATGGCGCTAGCCGGCGTAATGGCCGGGGCCGACGGCATCGTGTACGAAACCCACGAAACGCCCGAAACCGCCGCTTCGGACGGTGCCCAGACGCTGGATTTTGACGAGTCGGCGCGGCTGATTCGCAACCTGCGGCGCGTGTATGCGCTGCGGCAGGAGTTGGAATAACGAAAAATTAATGTAGCGGAATGCTTGCATTCCCGAAATCGGTTCCTAAATTCGTCCTACTCATGCGCCACCAATTCGTCAATTGCATTAACACCCTAATGACTGCCCCCAAACAGGGCGGGTACGGGCTGCGGTTGGCGCTACCGGAAGACGAGGCATGAAACCCGACTTTCTCTAGAAACCTTCAAAAGCCCGAATCCGCCAGGATATCGGGCTTTTTTTTCGCCCGGTTTTACCCAAGCATCTCCTAATTCTTACGCCATGTTTACCAAGCCCAACCCCGCCACCGCCGCCAGCCAGGACCAGCTCATCTGGAAAATGCTGTTTGACCGCCAGACCGCGCTGCTGCACCGGCGGGCCGTGCCGGCGTTTTGGGACGGTTTGGCCCGGCTGGGCTATCGGCGCGAAGCCATTCCCGACATAAGGGAACTGAGTGCCACCGTTTTCGAAGAAACCGGCTGGCAGCTGGCCCCGGTGGGCCGCCCGTTCGAGCCGGCCGCATTTTTCGCGCTGCTGGCCGAGCGGAAGTTTCCGGTTGTGACCCGCATCCGGCCGATGCACTCGTTCGACTTCAGCCCCGAGCCGGACTTGTTCCACGACTTGTTCGGCCACGTGCCCATGCTGCTCGATGAGGGCCTGGCCAACTTTCTGCACGAACTGGGGCAGGCCTACGTGGCCCAGCCCGAAGGCTCGCCGGCCCGCGAGCAGTTGTGGGCGCTGTACTTCTTCACGGCTGAATTTGGCATGGTGCAGCACGAGGGCAAGCCCATGTTGTACGGCGCGGGCCTGCTGTCGTCGGCCGGCGAAATCCACCACTGCGTGAACGAGCTCACGCCGCGCCCGGCCTTCGACCTGGCCACCGTGCTGCGCACGCCCGTGACCGGGGCCCGCTATCAGCACCAGTATTTCATGCTGCCCGCCTGGGAGCAGCTCACCGAGTGCGTGGAGGAACTGGCGGGAATTCTGGCGCTGCGGTAATATTCCAAATCCGCTGTCATCCTGAGCGCAGCGAAGGACCTTTTCACGTTCGCAGAATTCTACTCAATAGTGATTCAGTTGTGAGAAGGTCCTTCGCTGCGCTCAGGATGACAATACCCCACTAGGCGCAATCAATACCCCCAGCCCAGGCGGCGGTACACGAAATGCAACAGCCACAGCGGCCCGATGAGCAAAAACTGCAGGTCCTTGAGGAAGCTGGGTTTCTTGCCCTCCACCTTGTGGCCCCAGAACTGGCCTACCCAAGCCAGGGCGAAGATGATGAGGCAGATGCTCCAAAGTGGCAGCACCGCCGCGCCCGCCACCACGCGCAGCGCCAGCGCCATGGCCACCCATACTAGCACCATGCCCAAGGCTAGTCGCCCGCTCAGCCGCACGTAGTAGAGCAGCGCCAGCGCCATTACCAGCGTGCCCCAATTCAGCCAGGGGCTGATTTGTTGGATGGCCACTGGCACCGGAATGGCCCACAGCAGCCCGATGAGCGAGAACATTATCAGCGGTACGCACACCCAGTGCACCAATTTATTGGTGGGGTTCTGGTGACTTTCGCCGTATTCGGACAGCAGGGAAGCGAGCGGGGCCATAGCGGTGGGAATTGAAGTAGCGCGGACTTGTAGTCCGCGAGTAGGATGGTGTAGTGTGGGCGTGGACTACAAGTCCGCGCTACAGCGCTGGTGTTCAGGCTCACCAAAGTAGCACAAAAAAAGCCTTCCCAATCGGGAAGGCTTTTCTATTGCAGACCAAACGAAACCTATGCTTTCAGCTTGAAGCGGCCGCGCAGGTAGGCCAGCGCGTGGCCGTGGGCTTTGGCGGCGTCGTCCTTCTTGAATTTGGGATTGGAGGGGTTGGCGAAGGCGTGGTCGGCGTCGTAGCTCTCGATGGTGACGCTTTTGCCGGCGGCGGTCATGTCCTTTTTGAATTGGGCTACTACCTCGGGGTTAATCCACTTGTCCTGGCTGGCGAAGATGCCCAGTACGTCGGAATTTAGGGTTTTGAGTTTGGCCACGTCCTTTTCGGGCATGCCGTAGTACATCACGCAGCCCACGGTCTGCTTGCCGCCGAGCAGGGCTTCCTGCAGGCTCCAGCCGCCGCCGAAGCACCAGCCGATGCTGGCCAGCTGCGCCTTGGGGCCGGCGTACTGTTGCGCGCCTTTGAGGATGGCCGTGGCGCGCTCGGTTTTCACCTCGCCCATGTATTTGCCGGCTTCTTCGGGCGTGGTGGCCACTTTGCCGTCGTATAAATCGATGGCGATGACGTTGACGCCGGGCAGCTCGGCCGCGAAAGTGGCGGCTTCTTTTTTGATGTAGTCGTTCAGGCCCCACCACTCGTGAATCACGAACAGGTACTTGTTGCTGGGCTTGGCGCTTTTGATTTCGAAACCCTTGCCGGTGCTGCCGTCGGGCGTTTTGAACTCAATCATTTTGCCCTCGCCGGCATAAGAATAGGGCAGGGGCGCATCGTGGCCGCCCGAGAAGTCCTTGTCGGCGGCGAGCATGGCGAAGGCCTCGGTGGCCGAAGCCGAGAGGTTGGCAGCCGGGCGGGCGCAGCAGCTGGCCATCTGCTGGGCCGAGGCCGAGAACGAGAGGCTCAGCAGGGCCGCGCCGAGCGTGAGTAGTTTTTTGGTGAACATGAAAACAGTAAGAAGTGAAACGAATGAGCAAGCGCAACAGCTAACCTGGTAAAACTTCCCGCGCAAGGTGGCGAAGTTTCGGCAATTCGCGCGTTGCCCGGCTGCGCAGCGCGGCCGAATCGGTGGTCGCTACGGCAGCTTCGGCGGCGGCCACTACTTCGGCGGCCAGCTCGGGGTAGGGGTCGGCCAGCCGGGCGGCGGCCGTGAGGGCGTAGGCCCGAATGGCCACCGGCTCGCGGGGTGCCCGCAACAGGGCCAGGCAAGTATCGAAAGCCAGCGCCTGCCACTCCTCGGGCACAGGCACAAATTGCAACACCCGCACCACGGCCCGCCGAATGGCCGGGTGCTGCTCCGGGCCGGGTTGGACGGCGGCCAGCAGGCCCGGCAGGTGGGGCACCAGCCATTTAGGCTTCCGTTCGCCAACCCAGCCCAGCACGTCAGCGGCCAGCTGGCGCTCCCGTTCTGCGCCGTACCAGAACAGCTGGAGCAGTTCGGCCAGCGCCGCGGGGTGGGCGCAGGCGTAGTCGGCCAGTCGCTGGGTCTGGCTCGCCGAGTGTTCCCGCAGTAGCTCGGTTCGGAGGTTCATGGGAGCAAAGTAGCGCGAACTTTTAGTTCGCGCCCCAAAACGGCAGTCGTTAAGACGGCGCGGAGACGCGGACTACAAAGTCCGCGCTACAGGTCCATGCTACACCAAAATGCCCGTTGCAATCGAAGCGCCTAGTTCGGTGAGCAGCGCGAAGAGGCCTACGTAAGTCCGGTTCAAATAGATAAAATGCTCGGAGCCGCGCGGTTCGCGCTGTTTGCGCAGCTCGGGGTCGGCCATGAGGTCGTCGCCGAGGGCGTAGAGGGCGGCCATGTAGGCCGGGTCGCCGAAATCGAACGTGGCCTGGCGGAAGGGGCAGCCCACCAGCTCCAGCGATGCCTGCATGGTGCGCAGGTAGAGGGCGCGCATGGCGGGCGCATCGGTAGCGCGCAGCACGCCAGCCTGGGCAAGCAGCGCTTCGAGGCGGGCTTCGTCGGCGAAGGTTTCGGGGGCCAGCAGGTCTTTGAACAGCTCGTACACATCCTGCGGTACGTCTTTCACGCAGCCGAAATCGAGCACGCCGAGGGTGCCGCCGTTCTCGGCGCGCATCAGGAAGTTGCCGGGGTGCGGGTCGGCGTGCAGCTGGTGCAGCTCGTTGAACTGGAATTGGTAGAAATCCCACATCGCCTGGCCGATTTGGTTGCGAATTTCCTGCGATGGATTTGTCGCCAGAAATTCTTTGAGGTGCTGGCCGGGCAGCCAGTCCATGGTGAGAATGCGGGCCGTAGAAAATTCGGGATAATAGGCTGGGAACTCCAGATGCTGCAGCGGCTGGCACTTGGCCGCTATTTCCTGGCCGCGCCGCAGTTCCAGCTTGTAGTCGGTTTCTTCGAGCAGCCGCGTTTCCACTTCTTCCAGGTAGGGCCGCACCTGGGCCTCGTTCAGGCCCATGACGCGCAGGGCAATGGGCTTCACTAAGCGGATGTCCGACTTGATGCTGTCAGCCACGCCGGGGTATTGCACCTTCACCGCCAGCGCTTTGCCATCCTTGCGGGCAAAATGCACCTGCCCGATGCTGGCCGCCTGCCGCGCCTCCGGCTCAAACTCGTCAAAAAGCTGAAACGGCGACTTCCCGAACGCATCCCGGAAAGCCTTCACCACCAGCGGGCCGGAGAGGGGCGGGGTCGAATACTGGGCCTGGGCAAACTGCTCGGCGTAGGCCGTGGGCAGCATGTTTTTCTCCATCGCCAGCATCTGCGCCACTTTCAGTACCGAGCCTTTCATCTCGCTTAGCGTGCCGTATAGTTCAGCAGCGTTGGCGGCGTGCAGGTCTTCGGTGGTCGATTCTGAGCCCACGGCCTTCTTGGCGTAGTGCTTAATGTAGTTGGTGCCGACGTTGAAGCCGGTTTTGGCGAAGCGGGCGGCGCGGGCCACTTTGGTGGTCGGCAGCGAGGTTTGAGGTTCGTCGGACATAGCAGTAGGGGCGGGGCTTGCCCCCGCCCGAATCGTCGGGAGTTTGTCGTTGAGCGGGTTCGTTCAACGATTCGGGCGGGGGCAAGCCCCGCCCCTACACTGTTACTTTCGCACCAGAAACCGCACGAAATCCACGGCCGAGTCAATCGTATTGCGGCCCACCAAGTCGAAGCTCAGCGTCACGGCTTTTTCCACGGCGGCATCGGTGCGCTCGAAGTTCACGGTGTCGTCCTTGGCAAAATAGCCGAGCACGAACAGCGCCTGCTGCCAGAAAAAGCGCGGGTAGCCATCCTGCACCAGCGGGCGGTTGGCGATTTCGCCAGTCACGCGGCCGTCGCGCAGCAGGTCGCTTACAAAGTATTCAAAGTCCTGTCGAAAGTCGTCGAGCACGCGGGGCGACAGCGCCGGAATGCGATGCAGCGAGCGCCGCAGGCTCATCAGCGCATAGGAGCGGTTGTTTTTGAGGATTTCGAGCAGCGTGTAGTAAAAGGCCAGGAGCTTTTCGCGGCTGCCGTAGCCATCCCACACCGGCTCGGCGGCGGCCGTTTCGCGGGCCTGCCGGCCGAAATCGGCCCAGATTTCGCGGTCGATGGCTTCGAAATTCGGGTAGTGCTGATAGAATTCCGACTCGGCAACGCCCAGCTGTTGGGTCAGCTTAAACACCGATTGCGGCGGGTGGCCTTCGTTGAGCACGAAGTCGAGGTAGGCTTGTTTGATGCGGTCCTTTTCCATGCTGGTGTAACCGGTTGAGGGGGCGCTAGGTTCGGATTGTAGCGCGGACTCGGCGAGTCCGCGCCCGGGCGAACGTTCTGCAAGGCGCGGACTCGCCGAGTCCACGCTACGAAGCCGCAATGCGCGCCGCCCGAATGGCCTCCACGGCCCGCTCGCGGGCAAATTTGTGCTCCACAATTGGCGCGGGGTATTTTGAAGTTCCCACTTCGGGCACCCAGCGCCGGATGTATTTCAGTTCGGGGTCGACCTGCGCCTGCTGGCTCTCGGGGCTATATACCCGAAACCACGGGGCCGAGATGGCGCCGGTGCCGGCCATCCACTGCCAATTGCCCACGTTGTTGGCCATGTCGTAGTCGAGGAGCTTATCGGCAAAATACCGCTCGCCCCAGCGCCAGTCGATGAACAGGTGCTTCACCAGAAAGCCGGCCACGGTCATGCGCACGCGGTTGGGCATATAGCCGGTTTCGTTGAGCTGGCGCATGCCGGCATCGACGAGCGGGTAGCCGGTGCGGCCCTCGCACCAGGCCCGGAATTCGTCCTCGTTGTTGCGGTACTCGATGTGCCGCATCTTAGGGTCGTAGCTCTCGGTGGCCGTGCGGGGAAAATGCCAGAGCAGCATCATAAAGAAGTCGCGCCAGATGATTTCAGCCAGCAGCTTTGGGTTCAGCGCCCTGGCCTGGCGCATCACCTCGCGCACGCTCAGGGTGCCGAAACGCAGGTTCAGCGACTCGCGGGTGCTGCCGTGCTCGTTGGCGGGCGTGTCGCGGGTTTTGTGGTAGTTGCGCACGATGCTTTCGGCCGGCAGCTTCACCGGCGGGAAGTGCTGCTCTTTGCGTTCGAACCCCATGCTTTCAAGCGTAGGCCGGGCCCCAGCTTTTTCCCGGGAAACGTGGTGTAGGTAATCCTTTTTGAACAGCTTTTTGGAGTCGTGCGGCTCCAGCAGCTCATCGGTCAACCTGGCCGTGTAGGCTTTCAAATAAGCGCCGAAAACCTTGGGAACGGTGCCCGACTTGGTCATAATCTCCTCTTTGGCGAAAATCACCTGGTCCTTATAAGTGTGAAAATCAATGCCGTGCTTTTTCAGCAGCTTCGCCACGGCCGTGTCGCGCTCGGTGGCGTAGGGTTCGTAGTCCTCGTTGGTGTGCACGGCCGCCACCTCAAAGTCCTGCACCAACTGCTCCAGCACCTGCAGCGGCGCGCCGTAACGGGCCAGGAAAGTGCCGCCCGCCGCTTCGGTTTCCTGCGCCAGCTTTTCTACTTCATCATGAATGAAGGTGAGCCGGGCATCAGCCTTTTCAGGCAGATGGTCCAGGATTTCCTGGTCGTAGATGAACAGCGGCAGCACCGGCAGGCCGCTCGCCAGCGCTGCCGCCAGCCCCGCATTATCATGAATGCGCAGGTCGCGCCGGTACCAGAAGATGCAGATTTTCATATTTGTTGTAAGTTGCTGGTTGTCAGTCCTTAGGTTAATCAACCGATAATCTGCTCCTAACAATTGACAACCAGCAACTGACAACAAAAACACTACTTCAATTTTCCCATGCCGCCATCCACGGCCAGTACCTGGCCGGTCACAAACGAGCTGTGGTCGGAGAGCAGGAATGAGGCCGTGTAGGCCAAATCCTCGGGCTGGCCGATGCGCTGCAAGGGGTGGCGCTTGCCACCGGCCTCCACCTTCTCGGGCGAATTCAATAATGCAGCGGCCAGGGGCGTGTTGGTGAGCGAGGGTGCGATGCAGTTTACGCGCACGCCGCTGGCGGCGTACTCGGCCGCCAAAGCCCGCGTGAGGCCCTCCACGGCCGCTTTGGCCGTGGCAATGCTGGCGTGGAAGCTCATGCCTGTATCGGCCGCCACGGTGCTGAACAGCACGACGGACGCGGTGCCTTTGGCTTTTTTCAGGCGCTTCATTACCGCTTGCAGCACCCGCACCGCGCCCAGCACGTTCAGGTCGAAATCGGCCGCAAAATCGGCCACGGGGATGCGCTCAAATGGGCGCAGCTTGATGCTGCCGGGGCAGTACACCACGCCGTGCAGCACGTCGGGCAGCGCATCGAACGTAGCACCGGTTTCCTGCGTGGCGTCGTAATCGAAGTACGTGGTGTTCAGGGCTGCCAGCTCGGGCGAGCGGTGGCGCGAGGCCGTGAACAGGTTGGCCCCGAGGCCGGTGAGCAGCGTGGCCGTGGCCAGGCCAATGCCGGATGAGGCGCCGATAACCAGAATGTTTTTGTCGGAAAACTGCATAGGTGGCCCAGCGAGAAAAGCGTGAGCCAGCACAACAGCGGGGCTACCCATAGGGTTGGCGACCCTCGGCTTAAAATTCGAGAGTCAGGTCGAAGCGGCCGTCCTGCAGCTCGGCGGCGGCCGCATTGCCCGCAGCCGCGAAGCGCAGGGCGAAAGTGCCGCTAATATGCCGGGTGTTGGGGTCCCAGGCAGTTATTTCAATAATGCCGGGGTTCTGCGTCGGCAGCATCTGTGCGGGGCCGGGTAGCCAGTGCTGGTTGGCGGCGTCGCGGGTGGCAAGCTGCAGGGTAGTGGCCGTTGGGGTGGGCAGGTACCGCCCTGCGCCGCGGAAGTGCGCCAGCTGAAACGTGAGCCCGTGCAAAACCGAATTGCGGGACTCGTAATTCTGCGTATCGGCCGAATTGATTTGCAGCGTGCTATCGGGATAGAGCAGGCCATTCACCGGCTTCGCCCAGCGGCCAAACGAAAAAATGGCCGCTAGCAGCGACTGGCCATAATCGTGGGCGACCACTGGCACGCCATTTAAATGGTATTCAACCGTATTGCCCTGAAAAACCGGGACATCGGGCAACGCGGGCTCAACGTCGGTGGTGGCGAGGGTGCAGCCCGCGAAGGCGCCGAGCAACAGGCACAACAAAAAACGAGGCATGGTTCAATAAATGAAAGAGTTAGCGGCCAGCGGCCGACCAGCGCGCCAGGTCGAATTGGACCGTCGAAAGCAGGCAGTACACCGAGTGCTGCGGGTTTAGGTTGGCCTGGCCCGTGAGGCCCAGCCGCACGCTGCTGTGCGCAAACTCGGGCGCTTGCCAGGCCAGCTCCAGCGGCAGGCCCAGGGCTGCGTAGTCGCGGTAGGCATAGTAGTGGGTGGCATCGGAGGTAAACAGGCCGCTTTTGCGCAGGCTGTAGCGGTATTCGCCCAGCTGCCGGCCGTTCACGTAGGCCAGCCCTGCGGCCACTATCACAATCGACTTACCGGCTTTCAGGGGGTAGCCCACCAGGCCAGCAGCCACTTCGAACTGCTGCGAGTAAGCATTGATGTCATCGCCAAACAGATGCGCCCGCGGCTCTGCATCCGGCCCCCAAATTTTGCCGCGAACCCGGGCATAGGAAACCCACCGCTGGGCGCGGTAGCCGCCGTGCATTTCCAGGCCATTGCCCACGCCCAACCCCATTTGCCACGACGATGACGCCGCCGGAGGCGCCCCCGGGGCCGATTGGGCCTGCACTGTCAGGCTCAGCAGTAGGGCCGGCAGGAAGTGATAATGAGAAGCCATTGGAAGAAAAGATGTTGGAAAGGCACAGGCTTGCGCGGAAGCTTTCGCAGAGATACGGCACCGGTGAAATTGGTTGCACCAGTACTTCACAAATTGGTAACACAGACCATTTGCCGTTGACGGGCAATTAATTGCAGCTTGTGCAAACGTTTGTATTGATGTTTCTACAGCCTTTGGCGTAGTTTCGCCGTATTCGCGCCTGTTATCCCACTGCTTCTATGAACATAACTAAACTCCTGGTCGCCAACCGCGGCGAAATTGCCATTCGCGTGATGCGCGCCGCCACCGAGCTCAACATCCCCACCGTCGCCCTCTACACCTACGAGGACCGGTACTCGCAGCACCGCTACAAGGCCGACGAAGCCTACCAGATTGGCCGCGACGACGAGCCGCTAAAGCCGTATCTGGACATCGAAGGCGTCATCCGCATCGCCAAGGAAAACGGCGCCAACGCCATCCACCCCGGCTATGGCTTCCTCTCCGAAAACGCCATGCTCTCGCGCCGCTGCGCCGAAGAAGGCATCATTTTCGTCGGCCCGCGCCCCGAAGTCATGGAGGCCCTCGGCGACAAAGTGCGCGCCAAGGAAGTGGCCCAGCAGTGCCAGGTTCCCCAAATCGAAAGCAGCGAGGCTGAGCTGGTCGACTTTGAAACCGCTAAAACCGAAGCCAACCGCATCGGCTACCCCGTGATGCTGAAGGCGGCCAGCGGCGGCGGCGGGCGCGGCATGCGCATCATCCGCGACGATGAGCAGCTGGAAAAAGGCTTTTTTGAGGCCCGCAACGAAGCGCTGAATGCGTTTGGTGACGACACGGTGTTCCTCGAAAAATTCGTGGAGCGCCCCAAGCACATTGAAATTCAGCTGGTGGGCGACCACCACGGCAACCTCGTGCACCTGTATGAGCGCGACTGTTCGGTGCAGCGCCGCTTCCAGAAAGTGGTGGAAGTAGCGCCCGCCATGAACCTGCCCGACCACCAGCGCCACCTCCTGTATGAGTACGCTCTGCGCATCGGCCGGGCCGTGGGCTACGACAACGTGGGCACCGTGGAATTTCTGGTGAACCCCGAGCAGGACCGGATTTACTTTATTGAAGTGAACCCCCGCATTCAGGTAGAACACACGGTAACCGAGATGATTACCGGCATCGACCTGATTAAAACCCAGATTTACATCGCCGCCAACTACAAGCTCAGCGACCCCGAAATTGGCCTCGGCCCCGATGTGGTGCCGCTGCGCGCTGGTTTTGCGGTGCAGTGCCGCGTGACTACCGAAAACCCCGCCAACGACTTCAAGCCCGACTACGGCACCATCGTGGCTTACCGCTCGGCCGGCGGCTTCGGCATCCGGCTCGACGAGGGCTCGGTGTATCAGGGCGCGGTGGTGTCGCCGTTTTTCGATTCGATGCTGGTGAAAATTTCGGCCCACGCGCCCACCCTGCACGCGGCGGCCCAAAAGATGTTGCGCGCGCTCGACGAGTTTCGGGTGCGCGGGGTGCAAACCAACATTCCGTTTCTGAAAAATATCGTCGGCAACGAGGAATTCCAGACCGGCCACGCCACCGTTGATTTCATCAAGGACCGGCCCGAGCTGTTCCAGTTCGAAAACCGGCAGGACCGCGCCACGCGCCTGCTCGGCTTCATCGGCGAAACGGTGGTGAACGGCAACCCCGACGTGCGCCACCTGCTCGACCCGCGCGCCAACCCGCGCCGCCCGCACCTGCCGCACTCCGAATTTACCGAGCCAACCCCCGGCACCAAGCAGAAGCTGGACGAGCTGGGCCCCGAAAAATTTGCCGAGTGGCTGCGCAACGAGCCCCTGATTCATTACACCGACACCACCCTGCGCGACGCCCACCAGAGCCTGCTGGCCACCCGCATGCGCACCTGGGACATGCTGAAAGTGGCCCGTGCCTACGCCCAGCAGCATCCCCAAACGTTCAGCCTCGAAGTCTGGGGCGGCGCGACGTTCGATGTGGCCCTGCGCTTCTTGCACGAAGACCCCTGGGAGCGCCTGGCCAAGCTGCGCGAAGCCATCCCGAACATCCTCCTACAAATGCTCATTCGCGGGGCCAACGGCGTGGGCTACAAGGCTTACCCCGATAACCTGACCGAGCGGTTTGTGCAGCAAGCGGCCGAAACGGGCGTGGACGTTTTTCGCATTTTCGACTCGCTGAACTGGATGAAAGGGCTGGAAGCCTGCATCGGCTTCGTGCGCAACAAAACCACGCGCCTGGCCGAAGCCAGCATCTGCTACACCGGGGACATCATGGACCCGAACCGCACCAAATACACCCTCGACTACTACCTCAAGCTGGCCAAGCAGCTCGAAGATGCCGGCGCGCACATCCTCTGCATCAAGGACATGGCCGGCCTGCTCAAGCCCTACGCCGCCACCGAGCTGATTCAGGGCCTGCGCGATACCGTGAAGCTGCCCATTCACCTGCACACCCACGACACCTCCTCGCTGCAGCCTGCTACGTACGCCAAAGCCGTGGAAGCCGGGGCCAACGTCATCGATGTGGCCATTGGCTCGCTCTCGGGTCTCACCTCGCAGCCCAACTTCAATTCGGTGGTCGAAATGTTCCGGGGCACGCCGCGCCACCGCGAGTTCAACCAGCATTCGCTCAACGAGTTCAGCAACTACTGGGAGGCCGTACGCGAGATGTATTACCCGTTCGAGTCGGGCCTGAAAGCGGGCACTTCGGAGGTGTTTCAGCACGAGATTCCCGGCGGCCAATATTCCAACCTGCGCCCGCAGGCGGCCTCGCTGGGCCTGCTCGACAAGTTTGAGGAGGTGAAGCAGCGCTTCGCCGACGTGAACCTGATGTTTGGCGACATCGTGAAGGTGACGCCCAGCTCGAAAGTGGTGGGCGACATGGCCCTGTTTATGGTGTCGAATAATCTCACGCCGCAGGACGTGATGGATAAAGGGGAAGGCCTGAACTTCCCCGAGTCGGTGCGCGAGCTGTTTCGCGGCGACATTGGCCAGCCCGAAGGCGGCTGGCCCGCCGAACTGCAAAAGCTGATTCTCAAGAACGAAACCCCGTTCACCGACCGGCCCAACGACCACCTAGCACCCATCGATTTCGACAAGGAGTGGGCAGCGTTTCAGGAGAAATTTCCCGGCGCGAAATTCACCGATATGCTCTCGTCGCTGCTCTACCCGAAGGTGTTTGAGGAGTATTGGGCGCACCGCCAGAAATTTGGCAACGTGAGCAAAGTGCCGACCTCGACGTTCTTCTACGGCCTGAAATCGGGCGAGGAAACCATCATCGAAATTGCCCGGGGCAAGTCGGTTATCGTGCGCTTGGAATCGGTGGGCGACATCAATGAGGAAGGCTGTCGCACCATCTTCTTCACCCTCAACGGCCAGACCCGCAACCTGCAGGTGCGCGACCAGTCGGTGGCCGTCACCAAAATCAGCAATGCCAAGGCCGACAAAGCCAACCCGCGCCAGCTGGGCGCGCCACTGCAAGGCATGCTCAGCAAAGTGCTGGTGAAACCCGGCCAGGCCGCACCCAAAAACACGCCGCTCTTCGTCATCGAAGCCATGAAGATGGAAACCACCATCACGGCCCCGCAGGACCTGACCGTGGCCGACGTGGTGCTGCCCGAAGGCACCCGCGTGAGCGCCGATGATTTGGTGCTGACGCTGGGTTAGTTGATAAATGTAGAGACGCATATTTGCGTCTCGTCGTTGAACAATGCCGTCGAGACGGCGCACACGACGAGACGCAAATATGCGTCTCTACGCTTGTCTTGCATTAATATCAACCTACTTCCTGGTAGACAATGAAACAACTTGTTCTTCTTGGGGCGCTGCTGGCCACCGTGCCCGCCGCGGCCCAGAAAAAAGACGCCCGCCCCGCCGCCCCCAAAGCCGCAACCGTTTCGGCGGCTACCGTCACGCGCGTTATCCAGACCCTGGCCGCCGACGACATGCAGGGCCGCGGCACCGGCCAGCCCGGCGGCCTGAAAGCGGCTCAGTTTCTGGCCGCCGAATTCAAGCGCATCGGCCTGAAACCGCTGCCCGGCCAAACCAGTTTCGAGCAAATCCTCACCGTGTACCAGGGCCAGACCAGTCCGGTGGCGGCCGTCATCAACGGCCAGACGATGGCGCCGCTGCAGGCCGTGGCCATTTCCGGCCAGCCCACCCTGCGCTGGACCAGTGAAGACGCCGAGCAGCCGGCCGTGGTCGTTATTGGCCCCGAGCCGGCCGAGCGGCGCAAGCTGTTCTCCTACCTGCGCCCCACGGCCAACACGCTGGTTTTTGTGGATACTGCGCAAGTAAAAGCCTTCCGCCAGCTGGCGAGCTACGCGGCCAAAGGCAGCACCAGCGCCGAGCCGCCGAAGCCGTTTTCGACGGTGTTTGTGCTCGGCCCGAAGCCCGCCACGCTCGCCTACCGCATCAGCGCCAGCAGCGTGCTGGAGCCGGTGCAGCTGCGCAACGTGGTGGGCATGCTGCCCGGCCACGACCCCAAGCGTGCCAAAGAAAACGTGGTGTTCTCCGGTCACTACGACCACCTTGGCTACCTCAAGCCGGTGGCCGGCGACTCCATCGCCAACGGCGCCGACGACGATGCCAGCGGCACTACCGCCGTGGTGGCTCTCGCCGAATATTTCAAGCAGAAAAACGACAATGCCCGGCCGCTCATCTTCGTGGCCTTCGCGGCCGAGGAAGTGGGCGGTTTCGGCTCGCAATTCTTCTCGAAGCAGCTCGACCCGCAGCAGGTGGCGGCCATGTTCAACATTGAGATGATTGGCAAGGAAGCCAAATTCGGCCCCAACACGGCCTTCATCACCGGCTACGAACGGTCCGATTTTGGCAAGCTGCTACAGGCCAACCTGGCCGGCAGCAAGTTCCGCTTCGAGCCCGACCCGTACCCCGAGCAAAACCTGTTCTACCGCTCCGACAATGCCACCCTGGCCCGCCTCGGCGTGCCGGCCCACACCATCAGCACCGACCAGATTCCGATGGACGGCCTCTACCATTCCGTCGATGACGAAGTGGAAAGCCTGAACCTGCCCAACATGACGGCAGTCATTCAGGCCATCGCGCAGAGTGCCAGCGGCATTGTGGCCGGCAAGCAGACGCCCAGCCGCATCCCGCCGCTGACCGACGACCGGAAATAATTGCTGCGAGTCGGTGGTGGAATAGGGGCTGTTCCGCTACTTTTGGAATGCTACATCCCTTCCACAGCATTCCTGCCTCGTTTTATGCGATTTTCAATTCTCGCAGCACTGATTTTTAGTGCCATAAGGCCCTTGGCCGCGCAATCAACGGCCAAGTCGGCAACCACTGAGTCGCCCGCCAGTATCGACAGGCAAATTGCCAAAGACGCAGCCCGCGTTGGCAAGATGGATGTGGTGAACGCCGCCAGCAATAATAGCCTGGACATTCTGGCCTTTGATACCAGGGAGCATGACTTGCGCGGCACGCCTTTTCTGGTGCCCGCCTGGCTGCGGGGAACGGTGAGTTCGGCTGGTGGCACCAAGCCCGCGGCTGGCTGGCTCAAGTTCGATGCAGCGGCGCAGGAATTGTGGGTACGCCGGCCGCAGGGCGATTCTATTATTCTCTCCTCCGAAAGCGTAAAAGGCTTCGCATTGCAGCTCAACAGCGCCAACAACAAGCTGCTGGAGCGGCGCTTTGAGCGCTTGCCCGACGGGTTGGTAACAGGCACTGCGGTTGCCTATGCCGAAGTTCTGGCTGCGGGTAATCAACTCAGCTTACTACGGTTTCAGCGCAAAACGCTTGTTAAGGAACAGGGCATGCCTGGCTATAACGCTGGTAAAACAACCGATGTATTTCGCAGCAATATTCGGTATTACCTGCAGTGGGCCGATGGCGTTTGCGTACCTGTTAAGCCCACGAAAGCCAGCGTGCTGAACGCGGTAGCCACACGCCAGCCTGCTGTTGCGGCTGTTGTAGCGAAAGATAAGTCAACGCCTCGCACCGATGCAGAGCTTAGCGAAATGATGCTGCAGCTCAACAACGCATTCACGAAAAATTGATTATCGCAAGCATTGCCCGCAGGGCCGATGCTTTTCGGCAGCTGAACCAGCTGCCGAGTCCGTATTCACTTTAGGTACACTGCCTCCAGCCGGGCCACGGCCGCGCCGCTGGCGTCCAGTACCCGCAGCGTGTCGCCGCTGATTTCGTAGCTGTTGGCCTTGCCCAACGCGGTGGTAAAAGCGTTTTCCGTGGCAATGGCCGGGCAGCTCATGCGCGTGCTCATCAGCGGGCTGAATTTCAGCTCGCTCTCGGTTTCGCTGAAAAAGCTGCCCCGGAAGCGGTTGCAGCTGCCGTTGCCCTCGGCCGTGCCGTCGGCGCGCAGGGTGAGGTAGGCCTCGCGGGTATTGGCCGGCACCGATACGGGCTGGCCCGCCAGCTGCCGCAGCACCCAGCGGGTTTCGCGCAGCGGCGCATCGGGTGTGGTTGGGGCGGGTGGGGGAGTGGCGGCTGTTTCCTGTGCGGGGCGGGTGTTGCAGCCGGCCGCCAGCAGGGCCAGCATCAAAAAGGAGAAACGCATAGCAAGTAGGTTAGAAGCGCATATAACGCGAAAAGCCTGCGTGAGTACGCAGGCTTTTGCTGAATGTTGGCGCAACTAGTGTTCTGCTTAGCTGCTACTGGCCGATTTTGAACGTGAGGCCGCCGCCTACGGTGGCAGTGCCGGCGGCCGCGCCGCCCAGCACCCGGCCGGCCGTAACGTCGACCCGCACCGCGGGCATCGGGCGGTAGTAGAGGCCGGTGGTGGTGCCGGTGCTTAACGCCTGGCGACCATAGCCGTAGGCTTCCACAAAAAAGCCGGTTTTGGCGCTGAGAGGGCCATTCAGGGCCAGCGTGCCCAGGAACTGGCCTTTCTGCAAATCCTGCACCTGCAGGCCGGGCTGGCTGAAGCCAAAGTTGCCTTCGAGGCCGAACCGCTCGCCGATTTGCTGGCTTACCAGCAGGCGGCCCGAGGGAGCCCAGCCCTGCTGGCGCAGGCCCAAGCTGCCCGAATTGGGCACCGCCGACTCGGCCAGAATGGCTACTTGGGTGCGGGTGTTGTAGTTGGGCGAAAGCATAAACTTCGCGCCTACCACTGCCGGCGCCCAGCCGCTGGCCGACAGGGTGCCGGTTTCGGTCGAAATCGTGGGTCCGTTGTGGAAATAGGGCTGGCTCACGCGCAGCTCCATGCTGTTGAAGAAGCCGATGCGGAGCGTGGCACCGCTCGCGCTTTGGGCAAAGCCGGGGCCGCCAAACTGGCGCTGAAACCCGGTTTCGAGCTGGAAGCGGCCGGGCTCCAGTACCTGGGCGGTGATGGTTTGCCCGGGGCGGTCGGCGCGGATGTTGCGAACGAACGGCGCGTCAACATTGGGGTTGTTTTCTTCAGCCGTGTTCTGGGCCAGGGTGAGGCCGGGGCTGCCCAAAAGGGCGGCGGCGGCCAGCAGAGTGGTCTTTCGCATGCTGTAAAGACCGCCACCGCTACGGCATCGTTCAGAATTTGTTGCGAATGCCCGAATTTTATACGTTTATCTTTGTGCTGAAAGCCTGAGAATTCGGGTGGATTTAGGCCGTTGCAAGGCACCTATTTTAGCCGTTGGGCCGTACAAGCCGCATGTTGCACTTCCGTATATTGCTGGGCCGCTTGCTGCCGCTGCTGCTGTTGGCGGCCCCGGTCAGGGCCCAGTCCACGCTGCCGCTCTACTCCGGCACCATTCCCGATTCGAAGCCCAGCCAAGTGCGCGAAACCAGCGTAACGGAATCGGGCAACCGCGTGCGGATTTCCAACGTGGTGCAGCCCACGCTCACGGTTTTTACGCCCGCGCCGGGCACGGCCAATGGTACGGCGGTGGTCATTTGCCCCGGCGGTGGCTACGCCCGGCTGGCCATCGACAGCGAGGGCTACGACGTGGCCAAGCACCTGAACGAAATGGGCGTAACGGCCTTCGTGCTGAAATACCGCCTGCCCAACGACCAAAGCCAGCCCGACAAATCCATCGCCCCGCTGCTCGATGCCCAGCAGGCCCTGCGCTTCGTGCGCCAGCAAGCGGCGAAGTACAGCCTTAACCCCGAGCGCATCGGCCTGATGGGCTTTTCGGCCGGCGGCCACCTGGCGGCCTGGGCCGGCACCAGTTTTGCCCGGCCCGTAGGCGACAGCCCCGGCCCGGAGTCGGTGCGGCCTGCGTTTTTGGTGCTGCTGTATCCGGTTATCAGTTTCAGCGACACGCTCAGACACACCGGCTCGCGCGATAACCTGCTGGGCAAGAACCCCTCGGCCGAACTGGTACGCCAGTATTCCAACGAGCTGCACGTGACGGCCCGGACGCCGCCCACGTTTCTGGTGCACGCCGAGGACGACAAAACGGTGCCTGTGAACAACAGCATCGTATTTTACCAGGCCTGCCTGCGCCACGGAGTGCCGGCCGAACTGCATCTTTACCCCCGCGGCGGCCACGGCTTCGGCCTGAACAATACGACCACGCCCGACCGCTGGACCGACCGCCTGCGCAACTGGCTCGATGCCAACGGCTGGCTTACCAAATAGATGAGAATACCCTTACCCGTTGTTGGTGCGCTGGTGCTGGGCATGGCGTTGGCTATGGCCCTGGTTGGCTGCGAGCAGAAAGCCTATCTGACCGAAAAGCGGGCCTCGCCGGTTTCGGTGGCGGTGGCCCCTTCGGCCCCGCCACCGGCTGCCACTCCGGCGCCGGCACCCCGGCCGGTAGCGCCAGCACCCGCGCCGGTGTACCGCCCGGGCTGGGCCCCACCGGCCGTGCTCGATACCGCCGTGGTGCTCAATGGCCGGCCGTATTGGCTGCGCATCGAAGCCGAAACGGACTCGACCCAGCGCCTGAAAACAACTTACCAGCCCTACCCGGGGCACTATGAGCAGGCGCGCGGCTACCAAGGGCATTTCACGTTTGCGCTGCACGATGCGGCGGGCCAGCAGCTGTTCCGCCGCCAGCTGCGCAAAGCAGATTTCTACAAGGCCGCCGGGCAGGACATCGTGACCGAAAGCGAAGCCTACCGCCCCGAATTGCTGGCCTACAGCCCGGCCTTCGGGGCCCTGGTTTTCACCGTCGATTTTATGGTGCCCGACAGCGACGTGGGCTCGCAGGCCGTGCTGCTGCTCGACCTCACCGGCCGGGTGCTGCGCATCAGCGACGGGCGCGCGCCCGGCAGCGGGGCCGACTGCGACCCCGCCCTCACGCCCAACGGCCGCGCTCTGCTCACGGGCTCCGAGCTGCTGCGGCCGGGCCAGCCCGCCCTGCGCCTGCACCGCGCCGATGCCGACCTAGCCGGCGCCTTTCTGCTCACCGATACCACGATGCTGGTGGTGTACGCGCCCGGCAAGTCGCGCGTCATTCACGCGCCCGGCGAGCCCGAAACCTACGGCCGCACGCCCACCAAGCAGCAGCAGCAAGCCGCCAACGCGCAGGTGCGCCACCTCGGCACCGGCCGGGTGCTGAGCCGTTTCCGCTACGCCGGCTTCTACGAGGAGCTGGGCTTCACCATTCCGCGCGGCTACGTGGCGGGGGTGCACTATCTGCTTGATGAACAGCGCGGCCTGCGCCTGGTGCCGGCCGCCGCGCCCGCCCGCACCACCGAGGTGCGCTTTGCGGCCATGCCCCGCTTCGTACCGCCGCAGCGCCGCCACGAGGTGCGCCTGGAGCTGCAGAGCGCCGGCAGTGGCTTCGCGTTCTACATCGACACCACCAGCCAACCGCCACGCATTCGCTACCAGCGGCTGGAAGAGTAAGAGTGAATATGCCAGAACGATGTAGAAACGCGATACTTCGCGTCTCGGCGCATGCGCCGTTCGAACATCGTTCATACATCCCCGTGCAACGCCGAGACGCGAAGTGTCGCGTCTCTACATTCCTTCCAATACCCGTACAATCTCCCCAAACAGGGGCCGGGCCGCTACCTGCGGCTGTACGCAGCGCCGCTGCAAGTCCCAGAGCGTCGCGCTGGCTCCGGGTGCTTCATCGGCTTCGGGGCAGTGCGTCAACAGTTCTTCAAGCAGGCAGCCAAAGGCGCGCACTTCCAGCTGCTGCAAGGCGGTAGCCTGTTCAGCGTCATCGGGCGCGAAAAAGCAGGCGGCCCCGAAATCGCCCAGCAACGCATCACCGGCCGGGGTATTGAGGATGTTGTGGGCGTATAAGTCGCCGTGCAGAATGCCCTGCGCGTGCAGGTGAGCCGCTGCGCTGGCAATGCCGGTGGCAATGCGCAAGGCGGTTTCCAACCGGAATTCGGTGCCGGCTGCGTACACGTCGCGGGTGCAGGTGGCCAGGCTGGGCGGGCCGGCCAGGTTGCCAAACGCCGGGGCAATCAGTTCCAGCACCAGTCCCTCGGCTCCGGCCGGGTGCCCGTCGATTTTGCCCCGCACGGCAATCAGGTTCGGGTGCAGGCCGGCGCTGATGCAGGCGGCCATTTCGCTGTGCGGCAGCCCGTCGCTTGTCACCGCGCCTTTGAAGAGCTTCACCGCCACTTCGGCCGGCGTGGCGTGGGCACGGCGGGCCCGGTAAATCACGCCCGAAGCCCCTTCGCCCAGTTGCTGCTCCATCGTCAAATCGGCCCAGTCGATGGTATGAATGGGGTTGCGGGCCAAAGCTGCCGCCTCGGCCGCCTCGGCAAACGGGTTGCCGGCAAAGGCCAGCCACGACAGGCGCGGCATTGTCAGTAGCCATTTCGGTAGCTCCGTGAGGCGGTTGGCCGCAATGCGCAGCAGCTCCAGGTTGGTGCAATTGGCCAGCGTTTCGGGTAGGGCGGTGAGCTGGTTGCCGGCCAGCATCAGCTTCTGCAGCTGCGGGCAGTGGCCGATTTCGGCCGGCAGCTCGGCCAACTGGTTATCGGTAAGAATGAGCCAGCGCAGCGCGGGGGGCAGGGCTGCACCCGGCAGCGTCCGTATCCGGTTGGCCTTGAAGCCGACCATCTCCAGCGCGGGGCACTGACCCAGCACGGCGGGCACTTCGGTGAACTGGTTATCGGAGCAAAACAGCACCCGCAGCCGGTGCAGGCGCGGCAGGTCGGCGGGCAAAGCGGCAAGGGCGTTGCCGCTGAGGTTGAGAACTTCGAGCGAATCGGCCAGCGCGAAAATTTCGCGGGGGAAGTCGGTAAGACCTTCGGCTAAATCCAGGCGCTTGAGGCCGTGAAGCTGGCCGGCGCGCAGTTGGGCAAGGGTGTGCATGGGGGCAAAGGTCGGCTGGTTTGCCCGTCATCAGCACAAAAAAAGGACGTCATGCTGAGCGAAGCCGAAGCATCTCTTCCGCGTAACTAATCCAATCGACTGGGATTACTACTGCGGGAGAGATGCTTCGGCTTCGCTCAGCATGACGTTCTTGCTATTAAGCCATTCGGCTCCTAATAGCTCTCCTTCCGGAAGCCCCACGCCCGCAACTCCGCCTCAAACGTGTCCGGGTAGTTGGCCTTCGGCGCGTACACCACGGCTTGCAGCACCTTGCGCAGCTCCAGCTTCGCGGTGTCTTTCTGGCTCATCAATTTGCTCACTTTGCCGGGCAAGTGCAGCCGAGAATGTTTTCCGGCTTGGGTGGCCCGCCCGCCCATCTTAGCTCCACGCGCAGGTAGTCCCCGGCCAGCGGTCGCCTCTAATAATGCGAACCCCCGGCTATTGGCGTAGCCGAGGGTTCAGCAAGCGGGGTTTATCTGGCCTACTACTCCTATCCAAACTACTCTGGTACCTCCGGCAGCTCGTGCCACTTGCCCGCCTTGTAATATGATAATTGTTTTCCCAATTTAGCTACAGGGAATATGCCCTTGATACTTTCTTTGTCGCTGTGCTTTTTTTTGGCATAAGCTCTTGTGAAGTACGGCGCTATTTCTTCCTGTGAACTGTAAAAGATATTTTTGCTTCTGTCAAAATTTAGGTTTGATACAATGTCGTTATTGTAATTAGTATTAGGCTCATCAATTGATTTTCTTTCATCGTGAATAGTCGCTCTTATCGTGTAATTATCACCGTTGCACCTTAATAAAGACAAGTTTACTTTATGAACGGTTTTCACACTTGTCTTCATTACTGAATCTGAAGCGGGAAGTGGCTTGCTAAAATCTAAAAATTCCTCTTTAAATAAAGAAGTTATGTGAAATGATTCGCATAGGGTCTGGTTATTGGTGGATAGAAGCAGCGTTTTGGCCGCACTTATTCCACTGCCAGCACGAAAGTGATAAGTAATTAGTAAAAATTGTTTGTTAAGTAGATGGACCGTGTCAATGTAATTAATGTTGCTGATGTGAATAGTATTTCTTGCGCCTTTTATAGTTAAAGTGCCTCTCTCATTAAGTGGCGATATCTCAATCAATTGTTTGCTTCCATCGAATGATTCAATGCCAAACGTTTGACCGTATGACGAACTAGTAAACAACCCGGCAAGTAGTGCGACGATTGTAAAAATGCGTGTCAGTTTATTTTTCATTACTCTGCTTCTCTCATAGAATGGATATGGAGTCAGGGGCTACTACTCAAAATTACTTCTCACACCTCCACCACTTCCCCCGTCCCGAAATAATAAATAACGCCGCGCACCTCCGCGTACCCCAGCTGCTCGAATAGCGTGGCGTAGTTGCGCAGCAGGCGCTTGTGTTTCTCCTGCGGCGGGGGCAGGCGGAAATCGAGCAGCGTGACGCGGCCGCCCAGGCGGTGGTGTTCTTCTAGGGAGGGTTCGAGCACCACGCGGTCGGGCTTGTAGTCGCGCAGCTTCACGCCGCCCACCAATATTTCGCGCTCCGTTTCCACGCTCAGGTGCGGGGCGAAGTAGGGGGCCAGGCGCGGGTCGCTCACCAGCGTTTCCAGGCTTTCGACCAGCGCGGGTCGCTCCTTGGCGCTCAATATCCCCTCGGCCACGAGCTGGCTGGCCACCCGGCCCACATCGGCGGCCGTGAGCAGGCGGCGCAGGGCAAAGTGCAGCTTGCGGTTCCACTCGCTCTGGGCCTTTTGCTCGTCAAAATCGAAGAGCGTGGTAGCGTGGCGGCGCAGCTTCAGACGCTCCTCCCAGGGCGCGGCGGCGAGGTTGGTGAGTTCGTAGTTGTTTGCTGTTAGTTGTTTGTTGTCAGGTTTCTTAGCGGCGGGAGAGCCTTGAGACACTATGAAAGACACCTGTTCTTCCTGCCACTCGCCGCGGCCCAGCAGGTAGCCGTGGAGCAGGTCGGCCACGGTGCGGGCGGCCGTGGTGGGCGCGGCGGCGTCCAGCTCGTCGGTTTTGGTGGTTTTCTTGTCTTCCGGCCGCTTGCTGATGACGTAGAGGCGGTGGCGCGGCCGGGTGAAGGCCACGTACAGCGTATTCAGCCCTTCGAGGAAGGTTTTCTCGCGCTCCTCGTCGTACTGCCCGCCCAATACCGTCTGCTGAATACCCTTGCTCAGGCTCACCACCGCCACGTCGGGCATCAGCTCGATGGGCTTCTGGCCAGCCTCCAAATGCCCCCACAGCAGGGTGCCCCGGTGCGGCTCCAGGCTCCAGTCGGCAAAGGGCACAATCACCACCCCATACGCCAACCCCTTGGCCTTGTGCACCGTGGTGATGGTAATAGCCGCCCGCCCGCCCGGCGCGTTGATGCTGATGCGCCCCTTGCGCTCCTCCCAGTGCGTGAGGAAATTGCCCAGGTTGTTGCCAAATTTCAGGCTGTATTCCAGCGTCAAATCGAGGAAGCGGAATAGGTACTCGCTCTCCCCGTTGCGCCCCAGCAGCCCGAACAGATTCAGCAGCCGCTCGGCCAGCTCGTAGAGGCCCAGGTTGCCGGTTTCGGCCTCGTTCACATCATAACCCAGGTCGCGCAGCTCATCAAAAAATGACGTGCCGCCCGCCGCATTCGCCACCGTAGCAATGTGCCGGGCGCGGGCCGGCGTAGGGGCCAGCCCGCGCACCACCTTGTCCACGAGCAGCAAGGCTTCGGCCCGCGCCAGCGTATCGGCCGGCTGGTGCAGCACCCGCAAGATGCTCACCAGCAGGTTCACCACCTCCGCAAATTCCAGCGCCAATGAGTCAGCCGAAATAATGGCGTAGCCGCGCTCTTTCAGGAACTTGGCAATGGTCTTGCTGGCCCCCCGCGTGCGGCACAGCACCGAAATGTCCTGCAACTCATACCCATCGCGCAGGGCCTGCTCTATCAATTGAAGCGTGAGGTAGCAGGTGCTTTCGTCGTAGCCCAGCAGCGCCTCCGGGGCGTGGCCGGGGAGGGGCTCGGCGGTGTAGGTGCCGGTGGCGGGGTCGTAGATGAGGGCGGGCGCATCTTTTTGGGTAAATAACAGCTCCACATGCCCCTGCTGGTCGGCCCGCTGCGATTTCGGCACCTCCTGCCCAAAATGCGCGTCATAAATCCCCGTCACCAGCCCCAACGCCTCGTGCCGCGCACTCACCGCCTCAAAAAACGCGTTGTTAAAGTCAATAATCTCCCGCGCCGACCGGTAGTTCACCTGCAACGCCCGCGGCTCCAGCTTCCCCCGAAACGCCTCGTAGCGCCCCCGCAGCAGCTCGCGCATCTCCGGCTCGCGGGCCCTTGCCGCCAGCGCCTCCGTGTTGCCCTGGTGCAGCCGCAGAATCTGCTCCATCTCGCCCCCACGCCAGCGGTAAATGGCCTGCTTGGCATCGCCCACCGCCAGGCTGGAATGCCCATTCGCCAGCGTGTTTTCCACCAGCGGCAGCAAATTATTCCACTGCAAAACGGACGTATCCTGAAATTCGTCAATCAGAATATGCTCGTATTTCTCGCCCAGCCGCTCATACAAAAACGGCACCGGCTCCGTAAGCACAATGCTGGCAATTCTTCGGTTAAATTCCGATATCAACACCACGTTGCGCTCGCGGCTAATCTGCTCCACTATTTTATTTAATTCACTCAATAGCGACGCGTGGAATAAATACGGCTGCATCGCCGCCAGCAATACATAATTTGGCAAATAATCAGCGCGCAATTTATCCAGTGTCGCCACCAATTGGCCAAGCGGTTCCTTCACCGCATCCACCCGCTCCCGGTCAGCCGCCGTTTTGATTTTGCCGCTGTACCATTTATCATCGGCCAGCGTGGCGCGCACGTAGCTATTCGGTCCCGCGTCAGGCGCCAGCAAATCCACGCCCTTCTGCACGTAGCCAAATATGCCGCGTTTGCCCTGGAAAAAGTCGGCTTCCGTCGCTCCCGCCGCGTCCAGCACCGCCAGCGCCACCTCTCGCGTCTGCTCAAACGCCACCTCAATCTCCGTCCGCCGCGCCCGGATTTCCTTGTCCAGTCGCCGGAAATCGGCCAGGCTCAACCTATCCAGCTGCGCCACCGCCTCCTGCACCGTCTCGTTAAACAGCACCCGGCCAAACCCGGCCAGTTCCTCCGGCAGGCGGCTCCAGCTTTTGCCCTCTTCGGCCTGCCCCAGCGCATATTCCGCCAGCGTTTGCGACAGTAGCCTGCTGTTCGGGTCGCGGTTCACCTTGTCCAGCAGCGCCGCCACTGCGCTTTGCAGCACCGCATCCGTATCCAGTTCCACCTCAAACGTGGCCGGCAAGCCCAATTCCCGGGTAAACGCCGTCACAATCCGCTGCACAAACGAGTCAATCGTGCTCACCCCAAAATCGGCGTAGTGGTACAGCACCAGCCGAAACGTGGCCGCCGCCCGCCGCCGCACCTCCACCGCCGGCAGCTTCAGCTCGGCCGCAATATCAGCCAGCAGCGCATCCGTTTTGCCCGCCGTCGGGTAGGCGAAATTCCGCAGCGCATCCACAATGCGGTGCTTCATTTCCCCCGCCGCATCGTTGGTAAACGTAATGGCCAGCACCCGCTTGAAATACGCCGGGTCATCAGCCCCCAGCGCCAGCAGCAGGTATTCTTTCGTTAATTGGTACGTCTTCCCCGAGCCGGCCGAAGAGGAGTAGATGCGGAAGGAAGGAGGCATGATTGAAATGGAGAAAACTGAAATGCTGATTCCAGAAATTAAATTGATTCCTTCACCAACAACTGAAGAAGCGAAAGCGGCTGTCGGATACAAATGGAATGATGTCGCTGGAACAAGACACAAATTAGGTGGAGAACCAACAGGCGAAAATGTAGAAATTCCGTCCTGCGTTATGTGCAAACAACCTATGACTTGTTACGCAACTATTGATTCAATTGGAGATGATTATGATTTAGCAGACTGCTGCGTAATCAATGTTTTTGTGTGCTTGAATTGTGGTACGACAAGCAGCCAAATTGACCAAGCGCATGCGTGAGGATAATTCATTTTGGCAATAGCCAACTCACCATCTCCGCCGTCACGCGCACCGGCCGGCCGCTCTTGGGGTCGAGCAGCACCCAGGTCGTTTCCGCCTCGCACAGCAGCACGCCATCGGCGGCGCGGGTGAGGCGGGTGTAGCGCAGCGACGTGGCCCCGCTGGTTTCGCCCACCCAGGTGCTGGCCCGCAACATCTCGCCCGCGAAGGCCGATTGCAGGTAGCGAATCCGGTGCTCGCGCACCACCCAAATTATCTGGTCGCGCAGCTCGGCTGGGCAGATGCTCAGCCAGTGCGCGCCCGCCACGTCCTGCACCCAGCGCACGTATTCCACGTTGTTGGCGTGGCCCAGCGCATCAATGGCGCTGGTCGGAACTTGAAAATCGTGCGAAAAAGCGTGGGCGGGCGCGTCGGGCATACTGTATAGAGGGGAGGCGAGCGGGCAAAGGTCGGCACGCATCGAAAAAAATACCTATCGACTTGGTCATTTGGAATTTCTGCCTATCTTTGACGCAACCTAAGACATCAAGCCACGGTGGCCCAAACGCTTAGGGAAACTCCACAACCAACCACCATGCCCACCGGAACGGTAAAATTCTTTAATGACACCAAAGGCTTTGGTTTCATCAAAAACGACGAAACTGGCGAAGACATCTTCGTTCACATCAGCGACCTCCAAGTTAGCTCGATTCGCGAAAACGACAAAGTTCAATACGAAGTAGCTCAGGGCAAAAAAGGCCCGAACGCCGTAAAAGTATCGCTGGTTTAATTCAGCCGCAGCTTTGCAACTCTAAGAAAGCCCGCCTCTGGCGGGCTTTTTTTTGTGGTCGGTGGTGAAGTAAGAACGAAGGGCCGAACAAAGAAAGAGCGTCATGCTGAGCGCAGCCGAAGCATCTCGCGTGCCACCACTAACCCTTTTCAACGATTGGATTACTACCCCATGCGAGATGCTTCGGCTGCGCTCAGCATGACGTCCTGAAAAATTGTTCTTACTCCCACATTAGCTTTTCCAAAATAAAAATCCTACCTTTGCACCCGCATTTGAGGACGGCCCAAGTCCGCGCAAGCCTGAGAGAGGCGCTAACGCATTGGCCGCGTAGTTTTTTGGTTGTTTTTTCCCACCTGATTGTGAAAGGTAGAAGGAGGGGAAACGTCGCTGAGTACGGCTGTTTTCAGAGCTAAGTCTCTTTTCCCCCTTATCAACTCCAATCATGGAAGCTGAAAAAATTGTGGTTCGCTTTGACGAACTGAACCTCTCCGAGGAAGTACAACGCGCCATCACCGAGATGGGCTACGAGGAAGCCTCGGCCATTCAGGCCGCTGCCATTCCCGTGCTGCTCGCCGGTAAAGACGTTATCGGCCAGGCCCAGACGGGTACCGGCAAAACCGCTGCCTTCTCCATTCCCGCCATCGACAACATCGATACCGAGAGCAAGGACGTGCAGGTATTGGTGCTCTGCCCCACCCGCGAACTCGCGGTGCAGGTATCGGGCGAAATCCAGAAGCTGGGCAAGTATAAGCGCGGCCTGATGGTGGTGCCCATCTACGGCGGCAGCCCCTACGACCGTCAGCTCCGTGCCCTGGAGCGTGGCGTGCAGATTGTTATCGGCACCCCCGGCCGCGTGATGGACCACATCGAGCGCGGTACGCTGAAGCTGGAAAACACCACCAAAATCATTCTGGATGAAGCTGACGAAATGCTCGACATGGGCTTCCGCGACGACATCGAGTTTATTCTGAGCAAGATGCCGAAAGAGCGCCAGACGGTGTTCTTCTCGGCCACGATGAGCAAGCCCATCATGGAGCTCACTAAGAAATATCAGCGCGAGCCGCAGATTGTGAAGGTGAACCACCAGACGATGACGGTGACCAACATCGAGCAGAGCTACTACGAGGTGCGCGGTCCCCAGAAAAAGGACGTGCTGACCCGTTTGCTCGACATGTTCAACCTGAAGTCGACCATCGTTTTCGCCAACACCAAGCGCATGGTGGACGAAATTGTGGCTGACCTGCAAGCCAAAGGCTATTTTGCCGAAGGCCTGCACGGCGACATGGGCCAGCAGCAGCGCCAGAACACGCTGGATAAATTCCGCAAATCGACGCTGGAAGTACTGGTCGCCACTGATGTAGCCGCCCGCGGCATCGACGTGGACAACGTGGAGGCCGTAGTGAACTACGACCTGCCCGCCGACGAAGAATACTACGTGCACCGCATCGGCCGCACGGGCCGCGCTGGCAAGAGCGGCAAAGCCTTCACGTTTGTGAGCGGCCGCGACATCTACAAGCTGCGCGACATCATGCGCTTCACTAAGGCCCAGATTAAACTGGAGCAGGTGCCGTCGTTTGCCGATGTATCGGAGGTGAAAACCACCCTTTTCCTGAACCAGATTAAGGAAATCATCGAGAAAGGTAACCTCGAGAAATACGTGGGCCGCGTGCAGCGCCTGCTCGACCAGGGCGAGGAAATTACCTCGCTCGACATCGCTGCCGCGCTGCTGAAAATGACCATGAAGGAGGACAAGAGCGCGCAGCAGAGCCTTGATGCCAGCAAGGCAGCCGGCCAGGCTCGTCCCGGCTACACCCGCCTCTTCGTGACCATGGGCAAGAAAGACCGGATTCACCCCCGCGACATCGTGGACCTGATTTCGGAGTCGAGCAACCTGACCGGAGCCAAAGTGGGCGACATCGCCCTCTACGACAAGTTCAGCTTCGTGGAAGTACCGTCGGAATTTGCCGATGAGATTGTGAGCAAGCTGGGCCGCACCAGCATCCAGGGCACGCCGGTAAGCTTCAGCATCGCCACGCCGGTGCAGGACGCGGCGGCCAAGGAAGAAGGCTTCAACCGCATGGGCGGTGGTGTCCCGGGCGGCTTCGGCGGCGACCGCGAGCGTCGTCCGTTCAACGGTGGCGAGCGTCGTGAAGGCGGCTTCGGCGGCGGCGGCTACAAAGGCAGCAACCGCGGCGGTGGCAGCTTCGGTGGCGGCGAGCGTCGCGAAGGTGGCTACGGCGGGGGCTATAAAGGCAACCGCGACGGTGGCAGCAGCTACGGCAACCGCCCCAGCTACGGCGGTGGCGAGCGTCGCGAAGGCGGCACCGGCAAGTCGGGCTATGGCAACCGCCCGAGCTACGGCGACAAGCCCAACTATGGCAACAAGCCGAGCTACGGCACGCCCCGCGAGTACGACACGCGCCCCGCACCCCGTGCTCCCCGCAACGAGAGCTTCGACGAATAGGCTATCCGTTATATCCGTTAGGTGAAACTGGGTTATCCAGACTATGTGATTCGTATAAGTGAATTAGCTACAAAAAAAGGCCGCTCGATTGAGCGGCCTTTTTTATTGGGCTGGCTTTATAAAAAGCCGATGGCAATTACTTAGCGGACGAATCGCGCAGGGCTTTAATTTTGTCGTGGCCTTCAACCACGCCTTGGTACTGCTTTTCGATAACCGATTTCAGAGCCGAGGGTAGGCCTTCTGCTTTCAGAGCCGTCTGGTAAGCCTTCTTGGCGTAGTCTTCGCCGCGCTCGCATTCGGCGAGGATGCTGTGACGGTCTTTGCCGGTTACGGCCGATTTCAGGTCAATCCAGGCGCGGTGTACGGCACCGGTGATGGAGCCTTTGGCACCTTCGTTGGTGTCGGGCTTCAGGTCCAGCTTGAACATCTGGTCCTCGATTTCATTGAGGTAGCTCGAACGCTGGGCGGCGAAATGCTTAAAGGTGTCCTTTAGGTCGGCGTCTTGTACGTCAACCATGGCTTCGGCGTAGCCTTTCTGGCCGTCTTTGAGGGTTTCAACCAGTTCGTTGAGCAGGGCTTGGGTGGCTTTGGCTTCCATGAGGAAAGAGTAATTTAAGGTGAAAGATTATGCCTCTCTTTACTCTGTGTCGGTGTGGAAGGTTACACTGGCACTGCCGATGCCACTGCCATCGCGCGGCCGGCCAAGAAGCCAGTAGTCCACGCGGCCTGGAAGTTGAAGCCCCCGGTGATACCATCGATGTCCAGGACTTCGCCAGCAAAATAAAGGCCGGGCACGCGGCGGCTCTGCATGCTTTTCAAGTCGATTTCATCGAGGGAAATGCCGCCGCAGGTCACAAATTCTTCCTTATAGGTGGTTTTGCCGCGCACGGCCAGCGGGGTGCGGAGCAGGAGTTCGAGCAGACGGTTCTGGGCCTTGGCGGGCAGGTCGCTCCAACGGGTTTCAGCCGCGATGCCGGCCTGCTCGGTGAGATTGCGCCACAGGCGCTGGGGCAGACCGAAAAGCGGGTTGCTGGCTACCGTTTTCTTGCCGTGGTCCTGCCGAAACTGCTGTAGCCAGGGGCGCAGGGTTTCATCGGTATGCGTTGGCAGCCAGTTGATAAGCGCGGTGCCCACGTAGCCCAGCTCGCTAAGCCGACGCGCGCCCCAAGCCGAGAGCTTGAGCACGGCCGGGCCGCTCACGCCCCAGTGCGTAATGAGCAATGGGCCTTCGTATTGCAGCTTTTCGCCGGCCAGCACCACGCGGACCTGGGGCACGCTCACACCCATCAGCTCATTCAGAGGCGAGTTGGGCACGTTGAATGTAAAAAGCGAAGGCACGGGCTCGGCAACGCGGTGGCCGAGGGTGCGCAGCCAGTCGTAATTGGCGCTTTTGGGGTTGCCGCCGGTGGCTACCAGCAATTGGCTAACGGCGAGGTTTCCGCCCAACTGACCGGCTCCGCTGCCGCTTAGCTTCAACTCAAAACCACCCGTTGGTTGTAGCAGAATTTCATCGACGCTGGTGTTGGTGATGATGCGCACGCCGGCTTTGCGGGCGGCTTCTTCGAGGGCGCGGGCAATGGTTTCGCTGGAGTCAGTGATGGGAAACATGCGGCCGTCGGCCTCGGTCTTCAACTGCACGCCGCGCTTGGCAAACCAAGCAATGGTATCGGGCACGCCAAATTGCTGGAAGGCATTTTTCAGCGGTTTGCTGCCGCGCGGGTAGTGGGCGGCCAGCTGGGCGGGCGACTCGCAGGCGTGCGTGACGTTGCAGCGGCCGCCGCCTGACACGCGGACTTTCGCCAGGAGCTTACCGGTTTTTTCGAGCAGGATGACTGGCTGGCTGGGGTTGGCTTCGGCGCAGGCAATGGCGCCGAAAAAACCGGCCGCCCCGCCCCCGAGCACGGCCACAGGAAGTAGGGCAGCGTCTGATTTCACCACGCAAAGTTACGCCGCAGTTCGAGCAACCGGATGCTATTAACGCTCTTCACGCAGCATTACAGAAGTGCCACCCGGTGTTAGCAGAACTCCAAGGCCGCCAGCACATCGTCGTGCTGAAACTGGTAGGGAAGCAGGCTGCGAATGGAGCTGCTGTCGATGGTTTTACCGCTTACAACCGATTTGCCTTCATCCTTGAAAACGGGGGATTCCAGCTTTAGAAAGCGGGCAGCGGCCGGGTAAAAGTCGCGGCGGCACGGGTGCTGGTTGGCGCACACGTTGAACGTATGGCCCCACAATCCCTGCTGAATGATGCCAGAGAGCACGCCCACCACATCAGTCAGGTGCACAAGGTTGACGGGAGCGTTGCCCTGGTCGAGGCCCTGGCGGCCGGCCAGGAAGCGGCCGGGCGCGCGGTCGGGGCCGAAAAGGCCGCCCAGGCGCACCACGGTGCTTTTCCACTGGCCATAGCGCGGTACGAAGTGGCCCTCGGCGCGCAACACGTCGGAAGCCGCATCGCGGGTGCTCACGGCATCGGTTTCGCGCATGATGCGCGGCTCGTTGGGGTATACGCTGGTTGAACTCACGAACAGCACGCACTTGGTGCCGGCGGCGGCAACGGCCCGATGCACGGGGCGCAGCAGGGTGGGGTAGGCGCCGGCGGAGGCGGCACGGGGCGGCACGTTGAGGACGAGCACGTCGGTGTCGGCGAGCAGGCGGTGCAGGAGGGCATCGGCGGCGGGGCCAAAGTCGGCTCCGAGGCGGAACAGGTGCGGCTCGATGCCGGCGGCGCGCATGCCGTCGAGGTTTTCGGGCGTGGTGCTGGTGCCGACTACGCGGTGGCCGGCCTGCACCAGCGAGCGGGCCAGGGCCATGCCCAACCAGCCGCAGCCTAGTACGAGTACGGTAGGAAATTCCGCCCCCGAAGCCGTGCTCGTGGAGCCCCCGGAAATGGAACTGGTCATATTGGAAAGAAGTGCTTGGAACTGCGAAGGTGCGAATAAATTATGAAACGGCTATATTTAACCGGACAATTCGACGGTGCTGGGATTCGGGGAAGTACGGCGGGCATTGGGCCGGTTCGTCTAGTACCTTCGGCCCCAAGCCATGTGCGCCCACCATCCATCTCATTCCCAATTCCTGCATGAACGCACCCTACACCCAGCCCATGCTGCGCGATAACGCGCTGGCTGGCAAAACCATCATTGTAACCGGCGGCGGCACCGGCCTGGGCCGGGCCATGACCACTTACTTCCTGCAGCTAGGGGCCAACGTCACCATCACCAGCCGCAAGCTGGACGTGCTGGAAAAAACCGCCGATGAGCTGCGCCAGCAAACCGGCGGCAAGGTGTTGGCTATTGCCTGCGACGTGCGCAAGTACGACGAAGTGGAAGCCATGCTGGAGCGCACCATTCAGGAGTTCGGCGGCGTGGACGTGCTGCTAAACAATGCCGCCGGCAACTTCATTAGCCCCACCGAGCGCCTGAGCCACAAGGCATTCGATGTGATTGTGGACATTGTGCTGCGTGGCTCCTACAACTGCACCTTGGCCGTGGGCAAGCGCTGGATTGCCGACAAAAAGCCCGGTACCATCCTCAACATCGTGACGACCTACGCCTCGGTAGGTTCAGCATTTGTGGTTCCCTCGGCTACGGCCAAAGCCGGCGTGCTCGCCATGACGCGCTCATTGGCAGTGGAATGGGCCAAGTACGGCATCCGCTCCAATGCCATTGCGCCTGGCCCGTTCCCGACCGAAGGCGCCTGGAGCCGTCTTTTTCCGGAGCCGCTCGCCAGCAAGCTCGACCCGGCCGCCAGCGTGCCGCTTAAGCGCGTGGGCCAGTACCAGGAACTAGCCAATCTGGCCGCCTATCTGGTGTCGGATTTCTCGGCCTACGTGAACGGCGAAGTCGTCACCATCGACGGCGGCGAGTGGCTGAATGGGGCTGGCGAGTTTAATAAACTCGAAATGCTGACGCCCGATATGTGGGACCACATCGAGAAAACAATGCGGCGGTAATCTGCCCTGTCATCATGAGTAAAGCGAAGGACCTTATTACGCCAGAACATTTCGTTCGAACGTGATAAGGTCCTTCGCTTTACTCAGGATGAAAGGGGTGGGCTTAAAATTTATAGCCCTTGTAACCCTTACTGAACTCCTCGGCCGGGATGGGCTGGTTGGGCACTACGTCGGAAAAATCGAATTTTTCGAACAGGCCTTTGTCGTCGTTCACCTGCACCACGGTGGGCAGGTAGGTTTTGGGGTCGATGCAGACGATAGTGCGGCGGCCATAGGCATTGGGTACCTGCAGCACTTTGCCGGCCGGGATTTTCTCGCCGATGGTGAGGTTGTTACGCTCGATGATGCGGAACTCGCCGCAACCGAACCGCTCGGCTACCGAGCCGATGGTTTCGTTGGCCCCGGCTTTGTAGCTCACGTAGCGAAACTGGGGGTAATCGGAGCGCAGCACGTAGTTGGGGCGGCCCTGCACGGTGCTGTCGCCCACGTACTTAAACGAGCGGCTGAAGCTCATGTCCTGACGCAGGCCGGTGGTGCGCAGCAGGTCCGAAATAGTGCCGAAACCCGCTTGCAGCACCGTGTGGTGCTGGTTGCTGCGCATGAGCTTGGCGTTGGGGTCGAGACTGAGTGTGACGTAGGGGAAAGCTGCCGGGTTCACGAAGGCGTCGCCGTTGTTCTGGCCCTGCGCCCAGAGCACTTCCACGCCCTTCTGATTTTTGATGTAGATGCGCAGCGGCTTGTAGGCAATTTTCATGATGCTACGAGCCTGATGGATGCTTCCCTCGATGCGCTCCTGCGCCTTCACGGTGCAACGCAGGTACTTCAGGCCTTCGATGGCGCTGCCCATGCGGGCAGTAAGCTGCTCGGTAGTGATGGGGGCGGCGGCCGGCGTGGCCGCTGCTAAAATTGCCGCCGAAGCGAGTGGGGCCGCCCAGCGTAGAACCGGACGAAACGAAGCGAAAATCGCAACCATAGAAAGAAAGGAAATCGGAATAACTGCGCGAGCCAGCTGACGTGACGCTTCGCACCACAATATTAATTCAGGCTGATGTGCGGAAACCGCGATGCCACGGTATCGAAAATAAACAGCTCATCAATTTCCACGCCATGCATGAATTGGTAGAGTGGGAATTGCTCAACCACGGCCCGCACGGCGGCTTCATCGTCGCCGTTGATGGTGACCCAGCCGCGGCTGCGGTCGCTGCTGATGGCGTAGGTTTCAACAATTTTTTCGTTCAGCAGGCGGTTGATGAAATCGCGGTGGCGCGGAATCAGGGCAATAAAGTCGTCATCAAACGACTCGGGCAAGCGGATGGAAACGACAAACGTGGGCATAGGCAGCAAGCAGGCGAAAGGCCCGCGCGGAGCAGGCATTGCGATATAAACAAACCAGCGCTGAAATGTGCCAGAACGCAGGTCGGAAAAATAAAAAATGCCCCGCCGGCCAACGCGGCCGGGCGGGGCAGTAAATATCGGCAGCGGGGCGGGTTGGACTACGAATGGCCCAGCTCGGCGATAACGGGCTGTTTGGCGTCGCCGGTAGCGGGGCGGGCCGCCAGGTCGGGGCCGGAGGTGCTGCCGGCCGCCGCAACGTGGCGGGTATCTTCCCAGGTGCGGTACTTGGCAATCTCATCCTGAAACTTGCCCAAAAACCAGCTAATCAGGCTTAAGTCATCGAGGAAACCCAGCACCGGAATGAAATCGGGCACTAAGTCGATGGGCGACAGCACGTAGAGCAGCACGGCAAAGCCCGAAACGATGGTGCCGGTAGCAACTTCGCGGTAATCTCCGCTGATGTAGTTGCGCACCAGCCGCACCAGTGTGGAAGCGACGTCGAAGAGCTGCTTGAACTTGTTGTCCTTGCTGTCTTTGCTGGCGAGCTTGTCGGCGGTTTCGTTGAGAATGGCGACCACCTTGAACGGCTTGCCCAGTAGCTTGGTAGCGCGGCCGATGAAGACGTTGAAGATGGCGTTTTTGGAGAGTTGAAGGCCTTTTTCGGCGAGAGATGACATGGGCGCGCGGGCAAATGAAAAATATGTTCGGGCTTTACGCGCAACCTGCGCCGGGCGTTGCTGGCGCGCTGTGCTAGCGCTCGAACAGGGGCGACGTGCCGCCCACCCAGTCCTTGTCCTTGTTGAAGTCGACGCCAATCATCTCGCCCCGGCTCAGGCGGCTGAGGCCGGTGAGCAGGCGGGGCCGCGCCGCGCCGGCCGGCCAGATGTAGAGCAGGCGGATTTCGCACTTCACCAGCCCATCGGGCGACTGCACTACCGGCTCGTACTGCACCTTGCGCTGCAACAGGTAGTGCTGTTTGTCGGGCAGCGCATCCAGGTCGGTGGTTGTGACGTGCAGGCGGACGCCCGCGCCGGCGAATGAGTACAGCGGTTTGAGCACGTAATTCCCCAGGTCGGCCGGGTACTCGTTCAGCTCGTGCAGGTAGTAGCTGGGCGGCACAAACGGCCCGCTCAGCAGCGGGAGCGTGAATTTGCTGACGCGGAAAAACCAATTTGGGTGGCCCACCCAGGTCACATCCACATCGGCATCGGTGAGGTGAAACTCGGTTTCGAGGTCGGGGTAGCGGGCCAGCTCGTCGAAAATAATGCGGTTGTAGATGCGCTTGATGCGCACCAGGCGGCCGTCTTTTTCATAGAATAGCTCGCGGCCGCGCTTGCGCACCTTAGTGAGGCACACCGGCTCGATGCCCCAGAACTGGCGCGTGAGGGCAAAATCGACGCGGGTTTTCTGGCGTTCCGGGAACAGCTCCAGCAACACCACGTTTTCGGCGGGCTCGTCGGCCAGCAGGAACTGACGCATCTCTTCGACGTAGCTGGCAAAGTCGGCGGTTTCGATGAACGGAGACACCGAATCGGGGATGGGAAAGAACTTGCCGAATTCGCCCGGCAGCCAGGCCTGAAAGGCATAGAGCGACGGAAATCCCTGCATTTCAATCAGCTGCGGCTCCAGCTCGCCGTGAGCATCGCGGCACACAGCAAAGTCGAAGGTCAGGAATTCGGGACGGCCTTCATCGCCGGGCACGCGCTGATGCGCCGGAATGGCGGCCTCGGTGCGGGCCTGGAAATCGGGCTGCTCGATGACGTTGATGATGCTCTCGCCGGCGGCAATCAGCTTATCGCGCAACCCGGCCGGAATGAAAACCGGCGACTCGGCTACCCGAAAATCAAGCTGGCCGGGCAGCTGGCGGTCGATATCGTCGAGCATTTCCTGGTAGCGGGCGGGCGTGAAGGCGGCGTTGTAGCGGCGACGAGGTTCCGGAATCATAGGAAAGGAGTAGGGGTAAAGGAGTTAAAAGTTGAGAGTCAAAAGTTAAAAACGACTGCTCCGAATTTTAACTCTTAACTTTTAACTACGACTAAGCCAGCATGGGCGCGGCCACCAAATGGGCCAGCGCTCGCCGCAAAAACGTGGGCAGGATGATGGATTCGGTGTATTCGATGGTGCCCGGGTCGGCCAGCAGGCGCACCATCTCGTCGTACTTCGCTTCGCCGTAGGCAGTGATAACCTGCTGCTTACGTTCTTCAGTCAGCATGTAGCGCAGCATGCCTTCGCCGTCGGCTTCGGGGTGAAACTGCGTGCCCAGCACCTCCGGCGTGAAGCGGATGGCCATGATGGCGCGGGCCAGCGGCACGTGCGGCCGCTCTTTTTCGAGGCATAGCACTTTGCCGCCCAGTTGGGCCAGCCGCTCGGTGTGCAGCTCGGTCAGCTGGTAGTCACGCGAGTCGACAGCGTAGAACGGTTCGGGCAGGCCCGCGAAAACCGGCTCGGCCTCGCCGGCTTCGGTGAGGTGCACCGGCAGCACGCCAAACGAAGTCGACTTGCGCTTGCCCACCTCGCCCAGCCCTAAGTGCCGGCTCACGAGCTGGAAGGAATGGCAAATCAGCAGCAAATGCTTTTTTACGGGCTGGGTGCGGTTGTGCAGCAGCAACGTGTCAATAAATGTGAAGTAGCGGGCTTCCCAGGGCTCGTCCGATGCCAGCGGGCTGCCCGGGCCGCCGGTTGAGATGTAGGCGTCGTAATCGACCCCTGGCAGCTGGTTTTCGGCGCGCACATTATAAGTGTCCACCTGAAATTCTACCCCTAAATCGGTGGCGCTCCGTTGCAGCAACTGCCGAATGCAGCGCATGCCCTCGTTGGCCACATTATTATACATATCCAGGATGGCAATTCGAATTGGCTTGGTCATAATCAATCAGTAATAACTCCGGTGAAATTTGGGGCGCAGGCCGCTGCCGGAAAGAAGCAACGCCCACCGGAAGGCGGGCGTTGGTAAGTCAAAGTTAGGATAGATGAGGCAGATTTACAGGCCGTGAGCGGTTTCCTGGAGGATGAAATCGACCACGCGGTGCAGGTCGCCGGTTTCGCGGAACACCTGGAGCTGGCGGTCGGCCCCGGTGCCCATTTCCATGATTTTGAGGGCGTATTCCACCTCGTGGCGGCTGCCGAGGTCGTCCACCACGTCGTCAATGAAATCGAGTAATTCCAAGATGAGCTGGCGGGTGGGCACCTCCTCGTTCTTGCCGAAATCAATCATGCGGCCATCGATGCCGTAGCGGGCCGCGCGCCACTTGTTCTCCTTCACCAAGGCGCTGCGGTAGATGCGGAAATTCAGGTTCTGCATCTTCAGCTTATAGATTTTGGCTACCAGCGCCTGCATAATCGCGGCTACGCAGATGGTTTCATCGGCGCGTAGCATCATGTCGCAGATGCGGTATTCGATGGTGTCGAAGAACGGGTGCAGGCGCAAATCCCACCAGATTTTCTTGCCGTTGTCGATGCAGCCGGTTTTAATCAGTAGGGCAATAAATTCGTCGTAGTCGCTGGCGCTGTGGAAGAAACCCGGGATGCCCGTGCGCGGAAACCGCTCGAACACCTTGGTACGGAACGACTTATAGCCCGTTTCGCGGCCTTCCCAGAACGGCGAGTTGGTGCTGAGCGCGAACAAATGCGGCAGGAAATACCGCAGCGTATTCATCATGTACACGCCCATTTCGCGGTTTTCGATGCCGATGTGCACGTGCATGCCGAAAACGAGGTTGGAGCGGGCAGCCTCCTGCAGTTCCTCCACGATTTTGTCGTAGCGGGCATCGGGCGTAATGGGCTGCTCCTGCCAGCGCGAAAATGGGTGGGTGCCCGCCGCACCGATTTTCAGGCCCTGCTTATCGGCCAGCTCCATTACGTGGCGGCGCAGCATCAGCACCTGCTCCCGGCCTTCGGTGATGTCGTTGCAAATGGTAGTGCCTACTTCCACCACGGCCTGGTGCATTTCGGCCTTCACCTGCTCGTGCAGGGTCATCTGGCCGCCCTCCACAATCTGCGACAGGTGCGAGCGCAACTCCCGGGTGTTCGGGTCGATGGTCTGAAACTCTTCCTCGATGCCGAGGGTGAACTTGGGGGACGACATAAGCGGCGGAAATTAAACCCGCCCGGCCAGTGGAAATCGGCCGGGCGGGCAATGAGGTAGAAAAACGCGCTTGGGTTTAAGCTATTCGACTAAGCCTTTTTCTTGGGAGCCGCTTTCCGGGCCGCCGGCGCTTTCCCGCCGGTGGGTACCTCGCCGGTCGGCGGCTCGGGCTTAACGGCTCCAGCAGCCTTCTTAGCGCTGGCTTTTGGCGCGCCGGTAGCACCCAGGTCGTTGGTTTCGTGCACGGGGGCGCCAACTTTTACCGAACCTGTTGCCTTTGGGGCAGCTTTAGACTTCGCTTGGGGAGCCTGCTTGGGCGCTACTCCAGCCGCCGCTTTGGCGGCAGTGGGGTGCACGAAGGTGCCCCAGGTCAGATTGTCCTGGCCGGGAACCTGCGCCTGGGCGCGTTCGATAGCCATGTTGGCGGCAGCTTCCACCACCCACTCAAAGTTGGCTTGGCCCACCGAATTCAGGTCGGCATCGGGGGCGGGGTTGCCGAAGTCGATGGCAATTGGAATACCGTCGCGCACGGCAAATTCCACGGTATTAAAGTCGTAACCAAGGCCTTGGTTCAGCTTCAATACGTAGTCCTTCATGGTAGCCAGCAGCTTTTCGCCGGCTTCGCCCGTCGTTTTCATCTCAGTGGCGTAGCGCAGGTGCGGCTCGTTGCGAGGCTCGTAAGGCATAATCAGCACCTCCTTGCCACCAATGCAGTAGCAGCGGAAGTAGTCGGTGAATTCCACCGATTCCTGGAACAGCATCACCAGCTGATTGGTCTCGTCGTAGGCGCGGAAGAAGTCTTCGGGGCCGTGCAGCTTGTACACGCTTTTCCAGCCGCCGCCCGAGTGGGGCTTCATGTAGGCCGGGAAACCGATGTGGGCAAAAGCCGCCTCCCAATCCATCATGCTCAGGTTGCGGAAGCTACGCTCGGTGGTATCGTCGGGGCGGGCTTTGCTGGGCAGGAGCAGGGTTTTGGGCACCGGCACCCCGAGGCGCACGGCCAGCGCGTTGTTGAAAAACTTCTCATCGGCCGACCACCAGAAGGGGTTGTTAATCACGGCCGTGCCCATCAGGGCGGCGTTTTTTAAGTAGGCTCGATAGAAGGGCACGTCCTGCGAAATGCGGTCGATGATGACGGCGTAATCGGTAGCCACGTGCTGCTCCACCTGATTGATTTGCACGAACTCGGCCGTGATGCCGTCCACTGCCTTCTCGTTCACGCGGTCAACGAAAGCCTGGGGGAACGTGTTTTCTTGTCCGAAGAGGATGCCAATTTTTTTCATGCGAAAGGGTGTTTTGGTTGTCGGTTATTCGTTGTCAGTTGTTGGGCATTCATTGAGCAGCGTTTTACTAACAACTGACAACGAATAACTAACAACTAAATAGTGCTTAAATATTCCGGGAACATTTCGCGCCACACCGGCCAGTCGTGGGTGCCGTAGGGTTTCACATCGAGCCGGTAGCGGATGCCTTTTTCGCTTAGAATGCGGGCCATATCGTAGTTAGCACCTTTGCAGAAGTCGTGTTCGGCCGTGCCCAGGATGATGTTCATCCACTGGAAATGCTCGTTGTGCGCGCCGGGAATGAACTCGGGCGGGTTGTTGAAATAGACGTTGTCGTCGTGGTAGCCATCCACAAACTGGCGAATGTCAAACGCCGCGCCCATCGTAAAAAGGTGCGCCACCTGATTGGGATGCCGGAAAGCAAAATTGAGTGCGTGGAAGCCGCCGAAGCTGCACCCGGCCACCGCGATTTTATCGACGCTGCACTCCCGTTGCAGCATTGGTACCAACTCTTCGCTCAGGAACTGGTCGTAGAAAACGTGGTTTTGCACCCGAATGCGTGGCTCCAGGTGCTTGGCATACCACGAATGTTTGTCGATGCTATCTATGCAGAAAAGCTTCACGCGGCCGGCTTCCACCAGCGGGCGGGCGGCTTCGATGAGGTTGAAATCGCGGGCTTCGTACTCGCGGCCGCCGGAAGTGGGGAAAATAACCACCGGGTAGCCCCAGGTGCCAAACACCAGCATGTCAATATCCTGGCCCAGATGATGCGAGTAAAAGCGGCGGTGTTGTTCCTGCACGGGAGTCGGGGTTAAGGGTGAGTTTACCACAACCGTAGTGGCGGTGCGGCAAACTAGTCAAGAAATAATGGACCGACTATTATGGTCCCGTTATTATTTCTAACACAGTACGAACTCCGCCCGCCTGCGTTACTTTGTCCGATGCTTTCTGACCCGACTATGCCCGCCGCGCCGCTTGCTGGCACCCGTTTGTGCCGCGAAGTGCTGACTTCGGCCCACTTAGGCCGCGACGTGGAGCTGAGCATCCTGCTCCCGCCCGGGTCGGCTAGTCCCGACCCGCTGCCAGTGCTCTACCTCAACGACGGGCAGGACTTGGAGCGCCTGCACCTGCAAACCACGCTTAATGCGCTGTATACTAGTGGAGCCGTGCGGCCCTTCGTGCTGGTAGCGCCGCACGCCAACGAGCAGCGTGTGCAGGAATACGGCACGGCCGCGCATCCCGATTTCAACGGCCGCGGCAGTCGGGCCGGGGCTTATACTGAATTCGTAATCGAAGAACTATTGCCTTTTGCGCAGGCGAAATACCATGCTTCGGCCGACCCGCTCCAGGCCGTGATGGCCGGTTTCTCACTCGGGGGCTTGTCGGCCGTGGATATGGTGTGGCATCATCCGGAAGCGTTTGCGCGAGCCGGCGCTTTTTCGGGCTCGTTCTGGTGGCGGCAGCGGGCCGTGGGGGCCGGCTACACGCCCGCCGACCGCATCATGCACGGCCTTGTGCGGGCCCGCCGGGCGCACCCCAGCCACGCCTTCTGGCTGCAAAGCGGCACGCTGGACGAGCGCGGCGACCGCAACGAAAACGGTGTCATCGACTCCATTGAAGACTGCCTCGATTTAATCGAAGAACTGATTCGCAGCGGCCTCGACCCGCAGCGCGCCCTGCGCTACGTGCAGGTGGAGGGCGGCCACCACCACCCCGATACCTGGGGCCGCGTGATGCCCGATTTCCTGCGTTGGGCTTTCGGGCAGGAGGGAAGCGCAAGTCCGCTGCCGGCTCCGCTGCCCGTGGTGCGCCTGCAACTCGACCCACATTTGGTGCCTGAAATTCTGCTACCCACAGCCTCCGCGCCGGCACCGGTGGCCCCGCTTGTGCTGCCGTCGGCCGACATTGCGAGCACCCAGGCTGCGGCTGCCATTATCGTTTCTCCCACTCGCGCAATCCCCCAATCCATGCCCCTCACCCGTCCCATCGAAGGTGATTACCTGCCCTACGCCCTCGGTTACATCAACCAGATTCCAACCGACCAGGACCCGCACGAGGCCCTGCGCCAGCAGCCGCAGGAAATTCACGCCGTATTCGCCGGCCTTAGCGAGGCACAGGCTGAAAAGCCGTACGCCAACGGAAAATGGAGCCTGAAGGAAATGCTGCTGCATCAAATTGATAGTGAGCGCATATTTGCCTATCGCGCCCTACGCTTCGCCCGGGCCGATGGCCAGGATTTGCACGGTTTCGAGCAGGACGACTATGTGGCGAACAGCAATGCCAATGCCCGCACCATTGCCAGCTTGCTGGGAGAATATGATGCCGTGCGGGCCGCTACCGTGGCCCTGTTTGATAACTTTGGCGAGGAAGAGTTAAACCGGCGCGGTACGGCCAATGGCGGCCCGGCCACTGTACGGGCGCTGCTCTACATCATTCCCGGCCACGAGCGGCACCACCTTAACATCGTCCGCGAGCGGTATTTGCCCATTTTGTAGGTGTTTTCGGTAAAATTTCTACCTTCGCCTGCCACAACACGCCGGCCCGGCCGTGCGTTGAAATCCCTGGAACCATCCCTTCACTAAAAATTCTTTTCAATCATGGCTAAAGCCCAGGACGCCCGCAAAGAGAAAAAGAAAGAGCCCGTTAAATCCATGAAGGAGAAAAAAGCGGAGAAAGACGAGAAGAAAGTAGCCCGCGCCCGCAAGCAGGAGTAGTTTGAACTACGGATTTTGTGGGCGACTGCTTACCTCATTCAGTTGCCAACACAAACGGCCACCCATCGGGTGGCCGTTTTATTTCTACAGGAAAGTCTGCGGAATCTAATCATCCAAAAAATCCGGATAATCTGCCCAATCTGATAATTCCGTGGTTCAGATAGTATAATATGGCTCTTTCTCCTTGTCGTGGTGCCGAATGTAACCGTGCAGCACCAGCTTTATCAGCGTCTGGTAGGCGCGGCGCTTGCCGAAATTTACCAGTTTCATATACTCGGCCAGCGTAATGCGCGGGTGGGTTTTGAGGTAGTCGATAACGGCCAGCTCCTGGCGGTTGAGCGGAATTAGCTCGAAGCGCGACTCGGCGGGTTGCTTGCGCGCCAGCAGCTTTTCGGTGAGGCCGCTGGTTTGCACGCTGGCGTCGCGCACGCGCACGTAGCCGCGCCAGTCGTCGGGGCCGACGAGGGCGCGGTGGGGCTTATTCGGGCTTTCGGGAACCGTGACGATGAGGACGGTGCGGCCCGCGTCGTCTTCCACCTCGCGGTAGTGTAAGTCGGTGAGCGGGGGCTCGACGTAATGGGCGGCTGCGTCGCGCAGTACGAACAACTCTTCCTCTGCGTCGCGCACGCCCAGCACCCGGCCGGCATCATCAACGCCCACCAGCACCTGCCCGCCGCGCGTGTTAGCCAGCGAAACCAGCGTGCGCGAGATGCGGTGCGGGTGCGTGGTTTTCTGCTTGAATTCCAGTTCCTCGCCTTCGCCGCGGGCGATTAGTTCGTGTAAATCCATGCCTTATTATACGAAAAGCGGACATAAAAAATGCCGCTTCTGCTGAACAGAAGCGGCATTTAATGTTTTTCAGCTAACAGCTAACAGCTAACAGCTAACAGCTAACAGCTAACAGCTAACAGCTAACAGCTAACAGCTAACTAGAACGGCAGGTCGTTGTCGTCGTCGCTGGCGATGGGCGCGGCCGAAGGCTGGGCGCGCAGCGTGGGGTTCTGGTTCTGGGCAGTGGGGCGCGGAGCCGACTGCTGCTGGCCACCGCCACCACCGTAGTTGGCAGCACCGGCGGGCTCGATTTTCCAGGCCTCCAGGTTGGTGAAGTACAGCATCTGGCCGTTTTTGTTGAAGCCGCGGCCGCGCAGGTTGAAGGTCACCTTCACCTCGTCGCCCATTTTGAAGGGGTCGATGAGGCTGGTTTTATCCTGAACCATCTGAAACTTAATATGCTCGGGATACTGGCCGTCCTGGACTTCCAGCACGAACTCACGCTTGCGAAACTTCTCGCTTACCTGCTGTTCGTCAAATATTTCGTGCAGCCGGCCGGTTACGTCGTATGCCATGATAATGGGGTGTTTTTGTATGTGTAGACTTGAACATCAAACCTACGAAAAAAAACGCAAGCATGCCCGCCGCCGTTCCCTGCGGCTACCTTTGCGAGCACCTTTTCGCCGACTTTTTTACTCCTTATATATATGTACGCCCTCGCCCTCCATGGCGGCGCCGGCACCATTGCCCGCGCCTCCCTCACGCCCGCCGACGAACAGCAGTACCGCGCCGCCCTCGAAGCAGCCCTCACCATCGGCTACGACCTGCTGCGCGATGGGGCTGCCGCCCTCGATGCCGTGGAAGCCACCGTGCGCAGCCTCGAAGACTGCCCGCTCTTCAACGCCGGACGCGGGGCCGTGTTCACCCACGAGGGCCACCACGAAATGGACGCGGCCCTGATGGCTGGCCACACCAAGCTGGCTGGTGCCGTCACCGGCGTGCGCCAGGTCCAGAATCCCATCCGCGCCGCCCGGTTGGTGATGGAGAAGACCGAGCACGTATTATTGGGCTACCCCGGGGCCGACGAGCTGGCCCGCGAATACGGCCTGCCGCTGCAGCCAGCCGAGTATTTCTTCACCCAAAAGCGTTTCGACCAACTGCAGGATGCCATCGCCGCCGGCAAAATGCAGCTCGACCACGCCGCCGACCCCAACTGGAAAAAAGGGACCGTCGGCGCCGTGGCCCGCGACCAGCACGGCCACCTGGCCGCCGCCACCAGCACGGGCGGCATGACCAACAAGCGCTACTCCCGCATCGGCGACACGCCGCTCATCGGGGCCGGTACCTGGGCCGATGCGCGCTGCGCCATCAGCTGCACCGGCAACGGCGAGTATTTTATTCGGGCCGTGGCGGCATACGATGTGGCCTGCCTGATAGATTACAAAGGCCTGAGCCTGGAAGAAGCGGCCCGCATTGTGGTGCAGGACAAGCTGGCGCCGGTGGGCGGCGAGGGCGGCCTCATCGCCATAGACGCTGATGGGAACGTGACGCTGCCGTTCAATTCCGAAGGCATGTACCGCGCCAGCCGCCGTGAAGGCGAGGACGCGCGGGTAGCTATATATAAGGAGTAGTTAGACCAAAGACGAAATGAAACAACGGAACGTCATGCTGAGCTTGTCGAAGCATCTCTAACGCGTAGGTAATCCTTTCGATTGGATTTACTACTGCAGTAGAAATGCTTCGACAAGCTCAGCATGACGTTCCGTTTTTTTCTGCTACAGCTGAAATTACCACGTGTAGTGCACCAGCGGCCGGATGCGGCGGTCGTACACTTCGCGCACGGCCTGCATCTGTTCGGGCGAAAGCGCCGGTAGCTCCGCCGCTTTCAGGTTCGCCAGAATCTGCTCGGGGCTGGAGGCGCCGGGGATGACGCAGCTTACTTCGTCGAACATCAGAATCCAGCGCAGGGCCTGGGCGGCCAGCGGAGCCTGGGGGCCCAGGGCTTCCTGCAATTCGGCCACGGCTTCGAGGCCGGTATTGTAGTCGACGCCGGCAAAAGTTTCGCCTTTGTCAAACGCTTCGCCGTGACGATTGAAGGCGCGGTGGTCGTCGGGGGCGAAGTGGGTCTGGGGCGAGAACTTGCCCGTGAGCAGGCCGCTGGCCAGCGGCACCCGCACAATCAGGCCAATGTCGCGCCGGGCGGCCTCCTTAAAAAACAGCTCCGGCGGGCGCTGCCGGAACATGTTGAAGATGACCTGCACGGTCGTCACATTAGGGAATTCGATGGCTTTCAGGCCTTCCTCCACTTTCTCGATGCTCACGCCGAGGTGCTGGATTTTGCCTTCCTCCCGCAGCCGGTCGAACAGCTCAAAAATTTCGGGGCGATAATACACTTCGGTCGGCGGGCAATGCAGCTGCACGAGGTCGAGGGTTTCGAGCTGCATGTTGCGCAGGCTGTCTTCCACGAACTGGCGCAGGGCGGCAGGCTGGTAGGCATCGGCCGTGTGGGGCTGCAGGCGGCGGCCGCATTTGGTGGCCACAAAAATTTGCTCGGAGCGCGAACGCACCAGCCGACCCACGGCTTTTTCGCTTTCGCCGTCGCCGTACACGTCGGCCGTGTCGATGAAATTGATGCCGGCATCAACGGCGGCGTTCAGAATTTTATCAGCGTTTTCGTGGCTGAAGGGCTCGCCCCAGCGGCCGCCCACCTGCCAGGTGCCGAGGCTGATTTCAGAGATGGAAAATCCGGTTTTGCCGAGTTTGCGGTAATTCATGTGATGGAAGTTGGCGTAATAAAGCAGTAAAATCGTTCTGTTCCGCAGTTTCCGCTCATTGGGAGTTGCTCCAGAACGTGCGAAGAACGCCCCAATGGAACAAAAAAGCCCGCTCATTGGCGCAATGAGCGGGCTTTGAAAAGCAGCAAGGCCGGATTAGTTTATTGGGCAGCCGGAATATCGATGGCCACGGTGGGCGCGACGACCGGGGCCAGCACGTCTTTGCTTGGGTAGAATTTCCGTTCGCGCATGTCGTACACGTTGCCTTTAGCCAGCACGTGCATCGTCACGTTTTCGATGGAAAGCACGGTGCCTTTTTTGGCGGCGGCGGCGTTGTTGTGCTGAATATTGTGGCCGTCGAGAATGATAACCAGGTTAGAGCCAATGGTTTCGACCAGATTTCCCTCGGTGATGAGCACGCCGGTATCCTCACCCAGGCCAATACCGATGAGCTTGGGATATAGCGCCACCGACTCAATGAGGCGGCCAAAGCGGCCACGCTTCACGAAGTGCGAATCGACGATGGCGGCCGGCAGCAGGCCCAGGCCGACGCCCATTTTCACGGCGCCTTTCAGCAGGGCGTCGGGCACCGACCCGCCACGAATCATGTGCTGCGACATGGCCATGGCCCCGGCGCTGGTGCCGGCAATTACGAAGTTGGGCTCGGCGTAGTAGCGCTGAATCATGCGGTCGAGAAAGTCGGTTTCGCCGAACATCTCGCGCAGGCGCGACTGGTTGCCGCCCGAAAACATCACTACGTCGGCGGCCAGCAGGCGCTCGAGGTACTCGGGCTGCCGGGCATCTTCGGGCGTGCGAATGTCCATGATGCCCACGTTCAGGCAGTTGAGCATGGCGAACGAGCCGGTGTAAATCGGCCCGACTTCTTCCGGAATCATTGAAGCCGTGGTTACGACTTCGATGCGCGGGTCGAGCTTGCCGCTTTCGAGCACAATGCGCTTCAGAATGCCCAACTCGAAAAAGTTGAGGTAATACTTGCGGCGGGTGCGGGGGTTGGGGTACGTGCCCTTGTCCTCGTTGCCGCCCACGGCGATGAGCTTGCCAAGTGGGATGATGGTTTTCAACGGAATGCGGATGTTACGAAGTGAAGCGAAACGATTCGAGCCGGCGCGGCCGCCGGGTGGGAGCGAAGTCCGAGGCAAAGTTCGGGCCGGATGCGGAAACTATCCGCGAACTATTCACGGGCGGGCGGCGCGGCCAGCAGCGCATCGAGCGTGCCGGTAGCAACCGAATGGTAGTTGGGCCGCGCTTCCTTATAAATAGCCCGCGCCCGCGCCGGGCCATCGGGCGTGGCCAGCAGCGCCCGGTACAGCGGCACCAGAAATTTGCGCCGCCCCACGTGCCGCAGAAATTTTTCCACGGCCGCGTCGGCCGGCGCGTAGCCCGCCCGCAGCGTGTGCGGAAACCAAGCGGTGAGAATTTCGGCGTTGCCGGAATTGGTGAAGCCGAACGCGGCGTCGAGGTCGGCCAGCTCTTCGGCCGAGCGTGTTGCGGGCAGGCCGTGCAGGAAGTGTACCCACTCGTGGCTACTCCAATTGGCGGTGGCCGGCAGGAGGGAGGCGGCATCCGCGCCGCCCGCCAGCTGGCCGAGCACTTGGTCGACGGCGGCGAAGCGACTTGAAGTTGCCGCCGGCGCGTTGGACGGCAGGCCGGGGCCGTGCACCCAGGCGGCCAGGTTCAGGCGGGCTTCGAGGCCGGGTTCGGCATCGAGCAGCTCGGCGCGGAGGTAGTGCAGGAAGCTGGCGGTGTCCATCGCCTGAAAACTGAACCGCGCGAAGTACTCCTTAATAAAGGTATCGAGCCGGGGCCGGCCCACCAGCGACTCCAGCGTGAGGAGCAGGGCACACCCTTTCTCGTAGGCAATTTCGGTGAGGCCTTCGTCGGGGTCGCGGCCAGCCAGGTGTAAGTGTAAATGCGTGTCGGGACTGGTCGCCCCAATCTCCGCGATGGTGTGGTGCAATGCCGCGCCGCCCAGCACCTGGAGCATGTCGGCGTATTCGCGGCCATACAAATGTTCCATGATGCGGCGCTCGAAATACACCGTGAAACCTTCGTTTAGCCAGAAATCATCCCACGTTGCATTTGTAACCAAGTTGCCCGACCACGAGTGCGCCAGCTCGTGCGCCACCAGACTGGTCAGGCTGCGGTCGCCAGCCAGGATGGTAGGAGTTACAAATGTTAATCGGGGGTTTTCCATCCCGCCGAAGGGGAAGGAGGGAGGCAGCACCAGCAAATCGTAGCGCTCCCAGCGGTAGGGGCCGTACAGCTCTTCGGCCGCCCCCACCATTTTTTCCAGGTCGGCAAACTCGTGGGTGGCCACCGGCAGCGTGGCCGGCTCAGCGTATATGCCGGTGCGCCCGCTAAGCGGGGAGAAGGCAAGGTCGCCCACGGCCAGCGCCATCAGGTAGGCCGGGATGGGCTGGGCCATGCGGAAGTGGTACTCGCCGCTCGGACTAAGCTGCTGCGGGTTCTCGGCATTCATCAAAGCCAGCAGATGGGCGGGTACGTGCACCGTGGCTTCGTAGGTGAAGCGGATGCCGGGCGAGTCCTGACACGGCAGCCAGGTGCGCGCCAGAATAGCCTGCGACTGCGTGAACAGGAAGGGCTGCGTGCCGGCCGTCTGGGCCGGGGCCAGCCACTGCAGGGCGGCCGCCGTGGGGGCCGTGCGGTAGGCAATGCGGACGGCCGTAGCTCCGGCCGGCAGGGCAATGCGCAGCGCCTGGCCGAGCACGGCATCGGCAGCATCGAGGGTGAAGGCGGCGGGTGTGGGCTGGCCGGCAGCACCCAGCGCCTCGACCGTTTCGATGGTGAGGTCGCGGGTATCGAGCACCAGCTCGGAGCTGCTGCCGGGGTTGGCCAGCTGCCAGGTGGCGGTGCCGGCCAGCATTTTTTGGTCGAAGTCGACGGTAAGATTCAGGGTCAGGTGGCGCACCCGGGCGGCGCTGCGGCTGGCGTAGCTGTGCGGGTCGAGGGGTTGTGTAGTGGGGAAGGTTGTTTCAGACATGCGGGAGGAAATCGGCAAAAGGAAAAGTAGAAACGGTTTTCTCAACGAGGCGCGAAGAGGGTATTGGTAGAACAGCAGCGGAAGGAAGCTACAAAAGTCCGAACACGCGCAGTGCTACTGGGTAGAGAAGCCGTAGCCGCTGGCGGTGCGGTACCAATAGGAGCAAAACATCCTTTCTATAAAAAACCATACGGAACTGGCACGATTCCGGCGGAGCAGGCAGTGGCCGATGCCGCGTTGTGGCGTACTTTGCAGCCAGACTGCCCCGGGCAGCCCGGCGCAACCCCGCCCACGGCTTGGCAGTACAACCCCCGCCTGGGCTACGGCCGAGGCAAGTTTTCCGCCCGCTTTATTTTCCTCAATGACATTCCTCCTCCGATTTACTTCCCTGCTGTGGCTACTGTTGGCCGCGTTGGGCAGCACTACCCTCACCGCCTGCGGCTCCGACTCGCAGAAGCAAACCTCCGAGCAGGCGGCCACCGATTCGTCGGTGACGGCCGTGGCCGGGGCCCAGCCCCGCATGGACAGCACCCAGCTCATCTCGGCCTTCCGGGGCGAGCCGGCTTTCAAGTCCCAGCTGCTGCCTGCCCTTCGTTTCTACCGCGAGCGCAAATTCCAGCTGGGCTGGTTTAAGAACCACCAGCCCGTGGCGCAGGTCAAGAACCTGCAAGCCATGATGGCTAAAGCTGCGGATGAAGGTCTGAATCCTAAAGACTACCAGGTTAAGGACATAGCTAAAATGCTGGCCGAGCTGGATAAGGCTCAGAACGACTCAACAAAGCGTAACGCTCTCGAGCGGCAGGTAGATATTGCCCTGACCGGAACGTACATGAAGTGGGCCAACGACTACTATCGTGGCGTGGCCAATCCTCGCGATAAGAAGGACTCGTCGTGGCTGGTGAAGCCTAATAAAATCAAGCTCAACAAGGCACTGACAACTTTTCTGGGGGAGCGCAAAAGCCGCTACAACTACTACGAGTTTGCCCCACTGCACCCCGAATACGACCAGCTGAAGCAGGCCCTTGCCACCTATCGCGCCCAGGAACGGGCCGGCGGCTGGCCCACGCTGCCCGCCAATACCGTCCTCAAACCCGGCCAGTATTCGCCGGCCGTGGCAGCCCTGCGCAAGCGCCTGCTCGACAGCGAAGGCGGCGAAGCGGCCACTGCAACGGCTGCCGCCGCGGCCAAGCCCGGCCAGCCGGCCGATGTAGCGGCCCTCACTTATGACGCGAAATTAGAGGCCGCCGTGAAAAAATTTCAGGAAGATGCGGGCCTGAAAGCTGACGGTATTGTGCGCGGCGAAACACTGAAACAGCTCAACGTTCCCATCGGCACGCGCATCGACCAGCTTATTCTAAACATGGAGCGGTGGCGCTGGCTACCCAAAAAGTTCGAGCCGAACTACCTGCTCGTAAACATTCCGGAGTACACGCTGCACGTGATTGAGGACAACAAAGAAGCCTTCAACATGCGCGTTATTGTGGGCAAAGTGCTGCACGAAACGCCGGTGTTCAGCGACAAGATGGAGTACGTGGTGTTGGCTCCCTACTGGAACGTACCGTTCAGTATTATCGACAACGAGCTGCGCGATAAGCTCGCCGCCAACCCCAGCTACCTCGACCGCCTCGACATGGAAGTGGTGAAAGGCTACGGCCGCAAAGCCACCGTCGTCGACCCCGCCAGCATCGACTGGGCCAACGTGACGCAGGCGACGTTCAAGTACACGCTGCGCCGCCGCCCGGGCCCCAAAAACGACCTCGGCGACGTGAAGTTTATCTTCCCGAACTCGAACGACATTTACCTGCACGACACGCCCCACGACGAGCTGTTCTCGCAAAGCTCGCGTAGCTTCAGCCACGGCTGCGTGCGCCTGTCCGAGCCCATCAAACTAGCCGAATACCTGCTACGCGACCGCCCCGAGTGGGACCGACAGACTATTCTGGACAGCATTGCCACGCACCGCGAGAAGTACATCACGCTTAAAGAAAAGCTGCCCGTGTACCTGGTGTATTTCACGGCCTGGGCCGATGCCAGCGGTCACCCGCACTTCCGCGACGATATCTACGGACTCGATAAAAAGCTCGCCCGCGAGTATTTCGACTAGCTGATTATGCTCTTTGAGAGCAGTCTTTAAATCTGCGAAAAGCCCCGGTAGCCCACAGGCTGCCGGGGCTTTTTTGTTAGCACGCATAGCGTTATAAATAGCCACGAGAGCAGACGCTAACTAGGCAGGTCAGCATGCGATAGCGCCGGTACAAGCAGGAGTATTTGAATGGGTAAGCACCACAATTTATTATTTTGCCACGACTGATAACTGGCGTATCCAAGAGGTTAAATGCGGCAAATGAGCCGCCTTATTACATTTGTTATTGTGCCAAAGTATTAGTATCATTTGTAAACAAATGGCCTTTTGAATGTACGATTTACATTTGTTGATAATAGACTCAAGGCAGTTTCTTGCTGTGATGAGACGTTAAACCATTGCTGACTACATTTGTAATCTAAAAGTAGCATCATGGTTGAACGCATCAGGACCTTGTTGGAAAGCCGTCAGCTCACGCCGACGCAGTTTGCCGACCTCATTGGCGTGGCTCGCCCCATCGTGAGCCACATCCTTTCGGGCCGCAACAAGCCCAGCCTGGAAGTGGTGCAGCGGATTCTGGCCGCTATGCCTGAACTGGCCATGCCTTGGCTACTGAACGGCAGTGGGCCCATGCTAGCTGCTGCAGGCAATTCAGGACCTGAAATGGTGCCCACTGCCATTGCTCCGGCAGCTTTGGCTCCGGCATCACCCGGTATTCCGGCCCCCCAGAATGCAGGGGGAACGCCTACAATTGACCCTGTACCACCTAAGCAATCGGCAAATAATCAATACGATGGAACGGTATCCCGGAGAGCGGATGCTTCGACATTGCCAGCAGGCAGTTTGGGCGAAAAGCGACTGGATAAAGCTGCTGCGCCCGCTGGCCGAGTTGGCAAGCCGGCCCCGTTCAAACCGGCGTCCAAGCTAGTGGCTACGCCCAAACGGTTTGTTGCCATACCAGTAGCTACAGCCACACCAACTGCTATAAGTGAGCCGGAGACTATGCAGTCGCAAGAGCCATTTGAGCCATCGGTTGCTGTGCCTCCAGTGAACGTCGTGGCAAGTGAGGTGGTAGCGAATCCCATGCCGGCAGTGCCACATCCAGCTTCCCAAGCGCCCGTTACTGCAGGTGTTGCACCCGAAGCAACCAGCAAGGCCCCCGAGAGTGCCATGGCGCAAGCACTGTTTGCCGGAGCTGAAAAGCCTATCCGGCGGATTGTGATTTTCTACCGTGACGGTTCTTTTGCCGATTATCAGCCCGAATAAAGAAGTTGAAACTAGATGCCAGCACGTCTTTTCCTGTACTTGATTGGGGAGACACCAATGGCAACTTAGCCAGGTAGCCAGCGCTTTGCGTATGGCCCAGGAGGAACACGTGCGGTTCACACAGCCCAAGGCTTTGGGTAAATTCAATGCCCATCGGGGTTTTAAAAAGCCAAATTGAAAGCCAATTCTTTGGATACTGCAAGTATACATGCTAGCAGTATAATCCAATACCAGGACTGTCTATTAACCAGCTGAGCAGAGGTGCCTTTCTGTTTATATTGCCTTGCGGCCCGACGCGATAACACAATTTGGCAGTTCTCACTTCGCTCACTTGTACCCAAAAAAAGCTTAGCCCGGGATATAGGTGTGATACTACGAAATAGATATATCTTGTTGACCATGATGCTAACTTCTATGGTCAATTACATGAAGTGGAAATTAAGGTCGATTTTATTTTTATAAACACCTGTTTATCAAAGTTAAATTATAGGCTAACGGAAGTATTGGATTGGGTTGAATGGATGCGTTTTTTACCCCTTGTGGAAAGGTTCAAAACCGGTGGCTTGCTGTTAAATTTAGCGGTTGTAAAGCTAGTTGTTCGTTGGTGTACAGCCTGTGACTGCTAACTGTATTGACAATTACCCGTAACGATTGGATGCTATTGTTGGAAGATAATCGCAATTGGGCGTGCTAATAGAGTGAGCGGTTTGTCTGGTTGGAAGCCTGTAGGCGCAGCCTTGTTTTGTTGTATTTACGTTGAGGAAGTACTCGTCGCTGGATGCGACGTGGAATGAGAGAATTGGCAGGTACGCAAGCTAAAGTTGGGAAGGGCGTTGCCTGAAATGATGAGTAGTAAAAGTGTTTAGTTGTCAAATGTAAATTACCCGTTCAGCCGCTGGTATCATTAATGGAAGCAGGGTTGCTTTTCTATTACGACTAAAGCTCCAATGGCAGATGTGAGGGTCAGAGTCGTCTTTGTTCGTTTGACAGCCGTGGGCTACCTTCGTGGCATGAAACTGACCCGCACGAATCTTTGGTTGGCCGCCGCAACGGCCATGCTCCTGACGGCCTCCTGTGCCCAGGCCCCCGATGCCGCCGAGGCTGAGAAAGACCCTTCGGCTGATGCCGCTTACAAGCGTGCCCACCGCGCCGAAGGCTACCGCGAAGCCCAGCGCTCCAACGTGACCCGCAACTAGAGCACCGAACCGGGTCCCGGATTAGAAACCGGGGGTTCCTAAAAACAAAAAGCCCCTGCCAGATTTTTGGCAGGGGCTTTTTTCGTGTTGGGGTTTCAGTACCGGATAGCCATGCTACCGAGTAGCTACCAGTACAGGCAGCGGGGTTGCATCAAAGCTGGGCAAGCTGATGCCGGCCAATAGGTCGCGCTCCAGCAAGTCGGCCCAGGTGCGGAGGTAGAGCACCACGTCATCGCGTTGGTTGTGGCGAAGGCCATTGCGGCGCTCGAAGGGAATTTCCCGACGGATGCGGGCGTCGGAGAGACGTTCGAGATGCGTGAGGTCGGTGCGGGTGAAGCCGAGGGCCAGCATCTCGTCGATGGTCTGGTCGATGGGCAGGCCGCTGGTGGGGCAGTAATCGATAATCTGGCGCTCCCAGTCGCCGTAGCGCTGCATGGCGCGGGCGTGGATTTCGGCTTTGGTAAGTTGGGTGATGGTTTGGGCGAGGTGGCCGCAGTTGCAACTGCCCATGTGGCCCCACTGGTAGGGAGCCTGGGTGGCGAGGCGCTGGGCCGTGGCGCGCAGGGCCTGGATAACGGGAAGCGTAGGCTGGGCCATTTTCAGTTAGGGGTTGGGAAGAATAAGGATGGAGAAAGCGACTGTTGCGGGCGGGCCGGAATAGACACGTATTCAGCCCTAAAAAGCAGCAGGCCCCGGAAAAAGTTTTCCGGGGCCTGCTGCTTTTTCACTTGCTTTTGCTTTGTCAAAAAGAACGTCATGCTGAGCTTGTCGAAGCATCTCTACCGGGCAACTAATCCGGTCGATTGGATTACCGCTGCGGTAGAGATGCTTCGACAAGCTCAGCATGACGTTCTATTGAGTGCGTTGCATTAAGCGCTGTTTAGAACGAGCCGCGGCGCGAGCCACCGGCATCGCCGCGCCGGCGGCCGCCCTGGTCGCCACCTTCGCGGTTGCCGCCCACGTTCACGCGGGCCCCGCCGCTGCCGAAGCGACGGGCGGTATCGGACTGGCCGCTGCTGGCAGGCGCGGCCGGACGGCTGCGCTCGCCGCTAGGCCGGCCACCGCCGTTGCTGGCGCCGCTGGGGCGCTCGCCGCCGCGACCGCCACCCGAGCGACCGCCGCCGCCTTGGCCACCGCCCGAACGACCACCGCCGCCGTTGCCGCCCTCGCGGGGGCCGGAGCGGGCCGGACGACCAGCCGGGCCCTTGGGCCGGATGATGCGCTCGTTGCCGTGCAGCATCACCGGCTTGATGCGGCCGGATACGAACGGATGCTCGGCTTCCACGTCAATCTGGCGGCTGATGAGCTTCTGGATGTCCTGCAGGTAGGCGCGCTCCTCGTCTTCCACAAACGAGAAGGCGGTACCGAACGCGCCGGCCCGACCAGTGCGGCCGATGCGGTGCACGTAGGTTTCGGGCTCGTTAGGGATTTCGTAGTTGATGACGTGGGTCAGCTCGTCCACGTCGATGCCGCGGGCGGCGATGTCGGTGGCTACCAGCACGCGGGTGCTGCCGGCTTTGAAGTTAGAAAGGGCGCGCTGGCGGTGGTTCTGGCTTTTGTTGCCGTGGATGGCTTCGGCCGGAATCTGGTTGGCGGCGAGAGCTTTCACAACCTTATCGGCCCCGTGCTTGGTGCGGGTGAAGACGAGCACACGCTTGATGTCCTTATCCTGCAGGATGTGGCGGAGCAGGGCGGGCTTGTCATTGTTTTCCACCAGGTACACCGACTGCGTTACCGTATCGGCGGTGCTGCTGACGGGCGTGACGGCCACGCGCACCGGGTTGGGGCGCAGGATGGTGCTGGCGAGCTCCTGAATCTGGCCGGGCATGGTGGCTGAGAAGAACAGGGTCTGGCGCTTGGTGGGCAGCTTGGGCAGGATGCGCTTGATGTCGTTGATGAAGCCCATGTCGAGCATGCGGTCGGCTTCGTCGAGCACAAACACTTCAATCTGGCGCAGGTCGACGAAGCCCTGGTTCATAAGGTCGAGCAGGCGGCCGGGGGTGGCGATGAGCACTTCCACGCCGCGCTTGAGGGCCGCAACCTGCGAACCCTGGCTCACGCCGCCGAAAATAACGGTGTGGCGAATCTGGCTCAGGTGGCGGCCGTAGGCGCCGAAGCTCTCGTTGATTTGGATGGCCAGCTCGCGCGTGGGGGTGAGCACGAGGCAGCGAATGGCACCCCGCGGGTGGCTGGCAACCTGGGCCGTGCGGTGCAGCACCTGCAGGATGGGCACGGTGAAGGCGGCCGTTTTGCCGGTGCCGGTCTGGGCTACGCCGAGCAGGTCTTTGCCGTCGAGCACGTGGGGAATGGCCTGCTCCTGGATGGGAGTAGGGGTGGTGTAGCCTTCTTCTTTGAGGGCTTTGAGGATGGGGTCAATCAGGTTTAACTCGTCAAACGTCATGTGGAGGGGTAAGTAGGGCGTACCGGGCAGCGCGAAAGGGCTGCCGCGGTAAAGTGGTGGCAGGCAATTGCCTGCGAAATGAGTGGTTCAGCCTGCGCCGTAGCATAGGCGGGCATGGCCACGCCGGCAAGGGCCGGGCGTGGGGAGGGTGGGCGGCTCGTCGGAGGCCGACCGATTCCCGGAATGAAGAGGAATTGGAGTGAGGTGCGCTTACTTCGCGGAGACAGCCGAGGCGCGGGGCTTTGCCCGACGCAGCCGGGCAGCGGGCTGCTCCGACGGCGGCCCTGGTGACAACAAAGGTACAACACACAAATCCGACGATGCAGATTATCGAGCGCACCCGGGTCTTCAATGGCCACTACAAAGTCAACCAGCTAATCGTTCAGGACGGCGAGCACCAGCTCCGGCGCGAGCAGTTTGCGCCGGGCAAGGCCGTGGCCGCCCTCGTGTTCGACACGGCCCGGCAGGTGTACGTGCTCACCCGCCAGTTCCGCATCGGCCCGGAAGCGGAACTGCTGGAAATCGCCGCCGGCATGATTGATAAAGACGAAGCGCCCGAAACGGCCGTGCGCCGCGAGATTCACGAGGAGCTGGGCTACAAAATCGACAAGCTGGAAGAAATCGTGTGCATCTGGCCCTCGCCGGGCACCAGCTCGGAAGAAATCACCGTGTATTACGCCGAAGTGAGCCACCGCCCCGGGGCCGGAGGCGGGCTGGCCGAGGAGCACGAGAACATCGAAATGGTGGAGCTAAGCCGGGAAGCGCTAGTAGCCGAGCCGCTGCGCGATGCGAAGACGATAATTGCCGTGCAGTGGATGCGGCTGCGGAAATAATTTCTGGAGTTGTCGCTTCTTAACGAAGCGTAGAGACTTGCCACGGCGTCATCGTCTCAGCATTCAGCAACAAAGCCTCCGCCAGCGGGCTGACGGACAAATCCACAAAGCGCACGCCGTAGCGCGTTTCGGTCGGCGTTTCGATTTCGCGGCTGCCGAAGCTGATGACGCGGCGCAGGCGTTGGGCGTTGCGCCAGTCGCGCAGGGCCACGGCGTTGCCGAAGGCGAAGGCGTTGGCCGGGATGCTGTAGCCCAGTATCAGCGGGCCGCTGTCGATGTCGCCTTCGCTGGTTTCGTAGCTGCCGATGCGTTCGCGGTAGAGCCGAACGACGCCGAAATTGGTGCTGAAATGCTGCTGGTAGCCCCGGTATTGCTCGGCGGCAAGAGCCGGGGCAAAGCGGGAGAGAAAAAAGATACTCCAGCCCAAATGAGAACCCCGCGGCTCTTCGGCCTCCTGGTGGCGGGTGCGGGGCTTGGAGAGCAGCAGGCCGGTGGCGGGGTCGGTGAGGTACTGTCGGGCATAGGCCGCCCACTGCTGGCAGAAAATGCGGTAGGGACTACCCGTCAGGTCGCTGTGGAGTTGCAGCGAGGCTAGCGCCACGGTGTTGTCGGGCACCCACACGCCGCCGGAGTACGATTCGAGGCAATGGTTGGGAGCGGCGGCAAGCCGATGGTGCAGGCTGGCGGAAAGCGAATCGTGCAGGGATTTATAAGGCGAAGCCGGGTCCAGCATGCGGTGGCAGCCCAGCATCAGGTTGAGATGGCCGAGGTAGAGCACCGACACAACTGAATCAGCAGTCACGACGGCATCTGGGTTACGGAAGGCTTGAGCAATGCTGCCCGTCAGCATCTTCCGAATGGCCAGAGAGGTGTAGCGGGCTGCTTCGGGTCGAAAGCTGCTATCCATCTGTGCTATGTTGGTGAAGGCGTACGTCGAATACGACATGGTAAATAAGGACCATTCGGCGTTGCCCAGCGCGAGTAGTTCCGGCGTTTCGGCTTCGGGCTGGGTGATTATTCGCTCCAGATAGCGTGCTTTTTTGTGCAGTTCGGCCGAAGATGGGTAATGGTAGGTAGGCCAGCTGAATGCCACAATAAGTACCGCCAGCGTTACGCCCAGAGCAAGGACCAGTTTGCGCTTCATATTAATAATACTCCAGCCAAAGGGGTAGAAACAAACAGGGCGACACCCGCCTGCGCGAATGTCGCCCCATTGAAGCGAAAAGAAACTATTGCGGCTACTGAGCCGCCGGAATCTCCAGCGTGTAGTCGAACGTCTGGTAGAGCTTGGCGTCGCGGATGCTCACGTTGAGCTCCTGCGGGGCCATACTCGGGAAAGGGATGACGGCTTTGGCCTGGTAGAGGTCGCGGCCGAAGAAGCGGCCGGTGCCGGCGGGCGGGGTGTGGGTGAAAACTTCTTTGCCGGTTTTGTCGGTGGCAGTGATGGTGAGGTTGCCGAGGTCGGCGTTTTTGGGGCCCTGGCGGTGGATGGTGACCACGAGGACGCCCCCGGGGGGCACGGCGCCCACGCGACGCTGGTAGGTGGTGTCGGCCCAGTCGTGCAGCTTCTTGAGGTGGGTGAGCTCGGCCACCATTTCGGTGTAGGTGCGGTAGCCCACGCGGGTGAAGGAGCCGTCGACGTCCTGTTCTTCCTCGGTGTTTTTGGTCACGTTCTTCACGTAGGGCGACTCTTCGTCTTTTTGAGCGAAGGCGTAGCGCTTGCGGCCTTTGGCGGCTTTGCCGGTGGGCTGGGCCAGGGCGGCGCCGGCGCACAAGCACAGCAGCGCAACGGTGAGAAAATGGCGGGCGAGGCGGGGTAACGAATGCATCAGTAGGAATGAAATAAGGGGATGTAGAATGAAGCGGACGACCAACGAAAAATCGGGCCAACAAAGTAACGAAATGCCCGGCGAACTCCGGCTGGTCGTCGCCTGGCGAAATTGCACTGGGCGCGCCGTAATCGGCGTGACGAAAGCATAATCCGGGCGTAATAAAGGCTTCATCGTGGGCGGCGACCTTTGAAACAGGATTTTTCACCGGTTTTCATTGCTTCATCCTATGTATTTCCCGGCTTTGCTTTCGGGGCTGCGCCGCCTGGGGCGCTGGTTCCTCTACGAGTTATTTCAGCTGGCCCTATGGGTGGCCTTTCTGCTGCACACGCTCGGCAGCCTGCGCTCGGCCTTCGGGGGCGGGGGTGAGCTGGGCGAGCGGCGGTCGGGCCCGGCCGTTCGGCCGCGCCGCAGCCCGGGGCCAGCGCGGGGTGGCCGGTTCAACCCAGCGGCAGCCGCATGAACGTAGGACTTGCAAACGTATCGGACTCGCTGAACAGCCAAACCCCGGGAACAACTGGCCAGCCCAAGGCCCGCCGCAAGCGCCGGGTGCAGGTGGCGGTTATCTCCGACGTGCACCTGGGCACTTACGGCTGCCACGCCACCGAGCTGCTGCGCTACCTCAAGAGCATCCGGCCGCAGGTGCTGGTGCTCAATGGCGACATCGTCGACATCTGGCAGTTCAGCAAAAACTACTGGCCGCCGGCCCACATGCGGGTGGTGCGCTACCTGGCCGGCCTGGCCGCCAAGGGCGTGAAAATCCACTACCTCACCGGCAACCACGACGAGCTGCTGCGCAAGTTCGCTGGATTGAAGCTGGGCCACTTCCGCCTCGACAATAAGCTGGTACTCGACCTGCCCCACGGCCGCACCTGGCTGTTCCACGGCGACGTGTTCGACGTGACCATGCAGCACTCGCGCTGGCTGGCCCGGCTCGGCGGCCACGGCTACGATTTGCTGATTCTCATCAATCGCTTCGTAAACTATGCGCTGGCGAAACTGGGCCGCCCCCGCGTGGCGCTGAGTAAGCTGGTGAAAGAGCGGGTGAAATCGGCGGTGTCGGCGGTGAGCAACTTCGAGGAAACGGCCGCCGCCATTGCCGCCGATGAGGGCTACCGCTACGTGGCCTGCGGGCACATTCACCAGCCCGAAATCAAGCCGCTGACGACTGAAAAAGGGGAGGTAATTTACCTGAATTCCGGCGACTGGGTGGAGAACCTCACCGCGCTGGAATACACCGCCGAGGCCGGCTGGCAGCTGTATTACTACAACGACGACCCCGCCATGCAACACCCGGCCGAACCCGAAGCTACCGATGCTGCCGAGATGCTGGCCGATGCCAACCCGGCGGTGCTGCTGGAAGGATTGTTGGCCGAGTTCAAACTGAAGGCGTAAGCGTTTGAGTCATCGAATCGATAGAAAGTAAGAACGTCATGCAGAGCGCAGCGAAGCATCTCGCGTGGAATGGTAATCAATTGGATTAGTGACTGCGAGCGAGATGCTTCGCTGCGCTCTGCATGACGTTCTACTATGCTCCAAATGGCGTTTCAATAGAAAAATCTATCACATGTCCCGAATCCTCTACGCCATCCAGGGTACCGGCAACGGCCACCTCAGCCGCGCCCTCGACGTGGTGCCGCTGCTGCAAGCCCGTTGCGAGCAGCTCGACGTGCTGGTGAGCGGCCCGCCCGCCGACCTGCCGCTGCCCTTCGACGTGAAATACCGGGCCCAGGGCATGGGCTTTTTGTTTGGCAAGAAGGGCGGCATCAACTTCGTGAAGACCTTCGCGCAGTTCAACTCGGTGAAGTTTTTGCACGAAGTGCGGCACCTGCCGGTGGAAAGTTATGACCTGGTCATCAGTGACTTCGAGCCGGTGAGCAGCTGGGCCTGCAGGCTGCGCCACGTGCCCTGTGTGGCCCTCAGCCACCAGAGTGCCGTGCTGCACCCCGCCGCCCCGCGCCCCGACCGCGAGGACCCGGCCGGCCGCGCCGTGCTGAAGCACTACGCCCCGAGCACCGCGCAGTACGGCTTCCATTTCCAGCGCTATGCGCCGGAAATCTCCACGCCCGTTATCCGCCAGCAGGTGCGCGAACTGAGTCCTGTCAACGAGGGCCACTATACGGTGTACCTGCCGGCCTTCGAGGAGGAAATTCTGGTGGAACGGCTACAGCACCTGAGTCGTAGCGTGCGCTGGGAGGTGTTCAGCAAGCACAGCGCCGTGCCGGCCGAGTATGGCAACGTGCGGGTATGGCCCGTGAGCGGCCCGGCCTTTCTCGACAGCCTGGCCCGCTCGGCCGGCGTGCTCTGCGGCGCGGGCTTCGAAACGCCCGCCGAAGCCCTATACCTAGGCAAAAAGCTGCTGGTGATGCCCATGAAGCAGCAGTATGAGCAGCAGTGCAACGCGGCGGCACTGGCCAAAATGGGCGTGCCGGTCATCAAAAACTTCAAGGATAAGAATCTCGATAAAATCGACCAATGGCTGCACCAGGACGAGGTAATTGCCGTTGATTACCCCGACCAGACCGCCGCCGTGATTGACTGGTTGCTGCGCGAGCAACTGCCGGGAAGCAGCTTTAGTAAAACAGCACGTCATGCAGAGCGCAGCGAAGCATCTTTACCGCAGTAGTAAATGAATTGCTTGCGCGGTAGAGATGCTTCGACAAGCTCAGCATGACGTTCAAAAATTGTTTTGAATTCGAGCCGCCACGCTGCACCCTGCCTGACGTTCTATCGTTCCCTGTTTCTGCCAATACCAACCACCCATTCCGCGCCCCGCGCATGACAAAATTGCCTCCCAGCTACACTGAGCCGCTGCCAGCCGCTTTCTACCCCGCTTCCGCGCCGCTGCCGTTTTCCCGCGCCGATTTTGGGCCGGATTTCCAGTGGGGTGCTTCGGCCGCCGCTTACCAGACGGAGGGCGCGTGGCAGCACCAGGGCAAAGGCCCCAGCATCTGGGACGATTTTACGCGGCGCAAGGGCACCATTCGGCGCAACGAGCACGGCCGCGTGGCGGCCGACTTCTACAACCGCCACGAAACCGACCTCGACCTGGCCGCTGGCCTGGGTCTCACCGATTTCCGGTTTTCCGTGGCCTGGCCGCGGGTGCTGCCCGAAGGCATCGGCGCCGTGAACCGCCGCGGCCTCGATTTCTACGACCGGCTGGTAGATGCCTGCCTGGAGCGCGACCTGCGCCCCATGCTCACGCTCTACCACTGGGATTTGCCCAGCGCCCTGCAGGCCCGCGGCGGCTGGGCCAACCGCGACATCGTGGGTTGGTTTGCCGACTACGCCCAGCTCATGGCCCGCCGCCTCGGCGACCGGGTGCCGCAGTGGTGCGTGCTGAACGAGCCGATGGTATTTGTGGGCGCGGGGCATCTGCTGGGCATTCATGCGCCCGGGCGGCGGCACCTGGGGGCGTTTCTGGCGGCGGCGCACCACGCCACGCTGGCCCAGGCCGAGGGCGGCCGGGCCCTGCGCGCCGCCCTGCCCGATTCGGCTCGGATTGGCACCACGTTCTCGTGCTCGCACCTCACGTCGCACCGCCCCGGAAATGCCAACGACGAAGCCGCCACCCGCCGCGCCGACGCCGTGCTCAACCGCTTTTTCGTGGAGCCCACCCTTGGCCTGGGCTACCCCACGGCCGAACTGCCCGCCCTGCGCTGGCTGCTGGAGCGCTACCAGAAACCCGGCGACGAGCAGCGCATGGCCTTCAATTTCGACTTCTGGGGCGTGCAGAACTACACCCGCGAGGTGGTGAAATTCTCGCCCTGGCTGCCGCTGCAATGGGCCGCGCTGGTGCCCGCCAAGCAGCGCGGCGTGCCGCACACCGACATGGGCTGGGAGGTGTTTCCGGAGTCGATTTACCAAATGTTGAAACAGTTTGCGGCTTATCCAAATGCACCAAAGCTGCTGATAACCGAAAGTGGCTCAGCGTTTCCGGATGTGGTAACCGATGGACGGGTGCACGATGTCGCCCGCAAAGCGTACTTGCAGGCGGCCATTGGGCAGGTGCTGCGGGCGCGGCAGGAAGGGGTGGACGTAGGCGGCTATTTTGCCTGGAGCCTGACCGACAACTTCGAGTGGGCCGAGGGCTACGGCCCACGCTTCGGTCTTATTCACGTCGACTACGAAACGCAGGAGCGGATAGTGAAGGATTCGGGCCGCTGGTACGGGCAGTTTTTGGGTGGTGCAGCGGTGACGAAGGAACGAGCACTGGCGGCTGCAGCGCGGACTCTGTGAAGCTGCTTGTTCACGAACTTCAAATCAGACTGGCGAAGGCGCGTACTCGCAGCGTCCACGCTAGTTTATAGCAGCATATCGCGGCAGCTGATAAACTTCTCCACCAGCAGTTCCGGCTGTTGCTCATCGAACTCGCCGAAGCCCAGCACGAAGGCTGGGGCCGGCTGCACAAAATGTATGGCTTCGTTCACGGCCTTGAGATAAGGCGCAATGCGACTTTTGTCGCCTTCGGCCGTCGCAAACTCTTTATCCCAGCGCAGCAATTCCGGGTCTTTGCGCACCAGAAACGGGATGACAAACGGGACGAAGCGACCGAAAATCGGGTTTTCGTCGGTGGTGAGGCGGGTATCGGGCCAGACGTGAAATTCGGCGAATGAGGCTGGCGGTACGGTTACGAAGGAGGCCTTTTCCACCGTCATTTCCGCGAACAATTCCAAGCGGTTGGGCTGGGCGTAGAACTGCGCGTAGGCCGCGTACCACACCGTGAGCCCGGCCGGATTTACCAACTGGTAGGGATGGAATGTGCTGGCAATGCCCAGCCCGCCGTGGTTGCCAATAACCAAGTTGTACAGCTCACCAAACTTCGCTAAATCAGTCGATTGCTGATAAGGCTGGTTGGTGAGCCCGTAGAGGTAGAAGCTGGCGAAATCGTTGAGGGACGGGCCGGTGGGCGCGGTGGGCGGAATGGTGTCGGACAAAGGAAATGGAACCGGTGAAAATGAGGCCGGCGGGGCAAATTTCGGCAATGGATTTCCTTTCAACGCTGTCAGGCGCACAATCTATGAAATCCAGAGTTGTTCGGCCTGTTTGATTTGCCAGTTGCCGTTTACTTTTTCAACCAGCAAAATTTCTCCGAAGCCACAGTTGCCGCCGCAATACATGTCATATCTGAGCAAAGCTTTGGTTTGCGCGGGATTGAACACAATATTTGAAAAGCTAACCGTCCTAATATCCCAATCAAACGGCCTTTTTCTATTCGAGGGGCGTAAAGAAATTTTTGCCGTGCAAAGCTGAAAATCAGCAGGGGAAATGGCTGATTGTAGCGCATTGAGTTGCTGCATGGCGACGGAGGTATCGCCCGGTACGACCTGCAAAAACAACGAGTTTATGCGGGCATTTATTCTGACGAAAGCATCGGGGTGTTCCGTGGGCTGCGATGATGGGGGTAATGTGAAAGGGTAGAGTCCACGCCGCGAATCCGTACCCAGATAAATCGTCTTGAATCGGGCGCTATCGTTGAATAGCCGGTTTTGCTGGATTGCCTCTAATCCTTTTCGAATCGTCCTGTAGCGCTCAAATTCTACGGTGCCTAGCTTAAAATCGGAACCTTGCGGAAACTGTAGTTGGATTGCCTGCCGAATCTGTTCGTTGGCGCTATCGGGCAAATAGCTGCTGTAAAAATGCTGCTCAATAAGCTCCGTCATTACTTGGTTATAAAGACGTTTTTCGGGGTCGGTATGCGAGCAGGGACAAGCCCGAAAGCCGGGCGGGTGTGGTTGGGAGCACGCGGTAAACAGTAATAGAAGTAGGAAAAACGATTTCATAGGCGATGCAATATCAGAAAGCCGCAAGCGAAGCTGATGTAGCTTGCTGAAACTTGCGCTCGGCCTTTCAACGCGGCGCGACCTGTTATCGTCTATGCTCCTCACCATCTCCACCACTTACCATCCCGCCACCGACCTCGGCTACCTGCTCCACAAGAACCCCGCGCGCCTGCAAAGCCTCGAAGTAGCCGGCGGCCAGGCCCACATCTTCTACCCCGAAGCCACCGCCGAGCGCTGCACCGCTGCCCTGCTGCTCGACCTCGACCCCATCGGCTTGGTGCGCGGCCGGGCCGGCGCCTCCGGCGAAGGCTTCGCCCTCGAGCAGTATGTGAACGACCGGCCCTACGTGGCCTCGTCCTTCCTGAGCGCGGCCCTGAGCAAAGCCTTCGGGACGGCCATGAACGGCACCTGCAAAGACAAGCCTGACCTGCCCACCCAGGCCCTGCCGCTAGCCGTGAAAGTGGCCGTCGTCTCCGCACCCGGCCCCGATTGGCCCCGCCGCCTCTTCGAGCCGCTGGGCTACGAAGTAGAAATCGAAACCACCCCGCTCGACCCGACCGTGCCGGAGTGGGGCGACAGCCGCTATTATACCCTACACCTGCGCCACGAGGGTTTGCGCCTGCAAGACGTACTGACGCACCTCTACGTGCTGCTCCCGGTGCTCGACAACGACAAGCACTACTACATCGGCGAGCATGAGGCTGAGAAACTTCTGCATCGCGGCGGCGGCTGGCTGCCCCAGCACCCCGAGCGCGGCTTCATCACGCGGCGGTATCTGCGCTACCTGGCGGCGTATGTGAACCCGACGCTGGAGCGGCTGATGGAAGGGGAAGTTCTGGAGGGCGCCTCACCCCCTGACCCCCTCTCCGAAGGGAGAGGGGGCACCGGTTTTGCTGCGGACGAAACCGGCCAAGTGTCGAATGAAAGTCGTCTGGCTCCCCCTCTCCCTTCGGAGAGGGGGCCGGGGGGTGAGGCGCCCGCAAGCACGGACCCCAAAACCTCGCTCCACGACCAGCGCCTCCAGCGAGTAGCCCACGAAATCTACCAGCTCGCCCCCAAGCGCGTGCTCGACCTGGGCTGCGGCGAAGGCAAGCTGCTGCGCCTGCTCCTGCGCCAGCCCAAAATCGAGTACATCCTCGGCATGGACGTGTCGCACCAGGCGCTGGCTCGCGCTGCCCAACGCCTGCACCTCGACGAGATGCCCCCGCGCCAGCGCACCCGCATTGACCTCATCCAGGGCTCGCTGCTCTACCGCGACGACCGCCTTGCTGGTTTCGACGCGGCGGCCCTGGTCGAAGTCATCGAACACCTCGACCCGAACCGCCTCGCCGCCCTCGAAGCCGTGGTGTTCGGCCAGGCCCGCCCGGCGCACGTCTTCGTCACCACCCCCAATGCCGACTACAACCAACTCTTCGAGAAGCTCAACGCCGGCGAATTCCGCCACGACGACCACCGCTTCGAATGGTCCCGCGCCGAGTTTGCCGCCTGGGCCACCGCCGTGGCGGAGCGGCACGAGTATCAGGTGCGCCTCGTTGGGATGGGAGAGGAGGTGGAAGGCGTCGGCGCGCCCTCGCAGATGGCGGTGTTTGGGATGATTAAATCCGTTTAAGCCGATTCTTGCTTTACGGATTTACTGCACAAGGCCTCCCGTTTCGTATTCCCTCATAAGCCGCTGGAAAAGCGAAAACTTCATTTTTGCCTCCTTGACTATTTGCTCTCGGAATATAAACTGACATTTTCTTGATTGAGCTTCGTAATCTTTTCCAAAACACTTCCGTCGATTTATCCGCGGCTTGGCCAATAACTCTGTAATGGTTGCCAATCCATCCAAAATTAGACATTGGGATAACTGTACTGGAAGGCATTTTTATTTCGAGATTAATAATACCTGTATGACCAGGCCCAAAGTAGGGTTTTCGTGGATTCTGCCCACTTCTTTCTTCTGTCCATCCAGTCCAAGGGTCTGTAATCAGTCCATCGTTTTCATCGTGCAAGGATAATAGCGGCAACGGGCCAGAAGGAATGTGCCAAAGGTTATACTCTGCAAAATCGGGATACAAAAATTCATAGCCTTTTCGAGCAATCTGATTCCCAATGTCTCCTTTGATATTTCGGTGCTGTTGTGCTATCCACTGTGCAGGACCATTTGCAGCCAGAAAGGCAATTTCTGGTTCTTGATTCAACCAATCATTGAGTAATTCAATGTCTGGTGGAAGTAAATACATTGCAATCCATGACATAATTTAAGAACAATGAAATTGTCTATTTCACAATTAAAGCAAGAGCTTATTCCTCTAGAGTTCTTTGCGCCGTAATTCGAAACTCCGTTTTTCTGTCTCGTTTGTGCCGCTCAGCTTTTAATTCTTTAGACCATTTAGACCAATCACGGCTATTATCTGAATTAAAGTGCATCTCGCCGCCATATGATAGGCGAGAGCCTGCTCGAATCATCATGCCATTCAGCGGGCAGGTGTCATAGCCGCACAAGTGCTTTGAATACGTGCCAAAATTCCGATGCCCTGGCTTTTTGCTCTCCCAAATTTTCTGCTGATTGCGCCGAATATCTTCCCAAACCTGATTTTTATCAGCCACTGTCAGACTTTCGCCCAGCGTACTCACCTCGAAATACGTCTGAGGGTCCTTCAACTGCAGAAATTCAAACGTCTTCGCAAAAGCCGCAATAGCGACTTTCCGCAACTCAAGTTTCTCTTCGAGGCTGAGTTTCGTGGTTTCCACGGTGGAGCGAAACAGGCCCAGCGTGTTGAAGTCCGTGAACTTCTTGTGGTTCTCAATCAGGTGCAGATACTCCCCGTAGGTGAGCGTGTTGAATTGCTTGCCGACTTTCATAATGATGTCTCAATAGTGGGTAGTTGTGCCTAATCTTGTATTCGGCAATTCTACGCCGTGTCCTTTCCAATGCCCCAAGATACCCTCAAGGTCCCCGAACTCTCCCTCATCATCCTCATTGGCAGCACGGGCGCGGGCAAGTCCACGTTTGCGCGGCGCTTGTTCAAGCCCACGGAAATCGTGTCGTCGGATGCCTGCCGGGGCTTGGTGGCCGACGATGAAAACGACCAATCGGCCAGCAAAGACGCTTTTGAGCTGCTGCACTACCTGGTGGCCAAGCGCCTGAAGCGCGGGCTGCTCACCGTGGTCGATGCCACCAACGTGCAGGAGGAAGGCCGCAAGCCCCTGGTGGCCCTAGCCCGCCAATACCACGTGCTGCCCGTGGCGATAGTGCTCGACGTGCCCGACGCCGTGGCCCAGGAGCGCAACGCCCAGCGCCCCGACCGCCGCCACCTGGGCCGGCACGTCATCGCCAGCCACCGCCAGCAGTTGCGCCGCAGCCTGCGCAACCTCAAACAGGAGGGCTTCCGGCACATCCACCACCTGCGTAACGTGGGCGAAATCGACGCCATCCAGTCCATCACCCGCGACCGCCTCTACAACAACCGCCAAGAGGAAACCGGCCCCTTCGACATCATCGGCGACGTGCACGGCTGCTACGAGGAGCTGCGCGCGCTGCTGGAGAAACTAGGGTATCAGATTACGGAAGAGCCGATTACGGACGTGCGGGATTTGGGCGTGCGGGTGGTCGCGCCGCTGGTAAGTGGAGACGCGACACTTCGCGTCTTCTCGTTGAACGATACAGCCGTGGACGATGCCGACGGCGCGGACGCTGAGACGCGAAGGGTCGCGTCTCTACAATCGGCAGACGGACCGCGCCGCAAGGCCGTCTTCCTCGGCGACCTCGTGGACCGCGGCCCCGCCTCCCCGCAAGTCCTGCGCCTGGTGATGAGCATGGTGCGCGACGGCAGCGCCCTCTGCGTGCCCGGCAACCACGACATCAAGCTCCTGCGCCACCTCAACGGCAAAAATGTCACCATCAACCACGGCCTGGCCGAAACCCTGGCCCAGCTCGAACCCGAGCCCGAAGCCTTCAAGAGCGAGGTGCGGCGCTTCCTCGACGGCCTGGTGAGCCACTACGTGCTCGACGGCGGCAAGCTGGTGGTGGCCCACGCCGGCCTCACCGAGGAGATGCAGGGGCGCGGCTCGGGGGCCGTGCGGGCCTTCGCGCTGTTCGGCGAAAGCACCGGCGAGATTGACGAATTCGGCCTGCCCGTGCGCTACGAATGGGCCCGCGAGTACCGGGGCCGGGCCATGGTCGCCTTCGGCCACACGCCCGTGCCCGATGCCGAATGGCTCAACAACACCATCGACCTCGACACCGGCTGCGTGTTCGGCGGCCGCCTCACCGCCCTGCGCTACCCCGAGCGCGAGCTCGTGGCCGTGCCCGCCGCGCAGGTGTATTGCGAACCGGCCAGGCCGCTCAATTATAAACAGCTGTTAGCCGCTAGCTCTCAGCTGTCAGCTTCTTCGCCTGACGGAGAAAACCAGAACGAAAAGCTAACAGCTAGTAGCTATCAGCTAGAAGCTGAATTAGATATCCGCGACGTCACCGGCAAGCAGTTCATCGAAACCCGGCTCATGCGCGGCGTCACCATCCGCGAAGACAACGCCGTGGCCGCCCTGGAGGTGATGTCGCGCTTCGCCCTGCACCCCAAGTGGCTGCTGTACCTGCCGCCCACCATGTCGCCCACCGAAACCTCGGCCCTGCCCGACCTGCTCGAACACCCCGCCGAAGCCTTCGACTACTACCAGCGCCTCGGCGTGGAGCGCGTGGTGTGCGAAGAAAAGCACATGGGCAGCCGCGTGGTGGTGGTGGTGGGCCGCGACGAAGCCGCCATCCAGCGCCGCCTCGGCCTCGTGGGCGAGGGCATCGGCAAGGTCTACACCCGCACCGGCCGCAACTTCTTCACCGACGCCGCCCTCGAAACCGCCTTCCTCGCCCGCCTGCGCGACGCCCTAAGCACGGCCGGTTTCTGGGAGAAATTCGACACCGACTGGGTCTGCCTCGATGCCGAGCTGCTGCCCTGGTCGGCCAAAGCCCAGGAGCTGGTCAAAACCCAGTACGCCGCCGTGGCCGCCGCCGCCCTCGCCGCCCTGCCCCAGGTCGAAGCCGCCCTCACCGAAGCTGCCGCCCGCCAGCTCGACGGCGCCGAAACCCTGCTGGCCCGCACCACCGCCCGCCACCAGGCCGCCACCCACTACGCCGACGCCTACCGCCGCTACTGCTGGCCCGTGCACTCCCTCGACGACCTCAAACTCGCGCCCTTCCATTTATTAGCCACCGAAGGCAAAACCTACTTCGACCGCGACCACGCCTGGCACATGGAAACCCTGCGCACCCTCGCCCTCGCCGACCCTGGCCTGCTCCGCGCCACGCCCTACCGCGTCGTCCCTCTCACCAACCCCGCCGAAGTCAAAGCCGCCATCCAGTGGTGGACCGACCTCACCGCCGCCGGGGGCGAAGGCATGGTGGTGAAGCCCTACGATTTCATCCCCCAGGGCAAAGGCGGCCTGCTCCAGCCCGCCCTCAAGTGCCGCGGCCGCGAGTACCTGCGCATCATCTACGGCCCCGACTACCTGCTGCCCGGCCACCTCGACCGCCTGCGCCAGCGCAACGTGAAAGCCAAGCGCAACCTCGCCCTGCGCGAGTTCGCCCTCGGCGTCGAGGGCCTCGAACGCTTCGTGGCCGGCCAGCCCCTGCGCCGCGTGCACCAGTGCGTCTTCGGCGTGCTCGCGCTGGAAAGCGAAGCGGTGGACCCGCGGCTGTAGAACGATTGTAGAGACGCGACACTTCGCGTCTCTTAGTTGAACGACTGGTATAGAATTACTTTGCCAATATCAAACCATCGTTCACGCGCCGAGATGCGAAGTGTCGCGTCTCTACATTTAACGTATGCCGGAACTTTACCAGGATAAATACCGGATTCCTTCCACGCGCTTGTCGGGGTATAATTACGGCCAAAACGGAATGTATTTCATCACCGTCTGCGCCCAAAATCGCCAACCGTACTTTGGCAATATTGAAGTGCCAAATGGTGACTGGAATAGCTCGTTTTTGCAACCAACTGAAATTGGAAAATACGCCGCTAAGTGTTGGGCTGCAATTCCTCATTTTGCTTCATTCGTGGAATTGGACGCATTCATCCTTATGCCTGACCACCTGCATGGAATATTGATTTTTGATAAGGATGGTGTAGACGGTGTGAGCGAGGAGACGCGAAGTGTTGCGTCTCTAGAGGTCTACGAAAATCGGTTTGGGCCGCAGTCTCAAAATTTAGCGTCCGTGCTCCGCGGATTCAAATCAGCGGTGACAACTTTTGCGCGACATCAGGAAATAGAATTTCAGTGGCAGGCCCGCTTTCATGAAAGAATCATCCGCAATCAAAACGAATTGGAGCGTATTCAAAATTACATCGTTACCAATCCCAGACGTTGGGAATCCGAATATGATAACGGCGAAGGCTTGTATCGTTGAACGAGTGTAGAGACGCGACACTTCGCGTCTCCCGCGTGAACGACTAGCGCCTGAACGATACCCAAACGGCGCGGACGCCGAGACGCGAAGTGTCGCGTCTCTACACTCGTTCTACCAGCGTGCGCTCAATGCGCCGGTCGGGGATGAGCCACATCAGCGCCACGGCCACGTAGATGCCGCCCGCCACCCACGGCTGCCAGAAGCTGGCCGCGATACCCGCCAGGTAGAGCACGGGCGAGGCCTTGCCCTTCAAGTCGCGCCCGATGGCGCGAGCCAGCGCCGAATGCGGCCCTTCGATGGCAATAATGCAGTTTTGAAGCACGAAATAGGCCACGCCCGCCATTAGCAACATCACGCCATACACGGCCAGCGTGGCGGGGGCGAAATGGTTTTCGCCCATCCAGCCCGTGGCGAACGGCACCAGCGACAACCAGAACAGCAGGTGCAGATTGGCCCACAGCACCCCGCCCGATACCCGGCTCGTGCTGGCCAGCATCATGTGGTGGTTGTTCCAATAGATGCCGATGTAGATGAAGCTCAATAAGTAGCTTAACGTCACGGGCAGCAGCGGTTTCAGCGCCGCAAAATTGGCCGCGCCGTGCGGTACCTTAATTTCCAGCACCATGATGGTGAGGATGATGGCCAGTACGCCATCGCTAAAAGCTTCGAGTCGTCCTTTGCGCATGAGAAAGAGGGGCAGCGAGCCGCTGAGCGAGGGTGAGGCGCTAAAGTAGCGCCATGCAGCGCCTCCTGCTACTTTCGTGGTGTTCAGAACGTCATGCTGAGCTAGTCGAAGCATCTCTACCGCGCAACTAATTCATTTTAGTATTACAGTAGAGATGCTTCGACTAGTTCAGCATGATGGCCTACCAGATAATTCATATGCAAACCCGCATTTCCACCGCCCTCACGCAGCTCGAAGCCACCCACGGCATCCGTATTCTCTACGCGTGCGAGTCGGGGAGCCGCGCCTGGGGCTTCCCCTCGCCCGATTCGGACTTCGACGTGCGCTTCATCTACTGCCACCCCACCGACTGGTACCTCACCCTGGATGAAGGCCCCGATACGCTCAATTTCCCCGTCGACGACGAGCTGGACCTCGCCGGCTGGGAGCTGCGCAAAGCGCTGCGCCTGCTGCGCGGCTCCAATGCCTCGGTGTTCGAGTGGCTGCAGTCGCCGGTGGTCTACCACGAGGCGCTGGATTTCCGGGCCCGGCTGGCCCCGCTACTGCCCGCCGCCTTCAACCTGAAAGCCGGCCTGCACCACTACCTGGGCCAGCTGCGGCGCGGCGTGGAAGAAGACCTAGCCGGCCCCGACGTGCGCCTGAAACGCCTGTTCTACGCCCTGCGCTCGGCCCTGGCCGCCCGCTGGATTCGCGAGCGGCGCACGCTGCCGCCGATGGAATTCGCCCCGCTGCGGGCGCTGCTGCCCGCCGCCCACACTGCCGAAGTTGCGGCGCTGCTGGCGGCCAAAGCCTTATCCAATGAAAAAACCACCGTGCCCCGCCCGGCGGCGTTGGGCGAGTTCCTGCGCGCAGAACTGGCCGCCGGGCAGGCCGCCCGCGACGGGCTGCCGGTGCTGCGGAGCGCAGGCACGGCCGGCGAGCTGGATGCGTTGTTTCGGACGCTGCTGGCCGAAGCGTTTGCGGTATAGCGAACTGTAGCGCGGACTTTGTAGTCCGCGTTTCTGTCCGCCCCGCCGAAACCGTTCCGGGGACGCGGACTACAAAGTCCGCGCTACGCCGCAGCCGCGTTACTTTCGCCCATGACCATTGCCGACCTGCGCCGCCATAACCTGATTCTCTTCGAAGCCATCAGCGGCAGCCGCGCCTACGGTACCAACTTGCCGCATTCCGATACTGACCTCAAAGGCGTATTCATCCTGCCCGAAGACCAGTTTTTCGGCCTCGACTACATCCCGCAAATTGCCAACGAAACCAATGACGAGGTGTTTTATGAATTACGCCGCTTCGTGGAATTATTGCTGAAAAACAACCCCACCGTGCTCGAATTATTGGGCACGCCGGCCGACTGCGTTATTTATAAACACCCGCTATTCGAGCAATTTAAAGCCGCTGATTTTCTCTCGAAACTCTGCCGCCAGAGCTTCGCCGAATACGCGGTGGCGCAAATCCGCAAAGCCCGGGGCCTGAATAAGAAAATCAACCAGCCCGAGCCGCCGGCCCGCAAATCGGTGCTCGATTTCTGCTACATCACGGCCGGCGCGGGCGCCCAACCCGCCACCGAATGGCTGGCCCGCCACGGCTACGAAGCCGCGCAGTGCGGCCTGGCCAACGTGCCGCACCTCACCGATTTATACGCCCTGTTCATCGATGCCACGCTCGGGCGCACGCTTGGCTACCGGGGCCTGGTGCGCGACGCGGAAACCTCGCAGGACGTCCTGCTTTCGGCCGTGCCGAAAGGGGAGAAGCCGGTGGCGTATCTGTCCTTCAACCGCAACGGGTACAGCACGTACTGTCGCGTGTTTCGGGAATATTGGGAATGGGTGGAAAAGCGCAATGCCGAGCGGTACCAAAATACTGTGCAGCACGGCAAAAATTACGACGCTAAAAACATGTTGCACGTTTTCCGACTACTGCAAATGGCCGAGGAAATTGCCAATTACCGTCAGCTAAATGTTCATCGGCCCAACCGCGAGTTCTTGTTGCAAATCCGGCGGGGCGAATTTGAATACGAAGCATTAGTTGCTGATGCCGAGCAATTGGTGACGCGGGTAGAAGCCGCCTTCGCCAACTCTACCTTGCCCGATGCGCCGGATAGGGCTGCTGCCGAGCTGCTGCTACGGCAAGTGCGGCAGGCGTTTTACGCAAGTATTTGAAAACAAGGCAAGAAGGAATTATTTGAAAATAGTGTATCACAAGTTTCAATAATTATTGAAACTTGTGATACATTTGCCCTGTCCAACGGAAAGGCGGCTGGGATGTCCCGGTGCCGTGTCATTCGGTGGGCCGCGCCTATGCCACAGTCCAAATTGGTGATTGCCGGAGGAAACGGGTTTCTGGGCCAGCACCTGGCGGGTTATTTCCGGGAGCAGGGCTACCGCGTGGTCGTGCTGGGCCGAAACCCCGGTCCCGGCCCCGACTACGTGCACTGGGATGGCCGCACCCTCGGCGCCTGGGCCGCCGAGTTGGAAGGAGCCGCTGCGCTGGTAAACCTCGCGGGCCGCACGGTTGACTGCCGCTATACGGCTGATAACAAGCGCGAAATAATCGCCAGTCGCACCGAAAGCACCCGCGTGCTGGGCGCGGCCGTAGCTGCCTGCAGCGTGCCGCCGCGGGCGTGGCTTAATTCTTCAACGGCAACTATTTACGCCGATACCCCGGGCACGCAACCGGCCAATACCGAGGCGGCAGGCCACATCGGCGAGGGCTTTTCGGTGGAAGTGGCACGGGCCTGGGAGGCGGCTTTTGCAGCCTGTGCGGCCCCGGCCACGCGCAAGGTGGCGCTGCGCACGGCCATTGTAATGGGGCGCGATGGCGGGGCTTTCCCAGTGATGACGCGGCTGGCCCGGTGGGGGCTGGGCTCGCCGCAGGGCAATGGCCGGCAGTGGATGAACTGGCTGCACATCGTCGATTTTTGCCGGGCCGTGGCGTTTCTTATTGGCGAGCCTACGGCAGCCGGGGCATTCAACCTGTGCGCCCCGCTACCGCTGACCAACCGCGATTTTATGGGCCTGCTGAGCCAGCAGCTGCGGCCGCCGCTACGCCTGCCTCAGCCGAAATGATTGCTTGAAATCGGAGCTTTTGTGCTGCGCACTGAAACCGAGCTGATTCTCAAAAGCCGCAAAGTGTACCCGCAGCGGCTGCTTGAGCTGGGGTTTCAGTTTGAGTTTCCTGCCTGCGAGGCCTGCTTAAAGGGTTTGCTGTAAACCGACTATGCGTCTTGTGACTCTGGGAACAACGCTGTGCTGTCTGGGCAGTCTGCTGGTTTTTACGCCTTTTATGGGGCTTTTTTTCCTGCCTGTGGCATTGGTCGGCAGTCTGCTAGTGTGGTTAGCCAAACTCAATGTGCAGTCGAAGCTTGTCAGGGGATTGCTGCCTTTAGTACCGCTTATTGCTTATTTCGTCTGGCTATTTAACAGGCAATAAATTATTTACGATGATTCCCGAAAATTCCGACCAAACCAACCCCACATTAACGCTGGCCGAGGCCCGCGCCCAGTTTATTCATCTCTGGGGCGTATCGGGCAGCAGCTGGGGCGTGAGTAAAACCCTGGCCCAGGTGCATGCCCTGTTGCTGGTGAGCCCGGCTGCGCTAAGCACCGAAGACATCATGGAGCAGCTCACCATTTCGCGCGGCAACGCCAGCATGACGGTGCGCGAGCTACTCGATTGGGGACTGGTATACAAAGAGCTACGACCCGGCGAACGCCGCGAATACTTCGTGGCCGAGAAGGACATGCTGCAGGTGACGCGCTGCATCATCCGGGCGCGCAAGCGCCGCGAACTCGACCAGATAAAGCGCAGCCTCGACCAGTTGGCCGCCCTGCCCGGCGACCCCGCGGATGCCGAGTACCGGGCCTTTCACGCCACGCTCACCGACATCCAGCAGCTGGCCACCGTGTCCGACAAGCTCCTCACGCGCCTCATGCAGGCCGAAAAAAGCTGGTTCTGGGACAAGTTTCTGAAGCTGTTTATATAGCGACCCGTGCGGTCGCAGCCCGGCGGTCGGCTTGGCCGTTCTGTTCATTCTTGCCGTTTTAGCAATGTTAACATCCGAGAATCAACCCGAACCCACCGAGCCCGACCCCGCCGGAAACGACCCAGCCGCCGCCACCCCAGCCTTCGCGCAATTCCAAAACGCTACGCCGCTGCCACCCGGTGCTGAAGCATCGAATTTGCCGGATGAGGATGAGCCCAATAGTGCCTGGGGTTCGGCTTTGCTGGCCATTGTGGGCACCGCGCTGGTGGCCGGCGGGCTGGGCACGCTGCTGATGTGGCTGTCGCTGCGGCAGTACGAGTCCTACGGAGCCACGCTGTTTTGCCTGTCGCCCACCATTTGCAGTTTCGTGGCGGTGCTGCTCTACAAGCGCAACCAGCCCGGGCGGGCGGGCGGCATCTGGTCGGTTTCGTGGGCGGTAGTGGCCATTATGGCGGTGCTGGCTTCGATGCTGCTGCTGGTATCGGCGAAGGGCGAGGGCATTATCTGCGTATTGATGGCGCTGCCTTTTGCCCTGATAATGGCGGTGATAGGTGGGTTTCTGGGGCAGGCCGTGGTTGAAATGCGCGGCCCGCGCCGCCCATTGCCCGTGCTGGCCGTGGTGCTGCTGCTGTACCCGGCCGCCCAGGAATACGAGGTGCGCCACCCGGCTCCGGTGCTGCCCCGGCGCGTGCGCACGCAGCTGCTGGTGAATGCCCCGCCCGCCGCCGTGTGGGCCGTGTTGATGCGCCCCGTGGCGTATCCGGCCGCCAACAACTGGTTTCGGGCGGGCGTGGTGTACCCCACGCGCACGGCTTTCGCGCTCGATTCGGCTACCGGCCGGCGCACGCTGGTGTGCCGCTATTCGCAGGGCGTAGCCCGGCTGCCGGTGGTGGGCTGGGAGCCGGGCCGCAGCCTCACATTTGCCGTGCCGTCGCCCAGCATGCCCGCGCCCATGCGCGAACTCAGTCCGTACCCCGACGTGCACGCGCCGCACCTGCACGGGTTTTTCCAGGTCGACAGCGGCACGTTCCGGCTGCGGCCCCTGCCGGGCGGGCGCACGCTGCTCGAAGCCCGCACCGTTTACCGCCACTCCATCGGCCCGCAGTTCTACTGGCAGCTCTGGAGCGACTACCTGCTCGATACCATGCACGGCCAGGTGCTGGCCACGCTGAAAGAACGGGCCGAAGCCAATTATACCCATAAATAATATGCTGATAGCGAATGAGCAAGTGAATGCTTGCGTGGCTCCGGTTGCGCCAACGTCTGGCGGCCCAGCGTATGCCTCGGCGCGAGTGCGGGCCTTGTTCGAAGCCATGGCACCCACTTATGGCTTTGCGCCCTGGCTTTCGGGTGGGCTTCTGGGCCGCTGGCGCCGGCAGCTGGTGGCTGAATTGCTTCCGCCAGCTGCCGGCCAGCCGGTGCTCATGGTCGACCTGATGGCTGGCGGGGCCGACTTGTGGCCGGCCTTGCGCCGCTACCTCGGAGCGAGCCTGCAACTCACCGCCGTCGATTTTTCGGCCTCGATGCTGGCCCGCGCCTGCCGGCACGCAGCTGGCCCCAAACTGACGCTACACCCCGCCGATGCGCTGGCTACCGGCCTGCCAGCAGGCCGGGCGCACGCCGTTACCTGCGCCTTCGGCCTGAAAACCCTGGCCCCGGCTGACTACATCGCGCTGGCCCACGAGGCGGCCCGACTGCTACAACCCGGCGGCCAGCTGGCTCTGCTCGAAGTAGTGCTGCCCGCGCGGGGCTGGCTGCGGCGGCTGTTGCCCGCATATCTGGACTTGCTGATGCCGGTGATGCGGCGACTGTGCCCAGCTGCTGCCGTACACGCCGCGTTGGCCGGCTACCTCCGCCGGGGCCCCGACCTGGGGCAACTACGCCACGCCCTGCGGCAGGCTGGTTTTGGCGCGTTGCGGCAGCAGCAGCTGTGGCCCGGCTGCGCAGTGCTGCTCACGGCCGAACTGACCGGCGCGCGGTAGTAGCTTCGCCCGCGTTCTTCATCAGTTCTTTCTATGTCAACCAAATCCCTTCCCGAACAAGCCCAAGCCGCGCTGCTAGGCCTCGCCGTGGGCGACGCCCTCGGCGTACCCGTTGAATTTGCGCCCCGCGCCGCCCGCCGACAAGACCCCGTTACCAGCATGCGCGCCTACGGTACCCACCGCCAGCCCGCCGGCACTTGGTCAGACGATTCTTCGCTCACCTTTTGCCTGGCCGAAACCCTGGCCCGCCCCGGCGGCCGCCACGGTGCGCCCGATTTGAGCGACTTTGCCCGGCGCAGCATCAACTGGCTTTACCAATCGTACTGGACGGCTACAGGCGTAACCTTCGACGTGGGCAATGCCACTCGCGCCGCCATCGACCGCCTCCAACGCGGGGTTGAGCCGACCAAAGCCGGACCAAACTCCGAATACGACAACGGCAACGGCGCGCTCATGCGCATTTTGCCGCTGGCCTTTCACGATGTCTGGCGGGCTGAAAAGCTGGATTTGAACGCCGCCTGGACGCTTACTGAAAATGTGGCCAGCGTCACGCACGGCCACCCGCGCTCCACGCTGGGCTGCTTTCTGTATTTATTGGTAGCGCGGGGTTTGCTGGCTGGTCTGGCTCCGGCCGAAGCCTGTACGCAAATGCGAGAACTGGCAAATCCTTGGCTGGAAAATGGTAGCATTCCTGCAGTGGTGGAGGACAGACATTATGAAACTACGCTCAACGGCAAACTTTCTCAGCTGAAAGAAGACCAGATTTCATCCTCCGGCTACGTCGTCCACACCCTCGAAGCGGCCCTGTGGTGCCTGCTGAAACACGGCACCTACGCCGCCACCGTGCTGGCCGCCGTGAACCTCGGCGACGATACCGACACCACCGGAGCCGTGGCCGGCGGCCTCGCGGGCCTGGCCTACGGCGAGGCCGGCATCCCAGCCGAGTGGCTGGCCGTGCTGGCCCGCCGCGCCGACATTGAAGATTTGGCCCGGCGGCTGGCCAGCGAGTAGCACCTATCGTAAATTTTCTTACCTTCTACCATGAATACTACTCCCACCCCCCGTCCGCTGCCCAACTCGTATTGGGCCACCCCCTTGCTGCTGGCCTCCGAGTACCCGGGAGCCAAGCTGGAAGCCGAAGCCGCCCACCGCCTCGACCTGCTCCTGGCCGCTGGCATCCGCGACTTCTACGACCTCACCGAGGCCACCGAGCCACTCGAACCCTACGAGGACTTGCTGCGCGCCCGCGCCGCCCACCTGGGCCTGGCTGCCGAGAGCGTGCGCTTCCGCCGCTTTCCCATCCGCGATGTGAGCGTGCCCACGCCCAAACGGCTGGCCGAGGTGCTGGCTGCCATCGAAGACAGTGCCGCTGCTGGCCGGCGGGCCGTGGTGCATTGCTGGGGCGGCGTGGGCCGCACGGGCACCGTGGTGGGCTGCCACCTGCGCCAGCACTTCGGCCTGAGCGGCGACGAAGCCCTGGCCCGTATCGCCGAGGAGTGGAAGGGCGTGGAGAAAAGCCACCGCGTGGCCCGCTCACCCGAAACTGTCGAGCAGGCCGCCTACGTGCGCGCCTTCGAGCCGGTGCCGGCTGCCGTTGCATAAAAACGGTCCTTCCGACGCAGAAGGAAATTGAGCACCGTGCCACGACGGGTTCACCCAGCTTCCTCCTGCGTTGGAAAGACCGTTTTATTCAACTAGCTAGTTTACCGGCGTGGGTTCGGCGGGCGTTAGCTTCACACCCGTAAACTGCTGCGGATTAACCGCCGAGGCAATGGGCTCGATGCGCAGGCGCTTGTCGTACTTGCTCACGTTGGCCAGCTTCAGCAGCGTGGCGTAGTCGGCCGTGTGGCCGCTTTTGGTTTTGATGAAGTAGCTGTTCACGCGCAGCGAGGCCGGGTCGTAGCTCACTTCCAGCGCCGTGGTATCGCGCCAGTAGGTGTAGAGGGCTTCGGTCATGCCGGTTTCCGACTGGCGGGGCGTGCGGTCGCGGTCGGGGCGAACAGATTGACTTATCAACGGCCGGGCAATTTCATCGGCGTTCAGGCCCAGCAAAGCGGGCACGTCGAAGGCACGCTGCACTGCGGGCGCTGGCGGCGGGGCCATCGACACGGCCGGGGTTTCGGTGGCGGGGCGGTCGGTGCTGGCGCAGCTTAGCAGCAGAGCCAGCGGCAGGAGGGAGGCGTAACGTTTCATAGGAATCGAGCCGTAAGAATGAAGTCCCTTGTACGCAGTTGCGCGCCCAAATGGCGAAATCCCCCTCTGATTCTCCCTTATCGGCCCTACGCGGGTAGGGTTAGCAGACCGGCGATGCCTTTTACATTGAGCCGGGCAAACTTACGGATGCGGTCGAACCGGGCATCGGTTTCGGCCCATTCCTCATCGGGTGGCAGCGGGCGGGGAATGTGGGTTTCGAGCAAGCCGAAAATAGACGCGGCAATATCGAAATAGCCCAGCAGCAGCAGGTAGAGCTGTTTTTTCTCCGCCTCCGAATAGCCCTTGGTCCGAATGGCCTTGGTGAGCGTATCGAGCTGGGCCGTTTCGTCGGTGTAAAGGTCGCGCAGGGTGTGGCGGCTGCGCCAGTATTCGGCCAGCGTCTCGGCCGGCACGCTGCCCGCCGAAAACGGAAAGTCAGCAGCAAAAGCCGAAGCCTTCAAAAAAGCCGTTTCGGCCGCGTAAAGCGGGGCCAGGTGCTTTTGCAGGCTGGCCCAGAGACCGGCCCGGGCGCGGTCGAAGCCCGGGGTGGCGGGCGTGTCGGGAGTATTCATAGCAATGCCGATAGAATTGCCGCAAAGCTACCCAATCATCCCCGCGAAAAGCCATAAGCCCGTGCAGATGCCGGTTGCCTTTCCGCCGCCGTTGCCGTATGAGTCCTAAACTCCAATACCAATGCCGCTTCGCCCCACCGCTGTCACTTCCGCCCCTTCTTTCGATGCCGACGAGCGGCTGCGCTGGGTCGAACGCGTGGCCCGCCTCATGGACAGCCAGTTCCGGTTGCCCGGCACGCGCTTCCGCTTCGGGCTCGACCCACTGCTGGGCCTGCTGCCCATCGTGGGCGACCTCTCCACCACGGCGGTTTCGGTGGCGCTGCTGCTCACCATGCTGCGCCACGGGGCCAGCGGCGCAGTAGTGGTGCGCATGGCCCTCAACATCTTCCTCGACACCGTGATGGGCGGCATTCCCATTCTCGGCAACGTGTTCGACTTTGCTTACAAAAGCAACGAGCGCAACGTGGCGCTGCTGCGCCGCCATTACGCCGAAGGCCGGCACAGCGGCAGCGGCCGGGGCCTGGTAGTGCTGTTGCTACTGGGGTTTGGGGTGGTGTTTGCGCTGGTAGCGTGGGGCAGCGTGGCGCTGCTGCGCTGGGGCTGGCATTATTTCGAAGCACATTCGACGACGGGAGGGTAGCCGCTCGCATAAGGCGATACCTGACACAGGTGTTTTTCAAGCATAAAAAAAGGCCATTTCCGGAGAGGAAAGGGCCTTTTTTACAAACGGTAGCGGTCTGGACGGGACTCGAACCCGCGACCTCCGCCGTGACAGGGCGGCATTCTAACCAACTGAACTACCAAACCGTTTGTCTTGTGGAAAAGCCGTGTGCTCGTCCAAAGGTGATGCTGCAAAACAAGGTGACAAAATCTGGCCTTACAGTGTTGATGCTTATTCCAAAATCGGAAAAACCGAAACTGAAACAGGGAAATAAAAAGGCCGTTTCCGTGCTGGAAACGGCCTTTTCGACAAACAGTTGCGGTCTGGACGGGACTCGAACCCGCGACCTCCGCCGTGACAGGGCGGCATTCTAACCAACTGAACTACCAAACCGTTCGTCTCAAGTGGGAAAGCCGTGTGCTTTTCCGCTTTGGTGACACAAAGGTAGGGTAAAGAAATTGCGGCCCGCAAGGATGGCGCCAATATTTTTCTCGAATTAACCCCGTTTTGGAGCTTGGGGGTTGTTTATCAGCCTGATTATTTTTCGCGCCCTATCGCAACGGCGGATGTTTTACCTTTGCCAACCGCCGTACCCACGGCATTTAGGGCCGGTAGTAGCGGGTATAAGTTCCGTTTAGACACTGCTACCCGTTATTTTCGCCTTCCCACTCACTTGCCAAGCCATTCGCCGCTCATGCTTCTTGATTTTGAACAACCCATCGCCGCCCTCGAAGGCAAACTCCTCGAAATGCAGAAACTCGCCGCCGAGAGCGACGTGGAAGTAGGTGAGGCCGTCGCGGCGCTGGAGAAACGCATCAAAGACCTTAAAAAGGAAACCTACGCCAACCTCACGCGCTGGCAGCGGGTGCAGCTCTCGCGCCACCCCGAGCGGCCGTATACGCTGGATTACATCGAGGGCATGGCCGAGAAGTTTGTGGAACTGCACGGCGACCGCACCGTGGGCGACGATAAGGCCATGGTGGGCGGCTTCGGCGAGATTGATGGGCAGACGGTCATGTTCATCGGCCAGCAAAAGGGCCACAACACCAAACAGCGCCAGTTTCGCAACTTCGGCATGCCTAACCCCGAGGGCTACCGCAAGGCTCTGCGCCTGATGAAGCTGGCCGAAAAATTCAACGTGCCGGTGGTGACGCTAATTGACACGCCCGGCGCTTTTCCGGGCCTCGAGGCTGAGGAACGGGGCCAAGGCGAGGCCATTGCCCGCAATCTCAAGGAGATGTTCATGCTGAAGGTGCCGGTTATCTGCGTCATCATCGGCGAGGGCGCCAGCGGCGGGGCCCTGGGCATTGCCATCGGCGACCGGGTGCTGATGCTGGAAAACACCTGGTACTCGGTGATTTCGCCCGAGTCGTGCAGCAGCATCCTGTGGCGCTCGTGGGACTACAAGGAGCAGGCCGCCGAGGCCCTCAAGCTCACGGCGACGGATATGAAATCGGCCGGGCTGGTCGATGGCATCGTGAAGGAGCCGCTGGGCGGGGCCCACACCGACCCCGAGCGCATGATTGAAACCCTGAAAACTACGCTGCTGAAGACGCTGAAGGAACTGGCCGCCATTCCGGCCGAAGACCGGATTTCGCAGCGGATTGACAAGTTTTCGGCGATGGGCGTAGTGGTGGAGTAGAAGTGTTGAATGTTGGGTTTTGAATGTTGAGTTTACCGTCGGCTTAACAAAGCTGAGGTGGGTCTCGCAGTCAAAAGCCCAACTCAACATTCAACATTCAAAACTCAACATTTCAAAGAATGACCATTCACACCCTCGATACCGGCCTTTTCAAGCTCGACGGCGGCGCCATGTTTGGCGTGGTGCCCAAAAGCATGTGGCAGAAGCTGAACCCGCCCGACGCCAACAACATGTGCACCTGGGCCATGCGCTGCCTGCTGATTGAGGACGGCGGCCGGCTGCTGCTCATCGACAACGGCATTGGCGACAAGCAGGACGAGAAGTTCCGCGGCCATTTCTATCTGCACGGCGATGATACGCTGGAGAAGTCTCTGCGCAAGCTGGGCTTTACCAGCGCTGATATTACCGACGTTTTCCTCACGCACCTGCACTTCGACCATTGCGGCGGCTCGGTGCAGCGCCGGCCCGATGGGGCGTTGCAGCTGGCGTTTCCGAACGCCACGTACTGGAGCAACGAGGCGCACTGGGACTGGGCCGTGACGCCCAACCCGCGCGAAAAGGCCAGCTTTCTGAAGGAGAATATTCTGCCGATTCAGGAAAGCGGGCACTTGCAGTTTGTGGACCTGCAACAGGGTGTGCCCGGTGCGCTGCCGCAGTTCCGCGAAATCATTCTGGCCGACGGGCACACCGAAAAGATGATGGTGCCGGTGATGGAATATAAAGGCCGCACGCTGGCTTTTATGGCCGATTTGCTGCCCAGCGCTGCGCACATTCCGCTGCCCTACGTGATGAGCTACGACGTGCGCCCGCTGCTCACCATGCCCGAAAAAGAGGCCGTGCTGCAACGCGCGGCGGCCGAAAACTGGGTGCTGCTGCTCGAGCACGACCCCACCAATGAGGCCTGCACGGTAGCGCTGACTGAAAAGGGTGTGCGCCTGGACCAAACGCTGCGGCTGGCGGATTTGTAAGGCCGGCAGATTGGCGGGAAACAACGTATCAGGACCAAATCCGATAACAAAAACGTGCAGCTTCCTTACGACCCCGCCAATTCGCCAATCCAGCAACCCACCAGCGCGCAGCTCGGGCTGGCGTTATCGGGCGGCGGGGCGCGGGGAATTGCGCACTTGGGCGTGCTAGCGGCACTCGACGAGCTGCAACTGCCCATTGGCCAGCTGGCCGGCGTGAGCTCGGGGGCTATTGCCAGCGTGTTTTACGCGGCGGGCTTTGCGCCGCGCGAAATTCTACGTTTGTTGCTGGCGACCAACGTGTTTCGGCTCACGCGGCCGGCGTTCAGCCGATTCGGGCTGTTGCATTTCGATGCGGTGGAGCAACTGCTGGCCCGGCACCTGGGCACCACCCTCACCTTCGAGCAACTAAGCCGGCCGCTGACGCTGGTGGCCACCGATTTGATGGCGGGCGAGTCGGTGTACTTTCGCAGCGGGCCGTTGCTGCCGCCGTTGCTGGCCTCATCGGCGGTGCCCATTATTTACCGGCCGGTGGAATACCAGGGGCGGCAGCTGGTGGATGGCGGACTGCTCAATAACCTGCCCGTAGAGCCGCTGCTGGGTCAGCCCAACCTGCGCGTGGTGGGCGTGCACTGCAACCCCATCAATACCGAAGCGCACATTCCAACCTTTCGGCGGCTTATTGAGCGCACGCTGCACCTGGCCATCAATGCCAACACGGCGGCTCGCAAGGCCCAGTGCCACCTGCTGCTGGAGCCGCCCGAACTGCGCCACTACCGCCCGCTGGGCTACAAGCGCGGCCCCGAGCTGTTCGACATCGGCTACCGCTATACCATGAGCCAGGCGGCGGCACTGACGGCGCTTTTGTAGCGACGGTATTCCCCGCCGTGGCGTGGCATTGGGTGCGGTATCCCATCTTTGTAGCCCGATTTGGCCGAATTAAGGCTGAATCCTGGTTTTCTTTCCCGCTAATTCCGTATTGCTTTCATGACTCCCCGCGAAAAATCTCCTTTCTGGCATGCCATGGCCACGCTCGTTTTTAAAGTAGCCGGCTGGCACCTGGGCGAGATTCACAACCCGGACATCAAGAAAAGCATGATGATTGCGGCCCCGCACACCAGCAACTGGGACATCATCCTGGCCCGCGCAGCGTTTTACCTCATGGGCGTGCCCGTGCGCTTCACCGTGAAAAAGGAGTGGACCGAAAACTGGGCCATCGGCTGGCTGGTGAAGGCCATCGGTGGCCTGGCCGTGGACCGCAGCCGCAACAACAGCCTCGTGGATGGCATGGTGAAGCTATTCGACGAGCACGAGGAACTGGTCATCCTCATCACCCCCGAAGGCACCCGGGCCTACCAGCCGCGCTGGCGCAAGGGCTACTACTTTGCCGCGCTGGGTGCGCACGTGCCCATCCGGCTGGGCTACCTCGATTACAAAGAGAAGGAAGCCGGCATTGGCGAGGCCGTGTGGCCAACCGGCGACTACGAGGCCGACGAAGCCAAAATCAAGGCCTTCTACCGCACCAAAACCGGACGTTTCCCCAGCCAGGGCGTGCGGTAAACGTTTATTCCAAAAACGGTCATTCCGACGCAGGAGGAATCTGAGCGAACCCTGCAACGGGTTTATCCAGATTCCTCCTGCGTCGGAATGACCGTTTGATGCTATACCCGTGCGGCTACGGCCTGGGCCAGCCCCGAGGCTTTCTGCTGAACTTCAGCGTGTTCGCCGGCGTGCAACTTTACGCGGAAGAGGGTGCCTTCGCCTACTTCGCTTTCTACCTCAATCTGCCCGCCTTCGTGCTGCACGATGCGGTTGACGAGGAACAGGCCCACGCCGGTGCCCTCGCCCGCCAGCGGGTGGAAGCGCCGGAACAGGTGGAACAGCTCGTGGCCGTGCTGCGCCAGGTTCATGCCCAGGCCGTTGTCGGCTACTTCGAGCACGGGTGCGCCATCGGCCAGGTAAGCGCGCATGGCCACTTCGGGCCGCCGGCCGGGGTGGCGGTATTTGATGGCGTTGCTGAGCAAATTGAGCACGATGGTGCGCAGGTTACTCCGCACGTATTTCACCTCGGGTAAGGCACTGAAATCGGCATTGATGTGGGCTTCCACGGCCGTAATCTGGGGCCCGAGCGACTGAAGAACCTCCTGAAACAACGGCTTCAGCGCGACTACCTCGGAAGTGGGCTCGCCCTGCTGGCGCTGCTCCTGCACCACGGCGGCCAGGTCGGTCACGGTGGTGGTGAGGCTGGTGAGCGAATCGTCGAACAGGCGCAGAATCACGGCTTCTTCGGGGTCCTGAAAGGAGGCCGAGCGGCACAGTTCCTCGAACAGGCCGCGCAGGTTGTTCACCGGCTGGCGCAGGTCGTGGCTGGCGGCGTACACGAAATTGTCGAGGTCTTGGTTGGTGCGGGCCAGCTGGCGGTTGCGGGCAATGGCAGCTTCGTTGGCGGCACTAAGCTGGCGGTTGCGTTCATCAAGCTCCTGCCGGGTGCGGGTGAGCTCGGCCAACGAGTCGCGCAGCTGGCGGTTGATGCCCTGCAGCTCCAGGTGGTAACGGCCTTCGTACTGCCGCCACTCGTTTTTCTCGATGGCGTGCCGCACGGTTTTGTTCAGCAGTTCGCGGTCAAACTGCTGTTTCACCAAGTAGTCGAGCGCGCCGCTGTTGAGGGCGCGCACGGCCAGGGCCTCGCTGCCGCCGCCGGTAATCATCACCACGCACAGCGCCTGCACGGGCACTATCTCGGCCAGATGGCCCAGCATGGCCAAGCCGTCGGTATCGGGCAGGTTATAATCGAGCAGCACGCAGTCGGGGCGCAGCTCCCGAAACCGGGCCAAACCCTCGGCCCCATCCGACGCTTCGTGAATCTCCAGCCGTTCCTGGCCCGGTTGGGTGCCCAGGAAACGCTGGTAGAGCATCCGGTCCTGCGGATTATCGTCAATGATTAAAATCTTCTTCACGCAAAATGGCGCTAAGGCAACGGGGAAAGCGCAGGCTAGTTCAGGTTCGGCAACTCGTTTGAGTCCAGCCAGTAACGTACAATCAGGCGCACTTTTTCTTCCAGCGCCAGGTAGTCTACCGGCTTGGTCATGTAGCTGTTAGCCCCCAAGCGGTAACATTCCTCGATGTCCTTGGAGTTGGATGAGGTGGTGAAGATGATGACCGGAATCTGGTTGAGTTTGGGGTCGTGCTTGAGCGTGCCGAGCACGGTGCGGCCATCGGTGCCGGGCATGTTCAGGTCGAGCAGGATGATGGCGGGCAGGGTGGAGGGCCAGTTGGGCAGCGCGCCGTACCCCTGCAGGTAATTAAGGGCCTGGTCGCCGTCTTCGCAGCGGAAAACGGGGTTTTGCAACGCGTGCTTGCGGAAGGCCCGGCCCAGGGCCGTGAAGTCTTCGGTGCTGTCTTCGACAACAAGAACGGGTTTGAGAGAGGAATTCACTTACAGCAATTTTGGAACGGTAAAATAGAACGTAGCACCCTGGCCCGGCTCTGATTCGACCCACAGCTCGCCGCCGTGCTTTTCCACCATCTTCTTGACGATGGCCAGCCCGGCCCCGGTGCCGCCTCCGTATTTATCCTGACTGTGCAGGCGCTTAAAAATCCGGAAGATGCTCTCGTGGTGCTTCGAATCGATGCCAATGCCGTTGTCTTTCACATACAGCACTTCAAATAGAGAGGTGTCGACCGGCCGGTGATACGTAGGCTGACCGGTCGGCGCCACGCCGATTTCTACGTACCTCGCCGCCTTAGTGTTGTACTTCATGGCGTTGGTGAGCAAATTATTGAACACTTCGCTCATGCGCACGGGGTCGCAGCGCAGCGTGGGCAGCGGCGCGGGCACTTCCACGGTCGTATTGGTTTCCTGAATGCGGGGGCTGAGCAGGTCGAGCACCTCGGCCAGCACCTGGTTCAGGTCGGTGGGCTGCAGCTGCAGCTCCTGGCGGCCCACGCGCGAAATCTGGAGCAAGGACTCGATGAGGGCCTCCATGCGCTGGCTGAGGCGCACGAGGGTTTGCAGCTTGCTCACGCCGTCGGCGTCGAGCTTATCGGCGTAATCTTCCAGCAAAAACAGCGAGTAGTTGTGGATGCCGCGCAGGGGCTCCTTGAGGTCGTGCGAGGCCACGTAGGCGAACGAATCCAGCTCGTCGTTGCTGCGCTCGAGCTCGATGTTGAGGGCCGTGAGGCCGCGGGCGCGGGCTTGCAGCTCGTTGAAAATCTTCAGCCGCACGTCGGAGATAAACAGGCGGATGTCGCGGGCGGCGGCAATTTCCATGGGCTGCCAGGGCACGGCAGTATCCTCCACGGTTTCCTTCCAGGCCTCGAAGGACTGGCGCGGCGAGAGAAAAATCTGACCGTCGACGGTGGTCTGGTTTTTCTCGTTGCGGCCGGCCCAGGTCACGGTCTGCAGCTGCTCGGGGCGGAACCAGAAGATGTATTCGCTGGGCGCCTGGGCCAGCCGGATGGCAATAATGCCGCTGGCCGTGCCCCGAATGGCGCGTCCGGCCGGGTTGAGCTGGGCGTAGGAATCGGTGTAAAAAACCTCCTCATCGGGCGCGAACTCGCGCAGCCAGGCCACCAGCTCGGTGAGCTGTTCGGGGTTGGGCGTATGGCCCAGTTGAATGATGTCGCCGTCGAAGCAAATGGCTGCCCCGCCGCAGTCGAACACGTCGAGCAGCGTGGGCGTAAAGCGGTACAGCCCGTCCACGAAGTTGAGCTGGGTGCCCACCTGCTCGAACAGGCGCGTCTGGGTTTGGGCAATGTGCTGGCGGTAGGCCAGCTCGTCGTACTGCTGCTTGGTTTTGAGCAGCGCCGACACGGTTTTGCCCAGAAACTGGCACAAATCGCGCAGCTCGTAGCTCACCAGGCGCGGGCTCTGGTGGTGGCAGGTAATCATGCCCCACAGCTTGCCATCCTCGATGAGCGAGATGGTCATGGTGGCCTGCGAGCCCAGGTTGTGCAGGTACTGGATGTGGATGGGCGACACGCTCCGCAGCACCGAATAGGTCATGTCGGGCGGGCGGTTGGTGACGGGGTGCTTGGCGGGCACCAGCGGCACGGGCACGTACGAAGCGTCGGCAATAAAGCGCAGCCAGTTTTTGAGGTACATGGCCCGGGCCTGCTTCGGAATGTCGGTGGCCGGGTAGTGCATGCCCAGCCAGGTGGGCAGGTCTTCGCGCACATCCTCGGCCACCACTTCGCCGCTGTCGTCGGGCGCGAAGCGGTACACGGCCACGCGGTCGAAGCCGGTGAGGGCGCGCACCTGGGTGGCGGCTACCCGGCACATTTCCAGGGTGGTGGTGGCGCTGAGCAGGCTGCCCATGGCCAGGTTGAGGGTGGGCAGGTCGAAGGCGCTGACGCTGTTGTCGGCCACGGGCTCGCCCTCTACCCACAGCAAGTCGTCGTAGCGGTGCAGGATGAGCTTGAAATAGGGCCGGTTCAGCACGCGCTCGAGGCGCACGCCCAGCAGGCGGCCCTGCTCGGTGATGCTGGGCCAGAGGCGCTCGACTTCGAGCAACTGCTCAGGCTCCATAAGGCGGCCCAGGCCGGTGCCTACCAGGTCTTCGGGGGCAATGCCGAGCAGGTCTTTGGTGTTGGCGCTGGCCATTACCACCTGCCGCGTTTGCTCATCGAGGCACAGCAGAAAGCCGTAGGGCTGGATGAGGCCGGGAATGTGAATGGGCTCCCGGTCGCAGTTGTTGAGGTCGATGGGCTGGCCCACCAGCGTTTCGTCGGATAGTTTTACTCCTGAATAAGCCATGCGGCGAGGGTTTGGAACGTGAGAATGGCCGAGGCCACGATGGCATCGGCGTCTTCCGAAGCGGCGGCTGCTTCGAGCAGCTGGCCAAACTGCTTCCAGAGCGGCCCGGTGCGCTCGGCCCGGCTCGCGAAGAAGGTGCGGCCGTCGATGCCGGCGGCGGCCAGTTGGCGGGCAATTACCTGCCCGCCCAGGGTCGAGCCTTCGAGCACGTACATGGCGCCCAGCAGCTGGGCGCGGGTTTCGAGCGGCGGCAGGGCGGGGCACAGCGGCGGCTCGGCCGGGTAGCCCAGCCGGGCCAGGTCTTCGAGAATGAAATGGGCGCGGTAACGCTGCTCCAGCTGCCAGTCGGGGCCGAAAGCGGGCGCGTGCCGGCGTAGTGCCGCCTCGTAAGGCTGCACGAAGCCGTACATGCGGGCCAGAAACTGCGCCGTTTCGGCAGCGGTGACGCGGCCGGCCGTCAGGGCCTGGTTGAAGGCGTTGGCTTCGACGGAATCGTGGTAAGGTCTGGTTTCGAGGCGCAGACGCGGCAGCAGGGCCGGGCTTTCGGCCGGCGTTGCGGTGGGTGGTTGCGGGGAGTTCAAGCTACGAAAATAGGGCAGGAAGCTCAACAAATGCGCTTTCAGTTAGTCCTGGGTCAGCGCGTAGCTCACCAGGTTGGCGCCCATGCGCAGGGCGGCATCGTGCGTGGCGGGCGAGTCTTCGGGGTAGGTGCCCACGTCTTCCCAGCCGTTGCCGAGGTCGCACTCATACGTATAGAAGCACACCAAACGGCCCTTATACAGCAGGCCGAAGCCCTGGGCGCGCTTGCCGTCATGCTCGTGCACTTTGGGCAAGCCCCTTGGGAACTGGTATTTCTGGTGGTAGATGGGGTGCGAGAAGGGCAGCTCCACGAACTCCAGCTCGGGAAACACCTTCTTCATCTCGGGCCGGATAAACTTGTCGAGCCCGTAATTATCGTCGATGTGCAGGAAGCCGCCGCCGGTGAGGTAGCGGCGCAGGTTGCGCGCTTCGGCGTCGGTGAAGCTCACGTTGCCGTGCCCGGTCATGTGAATGAAGGGGTAGGAGAGCAGCTCGGGCGCGTCGAGCTCCACGGTGGCTTCGTCGGGCGCAATGTTGGTTTTCAGGCTCTGATTGCAGAACTGAATGAGGTTGGGCAGCGAGGTCTTGTTGGCGTACCAGTCGCCGCCGCCGCCGTAGTGCAGCTTGGCGATGCGGAAGCTGGGCGCGGGCGCCGCCGCCGTGAGGGTGAGCAGCAGCGCGAGGGAGAAAAACAGGGATTTGAACATAAGAGTAGGAACGGGCAGACGGGACCCGCCAAGCTTGGTAATGGCAGGCCGGGCCGGAAAGTTCGGGCTGGATGGCCGTAGCACAGGCTGGTTTGGCCAAGCGCTGTTGCAAAGTAGTTCCGGGTTGTTACTTCGTGGCTCGTCTGCTCGCCCATCACAGCCAATGTCCAACGTTCTGCTCCAGCAATTTTTGCAAAGTACTGGCGCTATCAGCGCCGCGCAGGCAGCAGAAATTGCTACCTGCTTCCAGCCCCGGAAAATTGCCCGCCACCAGTTGCTGCTGGAAGCCGGGCAGGTGAGCGACACGTACTTTTTCCTCACGCAGGGCCTGTTGCGTGCCTTTGCCCTCGACCCCGACGGCACCGAAGTCACGACCGGGCTGGCCGGCCCGGGGCAGGTGGTGTTTGAAGTAGCGTCGTTTTTCAATCGCACGCCGTCGCTCGAATACATTCAGGCCCTCACCGACTGCGAGGGCTGGTGCTTGAGCTACCGGCAGCTTAATGAGCTGTTTCATGCGCGCCCCGAGTTCCGGGAGTTTGGGCGCGGGATATTGGTGCGGGGCTTTGCCGCGCTCAAGGCCCGCATGCTGGCCACTATCACCGAGTCGGCTTCGGCACGCTACGATAAGCTGCTGCGGGCGCATCCCGAGTTGCTGCTGCACGTGCCCTTAAAATATATTGCCTCCTATCTGGGTATCACCGATTCTTCCCTGAGCCGGATTCGCAAAGCCGACGGCAAGAAATAAGTCGCGGGCCGCCATTTCTTGCCAAATGGCAAGCGGCGCATTCGAGCCAACGGGTTGTTTTGTAGCATCAATTCGCTGCCAACCCCAACCCCTATGGAAACCCTGCCGCTGGTGCTGCCTCTCGCATTCATCCTCACTACGGCCCTCGCGGTTGGGCTGTTTTACACGGCCGCGCGGCGCTCGGGGCGCGTGCTGGCCGTGCTGCTGGGGTGGCTGCTGCTGCAAGGGGGCATCGGGTTGAGCGGGTTCTACACCGTCAGCAATACGATGCCGCCGCGGCTGGCGCTGCTGCTCGGGCCGCCGCTGCTGGCCATTGCGCTGCTGCTGGCCACCCGGGCCGGCCGCCGCTTTCTCGACGGTCTGCGCCTTGAGGTGCTGACGCTGTTGCACATCGTGCGCGTCCCGGTCGAGCTGGTGCTGTTCGGTTTGTACCTGCACCACGCCGTGCCGCGGCTAATGACCTTCGAAGGCCGTAATTTAGATATCCTGGCAGGCCTCACGGCACCGGTGATTTACTTTTTGGCCTTCCGGCAGCAGTGGCTGGGCCGGCGCGGGCTGCTGGTGTGGAATGTACTGGGTTTGATTTCGCTGCTGAATATTGTGGTGAATGCGGTGTTGTCGGTGCCCACGCCGGTGCAGCAGTTCGGTTTCGAACAGCCTAACGTGGCCATCTTACATTTTCCGTTTGTATGGTTGCCGGGCGTGGTGGTGCCGCTGGTGCTGCTGGCGCACGTCACGGCCATTCGGCGGCTGTGGGCCAGCCACGCTGAATTGGCTCAGGCATCTGCAGGCGCGAAGTTGCCGTAGTAGCGGCAGGTGCGGCCGTGGCGCTGTGCCCCGCCGGACTCCGGCAAAATCCCCATTCCGCCTGATGCCAGCTGCTCCCGCTACAACGCTCACCAACCACGAAACGGCCGTAAAGGCCACCTATTTCAGCATTGCCGGCAACGCCAGTCTGGCCCTGATAAAGGGCGCGGCCGGTTTTTTCGGCAATTCCTACGCCCTCGTGGCCGATGCTATTGAATCAACGGCCGACATCTTCGCCTCTATTCTGGTGCTGCTGGGCCTGAAATACGCCAACCGCCCCGCCGACGACAACCACCCCTACGGCCACGGCCGCATCGAGCCGCTGGTCACGTTTCTGGTGGTGGGCTTTCTAATTACCTCGGCTACCATAATCGCCTACGAGAGCATTCAGAACATCGGCATGCCCCACGACCTGCCCCGGGCCTGGACGCTCATCGTGCTTGGCGGCATCATCGTCTGGAAGGAAACCTCCTTTCGAATGGTGATGAAGCGCGCCGAAGAAACCAACAGCTCTTCGCTGAAGGCCGATGCCTGGCACCACCGCAGCGACGCCATCACGTCGGTAGCCGCTTTCATCGGCATTTCCATCGCGCTGTTCATGGGCAAAGGTTACGAGTCGGCCGACGACTGGGCGGCGCTGTTTGCCGCCGGCCTCATCTTCTACAACAGCTACCACATCTTCCGGCCGGCCCTGGGCGAAATTCTCGACGAGCATTTATATGATGATTTGGTGGTGGAAATTCGCCAGGTGGCCGGCACCGTGCCGGGCGTGCGCGGCACCGAAAAATGCCTTGTGCGCAAAGCCGGCATGCAGTATCACGTCGACCTGCATGCGCTGGTGAGCGGTGACATCAGCGTGCGCGAGGGCCACGAGATAGCGCATCAATTGAAGGATACGCTGCTGCGCGAATTGCCGCAGCTCGGCAATGTGCTCATTCACGTGGAGCCGGCGGGCTAAGGCGAAAAGGGCACGTAGTATCTTGCTTGCGTCCGATTCTACCGTCTGCCATATGAGCGTCAAACTGCGGAAACTCATCGCCCATTACGAAGCCGAAAAAGCCGCGCTGATTGCGCAACGCGCCGAATGCCTGGAGGAATGGGACTACGGCATGGCCCGCCGTTTTACCAAGGCGCTGGCGGTGGTTTCCCAACAGCTGCACACGTTGTATCACCTGCACGACCCGCAGCACGAGAAGAAAGCGCGTCTTGCCAAACGGATTGAGTTGCTGGCGGCCAGCACTGCACTCAACACTGGCTACCTCCACCGCTATGAACTGGAAAGGATAGCCGTAGCACAGCAGGAACTGGACGCATTGCAAGCGCTGACTCGTGAGCAGACTGCCGCGCCCCAAGCCACCCAGCTCCAGGAAGCACTCATGCGGCTGCTGCAAGGCCCCATCACCGCCTTCACCCTGGTTTTCGACCCCGTGAAGCGGCTGTATTGCAACTGCCGCCTGGTGCGCCGCACGCTGCTGCTCATCCTGCCCGAGGTACAACGGCACCGCGCCAGCCATCTGCTCCGCAAAAAGCAGCTACGCTTCCTGCAAGGCCTGGGCTTCCGGCTTTACGACCAGCAGGATAAATTAATTCTGATTACCCCATTCGCTGTACCGGAAGACGTTGCCCACGTCAAAAGCATCCTGGCCCGCCTGGCGCTCGATGGGTTGCTTTACCAGGAACTGCTCGAGCATGCCTACATCAGCTACCGCGAACCCGATATGCGTTGAGTGTAAGCAGGTTATTACGCCCGCACGAGCTGTGCCGTGAACACCGCCCCCAGCGCCGCCGTCTCCGTGCGCAGCCGGGAGGCTCCCAGCGTGACGGGCCGGATGCCGCGGGCCAGCGCCAGCGCAATTTCCTGCGGTGAGAAATCCCCCTCCGGCCCGATGAGCACGCAGCAGCCCGGCCCTGCGCCGGCCACCTGGGCCAGCGCCGTGCGCTCGCCTTCCTCCAGGTGTGCGATGTAGGTGGTTTCCGGTGCCACGCCCGCCACGAAAGCGCCGAAATCCTGCAATTCATCCAACTGCGGCAGCCACGCCTGGCCCGACTGCTTCAGCGCGCTGATGGCAATTTTCTCCAGCCGCTCCAGCTTCAGCTCGCGGCGTTCGGAGCGGGCGCAGCGCAGGAAGCTGATGCGCTCGACGCCCACTTCCACGGCCTTTTCCACGAACCACTCCATGCGGTCGAGGTTTTTGGTGGGGGCCACGGCCACGTGGGTGAAGTGGGAGCGGGGCGCTTCGTGCGTGTGCCCGGTAATGCGCAGTTGGCAGCGCTTGGGGTTGGCCTCGGCCACGGCGGCGGCGTAGAGGCCGCCGCGGCCGTCGAGCAGTTCCACGGCGTCGCCGGGGGCCAGGCGCAGCACGCGCACGGCGTGCTTGCTTTCGTCTTCAGGCAGCGTGTAGGTGGAGCCGCTGAGGTCGGGCGCAAAGAAGGTGTGCATGGGCGCAAAAGTACCCCCGGCTGCCTGCTTCTTGGGCTAAAAGCTGAACAAGAATGCGTTTGTAGCACGTAGTAAGGGTTTTTACGGATTTGCACCCCGATAAGTACGGGTTTGCAGTAGTGGGCTCAACAGGATTCTGGAAGGGTTCGTACCTCAAACCCGGCGGTTTCGGCTTCCGGCCACGCGCAATTATCCTCAGTCTTCTTTATATTTTTCTTTCACCCAATGCACCAATCTTCCCCGCTTTCCACTATTCGCCCACTCGCCACAGTGCGCCGCTGGTCCTCGCTCTTGCTGGTCGGCTTGGCCCTGGCAGCCTGCAACAACAACGATTCCAGCGACGACCCCGCGCCCGGCCTTATTCAGCCCACCGGGGCCAAGCCGGCTTACGCGCCCACCATCGACCCGCAAATGCAGGCCGTGGTGGAAGAGTTTGTTGGTTTCGGCACGCCGCCGCTGCCCACGCTCACGCCCCGGCAGGCCCGTATGGCTCCCAGCGTCACCGATGCGGTGATGTCGCTGCTGCGCAAAAACAACCGCGTCGCGCGTGCTGCCAACGTCACGGTAAGCCAGCGGGTGCTGCCGGGCGGCATCACGCCCCAGTCGGCCCCCGATGGCATTCTGGTGCGCATGTACAAGCCCAACGGCGTGACGGGCACCCTGCCGGCCATTGTGTATTACCACGGCGGTGGCTGGGTGATTGGCTCGCTCGATGTGTACGAGCCCTCGGCCAAAGCTCTGGCCGAAAAAACCGGGGCCATGGTCATTTCCGTCGATTACCGGCTGTCGCCGGAGGCGAAGTTTCCGGCCGCGCACGAAGACGCTTACGCCGCCTATAAGTGGGTGCGCGACAACGCGGCCAGCATCGGCGTGAACCCCGCCAAAATTGCCGTGGCCGGCGAAAGCGCGGGCGGCAACATGGCCGTGGGCGTGTGCCTGCTGGCCAAGGAGCGCGGCTACGCCCTGCCCGTTCACCAGCTGCTGGTGTACCCCGTGGCCAACAACGACCTGACCACGGCCTCGTACAACCAGTACGCCGACGCCCAGCCCCTGAACCGGCCCAACGTGGTGTACTTCACCTCGCAGTACTTCCGCACCATGGCCGACGGCGACGACCGCCTCATCTCGCTCACCGACGTGGCCAACCTGAGCGGGCTGCCTGCCGCCACCATCGTGGCCGCCGAAATCGACCCGCTCCAGACCGAAGGCAAGCAGCTGGCCGACAAGTTTACCCAAGTGGGCGTGGCCAACCAGTACATGCTCTACACCGGCACCACCCACGAGTTTTTCGGGACGCACGACGTGGTACCCAAGGCTGGCGAAGCCCAGGATTTTGCGGCGGGCCGGCTCAAAACTGCTTTCCAGTAGCCGCCTTTTATATCCCAGTACTCTTTCCAAGCTTCATGAAAACCAACCTAAAAAAACTGAAGGACCAGGTCATGGTCATCACCGGGGCCTCATCGGGCATTGGCTTGGTCACGGCCCGCCTGGCAGCCAAAGCAGGCGCCCGGCTGGTGCTGGCCTCGCGGAGCGAAGATGCCCTGCGCCAGCTTAGCGATGAAATTAACCAGAGCGGCGGTCAGGCCATCTACGTGGTGGCCGACGTGAGCCAGCAGGCCGACGTGCAGCGCGTGGCCCAGGCGGCCCAGGACCGGTTCGGCAGCTACGACACCTGGGTGAACAACGCCGGGGCGTCCATCTACGGCAAGCTGGAGCAGGTGCCCATCGAGGACATGCGCAAGGTGTTCGAAACCAACGTCTGGGGCCTGATTTATGGCTCGCTCGAAGCGGCCAGGCACCTGAAAAGCAAGGGCGGCGCCATCATCAACGTGGGCAGCATCCTGTCCGACGTCACGGCCATTCTGCAAACCATCTACTCGGCCAGCAAGCACGCCGTGAAAGGCTTTACCGACGGCCTGCGCATGGAGCTGGAAATGGACGGCGCGCCCATTTCCGTTACGCTCATCCAGCCCTCGTCCATCGACACACCCTACACGGTGCACGCCAAAAACTACATGGACTGCGAAGCCAAGCACGGCCCGCCCGCCTACGCCCCCGAAACCGTGGCCCGCGCCATTCTGCACGCCGCCACCACGTCGGAGCGCGCCATTGTAGTGGGCGGGGCCGGCCGCTCCTTCATCGGCCTGCAGCGCTGGACGCCCGCGCTATTCGACCAGTACATGGAAAAGGCCTTCGTGAAGCAGGAGCACGCCGACCAGGCCCCGCGCCCCATCGGCCAGAACGGCCTCGACCACGCCGGCGGCACCCTGCAGGAGCGCGGCAACTACCCCGGCTACACCCGCGAAACCAGCTTCTACACCGCGGCCATTACCACCGGCAGCCCGGCCTTGCGCACGGCCCTGCTGGCGGGGGCCGGCGTAGCCCTCGCCGCCTGGTTGGGGCACGCTGGCAAAGCTAAGGAGCAGCAAGGCCGCGCCCAGCGCGGCTGGTAGCAACTACCGAAACTAAGTAAAAACGCCGGGCGGCGGCTGGGCTTTCGGGCCCGGCGGCGGCCCGGCGTTTTTGCAATTGTTCGTATCTGCCCTGGGGTGAAAAAGCGTAATTTGAGCGCCCTGTTCGTGCTCAACCTATTCTCATGGCTAACCTGCTCCAACTCAAGATTGCCCTGCGCTACCTCAGGCCGCCCATCTGGCGGCGCGTCGAAGTGCCCGATACGCTCACGTTCTGGGAGCTGCACTTCGTGCTGCAAATCCTTTTCGACTGGCAGAACAGCCACCTGTTCGAGTTTCGGCAGGGGCGGGGTTCTATCAATGACTTTCTCACCGGCTCGCCGCCCGTGCTGCCCGGCGATGCAGATAACATGCCCGAGTGGCAACTTGACCCGCGCGAAACTACGCTCGATGAAGTGCTAGCCAAGCCCAAAGACAAGCTCACTTACGTCTACGATTTTGGCGACTACTGGGAGCACGACATTGTAGTGGAAAAGGTAATTCCGCTGGCCGCCGGCCACCCCACGCCCGCCGTACGCTGCCTCACCGGCAAGCGCGCCGCCCCACCGGAGGACATCGGCGGCTTCCCCGGCTACGAGCAGCTGCTCGACGTGCTGGCCGAAAAAGCCGTCGGCAAGCGCAAGCGCATGCCCGCCGAGTACGCCGGCCTCGGCAAGTTCGACTCCGAAGAGTTCGCGCTCGCCGAATACAACCTCGACCTGAGCCACCTGCGCGAAATCGTGGCCGGCGAAAACCAGATGCTGGCCGAATACCAGCGCCAGATGGCAGCCAACCCGCCGCCGCCCCGCCCGGTTTTCGACCCGCAGGCCTTGCTGGAAGCGATGACGGCCATGATGCAGGCCCGCTTTCCCGAGCCTCTGCCGAAGCCGAAGAAGCCAAAGAAATAGCGCGTATTTTTGGGCATGGCCTATAGTGATTTTACCCCCGAACGCCTGCGCAACGACTTCAACGTGACGTTTCAGGGCAGTGACTTGTTTCCGCAGGTCGTGTCCATTGCCCCCAGTCCCTGGCTGGTGGAAGCCCTGGAACGGGCCAACAGCATTGGCTTTGGTAGCGAAAAATCACGTTCTGAGCGGCTGGTGACCCCTATTCTGCTGGAACTGGCCAAGCGCAACCAGCATCAGTTTGCCATTCTCTCGGGGGCCTATCTCGATATCGACCCTGCCAGAGGCCTTAATGGAGAATGCGACTTTATCTTCTCCTTTACCCGCCTTCAGGATTTCGTGCTGGCTCCGGTTTTCTGCATCACGGAAGCCAAAAAACAGGACGTGGAACAGGGAACCGCTCAATGCGCGGCCCAACTCGTGGGCGCGGCCCAGCTGAATGAGCGGGACAAAAAGCCCGTTTCCCGCCTTTACGGCTGCTCTACCACCGGTATCGAATGGCGTTTTCTCTGTTTTGAAAACAACGTCTTCACGCTCGACGAAACCCGTTATCTCATCAGCGACCCCGGCAAGCTGTTGGGGGTGTTGCAGCAAATTGTCGATGTAACGAGAGCACAGACGCAGCCAATAGTTGCTTTGTAGTAACGGTTATTCAGCTTGTTTAAAACGCAAAAGCCCCGCCAGCTGCAACTGGCGGGGCTTTTAGTAGGTGAGTGAAACGCGGTAGGATAGGGGGAAGTGTGGAGGAAAGGGAATTGGTTAGGCTTCGACGGCGACGCGCGGGGCACCGGCCAGGATTTCTTCGTTAGCGTACTCGGCGTACTTCTGGAAGTTGGTCACGAACTTCTCGGCCAGCGAGTTGGCGGTGCGGTCGTAGGCGTCTTTATCGGCCCAGGTGTTGCGCGGGTCCAGGATTTCGGAGGGCACGCCGGGCACGGCGCCGGGCACCATCATACCAAACACGGGGTGCTTGGTGAATTTCACCTCGTCGAGCTGGCCGTTGAGGGCGGCCGTAATCATGGCGCGGGTGTAGGGCAGCTTCATGCGCGAGCCGGTGCCGTAGCTGCCGCCGGTCCAGCCGGTGTTGATGAGCCACACGTTGATGTCGGGGTTTTCGTCCATCTTCTGGCCCAGCATCTCGGCGTACTTGGTGGGGTGCAGCGGCAGGAACACCGCGCCGAAGCAGGCCGAGAACGTCGTCTGCGGCTCAGTTACGCCCATTTCGGTGCCGGCTACCTTAGCCGTGTAGCCCGACATGAACAGGTACATGGCGTGCGACTTATCGAGCTTGCTGATGGGCGGAATCACGCCGAACGCATCGGCCGTGAGGAAGAAAATGTTCTTCGGCGCATCGGCCACGCCGGGCTCAATGGCGTTGTCGATGAAGTTGATGGGGTAGGCGGTGCGCGTGTTTTCCGTCACCGATTTGTTGGCGTAGTCCACCGTGTGCGTGCCGGGGATGAAGCGCGTGTTTTCCACGATGGAGCCGAAGCGGATGGCGTCCCAAATCTGGGGCTCCTTCTCCTGGCTCAAATCAATCACCTTGGCGTAGCAGCCGCCTTCGAAGTTGAAAATGCCTTCGTTGGGCGTCCAGCCGTGCTCGTCGTCGCCGATGAGGCCGCGGTTGGGGTCGGCCGAAAGCGTCGTTTTGCCGGTGCCCGACAGGCCGAAGAACACGGCCGTGTCGCCCTTCTCGCCCACGTTGGCCGAGCAGTGCATGCTCAGCGTGTTGTGCTCGTGAGGCAGCAGGTAGTTCAGCACACCGAAAATGCCTTTTTTCATTTCGCCGGCGTAGCCCGTGCCGCCAATCAGAATCATCTTCTTGGTGAAGTTAATGATGGCGAAGTTGGGCTGGCGGGTGCCGTCCACGGCCGGGTCGGCCTCGAAGCCGGGGGCGCAGATGATGCTGAAGTCGGGCGTCCAGGTCGTATCTGCGCCTTCGGTGGGGCGCAGGAACATGTTGTAGCAAAACAGGTTGTGCCAGGCCTGCTCGTTCACCACGCGCAGCTTCAACTGGTAGTCGGGGTTGGCGCCGGCGTAGGCTTCACGCACATAAATGTCCTTGTCGGCCAGGTAAGCCACCATTTTCTGGTGTAGCTGGTCGAACTTGTCGGCCTCGAAGGGGATGTTGATGTCGCCCCACCACACGCTGTCGGCGGTGTTGGCGTCCTTCACCACGAACCGGTCTTTGGGCGAGCGGCCGGTGAATTTGCCGGTGTCAGCCATCAGCGCGCCGGTGTCGGTGAGGGAGCCCTCGCCGTTGCGCAAAGCGTGCTCTACGAGCTCGGCAGGCGTTAAATTGAGGTGGACGGTAGCAGTTTCGGTGAAGCCCAGGGGCTGCAAACGATTCCGGACATCGGCGGCATTGGTGGGAGCTGCGGACATGACTACGAAGGGGTTGGGTGGGAATACTCGCTTTTGAGAATGCAAAGGTAGAATCGGGCGGCCGGCCGGTAGTGAAACAATTCGTTTCTTTACTGGGACAAATTAAACCTGCCACTGCCCGGCTCTCCGATTTCGTTCCCGTAACTGCCTCCTCGGGGCGCTACGGGGCCAAATCGGCGGAACGGCACATACGAACGGGCGGCCGATTGGTTTGCTTTGTCCTGCTTTTTTCTTTCGTTATGCCCACCAACATTGCTCGCTACCACGGCCTCTACGGCGACGCCAAGGCCCAGCTCTCGCACGACTATCTGGCCAGCCAGCTCATCGCGCCGCGCCCCCGAGCCACCGACTGGGGCCTCAAGCCCCACCTGCACGAAAACCTGTTCCAGCTGTTCTTCCTCGAAGCCGGCCGCGCCGCCTTTGAAGCGCCCGAGCCGGTGGCACTGCGCACTCCCTGCCTCGTCATCATCCCGGCCAATACGGTACACGGCTTCACGTTCAGCCCGCAGGTGCGGGGGCGCACGCTCACGCTTTCGGAAGCGCTGCTCGATACCATTCTGCAGGCCACGCCGGGCGTGCTGGTTGAAGTGAATGCGGTGCACATCCTATCGGAGTTCAACACCGAAGTCACCTTCGGCGATTTGCTCGATTTGGAAATGCAGATTCATCAGGAGATTCACGCCGAGCTGCCGGGCAAGCAGCTCGCGCTGAATGGCTATTTCAAGCTGCTATTCGTGAAGATTTTCCGGCTGCTGCAGCACAACCGCCGCAAGCAGGAGAGCCCTAACCGAGCCTTGCACTACTATCGCGAGTTCCAGAAGGCCATTGAGCGCACGCCCGATTTCAGCCGCAAAATCTCGGACTACGCCCGCGAGCTGAAGATTACGCAGGTGCACCTCAACCGCATTTGCCAGGCCGTGAAGGGCAAAACTGCCCAGCAGGTAGTGCAGGCCCACCTCATCCGCAAGGCCCACAACTTCCTCTTATATACCTCGCTCTCAGTGGCCGAAATCGCCTACGAGCTTCAGTTCGTCGACCCCGGCTACTTCACCCGGTTTTTCCGCAAGCAAACCGGGCTGGCCCCCGGGGCCTACCGGGCCAAGGCTTACAGAAGCGAGGGAGCGGGCAAAACGGGCAAAGTAGATGCTTCCTTGTCATCCTGAACGCCGCGAAGGACCTTATCACCGCAGAACGGTTCGCAGTAATCAACTACCGCAGGCGTGATAAGGTCCTTCGCGGCGCTCAGGATGACAGGCATTGTAATTAGCCCAACCTGGCCCTTACGGCCTCATACTGCCGAATCTTTCCTAGATTTACCGTGCCCGTACTGCATTGCTTGCGCATTGGGGTTGGTTTCACCCGTTGTCATCTCATTTTCCCACTCTAGTTTCCTCTATGCAAACTGTTCCTGCTCAGACCGAGCAACCGCTGTCGGCGGAATCCACGAGCCACCCCAAGGGGCTGTACCTGCTGTTCGCCACCGAAATGTGGGAGCGGTTCAGCTACTACGGCATGCGCGCCGTGCTGGTGCTGTTCCTCACCAAGGCCATGATGATGGACAAGGCCTTCGCGTCGAAGTTCTACGGCGGCTACACCAGTCTGGTGTACCTCACGCCCCTCATCGGCGGTTTTATCTCGGACCGGTACTGGGGCAACCGGCGCTCCATCCTCACGGGCGGCCTGCTGATGGCGCTGGGCCAGTTCACCCTGTTCTTCTCGGCTTCGAACTACGGCCCCGAAAGCACCCACGCCCTGAGCCACTGGATGCTGTACCTCGGCCTGGGCGTGATGATTGTGGGCAACGGTTTCTTCAAACCCAATATTTCGAGCATGGTGGGCTCCCTCTACAGCCCGGCCGATAAGCGCAAGGACGCGGCCTACACCATCTTCTACATGGGCATCAACCTGGGCTCGTTCATCGGCAACACCATCACCAGCCTCATCGGCGACACCGGCAACCCGGCCGACTTCCGCTGGGCGTTCCTGGCCTGCGGCATTGCCATGCTGCTGGGCACGGTGGTGTTCAACTGGGGTAAGGACAAGTACCTGCACACGCCGGAAGGCGTGCAGGTGGGCGAAACGCCCGCCATTTCGGGTGGCATCATGGGCGTGTACGCGCTGTTGCCGGTGCTGCTGGCCATCATCCTGGGCATTCTGTGGCTCGATTCGGCCAAATTCCCCACCATCGCGCCGCTGCTGGGCGTGGCCGTGCTGGGCATCACCTACATGATTTTCAGCGACAAGTCCCTCAGCGGGGCCGATGTAAAGGGCATCATGGTGATTTTCATTGTGTCGTTCTTCGTGGTGTTCTTCTGGGCGGCGTTCGAGCAGGCTCCGGCTTCGCTCACCTTCTTCGCCGATGAGCAGATGAACCGCACCATCTTCGGTTTCGAACTGCCCGCCAGTATCTTCCAGAACCTGAACGCCATCTTCGTGGTGGTGGGCGCGCCGCTCATGGCCATGGTCTGGACGGCCCTGGGCCGCCGCGGCGCCGAGCCGCCATCCCCCCTCAAAATGTCCATCGGCCTGGCCATGCTGGCCGCCGGCTACCTGGTGATGTGCTTCGGCGTGCACAACCTGCAGCCCGGCGTGAAGGTGAGCATGTTCTTCCTGGTGGCGCTCTACTTCCTGCACTCGGTGGGCGAGCTGTGCCTGTCGCCCATCGGCCTGTCGCTGGTGAACAAGCTGGCCCCCGCCAAATTTGCCTCGTTGCTGATGGCCGTATGGTTCCTGGCTAACGCCGCCGCCAACTACCTCGCCGGCTACATGAGCAGCCTCTATCCCGACCCCAAATCGACGGCCCCCGCGCCGGTGCTGCTGGGCTTCCACATCACCAATCTCTACGACTTCTTCATGGTGTTCGTGGTATCGGCCGCTGCCGCCGCCGCCATCCTGTTCCTCATCAGCGGCAAGCTGGCCAAGATGATGGACGCCCGCAACTACCCCGCGCCGGTCGCGCAGGCGTAAGGCCCGTAGCTTTATCTTCCCGAAAAAGCCCCCGACGCAGTAGCATCGGGGGCTTTTTCTTTATCTTCGGAACAACTACTAAGCAATAAATGCCGCTAAAAATCCATCGCGTCTTACAAACTTTGGCAGCCCTTGCGTTTCTGCTTTTTGGTCTGGGCATTGTTAATACAATGGTCAGCCTCAAATATGAAATAGAGGATAAGGCCTGCATCTCGGTAGTAAATGGCCGCAATTTATGTCAGGCGCTTCGTTACAACTGGGTAGGTTTGGGCACTGCTGTAGCGAGCATAGTAGCACTAGCGTTTGTGAAAATTAAGCCCAGCAATTAACGTAACAACTGACCTACGTACGCAGCGCATCGTAGCTATTTCCCCAGACCGCGTACGTAGCGGCTAGGGCTCCGTACTCCTTTTTCGGCACTTCATATCCACTTACTAACGCCTTGTACAACCTTGCCAAGGCTTCGTACGCCCCGACCAAGCCTTTACACGTCTTGGTCACCACATCATATGTCCTGACCAACGCTTCGTACGCCTTTAACAAATCCCTCGCACCTAACCACACGGATAACGTCTAACAAAAAAGCCCCGCCGGCAACGCCAGCGGGGCTTTCTCTTAAGCTAACAGCAGGAAGCTGCCAGCGGCTCGACTTACATCATGCCGCCCATGCCACCCATACCGCCCATGCCGCCGTCGCCGTGGCTATGGCCAGCATCTTTAGGCTCGGGCTCGTCCGAAATCACGGCTTCGGTCGTCAGCAGCAAGCCGGCGATGGAAGCAGCGTTTTCGAGGGCCAGACGGGTCACCTTGGTGGGGTCGATGATGCCAGCGGCCACCAGGTTTTCGTAACGGTCTTCGCGGGCGTTGTAGCCGTAGTCGCCTTTGCCGTCGCGCACTTTCTGCACCACTACCGAACCTTCACCGCCGGCATTGGCTACGATGGTGCGCAGGGGAGCCTCTAGAGCCGTGCGGATGATGTTCACGCCGGTGCGCTCGTCAGCATTGTGGGTGTCCACCGCGTCGAGGGCTTCCAGAGCGCGCACCAGGGCCACACCACCGCCGGGTACCACGCCTTCCTCAACGGCGGCGCGGGTGGCGTGCAGGGCATCGTCAACCCGGTCTTTCTTCTCTTTCATCTCAACCTCAGTCGAAGCACCGATGTAGAGAATAGCCACGCCGCCGCTCAGTTTAGCGAGGCGCTCCTGCAGTTTCTCCTTGTCGTAGTCCGACGTGGTGGTTTCCATCTGGGCCTTAATCTGGGCCACGCGGCCGCTGATGGCTTCTTTCGAGCCTTTGCCGTTTACGATGGTGGTGTTGTCCTTGTCGATGATAATTTTCTCCGCCGTGCCGAGGTACTCCAGGGTAGCGTTTTCGAGCTTGTAGCCCTGCTCTTCGCTGATAACGGTACCGCCCGTGAGGGTGGCAATGTCTTCCAGCATAGCCTTGCGACGGTCGCCGAAGCCAGGAGCCTTCACGGCGGCAATTTTCAGCGAGCCGCGCAGCTTGTTCACCACGAGGGTTGCGAGAGCCTCACCATCCACGTCTTCCGAGATGATGACGAGGGGCTTGCCGGTCTGCAGTACCTGCTCCAACACGGGCAGGAGCTCCTTCATGGTGCTCACCTTCTTATCGTAGATGAGGACGTAAGGCGAGTCGAACTCAACCTCCATTTTCTCGGGGTTGGTCACGAAGTAAGGGGAGAGGTAGCCGCGGTCAAACTGCATGCCTTCCACCGTCTTCACTTCGGTTTCGGTGCCACGGGCTTCTTCTACGGTGATGACGCCTTCCTTGCCCACTTTGTCCATGGCGTCGGCAATCATTTTGCCAATTTCCATGTCGTTGTTGGCCGAAATGGCACCCACTTGGGCGATTTCCGCGGAGTTCTCGATTTTCTTCGACTGCGATTTCAGGTTAGCAACAACAGCAATAACTGCCTTGTCGATGCCGCGCTTCAAATCCATCGGGTTGGCACCCGCAGCCACGTTTTTCGAGCCGGCGGTGTAGATGGCCTGGGCCAGTACGGTAGCCGTAGTGGTGCCGTCGCCAGCCTGGTCGGCCGTTTTCGAAGCTACTTCTTTCACGAGCTGGGCGCCCATGTTCTCGATGGGGTCGCGCAACTCAATCTCCTTGGCTACGGTCACGCCGTCCTTGGTAATCGAGGGAGCGCCGAATTTTTTGTCGATGATGACGTTGCGGCCTTTGGGGCCGAGGGTCACTTTCACGGCGTTCGCCAGTTTGTTCACACCGGCCTGCAAACGGGCGCGGCCTTCGGTGTCGAATTGGATGTTCTTAGCCATTTCTGGGGTTGGAGTAATTGGGAGGGTGAAATGTTGGTGTTTCGGTCAGCTTAAGCCTGGGGCTTAGAGCACGGCGAAAATGTCCGACTCCTTCATGATGAGGTAGTCCTCACCGTCGACGGTGATTTCGGTGCCGGCGTACTTGCCGTAGAGCACCTGGTCGCCCACTTTCACCTGCGGCTTGATGATGGTGCCGCTGTCGGCGGTTTTGCCTTCGCCCACGGCCACAACTTCGCCACGCTGGGGCTTCTCCTTGGCCGTATCGGGGATGATGATGCCGGATTTGGTTTTCTCCTCGGCGGCGGCGGCGCGAACAATGACGCGGTCGGCCAGCGGTTTCATGCTAAGTGCCATTTTGGGTGTATTTGGGTTGGATTAAGTTTAAAAACTAGGTGTCCGGCCCTGTCTCACTTCCCGTGCCAGCCCGCCAAACCTGACAAAATGGGCATACTAACTGGCAGAAGTGGCGGGATAAGGCCGGGGCAGTAGTCGTAAAAAGCCCGCAAAAGGTTGCCGTGCGACAAGAAAGAGCGGCAGGAATCGAGCAAGCGACTGGCAGGGTTAAAAAACGAAAGCCGGCACTTCCCGAAGGAAAGTGCCGGCTTGGGCAACAAAGCATCGGATGCTTTTAAGAATTTACTTGGCAGGTTGTGCCGGAGCTGGAGCCGGAGCAGGCTGGGCCGGCGCGGTAGCCGGAGCATTGGCACCGGGAGCAGCAGCCGGAGCCGGGCCAACCGGAGCCGAAGGTGCGGGCAATTTGGTTTGCAGGGCGCGCTCCTGGTTCACGCTGCGCACTGGGCCACCGCCGGTCGAGGTGAGGATGTGCGAGCCCAGAGAAAGCACCACCAAGCCAATAGCGAAGCCCCAGGTAAGCTTTTCGAGCAGGTCGCCGGTGCGTTTCACGCCCATCATGCTGGCTGCGCCGCCGGCGCTGAACTGGCTGGAAATTCCGCCCCCTTTCGGGTTTTGGGCCAGCACCACCAGGGCCAGCAGGAAACACACCAGAAGAATGAGGATGATGAGCGCAGTGTACATGAAAGGTTAAAAAAGAAAGCTGCGGATTACGCAGAAGGTTGCAAGGACTGAATTTGGAGCGCAAAGTACGCCATTTTTTCCGGCTGTTTCACCATCAGCTTTTCATAAATCTCAATGGCCCGGGCGGTTTTGCCCTGCCGCACGAAGATTCGGGCCAAATTTTCCGACACTAGGTCGGGTTCGGCGCGGGTGCTGCGCACGCTCAAATCGGCCTGGCCGCCGGCCGAAGGCGGCAGCATAGCGGGCCGCGTGAGGCGCGGCTGGCGCTTGAGGAAGTTGTTGATGAGGTCGACGGTGGAGGGCAGCTCGGGCGCAGCCGGGCGGTGTGTGGCCCAATGGTCGAGCAGCAGCGGGTCGGGCTCGAAGAAGGTGCCGGTGGGCGGAAGGGCGCTGGCGGGCGGCTGGGCGGCGGCCACTACGGCCGAAGCGATTTCGGCCACTTCGGCCCTGGCGGCCAGCAAATCCAGCAACTGCATTGAGAGGCCCAGGCGGCTGCTTTCGCCAAATGCGTAGCCCACCACGGCATCGCCGGTGAAGGCGGCCGGGGTGAAAACCGGCGCGACCGGGGCCGGGGGCGCCGCAGCCAGCGCGTCGGGGCTCCCCAGGCTGCGGGTGACGGCCGAGGCGGCCCATTCGTCAATCAGGCCGGGCAGCTCGTAGGTCGGTACGGCCGGGGCTGGCGCAGGGTCGGCCAGCCCGAATTCGAACCGGGCTTCGCCCACTTCCACCGGCGGGCGAATGGCCGGGGCTTGCGGCGGCAACTCCGCTTCGGGTTCCGCAACAACTGGTGCAGAAACGGCTGATGCGATAAGGACTGCCGGGGCTGGCGCAGCCGCTGCAGCGTCCAGAATAGCAGGGGTAACTGGCAAGGGCTCGGCCAGTGGCAGGGCCGCTTCAGCAATCGAAGCGGGGTGGGCCTCTGTCTCAACTGGCGCACCCGCTTCGGGCGCAACTGGAATAGGCTCAGTTTCGACAACAATTATTTCTGCAGCAATTGCTTCTTCAGCAGCTACTTCTATGATGGCTGCTTCTGCATTAACTGCGGTCGGGATTTCAATTTCAGGAACCGCCGGAATTATAATGGCAACCTCTGGCACTGTTTCCGCCGCAGCGGGCGCCGCCGTAATTTCGGCTGGCGCTGCTGCTATAAGTATGGCTGCAGGCGCCTCAATCGGCTCAACTGCTGCTGCCTTACTTACCAGAGCGGCAGCGGGCAACTCTGGCGCGACGGGCAATGCTGGTGGCGCAACGGCTGTCGGCGCAGGCTCGGGTGCTGGCACTGGTTCTGGCACCGCGACCAACTCGGGCTGGGCAGAGACCACCGGCGGGGCGGGAGTCTCGGCTACCGTCGCCGGCGCATCCGCAACGGGAGTGGGGGGGGGCGGTGGCGCAGGAGCGGGCGGTGGGGCAACCGGGGGCAACGCTTCGGCCGGAGCCGGAGCCGCTACCGCAACGGGCAGCGGCGGGGCTACCGGTGGCGCAGTGGTGGGCGGCACGTATTCGTCGGGCCAGTCCACCAAATCAAGTGGGTGCGGCGGCGCGGGCAGTATTACGGGTTCCGGCGCGGCAGCTGGTTCTTCCTGCTCAATCAGGCGGCGCAGGAGGGTGCGGTCGGCGGCGTAGGTGGCGGCGCGGCGCAGGCGCTGGCCGGCCAGCATGGTGCCCTGGTCGTGGGCCGCTTTGGCCAGCAGCAGGTGGGCCGTCTGGCAGTAAGGGAATGCCTGGGCCAACTGCTCGAGCTCGCGCACCTCGGCCGGCCCCAGGGCGGTGGGGCGTTCCAGAACGTGCAGAAGGGTGGCGCGGGTCACGAGGGTGAGGAGAAAAGAAGAGCAGAAACAGCGTTGCATCCGTAATTCGGGCCCTGGGGCCACGAAGCGGGGCGCAACATTACGCTAATTTACGCAAACGCCCACAGCCTTTTCGCCACAAAAAAACGGTTCGGCGCTAACCCGTTGGCAGTTACCCGCAATAAATTGACTGTTCTTTTTCGCGCCTGCTGGCGGCGAACCACTTACCAGTTGGCCACCGACTTATTGAAGATGTCGGTAATGATTTTGTCGGTCGTCGTCCGCACCGCCGTGGGGTCGCTGTTGATGGTGGCGATGTTGCGGTTGGCGGGGTAGTCGTCGAAATTCTGAAACACCTGCTCGAAGCTCTGCTTGTCGTCCTTCGAGTTGGTGAAGCGGATTTTTACCTGAATGGTCAGCCGGTTCGAGCCCGCCTGCGACACGCCGCCTACTTGCTGAATGGAGGCGGGCGCAAAGTCGTAGGCGATGATGTTGCCGTCGAACTGCAGGTCGCCGTCGCGGGGTACCAGCCGCAGGTTGGTGTTGCGCTGGAAGTAGTCCTTGAGGTCTTCGGTGAAGCGCTGCGTCAGAAACGCCGGCCCCTGCGGCGAGTTGTTCTGAATGGTGGCAATGGAAATGGTGCGCACCGCCGGGTCAATGTTGGTGCCGTTGAACGAGTAGATGCCGCAGCTGGTCAATGAGCTACAAGCTACAAGCCACAAGCTGCAAGCCAGTACATAGCGCCAAGCATTTAGCTTATAAAAAGCTTGCAGCTTGCAGCTTGCGGCTTGCGGCTTAAAATCAAACTTGCTCCAGGTCATACTGCTTGAGTTTGCGGTAGAGGGTACGCTCCGAAATGCCCAGGTCGTGAGCAGCGTATTTGCGCTTGTTGTTGTGCTTTTTGAGGGCCTTGAGAATCATTTCCCGTTCCTTCACGTCGAGCGACAGCGTTTCTTCCTCAGTTTCGTGCGGAATATCTTCCACCGGGGTTTCGTCGTCGTAGCTGGTCGTGGGCTCGCTGTGGTAGGGGCTGGCGGGCGCCGGCAGGAAGTATTCATTGCCACCGTTGCCATCAAACGCCGCCGCCGCGCCCGTATTGCTGAAGAGGTGGCTGTTCTGACGCAGCAGCTCCTGGGCCTCGTGTGGGCGCTGGCCCGAGGCCAGTTCCAGCACCATTTTCTTGAGGTCCGTCATGTCGCGGCGCATGTCGAACAGGATTTTATAGAGCAGGTCGCGCTCCGAGTAATTGCCGGCGGCCGAGCCATCGGCCGCGCCCGGGCCGCCGAGCAGCATGGGCAGGCGGCTGGCCTGGTCCTGCGGCAGGTAGGGAGCCAGGCGGCGGGCATCCACGTCGCGCTCGGTTTCGAGCACCGACATCTGCTCGGCGATGTTCTTGAGCTGGCGGATGTTGCCAGGGAAGCGGAAGCGCGTGAGCACCGGCACGGCGTCGGGCAGCAGCGTGATGGGCCGCGTGCGATACCGCTCGGCCGCATCCGAAGCAAACTTGCGGAACAGCAGGTAGATATCTTCGCCACGCTCGCGCAACGGCGGCACCGTAATGGGCACCGTATTGAGGCGGTAGTACAGGTCTTCGCGGAAGGTGCCGGCCTGCACGCGGTCGAGCAGGTTCACGTTGGTGGCGGCCACCACGCGCACGTCGGTTTTCTGTACCTTGCTGGAACCTACCCGAATAAACTCGCCGTTCTCCAGCACGCGCAGCAGGCGGGCCTGGGTGCCCAGCGGCATCTCGCCGATTTCATCCAGGAAAATGGTGCCACCGTTGGTCACTTCGAAGTAGCCCTTGCGAGCCTCGTTGGCCCCGGTGAAAGAGCCTTTTTCGTGGCCAAATAGCTCCGAATCAATCGTGCCCTCGGGAATAGCACCGCAGTTGATGGCGATGAACTGCCCGTGCTTGCGCGGCGACAGCGCGTGAATAATCTTGGAAAATGACTCCTTGCCCGACCCGCTTTCGCCGGTAATGAGCACCGTCATATCAGTAGGCGCAACCTGCGCGGCCACCTGAATGGCGTAGTTCAGCGCCGGCGCGTTGCCGATAATGCCGAACCGGAGCTTGATGGATTGGATTTCGGAAGGTGTCAATTCTGGTTTTTGGTTGTTGGTTGTTGGTTGTTGGCTCGTTCAGCCATTTCCATCAACCAAGTGAACGGTAGTAGCGAATAAATCCCTGCACTAGCTGGACGCAAGACACGATTCGCTCTTCTATTATTTCTAGTTGTTTCTGGCTGATAAAATCCAAGTCGAAGGCCAAATAGCATTGGGTTTCCAGTTCGTAAAGCGACCCACGAGCAACCACCAGAAATTGAATGGTGTCGCGTGGATGTTGGCGACCACTGCCCTCACCAATATTGGATGGCACCGATACCGCCGCTCGGCGCATTTGGCTGGTAAGGCCGAATTTTTCATCATTCGGAAATGAATGCGTTAACAGATAAATCTGCTTAACCAATTCACGACTATGCTGCCACACACGTAGGTCCTTGTAATTCTGTTGCTGCTTATTAACTGGCTCCATCAACTACAATTAAGGAAGACTGTGAATTGCACAAGCCAAAAACCAACAACAATTAACCAAAAACCAATCTAAACCGCCTCGCCCAGCAGAGCCGCGCCGGTGGTGCTGGTGGCCAGTACCTGCACGTAGTCGCCTTTCTTGAAGTTTTGCTTCGGAAAAATTACCACCTGGTTCTGGTCGTTGCGGCCGCTCAGATGCTCAGCCGAGCGTTTCGAGGGGCCTTCTACCAACACGGTATGCACTTTGCCTACCATGCGGGCGTAGCGGGCGCGGGCGTGCAGCTGCTGGCGGTCGATGATTTCCTGCAGGCGGCGCTTCTTGGTTTCGAGCGGAATGTCGTCGGCCAGCTTGCGGGCGGCCAGCGTGCCGGGGCGCTCCGAGTAGAAGAAGTTGTAGGCCATGTCGTACTTCACCAGGTCGAGCAGGCTGAGCGTGTCCTGATGCTCTTCCTCGGTTTCGGAACAGAAACCGGCAATCATGTCGGTCGAGATGGCGCAGTCGTCGCCCAGAATTTCACGGATGCGGTTCACCCGCTCTTCGTACCAGGGCCGGTCGTAGGTGCGGTTCATCAGGGCCAGCACGCGCGAGTTGCCGCTCTGGGCGGGCAGGTGGATGTACTTGCAGATGTTTTCGTGGCGCGCCATGGTGTGCAGCACCTCGTCGGTGATGTCCTTGGGGTGCGAGGTGGAGAAGCGCACCCGCAGCTTGGGGCTGATGAGGGCCACGCGCTCCAGCAACTGGGCGAAGTTGACGTGCTCGGTTCCATCAGCCGAGGCCCATTTGTAGGAGTCCACGTTCTGGCCCAGCAGCGTAACCTCTTTATAACCAGCTGCCACCAACGCGCTGGCTTCTTCGATGATGCTGTGGGCGTCGCGGCTGCGCTCGCGGCCGCGGGTAAAGGGCACCACGCAGAACGAGCACATGTTGTCGCAGCCGCGCATGATGCTGATGAAGGCCATCACGCCGTTCGAGTTCAGGCGCACGGGGGTGATGTCGGCGTAGGTTTCCTCGCGGCTCAGCAGCACGTTCACGCCTTTCTGGCCACCCTCTACCTGGCTAATGAGGCCAGGCAGGTCGCGGTAGGCATCGGGGCCGACCACGAGGTCGACGATTTTCTCTTCTTCCAGAAACTTGCTTTTCAGGCGCTCGGCCATGCAGCCAAGCACGCCCACCAGCATGCCGGGCTTGCGCTTTTTGTGCGAGTTAATTTGCTTGAGGCGCATGCGCACGGTCTGCTCGGCCTTCTCGCGGATGGAGCAGGTGTTGAGCAGCACGAGGTCGGCGTTGGCGAGGTCGTCGGTGGTGTCGAAACCTTCATCAAACAGAATGCTCGACACAATTTCGGAGTCCGAGAAATTCATCTGGCAGCCATAGCTCTCGATGTAGAGCTTGCGCTGGCGACCGGTGCGGGTAGCAGCCGTGATGCGCACGTCGCCGCTGGGCGTAGCCTCGGCGGTGGGCGCAGCTTTATCTAAAAAATCAAGGGTTAACAGGGGTTGGGCCATATTTGAAACGCTTTTCGGCGGGGGACAAAGATACGCTGGCCCGGGCTAAAATGACAGAATGGCAGGGCTGAATCAGTTAACAGTTATCAGTGAGCAATAAACGGCCAGCGCTACCTGTTTTTGCGCGAGCCAACGGTTCACTGCTCACTGATAACTGAACTGAGCACTTGCAGCATGGCCCGGGCTTTCAGCAGACACTCCTCGTATTCGCGCTCCGGCACCGAATCGTAGGTGATGGCCGAGCCGACCTGGAAGCTGAGGTAACCGGTGTCGGCCCGGTACTGCAGGCTGCGGATGACGACATTGAAATCGAAGTTGCCGCCGGGCCACACTACGCCCAGGCTGCCGCTGTAGAGGCCGCGCCGGCTGCGCTCGTAATGCTCAATGAGTTGCATAGCGCGGATTTTGGGTGCCCCGGTCATCGAGCCCATCGGGAAGGCGGCGCGCAGCACGTCCACAAAGTCAACATCCGGTCGCAGTTCGGCGGTTACGGTCGAAATCATCTGCCACACGTGGCGGAAAGGGTAGAGGCCGAACAGCTCGGGCACCTGCACCGTGCCGGTGCGGGCCACGCGGGCGAGGTCGTTGCGCACGAGGTCCACAATCATCAGGTTTTCGGCGCGCTCTTTTTCGTCGTGCAACAGAATTTCACGCTGCTGCTCGTCTTCCGCTGACGTAGTACCACGCCCGATGGTGCCCTTAATGGGTTGCGAGATGATGCGCGAGCCGCGCCGGGCCGCAAACCGTTCGGGGGAAGCGCAGAGCAAGAAATGGTCGTGCCAGCGCAGAAAGCCAGCGAACGGTGCTGGCGAGGCAGCATTCAGGCGCTCGAATACGTCGACCGGGGCCAGGGCCACGCCTTCGGCATAAAATTCCTGGCACAGGTTAAGCTCATATACTTCGCCACTAAGAATGTCTTCGCGCACGGCTTCTACGGCGCTCAGATAATCTGCCCGGGGCAGGCGCGGGCGTAGGCTTGGTACTAGCAGCGGGGCAGACGCGGGCACGGCGGTGGCCAGAATCTGGCCAAGCACATCCTGATTATTGCCGTGGATTTCGAGGTAATTGCCGCGCCAGCGCAGCCACGTTTCGGCCCGGAAAAAGTGTAGCTGCGGCCAGCCGAAGCCAGCGTAATTAGTGCTGCTCAAAGCCTCAATCTCGTTCTTAACATCGTAGGTCACGAAGCCGCAGCACGGCGCCGCACCGGCCTGGTCCAGCCAGGGCTGCAATTCGGCCAGTGTGCCCGGCGCATCGCCAGCGTCCGCTTGGGCGGCTACGGCCAGCAGACGCTTAAACGGGCCTTCGGGGTAAGTTGAATCGTTGGGCTCGAAGTAGGCGCAATGCGCGAAGCCCGCCGCCCAGCGCAAGGCCCGCGCCCGGAAGTCGGCCGGCAGCTCGGCCAGCGCAACGATGATACAGGAAGATGCAGCAGAAACTTCAGACACGGGAGCAGCAGAAAACCCAACCGTCAATGCGGCCCGCCACTTGGCGAACCGGGCCAGCCGAAGGCCAAAGTTCGGGCTAAATAGCCACGCAGACCTACTTCAGCGTGCGCAGCGCCAGCTTGGCCTTGGCATCGGTGCTGTTCTTGTACTCGTGCCAAGGGTAGGCCAGGGCCTTGAGGAAATACTTGCGGGCAATGGGCTTGTTGCCCACGCTTTGCGCCATATAGCCTTGCTGCAAAGCCGCTTGCGGCGCATAGTAGTACGGTGCTTTCGGTCCGGCTTCGGTCAGTGTCGCTTCAAAATAAAACCAGGCCGAATCGAGCTGCCCCAACCCCTGAAAGGCCCGGGCGCGGCGGTACGGGGCCTCAATACGGTCGCGCCAGAGCGTGGTGGCTGTGGGCCGGAAGCCGCGCAGCGTTGCCAGCGCCTCACGGTCGTAGCCACCGTCGGACTGCAGCCGGGCGCGGGTGAGGATGGGGTTCAGCGCGCGGGCCTCGTCATAATAATGCTGAGCGTAGGTGTCTTCTTCCACGTCGGCCGGGCCGGGCTGGTTGATGAGGGCGCGGTAGCGGGCCATGGTGGCGGCCGGCTGGCTGCCCAGCCACGCCGCCAGGTACAGCTTGAAGGCGGCATCCTTGCGGTAGTGCTGGCTCTTCGACTCGTGCAGAAACGCCAGGTTCTCGCGTTCCGAAGCCACGTAGTCGCCCCGGTACAGCAGCAGGTCGGCGGCCATGTGGTGCAGGTAGGGCACGGGCAGGTAAGCCAGGCCGGTGGGGCGGCCGCGGTAGGCGGCCAGGGCCGCGTCGGCGTGGTGCTGGCGCTTGGCCACGCTCATACGCACATAGGCGAAAAGCAGGTTGTCGGGCTGTTCGGCCGTGAGGCGGGCCGTCAGGCGCTCGGCTTCGGCCGGCTGCTTGTAGTAGCTTTCTCGAATCAGGGCCTGCAGCAGCTGGCTTTCGAGCTGAAAGTCGGACGGCTGGCTGGCGGCGATGTTCAAATTGCGCAGGCCGGCCTCTACGCTGGGCGTGAGGCCCAACAGGCGCAGCAGCCAGTGGTAGCCTTCGGGCATGGCGCCCACCGCAAAGTCGCACACGCCCAGGGTTTTGCGGGCCGGCGCGAAATTGGGGTAATGCTTCACTACATCCTGCATCTGGTGGTAACCGCTGCGCAAATGGTAGCCGCCGACTACCAAATGCTTGAACAGCAACTGGCTCAGGCCCAGATGTAGCGTGATTTCGGCCCGGGCGTAGTCGCGCAGGGCGCTGGCGGGCGCGTCATCCAGCGCATCCAAATGCGCTTCCTGGCTGTCAGTGAGGGCGTCGTAGCGGCTGGCATCCTGCGAAATCACCAGCTCCACAAAGTCGGCGCAGTTGGCCACCAGCAGCGGCGCGGGTGACTTTGGCGCGGCGGCCAGCTCGGGCCGCAACACGGCGCGGGCCGCATCGAGACGGAGCTTTAGCACCTCGGCGTAGGCGCGGCGGCTGGTGGGCGTGAGGGGTTCAAGCGCAGCAGGGGCGAGCGTTGTTTCGGGCGCAGCGGCCTGCGGCGGCCCGAAACTCATCAGCAACAAGCCGCCCAGCAGGCCCGCCACAACCCGCGCCGCTTCACACCGAAGCTTCACGGCTTTCGCCATCACCAAAAAAACTGCCGCTAACGCCATCGGGGTAGGAACAAAAAAGGAACGACCCAAGGCCGTTCCTTTTACGAGATAAGTCAGTCAATCAGATTGATGACCGGCCTTAAAGTGGCGCTTAGGCTATGCGGGCCTCCACGTCGGCCAGAATGCGGCCGCAGTGCTCGCACACGATGATTTTCTTGTGCGAAATGATGTCGGCCTGGCGCTGGGGCGGCACCGTGTTGAAGCAGCCGCCGCAGGCGTCGCGGCGCACCAGCACCACAGCCAGGCCGTTGCGCACGTTGCCGCGGATGCGGGTGTAGGCCGTCAGCAGGCGGTCTTCGACCGGCTTGGTGGCTTCCTCGCGCTGAGCCATCAGGCCGCGCTCTTCTTCTTCGTTCTCGGCCACAATGGTGTCGAGCTCGCCTTTTTTGTTGTCGAGGTCCTTGCGGCGCTCGTCCAGCTTGCTCTTCGTACCGCTGATTTCCGCGTTTTTCACGTCAATCTGGTACTGGGCTTCTTTAATTTTCTTGTCGGAAATCTGAATTTCCAGGCGCTGCAGCTCAATTTCCTTGGCAATGGCTTCGAACTCGCGGTTGTTGCGCACGTTCTGCTGCTGCTCGTCGTACTTTTTGATGAGCGACTCGGCATCCTTGCTGGCCTGCTTGCGGGCCTTGATGGTGTCGTTGAGGCCCTGAATTTCTTCGTCGAATTTTTTTACACGAACCTCATAGCCAGCAATTTCGTCTTCGAGGTCGCTCACTTCCTCGGGCAAATCGCCCCGCACGCGCCGGATTTCGTCGAGCTGCGAGTCGAGGTGCTGCAGGGTGAGCAGGGCTTCGAGCTTGGCGGCTACGGGAACGTCGGCGGGAGCCACGGCGGCACTTTTAGCAGTCATATTGAACGGGGTTCGTAGGGGTTTCAGCGATTAAGACCGCAAAAGTACGCGAAAATCCGGCCGTTAGCAAATCCCGAAATACCTCGCCGGTGAACTGTTCGCTCTCAAAATGGCCCACATCACACAGCATTAGCTGGCCCTCAGCCCCAAAAAACTCGTGGTATTTCACGTCGCCGGTCACGTAAGCATCGGCCCCCGCGCCGCGTGCCGCGCCAATCAAAAACGCGCCCGCCCCGCCGCAGATGGCCACCGTTTTGATGGGTTTTTCGAACGCCGTATGGCGCACCACCGGCACCAGCAGCTGCCGCTTCAGCAGCTGCCGGAAAACGGCGGGCTCCAGCGCTTCCGGCAGTTCGCCCACCAGACCTGCCCCGATTTCCTGGTGCACGTTTTCCAGCTTAATCAGTTCATAGGCAACTTCTTCGTAGGGATGCGCGGCTCGCAAGGCCCGCAGCACGGCCGCCTGCCGGTGTAGCGGCAGCAGCACTTCGAGGCGCATTTCGGCCACGGTTTCGGGCTGGTTGGGCGCGCCGATGGCGGGCCGGGTGCCCGCGCCGGGAGTGAAGGTGCCGGTGCCGGGCACGCGGAAGCTGCAATCGGAATACTGGCCAATCTGGCCCGCGCCGGCGGCGTAGAGGGCGGCCAGTACCCGGCCGGTGAGGTCGGTTTGCTGGTCTTCGGGCCGGTTGGGCACGTAGGTGATGAGGCGGGCCAGCGTGCCGCTTTGCGGGGCCAAAACCCGCGTTTTCAAAAGCCCTAATTTTTCGGCCAGCTTGTCGTTCACGCCGCCGCGCACGTTGTCCAGGTTGGTGTGAGCGGCGTAAATGGCCACGTCGTTTTTGAGCGCGGCGATGATGGTTTGCTCGACTTCATTGGCCCCGGTGAGGCGCTTGAGGGGCCGGAAAATGACCGGGTGGTGCGCCACCACCACATTGCAGCCGCGCCGCACGGCCTCGGCCACTACCGCGGGCGTGCAGTCCAGCGTTATCAATATGCCGGTGATTTCGGCCTGCGGGTTGCCACACTGCAGGCCGGCGTTGTCGTAGCTTTCCTGGTAGGCGAGGGGCGCGGCAGCTTCGAGCAGGCGGGTAAGGTCTTGAACGGTGGGCACTATCGTGGAAGGGTTGAGTTTTGAATGTTGAGGGTTGAGTTGGGTCTAATGCGCCAGCAGGCTGCCTAAGGTTTCCACGTATTTCGCTACGTTGGCTTCCAGGTCGCGGCGGCGGTACTGCATGAGGTAGCGTGGGTGGTCGAGCACGACGATTTTATCGAATAAGCCTAGCTCCTTGTTCAGCTTCGTGAGGAACTTGCCGTTGCGGCGGCCCAGGCTCACGGCCACGTCGCGGCGCAGGCCGAAGTCGGCCACCTGCTGACGGAGCGAGCGTTGCAGGTCGGGCCACAGGGCTTTGATGACGGCGGGAGAGTCGTAGTAATTGTAGTTCAGCCCCTTGTTCAGCAGTACGAGCGGGTAGATGGAGCTGAGGAAAAAGTGACGGTAGAACTCGGCCGGGCCGCCCAGCGCTTCTACCACGCGGTACACAAACTGCGTGGACAACTCGGGCCGGCCGCGCGGTAGGTCGTTGGCAATGCCGCAGATGTCGCGCAGCGCCACGGGGTCGGTGAAAGCCACGCCGGTGCGGCCCATGCCCAGCCGGCCGGGGTTGATGCCCAGCAGGGCCACACGGGACTGGTTTGCGGCATAGAATTTATCGGCGAAGCGCTGGGCCAGCGTCTGCACGGCTGGCTCCTGAAACGGATTTTGCGCCTCAATGCCAGGCGGCAAAGCGGGCGGGGCCGGGAAATTGGCCAAGAAAAGGGGTAACCGGGTGGCAACGGTGGGCATAGGCCAAAAGTACGGCGCGGGGCCGGGGCCGGGCGGGCGTACTTTTGCGGTTTCGTATGGCCCGTCTGCTGACTTTTCTGCTGCTGCCCCTTTCCTGGCTCTACGCTGTTGTGCTGGCTGGACGCAACTGGCTGTACGACTACGGCTGGAAGCGTAGCGAAACATTCGCCGTGCCGCTGGTGGATGTGGGCAACCTGCGGGTAGGCGGCACCGGCAAAACGCCCCACGTCATCTGGATGGTAGAAGAATTGCTGCGCCAGGGCCACCGCCCGGCCATCCTCAGCCGGGGCTACGGCCGCCAGACCCAGGGCCCGCGCCTGGCCGGCCCCGCCGACTCGGCCGCGACCGTCGGCGACGAGCCCTGGCAGTACTACGGGCAGTTTGCCGCCCGGCAGGTGCCCGTGGCCGTGGCCGAAAAGCGCGGCCTCGGCGTGGCGCTGCTGCTAAGCCAGCATCCCGAAATCAGCATTATCGTGCTCGATGATGCCTACCAGCACCGCGCCGTGCGCCCCACGCTGAATATTCTGCTTACTGAGCTTGCGCGGCCTTTTTATACCGACCACGTGCTGCCCGCCGGCCGCCTGCGCGAAAGCCGGGCCGGTGCGGCGCGGGCCGATGTCGTCATCATCACCAAATGCCCGCCCGATTTGTCGTCGGCGGCGCGGGCGGCCGTTGCGCAACGGGTGCGGCGCTATACCCGGCCCGGCGTGCCGGTGCTGTTTTCGGCGTATACCTACGCCGCGCCGCAGTTGCTACCGGTTGCTGATGACGCTGCTGCTATTGCCGCCGAACCAACCGCCAGCGCCGGCCCGGCGCTGCTGCTTACTGGCATTGCGCAGCCCGGGCCGCTGCGCGAATACCTGGCCCAGCAGGGCTACACACTTGGCTGGCATGCCGAATTTCCCGACCACCACGCCTTCACGCCGGCCGACCTGGCGGCGCTGCGGGCGCATTGGCAGCCGGGCTGGCCTATTTTTACCACCGAAAAGGATGCCACGCGCCTGCTCGACCCGGCTTTGCGGGCCGCGCGGGCGGGGCTGCCGTTCTATACCATTCCGGTGCGGGTGGCGTTTCTGGGCGATGGCGGCGCGGTGCTGCGCCGGCGGCTGCCCGCGGCGCCGGCCCCGCGGCCCTGATTTTCTGCTTGGATGGCCGTGTTCCGTACTTGTTTTACCTGTTTGCATTTGAAGGCTTTGCCCCGAAATTCTGTTTTTACTTCAGGCCTGAGCCGCTGGCTGGGCGTGGTGCTGTTGGTGCTGTTTTCGGCCACGGTGCGGGCACAGGTAGTCGACGACTCGACCCGGGTGATGTATGGCCCGAAAACCACCCGCGTCATTTTCGAGAACGAGGTGCTGCGCGACTCTACCAGCGGCATCCCCGTCGATACCACCCTCACCAAGTGGCCGCAGCAGCGGTTCTGGGTGCACGATACCACGTTTCAGCAGGACCTGGGGGCCGTGGGCACGGCCTCGCGGCCGCTGCTCTACCAGCCCAACCTGGAGCTGGGGGCGCGCTACGGCCGCAACGCCTTCGACCGCTACGCCCACAATGCGCGCACGGTGCCGTACTACGATTCGCGCTCGCCGTACTCGTTTTTTCGGTTCATTCAGTCGGGGGCCGGCGAGCAGGTGTTTGAAATCAGCTATAGCCGCAGCCTGAAAAAGAATTTCAGCATTGGCGTTGATTACGAGCGCATTGCTTCAAACAAGATTTCGTTCGCGCGGTCGTCGCGCGATGCTTTGGTGGAGCATTCGAACCTGCTGCTTTTCGGGCGCTTTCAGACGGATAACGAGCGGTACCACTTGCTCTTCAACATCAGCAACGCCCGCCACCGGGGCGTGGAGCAGGGTGGCATCCGGCCCATTATCAACTACAAAACGGACGGCGCGACCATCGACACGGCGCGTAGCGAACTGGCGCTGACCGACCTGTTTAAGTACGGCCAGCAACAGGTGTACCTGACGACGGCCATCAACTACGAGGACCGCGACGAGCTGTATTTCACGCACACCTACCGCCTGCTGGGGCGCGGCCTGACGGTGTACCACACCTTCGACTACAAGCGCCAGTACAACAGCTACGCCGACCTGGCCCTGAAAACCACCGGCGACCCCAACTTTTTTTACCCGCGCAAGCTGGGCAGCCAGACCGCTACCATTGACCGCTCGCAGTTTAGCCAGGTCGAAAACACGGTGGGCGTGTTAGGCCGCACCTCGGCCGTGGAGTACCGCCTGTACGCCCGCGACCGGGTGGCCTCGCTCACGAGCTCGACGCTGGCCGACACAGCCACGGCCACCAAGCTGTATTTGCAGCCGGGGGCGCCCACGCGCAGCTTCCACCAGTTTTTTGTTGGTGGCACGGCAGCATTTAACTACCGCACCATTTACGCTATTGAAACGGCCGGGGAAGCGTATTTGCTGCCGCTTAGTGGGCTGAGTTCCGATTCGTATTCGCTCGAATACTGGCTGCGCGGGCGGGTGCGCACCGGGCCGCTGTCGGCCGAGGCCCTTGTCAACTCCTACTCGCCCACGCTCACGCAACAGGAATTTATCGGCAACCACTACCGCTGGAGCCATTGGAGCGGCGACTACGACAACAAGATTACCCACACCGCCGATGGCAAATTCAGTAACACCAGCACCCAGCAGCTCACGGGCCGCCTGCAGCTGAAGCTGCCCGCCGTGCTGGCCCTGCGCCAGCAGCGCTTCGAAGCCAGCGCGAGCCTCGTGAACATTAAAAACCTGGTGTATTACAACACGCTTGGCCTGCCCGCGCAGGCCGATGTGGCCAACCAGCTTATCATCGTGGCTGCGCGGCATCGGGCACAGGTGGGGCGGTTTGGGCTTGATAACCAAGCCACCTATACGAAGGGCGGCGACGTGAACGGCCTGCGCATTCCGGCGCTGGTGACGGAGTCGCGGGCCTACTACGAGGCCTATATTTTCCGCAAGGCGCTGTTCAGCCAAACCGGCCTGGAACTGTATTCGCAGTCGGCCTACCAGGCCTTCGCTTACAGCCCGAGCACCCAGCAGTTCTACCAGCAAAATGCCTTTACCATTGGCGCTTACCCCATCGTGAATGCATTTTTCTCGGCCGATATCAAAACCGTGTCGGTGTTTCTGAAAGTGGCCTACCTGAACCAGAACCTGGGCCGCGACGGCTACTTTGCCACGCCCTACTACTCGGGCTACCCGCGCCGCTTCCAGTTCGGCGTACGCTGGAATTTCTTCGATTAAGCAGTTATTAGTTGTTAGTTGCTCGTTGTCAGTTGTTAGTATTGGTAGAAGCTAGAATTGATAGAACGGCCAGACAACTGACAACGAGTAACTGACAATTAAGCCGCCATGAAAGAAAAAACCATTCTCAAGCTGAAGCTGAACACCGACCCGCGCTGGGTGAACATTGCCGAGAAGAACATCGAAGACATTCTCGTCGACCACGCCTGGTGCGAACAGAAGGCGGCCAGCACCGGCATCAGCATGATTATCCACTACCCCGAGAAAACCCGGCTGGTGGCCGAGCTCACCGACCTGGTGGCCGAGGAGTGGGGCCATTTCGAGCGCGTGCTGCTGGAGCTGCGCAAGCGCGGCTACCCGCTGGGCCGCCCGCGCAAAGACGAGTACGTGGTGCAGCTGCTGGCCCACGTGCGCAAGGGCGGCGCCCGCGAGCGCCAGCTGATGGACCAGCTGCTGGTGTCGGCCCTGATTGAGGCGCGCAGCTGCGAGCGGTTTAAGCTGCTCTGGCAACACATTGCCGACCAGGAGCTGAGCAAGTTCTACTACGAGCTGATGGTGTCGGAGGCGGCCCACTTCGTGAGCTACGTGGACCTGGCCAAGGAATACTGCGACCCCGCCGTGGTGGACGCCCGCCTGCAGGAGCTGCTCGAAATCGAAGGCGAAATCGTGACCAACCTGCCCGTGCGCGACGACCGCATGCACTAAACGCCAGGTTTCGCCAGGTTTGATGCAGCATCAGCCGGGCTAGACCTCTTTTTATTGGCGAAACCATGCGCTAATGGCAACGGCCATTCCGGCAAAACCAAGCGGCGTTCCGTAGAAGCAGGCTCACCACTTTGCCTTCGGATGCTTCGTTTCCTGATGCTGCTCCTGCTGCCGCTGCTGCTGGCCATTACCACCACCCAGGCTCAAACCCCGCCAATGCTCAATGCCACGCTGGATGGCTACGAGTACCCGTTTCCGGTGCGCTACCTGCCGCTGAAGCTGGAAGGGCAGGCGCTGCGCATGGCATACATGGACGTGCCGCCTACCGCCAAAGCCAACGGCCGCACGGTGGTGCTGCTACACGGTAAAAACTTTTTCGGGGCGTACTGGCGTGAGACGATTAAGACGCTGGCGGCGGCGGGCTTCCGCGTGGTGGTGCCCGACCAGCTGGGCTTCGGCAAGTCCGACAAGCCGGCTATTCACTACTCGTTTCATCAGCTCGCGCGCAACACCAAGCACCTGCTCGATACGCTGGACGTGCGCCGGGCCGTGGTGGTGGGCCACAGCATGGGCGGCATGCTGGCCACGCGCTTCGCGCTACTCTACCCCGAAACCACCGAAAAGCTGGTGCTCGAAAACCCCATCGGCCTGGAGGACTACCGCGTGGGGGTGCCTTTCCAAACCATCGACCAGGCCGAAGCCACCGAGCTGAAAAGCACCGAGGCCAGCATTCGGAAATACCACGCCACGTACTATCCCAACGGCTACCCGGCGGCCCACGACCAGTGGCTGCTGCCTCTGGCCGCCCAAACCCAAAGCCCCGATTTTGCGAAAGTGGCCCGCGCCAACGCCCTCACCTTCGACATGATATACCAGCAGCCGGTAAGCTACGAGTTCGGCCAAATCAAAGTGCCCACGCTGCTCATCATCGGCCAGGCCGACCGCACCGTGGTGGGCAAGGCGCTGATAAAAGACCCGCAAACACTGGCCCGTATGGGGCAGTACCCGGCGCTGGGCCGCCGCACGACCGCCCAAATCAAAGGCGCTAAGCTGGTGGAAATTCCAAACGTGGGCCACATTCCGCACCTGGAGGCCCCGGCGCAGTTTTACAAGGCGCTACTGGGATTTATAAATTGATTGCATTAATCCTGATTAATTTTCTGCTTCCGAAGGCCACTTTGAATTCAAAAGCAGTGCTTTTACTCTTTTTCGGTGGCCGAAAGCATTCCCTTTTTTGAATTTCCTGAAATGGCTGATTTATTATTTGAAGTAATTAAGCGGGCGCAGAGCGAGAAGCGGCTGCTGGGCGTGCGCACCAGCACCTCGGACGGGCGTTTTTCGGTGGGCTACGTGGTGAGCTACAGCGACGAGCTGCTCATGCTGCGCGTCATCAACCGCGACGGCATGCAAACCGGTATTCAGTCGTACCACATCGAGGATATATTTCAGCTTGATTTCGACGACCGGTACATCCGCAACATCGAGCTCAAGGAGAACAACCTGGATAAAGTCTACGCCGGCATCAAGTCGCCCGACTTTATGGAGCAGGAATACCTGAACATTCCGCTGTTGCTGGCGCGCGCTATGCAGCACAAGCAGCTGGTTTTTCTCACCACCCGCATCGGGCCCGACCTATACGGCTACGTGCGCCAGTTCAGCGAACAGGAAATTCTGCTGGAATGCTTCACCGAATATGGTGAGGATGATGGCATCGTCATCATTCGCGTGGACAATATCCGCCACTTCGTGTGGAGCGATGAGGACACCCGCATGATTGAGCTGCACCTGAAACGCCGGGAGCAACGCGGGCAGTAGCCGTCGCCCTTAGCTCAAAATCCGCAGCGAGTCGGCGTGAATGAGCGGCGAAGCTTGGGTGCGGCCCTCGCGCGGGCCGTTCTCCAGGTTGAGCACGCCGCGCGGGCAGGCGGTGCTGCACATGCCGCAGCCCACGCACGAAGCCCGCACGATGGGCGCGCCGCGCTGGGCGTACTGCTGCACGTCGATGCCCATTTCGCACACGTTGGAGCAGTTGCCGCACGAGATGCACTGCGCCCCGTTGGTGCTGATGCGGAAGCGCGAAAAGTGCTTTTGCAGCAAACCCAGGTAGGCCGCCATCGGGCAGCCAAACCGGCACCACACCCGCGAGCCCATGATGGGGTAGAAGCCCACGCCAATAACGCCCGAAAACACCGAGCCAATGGCGAAGCCGTACCACTTAGCCGCCACCGGGCCGGCATCGCCGAGCACGTCGCCGTGCTCGGCTGCGTTCACCCACAGCAGCGCCGTGATGATGATGATGAGGGCCAGTACGGGGTAGATGATGCGCACTTCCCAGCGCCAGGCGGTGCGGCTTTTGTCGGAGAGCTGGCGGTAGGGGTCGCCGGCGGTTTCGGCCAGGCCGCCGCAGCCGCACACCCACGAGCAGTACCAACGCTTGCCGTAGAAATAGGTGAGCACCGGCGTAGCCACAAACGACATCACCGCGCCCCAGAACACCATGAACACGCCCAGCGCCTGCCCGTTCTTGATGAGGTCGTGCACGTCGTTGGGCCACAAATACTGGTAGTGCAGCGGCCAGAAGTAGTTAAAGTAGAACTCGGGTTTCTGAAAAAACTGGAGCAGCCCGGGAATCAGAAACGAAAACCCGAGCTGGAAAAACATCACCGAAATGGTGCGGATAACCTGGTAGCGCGAGTGACGGTATTTCCAGAGCGCGCGGCCGCCCATCACCAGCACCGCCACGGTGTAGAAGGTGCCGTAGAGAAACCACTGGTCGGCCGGCTTGGCGCGCAGCCACTGGCTGAAGCCATCGAGCGGATGTACTAAGTTGTTGAGCAGGCCGAAGTTGCCCTTCCCATCGCCGTCGCTGAACCAATACAGCACCACGTAGAAGCCCGTGAGCACCAGCCCCGTAACCCAGGCCACCGCGCCGCGCCCGGTGCTGGCCCGCAGCCAGAGGTTGTCCTGCTGCACGCCGGCCGGGTGCTGCCCGTATTTTAGCCAGCTCCAGGCCAGCGTACCGGCGCTTACCGACCCCATCGCCAGCCAGAACCAGGTGTTGCGGCGGGCGGCATCCGCATCGGCCCAGGCCAGCAGCAGCGCCAGCAGGCCGGCGGCTACGGCGGCCAGCGTCAGCTTTTCGGCGGGCGAGGAGGCGGGCAGCGGCGGCGAGGTGAGGGTAGGAGTCATAGGGAGGAAGTGGGAAATGGAAGAGCAGCTAAAAAGGAAACGGTCAAGCAGAGACGAAGCATCTTGCCCGCCACCACTAAATCAATCGTTTAACATGGTTGATTAGTAACTGCGGGCAAGATGCTTCGTCTCTGCTTGATGCGCAGAATGCTCTGCATGACAACCCGCCGGAAATCAGCCTAGTGATGGTGATGATGGTGCGGCTCATCCGGCTTGCCGAATAAATTCTTGGCTGTGCCGAACAAGTAAAGCCCCAACCAGCACACGTACAGCCAGTTGAACCCTTCGGGCGTGTGGCCCACGAAGAAGTGCAGAATCAGGTGCGCGCCGGCACTCATCAGCAGACCGGTGAGGGCGATGAACTGAAAGCTGTTGAGGGCCGACGGGCGGTATAGCTTGGAGAAATCCACGGAGAAAGTTGGGGTAAAAAGCGTTCTAAAAACGGGCGAACAAGCCCTTGCGCTGCTTCAGCGCCACGGCCAGCGCGGGAAACTGCCGGTTGAAATCGGCCACGATGGCCTTTTCGTGCTGCCGGGTAAATTCGGGGTCAAAGTTGGCCGCGCCCAGATGGGCCAGCACGGTGCCCACGGGCGCGTACTCCCGAATCCACCGCTCGCACGCGGCGTGGCGCAGGCGCAGGCCCAGCGCGTTGAAACCCACCACGGCATGCGGCGCATCAGCCTGGAAGTAGATGCGCAGCGCTGCCCGTGCCGCCGGATGCTCCCAATAAAAGCTGCTGAGGCCGGGCGTGGGCTCGGCCGGGGCCTGGCCGTAGGTCTGGTATTCGAGGTTGAAGAACTTGGCCGAGTTGAACCAGATGCCGCGCCGGTAAGCCGTGGCTTGCCCGCAAATGGTATGGGCCACGGTTTCGCCCTGCATGCGCCCGGTGTACCACAGCTGCTCGATGGGCACTTCGCCCGCGCCGGGCTGGCGATGCTGGGCGCAGTCGCCGGCCGCGAACACGCCGGGCACGCTGGTGCGCAGGAATTCGTCGACCAGAATGCCCTTGTCGGTTTCCACGTCCGAGGTTTTAGCCAGCGTGAGGTTGGGCGTAACGCCGGTGGCCAGGCCCACCCACTGGCAGGCAATTTCCTCGCCGGCTGTCGTCACCACGGCGCGCACGCGGCCCTGGGCGTCGCCCAGAATCTCGCGCAGCTCGGTGCCGTAGCGCACGGCCACGTGGTTTTCCTGAAACTGGCGGTCGACCAGGTTGGCCTCTTCGGGCGGCAGCACCGAGCCCCAGTAGCGGGCGTCGCGCACCAGCACCACGGGCTCGATGCCGCGGGTGTGGAGCATCTCGGCCAGCTCCACCCCAATGAGGCCGCCGCCCACCACCACGCCCCGGTTGATGCCGTGCGTGTCGCGGGCCATTGCTTCCAAATCGGGTAGGCCGTAAAGGCCCTGCACGCCCGCCAGGTGCTGCCCGGGCCAGCCGAAAAGCTTGCTTTCGGAGCCGGTAGCCAGCAGCAGCTGGTCGTAGCTAAGCGTGCTGCCGTTATCTAGTGTTAGTAGCTTTTCGCTGGCATTCAGTGCGGTAGCGGTAGCGTGTACGAGGCCCAAGCGGTTTTCATCCCAGAACCAGTCGCCGTAGGGCTTGATATCCTGGTAGCGTAGGTGGCCCATGTACACGTACATCAGCGCCGTGCGCGAGTAGTGGTGGGCGCTTTCGCCCGATACCAGCGTGATGCGCGCTTCGGGCTGCAGACGCCGCACGGTGAGCGCGCACGTGACGCCGGTGATGCCGTTGCCGATGATGACGAGGTGCATGCGAAAGGATAAGGTGAAAAGCCGGGTCGTGCTCAAATGTAGGCCGGGGCCGGGGCACAAACCAACGGAGCCCGTACGTACGTTTGTGGCCCAATGATTGACTGCTGCCGTCTGGTTCCTTACCCTGGCGGGCCGTTTATTCTCCGCTTTATCCTCATTCTCATGCTGAAATCCCTCCCTACCACTATTCGCTCGGTCCGCCGGCTGGCCCTGGCGGCGGCCCTGCTGCTGGGCGGCGCAACCGCCCCGGCCGTGGCGGCCCCGCCCATGGCCCCGCTGCCGCAGGCCACATCGGCCTACTTCGCCAAGTTTGTTGATGAAAACGGCAACGTGAACTACGGAGCCGTGAAGCGCAACCCGCTCGAAATCAAAGCGCTGGTGAAACGCTACGAAACAACCGACGCCAAGATGCTGAGCGATGCCGACCGCGAGGCCTTCTACCTGAATGCCTACAACGTTCTGGTCATCAGCGAGGTGGCAGCCCATTATCCGGCCGAGTCGGTGCAGAAAATCCCCGGCTTTTTCGATAAAAACCTGGTGACGGTGGCCGGCGAGAAGCTGACCCTCAACGACCTCGAAGCCAAAAAGCTACGCGAGCCGTTCCACGACCCGCGCATACACTTTGCGCTCGTGTGCGGGGCCAAAGGCTGCCCGCGCCTCAACCGCCAGGCCTTCGTGGGCAACCAGGTTGATGCCCAGCTCACGGTGCAGGCCCGCAAGGTGCTGCAGGACCCTAAGTTTATCCGGGTGAATGAGGCGGCCAAAAAAGTCCAGATTTCCGAGATTTTCAAATGGTATGAGCCTGATTTTAAGGCCAGCGGCAAAACCGGCCTGGCCTACATCAATCAGTTTCGCGACGGCAAGACCATTCCGGCCACCTATGCGGTGGAATATTATCCCTACGACTGGGCCCTGAACGACCGGAAATAATTGTTTTTTTCTTACTGCCGAAAGCTCCTGCCTCCGAAATTTTTTCGGGAGCAGGAGCTTTTTTTTCAGAACTATTTTGGGAATTATTCTGGGAAAAAAGCCCAAAAACGCGGCTCATTTCGCGGGCTGAAAAAACGCTGTTCTCTGATTGGGAATCTTCAAAAAGCGGAAATCCGGGCGTAAAACCGGGGAGTAGATTGGCAGTCTTCCGACTAAAAACCAACCCCAATCATGCAGAAAACGCTACGCTTTTTTCGGAAATTCTGGGCCGTGGCCATCGCGCTGCTCGTGCTGCCCGCCAGTGCCCAACGCGCCCAAACGGTGGCCACGCCTGCCGCGGCCCTCACGGCCCAAACCACCGCCTTCCTGCAGCAATATGTGAACAAGGAGGGCAAGGTGAACTACGCCGCCATTCAGCGCGACCCCGACCAGCTGGAGGCGCTGCTCTACACCATTGCCGAATTTGATGCGCCCCACGCGGCCGCGGCCGACCAATACGCGTTTTACCTGAATGCTTACAACGTGCTGGTAATCGGCGACATTGTGCGTAACTACCCACTGAAATCGGTGCAGGACATGCCCGGGTTCTTCAACAAAACCCTGCATCGGGTGGGGGGCGAGCAGCTCACGCTCGACCAACTCGAAACCGATAAGCTGCGCAAAATCTACGACGACCCGCGCCTGCACTTTGCGCTGGTGTGCGGCACCCAGAGCTGCCCGCGGCTGAACCGCACCGCCTACGTGGGCGCCGAATTATTTGTGCAATTGAACAACCAGGCCAAATTTGCCCTCGCCGACCCGGCCTACGTGAAGGTGAACCCCAATGCCAAGCTGGTGCAGCTGCCCGAAATATTCAAGTGGTACGAGGCCGATTTCAGCGCCAGCGGCAAAACCGGCGTGCTGTATGTAAATCAGTTCCGGAAGGAGAAGGGGGCTTACGTGCCCACCTGGTTTGCCGTCGAGTATTACCCTTACAACTGGAGCCTGAACGACCAGGCCGGCCAGTAGCCGGCGAAACGGAACCGCCCCGGCTGCGTACCACCGGAAACATTCCATCATTTCGCCCGCCCATGAATTCGGACCAGCCCAACCACGACGATAATACCGCCAAAAACGAAGCCTTCGAGAAGGAAAAAGAGTACCAGGAAGACCAAAGTAACGGCAAAACCAGCAGCGACCCCACCGCCCAGCGCAACATTGGGGCGCGCGGCTACACCGAGCGCAGCAACCAGAAAGACCAGCTCGACAACCTGCACATCGGCGGCTCGGAAACCAGCCCCCAGGGCGGCAACGACCACCAGAATGCCGGCGAGCAGGCGCAGGGCCCCGGTTTCGAAGCCGAAGGCAGCATCGAACTCGACCACAACCTGCGCACCCGCGAACAGAAGTTTGGCGACGCCGCCCCCAGTGGCCCGGCCACGCCCGCTGGCGACGCAGCTGGCAGCGAGTAATTACCGCTTGTCATTTCGACGCGGGAGGAATCTGGGAAAATTCCGAGTACCGGATTAACTCGGGTTGCTCCTGCGTTGGAATGGCAAGTGGAGGCCTGCCTACAACCATATTATTGGAAGATTTCGGCCCGGCCGGAAGTGCCCGCCCCCGCGGCCGCTTCCGGCTTTGTCGGTTTTACGGGGCCGCGCACCGGGTTTTTGGCGCCAGTGGCGGGCAGAAAGCAGTTGGTAAGAATGGAACTATTGCGGAATGGCAGCGCAACTTCTTAACTTGCGCTGATTAGAGACCTGTGTGCCTAGGGCCGGGCTTTACCTATTACTTCTTTCGACCAAATTCTCACCCCACACCTTTCCTGACGATGAACCAGAACAATACGCCAAATACCCCCAACGAAGAATACAACCCCAACCTGGAGGCCCAGGATGAGGACGTGCTTTCCGGTGGCAACAACCGCCTCACTTACATTCTGTTGGGTGTGATTATCGCGCTGGTGGTAGGCTACATTGCCTTGCCCAAAGGCTCAGGTAGCGGCATGGCTTCGGTCACGCCTTCGTTTATGCTGAGCGACGCGGCCGTAACCGCCCCCGTGCCAGCCGCCGAAGACCCCGCCGCCGCCAAAGCCGACGCGGATGAAGACGCTCCGGCTGCCACTACCAAAACCACTGCCAAGCCCGCCGCCGCTGCCGCTACCACCACCGCTGCGGCCGCAGCCGCTGCGCCGGCTACCGCCGCGCCGGTAGCGGAGGTAGATGCTGCCGCCCCGGCACCCGCGCCCGCGCCGGCCGCTGCCCCCGAGCCCGCCGCCCCAACGACGACCACGCTCGCCGGTAAAATCGAAGACGAAAACGGGCGCCCCCTGGCCGGGGCCACTGTCTTCCTAAAAGGCAGCAACAAAATTGCCAGCACCGATGCCAGCGGCAACTACTCCATTGAGGTGCCCGCCAGCGGCGACAACGTGCTCACCTACGGCTACGGCGGCTACGACGACGAAACCATCACCGCCCGCGGCAGCAAGGCCGTGAACGTGACCCTCACGCCCCACGCCAAAACTGGCCGCAAGCGCCGCTAAGCGGGAAACATGGGATAGGGGAAAAGCGCAAAGCTGACCTCCCGGCAAACTTTCCAAATAACAGAAAGGGGCAACGACCAGCTGGTCGTTGCCCCTTTCTATTGCGACTCCTTATCGGCTATGCCCTGTCTTCGGTGCTGCTCATGCGCTTGCCGAACAGGAAGTATACGGGCAGGCCCAACGCCACCAGGCCCAGGCCGCGGCGCGAGAACTCGGCCGTGTCGGGCGCCACGAGCAGGATGACGCAGAAGGCGCTGGCCAGCAGCACGTAGAGGCCCGGCAGCACCGGGTAGCCCCAGGCGCGGTAGGGACGGGGGGCGTCGGGCCGGGTGCGGCGCAGCACGAAAATGCCGATGATGGTGACGACGTAGAACAGAATTACAGCAAACATCACGTAGTCGAGCAGCTGGCCGTAGCTGCCGCTGAGGCAGAGCAGGCAGGCCCACAGGCACTGGGCCCACAGGGCGCGGCCGGGCACGCCGGCCCCGTTCAGGCGGGCCAGGCTGGGGAAGAACAGGCCGTCTTTCGCCATTGCAAAGTAGGCGCGGGCGCCGCTGAGGATGATGCCGTTATTCGCGCCGAAGGTGCTGAGCATGATGAGTACGGCCATCACGTAAGCGCCGGCTTTGCCGAGCATTGACTCGGCCACGGCGGTGGCCACGCGGTCGTCGGTGGCGTACTGAATGCCGCGGCCGGCCAGCGTGGCGGCCTCGGGCGAGCCGTGCAGGGGCAGCACCAGCAAATACACAATGTTGATGAGGATGTAGAGGGCCGTGACGATGGCCGTGCCGATGGCCATGCTGCGCACCAGCGTGCGCTCGGGGTTCTGGATTTCCTCGCCCGCGAAGCCGATGTTGTTCCACGAATCCGACGAAAACAGCGAGCCCGACATGGCCATGCCGATGGCAATAACCAACGCGCCTCCGCTGATGGGAACTGGAGCGGCGCTTACGCCCGGGGCCGGGTAGCGGGTGGCGTTCCACAAATCGTGGAAGTTGGCCGCGATGGCTTCGTGGTTGATGCCGAGCGCCACGCCGAATATGATGAGCAGGGCCAGCGCGATGAGCTTGGTGCTGCCCAGCACGTTCTGGATGAGCTTGCCGGTGCGCACGCCCTGCGCGTTGAGGGCCGTGATGCCAATGATGAGGGCAATGGCCAGCAGCTGCACGCTGCTGAACTCGAAGCTGCCGGCGTGGAACAGCACGTTTTTCACGCTGAAGTAGGGCAGCAGCACGCCGGTGAACTTGGCGAAGGCCACGGCCACGGCCGCGATTACGCCAGTCTGGATGACGAGAAACAGCGTCCAGCCATATAGAAAGGCCGTAAGGCGGCCGAAAGCTTCGCGCAGGTACACGTACTGCCCGCCCACTTTGGGGAACATGCTGGCCAGCTCGCCGTAGCTGATGGCCCCGGCCATGGTGATGAAGCCGGTGAGCAGCCACACCACCAGCAGCCAGCCGGCGCTGCCCACCTGCCGGGCAATGTTGCCCGACACGATGAAGATGCCCGAGCCAATCATGCTGCCCGTGACGAGCATAATGGCATCGAAAAGATTGATAGCGCGCTTAAAATGCGGCTGGTCGGGTTGGGGTTCGGTCATAGATTCAGTTAAATTTTTGCCAAAGAAACGGAAAAGGCCCGCCGTGAACGGCAGGCCTCGCAAAATGCAGCGCGTTTGGTGCTAAAACTCGCTGCGGTCGTACCAGCTACGCATGCGCCAGGGGTCGGTGCGGTGCTTGCGCACGAGCACCAGCCGGGCCGTGCCGGAGCCGGAAAACCGCTCGTTGTCGCGCTGCTCAATGCTAAGCAGGAAGGAGCGCTCCACGGTGGCCAACGTGTCGGAGGTCAGCGTGTCGGAGCTGGGCAGGTACTGCGTCCACTGCAGGTTGGTGGAGCGGGCGGCTTTGAAAAGGCGATAGGTGGTGTTGGCATCCACGTCGCGCGTCCAGGAACGGTCGACGTTGGCGGCGAAGTCGCGGTAGGTGAAGCGGAAGTTGGGGGCCAGCAGTTGGCCGTAGAGCGTGGAATCGCGCAGCTGGTAGCTGGCCCGGAAGCGGTCGAAGAAGCCGCGCACATAGAGCGGGTTGCCCAGCAGTTCGTTCTGGTCGGCCGGCACCTGGTCGAGGGCGGGGGCGAAGGGGTTGCAGGCCGGCACCGCGAGCAGCAGGCCGATGGCGGCCAGGAGCAAAGTGGAAAAAGAGGGGCGCGGCAACGGCTTCATATTGAAAGCGAAATATACGTAGTTTGGTTGAGGTTTTTGCCTTTTCTGTCATCCTGAGCGGAGCGAAGGACCTTATCACAGCTGAGCCGTTGGAATTACTGCAAACAGTTCAGCCGTGGTAAGGTCCTTCGCCCCGCTCAGGATGACAGAAAATAAATACCCAACGCCCTCAATGCGAGCTGAAATACTTCTTCAAATCCGTCCAGCAGAGGGCGGGAGAAGTGCGCTGGTCGCGCCAGGCCACAATGCGCCACTCGTTGTTGCGGCGGCGCAGGAGGAGACGAATATTGCCCTGGAGCAGGCCGGCATGGAAGGCTGTGTCCGTCTGGGTGATGCGGAGCTGATATAAAGCTGATACTTCGGCCGAGTCGGTGGTGTAGAGCTGGTCGCGCCGGCCGCTGAGGGTGAGCGTGTTGTTGGCGGTGGCGGGCGTGCGGCGGCGCAGGCTGCTGAAGTAGGTGGTTTCGTCGGGCACGCTCCAGTTAGCAAACAGGGCGGGCGACGAGCCGGCGCTGGTAGGGTCGGGTACGAAACGGTAGTCGGGGCCGCTGAAGGTGCGCTCGTAGTTGGCCACGTTTACGTGCTGCACGGCGGTGGTGAAGTTGGCCAGCAGAATATCAATCTGGGTGGGCTGAATCCACTCGCTGGCGGCGGCGGCGGGCTCGGGCTCGCGCAGCTGGAAGCAGGCCGGCAGGGCCAGCAGCGGGAGTAGGGCCAGAAGTTTTCGATGTTTAGCAGCCACGCAGCAAGATAAGCACGACGGGCCGCCGCGCCCAGGCTCCGGCCGGCGGTTCGTACTTTCGCCGCCCGACTCCACTGCTCCATCCTCCGCATGTCCCGAAAGCTTCTGGCGTTACTCACCGCGCTGCTGCTGCTCCTGAGCCTGGCCACATACGTGTATTACCGCCGCACCCTGGCGGCCGTGCCCGTCGACCCCTACGCCCTGGTGCCCGACGATGCCGTGTTCGTGCTCTCGACCCACGACCACCCCGCCCTGGTGCGCCACCTGCAGGAAACCGAGCTCTGGGACAACCTCACGGCGGTGCGCTATTTCCAGCAGGCGGCCGGGCACCTGGCACTAGCCGACAGCCTGGCCGGCGGCAACGCCCGGCGCCGCAACGCATTGCTCAACCTGCTGGGCCACAAATTGGTCATCACCTCGGTGCACGTGACGGGGCCGGGCGAGTTCGACGTGCTGTACCAGGTGCCGCTGAGCCGCGTGACCGAGTACCGGCAGGTGCGCGGCCTGCTCGAAACCCTGGGCCGCGACCCCCGCTACCGCCTCAGCACCCGCGACTACGAAGACCAGGAACTGACCGTCCTCACCGAGCAGCGCACCGAGCACAGCCTCACCGTGCTCAACTACCGCAACCATCTGGTATTAAGCACCAACGAGGCCCTGGTAGAAGCCGTGGTGCGCCGCCTGGCCCATCCCGACGCGCCCACCGTGCAGGCCGCCTTTTCTTCAACCGACCTGCTGCGCGTGCCCGGTACCGATGCCACGCTGCTGGTGAACTACCGCCGCCTGCCGCAGTTTTTCGACGTGCTGTTTCGGCCCGAAGCCCACGGTACGTTCGACCAGCTGGCCGGCCTGGTGTCGCAGGGTTTGCTGAGCGTGAAGCTGGCCGGCACCCGCGCCCAGATGCAGGGCTTCTCGAACCCCGAAACGGCCAATGGCACCTTGCAAGCCCGCCTGCGCGGCCAGCCGGCCCAGCCGCTAGCCCTGAGCGCGGTGCTAAGCGTGCGCACGGCCATGCTGGTGCACCTGGCCGCCAGCCCGGCCCGCACCTGGCCTACGCCGGCCAGCGCCCGGCCCGATTCGCTGGGCCGCAATGCCGCGCTCGATAGCCTGCGGGCCACTTTCGGCGGCGAGCTGGCGGTGGCTTACCTGGCGGCGGCCACGCCCGGCAGCCGGCCCGGGCGGCTGGCGCTGGTGCGCTGCCCCGATGCCGCCCGCACGGCCAGTTGGCTGGCCCGCCTGCGCCGGCTCGATGGCAACTCGCCTGCTTTCACGCGGGTGGGGCCGTTTGAAATTCACCCCGTAGGCTTTGCCGAAGCCGACGTGCTGGGGCCGCTGCTGGGCACGGCTACACCGCGCACGGCCGAGGTAACCTCCCGCGCCGGGGCGCTGGTGAACGGCTACTTCGTGCTGGCTGATGAATTGACCCTAAATGCCTACTTGGCCGATGTAGTGGCCGGCCACACCTGGGCGCAGTCGCCAGCACAGGTGGCTTTTTTGCAGGAAACCCTGCCGCGCGCCCGTCTTAGCGTGCTCATCGACACGCGCAACAGCTGGAACGCGCTGCTGGGCGTGCTCACGGAAGACCGCCGGGCGGGGCTGTTGCGCAACGAGGCCCTGTTCAAGCGCTTCCCCCAAATGGCTTTCCAGCTGCTGCCTGCCGAAAACGAGCGCAGTCCCGAAGCGCAATATTTCACCCAGCTATTGCTACGCCACCCGAATAACGGCCCCGCCACTACGCAGGCCGGCGGCGCGGCGGCCAACGGCCGGGTACTGGCTTTTCGACGGGCGCTGGTGGGGCTGCCCACGCTGCTGCCGGCCATGGGCACGCGGGTGCCGGCTGTGGTGGTGCAGGACTCGGCCCGCGTGCTGCACTACGTGAGTGCCGAAAACGCCGTGCTGTGGTCGGATACCCTGACCGGCCCGGCCGTGGGCCTGAGCCTGCTACCGGCCGGCGGCGGTGTACCGGGCGGCCTGCTGCTGGGGGCGGGCGCGCAGCTGCACCTACTGGCCGCCGACGGTGCCCCAGTACTGCCCTTCCCGCTGCACCTGCCTGATACTGTGCGCGTGGCCGACCTGCTGGCTGGCCCGGTTGCCGGGCAGCCCGCCCGCCTGCTGGCCACCACCGCCGGCCACCACCTGCTGCTGCTCGATGCCAAAGGCCACCTTTTCCCCGGCTGGCAGCCCAAGCGGCTCGACTTCCCGCTGGCCGGGCGGGCGGCGCTGCTGAACGTGAGCGGGCGCGACGTGGTGGTGGCGCCGCTGCAAAACGGCTACGTGTACGCCTTCGACGGGGCCGGCAACCTGCTGCCCGGCTTCCCGCTGAGCGTGGGGGCGCGGCTGGCCGGCGACATTTTCGCGCAGCCGGGCAGCACCCTCAGCCGCTCGCACCTCACGGTGGTGAACCAGCACGGCGAACTGGTTACGTTCACGCTCGGCGGCGACATTCTCAGCCGCAAGCGGGTGGCCACCTGGAGCCGCACGGCCCAGTTCCACCTCGTGGCCGACCCGCACGGCCGCTCCTTCGCCGTGGCGCGGGAGGACAACAACCAGCTCGACCTCTACCTGCCCACCCTCAACGACCCGTTGCTGACGCAAAAGTTTGTGACTTCGGGCGAGCGTGGCGTGCAGTGGTTCGATTTCGGCGGCGGCCGGCACCTGGTGGCCATCACCGAAACCGGCCCCGGGCAGGTGTTTCTCTACGATGCGCGCGGCTGGCTGCTGGGGCGCGAGGCCCTGCCCAGTACCGGCACCGGCGTGGGCCTGAGCTACGACGCCACCACCGACAGCTACCAGCTGGTCCGCATCGTGGGCCGCGAGCTGCGCCGCACCGAGTTGAAGGTGGGGCTGTGAGTGGTGAAGTGATGGATAGGCGGAGTGATAATGGTCATCCTGAGCGCAGCGAAGGACCTTATCGCGTCCGCGCCGTTTGGATTACTGCAAATTCTCGCGTGATAAGGTCCTTCGCTGCGCTCAGGATGACAGTTACTTTCACCTAATCCTAACCCAACATGCCCAAAATCCCTCGCATCGGCCTCGTCGTGGGCAAGTTCTGGCCGCCGCACCGGGGCCACCAGCTGCTGCTCGAAACGGCTGCCGCGCAGGTGGCCGAGCTGCTGGTGCTGGTGTATGCCAACCCGGACTCGCCCGCGCACCCGGCGGCCGAGCGCGCCCAGTGGCTGCGCGAGCTGTACCGGGGCGACGAGCTGGCCGACGGCCCGCGCATTGGCCCCACGCCATTGCGCATCTTCGCCCTCTCAGCCGAAACCGACGGCGTGCCACCCGACGCGGTCGACGACGACACCCAGCGCGAGTTTGTGCGGCAGTGGCTGGCCCGGCAGGGCCTGCACGTTGATGTCGTTTTCAGCAGCGAGGACTACGGGCCGGGCTTTGCGGTGCACCTGGGCGTGCCGCACGTAGCGGTAGATAATGCCCGGGCGCGGGTGCCCATCTCGGGCACGCGGGTGCGGGCCGATGCGGCTGGCGCGGCGGCGTACCTGCACCCGCTGGTGGCGGCGCAGCTGGGCGTGGTGCCGCCCGCGCCGGTGCCGCGCATAGTATTCCTGGGAGCCGAAAGCAGCGGGAAATCGACCCTGTGCGCGGCGTTGGCCGAAGCCTGCGGCACGGTGTGGGTGCCCGAGTACGGCCGCACCCTGCACGAGCAAAAAAACGGTAATCTGGAATACGAGGACCTGCTCTACATTGCCCGCCGCCACGCCGAGCTGGAGGACGAAGCCGCTGCCCAGGCCCGCGGCGTGCTGTTCTGCGACACCAACGCGGCCACCACGGCGCTGTATTCCTACTACTATTTCCACCGCTGCGACCCGACCCTGCGGGCCATGGCGGCGGTGTGCGGGCAGCGCTACGCCCACACCTTCGTATGCGCGCCCACCGTGCCCTTCGAGCAGGACGGCTGGCGTGGCCCCGAGGCGCTGCGCAGCTTCCAGCACGGCATGATATTGATGCAGCTCGACTACTTCAATATTCCCTACACGCTGGTGGAGGGCACGGTGCAAGAGCGGGTGGCGCAGGTGCGGGCGGCGCTTAAATAAGGTTAAACGCCCTCGCATATTGGCCCAAATCGAAGCTGCTGCTGGCCCCGAGCTTCTGGCGGATGTTGCGGCGGTGGGTGTCGGCGGTTTGGGCCGAGATGTGGAAGGCGGCCGCAATTTCCTGCGAGGTGTGGCCCAGGGCCAGGCAGCCCAGCACCTCGCGCTCGCGGGTGGTGAGGCTGGCAAAGGTGGCCGAGTGCTCGCGCAGGAAGGTGTTTTCGTCGAGCAGCCGCTGCACCTTGGCGGTGAGGTGGCTTTTGGGGTCGATGGGGCACGCGAAAGACATGATGAGCAAGGGGCGGCCAGCGGCATCCTGGGCCAGCACCCGCACCGTGCTCAGGTACCAGGCAAAGCTGCGGTTGGGGCCGGTGCGCACCTGCTGGAAAAACGTGACGGCGTAGCTCAGGTCGTTGCGTTCCAGCAGCTCGGTTACTTTCGGGATGTACTCGTGGGCTTCTTCGGCATTAAAAAAAACGGGGTGGTAGTTTTCGCCCAGGGCCTGCAGCTCCTCCATGGTCGTGTCGAGCTCCTGCAGGCCCCGGTTCGACATGTACAGCACCCGGCGGGCATCGCCGGTGAGCACGATAACCGCCCCGGGATATTGGTCGGCAAAAGTGGCAATCTCGGCTATTCGGGCAGTAATGAGTTGTTCATCAATCATGAAAGAATGAGCGTATTCTGCCGAAAGAAATGAAAAGCTGATTAATCGAGATATATCGAAATTTCAGCTCGGGCAAGATAGTGAGCGTTTGATGAAGACCCGGGAATTGGCGGTAAAAAACACGTGGTTGCTCCATTTCGACCAAAAAAAAGAAGTCCCGGCGGAGCGGCCGGGACTTCTCGAAAACAGCACCCAACGGGCCTCGTTCAGCGGTTGGTGAGCCAGCCCTTGCGGTAGAAATAGTAGAGCTGCGTGGCCACCACCAGGCCCATGATGAGGATGACCGTGGGGTAGCCCCAGGGGCTGTAGAGCTCGGGCATGTTCAGGGGCAGGTAGTGGCCGTGGCCGTCGTCGCGCTGGAAATTCATGCCGTAGAGGCCCACCACGAAGCTCAGCGGGATGAAGATGGTGCTGATGATGGTGAGCACCTTCATCACCTCGTTCATGCGGTTGCCCTGGTCCGACATGTAGAGGTCGGTGAGGGAGGAGATGTTGTCGCGGTAGCTTTCGGCCAGGTCCAGGGTCTGGATGGCGTGGTCGTAGGCGTCGCGGTAGAAGATTTTCAGCGTTTCGGGCATGGTTTCCTCGGGCAGCCGCAGGATTTCCGCGATTTTGTCGCGCTCCGGGTACACCAGCCGGCGGAAGCGCACCACGTCTTTCTTGATGCGCAGGATGCGGTTGAGCAGGCGACGCGGGCGGCGCTCGGCAAAAATGGCTTCCTCCAGCTCCTCGATGTAGTCGCCGATGGCGGCCATGGTGGGGTAGTAGTGGTCGAGCACCACGTCGGTGAGGGCGTAGGCCAGATAAAGCACCGGGTGGCGGCGCAGGGTGCTGAAGTTGCTGCGGATGCGGGCCCGCAGCGTATCGAGGCAGTCGTCGTAGTCGTCCTGAAACGACAGCACGTAATTGGGGCCGGTAAAGATAGAGAGCTGGTCGTCGTCGATTTCGAGGTTAGCCGTGAAATCGGTCATGCGCGACACCATGAACAGGCGGTGGTCGTCGAACACATCGATTTTGGCCCGCTGGTAGTCGTTGAGCACGTCTTCCATTTGCAGCGGGTGCAGGCCGAAATCCTGCATCATGCGCTCAATCAGGGGCAGGTCGCCGTAGCCGCGCACGTCAATCCAGTGCTTGAGCTCGGGGTGCTGGTGCAGGTAGGCCAGCAGGGCATCGTAGCGGTCGGTGTACTCTTCCTCGGTGAAAGTGCCGTCGTCGTACGACATCAGAAACAAGCGCGGCTTGAGGGCCCCGGGCCGGATGTTGAGCGTGCCCGGCCGCTGGCCCACCTGCTGCAGGCGGGCCTGCTGGGTGGCCTCGCGGTCGGCGATGCTGATGGGGGCGGGGCCGGCCAAATCGGCCAGTGCCGGCGAGCGGTTGGGGGCGGCCTGCGCGTTGGGGCTAAGCGGATTCATGCGAAAAGCGGAGAGTGCGAAGAAGCAATGTTGCCCCCTACGCATGGCGGGCCGATGAAGATGTGCACGCCGGCACTAGCCGAACGGAGCCGCCGTGCCGTACTTTGCCGGAAAAGGCAGTGCCAGCAGGTTTGAAAAGTACGGATTCTTTGGTTGCGGAAGCTACAGCCGGCGCGGGCACGGCGCTGGGCGTGTGGCTGGCCCCGCACGGCCCGGCCGGCCCGCCGCTGCCCCGGCTGCCGCTGGCGTTCGAGCCGTTTCTGTATCTGCGGCCGACGCATCTGGCGTTGGCCCCGCAGCCCGGCCCGGGCTTCAGCGCCTACCTCGAAGACGCGGCCGCCGGCCGCACCCTGGCCCAGCTGCACGTGCACTACAACCCGGTCACCGGCCTGGCCCGCAGCCCCGCGCAGGCCCCGTTCGGAGCCGTGCAGTTGGCCCCGGGCCTGGGCCGGGGGGGCCTGCACCAGCTGCTCGACGCCGCCGAAGCCGAACTGCGCCGCCTGGGCATTGAGCAACTGGCCATGCGCGGCTACCCCTTCGCCTACGACCCCGCCGGGGCCGCCACCCTGGCCGAAGCGCTGCGCCAGCGCGGCTACCGCGTGGCCCTGGCCGAGCAGAACTATCACCTCGACCCGGCGCGCGACTACGAAGCCCACCTGCACCCCTCGGAGCGCCGTCGGCTGCACAAGTGCCGCCGCGCGGGCCTGTTCATCGAGCAGGAGCCGGCGTATTTGCTGCCGCTGGCCTACGAGTTCATTCAGCAGTGCCGGCAGGAGCGGGGGCAAACGCTGTCGCTGCCCCTGGAGCGGGTGCAGGAGCTGTTTCGGGCGTTTCCGCGCGAGCATTTTCTGTTCTCGGTGCGCGAGCCGGGCGGGGCTTGGGCGGCCCTCACAGTAGCCATTCAGGTGAGTTCGACGGTACTCTATAACTTCTATCCGGCCAGCCCCTTGCGCTGCAACAACCTGAGCCCGGTGGTGCTGCTGAACGAGGGCCTGCACGCTTTCGCCCGCGCCAGCGGCCTGACGGTGCTCGACTTGGGCACTTCGACGCTCGATAGCGGGCCAAACACGTCGCTGCTGCGGTTTAAGCGGCACCTAGGCGCAGTAGCGGGGCTGCGGCTGAGCTGGGAGAAAGCGTTTTAAGGGCGACGGCAATGGCAGTTTTCCTTCTTGAAACGGAGGGGAGTTGCCGTTCTTTGCAGCCCATGCCAGCCACTACTGCCCCTGCCAAATCCCCCATTCGCCACTTTGTGCGCGGCTCGCTGGGCACGGGTGTGGCGGTGCTGGCGCGAGCGGGCGGCTCGCTCATCGTGAACAAACTGGTAGCCACGCTGGCCCCGGCCGGCGGCCTCACCCTGCTGGCTCAGTTTCAGAACCTGATGGCCATGCTCACCACGCTGCCCTACGACGGCGTGCAGATAGGCCTGGTGAAATACCTCGCGCCGCTGCGGCCCGGCAGCCCGCGCTACCGCGCCTGGTTGGGCGCGGCCACCGTGCTGAACGCGGCCGCGCTGCTGCTGGGCGGCTTGGTGCTGGCCCTGCGCGGACTGCTGGATTGGAGCTGGGGCAGCCTGCTGGTGTTTATGCTGGGCATTGGGTTGATAACCGGACAGGCCTTGCTGGGCAGCGCGCTGCTGGCTGCGGGCCGCCTGCGGGCCTACGTGGGCCTCACGGTGGCGCTGGCCGCGCTGGGCACCGCTGCCACGGCCGCCACACTATGGGCCGGCTGGCCGCTGCCCCGGGTGCTGCTGACCTACCTGTTGGCCCAGGGCCTCACGCTGCTGCCGGCGCTGGGGCTGGCCGCGCGCGCGGGTTTGCTGCGGGGGCTGCGGCCGGGCGCACCCGTTAGCCGGCTGGCGCTGCGCCGGCTGGGGCAGTTCCTGCTGATGGCCGTGAGCACCCTGCTATTCGGCAAAGCCGTGGACTACGTGCTGCGCGACTACCTGCTGGCCACTTTCGGCCCGGCGCGCACCGATTTGTGGCAGGCCGTGGCCAAGCTTTCAGATAACTACACGATGGTGTTTTCGGCGGTAATGAGCAGCGTGTTCTACCCGCGGCTGGCGGCGCTGGTAGGGCAGCCGGGTGCGGCGCGGCAGTACCTGCGCGGCGTGCTGCTGCTGCTGGCTCCGGTGCTGGCCGCCGGGCTGGGCCTGATTTACGCCAGCCGCGCCTGGCTGCTGCCGCTGCTGTTTGCGCCGCGGCTGCTGGGGGCCCAGGTGCTACTGGGGCCGCAGCTGCTCGGCGACTGGGCCAAGCTGCTGAGCTGGCTCTTTATCTTTCAGCTCACGGCGCGGGCGCGTACCGGGCCCTACGTGGCTGTGCAGGCGGGCTCGGCGGTGGTGTTTGCTGGGCTGCTGGGGTGGCTGCTGCCGCGCTACGGGCTGCAGGGGGCGGTGTGGGCCCACGCCGCCCGCTACGGCCTGCTGCTGCTCGGCTGCAGTTGGGTGCAATGGGGAGTGAAGAATGCAGAATGAAGAATGGGAAGGAGTTGAGGAGCTTATCCGTGTTTTCTTTGTGGTGTCCGCGCCATGCCCAATTCTTCATTTCCGACTCCTTATTCCTTAAGCGAAACGCCGTTGTCACTGGTTACCATTGTGGCGCTGTGCCACAACCATGCGCCGTTTCTGCGCGAGGCGCTCGATTCGATTCTGGCCCAAACCTACCCAAACCTGGAGGTGTGGCTCGTGGATGATGCCAGCACCGACGGCAGCCCGGCGATTCTGCGCGAGTACGCCGCCCGCAACCCTGCCTGGCACCTGCTGCTGCTGCCCGAAAACGTAGGCAACTGCCAGGCGTTCAACACTGCTTTCCTTCGGAGTAAAGGCGAATTTGTGATTGATTTCGCCACCGACGACGTGTTGCTGCCAGCCCGGGTAGCGCAGCAGGTGGCGCAGTTTCAGGCAGCCGAGGCGGCCGTGGGCGTGGTGTATTCCAACTGTGAACTCATCGACGAAGCCAGCCGCTCGCTGGGCCTGCACCACCGCCCCGATGCCGGCGGCCAGCTGAAACCCGCACCCGCCAGCGGCTGGGTGTTTGCCGAAGTGCTGCGCCGCTACTTTATCAGCACGCCCACCATGATGATGCGCCGCGCCTGCCTCGAAAGCCTGGGCGGCTACGACGAAACCCTGGCCTACGAGGACTTCGATTTCTGGGTGCGCGCCAGCCGCGACTGGCAGTTTCTGTACCTCGATGAGGTGACCACCCGCAAGCGCAAGCACCCGCGCAGCATGAGCGCCCGGGCCTACCGCCGCCACGACCCCTACCTGGCCTCCACCATTCGCGTGTGTACCAAGGCACTGGCCCTGGCCCGCACCCCCGCCGAGCGCGCCGCCCTGGCTGTGCGCCTGCGCTCCGAGCTGCGTCAGGCCGTTCGTCGCCACGCGCCCCACGCCGAGGTGCGCCCGCTGCTGGCCCTGCTGCGCCAGGTGGCCGCCCGCACGCCCCTCGATTGGGCCCTGGCCACCTGGAGCCGCCTGCGCGGCTGAGCCCAATCGAACAACGCCGCCCCAGTTCGAGTGAAGCACCGCTTACTCCCGAGCCGTTGCGCCGGTTTCTGCCGTTTCTTCGTGCTGCCCAAGTCGCATGAGGGCCGTTGTTTTTCGTCCCTTTCCCCGTGTTGCCCACTTCCCGCCTTGCCGTATTTGCCCGCGCCGTGCTGCTGCCGCTGCTGCTGGCACTGGCCGTTGGGCTGAGCCTGGGCAGCTACTTCGAAACCAGCGACGACGGCACCCTGGCCTGGCTGTTTGCGGGCGTGTTGGCTTTGAAGCCGGTGACTTCGGTGCCACTATATTTCCACGGCTACGGGCATTTACTGGCGGCTGCTTACACCGCCGCGCCGGCCGGCCCTTGGCTGGGCCTGCTGCTGGCGGGGTTGCTGGCGCTTGCCTCGGCGCTCTGGTTTGCCGTGCTGGAGCGGCTGCTGCGGCCTTGGCTGCGGCCGGGGTGGCTGACGCTGGCGTTGGTGCTGTTTTTCGGGCTCGGTTGGCTGGAGCACTGGCTGTGGTTCAGCCATGCGCGGGTGGCGCTGCTGCTAGCAGCCGGCGGCGTACTGTTTGCGGCCCAGCGGCCTGGGCGGCGCGGGCCGCTGCTGCTGGGGCTGCTGGCGCTGGCGGCGGCCTGGCTGGTTCGGCCCGGGCTGGCCGTGGTGGGGGCGGGGGCCGTGCTGCCGGCCGCGCGGCTGCTGGCCGGCAGCTGTCGGCGCGCGGCCCCCGTACTGGTGAGCGCGGCGGTGGGCCTGCTGCTGGCTACGGCCATACTGCGCTGGCAGCAAACGCCTGCCGAAACCCGCGCCCAGCGTCGCGATGCGCTTTTCTCCCAAATGTTGGATTTCAATCAGCTACGCCCACAGCCGCGCACCCCGGCCGACAGCCTCGGCACGGCCGCCATTAGCCGCTGGCTGCTGGGCGATTCCACGGTGGTCAACGAGGCGATGGTCCAACGCGCTTACCACTTCGACGCTACTGATTTCCTGACCCGCGAAGTGCCCGCCAAGTTGCGCCAGCGGCTCCCGCTGTTGGCGCGCGACTATTTCCCGATGCTGCTGGCGCTGGCCGCTTCGGCCGTGGCAATGGCCCGCCGGCGGGGCCGGGCCGGTTGGTTCTGGCTGGTGCAAATGGCCTTTGGAGGCGGCCTGCTGTTGCTGGCAGGCCTGCTGAAGCTTCCGCCGCGCCTAGCTCTGCCGCTGCTCGATTGCTGGCTGCTGACCAACCTGGTTTTCTGGCTGCAAGCTGCACGGCTAAATGATTCAGCTGAAGACAAGAACGCAGCCACAGAGGCTTCAAAAGTGGCTGCTACTGCTTCAGCAGCAGAACACCCTGGTTCGGCTTTCAGCTCAACCGCACAGCGGCCGGGGCCGGCTGAGGTGCGAAAGCCGCAGCTGCACCTCCAGCCTCTCCCGCGCTTCTTCAGCATTGCCCTGCTGCTGGCCGTTGTTAGCCTCTACGTCGCCAAAACTTGGCACCGCCACCAAGTGCTGCAACAGGAGCAGCGCCGGCACGAAAGCGCCCTGGCTGCCCTCGGCCAGCAAGCCGGGCAGGTGCGCGTGCTGGCCGGCACCAATGATTGGCTGAAAAGCCTCTCGCCCTTCCGCACGTATTCGCCCGGCCCCGGGCCGGTGCTGCTGCTCACCGGCTGGCCCGCGCACGATGCTTCCCAGGCCGCGCTGCGCCAGTCCCTCAGCGGCACCGCCGACCAAACCGAGTGCCTGCGCCGGCTAGCCAACCGGCCGGTCATTGGCACCGACGTTCCTGTCTTATGGTTGCTCAGCCCCGAAACGGCCGCCTGGCTTAGCCGCCGCACGGCTTTTGATGGCCCCCGGCTCTTATTGACGCCACAAAGACCATTGCCCTCGGCTGCGCCCGATTCGGCGGTCTGGCTGTATCAAGCTGCGCTGCAACTGAAAAAAATGTGATTTATTGAGGCCCGATGCCGGCTTGAAACCGGGCTGGCTGGTTCGATTTTGGCCTTTTTGCGACCCAATGCCATAATCTTATAACCGGCCCCCTACGGTTCGGGCAGACCTTTGTTGCGCGAAAAGCGTTTCTGCTTCATTAACCCTTCACGCTTTCTCGCCCTATCCCTATGCAAACGTCCATATCGATAACCCGCGGCGAAGTCCTGCAACAAATGGAAGGCTTCGTGAAATCGAACATGAGCACCTTCCTCAAAAGCGTGGAAGACAGCTGGCAACCCGCCGATTTCCTGCCCGACTCGCGCCGCGACACGTTTTTTGACGAAGTAAAAGAGCTGCGCGAAAAGGCCGGCAGCCTGAGCTACGACCTGCTGGCCGTGCTCATCGGCGACACCATCACCGAGGAAGCCCTGCCCAACTACGAAGCCTGGTTTCACGAGCTCGACAACATCAACCGCGACCGCAACAACGGCTGGGCCGAGTGGATTCGGGGCTGGACGGCCGAGGAAAACCGCCACGGCGACCTGCTGAACCGCTACCTCTACCTCTCGGGCCGCGTGAACATGCGCGAGTTTGAGGTGAGCACTCAGTACCTCATCAACGACGCCTTCGACCTAGGCACGGCCAACGACCCCTACCGCGCCTTCGTGTACACGAGCTACCAGGAGCAGGCCACCAACATCTCGCACCGCCGCGTGGGCCAGCTGGCCCGCACCGCCGGCGACGACCAGCTCTCCAAAATCTGCGGCATGATTGCCGGCGACGAAAACCGCCACGCCCGCGTGTACAAGGCCTTCGTGAGCGAGATTTTTAAGTACGACCCTTCGGAAATGATGCTGGCTTTCGCCGACATGATGAAGAAAAAGATTGTGATGCCCGCCCACTACATGCGCGAAATGGGCGTGGAAATGGGCAAAACCTTCGGCCACTTCACCGACGCTGCCCAGCGCCTGGGCGTGTACACCAGCAACGACTACACCGACATCCTGGACTCGCTCATCCACGACTGGGACATTGAGCACCTCAAGGACCTGACCGGCGAGGCCGAAAAAGCCCGCGACTACGTGATGGCCCTGCCCAACCGCCTGCGCCGCGTGAGCGACCGTATGCCCGTGCCCAAGCTGGAATATAAGTTCAAGTGGATTTCGTAGCAGCCAACGCCGCTAGCATTTAAATGCAGATACCCAAAAAGCCGTTTCATGCCATAGGAAACGGCTTTTTGTGCGAATATGGATGGTGGATTTTCAGCTCCTGTAGTTCCGCGGTTACCCGGCCGCCAGGGCGGCCGTCGTGCGGGCGTGGTCGACGTCGGGACTGCGGTAGAGGGCTTCGGGAATGGTGGCGAGCGTAGATTCATGCACCTGCGGCCCCAGCCCGTAGAATTGCTGAAAGCTCATTATCAGGGGCCGCCACTTGTCGGGGTCGACGCGGTTGGGGTGCCCGACCAGTAAAATCGACTCATCGAGGTGCACGCGCTGAATGCGGACTTCCAGATTCAGCAGGCGGCCGCGTACCTGCTCGTCGGTTTCGGCAATGCCGTGGGCCGCTTCCAGCACGGCTTCGAGCTGCACGGGACACTCCCGCACCCGGGGCGGGGCCACGGTAAGCGCGGGCTCCGGCGTGAGGCCAGCCCGGCCAAACTTGTCGCGCTCGGTGCGGTAGCCTTTCTGCTGCTTGCCGGCCGGTACGGGGTCCGAGCCGGTCGTGAGCGCCAGCCGGTTCACGGCCCCGACGAGGTCGACCGAAGGCAAGTTGAGCACGCACTGCCCGGTGCGCAGCAGGTTTTGCGTGGTTTGCGACGGGGCCGCCAGGCCCAGCACCCCGCGCCAGCCCAGCCAGAACACCGACGACATGGGGGCCAGGTTGGCCGAACCGTCGGGATTGATGGTGCTGATGAGCACGACGGGAGTACCGAAATATAAGATGGCGGGTTCGCTGAGTTGATGCATAAAAGGGGTTTGTTGACGCGTTGAGCAACCAAAATTCGGTTGCTGCGGCTGTGCTTCCCACCCGTTTCTTGCTCAGTTCACCTCGGCGGGCAACGCTTCGGTGCGGGCGGCCTCCCAACCCAGCAGCGCGGCCTTGCGCGATGCGCCCCAGCGGTACTGCCCCAGCTCGCCGGTACCGCGAATCACGCGGTGACAGGGGATGAGGTAGGCCACCGGATTGGCCCCGATGGCCGTGCCCGCCGCACGCACGGCGGCCCCGTTGTCGGCCGCGTCGGCCAGCTGCGAATACGTGCACCGCTGGCCCTCGGGCACGCGCAGCAGCGACTCCCAGATTTTGAGTTGAAACGGCGTGCCCTTGAGGTGCAGGTGCAGCCGGTCGGCGGACATGAACTCGCGGGCGAAAAACCGCGCCACCTGAGCATGGGCAGCAGTTTTTTCGGCCATGAAAGTGGCTTGGGGCCATTCCAGCCGCAGCTCGGCCACGGCCGCGTCCTCATCATCGGCGAACACCAGTTTGCAGATGCCCTTGTCGGTGGAAGCCACCAGATAATGCCCAAACGGGCTTTCGCCAAAGCTATAGCGGATGGCCAGTGCGGCCCCGCCCTGCCGGTACTCGCCGGGCGTCATGGCCTCCAGCGTCACGAATAAATCGTGCAGGCGGCCGGTGCCGGAAAGGCCGGTTTCGTGCGCCGCCTCGGCTACCGAAGCCTGCTGGCGCAATAGCTGCTTGGCGTGGTCCAGGCTCAGGTATTGCAGGAATTTCTTGGGCGACACCCCCGCCCATTCCTGAAACTTACGCTGGAAATGAAACGGGCTCCAGTGGGCCTGGGCTGCCATTTCTTCCAAATCAGGCTGGGTTTGGAAATGAGTTTGGGCGTAGGCAAGTGCGGCTTCAATGCGCTGGTAGTCGGTCATGGCTTGGGGGGCTGATAGACTACAAATTTCGCGTTCGATGGGAGAGCCGGAAACCCGATTCTTGCGCAGTTTGATATTTAAAAATATTGTTTTATGCCAAGCAACAGCCCGTTACCATAATTTCCGCTCGGATTAAGCTCTTATATTTAGCAGGCATTTCCTTTCCTTACAATATGAAGCATTTCTGCTCAATCACTTGCCTCCTGTTTGTGTTTTTAAACAGTTCCTTGGCTAGAGCGCAAGGACCTGCTGTAGTTGGGACCGCGCTTAGCCCGGTGCGCAATGCGCCTGCCGTACCGCGCACCGCGTCGGTAGTTATACCGTTTTCGCAGCCAGTCAATCCAGCCACAGCGGGCAACATCAAGATGTTTTCATCGCAGTACCGAGGAAGCCGCACGGCTACTACCAGTACCAACGCCAACGCCGCAACGCTACTGCCTACCGCTCCGGCCGGGCAGTCGGCTGCCTTCAAACCTGGCGAAACAGTATCCGTAACCGTGCCAGCTACTGTGCTGGGCACCAACGGGGCTGGAACTGTGCCTTACGTGTACCAGTTCACGGCCGCCGCTACCGGCGGCAGCGGCAGCTTCGCCCTTAACGGTGATATCAGCGTGGCGGGCGGCGACTGGGCGTGTGAGGTGCGCGTGGGCGACCTCGATGGAGATGGCGACTTGGATGTAGTAACCAATTCGGGGTCTCCAAATTCATTCAGCAACATAACCGTTGGTAAAATCAACGTGCTGCTGAACAACGGGACAGGCAGCTACACAGCGGCTCCTGCCATTGTGGTGCCGCTCGGGCCGAGCAGTGTGGCGCTGGGCGATATCGACAGCGACCTTGATATTTTATCAGCCAATCATGGCAACGACAGCGGCAACGGTAACACCGTAAGCATTTGCTTCAACAATGGAACCGGCACCTTTGCTAGCCCCGTGAACCTCATCGTCGCCCAAAGCCCCCAGCGGATAAAGCTTGGCGATATGGACGGCGACGGCGACCTAGACTTGGTTGTAAATGGCAGCCTGACGCAGGTGTTTTTTAACAATGGCAGCGGCGGATTTAGCAATAGCACCGCGCCGGGCTCGCCGGGTGGGTCCATAACGCGGTCGGGCTCGAACCTGGCCGATATGGACGGCGACGGGAGCCTTGATTTGGTTGGTCCCGGCGGCATCTATCGCAACAATGGACAAGGTTCTTTTACGGCGGTGGCGGGTACGTCGGGCGGCTATTACAACGATGCCATCGGCGACATTGACGGCGATGGAGACCTGGATGTCATCACGGTAGGCAATGTTAATACGTCGCTGTTCGGGTCAAACGTACTGGTTCAAAAGAACGATGGAACGGGAAGAGTAGCAGCTACGACTACTTTAACCATCAGCAGCACCTCCACATATCCCACAATCATACCCTGCGTCGCGCTTGGCGACATCGACGGTGATGGCGATTTGGACTTGTTAGCCGGTTTTTCTAATAACCAGCTTGGAATTGCAGTTTGGCAAAACGACGGTCAAGGTCACTTCATGGCGCTACCTTCCTTTTCCGGCAACGTTCAGGCCATGAACATGGTGCTGGCCGATGTTGACGGCGATGGCGACTTGGATATAGTGGCGAGTATATACTCTGGTTACAATGTAAAAATTCTCTTGAATACGACCACCCTGGCCACTACAACGGCCCGGCCGGCAAGATTGGTTACGCTTTACCCGAACCCGGCCGCCAGCGCTGCCACGGTTCAACTGTCGCGCGCAGGCATGTCCACCAGCGCCGCGACTCAGGTCACGATTTACAACGGCTTGGGCCAGGTAGTTGCCGTGAGCACCTTGCACGCTGGCCAAGATACCAATACGCTGCCCACCGCGCATTTGCCCGCTGGCTGCTACATGGTGCGGCTGCAATCGGCTGATGGCAATAGTACGCAGCGACTGGTGCTCTATTAGGTGCGTTTACTTCTCCACCTTCACGCCCTTCCAGAACGCCACGCGGCCTTTTATTTCCTGGGCCGCATCCTTGGGCTCGGGGTAATACCAGGCGGCATCCTTGTTTTTCTCGCCGTTCACGTTCAGCGAGTAGTAGCTGGCGCGGCCTTTCCAAGGGCAACTGGTTTGGGCAATGCTGTCTTCGAAAAACTCTTTTTTAATGGAATCAGCGGGGAAATAGTGGTTGTTTTCGACCACGACGGTATCGTCGCTCTCGGCCACAACGGTGTTGTTCCAGATGGCTTTCATGGGGTGGGCTGTAGCGCGAAACTCCAGCTTCGCGTATCGTTGAACGGAGGGGATGCCCGCACAAATTGGCCGGCCGAAACGCGAAGCTGGAGCTTCGCGCTACAGCTAATTGAACATTGCCCGCGCCGTGCTTGTTTTCCGGGCCTATCCTGAAAGAGAAAATCTATGGCCGTTGGCTTCCGCTTCCGCGATTTTGTGCCCGAAGACCAGCCCGAAAAGGGCTTTGAGTCGTTGTTTAAGCTGTTCATGCAGCTCGTTACCATCACCTCCGGCGACGTGGGTGAGGCCCTGTCCTGGCTCAATGAGCTGGATAAACAGTACGGCCTCACCGATGATAACTACGGCATGGGCAATTTCATCGATGACCTGAAAAAGAAGGGTTACATTGATGAGAACGAGCAGCAAAAGGGCGAATTCAAGATTACGCCCAAAACCGAGCAGGGCATTCGCAAAAGTGCCTTGGAGGAGATTTTCGGCAAGCTCAAAAAAAGCAGCACCGGCAACCACCGCACGCCCCACACCGGCCAGGGCGACGAGCAGAGCACCGACCTGCGCGAATTCCGCTTCGGCGACTCACTGGAGTCGATTCAGATGACCGAATCCATCCGCAATGCCCAACTCAACCACGGCATGGACAGCGGTGAGTTTATGCTGACCGAGGGCGACCTCGAAGTGCGCGAAAACGAGCACAAGTCGCAGACCAGCACCGTGCTGATGATTGACATTTCGCACTCGATGATTCTCTACGGCGAAGACCGCATCACGCCGGCCAAAAAAGTGGCCATGGCCCTGGCCGAACTCGTGAAGCAGAAATACCCCAAAGATTTCCTCGACGTGATTGTGTTCGGCAACGATGCCTGGCAGATTGAAATCAAGGATTTGCCCTACCTGCAGGTCGGCCCCTACCACACCAACACCGTGGCTGGCCTGGAGCTGGCCATGGACCTGCTCCGCAAGCGCAAAACGCCCAACAAGCAGATTTTCATGATTACCGATGGCAAGCCCACCTGCCTGAAAGAGGGCACCGGCTACTACAAAAACAGTTTCGGCCTCGACCGCAAGGTAGTGAACAAGACGCTGAACCTGGCCGCCGCCGCCCGCCGCGTGAAAATTCCCATCACCACCTTCATGATTACCTCCGACCCGTATTTGCAGAAGTTCGTGGAGGAATTTACCGAGGTAAATCAGGGCAAGGCGTATTACTCCGGCCTGAAAGGGCTGGGCCACCTGGTGTTCGAGGACTACAAGAAAAACCGCCGCAAGACGCTGTAAAATTCGCATTAGCAAAAACGTCAGGCTAAGCTTGGCGAAGCCCCTCTACTGCCGAAGTAACCAATTACTCTGCGCGGTAGAGGGGCTTCGCCAAGCTCAGCCTGACGTTTTTATTTGAAGCTGCTGCAGCCTTCAGCGCGACAGGCGTTCCAGTTGCTTTTTCTCACGGGCGCTGAGGCTTTCGAGCCCCTTGCGGTTGATTTTATCGAGCAGCTCGTCGAGGTCGGCTTCCTGCTGGCGTACCTGCGCCTGGTATCGGTCGTCGACGGTTTGGTAGCCCGGGGCCGGCGCGAAAACGTTGCCCAGCACCAGCGCCCCGGGCTTTTTGATGAGCAGCACAAAGAAGGCCAGCGCCGGCAGCAGAATGGCCCCAATGGCTAAGTAGTTGGTGCGCAGCAGCTCCGGCCGCATGACAACTACGGTGAGTAGACCCACCAGCCCGCCGCCCAAATGCGCATCGTGCCCGATGTTGCCGAGCCGCCGGGTAATGCCGTAGGCGCAAAAAACCACGTACAGCAGCCCATACAACCAGCCCGGCACCATGAGCACACCCGGGAAACCCACCTTCACCTCCGGCATCAGTGCAATGGCCGCAAACACCAGCCCGCTGATGGCGCCCGAAGCCCCCACGGCCGTGTACTCCGACTCGCGCCGGTGCAGCAGCAGCGAAAGCAGACTGCCGCCCAGTAGGCTAGCCACGTAGAGCATAAAATAGTTGCGGTAGCCCACCAGCAGCTCCACCACGCTGCTGAAGTAGTAGAACGTCAGCACGTTCATCAGCAGGTGCACCCAGCCGGTGTGCAGCAGGCCCGAGGTCAGCAGCCGGTAGTATTGCCTGCCGTACAGAATGTCCTTGATGCGAAACGCGTACTGGTCGAGGTATTCCGGTTTTTTGAATCCCTGATAGGATACGAGTAGCGTTACAATCAGAATAGCGAGGCCGACAATGCCAAACTCAGTCATGGGGTAGAAAATCGAAATGCAGAAAAGGAGTGAGGCGAAACCAAATGCAGCCGGCCGGAAGTGGCTTTAGCTGCGAAAGTTACCGCCGCGAATTTGATTCTGAAAGTGGGCTGTCTGACCTGAGCCAAAGCGCTGGCAGCCGCTTGGCTACTTGCTTACTGTACCACGGCCCCGCCATCCTCCGGGGTGGCGTTTTTGATTTTGGGCACTGCTTGCAGGTAGGCGAACAGCGCGTGCACTTCCTCGTCCGTGAGTAGCGAGTACTTGTTCATGGGGTAGTGCAGCGGCCCATTTGGTGAGAGCCCGAACCGCACGGCCCGCCCGAACTGCGCTTCGCTCCAGCCGCCAATGCCGGTGGCTACGTCGCCGGTGATATTGCGCGATACCACCGTCTGGCTCTCGTTATTCAGCAACGGGGTGCCGCCGCCGAGGTAGCCTTTCGATTTTTCGGGCTCGTAGGGGTTGTTGCTTTTGAAATCTTTTGAGTGGCATTCGAAGCAGTGGTAGCGGCCAATAACAAGGTAGCGGCCGAAGGCGCGGGCTTCGGTGGGTGGCGGGGCCAGCACCGGCGCGGCGGGCAGCCTGGCGGGCCGCATAATGGTGTTGCCGAGTAGCTTGAGCAGCAGCGACGGCTTCTGCGGCGGGGTGGGCGTGGGGTCGGGCTGCACCTGCGGGCTGGCCGAGCGCAGGAAGGCCACGATGCTGGCCACGTCCTCGTCGCTCATGCGGGCGTAGTTGGGCATGATGAGCCGCAGGCGGCCGTCGGGGCCGATACCGGTGCGCAGCAGAGCCACCAACTGGCCGGTGGTCCAGCGGCCGATGCCGTGCTGCTGGTCCTGGGTAATGTTACTGGTATAGATGCGGCCGAAGTCGGGCGTGAGGTCGGCGAGGCGGTGGCCCGAGTACTTGTTGGTTTTGCGGTTGAGGTGGCAGTCGGCGCAGATGGAGAGCGTGAGTTTTTCGCCCAGGGCTACCCAGGCGGGGGTGAGGGGGATGGCCACTTTTAGCAACGGCGGGGGGTAGCGCGGAATGCCGCGCACCTGCACAAACAGCAGGAAGCCGATAATGGCCAGCAGCGTTATGCCCACGAGCAGGGCCAGTCGGCGAAGCAGGGTTTTCATGGGGGAAGTGAAATTGCTCATTGTTAGCACGTCATGCAGCGCGCAGCGAAGCATCTTTACCGCAATAGTAAAGCCTGCTAATAGAATTGCGTTGCGCGGTAAAGATGTTTCGCTGCGCGCTGCATGACGTTCTGCGTATTGTTCTACCCGACATCGGACCGCCCCAAACGACTCCCGCCAAACCGGCTGAACCTCCGGCCCACTTTCCCGGTTAAATAGTCCGGAAATTCCCTTCCGCCAATCTTTCTCTATGCAGCACGAAACCATCCGTACCCTGGGCCAGCTCCGCGCCAGTGGCTATATCCCCCGCACCGTTAAGCAGGAGCTGCGGGAAAACCTCATCAGCAAGCTCAAAAACAAAGAAGACGTATTCCCCGGCATTTTCGGCTACGATGAAACCGTGATTCCGGAATTGCAGCGCGCCATCCTGGCCGGGCACCACATCAACCTGCTCGGCCTGCGCGGCCAGGCCAAAACCCGCATCGCGCGCCTGCTCATCAACCTGCTCGACGAGTACATGCCCGTGGTGGAAGGCTCCGAGCTGAACGACGACCCGCTGCAGCCGCTGTCGGTATTCGCCAAAAACCTGATTGCCGAAAAAGGCGACGACACGCCCGTGGCCTGGATGCACCGCAACGACCGCTACACCGAGAAGCTGGCCACGCCCGACGTGTCGGTGGCCGACCTCATCGGCGATGCCGACCCCATCAAAGCCGCCACGCTGAAGCTGCCGTATTCCGACGAGCGGGTAATTCACTTCGGGCTGATTCCGCGGGCGCACCGGGGCATTTTTGTAATTAACGAGCTACCCGACTTGCAGGCGCGCATCCAGGTGTCGCTGTTCAATATTTTGCAGGAAGGCGACATCCAGATTCGTGGTTTCAAGGTGCGCCTGCCGCTGGATATCCAGTTCATTTTCACTGCCAACCCGGAGGACTATACCAACCGCGGCAGCATCGTGACGCCGCTCAAGGACCGAATTGACGCTCAGATTATCACGCACTACCCGAAATCGACCGAAGTTGGCAAGCGCATCACCAAGCAGGAAGCCCGCATCAAAGACGAGCAGAAGGGCATGGTGACCAGCAACGAAGTCATTCACGACCTCGTGGAGCAGGTGGCCGTGGAGGCCCGCGGTTCGGAGTTCGTGGACGCCAAATCGGGCGTGTCGGCCCGCCTCACCATCTCGGCCTACGAGCAGGTGATTGCCGGGGCCGAGCGCCGGGCGCTGGTGAACGGCGAAAGCAACACCTACGTGCGCGTGGGCGACTTCATCTCGGCCGTGCCCGCCATCACCGGCAAGGTGGAGCTGGTGTACGAGGGCGAGCAGGAGGGGGCCGGTATCGTGGCCGAAAAGCTGATGGGCAAGGCCATCCGCACCCTGTTCCTGAACTACTTCCCCGACCCCGACAAGAGCAAGAAGCTCAAGAACCGCGTGTCGCCTTACAAGGCTATTCAGGAGTGGTTCGGCAATGGCAACACGCTGGATTTGCTGCACGACGCCAGCACCGAGGATTATAAAAAAGCCTTGGACCAGGTGCCCGGCCTGCGCGACATCGTGACCGAGCTGCACCCCAACGAAACGCCCGAGCACACCTACTTCCTCATGGAATTCCTACTCCACGGCCTGAGCGAGCACAGCCTGATTTCGCGCAACCGCCTCACGGCCGGCGCGCAGTTCAAGGATTTGCTGTCGTCGATGTTCACCATGCCCAGCTTCGGGGAAGATGAGGACGACGAGGACGAAGAAGAGAAGCCGCGCCGCCGCCGCTAAGCCCGCAGCGCAGTAGCGCGGACTTTTAGTCCGCGACAAAAACGCAAAAGGCCCGCGCACCAATCGGTGCGCGGGCCTTTTTTTAGCCTGAAGCACATCGGCGCCATCTGGCTTTCGGGCGCTACCGGGCGGCATCCCGGACGGCGGCCAGCTGCTGGTAGGCCGCAAATAGAAACTCCAGCCGCTCCTGCTCCGTGGCGAAGGGCTCCGGACGAAAGCAGCGGTCAATGGCCGCGTCGAGCCGGGCAGCGGCGGCGGCGCGTTCCGGCGAGAGGTAATCGCCCCAAAATGCATATACCGGACTGGGCGATGGATGGGGGCCGCGCACTGCCCGCACAGCGGCCACGGCCGCATCCACCTCGGCCAGCTGAGCCGGCGAGGGCGCGGCCGGAAACGGGAAATTGTGGTAGGTGAACGTGCCCTCGTTGCGGTAGCCATACTTCCAGAGGCCGCACAGCTGGCGAACCCAGGCGCTGAACATGGCCGAGATGACCATCCCAAACAAATAAGGCGTGGCCTGCGGAATGTACTCGACCATGCTGCCCGGCAGCACCCGCGCCGCCACGTAGGCGGCCGACAGGTAGGCAGCATCTGGCTGCACCCCCAGGGGCAGCGCCACGTAGTTGCTGGTCGGGATGGCCGCGGGCGGCGGCTCGGGCCGGAACGCAGCCTCGGGAGACAGCTGCTGGCTCCAGGCCAGGCTTTTCTGGCGCTCGGCGTCGCGCAGTGCCCGCAGCCCTGGCAGATGGGCCCAGGCGGCGGCCGGCACCGCTTGCAGGTTCGCGCCCCAGAGGGACCGATTATCCCGGAAAAAGGTGAACGGCAGCACGTGCTGCAGGTAGGGCGCGGCCGCCGGTTCGCGGGCCAGCAGGGCCCGGTGCTTGCCCTCGTCCAGCAGCGTGTGGGTTGCTTCCGACGGATGGTTGCCGAAAGCCAGCGCGGGCACGTTGGCCAGGGGCCGCTGCCGGCGGGCAAACCAGACATCGGGGGCCGCCAGCAGGTAGTGGTTGATGTGGGGTACCAGCCGTAAGCGAGCCTCACTCGTCGGCGTGTCGTAGGCGAATAGCCGTTTCAGTGGCTCGGCCTGCCGGCCAATGCCCACCACCACCTGGCTGGCATCGGCCCGGCCGTTGGGCAAAAACCGGCCAAAGGGGCGGTGGGCAAACTGGATAACCACGCCGTGCTCGTGCTGCATTTCCTGCCAGTAGTTGGCATTGGTGGGGCCCTGCAGGTCGTTTTTGGGTAGTAAAAAAGCGGCGCGGGACCCGGGCGCATACGCCAGGTAGCGCGCCACTCGCAGCAGGCCCCCAGTGCCGCTCCAGTGCGTGTGCCCCAGGGCCGGCCGGCCCAGCTGCCAGCCCCGCTGCAGGCCCTGCCGGCGGTAAGTGAAGTCGCCCAGTACGTAATCGATGGGCGGCAGTCCGGTTTCCCAGTTAGCATCCTGCCGGAAGGCGTGTACCAGGTGCAGGCCCGGGGCCCGGGGTGGGCGCGGGTGGGGCCGCCCAAGCGCGGCGGCGCGGCGTTGGTTAAATTGGTGGTCCAGCAGCCACAGGGTCAGCTCGGCCACGCGGCCCAGAAAGTCGTCGGTTTCCAGGCCGGTGCACTGGCTTAGCTGCACGCCGGGCCCGGCCTCGGGGGCGGGCCGTCCGGGGCCGTAGCGGGCTTGCAGCAGCTCCAGCTCCAGTTGGCGCAGCTCGCGGTAGGCCACCGCCAGGAAGGCACCGCTGCCGCAGGCGGGGTCGAACAGCCGCAGGGTTGCCAGGCGCGCGTGCAGGCCGTCGAGGCGGGCGGCATCGTGGCCGGCCCGGGCCAGGTCCAGCCGCAGCTCATCCAGAAAAAGGGGGGCAACAACTTTCAGCACGTCCGCCTCCGGCATGTAGTGTTCGCCCAGGTGCTGCCGCTGGTACGGGTCGAACAGCACCTGAAACAGCGCCCCGAACTCGAGCGGCGAGATGTGCGCCCAAGGACAGTGCGTGCAAGCCAGCAGCCGCTCGCGCAGCTCGGCCGTGAAAGCGGGCAGGGGCAGCACCTCGCCAAACAGCGCTTCGCCCAGGCACGGCAGCGTGGCCAGCACGGGCGGCAGCGTGGGCGGGCGCCGGCCCACCGGCTGGCTCAGGGTCTGGAACAGCTGGTGCAGCCGGGCGGCGGTGTCGGTGCCATCGGGGCGCGTGTGCGTTTCCAGCAGGTGGCGAAACTGGCCCGCGGCAAAAAGGCCCGCGTCTTCGGCAAAGCAGCAGCAGGCCACGCGCACCAGCAGCTCCTCCAGGGCGCGGTCCTGGGCGGGGTAGTCGCCAAAGCCGGCGGCGCGCAGGCCGTCGAACAGCTGGCCCAGCCGCTCAACGGCCTGGAGGGTAGCGGAGTCGGCAGGCGCAGGGGACATGGCGGGCAGGCGAAAAACAGAAAAGAATGAATGTGAAGATAAGCTGCCCGGCCCCGCCGCTGGTCGCGCCGCGCCGGTTTGTTTTATGAAAAGCCGCTATATATTGCTTCAAATCTATTCTCTCATGCGCTCCTGTTTCATCGCCTCCGCTTTCCTGCTGCTACTGGCTTTTCCGGGCTGGCCCGCCATTACCCAAGCCCCCAGGCCCGCGCTGCCAGCCGCCGGCAAAACCGTGGCCCAGACCCTGGCCCAGATGGGCATTGCCGCCACGTTCTACAAGGGCCTCAAAGCAGCCCGGCTTGATTCTCTGCTCAATGGCTCGTCCAAAAACCAGTACACCGTGTTCGTGCCCTCCAACGAGGCCTTTAAACGGCTGGCGGAGCACGGCCTGGGCCTGGCCTCCACCACCGGCCGCGGCCTCGACCAGCACCAGCAGGAGCTGCTGCTGCGTTTCCACGTCATCCCCGGCCGCTACCCCACCGAGGCCCTGAAATCCGGCCAGGCCCTGCGCTCGCTCAATCCCGCCTTCGCCGTGAAGGTGAGCGCGCAGGGACCGCGCGTGTTCGTGAGCGGCACCAACACCGCGCCTGTCGAACTGTTGAATGCCTACATTCTGTGCAGCAACGGCGTGATTCACCTGATTGATGACGTGCTGCTGCCGTTTGCGCGGCAGGTCGCGCCGCCTCGGCCTGCCGCGCCGCGTCCGGCCGGGCAATAGGTCAGCCGGCTGGATAAACGGTGACGAAGCTATATGTATGAAAAAAGGCGACCCCACCGGGGTCGCCTTTTTAGGTTTGGGCCGTTGCAGCGGCCCGGGCAGCAGGGTGGGGCTACTGCCAAGTGTCGTTGCGCGTCATGCTCGTGCCAGTGGGCGTGAACACGCGGTTCGAGCCGCCTTCGTACAGTACGTTGCCGGCCGCATCCTTGCGGATGTACTTGAACTGCACGCTCGTGCCGCTGGTCAGGTTGATGGTGCCTTTCCAAACGGGGTAGGCCGCGCCGCTAAGTTTGATGGCGTTGGCCGTGTTCCAGGCGCCGAGCTGGGCGGTGCTGCCCAGTACGTACACGTCCTGGCCGCTCACAGTGCCGCTGTAGGTCACGTTGAAGGCCACGGCCGTGGTGCCGGTGGGGGGCGGCGTGGTAGTGCCACCGCCGGGCACCCACACGGCATAGGAGCGGGCCCCTACCGGGAACACCGCGTAGCCGCTGGCGTTGGTGGTGATGGTGCCGGTGTTGTTGCCAGTGGCATCGGTGAGCGTGGCGTTAGCGAAAGGCGTGGTGATGCCCTTGCTGGCGGCGCTGCCACCGTCGTTGAGCAGCATCAGCAGGCCCTTGTGGGTGCTGTCGCCGGCGCGCGAGTAGGCGTACACGTTGGCGTCGTTGGTGCTGGTGTACTCGGCCGCCGCGCCGTAGGCGTTGGCCTTGCGGATGGCGATGAGCTTCTTAATCTGGGCACCCAGGCCGTATTCGTAGTAGTCGCGGTAGAACACGCAGGGGTAGCCCTTGTCGCGGGTCAGGATGTAGGCGTAGGCCAGCATTTTCAGGTTAGCCACCGGCGAGTAGAGCGCGCCGCCCTGCTGGTCAGTGTCGTGGTTATCAACGAACGAAACCGACAGCGCGCCATTGGCTTCGGTGAAGCCGGCGAACTGCAGGCCGCGCATGTCCCAGGCGCCGTTGCCGTTGCTCATGTCGTTGAACAGGTAGTGCAGGGGCACGTCGAACAGGCTGGTGCGGCCGCCGGTGCTGGCGGCGTAGTTGTTCATGTCGGCCAGGTTACGGAACCAAGCCTCGCTCACCGCAAAGCGTCCGCTGGTGCCTTTCACCGCATCCAGCCACTGGTTCACGAAGGGCGTGTACATGTGCTTGGTGGCGTCGAGGCGGTAGCCATCGAGCCCCAGCTTGGCCGTAATCCAGTTGCCCCAGTTGATGGTTTCGTTCACGTTGGCCGTGTTGCCGTTGTACTGCACCTCCGAGCCGAGCAGGTTGTCGTAGGCGTCGCCGTTGGCGTAGGGCTGGAAATCCCAGCTTTTCCACTGATACCAGCCGTTGTTGGGCGCCTGCTGGGTGCCCGTAAAGTTGCCCCAGTGCCACTGGTAGCTGCTGTAGGTATTGCCCCGGCCGGGGTAGGTGAAGCTGGTGTACACGTTGTACTGGCCGTTGGCCAACTCCTGCGCATCGGCCGAGGTGAAGTGGTTCATCACCATGTCCTCGTACACCTGCACGCCTTGGCCGTGCAGCGCCCCGATGGCGCTTTGCAGCTGCCCGATGGTGCCGTAGCGCGTGGCCACGGTGCCCTTCTGGTTGAACTCGCCAAGGTCGTACCGGTCGTACACGCCGTAGCCCACGTCGAGCGCGCCCGAGCCTTTGTAGGCCGGCGGGAGCCACACGGCCGTGATGCCGGCCTGGCTTAGCTCGGTGGCTTTGCTGCCCAGGTTCTGCCACCAGGTGCCGGCGGGCGTGCTAGTGGGCGTGTTCCAGTAAAAGCCCTGCATCATCACCCCGTTCACCACGGTGGCGTTCGATGAAGTGGCGGCTACCGGCACCGGCGCACCGGCATTCGGGTTGAGGGTTTCCTTGGCGCAGCCGCCCAGCGCGAGCAGGGCTACGGCCAAAGCGGCGCGGCTGGTACCGCGAAGCAATGTTTTCATATTGGTGGGAATTTTGGTGAGAAGTGCCGCAAGGTATTCAGCTGGCGCTATCTGGGCAAAGTTCAAAATTCCAATTGTCGAGGTTGTAGGATGCTGTGCGTTCGTGAATTTTAGATAATTACGATATTCTCACTCGATACAAACGTTTGCAATTGTATTGATAAAAAATTATGGCTTTGGAAAATAATTTAATGGAAAAGGTGAGTCCTCACTAATGCTGGTAAGTGAGCGGTTGTATTAGAAATATTACAAACGTTTGCACAAAGTTGCTTCTTGTTAAGTTGAATTTTTGGGCTGGTATAAACGCAGTGGCACCCAGCTGGCGCACGTTGCCCATGCGCGCCAGCCGGGTGCCACCGGGATGTTCAGCCAGATGCTACTCGCCCACGCGGCCGGTGCCCAGCCAGCGGGCCACCGGGTAGCGGTTGTGGCCGGGCTCGTGGTAGGCCGAGTTCTGGTACACCCATTCGAGCTGGGCGGGGCCGTTGGTAGCGAAGGCGGCGTTATCTTTCTTCAGCTTCTCCAGCCGCTCGCGCAGGGCGGGGTCGCGGCGCAGCAGGTCGGCGGCCAGGTCCTCGAACACGTAGTCGGAGAAATGCTCTTTCTGCTGCAGCACGCTGTCGAAGAAGCCCCAGGCGAAGAACGAATCGGTGGCCTGTGGCTCCAGCGTTTCCATCAGGTAGCGGGTAGGAGCGGCGGCGTTCAGGTACACCACCAGGTCGCCGGCCGCGAAGGTGGCCGGGGCTTCCTGCGTGCGCAGCTGCACCTGGCTGTGCACGTAGTGGCCTTCGAAGGGACGGGGCGTGGTCTTGAAATCGGTGAAGTAATAGGTTTGCACGGGCACCGTCACGGCGTGGGTTAGCGGCTCCAGCGTGGCCCCGTTGCGGCGCAGGATGTCGGCCACCTCGGTCCAGGCTTTGGGGATGATGTAGGCCGTGGGCCGGCTGGCGGTGGTGCTGGCCTTGAAGGTGTTGTAATATTTCACCGGCCGGGTAAAGGGTGCGGCGCGGTCGTAGTACAAGCGGGGCTGCCCGCTCACGTCGCTGGGCTTCATCTTGCCCTCGTAGCCGCGGAACTGCACGGTTTCGGGCTGGCTCTCATCCAGCGCCCAGGTGAGCGGGAAAATGGTTTGGGCCTGCAGGTCGGCGGCCGCCTTGGCCCGGGCCGCCGCCAGCGCCGGAGCCTGCCGGTCCACGGTTTCGAGCACGGTCAGCAGGAAATCATACGTCGAGTGCACGCGGGGCGCGAAGGCCTTCAGCATGTGGGTTTCGGGCATGAAACCGATGGTGTTGAACAGCGCGGCGTAGCCGGTGGAGTAGCGCGGCGTTTCCAGAAAAGCGCGCAGGCCGCTCTCGGGCGTCTGGCCCTCGAAGTCGACGTAGGGCGTCATCGGCCACTTCTTCTGCTCCATGCTCTTATACAAAGCCGGTAGCATCTGGCCCTGCAGGTAGCTGCCCAGCGCCGGGGCCAGCTTGCTGTGCTGGGTGGCAATGAGCGTCATGGTGTATTGATAATCAGCACCGTTCGAGGTGTGCGTCTCCACGAATACATCCGGCTGCCACTTCTGAAACAGCGCCGCAAACGAACGAGCATTGCGCGACTCCTGCTTGATGTAGTCGCGGTTCAAATCCAGGTGCCGGGCGTTGCCGCGGAAGCCGTAAGCCACCGGCCCGTTCTGGTTCACGCGGGTAGTCGAGTTGCGGTTCAGCATGCCGTCGATGTTGTACACGGGCACAATCACCACCGTCACGCCCGCCAGCAGCTTCTGTAGCGACTTCTGCTGCATCATATCCCGGGCCAGCATCATGCTCGCGTCGATGCCCTCGGGCTCGCCGGGGTGAATGCCGTTCTGAATGAACAGGATGCGACGGTTTTTGCGGCGGGTGCTGGCCGGGTCGGCGTCGCCGTCGGCGCTGAGCACCACCTCGTGCAGGGGCTCGCCGCTATCGGTCGGTCCGGCCGCGGCCAGGTGCAGGTGGGCCGGGTAAGCGGCGGCCAGCTTCTGGTAATAAGCAATGCACTCGGTATAAGTGGCCGTGGTGTTGCCGGCGGGGTCGTTTTCGAAGGGCGTGCGCCAGGCGGGCGCGGGGGCGGGCGGGGTGGGAGCGAAGGCCATGAGCGAAGCGAGGATGACGGTGAACATAGGAGCGCGAACTTTGTGGTTCGCGTCCCCGGGCCATTGCAATGTTTGGCGAACGGCGCGGCGACGCGGGCCGTAAAGGTCGCATGTCGGCGCGTTTGTGTCGCCAGCAACTGGTGCCACTTCCGCGCTTCTCACTCTCCACTTCCCGCTTCCTTTTGAAAAAGCCTCTTATTCTCGTTTCCAACGACGACGGCATTACCGCCCCCGGCATCCGCCACCTCGTCGAAACCGTGCTGGCCCTGGGGGCCGAAGTGGTGGTGGTCGCCCCCGATTCGCCGCAGTCGGGCATGGGCCACGCCATCACCATCGGCAGCGCCCTGCGCCTCACTAAAAACCCGGTTTTCGGCCCCGAGGTCGAAGCCTACGAGTGCTCGGGCACCCCGGCCGACTGCGTGAAAATCGCCAAGCACTTCATTTTGCAGGACCGCACGCCCGACCTCGTGGTATCGGGCATCAACCACGGCTCCAACGCCTCGGTGAACGTGCTGTACTCGGGCACCATGTCGGCCGCCATCGAAGCGGCCATCGAAGGGCTGCCCGCCATCGGCTTCTCGCTCTGCGAGTACGGCCCCCAGGCCGACTTCTCGCACGCCACCGAATGGGTGGCCCAGGTGTGCCGCCACGCCCTCGAAAACGGCGTGCCCGCTGGCACGGCCCTGAACGTGAACATCCCCAAGAACTCGGCCACGCCCATTGCCGGCCTGCGCCTGGCCCGCCAGGCCCGCGCCAAGTGGGCCGAGAAGTTCGACCGCCGCCTCGACCCCTATCAGCGACCCTATTACTGGTTGATGGGCACCTTCGAAAACCTCGACCCCGGCACCGACACCGACGAATGGGCGCTGGCCCACAACTACGTATCCATCGTGCCCTGTCAGTTCGACCTCACCGCCGCGCACGGCCTCGCGCATCTCAGCCAGCAGTGGGCGCTGCCGCTGCCCGCGCCCGTTGATGCCGCCGTGCCGCCTCAGCCCGTGGCGCCGGAAGACTACGGCGTGGCCAACCAGAACTAGCTGGTAGGGGCGGGGCCCGCCCCCGCCCATCGTTGAACGGCACGAGCGACACAAAGCCCCGTCCTTACGTGCAGTGGAATTGTTGCAACGCTGCGAACGATGGGCGGGGGCAGGCCCCGCCCCTACCTGCAACGCTAGCCCGCCCGATGGCGCACCGTGTGCACGCTTTTGTGCGCCGCCGGCGCCGCCGATGACTTGCGCACCACCACGGGCGCGACCAGCGGGCCGGTGGGCAGCGGCTTGCGGTGCAGGGCCGCCACCTCGGTGCCGAGGGCTACTGCCAGCACCAGTACCAGGCTGATGAATAGCAGTCTAAGCAGAATATGTACGGGCTGATGAATCACAGCCCGAAGCTACGCGCACGCCTATGAAGCCGGCATGAACCCGGCCACCAACTTTGCCGAAGGCTGAAAATCGAGGATGAAGCTGGTGCCTATGCCAACTTCCGACTCGGCCCGCAGCGTGGCCCCGTGAAAAACGGCAATGGTCTGGGCAATGGGCAGGCCCAGGCCGTAGCCTTCGGGCGCGCCCGGGGCGGTGCCCTGAAAGCGGCGAAACCGGTCGAACAGAAACGGCAGGTTTTCGGCCGCGATGCCCGGGCCGGTATCCTCCACGCGCAGGGTGTAGCCGCCGCTGGCCGTGGCCCGGCCCACCACCCGGATGCGCCCGCCCTCGCGGTTGTACTTGATGGCGTTGGAGAGCAGGTTCCGCAGCAGCGTGTGGAGCAGGCTGGCGTTGGCCAGCGGGCGGGTATCGTCGCCGGTCAGGTCTACTTCCAACTCGATGTCGCGCTGCTGGCGGCGGTCGTCGAGCTCTTCGGCCACGTCGGCCACTACTTCCGACAGGCGCACGGCCTCGTTGCGCAGGTATTGCTCGTTTTCGATGTTGGCGATGAGCAGCAGCGTGCGTACGGTGTTGCGCAGGCGATAAAGCGTGCGCTGCGACTCCACAATCTGCTGGGCGTGGGCTTCGGGCAGGGTGGGGTCCTGCAGCATGTTTTCGAAGCGCGATTGCAGGATGCTGGCCGGCGTGAGCAGCTCGTGGCTCACGTTGCTCATAAACTCGCGCTCCTTGGCGAAAGCCGACTGCACCTGCCGCATCAGCGAGTTCAGCCGCTCATCCAGCCGCCGAAAATCGGTGGTGTCGGTGTCGATGGCCCCGAAATCGAAGTCCGACGGCTGCCGGATGCCGCGCAGCTTGCGCACCGTCAGCTCACGCAGCGGCTCCAATAAGTAGTGGGCAAAGGCGGCATCCGATACCACCGTGAGCAGCGAGGCGGCCACCAGCACCCACAGCGCCAGGTTGCGCAGCGTACCCGTGAGCAGCTCCACGGTGGCCAGCGAGGACCCAATTTCGACCCGAAACGCTGGGTGGTCGGGCAGCTCGGCGGGCCGCGCGAAGCTCAGGATGCGAAAATCCTCCACTTCCTGGTCGACCTGCCGGGGCTCTTCGAAAATGTGTTCAGGCGGCAGCGCCGTGCCCGCGGGCAGCGGCGTGAGCGTGATGTATTCCTGCTTAAAGATGTTGTAGTCGGCGTACGTCTCGGCCCGCTCGCCGCGCTCGAACGCCTGGAGGCCGTCGCGGGCAATGAGGGCCAGCACGTTCTGCTTCTTATCGCGCAGGTGCAGGTCGGTGTGGGCCACGGCCACGCGCTGCACAATGGGCGGAATCACCAGCGCCCCAAGCAGCACCAGCAGCAGCTTGGACAGGGCGTTGAATAGGGCCAGCTTGGCTTCGAGACGCATTTTGGGCATAGGGTTGGATGGCAGAAGTAAGAACGCAAAAGAACGTCATGCTGAGCGTAGCCGAAGCATCTCTATCGCGCAACGCAATCCAGTCGGAAGGATTTACTTATTGCAGTAGAGATGCTTCGGCTACGCTCAGCATGACGTTCTTTTGTCATTGAATCCCTGCCTACTCCGCCGCCCGGTAGCCGATGCCGCGCACCGTCTCCAGAAAATCGGCCGGGGCGAACTGGGCCAGCTTTTTGCGCACGTTCTTGATGTGCACGTCGATGTAGTTCGAGTCGGAATCGTCCTCGAGCACGTTGCCCCACAGGTGCTCGCCCAGCTGCAGGCGCGTGAGCACCCGGCCGCGGTGCAGCAGCAGGTAGTGCAGCAGGTCGAACTCCTTTTTGGTGAGCGGTACCTCCTGGTTGCCGTGGCGCACGATGCGGGCGTTGGCATCCATGCTGAAGCCGTTGCCGAACGTGATTTCGGGGCGTTTGAGGTTGAACTTGCGGCGCGTGATGGCCTGCATGCGGCTGGTGAGCTCGAGCAGCGAGAAGGGCTTGGGCAGGTAGTCGTCGGCCCCGAGGTCGAGGCCGCGGATGCGGTCGTCGAGCGCGCCGCGGGCGGTGAGGATGATAAAGGAGGCCTCCTGGTTTTCGTTCAGGCGGGCTTCTTTGAGCAGGTCGAGGCCGTCGCCGCCGGGCAGGCCCAGGTCGAGCAGCACGAAGTCGTAGCTGCTCACGTAGAGTTTTTCCGATGCTTCGGCGTAGGTGTAGGCCGAATCGACCAGGTACTGCGCTTGCAGCAGAAACTGGCGCATTTCCTGGTGCAGGCTTTTTTCGTCTTCGATGAGCAGAACGTGCATGGGAAGGGGGGAGGGGAATGAAAAGAAAAGGCCGGCCGCCGGTCGCCCCGGCCGAAGCCGAAGTTGCCGGCTGGCCGGCGATTATGCCACAACATACGACAGCCGTGGCTGAACAGTAGATGAAGCTGCACCCGCAAATTTCTGATTCAGAAGCTGGGCCGACCCGAAAAAACGTTGTAATTTGCCAGGGCGACATTTTCTCACCATCTCATTTCCTTCGCTATGAATTACTTGCTTACCCGATTCTCAGCCCTTTGCGTGCTGTTGGTGCTGCTGGCCACCGTGGCCAGCCGGGCCCAAACCCCGGCCACGCCGGAGAAAGTCAAAATGAAAATCAAGCCGCTCATCACCACGGTGTACATCGTGCGGCACGCCGAAAAAGACACCACTGTGGCCGGCAACTCCGACCCCGAGCTGTCGGCCGAGGGCCGCGCCCGCGCCCAGGCCCTGAACCAGACCCTGGCCAAGCGCCAGCCCGTAGCCCTGTTCACCACCGACACCAAGCGCACCCGCGCCACGCTGGCCCCGCTGGCCGCCGCCCTCAAGCTGGAGCCCAAAACCTACGACCCCAAGCGCGGCCGCGACCTCGCCGACATGGTGCTGAAGGACTACGCCGGCAAGTCGGTGGTCATCGTGGGCCATTCCAACACGGTGCTCTCGCTGATTGACGACTTCGGCGGCATTCCGCCGGTCGATGAAATCCGCGACAACGAGTACGACTACCTGTTTGTGGTGCGCGTGGCCCCGGGCATGCAGCCCACCGTCGAAACCCGTGGCTACGGCGCCGAGCGCCGCGAGCCCGTGGCCAGCCGCCTGCAGAAAACCAAGGAAAAGGAGATGAAAATTCAGGCTAAAGCCCAGGCCAAGGCTGTAAAATAACGGCTGCCAGCCCAGCTTCTCAGCCCAGCCGCCGGCGGGGTTTGGGCACGTTCGGAACTCCGAATGTGCCCAAACCCCGCCGGCGGCCGTACTTTCGCCCGGCTGCGGTGGCCTTCGCCGTGGTTTTCTGCCGTCGCCTTATGTCGATTATGCTAAAGAAACTGCTTCTGGGCGCGAGCGCGGCACTGCTGCTGGCCGCCCCCGCCGCTTCGGCCCAAACCCGTAAAAAAGCCAAAGCCCCGGCCGCGCCGAAAGCCGCGGCTACTGCAGCCCGCCCCGACCGCACCGACTCGCTGGCTCTGCGCCGCCTGTTCGACGAGGCCCTGCTGCGCGGCGAGAGCTACGAAAACCTGCGCTACCTCACCGGCACTATCGGGCCGCGCCTATCGGGTTCGCCGCAGGCCCAGCAGGCCGTGGAATGGGGCAAGGCCACGATGGAAAAGGCCGGGTTAGACCGCGTGTACCTGCAGGAAGTGATGGTGCCGCACTGGGTGCGCGGCGGCAGGGAGCGCGGCGAAATAGTGGGCAACAAGGACAAGGGCATTCGGGTGCCGGTGTGCGCGCTGGGCGGCTCCGTTGGCACCGGCGGCAAGCTGAAGGCCGGCGTGGTGGAAGTGCACAGCTTCGACGAGCTGAAGGCCCTGCCCGATGCGGCTGTGAAAGGCAAGTTCATTTTCTACAACCGGCCGTTTGATGATGCGCTGATTGAGCCCGGCGCCGCCTATGGCCGGGCGGGCGACCAGCGCCGCAGCGGCGCCATCGAGGCGGCCCGGCGCGGGGCCGTGGGCGCGCTGGTGCGCTCGCTCACCAGCGCGCGCGACGACAACCCGCACACGGGCACCATGGCCTACGATGCGGCCGTGCCCAAAGTGCCCGGCGCGGCCCTCAGCACCAACGCCGCCGACCAGCTCAGCCAGCTTCTCAAGGCCAACCCCGAGCTGCAATTCGAGCTGGAAATGGAGTGCACCACGCTGCCCGACGAAAAAAGCTACAACGTGGTGGGCGAAATCAAGGGCAGCAAGTTTCCAAATGAAATCATCAGCGTGGGCGGCCACCTCGACTCGTGGGACCTAGCCCAGGGCGCGCACGACGACGGTACCGGCTGCGTGCAAAGCATCGAGGCGCTGCGCCTGCTGCGTGCCGCTGGCTTCAAGCCCGAGCGCACCATTCGGGCCGTGCTGTTCATGAATGAGGAAAACGGCACGCGCGGCGGCAACGAATACGCCCGTCTGGCCCAGCAGAACAAGGAAACGCACGTGGCCGCCATCGAGAGCGACGGGGGAGGATTCACCCCGCGCGGCTTCACGCTGGAGGCCGACCCAGCCACAGCGGCCAAAATCATGCGCTGGGCCCCGCTGTTCCAGTCCTACCACGCCGCCGACCTGCTGCCCGGCCACTCCGGCACCGACATCGAGCCGCTAAAGGCCGCCGTGAATCCGAAGGCGCTCATTGGCTACAAGTGCGACTCGCAGCGCTACTTCGACATTCACCACACGGCGGCCGACACGTTCGATAAGGTGAACCGCCGCGAGCTGGAGCTGGGCGGCGCCAGCATGGCTTCGCTGATTTACCTGCTGAGCAAGTACGGGTTATAGAATTGATGCTGATGCGATGTAGGGGCGGGGCTTGCCCCCGCCCGCCTTTGAACGGAAGCGCTGAAATGGTGCCAACGTTCGGGCGGGGGCAAGCCCCGCCCCTACATGTTCTAAACAAAACGGCCCCACCTGCCAACGCAGGTGGGGCCGTTTCGCTTGCAAACAAAGCAGCTTAGTTCTGCCCCAGAATCGAGAACAGCTCGTCGAGCTTCGGGGTGAGAATGATGTCGGTGCGACGGTTCAGAGCCTTGTTGGCGGGGGTATCGTTGGGGGCCAAGGGCAGAAATTCGGCCCGGCCCGAAGGCGTTACCTGGGCAGGGTCCATGCCGGCGGTGGTGAGCAGGCGGGTGATTTCGGTGGCGCGCATCACGCTCAGGTCCCAGTTGTCGCGGGCGCCGCTGGCGGTGGCCCCTTTAATGGGCACGTTGTCGGTGTGGCCTTCCACCAGCACGTTCACGTCCTTATTGTCTTTGAGGACCACGGCCAGCTTGCGCAAGGCATCCTGGCCCTTGGGGTCTACTTTGGTCGAGCCCGATTTGAACAGCAGCTGCTCCGACAGCGACACGTACACTTTGCCATTCTTCACGCTCACCTGCAAATCCTGGGCGTTGAAGCCCAGCAGCGCATCGGATACGCGCTGGCGCAGGGCTTTGGTGGCGGCATCTTTCTGAGCCAGGGCATTTTGCAGGTCGGCAATGCGGGCGTTTTTGCTTTGCAGGTCGGCCTCCTTGCTTTGCAGGTCAGCGTTTTTATTGCGGATGTCGGTTTCAGCCTCGCCGAGGTTTTGGTTCAACTGGTTCACCTGCTGGTTTTTGCTGAGCAGCGAGCCGCGCAGGGCTTCCTCGTTGCGGGCTTTGTCGGCAGCCAGGGCGGTTTTTTCGAGCGTCAGCTGGTCGCGGGTTTTGGTGAGTTCGGCGTTCTGCTGCTGCAGGGCCGCAATTTCTTTCTGGTTGCAGCCCGGCAGGGCCAGCAGCATGGCGCCGACCAGCAGGGTGGGGAAGAAGCGAAAATTCATGAGCGGGAAAGAGAAGTAAAAAAGATACTTAGGCCGCAAAACGGCCCAGTATTCAAACGGAGCCCTCCGGCTGGGGTTACCTTTGGCCAAATTCTATGCACTTTCTTCCCTTCGTTATAAATACCCGGCGGCCACTCGCCGCCGTGGCCCGCGCCGCCGGATTTGCGTTGGCCTTGTGGGGCGCTGCCGGGCCGGCGACGGGGCAGGCCCGGTCCGCCGGTTCGTTGCCCGTTTCGATTCAATCATCTGAACGTTACTGGGTTGCCTTGACTGATAAGTCTGGCGTCCAGTTCAATCCGCAACGTTACTTCTCGCCTGAAGCCCGCGCCCGCCGCCGCCGCCAGCACCTGCCGGCCTTCGAAGCCACCGACCTTCCCGTGCGGCCCGACTACGTAGCCGCCATCATGGCCCACGTCGATACCGTGACGCTGGTGAGCCGCTGGTTCAATGCCGTAAGCTGCCGCGCCACACCGGCCCAGGCGGCGGCATTGCGCCAGCTGCCGGGCGTAGCCAGCGTGCAACGCTGGCCCATGCGCGATGCGCAGGTTACCGCAGTTTCTGAAGTTGCTCGGCTCGTAACTGCGCCGCATGAGAAGCTGTCGGTTTTTCTGATTTCTCAAACCACCGGAAACCAAGTCCCCAATAATCCAAGTCCCCAAGACCCCAACAACATCTCGGCCAACGACTACCTGCTGGCCCGCCGCCAGGTAGCCCACCTCGACGGGCCGGCCCTGCGCGCGGCCGGGTTGCAGGGACAGGGCCTGCGCATCGCGGTGTTCGACGTGGGCTTTCGTGGCCTGCCCGACCATCCAGCCTTTGCCGAGCTGATGGATAGCAAGCGCATTGTGGCCACCCACGATTTTCTGCGCAACCGCGACGACGTATTCGTGGGCGGCAGCCACGGCACCGAGGTGATGGGCTGCCTGGCCGGCCGCCTGCCCGCCGGTTCCGGCGGCGCGGCCGGCCCAGCCCTGGGCCTCGCGCCGGCGGCCGAGTACCTGCTGGCCCGCACCGAGCAGCTGCACCGCGAGCGCTACGCTGAGGAAGAAGCCTGGCTGGCTGCCGTGGAGTGGGCCGACCGCCTCGGGGCCGACATCATCAATTCCTCGCTGGCCTACACCGAGCAGCGCTATTTTCCGGAGCAAATGGACGGCCGCCGCAGCCTGATTGCCCGCGCCGCCAACATCGCTGCCCGCAAAGGAATGCTGGTGGTGAGCGCGGCCGGCAACGACGGCGACGACGACTGGGTGCGCATCGGTACGCCCGCCGATGCTGATTCGGCCCTCGCCATCGGTGGGCTCGACCCCGAAACCGGCCTGCACGTCGATTTCAGCTCCTACGGCCCCACGGCCGACCGCCGCCGCAAGCCCAACCTGGCCGCTTTCGGCATCGTGCTCACCACCACACCCGGTGGCCGCTACGAACGGTTGGAAGGCACCTCGTTTTCTGCGCCATTGGTGGCCGGGCTGGCGGCGGCGCTGTGGCAGCGGCAGCGCCAGCTCACGGCCATGCAGTTGTTTAAGCTACTGGAACAGGCCGGCGAGTTGTATCCGTATTTCGATTATGCCCACGGCTACGGTCGGCCCCGGTTGGCGCGAGCTACGGCTGCAGCTCCGGCAACTGCAGCAGCGGCCACGTTCGATTTCGTGCCGCACGATAGCCTGGTGGCAGTTATTATCCGGCCCGAAGCCGCCCGCTCGCCTGCTACCGACCTGCCGCTGCTGGCCGACGACCCGGCCGTGAATAGAATGCCAACCGCCACGGAGAGTCCGGCGGCTTCAGCGCCCAAAACCCCGCCGGTAGGGCAGGAGAAGCCGGTGCCGGCCGATGCCCCGCCGCTGGTATTGCTGCCCGAGCCCAGCTACCCCGCCTACCTCTACTGGAACCTGGCCGACCGCCGCGGCGTGCTGCGCCGCTACGAAACCCGCGCCGTAACGCAGCGCCTGGTGGTGCAGGTGCCGCGCCGGCTGCTGCGCAACGGCGACGTGCTGCGGGTTCACTTCAAAGGCTACACGGCTACGTATTCGGAATGAGAACCTTGCGCTATTTCTCGAAAAGCCATTGGGCACGGCTGCGGCGCGGCGGCTTGCTGCTGGCGCTATTGGCCGGTGCGCCGGTTGTGGCGCAGGCGCAGCAGGTGCTGGTGCAGGCTAACGTGGCCGACGACACTGTGAAAACCACCTTCGGCCCCAACCGTCGCTGGTTTGGCCACGGCTACGTGGCGCTGGGCCTGGTGGCCGGCCCGGCCGAGGCCGGTGCCAGGCTGCGCGATGGCCTCACCTCGCTCGAGGCCCGGGTTGGTGGCCGCCTGAAGCTACGCCTGAGCCAGTCGGTGGCCCTGTGCGGCGACCTGGCCTACGCATTCCTGCGCTACGACCTGGCCCAGGAAGCCGGCAAGCTGGTGCCCGCGCCCACGCTGCACCAGCGCGAGAGCCTGGCGCTGCACCAGGTGGTTTCTGAGGTGGCCCTTCGCCTCAATTTCGGCCGGCGGGGCAACGCCGTGGGCAGCTACCTCGACCTACTGGCGGGCGGTAGCTGGGCCGCTGCCACCCGCCACCGCACCGAAGACGTGCCCGCGCCCGGCATCGGCTCCGTCGAAACCACTGAGAGTGGCTTGCCCTACCTGCGCCGGTTTGGCGGCAGCGCAGGGGCGCGGCTGGGGTTCGACCGCTACGCCCTGGCGGCCCGCTACCGGTTCAGCCCGGCTTTTGCCAGCAGCTACGCGGCCTGGCCCGAGCTGCCGCGCTGGGTGATTGGGGTGGAGGTGGGCCTGTTTTGAGGCGGCTGAGGCACGAATTTTGAGGGCGCTTTCTCGCCACACGCCCTGCCTACAAACCAATGATTGGCGTTTCTGCGTAGAATGCCCGTTGCCGACACACTCAGCCGCTGGCGCGGCTGGCCAGCAACTTTCAGGAACGGGCATATTCGCTCATTCCATTTCTCCCATACCTTCGCACGACCGGAGCCCGAGCGGCCCGCGTTTCAACTCCATATGAAAGCCCCCATTTTCAAGATTTCGAGCCTGGCCCTGCTGGCCGTTGGCCTCCAGTTCACTTCCTGCGTGAGCACCGAGCGCGAAGTTGGCAGTTCGACCAAGGACCCCCGCGCCACCTACACGCCGCCGCCCGCCGGCAGCCGCACCCGCATCAACGGCAAAACGGTGCTCAACACCGTGCGCGCCACCCACGCTTTTTCCGACCCCAACAGCAACGACAATTTCGTGTTGCAGCTGCGCGGCGAGCGGGTGCTTACCGGTCAGGCCCACCTCATCGTGACGAATAACATGGGCGACACCATCCGCCACGAGGTGATGCCCGCCCGCGCCCTGCTGGCCCACGCCGATGGCGGCATGGCCAACTCGGCCAGCGTGCGCGACCAGGAAATTGCTATTCTCCAGGCCATGAACTCGTTTTTCACGCCCACCCACTTCAACACGCCTGCTGTGCCCGCCGGCACCGCGCAGCCCGCCGAAATGGATACCAAAACCTGGACAACCCTGCGCGACGACCCCGCCGCCGTGGGCTTCGACTACACCGGAGCGGGCGGAGCCGAGCGCCGCATGGCCTATTCCCAGAAGCTGGGCAAAGCCGTCGTTATTAGTCAGTAAATCACCCGTTGGGATGGCCCCGGCTATTCGGTGGCCACCCCGTTCTTTTTGTCAACCCCATGAAATTCCTGCTTTCCTTCGTTGTCGTTCTCGTCCTAATTCTGGCGTACTTCCGCCTGTTTCCCTCGGCTCCCATTAATCCTGTATTGCCCGTCGAGCAGGGCCAGCAGGAGGTGAACGGCCACAACGCCGACGTTCCCAAAGGCGCGGGGGCCATGGCCCCCGCCGCCGAGGGCGAGGAAGCCGAAGAAGCTGGGGCCGCCGCCGTAGCCCCCGCCAAACCCGGCCAGACCTACGGCGCGGCTATCACGCCCGCGGGCGCGCTGCCCATGAGCGCATTGTCGACGGCCCTTGGCCAGCGCGACTCGGCCCAGGTGAAGCTGGTGGGCAAGGCCTCGGCTGTGTGCCAGGCCAAAGGTTGCTGGATGACCCTGCCCACCGCCGACGGCAAGGAAATGCGTGTGCGTTTCCGCGACTACGCCTTCTTCGTCCCCAAAGACCTGAGCGGCCACGAGGTGGTTGTGAGCGGCTGGGCCTACCGCAGCACTGTGCCGAAAAGCGAGTTGCAGCACTACGCCAAGGATGCCGGCAAAACCGACCAGGAAGTGGCCGCCATCAACCAGGACGAGCAGCAACTCACCTTTCTGGCCGACGGCGTGCGGGTGCTGAACTAGCCCTTACTCGCTGAGCCTGAAACCGCTGTTGAAGCCACCCTTGGGGTGGCTTTTTTTATGGCTGTGCATGTTTTGGCGAGCCGCCGTAGCTTGCAGCCTCAGTCTGATTTGCCCCACCGCTGTGCCGCGCCCGGCACCCTCGCCATGCCCGATAATTCCGCCATTCAGTCCCAGCTACAGGCCCTCGCCGAGCGGCTGCACCACCTCAATCACCAGTATTACCAGCTTGATATTTCGGAAGTTAGCGACCAGGAGTTCGACCAGTTGTTAGCCGAGCTACAAGCTCTCGAAGCGGCCCATCCCGAGCTGGCCCTGCCCAACTCGCCCACCCGGCGCGTGGGTGGCACCATCACCAAGCAGTTCCCGACGGCGGTGCACCGCTTCCCCATGCTCAGCCTGGGCAACACCTACTCCGAAGACGACCTGCGCGAGTTCGACGAGCGGGTGCAGAAGGGCCTGGAGGGCGCGCCCTATGCCTATGTGTGCGAGCTGAAAATCGACGGCGTGGCCATGAGCCTGCGCTACGAGCACGGCCAGCTCACGCAGGGCGTGACCCGCGGCGACGGCACCCGCGGCGACGTGGTGACGGCCAACGTGCGCACCATCAAAACGCTGCCGCTGGCCCTGCGCCCCGGTCCCGAGCAGCCCGACGACTTCGAAGTGCGCGGCGAGGTATTCATGCCGCTGCCGGTGTTCGATGAGCTGAACGCCGAGCGGGAGCAGAACGGCGAGGCCCTGCTGGCCAACCCGCGCAATGCTGCCAGCGGCACGCTCAAGCTCCAGAATTCGGCCCAGGTGGCGGCCCGCAAGCTGCGCTTCTACGCGTACTCGCTGCTCACGCCCGGCCGCCACTTCGCCAGCCACAGCGCCGCGCTGGAGGCCCTGAGCCAGTACGGCCTGCCGGTTTCGGATACCTGGCGGCGGGCGGCCACCATCGAGGAAGTACTGGAATTTGTGCACTACTGGGCCAAAAAGCGCTTCGACCTACCCGTAGCCACCGATGGTATTGTTATTAAAGTCGACAACTTACGCCAGCAGGACCAGTTGGGCTACACCGCCAAAAGTCCGCGCTGGGCCATCGCCTACAAGTACCCCGCCGAGGCCGCCCGCACCCGCCTGAACGACGTGCTCTATAACGTGGGCCGCACCGGGGCCGTCACGCCGGTGGCCGTGCTCACGCCCGTGCCGCTGGCCGGCACCGTGGTGAAGCGTGCTACCCTGCACAACGCCAACCAGATTGAGCTGCTCGACCTGCGCCTCGGCGACCTCGTGTACGTGGAGAAAGGCGGCGAAATCATCCCCAAAATCACCGGCGTGGACCTCGCCGCCCGGCCCGCCGATGCTGTACCCATTCAATACCCCACGGCCTGCCCGGCCTGCGGCACGCCGCTGTTGCGGCCCGAGGGCGAGGCGCATTTCCGCTGCCCCAACGAGCGCGGCTGTCCGCCCCAGCTCAAAGCCCGGCTCGAGCATTACGTGTCGCGTAAGGCGTTGAACATTGACGGGCTGGGTGCCGAAACCGTGGGCCGCTTCTTCGAGTTGGGCATGGTAAAAACGCCCGCCGATATTTACGACCTGCCCGCCCGCCGGCCCGAGTTGGTGACGCTGGAGCGCCTCGGCGAAAAGAGCATCGACAACCTCATTGCCGGCATCGAGGCCAGCAAGCAGGTGCCGTTTCCGCGCGTGCTGTTTGGCCTGGGCATTCGCTACGTGGGCGAAACCGTGGCCCAGAAGCTGGCCGCCCACTACCGCAGCATCGACGCGCTGATGGCCGCCACCGCCGAAGACATGGCCGCCGTGCCCGAAGTGGGCGGCGTGATTGCCGTAGCCGCCGCGCATTGGTTTCAGCAGCCCGAGAACCGCGAACTCATTGAGCGCCTGCGCCAGGCCGGCGTGCAGCTGGAAGTAACCGGCGAAGCGCCCGTGCCGGCTTCCGACCGGCTGGCCGGCCTCACGTTCGTTATTTCGGGCGTGTTTGAGCACCACAGCCGCGAGGAACTGCAGCAGCTCATCACGTCCAACGGCGGCAAAATCACGGGCTCCATCAGCAAGAAACTGAGCTACCTGGTGGCCGGCGACAACATGGGCCCGGCCAAGCGCGAAAAGGCCCTCGGTTTCAAAGTACCCATCATCTCCGAAGCCGAGCTAATGGCCCTGCTGCCGACTGCCGACACGGAAGCACCCGCTCCGGCCGGTACCGATGAAACCCCCAAGTTGCCCTTGCCGGTTGCGGGGCCGGGCCAGCAGGCCTCTTTGTTTTAGGGCTAAGCGGATGCTATAAAACTCGGCGGGGCACCGGAAGCGACGCGAGTTGCACCGGTGCCCCCAGGCATTCAGGCGCATTTCGCGGCCATTGGGCTTGTCGTAAGTCTCAGTGGCCCGGAAACGCTATTTCGCTAAGGGAAATATTTTTATATTAGAGGCAAACACCTCACGAAATTCGGCCGGCTTTTTGTCTATTGGCCTGAATCGGCGACCTTTGCCTTTCATATCCCACCCAATGCGAGCGTTTTTTTTCCTTTGTTGCGTAACTATTCTGACTTTGCTGGCTCCGGCTGCCCGTGCGCAATGCGTTGCCCTGAGCGACCTGCTGGCCATCGGGGCCGACCCTACCGCACAATCTTCGGGCAAAGTCGTAACCGACCACGTCTCGTTTGAGTGGACTTTCGTCGGGGCCACGCCCACGGCCAAAGAGCCTAGCTGGACGTTCACTCCCTCGGGGGCTTCGGCCCCCACGGCCCGCTTGCTGGTGCGCCCGCAGCGCCCCGGCCAGGACGTGCTGCTAAAAACCACGCAAGCCAGCTGCCTGCGCGACCTGCGCTCCGAACTCAAAGCCCGCAAGCTCACGGCCCAGCCCGTTACCTGCCCCAACTGCGAAGCCGTGCGCTACCAGGCCCCCAATTTCGACGTGACGCTGTATAGCCAGATGAAAGGTGAATTTCCTTATGTGGTGGTGGTGCATCAGGTGCCGGCGGGCATGGCCCCGCCCGCTCCCGCGGCCGCAGCTGGCAGCAAAACCCCCTGATTTCTGGTTTATAAATCAACTGTTGATTGCCCAAAAATTGAGAAGGCCCGCTGAAACTCAGCGGGCCTTCTCAATTAAGAGCCTGTTTATCTGTTTGCAATAGCAAATAGGCTGCTTACAGCGCCGGGAGTACCGTGCCGCGCACCTCACCAAACCCAATGCGTACGCCATCTTTCGTGGCATGGCCGCGCATGGTCACGGTGTCGCCGTCGAGCAGGAACTTGCGCTCCGAGCCGTCGGCCAGGGGCAGGGGGCGGGTGCCCCGCCAGGCCAGCTCCAGCATCGAGCCCAGCGAATCGGGCGTGGTACCCGAGATGGTGCCCGAGGCGTAGAGGTCGCCGGCTTCGAGGTTGCAGCCGTTGGAAGTGTGGTGGGCCAACTGCTGGGCCATGCTCCAGTACATGAGCCCGAAGTTGCTGCGGCTGATGGTCGTTTCCGCCCCGCCTTCGGGGGTGAGGGCCACTTCGAGCTGCACATCGAAATTGTGGCTGCCGCGCTGGGCCAGGTAGGGCAGCGGAGCCGGCTCCTGCACCGGGCCGGCAATGCGGAAGGGCTCCAGCGCATCGAGCGTGACCACCCAGGGCGCCACGCTGCTGCCGAAATTCTTGCCCAGAAATGGCCCCAGCGGCACGTATTCCCAACTTTGCAGGTCGCGCGCGCTCCAGTCGTTGAACAGGCAAAGGCCGAAGATGTGCTCCTCGGCTTGTTCGATGCTCACCGGCGTGCCCAGTTCGCTGCCGCTGCCGACCACAAAAGCCATTTCCAGCTCAAAATCGAGCTGGCGGCTGGGGCCGAAGGTGGGCACCGTTTCATCGGGGGCCTTGCGCTGGCCGCTGGGCCGCCGGATGGGCGTGCCCGAGGCCACGATGCTGCTGGTGCGCCCGTGGTAGCCGATGGGCAACCAGCGCCAGTTGGGCAATAGTGCGTTGGCGGGGTCGCGGAACATGATGCCTACGTTGGTGGCGTGCTCGATGCTGCTGTAGAAATCGGTGTAGTTGGCGGGCTTCACGGGGCGCAGCATGCGCACTTCGGTTTGGCGCAGCAGGCATTCGCGCACAGCTTCTTCGTGGTCGCGCAGGCGGGGCTCGTCATGGCGCAGCAGCTCGCTCACGCGCTGCCGCACGGCCCGCCAGGCCGGCCGCCCCAGCCGCAAAAACGCATTCAGCGAGCGGCGGCGAAATACTTTGGGCTGCGCATCGCCTAGCTCGGTCAAGTCCTCAAAAAAGCCGAACTGGCTGGCCGCGTACAAGTCGAGCACGTAGCCACCGATGGCCACCGCCAAGCGCGGCCCACGCTCCTCGGTTTCGAACACCCCAAACGGCAGGTTCTGAATGGGAAAGTCGTTGTCGGGGCGAATGTCAATCCAGGAGCGGAGGGAGGGTGAGTTCAGCGCGTTGGGCATAGCGGGCAGGGGCAGGGGCTTTTAGGTGAAAGGCTGGGAAGGGTGGTGGCAAAATTAGAACGTCATGCTGAGCGCAGCCGAAGCCTCTCTAGCGCAATGCTAATCCCAATCAAGCTGGATTACTTGCGCGGTAGAGATGCTTCGGCTGCGCTCAGCATGACGTTCGACGTGGTATTTTCAAACAGCGAATAAGGCTTACCGCGCCTCCACGGCCGTTATTTCGGGTACGGCCTTCTTCACGGTGTCTTCCAGGCCGGCGCGGGTCATCGGCGACATGGGGCAGGCGCCGCAGGCCCCTTCCCACTCGAGTTGGAGCACGCCTTCGGGCGTGATGTTGGCCACGCGCACGTTGCCGCCGTCGGTGGCCAGGTAAGGGCGCAGGGTGTCCAGCGCGGCCTCAATGCGGGGCATCAGCGGGTGGTCGAAAACGGGGGCGGGGGTTGGGTTTTCCACGGGTAGGTTAGGAATTCATCTGCACGACGGCCGTTTTGGGGGCCACGTTGTTGCGAATACTCACTTGGCGCGCCACGGCTTCGGCCAGGTCGGCGAAGAGCTTGCCCACCGCCGACTCAGGGTCGAGCACGGCCGGCTGGCCCTGGTCGCCGTTTTCGCGGATGCTCTGCACCAGCGGCAGCTGGCCCAGCAGGGGCACGTCGTGGCGGGCCGCCAGCTCGCGGCCGCCGTTTTCGCCAAAAATAAAATACTTATTATCGGGCAATTCGGCCGGCGTGAACCAGGCCATGTTCTCCACCACGCCCAGCACGGGCACGTTGATTTGCGGCTGGCGGAACATCTGCAAGCCCTTCTGGGCATCGGACAGGGCCACTTTTTGCGGCGTGGTCACAATTACGGCCCCGGTCACGGGCACCGTTTGCACCAGCGTGAGGTGAATGTCGGACGTGCCGGGCGGGAGGTCGAGCAGCAGGTAGTCGAGCTCGCCCCAATCCACTTCGGTGATGAACTGCTTGAGCGCCGACGAGGCCATCGGGCCGCGCCACACAATGGCGCTTTCGGCCGGGGCCAGGAAGCCGATGCTCATCAGCTTCACCCCATATTTCTCGATGGGCTGAATCAGGTTTTTGCCGTTCGGGCCCTGAAAAACGTGCGGCGCCTGGTCCTCTACGTTGAACATTACGGGCATGCTCGGGCCGGAAATGTCGGCATCGACCAAGCCCACTTTGGCGCCGGTGGCAGCTAACGCGACGGCCAGATTGGCCGTAACCGTGCTTTTGCCCACACCGCCCTTGCCCGACGCAATGGCGATGATGTTCTTGACGCCGGGCAGCAGGTCGCCGCGGTTGTTGCGCAGCGTGGTTACGCGCGAAGTCATCGTAATCACCACATTGGCCTCCTTATCGACCATCGTGTGGATGGCGCGCTCGCAGGCATCGTGGATGAGCTGCTTGAGGGGGCAAGCAGGCGTGGTGAGCACCACGGTGAAGGCCACGGTGAGGCCGGTAATCTCGATGTCCTCAATCATGTTGAGCGTGACGAGGTCCTGCCCGAGGTCGGGCTCTTCCACGTAGCTCAGGGCTTTGAGAACGGCTTCTTTGGTAATGGTCATGGACGGGGGAATGCGCCGAAAACAGGCGGGCTACAAAGATAACCCCGGAAGCGGCGGCCGGGTTAGCGGCAAGCTTGGAAAATACCGGGCAAGGCGTATCGGAAATTGCCAATAATTCGCAATATTTACAGATGTTGGTCCGCGCTTTCCCACCCTATCACCATCTTTTTCTGCACCTTTTGTCATGTACCGCATCGATACTCCGCCTCCCAGCTACAGTGAAACTGAAGGCTTAATCAACGAAGACGAGGCCAACAGCACACTCGTCGTGCTGGAATGGGCCGTTCCCACCGCGGCCAAAGTGCCTGCTCCGCGCCAGCGTGTTTGCATGGCCACCATCACCATGCGGCCGGCGTCCATCACCAGCACCGTGCCGGCCAAAGTCATCACCGAGTTGCGGGCCAACAATACCGTGCTGCCCACCAGCTGGTGCACCACGGCCACGCTCACGGCCCAGCCGGTGGCCGCCCGGCGGTAGGCCCCACGGCGGGGGTGGGCCGGTTCAGGCATCAGCACCCATTGCCCGGGGAGCAGTTCCGGCGTCTGTCTAAAAAAAAGCCTCGTTCGGCACCGAACGAGGCTTTTTTTTTAGACAGAACCCTGGCAATGGCAACTGGCCCGGCGCCAGCCGCACGGTGGGAGCATTGCTAATACAATAAATCGGTGAATACGCCATTCGTTACGGTGCCAGTACCCGACCCGTCTGCCGCCGTGCCGGCGGCGGAAAAGGTGCCCGAAACCCGCCGATTAGTTTGGTCCTTGTTTGTGATGGTAAGGGTGCCGGATGTAACGTTATGCGTGTAGCTGCGGGGCGAAGTGCCAAAATTGCCTGTTAGCGTATAGGTACCGGGCACCGAAGTTTGCTGGCCCAGCAGCAGTATTTTCCCCCCATAGCCCTGGCCTATCAGCGTAAATATACTCCCGGTAAAACTGCCATTGACGTATACCGCGGCAGTTGACTTACCGTTTACCGCGAAGCTGATGCTGCCGTTGTTGGCGGTAAAAGGCACGAGCATCAGGGGCAGGGTCGTTGTTTCGCCAACCTTAACAGTAGCTGTTTGGGCAGGCGGAGCAACGAAATCCTTTTCGGGCGTGTAGGACAACTGGTAGGAGCCCGGCGCAAGGTTGGGAAAAGAAAAAGTTGCCACATCAGAGCCGGGGGTAATTACCGGCGTTATTCTGATGGGTGCGCCCGATGTGGGGCTTACCGTTATGGCAGCGATGGCATCAGGCCGTATAATCTCGCCGGTTATAATGCCGGTTTGCGGCGTGGCATCCGGCTTGCTGCAAGCCGAAAAAAAGAATGCGCCCGCAAGCAGGCGCAGGGTGAATGTCCGGACAGGGTGGTTCATGTGGCTGGATTTGTAACAATGTGGAAAGAAAGAAATTCGTGAGCAATTATACGCACTTTCATCCACAATTTTCCAGCACTTCTATATTTTCCAGCGCCAATATTGATGCTGCCGGGGATTGGCTGCCTTATATGTCCAACCGGTGCTACTGGCAGCCCGGCTTGCTAAAAGCCGCCGCGTAAGCGGCGTCCTACAGTTGCAGCGCCATAGCCAACCCACCGCCCTGGCCCGCCGAGTAAGTAGGCACCACCAGGAGCTTAGTGCTGAGCTTGCTGGGCAGCAGCCGCACCAGCGAAGGATACACGTGCCACACGGTTTCGGCCGAGAGAAAGCCGATGCCGGCCCCGGCCAGCACGTCGGTGGCCCAGTGCTTGTTGCCGAGCACGCGCATGGTGCCGGTGGCGGCGGCCACGGCGTAGCCGGCCACGCTCACCAGTGGGTACTGGCGGCCGTATTGCTCGTGCAGCAGCGTGGCCGTGAGGAAAGCCTGCGACGTGTGCGACGAGGGAAACGAGGTGAGGTCGCGCGGGTCGTAGGGGCGGGGCTCGGCGCTCAGGCGCTTGAGGTTGCTCACCACGCCTTCGTCGAGCTCGTGGGCCAGCAGGTAAATCAGGGTGAAGCTCACGGCCGGGCGCGCGCCGTGGTGGCCGGTAGCCATCAGGCCGTAGGCAATGGCCAAGGGCACGTGCCGGGTGTAGTCGTCGACGCCGTGGGCATTCAGGGTGCCGAAGGTTTCCTGGGTTTCGGCCTGCATGTCGAGCTTGGCCTGGTACATCGTCTGGTTGAAGCGCGGGCTATGGGCCAGCACGCCCACGCCCACCAACGCCGAGGGCACGGCAATGCGCAACGCCACGGCGCGCCGGTGTTGCCGCTGAATCGCTGCCGAATCGGGCGTGGCAGTGGGGGTTTGCGCGTGGCCGGCGAGGCTCAACGCGCCCATCAGAAAAGTAAGAATAAGCTTCAGGCGCACGCTTTTCGAACAGCTAACAGGTAGGGTTCTGAAAATTACACCGGTAGCCTGCCATTGCCAAAAGCAATTGGGCCATAGTGGCTTATTACCGGGCGAATGGCTGCATCTGCTCGGCCAAGCGCGGGCGCCTGGCCGCAAATGCTTCGGGCCGAACGACAGCGGCGTCTAGTAGCTGAGGCTGAAGGTGCCGTTGGAAACGTAGACGCGGTCGGTCCCTGACGCTGCCGAACCCTGCGGGTCGTAAGCCGTGTAGCCGAAGGTACCGGTAATGGTCCGGGCCGTGGTATTGACCGTGGCGACCGTAACAGTGCCCAGCAGGCCCGAATAGCCGCTGGTGCGGAACGAGCCGAACGGAATGCCGCCCGACGTCCGCACGTACGTGGCGTTGCCGCTAAACTGAACATTTTCGAGCCGATACAACCCAGTGCCACTGAAGTAGGGGATGTTCAGGCCCACAATCTCAGCTGCCCCGCCGTTTTGGGCCGTGGCCAGCAGGTTGAAGCTGCTGGGGGTGCCATTGGTGAGCGTGACCGTGCCGCCAATGGTGGTACTGGTGTAGGCAGTGTTGTCGCGCATCCAGGTGGCGGTGCCATGCAAAGCGACGGAGCTTGGCCCCGACTGGTTGACCGTAATGCTGCCCACCGAGGTAGTGCTGCCGGCCGCAACCGTGATGGTGCGCGGGCTGGGCGCAATGTAGCCGCTTGCTGCCTGAAATGACAAATTGTAGTTGCCCGCTGCCACGTTGCTGAATTTAAAGTAGCCCTGCACATCGGGTGCAGCCAATACACCATTGGTTTCCCCGGGTAAGGTCAGCTGAGCATAATTGATGCTGCCCACAGGCGTAATGGTACCATCCACAGTGCCCACGGCGATGGCGGGCGGCGTGGGGTCGTCTTGTTTCTTGGAGCAGGAAACGGTGGTTGCGAACAAGGGCAGGCCCGCCAGGGCCAGCAAAGCCCAGGTGCGTACTAGTGACTTCATAAATAAGGGGAAATAAATACGTTGCCACAAAGAACAGGTACCCCTGGGCATCCGGCCAAAAAAAAGCCCCGGCTACCTGCGTAGTCGGGGCCGAATGAGTGGGCTAGGCTTAGGTTTTCTGCTTCTTCTTTTTGGCCGCCGGAAACAGAATGTTGTTCAGAATGAGGCGGTAGCCGGGCGAGTTGGGGTGTAGGGCCAGGTCGGTAGGCTCTTCGCCCACGAGGTGCTGGTAGTCTTCGGGGTCGTGGCCGCCATAAAACGTCCAGGTGCCCTTGCCCAGCGTGCCGTGAATGTAGCGGGCTTCGCCGGTTTGCTTGGTTTCGCCCATCACAATCACGTCCGACTTAATCAGGCTTTTGCGGAAAGCCGTGGTCTGGCCCATGAAGCCGTGGATGGTTTTGTCGTGGTTCTGGCAGAGCATGGTGGGCACCGGGTCGTACTTGGCCGAGTAGGTGAAGAGCGAGAAGTAGTCGTTCTGCTCGCCCAGGCCGCGCTCGCGGGGCTGCATGTCGATGTTGGAATACTCGTACTCGTAGGGATTGCGCTCGAGCTGAAAGTTCTGGAAGGCCAGGCAGCGGTTGAAATTGAGCTTGGATTGCGCGGCCGGGTCGGCCGGGTCGCCGTCGTACATCGTTTCCACCATGTCGATGCCCAGGCCGGCCAGGGCAATGTCATACGAATCGGTGGCCGAGCACATGGCGAACAAAAAGCCGCCCCCGGCAATGAATTCCTGCATTTTGGTGGCCACGGCGCCTTTCATCACGCTCACCTTGGCAAAGCCGTTGCGCTTGGCGGCGGCTTCGGCATCGCGCACCTGCTGCTGGTACCAGGGGTAGTTGCGGTAGGTGGCGTAAAACTTGCCGTATTCGCCGGTAAAGTCTTCGTGGTGCAGGTGCAGCCAGTCGTACTTGGGCAGCTCGCCCTTCAGCACCTCGTCGTCGTAGAGCTGGGTGTAGGGAATTTCGGCATAGGCCAATACCATCGTCACGGCGTCGTCCCAGGGCTGCTTGCCTTTGGGCGTGTACACCGCAATTTTGGGCACCTTCTCCAGCTTCATCACGTCCATGTTGGCGTTGGGGTCGGCAATTTCCTGCAAAATGCCGGTGTATTGCGCTTCGCTGATAACCTGGTAGCTCACGCCGCGCACGGCCAGCTCGTTTTCGGCCCCGGCCACGGTTTCGAAGGCGAAGGCCCCACCCCGGTAGTTCAGCAGCCAATCGACGGGCACTTCGCGCTGAAGCAGCCAGAAGGCCACGCCGTAAGCTTTCAGGCACTCCTTCTGGGTGTTATCCATCGGGATGAGGACGTGGTTGGCGCGGGCCGCCGGCGCGGCCGCGAGGCCGGCACTGGCCACGAGCAAAAACAGCAGAAGACGTTTCAGCAGCATCGTTTTTAATCCAAAGAGTTGCCCTGCCCCAACGAGGTTGCGGCGCGGGTGGTTCAAGTTAGGGCTGCGCCGCCGAACTTTGGCGGCGCGGCGGCACGCAGCTTTTGTGGCCCGGCCGCGTCGGTAGCCCGGCGAAGCCTGTGCGCCGCCGATTTTTATCCGGTACTTAGCCCGGCCAACCCTACTTTGGGGCGGGCCAGCGCGCTATTTTCAACCCGCACGCCTCCTTTTCTGCTTAACCTATGAGCCCCCTTGAAAACATCCGCGAAGCCTTCCGTTCCATCCGGGCCAATCTGCTGCGCACCATCCTCACGGCGCTCATTCTGAGCATTGGCCTGTTTGCGCTGGTGGGCATTCTCACCGGGATTGATGCGATGAAGAATTCGTTGTCCGACACGTTTGCCAGCCTCGGAGCCAACTCGTTCGAGCTGCATGCCAAGGGCTACGCCAACCGGTTTCAGCGCGGCGGCGTGCAGGCCAAACGTTTCCCGCCCATCGATTTTTTGCAGGCCAAGCGCTACAAGGCCGCGATGGGCGACCAGGCCCAGGTCGGCCTCTCGGCTTTCATCGCCGGGGCCGTCGAGATGAAAGCCAACGGCACCAAAACCAACCCCAACATGCAGGTGGTGGCCGGCGACGAGAATTACCTCAAAATTCAGGGCTACAACCTGGCCGCCGGGCGCATTTTCTCGCAGGCCGAGCTCAACAGCGGGGCCAACGTGCTGATTGTGGGCGACGAAATCCGGGCCAAGCTTTTCCCGAAAGTGCCGCCCGTGGGCCACTACGTCAACGCCCTGGGCCGCCGCTTCCTCATTGTGGGCCTGCTCGAAAAAAGCGGCAGCGGCGCCGGTGGCGGCGGAGCCGACCGCCTGGCCCTGCTGCCGCTGGAAGCCGGCAACCAGCTGCCCCGCCAGCGTGCCCTCACCTACGACGTGAAAACGGCCACCGATAAACCTGCCGCGCTCGATTTCCTGATGGGCCAGGCCACCGGCGTGATGCGCGCCGTGCGCCACGACAAGCTGGGCCAGGAAGACAGTTTTGTGGTCGAAAGCAGCGAGTCGCTGGTGAAGGATTTGGATGCCATTTCGGGCAAGATGAAGGCCGGCGGCAGCATCATTGCCTTCGTCACGCTGCTCGGGGCCAGCATTGCCCTGATGAACATCATGCTGGTTTCGGTCACGGAGCGTACCCGCGAAATCGGCATCCGCAAGGCCTTGGGGGCCACGGCCAAGCAAATTCGGTTTCAGTTTCTGATGGAAGCCATCGTGATTTGCCTGATTGGTGGCGGCTTGGGCATCGTGCTCGGCGTCATGGGCGGCAATGCAGTGGCCAGCTTTGTGGGCTCGGGTGCCTTTCTGGTGCCGTGGGGCTGGATGATGGTGGGCATGGTGATTTGCGTGGGCGTGGGAATGGCCTCGGGCTACTACCCCGCCAGCAAAGCCGCCGCCCTCGACCCCATCGATTCGCTGCGCTACGAGTAGGAGCGGGGCCATTGGTGCCGTCCGTTCGATAGCTGGCCGTATAGTTTACCCTTCATTTCTAGCGCTGCAGGTTTTATGACGTTGCCGGTTACGCGTCGGGTGTTGCTTTTCGGGTGTTGCCTGAGCGGCTTGGTCGCCAGCTGGGGCCGGCCGGCTGCTGCGCAGACGCCGGCGCCCGGCCGGGCCGAAACGTACGCCGTGCTCGGGGCCGGCAAGGGGGCGCAATTCAGCGTGCCGCAGGTGCGCCTGGCCGATGAAGCAGTGAGCCAGCGCATCAACCGCGCCATTGCCCGGGCCGTGGTGAGCCAGGCCAAAGTCGCCGTCGATACCACCGCCGCGCTACCCAAGCAGCTACGGCAAGTGGCCAGCGACGACTGTTGCCTGACCGGGGCACGGTTCCAGGTGCTGCTTAACCAAGGCGCGTTGTTCTCGGTGAAAATTTCGTTGGAATTCCGGGGCGCCAGCAGCTACGAGCGGCAGCGCTACCTAGTGTTCGACCTCGGCACCGGCGAACGCCTGCCCCTGACTGCCCTCCTCGCCGACCCGCCCGCCCAACTCGCACGTCGCCTCGAAGCCGCCGTGAACCGGCGGATGGGCGAATTCCTGGCCGATAGCGCTACGCGCACTCATCCCGGCCGCGCGGCGCTGGCCCGGTCGCTGCACTGGAACGCGACCACGCGGCAAGTAGATTTCGCCGCTGGTGCGCCCGCTGTATCGTTGCAGGAGTTCGCCCTCACGCCGCACGCGTTGCTGCTGCTATACCCAACCGACCAGCAAGCCGTCGCCTTAGCCGACATTCCCGAAGAAACCTACCGCTTCCCCTATGCCCGCCTGCAGGCCCGGGGCCGCTTGGCCGAACTGGTGCAGAAAAGCGCAGCCGGAGCCCGCTAAGCGCGTTTAACTGCGATAAAGTTATACATTTGCGCAAGCACTCATTTGTGTAAATGCCATGGCCGCTTCCGTTCCCGTTGTTGCCGCTGCGTCCATCGACCAGCGCTTTGCCCAGCTCATTCAGCAGTTTGGGCTGACTAAAAACAGCTTTGCCATTTCGCTGGGTAAAACGGCCAGCGTGGTGCAACACCTCATCGATGGCCGCAACAAGCCCGGTTTCGACCTGATGTGCAAGGTGTTTGAGGTTTACCCAAATGTGTCTCGCGACTGGTTGCTGTTGGGTCGAGGCCCAATGCTAGTTGGCAGCAATGGCCTGAGCGGCCCCGCCGTAGCCGCCGCCCAACCCGCCGCCGCCGAACCCGATTTTGAGCCAATTGACTTGGCCGATGTTGCACCCCGGGCCGCCCGCCGCCCTACCGTTAGCCGGTTGCAGCCCGAAGAAATTGCCGCTACCCTGGCGCTGGCCACCGCTGCCGAACACGGAATTTCAGCCGTCGCTCCGGTTATTTCTTCGGCATCCGCACCCGTTTTTGCCGAGCCGCAAGCTGCCGAAAACCATGCTGTGCCTCCAGCCCAGGTTGCACCTATTGCGGCAGCGCCGGCTGCGATGCCGCCCGTTGTGGCGGCGCACCGGCCGGTGCGGCCTTTTCGCCCGGCTCCCGCACCAAACTCTCCCATGATGCCAGAGCCGGCTGTCCCATTGGCTGCTCCAGTAGCGCCTGCTGCTTCAGTGCCGCCAATTCCTACTGGGCAACAACCTGCTTCGCCAGCCGCGCCGGCTGTTGCCGCTGCAGTTGAGCCACCGCTTAGCCCGGCGGTGCTGGCACCCGCACCGGGTGGGGCCGATGCCTACGTAGCCGCCGCCATCCATGCCCAGCACCTGCAGCACCAGCTGGCCCTGGCCGAACTCCGCAACCAGCACCTGCTCGAACAGCAGCAAATGCTGCGCGAGATGCTGGCCATGGCCCGCCAGAGCATGGTGTAAAACCGTCGTTCCGACGAAGGAAGAATCTGAATGAAAACGTAACTGGTTTCCCTCCGATTCCTCCTTCGTCGAAATGACGGTTTCCGTGGTGGAATACCTTAGGCGAAAATCCCTACTTCTTCAGCCTCCATCAAACCCTGGGGGTTCACGGCAGTGAGGCGCAGGGTTTTGCGCTCACCCACCAGCAGTGGGTCGTACTTCACGGCCACGCGGATGTAGTTGGGCGTGAAGCCTTCCATGCGGCCGTCGGTCACGTCGTCTTCAAACAGCACTTCGGTTTCGAGGCCGAGGTGTTGCTCGTAGAAGAAGCGCTTTTTCTTCTCCGACAGGCTGCGGAGTTGGGTGGTGCGCTCGTGGCGCACGCGGTCGGGCACGCGGCCGGGCAGGGTGGGCGCGAGGGTATCGGGCCGCTCCGAATACGGAAACACGTGCAGGTAGCTGATAGGCAGCTCGTTCAGAAAATTATAGGTGTCGAGGAAGTCCGCGTCGGTTTCGCCGGGGAAGCCCACAATTACGTCTACCCCAATGCAGGCGTGCGGCATCAGTTCCTTGATGCGAGCCACCCGGCTGGCGTAGAGCGCCCGGCGGTAGCGGCGGCGCATCAGGCCCAGAATTTTGTCGGAGCCGCTTTGCAGCGGGATGTGGAAGTGCGGCATGAAGCGCGCCGAGGCGGCCACGGTTTCGAGCACGCCGTCAGTGAGCAGGTTGGGCTCGCAGCTGCTGATGCGGAAGCGGCGGATGCCGGCCACATCGTCGAGGGCCTGCACCAGTTGGGTGAAATCCTCCAGCCGCTCGCGTTCGGGGCCTTGCAAGCCGAAATCGCCCAGGTTCACACCCGTGAGCACGATTTCCTGTACGCCGGTGGCGGCCAGTTCTTCGGCCCGGGCCACTACGCTGGCCACGCTGCCCGAGCGGCTGCCGCCCCGCGCCAGCGGAATGGTGCAGAACGAGCAGGAATAGTCGCAGCCGTCCTGTACTTTCATAAAGGTGCGGGTGCGGTCGCCAAACGAGTGCGCGGCCACAAACTCGGTGGCTTCGCTGATGGGGGAGGCGTGCACCGCCCCCGGCTGGCCCGGCGCGGGCTTCTTGAAATCGGCCAGAATATCGACAAGCATGAACTTCTCGGAAGCACCCAGCACCGCGCTTACGCCCGGAATGGTGGCAATTTCCTGCGGCTTCAGCTGGGCGTAGCAGCCCACGATGGCCACAAACGCATCGGGATTATGCTTGAGGGCCTGCTGCACCACCTTGCGGCACTTGCGGTCGGCGTGGTCCGTGACGGAGCAGGTATTGATAACGTACAGGTCAGCCCCGGCTTCAAACGGAACTTTGGCAAAGCCCTTTTCCTCGAACTGCCGGCCAATGGCCGACGTTTCGGAAAAGTTGAGCTTGCAGCCGAGCGTATATAAGGCAACGGATTGGGGAGTAGGCATAGCAGACGCAAAGGTACGCCAGCCGCTCCGCGTGCCCGAAATATGCGGCGGCGATTACTTCCGGGCAAAGTCTGCTAACGTGAGCTGCTGCATGGCCTGGCCCAGGCGCAGCTGCCAGTCAGTCGCATCGGGCGTGCGGTCCCACACGGCGCGACTTACATTGTCGAACGCCAGCGAGCCCAGTGGCGAAACCGCCCCGAATCCATTGTTGAAGCAGTAGTAGGCGAATGAGCGTGGGTGCGGGGCCAGCAGGTCGCGGCTCCACACGTAGCTGGTGGCGGGCAGGTTTAGTTGGCGCAGCAGGGTGGCTGCTACATCGGTTTGCGAGGCAATGGTGTGCACCAACTGGCCCCGCGCCTCGGGCCGCAGCGCGCCGCCGGCCAGCAGTAGCGGAATGCGGAACTTGTCGGGGCTTTGGTTTGAGGAGTTGCCGGGCTGAATGTGGCCGTGGTCGGCCACCAGCACTATTAACGTATGCGCGTACCACGGCTCGCGCCGGGCGGCTCGCAGAAAACGGCCCAACTCCTGGTCGGTGTAATACACTGAGTTGCGGAATTGGCTTACCTCATCAGCTCCCGGAAAGTGCGTTTTCATCGGCACGTCGAAGGGCTCGTGGCTGCTCAAGGTGAAGGCCGTGACGAAAAACGGCGTGGGCTGCCGGCGCAAATCCGTCAGAATGCGGTCGAAAAGTACGCCGTCGTGGGCGCCCCATTTCGAGTTCTGGTCGGCCTGGGCAAAGTCGGCCCGTTCGGTGAGGTGTTCGTAGCCCGCAGTTTGCAGGTAGCTTTTCATGTTGGCGAAGGCCAGCTCGCCGCCGTAGTAATAGTGCGAGCGGTAGCCCACCGCCGCCAGCGAGCGGCATAGGTGCGGCAAATGCTCGGTTTTGCGCGGAAACTTGATGATGCTGGTCGTCGGCTGGTTGGGGTAGCCCGACAACAGCGACACCAGGCCCTTCTGGCTGCGGTCGCCGGCTGCGTAGATGTTATCGAACAGCACACCCGTGCGCGCCAGGCTGTCGAGCACCGGCGTTACGCCCTTTTCGCCGCCCACACAGCCCACAAATTTGCTGGTGAAGCTTTCCATAATAACGAACAGCACGTTCGGACGCTTTTCGGCCAGAATGGTTGTCGTCGAATCAGTTGGTGCGGGCTGCCCCACGGCCAGGGGGTACAGCCCCGCTACCAATCGCTGCGCCGTGCTGTCCGGCATAAATTTCTGGGGCGGTTGTTCTTCGCTGCGCAATACCAGCGCACTCATCAGGTTCCAGGGCGCATTCAGGGCCGCGTGGTTGGCAAAGGCGGTACGCGAGAAATACACGTCGCTCTGGTTGATGGGGATTTGCTGCGTGCCGCCCCGCAGCGGCACCACCAGCAGCGCCAGGTACAGCAGGCAGGCCAGCGCCGCTCGCCCGCGCCCAAACCACGCCGGCAGCGGCACCAGCCGCCCCACCACTCCTGTATATAGTAGCCAGCCGCCGCCGCCCAGCGCCAGCAGCGCCGCCAGTAGCAGCCCCAGCGGCGCGCTCCCGGCCGAAGCGGCCATTTCCTGCGGCGAGTTTAGGTACTGCAGCGGCGTGTCGTCGAGCCGGAAGCCCCAGGCGCGGTACAGCTCCAGGTCGGCAGTCATCAGCAGCGCCAGCAGCAGGCCCACGGCCGCCGAGTAGCCGCCCAGCAGCCCCCGCAACGGCAGCCGGGGCCATAGGCTGCCCAGCACCAGCAGCAGAAATGGCAGCAGGCACACGTAGGCCGCCGCCGAAGCATCGAGGCGCAGCCCGTACCAAAAAGTAGCCAGCAGGGTTTCCAACGGCAGTTTGGCGGCGGCTGTGTGCTGATAACCAAGAAACAGAGCCCGGCCCAGCTCAAAAAACAGCAGCCAAAACAAAAAGTAGCGCGGCTGAAACGCAAAGCGGTTTTTCACACCCCAAAGATAGTTGGTGCCCGGTGCGGGCTGCATCTGCTAGAATGGGCAACCGTTTGCAGTTTTGTAATCAAAATTGGTCGTTTGCTATCTATTGAGAAAGGGGGAGCGTTAAGAAAAGGTTGTTTTTTCTGAAAAGTAGTTGAAAAAAACAGGGGTGTCTCACGAGAAACACTTTTTTGCTTTATCTTTGCCCTATCAATCTACCTCTGGTAATTCAACCCGGTTTCTTTTTACATGGCCATCCTGCGTTTTAAAGCTCTCGAATTAGTCAACCAGCGTTACCCCATTACGGTGGAGGCCGGCAAGCGCCGCTCCGAAACCTTTGGGCAAAACGTGTTCAACCTGGAGGCCATGCGTGCCACCATGCCGGGCGACTATTTCAAGAAATTGCAAGCTGCTATCAAGCAAGGCGCTACTGTAGAGCGCAATGTGGCTGATGCCGTGGCCTCGGCCATGAAAACCTGGGCCATGGCCAAAGGTGCCACGCACTACACGCACTGGTTTCAGCCCCTCACCGGCGCCACCGCCGAGAAGCATGACTCGTTTTTCGACCTGAACTCCGACGGCCGGCCGATTGAGAATTTCAAAGGCTCGGCCCTCGTGCAGCAGGAGCCTGATGCGTCGTCGTTCCCCAACGGCGGCATCCGCAACACGTTCGAGGCCCGCGGCTACACCGCCTGGGACCCCACGTCGCCCGCCTTCATCATCGAAACCGTTGGTGCGAAGACGCTTTGCATCCCCACGATTTTCGTGGCTTATACCGGCGAAGCCCTCGACTATAAAGCGCCGCTGCTGAAGTCGCTGGCCGTGCTTGAAAAGGCTGCCGTCGATGTTTGCCAGTATTTCGACAAGGACGTTTCGCGCGTGAACACCACGCTGGGCATCGAGCAGGAGTATTTCCTGGTTGATAAGGCCCTGCACGATGCGCGTCCCGACCTCGTGCTCACCGGCCGCACCCTGTTCGGCCACAGCCCGGCTAAAGGCCAGCAGCTCGACGACCACTACTTCGGCTCGATTCCGGCCCGTGTGCACGGCTTCATGCTGGAGTTTGAGGAAGAAGCCAACCTGCTCGGCATTCCGCTGCGCACCCGCCACAACGAGGTGGCCCCCAACCAGTTTGAGTGCGCTCCCACGTTTGAGGATGCGAACCTGGCTGTCGACCACAACCAGCTGCTGATGGACGTGATGGCCCGCGTGGCCGACCGCCACAACTTTAAAGTGCTGTTGCACGAGAAGCCTTTTGCTGGCGTGAACGGCAGTGGCAAGCACAACAACTGGGCAATGAGCACCGATACCGGTGTGAACCTGCTCGCCCCCGGGCGTCGCCCCAAGGAGAACCTGCAGTTCCTGGCGTTCCTCATCACCACCATCAAGGCGGTGCATACCCACGCCGACTTGCTGCGCGCCAGCATTGCTTCGGCCAGCAACGACCATCGTCTGGGGGCTAACGAGGCCCCGCCGGCCATTATGTCGGTGTTCCTCGGCTCGATGCTCGACGGCGTGTTGGACGAGTTGGAGCGCACCGCCAAGCTGCCGCTCGACAAGGGCGACAACATTTACCTCAAGCTGGGCATCGACAAGATTCCGCCCATCCTGCTGGATAATACCGACCGCAACCGTACGTCGCCTTTTGCCTTCACCGGCAACAAGTTCGAGCTGCGCGCCGTGGGTTCGTCGGCCAACTGCTCTTCGGCCATGACGGTGCTCAACACCATCGTTGCCGACCAGCTCATCGAGTTCAAAGCCTCGGTTGATGCGCTTATCGAGCAGGGCAAGAAGAAGGAAGTGGCCATTGTGGAAGTGTTGCGCGAGTACGTTATCAGCTCGAAGCACATCCGTTTCGAAGGCAACGGCTACTCCGACGAGTGGAAGGAAGAGGCGGCCAACCGCGGCCTCAGCAACATCGCGACTACGCCTCAGGCCCTCGATGCACTGGTACGGGAGGACGCTGCGGAACTTTTCGAGCGCCACGGCATCTTCTCGCACGTCGAGCTGCACGCCCGCCACGAGATTCTGCTGGAGGAGTACATGAAGAAAATTCAGATTGAAAGCCGCGTGATGGGCGACCTGGCCGTGAACCATGTCATTCCGACGGCGTTGGCGTACCAGACCAAGCTCATCGACAACGTGCGCGGCCTCCGCGACCTGGGCCTCGACGACGAGCACAGCCAGACCACGCTGGGCATGATTAAAGACATTTCGCGCCACGTATCGACCATCAAAACCACGGTGGACGAGATGACCGAAGCGCGCAAGCAAGTAAACAAAATCAGCGATGCCCGCGAGTTAGCCGTGGCGTATTGCGAACAGGTAAAACCGAAATTCGACCCCATCCGCCGCGCCGTAGACAAGCTGGAGCGCATGGTGGCCGACGAGGACTGGCCCCTGGTGAAGTACCGCGAGCTGTTGTTCAGCCGCTAGTACTCCTTCGGGACGGAATCGGGTCCGGTGTTGGGTGGGAATTCTCGCCGCGCCCCGATTGGGAAAGAGGTGCCTCAGTGGGGCGCCTTTTTTTGATTCCTTACTGCAAACGATTGTGGAATCTGTAAACTGCTTCGGTGGCTCAAAAAAACCTATTCGGCTGCTTCAGAAGCCTTCTTCAGTTTTCTTTTAGCCGTTGGAGTTGCCTCGGCCAGTAGCAGGGGCAGGCGTGGGGTAGCGGTTTCGTCTTCCACTATCTCGGCGCTGCTGCCAGGGTCGGGTACCAGCATTTTCCAGGTGGCGCTGCGCAACTCGTCGAGCTTGCCGAGGGCGTCGCTCACGGTGGGGTTGGCCTTCAGCTTATCGAAAAGGCCGCTTTTGTTGCCTGCGGCAATCAGCTTTTCAATCACGAAGGGCAGCACCCAGCCCACCACGTTGGAGGCCAACGCCCCGCGCAGTCCAAGGCGCAGCAGCAGGCGCACGGTCATCTGCTCGATGAGCAGGACGCGGGCGGCGGGTAGGGCTTTGTCGGCCAGGAAATCGGCTACCAGCTTTAGGTTACCCTTTTCGACCTCGGCGCGGAGCACGTCCTGCACCGAGTCGAGGGCGCGGGCGGCCAGTTGCCGGAACAGGCGGCCGGTTTGCCAGGCGGCCAGGCCCGTGAGGCGGGCAGCCCCGGCGATGCCGGCTAACGAAGGCAGAAAAGGCGGTTTTTTCATAGGGCAAGGCGGTTGACAGCTGGTTCGCAGCTGCGCTACCGGAACGTATTGCGGCTGGTTGGGGTTTGCCGTACCAGAAGCCAATCTGGTCAGATTATTGCCAGACGGGTTTTTGCACCAACAAAAGGCGGGTTTTTAACGTTATTACGCCGTCGCGCGAGCTACCCCGCCCTGCTTTTTCCTCCCCATGTCAGATTTGCTGCTGGATATAAACTTACAACACTCGCCCGACGATTATTTCGGCGGCGAATGGCAGGTTGCCAACCGCGTGCTCAACCATAACGACCCCGCCAGCCCGTTGGCGCAGGCCAGCCAGCTGGTCCTCACGCCCGGCAAGCTGGTGGCCCGGGCTTCCAACAATGGCCCTGCCCAAACCGGGCAGTGGGAGGTGATGCGCGACGAAATGCTCAACCGCCCATACCTCAACTTCGAGCTACCTACCGAAGCCACCCGCGCCCTCGTCACGCGCCTGCGTCGCTCCGCCGATGGCCTCCAGAGCCAGCTCAACCTCTATTTTGCCTCCGGAATGGAGTTGCAGCTGAACCGGGCCAGCTAATTTGTTTTCTTCTTATTCGTTTTAGTCGTGAGCGATACCAATTCCACCCCTGTGCCGACCGAAGTGAAGCTGCCGGCCAATGTTGGCGAAGGCTTAGTTGGCCCCGAGCAGTTTACTTTCTTGGCCGATGTCATCCCGCAATTGGTCTGGATAACCGACCCGAACGGCTTCCACACCTACTTCAATCAGCGCTGGACGGATTTCACGGGCTACGTGCTGGCCGACAGCGTGGGGCCCGATATGTGGAACAACCTGCTGCACCCCGACGACCGCGCCCGCGCCCGCGACGTGTGGGGCCACTCGCTGGCTACCGGCGACGACTACAACATCGAATACCGTTTCAAAGCCAAGGACGGTTCGTACCGTTGGTTTCTGGGCCAAGCCCTGCCGCGCCGCGACGAAAACGGCCAGATTGTCGCCTGGTTCGGCACCTGCACCGACATTCAGGAGCAGCGCCAGATGCGCGAGCAGCTTGAAGCCGCGTACTCCGACCTCGAAGCCAAGGTAATGTTCCGGACGCTGGATTTGGAGCGCGAAGTAAAGCAACTGCGCGAAGCGGCTGGTAAGTAGGTTTTCGGAAAATTAGCATTATTCAAAACGGCTCTTCGGAGCCGTTTTGCGTTAGCACCTGCATCATCGGTTCCGCAATTGTATAGCGGGCTTTTCCCTCCAGTTCTTATGAATGCCATTATCATCCAGCAGCCCGGCGGCCCGGAGGTGCTTCAGCTGCAGCAGCAACCCCGGCCGCAGCCGGCGGCGCACGAAGTTCTTATCCGCGTGAACGCCGCCGGGGTGAACCGGCCCGATGTGCTGATGCGCCAGGGCAAATACGCCGGCAGCGGCGACGTAAGTGGCTTGGTGCCCGGGCTTGAAATAGCCGGCAGCGTCGAAGCCTGCGGGGCCGACGTGATGCGCTGGAGCCTGGGCGATGCCGTGTGTGCCCTGCTCCCCGCCGGTGGCTACGCCGACTACGCCGTGGTAGACGCCCGCCACTGCCTGCCCGTGCCCGCCGGCCTGACCATGACCGAAGCCGCTGCGCTGCCCGAAACTGTTTTTACGGTGTGGCACAACGTGTTTCAGCGCGGCGCTTTGCAGCCGGGCGAAACGCTGCTGGTGCACGGCGGCAGCAGCGGCATTGGCACCACGGCCATTCAGCTGGCGAAGGCGCTGGGCAGCCGCGTGGCCATCACGGCCGGCGACGAGGCGAAGTGCGACGCCTGCCGCAAGCTGGGGGCCGACTGGGCCATCAACTACAAAACCCAGGATTTCGAGGAGGTCCTGAAAGCCGAAGGCATTGATGTAATTCTCGACATGATTGGCGGCGACTACATCGCCAAAAACCTGCGCCTGCTGAAGGATGACGGCCGCCTGGTATTCGTAAATGCCATGCAAGGGGGCAAGGGCGAATTCAACGCACTGGAGGTAATGCAGCGCCGGCTCAGCATCACCGGCAGCACCTTGCGGCCCCGCTCGGCTGAATTTAAAGCCGCGCTGGCGGCCGCTGTGCAGGAGCACGTGTGGCCGTTGGTTGAAGAGGGCAGGTTTCGGCCGGTTATTTATAAAACCTTTCCTTTAGCCGAAGCGGCGGCGGCGCACGAACTCATGGAAAGCAGTGCGCACATCGGGAAGATTGTGCTGGAAACAGGTAGGTAGAATGAAAAAACGTCATGCTGAGTGCAGTCGAAGCATCTCCACCGCTGAAGTGACTATTCACTATTGCGAGAGAGTTGTTTCGACTGCGCTCAGCATGACGTTCAAAATATGAACCTGCTATTGGGCTATGCCCGTTTCCACTTGATGGTGCAACCAATGGCCTTGGTCTCTTTGGTGGTAGCGGGCTTGCCGGCCAGAATTTCCGTCATGGCATTCTCGACGTACTTGGTTTTGGCCAGCTTGGCGTCTTCCGAGTTATCGTCAATGGCTCCGATGTAGGACACCACGAAATCCGAGCCCTGCTTGCTGAGCACGTAGAGGTGGGGCGTGCGGGTGGCACCGTAGGTTTTAGCCACCTGCTGCGACTCATCGACCAAATAGGGAAAGGCGTATTTTTTCTTCTGCATGTCGGCGTAGGAGTCGCCGGGGGCCACGGCCGGGTCGTTCGGGTTGATGGCTACCACGGGGTAGCCCAGCGGCGCGTACTTGGTGTTCAGGTCGACAATGCGGCTTTCGTAGGCTTTGGCGAAGGGGCAGGTGTTGCAGGTGAACACCACAATGTAGCCCTTGGCAGCCTTGTTGTCGGCCAGCGATACCATTTTGCCGTCGATGTTCTTCAGCTTAAAATCGGTGGCTTTATCGCCGACTTTGTAGCCATCGGCCAACGGGCGCAGGATGAAGCTGCTCAGCAGCAAAATGCAGAGGGCGAGGAGGGGCAGCGCTTTTTTCATGGCTTGATACGGTTAAGGGTTGATAGGGGAAGATAACCGCTACTGAAATTTCTTCAGTGCGGCAGCGAGCTCGGCGGCCGAAAGCTCGCGCTCAAAGCTGGCGCGCTGATTCAGTTTATTGTTGAAAATAAGCGTAAAGGGTAGGGCTCCCGACCATTTCGCGTCCACTTTGTCAATCCACTCATTCGGGTCGGGCTCGTTCAGCAGCAGCACTTCCGATTGCAGGCCGCGCTGCTTCACGAACGGCTTCACCTTTTTGTCGAGCTGCGAGGCGTAGTCGAGGCTTACGAGCAGCACCTTTACTTTTTTGCCGGCATTGGCCACGCGCAACTGCTCGAAATTGGGCAGTTCCTTCACGCAGGGCCCGCACCAGGTGGCCCAGAAATTCACCACGTACGTCGTGTCGGTGGGCCGCGCCAGCCGCTTTTGCAGCTTGGGGAATTTGATGACGGCGACGTTTTGGCCGAAAGCCGGGGCGGATAGTAGGACGCCAACCGCAAGCGCAACGGATTTCAGACTACGCATATACTATCTATAAAAAGATACCTCCCACAGACAGCAAAAGCCCGTGGGAGGTTGCGAAAGTACTGGCTTATAGCAGGTGAATTGCTACTGCTGCTACCTGTATGGCCCGTTTACGGCTGGCCGCCACCGCCCGACGCGCCGTAAATCTGGCCCGTGGTGAAGCTGGCGTCATTAGCGGCCAGCTGCACGTAAATCGAAGCCAGCTCAACGGGTTGGCCGGGCCGGGCCATGGGCGTTTTGGACCCAAACTCTTTCAGGTTTTCCTGAGTCGAACCGCCGCTTACCTGCAGCGGCGTCCAGACGGGCCCTGGCGCCACGCCATTTACGCGAATGCCTTTCGGCGCGAGCTGCTTGGCTAATGACTTCACGTAATTCATGGTTGCGGCCTTGGTTTGGGCGTAGTCATAAAGGTTGGGCGAGGGGTCGTAGGCCTGCTCCGAGGTAGTGCCGATGATGGCCGCGCCGGGGGGCAGGTGCGGCAGCGCGGCCTTGATAATCCAGAACGGCGCGTAGATATTGGTTTTCATCGTGGCGTCGAAGTCGGCCGTCGTCAGGTCCAGAATGGACTGGCGCTGCTGCTGGCGGCCGGCGTTGTTCACCACAATGTCGAGCCCGCCGAGCTGGCGCACGGCTTCGGCCACCAGCTTCTGGCAGAAGGTTTCCTCGCGCAGGTCGCCGGGAATGGCGATGCCCTTGCGGCCTTCGGCTTTTATCAAAGCAATAACTTCCTTGGCATCAGCCTCCTCGGCTGGCAGGTAGTTGATGGCCACATCGGCCCCTTCGCGGGCGTAGGCAATGGCGGCAGCGCGGCCCATGCCAGAGTCGCCGCCCGTAATCAGGGCCTTGCGGCCCGCAAGGCGGCCCGAGCCTTTGTAGCTTTTTTCGCCGTGGTCGGGGCGCGGGTCCATCTGGCTGGCCAGGCCCGGCCAGGGCTGCGACTGGGCTTTAAACGGTGGTTTGGGGTACTTATTCATGGGGTTCACCATCGGCTCCGGCGCCGCCACGGCGGGCGCACCCGCGCCCTGCGCCGATAGTACCGGCGCAACCGCCGCCACCGCCAGGCTGGCGCCCAAGCCGCTGATGACCTCCCGCCGGCTGAGTTTGTTTTCTTCGTTCATCTGGCTGAAATATAGGTTTTTATGGATGTGATTCTGCTGTTTTAATTATACCCGTTTTGGGGAGTGGAGGTTGAGCGCGAGGCCGCTGGAAACGCCTAACCTAAGAAACCTAAGGGGCTAATGCTGCTTACTGTTGAGGCAAAAGCGTCGTTTGATTGGTGGTGACGGGGCTGGCTGCTTCTGTCTGAAGCCGGACTGGCTGAGTAGCAGCTTCAGGCACGGGAGTTGCGGCGGTGCGTCGCGTAGCCGCCCGCTGCCGCTTTACCTTTGCGCTCCCGCGCAACTTTCGCCTGCCACCCTGGTTTTTGCCTCATGAATAAGACGTATTGCCCCAGCCTCACCGAATACAAGCGCCGCGTATCGCGCGTGGTCAACATTGGCGGCTTGCCAATGGGCGGCGACTACCCCATCCGCGTGCAGAGCATGACCACCGTGGATACGATGGACACGCTGGGCTCGGTGGAGCAAACGCTGCGCATGGTGGAGGCCGGCTGTGAGTACGTGCGCATCACCGCGCCCAGCATGAAGGAGGCCCAGAACCTGCTGGAAATCAAGAAGGAACTGCGCAAGCGCGGCTGCAACGTGCCGCTCATCGCCGACATTCACTTCACGCCCAACGCCGCCGAGCTGGCCGCCCGCATCGTGGAAAAAGTGCGCGTGAACCCCGGCAACTACGCCGACAAAAAGAAATTCGAGGAAATTGAATACACCGACGCCACCTACGCGGCCGAGGTGGAGCGCATCCGCGAGCGGTTCCGGCCGCTGGTGCAGATTTGCAAGCAGCACGGCACGGCCATGCGCATCGGCACCAACCACGGCTCGCTGAGCGACCGCATTCTGAGCCGCTACGGCGACACGCCGCTGGGCATGGTGGAGTCGGCGCTGGAGTTCCTGCGCCTCTGCGAGGAAGAAAACTATTACGACGTGGTGCTGAGCATGAAAGCCAGCAACACCCAGGTAATGGTGCAGGCCTACCGGCTGCTGGTGCAGAAGCTCGACGAGGAAGGCCTGCAGCCTTACCCGCTGCACCTGGGCGTGACCGAAGCTGGCGAGGCCGAAGACGGCCGCATCAAGAGCGCCGTGGGCATCGGCACGCTGCTGGAGGATGGCCTCGGCGACACCGTGCGCGTGAGCCTGACCGAAGCCCCCGAAGCCGAGGCCCCGGTGGCCCGCATGCTGATTGACCGCTACACGGGGCGCACCGCCACGGCCCGGCCTATCAAGCCGCTGGTGGGCGAGGAGCCGATAAACCCGTTCCAGTATTTCCGCCGCCACACCCACGAGGTAGCCAACTTTGGAGGCCAGAACGTGCCGCGCGTGGTGGCTGATTTGTCGCGCCTGCCGCGTCTGGAGTACGGCGACCTGCGCGCCGCCGGCCACCTGTATTCACCCTTTCTGGACAAGTTTCAGATGGGCGACCTCGGGGCCGACTACATCTACACCGGCGAGCGGCCCGTGCCCTACATGCTGCCCAACGGTTTGAGGGAAATCGTCACCTTCACGGCCTGGCGCGACGCCGGCCGCCGCCCCGAGCACTACCCACTGATGACGCCTGACGCCTACCTGGCCACCACGCCCGCGCAGCGCCACCCGCAAATCAATTTCCTGCTGGCCGACCTAGACGCCCTGACTTCGGAGCTGCTGCAGCACCTGCGCGTCGACCAGACGGTGGTGCTCACCCTCGAAACCACCAACACCCACGCCATGCCGGAGCTGCGGCGGGCCTTTTTCGAACTGATAAACGCTGGCGTGACCTGCCCGGTGGTAGTGCGCCGCTGCTACACCGTGGAGAACCCCGCCCAAACCCAGCTCGATGCCGCCACCGACGTGGGCGGCCTGCTCATCGACGGCCTCGGCGACGGCATTTCGCTGTGCACTGATGCGCTGCCCATGCAGGAGCAAGAGGATTGGCTGCGGGATATTGATGTCCTGAATCAACTCGCGTTTGGCATCCTGCAGGCGGCGCGCACCCGCATGAGCAAAACCGAATACATCAGCTGCCCCAGCTGCGGCCGCACCCTGTTCGACCTGCAGGAAACCACCGCCATGATTCGCAAGCGCACCGACCACCTCAAGGGCATTAAAATCGGCATCATGGGCTGCATCGTGAACGGCCCCGGCGAAATGGCCGATGCCGACTACGGCTATGTGGGCGTCGGCAAAGGCAAAATTTCCCTCTACCGCGGCCAGGAAGTCATCAAGAAATCCGTGCCCGAAGAAGCCGCCGTGGATGAACTCATCGAGCTCATGCGCGAGGATGGCCGCTGGATTGAGAAGGAAGTGCTGGGCGAGCCGGTGGGAGCTTAGTTTCTGCTTATTCCTTCGAGATGCTTGATTTCAGTTTTATCGACGACGAGCAGCCAGCGCACCGCCGAGAATTAAGTTATGCGGGCGGTATTGAATACGAAGAATTTGAAAAAGCTCGAGAATTAAAACTTGTTGAAAATCACCTTGATTATTACGGGAAATTTCGTTGGTCAAGTCAACAGGTAAAGCAGAAAAGAGTAGCATTAACGCCAGCTATTTCAGCCGTGATTCCAAATTTAGCCACGATTATTAAGCAAGCTTTTACCGGGAATTATGGCTTGGTTGCTTACGGCGATTAATGCCGGAAGGAGAATCATTATTTACACTTCTCCTTCCGCCGCGTGTCGATAATGTGCGCGATTTTCCAGCCGTCAGCCAGCTTCACCAGCTGGAATGAATCGTAGCCGCAGTGGCTGAATTTGCTGCCCAGATAGAACTCGTAGGGCGCCCACACGCTGGCCAGGTTGGCGTCGATGAGAACCCGCTCGAACGTCACCCGCTCGTCCCACACGGCAGGGTGGGGCGTGCCAACGGCTTTCAGGAAGCCGTTGATGGATTCGATTTCCAGCGTGGGCGGCTGGCCGGGCTTGCCGCCGAAACCATGGAATACGGCTGCCGGGGCCAGTGTGCGGCGCACGGCGGTGCTGTCGCCGCGCCGCATGCCGTCGAAAAACGCGGTGACGGTTTGCTGCACGGCTTCCGCTTCAGAAGCTGCTTTTTGAGCCTTGGCGACGGGAACGGCGGTGGCCAGCAAGCCGACGAACAGGAGGGAAGTAGCGGATTTATTCATTGGGGGAGCATTGGGATGACTAAAGGCACGACGCCAAAGCGCAGGTTGCGCAGCCGGCAGCGGAGGCGAATGTAGCTTTGCGGGCGTATGGAAACAGCCGTTCTAAGTGGCCCGGTGGCCGCGCAATTTGCCGATGAAGGATTTGCCGTGCTGCCGGATTTCTACGCACCCGCCGAAATAGCTGCGTTGTTGCGCGCCGTAGAAAGCGCGGCGGGCAGCGGCCCCAATTTTCGGCGCAGCCAGGAGGTGTTTGCCATTCGGGAGCTGCTGAAGGAAATACCGGCTCTGTGGGCGCTGCTGGATACGGCTGCCTTGCGCCAGCTGCTGGCCGGGTTGTTTCCGGAAGGTTGTCAGCTGGTGAAAGCCATTTATTTCGATAAACCCGCCGGCTCGAACTGGCTGGTGGCCTGGCACCAGGACCTGATGATAAACGTGGACCAGCGCGCCGACTTGCCCGGTTTCGGCCCCTGGACCAGCAAGGCCGAAGGCGTGTCGGTGCAGCCGCCCGTGGCGGTGCTGGAAAACGTGCTGACCCTGCGCATTCACCTCGACGACTGCGATGCCACGAACGGCGCGCTAAAAGTGGTACCCGGCTCGCACCGGCACGGCGTGGTGCCGGCCGCTGCCATTGCTGGCTACACGCCGCAGGCCACCGTCTGCGCCGTGCCCGCGGGTGGGGCCATGCTGATGAAGCCGCTGCTCCTGCACGCCTCCAATCGCAGCACCAGCGCCCGTCCGCGCCGGGTGATGCACCTGGAATTTGCTTCCGTGGATTTGCCGGCCGGCCTGGCCTGGCGCGAGCGGCGCAAAGTGTAGCGCATGTGCCGCACCAAGTGGCGCTGCCCAATGCATTTCAATTATGCGCCGCCGCCTTGCAGAGGCTAAAGCATGTAATGCAGGCCTAATTGTAAATCTTTCTGGCGCGCCAGGTGTTACTTTAGCTACTCCCAAATCTGCTTTGATATGAACGGCAAGAACCTCTTCAATTTCGGCCCGGTCCTCGGCTATTACTTCCGGAAAAACGACCCCAGCCGCAAAACCAACTTCAACCTGAAGACCATGCACTTCATCAATAAGCTGAGCTTGGCGATGTTCCTGATTTGCCTGGTCGTGATGTTCGTGCGCTACGTGCTGCCCGCCCTGACACACTAATGAACATCGAGGATTTTCGTGATTATTGCCTGCTGAAAGCCGGCGTGACCGAAGAAACGCCCTTCGGTCCCGAAACGCTGGTGTTCAAAGTCGGCGGCAAAGTCTTCGCCCTCACCGATATCGACACCTTCGGCAGCATCAACCTGAAGTGCGACCCCGAGCGTGCCGAAGAACTGCGCGAGGCGCACGACTACGTGCTGCCCGGCTACCACATGAACAAGAAGCACTGGAACACGGTGCTCATCGGCACGGGCATCCCCGGCGGCCAGCTACGCGAGTTGATTGACCATTCGTATGAGTTAGTGCGGGCCTCGCTGCCGAAAGCCGTGAAAGCGACGTTAGAACTGTAGAGATGCGATACTTCGCGTCTCGGCAGTTGCGCCGTTCGGGTTAGGTTCAGGAGTTGTCCTTCAACGACGAGACGCGAAGTGTCGCGTCTCTACCTCAATAAAAAAGCCCCGCAGGATATCCGACGGGGCTTTTTTATGTAATAGTAAGCCTATTGCCCGACCAGAAAAACGGCGTTGCCAAACATCAGCTTCCCGCTTTGCCAGAAAGCGCGGAATAGCGGGTTATCACCCAGATACACCACCGAGCCGCGGCCCAAATCCTGGGTGCCGACGACGAAGGTGTCGCTGAGCTCCTTGCGGGCCTTGGCGCCGATGAAGCCCGCCGAGTAGCTGTCTTTTTTGATGACACCCACGTTCCAGCCGCCTTTGCCCAGGAAGCTGTAGTTGAGCGGGTTGCGTACCAGGGCGAAGTAGGTGTTGCCGTAGCCGAAGGCCAGTGGGTGGGAGTTGTCGAGCTGCACGCGGTAGATGCTGCCCTGCACGGCGTCTTCGGCTTCCTCGCGCTCGGCGTCGCCGTAGCGGCGCAGCAGGCGGTAGGGGTTGGCCTTCAACTCCTTTTTAATGGCGGTGGAATCGGTGGTTTTGGGCTTGAGCAGGAAGTCTTTTTTGCCGGACAGGAATTTGGCCGCGCCTTCGAGGGCGATGAGGCGGCCGCCGTCGCGCACCCAGGCTTTGAGGCTTTCCAGGTTGCGGTCATTGTATACGTCACCGTAACCCCCGTTGGGCAGGATGAGCACGTCGTATTTGTTTAGCGAAACGCGGCTGAGGTAGTCGGTGCCGAGCACCGTGAGCGGGTAGCCGAGTTGCTGCTCGAAGAAGTGCCACACCTCGCCAAATGCGGTAGGGTCCACGCCCGGGCCGGCTACTACGGCCACGTTCGGCTGCTTCACGAAGTGCACCGAGCTGGAGCCCAAATCGCGCCCCGAAGTCGAGAAGCCCGATTTTACGGCCATGACGGTGGTGCCGGCCGAGTCGGCCTGGGCGCGCACGAGTTGGTCGAACCGCGCGCCGAGGCCCTCGTTGCCGGTGCGGGTGATGATGAGCGTGCCGGGCGCGTACTGCTGGCCTTCCGACTCGAAGGCCTTTTCGGCGTAGCGCACTTTCACTTTCTGTTGCAGCAGGCGGCTGAGGAAGCGCACGTCCTGCAGGCTGTTCCAACGGGCGAGGTAGGCGTAGGGGCGGTCGGCCGTAGCGGCGCTGCCCTTCACGCTGGCCGTGGCGGGCGCGCCGGCGGAGGCGTCGAGGCGGCTGGCTACGGCGTAAGATTTCAGGCCGAAAGCGTAGGGCAGGGCCCAGGACGTAATGTCGTAGGTGAGCGAGTCTTCAAGCTGCGCCTTGGGTTCGAACAGTACCTTCACCAGCGTCGATTTGGGCTGGTACATGCTGATTACCACGTCGCGGGGCTCAACGGTGACGTCGCCGGTTTTTCCGGTGGTGTAGTTGAAACCTCTGGTTTTGACGCGCTTGGGGGCGTAGCCGTAGCGAATCTGGTTGCGGTCGAGATACTGCGTGAAGGCACGGAGCTGGCCGGGGTCATTTCCTGCCGCCATCACGTAGCTTTTGTATTCGCCCTGGGGCTTGCTGGCGGCGTTGGCGAAGTAGCTCTGGAACTCGCGCACCAGGTCATCGTGCCGCTCGGCAGTGGCCTGAATGGTGGCGCGGCTGGCGGCGTGGTGGTGCGCAATGCGCTGGGTGAGCGTCAGGGTGTCGCCATCGAGGCGAGCGTAGGCCAGGCCGCCGGCGGGGCCGCCGCCCTGCTCATACGTCATGCCAATGGCGCCGTTGAAGCTCGGCCAGGTGTCGCCATAGGTGGGCGCGTAGAGGTCGAAGATTTCGCGGGTGAAATACAGCCAGTTGTTCTTATCGAAGGCCACCTTGTTGTAGTCGCCCAGCACGCCCTGGAACTTACGCTGCCAAGCCGTGAGGTCGGCGTGATAGGGCTTGGCGGCGGGCGAGAAGTAGTAGGTGTTGTTGGGGCCCATCTCGTGAAAGTCGGCGTGCACTTCGGGCAGCCACTGGTTGTAGAGGGCGATGCGCTGCTTGGTTTCCTGCTGGGTTTGCCAAGCCCAGTCGCGGTTCAGGTCGAAATAATAGTGGTTGAAGCGGCCACCGGGCCAGGGCTCGTGGTGTTCCCAGGAATCGGGGCCGGCGTTCACCGACTGGTTGCGCACGCGGTTGTACCAGTTCACGTACCGGTCGTGGCCGTCGGGGTTGATGCAGGGGTCGACAATGACGACGGTGTTTTTCAGCCAGTCCTGCATCTGCTGGTCCTGGGGGTTGGCCAGGTCGTAGAGCACCTGCATTACGGCTTCGGAACTCACGGCCTCGTTGCCGTGCACGTTGTAGCTTAGCCAGCACACGCCGGGCAGCTGGCGCTGGGCGCTGCCGCTTTCGAGGCCGGCCAGGCGCAGGTTGTTGTGGCGCACCTCTTCGAGGCGGCCGAAGGTTTCGGTGCTGGCCACCTGCACTACTTCGAGCGGGCGCTTCTCATAGGTGCTGCCGTAGCGCACCAGCTTCATGCGGCCGGGCGAGTGAGCCGTGATGTGGGCCACGTAGCGTAGCAGCTCGGCGTGGGGCGTAAACTGCGCGCCCAACTTGTAGCCCAGGAATTGCTCGGGCGTAAGCAGAGGGCCGGCCGCATCGGTGGTTTGGGCACGAGAAGGTAGACTGAATGCGATGGCGCTAAGCAAAACCATCGCCCGCCAGTAGCATTGTGCGCGAGAAAGTAGCAGGTTCAGTGAGTAAGAATTTTGTCGAGACATTGGTAATCAAAATGTGATTTTGTGCGCACAAGGTAGGACACAAATGTTAGGCTTTTTCTGGATTAGTTTACCAACAAAAAGGCCCGCTGCGGTTACAGCGGGCCTTTTTATTAAGTCAATGAGGCAAGTCATGCAGAGCGCAGCGAAGCATCTCGCTTGTGGTAGTAATCATTTACTATTGCACGCGAGATGCTTCGCTGCGCTCTGCATGACGTTCTGATTACACCACCACGTTCACCATGCGGCCGGGCACTACAATCACCTTCTTGGCCGACTTGCCTTCGCCGTGCTTGGCCAGGAAATCGGAGGCCAGGACGGCGGTTTCAATCTCGGCGGCGGTGGCGGCGGCGGCGAACTGCATCTGCTCGCGCACTTTGCCGTTGATGGCCAGCGGGTAGGTTACGGTGTCTTCCACCAGGAATTCTTCGCGGAACTCGGGGTAGCCGGCCGTAGAGATGCTGCCAGGCTCGTGGCCCAGCTCCTGCCACAGCTCCTCGGCCAGGTGCGGGGCGTAGGGCGACACCAGCAGCACCAGCGGCTCCAGGATAGCGCGCTTGTGGCACTTGAGGGCCGTGAGCTCGTTCACGGTAATCATGAACAGGCTGACCGACGTGTTGAAGCTGAACTTCTCAATGTCTTCCTGCGCCTTCTGAATGGCCTTGTGCAGCACCTTGAGCTCGGCCGGGGTGGCGGGCTCGTCGGTGACGGCCAGGGCTCCGTCTTCGGGGTGGAAGAGGCGCCAGAGCTTCTTGAGGAAGCCGCTCACGCCGCTGATGCCGTTGGTGTTCCAGGGCTTGTACTGCTCCAGCGGGCCGAGGAACATTTCGTAGAGGCGCAGCGCGTCCGCGCCGTACTTGCCAATCAAGTCGTTCGGATTAACGACGTTGAATTTGGCTTTCGACATTTTTTCGACTTCCCAACCGCTCACGTAGGTGCCGTTTTCCTCTGGAATAAATTCAGCAAAACGATAATCAGGCCGCCATTTCTGGAATGCTTGCATGTCGAGTAGGTCATTCTCCACAATGCTTACATCAACATGCAGAGGCGTTATGCTTAAATCTTCCGCCGTTGTGGCATGAAAAACAGCATCTGGATATTTGTTAAGTAGGCTACTAATCCGATTGTTGTACCACGAAAGAATTGCTTCGATGGCAGCAGATTTTTTTGCAGCGTCCTCCGAAAGAAAGGAATCAGCCAGACTCTTAGTAACAAAAAGTGTCGGGATTGCCTCAGGATTAATTTCAACGCTCCGGCCAGGTTTTGGAGTGTAGGTAAACGAAAGATTTGCACGATACACGAAGTTCGACCGGCCCAGAATCATCCCCTGGTTAATCAGTTTCTGGAAGGGCTCGTTGCTACTGACGAGGCCCAGGTCCTTCAGGAACAGGTACCAGAAGCGGGCGTAGAGCAGGTGGCCGGTGGCGTGCTCGGCCCCGCCCATGTAGAGGTCCACGCTGCCCCAGTAGTGCTCGGCTTCCTCCGAAACGAAGCGGGCTTCGTTGGTGGGGTCCATGTAGCGGAGGTAGTACCACGACGAGCCCGCCCAGCCGGGCATGGTGCTCAGCTCGTAGGGGTATTTGCCTTTGTAGAGCCAGTCCTGGGCGCGGCCGAGGGGCGGCTCGCCGGTTTCGGTAGGCTTGTATTCGTCGATTTCGGGCAGCACGAGGGGCAGGTCGGCCTCAGCGATGCCGTAGGCGGTGCCGTCCTTGTAGTAAATCGGAATGGGCTCGCCCCAGTAGCGCTGGCGGCCGAAAATGGCGTCGCGCTGGCGGAAATTCACCTTCCCTTTGCCCAGTCCTTTCTCTTCGAGGAAGGCGATGAGCTTCTGCGTGGCCTCCTTGTAGGTGAGGCCGTTGATGATGCCGGAGTTGATGTAGCGGCCTTCCTTGGTGGGGTCGGCTTGCTGGTCGAGGCCCTGCTGGGCATCGGAAATGGCGGGGATGGGCAGGTTGAAGTGCTTGGCGAAGAGGTAGTCGCGCTGGTCGCCGCTGGGCACGGCCATCACGGCGCCGGTGCCGTAGCCGGCCAGCACGTAGTCGGCCAGCCAGATGGGCACGGGCGCGCCGTTCACCGGATTCTGGGCATACGCGCCGGTGAACACGCCCGACACGGCCTTCACGTCGGTCATGCGGTCGCGCTCGGAGCGGCGCTTGGTGGCGGCGATGTACTCGTCCACGGCGGCACGCTGGCCGGGCGTAGTGAGTTCGTCCACCAGCTCGTGCTCGGGGGCCAACACCAGGAAGGTGGCCCCGTAAATGGTGTCGACGCGGGTGGTGTAGACTTTGATTTGGGCGGTTTCGGAGCCCTGCACCGGGAAGGTGACTTCGGCCCCGATGCTCTTGCCAATCCAGTTGCGCTGCATCTCCTTCACGGCGTCGGGCCAGTCGAGCTGGTCGAGGCCTTGCAGGAGGCGGTCGGCGTAGGCGGTGATGCGCAGGTTCCACTGGGGCATGAGGCGGCGCTCGACGGGGAAGCCGCCGCGCTCCGAGAGGCCGTCCTTCACTTCATCGTTCGATAGCACAGTGCCCAGGCCGGGGCACCAGTTCACGTAGGTGTCCTGCTGGTAGGCGAGGCGGTAGGGGAGCACGGCGGCCAGCTTCTGCTTTTCGCTGAACAAGGCCCACTGGCCGGCCGAGAAGCTGAGGCGGTCGCCGTCGTCGCCAGCGGCGCGGATGCCCTCGCTGCCGGTGGCGGCAAAGCGGGCGGTGAGCTCGGTGAGGGGCTCGGCCTTGTTGGTGTCGAGGTTGTACCAGGAGTTGAACAGCTTGAGGAAAATCCACTGCGTCCACTTGTAATAAGAAGCGTCCGACGTGCGCACTTCGCGGCTCCAGTCGTAGCTGAAACCGAGGCTGCTGAGCTGCTGCACGTAGGTTTCGATGTTCTTCTCGGTAGTGAGCGCGGGGTGCTGGCCAGTCTGGATGGCGTACTGCTCGGCGGGTAGGCCGAAGGAGTCGAAACCCATGGGATGCAGCACGTTGAAGCCGCGCAGGCGCTTGTAGCGCGTCACGATATCGGAGGCAATATATCCCAGCGGGTGCCCTACGTGCAGGCCCGCCCCGGAGGGGTAGGGGAACATGTCGAGGACGTAGTACTTGGGCTTGTCGGAGTGGTTCTCGGTGCGGAAAGTGCGGTGCGCTTTCCAGTGGGCCTGCCACTTCTTTTCAATTTCTTCGGGACGGTATGCGGGCATCTTGCGCGGAGTTTATTCCGGGCAAAGGTAGGACGTAGGAGAAAGTAGGGCGAAATTTGTTGACGTTAGTGCCGGTCTGGTTTCGTAAGCCGTCATGCTGAGCGCAGCCGAAGCATCTCTACCGCTTCGTTGAACCCGTGAGTTAGTATCGCGGTAGAGATGCTTCGACTGCGCTCAGCATGACGTTCATTTAGTAGCTGCCCGCCCCCATTTGCCCCCGAATAGCCACCCATGGCCCGCATCCCCAAAGAACTAGTTGACCACATCATCCAGACCGCCGACATCGTGGAAGTCGTCGGCGACTTCGTGCAGCTCAAGCGCAAGGGCCAGAATCTGTGGGCCCCGTGCCCGTTCCACAACGAGAAGTCGCCGTCGTTCTCGGTAAACCCGGCCAAGAGCCTGTACAAGTGCTTCGGCTGCGGCAAGGCCGGCGGTGTGGTGCAGTTTGTGATGGACGTGGAGGGCACCAGCTACGTGGAGGCCCTGAAATACCTGGCCAAAAAGTACGCCATTGAGATTCAGGAGGAGGAAAAGACGCCCCAGCAGCAGTTGGAGCAGAACGAGCGGGACTCGCAGTTCATCGTTTCCGACTTCGCCAAAAACCACTTCCACCGCCTGCTTTTGAACTCCGAAGAGGGCATGAGCATCGGCTACGGCTACCTCAAGGAGCGCGGCCTCAACCTGAGCACCATCCAGACTTTTGAGCTCGGCTACTCACTCGATAGCTGGGACGACCTCATGAAAGCCGCCGAAACGGCCGGCTTCGACAAGAAATACCTGGAAAAAACCGGCCTCACGGTCATTCGCACCGACGACCAGGGCAAGGACACCGGCCGGCGCTACGACCGGTTCCGGGGCCGCGTGATGTTCCCGATTCACAACATCAGCGGCCGGGTGGTGGGCTTCGGGGCGCGCACCCTGAAGCGTGACGACAAGATGGCGAAATATCTGAACTCGCCCGAGTCGGAGATTTACCACAAGTCGGACGTGCTCTACGGGCTGTTTCAGGCCCGGCAGGCGATACGGACGCAGGAGGTTTGCTATCTGGTGGAAGGCTACCTGGATGTGCTTTCGCTATACCAGGGTGGCATCAAGAACGTGGTGGCTTCGTCGGGCACCTCACTCACGGAAGGGCAAATCCGGCTCATCAAGCGGTATTCGGATAACGTGACGGTGCTCTACGACGGCGACGCGGCTGGTATCAAGGCCTCGCTGCGCGGGACGGATTTGCTGCTCGAAGGCGGCCTAAACGTGCGCGTGGTGCTCTTCCCCGACGGCGACGACCCCGACAGCTACATCCGCAAAGTGGGCGACCAGCGCTTCACCGAATACATCGAAACCAAGAGCCAGGACTTCATCACCTTCAAAACCACGCTCGTGGCCCGCGAGGCCAGCAACGACCCCGTGAAGAAGGCCGAGGCAATTCGCGACGTGCTCCACAGCATCGCCAAAGTGCCCGACGCCATCAAGCGCCAGGTGTTTTTGCAGCAGACCTCGGCCACCTTCGGCATCGATGAGCAGGTACTCATCACCGAGTATAACAAGCTCGTTAAGTCGCCCAGCCAGCAGAGCAAGCCCAGCGGCGGCAGCGGCCAAGGCGACAACCGAGGCAACTACGGCAACGGCGCGGGCAGCGCCAACACCGGCTACCCGCCCAGCTCCAACCCGCGCTCGGCCCCGGCCCAGCGCCCGATGAGCGACGAGGAAGAGGCCGAAATGCTCATGTACGGCGGGGCCGAAGCGGCCGAGTCGTTGGGCACGGCCTTCCAATCCACGAAAGCCAAGCCGGAAGAGGCCGAGGAAACGCCCGACATGCTCCAGGTGTGTGAACGCGAGGTGCTGCGCCTGCTGGTGCTGTACGCCGGCCGCGAAATCGAGCCCGAAATCAGCGTGGCCGGCTACCTGATGAGCCAGCTTGGCGAATACCCGCTTCAAAAGCCGCTCTACGCCGAGATGTGGGAAATCTGCCGGCAGGAACTCCTGGCCGGCCGCTTTCCCGATGCCCGCCTGCTGGCCCAGAACGAGCGCGAAGACATCCGCCAGCTCATCACCGACCTGGCCACCGAGCGCTACGAAATCAGCCCCAACTGGCGCACCAAGGAAATCTACGTTTTCAACGAAGTCGACCTGCCCCAGTTGGCCTGCGACAACGCCGTGCTCCGCCTCAACAAAGTCCACGTGCAGCGCGAGCTCGACCAGTGCCTCGAAAAGCTGCGCCACCCGCTCGACGATGCCGAAATGTTCGAAATTCTCGGCGACATCAAGCGCCTCAAGGAGCTCGACAACGAGCTGGCGGCGCTGCTGGGCACGGTGGTGGCGCGGGGTGCGTAACAGGTTTCGTTAGCAAAAAAAAGCACGTCATGCTGAGCGTAGTCGACCCATCTCGCTTGTAGTAGTAATCAGATTGCCAGAACAATCGGATTAGTGGTGGCATGCGAGATGCTTCGACTGCGCTCAGCATGACGTTCTTGCGAATCCATTTTACTTAAAATGCTCCAGCGCTTCAACATCAACCGCCTGATTCTGGCCTTCGTCCTCACCGGGCTGAGCCTGATTTTTGGCATGGCCGGCTTTACCTACATCGAGCACTACGGGCCGGTCGATGCGTTTTACATGACGGTAACCACCGTCGCCACGGTGGGCTTTGGCGAAATCCACACCTTCTCGGAAGCCGGGCGGCTGTTCGTCTCCTTCTACATCCTCTACAACCTGGTGGTGGTGGCCTACCTCGTGTCGGTTTTCTCTTCCTTTATCTTTGACGGCGAGCTGCGCAAAATCTATCGAATGATTCGAACCGACCAGGAAATAAAGCGCTTCAGCGGCCACGTCATCGTGTGCGGCTTTGGGCGCAACGGCCGCCGCGCCTACCAGGAGCTGCGCGCCAGCGGGGCTCGCGTGGTGGTGATTGAGGCCAACCAGGAGCTGATGAAAAACATCACCGAAGGCCACACCGGCGAGGATTACGACGGCGACGGCGTGCCCGGCGGCAACATCTACACCGTGTTTGGCGATGCCACCACCGACCTCGTGCTGAAGCAGGCCGGCGTGGAGCGGGCCTCGGCCCTCATCACCTCGCTGCCCAAGGATGCCGACAACGTGTTTGTGGCCCTCTCGGCCCGGGCCCTCAATCCGCGCCTGAAAATCATCGCCCGCGCCTCGCTAAAAACCTCGGAAAGCAAGCTGCTATCGGCTGGCGCTGATTCGGTGGTGATGCCCGACGAAATCGGCGGCTCGCACATGGCCAAGCTGGTGGTGCGCCCCGAAGTCATCCGTTTCCTCGACCTCATTTCCGGCCTCAGTGCCGACAAGCTGCGCCTGGAGGAAATGACCTTCGCCCAGCTGCGCAAGGACCTGCACGGCCGCAGCATCCGCGAGCTCGATGTGCGCTCCATCACCGGAGCTACCATTATCGGTCTGCGCAAAGCCGACGGCTCGCTGCTCGTCAGCCCCGGCGTGGACTACGTGCTGGCCCCCGGCGACGTGCTGCTGGTACTCGGCAGCGAAGAGCAGATTGAAACCTTCGAAGTCCGCTTCCGGCAACTGTAGGGCAATTATGAATTATGAATTAGAAATTATGAATTGGCCCGTGAGTCATTCGCCTAATAATTCAAAACTCATAATTCATAATTCATAATTCAACAAAATGCACCTTCTGCAACTTTGTCCGCGCGTGCCGTTTCCGCTCACTACTGGCGGGGCCATTGCCATGTACGACGTGGCGGCGGGCCTCGTGCAGGCCGGGCACCGCGTCACGATGCTGGCCATCAACACGCCCAAGCATCACCAGGCGGCCGACGCGCTCGACCACTTAGGGCCGAATTTTCGGTTGGTGACGGTAGACGTGAATACGGACTTGTCGCCGGTGAAGGCCCTGAAAAACCTGCTGCTGAGCCGCCAGCCCTACATCGTGGAGCGGTTCATCAGCCCGGCGGTGGGGGAGAAGCTGGTGGAAATCCTGCAACATGAAACCGTTGATGTGGTGCAGTTTGAAGGCACTTTTGCGGCCTGGTACGCCGAGTTTCTGGGACGGCGCGAAAGTGCCGGCTTGCGCGTGCCGCCGCTGGTGCTGCGCGCGCACAACCTCGAGCACACCATCTGGCACATGCTGGCCGGGCGCGAGAAAAACCCCCTCAAGCGCCGCTACCTGCGCGACATGGCTGCCCGGCTGGAACGCTTCGAGCGCCGCCACCTGCCGCAGTTCGATGCCGTGGCCGCCATCACTGACGACGACGCGCAACGGCTACGGGCATTGGGCTGCCCCGAGCCGGTGGTATTCATCCCAGCCGGGGCCGATTTGAGCCGCTTTCAGCCTGACCCGGCCATCCAGGCCAAGCCGCGCACGCTGTTTATGATTGGCTCGCTGAACTGGCTGCCCAACCTGGAAGGCCTGCACTGGCTGCTGCGCGAGGTGTGGCCCACCATCCACACCGAAATGCCCGACGTGGAACTGCACATTGCCGGCAGTGGCACCCCCGACGAGCTGCTGCAGCCGCGTACCGATGGCGTAGTGGTGCACGGCTTCGTGGAGTCAGCCTCGGCCTTTATGCAGCAATACGAGCTGATGCTGGTGCCGCTGCTGAGCGGCGGCGGCATGCGCATCAAAATCATCGAGGGCATGGCGCTGGGCAAGGCCATTCTCAGCACCACGCTGGGCGCGGAGGGCATTGCCGTACGCGACGGCCACGACATCGTGCTGCGCGACTCGGCCGCCGCCTGGGTGGACGCCCTGCGCGCCTGGTACCGGGGCGAAGTGCCAGTGGCGGCCATTGGCGCGGCCGCTGCCCGCACGGCCGCCGAGTGCTACGACCGCCGCCGCGTGACGGAGCAGTTTGTGAACCTCTACGAACGGCTGCGGCCGGTGCTGGCCTGATGGGCGCGGCCGTGCTCGTGCTGGTGTTCTGGACCTGCCTGCTATTGGTGGCGCACACCTACGTGCTGTTCCCGGTGCTGCTGGGGTGGCTGGCCCGGGGCCGCCGCCAGAACGCCGACGTGTACGGCCCGGCCGCCGCCGACTTGCCGGCCGTGGATATTCTATTGGCCGCGCACAACGAGGAGGCCGTGATTGAGCAGAAAGTGCGCAGCACTTTCGCCACCACCTACCCGCTCGACCGCCTGCGCCTGCTGGTGGGCTCGGATAATTCCTCGGACCAGACCAACGTGCTGCTGGCCCAGTTGGCGGCCGAGTTCCCGCAGCTGCGATTCGAAGCGTACGGGCAGCGCACGGGCAAGCCCACCGTCATCGAAAATCTGGCCCGGCAGGCCCCGGCCCCCGTGTTGGTGCTCACGGATGCCAACGTATTCTTTGCTCCCGACACGATTTACGAGTTGGTGAAGCATTTCCGCAACCCGAGAATCGGGCTGGTGGGCGGGCACATTCTCAACCCCGAGCACCGGGCTGAGGGCATTTCGGGCCAGGAAAAGGCTTATCTGGAGCGCGAAAACCTGATGAAATACCAGGAGGGGGTACTGTGGGGGGCAATGACGGGCGCATTCGGCGGCTGCTTCGCGGTGCGGCGCGCCTGCTACCACCCCGCGCCGGCCAGCTTTCTGGTCGATGACTTCTACATCACGCTGGCGGTGCTGCGCGACGGCTTCCAGGCCATCAACGAGTTGGACGCGGTGTGCTACGAGGACGTTTCGGACCACCTGCCCGAGGAATTCCGGCGCAAGGCGCGCATTTCAGCCGGCAACTTCCAGAACCTGGCCGAGTTTCGGGCGCTGCTGAGCCCGGCCTGGGGCGGGGTGGCGTTTGCGTGGTGGTCGCACAAGGTGCTGCGCTGGCTTACGCCGCACCTGCTGCTGGTGCTGCTGCTGGCCACGCTGGGGCTGGTGGCGCTGGGGGCGGGCTGGTTTTTCCAGCTGGCGCTGGCGGGGCAATTGGGCCTGCCGGCGCTGCTGCTGCTCGATGCGGCGCTGGGGCGGCGCGGTTTCCACGGGCGGCTTCTGCGCTTCATTACGCACTTTTACAGCATGAACGCGGCGCTGCTGCTGGGCTGGTGGCGCTATTTGCGCGGCATCAAAACAACGGTGTGGCAGCCTACGCAGCGCAACCAGCGAGCCGGGTAGCGCGGACTTTTCGTCCGCGAGTTCAATGCTTCCACTCGCGGATGAAAAGTCCGCGCTACGGCGGGCGCGGGCGGCGGGGCTAACTTTGCACCGGCCGCGCTTGTTATGGCCCGAAATTCCCGCTTCCCCATGCTTGATACCATTGAGTCGGCCATTGCTGACATTCGCGCCGGCAAAGTCGTTATCGTCGTTGACGACGAAGACCGCGAAAACGAGGGCGACTTTATTTGTGCCGCCACCTGCGCTACCCCCGAAATCATCAATTTCATGGCCACCCACGGGCGGGGGCTGGTGTGCGCCTCGCTGCCAGAAGCCCGTTGCGAAGAGCTGGGCCTTGATTTGATGGTGGGCCACAACACGGCCCTGCACGCCACGCCGTTCACGGTGTCGGTGGATTTGCTGAAGAACGGCGTGACCACCGGCATCTCAGCCTCTGACCGCAGCAAGACCATTCTGGCCCTTATCGACCCCACCACCAAGCCCGAGGAATTGGGCAAGCCGGGCCACATTTTCCCCCTCAAGGCCCGCAAGGAAGGCGTGCTGCGCCGCGCCGGCCATACCGAGGCGGCCGTGGATTTGGCCCGCCTGGCGGGGTTCGAGCCGGCCGGAGTGCTGGTCGAAATCCTGAAGGAAGACGGCGAGATGGCCCGCCTGCCCGACCTCGAAATCGTGGCGAAAAAATGGGACTTGAAACTGGTATCGGTGCAGGACCTCATCAAGTACCGGCTGGCCAACGAAAGCCTCATCAAGCGCGAAATTGCGGTAAAGATGCCCACGGCCTGGGGCGATTTCGAGCTGTATGCCTTCACCCAGAACTCGAACGGGGCCAACCACCTCGCGCTGGTGAAGGGCGATATCAGCGGGCCTGAACCGGTGCTGGTGCGCGTGCACAGCTCGTGCGTGACGGGCGACATCTTCGGCTCGTGCCGCTGCGACTGCGGCCCGCAGCTGCACCAGGCCATGCGCCAGATTGAGCGCGAAGGCCGCGGCGTGGTGGTGTACATGAACCAGGAGGGCCGCGGCATCGGCCTGCTCAACAAGCTCAAAGCCTATCAGCTGCAGGAGCAGGGCCGCGACACAGTGCAGGCTAACGAGGACCTCGGCTTCCGGGGCGACGAGCGCGACTACGGCGTGGGCGCGAGCATTCTGCGCGACCTCGGCGTGAAGCAGATGCGCCTGCTCACCAACAACCCCAAGAAGCGCACCGGTCTCATCGGCTACGGGCTGGAGATTGTGGAAACGCTGCCCATCGAAATCCACGCCAACCCGCACAACGAGGCGTATCTGACTACTAAGCGCGACAAGATGGGCCACGAGATTATGCGGCCCGTGTCGGAAGACGCGCCGGCGGCGTAATCCGGTTCAACTCAGAATTAAGCCCCTCCGGCCGCGCATTGCGGGGCCGGAGGGGCTTTCTGCTTGGTAGAAATGTGGAGGTATTGCGGACGGTGGTGCAAAGTTGTATATTCGTTAGCAGCCCAGTGAATTAGCTTGCCGCCCGGGCCTGCAGCGCCATGAAAAAACTGCTGCTCTTAACCACTTGCTGGCTGCTGACGATGGCCGGGTATGCTCAGGCCCCGACCAACGGCGGTTCCTTCCGGCTCACGTTTCGGCTGGGGCGGGTGGTGCTGCTGAGCGGCGACACGCTGGATGGGCCCGTGGCGCTGCAGTTTGGGCCCGATTTGCTGTTTTTGGCCCAGGCTGATGGTTCGGTGCGGACCTTTGCGCCGGCGGCCGTGGTGGCCTGCGCCGTGCAGCAGGAAATGACTGGGCCCGCGGGCAGCGCCGCTGCCGACCCCAACCTGGTGCGCCTGTTTCGGGCCCTGCCGTGGTACCCCGACCGCACCCGGAAGCAGCCGGAATTCGCATTTTTTGAGCAGTTGGGCGGCGGGCCGGTGCTGCTGCTGCGCCGGCAGCGACTGGCGCAGCGCACGGTGGCCTACACGCCCGTGCCGGTGACGGTAGGGGCGGGCATGTTCGGCATTCCGGTGGGCGGCAACAGCCGGGGCCTGCCGCCGCCCGCCGCACCCCGCTACCTGAGTTTGCCCGAGCTGCGCGAAGACTTTTTCCTGATTCGCCGCGCCGACGACCTCGCGCCGCTGCGGCCCGGGCTGAAAGACCTGCTCGGCGCGTTTCCGGCCCAGGCCCCGCAGCTGCAGGCCTACGCCCAGGCGCACCGCCTCAGCGCCGGCAGCGCCCGCGAGCTGACGGAGTTGGTGAGCTATGCCAACGCGCTGGCGGCTAGTGCCGCGCCGTGAAAGCAATGACCGAAGCCCAGCACAATGGCCGATACCTTCCAGCAGGGCCTGCCCGATACGCAGACGCTGCTCGATGCCCGCCAGAACGCCAACACCACCTACGAGGAAGTGCACGAAGCCTAGATGAACCAGATTTATGAGCTCGACAAGGCTATGGGCATGCTTGAAGCCGTAAACCAGGAGCTGTTCAAAGGCTACAAAGCGGCCCGCGCGCTGCTGGATGCGTGCGGGGGCAAGGCGAAGAAGGGGCCGCAGCCGGGGTGGGGTAGTACACGCGGTATTGTGAAGAAAAGCCCTCGGTTGATGCACGCCAGCCGGGAGCTTTTTTTGGTGGGGTCGGGCTCCCGTTTCGAGTTTGTGAAACTCATTTCCTCGGCGCGTTTCGTAAACATTGAATCGTAGACAAATTTCTTAAACGCGTCCAGCCCGGCAGCGGCCAAGCGTTTACCAAAAGCAGTCTTTAAATGATACTCGTTAAAATGCGACATCACTTACTGTACTTGTCACCATTAATGTGTCACCTGAATGCCTTCTTGACCCTCTTGGTAGTGGTTCTCTCCCTTGGGACTGCTCGTGCCCAGGCCACCAAGACCCTTACCGGTCGGCTACTAGACGACCGATTGGAAACAGTTCCGATGGCGAACATTTACGCTCCGGATACGACCGTAATCGGGAAGACGGACATGGAGGGTTATTTTAAGCTTGACATCCCCCGTAATCCTAACACGGTCCTATTCGGAGCGGTCGGTATGGAACTGACCACCGTCAAACTCAGCGAAGAATGTTCATACCTGGAAGTGATTCTCCTATTGTCTTCCAGTTATGATTTCATGTCGGTGAGGCGCGTAAATAGAAAAGAATCCAAGCGGTTTAAGCACTTGCCCCAACTACATCAGGAAGCATATGAAAAAGGGCTTTTCAAATCCCGTACACCTTGTGCTTTCCCCATTTTCACCAAGTGGGTCCCCCGGTCACCGTGACGGTGGTTCAAGTACACTATACAGCGTTCAAACTTTAATTAACTCCTGGGTCGAAGCCCCCGCCAGCTGCTGCCGCAGCAGCGTGAGCACCGATTGGGCGGCGTACTCCGTGTTCAGGGCGCGGCCGCGGTCGAGCACATACTCGCGGGTGATGGTCTGGGTGGCGTCGGCGTAGGCCAGGCAGATGGTGCCGACTTTCTTGGTGGCCGTGGCCCCGGTGGGACCGGCAATGCCGCTGATGGCCACGGCCACGTCGACGCCCAGGCGGCGGCGGGCCCCCTCGGCCATCTCGCGCACGGTGCCCTCGCTCACGGCCCCGAACTCGGCCAGGGTTTCGGCGCGCACGCCCAACTCCTGCTGCTTGATGTCGTTGTGGTAGGCCACGATGCCGCCCCGAAAGTAGGCCGAGCTGCCCGACACGCTGGTGAGGCGCTGCGCCACCAGGCCGCCGGTGCAGCTTTCGGCCGTGCCGATGGTGAGGCCCCGGGCGAGCAGCAACTGGCCGATGGCGGCTTCGATGGTGGTTTCTTCCTCGGCAAAAATGAACTCGCCGATGCGCTCTCGCAGGGCTGGCAGCAGGGCCAGCATGCGGCCGCGCAGGTCGGGGAGGCCGTCGGCGGTGCCGGTGAGGCGCAGGCGCACGGCCCCGAAGCTGGGCAGGTAGGCCAGCTTCACGTTGGCGGGCAGCGCGTCTTCCCAGTCCTCAATCTTCTTGGCCAGGAAGCTTTCGCCCAGGCCGGCGGTCATCACCACCACGTGCTCGATGGGGGCGATGTGGAAGCGGGCCTGCAGGCGCGGCAGCACGTGGTCGGTCATCAGGCGCTTCATTTCGAAGGGCACGCCGGGCATGCTCACAAACACGGTGCCCTGGTCGTCGAACCACATGCCGGGCGCCGTGCCCACGGCGTTGTGCAGCACCTCGCAGTTGGCTGGCACCAGCGCCTGCTGGCGGTTCACGTCGAGCATGGGCCGCTGGAAGCGCTGGAAAATTTCCTCGACGTGGCGCAGCGTGGGCTCGTGCATCACCAGCTCGGAGCCGAAGTAGCGGGCCAGCACGTGCTTGGTGAGGTCGTCTTTGGTGGGGCCGAGGCCGCCGGTAATGAGCACCACCTGCGCCCGCTGCCGGGCTTGGTCGAGGGCGGCCACAATCTCATCGGCGCGGTCCGATACCGACGAAATCTGGCGCACGCGCAGGCCAATTTTGCCCAGCTCCTGGCCCATAAAGGCCGAATTGGTATCAATCACCTGCCCGTAGAGCAGCTCGTCGCCGATGGTCATAATCTCGACATCGGGCGGGGCGGCGGGCGAAAAAGTGGGGGCGGAATGGTCGGCAGGCGAGGGAGTGGTGGACATGAGCGAAGCGAGAAAATAGGTTTGGCCGCAAAATTGTCTTCAATTTGCACACGCGGCGGCCCAAGGACAGCCACAGGGGCCTTCCGGTTTTCCCGTCGCATCGTTTATTTCATGTTCACCCGACTCGCCAGCGCCTTGCTGCTCACCGGCCTGCTGGCCACCGCCGCACCCGCTGCCCACGCTCAAACCACCGCCGCCAAAAAAGCTGCCGCCGCGAAAGCCGCCGCGGCCAAAACCGCCGCCGCGAAAGCTGCTGCTGCCAAAGCCGCCGCTGCTAAAACCGCCGCTGCCAAAGCGGCCGCCGACAAAGCCGCCGCGGATAAAGCCGCCGCCGCTGCCAAAGCCGCCCTGCCGCCCCTCACGCAGGACCAGGCCAGCGCCGGCGTGAAAGAAGCCCTGAACAAGGGCATCGTGAAAGCCGTGCAGTTCGCCTCGGAGCCCGACGGCTTCAACCTGAACGATGACATTCACATCCCCACGCCGCCCGACCTCGACCTGATGAAAAGCACCATCGGCCGCATCCCCGGTATGACGAACCTGTTTGCCCAGCTCGAAACCCAGCTCAACCGCGCCGCCGAAGCTGCCGCCCCCAAAGCCAAGGATATTTTCCTGAACGCGCTGTCCAACATGAGCTTCAGCGATGCCATTTCGCTGGTCACAAGCAGCGAAACCGACGCCGCTACGCAGTTCCTGCGCAAGTCGACCCAGGCGCAACTGATTACGGCCTTCCACCCCGACATTGAGGCCGCCATCGACCAGGTAGGGGCTGGCCGGGCCTACGCCACCCTAACCAACACCTACAACAAAATCCCCCTGCAGCAGCCCGTTACCCTCAGCTTGGCCGACTACACCACGCAAAAGGCGGTTGATGGCCTGTTCATCCTGCTGGCCAACGAGGAAGCCAAAATCCGCAAGAACCCCGCCGCTCGCACCAGCGACCTGCTAAAGTCAGTGTTCGGCCGGAAGTAGGATGCGTATTAAGTAATTAGAAAAAAGCCCCGGCTGGAATTTCCAGCTGGGGCTTTTTGATTTGCTTGTTCTTCCGACGAAGGGGCAATCTGGGTAAAACCGTTTAAACAGGTTTCTTTAGATTCCTCCTTCATCAGAATGACCGTCAGTTAGTAGTCGTCGCTGTCGTAGCCGCTGCTGCGGCGGCCACCGCGGCCGCTGCTGTAGCCTTCGTCCTCGTCCTCATCATCGTCGGCAAACTCGTCCTCGTCGTCGTCGAGGCTGGTGAAGCCGCCGCGGTCGGAATTTTCGGCGCGCTCGGCTTCCACGAATTCTTCCTCGCTCATGTTGGCCAGGTCGAGGGCTTCGTCGTGCGAGGAGCCGGTGTCGGTCCACATCAGGTAGTCGGCGTATTTGGCCGAGAGGCGGTCTTCGGTGTTGCCGAGGGCCGCGGCGCCGCCTTTTTTGGCGTAGGAATCGAGGGTATCGTCGTCGTCGAGCAGGTCGTCGTCCAGGTCGTCGTCATCAATCATGGCCGGGGCGGGGGAAAAAGTTGGTGGAAGAAAATAAGTGCCTGTGTCGGCCGCGAAGATACGGACAGCATGGATTTAGTGTTGTGCCAGCGCGCTGGTTTTTGCGGAAAAAATGCCGTTACCGCTATGGCAGTGGCTCTTTTGCCAGGTGCAGGCTCGCAGCTAGCCCGCCCGCTCCGCCTGAAAATCCGTCACCACCAGCTGCTCATCGCAAAACGCATACTCGGCGGGCACGTTGGAGCTGAGCAGCAGCGTGCGGCCGGCGCGAGTGGCCTGCACGTGCTCCTGGTACCAGGCCACGCCGGTGGCATCGAGGTTGGTGGTGGGCTCATCCAGCAGCAGCAGCGGGGCGTCGGCATACAGCGCCAAGCCTAACTTAAGCCGCTGCTTCATGCCCGACGAAAACTCCCGAATCAGTCGGTGCCGGGCGCTGCCGAGGTACATGATGTCCACGAGCTTTTCCGTGGAAATACCAGCCCGTAGCGGCTTAAACTGCGTGTGGAAGCGCAGCAGCTCCAGCAGCGTCAGTTCCTCCAGCAGCTCCAGGTACGGGGCGGCGTAAGCCAGGTGGCGCGGCACATCCTCCACGGCCAGGGCGCGGCCAGCCAGCGCGTAGGTGAGCGTGCCCTCGGTGGGCAGCAACTGGCCCGAAAACGTGTTCAGCAGTGTGCTCTTGCCCGCGCCGTTGGGCCCGAGCACGGCCGTGGCGCTACCCGGCCGGAACGTGCGCGTAAGACCCCGGAAAATCCAGTCGCGCTGGAAGCGCTTGCCCAGACCAGTGGCTTGAATCTGCAAGTAGTTGTTAGTTGTTGGTTGTTGGTTGTCAGTTAGAATTCTTTCCTCAAGCTAATTGAAGAAAGAATCGGCAGGCGCCAACAACTAGCAACTGACAACTAGCAACTGACAACTAAACCCGTTAGTCCAGTTCGGCCTCGCTGGCTTTGTCGCGCTTGGGGCCTTTGATGATGCCGCGCGTGGCAGCCCGAATGAAATCCAGGGCCTGGTCGCGTTCCACCGAAGGCGCAATTTCTGCTTCGATGCGCGCAATGGCGTCCTGCGTGTTCATGCCGCCCAGAAACAGCAGGCGGTAGAGGTTATGCAGGCCCGTTACCTGCTCCTCGCTGTAGCCCCGACGGCGCAGGCCCACCGAGTTTACGCCGGCGTAAGTAAGGGGCTCGCGGGCAGCCTTCACGAAGGGCGGAATGTCCTTGCGCACCAGCGAGCCGCCGCCCAGAAAAGCGTGCGCCCCGATGCTGACAAACTGATGGATGGCCGAGGTGCCGCCCAGAATGGCCCAGTCGCCCACCGTTACGTGGCCGGCAATCTGCACCGAGTTCGAAATCACGCAGTGGTTGCCAATCACGCAATCGTGGGCTATGTGAACGTAGGCCTGCAGCAGGCAGTGGCTGCCCACCACGGTGCGGCCCCGGTCGATGGTGCCGCGGTTCACGGTCACGCATTCGCGCAGCACGGTGTAGTCGCCGATTTCGGCCGTGGTGTGTTCGCCGGCAAACTTCAAATCCTGCGGCACCGCGCCGAGCACCGCGCCCGGAAATACCTGGCAGTGCGCCCCAAGGCGCGTGCCGCTCATAATGGTCACGTTCGGCCCAATCCAGGTGCCCTCGCCGATTTCGACGTCCGCCGCAATGGTCGTGAACGGTTCAACGGTGACGTTCGCCGCGAGGCGGGCTTCGGGATGAATATGGGCGAGGGGAGAAATCATTTTTGGAGCTGTTAGCCAATAGCGGTTAGCCGTTAGCTTTTGGGGGAATCTTCAGCACACAGCTAACAGCTAACCGCTATTAGCCAACAGCTGTTATTTATGCGTCTTTGCGCACGATGGCGGCGCTCATCTCGGCTTCGCACACCACCTTGCCGTTCACAAAAGCCTGGCCGCGCATTTTGGCAATGCCGCGCTTGATGGGCGCCAGCAGCTGGCAGTGGTACACGATGGTATCGCCGGGCAGCACTTTCTTGCGGAAACGGGCGTTTTCGATGCCCAGGAAATACTGCCAGTAGTTGTCGGGGTCGGGCACGGTGTTCATCACCAGAATGCCGCCCGTCTGGGCCAGGCCTTCGATTTGCAGCACGCCGGGCATCACCGGGTTGCCGGGGAAGTGGCCCGTGAAAAACGGCTCGTTCATGGTCACGTTCTTCACCGCCGTCACCACCTGGTCGTCGAGGTGAATCACCTTGTCAATCAGCAGGAAGGGGTAGCGGTGGGGCAGCACCTGCATGATGCGGTTGATGTCCATCACCGGCTCGCGGCTGGGGTCGTACACCGGCACCGGATTGGTGCGCGACTCCAACATCTTCTTCTTGATTTTCTTGGCGAACGCCACGTTGGCCGCGTGCCCGGGGCGGGCAGCCAGAATCTGGCCCTTCAGCGGGCGGCCCACTAGGGCGAGGTCGCCCACAAGGTCGAGCAGCTTATGGCGGGCGGGCTCGTTTTTATGGCGCAGGTCCACGTTATTGAGTATGCCTTCCTTCTTCACCGACACGCGCGGCTTGCCCAGCATCTTGGCCAGGTCGGTCAGCTCGTCGTCGCTCACCACGCGGTCGACCACCACAATGGCGTTGCTGAGGTCGCCGCCGCGAATGAGGTTGTTTTTGTAGAGCATTTCCAGCTCGTGCAAAAAGCAGAACGTGCGCGACGACGCAATTTCCTCACTGAACAGGCCAATATCGGTGAGCGTGGCGTGCTGCGAGCCTAGTACCGGCGAGTTGTAGTCCACCATCACCGTGAGGCGATAGTCGGTGAGGGGCAGGGCCGCGATTTCGACGCCGCGGGCATTGTCCACGTACCGAATGCTTTCCGGAATTTCGTAGTAGTTGCGCAGCGCGTTCTGCTCCTCAAACCCCACGGTTTCGAGGGCCTTGATGAACTCGGCCGACGAGCCATCCATGATGGGCGGCTCGGGGCCGGAGAGCTGAATCAGCACGTTATCCAGCTGCAAGCCTACGAGGGCCGCCAGCGTGTGCTCCACGGTGTTCACGCGGGCGCCGTTCTGCTCGATGGTGGTGCCGCGGCTCAGGTCGACCACGTTGTCCACGTCGGCATCCACCACGGGCTGGCCGGGCAGGTCGACGCGCTGAAACTTGTAGCCGTGGCCCACCGGCGCGGGGCAAAACGTCATGGTGGCCTCTACGCCGGTGTGCAGGCCAACGCCGCGCACCGTCACGGGCGCCTTAATGGTGTGTTGCTTGTCGTTCATCTGATTGGTTGTCAGTTGCTAGTTGTCAGTTGTCAGGCTGAGAAGGTCCTTAAACCTGCCAACTGACAACTGGCAACCGACAACTAATAGTCTGCAAAGCTAGGGCTTTTCCGTCTTGTTTTGGGCCTTCTCCAGCATTGCCACGCGCTGTTCGAGCTCGGGCAGGCGGCGGAAAACGATTTGGGCGCGCTGGTTTTGCTTGAAGTCGAAGGCCGTGGAGCCTTGCAGGATGGTGCCTTCCTGCTTCACATTCTTGCCCACCCCCGACTGGGCCGTGACGGTGGTTTTGTTGGCCAGTGTGACGTGGCCGGCCATGCCCACCTGGCCTGCCAGCACGCAATGGTCGCCGATTTTGGCCGAGCCCGCAATGCCGGTTTGCGAGGCAATGACGGTATGCTGGCCGATTTCAACGTTGTGGGCCAGCTGTACGAGGTTGTCGATTTTGCTGCCCCGGCCCACGCGGGTCGAGCCCAGCGTGGCGCAGTCGATGGTCGCATTCGCGCCAATGCTCACGAAGTCCTCGAGTACCACGTTGCCGATTTGCGGAATGGCTTTGTAGCTGCCGTCGGGCTGCGGCGCGAAGCCGAAACCATCGGAGCCGACCACCGCGCCGGCCTTGATGACGCAGAATTTGCCAATAACGGTATCGGGATAAATTTTGGCTCCGGCGTGGATGATGCTGCCTTCGCCAATCGTCACCCGGTCGCCGATATAGGCCTGCGGAAACACCAGCACGTTATCGCCCAACTGGCACTGCTCGCCGATGTAGGAAAACGCGCCGCGGTAGTGGCCCGGGCCAATGCTGGCACTTTCGGCAATAAACGAGGGCTGCTCGACGCCGCGCTTGCCCGTGCGGGTAGCCTGGGCGTAGAACTCGAGGAGCTGGCTGAAAGCGGTGTAGGGGTTCTCGACGCGGATGAGCGCCGGCTGCACGGCCTGGCGCAGGGCCTGCTCGCGGCCCACAATCACGGCCGAGGCGCCGGTTTCGTAGAGAAACGGCTCGTATTTGGCGTTCGACAAAAAGGTGAGCGAGCCGGCCTGGGCTTCTTCAATTTTAGCAAGGCTGGAGATGCGCTGGGTGGCGTCGCCCTCCACGGTGCCGCCGAGCACTTCGGCGATTTGCTGAACGGTAAATTCCATAGGCGGCAAAAATAGTTGTCAGTTGCTAGTTGTCAGTTGTCAGATTCGGGCCGTTTGTCGTCAAAATATCCGGCTTACTGGCCTGACAACTGACAACCAGCAGCTGACAACTAAACTATCTCCTTCGGGTAGCAGATGTAGAATTTCTCCACTCGCTGGCTCAGGGCGCGGATGTTGGGAAGGTCAGAAGCTTCCATCACGTTCACGATATCGCCTTTTTTGGTCAGGATTTCGATGGGTTCCTGGCTTTCGGCGTTGTAGGCGCTGTTGCTCAAGCGGCCCGGAATCATGAGCAGCGCGGCTTCCTCCATGGGCAGCTTGAATTTCTCGGCGATGAGTTCCTGGATGCCGAGGCGGAAATCCTCGTCGAACGGCTCGGGAGCCAGCACGATTTTGAGCAGGTTGCGGTGCAGAATACTCTTGGCCAGGTAGCTCAGCACCACGTCGCGGTGCCCGGCCCAGGCTTTGATGGCCGACCAGATGTCGTAGTCATCAAGCTCGACGAAATGGCTGAAGATTTTCTCGTTGTTTTCAAACTCGGCTAAGCTCACGGCGCGGCCCAGGAAGTAGCCCAGGCAGCTGTTGGCGGGCACCTCCACGCCTTGGCGGGCCAGGTCGCGAGCGCGCTGCACCACCCGAATGACCATCTGCTCGGCCGAAGTCACGGTTTTGTGCAGGTACACCTGCCAATACATCAGCCGGCGGCTCACCAGAAAATTCTCGACCGAGTACACTGCTTTTTCTTCGAGCACCAGCCGCTCGTCGTGCACGCGCAGCATCTTGATGAGGCGGTCGGCGCCGGGGCGACCTTCTTCCACGCCGGTATAAAAGGAGTCGCGGTTGAGATAATCGAGGCGGTCCATGTCGAGCTGGCTGCTCACCAGCTGGTGGAAAAACGGCCGCACGTAGGTGCCCTGGAACATGGCAATGGCTAAATCGAGCTTGCCCTTGAACTCCTTATTCAGGCGTTCCATCAGAAATAAGGAGAGCTGCTCGTGGGGCACATCCTGGAAAATGGCGGTTTCGAGAGCGTGGGAGAGGGGACCGTGGCCCACGTCATGCAGCAGAATGGCCGCCATCGCGGCTTCACCTTCAGCCGCCGAAATCTTCACCCCTTTGTCCTTGAGCGTGCGCAGGGCCAAACTCATCAGATGCATGGCCCCGAGCGCGTGGTGGAAGCGCGTGTGCAGCGCCCCGGGGTACACAAACCCCGTGAGGCCGAGCTGCTGAATGCGCCGCAACCGCTGGAAATACGGGTGTTCGATGAGGTCGAACAGAAACTCCGTCGGGATGGTGACGAAGCCGTAGACGGGGTCGTTGAAGATTTTCTTTTTGTTCACGATGGGAAGCGGGGCGCGGGCGGCAAAATGGAGAAATCGGGAGCGGGGCAGCAGAAAATGGCAACATTTACCGCCGTGGCCCGTCAATAGCCAGACGCGAAGCTACGGCCTGCCATTCGGGCAAATGCAACTTTGCACGGCCGAGCCGGCTTCTTTAACCGCGCGGACTTCCCGCCGTTTTCATCCGGAACGTCCGTACGTTGTCCTGGCAATCCCAACTTCAACCCAAGGTCAGCGCCAGCTAATTCCCTACGACTTCAACTCTTCACTATGCAACAAACCACCATCCTCTGGGCCGACGACGAAATCGACCTGCTCAAGCCGCACCTGCTCTTTCTCAAGGAAAAAGGCTACGACGTAACGCCCGTGAACAGCGGCGCCGATGCCATCGAGGAAATCCAGGAGAAGAGCTACGACCTCGTGTTTCTCGACGAGAACATGCCCGGCCTTACCGGCTTGCAGACGCTCACCGAAATCAAGGCCATCCGGCCCACCGTGCCCGTGGTGATGATTACCAAGAGCGAGGAGGAGCACATCATGGAGTCGGCCATTGGCGCGAAAATCGCCGATTACCTGATTAAGCCGGTGAACCCGAGCCAGATTCTGCTGTCGGTGAAAAAGGTGCTCGACAACAAGCGCCTTGTGAGCGAAGCCACTAACTCGGGCTATCAGCGCGATTTCCGCCAGCTCGGCATGCAGTTGTCCGACCGCCTCACGCCCGCCGAGTGGGCCGAGGTGTACAAGAAGCTGGTGTACTGGGAGCTCGAAATCAACGAAACCGAGGGCAAAAGCATGGCCGAGGTTTTCAACATGCAGAAGGACGAGGCCAATACCTACTTCGGCCGCTTCATCACGGAAGACTACGAGGACTGGGTGAACGGCGACGACAAAAACGCCCCGCTCATGTCGCACCAGTTGTTCAAGGAGCGCGTGTTCCCGACCCTGAAGGCCACCGGCGACACGCCCGTGTACTTTGTGCTGATTGACAACCTGCGCTACGACCAGTGGAAGGTGCTGGAGCCCATCATCACCGAGCTGTTCACGGTGGATAGCGAGGAGATGTACTACGCCATTCTGCCGACCACCACGGCTTATGCGCGCAACGCCATTTTCTCGGGCATGATGCCGAGCGAGATTCAGAAGAAGTACCCCAACCTGTGGGTGAACGACGACGATGACGAGGGCAAGAACCTGCACGAGGCCGAGTTCATGGAAATCAATTTCCAGAAGAACAACCAGAAGGCGAAGCACAGCTACCACAAGGTGACCAACCTGCAGGCTGGCAAGGACTTGCTGGGCAAGATGAGCAACCTGCACAACAATTACAAGTGCAACGTCATCGTCTACAACTTCGTGGACATGCTCTCGCACGCCCGCACCGACATGGCCATGATACGCGAGCTGGCGGCCGACGAGTCGGCTTACCGCAGCATCACCCGCTCGTGGTTCCTGCACTCGCCGCTGTACGAGATGCTGCAGACCATTGCTGAGAAAAAAGGCAAGCTCATCATCACCACCGACCACGGCACCATCCGCTGCAAGCGCCCCTACAAGATTGTGGGCGACCGCAACACCAACACCAACCTGCGCTACAAGCACGGCAAAAACCTGGGCTTCGAAGACTCGCGCGACGTGTACGTGGTGCGCAAGCCGGAAAGCATTTTCCTGCCCCGCGAGAATGTGAGCACGGCCTACGTCTTCACCATCGGTGACTATTTCTTCGCCTACCCCAACAACTACAATTACTACGTGAACTACTACAAGGACACGTTCCAGCACGGCGGCATCTCGCTGGAGGAGTGCATTATTCCTTATGTGACGCTGACGGCGAAGGGATAGTGCCGGTAATTCTAAATAAAAAAGGCTTCCTCATCGAGGAAGCCTTTTTTATTTCAATAGAATGGTTTTATAAAGGCCGTTGAAAGAAGTAGAATCTCCAGAAATTATTTTGACAACACTCCTGCTATTCCTGTAAAATAAACTGTCCGGAATATGACCAGTTCGTTTACCAATCCTAGCTGTGCTTTCGTCCAAAATCCTGATTTCTATTCCTGCTAAATTGTCCTTAATGAACAAATTGCTTTCACCAGCATAGACAGCACCGATGCCGGAATTAAATTTTATATCGGTTCCCAAAAAGCAATTATTGAATATCCGAATGCGTTTAGGTGCATTCTCGTCAAGTATTATAAGGAGTTTGCTGCGGTATTCTAGTTTGTTCATTAGCCATTCTCGAACTTCAAATAATGCTGCCAAGGAAGCTATAAATGTGCCCACAATAATTCCACCTTTTAGGATATTATTCATGTGACAAGCCTGACTGCATTAAGCTTAGAAAATGTCTGTAATTTACTTCAACTTATCCAGCGCCGCTTTCAGTCGCGGCAGGGCCGCTTGAATCGATTCCACCGTTTCGGCGCCCACCGAGGCGCGGAACCAGGGCTCCGAAGCCGGCGAGCCGAAGGCCGAGAAGGGCACCAGCGCCAGCTGGGCTTCGGCAATGAGGTAGGAGGTGAGCTCAGCGGTGGTGGTGAGCACGGTGCCATCGGGGGCGGTGCGGCCCAGCACGTCGATTTTGGCGGTGAGGTAGATGGCCCCGGCTGGTGCCACGGCATCCACCGGGTAGCCCTGGGCCTTCAACTCTTTCAGCCCTTTGAACAGGCCTTCGAGCGAGCTGTCGAGGCGGGTTTTCATGCCGGTCAGGAACTCGTCGACTTCGGCCGTCTGGGGCAGGAAATGAGCGGTAGCCACCTGCTCGGCCTTGGGGGCCCAGGCACCCACGTGGCCCAGAATGGATTTCATCTGGTTGATGATGGCGGGCGGGCCGAAGCTGTAGCCCACGCGCACGCCGGTGGCGGCAAAGCACTTCGAGGTGCCGTCGATGTAGATGACGTAGTCGCGCAGCTCGGGTCGCAGGCTCACCGGGTCGAAATGCTGGGTGTCGCCGAAAGTGAGCAGCCAGTAAATCTGGTCGTAGAGAATGTAGAGGGGCTTTTCGTCAGGGCCGCGGCGCTTGTTCTCCGCAATTACCAATTCGCAGATTTCCTCCAGGCCTTCTTTGGTGAAGACCGTGCCCGTGGGGTTCAGCGGCGAGCACAGGGCCAGCAGGGTGGCGCCGGCCACGTGCGGGGCCAGGTCGGCCGCGGTGGGCATGAAGTTGTTTTCGGCGCGGGTGGGCACGGCCACGGGTGTGGCATCCACGAGGTGGCAGTAGTGGTTGTTGTTCCAGCTGGGCAGCGGGAAGATGACACGGTCGCCGGCATCGACAATGGCGCGGTAGGTGGCGTAGATGAGCGGGCGCGAACCGCCGGCAATCAGGATGTCGTCGGGGCCGTAGCTCAATCCCTGGCGCTCCTGCAGAAACTTCGATACCGACTGGCGCAGCTCGCCCATGCCGGCGGCCGGCGGGTAGTTGGTGAGGCCGGCCTTGTAGGCATCGATAATACCAGCAGTGAGGCCGGCCGGTATCGGGAAAATCTTGGAGTCGAAGTCGCCGATGGTGAGGTTGCAGATATTCGCCCCCTGACGCACCTGCTCGCTGACCTGGTTGCCAATTCGGATGATTTCGGAGCCGCGCAGACCGGCGGCCATCTTGGAGATTTGCATAAGCTGAAAGCCCCGGCGGAATGGCCACCACGGCGCACGAAGGTAGTTGACGCTACGCTTAATGGGGAATGAATAATGAGGAATTAAGAATTGGAAAATGACCGGGTGAGTCAGAGATTCCTCATTCCTGATTAAGCCGAAGTCGTCACAATCCGCCAGCGCGGCGCAATTCATCTTCGGCCCCGGCGGCGCGCTTGCGGGCGGCGGCCACCTTGCCGTTGCCGAAGCGGTATGTAAAGGTGCCCGTCACCACCCGGAGGTCTTCCCGCTTGTAAAACGTTTCGCGAAAATTGACAAAAGTGGAAGTGAAACGGGCGGGACTGGTATAGAAAATATCGGTGGCGCCGAAACGCAGCGACCCCTGCTTGTTCCAGAAGCTTTTGAGCAGGCCGGCCCCCACTTGGCCCCGGCCCGTCGATTTTTCAAACCCCCAGATTTCGCTTGATTGGTAGTTGCCGCTGAGCTCGGCCGACCAGCCTCTGGGCAGGCTAAAGGTATTGCTGAGCGAAAGCTGACAGGACGGCTGCGCGCGATTCAGCTGCGTGCCGGCCAGCTGCCCCCGGAAACGCAGGTAGTAAAACACGCCGTTGGCGTACATCGACCACCATTTGGTGGGTTCCAGCGGGGCGGTCAGCGTCAGGGCCAGGTAGTCCTGGCTGGCCAGATTCACGTCCTGGCTCACCACCAGGCGGCCCCCGTCGGGCGAAGGCTGCGCCGTGGTGACGATGGGCTGGTCGGTGCGGGCGTAGGCCAGTGCGGTGACGAATTTCTGGCGGTACGTATGCGTCAGCTCGGCCGAATAGCTGGTCTGGGCCACCAAATCAGGGTTGCCGGCGCGGTAGGAAATGGGGTCGACGTAAAAGCGCAGCGGGTTCAATTGCCCGTAGTTAGGCCGGTCGATGCGGCGGGCCAGCGCCAACGCCAGCGCGTGCCGGGCGTTGAGTGTGCGCTGTGCCGACAGGCTCGGAAACAACTGCGTGTAGTGTCGTTCGCGGGCCGCCTCTCCGCTGAGCTCGGCCAATGTATTGGTTTGCTCGGCCCGCAAGCCAGCCTGAACAGTGGTTTGGGCCGTCGCCGTGCGTACGCTCACGTAAGCCGCGTTCACGTTTTCGGCGTAGCGAAAATCCTTCGAAATGAACGGATTAAACGTAGTCGTTCCGTTCATCGTGCTGAAAAACGCGGTGCTGTTGTCGCTGCGTACACGGGTGGCTTTTGCGCCGGCCTCGAGGCGCGCGCGATGGGGCAGGGGCTGGCTGAAATCAAGCTTCAGCGTGCCAATGGATAGGTCCACGCGCTGGTCGCCATCAAACTGGTTGACGGCGTATTGCGGCTCCAGATAATTGGCCTGCTGGGCCATGAGCCGGGTGGTGTGGTAGCGGCCGTAGTCGGCATCGAAGGTGAAGGCTGCCGCGTTGGCCGAGTCGGCCAGGGCGTGGCGCAGGTTCAGGTTGGCGCTGCCGCTGGGCCGGTCAATGTTCTGGGCCGTGACGGAGGTGTAGCGACTCAACGGACTACCATCCAGCATGCGAAACTCGCTCTGCGTGTCCACACTGTTATCGATGTGGCTCAGCAACCCGGTGAGCGACGCGCCCAACAGTGTGCGTTTCGAAAGCGTACAGTCGGCCCCAACCTTGGCCGCGTGCGAGCGCAGGTGCGACACCTGGTCGTTGAACTGCTGGCTGGCAGCGGCGGGCAGCAGGCTGGTGCCCGCGTACTGGCGGTCAAAATCATAGCGCGTGAAGTAGCGCCGCTCAGAATAAGTGTAGTTGCCGTATAGGTTCAGGTTTTTGCGGCGGTGGTTCAGAACCAGGCCGCCGGTGATGCGGCCGTAACCGCCGCGGCCTACGCTCAGCGTGGCGCTGCCATTGGTGCCCAGCCGCTGGTCTTTCTTCAGGGTGATGGCGATAACGCCGGCCCCGCCCTGGGCATCGTATTGGGCGGGCGGGTTAGTCAGCAGCTCGATGCTCTGCATCTGCTCGGCGGGCAGCGCTTTAAGGTAATCGGCTAGGTCGGCGCCGGTGAGGGGCACGCGTTTGCCATCCACCACCACCAGCAGGCCCTGGCGGCCGCGCAGGCTCAGGTTTTCCTTCCCATCGGTGCTGATGCCGGGCGCGCGGCCCAATACTTCCAGGGCGGTGGCCCCGGTGGCCAGTGGGCTGTCGGCCACGTTCACCCGCGTGCCGCCAGCTTGATGCTCATAGAGCGGTTTGCGGGCCGTCACGGTTATTTCCTTCAGGGCGGTAGCAGCGCTGGGCCGCAGGCCGATGGCGGGCAATACCAGGCCAGCCGCCGGCACCGCCAGCGCAGGGCTCCAGTAGCGCCCGTAGCCAATCTGCGCAGCCGAAAGAAGGTAGCGCCCGCCAACCAGCGCATCGAACCGAAACTGCCCCTGCACGTCGCTAAACTCGGTTTTTATCACCACCGAATCGGCGGCCCGGTGCAGGGTGAGGGTTACAAACTCTATCGGCGCGCCCGTTTCGCTACGCACGGTGCCGATGAGAGGGGCCGTTTGCTGGGCCACGCCCGCCAACGGCACCAGCCCCAGCAGGAGCAGTGGCAGCTGCCGGGTTACTAACGAATAACTTGGGGCAAGGCAATGCAGCGACGGAGTAAAGTCGGGCATAGGCGAGAAGATTGGGTAGAAATCGAGCGATTATCCCTTCACGGCCTTATTTCGAACCAGCTGCCTGGCTGAACCCGTCCGGAAAAAGTGAGCGAATTCAGCAACAGGCCATTTGTACTGAGCGAATTAAGGCGCGAAGCGGGCTATAAAGATGAGGCAGGCCCGGCGGTATTTCAAAATCTGGTACCCATTGAGTGGAACCCAGGCGGTAAATTCGCCCCATGCTGCCCTCCGTCATCGCCCTGCCCACCCTGACCGAATTGCCCAACGCCGCCGCGCAGCTCCGCGCCGCCATTGCCGAAGCCGGCTGCCCAGTAGTAGCCTTCGAAGGCGAGATGGGCGCCGGCAAAACCACGCTCATCCGCGCGCTGTGCGCCGCCCTGGGCGTGGCTGACGACGTGAGCAGCCCCACCTTCGCGCTGGTGAACGAGTACCGCGACGGCCGAGACCAGCCCGTGTATCACTTTGACTTCTACCGCATTGATTCGGAAGACGAGGCCGAGCGCATCGGGGCCAGCGAGTATTTCGATTCGGGGTATCTTTGTTTAGTGGAATGGCCTGCCCGCGTGGCGGCATTATTGCCTTTGCCCTATCTCGAAGTTCGCCTGACCGTGCAGCCCGACGAAAAACGGGTGATTGAATTGAAAATTATCAATTAAGTATCAAAAATGGCTTGTGCTGCATCTGGCGCGGTCGTTATGAATTGTTGGTAATTTTTAATTCTTCATTTATAATTTTTAATTTTCAGTAATGCCCGAGCAGCTACCTTCCGGATTTGAGTCTTTGGCCACCAGCCGCGCCTACTTCACGCAGGAGTCGATGCTGGCCGTGGAAACGCGCAAGCGCAAGCTGTTCATCGGCATGCCGCGCGAAACCTCGCTCCAGGAAAACCGCCTCGGCCTCACGCCCGAAGCCGTGCAGCACCTCGTGTCGGCCGGGCACGAAGTAGTGATGGAAGCCGGCGCGGGCGAGCCCAGCAAATACGCCGACCACGCCTATTCCGAAGCCGGCGCGCAGATTGCCTACTCCACCGAAGAGGTTTTCAAGGCCGATATTCTGCTGAAAGTGGCCCCGCCCACGCTCGAAGAGATTGAGCTGCTGCACCCCAACCAAACCCTGATTTCGGCCCTGCAAATGGGCTCAATGACGCCGGAATACATCGCCGCGCTCTCCCGCAAGAAAATCAACGCCATCGGCTTCGAGCTGATGAAGGACCCCAGCGGCGCCCGCCCCGTAGTGCGCGCCATGAGCGAAATAGCGGGTTCGACGGTGATGCTGATTGCGGCCGAATACCTGGCCCGCTCCAACGAGGGCAAGGGCATCATTCTGGGCGGTATTACGGGCGTGCCGCCGTCGCAAGTGGTGATTCTGGGAGCCGGCACGGTAGCCGAGTACGCCGCCCGCGCCGCCACCGGCCTCGGAGCCGAAGTGAAAGTGTTCGACAACCACCTTTACAAGCTGCGCCGTCTCAAGCATAACTTAGGTATGCAGCTATACACCAGTACGTTGGATACATTCGCGCTGAGCCAGCAAATCCGGCGGGCCGACGTGGTAATTGGCGCGCTGGCCGTGGAGGACGGCCGCATTCCCTTCATGGTGCCCGAGGAAATGGTGGCCAGCATGGCCCCCGGCTCTGTCGTTATCGACGTGAGCATCGACCAGGGCGGCTGCTTCGAAACCAGCGAGATGACCAGCCACAGCAAGCCCGTGTTCCGCAAGTATGACGTAGTTCATTACTGCGTACCCAACATTGCCTCGCGTGTGCCCCGCACCGCCACCAACGCCCTGAGCAACATCTTCACGCCCATTCTGCAGGAAATTAGCCAGCACGGCGGCATCAACGAGGTGTTGTTCACAAATGAGCATTTCCGCAGCGGCGTCTATATCTACCGCGGCTCGCTGACGAATGCGATGATTGCGAAGAAGTTTAACCTGCGGTATAAGGAATTGGGGCTGCTGATTGCGGTGCGGAATTAGCAGGAAAATTTAATTATGACAATGGGTATTTAAATTATGGATGCTCTATAAATCTCGTTTTTTTATTTGTGCTACTTTGTCTTAGAGTTCATACCGCAGCCACAGTATCCCGTGCGGCCGCTGCTCCACGCTAATTAATTTCAATTGCGCTGCCGGCCCCGGATTCTCGCCCTGCTCGAAAATGGTGGCGGAGGTGGCCGCGCCATCCACCACGGGGAAGTGGAGCAGGCTCAGTTCGTCAATCAGGCCGGCTTTGAGCATTGAGCCGTTGAGGTGGCCGCCGCCTTCGAGGAGCAGGGTTTTGATGGGGAAGAAGCGGGCCAGCTTGTCGAGCACCAGCGCGAAATCAAGCTCCTTCTGGCCGCCGAAGAGGTAGGAAACGCCCTGTTTGCGCAGGTAGGCGAGGTATTCGTCACTCACCTGCTCGGTGAGGACGCTGATGAGGTGGTCGTCATCAATGTGGCCGGCTTTCCAGCCCAGCTTGCCGTGGGCATCGACGGCGATGGCGAAGGACGTGGCGGTGTAGTCGGCCACGAAATCCTGGCGGTCGAGCGGATGGCTAACGGGTTGCAGGTCGGGGACCAGACCTTTGGTGAAGTCTTTTTCCATCGTCACGCGGCCGCACATCCAGGCCTCGGCCGCGAAGGTGGCGGCGGTGGCTTCGTACTCCTTGGCATTGGGCGACTTGCCCCAGCGGCTGAGAATGGTGCGCCCGTCGAGCGAGCTCATCATGTGGCAGATTACGCGGGGTTTTGAGGATTTGGGCATGGCGGGCGGCGGGTTTGGCAGTTGAAGAATGCCCCGGTTAACGAAAAGCGCCGCCGCGTGGCCAATTATTCCAGCATCAGCAGCACCTTCCACGCCTCCACCAGCCGGCCTTCGGCTAGCAACTGGCGGCCCAGATGTAGCAGCTGTTGCATTAGCTCCAAGGTGTTATTGCGGTGCTTGTTCAAGAGGTAGGCCACCATCGGCTCCGTTTGGTATTCGGCGATTTGAGTGGGCGTGGGCAGGGCGTCACGCTCGATGTTGGCGAGGCGGCCGAGTTCGTTCCCAGTGAGCACGTCGGAGGTGCGCAGGTGCGCGGGCAGCTGGTCGATGCCGATGCCGATGTGGCGATTGGGCTTGGGCACTTCAAACAGGCTGCTGCCGCTGGCCCGGCAGTACCAGTCGCCGCCGAGGCGGGCCACGGCATCGAGCTTGAATGGGTCGATGCCGGTGGCGTCGGGCAGCAGAATATCCGCCCGGAAATGGGCGCGCACCACCCGGCAGATGATGAGGTTGCCGGCCCCGTTGTTCTGGCCCAGTTCAATAATCTGCTCCACCACGCACTCGAAGGCGGCGGGCGCTTCGGCCACGCGCGGCGGGCGCACCTGCTCGGAAGCCAGCTCGGTGAGGCCGGCTTTGGTGAATTCGTTCACGCCCTTGCCGTACTCGGTGCTGGCCAGCGACATCTGCTCGACCAGCGCGTAGTCGCAGATGTTGATGACGACTTCGGGCACTTCGCGCACGTTTTGCAGGGTGTGCTTCTGGGTGTTGTCGCGCACGCGGTTGGCGGGTGAAAACACCAGAATGGGCGGGTTCGAGCTGAAGGCGTTGAAGAAACTGTAGGGGCTTAGGTTCACGCGGCCTTCGGCGTCGATGGTGCTGGCAAAGGCGACGGGGCGCGGGGCCACGGCGCCTACCAGAAACGGGTGCCACTGGGCGGGCGTGAGGTCGGCGGGGGTGAGGGAGTGGAAATCGGCCATAGGGCCGCAAAGAAACGGCGGTGGATGGAATGGTACGGAGGAATTGTCATCCTGAGCTTAGCGAAGGACCTTATTACCGTTGAACGAGCCATCCAAACGTGATAAGGTGCTTCACTGCGTTCAGCATGACAGACGCGACATGCAGCTGAGTCCCGTTCCAAAATAAATCCGCAGGTTTGCAGATTCAATCCCAACCATTTGCCCGTGAGCCAACCGCTACTTACTCCATCTACTACCACCCGCCCCGCCGTGGGCGTCTTCAGCGCCATTGTGCTGGTGGCTTCGCTGGGCAATTTTGTCGACCTCTACGACCTGGTGCTGTTTGGTATTGTGCGGGTGCAGAGCCTGCACGACCTCGGCATTACCGACCCCGCCGACGTCACCAACAAAGGCCTCTACCTGATGAACATGCAAATGGGCGGCATGCTGCTCGGCGGCTTGTTCTGGGGCATGCTGGGCGACAAGCGCGGCCGCCTCTCGGTGCTGTTCGGCTCCATTATGCTCTATTCGCTGGCCAACATTGCCAACGGCTTCGTGCAGACCGTGGACCAGTACGCTTGGCTGCGGCTGATTGCCGGCATTGGACTGGCCGGCGAGCTGGGCGCGGGCGTGACGCTGGTTTCGGAAACGCTGCCCAAGGAAAAACGCGGCTACGGCACCATGCTGGTCACGTCGGTGGGCGTGCCGGGCGCCCTGCTGGCCTATTGGGTGGGCGAGCATTTCGGCTGGCGCAATGCCTATTTCATGGGTGGCGGGCTGGGCTTGGGGCTGCTGGCCTTGCGGGCAGGCGTGTTCGAGTCGGGCATGTTCGAACACACGCGGCAGGCCGGCGTTACGCGCGGCAACTTTTTGAGCTTGTTTGCCAACCGCTTCCGGGCCTCGAAGTACCTGCGCTGCCTGCTGCTGGGCATCCCGTTCTGGTTTATGGCGGGCATTCTGATTACGCTGGCCCCGGAATTCGGCCGCGCGTTCCATCTGCAGGGCGCGGTAACGGGCGGCGCGAGCATTGCGTGGTGCTACCTGGGCTGCACGCTCGGCGATTTCACGAGTGGCGCGCTGGGGCAGCTCTTGCGCAGCCGGCTGCGGGTGCTGCGCATGTTTTTCGTGGGCAGCGCAACGGCGGTAGCGTATTTCCTGTTCGGGCTGAATGGCGCCAGTGTCTCGGCCTTTTACTTCGCGTGCTTCCTCATCGGCGTTGCGGGCGGTTTCTGGACGCTGTTCGTGACGGTGGCGGCCGAGGAATTCGGGACGAATATCCGGGCCACGGTGGCCACCACGGCTCCCAATTTCGCCCGCGGCTCGCTGGTGCTGGTGGCGCTGCTGTTTAAAAGCCTGAAGGAGGCACCCGCCCTGGGCATGGTGGGCGCGGCGGCGCTAATTGGTGCGGTGCTGCTGGGACTGGCGTTTTTCAGCGCCAGCACGTTGCCGGAGACATACGGCAAGGAGCTGGATTATGTGGAAGAGGCGTAGGGCCGTCTTGCTTGGGGTAGAGACGCAATATTTTGCGTCTCGTCATTGAACGATGACGTGTGAACGGTGCGAGTTCGGTCGTTCAACGACGAGACGCAAAATATTGCGTCTCTACCACGTTCTGCTTCCATTAATCCGATAATAAATCGCATGAAAATAATCCTTTCGGCGCTGCTACTAGGCCTGCTGCTGGGCGAAGCAAAAGCGGCACCTTCAGTCGCGCCCGCCGATACCGCCCGCCTCCACCGGTACCTGACATTTCTCACCACCACGCCGCAGCCGCGCAGCTACCAGCACCCGGCCGTGCTCAATTCAGTGGCCGCTTATCTGAGCCGCCAGCTCCGGGCGGCCGGCGCGCACTCCGTGGGCGAGCAACCCTACGCGGTACGGGGCCAGACGTACCGTAACGTGCTGGCCTCGTTTGGCCCATTGGATGGCACGCGCCTGATAATCGGGGCGCACTACGATGTGTGCGGCGAGCAGCCGGGAGCCGACGACAACGGCACCGGCGTGGCCGCCCTGCTGGAGCTGGCCCGCCTGCTGGGCCAACAACCCCGCCTCCCGAATCGCATCGATTTAGTAGCCTACACGCTGGAGGAACCGCCGTTTTTCCGCACGTCGCAGATGGGCAGCTACGTGCACGCCGCCGCGCTAAAGGCCGCCGGCGTGCCAGTACGCGGTATGGTAGCGCTCGAAATGCTGGGCTACTACGACGACCGCCGGGGTTCGCAGCAGTACCCCATCGGCCCGCTGAAACTCATCTACGGCAGCCGGGGCAACTATGTGACGGTGGCCCAGAAATTCGGCAATGGCCGGTTCGGGCGGCGCTTTGCGCGGCAATACCGGGCGACGGCCACGCTGCCGGTGAAGCGCTTCAAGGCCCCGGCGTGGCTGCCCGGCATCGACTTTTCCGACCACCTCAACTACTGGAAATTCGATTACCCGGCGGTGTTGCTCACCGACACAGCTTTCTACCGCAACCGCAGCTACCACGAGGCCACCGACATCCTGGCCCGGCTCGATATGCGCCGCCTGGGCCTGGCCGTGGATGCACTGCTGGCCACCGTACTGGGCAATGCATTTTGATAAGTAGGCTAGTAATTATTTGCTAAACTGGTATATGTTTGCTAAATAAGTGTAGCTTTGGCTGAATCCCCAAACGATTGTGCCCCATGACTGCGCCCGCCTGCCCCAAATGCAACGCCATCGAAGCCACCAAAAGCGGCGTTATCAACGAGCGGCAGCGGTTTCGGTGCCGGCAGTGCGGCTACCACTACACGGTGGCCAAAGTGGGCCGCGAAGTCGATAGCTACTACGTCATCAAAGCGTTGCAGCTCTACATTGAAGGCGTGAGCTACCGCGAGATTGAGCGCCTGCTGGGCGTGAGCCACGTGAGCGTGATGAACTGGGTGAAGAAATACGGCGTGAAAGCGCCGCGCCAGACCGATTACCATCCCACCTATAAAATACTTAATCACAAGGAGCTGGCCGAATTTTTTCAGGTGCCGGGCAACCTGAAAGGAGCCGGCATGGTGGTGACGGAGCTCGGCGATAAGTTCATGGTGATTCGCTGGGAACGGTTTCGGGCGGGGTAGGGACGCGGATATAGTTGCTTAGCAAAACGATAGCGGCCGGGTAGCTGGCGGCGCAGAAAAGGTGCTACTTCACCAAACCAACGGTTTCGGCCGGGGTGGCCACGTGCGGAACCTCTTCAGAATCTGCTTCTGAAGAAGCCTGCCAGTCGGCCGCGTTTCTGTTCCACCATCTTTCCCACCCCATGCGACACACTCGCTACGCCTTGGCCCTTGGGGGCCTGTTGCTGACCGGCACGGCTTTCGGCCAGGTTATTCCGCCCGCCACGGGCACGGCCCCGCCGCCCGCCACGCCAGCCCCGCCGCCCACGCCGGCGGCCCCGGCCAAATCGGCGGCCTACGGGCCGGGCATGAAAATAAACATCTCGCCCGACGGCTCCAAATACCTGCGCCTGATGCTCTGGACCCAAGTGTACGCCCGCTACACCGAGAACAACACCGGCACGCTGCGTGCCCCCAACCAGCCCAAGGAAAGCCAGGTCGACTTTGGTATCCGGCGCTCGCGCATGGTGCTCATTGCCCAGCTCAACCCGCGCTTTCTGGTGTATACCCACCTGGGTATCAACAACCAAAACGCAGTGAGCGGGGGCGTAGCGCCCACCACCGATGGCAAAAAGCCGCAGTTCTTCATTCACGAAGCCGTGACGGAGTACAAGGTGAACAAGTACCTGAGCCTGGGCGCGGGCCTGCACTACTTCAACGGCATCTCGCGCCTGAGCAGCGCCAGCACCACGAGCATTCTGCCCATGGACCTGCCGCTGACCAACTTCCCCATCATCGAAACCAGCGACCAGTTTGCGCGCCTGCTGGGCATCTACGCCAAAGGCCGCATCGGAAAGTTCGACTACCGCCTGTCGATGAACGACGCCTACCTCACCAACCAGACCAGCACGCCGCTTTCGCTGGGCACCACCACGGCGGCCACTACTACTACGCCCGCCGTCAGCACCGGCACCGGGGTGGCCAACTACAATCCGCAGAACACCAACCACATCTACCAGGGTTATTTCAGCTACAACTTTCTGGAGCCGGAGGCTAACCTGCTGCCCTACATGCAGGGCACTTACCTGGGCACGAAGCGGGTATTCTCCATCGGCACGGGCTTTTTGTACAACAAGGACGCCATGTATTCGCGCTCGGCGGGCAGTGCCGTTAACGTGACTTCGGCCGTGACGGCCGACCCGTTTGCCAACGTGGCGACCAACAAGCACGATATGGTGCTGCTGGGCGTCGATGCCTTCTACGACGCCCCGCTTGACACCACTTCGCGCACGGCCATCACCCTGTACGGGGTGTACTACAATTTCAACATGGGGCCCAACCATGTGCGCTTTGTAGGGGCCGAAAACCCCGGCTACGGAGCTTCGGCCTTGCGCGGCAACGCCGTGCCGCAGTCGGGCACGGGCGGGGTATTCTACGGGCAGGTGGGCCTGCTGCTGCCCAAAAATCTGCTCGGCCCCAAAGCCCGCCTGCAGCCTTACGTGGCCTATCAGCACGCCAACTACGAGGGCCTGAAAACCAGCGACGGCAGCACCAAGGGCGTGAATATCATGGACGCCGGCCTGAACGTGCTGCTCGACGGCCACAACGCCAAGGTGACCCTGAACTACCGCCCGCGCCCCGATTTCACCAACGTGAACGACGTGCAGTACCGCCCCGAAATCACGCTGCAGACGCAGGTGTTTTTGTAGGCCCGGGCCGTTGCTTGCTGCTGAATTTCTAACCCTTTTTTCTTGACTAAACGCATGGAACAGAGTTTAAACCCGCCCTACGGCGCGCCCGGCGATGCCGCCGTGGCGCACGACAACAACACGACTTCCACCAGCACCATCTGGCAGGTTATCACGGCCTCGTCGGTCGGCACCGTGATTGAGTGGTACGACTTCTACATTTTCGGCTCGCTGGCGGCCATCATCGGGCCGGTGCTGTTTGGCTCGAAGGGCAAGATTGAAGACACGCTGCTGGGCGCGCTGGCCGTGTTCGGCGCGGGCTTCGTGGTGCGGCCGTTCGGGGCCATGTTCTTCGGCCGGCTCGGCGACATGATTGGGCGCAAGTACACCTTCCTCGTTACGCTGCTGATTATGGGCGGGGCCACGTTCATCACGGGCCTGGTGCCGAGCTACGACAAAATCGGGCTGGCGGCCCCGGCCATTGTGGTGGTGCTGCGCCTGCTGCAGGGCCTGGCCCTAGGCGGCGAATACGGCGGGGCCGCCACCTACGTGGCCGAATACGCCCCCGATGCCAAGCGCGGCTACTTCACCAGCTTCATTCAGATTACCGCCACTGGCGGCCTCATTCTCAGCATCACAGTTATCCTGATTACCCGCAAAATGCTGGGTGAAGATGCCTTTAAGGAGTGGGGCTGGCGCATTCCGTTCCTGCTCTCGGGTTTCCTGTTGGTGGCTTCGTACTACATCCGCCGCAAGCTGCACGAGTCGCCGCTGTTTGCCAAGGCCAAGGCCACCGGCACCACCAGCAAAAGCCCCCTGCGTGACTCGTTCGTGAACCCCGTGAACCGCCGCCTCGTCCTCATCGCCCTGTTCGGCGTGACGATGGGCCAGGGCGTGATTTTCTACACCAGCCAGTTTCAGGCCTTCACCTTCATGAATGCTACGCTCAAGCTCGACATCGTGCATTCGAGCGTCATCATGGTAGTGGCCATGCTGCTGGCCACGCCGCTGTTCGTGTACTTTGGCTCGCTGTCCGACCGTATCGGCCGGAAGAAAATCATTATGACGGGTATGATTTGCGGCGCGCTGTTCACCATTCCACTCTTCTACGGTATCAAAGCGTTTGCCGGGCCACTCACCGAAATCACGCCCGCCACGGTAGACGCCGCCGGCAAAGCCGTGCCCGCTGTGATGAAGGCCCTCACTCCTAATATCCCGGCCATGATTGCGCTGGTGTTTTGCCTGGTGGTGTTTGTGACGATGGTGTACGGGCCCATTGCGGCTTACCTGGTCGAACTGTTTCCGACCAGCGTGCGCTACACCTCGCTGTCGGTGCCTTACCACATCGGCAACGGCGTGTTTGGGGGCTTCGTGCCGCTGATTGCGACTTCGATTGGTGTGTGGGCCGCCGCGCAGCCGGCCGGCACCTTCGCTAAGGAGCACAGCAGCCTCGTGGGGCTGGTGTATCCGGTCACCATTGCGCTCATCTGCTTCTTCGTGGGCTCGGCCCTGATGAAGGACGTGCGCAACGTGAAACTGATTGACGACCAGCCCGCCGCCTAATTTATGATTCCCTGCGGAACGGTACGAAAGTCCGCCGGGCCCCGCGCCCGGCGGACTTTTTCTTAGATTGACAGCCGGTTCAGCTTCTTTCCCGCCATGATTCCACCCAACTCTCCCGCATCCCGCCCGGCCCCGCGCCGCGGCCCGAAGCTGCTGTTTCTGGCGGGGCTCTTCGGGGTGCTGCTCAACTACCCGCTGCTGGCCGTGTTCGACCACGACGGGCGCTTGGCCGGGGTGCCGGTGCTGTATTTGTACGTGTTGGTGACGTGGATTGCGCTGGTAGCTCTGACGGGCTGGCTGGTGAGGAAAAGGGGAGAGGCGGAGGATGGCAATGGAACAGGATGACATCATGCAGAGCGCAGCGAAGCATCTCGCCTGTGGCAGTAAATCAATCGATAGAAATTAGTGGCAGCACGCGAGATGCTTCGCTGCGCTCTGCATGACGTTCTTTTTAGGACGCAAACCCACCAACTCATCAAATGTCCAAGCTGCTCGTCATTGGTTTTTCCTTCGGCTACCTGGCCCTGCTTTTCGGCGTGGCCTACGCCGCCGAGCGCCGCTCGGAAGCCCGGAAAAGCCTCGTGAGCAACCCCTATGTGTACGCCCTGAGCATGGCCGTGTACTGCACGGCCTGGACGTACTACGGCTCGGTAGGCCGGGCGGCGCACAACGGCCTGCAGTTCGTGGGCATCTACCTGGGCCCGACGTTGCTGGCCCCGGCCTGGTGGCTGGTGCTGCGCAAAATTATTCGCATCAGCCGGCAGCAGCGGCTTACCTCCATTGCCGACTTTATTTCGGCCCGCTACGGCAAAAGCGCCGGGCTGGGTGCGCTCGTCACGGTGGTGTGCGTGCTGGGCATTGTGCCCTACATCGCGCTGCAAATCAAGGCTATTGCTGCCTCATTTGTCACGCTCACCGGCAGTGGGGCGGGCGTGGGCGGGCCGGCAGCTACCACGGCGCTCTACACCACGGGCGCGCTGGCGGTGTTCACTATTCTGTTCGGAGTGCGCTCGGTGGAAGCCACCGAGCGGCACGAGGGCATTGTGCTGGCTGTAGCCGTGGAAAGTCTGCTGAAGCTGGTGGCGTTTCTGGTGCTGGGTGGCTTCGTCACGTTCGGGATATTCAACGGGTTTACCGACGTGTTCGACCAAGCGGCCGCCGTGCCGGCGCTGCGGCAGCTGTTCACGTTGCACGGCTCCGGCACGAGCGGGACCGAGTGGTTCACATTGCTGGTGCTCGGCATGTCGGCGGTGCTGCTGCTGCCGCGCCAGTTTCAGGTGGCGGTGGTGGAGAACGTGGACGAAAACCACCTGCGCAAGGCCATGTGGCTGTTTCCACTCTACCTCATCATCATCAACCTGTTTGTGCTGCCCATTGCTTTCGGCGGCATGCTGAAGCTGGGCCACACCGGCCTCGACGCCGACACCTACGTGCTGGCCCTGCCGCTGGCGGCCGGCCACTCGTGGCTGGCACTGCTTACCTACCTGGGTGGGCTGTCGGCGGCCAGCAGCATGATTATCGTCGAAACCATTGCCTTGAGCGTAATGATGAGCAACCACCTGCTTATGCCATTGCTTGTGCGCGTGCCCGCCGGCCGCCCCGAGGGCCAAACGCGCTGGTTTGCCTACCTCGGTCGCGTGGCCCTCGAAAGCCGCCGCCTGGCCGTGGTGCTGGTGCTGCTGCTGGCCTACGGCTACTACGCCGAAGTGGGCAAGCAGCTCCCGCTGGTGAATACCGGCCTGGTGTCGTTCGCGGCGGTGGCGCAGTTCGTGCCCGCCGTGCTGGGCGGGCTGTATTGGAAGGGCGGCACCCGGCGCGGGGCCACGGCGGGCCTGCTGGCGGGCTTTGCCATTTGGTTCTTTACGCTGGTGCTGCCCACGCTGGTGGGGCCGGGCCGCTTGCCTGAGTCGGTGCTGACGGAAGGAGTGGGTCATATTTCGGCGCTGCGGCCCTTCGCGCTGTTCGGGCTCGAAGGGCTCGATTACCTCTCGCACGGGCTGTTCTGGAGCTGGCTGTTCAACATTGGGCTCTACGTGGGCCTGTCGCTGGCCTGGCCGCCCACGGCGCTGGAGCTACGCCAGGCCGACGTGTTCGTCGATGTCTTCACGCGCCGCAGCCTGGCCGAGGAAATCACCGGTTGGCAGGGCCGCACCCCGTTCCCCGATGTGCGGGCGCTGCTCCTCGGTTTCCTCGGAAAAAAACGCACCAACCAGGCCCTGCGCGCCTTTGCCGACCGTTTTCCGGATGCCATGGCCCCAGAAGCCGACACCAGCTCACCCCTCACCATTTCACCAACTAACCAACTCACCACCGCCGACCCGCGCCTGCTCAACTACGCCGAGAAGCTGCTGGCGGGCACTCTGGGGCCGGCGTCGGCGCGCATGCTGGTGGCCTCGGTGGCAGGGGCGGAGGAAATCAGTTACGCCAGCGTGGTGGGCATTCTCAAGGAGAGCCAGCAGCTGCTGGAGGCCAACCGCCAGCTGCAGAAGCAGAGCCGCCAGCTGCAGCGCCTCACCGACGAACTGCGCGCCGCCTACGACCAGCTCCAGGCCCTCGACCAGCGCAAGGACGAATTCCTCTACACCGTAACGCACGAGTTGCGCACGCCGCTCACCAGCATTCGGGCGCTGGCCGAAATCCTGGCCGATAACCCCGATTTGGAGGCAGAGGAGCAGCAGCGCTTCCAGCTCACCATCGGCCGCGAGGCCGAGCGCCTGACGCGCCTGATTTCATTGGTGCTCGATTTGGAGAAGTTTGAATCCGGTCAGGCCACGCTCGACCGCACCGCCGTGCCCGTGGCCGACCTCGTGGCCGAAGCCCTCGACGCCGTGGGCCAGCTGCTACGCGACAAGCACATCACCCTGCATGTCGACACCCCCGCCGACCTGCCCGTTCTCTACGCCGACCGCGACCGGTTGATGCAGGTGCTCGTCAACCTGCTCTCTAACGCCATCAAAGCCTGCCATTCCGACGGCACGGGCCGCATTGCCGTGCTGGCCTGGCCCGCGGCCGAGCTCGTGCTGCTGTGCGTGGAAGACAATGGCCGCGGCATTTCGCCCGCCGCCCAGCACCTCATCTTCGACAAGTTCTTTCAGGCCCAGAACCAGACCACCCGCAAGCCCGAAGGCACCGGCCTGGGCCTGGCCATCACCCGTAAAATCGTGGAGTTCCACCACGGCCGCATCTGGGTCGAAAGCGCGTTGGACCAGGGCGCGCGCTTTTTTGTGGAACTGCCGCTGCTGCGGGGCGGCATTACCCAGAATGACCCAAAACGTCATGCAGAGCGCAGCGAAGCATCTTTACCGCAGTAAGTGAATAATTGCGTTACGCGGTAAAGATGCTTCGCTGCGCTCTGCATGACCGTCTTTCCTCCTCTTCTACCGCTCCCCACCACCCACCTCCACCTGCATGAAAACGCCCCACATTCTCATTGTTGACGACGAGCCCAATATTGTGATGTCGCTCGAATTCCTGATGCGCAAGAATGGCTACCAGGTTGGCATTGCTCGCAACGGCACCGAGGCCCTGGCCGCCATCGACCAAACGCCCTACGACCTCGTGCTGCTCGACATCATGATGCCCGACGTGGACGGCCTCGAAGTGTGCCGCCAGCTGCGCCAGCGGCCCGACCGCACCAGCACGAAAGTCATTTTTCTCTCGGCCAAAAGCCGCGAGGCCGACGTAGCCAAGGGCTATGCCGTCGGGGCCGACCTCTACATTCCCAAGCCTTTCAGCACCCGCCAGCTCATGGAAAAAGTGCGCGAGCTGCTCACCACGCCGGCCGCCGCCTAACCGCTGCAAACCTCCAACATTTAACTCTCAACTTTTATTTTAACTGAAGCCATGCACGCCCGCATCCGCACCCTCGAAGAATATCACGCCGCCTACCAAAAGTCCGTGGAAGACCCCGACGGCTTTTGGGCTGAAGTTGCCGAGCCCTTCACCTGGCGCCGCAAGTGGGACACCGTGCGCAGCGGCGAGTTTTCGCCAGCTGGCGAGAGCAAGTGGTTCGACGGGGCCCGCCTCAACATCACCGAGAACTGCCTCGACCGCCACCTGGCCCAGCGCGGCAACAAGCTCGCCCTCATCTTCGAGCCCAACGACCCCAAAACCCGCCACCTGCGCCTCACTTACCGCGAGCTGTACCAGCAGGTATGCCAGTTCGCCAACGTGCTGCTGAACAACGGCGTGGAGAAGGGCGACCGCGTCATCATCTACCTGCCCATGATTCCGCAGCTGGCCATTGCCGTGCTGGCCTGCGCCCGCATTGGGGCCGTGCACTCGGTGGTGTTCGCGGGCTTCTCGGCCACGGCCATTGCCGACCGTGTGAACGATGCAGACGCCCACTTCGTCCTCACCGCCGACGGCCTGAACCGCGGACCGAAGCAGATTCCCGTTAAGTCGGTAGTCGATGAAGCCCTGCTGACCTGCCCTGGTGTGCGCCGCGTCATCGTAGTCGAGCACCTGGGCTGGCCCGTGAACATGGTGGAAGGCCGCGACGTGTGGTACCACGACGAAGCCAAAGGCGCGGCTCTGACCTGCCCGGCCGAGGAAATGAAGGCCGAAGACCCGCTGTTCATCCTCTACACCAGCGGCAGCACCGGCAAGCCCAAGGGCGTGGTGCACACCACCGCCGGCTACATGGTGTGGGCCGACTACACCTTCCGCAACGTGTTTCAGGTGGAAGAAAACGACGTGTACTGGTGCACCGCCGACATTGGCTGGGTCACGGGCCACACCTATTTGCTCTACGGTCCGCTGCTGGCCGGCAGCACCAGCCTGCAGTTCGAAGGCGTGCCGACCTACCCCGACGCCGGCCGCTTCTGGGAGGTGATTGACAAGCACAACGTCACCATCTTCTACACCGCGCCCACGGCCATTCGCAGCCTCATGGCCACGCCCTTGGATAACGTGCTGAGCTACTCGCTGAGCAGCCTGCGCGTGCTGGGCTCGGTGGGCGAGCCCATCAACGAAGAGGCCTGGCACTGGTACCACCAGCACGTGGGCAAGGGCCGCTGCCCCATCGTCGACACCTGGTGGCAGACCGAAACCGGCGGCATCATGCTCTCGGCGCTGGCCGGCATCACGCCCAGCGTACCCGCTCGGGCCGGGCTGCCGCTCCCCGGCGTCCAGCCCGTGCTGCTGAACCAGGACGGTACCGAAATCAAAGGCAACGACCAGGAAGGCTACCTCGCCATCAAGGCCAGCTGGCCGGCCGTCATCCGCACCACCTGGGGCGACCACGAGCGCGCCCAGCAAACGTACTTCCAGCCTTATCCAGGCTACTACTTCACCGGCGACGGCGCCCGGCGCGACGAAAACGGCCTCTACCGCATCATCGGCCGCGTCGATGACGTGATTAACGTGAGCGGCCACCGCTTCGGCACGGCCGAAATCGAAAATGCCATCAACCAGAACGAGCACGTGATCGAGTCGGCCGTGGTGGGCTACCCGCACGATGTGAAGGGGCAGGGCATCTACGCCTACGTCATCTGCCAGGACGGCCCGCCCAAAAATGCCGCTGAAGCCAAACAGTGGGAGGCCAGCATCATCGAAACCGTAGTGGCCGAAATTGGCAAAATCGCCAAGCCCGACAAGATTCAAATCGTGTCGGGCCTGCCCAAAACCCGCTCCGGCAAAATCATGCGCCGCATCCTGCGCAAAGTAGCCGAGGGCGAAACCACCAACCTGGGCGACGTGACGACGCTGCTCGACCCGGCCGTGGTGGATGAGATTCTGGCGGGCAAGAAGTAGCATTGCCCGTTTGTCATCCTGAGCGGAGCGAAGGACCTTGTCACGTTGAACGATTTGTTCTGACGCGACAAGGTCCTTCGCTCCGCTCAGGATGACAAACGGGCAAATTACCCAAACACCTTCACCTTCTCGCCCTTGCGCTTGATGCGCAAATGGTTACGGATAATCTGCTGAATGTCTTTGTTGTCGGTGTAGGGCTTAATCACGTCCCGGAAATCGGCCAGCTTGCGCGCCGAGAACGTCTCGTCCACGTAGCCGAAGCCGCGGTAGCGACCATTCTCGACCAGCACAATGCTCTTTTCCAGCTCGCTCCGGCCGGCACCAATCACCACAAACGACTCATGCTCGTAGATGATGCTGTCAATGGCCTCATCAACCCGCAGATTGTAGCTCTCTGGCGCTTCCTCGCCTACACAGGCACCCTGGCAGCGGTGCACCTGATAATCGAAGCAGGGCCCGGTGGTTTTATACAGTCCGCACAGCTTCTGGCACAGGTTGTACTTGGCCACCTTGTGGTACAGAAACCCCTGTGCCTTGTACTGATTGCCCAGCGCGATGATGGGAATTTCGGCGTTACGCGCATCGGCCCGGCCGTAGGCCAAGCGCTTGTAGCCCTGCTCATCGATGCGCAGGTAAATGCCAGCCGGAAACACCGAGCGCCGCTGCGCCCGGTTGTAGGCCGGCTTCATCTGCTTAATCAGGTGCGACTCATACAGCAGCGCCACCAGCTCCGAGCCAGTCAGCTCCCAGGTAATGTCGGCAATCGAATTCTTGAACTCCAGGCTTTTGCGCGATTTCACATCAATGGCAAAGTGCTGCTGAATGCGCTTGTAGATGTTGATGGATTTGCCCACGTAAATCACCTCGCCCGCCTCGTTGTGGAAGTAGTACACGCCGGTGGCTTGCGGCAGATTGGCCACTACCGAGGCCGGCAGCAGCGGCGGCATCAGCGCCTCTTTTATCGCCGACTGCACGGCGGCTACGCGCTTGGGCGACGGTGCTTTGGTGCCGTCGGGCCGGCGGCCGGCGGGGGCCAGGGCATCCACGCGAGCCAGGGTGTGGCTTGTGTCGGTGCCGTGGGGCAGGTCCTCGGTTTCGGTGGTGATTTTGAGCAGTTTGCCAAAGAGCAGCGCCGTGGCGTGAGCGTCGCCGGCGGCGCGGTGCCGGCCTTCGAGCGGAATGCCGATGTTCTGGCACAGCTTGCCCAAACTGTAGCTCGGCTGGCCCGGTATGAGGCTGCGCGAGAGGCGCACAGTGCACAGCGTTTTGCGCGAGTAATTGTAGCCCAAATCGGCAAATTCCTTCTTCAAAAACGAGTAGTCGAAGCGCACGTTGTGGGCCACGAATACGCAACCTTCGGTCATTTCCACCACCTTGCGGGCCACTTCGTGGAACTTGGGCGCGTCGCTCACCATGTCGTTGGTGATGCCCGTGAGCTGGGTGATGAAGGGCGGAATGCTGCGGCCGGGGTTGAGCAGCGTGGCGTATTCATCGACGATTTTTTCGCCGTCGTGAATGTAAATGGCTATTTCGGTGATGCGGTCCTGGGTGGGCTGCCCGCCGGTGGTTTCAAGGTCGATGATGGCGTACAAAGCGGCGCGGGAGTTGGTCGAGAGCTAAGCTAACAGTTTTAGCTAGCCAGAAGGTTGCAGAAGGCTTCTGGCTGGTCTGTCATCCTGAGCGTAGCGAAGGACCTTATCACGTCATAACAGACGTAAACAAGGTCCTTCGCTGCGCTCAGGATGACGGGCTTGTTGCTACATCTTCTTCACCATTCGCCAGAATTTCCCGAAAAAGCCCAGCTGTGGCATGGGCCGACGCAGGTGGCTTTCGTCCATCTCCGAAATATCACCCAGCAAAAAGCCCCACGGTTCCAGCGACTTATTGGCGTCGAATACCACTTTCAGCACCGCCACCAACGGAATGCTCAGAATCATGCCCGCCGTGCCCCATAGCTCGCCGCCCAGAATCAGGGCGATGATGGCGGCCATGGGGTTGATGCTCACCTTCGAGCCCGTGACCATGGGCGTAATGAAGTTGCCCTCCAGAAACTGCACGAACACGAATACCCCCACCACGGCCGCCGCCCGGGCCGGCGAGCCGGTTTCGACCAGCGTGACGAGTGCCGGAATAGTCGCGCCCACCAGGATGCCGATGTAAGGAATCACGGCCAGAACCGAGGCAAAAGCGGCGAAGAAAATGGCAAATTTCACGTCCAGCACCAGCAGGCCAATGGCGTTCAGCACGGCCACAATCACGATAACCGTGAGCAGGCCCGAGATGTAGGCCTGCACCACGGTCTGAATGTTGTCCAGCGTTTGCAGCACACCCGTGCGCTTGTCGGGGCTCACGAAGCGGAACATGAACTGCCGCATGTGGTCGCGGTAATACAGAAAGCAGAAAATATAAATCGGCACCAGCGTAAGCACGCTCAGCACGCCGGCCGTGGTACTGAGCGTGCTGCCCAGGTAGCCGCCGGCCGATTTCTTAAACGACTTCATCGACGTAGCAATCAGCTCATCTTTGCTCATCACATCGAGCCCAAACTTCTGATGCGCCCACTGCTGGCCCTGGTCGAAGAGCACCAGCAGCTTCTGCTGTAGCAAGGGCAGCTCGGTGCGTAGCTCCATCAGCTGTGTGCCAAACAGCACGATGAGGCCCGAAATGGCCAGCACCATCAGCAGCAGTGCCGCGATGATGGCCAGCACCGGCGGCCAGCCCCATTTTTCCATCCGCAGCACCAGGGGCAGCAGCAGCACCGACAGCAGCGCCGCAAAAAACAGCGGCAGCAGGATGCCATCGAGCTTGTGCAGCACGAATACCAGCAGCGAAGCGCCAATCAGCAGAAAAGTGTAGTAAATGATGGGCGACTGCTTCACCTCGGCCGGCGCAGTGTGCGGCACGGAAGTGGTGGCGCGCGTGCCGGCGCGGCTGATTACATGTGGGAACATGAGGAACGAGTAGGGGAGTGAGGCAAAAAAACGAACCGGCCCGGGCCGGAGATAGTCGGGCAGCGGGCGTGAACCCGCCGCCCGGCGGCGGTGTTGCGAACTAAGGAAATTAGTGCGCGGTGCTAAGCAAGCTGGCAATAAAGCTTGCCCTCCCGCCGATTTCTGCGTTATTTTACCCCAAAACTGGAATACAGTTGCCCGATGAACGACGAATTACTGACCGACGCCCCGCAAACCCCCGCCAAAGCCCCCGACCACGGGTATAACGAAGACAGCATCCGCTCGCTCGACTGGCGCGAGCACATCCGTCTGCGGCCCGGCATGTACATCGGCAAGCTCGGCGACGGCTCGGCCTACGACGACGGCATTTACGTGCTGGTGAAGGAGGTAGTCGACAACTGCATCGACGAGCACGTGATGGGCCACGGCCGCACCATCGACATCAAAATTTCGGACTCCAAAGTGCAGGTGCGCGACTACGGCCGTGGCATTCCGCTCGGCAAGGTGGTCGACGTGGTGAGCAAAATCAACACCGGCGGCAAGTACGACAGCAAGGTGTTCCAGAAGTCGGTGGGCCTGAACGGCGTGGGCACCAAGGCCGTGAACGCGCTGAGCGGCTACTTCCTGGTGCAGAGCGTGCGCGAAGGCATCCTCAAGGCGGCCGAGTTTGCCCAGGGCAAGCTCACGGCCGACCCCAAGCCCGCCAAAACCAGCCAGCGCAACGGGACGCTGGTGGTGTTCCAGCCCGACGACACGATTTTCAAGAACTACCGCTTCATCCCGGAGTACCTCGAAAATCAAATCTGGAACTACGTTTACCTGAACGCCGGCCTCACGATTAACTTCAACGGCCAGAAGTACTACTCCGAAAACGGCCTGCTCGACCTGCTCGCCCGCAAAGCCGACGTCGAGCACCTGCGTTATCCCATCATCCACCTGAAAGGGCCGGACATCGAGATGGCCATGACGCACGGCAACGACTACGGCGAGGAGTACTACTCCTTCGTCAACGGCCAGTATACCACGCAGGGCGGCACGCACTTAGCCGCGTTCCGCGAAGCGGTGGTGAAGGCCGTGCGCGAGTTTTATAAGAAGGATTACGACGCTTCCGACATTCGGGCCAGTATCATTGCCGCCATTTCGGTGCGGGTGCAGGAGCCAGTGTTTGAGAGCCAGACCAAAACCAAGCTCGGCTCGGTGAACATGGGCGAGGACGGCCCCACGGTACGCGGCTTCATCCTCGACTTCGTCAAAGAGCACCTCGACAACTACCTGCACAAGAACGCGCTGGTGGCCGAAGCGCTGCGCAAGCGCATCGAACAGAGCGAGCGGGAGCGCAAGGACATGGCCGGGGTGAAAAAGCTCGCCAACCAGCGCGCCAAAAAAGCCAACCTGCACAACCGCAAGCTGCGCGACTGCCGCTTCCACCTGGGCGAAAACGCCAAGGACGGGGCCGAAAAAGAGCTGTTAACCACGCTGTTTATTACCGAGGGCGACTCCGCGTCGGGCAGCATTACCAAGAGTCGCAACGTGGAGTTGGAGGCCGTGTTCAGCCTGCGCGGCAAGCCGCTGAACTGCTTCGGGCTGAAAAAGAAAATCGTGTACGAGAACGAGGAGCTGAACCTGTTGCAGCACGCCCTTAACATCGAGGAAGGTATTGAGCACCTGCGCTACAACCGCGTGGTAATTGCCACCGACGCCGACGTGGACGGCATGCACATTCGCCTGTTGCTGCTCACGTTCTTCCTGCAATTCTTCCCCGACCTTGTGCGCAACGGCCACGTCTTCATTCTCGAAACGCCGCTGTTTCGGGTGCGCAACAAGAAGGAAACCATCTACTGCTACAACGAGCAGGAGAAGCAGAACGCCATGCGCAAGCTGGGCAAGAACCCCGAAATCACCCGCTTCAAGGGCCTCGGTGAGATTTCGCCCGACGAGTTCGGCAAGTTCATCGGCGAGAACATCAAGCTGGAACCCGTGATTCTGCAGTCCGACCGCAGCATTCAGCAGGTGCTGACGTACTACATGGGCAAAAACACGCCCGCCCGCCAGGAGTTCATCATCGAAAACCTGCGCCTCGAGAAAGACCTCATCACCTCCGACGTGCTGCCCGCCGCCGAAGTGCCGCTGGAAGATTTGGCATAGCCCGGAATGAGCACACAATGAGTGTTAATGCAGCCACGGTTAAGCTCAACATCAAGCCGGTATAAATACGTGTAAAAAAAATAACGAAGCCTTGCACGTAAGAAAAACCTGTGTACTTTTGCATCGTCGGCTAGGGGTAGACTAGTCGGCATATTCCACGGAAAAGCTCGCGCCTTTGGCGCGAGCTTTTTTGTTGGTCGTTGCTGCCAAACAGCGGGCGAAGCTTAGCAGTAAATCCGCGTACTATAGCTAGTATATTTAGCTTGGAATTGGGCGAGTATTTAGCGAAATTTGGGTCGCAGCCCCAATTTGCTGGCTGTTGGCTAAGGGCAGAGCTTCTGTAGTTAAGCTAATAAAATTGGGAACTTTCTCAATCTGCTGCGGCTTAAGTTGCTTGCGCTCCGCGCTGATTCCGGTACTTTTGGCGGCACTTCGCCGTCTTCATTCGCTTCTCTTACGTGGCTACTACTGATACTCCTGCTTCCGACGCTCCCGACCAACACTTTCTGCAGCCCGGCGACTCGGTAGATTTTGACCTTTCGGCCTTTTCGCCCGCCGCCGATGCCGACGCGCAGGAACCCACCGACTTTTCGGACGAACCTACGGCGACGGTCGAGGGTGAAGAAAACGCTGACACGGCAACCGACGAGGCCGATGCCGCCCCGCGCTCGGCCGACTTGTTTGGCTTGGTGCCGGTAGCACCCGTGGCCGAGCCCATTCCGGCCGAGGAGTTGACGGAGGAAGAACCCAAATTTGCCCCCGGCGAAACCATTCACGACGTGGCCACCGTGCGCGGCATGTACCAGAACTGGTTTCTGGACTACGCCAGCTATGTGATTCTGGAGCGCGCCGTGCCGGCTATTGAAGACGGCCTAAAGCCCGTGCAGCGCCGCATTCTGCACGCCATGAAGGAGATGGACGACGGCCGCTTCAACAAAGTGGCCAACGTCATCGGCCAGACCATGCAGTACCACCCGCACGGCGACGCCAGCATCGGCGACGCCATGGTGAACCTGGGCCAGAAGGACCTGCTCATCGAAACCCAGGGCAACTGGGGCGACGTGCGCACCGGCGACGGCGCGGCCGCCCCGCGTTATATCGAGGCGCGCCTGAGCAAGTTCGCGCTCGACGTGGTGTTCAATCCTGACACTACCGAGTGGCAGCTGAGCTACGACGGCCGCAAGCGCGAGCCCACCACGCTGCCCGTGAAGTTCCCGCTGCTGCTCGCGCAGGGCGTGGAAGGCATTGCCGTGGGTTTGAGCACCAAGATTATGCCCCACAACTTCCGCGAGCTGTGCAAGGCCAGCATCGACGTGCTGCGGGGCCGCGAGGTGCAGCTGTTTCCGGACTTTTCGACCGGCGGCCTGTGCGACGTGAGCAACTACAACTCGGGCATGCGCGGCTCGCGCATTCGCCTGCGCGCCACCATCGAGAAGGTGGATAAAACCCTGCTTATCATTCGCGACATTCCCTACGGCTCGACCACCACGGCGCTGATGGAGAGCATCGTGAAGGCGAGCGAGGCCAACAAAATCAAGATTAAGAAGGTAGTCGATAACACGGCTGCCATGGTGGAGATTCAGGTGCAGCTGCCCACCGGCGTGAGCCCCGACCTGACGATGGACGCGCTCTACGCCTTCACCGACTGCGAAATCAGCATCTCGCCCAACACCTGCGTCATCATCGACGAAAAGCCCCGCTTTGTGGGCGTGGAGGACGTGCTGCGGCAGAGCACCAAAGCCACCGTGCGCCTGTTGGAGCGCGAATTGGAAATCCGTCAGGAAGAATTGTGGGAAAAATGGCACAATGCTTCGCTGGAAAAGATTTTCATCGAAAACCGCATCTACCGCAAAATTGAGGAATGCGAAACCTGGCCCGAAATCCTCGAAACCATCGAGAAGGGCCTGCGCAAATTTGTCCGCATCGAAGGGGAGAAGGCCAAGGCCGACGACGCGCGCATTGTATTGCGACGCCCGCTGACGGAGGACGATTTCACGCGTCTCACCGAAATCCGCATCAAGCGCATCTCGAAGTTCGACGGCTTCAAGGCCGATGAGTATTTGCAGCGCCTGACCGACGAGCTGGCCGAAGTGGCCGACCACCTGGCCAACCTCACGCGCTACGCCATCGCCTATTTCGAGGGCCTGCTGAAAAAGTACGGCGCGGGCCGTGAGCGCAAAACCCAGCTCCGCACCTTCGATGTGGTGACGGCCCAAAAAGTGGCCATCGCCAACCAGAAGCTCTACGTGAACCGCGCCGACGGTTTTGTGGGCTACGGCCTGAAAAAGGACGAATTCGTGTGCGACTGCTCGGACCTGGACGACATCATTGCCATCAAGCGCGACGGTACGTTTATGGTGACGAAAATTGGTGATAAGACCTTCGTAGGCAAGGACATCCTGCACGTGGGCGTGTACAACAAGAACGACGACCGGTTGGTGTATAACATGGTGTACCTCGACGGCGCATCGGGCATTGCCTTCGCCAAGCGCTTCCTAGTCTCAGGCATCACCCGCGACCGGACCTACGACCTCACCAAAGGCACCAAGGGTACTAAAACCCTGTATCTCACCGCCAACCCCAACTCGGAATCGGAAATCGTGAGCGTGCAGCTTTCCGATAAAGCGCCGGCGCGGGTGAAGCAGTTCGACTTCGACTTTGCCGACCTCGCCATCAAGGGCAAGGGTTCGATGGGCAACATCGTGACCAAGCAGCCCATCAAGAAAATCACTCAGAAGTCACTGGGTGACTCGACGCTGGGCGGGCGCGAGGTCTTTTTTGATAGCGTGGTGGCCAAGCTCAACCACACCGGCCACGGCCGCTACTTGGGCACTTTTGATACCGACAACACGGTGCTGGTGGTGTACAAGGATGGCAGCTACGAGCTGAAGGCCGCCGACCCGGCGCTGCACTTCGACGTGCCCAACATTGTGCTGCTGCGCAAGCTGGAGCCCGACACAGTTATCAGCACGGTGTACGTGGATGGCGACACGAAAATCCACTACGTCAAGCGGTTCAAAATTGAAACCAGCACGCTCGATAAGCGCTTCCTGTTTATTTCGGAGGCCAAAGGCTCGAAAATGCTGGCCGCTACGGCCAATCCCGAGCCGCTGGTGGAAGTGAAATTCCAGAAGGACAAGAAGGCCGAGAAGGAAGCCGAGAAAATTGCCCTGCACGAATTCATCGACGTGAAAGGCTGGAAGGCAATGGGCAACAAGCTCAACTACTTCCGCATCAACAGCCTCGATTTGCTGACCGACGAAGGCCCCGAGCCCCAGCGCCGCGAGGTGAAGAAGCGCGTGGCCCCGGCACCCGCCGGCAAGCCCGGCGACGGCCCGGCCCCCGTGGCCGAGCCGCAGGGCCCGGTCGACATTACCGCCGAAGACGTGGCCCGCGCCCAGGAGCTGCTGAAGCGGCCCAAGGCGCAATTGGGCCTGTTTTAGGGTTTGCCATAAACCGTTGCGTACCAGACGCGGCGGTTTATGGCGTTCTAAGAATAGAACCCCGGCTTTGGCTTCCGCGTTTGCAGGCCAGCCTGTTTATTTGCTGGTATGCCCGTATGTGTTCGGTTAAGGTTGGCCCCGGTGGCCCGGTTTTCTGCCGGGCTGGGCGGTGCTTTGGCCCTGCTGTTGGGCACGCCGACGCTGCCCGCAACTGCGCAACTCTGGTCGCACGCTGCTGCAAAACCTGCGGCAACCAAGCCGGTGCCGCCACTTGCCCGGGCTCCCGAGCCGCCCGCCGACCCGCCCGCCGTGCGCACCAAGCTGTTTCAGGCAGCGGCGCTGGCTAATATGTTCAAGGATTCGGAGGCATTGGGGGTGTATCAGGAAGTGTTGAAAATTAATTCGCAGCATTACCTGGCGCTGTGGCAGGCCGCCGTGCTGAGCGTGAAAATAGGCGCGCGCTATTCCGATGAAACCCGCAAATCGGCCTACTTCGACGCGGCCCGCCAATACGCCGACCGTGCCCTGGCCCTGCGGCCCGAAGCCGGCGAGAGCAACTACGCCGTGGCGCTGGCGCTGTTCAGCCAGGCCACGCTGTATAAGGCCGGTGCCCGGCTCGAAGCCTTCCGCGACCTGCGCTCGCACGTGTACCTCGCCACCGAGCACCGGCCCGACCTGGCCGAAGCCTGGCAGCTACGTGGCCGCTGGCAATATCGCGTGGCGCACTACAACCTGCTCGAACGCCTCTACAGCAAGCTCGTACTGGGCGGCGTGCCCGACGGTGGCGACAGCCGCGAAGCCATGGACGACCTCGAAAAAGCCCTTGCGCTTGCGCCCCAAAGCCTGCCGCTCTACTACGACCTGGCCCGGATGTACAAGTACCAGGGACGCCGCCGCCGGGCTATTGCTACCCTGGAAGCAGCCCAGAAAATCCCGCCCATTACCAGCGAAGACCTGGTTATTCTGCGCTCTTGCTCCAAGCTGCTGCCGCCGCTGCTACGCGCCGATGCCCGCCGCCAACGCCAGCGCGCCCGGGTGGGCAAGAAGGTGAAGCCGCCGGTAGAGGCTTTGCCGGTAAATACTTCATCCCCGACCTTGCGCGTGGCCATACCGCTGGATACAGCCAACAAAAAGCCCTGATGAACAGCGCACAGGTCGCGCGGCTCATCAGGGCTTTTTGGGCTAAGGACGTATTTCGCTTATTGCTTCGTCACGCGGCGGCTGGTTTGCCGGCCGCCTTGGCTCACTACCAGCGTATAGTTGCCCGGCGCCACCGACGTGGGCACCGTGAGATGCAGCGCCCCATTAGCGGGCTGCACTGTGGTGCTGAACACGCGCCGGCCCAGCGCATCGGCCAGGTAGGCGGTGGTTGGCGTGCGGGCAGCGGCCGGGGCCAAGTCCAGGTTCAGCTCACTGCTGAATGGGTTGGGGTAGGCTGACGTGAACAAGTCAGCTGCGGAAGGCTTCGACGCCAGACCCGCTCCGGCAGTGTAAAACACATCGGAAGTGAACAACCCCCGGCCGTGCGTAGCAGCAGCCACCAACTGGTCGCCCGAACGGTAGCGGAGCATTTCGACGCGGGTGTAAGCCAGGCCGCTGCTGGCTGGTGTCCAGACGGTAGAAGTACCATTGAGCAGCTCCGTCGAGTACACGCCCATTTCGGTAGCAAGCATGGCCCGGGCAGTGTTACGCGGGTCAAACAGAGCCCAGCGCACCGGCATGTCGGGCAGAGCGCCCTCCACGCTGGTCCAGGTAGGAGCAGTGGCATCGGCATCGCGGGTTTCGAATACACTCACAATGCCGTAGTTCGAATACGTAACGAGCAGATGCTTCTCGTTGGCCGGGTCGATGGCGATGCACGACACCGAAGTACTGGCCGTGCCCGTGCGCAACGTGCGTACAATAGGGGTAAGCGTATGCGCGCTATCAACCAGCAGGACTTTGCCCGCGTTGGTGCCCACGTAGATACGCTTCCGGGTGAGGGGCGATACCGCGATGTGCGTTACCTTACCCGCCCCGGTGCCCAGGCTGGGATTGATGGTTGTGGCCGTGGTAGCCGCCGGGTCACCGGCGTTGGTCCAGGCTAGGTAGGTATCGGTGTTGTGGCAGGCGTACAGGATGTTGGCCTGGCTGTCGTACTCAAATGGGTTGATGAACGAGCCGAGCGAAGCGCTGATGTTGAAGTTGGTAAAGCTGGTGCCGCCATTGAGGGAGCGCCGGTACTGATTGTACACGTAGCTCGTAAACTGCACGGCCGGGTTATCCTGGTCGATGGCACAAAAACCCCCGTCGCCGCCGGTCACCATCGTAGTCGAGTTCACGCCCGTGGCCGTGAACCGTTGGGTTCCGTTGTCCTGGGCACCGGCCAGAAAGAAATTATAATTGGTCGGGTGCACGGCCAGCGCATAAAATTGCGTCACGTTAAAGTTGGTGTTGCGCTGGCTGAATTGCGGCTCATTGGCATTGCTGATAGAAGCGTCAGCCGAGTAAGCTACGCCGCCGTCGCTGCCAAAGAAGGCTTTGTTGGCCGGTGCCACGGTAGTGGGCACAAACGCAATGGCGTGTTGGTCGGCATGCACGTAGTAAGGCGAAGTAGTGGTGGTGTTCCAGGCCGACTCGTGGTCCCAAGTGATGGTGGTGGGCGTAGCGCTGCCGCCATCGCTGGTAAACCACAGGTCCAGCCCGCCTACATACAACGCGTTGGGGTCGGCCGGCGACACGGCAGCGGCCAGGTCGTACCAGCCCTGCCCGTTGGTGAAGTCGAACGTGGTATTGGTGGCCGTGGCACCGGGGCGGGCCAGGGCCTCCCAGGTGTTGCCCTTGTCCATCGAGCGGAAGATATTGAGGAAAGGATAGCCTGTGGCCGACGATTGGAACAGCGCATAGATGCGGTTGGCGTCGGAGGGGGCGCAAGCCAGTTCGATGCGCTGGTAGCCCGTGGTGGGCAAGCCCGAACCGGTCAGGGTGTTGAGTTTGGTCCACGAGCCGGCATCGCCGGTGGTCGAACGGTAAATACCGTCGGTCGAGAAAATGCCCATCGCTACAAACAGCGTATTGTCGGCCGCAATCTCAATGTCCGCGACCCGTGCCGTTGCCGTCGCCGGGGCTACGTTGTTAGACAGTACGGCCGTCCAGGTGCTGCCGCCGTTCTGGCTGCGGAACAGCCCGTTACGGGTGGCAGCGTATACATCGCCCGTCACCGGGTGCACCAGTATTTTCTGCACGTAGGCAAAGTTGATGTTGTTGGTGCTGGCCAGTTGCGTCCAGGTGCTGCCGTTGTTCGTCGATTTCCAGATGCCCGCGCCCTGAATCGCATCGGAATTGAAATACCCTTCGCCGGTGCCGCAATACATCACCGTCGGCTGTGAGGCCGGGCCTGCCGCAATCGTCGTCACCGCCAGGTTGGTCAGGAACGAGTTGACGTTGGTCCACTGGATGTTGCTGGTCGTGGCGTTGGTACCTTTCCAGAGCCCGCCACCGGCCGAGCCCGCCCAAATGGTGTTGCCGCTGGGGTCCGTGGGGTCAATCAATAAACCCAGCACGCGGCCGGCCACGTTCGACGGCCCCCGCTCGGTCCAGGTAGCATTGGAAAGTACGCCGGCCGATGGCCGTTGGCCGGCCATTGCAGCCAACATTTTCTCGTTGTATTGGGCGGCAGCTAGCAGGCGCTGGCGGGGTACGAGGCCAGTGGCGGGGTCACGTGTGAGCTCCAATTCCTGTTCCAGTGCCAAGTCGGGCCGGTCGGCGAAAACGCGGTCACCGTCGGCATCGCCTTCTTCCTCGTTGCCTTCCAGCCATTGCTCTATAAAGGCCGCTTGCTTGCTGCCATGCGGCATCTGAGCCATATAGAAGCTGCCCGAGTAAAATAGGCCGATTAATCCTACTGCCAGTCCTTGGCGCAGTAAGTTAACAGAGAAAATGTGCTTCATGTAAAGTGTTAATGTGGGAAAAATGCCTCTTACAAAGCTACCAAAGTAAAAGGAAATGAAAGTGATATTTAGCGAGGAAAAAGCACTTTTTTAAGCAGCAGTTTGCGAGTTTTTCAGAGTTCGTACAGTTGAAATCAACTCTTCACAACATAACCTAATCTGGTAGTTGAGCTGACAAGCTGAAATACCGCAAATCCGTTCCCGGCAGCACAACGATTTGCTGGTGCTACTTTTGAAAAGTTTTAGGTGTAGTTGAGCATGATAATCCGCCGCCGTTTTTTTGGGTTCTTGGTTATGCTTGCCGGCTGCCAGGCGGCGCCAGCCGAGCGGGCCGATACCCTTATTGACCTGGCCACCATACAAAGCGGTCCCCGCGTGCAGGCCGACGAACTGAACGGGGCCATTCAGCGCGACCCCCGCAACACGGCGTTGCTGGCCCGCCGCGCCACGCTTCGCCTGGCCGCCGGCCAGCCCCGTGCCGCTTTGGCCGATGCGGCCCGCGCGCTCGGCATTGATGATACCGATGGCAGCCTCTACTTTCTGCAGGCCCGGGCTTACCGTGCTTTAGGGCAACTCAACGAAGCCTTGGCCGCTGCCCGGCAGGCAGCCGACCACGGCTTTCGTGGCCCTGAGCTGCCGCTGCTGGTGGGCGAAACCCACCTCGCGGCTCGCAATTACTCCGCTGCCCTCGATAACCTCGACCGCACTCTGCGCCTCGACCCCGACCAACCCGCGGCTCTCTTCTATAAAGGCCTCGCCTACGCCGCCACCGCCGACACCAGTACCGCCGTGCAATACCTGCAGGACGCCCTGGCCCGTGACCCCCGCGAGCCCGAAATCCTCCACCAGCTGGCCTTCCTGCTGAATGCCTGGCGCATTCCGGCCGATGCTGCCCGCTACGCCGCGCTTGGCATGAAGCTCGATACGGCATCGGGCCAATTGCGCTACGATTATGGCCGCCAACTGGAGCTGCAGGGCCGCCCCGACAGTGCTTTCTGGTACTACCGCCGCGCCCTGTTCCTCGATACGACCGTGTACCGGGCCGACTACCGCCTGGGCCTGGCGGCGGCCAAAACCCGTCAGCCGGCCGCCGTAGTGGCGCACATGGCCCGGGCCCTGCGCCGCAACCCGCGCCTGCCCCAGGCCCGCGCGCTGCTGGCCGAAGCATTGGAAGCCCAGAACCGCCTGCCCGAAGCCCTGACCCAATACCGCCTGCTGGTGGCCGAAAACCCCGGCAATCCGCACTGGACCTTCAAGGCCTGGAAAATGGGTGATGCCACGCTGCCTGATAGTCTGCGCCGCCACTCCCGGCCGCTTTTGCGCCGCCCGCCCCGCACCACTGGCCTTGAACCACTGGCCCCGGTGAATGTGTTGAAACCCTCGTCTGCCCAGTAGGAGGGGACACGCTTTCCAACACGCCAGTATTTTCGGGATTGAAAAATTGCCCGCCCTCCCGGCGCAAGTGCTAACTTGCGCCCTGCCTGCCCCACGCGGGGCCTTTTTACTTAGTATTATGCTCAACATCACCCTCCCCGACGGCTCCCAGCGCCAGCTGCCCGACGGCGCTACCGGCTACGACGTCGCCGCCAGCATCTCCGAAGGCCTTGCCCGCAATGCCCTCGCCGTCACCGTCAACGGTGACGTGCGCGACCTCCACCGCCCCCTGCCCGACAACGCCACCGTCAGCATCATTACCTGGAACGACACCGCCGGCAAATCCACCTATTGGCACTCCTCGGCCCACCTCATGGCCGAGGCGCTCGAAGCCCTGTACCCCGGCGTGAAGCTGGCCATCGGCCCGGCTATCGAAAACGGTTTCTACTACGATGTCGACCTTGGCGAAGGCCGCAGCATCAGCAGCGAAGACTTCCCCGAAATCGAGAAGAAGATGCTCGAGCTGGCCAAAAATAAAAGCCGCTACGAGCGCAAGGAGGTTTCGAAAGCCGACGCCATCGCCTACTTCACCGAAAAGCAGGACCCCTACAAGCTGGAGCTGATTGACGGCCTCGAAGACGGCAATATCACCTTCTACACGCAGGGCAACTTCACCGACCTCTGCCGCGGCCCGCACATCCCCGACACCGGCACCATCAAGGCGGCTAAGCTGATGAACGTGGGCGGCGTATTCTGGCGCGGCGATGCTAACCGCCAGCAGCTGACGCGCGTGTACGGCATCACCTTCCCCAAAGCCAAGGACCTTACCGAGTACCTCGAGCGCCTCGAAGAAGCCAAGCGCCGCGACCACCGCAAGCTCGGCAAAGAGTTAAAGCTGTTTGCTTTCTCGGAGAAAGTAGGCGCGGGGCTGCCCCTGTGGCTGCCCAAAGGCACCGCCCTGCGCGAGCGCCTCGAGCAGTTCCTGCGCAAGGCCCAGGTGAAGGCCGGCTACCTGCCCGTGGTCACGCCCCACATCGGCGCCAAGGAGTTGTACGTGACCAGCGGCCACTACGAAAAGTACGGCGCCGACTCCTTCCAGCCCATCAAAACGCCCAACCCCGGCGAGGAATTCTTCCTCAAGCCGATGAACTGCCCGCACCACTGCGAAATATACAAAACCGAGCCCCGCAGCTACCGCGACCTGCCCGTGCGCTTCGCCGAGTTCGGCACCGTGTACCGCTACGAGCAGTCGGGCGAGCTGCACGGCCTGACCCGCGTGCGCGGTTTCACGCAGGACGACGCCCACCTGTTCTGCCGCCCCGACCAGGTGAAGGACGAGTTTATGAAGGTGATTGACATCGTGCTCTACGTGCTGAAGGCGCTCGATTTCAATGATTTCACCGCCCAGATTTCGCTCCGCGACCCCGAAAACAAAGCCAAGTACATCGGCACCGACGAAAACTGGGCCCTGGCCGAAAGCGCTATCATCGAAGCTGCCGCCGAAAAAGGCCTCACTACCACCACCGAACTGGGCGAAGCCGCCTTCTACGGCCCTAAACTCGACTTCATGGTGCGCGACGCCATCGGCCGCCGCTGGCAGTTGGGCACCATCCAGGTCGACTACAACCTGCCCGAGCGCTTCGACCTCGAATACACCGCCGCCGACAACTCCAAGCAGCGCCCGGTGATGATTCACCGCGCTCCCTTCGGTTCGCTCGAGCGCTTCGTAGCCGTACTCATCGAGCATTGCGGCGGCAACTTCCCGCTTTGGCTCACGCCCGAGCAGTTCATCGTGCTGCCCATTTCCGATAAGTATAGTGACTACGCCTACCAGGTGAAGGCCCAGCTGGAGCAGCACGACTTGCGCGGCACCGTGGATGGCCGCGACGAGCGCATCGGCCGCAAAATCCGCGACGCCGAAATGGGTAAAATCCCTTATCTGCTGGTAGTAGGTGAGAAGGAAGCCCAGGACAATATTATTTCCGTGCGCAAACACGGCGAGGGCGACCTCGGCTCGATGCCGCTGGCTGACTTTGTGAAGAGCGTGCAGAGCCAGATGGTGGAGGCGATGTAAGTCGTTAGCAGAAATTGGAGCTGAACGTTCTGAAAAAGAACGTCATGCAGAGCGTAGCGAAGCATCTTTACCGTGCAAGTAATCATTTTTACTACTGCGGTAAAGATGCTTCGCTACGCTCTGCATGACGTTCTTTATTTATGCGATGACTTCTTTTAGCAGTGCCCTACATAAATTCCTTCAGCCACCGACTTGCCTTTCCAATTTTAAATAACGATATTTGCCCCTTGATAGCCAGGCCTTACCCGGCCTAAACCGCTTAGAATCTCATTCCCCGCCACTTTTTTAGCAGGAGGACCAAACCATAGCAACCCCGAATCGTCGGTACGTGCCCCGCCAGCAGGTGGAAGAGCCGTTCAAAATCAACCAGAAAATCACGGCCCGCGAAGTGCGTCTCGTTGGCGACAACGTCGAGCAAGGCGTTTACCCAACCGACCAGGCCCGCAAAATGGCCCAGGAGCAAAACCTCGACCTTGTTGAGATTTCGCCCACGGCCACGCCGCCCGTTTGCCGCGTCATCGACTACTCGAAATTCAAGTACGAGCAGAAGAAGAAAACCCGCGAGCTGAAGGCCAAGCAGACCAAAGTCGTCCTCAAGGAAATCCGTTTCGGCCCCAACACCGACGAGCACGACTTTGCCTTTAAGGTGAAGCACGCCCAGGAGTTTTTGCGCGAAGGCGCGAAAATCAAGAGCTACGTGCACTTCGTGGGCCGCAGCATCGTCTTCAAGGAGCGCGGCGAAATCCTGCTGCTCAAGTTTGCCCAGGCCCTCGAGGACCTGGCCAAAGTAGAGCAGTTGCCCAAGCTCGAAGGCAAGCGCATGTTCCTCTACCTCGCGCCCAAAGCCGCAGTAGTAGCCAAAGCGGCTGCGGCGGCTTCTGCTAAGCCTGCTGCCCCAGCCGATGCCAAGCCCAAGGCTCCCAAGCCCGCCGAGCCCAAAGCTGACGCCGCCGACAAGACCTCCGAAACGGCTGCAGCTCCTGCTGCCGAAGCCGCCGAATAGCATTTACCCGGTTGAAGATGGCTTCCCGACCTCTGGTCAGTGAGCAATCAACAATCAACAACCAACCCTCCAACAACCACTACAATGCCGAAAGTAAAGACGAAATCCGGTGCCAAGAAGCGCTTTGCGCTCACCGGAACGGGCAAGGTGAAGCGGAAGCACGCCTTCAAATCGCACATTCTGACCAAGAAGACGACCAAGCAGAAGCGCGGCCTGACCCACACCGGCTTGGTAAGCAGCGCCGACATGAACCGCGTGCGTCAGATGCTCAACATCTGAGTTAACTAACAAGCAATTTTCACCAGGCTTCCGGCTCTAAGACTTAACCCGTCGCCGGCTGCCAAAAACTCTCAAGGTTATGCCAAGAAGTGTCAACCACGTGGCCTCGCGCCACCGCCGTAAGAAAATCATGCGTTTGGCGAAAGGCTATTACGGCCGTCGCAAAAACGTGTGGACCGTAGCCAAGAACGCCGTTGAAAAAGGCCTCCTCTACGCTTACCGTGACCGTAAAGTAAAGAAGCGCGAATTCCGCGCCCTCTGGATTCAGCGTATCAACGCCGGTGCTCGTGAGCACGGCCTTTCGTACTCGCAGCTGATGGGCGGCCTGAAAAAGGCCGGCATCGAGCTCAACCGCAAAGTACTGGCTGACTTGGCCCTGAACCACCCCGAAGCCTTCAAAGGCATCGTGGAAAAAGCGAAGTAGTCGCCCCGGCTACTATTGACCAAGAAGACGCTGGCCACTGTGTGGGTCCAGCGTCTTCTTGTTTCAGGCTTTTCCATTCCGCGCCGTTTGATACGTTGAACCGCTAAAGTGGCGTTTGAGACAAACGGCCGGAAACGAAAAAACCGCTCCAGCGCAGTGCTGAAACGGTTTTCGACGTAGCGGGAGGCGGGCTCGAACCGCCGACCTCAGGGTTATGAATCCTGTGCTCTAACCAGCTGAGCTACCCCGCCGGGTTTTGTGGGTGCAAAGGTACGGTGACGAAAACCCGCCGTGCAAGCCCACAGCCCAAAAAAACACTGTTTTTATGTTGCGCCCCGTTGATATTGCACCAAGGGGGGCGCCGAATTTTCGACTTCCTCCAATGGCTTTATCTGATACTCAAACGAAAGCGCGCTTCGTAGCGGAATTTCCCGTCAACGCGTCGCCCAAAATTCTTTTTCCCTATCTGGCTACGGCCTCGGGCCTCACGCAGTGGTTTTGCGACGATGTGCGCTACGTAGAGGGGCAGCGGCTCAATTTTATCTGGGACCACGAGAACCATTATGCCGAAATTTCGGGCCAGCGCCTAAACCGCGCCGTGCGCTTTGTTTTTCTCGACGAGCAGCGCCACTTGCTGCCCGATGCCAACTACCTCGAATTCTCACTCGATTCGTCGCAGGTGACGGACGAAGTGTATTTGCGCGTCGTGGATTACTCTTCGGCCCACGACCCGGCCGAGCAGCAGGAAATGTGGGAAGGCCTCGTGGCCAAGCTACGCGAACAGGTAGGGGGCTAACTTTACGGCTTCGCAGGCACCGCGTACCCCGTCGGCCCGGCCGGCGGGGTACTTTTTTTGACTCCGGTGCGTTGGCACTGCGCGGTTGGAACTGCTCTTTCTGATTTCGATTATGCTCAAAAAGCTCGATAAGCTCATTCTAAAGGCCTTTGCCGGGCCGTTTTTGCTCACTTTTGCGGTAGTGCAGTTTATTCTGCTCACCCACACGCTGCTCAAATACCTCGATGACATCATCGGCAAGGATTTGGGCACGGCGGTGCTTTTGAAGTTGCTGTTCTACTTCAGCGTACTCATCGTGCCGGTTTCGCTACCGCTGGCAGTGCTACTGTCCTCGCTGATGACGTACGGCAATTTGGGCGAACACCATGAACTCACGGCCATCAAAGCCTCGGGCATTGCCCTCACGCGCATTCTACGGCCGGTGCTGCTGCTCACGATAGGGCTGGCAGTAGGCGCGTTCTGGTTCAACGAGAACATTGTGCCGAAAGCTAACCTGAATGCCTACAGCTTGCTCTGGGATGTGCGGCAGAAGAAGCTGGCTCTTGATATCCGCGAAGGCGTGTTTTACAGCGGCATTCCCGGGTACACTATCAAAGTCGACAAGAAAACCGGCGAAAATGGCGACCACCTGCACGGGGTGATGATTTACGACCATACCCAGAAGTCGGGCAATTCGACGGTGATGCTGGCTGACTCCGGTCGGATGTTCACGCGCTTCAACGGCGGCTACCTGGGGCTGGAGCTTTACCACGGCCACAGCTACGTGGAGCAGCCCGATGCGTCGGACCGGGCCGGGGCTAGCTTTATCCGCCAGGGCTTCGACCACAACATGGTAACGTTCTCTTTGGCGTCATTCGGCTTGGGCCAGACCCAGAAGGAGCTATTCTCGACAAATCGCATGATGCTCAACATTGCGCAGCTACACGAGGCGACGGACTCGGTGCAACACAAGCTGCACCACGAAGAGCAACAGGTGCCTCGGCAGATGAATGCCTATTACACTTATGCCCGGTTTGATACTACAGGGCAGGCTGCCAACCATAAATCCGAAGTGATTCAGGTGGCCACTAAGAAGCTGGCTCCCGTCACCAGTTCCATTCTGGAGCAGGCTCAGAATCGGGCCCGTAACCTCTTGGGTTTTGCCAACTCTACTGCCGAGCGCCTGAATGAGTACGCTCGCAACTCAGCCCTTTTCCGCATCGAGGTGTACCGCAAATACACGCAGTCCGTGGCGGTGCTGCTGATGTTTTTGATTGGTGCGCCGCTCGGCTCCATCATTAAAAAGGGTGGATTGGGGGTGCCCATCCTCATTTCCATCCTGTTTTTTATCGTGTACTACGTGCTCAGCATCATGGGCGAGAAATACGGCCGCGAATTCGTGATGCCGGTAGGCGTGGGCATGTGGATGTCGAACTTGGTGCTGCTACCGGCGGGACTGTTCTTTCTTTACCAGGCCTACAACGATTCGGGCCTGTTGGAACTTGATTTCTGGCGGCGGCTGCCGCAACGCCTGGGCATTCCGGCCCTGCGCAAAATCACGGAGCCGGAGGAGGAAGTGGCCGCGTAGAAATCTCGATGCCGGCCTTTCATCCTGTTTTTAAATTTCGTACCTTTGCGGCACCCCAATGTGTGGGGTAACGAAATTTCTTTTTTTATCCTAAAATCTAAGACGGGGTAACACCTATCAACCGATGATTTTAAATACCGAAGCCAAACAGGCCATCTTCGAAAAGAACAGCCTGCAGAAAGTGAAAACCGATACCGGTTCGGCCGAGTCGCAAATCGCCCTTTTCACCCACCGCATCACCCACCTCACCGAGCACCTGAAGGTGAACAAGAAGGACCACAGCACCCGCCTGGGCCTCCTCAAGCTCGTAGGTAAGCGTCGCAGCATGCTGGATTATCTGCAGCACCGCGAAATCAACCGCTACCGCGCCATCATCAAGGAGCTGGGCATCCGCAAGTAAGTCCAGAATCTGAGAGTAGGGAGCCTTCCAACGAAGGTTCCCTACTCTTTTTTTGTTCGGGTTGGTTTGGCCCCGGGGCCGGCCCGAAACGCTGTTTTGCCATCGGGGCACTGTTGTGTTTAGTTTGAGTAACGAGGGCCGTGCGCGGTGCTCGTTTTTGGCTGCTCGCCCGCTGTCGCTTTTCCAAGCAAATCCCGCTGATGTCCCAACCCCACGCCATTACCAAAACCCTGGCGCTGCCCGACGGCCGCGTTATCTCCATCGAAACCGGCAAGCTGGCCAAATTCGCCGACGGCGCCGTCGTGGTTCGTCTCGGCGATACCATGCTGCTCGCTACGGTGGTTTCGGCCCCGAGCCAGCGCGAAGGCGTTGATTTTCTGCCCCTGTCGGTTGATTATCAGGAGAAATTCGGCTCGGCCGGCAAGATTCCCGGCTCGTTTCAGCGCCGCGAAGGCCGCCTGAGCGACTACGAAATCCTGATTTGCCGCCTCGTCGACCGCATCTTGCGGCCGATGTTCCCCAAAGACTACCACTACGAGGTGCAGGTGATGATTACCCTCATCTCGGCCGATAAAGAGGTGCAGCCTGATGCTTTGGCTGCCCTGGCCGCTTCGGCTGCCCTGTCGATTTCCGACATCCCGTTTGCTGGCCCGATTTCCGAAGTGCGCGTGGCGCGCATCGACGGCCAGTTCCAGATTAACCCCAAGACTTCCGACCTGGCCCGCGCCGATATGGACCTGATGGTGGGCGCTACTGCCGACTCCGTGGCCATGGTGGAAGGTGCCATGCAGGAAGTGAGCGAAGAAGAAATGGTGGCGGCCATTGCCTTCGGCCACGAAGCCATCAAGGCCCAGTGCCAACTGCAGACCGAACTGGCGTTGGCCGTGGGCCGCACGCCGGAATCGCAGCCCCGCGAATACCCCAAGTACGAAGAGAACGAAGCCCTCAAAAAGCTCATCCACGAAGGCATCTACCAGGGTGCTTACGACGTGGCCCGCTCGGGCAACACCAAGAAGGCCGGCCGCAAGGAAGGCTTCTCGGGCGTGAAGAAGGCTTTCCTTGACAAGCTGGTAGCTGAGCAGCCGGAGCTGGACATGAAAATGTTCAGCCGCTACTATGGTTCGGCCGAGAAGAAGGCTATTCGTGACATGATGGTGAAGGAGCGGGTTCGTCTCGACGGCCGTCAGCTCACCGAAATCCGCCCCATCTGGTCGGAAATCAACTATTTGCCCGGCGCTCACGGCTCGGCCATTTTCACCCGCGGCGAGACGCAAAGCCTCACCACGGTGACGCTTGGCACCAAGCTGGACGAGCAGATTGTGGACCAGCCGCTCACCAAGGGCTACTCGAAATTCATGCTGCACTACAACTTCCCCGGTTTCTCGACCGGCGAAGTGAAGCCCAACCGCGGCGCCGGCCGCCGCGAAATCGGCCACGGCAATCTGGCCCTGCGCTCGCTGAAGCAGGTGCTGCCTTCGGATGAGGAAAACCCCTACACCATCCGCATCGTGTCGGATATCCTGGAGTCGAACGGCTCTTCATCGATGGCTACCGTGTGCGCTGGTTCGCTGGCGCTGATGGACGCCGGGGTGAAAGTATCGGCTCCTGTGGCCGGTATCGCCATGGGCCTCGTGCAGGACAAGGAAACCGGTGAGTACGCCGTACTGAGCGACATTCTCGGCGACGAAGACCACCTCGGCGACATGGACTTCAAGGTAACCGGCACCGAGAAAGGCATTTGCGCCTGCCAGATGGACATCAAAATCCAGGGCCTGAGCAATGAGATTCTGACCGCAGCGCTACATCAGGCCCGCGAAGGCCGCCTGCACATCCTGCGCGAAATGGCGAAGACGATTTCGGCCCCGGCTGCGGAGCTGAAGGCGCACACGCCGCGTTCGCACAAGATGTTGATTGACAAAGAATTTATTGGCGCGGTAATCGGGCCGGGCGGCAAGGTGATTCAGCAGATTCAGAAGGACACCAACGCCACGGTGATTATCGAGGAGAAGGACGAGAAGGGCCACGTAAGCATTTATGCCTCTAACCAGGAGGACATGCAGGGCGCCATCGACCGTATCCGTGCCATCGCGGCCCAGCCCGAAGTGGGCGAGGTGTACAAGGGCAAGGTGCGTAGCATTCAGCCCTACGGCGCTTTCGTGGAGATTATGCCGGGCAAAGACGGCCTGCTGCACATCTCGGAAGTGACGCACGAGCGGATTCAGACGCTGGAAGGCTTGTTGGAAGTGGGGCAGGACATCGACGTGAAACTGGTGGAAATCGACAAGAAAACCGGCAAATACCGGCTCTCGCGCAAAGTGCTGCTGCCGAAACCGGAAGGTGCGGCCGCCAGCAATGGCGAAGCCAAAGCTTAAAGCCCGGCCGTAAGGTCTGAACTAATGTCGGGGGAGGCCTGTTGGCTTCCTCTGACTTAGGGACTGCCCGAACGGCATTTTCTTACGTATAACCCCACTCAGATATCGTTCTTACCTAGTCCCCAATGAGACAGCTAAAAATTAGTAAGCAGATTACCAACCGCGAAAGCCAGTCGCTGGATAAATATCTCCAGGAGATTGGCAAGGTTGATTTGCTCACGCCCGACGAGGAGGTGACGCTCGCGCAGCGCATCCGCGACGGGGACCAGCAAGCGCTGGAAAAGCTGACGAAGGCCAACCTGCGCTTCGTGGTGTCGGTGGCCAAGCAGTATCAGAACCAGGGGCTTAGCCTCGGTGACCTCATCAACGAAGGCAACCTCGGCCTTATCAAAGCCGCCAAGCGCTTTGACGAAACCCGTGGCTTTAAATTCATCTCGTACGCCGTTTGGTGGATTCGTCAGTCGATTCTGCAAGCCTTGGCTGAGCAGAGCCGCATCGTGCGTCTGCCCCTGAATCGGGTGGGTTCGCTGAACAAAATCAGCAAATCCTTCTCGGAGCTGGAGCAGAAGTTCGAGCGCGAGCCTTCGCCGGAAGAAATTGCCGAAGTACTGGAGCTGACCACCTCGGAAGTGGTGGACACGCTCAAAATTTCGGGCCGCCACGTATCGGTAGATGCACCGTTTGTGCAGGGCGAGGAAAACCGTCTGCTCGACGTACTCGAAAACGAGGACGAAGAGTCGCCGGACATGGCGCTGATGAACGACTCGCTCCGCAAGGAGGTGCAGCGCGCTTTAAGCACGCTCACCAAGCGTGAGGCGGACGTGATTACGCTCTACTTCGGTTTGAACGGCGAAGCTGCGCTGACGCTGGAAGAAATTGGCGAGAAGTTTAACCTGACCCGCGAGCGGGTGCGTCAGATTAAGGAAAAGGCCATTCGGCGGTTGCGGCACACGTCGCGCTCGAAGGCGCTGAAGCCGTACCTGGGCTAACTTCTGCTTAGTTTTGTTGTTGCAAAAACCCCGGCTGTAAGGTTGGGGTTTTTTGTACAATTTGTGCGGTGAGCTTTCGCTTGCCGCAACACTTTTATTCTGAAAATTAGCTTTTTAAACGGCAGGCCAATGCTTGCCGCACGACACGATGGCTGAACACATTAAGTGCCTGATTATTGGCTCCGGCCCCGCTGGTTACACTGCCGCTATCTATGCTGCCCGGGCCAACATGGCGCCCGTCATGTACATGGGTTTGCAGCCCGGCGGACAGCTCACGATTACCAACGACGTGGAAAATTTTCCTGGCTACCCGGATGGAATTATGGGCCCGGAGATGATGGAGGACTTGAAAAAGCAAGCCACTCGCTTCGGAACGGATATTCGCTACGGTATTGCGACGGCGGTGGATTTTTCGGTAACACCGCGCAAAATCACGATTGACGAAACCACGGAACTGACGGCGGATGCCGTGATTATTGCCACCGGCGCTTCGGCCAAGTGGCTGGGCCTGCCGTCGGAGGCCAAGCTGAACGGCTCGGGCGTATCGGCCTGCGCCGTGTGCGACGGGTTCTTCTATCGTGGGCAGGAAGTGGCCATTGTGGGTGCCGGCGACACGGCTGCTGAGGAGGCCACTTACTTGGCCAATCTGGCGAGCAAAGTGACCATGATTGTGCGCAAGAGCGAGATGAAAGCCTCGAAAATTATGCAGAAGCGCGTGCTCGACAATCCCAAGATTGAGGTGCTGTTCGACACCGTGACGGATGAGATTCTGGGTGAGCATTCGGTGGAAGGCGTGCGCGTGAAAAACGTACTGACGCACGAAACGCGGGAGATTCCGCTGACGGGTTTCTTTGTGGCCATTGGGCACGAGCCGAATTCGAAGATTTTCCAGCCCTACCTGCACCACGACGAGCAGGGTTACCTGAAGACGATTCCTGGCAGCAGCAAGACCAACATCGACGGCGTATTTGCTTGCGGCGACGTGCAGGACTACACCTACCGCCAGGCCGTGACGGCCGCCGGCACCGGCTGCATGGCCGCGCTCGACGCCGAGCGCTACCTCGCGGCCATGGGCATACACTAAATTTGCGCTCTGAACGTCATAGCAACAGCACGTCATGCTGAGCTTGTCGAAGCATCTCTACCGCAGGAGTGAACTCAATCGAAAGGATTAGTTACGCAGTAGAGATGCTTCGGCAAGCCAGCATGACGTGCTGTTGATTACTGACTAAAAAACATTGCTTTTGACTTTCCTGAAAACAACATCTTTGCGTCCGGCGCTGCTGTTGCTGGCGTTGCTTTGGCTGCTGGCGGGCCTGAACCCGGCCCAGGCGCAAAAGCGGAAGACGCCGCGCAGCAAGGCGAAAACCGGCAGCACCGGCAACTCGGATTTCTTCCGCATTAAAACGCCGAAGATGCGCTACGTGCGCCCCGATACGACCACGGTGATTGAAACAGAGGAATTGCCCGACGATAATTCCGATGCCGCGAAGTCCATTTACTTCAACCCGGCCAAAAAGCTCAGCATCGTGAGCGAAGACACGACGACGCTGGACGAGGGCGGGCAGGAAATCGTGGAGATGTCGGAGGAAGTGCTCATCGATTCGTCGTGGGTGAAAGTGGCCGGCTATTATTCCATCTGGGATACGCACCGCGTGAACCCGTACCGCGTGGACGGCCGCAGCTACCGCGACTCGCTGAAGCTGCACCTCACCGATGTGCCCCGGCAGCGCTACGCCAAAATGCCCCTCGTGACCACGCCCATCACCTCGGGCTTTGCCTTCCGGGGCTACCGCTGGCACTACGGCATGGACCTCGACCTGGAAACCGGCGACTCGGTACGAGCCGCCTACGACGGCGTCGTGCGCATTCAGGCTTGGGACGGCGGCGGTTACGGCAACTACATTCTGGTGCGCCACTACAATGGCTTGGAAACGATTTACGGGCACTTGAGCAAGTCGCTGGTGCCGGTGGGCACCTTCGTAAAAGCCGGCCAGCTGATAGGCTACGGCGGTAGCACCGGGCGCAGCACCGGCTCGCACCTGCACTTCGAGGTGCGCTACCAGGGCAACCCCATCAACCCGGCGCTGATGTACGATTTCCCCGCCTACAAGCTCCGGAAGGACAATTTCACGATTACCTCGGCGCTGTTCAACTACTACAGCCGGGCCATTGGCCGCAGCCGTAGCAGTCGCAGCGGTTCGCCCTCGCGCGCCCGCCAGACCGTAACGCACAAAGTGCGCTCGGGCGATACGCTCTCGGAAGTAGCCGAGCGCTACGGTGTGCGCGTAAGCACCCTCAAAAAGCTGAATCCTGGCGTACGCACCTTGCAGCCAGGGAAGAAACTGCGTATTAAGTAAAAAATAGTTGTTGGTTAAGTACTGTCAGTTGTTAGGCCGTTTGGCTCCAACTGGGCCTGACAACTGACAACGACCAACTGACAACTAAAATGAAACTCGATATCCTGGCTCTCGGCGCGCATCCTGATGATGTAGAAATGTCCTGCACCGGCACGCTGCTGGCGGCCATGGCGGTGGGTAAGAAAGTAGGTATCGTCGATTTCACGCGGGGCGAGTTAGGTACGCGCGGCACACCTGCCACCCGGGCAGAGGAGGCGGCAGCTTCCAATAAAATTCTGGGTATTGATATCCGCGAGAACCTGGGAATGCCGGACGGTTTCTTCCGCAACGACCGGGAGCACCAGCTGCTGCTCATTGCGGCCATCCGGCGCTACCAGCCCGACGTGGTGCTGGCCAACGCCATCACCGACCGCCACCCTGACCACGGCCGGGCGGCCCAACTGGCCATTGATGCGTGTTTTCTGGCCGGCCTGCGCATGATTGAAACCCTCGGCGACGACGGCCAACCACAGGAAGCCTGGCGGCCCAAAAACGTATACCACTACATCCAGGACCGGCAGCTGCCGCCCGCTTTCGTGGTCGACATCACGCCGCATTGGGAGAAAAAGTGGGAAGCCATTCAGGCGTTCAAAACGCAGTTTTTCAACCCTGATTTGGATGCGCCGCAAACCTACCTTTCCAGCCAGGCCTTCGGCCGGTTTATGGAGGCGCGGGCGCGGGAGTTCGGCCACATCATCGGGGTGGAGTTTGGCGAAGGTTTCACGGTGGCGCGGCCGGTGGGCGTGCGCGAGGTAGGCGATTTGCTGTAGCAGCCCACCGGATTTGTTGCCCACGCCGCTGGGCAGTGCGCAGGTGGCGGCCTGCTTCCAGCGCGGCAGCGTGAAGAAAATCCAGCCCCTGCTCGATACCCTGGCCGCCATGTTCCTGGTGCGGCAGGTGGAAGGGGAGCGGGCGTATGTGGGGTAGAGAGACCTGCTAAAAGCAGCGCCTGGCCAGCAGTTTTATAAGCGTTTTCCGTCGTGTTGGCGCAAGCTTACGCCCGTCCAATCTGCCCAAGATGGGTATCCTTAAAGCCGGTGGCGTACTTCAGCCCGTAGCCCAGCACCCGGTCGAAGGCACTGTGGAACAACAGCACGGTGCCTGCCAGGAGCAGCAGCGGCTGCCCCAGCGCCCACCCGGCCAGGCCCACGGCTATTGCCAGCGCCTTGTGATGAAACAGGTTGTAGCTGGCAGTGCCCACCCGCGGCCCGGCCAGGTAGCCCAGCATGCTCAAATCGGGCAGTAAGAAGGTGGCGGGCAGCACCCACCAGGCATACGGCAGCTGGGCGAATACCACCACGGCCAACAGCATTTCGGCCAGTTCTTCGGTTTTCAGCAGGTTTTTCATGGGGGCAAAAAGGTTGGGTGAATGATGACCCAAAATTCCGACGGCCCCGTGCCCTTTCTCGTTAACAAAAGCTAAGAAATGCCGTCTGGTCGTGGGCATCTGGACAAAAAAAGACGTCCTGCCCACCACGCAGATTTCACCACTTTCCCGCTACTTTTTGCCGCTTCCCCGCGTCACCCGCGCCCGAATACGGCTTAGCGACACCGGTGTTATGCCCAGGTAGTTGGCCACCAGGTGCTGCGGAACACGCTCCAGAATCTTCGTTTTGCCGCTGCGCAGCAGGGCCAGATACCGCTCTTCGGGCGATAGGAGCAGCTGCTCCACCAGCCGGGCATCGGTGCCCAGGAGGTGGTACTCGGCCACGAGCCGGCCAAACCGCTCATACACCGGCCACTCGTCGTAGAGCCGCCGCAACACCGCGTAGTCGAACACCACCAGCTCGCAGTCCGTCAGCGCCTGGATGCTGAGCTGGCTGGGCTGCCCGGTGAGGCAGCCGGGGTAATCGCCCAGCAGGTGGTTTTCGAAGAAGAAGTAGGTGGTGCGCTCCTCGCCATCGGGCCGCGGGTAGTAGAGGCGGCAGGCGCCGTGCAGCAGCAGGGCCAGCTCGGGCCGCCGCTGCCCGGCCTCCACGAAGTGCGCCCCCCGCACCAAGTGCCACGGCCTCAGCGCCGCCGCCAGCGGGGCCCACTCGGCATCGCTAAGGCTGGGCACGAAGCGTTGGAGGTAGGTGCGGAGGGGGGGAAGCATGGGAGCGGCAAAAACCGGTTTCTATTTCATAAAAGTAACCAACCTGGAACCTTCGGGAGAAAGCGAATTCGTAACGTAGTGGGAAAAATAATTTGCCTGCGCGGAGCCGAGGTAGGTAAAATTTTGTCCTCATAGCATCACCTATCAAAACCGCCCCGGCCGCAAGCGCGGCCGGGGCGGTTTCTTATTCCAACTCCTGCGCCTACTTACCCGCCGCCGCATCTGGCTTCCCGCCGTGCCCCGCGTCCACTATCTCGCGGGCTTTGCGGTAGGCGGCTACCAGCTTCGGCAGGGCGCTTTCTAGGCTGAGTACGCGCACGTCGAACTTCTCGATGGCGCGGCGGGCGTCGCCGAGGTGGCGCACCGCATCGTCGCGCAGCAGGATTTCGGTAGTATAAGCTACTTATTGGAGCAATTGATACCTCCTTCACTCGCCCATCAGCGTAAGCACCAGCGCCCGCTGGCCGCCGTGGTCGCGGTGCTCGCCCAGGTAAATGCCCTGCCAGGTGCCCAGCGCCAGCCGCCCGTTCATGACCGGGATGCTGACGCTGCTGCCCAGCAGCGCGGCTTTCAGGTGAGCCGGCATGTCGTCGGGGCCTTCGGAGTTGTGGCGGAAGTAGGGGGCGTTTTCGGGCGCCGTTCGGTTGAAAAACTGCTCGAAGTCTTGGCGTACTGTGGGGTCGGCATTCTCATTGAGGCACAAACTGGCCGAGGTGTGCTGAATGAACACGTGGAGTAAGCCCGCTCGCACCCGCGCCAGCTCGGGCAGCTCCTGCAGCACGTACTCGGTGATGAGGTGGAAGCCCCGGCGCATGGCCGGCAGCCGCAGCTGTTTCTGAAAAACCATTGGTGCAACGTTGGAAATACGGTAAGCATACGGGACGCGTCCCTACCAGTAGGCATCGGTAGGTGAATACCGCAGCCCAGGCCACATCGGTTTCGCCAGACGCTACTGGCTGCATCGTACCAGCAGCGCGCCTGCCGGCTGGCATACATGCTTATTACGGTCGGGCTCCTGCAACTAAAGGAAATATTTCCCCGTTGTCAGGGAAATATTTCCCATATTTGGGTAAGAATTCATTTCACATCCCTATGACTGCCACCGCCACCGCACCCGCCGCCGTGTATTCGCCCGCCCTGCGCGGCCTGCAAGCCACCGTGGCCGATTCCTTCGCCCTCGTGATGGAGGCCCGCACCGGCGTGCCGGCCAAAATCGCCTTCGACGTGGCTGCCCTCCTCAAGCTCAGCGCCGACGAGCTGGCCGCCCTGCTGCACACCACCACCAAAACCCTGCGCGCCTACCGCGAAGGCAAGAAGCGCCTCGGCCCCGCCGCCAGCGAGCAAATCCTCAAGCTGCTGGCCCTCGCCCGCCAGGGCGAAGAAGTATTCGGCGCCCTGCCCGCCTTCCGCCGCTGGCTCGACAAGCCCGCCTACGGCCTCGACAACCAGCCCCCGCTCGCCCTGCTCGAAACCAGCGGCGGCATCGACCTGGTAGCCGACGAAGTCGACCGCATTGCCTACGGCGACTTTGCCTGATTCGGTTTAGTTGTCAGTTATTCGTTGTCGGTTGTCAGCAAGTTCTGGCAAATTCGGCAACAGAACCCTGACAACTGACAACGAACAACCGACAACTAAACCGCAGTGGAAATCTACCGCATCTGCCTGGCCAAATACGCCGGTGAGCTTGTCGCCTCCGGTAACCCCGGCCGCTGGAACCTGCGCGGCCAACTGGTCATCTATACCGCCGGCAGCCGCGCCCTGGCCTGCCTCGAAAACGTAGTGCACCGCAGCGGCGAGGGCCTCAACAGCCTCTTCAAAGTCGTCCGCATTGACGTGCCCGACACCCTGCCCATCGAAGAGCTACCCCTGGCCCAAATGCCGCCCGAGTGGCAACTGCCGCGCCACTATGCCCGCTGCCAGCCCCTGGGCGCCGCCTGGTACCAGCGCCAGACGGCGGCCATCCTGCGGGTGCCGTCGTCCATCATCGCCCACGAGCATAACTACGTGCTCAACACCCGCCACCCGGATTTCGCGCAGGTGAAGATTGTGGGCTGGGAGGATTTCGAGTTTGACCCGCGCATTAAGCAGGATGAACCGTAGGCTCTCGCTCCATTATCCTGACAAAACTTAAAAAGGCAGAAGCACCGCACGTTATATAGGAAAGTCTGCCAAAAAAGAAAGCTTGGCTAATGCAGCCAGGCTTTCTTTTTAAGCGTGATAAAGGCGTTACCGCACCCCCAGCCGGTTCCGCCGCCAGCCCGACGAACCCTCCGCGCCAGCCGTTTCGCCAGTGGCGGCAGCGGCTTTGGGTTTCTTCTCGCTGAGCAGCATGGCAGCCAGCGCGGCGGCTACTTTGGCCGTGGCCTCGTCCGGCGCGGCGGGGGCGAGGGTGGTGGGCGTGAAATGGTCCTTGATGAAGTTCGTATCGAAGTCGCCGCTCACGAAGGCGGGGTGCGTCAGCACGTAGCGGCCGAAGCCCAGCGTGGTTTCGATGCCCGTGATTTGATACTCCTCGATGGCGCGCAGCATGCGGGCAATGGCCTCAGCGCGGTCGGCCCCGAAGGTAACCAGCTTGGCAATCATCGGGTCGTAGTAAATCGGGATGTCCATACCCTGCTCGAAGCCGTCATCCACGCGCACGCCGGGGCCCTGGGGGCGCACGTAGGTGGTCAGGGTTCCGATGTCGGGCAGGAAGTTGTTTTGCGGGTCTTCGGCGTACACGCGCAGCTCCAGGGCGTGGCCAGTGATGGTGAGGTCGGCCTGCGAGAAGGCGAGGGGCTCGCCCTGGGCCACTTTAATTTGCTCCTTCACCAGGTCGAGTCCGGTGATTTGCTCCGTCACGGGGTGCTCCACCTGCAGGCGGGTATTCATCTCTAGGAAATAGAAGTTACGCTTATCATCGAGCAGAAACTCCACGGTACCGGCGCCGGTGTAGTCGCAGGCGCGGGCCACGTCCACGGCGCACTGGCCCATGCGGGCGCGCAGCTCGGGCGTGAGCACGGAGGAGGGCGCTTCCTCAATCACCTTCTGGTGGCGGCGCTGGATGCTGCACTCGCGCTCAAACAGGTGCACAATATTGCCATGCTCGTCGCCCAATACCTGAATTTCGATGTGGCGCGGGCCGGTCACGAACTTCTCAATGAACACCGCCCCATCGCCAAACGCCGACACGGCCTCATTAATGGCCAGCTGCATCTGCTCCTCAAACTCGTCGGCATTATTAACAATGCGCATTCCCTTGCCGCCACCGCCGGCCGATGCCTTGATGAGGATGGGAAAACCCACTTCTTCGGCAATGCGCTTGGCCTCGGCCACGTCCGAAATGGCTTCGGCCGTGCCCGGCACCAGCGGAATATTATAGGCCAGCACCGCCTGCTTGGCCGAGAGCTTGTCGCCCATGATTTCCATGGCCTCGGGTGAGGGACCCACGAAAATCAGGCCTGCCTCGCGCACGGCGCGGGCAAAACCGGCATTCTCCGACAGGAAACCGTAGCCGGGGTGAATTGCGTCGACGCCCAACGCTTTGCAGACTCCCAGAATCTTGTCGCCGCGCAGGTAGCTGTCTTTCGAGGCGGGCGGGCCCACGCACACGGCCTCGTCGGCGTAGCGCACGTGCAGGGCGTTGCGGTCGGCTTCGGAGTAGATGGCCACGGTGGCAATGCCCATTTCCTTGGCCGAGCGCAATACGCGCAGGGCAATTTCGCCCCGGTTGGCGACGAGCAGCTTGGTGATTTTTTTCATGCGGGTGGGAGGGAAGTCGGGAGGAAGATTGGGGATTCGTTAGACGGTCATGCAGAGCGCAGCGAAGCATCTTTACCGCTCGATGTAATCCAATCGATGGGTTTACTTACTTCGGGCAAGATGCTTCGCTACGCTCTGCATGACCGCCTTATTACATGCAACGCATCAAAAGCGCCCACAAAGAAACTGCGAAACCGGGCCCCGCCGGCAAACCCAACAGGCATTACCCGGTTATTAAGCCCAAATTATGCACATCGGCGGCCTATGGCTACCTTTGTGGTTGGGCCTGTTGGGAGTTAGCTTAAAAACTCCTTAACGGCCGTTTCAGCGCGTTACATCACCACCTCATTCCCGTTTTTTCAGTGGATATTTTCGACCGGATTTCGGCGAACCGCGGCCCGCTTGGCTCGCACTCGCACTACGCCCACGGCTACTTCACCTTCCCCAAGCTCGAAGGTGAAATCAACCCCCGCATGCAATTCCGCGGCAAAACGGTGCTGACCTGGAGCCTGAACAACTACCTGGGCCTGGCCAATCACCCCGAAGTGCGGCAGGCCGACATCGACGGCGCCACCGACTACGGCATGGCTTACCCGATGGGTGCCCGCATCATGAGCGGCAACTCGACCAACCACGAGCGCCTCGAAAATGAGCTGGCCGACTTCGTGCACAAGCCCAGCGCCCTGCTCCTCAACTTTGGCTACCAGGGCGTGGTGAGCATCATCGACGCGCTGGTGGGCCGCCACGACGTGATTGTGTACGACGCCGAGTCGCACGCCTGCATCATCGACGGCGTGCGCCTGCACCAGGGCAAGCGCTTCGTGTTTCCGCACAACGACATTGCCAACCTCGAAAAGCAACTTGAGCGCGCCAAGCGCATGACCGACGAAACCGGCGGCGGCATTCTGGTGATTACCGAAGGCATGTTCGGCATGTCGGGCAACCTCGGCAAGCTGCGCGAAATCGTGGAACTGAAGAAGAAATTCGACTTCCGCATCTTCGTCGACGACGCGCACGGCTTCGGCACGCTGGGCCCCACGGGCGCCGGAACGGCCGAACATTTGGGCTGCACCGAGGGCGTAGACCTGATTTTTTACACCTTCGCCAAGAGCATGGCCAGCATCGGCGCGTTCGTGGCCGGGCCCGAAAGCGTTATTGAATATTTGCGTTACAACATGCGCAGCCAGATTTTCGCCAAATCGCTGCCCATGCCCCTCGTAATCGGCGCGCTGAAGCGCCTGGAGCTGATTCGCAACCACCCCGAGTACCGCGAAAACCTCTGGACCGTGGTGCGCGCCCTGCAAAGCGGCCTAAAGGAAAAAGGCTTCAACATCGGCACCACCGAATCGCCGGTGACGCCCGTGTTCCTGAACGGCGAAATTCCCGACGCAACGGCCCTAACCTTCGATTTACGCGAGAATCACGGCATTTTCTGCTCCATTGTGGTGTATCCGGTGGTGCCCAAGGGCGTGATTATGCTGCGCCTGATTCCGACGGCCGTGCACACGCTGGCCGACGTGCAGGAAACGATTGCAGCCTTTGAAACCGTGGCCACCAAGCTCGACAAAGGCCTTTACAGCAAAGCGCCCGCCGCGCAGCAAACGGCCTAAAACAGCCCGCCAAGGCACATTGCGCCGGCTGCCCGCGAGGGTAACCGGCGCTTTTGTTTTTGAACAATTCTAAGCTAAGGGCTTTAGCGCTACTCGCTGCAAATGGGGTTTTTCAAGTCAAAATCGGCCTCTGAAAGCAGGGGAGGGGGTTTTTAAAAAAATGGGAAAAAGTTGCTTGCATTTGAAATCCCTGTATATTAGGGCCGGCTTAACACCACCAACCATTCATTTTTCACCCCCAAACCACAACCCCCAATGAACAATTTCAGCAAACTGAAAGACCTCGTGATGTCGCTCGAAGACGATTTCTCGAAATTCTACGACAAGCAGAACGCCGCTGCCGGCACCCGCGTGCGCAAAGGCATGCAGGAGCTGAAGACGATGGCTCAGGAGTTCCGCACCGAGGTACAGAACACCAAGAACTCGGCTGCTGCTTCGGCCGCTCCGGCTGCTAAAAAAGCGGCTCCGGCTGCCAAGAAGGCTGCTGCTCCGGCCGCTGCCAAGAAGGCTGCTCCTGCCAAGAAGAAGTAATCACGGATTCGTCGGATTCTTTCCGGATTCGAGGGATTTTGTAGATAACGAAAAAGGCCCCGCTTTTTGGCGGGGCCTTTTTTTGTGGGGTGTATTTGAACAGGTAGGGTGCGGGGCTAGCCCCCGCCCGTCATCTGCCAGAACCGTTGTTACGGCGGGCGGGGGCTAGCCCCGCACCCTACACCAGTTCCACCAGGAAGTAGTTCTTCTTGCCTTTCTGCACCACGAGGTACTTATCGGCCAGGTGTTTCAACGCGGCCACTGGCGCATCGGGCGCGGCTACTTTCTCGCGGTTGATGCTCACGCCGCCGGCCTGAATCATTTTGCGGGCTTCGCCTTTGGAGGGGAAGATTTTGTGCAGGGTGAAGTCGCTCAGGAAAGTGGCAGCGTTGAGCTCGGTCATTTCATCGCGCAGCACGCGCAAGTGCGGTACGCCGGCGAATACATCGAGCAGGGTGGCTTCGTCGAGCGAGGCGAGGTCGCCGCCGCCGAAGAGAACCTGCGAGGCAGCAATGGCGGCTTCGGTGGCTTCGGCCGAGTGTACGCGGGTGGTGACATCGGCGGCCAGGGCTTTCTGCAGGATGCGCAAGTGCGGGGCGGCCGCATGCTCGGCTTCGATGGCTTCGATTTCTTCCTTACTCAGCAGCGTGAACACTCGGATGAGGCGCGGCGCATCGGCATCGGCCGAGTTCAGGAAGAACTGGTAGAACTGGTAGGGCGAGGTGAGTTTGGGGTCGAGCCAGACGGTGCCGGTTTCGGACTTGCCGTATTTGGTGCCGTCGGCTTTGGTGATGAGCTGGCCGGTGAGGGCGTAGGCTTTGGCTTCGCGCTCGTCGGCGTTGGCGAGGCGGCGGATGAGCTCGGTGCCGGTGGTGATGTTGCCCCACTGGTCGCTGGCGCCCATTTGCAGGGTGCAGCCGAGGGTTTTGTTGAGGTGCACGAAGTCGTAGCCCTGCAGCAGCTGGTAGCTGAACTCGGTGTAGCTGATGCCGCTGCTGTCGCCGTCCTCGCCGCCGCCGATGCGGCGCTTCACCGAATCCTTGGCCATCATGTAGTTTACCGTGAGGTGCTTACCTACCTCGCGCAGAAACTCCAGGAAACCGAAGTTTTTGAACCAGTCGTAGTTGTTCACCACCAGCGCGCCGGTGGGGCCTTCGGTGAAGTCCAAGAACTTCTCTAATTGGGCCTGAATGCCGGCCTGGTTGTGGCGCAGGGTGGTTTCGTCGAGCAGATTGCGCTCGGCCGACTTGCCGCTGGGGTCGCCAATCATGCCGGTGGCGCCGCCCACGAGGGCCAGCGGGCGGTGGCCGGCGCGCTGCAGGTGCACCAGCAGCATGATGGTGGCCAGGTTGCCGATGTGCAGCGAGGCGGCCGTGGGGTCGAAGCCGATGTAGCCGGTGATGGGCGCGTTAGCGGCGAGGTGTTCAGCGGTGCCGGGCATGGCGTCGTGAAACATGCCGCGCCAGGTCAGTTCTTCAATCAGGGACATGGAATTGTCGGGACTTAGGGTCTTGGGGACTTAAGGACTTGGTTTTGGGTATGCGCCCGAAAACCGGCCACTATTAATAAGTAGGCAAAGGTAGGGCGGGGGGTAGGCAAGGCCTAATTTTGCGGCCGGGTCGAAACCAAGTCCCCAAGTACCCAAGACCCCAAGTCCCTTTCCCATGCCCCAACTCGAAGCCGACACGATACTTAAGCAGCTGCAGCAGCGGCAGTTTCAGCCCGTGTATTTTTTGCAGGGCGAGGAGCCGTACTACATCGATGTGGTGGCCGACCTGATTGAAAAAACGGCCCTGGCCGAGCACGAGCGCAGTTTCAACCAGGTGGTGGTGTATGGCAAGGACGTGGACGTAACGGCCATTCTGGGTCAGGCCAAACGGTTTCCAATGATGGCCGAGCGCAGCGTCGTCATCGTGAAAGAAGCCCAGACGGTGGCCGACCTGGAGCAGGAGCGGAGCTGGCCTTTTCTGGAGGCCTACCTGAAAAACCCGCTGCCGAGCACCGTGCTGGTGTTCTGCTACAAGCACAAAATGCTGGACTCGCGCAAGAAGCTGGGCAAGCTGCTGGCGGGCAAAGACTCGCCCGCCGTGCTGATGACCAGCAAGAAGCTCTACGACAACCAGGTGCCGCAGTGGCTCACGGCCAACGTGCGCAGCCGCGGCCAGCAGATAACCGGGCAGGCTACCGCTATGCTGGCCGAGTACATCGGGGCCGATTTGGGCCGGCTGGCTAATGAGGTCGACAAGCTGACGCTGAACCTGAAGCCCGGCCAGCCCATCGACGAGGAACTGGTGCAGCGCATGGTGGGCATCAGCAAGGACTACAACATCTTCGAGCTACAGAAGGCGCTGGTGCAGCGCGACATCCTCAAGGCCAACCGCATTCTCGCCTACTTCGCCGCCAACCCCAAGGCCAACCCGCTCATTCCGAATCTGACGCTGCTGTTTAACTTCTTCAGCAAGCTGCTGGTGCTGCACCAGGCCGGCCCCAACCCGCCCGATGGCGTGTTCAAGAGCCTGGGCATCATGAATAGCTTTGCCCAGAAAGAGTACCAGCAGGCGCTGCGCGTGTTCCCGGCCGAGCGGGTGGTGGGCCTGATTCACTCCATCAGAAGGGCCGATGCGCAGAGCAAGGGCATCGAAAGCGGCTCGATGGACGACGCCGAAATTCTGCGGGAACTGGTGTGGCTGATTCTGCACAACGTGCCGGCTGGGGTGCTGCAATAACGCTTGGGGCCGACGCGCCGTACAAGGCGGGTATTTCACCCTAATTTGGTTTCACTCATGAGCGATTCTCCTAGCGGCACCTTCGGGGGCCTTCTTTCCGGCCTGTTCGGCGGCCGTACCAACGACGATGGCAGCCGCGCCTCCGGCTCTACTTCGGGCAAACTGGTCAAAGGCGCTTTGCTGGCGGCCGGTGCTGCCTATCTATACAAGCGCTACAAGGCCGGCAATTTGAACGTGCCGGGCATCGCGCCCAAGCAATAAACTGGCGTCAGCCGGTTTAGAAAAAGCCCCGCCAACGGTTGTTGGCGGGGCTTTTTTATTGATTCAAAGACTCACTACTGCTCTGTTCAGTGCGTGGAGGGCATTATGAGTGTTTGATAGAGCAAGCACCTACCGCACGGGCGGCACCGGATACTTCTCAAATAAAGCTGCTACGGCGTCATCAATGCGCTTGGTGAGTTTGGCTGCATTGGGGGTGAGAATGCTTTTCACGGCTCCTTGCCAGATGAGTTCCTGGTGGGCCGCGTCGACTACTTCCACTGTTGCGGTCCCTTCCTCGTAGTGGCCCACTACCACGTCCTGGCTCTGCCAGTGGTAGTTGCGCTGGCCAATATAAAGCGGCGCATCGCGCAGGGTGGTTTCACGGGTTTGCACCTTGTCCTGGGTCACCACGCCGATGTTCACCAGCAGGTCAGGCGAATCGGACTGCTGGTAGCCGCGCCGCTGCATTTCGTGGCTGATGGCTTGCTTAAGGGTTTCGATGCCCGTGCCCAGACCCTGGAAAGCGGCCCCGTTGCGGGCGGTCACATCCATAAAATTATAGGTTTTGTAGGCGCGGAAATCTACGTTTGGCTTTTGCTCGGTGCGCTGGACCTGTTCGGAAGCACAAGCTGTGAGGCCCAATAAGAGTGCAAGAAGCAAGGTTTTCATAAGCAATGGGTGATGCGTTGACTGCGTACGTATACGCCCGGCGATGCCGGGAGGCTGGGGGCGGCTTATTAGCGCGGCATATTAGTGAAGCAGCCAAGCCAGGCCGACCATGTTTTAGGTGCAGTTGTGAACTCCTGGCAGCCACTAAATGGGGGACAGATATGACCATGTCATAACCCTAAAGTGACGGCATTACGGCAATGAAAACCGGCCTTTCCACGTTGCCGGGGCAACCTACGGGCATTTATCGCTACTTTTGGCGAGTTCCCGGGCCCGGTGCGGCCCTCCACGCAAGGACATTTCATGAAGCTATTCCCGAGGCTGGCGCTGGCCGCCGCCCTGAGCGCCGCTGCCCCCGTGGCCGCCTACGCCCAGCAAACCCAGGTTTTTGCCGCCGACGAACGGCACTTTCAGGAAGGATTGGAGCTGTTTGACCGCGGCCAGTACGGGGCCGCCCAGGAAGCCTTTCGGGCCTACCTGGCCATTGAGCCGGTGCGCGCCGGCCAGGCCGGCCCCGCCGCCACCGACCGCACCGCCGACGCCGAGTACTACTACGCCGTGAGCGGCCTCTACCTTTCGCACCCCGATGCCGAGGGCCTGATTCTGGATTTCGCCGCCCACCACCCGGCCCACCCGCGCGCCGCCGTGGCTTACTTCGAGCTGGGCAAGTTCTACTTCGACCAGAAGAACTACGAGGCTGCCATTCGCTACTTCACCAAGGTAGCGCCCGACAACCTGAGCAACGACCAGCGCGCCGAGTCCGATTTCAAGCTGGCCTACAGCTACTTCGAGCAGAAAGACTACGAGAAAGCCCGTCTGCTGTTTGACCGCAATAAGCAGGTACAGAGCCAGTACAAGTACGCCAGCTCGTACTACGCCGGCTACCTGGCTTACCGCGCCGGCGACTACGCCGCCGCCCGCACCGACCTGAGCGTGGCCGAGCAAAACGACGCCTACAAGCCCGTGGTGCCGGCCATCATGACGCAGATTTACTACAAGGAAGGCAACTACGACGGCCTGATTGCCTACGCCGGCAAGGCCCTGCAGCAGACCCCGCCGCCGCAGAACGCCGACGAAATCCAGTTGCTGCTCGGCGATGCCTACTATCAGAAGGAGCAATACAAGGAGGCCGCCGAGAACTTCGACAAGTACGCCGTGCTGCACAAGGGCCGCATCGAGCCCGCGCTACAGTACAAGATTGGCTTTGCCAACTACAAGATGGGCGACTTCAAGGGGGCCATTGCCAGCCTGAAGAACGTGGCCGTGCTGCGCGACTCGCTGGGCCAGAATGCCGCCTACCATTTGGGCCTGAGCTACATCCAGACGGGCCAGAAGCGCGAGGCCGTGACGGCCTTCGAAGCCGCTCGCCAGAGCACCTTCGACAAAGCTGTGGCCGAAAACGCCACTCTGAAACTGGGTCAGGTGCAGTACGAGCTGGGCAACCTGCCCGAAACCATTGCTGTGCTGCGCGATTTCCGCAAGCGTTTCCCGCGCTCGAAAAACCAGCCGGTGGTGGACGACTTGCTGAGCAATAGCTTCCTATCGAGCACCGACTACGCCCAGGCGCTGGCTTACCTCGAAGGCATCGACGACCGCAGCGACAAGCTGAACGCCACCTACCAGCGCGTAGCTTACGCCCAGGCCGCCACGCTCTACAACAACGGCAACTATGCCCAGGCGCTGCCGCTGCTGGATAAGTCGCTGAAATTCCCGGCCGACGACGGCCTGCGCGCCGCCGCCCAGGTGCTACGCGGCGAGATTTTCAGCGTGGGCCAGCAGTATCCCGATGCCATCACGGCCTACGCCGCGGCTGCCCGCTCGGCCCGGCAGGGTGGCGTGAGCCCCGAGGAAGCCGACTTCGAGCAGAAGGCCCGCTACGGCCTGGGCTACGCCTACTACAACACCAAGCAGTACGACCGCGCCCGCTCGCAGTTCCAGGCCTTCCTGAACGACACCGACGCCAAGCCGTCGGACATCAACTATTACGATGCTACTCTGCGGCTGGCCGACACCTATTACGTCGCCAAAACCTACCCGCAGGCCCTCACGCTGTACGACAAAGTCATCCAGGCCAATGCGGCCGACAAAGACTACGCCTACTACCAGAAGGGCCGCACGCTGGGCGCTATGGGCCGCCGCGACGAAGCCAGCAGCACCCTGGCCGCGCTGCTCAAAACCAGCCCCAACTCGCGCTACGCCGAAGACGCCGTGTTCCAGCAAGCCCAGCTTTCGTTTGAGGCGGGCGACTACCAGCCGGCCGCCACGGGCTTCTCGAAGCTGATTGATAATCGGCCAAACAGCCCGCTCATTCCGCAGGCGCTGCAGAAGCGCGGCGTGTCCTACGCCAACCTGGAACAGCAGGACAAGGCCGTGGCCGACTTCCAGCGCGTGCTCACCGAGTATCCGCGCAGCGAGGCCGCTTCGCAGGCCCTGTACAGCCTGCAGGAAAGCCTCACCGCCCTCGGCCGTACCGAAGAGTTCGATGCCGCACTGGCCGGCTTCAAAGCCCAGAACCCCGACAGCAAGGCCACCGAGAGCGTGGAATTCGAAGCCGCGAAGTCGCTGTATCTGGCTGAGAAATACCAGCCCGCCATTCTGCGCCTGGAGTCGTACTTGAAGCAGTACCCGCAGTCGGCGCTGGGTGCGGATGCCCGGTTCTTCCTGGCCGATTCGTACCTGAAAACCGGTGACCGTCAGCAGGGCCTGACCCGCCTGCGCGCCGTGGTGGAAGAGGGCAAATCGGAGTTTGTGAACCGCGCCGTGGGCCGCCTGGCTGACCTGGAGTTCGAGAATAAGAATTACGCCGCCGCCGCCAAGCTTTACGAGCGCCTGCGCGGGGCCAGCACCAACCGCCGCGAAGTGGCCAACGCCACCCTCGGCCAGATGCGCAGCCTGTTTGAAAGCGCTGACTACGCCGGCACCCGCCGCGTGGCCGAAGAGCTGCGCGCCCAGGCCGGCGCCACCGCCAACGCCACCAACGCCGCGTTGCTCTACCTCGGCAAAGCCAGCCTGCGCACCGACCAGCTCGACCAGGCCGCCACCGAGCTGACAGCCGCCGTAGCCGCCGCGCCCAACGATATCAACGGGGCCGAAGCCCAGTATTACCTGGCCGAAACTTTCTTCAAGCAGAAGAAAAACGACGAAGCCAAAGCCGCCGCGCTCAAGCTGAACTCCGATTTCAGTAACTACTCGCTGTGGCTGGGCCGCGCTTTCCTGCTGGTGGCTGACATCTACGCCTCGGAGGGCGACAACTTCCAGGCCCGCGGCACGCTGAACTCGCTTATCGACAACAACTTCCCGGTGCCGGAGGTGCTCGAAGCCGCCAAGCAGCGCCTCAAAACGCTGGGCGCCGACCAGCCCGATGAAGCCACCGAGCCGGCCCCCACCAAAAAGCCCCCGGTGAAAGCCCCCGTGAAAGCGCCAACCAAGGCCCCGGCCAAAACCGCCGCCCCGGCCACCACTAAGCCGGCTACCACCCCGGCTAAGGGCAAAACCGCCGTGCCTCGCACCAACCTGCGCGGCAACACCACCGCCCCGGCCGACACCACCCAACGCTAGCCGCGGTGCCTCTTATCATTGAAAACTCCCTGCTGATGAAGCGTTTGTCGATACTTACCTCTCCAACCATTCCGCGTTCGGGCGCGGGCCTGGTGCTGGCCGCCGTGCTGGCCAGCGGCCTGACCCCCGCCGCGGCCCAGGCGCAGCCCACCAAAAAGCGCACCGGCCAGATTGAGGAAGCCGAGATTGAGATTGTGAAGGAACGGGTGAACCAGCTGCCCGAAGCCACCCGCAACTACGAGAAAATCAAGTTGCCCGCTCCGCCCAAAGTCGAGCGCAAGGTGGCCTACACCTTCCCCGATTTTCGCCTGCCCGCCAACCGCCTAGCGCCGTCGGTGAAGGTGCTCACCATCCGGGCCGAGGAGCCCACGCCGCTCACCGGCAACTTCGTAAAGGCCGGCATCGGCAACTACGGCACGTTCTATGGGCGCGGCTATTTCCACAGCACTCGTAACACCGACCACGCCTACGGCCTTGATATCAAGCACATCAGCTCCATTCAGGGTGCCGTTGACGGGACGAATTCACGCATGTCGGAAACCAGCGCTCACCTTATGGGCGAGCTATATCGAGGCACCGGTGCTTTCGGAGCCACCCTGGATTTCGGCCACGAGCGGTACAACTTCTACGGCTACGAGAAAGCATCAAATGAACCTGACCCGCTTAAAAGGCCTCCAGCGCCCAAGTCGGCCGATATCAAGCAGACGTTCAACCGCTTTGCGGTGAAAGCTTACGCCCACAACCGCGACCCCGAGCAGCAACTCACCTACGATGCCGGCATCGGCTACCGCTACTGGGCCGACAACTTCGCGGCCTCCGAAAACGACGTGCGGCTGAACGCCAAAGTCGGCTATGCCCTCGGCGAATCAAGCCGTTTGACCCTGGCCGCCGACGCCTCTTTTATTTCGGACAAGGACCAAGCCGCGCCCACCACGGGCACGCCCAATCCGGCCTCGCTCACCCGCTTGCGCACGTTCGTGCAGGCCACGCCGGCCTATGAATTCCTGAAAAATAACATTGCCGTGACGGTGGGCGCTACGCTAGGCTACTCCAGCGACACGACTACCAACGTGAGCAAGGCCGTGGCGTACCCGGCCATCCGGCTGGGCTACACCGTCGAGCCCGAGAAATTTATGGTGTACGCCGGCCTCGGCGGCGCGCTACAGCGCGTGACGCGCTACGACCTGAGCACCGAAAACCCCTGGCTGAACCGCGGCCTGAACGTGGCCGACACCCACCGCGGCCCCACCATCTACGCCGGCTTCACTTCGACGCCGGCCCGGGGGCTGGAGTTCAACGCCCGCGCCACCTACGCCCGCGACCGCAACCTGTACTTCTACCTCAACAACCCCGTCGACCCCACGCGCTTCGACCTCGTGTATGACCGCCAGGCCACCGGCGTGCTCAACGTCCACGGTGAATTGCTCTATAACGCCGCCGAGAAATTCCGCCTCGGCACGCGGATGGACTATAATAAGTACGCCCTCAAAAACCTGCCGCTGCCGTTTCACCGGCCCGAATTTCAGGGCTCGGTGTTCGGCACCTACAATGTGTTCGATAAGCTGATGGTGGGCGTAGAAGGCTATTTCTACGCCGCCAGCTATGGCATCAGCTACCGGTCGGCGACCGCGACGAACCCCGTCCGCACCGCCGATTTCTACCGCGCCACCGACCCGATTATCGACCTCAATCTGCGCGCAGACTACCGCATTACGCCAAAAATATCCATCTTTGCAATGGGTAACAACCTCGTCAACCGTCAATACCAGCGCTTCTACGGCTACCCGGTGAAGGGTATTAACGTAATTGGCGGGGCTACTTATACGTTTTAAATTTTGGCTCTTAGGGACTTGGGGTCCTGGGGACTTGGTTTTTTACCGGTCGCTTCCCTTCAACCAAGTCCCCAAGACCCCAAGTCCCTAAGTCCCCAAAATGCACCTCGCCGACCACATCCGCCCATTGCTCCGTGACCACGACTGCGTGATTATTCCGGACTTTGGCGGACTCGTGGCCGATATCTCGCCAGCCCGCGCCCAGCCCGGCCGCCAGGCCCTAAGCCCGCCCACCAAACTCGTCGCCTTCAACCAGGCGCTGACCCGCAACGACGGCCTGCTCGTGGATGCCCTGAGCCAGCACCTGGGCCTGCCCATTGCCGAAGCCCGCGAGCGCGTGCGCGCCGCCGTGGCCGGCCTGCAACAGGAGCTCGACGAGAGCAACCGCACCGAATTGCCGGGCATCGGCATTTTCCGCCGCGCTGCCGGCCGGGGCCTGTCGTTTGAGTACACCGGCACCGATAACCTACTCGCCGCCTCGTTCGGGCTGCCGGAACTGGCCGCCCGCCCCGTGCGCGTCGGCGACAGCCGCAAGCTGCCGCAGCCGGTGCTGCGCGGTGCGCGCACCCGGCTGGGTCGTTTTGTGCCGGCCGGCGTCATCGCCGTAGCCGTGAGCCTGCTGCTACTCGCCAACTATCAGGTGGCGCTAAAAGCCGGCTACCTGCCCACCGCTCTGCGCACTTCGGTGCCAAAATGGGAATGGGCCCAGCGCCACGCCGAAACGGTCGCCGTCGTAACTACGGAACCCCAGCAAGCTGCCTTGGGCCAGCACGATTTCGGCACGGCCAATGCCGAAGCGTCCGAAGGACTAACTCCTATTAGCGCAGCCCCAACTGCAGTGCCCGAAATGGCTGCCACCAACGATTCTACCGGCACACCGGTGCGCAAAGTGCCCGTGGTGCGCGCCGAAACCGGTACGAATCCTGCGCCAACTGCCTCCAGTGCAGCCGCGCCGGAAGTAGCTGAAGCGCCCGCCGAATCGGTGGCGCCGGCTCCGGTAGCGGCAGTAGTCGCTGCTCCGCGCAAAGCCGCCGTTGCCAATAGCAGCACAATTAAAACCCCCACGGGACGTTTCTACGTTGTTGCCGGAGCTTACACCTCCCTGGCGCGTGCTGAGCAGGGCCGCCGCAACCTGCTGCATGCCGGGCACCCGGCCCGCATCATCCTGCCGCATTTTGGTACGCGCCTGTTCCGCCTCACGGCCGGCGACTATGCCGACCAGGCTTCGGCCCAGCGCGAAGCTCAGCGCCTGCGCGTGAGCACGCACTGCGACTATATTACGCTGAAATATTAACCGACCGCATGTCCGTATTCCTCCTGCAAGTGGTTCCCGCCGCTGCCGATACCCTCAATACCGCCGCCACTGCTGCCCCCATCGCCTCCACCGACGTTCCGGTTATCGACCTGCTGATGCGGGGGGGCTTGATTATGATTCCGCTGGTGGCCCTGTCGCTGCTCTCGCTCTACATCATTCTCGAACGCTACTTCACCATCCGCAAGGCCGCCGGCGACCCGGAGTCCTTCATGGCCAACATTCGCGCCCTCATGGTGAAGGGCGACCTGGCCGGGGCCAAGCTGCTCTGCGCCCAAACGGCCTCGCCGCTGGCCCGCATGGTTGAGAAAGGCCTGCGCCGCATCGGCCTGCCGCTAAAGGAAATTGAAACCAGCGTCGAGAACGTGGGCAAGATTGAAATTGCCCGCCTCGAAAAGAACATCAGCATCCTGGGCATTATCGCCGGCATCGCGCCGATGATTGGCTTCGTGGGCACGATTATCGGCGTTATCAAGATTTTCTACGCCATCGCCGCCACCAAGGAATTTGGTATTCCGCAGGTGGCCGACGGCCTCTACGTGAAGCTCGTAACCTCGGCCACCGGCCTCATCGTCGGCATCATTGCCCACGTGGGCTACCACTGGCTCAGCATCCTGGTTGAACGCATGGTGTTCCGTATGGAAAACTCGGCCATCGAGTTCATGGACATCCTGCAGGACAATTAGTTTTTTAGCTGTTAGCCGAAAGCTGTTAGCTGTTAGCTTTTTCTGAAAGTAGCAAGTAATGGCGAGACGAGCTAACAGGTATCAGCTTTCAGCTAATAGCTAACCCATGAATCTTTCCCGCCGTCACCGCCTCACGTCGCACGTCGAAACCGGGGCTATGAACGACATCATGTTCTTCCTGATGTTGTTCTTCCTGATTGCCTCCACGCTGGTAAACCCCAACGTTATCAAGCTGTTGCTGCCGAATGCTAAATCGAGCAAGCAGGTAATGAAGCAGCCCATCACCATTTCGGTGGATGCGGCCGGCACCTACTTCGTGAACAAGAAACCGGTAAATCCGGCTTCCGTCGAGCCAGAGCTGGTGGCTCTGATTGGCCCGAGCACGCCCACCACCGAGCAGCCTACCGTGGTGCTGCGCGTCGATAACTCGTTGAACGTGCAGAAGCTGGTGGATATTCTGGAAATTGGCAACCGCCTCAAGCTGAAAATGGTGATGGCCACGCAAGCCCAGCAGGCGGCCGGCAAATAAGCAGGAGTGAGGAACGGGAAGAAGCTTATTTTGTTGATTACCCGTATTCTTCATTGCTCATTCTTCATTCCTCATTGAAAAAATGGCCATTGACTATCCCGAGCCGCACCGCCGCCAGGCCCTGATTGGCACCCTGGCGGTACACGGGCTGCTGCTGCTGCTGTTTTTGTTCACGCACTTTAGCGGGCCCAACCCGCCGCTGGCCACTTTAGGCGGCGATGGCGTAGAGCTGAACTACGGCCTCGATGAAGCCGGCTCGGGCGATATCCAGAGCATGGCCCCGGCCAACGACTCGCCCAACCGCGAAGACAGCCGCCCGCCCAAAGCCAGCCCCGACCCGCAGCCGCGCCCCGTGGCCACGTCCACGCCCGACCCTACGCCGCCTTCGCAGGAAAAAATCATCACCAGCGATGCCGAGGAAAGCCCGGTATCGGAAACCCCGGTTGAAACGCCCGCGCCGCCCAAGGAAGAAGTGAAGCCCGCGCCCCGCGTGTCCCGCAAAGTAGCCGTGACTTTTGCGCCCAAAGGCAGCGCCACCGGCGGCGGCAACGGCGTGAACGGCACCAACAGTGCACCCACCGGCAACAACAACGGCGACCGCCCCGGCAGCACCGGTGACCAGGGCGACCCCAACGGCTCGCTCGATGCCAAAGCTCTGTACGGCGCGGCCGGCCGCGGCGGCACCGGCAGCAGCCCCGGCAGCGGCGGCCTGGAGATGAGCGGCTGGCGCTTCGACCGGCAACCGGTAGTCGAAGCCATCGATGATAACTCGGGCGTGGTGCGCTTCAAAATCAAGATTTCTTCCGATGGCGAAGTGGAGGCCGTGACCAAGGTGTCTGGTAACGTGTCGCCGGCCCAGGAGAAGCTTTGCCGCGACAAGCTGCTCGATGCCAACTTCGTGAAAACGAACAGCGCCGCCGGCGGGGCTACCGGTTTCTACACCTTCAAATTCTCGGTCCGCTAAACAAGGGACCAACCCGAAAAAGGCCCGCGACTAGCATTCAAGTCGCGGGCCTTTTTGTTGGCGGCTGGCCCGCGGCGCTGTAATTTGGGCCTTTCAACCGGTTAAATTCCTTCACGCTGTGACGTATTCTGAAACGCTTGCCTACCTCTACGACCAACTGCCCATGTTTCAGCGGGTGGGGGCGGCGGGCTTCAAAAAAGGGCTGGGCAATACGCTGGCGCTGGCCGAAGCGCAAGGTCACCCCGAGCGCGGCTTCCGGAGCGTGCACGTGGCGGGTACCAACGGCAAGGGCAGCAGCTCGCACCTGTTGGCGGCAGTGTTGCAGGCGGCGGGCTACAAAGTTGGTCTATACACCTCGCCGCACCTGCGTGAGTTTACCGAACGCATTCGGGTGAACGGGCGCGAGCTGGCCCCGGACTACCTGGTGGCGTGGGTGGCGCGGTGGCGGCCGTTGTTTGAGCAGGTGCAGCCGTCGTTTTTCGAGATGTGCGTGGCGCTGGCCTTTTCCTACTTTGCCGAGCAACGCGTGGATGTGGCCGTGGTGGAAGTGGGGCTGGGCGGGCGCTTCGATTCCACGAACATCATCACGCCGTTGGTGTCCCTCATCACCAATATCAGCCTCGACCACCAAGCGCTGTTGGGCAACACGCTGCCCGAAATTGCTGGCGAGAAGGCCGGCATCATAAAGCCCGGCGTGCCTGTGGTGGTGAGCCAGACGCAGCCAGAGGTAGCCGACGTGTTTCGACGCGAAGCGGCCGGCCAGCTGGCCCACCTGGTTTTTGCCGATGACATTTACCAGGCCAGCTTCACCGCCGAAGCCGACCCCGAAACCGGCCTGCGCCCACTGGCGCTGCGCCAGCACGGCCGCCCGTACCTGCCCAACGCCGAACTGGCCCTGCCCGGCGACTACCAACAGCTGAACCTGCCCGGCGTGCTGGCTACGCTGGACGAGCTGCGGGCCCAGGGTTTCCGCATCACCGAAGCGGCCGTGCGCGCCGGCCTGCGCCAAGTAACGCAGCTCACCGGCCTGCGCGGGCGCTGGAGCGTGCTGGGGCGTCGCCCGTTTGTGGTGTGCGATACGGGCCACAACGCGGCGGGGCTAAAAATGGTGATGAGCCAGCTGCAGCGCGTGCCGCACGAGCGGTTGCATCTGGTCATCGGCACCGTGAACGACAAGGACGTGCCCGCCATGCTGGCCCTGCTGCCCGCTGAGGGCATCTTTTACTTTTGTGCGGCCCGTATTCCGCGGGCACTGCCGGCCGATGAGCTGGCCGAAATGGGCCGGCAGGCCGGGTTGCAAGGCGAAGCCTATGAGTCGGTTGCGGCGGCCGTGGCGGCGGCGCAGGCGGCCGCCGGGCCCGCTGACGCGGTGTTTATTGGCGGCAGCACGTTTGTGGTGGCCGAGGTGGATGCGCTGTATGCCGAGGCTTAAGCGTCGGGTGGCGTAATTTTGGGGCTGGCCTGGCTGGTCGTCTTTTCCGGAAGGCGGCGGTGGGCTTTTACCAACTCCTTAATTATCTCCGCTTTTGGCCCGCGTTAAGCTCCAGCGTTTCCACGACAACGCCACCCGTCCCGACATCATTGAACCCGGCAAGCCCGAATACGAGCAGCTCGGCGGCCGCTGGCGCACCGATTTCTTTCGCGCGCCGCACCCGCTAACGCTGGAAGTGGGCTGCGGCAAGGGCGAATACACCGTGGGCCTGGCCCAGCGGCATCCGGACCGTAACTTCCTGGGGCTCGACATCAAGGGTGAACGCATCTGGCGGGGCAGCAGCCGCGCCGCCGAAATGGGGCTCACCAACGTGGGCTTCGTGCGGATGCGAGCCGAGGCACTGGCCGCACAGTTCGGCGCGGGCGAACTGGCCGAAATCTGGATTACCTTTCCCGACCCCCGGCCGCGCGACCGCGACATCAAGCGCCGCCTCACGTCGCCACGCTTTCTGGAGCTGTATCAACAATTGTTAACTCCCGGCGGCCTGCTGCACTTGAAGACGGATAATGAGGGACTTTTCGAGTACACGCTCGAAGTGCTGGCCGCCCGGCCCGGCACGGTGGTAGAGCGGTTTACGCGCGATTTGTATGCGGAAACGGACGCAGAATTTGGCGAGGCGCAGGCTATTCAAACCAACTTCGAGGGAAAGTACCGCGCTATTGGCGTGCCCATTAAGTACGTGCAGTTTCGGCTGAGCTAATGCGCATCCGGTAGGTGTAGGGGCGGGGCTTGCCCCCGCCCGGTCGCACCGTCCAATGGTGCCGTTGCATCGGTTCAAACGTGCGGGCGGGGGCAAGCCCCGCCCCTACATCCATTAAATTTTTTTTGTCACCGTTCGCTCGGCGCTACTCCACTTCCAGTGCCTCAAATACGGCTTCGAGCTGGTCGAAATCGCGCAGGCCGGGCTTCACTTCATCGCCCGAAGGGAACGACAATCCCGCTAATGGCAGCCCGGTAGCCAGCGCATGCGCCTGCTCGGGGTGCAGGCCGGGGCCCAGCCACAAGGGAACTCGCGCCGCCAAAGCGGCTAATGATGCGGAAGTATCGGCCGTCGGGCCGGAGGACAGCTCAACCACAAAACCAACCGGCCCGGCGGGTAGTGAGCCGGGCGCGTCAGCGAGTTCGGCGGCGGGTATTTCCAGGTACACCGGCGGGGCTATTTCGGCTAGCTCGTCTGGGGTGCGGTGGGAGCGGAGTAGTACCGCATCGAGGGCGCAATCAGCGGCTAAAGCGTTTATTTCCGGGGCGCTGAGCTGGTCGAATTCACCTATCAGTTCAACTCCCGCAATCCAGCCGGCCAGCTCTTTCATGGCTTTGGCATCGAGGTAGCCGGGCAAGGCGGGGTCGAGGATAAAGGTTAGCTTATCGGCACCCATGCCAGCGCAATAGCGGGCGTCGGAAAGGTTGTTGATGCCGCGAATGAGTAGGGGAACGAGGTGAGGCACGGGAGGGTAAGGAGCAAGTAGTGATGAGCAATGACCAGGCGCCGGGCATGAAAATCGGCGGTGGCGGGCGGGCACAAAAGTAGAGCTTCGGGCGCGGGCGGGCCGCATTCGGGCAGTGCGGCGGGCGGCTGTATCTTCGTGCCCATGAATACAACTCGTCGCGCCCCGTTGCTGGCCCCGTCGTTTCTGGCCGCCGACCTGGCCAACCTGCAAGCCGAAACCGAGCTTTTAGCGAACAGCGCCGCCGACTGGCTGCACTTCGATGTGATGGATGGCCGCTTCGTGCCCAATATCTCGTTTGGCCTGCCCGTGCTGCAGGCCGTGGCCCGCTACGCCCGGCAGCCCATCGACGTGCACCTGATGATTGAGGAGCCGCAGAATTATCTGGCCCAGTTTCGCGAGGCCGGGGCCAGCGGCATCACCGTGCACTACGAGGCCTGCCCGCACCTGCACCGCGTGGTGCAGCAAATCAAGCAGTTGGGCTGCCGGGCCGGGGTGGCCCTGAACCCGCACACGCCCGTGGCGCTGCTCGAAGACATCGCGGCCGACCTCGACGTGGTGCTCGTCATGTCGGTCAACCCCGGTTTCGGCGGCCAGGCCTTTATTCCGAATACGCTGAAAAAGGTGGCCATGCTGAAAGAGCTGCTGCTCGATACTGGCTCCGAAGCGCTGATTGAAGTGGACGGCGGCGTGAACATGGACAACGCCGGCCCGCTGGTGGAAGCCGGGGCCGACGTGCTGGTGGCCGGCAACTTCGTGTTCAGCGCGCCCGAGGGGCCGGTGGCCACGCTGGCCCGGCTGCGCGAACACCTGGCCGGAGTGGAAATGGGTGCCGAGGCCGCGGGCCGGCGGCAATAGGTGCGCGGGCTTTTCGTTCTCTGCTTCGTGAAACAACCTGCTACGCCGCTCCGGTCCGCTCTGCCGCTTTCGTTTTTTGCTTTACCTGGCCGCTGGCTGCTGGCGGGCACGGTCGTGCTGGGCCCGCTGCTATTACCGGGTGCGGTACACGCGCAGTCTGAAAATTCCGTGGCCAACCCGCGCGAATACACTCTCACCGGTACGCTGCGCGACACCAACGGGCAGCCGCTGGAACTGGCCGCCGTGGGCATCGAAGGCCAGACGACGGGCACCAACACCGCCGCCGATGGCAGCTTCCGCCTGCGAGCGGCGGCTCCGCCGGCCGGCCAGCCGTTGGTGCTGGTGGTGCGCCGGCTGGGCTACCTGCCCATTCGGCAACCCTTGCGCCTGCCGGCCGATGCCAGCCGTACTCTGCGCCTGACCATGCGCCTCGACACCAAAGCCCTGGGCGCAGTGAACGTAACGGCCCGCGGCAACCAGGGCGATACCCGGGAAGAAGTCAGCCTCACACGCATCGACCCGCGCCAGGCCAAGGAAATCCCGTCGCCGTTTGGCGATTTCAACGCCATTCTGAAGACGCTACCGGGCGTGATGTCGAATAACGAGCTGAGCAGCACCTACAACGTGCGCGGCGGCAACTACGACGAGAACCTCGTATACGTAAACGGCTTCGAGATTTACCGGCCGTTTCTCGTTACCTCGGCGCAGCAGGAGGGCCTGAGCTTCATCAATGCTGATTTGGTGAAGCAGGTGGAATTCAGCAGCGGCGGCTGGCAGCCGAAGTACGGCGACAAGCTGGCCTCGGTGCTGAGCGTGGATTACAAAACGCCGGAGAAATTCGCGGCCTCGCTCACGGCCAGCCTGGTGGGCGGCGCGGCCCACGCCGAAGCCCGCTCGGCCAATGGCCGCGTGAGCTACTTGGCCGGCGTGCGCTACAAGAATGCGCAGTATGTGCTTAGCTCACTGAAACAGGCGCAGGGCGGCTACAACCCGACATTCTACGACGCGCAGGCATTCGTGAATTTCGGGCTGGGAAAAAAAGAGGACATGCAGCGCACCACGCTGGGCCTGATGGGCGTGGTGGCGCACAACGACTACCGCTTCTCGCCCGAGACCGGCGAATCCACGTTCTCGACCGGCGTGAACCAGCTCACGCGCGTGTTCATTGGCTACGGCGGGCGCGAGCGCATGCAGTTTGATACTTACCAGGGTGGGCTGAATCTGAAGCACGACTTCTCTTCCCGCCTGCAGATGGAATTGCTGGGCTCGGCCCTGATTTCGCGTGAGTTCGAGTACCGCGACGTGGAAGCCGCGTACCGGTTTGCCGAAATTAACCGCGACCCAAGTTCGCCTGACTACAACCAGACCGTGCGCGAGCGTAACCTGGGCTCCGAGTTCAAACACTCGCGCAACAACCTCACAGCGCGCATCTTCACCGCCGAAACCCGGGGCCGCTGGGCCCCTGCTGCCAACCATACCGTGCGCTGGGGCGCGAAAATCGGCCGCGAGAAAATCGCCGACCGGCTCGATGAGTACAGCTACGCCGACTCGGCCGACTTCGTGCCCGATGCCCGCCGCACCCGGCTGCTTTCCGATTTGAGCCTGCTCAGCACGCGTAGCCAGGGCTTTGTGCAAGATACCTGGAACCTCGATTCGCTGTGCACGCTCACCTACGGGGCTCGCGCGCACTACTGGACGACCAACGGCCAACTCGTCATCAGCCCGCGGGTGCAATATTCGCAAATCAGCCGCCGCCACCCCAACCGCTCCATGAAAGCGGCCGTGGGCATGTACTACCAGCCGCCGTTCTACCGCGAGCTGCGCACCCAGGCCGGCGAGCGCACCAGCCCCAACCAGCCGCTGGTGCAAACCGGCCAGCTAAATGTGGAGCTGCGTGCCCAGAAATCCTACCACTTTATTCTGGGCAAGGATGTCACGTTCCAGGGCTTCGGGCGGCCTTTCAAGTTCACCAGCGAGGTTTATTACAAGTACCTTACCGATGTGGTGCCGTACGACGTCGACAACGTGCGGCTACGCTACTTCGGCAAAAACAACGCCCGCGCCTACGCCGCCGGCTTCGATGCCCGGCTCAGCGGCGAGTTTGTGAAAGGGGCGGAGTCGTGGTTCAGCTTGGGCATTCTCACCACCCAGGAAAACGTGGCCGGCGACTCGATGAACGTGGTGAACGATGCTGGCAAAGTCATTGGCCGCGAAGCCAAGGGCTTTATCCGCCGGCCGCAGGACCAGCGCCTGAACGTGGGCGTGTTTTTCCAGGACCACCTGCCCAACAATCCCTCGGTGCGCGGCTACGTCAACCTGGTGTTCGGCTCGGGCCTGCCGTTCAGCCCGCCCAACCAGCCCGATTTGCGCGGCACCGATGCCTTAGTGCGCAGTTACAAGCGCGTCGACCTGGGGTTCTCCAAAGTCATCGGCCTGAAAAACACCGGCGCGCCCAAAGCTCATTTCTACAGTTTCGACAACCTCTGGCTGGGTCTGGAAATTCTGAACGTACTGGGCGCCAACAACGTGGGTGGCTACAGCTATTTGCAGGATGTGAACGGGGTGACGTACTCAGTGCCGAGCTACCTCTCGCAGCGCCTCATCAACCTGCGGCTGATTGCGAGGTTCTAGGAGAACCTTCTGTCATCCTGAGCATTCTGCTTTAACCGCAGAATGCTCAGGATGACAAATTTTAATCAGTTCCCAACCTTTCACCCGGCTCCGCAGTACTACCTGCAGCAATAAAATTGCGTCCTGCTGCATTGTGGCAGGCCTGTTCGTACTACCTTTGCGCCCGATGACCTCAACCCCCGCTGTTTTTTGTGCCATTGCAGCTGCTCCGTTGGTGAGCGGCCGGGCCGTTGCGGGCGTGCATCATCACCACCATCTGTGGGAGGCCGGGCTGTGCGCCGGGTGCTAGTTTAGCACCGGCCGCCCGAGTCTCCACCGCCGTCGCGTTTGGGGGCTTGCCAGCCTCCGGCCCCACCTCTTTATTTCCGGGAATTCAAACAACAGGCGGCCTTTGCCTGCTTATCCAGCCGCGTGACTTGCGCGCCGCGAATCCCGGCCACTTACCCGTTTCATGCTCCGTTTAGCCATTCAGAAGTCCGGTCGCCTCAGCGAGGACTCGCTCGCCCTCATCCGCGAATGCGGCATCAATTTCATCAGCAGCTCTTATAAGCTCAAGACCGAAGCCACCAATTTCCCGCTCGAAATCCTGTTTCTGCGCGACGATGACATTCCCGGCTACGTGCAGGACGGCGTGGCCGACCTCGGCATCGTGGGCCAGAACGTGCTGGTAGAAGCCGGCTACCCCAACCTAGAAGTCGAGACCCTCGGCTTCAGCAAGTGCCGCCTGAGCCTGGCCGTGCCCCGCGCCGAAGCGTATTCTTCGATTGAGACGTTGCAGGGCAAAAACATCGCCACTTCCTATCCCAATATCCTGGGCCGTTACCTGGCCGAGAACGGCGTGCAGGCCAACCTGCACACCATCAGCGGCTCGGTCGAAATTGCCCCCAGCATCGGCCTGGCCGAAGCTATTTGCGACATCGTGAGCAGCGGGTCGACCTTGCTCGGCAACGGCCTGCGCGAAGTCGAAACCGTGTTTCGTTCCGAGGCCGTGCTCATTGCCCAGCCCAACCTGAGCGCCGAGCAGGCCGATTTGCTCGCACAATTGCAGTTCCGCATGCAGGCCGTGCGCCGGGCCAAGCGCAGCAAGTACATTCTGCTGAACGCGCCGATTGCGGCGCTCGATGAGGTGCGCCGGCTGCTGCCAGGCATCAAGTCGCCCACCGTGACGCCGCTGGCCGAGGCCGGCTGGGTGTCGGTGCAGTCGGTGGTGCAGGAAGACGACTTCTGGCACATCACCAGCCAGCTCAAGGCCGTGGGGGCCGAAGGCATTCTGGTGTTGCCTATTGAAAAGATGATTGCCTAGTCGTTTTGCCATGCAATTCATCCTCAATCCTACTCCCGAAGCCTGGCCCGCGCTCCAGCAGCGTCCCGCCGCAGCCGAAGCGCCCCAGGTTGCCGCCCGCGTCCGGGCCATATTCGAGCAGGTGCGCGCCGGTGGCGATGCCGCGTTGCGCCAGCTCGCTGCCGAGCTCGACAAAGCCCAGCTAACCAACTTACTCGTTTCGAAAGCTGAGTTTGCCAGCGCGACTGAGCAGGTGCCGGCTGGGCTCCAGGCCGCCATTCGCCAGGCTAAAGCCAATATCGAAACCTTCCACACCGCCCAGCGGGAGCCCGAAATCCGTCTCGAAACCATGCCCGGGGTGGTCTGCTCGCGCCGCTCGGTGCCGGTGCAGCGCGTGGGTTTGTACGTGCCCGGCGGCACCGCGCCGCTGTTCAGCACGCTGCTGATGCTGGGCGTGCCGGCGCGGCTGGCTGGTTGCCCCGAGGTAGTGGTTTGCACACCGCCGCAGACTGATGGCTCCATCAGCCCGGTTATCCTGTTCGTGGCGCAGCTACTGGGCATCGATAAGGTAGTGAAAGCTGGTGGGGCGCAGGCCGTGGCCGCGCTGGCGCTGGGCACGGCCACCGTGCCGGCCGTGGACAAAATCTTCGGTCCCGGCAACCGCTACGTCACCGCCGCCAAGCAGCTGGCCGCCGCCGAATTCGGCGTGGCCATCGACATGCCCGCCGGCCCGTCGGAAGTTCTCATCATTGCCGATGCCAGCGCCAACCCGGCTTTCGTGGCCGCCGACCTGCTCTCACAGGCCGAGCACGGGCCCGATTCGCAGGTAGTTGTGCTCAGCGACTCGCAGGACGTACTGGAAAAGGTGCAGGCCGAAGTAATCAGCCAGCTTGCCACGCTGCCGCGCCGCGACGTGGCCGCCCAGGCGCTGGAAGACAGCCGCGCCATTCTGCTGCCCGATGCGGCCGCTATGCTGGCTTTTTCTAATCAGTACGCGCCCGAACACCTTATTCTGGCTACCGACAACGCCGAAGAACTGGTCGCGCAAGTGACTAATGCGGGCTCGGTCTTCCTGGGCCACCTCACGCCCGAGGCGGTGGGCGACTACGCTTCCGGTACCAACCACACGCTGCCCACCAGCGGCTACGCCCGCCAGTACAGCGGTGTCTCGCTCGATTCGTTCGTGAAGAAAATCACCTTCCAGCGCCTGTCGCCGACGGGTTTGCAGGCCATTGGCCCGGTGGTAGAAACCATGGCCGAAGCCGAAGGCCTCGCCGCCCACGCCCGCGCCGTATCTGTGCGGCTGGCCGCGCTGGCAAGTGCTGATGCTTCGGTTGCTGCATCTGATGAAGCTGCCAACTCTATTCAATTAGGTGCGAACCGGTATGCCGGCCTCATCCGGCCCAGCGTGGAGCGGATGCAGGCGTACTCTTCGGCCCGCGATGAGTTTGAGGGCATGGCCCCGGTGATGCTCGATGCCAATGAAAATAGCCTCGGCTCGGTGGGCCCCGATAACTTCAGCCGTTATCCTGACCCGCACCAGCGGGCTATCAAGGCCGATTTGGCGACGCTGAAGGGCGTATCGCCTGACCAGATTTTTCTTGGCAACGGCTCCGATGAAGCCATCGACCTGCTCGTGCGCCTCACCTGCACGCCAGGCCAGGACAGCATCGCCATCTGCCCGCCCACCTACGGCATGTATGAGGTGGCGGCCAATCTGAACGACGTGCGTATTGAGCGCCTGCCGCTCACGCCCGACTTCCAGTTGCCAGCCAACGCGCCCGCCATTCTCGCTGCCTCGCAGGCCAAGCTGGTGTTCCTATGCTCGCCCAACAACCCGACCGGCAACTTGCTGGCGCAGGAAGCCATCGAAACCATTCTGGCCAATTTCCGCGGTCTGGTTATCGTTGATGAAGCCTACGCCGACTTTGCCGACGCCCCCAGCTGGATTACGCGCCTCGCCGAATTTCCCCGCTTGGTGGTGATGCAGACGTTCTCGAAGGCCTGGGGCTTGGCCGGCCTGCGGCTCGGTGTAGCCTACGCCTCGCCTGCGCTCATCGGCTACCTCAACAAAATCAAGCCGCCCTACAATATCTCGGCCGCCACCCAGCAGCATGCGCTGGCCGCCCTGGCCAATGCCCCGCAGCTGCCCGAAATGCGTGCCGAACTGCTGCAAGGCCGCGAGTGGCTCGGCGCGCAGCTCACGCAGCTACCCATCGTGGAGCACATTTTCCCCTCTGACGCCAACTTCCTGCTCGTGCGTTTCCGTGTGGATGCCACCGCTACCTACGATGCGCTGAGCAGCCGAGGCATTGTGGTGCGCAACCGCACCAGCCAGCCCGGCTGCGCCGGCTGCCTGCGCCTCACCGTGGGCACGGCTGCCGAAAATGTTCAATTGGTGCAGGCCCTGGCCGAAATAGGCTCGCAGAACCCCGTGGCCTAGCGGCGGCCGAGTGCTCATTATTTATTACTCACTGCTCATTGATACTTGATTTGAAAAAGGCTCTGTTCATCGACCGCGACGGCACCATCCTGGTGGAGCCCCAGCCCAGCCAGCAAATCGACGGCCTCACGCCCGATAAATTTCAGTTCCTGCCCGGCGCTATTAGCAACCTGGCCCGCATTGCCCGCGAGCTGCCCGAATACGAGTTGGTACTCGTCACCAACCAAGACGGCCTGGGCACCGCCAGCTTTCCGGAAGACACGTTCTGGCCCGCGCACCAGCTGATGCGCGACATCCTGGCTACTGAAGGCGTGCATTTTGCCGCCGAGCACGTCGACCGCAGCTTTCCGCACGAAAACCTGCCCACCCGCAAGCCCGGCACTGCTTTGCTTGGCCAGTACCTCGACCCGGCCAATGCCTACGACTTGGCCAGTTCCTTCGTCATCGGCGACCGCCTCACCGACGTGCAACTGGCCGAAAACCTGGGTAGTCAGGCCATTCTGATAGGAGAGGAGCCCGACCCCCGTGCCGCGCTCACCACCACCAGCTGGGACGCCGTCTACCATTTTCTGCGCTACCCGGCTCGTGTAGCCGTCATCGAGCGTAACACCAACGAAACCCAGATTGCCATTCGCCTCAACCTCGATGGCTCGGGACAGTGCGACATCCATACCGGACTCGGGTTTTTCGACCACATGCTGGAACAGTTGGGCCGGCATAGCGGCGTGGATTTACACATAAGTGTAAAAGGTGATTTGCATATTGATGAGCACCACACCGTTGAGGATACAGCTTTGGCACTGGGTACCGCCTTTGCACAGGCATTGGGCGATAAGCGTGGCCTGGCCCGCTACGGCTTTCTCCTTCCCATGGATGAAGCACTGGCGCAAGCCGCCATTGATTTCTCGGGACGTCCCTGGTTGGTGTGGGACGCCGAGTTCAAGCGCGAACGGGTAGGGGACTTGCCCACGGAGCTGTTCTTTCACTTTTTCAAATCGTTCACCGATAATTCGCGGGCAACTCTGAACATCTCGTGCCGCGGCGATAACGAACACCATAAGATAGAAGCCATTTTCAAAGCGGTAGCCAAAGCCATTAAAATGGCATTACAGCGCGATGAGTCGGGTGTGATTCCCAGCACGAAGGGGATTTTGTAGAAGCATTCACGTTTACCCAAATGGGTAATAGGTGTATTGCTCATTTGGATGATAAATTCACATGCTATGGAAATTGCAGTAGTAGACTATAAAGGAGGCAACGTGCAGTCCGTGCTGTTCGCTCTTGAGCGCCTTGGCGCGCGGCCCACCCTTACTGCCGACCCCGAAGTGTTACGTCGGGCTGATAAAGTATTGTTCCCCGGCGAAGGCGAAGCGGCCTCGGCTATGCAAGCCCTGCGCGAAGCTGGCCTCGACCAGGTGCTTCCCACGCTGACGCAGCCATTTCTGGGAATCTGCCTGGGCATGCAGCTGCTGGGGCAGCACAGCGACGAAAATGACACTCCAATGCTTGGTCTGTTGCCTTACCAAGTGCGTCGCTTTGTGCCCGATGCCGACCACAAAGTACCCCACATGGGCTGGAATAACCTGCAAGCCCTGCGCGGGCCGCTATTTGAGGGCCTCACCGAAGCCGACCACGTGTACTTTGTGCACAGCTACTATGCACCAGTGGGCGACTACACCACGGCCCAGTCGTCGCATCCGGCACCCTTCAGTGCGGCAGTGCAGCACCGCAATTTCCATGGTGTGCAGTTCCATACCGAAAAGAGTGGGGCTGTCGGCACCCGCATTCTGGCCAATTTTCTGGCGCTCTAATCTTTAATCTCCTCTGCCTCCGTGGAAATCATCCCTGCCATCGACATCATCAACGGCCAATGTGTCCGGCTCAGCGCCGGCGACTTTGCCCGCCAGACCACCTACGATGCCGACCCCGTTGCCGTGGCCCAACGCTTCGCCGATGCAGGCCTGAAGCGCCTGCATCTTGTGGACCTCGACGGAGCCCGCGCGCACAAGCCGGTCAATTTGGCGGTGCTGGAAGCCATTGCCCGGCACACCAGCCTCGACATTGACGCCGGCGGCGGCATTCAAACCGACGAAGCCCTGGCGCAGGTTTTCAATGCCGGCGCCCGGCACGTTACGGCGGGTAGTTTGGCGGTGCGCGAGCCGGCTACCGTTCAACGTTGGCTGGCCACCCACGGTGCCGAGGCTGTTTTTCTTGGCGCTGATTTCAAGGGCGCACACATCCTCATCAACGCCTGGGCCGAGCAGAGCACGCTGACCTTGGCCGGCTTCATTGAGCAATACCTGTTGCTGGGCGCTACCACGTTCATCTGTACCGATGTGAGCAAAGACGGCTTGCTACAAGGCCCGGCTCAGCGCACGTACCAGCAGCTCGTGCAGCAGTTTCCCAAGGCTCGCTTCGTGGCCAGTGGGGGGGTTACCACCATTGCCGACCTCGAAGCCCTGGCCGAAATCGGTATGCACGGGGCTATTATCGGCAAAGCTTTGTACGAAGGCACCATTGCGTTGCCTGATTTGCGGCAATTCATCTAAGCCGGATATTCAAAATTGCCGTTTGCTTAATCTTACTTATCCCGTGGTCAAAAAACGTTTAATTCCCTGCCTCGATGTCCGGGATGGGCGCACTGTAAAAGGCATTCAGTTTGAAGGGCTGCGCGATGCCGGTGACCCAGTGGCCTTGGCCGAGCGTTACGCACGCGAAGGGGCCGACGAGTTGGTATTTCTCGACATCACGGCCACCAATCAGCGGCGGCAGCCCCTCACCGAATTGGTGCGCAATGTGGCCCGCGTCCTCGACATTCCCTTCACCGTTGGTGGGGGCATCAATACCGTGGCCGATGTGGAGGCTTTGCTGCTGAGCGGGGCCGATAAAGTGTCCATCAACTCCGCCGCGCTTGCCCGGCCGGATTTCATCAATGAGCTGGCGCGCCGCTTCGGTTCGCAGTGTGTGGTGGTGGCCGTTGATGTCCGGTTGGTCGGGACTGAATGGCAGGTTATGACACGCGCCGGTACCACGCCCACCGGCCGGCAGGCCGTGGCCTGGTGCCGCGAGGCGGCTGAGCGCGGTGCGGGTGAACTCCTGCTCACCTCGATGAGCCACGACGGCACCAAATCCGGGTTCGCCCTTGAGCTAACCCGTGCGGTAGCCGATGCTGTTTCCATTCCAGTGATTGCGTCGGGTGGGGCCGGCCAGCCTGCCGATTTCACCGCTGTGTTCGAAGCCGGTGGGGCCGATGCAGCCTTAGCCGCCAGCATTTTTCATTTCAACGAAACTGCGCTGCCGGCTTTAAAAACGTACCTGCACACTGCAGGTGTTGCCGTGCGGCTCTAATCGTAATTTTTCTTACTTCTCAGTTTCTTCAATTCGTAATGATTCCCCAACCCGCTTCTCTCGATACTCTTTGTTTCGACCCCACCACCGGGTTGGCGCCTGCTATCGTGCAGGATGCGGCTACCGGTCAGGTTCTTATGTTGGGCTACCTGAATGCGGAATCGTGGGCGAAAACCCGGCAGGAGGGGCGTGTCACCTTTTATTCGCGTTCCCGGCAACGTTTATGGACCAAAGGCGAGGAAAGCGGCAATTTCCTCCAAGTAGATAGCCTGCATGTCGATTGCGACGCAGACACGGTATTAATTCGCGCAACGCCCGTCGGGCCGACGTGCCACCGCGGCACTGTGAGCTGCTTTGAACAGGCCGACCAGTCAGCAATACCTGCTGCTGCCATTGGGTTCATTGCGCAGCTTGAACGATTGATTATAGAGCGGCAGCAGTTTCCGGAACGTGCGCCAACTTCCTATACTGTATCGCTTTTTAAAAAAGGCATTCCTAAAATAGCCCAAAAGGTTGGCGAGGAAGCAGTAGAAACCGTTATTGATGCGGTCGCAGGCCATCGCGAAACCCTTCCTGGCGAAGTAGCCGATTTACTTTACCATCTTGTGGTATTGCTGGTTGGTTCCGGTGTTTCACTGGCAGAGGTCATTGAAGTACTACAGGAACGGCATCGCATGCCAAGTACCCGTCACTTAACGGAATAGACACTGCATTTCAATTGTGTCCAAAAAGCAAACCCATGTTTTTGATGAGCATGGGTTTGCTTTTTGGATACTTGGATAATTATTGGGTATTGGCCCGTAATTGCCGACGAATTTTTTCCAGCATGGCAATTGCAATTGCTAGGTCATCTTCGTCTGAGATGTCAAGAACGGTGTTCACTCCCGGGCCGCTCATCTGCATCTGGTAACCGCTTGGGGGTACTGCTGCAATGCCTGAAATGGTTGGTATTGGCGAGGCAGTAGGTTGAGTGTTGGTGTGTGGGCCTGAGCTGGTAGGCACCGGTTCAGGCGTAGGGATGCTTCTGGTTTGTGATTCAACGAAAGCCGGTTGCTGAGTTTGTGCTGTTGGTTCCTGTTGAACAGTTTCGTGGGCATTGGTTGCTTCATTTAATCCAAACAGGTTGGCAATTGCGTCGGCACGCCTCAATTGTCCTTCTGCCGGTTGTCCTGCTTGCACGAATGAACTGCTGGGCTTGGCAAACAAGCCGATTGGTGAATCGTTGGGCTTATACTCGGTGCTGTCAGTTGCTTCCTTAGCTGCTGGCTCAGTGTCAGTAAGAATACCAGCGCCGGGCGTATTAAGATTAAATGCTTGAATTGTGGGTGGGGATGATGCTAATTCGCGGCGTGGTACACGTGCAGCGCTGAAGGCATCAATATCTGCTACGATGTTGCGTTCGTCCATTAGTCCGCACATTCGGCATCCATCGACAAAGGCTTTGGCGACGTTTTGGGCATTGATTTCCTCCACTCCAAATTCCCGAATTAGCATCACATCGAGCATTTGTACGGGTAGTTCGCGATTGCGGAACTTGCGGCATAGCTGGGTGAAAAGGGGAGGTGTTAGAAAAGCTTCGCGGTGAAACTGTAGTTCCTCTGCCTTGTCGTAGGCGTGCTTTATGCGTCGGAATAGGGTCGTTGTGCTTAGCAACTCTCTTTTGCTTGTCATCAAGCCAAACTTGACTGCTGAGCCAATAATGGCTTTAAATGAGCCGCTCACTTTCCGGTTAAGTTTTCGTGCTGCTGTATCGATGGCGCATTTGCCGCCGGTATCATCTACGATTTCGGCGAGTTCCCATGCTCCGGTGTAGCTGGTGCGAGGGTAGTCTATAAGCTTGGGCATAGTGCTAGGCAGTTAGGATGTTTTAATGACGTATACTTTAAAGGTATAAAAAAGTTTTATTTTATATCAATTTTTGTACTTTATTATACTTGATTAATGTTGCTTGGGACTGTTCTAAAAAATATTCCAAGTCTTTTTGCTTCTTATGCGTCTTAAGAGTCTTAAGTATTCATTAGTATTAGACTTATGTCTATAAATATGCTTTGTGAAGTCAAACAGTTAAATATCATACAGTATAACTTGCGTGTAGCATTAAAAAGTATAAAACATTAGCAATTTTTGAACTTTTTTTTACTTATTTTCAAGAAGATGCCCACACCACAGACTGCACCATTTACATAGCTAACGAAAGACTTACAACTGCAAAAAGCAACCCATGTTACAATGAGAGATTGTATTCCGAACCAAAAATATGCGAGGCAAACGTAGCAGGGGAATATCAAACCGTAACACAGCATTACTGTGCACGACGGGTTCCGGAAGCAATTCAATTCGCAACAAAACTCCAGAACTTGATATCTTTTCATGATGCAAGCAGAACATATAAAGGCATGCACGACTGACATGTCAGCCATTGCGAGATACCACAATGATTCAGAGACAAAAAGAAAGCTTTGGAAAAAGCTTTCAAGCTACAATTCATTCACTCATCACATCTTAAAGGTTAATTGACAATTGTCTTATAATTTATATTATGTTAAATTATTAATTTGATTACACGAAAAAGGCCCATCCTAGATGGATGGGCCCTCTCCTGACTGCCGAAAAGATAGCAGCTATTTTTTATCCAGCGCATCCATACGAGCTTGCAAACGCTCTGAGTCAGCAGTACGCCCTAAGCGGAAATAAATCTTCTTCAATGAAGTAAGAGTGTTCCGGTCGTTCGGCTGTAATTCCAGGGCGCGCTCAAAATACGGGATTGCCGCTTCAAAATACTTCTTACCCTCTGCTTCAAGCTTACGGCCCGAAACCTGATACGTTTTCAGGTCCATCTTGCTGGCTTTAGTGTAAGCATCAGCCGCCTTGTTGTAGTTGTAAACACCGAGGTTAAACTGAGCGTCAAAATTCTTTGGGTCAAGCTCAACTGCTTTGCGGTAGTCGGCGACTGCAAGGTCCGTTTTCTTTTGCGTGTCGTAAAGCGAACCTCGCACAGCATAGAGGTTTGAATTCGTGGGGTCGGCGGCGATGGTCTTGTTGATTTTAGCAATAGCATCCTCACCCTTGCCACCGGCCAACGAGGCATTCAAATCCTCGAGCATGAAGTTTTTGTTATTCGGGTAAGCAGCCAGTGCTTGCTGCAATACTTTGGATGCCTCTGCATTATCGTTTTGCTGACGAGCAATTTGGAGCAAGCGGTTATATACAGCAGCCGATTTGTAGTTCATGCCCAACAGCTGGTTGTAGTTGGCCTTGGCACCGGCAAAATCCTGCTTGGCTTCGTAGGCATATGCCGAATAAAGCACAGCCGTTGTGTCCTGAGGTTTAATCTGAGAAGCCAGTTTGTAGCTGCCAATAGCTTTATCGTAGTCCTTGGCATTATAGCTATTCACGGCATCGTTGAAAGCCCGACCATACAGGCCATCGAGGCGAGGCACGGCCTGCTTACCGAATTCCCCATCTTTAGTATCCAGCTCGATGGTTTTGCTGTAAGATTCATATGCCTTTTGCACCCCTTCGCCGGGCTGCAGCTGCTTGCCATAAATGGGGCTTTCGAGCATCCCTTCATAAATCTGGCCACGCGTAAACCACGTTTTGGCTTTGCCACTGGTTTTCTCGTTCACAATGGCTTTGTCGATGTCAACACGAGCTTTATCAAGCAAGCCGGTGCGCTGATTCAGGATGGCATTCGTGACGGCCGACGTTTGGGCCGAAACCATCAAAGGCGCCCCAGTGGCCAAAGTGGCAGCGGCAGCGAGCGTCAAAAAAGTCTTCTTCATGAGGTTGGGAATGTGCAGAGTCAACGTGGCCGAAAACGAAATCTGGTTGACGGCCAACGCGGTAACTGCGTTAAGAACAAAAAGGTAAGAGTAAGCAGTATCTTGATTCCGGGCCAGAAACGCCGAAGCGGGGCCTTGGGTTCGCCAAAAATAAACGGGGCGGCCCAAATGGACCGCCCCGCTCCTACTTCAGCAACTATGCCAAATCGGTATCGTCGTCCGATTCGGCCTCGTCGTCCTCTTCATCGAGGTCATCTTCGTCATCCGAATCATCGTCATTTTCGTCGTCATCGTCGACTTCATCAGCCAGCGCGGCAGTTGTTACCACCGAACCATTTTCGGCGATGGCCTCCCCTGCTTCACCCACCAATACGGCGGTGGTTTCGGCATCTTCCTCTTTCTCTTCAGCCTCCACTTTGGCAACTGAGGAAATTTCGTCATTGGCGCTGATTTTAATCAGTCGCACGCCCTGAGTAGCGCGGCCAATGGTACGCAGGTCACCGATACGCAGGCGGATGGTGATGCCGGACTTGTTGATAATCATCAGGTCGTCGGTATCGTTCACGTCCTTGATGGCTACCAGATTCCCGGTTTTCTCGGTAATCTTCATGGCGCGCACGCCCTTGCCACCGCGCTTGGTGATGCGGTACTCATCGAGCTGGCTGCGCTTGCCGAAACCGTTCTCGCTTACCACCAGCAACTCCTGCGTCGGGTCCGACACGCAAACCATGCCTACCACGCGGTTGCCAGGCACGTCTTCAAGACGGATACCTCGCACGCCAGCGGCAGCCCGGCCCATCGAACGGGCTTCGCTTTCGTTGAATCGCACGGCGCGGCCGGTGCGCGAAGCCAGGATAACCTCAGCATTCGGGGCCAGCAGCTGCACGTCGAGAATCCGGTCGCCTTCGTTGATGGTGATGGCGTTGATGCCGGCCGTACGAGGGCGCGAATACGCTTCGAGCGGGGTTTTCTTCACCGTGCCCTGCTCGGTGCAGAACATAAGGTAGGTATTTTCGAGGTAGTCCGGGTCTTTCAGGCCACGCACGTTCACCACGGAGCGCACTTTGTCTTCGCGCGGAATCTCAATGAGGTTCTGAATGGGCAGGCCTTTGGTGGCCTTCCCTCCTTCCGGAACTTCGTACACTTTAAGCCAGAATACCCGACCCAACTCCGTGAAGAACAGCAGGTATTCGTGCGTAGTGGCCACGAACAGGTGCTCGGTAAAGTCGTCCTTCTTCGAGATGGCCCCGCGCGAACCCGCGCCACCGCGGCCCTGGGCCCGGTACTCGTCGAGGTTGGTGCGCTTGATGTAGCCTTCACGGCTGATGGTGATAACCATCGCCTCGTCGGCAATCATGTCTTCGGTCGAGAAGTCGCCGCCCTGGTAGTTGATTTCAGTGCGACGGGCATCGCCGTAACGCTCCCGGATGTCTTCCAACTCGGTTTTGATGATGCCGCGCTGCAGCACATCCGATTCGAGCACCGATTTCAGGTAGTCGATGAGCTTCATCAGCTCGTTGTATTCGGCCACAATCTTGTCGCGCTCCAGGCCGGTAAGGCGCTGCAGACGCATATCCAGAATGGCGCGGGCTTGTACTTCGCTCAGGGCGAAACGCTCGATGAGCTGGCCACGGGCCACCTCGGGGTCGCGTGAGCTGCGAATAAGGGCGATTACCTCGTCGAGGTGGTCGAGCGCGATAAGCAGGCCTTCGAGAATGTGGGCGCGCTTTTGAGCTTCGGCCAGCTCGTACTTCGTACGGCGGATGATGATTTCGGCGCGGTGCTCGACGAAGTAGTGGATGAGCTGCTGCAGGTTCAGCGTCATCGGGCGGCCTTTTACAAGGCACACGTTGTTCACGCCGAACGAGCTTTGCAGCTGCGTGTACTTGTAGAGGTTGTTGAGCACCACGCTGGGCATGGCGTCGCGCTTGAGGTCGTACACGATGCGCATGCCGTCGCGGTCCGACTCGTCGCGCATGTCCGAAATACCCTCAATCTTCTTGTCGTTGATGAGCGCGGCAGTCTTTTCAATCATCGACGCCTTGTTCACCATGTAGGGAATTTCGGTAACGACGATTTGCTCCTTGCCGGTTTTCGTGGTTTCGAAGGTGGCTTTGGCGCGCATCACAATGCGGCCGCGGCCGGTATGGAAGGCTTGCTTTACCCCCTCGTAGCCGTAGATGATGCCGCCGGTGGGAAAGTCGGGCGCCGTGACGTGCTCCATCAGCTCGTCCACCGTGATGTCGGGGTTGTCGAGGTAGGCGATGATGCCGTTCACGACTTCCGTCATATTGTGCGGGGCCATGTTGGTGGCCATGCCCACGGCAATGCCCGACGTGCCGTTCACCAGCAGGTTGGGGAACTTGGCGGGCATCACACTGGGCTCTTCCAGCGAGTCATCGAAGTTGGGCTGGAAGTCGACCGTGTCTTTGTCGAGGTCGCTCAGCATTTCATCCGAAAGGCGCTTGAGGCGGGCTTCGGTGTAGCGCATAGCGGCCGGCGAGTCACCGTCGACCGAGCCAAAGTTGCCCTGGCCGTCCACGAGCGGGTAGCGCAGGCTCCAGTCCTGGGCCATGCGCACCATGGTGTCGTACACCGAGCTGTCGCCGTGTGGGTGGTACTTACCCAACACTTCGCCCACGATACGGGCCGATTTTTTGTAGGATTTGTTGTAGCCCACGCCCAGCTCGCTCATGCCGTAGAGCACGCGGCGGTGCACGGGTTTCAGGCCGTCGCGCACGTCGGGCAGGGCCCGGGAGATGATAACCGACATCGAGTAGTCGATGTACGCCCCGCGCATCTCGTCTTCGATGTTTATCGGAATGATTTTTTCGCCTTCCGCCATTGAGGGGGTTGCTAGGCGGCTAATAAAATCCCAATGAAGGGGCTTCAGAGCCGCACGGTGAATGGTTCTTTATATGCGTGCGAAGATACAACAAAAAGGCCGCAACGGCAAGCGCAGCGGCCTTTTTTAGGGCATTTGAATGATGCGACGGTCAGAATATTTCAGCAAGGGCCAAACCCGCAAACAGACAATTTCAACCGTAGGCCCAACGAGTTAAACGTGGACCAACAAACGAGCTATTTCAGCGTTTTGCTGCGGTCGTTATTCGGCTTGTAGCTTTTGTCCTTGTGGGTTTTGATTTTCTCGCCAATGGCGGGGTTCTGCTTTTTCCAAAGTGGCTGCCCACGGTACTTGATGCCGTTGTGGAAATGCTGCTTGCGCACGTGGCAGGTCTCGATGGGACACGTGCGGCAGCTAACGAGCACCAGCAGCAACAACGGGAGAAAACGCAGTATCGACTTCATGGGAGCAAAAGTAAGGGCTTGTGGAATCGGCTGACCGGAATAGCCCTAATCAACGCCATCCCATTCGGCCAAAAACCGCGCCACGTAGGTTTCCATAAATGCGTGCCGCTCGGCAGCTACGGCGCGCGCCGAATCGGTATTGAGCCGGTCCTTCAGATGCAGTAGCTTCTCGTAGAAATGATTGATGGTGGGCGCCGTATTTTTCTGGTAGCTGGCGAAGGAGTCGTGCGTGACGGGCGGCACGGCGGGGTCGTGCAGCGCGCGGCCCTTGTGCCCCCCGTAGGCGAAAGCCCGGGCAATGCCAATAGCCCCGATGGCGTCGAGCCGGTCGGCATCCTGCACCAGCGCCGCTTCGAGCGAAGACACCGGCGTGGCCACGCCCAGCCCTTTGAAGGAAACCTCCCGAATAACAGTTTCGACGCGCTGAATGAGGTCTTCGCTGGCACCCTGGCTCGCCAGCCAGGCGCGGGCGGCGCGGGGACCGGCCTCGTAGTCGCCGTCGTGGAATTTCCAGTCGGCAATGTCGTGCAGCAGGGCGGCCAGCTCGGTGACGAGCGGGTCGGCCCCAGGCTCGGCAATGGCCAGGCGGCGGGCCATCAGCCACACGCGGCGAATGTGGGCCCAGTCGTGGCCGCTGCCCTCGCCGGCAAACAGGTGCTCCATGTGGGCGGCGGTGGCCGCAATCAGGTCGTTGGTCATCAGGGTAAAGCCGCAGGACGGCTCGGTTAAAGGCAAAGAAAAAGCGGCCGCTACCGAAGCAGCGGCCGCCTGCGAGAGGGGCAAAACTAACCGGAAATACGCACTATTGCTCGTTCAAAGCCCAGTTATAGGTCAGGTACGAAAGCGTGGCGTCGGGCTTGATTTTGGTTTCGGCGTAGCGGTTGATGAATTCCTGCACCGACTTGCTGCCGTTTTTGGTAAAGTCCTTGGGATAGAAATTGAAGATGGACGACACCTGGGGTTTATCGGGCGGCGTGAGCTTGTTTTTGGTGGGGTTGTTCAGGAAATCACGGCCCTGGTCGTCGAGTTGGGCATTGAGGTTGGGGCCGGTGTAAGCCTCGTTGCGCAGGCGCGGACACGACATGGCCGCGCACACCAGCGCCAGGTGAATGCGGTTGTCCTTGAACTGCTTGCGGATGATGCGGTGCTCGATATCGTTGAGCGAATACGCCTCCTCGCCGAGATGAATGAAATGTTTGTCCCAGGGCGTGTTCACGAAGATTTTATCGCCGCCCAGGTCTTTGATACTCTTCACCGGGTAGTTGCGGATGATGAGTTGCACGGTGAAAGCGTTATAGGCGTTAATCCAATAAGCCAGCCGGTCGTTGTCGGTCCACCCTTTGCTGGGCATGTGGGCAGCCAGGTCCTGCAGGTAAGCATTCAGGGCGAGGCTGTCGGCGCGCAGGCCGCGGTAGTTGACGAGGCCGCGCTCGTTCACATACTGCTTCACGATGGTGTTCCAGCCGGCGTGCGTGGGCGGCGTAGTTGCCGACTTCGCCATCGGATTAAGCGGAATGAGGTAGCGGATGTAGCCGCAACCGGAGAAACTGCTGCCGCCCAGCAGCAGCAGGGCCAGCAAGGTAAACAAACGGGAAGAACGCAACATAGAGGGGAAATGAAATGAGGCTCCGCTACGCGGTGGGGTAAGTACGTAGCCCACGCGAATTTGGTAAGCACGGCATCCTTCTAAACCAGATTTTCATGTGGTGCGCCGTTTCTTCGCACTCTCGCCACTATTTACTCCCGATATGCCCACTCGCTATTCTGCCCTGGTGGCCCTGCTCCTGCCGTTATCAGTAGCCGCCCAGACTACGCCCACTCCGGCCGACACGACGCACAAATACCAGAACCCAACGGGAGTTTCAGCGGCCACTAAAAAACCGTTTTTCAAAAGCAAAGGGTTTCGGGCCACCATCGTGCCGGCCTTGCTTATCGGCTACGGCGCGACAACCATCAACGGCAACGGCCTGTACAGCTCCTACAATGTGCACAACGATGTTCGGCACGTGTTTGGCGGCTACCGCAACCACATCGACGACTTCTTGCAGTGGGCCCCCTACCTCGAAATCCCGGCTGTGCTCCTGGCCGGCGTCGAATCGAAAAACGACCGGGTGAACCTGGGGCTGGTGCTGCTGAAAAGCGAGGCCATTATGCTGGGTTCAGTTTACATCGTAAAAACGCTCACCCACGTGCAGCGGCCCGACGGGTCGGATAACCTCTCCTTCCCGTCGGGGCACACGGCGCAGGCCTTTCTGGCGGCCAGCATCGTGCACACCGAGTTTCGCGATAAGAGCCAGTGGTACGGCATCGGGGCCTACACGCTGGCCACGAGCGTGGCTGCCTTCCGGATGATAAACGACAAGCACTGGCAATCGGACGTGATTGCCGGCGCGGGCTTTGGCATCCTCTCGGCCCACCTGGCCTACCTCTCGCACCGCAACCGCTGGGGCCGCAAGCCCACGGGCCGCGGCATTGGCGGCACCAGTTTTGTGCCGATGTGGACCCCAGCCGGCGGCGCGGGCCTGGGCTTCCGCTGGCAACCGAAATAATGGCCGGAAACAGCCACCACGCTCAACGACGCCTCCCAATTCCCGTATTACCCAACTTCCCCTCGTTTCTTACCTTTTGCAACTGTACGCCTTCATGGAAACCAAACTCCTCACCAAGTTTCGCATTTTTAAGCTCGTCTTCGAATCCAATGTCCACGACCACGGCTCGATGTGGACCTACAAGCACATCCAGGGCGAAGAAAACCACGAGTTCGACAGCGAGAAAGAAGCGCTGGAATGGGTGCACGAAAACCCGGAAATCATGATTAAGTGCCGGGAATTCGTGATTCTGCCCGTTTATCACCTCGTACTGGCATAAGCTGCCGCTACCACACGGCCAACAAAAAGCCCCGTTGCATTGCTGCAACGGGGCTTTTTCACAAACTGGAGCCGCCTGTCGGACTCGAACCAACGACCCTCTGATTACAAGTCAGAAGCTCTACCAACTGAGCTAAGGCGGCGGGTTGGTAGGGCAAAAGTAAACAGCCCGCGCCGGTTTTGCAGCCTGAAACGCGGCAAATTCATAAAAAAAGGCCCTGCGCGGATGTACAGGGCCTTTTTCTACTTGAAGGTAAGCAGCTTAGCTGCGCACCATTTTCAACTGTTTTTTCAGCGCGTCGATGCGCTTCTGGCCTTCGGCGATGCGGCCCTGGTACTCCTCGCGCAGCTGCGAAGCATTCTTCGAGCGGGCGAAGAAGTCGAGGTTGGTTTGCAGGGTAGCGGCGTCGTTTTCGAGCTCGTTGATTTCCTTGCGCAGCGCCATTTCCTTGCGGGTGAGCTGCTGCTGCGCGTGCGGACGGGCTTTGAGGCGGGCCACTTCGGTCTGGAACAACAGGTCGGCGCGGTCGGCGTAGGCCAGGCCGGGCACCTGGTCGAGGTACTTGCCGAGCAGCTTCAGAAGCTGGTCTTCGCTGGCGTCGCCGGTGCCGCGGTTGGGCTGCTCGTCGTTGGCGTCAAAAGCAGTCGACCAATCGGCAAGGATGGCACGGAACCCTTCGAGCGAGCCAGGGTTGTCGGCCGAAAGACCTTCTACCTGCTCAGCTACCTTTTCGAGGTGCGCGGTTTGCTCGGCCGAAGCCTGCTGCACCTTCTCTTCGCGCTGGCGGAATTCCTGCTTGGGACGCTCGAACACGGCATCGCAGGCGGCGCGGAAGCGGTGCCAGAGCTTGTCGGCCAGTTTGTCGGGCACGCGGCCCACGTCCTTCCACTCCTTCTGCACCCGAATAATGGTCTGGCGGGCGGCATCCTGGTCGGGGTTGTTCTGGGCCTCCTCGGCCTGGTCGATGAGGGCCTGCTTGGCCTTCACGTTAGCCGACTTCTCGTTGTCGAGCGATTTAAAGAAGTCGTTTTTGCGGTTGAAGAAAGCCTTGTAGGCGGCCCAGTACTGCTTGTTCAGCGCATCGGCCTGGGCGCGGGGCACGAGGCCGGCGGCTTCCCACTCGGTTTTAATTTCCTGCAGCTCGTCGGTCTTCGAGCGCCACAGGTTCACACGGTCGGTTTCGAACGTGGCAAAGGGCAGCACGCGCTCCAGCAGGGCCTGCTTCACCACAAGGTTGGCTTTTTCCACCACCGAGCGCTGGTCGGCGAACTCCTTGCGGCGCTGGTGCAGCACGTCCGAAGCAGCGATGAAACGCTGCCACAGCGGCTCGCGCTGGTCGTTGGGCACGGGGCCAATGTTCTTCCAGTCCTCGTGCAGCTTGGTGAGCTCATCGAGCGCCTTGTTAATGCCGGGAGCCGAGCCCAGCGCCTCAGCGCGCTTGATGAGGGCCTCTTTGGCCTCCAGGTTGCGGCGACGGTCGAGGTCCTTCATTTGCAGAAACTGGCCCTGCTTGCTGTAGTAGATGTCAAGCAGGCCGTGGTACGTGTCCCAAATCGACTGGCTGTCGGTTTGCGGCACCGCGCCGGTGGCTTTCCACTCCGACTGCAGCGCTTTCAGCTTAGCCGAGCTGTCCTTGGTTTCGGCACCCTCCACCAGCGTGCGGAGCTGGTCGAGCAGGGCTTTTTTCTTGATGAGGTTGTCGCCACGGCTGGCGTCTTCGGCTTTGGCGTCCTTCACGCGGTTTTCGCGGAATTCCTGCAGGGCCTTATTAAGCTCCTGCTGGCCTTCGGGCTGCTGAAAGGCAAAGGCTTCGGCACCCTCGCCGCCGGCGGCGAATTTCTCGCGGGCGGCGGTGCGGGCCTGGCCCACGTTGGCCTCGTACTGACGCGTGAGGTCCTGAATCTGCTTGCGGTTGTTGCGAGCATCGGGCCGGCGCAGCAGCTCCACCAGGTAAGAAGCCTGGGCTGGCAGGTCGAGGCCGGTGAAGTCGGGAGCCGTCGTTTCGGTAGCGGCTTGCGGAGCAGCAGTTTCGGCAGTGCCTTCGCCCGCTTCCGTAGGCAGCGGCGTTTCCGACGACGTGGGCAGGGCGGCTACGGTCTCCGTGGCGGCTTCGAGCTCGGCAGCGTTGTGCAGGTCGACGACGGGCAACTCGGGGGCCTGGTCCTCTACGGTTTCGGTTGCGGGGGCACTCAGGGTTTCGGGGTCGGCAATGGGGGCCGGGTTGGCGCTGGCGATGTGCTCGTCGGCGGGCAAGGCTTCGGGGTTAGGCGTGGGCACGGCGGCAGTTTCGGCCTCGGGCGCACCGTAGTGGGCCAGGGCGCGGGCCTGCGGGGCCGAGATGTCGCTACCGTCCACAGTTACCGAATCAGGCACGTTTTGAGCGGTGGTGGCGGCGGCGGCGGCCTCGGGCGTACCGGCATCCGGGGCCGTGGGGCCCAGGTCGGTGGCAATTACCGATGCGCCGGTGGCTTCGGCGGTACCGGCCCCTTCGGGCTGGCCGGCAGCCAGGTCGGGCGTGCCCTGGGCGGGCAGCTCTACCTGCGTTTCGCCGGCGGCGTTGGGCGCGGGCGTGGCCGAGGGTGCATCGGCCGAGCGGCCCTGAATTTCGGCCAGACGGCGTTGCAAAATGGTCATCCGGTCTTCAGCGGACGAGTCGGGACCGCCGGCTTGCGGCGTGGTAGGGGTTTCTTCAGCAGCCATAATTACTTCGTATTAGCCGGCCCACTTCGGGGCCAGAGGAGCGCGCAAAAAAATGTAAAACAACAAACAACCCGGCCCGAAGGCCGCCTTAATTCAAGCTGGGGTCGACCGGATAATTGGCCAGCACCTTGTAGCGCCCGCCTTTCTCCCGCAGAATGTCCCGCCAGAAAGCATCAGATGCCAAAGTAAACACTTTCCCGGCGCTTGCGGGCTGCCGTATCCAACTCTGGCCCTGCATTTCGGCCGCCAGCTGGCCCGCCGACCAGCCCGAATAGCCCACAAACAAGCGCACATCGTCGGCCAGCACCGCCCCGCTGCCGAGCAGGCCCAGCAACATTTCGAAATCACCGCCCCAGTATACGTCCTGGCCCAGCTCCTGCGCCCCGGGCAGGTCGGCGCGCTGGTGCAAGAAGTGCAGCGTGTCCTGCTCGACCGGGCCGCCGAGGTACAGCGGCACGGTGGCCGCGGCGTGTTCGGGCGCGGGCAAATCGAGCACGTCGCCCAGCGTAAGGTTGGTGAGGCGGTTGAGGACCAAGCCGAACGAGCCGTCGGCGGCTTCGTCGCGGCACAGCAGGATTACGCTGCGCTCAAAGTTGGGGTCGCCGAGAAAGGGTTTGGAGATAAGCAGAGTGCCGGGACGCATAGCAAAAGCAGATGGACGCAGAAAGATAAAAAAAGGCCGGATGATGAACGGCCGGCACCCACGGGCGCCACAACGGGCTGCCAGAACAGCCGGCAGGTTTAACGACGGTAGTACCTTGCAGCCTCAAAACCGGCCCAATGCGGCCCGGCGGTTGTTATAAAGACTGAGGCTTGCGGAAATTTGTTCCGGCGCTGGCCTTTGCTCCTGCTTCCCTCCTGCTCCCCATGAATGATTCCCAACTGGCCGACCTGCGCAAAACCTACGCGCAGCGCTCCCTTTCCGAAGCCGACGTGCTGCCCGATGCCGTGCGTCAGTTTCGCGCCTGGCTCGATGAAGCCATTGCGGCGAAAGTAGACGAACCCACGGCCCTGACGCTAAGCACCGTATCGGCCCTGGGCCAGCCCTCCTCGCGCGTGGTGCTGCTGAAAGGCCTGCCCGACGATGCGGGCTTTCTTTTCTATACCAATTACGACTCGCGCAAGGGCCAGGAGCTGGCCGGGCAGCCGCTGGCGGCGCTCAATTTCTTCTGGCCGGGGCTGGAGCGGCAGGTGCGCGTGGAAGGCCGCGTGGAAAAAGCGCCGGCCGAAATGTCGACCGAATACTTCCAGAGCCGGCCACGCGGCAGCCAGCTCGGGGCCTGGGCCTCGCCCCAGAGCCAGGTTATCGGCAGCCGCGAGGAACTCGAAGCCCGCGAAAAAGAAGTTGAAAACCAGTTTGCCGACCAGGACCCGCTGCCCCGGCCGGCGCACTGGGGCGGCTACATCCTGCGGCCCACGCTGGTCGAGTTCTGGCAGGGCCGGCCCAGCCGCCTGCACGACCGCATCGTGTACGAGCTGGAAGGTGGCACCTGGAAACGCAGCCGGCTGGCGCCATAATTGAAATTAAAAGTTAAAAATCAAAAGTTAAAAGTGTGGCTCATAGGCTTAGAACCGGTCTTTAGCTGTCATTTTTACTTTTTAACTTATAATTTTTAATTGAATTAATGGCTGAAATTCAACCCCTGCGCGGCTGGCGCTACAACCCGACGCTGAGCACCGACATCGACGCGTACGTATCGCCGCTATTCGACGTGGTATCGGCGAAGCAGCGCGAAGCGCTGTACCGCAACCCGCTCAATTCCATTCATCTCTCGGTGCCGCGCGGCGACGACCCGGCGGCGGCGGCGCTGGCGCGATTGCGCGAGTGGCAGGCCAGTGGCGTATTGCGGCAGGACGAGTTGCCGGGCATTTACGCCTACTACCAGTACTTCCGACTGCCGGGCAGCCCGCGCGAATACTGCCGCAAAGGCTTCATGTGCCACATTCGGGCCTACGACTGGGACGAGGACGTGGTGCTGCGCCACGAGAACACGCTGCCCGCATCGGTGAACGACCGGGCCGAACTGCTGGCCCGTACCCAGCTGCAAAGCAGCGCCACCCACGGGCTGTATCGCGACGAGGATTTCGAGCTGGAAACCTACCTCGACGAGGCCATGCGCACGCCGCTGGTGGAAACCGAGGAAGACTACCAGGGTGCGCGCGACGTGCTGGCCGTGATTCAGGACGCGGCGATTATCCGTCGGTTTCAGCAGGTGCTGGCGGCGCGGCAGGTGATTCTGGCCGACGGCCACCACCGCTACGAAGGCTCGCTGGCCTACCGCCAGGCCCGCGAACTGGCTGCCGACGGCCTAGCCACCGGCCACGAGCCCTGGAACTACCACCTGATGTACCTGACCAACGCGGCGGCCGACGACCTGCGCATTCTGCCCACGCACCGCCTGCTGCTGGAGCTGCCCGGCCACCTGAGCGACGATGAGCTACTGGCCCGGCTGGAGCCCTATTTCACCTTGCGGCCGCTGGACGATGCCAACGACCTCACCGAAATCATCGCCGGCAAGCCCTGGGCCTTTGGGCTGTACCTGAGCGGGCAGGCCTACAAAATCCGGCTGCGGCCCGAGGTGCACGCCCAACTCGATTGGGACACCACCGAAGCAGTGAAGAACCTGGATTTGACCGTACTCCACTACTTCGTGCTGGAAAAATGCCTCGGCATTATCGGGCCCGATGCGCAGCGCGCCTGGCCGGGCGTGGCCTACGTACGCAACTTTGCCGAATGCCTGCAGCGCGTGGACCGGGGCGAGGCCCGCGCCGCCTTTATCGTGAACGAGGTGAGCATGGCCGAGGTGGAAGCCGTGTGCCATTCGGGCGCGGTGATGCCGCCCAAGTCGACCTTCTTCTACCCCAAAACCATTGGCGGGTTCCTGTTCAGCAGCATCGCCGATGAGGAAGGCGGCAACGTTTTTCTTGATTATTTTCAGTCTTCGACTCCCGCGTGAAACTTGTTCTGGCCTCTAATTCGCCCCGCCGCCGGCAGCTGCTGACGGAGCTGGGTTTGACGTATGAAATCCGCCTGCGAGAAGTGGACGAGGAATTCCCGCCGCACCTGCACCGGGCCGAAGTCGCCGAGTTTCTGGCGGCTCGCAAAGCCGCGGCCTACGCGGACGACCTGGCCGCCGACGAAGTGCTGCTCACCGCCGATACCATCGTGTGTCTGGGCGACGATGTACTGAACAAGCCCGCCGACCGCGCCGAGGCCCAGGCCATGCTGGGCCGCCTGCAGGGCCGCGCGCACGACGTATTTACGGGCGTGTGCCTGCGCACCAGCAACGGCCGGGAAGTCATCTTCTCTGACCAGACGACGGTGCATTTCCGGCCGCTCACGCCGGCCGAAATCGACCATTACATCGACACCTGCCAGCCCTATGACAAGGCCGGCTCCTACGGCGCGCAGGATTGGCTGGGCCTGGCCGCCATCGACCGGCTTGAAGGCTCCTACTTCAATGTAATGGGCTTACCCACCCACCGCGTGTGGACCGAGCTGGCCCAGCTGGGCGCGCTGCCGGCCGGGCGCAATGCGTAGCCAACCAAGCCCGAAGAAGGAAGTTTCAGCCGGGTTTTTCCGAAGCCTGGGAGGTACACTACTGCTGCTGGCTACCGGCTCGCTGTGGCTGACCGTGGGCTTGTGGCCTAATGCCCGGGCACAGGCATTGGGCAAAATTGTGTACAATGATTATGGGTATTACCGGCTGAATCTGGCTCTTACCCCGGGTCGTTGGTGGGCCTTGCGCGGGCTGCTGCTTGGCGCTACGCTGCTGGGGGCGGCTTTGCTGGCCGGCAGCCGCCAAACCAATTTACTCCCGGAGCTGCGGGCCGCCGGCCGCCGGGCAGTGAACCGCATTCGGCGCTGGCCGCGGCCAGCGGCCGGCATCGCGACCGGACTGGTGCTGCTGCTGCTGGCCGCCCGGCTTTGGTATGTACTTCAGTATCCCCTCAGCACCGATGAGGTAGGCTCTTACGACTTTTTTGTGGCGCACGGGCCCCTGGCCATCAGCAGCTACTACCCCATTCCGAACAACCACATTTTGTATAATCTGCTGGTCTGGCCGGGGTTTGCGCTGGGGCTGCCGCCGCGGTGGGTGATGCGCCTGCCCACGCTGCTGCTGGGCACGGCTGGCACGGTGGCGGGCTACCTGCTGCTGGCCCGGGTAGTGAGGCTAAGGTTGGCCACGCTGGTTACCGGGCTGGTGGGGCTGGGGCCGCTGTGGGTGTATTTCGGCGCAGTCGGACGCGGCTATTTTATCCAGTTTGGGCTATTGCAGCTTGGTTTCTTTGCCGCGCTGGAACTGCTGCGGCCCGCTACGCGCTACCGCGAGCTGGCCTGGGCAGCGTTTGTGGCCAGCAGCATTCTGGGCCTGTACACGATTCCGACTTATGCCTACCCCCTGGTGGGTTTGGGTTTGGTGCTGGCCATTCAGCTGACGCGGCAACGGCGGCTTATTGAACTGGTGTGGGCCAGTCTCATCATCGGCACGGTCAGCCTGCTGCTGTACGCGCCGGTGGGGGCCGTTTCGGGCTGGGACCGCCTGCTGGGCAACCGCTACGTGGCGACGCGCAGTGCGGCACAGTTCTGGCCGGCCTTCCGGGCCGTGCTCTACGAGATGGGGGCTGAACTGTTCGGGCCTTCCTTGCGCCTGAGCGGGCCGGCCTGGCTAGGGGCGGCGTTGCTGGGCGGCTGGGCGGCGCGCTGGCTGCTGCCCGCCGGGCCGCGGCGGCAAACAGCCATGCTGGCCTGGGTACTGCTGGCCACTCCCCTGCTGCTGATGGCCGGGCAGCGCGTGTACATGCCCACCCGGGCGTTGCTCTACCTCACGTTTGCTGGCTACCTGCTGCTGGCGCTGCTGGCAACGCGGGCCGCACGGCGCGCGACGCGGCCCTTTGGCTTGTTTCGGTGGCCCCTCATCGTTGCCGTCGTACTTGGCACGGGTGGGTTACGGCTCTACCGAAATCTGCCGCAGCTCCGGTATTCCCGGCACGAAACGCAGCTCCTGACGCAGGCCTATCAATGGCTGCGACAGCAGCCGACGCCCAGGCCGGCCCGGGTGTGGCTGCGCGCGCCGCTGCAAGCGCTGTTCTTTGCCCATTACAACCAAACCACCAACGGCCCGCACCCGCACCTGACGGCGGCCCGCAACTCCTGGCCCGGCCAAGCCTACGACTTCATCGTGCTCGGCAACCGTTTTCCGGCCCCAGCTGCCGACCAGCGAGCCGGCTACCGCCTGGCCTACCACGACGAGCTGATTTCAATCTATGCCCACCGTTGATTATCCTGATGCACTTTCCTTCGCTGGTGCAGCCCGCCGACTGCCCATTTACCTGGGCAGCTTGCTGATTAGTGGCGTGCTGGCTGCCTGCGCCGGCTGGGCGGCCGTGGTGCTCGCCAGCACGCCGTGGGAGGAAGCCCGCCAGCTGGACACCATTTTCCCATTTTACGCCTGGCGGACGCGGCCCTATTCAGCCACCGATTACCACGCAGCCTGCCTGGGGTTAGCTACCTGTGCAGCGGCTTTGGCGGGCGTGGGGTTTGCCCCGCTCTTGTGGGCGGCCAGGTGCCGCGCTGCAGTGGCCACCGGAGCCCGCGAAATAAGCCACGCGCTGGCAGGTATGGCGGCCGGGCTGCGGGCACTTAGCCGGCCGCAGCGGGGGCTGGCACTGGCGGTATTGGCCAGCCTCACGGCGCTGCGGCTGTACTTCAGCCTCGCCAACCCCGAATACGACGATGCCGTGTCATACGAGGTATTTGTGAGCAAGGGGCTACTGGCCACCAGCGCGTTCTACCCCATTCCGAACAACCACGTTTTTTCGAATACCATCAGCCTGTTGTTCTACCAGCTGCACCCTGGCTTTTGGTGGAGCATGCGCCTGCCGGTGCTGCTGATTAGCACCGGGGCCTCGGTCGGCTGGTTTGCCGGGCTGTTGCGCCGGGCCGGCTTCCGGGTGGCGCTGCTGGCGGTGGGGCTGTTCAGTGTGCTGCAACTGAGCCTGTACCACGCCGGCGTGGGCCGGGGCTACTGGCTGCTAATTGGGCTGGCGGGCATCGTTTTTTTCAGCACGCTGGAGCTGCGCCGACCCGATGGACGCCAGTTGGCGGCGTGGGCCGGGTTGCTGGTGGCCGGCGTGCTGGGCTGCTACACCGTGCCGCCCTTTGTGTACGTGCTGGCTTCGGCCTATTCGTGGCTGGGTTTGCAGGCCTTGCGCCAGCGGCAATGGCCCCGGATGGGGGCGCTGCTGGCCTTTGGGCTGGCCACGCTGGCGGGTGCGGGCCTGCTCTACACGCCTTTGCTGCTCGTGTCGGGCTGGGCCGCGCTAACGGGTAACGGCTACGTGGCCACGCTGCCCGTTGGCGAGTTCTGGCACGGGCTGCCCGGCTATATCTGGCACACCGAAGGCTTTTTGGCCGGGCAGCGCACCTTGGGCGCAGGCATCACCCTGGCCGGGCTGCTGCTGGCCGGGCGGCTGTTCTGGCTGAACCAGGCCGGGCGGCTACCGGCTGCCGTGGCCACAGCGCTACGGACGTTGGGTTACCCGGCGCTGTGGTTTATGCTGTTTCCCTACGCCGTGGTGGTGGTGCAGCGCGTGTACCCGCCCGAACGGGTGATGCTCTACAAAGCGCAGTTCTTTTTCGTGCTGCTGGCTTTGGGCCTCGACTGGCTGTTGCAGCAGTCGCCAGGCCCCCGCCAGCTTCGGGTGCGCCAACTGCTGCTTGGGGCGGGTGTAGCGCTATTCACGGCCTACGGCACCTATGCCGTGGTGCGCGTGAACCCGGCGGCGCGCGGCACCAACGCCGCTTATCACGACGGGCTGCACTGGCTCGCCGCGCAGGCGCCCGGCCCGGTGCTGCTGCCCGAACCCACCCAGAACCTGTTCTTCCGCTTCTATGCCCACACGCAGGCGCGCCAGCACCCCTGGCAGCTCGACTACGCACAGCAGCCCGGCCGCGCCTACCGTTACGTGGTGGCTTTCCCCAACCGGCGCGGCTACTTCCAGCCCGAATTTCCGTTTCCGCCAGCCTACCACAATTCGTCGGTCGACATCTATGCAGTACCGGCCGGCTATACTTTCCAGAGCGCTGCCTGGCTGCATTGACAACTGTGCCGATTTAATGCCCGCGCGCCAGCAGCGCAATGCCGACCACAATGCACAGCAGCCCACCGGCCTGCGCCAGGCTCAGGCTTTCGCGCAGCACCACCAGCCCCAGCACTGCCGTGAGCAGCACCGAACCGCCCACAATAATGGGCGTGCCTACCGACGACGGCACGCCTCGCTGAAACACCACGAACGTGAGGATTTCCGCCAGCCCAACGCCCAGGCCGGCCAGCACCGCCAGGCCCAGCCCGGGGCCGTTCAGCGCCACTGGCTGCCCTTGCAGCTTCAGTTTCAGCAGCCAGATGCCCCCCAGGGCAGCGGCCACCAGCTGCAGTACCACTGCTCCCACCGCCGGCGCGAGGTGCCCCGAAGCCAGCTTGATAAAGAAATTGTAGAGCGCCAGGCACAGGGCCGTGAGCAGCGCCAGCGGAAGCCAGGAAGCCATATTGGTATCGGGAAATGAGAAGCGGTAAGGAAGAATCGCAAAGCGGAAAGTACGATTAGCTGCTCAGTTCACGCATCTCGTTCCCGCGCTCTCCTCAAAGCAGTTCGTAATTTTTATACTCGCCCAGGCGGTAGCCCGTCAGCCGCTCCAGCGTCTGCTTGAACCGGTCCTTGAAGCGGTAGCGGTTGCGGCTCATGTCGTGGTCGAAACGCCAGTTCTGGGCATCAATGCGGGGCTGCATCGTGGCCGGGTGCGTGCCCGTGAAGCGCTGCAACGAGTCGACCTGACTGTAGTCAAACTCCTCGGCCGGGGCCACGTGCTGGGCTACCCACTCGTCCGAATGCCAGAGCTTGTTGAATGTTTCCTGCTTGCGCTGCATGGCGGCGGGCGGCTTCACCCAGCCGTAGTGGTGCACGGTAGCATCGAGCAGCTTCACGCGCAGCTTGCGGTTGTCGGCCCGCCGGAAGCCCTGCGCGTCGCGGTACGACTGCACCCCGATGCCGGGCCGCACAATGCGGATTTCGCGTCGATACCAGCGGTAAGAGTCGCCCACGTAGTCGTAGGAGCCGTAGAAATGGCGGTAATTCAGTAGCAGTCCCTCCACGGCTTTGTCGTCCTTCCACCGCTCCATCCCGGCCCGGATGGCGGGGTAATCAGCCTCGTGCAGCACCTCGTCGGCCTGCAGGTAAATGGCCCAGTCGGCATCGGCGGGCACGGCGGCCAGGGCCTTGTCGGTTTCCACGGCCAGCACCCGGCCGCCCTCGCGCAGGGTATCATCCCACACGGTTTCGATGATGCGGATTTTGGGCGACCCGATACCTTGAATCAGTGCCAGCGTACCGTCATCTGAGTTACCAACGGCGACGACGACTTCATCGCACAGCGGCAGCAGCGAGTTGATGCTTTCAAGTACGGGGTAATCGTATTTGATGGCGTTGCGAACGAAGGTGAAGCCAACGACTTTCATTGTGTTTGTCATTCCGAACGCAGTGAGGAATCTGGGTTTAATATTAGATATCCCCGAAAATCAAACCATTCAACTCTTTCCATTCGGGATTATTAATGGCAACTAACGCATCCTTCTTCTCACGCCGCCAGCCCTTTATTTCCTTTTCCCGGGCAATGGCTTGGTTGATATCATGAAACTCTTCCCAATGCACGAGCAGGTTGCAAAAGTAGCGGCCAGCGAAGGTGCGGCGGCCATTTTCATGCTCGATGTGCTCTTCCAGCCGGCGGGCTAAATCATTGGTAACACCAGTGTAGAGTACGGTGCGTTTTGGATTAGTGAGGAGATAGACGTAATAGGTATTCATTTTCATTCCGAACGCAGTGAAGAATCTGAGTGAATTGATTTCAAATTAGACTCAGATTCCTCACTGCGTTCGGAATGACAGCGTCTCACCGCAGTTTCTCCTTCAGCAGCTCCATTTCCACGGCCGGCGAAATCCGCTCGTACAGGATATTATACGCCGCCTCGGTAATCGGCATGTTCACCTTAAGCTTCTTATTCAGCTCGTGGATGGACTTCACGGCATAATAGCCCTCGGCCACCATGTTCATTTCCAGCTGGGCCGATTTCACCGAATAGCCGCGCCCCACCATACTGCCAAACGTGCGGTTGCGCGAGAACTGCGAGTAGGCCGTCACCAGCAAGTCGCCGAGGTAGGCCGAGGCCGACAGGTCGCGCGGCTGCGGGTTGATGGCCTGCAAAAACCGGCGGATTTCCTGCACCGCATTGCTCACCAGCACGGCCAGGAAGTTGTCGCCATAGCCCACGCCGTGGGCTATGCCGCCGGTGAGGGCAATGATGTTCTTCATCACGGCGCAGTATTCGATGCCGTCGAGGTCCTGGGCGGCGTGGGCGCGCACGTAGCGGTTGCGCAACAGCTCCGAAAAGTCTTCGGCCAGGGCCGCGTCGGGCGAGCCGATGGTGAGGTAGCTCTGCTTTTCGAGGGCCACTTCCTCGGCGTGGCAGGGGCCGGCAATCACGCCCAGGCGGGTGTGCGGCAGCCGGAACCGCTCGGCCACGTAGTCGGTCACAAGCTGGTTTTTGCCCGGAATCATGCCCTTGATGGCCGACACAATGCGCTTGTGTTTGAGGGCGTCGCGGTCGAGCTTGTCGAGCACGGGCTGCACGAAGGCGGCGGGCACGGCCAGCACCAGCCAGTCGGCTTCCTCCACGGCATCGTCGAGGTCGGTGGTGGGGTGCACGCGGTTCAGGTCGAACTGCACGGCCGAAAGGTAGCGCGGGTTGTGACGGGTGCGCAGCAGGTGCTGCACGTCGTCTTTCGAGCGCAGCCACCAATCGACGCGCGCGCCGTTTTCGCTCAATATTTTAACGAGAGCAGTGGCCCAGGAGCCGCCGCCGAGCATGGCAATTTTTTCCAAGTGGAAGAGAGTTGGGATGGGAAGCAGGACTGCAAATAACGACAAACTCCCCGTCGGAGGCCGGCGGGGAGTTTGCGAGGCGGGTTATTTCGCCGCCGTTGGGTCGTCTTTCAACGCTTCCTTATTCAGCGTTTTCAGGTCCTTAATTTCCACCAGCGAGCCATCCTTCAGGGTCTTGGACACGGCCCGGAACGGGCCGCTCACCACGGTGGCCCCGGCCGGCACGCCGCTCACAATCTCAATGTTCTGGAAGTCACTGATGCCGGTTTTCACCGGCGTCATCACCGCTTTGCCATCTTTCACCACGAACACCACTTCCTGAATTTCGATTTTCTGCGCTTTTTCGGCGTTCACGTCCACGGCCGCGCCGCGCTGGCGCTCGGGGCCGTTGGGGCCGTTTTCAGTCTTCGCGGCGGCCGAGTCCGAACGCGTGGTTACGGCGGCCAGCGGCACGCTCAGCACGCCGGGCTTGCGCTCGGTGATGATGTCGACCGAAGCCGTCATGCCCGGGCGGAAAGGCACCACCGTTTTGCCACGCACATTGCGCAGCAGGTGCTGGTAGCTCTCGGGCAGCAGGCGGATGCGCACCTCGAATTCCGTCACGGCTTCGGCCGTCAGGGCATCCTTGGCCGTGTTGGCAATGTTCGTCACGAGGCCCTTGAACTTCTCGTTGCGGCTGGTGTAGGCATCTACCTCCACTTCCACCGAGTCGCCGAGGCTCACGTTGTTCACGTCGTTTTCGTTCACGTTCACGCGCACCTCCATGTTGTTGAGGTTGGCAATGCGCATGATTTCGGTGCCGGCCATCTGCGTGGTGCCCACCACGCGCTCGCCTTTTTTCACGTTCAGCTTGCTCACGGTGCCGCTCACGGGCGCGTAAATCGTGGTTTTGTTGAGGTTTTTGCGGGCTTCTTCCAGCGAGGCCGAGGCGGCGCTCACAGTGCTTTGCGAAGCGCGAATCTGCTGGCGGGCGCTGTTGATTTCCTCCTGCGAGGCATTGTAGGCGGCCTGGCTGGCTTCGTAATCGGCCTGCGAAATCACCTTCTGCTTATACAGCGAGGCATTGCGGCGGTAGGTCAGTTCAGTTTGCTTGGCTGAGGCGATGAGCTGCTGCAGGCGGGCCTGGGCCTGGCCTACGTTGGCGCGCTGGGTGCCCACCTGGGCGCTCTGCACGTTCACGAGAGCCTGGTAGTTGTCGGGCCGGATGCGCAGCAGCAGCTGGCCTTTGCGCACGGAATCGCCTTCCTGCACGTACAATTCGATGATTTCGCCCGACACATCAGGCGATATTTTCACTTCGGTTTCGGGCTGCACCTTGCCCGAGGCACTCACTTTCTCCACAATGGTGGTCGGGCCCGATTTCGAAACCAGCACTTCCACGCCGGTGGGCTTGCCCACCCAGCCCTGTTTTTTGGCCACGGTGTAGCCAATTATCAGCACCAGCACCAGGCCAATCAGAATGAACAGTAAACGGTTGTTTTTCATAAGTGAAAGAGCTGCAAGCCGTAAGCTTCAAGCCACAAGCTGCAAGTATTGATTGAAAAAAGCGACAAGTTGTAAACCGCTGGCAGCAAGCCACAAAAGAGCTTGCAGCCTGTAGCTTGCGGCTAGCAGCTTACAGCGCCAGCGGCTTGCCCTGGTAAAAGTCGAGCACCTTGTAGCGGAAGAAAAACTCGTACTTGGCCTGAATCATGTCCGACTCGGCGGCCGTGAGGTTGTTGCGGGCAATGTTGAAATCGGTGCCGTTCAGCAGCCCGTTGTTGAAGCGGATTTCGGCGTTGCGGAAAGCCAGCGAGAGGGCCTCGACCTGGCGAGAGCTGGCGGCGTAGCGGCGCTGGGCGGCCAGGGCATCGGCGTAGCTCTGCTGAATAGTCTGGCGCAGCTGCAGTTGCACCTGCTCGGAACGCAATGCCGCCTGCTGCACGCTGATTTGCGCGCGCTGCACGCCCACCCGCGTTTGCAGGCCATTTAGGATGGGCACGTTCAGGCTGAACTGCACGAACTCACCGCGGTTGTCGGCCAGCTGGTCGAAGAAATTGTAGGGCAGCGTCGTGACGTTGGCTTGGGGCGACAAAAGCACGTAGGGCGAGGCCGAGTAGCCGCCCGGCACGGCCGGGTTCACCTGCAGCACGGGCACGGCAATGGGGTCGCCCACCGTCCGCACCGCCTGGGTGCGCACCGACGAAAAGCCGGTCTGTACGCCGCCGGCTACCGTCAGGCGCGGGTAGTAGCCGCCGCGCGCAATGTCGAGGCCGCGTTGGGCGCTGGCCACGCGCAGGTCGGCCGCCTTGATTTCGGGCTGGCGCTGGCGGGCAATTTCGAAGGTCGCGTTGGGGTCGAGTGCATCCGAGGCCGGCGCCAGCGTCGAAGGGTCGGGCAGCGTGGGCGCCACCACCGTGAAGCGGCTGGCCGTGGCGGGGTCCAGGTTCAGCAGCTGCACCAGCGAAAGCTGGGCCAGCGAAAGCTGGTTCTGGGCCGTTACCAGGGTGCGCTCCTCGCCGGCCAGCTGGGCGCGGCTGTCGAGCACGTTGCCCTCGGCCACGGCCCCGGCTTTCAGCAGCTTTTCGCTGCGCGACACCTGGGCCTGCGTGGTGCTCAGGCGCGCTTCAGAGGCGCGGATAAGCTCCTGCGCCAGCAGCAGCTGCAGAAACGACGAGGCCACGTTCAACGATAAGTCGTTGCGGGCCTTCTCCACGTCGAACCGGGTTGCCTCGGCCTCCAGCACGCCCTGCTTGATGGTGTTGCGCAGCTGGAAACCCGAAAAAATAGTGGCCTGGCCAGACAACGTAAAGTTGTTGGTGCGCACGTTCAGCTGCTGGAACTGGTTGGTGAACGGGTCGCGGTTGGTGCCAAAGTTGAAGCCCTGCGTGCCGTTGAAGCCCAGGCTGGGCAGCAGCGCGGCGCGGTTGAGGCGCACGCTGGCCAGCTGCTGCTGGGCGTTGAGGTCGCTGGCGCGCACGGTCAGGTTATGGGCCAGGGCGTAGTCCACGGCCGCCTGCAGCGTCCAGGGGCCGGTGGGGGCCGCCGCGGCGGGCGTGCCCAGCACCGTGGGGGCCGGCGCGGCGGCCGGGGTTTGGGCGGCGGCGGGGCCGGCCGCCAGCCCGCTCAGGGCCAGGCCACCGGCCACGGCCCGTAGGCGGCGCGGTAAAAACAGGGGAATCGTTGCTTTCATACAGAAAAAAGGTGGGCCCACCGGGGCGCCTGAACAGGGCGCCGACTATCTATCGTTTCCGGCGGCCGGTTTATTACACGGGCTTAGTCGAGCGTGGCAATGTTGGTGATGTGGTGCACCCAGCTCAGCTGCCGTAGGTAGGCCAGCGTGATTTCCTTGATGGGGCTGTCCATCTCGATAAACTGCCGGGCGGCATCGTTGCGGCCCTTGCGACTCACAAACATGGTGGCGATGTTGCACTGGTCGTGGGCGATGACGGACGCAATAAAGGCGATGGAGCCCGGCACGTCGTCGGCATCGATGATGAGCGTGTGCAGGCTGCCCGAAAAGTCGGCCGGAAACCCGTCTACTTCCACAATGCGAATCACCCCGCCGCCCCGGCTCTGGCCAATCACCTCCACCCGCCGGCCGGTGGCCCCATCCAGCAGGTTCAGCTTGATGGTGTTCGGGTGCATGGTCGAGGCGTTGCCCACGCTCTGGAACGTGTAGTGCAGCCCGGCGGCCTCGGCGTGCTCGAAGGCGGTGCGGATGCGGGTGTCGTCGGGCGCGTAGCCCAGCAGCCCGGCCACGATGGCGCGGTCGGAGCCGTGGCCCTCGTAGGTACGGGCAAACGAGTTGTAGAACGTAATGACGGCCTCGGTGGGCAGGGCCCCCAGAATACGGATGGCGGCGCGCGCAATGCGCACCACGCCCGCCGTGTGCGACGAGCTGGGCCCAATCATCACGGGACCAATCATATCAAAAATACTGGATTTTTCGGCCATATGTGGGCGCGGGGAAAGACTTTGCGGGCCTAAAAGTAGGGCTTGCCACGCGCCCCGCCGCCGGAACCGGGGTGCGGCAACCCGTTTTTTTAGGCTACTGGCCCAAGGATGCAGCCTGCCACCGGAAGGTTGCCCCATGCGGTAACGCAATTTCACGATATTTGCCGCTGCTCCACCCGGCATTCCCACCACTCCCTCTTCACCTATCACATGTCCTCCGCTCCCACCCCGGACGAATTTTCGCCGGCCGTTTACGAACAGCTGCGCCGCCTGCAGGCCCGCTACGCCCCCGATGGCCAGGACCTGGCCGCCTACCTCGAAGGCCTCTACCACGCCAAATACATCAACTATTGGGACTACATCGAGCTCGATACGCTGCTGTCCATTCAGCGCCCGCTCACCAACATTCCCGACGAGCGCATTTTCATTATGTATCACCAGATTTCAGAGCTGTATTTCAAGCTCTGCCTCTGCGAGTACGAGCAGATAGGCGACCTGCTGGAGCCCTCGCTGGGCGAAGTGGTGTTGCGCTTGGGCCGCATCAACCGCTATTTCGAGAACCTGATTGACTCGTTCGACGTGATGGTCGACGGCATGGATAAGGAGCAGTTCCTCGATTTCCGCATGGCCCTGATGCCCGCCTCGGGCTTCCAGAGCGTGCAGTACCGCATGATTGAAATTGCCAGCACGGCCCTCGAAAACCTTACCGACAAGGCCAAGCGTCAGGCCCTGGGCGAGGCCTCGGCCCACGACTACGACGAACTGCTGGGCTGCATCTACTGGAAAGCCGGCGCCACCATCGAAGCGAGCGGGGCCAAAGCCCTTACCCTGATTGAATTCGAGCGCAAGTACACCGCCGACCTCGTGCGCCACGCCGCCGCCTTCCAGCACCGCAACGTGTGGGCCGTGGTGCAGCGCCTCTCGCCCGACGAGCAGCAGCACCCGCGCCTGCTGCGCGCCCTGCGCCAGCTCGACGTGAGCGTGAACGTGAACTGGCCGCTGATGCACTTCAAATCGGCGGTGCGCTACCTGCAGCGCAACCCCACCGACGTGGCCGCTACCGGCGGCACCAACTGGCGCAGCTACCTGCCGCCCAAGTTTCAGCGCCGCATCTTCTACCCGCAGCTCTGGAGCGCGCAGGAGCTCGAAGACTGGGGCAAGGGCTGGGTAGAAAGCGTGCTGGGCGAAAGCGAAGGCGTACCGGCGTAAGCAGTAAATCGAAGGGGCTGGTGAAGTAATCAAACGTCTCAGGCGTCTGATTACTTCACCAGCCCCTTCGATTTACTGCCATGCAAACCCTTCCGTTAACCGGCTTGATTGACCGCCGCATTTTGCTGAATTTTCGCGCCGACCCAGCAGTCGTGGCGCGGCTGCTGCCTGCGCCGTTTCGGCCGCAGCTGGTGCAAGGCTATGCCATGGTCGGCATTTGCCTGATTCGGCTCCGAAACGAGCGGCTAAATGGTTTGCCGGCTTTTCTGGGCCTGACGTCTGAAAACGGAGCGCACCGTTTCGCCGTGGAATGGGACGTGGCCGGCCAACCGCAAAGTGGGGTATTCATTCCTCGCCGGGACACGTCATCCAGAATCAATCAGCTGGTGGGCAACCTGTATCTGGGCATACACCACCACAGTCACTTTCAGACAAACGAAACGGATGGCAGCTACGCCATTACCCTGCACAGTCCGGACGGCACCAATTTGACCGTGGCGGCACGCGAAACAGCCGATTGGCCGGTCACAAGTGTATTTGCCAACGTGGAGCAGGCTTCCGCGTTTTTCCGCCAGGGCGCCGTCGGCTATTCCCCACAAGCAGCAGGCCAGGGCTACAACGGCGTGCAGCTCACAACACCGCAGTGGCAAGTGTCGCCGCTGGCAGTAACGCAGGTTTCCTCGAGCTATTTCTCTAATGAGCGGCTATTTCCGGCCGGCTCTGTACTGTTCGATAATGCGCTGCTCATGCGCAACGTAGCGCACAGTTGGCAGCGGCTGCCTACCATCATCGGCAAAGCGGGCGCTTAGTCTTCCGCCATGCGGCCGTGCTCGCCGCGGGTTTCTCCCATGCGCCAGTACACCAGCAGCGACAAAAACGCGCAGCCCGTGACGTACCAGTAAAACCACTCCTCCACCCCGTGGTCTTTAGCGAAGAGCGCCACGTACTCGGCCGTGCCGCCGAAAATGGCCACCGTGAGGGCAAACGGCAGCCCCACGCCCAGCGCCCTGATTTCCGTCGGGAACAGCTCCGCCTTCACCACCGCGCTGATGGACGTGTAACCGCTCACCACGAACAGCGCGGCAATCAGCAAGCCGGCGGCGGTCCAGGCATCGTGCGTCTGGGCCAGCAGGCGCAGCAGCGGCACCGTGCCCAGCGTAGCTCCAATGCCGAACATGAGCAGCACCGGCCGGCGGCCCACTTTATCGGAAATCACGCCCAGCAACGGCTGAAATAGCAGCGCAACGGCCATCACGCCAAACGAAATAAGCGTGGCCGATTCCTTGCTGAACCCGGCCGTGTTCACCAGGAATTTCTGGGCGTAGGTAGTGAAGGTGTAGAAGGCCAGCGTGCCGCCCAGCGTGAGGCCCACCACCGTGAGCACCGCCCGCGGATGCTTTAATAACTGCCGCAACTGGCCGGGCGTAGGTGCGTGGCCTTCGCCTTCCGCCTCACCCAGTGTAACAGCCTGCTGCTTCTGCTCGAAGGCAGCAGTTTCGCCCATGTGGGTGCGCAGGTAGAGCGCGCCCATGGCGGCCAGCGCCCCAATCACGAAGGGCACGCGCCAGCCCCAGTCGGCCAGTTGCCCGGCCGTGAGGACTTGCTGCAGCCCCAGCTGCACCAGCAACGCCAGCAGCTGCCCGCCCATCAACGTCAGGTACTGAAAGCTCGACCAGAAACCCCGGTGCCTGGCCCCGGCCATCTCGCTGAGGTAAGTAGCCGAAGTGCCGTACTCGCCGCCCACGCTGATGCCCTGCACCAGCCGGGCCAGCAGCAGCAGCGCCGGGGCCATCACGCCAATGGTGGCGTAGCCGGGCGCGGCGGCAATCAGCAACGAGCCGCCGGCCATGAGCTGCACCGACAGCAGCAGGGCCGCCCGGCGGCCGTGGCGGTCGGCATAAGCGCCGAGCAGCCAGGCCCCGAGTGGTCGCATCAGAAAGCCCACGGCGAAAATGGCGGCCGTGTTTAGCAGTTGCGCCGTCGGGCTGCCCTTGGGGAAGAACACCGGAGCGAAATAGAGCGCGAAAGCGGAGTAGGCATACCAGTCATACCATTCGACGAGGTTGCCGATGGACCCGCTGACGATGGAGCGCAGCCGGGAAATGATGGGCGGAGAAGCAGGTGAATTCATGCCCCAAACTAAGCACGGTTTTGTCGGTGGCTGCTGCAAATTCGGGTAACGCCTGCGGTGTAACGGAAATGCTCATCCCGCCACAGACTACCTTTGTGCCTGCTCAGGCTCCGGCTTAAGCGTTGAAGGATAGCCACCTTTCTATTACACAAATGTTAAAACAAGAATTGGAAATACTCCTCGCCCCGGAAGTTGCTTTCGATGAGCTGGCTCGCTACGAAGCGATACTAAAAGAAGCCCACCTAAACCCCGGCGAAGCTGACTTTGTGCATTTGCGGCGCCGCTCTATCGATGCGCGCGGCCGGCAGCCGCTGGTTCGCCTGCGCGCCGATATCTACCAAAGCAGCCCACCGGCCGACCTGTTCGGACCGTGGTTTATTTATCCAAATGTTAAAACCAATTCCCCTCGTGTTGTCATCGTCGGGGCAGGTCCAGCGGGCTTGTTTGCGGCCCTTCGCTGCCTGGAGCTGGGGCTGAAACCCATTGTGCTGGAGCGCGGCCGCGATGTGCGCGCCCGTCGCCGCGACCTCGCGGCCATCAACAAAGAGCAGCACGTCGATACTGATTCCAACTACTGCTTCGGCGAAGGCGGCGCGGGCACTTACTCCGACGGCAAGCTTTATACCCGCGCCACCAAGCGCGGCGACGTGGGCCGCGTATTGCGGCGGCTGGTGCAGCACGGCGCTACGCCCGATATTCTGGTGGATGCCCACCCCCACATCGGCACCAACAAATTGCCGGCCGTGGTGCAGGCCTTGCGCGAAGCCATCACCGATGCCGGTGGTGAGGTCCGGTTTGAAACCCGCGTGAGTGACTTGCTCCTCGAGGGCAACCAGCTGCGCGGCGTGCTTACGGCGGCTGGCGAAACCATCGAGGCCGACGCGACTATTCTGGCCACCGGCCATTCGGCCCGCGATATTTATGAGCTGCTGCATCGGCGTGGCGTGCTCATCGAAGCCAAGCCCTTTGCGCTGGGCGTGCGCGTCGAGCATCCACAGGCCCTCATCGACCAGGCCCAGTACCGGCGCGCCGAGCGTGGGCTGCTGCCGGCGGCCTCCTACTCGCTGGTGCACCAAACGGAAGTGCGCGGCGAGCAGCGCGGCGTGTTTTCGTTTTGCATGTGCCCGGGCGGCTTCATTGTGCCGGCGGCCACGGCCCCGGGCGAGGTGGTGGTGAACGGGATGAGCCCCAGCCGCCGCGACTCGCGCTTTGCCAACTCCGGCATTGTGGCGGCCGTGGAGCTGGCCGACATGGACGTGAAGCAATACGGGCCGCTGGCTGGCCTGCACTTTCAGCAGCAGATTGAGCAGCTGGCCTGCCAGGCAGCGGGCGGCACGCAACGCGCCCCGGCCCAACTACTCGGCGATTTTCTGAAGAACAAACGCTCCACCGAGCTCCTCGAAACTTCCTATCAGCCCGGCCTGGTTTCGGTGCGGATGGACGAGGTGCTCGGGCCCGTGCTGGCCGAGCGGCTGCGCCAGGGCTTCCGCGATTTTGGCCGGAAGATTCCGGGGTACGCGACCAATGCGGCCCAGATTGTGGGCGTGGAAAGCCGCACCTCGGCGCCCATCCGCATTCCGCGCGATAAGGACACGTTGCAGCATCCGGTGGTGGCGGGGCTGTTTCCGTGCGGCGAGGGCGCGGGCTACGCGGGCGGCATCGTGTCGGCGGCCATGGATGGAGAGCGTTGCGCGGAAGCGGTGGCGGCGCTGGTGCGCCGGTAGCAGCGGCCAGATTTTGAGCCACTGGCACAACCTGCCGCCGTCGAATCACGAACACATCCGGAAAAGTTTTCTCACTCAGCTATTGAACTCATGAAAAAGACGCTCGTTCTCGGCGCTTCTGATAACCCGGCCCGCTACTCGTTTCGGGCGGCGCACATGCTCAAAAATCACGGCCACGAGGTAGTCCCGGTGGGCATCCGCAAGGGCGAGGTGGCCGGCATGGCCATTCGTACCGACCGGCCTCAGGCCACCGACGTGGACACGGTAACCTTATATGTAGGGCCGCAAAACCAGCCCGAGTGGTACGACTATATCCTCGACCTCAAGCCCAAGCGCATTCTCTTCAACCCCGGCACCGAAAACCCCGAGCTGGAACGCCTGGCCCAGCAGCGCGGCATCCAGACCGAGGAGGCCTGCACATTGGTCCTGCTGTCGATTGGGCAGTATTAATGGACCGCAGCCCGCACTTGTAGTTTGCGCCATTTCTCTGCCACCAGGTTGTTGATGCGGGACGCGAACTGAAAGCTCGCACTACAGCTCGCCCAAACAGAAGCCGCCCGAAGCCTGCGATACCGCAAGCGGCGGGCGGTTTTCTTTGCGCCAAATCGCTGCGGACAAAGCCGAAATTACTGCTTGCCCGCCAGCAAATATGGCCGAAACCGGGGCTCAACATCTTGTTTAATGCGGTTGGAGAGCCAGATGCAGCCTCCCAGATACAGCCCGAAAACCGCCAGCACCAGCAGCTTCCGGCGACCGGGCCAGGCCCAATTAGGCCCCTGCCCAAACGCCACCAGCGCCAGCAGCAGCAGATGCAGCGGCAGCAGGAAGCGCGCTTCCATGCTCATCGGGATAACGGCCAGGCACGGCAGCAGCAGGGCCGCCAGCACCAGCGACTCGCGGACCGTGGGTTTCCGGCGCAGCGCCACCAGCACGGCCCAGAACCAGGTGGTGTAGTTGAGCAGCTGCAGGGCGCGCGACGGAGCCCAGCGTTTCAAGTAGAGGGTGGGATGGCTGATGTCGAGGCCGGCGAACAGGTGCCGGGCGTAGCTGGCAGCCACCGTGAGCGGATGCCGTACTGCCAGCCCGAGGTACTGGCCGGGCGAGTCAATTTCAGAAATCCCTTCCGCCCGAAGCATGGCAGCCCCTTCGGCATCAAGAAAAAGCAGCTGGCCGGTAGGCAGCTCGCGCCCCACCGACGACTCGTATTTCTCGTGCAGCAGGCCCCACTTCAGCTTTTGCAGGTAGAGGTTGTGGATGCCCAGCGTTTTCGATTGCGACAGTACCAGCGGGGTGCTGGCGCCGAAATGCTGGCGGTTGATAAGAAACTGCGGGGCCAGCACGAGCGCGGCTCCCAACAGCAGGGCACCCAGCCGCGCCGCGCCGGTCGGGCGCAGCTGGGGCCGGCCCACCCACAGCAGGCCCAGCACCGGCAGCACCGAAGCCAGATAAATGGGCCGGATGTTGACGGCCAGCGCTAAGGCCGCACCCGCCAGCAGCGCCGCGCCGAAGCGCGGCCGCTGCACCAGCCACAAGCCCACACCCAGGGCCAGCACGGCCGGAAAATCGGACAGCGAGAAGTTGAAGTAGTCGCGCCAGAAAATAAACCCCAGCGCGGCCCAGGCCAGCCGGCGCCGCAGGCCCGGGAGCTGCAACGCCCCGGTGCTGGCCTGCCACAGGCGCGGGCCCACTACTCCGAACAGCAGGCCGGCCAGCACCGAATTCAGCAGCTTTACCACCGTCACGGCCGGCCAGTTCAGGGCCTTGCGCACGGCCAGGCAGATGAAATTCACCAGCGGGTAGGCGTAGCCGCGCATGGCGTCGTCGTAGTTCAGCAGCCCGAAACGGCCGTGCTGCACGAAGCGGTGGCCCAGCTGCCAATATTCTTCGGCATCGTAATACAGGTTGTGGTACTCGGTCGAAAACAGGTACAGCGCGTAAGCCAGCGCAATGCCCACGGCCAGCCCGGCCTCGTGCCGCCACGATGAAACTGAACGAGAAACTACAGGAACGGAAGCAGCGGGCATGAGAGCAGTCAAAAAAAATGGCCGCCGCGTCGGGCAGCCCGGGCAAAGGTCGAACAACCGCACCGGACTACGGACGCAACTCTGTTAGCGGGACTTAATGAGGGTCGAATTCTGCATGTTTTTGGCCTGATTCCGTACCATGCCCCGGGAGGCAATGCCCGAATTTTGCACCATCCCTTAGCACTCTTCAAACCGTGCTCCTACTATATGTCACCTTCGCCCGAAACCACTACCCTTGACATTGAAGGCATGAGCTGCGCGGCATGCGCCTCGGCGGTGGAGAAGTCGCTGGCCCGCACGCCCGGGGTCGAAAGCGCCCTCGTCAACTTCGCCACCGAAAAAGCCACCGTGCAGTACCGGCCCGACCAGGCCACCCCCGCCGCCCTGAAAGCCGCCGTGGAAAATGCCGGCTACGGCGTGGTGGAACGCGCCCCCGACACCAGCGCGGCCGACCGCCAGGCCGAAATCGATGCCCAGAAGGCCGCCGCTTACCGCCAGCTGAAGCGCCGCTTCGGCGTGGCGGCCGGGCTGGCCGCGGTGGTGATGGTGCTGAGCATGCTCATGCTGTGGCCCGCCGCCATGATGCGAATCAATATGTCGGCATTGAATTGGGTGCTGCTACTGCTCACGCTGCCGGTGCTGCTGTTCAGCGGGCGCGAGTTTTACGTGTCGGCCTGGAATGGCTTCCTTCACCGGGCAGCCAACATGGACACGCTGATAGCCGTGGGCACGGGCGCGGCCTTTATTTATAGCCTGGCCGCCACCGTCGCGCCCGGGTTTTTCCTGAGCCGGGGGCTGCGGCCCGAAGTGTACTACGACACCACGGCCACCATCATTGCCCTGATTTTGCTGGGCAAGGTGCTGGAACTGCGCGCCAAAACCCAAACCTCGGCCGCCATGCGCAGCCTCATCGGCCTGCAGGCCAAAACGGCCCGCGTGGTGCGCCCCGACGGCCAGGAAGTGGACGTCGACATCAATCAAGTGCGGCTGGGCGACATCGTGCTGGTGCGCCCCGGCGAAAAAATCGCCACCGACGGCCTCATCACCGAAGGCCGCTCGGCCCTCGACGAAGCCATGCTCACCGGCGAAAGCCTGCCGGTGGAAAAGCAAGCCGGCGATGCCGTGTTCGGGGCCACGCTCAACAAAACCGGGTCGTTCCGCTTTCGCGTCACCAAAGTGGGGGCCGACACCTTGCTGGCCCAGATTGTGCGGCTGGTAGAAGATGCCCAGGGCAGCCGTGCGCCCATTCAGCGGCTGGCCGACAAGGTGAGTGCCGTGTTTGTGCCCACGGTGGTGGTTATCGCCATTCTCACGTTTGTGCTGTGGTTCGATTTGGCCCCGGCGGGCACGCGCCTGCCACTGGCGCTGGTCAATTTCGTGGCCGTGCTCATCATTGCCTGCCCTTGCGCGCTGGGCCTGGCCACGCCCACGGCCATCATGGTGAGCACCGGCAAGGGCGCCGAGCACGGCGTGCTCATCCGCAACGCCGAGGCCCTCGAAAAAGCCTACCAGGTGAACACCGTACTGCTCGACAAAACCGGCACCATCACCCTGGGCGAGCCGGCCGTGACCGATTTCTGGGCCGCGCCCGGCCAGCGCCCGGAGACGCTGCTGGCGCTGGCGGCCGCCGTAGAGCGGCAGAGTGAGCACCCGCTGGCCGCCGCGGTGGTGCGCTACGCCGAAGCGCAACACGCGCCTTCGCAGCCGGCCGTCGATTTCAAGGCCGTGGAAGGCCGGGGCGCAACGGCCACCGTGGCGGGCCAGGCCGTGCTCATTGGCAATGCCGGCTTGCTGGCCGCCGCGCACATCAGCCTGCCGGAAAGCCTCGAAGCAGAAGCCGCCCGGCTGCTGGCCCAGGCCAAAACCGTGCTCTACGTGGCCGTAGCGGGCCAGGCAGCCGGCCTCATCAGCGTGGCCGACACGGTGCGCGAAACCTCCCGGGCTGCCATTCAGCGCCTGCAAAACATGGGGCTCGAAGTGGTGATGATGACCGGCGACAACCCCGAAACCGCCGCCCAGGTGGCCGCGCAGGTTGGCATCACGCGCTACTTCGCCGAGGTGCTGCCCGCCGACAAAGCGGCCCACGTGCAGGCCCTGCAAGCCGAAGGCCGCGTGGTGGCGATGGTGGGCGACGGCATCAACGATGCGCCCGCGCTGGCCCGGGCCGATGTGGGCCTGGCCATGGGCGGCGGCACCGACGTGGCGATGGAAACCGCCGGCATCACCCTGATGCGCGCCGATTTGCAGGGCGTCGTCACGGCCATCGAGCTGAGCCGCCAGACCATCCGCACCATTCGCCAGAACCTGTTTTTCGCGTTCGTGTATAATACGCTGGGCATTCCCATTGCGGCGGGGGCACTCTACCCGGTATTTGGCATCCTGCTGTCGCCCATGCTGGCGGCCGGCGCTATGGCGCTAAGCTCGGTGTCGGTGCTGACGAACTCGCTGCGGCTGCGGGGCTTTCGGGCCCACTAACTAGTAATCGCACAAGGCCGTCATGCTTCAACTACGCTCAACATGACGGACCGGCTAACGCCTTTTTCCCTCATCTCTATGGATGCTTCCGCCATCACCGTCACCTTATTCGGCTTGGCCCTGGCCGGCTTCGTCGTCTGGTATTTCTTTTTCTCCTCGCGGCCGGTGGCCAGCGCGATGTCGTCTTCGGGCGGCGTGCAGGAAGTCGATATTACCGTAAAAGGCGGCTACTCGCCCGATGTGATTGAGGTGGAGCGCGGCAAACCGGTGCGGCTGAATTTTTACCGCGACGAAGAAAATAGCTGCTCGGAAGAATTGCTCATGCCCGATTTCAACATCCGGCGCGGGCTGCCCGCTTTCAAAACCACCGGCATCGACCTGCTGCCCCAGCAGCCGGGCCGCTTCGAGTTCACCTGCGGCATGGGCATGCTGCGCGGCAGCCTCCTGGTGAAATAACTGCTTAACCTGAACAACGCTACCACCCGCTACTTTATGAAACCGCTACTTCTGACTTCTCTGGGCCTGTTGCTCGGCACTTCGGCTTTCGCCCAGCACACCCACATGCCGGGCATGGACATGTCGATGCCTCCTGCTAAGCCCGCCCCCGCCAAACCCAAACCGGCCGCCCCTGCGCCGAGGCCAAAGCCCAAACCCAAGCCTGTTGCACCGGCCATCCGGCCCAACGCGGCCCGGCCAACACCAGCGCCGCGCCCGAAACCGGCCGCCGCTATTGCCGATACTACCCGTACCGCCCCCGCTCCTGCCATGCCGGGGATGGATATGCCTGGCATGAACAGGCCCGCCCCAACTGCTGCGCCCGCACCGCCAGCCCAACCAACTCCGGCCATGCCGGACCACAACATGCCCGGCCACGACATGCCCGGCATGAACATGGGCACCAACGCCGGCACTGCCATGCCCGGCATGGCCCCCGCCGACAGCAGCGGCATGATGATGACGCACCTGCGCAACTCGTTTTCCAAAAGCCTGCCCATGGCGCGCCAAGGCTCGGGCACCAGCTGGCACCCCGATTCCTCGCCCATGTACATGCAGATGTACCAGACCAACGGCTGGGACGTGATGCTGATGTATTCCGTGTTTCTGCGCTACACCCGCCAGAATTTCAACCACGACAACCTGCGCGGCGATGCCAATTTCCGCGCCAATAGCTACGTAATGGGCATGGCCAACCACCTGGTGGGCCAGCGCGGGCTGTTCAGCATCCAGGCGATGGTGACGGCCGACCCGCTGACCGTCGGGGGCGCCGGCTACCCGCTGCTGTTCCAGACCGGCGAATCCTGGAAAGGCGAAAAGCTGCACGACCACCAGCACCCGCACGACCTGCTGAGCGCGCTGGCCGTGGCCTACACCCACGCCGCCAGCGACAACGTGGACCTGACCGCCTACCTCGGCTACCCCGGCGAGCCGGCCATCGGGCCGCCCGTGTTCATGCACCGGCCCTCGGCGGCCAACCTGCCCTCGGCCCCGCTGGGCCACCACTGGCAGGATGCCACGCACATTCAGTTCGGCGTGGCCACGCTGGGCGTGCGCTACCGCAACGCCAAGCTCGAAGGCTCGCTCTTCACCGGCCGCGAGCCCAACGAAAACCGCTACAGCTTCGACCGGCCGCGCTTCGATTCCTACAGCGCCCGCCTCTCGGTGAACCCGTCGGACAATCTGGCGCTGCAGGTTTCGGCCGCCCACCTCAAAAGCCCCGAGGAGCTGGAGCCCAACGACAACGTGGACCGGACCAGCGCCTCGGTGCTGCACAATGCCAACGTGGGCCGGGAAAGCATCCTGTCGACAACCGCCGTGTGGGGCATGAACCGGCACAGCGGCCTCGGCGAGGAAACGACGTATTCCAATTCTTTTTTGCTCGAAAGCAACCTGCAGGCCCGGTCGTTCAACTTGTTCACCCGCCTCGAAACCCTGCAGCTGAACTACGACGAGCTGCTGCTGCCCGCCGCCACCGACCACGACGCGCACGCCAACCGCCAGGTTTCGGCCTTCACGCTCGGCGCGTCGAAATACCTCGCCAAAACCAACGCCGGCTGGCTCGACCTGGGCCTCACCGGCACCCTCAATACCTATAATACCGATAACACCACCCTGCTCGCCGCCTACGGCCGCAACCCGCTCTCCTTCGAAGTGTACCTGCGCTTCATTGCGCCGCGCATGAGCATGCACATGGGCCACGGCGGCATGAAGCACGGGGGGATGAAGGGCATGAAGATGTAGCCTGCGTCTGCCCCAACCCTCAGAAGCAGCGCCCCGACCGGGCGCTGCTTTTTTTTGACACCCCGTCCGAAAGCCAACACCCGCGAACTGCTTTTATATTTGCTGGCTGAATACGGTGATGGATTTCCACCGCGAACCGCCGGAGCCCCGTGCTCCGCGCTGATGATTCCTACCAAACGGCGCCGCCCCAATGCCGCGCCGCCTAGCTCATCCTGCCGTTCGCGCCCATGTTTGCACCCTTTTTCTTCGCCCGCTTTCGGGCTTTGCACGCCACCGCGGCGCTGCTGTTTCTGCTGCGCTGGCTGCTCATTTGTGGCCTCGTTGGCGCATTGGCCGGCACGGCATCCGCCGGTTTTCTGGTCGCGCTCGATTGGGTAACGCGCTGGCGCGAAGCCCACCCCTGGGCGCTGGCGCTGCTGCCGGCGGCGGGCCTGCTCATCGGCCTGGCCTACCATTATTTCGGCGACCGGGCCGTACGCGGCAACAACCTGATTCTCGACGAAATCCACCGCCCCACGCAGCGGCTGCCGCTGCGCCTGGTGCCGCTGGTGCTGGGCGGCACGCTGCTCACGCACCTGGTGGGCGGCTCGGCGGGCCGCGAGGGCACGGCCGTGCAAATGGGTGCGGCCCTGGCCGACCAGCTCCCGCGCTGGCTGCGCCTGCGCCCGCGCGACCGCCGCCTGCTGCTCATCGCGAGCATGAGCGCGGGGTTTGCCTCCGTCTTCGGCACCCCGCTGGCCGGGGCCGTGTTCGGGCTCGAAGTTTTTCTATTGGGCTCCATTCGCTACGAGGCCGTGCTGCCCAGCTTCCTGGCCGCCATCATGGCTGATTTCGTGACGCGGGCCTGGGGCGTGGGCCACACGCCCTACCCCACGCTGGGCGCGCTGCCGCTCACCCCGCTGCTACTGGGCAGCACGCTGCTGGCGGGCGCGCTGTTTGGGCTCGCGGCCCGGGCCTTTGCCACGCTCACGCACGGCATCAGCAAGGTTTTCGGCTGCATCAGCTACCCGCCCCTGCGGCCGGTGCTGGGCGGCGTGCTGGTGGCGGGGCTGCTGTGGCTGGCCGGGCCGGGGCGTTTTGGTGGGCTGGGCGTGCCGGTTATTGTTGAAGCATTCCAACACCCGCTGGCCGCCACCGACTGGGCCTGGAAGCTGGCCCTCACGGCCCTCACGCTGGGCTGCGGCTTCAAGGGCGGCGAGGTCACGCCGCTGTTTTTCATCGGGGCGGCGCTGGGCAGTACGCTGGCCGTGGTACTGCCGCTGCCGGTAGCCCTGCTCGCCGCTATGGGCTTTGTGGGGGTATTTGCGGGCGCGGCCAACACGCCGCTGGCCTGCCTGCTGATGGGTCTGGAACTGTTCGGCACCAATGCCGGCGTGTACCTGGCGCTGGCCTGCGTGGTGGCGTACTTGTTTTCGGGCCACCACGGCATTTATGGCGCGCAGGTGGTGGGCCAGGCCAAGCACCTGCGGCTGGGGCGGCAGCAAGGCCAGCGGCTGGGTGAGCTGCCCTAGCCGGGCCTACAGCAGAATATCGAACGTGAGGGCGGGCATCACGAGCAGCTTCCGGCGCGCGACGCGCATGTCGCCGTCCTGGTAATCGGCCACAAATCCATTGGCCACCAATACATTGATGCCGGCCCGGAAATCGTTGCTGAAGCGCAGGTTCAGGCCCGCGCCGCCGCCCACGTTGAAGTCCGTTAGGGTGCCCTTGTTCGCATTCGGGCCCAGGTCCCAGTGGTAGAGCGAATAGACCCCGCCGATGCCAACCACCGGTTCCAGGCGCGGGTTTTTGAGCGGAATGTAATAGGTGAGCAGGCCAATGCCGCCAGCGCTGAATTCGTTCTGCCGGTGCGAATCGAACACCTGCGTGGCTACCAGCCGCCCGCCAAAACGCTGCCCGAAACGCCCTTCGGCCTGCACGCCCAGCACTTTGGGATTGCCCAAAAGTCCCAGGGCAGCCTTATATTCTCGATAAGCAACCGGCTTGGCAGACATTTCCTGCGCCGCCGCTTGTAAGCCAGCCAGCAGGAACAGCAGAAATGGTAGTAGTTTTTGCATAGCGGAATTGATTAGCGCCTGCGAATCTACCGCCGCCATCACGGCCAGCTGTACGGCAAAAAAATATTTTCCAGGCAACCATCGCCGACCTTTCCGCATCTGCCGCTCCAACTCACCATCCTTTCTGCGCTTTGCCTACGCTTACTTTATCCGAAGCCGACCTCATCGCTGCCTGCGTGCGCGGCGAGCACCGGGCCCAGCGCCAGCTCTACGACCAGCTGGCCGGGCTCATGCTCACCGTGTGCCGCCGCTACCTCAAGCGCCGCGAAGACGCCGAAGAAGCCCTGCTGCTGGGCTTTGCCAAGATGTTTCGGGCCTTGCCCACCTACCGTTTCGAAGGCAGCTTCGAGGGCTGGGTGCGCCGCATCATGGTGAACGAAGCCCTGATGCAGCTGCGCCAGCGCGAACTGATGACCGTCTCGTTCGAAGATTTCGTGCAGCCCGAAAACCTGGCCGTGACAGCCGCCACCGCCGATACGCAGCTGCAGGCCGAAGACCTGATGGGCCTGCTGGCCACCCTGCCCGCCGGTTATCGCACCGTGTTCAACCTCTACGCCTTGGAAGGCTACGGCCACCAGGAAATTGCCGAGCTGCTGGGCATCAGCGAAGGCACCAGCAAGTCGCAACTGAGCAAGGCCCGCGCCATGCTGCAGCGGCGCATCCAGTTTTCCAACATTAGCACCAACTAGACCGATGTCTACTGACAATATCGACGACTTATTCCGCCGCCAGCTCGATGGCCACGCCACCCCGCCCGGCGACGACCTGTGGGCCCGCCTGCAGGCCGGCCCCGGCGCGGCCGCCCCAGCCCCGGAGCCCGCCGCCAATGCCACCCCCGAGCGCGTGGACGAGCTGTATAAAGAGCGGCTGAAGACGCACGTCACGCTGCCCTCCCGCAAAGTATGGGAGCGGCTGGAAGACGAGCACCTGCGCCCCCGCAAGCGCCGGCCCGCCGCCTGGTGGCCGATGGCCATGGCTGCGGCGGTGGCCCTGCTGCTGCTGGCGGGCGGTGCGGGCCTGTGGCTGGGTTGGGACGGGGGCGGCCGGGGTTCGGCGGGCACGGTAGCGTCGCAGCCGGGAAACGGCAGCCGCCTGTCGGACTCGCACCAACCGACTGCTGCTGATAAATCGGCCGCACTACCAACCAACAACGACCGCCGGCTTGATAAGCCGGGCACGGCGCAAACCGGCCTGGCCGCCAACACTGCTACCAGCGCAACCGAAGCCGCGGCTGCCACCAATGCCACCGCCGGCCAGAACATCGCCCGGACTTCGCAAACCACGATTTCCGGCCTGAATCAAAAAAACCTGCCGGCCCGGGCAACCCGCCCCGCCGGCCCCGCATCTAGCGCTTCGAAGGTCGGGATGATGGCTCAGCAGTCGCCCCGCCGCCCGCAGGGAGCTTCCCGGCAGCCGGACGCGGTGGCCGCCAATACTTCCCCGCTGGTGGCCCGCACGACGCCCCAGCCCACCATCCCAACCCGAACCCGCCCGGCTGACGAGCCGGCCCAAGTGGCCACTACCACCTTACCTGCTCCTACTCCGGCCGGGGAAAACGTCCCCGCCGCTACCGCTTCCTCCCTCGCCGCGGCCACCCTCATTACGGTGGATGTGCGCAACGGCGCGGCCCGCCGCCCCTCGCTGGCAACCGCCGTGGCCACGGCCGCCGCCGCCGCCACCGACGAGCGCCGCGGCCTCGGTGGCCGCCTGCTGCGGCAGGTGGGCCACGCGGTGCGGGGCGAGCGCATCAGCCTGTCGGAAGTAACCGGCCTGCCCGAAAACCTGACCCTGGAAGCCAACATTATCGGCCGCCACGTCAGCAAGTCCATTCAACTCTAACGCTCTTTTTCCTTAGAAATCATGCAACGCGCTTTTCTTCCCTTTTCTCTGCTGCTGGCTCTGGTGCTTGGGGTTTCGTCGAATGCCCAAGCCACCGCCCTGGCCCGCCCTGTTACCGTGAAGGACACCATTGTGGTGCGCCTGCCCAACAAAGCCGTGATTACGCTGATGGTGCGCGATGCCGCCCAGCTGCGCCAGCTCAAAAAATACCAGCTCGACTCGCTCACCTCGCGCCTGGCTACCTACATCACCCAGGCCGAGGCGGCCGCCAAAACGGCCAGCACCAACCAGGTAACGATGGAGTTTTACCCCGACAAGGACCAGCCCGGCAAAAACATGCCCGAGCAAATCCGCATCACCACCCACAAAACGGCGGCCGGCGCGGCCTCCAACAACAAGGTGGACGTGATGATGGACAAGGCCTCGAAAAATACCGGCGTGAGCTTCAAGATTGGCGGCAAAACCGAGGAAGAGCGCCGCACCCGCGCCATCAACCGCGACTCGGTGCGCCAGAAAAACTTCGAAAACCACCACAGCAAATCGCACCTGATTTTCGACCTGGGCCTTAACGCGCTGGTGAACCAGAAAACCTACCTCGGCCTCAATGGCCAGCCCGAAACCGTCGACCTGCGCACTGAGGGCTCGCGCTACGTCAACATCGGCCTGAACTGGGACCCCCGCCTCGGCGGCAAGCACAGCCCCGTGAGCCTGACCGTGGGCCCCGAGTTTGCCTTCAACAACTACATGCTGAGCGGCAACAACAAGTGGGTGAACGTGAACGGCCGCACCGCCGTGGTGCACGAAACCAACGGCCGCCAGTACCAGAAAACCAAACTCGCTACCTCCAGCATCAACCTGCCCCTGATGCTGCGCCTGCAGCTGCGCGACTCGCACTACCGCCCCACGTTCCTGCTCAGCGCCGGGGGCTTTGCCGGCTACCGCATCAAGTCCTGGACCAAGCTGAAGTACACCAGCGAAGGCACCACCTACAAGGACAAGGAGGACGGCAGCTACAACATGGAAAACTTCCTCTATGGCCTGCAGGGCACCATCGGCTACGGCGACCTGGAGTTTTTCGCCAAGTACAACATGAACCCCCTGTTCAAAACCGGCGCCGGCCCCGATACGCAGGTGCTCAGCTTCGGCCTGCGGCTAATTGGGGTGAACTAAGCGAACCATTTGTCATCCTGAGCAAAGCGAAGGACCTTATCACGGCTGAGTATTCCTCAACCAGCCGTGATAAGGTCCTTCGCTTTGCTCAGGATGACAAGCGCACCTACCAAAATCAGCCTTTCCCAACCGCTTCCTTATTTGAATCAACTCTTACTGCCCCCGGAAAAAATTATCCAGCAGAATGGCCGCCGAAATGGCCACGTTCAGGCTTTCGGCCTGGCCGCCGGCCCCGCGCGGAATGTGCAGCTTGCGCGTGAGGGCCGTTGCCACGCCCGGCGTGAGGCCGTGCGACTCGGAACCCATCACCAACACGCCGGCCGGTTGCAGGGTGAGGCGGTGCACGTTGTCGCCCTCCAAATCGGCCCCGTAGATGCCCACGGCGGGCGGCAGCGTGGGCAGCCACTCGGCCAAATCGCGCTCCCAGACGCGCACGCGGGCAAAAGCCCCCATGCTGGCGGCCACGGTTTTGGGGGCGTAGGCATCGGCGCAGCCGGGGCTGAGCACCACGCCGGGCAGGTTGTACCAGTCGGCCAGGCGCAGCAGGGTGCCGAGGTTGCCGGGGTCGCGCACTTCGTCGAGGGCCAGCAACAAACCGGTTTCGGGCAGCGTTAGGGGCAGCGGCGGGGCGGCGGGCTGGCGGGCAATGGCCAGGGTCGTGGTATTGGTGGCCAGCGTACCCAACTGGGTGAGCTCGTGCTCGGTAGCCAGGCTGAGCGGCAGGCGGGCGGGCAGTTGGGCACGGTATTGGTCGGCAAATTCGGGCGTGGCCAGCACGTGTTCGGTTTCCAGGCCGGAACTTAGCAGCTCCAACACGCTTTTGCCGCCCTCCACCAGAAACGCGCCGTGGCGGTGCCGGTACTTCTTTTGGTGCAGTGACTGCACGTATTTGCCCAGTGCTTTTGAAACCATTGTTGACCTCCTGTTTTGCAAACCTACGGCGCGGCGGCCGGCTGGGCCCGCTAGTGGCCCTGGCGGCGGTGGCGGCCTGCTCGCCGTTCAAGCTGCTCAAGCCCAACCAGCGCCTGCTCAGCCGCGTCGAAATCACGGGCGTGAAGAAGCAGGCCGACAAAGATGCCCTCGAAACCCTAGTGCAGCAGCAGCCCAATACCCAGCTGCCGCTGCCCAAGCTGGCCATCTACCAACTCGGGGTGAAGTTCTACGATTCGGTGAAGCTGCGCTCGAAGCTGCGCGACATTCAGACCACCTACGCAGCCAAGATGCAGGCCGCCGGCACCGACTCGGCCAAGCTGGGCAAGCTCATTTCGCAGCGCGAGCGCAAAACCAAGCGCAAGCAGCTGGCCCTCGACAAGGGCAACGCCATCATGCGCCTGGGCGAGCCGCCGGCCATCTACGACACGGCCCTCACCAAGCGCACCGTGCAGCAGATGACCACCTACCTGCACACGCACGGCTTTTTCCGGGGCCAGGTCACGGCCACCGACACGGCCCGCTTCCGGCGCAGCCTGCTGTTTCGCATCGTCACGGCCCCCGGCCGGGTGCTACCCAGCAAGCCCGACTCGCTCGACCGCGCCAAGGCTTACCGTCGCGTCACGGTAACGTACCGCGTCGACGAAAACCTGCTGTTCCGCTACCGGCTGCAGCCGCCCGTTATTGCCGACTCGGGCGTGGCCGCCGTGGTGCGCCAGGCGCAGCCGGCCACGCTGCTGCACGAAAACGGCCGCTACAACGAAGACACCGTGGGCCTGGAGCGCACCCGGCTCGAAACCGCCATCCGCAACGCGGGCTACTTCGATTTCCGGCAGCAGTACATCAGCTACGAAGCCGACACCAGCTACGACAAGGGCACCGTGCGCCTGCGCATGCTCATTGCCAACCCGGCCCCGGGCCAGGGCCACCGCGTCTACACCATCCGGCAGGTGCGCTTCATCACCGATGCTGGCGTGGGCCGTACCCTGCGCAGCGCCACCGGCGACACCCTGCGCCGCGCCGGCACGGCCGCTGCCCTGCGCGCCCGCCCCAGCCTGGGCCTGCGCACCGACACCACCGTGACGGACTCCATCCGCTTCGCCGCCTACAATCAGCAGTACAGCACCAACCTGCTGGCCCGCAAAGTGCTGGTGCGCCCCGGCCAGCACTACAGCCTGGCCAACACCGTGCAGACGCAGCGCCTGCTCGCCGACCTCGACATGTTCCGGTTTGCGACCATGAACTACCGCAAGGTGCCCGACCCGCCCGCCACCGACAGCACCAGCCTGCACCCCAGCACCGGCGAGCTGGTGGGAATTATCAACGCCTCGCCCGCCCCGAAATACTCGCAAACCAGCGAAGTAGGCGGCACCTACGTGGCCTACCAGCCCGGCCCGTTCCTGAACCTGCGCCTGAAAACCCGCAACCCTTTTGGCGGGGCCGAGGTGCTCGAAGTGGGCCTGCGCGCCGGCTACGAAGGCCAGCTCACCCGCATTGATGTGGCCCCGACCGATGCGCCCAAAGCAGTGTATACTACGCAGCTCGGGGCGACGGCTTCGCTGGTGCTGCCCCAGTTTCTGGTGCCCTTCCGCACCAACCATTTCCTAACGCGCTACAACCCGAAAACCCGGTTTCTGCTTTCTGAAACCTACGTCAACCGGCCCGAATACGCCCGTTCCAACTTCGAATTTTCGTTCGATTACATCTGGCAGAAATCCACGTTTCACCAGTACGTGTTTTCGCCGGTCGTCATCACGCTGGTAAATTCCTTTGTTTCCGATGACTTCCAAACGCAGTTGAATTTGCTGAAAGAGCGTGATGGCTCGTCCTTGTTCCGCGCCTTCAGCAAGCAGATTGAGCCGAGCTTTAGCTTCACCTCGCTCTACAATTCCAACGACTTCAACCAGACCCGCGACGCGCACTACCTGCGCCTGTTTGCCGAGTTTGGCGGCCTCACCCGCGGCCTCTACCAGGATGCGCTCAAGCGCGGCACCGGCCTGAACGTGTATGACTTCGCCCGCTTCAGCGCCGACTACCGCCGCTACCACCACCTCACGCCCCAAACCTATTTCGTATGGCGGCTGAACGGCGGCATCGTGCACGCCCTGAGCCGGACCTACGACGCGGAAACCAGAACCAATTCCTACATCGTGCCCTACGATAAGTCGTTTTTTGCCGGCGGCTCTACCAGCCTGCGGGCCTGGCAGCCCCGCCGGCTGGGCCCCGGCGGCTTCTCGCCCACCCGCTCCGATGGCTCGCGCGATTACCTCACCGAGCAGCCGGGCGAACTGCTACTCGAAGGCAGCGTGGAGTATCGGTTCCCCATTTCCGGCTTCTTCAAAGGCGCTTTATTCACCGATTTTGGCAACGTGTGGGGCCTGCAGGAGCGCAGGGAAACCGACCCGGGTTCGCCTAATTTCGGCAATTACCGGCGGCCGGGTGCGCAATTCCAGTTCAACCAGTTCTACCGGCAAATTGCCGTGGGCTCGGGCTTCGGCGTGCGGTTCGACTTCACCTTCCTGATTCTGCGCCTCGACATCGCCACCAAAATTTACGACCCCACCGCGCTTACCGCGGCCGATAAATGGGCCCTGCGCAACTTCGACAGCAGCGCCAACCCCATTTCTTTCAATCTGGGCATCGGGTACCCTTTCTAGAGTTGGCAGAGCGCAAAAGGAAAAAGCAAAACCGTCGGGCTGCGTGCAGCCCGACGGTTTTGCTTTTGAGTAGTTCCCAGCTAGTATTCCAGCAGTTCAGCCAGCGCCGCAGCTACTTTGGCGGCGCTGGGCAGCATCTGCTTTTCCAGCTCCACGTTCAGGGCAATGGCGGGCAGGTTGGCGGCCCCCAGCGTGAATACCGGCGCATCGAGCGCCGTGAAGCAGTGCCGCTGAATACGGCCGGCCAGGCTTTCGGCGAAGCTGTTCAGGAGCGGCTCTTCGGTGAGGACGAGCACCTTGCCATGGCGGCGGGTGGCAGCCGTGACGGCCTCGAAGTCAAGAGGATTGAGGGTGCGCAGGTCGAGAATTTCGATTTGGCCGGGGAAGTCGCGGCTGGCGGCTTTGGCCCAGTGCACGCCCATGCCGTAGGTGACCACCAGCGCCGTGTTGCCGCGCCGCAGCTGCTCGGCATCAGCTTCCTGCGCGATGGCCGCCTGGCCCAGCGGGATGACGTAGCCGGCGGCTGGCTCCACGGTTTTGGCATCCTCGGTACCGGGCACCTTGCTCCAGTACAACCCTTTGTGTTCGAGCATGATGACCGGGTTGGGGTCGAGGAAGGCCGCCCGCATCAGGCCTTTCATGTCGGCCGCGTTGCTGGGGTACACCACCTTGATGCCGCGAATGGTGAGCAGCGTGCTTTCGATGGAGCCCGAATGGTACGGGCCGCCCCCGCCGTAGGCCCCAATCGGCACCCGAATGAGGGCCGGAATCGGAAACTTGCCCATGGTGAGGTAACACGATTTCGACAGCTCCTCCACGAGCTGGTTCAGCGCCGGCCAGATGTAGTCGGCAAACTGAATTTCGACGATGGGGCGCGCGCCCACGGCCGCCATGCCCGCCGTGCTGCCCACAATGTAGGCTTCCTGAATGGGCGTGTTGAACACCCGGCGGTCGCCGTACTTCTTGGCCAGCAGCGCCGCCTCGCGGAACACGCCGCCCAGTTCGCCGCCCACGTCCTGCCCGTAGAACAGCGCCTCCGGAAATTCGCGCAGAATGTCGTCCACGGCGTGCAGGGCGGCATCCACCATCAGGGCTTTGTCGGCACCCGCGGGGCTGCGCTCGCCGGCTTCGGCCGTCACGGCGGGCGGGGCAAACTCGTGGTCGGCGAAGGTGGCCGGGTCGGGGTTGGGCGCGGCCAGGGCTTCGGCCCAGTCGGCACGCACGGTAGCACGGGCCTGTTTTTGAGCAGCTTCCAGCGCATCGGCCGCTACGCCAGCGGCCAGCAGCTGCTGGTGCAGGCGCGGCAGCGGGTCCTGCTCCTGATGGGCCGCCAGGTCGGGGCGGTACCATTCGCGGCGCACGCCGCTGGTGTGGTGGCCCAGCAGCGGGCATTTGGCGTGCACCAGCACCGGCCCGCGCCGGCCGCGCACGTGGGCAAAGGCCTCGCTCAGCCCGGCGTAGGATGAGCCAAAATCGGCCCCGTCTACCTGCAGGCGGCGCAGGCCGGGAAAGCCGGCCGCAAACTCGTAGGCGCTCATGGCGCGCATTTCGCGGCCGGTGGCCGAAATGCCCCAGTCGTTGTCCTGCACCAGGTAGATGATAGGCAGCTGGTGCAGAATGGCCATTTGCAGTGCCTCAGCCACTTCGCCTTCGGTCATGGCCCCGTCGCCAATCGAGCAAAGCACCAGTGGCTTCACTGCGGCCGCTTTCTCGCCTTCCAGCTCCGCAGTGCGCGGAACAACCAACGCCTGGCTCTCGAAATACGCCAGCGCGTGCGCCGCCCCGGTAGCCGGGATGGCCTGCATGCCCGTAGCCGAGCTCTGGTGCGGAATCATCGGCACGCCTGCCCGGCGCAGCGAAGGGTGCGAGTAGTAGGTGCGCCCGCCGCTGAACGGGTCGTCGGCTTTGGCCAGCAGCTGGAGCATCAGCTCGTAGGGGCGCAGGCCCAGGCCCAGCAGCATCGCGTCGTCGCGGTAGTAGGGCGCGGCATAGTCGGTTTCCTTCAGCAGGAAGGCGGCGGCCAGCTGCACGGCCTCGTGGCCGCGGGCGGTGGCGTGCACGTAGCGCGCAGCCACGGCTTTTTCTTCTTCGTAGAGCGCGGCCATTTCGGCAGCGGTGTGCATCAGGCTGTAGGCGCGCTTCAACAATTCCGTATCGACCGCAGCAGCGGCCGCCGGCGCGGGCGCAGTAAAAGCCGCGGCGGCCGCGGCCGCGGCCGAAGCCACGCGGGTAGAAGCAAAGTCGGCAGTATCGGGAGCAGTTTCGGCAGCGGCGGAAGCAGCAAATTCAGTCATCGGGGGCGGGACGGGTGAGACTGCAAAAGTACACCCGGCCTCGCCCCCGTATCTTTGCCGCCGCCGCAATGCCCGGATTTTGCCCGGTTTCCTGCGCCCTGCTCCTGCTGCTGGCGGCCCATTCCATCCTCCCTCCCGCGTGCCTACGCCCTCCGTGACTGCTTCCACTTCCCCCACCATTCGCCCCAAAATTGAAGCCTGGCTGGCTGATTTTCAGCTTCGCCTCTGCCAGCAGCTCGAAGCTGCCGACGGCGGCCCATCCACCTTCCTCACCGATACCTGGCAGCGCGAAGGCGGCGGCGGCGGCCGCTCGAAAGTGCTGGAAAACGGCCAAATACTAGAAAAAGGCGGCGTGGGCTTTTCGGCCGTGTGGGGCGCGATGAGCGAGGCCGCCGCCCGGCAGCTGCACATGCCCGACCCGCACTTTTACGCCACCGGCGTGAGCGTGGTGCTGCACCCGCGCAGCCCGCGCGTGCCCATCATCCACATGAACGTGCGGTATTTCGAGGCCGGCAACGGCGAAGCGTGGTTTGGCGGTGGCATCGACCTGACCCCGATTTACGTGGACGAGGCGCAGGCCCGCGCCTTCCACGCCCAGCTCAAAGCCGTATGCGACCGTCACAATCCGGCTTACTATCCCAAATTCACGCGCTGGGCCGACGACTACTTCTACCTGCCCCACCGCCAGGAAACCCGCGGCGTGGGCGGCATTTTCTACGACCGCCTGACCGTGGGCCAGGACGGCACCGCCGAAGAGCTGTTCGCCTTCATGCGCGACGTGGCCGAGCTGTTCGGCCCATTCTACACCGGCCTGATGGCCGCCAACCATGCCCTGCCGTACGCCGAGCGCGAAGAAGCCTGGCAAAGTCAGCGCCGCGCCCGCTACGCCGAATTCAACCTGGCCTTCGACCGCGGCACCCGCTTCGGCCTCGAAACCGGCGGCCGCACCGAATCCATCCTCATGAGCCTGCCCCCGCGCACCGGCTGGGCCTACAACCCCGCCCCGCCCGCCCCCGGCACCCCCGAGGCCACCACCCTGCACTGGCTCCGTAAAGGCGTTGACTGGCTGGCCGATGCTTGAAGCCATTAAAGCACTGGACCGGCACTTACTGCTGGCCATCAACCACGCGCATACCCCGACCCTGGATGCGCTGATGGTTTTTGCCTCAAACCGCCTGGTGTGGTTTCCGGTCTACGCCGTGCTCATTGGCTGGCTGATATTTCACTTCCGGCGGCGGGCGCTGCTGCTGCTGCCGCTGGTGGTGACCGCGGTGGGGCTGGCCGACAGCATCACCAGCCGGCTGTTTAAGCCCTTTTTCGGGCGGCCCCGCCCCTGCCACGATGGCCGACTGGTGGGCCTGCTGCACCTGCCCGATGGCTGCGGCGGGATGTTCGGCTTCCTGTCGTCGCACGCCGCCAATTCTGTGGCGCTGGCGGTTTTCCTGGCCATTGTGCTGCCGGCTGGGCGCTTTCGCGCACTCAAAATCATGGCTTTTACCTGGGCCATGTTGTTATCCTACAGCCGTATGTACCTTGGTGCGCATTACCCCACCGATGTGGTGGGCGGGGCTGCCGTGGGAGCACTGATGGGGTGGTTGGCCGCTGTGGCCTATCAGCACCTGGCCCTGCGGTGGTGGCCCGCGCAGCCGTAGTTTTCACCTGCAGCTTTCTACCCGATGAGTCCCTTCGAGCGCCGGTTTCTGTTCCTGCTTTCCAGCCCGCGGCGGCTGGGCAACAGCGAACAGCTGGCCTATTGCGCCGCGCATCCGCTGCCGCCTGGCACGGCGCAGAAATGGATGCACCTGCTCGATTTTCCGCTTCCTGATTTCGCCGACCTGCGGCACAATGGCCCCTACCATGCTCCCATCGGCAATGCCCAACTGCTGCTGGAAGCCACGCTGCAAGCTACCGACCTTGTGTTAGTAGCCCCGCTGTATTGGTACAGCCTGCCCGCCCCCGCCAAGCTCTACCTCGACCACTGGAGCGCCTGGCTACGCACGCCCGACCTGAATTTTCGCCCGCGCATGCAGGGCAAAACCCTGTGGTCAATCACCGTAAGCAGCGGTGCGCGCCCCGAAGCCCAACCATTGGAAGACATGCTGAAACTCACGGCGCAGCACCTGCAAATGCACTGGGGCGGCCTGCTGTACGGCACCGGTTCGCGCCCCAACGACATTCAGGGCGATGCCCAGGCCCTGAACCGGGCCAAATACTTCTTCTCCGCTGCGGAAGCACCGCTTGTAGCTGCTGAAACTTCCGCTTAGTTCAAAGAAAAGGCCCACTGGTGCTTCAGCGGGGCTTTTCGGTGGCTATCCTACTTTCAGCGCGCAGGTTACGCCGTGGCCCGCTGCCCTAGCAGCTTCGCCACGTACTTGCCTACGATGTCGAATTCCAGGTTCACCGTATCGCCGGCCCGCAGTTGCTGGAAGCTGGTGTGCTCGTAGGTGTACGGGATAATGGCCACCGTAAAGCCTTCATCGGTGCTCTCGAAGCAGGTCAGGCTGGTGCCATTCACGCAGATGGACCCTTTCTCCACGGTAAGGCGGCCGGGGGCCACGCCGTGCTCGAAGCGGAATAGCCACGAGCCGTTCTGGTCTTGCACGCTGGCGCACACGGCCGTGGCATCCACGTGGCCCTGCACGATGTGGCCGTCGAAGCGGCCGGTGGCGGCCAGGCAGCGCTCCAGGTTCAGCAGGCGGCCGGGCTGCCACTGGGTCAGGTTGGTCACGCGCAGCGTTTCGTCGATGGCCGTGACGACGTGCGTGCCGGCCGCCGCATCCACGGCCACCACCGTCAGGCACACGCCGTCGTGGGCCACGCTCTGGTCAATTTTCAATTCGGCCGCAAAGGGCGAGGCGATGGTGAAATGGCGGTTGCTGCCCTGGTCGGCCACGGCCACCACGGTGCCGACGGCCTCAATAATTCCGGTAAACACAGTGTCAAAAATAGCTAGGTGAAAAGCCGGCCCGCGCCCGGCCCGATGCAAAGAACGGCACCCCGCTGCCGGAGTGCCGTTCGGAGGCAGAACAACCGGCGGGCCGGCGAAATGATTATTTATCGTTTTTCTCGAAGGGGCGCCAGTCGAGCTCGCCGGGCAGGCCACCGGTCTTCTTGCGCAGGAATACCGTCTGGTCGTCATCTTCGCGCTTGCCGAAGGTTACGTCGGCCCGGCACTCCAGGCAGCGCACCGAGGTGTACTTGAACTTGCCCTGTGCCACGCGGCTGGTCAGGTCCAGGTTGTCGGAGCCGCAGATGCCGCAGGCCGCCACGTCGGCAAAGCTCAGGCGCTCGTATTCGGCTACGGTTTCGTGGAAATTATTGCCCTGCACGGTGAAGTGAAACTGGCGGCGCCCAATGCGCTTGGTCGTCATCATCTGCAACATTCTGCGGATAGAAAAATGGGTGAATTAATGCTTTAAAATTACAAAATATTCACCTCAAAAACAAGCTGATATCGCAGCTAAAACTCATAAAAAAAGGACATCACGCGATGTCCTTTTTTTGCAGCCTGATACCCTGCCTATTGCTGCTGAAATCGCACCGCCTGGCGGGTTGCACCGGCACTTACTTCGCACAGGTATTGCCCCTTGGCCAGCGGCCCGAGCTTGAGTGCCACCTCGGCCGCCTGGGTGGCGGGCAATTGCTGACGGGCCACCACGGCCCCGCGCATGTCGAGCACCCGCACGGCCAGCGCCGTGCCGCGCAGGGCCGGGGGCAGCACCAGTATCAGGGCACCGGTGCCGCGCGGATTGGGATACAGCGTCAGGCTTTCGGCCGGGTTGGCGGCCGTGGTATCCAGGGGGTTATTGGGGTGCAGGCTGTTGTAGGCCCGTCCGAAGTTGGGCAGGCCGTAGCCCAGCGTATTGTCGGGAATGGCGGCCTGGCTGGCCGTGCCACGCAGCACGGCAATCACCTGCTGGGCCGTGAGCGTGGGGTTGGCCTGCCAGAAAGCCGCCGCCATGCCCGCCAGCACGGGGCAGGCAAACGAAGTACCATTGCCGCGAAAAGCCACGCCGCTGGGGTCGAGCACCGCAGCGGCTTGCCCCATGGCCGACAGCGTGGGCTTGATGCGGCCATCGGCCGTAGGCCCATAGGAACTGAATGCCGCGTGGTTGCCGAGCGAATCCACCGCGCCCACCGTGAGAATAGAGTCGGCATCGGCCGGGGCCGAAATGTAGTGCCAGGTCCGGTTGCCTTCGTTGCCGGCGGCGTTCACTACCAGCATGCCCACGCGGGCCGCCATGGTAGCCGCCCGCGAGCTGATGGCCGTGCGGCCGTTCATATCGGCGTAGGTATACGAGGGCGAGGGCGCGTCAAAATCGGTGTAGCCCAGCGAAGAGCTGATAACATCCACGCCGGTCGAGTCGGCATACTCGGCGGCAGCCAGCCAGTTGGCCTCTTCCACCGGGTGTTCCGAAAAATCGTCCTCCGTAATGCACAGGTGGTACGTGGCCTTGGGCGCGCTGCCCACAAAGAAGCCCGGCTCGTTGGCCGCCATCGTCGACAAGCAATTGGTGCCGTGGTTGCCGCGCTGGTACACGCTGGTGCCGCCGTCCACAAAATTGCGGGTGCTGGCCAGGCGCTGCTCCAGAAACAGCGGCTGCAAGGCGCTGATTCGATTCACTCCAGGGAAGCCAGTATCGAACACCGCAATCTGCATGCCCTCGCCCCGGTAGCCGGCATCGTGCATCAGCGGCACGCCAATTTGCTGGTTTTGGGCGTAGGCCGAGCCGTAATAGGCGCGGCTGGCCAGCGTGCGGGCCGCGGGTGCCGCCGGGGCCTTCACCGGCGCATCGGGCTGGGCAGCGCGGGCCGTGCGGTTGAGGGTGGTGGCACTGCGCACGCTGGGCAGGGCCGCTACGCGGGCCAGGGTGGTCGAGTCGCAGCTCACCAAGGCGGCGTTGAACCACCGCGAGGTGTACAGCACTTTCGGCCCACCGGCAAGGGCCCGAATCTGGGCCACGTAAGCCGGCGTCACGGGCAGGTCGCGCGGGAGCACGGCAATGCCTTGGCGGGTGCGCCGGGCTATGGCGCGCGCCGACAAAAACGCCTGCGGCTGCGTTACTGAAAAGGGCGTACCCGCCTTGTCGCGGAAATACACCAGGTGGCGCCGTACCGTGCCCTGGGCCGCAGCCGAAGTGGCCGAAGCCCCCAGGGCCAGCACCAAAAACCCGGTCAGAAAACGTGGCGTCATATGCAACAGTCAGTCAATAGAATAAAGCAGCGGGCTAGGCGCGGCGAGGCCTATTTCACTTTGTAGTCAATCAGTGTTTCGCGGCGGGTAAACGCGCTGGTGTACGCACCCGGCGGGAAAATCTGGTTGTAGGGCGGCAACGAGCTGGTATAGGTGAAGCTGGCTTTGTTGTCGCGCCGCCGATACACCGGCCCCACGCCCTGGGCATACACCTGCTGGTAGTTCACGTGGCGCAGCAGGCTGCTTTCGGTAGCCATACCGGTGTTGGCGGTGGTGATGGTGTTAGAATAGGCCACTGCCGGCAGCCCCGTATTGCCGCCCCCCGTGGTAAACGGTTGGCCCACGGCACTATACTGCCGGGTTTCGGCCGTAATGGTGTCGTTGTAGTTGTTGTTGAAGGCGTTCAGATTCCAGGAACGGCCCGCGCGGGGCGGAAAAATCAGCTCCACGGTGCGGGTATTGCCCCGGTTCAGGACGAGTGCGCTGCCCGGCGAGCTGATGGTGAAGACGCTGTCATCAACCCAGTTATCGGTGGCCGTGGCACGCCGGGCCCGCACCAGCCGGTAGGCTGGCTGCCCGGCGGCATCGGTGAACATCTCGGTAATGGTTTCGCGAAATTGGAACGTGGTGGCCGTGGGCGTACTGGTGGGCGTAGTCTGGTTAGCCGCGCTCCATACCGAGTCGCGCACGGCGTAGGTCCAGGTATTGCCCACGGCCAGTGGGTAGTAGCCGCGCCCCGGGTCGGGCAAGGCTTCGGTGGTGTTTTTACAGCCCCCCAACGCAGTAGCCGCTAGTAGGGTACCAATGGCCAGCGCGGCCCGCAGGCGCGTTACCACTGTTTTGAAGGCAGAAAAAGCTTTACGCATGCAGGACGGCGGTTAGAACCGGGGGGATTGGCAATTATACGCCGGCAACGCTGGCGGCGGCAAAAGGTACGGGGAATTCGCCGATGACGTGGCGCTCAATCCAGCCACCGCCCAGCACGTCCTGCCCGTCGTAGAACACGGCGGCCTGCCCGGGCGTGATGGCGTGCACGGGCTCCTCGAAATACACACGGATTTTGCCGTCCACTTCTTCCAGAAACGCGGGCGAACCGTCGTGGTTATAACGCACTTTCACCACGGCCGGCACCAGGCCGCGCCCGGCCAGGCTGGCTTCCTTGCCCATGTTTAGCTTGCCCACCACGGTGGCCGTGCTGGCCAGCTCGTCGTAGTTGCCCAGTACCACTTCGTTGGTATCGGGCCGGATTTCGAGCACGAACGCCGGGTAGCCCAGGGCCACACCCAGCCCCTTGCGCTGCCCGATGGTGTAGAACGGGTAGCCTTCGTGCTTGCCAATCACGCGGCCGTTTTTGGTCACGAAGTTGCCGCCGGCCACGCGCGCCTCCAGGCCCGGCACGCGGCGGCGCAGGAAGCCGCGGTAGTCATTGTCAGGAATAAAACAGATTTCGTAGCTCTCGGGCTTGTTCACCAGCTCGGTGAAGCCGCGCCGGCGGGCCTCGTCGTAAATCTCGGTTTTGCGCATGCCGCCCAGCGGAAACAGCGTGCGGCTTAGGCTCTCCTGGCTCACGCCCCACAGGGCATAGCTTTGGTCTTTGTTTTCGTCGAGGCCCTTGCTCACCACGAAGCGACCGGTTTCGGCCTCTTTGCGGATGTTGGCGTAGTGGCCCGTCGCGATAAACTGGCAGCCCAGCTGGTCGGCGCGGCGTAGCAGGGCATCCCACTTGATGTGGGTGTTGCAGAGCACGCAGGGGTTGGGCGTGCGGCCGGCCAGGTACTCGTCGGTGAAGTTATCAATCACGAAATCACCAAATTCGTCGCGAATGTCGATGATGTAGTGCGGGAAGCCGAGCGTGACGGCAATGTCGCGGGCGTCGTTGATGCTGTCGAGGGAGCAGCAGCCGGTTTCCTTTTTCGAGCCGCCGGCGCTGGCGTAGTCCCAGGTTTTCATGGTCATTCCGACCACTTCGTAGCCTTGCTCGTGCAGCAGCACGGCGGCCACGCTGCTGTCAATGCCGCCGCTCATCGCGACGAGTACTCTTCCTTTGGTTTCGGTATTCATGGTGGTTTGCAATTCACCCGGAGCTTGAAAGGTTCCGGCCGGCAACGGCAAAGGTACGGCAGCGCGCAAGCCCGGCCACCTCCTGCCCTTTCGACGGGGTGTTCTCCGGCCTATTCCACTACCAGGCGCTGCCCTCCGGCCATGCCCGCAATGGCTACCCAATAGGTGCCCGCGGCCGTAGGCACGAGCAATTGCTGGCTAAGGCCGGTTAGCGGCTGCTGGCTCAGCAGTTGCCCCAGGGCGTTGTATACCTGCACTTGGCGTTGCAGCAGGCGGGCCTCGCCGAGCTGAAGCGTGACTGCGCCCCGCGCCGGATTGGGGAAGAGCCGAAATCCGGCCGCTACGTCTTGGTTGGCCTGGGTGGCGGTCAGCACGTTGGCAAGCGCCCGCCCCGCATTGATGCGCCCATAGCCAAAATACAGGTCCCAGCCCGCGGCATCTTCGCTGGCCGGCCCCACCCGGTCGTCGGCCGTGCGCTCAATGATGGCTTTTACCTGCGCCGGCGTGAGCTGGGGCCGGAGCGTAAGCAGCAGCGAAGCCAGCCCCGCCACCTGCGGCGTGGCTTGCGAAGTACCGCCCCAATACACGTAATAATTGGTATTGGACTGATAATCGGGCCCGAAAATGTAGTTGCCAGGGGCCACCACCGAAAGATGCGCGCCGTAGTTGCTGCCGCTGGCAGCCGACCAGAAAAATGGACTGGCGCGGCTGTCGTCGGGGTTGGTGGCCCCCACGGCAATAACCCCCGCCAGGCCGGCGGGATAGTTCACCACGCTGCTGTTATCGTTCATCATGCAGGCCGCCACGACCACCCCGTGCTGCGTGGCGTAAGCCACGGCATCCTGCATAGATAGGGACGGGGAGCTGCCGCCCAGCGACATGTTAATAACCCGGGCTCCGTTATCGACGGCGTAGTAAATGGCACTGGTCCACCACGAGTATGAGCCCATGTTCTGGGCATTCAGGCCCTTGCAAATCATGAGCTTGCAGCCCCAGTTTAGCCCGGCGTAGCCCAGGCCGTTATTGCCGGTGGCCCCAACAATGCCGGCCACGTTGGTGCCGTGGCCGTAGTCGTCGGTCGGGTTGTTGTTGTTCGACACGAAGTTCCACCCTTTCACGTCGTCCACGAAGCCGTTGTGGTCGTCGTCGATTCGATTATTGGGAATTTCCAGCCGGTTGCGCCAGATGCGGCCGGCAAATTCCGGGTGGTCGAGCTTGCAGCCGCTGTCGATGAGGGCTACCGTAATGGTTGAGTCGCCGTGGGTAACCGCCCACGCATCCTCCATCCGAATATCGGCCCCGGCCTGGGCGGGTGCCAGCGCAAAGGTGCCATTATTGTTCAAATACCATTGCCGGCCATAGAAAGGGTCGTTGGGCACCACGCTTTGCACGCCCCCGCCCTGGCCCTGGGCATCAAGCTCCACGTAACGAAAAAGGCCGGTTTGCTGGTATGCCTGCACGGCCCGCTGGGCATCGGTGCCGGCGGGCAGCGTAATCAGGTACATGGCCGGGGCCGCAGCGGCACGGCGGCCGGGGTTGAGGCGCTGCATTTCGCCGGCGTGGTATTGGCGGTTGATTTGGGCCAACCGGTCGGCCGCCGACGGGGGCACGTTGCCTGGGCTGTCGCCGACCGGCATTGGGGGCTGGTCGTCGTGCAGCCGGACGATGAGGCGGGTCGGCGCTGGCAGTTGGGCTTGAGCACTGCCCGCCACAATGCCCAACAGGAAAGGAAGGACGCGTGACAACTTTTTCATAAACCGGGTGAGGTTGAGCGCGGATGCGCGGTAGAATTTCAGCCGGAAGGTAGAATTGCGTGCGCGTTTCGCCACGGGTTGCAGGTTGCTGGCGCGTAAGAACCAAAGAATAAACCCCTTTAGCTGGCAGCCGGCGGGGCCCCAGCGGGCCTGTCCCACCTTATTTCCCCCGCCCTTCCACAATAATCTTGAGCGTATAGAGCAGCACCCGAAAGTCCATCGCCAGGCTCATGTTTTCGATGTAGAGAATATCGAATTTGAGCCGCTCCACCATCTGGGCCACGGTTTCGGCGTAGCCGTACTTCACCTGGCCCAGCGAGGTGAGGCCGGGGCGCACGCGGTGCAGGTGGCGGTAGTGGGGCGCGATTTTCACAATCTGGTCGATGAAAAACTGGCGCTCGGGGCGCGGGCCCACGATGCTCATGTCGCCCTTCAGCACGTTCCAGAACTGGGGCAGCTCGTCGAGGCGCACCTTGCGCATGAAACGGCCCCAGTTGGTGATGCGCGGGTCGTGGTCGGAACTCAGGGCTGGGCCCATTTTCTCGGCGTCGACGTACATCGAACGGAACTTGATGATGCCGAACGGCTGGCCGTTTTTGCCAATGCGCTCCTGCCGGTAGAACACCGGCCCGGGCGAGGACAGCTTCACCATAATGGCCGTGAAGGCATACACCCAGCAGGCCAGCACCAGAAACAGCGCCGAGCCCACCACGTCGAGCACCCGCTTAAGCACGACCTGCCACACGGGCAGTAAATCCTGCTTGATTTCGATGAGCGGGGTGCCGAACAAGTGGTTCACCTTCACCGAGCCCAGCATCATCTGGTAGAGGTCGGGCAGGATGCTGATGCGGGCCGTTGAGCCTTCGAGCAAGGTAAGAATATCCTGAATGAGGCGGTGCTCGCTGGGCTCGATAGCAATGACCACCTGCTCGATGTGCAAGGCCCGCACCAGGGCGGGCAGGCGCTGGTAGCTGGCCTGCCGGGGCAGGGCAGCGGCCAACTCGGGGTCCACGCTGTCGCCCACCGGCGTGAAGCCTACCATGCGCAGGCCCAGGTGCCGGCTGGTTCGGTTCAGCTCATGAAATGTATTCATGGCCAATGCGTTGGACCCCACCAACAAAGTTGGAAAGGAAATGCGCCCCTTGCGGACCTGGCCCTGCACGCTGCTCACGGCCAGCGTGCGCAGAAAGGCCGAAATCACGAAGTGCAGCAGCAGGTAGGCCGTGAAGGTTTTGTAGTAGGCGCGGTAGTTGGCCACGCCCTGGTCGTCGAGCAGCAGGGTGAAGAAAATGACCACGGCCCCGAGCAGCGACACCCGCGCCAGCCGGATAATCTCGGCCAGGCGCGACTTGCGAAACACGTCGCGGTACTCGCCCACCAGCGTGTAGAGCACGGTCCAGAACACGGCGATGACCACGGCCGAGCCGGTGAGGTCGAACAGGGCCCCTTCGGTGAAGTGGTAGCCCGTCATTTCGTTGAGCAGGTACTTGCGGAGCAGGTAAAAACACATCCAGGCCACCAGGGCCGCCCCGAAGTCGGCGGCCACGAGCTTGATGTACTGAAAACGACGGAGAAGCTGCAAAGCGGCGGTTTGGGTAGTAATTTCGCGGGCAGTGGCGGCCCACGGCGGCGGGCAAAGGTAGGGGCAACGCGCAGTTGTTGGCTGCTTTGGCCCGGGCAAAGCCAGTTTCAGCCCCGCGGCCGCCCCGCTCCTTCTTTTGCATGACTGGTTCTTCCCAACCGCTTTCGGATACTTACCGCCACCAGGGCCAGCGGCGCGCCCTGGCTCGCGAGCTGCGCCAGCGCGGCATTGTGGACGAGCGCGTGCTGGCCGCGCTGGCCGCCGTGCCGCGCCACCTGTTCTTCGAGCCGGCTTTTGAGGCCCATGCTTACCAGGACAAGGCCTTTCCCATTGGCGAGGGCCAGACGATATCGCAGCCTTATACCGTGGCCTACCAAACCCAGCTGCTGGGCGTGCAGCCGCACCACCGGGTGCTGGAAGTGGGCACCGGCTCGGGCTACCAGTGCGCCGTGCTGCTGCGCCTCACCGCCCACGTCGACAGCATCGAATACAACGAAGTGCTGTTTGCCCGCACGCGGCAACGGCTGACAGCCCTGGGCGCGGGCGGGGCCGCGCTGCACTGCGGCGACGGCTCGGTGGGCCTGCCCGCCCGCGCGCCGTTCGACGGCATTCTCGTCACGGCCGGGGCGCCGGGGCTGCCGCCGGCCCTGTTGCGCCAGCTGCGCGTGGGCGGCCGGCTGGTGATTCCGGTGGGCGACGCGCAGTCGCAGCGCATGGTGCGCGTGACGCGCGAAGGGCCTGAAAGCTTCGTGCGCGAAGAGTTCGAGACGTTCCGGTTTGTGCCGCTGCTCGGGGCCAGCGGCTGGCGCGGCTAGGACGCAGGCTGCGGGGGAGGCAACTGGTGCCGGAGGCGCTGGCCAGGGCTGGCAACAGCGGCCACTACCTGCGGTTAATCTGGTTAAATATCAATAAATTTGACAACCCACTGTGCGGTTATCAGCCGGTTTCTCCTGCTTCTTGATTCATCACCTATTTCCCCTTCTTAAAATCTATGTTAAAAGGTTTTTTACCCAACATACTAACGGCGGTGCTTGCCCTGTTTTCGGTAGCGGCAGGCGCCCAGACTGCGCCAGCGCAACGCACCGGCGACTGGTGTGGCACGACGGCCGCCCAGGACGCGTATTTTGCCCAGCACCCCGGGGCCCGCGAGGCCCAAAAAGCGCTGTTTGAACGCCTGGAGGTGCTGGAACAGGCCCAGGCCCGCACCGGCGGCAACGCGGCGCGCACGCCCGACATCACCATTCCGGTGGTGGTGCACGTGATTCATTCGGGCGGAACTGATAATATCAGCGACCGCCAGATTAACAGCGCCATCGACCAACTGAACACCGATTATCAAAAGATGAACGGTGACACCATCAACACGCTGCCGGCGTTTCAGCCCATTGCGGCCTACCTGGGCTTCCGCTTCAAGCTGGCTAAAAAAGACCCGAACGGCGACTGCACCACGGGCATTACCCGGCATTTTGCGCCCTCCCTCGTGAACGACAACCAGACCGGTGCCGTGCAAGCCGTTTCGGTTTGGGACCCGGCCCGTTACCTGAACATCTGGGTGGTGGGCAGCATTGGGGTGCCCGTGGGCGGCGGCATTGTGCTGGGCTATTCGTATCTGCCGCCCAACGCGCCTTCGGGCCGCGACGGCTTTGTGGTGCGCAACGACTACTTTGGCAACCAGGGCACCAGCAGCCCCAACCGGGCCCTGACCCGCACGGCCACGCACGAAATAGGCCACTACTTCGGGCTGTTGCATCCGTGGGGCTCTACTAACAGCCCCGGCAGTGGCGTGTGCACGGGCACCGATAACGTGGCCGATACGCCCACCACGGATGGCACTTTTAACTGCGACCTGGCCTACGCGCCGTGCGGCGTGCTGGCCAACGTGCAGAACTTCATGGACTACGCGGCTTGCCCGACGATGTTTACCAACGGCCAGAAAACGCGCATGCGCAGCATTCTGTCGCTGTATCGCGCCAACCTGACGACGGCCGCCAACCTGGTTTCGACCGGTACCGACGACAGCTACCAGGCCCCCGACTGTGCGCCCATTGCCCGCTTTGCCGTGGCCCCCGGCACCAGCACCAACGTGTGCGTGAATTCGACCGTGACGCTGCGCGACTATTCCTACAACTACTCGGCGGGCGGCGGGCCGCTCACCTACACGTGGTCGATGCCCGGCGGCAACCCGTCGTCGGCAACCGGCGCATCGGTGACGGTGACCTACCCGGCGGCCGGGTTCTACACCGTAACGGAAACGGTGAGCAACAGCGCCGGCAGCAATTCGGTGACGCAGACCAACTACATTCAGGTGGAAGGCCCGGGCGGCGGCGAAACGGCCCCGCTGGTCCAGTCGTTCGAAAACGCCGCTTTCCCGAACCTCTACCCAGCGCCGACGCTGCGCAACTACCAAACGTTTGGCACCACCAGCGCCGGCACGGTTTCGAACGCCTACGCCTGGACGCGCCAGACGGCCAGCGCCCCTACCGTGGCCGCCGATGGCATGGCTTTCCTCGTGGTGGGCAACCGCTCGTATCCGGCCAGCCTGATTACCACGCTCATTACGCCCAACATCAGCCTTTCGGGCCAGCCCAGCACGGCGGTGGTGCGCTTTGCCCGCTCCTACGCGCTGCGCTACACCACTTCCACCGACCAACTGCGCGTTTCGTTCAGCACCGATTGCGGCCAGACCTGGTCGTCGCCCGCCCTGTTCGATGCGCTGGCCCTGAGCACGAAGGGCGCGACTCCGATTGATGCATTCTCGCCGACAGCTGCCGCCGACTGGCAGGATTTGAGCGTGGCCATTCCGGCAACCTTCCAGGGCAGCGGCACTTTCAAAATCCGTTTCCAGATGGTGAACGGCACCCAGCCCGGCAACAACTTTTACTTCGATAACCTGCGCGTGTCCATCGGGCTGCCCACCAAGGCCGAAGCCCTGGCCAGCCGCGGCATCAGCCTGTTTCCGAACCCGCTCACCAACGAAACCGCCCTGCACCTGAACTTGGCGGCTCCTGCCGAAGTGCAGGTGCGCCTGACCGATGTGGTGGGCCGCGAGGTGCTGCGCCTGCCGGCCAAAACCTTTGCGGCCGGCCAGCAAACGCTTTCGCTCCAGCCTGCCGCCCACGCCCTGCGCGCCGGGGTGTACGTGGTGCGCATCACGCTCAACGGCGAAACGTTCAGCAGCAAGCTCAGCGTGGAATAAGCGCGAGTGGCTGCCCGATGCAAGCCCCGTTCCGCTCCGGAACGGGGCTTTCTTTTTCCGGCGCTGCTGGCGTGGCGTACCTTTGCGCGGCTGGCCGGCCAGGCCGGCCTTCCCTTAGCTCACCTCTCATGCGCAAGCAAAAACCCGTTTCCGACTCGTTCGTCATCATGACCGAGCTGGTGCTCCCCAACGACACCAATACCCTGAATAACCTGATGGGCGGCCGCATGATGCACCTGATGGACATCGCCGCCGCCATTTCGGCTCAGAAACACTCCAACCGCATTGTGGTCACGGCCTCGGTCGATAACGTGTCGTTCCGCGACAGCATCAAGCTCGGCAACGTGGTCACGCTGCAGGCGCAGGTTACGCGGGCCTTCAGCTCGAGCATGGAAGTGCACATCGACGTGTGGGCCGAGGATATTCCGAGCGGCACCAAGATGAAAACCAACGAGGCCTTTTTCACTTTCGTGGCCGTCGACCAGTCGGGCCGGCCCATCGATGTGCCCGAAGCGGTGCCCGAAAGCCAGGTCGAAATTGCGCTTTACGATGGGGCATTGCGCCGCCGCCAGCTGCGCTTGGTGCTGGCCGGCCGCATGCAGCCCGACGAAGCCCAGGAGCTGAAAGCGCTGTTTGCGATTTAAGTTAAAGGGGCCGCACGGAACGGCATTCTATTTATTACTCACCGATTTTTGCTCTGGCCATGTCGACCGAAAAGCTGGCGTTCCTGCAAAATTTCTATACCGACGTCACGCTCTACGTGCCTGCCGAGGCAGGGACGCCCGCGCCTGGGCCGGCAGCTGCCGACGCTCCGGCTGTTGCGCCCGCTGTGACCGCGCCTGACGCGCCCGTGGCTGCGGCCAAGCCTACTCCTCCGCCCGCCCCTGCTCCCGAGCCGCGGGTGAGCAGCATGCCCAGCACTGGCTTCAGCAAGCCCTCGGCGGGGCTGGAGCGACTTACCAGCAGCATCCTGTCGCCGCCGGTTGCGGCCCCGGTGCCAGCGGCTTCTCCCGCGCCCGCGCCACCGGCCGCTACGCCGGGCGTGCCCCCGGCGACGCTCACGCCGTTTGCCACGCTGGGCAGCAACGCGGCGGGCGTGCTGCTGCTGTGCCGGCTGCCGCGCGAGCAATTTGTGAAGCTGCACCGCAACGTGTTCCTGAACAAAATGCTGCAGGCCCTGGGCCTGGTGATGGAAGACGTGCTGCTGGTGAACGTGGAAAGCGAGTTGCCCGTGGCGCTGGCCAGCCTGCGCCAGCAGCTCGATGCCACGCACATCATCGCCTTCGGCAAAAACCTGCTCGACGTCACCATTCGCAACACCCAGATTTACGAGCCGGTGCTCTTCCCCAGCCTCAACCTCTCCTATCTGGCCTCGGCCACCATCGAGCTGGTAGAATACGACGTGAGCCTGAAAAAGCGCCTCTGGCCGGGCCTGCAGGCCATGTTCCTGAATCGACAGTAATTCAGTTGACGCCATTTAAAAAGCTGTCATCCTGAGCGAAGTGAAGGACCTTTTCATGTTGGAGATTCCTGACGTGATAAGGTCCTTCGCTTTGCTCAGGATGACAGCTTTTTTTAACAATCGGGCCGCTTACTTCAGCACCTCGGCCAGCTTGGCGGCCAACGCCTCGCCGCGCAGGTTTTTGGCAATGATGCGGCCCTGCGGGTCAATCAGAAACGACTGCGGAATGGCTTTGATGCCGTAGGCCGCCCCGGCTACGCTGTTCCAGCTGGCCAGGTCCGACACGTGGTTCCAGGTGAGGCCGTCCGACTCAATGGCTTTCACCCATTTGCCCTTGTCCTGGTCGAGCGACACCGAATAGATGGTGAAGCCCTTGTCCTTGAACTTGTTGTAGGCCCGCACCACGTTGGGGTTTTCCTGGCGGCAGGGGCCGCACCAGCTGGCCCAGAAATCGAGCAGCACGTACTTGCCGCGCAGGCTGCTTAGCGCCAGGGTTTTGCCTTCGGGCGTGGGCAGGTTAATTTCCGGGGCCATTGCGCCCTGCGCCGTCACGCGCATGGGTTCGAGGCGGGCGGTGAGCTCCTTGGTGAAGGGCGACTCGGGGTTGGCCTTGCGCTGCACGGCGGCCACCGAGTCGGCAAACTGAAACTCGTCGTCGGGGTTCAGGAACGCGCCCACGGCGAAGCCGCTGACCACCGACGTGGCGTTTTTGCGAATCAGACCCTTTAGCCGGGCATTGTTGCGGCCCTGAATGGCGAAGTATTCCTTCTCAATGGCCTTCATCTCGTCGGTTTTACCAGCCTGGCCGGCGGCGTTGTAGCGCTTGCCGAGGTCTTCGAGCTGGGTTTTGCTGCCGTCCATCACCTGCGTGAGCTGGCGCAGCACTTCGGCATCCTTGCTGCCCTTCACGGCGTAAGTGGCGGGCAGGCTTTTGGCGTCGCCGGTTACCTGCACGTGGGTTTTGTTGTCGAGGAATAACAGCACCTGGTTGCCCTCGTCCACCTTCAGCTGGTAGATGCCGGGGGCCAGGGCGGTGCCTTTCAACGTGAACTTGCCGCTGGCATCGGTTTTGGTCTGGGTTTTCTCGACGAACTGGTTGCCGGTGAGCTCGCCCAGGTGCAGCACGGTGCCGGCGGGGGCGTTTTTCAGTTGGCCGGCCACTTCGTAGCCATCGGCGGCGGCGGCGTTCTGGCAGGCTCCGGCGAGGCCGAGCACGGCGGCAGCCACAAGGGTCAATTTCATGGGGTGGTTCATGGGAGAAAAATGGGCGGCCTGGCGGCCGGATGCGAAGAACGCCGAATGGCGGCTGAAAAGTTTGCCCGCAAGGCCGGCCTCTATCCGTCGAGGCCGGCGCGCAGCAGCTGGTTGGCCAGCTTGGGGTCGGCCTTGCCGCCGGTCAGCTTCATGAGCTCGCCCATGAACATGCCCGTGAGCGACTTTTTGCCGGCGCGGTACTCGGCTACTTTGGCTGGGTTGGCGTCGAGCACCTGCTGCACCAGGCCGGCCAGCTCGCCGTTGTCGGCTTGCGTGAGCAGGCCCAGGCTTTCGGCCGCGCCGGTAGCGTTGGCGGTGGGGTGCTCCAGCAAATGCGGGAACAGCTGCTTGCTGGCCACCGAGTAGTTCAGTTTGCCGGCGTCAATCAGCTCGATGATGCCCGCCAGCTGAGCGGCGTCGAGCGGGAAGTCGCTCATGGTGAGGGCGCGCTCGTTCAGGTACGACTTCACAGGGCCCATCACCCAGTTGGCGGCAGCTTTGGCGTTGGGCGTGAGGCGGGCCAGGTCGTCGAAAAACAGCGCCACTTCCTTCTGGTCAATCAGCACCGAGGCGTCGTAGTCGTTGAGGCCCAGCTCGCCCACGAAGCGGGCGTAGAGCTGCTGCGGCAACGCCGGCAGCTCGGCCGCCACGCGGTGCAGCCATTCGTCCGAAATCACCAGCGGCGGCAGGTCGGGCTCGGGGAAGTATCGGTAGTCGTTGAGGGTTTCCTTGCTGCGCTGGCCGTTGGTGGTGCCGCTGGCGGCGTCGAAGCCGCGGGTTTCGCTGTCCACTTCGCCGCCGGCCTCCAAAATGTTAATCTGGCGCTCCACTTCGTAGGCAATGGCGCGCTGCACGTTGCGGAAGGAGTTCATGTTCTTCACTTCCACCTTCATGCCGAACTGCTTGGCGTCCTTCAGCATTACCGAGATGTTGGCGTCGCAGCGCAGCGAACCTTCCTCCATGTTGCCGTCGCAGATGCCGAGATATTCCACCAGCTTCTTGATTTCGGCCAGGTACGCGTAAGCCTCGTCGCCGGTCCGAATGTCGGGCTCGCTCACAATTTCGATGAGCGGCACCCCGGCGCGGTTCAGGTCCACGAGGGTTTCGGTTTCGCCGGCCAAGTGCATGCTCTTGCCCGCATCTTCCTCCATGTGAATGCGGGTGATGCCCACGCGCTTGGTGGCATCGCCCACGCGCACGTCGAGGTGGCCGTCGTAGCAAATCGGGGTTTTGTCCTGGGTAATCTGGTAGCCCTTGGGCAGGTCGGGGTAGAAGTAGTTTTTGCGGGCAAACAGGTTGTCGCGCCGAATCTGGCAGTTGGTGGCCAGGCCCATTTTCATGGCAAACTCCACGGCCGTGCGGTTCACTTTGGGCAGGGTACCGGGGTGGCCGAGGGTGATGACCGACAGGTTGGTATTGGGGGCCACGCCGTACTCGTTCTCGTCGGCCGAGTACATTTTGCTGTGCGTGAGCAACTGGGCGTGAACTTCCAGGCCGATAACGGGCTGGTATTTGGCAAGGGTGGCTTCGTCCATTTTCGTGTAAAAGCGGGGTACTGGGGCTTTCTGCCCCTAAAGGTAACGGGTACGGCGAAGCTGCGCCTATTTCAGGGCTCGAACTGATGCCCACCGCCGCGCTTGCCTACCAATTCAGCGGGTTTGGGCTGGCCACGTACCGGCCCGGCCGCTGCGGCGGCGATTCCAGGGTGTAGTAGACTGGCACAATGAGGCGGCTCTTCACCACTTCCCCGTCGCGGCGGGCAGGCACAAACGTCCGTTTCAGCTTGCCGGCGGCCCGCAGTGCGGCATTGTTCAGGAAAGGCGTGGCCGAGGCCACCACGCGGGCGCCGGTTACGTTGCCGCTCTCGGCCACCAGCAGCTCCACTTCCACCACCCGCTTCCAGCCCTGGGGCTGCCCTTGCTGGTTCAGCGTCGGCATGCCAAGCGTGAGGCGGACACTTTCGCGGCGCATGGCCCTGGTTTCCTGAGGATTCAGGCGCACGGCGCGCCGCAACTCCTTTATCAGCTCCTGGCCACCGCCCGGGTAAAGCGGGAGTTGCTCGTAGGCAAAAAAGGGCAACGGCAAGCCCTCGGGGCTGTAGCACGTGCCCATGCCGCCATGGCCGTTCACGTACCGCTCGCGCCGTTTCAGCACGCCGCTGGGGTAGTAGGTGAGCAAATCGCCGTGGCGCACGCCGTTCACAAAATCTTCCTTGCTGCACATGCGCCCATCTTCGTACCAGGTGGTGAGGGAGCCGTAACGCAAGCCCCGGGCCAGGTTGGCGTACGGGATGTATTGCTTCAACTTGCCCGAGGGGTAATACACCCGCACCACTGCGCTCCCCAGGCTGTCGCGGTACGATGTTACGACGCGGAAACTAGTCGAATCCGGAACCGCGACGGGCTGAAAATCAGGCGACAGGTAAGTAGTTGCCGGAGGTGGCACGCCCGGCCGGAGCACCTGGGCCAGTCCGGCCGCGGGCAGCATCAGCCAAAGTCCGGCGTAGAGGAGCAACGTTTTCACGGAGGGCAAAAAAAAGGGAAACACTGAATTGCTTCGGTGCTTCCCCTAAAATTACGAACTAGTCGGGACTGGTTGCGGCCTTACTTCAGCGGCTTGTGCAGCTGCTGCATGGCCATCATCTGCTCCAGGTTTTTGCTCATGCCTTCGTTCGAGCCGTCGAGGAAGATGACGTTGCCCTGCCCCTGCTCGGCAAAGTGCTTGATGGCCTCGGTCCACATCGAGAAGTACACCAGCGATGGGTCGAGGTGGTTGTCCGTCACCTGCTGCACGGCCAGGGCCAGGCCCTTGGTTACTTCCTCGCGGAACAGCGCCACGCCCTGGCCGCGGAGCTGGGCCGCGATTTTTTCGGCTTCGGCCGCAATTTTAATGGCGTTGCCCTCGGCCTCGGCGGCCTTGGTTTTGGTGATGAGCAGGGCCTGGCCTTCGTTTTCGGCGGCCGCTTTCAGGTTATTCGAGGCTACTACTTTAGCCATCGAGCGCATGATTTCCTCGTCGAAGGCAATGTCGTTGAGCTGCAAATCAATGAGGTGGTAGCCCCAGCTTTCGAGCGTGGCATCGAGCTGGTCCTTCACGTGCAGCACGATTTCGCCGCGCAAACTCAGCACCGCCGCCTGGCGCTGGGTAGCCACGAAAGCCCGGATGCTGCCTTCCACGGTGCGCACCAGTGCCTGCATCAGGCTAGCCTCGTTCACGAACTTGAAGGCCACGTTCTTGATGGCTTCTTCGCTCTGGTCGAAGGCGGCGTACACCAGCATGGCCTTGAAGTTGACGTTGGCCTGGTCGATGGTAATAGCCTGGAAATTAAGCTCCAGCGAGCGGTTCTGAATGGAAATCCGCTTGTAAATCGTTTCGATGAACGGCAGCTTGAAATTGAGCCCCGGCAGCAGAATGCGGCGGTACTTGCCGAAAGCCGTGACGACGGCCACCGTGCCCTGCGGCACAATCACGAAGCACAGAAACAGGGCCAGCGCCAGCAGCATCAGCGCTATCAGAAAGAAGGTGGGCATGAGTGAAAGCAGGAAAAAGATGAATGAGAGCCGAAATGTCGGTTAAAAAAGCTCCGCAATGCGCAAGCAAGGGGCGGCTTTGGGCCATGTATCGCAGGCCCGCAGCCGGTATTACACCTTAGGCCGCAAATTAGTCGTTCATCACCGGCACGTAGGTGTCCATAAAGGCCGAGGCGGTGCGGTTGTAAGCGTCGTTGTACTTCTGGCGCTGCTGGTTGAAGGTGGCAATGTGGCCGTTGATGGTCTGCACGTCGGCTTTGGTGAGGTGGTCCTTGTTTTTCATCAGCTCGGCCATCTGCACAAACTGGTTGGCGCACAGCACCACGTACATGTTGGCGTAGTCGCGGGCCGCGTTGCGGTAAGCCATGTCCTTGCCCCGAAACCCGGGCAAAGCCGCCAGCTCGGCGGCCGTTTTGTCGGCTTCGGCGCCGACGGCCACCCGGGCGGCTTCGAAGGCGGCGGCATCCTGGGCATTAAGCGCGTCGGAGAGGCGGGCGGTGAACTTTTGCAGGCGGAAATACGGCAGGAACACCTCGTGCTGGTAGTGGTTCACCTCGTCCACGGCCTTAGCATAGGCCGAGAGCTTGGCCGACTCGCGGCTGGTACTCAGCGAGAAGCCCTGGGCTTTGGCAAAGCGCTGCTGAGCGGCATCCACGCTGTCGCTCACCACGGCCAGTTTTTTGTTGGCAGCTTCCTGGGCATCAAAAAAGCGCTGCATGGCTTCGTAGCTGTCGCTGCGGGTGCTGGCCAGGGTATTCACCTGCTTAAAATCAGCCGAATACACGTCCAGGGTGGTCTTGAAGGCCCGGATGGCCGCCAGCCGAAACTCATCGTTGCCTTTGAAAGCGGCCAGGTGCTGCAGGCGGCTGAGGGCCAGTTTGTTCTGCTCCACTACTTCGAGGCGGCGGTTTTCAATCTTGCGGTCGTTTTCGCTGTGCGCCGCTTTGCTGATGTAGCGCAGGTTTTTCTTGAGCAGGTCGACCTGCTCGGCCACAATGGCGTTGTTGTAGGCGCCCGGGTCCTGGGCAGGTGCTTGTGCCGCGGCAGGCCGGGCAATGGCAGCGAGCAGGTACACGCTGGCAACTTGGGTAAAAAGACGCATAAGCAAAAGAGGAAAGAAAATTGGAGGTAAAAAACTGAATTATTGCAGCTTGAAGCTGACCGGAATGGTGAAGAAAATATCAACCGGCTCGCCCAGCATTTTGCCGGGCTCGAAACGGCCCAGGGCCCTCACGGCATCGAGCACGGTGGCATTGAACAGCGGCGAGGGCGATTTCAGAATGCGCACGTTGCGCACAAAGCCCGCGTCGTCGACCAGGAAAGTGGCGAACACCCGGCCGGATTTCTGCTGCAGCAGGGCGTCGGGTGGGTAGCTCACGCGGCTGGCCACCGCGGCAACGATGACTTGGTCGCCCCCACCGTTCAGGGTGGGTTTCACCTGGGTTTGCCGGTCGTATTTCAGCGGTTTGCCCTCGGGCGTGAAAGCGACGCCGGAGTTGCCGAAAAAGCCGCTTTTCAGGTTCGTGCGGCAGCGCACGCTGCCCGAGCGGTAGTATTGCACGTAGGGCTCTACCGGCACATCGTTCTGGTAGCGGCAGCGGCTTTTCACTTCCCCGGTTTCGTAGTAGCTGGTTTCGGGGCCTTGCTTGATGCGCTGGGTGAAATCGAGGTAGGCCACTTCGCGCCGCAGCCGGCCCGACGGGTAGTAAATGCGCAGCTGCCCGCCGGCCGGGCTCTGGAAAACCATTTCCTCGCGGTGGTCGGCGCTGTCGGCGTGGGCCACGAGCCGGCCCTGGGCATTGTAGTAGCTGGCCTGGCTGGCCGGCACGGCGGTGGGCAGCGCCTGTGCCCCTGCCGCGCCGGCCCACAGCCCGCACAGCGCCCAGATGGAGGCCGAAAGTTTCTTCATAACAAACCCAATACGGGTCGGTAGCCAGCCCGTCCGAATTTACCTCGGCGGAGCTGGCCGTACCACTCGCCAGATGAAAAGTTGAACTATAATTTCTGTAGCTTACCTTCAACGACCAACTGGCCAACAGGCGCTTACGCCCGGTCAATTATCCCAAACCCGAAAATTGATGGGCACCGTCAGCTCGTAGGCCACGGGCTCCCCATCGAGCAGGGCTGGCCGGAAGGCTTTGAGGTGGGCCACATTCCATTCGGCCTCCTGCTGCAGGCGCTGAAAACCGTCGAGAACGTGCCGCGGATAGGTGTGCTGGGGTTTCCAGGGCATGGCGTGCACCTGCTCGACCCGCCCCTGCTCGTTCACCGTGAACCGCACGAGAATACGGGCATCCATGCCCATCTGGGCCACTACTTCGGGAAACACGCCCTTGTGCACGGCCGCGTGCGCCACGGCCTGCATGTCGCCGGCACCTTCGGAATACACCGGCGGCTGCAGGTAGTCGAAGTACGGCACCGGCTGGCCATCGGGCCCGAAACACTCGCCCGCCGTGCGCGTGGCACGCACGTACCGGTCGCGGCGGCGCAGGGTGGCATCGGGGTAGTACACCAGCAGCTCGCCGTGGCGCTGGCCCGCCAGGTAGTCTTCCTTGGTGTGCAGCTGCCCGCTGGGGTACCAGGTAGTGCTGGCGCCGTGGCGGATTTTCAGGCGCAGGTGGCCGTAGGCGGTTATCGACTGCAGCTTGCCTGCCGCGTCGTACTTGCGCACGGTGCCCACGAGGCTGTCGCGGCGCGTGGTTTCGAGCCGGTAGCTGGCGCCTTCGGCCGAGGGCAGCCGGCGGTGCGCGGCACTGTAGTATTCGACGGTTTTTGGTACGGGCGCGCTGGCCGTTTCCGGCTCGGTTTGCGCCACGGCCGGGGCGGCCGCAAGCAATAATCCGGGCAGCGCCCGCAGGACGCCCCAAAACTTGTTCATCGGGTAAAAGCTGAACGGGTGCGTGGAAGGCCGGGCCGCAATAAAAACGGCAACGGTTGGATACACCGCTTCAAAGATGCTACATTTTGGGGAGTTGTCCAACGCTTTTCTGCCAGCCGGCAGCCCTTCGGCAACCGTCCGTTCAGGCAATGCGGCAGGTGATGGGGATTGTAAACGAAACAGCCACGGCCCGCCGGTTTTGCAGGCCCGGCTTCCAGCGCCGCTGCCCCACCACCATCACGGCCGCCTGGGCAGCATCGTCGATACTCGGCGACACGCTGTCGATGATGTGAATGTCAGTCACCAAGCCGGCCGGCGACACCACAAAGCCTACTTTCACCCGGCCTTCCTCCTGGTTGCGCAGCGCCACGGCGGGGTACTTAAACGCCCGCTGAATATCCTGCACCACGCGCGCCGTGTCGCCGCCCGGGTACCGGGGCATCTGTTCGGTGTAGGTTCCGGAGGCCAGTGGCTCGCAGCAATAATAATCGGTGAGGTGGCCGTCGGTTGTTTGCCGGCGCAGGCGCAACTCTTCATTGGGGAAGTAGCAGAGCAGCAATAGCTCGTTGCCGCGGTGGGTGCGCTGCCGGCGCACCGGGCCCCAAGGGAAATACCAAGTGCGGCGCTGCCAGGGCTGGCCCGCTTCGTCGAGGCCGGTTTCCAGCTGTTCGGCCAACCACTCGGGGCCGGTATGGCAATTGAATGTGCGACGAACGACGAGGCCCCCATCACTGGTTTCTTCGGTTCGGTAGGGCTCAACCGGCCCGGCGGCCGGCGGGGTGGGCGGCGGGTTTTCCGCGCCGCCCACGAGTTTTTTCAGCCAGGCCAGCATGTCCTTACAGCGCCGCCGCTACTGCGGCTTCGGCTTTGGCAATGGCCGCGCCCAGCCCGGCCACGTTCTTGCCACCGGCCGTGGCGAAGAAGGGCTGCCCGCCGCCGCCACCCTGGATTTCCTTGGCCAGCTCGCGCACCAGCGTGGTGGCGTTGAGCTTGCCGGCCTGGGCAATTTCGTCGGCCAGCATTACAGCCAGCTGCGGCTTGCCATCCACTTCGGCCCCGAGCACCAGCACGAGATTGGGCACGGCCTGGCGCAGGTTGAAGGCCAGGGTTTTTAGCGCGTCGGCGCTGCCGGCCTGCACCTGGGCGGCCAGGAAATTCACGCCGTTCAGCCCCTTCACCTGGCCCACGAGCTGGTCTTTCTGCTGGTTGATGCTTTGCTGGGCGAATTGCTCGATTTGCTTGCGCAGGCCGGCAATCTCCTCGCCCTGCTTTTCCAGGCTGGTGAGCAGGTGCTGAGGGTTGCCAAGCGTTTCGCGCACCTGAGCCAGCAGGTCGAGCTGCGCGTCCACGTAGGCTTCGGCCGCGCCGGCCGTCACGGCCTCGATACGGCGCACGCCCGCGCCCACCGCGCTTTCGGTCGTAATTTTGAAGTAGCCGATGCTGCCGGTGTTCTGCACATGCAGACCGCCGCACAGCTCCACCGAGTAGTTGCGGTCGAAGGTGATGACGCGCACGAAGTCGCCGTACTTCTCGCCGAACAGGGCCATGGCGCCCAGGTTTTTGGCCTCGGCAATGGGCACGTTGCGGCGCTCGTCGAGCGGGATTTGCTGGCGGATGCGCTCGTTTACCAGCTGCTCAATCTCGCGCAGCTGCTCGTCCGAAACTTTGGTGAAGTGCGAGAAGTCGAAGCGCAGCAGCTTCTCATTCACGAGCGAGCCTTTCTGCTGCACGTGGCTGCCCAGGATTTCGCGCAGGGCAGCCTGCAGCAGGTGCGTGGCGGTGTGGTTGTTCTTGATGAGCGCGCGGCGGGCGGCGTCGGGCCGGGCCAGGAATTCCTCGGTCAGTTCCTGCGGCAGCTCCAGCGTGGTGTGGATGATGAGGTCGTTTTCCTTTTTGGTGTCAATCACGCGCACCTTGCTCAGGGGCGATTCCAGGTAGCCGGTATCGCCAATCTGGCCGCCGCTTTCGGCGTAGAAGGGGGTTTGGTCGAACACCAGCTGGTATTCGGTTTTGCCCTTTTTGTCGATTTTGCGGTAGCGCAGCAGGCGGGCCGTGGCCTCGTCCTGGTCGTAGCCCACAAACACGTTCGGGGCGTCGGTTTCGGTCACGGTCACCCAGTCGCTCTGCTCGGTTTCCTGGGCGTTGCGGCTGCGGCTTTTCTGCTGCTCCAGCGCCTTTTTGAAGCCTTCCTCGTCCACCGTCAGCCCCTTTTCGCGGGCGATGAGGGCCGTGAGGTCGAGCGGGAAGCCGAAGGTATCGGAGAGCTCGAAAGCGGTTTTACCGTCAATCACGCCGCCGTTGGCGCGGGTGCTTTCTTCCAGCGCATCGAGGCGGCGCAGGCCGGTTTCCAGCGTTTTCAGGAAGGCAATTTCCTCCTCCTCAATCACGCGCTGCACGAAAGCCGTCTGGGCTTTCAGCTCGGGGAAAATGCCGGCCATCTGGTCGGCCAGCACGGGCACCAGCTTGTAGAGGAAAGGCTGCTTCTGATTGAGCGACGAGAAAGCGTAGCGCACGGCCCGGCGCAGAATGCGACGGATGACGTAGCCGGCCTTCACGTTGCTCGGCAGCTGGCCGTCGGCGATGGTGAAGGCGATGGTGCGGATGTGGTCGGCGATGACGCGGATGGCGATGTCCGTTTTCTCGTTTTCGGTGGTAGGTTGGTCCGTCACCTTGGCGGGCGCGGTGCCGTGGTACTCCACGCCTACTTCTTTGGCAATGAACTGGATGAGCGGCTGGAAAACGTCGGTGTCGTAGTTCGACTTCACTCCCGACACGGCCATCATCAGGCGCTCGAAGCCCATGCCGGTGTCTACGCTCTGCTCGGGCAGCTTGATGAGGGACTTGTCGGCCAGGCGCTGGAATTCCATGAACACGTTGTTCCAGATTTCCACCACCTGCGGATGGTCAGCATTCACGAGCTCGCGGCCGGGGGTAGCGGCGCGCTCCTCGGCGGAGCGCAGGTCGATGTGGATTTCGGTGCACGGGCCGCAGGGGCCAGTGTCGCCCATCTCCCAGAAGTTGTCCTTCTTGTTGCCGGGCAAAATCCGGTCATCGGTGGTGTAGGTGCGCCACAGGTTCTGGGTTTCGGTGTCGGCGGCGGTGCCGTCCTTCTGGTCGCCCTCGAAATAGGTGACGTAGAGCCGGTCCTTTTCCAGCTTGTACACTTCCGTCAGCAGCTCCCAGGCCCAAGCAATGGCGTCCTTCTTGAAGTAGTCGCCAAAGCTCCAGTTGCCCAGCATCTCGAACATGGTGTGGTGGTAGGTGTCGTAGCCTACTTCCTCCAGGTCGTTGTGCTTGCCGCTCACGCGCAGGCACTTCTGGGTGTCGGCGATGCGCTTATAGGGCGCGGGCTTGTTGCCCAGGAAATAGTCCTTGAACGGGGCCATGCCGCTGTTGATGAACAGCAGCGTGGGGTCGTCCTTCACCACAATCGGGGCTGAGGGCACGATGTGGTGGCCTTTGCTGGCGAAGAAATCGAGGAACTGCTGGCGAACAGCGGAAGCGGTGGGAAGTGACATAAGCAGCGCCAACCCGAAGTTGACGAATGAGGAGAAACCGTTGGATTATCTCCGCCAAATAAGCCGGCAGCAACGCATAGCTGCGAATTTTAGGCTACTTTTCGGAGTATTTGCAAAGGTAGTCCTATGCCCTATAAAGAGCGCAACATTGAGAAACAGTACTTCACCATTGGCGAAGTAGCCGCTCAGTTCAAGGTGGCCGAGTCGCTGGTGCGCTTCTGGGAAACCGAATTTGACGAGCTGCGCCCCCGCCGCAGCAAGAAGGGCAACCGCCTCTACACGCCGCAGGACATTGAGGTGTTCCGCACCATCTACCACCTGGTGAAGGAGCGCGGCTACACCATTCCCGGCGCGCGCGACATGCTCAAGCAAAAGGGCCCGCAGCTGAAGGAGAAGATTGACGTGGTGCAGAGCCTGGAGAAAGTACGGGCGTTTCTGCTGAGCCTGAAGAAGGAAGTGGAAGCGGCCGGCAAGGCAGAGCCGGACGCTGCTGAGTAACCTTTTATGCCGGCGTCTACCACTTCCGACACCCTTTTCCACGAGCTCGCCCTCACGCTGCTGCCCGGCATCGGCCCGCAGCTCACGCGGCAACTGATGAGCTACGGCGGCGCGGCCAAAAACGTGCTGATGATGCCGCCCGGCAAGCTCCGGCGCATTCCCGGCGTGGGCGACGCGACCGTGAAAATTCTCACCGGCAAGGAGCGCGAAGCCGCGTTTCGCAAGGCCGAAGCCGACTTGAAAAAGGCCGAAAAGGACGGCGTGGAAATCATTTTCTACACCAGCAAGCGCTTCCCCAGCCGTCTCAAGCTGATTCCGGACGCGCCCGCCATTCTCTATTACCAGGGCACGGCCGACTTGAACGCGCCCAAAACCGTGGCCCTGGTGGGCACGCGCAAAAATACCGACTACGGCCGCGAGCAAACCGAGCGCATCATTGCGGGGCTGGTGCCGCACCGGCCGCTGGTGGTGAGCGGTTTGGCTTACGGCATCGACATTATCGCGCACCGCGCCGCCCTGCAGGAAGGCCTCGAAACCGTGGGCGTAATGGCCACGGGCTTGGATAGAATCTACCCGCACACGCACCAGAAAACGGCCGAGAAAATGCGCGAGCAGGGCGGCCTGCTCACCGAATTCCCGTTCGGGACGCCGCCCGACCGCTACAATTTCCCGGCCCGCAATCGCATCATCGCCGGCTTGGCCGATGGCACGGTGGTGGTGGAGGCGGCCATTAAAGGCGGCGCGCTCATCACGGCCGAGCTGGCCCTGAGCTACGACCGCGACGTACTGGCCGTGCCCGGCAACCTGGGCTCGGCCGCCTCCGAAGGCTGCAATGCGCTGATTCGCGACAACAAAGCGGCCCTGTATGCGGAGCCCCGCGACCTGGAGCAGCTCCTGAACTGGGACGCGGCCCTGCACCAATCGGGCAAGTACAAGCCGGTTCCCTCCTATTCGGCCGCCGATTTCACGGCCGACGAGTTTGGCCTCATCACCGTGCTGGCCGCCGCGCCCGGCCGCGAAAGCCAGATGGACGACCTAGCCTGGCAGGCCCAGTTGCCCATTCACACCGTGGCGTCGCTGTTGCTGGGGCTGGAATTTAGGGGCGTGGTGCGGGCGCTGCCGGGCAAAAAGTTTGCGCTGATGTAGCAGGCGGGCTGCCAAATAAAGACCCCCGTTCCTGCGCAATTGAATTAGCCAAATAGCCAGATGATGATTTGAGCCAGATACCCCGGCTAGCGTGTAGCTCGGCTGGCTAACCTAGCAGCGGCAGAAAAGCCCTGCACTCAATTAATCCATGCTCTGATATGAAGTATTTTATGATAAAAAATAGTTAACTGCCCACCAGCATGCCAGCCAAGAAAAATATTTATTAAATGATTATAATCACCTTAATTATTTAATCGCGGCGTAGCGGTTCGTTTTCTTATTCATTGCAACTTCTAATCTCAATTACCTTTTTTAATTCATGAAAAAACCTCAACTCCTTTTTCTGGCTGGCTGGCTTGGCCTCACCAGTTTGGCACAGTTGGCGCAGGCCCAAACCCTTGACCCCGGCTTCGCCCGCCCCACGCTGTATTCGCCCGGCTTCGTTTACTCGGCCCTGGAGCAGCCCGATGGCAGAAAAGTACTCACGGGCTCATTCGCGCGCGTTAGCGGCACCGCTACGTCGTCGGTCGTGCGGCTCAATGCCGATGGCACCATCGATGCCGCGTTTCAGCAGAACCTGGGTGCCACCAGCAACGTCTACCGTGTTGACCGGCAGAGCAACGGCCAGCTTTTACTGACCTCCTTCACCACCACCGCGACGCTGATGGCGGGGGGCATCTCGCGCAACACCATACTGCGCCTGAACGCCGACGGCACGGGCGATGCCACCTTCGACGCCGGGGCCGGCACCAACACGGCCTCCTCGGGCTCATCGGTCGACTTCAGCCTGCCGCTTCCCAACGGGCAGGTGCTGGCCACGGGTGGCTTCAACAGCTTCAATGGCACGCCCGCTAACAACATCGTGCGGCTGAATGCGACGGGCAGCATCGACGCCACCTTCAACCCCGGCACCGGTCCCGACGACTACATCGGCACCTCGGCCCTGCTGCCGAGCGGCAAGTACCTGATTGCGGGCTATTTCTCCTCTTATAATGGCGTGACCAACCCGGCCGTAGCACGCCTGAACGCGGATGGCAGCCCCGACCGCACGTTTGCATCGGCCCTGCCGACGGGGTCGTCGGTTGACAACTTCGCCGTGCAGCCCGATGGCCGGATTGTGGTGGCCGGCTACTTTCCCTATGCCACCGTCACGAACGGCTTGCTGCGGCTGAATGCCGATGGCAGCCTCGACAATACGTTCAATTCCAGCGCAACTCCGGGGAGTGCGGTGTATTCGTATTACGGCCACGGCATCGAAATTCAGCCAGATGGTAAAATTCTGACTGCCAAGCACGACGGCACCGCCAACCTGCCCATTGCGCGCCTCAACAGCAACGGCACCCCCGATGCTTCGTTTGCCCCGGCCATTAGCAGTTTCAATCTGTATTCGATGACGCTGCTGGCAAATGGCAAGGTACTGGCCGCCGGCCGCGGCAGCCAGTTTGGCAGCCGGCCCAACAATGGGCTGCTCCAACTGAACACCGACGGCACCTTGGACCCGTCTTTTCTGCCCTCGTTCCAGTCGGTTGGGGTGATTGGCAATGTGGTGCGCCAAGCCGACGGCAAGCTGATTGTCAGCGGCAATTTCAGTGAGGTGAGTGGGCAGCCGGTGAATTTGCTGGCTCGCTTCAACCCCGATGGCACGCTGGATGCTACCTACATCGGGGGGGCCACGCTGCTGAGCATGCCGCAGGATTTGGCCCTGCAAGCCGATGGCCGCCTGCTCGTGCTGTACTCCAACAGCGTGCAGCGCCTCCTGGTGAGCGGTGCCGCCGACAATTCGTTCGCGGGCAATTCGCTAAACTTTAGCAGCGCTACCGCAGACCGGCTTCTGGTGCAGCCCGACGGACGCATTCTGGTAGCGGGCCAGCCGCTGAACTCCAGCTACCCGGCCATTGTGCGCCTGCTGGCTGATGGTAGCCAGGACGGGTCCTTCAGCCCGGCCTTTGGCAGTGGAGTAGACCGCATGTCCGTCATCAGGACGCTTGCTTTGCAGGCCGATGGCCGCATTGTGGTAGCCGGCACGTTTGTCCCGGCCACGGGCACAAGCAGCAGCGTAGTTCGGCGACTGGACGCTGGCGGAGCTTTTGATGCCACTTATAGCAGCACCACCATCCTGTCGGGTATCGCGGCGGGCACTGTCAATAGCATTGCGCTGCAAGCCGATGGCAAGGCCGTGGTGGGCGGGCAGTTTTCCAACGTTGGGGCCAACGTGGCCCGCCTCACGACCACCGGCACCCTGGATGCCACGTTTGCGGGCCCCTCTTTTGCCAGCGGCTCGGTGTCGAAAGTGCTGATTCAGCCCAACGGCCGCATTCTGCTGGGCGGCCTTTTCACCTCGGTTTCGCTGCCCGCCAACCTGGCCCGGCTGTTGGCTACCGGCGCGGCCGATGCCAGCTTTGCTGCCACCGCCGTGCCTAGTAGCACCGTGCGGGCCCTGTTGGTGCAGCCCGATGGGTCCATCGTGGCCGGGGGCAACTTCATCACCGTGAACGGTCAGCCGGCGGGTGGCTTAGCGCGCATTATCGTGCCCAACGTGCTGGCCGCGCTGGCTTCGACTGCCGTGGCCGCTCGCACCGAGGCCTGGCCTGTGCCTGCCCACACCACCCTCACCGTGGCCCCCGACGCCAGTGCCCACCCCCAGGCCCTGGACCTAATCGACGGGCTCGGCCGCCTGGTGCGGCACCAGGAATTCAGCACTGCGGCTCCGGCCCAGTTGGCGCTTGAAAACCTACCGGTAGGCACTTACCTGCTGCGCGTGACCTATGCCGAAGGCGTGGTGACCCGCCGCGTGCAAGTGCAATAATCCAGCGCGACAACTTCAACCAAAAACGGACGGGCCCGCGGGGTTCGTCCTTTTTTTGTGGATGCCGCTTACTTTCCGGTCGTACTTTGGGCCATGCTCCTGCTGAATAACGCTCTGCTGCCCGTTGCCGCCCTGCCCCTGCCCAATCGTGGCCTGGCTTTCGGCGACGGCTTTTTTGAAACCCTGGTTTACCAGGCCGGCCGCCTGCGCCACGCGCCCGACCACCACGCCCGCATGCGCCGGGCCGCCGCCGCCCTCTACCTCAGCCTGCCCGAGCCGCTGGCCACCCCCGAAGAGCTGGAAACCACCCTGGCCGGCCTCGCGCGGGCCAACCACCTGCCCGCCGCCCGCCTGCGCCTGCAACTGTGGCGCGCCGGCGGCGGCCGCTATACGCCTACCACCGACACCGCCGAATGGCTGGCCACCGCCGAAGCCTTTGTGCCCGATGACGCGCCTGTTGCCCTCGCCGGTTTTGCACTGGAAACCCATTCCCTGCCCTCGCCGCTCAGCTTTTGCAAGGGGCCGCAGGCCTGGCTCTACGTACGGGCGGCCCACGAGCGGCAGCAGCGCGGGCTCGACGAAATCATCCTTTGCGATGCCGCCGGGCATGTGGCCGAAGCCGGCGCAGCCGCCATTTTCTGGGTGAAGAATGAGGTGCTGTTCACCCCCGCGCTCGAAACTGGCTGCGTGGCCGGTGTGCGCCGGGCACAAGTGCTGCGGTCGGCGCACGCGGCAGGCGTGCCGTGCCGGGAGGGACTTTTTGGACGGGAGGAGTTGCTGGCGGCCGACGCCGCTTTCACCGCCAATGTGGCGGCGGTGCGCATCATTCAGCGGATTGGCGACGCCATTTTCCCGCCCGATAATCCAGCCGTCATCCTTGCGCGAAGTTTCGCAAGGTGAAAAGAGGTTTCGCGAGGTTGACGTTTTATCACCTTTGCGAAACCTCTTTTCACCTTGTGAAACCTTGCGCGAAAGCCTTTTACTACACCGCCACCGGCGCTTTTATTGCGGGCCACGGTTCGTAATTCACCAACTCGAAATCTTCGTACTTAAAATCGAAAATATCCGTCACGGTCGGGTTGATGCGCATCTGCGGTAGCGCTTTTGGCTCGCGCTCCAGCTGCAGACGGGCCTGCTCGAGGTGGTTGCTGTAGAGGTGAGTGTCGCCGCCGGTCCAGATGAATTCGCCGGGCTGCAGGCCCGTCACCTGGGCCACCATGAGGGTGAGCAGGGCGTAGCTGGCAATGTTGAAGGGCACGCCCAGAAACACGTCGGCTGAGCGCTGGTAGAGCTGGCACGAAAGCTTGCCATCGGCCACGTAGAACTGGAACAGGGCGTGGCAGGGCTGCAGTTTCATGTCGGGCAGCTCGGCCACGTTCCAGGCCGACACGAGGATGCGGCGCGAGTCGGGCTGGGTTTTGAGCTGCTGAATAATTTGCGCAATCTGGTCGATGTGGCCGCCGTGGCCGTCGGGCCAGGAGCGCCACTGGTGGCCGTACACGGGGCCGAGGTCGCCGTTGGCATCGGCCCACTCGTCCCATATTTTCACGCCGTGCTCCTTGAGATAGGCAATGTTGGTGTCGCCCTTAAGAAACCACAGCAGCTCGTGGATGATGCTCTTCAAGTGCACCTTTTTGGTCGTCACCAGCGGGAAGCCCTCGGCCAGGTCGAACCGCATCTGCGGGCCGAAGATGGACACGGTGCCCGTGCCGGTGCGGTCGGTTTTCACGGTGCCGGTGTCGAGGATTTGGCGGAGCAGGGCTTGGTATTGGCGCATGGGAATGGGGACGAAAGCGGTGCCCGCAAAACTAAAGAAGGCTGCCTTAGCGGGCAGCCTTCTTTAGTTTTGAAAAAGGTAATAATCAACTAAACAGACACTTTCGTTTCATGTTTCTGCACGGCGGCCCGAATCCGAGAAGCCATACCATATAAGTCGTCTAGCGAGGTAATATCTACTCGCTCACCTCCTTCAACATCAAACAGCGTCACATACTTTTTGCTGCTGTTGAAATGAAGCCGGCAAATGGGCTTGCGATTATTGTCGTCCAATAAAATGCCACAATACGACTGCACATCCCGCATTACAACCCGATTCACCGGAACAGTTTTGCGCAGGATGGCCCGTACAATCATGAAGCCCTCCGTTTCTTCAACGGTTGTTTCAATATCTTTTTCCTTGCCGTCAGCATCACTGCCACTTATCAAATCGGGTACTGGTGCGGCTGGCACGTCATTCACTAACAAGCTCTGTCCGCTGGTATCAATCATTGCTGACCGCAAACGCGCAGCTATTTTATCATTCAGAAACTGATGAAACGAACGGTGCACCAGGATGCTGAATTGCTCTTTCAGTTTTGGCGTTAGTACTCCCTCATACACCTGCTTCGACACAAAATTTATAAAATCGGCCGATGGCTGGGTGAATTGCTCATCGAAGTATTTTTTGAAAGTCCGCATGTATTTGAGGTTATATGCGGCAAAAAGCATGTCCTCAATGTTGAAGCTGGCTTTGCTGAGTTTTTTGATTTCAGCAACGTCGTTTTCGTTGAAGCTGGCAAGGTCGAACTCCAGAAAAGGCCGCTCATCCATCTTATTGGCCTGTTCCAAATCAGTGAATAGCCGGTAGACAAGACCATTGGTCAGAACTGCAATTCGTGCCTCGGTTACGTGGAAGTACCGAAACAACTGGCTGGCGTGGTTGATATTGAGGTCGCTACCAACGTGTTTGCATTCTATCAGAATAATTGGCTTACCATCACGCATAATGGCATAGTCAATCTTTTCTCCCTTCTTCGTGCCAATATCACAAATAAATTCCGGCACCACTTCGGTTGGGTCGAAAACATTGTAACCCAACGCATTGATGAAGGGCATTACCAATGCTGTTTTAGTTGCTTCTTCCGTTTGAATGTGCGACAATTGCTTCTGAGCACGCGAAGCAAGGTTTGTAAGCTGGTCAATAAGCTCCATGAGAGAATTTTATGGGTAGACGATTGGGTAAACTTAAGAATTAATTGACGTAAAAAAAGCCGCCTCGTTTCCGAAGCGGCTTTTTGTTTTCTAGCAGCGAAGGCCGCTGCCCGAACGCATTATTTCACTGTGGCAACGGCCGGTTTCACGGCGGCGGTTTTGCCGCCTTTCATGCAGCACGAGCCACCGCCGGCCATGCCTTTGGTGCAGGTTTCTTTCTTGCCTTTCTGGCCGGGTTTGTCGTGGCCTTCGTGGGCGAAAGCAGTGCTGCCGGCGAAGGCAAACAGGGCGAGGGCAAGCAGGGTCTTTTTCATGAGGCAAAGAGGTTGGGGTGAAGGGAAAAACGAACTGCCAGCGGCATTCGCAGCCCTAAGATACACGCCGCAACCAAAGTTCCGCACCGCGGTGGCCCGCCTTATTTCAGCTTGGCTTCGAGCAGGGCCACCACGGCGGCGTTGCCGCTCTCTTTGGCCAGGGCCAGGGCATCTTTGCCGTCATCGTCTTTGGCGCGGGCATCGGCGCCGCTGGCCAGTAGCAGCGTCACCATGGCCACGTTGCCTTTGCTGGCGGCGGTCATCAGGGCCGTGGTTTTGAAGGCATCGACCTGGTTGACCTGGGCTTTGGCCTGCAACAGCAGCTTCACCAAATCGAGGCTGTTGGTGGTGGCGGCCGTGATGAGGTAAGTCGTGGCCGAACCGGGCACGATTTCGATGGGCGCGTTGGGGTCAGTTCCGGCTTTAAGCAGGGCTTCGGCCGCGGGCAGGTCGCTTTTCAGCACCGCTTTCTTCAGGCTTTGGGCGGGCGTGGGCGTTTGGGCCGGGGCCGTGGTAGCAAAACAAAACAGCGTAGCAACCAGCAATAATGCGCTCTTCATATCCTAATGCAGCAAATCTTTTCAAGGGAAATAATTCCACAAAGATGCGTCCGCCAAAGGCGCAAATCGTGCAAAAAAGGCCGCTGCTACAATAATTATAAGCCTTTGTCCGAAAAGTAATACTGGTGAGCAGCAGGGCCCGAACGTTGTGGGCGGTGGGTTGTTAGGGATTGGTAGCTGTCATCCTGAGCTTGCGAAGGACCTTATCACGTTTGTGCCAATGCGAACAGTGCAGCCGTAATAAGGTCCTTCGCAAGCTCAGGATGACAGTCGTTAATCTGCTTCCAATTCCCTAATGTCCCTTCGTCGTTCTGCCCACCTGGCCCTGCTGGTGCTGGGCCTGCTTTCCGCCCTCAGCGCATACTACGTGGCGCAGCTGCGGTTCAATTACAATTTCAACGATTTCTACCCCGCCGGCGACCCCGACTTGGACTACTACCAAGGCTACACCCGCCGCTTCGGCAACGACAACGACTACCTGCTGCTCGGCGTGGAAGCGCCCGCCGGCCAGACGGTTTTCGCGCCCGATTTCCTAGCCCGCGTCGACTCGCTGACGCGGCTGGCCCGGCGCGCGCCACACGTGGTGGCCGTCACCTCCCCTACCACCATCAGCAACCCCGTGGTGGAGGGGCTGGGATTTTTCAACCTGCCCTACCTGCACCCCGCCGAGCCCGCCCGGCGGGCGCAGGATTCGACCCTGATTTACCGCACGCCCGGCCTCGTGGGCAACGTGTTCAGCCCCGATGCGCGGGCCGTCACGCTGGTCATTCAAACCACGCCCGACCTAAAAAAACCGCCCGGCGACTCGCTGCTGGCCACGCTGCGCGGCGGTTTGGAACGGCTGAATGTTCCGGCGAAGGATTACCATTTTGCCGGGCGGGCGGTGGCGCAGTCGGTGTTTGTGGACCGGCTGCAATGGGAGCTGGCCGTGTTTATGAGTTTGTCGGTGCTGCTCGTCACGGGCTTGCTCTGGTTCACGTTCCGGACGTGGTGGGGGGTGGTGCTGCCGCTGGTGGTGGTGCTGGGGGCCATTTTGTGGGGCCTGGGCGTGATGGGCGCCAGCGGCATCAGCATCGATTTGATGACGGCCCTGCTGCCGGTGATGATGTTCGTGGTGGGCACTTCCGATACCGTGCACATCATCACGCGCTACGTGAGCGAGCTGGGCTACGGCGCCAGCAAAAAGGACGCGCTGCGCGTCACCCTCAAGGAGTCGGGCTTCGGCTCGGGGCTGTCGGCGCTTACCACCAGCCTGGGCTTTTTCACGCTGATGACCAGCACCATCCGGCCGATTTACAACTTTGGGCTGTTCACGGGCATTGCCGTGCTGCTGGCCTTCGTGCTCAGCTTCACGCTGCTACCGGCGCTGCTGCTGCTGCTCAAAAAGCCCCAGCTGCGGGTGCCGCGCCAGCAGGGCCACAGCTGGGACGGCGTGCTGGGCCGCCTGTTTCGGACTGTGCTGGTGCGGCGGCGGCTGATTTTCGTTGTGAGCGGGCTGGTGCTGGCGGCCTCCATCGGGCTGGCCACGCGGGTGCGCATCAATTCGGCCATGCTCGACGACCTATCAAAAAACGACCCTGTGCGGCTCGATTTTGCGTTTTTCGAGCGGCAGTTTGCCGGCGTGCGCCCCTTCGAGCTGGAGCTGAAACCCGGCGGCGGACGCGACATTTACGACCTGCAGGTGCTGCGCCAAACCGAGAAAATCGAAACCTACCTGCGCGACACCTACGGCCTGCGCTTCGCCGCCTCGCCCGTCACGCTGGTGAAATCGGTGCGCAAAGCCCTGAACGGCGGCGGCCTGACCGAGTACCGCCTGCCCGCCGACCCGACCGAGCTAGCCCGGCTGCGCTCCAAGCTCAAGCTCTTCCGCAAAAAGCCCGAATTCCGCGCCCTGGCTTTGCCCGATGGCAGCGCCGGCCGCCTCACCGGCCGCATGGCCGACGTGGGCAGCATCCGGGCCGACGCGCTGAACGAGGGCCTGCGCCGCTACCTGCGCACCAGCACCGACACCACCGTGCTGCGCACCCGCCTCACCGGCTCCAGCAACCTCATCGATAAAAACAACGAAAACCTCACGCTGAACATGATAACTGGCATGAGCATCGACATTGTGATGGTCACGCTCATTGTGCTGGCGCTGTTCCGGTCGCTGCGCATGACGGTGGTGGTGCTCATTCCCAACCTCGTGCCCATCCTCATCGTGGCCGGCGTGATGGGCCTGGCCGGCGTGAGCATGAAGGTGAGCACCAGCATCATCTTCACCATTGCTTTCGGCATCGCGGTTGATGATACCATTCACTTCATCAGCAAGCTGCGGCTCACGCTCGGCCACGAGCCCAACCTGTTTAAGGCCGTAAAGCATACTTACCTGCTGGCCGGCAAAGCCGTGATTGTAACCTCGCTGATTCTGGTGGGCGGCTTCTCCACGCTGCTGTTCTCGTCGTTCGATGGCACGTTCTACGTGGGCCTGCTCATTGGCCTCACGTTGCTGTTCGGCGTGGTGGCCGAACTAACGCTGCTGCCGCTGCTGATTTTATTTTTCTATAAGCACAAGCCGAAGGCCGTGGTGGCGCAGGAACTGGCCGTGCCGCAGGAGTAAAACGAAAATTCATGTTAACTTTGTATTTCAAAGTTCTTTTTCGACATGAGCTATTTCGTTGAACCCAACTCCATCGTGCGGCGCATCTGGGGCACTTCCGATACCGTGCTGTTCATCTTCGCCGGGGCGGCCGCCGAGTTTGCCCTCAACAAGGCTGTGGACTGGCTCTACTTCACCGGCCGCTTGCCCGCCGACCCGCTGGGCCGCCTGTTTTCGACGGTGGACTACGCCCGCCGCATCCTGTTTGCCGACCGCGCCGGGGCCGAAAAGGCCATTGATAGCATTGCCGCCATCCATGCCGCGGTCGAGGCCAAGCGCGGCCGCTCCATTCCGGCCTGGGCCTACCGCGACGTGCTGTTCATGCTCATCGGCTATTCCATTCGGGCGTTTGAGGTGCTGGAGCGGCCGCTGACGGAAGCCGAATGCGAGGAAATTACGGACGTATTTTGCCAGGTGGGCCGGCGCATGGGCATCCCCGATTTGCCCGATTCGTACGCGGCCTGGCAGGTGGCGCGGGCGCAGCACCTGGCCGCCAACACGGCCGCCAGCGCCCTCACCGCCGACCTGTACCGGCAATACCGCAAGCACCTGGGCGGGCCCCGCTACCAGCTGCTGCGGGCAGTGCAGGGGCTGGTGGTGCCCGCGCCGGTGCGCGCCCAATTGGGCCTGCCGGGCGGGGCGGCCGTGCGCCCGGCCGTGGTGGCGTACCGCGCCACCCGGCACCTGGCCCTAAGCCAGTGGGCCAAAAGCGCCATGCTGCCACGCGAATACCGGGATAGGATTCAGGCCCTGGATTTGACGCCGACGGCCTCCGCAACGCCCGGCGTTGCGGGGCGTCCTCCGCGCAGCTGTCCTTTCCATCGGGTGCCTGCCCAAGCGTAACCGGCCTGCTATGTTTCGGCTTCACAAAACCTATCTGCTGGCTGCCACCCTGCTCCTGCTGCTGGAAATATACATTGCCGGGGCAGTGCACGATGCCATTATCCGGCCGTATGCGGGCGATTTGCTGGCAGTCATTTTTCTATTCTGTTTCGCCAGCAGTTTCCTCACGGCCCCGCCCCGGCGGGTGCTGCTTGCCGTGCTGGGCATTGCCTACCTGCTCGAGGGTTTGCAATATGTGCACTTGCTGGCGCTTCTGGGGCTGGAGCATTCGCGCCTGGCGCGCCTCGTGCTCGGCAGCCGCTTTGCCTGGGGCGATATGCTGGCGTATAGCCTCGGGGCCGTGTTTTTGCTGGCAGTGGCGGCACTACACCGGCGCCTCCGGCCACCAGTAGCCTAGCGTTGGCCGCCAAGGGAGGCGGGGCAATTGGGAATTGAAGGGCCGCCTTCCGCCGCAGCGTAATTGCCACCTGATTTTAGCTGAGCACTGAGCGTTATTTCCTGCGGGCCACGCGAATTGTTTGGCCAAATAAAATTGTTGGGTGAGACAACACGGAGCAGCTGCCGAACCTTAGGCTTTCAGCGGCAGCCTTCGGGGAGCTGCCAGGCCCTATTTTTACCACAAAAACCACTGTATGAACTTTTCATTTATTGCCGGATTCCCACGTTTTCTCTTTCTGACTTTGTTTGCCGCGGCGACCTTGTTCACCACTGCCTGCAAGAAGGAAGAAGAGATGAAAGACTACACCACCATCGACGATGACATCATCACGAAGTATTTGTCGGCCAACAACATAACCACCGCGCAGAAGCAGGCTTCCGGCTTGTATTTTCTGCCCGTGCGCACCAATGCCAATGCGCCGAAAGTAGCGGTTGGCAGCAGCGTAGCCGTGCTTTTCACCGGGCACCTGCTCGATGCCGCGGGCACGGTGTTCGATGCCTCCTCGCAGCACAGCAATTTGCCGGTTGACTTCGTGGTGGGAGCGCGACAAGTCATTCCGGGTTTTGAGGAAGGAGTGTCGTTGATGCACGTGGGCGATAAAGCCGAGCTGCTGATTCCGTCGCAGCTGGCCTATGGTGCGACGGGCTCGCGCAACGGGGCCGTTGCGCCCAATTCCGTGGTTCGGTTCGAAGTTGAAGTACTTGATTTTAATGCCATCGATGAAGGGCTGATTCAAAAATACCTCACCGACAAAAGCATCACCACCGCTCAGAAACTAGCGACGGGGGTGTATTTCCTGCCGGTAACGACCAACGCCGCCGGGGTACGGGCCACGGCGGGCGCCACCGTTTCGGTGCTCTACACCGGCCACCTGCTCGACGCAACGGGCACGGTGTTCGACGCTTCTTCGCAGCACGGCAACACGCCGCTGAAGTTTGTGCTGGGCAACAAGCAGGTCATTCCCGGTTTCGAAGCCGGCGTGGCACTGATGCACAAAGGCGACAAAGCGGAAATCATCATCCCCTCGACCCAGGCCTACGCAGAGCGGTCGATTCCGCCAACCGTTCCCGCCCATGCGGTGCTGCGCTTCGAAGTAGAGCTGGTGGACGTGCAATAAGCCCAATTTTCGCACTGCCACGTTTTCGCAACCCACCAAAAAAAACGGCAAGCTCAGCGCTTGCCGTTTTTTTTTGGTGCCTATCCCAATACCCGGGCCAGCAGCGCCGCGTGGTGGGGGGCGCGGGCCAGCATTTCCGCGTTGCCGAGCAGCACGAGCTGCTGGCGGGCCCGGGTGAGGGCTACGTTGAGCTTGCGGTCGACCTGCCCGGTTTCGTCGGGCGATACCATGAGCTCCAGCTGGTGCTCGTGGTGGCAGCAGAAGCTCACGATGATGACCTCGCGCTGGCTGCCCTGGTAGCGCTCCACGGTGTCGACGCTGACCTGGGCCAGGGCGGGCAACTCCAGCTCGCGGGCCAGCTGGGCCAGCCGGGCACGAATGCGGGCTGCCTGGTTGCGGTAGCTGGCAATGATGCCGAGCGTGGTTTCGGGGTTGAAAGCGGGGCCGAAGCCCTGGGCCACGTAGGCGGCGGCGCGGGCCGCCAGCTCGGCTTCCTGCGACGATTCCTTCATGGACAAATCCTCGGGCTGGCGCTGGGTGGGCACAAAAACCACCCGCTGGCGGCGCAGCGCGGCTGTGAAATCATCGGCGGCAGCGGGCCAGGCGGCGCGGTCCATCGGGGCGGCCTGCCAGGGCAGCGGGCAGCGCAGCTGGCCTTCGTAGAAATCCTGGTTCACGAGTACAGCCAACTCCTGGTGCATGCGGTATTGGTCGGCGAGGGTGCCGTGGGCGTGGGGCCAGTGGGCCTCGGCGCGGCGGAAGAGGCGCTCAAAGTAGGAGTTGCGCAGGTTGGTGAGGCCGAGGTTTTCGCGCAGTAAATCGGCCACTTCGGGGGCCACGGCGCTGGTTTCGGGCTCCTGGGCCACCACGGCAGGCAGCTGGCGGTGGTCGCCGATGAGGATAAACTTCTTCACCTTGGCCAGCAGCGCCAGCATCGGCGATTCCAGCACTTGGCTGGCCTCGTCCACCACGGCCACATCGAACTGCTTGAGCATGAACAATTCGGGCTTGCCCAGCAGGCTGGCCACGGTGCCTACGTAAAACGGCGTGCCGGTAAGGCGGGCGCGCACCGTCTGGCGGCTGCCGCAGTCGGCAATCATGGCATCGAGCAGGTACGGCCGGTACTGCGGCGACGTGCCCAACCGCGAGCCTACCCGAATAAAGGGCAGTTTGGCTTCTACCAATTGCTCGCAGATTTCGTCCACGGCGCGGTTGGTGTAGGCGGCCAGCAGCACCTGCTTATCTTCTTTGTAGAGTTTTTCGGCCAGCTCGCGCAGCACGCTGCGGGTTTTGCCGGTGCCGGGCGGGCCGCATAGCACGAACCAGTCGGGTGCGGCCAGGGCGCGGGCCACCACTTCGGGGGCTGTGGTGGCGGGTGCGGCAGCGGGGCTCCAGCCCTCGGGTTCGTGGGGGCCGGTGCGGGCCAGCAGGCGCTTGCGGCGCTCGGGGCTCAGGCCAAGGAAGGACGAGAGGCCGGCCCATTCGCGCCGGAAGGTGTCGTAGGTATCGGGCTCCAGGGCCCAGTGCGAGTGGCCGTGCAGGTAGCGCGGGGCCATGCGGCGGTTGCGCACGCTGAGCACCACGCGGCCGTCGGCCCCGAGGTCTTCGGCCAGCACCACTTTCACCACCTGCGCATCGAGGACAGAGAGAGCCGGAACATCGTAGGGGCGGGGCTCGCCCCCGCCCGTCGTTGCTGGGTTTGACTGGATAGCAGTGGCAATATCACCCAAACCCAACTCATTAACTTGTTCTCCTCCCCGGGCGGGGGCAAGCCCCGCCCCTACTTTCCTCCGCGGATACAGAATCAGCGTGTCGCCGGCCCGGAAATTGACTTCGCGGCCGCCGGGTTGGCGCTGGAAAACGAGGTGCGGGCCGAGGCCGTCGCGGGCATCATCGGGCGCGCCGCTGTGGTCTTCGACGAGCTCCAAATCATCGAGCAGGCTAAAATTTTGATACTTGCGGGCCTGGGGCAGCAGCCAGAGGCCGGCCTGGCCGCCGGCATCGCCGGGGCGGGCCTCGTCGCCGAGCAGGGTGAGGCGCATTTCGCGGGCCGCGAAGCGGGCCAGCTCCAGGCAGTAGGCGCGCTCCACGGGGTCGGCGGCGGCCCAGGCGTTGGCTACTTTTTCGGCTTTGGCTTTGCCGAAGGGAGGCAGGGCCATTAGGTTGGGGTGCAGCACGGGGGCCAGCAGGTGGGCCGTCTGACGGGGGCCGGTGGCGCGGGCCAGCTGTAACTCGATGCCCACGAGCTGGTTGCGGGCCGAGAGCAGCCGGTCAATCAGGTCCTGGTCCTGGTCGACGCGGCGCACGGCGGGCTGGCCGCTGGCCGCGTTGGAGTACAGAATGCTGGTGCGGCCGCGGCCGGCGGTTTCGCCATCGGCCCCGAACACCGATTCCAGCAGCAAGCGGTAGAGCTGGGCCTGGGCGGCATGGTTGGTCCAGGGCTCGGCGTGGGGCACTTTGGTGGAGCTTTTGAGCTCGATGAGGTCGTAGCCGGTGCTGCTTTCGTGCAGCAAATCGAGGCGGCCCTGCAAGCCGTAGGTGGCCGACAGAAAGGTGGGCTCCAGGAAGCAGTCGGCCAGGCGCAGGGGCTCCTGCTGGTAGCCGGTGCGGCTGGCAGCCACGAAGCCCAGGGCGCGGGTTTCGCGCAGGGTGCGGTGGTGGCGGCGCAGGTCGTTCAGCAGCTCGGGCACGCCGGTGCGCGTCTGGAACTCGGGCAGGGTGCTGAGCGCGAGCGGCGCCGAGCGGAAAAGCCGGCCCCGGAAGAAGGTTTCCAGGTCAAATTCTTTGGCGGCAGGCTGCTCGTTGTCGGCTGTTAGCTCGAAAGAGGTAGCAGCGGCGGCTTCTGAACCGGCAGTTTCTGTAGCATCGCCTTCCGACTCAACGGTTGCCACGGCGTGGCCGGCCAGCTTCGCCAACCGCTCCAGCTGCTGCTTTTTCGCGGCAGCTTCCCGCTTCGTTTTCAATTCTTCCTGCCGGCCGGCGTGGCTCACTTCCTCGTCCAGCAGCAGGTTCACCAGGTTTCCGAGCACCAACGGGCGCGAAATATCATCGGGCAAAAAAGCATTCAGCAGCGCCCATTCCGGAATGGTGCCGTCGCGCTGCGCGCACTCGGCAATGGTGGTGACGCTGATGAGGTAGTCGGGCTCCAGCACTACGCGGCGAGCGCGCACGCTGCCATCGGCCAGCCGCACCGGGCCAATGAGGTGCAGCGTGGGGTGCAGCGAAACGGCCAGCGGCAGCACGTTTTCATAGGCCGCCGGCAGCACCAGGCCGAAGGGGCCAGCGGGGCGCCCATCGGCGGGCGTGGTCATTTCGACGGTGAGTGCGCCGCTGGCCAGGTCGGCGTGCAGCACCCGCACGCGCCAGGTGGTGCGGGCGGTGGCTTCGGGAATGTGGGCAGCGGTAGCAGCGACAATTGCCGCCGTTTCGGTGGGCGCGGCGGCAGCTTCAGCAGCTGGCTGGGGCAGCGCGGGGCCGGCATAGGCCGCGCCCGTGAGGTGCAGTACCAGCGCCGCCACCGCCGAGAAACCCTGCGCAGCCTCGGCGCGGGTGCCGGCGTAGCTTTCGTGCACCACCAGGTTGGCCGCCAGGCGCAGCGCCTGCAGCTGCTGGCGCAGGGCGGCGGGCAACTCGTGGACGTAGGCGGCCTGGCCGATGGCCTGGTTGAGGTCGATAAACGGGGCTTCGCGGGCCTTGCAGTCGTCGCGCAGCACGGTTTCGAGCAGCTTGCGCAGCTTGGGCAGCTGGTCGGCAGGCGCGGCGGCAGCATCGGCGGCCAAGGCAGCCAGGCGGAGGTAGTAGGGAGAGGACATAGGTAGCGGCAGTCAGGTTAAAAGTACCGCTGCTGGCGCGATTTTGCGCTGCCGCCCCCCGTCATGGAATTCCTGCCGCGGCAGCGCTGGATTGATGCAGCCAGGCTTACACGCTTCGCCAGCAGCTAATTTGCTACCCGCTCAAATACTTCACCGTCGGCCAGGTCGTAACGAATCAGGCCATCCTGCTTGTCCCAATAAAAAGCCCGCAGGCGGCCGGTGCCGTAGTTTTTGGCATTCTGGCCGTCGCGGAAAACGTAGGCAGCCAGGTAGGCTTTGCCGCTGCGCAGGGTGCAGGGTTCCTGCACCAGCACATCGGTGGGCCCGATTTTCTGGCCCGACGGCAGCGGATAGTCCAGCCCCGCCATGCTGAGCTGGAGGCGGGCCGGGCGGTCGGGCCGGGTTTTGTCGGCGGTGATGCTGAAATAGGGCCGCTTCGGGTCGTACTGCGTGGCCGAATTCAACCCAAACTGCACGTGAATGGGCTGGTAGGCCCCTTCCTCCAGCTTGTTGCAGTTGGTATTGGTGTGCCACTCGCGCTGCTCAATCAGCGTCATCGTGTTCGCGTTGCCGCGGTTGCTGCGGAAGAAAATCTGCTTGCCCGCCGGGTGCGCCGGAAACCAGGCCCGCTCGTCGGGCGTGAGGCTGACCTGCTCGCAAGGGCCGCAGCCGGCCGTCAGCAGCGAGAGCAACGACAGTAGCTTTTTCATACCTAGTGGCAGGCCAGGGGTTTGTTGCTTCTGCCGGCCCAGCTTTGCATACGCAGCCGGCGGGGGGTGGGGTTGGCCTAGCGGGCGGCGCGCAGCCCCACAGGCGCGGCCAGCGGCCCTTCTTCGTACATGTTCAGGTACAGCCTCAGGGGCTCCTTGCGGCCTTTCCAGGTGATGGCATACACGTCGAGCTGCCCTTCGTTGTCGATTCCGGCCTCGGCAATTTTAAACGCGCAGCAGTTGCCTTCGTGCTCGTAGCTAAGGGATTGGCCCCGGGGCCCGAGCAGGGCATTGAGGTAGCGCTGCTGGTTGCGCACGCCGGCCTCGCGCCCGCCCCCCACCCGTACCGGGTTGGTTGCCGTAAAGCCGTAGGTTTCGTCCTGGCTGGTGGCGGTGATGAGGAACGGCAGCACGGTGCTGCCCCCTTTTTCGTGCAGGCCTTCCGATTCGGCTCCGCCGTAGGTGAGCGGCGTTTTGGGGCGCACGCTTTCGCAGCTGCCCAACGCCAGTAACCCGAGCAGCACTAAACCGCTTGTTTTTATAAACTGAATTTTCTTCATGCGTACTTCGATTTTTTCCGGGCCGGCTGGCCGTCCCAAAGTTCAGCGTCGCTTAATGCTTTGGACCCTAAACCTTGGCGGCGGGCTTTTGTTGAGTTTAGCCGCCAGCGGCCAGGCGCCCGCCGTGGGGCCCGACTCGCGCCTGCCCGGCCTGCTGGCCGAGCGCAAAGCCCTCACCGACCGCTACCGCGACGCCAGCGCCCAGCGCCACAGCCTGTTCGGCAACAAGCCCTCCAAGAAAGACCTGCAGGAAGTGGTGGATGCCCTGCAGGGCATTGTTGACAAGGACCAGCAGATTGTGGACGTGCTCAACCAAACGGCCCAGGCGGCCACCACCACCTCGGCCCGCCTGGCCGCCACCACCACCCACCTCGAAACCAGCTCGCGCGACGACCGCAACCTCACCGCCCAGCGCCTCTCGGAACTCAGCAACGAAACCGAAAACCTGCGCCAACGCGAAAAACAGAACATTGCCAAGCAGCGCGACCTGGAAGCCGAAGTGGCCGAAGCCAAGCAGGGCCATTTCGTGCGCGACGCGCTGATTGCCGGGCTGGCGGTGCTGTGCGTGGGGCTGGTGGTGGCGCTGCGCCGACGCCGTTAGCCGTACTTTCGGGCGATGTCAGACACCTTCCCGTTTCAGCTCGCCCCCGCCCCGCCGCCCATTTCGCCCGAGTACGAGGTGCTGGTTTTTGCCGATGTGGCCGGGCTGGAGGATTACTACCGTCTGTTTCAGCACTTTGGCTTCGGCGGCACGGCGGCCTCTTGGGTCGAGCATCTCGAAACCATTGTGGAAGAGCATTGCCCTGCTCTGCTCGATGAGCTGGAATTTACGGAAAGCAGCGGCGCCTTCGTGGCCTACGCTGCCAGCCCGGCCATTGCGGAGCGGTTTCTGGCCTGCGTGCGGCCGTATTTTGGCTCGTTGGAACAGTTGCGCAAGTACCTGGGGCAGGCCGACCCGGGCGACTTTTTTGCGTGAGGTGCCTCCGTCTGTCATCCTGAGCGCAGCGAAGGAACTTACCAAGCAAGAACGAGTGCGATTAATTAACTGACTCAAGCGTGATAAGGTCCTTCGCAGGCTCAGGATGACAGCTGTATTCGGGGTGTCTAAGCCAGCCGATTCCCTGCTACATTTGGAGCCTACCCCGCCCCGCATGATTTCTTATTCCGAAGCGCAGGCCCTCGCCCTCATCACCGACCCCGGCACCCTCAAGCGGGGCCAGGAGCTGCTGAAACCCGCCAAATGGGCCAACCTGGGCCGCACCGATACCTCCGCTTGGGGCGAGTGCGCTGGCAGCGGCTCCAAGCCCTACCTCACCGGCATCGACCTGACCGAACCGGCCTTTAAGTGCAGCTGTCCCAGCCGCGTGTTTCCGTGCAAGCACGGCGCGGGCCTGCTGCTGCTCATGGCCCGCCAGCCGGAATTATTGGCTGGAACTACGCCCCCGGCCTGGCTGACTGAATGGCTGGAAAAGCGCCAGCAGACCCAGGAAAAAAAGGCCGAAAAACCGGCTCCGAAAGCTGCTAAAGCTGCCGCCGCAGTTGAGTTGCAGGCCGATGAGCCAGGCCCTGGCGGTGCGCTAGTCGGGCAAGCAACGACTGCAGACGAAACCCCCGAAACGGCGCTGCACACACAGCCCACGCCCGCCGTTGACCCCAAGCGCCTGGCCCGCATGACCGCCGGAGCCGAAGACCTGGTAGCCTGGCTCGAAGATTTGATGCGCGCCGGTTTGGCCACACTCGACAAGCAGCCGGCGAACTTCTGGGAAAGCCAGGCCGCCCGGCTGGTCGACAACCAGCTGCCCGGCCTGGCCGCCACCGTGCGCGAGCTGGCCACCCTGCGCCACGCCCACGCCGATTGGCCCCCGCGCCTGCTGGGCCGCTTGGGCGAGCTGTTTTTGCTGACCCGGGCTTTCCTCAACCGTCCTGCGCTCGGCCCCGATGCCCGCGCCGAGGTTCTTCAGCAAGTCGGCGTCAACCTGAAAAAAGAGGACCTGCTCGCCACCGCCGCGCCCGTAGCCGATGCCTGGCGCGTGCTGGGCCAGTTCCGCTGGGAAGAGGACCGCCTGACGGCCCGCCGCACCTGGCTGCTGGGCCGCGAAAGTGGCTATACGGCGCTGGTGCTGGAATTTTCCTTCGGCGGACAGCCGTTCAGCACGCCGTTTATTCCGCACGGCGCCTACCAGGGCGAACTGGCATTTTATCCCGGTCTGCTGCCGCTGCGGGCGGCTCCGGTTCAGGTCAAATTTGACGGTACGGTGCCCGCCAGCGCCGTGCCGACGGGCCAGTCCATCGGCCAACTGCTGGATGATTATGCCAACGCCCTGGCCCGCCAGCCCTGGCTACGCGAGTGGCCCGCTACCCTCGCCCCGGTGCAGCCCACGCCCTTGCCGGATGGTCGCTGGCTGTTGCAAGATGCCACGAACAACGACACGCTGCCGCTGCGCTTCGTGGATGAAAACATGCCCTGGCAGCTGCTGGCCGAAAGCGGAGGCCAGCCCCTCACGCTCTTTGGCGAGTGGGACGGGCAGGCTTTTCGCCCGCTGGGCAACTGGGCAGCAGCCGAACCAACTGCTTCTTCGGCTCTGTCATCAAGAAGTGAGTCGGCCGGCCGGGATACGCCGGCAGGCACAGCTGCTCCGACGGAGTTTGCGGCTAAGGCGGAGGGGGCGGCCCCGGCGGTGCCCGGTGCGTTTTCGGGGCCGCAGCTCCTGCGCGTAGCCCTGCTCGGCACCCGCCAAAGTGGCGAAACTCCACCCGGCCCAAGTTCCCTGCCCACTCCCGATTCGCCGGAGCAACGGCTTCTGCAAGCGGCCGGCACACTGGCCCTGATGCAGAAAGCCGGTTACTTACCGGCCGCCTCGCCGGTACCGCAACTCGCCCCTGCACCGCCCGAACTGCTGCCCGTCGTAGGCCCCAGGGGCACCAGCCACCTGCACCAGATGCTCGTCAACTCCCTGCACCTGGAGCTACTGCCCGACTACCTCACCCGCCTCGCTGGCCGCGACCTGCGCGTGCCGCCGGCTCTGCTGGTGCCGCTCCTGCACCACGCCACCCGCTCCGCCGAAACGCGGGCAGCGCTGGGGCCGGTGCTGGGCAGCCGGGGCCATTGGCTGGCGAAGCTTAACCCCGAATGGAAAAATCTGGCTGATAAAATGGCAGCCACTGGCCAACCTGAAACCGACGCGGGCACCTGGGAAACCGGCACGATGCCCCAGCGGCTGGCTTGGCTCAGGCAGCATTTTTCCCAGACCCCTGACGCGGCCCGCGCCCTGCTCCTAGCCGCGTTGCCCACCGAGCCGGCCAAAATGCAGGAATCCCTGCTCGACATCCTCGCCCGTCACCTGCACCCCGATGCCGAGCCCACGCTCGAAGCCCTGCTCAGAGCGCGCGGCCAGGACGTGCGCCGGCGGGCGGCCGAGCTGCTGGTGCAAATTCCCGGCGCGGCCCTTACCGAGCGGCTGTGGGCGCGGGCCGCGCCGCTCATCGCAAGCAAGCGCAAGCTGCTGGGCCTGGGCAAGCCCGCGCTCGATATCACCCTGCCCACCTCCTGGGATAAATCCTGGCTGCTCGATGGCATTGAAGAAATAACCGGACGTTTCGAGTACCGCATCAGCACCACCGTGGGCCTGCAAACCACACAGGGCCCGGCCGCCGGCCGCCTCGGCAACCTGGTGGGGCTGCTGCCACCCGGACGCTGGACTCACCACCTGGGCCTCACGCCTGGCGAGCTGCTCGCTGCCGCGCTGGCCTCCGAATGGGCGTTGCCGCTGCTGCCCGGTTGGGCCCACAGCACCCTGCTGCACCGCGACGCCGCCTTCGCCAGTGCCTTTCTGAAGCTGTGGCAGGAGGAGCTGCCGGCCCTCGACAAGGCCAATTGCGCCCGCGGCATCGCCTGGGGCCAGCTGGCCGCCCTGCTGCCCGCGGCCGACCAGCGCGCCCTCCTGCTCGCACCCACCATCGAGCGGGTGCGCCGCCAGCAGGACGACTGGACCCTGGGCCTGGATTTCGTGCCCGCGCCCTGGCCCCGCACCCTCAGCGCCGCCGTGCTCGAAACCATTGCCCGCCAGCTCACCAAAACCGCCGTACTCTATGAAGTCAACGCGCCGCCCTACAACCTGCGCCAGCTGGCTTGGCTGCTGCCCCAAACCGTGGCCCCCAGCCTCGCGCCGGCTGATGCGGCCTGGGCCATTCAGCAGGTCGAGGCCATCGAGCAGGCCCACTCGGTTTTTCAGCCCCAGCTCCATACGTTTGTCGATACCCTGCGCTTCCAGGCCGGTTTGGAATCGTCGCTGAACGAATAGCAGTCAAGATAAAAGACCGTCATGCAGAGCGCAGCATCTCGCGGGCTATAGTAAACCAATCGGCAGAATTAGCTAAAGCCCGCGAGATGCTTCGCAGCGCTCTGCATGACGTTCTTTTGAATCCTCTCCACACCTCCACTGTCCCCATGACGCCCACCCTGCTCCGCCCCCACGCCGAAGACCTGTACGCCGAAGAACTCGCCGCTCTCAAAGCCACCGACCAGGCCCGCCCCAAGCCACCCGGCTGGCACCTTTCGCCGTGGGCGGTGGTGACGTACCTGCTGGGTGGCAAGCTCGATAACGGCTTCGACATCGAGCCCAAGTACATCGGCCAGCGGCGGCTGATGGAAATTGCCGTGGCTACCCTCGCCACCGACCGCGCCCTGCTGCTGCTCGGCGTGCCCGGCACGGCCAAAAGCTGGGTGAGCGAGCACCTCACGGCCGCCATCAGCGGGCACACCAACCTGCTGGTGCAGGGCACCGCCGGCACCGCCGAAGACAGCCTGCGCTACTCCTGGAACTACGCCCGCCTGCTCGCCGAAGGCCCTTCGCTGGCCGCCCTCGTGCCCAGCCCGCTCTACAAAGGCATGGAAACCGGCCAGCTCGTCCGCATCGAAGAGCTCACCCGCATCCCCTCCGATGTGCAGGACACCCTGCTCACCATGCTCTCCGAAAAGGTGCTGCCCATCCCCGAGCTGAGCACCGAAATCCAGGCCCGGCAGGGCTTCAACGTCATCGCCACGGCCAACGACCGGGACCGGGGCGTGAACGAGCTGAGCAGCGCCCTGCGCCGCCGCTTCAACGCCGTGGTGCTGCCCCTGCCCGCCACCCTGACCGAGGAAGTCCACATCGTCCAAACCCGCGTGGCCAAGCAGGGCCAGGCCCTGCAGCTGCCCGTGGAGGCCCCCGCGTTGGAGCAAATCAGCCGCCTCGTCACCATCTTCCGCGAGCTGCGCCAGGGCGTGACCGACAACGGCAAAACCAAGCTCAAGTCGCCCAGCGGCACCCTAAGCACCGGCGAGGCCATATCCGTGATGAACTCCGGCCTGGCCCTGGCCGCCTACTTCGGCGACGGCACCCTGCGCGCCCACGACCTGGCCGCCGGCCTCACCGGCGCCGTCATCAAAGACCCCGCCCCCGACCGCGTGGTCTGGCTGGAGTATTTAGAAACGGTGGTGAAGGAGCGCGAGGGCTGGAAGGATTTGTACCGGGCGTGCCGGGAGGTGGTGGAGTAGTTGTTGCCGTAATATTCTCTAGCTCATCCAAATCATGAATATTCCAGATAGAGTTAAGTCTCTCTCCTTAATGTCTGAACCGAACCAATCATTATTGATACATAAGGGTGAGTTCATTCTAGTCTACGGTGATGACCAAATTGTGATGAATGGAGAAATCAATTACAATTGGTTTCCTATCGCAAATGCACGCTTTTCGGGCATTGCCTCATTTGAGAACAATGATAGAAATGAAGAAGTCATTAAACTGAAGCTTTTTCAGAAAGGCATTAAATTTAATTTAATGATTGATAATTTATTATTCAGCCAATGCAGGTTTACGTCTATCAGTATTGGCTCCCAAACTGTTTTAGAGGGCATTTCCGAATCAATTTCAGTTCGAGGCGACCGTAGCATCATTGTCAATGAGGTTTTATTCTCTGTGGCTAACATGAGGGACTTTCATGGGTCACCAATTAAAGGAACAGACACTGGTGAGCATACTGTTTCTTTTGGTCGAATTGAATTTGACACACCTGATTTTACGATTTTACTTGACAAATCTTTTAATCATGACACAATCCTTAAACTATTACAGTCAAAAGGAGGCTATGCAATTCTTTACAATGGCAGCTTAATTCCCAAGAAAAATGGCATAACATTTAATGAAGCATCAGATTTATTCCATTGCTTTTCGAACTTTCTATCATTAATTAACGGCAGAAGATGTTCTGCAATATTTAAACACGGCATTTATGAAAACCAAGTTATATGGAGTGATTTTACTAATTACAATGTAGATAGCTATAAACGTGTAACAAGTTGGCCAGTTCAAATATCTACAGACCATTTAAACTCATCTTTACAAAATTTTTACAAAATATGGAAGTCAGAAAGTGACCGAAAATTTCTTAAGCTTGTAATACATTGGTATGTAGAAGCAAACAGCCTCTCTGCACACGTTGAAGGCTCTATAATTCTTGCTCAAACAGCACTTGAGCTAATTTACAACTGGCTAATTATTGAAAAGAAAGCGATTTTGGCAGGCAAAGATGCGGAAACAATATCAGCCTCGAACAAAATACGTCTGCTTATATCTCAACTACATACAAACCATGAAGTCCCATTGTCTTTTAAACATCTCCAAGGATTTGTAGAATCTAATAAAGAGGTGAATGATGCACCAGAAGCCTTTGTTCAAATAAGAAATGCTATTGTTCACTCGCAGAAAAGCAAGAGAGATAAATTAGCTCAAATATCCTCCAAAGCACAGTATGAGGCCCTTCAATTGAGCCTCTGGTATATCGAACTTAGCATGCTTTACATACTAAACTTCAAAGGCAACTACTATAACAGATGCTCAGGAGCTGAGTGGCTAGGAGAAGGTGAAGAAATGGTTCCTTGGATGGTGTTCAATGAATACTCACTGTAATGCTGAGCAACCGCCCGCCCCGATTCCACCCCCGCCACTAGGATATCTTCAAGCGTCAGCAGGATATATTCCAGGTCCAGCAGCATATCGGCGGGTGCCAGTAGGATATCTTTTATAGGAAGCAGGATATCTTCGGCCGCTAGTAGGATACTTTTAGCGCCAGTAGAATATCTGCCGGAGGCAGTACTGTGTCGGCGCTAGCGGCCCAAGAATCTGGTAAGGGAAGCCGGCCACCCGCGTCCGCCCCGATGGCCCGCCGGTGGCGCGGCTGCTTTCCCCCTCCCTTTTCATGCAAAAATTCGACGCCATTATCATCGGCGGCAGCTACGCCGGCCTCTCCGCCGCAATGGCCCTGGGCCGCTCCCGCCGCCGCGTGCTCCTCCTCGATACCGGCCGGCCCTGCAACCGCCAGACGCCCCACTCCCACAACTTCCTCACCCAGGACGGGGCCACACCGGCCGCCCTGCGCGCCCAGGCCCAGGCCGAGGTGCAGCACTACCCCACCATCGAGCTGCGGGCCGATGAGGCCCTGACCGCCACCGCCCTCCCCGGCGGCGGGTTCCGCGTCGATACCGCCGCCGGGTCCAGCCTCACGGCCCAAAAGCTGCTGCTCGCCACGGGCGTGGTTGACCTGCTGCCCGCTCTGCCCGGCTTTGCCGAGTGCTGGGGCATTTCGGTGCTGCACTGCCCCTACTGCCACGGCTACGAGGTGGCCGACCAGCGCTTGGGCGTCATCGGCAACGGCGACATGGGCTTCGCTTTCGCCCGCCTCATCCATAACTGGTCGCGGCAGCTCACCCTGTTCACCGACGGCCCTTCCACCCTCACGGCCGACCAGCAGCAGACGCTGGCCCGCCACGGCGTCGCCATTGAGGAAACGCCGCTGGCCGGTATTGCTCACGTCCAGGGCCAGCTACAGGCCGTGCAGCTAGCCGATGGCACCGCCCGCCCGCTCGACGCGGTGTTTGCCCGCGTGCCCTTTGAGCAGGCCGGCACCCTGGCCCGGCAGCTGGGCTGCGCGCTCACCGACATGGGCCACGTGCAGGTCGATGATTTCCAGCGCACGAGCGTGGCGGGCGTGTTCGCGGCCGGCGATGCCACCACACCCTTCCGGGCCGTTTCGGCGGCTGTGGCCGCTGGTGGCAAGGCGGGCGCCCTAATCAATATGGAGCTAATCGAAGAGAATTTCGAGTAAGGCGCGGCGCGGGTTGGGCGGGGTGTTGTTCATTTGCAGGCCCTGCCCAACCCTTTCCCCATGCCCACCCCTGACCTCCGCCTGTTCGGCATCCGCCACCACGGCCCCGGCAGCGCCGCCAGCCTCGTGGCCGCCCTCGAAGCCTTCCGGCCCGACATTGTGCTGCTGGAGTGCCCCGCCGATGCCGAAGCGGCCCTGGCCACGGCCACCAATCCGGAGCTGGTGCCGCCCGTGGCCCTGCTCGTTTACAACCCGAAGCAGCAAGGGCAGGCTTCATTTCTGCCATTTGCGGAGTTTTCGCCCGAGTGGCAGGCGGTGCAGTGGTGCGCCCGGAATGGAGCGCATGTGCGATGCATGGATTTGCCGATGTCGTTGCGGTTTGGGATGCGGGATGCGGTGGCGGAGCTGACGCCCTCCGCGTCAACCTCACCCCCCGGCCCCCTCTCCCGTGGAGAGGGGGAGTCAGACGCGAGTTCAGAAGAAATACTTATTAAGGAATCGTCAGGCTCCCCCCTCTCCGCCGGAGAGGGGGGCCGGGGGGGTGAGGTTGACGCGGAGGTCGACCCCGTCGCCTACATCGCCCGGCTGGCCGGCTACACCGATTCCGAGCAGTGGTGGGAAACCCACCTCGAACACGCGCCCGGCAACGCCGACACCTTCGCCGTGGTGCTGGATTTGATGACGGCCCTGCGCGAGGAGCTGCGCCGCCCCGAAACCGAGGAAACCCTGTTGCGGGAAGCTTTCATGCGCGAAGCCCTGCGCGCCACCCTGGCCCAGGGCTACCCGCGCGTGGCGGTGGTGTGCGGGGCCTGGCACGCGCCGGTTTTGCAGCCCGACCTATTCAAAAAAGAGGACAAAGCCCGGCTGAAAGGCCTGAAAAAAGTCGCCACCGAAACCACCTGGATTCCGTGGACTTACGAGCGGCTGTCGTTCAGCTCCGGCTATGGGGCGGGCGTGCTCTCGCCGGCCTGGTACGAGTTGCTGTTTGCCCAGCCGCGGGCCGAAGTGCTGACGCACTGGATGGTGCGCGCCACCCGCCTGCTGCGCGGGCAGGACGTGGACGCCTCCTCGGCCCACGCCATTGAGGGCGTGCGGCTGGCCGCCACCTTGGCCAGCGTGCGCAGCCTGGCCCTGCCGGGCATCGATGAGCTGCAGGAAGCCGCCGTGGCCATTCTGGGCGGGGGCTACGCCGAGCCGCTGGCGCTGGTGCACAAGGAGCTGGTGATTGGCGTGAAGCTGGGCGAGGTGCCCGCCGGCCTGCCTGCCACGCCCTTGCAGCAGGACCTGGCCCAGCAGCAAAAAACCCTCCGCCTCAAGCCCGAAGCAATTTCGAAACCGCTCGACCTCGACCTGCGCCAGCCCGCCCAGCTGGAGCGTAGCCACCTGCTGCACCGCCTGCGCCTGCTCGATATTAACTGGGGCGAGCCGGAGGAAGTATCGGGCAAAAGCGGCACCTTCCACGAACTCTGGACGCTGGAATGGGAACCCGAAATGGCCCTGGCCGTAATTGAAGCCGGCCGCTGGGGCAACACCGTCCTTACTGCCGCCGCCGCCCGCGCCACCGCCCGCGCCGCCGAAGCCAGCACCCTCGAAGCCGTGAGCACGCTGCTGGAAGAGGCCCTGCGCGCCGACCTGGGCCCGGCCATTCCGGCGCTGGTAGCCCGGCTCGAAACCATCGGGGCCGACACGCGCGACGTGACCCACCTGCTGGCCGCCCTGCCTCCGCTGGCCCAGGTACTGCGCTACGGCAACGTGCGCCGCACCGACACCGCCCAAGTGGCCCAGGTGGTGCAGCAGCTGGTGCCGCGCCTGTGCATCGGCCTGCCCGCCGCCTGCGCGGGGCTGGATTACGACGCCGCCAAGGCCCTGCTGGAGCGCATCGAAGCCACCCACCAGGCCATTCGCCTGCTGCAAAACGACGCGCACGAAGCCGACTGGTACGCCGCCCTGGCCGCCGTGCAGCGCAACGCAGCCACCAACGGCCTACTGGCCGGCACGGCCACCCGCTTGCTCTTCGACGCCCAGCAAGCCGGCCCGGACGCCACCGCCACGGCCCTCGGCCTGGCCCTGGCCCCCGCCCAGCCCACCGACTACGCCACAGCCTGGATTGAGGGCTTCCTGCGCGGCAGCGGCCTGCTGCTCATTCACCACCGCGAACTATTCGACCTGCTCGACCACTGGCTGAGCGACCTGAACGAAGAAACCTTTCGCGAAATCGTGCCCCTGTTACGCCGCGCCTTCACCGATTTTTCGCTTCCCGAGCGGCGGCAGATTCTGGAAATCGCGAGTACGGATGCGGGCGCGGCCGTGGCACCAGAAACGGAGGATTTTGACTGGGAGCGCGGGGCGCGGGTGTTGCCGGGTCTGCGCGAGTTGCTGGGGGTGTAATGAAACCTAGAATATATACTGAATGGAAACGCCACCCACCTTTTTCTATAGTCCCAATGCCTACGCCCTGGGCATCATCGCGCAAGAAGCCATCACCTGCCAATGTTGCGGAAAGGCGCGGGCGTTTCGCTACACGGGTAACCTCTACACGGCGGCCACGGTGAAGCAGCTGTGCCCCTGGTGCATTGCCGATGGCAGCGCGGCCGATAAATACGGAGGCTCGTTTGTATCGGATTTTGAAGGGCTAAACCCTGACCCAGCGGCTGAAACTGGCTTGGCAATGTCGCCGGCATCGATGGAACAGGTGAGCAGCCGAACCCCGGGCTACGCCTCCTGGCAAGGCGACGTCTGGCTGGGGCATTGCGGCGAGGCCTGCATATTCCTGGGCTATGCCGGAGGCGCGGAATTGGCTACTATCTGGGCAGAAGTGGAGGCCGACGCGGTGGCCAGCGGCTGGGGCAAGGAGAACATACGGGACTACATGCACAAGGACGGCGACATGACGGGGTATTTATTCCGGTGCCAGCACTGCGGCCAGCACCGCCTGCACGTTGATGCCAATTAATTTTCGATTCGCCGCTGCCTGCTGGATAACATTAATCTATGCCCACTCCTACCACCACCACCCGCTGGAAACTCGTGCTCGGCAGTGCCGCCGATGCCGCCAATTCGGTCCCGATGCCGCCCGACTACGGCCGCATGGACGACGTGCTCACGGCCCTTTACGACGGCGACAAGGCCGAGCGCAAGGCCGGCCTGGGCGGCTCGGCGCCCCGCGTGAGCCGCTGGCTGGGCGACATTCGGGAGTATTTCCCGACCGAAGTGGTGGCCATCATGCAGCAGGACGCCATGACGCGCCTGGGCCTCAACCAGCTGCTGCTGGAGCCCGAAATCCTGCGCACAGTGCAGGCCGACGTGCATTTGGTGGGCACACTTATGTCCTTAAGCCGGGTGATGCCGCAGAAGGCCAAAGCCACCGCCCGCGAGGTCATCACCAAAGTGGTGCGCGAGCTGGAGAAGAAGCTCAGCAACCCGCTGCGCCAGGCCGTGCAGGGCGCCCTGAGCCGGGCCGTGCGCAACCCGCGCCCGCGCTACCACGAAATCGACTGGGGCGCCACCATCAAGGCCAACCTCAAACACTACCAGGCCGCGCACAAAACCATTATTCCCGAGCGGCTGGTGGGTTTCGGGCGGCGCGGGCAGGCACTGAAGGAAATCGTGCTCTGCGTAGACCAGAGCGGCTCAATGGCCTCGTCGGTGGTGTATGCGGGCGTATTCGGAGCGGTGCTGGCGTCGCTGAAAGCGGTGAAAACCCACATGGTGGTGTTCGACACCGCCGTGGTGAACCTGAGCGAGAACCTGCACGACCCGGTGGATTTGCTTTTCGGCGTGCAGCTGGGCGGCGGCACTGATATCAATCTGGCCCTGAGCTACTGCCAACAGCTCATCACGCGCCCCACCGATACCATCCTCGTCCTCATCACCGACCTGTACGAAGGCGGCAATGAGAAGGAAATGATAAAGCGCGCCGCCGCCCTCAAAGCCGCCGGCGTGAACCTCGTGGTGCTGCTGGCCCTGAGCGACGACGGCGCCCCTAGCTTCGACCGGCGCGTGGCCGAGCAGCTGGCGGCGCTGGAGATTCCCAGCTTCGCCTGCACGCCGGCGAAGTTTCCGGAACTGATGGCCCGGGCCATTCAGGGGCAGAAGCTGGAGGTGCTGTAATCAATCGGGAAACGAAAAGACCGTCATGCAGAGCGCAGCGAAGCATCTTTACCGCTCAACGCAATCAAATTGATTACTGGTGGCGGGCAAGATGCTTCGCTGCGCTCTGCATGACGGTCATATTTCTCTTAATCAATCCCGCAAAGGCTTCAGGCCCAGCTCCATTTTCAGCAGCTCGACCGGGAATTTCACCGTTTCCAGGCCGCGCTGGAAGCCGGCGGTGCGGTTCATCTGGGGCACCGGAATCCAGAGGGCCCCGGCGTGGTCAATCCACAGGGCATCGGCCCAAATGAGGCGCGGGTCCTGCACCAGTACGCTGCTTTGGCCGGCGGGCGTCACCTTCAGGATGCGCTTCTCGTTAGCGTCGCACACGTAGAGGTTGCCGTCGGCGTCGATGGCGGTGCCGCCGCAGGTGGGCGAGTTGAAGAAATATGTGACTTTCTTGCCAAGGTCGGCGGAGCTGATGTTGGGGTCGTCGAGGTAGCGGGTTTCGACGCGGTACATGGGGCCGGCGGCGGTCTGGAAGTAGTATAACTTGCCGTCGGGCGATACCTCCATCTGGTCGGCGTGCAGGGCTACTTTGTCGCCGTTGGGCTTGAGCATGATTTTTCTTTCGCCCAGCATGGGGCGGCGGGCGGTGGTGGTGCTGTCGTCGTCGAGCAGGCGGCGGCCCTGGCCGGTTTTCTGGCTGAGCACGATGAGGCCGGGCTCGCCGGCATCGGTCACATAAATCTGGTCGCCGTGGAAGCGCAGGTCATCCACGAAGCTCTTGCGCTTGGTGAATTTGTAGAGGTCGATGGACTTCACGAGCTGGCTTGTGCTGATGTCGAAGGCCAGCAGCTTCGGGCCGTCCTTCACGGGCGGAGCGTCGCTTTTGGGCGTGCCGGTGTCTACTATCCAGAGGTAGCCATCGGGGCCGAAACGCAGGGAATTGGCCCGCACGAAAGCCAGTTTGGCGGGGTCGCCGGGCTTTTTCCAATTATTCCAGGTGCGGTTGGGCCAGGGCGTCACTTTGCCATCTTTCAGCTCGCCGATGCGGGTGCCGGGGTCGCCTTCGTTGTGCGGAAAAAGCACGAAAGTGCGGCCATCGTCGGCCACGGCCACTCCGTTCCAGATGGTGTCAGAGGTGGCCACGAGCGTGAGCTGGGTGGCCGAAGCGGAGGTAGGCACTTTAGGCGGCAGGGCCACCCCCACGGCTTTTTCGGTGCCCGAGCCACCCGAACAGGCGGCCAGCAGCAGGCCGGCGGGAAATAAGCGCAACGAACGAAAAGAAAGCATAGATGTCGGGATTGAGGTCTGCGGGCTTTACGCAGCGGCATTGGCCGCAGGTTGCCGGTGGGGCCTGTTTTTTGGGGTTTAGCGGCCGGCCAGCAGGCGGCCCAGCGCCTTTTCGTCATCCGCTTCCAGCGCTACTTCGGCTTGCAGATTTTCGAGGTCGCGCTTCACGCTGGCCACGGCCAGGGTTTTGCCGCCGGACTGGTAAGCAATCGAAAATTCCTTCTTGGCTAAATCCCAGCTCACCACGGCCTCGTCCCACTTCTCGGCGTGGCCCACATAGCGAATCGAGAAGTCGTAGTGCTTGCTCCAGAAGAAGGGTACGGCGTCGAACTTCTCGCGCTGGCCCAGCATGTTGCGGGCGGCCGTCTGGCCCTGGCGCTGGGCCACCACCCAGTGCTCGACGCGAATATGCTGGCCGGAGTGCGGGTCGGGCCAGCGGGCAATGTCGCCCGCCGCGAAGATGCCGGGCGCGCTGGTTTCGAGGTATTCGTTAACCGTTACACCCTTATCAATTGCCAGGCCGGCAGCCTCGGCCAGCGCCAGCCGGGGCCGTACGCCGATGCCGGCCACCACCAAATCGGCGGGCAGGCGTTCGCCGTTTTCCAGCACCACCACGCCTTCTTCGATGCGCTCCGCTTTTTGCCCCAGATGAAAAACCACGCCCTTGTCCTCGTGCAGCTTCCGCACGATTTCGCCCAGTTCCGGCCCCAGCACTTTGGCCAGGGGCAGTTTATCGGGCGCCACTACGTGCACTTCTATGTTCAGCCCGCGCAGGGCGGCTGCCACTTCGAGCCCGATAAAGCTTGCCCCGATAACCACGGCCCGCTTTGCGCCTTTGGCCCCGGCCACAATGGCGCGGTGGTCGGCCAGCGAGCGGAGCTTGTGCACGTGCGGCAGGTCGTGCCCCGGAATGTCGAGCGGTATCGGCTCCGCGCCGGTGGCCAGCAGCAGCGCATCGTAGGCGTGGGCCGTGCCGTCGGCCAGCAGCACGCGCCGGTTGGGCACGTCGATGGATGCTACTTCGCCCTTCACTACCTCAATTTTATGTTCGGCATAGAAGCCCGCCGGCCGCAGGGCCACCGGCTTCTTCTCATCGGCCGGGAAGCTTTTCGAGAGCATGGTGCGGTCGTAGGGCGCTTCCGATTCGCCGTCGAGCAGCACAATGCGCCCCTCGTAGCCTTCGCGGCGCAGCATTTCGGCCGCCGCGCTGCCCGCCGCGCCCGCTCCGATGATGACCACGGCGGCCGGGTGCGCCGGGGTTTCCGCTGTTGCCACGGGCGCCAGCGGGTCGCGGGCCTGCTTCGCGCCCACGTAAATCCGACCGTCGCGCTGCTCCACCGGCCAGCAGGGCAGCGGGTCGAGGGCTGGGGCACGCAGGGCTTCACCGGTGCGCAGGCTGAAACAGGCGTGGTGCCAGGGGCAGCGCACGGTATCGCCCACGAGCAGGCCCTGCCCCAGCGGCGCGCCCAAATGGCTGCATTTGGCCGTGATGGCGAAGATTTCGTCGCCGCGCCGGACCAGCAGCACGGGCTCGCCGTGAGCGTGGCCGGTGGTCATCGCGCCATCGGCCATGTCGCTGAGGGCGAAACCGTCGGTCACAAAATCGGGGCCGGTGAGGGGCGGGGTGGCGGGAGCAGCCATGAGGTTTCGGGAGGTATGAGCCGGTGAAGAAGTGCTTCTCATACGGCCCGCAGAGCTTTTTGGTGCTGCTGCCGGGCTTGGTGGGCCAGCGGCTTCTCAAGGCAGAATTAACTCCAGAGTTTATGCCCCGCGCCCGACCTTTGCCCGGCAATCGTTAGGTTAGCACGCAAACTATTGCGCCTGAAATGCTGCTAGCGGCGGCTTAAGAACCTGTAGGCAATGACGGAACCCGCAACTCCTCAAGAATCTTACTGCACTGCTGTCGGCAATATTGTTACTGAGCGACCATACGGTCCCGGCGGCGAAGAAATACGCACGGGCACCAAGCATTTCCGGCCAGGAGCTAAGGTGTACATTATCGATTATTTTGGAGGCATGTGCGAATCTGTGGTCGTGATTGGGCATCATCGTAAATCAAACCGGCCCATAAAGGCTATTATAAAGGCGAAATACATCGAAAACTTTCGCGTAAAACAGTGCATTAGTCTTGCGGCTATTCGCTTGATTAAAGAGCACCAAGCCAGTCCTCCAACTGCTGAACTGACGCAAGAATTTGCTGAGACGCTCTGTCGGATATTACCGCACTGGCGTTAGGAATTAAATAAATTGTCACTTGTTATTGGTTGTTCGTACTCAATACACGAATCAACTCCCCTCCCTTTTGTCCGACACCACCCCCACTTTCGCCCCCGTCGACCCCTACGCCATCGAAAAAGAGCTCCGCCAGGTGCAGGCGCTCATGAAGCTGGAGCAGCAGGAAGACCTGGTGCAATTCAAGCTCAAAAACGCCAAGGCCAGCATTCAGGAGCGCCAGCAGCGCGGCCTCACCTGGTACCCCGTCACCATCACGCAGGAAGACATTGGCTTCGGCGGCAAGGTGGTGCTGGAGCTGGAGCGGCCCGCCGGGCAGCAGGGCCTGCACCTGTTTCAAGTGGGCAAGAACGCCGCCCTGTTTGGCAACGTGCCCGGCCGCGCCGCCACCGACCGGCCCACCCTCAACGGCGTTATCACCAGCGTGCGGCGCAACAAGCTGCTGCTCGCCACCACCAAGGAAGACCTGCCCGACTGGGTGACCGAAGGCCACAAAATGGGCATCGACCTCACGTTTGATGAGGTGAGCTACCGCGAGATGGACTACGCCTTGGGCAAGGTGATGGGCGCCTACGGCGACCGCCTGGCCGAGCTGCGCGACATCCTGCTGGGCGCGAAGGAAGCCCGTTTCCGCGAGGAGAAAGCCACCGACCTCTTCTACCCCAGCCCGCTCAACGATTCGCAGCTGGCTGCCGTGCGCCACGTGCTGGCGGCCAAGGATGTGGCCATCATCCACGGTCCGCCCGGCACCGGCAAAACCACCACGCTGGTGCAGGCCATCCTGGAAACCATCCGGCGCGAGCGGCGCGTGCTGGTGTGCGCGCCCAGCAACACGGCCGTCGATTTGCTCACCGAAAAGCTGGCTGAGCGCGGCGTGAACGTCATTCGCATGGGCAACCCGTCGCGGGTTTCGGACCTGCTGTTGGAGCACACCTTGGATGCCCAGGTGATGAACCACAAGAGCTACAACGAGATGCGCTCGATGCGCCAGACGGCCGACCAGTACCGCGAAACCGCCAGCAAGCACGTCCGCAACTTCGGCTACGAAGAGCAGCAGCAGCGCCGAATGCTGAAGGAAGAAGCGCGCATGCTGTTCCAGCAGGCCGACGATTTGGAACGTTACATCACCGAGGATTTGCTCGAATCGGTGCAGGTGATAACGTGCACGCTGGTGGGCGCCAGCAACCGCAATATCCGCCACCTCACCTACGAAACGGTCTTTATTGATGAAGCCGCCCAGGCCCTGGAACCCGGCTGCTGGATTCCGATTGCCAAGGGCCAGCGCGTGATTCTGGCCGGCGACCACCACCAACTGCCGCCCACGGTGAAGAGCGACAAGGCCGGCGCGCTGCGCGAAACGCTGTTCGAGAAAGCCATCAAGCGCCAGCCCGGCACGGCCCGGATGCTCACGGTGCAGTACCGTATGCACGAGCAAATCATGCAGTTCAGCTCCGACCAGTTCTACGACGGCAAGCTAGTAGCCTATGAAACCGTGGCCCACGCCGGCCTCGATGCCTACGACCTGCGCTTCGCCCCCGACCTGCCCGTGGAATTCCTCGACACGGCCGGCTTCGGCTTCCAGGAAATCACCATCCCCGAAAGCCGCTCCACCGCCAACCCCGAAGAAGCGGACTTGTTGCTCAAGCGCCTCGCCCAGCTGCTGGAGCCCTATGACCCCGCCGACCACGAGGAAGACCCGCTCAGCATCGGCGTAATTGCCCCCTACCGCGCCCAAATCAACTATTTGAAGGACGCCATCGAGGAAAACGACGAGCTCAGCGGCTTCATGCTGCACCGCCAGCTCAGCGTCGGCACGGTAGACTCGTTCCAAGGCCAGGAGCGCGACATTATCGCCATCACCCTCACCCGCAGCAACAACCACGGCGAAATCGGCTTCCTTTCGGACATCCGCCGCATGAACGTGGGCATGACGCGCGCCCGCAAGAAACTGCTGCTCGTTGGCGATTCTTCGACGCTCAGCGCCCACCCGTTTTTCAAGGCGCTGATTGAGTATGTGGAGCAGATTGGCGGCTACCGCACCGCGTGGGAGTTGCAGGATTAAGCACTCAGGCACGCACATAAAAAAGGCTTTCAGCAATTGCTGAAAGCCTTTTTTAGTTAGCCCGTCATGCAGAGCGCAGCGAAGCATGACGGGCTTTTATCGGCTACCGGCCGCCGGGCGGGCAGTTCTCCTTCAGAAACTTGGTATAAGTAGCCGCCAAATGTTTGCTGGTGCCCTCTCCTTCCGAGATGCTGTGGGTGCGGTTGGGGTATGCCATCATTTGGAAGGTTTTGCCGTTTTTCACCAGCTCGCTTATCATCTGCTCGGCGTTGTTGTAGTGCACGTTATCATCGCCGGTGCCGTGGATGAGCAGCAGGTTGCCGCGGAGGTTTTTGGCGTGGGCCAGGGGCGAGTTGTCCACGAAGTAGTGCTTGTCTTCCGGCAACAGGCCCATGTAGCGCTCCTGGTAAATGTTGTCGTAGTTGAGCTGGTTATCAACGGCGGCGATGGAAATGCCGGTTTTGTAAATTTTCGGGTACTGGAACATTAGGCTGAGCGTGGAGGAGCCACCGCCGCTCCAGCCCCACACCGCCACCCGGCTGGTGTCGACCCAGTTGTTTTTCAGCACTTCGGTAGCCCCCATCGCCTGGTCACGGATGTTGAGCGCGCCGATGTTGTGGTAGATGGCCTTGCGAAACTCGCGGCCGCGCGGGGCCGGGGCGCCGCGGTTCTCGATGGAGGCGTAGATGTAGCCATCGTCGGCCATGCTGCCCTGGTAAAGGCGGTTAAAGCCCGTGCCGAAGTTGTCGGTCACCGTCTGGCTGGCCGGCTCGCCGTACACCATGAACACGATGGGGTATTTCTTGGCGGGGTCGAAGTTGGTGGGCTTCACCATCCAGCCGTCGAGCGTCACGCCGTCGGCGGTTTTCACCTGGAAAAATTCGGTTTTGGGCAGCTTCAGCGCTTTTGCCTGCGCCGGCATGTCGCCGCCGCTCAGGCGTTGGTGGGCGGGCAGAGCCACCACGTCCGACACCGGGTAGCTGCTGGCGCTGGCGTAGCGGTGCAGCGCCACCTTGCCGTTGGGCGACACCTCGTAGCTGTTGGTGCCGCTGAGGGCGGCGGGCGTCACGCGCTCGGCCTTGCCCCCTTTCAGCGGCACTTTGTAGAGGTAGCGCTGGGTGGCGTTGGTGGGCGAAGCCAGGAAGTAGATGGTATTGCCGGCCTCATCAATGCGCTCGACGCTGACCACGTCGTAGTTGCCGGGCGTCAGCAGCTTCTCTTTGCCGCTGCGGTCAATCTGGTAGAGGTGGCGCCAGCCGTCTTTCTCGCTGGCCCACACGAAGCTTTTGCCGCCCTGCAGCCAGTCCCAGCCCACGGGCTCGTCCTTGGCGTTCACCCAGGCCTTGTCGGTTTCGGTGTAAATGGGCTTCACCGCGCCCGTGGCAGCCGTGCAAAGCATGAGCTTGCTCTCGTTCTGGCGCCGGTTCAGCTGCTGAATAATCAGCTCGTTGGCCCCGGCCCACTCCATGCGCGGAATGTAGTGCTGCACGGCGTCGCCGGGCACGTCCATCCACTTGGTAGCGCCGCCGCTCACGGCCACCACACCCACGCGGCAGCGGCTGGGGTCTTCACCCACCACCGGGTACTCCACGGGCACCGTGAATGGATACAGTGCATCCGTGGTGTTCAGCATCAGGTAGTTGCGCGTCTTGTTGGCATCGAGCTGCCAGTAGGCAATGCGCTGTCCGTCGGGGCTCCAGCGGAAGCCGTCGCGGCAGTCCAGCTCCTCCTCGTACACCCAATCGAAGGTGCCGTTGATGAGCTTGTCGGTGCCGTCGGCAGTGAGCTGGGTGATGGCGTGGTCGGCCAGGTTTTCCACGTACAGGTTGTGGCCGCTCACGTAGGCTACCTTACTCCCATCGGGCGAGAACTTGGCGAACATCAGCGACGACTCGGGCCGGCCCTTGCCCAGCTGCGTGAGCTGCTTGCTGCCGGTATCGTACACCCAGTAGTCACCGCGCGTGTCGTAGCGCCACACCTTTTTCGTGTTGGTGTTCAGCAAAATAAGCCGGCCGTCATCGGACAGCGCCACCCGGCGCACGCCCAGCGGGGTCGTCTGGCCGGCAGGCATGAGCTGGCGCTTGCTGAGCAGGGTGCGCGTCTGGCCGGGCTGGCGAATGTCCAATTGAACAACCGAATCGCGGCGCACCTCCAGGTAGCCGTAGCCGTCTTTGGTCCATTGGGTGCCGGCATTTTGGGCCCAGGCAGCGGCCGTGAGCAGCGAAAAGGTTGCGGTCAGAGCAGCCCGCCGGGCAGGAAAATAAGTCATCGGAGAGAGAAGAAATGGAAACTCGAATTCGGAACGCCAAAGCTACCCGGTTTTTCCAACTAAAAATCCCCGCCAGCAGATGCTGACGGGGATTTTTAGTTTAGCCGACAGGGTGTATTAAGCTCACGGCAAGTCAATCACCGACATTGTGTGCGGCGCGTCCGACTTCGCGTTCACGAAGTGCTTTTCCGGTTTATCAAAATCCGAGATGTACAGGCGCTTCCCTTTCAGCAGCACTTCGGCCGGCTGGTCGAGCTTGCCGCCGGCACCATCCGTGTCGGGGTTCTGGGCCAGCGTGGTCACGGTGTTGCCATTGCGCAGGTCCACCACTTCAATGGCGTTTTCGCGCGAGTTGCAGAGGTACATTTTATCTGTGGCGCGGTCGATAATCAGGCCGTCGACGCAGGGAATAGTTTTGCCAATGACGGTGAGGATTTCCTGCCCGGCCAGCGTGCCGTCCGGCTTCAGCGATACTTTGTAGAGCTTGCCGTCGCCAAAGCTGCCGGTGTAGAAGTTGCCTTTGCTGTCGTAATCGAGGCCGTCGGCCCCGTTGTCGACGCCGGTTTCGTTCATCGTCGTCGTGAACATGGCCAGCATATGCGGGTCCTTGGTTTTGGGCTTGAGGTGGACGGTGTCTTTGTTCAGTTCGGCCAGCGAAAATTTCATAATGGCGCTGCCCTTGTCATTATCGGGCAGGTCCCACTGGCTGTCGGTCACGTAAATCGTGTTGCCTTTCCAGACCACCGCGTTGGCCAGCGCAAAGTTGTCGACCACCGTGGTAATCGCGCCGGGCTTGCCGTTTTTCATCGTCACACGCATCAGGCGCGATTTGAAATCCTTGCTGTTTTCGTACTGGTTTTCGGCGTAGTACAGGTTGCCATCAGGGCCGAAAGCCAGGTCCATCGGCGCGGCCTTTTTCGTGGTAGGCTCCACGGGCAGGTTAGTAGCAAAGGGCTTGATGGTGCTCCCGTCAATCTCCATCAGCGAGGCCGGCTGGGAGTTATCGGCCAGGTTGGGCACTGACAGGATGAGGTGGCCATTAGGCGCCAGCGCCAGGCCGTCGGGGGTGTTGTGGGCGTCGTCGAGGGTAAAGAGCAATTGCGGGTTGCCAACGGTCGGCACTGAGGCGCCTTTAGCAGCAGTAGTGGCCGACGAATCGGTTTTTACCACGGCTTCCTTCTTCACGGCCTCGTCTTGCGTGGTGGGCGGGTTCGATTGGCAAGCGGCCAACAAGGCACTGCTTAGCACCGAGGCCGCCAGAGCGTTAAAAGAGGGAGTACGCATTGATAAACAGGTTGAAAGAAGTGGTTTTTGAGGCAGAAAGAATGCGTTCGGGTTACGCGCTCTGTCAAGTCCGGGTTATTTGGGTTGCCGCTTTACCCCTAGTTAACCGGTCCGTTTCTGAGGTGAAAAGCCGTCCTCCCCGGCCGGGCGCCTTAATATCTGTTCAAAACCTGCAGCCAAGCCTCCACACTACGCGTAGCGCAGCAACTGAACCTCAGCAGCTAGCCCAGTCTGAGCAAGAAAGAGCCCGAATCTTATGCAAAAAACAGCTCAACCCGCGTACAAAATCAGCCGTTAGCGAAAGCTAACGAACCATTTGCCCCACTTCATGAGCAAGAAACCACTCGCTAAGAAAACGCACGAAGACGCCGTCAGCACGGCTAAAACCAACGACCTCGCCAAAAATACCGACGATGGCTACGGCCAGTTCCTGACCTCGAACCAGGGCCTGCGCGTCAACGACGACCAGAATTCGCTCAAAGCCGGCGAGCGCGGCCCTTCGCTGCTCGAAGACTTTTTGCTGCGCGAAAAAATCACCCATTTCGACCACGAGCGCATTCCCGAGCGCGTGGTACACGCCCGTGGCGTGGCCGCCCACGGCTACTTTGAAGCCTACGGCAACGCCAGCGAGCTGAGCCGCGCCGCCTTCCTGCAGCCCGGCGCCGTGACGCCGGTATTCACGCGCTTCTCCACGGTGGCCGGCTCGCGCGGCTCCTCCGACATGGCCCGCGACGTGCGCGGCTTCGCCGTAAAATTCTACACCGAAGAAGGCGTGTACGACCTGGTGGGCAACAACATCCCGGTGTTCTTCATCCAGGACGCCATCAAGTTCCCCGACCTGATTCACGCCGTGAAACCGGAGCCGCACAACGAGATTCCGCAGGCCGCCTCGGCCCACGACACGTTCTACGACTTCATTTCGGCCAACCCCGAAAGCACGCACATGCTGCTGTGGGCCATGAGCGACCGGGGCCTGCCGCGCAGCCTGCGCATGATGGAAGGCTTCGGCGTACACACCTTCCGGATGGTGAACGCCGAGGGCAAGTCAGTTTTCGTGAAATTTCACTGGAAGCCGCTGCTCGGCACGCACGCCATTGCCTGGGAAGAAGCGCAGCAGATTTCGGGCAAAGACCCCGACTTTCACCGCCGCGACCTCTGGAACTGCATCGAAATGGGCGCCTACCCCGAGTGGGAGTTGGGCGTGCAAGTAATTCAGGAAGAGGACGAGCGCAAGTTCGATTTCGACATCCTGGACTCGACCAAGCTGATTCCGGAGGAGCTGGTGCCGGTGACGAAAATCGGCAAAATGGTGCTCAACCGCAACGTCGACAACTACTTCGCCGAAACCGAGCAGGTGGCGTTCTGCCTGAGCCACATCGTGCCGGGCATCGACTTTTCGAACGACCCGTTGCTGCAGGGCCGCCTGTTTTCCTACCTCGACACCCAGCTTAAGCGCCTCGGCGGCCCCAACTTCCACGAGATTCCGATTAACCGCTCCATCGCGCCCATTCACAACAACCAGCGCGACGGCCACATGCGCCAGACCATAAACAAAGGCCAGGTGGCCTATGGCGTCAATCAGCTGAACGACGGCTACCCGCAGCAGGCTAAGCGCAGCGAAGGCGGCTTCAACACGGTGCACGAGCGCGTGGAAGGCCACAAAATCCGCCTCCGCAGCAAGAGCTTTGTTGACCACTACAGCCAGGCCAAGCTGTTCTGGAACAGCCAGACGGACGCCGAGAAGATGCACATCGTGAAAGCCCTGCGCTTCGAACTCAGCCACGTGCAGAAGGAGTTTGTGCGCACCCGCACCCTCCTGCAGCTCGCGCAGGTCGACGCCGAGCTGGCCCGCCGCGTGGCCGAAGGCCTGGGCGCCGCCGTGCCCTCCGCCGACGGCGTGCAATTGAACCTGGCCGTGCCCGCCGATGGCGACGTGGCCCACTACCAGTCGGCCCCGGTGAAAGACGGCAGCGCCAGCTCGCCCACGCTCAGCATCGCGCCCGACAGCCCCATCAACACCGGTAAAGCCAGCATCAAAACCCGTCACATCGCCATTCTGGCCACCGACGGGGCCGATGTGGCCGCCATCGGCAGCCTGATGAAGGCCCTGATGGACGAAGGCGCCCAAAGCGCCATTATCGCCACCCACCTGGGCACCATCAACGGCGTGGGCGGCGAGGAGCTGCTGGTAAACGGCACGTTCCACTCCACCGCCTCGGTGCTGTTTGATGCCGTATACGTAGCTGGCGGCGAGAAAAGCGTGGCGGCGCTGAAGCAGAACGCCGACGCCGTGCGCTTCGTGAACGAGGCTTTCCGCCACTGCAAGCCGCTGGCTGCATCGGGCGCAGGCGTGGAGCTGCTGAAAGCCGCCGCATACCCCGGCGCCGAGGATATTCTGAGCGCCGATGGCGTGGTTGTCAGCTCCGAAGCCCAGGTGAGCGGGCTGGCCCCGCAGTTCATCGCCGCCATCAAGAAGCACCGCTTCTGGAGCCGCGAGCTGAAGGCCATGCCAGCGTAGGTTTTAATTTGGCCTGACCCTAATAATGGGTAATAAAAAAACGTCATGCTGAGCGTAGCCGAAGCATCTCTTCCACGCAACTAATTCATTTTAGTATTGCGGGAGAGATGCTTCGAATGCGCTGAGCATGACGTTCTGCTTTTTTCCTGATACGCCTGCCGTTCCCGGCAGAACTTCCTTTCTTTGTGCCTCAGCCGCCCGGGCTGGCCCTATCCCCTCCCCCAAATCCCCACTCTATTCTCATGGCTGCAATCAGCGATAAAAAAGTCGTCACCATTACCTACGACCTCAGCGTCACCGACGAAAACCAGGAAAAAGTATTGGTCGAATCGGCCGAAGCCGACGCGCCCATGGTCTTCCTGTTCGGCCACAGCGGCCTGCCCGAAGAGTTTGAAGCCCAGCTCGACGGCAAAAACGCCGGCGACTCGTTCGAGTTCAGCCTCACCCCCGAGCAGGCCTACGGCGAGTACGACGAGCAGGCGCTGGTCGAAATCCCGAAGGAAGTTTTCCTCATCGACGGCAAGCTGGATGACGAAATGCTGCAGCCCGGCAACTTCCTGCCCATGGCCGACAACGAGGGCAACCACATGCAGGCCAAAGTGGTGAGCATTGGCGATTCCGTCGTGAAAATGGACTTCAACCACCCGCTGGCCGGCATGGTGATGCACTTCACCGGCAAGGTAGAAGATGTGCGCGAAGCCACCGCCGAGGAGTTGGCCCACGGCCACGTGCACGGCGAAGGCGGCCACCAGCACTAGGCAACCTTACGGCCGCAAAAGCCGTTTTGAACAGCGCGGGAGCGGTTTGCCACGGGGCAGGCCGCTCCCGCTTGCATTATCCGCCGGCCCGGTTTCCGGGCCTTAATTCCGTTGCTTATGACGTTGATTTCCTTGATTGGCAGCCTCGCGGCCTTCCTCACCACCGCCGCCTACGTGCCCCAGGCCTACAAAACCATCAAAACGCGCTCCACGGCCAGCCTTTCGCTGCCGACTTACGTGATGCTGTTTATGGGCACCTGCCTGTGGGCCGTGTACGGCATCTACATCGAGGATATTCCGGTGCTGGCGGCCAACCTGGTGACGGCTGCGCTGGCGGGCATTATTCTGGTGCTGAAGCTCACGGCCAAGCCGGAAACCGAGGAATAGCGGCGCGGGCCCTTACCTTCCGGGAGCGGTTTGCCATGCGGCAGGCCGCTCCCGTTTTTTTGGGGACGGGCCAACGCTCAATCCTGCTCGGGTTGCGCCGCCATTTCTTCCGTTTCGCCTTCCTTTCCGCTTATGAATACTGTTTCCGTGATTGGGGGCGTGGCCGCCCTGCTCACCACGGTGGCCTACGTGCCCCAGGCCTACAAAACCATCAAAACGCGTTCGACGGCCAGTTTGTCGCTGCCCACCTACATCATGCTTTTTCTGGGCACCTGCCTGTGGCTGGCGTATGGCATCATGCTCGGCGACTGGTCCATCATCTTCACCAACCTGGTTTGTGGCCTGCTGGGCAGCGTTATCCTGTATCTGAAGCTGATTGAGAAGCCCGGCACCGATGCCGAAGCCGTGGCGCAACGGCCGTAGTGCCGCACTGCGATAAGCCTTATCTCGCACCACGACAAGGCTTATCTCGCACCGCGATAAGGCTTATGCCGCGCCCGAACAAGTGCGCCAGCCCGAGCCGGGCCTGGCTACGCGACCTCTGCCAGCAGGGCCGCGACGTGCTTTTGAAGTTGGGGGAAGAATTCCCGGAAATCGGCCTCGTAGGCGGCATAATTGGCCACCAGCTCCGTAGCCGCCGTTTCCATGCCCGAGCCGGCCGAGGCGCGGCGGCTCAGGCCACTCAGGGCGCGGGCGATGCCGGCCGGTTCGGCGTAGCCCAGCAGCCAGTTGTGCTGGGCCATGTAAAACAGCATCTGCGGCACGCGGGGCGGCATTTCGGCTTCGCGCGTCTGGAGCAGGGCGTAGACGCGGCGGGCAAAATCGGACAACGGTTCGGCGCTGAATTCAGGGAAGTTGCGGGCCAGGAAATGGTCGAGGAACATGTCCGAAATCACGCCGGCGTACTTGCCGTAGCCGGCTTCGCGCAGGCGCTGGGTGCTGCGGCGCACCACGGGGTGCTGGTCGGTGAAGGTATCGATGGCCCGGTGCAGGCGGATGCCGGCCTGCACGCCGGGCGCGTAGTTTTCGAGCTGGCGGCCGGGCACCGAGTCGGCAATGAAGTTACCCAGGAGCACGTCGGCGTAGCGGGCCGTGCCGGGCGCGCCGGAGAGGAAAAGATGGGCCAGGAAGTTCATTTGAAGGAGAGGGTAATGTCCGTCATGCAGCGCGCAGCGAAGCATCTTTACCGCAACAGTAAACAATATCGATTGGGTTACTTCTACGGTAAAGATGCTTCGCTGCGCGCTGCATGACGTGCCCCTAGCCCCCCTTCCCGACAGAGTTTATTCAACCCCGGCCGGCTGGCTGCCGTAAGCCCATCAGGCCGCCAACCAAAACCGACGGCCGGTTCTTTCACCTCCCCAACTCTCCCTCCCATGTCCGAAAAGTCGCCCGTAACCCACGACCTGACTCAACTGTTCGAAAAAATCAAGGAAGTGCGCATGGCCATGCTCACCACCACCGACGAGCACGGCAGCCTGCACAGCCGCCCCATGGCCACCATCAAGCCCGGCGAAGACCAGGCCCTGTATTTCCTGACCGATTCGGAATCGGCCAAAGTCTACGAAATCAAAAAAGACAGCCAGGTAAACCTGAGCTATTCCGACCCGAGCAGCAACGTATACGCCTCGGTATCGGGCAAGGCCAACGCCTACCGCGACGAAGCCAAAATTGCCGAGCTTTGGAGCGAGCCCATGCGCGGCTGGTTTCCCAAAGGCAAGGACGACCCGCACATCACCATCCTGAAAGTGAACATCGAAAAGGCCGAATACTGGGATTCGCCCAGCAGCCTGCTGGTGCAGGCCTACGCCTACGTGCGCGCCGTGGTAACCGGCGAGCGCAGCAAGGACGACGACGTGAACCAGCACGCCCAGGTGCAGCCCAAGTAAGGTGCTGCCCCAGCATTTGCGAAAGGCCGGAAGCAATTCCGGCCTTTTTTTGTTGCCTGAAACCCCGCCGCCCGATTTCTGCCGCGCCTTCCATTCCGCATGTCGCATACCACGCTCACCGTTTTCACCCTCCGGCCCGGCCACCGCCGCTGGGGCCTCGCCCAGATGGGCACCTCGCCCGGCCCGCTCAAAAAAGTGCCGGGCCTGCGGTTTTTCAAGCTGATGGGCAGCGGCGCGGCCAACGGCTTCGGCTTCTGGCCCAACCTCGACCGCTACGGCCTGATGGCCGTGTGGGAGGATGTCGCCGCTGCCGAAGCCTTTTTCGAGTGCCACCCGCTGTGGGCCGGTTATCGCCAGCGCAGCGCCGAGCAGTGGACGGTGGCCCTCGCCCCCATCAAAGCCCAGGGCCTGTGGGATGGGCTGAATCCGTTCGCTGAGCAACTGGCCACGGCACCTTATACAACAACCGCTTCTTCAGCAGCAGCTCCGGAACCACCGGTGGCCGTGCTCACGCGGGCCAGTATTCGCTGGCGCAAAGCGTCGCGCTTCTGGCAGTTCGTCGAGCCCACGAGCGCGGCCCTGGCGCAGGTGTCCGGCGTGCGGGCGGCCATTGGCCTGGGTGAGCTGCCGCTGGTGCGGCAGGCCACGTTCAGCGTCTGGGAATCGGCCCGGGCCATGCAGGATTACGCCTACAAGGATGCCCGCCACCGCGAAGTCATCCAACTCACGCGCCGCGAAAACTGGTACGGCGAGGAACTGTTTGCCCGCTTTCGGGTGCTGGGCAGCACCGGCACGCTCGATGGCCGCGACCCGCTGGCGGGCCTGGTGTAACAAACACGATTTATGCGTCTGTCATCTTGAGCGCAGCGAAGGACCTTGTCACGTTCGAACGATTTGTTCTGACGTGACAAGGTCCTTCGCTGCGCTCAGGATGACAGCGTCGCAACGGAATCAACTTGCAACACGATTGATTCAACCCTAAATCAATCGCGCAAATTGTACCGCCGCAGCCAGGCCCGCGCATTAGCTGTGAGCTCCGGGTGCGGGTCAGTTTCGACCTGCACGCCGGCGGGTGGGCTGGCCGGCTGGTCGGTAGGGATTACAAACCACGTCACGTCGCCGGGTGTTGCGCCGGGCGAGGTAATTACCTGGTTATGGCCGGTTCCTTCGTACACCTGCACGGCAATGCCTTCCGGAAGCGCCCCCCGCAGCTCAAATACGTCGTTGCCGGCCAGTCCGTACACGTCAATGCTGGTCGTCGTCTGGGGCACGAACGTGCGGTCCAGCAGCAGGCTATCGGGGCGGCCGGCGCGGCGGGCCAACATTTGCACGCGCAGCAGGCCGCTGTCGGTTCCGCTCAGCACAAACCGCTCGGCCTGGTCGGTGCCAATCAGCCAGGCTTCTTTGTTCAGCAGCTCAAAATATTGGCGGGCTACGGCCGGCAGCTGCTCGCGGCGGGCGCGCAGCAGGGGCACGAAGCGCGCAGCAATAGCGGCCCGCAGTTCGGGCGGCCCCTGGGCGAAGGCCTGGTTCAGCACGACATCACTTAGGGCGGCCCGCACCGAGTCGGCCACCTGCCGGAAATCGTCGGCGCTGAGGCTGGTGAGCAAGGTGCGGTCGAGGGCGCGGGCGGTGGTGGTGAGGCCGTCCACGTTTTCGAGCCGGATGGGGCCGCGAAACGTCTGGTACTTGGGCGCAAACCACGATACCAGCCGCGTTACAATACCGTCATCGAACAGAAAAAAAGCCTGGTCACGGTCGCGCGGCACGGGGCGGTAGGCCATGCGGCCGGGCTGCGGGAAGCTGGCCCAGCGCCACTGGTCTTCGCGGCGGCTCCAGTCGCCCACCAGCAGGTCGAGCAGGCGGGCGCGCAAGTAGGCGCGGGCGGGCACGTGGGCACCGGGGTGGCGGCTCAGCGCCGCCAGCATGTGGGCCGAGTTCACCACGTTGGGCGAGTGGCCGAAGCTGACGACCCCGCACTGGTTGCCATCGGGCCGCTCCTCCAGCAGGTACAGCGCGTTGCCGTAGGCCGCCCGGAACTTCCCCAGGCCGGGGTCGGCGCCCACGTACACCAGGCGCGGGTTGGCGTGCAGCATACCGGCGGCTTCGGCCAGGTAGGCGGCCGGGTAGGCGCCGTAGGGCTGAGTGGCGCTGGTCTGGTCCTTGAGCAGGCCACGCAGCAGGTTTTTCTTCCAGCCGGGTTGTAGCGCTGCGCTCATGTCCTTGTCCACCGAGCGCAGCACGTAGTCGCGGCCATCGGGCGCGCGTAGGCGCAGGGTGTGGCTCTGGTAGCTGCCGCCGGCCTGCAGCGGCACCAGCCCGCCGGGCACGGCCGTGGCCAGCCGCAGCACCGGCACCGTCACGGGCGTGTTCCAGAGGGTGCGGTAGTGCTGGCCGAAAAACGCCCGCCACACCGCGCCCCGGGCATATTGCGGACCGGGGGCCACGCGCACCGAGGCCGAGTCGGCGGCCCAGATGGCGGCGGGCGGGCCGGCGGCCGGGCCGGTGCAGCCGCCCAGCGCCAGCGCGCTTAGCAGGCCCAGTCCGGCCAGTGCCCCGCAATGTTCACGTAGTAGTTCCGGCATGAGTGGCCTGTTTGGCAAGGGCTCGAAAACGCGGGCCGCGCCTCCGTCCGGCCCACCTTTACGGCGAAGCTGCGTTAAAGGCTCATTCCCGCCGCCGCGTTTTTTCTTCGGATGCCTCTTTTCCATCTTTTTCAAGCCCGATGCCGGTGGCACTTACTCGCCGCGCTGGGCCTGAGCCTGGCGGGCAGCAGCTGCGCCCGCCGCCACTACTTCCAGCCCGATGCCCGCGTGGGAGCCGGCAGCGCCCAGCCCCTGCCCACCACTGCCGACTCAGTGCTGGCCACGGCCGGCCGCCACTACAACCGCCATTCCAAGTTCTACCGCTTTTTCCTGGGCCGGCACTACCGCCGCGTGTGGGCCGCTCCGGTCACGGTGCCGGTGCTCGACCTGGCCACTGCCGCGCCCGGCGGCCTGCGCCCGGGCAAAGCCGGCGGCGGCTACCAAAGCATCAGCATGACGCTGGAAGGGCGGCAAGGCCGCGAATACGCCCTGCGCGCCCTCGACAAAGAGCCCAGCAAAACGCTGCCGAAAGTCATTCGGCCCACCTTCGTGCTGAACGTGGTGCGCGATGCCACTTCGGCGGCCATTCCCTACGGCGCGCTCACGGTGCCGCCGCTGGCCCGGGCGGCGGGCGTGCCCCACACCCGCCCGCGCATCGTGTACGTGCGGGCCGATGAAACCGGCCTGGGCGAGTCGTCGGCACGGTTTCAGGGCAAGCTGGCGTTGCTCGAAGAGAAGTACGATGCCATCGCCTCGCGCACGCCCGACCTGGCCGGAGCGGCCGATTTCGACGGCGGCGAAACCATGCTGAAACAGGTGTACCGCCACCCGGCGCACTACATCGACCAGCCCGCTTTCCTGCGCGCCCGCCTGCTCGACGTGTGGCTCGGCGACTGGGACCGGCACGAGGGCCAGTGGAGCTGGGCCGAGTTCCGCGAGCCCGGCGGCCGGGTGCGCTACGTTGGCATTCCTAAAGACCGCGACCAAGTGTATTTTCGGTTTGATGACGGTGTGATTCCGTGGCTGGCGGCCCGGCGCTTCATCGCGCCCCAGTTCCAGACCTTTCGCAACGAGTACAACAGCATTGCCGGGCTGGTGAAACAGGCCCGGTTTATCGACCAGCGCGGCCTCTCACTAATGACGCGGTCCGACTTCGCCCGCACCGCCCAGGATTTGCAGCGCCGCCTGCCCGATTCGGTTATCGAGCGCGCCCTGCGCCGCCTGCCGCCCACGGTGTACGCGCTGGAAGGCCGCCGGCTGGGCGAGGCCCTCAAAGCCCGCCGCGCAACCCTGCCCCGGGCCGCCGAGGCCTTTTATCGTACGCTGGCCCGCCAGCCCGAGCTGGGCGGCACGGCCCAGGCCGAGCGGTTCGTGGTGCACCGCTTCGCCGACTCGACGACCGTGCAGATTTTTATGGTTGCGAAACAAACCCGGCCGGCCGGTGATTCGCTGCGTTTCAGACGCACGTACTTTCGCCAGGAAACCCGCGCCATCAGCCTGGATGGCCTGGGCGGCGACGACGTGTTTGAGATAACAACGACCACGGGAGCGCGCCCCATGCGCCTGCTGCTCTACGGCGGCGAAGGCCACGACCAGTTGCGCCTCAGCGGCAGCGGCCGGCAGCTGAAACGCTACGATGACGCCTCGGACCTGACGGCCGTCGGCACGCCTCCTACTCATCGGCCTCACAAAAGGCACCGGCCCTACGACCGGCTGAATGATGATTGAGTAGAGACGCAATATTTTGCGTCTCGTCGTTGAACGACTCGGATTGCACCTCGTCGCCTCGTTCAACGGAGAGCAACGACGAGACGCAAAATATTGCGTCTCTACCAGCGACTGCCAGCCTTTTTCGGCCCGCTGCCGTTCAAAGCCCGACTCTAATTCCTCAGCTTACTCTTGATACTGCTCCGCTTGCGCTTTTATACATTGATGGGAGGCGCACTGGCCGGGCTACTGGCCACCGGCTGCGTCCGGAAGCAGTTTTTTCAGCCCGATGCCCGGCTCGATGCCACCGCGGCCCTGCCCGCCGCGGCCGACAGCGTGCGCAACGTGACGGCTGGCCGGCACTACGCCCGCCACGGCGGCCTCTACAACGCGCTGGTGGGCCGCCACCACCGCCCCAGCTGGGCCGCGCCGGTGGCGGCGCCGGTATTCAACATGCGCACGGCCCGGCCCGGCGGCCTGCGGCCCGGCAAAGTTGGCGGAGGCTTCAACAGCACCAGCCTGAACCTGACCGCGCCCGACGGCCGCGCCTACGTCATTCGCACCGTCGACAAAGACCCCATCCGAGCCACGCCGATGGCAGTGCGGGGCACGTTTCTGGTGAACGTGCTGCGCGACAACGTGTCGTCGACCAATCCCTATGCGGCGCTGCTGGTGCCGCCGCTGGCCCGGGCGGCGGGCGTGCCCCGCTCCTCGCCCCAACTGTTCTACGTGCGGCCCGACGACCCGGCGTTTCAAACCGATTCGCTCGTGCATTTTCGCGGGCAACTGGCTTACCTCGAAGAGAAAGCCGCGCTGGCCCCCGAGCGGCCCGCCCCCGCCGCCGTTGTAAATAGCGTGAAAGCTTTCGGCAGCTTGTTCGCCAGCCCGGCCCGCCGGTTCGACCAGCCCGCGCTGCTACGCGCCCGCCTGCTTGATGCCTGGCTCGGCGACTGGGACCGCCACGCCGGTCAATGGAGCTGGGCTGTGGATGCGCCCGCGCCGGGCGGCTTCGCCCCCATCCGCCCCCTGCCCAAGGACCGCGACATGGTCATTTACCGCCTCGACGACGGCGTGCTGGGCTGGCTGATTGGCCACGTAATTATCCGGCACTGGGTCACGTTCGGGCCGCGCTACAAGGCCCCGGTGGCCCAGCTCTCCAACGGCGAATACCTCGACCGCCGCGCCCTCAACCAGCTCACCCGCGCCCAGTTTCAGGCCGCTGCCCGCGATTTGCAGCGCCGCCTGCCCGATTCGGTTATCGAGCGCGCCATGCGCCGCCTGCCGCCCGCAGTGTACGCCCTCGAAGGCCCGCGCACCCTGGCCGCCTTTCAGGCCCGTCGCGACCACCTGCCGGCCCTGGCCGAAACCTTCTACCGTGAGCTGGCCCGACAGCCGCGCATCGCCGGCACCAACGAGGCCGAGCGGTTCGAAATCCACCGCTACGCCGATTCTACTGTGGTGGCCGTGTTTCCGGCCAAGGGCACGGCCACGTTCTATCGCCGCGCCTTTGTGCCCACCGAAACCAAACGCATTCAACTGGAAGGCTTAGGCGGCGATGATGTTTTTGTGATTGAAAATCACGGTCCGGTGGCTCGCTGCTCGCCCGCCATCCGCATCTATGGCGGCTTGGGCACCGATGAACTGCGCCAGCCGGGCAGCGGTGTTCGCTTCGAACAGGACAGCGTGCCGGCCGGCAAGGCATTCGATAAGCTGCCGGAGGAATAGTGAATTGTAGGGGCGGGACCTGCCCCCGCCCGCCCGTTCGCACCGTTGCCACGGTTCCGTTCAACGCCGGGCAGTCCCCGCCCCCGTTCGCCCCGTTGCAACGGTTCCGTTCAACGGCGGGCGGGGGCAGGCCCCGCCCCTACGCCTGCTTCAGCATCTTCAGCACCAGCCGCTCCACGGGCGAGAGCAGGTCGCCGGACTTCGCTTCGGCATCGTGCTTGCGCAGGAATTCCACCAGCTGGCCCGATTTGAACAGCTCCACCACCTGCGGATGAATGTAGTATTTCGAGCACACCGTGGGCGTGTTGCCCAGATTCCCGGCCACTTCCTTCACGGCTTTTTTGATGACTTTTTCGGGGGCTAAATCCGGCTCTTCCTTCAGTACCGTTTCGAGGCATTCAGCCATCTTCACGGTGCCGCCCCAGGTGCGGAAGTCCTTGGCCGACAGCGCCAGCCCGGTGTGGCGGTGCAGGTACTCGTTCACGTCGCCCGATTCCAGCGCCCGGCGCTGGCCGTCTTTTGCGTAATACTGAAACAGGTGCTGGCCCGGGATTTCCTTGCACTTGCGCACCAGCCGGGCCAGGCGGGCATCGTGCACCGTCACGTCGTGCGGCACGCCCTTCTTGCCTACAAAAGAAAAATTCACGTCGGCCCCGTGCACGTCCACGTGGCCGTCTTTCAGCGTGGTGAGGCCGTAGCTGGCCTTTTTATCACCCTTATTCTTGGCGTATTCCTTGTTGCCGACGCGGATAAACGACTGGTCCATCAGTGTAATCACCAGGGCCACCACTTTGTCGTGGTCGAGGGCCGGGCGGGCCAGGTCCTTCTTCAGCTGCTGCCGCAGCGGCTCCAGCTTCTCGCCGAAGGTGCGCAGGCGCGAAAACTTGGTGAGGCTGCGCATTTCGTCCCAGGCCGGGTGGTAGCGGTACTGCTTGCGGCCCAAGGCGTCGTGGCCCGTTACCTGCAAATGGGTGGTGGCCGAGGGTGAAATCCACACGTCCGTCCAGGCCGGCGGAATCACGAAGCTGCTGATGCGGTCGAGCGTCTTCTCGTCGCTGATTTTCTGGCCCTTCGCGTCGTAGTAGGCGAATTTGCCGGCCCGCGTGGCTTTGCGCGTGAGGCCGGGGCCCTGGTCGGTGGCGTAGCGCAGGCCGGCCATCTGGGCCTGCCGGGCGGGGTCTTTGTACACGATGTGCGCTTCGTCCTGCGGGAGCAGCGCCTTTTTGCGGGTTTTGGGGTGGGCGGTGGTGGTGGCGGTGGGCATGGATGGCAGTGTAGACGCCGGGAATTCGAGCGTCGGGGGTTTACGGAAAAAGTCCCGGGGCGGCTGCGCCGTAGCGCGGACTCTACGAGTCCGCGCCGGTGAGAATGTACGCTTGGGCGCGGACTCGCAGAGTCCCTCCGGGTACGACCACGCTACAAAATCAGCGCTACTTCAGCCGCAGCAGCCCTTCCGCCGTAGGTTTGCCCCATGAATCTGCTTAACCCCGTGTCCGCCTTCAATGAGTGGACCGACCACTTCCTCACCCGCTACCTCGCCCGCAAGGGCCGCCTCCAGCGCCTGCAGCTCGACGCCTACCGCAGCTACGGCACGGCCACCAGGTTCTACATCAAAGGCCGCCTGCTCGGCGACCGCGGCCTGCAGCCCCAGGCCGCCACCGACTCGCGCTGGCGCAACTTCCGCAGCATGGTGCGCCGCTTCAACAGCCGCGAAATCGCCGGGGCCGACCTCGTGGCCGAGCTGCCCGACGGCAGCCAGCACCTGGTGAGCACCGACGACGAAGGCTATTTCACGCTTATTCTGGAGCCCCACGCCCTGCCCGCGCCCACTTCCTACCTCTGGTACCCCATTCCGGTGCGCGTGGCCCGGCTGCCCGCCCCTTTCGCCGCCGAGCCCACCAACGCCGTGCAGGCCACGGCCAGCGTGCTGGTGCCCCCGCCCGGGGCCGAGTTCGGCGTCATCTCCGACCTCGACGACACGGTGTTCGAAACCCGGGCCACCAACATTCTCAAGATGCTGGCCCGCACCCTCCTCAGCAACGCCCACTCGCGCCAGCCCTTCGAGGGCGTGGCCGCCTTCTACCGCCAGCTGCAGCGCGGCCGCACTGGTCGGCCCGACAACCCCTTCTTCTACGTCAGCAGCAGCCCCTGGAACCTCTACGACATGCTCGACGAGTTCATGGGTCTGCACGAACTGCCGCCCGGCCCGCTGCTGCTGCGCGATTTCACCATCGCCACGCCCAAAACCACGCCCCCGCCCGGCGTCACGGGCTCGGCCGCCATTCACTTCGCCCACAAGCTCCACGAAATCGACGACCTGCTCACCACCTACCCCACGCTACCCTTCGTGCTGCTCGGCGACAGTGGCCAGGAAGACGCCCGCATCTACCGCGAGGTAGTGCGCCGTCACCCCGGCCGCATCCGCGCCATCTACATCCGCGATGTGCAGGTGCCCGAGCGCGCCCTGCTGGTCACGCCCATCATCGCCGAACTCAGCGCCGAGCAGGTGCCCATGCTGCTGGTGAAAGACTATGCCTCGGCCGCCGCGCACGCGGCGGGGCTGGGGCTGGTGAAGTAGCGACGCGGTATTTTGCATCCGCTCTTTGATTAATTCCTACTCACTGGCTGTTCGTATGGTCGGCCACCACCACCCATTTGCCATCCACCTGCCGCAGCACCAGCAGGAAGTACCCCTGCAAGTCGCCCAACGCCGCCGGCCGCGCCAGGTGCCAGCGCCCCACCACCTGCGCCGCCGTGGGGGCCACCAGCGTTACCCGCAGCCCCGAAAAATCGAGCTGGCCCATGGCCGCCGCGTCGGGGTAGCTTTTCTGGTAATTGGCCAGCGTGGGCTGCCAGCCATATGTCGGCCCCTTCCGCCCGATGAACACCAGCGAATCCGACTTCCAGTAGCCCGCCATGAAGCCCGGAATGTCGCCCCGGTTCCAGGCCGCCGTTTGGGTGGTGAGCACCTGCACGATGGCGCGGCGCGCGGCGGCCGATTCGGCCGTGGAGGCCGTTGGGCGGGCCGTAGTACAGCCGGCAAAGGTCGCCCCGGCGGTCATGCAGAGCGCAGCGAAGCATCTTGCCCGCTTCGTCCACATCATTGATTTACTCGTGCGGGTAAGATGCTTCGCTGCGCTCTGCATGACGTTCTGATTATTGACTATCGAATACTGATTACCCAACCCCCTACTTCAATATCTTCGCTACGAAGCTGGTGCCGCCCAGCCGGCGCATGTTGCGCAGCACCCGCAGCTGCTTGGCCCGCGCCACCGGCCCGGGGTTGCTGGCCCGGAAGCGCAGCGGGTTGGGCAGCACGCCCGCCAGTAGCGCCGCCTCGGCCGCGCTCACCTCGCTGGCGGGCTTGCCGAAATAGCGCCGGCTGGCCGCCTCCACCCCGAAGGTGCAGTCGCCCATCTCGGCCACGCTCAAATACATTTCCATGATGCGGCGCTTGCTCCACAACGTTTCAATCAGCACCGTGAAATAGGCCTCGGCCACCTTGCGCACGTAGCTGCGGCCCTGCCACAGAAACACGTTTTTGGCCACCTGCTGCGAAATGGTGCTGCCGCCCACAATGTGCTTGCCGTCGCCGTTCCAGTTGCGCTTGGCGGCTTTCGTCAGCGCGTCCAGGTCGAAGCCGTGGTGCAGCAGGAAGCGCTGGTCTTCGGCCGCCACCAGGGCCAGGGGCACCGTAGGCGCCACCTCGTCCAGCGTCCGGAAGTCGTAGCGAATATGGCGCGGCTCGGGCTGAATGCCGTAGTAGCCCAGCCCGATGGGCGCGTGGGCCCGGCGGTCCAGCATCAGCCAGGTGGCCGGCGGGGCCACCCAACGGTAGAGCAGCACCCACGCCACCGAGGTCAGAAACAGCGCGGCCAGGATTTGCAGTAGCAGTCGTCCGGCTTTTTTTAGCAGCGTGCGAACGTCGGGAATTAAGCTGGTGGAAGTGGGCATGGGGCACAAAAGTAGCGCCCCGGGCGGCGTTTCGGCATTCCCGCCTACCTTGCCACTGTCTCCGCCGCCGGCCCCTGGGCCCGGCGGGCCAAAACCCAACGCCGGGGGCCGCTTGTTGCGCCCGTAGTTACGTTCCGTTTCAGTCCCTATTAGCCCATGGCCCGCCTGCTTCCGCTGTTTCCGCTCAACCTGGTGGTCTTCCCGGGCGAAAAGCTCAACCTGCACATCTTCGAGCCCCGCTACCGCCAGCTCGTGCGCGAGTGCATCGAGCAAAATACCACTTTCGGCATCCCGCCCTTTCTCAACGACAGCCTCAGCGAGCTGGGCACCGAAATGCGCCTGCTCAGCGTCGAGCAAACCTATTCCAGCGGCGAGCTCGACATCCGCACCAAGGCCGTGGGCGTGTTTCGCATCAACAAGTTCTACCGCCAGGCCCCCGGCAAGCTCTACGCCGGCGGCTTGGTCGAAAACGTGGTGCAGGACGACGAAGCCGACCCCGTGCTGCGCACCGTCATCACCAAACAGGTGCGCCAGCTCTACGAGGCGCTCGGCCTGCGCAAACTGCTGCTGGAGCTGGCCTCCGACTACTGCATCTTCGACGTGGCCCACCACATCGGCTTCAGTACCGAGCAGGAATACCAGCTGCTGGCCACCACCAGCGAGCTCGAACGCCAGGAAATCGTGCGCGACCACCTCGACACCATCCTGCCCGTCGTGCTCGAAACCGAGCGACTCAAGGAGCGCGTTCGCCTCAACGGCCACTTCAAGAACCTCACGCCGCCGAACTTCTGACCGCAGATTTTCGCGGATTTAACGGATAAGAACGGATTCAGCTACTCCTATAACCCAAGAGTATTCTCGGCCCTGAGCCTTGTGTAAACGCAACGGCCGCAGCTTATCAGCTGCGGCCGTTGCGTTGAATGACTAAAACAGATAAAAAGACCTGTGAGCGAATGTCTGCCTGATTCGCCCGTCCGAATCTGTTCTTAGCTGTTAAATCCGCGGAAGTCTGCGGTTATGGTTTCAAACCGGCCGGCACGCCCTGCGGGTACTGCTCAGCGATTTCCTTCTGCAGCACCGCGATGCGGTTGCCCGGGTCGGGGTGGGTGCTCATAAATTCGGGCGTGCTGCTGCGGCCGCCCTGCTGCTGGAGCATCTGCATCACCTGAATCATGGCGCGGGGGTCGTAGCCGGCTTTGGGCGTAAAATCGACCGCCAAGCGGTCGGCTTCCAGCTCGTCTTCGCGGCCGAAGCGCAGGTTCACCACCTTGGCAATGGCCGCCGCAATGGCCCCTTTGGCAATGGAGCTGCCGGGATTGTTGGGGTCGTACGAGGCGATGGTGGCCGCGCCGGCCAGGCCCTGCGTGAGGTTCGACTTGGCCACCTGCTCGGCCGAGTGACGGCCCACTACGTGGCCGATTTCGTGGGCCAGCACGCCGGCCAGTTGGCCTTCCGAAGTCAGCTTGTCCAGAATACCCTTCGTGATGAACACCTGGCCACCGGGCAGCGCGAAGGCGTTAATCGTTTGGTCGTCGGCCAACAAATGGAACTGAAAGCGGTAAGGCGTCTGGCCGGCTTTGGTGCTGGCAATGATTTTCTGGCCCACGGCCTGCACGGCGGCGGTGGCGCGGGCATCGGGGCTTTCGCCGCCGTATTCGGCCGCCATTTGGGGTGCGGCCTGTAAGCCCAGGGCTATTTCCTGGTCGGTGCTCATGTTTACGTGTTGGGTTTCGCCGGTTACTTCATTCTTGGAAGTATGAAAAAAGTAGCCGAACAGCGACACCGCCGCCACAATGAGCCCGATGATGAAGCGCAGATTTAAACGCATGGGAAAAGAATCGAAAAAGGGTGAGAAAGAAAAACGCCGGGCCCGAAGCCCGGCGCAATTCGCTTTTAACGCACCCCTGCCGTTCTGGTTATGCTAGTTGCCCGCGCTGCCCCCGCCCGGGGTTGCCAGCGAGGCCACCGCCCCGTCCACATCGAGCCAGCGCGAGTGGTAGCCCGCCTGCGCCGGCCCGTGCAAGTACAGCACGCTCCCGCCCTTGATGGCCTGCACAATAGCTGCCGCCTGCCCCGCCGGCAAGGCCGGGCAGCCCTGGCTGCGTCCCAGCCGCCCGTGGGCCCGCACAAATTCTTCGCACACGTAGTCGGCCCCGTGCACCACCACCGCCCGGCTCTCAGCGTTGGTGTTGAAGCCGGGGTCGAGCCCGTGTAGCTTCAGCGACAGGCCGTGCTTGCCCACGTAGGTGGCCGGGGCCGTGCGGTAGAACCCCAGGCTGCTCATCTCCGAGCCCTCCTGGTTCGAGAACGCCACCGGCAAATCGCCGCCGCTGGCTTTGCCGTGCGCCACCAGCGTATGAAACAGCACGCGCCCGGCCGCTACGTCAATCACCCACAAGCGCTTGTGCTGGCTGGAGCGGCTGAAATCGACCAGCGTGAGCACCGGCCGGCCGGCTGCACGCCCCGCCGCCCGCACGTTGTAAAAGCCCACCAGTCCTTCGCGCAACAGACTAAAGGGCAGGTCGTCCGCGCCCAACCGCGCAAACAGCGCTGCCGCCCTCTGGTCGAATACGGATTGGTTGAACGCCCGACGGGCACTTTCCGGCAGCTTTGCCAGGGCAGCGGCCGGGATGTTCTGCGCAGTGGCTGCATTGCCCAGCAGGCCCAGGCCCATCACTGCAGCCGCAACTAAAATCCTTTTGAACATTACAATAATATAAATTATATAATTCCGTATTTTAATCAGCGTAGGGCTCAGACAGCAGCAGCCCAAAAATAGTGCTTAATTTCGTCAAAATTCTTGTTTCCCGTTGTTCTTGTTGGTCATGGCGCAATTCTCAGGCAGTTTGAACGTGCGCCGGCACCTTTCTTTTTTCATACTGGCGGGCAGTAGCGTCCTGGCCGGTTGCGGCCACGCCCTGCCCAATATCCCCGGTTTCGACGCCCCTTCGTGGCGCGCCGACCCTTACGCCTGCCACAACCAGCGCCGGGCTGCCGTACCGGCCCTGCTGCGTTTCCGGGAGCAGCTTTACGAAGCCCGGGCCGACGACGTGAACGCCCTGCTGGGCCCGCCCGATGAGGAAGAGCTGCGCGCCAACACCGAAAAAGTGTACTACTACTACCTCGAGCCCGGCACGCAGTGCAACGCCGGCCACGTCCGCTCGGCGGCCCCGCGCATCAGCCTGCGCTTCGGCCCCCTCGGCACCGTCACAGAGGTGTTGAGTGACCCGCTGACGCCGACGCGGTAAGTGTCGCGCCTGTCATTCTGAGCGCAGCGAAGGACCTTATCACGCCAGAACACTTCGTCCGAATGTGATAAGGTCCTTCGCTCCGCTTAGCATGACAACCGATTTGCTATTAAACCCTAAAACGCCAACGGCCCGCCATCATCTGGCGGGCCGTTGCTATTGGGTGGTTGGGGAGAAGCGGGGTAGAAATTACCCCAGGCCGTTGCCGGCGCCGGCTGGCGTGGTGGCCGGTTGAGCGTCGCGCTGCAGCTGGCTTAGCTGCGAGGGCGTAAGAATGCGGCTGCATTCCTGCTCGAACTGAGCTTCCAGCTCAGCCGACTTGGCGGCCCGGGTGGCCGCGTCGTTGCGGTATTCACGGTTGATGCCACTGAGCGTGCTCAGACGAGTGCGATTCAGGGGGAGCAGTTGCAGGTACTGGCCTTCGTTGAGGTGGAGGCGGTTGGCCATCTCGCGGGTTTGGGCTACAACTTCCTGGCGGGAAGCTTCGCGGGGCGTGGGTTGCTCGGTAATTCGGTCAGCCATTTGTGCCTTGGCCGACAGCGTGGCCAACGACAGGCACAGCGCGGTTAAAAAGGCAGGGGAGTAACGCATAAATCAATATTTTTTCTTCGGCTAAAACAAATTTAAGCACCTAACGCCAACATAGCAACGCGAAGTTTCAATTCGTTCTACTTTTTTTCACAATAGCTAACCTCTCCTATATTCGAACGCATAAAAAAAGCAGCCCCTTGCGAGGCTGCTTTTCAAGCGACTGTCAATTATCCGGATGCCGCGATTAAACGACTTCCACTTCCGGAATCCCTTGGTGTTCAGCACTCTTAAAGTACTGCATGGCGATAAGCGAGGTGATAACGCCCGTCATGGTGCCGAGCAGGATGATGCCCAAGCCACTGATGAGCACGCCTAGGTCAGAGCCGAACAGGTCGCGGGCCTGAATCTGGCGCACCGCCGCCTGGCTGATGCCGCCCAGCAGCCAGAAGAATGCGCCCAACAGAATTGAGGCCACCAGCGCCGTGATGATGCCCGTACTGAAACCGCCAAAGTAGGTCATGCGGTCGCCGCAGGCGTGTTTCAGCCGCCGGATGGCCAGAACGACGCCACCGGCCAGCAGCACAATATCAAGCGCGCCGGCTTCGATTTTGCCCAGAAAACCGGCCAGGGCGGCTACGCCGGTGTAGGCAATTAAAATCAGCGCCGTCAGCAAGCCCATGCGCAGACCGTTTTTTTCGGATGTTAAATGCTGGTCAGTCATACCTAAAAACGTAACAGGTGAAAGATGACCGGCTTGGCCGGTTTGAGAAACCTCAGAAAGGCAACACGCCGCGGGGCGCAGAAGTTGTACGCGGGGCGCCGGCCGGCGGTTGGCGGGCCGAACGGCGGCGGGCACTAATCTTCCTACTAGTTAGTTATTTTCGGCAGAATACGCAACTCGTTTTCTCCGGCCGGATTCGCACCCGGCTCCTATCGTGTAATTTTGCGGCTAGCCCTGCTCGGATGCGGGGTGCCCGCGCCTTTATTTATTGCTTGAATGATTTCCACCTCCAACGTTAGCCTGCGCTACGGCAAGCGCATTCTCTTCGAAGACGTCACCGTTAAATTCCTGCCTGGCAACTGCTACGGCCTCATCGGCGCCAACGGCGCGGGCAAGTCCACCTTCCTCAAAATCCTCTCGGGCGAGCTCGAGCCCAACACCGGCTCGGTGGAGATGCCCGCCGGCCAGCGCCTGGCCGTGCTGAAGCAGAATCAGTTTGCCTACGACGACCAGCAGGTGCTGCAAACCGTCATTCAGGGCCACCAGCGCCTGTGGGCGGTGATGAGCGAGAAGGACGCGCTGTATGCCAAAGCCGATTTTTCGGACGCCGACGGCGAGCGCGCCGCCATTCTGGAAGGCGAGTTTGCCGACCTCGAAGGCTGGAATGCTGACTACGAAGCGGCCGAATTGCTTTCCGGTCTCGGCATTACCGAAGACAAGCACTACTCGCTGATGTCGGACCTCGGCGCCAGCGAAAAAGTACGCGTGCTGCTGGCCCAGGCCCTGTTTGGCAACCCCGACGTGCTGCTGCTCGACGAACCGACCAACAACCTCGACGCCGAGAGCGTGCTCTGGCTGGAGAACTTCCTCGACAACTTCCAGAACACGGTGATTGTGGTGAGCCACGACCGCCACTTCCTCGACGCCGTGTGCAACTACATGGCCGACCTGGACTTCTCGAAAATCACGATGTACCCCGGCAACTACTCGTTCTGGTACGAGAGCAGCCAGCTGGCCCTGCGCCAGCGCCAGGACGTGAACAAGAAAACCGAGGACAAGCGCAAGGAGCTCGAAGAGTTTGTGCGCCGCTTCTCGGCCAACGCCTCAAAATCGAAGCAGGCCACCAGCCGCCAGAAGCTGCTGCAAAAGCTCACGCTGGAGGAAATCAAGCCCTCGTCGCGCCGCTACCCCTACATCGCCTTCAAACCCGAGCGCGAGCCCGGCAACCAGCTGCTGACTGTTGAAAACCTCAGCGCCAAAGTTGATGGCAAGCACGTGTTCAAAAACGTGACCTTCTCGCTCGACAAAGGGGATAAAGTAGCCATTGTGGGCCGCGACGACCGCGCCGCTTCACTCCTGTTCGATATCCTGTTTGGCGAGGCCACGGCGGCTACCGGCGAGTTCAAGTGGGGCACCACCATCACGCCGAGCTACTTCCCCAAGGAGAACAACCAGTACTTCCAGTCGGGCGAGCTGAACCTGGTGGACTGGCTGCGCCAGTACTCGGTAGATAAGGACGAGAGCTTTGTGCGCGGCTGGCTGGGCCGCATGCTGTTTTCGGGCGAAGAGTCGCAGAAAAAATCGAACGTGCTGAGCGGCGGCGAGAAAGTGCGCTGCATGCTCAGCAAGATGATGCTGGAAAGCGGCAACGTACTCGTGCTCGACGACCCGACGAACCACTTGGACCTCGAATCCATCCAGGCCCTGAACAACGGCCTGAAGGACTACCCCGGCGCGATGCTTTTCGCTTCGCACGACTTGCAGTTCATCGACACGGTGGCCACGCGCATCATCGAGCTCACGCCCGACGGCATCATCGACCGCCGCATGAACTACGAAGAATACCTGGCCGATGAGAACCTGAAGGCCCAGCGCCAGAAGATGTACCAAATGGCGTAAGTAATCGATGAATGGCGGCCGGAAAATGAATAATTTTCCGGCCGTTTTCGTTACCAGTCTGCGCGCGTGCGCCCCACTTCCTTTTTCGCTTTTTGCATGAAACGTCATTTGCTTCCGCTGCTGCTGCTGGCAGCGGCCGCCGGGCTGCCCACCTTGCAGGCGCAGGCCCAGGATAATAAGCCGGTGCTGAACACGGCTCCTCCCGGCCCGCCCCCCGCCCCCACGCGCCCTGCAACGCCAGCCCCGGTGCCCGCTACCGACCCGGCAACGCCAGCTGCTCCGGCGCCTATCTACGACCCCAGCACGCCGGCGGTGCAGCCATCGCCCTCGGCCCCGTCGGGGTTGGATTTTCCGAACCGCAAAGCCACCAAAGCGGGTGGCGCGGAGGATGTGCCGCCCAGCAAAAAATTTATCTATTCTAACCTGGGCCTCGGTTACAACTCGGTCGATGGCATCAGCAACTTTAATTTCAGCCTGGCCCCTGCCCTTGGCTATCGGATTACGAACAAGCTTGCCATCGGCCCGGGCATATCGTACGCCTACAACAATTACTCATTGTCGCCCGACAATTTTTATCGTACCTACGGCGTTCAATACCCTACGCCGAATGGTACCCTGACCGCGAATGGCTCCAATAGCCTTTCGAGCAGCAGCCTGGGCTTTAAGGTGTTCGCCCAATACATCGTTTACAAGGAGTTCTTTTTGCACGGCGAATACGAGGTGACCAACGCCCAGCTCGCGGGCTACGACAACCAGTATTACCTGGCCAAGATTAGCCGCACCGTAAATTCTTCCCTGGCCGGGATTGGGTACCGTTCCACCTTGGGCGACAAAGCCGCGCTGGATATTCTGGGCCTCTACAACTTCAACAGCTCAGTATTCTCGCTTTATCCGGGCCTGAACCTGCGGTTTTGCCTGCTTTACAACATTGGCAAATAATTAGCAACCGGGCCGCCCACCAACAAAAAGCCCCGCTGGAGATTCCAGCGGGGCTTTTTGTGTTTTTAAGTTAACCCTTGCGGGCGGCATTAGACGGCGCTTCGGCCGCTGATAACGCGTAGCAGAATGGCGATGATGGCAATAACCAGCAGCACGTGGATGATACCGCCGGTGAAGAAGCCACCGAAGAAGCTAACAGCCCAAATGATGACGAGAATGACGGCGATGATATAGAGGAGGTTGCCCATGGCTGAAAAGAGAGAAAGAGTGTGAAGGGGAGGTGAAAAAGTATGCGAGAAGTGTCTCTGGGGGCTTGTACGGGGGGGTAATTCAAAAGGATATAATTTTTTCGAAATATTTTCGATGGAGCCAAACAAAATGGCAGTTCGGCAATGGGCTGTAGCTTTGCAGCCGCTGGCCCACTGGCCGGCTTTTCCCATCCCACCCTCTCTTTTCCCGCACTTTATGAACGTCGCCGTAATTGGCTCCGGCACCATGGGCAATGGCATTGCCCACGTATTTGCCCAGCACGGTTTTTCCGTTTCGCTCATCGACATCAACCAGCCGGCGCTGGACCGCGCCCTGGGCACCATCACCAAAAACCTTGACCGCCAGGTAGCCAAAGCCACCCTGAGCGAGGACGACAAAGCCGCTACCCTGGGCCGATTGAAGACCTTTACCTCGATTGCCGACGGTGTAGCCGGCGTGGGCCTAGTGGTGGAAGCCGCCACCGAAAACGTGGACCTGAAGCTGCAAATCTTCCGCGACCTGGACCAGTACGCGCCCGCCGATGCCATTCTGGCGTCGAATACCTCGTCGATTTCCATCACCAAAATCGCCGCCGTGACCAAGCGGCCCCAGCAGGTAATCGGCATGCACTTTATGAACCCCGTGCCGGTGATGAAGCTGGTAGAGGTGATTCGCGGCTACGCGACCTCCGACGAGGTAACGGCGCGCGTGATGGACCTGTCGCGCCAGTTGGGCAAAACGCCCACCGAGGTGAACGACTACCCCGGCTTCGTGGCCAACCGCATTCTGATGCCGATGATAAACGAGGCCATCATCACGCTGTTTGAAGGCGTGGCGGGCGTGGAGGAGATTGACACAGTGATGAAGCTGGGCATGGCCCACCCGATGGGCCCGCTGCAGCTGGCCGATTTTATTGGCCTGGACGTGTGCCTGGCCATCCTGCGGGTGCTGCACGAGGGCCTGGGCAACCCCAAATACGCTCCCTGCCCGCTGCTGGTGAACATGGTGATGGCCGGCCGCCTGGGCGTGAAGTCGGGCGAGGGCTTCTACCAATACACGGCAGGCTTGAAAGAGCTGGTGGTGGCGGCGCGGTTCCGCAAGTAAGCTGGCGCCGTCTGTCCCCTCTGTCATTGCGAGGCGCAGCCGAAGCAATCCGTCCTGTCAGAACCAGACACTTTCTTTAGTGACAAGCCCCGGTACTGCACAGTGCCGGGGCTTGTCACATTTTAAGGATTTATCACTTCTTGGTGCTGGTCGCTTAGAATTAGGACGGATTGCCGCGTTCCGCTGCGCTCCACTCGCAATGACAAACGGCACCGCTTGTAAGGAATAAACCTGCGCCACGTCTACCGCGTTGTTATCAACCCAACAACGAATCAATTTCCTACCCATGCAACATGCAACATTTGGCGCCGGCTGCTTCTGGTGCGTCGAGGCCGTATTTCAAAACCTGAAGGGCGTGGAGAAAGTGGTTTCCGGCTACGCCGGCGGTCGCATCGCCAACCCGACCTATAAGGAAGTGTGCAGCGGCCTCACCGGCCACAACGAGGTTATCGACATCACTTTCGACCCGGCCGTTATCAGCTATAAGGAGTTGCTCGAAATTTTCTGGAAAACCCACGACCCCACCACCCTCAACCGCCAGGGCAACGACGTGGGTACGCAGTACCGCTCGGGCATCTACTACCACAACGACGAACAGAAGCAGCTCGCCGAGGAGTATAAAAAGAAGCTTAACGACAACCACGCCTTCCCCAACCCGGTGGTGACGGAGATTGTGGCCGCGCCCACCTTCTACCCCGCCGAGGACTACCACCAGAACTACTTCAACCTGCACGGCCACGAGCCCTACTGCCAGTTTGTGGCCCGCCCCAAGGTGGACAAGGTGAAGGCGCTGTTCGGCGAGAAGCTGAAAGCGGGCGTGTAATTGTCATTCCGAAGCGCAGCGAGGAATCTGAGAAATATAAAAGGCCGCTTCGTAGGAAGCGGCCTTTTTTGTAGGGGCGGGGCTTGCCCCCGCCCGCCGTTGAACGGAATCGGTCAGGCGGTGCAAGCGTCCGGGCGGGGGCAAGCCCCGCCCCTACGTTATACACTCACCCCAAAGTCCCGCAAAGCGTCGTTCAGCGATGTTTTCAAGTCCGTGCTGGGCTTGCGCTGGCCGATGATGAGCGCGCAGGGCACCTGGTATTCGCCGGCCGGGAACTGCTTGGCAATCGAGCCGGGAATGACCACCGAGCGCGGCGGCACGTAGCCGCGGTACTCCTTGGGCTCGGGACCGGTAACGTCGATGATTTTGGTGCTGCCGGTGATGGTGACGCCCGCGCCAATCACGGCTTCTTTGCCGATGCGGCAGCCTTCGACGAGGATGCTGCGCGAGCCGATGAAGGCGCCGTCTTCGATGATGACGGGGGCCGCCTGCACGGGCTCGAGCACGCCGCCGAGGCCCACGCCGCCGCTCAGGTGCACGCCTTTGCCCACCTGGGCGCAGCTGCCCACGGTGGCCCAGGTGTCCACCATCGTGCCCTCGCCCACGTAGGCGCCGATGTTGGTGTAGCTGGGCATGAGGATGACGCCGGGGGCCAGAAACGCGCCGTAGCGGGCCACGGCGGGCGGCACCACGCGCACCTGCTGGCCGGCGTAGTCGGTTTTGAGCAGCATTTTGTCGTGGTACTCAAAGGGCCCCACTTCCTGGGTGTTCATCTGGCGGATGGGGAAGTAGAGAATCACGGCCTTCTTCACCCATTCGTTGATGGTCCACTCGCCGCCGTCTTCGGCGGGCGGGGTGGCCACCCGCAGGCGGCCTTTGTCGAGTTCTTCGATGACGTGCTCGATGGCGGCTTTGGTTTCGGGGGTCTGGAGCAGGGCGCGGTCGGCCCAGGCGGCTTCAATTTGGGTTTGCAGGTCGGACATCGGACGAGGCGAAGGGAATGAACAGGAAAGCCGCCTGCACTGGCGGAAGCGGCTTAGAAGCTGCAAAACTACCATCTTTGAGGCGTGCTTGGCTCCGGTTCTTCTCAATTTGTGGTTTTGCTGGCCTCGGTGCTAAAGCCCGTGGACGATACCCGTATGCGGGGCAAGTTTGCCGAAACCCTGGCGGGCCGGGCCGGTACACGAGTGCACGTAGCCGGGCGGCAGTCGTCAGGAACAGGCAATGGGCAGGCGAACATTGCCCTCCATCCCATCTTCAACGGCCGCCGCCTGAGCCTGGGCCGGCTGGCCGCGCAATGGCGCTACTGGCGGCTACTGCAACGACTAAAGCCCGACTTGGCCATCGTACACGCGCCGGAGCTGTTGCCGCTCACACTGCTGTGGCAGGCACTGGGCCGGGGCCGAAAATTCCTATATGACATCCGCGAGAACTATGCGCTGAACGTAAGCACCCAGCATGTTTACCAAGGCCTCACGCGGCGTTGGCTGGCGGCCGGGCTGCGCTGGGTCGAAGGCCGGGCGGCCCATCAGGCGGCCGGAGTCATGCTGGCCGAAGCCAGCTACGCGGAAGAGTTGCCTTTCCTGGAGAAGCTTCCCCCCGACCGGGTCGTAGTGCTGGAAAACAAATACCAGCCCGCTCCTGGCGAGATGCAGCCCAACCAGCCACGGCCGCATCCGATGTTGCATGAGCCGCTGCGGCTGCTTTATTCCGGCACTATCTCGGAGCTCAATGGCATTTGGGAGGCGGTGGCGCTCACGCAAGCCCTGGCCACCACCTGGCCGGGCGGCGCGCACTGCACCATCATCGGGTTCTGCCAGCAGCCGGAGCTGCTTCGGCAACTGGCAGAAACCGTGGCCCGGCAACCCGGCCTGTTCACGCTCATTGGGGGCGCGGTACCGGTGCCGCACGCGGCCATCGTGGCCGCAATTGGACGCAGCCACCTGGGCCTGCTGCCCTACCGGCCCCACCCCAGCACGGCCCGCTGCCGGCCCACCAAGCTATTTGAGTACCTCGCGCTGGGGCTGCCCATTCTCATTCCCCGGAATTGGCTGTGGGCAAAAACCATGAGTCGCCACGGTGGCGGACTAATGCTTGAGCTGACTCCCGCCGATGCCGCAGCAGCCCACCTGCGCCAGGGGCTGGAGAGATGCCGCTTCTATCCCAACGGCATTCCTGAAGACGTGCTCTGGGCTTCGGAAGGCAAAAAATTGTGGCATTTGCTGGATACTGTGATTTAACCTGCCACCTTTGCGCCCCAATTTGCCCAAAGCACGTAGTTACTTCACCGAATTTATTGCCGCCCGTAAAGCGGTTCTTTCTCCCCTAGCCCAATTTTTTTCCTCCCACCAGCCATGGCAACTTTACGTCACTCATTCATCGCCGGGGTCGGCCACTACGTGCCGAGCCGCGTGGTTAAAAATGCCGAGCTGGAGCCCATGATGAACACCTCCGATGCCTGGATTCAGGAGCGCACGGGCATTCAGGAGCGCCGTTGGTTCGAGGAAGGCACCGACACCACCGCCAACATGGGCGCCAACGCCGCCCGCAAGGCCCTCGAAATGGCCGGCGTGGAAGCCAACGACGTGCAGCTGATTGTCTTCGCCACGCTCTCGCCCGACTACTTTTTCCCCGGTTCCGGCGTGCTCATGCAGCGCGAGTTGGGCATGACCAACAACTGCCCCGCCCTCGACGTGCGCAACCAGTGCTCGGGCTTCATCTACGCTCTCTCAGTGGCCGACCAGTTCGTGCGCACCGGCATGTACGACACGGTGCTGGTGGTGGGCTCCGAAATCCATTCCTCCGGCCTCGACAAGTCGCCCGAAGGCCGCGGCGTTTCCGTGATTTTCGGCGATGGCGCGGGCGCCATGGTGCTGCGCCCCAGCACCTCCGACAACCAGGCCATCCTCAGCACCCACCTGCACGCCCAGGGCGAGCACGCCGAGGAGCTCATCGTGAAGGAGCCCAGCTCGAACCGCGATAACCGTGTGGAATACATCCTGAACAACAAAGCCGAGCTCTACCCCTACATGAACGGCCAGAACGTGTTCAAGCACGCCGTGGTGCGCTTCCCGCAAGTCATCAAGGAGGCGCTCGACCAGAACGGCCTGCAGGCTTCCGACATCGACATGCTCATCCCGCACCAGGCCAACCTGCGCATCACGCAGTACGTGCAGCAGAAAATGGGCCTCGGCGATGACAAGGTGTTCAGCAATATCCAGCGCTACGGCAACACCACTGCTGCTTCGGTGCCGCTGGCCTTTAGCGAAGCCGTGCAGGAAGGTAAAATCAAGCGCGGCGACCTCGTCTGCCTGGCCGCTTTCGGCTCAGGTTTCACCTGGGCCTCGGCGCTGTTGAAATTCTAAGTAGCTAATTTTTAGGTTAAGCAGTTTGGGCCGGTGTGAAGCGCGCATTTTTACATGCAGCTTTGCACCGGCCCTTATGTTCCGGCCCTGTCAGCATGAGCGAAATCACGCCCAACCTACCATCCGCCAAACTGCCCAGCCACACCGAGGAAAACTACCTCAAGGCCATTTTCAAGCTGGCTGAGGCCGAGCCCGACACCGCCGGCGTGAGCACCAACCGCATCGCGGCCGCGCTGGACACCCGCGCCGCTTCCGTGACGGATATGCTGCGCCGCCTAGCCGAAAAGGGCCTGCTGAACTACGAGAAATACCGCGGCGTGCAGCTCACCGCCGAAGGCCAGCGGCTGGCGCTGCTCACCATCCGCAAGCACCGGCTGTGGGAGGTTTTTCTGGTGCAGCAGCTTGGCTTCAACTGGGATGAGGTGCACGAAGTGGCCGAGGAATTGGAGCACGTGCAGTCGCCGCTGCTCATGCGCCGGCTCGATGCCTTCCTGGGCCACCCCGCCCTCGACCCGCACGGCGACCCCATTCCGGCCGAGGACGGGGCCATCCGGCGCCCCGCCCACCGCCTGCTGGCCGACCTCTGCGCAGGTGAGAATGGCACCCTGGCAGCCGTAAAAAACACTTCCGCTCCTTTCCTGCAGTACCTCGACAAAGTGGGTCTGCAACTCGGGGCAGTAATTGAAGTACTGGATAAGGTGGCGTTTGATAATTCCTTTGAGCTCAGAATAAACCGTGAGCGCACCGCTCTTATTTCGGCCGAAGTAAGCCGCAACTTGTTTGTAACCGAGTAAGCCAGTATTGGAGCGACCGTAATGAACCGTAGGTCAGCGAAGCTAAAATCCGGGCAATCCGATTAATCCGAAAAAATCCGTGGTTCAAACAATTTTCTCCGATACCATCGTCGCATTGTCGACGCCCCCGGGCGCGGGCGCGCTGGCCGTTATCCGGCTGTCCGGCCCGGCCGCCGTGCCCATCACCGCCGCTGTCTTCTCCAAAAAAAGCTTTGCCGAAGCGCCCGGCAACACGCTGCATTATGGTACCCTGCGCGACCCCAACGGCGGCGAAATCCTCGATGAGGTAGTAATCGGCCTATTCCGCGCCCCCAGGTCGTTCACCCGCGAAGACGTGGTGGAAATCAGCTGCCACGGCTCCGACTACGTGGTGCGGCAAGTACTGGCCCTGTTCCTGCGCCACGGCGCGCGCCTGGCCGAAGCCGGCGAGTTCACCAAGCGCGCTTTCCTGAGCGGCGCCATGGACCTGGCCCAAGCCGAAGCCGTGGCCGACCTCATCGCTGCCGACTCCGCACTCAGCCACCGCGTGGCGCTGAATCAGCTGCGCGGCGGCTTCTCACAGGAGCTGCGCGAACTACGGGCCCGCCTCATCAAATTTGCCGCGCTGCTGGAATTGGAGCTCGATTTCGGCGAGGAAGACGTGGAATTTGCCGACCGCACCGGCCTGGCCGCGCTGCTGGCCGAGGTGCGCGGCGTGGTGCTAGGCCTGCTGCGTTCCTTCGAGCTGGGCAACGTCATCAAAAATGGCATCACCACCGTCATAGCCGGGCGGCCCAACGCTGGCAAGTCCACGCTGCTCAACGCCTTGCTGCGCGAGGAGCGCGCCATCGTCTCGGCCATTCCCGGCACCACCCGCGACTTTATCGAGGACGAAGTGAGCATCGACGGCCTGCGCTTCCGCTTCGTGGACACGGCCGGCCTACGTGACGACACGGCCGACGAAGTGGAAGCCATTGGCATAGCCCGCACTCGGGAGCGCGTGCGCAAAGCGTCGCTGCTGCTCTATCTTTTCGATTTAGCAGAATTGACGCCCACAGAAGTCTGTACTGAAATTGCGGCGCTAACCAGTGGCCTGAGTCTGCCCGTGTTAGCCGTAGGCAACAAAACCGACCTGGCTTCTGCCGAAGCTCTCGCCGCTTTTGAAACTGAGTTTCGGGACAGTCGCGGGGGTAGCACAACGGCAATTCCGCTAGTCTTACTGGCCGCCGGCCAGAACCAGGGCCTCGAAGCCCTGCAAACCGCACTGGTAAAGCAGGTGCGCGGCTCGGCGCTCGAAAACAACGCCTCGGCCACCATCGTCACCAACGTGCGCCACGCCCGCGCGCTCGAAACCGCCGCCGCTCACCTCGCTGCCGTGCAAACCGGCCTCGATACCGGTTTCGGCACCGAGCTGCTGGCCGCCGACCTGCGCCATGCCCTTGCGGCGCTTGGCGAAATCACCGGCGAAATCTCCTCCGAAGATTTGCTCACCAGCATTTTCACCCAGTTCTGTATCGGCAAATAGAACGCTGTGTGAAGCCCTCGCGCACCACTGTTTCAAAATCTTCGCAATCGTTATCAACAAGAAACAAACGGGCTTTTAGGCGGTTTTTGGAAACCTCAGGCCCGCTTTGCGTGTAGTGCCTGCAGCCACTAGGGCCGAAAAAATTTCCCGGCTTACGACCTGTGGCGTAGTTTCGCACTCTATTTCCCCCTCACCCCTCCCGTCCATGGCAGAAACTGCTGAACTCATCCTCGACGGCAAGTCCATCACCTTGCCCGTCATCGAAGGTACCGAACACGAAAAAGCATTCGACATCGGCAAGCTGCGCGACCAGACCGGCTACGTCACCCTCGATTCGGGCTACAAGAACACCGGTGCCACCAAAAGCGCCATCACCTTCCTCGACGGCGAAGAGGGCATTCTGCGCTATCGCGGCTATCCCATCGAGCAGCTGGCTGAAAAGTCGAGCTTCCTGGAAGTAGCTTATTTGCTGATTTACGGCGCGTTGCCCACCCAGGCCGAGCTCGACCACTTCAGCGGCCAGATTACCAAGCACACGCTGGTACACGAGGACATGCGCAAGATTTTCGACGGTTTCCCGTCGGCTACGCACCCCATGGCCATCCTGTCGTCGCTCATCTGCGCGCTCACCGGCTTCTATCCGCAGAGCGTGTCGCCCGACCTCAGCCCCGAGGAGATGGAGCTCAACATCATTCGCCTGCTGGCGAAGATGCCGACCATCGCGGCCTGGACATATAAGAACAACATGGGCCATCCGTTGAACTACCCGCGCAACGACATGGACTATTGCGCCAACTTCCTCTACATGATGTTCAGCTTCCCCACCGAGAAGTATGAAATCAACCCGGTAGTGGTTAGCGCCCTTAACAAGCTCCTCATCCTGCACGCCGACCACGAGCAGAACTGCTCGACCAGCACCGTGCGCCTCGTGGGCTCGGCCAACGCCAGCCTCTACGGCTCGGTTTCGGCGGGTATCAACGCCCTGTGGGGCCCTCTGCACGGCGGTGCCAACCAGGAAGTTATCGAAATGCTGGAAGCCATTGAGGCCGACGGCGGCGATACCAGCAAGTTCATCAACAAGGCCAAGGACAAGAACGACCCGTTCCGCCTCATGGGCTTCGGCCACCGCGTGTACAAGAACTTCGACCCGCGCGCCAAAATCATTAAAGTAGCCGCCGACGAGGTGTTGCAAGCCCTCGGCATGCAGGACAGCCCGCTGCTGAAAATTGCGCAGGAGTTGGAGCAAGCCGCCCTGACCGACCAGTACTTCATCGAGCGCAAGCTGTACCCGAACGTGGACTTCTACTCGGGCATCATCTACAAAGCCCTGGGCATCCCCACCGAGATGTTCACGGTAATGTTCGCCCTGGGCCGCCTCCCCGGCTGGATTGCCCAGTGGAAAGAGATGCGTGAGAACAAAGAGCCCATCGGCCGCCCCCGTCAGATTTACACCGGCGAACTGGAGCGCGACTATCAGGGCATCGAAGCGCGCTAGGCTTTAGTTGTCAGCAACTGACTACCAAAATCAAGGCAAACAAAAAGCCCGCTCTGCAAAGCGGGCTTTTTCGTGCGTGGTGAGGTCGGGCTCCTCCCCTATTTCAGGCGGTGCGCGGTGAAGCTGGTGCGTAGGTTCTGGTAGGCTACCAGTTGCTGGGGCTGGAGCAGCTGGCTCAGTTCGGTCTCGTAGCGCTGCTGGGCGATGGCGAGCTGGTTGTCGCGCTCCTCGGCGCTGGCGCCGTTGAGGATGATTTCCAGGTCGCGGCGCTCGGTCAGCATCTGCAGGTGCAGCTGTTTCACGGCCAGGTACTGGGCTTCGTTGAAGGGAATGTGCTGGGCCAGGGCCCGGGTGAGCGTGGTGGCGCGGCTCATCATAGCCGATGAGTAGGCGCCTTCGCCGGGGCCAGCCACGGCGGCCGGGGTTACGGTAACACCCGCGGCGATGCAAGTTGCCAGAAACAGATTTTTCATGGATTTGAGGGGTGAAGGTGAAAAGATGCGTTGAGTGGCCAAGGCTGGTGTGTTTGACCAATCCAAACGTAGGCAAAAAATTCATTTGAACGAAAAATATTTTTTTTGTCACTTTTTTCACCACGCAATTACTGTCAGCTGGCATAAACATCTCATTTTCGTTTATTTAGCTTTGCCAAAAAAAGAAGCCGGTTAAACAAAAAAAAAGCCCGCCAACGGGCGAGCCATATATTTTTGCCGGCTGAATCCAATTATATTTTCACTTACCTAAAGCCTTACTTTAAGTAAAATACCCGTTTAAGCTGCTTTCGCCAGATAAGCTTGAGAATTACTTTAACTCTCTAAAATGGTTGAAATCGGGCCAGAATCAATGTAAAGTGTTCGGTCATTGACCACCTGCAAAAGCAAAACCGGCGGCTGAAGCCGGCAAGTACCGGGTCCAGCCGCCGGAGCGGACTTGATGTCTGGCGGGGCTGATGCCGCCAGGGCATCTTCATGCTACAGAATGTGCAGCTCGATGCGCCGGTTCATTTGACGGTGCGCTTCGGTGTCGTTAGCAGCCAGCGCGTGGGTTTCGCCGTAGCCGCGCGAGCGCAGACGATTGGCCGAAATACCGTGGCCCGACAGGTATTCAACCACCGACTGCGCCCGGCGCTGCGACAGCTGCTGGTTCGACTCGGGCGAGCCCACGTTATCCGTATAGCCCGACACCTCAATCTGAACGTCGCGGTACTGGCGCATGAACTCAATCAGCCGGTTCAGTTCGGTGCGCGACTGGGGCTTGAGCTCGTACTTGTTGGTGTCGAAAAACAGGTTATTCAGCACCACGCTGCGGCCCGAGCGTACGGGCTCCAGGTAAATATCCAGGGCCGTGGGGCTGAACGAACGTTGGCTGGAGTAGTCGAAACTGAGGCTTTTGAGCAGGTATTTATCGGCCGCCGCGTACATGGCGTAGTGGTGGCCTTCGTTCAGCACCACGGTATAGTCGCCATACTCGGGGTCGGAAGTCACAAATTGCGTCAGCACGTCGGTGTCCAGGTCGTAAAGTTTCACCTCGGCCTTGAGGGGCTTTTTGGTATTGGCATCGAACACCCGACCCTGCGTGTAGGTACTGGTTTCGCGGGCCTTCACGGGCGGCGGCACGGCAAAGCCGAACAGCTCCACCGGCCGCTCGCGGGCCAGGCGGTAGCCCCCGGCCGGTTCCTCGCTGGCCCGGCTGCGCGAGCAAAAGCCCTTCTGGTTATCCGACGTGATGAAGAGCGAAGCCTCATTCTCAAATGTATTGAGCGGGTAGCCCAAATTAGTTGGCGGCGTCCAGGTGCCAGCCGCCGTTTTCTCGCAGCGAAACACGTCAAGGCCGCCCATGCCGATGAGGCCATCGGTGACGTAATAAAGCGTGGTGCCGCTGGCGTGGATGAAGGGGGCCATGTCCTTGCCCGGCGTGTTCACGGGCGTGCCCACGTTTTGGGCGGGGCTCCAGTTACCATCGGGCTGCAGGGTCGTCATGTAGATGTCTTCCTGCCCTTGGCCGCCACGGCGCGTCGAGGTAAAATAGAGCGTGCGGCCGTCGGCCGAGAGCGAGGGCTGTGAGTCCCACTCCGTCGAGTTCACGTTCAAGCCGAGGTTCTGGGGGGCGCTCCAGTTGTTGCCGGTGCGGCGCGAGATGTACAGGTCGCAGTTGCCAATGGCCTTGGGCCGGTCGCAGGAAGCGAAAACGAGAGTTTTGCCGTCGCCCGAAATCGAGCCCGCGCCTTCGTTGTAGCTGGAGTTGATGGCCGGCGAAATGGGTTGGGGCTCGCCCATGCTGCCGTCCTTGTTCTGGCGGCTCACGTACAGGTCTTCGCCGCTGCTGGCCGCGGGCCGGCCCGTAAACAACAGGAAGCGGTTATCGGCCGTGAGGTCGGGAAAGTATTGAAACTTAAAGGTGTTGAGCGGCGCGGGCAAGCGCACCGGCGCTTCCCCCACCGGGTGCTTCAGCGCTTCGAGCGCGAATTCGCAGGTAAGCAACTGGCGTTGCGACTTGGCTAGGTTTTTCTGCGTTTTCGGGGCCACCTTCATCAGCTGCCGGTAGGCATCGAGGGCCGTTTGGTAGTCGCCGTAGCTCAGCGCCAGGTCACCAACCAGCTGGTATTCGGAGGCATGCGTGCCATCAAGCGGTACTTTGGCCAGGCCGTCGCGGTAGGCCGCCAGCGAACCCCGATTGTCGCCCATGGCTTTCAGCAGCGAGCCCTTCAGCAGGAAAGCATCGCCAAACGACGGAAACTTCTGATTAAGCTGCGTGAGCACCTCCACGGCCTTCACGAAGTCGCGCTCCTTCACATGCTGCTGGGCTTTTTCCAGCAGGCCGCGGGCTTTGGTGTTGGTCGGAATGGGCACTTTGGGCGGGAGTTGGCCCCAGGCCGTTTCGGCCGTGGCCATACTCAGCACACACATCATTCCGAGGCGCAAGGCCCCCAACACTGAAAAGCGACGCATAGGGTAAACTACGGAATGTCTAAGTATTTGTGAGTCTGCAACGAAACCTGCCAGCGCGGGTTAGCCTTCACATACTCCACCAATTCGGGCGTCATGCGGGCAGCACGGCTCCATTCGGGCTGCAGGTACAGGCGGGTGGTGGCGGGCACCAGCGCCGCGTGCTCTTCGGCCCAGGCAAAATCGTGCCGGTTATACACCACCACTTTCAACTCGTGGGCGGCGGCCAGTACATCGGGCAACGGGGCTTTGAATTTCTTGGGCGACAGGCAAATCCAGTCCCAGGTGCCCGAAAGTGGGTGTGCCCCCGAGGTTTCGAGCCAGGTGCGGCAGCCGGCGGCTTGCAGCGCCGCCGTAAGCGGCCCCAATTGGTGCATGAGCGGCTCGCCGCCGGTAATCACCACGTCGCGGCCGGGGTATTGCAACACAGCCGCCACCAGTTGGTCCACCGTTTGGCGAGGGTGCGCGTCGGCATCCCACGACTCTTTCACGTCGCACCACACGCAGCCTACGTCGCAGCCGCCCAGCCGGATAAAGTAAGCCGCCCGGCCGGTGTTATAGCCCTCACCCTGAATGGTGTAAAACTGCTCCATAACGGGCAGGGTCGTGCCCAATACCGGCACGGCTGCTTCACCAAAAGGTGCAATAATTTCGGAAGAATGTAACGTCACAGGTATTTATAAAAAAAGGCGTCAGGAAGCGAAGCATCCATAACGCCGGCAACAGGGCAAGCTGTTCCCAGTGCCGGACTTAAAAGTACAGCACTGGGACAGTCTAACCAAATATTCCAAAAAATCAGTTCACCGCCCGGGGATAGATTTTGCCCGTAGCCGCGCGCAGCGTATTGAGCAGAAGCATGGCAATGGTCATCGGCCCCACGCCGCCGGGCACCGGCGTAATGGCGGAAGCCAGCGGCGCTACTTCGGCAAAATTCACATCTCCCTTCAGCGTGTAGCCGCTCTTCTTCGAGGCATCGGGCACGCGGGTCGTGCCCACATCAATTACCACCGCACCGGGCCGCACCATATCGGCCGTCACGAATTCGGGGCGGCCAATGGCGGCCACTACGATATCGGCCGTGCGGCATATTTCGGCCAGGTTTTCGGTGCGCGAATGGCATAAAGTAACCGTGCAGTTGGCCGTATCCAGGTTCTTGGCCAGCAAGATGCTAACTGGCGTGCCTACAATGTTGGAACGACCAATTACCACTGCGTGCTTACCGCTGGTTTTGATGCCCTGGCGGCTCAGCAATTCCACAATACCCGAGGGCGTAGCAGGGAGCAAAGCGGGCAAGCCGGCTACCATGCGTCCAATGTTCATGGGGTGGAAGCCGTCGACATCTTTCTCGGGTCGGATGGCCTCGATGACCTTTTCAGGGTCGATGTGCTTGGGCAAGGGCAGCTGCACAATAAAGCCGTCGATTTCCGGGTCGTGGTTCAGGTCGTCGACCTGGGCCAGCAGCTCAGCTTCGGTGATGGTGTCCTCGAACCGCAGCAGTGTTGAGCCAAAGCCGACCCGCTCACAGGCCAGCACTTTGTTGCGCACGTAGGTTTCGGAGCCACCGTCGTGGCCGACGAGGATGGCCGCCAAGTGGGGCACTTTCTGGCCAGCGGCTTTCAGACTGGCCACTTCAGCGGCAATTTCGACTTTGATGTCTTCGGCCGTTTGCTTGCCGTCGATGAGGTTGGAGGTGGTGGTTGGGTTCATAGGGGCGGTTAGGTGTCGTTCCGAACGCAGTGAGGAATCTGACCAGTCAATCCCGAATGAAGAACTCAGATTCCTCACTGCGTTCGGAATGACAATAAAAAAGGCGGCCCGAAAGCCGCCTTTTTCAAACTAGTCAATTTTAAGCACCGCCAGAAATGCCTCTTGGGGAATTTCGACGGAGCCCACGGAGCGCATCCGTTTCTTACCTTCTTTCTGCTTTTCGAGCAGCTTGCGCTTCCGGCTGATGTCGCCGCCGTAGCACTTGGCAATTACGTTTTTGCGCAGGGCCTTCACGGTTTCGCGGGCGATGATTTTCTGGCCGATGGAGGCCTGGATGGCGATGTCGAACATCTGGCGGGGCAGCAGCTCGCGCAGCTTCTCGCAGAGGCGCTTGCCCCACTCGTAGCTCTTGGAGCGGTGCACGATGGCCGAGAGGGCGTCGACTTTCTCACCGTTCAGCATTACATCCAGCTTCACCATATCGGACTCGCGGAAACCAATCAGCTCGTAATCAAGCGAGGCGTAGCCACGGCTGATGGACTTGAGCTTGTCGAAGAAGTCGAATACGATTTCGGACAGCGGCAACTCGAAGCTCATTTCTACCCGCTCCGAGGTCAGGTAGGACTGGCCTTTGATGATGCCGCGCTTGTCCATGCACAGCGTGATGATGGCGCCCACGTACTCCGAAGCCGTAATAATCTGGGCTTTGATGTAGGGCTCCTCGATGTATTTAATCAGGTTCGGCTCGGGCATTTCGCTCGGCGCGTTGATAGTCAGGAGCTGGTCTTTGGTGCCAGTGGCGTGGAACTGCACGCTTGGCACGGTGGTGATGACCGTCATGTTGAACTCGCGCTCCAGACGCTCCTGCACAATTTCCATGTGCAGCATGCCCAAAAAGCCGCAACGGAAGCCGAAGCCCAGGGCCACCGATGTTTCGGGCTCCCACACCAGCGAGGCGTCGTTGAGTTGCAGCTTCTCCATGCTGGAGCGCAACTCTTCGTATTCGGTAGTATCAACCGGGTAAATGCCGGCGAATACCATTGGCTTCACGTCGGCGAAGCCCTGGATGGCTTCCGGCGTGGGGCGGTTGACGTGCGTGATGGTGTCGCCTACTTTCACTTCGCGGGCTTCCTTGATGCCTGAGATGAGGTAGCCTACGTTGCCGGCTTCCATAATCTGACGCGGCTCCTGGTTCAGGCCCAGGATGCCGATTTCGTCGGCGCCGTATTCCTTGCCGGTGGCCATGAAGCGGAGCTTGTCGCCCTTCTTCATCACCCCGTTCTTGATGCGGAACAGGACTTCGATGCCGCGGTAGGAATTGAATACGGAGTCGAAAATCAGAGCCTGCAAGGGCGCTTCGGGGTCGCCAGAGGGCGCGGGCACCCGCTCGCAGATGGCGTTCAGGATGGCTTCGATGCCGATGCCGGCCTTGCCCGAGGCGTGGATGATGTCTTCTGGTTTACAGCCAATAAGGTCCACGATTTCGTCGGTCACTTCCTCCGGCATGGCGTGCGGGAGGTCGATTTTGTTGAGCACGGGGATGATTTCCAAGTCGGCCCCGATGGCGAGGTAGAGGTTGGAAATCGTCTGGGCTTCGATGCCCTGCGAGGCGTCCACAATCAGGAGGGCGCCTTCGCAGGCGGCGATGCTGCGGCTTACCTCATAGCTGAAGTCGACGTGGCCGGGCGTGTCAATCAGGTTCAGCGTGTAGATTTCCCCTTTGTAGGGGTACTGCATCTGAATGGCGTGGCTCTTGATGGTGATGCCGCGCTCACGCTCCAGGTCCATGTTGTCGAGCAGCTGGGCCTGCATGTCGCGCTTGGCCACGGTGCTGGTAAACTCCAACAGGCGGTCGGCCAGGGTGCTTTTGCCGTGGTCGATGTGGGCAATGATGCAAAAGTTGCGGATATTCTTCACAGAGGGCGGTTTTTCAGAGGGCGAAGGTACGAACCAAGGGCCGCAAAAGCCAGCCCGGGGGCGGCCACCGGCTGCAACCGCACCGGTTGGCATCTGCGCACAAGTGCTTAGTTTTGCCAATTAGCCTTTACTTGCTCCCTAAGCTGCGCCTATGCAACCGGAAACTTCTACGTTATCAGCCCGGACGACCGACGCCGAAAAAAATAAGTTCATCATCTCGGCCGTCAACGGCACGGGGCTTTACGTGCTGGCCTACTACCTCGTGTGGGGGGTATACAATGCGGTGAAAGTGCAGGCTTCGCACTTTTTTCATTTGCGCGGCCTCTGGACGCCCAGCCGGGTGGTGTACACGCTGGGCGACAACGAATGGTGGCGCACCGCCGTGGTGACGGTGTACAGCATGGGGCCGCTGGTGTGCCTGCTGGTGGGGCTCATTGCATTTCGCTGGTACTGGCGCAGCGAACGGGCCCGGCGGGGGCAACGCAAGCTGTTGCTGCTATGGGTAGCGTTTCAGGCGTGCAATGCCGTGTTTGGCGCGCTGCTGGCCGACACATTCACGCAATCGGGCTCGTGGTACGTATTCGACTGGCTGTTTCGCCTCGGCAACGTGGTGAACGTGGTGCTGGCCCTGCTGGCCGGGCTGGTCCAGTTGGGGCTGGGCTACTTTGGGGCCATTGCCTTTCTGCAGGCGCACGACTCCAGAACGGTGATGCGCTACACCAACCGCCAGAAAATGGTGGTAAGCACCCTGGTGGTGCCGTGGGTGGTGGGCAGCCTGTTTATTATGCTGCTGAAACAGCCCTACCTGACGATTCAGGAAATCCTGCACCTGGCCATGATGGGGCTACTGATTACCCCCATGGCACTCGGCTGCCTGAACGAAGTTTTTTCCGATACCGTGAAGCGGCCGCAGGCAACGCGCATCGCCTGGGGGCTGCTGGCCCTGGCCGTAGCGATTGCCGTGGCCTGGCGGCTGGCACTGAGTCCGCCCGTGGTATTCGGCTAGGCCGTGATTACTAAAAAAAAGCCCCGGCCAGCCGGGGCTTTTTTGTGACTAACCGCACGCCGGATGCGCCAAAAACTCTTGCTAAGATTGGAAATAACGGCGTTAGCTACACTTGCTACGGCATCACTGCGGGACCGGGGCCAACTCTAGGCAGTGAAAGATAGTAAGGTATACGAGAGGCTTGTCCTCAAATAATCTTTCACCTCACATCCACCACCGTTTTATGGGAATTACCCTGCAACAGGCCCAGGCCGCCATTCAGGCCGCTCACCAGAAAGCCCTTGAAATGGGCGTTAAGATGAATATTGCCGTGGTCGACGCCGGGGCCAACCTCACGGCTTTCGTTCGCATGGACGGCGCCTGGCTGGGCTCGCTCGACATCTCGATTAAAAAGGCGAAAACGGCCCGTTTCTTCGATATGCCCACCGGCGACCTTGGCAAAGCCTCGCAACCCGGCGGCTCGCTCTATAACATCGAGCACTCCAATGGCGGCCTCATCACCTTCCCCGGCGGCCTGCCCATTAAAGATGCCGACGGCCACGTTATTGGCGCCATCGGCGTATCGGGCAGCACCGTGGAAGATGACCACGCCGTGGCTGAGGCCGGGATGAAGGCGATTGAGAACCAGTAAGCAGTTGTCGTTCAGCGCGTCACGTCATTTTCATCCTTAATCCCCGAATTCTATGGCCAGCAACAGAGGCGTAGTGTATCTGGGTCCCGGCAAAGTCGAGGTCCAAAGCATTGATTTTCCTGAGCTAAAAAACCCCAAGGGCAAGAAAATTACTCACGGGGTGATTCTGAAAGTAGTTTCGACCAACATCTGCGGCTCAGACCAGCACATGGTGCGCGGCCGGACCACGGCCCCTGCTGGCTTGGTGCTGGGCCACGAAATCACGGGCGAGGTGATTGAAGCCGGGACCGACGTGGAATTCCTGAAAAAGGGCGACCTCGTTTCGGTGCCATTCAACGTGGCCTGCGGCCGCTGCCGCACCTGCAAGGAAATGAAAACCGGCATCTGCCTGACCGTGAATGAGGGCCGCGCAGGCGGGGCTTACGGCTACGTGGACATGGGCGGCTGGGTCGGCGGCCAGGCCGAATATGTGATGGTGCCGTATGCCGATTTCAACCTGTTGAAATTTCCGAACAAGGACCAGGCGATGGAGAAAATCCGGGACCTGACCATGCTGAGCGACATTTTCCCGACCGGCTTCCACGGGGCAGTGAAGGCCGGTGTGGGGCCGGGCACCACGGTGTATGTGGCCGGCGCGGGCCCGGTGGGTTTGGCAGCAGCGGCTTCGGCGCACCTGCTGGGCGCGGCCGTGGTGATAGTGGGCGACATGAACAAGGCGCGCCTGGCGCACGCCCGCTCCTTCGGCTGCGAAACGGTGGACTTGAACGAGGACGCCAACCTGGCCGACCAGATTGCCAACATCCTGGGCGTGCCCGAGATTGATTGCGCCATCGACTGCGTGGGCTTTGAGGCCAGCGGCCACGGCGCCCAGGCCAAAACCGAAGTGCCCGCCGCGGTGCTCAACTCGTTGATGGAAATCACCCGGGCGGGCGGCTCCATCGGCATTCCCGGCCTGTACGTCACCGACGACCCCGGCGCAAAAGAAGCGGCCGCCAAAACTGGCAATCTGTCCATCCGCTTTGGGCTGGGTTGGGCCAAGAGCCATTCCTTCCACACCGGCCAAACGCCCGTGATGAGCTACAACCGCCAGCTCATGCAGGCCATTCTATACGACAAAGTACAGATTGCGAAAGCTGTGAATGTGGAAATCATCAGCTTGGACGACGCACCGAAAGGCTACGCCGAGTTTGATAAGGGCGTGGCCCGGAAATTCGTCATCAACCCGCACAACCTGATTCCGGACGTGAAGCCGAAAGCTAAAAAGAAGGCAAAGGCCGACGCTTGAGCATCGGGTGGAATCTGAAGCAACAGCCGGGCTGCCAGGGAGGCAGGCCGGCTGTTTGCGTTATTGAGCCATTACTCAAGTCTTCACACAACTGCCCTACCGGAGCGTTATCCGTACCTTCGCACACGTTTTCCACCCTTATGGTCGCGGCCTCCAAAGTCTGCGCTACTCCCTAAAATATGCACCCTGCTCCCACCGCGCCCTACAAACCGAAGAACCACGTTCGCATCGTTACCGCCGCCGCTTTGTTCGACGGGCACGACGCGGCCATCAACATCATGCGCCGCATCATTCAGAGCAGCGGCGCGGAGGTCATTCACCTCGGGCACAACCGCTCGGTGCAGGAAATCGTGGATTGCGCCATTCAGGAAGATGCCCAGGCCATTGCCATTACCAGCTACCAGGGCGGGCACAACGAGTACTTCAAGTACATGCACGACCTGCTGAAGGAACGCGGTGCGGGCCATATCAAAATCTTCGGTGGCGGCGGCGGCGTGATTCTGCCCACCGAAATTGCAGAGCTGATGGGCTATGGCATCACCCGCATCTACTCGCCGGATGATGGCCGCGCAATGGGCTTGCAGGGCATGATTAATGACTTGCTGGAGAGTGCGGACTTCCCGACGGGTGAGAACCTGAATGGCGAGGCCGGCCACGTCAAGGAGAAAGACGCCCGCAGCATCGGCCGCTTGATTTCGGCGGCGGAGAACTTCCCGGAGGAGTTTGAGCGGGTGAAAGGCCAGCTAGTTTCGGAGTTTCAACTCAGCGAGAACAGCCAGAACCAATCCCTGAAATCCGGCCACTCCGCTCCTATTCTCGGCATTACGGGCACGGGCGGCGCGGGCAAATCCAGCTTGGTGGATGAGCTGGTGCGGCGCTTCTTGATGGATTTCCCGGACAAGACCATTGCTATTATTTCCGTGGACCCCAGCAAGCGCAAAACGGGCGGGGCGCTGCTGGGCGACCGGATTCGGATGAATGCCATCAACTCGCCGCGGGTGTACATGCGCAGCCTGGCCACGCGCCAGAGCAACCTCGCGCTGAGCCGCTACGTGCAGGACGCCGTGGACGTGGTGCGCGCCGCCAACTACGACCTCATTATTCTGGAGACTTCGGGCATCGGGCAGTCCGACACCGAAATCATCGAGCACTCCGACGCCAGTCTCTACGTGATGACGCCGGAGTACGGCGCGGCCACGCAGTTGGAAAAAATCGACATGCTCGATTTTGCTGATGTGATTGCGCTAAACAAGTTCGACAAGCGCGGGGCACTGGATGCGCTGCGCGACGTACGCAAGCAGTACCAGCGCAACCACGGCCTCTGGGACACGCCCACGGACCAAATGCCGGTGTTCGGTACCATTGCCTCGCAATTCAACGACCCCGGCATGAACCGGCTGTACCGGGCGGTGCTGAAGATGCTGGAAACCAAAACCGGCGCCACCTTCGCCTCGCACCTGGAAACCAGCGCCGAGGATTCGGAGAAGATTTACATCATCCCGCCGCACCGCACCCGCTACCTCTCCGAGATTGCCGAAACCAACCGCGCCTACGACCAGCGCGTGCGCGAGCAGGCCAACATTGCGGAAGTAGCCGGCGCGTTCGCCAAACTGGAGCAGCACTACCGCGACGAGAAAAAGAGCAGCGAGAGCATGGTGGGCGAGTTCGAGAAGAACAAACAAACCCAGCTGCGCCGTCTCGATGCCGACAGCCAGGCCATTCTGGAAAACTGGGAAAACACGCTGCAGAACTACCGCAACCCGGAGTACGTGTACTCGGTGCGGGGCAAGGAAATCCGGGTGCAGACGCACACCAAGTCGCTTTCGGGCAATATGATTCCGAAGGTGTCGGTGCCGCGCTACACGGGCTGGGGCGACCGGCTGCGCTGGGCCATGCAGGAGAACTTCCCCGGCGAATTCCCTTACACGGCCGGTGTGTTCCCCTTCAAGCGCGAGGGTGAAGACCCAACCCGCATGTTTGCCGGCGAGGGCGGGCCGGAGCGCACCAACCGCCGCTTCCACTACGTGAGCATGGGCCTGCCCGCCAAGCGCCTGAGCACGGCCTTCGACTCGGTGACGCTGTATGGCGAGGACCCGGATTTGCGGCCCGACATCTACGGCAAAATCGGCAACGCGGGCGTGAGCATTGCCTGCCTGGATGATGCCAAGAAGCTGTATTCGGGGTTCAACCTGGCCAACCCCAGCACCTCGGTTTCGATGACCATCAACGGCCCGGCGGCCACGCTGGCGGCGTTTTTCATGAACGCGGCCATCGACCAGCAGTGCGAGCTCTACATTAAGGAGCACGAGCTGACGGCCGAAGTCGATGCCAAAATCGACGCGCTGTTTGCGGCCAAGGGCCAGCCTCGCCCCCGCTACCAGGGCGAGCTGCCGGCCGGCAACGACGGCCTGGGCCTGCTGCTGCTCGGCGTGACTGGCGAGGACGTGCTGCCCGCCGACGTGTACGCCGCCATCAAGGCCAAGACGCTGACGCAGGTGCGCGGCACCGTGCAGGCCGATATTCTGAAGGAAGACCAGGCTCAGAACACCTGCATTTTCAGCACCGAGTTTGCGCTGCGCCTGATGGGCGACGTGCAGGAGTATTTCATCACCGAGAAGGTGCGGAATTTCTACTCCGTGTCCATCTCCGGCTACCACATTGCCGAGGCCGGGGCCAACCCGATTACGCAGCTGGCCCTCACGCTGAGCAACGGCTTCACGTTCGTGGAATACTACGTGAGCCGGGGCATGAGCGTGAACGACTTCGCGCCCAACCTGAGCTTCTTCTTCTCCAACGGCATCGACCCGGAGTACGCCGTGATTGGGCGGGTGGCGCGCCGCATCTGGGCCAAGGCCATGAAGCTGAAGTACGGCGCCGACGCCCGCAGCCAGATGCTGAAGTACCACATCCAGACCTCGGGCCGCAGCCTGCACGCCCAGGAAATCGACTTCAATGACATCCGCACCACGCTGCAGGCCCTGTACGCCATCTACGACAACTGCAACTCGCTGCACACGAATGCCTACGACGAGGCCATCACCACGCCCACCGAGGAGTCGGTGCGCCGGGCCATGGCCATTCAGCTCATCATCAACCGGGAGCTGGGCCTGGCCAAAAACGAAAACCCGCTGCAAGGCTCTTTCATCATCGAGGAGCTGACCGACCTGGTGGAAGAGGCGGTGCTGCTCGAATTCGACCGCATCACGGAGCGCGGCGGCGTGCTCGGGGCCATGGAAACCATGTACCAGCGCGGCAAAATCCAGGAGGAAAGCATGCACTACGAGATGCTGAAGCACACGGGCGAGTACCCCATCATCGGGGTGAATACCTTCCTCTCGTCGAAGGGCTCGCCCACGGTGGTGCCGGCCGAAGTCATCCGGGCCACGGAGGAGGAAAAGCAATACCAAATCGACATGCTCCAGCTGCTGCACCAGCGCAACGCCGACCAGGCCCCGGCGCGCCTCAAGCAGCTTCAGCAAGTGGCCGTGGCCAACGGCAACCTCTTCGCCGAGCTGATGGAAACGGTGAAATACTGCTCGCTCGGCCAGATTACGAACGCGCTGTTTGAGGTCGGCGGCCAGTACCGGCGGAATATGTAGGGTCCAATTATGGGAACTACAATCAAACGAATCTATACCGGACTACCAGAGCACCTTGTAAAAGAGGTGCTCTGGGTAGAACGCAATTACAGGATTAACGAACTCTCACATCAGCCTGGTGGCTTTGACATTGTTATCGAATATAAATCAGGCAATGTTCTGGGTTACGACTGGATAAAAAGACCTAGTCATTATATCGAGAAAATATTGCAAACTGAATACATTCAGGAAGAAAAAGGGTTTCACCAATTAACAGATGATGAGCAGAATGCTCTTGCATTAAAATATATTCGTGCAGCTTATGCAAGGAATTATAAAGACAAGAAGAATTACGATTCAGCAGTATTCAAGCAAGTATGGAATTCATCAATGTCTTTCAACACAATTGTAAAAGCTTTATGCGCTTTTGAAGAAGACACAGTACCTTTTAAAAACCGTCTTACTGTCGCAGAAAAGTTTATGAAGCACAGCAAGATATCGAACATTAAGCAGTTAAATTATTTTTCACTCGAAACGGGTATAGTAAGTAAATCATTTACAAAACCATTTGAAGTCAGTGGAAGCCTTGAACTAGGCGAGATGTTTCATTGGGATATTTTTTCAGAGTTTCCAACTCAAATATTAGAAGAGTTATGGCTTAATAAGCAACCAGACATCAGGATATCAGACATGAGCACAACGCTTCAAGTTACTGCGGTGATAGAAGTATTTTATAACAAAGTTGTTTTACAGGTCAATAGCCCTAGCACCGGAATTCGCATGGTCAACGACATACCCACTATAATTAAACTATACCCTACGCCATTTACACTAATTGTTAATGACAATGGTATCCACCTTTTCAGCAAAGACAAATCTTGCATCACGATTGGAGGAAATCCCGATGAATGGGTCTTTTCAGATTAATTCCTGTTTATTAAAATCGACAGGGTGGCGTAAATAGGTGCCACTTAATTCGCAACCAGTCACAAACAACCTGCCTTCCCCACCTCGGGAGGGCAGGTTGTTGTGCGTAAAGGAGCGCAACTCTAAGACACATTAAGCTTCTTCAGCGGCATTGAGAGGCGCCAGGGGCACTGGGACGGGCGCAGGGGCCCGCCGGGCGCGGCACTGAGAAACGCCAAGCTTCGGCGGCGGCTGGGGGGCGCGTACACTTATCGTATCAGCATCGTCTCGAATCGTATCAAATCGTATCACGGGGTGGGCGGGGCGCTTATCTTCGCGGCATGATAGAGCGCGTGCATACGGTGGAAGTGACGCTGGATTGGGCCTTGCTGGCGGCGGTGAGCAAGCTCGACCGATTTGATGCCAGTTGGTCGGCCATTGAGCGTCGCGAGGGGCAGACGCTGAAGCAGCTGAAAGCCATTGCCACGGTGCGCAGCGTGGGCGCTTCGACCCGCATCGAGGGCTCGCGCATGAGCGACGCGGAGGTGGAGGTACTGCTGCGCAATACGGATATCACCAAGCTGGAAGACCGGGATTCGCAGGAGGTGGTGGGCTATTTTCAGGTGCTGGACTTGATTGCGGAGTCCTACGCCGACATTGACATTTCGGAGAACAGCATCAAGGGGCTGCACAACCAGCTGCTCCGTTTCAGCCGCAAGGACGAATGGCACCGGGGTAACTACAAGCAGCATAGCAACGCCGTGGAAGCCACGCTGCCGGATGGCACCAAGCAGCTAATATTTCAGACCACCGCGCCGGGCTTTGCCACCGAGGACGCCATGCGCGAACTGGTGGCCTGGTACCACGCCGATACGGCCACCCACCCGCTGGTGAAGTGCGCCCTGTTCTGCTACGATTTTGTGAGCATCCACCCGTTTCAGGATGGCAACGGGCGCCTGAGCCGCCTGCTGGCTACCCTGCTCCTGCTCCAGAACGGCTACGTCTGGATTCAGTACGTGAGCCTGGAACACGAAATTGAGAGTCGCAAAACAGAGTATTATCGCGAACTGCAGAAATGCCAGTCGCAGCGGCCGGGCGAAAACATTTCATCATGGCTGACTTTCTTTTTTGACGCGCTGCTGAAAGTGCAACAGCAGTTGCTGCAGAAACTGACGGTGCGCGAAACGGAAACGCAGTCGTCGCCGCGGGAGAAGGCGGTGCTGGCCTTTATTGGCAATTACCCCGGCTGCAAATCGGGCCAGATTGCCGAGAAGCTGGCCATTCCATCGCCCACGGTGAAACGAATTCTAGCCGATTTACTGGTGCAGCAGCGCATAACGAAGGAAGGCAAAGGGCCGGCTACCATATACTATGTGAGTTGAGTAGTTCGGCTGCTACGGATGCATTGGCAGTTCCACACGTACCGCTTCCCAGACACTCCCAGCTTCCTCAGCGGCTTGGAGAGGCGCCAAGGGCACTGGGGCGGGCGCTTGGAACATTCGGGCGCGGTTTTGAGAGGCACGTCAAGCTTGAGCCTGCTAGTCTGGGTTATGCGGCAGGGATAAGCGGGGCCTCGTACTTTCGCTTCCTTAGCATCCCATGACGACCTTGTTTTTCCCTGCGCTCGGGCTGTATTGGCTACTGGTGCTGCCTCACGCAGCGCCCCCAGGCCCGACGCCGGCCGACACGGTACTGCCTCCCAACCGGCTTGAACACTACCTCGACGCCCCTACCCGGCGCTGGCGGGGGCGCGTGGGCCAGCACCCCGTCACCGTCTTTCTTGATTCGTTGTGGCGGGGAGAATACCGGGGCAAGTACTACTACGACCGCCGGGGCCTGGACATTACCCTGAGCACGGAGCAGGCAAAAGCACCGCCTGGGCTGACGCTGGGCGAGCGGGATGCGGCATACCAGCGCAGCGCCAACTTCTTGCTGGGACCAACCATCAGTCCGGCGCTGGCGGGCACCTGGCGCAGTGCCGATGGCCGCCGCAACTTGCCCGTGCTGCTGCGCGAGAACTATGCCGATGGCGTCCGGTACCAAGCAGAGCACTGGAACCTGACGCGCTTCGTGGCACCCGATTCGGCGAACGGTGTGGCGGGTGATTCGGCCATGTTCCAAGGCAGTTATTTGCGCATCACCTTCCCGCAAAACCCGGCCGCCGCGCGCCGGATAGAACGGATGCTGGCCCCGCCGACTGCCCCGCCGCAGATGGCTTTCTACCTCGACACGCTGCTGCGAAACCGGCAACGCGAGCAGCCGGACTACAGCTTCATCGGGGATAAATACGTGGTGTATAACAGCAATTACCTGTTCTCGGTGGTGCAGTTTGAGCGCTTCGGCGTGGCGGACTACCACGAATGGGCGCAGAGCTACACCTTCGATATGCGGACCGGAAAGCGACTGGGCTTGGCTGACTTGCTGGTGGCCGGCTACCAAGCCAAGCTGCGCCAGCTCTTGCTGCAGCATTTGCGTCTGCTCTGGCAATCAAATCCTAATTATGGGGACGTTGGCAGCAGCGGTAAGCTCCCAACCGGCGGATTTGTGGTGACGGGCACCGGGCTGAATTTTTCCTACGATGACCGGGACGATGACAGCCTGGCCTACCCGGGCCCTTATCATGCGGACCGAACAATCGACATCGAGATTCCCTACGAAGCGCTGTTGCCAATAATTAACCTAACTGGACCGTTGGCTCCGGTGTTGAGGGAGAGAAGTCTATTGCCGCAAAAGAAGCAAGCGGTTTTGTCGTTTCACAAATAGCTTCTCCCGCCTCTTTTGCCAGTTCAAGAGGCAGCGGGGGCGCTTGGGATGGGGCGCGAAGGCGCGACGCGGCCCGCTTCGGCAGTGGCTTGGGGGGTGCTAGAGGCCCGTCAGCATTCCTACAGCGTGGCAATTAACTTAGCGGCTCACTCCTTTCTGAAACCATGAAACTGCTATTACTCGTCGCTACTACAACACTGCTGAGCCTGCTGGCGCGCCCTGCCCGGGCCCAGAACCCGACGCCCGAGCAGCTGGTGCAACAGCAGGTCGACGGTTGGAACGCGCACGATGCGGCTGCCTTTGCCGCGCCCTACGCCGACACCACGGCGCTGTACATCTATCCCAACCAGGTCCTGAAGCGCTTCAAAACCCACGACGACCTGCAGGCCTATTATGCGTCGTTGTTCAAAGCCAATCCCCGGCTGCATTGCGAGGTAGCAAATAAGATGGTGCTGAAAAACACCGTCATCCTCCACGAGAAAATAACCGGCCTGGCCAACCGGCCCGATTCGCAGTCGCTGGTCATCTACCGCGTTGAGCAAGGCAAGATTGTGAGCGTGCGCTTCGTGCTCGATTAATTCCGGCGAAACTGGTTCTTCCACCAACTTCCTGTCTGATGAAAGTCTGGCTAAATATGCGGCGAATTTCCCTCTTGGCATGGCTGCTGGCCGGCCTTTCGGCTTGTGCCGGCAACGCGCCGGAAGTACGGCTGGAAGGCAAAACCACGGCCAGTGGCCAGCAGTATTCAGTGTTTCATCCGCAGGGGCTGGCCATTCAGGTAACGACCAGCCGGCCCGACGTGGCCGACCGGCGCGTGCAGCTTAGTGTGGCCGGGGCTTACACCGATTTGGATACCGACCAGCCGCTGGACCTGCTGGTTGCCAACGGCCAGGTGCTGCAGCCGACGGCCAAAGTGGGGTTTCTGGATGGGGTACTGACGATTATCGGCGATTCGCTCACGATTAGCCAAATCCCCAAAGGCCAGTCGCCGCCCGGCGCGGAAGTGGCGCGGGTGCAGCGGCAGCGCGGCACGCTGCTGCTGCAGGAGCTGCTGGTGTATCGGGGCCGCAGCGTGCGGGGGCCGGGCGGCAGCTTTTTCCAGCGGCGGGCGCTGGTGGAACTGGCCGGCCACCAATGGGCGGTGGTAGAAAGCCAAGCGGACATCACCATGCAGCAGTTCGCGGCCGACCTAGTGGAGCTGGGCGCGCAGCAGGCCCTGAACCTGGACACGGGCGGCTGGGACGAAGGCTGGTACCGGGCGGGCGGCCAGGTGGTGAAACTGGGCAACCGCCGCACGGACACGGCCCGGCAGTCGAACTGGCTGGTATTTGCGCGGCGAGCCGGTAACGAGTAAGGCGGTAGCGCAGCGCGTTGCGCCAGAGCGCGCCTACCGGCTGCCTTGCCCGCGCAGGAAATCCAGCGCGGCCTGGTCGGGCAGGGTTTTGGCAGCGGGGTGCAGGTCAAATATCATCGTTTGCTTACTGGTGGGCTGGTAGGCGGGCCACGTGGGCAGGCCCGCGCCGTTGGGGTTGCCGGTGCGAACGAAGTTGACCCAATAGGCCGCCATGGTGCGCGCCAGCTGCTGGTCGGCGGGCTCCCAGGGGCGGGCCACGAGGCGGAGGTTATCGAAAACGTAGGGCACTTCGCCGGTGTGGAAGGCGCCGTATTTCACATACTCGCCGGTGGCAGGCACCTTGCGGGCAAAGCGGTACACGTAGGCCGGGCGGTGCAACTGCTGCGTCTGCACGCTGGCCCAGGTGGAATTGGGCACGCCAAACAGCTGGTCGCGCGACAGCTTCCACTGCGAGGCGGCAGCTTCAACCTCGTCGCGGGCCGGGTAGTAACGCAAGAATTCGGCGGCTTGCGTGCCGTAGCGCTTTTCGGCCTGCTGCCGGAAATCGGCGGCCGACTGTGGCGGCGCGAACAGCAGGCCGTCGTCCTCATTCCAACCCGTGAGCAGGGCCACCGGGTTGGAGCGGCCCGTGGCGAACAGCTCGGGCAGGGCACTTGGCAGCACGTAGCCATCGGTGATGGGACCGTGCAGATTGGGGGCTTGCTGCACCAGCGCGGCGGCCGGCAGCTGGCGCAGCTTCGCGAGGGTGGGCGCTTTGAGCGTTTGGGCGTAGTGCAGTCCCTCCTGCTCGGCCGCTGCCAACGTGGGATAGGGCCGCGCAAAGCCGGCACCACTTTCGGCAATGGCTTGGTGAAAAAGGCCGGTGGCCAGCGGCGATGCCACCAGGCAGCTCACGCTCTGGGCGCCGGCCGACTGGCCCGCAATGGTCACCCGAGCGGGGTCGCCCCCGAAAGCGGCGATGTTGGCGCGCACCCAGTGCAGGGCGGCAATCTGGTCCAGCAGGCCGTAGTTGCCAGAGGCTTGGTGGCCGGATTCTTTGGTGAGCTCGGGGTGCGCGAAAAAGCCAAACGGTCCCACCCGATAATTAACACTGACCACCACGATACCGGCGCGGGCCAGGGCTTCGCCATCGTAAATGGGCACGGCGCTGCCGCCGCTCATGAAGCCCCCGCCGTAAATCCAGACCAGCACCGGGCGGCGCTCGGCGGCGGTGTTGGCGGCGCTCCACACGTTCAGGTACAGGCAATCTTCGCTGATGGGGGCTTTCGGAATCAGGAATTCCGTGGTCCACATGCTGAACGGGGCCGGCGCCCCCTGCATGGGGCTGGGCGCATGCTGCACGCAGGTTCGCACGCCGCGCCAGGGCTTCACTGGCTGCGGGGGCTGCCAGCGCAGGCGGCCCACGGGGGGCGCGGCAAAGGGAATGCCCTTGTAGAAATTGACCTTGCCATCCTTGCTTCGGCCCCCGGCTACCCGGCCGCTGCGGGTAGCCACAATGCCGAGGCCGGCCGGCCGGGGCGCGGCAACGAGGCCAATGGCACTTAAAACCAGGAGCAAGCCGAAGCAGAGTCGTAGCCTTTGTAAGGACAGCATGGAGAGCGGATGGAGGAATATCAACGGGCCACGAAGTAAGGATTATTGGTCCAGATTGTAGAACTCCGGGCCGGAAGCCGTGAAATGTTGCGCAGCCCCCGCAGTCCCGGGTCTACTTTTGAAGAAAAATCCATTTTGTCCGGCCACCGCCGGGTCCTCCTTCACTCGCTGCTATGCCGGGCTACCGCAACCTCGACGACATTCTGACCATTGAGCAAACGCCGCTGGCCGCCCAGCCGGTGCCCGCCCACACCCTGGCCCTGCTGGAGCGCGGCCGCGACCGCAACCCGGCGGCGCTGGCCCTGCGCTTCGTGTTCAGCGGCGAGCGGCCCACCGAGTCGGTCGATTTCACCTACACGCAGCTGGTGCAGCGCTGCTACCAGACGGCCAATATGCTGCACGAGCTGGGCGTGGGCCCTACCGACGTGGTGTCGTACCTGCTGCCCAACCTGCCCGAAACGCACTTCACGCTCTGGGGCGGGCAGGCCGCCGGCATCGTGAACCCGCTGAACCCACTGCTGGAGCCGGCCCAGATTGCCGAAATCCTGAACGCGGCCGGCACCAAGGTGCTGGTCACGCTGCGCGCTTTCCCCAAAACCGACATCTGGCAGAAGGTTGCGGCCGTGGCCCCGCTGGTGCCCACGCTGCGCACGGTGGTGACGGTGGACTTGCTCGATTACCTGCCCACGACGCAACGGCTGTTGGTTAGCGCCATGCGACTGGTGCAGCCCAAGCCCAGCCTGCCGGGCGTGCAGGTGGTGGATTTCGCGCAGGCCAGCCGCCGCCAGCGCGGCAACCGGCTGGTGTCGGGCCGGCAGATTTTGCCTACCGACGTGGCCTGCTACTTCCACACCGGCGGCACCACGGGCACGCCCAAAATCGCGCCGCTCACGCACTATAATATTACGAGCACCACGTTTGCGTCTTCGCAATTGCTGGGCGGTGAGGCCGCGCCCGAGCGGCTGGTGTTCTTTTGCGGGCTGCCGCTGTTTCATGTGAATGGCGTGGTGGTGACGGGCAGCGTGCCGTGGCTGCTGGGCCACACGGTGGTGCTGGGCAGCCCGGCGGGCTACCGCGGGCCGGGCATTCTCGATAATTTCTGGCAGTTGGTGGCGCACTACCGCATTTCGCTGTTCAGCGGCGTGCCCACTATTTTCAGCCGCCTGCTCACGCTGCCGGTCGAGGGGCACGATTTGAGCTCGCTGCGCTACGCCATCTGCGGGGCCGCGCCGCTGCCGGTGGAGCTGCTGCGGGCCTTCGAGCAGCGCACCAAGCTGCGGCTGGTAGAGGGCTACGGCTTCACCGAAGGCAGCTGCATCAGCGTGGTGGGGCCGCTGGCGGGCGCGCCCATGCCGGGCAGCATCGGCCTGCGCGTGCCGTATCAGGACGTGCGCACTGTGGTGCTGGACGAGCAAACCGGCGATTTCCAGCGCTTTGCCGAAGCCGAGGAAAGCGGCGTAATCGTGGTGCGGGGCAGCAATATTTTCCACGGCTACCTGCAGCCCGAGCACAACAAAGGAATCTGGGTGGATACCGGCGACGGCCAGGGCCCCTACTACAACACCGGCGACCTGGGCCGGCAGGACGCGCAGGGCGGCTTTTACATCACGGGCCGCAAGAAGGAGCTCATCATCCGGGGCGGCCACAACATCGACCCCAAAGTCATCGAAGATGCCCTGATGGCCCACCCGGCCGTGGCGCTGGCGGCGGCCATCGGCAGCCCCGACGCCCACGCCGGAGAGCTGCCCGTGGCCTACGTGACGCTGCACCCCGGCCAGCAGGCCACCGAAGGCGAGCTGCGCAGCTTCGCCGAAACCAACATTCCGGAGCGCGCCGCCTGGCCCAAGCAAGTGTACACGGCGGCCGAGCTGCCGCTCACGGCCATCGGCAAAATCTTCAAGCCGGCGCTGGCGAAGCAGGAAATCAGCCGGGTGTACCACCGCCAGCTGGCCGTGGTGCCGGAGCTGACGGTGGATTCCATTGAGGTGCGCGACGACAAGCAGCGCGGGCTGGTGGCCGAAATACTGGTGAGCGGCGCGGCTTCGGACGAGGCCATTGCGCAAGCCCTGCTGGGCATGGCCGTGCCGTACGACGTGCGGCGGGCGTAGCGGCCAGGGGCGCAGCACCAGGAACAAGAACAGTCATGCAGAGCGCGGCGAAGCATCTTTACCTCAAGTAATCCTTTTGATTGCGTTGGGCGGTAAAGATGCTTCGCTACGCTCTGCATGACTCGTCAAAATTTAACAAGGCTACTGCTGCACGTATTCAACCAGTTGCCTACACGCTATTCGTAGTGACGGCGGTGGTAAGTTTGCCGGGCTTTTTCCTTTTCACCTCCCTTTCCGCATGGCTTCACTCCTACCCGCTTTTCGTTTCGCGCTGTTGTTTTTATTGATGCCCTTGCTGGCACTGGGCCAGCTGGAGCCGTCGGGGGCCAACCACTCGGCGGTGGTGCGGGCCGATGGCTCGCTCTGGATGTGGGGCCAAAACGAGCAGGGGCAGCTGGGCGATGGCACCAGCACCACCCGGGCCGAGCCGCTGCGCCTGGGCACCGCCACCAACTGGCAAAGCGTGAGCCCGGGCTGGCGGCACACCCTGGCGGTGCGCACCGATGGCTCGCTCTGGGCCTGGGGTGCCAATGCCGACGGCCAGCTCGGCGATGGTACCACCACCGCCCGGCTGGTGCCCACCCGCATTGGCACCGCCAGCAACTGGCAAAGCATCAGCACCTACGAAAGCCATACCGTGGGGGTGCGCACCGATGGTTCGCTCTGGGCCTGGGGCCTCAACGACGACGGCCAGCTCGGCGACGGCACCACCACCGCGCGGCTGGTGCCCACCCGCATCGGAACCGATACGAACTGGCAGAGCGCCTGCGCCGGCAGCCGCTACACGGTGGCCGTGAAAACGGACGGCACGCTCTGGGCCTGGGGCTCAAACAGCAACTACGTGCTGGGCGATGGCACCCTGACCCCGCGCTTAGCGCCCGCCCGCGTCGGGACCGATGCCAATTGGCAAAGCGTCAGCGCTTCCATTTTTAACATGGCCATCCGGCAGGATGGCTCGCTCTGGGCCTGGGGCTCGAACTCCTGGGGCCAGCTCGGCAACGGCTCGGTGACCAACCTGCGGGTGCCCACGCGCATTGGCACCGGCACCAACTGGCGGCAGGCCAGCACCAGCTACGGGTTCACGGTGGCTTTGCAGCAAGACGGCTCGCTCTGGAGCTGGGGCAGCGGCTACCACGGCGAAACGGGCAACGGCTACTTCCACGGCTCTGCCACCCCCACGCGTATTGGAACCGATACCGGCTGGCAGCGGGCGGTTGCCGGGGGCTACCACGCCGTGGCGGTTCGCCCGGATGGGGCCGTGTGGGCCTGGGGCAGCAACGAGCACGGGCCCGTGGGCAGCCCCACGCTGCGCACCCGCTACCGCAGCACCCCGCAGGCCGTGGTGCCGCCCGCCACCTGGCGCAGCGTGAGCGGCAGCCAATGGCACTCGGTGGGCGTGCGGGCCGATGGCACCCTGTGGGGCTGGGGCGAAAACCGCTACTACCAGCTGGGCGACGGCACCACCACCACCCGCCCCGCCCTCACCCGCATCGGCTCCGGGGCCAACTGGCAAAGCGTGAGCAGCAGCGACAACCGCACCATTGGCCTGCGGCAGGACGGTACCCTGTGGGCCTGGGGCGTCGAATACTTCAATACCTACGGGAGCATCGCCACCCGGCAAGTGCCTACCCGCCTGGGCACTGCCACCAACTGGCAAAGCATAAGCCAGGGCCCCAACCACGCGGCCGGCGTGCGGCAGGACGGTACCCTCTGGGCCTGGGGCTACAACGACGAGGGCCAGTTGGGCGACAGCAGCCGGAACACCCGCATCGAGCCCGTGCGGGTGGGCCGGGCCGCCAACTGGCAAACCGTGAGCGTGGGCCACGACCACACGGTGGCCTTGCGGCAGGACGGCACGCTCTGGGCCTGGGGCAACAACGTGGTCGGCCAGCTCGGCGATGGCAACTATTCTGACCGGTTCCAGCCCTTCCAGATTGGCACGGCGAAGTGGCGCAGCGCCTGCGCCGGGGCCGGCGTCACGATGGCCGTGCAGCAGGACGGCACACTCTGGGCCTGGGGCAGCAACGCCGACGGCCAGCTCGGCGACGGCACCACCACGGCCCGCCTGGTTCCTACGCGCATCGGCTCGGCTTCGAATTGGGCCAGTGTCAGTGTCGAGAATACGGGCCTCCACTATTACTCATCCAGCTACACCAACGTGTATGCGGTGGCCATTCAGCAGGATGGCTCGCTCTGGGCCTGGGGCAAAAACGACCTGGGCCAGTTGGGCGTGGGCACTACCGTCCTCTGCCCCGTGCCCACGCGCGCCGGCACGGGCACGGGCTGGCAAACCGTGCAAACGGCCACCGACCACACCCTGGCGCTGCAGCAGGACGGCACCCTCTGGGCCTGGGGCAGCAACACCAGCTACCAAATCGGGTACGCGACAAACCGCCCAATCGAAACGGCCAACCCGCTGCTCATTCTGCCCGGGGCGCTCACCCCCACGCCCACCCGGCCGGCCGTTGCGGCCACAACTGCACTGGTGCTCTGGCCCAACCCGGCTACCGAGGCGGTGCAACTTCGTTTTACGGCTGGCGAAGCGGCTGAAGTGCGCCTGCTTACGCCCCTGGGCCAGGTATTGCGCTCACAAACGGTGCCCGGCGGCAGCCAGGAGCTCGGGCTTAGTACCGCCGGGCTGCCCCGGGGGCTTTATCTGGTACAGCTGTTGCGGCCGTCGGGCGCGGTAAGCCAGCGCCTGATGCTGCGCTAAAACCTAGCGTGGCCTGTGGCCTGTATTACGCCAGCAACCGGGCCTGGTGCGCGATGTTGAGCAGCGCCGGCGCGTTCTGCAGCGTGGCCAGCACCACTTCTTTGGCGGCCTGCTTCAGCTCGTCTTTGCTGATGTCGCGGGTTTCCTCCTGCACCAGCTCGGCCAGGGCCTGAAAGGCGTGCACCAGGGCTTCGTGGCGGGGCCGCTCGGCGTGCAGCTCGGTATAAATTTCGGTGAAGTGCTGCTTGATTTTCTTGCGCCGGATGCGAAAAACCGACTCTTTGCTCACCGAGGGCTGGATGGAATCGAGCAACGCCACCAGCGGCAGCAGCTTCGTGGCCGTGGTGGCCACCGCACCGGTGAGGCTGGGGCGACGCATTCGCTTGCCCGAAGCAGCCGGGCCGCCAGGAATTACGACCGGCTCCCCTATCGGGCCGCGCGGTGCTTCTGCATCGGCAAAGTCATCGAAATACGCGGGGGCGGAATGCATGAGGGGCAGGTTAGCGGATGCGGGGATTTTAGCAAAAATAAATGACCGCGCCAGAACCTGGACGAGCTAGTTGATTTCGGCCGAATACAACGCCACCGTGCCGGCCTTGCCGCGCAGCGGAAATTCGCCCAGGGCCTCAAAGCGGAATTCGGGCGGGTGCGGCAGGGCCTCGTAGAGCGCCGCCGAAAGCAGCAGGCGGCTGTGCAGGGCGTTGCACTGGGCCTCGATGCGGGCGGTGGTGTTCAGCACGTCGCCGTGGAAGACCAGCTCGGTTTTGATGGCGCCCACCTGGGTGGCCATCACCGGGCCGCCGTGCAGGCCGGCTTTGAAGGCGGGCACGGCCCCGTAGGTGCGCAGGTAATAGGCGCGGCGGCGATTGATGGCCTGCTGCATGGCGAAGAAGCAGCGCACGCAGCGGGCCTGCGCAATGCCCGGTTTCCACTCCCAGGTCACCACCACTTCATCGCCCACGTACTGGTAAATCTCGCCCCGGTGGGCCACGATGGGCGCGCCCATGTCGAAGAAAAAGTCGCGGATGAGGTGGCTGTATTGCTCATTGCCCAAGGTCTCGGCCAGCGCGGTGGAGCCTTTCACATCGACAAACAGGAAGATGCGCTGCTCGGCCACCGGGTGGTGGTAGCGGCCCAGAAACAGCCGCAGCAGCGCGGGCCGGCCGATTTTGTTGCTAAGCTGATAGAGCAGCGAGGTGAACAAGCTCAGAATGCCGTAGCCAGTGAGCAGGCGCACAAAGGCCCTGCCCTCGGGCCGCACTGCCAGGGCGCGCCAGCTCCGGAATCCTTCGGCATCGAGCGCGGCCAGCAGGTTATTGTCGGCGGCATTGCCGAAGATGCGGCGGATGAGAAAGAGCAGCAGCCAGAAACCGGCCAGGTAGAACAGCATGCCCAGCCCCAGGCGCGCCAGCAGCCGCACCCGCGCAAACAGCTGCGGGTACACGTACACTTCGAGCGCGGCCACCAGCAGGCCCACCGGCCCGCCCACTTCCAGCGCCAGCCGCGCATCGAGCCCCGAGAGGGTGCCCCGCACCAGCAGCACCAGCAGCAGCGTGCCCAGCATAAAAAACAGCGTGAGCGCCAATACCGAATGCCAGTAGAACCGTTGCAGAGGCCGCCGCCAGGGCGAGGAATTGGAATGCATAGAGCGCGAATTACGCACGCAGGGCGCAAGGCCGCGCATAAAAGAACGTCATGCTGAGCTTGTCGAAGCATCTTTACTACGATACTATTCCTGATGAGTAGGATTACTACTGCAGTAGAGATGCTTCGACAAGCTCAGCATGACAGGCATTTCCAAAGTTCAAACATCCCGGCCTTCCAGGCGTCTTCTCATTATCTAACCCCATATTCTTGCTCATGTCCACCATCACCATCGCCCAACACTCCGCCCATCCCCTCACCGTCAACCGCCTCGGCTACGGCACCATGCGCCTCACCGGCCCCGAAATCTGGGGCGAGCCCGCCGACCGGCCCCAGGCGCTGGCCATCCTGAAAAAAGCCGTGGAGTCCGGCGTAAATTTCCTGGACACGGCCGACTACTACGGCGAGGACGTGACCAACCGCCTCATCGCCGAAGCCCTGCACCCCTACCCGGCCGACCTCGTCATCTGCACCAAAGTGGGCGCCACCCGCCGGCCCGACAAAAGCTGGGTATCCTTCAACCCCCCCGAAAACCTGCGCACCAGCATCGACAACAACCTGCGTACCCTGAAGCGCGAGCAGATACAGCTGGTGCACCTGCGGCTGATGGGCCACGGCGCGGTGCCGCTGGAGGAGCAGCTCGGGGCCATGTTCGAGCTGCAGCGGGAAGGTAAAATCCTGCACGTGGGCCTGAGCAACGTGAACCGCGCCGAGTTGGAAGCCGGCCTGAAGCTGGGCGAAATTGCTACCGTCGAAAACATGTACGGCTACGCCCAGCGCACCTCGCTGAGCGCGCCCTACGGCGAAACCCGGGGCGGCGAAGAGGTGCTGCCGCTGTGCGAGCAGCACGGCATTCCGCTCATCCCCTTCTTCTCGCTGGTGCACGGCCTGCCCAACGCCGGCAACAAGCTGGCCGAAATTGCCCGCAAGCACCACGCCACCGAGGCCCAGCTCAACATTGCCTGGCTGCTGCACAAGTCGCCGTGGATTCTGCCCATTCCCGGCACGTCGTCGCTGGCCCACCTGGAAGAAAACCTCAAGGCGGCCGATATCAAGCTGAGCGCGGAGGACATGGCATACCTGGGGTAGCAGCTGTTTTTGGCTGTATAAAACCGTCATGCTGAGCTTGTCGAAGCATCTCGACCGCCGCAAGTAATCCATTCGATTGGGTTTACTATTGCGGTTGAGATGCTTCGACGAGCTCAGCATGACGGTTTTATGCAGCATTCCGATTTTTTCATTTTCCTTACTTCTCAACCCATGCTACTCGATACCCTGCGCCAGCTTTTTGCCCGCGATTTAAGCCGATTACATCAGGAAATCGAGGCTTACCACGACGAGACCCAAATCTGGCACATTGATAAAGAAATTGCCAATTCGGCCGGCAACCTCTGCCTGCACCTGGTCGGCAACTTGACTACCTACATCAGCTCGACGCTGGGCGGGGTGGCGTATACGCGGGACCGGGACGGGGAATTTTCGTTGAAAGGCGTACCCCGGGCCGAACTGATTCGGCAAATCGAAACCACCCGCGAACAGGTGGAGCAGGCCCTAAGCAGGCTTCCAGCCGACGACTTGGCGGCCGAATACCCCCTGCTGGTATTCGACCGCAAAACCTCAACGGAGTATTTTCTGGTGCATCTGGCCACGCACCTGGCGTACCACCTGGGCCAAATCAACTACCACCGCCGCTTACTCGACGGGCCGGGCGCAGCCTAACGGCTGGGGTATGAGGCCCGGACAAAATCCGGGCAACTCTTGGGTATCGGGGCACGTCTATTGGCCCAGCAAATCCACCAACTGAGCTTATTGATTGCAGCATGAAACGCAGTTTCTGGTGTGGCATCGGGGCCCTGCTACTCGCGGCCCCGGCCTCCGCCCAATCCCTGGCGGGCATCTGGCAGGGTGTTGAGAACGACACCGGCCAGCCGGGCGCCTACTGGCCCACGGTGCTTCGCCTGCAGAAAAGCAAGGGCACCAGCGTTTTCGGCATTCTTTACGAAGAAGTGGGCACCAACCCCGGTATCACCGTCACTTTCCAGATGCAGGGTACCCGCACCGCCGCCGGCCTGCGCCTCGAGCACGGCGAGAAGCTGAACGAAACCGGCTGGACGCCCGGCAACTACTGGTGCGACGGCTCCATCACCTTCACCTACGACCCGGCCCTGGAAAAGCTTACTGGCCACGCCACTTACCGGCCGCAGGGCGACTGCACGGTGGGCACCATCACGCTCTACCGCATCAAGCTGAAATCGGCCGCCACGGTGCCGGCCGGAGTCGAAAGCGCGCTGCGGGTGTCGGGCCGCAACGTGCTCTGGTTTGCCGATGCCGAGCTGAAGCAGCCGCTGGCCGCCGGCAACCTATACCGCGCCAAGCTGAGCAAAACCACTACCTTCTACCTGCAGCAGAGCTATTACCCCACCAAAGAAAGCCCGGTGGTGCCCATCACCATTCAGGTAACGGGCACGCCGCCCAAAGCCCGGCTACCCAAACCCGCACCTAAGCCGCCAGTCGCGCCTACACCGCCAGTCGAGCCCGCACCAGCGCCCGCCGATACAGTTGCGGCAGCGGTTCCGGCTCCCGCACCCATTCTGCCCGCCACGCCGGCCCCGGTGGTACTGCCCACGGTGCTATTCAAGGTGGGCAAGCCCGAACTGCTGCCCAGTTCCAGCCCGGTCCTCAACCAGCTGGCGGCCGAGCTTAAAGCGCGCCCGGAGCTGCGGCTGCGCATTGCCGGCCACGCCGACAAAATCGGTGAGCCCGACAAAAACCAGGCACTTTCGGAGCAGCGGGCCGGGGCCGTGAAAGATTTTCTGGTGAAAGCCGGGGTGGCCGCCGAGCGGTTGAACACCGTCGGCTACGGCGACACGCGCCCGCGCTACCCCTCACCCGACGTGCGCAACCGCCGCGTGGAAGTAGAGGAGCTAAAATAGCGGCTTGCACGAGTTCAGCGCGGGCAGCGGCATCTTTGCGGCCCGGCCTTCTCCCGTCATTCATGCAACTACTCCCGAAACTTACGCTGCTGGCGTTGCTCGCCGGAAACAGCCCGACAATTGCGCAAACTATCAGCTGGAATAACAAGCAGTGCGCGGTGGTGCTGACCTACGACGATGCCATCGACGTAGACCTCGACAACGTGGTGCCCGCCCTGGATTCAGCGAAGTTTCGCGGTACCTTCTATCTCATCGGCTCGTCGCCGGTGGTAACGAAGCGGCTGACCGAATGGCGCGCCGCCGCCCGGCGCGGGCACGAGCTGGGCAACCACGCCCTGTTTCACCCCTGCGATGGCAGCCTGCCCGGCCGCAGCTTCGTGCAGCCCGACCACGACCTGCACACCTACACCGTAGGCCGGGCCGTGGATGAAATCCGCGCCAACAACACCTTGCTTGCGGCCATCGACGGCAAAACCGCCCGCACCTTCGCCTACCCCTGCGGCGACCTGCAAATTGGCGGCGTGAAATTTTACGACCAATTGAAAACCGATTTTGTGGCCGCCCGGGGCGTGTCGCCCGGCCTGCAAACGGCCGTCCAGGTCGACCTAGCCAACATCGACAGCTACATGATAAACGGCGAATCGGGCCAATACCTGATTGACTTAGTTAAAAAAGCGCAAGCCTCGCACACGCTGCTGGTGTTTCTGTTTCACGGCGTGGGCGGCGGGCACGGCCTGAACGTGGCCCTGCCCGCGCACCGCCAGCTGCTGCGCTACCTCAATGCCCACGAAAAGGAAATCTGGGTAGCCCCGATGGTGGAAGTGGCCGAAAAAATCCGAGCGGCACAACAGCGCGGAGCAGTTGGCAAGTAGGCGTTAAACCAGAACGCCATGCTCAGCGCAGCCGCAACAGCTCGCGTGCAGCAGTACATCAATTACTGCATCGGCAGAGTTGCTTCGACTACGCTCAGCATGGCGTTTTTCAAGTTATTCTACTAAACCTCAGGCCGCCTCAGTCCGGCAGTTCGCTGATGTCGCGCGGCTCGCGGCGGGGCTGGGCATTCATGTGGTGCCGGTAGGCCGTCGACGACTCGTAGGCCTTGATGCGCACGCGGTTGATGGAGCCCAGCGGCCGGTGCTCGGGCAGGCAGTGGAAGGGATTGAACGACAGCACATCGTCGGCAAACACGCGGCGGGCCGGGCTGTAGGCGTCCTGCGCCGGAATAACGATGCGGCCCAGCGCCTGGTAGGGGCTCTGGTCCTGCGGCCAGTCGATGGACGCATCCTCGACGGGCATGGTGTTCAGGTCGGTGCAGAGCTGGGCGCGTAGCTCGTACTCGGCGCCCTGGTTCTTGAAGAAGTCAACCACCAGGTCGCGCCACCCGCCCGGCTCGGTGATGTCGACTTTTTGCCCGGCCAGCGCCTGCACGTTGGCCGAGAGCGGTGCCAAGCCCACTTTGGCCACGTAGTCGCCGAAGCGAATGGAACCGAGCGTGGTGTAGGTTTCGCCCAGAATGTTGTTGTTGGGGTGCACCGGGGCTACCAGCGGCAACTCCTTTTTAATGCCCACGGCATCGAGCGCCTGGTTGATGAGCGTGCCGGCTTCGGTGATGATGGCCTGCGCGATTTGCGGGCCGTGCAGAATCACCTTCTCCTGGCGCAGTTGCAAATCGTGGTAGCTTTTCACGTCGCCGGTCGGGATGATGGTATCGTTCACCATCAGAAAATCCTGGGTCAGCTCGTCGGCCTGGTCGGCCAGAAACTTCCGGCCTTCGACGCCAATGATTTTCACCGCGCAGCCCTTCACCGCCGCCTGGGTATCGGGGTCGATAGCGCCCGGGGCCGACGACAGCCGGATAATCACGCCGTACGTTTTGCCCGGCACAAACATGCCCTGGGCCAGGTGGGCGGGCAAGTCGGCCGGAATGTGCAGCTCGCCGCGCAGTATGCCGTGGCTTTTGGCGTGGGCGTCGCGGATGGCGTGGCGGTTCTTCTCGAACATGAAGCGGTTCACGCGCGCCATCGAGGCCACCGTTTCATCGCCCAACTGGTCTTCGTTGGGCTGGATTTGTTCCACGCCATCGGCGTAGCGCACGTAGGAATTTGTAGGGTTTGGCATTTGAAAGAGGAGTTTGCGTGTATGCTCCTTACGCGCCGGGTAGGTAGCAAGGATTCGCCGCGCAAACGCAGCTCCGCCTACTTTTGCCGTATTGCGGGGCGGCTACAGCTGGTTTTTTTGCTAGAAAAACAGCCACTTTAGCGCCTTTAGCGTCGAGGTAATTTTTGTTGGAATTTTATGGACCACCGCCACTTTCTCATTCACAAGCCCTATGGCTACCTCAGCCAGTTTGTGGGCGAGGCCAAAAAGAAAAAGCTGGGCGAGTTCCACGACTTTCCCGAAGGCATTATGGCCATCGGCCGGCTCGACGAGGACAGCGAAGGCTTGCTCCTGCTTACTACCGATGGCCGCACGAGCGAGCTGGTGCGCAGCAAAAAAGTGGAGAAGGAATACTACGCCCAGGTCGACGGCCTGATAACCGACGACGCCATCGCGCAATTACAAACCGGCGTCGAAATTGGCATTCACGATGTGCGCTACCGCACCAGCCCCTGCACCGCCGCCCGCCTCGACCCCGCCCCACCGTTCGCCCCGCGCAGCCGCAAAATCCGCGACGACCGCCACGGCCCTACCTCCTGGGTCAGCATCACCCTCACCGAAGGCAAGTACCGCCAGGTGCGCAAGATGAGGGCCGCCGTGGGCTTCCCCACCCTGCGACTGGTGCGCGTGCGGGTGGCCGGCATCTGGCTGGGCGACCTGCCCGTGGGCGGCGTGCGCGAGGTAGCCGATTTTGGGCTGTAGTGTGGGCTTTTAGCTCGCGCACGCGTTTGCACACTTCTGGCTATCAACTCATCAGGCATTGTTATCAAAGCATTATTTATGCTGCATGCATAACATTACCCGCTTTATGTCGTATATTTGCACCAGATTTAACACCGACTATTTCTCCATTTGATATGAAAAAGGCCACCGCTTTCTCGTTTTCCTCGCTGCTGCTGGCTGGCGGCGTAGCCTACCTGGCTGCCAAACTGGCCGACCTCGACCTGACGTTCTTCTTCCATGGCGACGACGACCACCACCACTACTGCTAACCGCTATTCTATCGTTAGTTTGCTCTATTCGCATTATTTAGTAAAAAAGCCCGGCCCATTAGCCGGGCTTTTTTGTTGAAGCGTCGGCCAATGCGGCGGAGCCGGCCGGTTCGGCGCGGCTTTTGGAACCTTGCCCCCGCAACGGCGTAACCCGTGGCAACCCTTTTTCACCGCGGCGAGCGGCGGCCCGCTGCCGCCCCGCCGCTTCACCAATCCCCCTTCCCGGTTTTATGAACCTCGATTCCCACCAGGCTCAGGTGAGCTACATCATCGGCCGCGACCTGGCCCGCAACTTCGCCCAGCAGGGCCTCGACCTCGATGTGGACACCCTGGCCGGCGCGCTGAAGGAAGGCCTCCAGGGCCTCCCCAGCCGCCTCACCCAGGAGCAGATGCAGGCCGCCATGCAACAACTGCAGGAGCAGATGGGCGGCGCCGATGAAGACGACACCCAAGACCCCGAAACCATGAAAAACAACAAAGCCGAAGGCGAAGCCTTCCTCGCCGAAAACGCCAAAAAGGCCGGCGTCACCACCCTGCCCAGCGGCCTGCAGTACGAGGTTATCACCCAAGGCACCGGCCCCAAGCCCACGCTGCGCTCGTCGGTAACCACGCACTACCACGGCACCCTGATTAACGGCACCGTGTTCGACAGCAGCTACCAGCGCGGCCAGCCCGCCACCTTCCCCGTGAACGGCGTGATTGCCGGCTGGACTGAGGCCCTGCAGCTCATGCCCGAAGGCTCGAAATACCGCCTCTACATTCCCTCCGACTTGGCCTACGGCAAGCGGGGCGCGGGCCGCGACATTCCCGGCGATACCGCGTTGATTTTCGACGTGGAGCTGCTGAAAGTAAACAACTGAGCGAGCGTAGCGGCGGGCCGTGCCCGGCAGGGACACTCTCCCGCCGCTACCCGCACGGCGGCCCCTACCTGGAGCCGCCCCACCAGCACCATTCCGGCTGTTTCCAAGACCATGAATCCCTTCGAAGCCCAGCCCACTGCTGACCAGCCCAACGTGGCCCCGGAACAACTTTCCGGGGCCTCTTTGCTGCCTGCGCCCCCCGAATCGCCCCCGGCCACCGGTCCTACGTATGCGCCAGCCACCGAGCTGGTGCCCGAGCTGCCGCCGCTGCCCGAGGTGAAATCCGACGACGGCCGCGTGCTCATTACCGATACCAGCGTGACGGTGCAGGGCCGCGAGTTTCTGCTGCGCGAGCTGGAGCGGGCCGACGTGGCCCACGTGCGCTGGATACTGTGGTTTTTGCTGGGTGGCCTGGGGCTGGCTTTTGTGATGATTGTGTACTTGCAGAACGGGCTGCGCACCGGCCCGGCCATGCTGGGTATGGCTCTTACCGGCCTGCTGCTAGCCTACGGGCACCGCGGCACCAACCGCCTGCGCCTACACCGGCTGGGCCGCGAGGTGGTCAACTTCGCCCTGCCCGGCGAAACGCCGCCCTGGCAGCGCCTCACTGCCGAGCTGAACCGCCGCATTTTCCGGGTGCACGACCACGCTGCCCGGCAAGCCGCCGCCGAGCTGGCCGCCGCTGATGAGGCCATGCGCTTGGCCGCTCAGCAAGCTGCCGAAGCGGCCGCCGCTGGTGATTCATCCGGCTTCACTGGCCCGGCAGTGTTTGAGGGTCGTGAATAATTCGTTTGTCATCCTGAGCGCAGCGAGGGACCTTATCACGCCAGAACACTTCGTCCGAACGTGATAAGGTCCTTCGCTGCGCTCAGGATGACAAACGTTTTCATCAATTGTGTCCAATACCCAGCCGCCTCCGTAAGGCTGCGGGCCGGGCCGCATCTGCTACCTTCGCGCCCCGTAAACCAATTATAGCCCTCGCCTCTCCCGATACCTGACCTTTACCTTCCTATGAGTTCCGATACGAAACACTCGCACACCGCCATATCCGGGGCGGGGCTGCTGATTGCCCTGGGCATTATCTACGGCGACATCGGCACCTCGCCGCTCTACGTGATGTCGTCCATCCTCAAAAGCGGCACCGTGCCCGATTTGATTGACGCGCATCTGGTACTGGGCGGCATCTCCTGCGTTATCTGGACGCTGACGCTGCAAACCACCGTGAAGTATGTGCTGCTCACGCTGAACGCGGACAACAACGGCGAAGGCGGCATTTTCTCGCTCTACGCCCTGGTGCGGCGGCGCGGGGCCTGGCTCTCGGCCGTGGCCATCATCGGCGGCTCGGCTCTGCTGGCCGATGGCGTGATTACGCCGCCCATCTCGGTATCATCAGCGGTCGAAGGGCTCAAGAACGTGTTTCCGACGCTCACGCAGGATATTGTCGTTTACATCGTCATTGGCATCATCGCGGGGCTTTTCCTGCTCCAAAGCTTTGGGACTCAGATTGTAGGCAAGGCTTTCGGGCCGATTATGTTTCTGTGGTTCACGATGCTTGGCGTGCTGGGCACGAGCTGGATTATCCAGAACCCGGTCATTCTGAAGGCCATCAACCCCTACTACGCCTACGATTTACTGGTGCACTACCCCGGCGGCTTCTGGCTATTGGGCTCGGTGTTCCTCTGCACCACCGGGGCCGAGGCATTGTACTCCGACCTGGGCCACTGCGGCAAGGGCAACATCCGCATCAGCTGGACTTTCGTGAAAACCACGCTGCTGCTCAACTACCTGGGCCAGGGCGCCTGGCTGCTGGCCCACCAAGGCCAGATGCTGAACGGCAAAAACCCGTTCTATGCCCTCATGCCGCAGTGGTTTCTGCTTATCGGCATCAGCATTGCCACCATCGCGGCCATCATTGCTTCGCAGGCCCTCATCACAGGTTCGTTCACGCTGGTAGCCGAGGCTATTCGCCTGAATATGTGGCCGAAAGTAAAACTCAACTACCCTACCGACGTGAAGGGCCAGCTCTTCGTGCCGAGCATGAACCGGCTGCTGCTGCTGGGCTGCATCGGGGTGGTGCTCTACTTCCGCGAGTCGACCAACATGGAAGCGGCCTACGGCCTGGCCATCACGCTTACCATGCTGATGACCACCATTTTGCTCACCGTCTGGCTGAAGGCCAAGAAGGTGGCGCTGCCGCTCATCATCCTGTTCGCGGTTGTGTATGGCATTATCGAGGGCTCGTTCCTGATTGCCAACATGATTAAGTTTCCGCACGGCGGCTGGGTGTCGCTGGCCATCGGCGGCACGCTCATGGGCGTGATGTACGTGTGGCTGAAGGCCTACTACATCAAGCGCCGCCTCACGGAATTCGTGAAGCTGGAGCCCTACGTCGACGCCCTCAAACAGCTGAGCGACGACGATACCATCCCGAAATACTCGACCCACCTGGTGTTCCTCACTTCGGCCGAGCGCAGCTCCGAGATTGAGCAGAAAATCATCTACTCCATCTTCCAGAAGCGCCCCAAGCGGGCCGATATCTACTGGTTCATCCACGTCGATACCACCGACGAGCCGTATACGATGGAGTATAAGGTGAGCGAAGTGGCCAAGGACGATGTGTTCCGCATCAATTTCCGCCTCGGTTTCCGGGTGCAGCAGCGCATCAACCTCTACTTCCGCAAGGTGATTGAGGACCTCGTGCGCAACAAGGAAGTGGACATCACCTCGCGCTACGAGTCGCTGAACAAGCAGCACGTCACCGGCGATTTCCGCTTTGTGGTGCTGGAGAAATTCCTCTCCGTCGAGAACGACTTCCCGACCCAGGAGAAGCTCGTGATGCAGGCCTACTTCTACATCCGCCAGTTTATCGCCTCCGAAGACCAGTACTTCGGCCTCGATACTTCCTCCGTGAAAGTAGAGAAAGTGCCGCTGGTGATTGCGCCCGTGCGCGAAGTGGCGCTGAAGCGGATTAAGTAAGGACCGCAGATTCTAACGAATTTGACGGATTCCGCAGATTACGGTGGCCGTTGATACAACAAAAAAGCCCGTGCAAGCTGCACGGGCTTTTTTGTTGCAAGAATAATCCCACGGTTCGCGGCGCAAAGGCTCCGCCCTACTTGCCCAGCCACTTGGCCAGCACGGCCTGCTGGGCGGGCGTGGGGCTGGCTACCGGCTGAACGGTGAATTTACGGTCCGTATCGGCCAGCATCTTCAGCTTCACGTCGCGCAGGAGGCCGTCGCGGCGCACCTGCAGGGTTACTTCGCTGCCCACGGGGCCGCCGGCCAGGGCCTTTACGGTTTCCTCGCTGGGCGCGGCGCCGTTGATGAGCACCACTTCGTCAGTGGCGCTGAGGCCGGTGGTCCAGGCGGCGCCGTCGCGTTTCACGGCGGTTACCAGCAGCTTGCCGGTGCGGTTCGAGAACGAGGCGCCCAGTGTGCCCTGCGTGGCGGGCACACTCGTAATCGTGAGGCCGGCGTAGCCCAGCGCCGTAGCAAAATCGATGGGCTGGGTGCCGTACACGCTGTTCTGGAAGAAGCTGTCGAAGCGGCGGCCGGCCACGGTGGCCACGGCATCCTGGTACTCCTTATCGGTAAAGCCACGCTTGGCTTTCAGGTAATACGTGTCGTAGAGCAGGCGCATCACGTCGTCGAGGTGCTTCTTGCCCTGGGTAGCCTGGGCAATGTTTAAATCGAGCCAGGTTCCGATGAGGTCGCCCTTCGAGTAGTAGCTGATTTGGGTGTTGTTGGCGTTTTCGTTGGGTCGGTAATACTTAATCCAGGCGTCGAAGCTCGACTCGGCAGCCGATTGGATACGGTTGCCGGGCGTGTTCTCCACCTCCGTGATGGCGTTGCCGAGACGGCCCAGGTACTCGGCCTGCGTGAGCACGCCGGCCCGCGCCAGAATCTGCTTCGAGTAGTATTCGGTCATGCCCTCGCTCACCCACAGCATGTGCGTGTAGTTCTCCTGGTCGTAGTTGAACGGCCCCAGCGCCACCGGCCGGATGCGCTTCACGTTCCAGAGGTGGAAGTACTCGTGCGCCACCAGCCCGAGGAAGGATTTCATGCCCGCATCGGTGCTGTAAGCGGTGCGGCCCACCTCCAGCGTGGTCGAATACAGGTGCTCGAGGCCGCCGCCGCCGCGCTCCAGATTGTGCACGATGAATACGTAATGGTCGAGTGGGTTCTGGCCCACCACGCGGTGCGCTTCTTCCACTACGCGCTTCATGTCGGCCACAATTTTGGCATCGTCGGCGGTGTACTGGCCGTACATGGCCACCTGGTGCGGCGTGCCGTTGGCCGTGAATTCCAGCACTTTTTGGTTGCCGATTTCCATCGGCGAGTCGGCCAGTTCGTCGTAGCTCGCGGCTTTGTAGGTGAACTTGCCGGTGCCCGGGCGCAGGGCCGTGCTCACTTGGCTCCAGCCGGCGGCGGGCTGCACCACCACAGTGCTGGGCAGCATCTTGTTATCAGCGGGGTACATGAACACGCTACTGCCGTTGAGGTAGCCGTGGTCGGCGTCGATAAACGAGGTACGCACGCTCAACTCAAACGCATACACGCGGTAGCTCACCCGGAAGCTGCCCTGCTTGGGGTGCTTCACGCGCCAGGTGTTCTTGTTGATTTTCTCCACCTCCAGCGGCTGGCCGGCAGCGGTGCGGGCCTCAAAGCCCTCCACGTTTTTAGAGAACTCGCGCACCAGGTACGAGCCCGGGGCCCACACCGGCATTTTCAGGTCGGTGTAGTCGGCCCCGAAGCCGCCCAACTCCAGTTGAACTTCAAAGTAGTGCGATTGCGGCAGCGGCATGCTCAGCGTGTAGCGCAGCGAGGGTACGGCGGCCGCAGGGCCCGGGGCGGCCGTGGCCGTACCCAATTGACAAGTCAGCAGCCCGGCCAGGGCGAAAGCGCGGAGCGCGGCAGTGGAATTTCTAGGCATTCGGAATTAGTTGAGGGACTAGCAAGGGCGCAAAGTAAGGCCGCCGGGTTGCCTCCAACCTAGCAGCGCCCGGCTCCGTTAGGGCCTAGCGTGGCGCTTACCCGGCCACTTCTACGTTTTTTTTCAGCAGCATGCGGTATATCTGGATGATTTTTGGCGTCCTGCTCGTGGCGATGCTGGCCATGTTGCCGCGTCTGGGCAACCGCAAGCCCGGCCCGATGCCCGAAAAAGCCCCCGTTCAGCAAGTGGCGTACTCCCCCGCCGCCCTTGCTCCTTCGGCCCCCGCCAACCTGGCCCGGGCCGACAGCATCGTGGCCTTCGGGCTGGCCCAGCGCGGCACGCCCTACGTGTGGGCCGGCACCTCGCCGCTCACGGGCTTCGACTGCTCGGGGTTCATCATGTACACGTTCGCGCATTTCGGGGTGCCCATTCCGCATTCCACGGCTCTGCTCGTCGACGTGGGCCGACCCGTGGCCCGCGCCGAAGCCCAGCCCGGCGACATCGTCGTGTTCACCGGCACCGCCCAAACCAGTACCACCCCGGGCCACGCCGGCATTGTCATCTCGCGCCGGGGCGAGTTGCCCCTGCGCTTCGTGCACGCCTCCTCGTCGCGCCGCGAGCCTTTCGTGAAAGTGAGCCAGGTGGAAGATTCTGACTACGAACGCCGCTTCATGCAGGTGCGGCGCGTGCTGGGGCCGGGCACTGGCGTAGTGGCCACGGCCAGGGCGAAAGCGCCAACTGTCGCTACAGTTACCGCTGCCGCACGAGTTGCCTCGCCCGTGCCGGCGATGCCGGCGCGCACAGTGGCTGTGGAAGAAACAGCTGCGCCAGTCACGGCGCTGCCCAAGGTGCTGCCGAAGCTCCCGGTGAGCCGCCGCGTTGCTGCTCGCAAGCCGGCAGCAAAAACTGCTACAACGCGCAAAGCCTCCACCAAGCCCGTTGCGAAAGCAAAGACAGTGGCAAAAACCGGTGCAAAAGCAGCTAAGACGCGGAAAGCTACTGCACGGCCAACTGCCAAGGTTTCGACACAAGCGAAATCGACTCCGGCGAAAACGGCTACTAAGAAGAAAAAGCCCGCTACCTCCCGTTAGCCGAAACGCCCGAACGCAGCGATGCCCGGCCTGCCTTTGCCGTCCCACTAAAGGGCGGCTGGGCAAACCGGGCATCTAATCCTTCAAATCTTACCAAGCGGCGAAACTGGGGTACAGTTCCGGCGTCTTTCAGATAAGACCTGGCCGAATGTGGGCAGCCTTAGGAGCTACCCCACGAAGCTGTTGTTAGGCGCGTACTGCGGTGAAGCGTACGACATTCGACAGGCTTGGCAGGATTTGGTTGGGACTACTAGACATTTTGTACCTCCTTTCTTTACGTTCGACATAACACTTGCTCGCGCGGCCCAGCACCTTAGGACTGCTTGAGCAAGGCCGTAGCACTCACTACTGAGCGGTAAAGTTAATAGCGGGGGCTAAGGTTCAAAGTTTCCAAGCGTTTTTTTGGTCGATTGGGCTGCCAATGGCCTTTTACAGTTGATTATCAGGTTGATTTTTTTTCGCCCGGAGGTTAAATCCAGGTTAAAAATAGGCCTGGCCCAAAACTGGCCGTAAACTTGCAAACCCTGCACTAGCCACGCACCGGCGGCTGTCGGGAATTTTCCCTTACCTTTTCCTCACCAACCCACTCAACCTTCATCTCGAAATGAAAAAAACCCTGCTCCTCCTTGTTCTCCTTGTGTTGGGTGCCGCCCGCATGGCCTCCGCTCAATCCATGTCGCCACTGGGTGTGTGGACCAATGCGGAGAAGAAGGCAACGTTTGAAATCTACAAGTGCGGCGACAAGCTGTGCGGTAAAATCGTGAGCCTGACCGTGCCCAACGACCCCAAAACCGGCAAGCCTAAAACCGATTCGGAAAACCCCGACCCCAAGCTGCGCAGCCGCCCCCGCCTGGGCCTGGTGTTCATGCAGGGCTTCAAGTACGACAGCGATAACAAGTGGGACGATGGCAAAATCTACGACCCGGAAAGCGGCAAAACCTACTCCTGCTACATGAAGATGGAAAGCCAGAACACGATGGAAGTGAAAGGCTACATCGGCTTCTCGCTCATCGGCAAGTCGCAGACCTGGACGCGGGTGAAATAAGCCCCGCGCCGCAACCGTTACAAGCCAAGCCGGCTCCCCACTGCGGGAGCCGGCTTTTTTTGTGGCTCGATTTCAGCTTTCTGCCCGCTTTGGTAGCGGTTTGGCGGGCCCTTTGGCCGCCCGGCCGCGTAAACTATTTGCCCGGGCCGGTGTTTCGACACCACTACGATTTGCAGCCTTGTTCCATTTCATCCAGAAATTATTCCAATCGAAAGCGGCCGTCCCGGCGGCCTGGCACGCCGTGACGCTCACGCCGGCACAGGCCCGCCGCCACGCCCGCTGGGTTGGGCAGCACGTGTTTCTGAACTGGCTGGAGCCCTACTTCAAGGCCTACCACCTGCACAAAGGCGGGGCGGGCGGCCGGCGCGGCTTTCAGGTGCAGCCCCTTCGCGAAAACGGCCGCGAGGGCGTGCTGTTGTTTTACGATGCCAGCATCGGGCCCGGCAATTTCCGGCATTTCTACGAGCACCTGGGCGAGCGGCTGGTGGGCCTGGGCTACCACCGCGCCTGTGCCGACCAATGCACCCAGCGCAAAGACCACCTGGCCGAAACCACGCTCAAGCAGCTATTCAAGCCCAACCCCACCGACTGCCCCGATACCGGCGACTGCAACCAGCGCTTCGGCCTGGTCACCATCGACCTGGTGGCCGTGAACGGGGAGCCGTTGTTTATTCGCGTGGCCAGCAACGCGGTGCGCCAGCCGGGCTTCACGCCCGCGGCCTCGTTTGAGGAGCTGCTGCGCGATTTGCTGGCCGCCCCGCCGCCCACGCCGGAAACTGCGGCGCTGATTCCGGAATATTATCAGCGGTTTTAAAGACTGAATCGGCAGCTGTAACCAATAAAGCTGTCATCCTGAGCGCAGCGAAGGACCTTATCACGAGCGAACAACTTGTTCTGCTTTGATAAGGTCCTTCGCTGCGCTCAGGATGACAGCTGTTTAGTTTAGGTAAGCCCATTTTCTCTAAAACGTCACTCCCGAACAAACTGACCGCGGCCCAACATTTCGCCGGTTGGTCCGAGCAGGCGCAGGTAGTACAGGCCCGGGGCCAGGGCGCGCGTGTCAAGCTGGGGTTGGGAAGCGCGCAACTCCTGTTTTAGCACCACGCGGCCAGTGGCATCCACTACTTCGCCGCGCACGGTGGGCGCGGGCAGAGCGGCGAGGTTCAACACGTCGTGGCACGGAATGGGAAACAGGGACAGCGGCGCCAGGTTGCCGGCGGTGTGCGTGGCCAGCGCCAGGGAATTGTCGCGCACCGGCGCGGGCGCAGGCAGGTCGAGCACCCACTGGTCGGGGTCGACGGCAATGCTGGCCACGGTGCCGGTAGCGGCAAACTGGAAGGTTTGCACCGGCTGGCCCTGGTGCAGGCGCACGGTTTGGGTGGTGCCGTTGCTGAAGGTGAGGCGGTAATCCACGTCAGTATCGAAAAACGGAGTAGCGCTGGGCACCGAGGCCGTTTCCGTAACGCGCAGCACCACGGTGCTGCCCACTTGGTTCCAGCGGCCATTAAAAGTGGGGTAGCCCTGCCCCCGAAACCACTGCTGGAAAAAGTAGCCCAGCGGCCGGCCGGCTTCGGCTTCGAACACGCGCTGCAGGTCGGCGGTGCGGGCGGTGCGGCCACGGTACTGGCTCTGGTAGGTGCGCAGGGCGCGGAAGAATTTGGTATCGTCGTTCAGCAGGTAGCGCAGCATGTGCACCACGGCCGCGCCTTTTTTGTAGGTGAGGTAGTAGTCGAAAATGCGCCCGACATTGGTGGTATCGGGCACGTAAATGGTGCCATCATTTCGCTGGGCATATTCGTGGGCATTATCCATCCAGCCGCGGGCATCGGCGGGCGCGAAGGCCTGCAGCGACAGGTACTCGCCGTATGAGGCAAAGCCTTCGTTCAGCCAGATGTCTTCCCAGCTGGCGCAGGTCACGTTGTCGCCAAACCACTGATGGAACAGCTCGTGGGCCGTGAGCGTGAACGTGAAGCCGTCCTGCGTGGTCATGGTCTGGTGCTCCATGCCGCCGCCGAGCGGGGCCATGCTGTGGCCATACTTCTCATCGGCAAACGGGTAGAGGCCCACCAGATTGGAGTAGTTTTCGATGAAGCCGGCGGTGCGGTTAATTTCGCTTTGGTAGAAGCTAAGCGTACTCTGGTCGTACACGTAATCGACGATGGGCACCACGGGTCCGCCCACCGGGTGGGCGTAACTCACGGTTTCGAGATACGGGGCCACGGCCACCGAAATCAGGTAGTAATCAATCGGGTGCCGCGATTTCCACTCGTAGCGCACCTTATTGGCGGGCAGCGCCACAGTGCGCACCAACACCCCGTTCGAGCCCACCTTGTTGGGCAGCGTGGTCGTCACCCACACGTCACTGGAATCGGCTTTGTCGGTGAGCACTTGCTTGCACGGGAACCACTCGTGGGCCGCAAACGGCTCCGACAGGCTCCAGGTAACGTTATAGGGCTTGTCGGCCCCGTTCACCCGCACTTTGCTGCGGTTGTTGAAGCCGTTGCCGATGGCTGCCGTACCGGCTGCCGGGGCCGAGCCGTGGTAGTAGATGCGGGCATCGGCGAGCGAGCCGGCGGCGGCAGGCTGGGCCAGCGCCGCCGTAGCATCGTTGCCCACGCGCCGAATGCCCGGCGAGCGTCGCCCGTTCACCACCACCGAGTCGATGAGTAGCGTGGCCGCCCCCGAGGCACCCTGATACAGCTCAAACGCCAGCGAGTCGAGCGCCAGCGTCCCCACCCGCACGCGCATCCACACCGAGCCGGCAATGTTGAGCGAGGTATTTTCCAGGGCTAGGTCGAGCTTGTAGTACTTCACATCGTAGCGCTCCATTTTGGCGCGGTGCGCCACCGAAGCCGTGGCCACCCGCTGCGGAGTGCTCATGCGGGCCGCGGCGCAGGTTTGGCCCCCCGCAAGGTCTGCGGGCTTGAGCGTGGGGATGCCGGATTGGGCAGCCAGGCGGCCCGGGCCGGCAAGCAGCAGCAAAACCAGTAGCAACGCGCAGGAACGTATTTTCATGGAAAACAAAGGCAAATGCACAGCGAAAAAAAGGCAGGAAATCAGCCAGCCCGGGCAAAAATAACGGGCCGCACCGCCGCCCGGCCCTTGTACGGAGCCGGCCCTGCCCGCAGCCAAGCCGGCAAAGCCGCAGGCCGGTGTATATTTCGGCATAATACAGATTGAATGCGCTTTTTCCGTTATTTCTGGTCGCCGCGCCTCCTACCGGGCCCAAGCTGCGCTGCCTGGCTGCTGCTTGGCGGCCTGCTGCTGCTGCTGGCCGGCCAGGTCCGGGCCTCGCACATTGTGGGCGGCGAGCTGGAGCTAACGCACACCACCGGCACATCGTATACCCTCACGCTGAACCTCTATTTCGATGCGGTGGCCGGCACGCCCGATTTGATTATGGGCACCGTCACGGCCAGTATTTTTGATAAGGCCAGCAATAACCGGATGCAGGACGTAGCCCTGCCCATCACCAGCAACGCGCTGGTGAGCTACACCAACCCCCTCTGCGCCCGCCCTTCGCTGAGCACCCGCAAGCTAGTGTATAGCAAGGAAATAACCTTGCCCACCGCAACCTACGATGGCCCGCAGGGCTACTACGTCGCCGTGGAGCAGTGCTGCCGCAATGCCTCGATTGCCAACATCGTGAACCCCGCCAACGCGGCCGAAGCCTTTTACCTCGAATTTCCGGCCGTCACGCGCAACGGGCAGCCGTTTTTCGACTCCACCCCACGGCTATTTCCCGCGCTGTCGGAATATTCCTGCCTCAACGAGCCCTTCTACTTCGATTTCGGCGGGGCCGATGCCGACGGCGACTCGCTGGCATACGACCTGGTGACGCCCCTCAACGGCCACGCCAGCATCAACTCGCCCCGGCCCACGGCTTCGCCCGCGCCCTATGCGCCCATCAGCTGGAACGCCGGGCTGGGGGCCACCAACCCGCTGCCGGGCACGCCTACTCTGCGCATTGAGCGGCGCACGGGCCGGCTGAGCGCCCGGCCCACCAGCCTGGGGCTTTTCGTGTTTGGGGTGCGCTGCTCGCAATTCCGCCGGGGCGAGAAGATTGGCGAAACCCGCCGCGACTTCCAGCTGATGGTGCTGGCCTGCCCCCCCAATGCCCGTCCGGCCGTGGCCGTGCTGCCTGGCACCACCGGGCCGGTGCGCTACCAACCCGGCCGCGACACCCTGCGCCTGGGGCCGGGCGGCAACCGCTGCGTGCGGGTGCGTTTCAGCGACCCCGACTTAAATTCGCGCCTGACGCTGTCTGTGCGGGCGGTGAATTTTACCGGGCCGCTGCCCACCTTCGCCACGGCCAGTGCGGGCACCGTGCACGCCGTCGGCCAGCCCGACACCCTCAGCAGCACCCTGTGCTTCCCGGAGTGCGCCGACACCAAAGGCAAGGTCTTTTTGCTCGATGTGATGGTGGCCGACGACGGCTGCAGCCTGCCCAAGCGCGACACCGTGCGGGTGGCGTTTATTTCGGTGCCCGCGCCCAGCGGGCCGCCTACTGTGGCAACTACTGCGCCCGTGGGCCGGCCGCTGGTGGTGCGCGTGGGCGACGTGGTGAGCTTCGACGTGCAGGCCACCGCGCCCTTCAACCAGAGCGTGCAGCTGGAGCTCACCGGCCAGGGCTTTGCGCCGGCCGACCTGGGGGCCACGCTTACGCCTGCCAGCCCGGGCAACCCGCTGCAGGCCCGGTTTCGCTGGCCCGTAGACTGCCGCGTGCTGGCCGGCGACTCGGTACGGGTGTTCCAGCTAACGGCCGTCACGGCTCCGTGCGGAGTGCGCCAAACGGCCACGGTGAACGTGGCCGTGGTGGTGCGCTATGCCAATACGGCCCCGGTGTTGCGCCCAGCAGCACCACTGCCGCCGCCCCCGGCCCCGGGCGAGCCCCCGCTGGTGCGCCTGCCGCTGGGGGCCACCTATTCCCTCGATTTCATTGGTACCGATGTCAACGGCGACAACCTGTCGCTAACGGCCGGCAGCGAAAATTTTACACTGGCCGAGGCCGGCATGCGCTTCACGGCCCGCAACGGCGCGGGCAGCGCCACCGGCACTTTTGTGTGGGATGTGAGCTGCGGAGCCGTGAACCTGCACCGCCCGCTCGATGTCACCTTCCAGCTGCTGGATGGCACCTGCCGCCCCCTGCCCCAGCGCCAAACCATACGCTTTGAGGTCGAAACGCCCGCTTCGCCCGCCCTCAAGCTCTACAACATCATCACGCCCAACGGCGACCAACAGAACGATGAGTTCCGCCTGCCCGAGCTGCCGGTCGATTTTTGCGACAACCGCTTCGCCCGCATTCAGGTGTTTTCGCGCTGGGGCCAGCCGGTGTTCGAATCGTCGGACCGGGATTTTCGATGGGCTGGCGGAGGCCAGGCCGGAACGTATTATTATTTAGCCACTTACACTGATGGCCGCCACTTCAAAGGCTGGCTGGAAGTGAAGCCGTAATTGTTTCGGATTCGTTTACTCTGTCACCTGAGCTTGCAAAAGGCCTTATCAGGGCGCAAGGATTCGTAGCAAGTATCAATTGACTACAAACCACCTTGGCGGGCTGACGTCCTTCGCAAACTCCAATTAACAGCCGGGTCCTCAATACATAAACAGAAACACCGCGAACAGCACCACCCACAGCACATCGATGAAGTGCCAATAGGTGCCCAGCAGGCGCAGGTGCCGGCGGTGGTAGGGGTTGCGAATGAAAACGAGCGTGCGCACGGCATCGCGCTCGGCATGGGCTACCCGCAGGATAATGGCCAGCAGCAGCAGCATGCCGCCCAGCAGGTGCGCCACGTGCAGGGCCGAAATCAGGTAGAGAAACTGCCCGCTGCTGTGGCTGCCCTCGCCCCGGAAGGCGACGCCGTGCTGCAGCAATTCGCGCCAGCCAAGCACTTGCAGCCCGGCAAACACGCAGCCCAGCAGCAGCGTGGCCACCAGGCAGCGCGCCAAACCGGCAAGGTCATCCTGGGCATAGAGGCGCGGGGCCTGGCCCATGGTGTAGCTGCTAATGAGCAGCACAATGGTGCTGAGCGAGAAGTAGCGCGGCAGCGCGTAGAGCCCGGTAGGCACGCCGCTGTTGATGCGCGCCTGCACGTAAGCCGCAATCAGAATCGCGAACATGATGGCAATGGCCAGCATGCCCAGGTAGCCCGCCAGCAGCAGCGGCGGCAGGCGCTCGATGCGCCCAAACGACGAGGCCCGCCGACGGGCACCAATCTGGTTATCGCGGTCAGAATCAGGGTTCATTGGGGTAGCGCCAGGAATGTAGCTACGAAACTACACCGGCCGGAATTAGTTGCATTCCGGCCGGCATTTGCCCAAATCTTCTGCGCCGGAATCCGGGCGCGGAATTGCTTATTTGAAAAAAGAGCCAATCTTACCCAGCACGGCGTTGAGCGTGATTTTGGGCGTGCGCTGCACCCCGAACGTGACGTAGGTTTTGCCGCCCACGCGCAGGTCGAGCACCCAACCGAGGCGGCGCATCAGGTCGTTGATTTGCTGCAGCGGGTCGGGCCCAGGGGGCTTGGGCGCTTTGGGGGCACCGGGGGCCTTGGGCGGGCCGGCCGTGAGCTGGTCGAGCACGTCCTGGCTCGGAATGTTGAGGATGAGGTAGGTGCCGGCCGCCGCCAATTGCAGTGGGTGCCCGTTCCAGTTGATGACCAGTTGGGCCTCGATTTCGAGCGCGCTAGGCACCGGGCTCGGGGCGGCTGGCGGCGAGCTGGGGCTGCAGGGCGGCCGGAGCAGCGGCCGGCTGCTCGCCGCGGGTGCGGATGCGGAGCGAGCCGTTCAGCTTCCAGGTGGCGGCGGGGGCGCTGGGGTTCTGGGGGTTGGGCACCTGCAGCTCCATCTGGTCGAAGGCGCAGCTAAGCTCAACCCCGCCCGAAAGCTTGCCGAGCAGCGAGGCGGCCATGTCGGCCCAGTTGGGGGATGTAGATTCAGGCATGATTTACGGGTTTAGGAGTGAAAACAGCCACCGTACGGCGACAACGGCCGCAAAGTACAGCTCTGGGCCAGCTAACGCAAGCCCACGGCCGGGGTTGCTCCTGCGGTCCCATTCCAATGTTCGGCCGGGGGCGGGCGGGTATATCACTTGCGCCGAACTGTTTGCCGTTGGTACCGCCTCCAGCTAGATGAGAGCCCAGCCTACCTGGCCCTGCGGGCCGCGTAGTAGGCTGAACCCGTTGGCCTCGCCCAGCACGGCCACGGCCATGCGGGCCGCCAGCGCCGCCCGGGCCGGCGCGACAGCCACCGGCTGGCTACGCAGCTCCAGGGCAGCCGGTAGCATCAATCGGCGCAATGGCGTGCTCCCCGCCGCTACCACCTCCTGCCTCGCTACGTAGCCAACTTGCCCCGCGGGCGTTTGCACACGCAGCACCGCGCCCTGCTGGCCGAGCACCAGCAAGGGCAATTGTTTTGACACCCTAACCGATTGGCGGCCAGCAGTAGCGGCCGGCGCAGGCCGAAGCGCCGTAGCCGCTCGCAGCCGCACAAATTCGCCCCGGCGGTCGGGGCCGGCCTGGGGCGCGGGGGGCGTGGCGGCGCGCTGCACGAACGGAAACGGGTCGACCGCGCCCCGGCCGCTGCGGTAGATGCCAAAGTGCAGGTGCGGGGCCGTGGTGCGGGCGTTGCCGGTGTTGCCCACCAGGCCCAGCGTGTCGCCGGCCCGCACGTGCTGGCCGGGGCTCACCAATTGTTTATCGAGGTGAGCGTAGTAGAGGTGTTCGCCGTGGGCGGCATCGGCCAGCCACACCACGCGGCCGCCCAGCGGCGTTTCGCCGGTGCGGGTAATGAAGCCATCGGTGGCCGCGATGGCGGGCGTGCCGCGCGGGGCGAAAATGTCGATGCCCTCGTGGCGGCGCGCCCCGCCGTCGCGGTCGGCCCCCCAGAAGCTGGCGGCGGCGGCATCGGTGCGGCCCCGCACCGGAAACGTGCTCAGGCTGGGCTCGCGGGCCACGCGCAGGGTGTAGCGGCCGGCGGCCAGCAGCTCGGGCTGCACGCGCAGCAAGTGTTGGCCGTCGGTTTCGACTCGGTAGCGGAAGTCGAGCACCACGGTATCGGCGCTGGCCAGCGGGGTTGGCGTTTGCGCAGTGTTCACCTCAAACGCATCGAGGAACACGCGGGCATTTGCCCCGGGAGCCAGCGTGAGGCTGACGTGAACCTGCTCGCCGGCGCGCACGGCATAGCGGTAGCTGGCCGCGGCCGGCACTTCGGGCCGGAAATAGCCGGTTTCGGCGAAGGGCATCGGTACTATCAGCGAGTCGCGCAGAGCCTGAGCGGCCGCCGCGAGCCAGGCGCGGCCGGCGGGGCGACGGTCGAGGCCGGCTTGGGCAAGCTGGTGGGCATACGCCTGATGCGGAGTAGACTTCTGAAAAATGGCCTGGAGCGTTTGCTGCTTGCTGCAGCTGCCGAGCGCAAGCGCCGCGCCCGCCAGCACCGCCCACAGCCAGCCCCGAAGCGGCCGGGGAACCGGCCGGGTAGTGGTAGAATCCATCTGAATTTGCATGATTCCCAAACACCGCCCGCCGCCCGCTGGTTCGCCCGGAATGCGCCCTGGTTGCGCACCGGCCGCCTGCGCGGAGCAGGCTGCTACCTTTGCAGCCCATTCCCGCCCCTTACCCGCTCCCATTATGAAGCTCATCGAATGCCCGCGCGACGCCATGCAGGGCCTCACCGAATTCATTCCCACGGCCACCAAAACGGCCTACCTCAACGCGCTGCTGGCGGTGGGCTTTGATACGCTGGACTTTGGCTCGTTCGTGTCGCCCAAAGCTATTCCGCAGCTGCGCGACACGGCCGAAGTGCTGGCGGGCCTTGATTTGAGCCAGACGCGCACCAAGCTGCTGGCCATCGTGGCCAACCGGCGCGGGGCCGAATCGGCGGTGCAGCATCCCGAAATCAGCTACCTGGGCTTCCCGCTCTCAGTGTCCGAAACCTTTCAGCGGCGCAACACCAACCAAAGCACCGCCGAGGCCCTGGCCGACGTGGCCGCCATGCACGAGCTGTGCGAAGCCAGCGGCAAAACGCTGGTCGCTTACCTCTCGATGGGTTTCGGAAACCCTTATGGCGACGCCTGGAGCCCGGCCATCGTCACCGATTTCACCGACCAGCTGGCCCGGCTGGGCGTACGCATCGTGGCCTTGTCCGATACCATTGGGGCGAGCACGGCGGCCACCATCAGCCCGCTTTTCTCGGCTTTGATTCCGGCGTTTCCGGCCATCGAGTTCGGCGCGCACCTGCACACCACGCCCACTACCTGGCGCGAAAAAGTGAATGCCGCCTATGAGGCCGGCTGCCGCCGTTTCGACGGCGCCATCGGCGGCATCGGCGGCTGCCCCATGGCGGCTGACGAGCTGACCGGCAACATGGCCACCGAAAATCTATTGGCTTATCTGGCCGAACAGGGCGTGGAAACCGGGCTGGATATGGCCGCGTTTGGCCGGGCGCAGGCAATGGCGGCCGCCGTTTTTCCCAGCCATTAATTCTTCATTATCATGCCCATTACCGTCGACATATTCATTCCCTGCTTCGTCGACCAGCTCTACCCGACCACAGCCCTGAACATGGTGAAGGTGCTGGAGCGTCTGGGCGTGCACGTCAACTATAACCCCAACCAGACGTGCTGCGGGCAGCCGGCCTACAACGCCGGCCACCACCCGGCGGCGCGGGCCGTGGCCGAAAAGATGCTCGACGATTTTGCCGCGCCGGCCGCCGATGCCGGGCGCTACATTGTGAGCCCGTCGGCCTCGTGCGTGGGCATGGTGCGCAACAGCTACACCGAGCTATTTGCCGCCGAAGCACCCGCCCAGCAAAGCGCCTGCCGCGGGGTGCAGACCCGCGTGTACGAGCTGACGGAATTTCTGGTGGGCGTACTGGGCACTACGGCGGTGCCGGGCGCGCGGCTGGCCGGCCGCTACACCTACCACGACTCCTGCTCGGCCCTGCGCGAGTGCGGCATCGGCCCGGCCCCGCGCCAGCTGCTCGATGGCGTGGCCGGCCTGGAACGCATCGAAATGGCCGAAACCAGCACCTGCTGCGGCTTCGGCGGCACGTTTGCCGTGAAGTTTGAGGCGATTTCGGTGGCCATGGCCCAGCAAAAAGTGGAGCACGCCCTCGAAACCGGGGCCGACTACCTCGTGAGCACCGACGTGAGCTGCCTGATGCACCTCGACTCCTACATCAAGAAGGAAAAGCTGCCGCTGAAGTGCCTGCATGTGGCCGACGTGCTGGCCAGCGGCTGGTGAGTTCAGTTAAAAGTTGAGAGTTAAAAGTTAAAACCCGCTCAGATAGCCCGAAAGGCAATGTCTGAGCGGGTTTTAACTTTTAACTCTCAACTTTTAACCCCTTTACAGCGCCCGCCGAATCCGGTCTTTCAACCCCTCCGTGGCTTCGAGCAGCGGCAGGCGCACGGCGGCGCCGCACACGCCCAGGCCTTCGAGGGCCGCTTTCACGCCCACGGGGTTGCTTTCCTCATACATCAGCGGGTTGAGGGGCAGCAGGCTGAACAGGCCGGCGCGGGCGGCCGCAAAGTCGCCGGCCAGAGCGGCGCGGGTAAGCTCGGCAAAACGCTTGGGGAAGGCGTTGGCCAGCACCGAGATGATGCCTTCCGCCCCGCAGGCGATGAGGGCAGGCGTGAGCATGTCGTCGCCCGAAAGCAGCAGGAAATCCTTGGGTTTGCCGGCGGCAATGGCCAGGCACTGCTCCATGTTGCCGCTGGCTTCTTTGATGCCGATGATGTTGGCGTGGCGGGCCAGGCGCAGCGTGGTTTCGGCCGCGATGTTGGAGGCCGTGCGGCCGGGCACGTTGTAGAGGATGATGGGTAACGGGCTGGCGTCGGCCAGGCGAGTGTAGTGCGCGATGAGGCCAGCCTGGCTGGGCTTGTTGTAGGCGGGGCTGGCCGAAAGAATGGCGGCCACGCCGGTAAGGTCGGTGCTGCGGAAAAGCTCCTCGGCGGCCGCCGTATCGTTGCCGCCGATGCCGTACACCAGCGGCACGCGGCCGGCCACGTGCTCCACGGCAACGCGCAGCAGCTCAGCTTTCTCAGCGGCCGTGGTAGTGGGCGACTCGCCGGTGGTGCCATTCACCACGAGGTATTCGACGCCGCCTTCGATGCAGAAATCGAGCAGGTGCCGCCAGCCGGCGTAGTCCACCGCCAAATTCGGGGTGAAGGGCGTGACCAGGGCCACGCCAGTGCCGTGAAATGCGGGGAGACGAGTGCCAGTTGTGTGCATGCCGGGAGTTTGGGCGTTAGTTTTGTGGGCTGCAAAAGTAGCAGGTCGGCTCGCTATTCGGCGGCTTCCCCGCGCAGGTCGTCATGCAGAGCGCAGCGAAGCATCTTGCCCGCCGCCACTAATCCTTTCAATTGAATTGGGTTGCGCGGTAAAGATGCTTCGCTGCGCTCTGCATGACGGGGCATCTTTTATCAGCATTAGCTTCGATTAAATTCCCCATTTCACTCCCCGGTTGCGAAGCCCGGCTTCGCGCGTTTCAATGAAAGTTTCTATTGCTTCCCTCCTGCTGGCCGCCCTGACCCTGGCTGCCTGCGACTCGAAAACCGCCACCACCGGCGAAAGCGCCACCAGCAAAGCCACCGTAGGCGCGGCCGACTCGCTGACCACCGACCCGGCCGCGGCCAAAACCTCGGGCACCCAGGCCACCGCCACCGACGAGGCCAACGCCACGCCCGCCCCCGACCCCACCACCATCCCGGCCGGCAAGGCCGGCGACGCAGCCGGCATTCTGGCCCGGCCGCAGGTGCCCATCCTCTGCTACCACCAGATTCGGGACTGGACGGCCCGCGACTCGAAGGGTGCCAAGGACTACATCGTGCCCATTGCCGCCTTCAAGGCCCAGATTAAAATGCTGGCCGACAGCGGCTACCACACCATCTCGCCCGACCAGCTCTACGCCTACATGACCACCGGGGCCAAGCTGCCGAGCAAGCCCATCATGCTCACGTTTGATGATACCGACCTCGACCAGTTCACCATTGCCCGGCCCACGCTGGAGCAGTACGGCTACAAGGCCATGTACTTCGTGATGACCGTGAGCCTGGGCCGCCCCCACTACATGACCAAAGCCATGGTGAAGCAGTTGTCCGACGAGGGCAACGTCATCGGCTCGCACACCTGGGACCACCACAACGTGAAGAAGTACCAGGGCAAGGACTGGGAAACCCAAATCGACAAGCCCACCAAAACGCTGGAGGAAATTACCGGCAAGAAAATCAACTACTTCGCCTACCCCTTCGGCCTCTGGAACACCCAGGCCTTCCCCGAGCTGAAGAAGCGCGGCTTCGTGGCCGCCTTCTCGCTGGCCGAAAAGCGCGACCAGCAGGACCCGCTCTTCACCATCCGCCGCATCATCGCCAGCGGCTACTGGAGCCCCAAAACGCTGCGCAACAACATTGTGCAGTCGTTCTAGCGTCTAGCCCAGCAAAAAAGCAAAAGGCCCGGGGGATTATTCCGGGCCTTTTGCTTTTTTGCTGTCGAAGAAAGTAGGCGGCAAGGTCAACAGCCGATTCAGGAGGTCATTGCGTAGTGCTTCGCTCTCTGACGCAATGGAAAACGTCCAGTTATCCAGCAACATCACCACTCTCTTTTCGCGAATGACAAACTCCGCCGTGTAGCCCTCCACGATATCTGTTACTGGTGGCGGTGTGAAACCATACGCGCCGGAAATAAATAGCAACAACGGCAAAAACACTTCGCTGGCAACCGGCTCAATGTCAATGCTTGGCCACTTATTGCCTTCCCATTTACCAGCGTAAAACTGCATTTCCAGTTCGATGCGCGCCATCTACACAGTCGTTATTTCAGCCCCCGCAGCACCTTCGCAGCGTTGCTCACGTGGTCGGTAGCCCCGCTCAGGGAGTTGAAGATGTACTGAATAACCCCTTCTTTGTCAATCACAAACGTGACGCGGCCGGGCAGCAGGCCCAGCAGGGCGCGGGGCACTTCGTAGAGCTTGCGCACTTTGCCGTCGGTGTCGGCCAGCAGTTCGAAGGGCAGGCGGTGCTTCTGGGTAAATTTCTGGTGCGAGGCTTCGCTGTCGGAACTGACGCCCACTACTTCGGCCCCGAGGTCCTTGAAATCCTCGTACTGGTCGCGGAACGAGCAGGCTTCGGCCGTGCAGCCGGGCGTGTCATCCTTGGGGTAGAAGTAGAGGACGACGTGGCGGCCGCGCTGGTCGGCCAGCCGAAACGACTGGCCGGAAGTGGTGGTGAGGGTGAAATCGGGCGCGGGCTGGCCTACCTGGAGCATAATAAAAACGATGAATTGAGGCCGCAAAGTACGGCCGACGTAAGGCTTTGCGGGCAAAGGCGTCATCTTTGCAGCCCGTTCGTTCACTTGCTTTCATGTCGCAGCCCCGCATCAGCGTTATCATACCGGCCCACAATGAGGCCGGGGCCATTGCCTTGGTGCTGGCCGAAATCCCGCAGGGCCTCGTGCATGAGGTGATTGTAGTCGACAATAATTCGAGCGACGACACCGGCGCTATTGCCCGCGCCAATGGGGCTACCGTGCTGCGCGAGCCCCGCCCCGGCTACGGCTACGCCTGCCTGGCCGGCATGGCTCACGCCTTCGGGCGCGATAAATCCGAATGGCCCGACCTCGTCGTATTTCTCGACGGCGACCATTCCGATTTTCCCGAACAAATGCCCGAACTACTGGCCCCGCTCCTGCGCGGGGAGGCCGACCTCGTCATCGGTTCGCGGGCGCTGGGCGAGCGCGAGAAAGGCTCGCTGCTGCCCCAGCAGCGCTTCGGCAATTGGCTGGCCGCTCGCCTGCTGAACCTGCGTTACGGTGGTAAAGTCACCGATTTGGGGCCGTTTCGGGCCGTTACGACCCCGGCCCTGCAGGCCATCGGCATGGAAGACAAAACCTACGGCTGGACGGTGGAAATGCAGGTGAAAGCCGCCCGCCTGGGCCTGCGCACCGTGGAAGTACCCGTGCGCTACCGCAAGCGCATCGGCACGAGCAAGGTGTCGGGCACGGTGAAGGGCACCATCGGGGCCGGCTACAAAATTCTCTGGACGATTTTCAAATACTGGTAATCCGGGCCGCTGGCCAGGGTTGCGGCCGGCGCCGCGCCAGCCGGGTTTCGTTGTTTTTGCTTTGATACACGCTTACGTTTCCTGTTTCTGATGGCGGTACTGCCGATTTTGCTGGTGGTGCTCTACGGGCTGTGCCTGCTGTTCATTCTGGGGTTCAGCGCGGGCCAGTGGCAGCTCACGCGGCTGGCGCTGCGGGCCTATAAACAAGGCCTGCCGCCTGCGCCGCCCGCGCCGGCCGCCTGGCCGACGGTGCTGGTGCAGCTGCCGCTCTATAATGAGCAGAACGTGGTGGAGCGCGTCATCGACGCCTGCGCCGCCCTCAATTACCCCACCGACCGCCTGCACATCCAGGTGCTCGACGACTCGAACGATGCCACTGTGGCGCTGGCAGCCGCCCGCGTGGCGCACCACGTCGCTCGCGGCCTGCGCATCAGCCACGTGCGACGGTCCGACCGCCAGGGCTTTAAAGCCGGGGCGCTGCGCTACGGGCTTGAAGGCAACACGGATGAGTACGTGGCCATTTTCGATGCCGACTTCGTGCCCGAAGCCGACTTTCTGAAGCGTGTTATCCCCTATTTTCTGCCCGATGCCAAAATCGGCGTGGTCCAGACGCGCTGGGGCCATTTGAACGAGAACGAGGATTTGCTAACGCGCCTGCAGGCGTTCGGGCTGAACGCGCACTTTCTCATCGAGCAGGTAGGGCGCACGTTCGCGGGCTTCTTCATCAACTTCAACGGCACGGGCGGCGTGTGGCGGCGCGCGTGCATCGACGATGCCGGCGGCTGGCACACCGACACCCTCACCGAAGACCTCGACCTGAGCTACCGCGCCCAGCTGCGCGGCTGGCGCTTCCTGTACCGGCCCGACATCGTGGCCCCCGCCGAGTTGCCCGCCGTGATGGACGCCCTCAAGTCGCAGCAGTTCCGCTGGACCAAGGGCGCGGCCGAAACCGCCCGCAAGCACCTGGGCCAGATGTGGCGCTCGGCGCAGCCGCTGCCGGTGAAGCTGCAGGCTACTTTCCACCTGCTCAATAGCTCGGTGTATATCGTCATCATGCTCATGGCCTTGCTGAGCGTGCCGCTGGTTTTTGTGCGCGCCCAGTACCACGAGTTTAAAGCGGTATTCCAACTAGCTTCGGTATTTCTGCTGGGGTTCGCGCCGCTGATTTATTACTACTATACCGCCTGGCGGCTGGCGCATCCCGGCAAGCCGCTGTGGCGCTATCCGGGCTTTTTTCTGCTGTTTTTGTCGGTTTCGATGGGCCTGGCGCTGCACAACGCCCGCGCTGTGATACTGGGCTGGCTGGGGCAGCGCACGCCGTTTGTGCGCACACCCAAGGCCGGCACGGGCGGGCCGGCCAAGCGCCGCCGCTACCGCACCGGCGGTGTGGGCGAGCTGGTGGTGCTGGAAGGGCTGCTGGCGCTCTACTTTGCTTTTGGGTTGGCGGCGGGTATTTATTTCGATGACTTCGGCCTGCTCCCGTTTCACACGCTGCTGACCATTGGCTTCGCGGCCATCTGCTACTACTCGGTGCGCGACGATAAGTAGCGCCACTTACCTGCGTTTAGTCGCGCCACCGGTCAATTGTTTACCAGTCACCCTTCAAACGTAGAGACGCAAATATGCGTCTCTACATCCTCCACTCCTTCCTTAACCATCGTTGCCGCTTAAGTTCCCTTCCGCTTCTCAGTTGCTGGCGTTGCTGCTCTCGGCCGCTGCCTACGCGGGCCTGGCCTACGCCACGCCGCGGGCGGAGTTTGGGCAGCTGCTGGCGCTAATGGCCGTGGCGCTGGCGGCTTATGCCTGGCTGCTACGCACGCGGCTGCCGCTGCGCTGGGGCCTGGGCGCGGCGCTGGTATTCCGCTTGCTGTGGGTGCCCGCCCAGCCCGCGCTGTCCGATGATGTGTACCGCTTCCGCTGGGATGGCCTGCTGGTAGCGCACGGCGTCAACCCTTTCCAGTTTCGGCCCGATGAGCTGATTGCCGACGGGGCCCGCACTGCTTTTTCCGACGCCACTACCCGCGCCCAGGTGCTGCCCGAGTTACAACAGCTCTACCGCCAGCTCAATTCGCCGCACTACTATTCGGTGTATCCACCAGTGTGCCAGGCGGTTTTTGGCGCGGCCGCCCGCCTGTTCCCTACTTCCGAGCAGGGTTTTGTGATGAGCCTGCGGGCGGCAGTGCTGCTGGCCGAAGCCGGTACGACCTGGCTGCTGCTGGCGCTGCTGCCGGCGCTGGGCTGGCCGGCGGCGCGGGCGTTGCGCTACCTGCTCCACCCGCTGGTCATCGTCGAGCTTACGGGCAACCTGCATTTCGAAGCGCTGGCCATTTGTTTCGTGCTGCTGGCCATGTGGCTGCTGCACCGGCAACAGTGGGCGCGCTCGGCCGGGGCGCTGGGGCTGGCGGTGGCGGCCAAGCTGCTGCCGCTGCTGGCGCTGCCGTTGCTGGTGCGGCGGCTGGGCTGGCGGCGGTTTGTGGCTTACGCGGCTGTCGTGGCGGGTGTGCTGCTGGTGCTGTTCGCGCCGTTTATTTCGGTAGCGTTGGTCATCAATATCAGCCGCAGCCTCAACCTGTATTTCCGCAGCTTCGAGTTCAATGCCAGTATTTATTACGTGTTGCGGGCCATTGGCTACCGACTCACCACGTACAACGAAATTGCCCGTATCGGCCCGGCCCTGGCGCTGACGTCGGCATTGTTTGGGCTGGGACTGGCCTGGCGCGAGCGGCGGCCGACCCTGGCCACGCTGCCAGTGGCGCTGCTTTTGCTACTCACAGGCTACTACGCGCTGGCCACTACTGTGCACCCGTGGTATATCACGCCGCTTATTGCGCTGGCCCCGCTCACGCGGTTCCGGTACCCGCTGGTGTGGGGCGGGGCAGCCGTGCTGTCGTACGCGGCCTACCGCACCACGGCTTATACCGAAAACCTGTGGCTGGTCGGGCTGGAATACACCGTTGTGGGGGCCGTGCTGGTCTGGGAACTGACGCGGCGCTCATTGAGGAATGAGGAATTTTGAAACCCATCTCCGGACTTCAATTCTTCATTAAGCGCAGCACACTACTTCGGCCAATACGCGTAGCGCCGCTGGCTTTTCAAACGCAGCGTGCGGCCGTCCCAAGTGGTTTGGCGCAGCAGCATATTGGGGTAGGCTTTGGCAAACCAATACACGTTCTGCTTGTCGGGCGCCAGCTGCACGGCTACCCGCCAGGCCGGCGCGGGTGCTTCGGCAGCCGGTGCTTCGGTCGTGCTGAGGTGCGCGTTGTAGTATGCTGGCGGGCCGGCTTTGCTGGTTTGCTGCAGGTCCATCACCACTAGGTCGAAGGCGGACTGCTGGGCGAAGCGCAGGGTGCGCAACGTGTACGGCAGCGCGTCCTCCAGCAACACATCGCGCCGCAGGTCGCGGCTGCCCACACCCTGCAGGTCCCAATACGAGTTGTAGCTTTCCTTGAAGTTTACGCCGTCATCGACGATGGCCTTGAAGGTGTTGCCGCACCATTCCTGCGACGAGGAGGTCATCTTGTACAACGCCACGGGCTGGTCGCGCCGGAAGAACAACGACGTGAGGTAGTGGTACGGGTACTGGTCGGCCGGAATCTGGCAGAACTCGTTCACCTTCATCACCGGGAACAAGTCGTCGCGCTTATAGTCGTCGGTTTTCACGTTGAACTGCTGGTTGAATTCCTCCTTCACCGTGATGAGCGTGTACTCGAACTGCCGCTTTTTCTTGTACACGGTACGCTCGGCATCGTAGGTCGCCACTTCGGCCAGGCCATCTTCCCAGAGTTTGTTCATGGCCCACTGCTCGTCGAAGTGCGGCATAATGCCCTGCAGGGCCTGCACCGAGGCGCGGGCTTTTGGCTTATCCGCGTGCTCCGCGTCCGGAGTGCAGGCAGGCAGGCCCGCGCCGATTAAAAGCGCGCCCAGGCCCAGTAAAAATGGTTGTCGATACATAAGTAGAAATACGCACGGAGTCCGCCGTGGTTCGCGGCCACCTACAAGTTATCGGCAGCCAAACTGCCGGCCAGGGCGGGGTGCGTAGCATTCCAGGCAGCCAGGTCCTGGGCAGTATCCACGTCGCGCAGTTCGGGCAGCAGGGCCGCACGCAAGCCCAGGCGTTGGGCATCGGCCAGCGTATCGGCCAGCACCGAGTCGGTACTCCAGGTTTTATTCTGGAAGAGCTCGGGCCGTGGCTCCCGCAGGCCCAGCAGGTAATAGCCGCCGTCGGTGGCCGGGCCGAGTACCACATCGGCAGTCTCCAGAGCGGCAAATGCTTCCGTTAAATGGCTGGCGCGCAGGCCCGGGCAATCGGTGCCGATGATGGCCACGCGCCCGGCTCCGGCCGCAAACGCCGCCGCAAACGCGGCCGTCATGCGCTCGCCCAGGTCGCCTTCGGGCTGGCAGCAGGCGGCGTGCGCGGCCCACTCGCGGGCTTCGGCGGCGGTGGGCTCGGCGGCGGCGGTATCGGCCAGCCACACGGTGGCCGGCACGCCGGCCTCTACAATGGAAGTGTTGGTGATGGCCAGCAGCTCGCGGTACACAGCTAGTGCGGCGGGCTGGCCCACACCGGCCGCCAGCCGGCTTTTCACGCGGCCCAGGGCGGGCACGCGGGCAAACACCAGCAGGTGGCAATCAGCAGGTTTCAGCGCCTGTTTGGCAGCAGTAAAGTTACTCATATACTTTGCGGCCACGCCGGAGCCAGCTGCCCCAGAACGTGGAATAAGGATGCACGGCGTCGGTAACTCCGCCCTCGTTTACTACCGGGTGCCCTTCGTTCACCCACTCAAACAGGCCGCCGTAGAGGTTGCGCACCTGCCGGAAGCCCAACGCGTGCAGGCGCTCGCCCAGCCGCTCGCTGCGCAGGCCCACCGAGCAGTACACCACCACGGGCCGCGCGCGGTCCAAGTCGGCAAACTGCGCCGTGGGCACCGAGTCGAAATCGACGAACTGCGCCCCGGCCAGGTGGCTCACCCGCAATTCGGCCGGCGTGCGCGCATCGAGCAGCAGCGGCGGCGCGGGCTGCTGTAGCTCGCGGGCCAGCTCAACGGCGGGCACCGTGGGCACGGTGTGGCGGTAAATGGTGCGTAGGAGCTGTTGGTATAGCACGCTCGAGCGGGTTGGGACATTCTCCGCATCTGGTCCGCACCCCGCCAGGGCCAGCAGGCCGAGGCAGCAGCCGAAGCGGAGGATGCGGAGCGGAAGCATAAGCAGAACGATAAAGCGCCCGGGCCTACGCCGTAGCGCCGCCGCAGCTCGAGCCCGCGCCGGCCGTGCAGCCGTAGCAGTGCTGGTTCACCACGATGGCACGGGCCTGCAGCGACTCCAGGTCGAAGTCGCGGATGTGCTGCGAGGCGGTGCGGGCCACCGGCAGCTCAAGCATCTGGTTGAAATCGCAGTCGTAGAGCAGGCCGTCCCAGCCCACCGAGATGGTGCTGCGGCACATCACATTGGCCGCGGCGGTGGGATTATAGGCCTGCACCAGCTTGTCCATGTAGCCTTCGTAGTTGCCGCTTTCCACCAAATAGTCGAGGAAGCGGCTCACCGGCAGGTTGGTAATGGCCAGCAGATTGTTGAACGTCACGCCGTGCTCGCGGCTCAGGCGCTGCTTAAACTCACGCTCCAGACTCAGCTGATTGCCAGGCAGGAATGCACCGGATGGATTGTATACCAAATCCAGCGTCAAGCCCGAGCCTTCCACGCCGTAGCCCACGGCGTTCAGCATGTGCAGGGCACGCATCGACTTGGCAAACACGCCCTCGCCGCGCTGCGCATCGGTGCGGGCGGCGGCAAAGTGCGGCAGCGACGACACCACCCGCACCTTGTGCTTGGCAAAGAACTCGGGCAGGTCGTGGTACTTCTTATTGGCTACGATGATGGTGAGGTTGCAGCGCACGATGGTGGTGCGGCCCAGCGCCGAAATGCCTTCCACAAACCACCGGAAATCGGGGTTCATCTCGGGCGCGCCGCCGGTCAGGTCCACCACTTCGATGTTGGTTTTGGCCAGCGCGTCCAGGCACTGCTGCATGGTTTCGCGGGTCATGATTTCGGTGCGGTCGGGGCCGGCATCCACGTGGCAATGCTTGCACACCTGGTTGCACATCTTGCCCACGTTCACCTGCAGCACCGTCATTTCGGTGGGGCGCAGGGGCAGCAAGCCGGTTTCGCGCAGCTTGGCGGCAAAAGCCGGAAAGGCTGCGCCCGCCGTCTGGGCCGGGTTCAGCACGTCGAGCTGGTAGGAGGAATCGGCCAGTGCGTGGTGCTGGGCGTGGAGCGATTTCGTGGGGGACAAGGACACGGGGAGCGGGATAGAGGAAAACTGAATCAGAAACAAGAAGCGGGCACTGCACAGCAATGCCCCGCTCCTGCCGGCTTACATCGATAGTTCTTTCGCTTTATTCATCATCATCGTGGCGTGCACCAGCGTAGCTCCGCCCTTAATGGCGGCTCCTACGTGCACGGCTTCCATCATCTGGGCTTCGTCGGCGCCCTTCTGGAGCGAGTCGGAAGTGTAGGCGTCGATGCAGTACGGACACTGCACCACGTGCGCCACGGCCAGGGCAATCAGCGCTTTTTCGCGCTCGCTCAGGGCACCTTCCTTGAAAACCTCGCCATAGTAATCGAAGAACTTGCGGCCCATTTCGGGCTGCCATTCCGAGATTTTACCAAATTTGGCCAGGTCGGCGGGGTTGTAGTAGGTCGAGTCGTTCATGATAAAGGCGGCGTTTTGAAATGAAGGATGAAGGGTAATCAATAGTTCAGCGGCGGCGCACGTGGATGCGAACCCGCTCACCGTCTTCGCTGGTGGTGGGCATCACGTCGATGCGGTCGGCCTCGTCGTAGTACGCGGCCACTCCGCGCACAATGCCCACGGCCAGCCCGCCCATGCGGCGCGGCGACACGTAGTCAATCATCAACTCGTTGAGGCCCAGGCGGCTGACTTCGAGCACGGGCGGCGAGTTCTCAGCGTGTTCTTGTCGCACCTGCTTGTGCATGGTCAGCTCGGTGTGTTCGAGCATGTCGAGGGTTTTCCATTCGGGGTGCAACAGCTTCTGGTACATGTACATCAGGTCGGGCACGAGGTACTCGCCGAATTTTTCGTGCAGCTCGCCGGCCGACAAGCCGGTCATCTCAGCCGCGTGGCCCACCAAGGCATAAATGTGCTCGTCGGGGTACACGGTTTTGTGGTCGAACTCCACCTGGTCGAGGCCGGAAAGCTCCATTAATTTCACCCAGGTACTATGGTCGTACTGGGTTTGCACATAACGTTTTAGCAGCGTGAGGATGGTTCCGTGCATAAGCGCAAAAGTTGTAAGCTAACGTGATAAACAGGGCCGCCTGCCAGCCCAAACGGCTAACAGGCGGCATTGTTTACTTCGGTCCGGGCAGCGGCATGGCCATCGCGCCGGTTCACTTGGGCTTGGCTAAATGTTGCCTACCACCGTCATCGTGCTCAGCGTGGGGCCGACGCTGCCGCCGGTGGGCTCCACCGTCATGGCAAAGGTCTGGGCGCTGGCAATGTCCTTCATGTGCTGCAGGCCCTCGCCGGTGGCGGTCGCGGCCGTCAGCACGCCGGCATCAATCGGCTTGCCTTTGTCGAGGGCCCAAAGCTGGTACTGCTTGCCGGCGGGCAATGCCGGCAGACTGCGCACATCGACATACACCTTGTGCGTAGCCACATTGAAGAATACGCGGGCTTTAGCCGTGGGGGCCGTTTTGGTGCCGGCCAGCGCCACGGCGCGGAACTCATCGTTGCGGAGCACCTCGTTTTCTTGGCGCAGGTCGCCGAGCTTGCGCTCCACTACCTGCGAGGTTTGGGCGAAGCGGGCCTGGTCGTTCTGCAAAGCCACCACCTGGGCATTGGCGTTTTTCCAGTTGGAGTACAACAGCAGGTTGGCCCCGAGGCTCAGCAGCAAGGCAACCGAAGCAGCTACGGCCCAGTTGGAGCGGCCCGACGGTGTAGCGACTGGCGCGGAAGCCATGGGGCGAATAACGGCCTCAGCAGCAGCGCGGGACGCGGCAGGGGCAGCGGCGGCCACAGGAGCCGAAGTCAGGGCGTCAACATCAGCCCGCAGCGTGGTGCCGGGGCGGGCGGCGGGGGCAGCAATCTGGGCCATTACGTTGGCGAGCACCCGCTCGCGCATGGCGGCCGGGGGCGTGATGGCGTGGGCTTCGGCGTAGAACCCGAGCGCCGCCTGTACCTGCGCCAGCTCGGCCCGAACCTCGGGATGGCTGGCGGCCTGGGCCTCTACGGCCGCCTGCTCGGCCGCCGAGAGCTCGCCGAGAGCGTACTGCTCCAGGATGCCCGATTCGATATAGTCTTGGATATTTTCCACGGTTAGGTTCAGCGAATAAGTTTGCTTAGGACTTTGATGGCGGTGCGGGCACGGGTTTTCACCGTGCCGAGCGGAATATTCAATTCCTCGGCCACCTCACTCTGGGTGAAGCCCTCGAAATAAAGCATGTCGATAATCTGGCGTTGCTCAGGAATCAGTTTCTGGGTAATTTCCTGCAGGCCAATATGTTCCGGCCGGAAAGCAGTGGGAGCTGCTTGCCGCTGGGCCGTGAGGCTGTCGTCGATTCCCGTTGTTTTGCTACCTACGCGGTGCTGCCGCGAGCGGATTTTATCGATGCTTAAATTGCGGCAAATGTTGAGCACCCAGGTGAACAGCCGGCCCTTGGTGGGGTCGTAGCTGGCGAAGGCGTTCCAGATTTTGACCAGCGCTTCCTGCAGCACGTCCTCAGCCTCGTCTTCGGCTTTCACAATGCGGTAGATGACGCCGTAGAGCGCGGCCGAATACCGGTCGTAGAACAGCGTCATGGCCGATTCGTCGCGGGCCTGCAGGCGCCGGACTAAGTCCTCCTCGGCGGCAGGCGGCAGGGAAATAAGGGGATTATCGGACACAGGAGTGACTAAAAGTGGAGAAATGGAGCGGTAGGAAAGCCCGTTGGTAAGCGCACGAAAATACGCGGTGCCGGCTAATTGCCAGCATACGGCGTTTGGCGGCCCGCAACCGAACAGCGGTGGGCCGCAAGCAGTACCCGCCGGGACCGGTAATGTTCAGGCGACACCTAAACTGAGTGGATAATTGCGCGACTGCCGGCGCGGCTTGTCGCTGGCTTGTACCTTTCGGCTTCCTTCTGTTCTTTCTAATCTGAGCTATGTCCATCGAATCTTTCAACCCGCACACGGGGCGGGTGCTGCGGCGCTTCACCCCTTTTGCCTGGGCCAAAACCCAACGCTTGCTGGGCCAGGCGCACCGCGCGGCCCCGGCCTGGGCCGCCACCACCTTTGCCCACCGCGCCGGCGTGCTGCGCCGTGCCGCCGCCCTGCTGCGCGAGCGCCAGGATGCGCTGGCCCGCCTCATGGCCCTGGAAATGGGCAAGCCCATCACCGACGGCCGCGCCGAGGCCCTGAAATGCGCCACCTGCTGCGACTACTACGCCGAGCACGCCGAGGCTTTTCTGGCCGATGAGCTCATCAAAACCGATGCCGGCCGCAGCTTCATCAGCTACCAGCCGCTGGGTGTGGTGCTGGCCGTAATGCCCTGGAATTTCCCGTTCTGGCAGGTGGTGCGCTTTGCCGCCCCGGCCCTGATGGCTGGCAATGTGGGCCTGCTCAAGCACGCCTCCAACGTGCCGCAGTGCGCGCTGGCGCTGGAAAAAATCTTTCACGACGCGGGCCTGCCGCCGGCCTGTTTCCGCACGCTGCTGGTGGGCTCGGAGCAGGTGGAGCAGCTGCTGGCCGACGACCGGGTGCGCGCCGTGACGCTCACGGGCAGCGAGGGCGCGGGCATGGCCGTGGCGGCCGTAGCCGGGCAGCACATCAAAAAAGCGGTGCTGGAACTGGGCGGGTCCGACCCATTTATCGTACTGGCTGACGCCGACTTAGCCCTCGCCGCCAAAACTGCCGCGCAAAGCCGCATGATAAACAGCGGCCAGAGCTGCATCGCCGCCAAGCGCTTCATTGTAGAAAAGCCGGTGTGCCGCGAGTTCATCAACCAGCTCAAAACACACCTGCTGGCCCTGCGCCCCGGCGACCCGCTCGACGAGGCCACCCAATACGGCCCCCTCGCCCGCCCCGACCTGGCCGACGAGCTCACCCAGCAGGTGGAAGACTCGGTGAAAAAAGGCGCGAAAATCGAGCTGCACGGCGGCCAGGCCAAGCCCGGCACCGCCCTCTTCCGCCCCATGATACTGTCGAATGTGCGGGCCGGCCAGCGGGCTTATTCGGAGGAATTGTTCGGCCCGGTGGCGCTGGTGCTCGAAGCTAAAAACGCCGACGATGCCCTGCGCCTCGCCAACGACTCGCGCTTCGGTCTGGGCGCGGCCGTGTGGACTTCGGACCCGAAAAAGGGCGAAGCCATGGCCCGCCAGATTGAAAGCGGGGCCGTGTTCGTCAACGGCCTCGTAAAATCGATGCCCGAGCTGCCGTTTGGCGGGGTGAAGAAGTCGGGCTACGGCCGCGAGCTGTCGTATCTGGGCATTCGCGAGTTTGTGAACCAGAAGTCGATTTGGGTGGGCAAGGAGGTCGCGCCGGTAGCGAAAACAGAGTAGCGCCAGGTTTAACGAATGGCCGTCATGCTGAGCGCAGTCGAAGCATCTCTACCGTGGAAGTAATTATTTACTCTTCGCAGTAGAGATGCTTCGACTGCGCTCAGCATGACGGCCTTTTTTATCTCTTTCCTTCCCCTCCTATGCGTACCCCAGCGCCTTGTAAATCAGCCAGCCAACTACTTCGTGCGTCAGCAGGCTGAAGTTGGCCATGGCTTCGGGGCTGGGCACCAGCCAGGCATCGGGCGTGATGCTGCGGTCGGTGCTGCGGTAGCCGGCAGGGAAACCAATGGGATGCAGGCCTACCTTCTCGAAGCAGCCCATGGCCCGCCGCTGGTGGAAGGCCGACGTGACGAGGATGAGCGTGTCCTGCTCGGGCGTGAGCAGCTTTTTGGTGAAAAGCGCATTTTCGCGGGTGTTGCGGCTTTTCTCTTCGCGGATGATGGCCGAGTGGGGCACGCCCGCCAAGCGCAGCAGCGTGGTGAGGTCGTCGGCCTCGGTGTGGGCCACGGTCTGCACCGCGCCCGAGCCACCCGACACGATGATGCGGCGCACCCGCCCAGCCCGGTACAGCCACAGGGCGCTGGTGAAGCGGTCGGCCCCGGCCCCGAGGTACACCCGGTCGTGCGGCGACTTCCCTACCTGCGTGATGCCGGTGAGCAGCACGGCGGCATCGGCGTGGCGCGGCAGGGCGGCCAGCGGCACCGGCGGGCGCTCCCAGGCCAGCAGCAGCTCGTTCACCAGCAGGGGGTTGGTGGTAATGAGGAACACCACCAGCGCGGCCACCAGCCAGCGGCGGGGCTGCCGGGCCAGCAGCGCCAGCACCAGCAGGGCCAGCAGCCACACGGTGGGCACCAGCACGAAATCGAGAACCTTGGAGAACAGAAAAAACATGCCCAAAGGTAGCGGCCCGGTCGGCAGGCAGCTGGCGCGGGCTACACGTGGTCGGGCACGAAGGCGCGCAGGCGGTGCAGCTGGGCCACCACTTCTTCTTCGGTGGTCAGGTTGTCGCACTCCAGAATGCGGCCCTGGCAGTAGCTCACGAAAAAGGGCGCTACTTTTTCCTGCATCAGTTTCTTCGCCACAGGGTTTTCGTCGGAGTCGAGGCGCACGAACAGGATGGATTCGTTGCCGGGGTCGTCGACGAATTTAGCAAAGGGCGGGGCCAATGCCTGGCAAATGGCGCAGTCGGCGGAGGTGAATTTGGCAAACACCTTCATGTGCTCGTGCGTGAGGCGGCGCAGGTGCTCATCGTCGGTATCGACCACGTGTTTGCGTTCTTCTTCAGTCATAAAAGCGGGCTGGAATGGCGGTTCGGGGTTGGTTTAGAAACGCTTAGCATGCCGGCGCAGGAGAAATCTTGAGTAAAGTCGTTCCACAATTGTATCAGATTCCTCCTGCGCCGGAATGACAATTTCAGGCCGTTAAACCGCAAAGTAGACTTTAGGGTTCGGCTTACTTGCGCAACATTAACTCGCGGATGTACTTCACCGGGGCGCTGCCGTAGCTGAGGAAATTCTCGTTGAATACTTTCAGGTCGAAGGCTTTGCCTTGCGGCTGCTTCAGCTCCTGACGCAGGGCGTAAATCTCGGAGTAGCCCGTGAAATAGCTGCTGAGCTGCACCTGGCTGAGGGTGGCCCGCAACCACTTGCCCCGCGCCTCGGCTTCTTCCTGAAAGCCCTCGCGGCGCAGCATCTTCACCACGTCGGCCTCGCTCAGGTTATCTACCTGAATGGCGTGGTCGATAACCGCATTCAGGGTCGAGCGCATGTTCCATTTGTCCCACATCAGCCACATTTCGTCGGAATTGTTGCCGTAGCCGCTTTCCAGCATCATGCGCTCGGCATACACGGCCCAGCCCTCTACCATCGCGCCGTTGCCAAAAATGCTTTTCACCAGCGAAGGCGAACGGTTGGCATACACGAGCTGCGTGTAGTGGCCCGGAATGGCCTCGTGAATGTTGAGAATCTGGAGGGTGTAGTCGTTGTATTCGCGCAGGTAGCTTTCGGCCTGGGCGGGCGTCCAGTCAGCGGGCAGCGGCTCCACATTGTAGTAAGTGTTGGCGCCCTTGTCGTAAGGGCCGGGGGCCGAAACGCTGGCGCCCGCGCCGCTGCCGCGCATGTAGAGCGGCGTTTCGCGCACCACCAGCGGCTTGCTGGGGTCCTGGGTCAGGAGCTTATGCTCGTTCACAAAAGCCACCAGCGTGGGAATCTGGCGCTTCACAGCGTCCACAAAACCGTCGCGCGGGGCGTGCTTCAGGGTAAGCTGGTTAATAACGGCGGTGATGAGGGCCAGCGTATCGGCCGGGGCTTTCTGGCCGGGGAAATACTTGGGATAGAGCCGGGCGGCGCGGTGGCCCATGTCGTGTAGCAGCTCGGCCTTGTGGTTTAGCGCCTGCTGGTAGATTTCGGCTGCCGTGAAGCGCGACTGAATATCGTAGGCAAACTTCTGCTCAAACAGCGCTTTGCCGATGCGGAACGGGCGGAACCAGCCTTTGGTCAGCACGTCCTTTTTAAGGAAATCCATATAGCCCTGCACGGCCGTGCGGGCGGCAGCCACGCGGGCAGTCAACGTCTTTTTCTCCGCTTCCGTCAGGCCCGATTTCCGCACCGAATCGGCCAGCGCGGAGCCAAAAACTTCCAGGCCACCAGCATTTTGTTTGATAGCCAGTTCGGTGTGCTCCTTCGTCGGGTTGCTGATGTTGGCCCGGGCGGCGGCGTAGAACTCGGCCGCGTGGCTGATTTTGTCGGAGATGTTGCGCAGGCGGCGGTCGAGGCGGAAGTGGCGGCCGTTGAGCAGCTCACCCACCGCAGCCCCGAGGTTGTAGCTGGCCGGGTTCCACTGCCAGGTTTTGAGGGTGTCGGCGTACCAGCGCTCGGCGCGCAACTCGTTGCGGAGCAGGCGCAGGTCAATCTGGTTGTTGGGCGAGAGGCTGTCGAGGGTGAATTTGCCCAGCGCAGTCAGGTTTTGCTGGGCGAAAGCATCGTCGGCCTGGCGCTGGGCGGCGTTGGGAATCAGCAGCAGCGAGTCGTATTTGTGGTAGCCCATGCCGGAGGCATAGTCGGGGTTTTGCTTCCACAGGGCTTCGATGAACTGGCTTTTGAAGGCATCGAAGCGGGCATCGGGTCCGGTGGCGACAGCAGTTTTATCGGCCTGGGAGCAGCCGGCGAGGGCCAGGGCCAGCAGGGGCAGGTAGCGGAACTTCATTGGGTGGGATTGTGGCGGGTAAAATAAAGAACGTCATGCAGAGCGCAGCGAAGCATCTTTACCGCAATAGTAAACCAATTGATTTGATTGCATTGCGCAGTAAAGATGCTTCGCTGCGCTCTGCATGACCGTTCCTGAACCGACCACGTCCCACCCCAAACCCGGCCACGTTGCAATGCGCCGCCGTAGGTTTGCCCCGGCTTTCGGCCATTCCGTATAAGCCGCACAGTCCACCCAAAATTCCCGCATGAGCACCTCCCGCATCGAACACGATTTCCTCGGCGAACGCACCCTGCCCGACACTGCCTACTACGGCATCCAGACGCTGCGCGCCCTCGAAAACTTCGCCATCACCGGCATTCCCATCCGCAACGAGCCGCTGTTTGTGCAGGCGCTGGCCTACGTGAAAAAAGGCGCGGCCCTGGCCAACAAGGAGCTCGGCGTGCTGCCCGCCAACATCGCCGACGCCATTGCCGCCGCCTGCGACCGGGTAGCCGCCGGCGAGTTCGACAACCAGTTCCTCACCGACATGATTCAGGGCGGCGCGGGCACCTCGGTGAACATGAACGCCAACGAAGTCATCGCCAACGTAGCCCTCGAAATCATGGGCCACGCAAAGGGCGAGTACCAGTACTGCCACCCCAACAACCACGTCAACTGCTCGCAAAGCACCAACGACGCCTACCCCACCGCCTTCCGCATCGCACTTAACAACAAGCTGGTGGGCTACCGCGAAACCCTGAACGAGCTGGCCGAGGCCTTCGCGCAAAAAGGCGAGGAATTCCGCGATATTCTGAAAATGGGCCGCACCCAGCTCCAGGATGCCGTGCCGATGAGCATGGGCGACGAGTTCAAGGCCTTCGCCACCAACCTGCGCGAAGAGCTGCTCCGCATCGACGACTCGCGCCGGCTGATTGACGAAATCAACATGGGCGCTACGGCCATCGGCTCGCGCATCAACGCCCCCACCGGCTACCCCGAGCTCGTGACCGAGCACCTGCGCACCATCACCGGCCTGAACCTAAGCCTGGCCGGCGACCTGTTCGAAGCCACCTACGACACGGGCGCCTACGTGCAGCTCTCCGGCGTACTGAAGCGCACGGCGGTGAAGCTCTCCAAAATCTGTAACGACTTGCGCCTGCTCTCCTCCGGTCCGCGCACGGGCATCAACGAAATCAACCTGCCGCCCTTGCAGCCCGGCTCCAGCATCATGCCCGGCAAGGTGAACCCAGTGGTGCCCGAAGTAGTGAACCAAACCGCGTTCTATGTCATCGGAGCCGACCTCACGGTAACCATGGCCGCCGAAGCCGGCCAGCTGCAGCTCAACGTGATGGAGCCGGTTATCAGCTTCGCGCTGTTCACCTCGATTTCCTACATGACCAACGCCTGCCGCACCCTGCGCGAGAAGTGCGTGGTGGGCATCACCGCCAACAAGGAGCACGCCGAAAGCCTCGTGCGCAACAGCATCGGCATCGTCACGCAGCTCAACCCGGTTATCGGCTACGAAGCCTCGGCCGAAATTGCCAAGGAAGCCCTGAAAACCGGCAAATCCGTCCACGATATTGCCGTGACCGAGCGCGGCTTGCTGACGCAGGAAAAGTGGGACGAGATTTTCACGTTCGAGAACCTGATTCGGCCGGTGTTCATGAAGTAGCGACGCATACTTGCGTCTCGTCGTTGAACGTTCACGCCTGTCAAAAACCAGAACGTCATGCTGAGCGCAGCCGAAGCATCTCTACCGCGAGAGTAATTAGGAAGTGTTAACAGTGATTGTTAGCTTGGGTAATGGAAACAATGCTCACCGACGCACAATGGGCGCGCTTGGCGCCGCTGTTGCCGGGCCGGGAAGGTACGAGCGGGGGCCGCGGGCGCGA
>NZ_JALBGC010000003.1 GCF_022631375.1 Hymenobacter cyanobacteriorum
GGCATGGCTGGGTCAGGCTCTCGCCCATTGCCCAATATTCCCTACTGCTGCCTCCCGTAGGAGTCGGGCCCGTATCTCAGTGCCCGTGTGGGGGACCAGCCTCTCAGCTCCCCTAGCCATCGTTGCCTTGGTGGGCCGTTACCCCCCCAACTAGCTAATGGCACGCAGCCCCATCCGAATCCAATAAATCTTTAACCATTAAGTGATGCCACTCTGTGGTTTTATGCGGTATTAATCCGCCTTTCGGCGGGCTATCCCCCAGATTCGGGCAGGTTGGCTACGCGTTACGCACCCGTGCGCCACTATGGTATTGCTACCACCGTTCGACTTGCATGTATTAGGCCTGCCGCTAGCGTTCATCCTGAGCCAAGATCAAACTCTCCATTGTAAAATGTTTCTACACCATCCCGAAGAATGGCTGATGTCGAGTGCGAATCCGACTCGTATTGACGAGTTCTATGTATTCGTGTTACGCTTGTAATTTTTACTTCCAACATTGCTGTTGAAAGCCCTTACTATTTGTCTTTTCCAAACATTCAAAGAACGTGTATCATGCCCAGTTGGCGTGATAGTGGGGCCGTTAGCAGCCCGTTTTTCTTTCTTGCAAAACCCTTTCTGGCGATTGGGAGTGCAAAGGTAAGAAGAAGTTTTGAATTAGCAAGCGAGAGAGCAGAAATTTTATCTTTTCTTCGTTTCGCTTTTCAATCCGTTACCGCCTCCTGTTGAAGCGGGGTGCAAAGGTAAGGCGCTTTTTTCGGCTTTCACAAGCGCTGTCGAAATTTAATTTTCGCGGGCTTTTATGAAGCGGCACGGGTGGCAATACAAGTACGCCGAGCGTGAAGTTCCTGACCTGTCAATTTCTTCTGCGAAGCGGTTGCAGCAGCAGAACCCGATACCCTGTTGGCGATTGGGAGTGCAAAAGTAGGAGGAATTTCTGGGACGGCAAGGGGTGGCGAGCAACTTTTGTTGGAAGCAACCGTAGCGCAGGCGGCTTTGATGCGGCGGGCCGTTTGGAATCAGTGACTTATAGCGCAGCGGTTTTTAAGAAAATTTTAGCGAATTGGCTCGGGGGCGAAGAATTCGGTGAGGTTGGGTTGGTGTTGGCGGGGGCGTTGGGTTTCGTATTGCTGGATTTGGCGGCCTAATTGGGCGAGGAAGGGCTGGCCGATGGTGTCGTATTCGTAGGCGCCGTCGTTGATGATGCCGTCCTGGTTGACGTAGAGAACGGCGCTGAGTAGGAATTCGGACTGGTGGAGGGAGTCGGCGAAGTAGGCGACATCGGCGAGGTAGCCGTGTGACATGCCGACGATGTTGTAGATGCGGAGGGGGGATTGGCGGGGAGTTTCGGGGTTGCGGCCGTAGTAGAGGTACTTCTTATAGGCATCGAAGTAGCGGACGGGGGCGTAGGGATGGAAGCCGGACTCGTGCGGGGTGGCGTGGAGGTAACGACGCAGGAAGGCGTAATCGGCGGGGGTGAGGCGGAGGCGCTGGGCGGCGGGGACGGATTCGGGGAAGAGGATGCTTTGGAGGAGAGTGGTGATGTCGGTGAGCGGGAGGTGATTGGCGGTGGTGAAATCGTAGGGTTCGGGGATGACGCGGCGACCGGCCTGGTGGGCGCGGCCTTTGAGGACGCGGCCGAGAGGGCTGGTGTAAGACGTGGGATTGAATTTGGCGGCCTCTCTATATAAGGTGTCGCCGCTGGGGGTGTGGAAGCTGATGGGGTTGGTGTGACGGTTGGCGGCGGTATCGCAGGGGGCGAAGCGGCGGGTGATGCGGACGGTGGGGTGGCCGAGCTGGGCGAGGCGCTCGTTGAGGGGGCGCTGGCCGAGGAATTCGTAGAGGCGGTTGTAAGCGATGTTGTCGCTTACTAAGAGCATCCGCTTGATGTAGTTGCCGACGGTAGCGGTGCGGTCGGAATCGGCGGGGGCGGCGAAGGGGACGGGGGTTTGGCAGCGGTAGGCGGTGCCGGTGGCCATGATGGTGCGGCGGGTTACTCCTGGTTTGTTGAGGTCATTGAGCTTTTCGAGGGAGAGGGCTACTACTGGAAGTTTGACTAAGCTTGCCGGGTTGAAGTATTGCCGGGGATTGAGGTGGTAGGTATGAGGGATAAAGGTGGGGTGGTTTTGGGCGTCGCGGTTGATTTGGGTATATATGATTTGGAGCTCGTATTGGGGGTTAGTGGCGACGCGCTTTAGGAGGGGGTTGGCTTTTAGGAGGGAGTCTAGAAATGGAGAGTCTTCTGAAGTTAACCTCTCCCCCCGGCCCCCACTCCCGTGGAGAGGGGGAGCCAGACGGCTGTTTGCGGCTAGCGTTACCAGAGTTGTTATCGTCAATAGGAAGGCTACTCCCATTATATAGTATAGCGTGGGGCGAGATTGACGAGGCGTTTTCATAAGAGAATCGAAATAGAAAGGGCCGTGATGTTGCCACCACGGCCCTGTGGGGCAGTTTTTGGGTTGCTTAATCAGCCAGGGGAACCAGACGTTTGGCGAGAAGGAGGTTGGAGTCGGTCTGACGCCAGTTATAGCCGGTGCCGAAGGGGAGCGGCTTGGGTTTGTGGAGGGTGTCGCGGTAGGCGGCGGTGAGCTCGGGCTGGTATTGCTTGGCGAAGAGGTTGATGGGGCGGCGGTAGGTGCCGTAGTAGTTGAACTGCCAAGCGCCTTTTTGGAAGTACTTCATGGCAATGCCGGAATCGTCTTGCAGGATATAGCGGCTGCGGCGGAGGACGGTGCGGCGGACTTTATTGAAGTACGACTTGTGCATGAGGTAGGTGGCCGACTTCACGTAGGTGGTGAGGGGGCCGAGGTGGCGCACAAATTCCAGCGGGGCGCTTTTGGAGGTGAGTTTCCAGTCGCTGAGGTCGGCGGAGAAGTAATAGACGGTTTTGGGCTGGCCGTCGGGGCCGCGGAGCTTCATTTCGACGCCGGGGATAGATTTGGGGTCGGGGGTTTGGGTGGTGTCTTTGGGGGCATCAAGGAGTTTGCCGGCAGCATCGAGCTGGACAGGGCGGATGGCGGTGATTTGGTTGCCAGTGCGGGCAGCGAAGAGCATCATCAACGGCAGGGCACCGTCGAGTTCGACGGATTTCAGGTCCACGGCCATGTCGTTGGTGCGGAAGAAGCTGAAATTTAGTACCGACCAGAGCGAGGTTTTGACAGTGGGCAGCAGCTTGGGGTTTTCGAGGGAGGCGCGGGCGGGGACGCTGCCGACGGGTTCGAGGCCCATCAGGACGTAGGTTTGGCTGGTGGGGAACATCGTGACGACGTTCAGGAAATCGGGGCCGCTGAAGGGGTAGAAGATGGTGGGGCTGCTGGCGTGCACCGAATCGAGCTCGGTATTGGCCCACTGGGTCATGCGCGTGGTGTGGGTGGCGCGGTATTTATCCCAGCTTCTGTCCTGGTCTTTGGCGAAGGCTTGCCAGGCGGGCGTGGCAGCCAAGGCGGTGAGGTCGCTGTGCTGGCTGGGCTGGAGGCCGCCGAGGAATAGGGCTACGTCCTGGGCATAGGCAGTATCGGGAGCGGCGAGGCGGTTGGGGCGCGGGGCGGCTTTGGTACCGGCGGCAACCGGCGCGGCTGATTTGGTGGAATCAATGGCATCGGCCGTGGTGGCCATGGTTTCTTCCTTAGCGGAAGCGACAGTCTCGGTTTTAGTGTTCGACTCGGAGCAAGCGGAGAGCAAGAGCAAGGCGGCGGGCAGGAGCCGAAGCGCGGCGGTGCGGAAGGACATTATATATAGTATGATGGGGAACGGTGAACTGCGGAAGCACCGAATGAAGCTGCAAGTTACGGAAGTGCTTTAGCCTCGGGAAACGGCGGGGGAAACAGTCAGGCGTGTAGTGAACAAGTAGACCAGCGCGCCGACGGCCAGCGTGGCGAGGCCGTAGAGTGACTCCCACGGTTTATCGCGCAGGATGAAGGCGAGGGTCCAGCCGCTCAGGCCCAGAAAAATGAGCGGAGTGATGGGGTAGCCCCAAGCACGGTATGGACGCGGCAAATCGGGCTGACGGAAGCGGAGCACGAACAAACCCAGCACCGTGAGAAAGGTGAACAGATTCAATACAAAGCCGGCGTAGACCAGCACGCCTTGGAAGCTCGGCTTTAGAATAAAGGCCAACGTGATGGCAGTTTGCAGCAACAGCGCGCGCACGGGGATGCCAGCGCGGCTTTTGGGGGCCAGGAAGCGCAGGGCAGGGATGTCCTCTCCCATCGTCTGGACGATACGGGGTCCGGCGAAAATCATCGAACTAATGGTGGAGACGAGTAGCCCGGCAATAACGCCGCCCATCAATCGGCCGCCGAGGGTGCCAAAAAGGGAAGTGGCCGCCACGAAACCAACTTCGACCTGGCCCTTTAACCCTTCTATTGACGTAGAGCGGAGGAACACGTAATTCAACCCTACATATAATAGAAGTACGACGGCAGTACCAGCCAGCAGGATGCGCGAGAGGTTGCGCTTGGGGTTTTCAATTTCGCCGGTGACGTACACGGCGGCGTTCCAGCCAGAGTAGGCGTAGCTCACATACACGAGGCTCACGGCGAAAGCGGGGCTGAGCAAGGCCTGCCAGCTGGCGGCATCGGGCAGAAAACTAATGGGCTGCCCCTCCCCCACTACCATGCCCGCGCCGATGAAGACGATTAGCACGGTCACTTTGAGGGAGGTGATGATGATTTGGAGCCGGCTGCCAACGCGGGTACTGCTGCCGTGAACGAGGGTAAGCACCAGCACCACTGCCACCGAAAGCCACTGCGGATGCAGGCCAGGCCACACGCTTTTGGCGTATTGTCCCAAAGCCAACGCGGCCAATGCTGTAGGGGCCGCGAAGCCCACCGTGGCCGAAACCCAGCCCGAGAGGAATCCCAGCGCCGGGTGGTAAATCTTACTCAGGTAATGGTATTCGCCCCCCGAGCGGGGCATGGCCGCCGCCAGCTCGGCGTAGCTCACAGCGCCGCAGAGGGCGATGAGGCCGCCCACCAGCCACAGCATCAGCAGCGCAAAGCCGCTTTGGATGCCCATTACCTGGAACCCGAGGCTGGTGAAAACGCCCGTGCCCACCATGTTGGCAATGACAATGGCCGCGCCGGTGAGGAAAGTGATTTTATAAGGGGTGCGGGCAAGCTCGGCCATGGTGCAAAGATGCGAACGAGTTACCCGAAGAAGTCAGGGTAAAAAGAACGTCATGCTGAGCGAGGCCGAAGCATCTCTACCGAGGAAGTAATTATTTACTCTCGCGGTAGAGACGCTTCGGCCTCGCTCAGCATGACGTTCTATTATCTCAATCTTTACTGCGCTACAGCTTTCGGCTTTTTATAGAGCGGCACGGTGCTGCACGGCTCGCCGTACATGATACTGCTCGTGACGGGAAGCAGCTTTTGCATGATGGCCACGTAGGCGAAGGTGGGCACAGGCACATTGCCGCAGCCTTTCACCACCACTTTGGCATCGCGGTATTCTTCGGCATCGATGGCGGCGATGGCCTCTTCGAACAGCGACTGCTCCAGGGCATCGAGGTTGCCGAAGACGTAGCGGTGGGCGTGGCCCTGGAGCTTGGTGGCGAGCAGCATGTAGGCCCAGGTGGGCACAATGGCATCGGCCGAGCAGATGATGGCGACGTTTTTGCCGTCGTACTGCGTCCAGTCGTTATTTTTCACGAACTCTCGGAAGTCCTTTTCGCGCAGCATGAGGCCGTGGAAGAGGTTGTCCTTGATGTCGTACACCACCCGCTCGCCGGGATGCAGCATTTCTTCCAGGTTGAGGGTGATAAGGCCGGAATTGGCGACGCGGTTGACGAAGAGGGGTTCCATAGTGTAGCGTGGACTTTTAGTCCGCGATGGTGAGGATTAATAAAGGCACTGACTCGCAGACTAAAAGTCCGCGCTACTTCGCTTTCGGCGTGGTTGTGTACACTTCTTTCAGATAAAACGGCTCATAATACGCTACGTCCTGAAATTCCTGCCGGTGATAAGCGGCGACGGCCAACGCCCCTACCGCTACCGCCGACGGCTCAATGCCGACCAGGAAACCAGCCTGCGCTGACTCTCCCAGCAGCGCCTGAAACTTCGTGGCGCCGTGACCGAAGAACAACACGGAATGGCGGGCCAATTGTTCGGCCAGCGTATCGGCCTTGAGGATGAGGGGCGTGGGCGCGAGCACCTCCTGGCCATCGTTGGTATACAGCGCGGCGTACACTTCCTGCCGCCGGGCATCCAGCATGGGGCAAAACAGATATTTTTCGGGCCAGGCAGTTCCAGCCGCCACCTGCGCGGCCAGCGCCCGCAGCGTGCTCACCGCCACCAGTGGAATATCGAGCGCGAAGCACAGGCCCTTGGCAGCAGCGGCCCCGATGCGCAAGCCGGTGTAGGAACCAGGCCCGTCGCTCACGGCCACGGCGGCGAGGTCGGCCAGCTGGTGGCCTGTGTTTTCGAGTAGCTGCTCGATGAGCACGGTGAGGTGGGTGGAGTGCGACTTATCGAGCCGCAACTCGGATTGGCCAACCAGGGAGCCGTCGGCCACGCGGTGCAGGGCTACCGAGCAGACGGGCGAAGAGGTTTCAAGCGAGAGGATAATCAATGGTGTCAGCTTGAATAGTGTTGAAAATACGGTTGAGTCGTGGCTGAATAAACCAAACTCCAATAGGCCAAAGAAAAAGTAGAATAGCTGTACCCAATACTTGGCTGAATTCCGGCTTTTGGCCTTGCTCTCTTGCGACAATCGATGATGCCACAAACCAATGAATTTGAATGTAAGCGACAACGAAGTAAAGTACAGGCACAACCCAAGTCCCTTTTGCACTGAAGCTCGTCGGCGTAACAACAAATTCTGGGTCTGACAAAACCTTACTAGCGAGTGGTGCAGACATTGTCACCACGACGTTCGGAATAAACCAACTCACACTCGATTTTTTCTGCGTTTTGTCGAGTTGGTTCATTGTATTACCGATGATAGCAAGCCAGGTGCAAAAGATGCTGAAGCCAACTAGTTTCAACAGTTCGCCTGCGTCAGTTTCCTTAACAAACCAAGAAATAAAGTAGCTGGCAAGTAGTACTAGAAATACCTGCCAAGCTTTCGCCTTCAGTATTGATTGTTCCATTCGGTTATTAATTAACAAAAAAAGCAGGCACTTCTCAGCGCCTGCTTTTCTACTTAACGCCCTTCAAAATTACTTCGTCCCTGCCGACTTGCGTGCGCTGGCGGCCTGGCCCGTGGGCTTAAGCAGGGCGGCGTAGCGGTTTGGGTCGTTCAGGACGGCCACGGCGGCGATGATGTTGGGGTCATCGTCGAAGCCGGCTTCGGTGCGGCCCTTCTCGAAGTAGTAGCGCGACACGATTTCCTGCTCCAATAATTCCTTGATTTCGGGCTTGAAGCGCTGCAGGTCGTTGGCCTTGTTCACGGTTACTTTCTTGCGGATGGCTTCGAGTTCCAGCTTCACGTCGTCGTAGTGCTTTTCCTCTTTTACCTTCTTGCTGAGGTCGGTGAGGGCCTTTTCGGCGTCGGTACTGTAGCTAATATTCTTGCCTTGCAGGTAGGCTACGAACTTCTGGTAGTCCGCGTCCGAGAGCTTGAACTGGCGGGCGGGCACGATGGTGGGGTGCTCGGCGCGGTAGCGGGTGGCGTAATCGAATAGGTAGCTTTTCTGGAGCAGAATGCGGGTGATATCCGCAATTTCGCGGTCGTTCACCTCCACATCGGGGGCCACGCCGCCGCCGTCGTACACGATGCGGCCGGCGGTGGTTTTGAAGGCCGTGCGCAGCGAATCGGGGAATTTGCCCAGCGTGCCGTCTTCGCTGCGGTGCGCGTAGTCAATTTCCTGGATGCAGCGGCCGCTTGGGATGTAGTATTTGGCGGTCGTCACCTTCAGCTGCGAGTTGTAGCTGAGGGGGCGGGTGGCCTGCACGAGGCCTTTGCCGAAGGTACGCTCGCCCACTACCACGGCGCGGTCGTAGTCCTGCAACACGCCCGACACGATTTCCGAGGCCGAGGCCGAGCGGCTGCTCGTGATGATGGCCACCGGAATCTGAGTATCGAGCGGCACGTCGAGGGCCTTGTAGGTTTTGTTCCACTCCGTCACCTTGCCCTTGGTGCTCACCACATCAAGGCCCTTGTCGATGAACAGGTTGGAGATATTCACGGCCTCGTTCAGCAGGCCGCCGGGGTTGTCGCGGATATCGAACACGATTTTCTTCGCGCCCTGCTCCTTGAGCTTGGTCACGGCGGCGCGCACTTCCTTGCCCGCATCCACCGTGAAACCTCCAAGCTGGAAGTAGCCTACGTCGCCGGAAATCATGCCGGTGTAGGGCACGTTATCCACCTGAATTTTATCGCGGGTGATGTCGATTTCGATGGGCTTGTCCTGGCCGTAGCGCGTCACCATCAGCTTCACCATTGAGTTGGCCTGGCCCTTGAGGAGCTTGCTGATGTCGGCGTTCGACTTTTTATCGACCACCACGCCGTTGATATCGAGGATTTCATCGCCGGGGAGCAGGCCGGCTTTTTGGGCCGGGTAGCCTTCGTAGGCGCTTTGCACCACGGTTTTGCCGTTGCGCTTCACCACCGAAGCCCCGATGCCGCCGTACTGCCCGGTGGTCATGGTGCGGAAGTCCTCGATATCGTCCTCCGGAATGTAGTTAGTGTATGGGTCGAGCGAGCGCAGCATGGCGTCGATGCCCGTTTTCACCAGCTTGGCGGGCGTTATCTCGTCGACGTAATAGGTGTTGACTTCCTTGAAGAGCGTGGCGAAAATGTCCAGATTCTTGGCAATCTCGAAGTACCGCTCGTTGTCGGAAGCGGCGCGGAACGATACCAAACCCAGCGTGCTCAGGGCCAGCGTGGCGAGTAGCTTTTTGCGGATAGTCATACGGAATACGGGTAGCGAGTCGACACGAATCTACGGGAGCGGCGGCGAAGCAGGGGCTGCTTCAATAGTCGTGCCCAGCAAACGATGGAAAGCGGAAATTAATTTTCTTTCCACCAAAGCCAGGGGACTTTTTTCCTTCCCCGTGAAGATAATACCCAGCAGAGCGATTTCGTGCCCGTTGGGTTGCTCCGTGAGCCGATATTTATTGAGGCGGTAGGCCTCGCGGATGAGCCGCTTGAGCCGGTTGCGGTCGACGGCCCGCTTAAAGGTGCGCTTGCTCACGCTAATGAGCACCTGCGGCGGGGCCGTGGTAGGTGCCGCCGTTTTTATCCAAACGATGCGCAACGGGTAAACGCCAAAAGAGGAACTCTGCTTGCTGAACAGCTCTTCGATGAGCTTCTTGCGGCACAGGTGTTCCTCTTTCGGAAAAGTATATTTTCTCTTAGCTGTTAGCTCTTGGCTATTAGCTGTTAGCTCGTTCATGTTACTCACTGTTTAGCCGCTGCTTTAGCAGCAAACACCGCTCTAAAATGGCCAAAAATAGCGAAGCCGCATTGCAGCGACAGAAATAAACCTGTCTCAGCAATGCGGCAATCTGCTAGCTAACGGCTAGAAGCTTTCAGCTAACGGCTAATGAATTCTAGCGCTTGTGCTTGCCTTCGTCGGATACGGTGAGGCGCTTGCGGCCTTTGGCACGACGACGGGCCAGCACGTTGCGGCCGTTAGCGGATTCCATGCGGAGACGGAAGCCGTGCTTGTTTACACGCTTGCGCTTCGAGGGCTGATAGGTACGTTTCATATCAATGAATCTTAAAAAGACGAGTTTCGAGTTGGGCCGGCAAAGGTACGGGCTTTGTCTGGAAAAGGCAAGGGCCTCAGCCACTTTTACGATGGCGGGCACGTAGGCAGTAGTTTTAAGGGCATTTATACCGCTTTGGCAATGATTCACTACCGCGTTTCCTACGAGAATCCCCTCACGTTTTACCTGCAAATTGAGCTCACGCTGGACGTAGCCACCGATGCCCAAGCGCCGCTTGAACTGCAGCTACCCGCGTGGCGGCCGGGGCGCTACGAGCTGCAAAACTTCGCGCAGAAGATTCAGAAGGTTGATGTTTCTGACGCGACCACCGACCAGCCTCTCCCCTACCGCAAGCTTACCAAAGACCGGTGGGAGGTGCCCAATGCGGCCGGCCGCACCGTCCGGGTGCGCTACAACTTCTACGCCCACCAGATGGACGCCGGCGGCTCCTGGCTAGATGAGACGCAGCTGTACCTGAACCCCGTGCAGGCGCTGATGTACGCCGAGGGCCGGCAGTTGGAGGAATGCGAGTTAACGCTGGCGCTGCCTGATGGCTGGCAGGTGGCTTGCGGCTTGAAGCAAACCACTCCGAATGTGCTTTCCGCTAAGGATTTCGACCAGCTGGCCGACTCGCCGCTGATTGCCAGCCCCACGCTCACGCACCAGCAGTACGAGGCGGGCGGGCTGCCCTTCCACGTCTGGGTGCAGGGCGAGGCGCTGGTAAACTGGCCGAAGCTGCTGGCCGACTTCAAGGCGTTTTCGGAGGAACAGTTGACAATGTTCGGTGGCTTTCCGGTGGCGGATTACCACTTTTTGAACCAGTTTCTGCCCTACAAGCACTACCACGGCGTGGAGCACAACAACTCCACGGTCATCACGCTGGGGCCGGCCGAGCTGATTATGAGCGAGGGCCTGTACAAGGAATTGCTGGGCGTGAGCTGCCACGAACTATTCCACACCTGGAATATCAAGAGCATTCGGCCCGCCGAGATGCAGCCCTACGACTACAGCCGCGAGAATTACTTCCGCACCTGCTTCATCGCCGAGGGCATCACGACTTACTACGGTGAGTATCTGCTGGCCCGCAGCCACGTGCGCACGCCGGAGCAGTATTTTGAAGAGCTGAACATCGTACTGCGCAAGCACTACGACGATGCCGGCGGCGAAAACCTCTCCCTGGCCGACGCCAGCATGGACCTTTGGCTCGATGGCTACAAGCCCGGCGTGCCCGACCGCAAGGTGTCGGTATACCACAAGGGTGCGCTGGTGGCTATGCTGCTGGACCTCACTATTCGGCAGCTCTCCGGCCACGCTCGCAGCCTCGATGACGTGATGCGGCGGCTGTACGAGGAGTTCGGCAAAACCGGCATCGGCTACACCGAGGCCGACTACGTGCGCCTCGTGAACGAAGTAGCCGGGCGCGATATGCACGCCTATTTCGACAAGTTCATCTACGGCACCGCGCCGCTGCAGGAGCCGCTCGACCGCGTGCTGCACACGGTGGGCTGCCAGCTGCTGGTGGGCGAAAACGCCTCCGCGTCGGAAGGCCACTTTGGTTTCCGCACGGTGGTGAAGAACGAGCGCACGGAGGTAACCGCCATCTGGCCCAACTCGCCCGCCGCCGCGGCCCTGACCGTGGACGATGAAATAGTAGCCGTGAACGGCCGCCGCGTCGACATGAACCTGCAAAGCTTGCTCAGCAGTGGCGAAGCGACTTATGAGGTGAGTGTATTCCGCCAAAATCGGCTGCTGACGGTGGCACTGGCTGCCACGCCGGGCATCAGCTTTGGACAGCGCTATGCGATTGACAAGCTGGACACGGCCGATGCGGCGCAGCAGCGCGGGTATCAGCAGTGGCTGGGCTGGGAGTTTTAGCGTGAGCTCGCGTACACAACAAAGGCCCCGCCGGATTCGTCCGGCGGGGCCTTTGTTGTTGCTTTGGGCGGCGGCTTAGTGTTTCGCGTCGCCGCCTTTGCCTACTTTGCCTGTGTTCACCGACATCGGGCGGTTGCCCTGCGGGTTGTTGCGGATGTTATCAACGCCGTGGCCAGCGCTGTTGCCGTCGGTGGTGTTGCCGTGAGCGGAAACGTCCATCGTGTTCGGGCTTTGTACCTGAGTGCTTTTGCGTTTCGAGTTAGCGACCGGGTTCACGGACGTTTTCTCGTTTTGCAAGTCGGTGTCTTTCTTGGCGAGTCCCATGGCGGTGTGGTGTTGAGTGGAATATGAGTAAGTGTACCCATCTGCCGCCAAAAGGTTGCCATCGGAAACCTACGCCGGCACGTTGGCAATGGCCGAAGCCGGCACCACTTTCACCAACTCGGCAAACTGGGCTTCGCGGGCTTCTACTTCCTCGGGCTTGAGGTTGAGCAGGCGCTCGGTGCCGAATTTCTCGACGCAGAACGAGGCCATGGCCGAGCCGTGAATCACGGCGCGCTTCATGTTCTCGAAGCTGATGTCGTCGGTGGCGGCCAGGTGGCCGATGAACCCACCCGCGAACGTGTCGCCGGCGCCGGTCGGGTCGAACACTTCTTCCAGCGGCAGGGCCGGGGCGTAGAACACCTTGTTTTTGTGGAAGAGCAGCGCGCCGTGCTCGCCTTTCTTGATGATGAGGAATTTCGGCCCCATCGCCATGATTTTCTTAGCAGCCTTCACCAGCGAGTATTCGCCGGAAAGCTGGCGGGCTTCCTCGTCGTTGATGCTCAGCACGTCGACCATTTCGATGGTGGCGATGAGCTCTTCGAGGGCAATGTCCATCCAGAAGTTCATGGTGTCCATCACAATCAGCTTGGGACGGTTCACGAGGCGCTGAATGACGAGACGCTGCACCTGCGGAGCCAGGTTGCCCAGCATGAGGTATTTGCAGTCCTGGTAATTATCCGGAATGATGGGGTCGAAATCGGCCAGCACATTGAGCTCGGTCACGAGGGTTTCGCGCGAGTTCAGGTCTTTCGAATACTTGCCCGACCAGAAGAACGACTTCTCGCCCTGCTTCACTTGCAGGCCTTCCACGTCCACGCCGTGCTCTTCGAGCAGCATGATGTCGGACTGCGGGAAATCTTCGCCCACCACGGCCACCAGTTTCACCGGTTTCAGCGAATAGGACGCCGAGAGGCTGATAAACGTGGCGGCACCGCCGATGATTTTATCGGTTTTGCCGAAGGGGGTTTCGATGGCGTCGAATGCGACGCTGCCGATGACGAGCAGGCTCATGCAAGTAAAATGTGGTGAATAAAAACAGTCAAATTAAAGCCGCATTAAAACGGATTCGTTGCAAGCAACAAAAAAGTCCCCGGATAATTCCGGGGACTTTTCTTTCGGTGGGTAAATAATGGGGCTCGAACCCACGACCTTCGGAATCACAATCCGACGCTCTAACCAGCTGAGCTATATCTACCGTGTTTGTTTTGGTGGGGCAAAGATAGAAAAAGAAGCGGGAAATGGCAAAAAAAGTTCTGGCAGGTGGCCGCGTTTCCTTCAAGAGCGCCATGTTGAGCGCAGTTGAAGCATCTCGTTCGCATCGTTCAACGGACTGGTTTACTGCTGCACGCGAGATGCCTCGGCTGCGCTCGGCATGACGAGCTTTTTAATCCAGAGGAAGAAAACGCGCCGCAAAAGCCCGACCTTTGCCGGATGGAACCCAATACCACCCCATCGTTCAACGATTTCAAACTCAACAAACAACTTCTATCTGCCGTGGCCGAGGCGGGCTTCACCGAGCCTACGCCGGTGCAGGTGCAGACGATTCCGCTGCTGCTGGCCGGGCACGACGTGCTGGGCATCGCCCAAACCGGCACCGGCAAAACGGCCGCCTTCGGCCTGCCGCTATTGATGAAAGTGAAATACGCCCAGGGCAACAACCCGCGGGCGTTGGTGCTGGCCCCAACGCGGGAACTGGCCATGCAGATTGAGAAGCACCTGAAGGCGCTGGCGGTGAACACCGACCTGCGCATTTTCGCCATTTACGGCGGCCTGGGGCCGAAAACCCAGATTGAAACCATTGCCGAAGGCCTCGATGTGCTGGTGGCCACGCCCGGCCGGCTGCTGGAGATTTACCTGAAAGGCGCAGTGCGACTTACCGACCTGAAGACGTTCGTGATGGACGAGGCCGACAAGATGATGGACATGGGCTTCATGCCCCAGATTCGGCGGATTCTGGAAATCATCCCGCGCAAGCGGCAGAATGCACTGTTCTCGGCCACGATGCCCGACCGGGTGACGACACTGAGCGAGGAATTCCTGGAGTTTCCGGTGCGGGTGGAGGTGAGCCCGCCGGCCAAAACGGCCTCCACGGTGTCACAGGTGATGTACGAGGCGCCCAACCTGCTCACCAAAATCAACCTGCTGCACTTCCTGCTCTACCGCGATGCCGAGATAATGACGCGGGTGCTGCTTTTCTGCCGCACCAAGCAGCATGCCGACCAGGTGGCCCACTTCCTGGAGCGCAAGGCGCCCGCCGGTGAGGTGCGCGTGATTCACGGCAACAAGGGCCAGAATGCGCGGATGAACAGCATGGATTCGTTCAAGGCCGGGGAGGTGCGCTACATGGTGGCGACGGACGTGGCCGCCCGCGGCATCGACGTGCCACAGGTGACGCACGTTATCAACTTCGACGTGCCGATTGTGCACGACGACTACGTGCACCGCATCGGCCGCACGGGCCGGGCCCAGCACATCGGCGCGGCCATCACCTTCGCCAACGAGGCGGAAATGGTGCATATTGGCGAGATTGAGCAGCTCATCAACCAGAAGATTGAGCTGCTGCCGTTGCCCGAAGAAGTGGTAGTGGAAGAAACGCCCTTCGAGGAGCAGCAGAAGATGGGGCGCGAGCTCGATGACCGCCGCAAGAAGCTGGACCCGACTTTCAAGGGCGCTTTCCACGAGAAAAAGGAGTGGATTAAGCCCGGCGTGACGATTGACAAGCGCACCGGCAAACCGTTTCAGGAAGGCCAGAAGAAGAGCACCAAGGGCTCGAAGGCCTTCGTGGGCAAAAAGGGCGGCTCGAACCCCGGCGTAAAGGCACTGAAGCGGCGCGGAAGATAGAAGGGTTGAGTTTTGAGGGTTGAATGTTGAATTAATCGTTTATCAATTCAACATTCAACCCTCAAAACTCAACCCTTCCTAATGCCCGTGGTGTATCAAATGCCCGAAGTGGATGCTGGCGAACGTGAGGGCAGTGCCCCAGAACACGGCGCTCCAGAGCATGTGCAGCAGGATGCGGGTGCGTGGCACGCCTAGCAGCGTGGCAATGACGGTGCCGCCGATGGGCGAAAGCAGAATGGGCGTGAGAAAGGCAATGCCGCCCATGCCGAACTTGCGAAACACCTTGATGATGTTGCGTGACTTCTTCGAAAAGATAGGCTCGCGGCGCAGGCGGCGCTGGTGCTGGCGGTGCTTCATCCAGGCGCGGCCCACGCCGGAGAAGAGGAACACGCTGGTCATCATGCCGCCCACGGTGAGCGCCAGCGTGGTCCAGAAATGCAGGCCCATGGAGGCCCCGGCCAATGGCCCGCCCAGAAACTTGACCGTACTCAGCAGGAATACAGAAGCATATTTGACGGCGAGGTGGTGCACGATGGACAGGGAAACGAAAGGGAAGGCGACAGCCCGGTAACCAAGGGCCAGTGCTATGGGCAATGATACCCGATTTCGGGGGCTTGGGTTCCCGGGGCTGGCCCAGCCGCCGGCCCCGGGCCGCGAATGGAGGCCGCGCGTCGGCGAATGTTTGGGGTGAAATAGTGAGGTGGTAGGCTATAGCTTGCTGCCGAACGACAGGTCGCCGGCATCGCCGAGGCCGGGAATGATGTAGGCGTGCTCGTTCAATTTTTCATCAATGGCGGCCACCCAGAGCGTGGCCTCGGGGATTTCGCGGGCCACGTAGGCCAGGCCCTCGGGCGAGGCGATAACGGCCGCGATGTGCACCTGGCGCGGCATGCCGAAGCGCAACATGGCCCGGTAGGTTTGCACGAGGCTTTTGCCGGTGGCCAGCATGGGGTCGGCCAGGATGAGAACCCGCTCGTCCAGACTCGGGGCCGAGAGGTAGTCGACCTGCACCTGCACTTGGGCCGTGCCTTCGATGCGGTAGGCGGCCACGAAGGCGCTGGGCGACTGGTCGAAATAATTCAGAAAACCTTGATGAAATGGTAACCCGGCGCGTAGCACGGTGGCCAGAATGGGGAAGTCGTGGAGCAGCTTGCCGGTGGTTTCGGCCAGCGGCGTCTGGATGGCTTTGTCGGTGTAGCTGAGGTGGGTGCTGATGCGGTAGGCGATGATTTCGCCCAGACGCTGCAGGTTGCGGCGAAAGCGCAGGCTGTCCTTCTGCACATCTTTGTCGCGCAGCTCGGCCAGGAAATGATTGGCAATGCTGGGCTCGGCGCACACAACGTGAATGTTGGCCCGGGGCTCGGCAGCATCGGGAGTGGCGTTGGCCGGAGCGGAGGAAGGAAGCGGCGTGGCCATATAAACTGACTTTAGGAGAAGCAGGCCCGGCAACAAGCCCGACCAATACCCCGAAGTTGGCACCAAAACCGGGCGCGGGCAAGAAACCGGCCCGGAAAAGGCCTTTGATTACAGCCGTACTTCCGCGCCCTGTTTCGGCCCGCCAACGGCTTGCTGCGTAGGTTTGTTAATTGCCCAGCCTGTCTTTTATCGGGCCGCGCGGCCTGGCCCGGGCGGCAACCTATTCGATTATATGCCTAAACCCCTGTTACTGATTTTCCTGACGCTGCTGACCGGAGCCGCCGCCGCCCAAACGGTGCCCGCTACGCCCGCGCCCGCAACGACGGCCCCAGCCGCTACCGCCCCCACCGCCGAGAAGTCGCCGTGGCTGATTTTCGACCAGCCGCTCGACAGCGTGGCCGACACGCGCCGTCGCCGCGTGGCCCGCGAAAAACCGGTGCGCTCGACCGCCGCCCCCGAAGTTGCCCCGCGCGCCACGGCTCCCCGCGCTGCCCGGCTGTCGCGCAATGGTTTTGAGGCCACGCAGGGCGCAACTTACGTGCCGCTCGACCCGGACACCTACCGCCTGATTGACCGTTATGCCATCAAGTTCGGCTCCGATTCGCTGCGCGACCCGCACACCAGCGTGCGGCCCTACACCCGCACGGCGGCCGCCCACCTGGGCGAGCGCATGCTGGGGCCGGATAGCGCCCGGGCATCGCGCACGGGCAGCCTTTCGCGGGCCGACCGCTTCAATGCGCAATATCTGTTAAAAGATAACTGGGCCAACTCGGACCTCGGCAACGACCTGAACCAGAGCGCCCGGCCGTTTCTCAACTACTTCTACCGCGACCAGACCGATTTCTACCACGTCAACAGCAAAGACTTTACGCTGCGCGTTAACCCGGTGGCCTTGCTTTCGGCCGGCAAAGACAACCAGAACAACGACGGCATTCGGTACGTGAACACCCGCGGCGTGCAGGTAGAAGGCACCATCGACCAGCGCCTGGGCTTCTATGCTTTCCTCACCGACAACCAAGAGCGGGTGCCGCAATACGTGCAGAACCGCATTGCCCGCGACACCATTGTGCCGCACGAGGGCTATTGGAAGCCATATAAAACCGGAGCCGGTCAGTACGACTTTTTCTCGGCGCGGGGCTACATCACCTACGCCGCCACCAAGCACATCAACGTGCAACTGGGGCACGACCGCAACTTCATCGGCAACGGCTACCGCTCGCTGATTTTGTCGGATTACAGCACGCCGTACTTCTTCTTGAAGTTCAACACCCGCATCTGGAAGCTGAACTACCAGAACCTGTTTGCCGAGCTTACAGGCCGGCGCCTGACCAATGCGAGCGGCGGCCAGATAGATGGGGTATACCCAAAAAAATACTTGGCTTTGCACCACCTCAGCCTCGACGTGACCCCTAACCTGAACATTGGGGTGTTTGAATCGGAAATTGCCGGCGGCCCCGGGCGCGGCCTGGAACTACAATACCTGAACCCGGTTATTTTTTATCGCGCCATCGAGCAGCAGGTGGGCTCGGCGGATAACGCGCTGCTGGGACTCGATTTTAAGTGGAACCTCTTCCACACCGCCCAGCTATATGGGCAGCTGGTGCTCGATGAGTTCAAAATCAGCGAAGTGCGGGCCGGCAATGGCTGGTGGGCCAACAAGCAGGCGGTGCAGGTGGGCTTTAAGTACATCGATGTGGCGGGCATTCGCAACCTCGATTTGCAGGGCGAGCTCAACTACATCCGTCCTTTCACCTACGAGCATCAGGATTACTACACGGCCTATACTCACTATATGCAGCCGCTGGCCCACCCCATGGGCGCAAATTTGACGGAGGTGCTCGGCGTGCTCAGCTACCAGCCGCTGCCCCGCCTGATGCTGGTGGGCAAGGCCATCTATACCGAGCAGGGCCTCGACCTGACCAACGCCGACGCAGCTGGCCAGAACTACGGCAGCAACGTGCTCAAATCCTACAACACCCGCGTGAGCGAATACGGCAACCGCACCGGCCAGGGCAACAAAAGCCGCCTGCTCCACACCGATTTCACGGCCACCTACCAGCCGCGCCTGAACCTGTTTCTGGACGCCAAGCTCATTGCCCGGCACCAGACCTACTCCCTCACGCCGGCGGCTAATGTGAACGAGGTGTACGCCTCGCTGGCCGTGCGCTGGAACATCGCGCAACGCCTGCACGAATTTTAAATCATGCCCGAAACCATTTTTCTATATCGCCCCGTCAACCAGCAGGAATTGGACCTGATTGCCGGCAGCGGTTGGAAATCCTTCCCGCCGCGTCTGCCCGAGCAGCCGATTTTTTATCCGGTGTTGAACGAGGAATATGCCGTGCAAATCAGCCGCGACTGGAACGTGCCATACTATGGCGTGGGCTATGTGGTGCGGTTTGCGGTCGATACTGATTACCTCAAGCAGTTTGCGGTGGAGAATGTGGGCGACCCGATGCACAATGAGCTTTGGGTACCGGCCGAACAACTGGTTGAATTCAACCAGCATATCGACGGGCCAATTGAAGTAATTGCCGAGTTCCGGCGTTCTCAGTAGCTGGCCTACTTAACCTATGAAAACGTACCTGAGAATCCTGCAGTACGCGCGGCCCTGGGCCGCTTTTCTGCCGCAATATTTGATTACGACGGTGCTGACCATTTTCTTCAGCATCGCCAATTTCACGCTCATCATCCCGATGCTGACCGTGCTGTTTGATAAGACCGACAAGGTGCAAACCAAGGCGCCGGACCACATCAGCAGCTTCAAGCCCACCATTTCGTGGATAATTGACACGTTCAACTACTTCTTCGCGCAAGTGCTGGCGGCGCAGGGCAAGCTGGGGGCGCTGGCCTTCGTGTGCGCCGTGGTGGTGGTGTCGGTGCTGCTGAGCAACGTATTCCGCTACCTGGGCCTGCTGATGCTGGCCAAGGTGCGCGCCCGCGTCATTCAGAACCTGCGGCGCGACTTGTACCACCGCATCATCAGCCTGCAGCTGGGCTTTTTTTCGGCCCAGCGTAAGGGCGATTTGATGTCGCGCTTCACGGCCGACGTGCAGGAAGTGGAAACGTCGGTGCTGAGCACCATGACGGCCGTTATCAAGGAGCCGCTCACCATCATCGCCTATTTCCTGGTGCTGTTCCACATGTCGGTGCCGCTCACGCTGTTCACGCTGGTGCTGCTGCCGATTTCGGGCGGCATCATCGCCACCATTGCTAAGCGGCTGCGCACCCAGGCCAAGCAAAGCCAGAAAACGCTGGGCACCATGCTCTCGGTGATTGACGAAACGCTGGGCGGCATCCGGGTCATCAAGGCGTTTAATGCGCAGAGCTACATCAAGGGCAAGTTTGAGGAGCAGAACGACCAGTACGCGCGCACCTCGCGCGCCATCGACAACACCCGGGATTTGGCCTCGCCGTTTTCGGAGTTTGCGGGGGTTTCGGTGGTGGCCGGGCTGCTGTATTTCGGCGGCACGCTGATTCTGGGCGGCAAATCGGCGCTCGATGGCGAAACGTTTATCGGCTACGTGATTCTGTTTTCGCAGGTGCTCACGCCGGCCAAAGGGCTGTCGTCGTCGTTCGGCAACATTCAGCGCGGGCTGGTGGCCGCCGAGCGGGTGCTGAGCATCATCGACACCGAGCCCGCCATTCGCGACCGGCCCGATGCCACGGTGCTGCCGCCCTTCGAGCGCGAAATCGAGTTCCACAACCTGAGCTTCAGCTACGGCGACACGGCCGTGCTCTACGACATCAACCTGACCATCAAGAAGGGCCAGACGGTGGCGCTGGTGGGCGGCAGCGGCGGCGGCAAAAGCACGCTGGCCGACCTCCTCCCCCGCTTCTACGACCCCAGCCAGGGCCAGATTCTCATCGACGGCCACGACCTGCGCGCCTGCTCGCTGCACTCGGTGCGCGACCAGATGGGCATCGTGACCCAGGAAAGCATCCTGTTCAACGACACGATTTTCAACAACATCCGCTTCAACACCGCTGCCACCGAGGCCGAGGTAATGGAGGCTGCCCGCATCGCCAACGCCCACGAATTCATCGTGGCCAGCCCCGAGGGCTACCAGACCGTTATCGGCGACCGGGGCTCACGCCTCTCGGGCGGGCAGCGGCAGCGCCTGAGCATTGCCCGCGCCATTTTGCGCAACCCGCCCATCCTCATTCTCGACGAAGCCACTTCGGCGCTCGACACCGAAAGCGAAAAACTCGTACAAGAAGCTTTGCAGCGCCTGATGCAGAACCGCACCTCGCTCGTCATCGCCCACCGCCTGAGCACCGTGCAGCACGCCGACGAAATCGTGGTGCTCCAGCACGGCCGCATCGTGGAGCGCGGCACCCACGATGAGCTGTTGCGACGCGAAGGCGGCGTGTACCAGCGCCTCAGCTCGATGCAGACCAACGCCGCGCTGGTGTAAAAGCCCGTCTCTCGCGTGCGGCAGTAATTAATTAGTGGTGGCACGCGAGATGCCTCGGCTGTGCTCGGCATGACGGACGGGTTACTTCCCCACTAAAAAGCACTGCTGTGCGTAAACCCCTATCTTTCGCCCTAAACCAACTTTTTCCGCCATGCTCGCCCTCAAACGCATTGTCACCGTCGCCGTCATGATTTACCTGCTGCTGGCGCTGCTGTTCATTCTCGTTCCCGCTGTGCGCACTTCGCTGGCAGACATGGGCGCCGGCCTGTCGGCACCGGAAAAGGAGCGGCAGTTTTTCTACGTCATGTTCGTGATTGGCGCCGTGGTTATGGCGCTGCACCTGCTTACCGAAAACCTCGACAGCGTGATGCTGCGTCGCACCGTAACGCAGCACGAAGGCAAAATAAATGAGCTGAAAGCCAAGCTCTACGACCAGCAGCAGCGCACCAGCATTACGCCCCCGGCTACCGGCCCGCGCACCATCGACGGTCGCAACCTCGATGCACCCGTGGTGCGCGAGCAGCCCACGCAAAGCCAGGTGGCCGGCACGGCCAGCACCACCGAGAACCGGACGGTTAACCACCTGCCCCAGCCCACTTTCCCCCAGAACGACCCCAGCCTGAGCAACACCGAGCCGGCCGACCGCCCGCCGCTGGCCTAGCTGCCATCCTGAGCGCCGCGCAGGATGACAGCCGATTTTTAATCCGAATACCGAGTACCGCAAAAAGTGCCTGACGCCACCCTCCCCGACCTCATCCGCGCCGAGCTGACCGAAGCCCGCGCCGTGCTTGACCGTTTCCTGGCCGACCCGGCCCACGTGGCCAGCATCGCCGCCGCCGCCGAGCTTATTGCCGCCAGCCTGCAAAGCGGCGGCAAAGTCCTGACCTGCGGCAACGGCGGCAGCCTCTGCGATGCCCAGCACTTCGCCGAAGAACTTAGCGGGAGGTACCGCCAGAACCGCCGCGCCCTGGCCGCCATTGCCCTCACCGAAGCCTCGCACATGACCTGCGTGGCCAACGACTTCGGCTTCGAGTTCGTCTTCAGCCGCTTTGTAGAGGCCTTGGGCCGGCCCGGCGATGTACTACTGGCCATCAGCACCAGCGGCAACTCGCCCAACATCCTGCGCGCCGCCGAAGCTGCCCGCGAGCTGGGCATGACCGTGGTTTCCCTCACCGGCAAGGACGGCGGCCAGCTCGCCGGGCTGAGCAACGTAGAAATTCGCGCGCCACACTCGGGCTATGCCGACCGGATTCAGGAAATCCACATCAAGGCCATTCACATCATGATTATGATGATTGAGAAGCTGGTGATTGGCTGAGGAGGTATTTCACGCAGTGTTTCGCAGGGTTAAAGCGCAGTGTCCCGCAGTGTCGTTCAACGAGAACACTGCGGGACACTGCGCTTTAACCCTGCGAAACACTGCGTGAAATCTTCCTAGCTTTACAACCAATCTGTCCAGCTTTACCCTAATCCCTACCATGCTTACCAAAACCTTCGGCTCGGCCGTGCAGGGCGTGAATGCCTACACTATCATCATTGAAGTGGTGGTTTCGGCGGGGACGGGGTTCAACGTGGTGGGCTTGCCGGATAACGCCATCAAGGAGAGTCAGCAGCGGATTGAGGCGGCGCTGAAGTTTCGCGGGTACCGCATGCCGCGCACCAAAACGGTGGTGAACATGGCCCCGGCCGACATCCGCAAGGAAGGCGCGGCTTACGACCTGCCCATTGCACTGGGCATTCTGCACGCCTCGCAGCAGTTGACGACTGAGCGCCTGCCCGAATACGTGATTATGGGCGAAATGGCGCTCGATGGCGAGCTGCGGCCCATTCGGGGCGTGCTGCCCATTGCCATTCAGGCCCGCAAGGAAGGCTTCAAAGGCATTGTGCTGCCGAAGGAGAATGCCGAGGAAGCCGCCATTGTGAACAATCTGGACGTGATTGCCGTGGGCAGCATGCAGGAGGCCATCGACTTTTTCGAAGGCCGGCTGGAAATCACACCCACCGTAGTCGATACCCGCGACCTGTTTCAGCACACGGTGAACAAGTACACGGCCGACTTTGCCGACGTGCAGGGCCAGGAAAACATCAAGCGGGCGCTGGAAATCGCGGCGGCCGGCGGCCACAACGTGATTATGATTGGCCCGCCCGGCGCGGGCAAAACCATGCTGGCCAAGCGCCTGCCCAGCATTCTGCCGCCGCTGAGCATGCAGGAGGCGCTGGAAACCACCAAAATTCACTCCGTAGCCGGCAAGCTGGCGGGCGGCGGGCTGCTGAGCACGCGGCCCTTCCGCGCACCGCACCATACCATTTCGGACGTGGCGCTGGTAGGCGGCGGCGGCAACCCGCAGCCGGGCGAAATCTCGCTCGCGCACAACGGCGTGCTGTTTCTCGATGAGTTGCCTGAGTTTAAGCGCACGGTGCTGGAGGTGATGCGCCAGCCGCTGGAAGAGCGCCGCGTGACCATTGCTCGGGCTAAGCTCAGCATTGAGTTTCCGGCCAACTTCATGTTGATAGCCAGCATGAACCCTTGTCCCTGTGGCTATTATAACCACCCCGAGAAGGAATGCGTGTGTGGCCCCGGCGTGGTGCAGAAATATTTGAACAAGGTAAGCGGACCGCTGCTCGACCGCATTGATTTGCACGTCGAAGTCACGCCCGTGACGTTTGACCAGATGACGGAATCGCGCAAATCGGAAACCAGCGCCGACATTCAGGCCCGGGTGGATAAGGCCCGCCAGGTGCAGGAAAAGCGGTTTATGGATTATGTCGACATCCACTCCAACGCCATGATGCCGCCGCAAATGGTGAAGGACATTTGCCAAATCAGCGAAGACGGCCGGCAGCTGCTGAAAACGGCCATGGAGCGCCTCGGCCTGAGCGCCCGCGCCTACGACCGCATTCTGAAAGTGGCCCGCACCATTGCCGACCTGGCCGGCACCGATGCCATCGAAATTAACCATCTGGCCGAAGCCATTCAGTACCGCAGCCTCGACCGGGAGGGCTGGGCCGGCTAACCCCTTATGTACACATCTCTCGTCAAACCCCTGCTTTTCAACCTCGACGCCGAGCGCGCCCACCACCTCGTTTTCGATAATCTGCGCCGGGCGGCGCGGGTACCGGGCACGCCGGCGCTGCTGCGGGCGCTGTACGATTTTCAGCACCCGAGCCTGGCGCGCGAGGTTTTCGGGCTGAAATTCCCGAACCCGGTAGGGCTGGCGGCGGGGTTTGATAAGAACGCGGCCCTGACCGATGAGCTGGCCACGCTGGGCTTCGGCTTCGTGGAAATCGGGACGGTGACGCCCCGGCCGCAGCCCGGCAACCCACAGCCGCGCCTGTTCCGGCTGCCGCAGGACGAGGCCCTGGTGAACCGCATGGGCTTCAACAACGACGGGGCGGCCGTGGTGGCGGCCCGACTGGCCCGGCGACGCAACCGCCAGCTCATCATCGGCGGCAACATCGGCAAAAACAAGGACACGCCCAACGAGCGCGCCGCCGACGACTACGTGGCCGGTTTTGAGGCATTGGCCGAGGTGGTCGACTACTTCGTGGTGAACGTGAGCTCGCCCAACACGCCCAACCTGCGCCAGCTGCAGGAAAAAAAGCCGCTGATTGAGCTGTTGCAGCAGGTGCAGGCCCGCAACCTAGCCCGCGCCACGCCGCGCCCGCTGCTGCTCAAAATCGCGCCCGACCTGACGGATTCGCAGCTCGACGACATTCTGGAAATTGCCCGCGAAACCCGGCTGAGCGGGCTGGTGGCCACCAATACTACCATCAGCCGCGACAACCTCCGCACCGCGCCGGCCTACGTAGCCAGCCTGGGCGCGGGCGGCCTGAGCGGCCGGCCGCTGCGGGCGCGGGCCACGGAAGTCATCCGCTACCTGCACCGGAATTCCGACGGCGGGCTGCCCATTATCGGTGCGGGCGGCATTCATTCGGCGGCCGATGCGCGGGAGAAGCTCGATGCGGGCGCTTCGCTCATTCAGCTTTACACCGGCTTTATTTACGAAGGGCCGGCGCTGGTGAGCCGGATAAACCGGAGCCTGGTGCGAGGCTAGCGCGCTGCCCGCGCACCCGCCGGTGCCACCAGATGATGAGTGGCACGCCCAGCACCGTAGGCCACAGAAACCCAACCGTGCGCGGAATGAAATGCAGGCTGGTGACCGAAAACGCCGACACCGCTGCGATGTAGGAGGCCAAGAACCCCGAAATGTGGTTCAGTAGCCACTGGGTTTTGGTCCAGTGCCCGGCGTTGGCGTAGCCGCGCAACTGGCGGAAAGCCGTGGCCGCACCGAGAAAGCCAAACACCCCGACCGGAATATTCCGGGTGAAAACCGCGTAAGCCACCGTGCCCGCAAACACTATCAGCCCCACGCCCGCCACTGCCCAATCGAATACTGCCACGCGAGCATCCCAGGCCAGCTGCTTCAAAAACAACGAGCGGTAGCCGAAGCCGGCCATGTAGAGGCTGAACACCGCTGTGAGTAGCAGAAACGTGCTGTGGATGTGCTGCGAACCCACCATGGCCGTGCTGCCCGCCACCACCATTGCCCAGAAAAACACCAGCCCCCAGCGGCGGTGTGCCCGGCCGCCCTTGCGCACCGCCAGCGCCACCGGGGCCACGAAAAAACCGGTGAAGCCGGCGGCAATGTGCAGGTAGCGGTTGAGGGCGAAGAAGGTTTCCATGGCGGCGAGCGCGGCTATTGTTGAACCGCAGTCGAAAATTGGAGCCCGGAACTGACCGTACCAAACAGAGAAAGCCGAAACGACGGCTGATGCGGCCGAAGCGTCAGCAGCGGCCGAAGAAGTGAAGTGGCCGCGGTTCGTTGCTACAGCTTCGCGCCAATTTTGAACTCAATCACGTCGGCCGCGCCGCGGTGGATTTTCAAGTCCACGGCCCCGAACAGCAGGTTGGTAAAATGGTATTTCAGGCCCAGCCGCTCGTAGTAGGGCGTGCTCGACTTGTAGGGCGCGTAGATGTAAAAACCCAAGTGCGAATCGAACGCCAGCCGGCCGAACAGCAGCTCGTGGCCCAAGAAGATGCCCGCCTTTTTTACGTCGGGCTGGGTGCCGCCGGCGCGGGTGGTGTCGTTCAGCGTCGCTTTCAGGCTGCGGTCGTTGAAGCCCTCGAGGCCCAGCAACAGGTTCGATTTGCGGTTCATGCGCCGGCCCACGGCCAGCGTTACGGAGTTCACCAAATACTTCTGTTTGTCGCCCTCGGTGCGCTGCTTGAAGCCCAGGCTGGTGCTCACGTTGTAAAAGAGGTGGCCGACCTCGGCCGGTGCGGGCGCATTGGCGTTGGCTTGCACCGGATGCCGCTGCTGGTAGTAGTTCAGGCCGAGCACCAGCGAAGGCAGGTTCACGCCGAAGTTGGGCTTGGTGGTGGCCCCGTTGGAGTAGTGGTTCAGGCCCGCGCCCACCAGCAGGCCCAGGTGCGGCGTGAGGGCATAGTCGTACTCGAACCGGAACTGCAGCGTGGCATTGAGGGCCGAGCTGGCGATGGTGTTTTTGTGGTTGGTTTCCTGGTTGTAGGGGTTGGTGAGGTAGGCCAGCCCGGCCCCCAGCCGAAAGCTGAAATCGTGCTTCGGGCCGCGCGAAAACGACTTGCTGATGTAGGGGCTGGCCGCGAAAGCATAGCCCAGCACCGGATTATGAAAGTCGTAGTACGTGAGGGCCACGCCAATTTTCGGAAACTTATACCAGCCGTGCCAGGGCGCGGCCCCGGTGGTCTGGCGCTGCAGATTCACCTCGAAGCCCGTGGGATGCGAAGCCACCAGGTGCCGAATGGCGTAGGTGTGCGCCATGATGATGCTGCCCTGCGCATAGGCTCCCACCACAAAGGGCGCACCGCCTGCCCCCTGCCCCCTGACCGAATCGGCCGATTGTGCCCGAGCAGGGGCCAATGCCCCCACACAAAGCGCCGCAGCTATCAACGTGCTGCCTGCCAGCCGTGCCTCCATAAAACCTGTGTTAGTCAGTCTCAAAAATACGATGATGGCCTTACCGGGAAGATGAAGGCATTATGAAGAGGTAAATAATTGCTTTTTTTCGCAACCCTCCTCTTCAGCTCAGCGATATAAGCCCTGTTTCTGGAGCAGCCTCCAGAATTGCTTCAGAATTCACTTTATCCCAATTGTTTCCTATCACGATGAAAAAAGTCATCCTATCGCTGGCCCTGCTTGCGGGCCTTACTAGCGCTGCCCATGCCCAAACCACCCGCTTTGGCGTAAAAGCTGGTGTTAACTACACCACCTTCTCCGGCGACAACGTGGGAGACGCCAAGTACAAGTTTGGCGCAGTAGGCGGCTTGGCGGCCAACATTGGCTTGTCGCAGTCCCTCTCAATTCAGCCCGAGCTGCTGTATTCGCAAAAGGGCACCGAGTTGAAGGGCACCGACTTCAACTTTAAGCTGAACTACATCGAGCTGCCCATCATGTTCCGCTACACGCTGGCCGATGGCAAGGGCCCGTTCCTGCAGGCCGGCCCGCAGGTGGGCTACCTGGCCAAAGTGAAGCTTTCGGACGGCGACGGCAACGAAGTTAAACTCAACAACGACGCTTACCAGAAACTCGCCTTTGGCTACGTAGCCGCCGTGGGCTACCAGCTCGATTCGGGCCTGAGCATTGAAGGCCGCTTCAACGGCGACATCAACAGCGTGGGCAAAGACGACGGCGCTAACGACCAGCAGCGCAACCGCGTATTCTCAGTACAGCTGGGCTACCTGTTCGGCGGCAAATAATTTCGCTGGCACCAGCACACAAAAAGCCCGGTTTCGCACGAAGCCGGGCTTTTTGTGTGCTGGTGCCGCCGTACGGTATTCTACATATTCAATCTTCTATAACATCCATATTTCCTGTTAGCTTTGCGCCGCATTTAACCCTTCTTCATCTTAGAGACATGAAAAAAGTACTTCTATCCCTTGGGCTCGTTGCCGGCATCGCTGCAACCGCCAACGCTCAAGCACGCATCGGCCTGAAGGCTGGCGGCTCGCTCACCAACATGTCGGGCTCGGATGTGTCGAGCACGTCCAGCAAATTCGGTTTCCACGGCGGGCTTGTAGCCAACCTGGCATTCGGCGATGCCCTGTCGTTGCAGCCCGAGGTGCTCTTTTCCATGAAAGGCTACCAGGACCCGGACAACAGCAAAAACAAAGTCAACCTGAACTACATCGATGTACCGGTGATGCTGCAGTACAACGCCGATGGCCTGTTCTTCGAGGCTGGCCCGCAGCTGGGTTTCCTGGCTTCGGCCAAGGTGACCGACGGCACGAACGATATGGACATCAAAGAAGCTTTCAAATCGGTGGATTTTGGCTATGCCGTTGGCCTGGGCTATAAGCTCGAAACGGGCCCGATGCTTGGCCTGCGCTACAATGGGGGCATCACTTCGGCCTTCAAGGATGTTGCCGGCAAAACCGTCAACGCCCGCAACAGCGCTTTCCAGCTGTACGTCGGCTACATGTTCGGCGGTAAATAAGCGTTTCTGCTGCATTGTTAAAAGCCTGGCTTCTTGCGTAGAAGCCAGGCTTTTTTGTGCCCAAAAGCTATGTTCAGCAACTTAATGAGGGATACCGTAGTATACGCCCCGGCTCAAGCAGCCAGGCATTTACCGCTGACTATCAATATCTTCACCAATCCTTCATCATGAAAAAGACGTTTCTTTCGCTGGCCTTGGCACTGGCTGCTGCTGGTGCCGCGCAGGCCCAGACTCCGGCTACCACCGTGGGCATTTCGCTGGCCTACGGCCGCAGCCGCCTGCTCGACAACAACAACTACAAGTCGACCGGCCACTCGGCCTACCAGGCCGGCCTGAACGCCGACGTGTACCTGGCCGAAGTCATCTCGTTTCACCCCGAGCTGCTGTACTCGATGCGCTACTACGACACCAACAGCGACGCCACGGCCAGCCTGAACCGCGACGTGTCGTCCATCAACGTGCCGCTGCTGCTGCGCTACCACGCCGATGGCCTGTACTTCGAGGCCGGCCCCGAGCTGGATGTGCCCGTGAAGGCCGTGAACGAAGACGGAGCCGACGTGAAAGGCCAGGTGAACAGCGTGGCCCTGAACTACCTCGTGGGCCTGGGCTACCAGCTCAACCACGGCCCGTCGCTGGGCGTGCGCTACGACGGCGGTGCCAGCAACGTGTTCAAGAGCGATGCCACCACCGTGCTGGGCTCGGGCAAGTACAAGACCAGCAACATCTGGGTGGTGCTGGCCTACTCGTTTGGCGGCAACAAGTAGCTGCCGCGATAGCACGCAAAAGCCCGGTTTCCGCGCGGAAACCGGGCTTTTGCGTGCCGGGCGTAGCTTTGCAGGGTACCTTATTGCTTCGCCTGATGAAAAAAATATTATATACGCTGGCCCTGGTGGCTGGCCTGAGCAGCGCCGCGCGGGCACAGAGCGACGTGTCGCTGGGCCTGAAAGCGGGCGCTTCTTATTCCAACTTTGTTGGAAAACAGACTTTTAACGAGGAGTATATTTTTGGTTTCCACGCGGGCGTGTTTGCCAATATCGGGCTTACCAACCTCTTCGCCTTCCAGCCCGAAATTATTTACTCGCAGAAGGGTTCCAACCCCAATATCACGGACTTCAAAAACCGCCTGCACTACGTGGACGTGCCCCTCGCCTTTCATGTGAATGCCAACGGCTTGTTTTTCGAGGCGGGGCCGCAGGTCGGGTTTCTGGTAGCCGCGCAGCAGAAAGTGGCCAATACTTCTACCGATATCAAGAGCGGGTTTAATGCGGTTGACTTCGGCTACTTGGCTGGGTTGGGCTACCAGCGCAAAACCGGCCTGGGCATTGGCTTGCGCTACAACGGCGGCATTACCAACATTCCCAAGGCCTACACGACTGGCAACGTGACGGTGCAGAACAACGTGCGCAACAGCGCGTTCCAGCTCTACCTCACTTACTCGTTTGGCGGCTAAGTTGAACGGAATAACCAAGCAAAAGCCCGGCCTCCACTGCGGAAGCCGGGCTTTTGCTTGGTTGGGCAGCCTCAAAAGCTATTTCGCGGCCGCGTAGTTGCGGTAGAAATGCGGAATGGTTTCGATGCCTTTGAGGAAGTTGAAAACGCCGAAATGCTCATTGGGCGAGTGGATGGCGTCCGAATCGAGCCCGAAGCCGAGCAGCACGGTATCGAGGCCGAGCTCCGACTTGAACATGGCCACGATGGGAATGGAGCCGCCGCCGCGCGTGGGCACCGGGCGCTTGCCGAAAGTGGTTTCCATGGCATCGGCGGCGGCTTTATAGGCCACCGAGTTGGTGGGCGTGACGACGGGCTCGCCGCCGTGGTGGGGGCGCACTTCCACCGTCACACCCTGCGGCGCGATGCTTTCGAAATGTTTCCGGAACAGGGCCGTGATTTCATCCGACGTCTGGTGCGGCACCAGGCGCATGGAGATTTTGGCGTGGGCCTGCGAGGCGATGACAGTTTTGGCGCCCTCGCCGGTGTAGCCGCCCCAGATGCCGTTCACGTCGAGCGTGGGCCGGATGCTGGTGCGCTCCATGCTGGAGTAGCCCTTTTCGCCGTAGCTGTCGGGCAGGCCGATGCTCTTTTTGAATTCCTCTTCCGAGAACGGGGCTTTGGCCATTTCGGCGCGCTCGTCGGCGCTCAGCTCGTCCACGTTGTCGTAGAAGCCGGGGATGGTGATGTGGCCATTTTCGTCGTGCAAGCTGGCAATCATCTCGCACAGGGCATTGATGGGGTTCTGCACGGCGCCGCCGTAGAGGCCGGAGTGCAGGTCGCGGTTGGGGCCGGTCACGGTCACTTCGTGGTAGCTCAGGCCGCGTAGGCCCACTTCGATGCTGGGCACGTCGTTGGCCAGAATGCCGGTATCGGAGATGAGGATGACGTCGGCTTTCAGCTTCTCTTTGTTGGCCTTCACAAAGATTTCGAGGTTGTTGGAGCCAATTTCCTCTTCGCCTTCGAACATGAACTTGATGTTGCAGGGCACGCCGCCCTGGCCGTCGCGCATCATCATCTCGAAGGCCTTGACGTGCATGTACACCTGGCCTTTGTCGTCGCAGGCACCGCGGGCGTAGATTTTCTCGTCCTTAATCACCGGCTCGAAGGGCGGCGAGGTCCACAGCTCGTAGGGGTCGGCGGGCTGCACGTCGTAGTGGCCGTACACGAGCACGGTTTTGGCCTCGGGGCTTACGATGTAGTCGCCGTACACAATGGGGTTGCCGGCCGTGGGGCAGATTTCGACGTGCTGCACACCGGCTTCTTCGAGGCGGGTTTTAAGGAAGTCGGCGGCTTTCAGCACGTCGGCGTGGAACTTGGGGTCGGCCGAAACAGACGGAATGCGGAGCCAGTCCATCAGCTCGTTCAGGAAGCGGGTTTGGTTGTCGGCGAGGTACTGGGCCATGCGGAGCGGGGGATTAAGCGGGGGTTGGGAATGCGGGGGTAAAAGTAGCGGCCCGCGCCGGAACGTTGCAGCAGGCGGCCCGCCCGGCGGCTATCTTCGGGCCATGAAAACCCTATTCGCGGCGCTGCTTCTCGTTGGCGGACTGGCGCGACTGGCTCCCGCCGCCGCCCAAACCAAAGCCCGCCCGGCCACCCGGCCCGCCGCCGCCAAAGCGCCGGAAAAAGTGTACTCGGCCGACGAAGTAACGCCCTGCTCGTTCGACGTGCTCACCGCCACCGAGCTCATCCAGAGCCGGGCCGTGTACCCGGCCGACTTCCTCCGCACCGACCCGCACGGCGAAGTGCATGTCGAGTTCGTAGTCGATGCCGCCGGCAAGGCCCGAGAGGCCGGTATTCGGCAGTACGTGGGCTACGAGCCCGCGCCCGCAGCGGCATCTGCGGCCGTGCTGGCGGCGGTGGCCGGCCTGCCGCGCCTGCAGCCGGCCCTGCGCGAGGGCAAGCCCGTGGCGGTGCGCATGGGCCTCACCATTCGCTACCCCAACCCGCCGCCGTCCAAGATGTACACCGCCGGCCCCAACCGCGTGTACGCTTACGCCGAGCAAATGCCCCAGCTGCTGACCGGCGGCGGCGGCGCAGCCATTGTGGCGGCCATTCAGCAGCACCTGGAGTATCCGGCGGCGGCGCGGGCGGCGGGGGTGGCGGGCCGGGTATACGTCCGGTTTGTGGTGGGAGCCGATGGCAAGGTGCGCGACGCCCAGGTGATGCAGGGCATCGGCCACGGCTGCGACGAAGCGGCGCTGGCGGCCGTGCGCCAGCTGCCCGAGTTCCGGCCCGGCCGCCAGAACGGCTGCCCGGTGGCCGTGGCCTACACCGCGCCGCTGCTGTTTGGGATGTAGCCGGAGCTGCGGGCTAAAAAGCTTTCTGATAGAAGTGCTCCTTGTCGAGAATGGCGGCAATGCGCTGGAGCTGGCGGCGCAGGTCGGTCAATTTCGCCAGGGGGCGCTGGCCGTAGTGGTCCAGCACCTCATCACCGCGCACGGTCGAGGCTAGCAGCAGGCCAAAGTCGCCGGGAACCGCGTTGTTGGCACAGAGAACGAGGCCGCGCTTTTTGGCTTCTTCATCCTCGGTGAAGTCGACGTAGCGCAAGTGCAGAATGGCATCCTCACCCACCTGGAGCTTCGGCGATTCGCTAACGTTCACGTTGCTATTGCCTGATGGCCCGCTAAAAAGCCGCACTGTTACGATAGTATTGGCTTTCCCTTGCCAGGTCTCGGCCACGCGCACCCGGTAGGCCGAATGGTAGCAGACGCCACGGCTCGAATCGGTGACGAGGCTGAGCACCGTGCCGCGCACCACCACGTCGGCGAACAAGGAGGACTCCTGGAAGCTACCCGGCCCATCGATGCGAATGCGCCCATCCATCGCGCGTAGGTCGAAGCCAGCGCGCCGCAAGGCATCTTCTTTGGTCACGTCGATGCGGTATTTGTAGTACGTGGCGGCGGGCGTGCGCAAACCAGCCTTACGCACCACGGCCGCAAATGCTGCCTGGTGCCGGGCCATTGCTTCGTCGGAAGCAAAAGCAGCGCGGGCAGGAAGTTGGGCGCCGGCAGGCCGGGCAGCCAGCAAGCAGCCAAACAGCAGCGCAAGGAGTAGTTGAGGTTTCATTGCAGGAAGTTACTGCCGCGAATCAAGCACCCACTCGCGCACCATGATGGCGCCCAGCTGCCAGGCGGCGGGCCACTCCTTTTCGGAGCTTTCGAAGGTGAGCAGATAAAGTGTGTCGGTGCGGGCATTGGCCAGCGCCAGCTGGTAAACGATGCGGGGCTCGGCATCGGGGGCGGTTTCGCGGTAGCGCACGGCCCGGCGGTGCCACGGGCCAGCTACGGCCGCCGTATCGGCCAGCCGCTGCCGGCCGGGGCCGAAGCCAGTGCGCAGCATTAGCAGTTCGGCGTATTCGGGGGCCGCGTGGCGGGTGCGGGCCGTGGCCTTGCGCACCACCTGCAGCGAGAGACCAGTGCTGAACTCCCCGCTTTCGCCCACGGGCTCGGATGTGAGGTAGTAGGTGGGCGCGGCTTTGGTACCCTCGGCCCGGTAGTGCCAGCCGGCGGGCAGCGGCAGCGCGGCTTTGGTGTCGGGCAGCGGCTGCCAGGCAAAGCCGGCGGGTGGGGTGCCCAGCCGCACATCGTAGCGCTGGGCGGCAGCGGGCAAAGCCAATAGCAGCAAAACGAAGAGACGCAGCATATACCGGCAAGAATACGGCAGCAGCACGGAATTGCCTCGGTTACCCGCTATAAGCGCTGCGGCTCACCGCGCAACCAACCACCAGGCCGGCCCTGAATACTGCCGTTAGGTTATATAGAAAAACTTCATCATTGATGCCATTTTTCATTCATTCAATACCATTCACTATTTTAGCCGTACATGGTGGCCGCCGTTGTCGCGCGGCTACTTTATTAACCCCATTCGTTTTTCCTGTATGAATCTTTCCGCTACTGCTATTCTGGAGCGCAGCAACGTCACGATTTCCGGTGCCAGCGGGCCCGGCACGCCCGCTATGGTGTTTCTGCATGGCCTGGGAGCCGACCAGGCCAGCTGGCGCCTGCTGGTGCCCCACTTCGAGCCCGACTACCAGGTGGTGCAGCTCGATTTGGTGGGCGCCGGCGGCTCTGCGCTGACCGAATACAGCCGCGAGCGCCACGGCCAGCTGGCCGGCCACGCCGACGACCTGCTCGACGTGCTGCGCACCCTAGCCCTCTACGACGTAGTATTCGTGGGCCATTCCGTGGGGGCCATGATTGGGGTGATTGCGGCCGTGCGCGAACCCCAGCGCTTCAAAAAAATGGTGCTGATTTCGCCCTCGCCCCGCTTCATCAACGAGCAGGGCTATGCCGGTGGTTTTGAGCAGAAGGACATCAACGAGCTGCTGGCAGCCATGGATGCCGACTACCACGGCTGGTCGCAGGGCATTTCGCCGGTGATGATGGGGGCCGACGAGTCGCCCGAGCTGGTGATGGAGCTCACCAACAGCTTCGTGCGCACCAACCCCGAAATTGCCCGGCACTTTGCCCGCGTCACTTTCCTCTCCGACACCCGCGCCGAGTTGGCCTTCCTGAGCACGCCCACGCTGGTGGTGCAGTCAGCCCACGACGTGATTGCCCCGCTGGCCGTGGGCCACTACATCAACGAGCAGCTGGCCGACAGCCGCATTTCGGTGATTGAAACCGGCGGGCACTGCCCCCACCTCAGCGCCCCGCAGCAAACGCTGGCCGCCATCGATGCCTTCCTGCAGCAGGATTTGCTGCCCGGCTAAAGGCGGTCATTCTGCCGCCGGAGCAATCTGAGAGAAGTCGTCAGAACGATTTCCCCGGATTCATCCAGCGTCGAAACGGCCCATTTGTTTGCCCTCCGCGCCCCGTTTTCCGGCCGCCCGCTTGCGCGGGCCAGGCCGGCGAACGGGGCGCGCTGGCGTTTGGGGCGGGCAGGGCGGCAGTCGTTTGGATGGGTTTTTGATTTTTTACGCCGGTAAAACGGCCTCAACAGCCAGTTCATTATTCACTGTCCCGCTAAAACCCTTGTTTCCTGATTCTTCGAGTAAAAACCGGGTCAGCAGCCCAGCCAGCGCATTTCCCACGCTGGGAATCCGCTCCGAACCCTAGACGGAATGCCCGTTTGCACCGGGTTGCCCGCCCGCCGACTGCCCGATTTTTTACGCCGAGGACAGCCTATTTCTCTACCTGCTCCTGCTTCCTATGAACAACGCCGGCTCCCTTGTTTTATCGCGCAGCAACGTGCACGTATCGGGCCGGGGCCGGCAGGCCCTGGTGCTGCTGCACGGCCTGGGCTGCACCCAAGCCGTCTGGCAGCCGCTGCTGCCGGCTTTTGAAGCCCATTACCGCGTGGTGCGGCTCGATTTGGTGGGCACCGGCGGCTCGCGGCTGGGCGAGTACAGCCGCGAGCGCCACGGCAGCCTGGCCGGCCACGCCACCGACCTGCTCGACGTGCTGCGGACTCTCGACCTCAGCGGCGCGGTGTTCGTGGGCCATTCCATTGGGGCGATGATTGGGGTGCTGGCGGCCGTGCGCGAGCCCGCCCGGTTTGCCAACCTGGTGCTGCTGGCCCCCTCGCCACGCTTCCTGAACGGCCGCGACTACGCGGGCGGTTTCGAGCCCGGCGACGTGGAGGAGCTGCTCGCCAGCCTCGAAAATAACCAGGACGAATGGGCGCAGGCCTTCGCCCCGGTGGCCATTGGCGACGCCAGCCGGCCCGACCTAATAATGGGGCTGACCAGCAGCTTCGCCAGCACCAACCCCGGCGTGCTGCGCCACCTGGCCCGGGTGGCTTTCTTCAACGACAGCCGGCTGGCCCTGCCGCTGCTGAGCACGCCCGCCCTCATTGTGCAGCCCGCCCGCGACATGATGGTGCCGCTGGGCGTGGGCTATTACCTGCACGAGCAATTGCCCGACAGCCAGCTGGTTATCATTAACACGAGCGGGCATTTTCCGCACCTCACCGCGCCCGAGGCCACGCTGGCAGCCATTGGCCGGTTTCTGGGGTGCCCACTGGCCCTGCCCGCCGGCACAGCAGTGAGCTGGGATGGCCCTGGCTGCTGCCCGGTAGCGGGCGGGCGGGTGGCGGGGCAGCCGGGGGCAACGCCCCGGTTCACAGCCGCAAGCTGAAAGCCAGCGGCTCTACCAGCCACTGCCCCACCGCGCCCCGGTACGTCACGCGCACGCCGCCTTCGAGCGGGGTGCGCAGGCGCAGCACGTTGAACAGGGCCAGTACGTCGATGCCCGCGTTGCGGTAGGTGTAGCTGGCAGCCGCGCTCCGGAAATCGTTGCCGCGGGCCACATCGCCGAATGCGACGGCCCGCAGGCGCTGCACATAGAGCACGCGGCCCAGTTCCCAGTGCGTGAAGGCCAGCGGCAGGTTATAGTCGAGACTAAGCACGCTCAGGCGGTCGAAGCTGGTGTAGCCCTCGCCGCGCGGAATGCTGACGACGGGTGCAAACTGGTACTGCGTCTGGTCCTGCCACTGGTAGCTGGCCCGTAGGCGCAGGGCATCGTGCGGGCGCAGGCCGGGCAGGTACAGGCTGGCCTGCCCGCCCCACTGCCGCGCCATCAGCCCGCGGCCGAAAGGCGTGGTGCGCCCGGTGCCCAGCAGCGCCCAGCCGCCGCGCGGGGCCACGTCGCGGGCGCTACGCTTGAGCTGGGAGACGTAGCTAACGGACGTTTGCAGTGCGTTGAGCGGGCGGGTGGCCGAAACCTCGGTGGCCCGGCGCACGGGCAAGTCGTAGCCGAACACCTGCTCGTGCAACAGGTAAGCCCCGATATTCAATCCCTGCAAATACTTGGAATGCGTGAGGTTGAGCGGCAGCCGCACCCCGGCCGTGAGGCGGGCGTACTGCCACTGGTCGCGCAGCAGTTGGCCCTGATTTATTACGGTTGCATCGCGCCCGCCGTAGGTGAAGTCGGCATCGAAAATCGGGTAGCGGCCCTGGTAGCTCAGGGCCGCCGTGCCGCTGAAGGTGCGCTCCGTCTGGTCGTAGCCAAGGCCGGCGAACAGCTGCGTGGTGTTCAGCAAGTCCTGCGAGCGCAGGCCCACGGCCACCGAATTGCCTACCAGGCTCTGCACCACGCCATAGCTGAACAGGTTGAAGGCGTGCGCTAGTGGCTGGTAGCGCCGTACGCCGTAGCGCGACGCGGCGGCCGAGTCGGGCCGGGCAAGCAGACGCGGCACCAACCGTCCGGCGGGCTCCTGGGCGGCCAGCGCAGCGGCGTAGGGGCCGGGCGGGTCATTTTGCGCGGCTGGTATTGCTGTCCAGACCAGCGTATCGAGGGGCATTTCGACTACCCGGGCTCCGGTGGCGCGGTAGTCGTGGAAAGCCAGCGTACGTGCGCTGGGAGCCACGGCGGCATGGTATGCCCCAAACGGCCGCGAAGTAACGCGGTACGACTGGCCGGTACGGGTGCTCACGGCGTAGAGGTTGTCGGTGCCCGATTGGGCAGAATTGTAGAGCACGAAGTCGCGCCAGGGTTGGGGGTTGGCCAGGTTCACGTTGGCCACGGGCAGTAGGTCGTGGGCTGGCCCGGCAGGGTCGAGCAGCACCAGGGTTTTGCCGGCCGGGCGCAGGGCCACGGCAACTATGCGGCGGCCATCGGGGTGCCAGCGCGGCTGCTGGTAGAAGTCGTTGGCGGGGTTGGGCAGGGTTTGAATTTCGGCCCCGGTTTGCGCATCCAGCAGCACGAGGGCGTGGTGGTAGGCGGCATCGGTGCGAGCGGCTACCAGGCGGCGGCCATCGGGCGAGAGGGCGGCGGCCGAGTAGCGCTGGCCCCGGCCAATGCGCGTGAGGTGGCCGGTTTGCAAGTCCAGCACCTTCAGCTCGGAGGCTATTTGCTGGCCCCAGCGGGCGTTTTGCTGGTACTCGGGCCACACGGCTTTGCCGCCGTTCACCGACAGCATTTCGGGGATGTTTAGCTGGCCCGGCACAAATAACGTCCGCTCGGCCCCATGCCGGCTTAGCAGCACGAGCTGCGCAATATGGCCCAGGCCCGATTTCAACACCAGCACCGTGCTGTCGTTCACGTACTGTGGGTATTGGTATTGGGTAAAGACCTTGCCCGAAGCTGCCGCCTTGAATTCCCGCACTGGCGTAACGGCCGGCTGGTCGCGCTGCTGCACCCACCACAGCGAATCGATTTCGGCCATGCTGCGGTCGTAAAGCTGCTCAACCGTGAGGCCCGTGGTGCGCCGGATGCCGTTGGAAAACGAGAACGGATAGAAAGGAAAGCGGTAGTAGCGGTCGAGCACGCGGCTCCACACGTCGGGGCCGTAGTGGGCTTTCAGGTACGACGTCATGAAGTAGCCCAGCACGTACCAGTCGGGCACGTTGTCGCGCAGCGAACCATTCGCGGCCTTCTGATAAGAATAAAGGAAGCCGCTGTGCAGGTTAGCCCGCAGGCCTACATTGAAGTACGGAATGCGCCCGCGCCCGCTGCGGGTGAGGGCCGTTTCGGTGCCCACGGCATCGCCCTCGAAAAACCACTGCGGCACGCCCACGGCGGCCACGCCCAGTGCGCCATCGCCCAGCAGCGGGCCCAGCACCCGGCCCACGCCCTGCCGAGCCTTCTCGAACTGCCCCACGTGCCGGAACTCGTGCACCACCAGCCCGTCGAGCCAGTCGACGGTGCCCAGGCCCAGCCCCTGCTCGGGCGTGATGAAAAATTCGGCGTGCCGGGGCAAAAACGTCACGAAGCCGTTGCTGACGGTGGTCTGGCTTTGCATCACCACCGAAATCGGGCGCGGAGTTACGCCCAGCGTGGCCACGCCCGGGCCGTGCAGCTGCTCGAGCCGGGCGGCCGTGCGCTGGGCCGCCGAGTCGAGCCCGTCGGCGTAGAGCACTTTGAAATGGGGCGTGCGCACCTGCTGCCAGCGCAGGGCGGGTGGGTTTTGCGAAAGCACGGGCAGGCTTTGGGCCAGAACCGGGCCGGCCAGCCTCAGGCTCAGCAGCCCCGAAAGCAACAAAAGACGCATGGAAACGGGTATTCAGAAAAACCGAGGCCTAAAGAACGGCACGCCGCGCCTTGCGCCGGCCCAGGCTTTCGCCGCCATGCGAATACAGGAAAAAAAATAATTCGTGTATCAACATTTTATGTAGATACATCGTTTATCTTTGCATCGCATTTCAACCCCAACTTAACTCTTCAACCCCATGTCTGATACCACCGCCGCCGCTACTAAGTGGACCCTCGACCCGACCCACTCCGAAGTTCAGTTCAAAATCAAGCACCTCGTGATTTCCACCGTCACGGGCTCGTTCAACACGTTCGCCGGCACGCTGGAGTCGAACAGCGACGACGATTTTGACAACGCCAAAGTGGAGTTTTCGCTCGACGTAGACAGCATCAACACCAACCAGGAGCAGCGCGATGCCCACCTGCGCGGCGAGGATTTCTTCGATTCGGCCAAGTTCCCGCACATCAAGTTCGAGTCGACTTCGTTTGTGAAGACCAGCGGCAACGAGTACAAAGTAACCGGCAACTTGACGGTGAAAGACGTGACTAAGCCCGTAACCCTGGAAGCCGAATACGGCGGTTCGGCCGTCGATTTCTACGGCAACCACAAGGCCGGCTTCGAAGTAATCGGCAAAATCAACCGCAAGGAATTTGGCCTGACCTGGGGCGCCGTGACGGAAGCCGGCGCCATCGTGGTAGGCGAGGACGTGAAGCTGCTCTTCAACGTGCAGTTTGCCAAGCAGGCCTAATTCGCCGTTGTGAGCACGTTGCCAGTCCGCGTTTTAGCCGGACCTGATGCGCGAAGTCGCAACGTGCACGCCACAAAAAAAGCGGCTGCTCCAACCGGGGCAGCCGCTTTTTTTTTGCGCCCTCACGCAACGCGGTAGGCCGCTTGCCGGTCAGGAGGGCATGGCTGGGATGTTCCAGTGCTGTTATGCGTTATCATATGCCACGTTTGTTCTCTGTGCTGGGCCTGTCCATGCTAGCCATTGGTTGCTTATCGGGCTGCGATAAGGCCAGCGATTCCGAAACCCTTCCCACCCCAACCATCTGCTTCCCAGGCCCGGGCACCACGTGCTATTCGGGCGTGGTGCTGAACGACCGGTGCTGGGACGGCGTCCTCATCCAGGTAGACAGCCAGTTCCCCATCGGGCAGTCCATCAAAGCCTATACCGCGCCCGACAGCCTGGGCAATACCAACGTTATTGCCGCCACCAATTCGGCCGATTTCGGGTCCCTCAACAAGCGCGGCCAGCGCATCTACTTCACCTACAACACCGACCCAACCCGCAAGGCAACCCCGCGGGTTTGCACCGCCAACCAGGCGCCGTTTTCTATCCCGCACATCGTGCTGGGCAGTATTTCGGCCACCCCGTGCGCCGTTGTCAGCCAATAAACAAGCACCTTTTCACCGGGCTGTCGCCCCCAAAGGCGGCCCAGCGGGGCGGCCTTGCTGATGGGGTACACATTGCGCGGAAACGCTAGGCCGACAGCAGCTCCTTGTCGGGCACGCTCTGGTCTTTGAGGGTGGCGGTGCCGCGCTCCTTGCGCATGATGCGCGAGTAGAGGCTGATTTCCTGGTCGAACAGGAATTTGAAAAACAGCTTGGTGTAGCTGCGGTGGGCCAGCAGCGGCTCGTAGAACTCGGGCGCCACGGTTTTGAGCTTGGGCAAGTTGTTCCACGGAATGCTGGGCATGTCGTGGTGCTCGTTGTGGAAGCCCACGTTGAGGTTGATGCCGTTGAGGCGGCCGTAGTAGGAATAGGTTTCCTGCGAGTCGCTCAGCGTGAGGTAGTGCTCCTGAATCCAGCGGGCCCCGAGCGGGTGCAGGCCGACGGAGAACCAGAAGCTCAGGAACAGGTAGAGCAAGGCCGTCCAGCCAAAGAAGTAGACAATGGCCGCATCGAAGGCCACTTGCGCTACGATGTTGGCCGCCACGTATTTGTCAATCGTGGCCACCTCGCGGCAGCGCGCCGTGCGGATGACCTGAAACAGCGGGAAGAAAAACAGCCAGATGGCCTTGCCAATGCTGTAGTTGTGAATCAGCTTGGCCTCGTACCAGTCAGGCAGGTCGGCATCGAGCTCGTGCACGCCCTGAAAAACGTGGTGCTTGATGTGGAAATTCTTGAAGCTGATGGCCGTGGGAAACACCGACGGGAAGTTGGCCAGAATGCCGGTGGCCACGTTCTGCCACAGCTTGCGGAACACGAGGTTGTGGGCTGCTTCGTGAATGACCACAAACAGCGTGTGCGAGAAAAACGCCCCCACCAGGTAGGCCACCGGAATGGTCCAGTACCAGGCCTGGTTACGCAAAAAGTACGCAATGGCTACCTGCGCCACCACGCACCCCAGCCCGATGAGGAAAGTGGCGGGGTTGCGCGTCATCAGCTGTTTCACCTCGGGGTGGGCCTTGATAATCTGACGGGTGCGGATGCGATGCGGCTCGGGCGCGGTGGCCACAGTGAAGGCAGTAGGGGCAGAAGCCATAAGGAGCGGGCAAACCGAAAAAGCCGGAAGCGGCGGTTGCGGGGTTCCTACAAATCTACACCAAAGCGGGAGTGACTACACCTGTGCCAGCCAGGCGCGGGCCGTTTCCACGTCGTCGAAGGTGGCAATGACGGCGTTGCCGCGCGTGAACTGCAGCGTGAGGTCGGTGGACAGGCGGCTGTAGACGTTGGGCGAATACACCCAGGCAAAGTAGCGCAGGCCGGCGGCCATCATGGCCGGAAACCACTCGTTGCCGGCCCATTCGGCGGCCTCGCTCCACATACCGGTTACGTGGCGGTTGTCGTTCAGCACTTTGTGGCAGCGCTGCTGGCCTAGCAGTTGCAACATGGCGTGGGCGCCTTGCTGCACGCTGGCCAGGTTCTGCTCGCCCTGCCAGTCGGCGTATAGCCACTCCTGCAGGTGGTCGTAGGAAATGGCAATGTGGGGTTCGTGCAGTAAAAGTTGGAGCGACATCGAGCAGACAAACGTGGCAGTCCGCACCCTTACGGTAAATACGTATCAACCGGTGGATTTTACTGCATTTTATACTTAATAATGATAGTTAAACGCCCTTAAATAGCCTCTAAATCGTTATTAATACGTAGATAAGCACATGCAAAAAAACGACAAACCAGCCTCACTTAAGCCGTGGCCGCGGCCAGTGTTGGGCGGGCAAGGCCGGATGCGCAGGCACTGCGTATATCGGCACGCAACGGTGTAAGGCCGGGCGCCGAATGCCGTCTACCATTGCGACGCCCGCCGGCCGGGCTTGACTTACTTTCGATTATTCCTCTTTTATGAAAACCCGTCTGAAATCCCTTGCCAGCCTGAGTGCGCTGGCCCTGCTGTTTGCCTGCGGCTCGCAGCCTACCGCCGAAGCGGCGGCCGAAACCCAGAACCCGCCGCGCTCCACGGCCGGCTTTGCACCGGCCAACCTCAACGGGCTGGCCATGGCCACGTTTGCCGGCGGCTGCTTCTGGGCGCAGGAGGAAGCCTTTGAGCAGATTAAAGGCGTGAAGCAGGTGGTGAGCGGCTACGCCGGCGGCACCAAGGCCAACCCAACCTACGAGGAAGTGGCGGCCCAGAACACCGGCCACACCGAAACCGTCCAGATTTACTACGACCCCAAGGTCATCAGCTACCAGAAGCTGGCCGACATCTTCTTCACGGCCTCGCACGACCCCACGCAGCTTAATCGTCAGGGCAACGACGTGGGGCCGGAGTACCGTTCGGCCGCCTTCTACCGCACGCCCGAGGAAAAGCAAATTCTCGAAAGCACCATTGCCCGCGTGAACGGGGCCAAAGAATACAGCGGCAAAATCGTGACCCAGGTGCTGCCCTTCCAGAAATTCTGGCCCGCCGAGGACTACCACCAGGGCTACTACCGCCTGCACCCCGAAAACCCCTACATCACCAACGTATCGGCCCGCAAAGTCGAGCACGTGCAGCGCGCCTTCGCCAAAGACCTGAAGAGCCCGCTGTAACCCCGGCAAACGGCGCGTTCGCCGACGCCTGCCCTGCCCCGGCCGAGTTTCGGCCGGGGCAGTTTGCATTTGTCCCTTTCGGGCCGGCAGGAATTCTATCTTTGAACACCCAAGCCGCCCGCGCCCGATTTACCCTTGCCGCGTGGGTGGCCCTTCCCGCTCCCTATGCCCGCACTTTTCGCCCCCGACCTGGACTTTCAGCTGCTGCTTGGGGCCTTGCCCGCGCCGCATGCCGTGCTGGCCCCCACGGGCACCGTGCTGGGCCTGAACGCGGCGGCCTGTGCCCTGCTCGGCAACGAAGCGCAGGCCGCGGGCGTGGCCAACCAGCCCCTGCGCACCTTGCACGCGGCCCTGGTGGCGGCCGGCCACGTGCTGGCCCCGGCCGAGAGCTGGGCGGCCGCCCTACATGCGGCACAGTCGGGCAGCGCCCAGGTGCTGGCGCCTTCGTGGCAGCTTCCGGCAGCTGGCCGGCCCGGGTCGCGCTACTGGAAGGCCACCATTCAGCCGGTGACAGCGGGCGGCATGGGCACGGCGGGGGCCATTCGCTACCACCTGTTGCGCCTGACCGACGTGAGCGCGACTGTGGGCCCACCCGGCCCCAACGCCGAGCAATTGCAGCAGATTCTGGCCAGTTCGCCGGCCATCATCGCCACTGTGGAGGGGCCCGACCACCGCTTCGCCTTCACCAACGCCGCTTACGATGCGCTAACCCAGGGACGGGCCCAGCTGGGACTGCCCGTACTCGAATGTTTTCCGGAGCTGCTGGAGCAAAACCTCGTTTCGCTGCTCGACCACGTGTACCGCACCGGCCTGACCGTGACCGATGAAGCAGCCGGCCTGCAGCTGCTCGACCCGGCCACCGGCCAGCTGCAGACCTACTACCTCGACTACTCCTACCAGCCCCTGCGCGATGCCGCGGGCGTGGTAACCGGCGTGATGAGCTTTGCCGTTGACGTAACCACCCAGGTGCTGGCCCGCCAGCAAACCGCGCAGGCGCAGGTGCGCGCCAGCGTGGGCGACCTGCGCCTGCGCCGCCAGGCCGAGGTGCTGCCCTTCATCACCTTCGTGACCGATGCCCAGGGCCGCACCACCTACATGAGCCCGCAGTGGTACCAGTACACGGGCCTGCCCCCGGGTACGGGCTGGGCCGAAGTCGACACGCAGTGGCCCCGCATCCTGCACCCCGACGACCAGCGCCGCGCCCAAAGTGAAATTGCCGAAAGCATCGAGTCGCCGCGCCTGGGGCGGGTAGAGGTGCGCCTGCGCGGGGCCGACGGGCAGTACCGCTGGTTTATCACCGAAGCCGTGCCCGAGTTTGGGGCCGACGGCCAGCTGCTGCGCCGCAACGGCTACATGCTGGACGTGCACGAGCTGCGCGAAACCCAGCGCCACCTCGAAACCAAGGACCGCCTGCTGAGCCAGATTCTGGCCCAGGCGCCGGCCTACATCGCCGCTTTTGAGGGGCCCAGACACCGCTACACGTTTTTCAACGAAGGCTATGCCCGCGTGATGGGCCAGCGCCCGCGCCTGGGTGCCACGCTGGCCCAGCTGCAGCCCGGCGTGGAAGCCCAGGGCTACCTGGCCCTGCTCGATAACGTGTACCGCACCGGCGAGGCCTTCATTGGCCAGGAGATGCCGACGCTGCTGAACCCCGACGATAAACCCGGCTCGGAACAATACTTCAACTTCTCGTTTCTGCCCATGCACGACACGAGCGGCCGTGTCAGCGGCATTCTCACGTTTGCCATTGATGTGAGCGAGCGGGTGCTGGCCCGCCGCCAAGCCGCCCTGCTGGCCCGCGAGGTAGACCAACGCGACGAGCAGCTGCGCGCCATTACGCAGGCCATGCCGGTGTTCATTGCCAATTTTGACCGGCACGGCTTGCTCACCTACCTCAACCCCTACTTCTACGAATACACCGGCCGCGACCCGGCCGAGCCCGTGGAAAATGGCTGGGCCAGCTTGCCTCCCGACGACTTAAGTGCCGTGCAGGCCATAGCCCGGGCTGCCATGCAGGCCGGCGAACCGTGGGAAGCCACTTTCCGCTGCCGCCGCCACGATGGCGAACTGCGCTGGGTGCAAACCCGCGCCCAGCCCTACCAGGGGCCGGATGGTGAACTGGCCGGATTCAGCGCGGCCACCACGGAGGTGCACGACCTGCATGAGCGCACCGCGGAGCTGGCCCGCAGCCGCGAAGACTTCGCGGCCCTGGCCGACAACATGGCCCAGCTGGCCTGGATGGCCGACCCACGCGGCTCCGTGTTCTGGTACAACCAACGCTGGCACGACTACACCGGCCTCACCTCCGAGCAGATGCAGGGCCACGGCTGGCAGCAGGTGCACGACCCCGTGCTGCGCGATGCCGTGAATGCCCGCTACCTGGCCGCCCTGCGCTCGGAGCAGCCCTGGGAAGACACGTTCCCGCTGCGCCGCCACGACGGCGAGTTTCGCTGGTTCCTAAGCCGGGCGCGGCCTATTCGGGATGTTGCCGGGAAAGTGGTGCGCTGGTTTGGCACCAACACCGACGTGACAGCCCTGCGCCAGCTGCAGCAGCAGCTGGCCGAGAGCGAGGAGGAGCAGCGCATTCAGGCCGAGAGCATTCCGCAGCAGGTGTGGACGGCCCGGCCCGACGGCACCGTGGACTACTACAACCACCGCACCGCCGCCTACCTGGGCGTGGGCATGGAGCAGAACGGGGCCGCGCACTGGCTCAGCTTTGTGCACCCCGCCGACCGCCCGCACATGCAGAACCGGTGGCAGGCCGCCCTGGCCACGCAGCGCTACTACGAGGCCGAGTTCCGCCTGCGCCGCTACGATGGCGAGTACCGCTGGTTTCTGGGCCAGGCCCAGGCCCGCCGCGATGCCGGCGGCCAGCTGCTGAAGTGGTACGGCACCAACACCGACGTGCACCAACTGCGCGTGCTGCAGGAGCAGGTGCTGCACAGCCAGGCCCGCTTCAAGCAATTGCTCGAAACCCTGCCCCAGCTGGCCTGGACGGCCCGCCCCGATGGCAGCATCAACTATTGCAACCAGCGCTGGTACGACTACACTGGCCTGCACTTTGAAGCCCTGAAGGACTGGAACTGGGAAAGCGTGGTGCATCCCGACGACATGCCCGAAGCCCTGCGCCACTGGCAACACAGCCTGGCCACGGGCGCCATGCTGGAGCACGAAATGCGCTGGCGCCGCCACGACGGCGCTTACCGCTGGTTTCTGGTGCGGGCCGAGTCGCTGCGCGACGCGCAGGGCAATATCAGCACCTGGGTGGGGGCCAACACCGACGTGCACGATTTCCGGCAGGTGCGTTTGGAGCTGGAAGCCAACAACGCCCGCCTGCGCCGCACCAACGAGGACCTCGACAACTTCGTGTACACGGCCTCGCACGACCTCAAGCAGCCCATCAACAACATGGCGGGCATCTTCGCCGAACTCACCCGCTCGGCCAATTTCGACGACCCCGAGGCCCAGAAGCTCATCGGATACTTTGAACGGGCATTGGCGCGGATTTTCGCTACCATCGACGACCTCGGGGCCATTGTCCAGGTGCAGCGCCTCGAGCAGGAAGTGCCGCCCGGCCCCGTAGACCTGGCCCCGCTCGTGGACGAAGTGCTGGACGGCCTGCATGACCAGATGGTGCAGTGCCGCGCCCTGGTGGAGTGCGACTTTGCCACTTACCCGGTGGTATCGTTCGTGCGGCCCAACCTGCACAGCATTTTCCAGAACCTGCTTAGCAACTCGCTGCGCTACGCCTCGCCGGCCCGCCCGCCGCGCATCCGCCTCAGCAGCGCCCCCGACGTAACGACGGGCCGCCCGGTCATCACCGTGCAGGACAACGGCCTGGGCATCGACCTGGACCGCTACGGGCCGCAGCTGTTTCAGCTGTTCCGTCGCTTCCACTCGCACGTCGACGGCACCGGCATGGGCCTCTACCTCGTCAACCGCATCGTGCAGAACCACGGCGGCCGCATCGAAGTCAGCAGCGCCGTGGATGAAGGCACAACGTTCCAGCTTTATTTGTGATTTTGGGGACAGAGAATCAAATAAGAACGTCATGCAGAGCACAGCGAAGCATCTTGCCCGCAGGCAGTAATCAATGACGTGCTAAAAATTGAGTTAGTGGTGGCGGGCGAGATGCTTCGCTGCGCTCTGCATGACATATTCCTCTCCCCCCTACTCTCTACCCTAACACCCCTCTTCCCCAACCGTGCTCCACTCCAAGCTGCCCGACGTGGGCGTTAGCATTTTCACCCAGATGACCCTGCTGGCCCAGGAAACCGGCGCCATCAACCTCGCCCAGGGCTTTCCGGACTACGACCCGCCGCAGCCGCTGCTGCAGGCGCTGGCGCGGCACGCCCTCACGCCCGGCCACCACCAGTACGCGCCCATGCCCGGCCTGCCGCGCCTGCGCGAGGCCATTGCCGCCCAGGTAGCCCGCCTGCACGCCGATGCGCCCGCCCCCGACCCGGCCACCGAAATTACGCTCACGGCCGGAGCCACCGAGGCGCTGTATGGCGTGCTGGCCGCCGTAGTGCGGCCCGGCGACGAGGTGCTCGTATTCGAGCCGGCCTATGATTTGTACGGCCCGGCCATTCGGCTGCAGGGCGGCGTGCCGCGCTACGTACGCCTGCCCGCCCCGCACTTCCGGCCCGACTGGGACGCGGTGCGCCGCGTGCTCACCTCCCGCACCCGGCTGGTGATTGTGAATACGCCCCACAACCCCAGCGGGGCCGTTTTCACCGCCGACGACTGGCATGAGCTGGCCCGTCTGCTTGATGGCACCGATGCCTTGGTGCTCAGCGATGAGGTGTACGAGCACCTGGTATTCGATGGCGCGCCGCGCATGAGTGCGCGCCAGCACCCGGCCCTGCGCGAACGCAGCTTCGTGCTCTCGTCGTTTGGCAAAACCTACCACGCCACCGGCTGGAAAGTAGGCTACTGTGTGGCCCCGCCCGCCCTCACGGCCGAGCTGCGCCGCGTGCACCAGTTCCTCACCTTTGCGGTGAGCACGCCCACCCAGCACGCCCTGGCCGACGCGCTGGAACAAGACCCTGACGATGCCCACGCCCGGGGCCTGGCCGCCTTTTACCAAGCCAAGCGCGACGAGTTTCGCCAGCTGCTTGACGGCGCGGGCTACGAGCTGCTGCCCGTGCCCGGCGGCTACTTCCAACTGGCGCGCTACGACTCGATTTCGCCCGCCACCGACCTGGAATTTGCCCAGTTTCTGGCCCGCGAGAAGGGCGTAGCGGTGGTGCCGGTTTCGGCGTTTTACCACGATGGGTTTGATGAAGGGCTGGTGCGGTTCTGCTTCGCCAAGGAAAGCGCCACGTTGCAAGCGGCGGCGGCCCGGCTGCGCGGCTAGTTGCTCGTTGTCAGTTGTCAGTTTTTGGGCTCCGGACGATAAATGCTGTTATTAACTTTATTGCCCTTCGCTCCTTCACCCGCAAACGACTGGCAACTGACAACGAGCAACTGACAATTAACTACACCATGCCCGACATCACCGTTTCCTTCGTCCAAACCGCTTTGCACTGGCACGATGCGGCCGCCAACCGCGCCCACTTCGACCAACTGCTGGCCAGCCTCGCGCAACCCACCGATTTGATTGTGCTGCCCGAGATGTTCAGTACCGGCTTCAGCATGGACGCGGCCGGGCAGGCCGAAACCATGCAGGGCGCCACCGTGGCCTGGCTGCGCGACACCGCCGCGCGCCACAACGCGGTGGTTACCGGTAGCGTCATCATCGAAGACCACGGCCACTACTACAACCGCCTGCTCTGGGCCCGGCCCGATGGCGGCCTGAGCTGGTACAACAAGCGCCACCTCTTCACGCTGGCCGGCGAGCAACGCACCTACACGCCCGGCACCACCCGCCTGATAGAGCACTGGCGCGGCTGGCGCATCTGCCCGCTGGTGTGCTACGATTTGCGCTTCCCCGTCTGGAGTCGCAACCAGCCCGTGGAGCCCTACGACCTCGTGCTTTACGTGGCCAACTGGCCCGCCGTGCGCCGCACCGCCTGGATGACGCTACTCCGCGCCCGCGCCATCGAAAACGTAGCCTGCGCCTTGGGCGTGAACCGCGTGGGCCGCGACGGCTCCGGCCACGAGTACAGCGGCGACTCGGCCCTGCTCGATGCCCAGGGTAATTACCTGGTCGAAGCAGAATCGCGGGATGGTGTGTTCACCCACACGTTGCGGCTGGAGGATTTGGAGGTCTTCCGGGCCCGTTTCGGGGCGTTGAACGACGGTGACGCATTTGAGCTGCGGGGATAATGCTGGCGCGCCTGCGACGGGCGCATTGAACTGCTCAACGACGGGCGGGGGCCAGCCCAACCGGGTACGACCCCGCCCCTACTCCACCGCCAGCCGCTGCACGGCCGCCGCGCCATCGGCACCCACGGCGCGCACCAGGTATACGCCGGCCGCCAGGCCAGTCAACTCCAGCTCGTGCCTACGTTGCGCGGCGCCGGCCGGCCGCACCACGCGACCGGCCAAATCGAGCACGCTCACGCGGGTAGGCGCGGCGGTTTCGACGGTGGCGCGGGCCGTGGCGGGGTTCGGGTAGATGCTCAGGGCCAGCGCACGGGCGGCCTCGGCTTTGGTGGCCGTGGCCGTGCCGCGGTTGCGGGTCCCGTAACTGATGACCCCACCGGCCTGGGTGCCCACAAACAGCTCGGGCGCGCCGTCGCCGTTCACGTCGGCCGCCGCCAGGGCACAATGCGAGTAGAAGTCGAGGCCGAGGCGGGTTTCCTCGTACTGGCCGGTGGCGGGGTTGTAGAGCACGTCGGTGCGCTCCGAAAACTGGCTGCCCTGGGCGCGGTAGTCCGAGAACAGGCGCAGCAGGCCGCTGGCATCCACCGTCACGAGGTCGGGGCGGCCGTCGCCGTCGAAGTCGGCCACGGTGGGGCTCAGGTTGAGGGGACCGGCCCCGCTGGCATCCCGAATCCGGCCGAAGTCGTTGTTCGCCAGCACAAACGCGCTGTCGATGGGGCCACGCCCGCGGTTGCGGAAGTAGCGCAGGCTTTTGCCCGGCTCACGGGTTTCGTTGGTCCCAATGAGCAGGTCGACGTAGCCATCGTTATCCACGTCGGTAAAGCAGGGCATGTCGCCGCTGGCGTAGGGCAGAATGCCGCTGCCGGGAGCTCCCTGCGACTTAAAATACCCCGTATTGACCGCGCTGAGCGCCACCGGCTGGCCCGCCGGAGCCGTGTTCAGAATGTAGTGCAGCAGGTTGGTGCCGCGGTCCCAGGCTCCGTAGGCGAGGTCGAGCGCCCCGTCGCGGTTCAGGTCCACGAGCACCGGCTTCAAGGCCGTCAGGTTTTGAGCCGACAAACCCAGGTAGTCGCTGCTCATCAGCTTGAAAACGGGGCGGGCACGGGTGCCCACGTTGCGGTAGTATGCCAGTGTGGCGCGGTAGGTGGTGCCCACGCGGTCGGCGTAGTTGCCCACCAGCATATCCGCCAGCCCGTCGCCGTCGAGGTCGCCGAAGGTGGGCGCGGCCCCTTCGCTCACCTCAATCATGTCGTTTTGCAGAAAACCGCCCGCGCTCAGGCTGTAGCTGGGCGCGCCGCTAGAGGCCGCATTGGCGAAAAGCTGAATCTGGTGGCTCAGGCTCACTTGGTCGGCCAGGTTGTTCACCATGTTGGGAGCCACCACGAGGTCGGCACGGCCATCGAAGTTGGCATCGAAAGCGTAGCCCACTGGAAACACCGACACCCGCACCGGCGCGGCCGCCGACGGAAAACCGGCGCTGATGCCCGCCTGCGTAACTACCGGAGCCGTGGTAGTGCCCTGGTTGAGCAGGCGCACCAGCTCGGAGCAGTTGTCGCGGCCGTCGAGCAGGTCCTGGTCGCCGTCGCCGTCGAGGTCGACCAGCAGCAGGCCGTGGCCGCCGGTGTGCAGCGTTTTGGCGGCCGTGAAACAGGTTTGCCCGTTGAACATGTAGCTGGCGCAGTTGCCGCAAGCCTGCAGGCCGCCCCAGTTATCGGTCGTCAGCGTGAAGGTGAGGGCGTTGCCGCAGGTGCCGGGGCTGTTGTTGATGTACTGCTCGATGAAGCTGGCGCTGATGAAATCATAGGTCATGATGTCGAGCTTGCCGTCGCCGTTCACATCCTGAATAGCCGGCAGGTTGTAGCCGCCGATGGTGAGGTTGGCCGAGCCCGGGAACAGGCCCGTGAAGCGAATTTGATTGGTGGTGAGCTGGAAGCTGGGCCGGTTGCCGTTCAGCACGTTGCGAAACACCCGAATGTCGCCGCCGCTGGTGAAGGTGAAGAGGTCGGCGCGGCCGTCGCAGTCGTAGTCGCGCAGCAGCGCCCATTGGCGCAGGTCGCTGGGGAACAGGCTTTCGTACTGCGGCGCGTACTGCCAGCGGCGGCCATTGGGCGCAGCGGGTGCGGCCACGCTCAGAAACGTGTAGCAGCGGCTGCTCTCGTGGTCGAAGGCAAACAGGTCCTGCTGCCCGTCGTTGTTCAGGTCGATGCTGCTGAACTGCGGGGTGTTCAGGCCGCCCATCCAGGCGTTGCGCAGGGTGTCGGTGCCCTGCACCACGGCCCCGGCTGGGCGGTATTCGAAGCCGAAAGCGGTGCCCGATTGGGCTTGTACCTGGCTGGTAAATGCCAGCAGCGCCAGCAGGAAGAGTAGTGAACGAATCATCGACAAAGAACCGGAAGAAGGGATGGCAGCGGAGCAACGGCGCGCGAAAACGAAATCGCGCCCACCTTTGCAGCAAATTACACCCGGTTTGCCGTTCAAGTTCATGCCCACGCCGCTTTATACCCAATACCTGGCCGCCGGTGGCCAGGTCAGCACCGATTCGCGCCAGCCCCAGCCCGGCACCCTGTTCTTCGCCCTGAACGGCCCGAGCTTCCGCGGGGCCGCTTTTGCGCCCCAGGCGTTGGCCGCCGGCGCCCGCCACGCCGTGGTGGACGACGCCGTGCTGGCCGCCACCAACCCACTGGCCTACACCTATGCGCCCGACCCGCTGGTGGCCCTGCAGGCGCTGGCCCGCGAGCACCGCCGGCAGTTCCGCATTCCGGTGCTGGCCATTACGGGCTCGAACGGCAAAACCACCACCAAGGAGCTGCTCACGGCGGTGCTGGCCAAGCAGTTTCGGGTGCTGGCCACGATTGGTAACCTGAACAACCACATCGGGGTGCCGCTCACGCTGCTGCGCCTGCGCCAGGGCGAGCACGACTTCGCCGTGATTGAAATGGGCGCCAACCACCGGGGCGAAATCGCGGCCTACTGTGAGTGGGCCGAGCCCACGCACGGCCTCATCACCAACATTGGCAAGGCCCACCTCGAAGGCTTTGGCGGGGCCGAAGGCGTAGCGCTGGGCAAGGGCGAGCTGTTCGACTACCTCACCCGCACCGGCGGCACGGCCTTCGTGAACACGCTGGATGCCCGCCTGCCCAGCCTGGCCGCGCAGGTGCCCGCCACCGTGAGCTACCCGCGCCTGATGGATACCTACCCGGCCACGCTGCTCTCGGCCGCCCCCGCCGTGGCTCTGCGCCTGGGCGACCAGACCGAAATCGTGGCGCAGCTCACCGGCGACTATAACTTCCCCAACCTAGCGGCCGCCGCCGCCGTGGGCCAGTTCTTCGGGATTTCAACCGATAAAATTGCGGCCGCCCTGGCCGGCTACAACCCGCAGAACAACCGCTCGCAGCTGGTGCGCACCGCCGCCGGCAACGAGCTGGTGCTCGACGCCTACAACGCCAACCCCAGCAGCATGGCCGCCGCGCTGCGCAGCTTCGCGGCGCGCCCCACGGCCGCCGGCCAACCCAAGCTGGTGCTGCTGGGCGACATGTTCGAGCTCGGTCCCGAAAGCGCCGCTGAGCACCGCGCCCTCGGCCAGCTGCTGGCGGCGCTGCCGCTGCCGCAGGTGCTGCTCATCGGCCCGGAAATGGCCGGGGCGGCCGCGCTGGCCCCGGCCGCGCAGCATTTTGCCACCAAAGCCGAGGCCGCCGAGTGGCTGCGCCAGAACCCGGTGCGCGGCCGCCAGATACTGGTAAAAGGCAGCCGCGGCATGGCCCTGGAAACGCTGGTGGAGCTGCTCTGATTTCAGTTAGCAGGTATCAAGTAACGTTTAACAGCCGTTCAACAAACCCCCAAAGGGGCCATTGAACGGCTGTTAAACGTTACTTGATACCTGCTAACTGACTAAAACGGGCTATCGAGCTGCGCCAGGGTGGGCTGGATAGCGTCTTTGGGCGAAATAATGGCCTCCGACACGCCCCATTCGATGCCCAAGGCCGGGTCGTTCCAGAGCAGGCCGCCCTCGCTGGCGGGTGCGTAGTAGTCGGAGCACTTGTACAGAAACAGCGTGTCTTCCTCAAGCGCCACGAAACCGTGGGCGAAGCCGACCGGCACAAACAGCACGTTGCCGCGGGCCTCGCTCAGCTCGACCAAGGCGTGCTGGCCGTAGGTGGGCGAGGCGCGGCGGATGTCGACCACCACGTCGAGCGCCCGGCCTTTGGCCACGCGCACCAGCTTGGCCTGGGCGTGGGGCGGGCGCTGGAAATGCAGGCCGCGCACCACCCCGGGCTGCGATTTCGACTGGTTGTCCTGCACCCAGCGCAGGTCGGCCGGCAGGCCCAGGCTTTCCATCAGGCGGGCGCTGAAGGTTTCGTAGAAAACCCCGCGCGGGTCGCCAAACAGGCGGGGAGTGAACTCAAGCAGGCCGGCGATAGGGAATTTCTTTACTTCCATTAGCGCAAAGGTAGAAGGTTGGGGAGGATGGAGTAGCAGGTTTGGGCACGAATTGAGCGGGAATCCGGAACGTCATGCAGAGCGCAGCGAAGCATCTTGCCCGCAGCAGTGATTCAATCGAATGGTTTAGTGGTGGCGGGCAAGATGCTTCGCTACGCTCTGCATGACGTTCTTTATTCTTTCAATTCCTCCCCTAATGTCGCCCCACTGCTGCTATTTCCGCTGCACCGCCGCCACAGCGGCCAGGTACTTATTCAGCACCAATTGCTCGTCGAACTTGGTTTCGGCCAGGTAGCGGCTGTTGAGGCCCATACCGCGCAGGTCGGCGTCGTTCAGGCGCAGCACCTGCAGCATTTTGGCGGCCAAGTCTTCGCCGCTGCGTACCTGGCAGAGGAAACCGTTGCGGCCGTCGACCACGGTTTCGCGGCAGCCGGGCACGTTGGTGGTGACCAGCGGCTTGCCCACGGCGGCGGCTTCGAGCAGGGTTTTGGGAGTGCCTTCGCGGTAGCTGGGCAGCACCACGCAGTCGGCGCGGTGCAGGTGGGCGGCCACATCGTCGGAGCGGCCCAGGTATTCGATGTCGCCGGATTTCAGCCACTCTTCAAACGTGGCGCGCGGCACGCCCACGCCGCCGGCCTCGTCGAGCCCGCCCAGCAGCTGAATGCGGGTGCCCGGCACGGCCTGGCGAATGATTTTGGCGGCCTCGAAGTATTCGACCACGCCCTTTTCATAGAGCACCCGCGCCACCATCAGAAACACGAACGGCTGCTGGCGCGTGAATTCGGCGGCGGGCTTGAACCGCTGGGTATCGACGCCGGAGCCGGGCAGCAGGTCGGTGATTTCGCGCTTCACCAGGCCGTTATCGAGGAATAGCTGCCGGTCGTCGCCGTTCTGGAAAAACACCTTGGCCGGGAAGCGGAAGGCGAAGCGGTAGAGACCCAGCGCCACCTTGCTCACGAAGTTCTTGATGATGAACACCGTGCCCAGCCCGCTCACGTTATTGATGCTGGGGATGCCCGCGATGCGCGCCGCGATGCTGCCGTAGATGTTGGGCTTGATGGTGTAGTGCAGCACCACGTCGGGCCGCTCGCGCTTATAAATCTGATAGAAACGGCGCGTGAGGGCGGCATCCTTCACCGGGTTGGTGCCCTTGTTCTCCATCAGAATGGGCACGAAGCGGCAGCCCAGCTCGGTTTCGAGGCGCGCCGAGTAATCGTCGGGCGGGGCAATGGCCAGTACTTCGTGGCCGGCGGCCTGCAGGGCCCGCACAAGGCTGGCGCGGAAATTCCAAATATTCCAGCTGGTGTTGATGACGAGGGCGACGCGCACTTTTATTTAGGGTAAGAGGGTATGGGGGTAGGCAGGTATGAGGGGGCAAAGGTCGGGCCTACGGGATTATATTGACCCGGTTGCCGTTGGTCTACCTCCTGCCCTTGCACCCGACGGCCCGCATTCCCTTATTGTTCCGGTACTTTGTGGGCTCTTTGTGTGTTGTGCCGGCTATGACTCTTCGACTTTCTGCTGCTTTGCTGCTGTTCCTGCTGCCGCGACTGATTTCGGCCACGCCGCCGACGCTGCCCGGCCAGGCCATTTTCCAAAAAAACTGCGTGCGCTGCCACGGAGCCAACGGTAAGCGTGGGGCTTTCGGCGCGCACGACCTCACCAAGAGCAACCTCAACGAATTCGGCCGCACCTACCTCGTCACCAACGGCATGGGCAAAATGCCGGCTTTTGGCAAAACGCTTACGCCGGCCCAGGTGCAGCAGGTGGTGGCGTATTCGCTCACGTTGAAGTAGAGCAAGCTCGGGCGCACAGCCGGTCATGCTGAGCGCAGCCGAAGCATCTCCACCGCAGCAGTAATTGATTGCGTTGCGCGGTAGAGGTGCTTCGACTTTGCTCAGCATGACGTTCTTTTTAGCTGGATTTGCGTTTACAATTCCAGCCATTCACCCAATACTGATTCAATAACATCTCATGGCAACTACCCAATCCGGCGGCCGCAAGCCCGGCAACAGCACCCGCCACGTCGGCGCCGTCGACGGCGTGAAAGGCCGGGCGGGCCGCATCCTGCTGAAGGCGGCCGACAACGGCACCTACGAAACCGCCAAAGAGCAGGAAACCGCCGTGCTCGTGAGCGTGCCCCCGCGCCGACAGTCCGAAGCCCAAACCACCGAATACCTTGACGAGCTGGCGTTTCTGATTGAAACGGCTGGCGCTACCGCCACCAAGCGCTTCGTGCAGCGGCTCGAAAAGCCCGACATTCGCACCTACGTGGGTGAGGGCAAGCTGGCCGAAATCAAGGCCTACGTGCAGCACGAGGGCACCAGCATGGTGGTGTTCGATGACGACCTCTCCCCTTCGCAGCTGCGCAACCTGGAGGCCGAGCTGCTGGTGAAAATCGTGGACCGTTCGCTGCTCATCCTCGATATTTTTGCGCTGCGGGCCAAGTCGGCCACCTCGCGCACGCAGGTCGAACTGGCGCAGTACCAGTACCTGCTGCCCCGCCTGACGGGCCTCTGGACTCACCTGGACAAGCAGCGCGGCGGCGTGGGCATGAAGGGCCCGGGCGAAACGGAGATTGAAACGGACCGGCGCATTGTGCGCGACCGCATTGCCTTTCTGAAAGAGAAGCTGGAGGACCTCGACAAGCAGAGCCACACGCAGCGCAAAGCCCGAGGCGGCACCATTCGGGTGGCGCTGGTGGGCTACACCAACGTGGGCAAAAGCACGCTGATGAACGTGCTGGGCAAGGCCGAAGTCTTCGCCGAAAACAAGCTGTTTGCGACGGTGGACGCCACCACGCGCAAAGTGGTACTCGACAACACGCCGTTTCTGCTTTCCGACACGGTTGGGTTTATCCGCAAGCTGCCCACCAAGCTCATCGAAAGCTTCAAGAGCACGCTCGATGAGATTCGCGAAGCCGACCTGCTGCTGCACGTCGTGGATATTTCGCACCCCAATTTTGAGGAGCAGATTCAGGTGGTGAACGACACGCTGGGCGACATTGGCGCGGCCGACAAGCCGATGCTCTTGGTGTTCAACAAAATTGACCAGTACAAGCCCGACGATGCCGAGCAGGACCCGTTTGGCGAAGTGCTCGATGCCGAGGACGACGGCACCGCCCCGCGCCCGCCGCTGGCGCAGCTGCAAGCCACCTACATGGCCAAGCTGCACGACCCGGTGGTGTTCGTGTCGGCCCAGGAGCGCACCAACCTCGACGAGCTGCGCGAGCTGCTGGGCAAGCGCGTGGTGGCCCTGCACCACCAGCGCTTCCCCTACCAAGCCAATACCTGGGCCAGCGAGTAAGCCAGGCGGTTATTGCGGCTTCATTATTTCCTCATTAAAAATCCTCCGGAAACAGCTTCCGGGGGATTTTTCGCGTAAGGAGCCCAAACGAAGCTTTATATAGTCAGGTATGCGGCATCATGCTATTCTTTTCCGGCTGGGAATCACAGCACTAGGCCTCACGGGCCTGAGCGCCCCCGTGCGGGCCCAGGTGCAGGAGCGGGTGTATCCGGCAGCCGCGCCCACGGCCCGCGACACCGCCACCAACGACGCCAACCTGCGCGACCAGCAGCAATTTGCCAACCCCTCGGTGCTGGGCATGGGCCCGAGCAAGGGCCTGATAGTGCGCTACGAGCGCATGCCGAAGTTCGGGGTCACGTCGGCGGCGCAGGTGCAGGGGCTGAGTGATTTCAGCACCGATGTGAATAAAAATGCGCGCCTGTCCATCAAGGGCTACATTCCGGCCTGGAACCACCCGCACCTCAAGGTCATCGTGGGGCTGAGCTACGAGCGCGAGGAATTCCAGTTTGCCAAGCTGCCCACCAACTACGAGCTCTACGACAACATCGAAAACAAGGGCCTGAAAAGCACGGCCGCCCAGATTGCCATCATCCGGCCCGTGGATGCCGTGCACTGGTACCTGGCCCGCGTGAAGGGCGAGCTCAGCGGCGACTACACCTCCAGCCAGCTCACGAAATCGGACTACAGCCGCTTTTCGGCCGAGGCGATTTATGGCTGGAAGCGCAGCCCGAATTTCTCGTGGGGCCTGGGCTTTCAGTACGGCTACACGTTTGGGCGGCTCAGCATCTACCCGGCGGTGGTGTACAACCGCACATTCAACGCCCGCTGGGGCGTGGAGGCACTGGCCCCGGCCCGCGTGACGCTGCGCTACAACGCCAACCAGAACTCGATTTTCTACGCCGGCTACACGGTGGATGGCTACAACTACATCGTGAACCTGAGCCGCGCGCCGCTCACGCGCCGCAACCCCGACGGCTCGCCCGACCTCAGCAAAGCCACCCTCAGCACTCTGGAGCTGCGCGAAACCGAAGTAAAATTCCGCCTCCGCTGGGAGCGCGAGCTGCTGAGCTTCCTGTGGCTGGGGGCCGAGGCCGGCTACCGCTACAACTACGCCTTCGACGCCTTCGACCGCACCAACGCCGACCGCGAAAAAATCATCGACTCGCAGTTCAACGGCGCGCCCTACGCGAGCCTGGAGCTATTCATCACGCCGCCGCGCAAGCTGCTGGAGAAGGCCGGCGTGCGGCGGTAATGGCCGGGATTGGGTTGGTGTGATGCCGGTGAGTGAGCATGCTCAGCGCGAATACGTGCTTGCTCAACATTGTGGGGTATCAACGCGCTGAAAAGGCATAGCGCGCCACGCTTTGGCGGCAATGTGGCGTTACTTCACTGCGGCAGCGACTGCCTTTTTCCCAGCCTCACTCCCATCGGCCAACACCTTCCGCTTCAACCAGGCCCGCACCGGCTCGTCGTAGAATTTTAGGCTGGCGTAGGCGATGGCTACGGCCGCCACAAACACCAGCGCCGCCACGGGCCAGCCATTGCGCAGGGGCACTTTGTTGGTCGCGACCCAGGCCGTGTAGGTATAGATGAGCGGATAGTGCGTGATGTAAATCGGGTACGAAATGTCGCCCAGAAAGCGGCACAGGCGCTGAGACCAGGCTGAGTGCACCGCGCCGCTGGCTGCCAGAAAGATGATGCCGGGAAATACGATGATGATGCTGAGCGCATCGTAGAGGCCGTTTTGCCACAGGTGCGCGGGGCTGCCGATGCGCGGCATGGCCAGCACCACTACCACCAACAAGCTGCACCACCCGAAAGCATTGGAAACGCTACCCAGCCGGGCCAGCCGAAACAACAGCAGCCCCGCAAAAAACGGGTACAGCATGCGGGCAAAGCCGACGTGCAACTGCCGGGGCTCCAGCGACCAGCCGCCGATGACGTCGCCCTCGGGGCTGGTGACGCCTAGGTGCAGCAGCAACCCCGCCGACAGCACTACCAGAATACCCAGGGCCACGTTGGAGAAGCGGCGCACCACCGTCGCATACAGCACGTTGGCCACGTACTCGAAAAACAGCGACCAGCCCGGCCCGTTGAGGGGGAAGGTTTCGTGCCAGCCGCGCACGTCGAGCGACAGCGGCACGGGTATCGTGAGGCAGCCAATGAGCATGACGAGCAGCACCTTCCACGGCGGCGTCTGGGCGATGGCGGGCCACAGGGCCGATTCCTGGAAGTAGTAGAATATTGCCCCAATCACCATGCCCAGCACCACCAGGGGCTGCAGCCGCACCAGCCGCCGCCGGAAGAAACCGCCCACCGTCATGCGGCTCCACCGGTCGTCGTAGGCATAGCCAACCACAAACCCGGACAGCAGAAAGAAGAAATCGACCGCCAGGTAGCCGTGGTTGATAAGCTGGTCGAGGTGGCTGGTGGCGTGGGCCTCGCACAGGTGAAAGGCCACGACCATGAGGGCGGCCACGCCGCGCAAGCCGTCGAGGATGGGGTAGTGGGGCTTGGTGGGTAGCGCGGTGGGCTGCATGCGGGCGGGTTTTAGGCCGGGAGAAGCGCAAACCTAAGCCGTGTTTCTTATTCACGCTGAACAATGTAGGGGCGGGGCTTGCCCCCGCCCGGGCACCTACTCCGGTTCAACGACTCCGTCCAACGTCCGGGCGGGGGCAAGCCCCGCCCCTACATCGCTCTAACCAATCTTCTTAGCCAGGCGTCGCTTCAGGCCCTTCAGCCACGCATAGGTTGCTTCCTGGGCTTGCAGGGGCTTCTCCCCTGCCGCTGCCGGAATGAAGGTATTGTCGAAATCGCGGGCTTTCACGTTGTCGTGGCGCTGGAAATTGAGGAGCTGGCGGATTTCGGCGCGCAGGGCTTCATCCAGGATGGGGAAGGCGACTTCGACGCGGCGGTCGAGGTTGCGGGTCATCCAGTCGGCGGAGGAGACGTAGACTTTTTCCTGGCCGCCGTGGGCGAAGACGTAGACGCGGCTGTGCTCGAGGAAGCGGTCGACGAGGCCGCGCTGCTGGATGTTTTCGCTAAAGCCGGGCTGGCCGGGCACGAGGCGGCCGATGCCACGCACGATGAGCTCGACGCGCACGCCGGCGTGGCTGGCTTCGTATAGCTTGGCAATCATGCCGTCGTCTTCCACGGCGTTTACTTTGAGGATGATGTAGGCCTCGTGGCCTTTTTTGGCCTGCTTGATTTCGTAGTCGATGAGGGCGTTGAGGCCGGGGCGCAGGCCGAAGGGCGCTACCAGCAGCTGGTGCAGCTCGGGCGTGGTGGTTTGGTCGCGCAGGTAGTCGAATACCTGGGCGGCTTCGGTGGTGAGGGCGGGGTTGGCGGTGAAGAGGCCGTGGTCGGTGTAGAGGTCGGCGGTGCTTTCGTTGAAGTTGCCGGTACTGAAGTAGGCGTACTGGCGGGTGGTTTCGTCGGGCTCGCGGCGGGTGATGAGCAGCAGCTTGCTGTGTACTTTGAGCTCGGGCGGGGTGAGCACGACGTGGGCCCCGGCGCGCTTCAGCTTATCGGCCCAGAAGAGGTTGGACTCCTCATCGAACCGAGCTTTGAGCTCGACGACGGCCGTGACCTGCTTGCCGTTTTTGGCAGCTTTGAGCAGGGCTTTCACCACTTCACTTTTGCTGGCTACGCGGTAGAGCGTGATGCTGATGGCCGACACGCGTGGGTCGGTGGCGGCTTCGCGGAGCAGGCGCGTCACGTAGTCAAACGACTGGTAGGGCGGGTGCAGCAGGTGGTCGCGCTGGCCGATGGCAGCGAGCAGGCTGCCGGTGCGCGGCAGCGTGGGGTGCGGCAGGGCCGGCCGGGGCGGGTAGTGAAAACTGGCCTCGCCGAAATCGGGGAAGCCGAAGAAGTCGCGGAAGTTGTGGTAGCGGCTGCCTTCGACTAGCGCCTCGTCGGTGATGCCGGTTTTTTGTTTGAGGGCGCGCAGGGCCTCGGCGGGCATGGTGGGGTCGTAGAGCAGGCGGGCGGGGTAGCCGGTGGCGCGCTTGGCGAGGCTGCTGCGGATTTTCTCCATCAGGTCGCCGGATACTTCTTCTTCGATGTCGAGCTCGGCATCGCGGGAGAGCTTGATGGCGTGCACGTCGATTTGCTGGTAGGCCGGGAACAGCTCGGCGGCACCCACGCGAATGACATCATCGAGGAAGAGGACGTAGCGCTCCTCGCCTTCGTCGGGCAGGCGCACGAAGCGGCCGCCGTGGCGCTTGGTGGGCAGCTCCATGATGAGCACGCGCTCGGCTTCGGCTTTTTTGGTTTTGGCGACGGGCTGGCGCAAGTAGAAGGTGAGGTAGACGGTTTGGTCTTTGAGGAAGAGGTGGTGCAGGTCGTCGTCGAGCACGACGGGCGAGAGCAGGTCGCGCACGTGCTCGCGGAAGTATTTGGCGGTCCACTCCCGCTGTTTATCGGTGAGTTCTTTTTCGCTGAGCAGGTGAATGTGCTCGGCGTTGAGGGCGGGCAGGAGCTGCTCGCGGAAGGTGTGGCCGAACTCCTCCTGCTGGCGGGCCACTTCGGTAAGCACTTCTTTGAGGACGCGCTTGGGGCTTTCGGCGAGGCGGGCGCGGGTTTTCTTTTTGAGCTTAGCGAGGCGGCGCAGGGTGGCCACGCGCACTTTGAAAAACTCGTCGAGATTGCTGCTGAAAATGGCCAGGAACTTGAGCCGCTCGAGTAGCGGCACGGTGGGGCTCTGGGCTTCTTGCAGCACGCGGGCGTTGAAACGGAGCCAGCTCAGGTCGCGGGACAGGGTCTTCAAATCGGGGGTTGGGTTGGGGTTCCGGCGTTTTACGCTGAATGCGGGGAGGGGGCTGAGGGTGGAGGTTATTTTTTGGTTAGGCGGTGGGCATAATTACAAACGCCTGTCATCCTGAGCGCAGCGAAGGACCTTATCACGCCTGAGAATCTTGCAGTAGATAAATTGATTGCTGCTAATTGTTCTAACGTGATAAGGTCCTTCGCTGCGCTCAGGATGACAGGCGCATTCCACCTGCCCCGCTCCTACTTCGTGGTAAACTTCACCTCGTAGTCTTTCAGCGGGTGGCCGTCGAGGGCGCGGAAGCCGCCGCCGTGCAGGATGAAATTGTAGGTGTGGTCGGGCTTGAGGGCCACCTTGTAGGTGTAGGAGAGCTTATCGGCGGACCAGCCGACGCGGCCGACGATGGGAAACTGGTCTTTGCCGCCGGAGCCGTAGTCGGTGTTGATGGGCGTATCCATGGGCGTGGAGAAGGTGACGCGCAGCTCGGTGGTGGCGGGGTCGACCAGGGTTGTGGAGGTGGGCACGGTGCCGGTGACGTAGGGCTGGTGCGCTTCGTAGGCGCGCAGGAGCTGGGCTTTGTCGAGCGGCTCGGGGTAGTAGCGGGTTTTGCGGAGGAAGGCTTCGACGGCGGTTTCGTTGGTGAAGTCGAGCTCAATCAACTCCTTCAGGGCCTGGGGCTTGTTTTTGGCCTGGCGGTAGTAGTGCTTGCAGATGGCATAGCCCATGTAATAGCCCAGGTCGGGCACGTGGTTGGGGTCGAGCGACTGCTGGTTGTAGAACCAATTGGCGTAGTACGGATAGAACATATCGGCCTTGAACCTGGCTTTGAGCTCGGGCTCGTGCTGCGGGCCGTAGGTCATGTAGGGGAAGGACGGTACCTGGCCGGTGACGAGTTCGGCCACGAAGTCGCACACGCCTTCGTAGAGAGCTTGAGCCAGTAGGGTTTCGCCGGAGCCTTTTTCCTGGGTGTGCACGTATTCGTGCACGTTGACGAGCACCAGGTGCTCGGCGGGCCGGTGGCTGTATAGGCGGTTGAGAAAGGCTTTTTCGGGGGGCGAAAACTCGGAAATGTCGGTTTCGGGACTGCCGGTGGCCAGCTCGGCCCCGATGAGCACGAGGCTGTCCTGGGTGGTGCCGGCGGAGCGCAGCGCCCCGATGGTGAAGTAGATGGCGGCCGGCCGCAGGGCGGGGTACAACTGCCGGAATTTCCGGAGGTAGGGCTCGAGGCCCTGCGCGCCGGTTTTGGCGAGTTGGGTGCGGGGCCGGATGGACTGCCAGAACCGCGGGTGCCGCCGGATGCTGCTCACCCACTCCCCCGCCGTGTAGCCCTTGGCCTGCACGAAGGCGCGGAGGCCGGCCGTGCCCTTGCCGAGGTAGAGGCGCTGGAGGTAGCCGAGTTGTCGCAGGCTGTCGGGGGTGGTGCGGATGCTGTCGTAGGCCACCCAGAAGTTGTCGATATCGGAAAAGTAAACGCGGGGTTTGGCGCTTTGCGCCCGGGCGGGGCCGAGGCTGCACAAGGCCGGCAGGAGCAGCAGGGCGCTTTTGGGGAGGGACATGGCAGGGAAAGGAAGGGCCAGGGGCGGCCGGGAATAAAGGTAGCGGCGCGGCGTAGCTCGGCTGGGCTGCCGGCGCATTAATCAAGCAAAAAGGGAACTGTGCGAGCCGCCGGCCGTAAGACAGGGACGTTTTACAATCACCTGTTTTTTAGAATAATGAATTCCTCTAACATTACCTCCCCCGTTGCCGACGAGGCCAACGCCCTGCTCGACCAGACTGCTGCTACCGCTACCGAAGAGACGAACGGCCTGCTGGCCCAGGTGCCCGACTCGGTGAAAGAAGCCAGCGACAAGGCGCTGGGCGCGTTCAAGAACCTGACCACGACCCAGAAAGTGGTGGGCGGCGCGCTGCTGGCGGCCGGCCTGGCCTACCTGGTAGCGCCCAAGAAAAAGGGCAAAGCCAAGCGCAAAGCGGCGGCGCTCGACGAGCTGCTGCTGTTCGTGAACGACCGCATTGAGGGCTACAAGCGCGCCGTGGACGAAACCAAGGACGGCGACCTGCGCGCCTACTACCAGCAGCTGGTGAGCCAGAGCCGGCAGTTTGCCGACGAGCTGAACCGCTACCTGACCCGCGAGGGCGGCGAGCGCGAAACCGGCACCACCTTCAAAGGCAAGCTCTACCGCAAGCTGATGGACGCCCAGGCCGTGGTGACGGCCCGCGACGAAAAGGCCATTTTGGCCGCCAACCTCTACGGCGAGAAGTGGGCCATTAAAGCCTACAAGAAGACGCTGCGCCGCAAGGCCCTGAAAGGCGACATCCGCGAGGCGGTGCGCAAGCAGTTTGCGCAGTCGAAGAAGACGTATAAGAAGCTGAAGCAGCTGGCAGCGCAGCAATAGTTGCCGTTGCTGCCGAGCGAGCCCCGCCGGGCCGAACCCTTTGGGGGACGGGCCGGCGGGGCTTTTGCGTAGGGGCGGCGGTGACTGCTTACCTTACGCCATGACAAACCAACTGTTTATCCAGGAAAGCTGTTTAGATAATGCTTCCCTAAGCAACTAGTTAAGCTCTTTAACAGCCAGCGACAATGAATACGCCCTTTATAATTGAGCAGGTGTATGAGGCTCCCATTGAAAAAGTGTGGCACGCCCTGACCAATAAGGATGCAATGAAGGCTTGGTATTTCCCGCAATTGCAGAAGTTCGAACCAGTGGCGGAGTTCAAATTTGAGTTTGCTAATGATGGCTCCCCTTACGGAAAAGAGTGGGTGGTTACGGACGTGGTACCCGGCCGCAAGTTGGCCCATACCTGGGCGTACAAGAACTATCCCGGCAGTTCGGAAGTGACCTTCGGATTAACTGCGCAAGGCGCTAAAACGAGGCTTACCCTGACGCATATCGGCCTGGAGAGCTTCCCGGCTGACCCTCACTTTGCCCGGCGGCGATTTGAGGATGGCTGGGCCCAGATTCTGGGCCGCAACCTGAAAGAATACTTGGAAATAACTAGCTGATTAGCGCGTTGAAAACGACGCCCGCTCTGCGCCAGCTACCCGCAGGCCCGCAAGGCCCTCAACTCCGGTGACGGCAGCGGCAAAGAGAAACCGGCCGCGGCGCAAGTTTCGGCAGGATTGGAAATAAAGCCGCCCGCTTCCGGTTGGGGAGCGGGCGGCTTTTTTAAGCATGATATTAACGTATTGTAAGCAGCGTACAGCTATTCCAATAATTTGTCGAATTCCGCTTTGCTACCATGAAATGCATTCAAATCAACGTGGGTTTTGATTCCCGCTAAACGGCCTCTATTCCCATATTGCCAAAATTGCCATTCTCTTTTGTCTGCAATAGTAGGCTCCTTATAAATGTCTCTAAACCATATGGGATTTTCCTTAAACTTACCCAATAGACATTGTTCGTAAAATTCTTGGGTTACATAGAGAATTGGCCTTTTACCATAATTCTCAAATAGGCGCTGCTGTAAAGTGTCTATTCTGCTAAGAAGTTCTTGGGTATTATTTGATGTATTACAGTTACTATCAAATTCTAAATCAATAACAGGAGGCAGTTGATTGGCTCCATTTGGAACACTGTTGATAAAATTATCTGCTTGCTTATTTCCGCTCTTGCAGAAACTAAAAAAATGATAAGCGCCAACAGGAATGCCATATTTCTTTGCCTCGCTCCAATTGTACTGGAATAACTCATCTTTGAAGCTTACTCCTTCAGTTGCTTTCACAAACACGAAACCAACTTCTCTGCGATTCACTTTGCTCCATACTACCTCTCCTTGATAATGTGAGATATCGATTCCTTGAACTGGAAAATCAGAATAGGAAGGATAGTTGAAACGTAGATACCCAGTGTACAAAGCCAACACTACGACTGCTGTCAATAGGGCCAAAGCAATAAATGCTATTAGGGTTTTCTTCATTTGATTAGTGTCAAATACTGTCAAATAACCACCTGTTAGCGTACCTACTTCGCCGGCTGCGCCCCCATCACAAACACCAGCGTCCCCCCTTTCGCCACGTCCTGCTGCGCCAGAAACGGCTGCGTCAGCTTTTGCCCGTTGAGGGTGACTTGCTGCACGTAGACGTTTTTGGCGCTTTGGTTTTTGACCTGGATGGTGAAGGACTGGCCGTTTTCGAGGTGCAGCACGGCGCCGTGCACGAGGGGGCTGCCGAGGGCGTACTGGCCCGAACCGGGGGCGACGGGGTAGAAGCCGAGGGCCGAGAAGAGGTACCAGGCGCTCATCTGGCCGCAGTCGTCGTTGCCGCCGAGGCCGTCGGGGGTGGGGTGGTACTGGCGGGCGAGGATGTTGCGGACCTGGGCCTGCGTTTTCCAGGGCTGGTCGGTGTAGTTGTAGAGGTAGGCGGCGTGGTGGGCGGGCTCGTTGCCGTGCACGTAGCCCCCGATGATGCCCTCGCGGGTGATGTCCTCGGTTTCGGCGAAGAACGAGTCGGGCAGGTGCATGGTGAAGAGCGAATCGAGGTGGGGCACGAAGCGGCGGTTGCCGCCCATGCGGGCAATGAGGCCGGCGGGGTCGTGGGGCACGGCCAGGGTGTAGTTCCAGGCGTTGCCCTCGATGAAGCCCTGGCCGTTGGTGCTCAGCACGTCGAACTTGGGGCGGAAGCTGCCGTCGGCCAGGCGCGGGCGCATGGCGTTGGCGCGCGGGTCGAACACGTTTTGCCAGTTGGTGGCGCGTTTGCTGAACTCCTGGTAAATGTCCTCTTTGCCGAGATGCTTGGCGAGCTGGGCGATGCACCAGTCGTCGTAGGCAAACTCCAGGGTGTTCGATACCGAAGTGCCACTGCGCTCGTTGGGAACGTAGCCGCGGTTGATGTACTCGCTCAGGCCGTCGTACCAGCGGTGGCGGGCGGTGGCTACGCAGGCCTCGAGGGCGCGCTCGGACTGGGCGGGCGGCACGGCCCCATTGATGACGGCATCTGCAATGACGGACACGCTGTGGTAGCCGCTCATGCACCAGTTTTCATTGGCGTGGTGGCTCCACACGGGCAGCATGTGCTCGGCGCTCTGGTCGTAGTGGGCCAGCATGGACTGCACCATGTCGGCGTTGCGCTTCGGCTGAATGAGGTTGAAAAGCGGGTGCAGGGCTCGGAAGGTGTCCCAGAGCGAAAAGGTGGTGTAGTTGACGTAGCCGTCTCCGGAAGGAGAATCAGAATAACTATAGCGGGTTCTTTGGTCAAGCCCTCGATACTGCCCACGATTAATAGCATCCTCGTAAATCGTGGGGCTGAGGCAGGCGTGGTAGAGGGCCGTGTAGAAGTTCTCCTTATCGGCCCGGTTGGGCGTCTGGATGGTGATGCGGCTTAGCTCCTGCTGCCAGAGCTGCTGGCCGGCGCGGCGGGTTTGCTCAAAGTCCCAGCCGGATAGCTCGGAGCGCATGTTACCCAGCGCCCCAAAAATATTCACGGGCGAAAGGGCAAACTTGACCTTGATTTTCTCGCCGGGCACCGTATTAAAATCGAAGTAGAGGCGCAGCTGGCGGCCGGCCTGCTCGGGCCAGTTCTTGGTTTGGTCGAAGCGGCCCCAGAAGCCGCGGTAGATTTCCTTGGGGTCGTATTTGCGGGCACCGTAGCTTTTGAAGGGCTTCGAGAACTGCATGGCGAAGTACTCGGTGCGGGTGCGGCCCCAGCCGGTGGTTTGGCGGTAGCCGGTCACAAGCGAGTCGTTTTCGATGCGCACGTAGCTCCACACGTTCTTATCAGGGTAGTTGTAGATGCCGGCCATCATATCGAGGATGATGTGTGCCGGCTCGGTGCCCGGAAACGTGTATTGATGGAAGCCCACGCGGGTGGTAGCCGTGAGCTCGGCCAGAATGTTATGGTCGTCGAGCTTCACCCGGTAGTAGGCCGGCTCGGCCACCTCGTTCTGGTGCGAGAAGGCGGAACGGTAGCCGCTTTGGGGCCGGTCGGCGGTGCCGGGGTTGAGCTGGAGCGGGCCGGTGGTGGGCATGAGCAGGAAGTCGCCCAAATCGGAGTGCCCCGTGCCGCTGAAGTGCGTGTGGCTGAAGCCGACGATGGTTTTGTCGTCGTAGTTATACCCCGCGCAGTACTTGTAGATGTCGGGGTTGTACTTGCCATTCAGCTCGTAGCTGATGGTGTCGGTATCGGGCGAGAGCTGCACCATGCCGAAGGGGGCGGTGGCGCCGGGGTAGGTGTGGCCCATCTTCTGCGTGCCCACCAACGGGTGCGCGTACTGCACGAGGTTTTCGGGCTGGGCAGTGGGCTTTTGGGCGGAGGCGGCAGCGGCTACGAGCAGCAGCAAAGGCATCAGAAGTTGCTTCATGCAGCAAAGTAGGCAGGCGGGGCAGGAAGGTTGGCGGCGCTGCTTACTTTTAATGGCTAATTTTTTGTTGCCTCCCTTTGGCCCTTTCTCCTTTCCCTTCCCATTATGGCCGTTTTTACCCTTCCGGCCCGCTTCTCCGGCGGCAGCTCTATCCCCAAACAAGCCTACGTCTCTCGTGCAAACCGGCCCCCGCGCGGGCTGCTGGCGTTGCTGTTGTTGCTGTTCGTCGTGGTTGTCCCGGCCGCCCGGGCGCAGATGCCAGCCTTCGACTACGCTATTGGCAACGGGGTAGTGGATGAAGCCAATAACCGCATTGCCGTCGATGCGCAGGGCAACACCTACGTGACGGGCTATTTCCACGAAAGCACCCATTTCGGAACCTTCACGCTGACAACTCCCGGACCATCGGTTATTAACCTGTACGTGGCCAAGTTCGACCCCGCCGGCCGGTGCCTGTGGGCCCAGCAGGCCGGCACCACCACGGGCTCCTCCGGCAGCGACGTTGCCGTAGATGCCGCCGGCCACGTGTACCTCACCGGCTACGTGGGCGGCGGGCCAGCCGATTTCGGCAGCCTCACCGTCACCGTGCCCAGTCTGGGCGCGCCCTTCGTGGCCAAGCTGGATGGCAATGGGCGCTGGCGCTGGGTGCGCCTGGGCAGCGGCGCGCACGTAGGCCCCGCGGCCATTGCCCTCGATGCCCAAGCGCAGGGGGTATTCATTACCGGAACTTTCGATGCTGCCAGCGCCACGTTCGGCAGCACGGTGCTGGCCAACTCAGCTGGACCGGCACAGGCTGTTCGCAACGTATTCGTGGCCCGGCTGGATAGCGCGGGCACCTGGCAATGGGCCAGTTCGGGTGGCCCGTTGGTAGCGGCCGTCGACGAAGTGGCCGAGGGTCGGGACGTGGCGGTCGATAACCGGGGCCATGTGTTCGTCACCGGCCTGTTTGCCCACACGGTGGCGTTTGGCACCACCACCCTCACCAGCGCGGGCAACATCGATATTCTGGTCGCTCAGCTCAACGCTGCTACCGGGGCCTGGCAGTGGGCACGCCGGGCCGGCGGCACCGATGAGGACGCCGGCCTCAGTCTGGCTGCCGACGCCACGGGCCACGCCTGCGTCACGGGCACTTTTTACAGCACTTCGGCGCAGTTTGGCAGCCAAACCATCAGCCTCAGCGCCGGCATGTCCGACGTCTTTGTGGCCCGGCTCGATGCGCAGGGCACCTTTCAGTGGGTGGCCACGGGCGGCGGGGCCGAAGAAGATTTTGGGGCCGCCGTGGTCATGGATGCCCACGGCAGCACCTACGTGGCCGGCGAATTCCGCGAGGTGCCCGCGCAGTTCGGCCCGTTTCTGCTGCCGCATCAGCCCCTTGGCCTCGGCGTCGTCGATATGTTCGTAGCGAAACTTGATTCTACTGGCAATTACCAATGGGCCGTGGGCGGCGTCAGCCGCGGCAACGACCACGTGGACGGCCTGGCCCTGGCCGGCGCCACCGACGACGTGGTGCTCAGCGGCTGGTTCGAGTGCGACTCGGCCCGCTTCGGGCTGAACACCTTGGCCGGCGACTCCAACCGCTGGAACCACTACATCGCCCGGCTGTCGGCCGGCCCTCTCCTGCTCCGCACCGTGACGCCGGCGCAGGGCGTAGCCGGGCAGGTGGTCACGGTGAGCGGCACGCATTTGGGCAACGTTTCGGCCGTGCTGTTCAATGGCGTGCCAGCTCCGGCGTTCCGGCTGCGCTCCACCACCTCGCTGCTGGCTACCGTGCCGGTGGGCGCGGCGTCGGGCAGCATCGCGGTGCGCACGGCGGCCGGTCTCAGCAGCCCGGGACCGGCGTTTCAGGTGCAGGGCCTGGCCAGCGCGCTGACTGCCGAAGCGGCAGGCTTGCAGCTGTGGCCCAATCCGGTGGCTGCGGGCACCGCCATTCAGCTCCAGCTCCCGGAAACTTCGTCGCTCAGCGGCCCGACGCAGGCCGAGCTGCGCAATTCGCTGGGGCAGTTGGTGCGGCGGCAGCAGTTCGGCGGGCATGAGGGCCGGCTGTCGGTGCAGGGCCTGGCGCCGGGCCTGTATCAGCTGGTGCTGTTGCCGGCCGGGCGGGTGGCAGTGCAGTGCCGCGTGGTGGTGGAATAACGTGAGCGGCCAGAGCTATGAATAAATGTTTGCACTGCGGCGCGGCCACGGCCAACGTGAAGTACTGCTCGCGCTCCTGCGCCAACCGGGTAAACGGCCACCTCTTTCCCAGCCGCCAGCGCATTATCCGTAACTGCAAGTACTGCGGAACCGCGCTGCAAGCCCGCCGCACCACCTGCGACAGCTGCAATCCCAGCTTCGTGGACTGGCAAACAGTGCCGCTCCAACAACTCAAAGCGAAAGCGCTGCAACAGTATGCCGCCCAGATTCGCAGCCTGGCACGCATGGCTTACCGCAAATCAAGTCGGCCTAAAGCTTGCGCCGTGTGCGGCTACGCTACCCATTATGAAGTGTGTCATATCAGGCCCATCAATGATTTTCAACCCACCGACTTTGTGGCCGACGTAAACGTCCTGACCAACCTCGTGGCGCTGTGCCCCAATCATCACTGGGAGTTTGACCACGGCAAGCTGTCCACAGCATTCATTTTGGCGGCAGCTGCACAACAGCATTCCGAACAATAAAAAAGGCCGTTTTCAAACTGAAAACGGCCTTTTTTATTGCAATAATTACTATGTAGCCGCGACGAGAATCGAACTCATATCAAGCGTTTAGGAAACGCCTATTCTATCCGTTGAACTACGCAGCCATGCTGCAAAGATAAGAACGGACGCCACCGACCTACGACTTATACAGCAGCGCAATGCCGAACGACAGCGCCGTGAGAATGATGCCCACCAGGAAAATGGTGTAGCTGGTGCGCAGCAGCCGGTACTTGCGCGTCAGCACCTCGCCAAGGTAGTAGATGTCCGTCACCATATTGGTATAAAGCAGGTCTTTCTGGCGCATCAGTTCCCGCATACCACTCTGAAAGTTGTCGAGCTTAAGCTTGGTGAACTGGCCGAAAAACAGCAGGTTGACGCGGCGGTTAGTGGCGATTTCGGGGCTTTTCTTGAGCCAGGCGAAGCTCGTCACATCGGGCTGGGCCGAGAGAATGGCCGTCGTCACCGAGCCCAGGGCCGTCACCAGCAGAATGCTCACCGGAATGGCCAGCACGGGGTTGTTGCCCATCAGCGGGCTCAGGGCGCCGGCCTTGCCCATTTTGGCGCCCAGGTAGGTAATGATAACCGAAATGAGCACGGCGTTGAGCTGAATCATCATGCTGGCCTTTTTATCGGCCATGTCGCTCAGCTTCATGTGGTTCGAGTACATGGTGCGAAACATCGTTTCGATGCCGCGCTTGGGCTCGGCGAAGGTGTCGCTCTTTTCCTTCGTCTTTTTCTTGTCCTTTTTCTCCTTCTTTTTGAGGTAGTCGCGCTGGTCCTCGATGTTCTTTTTCAACGCCTTCTTGTAGCGCTCCTTGCCGGCTTCCGACAGGTACTTGTGCGCCAGCATGAAGTTGAGCTGCAGCTCGGCCCACTCCTGGGTGTCATAGGTTTTGTCGAGCACCAGCTCCCATTCGGTGCGCAGCAGCTCGGCGCGCGAGCGGTAGTCGTCGCGGGCCAGGTTGCTCATGTCGGCATCCACGAGCAGCTTTTCGAGCTCGGTTTCGGGCTTCGAGTCGCGGTGGGTGGCTTTGATGAGGGTTTCGATGAGCTGCATGCGGGCGGCAGGCACGTTTTGCTGCTTCAGCCAGTCGGCGGCGTGCTCGGCGCTGCGGAATTCGTGGCCGTCGTACACGTCGAGGTAACCGGTGTCGTGAAACCACGCTGCAATGAGGAGCGCCTCGGTGTCGTCGGCACTCAGGTTGGCGGCGGGCGCCAGGGCGCGGCACTCTTTCACCACGGCTTCGGTGTGTGCCAGGGCGTGGTAGGTGAGCTTGGGCGAGATGCCGGTAAACTGCTCGGTGACGTAGGCCTGGGCCGCCTTCACCAGGTTCGACGCTTTGGCTTTGGCGGGCTTGTCGTCTTCGGCCAGGTCTTTCTTTTCCTGTTTATCCTTGTTTTCGGCCTCTGCTTCGGCAGCGGGCGGGCTGTCGGCCGCACTCGGCTGGTGGCCCGGGTGCACCGACAGCACCGGAGCCGCCGCGATTTCAGCGGTGGGCGGAGCGGGGCGCTCCGGAGCGGCGGGCGCGGGGGTAGTGGTGGGCTGCACCGGCGCAGAAGCCGCCGCAGCAGCGTCCGTTTCGGCAGATTCGGGCGTAATTTCTTCCATAGATAAGCGAAGCTACGGCAGTACGGGCGGCGGGCTTGCCGGCTTTCAACGCGAACGTGGCAATGGAAGTTAGAAAACCCGCCCTAACCGCACCGCCGTGCTTTGCGTAACGGGCGTGCCGGCCATGGCTGCCCGGGGCACAAACGCCCCCCTGCGCCTTCCCAAATGCCCGCCAATACCCCGTCCCGTACCTTCGATTACATGACCCGACTTCGCCACCTCACTTTTCTGCTTGCCTGCTGCCTGCCTTTTGCTGCTTTGGCCCAGCCTGCCAAACCCGCCGCGCCGCCCAAGCCCCCCAAGGAAACCCAGAAGGAGCTGCCCGAGCCCGGCGAATCGGACCAGAACCCGCACAACGCCCGCCCCAACTACCGCAAAGCCGGCGTGAACTGGGAGCGCAACCTGCCGCCCGACTCGGCCAACATCCGCTACCGCGTGTTTCTGATTGGCGACGTGGGCAACCCCATTCCGCCCGAGAAAGGCGGCGAGCCCAGCCTCAATTTCCTGCGCCAGCAGATTATGAAGGCCGGCAAAAACAGCACAACCATCTACCTCGGCGACAACATTTATAACTACGGCATGCCCGAGGAGGGCGCCTACGACCGCAAAATTGCCGAGAAGCGCCTCATCACCCAGCTCGACGTTTTTCGGGGCTACCCCGGCGAGAAGTACATGACGCCCGGCAACCACGACTGGATTCAGGGCCTGCCCGGCGGCCTGGCCCAGGTGAACCGCGAGCAGGCGTTTGTGGAGAAATACATGATGAAGGATTCGGCGGCGTTTTCCTACACCGGCGACTTTTTCCTGCCCCGCGACGGCTGCCCCGGCCCGTTCGAGGTGCGCGTGCAGGACGACGTGGTGCTCATTGCCCTGAACTCGCAATGGTTTCTGACGCCGCCGGCCAACCGCCCCATCGGCCGCAGCTGCGGGGCCGAAAACGAGGACGACGTGTACGCCGCCATCGAGGAAATTATCGAGCGCAACAAGAACAAGAACATCATGGTGTTTGCGCACCATCCGCTGTTCTCCGACGGCATTCACGGCGGCTACTTCACGCTGGCCGACCACATTTTCCCGCTCAGCATCGTTTTCAAATACGCGTTTCTGCCGCTGCCCATCATCGGGTCGATTTACCCGTTTGCGCGCAAGTACGGCGGCATCAACCAGGACATCCCCCACCCCGCTTACCAGGCCTACCGCAAAAACCTGCTGGAGCTGTTCAGCAAGTACCCGAACGTGATTTACGCGGCCGGGCACGAGCACAACCTGCAGTACTATAAGGAAGGCAGCACGCACTTCATCGTGAGCGGCTCGGGCTGCAAAACCCAGCACGTGAAGCCCGGCCAACGCGGGGGGGCTATTTTCTCGGACAAGGAGAAGGGCTGGGCCGAAGTGAACTACTACACCGACGGCCAGGTGTGGGCCGAATACTTTATTCCGCAGGGCGACGGCCGCACGGCCCGCCGCGTGTTCCGCACGCCGCTCTACACCAAAACCGTGGGCGCCGTGGCCACCAACTCGGCCCAGCCGGTTTCTGAAACCGCGCTGACGACCACCAACGGCCAGGCCGACGGCAAGAAGCTGCCCGAAACCACCGAGGCCATCAAGCAGGACAAGGACGACAAGGAGAAGAAAAAGGAGAAGAACGCCGCCGCGCTGGCCAAGGACCCCATGCCCACCAAGCGGCCCGACTTCCGCGACAGCACCGTGACGCGGGCCATTAACCCGGACTACGACAAGCACGGCAAATTCCACAACTGGCTGCTGGGCGAGCACTACCGCAAGGAGTGGGCGACGCCAGTGAAATTTAAGGTGCTCGACCTTTCGCGCGACGAAGGCGGCCTGACGCCCTACAAAACCGGCGGCGGCAAGCAAACCGCTTCGCTGAAGGTGCGCAACGAAGCCGGCTACAACTTCTCGCTGCGCGGCATCGACAAGGACCCCGCCGCTGTGCTGCCCGAACAGCTGCGCACCGGCCTGGCCAAGGCCGTGCTGCAGGACCAGATTTCGGCCCAGCACCCTTACGCCTCGTTTGTGCTGCCGCCGCTGGGCACGGCGGCCGGCATTCTGCACACCAACCCGGTGCCGGTGTTCATTCCGCGCGACCCGCTGCTGGGCCAGTACTACGCGCAGTTCCACGACCTGCCGGCCGCCCTGGAGGAAGATGCCAAGGACAGCCAGGCCAACGTGGCCAGCCTGGGCTACGCCACCAAGCTGGTGAGCACCGACAAAATGCTGGAGCGCCTGCTCGAAGACAACGACAACAAGGTGGACCAGGTGGCTTTTGCCCGTTCGCGCCTGTTCGATATGTGGATTGGCGACTGGGACCGGCACGAGGACCAGTGGCGCTGGAGCGAGCGCAAAAGCAAGGACGGCGACCGAACCTTCGTGGCCGTGCCCGAAGACCGCGACATTGCCTTCTTCAAGGGCGACGGGGTGCTGCCCTACCTGATTTCGCGCAAGTTTGCGGTGCGCAACTTCCAGAACTTCGGCTACGACTACGCCGATTTCCGGGGCCTGAATCAGACCGGCATGAGCAACGACCGGGTATTTATGAGCGCCGTGACCCGCGAGCAGTGGATTGCCCAGGGCACCTACATGAAGGAGCACCTCACCGATGAAGTCATCGAAAAGGCTTTCCGCGAGAAGTGGCCCAAGGAGATTTACGACCTGCACGCCAAGGAAATCATGGCCAAGCTGCGCAGCCGGCGCGACCTGCTGCCCAAGCTGGCCGGCGACTACGCCGATGTGCTGGCTGAAATCGTGGAAGTGCGCGGCTCGCAGAAAAACGAGAAATTCACCGTGGAGCGCCTCGACGGCCGCAAAACCCATGTGGTGATGCGCAAAATCAATAAGGATGGCAAGCTGACCAAGGTGCTCTACGACCGCACCTTCGACGATGCCGTGACCGATGAGGTGCGCCTCTACGGCATCAGCGGCAAGGACGTGTACGATGTGCGCGGCGATGTGAAGCGCGGCGTGAAGCTGCGCATCATTGCCGGCACGGGCCGCGACACCATCACCACCCGCGACCACGTGGGCGGCCTGCTCCACAAAACCCAGGTGTACGACGCCGACACCGGCAACGTCATCAACACCAGCGGCGAGGCCCGCCTGCGCCTGGAGCCCGGCATGGACGTGAGCCGCTACGACTACCCGCACCGCTTCGACCTGAAGGACTACCGCCTCGACTACTTCGGCCCGGCCGTGTACTTTGGCTATAACATCGACGACGGCGTGCTCATTGGCGGCGGCGCCACCTATCGGCACTACGGTTTCCGCCGCGAGCCCTACTCGTGGGAGCAAACCATTACGGCCAACTTTGCGCCGGCCCGCGAAGCCTACAACATCCGCTACACCGGCCAGTTTACCCGCATTTTCAAGAAGACCGACCTGCACATTGCGGCCCAGTACTACGGCCCGCAGCTGCTCTACAACTTCTTTGGCATTGGCAACAACACAACCAACTCGGCCACCGAAGATGCCAACCGCGGCCGCGTGACCAACCGCACCGTGAACAGCGCCTACCGGGTGCGCTTCGACCGTTTCACCCTGGCTCCTACCTTCGAGCGCAAGCTGTTCACCTTCGCCCGCTTTGGCATTGGGCCGCAGTACGACCAGTTCCGGGTCGAGCAGGACCCCATCGGCACGGTTATCAAGGACAGCCTCACCCGCGGTGGCATCACGACCTACGAAAACCGCCGGTTCGGCATCCGCTCGTCCGACTTCCAGACCAACCAGTACCTCGGCGGCCTGATGTACCTGAACATCGACGCCGTTTCTTCGGATAAAAACCCGCGCATTGGCCTGCGCTGGCACAATGAGTACCAGTACAACTGGCAGCTGAATAAAGAAAGCCTCAGTTTTGGTCGCCTCAGCACGGAATTATCGGCCTACCTCACGCCTAACTTCCCCTTCAAGCTCACCTACGCCGGCCGCATCGGCTACCAGCGCAACTACGGCGACTACCGCTTCTACCAGGCCAACACGCTGGGCGGCACCACCAACCTGCGCGGCTACCGGCGCACCCGCTTTGCCGGCCGCACGGCGCTCTACGCCAACTTCGAGCCGCGCCTGGAGCTGTTCAAGTTCAACGCCTACCTCTTCCCCGGCACGTTCGGCATAATGGGCCTGGCCGACGCCGGCCGCGTGTACTCCGACAACGACACCCGCACCGGCCTCGCGGCCTTCCACACTGGTTTCGGCGGCGGCATCTACGCCGACATTCTCAAGGCGGCCGTCATCAACGTGACGTACTCGGTGGGCGAGGAAAAGCTGATTTTTGTCGGCTTCGACTTCCTGTTTTAAGAGCTTATGTGGTAAGGCTGAAAGCACGGTCATGCTGAGCACAGCCGAAGCATCGCTGCCGCAATAGTAAGTGATTACTTCGGCGGTAGATATGCTTCGACGAGCTTAGCATAAGGTTTTGATGCACTGCCGATACATAACAAAAAAAGCACTACCTGCCGAAGCAAGTAGTGCTTTTTTTGTTGGCCTGACCAACAGAATATTGGCAATTCCATAATACTGAGTTGTTGTTTTTGTAAAATCCACTACATTGTCAGCTGAAATTCATTATTTCCTCATCCCACCATTTTTTGAAATGAACAAACTTTACTTATCCGCCCTTGCCGTTCTGGGTCTCTCTACCTCCGCCCTGGCGCAGGATGCCCGCATCTCCATTAGCCGCGCGCCCGAAGGCAGCGCCATCACCCGTCGCGCCTGCGGCTCGATGGAAGTGCTGGAAGCCCAACTCGCCGCCGACCCCGCCCAAGCTCAGCGCATGGCCGCCATCGAAGCGCACGCCCAGCGCGTGATGGCCAGCCCCAACCTGCAGCGCACCGCTGCCGGCACCGTGATTATTCCGGTAGTCGTGCACGTGCTCTACAACACGGCCGCCCAGAACATCTCCGATGCCCAGGTGCAGTCGCAGATTGACGTGCTGAACGAGGACTTCCGCAAGCTGAACGCCGACGTGAGCAAGACCCCCGCGCAGTTTGCCGGCCTCGCTGCCGATGCCAACGTGCAGTTTGTGCTGGCCAAGCGCACGCCCACGGGCGCGGCCACCAACGGCATCATCCACAAGCAAACCAAAACCGCGTCGTGGAGTACCAACGATGCCGTGAAGAACTCGAAGCGCGGCGGCGACGATGCCTGGGATGCCACCAAATACCTCAACCTATGGGCCTGCAACCTGGGCCAGGGCCTGCTGGGCTACGCGCAGTTCCCCGGCGGCTCGGCCAGCACCGACGGCGTGGTAATTCTGTACTCGGCCTTCGGTAGCCGCGCCAAATATTCGGCCGGCACCTACACCACCACCTACGACCTGGGCCGCACCGCCACCCACGAAGTGGGCCACTGGCTGAACCTGCGCCACATCTGGGGCGATGCCTCCTGCGGCAACGACCTGGTGAGCGACACGCCCACCCAGCAAACCAGCAACTACGGCTGCCCTGCCTTCCCGCACGTGACCTGCTCGAACTCGGGCGACATGAGCATGAACTACATGGATTACACCGACGACAAGTGCATGTACATGTTCTCGACCGGCCAGAGCGCCCGTATGAACGCGCTGTTTGCCACCGGCGGGGCCCGCGCGGGCCTGCTCACCTCGCTCGGCGGCACGGCCCCGCGCGCGGCCGCTACCACAACGCTCGCCACGGCTTACCCCAACCCCACCAGCGACGTGCTGAACCTGAGCCTGCCCGCCGGCGCTGACGCCGGCCGTGCCACGGTGCACGTGTTTGACCTGGCCGGCCACGAAATGAAGCAGATTAGCTACGATAGCCGCGGCCAGGTGCGCGTCGGCAGCCTGCCCCGCGGCCTGTATTATATCACGGTTGGCACCGGGGCTGACGTCACCCGTCAGCGCTTCGAGAAGGAATAAGCCGAGGCGGCTACTCCATTCTGCCTGAAACCAACGCCCTGCCCCTCACCGGGCGGGGCGTTGTGGTTTATGGTCGCGCCGCCAGCCACTGATGTCATTCATCCTAAGCAAGCTGCGCTTATTGAATTGCTCCGATTGCCAAAGTATTTATGAACAGGAAATGAATAATATTCAAAAATCACAAAACAAACCGGCCCATAGTACCATGTTAATGAAATATTTTAAACAAAGACATAATTCTGTTAAAATAATTGCAAATCAGTATCTAGTTTGGCGCCCTGAATTACATTTTTCACTTCACTCACTTACCTATTTTCATGAAACAAACTTTTTACGCTGCCGCGTTGGGCCTGCTGGGTCTTGCGCTCACTACCACTTCCGCGCAGGCTCAGAAACGCTCCTGCGCGACCGTTGACGTACTGCAACAGCAGCTCGCCGCCGACCCCGGCCTGGCCGCCCGCATGGCCGACATCAACAACCAGGCAGTAATGTACGCGGCCAAGCAGGCCGGCACCGCCCAGCGCGGCACTGCCGCCGTGAGCGTGACCATTCCGGTAGTGGTGCACGTGCTCTACAGCACGGCTTCGGAGAACATTTCGGATGCCCAGATTGCCTCGCAGATTGCCGTGCTGAACGAGGATTACCACAAGCTGAACTCGGACTACACCAAAACCCCCAGCGCCTTTGCCGGCCAGGTGGCCGACGTGGGCATTCAGTTCGTGCTGGCCAAGCGCACGCCGAGCGGCGTGGCTACCACCGGCATCGAGCGCAAGAGCAGCACCATCACCAGCTGGGGCACCGCCGATAAAATCAAGAAAGCCAGCACCGGCGGCCTCGACGCCTGGAACTCGAGCCAGTACCTGAACCTGTGGGTGGGCACCATCGGCGGCGGCATTCTGGGCTATGCCCAGTTTCCCGGCGGCGCGGCCGCTACCGACGGCGTGGTGATTTCGCCCGTGTACTTCGGCCGCACCGGCACCGTGACCGCGCCCTACAACCTGGGCCGCACCGCCAGCCACGAAGTGGGCCACTGGCTCAACCTGAACCACATCTGGGGCGATGACTCGGGGGCCTGCACCGGCACCGACAACGTGAGCGACACGCCCAACCAGGGCGCCGAAAACTACGGCAAGCCCACCTTCCCGCACGTGTCGTGCTCGAACGGCCCGAACGGCGACATGTTCATGAACTACATGGACTACGTGGACGATGCCGCCATGTTCATGTTCTCGACCGGCCAGAGCACCCGCATGAATGCCCTGTTTGCCAGCGGCGGGGCCCGCATGGGCCTGCTCACCTCGCAGGGCGGCGTGGCTCCCGGCGGCGGCACCACGCCTCCTCCTACCGTTACCTACTGCGCCAGCAAAGGCAGCAGCGTAGCCTACGAGTACGTAGACCTCGTGCAGCTTGGCAGCATCAACCGCACTTCGGGCGCCAATGCCGGCTACTACGACGGCACGGCCCTGAGCACCACCGTAGCCGCCGGCTCTTCGCAGACCATCAGCCTGTCGGCCGGTTTCACGGGCACGGCTTATTCGGAGTACTTCAAAGTGTACATCGACTACAACCAGAACGGCGTGTTCACCGATGCCGGCGAACTGGTGGTGAATGCGGCCGCCAGCTCGGTAGCCACTACCCGCTCGTTCTCCTTCACGGTACCCACCTCGGCCAAGAGCGGCAACACCCGCCTGCGCGTGGTGATGAGCGACAACTCGGCCACGACGAGCTGCGGCAGCTACAGCTACGGCGAAACCGAGGACTACACCCTCACCATCTCGGGCGGCACCCGCACCGATGGCAGCACGGCCCGCACCAGCAACCCCAACGCCCTGGCCGACCAGTACACGCTGTACCCTAACCCGGCTACGCAGGTGCTGAACATTGCCCGCCCGGCCAACGCCGACCCCGAGGCTACGTTCTCGGTGCGCGTGTACGACCTGCGCGGCGCTGAAATCCGCGGCCTGTCGCTCACCGACGGTCAGGTAGACGTATCGGCCCTGCGCGCCGGCACCTACCTGCTGAACGTGACCGACGGCACCGGCACCTCGCACCAGCGTTTTGTGAAAGAATAGCTTTCCGGGCTCCTGAAAACAAACAAAGCCCCGGCCGCCAGGTCGGGGCTTTTTTGTGGATGGGCGGGCGGCCAGAAATGCTTTTTAGAACGTCATGCTGAGCGCAGCCGAAGCATCTCTACCGCAGCAGTAAACCATGAGATTGGATTACTACTGCGGTAGAGATGCTTCGGCTGCGCTCAGCATGACGTTCTTTTTTTACTGTGCACACATTTCTATATTCCACCCGGCGGGCCAGTTGAAGCCATTTCCGGTTGCTATCTTTCAGCATGCCGCACCAGGAAATCATTCCCCCTTTAGCGCTACGCGACCGCATCAAATGCTTTTGGTACGACAGCAAAGAGCCGGGCGAGCAGCCTGCGGATTTTGAGGTGGTGCCGGATGGCTACGCGGAAATCATTTTCTACTTCGGGGGCCCGTGTAGCCTGGTCACCGAAGGCGGCCAGCAGCTGCTGCCCTCGCCGTTTATGGTTGGGCTGCTCCATCGGCCAGTTCGGTTCTACGCCGAGCACCGGCTGGAAATCATTGGCATCCGCTGCTTTCCCTGGACGGTGTTCGACCTGCTTGGGCTAACGCCCGGGCCGGCGGGCGTGCGCCGCATGGAGCACCCGATTGCCCGGCTGCAGGCCCCGCTGGCCGAATGCCTGCGGGCCGGCCGCCCAGCAGAAGCGCTGGCGCTGGCCGAACAGTATTTCCTGTCGGCCCCGGTGCCAGCTAGCCTCGACCGCCTGCTGGGCAAAGCGGGCAAGGCCATGCAGGCCGCCCACGGCACGCTGCCGGTGCGCCAGGTAGCCGCGGCGGCCCACGCCACGGTGCGCACCCTGGAGCGGAAGTTTAAGCAGTCGGCGGGCCACACGGTGAAAAACGTATCGGGGCTGATGCGCTTTGAGCAGGTACGCAACTATTTGTGGCAGCACCCCGATGCCAACCTGGCCGGCCTGGCGCAGGAACTGGGCTACACCGACCAGGCCCACCTGAGCCGGGAGTTCAAGCGCTACAGCGGCACTACGCCCGCCGCCTTCGCCCGCAACGTGCGCAATGGCACCGGCAACCGGCTCTAACACCCGCTTTTGTCGCGTTTGTACAAGCCCGGGGCAGGAGCCCGCCGGAATTTTGTGCAGTAATCAACCCCATGCCGATGGAAACTACTGCAAACCACCCGCCCCTCTCCCCCAACCCACCGATTTACGATGTCATCATTGCCGGAGCCGGCCCGGTCGGGCTTTTCCTGGCCGGCGAGCTGGCGCTGGCTCATTGCTCGGTGCTGCTGCTCGAAAAAGCCGCGAGCCCGCACTCGCTCCTCAAGCAGGTGCCCTTTGGCGTTCGGGGGCTGTCGGCCCCGACCATCGAGGCCCTCGACCGCCGCGGGCTGCTGCAGGAGCTGACGCTGCACCAGCGCCTGAAAAACCCCCACCAGCACGCCGGCCAGGGTGCCCAGCGGCAGGTGGGGCACTTCGCCGGCCTGCCGTTTCACGCCGGCGCCGTGGACGCCACGCAATGGCCCTACCGCCTGCCCAGTTCGCCCCCCACCAGCCTGATGGCGGAACTGGAGGAACTGGAAACCGTGCTGGCTCACCGCGCCGAAACCCTGGGCGTGGTCATTCGGCGCGGAGTAGCCATTACCAGCTTGCAGCAAACCGAGCACGGCGTAACGGTGCAGGGCAGCGGCGAAACCTTTGCCGCACACTGGCTGGTGGGGTGCGACGGCGGCCGCAGCGTCGTCCGTAAAGTGGGTGGCTTCGACTTCGTCGGCACCGAGCCCGAATTTACGGGCTACACCGTGCAGGCCGACCTGGCCGACCCGGAGAAGCTGCTGCCCGGCCGCAACCTCACGACCGCCGGCATGTACCTGCAATCGCAGCCCGGCTACCTGGTGCTACAGGATTTCGACGGCGGGGCCGCGCACCAGCCCGGCCAGCCCATCACGCGCGAACAGGTGCAGCAGGTGCTGCGCCGCATCTCCAGCACCGACGTAACCATTCGCGCCCTGCACGCCGCTACTACCTGGACCGACCGGGCCCGCCAGGCCTCTACCTATCGCCACGGCCGGGTGCTGCTGGCCGGCGATGCCGCCCACGTTCACGCGCCGCTGGGCGGCCAGGGGCTGAACCTGGGCATCGGCGATGCCCTGAACCTGGGCTGGAAGCTCGCCGCTACCGTTCACGGCCAAGGCCCGGCCAATTTGCTCGACAGCTACACCACCGAGCGGCACCCCATCGGCGCGCAGGTGCTGGATTGGTCGCGCGCCCAGGTGGCCCTCATGCGCCCCGAACCGGCGGCCCGCGCGCTGCAGGCCGTTTTCCGCGACCTATTGGCCACGCGCGATGGCGCCACTTATGTAGCGGGCCGGGTGTGGGGCATCCACCTGCAGTACCCGCTCGCGGGCGAAAACCCGCTCACCGGCCACAGCGTGCCCAACTTCGCGTTCGATGACGGCAGCACCGTCGACGAGCTGCTACGCGACGGCCGGGGCCTGCTGCTCGACTTCGACGGTGATGTCTCGCTCCAGGCCCTGGCGCAAGCCACGGGCCCGCAAGTGCACTACGTAGCGCGCCGACCGCAAAACGCCCTGGGCCTGCGCGCCGCCCTCGTCCGCCCCGATGGCATCGTGGCTTGGGCCACCGGCCACGCTCATACGGCTAGCGAGGCACAAGCCGCCGTGGCCCGTTGGTTTACGAAGTAGAGACGCGGTATTTTGCGTCTCTACTTCGTAAACCAACGGCTTCCCCCAAACGCAAAGAATCCCCGACCACGAGGCCGGGGATTCTTTGCAACACGACGGGCGCCTGCCTCTTACAGCGCCGCCTTGCGCGCCACTACGGCCGTTTTGAAAGCGGTGGTTTCGGTAATCTGGGCCTGCACCTGCGCTAGGTTGAGTTCGCGGGTGAGCAGGGCCACGGGGCCGCGCGAGTCCTGCTTGTCATTGAGGATGGCCTGGCGGTTGGTGGCGCGGCGCAGGCTGATTTCGTTGGTTTTGCGGGCCTTGGTGCCGGCCGCTAGCGTGGGAATAATCGTGTTCAGCGCGTCGATTTCGGCGGTGAGGCTGGCCATTTCGGCCTGCACCTCAGTGGCGCTTTCGGTGCTGTTTTCGCGCACGTAATCGAGGTTGTCTTCGCGGTGCTGCAGGTCGCGCAGCTCCGAATCGGCCACGGCGATGGCGGCATCGCAGTCGGCGGCGGCGGTCAACAAATTCACTGAGTAATCCATAGTAGGTTACATGGTTAAGTGAAAAATTGGAAGCAAGCGTTTCGTCTGCAGAACGATATTCGCACAACGGCCCACGCATTTTCACATTGTGCTACTGCCGCGTTTTATTTTTCCGCTGCTATTTCAGCGGGCTATTGGGAATACCAGAATAAAAAAGGCCGTCATACAGAGCGTAGCGAAGCATCTCGCGTGCACAACGCAATCCAATCAGCAGGATTAGCTAAAGCACGCGAGATGCTTCGCTGCGCTCTGCATGACGGTCTCAGTCCAGCGCTCATTCCCTACCCGCCCGCCAGCGCTTGCTCCAGCGCCTCGGCTTCGGCCAGCAGGCCGCGCAGACGTGCCTCGCCCAGCGCCCGCACCGTATTACTCTCCGGCGCGGCCGGCGCTTCGGCGGCCAGCGAAGCCAGCCAGCGGCGGCAGTGCTCCGTTTCGGCATCGGCGGGCGCGGCGGGCGCGGGCAGCAGTGCCGCGCGCAATTGCGCCAGGCCGCGCTGCCGCTGCGCCCGCGCCTGGGTGCGGGCGGCGTGGTTTTCCAGCTCGTAGCGCAGCTGCGCGGCCTCGTGCCGGCACTGGCGCAGGCGCTTGCGCAGGGCAGCCGCAGCAGGCGCTTCGGCCGGCGCTTCGGCCGGCGCTTCGGCCGGCGCTTCGGGCGCGGCCGGGGGCGGCGCGGGGCTTTCGGCCAGCAGCACGCCGGGCAGCAGCAGCGCCAACGGGCGCAGCCGCCGCTCGGGCCCCGGCAAAAACGAGCGCTTGCCCGCTTCCACGAAAGCCACCTGTTCGCGCGCCACGCCCAGGTAGCGCCCCAGCTCCGCCTGCGTCAGGCCGAAATGCGCCCGCACGGCCGCCGAAAGAGAGTCAGAAGGGAGCCCGCGGGGCATAGTTGTTACACGGCCGGAAAAAATTCGGCGCGATGTAACAACGGCAGTTACATGGGTTTTATTTTTTGGGAGGGATGTAACAAGAGTTGCTGAAGGAGCACGAAGAAGCCCCGGCTGCTGGGGCGGCTGGGGCTCGTTTACTCATTAAGAAATCAAGCTTTCAGCATATTCATTTTTCTTAAGTATCGCTCGAATATAGGTTTGAGTCCAATTGTAGTTTGGGATTTTAACCAAAGCACAATATCGACTCCTTGTTCTTTCAAAGAGATGGGGAATACTCTAGCAATTTTCAGTGCTACACTTCTAGTTATGCCTTTCGATATTAATTGAATTACCAGGGCATCTGCAGAACCTAATTCCAACATAATTGGCAATGCCAAAGAAAATTTATATAAATCCTTCTCTTTGTCGGTCATAATAAAATCTAAATGGTCATTCAATAACTTAAGATATTTAACCAGTATAAAAGACACAATTGTAGAGCTAATATTGACAACCTGTTTAATTCTTTCATTGACTTGGTCAATATTATTTATATCTATGCGTCGCGATGGGTTTATATGCCTAGCATGAAATCTAATATCTTCTTCAATAAGCTCTTTTAGGCTCTTGCCATCTAACCATTTGACTCCATATAAGCACATCTGATTAGTAGACATAGGAATTCCTTGCTTGAAAAGGGCTTCAAGCCTAAGACCAAATAACTCATTCAGCTTATCTATTATAAAAACCAATTGCCAATAAAAACTTAATTCATCTCGTTTGAAATCAGGGACTGATTCTTTGGAAATAGACTTTTTAAAATTTGGGTTTAGAATAACAACCCATGCACCAACACCTTCTTCCTGAATAGCCAAGTACAACTTATTTTGCAATATTGGGTCAATTGATGGATTTAATCTCAAGATTTCAGCAGGCACAATTATGCCTTCTACATCTACTTGTATTAATGCCATCATACTTGATATCGAAGCTTGATTAACATTTTTCATTCGCAAATATTCGTTAAACTCTTTCTCATCTCGTATTAATTTATGTCTTAAAAATATAATTGTATTCTTATCGCCATCATTATCTAAGCTTGAAAATGGCAAGCTTAATTTATCAATAAACTCTTGAGAAGGAAAAAGAGATTTTTCTGATACAGTAACTATATCTTTTTCATATGTTTTGCTATAATAGGATTCAGCCCATTCTGCTTCCTTTCTTTCGATACAATAAATGGCACCATATAGAGAGTCGCTTATGCGTCCAGCGCGTCCAATAAGATTGCCAAATTCAAAGCCAGACAAATCATTAGTCCTTTTTTTGGGTATAACAACAAATAGATTATTTGCAGGCATATTCACACCTTCCATTAGAGTGGAGGTACAAAATAGGTTAGAGATTTTTCCGGAAAGAAACAAGTCTTCTATCTCTTTTCTCGCAACGTCCGGCAGTTTACTGTGATGAAATGCAATTCCTTTCTGCAAACAATCTATTAAGAAATAGTCTTCGTGTATCTCTTCCCTAAGAAAATCTATTAGTTCCGACAGCTCACTGTTTATATCCACCAAAGGATTTTTTGTTTCAGCAAACTTTAATGCCCAATCTTCTGCATAGTCAGTTCTTGGAGAATATATCAAGTTTTGGTTATCTCCACCAAGATAGCGAATTACATCAGGCAGACCTGTTCCGATGTTTTTCTCAAATTTCTTCTTTATATCAGAGTCAGTATTTATTTTGATTGTATAATCCACTCCGTCCCCTGCCTTAATTATTACTTGCAAATCATTATTACCAGGCTTCACGATTGTTTTAATTTGAAAAACCGGTGAAATCGATGTCTTGATTTCAACACCTTCCTTCCCAAATATTCCATAAAAAGCCAGCCCAGCATTACCAATGTTAGGCCCAGCCGAAATTATCTGCGCCTTTTCATTTAATAGTAACAACTCTCTTAAGACATACTCAAGTATTGTCCCTCTCCCACCTTCATCCTCGGCATTTTGTATTTCATCCACAAAAATTAAATCCAATACAAATTGCTTTAACCAACTATACTGCAATAACTTGAGACATCTTTCAGCTGTAAGCACAAACACTTGTTTTGGTGCAACATTTCTCAACTGGTCATCTGTAATAAAAGCTGTTCGGATATCAACTTCACTTATATTAAGGTCCCTCCTCAATTCTTCGCTCACTTGATTTATTAACGCTCGTGATGGGACTATGTAAAGAATTACCGCTTTTTCGAGTTCATTAAATCTTTTTTCAATATATTTCTTAATAATAAATGATTTACCTGATGAAGTAGGTGCTGAAATTGCTATGTTTTGCCTAGCATTCAGTTTTTCCCATAAATTCCTTTGAAACCTAGTAGTCAGAAAATAATTCTTAGATATTTCAATCGTGCTGCTTTCTCGCTCTGATTCAAGCTCATAATTCAATGAACTCCCAAAGTCTAGCTTGAAGTTCGTCGCTATATCATTAGCGTCAAATAGTATCGCGAGAAATTTTGTCGCAATAAGATTCCCTGCCCTTGACATAACAACATATGCAGCTCTTGCAATATCTATGTCATCTTTATAATTCAAATAGACAAGTGCTGCAAAAGTCTGCGCTTTCCTTCTATGGTCCTCATGAGCACTATTCGCTAGTATAGATGCAAGCCAGACACACTTTCTTATGTCCTGTATATGCACAGCAATTTTCTGATTTTGAACTACAGCTGCGCCGCTAGCTATGCGTGTATTAATGAAAGTATTCAGTATCAAATTATCAGTTACAGAATTGAGCAATGAATGCTCATAAGCTGCTTGGTAAGCAGAAACAGGCGAATTATTCTTGGTAGTGGACTCCATGGATATGATAATACAATGCGTTTCTGAACTCTTTTACGTCTTTGAATGGAATTATGAAAAAATCTAAATACACCTTTTGTATTCTTGGATATTTAGAAAACATATTTTTTATACTCTGTGTGTAATACCCCTTTTTCTTTTCAATTTCAGCTTTTATAGCTTTTTCTAAAGATTCATTAGTCTTAGCAGCATTTTCCAATTTCTCAACTTGAATCCAATCATGCATAATCAAAATCGGATGTACAAGCACTTGCTTTTTGAACAAATCTGACGTTGGTGTTAACCTATCATATAACTCGTCAAGGTCTATGGCATTATCTAATAACAGATTATCTTTTGCCACTATCAATTCTGTGTTAAAAAATTCACTTGACTTACTGGGCTCATGAAACCTATCTATTGATTTACAGGCATCTTCTAAGGCTGCATTATATCTACCCATTATTTTAGATTCTCCTATGAGATATGCGGCGTATTCTTCACCTTCGATTGTATAGTGACCCAAAAATATTCCGTCCCCGCCTTTAACTTGGTCTTTATAGTTCGACAATGAGCGAAGTTTATGCGCGACCATCTTACACCCAAGTACAGCCTCCACAAGTGCAAACAGAAGCAATTCTCCAAATTTGCCATCAGTATTAGTATCTTTTTCACCAAAATACTTAATGGCGCTTAATACCGCCCTAGTCTCCCCTAAATTTTGTGTTCTCATTTCACCATGCACATAGTGTGCTATCATGTTTGCGAGAACTTCAGCTATTGCAAAAGGCGTTGTTACTGTCCCCGAAGCTTTGAGAGTGTATGCTCTTACAATTACTTTTCCATCAAAAGATAAAAAATGGTTCGCTAGCTGTCCGGTCACCCATGTTCTATCTATTCTGATGAGCTTTTTCCAATCAAACTGTTCCGCCGAAATCATAATATTTGATGTTATCAGGAAATTTATTAAAACAAACGGATTTTATATCTTAATACAATATCACACAACATTCTATTTGCTAAAGAACTTGTAAAGGAATATGCATCAAGGCCAAGGCATTACCGACTTATTTTGTAAAGAAACCATCTTTTTTTTATAAAGCAAATCTGATTTACTCAAGCAAACATATTACTCTTCTTCGGTAAGAAGTGATTATCGCTAATACCCCGCCTGTGCCGCTAGGTTTCCCCGCCCCGGCCACCACTCCGGCCGGTGGGGCAGCCGCAGCGCCTGCCCCTCGAAGCGACGCACGCCGTAGTCGCCGCCGCTGAGCTCGCCGAAATCTTCGGCCAGGCGCACGCGGTAGTCGGCATCAATCCAGAACAGGTGGCGGTCGAAGGCGCGGTGCAGGTTGGGGCACAGCGCGAGGCCGTTGGGCAGGGTGTCGTCGTGGCTCACGGCCCAGGGCACGATGTGGCAGGCATCGAGCAGCGGCACGGGGCTGCTGCGGGTGCTGAGCAGCTTCAGGCCCGACACGGCGCAGGTGTAGTCGTAGGCTTCGAGCACCACGCGCTTGAACACGCCGCTGCGCACCGTCAGGTCGAGCTCGTCGGCGGGCGCCACGTGGCGGCGGTAGAGGGCGGCGGGCTCCTCCAGCATCTGGCGGCGAATGTCGGCCAGGGCTTGCTCGCCGGCGCGGGCGCGGTAGCGGCCCTGCGTTTGGGGGAAGTAGCGCGCCAGCAGCGCCTGCGTGAGAGCGGCCCGGTGGGCGGGCGTTTGCAGCAGCAGCCACAGGTCGGCATCGAGTGCGGCGTAGGTCACCACGTCGCGCAGGTGGCGGAAGCTGCGGATGGAGCCCGAGCGGGTGAGTAGGATGTCGAGGCCGGGCCAGGTGTGCAGGTGCCAGAAGCCGTCGGCCCGCAGGTGGTAGAAGGGCAGCGCGAAGTTGGCCGCCGTGAACAGCGCCGAGGTACCTAAATCGGTGCAGATGGCTTTGAAGGCCGCGATGAGCTCGGGCGTGATGGCGATGCGGTTATCCCGAATGGAGCCGTCGGCAATGCCTTCGAGCACGGCCAGCAGCAGGGCGGGCTTATAGGGCGCTTCGCCGTGCTGGCGGCTGCGGGCCACGCGCAGGTGCTGGAAGCGGCGGAGGTAGGTGGGGAGCATGGCCGCCGAAGATAGCGGCAGTGGGCGCTTACGTAGCCTGGACCGCTGGCGCAGGCGGGCCGGACAACGAGCAACAGAACCCGACCAAAACCACAATCGCCGACAAGTCAGGCTACGCCACCAGGCGCGAGGCCTCCAGCGCGGCCAACGCCGGCGGCCGGATGGGTGACGCCGACAACCCGTCGTAGTCTTCTTAACGCCTCTGCCGAACCGATAGCCAGCTAGCGCACCACTTCCACGTGGCCCTTGAACTGCTGGCCGGAAGCAGGATTCGCGAGCCGGAAAAAGTAGGTACCATCCGCCAGCCCCGCCGCATCCCAGCGGTTGTCGTAGCCGTCTTGGTGGTACACGAGCCGGCCCCAGCGGTTGAATACGTCCAGGTTCCAGGTGCCGGCGCGCAGGCCCTGCGGATGGAAAGTGTCGTTTTGCCCGTCGTTGTTGGGCGTGATGACGTTCGGCACCTTGCACGCCACGGCCACGGCGGTGTCGGTGCTGACGCAGCCCTGGTAGTTGTGCACTTCCACCCAGTATTTGCCCGGTTTATCCACCTGAATGTTGACGCCGCTGGAGCCATCGGACCACCGCACAGTGCTGCCCAAGGGGGGCGTCGGGATGGATAGCAACGTGGTGCCTGCGCACAGGGCCACGGTGTTGGTGGAAAGCGTGACGGTCGGAAGCGGGGAAATGACGACGGTGCGCGGAAAGCGGTAGTACTGGCCCCGGCTGGTGGTCGAGAGCGTAACGTCAAAGGTGCCCGCCGTGGGGTAGGCGCGGCGCACGGTGGTGGCTTGCACCGAGTCGGTCTGCCCCGTGCGCGGGTCGTGGAAGGTCCAGGTGAGGGCGCCCGTACCGGTGGGCACTTCGTAGGGCGTGAACTCGATGACCGACCCCGCGCAGGCGGTTTCAACCATGTAATCCAGCGCCGGCGGCTGCGGGCGCACCAAATTTTGCAGGGCAATGCAGCCATTGGTGTTGAGGTGCGGCACCCCGACGGCCCGGTAGCCGGCGGCGGTGCCGCGGCGGTTGGGCCGGTCGATGACGCCGAGGTGGGGAGCGGCGGAAGTGTAAATCCGCCCATCGGGGCCCAGGTAAATGGAAACGGTAGCGGGGGGCTCCGCAACGAACAGCTTCGAACTACGAATGGCTGCCGTAGAGCCAGCCCGTAAATCGTATTGATTCAAAAATAACTCAAAGGTGGATGACGTCTTTATCAGGGATTCCTGGACGTAGAGCTTGTTGCCATCGGGCGAAAATTCCACGTTGTTTACGATTAAGTCACTGTTGGCCGGGGCCAGAGTCTGCCCGTTGGAGATGATGCCAGTAGCGCCGTCGAAATCAAATAATTCAACGTCGGAACCCCAGCCGCCGCACCGGGCCAGCTGGCGGCCGGAGGGCGAAAATTTCATAAAGCTGAGGCGGTTGTTGGGGCTGCCGCTGCGGCTGACGACGGGCGCGGAGCTGATGCCGGCCGACGTAACCAGAAAGCTGTAAAAACTGTCGTTGCGGCCGTGCACCACCACCCAGGCGTCGCGCCGGTTGACGTGCTGCATGCCCACTACCCCTTCCGTAATGGGGCCGTTGCTGTTGGCGACGGGCGTGGGGAGGCGCACGTTTTGCACATCGGTGATACCGCCGAGGCCGCCGCGCAACGTCATGTCGACCTCGGTGTAGGTAAGGCCGCCACGGTAAAGGTTTTCCTGGCAGTCGGTGACGAAGATGTAATAGTGAGTGGTACTGCCCGGCCGCTGCACAATTAGGGCCCCTTGGGCCGAGGAAGTGTTGCCCGCCAGCACGGCCGCAGCTCCGTCGCAGGTGGCGCACGCGTTGGTCATGCGTTGGCCCATTCGGTCCCAAACCTTCACCCCGTCGGTGTAAAACAGTTCTTGGCCATTCGCATCGGAAATAGTGGAGCTGCTTTCCGACGGCACGGGCATGGCACTGGGGCGGAAAACCGGCCCCGAAGGCAAGAATTGGAGGCCTAGGTTCGTGCTAAAGTTCCAGTTGTTGTTTTCGCCCTGGGCAAACGCCGGCCCGGCAGCCAGCAAGAGCAGCACAAGTAGGAGGTGCTTCATGTTGAAAACAAAGGATACAGTAGAAGGCCGCGCGCTACGCGCAAGAATGATGCTAGCTTACGGCGGCACGTTCATAACCTTTTCCTAACCCCATCGGTAACTCAAACGCCGTTAGCTTCGCCCTTATGAAAACCCTGTACCTCTTCCGCCACGCCAAATCCAGCTGGAGCTTCGATGATTTGAGCGACCAGGAGCGCCCCCTCAACGACCGCGGCCGCGACGATGCCCCCGCCATGGGCCAGGCCCTGGGCAAGCGCCGCATCTGCCCCGACCTCATCGTGAGCTCGCCGGCCGTGCGCGCCATGAGCACGGCCGTGCTGGTAGCCCGCGAGCTGCAATACCCGGCCAACAAAATCAGCGTCGATGCCGGCATCTACGGGGCCGACATGGACGATTTGCTCGCCATCATCCGCGCCCTGCCCGATTCGGCGGCCTCGGCCCTGCTGGTGGGCCACAACCCCACCATCACCGAAACGGCCAACGCGCTGTCGCCCTCGGCCGTGAACGAGATGCCCACCGCCGCCGTGGTGTGCCTGCGCTTCGAGTGCGACAAGTGGGAGGAAGTGGGCAAGGCCAACGCTGAGTTTTATTTCTACGACTACCCGCGCAACGAGGGCTAAAGCCGGTTCGGAACCCTCGTAGGGGCGGGGCCTGCCCCCGCCCGCCGTTGAACGATGCCAGTATGGGACGTTCGACGACGGGCGGGGGCAGGCCCCGCCCCTACTGCATTTAACGGAAGCATTAGGAAGCGTCGGCACTAAAAACCCGGCGATTTCCGAGCAATGGCCCTCGTTAGGCAGGTCATTATGCTGAAAAACAGCCTGCGTTTCGCAAAAGCCCCTTCGCTAGCAAGGCAATTTCTAAAAAAATCGTGGGCACAAATACTTGGAAAAATCAATTTCCAACCAGGGGCTACATCTACTAATTTTTCAATTGGCTCGAAATATGTTTTACTCCTACCGAAACATATTTCATTATGCAACGCACCTAAATCAATCATTTCAACCGGTGCAGCTGGTTGCCGGGCGGTTATTTTGCGGCGTTCATCCAATTATTACCCAATCCAGCATCATTATTTATTCCAAATTCCTACCTTGCTCCGTGTAACCGCGGCGATTTTATTTCGTCCGGTGTGCTTTTCTATTCTTCTTACACCCTCCCACCCGTGTCGATTGAACTAGAACTGGCTGCCCGGCAGGCTTTTGCCCCCGGCACCCTCCCCGCAACTCCTCCCGCCCGCACCAGCTACGACCACGTGGTTTTGCCCGGCGATTTCCCCGACCCGACGGTCGTCAAAATCGGCGACACGTACTGGGCCAGCGCCACCTCGGCCGAATGGGGCGCGATTTTTCCGATTTTCTCGTCTAAAAATCTGCTCGACTGGGAGTTGGTGGGCCACGTGTTTCCGGAGAAAGCGCCTGATTGGGCCGGCTCCAACTTCTGGGCCCCGGAGTTTTACCAGGAAAACGGCCGGACGTACGTGTACTACACTGCCCGCCGCAAGGGCGGCATGCTATGCGTGGCCGTGGCCAGCGCCGACCACCCCGCCGGCCCGTACGTCGACCACGGCCCGCTGGTGGGCCAGGAGGCGGGCTCCATCGACGGCTTCGCGATGCCCGACGAGCACGGGGACCTCTACCTCATCTGGAAGGAAGACGGCAACTCCTGCCACCAGGACACGCCCATCTGGGCGCAGCGCCTGAACGACGAGCGCACCGCCCTCATCGGCGAAGCCACCGAGCTGTTTGGCAACGACGCCAAATGGGAAGGCCCGCTGGTGGAAGGCTCGGCCTTGGTGCGCCACGACGGCTGGTTCTACATGTTTTATGCCGGCAACTCGTGCTGTGGCAAGGGCTGCAACTACGCCACCGGCGTGGCCCGCTCGCGCAACCTGCTCGGCCCCTGGGAAAAACACGAGCAAAACCCCATCCTCGACCGCAACGCCACCTGGAAATGCCCCGGCCACGGGACCGTGTGCGAGCTCGACGGCCGTTGGTTCCTGCTGCACCACGCCTACGCGGCCGAAAGCCACGAGTTTGTGGGCCGCCAGGGTTTGCTGAGCGAGTTCACCTGGAACGCCGAGGGCTGGCCCGAGTTTGTGAACCGCAGCCCCCAGGCCCCGGCCCTCACCGACATGAGCCGCTTCAACATCGCCGACGAGTTTGAAGGCGAGCAGCTGGGGCTGGCCTGGCAGTGGCCGCTGGGCCAGGTGCCCGCTGCCACCGTGCGCCACGGCCAGCTGCACCTCGCCGCCGATAATTCGCGCCTCGGCGCCGTGGTGGCCCGCCGCACCCACGCCGCCACCTACAAAGCCGCCACCACCATCGACTTCGCCAGCCTGCCCGTGGATACCTACGCCGGCCTCGCGGCCGTGGGCGACCCCTACAACGCGCTGGCTTTGATGGCCGGCAACGGCCAGCTGCACATCTGGCACCTGCGCAGCGGCAAGCACCAGTCGCTGGTGCAGGTGTTCATCGAGCCCTGCGACACGCTGAGCCTGCGCCTCGAAGTGTGGGGCGGGCAGCGCTACCGCTTCGCCTACAGCACCGACGGCACCACTTGGCAACCTCTGCCCACCGAAAACTTCAGCCTGAACGGCACCTACCTCCCCCCCTGGGACCGCGGCGTGCGCGTGGCGCTGGTGGCGCAAGGCGAAACGGGTGGCGTGGCCACGTTCAACAATTTTGTGGTGCGCAACCAGCGGTAGCAGTTGGAAAACAGGCAGACTTAATTGAACGTCATGCAGAGCGCAGCGAAGCATCTTTACCGCAGTCACTATTCTTTTTGATTGCGTTGCGCGGTAAAGATGCTTCGCTGCGCTCTGCATGACGTTATCATTATACCAACTACAAACAAAAACGCCCGACACAACAGTGTCGGGCGTTTTCGTTGATTCTTGAAGAGGCGGCTTAGCGGCGATGCTTCTTGCTTTTCGATTTCGAAGCCGTCGCCTTCTTGGTGGTTTTGTGCGCGGCGGTCTTCTTTTTCACGCTCACCTTTTTGGCGCTGTGGCTGGCTTTGGCTTTGCTGGCTTTCGACTTCGATTTGTTTTTGCTGCTGTGCGCGGCCGACTTGGTCTTGCTTTTCGACTTAGTCGATTTGCTTTTGCTGCTGTGGGTAGCGGCTTTGTGCGATTTCGACTTGCTGGATTTGGATTTGCTGCTGTGGCGGGCGGCGTAGCGGGCGGCGCGGCGGGCTTCGGCGCGGGCCTCGGCCCGGGCTTCTAGGCGGGCTTCTTCGCGGCGGGCGGCGGCGCGGCGCGAAGCCAGGGCTTCGGCGTGGCGGGCCTCGTAGCTGCGGGCGGTGCGGGCCGAAACGGCGGCTTCGTCGGTAGCTTCAGAATAGTGGGCGGTGGCGTCGGTTTCGGGAGCAGCGGTGTTGTCTTCGGTGGCGGCTTTGGGGGCTTCGGTTACAATCTTTTTCCGGCGCACCGGCATCAGGAAGTCTCGTTCGGCGCGCTCGCGCAGGCTGAGGTTTTCTTCGCCGGGCAGCTTGGTAACGGGTACGGCTTTCTCATTTTGGGCCTGTACACTGCCGGCCCACAGGAGCAGCGAAAAGAGGACAACTAGATGCTTCATAGAGGTATAAAGTAAAATCAACAGAAAACAAAGCTACACCCGCCCCCGGTTAAATGCAAGCCGAACCCGCATTTAAACCACAGTTTGGCCGTTTCCGCCCTCCAACGGCCGTTTTTATCCTACTCCACCAAAATCGGGCTACGGATTCACGCGCAACCGCGTGCCGGCCGACTGGGTTCCAAATTCGGGAGCATACAGGCACTGCGCCTGGCTGAGGCCGCCCGAAAAATCGCCGGCCTGGCTGGCCCGCAGCCGGTATTCGAACACGTGGGTACCGCGCGGCACTTCGCTTAGAAAGAAGTTGGTGGCGGCATCGCGCGGGCTTTCGTAGTAGCCCAGGCCATTCTGGTAACGGTAGCCGCTGGTTTGGGCAATGGGCTCCAGGCCGGCGGCGCGCTGGTCTTTCAGGTGCACGTATTCGAGGGCGCGGTCGGTACGCAGCACGAGGCGCACCACCAGCGCGTCGCCGATTTTCAGGGGCGTGGTGGGCGTGAGCTTTTCGAGCACGGGGCCGCCGGCGGTGCGCACTTCGCGGTAGAGCTGGCGCTCGAGGCTAAGCGCAGTTGCGGCGGCCGTCACCTTGTCGAGGTCTTCGAAATACTGCCAGTAGAGCGCGCCCCAGGCCACGCCCGCGTCGAGTTTGCTCACAGTGACTTTTCCCTGCGCGGGCTTGATTTCGGCGGCGGGCCAGCTGGTTTTGAAATAGCCGGTGCCGGCCTGCGTGGCTTCGGGCTTGATGTTCTGGCCGCCGACGGTGACTTGCAGCGGCTGGGTGGGCGCGAGCCAGTCGGAGCCGCGCAGCAGCAGGGCGTAGCAGGCGTCGGCGGTGGCGCGGGTGCTTTCCCAGCTGTGGGTCTGCTTCTGCTTCAGCAGCCAGAGCTTCATCTCGTCAACGGCTTTCTGGTCGCGCTGCACCTCATCGAAGGCTTCGATGAGCGTGGCCTGGGTTTCGGTGGGCGCCTCGCGCCAGTAGTAGCCGCCGCGCACTTCCTTCCAGTACATGCCCTGCTCGGAGGAGTGCAGGGCATTTTCGGTGAGCGCCCGCAGGATTTCGGCCGCAGCCGGGGCTTTAGCGTCGGTGCGGTGCAGAGCCAGCGCGATTTGCGCCTGCAGGTAGCGGGTTTGGGCGGGCCAGAATTTGACGGCCTGCGTGCGGTAGTAGGCGAAGGCCGTTTTGGCGGCGGCAGCTTCGGACTGTTGCAGCCAGAAGCTGCGGGCGTAGAGGGCCTGAATATGTTCGTCGCCGAGGTGGTTGTCGGCCAGCTTCACGTTTTTCTCGCGGCGCAGGCGGGCGTAGTCGTCGGCCAGCTCGGCATCGAGGTAGCGCAGGGCTGGCTGCAAAATGGCCTGGGCAGTGGCATCCTGGCTGGCATCGAAGGCCCCCAGCTTCTTCAATTTGCCGAAGCCGGCCACGATGAGCTGGGTGATGTAGCGGTCGGCGGGCATGTGGTCGAACCACGGGAACGCGCCGCTGGGCAGCTGCATGCGCTGGAGCTTGAGCAGCGCCCGCTGGGTTTCGGCCCGCAGGCGGGGCTCGTCGAACAGCTCGGTGAGGCGGGCCAGGCGGGCGGTTTCGCCCTGCGCATCGCGCACCCACGGCGTTTCCTGGAGCAGCAGGTTTTTCAGCTCCTGGTTCTGAGCCAGCTTGCTTTCGAGCTGGTTGCGCTGGGCGGCAGTGCCGCTCTGGGCCTGGCGCGTCCACTCGGCCAGCACGGTTTTGAAGCGCGGGTTGGCTTTCAGAATTTGCGCGGCGAGCAGGTTGGCGTAGAGACGGCTGAAGGTCTGCTCCGAGCACTCGTAGGGGTACTCCATCAGGTAGGGCAGGCTCTGCACGGCGTACCAGGCGGGGTTGGCCGTCATTTCCAAGGTGAGCGAGTAGTTGCGCCGCGTGGGGCTGCTGGTGCTCGTCAGCTTCGTCAGCTCGAACGCGCGGGTGCCGGGCCCTACGATGGGCAGCGGCAGGCTCTCGGTGATGAGAATGCGGTTGGGCAGTACGGGCAGGGTGTTTTCCTCACCGTCGGAGTAGGTAGTTGTCAGTTGTTGGTTATCAGTTGTCAGGCGCTTTTTCTTCTTGTCTTTCTTTTTCGTATCGCCTTGCTTAACAACTGACAACGAAGAACTAACAACTACTTTATACGTCACGGCTACCGGGGCGAAATCGGCGGGGATGCTCAACTCCCAACCCAGCGCGGCGCTCTGGTGGGCAGCGGCCGACACGGCTTGCTGCGCCTGGCCCTTTAGCAGCTGCGGGGTGATATCCTGGCCGGTGGCGGCGTCGAGCAGGAAGAGCTGCGCGGTGCCGCGGGTGGCGTGGTCGGTTAAGTTCGAGAATTTGGCGGGGAAGGTGAACGTGTCGCCCGGCCGCAGGAAACGCGGGGCGTTGGGCGTAATCTGGACTTCCTTCTGCGTTACGAGCTGCCGGGCCAGCTGGCCGCTGTGCAGGGCTTGGTCGTGGGCCAGGGCCAGCAGTTGCCAGCGCGTCACGGCCTCGGGCATCTGGAATTCTAGCACTACATCACCGTTTTTATCGGTGCGCAGGGCCGGCTGCCAGAAGGCCGTTTCGCGGAAATCGGAACGGGCGGCAATAGTGGAGAGATTGGGGGCGGTGGGTTTTGCACCCGGCTTGCCTGCTACGGTGTCAGCCATTGATTCGTGCAGCACCAATTCCTCATCCTTTTTGATGACGGGCGGCGTGAACTTCATTCTCGCGGCCATCGGTGCGGGAGCTGCCATTGACATGTTGGCGTTGCCTTGCACGCTCATTCGGCTCACCACCACTTTATCCCTTAGCTCCTCTTGGTCAGGCACCTCTTGCAAATAGCTTTCCCAGGTTTTCAATTCAGGATATTCTATTTCGTCAATTCCTCGACTTTCCTCCCCAAATAGCATCTGTGAAATCACCTCCTCAAACCGTCCTTCCCACCCAAACCGGGCTGGGTAATACCCCTGTCCAAACTCCAGCCCCATAAAGCTGTGCGGCCGGAAAATGTCTAGGCTCTGGTCGTAGAGGGTGGCTAGCAGCTCGGCTTCGGCAGCCCGGCCATTGGCCTGATGGATGGTGACGCGCCAGGTTTCCTTCTGGCCGGGCTGGAGCTTGTCGCGGAACGTAGCGATGGACACGCGCAGCGGCTGCGGCTTCTCCGCTACCTGCACGGTGGCATCGTGGCGGTAGAGGCGGCCGTCGCGCACCTGCGTGGTGTGAATATAGAGCGGACCCAGAGCCGTAGCCGCGCCGCTTTCAATAGTGAGCCGCCGCTGCTCGTTGGCATTCAGCGTCAGCCACTCCTGGCGCAGCAGCTGGCCGCCGCGCTCTACTTCGAGCAGGATGCGTGCGCCGGCTTCGCTGCTGCCCAGTAAGATGCTGGCTGGCTGGCCGGGGGCCACGGTATCGGCCAGCGCCACAAACCAATCGGGCGTGGCGAAGGGCACGGTGGCGGCCTGCGAATCGTAGAGCGTGAAATCGAGCTGCGCCCGGGCCGAGTCGCGGCCGGCGGCTACAGCTTCGAGACGGTAGCGGCCAGTGGGCACGTCGGCCAGCAGAGTGGCCACGGCCAGCTGCGCGCTGGCTTTGGTGTCGAAGGGCAGGGTTTTGACGGGCGTTAGCGCGGCTTCGTTGTCGGTGGTTTCGGGCGCTGGGCCGGGCACGCCGGGCGGGTTGGGACGGTAGCGGCGGGCCAGCAAGCGCAGCGTGCCGGTGGCGGGCAGCGGCTCGCCGGTGGCGTTGGTGCCGAGCAGCGTAATGGCGGGCAAATGCTGCTTGTCGATTTCTGTCGGCCCCACCAGCCGCAGGCTGAGCGGGTTGCGGCCGATGGACACGCTGCGGGTGCCGGTGCGGGTTTCGCCGGCCGCGTCGGTCACGTCGGCGGTTATTTCGAACAGGTAGCCCGGCTCCCATCGGCGGCCGGTGAGCCGGGGCACCAGCGGCGGCGTGAAGCTGAGCGTGAAGCGGCCCTCGGCATCGGTGGTGGTGGTGCCGTGGGCAATTTCCTGGCTGGCCTGCCCCCGGCCCGGCGCATAAATGCCGCGCCCGCCAAAGCCGTAATCGAACAGCGGAAACAGCTCGCGGCGCGTCACGCGGTAGCGCACCGCAGCCCCATCGGTAGCCTGCCCCGCATAAGCCCGCGCCCGCCCGCTGATGCTGAGCGGCTGGCCCAGTTGCGGCCGGCCCGGCACCGAGTCGAGGCTGACCAGAAACGTGGGCCGCTTGTAGTCTTCCACCGCGAAGCTGATGCTGCCATAGTCCGTTTGCAGGCTCATTTCGCCGTTCAGCAGGCCCGTGGGCAGCACAATGGAGCTGTGGAAACTGCCGAAATCGGAGGTGGTGAAGGGCAGCGTCTGCACGGTCTGGCCGTTCACGTCCACCAGCCGCACGCTCACCATTTGGCTGGTCACGAGGCTGCTTTTCGCGCCCAGCGTTTCAGTCAGAATGCCTTTGAAGTAGAGCGTCTGCCCCGGCCGGTAAATCGCGCGGTCGGTGAAGAGGAAGGCGCGGCGCTGTGCTTGTTCCGGCTGGTCGCGGCCGGGGTAATAGTAACTATTGAGGGGCAGCAGCAGCGTATCGCGGCCTTTCCAGAGTCGCACATTAGTCAGCTGTTCGCGACCGAGGGCATCGTTGGCCCCATTCGGGGCGGGTATTTCGACGATTCCCAGCGGGTTGGTTTGCAGCACGGCTCCCACCCGGCGCTCGTCATGCTGCTTGGCGCGGTTATACACGCTGAACATGGCTTGACTATTCACGCCGGCCAACGGCGCGCCGCTCTGGCGCGCCAGTAGCAACAACGATGTCGTGCCCGTACTCTGGGTAGTCCGGCGCACCGCGCTCAACTCGCTGGCACCGATAAATCCGTAGCTCGTCACCGCCCCGGCCCGTTGCTCCGTCGGCTTCGCAGCCTGGTTGCTAATGATAACCAGATAGTAGCCAATCGGCAGCGCTGCCCCCGCCGCGCCAAACTTCAGCTCCTTGTAATCCTGCGGATGCGCGGGCACCGGCACGGTCCAGCTAGCAGCCGGCGCAGCACGTAGCGCCCGGGCGTAGCGCTGCGCAACAGTGCGGTTCTTCTCGTCATACTGCCCCGATTTCTCCCATTCTTTAAGCGAAATGCGGTAGGCCCAGGCGTGCAGTTCGCTCACATTGCGGGCCGTCGCATCCAACCGCCAGGGCTGGCCGGGCACCACCATGTCTGAAGCCGAAAACGCCAGTTCCGGCTGCTCAATCTGCATCCGCAGTTGCCGGGCTCGCGCCGCGCCGCGCGACTTCGGAAACCGGGCTTCGGCCTCACGGGCCAGGCGCACGGCGGCCACGCGGTTGGTTGCGCCTTCGGCTTCGGCGCGGCGAGCCATAAACTCTGTGCTGATGGGCAAGGTCTTATATGTCTCGGCCATGCGCTCCAAAGCCGGTTCGTATTGGCTGATAAGGTCGGGGTTCTGGGCAATGCCGCGCAGGTAGTCCACGCGGCTCAGGTCCACGTCGGCCAGCGCGGCGCGGTTTTGCGGCGCCAGCTGCTGGCGCGAGGCGGTAAGGCGCTGCAGCAGGTGCAGCGCGTGCAGCTGGCCGTTTAGCGAGTCGGCTTCGGGCGCGAGCAGGCGCAGGGCGGCAAACTCGGCGGCGGTTCCAAACAGCTTGGGCTCCGTCAGCTGAAACTGCTGCTCGGGCTTGGTCACGTATAATTCCTGGTTCTTCAGGCCCTCGATGGCGCGCTGGGCCAGCAGGTCATACAGCGTAGGGCGCAGGGCGCGGCCTTCGGCATCGCCGCCCACGGCCAGGTCGCCGAGGTCGGCCAGCGTGGTTTTCAGCTGGCGCTGCGGCTCGTCTTCCACCGACTGGTAGTAGTGCCGCACAATGGCCGCGCCCAGCCGGCCCATGTCCCAGGTGGCCAGGCCGGTGCCGCCGTCAGCAGCGGCGTCGCCGTCGGCGGGGCGGCCATCGGCGGTCGGGGCCGCCCCGCGCGTGCGCTGGTACAGGGCGTAGCGGTGCTGGTTGAGGTAGTCGGTATAAAGCCCCGCCAGCAGCGAGTGCAGAATAGGTCGGGCGGGAAAAGTGGCCGTCTTCACTTCCGTTTCGAGCAGGGCAATGGCCTTTTCGTCGGCATCGTTCTGCTTGGCGTTCAGCAGTCGTATTTTATAAAGTAGGGCCCGCACATAAGCAGGGGTATCGCCCGCTTTTTTGGCTTGCTGATAGATAGCCTCCACCAGTGGCGCGGCCGTGGCGGTCTGGTCTTTTTGCAGCAGGGCATCAATTTTTTTCCAGCGGGCGGCGTAGGCGCCGGGCGGCACGGGCGCGGCCGAGTCGGCACTAAACAGCATGGTCAGAAACAGGCAGGCAAACAGAAACAAACGCATAGGCCAGGCGAGAAGCAACGAATGGTTACGGCCATAAAGATGCCAGAACCACTTTTATTACATACCGCCCGGGCCAGCCGCGCATGGCTGCTTCATTTCGTGTCTGATGAACGCCGGATGAAGTACTGGTATATATTTGTGATTAACGCCACTACCTGGAAAATCTGCCCCGGCTTTCATCCATCTCCCCCATTTTTCCTTTCCATGAAGACTCTTTTTTCTGCACTCGGCCTCACGGCTGGCCTAGCGCTGGCAGCTACTCCGGCCCGGGCGCAAGCCAGCATTAGCTTCGGCCCCCGGTTGGGGGGCAACCTGGCAACGGCCACCTTCAACTCGCTTGAAAGCCTCTCGGCCAGCGGCTTTACCCTCGACTACCACAAGTCGCCGATTGTGGCCCCGCAGGTTGGCATGGTCGTCAATATGCAGTGGGGCAACTGGGCCTTTCAGCCCGCACTGCTGTTTTCGCAAAAGGGCGTGAAGCAAACCGTAACCGTTGAGTTCTCCGGCTCAGGCTATAGCATGCACGAGGATATCAGCATTGTCAGCCGCATCAACTACCTCGAATTGCCGCTCAACGTCGTGTATACGTCCGGCGGCGACCACGGCTTTCAGCTATTTGCCGGGCCCTACCTGGCAGTGGGCGTGGGCGGCAAGGCCACCTACACCGACCACAACACGACTACCTTCAACGGGGTTAGCGAAAATTATTCGGAAAATGGTGCGGTAGGCTACACTTTCGCCAATAAATTTGACGACCCCAACTCGCCGAACAGCAATAGCAACAGCATATTTGCCACCGCCCGGCGCTTCGATGCCGGCATTGCGGGAGGCGTGGGCTACCGCCTGGGGCCAGTGCAGGCGCAATTGGGCTACAGCCTTGGCCTCGTCAATGCTCAGCCCGATTACCCCGACAGCTACCAAATGCCAAACGAAACCGGCTACCACCGCTCGCTTCAGCTCACGGCAACCTATTTCCTCGCCCACAAATAATAAAGCTGCTTCCCGGGGTTCGGCGCGGCCTTGCGAGGCCGAACTCCGGGAGTTGCTTTTGCCAAAGCCCCAAACAGCTGGCGACTCGATGCTTTTTTGCCTAGGCCGAAGCTGTTGAAGCCGCCGTGCGCGCGCTGATGCCCGCCAGAACGGCCTCGGCCTGCGCCACGTGCCGCTGAATATGCACCACCAGAAACTCCAGCTGGTCGGTGAGGCGCAGCAAAACCAACGGGAATAAAGGATTGGGGATGCGCACGGCGTTGGCATTCACCTGCCGGGCCAGCAGCACCAGCCGCAGCAACTCATCAATCTGCCGGCTGAACACTTCGGCCACGGTGCGCGGCAGGCGCGTGCCCGTGGGAGCGTAGCGCCGGGGCGAAACCAGCGCTTTTTCGCCGGCCGGCCGCCGCATGGCCTCGATAAATTTGCGCCCGATAAACCCCTGCTTGGCTTGGTCTGCCGGCTTCGAGCCGCGCGCCTGCGCCCGCTTGATGCGGGCCGCAATGGTAGGCAGGTAGTGCCCGCCCACAATGTTGAGGTGCTCAAGGCATTGGCCGGCGCTCCAGCGGCCCGAGCCGGGCCGGCGGTTCAGTTCCTCGGCGCTCAGCGGACGGAAACGCTGCTGGGCCACCACGCGCAGCTTCAGCAGGTCGAAGGTGAGCTGGTCGAAGAAATCGGAGGTGGCACGAACGGCGGCGGGCATATAAGCAGAAGGCTAACGAATGATAAACATACGCCGGAGCGGCCAATTTCGCACACGCTCAGGCTATCGCAACGGCATAATTGCGCCGGGCTCGGTAACTTGCCGGCATGGTGAAACACAGTTTTTGGTTTTGTAGTGCCGCGCTGGCGGTGCTGGCGGCCGCGCCGGCCCACGCGCAAGCCGTGCCCAACCCCGGCGAGCGGGTAGAGAGCCTGATAACCTTCGGAGCGCAGTCGGACAAGCAGTGGGGCGACGACGACTTCACGCAAACCTTCTTCTTCCTCATCCCCGAGCGGCAGCGTACCCCCGTCTACATCCGCGTGTGGGACCCCGACTGCGGCGGCAAAAACGACGACCTGAAGGGCGCTGCCAACACCACCACGTCGTTCAGCCTCTACGGCGGGGCCGGCACTTTCAGCGGCCCGCAGGCCCGCGACCCGCGCCCTACCAACGCCGTGCCCAGCGGCCGCCTGCTCAAAAGCCAGACCTTCGGCAACGAGCCGAAGTACGACGGCAAGTGGTACACCTTCGGCCCGCTGAACCCGCTCGAGGGCGAACCGGTCGACGAGTTCAAGGGCCGCGTGTTCAAGCTGGTAGCCAAAGGCCTGACGGGCAACGACGGCAACCTCTATCGCTACTTTTTCAGCACCAGCCCCACCGAAAACGTATCGGTTGAGGGCGGCAACGCCTTCACCTACGAGTACTGCTTCCGGCTGCCGGCCACGGCCAGCAAAACCACGGTGCACCTCTACCCTTTCGTGAACGACAAAGTGGTGAGCATCAAGCAAAGCAATTTTGACGTGGACAACGCCGCCACGCTCAACGTGTTCAGCATCGCCAAAAACGGCCAGCCGGGTGCCATGAGCGGCGACGGCGAGTGGACCAGCAGCGTGTTTCCCATTGCCAACAAAGAGCACGGCCTCAGCCTCGATTTTCGCCTCACCTCCACCAAGCCCGCACCCAACGACTTGGTGTTTTACGTGACGGACCAGTACGATACGGCGCTGCCGTTTTTCGCCATTCCGCTCGGCGGCCGCCCCCGCTACCAGTACGATATCGGAGTAAAAATTCACCGGTAATTTCCGGCTACTGAAATAATAAAGGACGTTCTGCTGAGCTTGTCGAAGCATCTCTACCGCAAGTAAATAACTACTTGCGCGGTAAAGATGCTTCGACAAGCTCAGCAGGACGTTCTCGTTTTTACCAAAACCTGACTGCTACTCGCGTCCCTCGTTGCGCCGGGGGGCGCCGTGGTCGGCTTCGTTCTCTTCTCCCGACGCCCGGTTTTCTTCCCGGGCAGCGGTGCCGTAATTAGCATCCCGGTCTTCGCGGCGCTGGTCGCCGGCGGCCGGCGAGCCGGCGTTGCTGCCGGGCTTGCTGTCGTCGTAAGCATCATTGTACGACCCGCCACGCGAGCCGACGCCCTGGCCGGCATCGCCGTTGTTGGCCTGCGGCTGGGTGTAGCCGTTGCGCTCGCCGCCGGTCTGGAAATCCGGTGCCGCATTGGGTTCGTTCCGGCCCCGGTCGCCGTAGCCTTCGCTGCCGGCGGGCTGGGTGCCGCGGGCATCGGCTGCGGTTGCCGGCGCGGTGGCGCGGCCCTGGCTGTCGGTGTCGCTGGGGGTGGGCAGGTAATCTTCGGTCTGGTTGCGATGCTCGGCTACGGGTTGGGCCGAGGCCGGGCCGGTGCCCGCGCCGGGCAGCGAGGTGTGGCCGTAATCGGCCGCGAAGCCGCTGTCGGGGCCTTGGCGCGAGCCATTGTCAACCTGGTGTGCGCTGGCGGCATCGGCGCGGTCGGGCTGGTTGCGGTTGTCGCCGGCGGGGCTGCCAAGGTCGCCGCGCTGGGCGGTGGGTGCTGTTGCAGGCTCGCCACCAGTAGCAGCGGGCGCGGTGCCGCGCTCGAAGCCGTATTCGGTGCGGGCGTCGGGGCGGGCATCCTGGCCGTCGTAGGCACGGTAGGCGTTGGCCTGCACGCCGGGCGCGCCGGGGCCGCCGTAGTATTGGTCTTCGGCCGAGTTGCGGGGCTCGTAATCGGCCACGCGGTTCTGGTTGCCAAAGCCGCCGTGGGTGGTACCCTGCTGGCTTTCCACGCCAAATTCGCCACGGTTGGCGTCGCTGTCCTGGTTTTCGCGGCGGCGCTGGTCGTGGTAGCTGTCCTGGGTGCCGTTGCCGAAATTACCGCCGTAGGTAGCCCCAGCCGCCGGATTGGCCGGGTTCACCGCGGCGGGGGCGGCTTCTTTGTTCTCCTGCGGCTTTCCCTCCGGGCCGACTGCCCCCTGGCCCGGGCTGGTTTCCGAAGCCGCCAGCGACTCGCTCGAAACCGGCGTGGTGGCCTGGCCGGCGCTGCCGGGCTGGTTGGGCACGCCGCCGGGCTGCCCCACGCCCGCGCCGGGCGCGGTGTGCTGGGTGGCGGTGTTGCCCTCCGGCCCGTCGATGCGGTTGCCGGCGATGTCGTTGGGTTCGGTGTTCAGGTTTTCGGGCTCGTGCGACATGGCGAAGGGTGGGGCGATAAGTGAGAGGTGAAGTGGCGTGCCAGCTGGCTTCCGGCTATACGCGCCCCTGCCCGGCTGGTTGGCCACGCGGCTGCCCCAGCCACCTGATGCCGCTGGTTCGCCGCCCGGATTTTACCTTTGCTGCGCCGCAACTCATTATGCCCGCGTCCGGTAGCCCTGCCGGGCTGCCCCGGGTGGTTGCGGCGGCGCTTTATTACCAACACCCCTCCCCCATTATGCTCACCGGCACCGTCAAGTTTTACAACGATTCCAAAGGCTTCGGCTTCATCATCGCCGACGACAACCAGGAAGAAATTTTCGTCCACCAAACCGGCCTCATTCACGAAATCCAGGAAGGCGACCGGGTTGAGTTCGACATCAAAGCTGGCAAAAAGGGCCCCAACGCCGTTAAAGTAACCCGCATTCAGTAGTGGGTAGAAGGTATTGAGCTTCACCGCATCATCCGACTGCTTCGACAAGCAACAGGCCGGTTTCGCTTAGCGCGGAACCGGCCTGTTGCTTGTCTCTCAAATGGTAGCAGGAAAAGCAATCCAGCTACTTCATACCCAATACTACTTGCCACCCGCAACGTGCTTGGCCACGCGCACGCCCACCGCCATCAGGCCGGGCAGTTGGTCCTGGCGCATGTACTGCTCCAGCGTCAGGGTGTAGTTGCCGGGCTTGGCGAAGCGCTGGTTGGGCATGGCCAGGGCCTGCAGGTCGTAGATGTCGCCGGTGCCTTTGCCCTTGGGCTCGCCGGTTTTAGGGTCGAGCAGCAGCAACTGGTGCAACATGGGCCGCCCCACCGGACCGGCCGGGCCATTCAGCGAAGCCTGCAGGTACAGGTTGTAGTAGCCGTAGGCCGAGGCGTAGCGCACGTTGAAGTAGACGTCGTAGCGGGCCGTGGTATCGGTAATGGCGAAAGTGAACGCCGGCTTTTGCTGCACGTCCCAGGAATACTTGGGGAAGTCGGTATTCTGCTCGAATACCCGGTTGGGGTCGCAGGCCGTGAGCAGGCCCACGAACCCCAGCCCGACAGCCAGCCGAAAGGCAAAGCGCTGATTCATGCGGTGATGCTGAATAATAGGCGACAATTATAAATTAAATGGCTTTACGCGCCCGTCGGCGCGGGCCCACCTTCGGAGGTGCCGCCCTCGCCGGCCGGGCCGCGGCCGCCGCGGCGGTTGCGGCCGCCACGGCCTTCGCCGCGCCCTTCGCGCGGGGCGCCGCTCTCGGGCCGACGCTCGCCGCCCTCGCGGCGCGGCCGGGCTTCTCCTCCTTCGGCCGCCGGGCGGGGCGGCGCACCGGCCGCATCGCCCCGGCGCGGCGCGTCGCCCCGGCGGTTACGGCCGCTTTCGGGCCGGGCCTCGCCGCTGCCTTCCGGCGCGGAAGCCGCGCCATCGCGCGGCGCATCGCTGCGGCCACGGCCACCGCGGCGGTTGAGGGGGCGGGCGGCGGCCCCGCGACGGCCCCGCTGCTCGGGCACATCGCCGAGAGCGGGCACCGGATTGTCCCCATCGCCGGGGCCAGGGCTGGTCATTTGCTCGGGCGGACGCGGGCCGCCGGGCGCGGCACCGGCCGGGCGACGGCCATCGCGCGGGGCGCGGGGCTCGCGGGCCGGGCGGCCTTCGCGGCCCTCTCGCGGCGCACGCGGCTCGGCGGGGGCGGCACCGGGCTCCCGGGCGGCGCGGGGCTCGCGGCTTTCCCGTCCTTCGCGCGGGGCGCGGGCTTCGGCGGGGGCGGCATCGCCTTCGCCGCGGCCCTTTTTGCGCTTGCTGCGCTTGCCGCTCGACTTAATTTTATCGTCCAAGCGGTCGAGCGAACCTTCCACGATGGCCGATACTTCGGGCTCGGGAGCTTCCTCACGCGGGGGCAGCAGGCTTTCGATGACTTCGCCGCGCTTGTTCATTTCCAGCAGCTCGCGCACGCGGGCCGTGTCCAGCATCACCCAGTTGTTATCGCCCTTGAAGGCAAACCACATGCGGCGACGGAAGATGTCGGTTTTCTGCAAAAAAGCCTCGCCCTTGCTGGTTTTGAGGGGGCGCTGCACCTGCGGAATGTCCTTCAGGGCATCGAGGTAGGCGTCGAGCTCGTAGTTGAGGCAGCACTTGAGGCGGCCGCATTGGCCGGCCAGCTTCTGGGGGTTCAGGCTCAGGTTCTGGTAGCGGGCGGCGGTGGTGCTCACAGTTTTGAAGTCCGTCAGCCACGTCGAGCAGCACAGCTCGCGGCCGCAGATGCCGAGGCCGCCGATGCGGCCGGCTTCCTGGCGCAGCGAAATCTGGCGCATTTCCACACGCACCCGAAACTCGTCGGCCAGCCGGCGAATGAGCTCGCGAAAATCGACCCGGTCGTCGGCCGAATAGTAGAACAGCGCGCGGGTGCGGTCGGCCTGGTATTCCACGTCGCTCAGCTTCATGCGCAGGCGCAGCTCGCTCACCATGGCTCGGGCCCGGAACATGGTGCCGGTTTCGAGGTCGCGCACGGCCTGCCACCGCTCCTCATCGTCGGGCGTGGCCACGCGCAGGATGTTGCGGATTTCCTTCGAGTCGGTCGGGATTTTCTTTTTGCGCATCTGCAGGCGCACCAGTTCGCCCTTCAGGCTCACGTGGCCCAGGTGCCAGCCGCTGCCGGCAGCATCGACCACCACGGCGTCGCCGGTCACGAGCGGCAGGCGCAAGTCGTTGCGCATGAATTCCTTGCGGCCGCCTTTGAAGCGCACTTCCACAAGGTCGAAGCCGGCAAACGAGTCGGGTATCTCCACATCCTGGAGCCAATCGAAAACATTCATGCGGTTGCAGCCGCCGGTGCTACAGCCGCCGTTGGATTTGCAGCCGCCCGGCTTGGTGCCGCAGCCGCCGCCGGAAGAACAGGTTGAACAAGCCACTGGTCAGATACTTATATAGTTGAGCGAAAAGCAGGTTTTCGCGAAAATTCGGTTCCTAGCAAAGATACACAATTAGGCCAGCGGGGGGGCACCGGCCGCAGCCCGGGCTGCCACGGCTGGTTGAACCCTTCTCCGCCCGAGCAGCCATCAGCCAGATAAGGGCCGCGGGTGAAGCAACCTCGACTCTAATCCAAAGTTCTGGTTTTGCTTATTTCATTATTCTAATAGTTTATTAGACTGTCGTTTACAAAATTTTGGCATTAATGATAATTATTCAGGTCAAAAAATGCCGTTTTATACGCCAAATGGCCGGTTTTTTAGACTATTTGCAAAATATTGGTCATTTCGCACTACTTGCTCGCAATTTTTCGCCCTCTATATTCGCCCATCATTCACCAAACACTCACACTAAAAAGTTCTATGAAAAAATTCAAACTTCTCCCACTATTCGCCCTGCTCGGCGGTGCCCTGACGATTTCGTCGTGCAGCAAGAAAGAGGAAGCCGCTGCTGCTCCTGCCTCTACCACGGTTTCGGCCGATGCCATGGCCCAAATCAAAGCACTGGGCTTTAGCACCCAGAACGTGAAAGTAGTGGAAGGCGGCTACGTAGTGGAAGGCGACATGCTGCTGACCCCCGAGCTGTTGGCCAGCGCTCCCGGCTACTCCACGCTCCGCGTAGGCCAGGATGAGCAATACCGCACGACCAATCTGGTAGGCAGCCTGCCCCGGGTAATTACCGTGAGCATCAGCAGCTCGTTTCCTTCGGCTTACGTGTCGGCCATCGACGAAGCCATTCGCCGCTACAACGCGGAAGGCCTGCGCATCAGCTTCCGCCGCGTGTCGTCGGGCGCCGAAATGCCGGTGAAATACTCGTCGAACCTCGGCCCCGGCGTGCTGGGCCAGTCGGGTGGCTTCCCCAGCGGTGGCAACCCTGCCCCAGGCTTCACGCTGGTGCCCAACGTAATTAACAGCTCGAACATCAACTACATCGCCACCATCATGGCCCACGAGATGGGCCACTGCGTTGGCATGCGCCACACCGACTACTACAACCGCGCTTATAGCTGCGGTGGCAGTGCCTCGAACGAAGGCGCCAGCACGGTGGGTGCCATCCTCATCCCCGGCACGCCTTCGACGGCCGAGCCGAACTCGTGGATGCTGGCCTGCGTGGGCAACGGCGTAAACCGCCCCTTCACCACCAACGACCGCACGGCGCTGAACTACATCTACTAGCCTCGGCTGGTAGTTGAAACAGAAAAAGCCCCGGCTCACGCGAGCCGGGGCTTTTTGTTTGCGCTTTAGCTGCGTTGCAGCCTATCCGTCCCTCTGTCATCCTGAGTTGGCGAAGGCCCTTGTCCCGATTGAACAACGGCAGCACAACCGGGACAAAGGCCTTCGCCAGCCCAGAATGGCGAGATAGTGCACGATGAACACGCGGTGATTTGACCCAAACCAAGCCGGCTCTTTACTGCACCACTACCCGAATTATCTGTTGGGCCTGCCCTGCTACCTGCACGCGCAGCAGGTACAAGCCGGGCCGCAGTTCACTGGTGTCAAGCTGGTTAATTTGGCCGTTTACCGTGGTTTCCCGTTGGAAGCGGCCCAGCATGTCGTAGAGCTGCACACTGACCACGTCGGAGGTGTTCACCACCAATTGCAACGGCTGCCCGGCCGTTACCGGATTGGGATAGGCCTGGGCCAGGCCGGCTCGCAGCAGGAAAGCTTCTTCGAGACTGCTGTAGAACTGCTGGCCGGCCACATTGTCGAGCCGCACGCGGTAGAGGTAGCGCCCGGCAGCCGGCGGCTGGTCGGTGAAGGTGAACGTGGGGCTGGTAACCGGGCTGATGGTTTGCACGGCCTCAAAGCTGCCATCGGGCCGCTGGCGCTCTAGCGTGGCTGCTTTCAGGCGGTACACCGTACCGAGCACCACATCAAACCGAATAACAGCGTCAATCAACTGCCGGGGCAGGAAGGAACGGAAATAGCACGCCGTGCCCGAAGCAGTGTAATTGATGGTGGTCCCGGCCTGGCCCACGCGCCCGCCCACAATGGGCGCCACGGCATAATACAGCACCGGCAGCTGCGCACGGCTGAGTACCAGCGCCGTATCGGCCGTTTGCGCCAGCGGCTCCAGGTACGTCGCGCCGAGCTGATACACCTGGTAGCGGGTTACGCCGGGGATGCGCGCCCATTGCAACAATGCTTCCTCGGGGCAAGCGTAGCCGACCTGCAGCACCTGCGCACGCACAATGGTGAACGTATCGGACACGAATTCGCTGCCGCCGCTCACCAGCCGCAGCTGGGCCAGCGTGGCGGTATCGGGCACGGCCCAGGTGGCGCGGGTGGCGGCCAGCGGCACGGCGGCATTCAGCACGCGCCAGCCGGTGCGGCCCACGGGGCGGTAGTCGAGGCGGGCGGTAGCGGCGGCCGGGCCGCTCCACTGCCAGCGCAGCGTGGCGGTGGTGCTGGGGCGCAGGCTTTCGGGGCGCGTGGGATAGGTCCAGATGAGACCGGGCGGGTTGATTTCGTAAGCTAGGCTGAATGCTTGCGGGCCCTGCGGCACGGCAAAGCCGCGCACGTGCAGCTCGTAGGTGCCGGCGGCGGGCAGCGCCAGGGTAATCTGCTCGGCGTTGTTGAGGTGGTCGGCGCGGCGGCGGGCGGGGCGGGCCAGCGAGTCGGCGTGTGGGTAGGGGCTCAGGGCCCAGGGCAGCCAGCGCTGGCCCCCATTCACGGCCACCAGTTCCAGGTCGAGGTCGTTGACGAGGGCCGTGGCGGCATTGGCGGCGGCGGCCGGGTCGCTCCAGACGAGCGTGACTTTCAGCTGCTGCTGGCCGGCGGGCACCGTGATGGTGAAGACCTTATCGGTTCCAGTTGTGGCATTGCCTCCAAAGAAGCGGCCGGCGCGCATGGTGCTCACGGCCCCAAGCGCATCGGCCTGGCCAAAGCCACTCAGGTAGTCGACTTCAGCCGTGCCCAGGTCGTCGGCGCTGTTCAGGAGCACGGCTTTGACCAGGGCGGCGGGCGGCAGGGCGCCGGCATGCTGGTCGCGGTACTGCTGCTGCAGTAGGATGCTGATGCCCGACACCAGCGCGGCTGACTCCGACGAGCCGCCCTCGCCGTAGGCCACCAGTTCGGGCTTGAGGCGCCCATCGTAGGCCGGGCCGCGCGAGCTGAGGGCGGCTACCTGCCCGCTGGGGTCGGTGGCGCCCACGGCCAGCGTGTTCTTCGACATTTTGAACTGCCCGGTGATGTTGGCAAACTTCGCAATGCCTTTGTAGGGGCCATCGGCGCTGGCCGCCGTGCCCACGTTGCCGGCCGAAAACACGTGCAGCAGCTGCGGAAACTGCTGGGTGTGCTGGTCGTAGGCCTGGGCTTCAAGCCCGTAGTAGTTCTCAATATTGCCCACGCCGTACGAGTGGTTTTGTACCGACACCCCGGCCTGAGTGAGCTGGGTGCCGTCGTCGGGCAGGAAATTGGCGAAGCTGGACGTGGCCAGCCGCACGGCGCGCGCCGCGCCCCGGCCCAGCGGGTCGGAGTTGCCGGCCCCGCCCAGCAGCGTGGCCATGGCCGTGGCGTGGTCGGAATACGGTTTAGCGAAAGCTCCCGGGTTCACCACCCGGCCTTTCAAATCAATATCATCGGGGTCGAAGGGCAACTCTTTCACCGAGGCCGTCAGGCCCTGGCCGGTGAGGTCGGGGAAGCGGGCGTGGACGGTCGAAATAGCATTCACCGCCAAGTCGGAATTGCCCAAGCGGCGCTCTTCATAGGCGCGGCGGGCGGCCACGTCCACAAACTCCACGCCCGGCACGGCCGCCAGCTGCGCCGCCGTGAGGCCGGCCACGGTGAGCGTGCGGCCATCGGGGCCGGGCTGGGCGAGCCGGGCGGCAGGCTGTTGTCGCGCCCACTGCCGGAAAGCAGCCGGGTCGGCCACGCGGATGCGGAGCGGTCGGGCCGTGCCCTGCGCATCGGCCGCCCGCAGGGCCGGGGCCAGCCGCGCTGGGGCCGGGCGCGGCGCGGGCTGGGCCAGCAGCAACTGGGGCAGTAGCAGCAGCGCCAGCAGCAACCTGGGTTGTCGGCGCATCAGGAAGTTGCTTGAGACTGGCCGCATGGGTATGAAGTGAATTGAGCAGGATGGGCTTGCCAAAGATAAAGCCGGGCCCTCGCTACGACGGCTGTTGGGCTGGCCCTATCGGGTTGGGCCTAATTATCATCGGGCGCACTTATCCTTTTCTGAGCATCGTTACCACAAGCAGTGGGGCGCATTGCCGCCGTAATAAGCTTCGCGGGGGTCAAATGCGGGCTTGCACAACACGCGCCACTAGTTGATGCGCCGAATAGTCGTGCCATCGGTAACGAAGAGCCTCCCTTCCGCATCTACGGCAATACCGAAAGGGCCCACAAACCGGGCTTGGGGACCGGGTCCGTCGGTGTGGCCGATTTTCAGGGTCATGCCGGCCAAGGTCGATACCTCACCCGACGCGGAAATTTTGCGAATGGTGCAGTTCAGATGGTCGGCCACGTACACGTTGCCGATGCCATCGATGGCCACGCCCGTGGGAAACAGGAAACGGGCCGCACTGCCCGGGCCGTCGGTGCCGCCGTGGTGGCGGGCCTGTCCGGCCAGGGTAGTCACCGTGCCGTCGGGCGCTACTTTGCGAATGGCATGGTTGCCATTGTCGGCCACGTACACGTTGCCCGCGGCGTCGACGGCAACCCCGACCGGGTGGTAAAATCGTGCTGCTGGTCCGGCACCGTCGGCACTGCCTTTTTGCCGGGCCATGCCAGCCAGCGTTGTAACGCTTCCGGCCGGCGTGATTTTGCGGATGGTGTGGTTCTCAGTATCGGCCACGTACACCGTGCCGGCAGCATCGACGGCCACGCCGTGGGGCAGGTTGAAACGGGCCGCAGCGGCCGGGCCATCGGCACTGCCCTTGGCCCCGGCCACGCCGGCCAGGGTGGTTACGGTTCCGGTCGAGGATATTTTCCGCAGGGTGAAATTGTCGGCATCGGTTACGTATAGCGTACCGCTGGCATCGATGGCCACGCCCACGGGATGATAGAATCGAGCGGCTGCTCCAAGGCCATCGGCACTGCCTCGGCTACCGGCTACCCCTGCCACGGTCGTGACCACGCCAGTGGGCATGATTTTGCGCACCGTCATATTCTCATCATCAACCACGTAGAGCGTCCCATCGGCGGCAAGGGCCAGCCCCATGGGATAAGCAAACAGGGCCTCGGAACCGGGCCCGTCGGCGTTGCCTTTGCGGTTATCGGCAGCCCCGGCCAGCGTGGTTACGGTAGCAGCCGACTCGTACGGCGTAGGCTTGGCCGGAACGAATAAAATACGCTGGGCCTGCGCCGAAATAGCAAACAACCCCAATAAAGCAGTCTGGCACAGGAAACGGCAACGCATGAAGAAATTTTCGGGTAAGGCGGATATCGAAGGTAGTCTCGACCAACGCAAAACGCCCCGACCAAACCGGCCGGGGCGTATGTATTAGCGACTTGAAGCCACTAAAACTTCATCTGTTTCTCGTGGTCGCACCAATGCCTATTCGCCGGGCTTCAGCACCACTTTCACGCAGCCGTCCTTTTTGTGGCGGAAGATGTCGTAGCCGTGCGGGGCCTGCGAGAGCGGCAGGCGATGGGTGATGATATCATCCAGCTTCACGTCGCCGTTCGACACGTGTTGCATCAGCTTGTCGATGTGCTTGTGGGCGGGGGCCTGACCGGCCTGCATGATGATGCCCTTGTCGAAGAACTGGTGGATGGGGAAGTTGTCGAAGGGCGAGGAGTACACGCCCAGCACCGACACAAAGCCGCCGCGGCGCACGGCGCTCATGCAGGCCAGCAGCACCTTGTCGGAACCTTTTTCGAGGTTGATGACGGCCTTGGCGCGGTCGCCCAGGCTGCGGTCGGGCTCGAAGCCCACGGCCTCCACGCACACGTCGGCTCCGTAGCCGTTGCTCATGCTGCGGATTTCATCAACCACCTGCTTGTTGCTTTCCCAGAGAATGCCTTCGGCTTTGGCGGCTTTTTTGGCCATGTCGAGGCGGTACTGCTGGGTGTCGACGATGATAACGCGGCTGGCGCCGCGCAGCCAGGCCGACTTAGCAGCCATGATTCCCACTGGGCCGGCCCCAAAAATGGCCACGATTTCGCCGCCCTTCACCCCGGCCCAGTCGATGCCGGAATAGCCAGTCGGGAAGATGTCGGTGAGGAAGAGCACCTGCTCGTCGGTCAGGTTATCGGGCACTTTGCGGGGGCCGTTGTTGGCGTAGGGCACGCGCACGTACTCGGCCTGGCCGCCGTCGTAGCCGCCATACAGGCTGGTATAGCCGAACAGGGCCCCGCCCTTTTCGGTCATCAGGCCGCCCTCGGGGCCGTAGTGGTCGGGGTTGGAGTTTTCGCAGTGGCCCGGCAGGTCGTGGTTGCAAAACAGGCAGTGGCCGCAGGCCACCGGGAAGGGCACCACCACGCGGTCGCCGCGCTTGAGGTTCGTTACGCCCTTGCCCACTTCCTCCACAATGCCCATGAACTCGTGGCCGAGCGTTTGGGGTGTGGGCTGCGGAATGCTGCCGTTGTAGATGTGCAAATCGGACCCGCAAATGGCTGTGCTGGTGACGCGGATGATGGCATCGCGCGACTCGTGGATTTCGGGGTCGTCGACGGTATCGACCCGCACATCACGGGGGCCGTGAATTCGGAGAGCTTTCATAAGGGGAAGGTTAGAAGTGTAAGAGCGTAAGCTTCTCCCCTAACGGTCTCGTTTTCCGGCGGGTTGCTATTGTTCAGCCCCAATGTCCGATAGCCTCAACCGTAGTACATAGCCTTACATCTGATACACGGCTATTCCCGTCGTCGTGAAAATATAGGCGTACGTTTCGCCCACCAGCACTTGCCGTACCGCGCCGGGGTCGAGGCCGGCGGGTAGGGCCACGCGCCGCTCGGTCTGGTTGTAGAGATGAAAGAAGTGGATGGCTCCGGCTTCGAGAAAGTACAGCTCGTCGCCCCGGAAGCCCACCGTGCTCAGCCCCGGAAAGGGCAGCTTCTTCTTGTAGTTGCCGAGGTTGTCGAACACATACACGCCCGTGCTGCGGTCCACGAGGTAGATGTTGTTTTGATACTGCCGGATGAAGCGGAAATCGGGCCGCGAGCGGCCAATGAGCAAATCGAGCGGCGTGCTCTGCACCGGGCGTAGGGTGTTGGGGTCGTATTCGCGCAGCGTGAGCGTGCTCTCATCGAGCAGCCAAATGTTGTTATCGGGGGCCAGCGTGGCCACGCGCACGGTGCCATCGAGCACGTCGCCCAGCCGCACCTCGCTGATGAGGGCTAGGAACCTATCGAGCAACACGAGCTGCTGCCGGTCATCGTTGAAAATGAGCGTACTGGTCACGTTCCAGGCCTCCACCTGGGCTACGTGGCCGGGCTGGGTGGGTGCGTAGGTGTTCAGCGGCAGGCCTTCGGGGCCGTACTGGCGCAGGTTGTTGTCGGCATCGGCTACGTACAGCGCCCCGCGCCTATCCAGCGACGCGGCTCCCGGGTTCGGCAGCTTGATGAGCCGCAGCAGCTTCCAGGCGGCCACAGTAGGTGCGGCCGTGGCATCGAGCGGCGGCTGCGGGGCCGGCTGCACGGGGGCCACCGTTTGCTTAGCAGCGGGTGCGGCCGAGGCAGCGGAAGGCACGGTGGTTTGGGCGCGGGCGGCGGTGGCGAGGAGGAGAAGAATGGCGCAGGCGGCGCGCCTCACCCCCTGCCCCCCTCTCCGATGGAGAGGAGGCACCGGCAATGCGCCTAGCAAAATCGCTCTTACGAACCGGTGCCCCCTCTCCATCGGAGAGGGGGTCAGGGGGTGAGGCGCGCCGTTCGCGCTACCCCTCAAAATGCCGCAAGGCCAGCTCGTTGCCATCATACACGCCATAGCTGCAATAATTGACCCATTCGCCCAGGTTCACGTAGCGGCTGCCGGGGCGCACCTCCACATCGAGGGGCAGGTGGCGGTGGCCAAACACGTAGTAGTCGTGGTGCTGGTGGGCTTCCAGTTCGCGGCAGTATTGCAGCAGCCACTCTTCGTCGCCGAAATACACGGTGTCGTCCTTGCCGGCCTGCATGCGACTGCGGCGGCTCCATTTATTGGCCATGCCGATGCCAAAGTTGGGGTGCAGCCGCGCAAACAGCCACTGCGCCACGCCGGAGGTAAACACCTGTTTCAGGGCCTTGTAGCTATAGTCTTTCGGCCCCAGCCCGTCGCCGTGCCCAATGTGAAATAGCTTGTCGCCGATGCGCTGGCTCACTTCCTGCCGCAGCACCGGAATGCCCATTTCCTGTGTGAAGTAGCCAAACATCCACATGTCGTGGTTGCCGGTGAAGATGGTGATGGGCAGCCCGCCATCGGTCAGTTCGGCCAGCTTGCCCTGCAAGCGGCTGAACCCGCGCGGAATAGCGTGCTTGTACTCAAACCAGAAATCGAATAAGTCGCCCAGCAGGTAAATGGCTGCCGCGTCCTTGGCCGCCTCATCCAGCCAGCGCACAATGCGCTTCTCCCGGTCCAAAGAGGCCGCCGCGTTGGGCGCGCCGAGATGGAAATCGGAAGCGAAATATACCCGCTTGCCGGGCGGCAGAATAACATCAGAAAGTAAATGGGGCGACTTCATTCAGTTTAGTTAGAGAACGGTTGTCATCCTGAGCGCAGCGAAGGACCTTATCACGGCTGAACGATTTGCGCTGGCGTGATAAGGTCCTTCGCTGCGCTCAGGATGACAGGACCTTTTCGTTGTCAAGCGTAGCGTCGTCTTCTTCCAGCAAAAACAGCGCAATGCGGCGCGGGCCGTGCGCGCCCAGCACCAGCGTTTTCTCAATATCGGCCGTGCGGCTGGGGCCGCTGGTAAGCGATACCATCGAGGGCATGCTGGCAACGTAACGCTCCTGCATCACGCGCAGTGCATCGCCGATTTCGGCCACTACCTGGCTGGGGCGGGCCAACACGAGGTGCTGGTCGGGGTAAATGCTCAGCCGCCGGCCGCTACCCGTGGCGGCAGATACCAGCACGCTGCCCGTGCGCGCCACCAGCGCTTCGCAGGAGGTCAGGCTTAGGTCGGCGTTGGCGATGAAGTCGGTTTCGTCGGCCCGAAATTCCACGCCGGCTGCTTGCAATACAGCTTGCAGGTCGGGCTCCCACACGTAAGGTGCGCCCACTTGCTGCCGCTCGCGGAAAGCAGCCAACTGCGCGGCGAAGTCGGCCAGCGTTTCGCAGTAGTGAAACTCGCCGCCAATCTGCTGGAACCGCTCAGCGAAAGCCACTACTACATCGGCGCTGCTCAGGGGGGGGTGCACGGGGGCCGCAAAGTCGGGCCGGGGCGGCAGCGGCGTGGGGCCAGCCGCCAGCCCCTGGCGAATACGGGCCAAGACGGCATCGCGGGAAGATTCGGACATGGCGCAAAAGTAAGGACATAAAAAAAGCCAGCCCCACGCGAGGACTGGCTTCTCTATTTGGCAATCGGCTACCGAATTAGCCAGCCACCGCGCTGCCGCTCGAAGCCGGGGCTTCGTTGCTGCGGTTGTCGTCGAGGCCGGGCAGGTTCAGGTCGGGCAGGTCGCTGCCGAGCTTGCCGCCGGCGGCCTGTTCGCCTTTCACTTCCGAAGCGGTTTCGCTGCGGTCGGTGCCGGCCATGTGGGCCTGGTAGTTGGTCTGGGTTTCGAAGGGGCGCGGGCCCACGAGGCGGGTCAGGTCTTCCTGTTGCAGCACTTCTTTCTCCAGCAGCTCTTTGGCTACTACTTCCAGCTCGTGACGGCGCTCGGTGAGCAATTCCTTGGTGCGGGTGTAAGCGTTTTCGATGATGGTACGCACTTCCTCGTCAATCATCTGCGAAGTGGCTTCCGAGTACGGCTTCGAGAAACCGTATTCGTTCTGGCCTTTCGAGTCGTAGAATGACACGTTGCCGAGCTTGGCGTTCATGCCGTACATCGTCACGATGGAATAGGCCATCTTCGTGATGCGCTCCAGGTCGCTCAGCGCGCCGGTCGAAATCTTACCGAACACCAGCTCCTCAGCGGCGCGGCCACCCAGGGCCATGCACATCTCGTCGGTCAGTTGCTCGGTGTTGTAGAGGAACTGCTCCTTCGGCAGGTACTGCGCGTAGCCCAGCGCGGCCACGCCACGCGGCACAATGCTCACCTTCACCAAGGGGTCGACGTGCTCCAGGAACCAACCCGCGATGGCGTGGCCGGCTTCGTGGTAGGCCACAATGCGCTTCTCGCCGGGCGAAATGATTTTGTTTTTCTTCTCCAAACCACCAATCACGCGGTCGATGGCATCGGTGAAGTCCTGGTCGGTGATGAATTTCTTATCGCGGCGAGCAGCAATGAGGGCCGCCTCGTTGCAGACGTTGGCAATTTCGGCGCCGGCGAAGCCCGGGGTTTGGGCCGACAGGCGGCGGGCATCCACGTCGGGGCCCAGCGTCAGCGGTTTGAGGTGCACTTGGAAAATCTGGGTGCGGCCGTTGATGTCCGGCTTGTCGATGCTGATTTGGCGGTCGAAACGGCCAGGGCGCAGCAGGGCTGAGTCGAGGGTATCGGGCCGGTTGGTGGCGGCCAGAATGATGACGCCGGAATCGGTGCCAAAACCGTCCATCTCCACCAGCAGCGAGTTCAGGGTGTTCTCGCGCTCGTCGTTGCCGCCGGGCATCGAGCCCTTGCTGCGCGAGCGGCCCACGGCATCAATCTCATCGATGAAAATGATGCACGGCGCCTTGGCCTTGGCCTGCTTGAACAAGTCGCGCACCCGGGCCGCGCCCACGCCCACAAACATCTCCACGAAGTCGGAGCCCGAGAGCGAGAAGAACGGCACGTCGGCCTCGCCAGCCACGGCTTTGGCCAGCAGGGTTTTGCCGGTGCCGGGAGGGCCCACCAGCAGCGCGCCCTTCGGAATTTTACCGCCGAGGATGGTGAACTTGCTGGGGTTCTTGAGGAACTCCACAATCTCCTGCACTTCCTCCTTAGCTTCTTCGAGGCCGGCCACATCTTTAAAGGTGATTTTCACCTTGTCGCCGCCTTCAAACAGCGCAGCTTTGCTTTTGCCGATGCTGAAAATCTGGCCGCCGGGGCCGCCGGCGCTCCCCATGCGGCGCATCAGGAACCAGAAGCCAACAATCATCAACAGAAAGAAACCGTAGGTGCCAACGTAGTCGCTGGCGCTGCTGCGGTCCTCCACATCAACCGGCACACGCTGGGGCGATGGCAGCGCTTTTTGCAGGTTGTCGATGTTTTCCTGCGCCAGCTTGGCATCGACTACGGTGTAATAGAATTGTGAGCCAATGCCTTCGCCCCCAAACGGCGAGCGGCGCGTGAGCTCCTGCTTGTACTTGGCCCGGGCCGCGTCCTTGAGCGTGACCTCTACAATCTTCTGATTGCTAACAATGTTGACCTTGGCCACTTCGCCGGCCGCCAGCATGGCTTCAAACTTCTGCTGGTTGATTCTGGCGGGCGAGTTCAGGTTGTTCACCCACATCACCCCAAACAAAAACACCAGCAGGCCCGCCAACACCCATAGCTGCAGGCCCGGACGCGGGTTAGGCGCCGGGGTCAGGGGCTTCTTTTTTTTATTGGAATTCAGATTGTTATCCGACATGAAAATAGCTACTTAAAACCGAGGATAGGTAGGAGCAAAACACCGCGCCGAAAACAAATGTTCGGCAAAAAGGCAGACGCAGTGCGGGCAGTTTTATTTTACCTCTGGAAATAAAAAGGCGTCATGCAGAGCGCAGCGAAGCATCTTTACCGCAGCAGTAAATAAATTGCGTTGCGCGGTAAAGATGCTTCGCTGCGCTCTGCATGACGTTCTAGAGAATCAGGCGTCAACTACGCCGGCTCCGATTCGATGTAGCTGATGTCGGCATCGCCCCACAGTTCTTCGAGGGCGTAGAAACGGCGACGGTCGCGCAGGAAAACGTGCACGACCACGTCAACATAGTCGAGCAGCACCCACTCGCGGTTGGTGCGGCCTTCGGTTTGCCAGGGGCTTTCGCCGGTTACTTTTTCGATTTCTTCTTCCACCGAGCGGGCGATGGCTTCAAGCTGCGTGTCGGAGTTGGCCGAGCAGATGATGAAATAATCGGCAACGGCATTTTTTAATTCCTTCAGATTCAGGACCACGATGTCGGACGCCTTTTTGTCCTGCATGCCGCGAACGACCAAATCTGCCAATGTGTCTGAATCCTGACGGACCAACGTGCTTTTCATATTGTCTGGTTAGGTATGAGCTTTACAGCCGAAAGTCTACGAAGTTAACGATACGCGCAAGAAGACTGTGGTTGTCACCCCTCAAACCCTATTTACGGGCCAACAATTAGTCTGGCTCCCGTCCTGCGCCTCGACCAATTCGGAGGCTCAAACGTTGATTGTCCAAAACCGGGCCAGCGAAGGCTGCACCGTCATAACGGACTTTCAGACCGCCGGCCGGGGCCAGCGCGGCAACCAGTGGCAGGGCGCGCCGGCCGAAAACCTGATGCTGTCGGTGGTGTGGCAGCCCACGTTTCTGGCCGCTACCGAGCAGTTTCGCCTCAGCCAGGCCGTGGCGTTGGGCGTGCACGACTGGGCGGCCGCCCTGCTCGGCCCCGACCCGAAGCTGAAATTGAAATGGCCCAACGACCTCTACTACGGCAACCAAAAGCTGGGCGGCATCCTGATTGAGAACAGCCTGAGCGGCCCCAAAATCCAGCACAGCATCATCGGCATTGGCCTGAACATCAACCAGCAGGAGCTGGCACTGCCCACGGCCACCTCGTTTGCGCAGCTCACCGGGCGGGCCTACGACCGCGCCGCCCTGGCCGCCCGGCTGCTGGAGTGCCTGGAGCGGCGCTACCTGCAGCTGCGGGCCGGGCAGGTGGGAGAGCTGCGGCGCGACTACCTGCAGGCGCTGTACCGCTACCAGGAAACCCATCCCTTCGTTATCGACGGGCAAACGGTGAGCGGCCAGATTGTCGGGGTAGAGGAAGATGGGCGGCTGGCCGTGGCTATTGGCAACGAACTGCGGCGGTTCGGTTTGCAGGAAATTCGGCACGGGTAGCAACCAAAGCGGCTAAAGGCGCATCAAGGGAGCGGGCAGCAAAAAATATCGAGCATTTTGAATAAAAAATATTTTCCGAGGCAACCATTCTTTCTGGCGCGCCGAGTTGTCGGCAAGGCCGCCGGTTAACTTTTGCGCGTCGGGCCAGTCTATCAAACTCAAATTCAAGGTTTGGTGTTGGCTGACAGCCTGGCACGCGCAACCCGGCACGGTGCTTGTCAATCTTTAATCCTACTGCTCCCTCTCTTTTACCTTCACTTTTTCTGCTCTTGCGATGAAATTCTTTACTCGATTTGTGGTTGCTTCAGCTGCGTTGGTGCTTTCGGCGGCTTCGGTGTTTGCCGCCACCATCACGGTGCAGGTTGGCGACAACTTTTACACGGGCCCGGACGGCACCAACACCATTCGCATGACGCGGGCCGACGTGCTGGTTTTCCAATACGTTGGCGCGTCGAGCCACCCAACCATGTCGGATAGCGCGCCGGCCGCCTGGCCCATCTTTCAGATGAACGCCGCCAATACGTCCAAAACCTTCGCGGCGAATACCTTTACGGCGGGCACGTATCCGTTTCACTGCACCGCACACGGCGGGCCGGGCGTGGGCCAGTTTGGAACGCTCATTGTGTCGGGCACGGCTACCGCCACGCTCGATGCCAACCTCGCGGCCGCTGTCCTGAACGTGTACCCCAACCCCAGCCATGGCCAGGTGACGGTGCAACTCAACCAAAAGGCCGGAGCCGATTATAAGCTGCGCCTGAGCAACATCATCGGCCAGGAAATTCGCACGGTGGCCTTGCGGCCCGAGCTGACGGCCGCCGGCCTGCCGCTTGATTTGAGCGACTTGCACAACGGCGTGTATTTCTACAGCCTGCTTGTGGACGGCAAGGTGGCCAGCACCAAGCGCCTCGTGCTGCAAAACTGACCCCAACCGGACATAATGATTTGACAAAAAGCAGCCTCGGGCTGCTTTTTGTGTTTCTGGCCTGAATTGAAAGTTGGTGACGCGGTGCAACGGTGCATTGCCTACTTTTGCCCTTTCACCAACTTACCCGCTTCTTGTTCCGGCCGCGTTCTGTTCCCGCACGGCCGGGTGTTTGTGCCTCATCCGATTGTATGCGCTCCTTTAAAAGCCTGAATAACCTCGTTGGCTGGGTGGTTTTTGCCATTGCCGCCGCCACCTACCTGCTCACCCTGGAGCCCACCGCTTCGTTCTGGGACTGCGGCGAGTTCATCGCCTGCTCCTACAAGCTGCTGGTGCCGCACCCCCCGGGAGCGCCCACCTTCCTGCTGCTGGGCCGGCTGTTCTCGCTGTTTTCGTTTGGCGACGTGACGAAGGTGGCCGTGCTCATTAATGCGTTGTCCGGATTAAGCAGCGCCTTCACCGTGCTGTTTCTGTTCTGGATTATTACCCGCATGGCCCGCAAGCTGGTGCTGCGCGAGGCCGTGGCCAACAGCAACCTGGCCGCCGAGGCCATCGAACCCAACGGCTACCAGCGCCTGCTCATTCTGAGCGCGGGCGTGGTGGGCGCGCTGGCGTTTGCCTTCTCCGATTCGTTCTGGTTCAACGCCGTGGAGGGCGAGGTGTACGCCATGTCGGCCCTCTGCACCGCCGCCGTGGTCTGGATTATGCTGAAGTGGGAGGCCCACGCCAACGAGCCCGATTCCGACAAATGGCTGATTCTGATTGCCTACGTCATCGGCCTCAGCATTGGGGTGCACTTGCTGAATTTGCTGACGCTTCCGGCCCTGGGCTTTATTTACTACTACCGCCGCACCGCCAACCCGTCGCTGAAGGGCGGCATTATTGTGATGGTGGTGAGCATGGTGATTGTGGGTTCGATTCTGGTGGGCATCATCCCGGGCCTGCCCACGCTGGCCGGCAACTTCGAGGTGTTCTTCATCAACTCGGTGGGCCTGCCCTTCAACTCGGGCCTGTTCATCTTCCTTATCGTCTTCATCGGCCTGATTTGGTTTGGCTTCCGCCTCTCCTACCAGCGCCGCAGCCAGCTGCTGAACACGGCCATGCTCTGCTTCGTGTTCATTCTGATTGGCTATTCGAGCTACCTGATTGTACCCATCCGCAGCTCTTTTCAGCCCACCATCAACGAAAACGACCCCGAGGATGTGCTGAGCTTCGTGAGCTACCTCAAGCGCGAGCAGTACGGCTCGCGGCCCCTACTCTATGGCCCGCAGTTCAACGCCCAGCCGGTAGACTACGCCGAGGGTGCCCCCCGCTACGCCCGCGACCTGAAAACCGGTACCTACAAGGAGATTCTGCCGCGCCAGCAGGAGCCCGTGTACCGCGACGAGGACAAAATGCTGCTGCCCCGCATCTACAGCTACGAGCCCGACCAGATTGCCAACTACAAAAAGTGGGTGGATATTCAGGACGGCGTGAAGCCGACCATGGGCCAGAACCTGGGCTTCCTGTTCCGCTACCAGATGGGCCACATGTTCTGGCGCTACTTCATGTGGAATTTCGTGGGGCGCGAGTCCGACGTGCAGCAGGCGGGCGTGGTCACACCGTTCAGCCCGAGCAAAGCCTCGCTGCCGGCCCGCATCGGCGACAGCCCGGCGCATAATAATTTCCTAGCTCTGCCGCTCATCCTGGGCCTGATTGGCCTGTGGTTCCAGAGCCGGCGCGACAGCAAGGATGCCTGGGTAACGGGCCTCTTGTTCCTGATGACCGGCCTGGCCATCGTGCTCTACCTCAACCAGCCGCCGCGCGAACCGCGCGAGCGCGACTACACCTTCACCGGCGCCACGTTCGCCTTCGCCATCTGGATTGGCTTGGGCGTGCTGGGGCTGGCCGAATTGTTTGGCAAAGTGGTGAAGGCCGACGGCCTGCGCGCTGGCCTGGCCTTGGCGGCGGGCCTACTCATTCCCGGCATTATGGTGGCCCAGGGCTGGGACGACCACAACCGCTCCAACCGCTACAACTCGGTGGACTCGGCCAAGAACCTGCTGAATAGCTGCGCCAAGGATGCCATCCTGTTCACCAACGGCGACAACGACACCTTCCCGCTCTGGTACGCCCAAGAAGTGGAAGGCATACGGACCGACGTGCGCGTGGCCGTGCTTTCGTACCTCAACACCGACTGGTACATCGCCCAGATGAAGCGCCGCTCCTACCTCTCGGAGGGCTTCCCCATCTCGATGCCGGCGGCGGCTTACGCCCAGGGCACCAACGACATGCTGCCTTTCGCCGCCAACCCGGCTGTGCCCAGCGTGAACCTGAAGGAATTTATTGAGCTGGTGAAGGCCAACAACCCGCTGCTGCAGGTGCAGTACCAGGAAGGCGGCCCGATGATGATGAGCTTCCCCACCCCCAACTTCTTCCTGCCCATCGACACGGCGGCCGTGAAGCGGTTGGGCATCATCCCCAAGGACCGCGAAAAGCAGCTCGTATCCCAGATGGAGTGGAGCATGGGCAAGCGCGCCATCGAGAAGAAAAACCTGGTGATTCTGGACATGATTGCCACCAACAACTGGAAGCGGCCCATCTACTTCAGCAGCACCGTGAACCCCGGCGACTACATGAACCTGCAGCCCTACTTCCAGATGGAAGGCATGGCCTACCGCCTGCTGCCCCTGCGCGACCCCAACTACAACCCGCAGAGCGGCGATGACGGCTTCGTGGAGAAGGACCTGACCTACCAGCGCCTGATGAAGGACTTCAGCTACCGCGGCCTGCAGAACCCGCACATTTTCTACGACGAGAACAACCTGCGCTTCCCGGCCAACTACCGCGACAAGTTTGCCCGCCTGGCCAACGCCTACCTGGCCGAGGGCAACGTGGCCAAGGCCAAGGAAGTGGCCGACAAGGCCCTGGAGCTGATGCCCGACGCGGCCATCCCGTACGACTACTACTCGCCGCAGCTGGTGGCGGCCCTGGTGGCGGGCGGCGAAAAAGCCAAAGCCGACCAGATACTGGACACCATGACCCAGCGCTCGGAGCAGATGCTGGCCTACTACGCCACCAAACCCGACGGCAGCCTGTTTGAAGACGACCAGCGCGGCTACCTCGTGGGCCTGCAAAGCGTGTACATCGCCGCCGAGCGCGCCGGCGACAAGCCCCGCGCCGATAAGGCCCGCGGCCTGATGCAGCAGTACTACCCGCAGTAGTTTTTTGCTGTTGGCTTAACCTAAAACGGCCGGCTCGCAGTGCGCGAGCCGGCCGTTTTAGGTTGATAGCATGCGTTGCTCCGCGTTAGCGTCGCGAGCAAACGAAGAAAAAGCACCTGCCTAATACCGGGACACTGTTGCGAAAAAAAGCGGCGCAGCTAGTGCGGCACCCGAAGTTGGGTGCGGCTGAGGTGGGCTATTGCTGGCGGTCGAAGCGGCCCTTGGTGACGGTGATGGTTTTGCTCGGGTCGAACGTGCTGGCCGCCGTGAACTCGAATGTGCCGGCCGAGATGCCACTATTGGAATTTGCTGTTACTATTACTCGCCCCGTGTGGCGTGCATCAGTGATGTACAGTTCATTGCTGCCTGCGAAGCTGCATGCAGCGTAGTTGAGAGTATGGCTTAAGCCCCCCCTATCCAAACTTGGTGTACTTTGATTAAAAGCATATTTTCCCGATTTTTGAGAGCGAAAAAATAAGTAGACATGCGTGTTACCTCTACTTGTAGTACCAGAAAGTGTTAAATAATAGAGACTATCCTCGTAGAAGCCTCCGGACAGTGGAGGAGTAGGGTTAGAAAGGAGGTCCCCCCCCAACCAGTAGCGACAAACCGCTCGCCGTTGACCAGGCAGCCGCCCGTGTTTTTGCCTTCCTGCGTGGCCGGCGGCAGGCCCGCCTCGGGGTCTTTTGCAGCCAGCGGCCAGCAGCAGCACAGCAGCTAGACAGCGGAACGGGTAGGTTCTCATGGCAGCAAAGGCGGAAAAGGAGTGAACTAAATGCAGGGGTAATTTCTTCATTGCCAGCATGGCTTCCTCGGGCCTTGCAGCAACCGCCGCGCCCGAAAGCGGCCGCAGATTAGCCCTGCGCCTCGGCCGCCGCAACCCAACTTTTGCGCGTAGCAGACTTTTCAGCGGGGCCTTTCGGGGCGCCCCGGCCGGCACGGCCCCGCCGATACCAGCCGCCAGCCGCGTTTTTGGCGCGACCTTGCGTAAGAGAAAACCGACTTTACAACTTCCCGTTTCGTCGCCTCCGCCATGCCCTCCTCTTCCCGCTTCTGGTACCGCCTCGGTGAGTTGCTGCCGCTGCTGGCCGCCGCCCCGCTGGCCACGCCGCGCCCCGATTTCGCCGGCCTCTACCGCGACGCTCCGGCCCTGGCCCTCGACACCCGCCGCGAGGGTGACAGCCTGCGCCTGTACCTGCGCCTGCCCGCTCCCGCCCGCCTGGGGCCGGGCCACGCGCTGCGGGTGGCTCTGTGGCCCAGCTACGAAGCCAAAGCCCCGCTGTGGCAGGACAGCATTGCGCGCCGCGCCCAGCACCCGCGCCCCGCGCCCGACGGCCGCGGCGGCGTGCTGCTCAGCTTCTGCCTGCCCGCCGCGCAGCTGCCGGCCGGGGCTGCCCTGCAAGTAACCACCGCCCCGCCCGACACCAAAGACGACTACCAGGAGCCCAGCACCACCGCCTGGCTACGCCTGACGGATGCCATCATGGCCCGCCCCTTCGTGCTGACGGACTCGGCCGGGCAGCCGCTGGCCCGCCGCTACCTGCGGGCCGGCGAAACCTTCAGCGTTGAGGGCTACGGCCTCATGCAGCCGGTGCGTTGGAAACGCTACGCCGTGAACCCGCTGCCCGCCCTGCCGCCCATGACCAACGCGGCCGCCATGCCCGCCGGCCCGCGCATCCTCCCCGTGCTCGACTCGGCCGAAGCCCGCCCTGGCCAGCTGCTGCGCTTCCAGGAGCCCGGCCTGTACGCGCTGAAGGTGGGGGGCGTGGGCGGCACCGCGCCGCGCACGCTGGCCGTGCTGGTCGCGCCCAACGCCTACCCCGCCCTCAGCACCGCCGCCGAACTGATTGAGCCGCTGCGCTACCTCACCACCAGCCAGGAGCGCCAGAAGCTGACCGACGCGCCCGACCCCAAGCGGGCGGTGGATAAATTCTGGCTCGACATTGCCCAGGGTAACCAGCGGCTGGGCAAAGAATTAATCCGGAGCTACTACGGCCGCGTCACGGCGGCCAACCGCCTGTTTGCCGCCCACAAAGCCGGCTGGCTCACCGATAGGGGCCTGCTGTATGTGGTATTGGGGCCGCCGCCGGGCGTGCGCCGCTTCGCCAACGGCGAGGAACGGTGGTATTATCCCGACGGGGGATTGACCGGCGGCCCCATCACCTACACCTTCCGGCCTCGACCGAGTACCTTTGCCCCTGATTACTACGAATTGGTGCGCCGGCCCGAGTACGAACTGCTCTGGTATGCCGCCGTTGAAAAATGGAGAACCCCACCGACCGCCCTGACCGGCCCGAACGTCCCCAGCGCCCTGCCCGCCCGGTAGCCGGCCGCCGCTTCTACGACGGCGCCAACCGCCCCGTCACCCCCAAACAGTTCCGCCCCGACCGGGGTGGCAGCGAGTTCGACGAGCGCCCCGCCCGCCCCCGCGGCCGTGGCGGCTCCGACAACCGCGACGAAGCCGCCGGCGACCGCACCGGCCGCTCCGACCGCGGCGAAAGCCGTCCGCCTTACCGCGAGCGCGCCGAAGGCGGCGAGCGCGGCAGCAACTTCGGCGGCGAGCGCGGCGGCGACCGTCGCTACGAAAACCGCCCGGCCCAGCCGGCCAGCATCGACATGCTCTTCGGCCTGCGCCCCATTCAGGAAGCCCTGAACGCGGGCCGCACGCTGGAGAAGATATTCCTGCTGCGCGGCACCAAAAACAGTCTCGTGACGGACATTTCGGCCGCTGCCCGCGCGGCCGGCATCCAGGTGCAGCTCGTGCCCGTGGAGAAGCTCGACAACCTGACCCGCAAAAACCACCAGGGCGCGGTGGCCTTCGTGTCGCCCATCGACTACGCCCCGCTCGATAACATCGTGTCCGGGCTGTTTGAGGAAGGTAAAGTGCCCTTCCTGCTGCTGCTCGACCGCATTACCGATGTGCGCAACTTCGGCGCCATTGCCCGCACGGCCGAGTGTCTGGGCGTGCAGGCCATCGTAGTACCCAGCCGGGGCGCGGCCCAAATCAACGGCGACGCGCTGAAAACCAGCGCCGGCGCGCTGAATATCCTGCCCGTGTGCCGCGAAACCAACCTGCACGAAACCATACGCTTCCTCCAGCAGTCGGGCATCACGGTAGTGGCCTGTACCGAAAAAGCCGAAGAAGCTGTGGGCAGCGCCGAAGTTGACTTCAGCGGCCCCGTGGCCATCCTCATGGGCTCGGAAGAAGACGGCATCTCGCCCGACCTACTGAACCTGGCCGACGTGAAGCTGAAAGTGCCCATGAGCGGCCAGATTCAAAGCCTGAACGTGGGCGTGGCCGCCGGTATCATGATGTTTGAGGTGGCGCGCCAGCGGGTGAGCGCAGTGTAGTGCACCAGCATCAGTCATCCTGAGCGCAGCGAAGGACCTTATCACGCTCGGACAAATCCGGCTGACGTGATAAGGTCCTTCGCTGCGCTCAGGATGACAAACAAAACAAAAAGCCCCGACACTGCACAGTGCCGGGGCTTTTCACATCTCAAGGCTTTCTGCATCGGGAGGAAGGATTGCCGCGCTTCGCTCGCAATGACAGACGGGCGCTAATTATACCCGCCGCCCTTCTTGGCCTTCACATCGGCCACGAACTCCTTCACGCGCTGCTCCTCGCTGCGCTTGCAGATAAGCAGCACGTTGTCGTACTCGGCAATGATGTAATCTTCGAGGCCCTGCACCACCACGAGGCGCTCCGAGGGCGTTTTGATAACACAGCCGGTCGTGTCGTAGAGTAGCACGTCGCCGTTCACCATGTTGTTGTTCTCGTCGCGCTCGCCAATGCGGTGCAGCGAATCCCAGGTTCCTACGTCGCTCCAGCCGAAATCGGCGGGCAGCACGTACACGTTATCGGCCTTTTCCATCACGCCGTAGTCGATACTGATGTTGCGGCAGCGCGAGTACGCCTCGCCAATGAACTCCTCTTCCTGAGGCGTGCCTAGCTTGTCGGCACCTTCATCGAACACCTCGGCGATGTCGCTCAGATACTGATGGAAGGCGTGCAGAATCACGTCGGCGCGCCACACAAACAGACCCGAATTCCAAAGGAAGTCGCCGCTCTCCACGAACATCTTCGCCAGCTCCAGATTAGGCTTCTCGGTGAAGGTTTTCACCTTGTGCAGTTGGCCGCCGGGCAGGCTCTGGTCGTCCATGTATTGGATGTAGCCATAGCCGGTATCGGGGCGCGAGGGCTGAATGCCAAGCGTGATGAGCACGTCGTCGGCCCGGGCCGCGGCGATGGCAATGTTGATGAGACGGCGAAATTCGTCTTCGCGCAGCACGGCATGGTCGGCCGGCGTTACGATGATGGTGGCTTTGGGGTCGCGTTGCGCGATGCGGTAGCTGGCATAGGCAATGCACGGCGCCGTATTGCGGCCAATGGGCTCGCCCAGAATCTGGTCGGCGGGCAGGTCGGGCAGGTGCTCCTGCACCAGGGCCGTGTAGTCGCGGTTGGTCACCACAAACACGTTTTCGGGCGGGCACACGCCCGCAAAACGGTCAACAGTAAGCTGAAGCATGGACCGGCCCACGCCCAGCACGTCATGAAACTGCTTGGGGTGGTGCGTGCGGCTGAAAGGCCAGAACCGGCTGCCAATGCCGCCAGCCATTACAACGAGGTAAGTAGAATTCATTATTACAAAGGTAAGGCCGAAGCCGAACGTGCGACGGCCGCGTTAGCGGGACAGCCTAGGTTCATTCGAACGCCACGCCGAGTGCGGCCGAGGCATCTTGCGTGCAGCAGTAATTCAATTGTGAAAGCAACGTTTATCAGTGGTGGCACGCAAGATGCCTCGGCTGCGCTCGGCCTGGCGTGCTTTTACACTCATACTACACCAACCCCTCGCGCAGCAAATCGTGCAGATGGATGAAGCCGGCGAACGCGCCCTCCTCCGTCACCACCAGCTGCGTAATGTTTCGGCTTTGCATGCGGGCCAAGGCTTCAGCGGCGAAATCTTCCACGTCGATGGTGGCCGGGCGGGGCGTGAGAATGTCACGGGCGCGCAGGTTTTCCAGGTCCGAGAAGCTGCCCAGCATACGGCGCAGGTCGCCATCGGTGATGATGCCGGCGAGCTGGCCGGAGCTGTCGAGCACGGCGGTGGCCCCGAGGCGCTTGCCCGATATTTCGAGCAGTACGTCTTTCAGCACGGCGTCTTCCTGCACCTGAGGGCGCTGGTTCTGGCGGCTGAGGTCGCCTACTTTCAGGTAGAGGCGCTTGCCGAGGGTGCCGCCGGGGTGCAGCCGGGCAAAGTCGGCGGCGGTGAACTGGCGACTTTCGAGCAGGCACACGGCCAGAGCGTCGCCCAGGGCCAGGGCCGCCGTGGTGCTGGTGGTGGGCGCGAGGTTGTTGGGGCAGGCTTCCTTGCTCACCGGCGCGTGCAGAATGTAGGTGGCCTGCTGGGCCAGGTAAGAGTCGGCGTTGCTCACGAGCGCGGCCAGCGGCACGCCTTTGCGGCGCAGCAGCGGCACCAGCACTTTAATCTCGGGCGTGTCGCCGCTCTTGCTGATGGCAATAACGAAGTCGCCGGGCTGAATCATGCCCAGGTCGCCGTGGATGGCATCGGCCGCGTGCATAAACAGGGCCGGTGTACCGGTGCTGTTGAGCGTGGCCACGATTTTGCCCGCAATGTGCGCGCTTTTGCCAATGCCCGTGACCACCACCCGGCCCTTCAACTGCAAAATGGCTTGCACGCAGGCCACGAAGTCGGGCGTGGCGGCCAGGGCATCGGCCACGGCGCGTACAGCATCGGCTTCTTCGTGCAGCACCTGGCGGGCAATGGCGAGCACGTCGGCGGGCGCGGTGCCGGTAGCGGCAAAACCTTCGGAAGACTGGGCGGAAGCGGACATGAACGCGAGGTGAGGTTGATTTTGCAAAATTGGGGGATAGAATTTAAGCCCGCGCATCTGCGCTGCAACGGGGTGTCACTCACGCAGCCGCCGCTACCAACAGCAACGACAGCCAATTTGTGGCATAAAAGCCACATTCGGCCCGTCCGGTCCGCCGATTTTGCCTGGGTGAGCCAACGTTTGCCGAACGTCGGTGCAGATGCCGGCTGAGCTCGGGCAAGGATAGCAATATGACAAAATTGTTTTCCACAATTCACGAAAAACCTCATTTTTCATGCTCGAAATATGGGTTATTGCTTATCTTCGTTATGAACCGCGAGTCGGTAAGCTTTTCACCAGCGCCTTCATCTTATGTCTTCAGTTGCCCTTCAGGAAGCCCCGGCCCTTACCGCCGATTTGAAACATACACTCAAGGAAGTATTCGGCTACGGCCAGTTTCGGGGCACTCAAGAGGCTGTTATTCAAAACGTGCTGGCCGGGCACAACACCTTCGTGATTATGCCCACCGGCGCGGGCAAAAGCCTGTGCTACCAGCTGCCGGCCCTCGTGGTGCCGGGCACGGCCATCGTGATTTCGCCCCTCATCGCCCTGATGAAAAACCAGGTCGACCAGCTTGGGGCCTTCGGTGTGAATGCGCAGGTGTACAACTCGACCCTGACCAAAACCGAAATGAAGCGGGTGCAGAAAGACGTGATGAGTGGCGAAGTCCGCCTGCTCTACGTAGCCCCCGAAAGCCTGACCAAGGACGATACCATCGATTTCCTGCTGAAGTCGACCATCAGCTTCGTGGCCATCGACGAGGCCCACTGCATCTCGGAATGGGGCCACGATTTCCGGCCCGAGTACCGCAAGATTCGCGGCATCATCGACAACCTGGGCGGCAACGTGCCGATTATCGCCCTTACGGCCACGGCCACGCCCAAAGTGCAGCTGGACATCCAGAAAAACCTGCACATGGACGACGCCAGCGTCTTCAAAACCAGCTTCAACCGCACCAACCTCTACTACGAGGTGCGCGCCAAGCACAACACCAAAAAACAGCTGATTCAGTACGTGAAGCAGCACAAGGGCAAGGCCGGCATCATTTACTGCCTGAGCCGCAAAAAGGTGGAGGAAATTGCCGAGCTGCTGCGCGTGAACGACGTGCGCGCCCGCCCCTACCACGCCGGCCTCGACCAGCAAACCCGCATCGACAACCAGGACGCTTTCCTGAACGAGGAGTGCGACGTGATTGTGGCCACCATTGCTTTCGGCATGGGCATCGACAAGCCCGACGTACGCTTCGTGGTGCACTACGACGCGCCGAAATCCATCGAGGGCTACTATCAGGAAACCGGCCGCGGCGGCCGCGACGGCCTGGAGGGCAACTGCCTGATGTTCTACAGCTACGACGACATTCTGAAGCTGGAAAAGTTCAGCAAAGACAAGCCGGTGACGGAGCGTGACAACGCCCACCAGCTGCTGGCCGAAATGACGAACTACGCCGAAAGCGCCGTGTGCCGCCGCCGCCAGCTGCTGCACTACTTCGGCGAGCAGCTGGACACCGACTGCGGCTTCTGCGATAACTGCAAGCACCCCAAGGAGCGGTTTGAGGGCGAAGCGGCCGTGGGCTTGGCCCTGCGCGCCGTGGTGCAGACGGAAGCCCGCTTCAATCTGAACCACATCGGCCAGGTGCTGCTCGGGCTGAGCAACCCGCACATCGAGAGCTACGCCCACAATGCGCTGCCAATTTACGGGCAGGGCAAGGAGCTGGGCGACGCGCAGTTCTGGCATTCGGTGCTGCGCCAGTGCCTGCTGAACGGCTTTCTGGAGAAGGACATCGACAGCCTGGGCCTGGTGCGCATCACCGATAAGGGCATCGACTTCATCGAAAACCCGCGTTCCATCACCCTCACCAAGGACCACAACTTCGACGAGGAGCAGAAGGCCGACGAGGAAAAGGAGGAAGTACAGCACGCCGCCGGCCACGACGAAGCCCTGTTCACCCAGCTCAAGGAACTGCGCAAGCAGGTGGCCAAGCAGAAAAACCTGCCGCCCTACGTCCTCTTCCAAGACCCGAGCCTGAAGGAGATGGCCACCACCTACCCCACCTCGCTACACGACCTCACGCATGTGTCGGGCGTGGGCCAGGGCAAAGCCCAGAAGTTTGGCGCGCCGTTCGTGGCCGCCATCAAGAAGTACGTGGAAGACAACGACATCGAAACTGCCGAAGACGTGGTGGTGAAGTCGGCCGTGAACCGCTCGAAAATCAAAATCTACGTCATTCAGCAGATTGACAAGAAGATGATGCTCGAAGATATTGCTTCCTCGAAGGGCATCACGATGGCCGAGCTGATGGAGGAAATTGAGCACATCTGCTACTCCGGCACCCGCCTCAACATCGACTACTACCTGGAGGAAATGGTGGAAGAGGAAGTGCGCGACGAGATTTACGACTACTTCATGTCGGCCAGCACCGACAACATTGCCGTGGCCATGAAGGAACTCGGCGACGATTTCACCGAAGAAGAGTTGCGCCTGGTGCGCGTGAAATTCCTGAGCGAAGTCGCTAACTAAGCATCTATTCATTCCTGGAATTTTCCAGTTAGCGAGGCCCCGCAACTTTGTTGCGGGGCCTTTTTTGTGCGTTGCAATGCGCAGAGCCTATATAGTCATTTATAGCTCATTAAATCAGTGCAAAATCAGAATTCGCTACAGCGGTAAATGCCTGAATGGCAAAACTTGCCGCACACGAATGGTGGGCTTGAGAAGGTTGGTTTGGCACTGAAAATTTCGATATCTTCGCCAACCTATTCTCTATTTACCCACTTATTTTCTGTAAAACGTGCTACGCTGTTTCCTGATTTTCGCTACGCTGCTGGCGGGGCTGGCTGCGCGGCCAACTTGGGGCCAATCGGTGCCGGCCACGCCGGCCAAACCACCGCTGCCCACGCCGGCCCCCACCGCTCCGGCCAAGGTTGCGCCTGCGCCATCCGCTGCGCCCAAAGCCCCGGCCGCCGCAGCCATTACGGCCCCGGACACGGCCCGCACCACCGCCCGCACCGACACGGTGAATGTCCTGACACCCGCACAAATAGCCGAACAGGCTTACCAGAAAGGCCTGGCCAGCGTGCAGACCAAGGACTTCGCGGCGGCCCTGGCCAGCTTCAGCGAGGCCATTGCGGCCAAGCCCGACTACGCGCCGCCCTACGGCACCCGCGCCGCCACGCACTTCGAGCTGAAGGAATACGACCTGGCCCTGGCTGACTATGACCAGGCTCTGCAATTGGTGCCCGCCGACTACACCAGCTACCTCGGCCGCGCCCAGACGCACGAGGCCAAGGGCCAGCTGACCGAGGCTGAAAAGGACTATTCCGAAGCGCTGAAGGGTGGCAGCGGCTTCGGCCCGGCCTGGTACCGGCGGGGCCGGCTGCGCTTCGACCGGGGCGAGTACCAGGCCGCGCGCGATGACTTTGAAGGTGCCATCCGGGCCGACCGCAAGAGTGCCGCCGCCTACCACGAGCGCGCCAGCGCCCAGCAGCAGCTGGGCAATTTCAACGAGGCCATTTTGGACTACACCTCGGCGCTGGCCTTACAGCCCAGCCTGTTGTCGGCGCTGCTAAACCGGGCCGCCGCTGAGCGCCGCGCCGGCCAGCTGCCGCAGGCCCTAAAGGACTATGACGCCTACCTGAAAGCCAAGCCTACCGATGCACTGGCGTTTAATAATCGGGGCCGGGCGCGCTTTGAAGCGCAGGATTACGCCGGTGCGGCGGCCGATTTCACCCAGGCCCTGACGCTGGAAGCCAGCTACGCCCCGGCCTGGAACAACCGCGCTGCCGCCCACCTCAAGCTCGAAACCTACGAAAAGGCCGAGGCCGACGCCACCCAGGCAATTGCGCTCGATGCCAAGTACGCCGAAGCCTACCTGAACCGGGGCCAGGCCCGCGAGATGCTCCGCAAGCCCGACGAGGCCTGCCAGGACTGGCAGCAGGCGGCCCAGTTGGGCATTGCGGCCGGCACCAGCTACGCCACGCTGGCCGGCTGCGCGCCCGCTCCGCCCGCCGACCCCAGCCCGGCCACCAGCACCGCCCAGGCCACCGGCAAGCCCTGATGCGCCGACTGGTTCACTCCCGGTTTCACTCCCGCTATTTCGTCGTTATGACTCACCATTACCGCTATCTGCTGGGGGCGCTGCTGACGGTGGCGCTGGCCCCGGCGCACGCCCAGAGCGTACCTTTCACTTCCGCCCGCATTCCGAATAAGGAGTTGCTGAAAATTGCCACGCGCGCCATCAAGGCCGGCGAGGAAGACTACAAGGCCAGCCCACCGCGCTACGCGGCGGCGCTGCCGCACTTTCTGGAAGCCCAGAAAATCAACCCCAGCAACGGCGGGCTAAACCTGGAAATCGGCGACTGCTACCTGAACATGGGTGACAAAGCCGGGGCCCTGCCTTATCTGCAAAAGGCGGCCGAGCTCGAAACCGGCCCCGCCGCGCCCCGCGCCCACTACGTGCTGGGCCGCGCCTACCAGTTGAGTGCCCGCTGGGCCGAAGCCCTCAAGGAGTTTGAGCGCGCCCGTCCCGTGGCCAACACTGCTGTAAAAAAAGGCCAGCCGACCGCCGACGCCGTCACCACCGACGTGAACCGCCGCCTGGCCGAATGCAAAGCCGGCCAGCACCTTACGCAGCACCCGCTGCGTCTGTTCGTGGATAACCTGGGCCCCACGGTGAATTCGCCCGAAGACGAGCTGAACCCGCTCGTAACGGCCGACGAGTCGGGCCTGTTTCTGACTTCGCACCGCGCGGGGGCCCTGGGTGGAGCTAAGAATACCAACGGGCGCGGCCAGCTGCCTGACGTGTACCACACTACCCGCAGCGGCCAGGATTGGGGCCCTGCCCGCACCCTGAACGCCCCCGTAAATTCGGATAAGGCCGACGTGGCGGTAGCCGCTTCGGCCGACGGCCAGCGCTTGCTGCTGCACGCCGACGGCGACGATGGCGACCTGAGCGAAACGCACCTCACGGCCAGCGGCTGGAGCAAGCCGCACGCGCTGGGTTCGCACATCAACACCAAGTACCGCGAAACCTCAGCCACGTTCTCGCCCGATGGGCGCTACGTGTATTTTGTAAGCGACAAGCCCGAGGGCAGCCTGGGCGGGCGCGACATCTACCGGGCCGAAATCGACGGCAAAACCCCGCCCGTGAACCTGGGCTCGGCCATCAACACGCCGTATGATGAGGAGGGCGTATTCATGCAGCCCGATGGCAAGACTTTGCTTTTCTCGTCGCAGGGCCACGGCACGATGGGCGGCTTCGACGTGTTCAAATCGGTGTATGAAAACGGGAAGTGGAGCGAGCCTGAAAACCTGGGCTGGCCCCTGAATACGCCCAACGACGAGCTGTTTTTCACCACCACCGCCTCGGGGCGCTACGGCTACTTTGCCAGCGACCGGCCCGGCGGCACGGGCGGGCTCGATTTGTACCGCGTCACGTTTCTGGGGGCCGAAAAGCAGCCCTTGCTCGACCAGGACAACCGCCTGGTAAGCGACCAACCCCGTCTGACGCGCGAGTCGCGGCCGGCACTGGTGGTGCCGGTAGTCACGCCCACCGTTACGCTGCTCAAGGGCGTCGTCACCGACATCAGCAACCAGCAGCCGGTGGCGGCCCAACTCGACGTGATAAATAACGCCAGCGGCCAGACCATCGGCACGTTTCAGACCACGCCCAACGGGCGCTACCTGCTGCCGCTGCCTTCGGGCACCAACTACGCCGTGGTGGTGCACCACGACAATTTCCTAGCGTATTTCGACAACATGAACCTACCCTCGGACGCGGGCTATGCCGAAACCAAGCACGACGTGCGCCTGCAAAAGATGGAACCCGGCTCGAACGTGGTGCTGCAAAACGTGTTTTTCGTCCCCGGCCAGGACGTGCTGCGCCCCGAAAGCACCCCCGAGCTAAACCGCCTCTTGCAGCTGCTAAGCGACAACTCCCGCCTGAAAGTGCACCTGGCCGGCCACACCGACGAAGCCGGCAGCGACCACCAGAACCAAGACCTGAGCCAGCGCCGCGTGCAGGCCATCATGGCCTACCTCGTGGCCCACAAAATCAAAGCCGAGCGCCTGACTGCCACTGGCTACGGCGCTACCGTGCCCTACAACGACACCGAGGCCGGCCGCAAGCTCAGTTGCCGCACCGAATTCAAAGTAGTGTCGCGCTAGCCCGCCAGCTGCCAACCCTGACGGCCCGGGCGCGTACGCCGGAGCGTACCTGCTTATCCGCCGACGCCGGCGGGTGTTTTCCCGCTCGCTCATGTGGATAGTTTTTGCGTTACTGGCCGCTCTGGCTTCGGCCTCGGTGGTTACGCTGTCGAAAGCTGCCATCAAAGACGTGCCGCCCAGTTTGGTGTTTGCCATCGAGGCCGTGCTGATTCTGGCCGTGGCCTGGGGCACGGTACTGGTGCAGGACTTATTGCCCGAAATCGGCAAGATTGAGCGCAAAACCTGGCTGGTGCTGCTGGTAGCGGGCGTGCTCACGGCCGCCTCGTCGCTGCTGGTATTTCGGGCACTTTCGATTGGTGATGCTTCGCGGGTGTCGCCGCTCACTAATATTTCGCTGGTGTTTTCCGTCACGCTGGCGGCCATTTTCCTCAAGGAAAAACTGACCTGGCAGGTGCTGCTGGGCGCGGCGCTGATGGCCGCCGGCGCCATCCTCATTGCCACCACCAAACCCGCCGCTAAGAAGGAAGATGCCAGCAGCAAAACCGGTCGCCCCACGAGTGGCACTACCGTCTACGACTCAAAACCGGCGGCATAACGCGGCCTACTGGCGAATAGTAGCCGAAGCAGCTGGCGCGGCTAAGTTGCGGAGGCCGCCAGCAGCGCTTCGGCTTCCAGCAGCAGCGAGGCGCTCATCAGCAAATCGTACAGCAGAAACAGTTCTTCGAGGGTGAAAACGAATTTCTGGTAGGCCGCCGCGCCGGGCAGCACCAGGCAGCGGGCGTGCGGGTCGGGCTGGCTGTGGGCGTGCTGCTCGCACAGGCTGGCCACCACGGCGCGCCACTCCGCAAGCTCGGCGCGTTTCAGGCACAGGGCCACGTTGCCAAAATACACGTGCAGGCAGCAGCCCTCGGGGCAGCGCGAGATACAACCTAAGTCGTTGTGATGCAGGGAGCGGCACATAGCAGGAAAGCAGGTGAAACCAGACGGATAATCGCGGCGTGGCAGCGTTGTACTCAATAGCTGCGGCGGGCGGGCGGCATGGGCAGCGCCGGTGTGGGACGAGTATTGGAGTCATCACCACGGTCCCGCATAATTCCGGACAGCGGCAAAGGTATTGGCAGAATTTAAAGGCGCAATCTTATTTAGAATTATTCTAAATAATTTTTATAGAGGCTCCACTAGCCCCTACATTTGCCCTTAAATAGAATCTGTCTAAATAACCACCTGATGAACCGCTTTCTTTTTCAATATTTCATTTTGCTATTAACCTGCTGTGCAGCACCGGCCTGGGCCCAGCAAACGGGCAGCATTGCGGGCCGCGTGACGACGACCGATGGCGGCGCGGCCGAATCGGTGAGCGTGGGCGTGCAGGGGCAGCCGCTGGGCAGCATCACGGGCAGCGACGGACGCTACCGCATTGCGGCGGTGCCGGCGGGTACTTATACGGTGGTGGTTTCCTTCGTGGGGCTGAAACCGGCCGAGCAGCAGGTGACCGTGGTGGCCGGCCAGCGCGCCACGCTGGATTTCCGGCTGGCCGAAAGCACGGCCGAGCTACAGGAAGTGGTGGTGCAGGGCGCCCGCACCAATAAATTCAACCGCACTACCAGCGTGGATGTGGCGAAAATGCCGCTCAAAAACCTGGAGAACCCGCAGGTGTACGCCACCGTGGGCAAAGAGCTGCTGACTGAGCAACTGGTGTTTACCGTGGACGATGCGACGCGCAACGTGCCCGGCCTGCAAAAAATGTGGGAGGCCACCGGGCGCGGCGGCGATGGCGGCGCGTTCTACGCCAGTCGGGGTTTCATCCTGTCGAGCCAGCTGCGCAACGGGGTGGCCGGCAACGTCACCAGCGACATCGATGCCATTAATCTGGAGAAGCTGGAGGCCATCAAAGGGCCGTCGGGCACGCTGTTCGGTAGCTCGCTCACCTCGTACGGCGGCCTGCTGAACCGCGTGACCAAGAAGCCGCTCGACACGTTTGGCGGCGAGATTGGCGTGGCAGCGGGCAGCTACGGCTTCCACCGCGTGAGCGCCGACGTGAACCTGGTGGATGCCAACGCGCCCGCCGCCCAGCCCAAGGCCCTGGCCTTCCGCCTGAACACGGCTTACACCTACGAAGACAGCTTCCAGAACCTGGATTACACGGGCTTTGGCAAGAGCCTGGCGGTGGCCCCGAGCCTGCAATTCCGCCCCACCGACCGGCTGACGGTGAACGTGGACGCCGAGATTTACAAGGGCACCAACGTGGGCAAGCAGATTATCTTCTTCTACTACCCGTCGGCCGCGCTGGGCTTTGACCGTGCCGATAAAGCGCCGCTGAACTACCGGCAGTCGTACCAGGGCGCGGGCCTGACGCAGGACACGCGCAGCACCAACCTGTTTGGACAGGTGCAGTACCGGATTTCGCCGGCCTTCACTTCGACGACGTACCTGACCAGCAGCCACAGCTTCTCGAACGGTTTCGGGCCGTATTTCTACCTCAAACCCGGCCCCAGCGGCGCGGCTTCAGACACGCTGGTGCGCGCCGACCAATCGACGGGCAACAGCCGCCGCACCTTGTTCGAGGCACAGCAATTGTTTAACGGCGACTTCCGGCTGGGCAACCTGCGCAACCGCGTGGTGCTGGGCCTGGATTTCCTGCGCATCGATGCCGACGTAAATTTCCTCGGCGGGGGCTTCGACCAAATTCCGCTCAACGCTTCCAGCGCCGCCATTCGGGCCTTCAACGGTCCGAATGTGAGCGCGCTATATGCCAAGTCGCCCACGGGCAACTACATCGTCAATACCAAATCGAACACTTACAGCACCTTCGTTTCGGACGTGCTGAACCTGACCGAGCAGCTGAGCTTGCTGGCCGCCCTGCGCATCGACCACTTCGACAACAAGGGCGGGCTGTTTTATTCGCCGGTGAAACCGTACTCGCAAACGGCGTTTTCGCCCAAGTTTGGGGTGGTGTATCAGCCGGTGAAGGACCGGGTGGCCCTGTTTGCGAACTACCAGAATAGCTTCAACAACCTGGGCACGTTCATCACGCCAACGGGAGAAACGCCCATTGCCAAACCCGAGCACGCCAACCAGCTGGAAGGCGGCGTGAAGCTGGACGCGGCCGGTGGCCGCCTGAGCGCCACGGTGAGCTACTACGACATTCGGGTAGAAAACCGGCTGCGCAACGTGCCCACGCCCACGCAGCCTTCGGCCCAGGTGCAGGATGCCACCCAGCAAAGCCGGGGCGTGGAAGTGAGCGTGATTGCCAACCCGGTGCGCGGCTTGAACGTGGTAGGCGGCTTTTCTTACAACGATTCGAAGTACGAAAACACGGCCGAGAACGTGAACGGCCGCCGGCCCGAAACCGCCTCTTCGCCCATTGTGGCCAACGCCTGGCTGAGCTACCGCCAGCCCGAAGGCCCCCTCAAAGGCCTGGGTGCGGGCTTCGGCGGCAACTACGCCAGCAACAACCGCATTCAGAATACGAACACCAACGTCTTCACGCTGCCCAGCTACACCATCCTCAACGCCAGTATTTTCTACGACCAGCCCAAGTTTCGCCTCTCGGCCAAGGCTGATAACCTGACCGATAAGCAGTACTGGATTGGCTATACAACGATGAACGCGCAGAAGCTGCGCAGCATCGTGGGCAGCGTGGCGTATAAGTTTTAAGAATCGGTTTCTTCAACAGAACGTCATGCTACGCTGGTCGAAGCATCTCTACCACGAGGGTAATTAGTTGGTGAGTGCGCTCGATTTCGCTGCAACGAAGCGGCAGAGATGGGTCGACCAGCGCAGCATGACGTTCTGTTAACCTTCTAAGCTCTCTATGACCCTCAAACAAGCCGTTGGCAAACTACACCTCTGGCTGGGGCTGGCCTCCGGGCTGGTGGTATTTATTGTGAGCCTGACGGGCGCCATTTTCACGTTTCAGGATGAAATCCGGGACCTGACCGAACGCGGCCGTAAGGTGGAGCCGCAGGCCACGGCCCTGCTGTTGCCTTCGCGCCTGCAAGCTGCGGCGCTGGCCGGGCACCCCGGCGTGCAGGCATCCACGGTGTGGACGACGTATTTCGGCCCCGAGCGCGCCGCCACCGTGTTTTTTACCGACCCGGCCAGCCAGCCCATCATGGTGTCGCTGAACCCCTACACCGGCCAGATAGTGAACGAGCAGAACCTGCGCCGTCACTTCTTCAGCATCGTGCAGGAAATCCACATGACGCTGCTGCTGCCCGAAGCGGTGGCCAAATGGGTGGTGGGCGGCAGCGTCGTCATCTTTCTGCTGATGCTGGGCACGGGCCTGGTACTGTGGTGGCCCAAGCGCAAGCAGGAACGGAAGCAGCGCCTCACCATTAAGTGGGGTGCCCGCTGGCGCCGCCTCAACTATGATTTGCACAACGTGCTGGGCTTTTACGTGGCCGGCATTGCCGGCCTGCTGGCCCTCACCGGCTTGTTCATGATTTTCCCGCTGCTGCTCGACTCGGCCGTGCTGGTGGCCAACGACGGCCGCACCTATCCGCAGGAAAAAACGGTGGCCAAAGTGGACACGTTGCAAGCCGTGACGGCCGCCGCGCAGCCCCTGCCCGATATTATTTACCGCACGGTGCGCCGCCGCTCGCCGCAGGCCGAAATGGTGCTCATCGGACCAGTCGGCACCGGCAAAGCCCCGGCGTATTGCTGGGCCTACCAGCGGGCGCTGCACTATTATCGCCGCGACGAATACGCGTTTCATCCGGTGTCGGGGCAGCTGCTGCTGGCCCATTTCCACGCGGGCAAGAGCACCGGCGGCAAGCTCTCTGATATGAACTACGACCTGCACACGGGCCAGATTCTGGGCCTGGGCGGCAAAATTGTGGCCTTCCTGGCGAGCCTGCTGGCCGCCAGCCTGCCCGTTACGGGCACCCTGCTGTGGTGGGGCCGCCGCCACAAAAAGCCCAAGCCGAAGCCCCGAGTTGCAGCAACGGCGCTAAGCGCCTGAAGACACTTTCTGATATAACAAAAAAGGCCCGTCGTTGCACGACGGGCCTTTTTTGTTGGGCTAATGATGACTTAGCAATACTCTTCGAACGCGCCTTGCAGGTTGTTCACGATGCGCATGGCATCGGAGCCTTCGATGTGGTAGCGCTCAATCATGTGCACCAGTTCGCCGTCTTTGAACAGGGCGATGCAGGGCGACGAGGGCGGGTACGGGAGCAGGTGCTCACGCATTTTGGCTACCGCGTCGGTTTCCATGCCGGCGAAAACCGTTACCAGCTTGCCGGGCTTTTTGTCGGCGCTGGCGAGGGCCATTTTGAGGGCGGGGCGGGCCTTGGCGGCGGCGCAGCCGCACACCGAGTTCACGGCCACCAGCACGGTGCCTTCGTTCGAGGCGAGGGCGGAATCCACCTCCTCGGGGGTCATCAACTGCTCGAAACCTGCTTCGGTAAGGTCCTGGCGGATGGGCGCCACCATGTATTCGGGATAAACTGCCATAGTTGTCTGAGAATTAAAAAGCGGCGGGGCCGCGTACGGCTACAAAAGTACGAATGCTTAAAGCATTAGGGGCCGGGGAAAGTTTCGGGGTGGAATTTAGAAGTAAGGACGTCATGCAGAGCGCAGCGAAGCATCTTGCCCGCCACTACTAATCAATTTCGTTCTTACGATTGAATGAGTGACTGCTGGCAAGATGCTTCGCTGCGCTCTGCATGACGTTCTGGCTTTCCCCCGAACCCCTCAGAAATACTACGGCACAATCGTCTCGATGCTGCCATCGGCCCCACGCTTCAATTCCGTCACCTTGATGTTGCGCAACCAGGTTTTGCCCGAGAGCTGGGTGTCGTGGTAGAAGATGTACCATTTGCCCTTCACCTCCACGATGGAGTGGTGCGTGGTCCAGCCCTGCACGGGCTCCATAATCACGCCTTTGTAGGTGAAGGGGCCGGTGGGCTTGTCGCCCACAGCGTACACCAGCAAGTGCGTGTCGCCGGTCGAGTACGAGAAGTAGTATTTGCCCTGGTACTTGTGCAGCCAGCCGCCCTCGAAAAAGCGGCGCTTGGTGTCGCTGGCCAGCAGCGGCTTGCCGGCTTCATCCAGAATTTTCACTTCCTGCACCGGGCCGTCGAAATGCTTCATGTCGGCCGAGAGCTTGGCCACGCGGGCGTTGAGAGCGGGCACGGCGGTGCTGGGCTCTTTTTCGGCGGCGTTAGCGTCGTACTTGCCGGTTTGCCAGCGCTGGAGCTGCCCGCCCCACAGGCCGCCGAAGTACATGTAGGCATTGCCATCGGTGTCCTGGAACACGGCCGGGTCGATGCTGAAGCTGCCGGCAATGGGCGTGGCCTCGGCTTTGAACGGGCCGCTGGGCGAGGTGCTGGTGGCCACCCCGATGCGGAAAACGTCCTGCTTGTCCTTCACCGGGAAGTAGAGGTAGTAGGTGCCGTTTTTGAAAGCCGCATCCGGTGCCCAGAGCTGGCGGCCGGCCCAGGGAATGTCCTTCACCGCGAGGCCCACGCCATGGTCCGTCACGGGGCCGTTCACGCTGTCCATCGACAGGATGTGGTAGTCGTTCATGGCGAAATGGTCGCCCTTGTCATTCTCCGGAATCCCGGCTTCAATGTCGTGCGAGGGGTAGATGTAAATCTTGCCGGCGAAGACGTGTGCCGACGGGTCGGCCGTGTAAATGTCCTTCACCAGCGGCTGCGACAGCGGCTGTTTGGCCGCGGCCGAATCGGCGGCAGCGGGCTTGGTGGTGGCGGTGGTTTCGGTGGTGGAAGTGTTCGACTGGCAGGCGCCGAGCAGGGCCGTAGCGGCCGCGAGCAAAGGCGCGCAACGCCGGAAACTGAAGTGGGTGGGCATAAAAAAAGAGGAGTGATTTGGCGCAAATATAGACGCGCAAACCACTCCTCAAATCACTGATTTATAATCAATTTACCCACCCGACTACCACAACCGTTTGCGATAGCCAGGCCCGTAGTGCCACCTAGCGCTTGCCGTAGCGCTGGCCAAAAAAGTCGCCCCGGTTCCACTGCGGGCGGGCAACTTCCTGGGCCACCTGGTAGCCTACCAGGAAACACAGCTGCACGTACTTCTTGCCGGCTTCGAAGTCGAAGCGGCCGTTGATATCGTCCTGCGGCTTGTGGTAGGTCACGGCGCGCCACTTCTGCACCTCTTCGCTGAGGTTGTTTTTGCCGTCGGCGGTTTTGTTGCCGTATTTGAGGTGCAGGGCCGGAATGCCGGCCGTCACGAAGCTGTACTGGTCGCTGCGGATGAAGCGGTTCTGCTCGGGCTCGGGGTCGTTTTCGAGGGCAATGTTCAGGTAGGCACAAGCGCGCTGCACGGGTTTCAGCAGCGTGGAATGCGGCGCCCCGAGGGCAACCACGCTCAGCAGCGGCGCAATGAGGGTAGGCATGTCCATGTTGATATCGGCCACGATTTCAGACTTGGGCACCGTGGGGTAGGCCGCGAAGGCCGACGAACCCAGCAGGCCCAGCTCCTCGCCGGTCATGAAGGCAAAGAGCATGGTGCGCTTCGGCTTTTCCTTGAGTTGGGAGTAGATTTTGGCGATTTCAAGCACGCAGGCTACGCCCGAAGCATTGTCGTGCGCGCCGTTGTTGATGGAGTCGCCCTGCACCGGCGCGGTCACGCCCAGGTGGTCGAGGTGGGCCGAATGCACCACGTATTCGTTGCGCAGCTTGGCATCGGAGCCCACGAACATCCCTACCACGTTGTAGCTCTCAATGTCCTGGTACGTCGACTGCATGGTGGCCGTAATCGTGGTGCGCAGCCCCTTCGAGGCTGGCTTGCCGCTGCGGATGGAGGCAAAAACCCGCGCAGTATCGAGCTCCGCCGTTTGCAGGAAACGCTGGAGCGTGGCTGCGTTCACGGCCCCGTAGAGCTGCTGCTTGCTGCCCGGCGCGAAAGTGCGCGACACGGCAATTTTGCCATCGGCCCCGAGCACGCTGTAGGTGCCGTTTTTGAGGTCGGGCAACGCGCCGGCGTGGGCCGAGGCCACAATCAGCCCCACCGCGCCGTGGTTGATGGCCGCCTTCAGCAGCCCAGCCAAATCCTGGCTGGCCGAGGCCACGGTGGAGGCAAACGTGCGGGGCGCGCCGCGCACAATCATCACCACTTTGCCCTTCACGTCGAGGCCGGCGTAGTCGTCGTAGCCCAGCTCGGGCGCACTGATGCCGTAGCCGGCGAAGGCCAGCGGCGCATCGGTGACGCGGGTAGCGGCCAGTTCGGGGCTGGGATACAGCACGTAATCCTGGCCGGGCGTCAGCGCGAACGTGGTGCCCTGCCACTCGCGGGCCGCAAACGTGGCCCCGGGCTTGAGGAAGGCACGCCGCAGTCGCACTTTCTGGATGAAGGTGCCGCCCTCGCCGGCCGGCTGCACACCCAGGGTTTTCAGCTGCCCGGTCACGTAATCGACGGCCATCTGGTAGCCGGGGGTGCCGGCTTTGCGGCCCAGCAGGCGGTCGTCGGCCAGGTAGGCGATGTGGGCTTTGATGGCTTCGGGCTGCACTTGTTCGAGGGCCGCAACCACGGGTTTGGGCACCACGAGCGGGGCCTGCGCCTGGGCGGCGACGCTCAAAAACAGCGAAGAGAGGAGGGAAAGGGAGAATTTCATTAGCTAACAGGGGAAGAACCAGCTACAAAGAACGGCATGCCGCGCATTTGGCGAGCAGAAGCCGTGAAAATGGCGGCCGCCGTGGGTTTAGCGCAAACGTATTCGCAGGAACGATGCTGATTTTCTTACTGTTACTTCCGCTTGCCTTGCCTTATTAGTGCGTATCTTGAGTAAATAATTTTGTTATCACCGGGCGAGCCCTGCGCTACCAGCCGCCGCCTGAACCGGCCGTTCTGGTCCGGCCCCGGGCTCCTCCCCTTCCCCCAACTATCCCCATGACTACTTCCCTGACGCCAACTTCCGAAGCTTTCGCCCCCCAGTTTCACGCCTCCGACCCCACGCATCTGCATACCCACGAGCTGCCGCTGTGGCCCGACTGCTTCGCGGCGGTGCGGGCCGGCCACAAGCCGTTCGACGTGCGCCGTAACGACGAGGATTTCCAGGTGGGCGACGTGCTGCTGCTGCGCGAATTCAACCCTGATGCCGACAATTACACCGGCCGCACCATCACCCGCTGGGTAAGCTACGTGCTGCAAGGCGGCAACTTCGGCGTGGAAGCCGACTGGTGCGTGCTGGGTTTCAGCAGCCAGCCGCCCATTCCGGCGGGCATGACGGACATCCGGCTCTGGTAACAGAACGGAGCGTTTGGAGTTAAGCCGTTTGTCATCCTGAGCTTGCGAAGGACCTTATCATGTTCGAGTACCACCGTTCAGGCCTGATAAGGTCCTTCGCAAGCTCAGGATGACCAATATTTCCGGTCTAACTTCTCTCTTCATGCCCGTCACTATCCGCGCCACGCGGCTGCGCAAAAGCTTTGGCCCGCACGCCGTAGTGCAGGACGTGTCGTTTGACGTGCCCGCCGGCGAAACGCTGGTGCTGCTGGGCCCCAGCGGCTGCGGCAAAACCACGCTGCTGAAGCTGCTCAACCGCCTGATTGAGCCCGACGGCGGCACGGTCGAAATCAACGGGCGCGATGTGCGCGAGCAGCGGCCCGAAGTGCTGCGGCGCGGCATGGGCTACGTCATTCAGCAAGTGGGGCTGCTGCCGCACTACACCGTGGCCGAGAATATTGCCGTGGTGCCGCGCCTGCTGGGCCAGGCGCCGGCGGCCATTGCGGCGCGCACCGAGGCGCTGCTCACGCGGCTGCACCTGCCGCCTGCCCGCTACGCTGGGCAGCTGCCGGCGCAGCTCTCGGGTGGACAGCAGCAGCGCGTGGGCCTGGCCCGGGCCTTGGCTGCCGACCCGCCCATTATCCTACTCGATGAGCCGTTTGGGGCCCTCGACCCGATTACCCGGGCCAGCATCCGGCGTGAGTTTAGGGAGCTGGAAGAGTTGAAAACCAAAACCGTGGTGCTCGTAACGCACGACGTGACCGAGGCCTTCGAGCTGGCCGACCGCATTATGCTACTCGATGGCGGCCAGATTCAGCAGCTGGGCACGCCGCGCGAGCTGCTGTTTCGGCCCGCCAACGACTTTGTGCGCCGGTTCTTCGCGGCCGAGCGGCTGGCTTTGCAGTTGCGCACCCTCACGCTGGGCGACGTTTTTCAGGATACTACAACTGATGCTTCGGCAGTTTCTTTCGCCGCCAATGCCACCGTGCACGAGGCCTTGGAAACCTTAACTGCGGCCGAAGCTTCGGCCACGCCCTTCACCGTAGCCGAGTTGATGGCCGCTTTCGGGGAAGCCCTGCAACGAGAGGAGGCCGCATGGAAACGCTAACGGCGCTGTTCACTTTCTGGCGCGAGCAGGCGGGCAAGCTGGGCGAGCAAACCGTGCAGCACATTGGCCTCACGGCGGGTTCGCTGCTGCTGGGCGTGCTGCTGGGCGTGCCGCTGGGGTTGTTTCTGGCGCGGCGGCCGCGCTGGGCCCCGGCGGTGCTGGGCGTGGCCGGCGTGCTGCAAACCGTGCCGAGCATCGCCCTGCTGGGCTTCCTGATTCCGCTGCTGGGTATCGGGCCGAAGCCGGCCATTTTCGCGCTGTTTCTGTATTCGCTGCTGCCCATTATCCGCAACACGTTTGAGGGAATCCGGGGCGTGCCACCGGCCGTGGTGGAGGCCGCCCGCGGCCTGGGCCTGACCGACGGGCAGGTGCTGCGCCGGGTGCAGCTGCCGCTGGCGCTGCCGGTGCTCATGGCTGGCATCCGCACGGCTACGGTGATAAACGTGGGCGTGGCCACGCTGGCGGCCTACGTGGCGGCGGGCGGGCTGGGCGAGTTCATTTTCGGCGGCATCGCGCTCAACAACCCGGTGATGATACTGGCCGGGGCCCTGCCCGCCGCCGGCCTGGCGCTGGCCTTCGATGCCCTGCTGGGCGGCGTGCAAAAGCTGAGCACCCGGCGGCTGGGCCAAGCGGGTGCGGCGCTGCTGGTGGCACTGCCACTGCTGGGTGGGCTGTACCTTCTGCCGCGGGCGACGGGCAAGCTGCTGGCCGGCTTCAGCCCCGAGTTCGTGGGGCGGGCCGACGGGCTACCGGGCCTCACCAAAAGCTACGGCCTAACACACCTGCCGAGCGTGGTGCTGGCCCCAGCGCTGGTGTACGAGGCTGCCCGCCACGCCGACGTGGACGTGATTGATGGGTACAGCACCGACGGTCGCATCCGGGCCTACGGCCTGCGCGTGCTGCGCGACGACCGCCGGGTGTTTCCGCCCTACTTCGCCGTGCCGGTGGTACGCCCCGCCATACTCCGCGCGCACCCCGAGCTGGGGCCGGTGCTGGCGAAGCTCGATAACCAGATTGCCGACTCGGTAATGACCGATTTGAACTACCGGGCCGATTATTTACACCAAGACCCGAAGGTCATTGCCGAAGCGTTTCTGCGGCGGCGCGGGCTGTGGGCGGCCCCGCGCCCGGCCGTGGCCGGCGCGCCGGTGGTGAAGCTGGGCTCGAAGATTTTCGCCGAGCAATACATTCTGGCCGAGATGTACGCGGCCCTGATTCGGGGCAATACCGACCTGGCGGTGGAAACCAAAACCGGCCTGGGCGGCACCACCATCTGCTTCGAGGCACTACGCAGCGGGGCAATTGATATGTACCCGGAGTACACGGGCACGGGGCTGCTGGTGCTGCTGCAGCCGCGCCCGGCCGTGGTCGACTCGCTGGGCGGGCGGCCGGCGGCGGTGCTGGGCTACGTGCGGGCCGAGTTCCGGCGGCGCTTCGGGCTGGAGTGGCTGGCGCCTTTGGGTTTTAACAACACCTATGCGTTGCTAATGCGCGGGCAGCAGGCGCGGGCGCTGGGTATTCGGAGCGTATCGGATTTGGGCGGGTACCTACGGCAATAATTATTTTCGTTTGTCATCCTGAGCGCAGCGAAGGACCTTATCAACGCTGCGCAATTAGCAGTAAAGCCAAAAGCTGCGAGCGTGATACGGTCCTGCGCTGCGCTCAGGATGACAGAATTGGCTGCGCTACTTTCGCCCCATGATTCTTGCCACTGCCACGCCTGCTGATGCGGCCCGCCTCGCCCACCACGTAAACGCTGCCTACCGCGGCGAAACCGCCCGTCAGGGCTGGACCACCGAAGCCGACCTGCTCGACGGCCAGCGCATCGACGAAGCCGGCGTGGCCGAGATGCTGGCGCTGCCCGGCACAGCCATGCTGCTGGCCCAGAACGACGCCGGCGAACTGCTCGGCAGTTTCTACGCCCAGCTGAAAGGCGACGTAGTGTACCTCGGCATGCTGGCCGTGACGCCCAGCCAGCAAACCCAGGGTGTGGGCCGCTTCCTGCTCGAAGCCGCCGAAAACTACGGCCGCCGGCACGGCTGCACCCTCAGCCGGATGACGGTTATTTCCGTTCGCACCGAGCTGATTGCCTACTACGAGCGGCGCGGCTACCACCTCACCGGCGCCACCGAGCCTTTCCCGACCGACCCGCGCTTCGGCATTCCGAAGCAGCCGCTGGTGCTGTGGGTGCTGGAGAAGGCGCTGTAGGGGCGGGGCCTGCCCCCGCCCATCGCTCGCACCGTTGCAACGATTCCGTTCAACGACGGGCGGGGGCAGGCCCCGCCCCTACCGCCTAATCCCGGTAATTCAGCGCGGGCTTGCGGTTGCCGAGCAGCGGCTTGTAGATGTAGCTGCCCACCTGCTGCTTCAACTCGGCCTGAGATTTAGCGCGCAACTCGGCATCGCTGAACAAGTCGATGCCGGTAAGGGCCATGGTTTTGGCGGCGACCATGAGGCCCTTGCTGCCGATTTCCTGGCCGCTGCAGGCCACGGCCTGCCAGCTGTGGGCGGGCGTGCCGGGCACCCAGGTGGAGGCCATCAGGCCCACGGTGGGCACCACGTAGCTCACGTCGCCCACATCGGAGCTGCCGCCCAGGTCGCGCAGGATGTAGGGCGAAACTTCGGCGGCCTGGGCCACGGGCGGCGCAGGAGCGCCCAGCGAGGCCTGGATTTTCTGGCCGAAAGCCGCTTCCTCTGGTGTGTAACTCACGCCGCCCACCTGTTCGAGGTTGCGCTGCAGGGCGTGGGCCAGGGTTTCGTTCACGAGCAAGTCGTGGGTACCGCCGATGATTTCGTAGTCCATGGTGGTGCCGGTGCCCAGGGCCGCGCCCTCCGCGGCCTTCACCACGCGGGCGAACACGGCTTCAACCTCGGCGCGGTTGGGGTGGCGCACGTAGTAGTACACCTCAGCGAAGTCGGGCACCACGTTGGGGGCTTTGCCGCCGCCCGTGATGACGTAGTGAATGCGGGTTTCCTGGGGCACGTGCTCGCGCATCATGTTCACCATGTTGTCCATGGCTTCCACGCCGTCTAGGGCACTGCGGCCGCGCTCGGGCGCGCCGGCCGCGTGCGCGGCAATGCCGTAGAAACGGAATTTGGCCGAGGTGTTGGCGATGTACTTACCCACCATGGTGGCGTTCACGTTGGCCGGGTGCCAGTGCAGCACGGCATCCACGCCGTTGAACAGGCCGGCGCGCACCAGGTACACCTTGCCGCTGCCGCCCTCCTCGGCCGGGCAGCCATACACTTTGATGGTGCCGTGCAGCTTGCCTTCCCTCAGCAGCTTTTTCAGCTCGATGCCCGCGGCCACGCTGGCCGTGCCGAAGAGGTTGTGGCCGCAGCCGTGGCCGGCATCCTGGCCGGCAATGGGCGTTTTCTCGGCCACGGCCTGCTGGGCCAGGCCGGGCAGCGCATCGTACTCGGCCAAAATGCCAATAACCGGTTGCCCGCTGCCGTAGGTGGCCACGAAAGCCGTGGGAATGTCGGCCACGCCGGCCTGCACCGTGAAGCCGTTTTTGCGCAGCGTTTCCTGTAGCAGGGCCGAGCTTTTGGTTTCCTTGTAGCCTACTTCGGCGAAGCCCCAGATGCGCTGGGCCACCTGCCGGTATTCGGCATAATGCGCCTGCAAATCCTGCAGGGCTTCGGTTTTGAGAGTTTCGGGGGAAAGCGGAGCCGGGCGGAAGGCCAGCAGCAGGCCGGCGCTGAACAGGCCAAGGGCAACAGTTTTTTTCATCGGAAAGCCGGAAGGACAGGCCCAATCGCAGGGCTGGTGCTCCCGAAAGTACAGCCACGTTCGCAATTGCGGACGTGGCTGCCGCTGGCCACCGCTTCGCCAGGATTGCGGTAGCTGACTGGCCGTATCTTGGTACTCCTGAATTCCTCCTTTTTTCTACTATGAAAAAACATGTACTGCTTCCACTGCTTTTTTCCGGTTTCGGCGCAAATCACCCTGCGCAGGCACAGGGGGCACTGATAAACCTCATCGGGGCCGGCATCAACTTGGCAACCCTCCCCAAAAGGCCGGTGGCCGCAGCTGCAGCGGCGCCGGTTGCAACGGTGCAATCGGCAGCCCAGGTAGCCACCGATTTTCAGAAGCTCCAGCTCCAACGGACGGCGGCGGGGCAGCTGCCCCCGCACGGCGCCGAAGCCATTGCGGCCCTCGAAACCCAGCTGGAGCGCTGCCACGCGGCGCTGCTGGCCGACTCGACGAGCGTGGTCTGCCCGCCGGCCCAGCGCGTGGCCCTGCAGCAGGCGGCCGTGCAGCTGGCGCAAACCAACCCGACCTGGAACACATTGCCTTATCAGCGCGAAGCTTCTTTTTACCTCAACGAAGATGCCCGGCGGCAGCTGGTTAGCGCCGGGGTACGCGTCGCGCTGCCAGCATCGGCCAGTGCTAAAAAAACACCCGTTGCCCCGCCGCCCGCGCCGGTAGCGCCCGTGGCTACGGCCGCCGAGGTTGCCACCCGGTTTCGGGGATTGAAGCTGCAACGCACCGCTGCCGCACAACTCCCTGCGCGCGGAGCCGAACCAATCACGGCCCTCGAAACCGAACTGGAGCGCTGCCACCAAGCCTACCTGGCCGACTCGACCGGTGTTATCTGCCCGCCGGCGCAGCGCACGGCTCTGCAACAGGCGGCGGCCCGGCTGGCGCAAACCACCCCCGGCTGGAACGCATTGCCCTACCAGCGCGAAGCCGCATTTTACCTCGATGAGGACACGCGCCGCCACCTGGTGAGCACTGGCGCGCCGGTGGGCAAGCGGGTGCCACCGCCCGCGCCGGTGCGCCCGCCCGCGCCGGTGCCGCTGGCCACGCCCGCCTGGGTACCCGCCACGTTTCGGCAGCTGAAGCGGCAGCGCACGCCCGACGAGCAGCTGCCCAAGCGCGGTGCCGAGCAGGTTAAGGCGCTCGAAGCGGAACTGGAACGCTGCCATGCCGCGCTGGTGACCGATTCGACGGGCGTGGTTTGCCCCCCGGCCCAGCGCACGGCCCTGCAGCAGGCGGCCGTGCGGGTAGCGCAGGCCAACCCCAGCTGGAGCCTCGAGCCTTACCAGCGCGAAACCGCGTTCTACCTCGCTGAAGATATTCGCCGGCAGCAGGCTGCAAAGTCGGCAAAGTAAGCGGCCCGCTCACCCCGGTTTGCCCAAGGCTGCTTTCAAAGAAAGCCGATATCGTGTTCGCTATCGGAACCACTATGGCGGCTTCTTCACGCAAACGCGCTGTTTATTCGACGGTGAGGCGAGGCGAACGGTGGCCGCTGCGCCACAAGGGCCACCCCAGCGCACCGGCCCTGAACACAACGGGGACCGACGTACCTGGGCTACTACTCGCCGGGCGGGCGGTGGTTTAGCGCATTACTTCTACCCATCCGCGGTACGCGGTGCCGGTGCGGGGCTGCACCAAACGGTAGAAATAGAGGCCGGCGGCCGCATCCGCCCCCCACTCGGCGCGGTAGTCATCGGAACGAAATACCTCGCGGCCCCAGCGGTTGTACACGACCAGCGCCCAGGGCCCGGGCGGCAGGCCAGTGGGGGCAAAATGGTCGTTTTGCCGGTCGTGGTTGGGGGTAATTACGTTGGGAATGAGGGTGCAGGTGCGGTAGGCCACGCGCCGGCTGGCAGCCTGAGCCCCGCAAGCAGCGGTTACCAGCAGGGTGTAGGTGCCAGCCTCGCGCACCCGAAGCGTGGGGCCTGTCGAACCGTCCGACCACTGATAGGCCAAGCCCGGGCCGGCCGGGCCGCGCAGCAGCAGCTCGCTGCCGTCGCACAGGGTAGTGTCGGCCCCCAGCCGGAAAGCCGGTATGGCGGCCAGCGCCGCCACTACGTGCGAGGAGCTGGCCTGCTGCCCGCCGGCAAACGTGACCGTGACCGTGTAGGTGCCCGGCGGCGCCCCGCTAATGCTGGCCGTGGTGGCGCCCGTGTTCCACTGGTAGCTTATGGGCAGCGGCGCGGCCACGGCCGTAAGGGTGGCGCCCTGGCCGGCGCAGAGCCCGGTGGGCCCGTCGATGCGAACCGTGCCGGGCAGGCTGCCGGCTTCGGTACCCACCTTCACCACCCAGAAATCGCAGGCGCCCCGGTTGGGCTGGGTTTTGTCGGCATCGGCCGGCGAGTAGGAGTAGCCGCCCAGCAGGTAGCTGCCATCGGCGGTAGCCAACAGCAAGAGACAGGCATCGGTGGCCGAGCCCCCGTAGGTGCGGTCCCACTGCTTCTGGCCAGTGGCCGAGAGCCTCACCAGCCAGTAGTCGGCGCCGCCGCGGCTGGGTTCAGTTTTTTCGCCGTCGCTTCCCGAGTACGACACGCCGGCCACGGCGTAGCCACCATCGGGGGTTTGCTGCACGCTGTGGGCCTGGTCGGTGTTGGTGCCGCCCAGGGTGCGGTCCCATTGCCGCATGCCCTGGTCATCAATTTTCACCAGCCAAAAATCATGGGCACCGCTGCCCGGGTGGGCGGGCTCCGATTTCTCGCCCGACACCGGCGAGGTGGAGTAGCCCGCCAGCGCGTAGCCGCCGTCGGCGGTGGGGGCCAGGCTCGTCAGCACATCGGCCCCGGTGCCGCCGTAGGCGCGGTCCCATTGCAGGGCGCCGGCGGCGGTCAGCTTCACCGCCCAGAAATCGGTACTGCCCCGGCTGGCGGCGGTGCGGTCGGCGCCGGGCCCCGCGGCCGACCAGCCCCCCAGCAGGCAGCTACCGTCGGGGGCCACGGCCAGCTGGCGCAGCTCGTCGTTGGCCGGGCTGCCCAGGGTGCGGTCCCACTGCTTCTGGCCGGTGGCCGAGAGCTTCACCACCCAATAATCGAAGGTGGTGGCGGGGCCGCGGTTGGGTTCGGTTTTATCGCCGGAGACATCGGAATACGAACAGCCGCCCACCAGGCAGCCGCCGTCGGGCGTAGGCTGCACGGTGGTGGCCACGTCTTCGCGCGCGCCGCCCAGGGTGGCGTCCCACTGCCGGGTGCCGGTGGCATCGAGGCGCACCACCCAAAAGTCGCGGCCGCCCCGGGCCGGCTGGCTTTTCTGGCCCGACACGCCCGACGCCGACCAGCCGGCCAGCACGTAACCGCCGCCGGGCATCGCGCACATGCTCAGCAGCTCTTCTTCGTCGGTGCCGCCCAGGGTGCGGTCCCACTGCCGGGTGCCCTGGGCATCGAGCTTCACCACCCAGAAGTCGCTGCGGCCTTGCGGAGGCTGGGTTTTGTCGCCGGAAGCATCGGAGCTGCTGGAGCCGCCCAGCAGGTAGCCGCCATCGGGGGTAGCGCAGCCACCAAAGAGGTTATCGACCGAATTGCCGCCGAAGGCGCGGTCCCAGCGCTTTACGGGCACCTGGGCCGTCGCGGCCAGGCCGGCTAGCAGCAGCACAGCCAGCAACAGCCAGCGCCCGCCACCCGGCAGGCAGTAACGAGAGCGGCACCACATCGGCATCGGCAGGCTTGGGCAAGTAGAAAAGAGCTTCGAAGATACGCCGGCACCACTACCGACCAACCGCCGGGGCCAGGCGGCGCAGGGGGCTATCGGGCCGCAGGTAGGGCTGAATTTCGGCGAAAGAAAAGGCCGCCGCAAAGGCGTCGGTGTACATTTTGGAGACGAAGCTGTTCATGGCCTCGTACTGCACCGGGAAGGCCAGCCGCACCGAATCGTCGAGCAGGTAGCTGCCGTTGTAGGCCTCGAAAGTGGCGCGCGTGTACTGCTGCGCGCGCAGGCCGGCTACATCTTCCTCCATCAGAACGCCGCCGTCGCCGGTTTCCGCTTTGTTTTCATCGATGTAACGCCGGAGCTGTGCCTGCAGGCGGCGGTTGGCTTCGGCCACCAGCGCAGGCACTTGGCGCGGGTCAATCTCATTCTCAATGGCCAGGCCCTCGCCGGTGCGCAGGTCAAATACGCTGTGGCTCACGCCCGGGGTCACGCTGGCGCCCACCATTTCGCTGTGTAGCATGATGCTGAGCAGGCAGTTGTCGGCGTATTCGGCGGTCAGCATTTGGGTGCCGGGGTCGCCGCCGTCTTCGGCCACCAGCCGGCGCAACTGCACGCGCAGGAGCTGGGTAATGGCCGCGTCGGGCACGGTGATGGTGGGCTCGCCAGAGTCGGCGTTGGCAACGCGTACGCGGCAGCCGGCCACGGGCGGCGGGGTGTAGGCGCGCAGCGCCACGGCCAGCTGGCGCGGCCGGGCGGGCGGCAGCGTGCGCCAGGTGCCGGCCAGCGAACCATCGGGCGCGGGCACGAGCAGGAATTCGGCGGTGGGCCGGTCGGGGTGGGCCTTGCTGGCAAATTCGCGCAGCCGCAGCTGGCCGGTGGGCAGGCGCTGGCCCAGCAGCGCCAGGCCGGCCCCGTGAGTGCCGTAGTAATAGTCGCCATACACGGCGGTATCGACGGGCAGCAGGCACAGGTGCACGGCCAGCTTGTTGCCCAGTGTGCCGGCATAATAAGTCTGCAAACCGGCTTTTTCAGGCTTGGCGGCGGTAGCTGCCGGCGCGGCGGGTGCCGTTGCCGGCCCGGCCGCCGCGGGCGTTTTCTCCGGAGCCGAGGGGCTGGAGCAGGCGGCCAGCAGCGCCCAGCCGCTCAGGACGCTGAACCAGCTTAACTGATGAATACGATGCCGCGACTGACTGCCCGCTTGAAATCCTACGCTCATACTGTACTGAAATTGAGCCGCAAAATAGGCGGCTTTAACGCGCCAGCTTCTCGGCCCTGAATAAGTCGTCGGCGGCTTGCAGCAGCTTGGCGCGCAGCGGCGGGTTGTAGTCGGGGTGCGCGGCCAGAAAGGCCCGCACCGTGGCCGCGGCCGTGGGTGCCTGGTAGCTGCCCAGCGTGGCCTGCAGCCACGAATACGGGAAGAAAATGTCGCCAGTGAGCTGGATTTCCTGGAGCAAATCGAGGCTGGCCGGCAGGTATTTTTCCGACGTGGCCTGGCGCAGCGGGTGGTGCAGGTAGCCCAGCGCGGCCGTCACCCAGGCTTCTTTGGCACGTCCGGCTTTGGTGCGCAGGCTTTCGAAAAAGGCATCACGGGTGGCCACGTCGGGCGCCAGCGCGGGCATGAGGTATTGCAGGCGCTGGCGGCGGTCGTCGTTGGTGATGCGGGCCAGCTGGGCGGGCAAAATGGGCGCGGGGGCGGCGTAGTCGCGCACGGCCAGCGCCAGGGCTAGGGCGGTGTAGTCGTCCTCGGTCAGCTTCACGCCGACGGGGGCTTTTTGCGTTTGCCAGATGTTGTACAGGCGGGTTTGCGCCGCTGGTGTGAGGGCCACGGACTGATAGGTTTTGAACAGCTGCTTTTTGGCGTTGGGCGCGGCGGTTTTTTGCAGCGCGGCCCACAGGTCGGCTTCCAGCCCCGGCCCCACGGCCCGGCGCTGGGCCGGCGTGAGGAACTGCCAGAAAATGGCGCTGGCCTGGCCCGTGAGCAGCTTCAGGTTCAGCTCCTCGGTTTCGCGGGTGAGGGCCTGGCGGTAGGCATCGAGCAGCTCCCGCGGCTTGACGACCTCGCCGCGGAGCATGTTTTCGTAGAGGTTGACGTAGCTGGCGGCGCGGGCCACCGGGTTTTTCAGCTGCGTGATGGTGGCGGGCAAATCTGCCGCGGCCGGAAATACGCCGTAGCCCAGCCCCGTGGAATTGAATACGATGCGCTTGGGCAGAAACGGAATGCGGATGCCCTTCTCCCGGTCTTCCATCTTCACGCTCAACTGCTGCTGCTCGCCGCTGGCCGATTCAATCAGCACCTCGAATTCCTGGGGCCAGAGGCGGTCGGAGCCATCCTCGGCAGTTTGCGTCATATACAGGCCGTAGCGCTGGTCGTGGCCGCCGCTGATGCGGTAGGTGAAGACCGGGCGGCCGGGCTGGTTCACCCACACCTGGTTCCAGGCCTGCAGGTCAGTGGGCGTGCGGGCGTCGAGGATTTCGATGAGGTCGGGCCAGGTAGCGTTGCCGTGGGCGTATTTCCGGAGGTACTCGCGCAGGCCGTCGCGGAAGGCTTCGGGGCCCATCAGGCGCTCCAATTGGCGCATCATAATGGGCGCTTTGTGGTAGATGATGTTGCCGTAGAGCGAGCCCGCATCCTGTAGATTGGCCAGCGGCTGGCGGATGGGGTTGGCCCCGGCCGTGCGGTCAATGCCGTAGGCCGCGGGATAGTGGTCGACAACGAATTTGAGGTCGTAGTTCGAGTTTTTGACAGCCACCTGCGTCACCTTATCGGCCATGAAATTGGCGAACACCTCCTTCATCCACACGTCGTTGAACCAGCGCATCGTCACGAGGTCGCCGAACCACATGTGGGCCGTTTCGTGGGCCACCAGGCTACTGCGGGCCAGCACCTGGTCCTGGGTCGCGCCCTCATCCAGAAACAGGCTGCTAGCCTTGTAGTCGATGGCCCCAACGTGCTCCATGCCGCCGTACTGGAAATCGGGAATGGCCGTGAAATCAAACTTCTGAAACGGATAAGGCAGGCCAGTGTATTGCTCCATGAAGCTGAGCGCATCGGCGTGCAGCCGGAAGGTGGGCCCGAGGCTGCTTTGCAGCTTGGCAGGGTCGGTTTCGCGGTGCAGCAGCGTCATGGGTCGGCCGTTTTCGGTGCGGCTCACCCGTGAAAACTTGCCCGCCGCGAACGAAAACAGGTAGGTACTGATGCTGTCGGAAGTGGCGAAGTAGTAAGTCTTTATCCCGGGCAACAAACCGTCACGAACTTGGATAGCTGAATCGCGCACCGGCGCGTTGGCCACGGCCTGCCAAGCCTTTGGCAGGGTCAGTGTCAGCGTGAACGTGGCCTTCAAATCGGGCTGGTCGAATACGGGCAGCACGGTGCGGGCGCGGTCGGGCACGAGCAGCGTATAGAGGTAATCGGCGTTGCGGTTGAGCGACAGCTCGCCGGCCCGCAGGTCGATTTTCAGCACGTTGTGGCCCAGCAGCAGCGCGGCGGCGGGCAGCACGAGGTGCTCGTCGTGGTGGTCGATGGCCAGCGGCTGGCCGTTGAGCGTGAGGCGGTGCAGGTAGTCGGTGGGCGCTTTGAAGTCGAACTGCACCGGGTGGCGGTTGTCTTTCAGATTGAACGAAACCTGCTCGACGGCCTCGATTGGCTCGGTTTTCAGCGCCGGAATATTCAGGCTGAAGTTGTAGGCTACGCTGCTGATGTTAGCCCGCCGCGCCCGGGCCAGCACTTCGGATACGCCCGGCGTGATGGGCGGGTCGGGTTCGACGGCCGCGGCAGGGCGCAGGGAAGTCGTTACGGGCGTGTTGAAAAGCGGCGCGCGGTGGCAGGCCGCCGCCAGCAGCCCGAGCAGAACCGCGCCGGCCCTGCCATATTTACGAAAGCGAAAATTCATTGGAATGAGCCAGTGCTGAGCGCTTCAAAAGTAACCGCTGCCCCGTGAGTGTTGCCCCGCCCCTACCTGCGCTGCCGCCCGTACGGCTGTTTCCGCTGGGCGACGCGGCCGTGGTGCTGGAATTTGGCAGCGCCATCAGCCCGGCCACGCACGCGGCCATTGCGGCGTTCAGCGCCCGGCTGGCGGCGCGGCCGTTTGTGGGCCTGCGCGAGGCAGTGCCGGCCTTCACCACCCTCACCGTGTACTACGACCCGTGGCGAGCGAGCGAGCACGGCCGGCACCCGGAACCCTACGAGCGGGTAGCCACCCAGTTGCAGCTGCTGCTGGCCGAAACACCGGCAACAGCGGCAACGGCAGCAGCACAAGTCGTGGAAATCCCGGTTTGCTACGGCGGCGCGTTTGGGCCCGATTTGGCTTTTGTGGCGCAGCACAGCGGGCTGAGTCTAGAGGAAGTTATTGCCCTGCACACCGCCCCCGAATACCTCGTCCACATGATTGGCTTCGCGCCCGGTTTTCCTTACCTCGGCGGGCTCGATGCGCGGCTGGCCACGCCGCGCCGGCCGCAGCCGCGCCCGCTGGTGGCAGCCGGCGCGGTGGGCATTGCGGGGCCGCAAACGGGCATCTACTCGCTGCCCACGCCGGGCGGCTGGCAGCTGATTGGCCGCACGCCGCTCCGGCTTTTCAATCCGGAATGGGCTGCGCCCAGCCGGCTGCGGGCCGGGCAGCGGCTGCGGCTTGTGGCGATTTCGGAAGAGGAATTTGAACAGCAGCCACAGCCATGAGTCTGCGTATTCTTCGTCCCGGCCTGCTCACCACTGTGCAGGACCTCGGCCGCTTCGGCTACCAGCAGGACGGCATCATCGTGAGCGGCGCGATGGATGCGCAGGCCCTGCGCGTGGCCAACCTGCTGGTAGGCAACCCCGAAACTGCCGCCGGCCTCGAAATCACCCTGCTCGGCCCCCGCATCCGCTTCGAAGCCGACCACTTCATGGCCCTCACCGGCGCGCACCTCTCCCCCACCCTCAACGGCCAGCCGGTAGCCGACAACCGCGCCGTGTGGGTGGCGGCGGGCACCGAGCTGGCTTTCGGGCCGGCGGTGGCGGGGTGCCGGTCCTACCTGGCCGTGGCGGGCGGCGTGGCCGTGCCGCTGGTATTAGGCAGCCGCAGCACTTACCTGCGCGCCAGTTTCGGCGGGCACGAGGGCCGGGCGCTGCGGGCCGGCGACGTGCTGCCGGTGGGTAAACCGTCGACGATTGGCTCAGGGCTGATGCAATTGCTTGAGCAGCCTAAAGCAGCCTGGACAGCGGCCAGCTTCACCCCCGGCCCGGCGCTATGCCCGCGCCCACCGTACCGCCCTGTGCTGCGTGCCGTGCGCGGGCCGGAGTACGGGCAGTTTTCAGCCGAAAGCCAGCAGGCTTTCTGGCAGGAGCCGTTCACCATCACGCCCGCGGCCGACCGCATGGGCTACCGCCTAAGCGGCCCACCGCTGATGCGGCACGAAGAAGCCGAGCTGCTGTCGAGCGCCGTCACGTTTGGCACGGTGCAGGTGCCGGCCGGCGGGCAGCCCATCGTGCTGGGGGCCGACCACCAGACCACCGGCGGCTACCCGCGCCTGGCCCTGGTTATTTCCGTGGATTGGCCGGCGCTGGCGCAGGCCGCGCCGGGGCAGCAGCTACGGTTTCGGGAAGTGTCGGTGCGCGAGGCGCAGGCGCTGGTTGCGGCGCGGGAGCAAGCGGTGGCGGGGTTGCGACGGGGAATGGAAACGGTTTTCGGCAGGTAATACAGTACGGTCATGCTGAGCGCAGCCGAAGCATCTCTACCGCGCCAGCAAATAAGTTACTATTGCGGTAGAGATGCTTCGGCTGCGCTCAGCATGACCGTTTTTTCTTTTCTCCTCTTCTTCCTCCACATGCCTCAAACCGTCGACCTGAACTGCGACATGGGCGAAAGCTTCGGCGCCTGGACGCTCGGCAACGACGCCGCGCTCATGCCCTTCATTACCTCGGCCAACGTGGCCTGCGGCTTCCACGCCGGCGACCCGGCCGTGATGCGCGCCACCGTGCGCGCCGCCCTGGCGCACGGCGTGGCCATCGGCGCCCACCCGGGGCTGCCCGATTTGGCGGGCTTCGGCCGGCGCAACCTGGATATCTCGGCCGCAGAGGCTTTTGATATGACGGTGTACCAATTGGGAGCTTTGCAGGCCGTGGCAAAAGCCGAGGGTGGCCGCCTGCACCACCTCAAGCCCCACGGCGCACTCTACAACATGGCCGCTACCAACGCCGCATTGGCCCAAGCCATTGCCGAAGCCGTGTACAAGGTGCAGCCCGAACTGGTGCTCTACGGCCTGGCCGGCTCCGAGCTCACCCAGGCCGGCGAGAAAATTGGCCTGCGCACCGCCCACGAAGTGTTTGCCGACCGCACCTACCAGGCCAACGGCACCCTGACTCCGCGCCGCCAGCCCGATGCCCTCATCAGCAGCGCCGATGCCGCCATTGCGCAGGTGCTGCGCATGGTGCAGCACGGCACGGTGCGCAGCCAGCAAGGCTCGGACGTGGCCATTCGGGCCGATACCGTGTGCCTGCACGGCGACGGCGCGCACGCGCTGGAGTTTGCCCAGCGACTGAACCACGAGTTGCGCGCCGCTGGGGTGGAGTTGCAAGCGGGCCACCCAGTTCCCACAAAATGAAACCATTACCAAAAACCCGCTGGTGGGGCGGGGCCACGCTGGGCGCGGCGTTCCTGATGGCCAATTCGTCCATCGGCCCGGGCTTTCTCACGCAAACCACGGTGTTCACCCAGCAGCTGCTCACCAGCTTCGGGTTCGTCATTCTGGTGTCGGTAGTCCTCGATATCGGCGCGCAGCTCAACACCTGGCGCATCCTCACGGTGAGCGAGTTGCGGGCGCAGGATTTGGCCAATCGGCTGCTGCCGGGGCTGGGCTATTTCCTGGCCGGCATGGTCATTCTGGGCGGGTTTGCCTTCAACATCGGCAACATTGCCGGCTGCGGGCTGGGGCTGAATGTGCTCACCGGCCTCAGCTATGAAAAGGGCGCTATGCTGAGCTGCGGCGTGGCGCTGCTGCTGTTCTGGGTGCGCGAAGTTGGGAAGATGCTCGACGGCTTCACCAAGGTGCTCGGCACCGTTAAGATTCTGCTCACGCTGGGCATTGCCTACAGCGCACATCCGCCGCTGTTGCAGGCGCTGCACCACACATTGCTGCCGGTTAAAATCAGCGCCGCCGCCATCGTCACCATCGTGGGCGGCACTGTCGGCGGCTACATCACGTTTTCGGGCGCGCACCGGCTGCTCGATGCGGGCATTAAGGGCATAGAAAGCCAGGCCGAGGTGACGCGCAGCGCCGTGAGCGGCATTGTCATTTCCACGATTATGCGGTTTGCGCTGTTCCTGGCCATTGTGGGCGTGCTGAGCCAGGGCGCGGTTTTGCCGGCCGACAACCCGGCGGCGGGTGTGTTTCGGGTGGCAGCGGGCGAGTGGGGCTTCCGGGTGTTTGGGGTGATTTTGTGGAGCGCGGCCATCTCGTCGGTGGTGGGCGCGGCCTACACGTCGGTGTCGTTTTTCAAAACCTTCCACCCCGTTTTCGCGCGCTACGAGCGGGCCTGCATCTCCGTCTTCATCGTGCTGTCGACACTGGTTTTCGTGCTCATCGGCAAGCCCACGCAGCTGCTGGTGTTTGCCGGGGCCATTAACGGGCTGATTCTGCCCATCGCGCTGGGCATTGTGCTGGTGGCCGCCACCACGCCCCGCCTCATGCGCGGCTACCGCCACCCGCGCTGGATGCTCGCCGCCGGCTGGGTAGTAGTGGCTGTGATGGGCGCGCTGGCCGTGCCCGTGCTGGTAGACCTGCTGTAGCGTGGACGCTGCGAGTCGGCGCCGGAAGCGGGCGTACTTGTCTGCTCAGGCAACAACGCTTTCGGCGAGTGCAGCCAAGGCATTTCGCCGAACTCATGTATCTTGAGCCCGATTGCATAACCCTTTCATTTTACCCATCTTACCTGCATGAAACAAGTGCTGCTCTTGTTGCTGCTCGGCTCCGCTTCTACCGCCCAGGCTCAGCTCATCAATCTGATTTCGACCGGCGTGCGGGTGGGCACTTCGGCGGCGATGGCCAGCCGCTCGTCGGCCGGTGCCCGCAACTACGTGGAGACGGCCGACCCGCGCGCCAACACCACCGACGTGAACGTGACGCCCGCCACGTATCGGGGCCAGGCCTACCCGCTAAAGCGCACCGCGCCGGGCAAGCTAAAAACGCCCGGCGGCGAACAGATTGCCTTGCAGGAAGCCGAGCTGCAGAAGTGCCAGGAGGCCATGCTCGCCGATTCGAGCGCCGCCATTGGCACGCCCGACACCTGGGCCCGCCTCAGAACCTCGCAGGCCACCATCGCCCGCGAGCGCCCCACCTGGAACGTACAGCCCTACCGCGACGAAGCCGCTTTCTACGAGGCCGAAGCGGCGCGCCGCCAGCACCGCACGACGCCCACCGCGCCAGCTACGGCTCCTACCGCCGCGCCAGCGGTGCCAGCCGCTCTGCCAGCCATCCCGCCGGCCGCCGGCCATTGATTCCTTTTGAGTGAAAATGCCATGATTACCGCTACGCCCACTCCCCCCGCCGACCCCGGCCTCACCAGCCCCGACCTGGCGCCCGTGCCGCCGGCCGAGCGCACCTGGGGCACCGGCAACTACGCCGCGCTCTGGATTAGCATGAGCCTGTGCATCCCGACCTACATGCTGGCCAGCTCGCTCATCGAGGGCGGCATGAACTGGTGGCAGGCGCTGCTCACCATCTTCCTGGGCAACAGCATCGTGCTGGTGCCCATGCTGCTGAATGGCCGGGCCGGCGCGCAGTACGGCATCCCGTTCCCGGTGTTTGCGCGGGCCAGCTTTGGGGTGCGCGGAGCGCAGGTGCCGGCGCTGCTGCGGGCCATTATCGCCTGCGGCTGGTTTGGCATTCAAACCTGGATTGGCGGCTACGCCCTGTACCAGATGGCCGTGCTGTGGGTGCCGGGGCTGGCTACGCTGCCGGCCATTTTCCCGGCCAGCTGGGGGCTGGCCACGGGGCCGGCCATTCTGTTCGTGCTGTTTTGGGCCTTGAATATGTACGTGGTGCACAAGGGTGTCGACAGCATTCGGAAGCTGCTGGTATTCAAGGCGTTTTTCCTGCCGGTGGCGGCGCTGGCGCTGCTGTGGTGGGCCATTTCGGCCGGTAATGGGCTGGGGCCGATTCTGGCGCAGCCGAGCAAATTCACTTCCAGCGCACAGTTCTGGGCGTTTTTCTTTCCTTCGCTCACGGGCATGGTGGGCTTCTGGGCCACGCTTTCGCTCAATATCCCGGATTTCACGCGCTACGCCACCAGCCAGCGCGCCCAGCAAATGGGCCAGGCCATCGGGCTGCCTACTTCGATGACCATGTTCTCGTTTGTGGGCGTGGTCGTGACCTCGGCCACGCTCGTCATCTACGGCAAAACCATCTGGGACCCGGTGGTGCTGGCCGGGCGCTTCGACAGCAAGCTGCTGGTGAGCGCCGCCATGCTAGCCGTGGCCCTGAGCACGCTGGCCACCAACATCGCGGCCAACATTGTGAGCCCGGCCAACGACTTCGCCAACTTCTCGCCCGAGCGCATCAGCTTCAAAACCGGCGGCTATATCACCGGCGTTATCGGCCTGCTCATCTTCCCCTGGAAGCTGATTGCCGACCCCTCGGGCTACATTTTTACCTGGCTGGTGGGCTACTCGGGGCTGCTCGGGCCCATCGGCGGCATCATGATTGTGGATTACTACGTCATCCGCCAGCAGCGCCTCAGCCTGCCCGAGCTGTACCAGTACACCGGCCGCTACGCCTACCGCGGCGGCATCAACCACGCGGCCATGCTGGCGCTGGTGGTGGGCGTGCTGCCCAACGTGCCGGGCTTTTTCACGGCCATTGGGGTGCTGCCGAAAGACGCGGTGTGGCCGGCGCTGGTGGGCCTGTATAATTACGCGTGGTTTGTGGGTTTCGCCGTGTCGGGCCTGGTGTATTGGATGATGATGCGCGGGCAGGCAACCGAGCCGGTCGCAGCGGCATCTAGAGAGTCGGTGGCGGCTCCGGCGGCAGCCTAGCGCCTGTCATCCTGAATTTACCCAGGATGACCGACGGCTTTTTCTTTCCCCTTTCCCAACTTCCTTTCCTCATGGTTTCTGTCACGCAACAAGGCGACGATATTCTGTTCACGGTGCAGGGCCTGCACAAGGTCTGGGCCTTCAAAAGCTCGCTCACCATTCCGCGCGCCCACATTGCCGGCGCCCGCCAGGATGCCGCCGCCGCCCGCGACCTGAGCGGTATTCGGGCCCTGGGCACCGCCGTGCCGTGGGTGATTAAGGCCGGCACGTTTTACCTGAACAGCCAGACCGGCCTGAAACCCACATTTGTGGACGTGGTGCACCCCGAACAAACCGTTGTTATCGACCTGCACGACGAGGATTACCAGCAGCTCATCATCGAGGTAGAGGACCCGGCCGCCGTGCTGGCGCTGCTGGAGCAGCCGCAGTAACAATACTTCCGGCAGCACCGGGCGGCCACCAGTCCGGCGTTCTTACCGGGTTGCTTTTGCCAGCCGGTCCAGCTCGTCGAGGTCGGCCGCGCCTTGGGCGGTCGACACCCATTGCCAGGGCTGGCGGGAGTTGGCAGCGTCGAGCCTGAGGTAGTTGAGCTGGCCGGTATTTGGCACTACCAGCAGGCAGGGGCTGGCCGCTGGCAGGCCCGTGAGGCACATGCGCAGGGGCTTGCCGAAGCGCGTCCACGGTATTTCCAGGTACTTGCCGGGGCTCAGCACGCCGGCCTCGCGGCCCTCGGCTATCACCACCACGCCGCCTGCCCGGGCAGCGCCGGCCGGCTGGGCGGGCGGCATCTGGTACACGTACACATAGGCCGTATCGGGGCGCAGGGCGGTGTGCTGGCCGGGAAATGGCCCGATGGCTCCGGTGCGCAGGTCGAGGCCGTAGGCCATGGGCTCGGCGGTGTGGTCGGGCATGCCGCCGGACGTGGCCCCGGCAATGGCTCCGCCGACGAGCCCGCCCATGGCTCCGGCCCGCGCCTGGCGCTCCGACTGAATGGCCATGTACACCACATCCATCGGCGCTTCGCCCACGAAAGTGAACTGGCTGCCCTGGCGCATAAGCGGGTAAAACTGCTTTTCGTAGCGCACGAAGGCCTGTTGCCCATCCGAAAAGCCCCACAGGCCGTCGGGCACCACGCGGTGCAGCACGGCATTGGAAGCCAGCGGGCGCACCCGCGCCACTTGCCGCCACTGCATTTCCGCCAGCCGGCTCTGGTAGTGCCGCCGGATGGTATCAATTTCAATGGTGCTGGTGGTGTCGGGCTGGTTGGCCAGAAACTGGTCGAGGCGGAAGTAGAGGCCGCGGCGCGGGGCTTCGCGCAGAATGGCCGGCCCGCGCTTGCCGCCGGCCCCCAGGGGCGCGGGCCGGTCGGCGGGCAGCGCGGCCAGGGCGCGGGCGGGCTGGCGGGCAACCTCGGCCCAATTGGCCAGGCTTAGCTGGCGGAGGCAATCGCTGAGGAGTTGGGTAAGGTGGCCGGCGTGGCGGCCGGTGGTTTCGTGGCCGTAGGAACTGGCAAAGCTGCCCACGCTGCGCACGAAATGGTAGCCGGTGGGCAGGTGCTCGTACACGTCGGCGCTGAGGTCGGCGGTGGCCTGCTGCTTGTTGCCGCCCATGGTTTCGCCGATGTGCAGGCTGCGCACGCACAGCACAATGGTGTGGCTGCTGGCCGGCCGCATGGGCAGCGCCTGTTGCAGGAAGGTGGTCAGTTCGGTTTCCACTCCCTGCCGGAAGCCCACGGCCGCCGACTTGCCCCCCAGCCCCCGGTACACGATGCCGATGGGCGGCTGCCCGGCACGGCCATCCACCACCTTTTCCACGGCCCAGGTATTGTCGGGAATATCCAAGACCTGGAAGCTCAGGTCGAGGTAGTAGGTTTGGGCGCGGGCGGCCAGGCTGGCCCCGGCCAGCAGCAGCGCAAGTAGAACTGATTTCACGGAAAGGAAGGAAATTGCAGCCTCAAGAATAGGCAGGATTTCGCGGACTGGCAATGCGGTGGTAGCGGCTAGCGCTTCGCCGGGGCGGGCTTGACCTCCACGCTGATGGCGCTTTCGTAGAGCGGCCAGCAGTTTTCGGCGGGTGGGGTCCAGTAGCCTTCTGTAGTCACCATGTTTTTCCAGGTCCAAGTTTGGCACTGCTCGTAAGTGCAGGGTGCCTTCAGTACCATGCCTGTAGGCGAGTAGTTAGGTAATTCGTCAGGGCAGGGGTAAAATTTATCGCTACTGGTAACTTCTTCTAGGCTAAGGTAAAAACCGTTGGCAGGCACTGGAATTTCAAAGCTGCTGATATCGTAGGTAACCAGCCTAGGCGGACGTGTTGGATTACGAAAAAGGCACAGCATAACGTTTTCGGTCAGGATGTTTCCACGCGGCTCCTGGGTCACCGCATCAACCGCAAACACGCGTAGTCGAAACTGACTGCATATGCTTCCCATCCTGGCTTCGTCGAATGTAATGGTTCGCAAATAGCCCGCCGCCTGCTTGCCGGGATTTGCGATATAGAATGACTGGAATCCTTTGCTGGGCCAATTCCCGAACAAGCATTGCGAAGCATAAGGATTCACCCGGTTCGAATCAGCCAGCGGCCCACAAGCAGCCGGCGCAAAACGAAAGCTGTTCCGATGCAGCAGCAGCACTATTTCGGCCGATTTATCCGATTCAATAAGTACCTGCCCCTCGTAATAGGTTGTTTTCACAGCCGCATAAATGGCACCCCTGGGCCTCCAATTCAGCTGCGACACAAAATGCCCCAGACTATCAGTTAGGGCTTCACCACCGTAGTCGCATCCACTTTCACTGATGAGCCGCACCAGTACTGCTGCAATTGGCCGCCGGCTCACCGAATCGAAAATATGGCCAGAAAAGCGCAAGGCTTTGCTGGATTGCTGGTGTAGCGTTGCTGAGGCGCAGGCTGCCATACTCATAAAGCTTAGCACCACAACAACCAAAAAACGGGCAGACTTCATCAGGCGGAAATTCAAGGCGTTCCCAAAGTAAAGCCGCACACCACCAACACCCCACCCACTTTTTTTCGGATGCCGGGCCGCCGTGTGCGTATGCAGTTTCTGACCGTTCGCCTGCTTCCCGCTATGCCCAATAATTCCCCCACCGATTTCTCCGGTTTCGTGCGCGTGCGCGGGGCCCGCGAGCACAACCTCAAAAACGTCGACGTCGACATTCCGCGCGATGCGCTGGTGGTGTTCACCGGCGTGTCGGGCTCGGGCAAAAGCAGCCTGGCGTTCGGCACGCTCTACGCCGAAGCCCAGCGGCGCTACCTTGAGTCGGTGTCGCCGTATGCGCGGCGGCTGTTTCACCAGATGGCCGTGCCCGAGGTGACGGCAATTGAGGGCCTGCCGCCGGCCGTGGCCCTGCAGCAGCAGCGCGGCGCGCCGAGCACCCGCTCGTCGGTGGGCTCGGTCACGACGCTTTCCAACCTCGTGCGGATGCTGTACTCGCGGGCCGGCGACTACCCGTCCGGGCAGGGCATCATCTACGCCGAAGCCTTTTCGCCCAACACCGCCGAGGGCGCCTGCCCCACCTGCCACGGCCTGGGCCGCGTGTACGAGGTAACCGAAGCCAGCATGGTGCCCGACCCCACGCTCACCATCCGCGAGCGGGCCATTGCGGCCTGGCCCCAGGCCTGGGGCGGCCAGAACCAGCGCGACATCCTGGTGAGCATGGGCTTCGACGTGGACACGCCCTGGCAAGACTTGCCCCAGAAGGACCGCGACTGGATTTTGTTCACCGAGGAACAGCCCGTGCTGCCCGTGTACCCCGGCTACTCGCCCGAGCAGACGCAGCGCGCCATCAAGCGCCGCGAGCCGCCCAACTACATGGGCACCTTCACGGGTGTGAAAAAGTACGTGCTGCACACCTTCGCCACCACCCAAAGCGCGCTGATGAAGAAGCGCGTGGCCCAGTACATGCTGGGCTCCGACTGCCCCACCTGCCACGGCAAGCGCCTGCGGGTGGAGTCGCTATCGGTAAAGTTTGCCGGGCTCGATATTGCCGAAATGTCGCGCCTGCCACTGAAGCGGCTGGCGGCCCTGCTGGCCCCGTTTGCCGAGGGCAAAGCGGGGAAGCAGCAGCACGACAAGGAACACCCGGAGCAGGCCATCGTGGCCCGGCGCATTGCCGAAGATTTGGCCGCCCGCCTCACGGTGCTGCTCGATTTGGGGCTGGGCTATTTGTCGCTGGAGCGCGGCACTCCTACCCTCTCGCCCGGCGAGCTGCAGCGCCTACGGCTGGCCACTCAGCTCTATTCCAACCTCTTTGGCGTGGTGTACGTGCTCGATGAGCCCAGCGCCGGACTGCACCCGGCCGATACCGAAGCGCTGTTGAAGGCGTTGGCCGGCCTGAAAAGCGCAGGCAACTCGCTGTTCGTAGTGGAGCACGATTTGGACGTAATCCGCCAGGCCGACTGGCTGGTGGACGTGGGCCCGGCGGCCGGCGAGAAGGGCGGCGAAATCCTCTACAGCGGCCCGCCCGAAGGTCTGAAAGCTGTGGCCGCCTCACAGACGCGCCAGTTTCTGTTCGATACTTCTGCGCTGCCCGACGTGCCGCCCCGCACGCCCACCGGCTGGCTGAAGCTGGCCGGCGTGACGCGCAACAACCTTGAAAACCTGGCCGTGGACTTCCCGCTGGGCGTGTTCACCACGGTTACGGGCGTGTCGGGCTCGGGCAAATCTAGCCTCGTGAGCCAGGTGCTGGTGGAGCTGGTGGCCGAAAGCCTGGGCCAAACCATCGAAGCCGAAGAAGAGGAAACCGACCCGCTGGCCGCGCCCGCGCCAGCCACGCTGGGCGGCCAGATTACGGCCGGCCTGGACAAAATCAAGCGCCTGGTGCGCGTCGACCAGAAGCCCATTGGCCGCACGCCGCGCTCTAATATGGCCACCTACACCGGCCTGTTCGACCACGTGCGCAAGCTGTTCGCTGCCACGCCCGAGGCCCGCAAGCGCCGCTACGATGCCGGCCGCTTCTCTTTCAACGTGGCCAAGGGGCGCTGCGAAAACTGCTCGGGCGAAGGCTTCGTGATGGTGGAGCTGCTGTTTCTGCCCAGCGTGTACGCGCCCTGCCCGGTGTGCCACGGCGCGCGCTACAACGCCAAAACGCTCGAAGTGCAGTACCGCGGCCGCAACATCGCCGAAGTGCTGGGCCTGACCGTGGACGACGCCTGGGAGTTCTTCGCCGACGAGCCCGCCATCTTCCGCGCCCTCACGGTGCTGCGCGAAGTGGGCCTGGGCTACCTGCGCCTCGGCCAGCCCGCCACCGAACTTTCGGGCGGCGAGGCCCAGCGCATCAAGCTCGCCACCGAGCTGCAGCGCATCGGCCGCGGCAACACGCTCTACGTGCTCGACGAGCCCACCACCGGCCTCCATCCTTCCGACACCGAGAAGCTTATGCTCCAGCTCGAAGGCCTGGTGGAAGCCGGCAATACGGTCATCGTGGTGGAGCACGAGATGCGCGTGGTAGCCGGTTCCGATTGGGTAATTGACATCGGCCCCGGCGCGGGCGAGGACGGTGGGCGCGTAGTAGCCGCCGGCCCGCCGCGCGAGGTAGCCAAGGCGAAGGAAAGCCGCACTGCGCCGTATTTGCGGGCGTTTTTACAGCAATAGGCAGTTTATAGTCTCGCCGTTTAAGCAACAAAAAGAACGTCCTGCTGAACTGTTTCGACCAGCTCAGCAGGACGTTCTTTTTGTTTGGCTACTTCGGTCCGAAAACCTTAGCTGTCCTGCGTCTGGCCGCCGCGCAAGTCGGTGCCGGTTGCAAAATCAATCAGGTCGCGGTTGAACTTGTCTTTCTCGGTGATGAACAGGCCGTGCGGCGCGCCATCGTACACGATGTAGGTGGCGTGGGGCAGATGCTGACGCATGCGGTCGGCGCTGTTCTTGATGGGCACGGTTTTGTCGTCGGCCCCGTGAATGACCAGCGCGGGCACCCGAATGCTGGCCAGGTCCGGGCGGAAATCGGTTTCGGCGAAAGAGTGGCCGCAGGCTACCGTGGCCTGGTGCGAGCCGAGCGACGCCATGCCAAACGACCAGTCGAGCACGGCTTGGCTCACGGGCTTGCTCAGCGCACCTTCGCCGTAAAACTGTTTGCCGAAGGTTTGCAGGAAATCAAACCGGTCTTTGGCGATGTTCTCCTGAATATCGTCGAACGTCGACTTGTCCACGCCATCGGGATTGTCGTCGGTTTTCAGCAGGTAGGGCGTCACGGCCGATACGAATGCCACCCGGGCTATCCGGGCACCGCCGTGGCGGCTCATGTAGCGGGCCACTTCGCCGCCGCCCATCGAGAAGCCCACCAGCGTCACGTCCTGCAGGTTCAGCGTATCAAGCACGGCCTTCAGGTCGTCGGCCAGCGTGTCGTAATCGTAGCCCTCAAAGGGTTTGGAGGAATTGCCGAAGCCGCGGCGGGTGTAGGCCACCACGCGCAGGCCGTGCTTGGGCAGCTCACCTAGCTGGTAGGTCCAGGCCTCGTGGCTTTGGGGCCAGCCGTGAATGAGCACCACCACGGCACCCTTGCCCTGGTCGGTATAATGCAGCTTGATGTCCTCGCCATTGGCGTCCTGGCCGGCTTTGATATAACTCATAAAAAAGAGGGAAAAGGTGAAAGAATAAAGTACCCCAGCATAACGCAGGAGGCGAAAAGGCAGTTATTGTCGAGCTTAAAACTCAGCACACTAGCCGCTTTTTAAGCTCATCTCTAGGCAAGGCTAAGAGGCTTCTTGCCCACCGCCTGATGCTTTCCTGGCCATCTCTCATCAAGTAGCCGAAGCCATCTGCTTTTTTCGGGCCAGCCGCCGCTGCGCGCCAGTCCGGCGCGCGGGCCACTGGCCAGCAGGCTTGTGCATTTCGTTTAGCCCGGGCATCAGGAGGTAAAACCCTTCACAACCCGGCTCATGCGCTGCCTGCTATTCCTCGCGTTCCTTTGCTGCCTGCTTCTGCCCGCCCACGCCCAACGCCGCGTGGCCGAGGCCCGCCAGCAGAGCTACCTCACCAAAGTTTTCCGCCTGAGCGAAGCCCAGACCCGCCAGCTCTACGAGCACGGCCTTGGCGCGGCGCGGGCCGATTTCTTCGCGCAGGCCGTCGACTCCTTTGCCACCGACAAGCCCGTGCGCCGGCCGCTGCCGCCCGGCTACTACCTCGAAGCCCACGCCGAAGGCGCGCAGCTGGTGTATGAGCTGCGCGCCGAAACCGACCGCGAAGTGGCGCTGCTTGATAATCAGGTCGACCTGACGCTGGTGGTGCGCGACTCGCTGGGCCGCCCGCTGCCCGACGCGCAGGTAGCCGTAGCCGGCCGGCCGCTGCCCTTCGATGCCGCTACCCAGAGCTACCGCCAAGCCGGCGGCGGCCGGGCCGGCCTCGTGGCCGTGACGCACGCCGGTCGCACCACCTTCCACCCGCTCAGCCAGACGTTTCCTGAAGGCCGCCGACGCTACGGCCGGCCCGCCGGCCCCTGGCTGCGGCGCGCCTACTGGCGCGTGGTGTACGGCTTTCCGCTGGGCTACCTCACGCGGCCCACGCGCCAGCTGGTGAATGACTTGCGCCACGCCTCGTACGTGTCGACGGGCCTGGTGGGGCTGCTGCGCTCCATTTTCAACGAGGAAGTGCGCGAGGAGCGCCGGGAGCGCCGTCACCCCGAGCGGGAAGATTCTGACGACAACGACGAGCAGGCCGGCCGCTGGACCAGCTACGTGGCCACCAGCCAGCCCCGCTACCGCCCCACTGGCGACACCCTCCGCCTGAAAGCCCGCGTGCTCAGCCGCCGAAATGGCAAGCCCTACCGCCAGCCCCTCACGCTGTGGCTGGGCGGCGATTACACCCACCCCGAGGGCAAGCGCCTGGCCGTGCTGCGCGCCAGCCGCCCCGGCAGCTACCTCTACACCCTGCCCCTGACCGATACGTTGGGCCTGCGGGCCGATACCTACGTGGGCTTCCGGCTGAAGGACCGGCGCGGCCAGGTGCGGGCCAGCGGCCAGTTCAAGCTCGAAGACTACGAGCTAAAAAACAGCCGCTACACCCTGCGCGTGGCCGAAAAAAACCCGCACGCGGGCCAGCCGCAGGCCGTGTACGTGCGCGGCACCGATGCCAACGACCTCAATCTGCTCGATGCCCGCGTGCAGCTTAGCCTCACGCCGGCCGGCGCGCCGGGGGTGCTGCCGCGCCGCCAGCTGTTCGTGCCCGACACGCTCTGGACCCGCCGCCAGCCCCTCGATGCGCTGGGCGAAACCCGCCTCGACGTACCCGCCACCGCCCTGCCCGATGTCGATTTCAGCTACCAGGTGCAAGCCACGCTGCTCACCGCCGACAACGAGCGCCGCACCGAAAGCACCGTGGTGCCGCAGCTGCGCGACCCCGGCCAGCTGAAGCTGGAGCTGCGCGGCGACTCGGTGCACCTCAGCTACGAACATCTGGGCAAGGCGCAGCCGCACGCGGCCACGCTGCATATTTCGGCCAACCGCAAGGTGGGCGGCGACTGGCTGTTTCGGGGGCCGGTGCAGTTACCGGTTGCGGCGCCGGTGCAGGCGCAGGCCGATTATTACGAACTGCGCGACGCGCAGGGCCACACCGCCCGCCTCGACCTCGACGAAGAAAATGCCGGCCTGAGCCTGCTCTCCGACCGGCCCGCCGACTCGCTGGTGCTGGCCGTGGACAACCCGCGCCGCCTCGCATTCTGGTACTACGTGTACCAGGGCAACCGCCTGCGCTACCGCGGCTACGGCCCGGCCCTGCGCCTGGCCGTGCCCCACGCGGGCGCCGAGCCGTGGTACGCCTCGCTGCACTACTGGTGGGGCGGCGAATTGCGCACCGCCGAGTACACCGTGGCCCTGCCCGCCCCGCAGCTGCGCATCGAAACCCAGCAGCCCGCCGTGGCCTACCCCGGCCAGAAAATCAGCCTCGGCTTTGCCGTGACCGACGAGCGCGGCCGCCCCGTGCCCAACGCCGACCTCACCAGCTACGCCCACACCAGCAAGTTTGAGCAGGCCGCCGTGCCCGCGCTGCCGGTGCTGCGCGTGGCCCGGCCGGTGGCGGGCCGGCGCTCGCTGCGCCGCTTCGGGCTGGCCAACGATTTCGGCCACCAGCCCACGCGCCGCCTGCTCGACTGGCCGCGCTGGCGCAACGTGCTGGGACTTGATTCGCTCACGTTTTATCGGTTTCTGTACCCGGATAACGGGTTTTTCCACGAGTATCGGCCCGCGCCGGGCGGCCTCACGCAGGTGGCGGTGTTCGTGGTCGACTCGGGCCGGGTGCAGCCGCCGGTGGCGGTGTACGTGGACGGGCAGCCCGGCTACATCCACCACATCAACAGCAACGACCCCTATACCGTGGTGGCCGACAGTGGCCTGCACAACATCAGCATCCGCACCAGCACGCGACTCGTGCGCCTCGATGGCGTGTATTTGAAACCCCTGCACAAGCTCACGCTTAGCATCGATATTAATCAACCTTGCTATGAATTGAGCGTGCAGAAGGTGAAGCCACAGCTCATTCCAGATGAGTTGCTGGCTTTGCAGCGCACGCTGGTGGTAGTAGACGAGGCCGGCCTGACCGCGCCCACGCTGCGGCAGGGCCGGCTGCTGCGCCCGCTCGGCGGCCGGACGTACTCGGGCCGGGTGGCGGGGCCGTTCCGGCCCGATTCGGTACTGCTGCGCGACCCATTGGGGCTGCGGCGCAAGTTTTTGTTTGAGCCGCTTTACAAGTATTCGTTCGGGCCGCAGTTGCTCAAAATGCAGTGTTTCGATGCCAACCTGCTGGGCCCGCTGAACGGCACGGCCGGCTATGGCTGGTTGCCGCTGAAAGGGTTTGCTTACACCGAAGCCGACTTCCGCCGGCAACCGCAGTGGGTGGCCCCCACCATTCCAGTCTACCTCGACAACGCGTTTGACGCGCCGTGGAGCACGCCCGCCGGGCAGGGCCGGCTGGAGCTGCGCTCCCCACCGCCGCCCAACAACCCTACCGAAACCGCGCTGCCGGCACCGCGCTACGTGCGCCTCATCTGCGCCGACCAGCCCAAATTCCTGCGTTTCGTGCGCTACTACGGCACCATGACGCTGCACGCCCTGCCAGCCGGCCGCTACCGTGTGGCCGTGCTGCTGGCCGACAGCTCCTGCTTAGCTCCGACCGAGGACGTGCTCATCCAACCCAACGGCCAGACTTACTACCAGCTCCAGCGCACCGACCGCGTGCCCGCCGGCCCGCTCGGCCACCGCCTCAACCAGCTGCTGTGGCGGCTGCGCCCCAAGCTGGGCACGACCATGAAAGACGTGGAGCAGCGCCGCGTCATTCGGGTCGAAACGCCATCCAAGCCACAACCGGGCTGGCGCACCATCCGCGGCCAGGTAATCGACCAAAGCAACGAGGAAGGTCTTCCCGGTGTGACGGTGCTGCTGAAGGGCACTACCCTGGGCGTGTCGACCAACGCCGACGGCAGCTTCGTACTACAGGTGCCACCCGATGGCTATAGTACCCTGGCCATCAGTAGCGTGGGCTACGTGACCCGCGAAATTCCACTGGGCTGGTTGGGCGAGCTCACCGTGAAGCTGGCTGCTGATGCCAAGCAGTTGAGCGAGGTGGTGGTGACGGGTTATTTTTCGGCTCGTCGGGCAGATTTAACTGGCTCGGTGCAGACTATTTCGGCGGCCCCGCTTCGTGGCCTGAGCGGCCGGGTAGCGGGCGTGAGCATTGATGGCGCGCAGCCGGGCGCGGGCGCCCGCGTGATGATTCGCGGGGCGGCCGCGCTCACTAGCAACAGCCCGCTGATTATCCTCGACGGGCTGCCCTTCAATGGCCTGGCCGCCGACCTCGACCCGGCTACGCTGGCCAACGCCCGCACCATTGCCGGGGCGCAGGCCACCGGCCTCTACGGCGCGGCTGCCGCCAACGGCGTGCTCATCCTCACCACCAAAAAAAGCGCCGATGCCGACGGCCCCGGCCGCGACCCGCGCCTGGCTCTGCGCCGCCATTTCCGCGACTACGGGTGGTGGCGGCCGCTGCTGACTACCGACGCCCGCGGCCAGGCCCGCACCGAGGTGGTGCTGCCCGACGACGTGACCAGTTGGGACAGCTTCGTACTGGCGTCCGACCGCCACGGCCGGCTGGGCCAGGCCACTGGCCGCCTGAAATCGTTCAAGCAGCTGCGGGCCGAGCTGGCCACGCCCCGTTTTCTGGTGGCCGGCGACCGCACCCAACTGCTGGGCAAAAGCCTGAACTACGGATTCGACACGGCCCGCGTAACGACCACCTTCCGCAACGGCGACAAAGTACTGGGCAGCCAGGCCCGCCTCGTCAGCCCCTCGGCCGTGGATACGCTCACCTTCACCGCCCCCACGCCCACCGGGCCCGATTCGGTGACGGTGAGCTTCGCCCTGGCCCAGCCCAATGGCTACCAGGACGGCGAGCAGCGCACCCTGGCCGTGCTGCCGGCCGGCACCCGCGAAACCGTGGGCACCTTCGCCACGCTGGCGGCGGCCGATACCACCGTGCAATTCATGATTGACCCGACGCTGGGCGAGGCCACCGTGCGGCTCGAAAGCGACGCGCTGCCGCTGCTGCTCTCCGAAATCGAGCACCTGCAATCCTACGCCTACCTCTGCAACGAGCAGGCCGCCTCCAAGCTGAAGGCCCTGCTGCTGGAGAAGCGCATCCGCGCCGTGCAGGCCCAGCCCTTCAAAGGCGACCGGGCGGTGAACTTTCTCATTCGCAAGCTGCTGGCCGGCCGGCACAAGCCCGAGGGGCTGTGGGGCACCTGGCCCAACTCGCTGGTGAGCCCCTGGGCCACCTCGCACGTGCTGGAGGCGCTGCTGGAGGCCGAGCAGGCCGGCTACAAGCTGAAGCTGGACCGCGCCCCAATTCAGGCTTTTTTGCTGCGTGAGCTCGATGCTCAGCTGAGCGAAGCTGCCACCGTGGCCGTCCTGCGCCGGGCACATCCGGCCTACTACAGCAGCTACTACCAGTCGGCCGACGACCTCATTCGGCTGCTCTCGTTGTTGCACCATCTGGGCGCGCCGGCCGACTATCGCACCTACCTAGCCCGCTTCGACCGCCTCCAGACCGGCCGCCAGCCGCTCGACCGCTACCTGGCCCTCACGGCGCTGCGGCAGCAGCTGGGCCTGCCCTACCAGCTCGATACGCTGCGCCGCTACCGCCTGCGCACCCAGCTCGGTGGCGTGTTCTACTGCGACACGCTGCACGCCTCTACCTACTACCGTTTCCTGCTGCGCAACCAAGTGGGCTCCACGCTGCTGGCCTACCGGGTGCTGCGCGCCGCACCCGGCCACGAGGCCGAACTAGCCCACCTGCGCCTGGGCCTGCTCAACCTGCGCGAGGGCGGCCACTGGACCAGCACCTTCGAAGCCGCCCAAATCCTCGAAACCATTGGCCCCGAGCTGTTTGCCGATGGCCGGCCGGCCACCTTTGCCCGCGCCCGGCTCAGCGGCGGGCTGAGCCAGACGGTGAGCGAGTTTCCTTTCACGGCCAAAATTCCTGCCACGGCCGGCCCCATTCTGCTGCACAAGGAAGGCCTGCTGCCCGTGTACGCCACCGCCTACCAAACGCGCTGGAACCCCACGCCCGCCCCGGTGGCCGGCGCGTTCACGGTGCGCACGGCGCTGGCGGGCCAGGCCGGCACCCGCGTGCTGTTGCGCGCCGGCCAGCCCGCCGAGCTGGTTGTCACCGTCGATGTCAAGGCCGAAGCCCGCTACGTGCTGCTCGAAGTGCCCATTCCGGCCGGCTGCTCTTACGGCGACCCGGCTGCGCCCAACTACCTCGAAACCCACCGCGAATACCTGCGCCACCAAACCGGCATCTTCCTCGACCAGCTGCCCATTGGCCGCCACGAGTTCCGCATCGCGCTCCAGCCGCGCTTCCGGGGCCAATACACCATCAATCCGGCCAAGGCCGAGTTGGTGTATTTCCCCACCAAGTTTGGCCGCTCGGCCAGCAAGCAGGCGGTGGTGAGGTAGCGTAATGAAGCTACCCAGCCACATCTAAACCGTCATGCTTTGCTGCGCGCTGCATGACGGTTTGGTACCTGTCAGCCCCATTTTAAATGACTGCACCATCAATCGTCGCTGATTTGATGCAGGGAGATATGCCCGCTCTCTTCCAGCACGGCGAATTGCTGGCGGTCGCGGGTGGCCAGCACGGCTACCGGGGTGCTTTTTAGCTCGATGAGCCGCACTTCATCGTAGCCCTTTTCTTCCCACCGCAGCAGTGCGACACATGAATCATCGAGCACCACCAGATGCTCAGGCCCCACAAACTGTAGGTTGCCGGCAAGGCTGTAGGTCGACAAAAAAGCGGGCAACGGCTCGTTACTGATGGGCTGGGTGGGCTCCCAGTTAAATAGGTCTTCCTGCATGGCTATGGCCAGCTGCAGCTTCGGCGTGTAGGGCGAGGGCACAAGTTGCAGGATTTCGCCATCCGGTAGCTGGTGGGTGCGCCCGCGGCCGTCTTCCGCCCAGCATACCAACCAGTGCTGCCAGTAGCTATAGTACATCCCATCGCGGTAAAGCAGCTCGGCCGGCCAGTTGCGGCCGTTTGCGTACTCGTCCGGATTACCTTCGGCAAATGGGTGCGCGAATGGGACTCGCCGCTTACCTTCAGCCAAATAACGCTCTACCACAATGTTCCCGTTCTGGAGCCGGGCGGTGGCGGTGCCACCGTCGGGCAGCAGGCACACACGGGCGGGCCAGGGCGGCAGCCAGCTGGGACACTCCACGGTCAGGGCTTCGGCGAAATATTTGTTTTGGGGGAGATACTTGGTTTCCAACGAAAGCTGCTCCGAGGGCCGCAGGATGATGCGGGGGCCGTGCTGCTCGTCGGCCACCAGCACGATTTCCGTGCCGGCCGGCACCGGGGTTATCCACGAGTAATATTCGACCTGGCCGTACCAGTTGCCCCGGGCCAGGTGCAGCCGCTCGTCGCGCACACCCACGGCCACCCATTGGTGGCGGTGCGTCAGGGCAGCTTTCCAGTGAATGGTGGGGTCGAGCGGCGACGTGGTTAGGCCGGCGGTTGGGCCAGTTGCGGGCCGCGCGCGCGGCTGGCTGATGAAGCGACCGCAGTCGGCGGCCAGCAGGCGGTCGTCGGGCACGAAGTGGCGCAGCAGGCTCAGGTGGGCGAGGTTGCCGGCGGCGGCTTCGGTGCTCACCACCTCGTAGGCAATGTCGCGCGCGGTGCTGAGCAGCGTCGGGGCCGGGTGCTTTTCGCTGAGGGTGGCCAGCACGCGTAGCAGCGGCACGCGCCGCTCGCGGGGCGTGTGCTCGGCAAAAATGGTGCGCACGGGCGCGCTCAGGTCAGCTCCTGGAGCGGCGGCCAGCAGGTCGAAGTACTGACGCAGGCACACTTCGGGCTGCTTGGGGCTGGCCCAGCCTTGCAGCAGCACCTCCTGCGCCCGGCCGGTATCGACGAGCTTGTGGGCCAGCAGGCGGGCGGCGGCGGGGTGGTCGTGGTTGTCGAGCAGCAGGGCCACGCCGCGCTCGTAGTGGCGGGCCGCCAGCGCGGGCTGAGCAAGGCGTTGGTGCAGGTCGCCGGCTTTTTCGTGCTCCTTCAGCTCGGCGTAGAGCTCGGCAGCTTCGAGCAATAGGCCGCCGTTTTCGAGGCACTTGGCGGCGGCCGGCTTGTTGTGCAGGTGGTCTTTGTAAAGCGCGGCGGCTTCGCGGCAAAAGCCGCCCTGCTCCAGGGTGTTGGCGGCGGCCGGGTAGTCGCCCAGCAGGTGCGCGTAGATGTAAGCAGCTTTTTTGAAGCGGCCGGCATTGATTTCCTGCGTTGCCGCGGCGCGGTACCGCAGGCTCAGGCTGTGGCGGTAGGAATCGAGGTTCCAGGCATCGACCCGGCCACCGCCACCCAGGCGGCCGAGGTTGAATTCGGTGTTGCGCTGCCCCAGCCGGGCCGATTCCGGCGCGCGGCCGCGGTCCTGGTATGGCCCGCCCAGCGGAATAGCGTACTTCAGGGCCTCCTCCAGGCTTTCGCCAAACAGCTTCAGCAGGCGCTCAATCTCGTTCTGGCGCTTCTGCTCCAGGTTGTGAATGCGGCGGTTGAGCCATTGCTCGACCCGCTGCCCGAACCCGGGCCGGGCCGGGGCGGCGGGCGCGGGGCGGCGCGGCGCAGTCGGCGCGGGGCTACGTTCATTCAGCAAGCGCATGAAAAGCCGCCCTAGCATCACCACCAGCATTATCAGGCCCGCCACGGAGTGCGAGCCCAGCGCACTAAACAGCAGCGCCATCAGGGCTAACACCCCCAGCACCAACGCGGCTCCGCCCAGCACCTTACCAAAAAATCCCCAGTCGATAAGCAAGGGCCGGGGGCGTATTCTCCACAGGCCTGCCCCCACTCGCAGCAACCAGTGGCGCAGGTTGTCGAAGGCCGTTTGCAGCGGCCCCGTTTGGTCGTCGGCCAGGCCCGGCAACTGGGCGAGCGGTACGGTGCCCACTTCTTCCTGAATGCTCTGCACCACTTCTTCCACGGTGGGCTGGAGCACGCGCACTTGCTGCAGGCGCGGCCTGGGCGCGAGGCCCGGCCGGGCGCGGCTCCAGTCGGTGGGGCGCGACGCGGGGCAGTCGAGCAAGGTGGCCAGGTCGAGTTCGTCGGCCGTATCGAAACCGACCAAACCGATGCCGGGGTGCAGCAATTGCCGGGGCCAGAGCAGCGCGCCCGCCAGCTCGCCGGGCGCCGTGGCAGGCCAGAGCGTGGCGCCCACGGGCACGTAGAGGCGGCCGTCGGCTTCGCGGCCGTAGGGTTCGAGCACGTCGGCGGGCAGGTCGCCGGCAGCCACCACGAACAGGCCGGCCACTTGCACCGAGCGAATGGACTCGGGCACGAGGTAGCAGGTTAGCTGGGCGGCGGGCAGGTTCCAGCGGCTCAGCTCGCGTAGCCAGGCCGCCGGGTCGGCCCCGCGCAGGAAGGCCGCGCTGGCCGGGCGTTGCGCCGTTTCGTGGTAGCGAAGCGTGAGGAGCATGAGCGGTTAGCCGAGGTGGGCGATGAAACGTTGAAGATACTGCTGCTGAAACTCCTGCGGTGGCAGCCGCCGCACCGGGTCGGGGCCGGTGAAATAGTCGGGGCCGCACACGGTGCCATCGGCGGCCCAGGCGGCGGTGGGTTTGCCCAGAATCAGCAGCACGGCCAGTTCCGGCACGCTGGCATCGGCGCTGCGCAGGTGCAGCAGGCCGCGCGTGTCGGCCACGGCCGTGCTGCCATCGGGCCAGCGGAAATGCCGCAGCAGCACCTGCTCGTTGGCCGCCAGGGGCAGCGTGTGGTCCAGCGTGGCCTTCGTGCGGTACGTGGCTTGCTGCCCGGTCGTGATGCTCATCAGGTGCAGGCCGTGGTGCAGCGAGGCCGAATGGCTGATGAGGCGCAGCTCGTGGCCCTCAATCACGAGCTCGCCCAGGCCGTTCACTTCCAGGCGGTTCACCCGTTGCAGCACCGTGTAGCCGTTGTTGACGTGGCGCTTGATGTGGCCGAAATCGGGCCGGAAGCCGGAAGGCGTGGCCGTGGGAACCGTAAAATTCCGGCTGTCGCTTTTCCGCCACTGCTCGCAGTCGAACACCAGCACGCCATCGGGCTGCGGCACGTAGTAGCACTGGTCTTTGAACACCACGCCGGCCGGGGCCTCGCCCATTTTCAGCTCCGCCGACAAATCCATCATGGTGGCCTCGATGTCGGCGCTGAAGGCATACACCCGCAGCAGCTGCGGGCCGCTCACCAGCACATACACCTCTTGCTGGCCATCGCTGCCGAACCAATAGCTGCCCGCTTCAATCTGCGGCAGCAGCTCCCGCGCCCCGAAGCTTTTATCGGGCCAGAACAGCACCCTGCGAGTATCGACAATAGCCAGCACCCCAATCTGGGGCACGTAAAACGTGTTTTTGATGGACATCCGCAGCCCCGTAACCGGCAGGTAAAGCGGCGCCGGCGCGTACTGCCAGAAGGCCGGCCCGTCGGCGGCAATTTGCCGAAGCAGCGGCCGGCGCGGCACCACCACGGCTGCGAACAGCAGCTCGGCCAAATCGTAGCGGGTGGTGCTGGCCAGCGTGCGGTGGCCGTTCTGGTACTCGTAGAACTGCAGCTCGCCGCTGCGGTCTACCGTGAGCAGGAAGCGCAGCATCGGGCCGGCTTCGGCCAGCGCCCGGGCAAACTCCGGCTGGTGCAGCAGCCCGGCTTCGGTGATGAGCAGACAGTCGCCGGGGGCGGGCCGGTGGTGGCCGACATCCTGCAAAGCCGGGCCGGCGTGCGGGGCCGGGTCGAGCCGTTCCAGGGCGGCCACCACGCCGTCAAAGGTTTCCAAATCGAGCGGCGTGGCCTGCTGGCCGCCGAGGGCCAGCGCCGCCACCGGCACCGGCGGGCGGCCCTGGCGCGAGTTGCGGGCCCAGGCCAGCGCGGCGGCCAGCGCAAACACGCGCGGCACGCCCCACATGCGCAAGGTGGTGTCGAGCAGCACGGCGCGGGGCTGCACTTCGGGCTGCGGCGGGGCTTCGCGGCGCAGGTACAAGGCCTCGTTGTTCACCAGCCGGGCCATCAGCGAAAGGTCGTCGTGGGCCAGCTCGCTCAGCAGCAGCCGGTCGAAGTTGCCGCGGTTGCTGATGTCGGCCACGCCACCGATGGGCTGGTTGCCGGTCCTGCTGGCGTGCAGCGGAATGCGCAGCGCCGCCACCAGTTGCCGGGTGAGGCGGGCCAGGCCGGCCGTGCGCGCATCCTGGGCCAACTGGTCGAGCAGGTCGATGGTGGCCGGTGCGTCCGGCAATGGTTGAGGAGCCTTATTGCCCCGGGTATGCCGGTGCAGCGCCACGGCGGCAATCAGGTTTCCAAGGAGATGGCGGCCAGCTTCGGGCAGCGGCGGGGGCAGCTTGTCGAGGCCGGTGCGCAGGTGCAGGGCAAGGGCTTCGGTGGTGGGGAAGCGCCGACGCGCCTGCACCAGGCAGTCCAGCTCATTAAAAAACGTGCGCCGCAGAAGCTGCCCGCCCGGGGCGCTGCGCAGGGCCGAATCCAGCCGGCCGCTGCTCCAGTCGTCAAGCAGCGCCCCTGCCATATCCGGGGCCACCAGCGGAGCCTGGACGCTGAAAATCGTTTGCAACAGATGCGCCTTGGCCACGCCCTGCCGCAACCCGGCGGGCAGGCCGCGCACCACGTCCATAAACTCCAGGGTTTCGCTCACCTGCCTTTCCGATATGCCGACGTGCGGGTCTTTCGGGCCGCCCGGCAAGTGGTGCACCAAGCTGCGCAGCACGGCCGGGCCGCTGCTGCCGTCCGGCCAGGTATCGGCGCAGGCGGCCAGCAGTAGCAGCACTGGGGCCAATGGCGGTAATCCTTGTGCTACGAGGCTGCGCAGGCTTCCCGCCAAATCTTCGCGGTAGCAGATGGTGTTGCCGTGTTTCCACTCCACCACTTTGCCTTCTTCCACCCAATTCCAGAACGAGCCTTTCGGGCTCTGAAAATAGTCGAAACCCAGGCTGGGCTGGTGCGAGGGGCCGGGTGCATTATTCAGCTCATTCATCCCCAAACCCTTCCATCGTGAACCGCACCGCGCTGCGCGTAACGGGCAAAACCGCCGCCGCCGGTATGCGCTCCCAGCGGCCATCGGCGGCAAAGAGCAGCACGTCATCGGCCGCGGTTTGCAGCTTCTGGCGCAGCAGCGGGGCCAGCAGAGGAGCCTCAAAATCGAAGCCGGCCGGTAGCAGCAGGCCCGCGCGCCACCACAGCTCCTGGCCCGGCAGCGGGGGCAACGGCACGCCCAACAGCAGCACCCGGCCATCGGCCGCCACCGCAAAGCGCAGGGCGCGCAGGCGAATTTCCGGCGCCGTTTCGGCATAAGCATGCCAGGTGGCCAGGTCGGTGAGCAGGCCCGCGCCCGCCTCAGCCCGCGCCGACGCACCTAGCCGCACCCGATAAGCCGGCGCGCCCTGAGCGGGCAAAGCGGCCGTGGGAAGCTCCAGCGGCACAAAGGCCCGAATTGGCTGCCAACTCAGTCCGGCCGGCAGCCGGGCGGTGGGCGTGCGCTGCCCGCCGGCAAACAGCCGGACCTCGCTATCAACCGCATAGGCGGCCACGGCGGGCAGGCCGCGCACGGGCAGCGGCAGCTCGGCGGTGGCGGGCAGGCCGCGCAGCCAGAGCTGGCCGGCGGCCTCGGCCACTTGCAGGCCCGGCAGGTGACGCACGCGGCCCAGGGCTTCGCGGTCGGCCGCCGCCAGCACGAGGATGCGCTCGGTCATCATGCCTGCAACACTTTCTGCCAAAGCGCATCCAGGGGCTGCTGCACGTAGGCGCGCTGCTCGTCGTTGGCCAGCCATTGGGCGCGGCCGTGCAGGTAGCGCAGCTGGTCTTTGATGGTGGTGCGCTCGGCGGGCGAGGTGGCGGGCAGTTCCCACTGGCCAGCCAGGGTTTCGATTTCGCGCAGCAGGGCCTCGGCATCGGGGGCATCGTGGCCGGCGGCCCGGGGGTGCTGGGCCGGCGCGGTGTCGGCGTGCACCACAGCGTCCACGATGCTGCCCACTACTTCGCGCTGCTCGTCGGTGTCCCAGATGTAGCGCAGCACCCACATGTCGGAGGCGATGGCCGTGGTGCGCTGGCACAGCAGGGCGCTGGCCGCCAGCAGCCGCTGCAGCTTCACGGCGCGGCGGTCCGACACGGCCAGGCCGGCCAGCCGCAGCTTGCGCACGAGGTCGGTGTAGAGCGGGCGCACGGGGCGCAGGTCTACCAGCGGCAGGGCGGCCTGCAGGCGTAGCACCGCTTCGGCCGAAATGGTGGGTGCGTCGGCCGCGTTGGTGCGCTCCAGCGCCCAGCCGGCTTCCAGCACATCGGCCAAGGCCTCGGGGGCCACGTAGTCGCAGTGCACACGCACCAGAAAACGGTCGAACAGGGCCTGCAGGGCGTCGTCTTCGGGCAAATGGTTGCTGGCCCCCACCATCAGCAGGGCGGGCAGGGCGCGGGTTTCGCGGCCCCGCCGGAACACCCGCTCGTTCAGCACCATCAGCAGGCTGTTGAGAATGGCGCTGTTGGCGTTCAGCAGCTCATCCAGAAATACCAAGTGGGCTTCGGGCAGCATCCCGGCGGTGTTGGTCACGAGGTCGCCCTCGCGCAGTCGCCGGATGTCGAACGGCCCGAACAGCTCGTTGGGTTCGGTGAAGCGCGTGAGCAGGTATTCGAAGGTGTTGCCCTGCAGCCGCTGGGCCAGGGCGCGCACCAGCGCACTTTTAGCCGTGCCGGGTGGCCCCAGCAGGAACAGGTTTTCGCGCCCTACCAAACACAGGCACATCAAATCGATGATGTCGTCCTTGCCCACAAAAGTGGCTTTGAGGTGCGCGGCCACGCGGTTGAGCTGCTCGACCAGCAGCCATTCTTCGGTCAGTAGGTTTTCCATTTAAGCGGGTAGTGAAAAGGCAGCGAAATCGGGCCACAAGGTAGCGGCGTATTGGCCCAATGCCGCGTGTACCAGCGGGGCCAGGTGCGTCTGCGCAGCCCGCACCTGGTCCTGCGTCCGGATGATGCGGTCGATGTATTCCTGCTGCAGCGCCGAATGCGCCAGGATGCGCGCTTCCGCTTCGGTTGCACCGGCCGCGCCTTCTTCAGCGCCCACAAACGAAAAAGGCCACTGCCCGGCCGTGGCGCGCAGGCGGCCCACCAGCGCATCGCCGGGGGCCAGGCCTTTGGCCAGCCGCAGCAAATCGGGCAGGTAACGCAAGGTTAGGTCAGCCGAATAGATGGCGGCCGGGGTGATTTCGCCCGTGAAATCGGCTAGCTGCGTTTGCACCACGGTTTCATCCAGCTCGCGCACCAGCGCCAGCTGCACGGTGTGGTAGAGGTAGGCCGCCGCCCAGCTCGCTGCCGGCGCATCAAAAGCCGGAGCCGGACCGGGCAATTCGCGCACATCGTCGGCGTAGTAGGCGCGCAGCAACTCTTCGGCAGCCAGTAGGTCGGCCGGCTCGAAAGGCACCGGGCGGGCCGTTAGGGTAACGGCACCAGTCGTCAGCAAATGGTGGAGGAAACCGGTCAGAAGCATGGGTAGAATGCAGCTAGCCGCGGCCCGCTCCTTGGCGGCTCAGCCACGGCGAATGGCTCGGCACAAAGCTACGGTAGTGGCTGGCTGTCCGAAACCAGCCGCACGCCCGTTTGCCAACGCAGGGCAAAGGGCTCCATCATCGCGCATTATTACTGCGGGAATGAGCTTGGCAGCAAAACAAAAAGGCCGTTTGCGAATTGCAAACGGCCTTTTTTCTAGGTAGCGGGGACTGGATTGCGGCCTATGTTTGAGCCCTTATACTAGCCAGACTAAAAAAGGCCCTTTCTAGCCTGCAAACCGCTTTCGCAATGTGCAGTTGTCGGGATTAGTCGGGGTACGCACTGTTTAAATCGCAGCGTGTGTACCCCCACGTGTACCCTTGTCGGGGTACACACCCTATCTTTAGCATGGCAACTACACACTCATTTTATGGCGACGGTATCCTTTCACTTGAAGGAGCCGGGGGCAGACCGCCCCACGGCAATTTACGCCCTGCTCACCATTGACCGGCGCAACCGGGTCAAGGTGTACACCGGGCAGAGCATTCACCCCAGCAAGTGGCTCAAAGCTGACCAGCGAGCCCAGGTGCGCGGTCGGGGCAATGAATTGAACGGGCACCTCAACGACGCGCTGGCCGGCATCAGCGAGCGGCTACTGCTCGCCTATTCGGAGCACCTGGCGGCCGGCACCGTGCCGACTGCGGCCGCGCTGCGCGAGGCGGCCGCTCCGGAGCGCCTCGCAGAACCGGCGGCCGCCAAAGTGCCGGCGGGTGGGGTATTCTGGCAGCACTACGACGAGTGGGTGGCCTACACCCGGGCCGCCGGCACCGTGCGCACGGCCCAGGCCCACGCCACCGCCGGCCGCCACCTGCGCGAGTTTTCGGAGGCCAACGGGTACGCCATCGATTTCGAGACGCTGACGCCCACCGTGGGCGACCGCTGGGCCGCCTACCTGCTGAACGTGGCCAAGCTCACCGACAACACCATCAACAAGCACCTGGGCCGGCTCAAAGCCTTCATGAAGTGGGCGGCCAAGCGAGGCTACACGGAGAGTACCGCCCTCGACCGTGTGAGCTGGGCCCGACGTGAGCCCGACGTGATGGCGCTGAGCGCGGCTGAGCTGGCCGCACTGGAGGAGCTGCAGCTGGTCGCCGGCAGCCGGTTGGAGAAAGCCCGCGCCTGGTTCCTGCTGGCCTGCTACACAGGCCTTCGGTATTCTGACCTAGTGAGCATCCGGCCCCAGCACCTGCGGCCCGCCACGGCCACGCTGCCGGCCCACCTGCGGCTCACGGCCCAGAAGACGCGCGCGGTGGTGAACGTGCCGCTGAGTGCCCGCGCCCTGGGCATCGTCGAGCGGCTGCTGACCGGCGAGCTGGCCACGCACAAAAGCCAACCCATCACCAACCCTGTCCTGAACCGCTTCCTGAAGGAGCTCGGGCAGCTGGCCGGCATCGACAGCCCCGTCGAGGTGATTCGCTACCGCGGCGGGGTGGCCGACGTGGCCACGGCGCCCAAGTACGAAAAGCTAACGGTGCACACGGCTCGCCGCACGTTCGTCACGCTGAACCTGGGCAAGGGCATGAGCGCCGAGTTCGTGATGAAGCTCACCGGGCACACTTCCTACAAGTCGTTTCAGCGCTACGTCAACCTGACGCCCCAGCGCGTGGCCGAGGAGTTCGCGCGGTTTCACGAAATGCCTGCCAATGACGGTGATTCCTCTGCCTCAAGCTAATTCAATCTATCATGTTAAACATCCCAGTTGTAACAGATTTCATTGATAAATTATGGAAGATTGAGAACGTCTTTCCAGAAAGCAGCATTCATTTGCTGAGACTGTATCACAAAGCAAGAGAGGCTAAAAGCGATTTAGAAAATTCTATTCAGCAGATGCTTATGGGTCTGCCACGAGAAAATCAAATTCAGATTTTAAATCATGTATTACAACAATTGGACCCCTCTTCTACCCACTTTAATACGTGCGAATGGTGGATAAAGGAATGTATTCGTGGCAAACCTAAGAGTTGCTGGCTTGGCGAATTGGGAGAAGTTGGGCAATTTATTGGAGTAGATAGAGACGCAATTTCGGAGATGACATTCAACGTCGCACGCGGAATTGCAACAAGATTAGACTCTGAAAGTGAAACGATAAAAAGTTGGGGCGAAGCATATTCAGTTGTAAAAAGCATGCGTGGCTTTATCTCGAAAGACTTAGATGCCATTATAAAAGAATACGTTGAAAATGGAGACGCTTTCCCATTTGACGACCAGCCTTTTAATAATGACACTGTTGCCGCTCGTGCCGTTTCCATAGTGACTAGTAAGACAATGGGCGACACTATTTACACTTTGTCGTCTCACCTTACTTTTATAGAAGACCCTAAAGCAGGATGGACAGCGTCTCCTTCGCGCTGGTGGCAGGGAAAGCTTGAAACAAGCATAACCGATTTAATCAGCGGCCTTTATTACGAGGAACAGGCTGGTTATGCTCCAGCTATAGAATGGCGTGCCAAGCTGGGTGCAGCTCGGGATAGATACTATGAGGCGTTTTACTGGAATGTTGACTCAGAAGGCAAGCCAAAGCCGGGCCTAGTTACTCGCCAACTCTCGGATTTGCAATGGCAGGGCAGCAAAACGGAGTTGGCAGAATTAGGCTATGCCTTGCTGGAGGCTGGCTTAATTAGCGGCCCGCGAGAAGCGGCACTGAGGGCGTTAGCAAGTTCTTTTGGGCAAGACTTAGGCAATCCAGCGAAGCACTTGCAAACCTTGCAAAAACGCAAATGGGGCCCTGGTGGCAAGGAACCAATAACGCCGCTTATAGACCGGCTCGGGGCAGCTTTGAAACAACTGCTGAAAACCAAGTCAGAGGATTCCCCTAAAAAATAAGCATGTCAACCAATGCTAAGCTTCCCAGCAGAACGCGAGTTTATCAATCAATTATGCGGCGTTCAGGGCACTTGCTCCGGCCGATTCGATAAGTTAGCGCTAATCAAGCTTGCTCATAGGTCATACGCAGCCGGTGAAAATTTTGAGGAATCAGTGGCAGAATTTATTTTGAAGCTACCTCTGCCAAATCAGATACAAACATTGGATTTCATTCTCAATAAATTAGTGGGTGAGGATGGTGCTGTTTTTCTTTCTATCCCATGGTGGGTAGGGGAAGTAAAAGGCTATAGGAGCAGGCTCAGCTATTGGAAGGATGAGGTGATAGCTTATGCAGGTTTTTTGACTGAAGACTTTAATAAAATCTACCGCGAAATTGCTGCAGCTATAGCCAATGGGGAGAGCGTAGAGAAAATGGCTGACTGGACTGAGGCAATCAACATTTTAGGAGATGTACTTCCTTATACCCACGAAGATTTAACCCTCTTATCTCAAACACAAATTGATGACCTTTCGCATGAACTAGATTATGACGTATTCTCTATAGTAGCTCAAGAAATTGCATTCAAAGAATACGACCGAATTGTTCTTCAGCTAAGTCAGTTTTACTCTTCTGTCCTTTCTGGAGACCACAAACCAAATCAAACTGCACACCTGAAGTGGATGGATGGTATTCAAGACTTTTGCCATGAAATAAGCCTCTACTGCTCATTGAATGAAACAGAAGGGTCGATTCATGTTTTTGCAGGAACAGGCTTCAAAATCTTTAATGAATCCTTTGTGCAATTTTTAAAGCTTATCAAAGACGTCGGCAAATTCCGAAGAGACCAGGTATATGAGTGGTTGAATCCCAGCCCGACTGACATTGGTGTGAAAGATAAAGTGTTATCACCTGTTTTGGCTTGGCAGGGTAGTAAAACCGACCTTGCTGAGCTAGGCTACGCTCTGTTAGAAGCGGGGCTGATTGGTGGGCCCCGTGAGGCTGCGCTGAAGTCTTTAGCCAACTTCTTTGGTCAAGAACTTGGTAACCCTGCGAAGCACTTACAGACGCTACAAAAGCGGCAATGGGACCCCGGTAAAAAGGAGCCCGTTACGCCACTGCTGGATAGAATGGCGAGTGCCTTAAAATCCTTGCTGAGAATCAAAGCAATAGCTCCAGCAAAAAAGTAATGTTGGGGTACTACCCCACCTAGTACGCCGTTTTCGCTCTGGCCGATGAGTCCCTTTGTTCTGTCGCTGGCAGGCTTGTCACATTCCCCAGCCAGCGGCGGGAAATATGCACGGTATCATCACCCAGGGCGTGGCCCACGTCCACCACGCCATCACATCTCTTACCATTGAGCATGCTGCAGCCATTATCGGCGGCACCTGTGCGGTGGGGCGCCTGCTGCTCCAGTACCTGAGCTTCCGGCGTGGCAAGAGCAAGCAGTAGGCCCCAAATATTGCTGCAGCCATAGGGCGTTGCTAGTCGGGCGTTGTTATTTGCTACATGTATTATCAGCCTGATGACCGCTGGCCCAGATTCGGCGCGCCCACCCGCGAACAGTTCGAAGCACTGTATGTATTTCCGCCTCGCTTCCACGCGGGTGTCCCCGAGGATGTAGTCAAATCCTACACCACGGCCAGCCACCTAATGGCCCTCGCCTGGTATCACTATCCTGTTTACGATGAAGCGCTGAACAAGCTGCTGTTGATGCTGGAGATGGCCATCAGGTTGCGCTGCCAGCAGCTGGGACTACCAGCGGGCGCAAACCGGTCGTTGCAGCAACTTATCAAAGCGCTCGAGGCAGCCGAGCCAGCCAAGCAATTGGGCTGGTGGCTGGACGGGCTCCGGCGGCTGCGTAACCGGGTGGCCCACCCGGAGGAGCACAGCTTCGGAGGCGTGGTTTTTCGGCTTGCGATGCTCCGAATGGTGAACACGCTGAATCAACTGTTCGAGGATGAGGCGGCCGTTACACAAGGCCTGCAGTACTGTGCCGCGCTGGCCGACTTTGCGAACCAACCGCTGGAGTGGAGCACTTCAAATCCGGATATGTTTCGGCCATTCACCCATGCGCGGCCGCTACGGGCCCGACATGTGGACAGCGAGTGGCGCGTAGTTTGGGCGCTTTTCCCTTCATTGCCCAATTGCATGCCCACTGTGACGGTGGTAGTCGGAGCGCTGGAAGAGAAAGGATTTCGCGGGGTAGAAGTACCGTCGCAGCAACTGATAGTCTTACGGCCCATGCGGCCAGAGGCCATCGCCTACGAAGAATGGCAACACCGCGCGCAGCGAAGTCAGATTTCGGAGACAGAACGAAAGCTATCTGAGGTTGTGCAGGAAAGTGAAATGTATCGGCAACAGGAGGAAATGATTTATCGGTTTCTGTGGGTGTAGCAGCGCGTTGTGCGCTAGCCGCTTTACCCGGTTCACCCGTTAAAACCGCTGACCCGCCAGCCGGGCTGTGGCAACGTCGTCGATGAAGGCCGCGGCGCGCGCCGCCAACTGCGCCGGGAAGTCGCCGCCGGCCAGCGGCCCAAATCGCAGCGCCACGTCCTGCTGCAGGGCCAGACCCAGTGCGTTCGAATGCCCGTAGGTACCGTAACTGGCCGCTAGGCATGAGCGCGCCGCGGCCAAACGCTCAAGGGACGGCAGCCGTGCCCGCTTGACATGCTTGTTGAATGCTGGGTCCACCGGTAGCAAGTTCCACAGTTCGTTGACGGGGTAGAAGCTCAGTGGCAACAAGTGGTCTAGGTCGTACTCGTCGGGACGGGTGATGAGCTTTCCCGTCCAAGGGCAAACAAAGTGGTGCTGCTCCATCAGCAGCACGTTGACGTGGTTGCGCTCCCACGTCAGCGCTTGGCGGTTATCGGGCCGGGCCGTGAGTAGTGCGTAGGCCTCCCCGCGCGGGGCTGCCCCGAGCTGTTCGGTGAACAGGCTCCACTCGTGTACGCACAGGGCCTCGACGTACAGCGACAGGCGGTGGGAGGCCCGCCACAAGTAGGCCGGCACCAGCAGACATTTTTCGTTGGGGTCGGTACCGGGCAAGGCCGTGGCCACGGCGTCACGCAGGCGGATGGGGGCAGTGAATACGCTTTGCTCGTGGGTGCCCGCGTGGCGAATCGGCATGGCCAGCGCAGCAACGGCCGCCTTGCGGGCCTGGTCGTAGGTGCTCAGCAATTCGGCGGGGTATTGGCCTCGCCGGCGGGGCGAGCGCATCTCGGTGAGCAGAAAATAGCCGTCGCCAGCGCGACCGGGGCCAACCACCAACCGCTGCCAAGCAGAGCGTAGCAGTGCCAGTGCCGGACGGAAACTCATGTCCTGGCGCTGGGCCTCGCCGCGTTGGGCAGGGCGCCCCTGCAGCACGGGCTGGGCGGGGTCGGCAAAGCTCCAGTAGTAAGCCAGCCACCACTCGGCCAGGCGCACGAGGGGCACAGCCACGGGCAGCTCGCCCGTGAGCGCCAGGTCGGGGTAGCCGAGCACCACGTCGTTGAGCGCCCGCAGCAAGGCGAACTTGTAGCTCGTTGTTTTGCTGTCGTGCTTGAGGATGGTGGCCAGCAACTGCTCACCGGTGGCTTCTGAGGGCATAGGGCTGACAAGATAGTAAGTGCTCAGTTTCGCCACGTCAGCAGCCTGCGGCTCCAGTACATGAATTACTGTTGCGCGATAAGGCCACCCGTTGAGGTGGCCTTTATCATATAATCGAGCCCGCAGTGGAGCGATATATCAGGCGGTCAGAATCGAACTGACAACCTCCCCTTTCGAAAGGGGCGCTCTATCCAATTGAGCTACACGCGCAAGTTCGTAAGCATTGTGCTTGCGTAACATTTATACTCCCGACACTTGCGAGATGTTAAAATTGAATCAGCTTCATAAAGGTTACGAGAAATAAGGCAGTCCAGCTAACCAAGCTCATCTATAGACCTACAATATCCTTTACTGCTTGCTCAATTGTAGTTGCTGTCCTTAATAGGTCCTTTATGATATATCGCTCGCGTCCGGTTAGGTGCCCTCGAATTATGCGAGGGTTGGCATTAATCATATTCTGTACGTCTTGAAAGGGCACTACTTTAATTGTGCTGCAATCAGCATAACTGTCATAAAGTGCAAACAAATTGCGCTGGCCGTTGGGTAATAGCAATTGGCGCTTACCTATCTCAGGGTTCCTTGCTGCGTAAGGATTGAGCCGAGAGTTTGCAATAACCAAGCCCACATCGGTGCCACTAGCAGAAATAGAGGCAACAATTAAGTACTTCTCCTTCGGTGGGTTTACTAAACTGGTGTAGGTCAGTAAAACCATGCCCTCAACCGGGGGCTGCGGCCTAGGTTGATACCCCACGTTATGCTGCAGCAAATAGGTTATCGCTTAGCGAATCCCTCAGGTACTCAAGTTCCTCACGGGTAGCCCCACCGGCCTCCGCGATGTCCACTGGGTCTATAGGCCGATTATTCTGAGCTTTATCCCAAGCTGAATCATGGGACAATTTACTAAGCTCGTCTGGACTTGTATCACGATACCGCTCAATTGATGCCAATAACGCCTGTTGGGCACTCTCAGCTATGTAATCTAAATCGGCACTAACTTTTGCCTGAGCATGACGCCGTCCCGGGTAAGCAAGGCTGGCTTTAACTTTAGTAACGAATTCAGCGGGGTACCTGTAACCAGTCTGACGCCCATCTACGATTTTGACGAAATCGTACATCATGGATGGCACTGGGCCTTTTTCCATCTTGATAAAGTGGTCCTCCCCCATCAACGACAGGCCGTAGTTTACCAAGTGCTCTTGTTCAGCGAAATAAATCGTTTTAAACGCTTTAAGATAACCAGGCTGGCCCATACGCTCGACAACGTAGACCAGCGTGTTTAACGCTTTTTCAAGAGAGAGAGAGGAGAAAGCCATAACCTATGTCAGACATTCCCTTACGGAATGTAGTTTCGAAGGTAGGTCTTTTCTAATTAATCCTAGTAGTGAATGGCACTAACTCATACTTAGTCTACTGGGTTATCAGAACAGATGCGAGCCATTCGAGCAGCGATACAGCAAGCAGAAAAGCCGCTCACCAATGGTCAAGCAGCTGCTTATTTTATTCCTACCCGCCCGGAAAAAGTACGACCATTAGGATACCCTGACAGCTTTGGTGTTGGTCAGGCCTACTTTGGAAGGGGCTTATGCTGGGTGAAGCAACTCATTTGCTGGTTGCATTTGAAGTACAGCCCTGACTCAACGGAAGTTATTTATGTCCGGTAAGGAATGGAATGTTGCAACGATAACCTTCCGACAGCTAGCTTACGGTTGACACAGAGTTTTTCTATCGGCCAAAAGGTATGTGTAACCCATTACGCATCCTCCGGGACAGTAAAATGCTCTTGCTGTCTCTATCGGCTGCTATGTGTAACCCATTACGCATTAGAGCTTCTACCCCGCCTCATCATGCCATACGCTATTCTTCTCGTCAGCAAGCTTACCACCCCGGGCATGGCCACCAGCGCCACCCAGCACAACTACCGGCTGGAGGAGACGCCGAACGCGGACCCGGCCCAAACCTGGCGCAACATGGACTACGTGAACTTCGAGCGTCGCCCTTACCTGGACTTGGCCAACGAGCGCCTGGCAGAAATCAACCTGGTACCGCGGCGGCGGGACGCGGTGCGCCTCGTGGAGCTGGTGCTCACGGCCAGCGCCGACGGCTTCCCGCGCGGCGCCGATGGGCGGGTACCTGACCTGTTCGACTCGCCCTGGCTAAAGGATAATTTCAAGTTCGTGGAGAAGCAGTTTGGGGCGAAGAACGTGGTCGGCTTCATGCTGCACCAAGACGAAATCACCCCGCACCTGCACGTGCTCGTCGTGCCCATTACCTCCGATGGCCGGCTCAGTTGCCGAGACGTGTTCAGCCCGGCCCGCCTGCACCAGCTGCAAACCGACTACGCCGAAGCGATGGCCCCCCACGGGCTGGCGCGGGGCATTAAGTACAGCACGGCCAAACACGAAGACGTGCGCCGGTACCACGGAGCCCAGCAGATGAGCAAGGAGCAGCTGACAGAGTTGGCCCGGCCCCTAGTCATCGCGCCGTATCAACTACCGGTTCCGCCCGAGCGCATGACCATGGAGCAGTACCGCCAAGAATCCCAAGCCGCGTTCAACTCTCAATTAGCCCGGCTGCAGGCCCAGACCAACCAGAAGATTGGGCAGCTGGCCACCGTGGCGACGGCCAACGCCTACGAGCGGGAGCGGGCCCGGGTGCTGGAGAAGCGTCTGGCCAGCAGCCAGAACTTGGTGGTGGAGACCCACGCGGAACTGACCACCCAAAAAGGTACCCTTACCGCACAAGTGCAACAGCTTCAACAGGAGTTGTCCACCCGAACCGCCGAACTAGCGGAGCAGAAAGCCCTGACGACTAAGGCACACCTGAATCATCTACGCGCGGTCATGAAGCACTTGCAAGGGGAACCGTTGTCAGAGAAGCTGACGGCCTGGGGGCAGGGGCAGCGCCAGACGCACCAGGCCGGCATCGAGCGCGGGTTGGCCAAGCAGTTGCTCAAGCCAATCGAGCAGGTGGCGGACATGGTTCCTGTACTCCTCAAAAACAGCTACGTGCTGGAAGTCATCAGCCCCGAGAAATTCACCCTGACCCACGAGAAGAACGGCATGCGCTTCAGCAGTGACGAGCTGCGGCCCAATGGGCGGGACTTTTTGGAGCAGCTTCGAGAGGCAGTGGGGAAAAGAAAGGCACAGGAGCGGGCGGGCCAAGCACCGAACCGGGATGGCGGTATTGAACTGTAAGCTTCGCTATTAATCAGATGGGAAACTCATTGGACTTGCGAAGGATGCTTGCTTACCGAGAGGAGGAACGCATAGCAGCAGCTGAGAAAGCAGGTGCTCGAAAGCGAGCATATCGAGAAGAACGAACCATATACTATGAGGGGTTTAACGGATACTTTGCTTGGATAATTGCCAGAATACCTCTTTTCAAGCGTCATGATGCATTCGATATACACTTGCATGGGTATGGAATTCCGCTAAAGCTTTATGAAGTAGCCGCCTATTTAGAGGAATTAACGGGTGAAAGGTTTGAAGCAATCTTCGGGTTCAAAGCAGCCAGACAAGACTATCAGTACTTAGATGACTTAATAACGCTTGGGCTACAAAGGCTGGGCACCGAAGTAAATGATGTCGGCATCGACTGGAACAACGTCAGCCGGGCTCAATCTTGGCTAGCCGAACAGATAGCCAACTTTAAAACGGCTCACGCTGCGGCCCCCTTTATGGCCGCTGATGCAAGCCAGAAAGCACCTTTTGCTCTGCAGCCGAATACGTCGAGTTACTGGCCATGGGCTCCCTTATTTGGCAATCGAATCTCCTCTGACCGGTTTTATCAGTTCCTCGAAGAATGCGGTTTATTAAACAGCGATGGGAGTCTCACGCCACTTGGCAAAGGTGACGAACTCGGTAAAGCCAGAAGGGCTCCGTGGGTCGGAACTTTACAAGCATTGATAGCTGCCAAAATTCTTGACCCGAACGTAGCAGCCATTTGTCGCGCATTAGCTGCACCAAGCGGCAGGTTACAAGTAACATTAGCAGAGAATACTTTACTGAATCCCAGCGACAAAGCAAGCACTTACCAGCAGGTAGCGGAAGGAAAGCTACGTGAATTGGGGTTGCTGCGGAACTGAGTTTTTTCTGCGCCGCTGGTTTACGCACAATCTCTATCGGCTCTTTGTGCCACGCTGACCGGCTCACTTCTCCGGTAGCGTTGCGAACGTGCTAGCAACCATCATCACCCAGGGCGTGGGCTATCCGCAACTGCTCGATGACCTACGGGCTATCATCCGCCACGAAGTCGGCCTGGCCCAGGTGTCGGGCGCCTCATCTGCGACAGAGGCTGAGCAGGAGTTACTGACCGTGCGCCAGGCCGCGGCGCTACTAGATGTGTGCGTGGCTACCATCCACGAGTGGAAGCGCCGTGGCCTGCTGGCCTATACCCGGCTCGGTGGGCGGGTCTATTTGAAGAAGGTAGAGGTGCTCAACGCGGGGACTCGATGTCGGCGGAGTGAGAAGGTGGGGAGAGAAAGAGTCGGCAATGCTTAATTACTCTTCAGTTTTTTGTGGCGTTTCAGTTTTTCTCGAACCTATAGTATTGTGCTCTGATGGCCCAGACAGTATGCGCCCCATAAGTGCCACTCCTTCTGTATCAAGAATCCTATTGAGAACGTCTTTAATTCGTTTCGCTACTTCTGGGCTACTGGTGCTTGCTGCTACTTCAGCTATTTCTTTGATAGCAGTTTCTTGAGCCAGAAGCCTTTTATCAACTTCGCTGTATTCGGCTGATTTTTCGCGCAGTGTTTCGGGTGAGACATATAAACCTGAAAAATCACCCGACCCCATATAATCCTCCCAAGCAGCTTTGAGCATCGTCCCCCTACCCATGACAAGCCAATCTATACGCACTTGTGGGAATGCATTAATGATTTTCTGAAGTGCGGAAAAAGATGGAGAACTTTGGCGAGTGCCTACAATCTCTCCAAGACTCTGGTTACTGATGCCTACTGCTTTTGCGAATGCTGATTTATTGCCCTTACTAAACTCATTAATCATTTTAGCAATTCGCTCATTTACAGATGATTGTTTCATATTATTCAAAGATTAGTTGATTTTATTACGGTTTTGTTGGCATTTTCGTAAACTAATCCGTAAACTTGCAGTGTTAGACATTCAAAGATGTACAAGTATAAACAAATGTAGGAGAAATGGAAGCAAAAACCAGCATTAGTAGTTTACTTGCCCCTGGTGACATTGGAGGTATTGCCAAAAAACTAGGCATCTCAACCACTGCTGCTAGTGCCGCAATTCGCCGGGCCAACCCAGGACACCCAGCCGTGAGAGAAGCTCTCAGACTTGCTGAGGCAAGTGGCGCTATAGCTGCGGCCCAGACACTTGCGAACCTGGGTTAATCCTAGTAAAACAGCTACACAGTCAAATACTTACTGACCTATCAAAAGGCCAGGCCACCCCCCTATTGCCTTTTCTAATGGCTGTCATCATTACCCAAGGCGTCGAATACCAACAGTTGCTGGATGACTTGCGCGCGCTCATTCGCCATGAGATGAGCCAGTCCTTGCCCGCAGTCGCTACGGCACCAGTAGCTGACGAGCTACTCACGGTGCTGCAGGCAGCGACGCTACTAGACGTGTGCGTGGCCACTGTGCACGAGTGGAAGCGCCGCGGGCTACTGGCGTACACCAAATTAGGCGGCCGCGCTTACCTCAAGCGCTCAGATGTATTAAGTGCTGGAACAAGCCAGAAGCGTAGTCAAAAGACTGCCCGCAGTAAGTAACTCATTTCTATCACCATGCTACGCATCATATACCCTGACGGCAGCATCGCAGAGGCGGAAGGTGCCGAGTCCGAACAACATCTGCTCGATGATGCCAGCAAGCGCCAGGCCTATACAGTCAAAGGGCTGGCCAATAGGCTGAACATAAGCGAGCGCGGAGCATACGACCTCGTGCGCAACGGCGAAATCCGCTACGTCTGCGCCGGCAAAAAGAACTACCGCATTTCTGAGCTGGCCGTCCGCGAATACATGGGCGACATCAAGTCATAAACAACTAGCTACTCCAAATACATGGCCGACTCTACTAACCCAATATTAACTGTCACCTTCACCACGGCCAACGGCATGCTGGCCTTCGAGGACCGCGACGCCACGCTGCGGCTGCTGGAATACGACATCAAGGCTAAGCGCGACGCCGAGGCCGAACAAGCCCAGCTTTCCAAAGCCTACGACGTCACGGCGCTGGCCGCTCGCCTCGGCATTAGCACCCGCACCGCCTACGACCTAATTCGAAACGGCAAAATCGGCTACTGCCTCTGCGGCAAAAAGAACTACCGCATTAGCGAGCGGGCCGTTCGCCGTCACGAAGACGGACTACCCCCGCTGCCCACCTGATAGCCCTCATTTTCTGGGATTTATACCGGCCGATTTACTCAGCCCTGGCCACGCCTTTGCCTTCATTTTTCACCCTTCAATACATCAATCTCATGGATGCTAAGACCCCCACCCTAGCCGACATCGCAGCCGCCCAGGCTGCCAATCCCTTGTTCGCCTACGACCGCGGCCACGAGCAGCGCACTCTTGTGCGGCTGCAGCGTATTTACGCGGCCAAGCTGGCGCAGATGGAGGCTTTCCTTTCGTTCTTCGACGAAGGCCAGCCCGACATTGTGCTGCGCAGCGCTTCTCAGGAACTGGCCTTGCGCTTGCCCGCTTGCCCGCAGATAAGCGAAATCTACAGCGGTCTGCGCGATGCCTTGGCTGATGAACTGCGCAACCTGGAAAAGGAAATTGTGGCTGCTCATCTCGACATCGAGCGTGACCAGCGCAAGACTGAAAAATACAAATACAGCGAGCCCGCTCACTTGGCAATCATCCGCGCATTATGTGCGCCAGCGGGTGCTACCATGGCAGCTTTAGTGACGTCTCTCGCTGCTGAATCTCCTGTTTCCAATGCAGCATAGCGTGGCCAGTTTCTCGAAAACGATAGGCCGCCGGCTGCGCCAAGCCGCCCAGGCTGGGGCCAATATCCAAGGCCAGCAAATGATTGCTTTGGCCGACGGCCGCAAACTGTGGGCTACCCGTGTACCCCGGCGTGAATGGCCCGACCTGCAGCCTGGCCATAAATTACTGCTGGTGCGCTCCTCGCGGAAGCACTTGCCTGACCACACCGGCATCGAAATGGCCACCGTGCTGGGCAATCACGCCGGCGTCGAGTCGCTGGCCCTGGCGTGGGGCTGGCGGCCCGATGGCGAAGCTGATGACCGCCCCGCCACCGTGCTCTATTACCATGATATGGCCACCATCCTGCGCTACGAACTGCGTGACACTGGCTGCCCCGACGTGGTGGCCACCATCCTCCCAACCCCGAACTGATACCCTGTACCGAACTGCTATGCTAGTTTCCTTCTTCCCCAAATTAATGAATCCCGAGCCCACCGCGGCGCTCCACTTAGCTGAGCTGCTGGCTGGCATCCGGGACGGGCGCTGGGCCGAGCAGGTGTTGGCCGTGCGCGCGCTGTCCGCCAGCAGCACGGCGTACAGCGAGGCAAAACGAAGCCTGCCTTGCTTCACGCCTTCCGGTACCTTCGAACGACGCACCCCGGCCGGGCTGCTCCAGCACTCGGGCATCGTGGGCCTGGACCTCGACGCCAGGCAAAACCCGGGCGTCGACCTGTCTGCCGTCAAAGTGCTGCTGGCTGCTGACCCCTCTACCTACGCCTGCTTTGCCAGCGCTGGCGGTGAAGGGCTGTGCGCGCTGGTGCGCATCCCCGCCGATAATCACGCCAGCAGCTTCCGCAGCCTCAAAGCCTATTATCACCAGGCCTATGGCTTAGTAGTGGATGACCTCAACGACGTGAGCCGCCTGCGCTTCGTGAGCTACGACCCCGCGCTGTACCTGAACGAGGAGGCGGAGCTCCTCACACCCACGCCAGTGCAGGCTACCACTCTTTCTACATCGAACTAATGGTTATGCCTGACGCTGCTATGCTGGTTTCTTACTTCCCCAACTCGCTAAAGCCTAAGTTACCGGAAGCCCTGCCGCTGCCCGAGCTTCTGGCCGGCGTGCGGGATGGGCGCTGGGCAGAGCAGGTACAGGCCGTGCGCGCGCTAGACCCAGCCAGCACGGACTATACTAGTGCGAAACGGGGGCTGCCGAGCTTCACCGCTTCAGGCACTTTCAAACAGCGTAGTGTGGCCGGCCTGCTTCAGCATTCGGGGTTTCTCTGTCTCGACATCGATGCCAAGACCAACCCAGGTGTTGACCTAGCCGCGGCCCGCCGGAGGGTAGAAGCCGACTCCTACACTTTCGCATGTTTCGCCAGCGCCGGCGGGCTGGGCTGGGCTAGTGTGATACCGGTGCCGGTGGATGACCACAAGGGCAGCTTCCGCGCGCTGGAACGCTACTACCAGCAAGAGTATGGACTGACCGTCGACCCTGCCTGTAGCGACGTGAGCCGCCTGCGCTTCGTCAGCCACGACCCGTCGCTGTACCTGAACGAGGAGGCCGATACCTTCGAAGAGTCGGAACCTGAACCTGCAAAGCCAGCCACTACGGTGCCGGCGCGGGCCCGCCCCGCGCGGACTACGCCTTATAACGAAGACTACGGCCAGCGGGCGCTGGAGCTGGCCTGTGACCGGGTACGGTCCGCGGCCGATGGCACGAAGCGCACCGTGCTCAACACCATGGCATTCCTGTGCGGCGGCTACATCGGCGCAGGCTTCCTCGGCGAGGCCGAGGCCCAGCGGGCCCTGGAAGCCACCATCAGCAGCCGCGAGGTGGAAGATTTGCCAGCCGCCTTCAAAACCATTACCATCGCTCTGCGCGACGGCCAGCAAAAGCCTGTGCTACCGCCGTCGCTCCAGCGCATCGTGCGCCAGCAGCAACGTAACGAAGTGCCGCGCGAAGCCATCGTGCAGAGCCTGAGCGCGAGCACCGGCGCAGCTGCAGAAGCATTGGCCGCTGGCGTTGATTCGGTGCTGGCTGAGCCCAACCCCACACTGCTTACGTTCTGGAGCGTGAATATGAAGGAGGGCAAAAACGACTACCCCACTACGTACAAACTGCGCATCGAGCGCTACGAGCTGCGCGAGTGGCTTCGTGGCCAGGGCTTCAGCTTCCGGCCGGCGGGTGCCGGCGGCGCCGTAGAATTTTTGCACTCCGCCCAAAACATCGTGCGGCTCGTCGAGCGCTACGAATTGAAACAGCATGTACTGGGCTACGTGGAGCAGCTGCCGCCGCGCTTCGATAATATCGAACGGGCCGACCTCTTGGAGGCCGTGCTCGTGCAAATTCGTGGGCTGTTCGACAAGGAGGCGCTCGACTGCTTGCCGCCGCTGGTGGGCGAGTTCCTGCGCGACACGGCCAGCACCGCCCGCTACTTCTTCCGCAACTGCTGGGTGGAGGTGACGGCCGACGCCATCGCGCTGCGCCCCTACGACGAGCTGCCCGGCCTTATTTGGCAAAGCCAAGTGCGGCCGCACGACTTCCGCGAAATCTTTCAGCTCGAAGCCATGAGCTGCCACTTTCATCGGTTCCTCGTCAACATCACCGGCGGCGACCCGCAGCGCCTGGCCCAGTTGCAGCGCGCGCTCGGCTACCTGCTGCACGGCTATAAAAATGACGCCAGCGCCCGGGTGGTCATCTTCGTCGACCAGGTGGCCACTGCGGGCCAGCCCGCCGGCGGCACCGGGAAAAGCCTACTGATTCGGGCCGTGGGCGAAATGATTAAGGTGACCCAGCTGCCGGGCGCGACGTTCCGCTTCGACGATGACTTTCGCTTCGCCCTCATCGAAGACGATACACGCATTGCCTACTTCGATGAGTGGGATGGTCGGCGGCTGCCGTTCAAAAAGCTGTTCACCGAGATTACCAGCGACATGGTGGTGAACCGGAAGAACAAGCCCCAAGTGGTAGTTCCTTTCGAGCGCAGCCCAAAATTCGCCATCACCACCAACGATATGGTGGGCGGGCAGGGGGCCAGCCACGAGCGCCGCCGGCTGGAGATTGCCCTGGCCCCACACTACTCCGACCGCTTCACCCCAAAGGATGAGTTCGGGCAAGGTTTCTTCAATCAGGGGTGGGACGAGACGGACTACCTCTACTTCTTCAACCTAGCCCTCGGGTGGGTGCAGCAGTACCTGGCCCACGGCCTGATGGCGCTTGACAGCCACGACATCCAAGCCCGGAAGATGGAGCAGGACACTTCACCCGAGTTCATCGAGTTTGCGCAGGCCGTGCTGCTGCTTGACGGCACCGCCCCCTACGGCAATGTGCTTGATGACAAGCTATGGGCTACTGACCTATACCAGCAGTTCACCGAGGAAACGGGCGAAAGCCGTGCACGCTTCACGCTTCGGATTTTTATGAAGTGGATGGAGCGCTTCGGCTACACGAAGGTGCGCAACACCGTGCGCGGTGACCGCCGCAATCAATTCTATTTCCTTAAACCCCAGGCCCAAGCCGAATAGAGTGGCTCACGAAAATATTTTGAGGCTCGTGAGCCACTGTATCTGCCTACAAAATATTGCAAAACAAGATATTATGTCATACATGCAAAACAGCAAAAACACGCTACACATTTCTATAGGCAGGATTGTAGATTTCTAAGTTACGCGTATTAAATAATAGTAAATATCTAAGAAATTAGAATAGTGCAACGATTATGAAAATCTACAATTTCCGCCAGTGAATAGGTGCTCATGTATTGCCAACTGCCTTGCGATTTACAAAGCACTGATTTATAAAGCAGACCAACCATATACAGTGGCTCACGAGCACTATCAAAACTTCGTGAGCCACCCTTATCACAACGCTTCTCAGCTTCTCCCATCACTAAAGTCACGGCCCACCTCATGAATCCAGCTCAGACCTCCGACACTCCGCCCGCCACTGCTGACCAGCCTCCGCCGGCGCACCAAGATGCGCCAGGCCTCACGCTCTACCGCGACGGCTATGCCAACCTGAACGGCGAGGCCAGCCGGGCCCTGCCCAGCCAGGCCAGCGAGCTCGCCCTCTGGCCGCCTACCACCCGCCGCCGGCAGTGGCTCCTGCTGCCCGCAGACGGTGAGTTGGCCGGTGACATTCGGCTGGTGGGTCGCACCGACCGAGGCAGCCTCCGCTTTCGGGCGCCGGCACTGGCTGTGGCCCTGTTTGCAGCGCTTCCCGAGACCCAGCAGTCGCTAAAGTTGCAACTAGAGCCGATGGCCACTGGCTGGCGTTTGGTTGCACAAATCTGTGCAACAATACCTGTTCCATAATTATCCATTGCGGCCCTTAGTAGCAGACCTTTGAGCATGTCCACTTCTACACTTGTCTACACTTCAACGCCCGCGCCGGAGTGGCCGCCGCTGCCGACCTGGCGGGCCGCCTTCCTCGGCGCGCTGGCGCTGAACGGCAACGTGAGCGACGCAGCCAAGGCGGCGGGCATTTCCCGCGACACGGCCTACAAAGCCAAGGCCCGCAACCCCGATTTTGCCCAGGACTTTCAGACGGCCGAACGGATTGCCAGCGACGTGCTGCTGCGCGAGGCCTGGCGCCGCGCGGTGGAGGGCGGCCGCACCTATAAGTTCACGAAGGACGGCGACCCCATCCTTCATCCGGAAACGGGTGAGCCCTACTACGAGATGGTATACAGCGACGCGCTGCTGACACTGCTGCTCAAAGCGCGCCTGCCCGAGCAGTTCGGCGACAAGCTCCGCGTCGAGCAGACCATCAAGCAGGAGGCGGCCTACGACCTGAACCTGCTCACCCCCGACGAGAAGCAGGCGCTGCTGGCGATGAAGCGGCGGCTCCAAACCCTGCCGGCTACCACCAGTGATGAGGAGGGCTCGTACCATGACTGAACCCGAAGTTGATTACGCCATGCTCCTGAGCGAAGTGAGCGAGGACGAGCTGGTGGCCAGCCTCTGCGAGGACCGCTTTTACTTCTTCTTCCTCGAATTCTGGGAGACCATCGAAGCCGTGGAGCTGGTGCCGAACTGGCACATCGAATACCTCTGCGACCAGTTGCAGCAGGTGTACGAGGCCTGGGCCGCCAAGCGCGCCCAGCCCGACGTGCTCATCAACGTGCCGCCTGGCACCAGCAAAAGCACCACCGTGACCCAGCTGTTTCCGGCCTGGCTCTGGCTCAAGCACGCCGGCATCCGCATCCTGAGCAGCAGCCACACGGCCCCGCTGGCCACCAGCCACGCGGTGAAAAGCCGGCTGTGCCTGAAGAGTCCGAAGTTTCAGCGGCTGTTTCCCGGTCGCCTCGACTTCCAGGACGACCAGGACGGCAAAACCGATTACCGCAACACGGCCCTGGGCCAGCGCTTCAGCACGAGCACCGGCACCGGCGGGGCCATGGGCAACCACGCCGATTTCATCCTCATCGATGACCCGCTCAATCCCCAGGGCGGGGCCAGCGAGAACGGCCGCCGGGCCGCCGAGGACCACCTCAAGACCCTGGCCACCCGCAAGACCGACAAGGCCCGCAGCGTCACGGTGCTGGTGATGCAGCGGATTCACGAGCTCGACCCCGCCGGCCTGTGGCTGGCCAGTGGCCGCCGCCTACGCCACATCTGCCTGCCCGGCGAACTGACCAAGGACGCCCAAACCGGCGAGCTCGGCAAGCAGGTGCGCCCGGCCGAGCTGGTGGCCCGCTATACCGACGGCCTGCTCGATACCTCACGCCTCGGCCGGGAGGTACTGGAAGGCCTAAAAACCACGCTCGGCTCCTACGGCTACGCCGGCCAGGTGCAGCAACTGCCCAGCCCCGACGAGGGCGGCATCCTCAAAAAAACCTGGTTCCGCACGATTTCGGTAGAGGCCTTCCAGGCTCTGGCCGGCCCTCGCGGGGCCGTCTGGCTCTTCGACGCCGACACGGCCTACACCGCCGACCAGAAGAACGACCCCAGCGCCCTGGTGGCCAGCTGCTACCTGGGCCAGACGCTCTACGTGCGCTATGCCGGCGAGATGTGGCTGGAGCTGCCGGACCTCAAGAAGCGGCTACCGGAACTGCTGGCCGCGCACAGCTACTCCCGCCAGAGCAAGCTCTACGTTGAGCCCAAGGCCTCGGGCAAAAGCGTGGTGCAGGAGCTGCGCGCCATCAGCCAGCTCAACGTGGTGGAAGCGCCGAGCCCGACTGGTAGCAAGCTCGAACGGGTCCACGGCGTGTCGCCCTTCATCGAGGCCGGCCGCGTGGTGCTCCTCGACGGGGCCTGGAACGAAGCCTTCGTTACCCAGTGCGCCGGCTTCCCCACTGCCGCCCACGACGACATGCTCGACTGCCTGTGCCAGGCCATCGCCCGCTACAACCTGAAGCCGCGCCGCCGCAGCGCCCTCTCCGAAGTCATTACCTAATCCCCTAATCCCATGTCTTTCCCCCTTCCAACACCACGCGAGCAACTTGCCCGGCTTACGGTCCACACCGCTTATGTTGAAGCCCTGACAGCGGCGACGGCCCCCGTCTTTACCATCGACGCGGACCCCGACGGCCCCGATGAGCCAATTGAGTTGACATTCATCAACGACGAGAGCCTGGAGCGCGTGAAGGCCGTGCTGCTGGCCGAGATGCGCCGCACTGCCCAGCTTTTGGAGGCACAAATAGCAGCTGCGGGGAGCGCTTCTACCGAGTTATCCGCTCCTTCCTACTCGTAGCCATGCCGACGACCCTAACGCTCAGCGGCACGGATGGCAGCTCCCGTCCCGTAGTGCTGCCGACGAGCTGGCTTGACATCACCGTCGGACAACTGCTGCGGCTTACAACCGAACCCAACACGCCGCGGCTGTGCATTCTCAGTGACATGACCCCGGAAGAACTAGCGCGCATTGACCCGCCCGACCTGCTCTACTTCGCCAATTGCCTGGAATTCATGACCGACCGCGAGTCATTAGCCGAATTGCTCACTTTCTTTCTCCCCTTCGCCCATGGCCGCTGATAACCAAATCATTTTACAGGTGAAGCTTGACGAGGGCAAAACCCTGGAGCAGCTGCAGGCCTTGGTGCTTGAAATTGAAGCAACCAAGAAAGCGCAAGTGGACCTTTCAGCGGCCAAAAAGGCCGGGGCCGTCACGGAACAAGAGTATTCCAAGCAGGTAGTTGACCTACGACTCCAACTCAAAGGCCAGCAGGTCGAACAAACTAACCTCACCAAAAACCTCGACCTCTACCGCACGGCGACCGGTGAGTTGGGCAATACTTACAAAGGCACCCAGGCCCAGCTCAGCCTCGCGCAGCGCCAGTACCAGGTGCTGCAGGAAAGCCAGAACGGCAGCACGGAGTCGACGAAGGTGTTGAGCGAAACCATTGCCAACCTGCGCTCGACGCTGGCCAAGACGGATGAGCAGCAGGGTCTGTTTGTCCGGAACATCGGCAACTACCCCAAAGGCGAAAGCCTGGAACCGCTGATTCAGCAGCTTGTGCACCTGCAGGAAGTGCAGAAGCAGCTGCCCGCCGGCAGCCAGGCCGCGGCGGAGGCACAGAAGCAAATTGGCTTTCAGTTCGGCAAGCTCAACGAGTCGGCGGCCAGCGCGGGCCTGACCCAGACGGCCCTCAACAACAAATTGCAGGACTACGGCGAGCGCCTGCGGCCCGCCACCACTGAACTGGCTAAGCTCACCATTGCCCAAGACGAAGTAGCCCGCAGCGCTGGCAAGGAGAGCGAGGAGTTTGCGAAAATCGGCTTTCAGATTGGGGCGACACGAAAGGCTATTTCAGCCGTGCCGCCCGAGCTGGCCAAGGTGCCCACCGCTGCCGACACGGCGAAAAAATCGCTGTTTGATGCAGCCAACAGTACCGGTATCTGGGGCCAGTCCATCGGCAAGGCCCAGCAGTTTCTCGCGCCCTTTCGCACCGGGCTCGACGTGTTGAAAGGCGCGTTCAAGGGCGTGAAGGAAGGAGAGGAAGCTGCCGCGGAAGGCACGAAGGTGCTGAAAATTGGCTTGGCGGAAATTGGTATCGGCCTCATCATTCTGGCCCTCACGACGCTCGTTTCGTATTTTACGCAGAGTGCGGAGGGTATGAAAATTATCAAGGGCCTGACCTCGGGCCTGGGGGCAGCGTTTCAGGTGCTCACCGACATCGTGACGGGCACCGGCCGGGCCATTGCCCTGGTGTTTCAGGGGGATTTCAAGGGTGCCGCCAAACAGCTCGGCGACCAGTTCACGGGCGTGGGGGCAAAAATTGCTAATGCAGCGAAGGAAGGCTATAGCCTAGTAGGGGCTGAAAAGGAGCTTATCAAAGCCCGGCGCGAACTGGAAATTGCCGATGTACGCGAGCAAAGCCGCGTGAACGTGTTGTTGCGACTCAGCAAGGACCGCAGCAAGTCCGCCACCGAGCAGCTGGCCGCCCTGAAGGAAGCGGGCGAAATCGAGGCCCGGCTGACGGCGGCCCAGATTACCCAGCAGGAAAAGGAGCTGGATTTAATTGAGCGCAAAATCAAGCTCAAGGGTTCGGGTGCGAAAGGCGATTTGTTGCAGGAAGAGGCCGATAAGAAAAAGCAGATTGCTGAGACGCTGGCTGCTCAGGACGAAACCAACGCCAAAATTCAGGTCCGCGAGTCGGTGTTCCGCCAGAAGCTGGCTGCTGATAGGCTGGCCGCGCAAAAGGCGGCAGCCGCGGCCCAGGCCCAGGCGGTGCAGGATGAGATTAAAAACCGGATTACCCAGACCGAAACGGCGCTGTTGTCGGTAAAGACAGGCAGCGAAAAGGAGCTGCAGCTGCGTGAGAAGCTGGTGCACCAGCAGGCCGAACTCGAAGCCGCCACCGAGAAAAAGACGGCAGCTGACCGGGCTCTGATTCGCGCGAAATCGCTGGTGGAGATTGAGAAGCTGGAGGAAGAATTTCAGCAGAAGCAGCAGGACAACGCCCGCAAGTTTCTCGACGACCAGCTGAAAAACGACCAGCAGGCCATCGCCAACGAAAAGCGGGTACGCGAGGAACGCAAGGCCGAAACCGTTTCAGCCTACACCCGCGACCTGGCCGTGCTGGAGCGCAGCCTTGACGCGCGCCGGCTGGCCATCGAAACCGATTACGCCGAGGGCCGCGCCTCGAAAAAGCAGTACGAGGCCGGGCTGAACGTGATTGAGCAGGGCGGGTTTGCGGCCCGCTTGGTGCTGGCCAAGCACCACAACCAGGACGTGACCAAGGCCGAAAAAGAGCTGACCCGCGCCCTGAATTCGGAGCTGCTGAAGCGAACCGAAAAGGAGAACGCCGAGTATCAGCAGCGACTCGACGTGGCCAGCGCCTTCGGCCAGGAAATTGGCAGCCTGTTCGCCCAGACGCTGAACGATACGGGAGCCTCGCTGGAAGATTTCGCCGCCAAGGTGCTGATTCTGATTCTGGATAGCCTCGAAAAAGCGGTACTGGCGGCTCAGGCCGAAACGGTGGCCAACGCCATCGCCAAAGGCGGGGTGTACGGCATCATCGAAGCCGCCGCTGAGGTGGCCCTCATCACGGCCGCTTTCGAGGGTGCCAAGGCCATCATTTCCAAGCCTTCTTCCAAGCAGTTCGCCGAAGGCACCGTGCTCGGTGGCCCATCCCACGCTAACGGCGGCATTCAGTTGTTTTCGCCCAGCGGTCACCATTACGGAGAGGCTGAGGGCGGCGAGATAATTATGACCAAAGGAGTCTGGAACAACCCGCTGCTCAGGCCGCTGGCCAGCACCCTGAACGTGCTCGGCGGCGGTGCCCCACTCATGCCCCGCGTCCATATGGCCGTGGGTGGCGTGACCGCTACGCAATCAGCGGGCTACCTACGCGGTGATTCCATGATAGTCGACCCGAAGGCATTGGGCCAAGCCGTCGCCGCCGCCCTTTCAAAAACCCGCATCGAAACCAAGGTCAGCAACATCAAGCGTGGCCTGGCAAAGGACGCCTACAACAACAGCATCAGCAGCTTCTAGCGCCATGACTCACAACGAAATCTGGCTACCATACGGCGGCCGCCTGGTGCGCCTCGACTTATCGGAAGATTCCGAGCTGTTGCCCTCCTTCGCCGCGAACGACCGGACGAAGCCCGAGAGCATCGAGAACGATTACGCGCCCGAATTCAGCGTGCCCGGGAACCAAAACAACCACCGACTACTGCGCCACGCCGCCGCTACCGGCCCGGCCCGGGGCCAGGCCTACGCCCGGCTGCCGTGCCTGCTGGTGTCCGATGGTGTGGAAACGCTGCCCATCGGTATGCTGCTGATAAAGGGCTACGAAGGCGGGCAGTACCAGCTTCAGCTTACTGGCGGCAACCGCCGGCTCGCTGACCAGCTCAAAACCGAATTGGGCGAGGACAAGCTACTCTCCGACCTAGATTTTTCGCGCTTCGACCACGTATGGAACCCCGCTAACATCACGGCCCGGCTCAGCTATGACTATTGGGCCGCGAACGGGTACGGTTATGAGGTTGTTGAGCGTGGAAAGCCCTTAAGTCTCGAAAGCCTCGACCCCTACACGCTTTTCCCCAGCGTCAGCGGCCAACTGATTTTCAAGCAGATTCTGGCTGATGCTGGCTTTACCGCCGATGAGCTGGATGACGAGCCGCTGTTCGCCGCGCTGAACGTGCCAACGGCCAACCCCTACGTGTACCCGCAGGATTTCCGCGATGCCCGTGCCCTGCAGGCCGGCCTCATCGTTCAGGCTATTTCCAGTGGGCAAGGCAACCCGCTGGAAAAAACCGCAGAATTTCCGCCGGAAAAACTCAATTTCGCCTTCACCAGCTTGGCGCCCTACCGCGCACCCACGGCCACCACCTACACGGCCGGCGTGTACACCGTCGAAACGTTGGGCTACTACAACGTCAACGCCTCGGTGCTGCTCAACTACGGGTGTGACGACCACTTCCCGCATTCGGGCCGGGTGAGCTGCAAGGTCATGCTCTACATCAACGGGCAGCCGGTGCTCGATGCCAACGGCGACCAGATTGCCTACTTCCAGCCCGACCGCATCATCGGCTACAAAGAGGAAACGTTCACGCCCTATCTGGGCAAGTGGCTGCTGCACCCTGGTGATACGGTCAGTCTGTGGTGGCAGGGCGACGAATGGGAGCACAATGGCCAGGACCCCACCGACCCGCGTTGGCGCGTGGCCGATACCGGCGGCCGGCTGGCCAAGGCCGGGCTGCCAGGTGATTTGTACGTGTACCTGCCGGCCACGCTCACGGTGGAGCTGCTGGAGGAATTCCCGCGCGGCGGCCTCATCAAGCTCAATCAATGGCTGCCCGCAGAGATGACCCAGCTGGCATTCTTGAAATCGATTTTTCTACTTCTTGGCATCACTTGCCAAACAGACCCCTACCGCCCGCACCTGCGTCTGGCCACCGGTGACAAACTGCTCGAAAACATTCCCAAGGCCCGCAACTGGAGCAGCAAGCTTGATGCCGCAGCCGCCCCCGGCCGGCTGCCCGAGCGGTCGCTGGCCTTCCGTTTCGGCGACTACGGCAAGAAAAATGCATTGCTCTGGACCGAGGACGAGCACGTAACGAAGGGTTACGGCGACGGGCACATTCTGGTAGATGACGAGGTACTGCCTGCGAAATACGAGCTGGCTACCCTGCCCTTCGCGGCCAGCGAACTCAGCCCCACCGTGCCGGGCGTGCTGCGCATCCTCAACTACGAGCTGCCCGACCTGAGCGCCACGACTTACAACAGCATCACGGCCAAACCTCGCTTGGTGCTGCGCCAGGCCATGCCTATGCAGGCCGTGCAGGTGCTGAACAATCCCGATAATCCAGCCGCTGGAAAAACAGCCGTGAGTACCACGTTCAGCTTTTTCGCGGGCCTCGACCCGGGCCTGCTGCTCAACGGCACGGTGCTCACCCACTACTGGCAGGATTTACGAGCAATGTTGGACGAAAGCCGCTATCTGGTGGAGCGTTTCCGCCTCTCAGCTACTGACGTGGCCACGCTGGATTTCAGCGTGCCGGTGTGGGTGGCGGCTTTTAATGATTTCTTCGCCGTGTCACAGGTGGTAGAGTTCGACCCACACCGCAGTACCGAGGTGCACTTGGTGCGGCTCAATGCCAAGCACCTGCCCCCACCGTCTGTGCCTGGTGAGGGCGTAGAGTTCTGGGTGCAGGAGTTCGCTGGAGCTGAATTCTATTAATGCTCAGTGGGCAGCTTATGGCGTCTGCACTTAGTCATTTTTGCACGCTATAAGTAACATGTCATTGCCGCGTCGGTGAGTGAACAGGCGGCCAGACCGAGCATTGGCATTAGCTTATATGAAGCTGATAGATAATGTGTTGCCCTATATTTTAATCGCCGAAGAATTCGCGCACGGCCGCTTCGCTGACGATATACTTATTTCCAACACGCCGGTGGCGTATACCACCCCGTATGGGACCCACTTTTAGCAGTTGGCGGATTTTTGCTTCACAGAAACCAATTCGCATTACCAGCCGGTCATTATATCCACGCCCAGGTGTGGGCTTCATTCCAAGGTGATATGTCCTAGCCAATGTTTCATTGCTATCAGCTTGCATAGCTTCAATTTGGACAGCCATTTCTTTAACCTGGGATACAAGTGCTTCGAACTGGTGGAAGGTTGGGACTTGATACATAGAATGGACTGCATGGAGATGTAATGGTAGAGCATTCTATCCTATCCCACACAAAAAGACGGTGTTTGTCAATCGCCGAAGAATTCACGCACGGCCAGCTCGGATACCAGCCACTTGTCGCCGGCACGCACGCGCCGCAGGCCACCGCGGACCGGGCCGGCCTCCAGCAGTTCACGCAGCTTGGTTTTGCCCACGCCGGTGCGGATGGTCAGGCGGTCATCGTAGTTGCGGCCGGCGGTGGGCTTATCACCCATGTGGTAAGTGCGGCATTTTACTTCTTCAGCAGCTTTTGCGGCAGCTATGGCAGCAGCTATTTCAATCAGCACCCGCGTCTCAGCTGCGCCATTTAAGGTGACGGCCAGTATCTGGCCACTGGTGAGGGTGAGGGTGAGCTGGGCGTTATGCATAAGAGCAAATCTGCTGGATTGATACCTGCCCACAATATATAAAAAATGAAAAAAGCCCCAACTGGCTGAAATCAAGACTTTTGATTTACAAATGAAAATATTAATTTTGTTTCATAGCAAATTTAATATTGTTATATTTATGTTACACAAAAAAACGTTGTTATGAAAACTCTCTCTCTCCTTTCGCTCTGTTTACTGCTCCAATTTCAGGCGTATCCGCAATCGGTCTTTAAACGCCAAGTATTAAAATCAAACACACACGCGAAAGCTTCTTCCTTCAGTGATCCACCTGGTGGACGTTCGACTACAACCATAGGTGATGGTGGAGGTAGAGGTGGAGGGGGGGGGCTCGGAGGAGGTCCTCCAGGGAACGTAGGAGGAAGTAAGAAGGGAGACGGTTCAATTAGCACAACTCCTAGTACTCCGCCTTCACCTCCACCTTCAATTCCGTCAACACCTACAGGGCCTACAGGGCCTACAAACCCTGGCACTGTCGAACAAAGCCAAATCACAACAGATGCCCTAAAAGAACTAGTCAAGTTGCCAGCGAGTGCATCAATCTTAAAAGCCATGGGCAGCGTTCCAGCATTCAAGGCAATTGCAGACAAGCTAAAGGCAAATGATTTTAATATTTCTTCGGAGCTGTCTAAAATTACGCCTGCTGATTTTAGCGCACTCGGCAAGGTGATTGCTAAGTTCGGAGGACTTGCTACAGCCCAAATAATGATGGTAGCGGACCCAGCTTGGCGAAATACCGCGCTACTATATATAAATGCCAAGAATGGTCACTCTGCAGATGAAGCACGATTGCGAGTTGAAGCAGAATTTTGGAGTAGAATGCTCGGCAATGTTGTCGGACCGATTGGCCGCGGCGAACTAGTGAGTCTTGAGAATTTTGGGGTTTCTGTAACTCCTGCTCACATTCCCGCTACAGCTACGAATCCGCTCATTTCAGGTTTGGCTGTAAGTTTTACAGGCTTAATTAAGGCCCTATTTATATCCCCTGCTACTATTACCCATGTTCCGACAATTACGCTAGAAATCACTGTCATTGAACCCGCCCACGGCACAACAGCGGCTAGGACACTATCTGTAACAAACAAGGAACTTGATGTAATGCCTGATATGGATTTGTCCACTATATCTCCACTTTTTGCATCATTTAAGAATCTGCACCTAGGTGCTGGAATGCACAACGTACAAGTAGTAGCACGGTTGATTAAAAACGATAGACAATGGGCTAAGACTTCCAAAACGCTAGCCGTGAATGTGCCTGCCAGGTAGATTTCTATATGAGCGTATTATTCCTCGCCATGGTACAAGAGCGATGATTGCCACATATTACCCAATATTAGGGCAATTCGATAAATTGAGCGCTTATTTCCCACCCCGCCGCCGCCATTCCACCAGTGCCTCCTCCCCATACCACACTGCGCACCAGGTGAGCAGTTGCGGGCTTCCCTCCTGCTCGAATAGCTCCAGCGGCCCAATGCCCAGCAGCGGAACACCGTCGCGGCTCACGTAGCGGAAGCCGTCGGGCACCATATCGATGGCGATGGAGTCAACGTAGGCCTGAAACTGGGCTTGCTCTTCCACGGGCACGTACTCACCGGCCACGTGTAAGGCGCGACGCAGGGCTGCAGCCAGCGCAAAAGGCCGGTGGCGCAAGATGGCATCGACGAGCAACGATTGTTCAGCGGTAGGCAAGTCCACCACTACGCCACCTGCAATTCATCTTCCCGGTAACAGTCCCAGAAATTGTCGTTGAGCCGATACACGTTGACCCGGCGCACCAGCCCATCGGCCTGCCGTTCCTTCAACTGACCCCGCCAAATCACCTGCCGGGCCGGGGCGTCGGGTGCCGGCAATACCTGATGGCCCAACCCGTAAGCGAAGGTGCTGGCCGCCTCCAGCACGCGCACCACGGGCGGCGTGCCTTCGTCTTGGCTGAACACGTCGCCTCGTTCAGGGTCTAGGTGTTCATCCGACGCAACGTCGACGAAGGTGTCGTCAGAAGGAGAAGATTCGGCATCGTAATAGACTTTCGGGGCAGTGGTCATGGCGAAGAAGTGGTATATGCAGCTACTAAACTACGTAGCAACGTCGAAATCCTCTAACTCATAAACACCCCAAAAATAGCCAGATACCAATATAGTTAGCGGAATTAAACTAACTTTTTTAGCCATTGTGTCGTTACTTGCGTCCTGCTTACTTGACTGCTGCCCACCATGACAACCGTTGACATCTTAGACATTGCCCGCGAGCCGGTGTGGCTTATCCAGTGCGACACGCCCATCCCGGCCGGGTTTCCCAGCCCGGCCGATGACGAGATGGGTGAGCGGGTGGACCTGAACAAAATCTTGCTGCCCCACCCGACCCACACCTACCTGGCGCGGGTCAACGGCACGAGCATGGACGGGGCACCCTCACACATCGTAGACGGAGCCCTGCTGGCGGTGGACTGCGCCATGAAGCCGCGCGTGGGGCACGTGGTCATCGCCGCGGTGGAAAACGAATTCACCGTCAAGCGCCTGGCCAAACGCGGCGAGGTGTACTGGCTCGTACCCGACAACCCCGAACACGCCGCCATCGAGGTGCGCGGGGCCGACCACGTGCGGGTGTGGGGCGTGGTGACGCACGTGGTGACCGAACTCATTAATGGCAAGCTCCACGAAGATGTTCGCGCTCGTCGATTGCAATAACTTTTACGTCAGCTGCGAGCGCGCCTTCCAGCCGGCGCTCCGCCAGGTGCCCGTCGTCGTGCTCAGCAACAACGACGGATGTGTCATCTCGCGCTCCGCCGAAGCCAAGGCACTGGGGCTGAAGATGGGCGAACCGCTGTTCCAAGCCCGCTCCCTCATCGAGCAGCACCAAGTGCACGTGTTCAGTTCGAACTACGCGCTCTACGGGGACATGAGCCACCGGGTGATGAGCTACTTGGCCAGCCAAGCGCCGGAAATGGAAATTTATTCCATCGACGAGGCCTTCCTGAGCCTACACGGCATGGGCCTGCTGCAGCCGTCGCTGGAAGGATACGCGCAGCAGCTGCGCGCCCAAGTGCTGCAACGCACACACATTCCCACCTGCGTAGGCGTAGCCCCGACCAAAACGCTGGCGAAGCTGGCCAACCGGGTGGCCAAGAAGGATGCTCGGCTCGACGGCGTGTGCCACCTTGACACCGACGCGCGCCGGCTCTGGGCCCTGGAGCAGGTCGCGGTCGAGGACGTGTGGGGCGTCGGCCGGCAGTACGCCACCAAGCTGCACGCTCTGGGCATCACCACGGCCGCCGCGCTGGCCCGGTGCTCCGAGGCGATGGCCCGCAAGCACCTGGGCGGCGTGGTGGGTGCGCGCCTGGTGCGCGAACTGCAGGGCTCCCCTTGTCACCGGCTGGCCCCCAGCGAGGACGGCACGCTCAAGCGCCAGAGCATTGCCTGCACGCGCACCTTCGGCAAGCCCCTCACCGACTTTGAGGACGTGATGAGCGCCGTGGCGGCATTTGCGTCCCGGGCCGCGGAGAAGCTGCGCCGGCAGGAGAGCGCCGCCAACGTGCTCACCGTCTTCCTGAGCCAGAACCGCTTTGGCCCGACACCCCCGCCCCACACGCGCTCGGCCCAGGTGACGCTGGCCCTGGCCACGAGCAGCACGCCCGAGTTGGTGCGCGTGGCCCGTGCCTTGCTCGGCCGGCTCTGGCAGCCGGGCCTGCGATACGTGAAAGCCGGCGTGGTACTCGATGGCTTTGAGGTGGGCGAGCAGAAGCAGCTCAGCCTGTTCACGCCCGACGACAGCGAGCGGGCCGAACGGCTCATGCAGAAGCTCGACGCCCTGAACGCCCGCTTCGGCAAGAACAGCGTCCAGGTAGCTACGGCCCTCGGTGCGGCCGGTAAACAGCCTGGCGTTTGGAAAGGCCAGCAGCAATGCCGTACGCCTGCCTACACTACGGACTGGAATCAGTTGTGGACGATTAGCTGCTAAACGTTATTAAGCTGGGCTACGAAAGTCTTGTTCTGGCAAGCGCCCGTCTAATAGACCCGCTGGGTCCTAGCGAATAGATTCAAGCCAGCCTGTAATAACGAACCGGTCGTTTTGCGCATCGCCATTCAGGGTGATGACGTTGGGACTGGTTAGGCAAGAAGTAAGGGCTCTTGCTCATGTACGAAATGGAGCGTGTGCCAAGGCGTTTTACCTAAGCACTAAGAAGATGAGAAACTCTAGTAACTACCTATATGATAATTTATAACAAATACTTGCTTGGATGGACATAGCTAATTTATATTTGAAATGTCTATTATTATATGTATTTCTCGCCCATGAAATATTGGCTACCCCTTCGCCGCCATAGTAAGCAGACGCAATGCTTTGGGTGCGCTATGCTTGTGTATTTGCTGCTGCTGGCAGGACCAGCTAAGTGCGGCGGTCTCGATGCTATCCTGAACCCTGATGGCACGGTGCGCACCGGAGCAGTGGGTTCCTTCAATGCCAAGGGATACACCATTGAAACCACCCCCGACGGGCGCCCCTCGTTTCGTGTCCGACCTTCCCAGCAGCGCTTCAGTGGAAACAATAATCGTTTCTTACGTCCTGCTTCTGTGACCAATGGCGTAGACGGAGTGGTACTTGCCATAGCTATAGCGAGCAACGGAACGCTCTACGCAGGGGGGTACTTTTCCCGGGCCGGCGGGGTGGCCGTCAACAACATTGCCCAGTGGAACGGCACGAACTGGGCACCGCTGGACTCCGGCGTGAGTGGTTCCCAAAATGCATTGCAGACTTTCGTTAGCGCCCTGGCTATCACGAATGCGGGAATACTGTATGTGGGCGGGAATTTTACCACAGCAGGTGGAGTGACCGCCACTGGCATTGCCCAGTGGAACGGTACGAGTTGGGCACCTCTGGGCGCTGGCGTAAGCTGGCGCGTATCCGCCTTGGCTCTGTCGGGCGGGACGCTCTACGTAGGCGGAACTTTTACCACGGCCGGCGGAGTGGCCGCCAATAACGTTGCCACCTGGAATGGTGGGGGTTGGGCGGCCCTGGGCGACGGCATAAACAGTCACGTGTACGGCGTGGCACCGAGCGGGGGGTCGCTCTACGTGGGCGGGGAATTTACCCGGGCTGCTCAGACGAAAGCCTATCGCCTTGCCAAGTGGAACGGCACAAGGTGGGATTCCCTTAACACCGGCATCAATCTCGCAGTGGGAGTTGTCGTGAAGGCCATGGCGGTTTCCAGTACAGGAACGGTTTATGCGGGCGGAAACTTTACCACGGCTGGCGGAGTGACGGTCAACGGCATTGCTCGGTGGACCGGCACGAACTGGGCACCGCTGGGCTCTGGCGTAAATGGAGCGGGTACAGGGGGCAGCGTAGATGTCATCACGATATCGAGCAGCGGGATGTTATATGCCGGGGGGTACTTTAGTACAATCGGCGGGGTCGCTGCGAATCACATTGCCCAGTGGAACGGTACAAGTTGGGCGCCTCTGGGCGCTGGCATGGACGGTCGCGTGCAGAGTTTGGCCCTCTCAAGCGATGGAACGCTTTACGCGGGCGGGGCTTTTACCACGGCCGACGGGGTGAGTACCATCGGCATTGCCCGGTGGGATGGGGCGGTGTGGAACGCGCTCGATGAAGTTCCCAGGCTTACCGCCTTTCACCTACGTCAGCCGGGCGTTGTTACATCGCGTACCGACTTGCATTATCAACCCTCCAGCAGCGTAAAGGTGGGAGCAGACAATGCCGCGGGCACCTTATTTAGTGTGGCCCGAGGCGCTGGGCAAAACACGCTTTCGCTCCGCATCCGGGAAAATGCGAACAACAACGCCACCGGCCCCCTTGCAGATGCGGCGGGCTACTGTGGGCAGGTGACGACAACAGCTACCGCTGTGGAAGCGGTTTACCACCATCCAGCTTTCGTTGATGACCCTGGGCCTTATAAGACGCTCCACTTAGAATTAGTGGATGTCGCTAATCCAGCGGTACCTGTGGTGATTAGTACGTACTTAGTGCGAGTGGTGCGCCCCCCGCTGCTGTTGGTACACGGCTTGTTTTCGAACGGGCAGACTGCTTTCCCCGGCCTTATAAACAGGCTGGTGGGTGACCATGTGTATGAGCAGGAAGGCGATATCCGATATGCTGTCTACGATAACGACCGGGAGTTTTCACACAACGCTCAATACATCATTTATGACAAGGAGGCATTGCTCTCGGCCTATTCCGACCGAAATATCTCCGTTTCGAAGATTGACGTGGTCGGCCACAGCATGGGCGGACTGCTCGCCCGGCAGTACATCCAAAGCGGTGTCTACCGGCAAGACGTCAACAAACTCATTACGCTTAACACCCCCCACAGCGGTACCCCCATTCCTAACTTTATCAACAGCCTCTCGCCCTTGCCCCGCGGGGCCATAGCACTGGGATTACGGTTTTTAATAGGTGACATTGATGCGGGTGCCGTGAATGATTTGAGCTACAATGGTAGCGCGATGGGCCGACTAAACACCGCTCCCAACCTACAGGGCGTGGCCTTGCATACCATCACCACCCATACCTTCTTGGGAGCGGCTCCGGACCTTCAGCAATTGCTCAACGGGCGGTATAGCTGGCCCGGGTATATTGCTGGCTGGATGGGCTTGCTACACCCCCGCCTCAGCTTGAACACCTACCTCAATGATAGCGTGTATCAAGACCGCCACGACTTGGCCGTGGGCGTAAATAGTCAAAATGGCGGGCTATCTGGCCTCTATACCAGCAGCAACATTCCGAATCAAACTCACTTCTCTGGCAGCAACCCGGTCGTTCATACTAGGATAAAAGAATTGTTGAAGGCCAACCCGAACGGCACCCCCAATACCTCGACTACTCCATTTACCAAAGCCGGGGTTTCTCCGCGTCCCGTCTACAGCGTCTATACACGGCCTATATCGGTTTCTTCTATCAAGACTGCCTCCACTTTACAAATAACTGCGCCCACTCGCAGCACCATCGTTACCGACGTGGATAGCATCAGTGTGACAGTTGCGGGGAGTTCGGACGTAACGAAAATCATGCTCGTATGTGGGGTGGGTACTCCCGTCGTCGAAACCCGTCTCATTAACGGTGCTGGCGGGACAGTCTTTATCAAAGTGCCGAAAGGGGGCCTGGGACGGCTTAAAGTGGCAGCATTTGCCTTTGCTGGTTCCGCTTACGTGCAATTCGACACGCTCAGTACCGGCCTCACCACTACTGCTACCCTGACGGGATTGCGGCTAGCGCCGCGCTTGTTCTATACTACCCCTGGTGACAGTGCTATTTTAGAAGTGACGGGCACCTATTCCGATGGCATTGACCGTAACGTGTTAGGCCAGCCCGGGATGCAGTTCGCCTTCAAAATCAGCGGCAAGGCCCGCATGGGACGAAGCAAACACCACGTAGTGGGCCTCGCCCTCGGCCGCGATTCGTTGCGCGTTACATACGGGGGCCGTACGGACATCGTACCCATAGAAGTGGCCGCACGGCAGACGCCAACTCTTTCTTCCCGCGCCCCCATGGCGAGTCAGCAAATAGCCATGTGGCCAAACCCGGCTCAACAGTCCGTGCAAATCAGTGGAGCAGGCGGCTTACCCATTGCACTGTTCGACATGCTTGGTCGCGTCGTCCGCACTTACGCATCCCTGAAACCCTCCGAAGTGGTCACCATGGATTTGCGTGGCTTGCCAAGCGGCGTCTACATTGTTCGCATGGGTTCTGTTACCCGGCGCTTGCTAGTAGAGTAAAGCATTAGAGCGGAAAACTGGTATCGGGGCAAGAATCGGCACCCTTACGCCACTACTAATATCTCACCACCCCCAGGCTGTCCGTCTCATGCAGAAGCTCGACGCCCTGAACTCGAAGTTTGGCAAGAACAGCTTGCAGGTGGCCACGGCGCTGAGCGGGGCCGGCAAGCAGCCGAATGTGTGGCCAGGCCAGGCCCAGCGCCGCACGCCGGCCTACACCACCGGCTGGGCGCAGTTCTGGACGGTGAAGAGCTGAGCTAATCCCCTTCCATCCAATCCGGCAGCTTCACGAACATGGCGTAGTCTGGCAGGCGGTCATCCTCGCTGCCTGCTTCGAAGGGAAAGCAGAACTCCACCTTGTTGGCCTCCGTGTCGTAGGCCAGCTCGACGAAGAACGGCTCGGGCATCTGGTAAAGCAGCGCCGCGCGGTGGAAATCATCCCAGCGCCGGGCTAGGTAAGTGCCGACGCGGTAAACGTAGGCGAGCTGCACTTCGTCGGAGAGCAAACGGAAAGCATGAATGTCCATGGCCTTCGCTAGTAGCACCACTTGCACGGGTCCATGCGCTGCTGGGCCGTGGCCAGAGCGATGGGTAACACGGCCACGCTGCACCGAACCAAGCCGCGGCAGTCGGGCGAAGCGTGGTATTTGACCGTGTTGCCACTGGCACAGTAGTACACCTTCGGGCCCGAGCTTGCTCGGGTCTTGGTCTTCACCTTCACTTTGGCCGTCGCCTGATGAGTAACGGTTTTGTGTGTGGTGCGCGGGTGGGTGGTCTGGGCCTGAGTCGTGAAGCTGAGCGCGAGGAGAACCGCCTGGAGTAGCAGGTGTTTCATAGGGGGCAAGGTGGGAGGCGGGCATGAAAAAACCCCAGCTCAATGGCTGAGGTTTTAATGTTTTACGCTGCAGCAGATGGTGTTTGTAAATCATCGCCTTCCCATTTCTCCGACTCTGGTTCAGGGTCAGGATGGTAGATAGACTGCTTTAAAAGGAATCGTGCAGCTTGCATAGCGACGGGATTTGCTTTGCCTCTAGGCGCAGGGTCACGATAAAGTATATCTGCATGCATTGGCAAACCGGAATCCTCAGTTGTGGGCTCAATCTCAGTAACGAGTTGGAGATTGTTATCCAATGGCGTAGCTTCTACCGTTACAACGCCATTGACTTCAGGAATTTCGTTGGCTTGGCTAATTGCAACCGCAGGCAATGTTGCCATGCCAACATAAAGGCTTTTGTCTCCTATGCGTAATTTACTACAGTGCTGTTTGCAGAAATGCGCACTAGTATAAGCCAAGCGTAATACCGAAACATCACGCTTAGCTGGCGGAGGTAAAAAGGCTTCAGGCTTTAAGCTCTTTTTGCTGTCAGAATAAAAGAATGGATGAACAATACCGCGAACAAGGGTCTCAGTAGGCGCAATACTACGCGGTATAGATTGAGCCATTGGACGTATCATCAGCTGGAAACAACTCGCACAATAAAGAAGTCACACGAGTCAGCAACTCAGGATTAGGATACGTTTCAGCCATTGCCAGTTGTGGATGGCCCTTAACTTCAGCTATAAACGACCAATCTTCGTCACCAACCTCCACACTCAAATAGTCGTCGCCCCGCGTCCATTCTAGCGTTACTGTTCCATAAGGTGTAGGAGTCAGTCCATCAATAGACAAACTTGAAGTCCATGCGTAAGGTAAACGGTTGATAAGGTCAATCACGTTACCAACTGCTGCCGCTGATGGAGCCACTGCCCCATAGCCGTCCCAATTTTCAGCCAACGCTGAAAACCGGGTGACTTGTTGACATAACAGCCCTACATGATGAGTGCGTACTGACGTGATGAACGCGTCAGGAGACTGCTGTACGGCCTGACCAGGTATGGTAACAGGCTTCAGCAGTTCAGCTTTTACCGAGGCTACACTCATAACGGTAAGTGAAGCTGTTGCGAATGGTCGCAATAGAGTGCTGAGGTTCATGCAGTAAGACCAATTAGTTGTTGGATTTCTGGCTGTAGAATACCAGACAATACGGATTTATTGTGCTCGTGTGCTTGCTGTAGTACGGATTTTAACTGATTTGGCTGGGCTAATAAATTCGCTAAATCAGTCGGATTGACAAATTGATGAATCACATTATGACTAATAGTTGCAACCGGTTTATTCTCAGTCAATGAGGTTATGTGTAATCTGTCATAGAATGGCAATTCGGTAGCTCTGCTCGGTACAGTCAATAATAATTCGCTAGATGAGCCGTCAAAGAAATGAGACGGCAAATAAGCGGTATTCTGCTGGTACAATTGCGCTAACGGGAAAGGCATTGAGGGATGTGTCCATTCCATTACGTCCTGGTAGTGAAGGCCGGCAGCCAATACTATCATGTTATTCAGCAATGGAGCTAGCCTTTCGGCTATTCGTTGAAACGAATCAATAAAATCGGCCCAACGCTCATAACGCAGATTATGGTATGATAACCCTACTCGTTCTGGGTCATTGCGTATTTGCAGAACACGGGTTTGCGTACCGTTTTCTATAAAAGCAGCATATACCCCAGGCAAGCCGTGTTTCTTTGTACTTGCAGCCATACTGCCGATTTCTTGCAGTTGACCTTCAATATGCACCTCCATTCCTTGCATAAGTTCAACACGGTTGAACTCGTCGGGGAATTGCTCGAGCAGCACCACTCTGAATGCATCAGCATGTACGAAAGGCGAGCCAAAAAATAAGCTGATTGATGCTTCTTTAATCGCATGCTTCTCATGAGGAAGCCGCAGGAACTGCTGTATCATGCGTAGTAAAGCGGTAAATCATTCATTGGCACAAAGCTAAGCTGTTAGCAACAACAACAACAACTGTTCACCCATTAATATGTGTCATAGGAATAACTAAGGCCGCATAGTCTCGCACACCTTTTCAAACACTAAAACAGAAAACGCCTCTTACGGTGTAGTAAGGAGCATTTCGTGGCAACAGATGAAGCTAAAGAGAAAGATTTAATCACACACCAAAGTTTATGGTGTGTACCCCTACGCGTACCCCTGTAAAGAAAAAAGGCCGTTTCCTGATTGGAAACGGCCTTTTAGGTAGCGGGGACTGGACTCGAACCAGTGACCTTTGGGTTATGAGCCCAACGAGCTACCAACTGCTCCACCCCGCACTGTTTTGGTGCTGCAAAGGTAGCTAAAGAATTGGTTGAAACAAGTAGAAAGGGCTCTTTTTTTCTTCTGCGCTGCTGAACTGCACTCATTGCTTCAATAAAACACTGACTGCTTGCGAATTGCAGAAACACAGATTACGGCTCATTGAAATGAGTGGCCTCTGCGTCCTTATTCTACCTTTGCAGCTTAGTCATCAACCCAGCACGCATGAGTCCCGTTCGGGTCGACGATTTTTTGGAAATCAGCTACCGGGCCGATTTGGATGTGCTGGTGGCCCGCTGGCTCCGGCCCGTGGAGTTGCCCGAGTTGCAGGCTGGCTACGAGCAGCTACTGGCCGCCGCCCAGGCCGGAGCCGGCCGCCGCTGGCTGGTTGACGTGCGCCGCCGCTTCAACACCCACCAAGTGGGCGCGCAGTGGATGGTGAGCAGCCTGCTGCCGCGCCTGGGGCCCGCGCTGGGCGGCCGCAGCCGGTTGGCCTACCTGCTGGCCCCCATGTACCTGCGCGATTCGGCCGCCGACTCAGCCTTTCCGCCCCAATCCTATTTCGAGGGCAAACCTTTTATTGGCGACCGGTTTATCGAGGAAAATGCGGCCATTGAGTGGCTGCGCGCGGATATTGCGGGCTGACTAGTCCGGCAGCCAATGTAGCCCCGAACGGCAATGAAACGGGCACGGCGTAAGCGGACAGGGCTGCGTATAGGTTGCCATCACCGCTAATTTCCGCCTCACGCCCGCCTGCTTATGCTGCCGCTTCAGTTCACCACTTCCCGTACCGCCCGTTATTTATGCCTGGGCGAGCCCGGGCCGGCCATTGCCCACGTGTGGGTGTGCCTGCACGGACACGGCCAGCCCCTGGCCGAGCTGGCCGCCCACCTGCAACACCTCGACACGCCCGAGCGCCTGCTGCTGCTGCCCGAGGCCCTGAGCCGCTACGAGCAGCCCCAGGATGCCAACGCCGACGGCATCATCGACGAAGCCCCGCGCACCGATGCGGCCTGGTTTGCGGCCGAAACCCTGCTGCCCGACCTCACCGACCTGGCGGCCTACCTCGATGCGCTGACCAGCCAGGTGCTGACCGCCTGCCCGCCCAACACGCCCGTAACGGTGCTGGGCTACGGCCACGGCGCCGCTGCCGCCTGCCGCTGGCTGGCCGGCAACGGCCGCGCCTACAACCGCCTCATTCTGGTGGCCCCGGTGTTTCCGCCCGAAATTGACCGGCGCGCTACGCTGGTGGCCCTGCCCGAGCACCCCGTGCTGGTGGTGAGCACCACTACCGACACCTACTCGCCCGAAGCCGCCGGCGAAGGCCTGATGCAGGACCTGCTCGAAGTGGGCCTGAGCGCCCAGCAGCGCCTGGTGGATGCGACCGGGCCATTGCCACTGGCGGCGTTGGCGGGAGTTTAAAAAAACCAACAGGTGGGTCCATCGTACCGGACTGTGAGGCGCCCTGCCCCTACAGGCAGCCAATATGAAGTGAGTTAAACCGGGCTAGGCACTTTTTTGATGCCTATTCGATGCTGAACCGATTTTTAAACCGGGCGAGCGGTGATTCGACCCAGCGCCAGGACAGGGCACTGAGCAACGCCAACACCGGCACCAGCAGCAGCAGCAACATCAAGGGCTGCATAAAAAAGCGCCGTTGTTCGGCGCTCTCGCTGAAATGATACACGAGCCGTTGCCAGAACACCAGCAGCGGCAAATGATACAGGTAGAGGCTATAACTGCGCTGGCCCACCCACTGCACGACGGGGTGCACCAACCCCAGCCGCCGACCAGCGCCGGGGTTGTGCAGCAGCCACCCAATAGTCAGCCCATCGGCGAGGGCCAACCCGATGCTTTGGGCAAGCACCTGGCTACTGGTCCAGCCCCCGGGGCCGGTCCACAAGCGGAGGGCGGCCCAGCATAGCCAAGCCAGCAGCACGTAGCGGCCCTGGGCCACCCGGCTCAGCCAGGCACGGCCCTGCGCTTGGCAGAGCACGGCACCCAAGGCAAATAAATCGAGGTTGGAAGGCAGCAGCAGGTGCACCATGTCGGGGCGTACCAGCGCAGCCCAAACGCCCCGAAACGCCCAACCGGCGGCCACTACCAGCAGCAAGGGCATCAAACGTCGGCCCAGGCCGGCCAGCAGCCAGGGCCACAAAAGATAGAACTGCAACTCAACCGCAATGGTCCAGAGATGCCCAATGCCATCGCCCCAACCATGCGACTTGTATATCAACAAATTAGCTGTCGGCAGCAAAAACCAGACAGGGTGTTCGCGCACGGTGGCCAGTGGCAGCAGCGCGCAGCCCAGCAGCGTGAGGTAATAGAGGGGCACAATTCGTAGCACCCGCCGCAAATAGAAGATGCCCAGCCGACGCCCCCAGGCCCCCGGGGCACCGGGGTAGGCACCGCTGCGCCAGATGATGCCCGTGACAAGGTAGCCGCTCAATACAAAAAACAAGCTGGGCCCTAATTCGCCAAACGGAAAAAACGGCTGGAGCCAGTGCTGCACCAGCACGATGCTGACGGCCAAGGCGCGCAAGCCGGTCAGTTCGCGGCAATAGGCGGGCGAGGAAGGAGGCGAAAGGAACATGGCACCTAAAAGGAGCCGCAAAGTACGGGATGGCCCCAGAGTACGCGCTTTCTTCGGACCTTTGCGGCCCGGCGGCCGGCCGGTGCTTTTTGCTACTCGCTTATGTCTGATAAACGCTCGCCCGCGCTGGGCTTCATCTTCGTTACCATTCTCATCGATGTAATTGGGCTGGGCATTATCATTCCGGTAGTGCCCAAGCTGATTGAGCAGCTCACCGGCGAGGGGCTGAGCCGGGCGTCGGTGTATTCGGGCTGGCTCACGTTTGCCTACGCGGCGGCGCAGTTCTGCTTCGCGCCGGTGATGGGCGGCCTCAGCGACAAGCTGGGACGGCGGCCGGTGCTGCTAGCCGCGCTGCTCGGGCTGGGGCTCGACTACATTTTCCTGAGCTTCGCACCCACGCTGGCCTGGCTGTTTGTGGGGCGGGTGCTGGCGGGCATCACCGGGGCCAGCTTCACCACGGCCACGGCCTACATTGCCGACATCAGCACGCCCGAGAAGCGGGCCCAGAACTTTGGGCTGGTGGGCGTGGCCTTCGGGCTGGGCTTCATCATCGGGCCCACGGTAGGCGGGCTGCTGGCGCATTTCGGGCCGCGCATGCCGTTTATGGTGGCGGCGGGCCTGAGCCTGTGCAACTTCCTGTACGGGCTGCTGGTGCTGCCCGAGTCGTTGCCGGCCGAGTTGCGCCGGCCGTTTGAGTGGCGCCGGGCCAACCCGGTGGCTTCGCTGCTGCGGCTGGGCCGCTACCCCACGGTGCTGGGGCTGGTGGCGGCACTGGTGCTCATTTACCTGGCCGGCTCGGCGGTGCAGTCGGTCTGGACGTTCTACACCATGCTCAAGTTCAGCTGGACGGAGGGCATGGTGGGCTTTTCGCTGGGCGTGGTGGGGCTGTTTTCGGCGCTGGTGCAGGGCGGGCTGGTGCGGGTGGCCATTCCGAAGCTGGGCGCGGCCCGGGCCATCGTCATCGGCCTGCTGTGCTACGCGGTGGGCCTGGTGCTGTTTGCCTTTGCCAGCCGGGGCTGGCTGATGCTGGCGTTTCTGGCCCCCTACTGCCTGGGCGGTATTGCCGGGCCGGCCTTGCAGGGCACCATTTCGGGGCAGGTGCCGGCCAACGAGCAGGGCGAGCTGCAAGGGGCCCTCACCAGCCTGGTAAGCGCTACCGGCGTGGTGGGCCCGCTGCTGATGACCTACCTGTTTGGCCATTTCACGGGGCCGCAGGCGCCGGTGTACTTTCCCGGCGCGCCCTTCATCATGGGCGCGGCGCTGGCACTGGCCAGTGGCTTGCTGGCGTATTATTCGCTAAAAAAATACCCGCCCGCCGACCTCAGCCTGGCGCCGGCCGAAGTAGCGGCGGCCCATTAGCTCCCGCCGCAATTAGAACCACCGGCAACTATACTTGCGTAGATGCCACCTGCTCCGCCCGCCTTTTCCTATGACTGACGACGCTCCTTCGCCCTTGCTGCAACTCGCCTATCGCCCCGACCTCAACATTCTGGTGGGGCGCTGGGGCTACCAGCCGGCCCCGCACGAACTGCCGGCCGTGTACAAAGAAGTGCAGGAGCTGGCCCTGGAACACAACTGCCGGTTCTGGCTCCAGGATATTCGCCGCCGCACCCTCAACGACCCGGCCACCACGCGCTGGCTGCTGCAGGATTTTTTCCCCGGCATGGCCCGACGCCTGGGTGGTCGCCTCTACATTGCCTACCTGGTGGGCCCGGCTCTGCACGACTCCATTGTGAACCGGCCCGACTACATTCCGGCCGAGGCTTCCGACGAGCAGCCGTTTGCCGTGTCGTTTTTTGGCGATGAGGGCGCGGCCATGCAGTGGCTGCAGGCGCGGCCGGCCGATGCGCCGGTGGGCTAGCGCAGCTTGGCGCAGCACATTTTTTGACGGCAGCAACCCCATTTCCCCGGCGGAAATGGGGTTTTTCTTTTTTCGGAAGAAATTTTGGATAACCCGACACACTATAATTACGAAACATTCGTAGATTTACGACATCACCGTACCACCTAGCTCTTGCCAACCATGGAACGCCTTACCCAACCCGAAGAGGACGCCCTGCGCGTGCTCTGGCCGCTGCCCGCCGGCGGCTTCGTGAAAGACGTGCTCGATGCCCTGCCCGCCCCGCGCCCGCCCTATACCACCCTGGCCAGCACCCTGCGCAACCTCGAGCGCAAGGGCTACGTGCGGGCCGAAAAGCTGGGCAACTCCTACCGCTTCGTGCCCGTGATAACGGCCGACGACTACCAGCGCCGCTCGCTGGGCACACTGGTGCAGCACCACTTCCAGAACTCGTACAAAGACCTGGTGTCGTTTTTCGCCCAGGAAGAAAAAATCAGCGCGGCGGATTTGCAGGAGATTATTCGCCTCATCGAAAGCAAAAAGGAGCACTAGTCATGGCCGCGTCGTCTTCCATCCTGCTCTATTTGCTGAAGGCCAATGCCGTGCTGCTGCTGCTGACAGCAGCCTATTTTGGGCTGCTGCGCCGGCTCACCTTCTTCCAGCTGAACCGGGCCTACCTGGTGCTGGCACTGCTGTTTGCGGCCGTGTACCCGGCCCTGCCGGTGCCGGCGCTGCTGCCGGCCGAGGCCACTCCCGCCGTCATTTTTCCGGTGGTGAGAAGCTCAGAGGCTTTCCCAGTACCAACAGCCGCCGCCGATGCGCCGGTTATTGACTGGGCGGCCGCGGGGGTGGCCCTGTACGGGGTGGGCACGGCTGTGCTGCTAGCCCGACTGCTGGTGCAGCTGCTGGCACTGGCACGGCTGCGGGCCCGCTCGCGGCCGGCCGTGGTAGGCGGGCTGGCGGTGCGGGTGCTGCCGGGCGAAATCAGCCCGTTCTCCTTCGCGCACAGCATTTACCTTAACCCCGACCAGCACCCCGGTCCCGAGCTGGCGGCCGTGCTTCGCCACGAGCAGGTGCACGTGCGCCAGGCCCACACCCTGGACGTGCTGCTGGCCCAGCTGGCGCTGGCCGCCGCCTGGTGCAACCCGGCCGCGTGGCTGCTGCGCCGCGCGGTGCTCGACAACCTCGAATTTCTGGCCGATGCCGCCGTGCTCGAAACCGGGCTCGACCGGCGCGCCTACCAATACAGCCTGCTGCGCCTGAGCCACGCGCCGGCCGGGCCTTCCCTTGTTTCCTCTTTCACATTTCCAACCCTCAAAAACCGCGTTGTTATGATGAACAAGCCGCTTTCTCCGTCCGGGCAATTGGCCCGCTATTTTGTGGCCGGGCCGCTGGTGCTGGCCGTAGCCCTGGGCATTTCGGGTGCCCGGGCGCAGAGCGGCGGGCCAGTGGGGCCGCCCGCAGCCGCCCGGGCGCAAGCCACGCCGGTTGCGGCACCGGCTTCGGCGTCGACTTCGGTTGTGGTTCCGGCTTCGGCAGCGGTTTCAGCCCCGGCTTCGGCGGCGAAGGCCACTACAATACGGCCGAAGCCGGACGGGGCTGCCGCCCGCCCGCTGCCCGCCAACATTGTGGCCTACATTGCCAAAACCTACCCGGGCAGCCGCGTGAGCAGCTATGCGGTGGCCGACCGGGTTTCGGACAAAGCGCCGCATAGCCAGTATTACGTCAGCATTACGGCGGCCGACGGCCAGAATCATAAGCTGTATTTCGATGCCGCCGGGCAACTGGTGGCGACGACAACGACGACGGCGACGGTAACCAGAGCTGCCAGCACCCCGGGCCTCATGGGCCTGCCCAGGCCCGCGCCCGTGCTGTACGTCGACGGCCAGCGCTACTCGGGCGATATGAACAGCATCGACCCCAATACCATCGCCAACATCAGCGTGTTCAAGGGTGAAAAGGCCCGCCAGCGCTTCGGAGCCGAGGCGGCCGCCAGTGGCGTGCTCGTGATAACCACCGTGGGCAAGCAGAACGATGCCGACGTGAGCGCCTTCAACAAGCAGGTGGCTGAAGGTGCGGACAAGCCCGCCGCGCCGGCGGCTGCGGCGGCCGCAACGGCCCCGGCCAGCGTCCCCTACCTGGCGGCCCCGGCGCTGGAATACCTGACCAAACAATACCCCGGCGCCCGCCTGCTGGGCGTGGCCCAAGTGCCGGCAGCCGATGGCGGCCCCACCCGCTACCAGGCCGAGATTGTGCGGGGCCGCCGCCCGGGCTACGTGCTGTTCGACGGCGCGGGGCAGTTTATTTCGGATTCTTACACCAGTTACCTGAAGTAGCCAACATCCTTCCTTTCCACCGCGTGCATGGCGGGCTTTCCCTCGTTGGGGCAGCGCTGGCCGGGGCCCCGGCAACGGCGAAAAGCCGTGCCCGCCGCTGCGTGCGCGCCTGAAGCGGCCCTAGCAACGAGCGGGCGCCAACTGCTTCTACATGAACCCCGGTGCGCCTGCGCCGGGGTTTCTTTTTGGCGGCTACCTTCGCCCGGGCCTTCTACCAACGGCGGGCTTTCACCTTTCTTTCGATGAAACACTTTTTCGCGGGAATGCGCGGCCGGCTGGCGGCAACTTGTTTGCTGCTGCTGGCGCTGGCCGGGCCGGCGGCACGGGCGCAGGCGCCGGCCTGGCAGGCGACCGTGACGACCCTCGGCGGCTACTCCTACATTCTGACCACGGCCGCTGATGACAACGGCAACGTGTACTTAGCCGGCACGTTTTCGGGCACGCTCAGCCTGGGGGCGCTTACGCTGACGAGCGCGGGAGGGGATGACGTGTTTGTGGCCCGATGGAACAGCGTGCGCAACGCGTTTGCCTGGGCGCAGCGGGCCGGTGGCACGGGCTACGAGCGCGCCACCGGCATTGCCCTGAACGGGACGGGCGTGTACGTGGCGGGCACGTTTCAGAGTGCCACCATCAGCTTTGGCGCTACCACGCTGGCCAACGCCAGTGCTACCGACGACGTGTTTGTGGCCAAACTCACCGACACCGGCCCGGCCGCTACTTTCGACTGGGCCCAGCGCGTAGGGGGGCCGGGCCACGAGCAGGCCTATGCCCTGGCGGCTGCCGGCGGCAACGTGTACCTGGCCGGGGCTTTCGACAGCGCGACCCTGGGCGTGGGCACCACCACGCTGGCCACTGCGGGCGACTACGACCTGTTTGTGGCCAAGCTGCTGGACCAGGGAACGACGAGCCAGTTTGCCTGGGCCGTGCGCGCCGGCGGTACCGGGGCCGATGCGCCGGCCGCGCTGGCCGTTGCCGACGAGAAGGTGTATGTGGTGGGCGCTTTTCGGGGCGCGGCGGCCAGCTTTGGCCCGCATACGCTCTACAACACGGGTGCGGAAAGCCTGCTGGTGGCGAAGCTGGTGGATACTGGCAGCACCGGCGACTTCGCGTGGGCTCAGCAGGCCGGCCCCGCCAACGAAGGCCAGGCCACCGCGGTGGCCGTGCGCGGCAGCAGCGTGTATGTAGCCGGCGATTTTCAGGGCGCTGCCGCCACTTTCGGCGGCACCTCGCTCGCCAGCCTGGGCAACAAGGACGTGTTTGTGGCCAAGCTCACCGATGCGGGCGCCACGGCCAGCTTTGCCTGGGCCCAACGGGCGGGGGGCACGCACGACGACCGGTGCTTTGCCCTGGCCGTGAGCGGGCCGAGCCTTTACTTGGCGGGCCTCTACCAAAGCGTTGCCGCCAGCTTTGGGGCCACCGCGCTCGCCAATGCCAACCAGAATACCTCCGGCGATGCCTTCGTGGCCAAGCTCACCGATGCGGGGGCGGCCGGCAGCTTTGCCTGGGCGCTGCGGGCGGGCGGCCCCAACGAAGACGCCGCCCGGGGCCTGGCCATTGCGGGCACTACCGTCTTCGTCACGGGGTACCTGAGCGCCCCGGCTACCTTCGGCAGTCAGGTCATCGCGGGCTTGCCGAACGACAATGCCGCCTTCCTCACGGCCCTTACCGACCCCACCCTGCTGGCCACTGCCGCCGCCCACAGCGGCCTGAGTTTCTCCCTGTTTCCCAACCCTACCCGCGCCGCTACTACCATTACGCTGCCGGCCCAGCCCGGCACTGCCGCCGCCACCCTTACCCTGCTCGATGCCCTGGGCCGTACCCGGCGCACGGCCACCGTGCCCCTGCCCGCCGCCGGCCTGCGCCACGAGTTGGACCTGAGCGGCCTCGCGCCGGGCATCTATGCCTTGCAAGTGCGCGCCGGCCGCACCGTCGGCACCCAGCGCCTAGTGGTAGAGTAGCCCGGCCGTACCCCGAAGCGGTGCTTCGGGGTACGGCCCACACCGCCTACCCTTCCATCACCCGGTTCTGGCGGTTGATGGATTCCAGATGCACGGCCGCCAAATACTGCTCCACAAACTCGTGGGTGAGGCCCACGGAGGCGCCCTGGCGCTGGGCGCGCTCCAGCACCTCGTTCCAGCGGTTGGTTTGCAGGATGGTGATGTCGTTGTCGCGCTTGTACTGGCCGATGCGTTCGGCCACGGCCATGCGGCGGCCCAGCAGCTGCATCATCTCGGCATCGAGCTGGTTGATTTGCTCGCGCAGGCCGGTGAGGGCCGACAGGAACTCCTGCTCGTTGGTGGTTTCGTGGCGCCACACCAGGTTTTCGATGAGGTCGCGCAGCACCTCGGGGGTGATTTGCTGCTTGGCGTCGCTCCAGGCATTGTCGGGGTCGATGTGGCTTTCGAGCATGTTGCCGTCGAAGCCCAGGTTGAGGGCCTGCTGGGCCACGGCGGCCAGCGTGTCGCGCCGCCCGCAGATGTGGCTGGGGTCGCAGAGCAGCGGCAGCTCGGGCAGCCGACGCTTCATCTCGATGGGCAGGTGCCACATCGGCGCATTGCGGAAATCGGTGTTGCCGTAGCTCGAAAAGCCCCGGTGAATGAGGCCCACCTGCTTCAAACCGGCCTTTTGCAGGCGCTCCACGGCGCCCACCCACAGCTCCAGTTCGGGGTGAATGGGGTTTTTGACGAGCACCGGCACATCCACGCCGCGCAGCACGTTGGCAATTTCCTGCACCGAAAACGGGTTGCCCGTGGTGCGCGCCCCCACCCACAGAATGTCCACCCCGAAGGCCAGGCAGTCCTCCACGTGCTTGGCGGTGGCCACTTCCACGGCCACGGGCAGGCCGGTCAGTTCGCTGGCTTTCTTCAGCCACGGCAGCCCCTTGGTGCCGATGCCCTCGAAGCCGCCGGGCTTGGTGCGGGGCTTCCAGATGCCGGCGCGCAGGGCCTGCACCTTGCCGGTGGCGGCCAGGCGCTGGCAGGTTTCGAGTACCTGCGCCTCGGTTTCGGCCGAGCACGGGCCGGAAATGAGGTAAGGCTTGTCATCGGACTGGCGGTTGAATAAGGCGGATTTCATTTTAATGGTCAATGGTTAGTGGTCAGTGATTAATTTTTGGCTGTCATCCTGAGCACAGCGAAGGACCTTATCACCGAAGAACGTCTTGCAGTAATTCACGCAAACGTGCTAAGGTCCTTCGCTCCGCTCAGGATGACAGATGTTGCCATCGTTCACGGCAGAATCTTGCGAATGTGGTTGGCCTGCCGAATCTGCTCGGCCAACCCGTCGTAGTCTTCACTGGCCAGCAGCTCGCGCAGGTGCTGCAATTGGTGCAAATGCTCATCAAGCACATCGAGCACATTCAGCCGGTTCTGCCGGAAAATGGGTACCCAGGTAGCCGGCGCGCTCTTGGCCAGCCGCACCGTCGACTCAAACCCGCCGCTGGCCAAATCGAAGATGCGCTGCTCCTCTTTCTCCTTTTCGAGCACCGTGAGGGCCAGGGCAAACGAGGTGATGTGCGAGATGTGCGACACGTAGGCCGTGTGCACGTCGTGGTCGGCCCCGTTGAGGTACAGCAGCCGCATGGGCAGCGCCTGAAACAGCCGCTCCACCGTTAGCACCGCGTCAGCGTCGCTGTGCTCGGCATCGCAAAGCACCACGGTTTTGCCTTCGAACAGGCCCGACACGGCCGCCTCCGGCCCCGAATGCTCGGTGCCCGCCATGGGGTGCACGGCCACGAAGCGGCCCCGGCGCGAGTGCCCCGCCACGGCGGCCAGCAATGCCTGTTTGGTCGAGCCCACGTCGATGACGACCTGCCGCGGGCCGATGAGGTCGAGCACCGGTGGCAGCACGGCCACCATGGCATCTACCGGCACGGCCACCACCACGAGGTCGGCCCGGCGCACGGCAGCGGCGAGGTCGGGTTCGATTTCGTCGACAAGACCTAATTCCAGCGCCCGACGGGCGTGGGCCGCGCTGCTCTCCACGCCAATAAGGTGCTGCGCTAGCCCATGTTGCCGCAGGCTCAGCGCCAGCGAGCCGCCGATAAGGCCCAAGCCGATAATGGTGACCGTCATTGGAGGAAGGGTTGAGTTTTGAGGGTTGAGTGGGCTAATGGAAACCGCCTGTCATCCTGAGCGCAGCGAAGGACCTTATCATGTCCGAACAACAGGCAGTAATTAAATCGGCGCGGTCGTGATAAGGTCCTTCGCTGCGCTCAGGATGACGGACGATTCCCGCACCCGCGCCAGCGCCTCGCGCAGCAGCGCTTCCGGCTGGCACAGGCTGGCCCGGATGTAGCCGTTGCCATTGCTGCCGAAAATGCCGCCTGGCGTGAGGAACACCCGCGCTTCGGCCAGCACCGCGTCGCTTAGCGCGTAGCCGTCGGCAAAGCCCGCTGGCACCGCCGCCCAGATGAACAGGCCCACCTGGCCCGGCGCGGGTGTGCAGCCCAGCGCCTGCAACAATTCCAGCACTAAGGCGCGGCGAGCACGATAGGTGGCGTTTAGCTCCGCAAACCAATCGTCGCCCAGCGCTAGGGCCGCCACGGCAGCCTGCTGCACCGGCAGAAACATGCCCGAATCCATGTTGCTTTTGAAGCGCAGGACGCTGGCGATGACGTCGGCACGGCCCGCCAGCAGGCCCACGCGCCAGCCCGCCAGGTTGTGGCTTTTGCTCAGCGAGTTCAGCTCGACGGCCACTTCGCGGGCGCCGGGCACGGCCAACAGGCTCAAGGGTGGCGTTTCGTTCAGAATGAAGCCGTAGGGGTTGTCGTGCACCAGCAGAATGTTGTGGGCTGTGGCAAATTCTACCAGCCGCGTGAGAAACGGCAGGCCGGCGGCCGTGCCGGTGGGCATGTGTGGGTAGTTCACCAGCATCAGCTTCACCCGCGAGAGGTCGGTTTGGGCCAGCGCGTCGAGGTCGGGCAGCCAGCCGGTGGCTTCGGTCAGGTTGTACTCGCGTACTTCCGCCCCGCAGATTTCGGCCACGGCCCGGTACGTCGGGTAGCCGGGGTTGGGAATGAGCACCGCGTCACCGGCCTCCAGAAACGTCATCCCGATGTGCATCAGGCCTTCTTTGGAGCCCAGCAGCGGCAGAATTTCGGTAGCCGGGTCCAGCGCCACGCCGTAGTGCCGCTGGTAGAACTCTGCCATGGCTCCGCGCAGTGCGGGCGTGCCCTGGTAGCTTTGGTAGCCGTGCGCGCCGGGCTGCGCGGCCGCCTGCGCCAGCGCTGCCACCACGCTGGGGTGCGGCGGCAAATCGGGGCTGCCAATGCCCAGGCTGATGATATTGGCCCCGGCTGCGTTGAGGGCAGCCAGCTCGCGCAGCTTGCGCGAGAAGTAGTATTCGCCGGTATGGGCCAGGCGGCTGGCAATGGAGATGTTCATGGGAGAAGGCAGCTTAATTTTTAGCAAGGCTTAGTGCCTCGTGAGCTTCTGTTTCGGCAACGTTCCAGGTACCGCGCCGGTAGGCTCCCAGCACCCGCAGTTCCTCCGTCACCGGCTCCAAATCCAGTAGCAGTGCCTCCAGTTGTGCCAGCGCCGCAAATTCCACGTCGGCGTGGAAGCCGTAGTGCCAGGGTTGGCCCGGCCGGGGGCACGATTGCAGCTTGCTCAAATTCAGCCCGTGGGCTGCCACGCGGGCCAGCACGGTGGCCAGGCTGCCGGGCGCGTGCGGCGCGCAGAAGTAGAGCGAAGCCTTATCGGCCGCGGGGTCGGGCAGCACCTCGGCGGCGCGTTCCAGCACCAGAAAGCGGGTGTAGTTGTGCGGGTCGTCGTGGATGGCGGGGGCCAGAATGTGGAGGCCAAACTGTTCGGCGGCCTGCGCGCCGGCCACTACGGCCACGCCGGGGGGGCGCTGCTCGGCCAGCAGCTGGGCACTGTGGCCGGTGTCGTCGGTTTCCACCAGCTTCCAGTGCGGGTGGTGGTCGAGGAAATCGCCGCACTGGCGCAGGGCCATGGGGTGCGAGTGCACGGCCTGCACGTCGGCCAGCGTGGTGCCGGGCAGCGCCAGCAGGTGCTGATGAATGGGGAGGTACACCTCGCCGGTGACGCGCACGGCGTGGCGCTCCAGCAGCAGGTAGTTGGGTAGAATGCTGCCGGCCAGCGAGTTTTCCATGGCCATCAGGCCGGCGGCGGCGGTGCCGTTCACCACGTGCGCCACCACCGCGCCAAAGGTGGCGCAGGGCAGCAGCGCCGGCTGCGCGCCAAAGAAGCGGCGGGCCGCTACCTCGTGGAAACTGCCCTGGAAACCCTGAATGGAAACGTGGTGAATCATGATGTTGGGGACTTAGGGACTTGGGAACTTGGTTTTTTGACTTTGGAGTCTTGGGTTTTGAGGTTTTTCTTCAGAAACAGGTTGGCTGACTTTGAATATCCAAGTCCCCAAGACCCTGAGTCCCCAAGTCCCGACAACAAAAAAGGGCCTCCGCGGTGCGGGGGCCCTGGGTTGTTGGCAAGCGTGTGATGGTTAACACGGGCAACACAGGGCCGGCTTCTTCGGATAGAAGAAGTAATAGCAATAGGTAAAAAAGACGTGGTGCAGTGTGGGCATCTGAAAAGAAACGGGCATTAAAAAAGCGCCTCCCGAAGAACGAGCGGCGCTGGAGAAGTTTGCGGGAGTTAGCTACAAACGGCGGCTCGTTCTACGCGGCGGCGTAGAAGTAATAATAGCCAAAAAAGTAGCGCGTCTGGAGCATGGTGCGGGTGGTTTGCGGCTGCAAGGTAAGGGGGGATTGCAGAAAAGCAAATTTTGCGGGGGCTCGGCGGGCCATAATTAAGAACGTCATGCTGAGCTTGTCGAAGCATCTCTACCGCGCAACGCAATCAATGACGACTTCAATGAAGCGGTAGAGATGCCTCGGCTGCGCTCGGCATGACGGACTGGTTTCCCTTCTGACTACACTACCAGCCACAACCTTCGCTCCGCAAACCCGGTTTACTCAGCTTCGCATTCCCTCAGCAATTTCATGGTTAAGCTATTTGAACCCCTGGCCCTGCGCGGCGTCACCCTCAAAAACCGCATTGTGGTATCGCCCATGTGCCAGTACAGCGCCGAAGACGGCTTTGCCAACGACTGGCACCTGGTGCACCTGGGCAGCCGGGCCGTGGGCGGCGCGGGCCTCATCATTCAGGAAGCCACGGCCGTGTCGTTCGAGGGCCGCATCAGCCCCGAAGACCTGGGCATCTGGAAAGACGAGCACCTGCCCATGCTGCGCCGCATCACCGATTTTATTGTGGCGCAGGGCAGCGTGCCGGGTATCCAGCTGGCGCACGCGGGCCGCAAGGCCAGCACCTACCGCCCCTGGAGTGGCGCGGGCGAAGTGCCACTGAACGCGGGCGGCTGGCCGGTGGTGGGCCCCGGCGACGCTGCGTTTGCCGACGACTACCCCCGGCCCGAAGCGCTGGACGCGGCCGGTATTAAAAAAGTCATTTCCGATTTCCGGGCGGCGGCTGGGCGGGCGCTGGCGGCCGGCTACCAGGTGGTGGAGTTGCACGCCGCCCACGGCTACCTGCTGCACGAGTTTCTGTCGCCGCTCAGCAACCAGCGCACCGACGAGTACGGCGGCAGCTTCGAAAACCGCGTGCGCCTGCTGCTCGAAGTAGTGGCTGCTACCCGCGAAATGTGGCCCGACGAACTGCCGCTCATCGTGCGCCTCTCGGCCACCGACTGGACCGAAGGCGGCTGGAACGCCGACGAATCGGTGCAGCTGGCGGCCCTGCTCAAAACGCGCGGCGTGGATTTGATTGACTGCTCAACGGGCGGCAACGTGCCCAAAGCCCCCATCCCCGTCGGCCCCGGCTACCAGGTGCAGTTTGCCGGGCGCATCAAGGCCGAAGCCGGGATTATGACCGGCGCGGTAGGACTCATCACCACGCCGGCCGAGGCCGAAGCCATCCTAGCCAACGGCCAGGCCGACCTGGTGCTGCTGGCCCGCGAGTTTCTGCGCGAGCCCTACTTCCCGCTGACGGCGGCTCAGGAGCTGGGCGTGGAAATTGAATGGCCGGCGCAGTATGAGCGCGCCAAGCCACGTGCGTAGTATTTTACTGCGCAAATAGTTAGCTACCGCGCGGCCGACAGTGGCTTATTCCACCATCAGCCGCGCGGTGGCGCTGCCCGCCTGCACCAGGTAGAGCCCGGGCCGCAGCCCGGCCAGCGGCAGCGCGACGGCGGTGCCGGCTACCGGCACAGTGCGCACGGCCCGGCCCATGGCATCGCGCACCAGCACGGCGCGGGTGCCGGCCGGCAGCTGCCGCACCCACACGGCGTCATCGGCGGGGTGGGCCGGCACAGGGCTTATGGTGAATGGAGCGGCTGGGGCTGGGTTCAACTGTGCCAAGGGAGCGCCGGTGCCATTGTTCAGGCGCACGCTCAGGCGGTTGCCGGCAGTGCTGGCCAGGGCCACGTCGAGGTCGCCGTCGTTGTCGAGGTCGGCGGCGGCCAGGTCGCGCGGGCCGAAGTACACGTACGACGAGTTCATGCGGGGGCCGAAGCCGCCCGTGCCGTTGTTGAGAAAGGACTCGACTTTGTCGCTGCCCGTGCCCAGCACGTCGGGCGCGCCGTCGCCGTTGAGGTCGGCGGCGGTCAGGCTCGTCTGGTTGCCCAGGGTGGCCAGGCGTGCGAACAGCAGGAAACTGGCCTGGCCGTTATTAGCGTACAGCTCGACGCCGCGGAAATTGTCCGAACTCAAGGCGATGTCAAGGTCGCCGTCGCGGTCGAAGTCCGCCAAGGCAAGCGCGTAATTGTAGGTGTTCGTGACGATGCTGGCCGTGCCCGAAAACACGCCGCTGCCGTTGTTGAAGCGAATGCTTACTTCGCCGCCGTTGTAGGTATTGGCCAGCAGGTCGAGGTCGCCGTCGCCGTCGATATCGCCCAGGCACAGGCGCAGACACTCCGACTGCATGGGCAGGCTGGTGGGCGCGCCAAAGCCTCCCAAGCCGTTGTTGAGGCGCACCTGCACGGCCGGCGCGGTGCCGCCCAGGCTGGCCAGCAGGTCGAGGTCGCCGTCGCCGTCCACATCGCCCAGCACCAGGCTGTGCACTGGCTGGGGCGCGGCCACGTTGCCGGTGCCCGAAAACACGCCGCTGCCGTTGTTGAAGCGCACGCACAGCACTCCCACGCCCGACACCGCGCCGGGGCTGGTGTATGCGCCGGCCACCAGGTCGAGGTCGCCATCGCCGTCGAGGTCGCCCACCGTCAGCGACTGTGGGCTGTAGGGCACGGGCACCGCCACGATGCCGCCGGCCGTGAAGCCGGCCGCCCCGTCGTTGCGAAACACCGTCACGTTAAAGCCGGTGGAGTTGGCGCTCAGCAGGTCCACGTCGCCGTCATCGTCCACATCGGCAGCGGCAATGGCGTAGGGGTTCGACGGCCCCATGATGTCGGTGTTGCCAAGCAGCTGGCCAGTGCCGCCCACCGCGGCGGCCGTGAACTGCTACACCTGTGGCCGCGCCAGGGCCGTGCCGCTGGCCGTTTGCGCGGCGGTTGTGGCCGTGGCCCAAAGCGTTTCGCCCGGCCGAAACGCCCGCTGCGGCTGCAACGTCAGCGCGTTGCCGCTCAGCGTGCGGGCGCCCATCAGCCGGCCACCGCGCTGCTGGCTGAACACCTGCACCGCCGACGCCGAAGCCGCCCCTAACGGCTGCGAAAAAGTGAGCGTGACCGCGCTGGTCCGCGGCACCTGCGTTGCCATCGGGGCCGGCTGGCGGCTGGTGAGCAGCAACGCCTGGGCCGAAGCGCCGACCGGGCCCGCAGCTAGGCCAATCAGGATTGCCAAGCGCATCGAAACGAGAAAATCAGCATTCATGCCGGAAGATAAGCACCCGCCCAGTATGTGCCTCTTAGGCAGCGCCTACGCCTGGCTGCGCACCCATTTGGCCGTTACCAACAGCTGGCCCAGGTGGCGGGTGGTGTGCTCGGCGGCGTGTACCAGCAAGCCGATGACGGTGGAGGGCACCTGCGCCCGCCCTACGCCGCGCAGCTCGGTGAGGTCGGCGAAATCGGTGGTGCGGAGCTGGGCCAAAGCCCGGTCTACTTGTTGATTGAAGCGCTGCTGAAGCTGCTCCAGCGTTTCGGCATCGGTGGGCAGCGGCTGGGTTTCTTTGGCCAGCTGGGCCTGCTGGGCGGGCGTAAGGGCCTCGCCGCGGGCGTAGGTAAAGGTGCGGTCGAGCACGCCGGCTAGGTGCTGGAGGTGAAAACCCACCGACGCCACTGCTTCGGGGCGCTCGTTGAGCAGGGTGGGCGGGAAGTCGGCGAAGGCGCCGGCCAGCTCCTCGCGGGCTTGCAGCAGGGCGTGGGCCACGGGCTGAAGCATGGATGGCACGCCCGGCACGGGGCCGCGCAGCCAGACTTCGAGGGAAGCAGAATCGGACATGTGAAATAGAAATATACGGGGCCTGCGGTGGTACGCAGCAGCGACCGAGCCGGTAGTCTTGTTGAATAAAAAGCAGTACTGCCAACCGCTTTCAGCGGTTGCAGCAGCTTTCCCAAGGGCCTGGGGCAGCTATTTGCCGGGGGCGGCAAGGTGCTACAACAAGGGCGGGCGTACTTTTGTGCTTATGTCAGAAATTAACGAGGCGCTGCGCGCCGCGGCCGAACAGTTCGGCACTCCCCTATACGTTTACGACGCCGCCACCATCACGCGCCAGTACCGCAAGCTGGAAAATGCTTTCTCGCTGCGGCCCACGCGGTTTTTCTACGCCTGCAAAGCCCTGAGCAACGTGGCCATCCTGCGCCACATCCTGAGCCTGGGCGCGGGCCTCGACTGCGTGAGCATTAACGAAGTGAAGCTGGGCCTGCACGCCGGCTTCGCGCCCGAGAACATTCTGTTCACGCCCAACGGCGTGACGTTTGCCGAGGTGGCCGAGGCCAAAAACATGGGCGTCAACCTCAACATCGACAACATTTCGCTGCTCGAGCGCTTCGGCGCTACCTACGGCGGCTCGTATCCGGTGTGCGTGCGCCTGAACCCGCACATCGAAGCCGGCGGCAACTACAAGATTCAAACCGGCCACATCGACTCGAAATTTGGCATCAGCATTCACCAGCTGCGCCACCTCGAGCGCGTGGTGAAGAGCACCGGCCTGCACGTGCGCGGCCTGCACATGCACACCGGCTCCGAGATTAAGGATGTGGAAGTGTTTCTGCGCGGGCTGGCGGTGCTATTCGATGCGGCCGGGCGCTTCCCCGACCTGGAGTTTCTGGACCTGGGCTCGGGCTTCAAAGTGCCCTACCGCCCCACCGAAACCGAAACCGACGTGGCCGAGCTGGGCCGGCGTGTGGCCACGGCCTTCAGTGCCTTCGAGGAAGAGTACGGCCGGCCGCTGGAGTGCTGGTTCGAGCCGGGCAAGTACCTGGTGAGCGAAAGCGGTTTTCTGCTGGTGAACGTGGCCGTGGTGAAGCAGACCACCGCCACGGTGTTTGCGGGCGTGAATTCGGGCTTCAACCACCTCATCCGGCCCATGTTCTACGAGAGTTACCACCACATCAGCAACCTCACCAACCCCGAGGGCGCCGAGCGGCTCTACACGGTGGTGGGCAACATCTGCGAGACGGATACCTTCGCCTGGGACCGCCTGCTGCCCGAAATCCACGAAAACGACCTGCTGGTGTTCCACAACGCCGGGGCCTACGGCTTCGAGATGAGCAGCAGCTTCAACTCGCGCCTGCGCCCGGCCGAAGTGCTGCGCGAAGAATCGGGCGAGCTGCGCCTAATTCGCCGCCGCCAGACGTTTGAGGACCTGCTGGCCGGGCAGGTGTGATTTGAACGTCATGCTGAGCGCAGTCGAAGCATCTCTACCCCGAGAGTAATCCTTCCGATTGGAATGCGTTGCGCGGTAGAGATGCTTCGGCAAGCTCAGCATGACGTTCTTTTTCCATTACTAGCCCCTAACTCTTCACCGAACCCAGCCACGCCACCGCCTCGGCTTCGTTCTCGAAGGTGCGGTAGGTGTGGGGCAGGTCGCGGGTGCCGAAAACCAGCTGCGTCATGGCCAGGCGGGCGAAAACGTTGTGGGCCACCAGCACCGCCCCGTGGCGGTAGCCGTGCTCGTGCACGGCTTTGGGTAGCCACTCGCCGGTCATCCAGGCCTGCTCGACGGGGGTGAAGGGAGCCATCTGGCGCTGGTCGACAAGCATATTGGCCCAGCCGTGGCGGCTTAGCGCCTGCGCCGCGTGGGTGAGCAGGGCGCGGAACTGCACCAGCTCGCGCGGGCCGGGCTTGTATTCCAGCCGCAGGTAGCCTTCGGGTTCTTCCCAGAGGCGGCCAATGGTGTTTTCGAAATAGAGGGAACGGGTGGCCGGTGGCATTAATCAGAAAAACAACTGCATACAACCGCGGCTGCTACAGCCCATTGGCCCCGAGGGCCAGGCTGCAACAGCCGCGTTCGCGCTTAAACCGCTAAGGGCAGGCAGAAGTTGGCCGGCCCCGGCTTTTTCTGCCAGGCCAACCCGCCTGCTACGCTTCTTCTTCCGTCGGCAGCGGGCCGCGGAAAGCGTCGAGCCGCGGGGCGGCGGCCAGTTTCACCGGCTTGCTTTCGCGGGCCGACTGGTAGATGGCTTCCATGATGCGCTGGTCCTGCAGGCCCTCTTCGCCGGGCGTGTAGGGCGGCCGGTTCTGGCGCACGCACTCGGCCAGGTGGTCCATTTCGAGGGCAAACTGGTTTTTCATGGGGTCGTTGGGCGTTTCCTTCAGCTGCTTGCCGTTGGGCGCGTGCACGTATTCCAGGTGCAGGCCGTGGTAGGGAAAGGCCGGGTCCATTTTAATGCTGCCGGTTTCGGCGTGCACCGTGTAGGCCTTGCTGTTGAAGCTGCCGTAGCCGGTGGTGCACTGCGCCAGCACGCCGCTGGGGAAGCGTAGCGTAAACGTCACGTTCTCTTCTACTTCCTTGAAGCGGGCATCGCCGGGCGTGCTGTATAGCTGGGCCGACACTTCGATGGGTTCTTCGCCGAGCAGGTAGCGCGTGGTGTTCAGGCAGTAGAGGCCGATGTCGGGCAGGGCGCCGCCGCCGGCCAGGGCTTTTTTGTGGCGCCACTGCTGGTCGTGGGCCTGGTTCTGGCAGTTCACCATCTGAATGAGCTTGGTCTGGCCGTAGGTTCGGGCGCGCACCGCCTTCTGGGCCTGGCGGTTCAGGGGCTCGTACTGAATGCGGTAGGCCACCATGAGGTGCTTGCCGGCTTTTTTGCAGGCCGCAATCATCTCCTCGCACTCCTGCACCGAGTTGGCCATGGGCTTTTCGCAGAGAATGTGCTTGCCGGCCTTGGCCCCGCGCAGCGTGAATTCGTGGTGCATGGAGTTGGGCAGCACGATGTAAATCACCTCCACCTCGGGGTTGTCCTTGAGTTGGTCGTAGGTCTGGTACGAGTAGCAGCCGCTGGGCTTGATGCCGTATTGATGAGCCACCTTGGCCATTTTGTCGGCGTCGCCGCTCACCAGCGCCACCACTTTGGCGTGCTTGCACTGCCCAAAAGCGGGCAGAATCTCGTTCAGCGTGAGGTGGCCCAGGCCCACCACGGCGTAGCCCACGCGGCGCTCGGGCGCGTCGGGGTTGAGAGGGCCCGCGCCCTTGGGGTCGGTGGGCGCCTCCAGGGGCGGCAGCTTAATATCGAGCGGACCGGTGACGGGCGGCGGGGTGGCCGTTTTGGCGGTTTTGCCGGCCTGCGCCTCGGCGGCCAGCGGCAGCGCGCCGGCCACGCCCACGGCCAGCAGCCCGCGCCCGGCGTGGTTGATGAAGTGGCGGCGCGAGGTGTCGCAAGCGGCATCGGCTGCGGCCGTGTCTAGAAGGGCGGAAGTTGAGAAGCTGTTTTCCTGGAGCATATAACCGGGGCGAATACGTAAGATTGAATGAGAAGCTGCGACGAGAACCTGCCGTCATTCCGACGCAGGAGGAATCTGAGTAAAACCAATAATCCGCACTCTTCAGATTCCTCCTGCGTCGGAATGACCAGAGGCGGTTGCATGTCTTACGTGCCGGAGCGGCTTGCGAGTTGTGCCCAAAGGCCTTGTGGTTGAGCTTATCGGCCAATTCCCGGCTCCGTGCAACCCGGCACCAAAACCCTGTTACATTTACAGCCCCGCATTGGGCCCGTTTTGATTTTCAACGCTATGCCGCAGGTTTTACGCCCCTCTTTTTTCGTTCTGCTTCCCACGCTGCTGGCCGCCGGCCTGGCTTCGGCCCAGGCCCAGACCATCACGCCCATCGGCACCATTCAGGGCAGCGGCGTGCTGGCCACCTCGGGCAACTACACCATCGAAGGCGTGGTAACGGGCGTGTACGCGGGCCTGAGCCCGGCCGGCTTCTACGTGCAGAACGACGCGGCCGCGGCCGACGGCGACCCCGCCACTTCCGATGCCCTTTTCGTGGTGCAAACCGCGCCCACCGTGGCCGTGGGCAACCGCGTGCGCATCAGCGGCGCGGTGCAGGAAATTGCCAGCACGCCCTCGTTCAACCAGGCCGTGCTTACTACGCCGGTTATCACGGTGCTGAATGCCAGCAGCCCGCTGCCCGCGTTCAGCATCATCGACAACGCAACCTTCTCGACGGCCGATGCCGAGCCGCTCGAAGGCATGCTGGTCGAGTTCAACGGCACTACCACGGTGGCCGACGTGGCGGCCGTGAAATCGCGCGGCGAGCTTACCATTTCGCTGCGCGGCCTGGTGTACCAGCCCACGCAGTTCGTCGACCCCAACGACAACCCGGCCAGCGGCACCAGCAGCACCGGCACCAGCAACGTAGCCGCTGTGAATGCCTACCAAACGGCCAACGTGAACAAGTCGCTGGTGCTCGACGATGGCCGCGCCGCCACCAACCCCACGCCCATCCCCTACCTCGACGCCACCACCCAAACCGTGCGGGTGGGCAGCACTATAGCAAAATTGCGCGGCGTGCTGGGCTACGGCAACAGCAAATGGCGCGTGCAGCCGCTGGCCGGCGTCGATGCCCCGCAGGTTGTGACCGTGCGCCCGCCAGCGCCCACCTTCGGGCCGATTGACGTGAAAATTGCCAGCATGAACGTGCTGAACTTCTTCAACGGCGACGGTGCGGGCGGTGGCTTTCCCACCTCGCGGGGGGCGCTCACGCTGGCCGATTTCCAGCGCCAGCGCAGCAAAATCATGGCCGCCTTCACCCAGATGAACGCCGACGTGCTCGGGCTGATGGAGGTAGAAAACGACGGCACCGGCGCCACCTCGGCGGTGCAGGATTTGGTGAACGGCCTGAACCAGAGCTTCGGCGCGGGCACCTACGCCTTCATCAACGACGGCGGCGCGGTGAAGCAGTACAACAACACCGACCTGATTCACTGCGCCATCATCTACAAGCCGGCGGTGCTCACGCCCTACGGCCCGGCGCTCATATCCCTCACGCCGGGCGTGTTCGAGCGGCCGCCGCTGGCCCAGCTGTTTATCACGAATAATGCCGCCCGGCGCGACACGTTTGCCCTCGTGGTGAACCACCTGAAATCGAAAGCCAGCGGCAGCGGCGTGAACGCCGACCAGCAGGACGGCCAGGGGGCCAGCAACCTGCGCCGCAAGCAGCAGGCCGACGGCCTCGTGCAATTCATCAACACCGTGGTGAAGCCGGCCGGCACCCGCTACGTGGTGAGCGTGGGCGACTACAACGCCAACTACGAAGAAGACCCCATCGATATTCTGCGTGCCGCCGGCTTCGTGCTGGGCAGCCCGGCCGCCAGCGCTTCCTACCTGTTCAGCGGCCTCAGCGGCTCGCTCGACCATGCCGTGCTCACGCCCAATCTGGCCGGCCATTTCGCCGCCGAAAAGTGGCACATCAACGCCGCCGAGCCCGAATTCCTGGAGTACGACGTGGCCGGCGCGGCCACCGATGTGAACAGTCCCTTCCGTTCTTCCGACCACGACCCCATCCTCATCGGCCTGAATTTCCGCACCACCGTCACGGCCGCGCTGGCTCCGAAAGCCGCCACCGCCCGCTTACAGCTATTCCCCAACCCCGCGCCGGGCGCGTTCAACATTCGCATCGCCAGCCCCAACGCGCAGCCGCTGACGCTGGAGGTGCTCTCGGCGCTGGGCCAGCCGGTGCTGGCGCTGCGCGGCACCGCCGCCGAGGTGCAGGCCGCGCTGGCGCAGCGCACGGCCGCGCTGGCTCCGGGCGCTTACTTGGTGCGGTTGAGCGGCGAAGGTTTGAGCGAGGTGCAGCGAGTGGTGAAGGAGTAAAGGAGTCGAATTATAATCGAGCGCCTTTGGATTTAATGCTTAATTTTCAACGCAATAGCATTGCGCTGCAACATGTCTTTCCGCTTTCCTCAGGTCATCGCAGTCCTTTCTTTGCTCGGCCTTCTACTCAGCAGCGGCTCGCCGGTGAAGGGGCAGTGCCCGGTGGCGGCCTGCACGCCAGGTAATGCGCCGGCATCGAGCGCTGCCTTTGGCATGGGGATTTTCCGGGTGCAGCTGGCCGGGCTGGATACAACTACCGCCGGCGGCACCGACGGCTACGGCAACTACGTCTGCCGCTCCGGCGCCGTGTTGCAGCGGGGCGCTACCTACACGCTGAACGTGCGCACCAACCCGTACACCGATGAAACGGTGCGTGCCTGGCTGGACTACGATGACGACGGACAGTTTGCCACCAACGAACTTATACTAGCCTCGACGGCCCGCCAGCACGCGGGCACGTTCACGGTGCCAGCCGCGGCAGTGCTGGGCCAGCCTTTGCGCCTACGCATTGCGGCTGACTATGCGAATGCGCCGGTGCCCGGCCCTTGCTCAACTCCGCAATACTCCCAAACCGAGGACTACCGCATTGTCTGTTCGGCCGGTGCGCCCCTGCGGCCCACCCCGCGCTTTGCCGCCCTCGATACGGTGAGCTGCGGCGGACCGGTGGTGTTTCACGACCAGTCGGGGAATAGCCCCACCACCTGGCGCTGGAGCTTTGGCGATGGAACTGCCAGCACCCAGCAGCACCCGCAGCACACGTACGCACAGCCCGGCACCTACAGCGTGCGGCTGCGCGTGTGCAACGCCGTCGGCTGCGATTCGCTAACCAAAACCGGCTACGTGCTGGTGCGGGCCGATGCCCCGCGGCCGGCCCCCTGCCAGCCCGCCACCATAGCCGCCTGCTGCGGCTTCGGCATTACCCGGGTCCGACTAGCGGGCCTCGACCACGCTTCGGCTGCCGGCACGGCAGGCTACGAGGACTTCAGCTGCACTTACCGCGCCACGCTGCGGGCCGATTATCCGGCGCTGCTTCAGCTTACTACCGGGCCAAACGCGCACGATGTGCGGGTGTATCTCGATTTGAACGACAACGGCCAGTTCGACCTGCCGACGGAGCTGCTTTACCAGGGCGCGGGCGTGCAAAGCCCCGTGGTTCAGCTGCTGGTGCCGGCCGCAACGGGCGTGGTGTACAACCGGCCGCTGCGGCTGCGCCTGTGGGCCGATGCCGCCGGCGCCACGGCCAGCCCCACGGCCTGCACGCCGCTTCAGCAGGGGCAGGCCGAAGATTATGCCGTCGTATTGTTGCCAAATACAGCCGCCCCGGTAGCGGGCATTGGCGTGACGTACACGCAGTTCTGCCCATCCCTGCGCACCGTTTTCAGCAACACGACCGTGGGCGGGGCCACCAGCTACTCCTGGACTTTTGGCGACGGCACTTCGCCTTCCACCGCCGTGGTGCCCCCACCGCACGTCTATACCCAGCCCGGTCCTTACGAAATCAGGCTCGTGGCCCGCAATGCGTACGGCACCGACACGGCCAGATACCAGGTGGTGGCGACAACTTGTGGCGCTTATTGCACCGCCGCCGGGGCGGGCGGCTCGGCTGATGCCGCCGCCTATTTCACGCGGGTTCAGCTGGCCAACCTCGACAACGTCGATACGCGTAGCCCCGGCGTAGGCTACCGCGACTTTACCGCGCGCTACGCGGAGCTGCAGCAGAGCCGGAATTTTACGCTGCGCGCCGAGTCGCCGCCGTGGTCGTTTGGTGGCCTGGGGCCGTGGGTGGTTGTCACGGCCGCCATCGATTACAACCAGGACGGGGCCTTTTCGGCCAACGAGCAGCTGGGCAGCGTGAATACCTACAGTCCTTACCTGCTCCCGTTTCACGTGCCGCTCAGTGCCCGCCCCGGGGCTACCCGCCTGCGCATTCAAATCAGGGCCAGCTCGCTGCCGACTGGTAATGCCGTGTACTGCACGCCGCCCTCGTGGAATACGAGTACCGAAGATTACACGGTGGTCATTACCGCGGCCAATGTTGCCCCCCAGGCGGGCTTCCGCAGCAACCTGACGACCTCCTGCTCCGGCACAGTGCAGTTTCAGGACACCAGCTCGGCCGCTCCCAATAGTTGGTACTGGACCTTCGGCGACGGCACTTCCAGCACCCAGCAGCATCCGTTGCATACCTATGCGCAGCCCGGAACCTATAGCGTCGCGTTGCGGGTCACCAATCAAACCGGGGCCGCAACGGTTGCCCGCGCCAGCTATATTACCATAGCTTCGCTGAACCAAGCCCCGGTGCCCACCACCTGCCTGCCCATCACCGGCCCGAATGCGGCGCTGTACTTTAGCCCGGTAAGCACGCTGGAGCTGGGCCCGTGGATTTACAACAACCCGGGGTTGCGCGATGGCTACCGCGACGAAACCTGCGCCGCGGCCCCAATTGCCTGGGATGCCGGCCGCACCGTGCCCGTCACGTTTCGCCAGCCGAGCCAGTTCCAGAACGTTTCCTCGCCCCGGCTGTGCCGGCTGTGGCTGGATGCCAACGACGATGGCATGCTCGACGACAGCGAAAAAATATTGCAGTACACCATTTCCGGCTATGTCTCGGTTTGGAACACCACCCTTACGGTGCCAACGGGAACCATACGCAACCGCCCGCTGCGGCTCCGGATGACGTATTTTGGCTACGACGGGTATTCTCCCTACGACACGCGTGCCTGTGTGCGCAATGAGGACTACGGTCAATCGCGCGACTTCACCGTAGTGGTGGCGGGTACCGCGACGGCCGTGACCGGGCCGCCCGTAGCGGGCAAGGGCTGGAGCCTGTTTCCCAACCCGGTTTTGGCGCACCAGCTGACGGTGCTGACGGCCCCAGGCACTGGCCAGAGCTATTTGCTGCAATTGTGGGATGCATCGGGCCGACTGGTGGCTACGTTGCCGGGTACGGCCAATAGCCACGGCGAAGCCTCCCTGACGCTGCCTGATTTGCCCGCCGGATTGTATTTGGCGCGCATAGCTGGCCAGGCCGCCGGCCAACGCATCGAGATTCGTTGAATCCAGCCAGTCTCCGCTGCAAGCACGTTTTCACTTTAGTCAGATAAGCGCTGTACTTCATGCCGCCCCGCCGCAAGCCCACCCCTGCCCCGCGCAAGCCCACCTACTTCCCCGATGAAAACGTGGCCGAGCGCTGGGATGCCCGGCACCTGTTGGGCCACACCGAATTTGATGAATTTCGCTTCGTGGGCTGCGATTTCGGCGGAGCCGACCTGCGCCGCCTGCGCTTCACCGATTGCCGGTTCGAGCACTGCAACCTGACGACGGCCCAGCTGGCGGGCACGGCCTTCCAGAACGTGGCCTTTGACGACTGCAAGCTGATGGGCCTGCAGTTTGGGGCCTGCCGCGACATGCTGTTTGGCGTGCATTTCGACCAGTGCCAGCTGCGTTACGCCTCGTTTGCGGGGCGGGCCATGCCGGGCACGCGCTTCGTGGGCTGCCAGCTGGAGGATGCCGACTTTGCCGATGCCGACCTGAGCAACGCTGCGTTTGAAGATTGCGCGCTGGGCGGGGCCGTATTCCAGAACACCAAATTGGCCGGGGCCGACTTCCGCACCGCCACCGGCTTCATCATCGACCCCGAGCGCAACCCGCTGGCCGGCGCGCACTTCACGCTGGCCGGCCTGCTGGGCGTGGTGGCGCGCTACAACCTGGTAGTGGAGTAGCCGGCGGCGGCGGCCTGATTTCAACAAAGGCAGCCAGATTCGCGGGCCGGTGTAGATTGCGGGTGAATTCCCATCGATGGCCGAAAGCGGCTGCCCCGCGCGCGGGCGGCCTACCTATCTTCGGCCGTATGCCAGGGCCCGGCCCGGGCGGTAGTGCCGCCCCCGCCGGGTTTTCGTTCACCTCGCCAACTATATCCGATGGCTAACCGCCGCGCTTCCATTACCGACCTGGCCAAAACGCTGGGCTTGTCGCCGTCCACCATTTCCCGCGCCCTCAGCGACCACGCCGACGTGAGCGAGGCCACCAAAGCCCGCGTGCGCCAGCTGGCCGAGGAGATGCACTACCAGCCCAACCAGCTGGCCGCCGCCCTGCGTCGGGGCCGCAGCAACACGCTGGGCGTGCTGGTGCCGCACATCACGGGCCACTTTTTCCCGCTGGTGGTCAATGGCATTGCCACCGAAGCCGCCAAGCTGGGCTTCAACGTGATGATTTGCCAGTCGAACGAAGACGCCCGGCAGGAGCAGAAGAACATCGACCTATTGATGAACTCGCAGGTGGAAGGCATTCTCGTTTCGCTGGCCAACACCACGCAAAGCTTCGGGCACTTCGAGGCCGTGCGCCAGCAAAACATTCCGCTGGTGTTTTTCGACCGCATGGTGGAGGATTTTGAGGGCAGCAACGTGAGCGCCGTGGTGATTGACGACTACCAGGGCGCCTACCAGGTGGTGACGCACCTCATCGAGCAGGGCTGCACCCGCATTGCCCACTTCACCGGCCCACTGCACCTGAGCATCCACAAAAACCGCCACCAGGGCTACCTCGATGCCCTCGTCGCCCACGGCCTGCCCATCGCCCCCGAGCTGACCGTGCACTGCGAGATGAACCAGAAGGGCGGCCAGACCGCCATGCGCCAGCTACTGCGCTTGCCCGCCGCCCAGCGCCCCGACGGCGTGTTCTCGAGCAACGACCTGGCCGCCGTGGGCGCCCTGCAAGCCGTGAAGGCCCACCGCCTGCGCGTGCCCAAAGACGTGGCCATCGTGGGCTTCAGCAACGAAGTCTTTACCGCCCTCACCGAGCCCATGCTCAGCAGCGTGGACCAACGCTGCGAGCAAATGGGCAAAACCGCGGTGCAGCTGCTGCAGAAGATGCTGAAAAGCGGCCCCAACCGCGTGGGCCCGCCCAAGCCCATCGTGCTCAAGCCCAAGCTGCTGGTGCGCGAGTCGTCGCAGCGGCGGTAGCTGAATGACGAATAAAGCTCGTCATGCTGAGCGCAGCCGAAGCATCTCTACTGCAGAAGTAAACCATTCGATTGGATTGCGTTGCGCAGTAGAGATGCTTCGGCTGCGCTCAGCATGGCGTTCTCTTTGGCCCTTCTTCAGCCAAAAGCCGTAAGCAGCCATTTGCATCGCTGAGTTGTTATAACAAGCGAAACCCTGCCGCTGCCCGATGCCCGAAGCCACTACTGCCCCGCCCGCCCCCAAAGTCACCCTCTGGACGCCTTTTGCCTACTCCGTTTTCCGGGCCATCTGGATTGCGGGCATGGTTTCCAACGTGGGCACCTGGATGCAGAACGTAGCCGGCGTTTGGCTCGTGACCACCCTCACCACCTCGGCCCTGCTCGTGGCCCTGATGCAGACGGCCACCTCGCTGCCCGCCTTTTTGCTGAGCATGCCGGCCGGGGCCATGGCCGATTTGGTGGACCGCCGCCGGCTGCTGCTGTTCACGCAGGGCTTCATGTCGGTGGTGGCGCTGGGGCTGGGCGCGCTCACGCTGGCCAACGGCATTTCGGCCTATGGCGTGCTAGGCTTCACGTTTCTGCTGGGCATGGGCGCGGCCCTGAACGCGCCCATCTGGCAAAGCATTGCCACCGAGCTGGTGCCGCGCCAAGCGTTGCCCTCGGCCATCACGCTGAACGGCGTGAGCAACAACATTGCGCGGGCCATCGGGCCGGCCATCGGCGGGGCTATCATTGCCTACTATTCGGCCGGCTGGGTATTTGTGCTGAACGGGGTATCGTTTCTGGGCACCTGGGCGGTGGTGTATTTCTGGAAGCGCCAGCCCACGGTAACCAACGGGCCGGCCGAAAACTTCATTGGCGCGCTGCGGGCGGGGCTGCGCTACGTGCAGTATTCGCCAGCCATTTATGGGGTGCTGGTGCGCACGTTCGCGTTTGCGTTTGGGGCGGCGGCCATGTGGGGACTGGTGTCGGTGGTGGTGGCGCGGCGGCTGCACCTGAGCTCGGGCCACTACGGCGTGATGCTCTCGTGGCTGGGCGCGGGCGCCGTGACCGGGGCCGTGCTCATGGGCCGGGCCGGCTCGCGCCTCACCTTCAACCAGCGGGTGCTGCTGGGCGTGCTGGCCTTCGTGGGCACCAATACAGCCCTGGCCCTGGTGAACCAGATTTATGTGCTCTACGCCGTCATGTTTTTGTCGGGCATTGCCTGGCTGATGGTGATGACCAGCTTCAGCACCACCGTGCAACTGAGCGTACCCAAGTGGGTGCAGGCCCGCGTGATAAGCGTGTACATGCTGGTGTTCCAGGCCGGCTTGTCGGTGGGCAGCCTGGTGTGGGGCGAACTGGCCGACCACCTCTCGCTGCAAACCGCGCTGTTGGCCGCGGCCGGCTGGATGCTGGCCAGCACCCTGCTGGCGTTCCCCTTCCCCATGCGCTCGGCCGAGGGCCTGAACCTCGACCCCGCCGAGCACTGGCCCGACCCGACCACCGAAAGCCCCATCGACCCCGACGACGGCCCCGTGCTCGTGATGATTGAATACCAGGTAGCGCCCGCCGACTGGGCCGCCTTCCACCAAGCCGCCGAGCAGCTCACGCGCCTGCGGCTGCGCGACGGCGCCCTGCGCGCCGGCGTGTTTGCCGATGTGGCCGTGCCCACGCGCATCAGCGAGTTTTTTTACGTGGCCACCTGGGGCGAGCACCAGCGCCAGCACCACCGCTTCACCCGCGAAGACCAGGTGGTGGAAGGCCGCGTGCGCCGGTTTCACCGGGGGCCGGAGGAGCCGCGCGTGACGCACTTCCTGGCTTTCCCGAATACTTCGAACGTGGAAGTCGCCACGCCCATCCCGACGCTGGAAAGCCAGCGCTAGCCGGCTTGCACGACGGGCTGCCCGCTCATGGCGCGCCGCTCCCACAGCTGCTTCAGAAACTCCTGCTCGGCCAGCCACTGGCTCTGGCGGCTCAGCAGCCAGGCTTCCGAATTCTGGTCGGGCGCGGCGGGCTGGGTGCGGGCCAGCGGTTTCAGGCGCTGGGCAGCGAAGGCCAGGCAAGCACGAAAATCTTCGGGCTCCAGCCCGGGGTGCGCGGTTATAATTTCAGATTCCGGCCGGCCAGTCGCCAGCCATTCAAGCACTTGCCATACCGGTACGCGCAGGCCGCGCACGGTCGGTTGCCCGTCGCAGATGGCGGGATGAACGGTAATACGTGAGGAGCCCGGCATATTCATTCATCCAAAATACGGGTTGCTGATGACATTTGCAACTTCTGCCTTACAAAGCCTGAGCATCCTGGAACGTCCTGCTGAGCGAAGTCGAAGCATCGCTACCGCGCAAGTAACTTGATTTACTGTTGCGGTAGCGATGCTTCGACTTCGCTCAGCAGGACGTTCTTTCTAATTGCCCAAACACTCTCCAAAGGCAACCGGAATCCAGAGCCGCTACAGCAACTGCCGCAGGTCGGCGGGCTGGTCAATTCGCTCGGGCGCTTCGTCGTGGCTAAGCTGGCCGAAGCCGTAGGTAGCGAAGATGAACGGCACGCCGGCTTTTTGGCTGGCCTCCAGGTCGCCCAGCGTATCGCCCACGTACACGGGCGCTTGCAGGGCATACTGCGCCACTACCTCGCGGATATTCTCCGACTTGGGCAGCAATTTGGTACCGAAGCACTGATGGCCTTCGAAGTAATGACCCAGCTGGCTGTGCTTGAAAAACGCCTCTACGTAGCCCAACTGGCAGTTGCTGACGATGAACAGCCGGTAGCCCTGCGCTTTCAGGTAGGCCAGCGTGGGTTCGAGGCCGGGATAGGGCGCGCCGCCGTGCTGCTCGGCGGCCGTTAGCTCCTGGCGGGCGCAGAGGGCGCGGTATTCGTCGAGCTTGTCGGCGGGTAGGGTCGGGAACAGGCGCTCGTACACCACGGTATAGGGCTGGCCGGTCACGGCCTGCACCTGGGCCAGCGTCACATTGTGGTCGATGTAGTCGACGCTTTCAACGGCAGCCTGAAAGGCTTTGGTAATACTCGCCGAGGCATCCCAAAGGGTGCCGTCGAGGTCAAAAATTACGCTGTCAAAACGGGTAGGCATCAGCAATGAGAATGGGTTGGGCGCAATGAGCTCGCCCGGTACCTAACCGCCAGATGCGCCCCGGGGTTGCGCACATCTGATGGCGAAGGCAGCACGCCCGGTTCTGTGTGTTGACTGGAACGGGGTAGAGCCGCCAACTATTGCATCTCTACCCCATCCCTGCTGAGCCTCTAGTGCAGCTTAATCGCACTGTATACTACCCCGGCCACCATGGCCAGTGCCTGCGCTCCGACAGCGGCGGCCTGCTGCCGCACCAGCTGCCGCGCCCCCCGCCAGCGGCTGCTCATGGGCCGGACGTCGGCCGAGAGCGGGCGGCCCAGAAATTCGGCCAGCGCCTCATCAAAGGCCTTTTCCTTCCCGGGCTGCTTGAGTAGCAGCGCGAAAAATTCGGCATCGAGCGCCACGCGCCAGGCCAGGTATTTTTCGAGCAGGCCCAGCAACACCGCGCCGCCCAAAATCAATACTTCCAGCCCGGCACCAGCCCGCGCGGCCAGCACCAGCGCAGCCAGCAGCAGCATCGACGAGCCGTGGTCGAGTACCCGGCCCGCTTTCAGAAAGCCCACCAGCACGCGCAGCCGGACCGTATTTTCAGGGTTTGCCATGCCGATAACATCAATTAGCCAACACCGGCTGCGGGCACCAGACCGCCCCATAAGCAGCCAGCGCCGCGCAGTGCCCACCCGACAGCACCACCTGCGGCCTCGCGGCCCGCACCTGTGCCACGGCGGCTTCGGGCGTGGCGGCGAGGCCGCGGTGCAGCAGCCAGGCCGCCACCACCACGGCCGCCCGCGAGTAGCCCAAGGCGCAGTGCACCAGCACCGGCCTGGCTGGCCACAGCGCGTCGAGGGCGGCCACGGCCTGCGCCAGCTCGGCCGGCGTGGGCACCACCAAATCCAGCAACGGCACGCTGCGGTAGGGCCGGTGGCGAGCGGCAGCGGGCCGGTTGAACTCAGCCGTGAGGTCGAGGATAGCGGCGGCGGGGAGGTGGCGGCGGTCGGCGCGGCCGGGCGCGCGGCCCAGCCAGAGGCCGGGCACGACTTCGGCGGCCGGCGCTTCGCGGCGCGTGAACCAGCGCGACGACAACCAGGCCCCCACGCGGTAGGGCAGCAACAGCCAGCCCGCAGCCCAGCTCAGCTGCCCACCTTGTTTCTGAAATATGGACACCCCGAAGCGGCTATACGCCAGGCCTACCAGCAGCAACGCCGCGCCCGGCCACAGCAGCAGCCACGCCCAGCCGCCTAGCGCGGCGGCCAGCCCGAGGCAGCACGCGGCCCCTAGCAGGTAGGTGGCCGCCAAGTGGTGCCGCCGGGGTGCATTGGCCGGAGCGGGGGCGGGTTGCCAGCTATGTGGCACATCGGGCAGCAGGTACACCACCACCACGGCCACGGCCGCGCCGGCCACCCCATCAATGAAATGGTGCTGGAAGGTGGTGAACACCGACACTGCAATCAGGCTGAACCAGCCGTGCATCACCCAGCGGGCTGCGCCACGCAGGTGGCGCGCAAATACCAGCCACACCAATATTACTAAGCTGATGTGCAGCGACGGGGCCTGGTTGTAGGGCTTGTCGAACCCCATCAATACCTCGAACAGCGCCCCGCTGAAGCCACTGGTAGCCGGCCGCACAAAGCTGAACTGCAGCGGAAACAACAGAAACCCCGCCACCGAAATAATGCTGGCCGCCAGCAGCCGCCGGGCGTGCGTATCGAGCTCGGCCCGCGTGGCGCACAGCAGCAGCGAGCCGGCGTAGAACGCATCGAGCGACATGTAGGGCACAATGGTCCAGGGCACGAACGGGATGTGGCGCTCCCAGCCAAACACCACCGCGCCCACGTGCGGCAGCCGGCCCGTCCACCAGTTAGCGAAGCCGTAGGACAGGAAAAAGAACGGCCCCAGCACCGCCAGCCAGCCCACCGCCCGCCACCACGGCCGGCGCACCGCAGTGCCCGGCACCAGTGCAGCCGGCCGGGCCAGCAGCACGGCCAGGCGAGTATCCGAGAGCGCAACGAAGAGGCGAATAAGGAGCGACATGAGGAAGCGTTTGGATGCTGAGCCGACGGTTATTCGGCCAAAGCCATGGCGGCTTTTGGTGCGGCAACTACTGTGGCCGGGGCGGGCAGCCGGCGGGCCAGCGACACACTGAAAATGCCCCACTGGTCGCTCAACTGGTCGATTTTCTCGAAGCCGGCGGCCGTCACCAACTCGTCCATTTCGGCCTGCACGCGGCGGCGCATCACCCAGGCCCGGCCTTCGCGGTGGCTGGTGAGCGAGCGGGCAATCATTTCGAGCTGCGGGTGCCAGGGCTGGTTGGTGTAGAGCAAGTAGCCGCCGGGCTCGACCGCCTCGGCCAGCCCGGCCAGCGACCTGCGCACCAGCTCGTTATCAGCAAACAACTCGTAGAGGCCCGACACCACGGCCAGCGTGGGGCGCGGCTCCAGCGCGGCCAGGCTGGCCTGGTCGAAGGCGTCGCCGGACTCGAACCGGGCCACGCCAGCCAGCCCTTTTTCGGCAATGAGGCGGCGGCCAGCGGCCACGTTGAGGTCGCTGTAGTCGCGCAGCAAAATGCGGTCGACCTGGCCGGGGCGCTGGCCCAGCGCCTCCAGCACGTAGCGGCCGTGGCCGGCGGCAATGTCGACGATGCGCACCGGCCGGCCGGCGGCCCGCAGCCGGTCGATGGCCTGGCCGATGAGGCGTTCGAGGTGGGTTTTGCGCACCCGGATGCCGCGCCAGCCGATGCTGTTCAGGTAAAACCCATCCACGAGGCGGCCGATGGGCGAGAAGCCCTGGCGGCGGTTGCGGTAAACGTAATCGAGCGTGCTGCCCGAGTCGAAGCCGGTGGCCAGGCTCTGTTTGATACCCGCCGAAAACCGGCCGCCTACCCGAATCCAGAAGCGGCTCATGGCCCAGTAGGCGCGGGCCAAGGCCGAGACGGCGGGCCGGCCCAGCGTGTCGAACTCCGTTTTGGTGAAGCCCTGCTGGTCGGCCGCGAGCAGGCCGGGCGTTGCCACAGGCGCAGCGAATACGCGCTTTATAAACCCGCGCACCAACGCCACGGCCCGGTCGCGGTCAAGCTCGCCCAGCGTGTCGTGGTAGAAGCCGTCGAGCACGTGCAATTCCTTCTGAGCGCTGCTTAGGTTGTCGTAGAAAGCCTGCTGCGGCTCGCGGTACACCACCTGGTCGTCGCCCGACACCAGCACCTGCGTAGGCACGTGGATGGCGGCAGCATCGGCCACCACGCGGGCAGCAGCGGCGTCCACGTCGAGCAGCACGTTCACGGCAATGGGGCGGGTGATGAGCGGGTCGTGGGTATAGGATTTGATGCGGGCGGGGTCGTGGGTGAGCTGGGTGGGCTTCACATACGACTTCACGAAGAAATTGCCCCGCACCTGGTGCAGCAGTGCCAGCAGCTGGCGGGCGCCGGGCACAATGAGGTTGATTTTGAAAGCCGGAGCGGCCAGCACCATGCCCCGCAGGCGCGGCGCGTAGTCGTGCACCCAGGTAGCCACCGTCACCGCCCCAAAGCTCTGGCCGATGACGACGGTGTTTTCGGGCGTAATGCCGTGGGCCGTGCCCAGGTGGCGCACGAAGGCGTCCACGTCCTTCACCAGCACGCCGAAGCTGGCGGCCGCGCCGCGCTCGCCCAGCGACTCGCCCAGGCCCCGGGCATCCCAGGCGAAAAAGTCGTAATCGGGCAGGTTTAGCTCGTCCACGAGGTGGGCCATGCGCCCACCGTGCTCGTGGCCGCGATGAAACAGCAGAATGGCCTTTTTCGACCCGGCCACGTGGCCGGCCGTGGTAGCGGCCGGCCAGTGGCGGTAGAACAGCGGCATGGCATCGGCCGAAGAGAAGTAGTGCTCGCCACAAGTGCGCGCGGTAGCATAAGCAGTGTCCATGAGCTGGGGGGTTAGGAAATGGGAAAAAGGAAATGGGGAAAGGGGAAGCAGGAGAAGCGCCGGCAGCTAGTCGTCGGCGAGGGCGGGCGTGTGCACTTTGTGCTGCAGCCAGGTAAGCTGCTCGCGCAGGTGGTGCAGGAAATCGAGCTTGTCGGCACAGCCGTGCAGGGGCTGGCCCACGGCCACCTTCACGTAGAAGGGCACCGGAATGAGCGTGCCCCGGGGCATGGCCTTGCCCAGGCCGTGCAGGTACACCGGTATCACGGGCACCTGGGGGAAGCGCCTGGCCAGGTGCCAGATGCCGGCCTTGAGTTCGGCCATTTCTTCGGGCGCGCCGCGGGTGCCTTCCGGAAAAATCACCAGCACCTTGCCGGCTTCGAGGGCGCGGTAGCAGTCGGCCAGCGGGTCGGGGCCGTCGGGGCAGAGGTGCAGGCTGCCGCGCACCACCGGAATAATGCCGATGACGTGCAGCGAGAACCATTTCAGCCAACGGTTCTGGCAGAAGTAGTCGGCCGCGGCGGCCGGCTGCACGCCCGGAATGCGTAGCAGCGGAAACAGCGAGAGCAGCGCCAGAATGTCGAGGTGGCTGTTGTGGTTGGCCGCGATGATGGCCGGCCCGCGGGTGGGCAGCCGCTCGCGGTGCCGCACATGAATGCCCAGCCACAGCCACACCACCGGGTAGGCCACGCACGTCACAAACAGGAGCCGCAGCGGGGTTTCGGCCCAGCGGCTGGCGGTATTCAGCAGCTTGCTCATGGCTATTGGCAGTGAGATGGGAATACTGAGTAACAAGTATTGAGCAGCGAGACACCTATTTGACTATCTGACATCTAACTACTCAATACTTACTACACAATACCCTTAGTAATAGAAGTAGTAGAGGAAGTGAAAAAACAGCGGGGCCGTATAAGTCAGCGAGTCGAGCCGGTCGAGGATGCCGCCGTGGCCGGGGAGCAGGCTGCCCGAGTCCTTCACGCCGATGTCGCGCTTGATGGCCGAAATCACCACGTCGCCGGTGAAGCCGAAGGTGCTGATGAGCACACCCGCCAGCACGGCGTGCAGCGGCGAGAGCGGCGTGAACCAGGGGGCCAGCAGCCAGGCCAGCAGCGTGGTGGTGGCCACGCCGCCCAGCAGGCCTTCCACCGTTTTGTTGGGGCTCACGGTGGGGGCGGCTTTGTGCCGGCCCAGCCACTTGCCCCACAGGAACTGGGCCACGTCGTTGAGTTGCGTGAGCACCAGCAGGAAGAACACCAGCATCTCGCCACGCACGGGGCCGTGCGCGCCGGTGTGGGCCGGCAGCACCAGCAGGTAGGCCAGGTGGCTCAGGCTGAACACCGTCGTCATCAGCCCCCAATGAATGGTGCCCGCCGCGCGCAGAAACCCCTTGGTTTCGCCGGCGATGACCATGCGCAGGGGCAGCAGCAAAAACACGTACACCGGAATGAAGATGATGAACATGCCGTACCAGCCGCGCCCTACCCACAGGTACTGCACCGGAATGGCCAGGTAGGCCAGCAGCAGCGCCCCGTTGTCGATGGGCCGGGTGGGAATCAGTGAGATGAATTCCTTGAAAGCCATGAAGCTCAGCAGGCCCAGCACCACCACGGCCACCGTGCGGTTGATGCCCAGCGCCAGAAACAGCAGCCCCGCCAGCCACCACCACGTTTGGATGCGCAGCTTGAGCTCGCGAAAGTTGCGGCCGGGGCGGGCCCGCATCAGCCCGGCCAGTACACCCGACGCCGTGAGTAGCAGGCCCACAATGCCCCCAAAAGCGTAACTCAATACGTCGTTCATGGCGAGGTTAAGCAGCTAAGGATGAAGCAGCCCGCAAAGCCCGACGGGCGCGGTTGCAAATGGTGAGGACGAGCAGGCCAGCCAGGGCCGCCATCACGTAGTCGAGGTAGGGGGCCACCGGCACGCCCAGGCCCAGCAGCAGCGCTACCGCACCAAAGGCCACCGCCCGGTCGCTTTTGCCGCAGGGGCCGTCGTAGCGGCGGCCGCCGCCCACCACCTGGCCCAGCACGCCCACAAACTCGCTCAGCCCGGCCAGAAATACCACCGCCAGCACCCCTAGGGCGTGCACGCCCGGCAGCAGGGCCAGCGGCGCGTAGAGGGCGGCATCGGCCACCACGTCGCCGGCCTCGTTTAGCAGCGCGCCGAGCTGGCTTTGCTGGCCATATTCGCGGGCCAGCAGGCCGTCGATGGCATTCAGGGCCATGCGGGCCAGCAGGAAGGCCGGCAGCAGGCCCCAGGCCCAGCGGTTGGCCGGGTCGAGAGCCAGCCAAATACCGTAAGAGGCCGAGGCCAGCGCGGCTGCCACGGTTACGCTGTTGGCCGTGCAGCCGGCCCAATGAAAGAAGGCAGTAGCGGGCCGCAACAGCTGCTGAAACCGGGGCTTCAGGTCGTAGATGGAAGGCATGGGCGGGGACGTTTGGCGGATAGGCCCGGCCAGGTGCTGGCTTGCACCGAACCGGGTTGATATTGAGCCAAAGCTAGAAGTTGCCCATACGCCTTCGCAATCCAGAAATTCGAGATTACGGACTTTATCCAATCAGACCAACCTATCCAAAAAACGCATTAGCATGGCGTATAAGGCAATAATCGAGTTTGCATCATCAGACTTTTCAGCCGCTGATATATCGTATTATTATGGTATCAAATCGCCTTACTCACCCCAAAAAGCAAGCAGCCGGCCCGCTCGCGTGATAGGCGAGGAAGCCGGCTGCTTGCTGCACGGTGGCGATGTGGATAGGGTAATCGATGCAGGAGCATGCTCAGCCGTTCAACAACGGGCGGGGGCAAGCCACGCCCCTACGCTGTTCAACCAATTCAACCCGCTTCTACTCGTACAAATCCTGCGGGTCGGCGGCGGCCAGCTCCACCAGAAACTGTGCGATGTTGGTGGTCACGGCTTCCAGAAAAGCCGCGCCTTTTTCGGCCGTGGCGGCGGCCGGGTTGCCCACCCCGGTATCGGCCGATACCTGGCTCCACTCGCGTTGCGCCCAGGCCCAGCCCTCGCGCAGCGCCGCGATGCGGAAGCGCTTGGCCGCGCCGTCGCCGGCTTCGGCCAGAGGGCTTACCAGGTCGGGCACGAGGTGCATCATTACGCTCGTTTCCAGTTCGTCGGCATGGTCGCCGGGAGCCGAAAAGAATTGGTTGCGGTCGGCCGCTTTAAACCAGTTCAGCGTGCTCAGAAACACGGTGGGGAAATCGGCCTGCAGCTCGCGCAGAATCTGGCGGAAGTCGTTGCCGCCGTGCCCGTTCAGAATTACCAGCTTCGGGATGCCCTGCCGCGCCAGCACCTGCACGAGGTCGCTGAGAATGGCCAGCTGGGTACTGGGGTTCAGGTTCATATCGAGCGTGATGTCGAGCTGGCCGGTGTTCACCCCAAATGGGATGCAGGGCAACACCACCACTTTCGCGCCTTGGGCCCAGGCTTTGCGCGCCGACTCGGCCGCTACGTAATCCGACTGAATATTGTCGGTGGCGTAGGGCAAGTGATAGTTGTGGGCCTCGGTGGCTCCCCAGGGCAGCACCACCACTTCGTAATTGGCTTCTCGCACGGTTTTCCAGGTGGTTTCGGCGAGGATGTAGGGACGGGAGGCCATAGCGGGAGCAGTAAAGAGTGGTTTGGAAGCCGAAAAATAGCCTATTCGGAGCTTACGAGCTGAAGGTTGAACTGGATAAGGAAGACGGAAAATGACAAATAAAAATCTTACCTTCGCCTTAACCAACTGGTTAAATAATGGCAACGATTGATGCTCCGACCCGCGACCGAATTCTGACCATTGCCAGCGAGGTCTTCTACCAAAAAGGCCTCAGCGGGGCCCGAATGCAGGAAATTGCCGACCAGGCCGGCATCAACAAAGCCCTGCTGCACTACTACTTTAAAAGCAAGGAGCAGCTGTTCGACACGGTGTTTCAGCGGGCGCTGGGGGAGTTTCTGGGTGGCATCGGGCGGGTGCTGAACGGCGAGGTTCCGCTGCGAGCCAAGATTGAGCAATACGTGGCCTACACTACCACCGCGCTGGCCGAAACGCCAGCCCTGGCCGCTTTCATCGTGCACGAGCTGCAACAGCACCCCGAGCGCCTCAGCGAACAGTTCGGCAGCGGTCAGGTGATTGATTTTGAGCAATTTCGGAAGCAGCTGGCGGCGGCGGGGCCGCAGTTTCAAACGCCCAATGCGGCCGAACATTTCTTCGCCAACATGGTGGCGCTGTGCGTGTACCCGGTGCTGGCCGCGCCGCTGCTGGCGCCGCTCATGCACCAAGCCGGGCCACAGTATCGCCGCTTTCTGCGCGAGCGGGCTACCCAGATTACGCAGTTGCTGCTGGGGCAGCTGTGAGTTTTTTTATCCATTCCTTAACCAATTGGTTAATACAAAACCTGCTGAACATGACACCGAGTAAGCTCACGCAGCGCGCCAGCTTTGGCGGGGCGCTGGTCTTTCTGGCCGTGGCCATGCTGGCCGGCTACCGCAACATCGGCCTGCCGCCAGTGGTGATTGTGGGCGGTTCGGGCGTGGCGGCGCTGCTGCTCTGGAGCCGCACCTACCTGAAGCGCCCTGCCGACCCTGCCCTCATTCTGCCGCTGTTTCTGCTGACGGTGGCAGCCCTCGAAATCCACATGGTTGAGGAGTACCTCACCGGCTTCGGCCCGGCCATGAGCCGGCTGTTCGACATCAGCTGGACGGAACGGGGCTTCCTGCTGATTTTCGCATTTTTCGGCCCCATTCTGTACACGCTCACGGCGCTGGGGCTGTATTACCGGGTGCCCATCGCGGGGTTTATGGCGTGGTTTATCTTCATCGGGCCGGGCGTGGCCGAGTTCACGCACTTCATTTTTCCGGCGCTGCGGCCCGCCATTCAGCCCGAGCTGGCCCGCACCATTTCGGCGGTGGTGAGCAACGGCGGCTTCGTGGCCAACATGCCCAACTACTACTTCCGCATCACCGGACACTACTACTTTGCCGGCATGTGGACTGCTGCCCTGCCTATGCTGCCGGGCATCTACGCCATTGTGCGGCTGCTGCGAGCGCACCGGCAGGCAGCAACGGCCGGGCTCGGCTAGCCGGCCGCGCCCGGCCGCTCCAGCAGCACGATGGGGGCGCCGTGGTAGATGCCGCGGGCGTACTCGTGGTAGCCAAATTTGGCCGCCAGCTTCAGCGATGGCTCGTTGCCGGGGTCGATGATGCACACCGTGCGCACCGGGCCGAAGTGGCTTTCGCCCCAGGCCAGCACGGCCGCCACGGCTTCGCTGGCGTAGCCCTGGCCGTGGATGGCGGGGTCCATCACCCAGCCGATTTCGGGGGCGTCGCCCAGCGGCGGCTCAATGGCGCGCTTCAGGCGCAGGAAGCCCACGGCGCCCACAAACCGGCCGCTGGCTTTCTCCTCCACCGCCCAGAACCCGAAACCCATTATCACCCAGTGCCCGGCGCTGCGCAGCAGCAGCTTCCAGACTTCCTCGGCCGGCATGGGCTCGTTGCCGAAGTAGCGGTAGTAAGCCGGCTCCCGGCTGAAAGCAAACCAGCTGTCGAAATCCTCGGCCCGAAAGCCGCGCAGGCGCAGGCGGCTGGTTTCAAGTACCGGGGCAATGGGTTGGGTGATGGGTTGGTCCGACATCAGTAGCAAAAGCCCATAGGCTTGGGTAAGGAGAAAGAAAACCGCAGCCGCAGCAGCGGGCAACTGCCAAAGCAGCAGTCGTAAATACCGGCGAAAGATATAGCGCGACTTCAATAAACGCCGCCCAACTACCCAACAGGATAAGCGCTAAAAAGAAAAAGGCCCCGGCGGCCATATGCCCCGGAGCCTTTTCCATCTTGATTCAGCCCCAACGGCTACCACGAGCCGCTGTTGTCATTGGTGCTGTCGAAGCCGCCGCCACCGGTGTCGCCGGAGGAATTGTCGTCGTACGACGAGTTGTTGTCGTCGGAAGAAAAGAAGTCGTTTGAGTTGTCCGGGGCCGTGTTGGCATCGGAGAAGTAGTCGGGGGCCGAATTATCGGCGCTGCCGCTGCCACCGTCGCGGGAGCTGAAGTAGTCGCTGCCAGCCGAAGAGCTGGCCGCGCCCGCCGCGCCGGCTGCCGCGCCGCCAAAGCCGCCGCCGTTGTTATCATTGGTCATGCTATTGCCCGAGGTATCGTGGCCCGAAGCCATGCGGTTGCCGAGGTAAGCGCCGGCCGCCGCGGCCGCGCCGGTGGCCAGCATGCCACCCACGCCCATGCCGCCGCCCGAGTTGGGGGCCTGGCCGTAGCCGGGGCCGTAGTTGCCGGGGTTCTGGCCGTAGTTATTGCCGCCTGTGGGGCCATTGGGCCGGTTGGGCAGGAAGTTGGGCGTGCCATTGGGGTTGCTATTGTTAGCAGCCGCGCGGCCCTTGAACATGCGCACCACAAACCACAGAATGCCGCCAATCACGAGCGCGCCAATCAGCAGCGTGCCCATGCCGGGGCCCGAAGGAGCCGGCTCGACGGGCGTGGTCGTCACCGGGTCGTTGCCGGTGGTGGGGTACTGCTGCGTCTCAGCCGACATATTATCCGACGGGTTTTCGGAGGCGGCGGCCGCGCCGGTTGTAGCGGCTGCATTGTTGGCCGTGGCATCCTTCACCGAATTGGGGTTGGCCGTAGCCATCAGCGTGTTCAAGCCCTTCCGAAAACCGGCGAAGTAGTTGTTCTGCTTGAAGTCCGGCGTCATTTCGTTGATGACGCGGCTGGTCACTTCCGGGGTGATGGCGCTTTGCATGCCGCTGCCGGGCTGAATGGAAATTTTGTGCTCCTGCGCGCCCAGCAGCACCACAATGCCGTTGTTTTTGTCGCGCTGGCCCACGCCCCAGGCAGTGCCGAGGGCCCGGGCGTAATCGGCCACCGTGCGGCTGCCCAGCGAGGGCACGGTTACGACCACAATCTGGGTGCCGGTGTTATCGGCGTAGCGGCGCAGGCCGCTGTCCAGCTTTTTGGCGTCGGCCGGCTCCATTAGGCTGGCCTGGTCGTTCACGAATTTGAAGGGAGTGGGGCGGGGCGGCAGGCCGGCTTCGCCCGTTTGGGCAGCGGCCGGGCCGGCACCTACGGCTCCCACCAGGAGCATTACCAAAAGCAACAGACGGTTCATAGCACGAAGTGTAAGAGGGTGAAAACGATAGCCTGATGAGCTTTCGCGATGGCGGCTACCCGGCAGTACGGCGCGGGCGGCCAACCGTTACGCGCCGGCGGGCAGGGCGGGTGGCGGCGAAGGCTCCACGGCGCGCTCGAAACGCAGCTGGCTATCCTCAGCGGTGCCGGCCGGCTCGAAGCCGTTGCGCAGCAGCACCCGTTGCGCGACCTCATTAGCAGCAGCGGGACGGGCTACCAGGCGGCGCACCAGGCCGGTGTCGGCGGCTTGCTGCACCAGGCCGGCCACCAGCTCGGTGCCCAGGCCCTGGCCGCGCCAGTCGGCCGCAATGGCGAAGGTAATTTCAGCCACTCCCGCGGCATCGGGAGGGCCCAGGAAGCTGGCCGCGCCCACCAGGGTGCGGGGCGTGGTATCGTCGGCTTTGCGCAGGGCGTACCAGCCGTGCCAGCCGGCGGCATCGCGGCCGCCGGCCGTGAGGGCTTCGAGCGACTGCTCCAGCGTGGCGCGCGGGGCCTGGGCCGTGTTCCAGTCGGCGGGCAGCGCGGCCCCGAGGAGCACCGGGAAATATTGGGGTTTCTGCAATTCGGCCGTGAGCAGGGCACGGCTGGCGGCCAGAATCTGGAGGCGGGGGGTTTGGGTGATGAGCGGAATCATGGGGGCAGTATACGGCAGTTTGCCCGCGGGGGCCAGTTCTGCGGGTTGGCAGCAACGCATCGCCGGGCTGTTGTGCGGCTCCTACCTTTGTGCGCAATGCCCCAACCTGCTGCTCTACCCCTCCTTTTTACCAATGCGGCCGGCCAGCTGCACGAAGACCCCGCTGGCTTTCTGCGCGCCACCTGGGGCAGCGCGCCCCGCCCTTCGGCGGCCGTGCAGGAGCTATTCGAGCGCATGCTGCTGGTGTTGCAGCACCGCCAATGGGCACGCATCCTGGTGAACCAAAGCCAGATGCGGGCTTTCACGCCTGAGGAGCAGCGCTGGGTGGCGCACGATTGGCTGCCCCGGGCCGTGGTAGCGGGCTACCGCTACGGCGCGGTGGTGGTGTCGCCGGTGGCCATGGTGCGGCTGGCGACCTCTTTCATCACCACCAGCGTGATGGGCCTGCCGCTTACTTACCGCTCCTTCGATGATGAGGCGGAAGCCGAAAGCTGGCTGGAACAGCAGCCTGGGTAAGTATATCAGACGCAATTAGCCAAAAGGTAGGGGCGGGGCTTGTCCCCACCCGTCGTATGCGCAACGACTTAGCATTGTGCACGCGACGGGCGGGGCAAGCCCCGCCCCTACTCAAAAGTTAAAAAACCGTTAAAACTTCAAGCCCACCGAGGCCAGGTAGTTGCAGGTGGCCTGCGGGTAGAACCAGTTGAAGGTTTGCGAAGTACCGTTGCCGTCGAGGTAGCTGTAGGTGTAGCCGTTGGCCGAATACTCGCGGTTCAGCAGGTTATTCACGAGCAGGCCCAGTTCAATCTCCTTCATAAACGACGGGTGGATGGCGTAGCGCAGGCGGAAATCGAGCGTGTTGTAGGGGTCGAGGCTGCGGTTCTTGTTCTCGGAATTGTCGAGGTACTGGCGGCTCACCGTCTTCAGCAGCAGCGCCAGTCGCAGGCCCTTCACCGGCTGCCCTTCGAGCGTATGAGCCGATACCACGCCGGGCGAATACGAAATGGTGGACGTGCGCGCCGCCGCCAGCACGGGCTCGTAGTTGGCATCGTAGGTTACGTCCTGGTAGTCCAGAATGCGGTTCTGGCTCAGCGTAACCGTGGTGCTGAGGCTGATTTTGTCGTTGGCCGAGATGAAGCCGCTCAGCTCCACGCCGCGGCGGTAGCTGCGGGCCACGTTGGTGCGCAGGGCCGTGCCCACGTCGTTGAGCTGGCCGGTGGCCACCATCTGATTCTGGTAGTTCATGTAGAAGCCGTTGGCTTCGAAGCGCAGCGCTCCATTCGCACCCAGAAAACCCAGGTCGGTGCGATTGAAACGGTAGCCGCCTTCGAAATCTTCGAGGCGCTCGGCTTTGGCCGTCTGGTCGCCCACGGGGCGGTCGGTGAAATCGGAACGCACGGGCTCGCGCTGGCCCACGGCGAAGCTGCCGTAGAGCTGGTGCCCGTGGCCGAGCGTGAGTGTAGCCCCGGCCTTGGGGTTGAAGAACGTATAGCTAGCGCGGGTCGTCACGTCCTGGTTGCCCTGCTCCACACCGTTGATGGCGTAGTTGATGTGGCGCACCTGCACGTCGCCGTAAATGCCTAGCACCGGCAGCACCTGCCAGGTGGCCCGGGCGTAGGCGTTGTAGTCGGTTTTCACGGCGTTGTTGAAGTAGTAGCGCTGGTTCAGAAAGCTCGTCGAAGCGTAGCGCGCCCAGATGATTTCACCGTAGTGGTCGTTGTCGAAGCGGTTCCAGGCGCCGCCCACGGTGGCCTGCAGCTTGCCGTTGGTGGGCTGGTAGTTCAGGGCCAGCGTGCCGCCGTAGAAATTGTTATTGAGCCACTTGCGGTCCACCAAATCGGTGCGGGTAATCGTCTGGGTGCCAATGACGACGTTGGGCAGGCCGTAGTTCGAGAACTTTCGGCCCGCGCGGAAGCTCTCGTAGTAGCCGAAGCCGCGCGTGAGGTGCAGCGCCGCGCCCAGGCTCCAGCGCTGGCCCAGACCCTGCGAGAGGTGCAGCTGGTAGTGGTTCTGCTGGTAGTTGTCGGTCTGGTTGTCGTAGGTGTAGTAGCTGTAGCGGCGACCCTCGGTGAGCACGCGGGCGGCATCGGCGGGGCTCAGCTCGCCGTTGTCGACGTAGGTCTGCAGCAGGGCGCGGTTGCCGGTGATGGCCGGCTCGGGCACGCCGTTCCAGGCCTGGTAGGTTTTCTCGCGGCCCGAGAAGGTGATGAACTTCAGCAGCGTGTTTTTGGCCTGGTAGCCGGCCGCGAAGTAGTACGACTTCAAATCCGACGTCGCCCGGTTCATGTAGCCATCCGAAGTAATGCGCGACAGCCGCCCATCCACCGTGAAATGGCCGTTAATCAGCCCCGTGCCGAAGGAAACGTTGTTTTTCCAGGTCTGGTAGGAGCCGTAGGTGTTCTGGGTTTCGGCATAGGCTTCGCGGCGGTTGTCGAGCGTGCTGATGTTCAGGCTGGCCCCGAAGGCCGCGCCGCCATTCTGGCTCGTGCCCACGCCCCGCTGAATCTGCAGCGAGTTCACCGACGACGCCAAATCGGGCAGGTTAATCAGAAACGCCCCGTGCGACTCGGGGTCATTCAGCGGCACGCCGTTGATGGTGGTGTTGATGCCCGTGTTGCTCGTGCCCCGAATGCGGATGTCGGTGTAGCCCACCCCGGCCCCGGCGTCGGAGTTCACCACCACCGAAGGCGTCTGGTTGAGCAGGTAGGGCAAATCCTGCCCGAAATTCTGCTTGGCCAGGTCCTGCTTGCTCAGGTTGGTGTAGGCTGTGGCGGTGCGGTCGTTGGCCCGCGAGGCCGTCACCAGCACTTCGGGCGTCACGCTGCTGCTGGCTTCAATAGCCAGCGGCGGCAGCTGCTGAGCGGCGGGCTGGCCGGTCACAGCGTAGATTATCGGGCTGAAGCCCAGCGCCGTGAAGCTAAGCTCGTGCGCGCCGGCCGGCACGGCGGGCAGGGCAAAGGTGCCGTCGGCGGCGGTGGCGCCCACGGGCTGGCCGTCGAGGCGAATGGTGGCGCCGGGCACAGCTTGGTCGTTGGCAGTGGCGAGGCGGCCGGACACGGGGCCTTGCGCCCACGCCGGCGCGGCAGCCAGCCCCAGAAGGGCGGCAGCCGCGAAGAATACAGTTTTCAAGAAAAAAACGAGGTAAAAGGTGGAACGCGCCGTCGCCCCAGGGGTCGGAGCGGCCGCGGAATCGTTCGTGGATTGTTTATTTCCCTGCGCCGGCATTACCCGGTTCAGGTTCGATGGGTATCATCTCAGCCGATGTCGTGCACAACATCAGCACCCCTAAACATGCAGCAAAGGTAGGGCCGCGCCGGCCTCCGCACTGCAGATGCCGCAAAAATTGGTGGCGGCGAACTTGCGTGGCTGTTGCCGGTTTCCTGACTATGAGTTAATTTAGGGACGTCGGCCGGCGCAACGTTGGCCCCAGTGCCTGCGTTCACAGCACTGCCCCGTTTTAGCCGCCTTCGCCATGATTAGCTTAGTCTACGCCGCTGCCATCTGCGCCCTGTTTTTGTTTGTGCTGGTGCTGCCCCGGCGTCGGCGCGTGCTGCCCCCGCCGCCCCCCACCGACGGCGACGACGACGGCGGCGAACCTCACGACCCCGGCCTGCCCGACCTCGACCTGCCCCCCGGCATCTCACGCCCCATCAACGACTGGGAACCGGATTACAACCGGCGCCGGGTGGAGATTTAGGCCCTTCTGTCATTGCGAGTGAAGCGCAGCGAAACGCGGCAATCCTTCCGCTCGATGCAACCAACCTAATAATGTGACAAGCCTCTTACTTACCCCTTGTAAAGCAGAAAGCCCCGACTCACTCCAGAGCCGGGGCTTTTCACATCTTGAGGGTTGGTCGCTGGGAGAGGAAAGATTAGCTACGCTGACCTTCGGGTGCCGCGCTTCGCTCGCAATGACAGACGTGGTCCGACTTCTACCCTATTTCCATCGAATAGGTGGCCGTGAACGACTGCCCGGGCTCCAGCGTCAGAATGCCTTCCTTTTCGCTGAGCTCGCCGGGCTCGCCGGCCGGGCTGGCGATGCCGTACCAGGGCTCGACGCACACGAAGTTGGCGCCGGGGCCTTTGGTCCAGAGGCCGAGGTAGGGAAAGCCATCGAACTGGAAGCGCACGAAGCGCGCCGACTTGTGCGAGCGCAGTGTGAGGCGCGTGAAGTCGTAGTGTTTGAACACCAGCGCGTCATCGGCAAACAGCTCGTAACTGAGCGGCAGCTCCTGGCCCTCGGTGAGGACGCGGGCCGTTTCGCCGGTGAGCAGGCCACCGGTGAGCAGGTGGCGGTCCAGCGTGACGGGATGGTCGAAGGCGAAGTAATAGTCTTCGAACCGCTCGCCGGGCAGCAGCGGGCAGCGCACCGCCGGGTGCGCCCCGATGCTGAAGAGCAGCGGCTGGTCGGGCGCGGGGTTGCGCACGTCCCAGCGCACGCTTAGCTGCGCGCCCCGCAGCGTGTAGGTGATGAGCAGCTCGAAGGCGAAGGGGAACACGGCGCGGGTGCTCTCGTCGTGCTGCAGGCGGAACACCAGCTCGGTGGGGCTCTGGCTGAGCACGGCAAACTCTTGGTCGCGGGCGAAGCCGTGCTGGGGCAGGCGGTAGTCGCGGCCCTGGTAGTGATAGGCGTCATCGGGCAGGCGGCCCACCAGCGGAAACAGCACCGGCGCGTGCCGGCCCCACACGGCCGGGTCGCCCGACCACAGGTATTCGAGGTTGTCGGCGGTGCCGATGAGGCTGATGAGCTCGGCCCCGCGCGGGCTGAACGTGGCCCGGCACTCGGGCGTGAACAGCGTGTAGGCGGGGGCACGGTAAGCGGCGCGGGGTTCTTCCATGAGGGGCAGGGCGGGTTGGGCGGCGGCGAGCAGCAGCTCATCCACCAGAAAACAGGCGTGGGCGAAGCGGCGGTTGTAATCGCCCGATATTTCGGCGAAGTTGGACATCTGCTCGCGCAATTCGCGCTGGTAGAGGTCGTAGAAGTGCTGGCGCAGGTGCGGGTGCTCACGCAGCGGGTCGGGCTCCCAGGGCAGGTCCACGCCCATCAGCAGCACCAGGTCGTAGTGCTGGCGGGCAATGGCTTGCTGAATCCACTCGGGGCAGGAGCCGAAGGAGTGCTCGAACCAGATTTTGATGACGAGCAGGTCGCTGTCGAAAAATACCACGCGGTGGCCCCGGGCCTCGGCTTCGGCCACGGCGGTGGCTTCGGCGGCGAGCTGGCCGCGGGCAATTTCTTCGAGGTCTTCGGGCGAGTAGTGCGGGCCGGAATCGGCGAGGTACTCGCGGGCGAACTCGGGGGCGAAGGTGGTGCCGTAATGCGCCGCCAGCCGGTCCGCCAACGTCGATTTACCCGTCGATTCGGGGCCAGTCAGGGAAACACGCAGCAACGGAGAAGATGGGGGAATGACTCGTGAAAGGACAGTTGCGAAAGGCAGGATGCGGCCGGCGCAAGGTGGGCCAGGGTAAAGAATTTGGAAACTATACTTTCGGCATTGTCGGCGGCGATGCTTCGGCCATCAGCTTAGGCGCGGCCAGTAGCTCGCGTCGCCACTGCCAGTAGCCGTAAGCGGCCAGCGCCAGGTACAGGAAATAGAGCAGGCTGGTGGTGTACAACGCCTTGTACCAGAGCACGGGAACGTAAATAATATCGACCAGCAGCCAGAGCAGCCAGTTTTCGAGGCGCTTGCGGGTGAGCAGATATTGGGCCACGATGCTGCCGGCCGTGGTGAAGCTGTCGAGGTAAGGAAAGGCCGCGTCGGGGTGGTGGTGATGCAGGTAGTAGCCAAAGCCCAGCGTGAAAAGCGCCGCGAAGGCCGCCCCCAGCAGCCACTCGCGGCCGGGTGTGTGCGTCACGCCTAGTTCCGTAGCGTTGCTGCCGCCGTATAGCCACTCGTACCAGCCGTAGCAGCTCAGCAGAATGAACAGCCCCTGCAGGCCACTGTCGGCATAAAGCGTGGCTTCGAAATACACGAAGACGTAGAGCAGGCAGCTAATAATGGCCAACGGGAAGTTCCAGATGGACTCGCGGGCGGCCAGCCACACGCAGGCAAAACCCGTGGCCACGGCCACCAGCTCCAGCGCCGTGGTGGCCTGCCAGTATTGGGCCAATGCCCCCGAAATATCAAGCGCCAGAAATATGCTCACGAAAGCCCGCTGGTGGTGAAAGCCGAAAGGTAGCGCCGGGCAGGCCTATTTTTGGGATTTCCGCACCCTCGCATGCCTCCCGAACCCCTCGACCTTACGCCCGAAGACCTGCACCGCCGCCTGCAGGCAGGCGACGACCTCCAGCTAATCGACGTGCGCGAGGAGATGGAATTTGAATACTGCCACCTGCCCGGCAGCCAGCTTGTGCCGCTAGATGAGCTGCCACGCCGCGTAGCCGAAATCCGCACCGAGGGGCCGGTGGTGATGATTTGCCACCACGGCGTGCGCTCGGCCCACGCGGCGGGCTACCTGCGCCACCTCGGCCGCACCAACGTGCTGAATCTGCGCGGCGGCGTGGATGCCTGGGCGCTGCGGGTCGACCCGAACTTTCCGGTGTATTGAGGCAGCGCGGCTATCCGACGAACACGGCGGTCTGGCAGCGGTTTGCGTTTAAAGCAAACCTTTCCCACCCGCCCTCATGCTCGATTTACCCCTGCTGCCCACTCCTCCCCCGGTTCCCGACGCGGTACCGCTTTCAGCTCGCTTAGCGTTGCGCGAGCGACCGGCCGGCGCGCCGTTGCTGCGCCAGCAGTGGAGCGAACTACTGTTTCTGCACTGGCCGGTGCCCGCCGAGCTGCTGCAGGCCCACCTGCCGCCCCGGCTGCAGGCCGACACCCTCCAGGGCCAGGCCTGGATTGGCATTGTGCCCTTCGAAATGAGCAAGGTGCGCACCCGCTACACGCCGCCGGTGCGCGGCACCCACGAGTTTCTGGAGCTGAACGTGCGCACTTATGTGCACCTCGACGGCGTGCCCGGCGTGTGGTTCTTCTCGCTTGACGCTACCAGCGCGCTGGCCGTGTGGGTGGCGCGCACCTTCTTCCACCTGCCCTACCTGCGCGCCGATATGCGCCTCGACCAGCCCAGCCCCGAGTTGCGCCAGTTCGCGGCCACGCGCACCCACGGCGGGGCCCCGCCCGCCACCTTCCGCGCTACCTGGAAGCTGGGCGCGCCCATGCCACCCTCGGAACCCGGCTCGCTGGAATTTTTCCTCACTGAACGCTACTGCCTGTACGCCAGCAACAAGGACCAGAGCAAGCTATATCATGGTCGGGTGGCCCATGCGCCGTGGCCGCTGCGCGCCGCCCAGGTGTTGCACCTCGAATCGGACCTACTGGAAGGCCACGGCCTGCCCACGCCCACGGGCAAGCCGGTGGTGCACGCCGGCGGCCCGGTGCAGGTAGAGTTGTGGCCCATGCAGCGGGTGTAGCGAATTATTCGCGCAACCAGCGTTTCATGCGTGGGAAGTCCTCGTTCGTCGTCAGGCCCATCCAGACCAGCAACGGTAGGCCAGGGAATATTTTTTGGCTAAAATTATTCAGCATCCAGTGGCTACTGCCCCGGTAGCCGGCAGGGTGAAACACGATTTCGGGCGGCACGCCGATGACCTCACTGGCGGCGTACGACCACAGCATAGCCGCGATTTCTTCGCCGTCGGTGCCGTGCTGCTCGGGTTTGCCGGCCATTACGTTGCCCGCCAGTCGGGCGCGCTCGTCGGCGGGCGTCACGGCCAAGTGGCCGGCCTCGTGCAGGAGGTCGCCAGGGTAGAGCAGCTTGGCGGGGTCGATGAGCAGGCCACCGTTTTCGATGAGAATACCGGGCAGGAAGGTGTCAGCAGTGAGCTCGGATTCCTGGGTTGGAATACCGATTTCGGCCAGAAATTCCCGCATGGCGGGTAGGTAAGCGGTGGCGGTCGGTGGCGGGGCCATTTCGTTGCAATTGTTATTGCAGCAAGCTATAGCGCGCAATGGGTTTCGGCGCCTGCCATGCGGCTTGCATTATTAATCTGCCAGCACCAACTCTTGGCTGAAATGCTCAGCCAAGCCGGGCAGCATCAACTGCAAATCTGCTACTTTGTAGGCATTGGGAAACTGATAACCATTGAGATACAGCGTGGGTGTGCGAGCGATTCCGTGCTGCTTTACCCACACATAGTGCTGCGTACCGAGCTGCGTGCTAAGGGAATAATCGTCGGTGAAGTCGGCCGGATGCGTGGCGGCAAATTTGTCGAGGTTCATCACGGTGTACCAGTCATGTAGCAGGGTGGCCGTGCGGGCCGGCTCGTCGGGCGTGCCCCAGATATTGGTGAGCCAATAGTGCAGCAGATACTGCGTGGCCGTGGGAAAGCGGCCGGTATCGGCTGCGCTCACCACAAAGCGCAAGCGGACTTTCAGCTTCTCCGGGTGCAGCGCCAGCAGGTGGTCGAGTTGCTCGTGCTGCCGCTTGCACGGCGCGCAAAACGGGTTGCTGACCATTAGAATTTCGATGGGTGCGTCCGGGTTCCCCAGCACCAGCTCCTGATTGAACTCGCGCAGGTCGGCGCGGGGTTGCTGCAACAGCGCCGCGGTAAAAAGGGAAACCGAATTTTTGCTGCGTAGCAACCGCAGCTCACGTTCGTGCACTTCGTTGTAGCGCAGGCCAAATTGCTTCAGGGCCACTACTAAAACACTTATAGCCAGCAGCGCCAGCACCGCCGTAAGGCTGCTACCCAAGCCGAAAGCCGACCACACAAAACCGCCGCCAACCAGCACATAAATGGCCAGCCCCGCCTGCACCAGCAGCACAGCGTCGACCACCAGGCACAGCCGGCACCAGGCTTTGGCCACCGCCTGCTGATAATACAGCGAAAACGCCACCACCGGCAGGCCCAGCAATGCGCCCGCGCCCGCCAACAGCCCCAGGCCCGCCGCCGTAGCCGGGGCTAGGGCCGCTACCAGCAGCAGCCCCACCTGCCAGGAGAAATAAGCCGCCGCTGCTTCCGAAAGCGTAAAAAAATTGAACAACCGCACCGGGTCGGCCTGCAATACCTCGTCGCAGCCCGCGTGGGACCCGCCGCCGCAAAAGTCATCCACTATTTCCGACGTGATGCCCAAGTCCTTGGCTAGCAACACCCAGCCAACCACCACGCCCACCAATGCGGTGCCGTAAGCGGCCGCCAGCACCCAGCCGTGCAAGTAGAAAAACGGTTGTAGCAGCAGCCCCGCCCCCAGCCCCCACGCCAGCTTGCGCCCCACCGACTGCTTGCGCTCGCGGGCTACTTCTTGGGCCTGCTCGGGGCTTGGAGGCACGCGCAGGCCATCGGCCTGCACCAGAATGCCGCTCCAGGTGGTTGGGTTGGCTCGCGCGGCGGCCAGCTCGGCGGCGTTGGTTATAAGCACCAGGTCGCCGTTGCCTTGGGCATCGCTTAGGTGGGCCAGGTATGGGAAAGCCACTTCGTCGACTTCGGCCTCGTCGAACTGGGCCACATAGTTGTTCACGCCCAAGCTATCGAGAGCGTCCGACACGCTCACCAGCGCCGGGTAGTCGGGGTGCGACTGAATGAGTTGCTGGCATTCGTGCCGGGCTACCGGCAGGCGCAAAAGCTGTAAAAAACGGGCGACGGCTTGCTCCATGATAGAAAAGGGCAAAAAGTTGATGAATAGATTTCAGCCTCAATTGACGTTGTGCAGCGCCGATAGCAGGGGGCTGAACAGACGTTGCAGCAGGCGGCGGTCCTGCGTAATGACTTCGGCCGAGGCCGTCATGCCCAGCTTATAGGTGAGTTTCTGGCCGCGCGAGGTTATCAGGTCTGTCGGCAGGCTCACTTCGGCCATGAAGCCTTCTTCCAAAGGAATTTCGGCCACGTTTCGGATGGTGCCGCGCACCAGGCCAAATTCCTGGTAGGGGTAGCCATTGAAGCGAATCAGAACCGTTTGACCAGCCCGCACCTTGCCCGCGTTCTGTTGCGGAATGCGCATCTGGCCCAAGTAGGCGGTGTGGCCGGGGGCCACGTAAAACAGCACCTGTTCGGTCGCTACCTGCTGGTTTTCCTGCAGCGGGGCCGGGAAATACACCCGGCCAGCCCCCGGGGCGCGCACTACGTACTTGCGCTCCCACTCGTCGGCGGCGCTTTGCAAGGCATTCAGGGCTTGCAGAAACTGGTCGCGCTGCTCAATCAGGGCCTTGTCCAGCTCCAGCAGCTCCTGCTGCTTGCCGCGCTGGGCCACCGTGTTGGAGATGCGCGAGGCTGCCATCTGGCGGTAGGGCAACTGGTGAGCAAGCAGCTTGGTTTCCTCGTGCTGCAAGTCGAGCGGCGCAATCACGCGCTGCTGCGCCAGTTGCTGCTGCACCCGGTAGTCGGCCTCGGCCAACGCCAGCGCGTGGCCCTGAATGGCCTGCTGCTGTGCCAGGTTGCGGGCCATGGCCTGAAGGTCGCCGGCTTCCTGCTGCAACAGGGCCCGGCGGCGCACATAAATGCCTTGCGCGAAGAACGTTTGCAGCCGCAGGTGGGCTAGGGCAAACGGCTGGTAAGCGCCTTGCAGCTCGCCCAGCTGCCGAAACCGCTCCAGTGGCAGGCGGGCTACCGCCTCTAGCTGGCCAGCGCTGGCCAGCGTCCAGGCCTGCCGCATGGCTTGCCCGAGCTGGGCCACTTCCCGGGGCTGGGCAGTGCTTTCCAGGTAGGCCAGTGGCGCGCCGGCCGGCACCTGCACGCCGTCGTGCACCAGCAGCCGCACCAAACGGCCGCTGCTGTGGGCGGGTGCCGCTTTCGGCGCATTCACCGAGGTGAGGGTGAAAGTGGCGGGCACTAGGTCGGGGAAATGAATGAGCCAGGCACCGGCAAACCCCAGCGCCAGCAGCACGGCCAGCAGCGTCACGCTCCAGCGCAGAAACCAGCTGGGCTGCCGGGCCATCAGGTCCTGCACCTCTTCGGCGCGCCGCTCTACGAATGGGGCAGTCGTGGGCATAAGAGTTTTGGGTTAGGCGCCCAGCGCCAGTTGGTTTTTCACCAGGTTCCAGTACTGCCCTTTTTGGGCCACGAGGCTGGCGTGGGTGCCGCTTTCTGTCAGCCGGCCTTTGTCGAGCACCACCAGTTGGTCGGCGTGGCTTACCGTGCTTAGACGGTGCGCGACCACCACTACGGTGCGGCCTCGGAAAAACTCCTGCAAACGCCCCCAAATAACCGCTTCGTTATTGGCATCGAGCGCGTTGGTAGCCTCATCAAAAAACAGATACTGCGGGTTTTTATACACCGCCCGCGCAATGAGAATGCGCTGGCGCTGGCCCTGACTAATGCCGTTGCCCTCGGCCCCTATTTTGGTGTGCAAGCCCATGGGCAGGGCCGCCAGAAAATCCTCCAGGTTGGCCACGTGCACCGCGTGGGCCAGCTGCGTGGCATCGATGGCCTCGACGCCCACGGCAATGTTGCGGGCAATGGTATCGGAAAACAGAAAGCCGTCCTGCATCACCACGCCGCACTGCTGGCGCCAACTGGCGTGGCTCACGTTGGCTAGCGCCACATTGCCCACCCGCACTTCGCCCGTGCCCGGCGCGTAGAACTTCAGCAGCAGCTTCAGCAGCGTGGTTTTGCCACTACCGCTCATGCCCACAATAGCCGTGGTGCGGCCGGCCAGTATCGACAGGTTTATCTGGTCGAGCACCGTGGTTTGGCCCGCGCCGGGGTAGCCAAAGGAAACGTCGCGCAGGTGCAGCGTCTGCTGCTCGCTCACCGGGGCCCCGGCGGGCGGCACGGCCAGCACCAGGCTGCCTTCGGGCTCCTCATCGGCCAGCGCATGAATTTCGTTGAGCCGCTCCACGCTGATTTTGGCATCCTGCAAGCCCTGCACGAAGCCCACCAGCTGGTCGATGGGCCCGTTGAGTTGCCCCACCATGTATTGCATGGCGAGCATGGCCCCCAGCGTAAGCTGCCCGCCAATCACGGCCTTGGCGGCCAGAAAAGTAATGAGCAGGTTTTTGGTTTCGTTGATGGCAAAAGCACCCGCCTGCTGGTACTGCACCTGGCTAAGCGACTTCATTTGCAACTGAAACAGCCGGGCCTGCAGCCGCTCCCAGGCCCAGCGCATGGGCCGCTCGGCCCCGGCCAGCTTAATTTCCTGCATGCCCTGAATGAGCTGCACCAGCACGCTCTGGCTGCGCGCCGAAGCGCCGAAACGCTTGTAGTCGAGCTGCCGCCGCCGGTGCAAAAACAGCCGAATCCAGCCCAGATACAGCAGGCTGCCACCCGCAAAAACCAGGAAAATGGTGCCGTTGTACAGCGCCAGCACCGCCCCAAACACCACCAAGTTCAGCAGCGACAACAAGATGTTGAGCGCCTGCCCGGTCAGAAAAGCCTCGATGCGGTTGTGGTCGTTGATGCGCTGCATCAAGTCGCCGTAGTGCTTCGTGTCGAAGAACACCACCGGCAGCCGCATCAGCTTAATAAAGAAATCGGATAAAATATTCAGGTTGAGCCGGGTACTGATGTAAAGCAGTATCCAGCTGCGCACAAATTCTACCGCCAGCCGCCCCAGCAGCAGTACCAGCTGCGCCCCCAGAATGAGATACAGAAACGAGACGTTCTGCGTGTTGACTCCCACATCCACCACCGCCTGCGTGAGGAACGGCAGCAGCAATTGCAGCCCAGAGGCTACCACCACGCCCAGCAGCAGCTGCGCAATCAGGGCGCGATACTGGCCCAGGTAGCCCAGCAGCAGCCCGAAGCCGTAGGCGGCCGGGGCGCTGTCTTCTTCCTGCTCATAAAACGCCGGCGTGGTTTCGAGCAGCAGCGCAATGCCGGTACCCGTTTCCTGCTGGTCGTCGGGCAGCCAATGCTGACAAAACTCCTCGGCCGAATACGTGAGCAGCCCTTTGCCGGGGTCGGCCACGTAAAACGTTTCCTGGCTGTGCCGGCGCCCCAACCAAGGCCGCGGCTTTTTCACGGCGTGCACCACCACGTAGTGGTTCTGGTCCCAGAGTACCACGCAGGGCAATGGGGCCTGCTCCACCAGGCTTTCCAGCCCCATTTCTACGCCCATTGTGCGGAAGCCTACCGCCTCGGCCGCTTCCGCCATGCCCAGCAGCGACGCGCCTTCGCGCGCCAGTTGGCTTTTCTCGCGCAGCACCTGCACCGGAATGGAACGGCCGTAATGCCGCGCTATCATGCGCAGGCAGGTAGGGCCACAGTCCATCAGGTCGAACTGCTTGTAATGAGGAAACTTGGCCACCTTCAATAATTAAGTACTCCGGCATTGGCTAAAACGGGGGCGCGGACGGCTTGTCCGTGCCCCCGTTCTCGGCAGTTAAAAAGTCCTTATTCGAGAGGTGGCTGACATGCAATGGAGCCCGTTACACAGAAACAGTGGCTACCACCATCAAACTGAGCCCGCGAACCGTCGCTGCAGCGGCAAAGCGAGCCGCAGCCGGGGTCGTTGGGGTCGTAAGGCCGGCCAGCGGTAATCGATTTCATCTGGGTGCGGCTGAGTTTACCGCTCATGCTTTCAAAAGATTTCGTTTTCATGATTTTGGGAAAGAGTGGATTGATTTAAACCGTAACGCTGCGACGTGCCATAGCGCACTCGCAATAAATCGGATTATTGGTCGCCCGTACCGACCGAGCACGGCAGCGTGTAGCCGCCATCACAAGCACATGAGCCGCCTTGGTTATATGATACGCCACTATTGCAAATGCATTCCGAAGAGCAGTCAAGTGGCTGGGGATATTTACCGGCAGAAACTGCTTTCATCTGGGTACGGCTGAGCTGGCGCTGGCCGCTAATGCTTTCAAAAGATTTGATTTTCATGTGGTTGTGAAGGTTGAAAATGGGTAAAAATGAACATTGCCGGTTTTATCGCGTGATGGGCACCGACATACAACCCCTCGTTCGGCCGAACAATACTTGCGAAAAATGGGCCTGTGGCCCAATCCATTCCCTAAATCAGGCCTCCGGCGCAGTGCCGACGGTCTTCTAATTGCTGATGACTACTTGCGGCCAGAAACCGCGTCATTATCGCCAAACGATGATTGGAAATTCGCTGACAACTGCAGCCAAGCGTAGCAATGAAATGAGAACAAAACCGTCCGGCTCTCGCAAAACGGCATCTTCCCAAAAGAAAGTTTGAGTGATTATGCAGGCAAAGTGTAGATATGGCTTTGGTCAGAAACTGACAAACGCCATCAGTGCAAGCCGCAGAATTCGCAGGTCGAATCCGGCAGGCTTCGCCACAGCCTGTAGCTGTGTTAAGGAAAAGACTCAGGGTGTAAAACCCAGCGCTAAGGTGGAAGGGCTTAGCGGTGTGGAAAAGGAATGGGCAAATAAAGTCAGAAGAAAAAATACATTCACCAACTGCTTGATTAACTTTCCGAAAATATCCTACAAGTATCTTTTTTTCAGATATTTATCACAGTAAAAATAATTTTGGCTTTTCTATTTCAACTATCTCGAACACCGTTGCCACAACAATTATCCAACTCATAACCCTCCTATTCCATCTCGAACGCGGCACAATAGCAAAGCAAGGTAGCCCCAACACCAAGCAGCTTAAGCCCCTTGCCGCAGGGCACCCATGGTAACTATCCAAGCACAGAGAAAGCAAATACTGAGTATGCATTTTGCCTTAAAGACAATTTATAATATTTCAATAATGATGGCTGCCATTTTTTGTGCCTTATCCCAGGCGTTGCGGCAGTTCAGGCCATAAAAAATGCACGCAGCATCTTCCCTCAGCAAGAAGGCGCCCCGCGCCAGGCCGTAATTTTGGCCCGATGCCCAACGCCTTCGTCCTGCCGCTCCTGCCCGACTTGCCCATCATCGCGGCGCTGCCTGAGTTGCGGGCCGCGCTGGCTGCCAATAGCCGCGTGGTACTGGAAGCGCCGCCCGGCGCGGGCAAAACCACTGTGGTACCGCTGGAGCTACTGGCCGCCGCGTGGCGCCACCCCGACGATAAAATTCTGGTGCTGGAGCCGCGCCAACTGGCCGTGCGCGGCGCGGCCGCCCGGCTGGCCCAGCTGCTGGGTGAGCCCGTGGGCCGCACCATCGGCTACCGGGTGCGGCTTGATAGCAAAGTCAGTAAAGAAACCCGCGTGGAAGTCATCACGGAGGGCATTCTCACGCGCATGATTCAGGACGACCCGGCACTGGAAGGCGTGGCGGCAGTGGTATTTGATGAATTTCACGAGCGAAGTTTGAACGCCGACCTCGGCCTGGCGCTGGCGCTGGATGCGCAGGCCGTGCTGCGGCCCGAGCTGCGCATTCTGATAATGAGTGCCACGCTGGAGGCCCAGCGGCTGGGCCAGTGGCTGCCCGCGCCGGTGGTGTCGTCGGCGGGCTTTCTGTTTCCGATTGAAACGCACTACCTCGACCCACGCCGGGCTTCGGCCCTGCCCAACAAGCCGAATGAACGGCTGGCCGAGCTGGTGCCCGCGCAGGTAAAAGCAGCTTTAAATGCCCACCCGGAAGGCGATATTCTGGTGTTCCTGCCCGGCGTGGGCGACTTGCAGCGCAGCGCCCGCAAGCTCGAATCGTTGGCTGATAACATCGACCTGCACCTGCTGCACGGCGAATTGCCCCTCGAAACGCAGGATGCCGCGCTGCGGCCATCGAAAGCCGGCCGGCGCAAGGTCATTCTGGCCACCAGCATTGCCGAAACCAGCCTCACCATCGAGGGCGTGCGGGTGGTGATTGACGGCGGGTTTGCGCGGGTGCCGCGCTTCGTGCCCCGCACCGGCTTCACCACCCTTGAAACCGTACCGGTGGCCCGCGCCGCCGCCGACCAGCGCCGGGGCCGCGCCGGTCGCCTTGCGCCCGGCACCTGCTACCGCCTCTGGACCGAAGCCGAGCACCACAACCTGCCGGCGCACCGCCCGCCCGAAATCCACACCGCCGACCTCAGTAGCCTCGCTCTGGAACTGGCCCTCTGGGGTGCGGCCGAACCTACGAGTTTGCGCTGGCTGGACGTGCCGCCGGCCGCGGCGTTTTCGCAGGCGCGGGAATTGTTGATTCGATTAGGCGCAGTAGGGGCGGGGCCTGCCCCCGCCCAATCGTCCGCATTGAACACTCAAGCTCCCCTTACGACCGGGCGGGGGCAGGCCCCGCCCCTACTCCCTACGCGCCACGGCCGCCAGCTGGCCACGCTGGGCCTGCCGCCTCGCCTGGGCCACCTCGTAGTGCGCGGGCAGGAACTGGGCCATGGCGTGGCCGCTGCGTCGTTGGCAGCATTATTGGCCGAGCGTGACCTGTTGCGTTGGGCCGCTCCTACCGACACGCGCCCCGCTCCGCCCGACCTGCGCCTGCGCCTCGAAGCGCTGGCCAGCGGTCGGCCGCCCCTGCCCGGCCTGGCCCTGCACCACGCCACCCTGCAACGGGTGCGCGACGTGGCCCGCAACCTCACCGGCCGGCTGGGCAAGTCGAGCAATCCACCAACCCACCAATCCGCTCACCCACCAGTGGGCCTGCTCACCGCGCTGGCCTATCCGGACCGGCTGGCCCAGCGCGAAACCCACGACCGCCTGCGCCTCGTGACCGGTCAGCGCGTGAGTCTGAACACGACCGATGTGGACCCGCAGGCCACGTTTTTCGCGGTGGCGCACTTGGCGGGCACGGCCTCGGCTCCGCGCGCCACGCTGGCCGCCCCGCTCGGGCAGGATGAGCTGGAGCTGGCCTTCGCCGACCAGATTACGAGCTCCGACGAAGTGCGCTACGACCCTGCCACCCAGCGCGTGACCGGCCGCCGCGTGCGCCGCCTGGGCGCATTGCTGCTCGATGAAAAGGTCATCGGCCAGCCTGAACCGGCGCTGGTGGCGCGGGCCCTGCTCGATTATTTGCAGGAAGCCGGCGTGAGCAAGCTGAACTGGACGCCCGCCGCCCGCCAGCTGCAGCAGCGGCTGGTGTTTCTGCGGCAGCACTTCGTCGTGTCCGAAACCGGCCTGACAACTGACAACGAACAACCATCAACTACAAATTGGCCGGCTTTCGATGACGCCACGCTGGCCCACGAGCTGGCCGACTGGCTCGGCCCGCACCTCACCGGCCTCAAAACCCTCGACCAGGTGCAGCGCCTCGACCTGTACGAGCCGCTGCTGGCGCGCCTGCCCGGCGGCTGGAACCAGCGCCAGGAGCTCGACCGCCTCGCTCCGGCCGCGCTCGAAGTGCCCAGCGGCTCACACATCACCCTGGATTACAGCGACCCGGCCGCGCCCGTGCTGGCCGTGAAATTACAGGAGTTGTTCGGCCTGACCGAAACGCCCACCGTGGCCGCCGGCCGCGTGCCGCTGCTGCTGCACCTGCTGTCGCCGGGCGGGCGGCCGGCGCAGGTCACGCGCGACTTGCGCAGCTTTTGGGAGAAGGGCTATTTCGAGGTGCGCAAGGATTTGAAGGGCCGCTACCCCCGCCACCCCTGGCCCGACAAGCCAATGGAGCACATTCCAACCCGCCTCACTAAGAAGCGGCTGGGACAGTAGTGCGGGGCTGAATCAACGGTTTTTACAGAAAGAGAAACCCAGCTAAAAAACCATTTCGCCGCCGGGAAGTCGTCGCGTAACTTCGTAGAAAATCAGTCTTTTTTCTCCCGTTACATGGCTTCTACTGCTACTCCCGAAGCGCCGGTTATTGCCGGCGACCGGCTCACGCCGGGCTGGCTCAAAATCGTTTGGCTCTACCTGATGCTGGTACCAGCGCTGGTATGGGGCTTTTCCAGCTTGTCGGGCTCGCGCAGCCTGGCCTCGGCCCTGATTACGATCATCACGGTAGGGTTCGGGCATTCTATTGGTCTGCACCGGGGCATCATTCACCGCTCGTACCGCTGCGCCCGGTTTACGCGGGGACTGCTGGCATACTTGTTTGTGCATACGGGGCTGGGCGGGCCGCTGTCGTGGGTGCGGGTGCACTACTTCCGCGACTACTGGCAGAACCGAATGGATTGCCCGGCCTACTTCCGCTACGACCATTCCATGGCGAAGGACTACTACTGGAACCTGCACTTCGCCCTGAAATCGGGCGACATCAGCCGCTACGAAATCCCCGATGAAGACCTGTACGACCCCTGGCTGGCCTTCCTCGAAAAAACCTGGTACCTGCACGTATTGGCAGCGGCCGGCCTTATCTGGGCCTTTTTCGGGTTCGAAGCCATGATAGTGTGCGTGCCGCTGCGCATCAGCATCACCATTCTGGGGCACTGGTTCGTGGGCTTCATCTCGCACAAATACGGCTACGCCCGCTACGACATCGACGACGCCACCGAGCACGGCTACAACAACTGGGTGCTGGGCGCGCTGTCCTTCGGCGAGGGCTTCCACAACAACCACCACGCCCACCCCAGCTCGGCCAAAATGAGCACCGAATGGTACGAGCTCGACCTGGGCTGGTACCTGGTAGCCGGCCTGCGCGCCGTGGGCCTGGTGTGGGATGTGCAGGTAGTCGGCCACGACCACACGCAGAAAGCCCGCGCCAAAGAGCGCAGCTTCCGCTGGCGCTGGCCCTGGCAGGACTAGCCGCCGGGGTTAGCGCATCTCATTCTCGTCCAAGAAGTTCTTGCCGTCGGCCCGCGGCGAGTAGTGGCGGTGCAGCCAGCGGCTTAGGCCGCCGAGGCCCGGCAGCAGCACCCGCTCGGTGATGTTAGCCTGGTCGAGCTTGTCGCGTACTTCCCACTTGAGGCGAGCCGGCAGAATGATGCGGAAGTAGAGGTCGGGCCGGTCGGCCAGCCAGTCGTGCAGTACGCTCTGGGCCGTGCTCATCAAAGAGAATAAAGCGTACTGGTGCACAATGCGGGCATCGAGGCTCGGCGGCTCCAGAAACAGTACGTAGGGCTCGGCTTGTAGCTCTTCGAGTTCGCGCAGGCTGCTGCTCACGGGCTGCAGCAGCTCGGAGGTGAAGACGTTGGAGCCTTCGGCCTGCAGGGCTTGGCGCAGGCGCTGGGGCAGGTGCTCGGCCGCCTTCACGTAGTTCAGCGCCCAAATGATGCCGTCTTCGTGGTAGGCCGCGAGGTCGTCGGTGGCAAAGTGCAGGGCTACGTAGGGCGAGTACGTCCAGTCGAGCAGGCGGGTGGGCAGGCCGTGGTGCTGGGCCAGCGCCAGCCAGTCCCAGGTGCTGCTCGTGGCGGTGGGCAGGCTGGTTTCGCGGGCATACTTGCGGAAGTTGCGCAGCAGGTGGTGCTCCAGGTTCTGATACTCGCCGCCGAGGCGCTGCAAACTGGTTTCGAGCTGAAAATGGCGCGAACGGCCGCCCCGGTACACAAACGGCGACCGGAACCGCCCAATGCGCGCGTCCCAGGTGTCCTGAAACAGCAGCCGCTGCAGGTCTTCCCAGGAAGTGGCGGTATAGTCGTTGGCAGAAAGAGGCATGGGGCGAAGATACGGTGGGCGGGCGGGGCTTATATTGAGGTAGGGGCGGGGCTTGTCCCCGCCCGGTCGTTGAACGGAATCGTTGAGGCGATTCTGACGACCGGGCGGGGACAAGCCCCGCCCCTACCTCATACGCACCTTACTCCCCCGCTGGAAAGTCCGCCGCGTCGCCCACTTCGGCATACTGCTCCAGCTCCTTCGCAATGCCAGCGAATTTCTCGCGCGCACCCTTCACGGCGGCTTTGCCCAGCGGCAGGTGCAGCGGCGGGTTCTCCAGCTGCACCACGTCGTACATGGCTTTGGCGGCGCGCACCGGGTCGCCGGGCTGCTTGCCGCTGTAGCCCTGAATGCCGCGCAGATTTTCGCCCACGGTGGCCTCGTAATCGGCAATTTTAGTATTGGCAATGGTGGCCGACTCGCCCGCCCACTTCGTGCGGAAGCCGCTGGGCTCGATGTTCGTCACCTTAATGCCCAGTGGGGCCACTTGTTGGCTCAAACTCTCGCCAATGGCCTCCAAGGCAAACTTCGAGGCGTTGTAGATGCCCACTCCAGGGAAGGTTTTCAGCCCGCCGATGCTGGTGATGTTGAGCACGTGGCCCGAGCGCTGCTTGCGCAACTGCGGCAGCACGGCCCGCAACACGTGCAGCGCGCCGAACACGTTCACGTCGAACTGGCGTTGTACTTCCTCGGCGGGCACTTCTTCAATGCTGCCCATCGAGCCGTAGCCCGCGTTGTTCACGATGACATCGAGCTGATTGAATTTAGCAATGGCGTCGGCAATGGCGGTTTTGACGGTGGCTTCGTCGGTTACATCGCACACCAAGCCCAAGGTGCGACCTTCAGCTTTTTTCGTGAATTCATCGGCCTGCCCGGGCTTGCGGAAGGTGGCGGCCACCCGGTCGCCTTTTTCGAGCACGTAGTCGGCCAGGGCTTCGCCGAAACCGGACGAAGCGCCGGTAATAAACCAGGTTTTGGCAGTGGAATCAGACATAATAAGTCATTTATTGAAATGGTAGGTGTTAAGACGGGTTGGGGTAGGCAATTGTTTGCGGATAGATTGTTTGCGGGCAGTTAATACCGTCTGTCATCCTGAGCTTGCGAAGGACCTTATCACCGATGAACAGCTTGCAGTGAATTCGAAACGTGCTGGCGTGACAAGGTCCTTTGCAAGCTCAGGATGACAGACGCCTCCAAAGCCCCCGCTGGTCATGCCGTACCTTCACGGCCCGAATTCTCCCATCCTTCCAATCCCACCCACTTCCCATGAGAAAGCTTTTCTCGCTGTTGCTGGTGCTTATCGGCTTCGCGGCCCAGGCCCAGGTCACCTTCAAAATCACGGCCGTGCCAGCCAACACGCCGGCCAACGCCACGCTTTACATCGCGGGCACTTTCAATAGCTGGAACCCCGGCAGCGCGGCCCACGCCCTCACCCATAACGCCGACGGCAGCTACCAAATCACGCTGCCCGCCGCTACTGGCACCATGGAATACAAGTTTACGCGTGGCTCCTGGGCGGCCGTCGAAACCAACGCCTCGAACGGCTCGGTGCCCAACCGCACCTACACGTTTGGCACGGCTCCAGCTACGGTGCTGGTGCAGGTACTGAACTGGGAAGACCTCGCCGGCCCCGGCGGTGGCGGGCCAACTTCCACGGCCGCCGCCAACGTAAGCGTGATTTCGACCGCCTTCGCCATGCCGCAGTTAGGCCGCACGCGCCGCGTGTGGCTGTATTTGCCGCCCGGCTATGCCACCAGCGGCCGCCGCTATCCCGTATTGTATATGCAGGACGGCCAGAACGTGTTCGATGCCGCCACCTCCTTCGCCGGCGAGTGGGGCGTGGACGAGGCCCTGAACACATTGGCTGCCAACGGCCAGGACCCCACCGGCTGCATCGTGGTGGCCATTGATAACAGCGCCAACCGCCTCGACGAGTACTCGCCCTGGAACAACCCAGCCTACGGCGGCGGCCAGGGCGACCTGTACATCGATTTCCTGGTGCAAACCCTCAAGCCCTACATCGATACCAACTACCGCACCCTGCCCGACCGCGCCAATACCGGCATCGGCGGCTCCAGCATGGGCGGGCTCATTGCCACTTATGCCGCGTTGCGCGAGCCTTCGGTGTTTGGCAAAGTGGCCTCGTTTTCGCCCGCTTACTGGTTTGCCTACCCGCAGCTGGCCGCCTACGTCCACCAGCATCCGGCCAACCCCAACACCCGGTTCTACTTCGTGAGCGGCACCACCGAAAGCACCACCATGGTGCCCCAGATGCAGGCCCTGCGCGACTCACTGCAGCGCGGCGGCGTGCCGGCTGCCAACCTCAACTTCAACACCCGCGCCGACGGCCAGCACGCCGAATGGTTCTGGAAGCGCGAGTTTCCGGCCGGCTACTCCTGGCTGTATGCGCCCGCCGTAGCCACGGCCGCCCGCCCGGCCCAAACCCTCGCCGTGAGCCTCTACCCCAACCCCGCCGCCCGCGAGCTGCGCGTGGCGCTGCCCGCTAATCTCACTGAAGAAGCGCAACTCGTAATAACCGATGTCCGGGGCCGGGCCGTGCTGCGCACCCGCGTGCGCAACGGCCAGAGCGTGGACGTAAGCCGCTTGGCAGCGGGCCTGTACCTGTCGCGCCTCACGGCCGGCAGCGCAGTGGGCACCAGCAAATTCACCAAAGAATAATGACAGAGCGGCGAGAAGTTGGGCTTCCAACCCAACTTCCCGCCGTACCTTTGACTGGCAAAAGGCCCCAACCCCCAACCCCTTTTGCCATGGCGGATTCCGCAACCCCCAAAATTGCCTTCGAGGCCCTCACCTACGACGACGTACTGCTGCTGCCCGCGTACTCCGAGGTTTTGCCCCGCGACTGCGACACCGGCACCCGCCTCACCAACAACATCCGGCTGCAAACCCCGCTGATTTCGGCGGCCATGGACACCGTCACGGAGTCGGACATGGCCATTGCGCTGGCGCAGGAAGGCGGCCTGGGCATCATTCACAAGAATATGTCGGTGAAGGCGCAGGCCGAGCAGGTGCGCCGCGTGAAGCGCAGCGAGTCGGCCCTGATTCAGGACCCCTTCACCCTGCCGCCCACCGCCACCCTGGCCGACGCCCGCCAGCTGATGCGCAAGCACAACATCGGCGGCATTCCGGTGGTGAATGAAAACCATGTGCTCGAAGGCATCCTCACCAGCCGCGACCTGCGCTTCGAGAAGGACATGAGCCAGCCCGTGACTACCGTCATGGTGCCGCTCTCCCGCCTCGTCACGGCTCCCGCCGGCATCACCCAGGCCGCCGCCGAAACCCTACTTACCGACAGCAAAGTCGACAAGCTGCCACTGGTTGACAGCGAAGGCCGCCTCGCCGGCCTGATGACGTACAAGGATATCCGCAAGCGTCGCCGTGCCCCGCACGCCAGCAAGGACCAACTGGGCCGCCTGCGCGTGGGCGCGGCCGTGGGCGTTACGCCCGACCTGCTCCAGCGCGTGGCCGCGTTGGTTGAAGCCGGCGTGGACATCGTGAGCCTCGACACGGCCCACGGCCACTCCAAGGGCGTGATGGATGCCGTGCGCGCCATCAAAGCCGCCTACCCCAACCTTGATGTGATGGCCGGCAACGTAGCCACCGCCGCCGGTGCTAAAGCCCTGGCCGACGCCGGGGCCGACTGCGTGAAAGTGGGCGTGGGCCCGGGCTCCATTTGCACCACGCGCATCATCGCCGGCATTGGCGTGCCGCAGCTTTCGGCCGTGCTCGAAGCCGCCAAGGGCCTCGAAGGCACCGGCGTGACGCTGGTGGCCGACGGCGGCATCAAGTTTTCGGGCGACCTTGTGAAGGCCCTGGCCGGCGGCGCAGCCGCCGTAATGGTAGGCTCATTGCTGGCCGGCACCGAAGAAGCTCCCGGCGACCTGATTATTTACGAAGGCCGCAAGTACAAGAGCTACCGCGGCATGGGCTCGGTAGAGGCGATGGAAGACGGCAGCAAAGACCGGTACTTCCAGGACGCCGAAGACGACGTGAAGAAGCTGGTGCCCGAGGGCATTGTGGGCCGCGTGCCCTTCAAAGGCAACGTGTCGGAAGTGATTTACCAACTGGCGGGCGGCCTGCGGGCGGGCATGGGCTACGTGGGCGCGGCCAACATTGAAGCATTGCAGGCGGCGCAGTTCGTGCGCATCACCGGGGCCGGCCTGCGCGAAAGCCACCCCCACGACGTGCAGATTACCCGCGAAGCGCCGAATTATTCGAGCCGCTAACATTTGGATTGTCGCGCGGTTTGCAGCGGGCAGCGGTTGGCGAGGGCCGGCGCTGCCCGCTTTTTTACATACTCGCCGCGTGAACCCTTTTCGGGCCGCTACTTGTATCTTGCACGCCGGTTGAGCGTCGCCTGAAGGGGCGGCGGGCTGGCGCGCATCTGCTTATTCCTGGTTACTGTCTGTGGCTCAACGCTTACTCCCTACTCTTCTTCTTTTCAGCCTGCTGAGCTGGGTGCTGCTCCTCTTGAGCGCGCTCAGCCATTCGGGCGCGGGTCCGTGGCTGGGCCAGTGGCCGCAGTGGAGCACGCAGCTCACGCAGGCGGCTTTCGCATTAAGCGTATTCTTGTATTACCGCTATCAGCCCTCGCCGCTGCATGGGCAGCAGTTTGTGAAGCTGCTCAAGCGGTTGCTCACCGGGCCGGGCCTGCTGGCGCTGGGCTGCGTAGGCCTGCACCTGCTGGAAGTAGCCGCGCAGGACGAGCCGGTTTTCAGCAGCAACAGCCTGTTTTTCACGACCATCTACACGGTCAACTTAGGCCTGTTCGTTATTTTTCTGGCTCGTACCAACTATGCGTGGCGGGCGCTGGTGCTATTCCGGGCCTCGCCGCGCCTACAGAAAGAGTGGACGCTGTTCGAAGTGCTGCTGGGGGCCACCCTGCTGTTTCGCCTCGTGGGCATCGACCCGCCAGCTTACATCGGCACGCCCATTGTGGTGCTGCTGGGCCTGTTTGGTGTGTACCTGAGCGGGCACCAGAAATGGGTGGCCTACCTCAGCCAGCGCGACAAGTGGCGGGCCGTGCTGCTGCAGGCCGGGCTGCTGCTGGGCGTCCTCATCTTCGTGCAGTATTTCCGCGTCACGCAGGTCGACCCGCAGCTGATTGCGCCGCGGCCGCAGTATGCGTTTCTGCTGCTCACGGCCTTCTTCTCGGCGTTTTATGCCCTGATGGGTTTGATGGTCACGTTCTTTAACCTGCCCATTTCCGACATCGTGGAGCAGCGCCGCAACGAGATTCTGCGGCTCCAGCGCCTCACCCAGATTATCCAGCGCGGCCAGACGTCGGGCGAGGTGTACCGCATTCTGCTCGAATCGGCGGCCCAGACGGTGAACGCCGATGCCGCCTGGCTCGACCTCGACCCGGCCCACACCGGCGTCGAGGCCAGCCAGGCCACGCTCTGCCTCAATTTCTCGCCCGAGCAGGCCCGCGAGCTACGCGCCCGCCTGACCACCTACGACCTGCCCGAAGGTGAGTTCATCACCAACGACCTGCACCTGCGCCCTGGTTTCGAGGGCACCCTGCAACACTACCGCTCGCTGTTGCAACTGCCCTTGCGCGGGCTGCACTACAACTACGGCATGCTCTACCTGCTGAAGGAGGAGCCCCACACCTTCCACCACGAAGACCTGAGCATCCTGCAAACCTTCACCGGACAGGCCGTGCTCAGCATCGAAAACTTGGAGCTGGTGCAAACCTCGCTGGCCAACCAGCGCACCCAGGAAGAGTTGAAAATCGCCTCGCAGGTCCAGGACAGCCTCATCCCGAAAAACCTGCCCACGGATAACTGGTTCGACATCAGCTCGCACTCGTTGGCGGCCAAGGAAGTGGGCGGCGACTTCTACGATTTCCTGCACCTGCCGGGCCGCCGCCTGGCCGTCATTATCGGCGACGTGAGCGGCAAGGGCGTCACGGCCGCCTTCCACATGGCCCAGATGAAAGGCATCTTTCATTCGCTGATGCAGGAAAACCCGCTGGCCAAGAACGAGCGCGACAAATTCCCGGTGCCCAGCAAGTTCATGGCCCAGGCCAACACTGCCCTCATCCACTGTCTGGAGAAGTCTTCGTTCATCACGTCGTCGCTCTACATCATTGATTACGAGCAGGGCGGTTTCGTATTTGCCCGCGCCGGGCACTGCCACACGCTCTACTACCACGCCATGCGCGAGGAGGTATTCTACTTCGAATCACAGGGCCTTGGGCTGGGCATCATCCGCAACGACTCGTACGAGAAGCACATCAAAAACCAGTTTTACGACTACAGCCCGGGCGATGTGATGGTGATTTACACCGACGGCATCGTGGAAGCCCGCGGCGGCGACGGCACCGACGAGTACGGCGAAGACCGCCTGAAGCTGCGGCTGGAAGAAAGTTATTTCCAGGAAGCCCACGACATCAAAAACTTTATCCTCGACGACCTTAACGCGTTTACGTCCGGCCACCCCATTCACGACGACCAAACCCTGCTCGTCATTAAATTCAAGTCGGCCCAACCCCTGCCGTAGGCCCCACGTATCGCCCTCATTATGAAAGTTACCGCGCAACCCTCCGCCGATACCCTCACGCTCCTGCTCGATGGCGAGCTCGACGCTAGCTCCGCCATTGTGCTTGATACCGAGCTGGCGAAGCCCGATATTCTGAACTATCGCAAGGTCCTCATCGACTGCGCCAAGCTCAGCTACATTTCCTCGGCCGGCCTGGGCGTCTTCATCTCCCACCTGCAGCGTTTCCAGGATGCCAACGTGAAGCTGGTGTTCTTCAACATGCAGGAAAAAGTCTTCAACGTGTTCGAAATCCTGGGCCTCGATGCGCTCATGACCATCGTGCCCAGCCTCACCGAAGCCGAAGCTGCCTAATTGAAGTTTTGAGTGTTGAGGGTTAAATGTTGAGTTAATGAGCGTTTTGTCTCTTTTGAACTACACATTTAGTAACTCAACATTCAACCCTCAACACTCAACATTTCCAAAGTGAAATCAGCTCTCCGCATTGCTTGTTCGCGTGCCAACCTCCAGCAGGTGCGCGATTTCGTGCGGAATTACCTAAACGCCCGGCAACTGTCGGAGAAGGCCGTGAACCAGGTGGTGCTGGCCGTGGACGAGGTAGTAGCCAATTTCATCATCCACGCCAATGGGGAGGACGAAACCCAGTTTCTGGACCTGAAACTTGACTTCGACGACCACGATTTGAACGTGGAAATTGCCGACAACGGCGACACCATTTTCCAGCCCGGCCCGCACAAAGACCCCGACATGCGCGCCTACATTCAGGAAGGCCGCAAGGGTGGCATGGGCATGACGCTGGTGACCCGCCTCATGGACCGCGTCGAATTCTTTACCCGTGGCAACCACACCGTTTGCCACCTCAGCAAGCACCTGGCCTGACTCCAGTAGTGCCACTCCCCCTTGAAAACGTCCGGCTGCTTCTAGTGGCCGGACGTTCTTTTTTCGGGCCCCTCGGCGCGGGCCGGAAAGTTGGTTAATTTCGCACCGGTAATTTTATGCCCGCGCGCCTGGTTTCACTGTGCCAGCGCCCTACGACTCTTTCCCTTGTTTATGCACAAACGCATTTTGTATGCCAGCGCCGCCGCTGCCGCGCTGCTGGCGGGTTGCCAGGCTGCCAAACCGGCCGCTACCACTTCCGCCCCGATGGCCACTCCGGCCGGGCCGGCGGTGGAAATGCTGGGCACCTACCCGGTGCCGGCCAACGAGTTTGCCTACGTGTACCGCAAAAACAACAGCGCGGCCGCCGACTACGGCACCCGCCAGAGCGTGACCGACTACCTCGACCTCTACACCAACTTCCGCCTGAAGGTGCTGGAAGCCGAGCAGCGCGGCCTCGATACCACGCAGGCCTTCAAGCGTGAGCTCGACGGCTACCGCCAGCAGCTGGCCCAGCCCTACCTCACCGAGAAAAGCGTGACCGACCAACTGGTGCGCGAGGCCTACGACCGCATGGGGCAAGAAGTGAACGCCTCGCACATCCTCATCCGCGTAGCGCCCGACGCCGCCCCGGCCGACACGCTGGCTGCCTACAACAAAATCACCGCGCTGCGCCAGCGCGCAGCGAGCGGCGAGGATTTCGGCAAGCTGGCCCGCGAAAGCAGCGAAGACCCTTCGGCCCGTGAGAACGGTGGCAAGCTGGGCTACTTCACGGCCATGCAGATGGTGTACCCGTTCGAGTCGGCCGCCTACAAAACGCCGGTGGGCCAGATTTCGGCTCCCATTCGCACGCGCTTCGGCTACCACATTATCAAGGTGAACGACAAGCGCACGGCGCAGGGCGAAATCAAGGTGGCCCACCTGATGATTCGCATGAACCCGAATGCGGCTAAGGCTGATTCGCTCACGGCCCGCAAGAAGATTGACGAGCTGTATAGCCGCCTGAAAAAGGGCGAAAGCTGGGACAAGCTCGTGGCCCAGTTTTCGGAAGATGCCGGCTCGGCGGCCAACGGCGGCGAGCTGCCGCCCTTCGGCACCGGCCGCATGATTCCCTCGTTCGAGGAAGCTGCCTTCAAGCTGCAAAAGCCCGGCGACCTCTCGCCCCCCGTGCAGACGCCTTACGGCTGGCACGTCATCAAGCTGATTGAGAAGCAGCCCCTGGCCAAGTTCGCCGACCTCGAAGCGGGCCTGAAAAGCAAGGTATCGAAAGACTCGCGCTCGGAGCTGAACAAAGCCGCCTTCCTCAAGCGCGTGCGCCAGGAAGACCAGTTCATGGAGATTCCGGCCGCGAAAGCCTACGCTTTCAGCAAAGCTGATACGGCCTTGGTCGCCGGCCGCTTTAAGTACACGTTTGCGCCGGGCGAAGGCATGAAGCCCGCCCAGGCCAAGGCCAGCGGTGGCAAAATGCCCCTGTTTCTCATCAAGAGCAAGCCCTACTACGTGAGTGATTTCCTCACCTACGTGCAGCAGAACCAGCGGGCCCGCGCCGGCGCGCAGCCCAGCTTCGCCATGCAGCAGCTCTACGACCAGTACGTGGAGCAGAGCCTGACTGACTTCGAAAAAAACAGCCTCGACACTAAGTACGAGGACTATCGCATGCTGGTGAAGGAGTACCGCGACGGCATTCTGCTCTTCCAGCTGATGGACGAGAAGGTGTGGAGCAAGGCCATTGAGGACACCGTGGGCCTGAAGAAATTCTTCGCCGACAACCAAGCCAAGTACCAGTGGGACCAGCGGGTGCAGGGCCGCGTTATCAGCGCCGCCACCCCCGCCCTGCTGGCCCGCGTGCAGAAAGAGCTGAAAACCGGCAGCTTCCCGATGACCAACCCCGGCGCGAAGTCGCTGGTGTTTAACGCCGGCAAGGCCGAACTGAGCAAGGCCAGCGAAGTTGCCCTCGACGATCTGGCCAAGCGCATGGCCGGCGATACACTGATGCAGGTAACCATCACGGGCCGCGTGCGAAAGGGCGAAAAAGCCAGCCTGGCCCGCACCCGCGCCGATGCCGCCGCCCGCCTGCTGCGCCAGCACGGCGTGTCGGCCCGCCGCATTCGCACGGCCACGCAGGCCGGCGCCACCGCCGACGGCGGCGCCCAGCTGGCCCTGACCACGACCTCGCCCGCCGCCCTGGAAGCCAGCCTGAACGAGCAAAACCCGCTGTCGGTGCAAATCAGCCAGCGCGTGTTTGCCAAGGGCGACAACAAGGTGATGGACGACCTGATGGCCAAGGGACCCGGCACCTACAACGTGCAGAAGGACGGCCGCTACTACGCCGTGACCATCGACAAGGTGCTGCCCGCCGGCCCCAAAACCCTGGCCGAAGCCCGCGGCCAAGCCACCAGCGACTACCAGACCTACCTCGAAAAAGAGTGGATTGCCCAGTTGCGCGCCGCCCGCCCCGTGAAAGTGAACGAGGCCGAGATGAACAAGCTGATAACGAAATAATTTGTAGCGCGGACTTTTAGTGCGCGTTTCTGCACCGCTGGGAGGCTTTCCGACGGCATGGAAACGCGTACTAAAAGTCCGCATACGGCTTTCTGCAACCCTTATTCGCCCGTTCGGCTCCTTGTAATTGTCCGCCGACGGATTTATCGTGAAATTTGTGCGGCCGTTGCAGTGTTGTGCATCCAACGGCTTTCGTCCGGACAGCTTGTCCGGGCTCTTCAATCCTACTCTATGCTTGTTAAAGTGAATCGCGCGGCGACGTTGGCCCTGCTGACGTTGGCGCTGTTATTGGGCTTCGCGCCCGCCTCCCAGGCCCAGTTGGGCATCAGCCGCCCCAAAGGGCAGGAGCTGCTCGACGGCATTGTGGTGAAAGTGGACAACCAGATTGTGCTGCGCTCCGATGTAGAGCTTTTGTATGCCCAGGAGGTAGCCCGCGCCGCTGGCAAGCCCATGCCGCCCGACCTGAAATGCAAGATTCTGCAAAGCCTGGTACTGAATAAACTGATGCTGGCCCGGGCCGAGGTAGACTCGGTGACGGTGGAAGAAAAGCAGGTGAACAGCGAAGTAGACCGCCGCATGGCCTACTTCGTGCAGCAGATTGGCTCCGAAAAGCGCCTGGAGGAGCAATACGGCAAGTCGCTGAAGTCGCTGAAAGAAGACCTGCGCCCTCAGATTAAGGAGCAGCTCACGCAGCAGAAGATGCAGGAAACCATCACCGGCAAGGTGGCCGTGACCCCGCGCGAAGTGGCGGCCTATTTCACCCGCATTCCGAAAGACAGCCTGCCCTATTTCAGCACGGAGGTAGAAGTAGGCCAGATTGTGGTGCCCGCCCAGGTGAACGACAAAGCCAAGCAGGCCGCCATTGCCAAGCTGAACGACATTCGCGGCCAGATTCTGGCCGGGGCCGACTTTGCCACGCTGGCCAAACAGTATTCCGAAGACCCGGGCTCGGCCAAAGAAGGCGGATACCTGGGCCTGTTCGGCCGCGGCGAGCTGGTGCCCGAGTACGAAGCCGCGTCGATGAAGCTGGAGCCGGGGCAGATGTCGCCCGTGGTGCAGTCGCAGTTCGGCTTCCACCTCATTCAGTTCATCGAGCGCAAGGGCAACAAGTATTCCACGCGCCACATTCTGCTGAAGCCGGAAACGGGCGCGGCCGACATCAGCGCTTCAGCTAAGTTGCTCACCCGCCTGCGCCGTCAGATTCTGAGCGACAGCACCACGTTTGCCAAAGCGGCCAAGGATAACTCGACCGATAAGCAGAGCGCCAACAACGGCGGCCTGTTGGCCAACCGTGCCGACGGCAGTTCGCGCCTGCCCCTCGACAAGCTCGACCCGGCCATCTTCTTCACCATCGATACCATGAAGGTGGGCCATATCACCCCGCCCATGGCCTACCGCACCGATGAGGGCAAGGACGCCATGCGCATTCTGTGGCTGAAATCGAACACGCCGCCCCACCAGGCCAACCTGCAGGACGACTACCAGAAAATTGCCGCTGCGGCCCTCAACGAGAAGAAAAACAAAGCGCTGGACGAGTGGTTTGCCAAAAACCGCGGCACGGTGTACCTCGAAGTGGCCCCCGAATACGCCCAGTGCAAAGTGCTGGACGTGGCGGAGAGGTAAAACCTTCTTGCTTCCTGAACGTCATGCAGAGCGCAGCGAAGCATCTTGCCCGCCACCAGTAATTCATTTTACTATTGCGGTAAAGATGCTTCGCTGCGCTCTGCATGACGGGCTCTTTTATCTTTCTTGCTCTTACCTTTTCGAATGGCTCAATTCCAAAACGACAAAGAAGCGGCCGACGCGCTGGCTGCCTCCTTCCAGAAGCTGCGCCAGGAAATTGGCAAGGTCATCGTGGGGCAGGACGAAGTGGTGCGGCTGGTGCTCACTGCGGTTTTTTCGCAGGGCCACAGCCTGCTGGTGGGCGTGCCCGGCTTGGCCAAAACCCTGCTGATTCAGACCATTGCCGACTCGCTGGACTTGTCGTTCAACCGCATCCAGTTCACGCCCGACTTGATGCCTTCGGACATTGTGGGCTCGGAAACGATGAACCAGCAGCGGGATTTTCACTTTGTGAAAGGCCCCATCTTCGCCAACATCATTCTGGCCGACGAAATCAACCGCACCCCGCCCAAAACCCAGGCCGCCCTGCTCGAAAGCATGCAGGAATACGCCGTGACGGTGGCCGGGCAGCGCTACCCTTTGCAGCGCCCGTTCTTCGTGCTGGCCACCCAGAACCCCATCGAGCAGGAAGGCACCTACCCGCTGCCCGAGGCGCAGCTCGACCGCTTCATGTTCAACATCGAGCTGGGCTACCCCACCTACGCCGAGGAGTTGAACATCGTGAAAAACACGACCTCGAACATCAAGCACACTGTCAACAAAGTGCTACACGCGGCCGACATTCAGGCTTTCCAGGAGCTGGTGCGCCGGGTGCCGGTAGCCGACAATGTGGTGGAATACGCCGTGGGCCTTGTGCACAAAACCCGCCCCAACACCGAGCGTGCCCACGCCCGCACCAACCAGCTGCTGGAATGGGGTGCCGGGCCCCGCGCTTCGCAGCACCTCATTGTGGGCGCCAAGTGCAACGCCCTGCTCAACGGCAAGTACTCGCCCGACATTGAAGACGTACGAGCCGTGGCCGTGCCGATATTGCGCCACCGCCTCGTGCGCAACTTCAAAGCCGAAGCCGAAGGCATCGGCGTGGAGCAGATTGTGAAAGAACTTCTCTGAGTTAAGAGTTAAGAGTTAAAAGTTAAGAGTTGGCGCTGCTTCCACTCCCCTTTCAACTCTTAACTCTTAACTCTTAACTCTTAACTTAAAAAAGTGGAAGCCCAAGCCTACTATCAGCAATTTGAGCGCAACGTGCGCATCATTCTCGACGCCCTGGCCGCCGGCCTCGACCTGCGCACCACGGCCCTCGAAACCAGCCTGCCCATCGAAGTGTACGTGCTGTGCGAGGTGCTGAACCAAGGGGCCGGCGAGCACTTCACCCTCACCGCCAGCGGGGTGGCCCGGCTGGCCGAGTTCCAGCAGCAGTTTATGAAGCACGAGGGCCAGACGCTGGCCGCCATGCAGCGCGTGCTGGCCGACAAGCGCGCCGTGATGGCCACGCCCGAAGGCCGCGTGCTGACCAAGGAAATGCTGATTCGCCGCCTCGAATTCTTCAACGAAGCCGCCCGCCAGGTGAACGTGATGCGCACCCAGCAGGCCCTGGGCAGCCCCAGCCAGTACGTGGGCCTGAACAAATAATCGGTTTATTGCTTGTGAAAGGGCCGCATCCGGGCACGGAGGCGGCCCTTTTTTCGTCGTTTGCTGCCATGCTGCCCCGCGCCCCGCTCTACACCGAACGCCTCTGCCTGCGCCCCTACGAGCCGGCCGACGCCGACGCCTTTTTCGGGCTGCTGCACGCCGACCGCCCCCGCTTCCAGCCCTCCTTTCCCGACCGCCTGCAGGCCGTGCGCTCCACCGCCGATGCCCACGTCACGCTCCGCACCTTTGCCGACGACTGGCGCACCGGGCGCTTCTACGTGTTTGGCATCTGGCACCGCGCCACGGCCGCGTACGTGGGCGACATTTGCCTCATGCCCCAACAAAAAGGCCAGGCCGAAATCGGCTACTACCTGGCCGCCGCCGCCGAAGGCCAGGGGTTTGCCCGCGAGGCCCTGGCGGCCATCATCGATTTTGGCTTTGAGGCCGTGGGCAGCCAACGGCTGCTGGTGCGCTGTTTCCAGAGCAACGTGCGGGGCCAGGCCGTGGCCCGGGCAGTCGGCTTTGTGCCCGAGCCGCCGCCCCGCCGTCCTGTCTGGTTCCGCAACTCCGATGCGATGAGCCAGATTTGCCGCTTCTGGCTAGTCAAGCCGTAGCGACCAGCGACCTAAATTTCCCCCGAAGGCGGCAAGGCTCCCTGCTGGTCAGGTTGAATTTCCGGGAGGTCATAAGGGGTCCCGGCTGGGCAGGTTGAACTTCCGGAAGGGTAAAAGGGGTCCCTTATGCCCTCCGGAAGATTTCGAGAGGCCAGCCGGGAGCGCTACTGCCCCACCCGGGCGCGCTTGCCGATGTTGCCCAGCAGCCAGTCCTGCCGGAAGTTGAAGTACATCGCAAACGAATAATCGAGCAGCCCGGCGTTCAAATCGAACAGCGGCTCGGCTCGCGCCGTGAGCGAGGCCGCGTCGGAAATGCGGAAGTCGCGCAGTAGCCGCACGATGACAATCTGGCGCTGCGGGTCCCGAAAATCAGGGTTCGACACCGTGCGCGAGGCGCTCTGGAACAAGTCGCCCCCCAGCGGCGAGATGAAGCGCGAGCCCTGCCAGTAGCTCACCATCACATCGGCAAAGCGGGTTTCGAGCGTGCCGTTCAGGTACAGGCCCCGGCCGTACTTATAGGGGAATTGCCCCGGCGTGAAGGAGTAGTCCTGAAAGCCCAGCACGTAGCCGTTGAAGCGCACGGCCTGCACATTCGGCCCTTGCAGTTGGTAGCGCGCCTCCACCCCAAAGGCTTCGTTGAAGGCCGTTTGCAGCGGCTTGTCGAGCGTATCAATCTGCCCGCCGTGGTGAATGGCGGTAAACTGGAACGGCAGGGCCACCGTCCAGCGGCTGTCGTCGGGGCTGATGCGGTAGCTGGTGCTCAGGCCGCCGGCTACTTCTTCCTGGTAGTTGCTGTAGCGGTACTGCTGGCGCTGCCAGTCCACCCACTGGTCCAGAAACAGCCGCTTGCCCCGGTAAATGGTTTGGATGCCCTCCTCCAGTGGGTTTAGCATCACCCGCTCAAAGTTGAACATCGGCTCGATGTAGTTGTGGTGCAGGTTTGCCCGGATGTTGCCCAGAATCGTCTGCTGCTTGCCGTGCGTCCACGTCGCCCGAAACGTGGGCCGCACCGCCTTCAGCTGCGGGTTGCCGAAGTCCTTCCACAGAAACACGCCGCCTTCGAGGCGCAGATTTTTCACTGGATAATACACCAGTTGCGGGTTCAACTGCGTGCCGTAAAGTGTGTAGCCATCGACAATCTTGTTGAAGTATTCGTTGTCTTTGAAGAAGATGAAGGCGTTGAGTGATAGGCGCAGGTCGCCGGCTGAAACAGAATCTTCTTGTCTTCGCTGTTGGCTTTCTCTTTTGAGCGAATCTTCTTTGGCATCGGGCCCATCTGGATTTAGCAGGATATAACTGTACTTCAGCTGACCAGGACGGTTGCTCGTAAACGCCCGATTGTCCAGCTGCGCCCGGGCTTCTCCCACCCTAATTAGCAGAGCCACAAGGCCAACTAATATTTTTAGATAATTCCTCATATATTTCCGCTTCCTGCGGCACCAAACCGATGGTCTTTCTGTTAGAAAAAGCCGCCGCCAAACAGCCTATTCGGGGCTTTTACCAAAGAATAGATTTATTCGATTGCGACCCGGCCAAAACCGTTAACTTTACCAAACCTAACCCGTTTTTCTTAAACACCCCCACATGGCACTAGCTACCAAAGCGGCTCCGAAAGCCGAAAAAGCAGAGAAGGGCGAAGTGAACACCGCCGCCGAAAAAATGAAAGCCCTCCAGCTCACGCTGGACAAGCTGGATAAAGCTTATGGCAAAGGCACGGTGATGAAGCTTTCCGACAACAAGGTAGGCGACATTCCGAGCATCAGCACGGGTTCGCTTTCGCTGGATATCGCTCTCGGCATTGGCGGTGTGCCCCGCGGCCGCGTGATTGAAATCTACGGTCCGGAATCTTCGGGTAAGACCACCCTGACGATGCACATGATTGCCGAAGCGCAGAAGAAAGGCGGCATGGCCGCGTTCATCGACGCCGAGCACGCCTTCGACAAATCGTACGCCGAAAAGCTGGGCATCGACACCAGCAACCTGCTCATCGCCCAGCCCGACAACGGCGAGCAAGCCCTCGAAATCGCCGACCAGCTGATTTCCTCGGGTGCCATCGACATCATCGTCATTGACTCCGTGGCCGCCCTCGTGCCGAAAGGCGAACTCGAAGGCGACATGGGCGACTCGAAAGTGGGCCTGCACGCCCGCCTCATGAGCCAGGCCCTGCGCAAGCTCACCGGCACCATCAACAAAACCGGCTGCTGCTGCATCTTCATCAACCAGCTGCGCGAGAAAATCGGCGTGATGTTCGGCTCGCCCGAAACCACCACCGGCGGTAACGCCCTGAAATTCTACGCTTCGGTGCGCCTCGACATCCGTCGCATCGGCCAGATTAAGGAAGATAAGGACAATGTGACCGGCAACCGCACCAAGGTGAAGGTGGTAAAGAACAAAGTGGCGCCGCCCTTCAAGGTGGTCGAGTTCGACATCATTTACGGCCAGGGCATTTCCAAAGTCGGTGAGATTGTGGACCTTGGCGTCGACATGGGCATTATTGGCAAGTCGGGCTCGTGGTTCAACTACGGCGACACCAAAATCGGCCAGGGCCGTGAAGCCGTGAAGACGCTGCTGCTCGACAACCCCGAGTTGGCCGCCGAAATCGAAGACAAAATCCGCACCATGGCCAAAGGCGACGAGGACGTCATCCCCGTCGACATGACCATCGCCGACGACGGCGAAGACACGCTGTAAGGTGAGTTAACAGTTAAGAGTTAAAGGTTAGGAGTTGCTGTTCTGCTACCCCCTAACCTTTAACTCTTAACTGTTAACTGATAAAAAGCCCGTTGCCCCTGGCAACGGGCTTTTTTTACGTCCGTATCTTTGGTAGCTCCGCGGGGCTGGCACTGCGTTTGTCTAAGGCCCTCTGCGTTACTTTCTGTTACTCTTATGAATCGCCGCTGGCTCGTTCTTACTCCCGTTATTGCGTTGTTTCTGGCCGCTGCTGTGCCGGCCCTGGGTCCCGGCGATGCCGTGCGTAGCATCCCGCAGAACAGCTTTGGGCGGGGCGAAACCATTAAATACACGGTGCATTACGGCCTTATCAACGGCGGCGAGGCCACCGTGGAGACGGGCGGCAGCCTGGAGCGCTTCAACGGTCGCCCCTGCTACAAGGCGTCGGTAAGCGGCAAAACCACGGGCTCGTTCGACTTTTTCCTGCGCATCCGCGACCAGTGGCGCGCCCTCATCGACACCACCAGCATTCTGCCCCTGCGCGCCCAGCGCGAGATTGCCGAAAAGAACTACCGCAAGCGCGAAACCGTGGATTTCGACCACCTGCACGATGTGGCCGAAGTAACCGACCACACCCACGAAAACGCCCGCACTACCGTGAAGGTGGCCAACAATACCCTGGAGCTGGTGAGCGGCTTTTACTACCTGCGCACCCTCAACTTCGACCGCATGAAGGTGGGCGACGTGGTGCGCGTGCCGGGCTATTTCGACGGCGACAACTTCATGCTCGAAGTCGTGTTCAAGGGCCGCGAAGTGGTGGAAACCAAGGCCGGCGACGTGCGTGCCTTCAAGCTGGTGCCGCGCATGCCGAATAACAAGCTGTTCCGGGGCGAAAACGCCATTTCGGTGTATTTCTCCGACGACCGCAACAAGATTCCGGTGCTGTTTCAGGCCGAGATGTTTGTGGGCACCGTGAAGGTGGACATGGTGCGCTACCAGGGCCTGCGCTGGAAGTTGAACATGGCGAACTAGCCCGGTCCGTTTTAGTGCCGCTTGCTTGCCGCGCCGCCGTACCTTAGTGTCCGGATGCAGATGTCGGTTCAAGAGTTTATCCTACAGTTTTCTACCGTACCATTGGTAGGGGCCTGCGTGGTGGGCCTGCTGCGCTACCGGCATTTGGAAACCACTCGACGTTACCTGGTGTGGCTGTCGTGGTTGGCGCTGTTGGTAACGGGCGTGGCGGCGTGGTTCTCGTCGCATCACCGCCCCAATTTGTTTCTGGCCCCCATCGACACCGCCATTGAGCTTACCCTGCTGGGCCTGATGTACCGGCGGGCGTTGCGGCCGCTCGCCATGGCGCGCTACCTGCCGCTGGGCATCGGCTTGTTTCTGCTGGGCACTGTGCTCAGCTATTCGCCCCGGCTCGATACGGTGGAATTCAGCCCCATTCAGCACTTCATCGAAAGTGTGGTGGTGCTGATACTGGCGTTGCTTTACCTGCGGCAGCTGCTGCAGCCGCCCATCACAATGGCGCCATTGGAACGCGAGCCCATGTTCTGGGTATCGGCTGGGGCCATTCTCTACTTTGCTGGCAATAGCCTCATCTTCCTCACCAGCAACCTCACGCTCTTCCATTCGCGCGAGCTGAGCCTCACCGTCTGGACCGTTCATGCGCTGCTGTATTCGTTTTTGAACGGGTTTTACATCGTTGCACTGTCGGTCACGCCCCGGCCTGCGCCGCTGGCCCGCGTCACACAATCGTAACACAGCGCCCGCCGCCGAAAGCGGTACTTTTGCCGGCGCATTGTTCTGCTTCACCTAAGCCCGTTTGCCGTGACTGCCGCCAAAACGCCCGTGTATAAGATTCTCGTGGTTGACGACGACCCCGATATCGTGGAGCTGCTGGAGTTCAACCTGAAAAAGGAAGGCTACCAGACTGCCTCGGCTCCCGACGGCCGCAAAGCCCTGGAAGTAGCCGCCGATTTCAACCCCGACATCATTCTGCTCGATGTGATGATGCCCCACCTCGATGGCATTGCCACCTGCCGCCTGCTGCGCGAGAACCCCAAGTTCAAAGACACCTACATCCTGTTCCTCACCGCCCGCGCCGAGGAATTTTCCGAAGTAGCCGCCTTCGACGCCGGGGCCGACGACTTCATCGCCAAGCCCATCAAGCCGCGCGCCCTGCTCGGCCGCCTGGCCGCCGTGAAGCGCCGCGACCAAGACCCCCACGCGGCCGTCGATGCCATCGACATCAACGGCCTGCGCATCGACCGCACGGCGTTTGCGGTGTACCAGGATGGCAAGAAAATCAGCCTGCCCAAAAAGGAGTTTGAACTGCTGGCCTTCCTGGCCGCCTCGCCCCACAAGGTATTCAACCGCGAAGAACTGCTCCAGAACATCTGGGGCAACGACGTGTTCGTGCTGGCCCGCACTGTGGATGTCCACGTGCGCAAAGTGCGCGAGAAGGTAGGCGACCACCACATTCAGACAATCAAGGGCGTAGGCTACAAGTTCAACGCCGACTAATAATCCAGCTGTCTACCGCCTGTCATCCTGAGCGCAGCGAAGGACCTTATCACGCTAGAACAAGTCGTTCAACCGTGATAAAGTCCTTCGCTGCGCTCAGGATGCCTTATTTTCACCCGTCCAGCCCTTACTGCCATGAACTTCTCTTCCCGCACCATCGCTGTTTTCATTGCACTGCTGGTGGCCGCCGTGCTCACGACTTATGCGCGCGTGGCCCCCACCCTGCCGTTTCGCGAGGCTTTCTTGGGCGCGGGCATTGCCGTGGCGGCCTGCTTCCTACTGGTGTACTTGTCGTTTGAAGCATTGCTCTTCCGAGAAATCAACGGCGTGTACGCGGGCCTCGAAAACATCAAACGCAAGGAGTTCAAGAAGCTCAGCAATAAATTCCTGTTCCGCCCCGAGCCGGTGAAGCGCGTGCGCGACGAAATCCTGCAGATGGCCGAACGGCGCCAGCAGGAGCTCGACGAGCTGGTGCGCCTACAAGCCCTACGTCGCGAGTTCCTGGCCGATGTGTCGCACGAGCTCAAAACCCCGCTGTTTGCCGCCCAGGGCTTCGTTCACACCATTCTCGATGATGAGGACGACGACATCGACCTAGCCACGCGCCGCAAGTTTTTGCGCAAAGCCGCCGCCAGCCTCGACACCCTCGATGCCCTCGTGCAGGACCTCGTCACCATCGCGCAGCTCGAAAAAGGCGTGGTGCGCATGCGCCGCCAACGCTTCGACTTGATTGTGCTGGTGCGCGAAATATTCGAGCTGCTGGAGCAGCAGGCCGACCGGCGTGGCACGCACTTGGAACTGTTCCCGCCCGGCCTGCCCGCCACCGGCCTACCCGTCATCGCCGACCGCAACCGCATTCGCCAGGTTCTTATCAATCTGATTGATAATGCCATTAAGTACGGCCGCGACAATGGCCGCGTGGTAGTGTCGCTCATCGAAGGCGGCCGCTCGGTGCGCATTGCCGTGCGCGACGACGGTGCGGGCATCGCCCCCGAGCACCAGTCGCGCATCTTCGAGCGCTTTTACCGCATCGACAAAAGCCGTTCGCGGGACTCGGGCGGCTCGGGGCTGGGCCTCGCCATCAGCAAGCACATTGTGGAGGCGCACAAGTCCACCATCCACGTAAAAAGCACGGTGGGCGAAGGCACCACGCTGGAGTTCAAGCTCAACAAGCCTAAAACCGGCCCGGTGGGAGGCGCGGCCTGATTATTAAAGAATGTCATGCAGAGCGCAGCGAAGCATCTTGCGTGCATTGGTAATTAAGTTGATTAGTGGTGGCACGCGAGATGCTTCGCTACGCTCTGCATGACAATCGTATGACAGTCGCGCCGGGAAAAAGCCAAGACTCTAAGTCCCCAAGACCCCAAGTCCCTACTGGCTACCTTTGCGGCCTCTTATGAAGCTTCCCGATTTCTCCGACCTCGTTATTTTCGAAAACGACGACTACGTGGTCGTCAACAAGCCGCCGTTTCTGGCCACGCTCGACGAGCGGGTGGGTGGCGCGCCCAACATGCTGCGCCTGGCCCGTCAGGAGCACGACGACATTCAGGCCGCCCACCGGCTTGACCGCGAAACCAGCGGCGCGCTGGCCTTCGCCAAAAACCCGGCCGCCTACCGCCACTTGGCCATGCAGTTCGAAAACCGCGAGGTGAAAAAGCAGTACCACGCCGTGGTGTGGGGCACGCCGCAATTGCAGGACGAAGTGGTGACGCGCAACATCGAAACCACCAGCCGCGGCAAGGCCCGCCTCGCCTACAAGGGCAAGGCCGCTGAAACCCACTTCACCACCCTCGAAACCTACGCCCGCCACGCCCTCATGCTCTGCGAGCCTGTGACCGGCCGCATGCACCAGATTCGCCTGCACCTGATGTACCTGCAGGCCCCCATCGTGGGCGACAAGGACTACGGCGGGGAGGATTTCTTCCTGTCGTCGCTCAAGAAGAAGTTTAACATGAAGGAAGGCCAGGAGGAGCAGCCCTTTATTAAGCGCTTCGCCCTGCACGCCCTGCGCCTGCAGTTCACGGGCCTGAACGGCGAAGAAATCAGCGTGGAGGCCCCGTATCCGAAGGATTTTCGGGTGCTGGTGGAGGTGCTGGGGCAGAACCGCTAGCCACGATAACGGCGGGCAAGCAAGTGGTTTCCAGAAAAACTACTGCGCCACGTTTGCCTATTTCCCGATAAATCAGTACCTTTGTGTCCGTTTTTCCCGAAGCCTTAACGGCTCCGTACTCTTATTCAATAGTTTAGCATACCTTTTTTTCGACTCATGGACCACCTGAGCTTCAAGACGACCCACGTCAATAAGGCCAACGCCCAGAAGAGCTGGGTTATCGTAGACGCCAGCGTGGCCCCGCTGGGCCGCGTTGCCAGCCAAATTGCCAACATCCTGCGTGGCAAGCACAAGCCTTCGTTCACCCCCAACGCTGATTGCGGCGACAACGTCATCGTTATCAACGCCGACAACCTGCGCGTGACGGGCAAAAAAATGACCGAGAAGGTCTACATCACGCACTCGGGCTACCCCGGCGGCCAGAAGCGTCGCACCGTGCGCGAGCAGATGCAGCGCGATTCGCGCCGCGTGATTGAGCACGCTGTGAAAGGCATGCTGCAGGGCAATAAGCTCGGCTCGGCCCAGTACCGTAACCTGTACGTGTACGCCGGCGACCAGCACCCCCACGAGGCTCAGCAGCCCGTGGCCATCGAACTGAAAAACCTGTAAGCCACGACGGCTTACGCTCTTTAATTTTTCCACTAATGGCAATTACCAACACCTCTGGTAGAAGAAAAACCTCGGTGGCCCGCATTTACATGCAGGCCGGGCAAGGGAATATCACTATCAATGACCGGGACATGAAATCGTACTTCAGCAACGAGTTGCTGGAGAACGTAGTGAACCAACCCCTGGCAATCCTCGAGCAAGTCGGCCAGTACGACATCAAGGTGAACGTGCGCGGCGGCGGCATTTCGGCTCAGGCCGAGGCTATCCGTCTGGCAATCACCAAGGCTCTGGTTAGCGATAACGAAGAAGTTCGTCCTGCTCTCAAGAAGGAAGGCTTCATGACCCGCGACCCGCGCATGGTGGAACGCAAGAAATTCGGCAAGCGCAAAGCTCGTCGTTCGTTCCAGTTCTCGAAACGCTAATCCAGGAGGAAATACATCATGGCTCAGACGACTTATAAGGACCTGCTCGACGCAGGTGCCCACTTTGGTCACCTCACCCGCAAGTGGGACCCCAAAATGGCGCCGTACATCTTCATGGAGAAGAACGGCATCCACATCATCGACCTCAACAAAACGTTGGTTTCGCTTGATTACGCAGCCCAGGCTATTCGCAACATCGCGAAAAGTGGCCGCAAAATCATGTTCGTAGCCACGAAAAAGCAGGCGCAGGAAATCGTTACGACGGAAGCCGAGCGTTTGAAGATGCCTTTCGTGACCGACCGGTGGTTGGGCGGCATGCTCACCAACTTCGCCACGGTTCGCAAGAGCCTGAAGAAGATGGCCACCATCGACAAGATGGTGAAAGAGAACACCGCTTACGCGGCACTGGCTAAGCGCGAGAAGCTGATGATGCAGCGTGAGCGCGAAAAGCTCGACCGCGTGCTCGGCGGTATCGCCGACCTCGGCCGTCTGCCCGCTGCCCTGTTCGTAGTGGACGTGAAGCGCGAGCACATCGCTGTGAAAGAAGCCCACAAACTGGGTATCCCCGTTTTCGCTATCTGCGATACTAACTCGAACCCTGAGTTGGTGCAGTTCCCGATTCCCGCCAACGACGACGCCTCGAAGTCGATTCAGCTCATCGTGAGCGTGATTGGCAAGGCCATCGAAGACGGCCTGTCGGAGCGCAAAGTTGACAAAGAAGACGCCGACCGCAAGGAAGCCGACGAGGCTGCCATTGCTGAAAAGACGGCCGCTGACGAAGAATAGTCCCTTCTGAGCTCTTTGAAAAAAGGGAACCTTCGAGTAGTCTAGGCTCCGGAGGTTCCCTTTTTCTTTTCCCTGAATTCCAACCCAACAAACACAACATCTAATGGCCGCTATTACCGCCGCAGACGTAAACAAGCTCCGCACCATGACCGGTGCCGGCATGATGGATTGCAAAAAAGCCCTGACCGAAGCCGATGGCGACTTCGAAGCTGCCCGCGACATTCTGCGCAAGGCTGGTCAGAAAATCGCTGACAAGCGCGCCGAGAACGAGACGTCGGAAGGCTTTGTGGCCGTGAACGTGAGCGAGGACGGCACCAACGGCAAGCTGGTGGCCCTGGCCTGCGAAACGGAGTCGGTAGCCAAAGTGGCTAACTTCCGCGAGCTGGTGCAGCGCATCCTGGATGCCGCTGTGCGCACCAATGCTACTTCGAAAGAGGAGTTGCTGGCCGTGAAGGAAGATGATGGCCTGACCATTCAGGAGCACATCACCGACCTGATGGGCAAAATCGGCGAGAAGCTGGACCTGACCTACGCTACCCTGACCGCCGAGAAAGTGGCTTCGTACATCCACTCCGACAGCAAAAAAGGCGTACTCGTGGGCCTGAAGAACGTGGGCTCGGCCGACGCTGCTGCCGTGGGCCGCGATGTAGCCATGCAAATCGTAGCCATGAAGCCCGTTGCCGTTGACAAAGACGGTGTGGACTCGGCTACGGTGGAGCGCGAAATTGAAATCGGCAAAGAGCAGGCGCGTGCCGAAGGCAAGCCCGAGGCTATGCTGGAGAAAATCGCCCAGGGCAAGCTGAACAAGTTCTACAAAGAGCAGACCTTGCTGAACCAGGAGTTCGTGAAAGACAACTCGCTGACCATCGCCCAGCTGCTCGACAGCAAGTCGAAAGGCATGACGGTTTCGGACTTCAAGCGAGTGGCTATCGGCGCTTAATTGCCGTTTTTAGCTAAATTGAAAGCCCCGCTGGCATTGTGCCAGCGGGGCTTTTTTATACTTTTAATTGCGACATGAACGACCTGCGCAAAGCTGCTTATCGGGGTATTTTATACAATTTTTTATTGAGTATCCGCTCCATCCCTACCACGTTGAATGATGACAACCAAGCTATGAAACTTGGCAAGTTTGCCGGGCCGGTGGCCTACCAGCTACATAATCTGGCCTTGGCTTCAGTGAACGACTTTGTTGGGTTCGATGAAGCACAGTTTTGGAGTTCGATGGATATTTTCAATAACAATAATCCTGACACTCAACTCACGTACTTGCGGACACAATTTGAGCGGGATTTACTTGCTTCGTAGTTGCCACGCCCGCACCCGCGCTTTAGAATTCTCGCGGATGTTCATGTAAAACAAGGCGTAATCGGCGATGTGGCGGGAGTAGCGCAGGGCTTTGCGGCCGGAGGGTGGGAAGTGCGGGAAGCCTTTGAAGCGCGGCGCGTGCACCCAGAGCTGGCCGTGGTGAATCTGGGCGTCGGTGAAGTTGGGGTGGACGTGCTTGAAGCGGATGCTGACCGCGCCGCGGTTGAGGCTGGCCGGGGCCAGGGTAGAATCGAGCGTCCAGGTGAGGGGATTGACGGCGATGCTGGGCTGGAACATGGGTGACTCGTGGCCGGCGTCGGAGGTGTTGTATGCGACAAAGCAGTCGGTGGCCAGCGAGTCGGTGCAGGGCTTGATGGTCAGGAATTCGTTGGGTTTGACCTGGAAGCCGATGAGGTAGGCGGCTACGAGCTGGCGGCGCAGCGGGGTGGGTTTGTCGAAGAATTCGTGGAGCAGGCGCGTGGCGTGGTCGGTACCCTGGCTGTGGCTGGCGATGATGAAGGGGCGGCCCTGGTTGTAGTGCGCGAGGTAGTATTTAAAGGCGGCGCGCACGTCGGAGTAGGCCAGTTCCAGGGCTTTCTGGCCGTTGGGTTCTTTGTCGAGGAAGGAAAAGAGGGTAGCTTGGCGGTAGCGCGGCGCGTAGATGCGACCGGTGGCATTGAACACGCTGGCCTGCTGCTTGATGGTGGTGCGGTCAGTGTATTTGTTCAGCCACTTTTTGCGCACGTCGCCGTTCCAGTGCCGGGGCGAGTAGTAGGTGGTGGGATGCACGAAAAACACATCAACGGCGGCCGTGGCCTGCTCATCGCGTAGCATAGAATGCCGGGGCACGGCATCGGCCGAATCGCGCCGAGTGGGCAGGGCGGCCCAGTTGCCCGATTGCGCGTAGTCGGGCGCGGGTGGGGGCGTGTATTTCTCAAATTCCCGGCCGGGCTTGAGAAGCAGCCTGATGCAACCGTTGAGTGGCAGGAGCAGCAACAGAATTAGTGCGGTGCGGAGGTAAAATGGCAGCACAGGGATGTTTCAGTATAAAAAGAACGTCATGCTGAGCGCAGCCGAAGCATCTCTGCCGCGATACTAAATACTAATTAGTCGCGCAGTAGAGATGCTTCGGCTGCGCTCAGCATGACGTTCTTCTTCCTAATTTAAATAGTTAAAGGCCATTGCTTGAGCTGCTTGGGTTCCCCAGCTTCATCATAGAGCAGGCTCATTGGCTCAGCGGGTTTCGCCACTACATCGGCCAGGGTGATGTTCCAGCGCAGCCACATTTCGGCCAGGGTTTGGGTGTAGGCGCTGTTTTCCCAGGGGTTGAAGATGGCGCCGGTGACGTCGTCGATGAGAGCATCGAACACGATTTGCGTGTCGCCGGGGCGCGGGTGGCGCGGGTAGATGTCGGGCACGACGTGCAGCAAATGGGCGGCGTAGTACACGCGGGCCTTGAACTCGGCAATTTGGACGGGGTGTAGCGGGCGCTGGGCATCGGCGTAGACCTTTCCCATGGCCTGGCCAATCAACCCAATATCCACCAGGCAGGCTACCAATACAGTTTTATCGAGCTTGATGCTGAACACGAGCGTGTTCAGGTCGTCGTCGTATTCGAAGGGCGTATGGTCTTCGGCTGGGTCGGCTTCGAGCACGAACACGGAGCCGGGCACGAAGTCGGCGTACTCGGTGGGCACGCGCAGGCCCTGCAGCAGCTGGAAAAACGCCTGAAAGCGGCGCACCAGCGCAGCGTTTTCGGCCAGCGGGTACTTGGGCTTTATCAGGGGCTCGAACTCGTTCAGCAGCTCGGTGATGAAGATGCCGTAGAACATTTTGCCCAGCCAGAGGAACAGCGTGTCGTCGCCGAGGGCGCGCAGGGCGGCGGGGCCTTGCGCGGCGGCGGCCTCTACCCTACTCTCCAACTCCTCGATGCGCTGGCGGGCCGCCGGGCTGGCGGGCAGGCGCAGGTCTTTGATGAGAACGGTGCGCTGGTCGAGAAGCTGAATGGGGCGCTCGGCCAGATTGTACCGGGTTTGCAGCCACTCGGCGAAAACGGGTACGGTATCGTCGGGGCCCACGGGCTGGCCGCTGAGGAAGCAGGTTTCGGGGCCGAAGCGCATCCCGTCGAACGGGTCGTAGGGCAGCAGGTCGGCGGGAATGGGCTGGGACATATAAAAGCAGTAGCGCGAACTCTGAATTTCGCGTCGCCACGCGGCCAGCCGGAATTTTCCGGGTAGCGCGGGGACGCGAACTACAAAGTTCGCGCTACAATGGTTACGAAGCGGCCTTTCGGCTTACTTCGAGAGCGTGGAAGCGGCCCGGATGAGCTGCTTGCTGAGGTTGGCGAGCGGGGCGCTGTAGTCGCCGCCAGCTTCGTCGGCCACCTTGGCGGTTTCGGCCCCGAGGCTGGCCAGCACTTCGGCAATGTCGTGGGCGGGGGTTTTGGTATTGGACAGCAAGTCATTGAGCTGAGCCAGCTCCTGCTTGATTTTGGCCAGGCCGGTGCGCTCCGAAGCGCCGAGTACGGCTAGCCAGCGGTCGATTTCGGTGCGACCTTCGGGGCCGGAATTGACGGCTTTGCTGCTGGTGAGGAACGTGAGCGTGTCGTCGAGCAGGGCGGTGTTTTGCTGGTCGCTTACGGCCATGGGCACGGCGGGCGTGGCGGGCGTTTGCGGAGTGGCGGCGGTGGAATCCATAAGAATGCGGGGTAAGAAAAATGCGTATGGGCTATACTAGGCACGGCCCTAAAAAGTTAGCGCCCGGCCCGGCCGGCAGCAGCTGGGCGGCGGGTTACCTTTTGGGCTTCGGGCCGATTAACGGCACAATCTCACCTCCACTCTTTTTTTCCAACCTCATGAATATCTCCGTTAAAACCCTGTTCGTGGCCGTTGCTGTTGCATTCGCCGCCACTGCCTGCGAAACCAAAACCACCGAAACCACGACTACCACGCCCGAAGGCACCACCGCCACGGTCACCACCGATTCGACGGTAGCTCCGATTTCGGCCGAGGAAGCAGGCGCTAAAATGGATGCCGCCGGCAACAAAATCGAAGGCAAGATGGAGGAAGCCGGCACCAAGATGGATGCCAAAATGGAGGAGGCCGGCCGTAAAATGGACGCCGCTGGTGCCAAACTGGACGCGAAAATGGAAGCCGCTGGCCGTAAAATGGATGCCATGGGCGACGCGGCTGCCAAATCGGCCCAGCAAACCAAAGAGAATATGAAGGAAGCGGCCAAGAAGTAAGCCAGCTTACTGCCAGTTGCTTTCGCACCAACAAAAAAGCCCCGGGCCAGTATGCCCGGGGCTTTTTCGTGCGCAATCATTAGCCATGCGCCAGCTCCAGCAGCACCTCGTAGTAGGGGCGTTGCAGCACCCGCGCCTTCAGCCAGGCGTAAAAGCTGATGACCTGCAAATCCTCGCGCTCCTGCGAGATGAATGGCGGCAGGTGCAGCACGCGGTTGCCGAAGGTGCGCTCGTGGGTGAGGTAGGGGGTTTCGACCAACTCGCGCACCAGCGCCAGGTAGGCCAGCACTGGCTGGTACGCGCCGCCGGCGGGCACGGCGGGGGCCTCGGCCGTGGCGGGCACCGCCGGAAACTGCTCGCGGATGCCCCGGTCGAGGGCGCGCAGCCGGCCTAGCGCCACTTCGGTGTTGCCCAGCTCTACCTGAATCAGCATTTCGCCGATGTTGCGGTTCAGCATCCACTCCAGGCCCAGGTGCTGCTCCAGCCAATGGTCGGTGCGGCCCAGGGCCAGCAGCACCTGGTTGGCTTTGGCAAACTTGCCCTCGGCAAAGTAGTGGAAGGTGAGCTGCAGGCGCACTGACAGGTCGTTGATTTCGGTGAGGGGCTTGGGGGCGGCCAGCAGGGCTTCGAGCAGCACAATGCTTTCGGCGTTGCGCTCCAGAAACGCGTAGTTGGCGGCCAGCAACAGCGTGAAGCGCGGCGCAAACTCGCCAAACTGCCGGCCCGGCCCGGTGGCCAGCAGCTCCTGCGCCTGCGTCAGGTACGCCACCGACTCGGCGAAGCGGCGCGAGCGGTACAGCGCGTGGGCCAGCATATACAGCAGCTTGAGCTGGTGCCCGCGCTGGGCTGGCGCGAAGCCGTGGCGGCGCTCCATGAGCTTGTAGCAGCGCTCGATGAATGCCGCAAACGCCGCGAAATCGCGCCGCACCAGCATGGCGTTGCGCGTGATGGACATGAGCCGGCTCAGCAGCGAGGGCGAGCGGGCGAAGGCTTCCTGCAGGTCGTACTCGGCCAGCACCTGGCGCAGAATATCGTCGGCGGGCACCACGGCGCGGCCCTGCACCCGCGAGCCGCGCAGGCGCTGCCGCAGCACGCTGTCGGCAATATTGGCGCGCTCCTCTTCGTCGGCAGCTTTTTTATTGAGGCGGTAGCGGGGCAGAATCTCGTCGAGCGGCTCGGCGTGGGGCGAGCCGGCGTACTGAATCTGGAGGTTGTAGATGGCATTCAATGGTTCGTACTGCTCGCTTTCGCGGCCCAGCTTCTCGGCTTTGCGCAGCGTGTTCCAGGCCAGGCGCGGTATGCCGGCCTCGAACAGGTACTGGGCCAGCGTGAGGTGGCCGCGCACGGTGGCCGCGGCCGTGGTATCGAGTTGGCGCTGGCGCAGCAGCAGGTAGTCGGTGAGGTGGCGCATGAGGCGCTTGCGCAGCGCGTAGTAGGCTACGGGGTTGGGCTCATCGGGGTAGAGTTTGGCTACCAGCTTCTCGGGCTTGAGCTCCTTGGCCTGAATCAGCAGCTCGTAGAGGCGCAAGTCGAGGCGGCCGGTGGTTTTGCGCCGCTGTCGCTGAATGAATACGCCGAAGTCGCGGCGCTCATCGGCATTGAGGGTGAGCAGGGTCGTGCGCAGGTCGTCCATGAGCCCAAATTACGGCGCTGCCGCCGGCCGGGGAGCCGATAAGCCTACGCTGGGCGCTGGTGGCCGCGCCCCGGCCAGCGCAGCTATTAGGCAGTGCTATCATTTGGCGCGGGTTACCTTTTGTGCTTCTACCTATTAAGGGCACATTTTTGTCAATAATCTCCTTCCCCAGCCCCATGAAAATCTCCTTCAAAACCCTGCTCGCCGTAGCCGCCTTCGCCGCTTTCGGCACGACTTCGTGCTCCGAGAAAAAAGCCGATGAGGCCGCTACTGCTACCGAAAACGCCGCTTCCAACGCCGGTGCAGCCGTAGAAAACACCGTTGACAGCGCCAAAGCCGACATGGCCCGCGAACCCGGCGACACCGCTGTAGTGGTTGACCAGCCCGCGAATGGCGTGATTGAAAAAACGCCCGCTACGCCCCAGAAGTAAGCGGCCCCGCCTACTTTGTTCCGAAGCCCCGCTGCCTCCGCAGCGGGGCTTTTTGTTTGGTGCGTGGTGCGCCGACAGCGCACAAAAGTTACACAGCCTGCGATATCCTTTATTTTATATATAACCAGTTGTTGCTGTATGCGATAAGGCAAAACAGCCGCCATTCAAAAGTCTGCAAAGCGCAAAAGTCGACTGGACAAAGGCTGCACAAAACTGCACCTTTGGCCCACACTCCAGCTCACCTAAAGCCCTTTGCTCATGCGCCCTTTTTTACTGCTGCTCCTACTCACCCTGCTGGGCCCGCTGGCCCACGCGCAGGACCTGCTCACCAAGCGCAACGGCGAAGAAATCTCCGTGAAGGTGGTCGAAATCACGCCCTCCGAAGTGCGCTACCGGCGCGCCGACAACCCCAACGGCCCGCTCATCACCATCTGGAAATCCGACGTGTTTCAGATTCGCTACGCCAACGGCAGCCTGGAAATGGCCCCGCCGCCGGCCCCTGCTCCTGCCGTTGTGCCGGCCCCGACACCCGCATACGCGCCGGCTTTGCCAGCGCCGGCCCGGCCGGCGGCATCGGCCAGCAACGTGCCCGTCATCAGCAACACCGACCCCAACGATGCGGTGCTGGGCGAAACCATTCACCTCGACGGGCCGCGCCTGGGCTTCACGGTGCTTTCGGCGCGCGTCATCGACAAGGCCCGCGAAAACCACGTGAGCCTGGGGCCCGTCATCTCGCAGTTTGGCTGGCAGTTTGAATCGCGCCTGTTCCGGCTGGCCAACGGGGTGAGCGGGCTGGTGGAGTTTGTGCCGCTGATAGGCGGGCTCGACCAGGGCCAGTTTCTGCCCAGCGTGAGCGGGCTGCTGGGCGTGCGCGGGCCCAAGGGCTTCGAGTTTGGCGTGGGGCCCAACGTAACGCTGCTCGGGCCCAGCCTGGTGCTGGCCATGGGCACGTCTATTCAGTCGAATGGCATCAATTTTCCCATCAACGTGGCCGTGGCCCCCAGCAGCGAGGGGGCCCGCATCAGCTTGCTGGTGGGCTTCAATGCCCGCCACCGCTAGGCGGCCCGGAAAAGGCAGGCGCGGCGCCTAGCGACGAGGTATAAAATTCCGGCATTCGGGGGTGGGCCTCAACGCGGCCGAAAAGCTGCGCGTACAAGCCTCACATTCTTTCTCCCCACCCAAATTCATTCCATCCTCCCTTAACAGCTTTCACTCATGGACCTCAACAGCAATAACGTTAGCGACAATACCGAGCTGCAAGCCCGCGGCAACTGGAACCAACTGAAAGGTGCCGCCAAGCAGAAGTGGTCGAACCTGACCGACGACGACCTGACCTACAACGAAGGCAAACAGGACGAATGGCTGGGCCGCCTGCAGGAAAAAACCGGCGATACCATCGATAACATCAAAAACTGGTTCAATAACCTGGGCAATGACGCCAGCGCTACGGCCAATGGCAACAGCACCGAGCTGAAAGCCCGCGGCGACTGGAACCAGATTAAAGGCCAGGCCAAGCAGAAGTGGGGCAACCTCACCGACGATGACCTCGACTACGAAGACGGCAAACAGGACGAGTGGTACGGCCGCCTGCAGGAGAAAACGGGCCACGCCATCGACGACATCAAAGGCTGGTTCCAGCGCACGTTCTAAGATGACCTTGTTCTGGTAACGCGACGTGGCTGTTAGCCCACGTGAACTTCCCTTACCAGCAAAAGCCCTTCCCAAATATGGGAAGGGCTTTTTTTATGGTCCGAAACAGGTTATGCCGTGGCCGCTTCGGCCACGTAGTCGCTCAGGTATCGGTACCGCTCCGTGAGCTGGCCGCCTTTGGCAATGGTGGCACGGGCAATCACGCCCTCGGCATCATCGCCGAGCAGATGGGGCAGCACTTTGTCGATGAGCTGGCGGCCGAAGTCGCGGCTGGCGTTGCGCGGCAGCTCGCAGGGCAGGTTATCCACGGCCATTTCGGTGATGTTTTCGGGGCGCGAATAGGCCGGTTCCAACTCGCCGGTGGCGGGGTTGTAGTCGAAGGCCGGCTCGGCGATGGTGCTGCTGCGCTTGGTGGTGGGCACCGAGCCGTTCACGTCGCAGGTCACGTCGGCAATGGTGTTGATGCGGAAATCGGGCCGGCGGGTGTCGGCTTCGGTAAAGAGCAGCGGGGCGGCCGGGTGCCAGTAGGCGCAGGCAATCAGCAGGTCGGTCACGGGCAGGAAGTTGCCGAACGTCGACTCGTACTCCTCGGGGTGCTGGTGGAAATTCTGGGTGTCCCACACGCGGCCGTCGCGGCGGCGGTTGTAGTCGGAGCTGCGCAGCTGCGTATACACCGGCTCGTTGAAATCGAGGTACAAATAATCGTACACGCTCACCCGCCGAATGCCCATGCGGTCGAGCACCTCCAGCGCGCCTTGGGCCACGCGGCCCGAGCCCGTCACGGCCATTTTGATGGGCGGCAATTTTTTCACCTTGAAAAACTCCTCCTGCATGTCGTCCATGTCCACGCACTGGTAGGCAGGTTTCAGGTCATACAGGCCGTGCTTGCGGCCGTAGGTGAGCAGGCCATTATAAGCTCCCACAATGCCGGCGTAGCGCCCAAAGGCCACGATGCGCTCGCCGTGCTCGTTGGTCAGCAGCTCGTAGTCAATCAGGGTGATGTTCTTCTTCAGCACGGCTTGCAGCAGCTTGCGGTTGGCGGGCTGCTTCTTCACGGTGTGCGAAAAAAAGAGGTAGGTTTTGTCGGGAATCAGCTGGTCGACGGGCACTTCCTTCACGCCCATCAGCACGTCGCAGGCGCTCACGTCGTCGCGCACTTCCAGGCCCAGGTCGCGGTATTCCTGGTCGGCGTAGCTGCGGATGGGGCTACTTTGCACCACAATTTGCAGGCCGGGAAAGGCCGCCTGCGCTTCAATGCATTTCTTGGGCGTAAGGGGCACGCGCTTGTCGGGCGGGGTTTTGCCTTCGCGAATCAGGCCAACTGTGAGGGACATGAGTGGGTGGGAATTGGGGAGGGAGGGGGATGTAGGAATTTATTCGACCGTCATGCAGAGCGCAGCGAAGCATCTTTACCTCAATACTAACTCAATCGATGAATTTGCTACTGCGGTAAAGATGCTTCGCTGCGCTCTGCATGACGGTCTTCCTGTTGAGCCAACGGCCAAAATTACGGGTTTGCCCGCGGTTCGCCGGGAGGTTTCGGGCGTACCTTTGTTAAGGAATCTGATTTCCTCAACCCACCCGCCTAACCGGCTTTCAACCAACCTATTTCCGTCTTTATGTCGTTGAAATTCTCGCCAGTCGACGTTTTTGAAGCCCGCCACAACGCGCCCGGGGCCGATGCCCAGGCCGCCATGCTGCGCACCATCGGCGTTAGCAGCATCGAGCAGCTCATCGCCGAAACCGTGCCGCCCGCCATCCGCCTGAAGAAACCGCTCGACCTGCCCGCCGCCCTCAGCGAACGGGCTTTTTTGGCGAAATTCAAGCAGATTGCCAGCCAGAATCAGGTCTTCAAGTCCTACATCGGCCTGGGCTACCACGACACCACGCTGCCCCCCGTTATTCAGCGTAATATTCTGGAAAACCCGGGCTGGTACACCGCCTACACGCCCTATCAGGCCGAAATTGCTCAGGGCCGCCTCGAAGCCCTCATCAATTACCAGACGATGGCTATTGACCTCACCGGTCTCGAAATCGCCAACGCCAGCCTGCTCGACGAAGGCACCGCCGCCGCCGAGGCCATGCACATGCTGCACAGCCAGACCAAGAAGAAAGGCGCCAACCAGTATTTCGTGTCGGAGCAGGTGCTGCCCCAGACCATCGACCTGCTGCGGACCCGTGCCACGCCGGTCGGCATTGAGCTGGTAGTAGGCGACCACCGCCAGATTGACCTCAGCAACGAAGGCTTCTTCGGGGCCATGGTGCAGTACCCCGCCGCTGATGGCGAGGTGTTCGACTACAAAGAATTCATTGCCAGCGCGCAGAAAAACAACGTTTTCGTAGTGATGGCGGCCGACCTGATGGCCCTCACGCTCCTCACCTCGCCCGGCGAGCTAGGGGCTGATGTTTGCGTGGGCAACTCGCAGCGCTTCGGCGTGCCGATGGGCTACGGCGGCCCGCACGCCGGTTTCTTCACCTGCCGCGAGCAGTTCAAGCGCGTGATTCCCGGCCGCCTTATCGGTCAGAGCATCGACGCGGCCGGCAACAAGGCTTACCGCATGGCCCTGCAAACCCGCGAGCAGCACATTCGCCGCGAAAAAGCCACCAGCAACATCTGCACCGCCCAGGTGTTGCTGAGCGTGCTGGCCGGCATGTACACCGTATACCACGGTCCGCAGCGCCTGCAGCAGTTCGCCACTAACACCCACCTGCTGGCCCAGACCCTCGAATCCGGCCTCAAAAAGCTGGGCGTGGCGCAGGTGAACGAGCACTACTTCGACACCCTGAACCTGCGCCTCGAAAGCGCCGAGCTGCAGCAGGCGCTCAAAACGGAAGCCGAAGCTGCGGGCATCAACTTCCGCTATTTCGAAGAGCAGCACGTGGGCATCTCGCTGAACCAGAACACCGAGCTGCACGATGTAGCCGACATTCTGGACGTGTTTGCCAAAGTGCTGGGCAAGGAAGCCGACCAGCTGGCCGAAGCCGTGGAAGCTGCCGAGCTGCGCGTACCCGCCAGCCTCATTCGCAGCAGCGACTACCTCACGCACCCGGTGTTCAACACGCACCACGCCGAGCACGAGATGCTGCGCTACATGAAGCAGCTCGAAAACAAGGACTTGAGCTTGGCGCACTCCATGATTGCACTCGGCTCGTGCACCATGAAGCTGAACGCCACCGCCGAGATGATTCCGGTGACCTGGCCCGAAATCGGTGGCTTGCACCCCTTCGCCCCGCGCGAGCAGGCTAAGGGCTACGAACAGATTTTCTCGGACCTGCAGGCGTGGCTCTGCGAGGTCACCGGCTTCGACGCCGTGAGCCTGCAGCCCAACTCGGGCGCGCAGGGCGAGTACGCGGGCCTGCTGGCCATCAAAGGCTACCACGATGCGCGCGGCGACCACCACCGCAACGTGGCCCTCATCCCCGCCTCGGCCCACGGCACCAACCCCGCCTCGGCCGTGATGGCCGGCATGCAGGTAGTGGTGGTGAAAAGCACCGAAGACGGCAACATCGACGTGGCCGACCTCAAAGCCAAAGCCGAGCAGCACGCTGCCAACCTGAGCTGCCTGATGGTGACCTACCCCAGCACGCACGGCGTGTACGAGGAAACCATCATCGACATTTGCCAGACCATTCACAACCACGGCGGCCGCGTGTACATGGACGGCGCCAACATGAACGCCCAGGTAGGCCTCACCTCGCCCGCCACCATCGGCGCCGACGTGTGCCACCTCAACCTGCACAAAACCTTCTGCATCCCGCACGGCGGCGGCGGCCCCGGCATCGGCCCCATCGGCGTGGTGGCCGACCTCATTCCCTACCTGCCCGGCCACGCCGTGGTGCCGGTAGAGGGCCGCGCCAGTGGCTCGGTTTCGGCCGCGCCGTGGGGTTCGGCCAGCATCCTGCCCATCAGCTACGCCTACATTTCGATGATGGGCGGCGACGGCCTGCAGCGTGCTACGCAGCTGGCCATTCTCAACGCCAACTACATCAAGGCCCGCCTCGAGCCGCACTATCCGGTGCTCTATACCGGCAGCCACGGCCGCTGTGCCCACGAGATGATTCTGGAATGCCGCCATTTCAAAAAGGCCGGCATCGAAGTTGAAGACATTGCCAAGCGCCTGATGGACTACGGCTTCCACGCGCCTACCGTGAGCTTTCCCGTAGCCGGCACGCTGATGATTGAGCCCACTGAAAGCGAAAGCAAAGCCGAGCTCGACCGTTTCTGCGACGCCATGATTTCCATCCGCAAGGAAATTGCCGACGTGGAATCGGGCAAAGCCGACGCCAAGGAGAACGTGCTGAAGCACGCCCCGCACACCGCCGCTACCGTGCTGGTGCACGACTGGACGCGCCCCTACTCGCGCGAGCAGGCCGTGTACCCCATGGAGTACGTGCGCGCCAACAAGTTCTGGCCCAGCGTGAGCCGCATTGACTCGGCCTACGGCGACCGCAACCTGATTTGCAGCTGCACGCCCATCGAAGAGTACGCCGACCAGCAGGAAGAACTGGTGCAGGCCGACAAAGGCCCGTCGTACTAACCACACCCGCTTAGGCAAAAGAAAAAGCCCCGCCGTTGCTGGCGGGGCTTTTTTATGGTCTATTCGTCGGTTTCCGGCCCATTGCCAGGCAACGGGCAAGAGACGCTATTTTCGCTTGCGGTTGCCGCGCTCGTTGCCGCGCTCGCCAAAGCAGCGGCGGTCCATATAGCCTACCTGGGTCTGGCCGCCTTTGTCGAGGCGTACGCGCACGAAGTAGGCGTTGATGGTATCGGTCACCTGCACTTCGTTGCCGGTCGTGGTTTGGGCGAGCACGGTCGAGTTCTTGGTCATGCCGTCGTACACCGGGCAATCGACGATGGTGTTGTAGGCAACGGGCGTATGTTCAACGCCGCCCCGGTTCAGTTCGTCGCGGGAGGCGGTGCAGGCCGCAGCCAACCCAACCGCGGCCACTAAGAGTAAGGCTGTACTTTTCATTAATAAACGGGAAGCCGGAAGATGTATTTTGCGGGTAAGGTAGGGTAAAATCCGCTTAAGTCAATAATAGCTGAGGGTAATTAGAAATTCCCATCCCAATGCAGTCCAACTTCGGCAAAGGGTGGCGGGGCCAGGGCTTCCCTGCCTGCTTTACCGGCGGGCCGCTTACTGGCCTGGGCAGGCACTTACCCAGTGAACAGTTTTTTCGAACGGACTGGTAAATTATGAACGTCGGATTGCCGTTTTCCGTTAACATACTAGCCGCCCGCACCCGCTCGTTTGGTCTGAAAAACGGCCTGTTAGGCGCTCCATTCACTCGTTCTATTTCTGTTTTATGAACCGCATCACCCGATATCTGGCCCGTCCGGCGGCATTGGCCGCTACTGGCCTGCTTCTGCTGCTGGGCCCCAGTGGCTGCACCCCCGCCGCCCGTGTGGGCGTGACCAACGACTTCGACCACGCCGTTAATTTCCGGGCGTTTAAAACCTGGGCTTGGTACCCGCAGCAGCCCAAAGATGCCGAAGGCGGCCCCGCCAAAGGCTACGAATCGTTCCTCGACAAACGCATGCGTGCTGCTGTATCGGCCGAAATGGCCGCCAAGGGCCTGACTGAGGTGGCGGTGAACGCTGCTCCCGATATTTACGTGGCTTACAGTGCCCGCGTGGAAGACAAGCAGCAGGTATCGCCCTACTACAACGGCCTGGGCTACCCGTATGGCTACGGCTATGGCTACTACGGCCGTGGCTACTCGCCCGTGACGCAGTACAAAGCCGGCACCGTGGTTATCGACATCGTGGATGCCCGCCGCAAGGAACTCGCCTGGCGCGGCACCGGCCAGGCCCAGGTGAACCAGAACACCATTGACGAAGCCGAAACTCACCGCATTGTGAACGGCATTCTGAGCACCTACCCGCCGCAGGATAACAACGCCCGGCGTTAGTAAACACTTGCCTGCCGCAACAAAAGAGCCCGCTCAGTTTGAGCGGGCTTTTTTGTTGCAGTTGCTATAATTGCAGTTAAACCGGCACGTTCACGTGGCGCTCGGCGTGGTAGGAACTGCGCACCAGCGGGCCGCTTTCCACGTACTTCAGGCCGCGGCGCAGGCCTTCTTCTTTGTAATGGGCAAACTGGTCGGGGGTAATGAATTCGGCTACGTCGAGGTGGCGCTTGGTGGGCTGCAGGTACTGGCCCAGCGTGAGGATGTCGAGGCCGTTGGCCACGAGGTCGTCCATGGCCTGGTACAACTCGTCGGGCTTTTCGCCCAGGCCCAGCATGATGCCCGACTTGGTGCGGTGGCCAGCCAGCTTCGTGCGGCGGATTTGCTCCAGGCTGCGGTCGTAGCGGGCCTGCGGGCGCACGAGGCGGTAGAGGCTGCCCACGGTTTCGATGTTGTGCGAAATCACTTCCTGGCCGCCCGAAATCATCACGTCGAGCGCGTCCCAGTTGGCTTTCACATCCGGAATCAGGGTTTCGATGGTGGTACCGGGCGAGAGCTGCTTGGTGAAGACAACCGTGTCGCGCCACACGCTGGCGCCGCGGTCTTTCAGCTCGTCGCGGTTCACCGAGGTGATGACGGCGTGCTTCACTTTCATCAGGGCAATGGCTTCGGCCACGCGGCGGGGCTCGTCGAGGTCGTACTCGGTGGGGCGGCCGGTGGCCACGGCGCAAAACGAGCACGAGCGGGTGCAGATGTTGCCCAGAATCATGAACGTGGCCGTGCCGGCCCCCCAGCACTCGCCCATGTTGGGGCAGTTGCCGCTTTCGCAGATGGTGTGCAGCTTGTGCTCGTCGACGAGGCGGCGCACGGCGGCGTATTCTTCGCCCACGGGCAGCTTCACGCGCAGCCAGTCGGGCTTGCGGGGGCGGGCGGGGGCAGCCGTTTCGGGCTGGATAACGGGCAAGTCAATCATTGTTTCAATGAGGAATGAAGAATGAGGAATGAAGAATTACCTCTCGCCCACTCTGTACAGCGCATTAACAAATTTACGGCACAAAAGGCTCATCATGGCTTTTGCGAGGCTTCATACTGCCTCAACGACCTCATTCCGCTTTCTCATTTTTTCATTAGGCGCGGCGCTACGAGCGGTGCCCGAAGTAGAGCGTGAGGTATACCGAAGGAAAAAACTGACGGTTGAGCTGGTCGCTGGACAGGTTAGGGTCGGGCGACAGAATGACCATGCGCTTGGTGAAGGCTTCAACCAGGAAACCCACTTCCAGCCCGGCCACGGCGTCGCGGTAGCGGCCGTACTCGAAGCTAAGTGCGCCGCGCAGGTGCGCGCCCGGCACCACTTTCGTCTGGCCGATGCCACTAAACAGCGGGCCGTGGTCGAGAATGGCCAACTCGACATTGTGCTTCGTGGGGTCGTACTGCTCGTTCACGATGTCATCGGTCGACAGATTGTACTGCTGCTGCCCCACGGCAAATGTGCGGTCGTACGTAATGTAGTAGGGCATGAGCAGGCCCACCGACGGGCCGGCGCTGGCCAGCACGTTCACTTGCACGCCCGCATCGGCAGCCTTGCGAAACAGCACCCGCTGCAAGCCGAAAGAAGGCCGCAGCACAAACCCATAGTTGGTTTTGCTGGCGATGTAGCTGCCGCCCACGTAGGGATTGGTGACGCGCTGCTCCTTGGCATTTTTCAGCATCACGCCTTCCAGCATCCAGAAGCGCAGGTTGCGGTCGTCGAGCACGCGCGACGACCGGATGGACGCCCCGCCCAGCAGACCGCCCTGGGTGTTGAAGTTGACGCCGAATACGAACTCTTTGCGGTAAGACTGCTCGTCGGACGGGGCCGGCGGCACCGCAACCGTGCGCAGCGGTGCCTGTGCCTGCGCCGTGCCCACGGCCAGCAACAGGCCCACGGCGGCCACCGGCAGGCTACGCACAATGCAACGAAGAGCGCCCCGCAAGCGAACAAAACCGAATTGCTCCGGTGCAGAACCCCCGGCCGGGTGTAAATTAGCTACTGAAATCATGATGCCTTAAAGGTAACTATCTGACTTGAAGAACACCGCCACCGCCCGCTACGCCGGCCACCTCCGCACCGAAGCTACGCACACCGCTTCGGGCAACGCAATTCAGACCGACGCCCCCGTGGACAACCACGGCCGGGGCGAGGCCTTCTCCCCCACCGACCTCGTGAGCACGGCCCTGGGCTCGTGCATGATGACGGTGATGGGCATTGTGGCCGAGCGCCACAACTGGGACCTGGTAGGCAGCTCCTTTGCCGTGCTCAAGCACATGAGCACTGAGCCGCCGCGCCGCATTGCCCAGATTGACGTGACGTTTACCCTGCCTGCTACCCTGGCCCCGCAGGAACGCACCCTGCTGGAGCGGGCCGCCCACACCTGCCCGGTGGGCCTGAGCCTGCACCCGGACGTGCGGCAGAACATTGTGTTTGAGTATAAGTAGTGAATAAAATCTGTCGGTTGTCCTCCTGAGCTTGCACAAGCTCAGGAGGACAACCGACAGATTTTATTCACTATTTCACAGCGGCCTGCACGTCGTTGAGGCGGATGCCCATGTGCGAAGCATCGTAAACGCATTCGCCATCCTTGATGAGCAACAGCTGCGGCGACTCGTGACGCACGCCGAACTGCTCGGCAATCTGGGCCGAAATGGGGCGAAAGCGCAGCAAATCGAGGTAGTAGATGGGTAGGGTCAGGCCGCTGTCGGCCCACTGGCGCTCAATTTTACCCTTGGCGGCAGCGCTGATGGAGCAGGTGGTGCTGTGCTTAAAAATAAGCACTGGCTGCTCGTGCGAGGCCTGAGCGAGTTCGGTGAGCTGTTCGGGTTGGGTGAGGGGAAGCCAGGGAGTGGACATTCGGTACTTGCTTAATTTATAGACGAGAAAACGCGGCAGCACCTGCTGCCGCGTTTGGGTATACTACAACAACCGGCGGGCAGTTGATTCCCGCCGGTATCCTCACTTCTTTTTTTCTTTTTTGGTTTCCGGGGCCGGTGGGCGCTGGATGGCCGTTTTGCGGCGCATGCCCAGCAGGCCGGGGGGCTGCACGTTGGGCGCGGTCCCGGTTTTGTAGTCGAGCTGGGGGTTGGTGGCCGGGCGGGGCTCGTTGCTGGCCCCGCGCTTAAGGCGGTCGGGCGTCACATCGAGGTGGCTGTCTTTATAGGGCGACTCGGTGGCGCGGGCCTCGCGCAGGGCGCGGCGGTTAGCCGCCCGAATGCGGCCGGGCTTTTCCTTCACAATCTGGGCCTGGGCGGCTGGTGCTGCCAACCATAGCAGCATCAGAAATCCAGCTACCCAGCTTATTCGGCTACGGCTTGCCCGTGGGGCCAGCACCAGGCGCGGCCGGTGGGCCGCCGGGGCCGGCATCAGGCGCGGCGGGCGGGCCTCCGGGGGCTGCATCGCGGGCCGGCGCATCGTCGGGCTCGGGCTTGGGCTGCTTGGGCGCGGGCCGGTGGTCGGGGCTGTAGTTGGGTTTTGCATGGAGGCCGAATTTGAAAAAATTGCGGATAGAATCGATGGGATGGAAACCCTTGCGCTGCTTGTGGATTTTGCGGCGGTTCAGCTTCGGTTTCTTCATCATCTGGTGCTTGTCGTAGCGCACCGTGGAGCGCTCGGGCAGCGTGCCAGTGGCCGCCGCCGTGGGCGTGGCCGAAGCCAGGGGCGCGCCCGAAGGCGTGGATACATCGGTGGCGGCCTCGGGCGCCCCGCCGTTGTTGGCATCCTTCTTCTTACTCGACCCGAATAAGCCGCCCAGTAGGCCGGTTTTCTGGCCGCTGTTAGCCTGGGCCTCTTTGGCGCGGGCTTCTTTGGCCTTCTTTTCCGCTTTTTGCTGGGCGATGAACTGCTTGGAAGGCTTGGGCGTGGGCAGGCGGTAGGGGTGCACCACCTTGTGGTAGAGGCTGCAGCTACTCAGCCCGGCCACCAGCAGCACGCCAAGCATTAACGAAAAAAAAGGAGCGAAGAAGCGTTGTTTCACTGCGGGTTGGGCCGAAGCTCAAGGTACGTAATATAGCCATGCGGCGGACGCGCGAAAACCGCGCCAACCTCGCGGGCCGGGCTAGTAGTTGCGCAGGGCCTGCACCTGCTCGCGCAGGCGCTGCTGCGGCAGAAAGGCGGCCTCCAGCGGCGGCGCAAACGGAATGGCGGTATCGAGCGAGGCCACGCGGCGCACGGGCGCATCGAGGTGCTCGAAGCAGTTTTCGCCAATCCAAGCCGCGATTTCGCCGCCGATACCGCCGGTCATGGTGTCTTCGTGCAGGATGAGGACGCGGCCGTTTTTCTCCACCGTGCGGCGCACCGCTTCTTGGTCCCAGGGCAGCAGGGTGCGCAGGTCGAGGATGTCGGCCGACACGCCCAGGTCCTGGCAGGTTTGCAGGGCCCAGCGCACGCCCATGCCGTAGGTGATGATGCTTAGCTCATCGCCTTCGGCGGCCAGCGCCGCCTGGCCGATGGGCGTGGTGTAGTAGGCTTCGGGTACCGGGCCGGTGAGGCTGCGGTAGAGCATCTTGTGCTCGAAATACAACACCGGGTTGGGGTCCTCAAACGCGGCGCAGAGCAGGCCTTTGGCATCGTGCGGGTTGCTGGGGTATACCACCTTCAGGCCGGGCACGTGCGTGAACCACGCCTCGTTGCTCTGGGAGTGGAACGGGCCGGCGGCCGAGCCCGCGCCGGTGGGCATGCGCACCACCACATCAGCGTTCTGGCCCCAGCGGTAGTGGCTCTTGGCCAGGTTGTTCACAATCTGGTTGAAGCCGCAGGTGACGAAATCGGCAAACTGCATTTCCACCATGGCCTTCTTCCGCTTGATGCTCAGGCCCAGCCCGATGCCCACGATGGCCGACTCGCACAGCGGCGTGTTGCGCACCCGGGCCTTGCCAAATTCGGCCACGAAGCCTTCCGTGATTTTGAACACCCCACCGTAATCAGCAATGTCCTGGCCCATGAGCACCAGCTCGGGGTAACGCTCCATGCTCTGCTTCAGGCCTTCCTGAATGGCATCGATGAAGCGGACCTCCTTCGTCGGAGTTAAAAGTGAAGAGTTAAAAGTTGGAGCACTTTCCGAACCTTTTAACTCTTCACTTTTAACTTTTAACTGCAGCGAGGCATCCGGCGTGAAGGGCTGGTACATGTCGGCAATTTCCTCCGCGATGTCGGCCGTGGGCATGGGGGCGGCGTCGGCTTCCTGCAGGCCGGCTTCGATGGCGGCCTTGATTTTCTCGCGGATGCCGTGCTTGGCCGTTTCGGTGAGGATGCCTTCGGCCAGCAGCCACTTCTCGTAGTTCTCCACCGGGTCTTTGGCGGCCCACTCTTCCATCAGGCTCTGGGGCACGTACTTGGTGCCGCTGGCTTCCTCGTGGCCGCGCATGCGGAACGTGAGGGCCTCCACCAGCACCGGGCGCGGGTTCTGGCGCATATCCTCGGCCAGGCGCTTGATGGTGGTGTACACGTCGAGCACGTTGTTGCCGTCGACCTGCACGGCCTCCATGCCGTAGGCGGGGCCTTTGTCGACGAACGATTTGAAGCGGAACTGCTCGTTGCTGGGCGTGCTCAGGCCGTAGCCGTTGTTTTCGATGATGAAGATGACCGGCAACTGCCACACGGCGGCCACGTTCAGGGCCTCGTGGAAGTCGCCTTCGCTGGCGCCGCCGTCGCCGCTGTAGGTCACGGTCACTTTCGGGTTCTTGTCGAGCACGTCGGCCAGGGCAATGCCGCCGGCCACGGCCAGCTGCGGGCCAAGGTGCGAAATCATGCCCACGATGTGGTGCTCGTTGGTGCCGAAGTGGAAGCTGCGGTCGCGGCCCTTGGTGAAGCCCAGGCGCTTGCCCTGCCACTGCGCAAACAGGCGGCCCAGCGGCACCTCGCGCCCCGTGAACACGCCCAGGTTGCGGTGCAGCGGCAGAATGTACTCGTCGGCGTCCAGCGCCAGGGTGCTGCCCACCGAAATGGCCTCCTGCCCGATGCCCGAAAACCACTTGCTCACCTTGCCCTGGCGCAGCAGAATCAGCATTTTTTCCTCAATCAGCCGCGGGCGTAGCAGGTGCTGGTAGAGGTGCAGCAGGGTTTCGTTGGTGAGGTCCTGGCGGTCGAAGGCCAAAGCGGTGGCGGTGGGAGTCATGGGGAAAAAACGGGTGGGTTGGGCGGGCAAAGGTAGCGGGCGCGGGCCTGCTGTCAGGCCCTGCTTCCCTCCCCGGCCAACCGGCATCCCCCTACCAGCATCGGCTACCGCCAGCCGCTAGCGGTTGAGCTCGATGTCGAACCGGCCTTCGGTTATGCGCACCTGGGCTGGGAAGCCGGCGACCCGGGGCGCATCCGGGGTGAGACTGGCGTGTAGCTCGAACCGGCCGGCCACTACCGGGTGCGCGCCTGTGGTATCGAGGCGGGTGATGATGAGCGTACCGATGCCGGCCGCGTAGGCCCGCTCGCGGGTGCCGGTGGCCAGCGCGGCGGTGCGGCCCGCCGGTTCGGCCGGGCCGCCCAGCGCGTACACGCTGGGGCCGTTAACGCGCGTGGCGCGCAGCGAAACGGTGGTAATCGGTCCTTCAACCTGCAGGCGCCGGAAGGCATCGAGGCGCAGCTCGCCGTGGTAATAGCGGGCGGTGGGCGTAAGCACGCGGCCGTCGAGGGTGCGGGAGTTGCTGGCTTCCCAGGGCTGGCCATTCACGCGGCAGCCGAAGGTATTGGCCCCTATCCGGCTTTCGGCGGGCAGGTGCACCGGCGGCAGCGTGGGGTAGAGGTCGGCGGTGGCATCTTCGCAGCTGGCCAGCAGCGGGAGGAGCGGCAGCAGCAGGAGTAGGCGTTTGGACATGGGAAGCGGCGGAAGAAGAGGTGTGGATGAGGGCGAAAGGTAACGGTTTGGGCTGACTTTGCGGAGCTCGCCCGGTGCTTATGGCCAACAGAATCGGGGTGCCCCGCTGCGCTGGTGGCGGGGCGGCCGGCGAAGCCGGCGGCGGTGGGAATGCCCGACTCGGAGTGGCATCTGCAGGCAGGTATCGGGCTTGAAGCACTGCCGGCACCCGTTGTAGCTTTGACGCCTCCTTTCCGCTTCCTGCTTTCTGCTGATGACCAAGCGCTACTACTTCGGGCTGCTGGCTGCTGCGCTCGCCCGCCCTGCCGCAGCCCAATCCTCAAACCCCGCCCCGCCCCTGCCAGCCCCGCCAGCGGTAGCCGACACCCTGCGCCGCCCGCCCTTCCGGGGCGAGCTGCCCGATTCGCTGGCCCCGGCCCCTGCCCCAGGCGGCACCGTGCAGGTACAGGGCCAGGAGCAGCCAGCCCGGCCGTTTCTCACCGTGCAGGACCAGCTGCACGCGGTGGCGGGCGTGCAGGTAACGCCCTACGACGGCAGCCCCGGCAGCGGCAGCGTGGTGCGCATTCGCGGGGCCAGCGTGGCCCAGGGCCAGGCCCAGCCGCTGTACGTGGTCGACGGCCTGCCCGCCCTCAACGACGACCTGACGCCGGGCCAGTCGCCGGGCTTGTTCTCGCTGGCCGCTGCTCGCTTCTTCGACCAATACTACCAAGCCAATATTGCCGAGCAGAACGCCGAAACCGGGGCCAGCCCCCTTCAAGTGCTGCCGCCCGAAGCCATTGCCAGCATCGAAGTGCTGGCCGGGCCGGCCGCGGTGGCCCGCTACGGGCCGCTGGGTGCCAATGGCGTCGTCAGCATCCAAACGCGGCGGGGGCTGGCGGGCCGGCCGCTGCGGGTGCACTACCGCGCCTACGTGGGCGTGCAGCAGGTGCGCCAGCGCTACGAGCTGCTGGAGGCCAGCGAATACGCCGCGCTGGCCAACGAAGCCACGCGGCAGCGGTTCGGCCCATCAGTACCACTGCCGTTTGCCGACACCAACCTGGGGGCCGGCACCAACTGGCAGGCCGAAACCTACCGCCTGGCCGGCCTGCAGCAGCACAACGTGAGCCTGGATGGCGGCCGCGGCAACACCACCTACCTGCTCGGGCTCGACTACCGCCGCCAGGCCGGCGTGCTGCACGGCTCCGACCTTACCCGCCTCGGCCTGCGCCTGGCCCTCGACCAGCGCGTAGGCACGCACCTGACGCTGCGCGGCACGGCAGCCCTTGGCCAAACCGACCAGCACCTGCCCAATACGTTTGGCACGCAGGGAGCTGTGCAGGCCGCCCTGCTGGCCCCGCCCAACCAAACCGTGCGCGATGCCCAGGGCAATTACAGTGGCTACGGGCCGTATACTTATTATCCCAGCGCCCAGCTTACTTTCACCAACCCGCTCGCCATTGCCGAGCTGGCTTACCGGGCCCCGCGCACGCGCCGCGCATTGGCGCAGCTGGCCGCCACCTACACGCCCCTCGCGCACCTCACGGTAGAGGCCGCGGCTAATTTCCAGCGCACGGTGCTGGCGGCCGATGGCCAGCTGCCGGTATACAGCCTTACCAATGGCCAGCTGCGGGCACCTAGCAGCAGCTACTCGGCTACCACGCAGGCGTATCGCATCAGCCAGTGGGGTGCCCGGCTGGCGGTGCGCTACCACCGGCAGTTGGGCACGCGCCACGCGGTGGGGGCCGAAATCGACTACCAATACCAAGCGGCCGACGTGTTTGCCCGCAGCGAGCTGCGGGGTCAGCCCAATCCCTCATCCGGCTTTCCGGCTTCGATGAGCTACGTCGAGCAACGCGGCGAATTCCGGCTGCATCGCCCTTGGGCGGCCCTGCATTATAGCTTCGACAGCACGCTTGCGGTGCAGGCTGGCCTCAGCTACGGCCACTACCGCGACGCCAACCGCACCGAATACTACCCGAGCGCCGAGCTGAGCTGGCAGGCCGGCACCCGCTGGCGCCTGTGGCTGGGCGCGGCCCGCACCAGCACGCTGGGCATGGGCTACAGCGCCGGCGGGCCGGCGCGGCTCGATAACCGCCCGGTGGGGCCGGCGCCCTACCAGTCGCCGCTCTACACCGACCAGGCCGAAACCGGCCTGCGCCTGGGCCGCCGCCACGGCCGCCTCACGGGCCAGCTGGTGGCCTACCAGCGCACCAGCTACCACGCCCTGATAGGCACGCAGGTTCCGGTGTCAACCAGTGGCGGCACATTTACCTACCTCACCGTTTTCGACGAGGCCACCATCCGCAACCAAGGGCTGGAGCTGACGCTGACCGCCGACTGGCAGCGGGGCCGCCTGCAGGGCACCACGCGCCTGGTGGGCAGCCTCAACCGCAACCGGCTGCGCGAGAACAATGGCGTGCCGCCGTTCAACGAGGTGTATGATAACCAGCCGACCGGGGCGTTCTACGGCTACCAGCAGGAGGGGCTGAATGCCGACGGCTCGCTCCGTTTCCGCCAGCGGCCCGGCAGCAGCTACGCGGTACTCAATCAGGCCGTGCTGGGCAGCGGCATTCCGGCGCAGCTGCTGGGCCTGAGCCAGCAGCTGCGCCTGGGCCGCTTGGCGCTGGATGCGCAGGTGGATGGGCTGTTTGGCTATCAGGTCATCAACCAGCAGCTCAACTTTCTTGATTTGCCCTCGGGCTCCTTCAACAGCGCCACCACGGTGCGCGACCGTTGGACGCCCACGCATACCAACACCACGGTGCCGGTGGCGGGCACCAGCTTCGGCAGCCCTTATCTGGGAGCCAATTCGATTTCGGACCGCCTGCTGGAAAGCGGGAACAACGTACGCCTGTCCTCGCTCACGCTCACCTACCGCCTGCGCCAAACGGCTACGCAGGACATCAGCATCTGGGTGGGTGGCCAGAACCTGTTCGTGCTTACCGCCTACCGTGGCTACGACCCCAACGTGAGCAGCGGCGGCAGCACGCCCTACCAGGCCGGGCAGGACTACGGAGCCGTGCCCGTGCCCCGCACCTGGCTGCTGGGCGTGAAAGCCGACTTCTAATTGGCCGAACCGCCTTTTTGTGCCGGGCACCGGGCAGCCGACGGCCGGGGCTCAGGCCCGGCAAAAACTTCTTTCCCCCCGTCCATCGTATTCAGGGTACTGCTTTGCAATCACTAGCTCTGAATCATCATGCGCTACTCTCCGATTTGTGCGGCCCTGCTGCTGGCCTTGGCCGGCCACGCCCAGAACATTGCTCCCAAGCTGCTGGCCCCGGCCAACCGCTGGAACGCGGGCCTAAAAGCCGGCACCGGCATGGAATTCGTTTCATCGGGCGCGGTGGCCGTGCCGCCGCACAACCTCTCCTACGTCACGGCCGGCATCACGGGCGGCTACCTGCTGGCCCGTACCGAACCCATCCTCACGCTGCAGGCCGACGTGCTGGCCACTTACCGCGCCGCCCGCCCCTGGCAGTCGGCCGGCAATCACAACGGCAGCTTATTTGTGCCCGTGTACCTGCGTAGCGGCCTGCCCAAAGCCCGGCTGCACCTGCTGCTGGGCGCCGGCCCCACCTTTTGGCTGAACGATGCCCGGCCGCCTGCCAACTTCGTGGGCCGCTACGCCACGCACCCGGTTGAGCTGACGGGCGTAACCGGCGTGGAAGTGCGCGTGCTGCCGCTATCCGAGCGCCTCGAAACCACCATTGCCCTCACCTACCGGCGCAGCTTCTCGCGCAGCCTCACGGTCTACCCATCCGAGCAAAGCAGCGTAGCACGCGATGAATTTTATAGCTGGCTGGGCGCTACGCTCAACGTGTACCTGCACCAGCCCCTGCGGCCCCGCTAGCGGGCCGTATCTTCGCCGCATGATTCACTTCACCGAATTTACCCTCGCCAACGGCCTGCGCTGCATCGTTCACGAAGATTTCAGCACGCCCATGGCCGTGCTCAACGTGATGTACGACGTAGGCTCGCGCGATGAGGACGCCGCACACACCGGCTTCGCCCACTTGTTCGAGCACCTGATGTTCTCGGGCTCGGTTAATATTCCGAGCTACGACGAGCCGCTGCAGCGCGTGGGCGGCGAAAACAACGCCTTCACCAGCTCCGACGTCACCAACTACTACCTCTCGCTGCCGGCCGCCAACCTCGAAACTGGCTTCTGGCTCGAATCGGACCGCATGCTCAACCTGGCTTTTTCCGAAAATGGCCTCGAAGTGCAGCGCAAAGTGGTGGTCGAGGAGTTCAAGCAGAGCTACCTCAACCAGCCCTACGGCGACGTGTGGCTGCAGCTCAAGCCCCTCGCTTACCAAACGCACCCTTACCAGTGGAACACCATCGGCAAGGAGATTTCGCACATCGAAAATGCCGTAATGGACGACGTGCGCGGCTTTTTCCGGAAGCACTACGCCCCGCAGAACGCCGTGTTGGTCGTGGCCGGCGCCGTGAGCGAGGCCGAAGTGCGCCGCCTGGCTGAGAAGTGGTTCGGGCCCATCCCGGGTGGCCCGGCCTACCAGCGCCACCTGCCCGCCGAGCCTGCCCAAACCGAGGCCCGCCACCTCACTGCCACCGCGCCCGTGCCGCTGAGCGCCCTCTACAAAGCCTACCACATGCCCGCCCGCGCCGACGACCGGTACCACGCCGTGGATTTGCTGAGCGACGTGCTCGGCCGCGGTAAATCGGCCCGCCTGCACCAACGCCTGGTGAAGGAACAGGCGCTGTTCAACAACATCTCGGCCTCGCTCACCGGCTCGCTCGACCCCGGCTTGCTCGTCATCAGCGGCAAGCTGAACGAGGGCGTGAGCCTCGAAGCCGCCGATGCCGCCGTAGAAGCCGTGGTGGCCGAATTTCTGACCCACGACGTGGACGCGCAGGAGCTCGAAAAAGTGAAAAACCAGGCCGAAAGCAGCCTGGTCTTCGGCGAAATTGACCTGCTGAACCGCGCCCTCAACCTGGCTTACAGCAAGCTGCAGGGCGATGCCAACCTGGTGAACGACGAAAGCCGCCGCATCCAGGCCGTGACCGTGGCCGACGTGCGCGCCGCCGCCGAGCTGGTGCTGCGCCCCGAAAACTGCAGCACGCTCTACTACCAGGCCGCGCCGGCTGCCGCCGAAGTAGCGGCCTAGAAACAGGTTGGAAAAACTAAAAGCCTGTCATCCTGAGCGCAGCGAAGGACCTTATCAAGCCCGAAATCCGAGCGTGATAAGGTCCTTCGCTGCGCTCAGGATGACAGGCTTTTGCGAATGCAGAAGGGCTGGCTTTCGCCAGCTACCCGCCAGCCTAGCGCTTGGCTTTGACTTTCGTTTTGGTTTTGCCCGGGGCCAGCGGCACGGCGTTGTCGCGGTTCAGGCTGCTGTTGGCGGGTTTCACGTAGCGCGGGCGCGGGGTGCGGTTGTCGTTGTAGCCGCCATTGCCCTGGTAACCCACCTGCTTGCGCATGGGCATGCTAGGGGCTAAGTACGACATCGTGCCGTTCTTAATGTCCTCGGGCACGCCGGCCCCGTAGGGCTTGCCGGTGTGTGGGTTGATGTTGGCCGCCTTCTTGCGCGGGCCGCGCACCGAGTACGGCACAGCTTTTTTGCGCGGGCGGGTCTGAGCATCGGCGCTGCCGGCCACGGCAGCTACCAGCAACAGCGAAGTGATGACGGTGCGAAACATACGAAAATCAGTGGAGAGAGTGGCAAATGGGGGCCGACCGGCCCGGGGCTGTAAAGGCTGCAGCTCCCATCATACGCGCCACGGCCCGCGAGGGATTGTGGGCGGCTAATGGAAGCTGCAAAAAACAAGCCGCGACCCGGCAAATGCGGCGTCGCGGCTTATCGAAATTTAGTTGCCGAGGGTGTTCTGAGTGGTAGCGGCAGCCGGCTTGCGGGGCGGGCGCACGCTGTAGGGCACCATGCCGTTGCTGGTGCGAATGTGCACCGGCATGCCGGGCGAGGCATACACGTTGGCGTTGTCGATTTCGCCGCGGTTGCTGCTGGCGGTAGTGGCAGCGCCCCAGCCGTCGTTGGCCGCAGTGGCCGTCGAGGCAACGGCCGTCGTCTCCTCAATGGGAGGCCAGCCGTCGTTGAGCACGGCCACTTTAGGCGTCGACTTGATGGCTGCTTTGCGGGCCTTCTTGGCGGCGCGGGCAGTAGCCTTAGCGGTGGTTTTTTTGGCGGTGGCCGGCGTGGTCTGAGCACTGGCTTCAGCCAGCAGGAACATCGACAGGGCGAGGGTAAAAACGGTGCGGAACATGGCTGAAGCGAGTAAGAAGTAAGACGTTTATTTTCGGTTGCTGAAAGGGCTAATTCGAAAAGCGTGCCAACTTCTGTTTTTTGTCTTCGCGCCAATGCAAACGGCCCGGCCGGCGCACTTTTCGCACGCCAGCCGGGCCATTCCGTTTTCTCATCACGCCAGCTTAGCGCGGCGGCGTGAGAGTTGTCGTGGTTTTGGTTTTGGTGCGGCGGGGGGCAGCGCCATCGTAGCCCATGGTAGCCCGGCCCTGAATGTCGACGGGCTCGCCCGGCGCGGCATACACGCCCTGGCCTTTGCCGCTGGCCGGGTCGGGGGCCGCTGCCGCCGCATTCTGGCGACGAGTTACCACCGCACCGGTTCGCTTGGCCGGCGTGGCCAGGCCCACCTTCTTCGTGGTGGTTTTGCGCACGGTGGTGTGGCCCGGCTTGCTGGTGGTGCGGTGGGTGGTTTGCTGCGTGGTATGGCGCAGGGGCGGCGGGCCGGGTGGCGTGGTCTGGGCCGAGGCTTCAGCGGCAACAGCCAGCAAAAGCAGGCCAAAAAGCAGGTTACGGAACATAGGACAAAAATTGAGGTGAACGACTGAGTAGCCAGCCCCGGCGCGCGACGACGCCCTAAAGGCTGGCCTGCTACATACGCGAAACCCAGCCCCGGGTAGGTCCCAGCCCCATCCTACTATTCAACCCCAAACTATTCAACCCCAAAAAATAAGCCCGCTCCCCAAAGGGAAGCGGGCTATATCTATAGCAGGGAAACTGGCAACCCAGCTGTGAGGGCAGCCGCGGCCAATCCATCTTTACACTACCAGCCCAGGGGCTCAGGGGCCTTTTTCTTAGGGGCAGCTTTCGGAGCCGCTTTGGCCGGGGCCGCAGCTTTCAACGAAGCGGCGGGGGCCTGAGCGCCACCGGCAGTCTGCGTTGCGGTGCCGCTGGCAGCATCAGCCGAAGCTGGTGCTGAGGCTGGCGCCGCCACCGGAGCAGCAGCGGCGGTTACGGCTTCGGCCGGACGCGGAGGCCAGGGTTTTTCGCGGCGCACCTTGCGGTTCATGCGGCGCTCGCGGGTAGCGGCGGCATCGTCAGCCATCACGCTACGGCCGCCGCGCATCACAATCGGGGCACCCGGCGCTACCGAGATACCAATGCTGCTGGGGGTGTTGCCGCCCCCACCGCCGCCAAAGCCCGCAGAAGCGGCGGCTGGTTCCGGCCCCGCCGTGGCAGCGGCCGCCGGTACTTCGGCGGGTGCGGGCGTTTCGGCCGCGCCGCCGTTGGCAGCGGCTTGCTGGCCACTAGCTTTGGTCGACGTGGTTTTGGTGGTCTTTTTGGCCGGGGCTTTTTTAGGAGCATCCCAGCCGCCGGTATCCCAGCCGCTTTGAGCGGCGGCGGAGTTGGCGAGGCCAGCGGCAAACAACAGGAAGAATAGCGCGCGTTTCATGGCGATATATAGGGGGAATAGAGGGGTTTCGGGGGGCTAACTGAAAGCGCGGTTGAAACGTTCGGCGCGGCGCGAGCCTTGCCGTAACTTTGCCGGATATGATGCAGATGCAGGACTCCATTGCCGCGCTGACGGCCGAAATTACAACCGCCGACCTTAGCAACGCCGCGCACCTCGATGCTTTTCGCATTGCCTACCTCGGCCGCAAGGGCCGGCTGGCCGATTTATTCGACCAGCTTAAGACCGTACCTGCCGAAGATAAGCGCGCAGTAGGCCAGCAGCTTAACGCGTTGAAACAGCAGGCCCAGGCCCGCTTCGACGAGGCCCAACAAGCGGCCGAAGCGGCGGCCGATAATGCGCCCGCCAACCCCGATTTCGATTATACCCTGCCCCCAGTGCCCAACGCCCTGGGCACCCGCCACCCCCTGAGCCTGGTGCGCGAAGAGATGATGCGCGTGTTTGCCCGTATTGGCTTTGCTATTGCTGAAGGCCCTGAGATTGAGGACGACTGGCACAACTTCACGGCCCTCAACTTTCCCGAAAACCACCCGGCGCGCGACATGCAGGACACGTTTTTCGTGGCCCCGGCCTCGCGCACGGCCACGCCCGGCGACGTGCCCACCGGCGCGCCCGACCTGCCCCACCTTCTCCGCACCCACACCAGCACCGTGCAGGTGCGCGTGATGGAAACCGAACCGCTGCCCATCCGCCGCGTGATGCCGGGCCGCGTGTTCCGCAATGAGGCCATTTCGGCCCGCGCGCACATGATGTTTCATCAGGTGGAAGGGATTTTCATTGACGAAGGCGTGAGCTTCGCCGACCTGAAGCAGACGGTGTACTACTTCGTGCAGGAGCTGTTCGGGGCCGACATCAACATCCGCTTCCGCCCCAGCTTCTTCCCCTTCACCGAGCCCAGCGCCGAGATTGACATCACCTGCCTGATTTGCAAGGGCGCGGGCTGCAACATCTGCAAATACTCGGGCTGGGTGGAAATTGGCGGCTGCGGCATGGTGGACCCCGCCGTGCTCGAAAACGCCAAAATCGACTCCGAGAAATACTCCGGCTACGCCTGGGGCATGGGCATTGAGCGCATCGCCATGCTCAAGTATCAAATTAAGGATTTGCGCCTGTTCACGGAAAACGACATGCGCTTTCTGCGGCAGTTCGAGGCGCTGTAGCAGAATGCTGTAATAAACAGTTTCAGAGAAGCGGGGAATAGTTGGTTGGCCAACTGTTCCCCGCTTTTTTGCATCCTTGCAGGTATGCCGCAACCCGATACTCTGCCCGCGCCCGCCCGCCTCGACCTCTTCCTGAGCCAGAAGCTACGCTTTTGGTCGCTGGTGGCCATGGTGCTGCTGATTTACGTGCACGCCTACAACCTGCACCCGCGCTACCTGCAGCCCTTCACGCCGGTGCAGGAGCCATTGGGGCCGGGAACCTGGCTGCAATATTTTCTGGCCAACGGGCTGCTACGCTTCCGCATTCCCATTCTGTTCGCCATTTCGGGCTACCTGTTTGCCTGGCGCGACGGCGCCGAGCCGCACGGCCAGCGCGTGAAGCGCCGCCTGCGCACGCTGGGCCTCCCCTACCTGCTCTGGAGCGGACTGTGGCTGCTGGCCCTGTGGGCACTGGAGCAATTCCCGATTACCAAACAGGCGGTGGTTGATGCCGAAATCAGCCCATTCTGGCCCCGGCAGCTGCTTAGCCAGCTCAGCGACGGTGAGCTGCTGGTGCGCTGGCTGGTGGAACCGGCTCCGTTCCAGCTGTGGTTTTTGCGCAGCCTGCTGGTGTTTAACCTGGTGTATCCGTGGCTGAAAAAAGTGCTGCTGCGTTGGCCCACAGCGTATTTTTGGGTAGCGGGGCTGCTGTGGTTTTTCATGGTGCCGCTGCCGCTGATAGAAGGCGAAGGCCTGTTATTTTTCGGGCTGGGCGTGTGGCTGGCGCTGCGCAACGCGGACGTGCTGACGCCGCCGCGCTGGTTACGCCTGCTCCCGCTGGCGGCGCTGTGGCTGGGCGTGTGCGCGCTCAAAACCTGGCTGGCGTTTCACGTCGGGCCGCCGTTTTCGCTGCCGCTGGGCCTCACAATGCTGGCGTTGCATAAGGTGGGCGAAGTCAGCGGCGTGCTGGTAGCGTGGTTTGGGCTGAATGGCCTCGTGCGATGGTGCATGGCCCGGGCCTGGTTTCGTTGGCTGACGGGCTTTTCGTTCATGATTTACGTGCTGCACGTGCCGCTGGTGAACTATGCCACCGAGCTGGCGTTGCGCTATGGCCGGGCGGTGCCGCACATCCACCTGCTCACCTACCTGGGGCTGCCGCTGCTGATTGTGGCCGTCAGTGCCGGGCTGGGCGCGCTGCTGCGCTGGGCGTTACCGCAGGTTTATGCGGTGCTCACTGGTGGGCGGGGACTGGCTACGTCGTAAATTTGTCGTCCTGAACGGACTGCCTGTCCTTTTTGCATTCCGAATTACCCGCTTTTATTCAAGTCATTATCCGCGCCGCTATCCTGCAAAAGCTGCCTAATCCGCGCGCCAGCCGACAATTCCGCATTCATGAAGGTTAGAAATCAGACCACCAATAAAGTAAACGTCATCACCCTCGGCTGCTCGAAGAACATCGTGGACAGCGAAGTCCTGATGGGCCAGCTCCAGGCCAACGACTTCGACGTGACCCACGAGGCCGAGAAGTCCGACGCCAACATCGTCATCATCAACACCTGCGGCTTCATCGACAATGCCAAGCAGGAAAGCATCGACACTATTCTGCGCTACGCGGATGAGAAGGAAGCCGGCCGCCTGGACAAGCTCTACGTGACGGGTTGCCTCTCGCAGCGCTACAAAGACGAACTGGAAGTGGAAATCCCGCAGGTGGACGCCTATTTCGGCACCCTGGAACTGCCCCAGATGCTGAAGGTGCTGAACGCCGACTACAAGCACGAGCTCATCGGCGAGCGCCTGATTACCACGCCCAAGCACTACGCCTACTTCAAAATTGCGGAGGGCTGCAACCGCCCCTGCTCGTTCTGCGCCATCCCGCTGATGCGCGGCAAGCACGTTGACCGCAAGATTGAGGACCTGGTAAAGGAGGCCAAACGCCTCGCCAGCATGGGCACCAAGGAGCTGATTCTCATTGCCCAGGACCTGACGTATTACGGCCTCGAAGCCTACGGCGAGCGCAAGCTGGCCGACCTGCTCCGCAACCTGTCGGACGTGAATGGCATCGACTGGATTCGCCTGCAATACGCCTACCCTTCGCAGTTCCCGCTGGATGCGCTGGACGTGATGGCCGAGCGCGGAAACATCTGCAAATACCTCGACATGCCCCTGCAGCACGGCTCCGATGCCATGCTGAAAAGCATGCGCCGCGGCATCACCAAGCGCCGCACGATTGAGTTGGTCGACACCATTCGGCAGCGCGTGCCGGGCATTGCCCTGCGCACCACGCTCATCGCCGGCCACCCCGGCGAAACGGAAAAGGATTTCCAGGAAATGTACGATTTCGTGGAGCAGACGCGGTTTGAGCGCCTGGGCATCTTCACCTATTCGCACGAGGAAAACACGCACTCGCACACCCTCGTGGACGACGTGCCGGCGGAGCTGAAACAGGAGCGCGCCGACGCCATCATGGAACTGCAGCAGGGCATTTCGATGGAGCTGAACGAAGCCCGCGTGGGCCAGACCTACAAGGTACTGTTTGACCGCAAGGAGAGCGGCCATTTCGTGGGCCGCACCGAATTCGACTCGCCCGAAGTAGACAACGAAGTGCTGGTGGCCGTGGAGAAAGACACCTTCGTGCGCCTCGGTGATTTCGCGAACGTGAAGATTGATTCGGCGTCGGATTTCGACCTCTACGGGCACTTGGTCTAACGGCCGAACCGACCCAAAACTAACTTTTCCGGCAGGGCCGGGTTTTGTACGGACTTTTGCCATTGGCACGGGTTCGCACCGAACCCGGCCCCGCTCGTATTACCCCCATGCCTACTCGCTGTACCACGCTGCCCTACGCCGAAACCGGCGCCTTCTCGGGCCTGCTGACTGACTATATTGCCCAGAAGCCTGCCCTGGCGCCCTTCTATAACCGCTGGCCCGCGCTGGAAAATTTCGCGGCCCAGATTGAAGAGAAACAGGCCAGCTACACGCCCGAGGCGCGGCAACGGCTGGTAGCGGCTTTGCGTGAGCAATACGGGCCGAACCCGGCTCCGGCCATCGAAGCTAATTTGCAGCTGCTGGCACAGGAAACCACCTTTACCGTGACGACCGGGCATCAGCTCAATCTGCTCACCGGGCCGCTGTATTTCATCTACAAAATCGTGTCGGCCATCAAGCTGAGCCGCGAGCTGAAGGCCGAATACCCGCAGTACGATTTCGTGCCGGTGTATTGGATGGCCACCGAGGACCACGATTTCGCCGAAATCAACCACTTTTCGCTCTTCGGCAAAACCTACGCTTGGGACGCGGCCGGCACTGGCGGCCCCGTAGGCCGGCTGGCGCTCGATGGTTTCACGGAGCAGCTATTGAGCCAGCTGCCGCCCGAGGTGCCGGCGGCTTTTCACGAGGCGTATTCGGCATCACAAAACCTGGCCGAAGCTACCCGCAAACTGGCCGATGCGCTGTTCGGCGAGTTTGGGTTGGTGACGCTGGATGCCGACCGCCCGGCCCTGAAACAGGCCCTAGTGCCGCTCCTGACCAAGGAAATCAAGGAGCAGGTGTCCAACGCCGCCGTGCAGGCCACCAACGGCCGCCTCACGGCCGCCGGCTACAAGCCGCAGGTATATTCGCGGCCCATCAACCTGTTTTTCATCACCGACGAGGGCAAGCGCGAACGCCTAGAACCCGACGCCAGCGGCGCCGACTGCGTGGAAGTGACCATCCGCAACACGGCCAAATGCCATAGCCAGGCCGAACTGCTGGCCCTGGCCCAGGCGCATCCCGAGCAGTTCAGCCCCAACGTGGTGCTGCGGCCGGTATATCAGGAAATTCTTTTGCCCAACCTCGTGTACATCGGCGGCGGGGCCGAGGTGGCGTACTGGTTTCAGCTCAAGGACGTGTTTGCGGCGTTCGGGGTGCCCTACCCCATCGTGCTGCCGCGCAACTCGGCCGAGTACATCAGCCGCGCCAACGGCGGCAAGCTGAAAAAGCTGGGCCTGACCTGGCGCGAAATCTTCCGGCCGCTGCCGGAGCTGAAGAAGCAGGTGGGCGCGGCCCTGGGCCAGGAGGAAATTAGTTTAAAAGAGCAGCAGCAGGCGCTGGCCGCCGCATTCCAGCAAGTGCAGGACGTGGCCCAGCGCCTCGACCCCACACTGGTGAAAACCGTGGCCGCCGAAGCTCAGAAAGCCGCCGCCGGCCTCGCCGGCCTCGAAAAGCGCCTGAGTAAGGCCGCCGAAACCAAGCACGAAACCGCCTACACGCAGCTGGCGGCGCTCAAGGATAAGCTATTTCCCGGCGGCGGCTTGCAGGAGCGCAGCGAAAACGTGCTCAGTATTCTGATTAACAACCCCGAATTTATTCAGCAGCTAATTGAGGCGTTTGAGCCGTTGGCGCTGGAGTTTACGGTGCTGGAGGAGGAGTAAGGCGGAAAATATTTATGCTGGAGATAGTAGATAGCTGCCTGCAATGGATGGTGAACCATCGATTGAATAATATACCATTGCCGGTTCACCCTGCAATGGCAGCTTGGCATCCATCTCCTTATGCTGATGATGGATACGAAAGCTGGATACCCATTGCCAGTACGGTTACAAATCAGCAACTAAACGATTTAGAAGCATCAATTAATTATGCGCTGCCAGCAGACTATCGTTGTTTTCTGCAGCACAAGCATTTCTATGAACTGCTGCTGGGAGATGCTGAATTCTTTCCACATCCCATTGGTGAGTGGCAGCAAATATTACTCCGCCAAGTACTTACCAACTGGCCACTAGCGTGCCAGCAGATGGGACTTATTCCGTTCGCTTCCTGGGGTGGAGCCGGTGATTTGTTATGCTTTTCGGCTAACTCAATGTCTCCCGATTACCCTGTAGTGCTTTGGAATCATGAGGATTGGAGTATTGAAGATTTCAGCCCAAATTTCACCTCATTGCTGGATGAACTGGCGACAGCGCGCTCATTGGATTAAATGGTAGTGCATTCGGAGTTAGCAAGCTCAGCCTACGCACTTGCCAGCCACTTAGCCCCATCCACAGGCGGGACAGTACGCCGCAGTGATAAGCTGCGTTAGACCCCATTAAGCCGTTGCAGCATTTTTGAGAAACTAACTACTGGCCAAGATTCAGCGCGTAGCTGTGGCCGGCTGCTGGCCTGATTTTCAATCCGTGAGCTCGGCGCAGAGGCCGGCCAGGGCGCGCTCCACGCCGGCTACCAGCTGGGCCAGGGCCTGGCGCAGCACGGCGGGTGCTTCGGGCGTGGCGGCGGGTTCGTCGCTGTGCAGGCGCACCAGTACCTCCAGGGCTGGCGCCACGTCGCAGATGCCCAGCGTGTGCAGGTTGGGCTTGATGTGGTGCGCCAGCCGGCCCACTTCGGGCCAGTTGGCGGCCGCGCCGGCGGCTTTCAATTGGGCGAGGCTGTTGGGCATGTTGGCGAGGAACGAGCGCACGATTTTGCGCACGAATTCCTCGCGGCCCTTGGCCATCTCGCGCAACGGAGCCAGATTGTAGGCCGGCGCGGCGGGCGGCAGGGCCGGCAGCAGCGCTTCCATGGTCTGGTAGAGGGTAGCCTCATCGTAGGGCTTGGTGAGGCAGGCGTTCACGCCAGCGGCCAAGTAGCGCTCCACATCGGCCCGGAAAGCATTGGCGGTAAGTGCGATAACAGGCGTCGCGGCGCGGTGCGGGTCGGGTATTTGGCGCAGGCGCTGCGTCACGTCGATACCACTTAGGCCAGGCATCTGGATGTCGGTGAGGACCAGGTCGTAGTCGACTTGAGTCAGCAAGCCCAGGGCCACGGTGCCGTCCTCGGCCTCGTCCAGGTCCACGCCCCAGGGTTCCAGCATCATGCGAGCCACGGTGCGGTTGATTTCGTTGTCCTCCACCAGCAACACGCGGGTGCCCACCAGCCGGCCGGTGTTGTAGGCGGCGTCGGTGGCGTCGGCCACGGCGGGCGCGGGCGCTTTCGGAAAGCGCAGCTCGAAATCGAAGCTGCTGCCCTGGCCGGGCGTACTGGCCAGGCGCAGCTGCCCGCCCATCTGCTCCACCAGCGCACGCGAGATGCTCAGGCCCAGGCCGGTGCCGCCGTGGTGGCGGGCCGTATCGGCATTGGCTTGCGTGAAGCTTTCGAAGATGAGCGCCTGCTTGCCGGCCTCGATGCCCGGGCCAGTATCGGCCACGCAGAAGCGCACGCCGAGCGTGTCGGCCGTTTCGTCCAGCAGCGCGCTGCTGACGGATACGCTACCAGCGGCGGTGAACTTAATGGCGTTGCTTACCAGGTTCAGCAGCACCTGGTTGAGGCGGTGCGCGTCGCCCACCACCCAGGGCAGCGGGCAGCTTTCGCGCAGCGGCACGTCGGTGAAAGTCAGGCCTTTTTCGCGGGCCTGGGCGGCCAGCGGGGCCAGCGCTTCGGTCACCGATTCGCTCAGGTTAAAGGTGACGGCCTCCAACTCCAGCTTGCCGGCCGAGATTTTGGCCATGTCGAGCACGTCATTCAGCACGGCCAGCAGGTGGCGGCCCGACGAGCTGATGACGCGCACCAATTCCTGCTGGCGCACATCAAGGCGGGTTTTGGCCAGCTGGGCCGTCATGCCCAGCACGCCGTTCATGGGCGTGCGGATTTCGTGGCTCATGTTGGCCAGGAAGTTTTCGCGGGCGCGGGCCGAGGCTTCGGCTTCGTCGCGGGCGCGCTGGCTTTCGCGCTCGGCCAGCACGCGGTCGGTGATGTCGTGCGAGTGCGAAATGATGTAGGGCTGCTGGCCGGGCTCGCGCACCACAAAAGTGTGGTAGAGCAGGTGGCGCAGCTCGAAGCTGCCGCGCGGCAGCGCCCGCAGCACCCGCAGCACGCCCTGGGCCTCGCCCCGATTATCGATGCGGGCCAGGAAATCGCCGAAGCCGGCCTGGTCTTCGGCCAGCAGGTAGGTGGTCATGGGCTGGCCCACGAGGTCGGCGGCGGGGTGGCCCAGCAGGTTGGCCAGGGCCGGGTTCACCGAGAGCAGGTGGCCGGCCAGGTCGTAGGTGCAAATGAGGGCCTGGGCGTAGTGCATCAGGTCGCGGTACTGCTTTTCGCTGCGGGCCAGCGTGTCCTGGGCCTGCTTCAGGTCGCTGATGTCGGTGCTCACGCCCAGCACGTGCACGCTGCCATCGGGCCGCAGCAGCGGGCGTTTCACGGAGTGGAACCAGCGCATTTCGCCGGTGGCCAGCGCGAGACGGTCTTCGGAGGTGATTTCCTGGCCGGTGGCCAGCACGAGGTCGTCGCCGGCGGCGTAGCGGGCCGCGTCGCGGGCGGCCTCGTCGGCAGCTTGCGGGGTGGCGTGGCCGGCTCCGCTGAGCTGGGCCATGGCGCGGTTGCTGAATACGAACTGCCCGTCGGCGTCGCGCACGTAGATGGCGCTGGGGTTGGTATCAAGCACCTGCTGCATGAATTCCTGCTGCTCGCGCTGGGCGGCTTCGCTGCGCTGGCTGCGGGCCTCGGCCTGCACGCGGGCCGTCACGTCGAGGCCGTAGCCGAGCATGAAGGGCTTGCCGGCGCCCACTTGGGCCAGCAGCTTGAAGTGGCGCTGGTGGTAGCGCGGGCCTTCGGGAAAAGGCGTGCAGTCGTCCCACACCACCGGCTCGGCGCTGCGCAGGGCCTGCTCGAACATACGCGAGCGGTGCCGGGCCAAATCGAGCGGGTAGCCGTAGCGCTCGCAGAATTCGATGACCGTGTGGCCGATGAGCCAGGCGCGGTGCTCGGGGTCGGGCACGGCCTGGGGGTTGGCGTAGAGGTAGCGAAACTGTTCGTCGAGCACCACCACTTCCACAGGCAGCTCATCCAGAATGGTTTCGTAGAAAGCCCGTTGCGCGTCACCGGCCGGATTGGCCAGTCGGTTAGCGGTTAGCGCCATCAGGCGCTGCAGGCGGTCGAGCGCGGCCTCCTCGTTGGCGCGGGCCTGAGCCAGCTCCCGTTCCAGCTGCTCCAGCCGGGCCTGTACGGCCGGGTCGAGCTCGGCGGGCACGTGGTTGGAAATAAGGCGGGCGGCTGAGGTAGACACGGATAACAATAGCTGGAACGCAGAGAATAAATACCCTACCGCCGCGCCTCCGTAATGCCGGGCCGCGGCAAGTGTCTGGCAATTTACATCGCCCACGCAATGCATTGCGGGTTTGGCCGCCAGAATTTTGCCAATGGCCTCCGTGGCCCCACCAACGGCGCGCCCGCCGGGCCCAACGGCAAGCGGCGGCACGCCGTAATTTCGGCCGGCCCACCCACTGCTCATGCCCACCAAAGCCGACCTCCGCCGCGCCTGTCTTGCCCGCCGCCTGGCCCTCGCGCCGGATGAGGTAGCGCGCCGTAGCGATAAGCTGCGCGAGCGGCTGTTTCGGCAATTCCCGGTGGCGCAGTGGCAGTGGCTGCATGTGTTTTTGCCGCTGGCCAGGCAGAATGAGCCCGATACCTGGGACTTCATTCGCTGGGTATGGGGCGAAGAGTTGCCACTACGGCTGGCCACGCCCGTGGTGCAGCCCGATGGCATTTCGCTAAAGCATTACGAGCTGACGCCCGACACCCAGCTCACCCAAAACCGCTGGGGCATTGATGAGCCGGTGCCCGACCCCAGCACCGCGCCCGAGGTACTGCCGGCCGTGCTCGATGCCGTGCTGGTGCCGCTGCTGGCCGTGGATGAAACGGGCCAGCGCGTGGGCTACGGCGGCGGCTTCTACGACCGGTTTCTGGCGCAGTGCCGGCCGGGCACGCAGTTCATCGGCCTGAACGTGCTGGATGAGCCGCCCGCCGGGCGCATTGCCGATGTGCTGCCCACCGATGTGCCGCTCACGGCTTACCTCACGCCGGGCGGCTTATGGCGCTTTTAGGGCAAGCAGTAGGAACGTGGGCGCGAGCGGTTTAGTATGCGCCGCCAAAGCGAAATATATTTTCATAAGAAGCTCACAATAAGCGCTTCCAGCAAAGCGTTGGCCGGGTAATTCTCACCTTCTAAAGGACTGAACCCATGGCCGAAATCCAGCAGCAAGCCGCCGGCAGCAGCAAGCCCGGCAAACGACGAGCGAAACAGCTCTCGACGCGCATCGACATGACGCCCATGGTGGACCTGGCGTTTCTGCTTCTCACGTTTTTCATGCTCACCACCACCTTCGCCAAGCCAGCGGTGATGCAGCTCACGATGCCGGTGAAGCCCACGGATGAGGAAGATAGTGGCCTCAAGCATTCGCAGGCCATGACGGTCATTCTGGGCAAGGACCATCAAGTGCACTATTTCTTCGGACTGAATGCGCCGCAGGATAAAACCGTGCTCGTGCCCGAGGTAAAGACTACCTCTTTCGCGCCTGATGGCATTCGGCAAGTGCTGCTCGCCCGGCAGCAGCAACGGCATGGCCTGATGGTGCTCATCAAGCCGTCGCCCGACTCGAAATATCAGGATATGATTGACTTGCTGGACGAGATGAACATCACGAACCAGAAGAAATACGCCCTCGTGAAAATCACGCAGGACGATTTGAACCTCCTCAAAAACAATTAATATCATGATGACCAATGCCCAGCTGGCCACGGCCAGCCTCGACGACATCGTGTTCGATGGTCGCAACCGCCACTACGGAGCCTATCAGCTCCGCGCCATGTATCAGCGCCATATGACGCGTGCGCTGGTCATCGCCACCGCCATTCTGGCGCTGATTCTGGTGTTTCCGCTGGTGGCGCAGTTGCTGGCCAAGGCCGCGCCGGTGGCGAAGCCCGTCATTGTAGATGCTAAACCGGAAAACTTCGGTATTGAAGCCGTAGTCCCGCCCATTGCGCCGCCGCCGCCTGTCGAAGCCGTTAAGCCCCCCACTACGGCACCGCAGCCGCCCACAATTCAGAACCTGGTGCCTGTGGTGGCGAAGGACGACAAGGTGAACCCGGACAATAAAGTCCCCGACCAGAAGGACTTGGAAGGCAAGGAATCGGGCGTACGCACCATTGAGGGCGACCCCGGTGCCGGGCCGACTGTTCCTAATGACCTGCCGCCCGGCAAGGATAACGGCGTCGTACCTGAAGTAGCCAAGCCCTACACATTTGTAGAGCAGATGCCCGAACTGCCCGGCGGCGGCGGCCAGTTGGCCATAGTAGTGGCTATCCAGAAAGCCGTGCGCTACCCATCCATGGCGCTGCGCAACGGAGTAGAGGGAAAAGTTTTCGTGAGCTTCGTGGTTGACCCCAAAGGCGAGGTAACGGACGTGAAAATTGTGAAAGGCCTGGGTTCGGGACTTGATGAGGAAACAATTCGAGCTATCAAAACGCTGCCCCGCTTCATTCCTGGCAAGCAGAACGGCCGCGAGGTAAGCGTAGCATTCACCGTGCCCGTGACTTATAAGATTCAATAGCTGCTATCGCCACCTAAGCAGCTACAGTAAAGGGCCCTGCCGGAAGTATCCGGCAGGGCCCTTTTATTTTTTTGCCGGCTCGGCTTCCACATTCGTGATGCGGGCCTGGCCCCAGGGCGCGATGCTGACGCGCACCCGCAGCGGGTGCAGGCGGCCGGCTTTTTCGAGGCGCAGGCCGCTGCCTTCGGGCACGTAGTAGCGCTCGAGGTTGAAGCGCAGGTTGAAGGAAGCGGGGTACACATCGGTCACCCAGCCGCGCAGCACGGCCTGGCCTACGCTGGGTGTGGGGGCCTGCGGGTACACGCCCACGGCAGTGCTCAGGCTATCCGAGCCGGTGGCCAGCAGCACGAAAACCGACTGGCGGCGCTTGGGGGCTTCGGGGCCGTGCCAGCGGCTCAGCGGGTTTTCGCCGATGGCGTAGCGCAGGCGCACGAAGTCGCCGTAGAGCAAGTCGCGCGGGTCGATGGGCGTGGTGGCCAGCACCACCCGCTTGCCCAGGGCCGTGGTGGCGTAGCCCGCGCCGGCCACGCCCAGCACGTAGAGCACCTGCGCGGCCACCAGCGTCCGCAGCAGCGGCCGGCGGCGGGCCGGGGCCGAGAACCAGGAGAGCAAGTCGGTCATTCGATAATTATGAAATGCGGCATTACGAATTACGAGTTGCTTCCGGGGCTTCGGAATTATCGGCAGCCAGGGCGGGCGCGCCGGCTTGCTGGGCCACGGCCGGGGCCGCGGCGGCCAGCACCTGGGCGTTGCGGCGGCGCAGGTACCAGCTCAGGGCTAACAGCAAAATGCCCCCAATCAGGAAAAACAGCGACTTATCCATGAAGCCCCAGGTGAGCTTGAAGTAGGCCACGGCGGTGGCAGCCACGAACAGTACCGCGCCGATGGTAAGCTGGTCGGAGTCGTGGTCGCGGTTGGCACGGGCCAGCACCGAACCGGCGTGGGCATACAGCACTACCAGGGTAGCCACGGCCAATGACAACCCGCCCGAGAGGTAAAAACCCGGCAGCAGCAGCAACCACTCGGGCAGCGTGGCCAGCGTGCCCCGCGCCCGCTTGCCGGCCACCGAAATTGCCAGCACGGCCACTAGCGCCCCCAGGTAGGGCAGTAGCGGGGGTCGCAGTACGTTGGCGTAGGCATCGGCTTCGCCAAAAACGGCCAGCCCAAACATGAACAGGTAAGCGGCTACCAGCGGCGGGACTTGCAGGGCCCGGCCGCCGAGGCGGTTGGGCTGCCAGTCGCCGGCCGCGTAGATGAGCATGGCCGGCACAAAAAACCAGGTAATCTTGGCGTGGAGCGCGATGATGAGCAGGCCCGCCTGCCAGAGCAGGCCGGCGGCCAGCACGTAGCTGCCCACCACGTCGGGCCGGCGCCACCAGTAGTAGCCCAGCCCGCCCACCACCAGCCAGGCCGTGACGTAGCTGAAGATGCCCAGCGACTCGACGCAGTACGTTTGCACCGCCGCGCCGATGAGCACCGTGAGCAGCACCAGCAGCCGCGAGCCGTACACGTAGCTCAGGCCCACGCCGGCCACCACCCAGGCCAGCAGGCCGCTGGCATCGTAGCCTACCAACTGGTAGAGCTGGCTGGTGAGGATGATGCTGGCTCCGAACAGAATCAGCCCGAGTCCGATGAGGCCGTGGCCCAAATCGGGGTTGCCGCGCCGCAGAAAGTAGCTGCCCGCCGCGTAGCTGCCCACTAAGCTGCCCAGCAGCAGCGCCAGCCGCAGGGCCGCGGGCAGGCCCTGCCAGTTGGCCGCCACCACGCTTAGGCCGCTCAGGCCCACCAGCACGCTGCCCAGTATCGGGAGCAGCCCCAACGCGGGGGCCTGCTGCGGGTAGCGCGCCAGCAGTTGCTGCCGCTGCGCCTCGCTGATGAGGCCATCGGCCACCCAGCCGGGGCTTTCGGTATCAAGAAATCGGCGGGACAAAAGAGTGGTGGGTTGGTGGAATAGGAAGGACAAAAGAACTATCATGCTGAGCGAAGGCGCCGCCGCAGTCGAAGCATCTCTACCGCAATAGTAAACCTTGCGGTTAAAATTACTTGCCCGGCAGAGATGCTTCGCCTGCGGCGGCGCCTTCGCTCAGTATGACAGTGGATTATTTCCACCCTCCTTCCGCGCCCGCGTCATCTCGCGCTTGCCGGGGGGGCCGGGCAGCTTTTCCGTCAGCCAGCCGGCGGCGCGCAGGTTGCGTCGGAACTGGCCCTGCGCGCAGTAGCTCACCAGCACCGCGCCGGGCGCGGCGGCGGCGTAGAGCTGGGCGAATACGGCTTCCGTCCACAGGTCGGGCTGTTTTTCCGGGGCAAAGGCATCGAAATAGATGAGGTCGTAATAACCAGCGGGCAGCACTGCATCTTGCAGCGCCTGGTGCCGCTTGCGCAGCCCGAAGCCGGGCAACAGCTGCGTCGGCGCATCCCAGGGCGCGGCGTGCAGCTCGGCAAACAGCTCGCGCAAGGGCGTGCCGCGTGCGTCCCACTCGGGCTGCAGGGCGGCCACCACGGCGGGCGGCAGCGGAAAAGTTTCGAGGCCGTCGTACTCGATAAATACACCGGCGGCCTGGGCAGCTTCCAGCGTCAGCAAGGCGTTCAGGCCGGTGCCGAGGCCGATTTCAAGAAGGCGCAGCGGCTGGCCGGTTTCGGCGGCGGCGGGCAGCAACGGCAGCAGCCCGTGCCGGATGAACACGTGCGCCGATTCCTGCCGCGCCCCGTGCTGCGAGTGGTAATGCTCGTTCAGGGCCGGCACGAAGAGCGTGGCCGAGCCGTCGGCCGTGCGGCGCACCTCTACCTTTGGCTCGCCGGAGAATTCTTCATTCTTCATTCCTAATTCTTCATTGAAAAGATGCCCCGCGTAAAAGTAGCCCTGCCCGACACCTTCCCCTTCGCCACCGAAATTCCGGTGCGCATCACCGACCTCAACTACGGCGGCCACCTCGGCAACGATGCCCTGCTGGGCCTGCTGCATGAGGTGCGGATAGAATTTCTGCGATTCCTCGGGCTGGATGGCGACTACGACCCCATCAGCAAGCTCGGCCTCATCATGGTGGATGTGGCGGTGGAGTACAAGGGCGAGGCTTTCCACGGCGACGTGCTGCGCGTGCAAATGGCCGGCAACGAGCTCAGCAAATACGGCTTCGATGTGGTGTACCACGTGCACAACCAGGCCGGCAAGGAAATCGCCCGCGCCAAAACCGGCATGCTCTGCTTCGACTACAACCAGCGCAAGCTGCGCCTGCTGCCCGAGGAGTTGGCCGCGCGGCTGGGGTAGCCGTGCGCTAGCTGTCGTTCCGAACGCGGGGAGGAATTCGGGGCCGCTACATTGCTCAGATTCCTCACTGCGTTCGGAATGACACCCGGCCGGGAACCCAACGCCCTACCAGCTTGTATCTTTGCACTATGCTGCTAGAATTGCCCCTCGCCCCCGTTGTTAAAAAGCGCGATATTCGCAAAACCTCGCCCGACGAGCTCAAGGCCTTTATGGTGGAGCACGGCGAGAAACCTTTCCGTGCCAAGCAGGTAACGGAGTGGCTGTGGAAGAACACCGCCGCCACGTTCGAAGAGATGAACAACATCTCGGTGGCCACCCGCGAGCTGCTCGACCAGCATTTCGTCATCAACGGCGTGACGGTGCAGAACAAGCAGCTCAGCAACGACGGCACCATCAAATCGGCTTTCAAGCTCTACGACGGCAACGTGGTGGAGGGCGTGCTCATTCCGCACGACACGCGCATGACGGCCTGTATCTCGAGCCAGGTGGGCTGCTCGCTCACGTGTAAGTTCTGCGCCACGGGCTACATGGACCGCAAGCGCAACCTCGACGCGGCCGAGATTTACGACCAGGTGGTGCGCATTCGGGAGCAGTGCGAGGCCCAGTACGGCACGCCGCTCACCAACATCGTGTACATGGGCATGGGCGAGCCCCTGCTCAACTACGCCAACGTGGTGGAAAGCGTGCGCCGCATTACCGCCCCCGATGGCCTGAACATGGCCCCGCGCCGCATCACCATCAGCACGGCCGGCATTGCCAAGATGATTAAAAAGCTGGCCGATGACGACGTGAAGGCCAACCTGGCCCTCTCGCTGCACGCCCCGACGGACGCCAAGCGCAACGAAATCATGCCCATCAACGAGGCCAACTCGCTGGCCGCGCTGAAGGAAGCCCTGCAGTACTACCACCAGAAAACCGGCCGCAAAGTCACCTACGAATACATCGTGTTCGACGGCTTCAACGACGGGCTCGACGATGCGGCCGAGCTGCTGAAAATCAGCAAGTGGCTGCCCTGCAAAATCAACCTCATCGAGTACAACCCCATCGACAACGCCAGCTACCAGAACGCGGAGGCCGACAAAATCACCGCCTTCCACAAGTTCCTGGCCGACCGCGGCGTGCAAACCAACATCCGCCGCTCGCGCGGCAAGGACATCGACGCCGCCTGCGGGCAGCTGGCGGTGAAGGAGGAGAAAACGGCCCTGGCCTAGCGGCCCGGGCCTGCGGGCCTCAGCGCTTCTTCTTCGCGTCTTCCCCCAACATGATGAGGTAAGTCGGGCACTTGCTCATCATCAGGGTGGCCAGCTTGATGCCAAAGGCCTCCATGCTTTCCTTGTTGCCGAGCTGCTCTGTCGAATACACGGTCATGAGCGCGGGCATGTTTTTGATGACCGTGGTTTGCATGATTTTGCTCATGGTTTCGCTGCGGCCGGCCACAGTCATCGCCTTCAATGGGTGGCGCGCATCCTCGGCCGATAGCTGCACGCACACGCTGTCGGCCATGGGCTGCAGCACCGCTCTTTCCTCCTCCGAGATGTTGTTCATGCTCTGCTGGCCTTTGGGCCCCAGGCCTTTTTGAGCCGAAGAAGTGCGCAGAATCAGCTTCATCGAGCCAGGGCAGTCCACGCTCAGCATTTTCACGGCGGTTTCGCCCATGTCGTGGCCTATTTTGTTGCTGCTCAGGCCGCGGCGCTTGCCCGCGCTTATCAGGTCGGTGAACTCGCTGGCGTGCTCGCTCATGCTCGTCATCATCAGGCGCAGGAACAAGTCATCGGCCTGCTTGGGCGTGAGCTTTTCAAGGTCCTGGCGTTGCCCCTCGGCCTGGATGCGGGTGCAAAGCGAGTTGGCAATCAGCCGCGCAAAACGGTTGTGGCCGGGCAGCGTATCGGTGGCCTGGGCCGCCACCGGCTGGCACGTGGCCCAGCCTAGCAGCAACAGGCCCAGAAGTGGTAGAAAGTGTTTCATGCAGGCAAGATAGCGCCGCGCCCGGTTTTCGCGCCCGGTTTTCGCGCCCGGTTTTTGGGGGCTGCGGGCCCGGCCCGGCAACAAAGCGCGCCGCCCAGGCCCGAGCGGCGCGCTTTGCACGGCCAGTAGCAGGCGCTTACTTCACGCCTTTGCCAAAGCGAAAAGTGAAGTCGATGTACAGCGGAATCACGTAGCTGGAGAAGCCCTGGCCGGGCACGCGCACGGTTTGGTACGTGGTGGTATACTGGCCGTTGTTGGGGTTATAGTAATAGTTGGCCCGCTGCTCGTCGTGGCCAAACTCGTAGTAATAAACCGCTCCCAGGCCCAGGCTGGTGCGGCGCCAGTTTATTTTGAGGCCGTAAAGGCCGCCCATGCCGGCATTGGCATCGGCCACAATGTAGTTTTCGCTGAGCAGTGAAATCCGGCGCGACACCCGGCGCTGGCCGCCTACCTGCAGAATCGGAGTTGAGCCAATATTGCCCTGCACGAAGCCGTAGCCGAGCCCCACGGTAAAATTATTGTCGGCCCCGCCGTAAGTGAGCGCGCCGTAGCCAATGCCCGCGCCGGTCCCGGTGCCCTGCGAGTCGAAGTTGGGCACGCGCACATAGAGCAAGCCAAATCCCACGTTCAGGTTGTCGCGGATGGGGTAGCTGATTTTGGGCGTGAACACCAGAAGCTGCTGGTCGAGCGACAGGCCCGGGATGATTGACATGTAGCCGCCCAGCGAAATATTGTCGGTGATGCCGTAGTTTATTCCCAGCAGGTACACGTCCACGTCCTGCAGGGAGGCTTCGTTCTTGCGCAAGCCCCGGCCCGTAGGCGCAAAAAACAGGCGGTTGCCGTTGCCAATGTCGTAGTAGCCCGCCTTGGTAGTGGGCGGTATGGGCCCTTGCAGGTCGGCCCGGCGAATCTGGGCGCGCTCCAGGGTGAGGTGGCCCAACTCCTTGGCATCGAACTCGAGCGCGGTCAGGCTCATGCTTACCAATACGCCGGTGAACGTGGTGCCCTGCACGGTTTCGACGCGGTAGGTGCGCCCCAGCAGGAACGGGTCGGCGACGGCAGGCGCCGCTGCGGGAGCCCCAACCGCCGCGGCGGGCGCAGCGGCGGGCACCGGCGCTACGGGCGGGTTGTTCAGTACGGGCGGGGCCGTTTGTGCCAGGGCCGCGCCGCTGCCCAGGGCCAGTAGTGAAAATAAGGAAAGTAGATTTTTCTTCATGACTGGTTTAGTTTCCTCAAAGATGCATCACTATCCGGCCATGGTTGCAAACCAAAACTTTGCCCAATAAGACCTTTCCTCAGCTGGCAAGCCCGTACTCCTGCAAAGCTTCCGGGCAGCTATAACACTTGATTAACAGGCAATAGCAAACCGTTAACCACAGCCAGCTTTCCACCACCATCAGACTTTTCATTGGCCGCTGCCAGGGGTTTTTACTTCTCTTAAGCGCACAAAAAAGCCCGGCCTGGCAGCCGGGCTTTCGTTTTTGCAGCCAGTGCGGGCTCGGGCGCTAGTCGGCCAGGCCGTCGTGGTTGCGGTCTTTGGCGTCGCCAGCGGCTTTGTACAAGTCTTTGCCGGTGACTTTGCGGGCGGTGTCGCGGGCGAGGCCGGCCGTGGCCGAGTCGCCGCCGGCCACGCCGTCCTGGCCGGCGGCCATGCCTTTTTTGGTGTAGCCGCGCTCGACGTTGGTGTCGCCTTCTTTGGTGCCGGAGCTACAGGCGCTGGCCGAGGCCAGCACGACGCCGGCCACTGCCAGCGAACGGAGGAATTGTTGGGAAAACATGAGGAACAGAATGGGGAGGTGATGCGGGAGCGAGGCTGCAAGGTAAAGAAATAACCCGCCGCCGCGCAACCCGTACCCCCGCCAGCGGTTGTGTCCGGTACCGGCGTGCGCCGGCCCGGCCCCGCTCCTATTCCATTCAACTTCGCTTATGCCCAACGCCCCGTTGCCCACGCCCGCCTATACCTACCCCGAGTTCCGCGCCCTGGTGGGCCGGCTGGCCGCCGAGCACCGCACCACCGGCCTTGACCAGACGCCCGGCCTCGTGCGCTACACCGACCAGAACCAGGCCCACCTCGACCGCGGCTCGGCCGTGCCGCTGTTGCCCGCCCTGCTCGAACGCCTGCGCCAGCTGCCCCGCCCCGAGCAGTGGCTGGTGCTGGGCGAGGCCTGGTGCGGCGATACGGCCCACACGCTGCCCATTTTGGCCCACCTGGCCGCCCAAAGCCAGGGCCGCGTGAGCCTGCACGTGGTGCTGCGCTCCGACCACCCCGAGCTGATGGCCGCTTACCAGACCGATGGCAAAAACAGCATCCCCAAGCTCATCCGCCGCGATGCCGAAACCGGGGCCGACCTCGGCACCTGGGGTCCCCGCCCGGACGCCGCGCAGGCCCTCAGTCACCAGCTGCACGGCGATGCCTCGCTGCATACCAACCAGATTGTGAAAGGCATGAACGAGTGGTACGCGGCCGATGCCGGCCAGTCGGTGCAGCAGGAGTTGCTGACGACGTTGGGGTAATAGCACAGCAATGAGGTTGAATATTCTGTCCGTCATGCTGAGCGCAGCCGAAGCATCTCTACCGCGCAACGCAATCAGTTGCCTATTGCGGTAGAGATGCTTCGGCTGCGCTCAGCATGACGTGCCATTGATTTCCCGTTCCAGCCCCAAAGCCCAAAACTTGTGATACGGGAAATTTCCCCTATTTTCACCTTCCCAATTATCGGCATTATATGCTTCAACCGTTGCGTCGTCGTTTCCAACAGCACGTGGCCCGGTGGCCCTGGCGGCGGGTGGCGCTGCTGGCCGGAATTAGTTTTGGGCTGGCACTGATGCTGATAATCTACCTGTTTGGGGTGAGTGACCACTTTTTCGGTCGACTTTTTTTCGCGTTTCTCGTATTCGTCTGGCTGCTCTCGGTCACCTTCCTGGCCGTGGTTCCGTTCGTGACCTGGGCTACGGCCAACTGGTTCGGGCGGGGCTGGGCCGAAGCCTCGACGCCGGTGCCGCGCCCACGGCGGGCGGCGGCCTCGGCCGGCACGGCCGCCAGCGCGCGTACCGTTTCCTCACCGGCTTCCTCACGGCGGCCTCAAACACGTTAAAGCCCTTGAAAACGAATCTCCTGCATATCAAAAACATGGTGTGCCCCCGGTGTGTGGAGGCAGTACACGGCCTGCTGGAGCGCGCCGGCTACCGGCCCAAAACGGTGTCGCTCGGCGTGGCAGAACTGGATGAGGCAACCCCCGCCGACCCCGAGGCCCTGGCCCCGCTGCTGCACGAAGCCGGCTTCGAGCTGCTGCGCGGCCGGGCCGAGCAGCTCACCGAGCAAATCAAAGGCACGCTGGCCGAATACCTCGAACACCTGCGCACGGCGCGCTCGCCGCTCACGACTTCGGCTTTCCTGACGGACCGGTTTGCGGCCACCTACTCGCATTTGAGCAAGGTGTTTTCGCGCACTGCGCACCTCACCATCGAGAAATACCTCATCCGTCTCAAAATTGAGCGCGTGAAGGAACTGCTCAGCTACGGCGAGCTGACCCTGAACCAGATAGCCGACCAGATGCGCTACAGCTCGGGCCAGCACCTGAGCAACCAGTTCCGGCAGGTGACGGGTTACTCGGTGAGCGAGTTCCGCCGCCTGATGCTCCCCGAGCGCATGTCGCTCGACGCGCTGGCGTGAGGCAACATGGTAAGTGAGTAAATGAGTAAGGGCTCGATACCGATGGATTCACACGGTATCGGGCCCTTACTCATTTACTCACTTTCATTTACCATACGCGCGGCAGGCTTCGAGGCAGGCCTGGCAGGCTTCGGCGCAGCGCTGGCAGTGGTCGTGCTGGTGCTTGGCGCATTCGTCGTGGCACTTCTGGCAAATTTCGATGCACTCCTTGAGCACGTGCTGAGCGTGGTCGGAACCGCGGGCGATGAAGGCGGCGGTGAGGCGGCAAATGTCGGCGCAGTCGCGGTCGAGGCGGATGCAGGGCACCATCATGGCAACGTCGGCTTCGGCCAGGCAGGCGTCGGCGCACATTTCGCAGGCGGTGGCGCAGCGGGCCAGGGCTTCGAGCACGGCGCTATTGTCGCGGTTGGTTCGGGTGTGGGCGGTGGGCATTTGCATGAGAAAGCGGGTTTAGCGTGAAGGAATGAGCAACTGCTTGTTCTTACGAGGATGGCAGCCCGCCCAGCCGTGTAGAATTTGCGCCCCGACAATACAGAATTAGGTCGGGCGCGTAGCTGCATCGTTACCCGGCGGCCAGCCCCGAGCTTTGCGGAAAATTGAACCCCGGCCCCGGCCGCCGGGTTAGTCTCCACCGTGCACGACCACTCGCCCCGCATCCTGCTCCTCACGCCGCCGCTCACGCAGCTCAATACCCCCTACCCGGCCACGGCCTACATCAAAGGGTTTCTGACGGGGCGCGGGTATGCCGTGACGCAGGCCGACATGGGCCTGCAGCTGGTGCTGCGGCTGTTTTCAGAAGCTGGCCTGCGGCGGGTTTTTCAGGAAATCGAAGCCGGGAATTTTGACCTGAGTGATAATGCCAAGCGCATGCTGCGGCTGCAAAACCGCTACCTGGCCACCATCGGTCCGGTTATCCGGTTTTTGCAGAACAAGGACCTCACGCTGGCCCCGCGCATCTGCCACGGCCGGTTTTTGCCCGAGGCCAGCCGCTTCGATAACGTGGCCGACCTCGAAACCGCCTTCGGCACCATGGGCCTGACGGACCAGGCCCGGCACCTGGCTACGCTCTACCTGGAGGACCTGGCCGACCTCATCAAGGAAACCGTGGGGCCGCACTTCGGCTTCTCGCGCTACGCCGAGAAGCTGGCGCTGTCGGCCACCAGCTTCGAGCCGCTGCACCAGGAGCTGGCAGCCGCCCCCAACCTGCTCGACCGGATGCTGCTGGAGGAACTGGAGCCGCTGCTGGCGCGCGTGCAGCCCGACATGGTGGGTTTCACGGTGCCTTTTCCGGGTAACCTCTACGGAGCCCTGCGACTGGCCAAGTACATCAAGCACATCAGCCCCGCCACGGTGACGGTGATGGGCGGCGGCTACCCGAACACCGAGTTGCGCGACATCAAAGAGCCGCGCTTTTTCGATTACATCGATTTCCTGACGCTCGATGATGGGGAAGGGCCGTGGCTGCGGCTGCTGGAGTATTTATCCTGTCATCCTGAGCGGAGCGAAGGACCTTATTACGTTCAGACGGTTAGCGGTAATTCAAACGTTCTCGAACGTGATAAGGTCCTTCGCTCCGCTCAGAATGACAGACAGTTATTGCAACGCACTTTTCTGCGCGACGAAATCGGCCAGATTCAATACATCAACCACCCGCATCCCGACGTGCCGCACGCCGAGGTGGGCACGCCCGACTACTCCGACCTGCCCCTCACCGAGTACCTCTCGGTGCTGGAAGTGCTGAACCCCATGCACCGCCTCTGGAGCGACGGGCGCTGGAACAAGCTGACCGTGGCCCACGGCTGCTACTGGAAGCGCTGCTCGTTCTGCGACGTGACGCTGGACTACATTGCGCGCTACGAAACGGCCCCCAGCACGCTGTTGGTGGATAGAATTGAGCAGATTATCGCGCAAACGGGCCAGACCGGCTTTCACTTCGTGGATGAGGCCGCGCCGCCGCTGGCTCTGCGCGATTTGGCGGTGGAGCTGCTGAAGCGCCGCGTGCCCATCACCTGGTGGGGCAATATTCGGTTCGAGAAAACCTTCTCGGCCGACCTGTGCCGGCTGCTGGCGGCCTCGGGCTGCATCGCGGTGAGCGGCGGGCTGGAAGTAGCTTCGGACCGGCTGTTGGCCCTGATGGAAAAGGGCGTAACCATTGCGCAGGTGGCCCGCGTGGCCGACGGCTTCACGCAGGCCGGCATCATGGTGCACGCGTACCTGATGTATGGCTTCCCCACCGAAACCGCTCAGGAAACCGTGGACAGCCTCGAAGTAGTGCGCCAGTTGTTTGTGGCCGGCGTGGTGCAGAGCGGCTACTGGCACCGCTTCTCAATGACGGCCTACTCGCCCGTGGGCAAAAACCCCGCGAAGTACCAGGTGGCGGCCATTGGCCCCGAGCCGGCCGGCTTCGCCTGGAACGACCTGTGGCACGACGACCCGCTGGGCACCGACCACGAAGCCTTCGGCCCCGGCCTGGCCAAGAGCCTCTACAACTACCTGCACGGCGTGGCGCTCGATGAGCCGCTGGCCCGTTGGTTTGATTTCAAGACCCCGCGCCCCACAACCCCGCGCCACCTGGTGCAGCAGGCCCTGCAAGCTCCCGAAAAGCCCGATTTTGCCAAACAAAACCAGCGCCTGTTCTGGCTCGGCAACGCCCCCGAAATTCGTATCGAGCCGGGCAAAAAAGTACCCCGGGCCGTGCTCACCTGCTACGAGCAGGCCGAGGATTTCGAAGTAAAAACCACCGAGGCCGCCGGCCGCTGGCTGCACCAGTTGCTCACGCAACTCAGCCGGGATTTCGACACCAAAGTGCTGCTGAAGGATGCGGCGGCCTCCTTTCCGAAATCGGAAGGGGCGTTTGAAGCCTTTTTACAGACGCCGGCCTGGCAGTTGCTACGCGAAAAGGGCCTGTTGCTGCTGTAGAGGCCGCGCCCCTGCGCGCCTTGGCGTTGAACGAGGGCGACTAGCGGCTGCGCACCCACTCCACCACCTCGCCCGGCAGGCCCGGCCCAAACTGCACGTTCAGGCCCGCCCCGCTCAGCAGGTCGGCACTCGTGGCGCGGTAACTGCGCACGAGGTTGCCCTGCCGGCTGCCCACGGCGGCCCGCAGCTGGGCGGCGCGCGGCACGGCATCGGCTCCGCCATACAAGCCCAGCACGGGCAATTTGCGGTTGCGCAGCTCGCGGAAAGCCGGGCGGCTGGCCGCATCTACTAGGGCGTTCTGTACGATGAAGAAAGCCAGCGGCGGGTGGGCAGCCGCCAGTGTCGTAGCCCGGTTGCCGGCTGCCCACACGCCAAGGCTAGCGGTATCGGCGCCGGGCGTGGCCCGCAACTGGCGCAGGGCAGCCAGCAGGCGCGGCACTTCGGCCGTAGCCGAATCGGCCGGCGGCGGCAGCAGCAGCACAATGACGCCCGCCCGGGCCAGGGCATCGGCCCAAAGGGCGGCGGCGGGAGTGGTAGCGGCATCGGGCAGCAGCACGAGGGCCGCGCCGGGCGTGCCGATATCGGTAGGGGCAAACAGCCAGCTGGGAGCGCCAGCCACCGGCAACAGCCCCACGCGGTAGCTGCTGGGGTCGGGCACGCCCCGTTTGAGCAGGATGAGCGGTACCGACGTGGAATCGACGGCTAGGGTGCCGCGCCAGAAATCACCTTCCAGCGTCAAAGTCAGGGTTTGGCCGGGGCGGGCGGGGCGCACGAGGCGCAGCTGGTTGCCGGCCAGCAGCAGTGTATCGGCCACGAAGCTGAGGGCGGGGGCGCCGGGCACGGTCAGCTCGGCATCGTAATGGCCTGCACTGGGGTGGCGAATATCGAGCGAAGCCTTTAGCTGCGGGCTACCGGTGGCCCCGATGCTGCCCTGGTAATGGCCCACGGGTGGGGCGGCGGCGGTGTCGATTGGCGGGTGTTGGGGCTGGCAGGCGGCGAGGCCCAAGGCTAGCAATAGGGCCGGCCAACTGTTTCGGCCAAGGAATGAACGCAACCGGGCGGGTATCGGCATGGCTAAATGTACGGGCTTAGCGGCCGGCCATGCCTTTGCGCAAAATCAGGTCGGTTTGCACATCCTGCCCCAGCCGGAATTCGTGCTGCCCGATTTCGCGGAAGCCGAAACGCTGGTAGAAGGCGCGGGCTTTGTCGTTTTTCTCCCACACGCCCAGCACCACGGCGGAGCAGTGCAACTGCTCGGCCAGGGCCAGAATGCCGCGCATCAGGGCTGCACCCAAGCCGGTGCCCTGCCAGTCGTCGCGCACGTAGAGGCGTTCGATTTCGAGGCGGCCGGCGGGGTTTTGGCCTTCGGGCAGGCCGAGGGCCGAGTTGTCGCGCAGCTTGGCGTAGCCCACCAGCTCGTTCTGCATATGGGCCAGCAGAAACGTGTTCTCGCGGTCCTGCAGTTCGGCCAGCTGAATATCAGGGCCAAAGTTTTCAGCCAGATACGCAGCCATATCGGCCGGCGTGTTGGTGGCGGCAAAGGTATCCTGAAAGGTTTGGCGACCTAGGTCGGCCAGTTGGGCGGCCGTGGGGGCATTGGCCTTGGCCAGCGAGATGCGGAGGGGAGATGACATAAGGCAAAGGTCGGGCGTGGGTGCTCGACTTTATAGTATCTCGTCGGCGTTGGGGTTGCGGTGGGCGTTGTTGCCGCGCCGCATGCGCAGGCCCCAGCGCATCAGCAAGCCCCCCGCCAGCAGGCCCAGTAGGTTGATGGCCAGCAGGCCCACGGGCAGTTCGGCCGCGCCGGTGTTCCAGCGGTAGAGCAACACGCCAATTTTCAGGAGCAGGCCCAGGCCCAGCAGGAAACCGCTGAGCAAAAGCAGCAAGCCTACGAGGCGGTTGGTAGCGGGCGGAAGCGGAGGTGTAGCCATAGTGCCCCCTGATACGCGCTGCTCCGAAAATGGGTTGAACTCCTGTCTCAGGTTGCGAATCCGGTTCTTTGGCGTAATTTCGGGCCACCAAACCACTCCGCGAGAGTAGCTCAGTTGGTAGAGCATCAGCTTCCCAAGCTGAGGGTCGCGAGTTCGAACCTCGTTTCTCGCTCATTGATTCAGAGTCAGTTACCGTCAAGGTGGCTGGCTCTTTTCGCTTCTGGTGCCCACCGTGGTGCCTACAAGGGAAACACTGCGCTGTTGTCGTGAAAATGGGAGTCAGGTTTCCTGTTGACGGCCGGAAATCCTTGGAAACTGCCGTTGGGCACGATGCCCTTTGTCGGGTGAACAGCGGCCCGACGTACTTGGTAGGTACCCGCCGCGCCGCGATTCCCTTGCGAACAGCTACTGCACGGGAATGCAGTGGAAGGCGATGTAGTGCCGGCATTTCTGCTGGTGTCGCTTGCCGTCCTTGCTGCATGTGGACGAACTGTTTTCCCACACTAGTTCCAAAAGCTTGTGCCCCGTCATGTCGGAATGCCAACCCACAATGGGGGTGAGGGAGGCAAATTCGTCAACTTCGTTCTTTGGGGGAGCGAGCTGACCCTTGTACATCGTGTCGGAGTAAATCTCCGAAGCAGTGCCGTCATCCGACCTGCTTGTGCGGGGTTGCGTGTTAAAGAGTGTGACCGTGTACGCCGGTAGTCCCGTCATCTTGCGGAAGTATTCACCACCTGTTGTGTTGTAAATCCGTGCTTGGTACACCCCCGCCTTCTTGGTTGCCTGCACCATCACAAGCAGGTTGACGGTCCACGTTTGTGCATCGGAGGCGGAGTGCTCATTGCTCGAACCAGCATGCGTACTGGAGCGGTCGATTTTGTAGACTTGGTACTTGGCGGGGTACGCCAGTTCCTGTGCATGGGCCGCAGCCGCTGAAAAGCTGAGTGCTGCTAGTAGGAGGAAGATTTTTTGCATGTGTGAGTGGTTGAAAAGTGCTGTTCGGGGTTGGATGAGGTTTCGTGCTCACCTCGTTAGGGAATCACCAGACTTGGTGTTGACCGTCAAAAGTAGAAGTTTTTTGTGTGAAATAGGCGCATCTGCATACATGGTAGGCAAGGTAGCGTCGGAGCTTGCCGGCTGTGAAAAACCCGGGTGGAGTCCAAGTTTTCGGCAAGCATCTTCGCCAACTGCGCAGCGAACGCGGATGGAGCCAGCAGGAGCTTGCGGACCGCGCCAACATCGACAAGATGACGATTCACCGGATTGAAACGGCCCGGATGGCGGCAACCATTGACGTGTTGCTGTCACTGACGAAAGGGCTGGAGATGCCGCTGCACGAACTGGTGAATTGCCCTGGGATAGAGGACGCCGACTGAGAAGCCCGCTCCGGTGTGAATGGTCGGAACGGGCTTCGGAAGGTCAGCGGCGGCTCAACTCAGGTACCAACTGCCGGCAGTGCTACCGTCTAGGGCGTCTTGCACCTGAAAGGTGAAATCGAGCGCGTTGATGGACTTCGGCAGGAAGGTGTCGATGTACGAACTCTTGTTGGCCTCCGTGAAGAGGTTGTAAAACTTCCACAGGTTAATGCTGCCGTCTTCTTCGCGACAGAAGTTCTCGTCCCGGTAGTAGTCTCGAACCACTGTACCAAGTTGCTGGTCGCCATAAAGCAGTGCTGGGATGCGCTGTTTGGCCGCCGTGGACAAGTGCTGGTACATGCGGCAGCGCCCGATAAGCTGCGCAAACTGGTGTTCGGTAAGCGAGTAGCGCGTTAATGCCTCCAACTGGCGCAGGTGCCGGTGCTGGTCATACTCGCGTAGCAGCGTCAGCACCCCCTGTCGGAGTTGTTCGAGGCTGCTAACCCGTAAATCGCCTAGCAGCCCATCGGTTCTAATGGCGAGGTTCGTGCAGACCAGGTTCTTGAACCCGACGAAAACCTTGAAGTGTTCGGGACACTTACGCCCGGTCAGGTTGTCGAGATTGTAGGCTTTGACGCCGCCGATGACCAGTGTCAGCGTGTTGCCACCGACGGTTTCAAACAAGGTTGGGACTTCGATGGCGAACATCATCCTCTCAAAGCGAACTGTTTGCTCCCAATCCAGCAACTGTGACGCGGGTTTGTCCTTAGCCTCTGGGATGCGTCCTTTGATGACATGAGAAACCCGTATTTGCGGTGTGAGAATCTGCTCGCCGCGAAAGACGTCTCGCACAGCTTCCGACGTGACTTGAATGAAGTCGGCCATCGACAGGGTACGCTCGTTGTCCTTGGCAAACACGGGGATGATGTGTTCGTGCCGGAGTTCTGAGAATCCGACGGCAAGCGTGTTCGCTTCGATGAACGCCCGCGACGTAGAGGGAGCGGCTTCTTCGAAAACGAAAGAGGCCGATTCGGGTGAATCGGCCTCTCGTACTACGCGCAAGTGGGTTTGAGCCGGCTCGTGGATGAGCCGCATGAGGGAGGTTTCCATGGTGTGGATTGGGGTTTGGGTTGAAAAATGGGTTGAACAAGTGGTGAGAGGTAGTGCGCGTGCTAAACGCCGAAGAGTTAACTCCGAACGAGTTAAACTGCATCGGCGCAGAGTGTGCTGCTAGCAGTGAAAAAGACTGCTCCATGAGAGGGGGGGTAAGTCCCGTTGCGAAGTACCCCCGGGGCCTCAAGACTGGGTACCCTCAAGTCTCGCACCTTCGCACGCAGAAATTTTTCCCAGATTTTTTGTGGGTGTCCCGGGTTGAGAGTTGGGTCAGCAGGTTTGCGACGCGGTACATCGCTACCGCTGAGCAGCGGTGAACCACAACAGTCTGCGAAGCCCTTGGCGAAGAAGGGCATTGTGTGGAAATCCCGTCAATCTCAGGGTTGAAGCAGTCTGCTGCTCACCCGAAACGGGCTTCGTGGTAGCGATGTATAGAGCTCTTGGGGAGCTAGAAAATCGCGGTAGCAGAAAAAGGACTAGAATGCTCTGGGTGGGTGCATCTGCTTGCGTGCCCCCTCCACTGGTCCAACGTTCCAGGTGATAACTGCTCAAGGACACTCAGATTTGCTGCTTTTTTCACAAGCACCCTACTAGACGTGGGTGAAAAATCCAGCAAATCCGACTTGAGACACCGCATCCATAGTTGCGTGATTACCGAACTGTGCTACTGGTGTGAACCCGTTTTCATCTAGTCAACTCTACAAGTGAGCAATTGGCGCGATGAGGTAGTGAGGGTTTTCAACACCGAACAGGTCTTTTCTCCCAATACGTGACGGTTGCTTGCCGACCAAGCCCAGTGCCTGACGCAGCATTCTCAATCCGACTTGCACATAGTCCTGCTCTGTTTGAGGATTCGCGGTGGAGAATCCTGGGAGGTGGACAGCACCAATATTGAGTAAGAAAGCGGACTGAACAGCTTCTTTGAGCGCATTTGCTAGAACCGCCAGTAGTTGCGTCGCATCCTCTGATAAGTGCTTGTCAAAAGTTGCCCGCAAATACAGCTTCCCTCCGAGCAGAGTGGCGGTGTTGATGGTCTCCGTAGCGAGGTCATTCAACGCACTTTTAATGACCGAGTAGTAATCCTCTTGTTCAACGGGTGATGACCCATCCCAAGGCTTAGAGTCATGCACCAGCTTTGTGAACCAGTCTTTTTTCTTCGGTACAGAGCCGTCGGGAGAGAGCCAACTCAGTGACAAGTCAAGCACGGCATCAGCGGCGTCTTTCGTATTCGCTACTAATTCCTGGATGCGGACCTTCTTCACACCGTACAAGGGCGTCTCATCTGATTCCGCCGCATCTTCATCTAGTAGTTGGACCAGCGTTTCAATGGCCTTGAACGATGATGTAGGCTTGTGTGTGGGAAGACGGCCACTGATACTCTTCTTGAACACCTCCGCCCAAGCTTCTCCTGCGGCTTTTTTGACCGACGAGGAGACGTATTTCTCCACGGTCACCGTTTCAAGCGAGCAGTTGATGAATTGGTCGTGCACTGCCATCCACAGGATGAGGCTTGGCAGTCCTTGGTTCTCTTTGTCAAGAAAAGCGTCTTTGAATGCCGGGTACTCCGAAAGTACAAAGTCGTACCGTCCTTCAAACTTCACCAGCATGTCGTACGAAGCACCAGTTTCAGAGTCAGCGATGGCTTTGAAGGCAGCGAGGAGTTTCTCGCGATGAGTGTAGAGCTTGTCAAAATCGGTTAGTACTTGGTCTTCTTCAATATAGATGCCCGCGTCCTTCGAGGACACACCAACCTTTGTTCCCAGTAGCATGTCACCCCATGCCTGCGTGACGAAATCCTTGCTGCGAATGTGACCATCAAACGGCGGCATGAACACATGCAGGTCGCCACCGTTGCGCAAGCGAGCGAATGCCTGCACGACGGAAGAGCGCATATCCGTGAAAGTACCCAAAGCCAGAGAACCGGCTTGGTCGGTGTTCTGCCCAGGGAGGATGGCGATTAGTACTCCGTCCTTGCTCACTATGTTGACACCCGTCTTAAATGTCGTACCGATGGAATTCTTGGTTTCGTTGAAAGGGGTCTTGTTGTCAGAGGTCAGAAGTAGAGGGCGAGGAACTAGTCCACGCACTGCTTCAGCAGCAACACTGTCCCTGCCCGTCGCAAGCTTCTGAGCAATGGATTTGTAGGCCGTCAGAATGTGGATGGGGCGACTAGGGTAGCGTTTAATCACCTCTTCCAATCCAGCGAGGGGATGCAAATCCTTCTCGCCGTATTCTTGGGTGCAAATGTGCAAGTGCAACCGTGCTTGCTGCGGCCCCTTGATTCGGTCTGCTTGAAACACTGTGATGCGCCGACCTGTGAGAAAGGAAACCGCTTTGGAAACCTCGACAGCATCGGCAGTGAACGTCGCACTTGCAATGAAGGCTTTGTGCACTAGCCCAGTCCATTGCAGCAGCTCAGGCAAATGCTGGGATGAGAAAATAGAAGTTTTCTCGTGAATCTCGTCAACAATCAGCACCACTTTGCGCTCGCTCGTCAGCAGATGGTCTCGAAGCTTGTCCTTGTACCCACTTTTACCGAGGGCTTGCCGAACCGATTTCTTGCCCCCACTACCCAGCAGAAAGTCGGGCGTCATGAGTTGCACTTGGTAGTCGAAGTTCTCCGGATTCGCGAACGTGTCCTCATCTTCGCGACTGTCGATTTGGGTGCAGTCGAAGTACGAAATCCCGCGCTTACTCAGTTCGCGGGTAATCTCATTCAGAAGTCGCAGAAAGGGTGCGCAGTAGAAAATCGTGAAATCAGTTCCTGTGGCAAGGTACTGGCCGATGTAGTCGAAGAGAACGTGGGTTTTTCCGGTGCCAACTTGAAAGTTGAGGATGGAGGTGTCGCTACTGAAAGGAGCAAGACGCACCAAATCAGTGCTGGCATCAAGATGCCTGGCGTGAAGCACAATTTTCTCAAAACTCGTGTAAAAGACACGCTTCTTCTTTCCTCCTTCAAAGATTTCCTCTGCAAACATTGTGTCCGTCAACTCAAAGTACCGAATGGGTAGCGGAGTGATGCGAACCGGATATGAAAGGGCGCTATACCTGCCGCTCATGGTGCTTCGAAATCAGATGGAGGAGCGAGAGGTTTGAATCAGCGGCAACTTGGTTTTACACCGCCTCGGCGTGCTGGTTCATGTGCTCTAGCAGGGAAACTACTCGCCTAGCCTTTGTCGAACACACCAAGTAGACCGTGCGTGAAGGGTGGTTCATCAGGCAAAGGCCTGTCCCCGGACAGCTCGCTGGTAGAAGTGCTGAAACACCTGGGTGTGAGTAGCCGCGAACAGGGGCCGGTCGTAGCTGTCCGGAAGCGTCTTGTTCAACACTTCGACAATGACAGAATCGACTTTTGCCCTGGATGCGGTGTCGCGATGCCACTCTTGAACCAGCACCAGGGGCTTTTCTTCGCGTAGCCGGGCCAGTAGGCTGCGGGCGGCAGTTTTCACTTGGAGCAATTGGTCTTTGGACAGCTTCTGCTCATCAATGTGTTTCTTGAGCAAGTCGAAGAGTTCGAGTTCCTCTTCGGTGAGTCCCTCTCGCGTGTGGCGCTCTGCTTCGGCTTTTAGGGTAGAAGCATAAGCAAGCAGTTCCTCAAAAATCTCTTCGGTGCGGCGACCGCCGGCGTTGTAGGCTTCGATGATGCGCGCCAGGCGTTCCGCAAAGGGAGCACGCTCAACATTCCGTCTCAAGAGCTGCTGCAACTTTTCTTCTAGAAAGGTCCGCAGTTGGGCTACTTCGATGTTGAGGTGGGCCGATGTGCGGAAGCTTTCGCGCTGCTCTTCGAGGTTCAAGTTGCTCAGGTCCAACTCACGGCCGGGGGTGAGTACGAGCGGAGTCGTTGCTTCCTGTCCTACGCGCAGCACACTACGGTCAAGCAACTGGCCAATTCGCTGTTGAGCGGCATCTGTTTCACCGGCACCAGTGATTTGCGCCAGTAGGTCGTGCAGGTAAGCTACTACCGTCACCAGTCGGTACTTGGCTCGGTGGCGCAGCACATCGGGCCGGGCGGCTTGGTAGAGGCCTTCGATGAGCCGGGCGCGGAGGGCGTAGGCTTGACGTTGGGTGTCTGAGGCAAGGAGTGTGTTGGCAAAATCCTGGAGTCGAGCGAGGTTGGCAAACAGGCCGCCGGATGCCTCATCGCTAGGTTCGTTCTCTACCAGCGCTTCGGTGAGGGCGATGTTCTGTGTCTGACACCACGTCACTATCTCAGCTAGGGCCTCGTCGAGCAGAGTGTAAAGGTGGTCGAACTCCTGTAGCGGCTGGTGGCCTGTGTGTTCATTATCACCCTGTGGGGGCGTCCCGGGACGCGGGGTTGTGTACTCGACCAGGGACGCTCTGAGGCTGGCCAACACATCGCAGTACCCCACGATGAGGCCCGCCGACTTTCCTTCGTAGACTCGATTGGCGCGCGCGATGGCCTGCATCAAGGAATGAGCACGCATCGGCTTGTCAAGGTAGAGGGTTGACACGCTGGGCGCGTCGAACCCTACCAGCCACATCGAGCACACGAACACAAGTTGCAGCGGGTGCGCCGCGTCCTTGAAATTGTGCTCGATGTCGTGACCTTGCGCATCAAGCTGGGCGAGTCGCTTGATGTGAGGTTTGATGTTGAGGTCCTGCTTTTCGAACTTCTCTTCGTCGCCGTTCTCAATGCTCACCACCACAGCCATTTCCAAGCGCTCCATCCAAGCCAGTCGGGCCTTCAAGTCGTGATGTTGGGAAGAGCCTTTCGGAACTGTAGTCAGTTCTTTCCGCGTGTTGCGGATGGCTTGCTCCCAGTGATACTTCACCTTGTCGTAGAGCCGTACTGTGGTGGGTTTGTCGATGCTGACGGCGACCGCCTTGCCGAGGAAACCGCGCCGGGGAAGGTGCCACACCAAGTCTTGGGCAACAGCCTCCAATCGGTCATCACGACGCAGTACTTCCAACTGACTGGCATGCTGGTCTTCAAGCCGGCGCTGCTGCTGCTCGGTCAGATTTTCATCTTCCAGAATTTCGGCAAGTTCATCGTCGAGCTCGGGATTTTCGAGTCCCACTTCGGGGGTGCGGTTCTGGTAGAGCAGGCGCACAGTGGCTCCATCGGCTACGGCCTGGTCGAAGGGGTACTCGCTCACGTATTCACCGAACCACCTGTGAGTGAGTCGTTCGGCACCAAGCAGCGGCGTGCCCGTGAAGGCTAGGAACTGAGCGTTGGGCAGCGCGTCGCGCATGTTCTCGGCCAGCGTCTTATACTGCGAGCGGTGTGCTTCGTCCACGAACACAATGATGTTGTCGCGCGTCGAGAGCACGGGGTAGGCTCTGCCGGCTTCGTAGCGAAACTTTTGAATGAGCGTGAAGACGTAGCGCGGGCCTGCGGGGCGGGCCAACACGTCACGCAGTTCCCGTGAGTCTTGGGGGCGAACTGCCTGGGCCGGGGTCATGTCGCCCCAATGCAGAAAGTTGCGGTAGAGCTGGTCGTCGAGGTCGTCTCGGTCGGTGATGAGGAGAAAGGTGAAAGCGCCCTCGAATTGGCGGGCCAGCTTGCGGGCCAGCATCACCATGGAGAACGACTTGCCGGAGCCCTGCGTGTGCCAGAACACCCCGAGCTTGCCGTCGCGGTTGGCCCGGTCGCGGAATGCCTCCACGGTGCGGTTCACCCCTAAATACTGGTGGTTGTGGGCGATGACCTTACCAGCATTCTGGTAGTGGAACAGCACGAAGTTCCGCACGTAGTCGAGCAGCCGCTCCGGGGCGAGTAGGCCCCGTAGGGCGTAGTCCAGACTCAGGTGAGAGTCCCGACGAGCGGGGTCCGTGGGCAGACCGGGCTTGTCCGATTCGGAGGCAGGACGCAGCCACTCGCCAAAGTACTCGTAGCCAGCCGAGAATGACCCGGCCCGGGTTTCGAGCCCGTTGGAAAGGAGTGCTACCACGTTGGCGTGGAAAAGCTGCGGCAGCTCCACACGGTAGTTGGTCAGGTTGTTGTCGTAGGCCTGCTTCACCTTCTCGGTGGCGTTCTTCAACTCGATGAACACCAGGGGCAGCCCGTTCACGAAAATCAGCAGGTCGGGCCGGCGGTAGCCCACGGTGCCTTGAATCCAGAGCTGGGACACGACTCTAAAGTCGTTCTTCGTTGGGTGCTTGAAGTCTAGCACCTGTATCTGCTGCTGACGCGGCCGGCCGGTGACCTCGTCAGTCCATTGAGCGGGGTAGCCGTCGCGCAGCATCTCGTACACCTCCCGGTTAGCGGCCAGTGGGCTTTCGGCGATGCGCCGGGCCGTAAGGGCTTCGAACGCCTTGTCGAGCACCTTCGCCGGGACCTTGGAGTTGAGCTTCTCCAGCATTTTCCGCAGCACCACTGGCAGCACCACCTGACTTTTGTCGGTGCGGCCGCTTCCATCAGGCAGCGTCGCCTCGTGGGGTGTGAAGGCGTTGATGTGCTGGTAGATGGGGAATTCCTGCTTGAGCAGGTCTACGCACGCTTGTTCGAGTTGGGCTTCGGTGTAGAGCTTTGCCATATAGGGTAGATGATGGACTGGGTTCTATTCGGCTACATGAATTGTGAGCTGCCCGCTCAGAAGACGGAGCAAAATAGCATCACGCGTCTGACTGAGTCGAGCATTGCGAAGAGTGTTGGTCGTAATCAGGTCATCGTATGCTCCCAACAAGTCACCAATGCGCCGTTGCTCAAGTGGAGTTGGGAGTGGGAGTTCGAAGAGTTCAAGGTCTTCTTTTGTCAAGGCTTCGCGAGTCCCACCTGTGGAGGCAATGTTCAATAACCGGGTCTTGTGATAGGCCGATGAAAGCATGAGTGCAATGAATCGTGCATCTGCCTTCTCAGGGTCAATCCGAATGATGGCGACGTGTTGATTGACGCGAGCAGGCAAAACGTCTTCCGGCACAATACAGCACCGTGCTACCGATGCTCCAGTGATGTTCAGCAACACATCATTCTTGGCTAGCGAGACACCCGAGAGCTTCTTGGCGTGTGCATCATTGATGCGAGCCAGCCCTCCGTAGTCAAACACACCATCTTGCACATTCATGCTTCGAATCAAAGCCACACCAGTTTCTTGGTAGACTTCCTTGCCACCCTTGGGCGTTGAACCGCTGCCAATTTTCAGGGTGATTGCTTTGAGCGGAGTAGGTGTCCATTCATTCCGCATTTTCCAGGAGTGCTATCAGGTTCATCTCAATCGTCTGTTCTAGTCCGTGGGCCTTGTCCGTGAGCTCTCGAAGCTCTTGGTGCCAAGCGTGCAGTTGTTGCTGGAATTCCTCTTCTGTCAGGTCATCTTCATCAGGGTCTACGCCTACGTAGCGGCCCGAATTTAGGGAAAAATCCTGCTTTTCAATCTCTTGAAGTGATGCGCTGTAGCACAAGCCAACTACGTTCTGGTAGGTGGCTTCCGGAAAACGCTCGTGCAACCAGCGCACTTGGGCCAGATAGTAGAGCGACGACTTCGGAAGAAATTCAGGGTCTTTGGTTTGCTGGGTGTTGCTGTGTTCAACCAGCTTGGTGAGCGCCGGGCGTAGAACACTGGGACGAGGCAAGGTGGGGGCAGCTTTCACTGGACTGCGAAGGTGCTCGATGGCATGGCCCAGAAGAGTCTCAGCAGCCCGGAAAGTGCGCTCCAAGTGCCGACGGTGTTCAAGGATGGTCGTCGCGAGTACGTCCAAGGCCTCACGAGCGATGTGCTGCGCTCGGTTGGCGGCTGTGATTTCGTCAGGCATCAATGAACGGGTTTCGAACCCGGCCGGCCAAGTTGACCTGCGCCAAGCGAAGTAGGCATTCATAGCCTTTTCAGCTTCCGATTCGGCGGTGGCCAAGGAAGTCGGCAGGGTGCCGTGCACTCCGTCGGCTAGTACCGCATGGTGTGGCACCAGAGCCGGGGCGTGGAGAGCATCCTTCTCTTCCGTGGTGAGCATCAGGTTGGCTAGTGCATCCATGGTCTGCTGCGCCAGCGTTTTCACAGCGGCATCGGCTTCGCGCAGTGCTTGGGTTATGCCCGGTAGATGGGCGAAGGTGTTCTCCAAGTACTCGTCCACCAGCGCCACCATCCGCACCCGTTCGCCTTTGTGAAGACGTGTGATGGTCGCTACATTCAAAACCTGCTCTTGTGTGAATTCGCGCTGGGAACGGCTTACTCGCCGGTACACGTTGCGGGCATCCACGAAGAGCACCGGCAAGTCTGCGTCCAGAAGTGCCTTGTCGTCGTACTGGTCGTCGGCAATGTCGCGCTCACGACTGCGGTCGAAAAACCACAGCGAGGCCGGCAAGGTGACAGTCAGGAACATGTTGCTCGAAAGGGTTGTCATTTGGCTCACCAATCCACGCAACACGAGCTTCCGGCGAATCTCGTACTCAGAGTTTCCCACATCGGATGCCGAGTTGGCCATGACCAACGCTGCACGCCCTTCGCGTTTGAGGGCCGCGATGAACATCGTAATCCAGAGGTAGTTGCCGTTCGGAATACGCTCGCCTTCACTGTCGGCGGCTTCGGCGCTGCCCTTCTTCGTCGTCTTAGTGGCCTTCGTCTTGTTGCGCGGCAGCCCGAAGCGGTTGAAGCGTGGGTTGTCCTCAATCGCGGCTAGGCTCACGTCCTTCACGTTGAAGGGGGGGTTGGCCATCACGAAGTCGAATTCGCCGAATTTGTCCTCAAATGGGTCATCGAAGTAGGCGTTGGCGTGGAGCACCTCGCCGCGTAGTCCATGCACAGCTAGGTTCATGCGGGCCAGCTTCACGGTCTCCTCGTTTTTCTCCGAGCCATAGACGTAGAGGTCCAAGTCTTCGTCTTCGTCAGTGTGCCGCTCGTGCCGCCGCCGCTCCACGAACGAAGCCGACTGCACGAACATGCCCCCCGAGCCGCACGCCGGGTCGTAGAGTGTGCCACGGTAAGGCTCCAACACTTCCACCATGTACTTGACAACCGACGTAGGGGTGAAATACTCACCGTCTTGGGCCAGAGCGAATTCCGAGAGGAAGTACTCGTACACCATGCCGAAGACATCGCCGGTTGCGTCCTTCGGAATGTCGGCAAACATTCGAAGCAGGTCTTTCAACAGCGTTTTGCGCTTGCCAGTACTTGCCAGTTGGGCGTAGTCGTCTTTCGGCAGCATGCCATCTAGTTCCGGCTTGTGGGTCTCAATGGCCTTCATGGCATCGTGGATGGCCTCTGCGAAGTTGGCGTCATCTTCCAAGGTCACAAGCCGGTCGTAGCGGGCTTCGGGCGGCAGGTAGAGGCCGCACAAGGCCAACGCAATCTGGGCTTCGGTGCGCTGAACGCGGGTGGTCTCCTGGGCCTTCAGCTCAGCGCGGAGCTTGTCTTCGATGGCGGCGAAGCGGTTGTCGGCGAAGCGCAGGAACAGCAGCCCGAGGACGGGCCGGTCGAATTTGTTGAGGGGAATGTCAGCGTCAGAGCGTAGGCGCGTCGCGGCCTGCCAGAGGCGTTTGCGGAGCTCGTCGAGTTGTTCGTTGGTCATAGGACCACGAAGGTAACCAGCTACCTCTTGCTCAAGCAATCCGTGAGAGCATGTCTACAGAGGAGTTGCTGTCAAACATACAATCGAGCGGGTGAATACAACACTGGTTGCCGTGAGCAGTAGCGCAACTCAACTGGTGAGCAGATACACGCTACATTTGTGGCACAACCACTTGGTTGCCTCTTCACTACAACGAGGTGTTGCAGTTGTCAAAAATCAGTAGCACCTTGTGCTAATAATTTTAGTCGGTCGCGAACGCCAGAGAGAGCACTGACGTTGGTTTGATACAGCACTAGACAACTCTCACACCCACAACTCTGTACTACTAGCGGCGAAGTGCTGTTACTGCATGCGTAGTGCAGCACTTTCTTGCACCAACTACCCTGAAGATGGCGCAGACTGATTTCATCAAAGACATTGCGAAGTACGGCCTGGAGAACGACCAGGACCGGCTACTCGCGTCCTTGAATGAACTCATTGACCACGCGAAAAAGAGCAAGAAAATCAACTTCGCGTTGCAGTTGCAGTCAATTCTCAAGGACTCCATTCGCCAGCACCAGACGAACGGGTTGTTGAAAGTCGGCTCGTCACAGCACCAGCAGCGGGAGGATGACCGAGAGGTGAACGAGTTCATTCTTGAGAAGCTCACATCGGACTACCAGTTTGATTCGTTGGTCTGCACGGATAGTGTCAAGGAGGAGTTGAGCTACTTCATCAAGGAGCACCAAGCGCTTGATGTGCTGCACAAATTCGACCTGCCAGTCTCCAACCGGGTCTTGTTCTACGGTCCCCCTGGCTGTGGTAAAACGCTGGCGTCCTACGTTCTTGCAGGAGAGTTGGAGAAGCTCATGCTGGTAGTGAATCTAGGAGCGATTGTGTCCTCCAAACTTGGAGATACTAGCAAGAATCTCGCAAAGGTGTTCCGTCGGGCTGCTGCTGAAGAGTGCATTGTCTTCATTGACGAGTTCGACACGCTAGGCAAGGTGCGGGACTACAGTCAGGACCACGGAGAAATGAAGCGTGTGGTGAACACACTCTTGCAACTGTTCGACTACCTGCCCAGCTCGAGTGTAGTCATTGCAGCGACCAACCAGATTGACATGATTGACGAAGCACTACTGCGGCGCTTTGATGTGAAAATCAACTTGGAACTGCCTGATGAGAGTCACATCACTGAGTTGATAAACAAGACGCTCAAGTCTGGGCTGGTTGAACTCGACACAGAAAATGACCTGCCGTCGATTGTGAAGTCTTGCAAGGGACTGTCCTATTACGGCATTCAGCGGACGCTAATCACGGCCGTGAAGCGTAGTGTCATCGCGCATCCTCGTACCAACATGACAAAGCCGCGCATCAACACGGACCTGTGGTTGGAACTGGTGCGGAAGGAGAAGCAGCAGTTTAGTTCTCAATAACCAGTTCCAAATCCCCTTCTGCGTCTAGGTCGAGCGTGCCGAGAACCTCTAGGTCGTTGCAGAGTTGCAGTTCATCGTAGAGAGACTGAGTCTGCTTTGCAACAGGCACGTTTTCCTTGAACCGCAATACGAGAGAGTACTCGTACTCAGTTGGGAGCGAAGTTTCTGTGACCGATTTGGGTAGTAGCTTGTGGAAGTGGCACTCGACGGCAACTTTGAACTGGCCGTTCTCCTCGCGTAGATGCTCCCGGCTGATGTAGAAGGAAGTTTTCTGTGTGTTCGTCAGGGGCTTAGGCTTGTAGTAGGCATCCTGTGACCACCCGTCTTTGAACACGTAGCTCTCTGTCTCTCCACCGTTGATACCGACCCGTTGCACTCTGGATGAACCGTCGTCCTGGGCTGCTGTTTCCTCGTCTTCCAGTACAATGGCGCGAAAAACTCCAAATGCCATGTGCACAGGGCAGTATGCAACCGGGGAATTGCTCACCGGTCTAATCGCAAAGCAGAGAGTAGCAGTCACCTCCAAAAGCGCAACATTCTTGTGTGCTTGAGTCAGGTAGGCGGGCACCGCTACCTGAATTGCTTCCATCGTGCCGACGGAGATAGTGCGTTGAATGACAACAGTCACCTCGGCGTCAGCAGATGACAAGCAGGTTTCAGGGGATGGCACTCCATTCCCAGCAATGCCGCGTTGTTGATGTGGAGTGAGAATTCGGCCGTAGGAATCCAGCTTGACCTCTTCAGCACCGTTCACAATGAGCGCTTTTATCGTCTGCAAGCGAAGTGAAGGGTACTTGCGGGATAGTCGTGCAGCAAGGTTCGCAACCAAAGGAGCCGAGAAACTCGTGCCTATCGCTCGGTCGAAGAACTTGCCCGGTTCAATTGAAAGGCACTGTAGACCCGTTGCCGCAGCATCGTCAAGTGCCTCTCCCAAAAACTGGTGTTGTATGCGAGAGTAGTTGCCACCTGCGTAGACCACGTCCGGCTTGAAAAACCGCTTGTTCGGCATCTTCCACTTGGTGCTGTCCAAGTGGAACTTGCGAGTGTATGCAGTTGGCAACGTGCTGTCAGTGAATGGGAACGAAGAAGGCGTGATTGGTGCATCATCCTCCAAGTTCGAGCCGATAGACCCAACGGTGAGGTTGTTCATGCTCTCTGCTGGGCTACAGAGATTAGTTTCTTCTCCCAGGTAGTGATGTGGGTAGGTAGAAGTGTCGAGCGCAAACTCCTTGTAGTTACCAGTTGCGATGACAATCAGCACGTCCAGTTGCTGTGCCAGTTGGTCCAGGTAGAAGGCGTAGTCAGAATGTGATTCGTCGGTGCGCATGTAGCTGGCGTAGCCAACAGCGAGCACGAAAATGCGCACTCCAAGCGACTCATGAGCACGGATAATCAGGTTGCCCACATCCTGGTGAGTGATGTACCCCTGATTGCCGCTCAGCACTTTGATGGGAAGGATGCGAGCGTCAGCCTCCAAAATGCCGGTGACTGTTCCCGCAAGGCGATGCCCCAACGCAGCAAATGCAGCAACCGATGTACCGTGTCCGTTGGTGTCATGTGCAGCATCTGTTCCCGCAACAGAGTAGTCATCTGCAACAATGAGAGGAGCTAGAGGGGAATGCCGGCTGACCCCTGTGTCAATGATGCCAATGATTGGTAGGTCAGAAGCAGGTGTGGCGACCGAAAAAGGGTAGCCGCGTGTTGGCAGTCCAAATGCAGACTCACGAATGACACCGTAGGAAGACGAGTTGATGGTGTGCACCACGTCGAAGTTTCGAGCGATGGTACTGACGAGCTCATGAGATGCACCCTTGAGCTCGTAGGCATTTGTGAAAGGGTTGAATGTAGCCGAGACTCCGTTCTCTTCTAGAAACCGCAACAAGCGGTTGCTGATTGCATCAAACTTGGACTTCGCTTCTCCGCTGAGTTCATCTGATATGCTGACAAGCGACAGGTAGACCGCATCTCGCTCATCTGGTCTGAAGCATGCGTTGATTCGTTCTGCCGAGTGAAATTCGAACGACTTGACGTACCTGACCAGTTTGTTGTACGACGGGTCAGCGTGGTTGCTGCACTCAACAAATGAGAGAAACTGCTGAAGGAACGTGTTGAATTTCACGTCGTCCTCAACGGTGAATAGACCGCGAGTATTGAACGCGGTGTACTTGTTCAGCCGAAGTCCAAAGGTGCCGTAGTAGATTGACTCATACTTGGATGAGTCGAACCAGTCTAAGAAGTCGATTTCAATGGAGGTGAGTGTTGCAGGAATTTCCAGTTCTGGACTGCGTTCTTCTTCCCGTCGCACAAGTTCTCTGCCGAAAGACGCTAGGCTTGCTCGAAAAAGCACTGCTTGTTCTTGCAACTGAGCTTCATTCACTCCATCAGTCAAACTCGCTTCATCACGCTTTTTTCCGCGAGCACGCTTTTTAATGGTGTTTGCGCGCTCATGTGGGTTGAGAAGCAAAAGGTGCGGGAGTTCTCCAGGCATACAATTCAGGGTGGTAGACAAGCATTCAGTGAAACGCACAGCGCTGTATGTGACTGACAGGCCGGTGAAAGGCGTTCCAGTCTGCAAAGTACATCCTTGAATCGTGATAGTCAGCGGTGGAAAACGGTTTCCTGCGGAATGCTGAAAAGTGAGTGAGCGAAAAAGGAGTCCACCAGTTGTAGCTGGTGAACTCCTCCGGTATCACAACAGATGGTCGAAAACGGAGTCGAGGGTGTCTGAATCGAAGGAATCCAGGTACACCATCGTCACCGCCTCCGACTTGTGTCCCATTGCCTCACTAATCAACCCGGTTGCGACGCCTCCCTTCCGCAAGCTGGTGGCGAACGAGTGCCGGGCAACGTAGGTCGTCAGGTGGGTGTCGATGCCCGCGAGCGGGGCCAGATGTTTGAGGTCGTGGTTCACCTGCCCCAAAATCTTGTGTAGCCGGTTCTTGACCTGCGTGGGCGTCTGGTGAAACGCTGCATCCAGGATGGGAAACAGGTAGGAGTCGCGGGAAATGAAGGTGCGCGGGTGGTATCGGGCAAGGATGGCTGCGGCTGGTGGCAGCAACTTGAGGGAAAACTTGCCGCCGGTTTTCTGCCGCTCGTAGTGCAGGCGCTGGGTACCCTCGTCGTTCGTCTTCACGTCCCGCCAGCGGAGTTGCGCCAAGTCCACGAAGTTGATGCCCCCGCAGTAGAAGGAGAACAGGAAGACGTCCATCGCCAGTCGTTGCCGGTCGGTTTCCGGTGTCAGCGCTTCAAACCGTCGAACGGCTTCCCGGCTGATGGCCCGCTTGGTGGTGCTCACATCAAACTTGCCGATGCTGAACTTGTGAATCTCTGCCCCGTTGCGGGCAAAGGGGTAGCTGTCGGTCTTCATGCTGCCGCCAGCGATGGCCTTGTTGAGCACAGCTCGTAGAGTGCGGAATCTGAAGGAAAGCGTTGTCTCCATCAGTCCGTTTGCCCGTAGTGCGGTTTCCCACTTGGTGCAAAACGGTACTGTCACGCGCTCGAACGGCACGTCGGTGGTACCGAACTCGGCTTTGATAAACTTGGAGAGCTGGTTGCGGAGGTCACGGTAGGTTCCTGCGTTACCGAGTTGGCCGGCTTGCTCGAAACCAGTGACCAACTCATCGGTGAATTCCAGTAGCTGCACTCGCCGTAGGGCTGTGCGGTCCTTGATGGCGTGGGCAAGTACTGCGTCGGCGTCGTGGCGTTCGTCGGCGTCAGCTAGGGAGTCAGCAGCGTCACGGTACTTGCGTTCCCATTTGTCGAGGTCGGCCAGTAGTTTCTTGCGCAGGTCGTCGGGGTAACTGCGTCGGATTTCCTGCTTGTCGGGGTTCCAGTACTTCGGGTGAAGTGAGAGCCCGGTTGAGCGGAAGATTTGCTTGCGGTGTTTGGTAATGCGAATCAAAAAGGGGTGTGAGCCGTCGGCTAGTGTCTTGCCGACCTTGTAAATCACACTGACTGTCGCCTTCCCTTCTTTGTGTTCAGTCGTCTTGCTCATGGTCTGAAACCACTGTGGCGGTGCCTACAGCGGTGCCTACAAGTGAAGACAACGGCGCGGTTTCCCGAAAAGGGGGTAGGTGGGAAAGTGCCAACAGAGCGCAGAAACGCGGTTTTCAACACCCGCAAGTGCTCCCGTTCTCTCTTCCCAAGCTGAGGGTCGCGAGTTCGAACCTCGTTTCTCGCTCATTGATGAACAGCCCCCCGGCCCTAGCGTCGGGGGGCTGTTTTGGTTTTGCCGATACCCATGAATAAATCGCTCCGTGTTATTCCAATCTATACCAGAGGAGCCTTCTTACTTGATTGGAGCGAATTTTTCCTCAGCAGTAGCTTGCCGTGAATCCCACATTAAAAGGCAAAAAAATGAGGTAAAGTGGCATTAAGGGCGCTACATTGCGCCGGTCTGCCTGGCCACGGCGGCGGCCGGGCACCAGTGCGAAATCTCTACACCGGGTCGGCTGCCATTCGTTCGGGTAGCTTTTTTTACGCTCTCAAGCGGCCATTTTCCGATTTTCTATATTCTGGTTTCGCAATTCCCACCCAGGCGGCACCGTTCCTCATCTAACCAGAACTCTGCGATGCAAGTGTTGAAATTCGGAGGCACGTCGGTGGCCTCCGCCGAAAATATCCGCAAGTCGCTGGCCATCGTGGCCATGGCCTCCGCCCACGGCCCGGTCATCATGGTGGTGTCGGCCCTGGGCGGCACGACCGATTTGCTGATTGGCGCCGGCCGGGCCGCCGCCGCCGGCAACGCCGGCTACCGCGACACCCTGGCCCTGCTGGCCGAGCGCCACGCCGCCGCCGCCCGCGAGCTGCTGGCCGATGCCGCCCAACACGAAAAGCTGGCCGCTATTGCGGCGCAGTTCGGCGAAATCCAGACGCTGTGCGACGGCGTTTTCGCCCTCGGCGAGCTCTCCCACCGCACCCTCGACCGATTGATGAGCTATGGCGAGCTGCTGTCGTCGCGCCTGATAACGGCGGCCGCCAAGGCCCAAGGCCTGGCCGCTGGCTGGGTCGATGCGCGGCAACTCATTCGCACCAACTCCCGCTTCGGCACCGCTGAGGTGGATATGGCCACCACGACCCGGCAGGTGGCCGAATTGCGCGACAGCGCCGCCCACCACATCTGGGTGGTGCCTGGCTTTATCGGCGCCGATGCGCAGGGGTGCACCACCACGCTGGGCCGCGGCGGCTCCGACTACACGGCCGCGCTGCTGGCTGCGGCGCTGGATGCCGAGGTGCTCGAAATCTGGACTGACGTGAGCGGCATGATGACCGCCGACCCGCGCCTGGTGCGCAGCGCCCGGCCCATTCCGCGCATCAGCTACCAGGAGGCCATGGAGTTGTCGCACTTCGGCGCGAAGGTGCTGTATCCGCCTACCATTCAGCCAGTGATGAAGCGGGGGATTCCGCTCTGGATTAAAAACACTTTCGCACCCTACGACTACGGCACGCTGGTGGAAGTGGAGCCGCCGCGCACGGCTGCCGTGGTGCAGGGCATTTCCAGCATCGGCAACCTGGCCCTGCTGAACCTGGAGGGCAGCGGCATGGTGGGCGTACCGGGCTTCTCGCAGCGGCTGTTTGCGGCGCTGGCCCGCGAGCGCATCAACGTGGTGCTCATCACCCAAAGCTCGTCGGAACACTCGATTTGCGTGGGCGTGAACGAGCAGGACACCACCCCGGCCCAGGCGGTGGTCGACGAAGAGTTTGCCACTGAAATCGCGGCCGGGCGCATCGAGCCGCTGCGGCCCGAGCGCGGGCTGGCCATTGTGGCGCTGGTGGGCGAAAACATGAAGGACCACCCCGGCATCAGCGGCAAGCTGTTTGGCGCGCTGGGGCAGAACGGGGTGAACATCCGGGCCATCGCGCAGGGCGCGTCGGAGAAGAATATTTCGACGGTTATCCGCGCTGCCGACGTGCAGAAGGCCATTAACGTGCTGCACGAGGCCTTTTTCGAGGCCACCGTGAAGCAGGTCAACCTGTTCATTCTCGGGCCCGGCAACGTGGGCAGCAAGCTGCTGGAGCAGCTGGCGCGGCAGCAGCAGCATTTGCTGGATAAGCTGGGCCTGCAGGTGCGCGTGGTGGCCATTGCCAACAGCCGCCACTGCCTGGTGAACGAAAACGGCCTCGACCTCACGGCCTGGCCCGATGAGCTGGCCCAGGCCCCGGCCCTTTCGCTGGCCGAATTTGCCCAGCTCATCATCGCGCGCAACCTGCGCAACTCCATTTTTGTGGATGTGACGGCTAACCCCGCCGCGGCCGATATCTACGCCGGGCTGCTGGAGAAAAGCGTGGCTGTGGTGGCCTGCAACAAGGTGGCCGCGTCGTCGGACTACGCGCACTACGCACGGCTCAAAAGCCTGTCGAAAGAGTTCAACGCCAGCTATTTGTTTGAAACCAACGTGGGCGCGGCTCTGCCCGTCATCGGCACGCTCAACGACCTTACGCGCAGCGGCGACGTGGTGCGGCGCATGGAGGCCGTGCTCTCGGGCACGCTCAATTTCGTGTTCAACAACTACGACGGCTCCCGGCCCTTCGCCGAGGTGGTGCGCCAGGCCCAGGCCGAAGGCTACACCGAGCCCGACCCACGCCTCGACCTGAGCGGCTCCGACGTGGCCCGGAAAATCCTCATCCTGGCCCGCGAGGCCGGCCAGGTGATGGAAATGAGCGACATCAAGGTCAACGGCTTCCTGCCGCCAGCCTGCCTGGAAGGCGACGTGGAAGCCTTTTACACCCAGATGGCGGCGCACGAAAGCCAGTTCCGCGCCCTCTACGACGCAGCCACCAAAGCTGGCAAGCGCCTGAAATTCGTGGCCCGCTACGCCGACGGCCACGCCACCGTAGGCCTGCAGCAGGTAGCGCCCGGCCACGACCTTTACGACCTGCGCGGCAAGGACAACGTGGTGCTTTTCTACACCGACCGCTACCTCGACCAACCGCTGGTGGTGAAGGGCGCCGGGGCCGGAGCCGAAGTCACCGCCTCCGGCGTGTTTGCCGATATCATCCGCGCCGCACGGCTGTAAAATTTTAGTTAAAAGTTAAAAGTGAAGAGTTAAAAAGGGCGGGGTTGCAGGCTGTACGAAATGCCTTCTAACTCTTCACTTTTAACTTTTAACTCGTCCATATGCCTGATTCCGTTCTCGTTCACTCGCCTGCCACGCTCTCCAACCTGGGCTGCGGCTTCGATGTATTTGGCCTGGCTCTGGCCGCGCCCTACGACACCATCCGCCTCACCCGCCGCGCCGCGCCGGGCATCAGCATCCGCCACCTCGACCCCTACAACCTGCCCACCGACCCGGCCCGCAACGTAGCCGGCGTGGCCCTGCTGGCGCTGCTGCAAGCCGTGCCGGAAGAGTTGGGCTTCGACCTCGAAATCACCAAGGGCATCAAGCCCGGCAGCGGCGTAGGCAGCAGCGCGGCCAGCGCCGTGGGCGCGGTAGTGGCGGCCAACGCGCTACTGGGCAACCGCTTCAGCAAAATGGAGTTGGTGGATTTTGCGATGGAAGGCGAAGCCGTGGCCTCGGGCGCGCGTCACGCCGACAACATTGCGCCGGCCATATTCGGCGGCTTCACGGTGGTGCGGGCCCTTGAGCCAACGCTGGATATTCTGGCCCTCCCCGCTCCTGCCCTATGGGTGGCCGTGGTGCATCCGCAGATTGAGGTGAAAACCAGCGACTCTCGCAAGGTGCTGCCCGCCACTGTGCCGCTGGGCCTGGCCGTGCGCCAGTGGGCCAACGTGGCCGGCCTCACCGCCGGCTTTCTCACCGCCGATTATGACCTCATCGGCCGCTCGCTGGCCGACTACATTGTGGAGCCGGCGCGGCTGCCGCTTATTCCCGGCTTGGCCGATGCGCGCCGGCGGGCACTGGCGGCCGGGGCCATTGGCGGCGGCATCTCGGGCTCGGGACCTTCCATCTTCATGCTGAATAAAACCGAAGAAACGGCGCAGGCCGTGGGCGCGGCGCTGGGCAGCGTATTCGCGGAGTTGGGCATTGAATTCAACGTGTACGTGGGGCCGGTGGGCACCGAGGGCGCGCGGGTGGTGGCAGAAGAATAAATAAAATTGGCTGTCATCCTGAGCGCAGCGAAGGACCTTATCACGTCAGGATTAATTTTTCTGACGTGATAAGGTCCTTCGCTGCGCTCAGGATGACAGCCGATTATTGGCACTAGCAACAACTGAATATGAAATACTACAGCCTCCGCCACCAGTCACCGCCGGTTGATTTCCGCCAGGCCACCATCACCGGGCAGGCGCCCGACGGCGGCCTGTACTTCCCCGAAACCATCCCCAAATTCCAGCCCGGCTTTCTGCGCGAGCTGCACGGCCTGAGCAAAGCTACTGTGGCCCTGAACGTGATGCGGCCCTACGTGGGCGCTACCATTCCGGAGGCCGACCTGCAGCGCATCTGCGCCGAGGCGGTGGGTTTTGAGTTTCCGCTGGTGCCGGTGCACGAGGGCGTTTTTTCGCTGGAGCTTTTCCACGGGCCCACGCTGGCGTTCAAGGATGTAGGGGCGCGGTTCATGAGCCGCTGCCTGGGCCACTTCGCCAAGGCCGGCGACACACCGCCCGTGACGGTGCTGGTAGCGACTTCGGGCGATACCGGCGGGGCCGTGGCCAGCGGCTTTCTGGGCGTGCCGGGCGTGGAGGTCGTCATTCTCTACCCTTCCGGCAAGGTGAGCCCGGTGCAGGAGCAGCAGCTCACCACCCTGGGCCAGAACATCACGGCCCTGGAAGTGGCCGGCACCTTCGACGACTGCCAGTCGCTGGTGAAACAGGCGTTTCTGGACTCCGAGTTGGCCCAGCGGCGGTTTCTGACCTCGGCCAACTCCATCAACGTGGCGCGCTGGTTGCCGCAGCAGCTCTACTACTGCTTCGCCATGCAGCAGTGGCCGGCTGAGGCGCCCGCGCCGGTGGTGGCGGTGCCGAGCGGCAATTTCGGCAACATCTGCGCGGGGCTGCTGGCGCAGGCATCGGGGCTGGGGCTGGGCCACTTCATCGCGGCCTGCAACGCCAACGAGCCGGTGCCGCAGTACCTGCGCACGGGCACCTACACGCCGCGCCCGGCCGTGCCCACCTTCTCCAACGCCATGGACGTGGGCAACCCCAGCAACTTCGTGCGCATTCTGGAACTGTTCGGCCACGACCTGGGCCGCCTGCGCACCGCCCTCAGCGCCGATACGGTGAGCGACGCCGACACGGTGGCCGCCATCCGGCAGGTGTGGGAGCAACACGGCTACCTACTCGACCCGCACGGTGCCGTCGCCTACGCGGCCCTGCGCCGCTACCAGGCGCAGCACGCGGGCGCGGCCGGTTTCCTGCTGGCCACGGCCCACCCCGTAAAATTTCCCGACGTGGTGGAACCCATCCTCGGCCGGGCCATCGAGCTGCCGGCCGTGGTGCAGGCCTTGCAGGGCCGCGCCAAACGAAGCGTGCCGCTGGCGGTTGATTACGAGGAACTGAAGGCGTATTTGATGTAGCAATAGAACCAAGAAAGAACGTCATGCAGAGCACAGCGAAGCATCTTGCCCGCAGCCACTAATCTTTTTTATTTGACAATCGGTTTACTGGTGGCGGGCAAGATGCTGTGCTCTGCATGACGTTTTGCTATATCGTTTAAAAAAGCATTATTCGTGAAAACCCTGCTGCACCGACTTGCCCTGCCCCTGCTGACTCTGGCCTTCGCCGCCTGCCGCCCCGACCAAGTGGAGCACCTGAAAGACAGCAAGCGCATCGGCATCGAGGCTGAGAATTGGGAGGTGAAGCGCATCATGCCCAAGGACCTGCTGCGCGCCACCCGCTGGGCCGGCGACTCGCTCACGGCCACTGCCGATTCGCTGCTGCGCCGCACGCTGGCCCGCGAGCTGGCGGCCGGCGGCGTGGCCCGCGCCCTGCCTTTCTGCCGGCCCGAAACCTACCGCGCCGTCGATTCGCTGGCCGGGGTGCTGAAGGCTACGGCCCGGCGCGTGAGCGCGCGCCCGCGCAATGCGGCCAGCCAAGCGGCGCTGGCGGCGGCGGAAATGACTCCGGACACTTTGCGAACCATCGGGCGGCCGTCGCAGGAAGTGTTTTTTTACCAGCGGCCCATTGTGCTGAATAACCAGCTGTGCCTACGCTGCCACGGCGAAATTGGCAAGGACATGTCGCCGGCCGACTACGCTCTCATCAAGCAGAGATTCCCGCAGGACCAGGCCACCGGCTACCGCCTGGGCCAGCCCATGGGCGCGTGGCAGGTGCGCCTGCAGCGCCCCGGCGTGGCCGAATTCTGGACGATGAAGACGCGCAAGAAATGGAAGGAGCACAAGATGCCCAAGCTGTTTTAGCTGCGTTTTGCCTGTTTCCGTATGGGGGCTCCAATGTAGGGATGTCGCGCCGCCCGCCTCGGCCCGCGCCCCTTTACCGTTCTCATCGCCCTCATGAAAAATAGTGTCCTCGCCGTCCTTGTGAGCCTTTTTGCGCTAGCCGGCTGCTCCTCGCTGAAGCCTGAAAGTTTCAGCAGCACCACCCCGGTTATCGACCCCATCAAGTTTTTCGGCGGCCACACGCATTCCGCCGGCGTGATAGAATCCCGCAGCGGCCAGCCTTCCGAACGCATTACCACCCAAACGACCGGGGTATTCGCCAACGGCATCCTGAGCATGGAGCAGGACCTCCATTCCGAAGACAGCCAGCCCACCCACCGCACCTTCAAACTGAAAATCATCGACGCGCACCACGTCGATGCGACCGGGAGCGACGTGGTGGGCACCGCTCACGGCGAATTGTACGGCAACTATTTCACCTGGCGCTTTCGGATGAAAGTAGCCAACAAAGGCTTGGTCCACCACGTGAACATGACCCAGCACATGTACCTCATGCCCGATGGCAAAACGCTCATCATCCGCAGTGTTATCCGAAAATTCGGCATCATCGTCAAGGAAATAACCGAACAGTTTCACAAAGACGATTGATAGCGGTGCCCGGCCTTTTTATTGCACCACAACCCGAGCTACGCACCGATTCAGGCGTATAAGCGGGAGTTGGGCGTTAACCTATCCGGTTGATGGACGTTTTATCCGTGGCATTTCCTGTTTCATGAATCCTGATTCGCACCCCATTATCATCATCGGCGCGGGCATGGCCGGGCTGGCCTGTGCCACCTGGCTGCACCGCGCCGGCCGGCCCGTGCTCGTGCTCGAAGCCGCCGACGCCGTGGGCGGCCGCGTGCGCACCGACCTCACGCCCGACGGCTTCCGGCTCGACCGCGGCTTCCAGGTACTGCAAACCAACTATCCCGAGGCCCGGCGCATCTTCGACTACGGCGCGCTAAACCTGAAGGCCTTCCGCTCCGGGGCCGTTATCCGGCTGGCCGACGGCACCCAAACCACTCTCGAAAACCCGCTGAAAAACCCGCTGGCCGCCTTCTCCGCGCTGACGTCGCCCATCGGCTCGCTGCCCGATAAGCTGCGCATCGCGAGCCTGGTGCGCCACGTGCTGCAGTTCACGCCCGAGCAGCTGCTGGCCCGCCCGAATACCGAAGACACCGTAAGTTTCCTACGGCGCTACGGCTTCACCGAACTGATAATTGACACGTTTTTCCGGCCCTTTTTCGGCGGCGTGTTTCTTGACCGCGAGCTGACCACGGCCAGCAACTTCTTCGAATTCATCTTTCAGCAATTCGTGACGGGCGACGCCTCCATTCCGGCCCTCGGCATCCAGGCGTTGCCCGAGCAGTTGGCCGCCCGCCTGCCCGTCGGCACCATACGCCTGAACACGCCCGTGGCCGGTATTGTCGATGGCAGCCAGGTGCGCCTCACCACCGGCCAAGTACTCCAGGCGTCGGCCATCGTGCTGGCTACCGACGGCCTGGCTACCCTGCGCCTGCTGGCCGGCCGCAGCGGTAACCCCGACGATGCGCCCGCCACCGAGGCCGGCAGCTTCCCCACGGCGGCCCGCATCACTACCTGCACTTATTTCGCTACGCCTGGCGGCCACTCGCCCGGCCGCAACGACAAGCTGCTGCGCCTAAACGCCACGCCCGGTGCGCTGGCCCACAACGTCGCCTTCCCGGCCGATGTGAGCGGCACCTATGCGCCAGCCGGCCGCTCGCTCATTTCGGTGAGCACCCACGGCGAGCGCAGCCTCGACGAGGCGGAGCTGGTGCCGCGCCTGCGCCAGGAGTTGGCCGCCTGGTTCGGCCCGGCCGCCCGCGACTGGGAGCACTTGCGCAGCTACCGCATCGCGGCGGCGCTGCCGGTGTACCCCGCCGGCCAGCCGCCCCGGCAGCCGCTGAAGCTGGCCGACAACCTCTACCGCTGCGGCGACTGGGCCTCCTACCCCTCGCTGAACGGCGCGCTGGCCACCGGCCGCGAGGTAGCCGAGTTGATTATCAAGAGTTGATTTTAGTGAAGTTCTGTAAAAGCAGAAGTCCCGTTTCTACAGTAGAAACGGGACTTCTGCTTTTTAAATTGGTCGCTACACCTGTGGGTTGGCCGGGGCCAGCGCATCGTAGCCAAGCGTTTCGGCGGGCTCCGCGTCGGCGGGCAGGCGAATGTCGTCGGCATCGTGCACGCGCAGGGTGAGCAGGCCCGAGATTATCATCGAAACGCCGCCGAGTACGAGCGTGTAAATGGGCTGGTCGTGGAAAACGTGCTTGGTGAGCGGGCCCAGAATGAGGCCGGCCGCACCCTGCGGAATCACGATAAAGAAGTTGAACACGCCCATATAATAGCCCATTTTATTAGATGGCAGCGCGCCCGCCAGCATGGCGTAGGGCACGCTCAGAATGCTGGCCCAGGCAATGCCCACGCCCACCATCGAGAGCAGAATGTAGTGGTAATCCTGAATGAAGTAAATTGAAATCAGGCCCACGCCGCCCATCACCAGGGCCAGCATGTGGGTGAAGCGGCGGCTGGTAGCGCGCGCCACGATGGGCAGCAGCAGCGCCACCACCGCCGACAGGCCGTTGTACACCGAGAAGCACACGCCCACCCAGTCGCCGCCCTTGTTGTAGAGCGCCGAGCCAGTGTCGGTGGTATGGAACACGTGGCTGGTAACGGCCTGTGTGGTGTAAATCCACATTGAGAACAGCGCGAACCACGAGAAAAACTGCACCACCGCCAGCTGGCGCATGGTTTTGGGCATGTGGAAAATGCCCTCGAACGACTCCTTCAGGCCATTAGCAAAGCCGGCGGTGCGGGCCTTCTCGGCCTCAAATTCGGCCAGGTTTTCGGGTGGGTACTCCTTGGTGCGAATGATGGTCCAGAGCACGGCCAGGAAGAACACCAGGCCGCCTACGTAGAACGCGTACTTGAGCGAAAGCGAAATATGGCCCGGCTCGGGCGTGTTCGACACGCCGAACCAGTTGGCGAACATCCAGGGCAGCGACGAGCCCACGATGGCCCCCACGCCGATGAAGAACGTTTGGGCTCCGAAGCCGGTGGTGCGCTGCTGCGAGGGCAGCAAATCACCGACCAGCGCCCGGAAGGGCTCCATCGAAATATTGATGCTTGAATCGAGAATCCAGAGCATGCCGGCGGCCATCCAGAGGGCCGTCACGTTGGGCATCACCACCAGCGCCAGCGAGGCCAGTAACGCGCCCACAAAGAAGAACGGACGGCGGCGGCCCCAGCGCGGGCTCCAGGTGCGGTCGGACAGGTAACCGATGACCGGCTGCACCAGCAGGCCGGTGATGGGCGCGGCCAGCCACAGGAAGGCAATTTCGTCTGTTTTGGCCCCCATGGTTTCAAAAATCCGGCTCATGTTGCTGTTTTGCAGCGCGAAGCCGAACTGAATGCCCAGGAAGCCGAAGCTCATGTTCCAGATTTGCCAAAAGCTCAGGCGCGGCTTTTCGCGGGTGTCGGCGGAGGACGCTACGGTGGGAGCAGCCATCGGGGAAGGGGAAGAAAGTAGTGAAGGGCTAGTGCCGCCAAATCGATTGCGGCACCGTTTTCAAATTTAATAGCTCAGCCGGGCAGTACAGTCCGGCTACTTGGATTTTATCTCAAAAACGTAGGCCGAGAGCGGGGCCAGCGTGAGGTTAAGCGTGTTGCGCGGCTCGTCGTCGGTGAGCAAGTTGGTGTAGGTGTAGAATTTCTTGTTGCTCAGGCCCATTTTCGTCATCACATCGGCGGGAATGGTGATGGTAGGCTTGTAGGTTTTCTCCGAGCTGAAGTTCACCACTACCAGCACCTGCTGCTTGTCGGTGTAGCGCAGGTAGGTGTAGAGGTGCTTCTGGTTGTACTCCTTGCCTAGGTTGTTGGCGTCCTGCAACTCGTAGAAACGGCCCTTGCGGATGGCCTCGCTCTTGCTCGTGGCATTCAGCAGGCGGCTGTAGAACTCGCGCAACTGCTTCTGCTCGTACACCAGCTTGCCGCCGTCGAACTTGCCCTGGTTCAGCCATTTCTGGTGCTCGGGCACGCCCCAGTAGTCGAAAATGCTGGTGCGGCCGTCTTCGCTGCTGAAGCCTTCGGTGCCGTGGCCGGGCTCGCCCACTTCCTGCCCGAAATACAGCATCACCGGGCCGCTGGCCAGGGTGGCAGTCACGGTCATGGCCGGAATGGCGCGTTTGGGGTCGGTGGCAAAGTCCTTGCTGGCAATGCGCTGCTCGTCGTGGTTTTCCAGAAAACGCAGCATGTGCGACGCGAAGCCGTTGCTCTCCTCCTTCCACACTTTGGTAATGTCCTCGGTGGTGCCTTCCTGGCGCATCAGCTTGCGCAGGTCGTCGTAGAGGCCCACTTTGTCATACAGGAAATCGAAGTGGCCCTTGTCCAGGTAGGTTTTATACTCCTTCGGATTGTAGGCTTCGCCGATGAACACCAGGTCGGGCTTCACCTTTTTCAGCTCCGGAATCACCCAGGCCCAAAACTCGACGGGCACCATTTCCACCATGTCGCAGCGGAAGCCATCGACGTTTTTGCCGGCCCAGAACACGAGGATGTCGCGCATCTTCTTCCAGGTGTCGGGCACGGGTTCGAAGTGAGTGGCGCGCCCGTTCTGGTAGTCCACGCCGTAGTTCAGCTTCACGGTTTCGAACCAGTCGTTCACACTCGGCGCTTCCGAGAAAACGTCGTTGCCGGTGGCTTTGGCGGGGTTTTCGGCGTACTTGCCGTCTTCGCGCGGACCTTTCAGCGGGCCGAGCGGGTTGTAGCTGGCGGGCACCACGAAGGCCTTGCCGGGCAGGTAGTAGAAGTTGTTGTTGGGCGCGAAGGCTTTGGTTTTGTCGTCGGTCGCGCCCAAATCCACTACGCCGGCCGGCTTGGCGTCCGACTTGTACGAGCGGGCCACGTGGTTCGGAATGAAGTCCATCAGCACTTTCAGGCCGTGGTCGTGGGTGCGCTTGATGAGGGCTTCGTACTCGGCCATGCGGTTTTTCACCGTCACGGCCAGGTCGGGGGCCACGTCGTAGTAGTCCTTGATGGCGTAGGGCGAGCCGGCGCGGCCCTTCACCACGTCGGCATCATCGGCCGGAATACCCTGGCTGGTGTAATCCGTCATGGTAGCGTGCTCAATCACGCCGGTGTACCACACGTGGCTCACGCCCAGGGCTTTGATTTCGTCCAGCGCTTTGTCGTTGATGTCGTTGAACTTGCCGCAGCCGTTTTCGGCAATGGTACCGTAGGGCTTGTTCAGGGCCACTTTGTTGCCGAACAGACGCGTCATCAGCTGGTAGATGACGAGCTTATTGTCCTTCGGAACCTCGGCGGTAGTGTTGGGGTCGGTGGCTTGGGGGTGTTTTTTATCCACGGGCGGGTTGGGCAACGAGAAGGCCGCCAAAGAGAGGAGGCCGCCGGCCAGCAACAGTTTTTTCATGATGCGGCAAGATAGTTAGTTGTCAGTTGTTTGTTGTCAGTTGTTAGATGGTTATCAAGTGTTGCTATTTGCTCGGTTACTGACAACTGACAACAAACAACTGACAACGAATCGGCTACCATTCCTGCGTGAGCGGGTGCAGCATCAGCTCGTCCACCACCACGTGGGCGGGGGCTTCGAGCACGTAGCGCACGGCCTGGGCCACGTCGGCGGGGCGCAGGTGGGTTTTCTCAGCCTCGGGACTGCCCGGCGTGGTGTCGTTGAAGTAGGTATCGACCAACCCGGGATAAATGGTGCTCACCTTGATGCCGTGCGGGCGCACCTCCTTGCGCAGGCTGGCCAGCACGGCATCCTGGGCAAATTTGCTGGCGCCGTAGGCGGTGCCGTGCGAAAAGGTGCGCTTGGCCACGTCGGAAGTGATGCCCACGATGTGGCCGCGCTTCTGGGCCTTGAAATGCGGCACGGCGGCTTTGCAGAGCAGGAAAGTGCCCTTCACGTTGGTGTCGAAAATGCGGTCCCACTCCTCGCCGGTAAACTGTTCCAGCTCGGCAAACGAGCCCACGCCGGCGTTGCAGATGAGGATGTCGAGCCGGCCGTAGTGGCGCAGGGTTTCGGCTACTACGTGCCGGGCATCTTCTTCGTCGGCAATGTCGGCCACGATGCTCAGGCCGCGAGTTTTGTGGGTGAGGTCGCTCAGCTCCTGCTCGCTGCGCGATACGGCCACTACGGTCGCGCCCTGCAGCGCCAGCAGCAGCGCAATGGCTTTGCCGATGCCGCGACTAGCGCCGGAGATGATGACAACTTGGTTGGTGAGGTCGGTCATGTAGTGTTGATAGTTGATTTCACCGCAGAGGGCGCAGAAGCTTTCGCAGAAGAGTCGCAGAAAGTTCTATTCCGTCAGGCCGTTGACTTTGCGAAACATGCCGTCTTTGATGCGGGCTACATTGAAGTTAATCAGTAAGCCCAACTTGTGCCCGGACAGTTTGAGATAAGTGAGCAACTGCATATGATGAACATCGAGCAGCGAATCAACGGTTTTTAGTTCTACAATTACCCGGTTTTCTACCAGCAAATCTAGCCGGTAACCTACGTCAAGCTGGATGTTTTTGTACACCATTGGCAATGCGACTTGGTTTTGAACCAACAGGCCAGCCAGTCGCAACTCATGGGTCAGCGCCGCCTCGTAGGCAGATTCCAGCAACCCCGGCCCTAAAGCCACGTGCACATCATAAGCAGCCTTGCGAATCAGATAAGAAATGTCGTTTTCATGCATTACCTTCTGCGGTTCTTCTGCGAAAGCTTCTGCGCCCTCTGCGGTGAAATCAAATCTACTTCCGCAGTTCCACCACCCAGGCCGTGTGGGCGGGTATCGTCAGATTTTTCAGGTCGCTGATGGTTGCGCCGCTCACCACTTCTACCCCGGAAGTAAACCCGTCCGTCCGCTCGGCAAACCGATTGCCGTCCACCTTCTTCTCGTCTTTGGTGTTGTTGGCGATAATCATCACGCTCTCGCTGTCCGAGTAGCGGAAGTAGGTGTACACGCCATCCTGCGGAATGAACTGCATGAGCTTGCCGCTGCTCAGCACCGGGTGGGCCTTGCGGTAGTTGGCCAGTTTGCTCACGTAGTCGAATGCCTCGCCGGCTTGGCCGCTGGGGCGCGTGGTGAAGTAGTTGGTTTTGTCGCCCGGAAAACCGCCCGGGAAGTCCTCGCGCACCTTGCCGTCGGGATTCGAGAAGTTCTTCATTAGCACCTCGGTGCCGTAGTATAGCTGCGGCGTGCCACGCAGCGTCAGCAGCCAGGCAATGCCGGTTTTGAACTTGCCGAAGTCCTCGCCAATCACCGAGTAGAAGCGGCTCATGTCGTGGTTGTCGAGGAAGGGCACGTTGCGCGTGGCATCGGTATACAGCCAGTCGCCCTGCAGGGCGTGGTAGAGCTTGCTCAGGTCGCCGTTTTCGGTCTTCAAAGCGTCCGAAATCGCGAAGCAAATCTGGAAATCGAGCAGGCCCGGCATGTTCGACTTGAAGCCGTTCACGGGCGGCAAAATGTTCTGGGCGAAGAAGGCCTGCTCGGCCTCGGTGCCCTCCCAGGCTTCGGCAAACTGCGCCAGCTTGGGGTATTCCTCCATCGTGGCCTGGCCAAACTGCATCAGGAACTGCGGGTTGGAATAGGGGTAGGTATCAATGCGGTAGCCATCGAGCCCGGTGCTTTCTACCCACCACAGAAAGTTCTGAATGATGTAGGTGGCCACCAGCGGGTTGCCCTGGTTCACGTCGGGCATCGTGGTATCAAACCAGCCGTCGTTGAACAGCGTGTAGTCGCGCTTCGAGCCGTAAGGGTCGTTCAGGGCGAAGGCGTTATAGTTGCTCCGCGTGAACTTGGGGAAGGCGTGGAACCAGTCGGCCGCCGGCTTGTCCAGGAACAGGTGGTGGTAGCTGCCCCAGTGGTTGAGCACGATGTCCTGCACCACTTTCAGGCCGTCGGCGTGGGCGGCTTTCACAAACTGCTGGTACTCGGCGTTGGAGCCGTAGCGGGGGTCAATCTTGTAGCAGTCCGTTACGGCGTAGCCGTGGTAGCTGGCCTTGGGCATGTCGTTTTCCACCACTGGCGTGGGCCAGATGGTCGTCACGCCCAGCTTCTTGAAGTAGTCGAAGTGGTTCTGAATGCCCTTGAGGTCGCCGCCGTGGCGGGCGTACATCGAGTCGCGGGCCACGCGGGGGGCGCGGGTGCCTTTCACCACGTCGTTCTTCACGTCGCCGTTCGCAAACCGGTCGGGCATCAGCATGTAGATGAAGTCGGCCTGCGTGAGGCCCTGCGTGCGCTGGGGGTCGGTGTTGCGGGCGCGCAGCTCGTAGCTGTACGTGAGGCTTTTGCCGCCCTTGAAGCTCAGTTTCAGCTGGCCGGGCTTAGCATCGGGGCTGATGGTGAGGTTGACGACGAGGTAGTTGGGGCTCTCCAGTTTCTGCTGGCTCTCCAGCGTCACGCCGGGGTAGGCGGCCAGCATGGCGGTGCTGCCCGCGATGCCAGGCGCATTCACCAGCAGCTGCAGCTTGGGGTTTTTCATGCCCACCCACCAGTAGGTAGGGTCGATGCGCACGGCGGGCGCGGCTTTGGCAACGGCCGTAGCGGTAGCGGCCGGGCCGGAAAAAGGGGCCGTGGCCGATGATGCGAAGGGCAGCAGCAGCCCCGCGGCGGCCAGCAAAGTTTGTGGGAATTTCATAGAAAAAGGGCGTAAAAACAACCGTACGGCCAAAAGTACGGCATTTGCGCAAGGGCTCTGATGCGCAACCGTTTCCACTTTTCGAATATATTTTTCCGGCGCTTCTGCCCACGAAAAAGCCCGCCCCCAACCGGGAGCGGGCTTCTGCATATTTGCTGGCGGGCAGGGCGGCGCAAATACTGCTATTGCAGCTTGGCCAGCCAGAGCGAGGCATTCAGGTGCAGCTTGGCGTGGCTGGCAATTTCAGTCCAGCCGGGGTACACGGTGTTGCCGGGGCTGCCGGTGCCGTCGTCGGCCGGCGACGAATCGGTGACGCACACCACGCGGCCCGTGCCGTAGGTGCTGCTCAGGCACATGATGTTGCTGTTGCCCTGGGCGGCAGTGCTCTGCCAAATCAGCGGCGTGGCGGCCGAGCCCGAGGTTTTGGTCATCGTGGCGCCGTTCGAGAACTTCAGTTGCGTCACGGCGCCCTGCGAGCCGTTCAGAATAACGTTGGTGCTGCTGGCCAGCACGTTGCTGCTGGTTTCCGAAATATTGGTGAGGTTGATGCTGTAGCCGAAGGGGTTGGCCTGCACCGAGTTGTTGGTCATCAAATCATTCCAGATGGCAGGCGAGTCGTACCCGTCGTTGTTGCGGTCCGACACGTCGTGGTCGGAAATCATGAACAGGCCGCCGCCGTTTTTCACGAAGTTGATGATGGCCGTTTTCTCCGAAGCCGAGAACAGCGTGTTCGGCTCATCCACCACAAACACGCTGTAGTTGGCCAAATCCTGGGGGTTCGAGGTGTTGCCGTAGGTAATGGCCGTGCCCACGGGCAGGTTTTCCACGGTGTTGCCCAGTTTCACCAAGGCCACGCCCCACGCCGATACCGCGCCGGCCCAATAGGTTTCGGAAGTGCTGGCCGTGATGCCCGAAGCCGCGGGCGTGGGATAGCGCGGTACTACACCGCCGTCCACGTCCAATACCCAGTCGGCATTGCCAGCCGTTTCGGCGTGCGTGGCATCAAACAGGAATTTCTTGCCCCCGGTGCCCGTGCCGCCGCCGCCACCGCTGCTGTAGCTCTCCACCGTGATGTTGTCGATGTTGATGCGGTTGGTGCTGCCGTCGGTTTTGCGCACCTGCAGGCGCACGTTGCCGGCGATGTTTACCGTGAACGAGGCCGTGCTCAGGCTCGTGCTGCTGCTAGTGATGGTGCTGCCCACTTTGGCGTAGCTGCTGCCGCTGTTGGCGCTGGCCCACAGCTCCCAGGTGCTGGCGGCGTCGGTGCCGTACTTGGCGTGCGCCACGGTTACTACGCCGGCCCCGCCGGTCAGGTCGAAGTTCATGCTCAGCGAGCCGCTGTTGCGCACGCGGGCCGACCAGCTGCCGGTTTTGGCATCGGCCGTGGTGTTGCCGATGAGGGCGTCGTTCAGCGTCCAGGAGCCCGAGCCGAGCGTGACGCTGCCGGTGGTGTAGGCCGTTTTGGTGCCCGTTTCAAACCCTTCGGGAAAGCCCGGGGCTGATACGTTCTGGGAAACCACAGCAGCCGTGGGAGCGGCAGCGGGCGTCAGCTCCGACTTCGAGCAGCTGGCAAACAGCGCGGCCGCCCCCAGCAAAGGAGCCACCAGATAGCGAGCAGTGAAATTCATGCGCATAGGGTTGAAAAAGAAACGTTAAGGTGAACAACAGAGCGCCAAATGTAGCCCACCCAAACAATGAAATTGTTAATTTATAGGTTAAATAATTATGTCATTTTCAAAATCTGTGCTAAAAAACGTGAAGATTTAATGAATTTGATTATATTATTGGATTAACAGATAATTGAAAATAATTATCACCAGATATAATCAGGCAGGTAAAGTCATTCTATTGTCCGCTTGCGGTTTACCAGCCGGCCAATCACCCTGCGTTTCCGCCATCCGCAAGCCCTAAAGCCTGCTGACGTGCCTCGAAACTTCCCGCCCGAAGAAATTTTACCACTAACCGGCTGGCTGATATTGCCTTGACACTGTTGGCGTTGGGCAAAATGCTAACGTTTGCTTAACTCAGTGCTCAATATCAGCGGGTTGCGATTTTTCCGCAAAGCTTCGGACCTTGCGGCCCTAAGGCCCGGCGGCCGTGCGCGGCTCCGCCTCATTCTTCACCCCGTAACGTTCACTCCGGCGCGCCCCTGCGGCCCGCATTCGCTAGCTTATGGCTTTCACTTTCAAACCCTACACGCCCGCCGCCAAATACAAGACGGCCGCCGCGTATTTCTCGATGGAATTTGCCGTCGACCAAGCCCTCAAAACCTACTCGGGTGGCCTTGGCTTTCTGGCCGGCTCGCACATGCGCTCGGGCTTCGAGCTGAAGCAGAACCTGGTGGGCATCAGCATTCTGTGGAGCTTCGGCTACTACGACCAGGACCGCGACCCCGAGCAGGCCATGCGCGCCGAGTTCCGCCACAAGCACTACTCTTTCCTACAGGATACGGGCATTGTGTTCCCCATCACCATTCATGGGGCCGATGTGCACGTGAAGGCGCTGTACCTAGCCCCCGAGGTGTTCGGCACCGTGCCCATGTTCTTCCTGACCACGGATATTGAGCAGAACGACCACCTCTCGCGCACCATCTCGCACCACTTGTACGACCCGGACTCGGCGGCCCGCGTGGCCCAGAGCATCCTGCTGGGCGTGGGCGGCGGCAAACTGCTCGACGAGCTCGGCCGCAAAACCGACGTGTACCACCTCAACGAGGGCCACGGCCTGCCGCTGGCGTTCTACCTCTACGAGAAGCACGGCCGCGACCTGGCCGAGGTGCAGAAGCGCTTGGTTTTCACCACGCATACCCCCGAGCTGGCCGGCAACGAGGAGCGCCCCATGAAGCTGCTGACCGACATGACGTTCTTCGGCACCATGCCCGAGGAGGAAGTGCGCCGCCTGGCCCGCATCGACCACGGCGACCAGCTGAACTACACGCTGACCGCGCTGCGCTTCTCGCGCAAAGCCAACGCCGTGAGCAAGGTACACGGCACGGTGGCCAATGAAATGTGGAGCCACTACGAAGGTGTTTGCCCGATTATCCCCATCACCAACAGCCAGAACGGCACCTACTGGCGCGACCCGCAGCTGGCCGTTGCCCTCAAAAGCAAGGACGATGCCGCCCTGCTGGCCCGCAAGCAGGAGCTGAAAAAGGACCTATTCAAGATTGTGGCCGACCAGACCGGCAACGTGTTCGACCCCAACGTCATCACCATCGTATGGGCCCGCCGCTTTGCCGCCTACAAGCGCGCCGACCTCATCCTGCGCCATTTTGAGCGCTTCGTGGAGCTGGCCGCCAACGCCAAGCATCCCATCCAGATGATTTGGGCCGGCAAGCCGTATCCGAAGGATTTCGGCGCGGTGGCCTTGTTCAACGACATCATCAAGCGCACGGCGAATCTGAAAAACTGCGCCGTGCTGACGGGCTACGAGCTGGGCCTGTCGGCCGCCCTGAAGAAGGGTTCCGACATCTGGCTGAACACGCCGCGCTTCCCGCGCGAGGCCAGCGGCACCAGCGGCATGACCGCCGCCATGAATGCCAGCGTGAACCTGAGCATTGCCGACGGCTGGATTCCGGAGTTCTGCCGCGACGGCGAAAACGGCTTCCTCATTCCGATTGTGGACGTGACGCTGCCCGACAACGTGAAGGATGATGCCGAAGCCACTGCCCTGCTCGACGTACTCGAAAACACCGTGCTGCCGCTGTACTACGACCAGCCCAAAAATTTCCTGAAAGTGGTGAAAACCGCCATGAAGGACGTGGAGCCCGAGTTCGAAAGCGCCCGCATGGCCCGCGAGTACTACGAGCTGCTGTACAAAGCTTAGCTGTTTACGGCACAGGTATAGCCGTCTGTCATCCTGAACGCAGTGAAGGACCTTATCAAGTTTGAACGGTTGTCGTATGAACGACACGTTCGAGCGTGGTAAGGTCCTTCACTGCGTTCAGGATGACAGACGATTTTGCTATTCTACTAACCCAAGCCGTTATGTGTGGCCGTTATTCTTTCATTGCCCCTGCCCCAACCATCGAGCAACGCTTCGACGCCAAGTTTGCCGAGCCTGCCTCGCCGAGCTACAACGCCGCACCCTCGCAGCGGCTGCCCGTCATCACCAATGCCGCGCCCGACCAGATTCAGCTGCTGCAATGGGGCCTAGTGCCAGCCTGGAGCCGCGACCCGGCAGGTGGTCCCAAACCCATCAACGCCCGGGCCGAAACGCTGGCCGAGAAACCCAGCTTCCGGATGCTGCTGGCGCGGCGGCGCTGCCTGGTGCTGGCCGACGGCTTCTACGAGTGGCAGGCCACGCCGGCGGGCAAGGTGCCGCACCGTATTCTGCTGCGCGACGAGCAGCCCTTCGCCTTCGCCGGCCTTTGGGATGAGTGGGTGGACCGCGCCACCGGCGAGCTGCACCCCACGTTCACCATCATCACCACCGAGCCCAACGAGCTGATGGCCGGCATCCACAACCGCATGCCCGTTATCCTGCCCGACCGCGCCGCCGAGCAGGCCTGGCTTGATGATGGCCACCGCCTGACCACCTACCAGCACCTGCTGCAACCCTACGACGCGGCGGCTATGCGCGAGTACGTAGTGAGCAAGCGCGTGAACTCCCCAGCAAACAACGATGCCGACGTGCTGGCCCCCGCCGCTGCTTGATAAATCCGATACTGTAGAAAACAGCCTGCTATCTTGCCGGCATGAATCCTACCGCTCCCGCCCCGACCACTTGGCTTTCGACGCGCAACCCCTGGATACTGGCCTTGCTGCTGGCAGTACTAGGGGCAGTGCTGCAACTGGGACTGCCGTGGTGGAGCGCCGTGGTATTGGCTTTTGGATTATGTTTCGGGCAGGCGCAATCGGGCAAAGCGGGCTTTCTGGCAGGTTTCGTGGGCCTGGGACTGAGCTGGCTGGTGCCGGCCGCGTGGTTGGCTTTTCAGAATAACGGCCTGCTGGCGCACCGCGTGGCGCAGCTGCTGCCGCTAGGTGGTTCGGTGCCCGTGCTGGTGCTGGTCACGACGCTGATTATTGGCCTGGCCGGCGGGCTGGCCGGGCTAGCCGGCCGCTGGGTGCGCGAGGCCATTGCGCCGGCTCGCGCCGCACGTTAAGCAGCCAAGAAAATTGCTTAGGCTACTTCAGGCGCTTGGCAACCCATTCGCCTACCGCTTCCAGCGTTTCTTCCGAAGTAGTCGTTGCCGACGTGGTGCCGGCTAATAAGGCGCGCTCGCCCAAAACTGGCTGGAAATCGTGCGTTACCCCATCCAACTGCTGACTGGTAGCCTGCTTGTTGCTTTTGAAGCCTTTTTCGAGGGCCGCTAAATTGGTGGCGGCCGGCACCTGCGCATCGGCCGCGCCGTGGAGCAGCAGCGTGGGGCAGCTTACTTTGGCCAGCTCGGCCTGCGGGTTGAAAGCCAGCAGCGAGCGGTACCACGGGCTGGTGAGCTGGCCCGCCCGCGCCTGGGCCGTAGCCGGGGCCAAACCGGGGTAAATCTGCCGGAACATATTGGCGACAATGGCCTGCGCCTGCGCATTATCCGCCGTGTGCCGAATGATTTCAAGCAGCGCAAACTGCTGCTTGTAGAGGATGTCGTTGCGCTTGCGGGCTTCGGTGGTTAGGCGCAGCTGCTCCTGAGCCACGCGCACCTGCACCTGCTCGGGCGTGGCCCCAGCGGCCAACTGCTGCTTGGCGTCGCGGCGGGCCTGGGCCATGCGCTGGGCGCAACGGGTTTGCCAGGCCAGCTGGGCGGTGTCGGGTTCGCCGGGGCGATTCACCAGCGCCGTTTGGCGGGCCAGCAGCTCCTGGCCGCTCACGCCGGCTGCCGCCATTGCCACCACAAAGGCGGGCGCGGGCGACTGCGTAGCGGCCAGCAGGGCCACGTTGCCACCTTCGCCGTGGCCCAGCACGCCCACCCGCATGGGGTCGATGCCCGGCCGCGAGCGCAGGAAATTCAGGGCCGACTGTGCATCGGCGGCCAGTTCGGCGCTGGCCGTGGCGGCAGGCAGCGCGGCCGAACGGCCCAGGCCGCGGTCATCGAGGCGCAACACGGCCAGGCCCTGGCCCAGCAGGTAGTCGGCCAGATTATCGAGCAGACGGGAGCTGGCCGATTCGGTGCTGCCAGCACTGGCAGGCATCGCGTCGGGCAATAGCAGCACGGCGGCAAAAGGCCCGCCGCCCGCCGGCCGGCGCAGAATGCCACCCAGGCCCACTTCGGGGTTGGGGCTGCCGGGGCTGCTCACGTGCACTTCCTCGATGGCGAAAGTAGCCGCCGGGACGGGCGCGGCGCTGGCACCCGCTACGTGGTCGAGCACCAGCACCGTGCGGAAGCCGGGCTGCTGCCAGGTGCCGCGCAGCCGCTGGCCTTCGGCTACCGGCAGCGCGACGAAGCGGCAGCCGGCCTGGTCGGCCACGAAAGAGATGCTGTCGGCAGTGTTGCGCACGCGCATCGGGCTGTTGTCGAGCCGGTGGGCATCGATGCGCAACACCGCCGTGGGCGTGCCATCGGCCTGCTGGCTGACGAAAATAGCAACCTGTCGGCTCCCGCCCGGCACCGGCAGCACGCCGGCCCATTGGCCCAGCAGGTGCGGTGCGGCAGTCGGTGCCGCTTTCAACGCGCTGCTACACGAAAGCAAAATTGCCAGCAGACTGATGAGTTTGTTCATGGCAGTAGCGCGGCCGAGGCCATTAGTAAGACAATAGCTAGTTAAATCATTCTTGATATTATTAAAAATACAATTAAAAATTGGATAAGCAATTAATCAACCCATAAATGATTAAAATTTATGGGCGAATAGTTCTATCTGCACGGCGATGATTCTTCGCTATGACGCGCACAGCTTGCGGGCCGCCTGCTCAGGCGGCAGGGGCAATACCCACTATTTATCGATTAAAGACCGCAAAAACTGAACTGGTCGAACGTTAGCAATAAGCCGCACATCATGCGGCTGGCCGTGCCGGCGGAGTAGGCAGCACTAGCAAAGCCATGCTTTCAGATAACTCATTCGTCGGAATGAGTTATTCGGCGCAATGTTCCACCCAGCGGCTTAGAAACGCGAGTACCAGGCCAGCACGGCCAGGCCGGCGGCATCATCCTCGGCTTCTACTACTTCGTCGATGACGAACTGAATTTCGGCTTCCGACCAGTCCTCGTCTTCGGCGGCGGCCACCCAGCTATCGAGAGCAGCGTAGCGGTTGAGGCCGGCGGGCAGCGTCCAGGCAACTTTTTTGCGGATGTTCATGACGACAGAGGCGGTAGGCGTTGGCAAACGAATGGGCAAATTTAGCGGTTGCCCGGGGCCGCGCGCACCACGGCTACCTCCACGGGCACCACGCCCGCCTGGATAATGTCGAGCTGCACGGCGGCGCGGTGCGATACATCCACGATGTAGCCTTTGGTGTGCGGGCCGCGGTCCGTCACGGTGACTTCGACGGAGCGGCCGTTGCGGGTGTTGGTGACGCGGATGAGGGTGCCGAAGGGCAGCGTGTTGTGGGCGGCCGTCATGCCGCCGGGGCGGTAGATGCTGCCGCTGGCCGTGGCCCGGCCGTTGAATTTGCTGGCGTAGTACGAGCCGAGGCCGGTTTGCACGGCCCCGCGCGGGCCTTTGCCGGTGCCCACGTTGCGGCTGCCGTGGCACGAGGCCAGCAGCAAAAGCACGAATAGTGGCAGGAGGCGGAGGTATAGAATTTTGGCTTGTGGCATGGGCTTCATCTAAAATTTATGCGGGCGGCTAACCTTTCGGGCAGAATTCTCACCCAACCTCATTTCACTCCAACAACCATGAACAACCTGCTGAAACTGGCTTCGGCCGCCGCCCTGTCGCTCACTTTTATTGCTGCCCACGCCCAGCAAGGCGATGGCAAGATGATGAAAAAAGATGAGAAGACGGACGCCAAGATGATGAAGAAGACCGGCAAGATGGCCAACGACAAGTCGATGAAGAAGTCGGGCAAAATGATGAAGCACGACGCCAAAATGGATGCCAAGATGGAGTCGAAGGACAAAATGTAGTTTGCAGATGGCCGGAAACGGCAACCGCCCGGCTCGTTTGCTTCAGATTGAAGCAGCGGGCCGGGCGGCTTTTTTGTGAGCATTTTAGTGATGATGCTGAACAATGTAGAGACGCGACACCTCGCGTCTCGTGGGCCGCGCTGTTCCTGAATCGTTCAATCCCGCCGTTCAACGACGAGACGCGAAGTGTCGCGTCTCTACACCCGTCATTTCCGGCGGGCGGGCGCAGTGGGCAGCTTCGGCGCGGCGGGCGGCGCGGGCACGCGTAATGCCTGCAAGGCCTCGAAGTTGCCTTGGAACACGTTGAAATCGACCACACCGCGGATGCCGGGCACGTAGGCTTCGTCGGAGTGTTGCCAGATTATCCACTTGCTGCGGGCCATTTTGGGGCGGGCCACCTCGTAGTGAGCCAGCCAGAGCGGGTAGTCGTCGAAATGCCCGGCCAGGTGGCGCTGGTAGAAGCTGTGGTTGGAATACAGAATGGGCCGCACGCCGTAGTGCGCCTCCACGAGGCGCAGCCAGCGGGCCACCTCGCGCCGCATCACGGCCACGTCGTGGAAATTGGCGGCTTCCACGTCGAGCACGGGCGGCAGGTCGCCGGGGGCCAGCGGCACGGTGCGGGCAAAGAGGTCGGCCTGCACTTGGCCGTCGCGGTTGGGCTGGAAGTAGTGGTAGGCCCCGCAGAGCACCCCGGCCTTGCGGGCCTCGCGCCAGTTGCGGGCAAAGCGCGGGTCGCGCAGCGTGGCGCCTTCGCTGGCTTTGATGAAGGCAAAACGCACGCGGTTGCGGGCCACCTCGGGCCAGTCGATGCGGCCCTGGTAGGCCGATACGTCGATGCCGTGCACCGAGTAGCCGGCCAGCAATGGCGTCTTTTCGCGGCCGGTAAGGCCATTTTTGGTGAACGTGGCCCAGGCGCGGCGGGCGTAGCGGTTCAGCTGCACTTGGTGCCGAACGTAGTAGTAGCCAGCCAGTAATACGGCCGCCAAAGCTGCCGCCAGCAGCCCGCGCCGCCATGGCCGGCGCGGGGCAGCGCGGCGCACGGAGCGGGAGGCGGAAGCAGCAGCAGAAGATGAGGGCATAGGCGGGCGGCGGCCAAAAATAACGCCCGGCCCGCGCCCATCGTGCCCACGGCCCCGGGCTTTTCGCCAACTTTGCACTTTCCGCCCCTCACTTTCGCCCATGTCATTCCTCCGCGCCGCCGATGCCCGCGACGAATCCGGCCACCTCATCAGCGAGCTGCACGGCGTCAAGCTCGTGCAAATTCTGGAGTACCTCGTGGCCGCCTACGGCTGGCCCGAGCTCGATGCCCGCCTGCGCATGAACTGCTTCGCCGAGAACCCGAGCATCAAATCGAGCCTCACGTTTTTGCGGCGCACGCCCTGGGCCCGCACCAAAGTCGAAGAGCTGTACATCAAAGCCCGCAGCGCCGAAGTGCAGGGCCGGCCCCGCCCCTAACCGCCATGGCCGACATCTCCGAAAAATCGTCTGGGCAGGCGCTGCTGGCGGGTTTCTGCTGGTTTGTGGCCTTTGAGGTGGCCGCTTTTTACGGGCTGCAATACCTCACTTCGGGCCTGGGCGAGAGCAACCAGTACCAGGCTGAAAACACCATCGTGAGCAATTGGGTGAAGACGATGGTGTTCTTCGTGGCCCACCTGCTGCTGGTGATTGCGGCCATGCTGGTGCTCAGCAACCGCCTGCCGCGCCGCTACCGCGGGCAGGTGATGGGCTGGTTTTACCTGGCCCTGGTCATGAGCTTCGTGCTCATTATTCCCTTATTCGGGTAGGCCCCAAAAAACAAAACCACCGCTGCGGGCGGTGGCTCAAGAGTGAAAACCCAGATGACTTCGGTAAGCAGCCGGTCGGTCCCGGCGGTATAACTGGACTGCGGTTGCCGGTCGGTCCCGGCGTTATATGAAGAAATAATCGGCTGTCATCCTGAGCTTGCGAAGGACCTTATCAGGTCTGTGCAATTAGGCTACTAGCAGCGTGGCCGTGATAAGGTCCTTCGCAAGCTCAGGATGACAGCCAGTTCAGATAACGAATTACTCTTCGCGCTTGATGTCGATTTCGCGCTGGCTGTTGGGGTTGGCGAAGGGGATGCGCACGCGCAGCTCCTGGCCTTCGTGGATGGCGTCGATGCGGGCCGCGTCGAGATTGGCGGGCAGTTCCAGCGTTTGCACAAACAGCGGGGCGGCGAGCTGGTCGTCGGGCTCGTGGCGGTACTCGCTGAAGACGGTGAGCTTGTTCTGGTTGAGCACCACGCGGAAGCTGTCGGCCGAGACGGTGGGCATGGCCACCCGCACAATCACGCCCTTTGGGTGCTGGTCGATGCGCAGTTGGGGCTGGGCTACGCCACCACCGATGGTGTTGAGCAGGTCGAGCTGAGGGGCAATGCTATGGATGAATTTCGAGCTGATGAGTTTCATGTCGGGGAGCCACAAATAGGGGCGGCTTCGGGTCGGTAATTACAAATGATGTACCAATCTGAATCACCCATTATCCGCATTGAATATCAGCGCAATTGGCAGTTTTTAAACCGGCGCATTTTGTTATTCCGGCCACAGTGGCGGGAAGCGGTTTTAGTTCCCGTAAAATGCGGACGATATGGCGGCTTGTAGCATGGACTCTGCAAGTCCGCGCATTGAATGCAACCATACAGGCGCGGACTCGCAGAGCCCATGCTACGGCTAGAACCGGCTGGTCAGGCCGAAGTGGATTTTCGACGATTTCACATCGAACCCCTGCCCATTGGCCCGGCCCACCGAGTACACGAACTGAAACAGCCCCGCCGGCGTGCGGAAGCTGAGGCCGGTGCCCAGGCCGGTGGGCTCGTTGGCGGTGGCGTTGGCCAGGTCGCGGCGCAGGTAGGCCTGGTCGGCAAACAAAAAGGCGTAGGAATCGGGCCCGATGAACTGGCGAAACTCGGCCGTGGCCACGGCGTAGGTGCTGGTATAGAACTGATTTTCGTTGAAGCCCCGCAGCGAATTCAGCCCGCCCAGCCGGTACAGGTCGTTGATGAACAGCTGGGGGTTTTGCAGGGTTTCGCCGCGCACGCGCAGCAGCAGCACGCCGGCGCGCTGCACCGGGAAGTAGCGTTCGGCCCGCAGGCTGAAGGCGTACTGCGTGGTACGCAGGGCCACGCCTTCGTAGAGTTCCGGCCGAAGCTCAGAGTTGCGGCTGATGGTTTTGGTGCCGACTGCGCCCTGCCCGCTCAGCAGGTAGCCGCGGCGCGGAAAGTAGAGGTCGTCGAGGCTATTCCACGTGTAGTTCAGGCCGTAGGAATTGAACTGCGAATCGATGTTTTCGGGCAGCGTCGTGCGGGTTCTCAGCAGCGTGTCGAGCAAAAAAGAGTTGCGCTGCTCGAAGAAAAAGCTGACGCGGCCAGCCCGGGCCGTGGGGTAGCTCACCTGCACCCGGGGGCGCAGGGTGAGGAAGGCGTCGGTTTGCTTGTAAAGATTGAAGCTGGCCGCTACCTCGAAGGGCGTGCCGAAGAAGTTGGGGTGCACGTATTGCACATCGAGCAGCTGCGAGAGGGCATCGGTTTTGCGCCATTGCAGTCCAATCTGCTTGCCGCCGCCTTTGATGTTGCGCAGGTTGATGGTGACGTCGCCGGTGAACTGCACGCCGGTTTTATCGGTGTTGGCGTTGGGCAGAATGCCCACAATGGCATCGAACTGGTTGCTGGGCCGCTCGTCGAGCAACAGGTACACCCGCGCCCGGCCCAGGGCAAAGCGCACTTCGGGCTCGGCGCGCAGCTTCACGTAGGGCAGCTGGCGCAGCAGCTGGGCGGCGGCATCCACGCGCTGCTGGCTGAAGGGCTGGCCCGGGAACAGCTGCAGGTACTTGGTGAGGAAGCGCTTTTTGGTTTTGGTGTTGCCCACAATCTGCAGCGAGTCGAACACCACGGCCCGGCCGCGCTTCAGCACCACGCGCCCGGCAATGGCGGCCCCGTCGAGATGAATGGAATCGAGCCCCACAGTAGCAAACGGGAAACCCTGGTTTTCGGCTTCGGTGAGAATACGCTCCTGCAGCCGCGCCCAATCGGCGGGCACGAAGGGCGTGCCCCGGAAGAACTTTTCGCGGTAGCCGGCCCGGGTCAGCAGGCCGTCGCCGAGGTTGCCGTTGCGCAGGTAGGCCCAGCGGAAGGCCTCGCCCACGTACAGGCGCACCCGCACGGTGTCGCGGCTCCAGCGCAGCTCGTCGGCCGAGGCCGTGAGGTAGGCATCGGCCTGCAGGCCCAGCACCAGCTCGCGCACGGCGCGCAGGGCACTCAGCGAGTCGGGCACGGTGCTGCGCAGCTTGTAGCGGCGCAGCAGCGGCCGGTCGGCGGCTTCGGTTTCGAGCAGCAGCACGCGCGGACGGACTGGGGCGCGCGGGCCGGCAACCGGCGCGGCGGGGGCGGCCGGGCGCGGCGGCAGTGGCGGGCTGGCCAGGCCGGGCTGGTTGGGGTTGGCCGGGTTCAGGCCGGGCGTTTGGGCGCGGGCAGCCGGGCCGGCCAGCAGCACAAGCATTCCCCACAAGCATAGCAAAACCCTGGTCATTCGGAGGCACAACGCGAAAGCGGGCGAATAATTTCCCGAAGGTAGCCGGCAAGCCATGCCTGCCGAGAACCGGACACTGAAACAGAAAAACCTGCCCGAAAAATCGGACAGGCTTTTCCTGTTCTCAGCTTGCCCATCGGCCCAACGGCCGGAACCTAGTGCAGCACGATTTTGAAAGTAGCCGGGCCATCGCGCAGGGCGAGCCGAAGCGTATAGAGGCCGGGCGGCAGGTGGGCTGCTTCCACGGTTTGTTCGCCGTTGGCGGCCGGTGCGTAGGGCTGCTCCAGTACCAGCTGGCCCAGCGCGTTGTAGAGCCGCAGCGGGCCTGGCGTGGCGGAACGCAGCTCGTGGGGCACCAGCAGGGTGAAACGGCCGTGCGCCGGGTTGGGGTACACCCTCACGCCCGCTTCGGTCGGTTGGGCTGCCGTGGTGGCCAGGGCCACGCCGTCGTTCAGCCGCTCGTCGAGGTAGGCATTCACGCCGTTGAACTGCACCAGCGTGCAATCGAGGTCGCCGTCGCCGTCCAGGTCGCCCAGCGCCAGCCGCGAGGGGCTGCCCGTCAGCATCAGGCTGGCGGTGCGCGCAAATCGACCCGCGCCGTTGTTGAGCCGAACGTTGACGCTCGGGTAGGTATACACGTCGTAGTAGCTCAGGGCCACCACGTCGAGGTCGCCGTCGTGGTCCACATCGCCCAGGGCGAGTTGTCGCAGGCCCTTATCCATCGTCACCTGGGGGGGGGCGCCGGTGAAGCCGCCCGTGCCGTTGTTGGTCATGGTTGTCATGGCGGAATTGTTGGCCGCATCGATTAGCCCGATGGCTAGGTCCAGGTCGCCGTCGTTGTCGAGGTCGGCCAGGGCCAGGCTCGGGACGTAATCCGTTACCGGCAACGTGGCCCCCACGGTCAGAACGTTGGTGCCGGTATTGAGCAGCAGCCGCACCCCGTTGTGGTCGTTGGCTGTAACGGCATCCAGGTCGCCGTCGCCATCAATGTCGCCCAGGGCCAGGTCGGTGATGGGGTAATAGTAGCTCAAGTTGGGCGAGGTATAGGTGAAGTTGGCTTGCCCGTCGTTCACGGCAATGGTCACCAGCCCGGTAGTGGAATTGTCGCCCACCACAATGTCGAGGTCGCCGTCGCCGTCCATGTCGCCCACGGCCAGTTGGGTGGCAATCAGGCCCACGAAGCGCCCGGCACCGAAGGTCGCGCTGCCGTTGTTGAGGCACACGTTCACGCCCCGGCTGCCGGCGCCCACAATCACGTCGAGGTCGCCGTCACTGTCCACGTCGCCCAGCGCCAGCTTTTCTATTCCGTAGATGCTGGTGGTGATGTTGGTGCCGGCGCTGAACTGGCCCTGCCCATTGTTGAGCCGCACGCCCACCCGGGCCGGCGAATACGACAGCCCCGTTTCAAGGGCCGTAATCATGTCCAAATCGCCGTCGTTGTCGAGGTCGCCCATTGCCAGGCCCGCGGCATACTGGCCCATGGCCACAAGGGGCCCCGGCACAAACCCGCCGCGCCCGGTGCCTCCGGTGGCCGCCGTGAACTGGTACACCTGGGGGCTCACCAAAGCCCCGGTCGTCGTCTGCATGCTGCGGGGCAGGCTCACGCTGATTTGCTCGCCGGGCGCGAAGTCCTGGCTGGGGTCAAAGCTCAGGGCAGCAGTGCCGCCCCCGCTGAGCGTGCCGGGTCGTTTGCCCCGCAACTGGCTGCCAAACACGCGCATAGTGCCCGCCGAGGCTGCCGTAATGGCCGCCGGAAACGTGACGCCAACAGCCGCATTCCGCGCCACCGACGGGGCGTTGGCCGCGGGCAGCAGCTGCGTGGCCACCACCTGCGGGGCCACGGCAAAGGCCGTGGCCGAGGTGCCCGTACCATTGGGTGTGGTAATCGAAATAGCCCCCGTAGTGGCCCCGGTGGGCACGTTCACGGTGATGCGCGTATTGGAATTGATGACGAAGCCCGGCGCGTTGGTGCCGTTGAAGCGCACGGCCGTGGTGCCCGCGAATGCTGTGCCCGTAATTACCACGGGCGTGCCCACCGCGCCCGACGTGGGCGTGAAGCTGGTGATGACCGGCAGGGGCAGCGGCCCGTTGTAGAACACCGTGAGGTAGGGATAAGTCGTGACAAAGTCCAGGTCGCCGTCGCCGTCCACATCGGCCAGAGCGGGGCGGCGGGGCTTATCGGAAACAGCGAAATCCTGCACCGGCGTAAACGTGCCCGTTCCGTTGTTCAGGAGTACCTGCCCCGTGTAGAAGTTCGGGCTGCTCGTTACCAGGTCTAGGTCGCCGTCGGCATCGAGGTCACCCAGGGCCAGGCATTCGGCATCGCGGCTGGCCCAGAAGCCTCCCGCCGTAAAGGAGCCCGTGCCATCGTTGCGGGCTATATTAACCCAGACATTGCCCCCGCCCGAAACATTGCCGCCGGTGTCGCGGAAACTGGTGCCGAGCACATCGAGGTCGCCGTCGCCATCCACGTCGGCCAATTCAATGATTCGGTCAACATCCAGGTAGAAGGGCAGGTTTCCCCCGGGCGAAAAATGCCCCTCCCCGTCGTTCAGCCGCACCGAACTGGTGCCAAGGTTGGCCATTACTAGGTCGAGGTCGCCGTCGCCATCCACATCACCAACTTTCGGGGGCCACATACCAGCATAGCCCGATGGCCGCAGCACTTCGTTGGTGGTGCCGCTGAAATGCCCGCCGCCATCGTTGTAGCGCAGGCTGGTCGTAGTAGCAGTCGTGCCGGAGTTGGCCGTTAGTAAGTCCTGGTCGCCATCGCCGTCGAAATCAGCCAGCACAATGCCCTGCGGGTAATCCCCCACCGGCACATCAGGCGCCGCCGTAAAAACGCCGGTGCCATTGTTCAGTCGTACGTGCACCACGTTGGCGGTTGAGTTGGTTACCGCCAGGTCCAAGTCGCCGTCGCCGTCCACATCGCCCACGGCCAGCAGGTTCAGAATGTTGCCGGAGTTGGTAATCAGCGGGGTTTCCGCCCCAAAAGTGCCCGTCCCGTTGTTGCGCTGCCACGATATCCGGTCGTTGTTATCACTCACCTGAAAGACATCCTGGTCACCGTCGCCGTCGGCATCGGCCAGCACAGTTTGCCGGGCGTAGCCCTGGGTCGCAGTCGGCACGCTCAGGTAGCCCCGGCCGGTGCCGCCCACCGCCGCCCGGAACTGGAAAACGCGCTTCTGCACCCGGGCCGTGGCCGCCGTATAAGCCGGCACGCTTGCGCTCAGCACCTCGCCCGGCACGTAGGGCGTGCCGGGCGTGAGGGTAAGGGTAGCGCTGCCCGCGCCCGTGCGGGCACCGGCTAGTCGCCCACCCCGCTGCTGGCTGAATACGGTCAGGTTGGCATTGGTATTGGTGGCAATGGCCTGCCCAAAACCCACTGCCACCGGCGTGGTAGGCGGCACCGTAGCATTGGCCACAGGATTGGTATTCAGCACCGCAATGGGCTGCAGTACGGTGAAAGCGGTAGCCGAAGTCGCCGTGCCGTTGGCGTTGGTTAGCTGCAGCGGGCCGGTGGTGGCCCCGGCCGGCACCTGCACCTCCAACCGGCCGGCCGTGCGCAGGCTGAAGCTGGTAGCAGCCGTGCCATTGAACGACACGGCAGTGGTGCCAACCAGGTCGGTACCCGTCACAACCACCGTAGCACCGGGCAGGCCGCTGGCCGGCGCAAAGCTGAGCAGCGCCGGCGCCGCCAGGCGTTGGTTTAGCCACACGCGCACCGTGGCGTTGCTGGCATCGCCCACCAGCAGGTCGAGGTCGCCGTCGCCGTCGAGGTCGCCCAGCACGGGGTGGTGGGCCTGGCCGCTGCTGCCAAAGCTCAGGCTTTCGGTGCCGCCAAACTGGCCGGTGCCGTCGTTGCGCCGCACGGCGGCCGTGGTGGGTCCGCTCACCAGCAGGTCGAGGTCGCCGTCGCCGTCGAGGTCGCCCAGGGCTAGGTCGGTGCCGGTGGCCGTCGTCTGGCTGCCAGCGAAGGTGCCGGTGCCGTTGTTGAAGCGCACCAGGCCGTTACTGGTAACCAGGTCCAGGTCGTGGTCCCCGTCGAGGTCGCCGAGGACCGCCTGGAGCAGGCCCGTGCCGGCAGCCGTCGTCTGCACGCTGGTGAACACCCCGATGCCATTGTTTAGCGCCACGCTGAGGCTGCTGCCGCTCACGCCGGCGTTGGCGGTGATGAAGTCGAGGTCGCCGTCGTTGTCCACGTCGCCCAGGCTGATGCCTGTGGGCCGGCTGCCCACGGCAACCAATAGCCGCGTAGGGAAGTGACCGGTGCCATCGTTGAACAACACGCGCACGCTGTCGCGGGCGTAGTTGGGCGCCACCAGGTCCAGGTCGCCGTCGGCATCAAGGTCGCCCAGGGCCAGGTCGCGCGTATCGTCATCGAAGCCGCGCAGGGAGGCTTGGTTGGTAAAGCCGCCCTGCTGGTTGTTCAGGTATTCCGTTCCACTCGTCGACAACAGGTCGAAGTAGCCGTCGCCGTTGAGGTCGCCCACGACCACGTGGCGCGAGGCGGTACCGGCAAAATAGCCGTAGCTGAGCATAGTGCTATCGGGAAAGGCTCCCTCCCCGTCGTTGAAGCGCACAATGCCGCTGTTCGACAGCACGTCCAGGTCGCCGTCGCGGTCGAGGTCGCCCACCGCGAAACCCGCCGGCGAGCGGTAAGCCGCAAAGGGACGGCCGTTGCTCACGGGTAGAAACAGGCCCGTGCCGGTTCCGCCGGCGGCCATCGTAAATTCAAAAACCTGGCGCTCGGCCCGGCTGCCGTCGGTGCCGGCCAGGCGGTCGGGCACGCTCACGCTCAGCCGCTCGCCGGCGGCCAGCGGCCGGGCGGGGGCCAGCGCAACAGTGCTGCCGCTGGCCGTAGCCGTGCCGGCGGCTGTCCCGCTGCGCCGGTTGCTGAACACCCGCAGTTCGCCGGCCGAGGCCGCGCTCACCGGCCGGGCAAACGTTACGCTCACCGTCGAAGGCCGTGGGGCATTGGCCGTATTGCGGGCCGGGCTCACTTGCGTGGCCGCCAGCGTCTGCAGCACGGCAAACGAGCCGGGGGCCGTAGCCGTGCCGGCCGGCGTGGTAGCCGCCACCGGGCCACTGGTTGCCCCGGCCGGCACAGTAGCCACCAGCTGCGTATTCGAAAGCACCGTAAAAACCGCCGTAGCTACTCCGTTAAAGCTAACCGAGGCAGTGGTTTGCAGGTTGGTGCCCGTCAGCAGTACAGCGCTGCCCACGGGGCCTGCGGCCGGCCGCAGGCCGGCGAGGGTGGGCGGCGGGCCAGGGCGGTTTAGTTTCACCAGCACCGTGTTCGAATTGTCTTCGCAGAGTTCGTCGAGGTCGAGGTCGCCGTCGAGGTCGGCCAGCACTACATTGTTCGAATCAGTTGTCGACGTGGGAGTCAACTCCAGGGTGAACTGGCCGGCGCCGTCGTTGAGGGCGACGCCCGCACTGGTTACCAGGTCGAGGTCGCCGTCGGCATCGGTATCGCCCACGGCCAGGCTGTTCCCGCCCAGGCCCAAGATGGCCGTTTGGCTGAAATTGCCCGCCCCGTTGTTGCGGAGCACCACCACGCGGTAGCTGTAGGCGGGGTACGATTGCAGAGCCAGGTCGAGGTCGCCGTCGCCGTCGAGGTCGCCCAGCACCATTTTGCGCACCGTATTGGCCGACTGCGTGAGCGCGGCGGCCGTCGCAAAGCTGCCTGCGCCGTTGTTGAGGCTGACGGTGAGGCGCTCGTAGCCGTAGTTGTCGCGGCCGGCCACCACCACGTCGAGGTCCCCGTCCCCGTCCACGTCGCCAATGGTCATCGCGGTAGCGGTTACGCTGCTGGCAGAAAAAACCTGGCTGGCAAAGGTACCGGCGCCATTGTTCAGCAGGGTCGTTATCTGGCCATCGCCTACGAATAACAGGTCGAGGTCACCGTCGGCATCGGCATCAGCCAGAGCCAGCAGGGTGCTCGCACCAATTGCTCCCGAAAAACTGCTCCCTCCCGCAAAAGCTCCGCTGCCGTTGTTGAGCCAGGTCTTGCCGGTGGTAGCCGTCGCCGAGCTGACCAGGTCGAGGTCGCCGTCGCCGTCCACATCGCCCACCACTACGCCACTGGCGGGGGCGGTGCCGGCCAGCGGCGTGGCGCTCGCAAATGTTCCCGTGCCGTCATTCAGCAGCAGCAGCAGGCCCTGCGCGCCTCCCGGGGCCACCAGGTCCACGTCGCCGTCGTTGTCGAAGTCGCCCGCCCGAAACCCAGTCGCCCCGGCCGTGGCCAGGGTGCCGGTGCCCACAAAATAGTGCCGCCCCGTACCGCCCACGGCGGCCGTGAACTGCACCACCTGCTTGTTTACCCGGTTGCCATCGGCAGCCTGCAGGCTGCCGGGCAGGCTCACGCTCACCAGTTCGCCCGGCGCAAACTCCTGGCTCGGGGCAAAGGTGAGCGTGGAGGTGCCGCCGCCGCTCACGGCTCCCGGCCGGCCGCCACGGCGCAGGCTGCCAAACACCCGCAGGTTGCCCGCCGTAGCCGCCGTAATGGGCACCGTGAACGTGGCTGCCACCGTGCTGGCGCGGGGCACCGCAACGGCATTGCGCGCGGGCGCAATGGCCGTGAGCAGCACCGGCACGGGAACAACAATGGTGAAAGGCGTGGGCGAAGTGGCAGTGCCGGCTTCTTCCGTCACCACCGTCACCACGCCCGAGGTGGCACCCGCTGGCACAACCACATCAAGGCCGGTGCCCGTGCCATTGAGCACAAAGCCGGAAGCCAGCAATCCATTAAAGAACACACCGGCCACATCGGTCAGGGCCGTGCCGGTGATGGTCACGGTGGCCCCCACCGGGCCCGAAACCGGGCTCAGCCCCGTGATGACGGGCGCGGGTAGCGGGGCCAGGCTGCCCTGGTTCAGGCTGGCAAGCACCTTGCCGTGCTCGTCAGACGTAATCAGGTCGAGGTCGCCGTCGCCATCCAGGTCGCCCAGGGCCACGCCCACCGCTTGCACCGGGCTGGCCGTGCCGGGCCGGTTGAGGCGCAACGGGCGGGCCTGCACCGCAAAGCTGCCCGCCGCGTTGAGGCAGGTAAATACCCGGCCACCGGAGCCCTGCGCGACCAGCAGGTCGAGGTCGCCATCGGCGTCGAGGTCGCCGGTGCGCAGGCCGGTGGGCGTGCTGCCCGCTGGCAGGCTGGTGGTGGCCAGCGAAGCAAACGTGCCGCTGCCGTTGTTCAGCAGCCGGCTCACCGAAGCACCGCCGGTGTTGGCCGTCAGCAGGTCGAGGTCGCCGTCGCCGTCCACGTCGGCCAGGGCCAGCTCGCTGGGCTGCAGGCCCACGGCAAAAGTAGTGGGCGCGCCAAACGTGCCCGTACCCGAGTTGCGGCACAGGCTCACGGTACCAATGGGGCTGTTCAATGTGCCGGCGTTGCTGGTGAGCAGGTCGAGGTCACCATCGTTGTCCACATCGGCCAGGGCCACGGCCGTGGGGCCAACGCCCACTCCTACCGTAGTGGCAGCGGTGTAGAGCAGCGGCAGGGCGCCGTTGTTGTAGCGCACAGTGGCCGAGTTACCGCCGTTGTTGGCTGTCACAAAGTCGAGGTCGCCGTCGCCGTCCACATCGCCGGCGGCCACACTCACCGGGCGTAGGCCAACCGGCGCATTCTGCGCGCCCGTTACCGAGCCGATGAAATCGCCGGTGCCATCGTTGATGCAAACCGACACCACCGCGTTATCGGCATCGCCCACCAGCATGTCGAGGTAGCCGTCCTGGTTCACATCGGCTAGCGTTACGCCGCTGGGTGTTTGGGCCGTTACCACGCCCGTTTTGAAGGTGAAACGGCCGTTGCCGTTGTTCAGAAAAATGCGGCAGCCGTAGAGCGCGCCGGTTGTTACCAGGTCAAGGTCGCCATCGTTGTCGAGGTCGCCCAGCACCTGGTCGCGGTTGCCCGTATTGCCCACCACGGTGGTATCGCCGAAAAAGCCTTTCCCGCCACCGCCCGTGGCCGCCGTGAACTGGTACACCTGCCGGGCCAGGGCCGTGCCGCCGGTGCTTAGCATACTGGCCGGCAGGCTCACGCTCAGCACATCGCCGGGCATAAATGCCTGGCCGGGGGCGAAGGACAGGGCCGCCGTGCCCCCGCCGCTGAGGCTGCCCGCCAACCGGCCGCCCCGCTGGGCACTATATACCCGCAGGTTGCCGGCCGATGCCGCCGAAATTGCCTGCGAAAACCCGACGCCAACGGCGGAGCTGCGGGGTGCCGCCACGGCGTGCCGCGCGGGCTGGCGGCTCATCACCGTCACCTGCGCCTGGGCTGCCAGGCCCGGCAGCAGCCCGCCCAAAGCCAGCAGGCGATGCCACCGAGAAGCCCGGGATGTAGCAAGAAAACCGGCCCCGCCGCAGTGGGCCGCAGTGGAAGTAGAGAATGAAGCCAAACGATTGTAAATGATAAAGTAGAAGCCGAAATGAAGAAAGGCGGAAATACCTGCGCAACGAAGTTATTGTGCAAATAACCAAATATAAAAGTTACCGCCAGAGCTTCTCATTTCCTCCTTTTTCAGGTTTCGACAATCCTTGTTTTTCGGTGTAGCCACCAAGCTCACTGGTGTGTTGAAACGGGTGTTGAGACTGGTTTCAGCGGGGCAAACTGTGCTCAGCAAGGCAGAAGCTCCCGTTGCTCCAGCGCAGTATGCCGCATGAGGCCCGATGACTTGCCTCAGTGGTTTTGCCGCTACCGTTGCGCTGCTGACGGGCGCAGTATCGGCGGCCGGCAACCTGATAGCTGCTCTGCGTAGTAGTGACGACCTTTGCGGGCAAGTATTGTATTGCTGCACCCGCGTTTCTCATGGCCGGCCTCTATCTCCACATTCCCTTCTGCAAGCAGGCCTGCCACTACTGCGACTTTCATTTCAGCACCTCGCTGGGGCTGAAAAGCCAATTAGTAGAGGCCATCGTGCGCGAGCTGGAACTGCGTCGCGATTACCTGCCCGCCGATACTACGCTCGACACCATCTACTTCGGGGGCGGCACCCCGTCGCTGCTCACCGCCGATGAGCTGGCGCAGATTTTTGCCGCCATTCACCGCCACTTCGCGGTGTCGCCGCAGGCCGAAATCACCCTCGAAGCCAACCCCGACGACCTCAGCGCCGCCAAGCTCGCCGAGCTACAGGCCGCCGGCATCAACCGGCTCAGCATCGGCCTGCAAAGCTTCTACGAGCCGCATTTGCGCCTGATGAACCGCGCCCACACCGCCGAGGAGTCCACCACGGCCGTGCGCCGCGCCCAAGATGCGGGCTTCGAGAACATTTCCATCGACTTAATTTACGGCGTGCCCGCGCCCGGCCACCACATCTGGGAAGCTGACCTGGCCAACGCTTTCGCGCTGGGCGTGCCGCACGTGTCGGCCTACGCCCTCACCATCGAGCCGGGCACGGCCTTCGGGCACCGCCTGCAAAAAGGCACGTTCAAGGCGGCGCCCGATGAGTTTGTGGCCACGCAGTTCGAAATGCTGCTAGCGGCAATGCGCGCCCATGGCTACACGCAGTACGAAATCAGCAATTTCTGCCGGCCCGGCCGCGAAAGCCGCCACAACGGCAACTACTGGCGCGGGGTACCCTACCTCGGCCTCGGCCCCAGCGCCCACAGCTACGACGGCCGCAACCGCCTCTTCACCCTGGCCAACAACCCGCAGTACGTGGCGGCGGTGCTGGAGCGCGGCGAAGTGCCCGTGACCATTGACGAGCTCAGCGCCACCGACCGCGCCAACGAGTACCTGCTCACCACCCTGCGCACCGCCCGCGGCTGCGACCTGGCCCACCTGCGCACCCACCACGGCCTCGACCTACCGGCCACCCGCGCCGCCTACCTCGCCGAGCTGCAGGCCAGCGGCTGGGCCACCATCCAAAACGAAGTGCTTACCTTGACCGACGCTGGCAAGCTGCTGGCCGACCACATTACGCTGGAGCTGTTCCAAACCCCTGCCGTAACCGAATGAAACTCCTGAGCGACAGCATTGCCGACGATGCCGACTTCTTCGTCGAGCAGATTCACCTCGTGACCATCGTCTTCGACAATACCGACGACGTGACCGTGTGGGCCACCACCCACTTCGACCACGACACGCACTTTTTCCACCTCGCTCTGCCCTTCAAGGCACTCGATACGCTGCTCTCGCTGGCCCATACCCGCGCCGAAGCCCTGCAGGAAGAAGTAGCCGATGCCCTCGCTACCGCCGACTGGCCCGCTCTGCTCGAATACAACTCCGACGACCGCCCGCCCGTGCCCCTGCCCAGCGTGGCCCTGAAACTATCCGTCACCTACCCCGTGCCCGAGGAGGGCGAAGCCGAGGACGACGACCCGCAGCCCCACAACATCTTCTACCTCGAAGGCGTGTTCGTGCGCCTCGACACCTAGCGCCCGCCGTGGCCGCGCCGCCCGTTTTCTATCTCATTCCCGGCCTCGGGGCCGATGAGCGGGTGTTCCAGTTCCTGCGCTTGCCAAGCGAAGTGCACGTGCTGAAATGGCTCGCGCCCGAGACGCCCGCCGAGCCCCTGCCCCACTACGCCGCCCGCCTCGCCGAGGCCGTGCCGCCCGGGCAACCCTGCTGGCTGGTAGGCGTGTCGTTCGGCGGCGTGCTGGCGCAGGAAGTAGCCCGGCTGCGTCCGTTGGCCCGCGTCGTGCTCATTTCCAGCTTCGCCGGCCCGCGCGAGTTGCCCTGGCTGGGGCGGGTAGCCCGGGCCACCCGCCTCTACCGCCTGCTGCCGCCGCAGCTGCTACCGAAGCTACCGGCACTGGCCAGCTGGTTCTTTGGCGTAAAAACCACCCGCGACCGCCAATTGCTCACCCAGATTTTGCGCGACACCGACTCCAATTTTACCCGCTGGGCCATTGCCCGGCTGCTGCAATGGCCCGGCCGGCCCGAGGTGCCCGCCATCCGCATTCACGGCACCGACGACCGATTGCTGCCGCACGGCGCGGCCCACAGCCAGTACGTGCTGCCCGGCGGGCATCTGATTATCATCAGCCGCGCCGCCGAAATCAGCCGGATTCTGACGATGCTGACCACAAATTAGTGTTGTTGAGGCTGATAAAATAACGTCCTGCTGAGCGTAGTCGAAGCATCTTGCGTGCAGTAGCAAACTCAATCGAATAGATTAATGGCGAGGTAGAGATGCTTCGACTGCGCTCAACATGACGTTCTTTTGCTTACTGCTCATTGCTCATTGATAAGTGTCCATGCTTCCCACCTACCCCTTCGCCGGCCGCGTTTATACCTACGACCCCGCCGCGCCGCTCGACATTTCCCTGCCCCTGGCCCCCGGCGAAAGCCAGGTAAACTGCTTCTGGGCCGAGCCCGTGCAGTTCGATACCATTCGGGTGGGCAGCTTCGTGGGCAGCGTAGCCCTGGGCGGCAGCACCAACTACCAGCGCATCCACGTCACACCCCACGGCAACGGCACGCACACCGAGTGCTACGGCCACATCTCGCCCGACCCGGCCATCACGCTCAACCAGTGCCTGCGCCGCTTCCTGTTCGTGGCCCGCGTGGTGAGCGTGGCCCCGGTATCCCAGCCCAACGGCGACCTTGTGGTGCTGCTGGCCGATGTGCAGGCGGCCCTCATGGCCCAACCCGACCGCGCCCTGCCCGAAGCCCTGGTCCTGCGCACCCTGCCCAACGACGACGCCAAACGCCACCGTCACTACTCCGGCACCAACCCCACCTACATTGAGCCCGCGCTGGCCGAGTATCTGGCCGAATACAGCATCCAGCATTTCCTGCTCGACCTGCCCAGCGTCGACCGCGAAGAAGATGCCGGCCAGCTGCTGGCCCACCACGCCTTCTGGCAATACCCGGCTCAGCCCCGCCGCGAAGCCACCATCACCGAGCTCCTTTTCGTGCCCGATGAAGTCGAAGACGGCCTCTACCTGCTCAATCTCCAAATCACCAGCCTGGAGCTCGATGCCAGTCCCAGCAAGCCCGTCCTCTACCGCCTCACCCCGGCGCCCACCGAGGGCAGCGCCGCATTGGCCCGGTAACGCCCGCCACCGCCCGCGCCATACTTGCAACCGCGCCGGCCTTATCCGATATTGCTGAACCATTGTAAATCAGCAATAAACCTGATGCGCCGGACTGCTTTACGTTATTTCTTTTCTCAGCCGCTGGCCCGCCAAAGCATGGCGCTGGCCGGGCTGGGTTTGGCCCTGGTGGCACGGCCCGAAGCGGGCGTTGCGCAAACTGTTCCCGTGCCCTCACTTCCGGTACCCGCGGCCGCTCCCGAAACCAGTGCGCCCTCAGCACCAGCGGTAGCCTCGCCCCGCTTTCTGCTCAAAGCCGGCCTGCAGCTTACCCACCTGTTCTACCTGCCCGACCATCTGGGTTGGCAATTGGTTTTCCCGGCTTCTCTGGGCTTCGAGTACCGCCTGAATCCGAAGTTCAGCCTGCTGGCTCGGGCCGAGGCCGACATTGCCGCCGGCCGCGCCCCACGTGGCCGCCGCGGTGGCCCCCAGGCCCCGGCCGCCGGAGCCGCCTTCGGCCTGGAAGCGCGCTACTATTTCAACCAGAGCCGGGCACGCTGCGCCGGCGCCCCCGCCGAGTGCTGGGGAAATTACGTGGCCTTCGAAACCAGCACCGACTTGAGCGCGGCCGGCCGCCTGCGCGGTGGCGCGCGCAGCCGCAAGCGGGGCGCGAGCAGCCTCACGCGCTTCACACCCAGCGCCTTCGTATTGGTAGGCACCCAGCACCGCGGCCCGGGCCGCCACCTGCTCTACGACCTGAGTGCCGGCCTGGGCCTCGAAGCCCCGCCGCCCTACGCCGCCGATGCCACCATCAGCCGCCCCTGGGAAATGGCGTCCCAGTTGAACCTGCGGGTGTATTTCAGCAACTCAACCCGGGCGCCGCGCTAGCCAGCCAACCCAAACGCGAAAAGGGCTGCCCGTGAGGAGCAGCCCTTTTTAACGTTTAATTAGCAGGCAATTAAGCCGGAACCGATACTACTTCGCGGGGAACAACCGTTACGAGCGAACGGTCTTTGCGGCCCTTGCGGAACTGCACCTCGCCATCAACGAGGGCGAACAGCGTGTGGTCCTTGCCCATGCCCACGTTAGCGCCGGGGTGGTGCTTGGTACCGCGCTGACGCACGATGATGTTGCCAGCAACCAGAGCCTGGCCGCCGAAGATTTTTACGCCGAGACGTTTCGAATGCGATTCGCGGCCGTTGTTGGACGAGCCGACACCTTTCTTGTGAGCCATTTTGTTGGAGCTGTTAGCTAATAGCTGTTAGCTGTTAGCGTCTGGTTAAAATAAAGGTAACTGCCAGTAGAACAAAGAGCTAACAGCTGATAGCTGATAGCTAAAAGCTCAAAAACTAGCCGATGCTGTTAATCATTACTTTGGTGAACGACTGACGGTGGCCGTTCATTTTCTGGTAGCCTTTGCGGCGCTTCTTCTTGAAGACCAGAACTTTGTCGCCTTTTACGTGGGCGATGATGGTGCCGGTTACGGCCACGCTCAGCTCGGGAGCACCAACCGTGATAGTGCCGTTGTCATCGGTCAGCAGGGCGTTGCCCAGCGTTACGGTGTCACCAACATTGCCGGCCAGTTTGTGAGCGTAAACGAATTTGTTGGCCTCAACCTTGGTCTGCTGGCCAGCTATGTTAACAATTGCGTACATCAGCTTTCGCGGGTTTTTCTGAAATGGGAAGGCAAAAGTACGACTTTGATTTGGGAAATCCAAACCCTAAGTTGTTAATCGTCATTGGCTGCCCGTCGCTTAGCCGGCTTTAGGCCCTTGGCGGCAAGTGAAGGCCAGATTAAGACACGGTTAAAAAATCCGGCAAATCGGCCGAAAAAGCCGGCACTTTGGGGACAAGTGAGTTTATCCACAAGTCAAATGTGGATAAGTAGCGCAAAACACCTGATTTTGAGCCTGGTTTTCCATCGGCAGTGCGCGGATAATCGACGGGTTTTGGCGCGTAGAAAACTGCGGCTTAGCTAAAAAATACCGAACAAAAAAGCTAAGTCCGGTGGCAATCGGCCCTGGGCGCGGGGCTATATTTGAAGTTGAAACGCCGCCCGCTTTTCTCGTGGCCGGGCCAAACATCTGCCCGCGGGCCGGGGTTTGGCTGCCACCTTCCCCGCCGAAAACCGCCATCAACATCCTCTCCGCCTATGGAACCGCTCCTCGCTGAAAACCCCAACCGCTTCGTGCTTTTCCCCATCCAGAACGATGAGGTGTGGCAGTACTACAAGAAGTCGCAGGCTTCGTTCTGGACCGCCGAGGAAATCGACCTGAGCCAGGACCAGAAAGACTGGAACAACCTGAACGACAACGAGCGGCACTTCATCAAGCACGTGCTGGCTTTCTTCGCCGCCTCCGATGGCATTGTGAACGAAAACCTGGCCGTGAACTTCATGCAGGAGGTGCAGATGCCCGAGGCGCGCTGCTTCTACGGCTTCCAGATTATGATGGAAAACATTCACAGCGAGACGTATTCGCTGCTGATTGACACTTACATCAAAGACCCCAAGGAGAAAGACTACCTCTTCAACGCCCTCGAAACCGTGCCTGCCGTGCAGAAAAAAGGCGAGTGGGCGCTGAAGTGGATTAACTCGGAGAACTTCGCCGAGCGCCTCATTGCCTTCGCGGCCGTGGAGGGCATCTTCTTCTCGGGCTCGTTCTGCAGCATTTTCTGGCTGAAGAAGCGCGGCCTGATGCCCGGCCTCACGTTCTCGAACGAGCTGATTTCGCGCGATGAGGGGCTGCACTGCGATTTCGCCTGCCTGCTCTACAGCTACCTGCAGAATAAGCTGAGCACGGAGCGGGTGCAAAGCATTATCCGCGACGCGGTTACGATTGAACAGGAGTTTGTGACCGACGCGCTGCCGGTGAGCCTGATTGGCATGAACGCCAAAACGATGTCGCAGTACATCGAGTTTGTGGCCGACCGCCTGCTGGTGTCGCTGGGCTGCGGCAAAATTTACAACGCTACGAACCCCTTCGATTTCATGGAAATGATTTCGGTGCAGGGCAAAACCAACTTCTTTGAGAAGCGCGTGGCCGAGTATCAGAAGGCCGGTGTGATGAGCGAGCGCAACGACAACGTGTTCTCGCTCGACGAGGATTTCTAATGCATCGTGCAACGGCCTAGCAGTCGCAGCGGTCAAGGCCCCGTACCTTAACCCTGCGACTGCTATGCGTTTACGATGGACGATTACGCTTCTGGTAATGGCGGCTAGCTTGCCGGCCTGCAAAAAAGACGCGCCGCAAAAAGAGGCCACCTGCGGGGCGGGCTTTGCAAAGGCAACCGTGCTGCACGGCCGTAACCTGTGCGACCAGAATGGCTACGTGATACAGTTGGATGCAGGTGCTGCCTATCCGCCGGATTCGTTGCCAGCCAACTTGCAACAAAGTGGGTTGCGCATCTGCCTTACGTACACGCTGTATGAAGACCCGCGTATGTGCGCCTGCTGCGGTGGTACACGGCTAAAAATCGGGCAGATACAGCGGCAATAGAGCGGTAGTATTATGTGCCGATAGTCAGTTGCTGCAGACACTATTTTTCTGGCCTTGCCAGGCAACCGAAGAGTAAAAAATGCCGAGTTGAAAATATTCCGAGCCGACGGCTCGGGCTGATTTTATTTTCACCTTCCAGCAATTTATTACTGATGAAATACGGTTTATTCCTGCTTCTGCTGCTAAGCGCGGTGGCCCCGGCCGTTTATGCGCAAACATCAACCGCGCCTGTGCCGCCAGCTTCGGCGGTGGCGCCGCCCACGGGGGCCATGCTGCAGCGCTACTCCACGGCCAGCGGCCAGACGACCTTCTTCTCCTCGGCCCCGCTGGAGGACATTGAGGCGCTGAACTCGCGGGTGGCGGCCATCTTCGACTTGACCAGCGGGCAGCTGGCGTTTTCGATGTACATGAAGGACTTCCAGTTCAAGAACTCGCTGATGCAGGAGCATTTCAACGAGAACTACGCCGAGAGCGACAAATACCCGCGGGCCCGCTTCACCGGCAAGCTGGTGCTGATGCCGACGGAGGGACAGCTGCGTGCCGGGCCGCAGCCGGTGTATGTGCAGGGCTTCCTCACCATTCACAATGTGAAGCGCAAGGTGCGGGTGCCGGGCACGCTGCAGCTGCGCGGCAACGATTTGGTGGTGACGTCCAAGTTCAACGTGGCGCCCGCCGATTATAAGATTAAGATTCCGGCACTGGTGCGCAACAACATCGCCAAGAGCATCGATGTGAGCATTATCCTTACGTGCCAGCCGGGGCAGGCCAACCCGGTGGGCACAGCCAGCCGGTAAATCGGTTAGATAGTAGAGTTGCTATAGTTGCTTTTGCCGCCCGGCTACTTGAAAAAGTGGCCGGGCGGCTTGCTTTTGGGGTGTGTGGAAAACTTCCGGTTTTTTTCCTTGCCCTGCGAAAACCCAGGCGGTAATTTCCGGGATTCAATACTACGCCGGCTCTACCAACTGCCGCCGGCTTATCTACCCTTTCCACAACTGAATGAGCTACTTGCCGCCGGACTGGCTCCGCTCCGGCGACACTCTTATATAAGCAAAAACCTTCAACCAAACACCACTGGTATGCTAGTAATTAAACGCGACGGGCGCCGCGAATCCGTCAAGTTCGACAAGGTCACGGCCCGGATTGAGAAGCTTTGCTACGGCTTACACATGGACTATGTGTCGCCCATCGAAGTAGCGAAGAAGGTGATTGACGGCATCTACGACGGCGTGACCACCGTGGAACTGGACAACCTCGCCGCCGAAACCGCCGCCTCGCTCACCACCAAGCACCCGGACTACGCCATTCTGGCGGCCCGCATTGCGGTGAGCAACCTGCACAAGGTGACGTCGAAGTCCTTCTCGTCGACCATGAAGCGGCTTTATACTTATGAAGACCCGAAGAATGGCGACAACGCTTCGCTGATTGCCACCGATGTGTGGGAGGTGATTCATAAGAACGCTGCCACGCTGGACTCGGCCATTATTTATGACCGGGACTACAACTACGACTTCTTCGGCTTTAAGACGCTGGAGCGCTCGTATTTGCTGCGCCTGGAGGGCAAGGTGGTGGAGCGGCCCCAGCACATGCTGATGCGCGTGTCGGTGGGCATCCACAAGGACGACATTGACTCGGTTATCAAGACCTACAACTTGCTGAGCGAGCGGTGGTTTACGCACGCTACGCCGACGCTGTTCAACGCCGGCACGCCGAAGCCGCAGATGTCGAGCTGCTTCCTGCTGACGATGAAGGACGACTCCATCGATGGCATTTACGACACGCTGAAGAACTGCGCGTTGATTTCGCAGAGCGCCGGCGGCATTGGGTTGTCGGTGAGCAATGTGCGGGCTACGGGCTCCTACATCAAGGGCACCAACGGCAACTCGAACGGGCTGGTGCCCATGCTGAAGGTGTTCAACGACACGGCCCGCTACGTGGACCAGGGCGGCGGGAAGCGCAAGGGCGCTTTCGCCATTTACCTGGAGCCCTGGCACGCCGACATTTTCGAATTCCTGGACCTGAAGAAGAACCACGGCAAGGAGGAAATGCGCGCCCGCGACCTGTTTTACGCCCTTTGGACGCCCGACTTGTTCATGAAGCGCGTGGAGGAAAACGGCGACTGGACGCTGATGTGCCCCCACGAATGCCCCGGCCTCGACACCACCTGGGGCCCGGAGTTTGAGCGCCTCTACGCCAAGTACGAGAAGGAAGGCCGCGGCCGCCGCACCATCAAGGCGCAGGAGTTGTGGTTTGCCATTCTGGAAAGCCAGACGGAGACGGGCACGCCCTACATGCTGTTCAAGGACGCGGCCAACGGCAAGTCGAACCAGCAAAACCTGGGCACGATTAAGAGCTCGAACCTGTGCACCGAAATCATCGAGTACACCGACGCCGACGAAATTGCGGTCTGCAACCTAGCCTCGCTGGCGCTGCCCCGCTACCTCGTGACCGACAAGGCCGGCAACACCACCTTCGACCACCAGAAGCTGTACGAGGTGACCTACCAGGCCACGCTGAACCTGAACAAGGTGATTGACGTGAACTACTACCCGGTGCCCGAAACGCAGAAGTCGAACTTCCGCCACCGCCCCATCGGGCTGGGCGTGCAGGGCCTGGCCGACACGTTCATTGCCCTGCGCATGCCCTTCGAGAGCGACGAAGCTTCGGGCCTGAACAAGGACATTTTCGAAACCATCTACTTCGCGGCGATGACGGCCTCGAAGGACCTGGCCATCAAGGACGGGGCCTACGAAACCTTCCCCGGCTCGCCCCTGAGCCAGGGCAAGTTCCAGTTCGACCTGTGGGGCGTGACGCCCGACTCGGGCCGCTGGGACTGGGAGAGCCTGCGCGCCGAGGTGGTGAAGCACGGCGCCCGCAACTCGCTGCTGGTGGCGCCCATGCCCACGGCCAGCACCGCCCAGATTCTGGGCAACAACGAGTCGTTTGAGCCCTACACGAGCAACATTTACGTGCGCCGCGTGCTCAGCGGCGAGTTCATGGTGGTGAACAAGCACCTGCTGAAGGACCTGGTGGCCCTGGGCCTGTGGAACGACGCCATGAAGCAGGAAATCATCGCAGCCAACGGCTCGGTGCAGGGCATTGCCCGCATTCCGCAGCACATCAAGGACCTGTACAAGACGGTGTGGGAGATTTCGCAGCGCCGCATCATCGACCAAGCCGCCGACCGCGGGGCCTACATCTGCCAGAGCCAGAGCCTGAACCTGCACGTGCAAAACGTGAACTTCGGCAAGCTCACCAGCATGCACTTCCACGCCTGGAAGCGCGGCCTGAAAACGGGCATGTACTACCTGCGCACCAAAGCCGCCGCCGACGCCATCAAGTTCACGGTGGAAAAGCAAGCCGCCGAAACCCTGGAGCCCTTGGCCCTGGTGGAGCAAAACCAGTCCGACATGGCCTGCTCCCTGGATAACCCGGACGCCTGCGAGGCCTGCGGGTCGTAAGCTGCGGCTATCGTGAAGTCAATTCCCTATCAGCAGTTCGTAGCGCTGCTGCGGGCGCTGGGGCTGGTCTTGGTTCGCACCGAGGCCAGCCACCAGCACTGGGATTTTCCGCCCGACGCGGGTAAGAAGCTGCTCCGGCACCTGATTATTCGTGACAAAGACAAGGATATTCCGGTACTGCACATGCACACCAATCTGGTGACGCTCGAACTCTCGGGCGTGGTGACGCGAGAGGAATTCAACCGGATGCTGGCGGAACAAGCTAATCCAAAAGCTGCCAAAGCGGCAGCCCGCAAACGTAAAGCCAAGGAGTAACGCCAATAAAAAAAGCCCTGACCGCACTGGTCAGGGCTTTTTTATTGGGACGCTTGTGCCCTATTAAGCGGGCAGCAACACTTCTTCGGTAAGGATGCGACGGCTACGGGACGTGCGGTTGAGCAGTTCGATGGGCAGGCGTGGGGGCTCGTAAACGGGCTCGGGCTGCTTGAGCAGGCGCCAGCCCAAGGCTAGCAGGAACTGGTCGAGGGTGCCGCGCTCGGCGGTGTCTTTGATGAAAATGGCCAAGGCATCTTCGAAAGCGGCGCGGGCTTCCTCCTCGGTGTCGCCGTAGGACGAGACTTCCAGCGCGGGGCAATAGGCCACGTACTGGCCGCTGTCGTCGTCAAGAACGAGCAGGACCTCAATCTGGGCTTTGGCGAGGCGACCGTGCGGGTCGGTGGTGAGAGTAGCCATAGAAAATATAGGGATAGGAACCGGGCCGGGCCTGGCTTAAGTAAAGCTAGTACAAAGTACGCTACCGTGAACAACGACGGGGGGCAGTTATGTTCGCGGCAACTTGCAAGGGCATGAAAGCCATGTATATTTGCTCAACGCCTAGCCACAAATTCACGGTGGAATCAAGCCGCCGAAATCCTGGAGCCCCTGGCCTTGGTGGAGCAAAACCAGTCCGACATGGCCTGCTCCCTGGATAACCCGGACGCTTGCGAGGCCTGTGGGTCGTAGTAGGAGTAGAAGAAAGAGCGTATAATTTGCAGAAAGGCCACCTCCACGAGGTGGCCTTTTTATATGGGCAATATTTTAGTCGTCTTGCTTCTGTTTGTAAGTAGCGCAACGTGTCTGCAAGTGCCTGTAAGAACTAAACGCATGAGTTGCCGCTAGCTAATATTATTTGCTTTGACTTGGATTGACTTGCATGTGTTTGGAATGTCTTGCACGTCATCGTACATTTGTTTCGAATCAAAGCAATTCAAAGCAATGCCAACGCCAATAGATGTGTCTAGCTTGCCAGCGTCCGACAGAGAGGACATTGCGCGTTTGTTCCAATCGAAGTTGCAGCTCGCAATCCAGCAGGAAAAAGAACTGCAAAGGCAACTTGCACCGATTCGTGAGTCAGTAACGACTTATAAAAGTTTCTTAGAGCAGTTGGGCCTACCGGAGGCAGCACTTGCTGTAGTGTCTAACATAACCTCTATAGAACACCAAGGCGAAAAGGCTTTAGAAACGGTAGCAGTTGCTAATTCTGCCCAAGTAACACGGGAGTATAGTTCAGCATGGACTCACGCTGAGAAAATCATGTATGTCTTGAAGAACCCTGAAGAGTATGGGTTTAGAACATTCGTTGGAGCGTCATCAGTTGTGGACGCAATAATTCAAGAAGAGAAAAACCTGGACCGTATTCTTTCAAAAGACAATCTGAAAAATATAGGTCCCACGTTATCCCGGATGATTGGCAGGGACCAAGCTTTTAAGTTTCTTGAAAAAGGCAGCCTATCTAGATATCACTTTGTTTCCTCTGATTGGTTTGGGCAAGATGGTAGACTGAAAGCAGAGTTTGCCATCGCAACAAGACATCTGCAGATACCTGCCAACAGAAAACCTCTGACACTGCGAATAGCGGAGAGCAATGAGAAGATTGTGGGCAAGACAGAACAGGATGTAGAAGACACCCTAGAGGACAATGCTAAGCGCAACAAAGCACCGTTAGAGCTTTTTAGCCCTGGTGTCAGTTAAATAAAAAACCCAGTTGAGTTGGCGCTCAACTGGGTTCTTGACGGGAAGGTCCCGGCCTCGTATTTTTTCACCAGTTACTTCAGTAAACAAAGCAAATGGCAGACAAAGCCAATGACCCGAGTTATGTTGAAGTGTTTACGCCATTCATTACGATAAAAGGCAAAAGAGTTTATCGTAAAGGTGGTGGCGTATTCCGGTTCTTCGCAAAACGACGGTAACTCCAACGGTGGGGTGTTCGGGACGAGCAGCCTCACTTATGTTCAACAAATGTAGTAACAACTCTCAAATTGCTGTGAGTTCGCTGCATCACCAGCCGCTTCCGCCCCGGGAGCGGCTGGTTTGCGTTTGGGGAAGCTTGCGCGGAATGGCGAGAAACCAACGCATCGCCCAGCCGCTGCGCGCCGGGGGCGGCTGGTTTGGTTTGGGGAAGCTTGCGCGGAATGGCGAGAAACCAACGCATCGCCCAGCCGCTGCGCGCCGGGGGCGGCTGGTTTGGTTTGGTTTGGTTTGGTTTGGTTTGGTTTGGGGAAGCTTGCGCGGGATTGCAAGCAACTCTAAGCATCGTTCAGCCGCCCCCGCCTCGGGAGCGGCTGGTTTGGTTTTGGGGAAGCTCGCGCGGCATGGCGAGAAACTCTAAGCATCGTTCAGCCGCTGCGGCGCCGGGGGCGGCTGGGGTGGGGGCGTGGGGCTGCTGGGGTGAGGTTGGGGGCCGTGGGGCCGGGGCAGTAGCTTTACCGGATGACGCTTCACGACAAGCCGCTGTTTGTGGCGGCCAACAAGGTGCAGGACTATCTGCTCAATCCTGACCACCCGATTGGCGGGGCTAAGGCCAGATTCTTTCTTGGCATCGGGTATTCGCGGGAGCACTACGAGCGGCTGATTGCCGACTTGATTGAGCACGGCCATTTCCGTCCGGTGACGGAAGAAAAGGAATCGCCTTACGGCGTTAAATTTGTGGTAGATGGCCCGTTGCTGGCTCCTAACGGCCGCGAATACCCACTCCGCACCGTGTGGATGGAACAATCGCCCGGCACGTTCGTTTTGTTAATCACCGCTCACTTACTCGACCGCTAATGAAACCCTTCGCCGAATTAGACATCGTGCAATTGCAGCAAGCGCACCCTGAATGCGGCTTGCCTACCGGAGCCGTAGGGACCGTCGTGCTGGTGTATCGGCAGGGCGAAGCTTACGAAGTAGAATTTGTACGCCCCGACGGTACCACACAAGCGGTAATAACCTTGCCCGCCGCTGAAGTAGCCGCGCCGGCTGCTCACGCTGCTCGGCAGGCCGCTTAACTGTTTTGTAGCTCCTGTATCACCTAGCCGCTTCCGCCCCCGGTAGCGGCTGGTTTGTTTTTGAAGAAGCTCGCGCGGAATTGCAAGAAACTCTAAGCTTAGCCGCCTTCGCGCCGGGGGCGGCTGGGGGGCGTGGGGGTGGCAGTAACTAAGGCAGGACGTTGCCGATTTCCACAAAGGGCTCCCCAGCTTCCAGTAATTCTATCGCGGCAGGCAGGGTAGCCAACAGCACTTCTTGCAGCCGCTCGTTGGACGTATTGCCACACGTGAGCCAGATAACCTGCGGTGGCGGGCCGAAACGGTCGAGTAGCTGCCGGAAGTCGGCGTCTTTGGTGAGCACGACGGCTCCGGCGGCTTTGGCCGCCCGGAATATTTCTTCGTCTTCGGCATCGCGCAGCCCTAGCGTGCGGAGCGCGACGGCCTCAACGGGGAATTTCCACTTTATCCAGGCGGCGATGAGCGGCGAGAGGTGCGCGTCAATCCAGAAGGTCATGCGGCGAGGCGCGGGTAGTCAATCTGGCGGGCGGCGTACTGCAGCGCAGCTTGCAGGTCGGCGGCTTCAAGGTCGGGCATCTCGACCAGAATCTGCTCGGCGCTGAGGCCAGCGGCAAAGAGCTGGAGCACGTCGGCCACGCGGATGCGCATGCCGCGAATGCAGGGCCGGCCGCCGCACTGGCGCGGGTTGGTAGTGATGCGATGCTGCAAGGATTCCATGTGGTGAAGATACTGGAGTTTCTATTGCCGCTGCGCGCCGGGGCGGCTGGGGTGCGTTGGGGCATAAGCTCCGGCAAGTGGTACGCGGTGAATAAGAGGTCGGAACTCAGTAACTTTCTATCCAGCGCACGTCGTCTAATAGCTACCAGCCAGAGTCCGGCTAAGGGTGGGTGCGAGTCAGTAAGGCCGAGCTAAGAACATTCGTCTCTAGCTGCCGCAGAAACCGCGGTGACTTTCTGCTTTTTTCGCACCATGAACCTGTTGTGCCTTTGCTTTCTTCTGACGGTGCTAAGTAGTGCTGGCTGCGTTTGGGCACAAGCCACTGCCCAAGCTCCTGCTCCAGACCCGCAATTACTCACGCTTGAAGAACTGATGCGGATGCGGCAGCAACCCTTCGCCGTTACCAATCAGGAATTACAAGCCCGGGGCTGGCGGTTGGCGAGCCGCAAAAACGACCAACACTTTGGCTGCATAAGCTATTGGTGGGCCTACCCACCACGGCAACCGGGTGAATTTGCCGATAGCATGTTCCTAGCCGTTTACCCCGGTGATGGTAATTGGAACCTGATTAGTCACCGTTCCGCCAGCAGGCGGGAGTACGCGCTGGTGCGGGCAGCCATTTTGGCCCGAGGCCTTACCCGCTACGACAATCCCCATGTGGAACAGGCTACTGACAGCGCTTGGCAATGCTACGAAGCTCCTCGTCAATACATCAATCTAGATTATGACGCTAACCGAGTGCATCGCGAGTATTACGTGATGGTCCAGCGCCGAAATCCGCAACCAGCGCGTACTAAGCTTGAGGTTTTGGGTAGCGAAGCTTTTCCACCGCCACCAGATTTTTCTAGGCGACTGAAGCCGATAAAGCCTCAAGGCAAACCGCGTCATAAGAATAAGAAGCTCTAAGTTCCCCGGCCGCTTTGCGCCGGGGGCGGCTGGGTTGGTTTTGGGGAAGCTCGCGCGGAATGGCGAGAAAAGCTAAGCATCGTTCAGCCGCTTCGCGGCGGGGGCAGCTGGGGCGTGGGGACCGTAGGTTGCGGAATGAAGCAGTTAGTTTCTCTCTCACTCATTATGGGTTTGCTAATGGTAGCAAGCAGCGCCAAGGCCCAAACGCCAAAGGCAAGGCCGCAAGAGCCCACCGCATCGCCGAGTTTCATGCCAAGTGGCGGTTTCGTGCCCGATGCTGCCACGGCCAAGCGCATAGCCGAAGTGGTCTGGTTACCTATCTACGGTAAGAAAGTTCTAAGCGAAAAGCCGTATCAGGCTACGTTAAACAGCAAAGGCGTGTGGGTAGTGGAAGGCTCCTTGCCAAAGGACATGGACGGCGGTGTGGCTTATATCGAGATAAGCAAACGCGACGGCCGGATTCTAGAGGTTACTCATGGGAAGTAACTGACGCATCGTTCAGCCGCCTTCGCGGCGGAGGCGGCTGGGATAGGATTCGGGGCCGTAGCCGGCCCGGCGCACTTATATTGTGGCGATGAACACCGCGTGGCATTTCCCTTTTATGATAGCGGCTTCGCTGCTGGTCTTCTGGCTGATGGTGCGGCTGCTATTGCCCAAGGAGCAGTTCCGCGCCAAGCGCGTTCAGATTGCAGCTCTGGCCCTGGTAGTGGTGGTGTTTGGGATGCTGTTCGGCAAGTATGGCGCCACGGCGGGCTTGCCGTGGTGGGTGTACTATCCCATCCCCATGCTCATCACGGTGCTGCTGCCCCCGCTGGTGCTGAAGCTGAATGCTCGCACCACGGCCGCCTATCTGGTGCTGAGCTTTCTGTTGGCGCCGCTTATCCACGGGCTGTTTTCCTTCTTCCTGGGCTGGACGGAGTACATGCCTTTCTGGAAAATCCCTTCGGTGGGTAGTTTGCTGGCGTAAGCACCGCGGCAGGGCTTGGCCTCACCAGGAGCATGCGTGCGGGGGCGAGTCCGGGGTTTCTGCGCCTCGTTCGGCAGCCGCGCTGGGAGCGGCGGGGTTATTTTGGAGAGGCTTGCGGCCAATTACGGTGGCCTGTGCAGCTTTGCAGCGTCCAACGGGCCTTTAGGCACTGTTTCATCCTTTCCATTTTTTATGCAGTTGTTCGGTAATCGTAACCGGCATTTCGCTACCAGCCTGCTGGGGCTGGCCTTGAGCTTGTTCGGCTGTAGCGCTACTAAAACGCCACTGGCCGCCAGCGCCCGCCCGGGCAGTGCTCCCACTTCCATCCTGCTGATGGGCTGTAGCCACCTGTCGCAGCTCTATAAGGCCGGCAACCCCAATTCTGACGTACTGACGCCCAAACGCCAGGCCGAGCTGGCCGCCGTGCTCGATGGGCTGCAGCGCTACCAGCCCGACGGTATTCTGGTGGAAGAGCTACCCGAGCAGCAGGGCCGCATCGATAGCCTGTACCAGCGCTACCGGCAGGGCCAACTCGACCTGAACACCCTGCCCGGCGGCCGCAGCGAGGTGTACCAGCTGGGCTTCGCGCTGGGCAAGCGCTTGGGGCTGGCCCGCATTCAGTGCGTGAACGCGCCGGGCGGCACGTCGCAAAGCATCCTGAACGCCGGCCAGAACATCGAGCTCTACAAACAGGCCGATGCCGACTGGCACGCGTTTTCCGACCCCTTTGGCCAGCAATTGCTGGCCGGTGGCACCATTGGGCAGTTTTTGCGCACCATTAATGCGCCGGCTACCCTGCAGCAGTTGCACGCGCTGGTGTATTGCACGCCGGCCCGCGTCACTAACGGCACGCTCAAGCCCGACGAGATGGTCGACGCTGCGTTTATCAACCCCAGGTATGTGGGCGCGGAGTTTATCTCGGTGTTCTACAACCGCGATTTGAAGGTGTATTCTAACATCGTGACGACCCAGCTGCAAACCAGGCAAACCCGCCAGCTCCTGATAATCGGGGCGCGGCACGCGGGGTCGCTGCAAGGCATTCTGGCCGCCGACCCGGCTTATCGGGTGGTGCCCACGGCGCGCTACCTGGGCCGCTAGCCGCCGCTTTTGGCCCTCGCCAGTGGCGGCCGGGCCAGTGTTGGGAGCAGCCAAAGCGGAAAATCCGAGCGCGGCGGTGGCGGCGCTGGCCACACCATCACCCGGCCCTTACGCGGGCAATGCCGTATAAATGAGGCTTCACCTTACCCGGCGGCCGGCGTTATCGTAGTACCGGGCCGCTGGTTCTTTTTGCCCATGCCCTACTATACCATTGCCCTGCTGCTGCTCGGAATTGCCATTTTGGGTGTGGCCTGGCTGCCGTCGCTGCTCGAGAAGTACCCGCTTTCGTATCCCATTCTATACATTCTGCTGGGGCTGGGCGTGTGCAGCCTGCCCATTCCGCTGCCCCACGCCGACCCGCTGGTGCACCCCGTCTTCGTGAAGCACCTCTCGGAGCTGTGCGTGATTGTGGCCCTCACGGGCACTGGGCTGAAGATTGACCGGCCGTTTTCGCTGCGGGCCTGGCGCTCGCCGCTGCTGCTGGTGCTCGTGCTCATGGTGTTCACCATTGCCGGGCTGGCACTGGCGGGGCACTGGCTGCTGGGGCTGGCACCGGCTTCGGCGTTGCTGCTGGCCGCCGCCCTGGCCCCCACCGACCCCGTGCTGGCCGGCGACGTGCAGGTGGGCGACCCCGGCGAAGGCCGCGAAGACAACGTGCGCTTCGCCCTCACCGGCGAGGCCGGTTTGAACGACGGCCTGGCCTTTCCCTTCGTGTACCTGGCCTTGGCGCTGCTGCCCACGGCCGTGCCGCTAGACGAGCGGCTGCGCCACTGGCTGTGGATGGACGTGGGCTACCGCATTGGGGTGGGCGTGCTGCTGGGCTGGCTGTCGGGCAAATTCCTGGCTTACCTGATTTTCAACCTGCCCAAGCGGGTCAGCATCAAAACCGAGGGCTACGGGTTTGTGGCGCTGGCCGTCACGCTCACGTCCTACGCCATCACGGAGCTGGTGCACGGCTATGGCTTTCTGGCGGTGTTCATTGCCGCCATCACGCTGCGCAGCCGCGAGCGCAAGCACGAGTACCACCGCCTCATGCACGCTTTTACGGACCAGATGGAGCGGCTGTTCATCGTCGTTATTCTGCTGCTGCTGGGCGCGGCCATTGCCGATGGCTTGCTGCGGGCCCTTACCTGGCCGGGGGCGGCGCTGGGGGTGCTGCTGGTGCTGGTGCTGCGGCCGCTGGGCGGCATGCTCACGCTCATCCGCTCGCCGCGCATCAACCTGGCCGAGCGGGCCGTGATTTCCTTTTTCGGCATCCGGGGCATCGGCTCGGTGTTTTACGTGGCCTACGCGCTGGGCGAGGCCGACTTCCCGCAGGCCCGCCAGATTTGGGCGGTGCTGGCCTTCACCATGCTGCTGTCCATCACCGTGCACGGCGTGCTGGCCACGCCCGTCATGAACTGGCTCGACCGCCGCCACGGCCGCCAAACCGCTGCCGAAATCACCGAAGCAACCGCGGAATAAGCCCGATGCACGCGGGGCAGTTGCTACGGCTAGTTCTATATTTGCCCACCCCTACCCTGCCCGCATGCGCATCCCCGTTATCAATCATTCCAGCCACCCGCTGCCCGAGTACCAGACGCCCCACGCCGCCGGCCTCGACCTGCGCGCCCACCTGACGGCGCCCGTCACGCTCGGCCCGCTCGAGCGCGCCCTTATCCCCACGGGGCTGAGCCTGGAAATTCCCGTCGGGTACGAGGCCCAGATTCGGCCCCGCAGCGGCCTGGCCCTCAAGCACGGCATCGGGCTGGTAAATAGCCCGGGCACGATTGATGCCGACTACCGCGGCGAAGTGCGGGTGCTGCTCGTGAATTTATCGAACGAGCCCTTCGTGGTGAACGACGGCGAACGCATTGCCCAGCTGATAGTTGCCAAACACGAAACCATTGCTTGGCAGCCCGTCGAAACCTTGAGCGAAACCCAACGCGGCGCGGGCGGGTATGGTAGCACGGGGCGCTAGTAGTTAGTTGTCAGTTGTTCGTTGTCAGTTGTAAGAAGCAGACATCGTTACAGAACTGGCAACAACCGCCTGATAACTGACAACCAACAACTGACAACTAACCAAGAAACATGAAAATCATCGTCCCGATGGCCGGCATGGGCAAGCGCATGCGCCCCCACACCCTCACCGTTCCCAAGCCCCTGGTGCCCATCGCCGGCAAGCCCATTGTGCAGCGCCTCGTGGAGGATATTGCCAAAGTGTGCGGCGAACCCGTGGACGAAGTGGCTTTCATCATCGGCCGTTTCGGCGCGGAGGTGGAAAAGAGCCTGGTGAAAATCGCCGAATCAGTGGGCGCTAAGGGCACCATCGTGTACCAGGATGAGCCGCTGGGCACCGCCCACGCCATTCTCTGCGCCAAGGACAGCCTGACCGGCCCACTGGTCGTGGCCTTCGCCGATACGCTGTTTAAAGCGGATTTCGTGCTCGATTCGAGCGTGCCCGGCACCATCTGGGTGCAGAAGGTGGACGACCCTAAGCCCTTCGGCGTGGTGAAGCTGAACGAGCAGGGCCAGATTACGGAGTTCGTGGAGAAGCCCCAGGAATTCGTGTCGGACCTCGCCATCATCGGCATATACTACTTCCAGGACGGCGAGTACCTGCGCAGCGAGCTGCAATACCTGCTCGACAACGACATCAAGGACAAAGGCGAGTACCAGCTCACCAACGCCCTCGAAAACATGAAGAACAAAGGCACGGTCTTCGTGCCCGGCCGCGTGACGGAGTGGCTTGACTGCGGCAACAAGGACGCTACTGTATTCACCAACCAGCGCTACCTCGAGTACCTGAAGGAGCGCGGCGAGAGCCTGGTGCACGAGTCGGCCACCATCACCAACTCGGTGCTCATCGAGCCGGTGTACGTGGGCGAGGGTGCCGTCATCACCAACTCGGTGGTGGGCCCACACGTGAGCCTGGGTGCCCACGCCAACGTGCGCGACACCCGCCTGAGCAACTCCATCGTGCAGCAGTCGGCCTCGCTGCTGAACGTGGTTATCACTAATTCGATGGTGGGCAACTTCGCCACCGTGGCCGGCACCCCCGACGATTTGAGCCTCGGCGATTATAACCAGCTGCGGGTGTGATATTTTTCACCTGATTAACGTTAGCAGCGACGCGGCCTTCTGATGGGGGCCGCGTCGTTGGTTTATTCCCCTTAATTTTGGGAGCCGGGCCCTGCGTCCGGCTTTGTTATATGGCTGCTGCTATGATGCGTCGAGTTGTGCTGAGCGTGGTGTTGTGGGCCGGCCTGTTGGGCGGCGTGGTAGTGGCGCAGGTGCCCGAGGGCAGCAACGTGCCCGCCGCGTCCGAAAAGCCCCTGACGCGCCGCCAGCAAAAAGCCCTCGAAAAGGAGCAGCACGAGTTGGAAAAGAAGCTGGCCGAAGCGCGCGCCAAGCGCGCCGCGCTGCGCGCCCAGATGTCGTCGCTGATGACCGAGCGCGAGCGCGAGCGCAGCGAAGCCCTGTTCGTGGACGGCGTGAAATATTCGCTGCTCGAAGACTACAACAAGGCCCTCGAAAGCTTGCTGAAGGCCTACGCCATCGACCCCGACAACGCGGCCATCAACTACAAGATTGCCGAGGCCAACATGCTGAGCGGCAACATGCGCGACGCTGCTAACTACGCCGAGTCGGCCACCCGCATCGACCCCAAGAATGCCTATTACTACCTGCTGCTGGCCCAGATTCAGGCCAGCCAGAAGCAGTACGATTCGGCCATTAAAACCTACGCCACGCTCATAAAGGAAGTGCCCAATTCGGGCAGCTACCTCTTCAACCTCGCCGACCTGTATTTGGCCCAGAGCAAGCTGCCCGAAGCCCTGACCACTCTCGACCAGGCCGAAAAGGAATTCGGGCAGGTCGACGAGATTTCGTTCAAGAAGCAGCAGATTTACCTCAAGCAGAACAAGCTGGACCAAGCTTTGGTCGAGGGTGAAAAGCTCATCAAGGCCAACCCCAACGAGGTGCGCTACGTGCTGGCCCAGGCCGAGCTCTACGCCAACAACAACCGCCTGCCCGATGCTTTGCGCGTGGCCCAGCAGGCCCTGCGCCTCGACCCCAGCGCCGCCCAGGCCCACTTGATTCTGGCCGACGTGTACCGCCAGCAGAACCTGGCCACCGAGTCAGCCCAAGAGTTGCGCCTGGCCCTGAGCAGTCCGTCGCTCGACATCGACGTGGCCGTGCGCATCCTCATCGGCTACCTTAAGCAGCTGCCCAGCCCGCAGGAATCCATCAACCAGCTGGCCCGCGACCTGGCCGCCGCTACCGTGACGGCCCACCCGCGCGAGGCTAAAGCCTACGCCATCAGCGGCGACGTGCTGGTGCAAACCGACCGCAAGGCCGAGGCCCGCAACGCCTACTCGCGCGCGCTGCGCTACGACAACTCGAAGTTTGAGGTGTGGCAGCAGGTGATTGGGCTGGATGGGGAGCTGAACCAGACCGACTCGCTGCTGCTGCACAGCAACCGCGCGCTGGAGATTTTCCCGAATCAGGCGCAGTTCTGGTTCTACAACGGCATTGCCTACCAGCTGAAGAAGCAGCCGGCCCGCGCCGCCAAGTCGCTGGAGCACGGCCGCAAGCTGGCCGCCAACAATGCCTCGCTGCTAGCCCAGTTCGACGCCCAGTTGGGCGAGGCTTACCACGAGCTGCACGAAGATGACAAGTCGGACGCCTCCTACGAAGCCTCGCTGGCCAGCGACCCCAGCAACGTGCTGGTGCTGAACAACTACAGCTATTATCTATCGCTGCGCGGCGTGAAGCTCGACAAGGCCAAAACGATGGCCGGCAAGGTCGTAAAGCAGTTTCCGGAGAACGAGACCTACCTCGATACGTATGCCTGGGTGCTCTACAAGCAGAAGGATTACGCCGGAGCGAAAGACGTGCTCGATAAAATCATTACCAAGTCGACGGACGGTTCCATCATCGAACACTACGGCGACATTCTCTACCAACTCGGCGACAAGGAGAAAGCCGCCGCCGAGTGGCAGCGCGCCCGCAAAGCCGGCGGCACCTCCGAGATGCTGGAGCGCAAACTGAAAGAACACAAGCTTTATGAATAAATACACGCTGCTGCTGGCCTTGGGCCTTGGCCTTGCCGGCTGCGCCCGCAAGGCCACGCCTACTGTTTCGACCACCGGCCCCGGCACCTCTACGCCCGCCATGGAGCCGACATTGCCCTCAGTGCAGGCGCAGAACACGGCCTTCGACTTCCTCACCATCAAGGGCAAAGCCCAAGTGACGATGAAGGGCAACAAGCAGGGCGCTAACCTCTCGATGCGGGTGCGGCGCGACAGCGTTATCTGGGTTTCGGCCGGGCTGGCAGGATTTGAGGGCGTGCGCGCCGTGCTTACCCGCGACTCGGTGCACGTGGTGAACCGGCTGGAAAAAACCTACTTCAGCGGCGGCTACGACTACCTCACCAAGCTGCTGAACGTGCCCGTGAGCTTCGCCCAGATGCAGACGCTGCTGCTCGGCGACTACCTGCCCGCGCCCGCCGGCACCAAGCCCACCGTGGCCACCGAAGAGGCCGCCCGCCAGCGCGTGAGCTACAACCTGAGCAGCGTGCTGGTCGAGCACCTGTTGCAGGCCGGCAACACCGGCCGCGTGCAGCAACTGCGCTTGAGCGACGAGGCCGCCAAGCGCAACCTCACCGTCGATTACACCGATTTCCAGCCCCTGGATGCCCAGCAGCCGCTGCCGTTTGCCCACGCGCTGTTTGTGCAGGCGCAGCAGCCGTCGGCCGGGGCCGTCACGGCCGCCATCAACTACAACAAAGTGGAAGTGAGCCGCAGCCGCTTGTCGTTCCCGTTTGAGGTGCCCAAGGGCTACCGCCGCTTGCGCTAGGCCGGCCCGCCGTGCGGAATACCCGCGGCGGCTGCCTAATTTTGCGTTTCTACCAGATTGGTAGGTTTTTGAACATCCTCTCCGTTGAGCAAGCAGGCATTCCCGACCAATAAAGTAGCATTTCCGTCAGCCACTGGCGCACGCCGGGGCTATTGGTGGCTGCTCCTGTTGCTGGGAGGATGGTTGAGCGTCGGCCCGGCGCTGGCTCAGCAGAAGCGTCCGCAGCCTGCCCGGCGCGGCAAAACGGCTAAACAAGCCCCGCGCCCGGCCCCCGCTCGCCGCAAACCCGCGCCGCGCCGCGCTGCCAGCAGCAGCCCGCGCGGCAAAAGCAAGGCCCAGCTGGAGCGCGAGCGCCTGAACAACCTGCGCCAGATTGAGCGCACCAGCCAGGCCCTCGACCAGACGCAGGCCAAAAAGAAGGTGAGCCTGGGCCAGCTGCACGTCATCAGCGAGAAGCTGACGGAGAAAAAACAGGTCATTCGGGGAATTTCGACGCAGCTGCAGGGCATCGAAACCAACGTGCACCAAACGGTGAAACAGGTGGTGCAAACCCAGCAGACGCTGGCCCAGCTCAAGGCCGAGTATGCGCGGCTGCTCTACACGGCCTCGAAAACCGCCAATGGCTTCAACCGGCTCATGTTTTTGTTTGCTTCGGAGTCGTTCAACCAGTTTGCGCTGCGGCTGCGCTACATCCGGCAGTACACCGAGGAGCGGCAGCGGCAGGCGGCCCGCATCATGGGCACGCAGTACCGGCTGCACGAGCAGCTTACGGGCCTGACGAAACAGCAGCAACGCAAAAGCAGCCTGCTCAACAGCCAGCTTAGCGAAAACCGTAACCTGCTCACCCTGAAATCGAAAGAAGATGAGATGGTGCAGCAGCTCAGCCAGCAGGAACAGGGCCTGCGCCAGGAGCTGGAAGAGCGTCGCCAAGCCGTGAACCGCCTCGACAACCTGATTGCCGAGCGGGTGCGCGAAGAAATTGTGCGCGCCGCCCGGGCCGCCCGCCTCGCCGCCCGGCGCGAAGCCGCCCGCGCTGCCGAGCGCGACGCTCGCACCGCCGCCCGCAACCGCCGCGACAACGCCTCCCCCACCCGCCGTGAGGAATCTACCGCCAGCAGCGACAGCCGCAACGACGACCCCACCGCCGCCCCCGAAAACGACGCCCCCGAAACCGCCGCCGAAGCCGCCGCCGACCGGCGCGCCGTGCGCATTGCCCTCACGCCCGAAACGGCCCTGGCTTCGTCGTCCTTCGCTGGCAACCGCGGCCACCTACCCTGGCCCGTCAGCCGCGGGTTCATCAGCCAGCGCTTTGGGCGCCACCCGCACCCGGTGCTTAAAAACGTGACCGTGGAAAACCGGGGCGTGGATATTCAAACGGCGGCCGGGGAAGAAGTCCGCTCCTGCTTCGACGGCAAGGTGCTCACTATCACCAACATCGCGGGCATGAATACCATCGTTATGATTCAGCACGGCGACTTCTTCACGGTGTATGCCAAGCTGCGCTCGGTGAACGTGCAGGAAGGCCAGCGCGTGCGGGCCCGCGAGGTCATCGGCACAGTCGCCACCGACGGCGAAGGTACCTCCGAGGTACAATTTCAGGTGTGGCACAACTCGTCCAACCTCAACCCCGAAAGCTGGCTGGGACACCGCTAAACCACGGCGCAAAAAAAAACCCGAACCAGAGGTGCGGGTCTTTCCGAGCTATGAAAACAAACTTAGCTGTCAGCGGAAGGGGATTTTCATCTGCTTCTGCCGATAACCGTAGCAAAGATGCACGGCCGGAAAGGCCTCAGCCAGCGCATTTCGTTGAAATATCCAATTTCGCCGACGAACGACTGGTTTCGCCGTGTTGATGCTTCGCAGGAAGTAGCCAAGTAGTTAAATCACCGTCAAGCGGGCCAGCAGGCCCGCTTTGTAGGAGCTGCCGATGGACACGCGCACGGGCACCCGGCCTGGCCCGCTTACCGGGCTGCTTTCGAGGGCCACCGAGTCGCCTTCGATGGCCACAATGCGGTCGAGCCGCACAATGTATTTGCGGTGAATGCGGGCAAAATCGGCGCTGGGCAGCTTGGTTTCCAGGTCCTTCATGGTGCCGTACACGGTGAGGCGCTCGCGGCCCAGGTACAGGTTCACGTAGTCGCCCAGAGCTTCCACATACAGCAGGTCGGCGGTAGGGATGCGGATGAGGCGCTGCTCCTGCTTCACAAAAATATCCGGTCGGCTATAGGTCTGGGCCAGCCCGTCGGAGCGGCCGGCCAGCCGGATAACGCCTTCCAGCTTCTGGCGCTCGTCGTCGAGCAACAGGCGGGTGCGGCGCAGCTCCAAATGGGCCATTACCTGGCGGGCCAGCAGGCGCAGGGCCTCGCGCTGGTCGGTGCTCAGCGAGCGGGGCACGGTATCGAACGCGCAGAGGGTGCCCAGGGGGTAGCCTTCGGGCGTGAGCAGCGGCGTGCCGGCGTAGAAGCGGATGTGCGGCGCGCCGGTTACCATCGGGTTGCTGGCATACAGCGCATCGGCGTGGGTGTCGGGAATTTCAAACACGCCGCTGGAACGCAGCGCGTACTGGCAGAAAGTCTGCTCGCGGGGCACTTCGCGTACGTCGATTCCAACGCGGGCTTTCAGCCACTGGCGCTCATCATCGAGCAACGACACCGATGACATAGGCGTGCCGCACACGTAAGCCGCCAGCTGGGCCAGGTCGTTGAACACCGGCTCGGGTTCCGTATCGAGAATGCCGTAGCTGTGCAGGGCTTCGAGGCGGTCCTGCTCATCGGAAATCAGGGCGGAGGGAGAAGGCATTTTCATGGCAGTCGGAGAAAGGAAAGCCCTCGGAGGCGGCGAAAGCCGCGGCACCCGAAGGTAGCGACAAAGCTACGGCCGTGTCTTACGCCAGATTAGCACCTTCCGGCCAACTCTGCTGTTGGGGCGTTCAACTCCCTCGTTTCGCTTGCCCAACGGCGGGTTCATCCGCAAAACATCTGCCAAGCGGTATCTTTGGCACGCCAAAACCCGTTCGGCTGCGTATATCCGTTTTTCTAACCCTCCACCGGGCCCAGGCGCCCACCCTCTGATGCTCCATTCCCTGTTTCTTATCGGCAGCTTCGGTACTACCGAAATTCTGCTTATTCTCTTTGTTATCATCTTATTGTTCGGGGCCAAGCGCATTCCCGAGCTGTTCCGCGGCATGGGCCAGGGCGTGCGTGAGTTCAAGGACGCTACGGCCAAGGCCGATGAGCAGCAGCCCCAGTACCGCGACCAGCCCGGCCAGCCGCCCTACCAGCAGCAGTTTCCCTCGCAGCAGCCCGGCTACGGCCAGCCCCAGCAGCCGAACTATAACCAACAGCCCGGCTACAACCAGCCGCAGCCCAATGGCTACCCCCAGCAGCCCGGCTATCAGCAGCCCACGCCGCCCGCCTACAACCCCAACGACCCTACTAACCAGCCGCGCTAACCCGCGCTTTTATTAGCCATGCACACTCCCTTCGTATTATTTCTGGGCGACATCGGCGGCTCTGAGCTCATCCTCATCATGGTCGTCATCCTGATTTTCTTCGGGGCCAACAAAATTCCTGAGCTGGCACGCGGCCTCGGCAAGGGCATCCGCGAGTTCAAGGATGCCAGCACCGAAATCCGCCGCGAGTTCGAGCAGGCCGGCCAACCCGCCGCGCCGAACCAGCACTATCAGCAGCCCAACCCCTACGCGCCCCAGCCGCAGCATCAGTCCACGCCGCTGCCTATCGCGGCCGAGCCCGGCTCCGGCTTCGACCCGTGGGCCGCGCCCGCAACTGCTGCCGCACCGATTATGCCCACGGCCGACCAGCACGACCCGGCCCCGCCCGTGGCTACCGTACTGCCCCCCAACCTGGCCCCCGAGGGCACCCAGCCCCGCCAGCCCTACCTGCCCGCCGATTCCGGCGCGTAATTTCTCTGCTATCGGTCACCTAACTCTGCATCAGGTTTGAAGCGTTTTCAGTCATTATCCGAAGTCCGCAGCGAGCTGGCGGCAGGCAACACGTCCTGCCGCCAGCTCGTTGATTATTACCTCGATAACATCGAGCGTCAGCAGCACCTCAACGCCTTCCTGGAAGTGTGGCCCGACGAGGCCCGCGCCCAGGCCGACGCTGTGGATGCCAAGCTCACGGCCGGTACCGCCGGCCCGCTGGCCGGTATGGTTATCGGCCTCAAAGACGTGCTGGCTTACGCCGGCCATTCGCTGCAAAGCAGCAGCCGCATGCTCGACGGCTTCAAGTCGCTCTACACCGGTACGGCCGTGCAGCGCCTGCTCGATGCCGACGCCATCATCATCGGCCGCCAGAACTGCGACGAGTTTGCCATGGGCGGCTCGAACGAAACCTCGTATTTCGGCCCCGCTCGCAACGCCGCCGACCCCAACCGCGTGCCCGGCGGCTCGTCGGGCGGCTCGGCCGTGGCCGTGCAGGCCGATATGTGCCTCGCTTCAATCGGTTCCGATACGGGGGGCTCGGTGCGCCAGCCGGCCGCGTTCTGCGGTGTGGTGGGCTTTAAGCCGACTTACTCGCGCATTTCGCGCTACGGGCTGGTGGCCTTCGCCTCGTCGTTCGACCAGATTGGGCCCATCACCCGCTCGGTAGCCGATGCCGCGCTGCTGACCGAAATAATGGCCGGTCCCGATGGCATGGACAGCACCGCCAGCCAGCGCGAGGTACCCGCCTACAGCCAACAGCTCACGCCCGCTGCGCACTACCGCATCGGCTACATCGCCGATGCCGTGAACAGCGAGGGCCTGAACCCGGAAATCAAGGCGGCTATGGAGGCCCAGCTCGACGTGCTGCGCGGCCAGGGCCACGTGGTGGAAGCGGTAGATTTCCCCTACCTCGATTTCATGATTCCGACCTACTACATCCTCACCACCGCCGAAGCAAGCTCCAACCTAGGCCGCTTTGATGGCGTGAAATATGGCTACCGTGCCCCGGATGCGACGGATTTGGAATCGATGTACAAAAAGAGCCGCGCCCAAGGTTTTGGCCCCGAAGTGCAGCGCCGCATCCTGCTCGGCACGTTCGTGCTCAGCGCGAGCTACTACGACGCGTATTACACCAAAGCCCAGCGCGTGCGTCGCCTCATTAAGGAGAAAACCGACGAGCTGCTGCGCCAGTACGATTTCCTAGTGCTGCCCACCACGCCCACCACGGCCTTCAACATTGGCGAAAAGCAGGACCCGGTGAGCATGTATCTGGCTGATATTTTCACGGTGCAGGCCTCGCTGGCTGGCGTGCCCGCCATTTCGGTGCCAGTGGGCGAAGACGCAGCGGGCCTGCCCATTGGCCTGCAGGTAATGGCTGGCGCTTTCCGCGAAGCCGATTTGCTGGCCTTTGCCAGCACCATCACCGAGGAAGTGCCGGCCTAGCCAGGTTTTGATTACGTTATGCAAAACGCCCGACCGTAATGGCCGGGCGTTTTTCGTTTTATAAGGCTTATACGGAAAGTGTTTCTTACTTCCCAGCCATCGCCCGGCGCGGCTGCTCTACCAGCCACAGCGCCGCCAGAAACAGCAGCGTCAGGCCCGCGTGCCAGGCGTGGCGCACCCACCAGTTTTGGGGTTGCAGCCACCAGCCCAGCGCCACCAGTCCCGACGCAAACAGCAGCCACAGCCCCAGCCGCAGCGCCGGATACGGCACCGGGAAATGCCGCTCGCCCAGTCGCCAGCACAAAATTGCCATCATAAAATAGCAGGCCAGTGTAGCAATGGCTGAGCCCAGATAGCCCAGCAGCGGAATCAGCACGAAGTTGAGCGCGATGGTGAGGACTGCGCCGCCTGCGCCGATATAGGTGCCGTAATACGTCTTATCCGTGAGCTTGAACCACACCGACAGGTTGTAGTACACGCCCAGAAACAGATTAGCCAGCAGCAGAATGGGCACTACGACTAGGCCCTGCAGATACTCCGGCCGCCGCAGAAACAGCCGTCCGAAGTCTTCCACATTTAGGCTGATACCCACGAAAATGACCGCGCAGCACAGCGTAAACCACTTCAGTATCATGGCAAACGTGGCCGGCGAGTTCTTCTCCGTGCTCTGGGCAAAGAAGAACGGCTCGGCCGCGTAGCGGAAGGCCTGAATGACCAGCGACATGAAGATGCTCAGCTTGTAGCACGCGCCGTAGATGCCCACCGCCGTGAGGCTGCTCTGGCCGGGGTAGAAATTATCGGGCAGCCACTTGGGCAGCAGGATGCGGTCCAGCGTCTCGTTCACCATACCGGCCAGGCCCATCAGCATCAGCGGGTAGGCGTAGGCCAGCAGCGGCTTGAGAAACGACAGATTCAGCCGGAAGCGGAAATCCAGCAGCTCGCGGCCCAGCAGCAGCAGCGTGAGGCCGCTGGCAAAGAGGTTGCTCAGGAACACGTAGCCCACGCCCACGCTGGGGTCGTACAAATGCGTTACCAGCGGCTGCAGACTTGGCAGCCACTTGCCGCTCATCACGGCGGGGCAGAACACGATAAAAAACAGGTTCAGCACCACGTTGGCCACGATGCCGGCCAGCTTGATGCCGGCAAACTTGCGCGCCTTATTTTCCAGCCGCAATCGGGCAAACGGAATGGCCGTCAGCGCATCCAGCCCCAGAATCAGCGCTACCCACACGGCGTACCGCTCGTGCCCGGGCGGAATCTCCAGCAGCCCCAGCAGCGGGCGCGCCAGCAGCATCAGCAGCACCGTCAGCAGGGCCGTGCTGATGAGCAGCAGGCTCAGCACCCGGTCGTACAGCTCTTTGCGGTCGGTGCCCGGCCGGTTGGCAAAGCGGAAAAACGTGGTTTCCATGCCGTAGGTGAACACTACGTTCAGAAACGACACGTAGGCGTACAGCCCCGTCACCACTCCGTACTCCGCCGCCGAAAACGCCGCCGTGTATATGGGCACCAGCAAATACGTGAGCACCCGGCCCACAATGCTGCTCACGCCATACACGGCCGTTTGCGAGGCTAATTTTTTGGCTACACTCATTTAGGGAATGTTAGGTTTTGAATGTTGAGGGTTGAATGAGTAATCAAACTGGCGCTGCCTTTCGAGTAACTCAACATTCAAAACTCAACTCTCAACCCTATTTACCAATGAATACTGCCGCGCGTTTCTCCACAAAAGCCGTCGTGCCTTCCTTGAAATCGTCCGTTTCAAACGCCTGCCCGAAAGCGTGCGCTTCGGCTGCGTAGCCGTCGGTTTCCTTGTCGTAATGCGCGTTCACGCACTCCAGCACCAGGCCCACGGCCACGGGCGCTTTGCCCAGAATCTTACTCAGCAGCTGACGGCAGAAACCCAGCAACTCGGCCTGCGGCACCACGTGGTTCACCAGGCCCAGGCGCAGGGCCTCGTCGGCCTTCACCTGGTCGGCCGTGAGCAGTAGCTCGATGGCCTTGCCCTTGCCAATCAGCTGCGGCAAGCGCTGCGTGCCGCCGTAGCCGGGCAGCAGGCCCAGGTTTACCTCGGGCTGGCCGAAGCGGGCATTTTCTGAGGCCACGCGCATGTGGCAGGCCATGGCCAGTTCGCAGCCGCCACCCAGCGCGAAGCCGTTCACGGCCGCAATCACGGGCTTGGTGCTTTCCTCGATGCGGGCGAAGGCTTCCTGGCCACGCTCGGCGGCGCGGGCGGCCTGCGCGGGCGTAAGGGCCGCCAGCTCGGCAATATCAGCGCCGGCCACGAAAGCCTTCTCGCCACTGCCCGTGAGGATAATGCCGCGCACCTGCGCATCGTCGAGCGCCTGCTCCACCGCCACGTCGATTTCGGCAATGGTGGCCGCGTTCAGCGCGTTCAGCTTGGTGGGGCGGTTGAGGGTGATGGTGAGGATGCCGCTGGCGGTATCGAGGTCGTAGAGCAGGTTTTCGAAGGTGGTGGACATAAGCGCGAAGAGCCGGGGTTACGGTTGGTGCCGCCAAAGATACGGCCCGCGCCCGCCGGGCACTGAACGCGCCAGCACCCCAGTTAAACGCGGCCCGCCACCCGCCCAACGAAACCCAGCCTGCTTCCTATTTCCTCTCCACCACCTTTGCAGCGACAATACCGCAAGGTATTTTAATTTATATACTTAGCTTTAGCGCCAAGCCTGCATTTCTTCTTCTCACCTAACCCCTTACTGCAATGGGATTTGTTTCCGAATTCAAAGAGTTCATCTCGAAAGGCAACGTGCTCGACTTGGCCGTCGGCGTCATCATCGGCGGAGCCTTTGGCAAAATCGTGACGTCGCTCACCGATGATGTCATTATGCCTATTGTCGGGTTGATTGGTGGTCAGCCCGATTTTTCGGCCATTCACGTTGGACCAGTGAAAATCGGCTTATTCCTGAATGCCGTGGTGGGCTTCCTCATTCTGGCACTCATCATTTTCTTCATTGTGAAGGGTGCCAACAGCATCAAGAAAAAACCGGTGGAAGTAGTTGCGGCGCCTGCCACGCCTCCGCCGCCCACCACCGACCAGCAGTTGCTCATGGAAATCCGCGATGCCCTGCGCAGCGGCCGCCTGTAAGCGAACCCGCATCCACCGAGAAAAAACCGTCGTCTGCCGAATGGCGGGCGGCGGTTTTGCATTTGGAGTTAAAGTTTTCGTTTTATTTGCAGTAGGCAAGCGGCCGAATCAAAATAAGTTACGAACTTCGCCTTGCCTCCGTTCGAGTGAATATCTTTCACTTTGCGAATGGAACCCCTCCCCCGCTTCAATCGTTAGGCCGCCAACGCCACCTCTTTTATCACCACCTCTCGCGCATGAACAAGCTGTTTGCCGTTGCCCTGCTGGGCGTTCTGAGTCTTGGTACCGCCGCCGTGGCGCAGGCCCAAACCGGCCCCGCCTTCCCCGAGCCCGGCCGCAATAAAAACCCCGAAGCTGCCCGTACCAACGCCACCAACGCGCAGGAGTTGGCCCGCAACCAGCGCCGCGCGGCCATGACGCCCGACGAAATCAAGAAGGACCAGCAGCTGGCCCTGCTCGAAGCCCGCACCGGCAACACCAGCTTCGGCACCAAAGGCCCCGACCGCCAGTTCGATTCCAACCGTTCGGGCGGCGGCTTTATGGTGCGCAAATTCAAGGCCCAGGCCGGCAAGCCCGGCTACGCCGAAAACAAGCGCGGCCAGAGCCACTTCGTCGGCGGCTCCGACCCGGCCGGCAAACCTTTGGTGCACAAGCACAAAAGCAAGCATAAATTCCTGTTTTTCTAGGAGTCAAAATCATAAATAAAAGCCCCGGCTGCAGCTGCAGTTGGGGCTTTTTTGTGTCTATAAGCTGCTAGTCGATGCGGTAGTATCAGCTGCAGTGCCACGCTCAATAGCTGGAGTCAGCCTGAAACCCAACGCAAAAACAAAGCCCCAACTGCACAATGCAGCCGGGGCTTTTTCACCTTGGCAGGTTGCGCTTGTCTTACAGCGTGCGCTTGATTTCCTTTTCTTCGAAGCCTTCGATGTTGTCGCCTTCAATCAACTCGTTGAAGCCTTTGATGGAGATACCACACTCGTAGCCCTGGCGCACCTCGCTCACATCGTCTTTGAAACGCTTGAGGTCCTGAATGTCGCCGGTGTACATCACGATGCCGTCGCGCACCACGCGCACCTTGGTTTTGCGGGTCATCGTGCCCTCCGTCATCATACAGCCGGCGATGGTGCCCACTTTGGTGATGTTGAACACTTGGCGAACCTCGGCGTTGGCCACCACCACTTCCTGCACCGTCGGGGCCAGCATGCCTTCCATGGCATCCTTCACCTCGTTGATGGCGTTGTAAATGATGGAGTACAGGCGGATGTCAATCTGTTCGTTCTCGGCCAGTTTGCGGGCACTCTGCGAGGGCCGCACCTGGAAGCCAATGATGATGGCGTCGGAAGCCGAAGCCAGCAGCACGTCGCTTTCCGAGATGGCACCCACCCCTTTCGAGAGGATGTTCACCTTCACTTCCGGCGTACTCAGCTTGAGCAGCGAGTCGGAAAGTGCTTCCACCGAACCGTCCACGTCACCTTTCACCAGAATGTTGAGCTCCTTGAACGAACCGATAGCCAGGCGGCGACCAATTTCGTCCAGCGTGATGTGCTTCTTGGTCCGGATGGTTTGCTCGCGGGCCAACTGCAAACGCTGGGTAGCGATTTCGCGGGCTTCGCGCTCCGTCTCCATTACCTGGAGGCGGTCGCCGGCCTGCGGAGCACCGGTGAGGCCGAGCACCTGCACCGGCGTTGCGGGCGGCGCGGTCTTCATTTTCTTACCGCGGTGGTCCGTCATGGCCTTCACGCGGCCGAAGTGAGGGCCGGCTAGGATTACGTCGCCCACGTTCAGGGTGCCGGTTTGCACCAGCACGGTGGTTACGTAGCCGCGGCCTTTGTCCAGCGAAGCTTCGATAACGGTGCCGATGGCGTTGCGGTCGGGGTTGGCTTTCAGGTCGAGCAGTTCGGCCTCCAGCAGCACCTTTTCCAGCAGGTCCTCAATACCAATGCCCGATTTGGCCGAAACCTCCTGGCTCTGGTATTTGCCACCCCATTCTTCCACCAGAATGTTAATCTGGGAAAGTTCCTCGCGGATTTTCTCGGGGTTGGCGGCCGGCTTGTCAATCTTGTTGAGGGCGATGATAATCGGTACCCCGGCCGCTTGCGCGTGGTTGATGGCTTCTTTCGTCTGCGGCATTACCGAGTCGTCGGCAGCTACCACGATGATGGCAATGTCCGTCACCTTGGCACCACGGGCACGCATAGCAGTAAACGCTTCGTGACCTGGCGTATCAAGGAAGGTGATGGGCTGGCCCGACTTCGTGCGCACCTCGTAGGCACCAATGTGCTGCGTGATACCGCCGGCTTCGCCTTTGGCCACACTAGCATCGCGGATGTAGTCAAGCAGCGAGGTTTTGCCGTGGTCGACGTGGCCCATGATGGTAACGATGGGGGCGCGAGGCTTCAAATCCTCTTCAGCATCGCCAGCATCCACATCAATTTCTTCCTCTTCAGCCGACAGGAATTCCACGTCAAAGCCGAATTCGTCGGCAATCACGGTAATGGCTTCGGCATCGAGGCGCTGGTTGATGGACACGAACATGCCCATGCCCAAGCACACCTTGATAACCTCGTTCACGTTCACGTCCATCAGCGAGGCCAGGTCATTGGCCGAGATGAATTCGGTGAGCTTGAGGGTCTTGGCGTCGAGCTCGTTCTGCGCGCGCAGGGCCTCGCGGTCCTCCGCCAGCATGCTGCGCTTGTCGCGGCGATACTTGGCGCGGTTCTGATTGTTGCCGCCCTTGTTGCCGCCAAGTTTGGCGAGCGTAGCCTTAATCTGCTCCTGAATCTGCTTCTCAGCCTGTTCGGGCGTGAGGGCAGGTGCATTCGGTTTCGGACCGGGCTGGCCGGTGCGCTGGCCGGGACCACCGGGGCGATTGCCACCCTGGCCGGGACCGCCGGGACGGTTGCCCTGGTAACCGCCACCCTGGCCGCCCGCGGGGCGGTTGCCCTGGTAGCCGGGGCTGGGGGGCGAAGTAGTGCTGCCGGCCGGGCCGGGCAGGCGGGCGCGCTTCTTCTGGCCGGGGCCAGCGGGCAGGCCGCGCTTGCTCACATCCGACGACGCAATGGGGCGGGGGCCACGGCCACCCGGACCACGCCGGTCGTTGTTGATGGACGACAAATCAATTTTGCCGAGCACGGTCAGACCTTTCAGCGTGTCCGATTTGGCAACAATTGTGCTGGTATCTTCGGCGGGAGCAGCAGGCTCAGCCGGGGCGGCCGGCGCAGCAGCGGCCGGAGCCGAAGCCGCCGCAGGAGTTGCTGGCGCAGCAGGCGCGGCCGGAGCAGCCGCCACGGGAGCCGGAGCGGCCGTTTCCGCTTTTGCCACGGGCTGGGCCACGGGAGCCGGAGCAGCAACCGGGGCCGGAGCAGCGGGCGCTTCTACTTTAGGAGCAGGAGCGGCCGGAGCTTCCACTTTGGGCGCGGCCGGAGCCGGGGCGGGCGTGGGAGCCGGCGCGGCAGCTACCGGGGCAGGAGCCGGAGTAGCCGGACGGGGCGGAACCACGCGGCCTTTGCTATCCAGCTCGATTTTACCCAACACTTTCAGGCCAGGCACGCTGGGTGCTTCGGGTGCGGGCGTGGGAGCCGGGGTAGCGGCAACGGGGGCTGCTGGCGCTGCGGGAGCAGCCGGGGCCGGCGCAGCCGCTACGGGGGCAGCAGCGACGGGCGCAACTGGCGCGGCCGGCTTGGGAGCCGGGGCAGGCGTTGCCACCGGCGCGGGGCGCGGGGCTGGGGCAGCGGGTTTCGGAGCCGCGTCGAGGTCGCTCTGGCGCTTGGCCTGAATGACTTTCTGGGCTTCTTGACGGTCGTGGGCAGAGGCGGCGAATTCCTTCTCCAGCGAGGCCACTTGCTCACCGGTGAGCTTCGTGGTCGGCTTGTTCTCTACTTGTATACCTTTTTTGGCCAGGGCTTCTACCACCCTGTCCATTCCAATATTCAGGTCTTTGGCCGCCTGTTGTAGCCGTTTCGGGGTTGCTTCCGCCATTCTATCTTTTCTCGCGTACGATACGCTTCTAATTGCAAAGGTATTACATTAAATCTTGCCAGCAGGGCACAAACCGCGCCTGCTGGCTCGATTTGTTACCCTTGCCGTACCGGCCGCGCGGCCGTCATTGGGCTGGCTCCGCGGGAGAGCTGGCGCCCGCTTCCTCAGTCGTGGTATCGGTGGTACCCTCGGCGGCATCGGCCAGAGGCGTGTGTTCAGCGGCCGTTTCGGTGGCCGAGGCGTGCGTTACGGCTGCTTCTTCGTCGGCGGCACCGGCGTTTTTGCTGGCGGCAGCGCTGTTTTTAGCGGTTTCGAGCGAGTTGTCGTCGAGGTCTTCGTCGTCGGCAAATTCCTGACGGATAATGCGGTACACATCGTCCACCATTTCTTCCTCCAACTCCGTGCGGCGCACGATGTCGTCTTTCTTCACTGCCAATACGGCGCGGCCGGTGTCCAGACCGATTTTTTTCAATTCGGCCAGTACCCAGGGCTCGATTTCGTCCTGGAACTCGTCCAGCGAAATGTCTTCCTCGTAGTCGATGGCTTCGCGGAATACGTCGATTTCCATGCCGACGAGGCGGCTGGCCAGCTTGATGTTGGCACCGCCGCGGCCGATGGCCAGGCTCACCTGGTCAGGCTTCATGAACACGGAAACCCGGCCGTTCTCCTGGTTTATCTTCATAGAACCCACCTTGGCCGGCGATAGTGCCCGCGCAATATAGAGTTCGAGGTTATCGGTGTAGTTGATGATGTCGATGTTCTCGTTTTCGAGCTCGCGCACCACCGGATGGATGCGGCTGCCCTTCATGCCCACGCAGGCACCCACGGGGTCGATGCGCTCGTCGTAGCTCTCTACGGCTACTTTGGCGCGCTCGCCGGGCTCGCGCACCACGTTCTTAATCACGATGAGGCCATCGTAAATCTCGGGCACTTCCAGCTCGAACAAACGCTCGAGAAAGGCCGGGGCGGCGCGGGAAAGAATAATTTTCGGCGTGCCGTTAATCACTTCCACGCGGTGTACCACGGCGCGCACGGTGTCGCCCTTACGGAAACGGTCCTTTGGGATTTGCTCGCCCTTGGGCATCACCAGCTCGTTGTCGTCCTTGTCCATGATGAGGGCCTCGCGGCTCCACACCTGGTAGACTTCGCCAGTCACGATTTCACCTACCTGGTCCTTGTACTTCTGGTACAGGTTGTCGCGCTCGAGGTCCTTCACGCGCTGAATCAGCGTCTGGCGGGCCATGAGCACGGCACGGCGGCCGAAATCCTCCAGCTTCACGCCTTCGGCTACGGACTCGCCTACTTCGAAGTCGGGCTCGATTTTCTGAGCTTCGGCCAGCGGAATTTTGTCGTGGTCCCAGATGTCCTCCGAGTTATCGTCCACGATTTCGCGGTTGCGCCAAATCTCCAAGTCGCCGTTATCGGGGTTAATGATGACGTCGAAGTTTTCGTCCTGGTCGTACTTCTTCCGAATCATGGTGCGAAACACGTCGTCCAGGATGCTCATCATCGTGGGCCGGTCGATGTTCTTGCTCCGGGCAAATTCGCCGAAGGATTCGATTAGTTCGTGGCTATTCATTGTTTTAGCTGTTAGCTATTAGCTGATGGCTTTTAGCTTTTTTGAATAAACAGAATGAACGTTAGCTAACAGCTAATGGCTGTCAGCTAACAGCTTACTTGAAAGAGATAACAACCTTGGCCTCTTTAATGTCCCCGAAGGAATAGAAAGCGGCGGGCAGGGTGGTTTTCTTGGTTTTTTGTTTGATGACTTCCTCGATTTCTACGCCTTCGGCGGTGGCGGCGGTGAGGGTGCCGGTTTTCTCGGTGCCGTCGGCCAGTTTCATGGTCAGCGAGCGACCGATGTGGCGCGGGTACTGGCGCGGGTCGGTGAGGGGCTGGTCGGCACCGGGGCTGGTGACCTCCAGGGAATACGCAGATTCTTCGCCGTAGTGCTCGTCGATGCGGCGGCCCAGGCGGCGGCTGATGGTGGCGCAGGACTGGATGGCGAGGCCGTTGGGGCCGTCGAGGGTGACGGTGACCTTGGGCAGCACCGAATCGGAGACGGTGAGGCTCACGATGAACAGCTCCTCGTCGCCGATGGCGTCGTGGAGCATTTCCAGCAGCAGGTTGCGGTCGAAGTGCATAGGGATTTGAAACAAGCGGGCAAAAAAAGAGGGGACTGCGCGTCCCCTCTTTATCAGATTGAATACCAACTTCGGGGCAAAGGTACGACAATACGGGGCGGAATGCAAGATGGGGCGACCGCGAGGCCTTTCCCTTTCCTTAGACAGCAAGGAGCTGCTCAGCTTTGCCAGTTGCGCCTACTGCTGCTGCAACGGCGGCGGCAATAAGTGTCTTTGGTAAACCTCGGCGGATGGTGGGTAGTTTGCGAGTCGGCAACCGAACTTCGCCGCCTCATTCACCCTCATTTTCAACACTAATTCCCATGAAAGCTCACATCATTCTTCGCACGGCCGCATGTGCCTTAACGCTGACTTTGGCCGGTGCCGCCGCCCAAGCTCAAACGGCGCCCGCCACAATGCCCGCTCCAGCCCAGGGCGCGGCCAAACCCAGCCCGGCTGCTACTGCTACCGGCAAAATTGGCGCGGCCGAAGTAACGGTGAACTACAGCAGCCCGGGCGTGAAAGGGCGCAAGATTTTCGGCGGCCTGGAGCAGTATGGCAAGGTGTGGCGCGCCGGAGCCAACGAAGCCACCACCGTAGAGTTCAGCAAGGCGGTGACGGTGGAGGGCAAGTCATTGCCGGCCGGCAAGTACGGCTTCTTCGTGATTCCGGCCGAGAGCGGTCAGTGGACGGCCATATTCAATAAGCAGCCCAACCAGTGGGGCGCGTTCAAGTACGACGAGAAGCAGGACGCGCTGCGCGTGATGGTGACGCCCCGCAAAACCGCGGCCCTCACCGAGCGGCTGGCTTATGAGGTGACGCCCACGGGCCTGGTGCTGCGCTGGGAGAACGTGGAATTGCCGGTGGCCATTAAATAAAGCATCTAAGTAATTGTAGCGTGGACGCTGCAGGCCCGTGTGTGGAGGCATTTCACACGCGGGCTCGCAGCGTCCACGCTACATACTTTTGTACCCATCTCAACCTGACATCCCATGGAATATAAGCTCACTCAATACAGCCACGGCGCGGGCTGCGGCTGCAAAATCGCGCCGGCCGTACTCGACCAGATGCTGCACACCAGCATTGCCCAGCCCCAGCACCCCAACCTGCTGGTGGGCAACGCCAGCCGCGACGACGCGGCGGTGTACGACATCGGCGGGGGCCAGGCGGTGATTTCGACAACGGACTTCTTTATGCCCATCGTGGATGACGCATATGATTTCGGGCGCATCGCCTCGGCCAACGCCATTTCGGACGTGTACGCTATGGGCGGACGGCCGCTGCTGGCCATTGCCGTGCTGGGCTGGCCCGTGGATAAGCTGCCGCCCGAGGTGGCGCGCCGCGTGCTGGAAGGAGCCCGCAGCATTTGTGCCGAGGCGGGGATTCCGCTGGCGGGTGGGCACAGCATCGACTCGCCGGAGCCCATTTTCGGCTTGGCGGTGACGGGCATGGTCGATATCAAAGACCTGAAGCAGAACGACACGGCTACGGCAGGTTCGGAATTATTCCTGACCAAGCCGCTGGGCGTAGGCATTATGACGACGGCCCAGAAGAAGGGCATTCTGCGCGACGAAGACGCGGCGCTGGCCCCGGCCCAGATGATGCAGCTGAACAAAATTGGCGCGGAGCTGAGCCCGCTGAAAGCCGTGACGGCGCTGACGGACGTAACCGGCTTCGGCCTGCTCGGTCACCTGGCCGAAGTGTGCGAAGGCAGCCACCTGACGGCGGAAATTGACTTCAGCAAAGTGCCGCGCCTGACGGCAGCCGAAAGCTACCTGAAGCAGGGCAGCGTGCCTGGCGGCACCGGCCGCAACTGGGCCAGCTACGGCCACAAAATTGGCCCGGTGACGGACGAGCAGCGCGCCTGGCTCTGCGACCCGCAGACTTCGGGCGGCCTGCTGGTGTGCGTGGAGCCGGCCGGGCGGGCGGCCGTGGAAGCTGTTTTTGCGAAGCACGGACTAGCGCTGGAGAGCTTCGGCCACCTGCGCGAGCACGCCGATGGCGAAGCCTGGGTGCAGGTGCAGGCATAGCTTGAGGCCGGATTCGCAGGCATGAAATCGACGTTTTTCCGCCCGCTGCTGGAAGCAGCCGTAGCCATTTTTCTGGTGCTGGGCGCGGCGCGCTGGGTTACGGGGCTGTTTTCGAAACGCACCCACGTGTACCAGGCCACAGCGGCGCGGCAAATGCGGCTGCTGTTCTGGCCGCTGCTGGCGCTGGGTGCGGGGCTGAGCGTGCTGCCCGCCGTGGCTATGGGCGAGGGTCCCGTCAGTGGCTTCGAATGGACGCTGACACTGGGGTTCATGGCCTTCACATTGGTATTGAGCGGACCGGCCCTGCTGCTGCACCTGCGCTACTGGATGCTGAACCACGACACCACGCTGGCATTTCAGCCCACCGACAACCGCTTCGAAGTATACGAGGCCGGCCAGCGGCTGCCCTTCGAGCGGCGCGACCTGGCCCGGGTGGAGCGCGTGACCTGCCGCGCCCGCCACAGCTTCTGGGCCAAATACGATTACCTGCGCCTGCATTTGCACGACGGCCGCATCATCACCCTCACCTCGCTGCTGACGGAGCTGGAGCCATTGGCGGTTTTTCTGCGCAGCGTGCCCACGGAGCGCAAAGGGCGGTACTGGTGCTGGGTGTGAGGCGAAGCAGCAAAATTCAGTAGCGCAGGAATGGGGTGGTGCTATCAGCCTGAGCGCAGCGAAGAAGCTTATCACGCTGGCGCTGTTTGAATTTACTACCAACTGTTCAGCAGTGATAAGCTCCTTCGCTGCGCTCAGGATGACAGACGAATTTCGTCGCTTCCTGCCCCTACTTCCGCCGATACAGCCCCGGCGTTTCCGTTGGCTCATACACGCCGAAAATACCCGGCAGCAGCTGCTTGAGGCGTGGCACGAGGCGGGCTTCATCGAGCAGATAGGCTGGCGGAGCAGGGCCTATTTTCTGGGCTACGCGCACCACGGCGGCGTATTCGTTGAGGTGGCCAAAATCGGCCTGCGAGAGGGTCCAGTCGAGGTAGGGCGTGGCAGGATGATTATAGAAATAGGGCCGGTCGTCGGGACCGAGCACCAGCAGGGTTTGGTTGCGCAGGGCCGCATAGCGCGGGTCGGGAGCGAGGCCGAAGCGGCTTTCGGCGGGCATGTGCAGCAGCGCTTCGAGCCGGGGCACGTAGGCACGGTAGCGCAGCACAGCGGCGGCGTTTAGCAGCAGCAGCAGCACCAGCTCCAGCCACCAGTGCTTCCGGTCGTGCTGCCACAGAAACAGGCTGAAGTAGGCCATCGGGGCCAGCAGCAGCACCAGCACGCCCGGGGCCGCGCCGTGCTCTACGGCGGCCGCGGCGGCCGCTACGGCCAGCCACACCAGCATCAGCTGCCGGAACTTTACCTGGAACACCAGGCCCAGCGAGGTGCCCAGGGCCCGGAGCAGCCCGGCGGCCAGGACCAGCATCGGCACCACCAGCAACCGGAGCTGCAGGCCCGCCGGTAGGCCGCTCGAAATCAAGTCGTTCAGGCCGGCTTTCAGGTGCAGGCTCCAGAAATCCGGCAGGGCTTCTTTATAAAACAGAAAGGTGGCCACCAGCGCATACGGAAACAGAAACCCGCACAGCAGCAGCAGCGAGCTGCGAAAGGAGCTGGCCGCGAAAATCACCACCGCAAACAGGCCCACCAGTACAAACAGGCCCAGCGGCAGGTAGCACAGCGTCCCGAGCCCAATCAGAAACCCGGCCCGAAACAGGCGGCGGTTGTCGTAGCCCTCGCGCGAGGTGGGCAGCAGCGCGCTCAGGGCAAACACGATGAAGGTGTGGCCGAGCAGCAGCGGCGACAGCGCATCCAAATCGGTACTGATGCTGCCCACCAGCAAGTACGTGAGCGCCGTGACGTAGCCGCGGTCGGGGTGCACGTCGTAGCGGGCAAACACCAGGTTCAGGCGCAGCGCCTGGATGAGCAGCAACGCCAGCGCCACCACCCGGTACAGCCACACGGGCCGGGCCAGCACGGCATCGAGGCCGGCAAAAAAGGCGGCGGCCAGCGGCGCGGTGCCGTCGTACAGGTCGCGGTACGGAATGGCCCCGCCGTGCAGCCGCTCGCCCACCAGCAGCGCCCGGAGCTCTTCGGCCGTGAGGGGCAGGCCCAGCCACAGCAGCGGCAGGCGCAGGGCCAGCACCAGCAGCAGCAGCGCCGCCAATTGGGCCGGCAAAGAGCTTTTGAAAAAGCGTAGCAAAGCGTTGGGGTATGAGGGTAGGTGGGTAAGGGGGCAGGAGTTGTTGGACCGGGGCAAAGGTATTGCGTTGGCTCAAGGCGTGGCCCTACTCTTTCTGCCCGTTCCTTGCTGAAACTTAAAACTCCTGCCCTCCCACCCTCCTACCTGCATACCCTAAAAACCCCTCGTACCTTTGCCGGTCATTATGGAAAGCAAACGACAACAGAAAATGGCCAGCCTGCTGCAACAGGAGCTGGCGTCCGTGCTTCAGCGCGATTTGCCGCACCTGTTCGGGGGCGGCATGGCTCCGGGCATCAGCACCGTGAAGGTGACGCCCGACCTGGGCCAGGCCCGCGTGTACCTGAGCCTGCTGCTGGGCGGCGACGCGGAGGAACGCCTCGCGACCATTCGCGACAACGGCAAGGAAATCCGCCACGCGCTGGCCAAGCGCATCCGCCAAACGGCCCGCGTGGTGCCCGAGCTCATCTTCTTCCACGACGACAGCGCCGCCTACGCCGCTCACATGGACGGCATCCTGGGCACGCTCGTCATCCCGCCCGCGCCCAAGGACGACGCATCGGACGACGACGACGACAAACCCGCCCGCCCGCGCCTTTTTAATTAGCAAATGAGCAAATGAGTAACTGAGTAAGGGCACGGACATTATCGTGTGATGCGCCTTCTCACTCATTTACTCATTTACTCAATTACTCACTTACCGACTTGTACTACGACCCGATTAAGAAGACGCTCGGCCAGGTATTCAACCGCACGCCGTGGCTGCGCCGGCTGTTTTATCACCTGCTCGACCTGCTGCTGCTGCGCACCTGGCACGTGCACCGCGAGCTGCGCCGCTGGGCCAAAGGCCGCACCCAGGAGCCGCTGAACATCCTCGACGCGGGCTCGGGCTACGGCCAGTACACCTACTGGCTGAGTGGCCTGAGCTCGAAATGGAACATTCTGGCTGTGGATGTGAAGGACGACCAGGTGGCCGACTCGAATGCGTTCTTCCGGCAGATTGGCCGCAAGAACGTGCAGTTTGCCGTGCAGGACCTCGTGCTGTACCAGGAGCCCAACACCTTCGACCTGGCTCTGTCGGTCGACGTGATGGAGCACATTCTGGAAGACGTGGAGGTGTTCCGCAACATCCACGCCTCGCTGAAGGACGGCGGCATGCTGCTGATTTCGACCCCCAGCGACCAGGGCGGCTCCGACGTGCACGACGACGGCGAAACCAGCTTCATCGAGGAGCACGTGCGCGACGGCTACAACATCCGCGAGATTCAGCAGAAGCTGAGCACCGCCGGCTTCGAGCGCATCGAGGCCCGCTACAGCTACGGCGAGCCCGGCCAGATTTCGTGGCGCCTGAGCATGAAATACCCCATTCTGATGCTGGGCAAGTCGCGCACATTTTTCATTCTGCTGCCCTTCTACTACGCCATCGTTTTCCCTTTCTGCCTGCTGCTGAACTGGTTTGATGCCCGCACCACCCACGATTCGGGCACCGGCCTCATTGTAAAGGCGTGGAAGTAACTCACGCACCGGCTACGCCGAACTTCGTTTCGTCGGATTTCAGTTGAATTCGTCGGATTTTGTAGTTGTTAATACCCGGCCTTCCTGCGTTAACTTTCCTTTTACGTCTTCGTTAGCGTAGCTTTCCGGGCGCAATCGCTGCGCCGCCACTCTACTAGCACCTGAGGAGTCGTTCACGAAATCAGCCTAATCGGCGCGAAATCCGACGAATCCGTGATTTATGAACGTACCCTTCCTCATTGCCCGGCGCTATTTCCGTTCCAAGAACAAGCGCAACATCATCACCATCATCTCCAACATTTCGATGATTGGGGTGGCGGTGGGCACGGCTGCGCTCATCATTGTGCTGTCGGTGTTCAACGGGCTTGAAGACTTGGTGCGCACGCTCTACGGCAAGTCCGACCCCAACCTCGTCATTTCGGCTACCAAGGGCAAGGCCTTCGACGTGGACCGCACCTTTTTGATGAAGCTGGAAAACACGCCCGGCGTGGCCCTGCTCACCCAGGTGATTGAGGACAACGCCCTGCTGCAGTACCACGACCGCCAGATGGTGGTGAAGATGCGCGGCCTGAGCGACAACTACTTCGGCCAGAGTCAGATAGATGCCAACATCCGCGAGGGCGACCACCGCCTGCACCGCGACAGCCTCGACGTGGCCCTGGTGGGCGCCGGCGTGCAGCACGAGCTCAGCATCACGCTCAACAACCGGCTGGCCCCGCTACGCCTGCTGTATCCGCGCAACACGGCCGGCCGCAAAACCCTGAGCATGAACCCCGAAGAGGCCTTCAACCAGGAAAGCCTGATTGCCGGCGGCGTGTTTCTCATCGAGCAGCACATCGACGACAGCTACATCTTCGTGCCCATTTCGTTTGCCCAGCGCCTGTTGGGCTACACCACCCGCCGCACCGCGCTGTATGTGAAAGTGGGCCAGAGCTTCGAAATCGACCAGGTGAAAAACCAGCTCCGCAAGCAGCTGGGCCCCGATTTCAAGGTGCAGGATTCGGACGAGCAGCACGTGAGTTTGTTCAAAGCCATCAAGGTCGAGAAGCTGTTTGTGTTCATCACCTTCACGCTGATTCTGCTCATCGCCTCGCTCAATATTTTCTTCTCCTTGTCGATGCTGGTAATTGACAAGAAAAAGGACATTGCCGTGTTGCTGGCCATGGGGGCCAACCAGCTGGCCGTGCGGCGCACCTTTCTGTATGTGGGGGCCATTGTGGCCCTGGTAGGCGCGGCCGTGGGTTTGCTTACGGGCGTCACGCTGTGCTGGCTGCAGCAGCGGTTCGGGCTGGTGAGCATGGGCATGGCCACGAGCGTAGTCGAGTCGTACCCGGTGAAAATGCAGGTGTCGGACATTGCCTTCACCTGCCTGTCTATTGTGCTTATCACGCTGGCCGTGAGCATTCGGCCGGCGTTGAACGCGGGCAACCTCGATTTGCGCGAAAACCTGTAGCCTGCACGCCTGCCCCAACCGCCTTAAATGACTGTTTATGTGGCAAACAAGCAGCAGCATTTGAAAAGCCGGCCCAAAATGGGCTGGCTTTTCCCGTTTTAGAACTACGGCCCCACGCCAAAATCACAAAAAATTAACAGTGTAAATTCCCCGTTTCGGCCCTACCTTGCGCATTCCGCGAGCGTGCCCGGCTATGAAAGTATCTACTGCTGAACCTTTTCAAATCGTCTACTCCCTTTTCGAACACGAGTGCCTGGGGCACCTGTTTGCAGCCTACGTGGTGCAGCTGGGCCCGCGCGGGCAGCTTACCCTGCAGCACCAGACGGTTTCGGGCAAGAACGTGCACGAGTTTGCCGCCGGCCTGGACGCGACTGATTTTGAGTTGGTAGCCCTCTGCGACCAGCTGCAGCAGGAGGCCATTGTGAAGGAATTCTGGCCCCGCAAGATTGCCACGGCCGAGTTCTTCCTGAAAACCTACCACCCCGAAAAAGGCGACAAGCCGCTGCAGGAAGCCATTGCCCGACAGGTGCAGGCCCGCATGGGCGCGGTGCTGGCCCGGCTGGCCGGCAAGCAGGTATTCATCATGGGCCGCGACGGCGAGCCAACCTGGAAGGAAATCGGCATGGCCCCGGCCAAGGCGTCGATTCTGTTCCACTTCCGGCGCAACGAGGAGGGCACGCATTACTTCCCCACCATTCAGTACCAGGGCCAGAAGCTCGATTTTCAATACAAGGATGCGGTGCTGGTGTGCCTGCAGCCGGCCTGGCTGCTGCTCGGCGATTTGCTCTACACCTTCCGTACCGAGGTCGACGGGCGCAAGCTGCTGCCCTTCCTCAAGAAGAAGTTCATTGTGGTGCCGCGGCAGGTGGAAGAAAGCTATTTCCAGAAATTTGTGGCCCCGCTCATGGAGTCGTTCGAGGTGCACGCCCGGGGCTTCGACATTCGCTCGGAGCGGTTTGTGGCCCGGCCGCTGCTCACCTACACCGATGCCGTGCCCGCCCCGCCGCTGCCCGAAGCGCCCGTGCGCCCGCCCGGGCCGCCGCGCCGGGGCCGCATTCCGCAGCCCAAGCCGGTTGCGCCCCTGCTCACGGGGGCCGAAACCGAGCAGATTCACTTCGAGCTCAGCTTCCGCTACGGCCCGCACCTGATGCCGCTGGGCACCAACAAGCCCGTGAGCGTGCACCTCGAAAAAACGCCCGAGAGCTACGTGTTTCACCGCCTGCTACGCAACCCCGAGCAGGAGCAGGCCACCGTGGAAGAGCTGCGCGCCCGCCAGCTGAAGGTGGAAAACGGCCAGGTAACGCTGCCCAAAGGCGAAGCCTTTAAATGGCTGCACGACCACACGCCCGAGCTGACGGAGCTGGGCTACACCGTGGAAGCTGCCACCACGGCCATCAAAAACTACTTCATCGGCCCGACCAGCGTGCAGGTGGGCATTCAGGAAGCCGGCGACTGGTTCGATGTGCGCGGCACTGTGCGCTTCGGCGACATTGAGGTACCGTTTATCCGGCTGCGCGGCCACATTCTGCAGCGCCGCCGCGAGTTCAAACTGCCCAACGGCCAGATTGCCATCATTCCCGAAGAGTGGTTTACCGATTACCTGGAGCTGTTTGCCTTCGGCGAAGAAACCGCGGAGGGGCTGAACCTGCGCCGCCACCACCTGGCCCTGGTGGCCGACCTGCAGAGCAACGAGCTGGCCACCGTGCGCATGGGCCGCAAGCTGGCCAAGCTGCGCGATTTTGCCGAGGTAGAAGACCACCCGCTGCCCGCTGGCTTCCTGGGCGAGCTGCGCCCCTACCAGAAGGCCGGCTACAACTGGCTGCGCTTTGTGCAGGACTACCAGTTTGGCGGCTGCCTGGCCGACGACATGGGGCTGGGCAAAACCATTCAGACGCTGGCCATGCTGCAGCAGCGCAACGAAAGCGGTGATAACCAGAATGCTGCTTCGTTGCTGGTGCTGCCCACGTCGCTGGTGTATAACTGGCAGAGCGAGGCGGCCAAGTTCACGCCCGGCCTGCGCGTGCTGGCCTACACCGGCACCTACCGCGACAAAAACCCTGACCGGTTTGCCGACTACGACGTGGTCCTCACCAGCTACGGCATCGTGCGCTTGGATACTGAATTGCTGGCCAGCTACAAGTTCGACTACGTGATTTTAGACGAGTCGCAGGCCATCAAAAACCCGTCGAGTACCACCTCACAGGCGGTGCGGCAGCTACGCTCACGGCACCGGCTCATCCTCACAGGTACCCCGGTGGAGAACAGCACGATGGACTTGTGGTCGCAGATGTCCTTCATAAACCCCGGGCTGCTGGGCACGCAGGCATTTTTCCGGAAGGAATTCCTGAAGCCCATCGAAAAAAACCAGGATGAAAGCCGGACCAAGCGACTGCATGCGCTGATTAAGCCATTCATCCTGCGCCGGCACAAGTCGCAGGTAGCCAAGGAACTGCCCGCCAAAACCGAGCAGCTCAGCTACTGCCCGATGACGGAGGAGCAGGCCCACGCCTACGAGGAAACCAAGAGCTTCTACCGCAACAAGATTCTGCAGAACCTGGACGAGCACGGGCCAGCCAGCACGCAGTTTTTGCTGCTGCAGGGCCTCACGCGCCTGCGGCAAATTGCCAACCACCCGCATTTAGCTGACGAGCACTATACCGGCGAGTCGGGCAAGCTGCGCGAGGTGCTGCGGATGCTGCGCAACGTGGTAGCCGAAGGACACAAGGTTTTGGTATTCAGCCAGTTTGTGCAGCATTTGTCGTTGGTACGGGCTGCGCTCGATGAGCGCCAGATGCCCTACGCCTACCTCGACGGCGCCACCCGCGACCGCAACGGCGAAGTGGCGCGCTTCCAGGAAGACGAGGAGTTGAAAATCTTCCTCATCAGCCTGAAAGCCGGCGGCGTGGGCCTGAACCTGACCGCCGCCGACTACGTGTTCATCCTCGACCCCTGGTGGAACCCCGCCGTGGAGGCCCAGGCCGTCGACCGTGCCCACCGCATCGGGCAGCAGCGGCCGGTGTTTACCTATAAGTTCATCACCCAGAACACGGTAGAGGAAAAAATCCTGGCGTTGCAGCGCCGCAAGCTGGCGCTGGTGAGCGAGCTTATTGCCACCGACGAGGCCGTGATGAAGCACCTCACCCGCGCCGATATCGAGGAATTGTTGAGTTAACTCACTTTTTGCGCAGCGCCTCTGGCCCCTGCCCCTGCCCGGCTTCCCTGCCGGCCCGGGCAGGGGCCTTTTTGTTGGGCTGGAATCACCGACGGCCAGTTCGATTGAGGCAGCCTTGAATTTAATTATTCTTGCATTTACTTGAAATATATCTTACGTTTGTTGCCCGACCGGTGCAGGCTCTGCTTTTCACTTTTATTCTGCTGAAACGCCTTATTGGTCTACCTCTCACGCCATTAATAGTGCGGTTTCATGCAGCTGGTGCATACAATCAGACAGTTGAGCAGCAGCACGGTTCGGGCCGGGGCACTCCTGGCCGGGTTGTGGCTGACCAGCACGCCTGCACCTGCCCAAACGCGGGGCCGCCAAGCCGTGCCCACCAAGCCCACGGCCGCCCCTACCGGCCAGCCAGCCCCTCTGGCCCCCGCCAAGCTCGAAGAAGCCCTGCGCATGCTACTCAAAGCCGATTCGGTGGCGACGCTTAAAGGACGCAAGCTGGGGGGAGCCGAGTCGCAGGGCCTGGTGCTCGACCAGGCCCTGACCAAATTGGGGCATGATTTCTACGACCAGTTCTACAGCACTTTCGAAGCCCCGATGGGTGTGGTAGACTACAACATTGTGGTGGCTGAACGGCCTGCCCGCGGCAACTCGGCTCTGGTGGTGCTGACGGTGAACGACACGGAACTGCTGGAACTGCCCCTGCCTACCCGCGCCGACCAGATGGAAGAAATTGTTTCGGCAGCCGTGGAATCGGCCCAGGAGTTTCTGCAGGAAGCCCTGAACACCAGCCGCCAGCTCGAACAAGGCCACCGCCTGCCACCCGAGCAGTACTAGCGCATTTTACGTCTTAATTCATTCCCACCTTTTCTGCACGCTCATGAAATCTTTTTTTACCCTGCTGCTGGCATTGCTGCTGGTTGGGCTGGCCCACGGGGCCCAGGCCCAGGACATGGTGTACCAGCCCAAAAACCCGGCTTTTGGCGGCGGCAACCCGTTCAACTACTCGTGGCTGCAGGCCTCGGCCACCGCCCAGAACACCATTCCGGACCCGGTGCAGCCCACAACCGCCCAGGACCCGCTGGCCCAGTTTGCGACCAACCTCAACCAACAGGTACTGGCTCAGCTCACCAACCGGCTCATTACCTCGCAGTTCGGTAGTGGAGCCATCCGGCCCGGCACGTACACCGTGGGCGGCTACCAGGTGCAGGTGTCGCAAGGCACCTCGGGCGTGGTGGTGCAGGTAACCGATACCGGTACCGGCAACCAAACCATCATTACCATCCCCAACGGGCTGTAGCCGGCTACGCTTCCGGCTTGGTATTTCCTTAAGCTGGCCCCGGCACCTGCCCGGGGCTTCGGTCGTTCCTTCTTCCTTTTTTCTGCAATGAAATTACCAAAACTGCGCCGGCTGGGGGCTACCCTGGCCTTGCTGCCCGCGCTGCTGGCCGCCTGCACTCCTTACCTGCACCAGCACCTGCTGGCCACGCAGCCGGCCCGCCTGGGGGCCGAAATCGCGGCCAATTCGCTGTGGCGGGGCCTGCCGGCCCCTAAAACGAAATCGGTGGTGGCGGTTTATAAATTTCGCGACCAGACCGGCCAGTACAAGCCCCAGGAAAACGGGGCCAGCTTCTCGACGGCCGTGACGCAGGGCGCCACCACCATCCTGCTGCGGGCGCTGGAAGAATCGCAATGGTTTGAGCCCATTGAGCGCGAAAACCTGGGCAACCTGCTGAACGAGCGTAAAATCATCCGCTCGACCCGCGAGGAATACGCCGCCCAGACCGGCAAGAAGCAGCCGCCGCTGGCCCCGCTGCTCTTCGCCGGCATTATTCTGGAAGGCGGCATCGTGTCGTACGATTCCAACATCCTCACCGGCGGGGCCGGGCTGCGCTACTTCGGAGCGGGCGCGTCGGGCCAGTACCGGCAAGACCGGGTGACGGTGTACCTGCGGGCCATCAGCACCAACTCGGGCAAGATTTTCAAGACGGTTTACACCTCCAAAACCATTCTTTCGCAGCAGGTCGATGCCAGCTTGTTCCGGTTTGTCGACTTCAAACGTTTGCTGGAAACCGAAACCGGCTTCACCTACAACGAGCCCAGCGAGATGGCCGTGAAGGAAGCCATCGAGAAAGCGGTGGTCGCGCTTATCTACGAGGGATTTGCCGAGCGGCTGTGGGCCCCGCGCGACTCGACGGAGTACACCGGCTACGGCATCCAGAACTACCTGTATGAAAAGAATCAGAACCTGGGCATCGACGTGCTGGGCCGCGAAATGAAGCTGCGCCGCTCGCCGCTGGCCCTGGGTGCCAACGTGGCCGTGCAGGAATATTCGGGCGACTATGCCAACCCGCTGCGTCGCCCGGGCGCCGAACTCACCCTGCACTACCAGACGACAAACGCCACCAGCCTGTTTCTGAATGCGGGCCGGGGCCAGCTGGCCGCCGGCCTGGGTGCCGCCGCGCTGCGCCAAACCCTTAACTATGCCGAAGCCGGCGTACAGTACCGGCTGCTGCCCTTCGATAACTTTACGCCCTACCTGCTGCTGGGCGGCGGGGCCGCGCGGCGCACCACCCCGCTGGCCGATGCCCCAACGGTATTGCCCTACGCGGTAGCCGGCGTGGGGGGCGAATACCTGATTACGCCGCACCTGGGCCTGAGCGTGGGCGTCGATAACCACTATTTCCTCAGCGACCAGCTGGACCGGCTCAGTGCGGGCCGCTACAACGACTACTACTGGAGCGGCCGGGTAGGCGCAGTGCTGTACTTCGGCAAAACGGCGCAGGAAAAAGCCTTGGCCAAACAAGCCAAATCGGCGGCCGAAGCGGCGGCTGAACAACAGAAAAAGGCCGACGGAAAATAGCGAGTTTTAAATGTTTGATGAATTATTCATATTAAAAACTGCTTAAATGACTTAAAAATCAACTTTTATCATTATTGCGATAAATATTTTAAATATTTTTTCAATCACCTATTGACATTCTTATTTTGAATAGTATCTTTGACATGTTCTTCCGGAGAGAGCTAGTTCACACCCCCAACCTTCACATCCTCATTTTTCTCACTTTCCCTTTTATGAAAACTCTGCAAAAACTTACCCTGATGGCTTTTGCCATTCTGTCGGCCGGTGCCGCCAATGCCCAAACCCAGTGCAATAACTGCACGCCGCCCACCATCGTGCAGCCTCCCGTTGGCCAGCGTCCTCCCTGCCCCAGCTGCGGCACTACCACTACGTTCGACGCGGCTGCCCGTCTGGCCAGCATTGGCTCGCAGCCGCTGCCCAACGTTTCGACCATCAACTCTTCGTCGGTGTACCAGCGCGGCACCAACCAGTTCGCTTGTGTAGAGCAGGTATTGGGTGACAACGTAGCTACTCTGGTGCAGGATGCCGGTTCGACCACCGCCATCGGCCGCAACGATGCTTACCAGTCGCAGTACAACCCCGGCTTCACCGACAACCAGATGTATGGTGCCCAAACCGGCAACAACAACCTGTTGGTGCAGCGCCAGCACGGGGTGGGCAACTACGCCCGGGCTGAGCAGAGCGGCAACCGCAACATCGGTGCCCAGAGCCAGGGCGATGCAGCCACCGGCGACTCCAACACGAGCTACGCCATGCTGCAGCAGTCGAGCAGCGACAACGTAGCAGTGCAGTACCAGCGCGGCACGACCAACTTGTCGGATGTAGCTCAGTACAACATCGGCGGCAACTGGAGCACCACGACCCAGCTGGGTTCCAACAACTCGGTGGTTGTTAACCAGCACTAATCCCTTCCGGATGGCCCGCGGCACTTGCCGCGGGCTTCATTCTGGTTTCTGCCGGGCTTCGGGCATGCCTCCGGACATGCCCGAAACCCGGCAGAACTGGGTTTAGCCCCTTCCACTTTTTCTTCCAGGCCATGAAAACACTTCTTGTTCTGAGTTTGGCTTTGGGGGCCGCGACGTCGGCATTGGCCCAGGGTCAGGGACGCGGAACGTCGGAAACGGCCCCATCGGCCGCGCAACAGGTAGTCGAAGAAATTGGCCTCGACCGGCTGACTTCAACTACCAGCGCCCTGCGCCCGGCCGATGCACGCAACCTGAGCGTGCTGCGCCAAACCGGCCAGGGCAACCAGGCCACTATCGAACAGGTGAGCCAGGGCAATGGCATTAACCAGGCCCTGATTGTGCAGGCCGGCAATGCCAACATTGCCGACTTTTACCAGTACGGCAACGGCAACGAGGCCAACCTGACGCTGCAAGGCAACAACAACACCAGCACCGTGGACCAGCGCGGCAGCAACAACACCTTTGACGGCCGCATGGTGGGCAACCGCAACGACGTGGACGTGGTGCAAAACGGCCAGAACAACCGTGCCACGCTGGACGTGGCCGGCAACAACCGCCGCTACCCCGTGCTGCAGGTAGGCGACAACAACCAGCTGACGCAACGCGAAGCGGCTGGCACCACCGCTCCTCAGGGCTACGGCGTGGAGATGCGCGGCAACGGCATCCGGCTCACCATCGAGCAGGGCCGTGCCACTCCGTAATCTTTCCGCCCGCTTTTTTTTCTGTTTTTTGCTTTCCCAGTTTTCGGCTTTCCCACCGTTCTTCTTTCCGAGCTATGAAACGCGTCCCGTTGGTGCTGGCAGCTTTATTGGCGCAGCCCGGCGGGGCGTTTGTGCAGGTACCGGTGCCACCCTGCCAGGCCCGGCTCGAGCTCACGCAGCACGACCAGCTGCTCACCGTGGCCGGGCACTGCCGCAGCACGGCGCCCGCCCCGGCCCACTACCGCTACCAGCTGCTGGTGACGCGCCAGAGCCGGGCCGGCCGCTCGCAAAACAGCCAGGGCGGCGAGTTCATGCTGCTGCCCAACCAGGATTTGGTGTTGTCGCAGGTGCGCGTGAGCGCGCTGGCGCACGATGAATACCAGGCCAAGCTGTTGATTTTTGACCTGCAGGGGCAAATCGTGGCGCGCGACTCGGCCGGCCAAGGCACGGCGATGCATTAATATTCCCGCTTTTTCTTATCTTTCCTCCCCTTTTTCTGCATCTTTCCTTTCCTGACCATGAGAATTGGTTTATTGTTGCTCACTGGGTGGGCGTTGGTGCTAAGCGCTCTGAGCGGCTGTGAAGACGCCACGGTCGAACCAACTACTTATGGCAGCGTGGACGTGACGGTGCTCGATGCCCGCACCAACCAGCCCCTGCCCAATACCGGCATCAGCACGAACCCGGCCACGGGCTCGTACGTGACCGACGCCCAGGGCCATATCGCGCTTACCCAAGTGCCGGCAGGGCTGGTGGCAATTTCGGCCCGACGTACGGGCTACGTGGCGGCCACTACCAACGTGAACGTGACGAGTGGGCAAACGCAAAACGTGGTGCTACAGCTCGATAAACCCAGCAGCACAACTCCGCCCAATGCCCCGGTACGCCCCGCCCCGGTTAGCGGCGCTACCGGCCAGCCCACCGACGTGGCCCTGAGCTGGCACCCCAACGGTGCCACCCGGGCCGATTCGCTGCGCTACGACGTTATTCTTTTCGAAAGCAACAACCTGAACCAACGCACCCTGCTTTCCAATTCGAAAGACACGGTGGTGACGGCCACTGGCCTGCTCTACAACACGACGTACTACTGGCAGGTAACGGCCCGCAACACCGGCGGCGCCAGCGCCCGCAGCCCGGTGTGGAGCTTCCAGACCGGGCCGCTGCCCGACAACCGCTACCTGTTTGCCCGCACTTCGGCGGGCAATACCGACATCTACTCATCGGACAACGCCGGCGGCAGCCTGGTACGGCTAACTTCTTCGGCGGCGGTGGAAACGGCCCCGCAGCTGAGCCCGCTGCGCGATATTGTGGCCTACGCTTCGAACGCGACGGGCCAATACCAGCTGTATACGATGAACCGCGACGGCTCGAACCAGCGCCAGATTACGGCGCTGTCGGCCGAAGGCTACAGCAACGCGGGCGTGGGCTACCGCTGGTCGCCCGACGGAGCGCAGCTGATTTATGCGCACTACGACCAGCTGTACCGCATCAACCGCGACGGCTCGGGGCTGACGCTGCTGGCCACCGCGCCGGCCGGCCGCCACTTCCGCGAGTGCGACTGGACGGTGCAGGGCAACCGGCTGGTGGTGCAAACCATCGGGGCCAACCCCTACGACTCGGAGCTGTACCTCTACAACGCGGACGGCACCAACCCCGTGCTGTTCGTGAGCAACCTGCCGGGCCGCGTCGACTCGCCCAGCTTCAGCATCGACGGGACCCGCGTGGTGTACACGCGCGACGTAGCCGGTTTCAACAGCGCGACGGGCCGGCAGCTCGATGCGCACCTGCTGATTCAGCGCGTCGATGGCACCGGCACGCCGGTCGATATATCGGCCGGCAACGCATCGATGAACAACAACAAGCCGGCCGGCACCAACGACCTGACCCCGCGCTATTCGCCCGACGGCTTCCGGCTGATTTTTGTGAACCGCGTCAACGACGACCTCAGCCCGCCTGAGCTCTGGACGGTGAACCTCGATGGTACGAGCCGAACCAAGCTGTTCAGCAACGCCTTTTTGCCCGACTGGAAATAAGCCGCTGAACCAAGGGCCCGCGACCGGGTTATCAGGGCCATGCGCGTTGTTCTTCGTACCCCTGTTTCGCAAGCACCGGCCGCGGTGATGGCCGGTTTCACCCGCGACTTGTTTGTGGCGCTGGCGCCGCCGTTTCCGCGGCTGCGGGTGCGGCGCTTCGATGGCTGCCGCACCGGCGACCAAGTGGAAATTGAGCTGGACACGCTGGTGAAGCGCCTGCCCTGGACGTCGCTGATTGTGGATGACGGCGTGCGGCCCGATGGCACGCATTTTTTCATTGACGAAGGCCAGATTCTGCCGACGCCGCTACGCTACTGGCGGCACCACCACCGCATCGAGCCCGGCCCCAATGGCGGCAGCGTAATCGTGGATGATTTGGAATACCGCACGGCTTCGCGACTGCTTGATGTGCTGATATATCCGGCTATGTGGGCGCAGTTTGCCTGGCGCAAGTCCATTTACCGGCGCTGGTTTCGGTAGCAGCCCGGCCTGTCATTCCGACGCAGGAGGAATCTGAGTAAAACCGTCCAAATAGATTTCCCAGATTCCTCCTGCGTCGGAATGACAGGCCGGGGTAGCGCGGGGCCGTACCTTTGCGGGCCTATGCCGAATACCACCACCATCGTCCTCAAGAACGGAAAAGACCACAGCCTGCGCCGCCGCCACCCCTGGGTGTTTTCGGGCGCCATTGCCCGCGTGCTGGGCGAGCCCCGCGAGGGCGAGCCCGTGCGCGTAGAGGCCATCAACGGCGAGCTGCTGGGTGTGGGCCACTTCTCGGGCGGCGGCTCCATTGCCGTGCGCATGCTCGACTTCGGCCCCGAAGCGGAACTGCCGACGGCTACATTCTGGGAAGACAAGCTGGGCAATGCCTACCGTCTGCGCCAGCGCCTGGGCCTGACGGGCACCGCCGACACCAACGTTTTCCGGCTGGTGCACGCCGAGGGCGACGGCCTGCCGGGCCTCATCATCGACGTGTACGGCGACACCGCCGTGGTGCAGGCCCACAGCGTGGGCATGTATCGGGCGCGGCCCGAAATTGCGGCCGCGCTGCGCGTGGTGTTCGGCGATAAGCTGCGCGCCATTTACGACAAGAGCGCCGAAACCGTGCCCGGCAACGCCGTGCCCGATGCGCAGAACGGCTACCTGTTCGGCGAAAGCTCGGGCACCGAGCACGTGGTGATGGAAAACGGCCACCAGTTTGCCGTGGATTGGGAAACAGGCCAGAAAACCGGCTTTTTCATCGACCAGCGCGACAACCGCGCGCTGCTGGCCCGCTACTCGCCGGGCCGCAAGGTGCTCAACACCTTCTGCTACACGGGCGGTTTCTCGGTGTATGCGCTGGAAGCTGGCGCTGAGCTCGTGCACTCGGTCGATTCCAGCAAAAAAGCCATTGCCCTGACCGAGCGCAACGCCGAGCTAAGCCACCACGCCGACCGCCACGCCGCCTACCCCGACGACGTGCTGGGCTTCCTGAAAAACCACTCGGCCCAGTACGATTTGCTGGTGCTCGACCCGCCGGCGTTTGCCAAGCACATGGGCGCCCGCCACGCCGCCCTGATGGGCTACAAGCGCCTGAACATGGCCGGCATTGCGCACCTCGCGCCCGGCGGCCTGCTCTTCACGTTCAGCTGCTCGCAAGTGGTGAGCCCCGAGTTGTTCGAGGGCGCGGTGCTGGCGGCGGCCATCGAAGCGGGCCGGCCGGCCCGCATTCTGCACCGCCTCACTCAGCCCGCCGACCACCCGGTCAGCCTGTTCCACCCGGAAGGCGCGTATTTGAAGGGGCTAGTGCTGGCGGTAGAGTAGGCGCGTTTTGAAAACAGCAGGCGGCGCTTCGGAGCAGACGGAAAACGTCTACTTCGAAGCGCCGCTTTATTTTTGGCGGCTTCGGCCAAACTTCTCCCCCCGTTGCGGCGGTTAGCAGTCCAGTGTTCAAGAAAAAGAAAACCACCATTGCGCCTTCCCGCCAGCCCGTGGCCATCATCGGGGCGGGCATTGCGGGGCTGGCCACGGCGGCACGGCTGGCGGTGGCCGGGCACCCGGTTACGGTGTTTGAGGCGGGGCCCACGTTTGGGGGCAAAATGCACCAGTTTGCGCTGCCCGGCGGCTACCGCTTCGATGCCGGGCCGTCGCTATTCACGCTGCCGCAGCTGGTGGACGATATTTTCCGGCTGGCCCACCGCGAACCCGCCGACTACTTCCGCTACGAGCGGCTCGACCCCATCACGAACTATTTTTTCGCCGACGGCACCCGCCTCACCGCCTGGGCCGACGCGGCGAAATTCGCGGCCGAAGTGGAAGAAAAACTAGGCACCCCGGCGGCCGACGTGACGCAGTTTCTGGCCCGGGCGGGGAAGGCGTACGATGCCACGGCGGGCACGTTTCTGCACAAGTCGCTGCACAAGGCGGGCACGTATTTCAGCCCCGAAACGCTGAAGGCCGTGGCCGCCCTGCCGCAACTGGGCCTGCTGGGCACCATGCACCAGCGCCACGCCAGCGCCTTCGGCCGCGACCCGCGCCTGGTGCAGCTCTTCGACCGCTACGCGACCTACAACGGCTCGGACCCCTACCAGGCGCCCGCCACGCTGAGCATGATTCCGCACCTGGAGCACGGCATCGGGGCTTTTTACCCCGAGGGCGGCATCTACGCCATTGCCGAAAGCCTGCACCGGCTGGCGGTGGAATTTGGGGCGAAATTCCGGTACAATGAAGCGGTGGAGGAAATCATCATCGCCGACGGGCGCGTGACGGGCCTCCGCACGGCGCAGGACGTGTACGACTTCGGCCAGGTGGTGAGCAACATGGACGTGGTGCCCACCTACCGCCGCCTGCTGCCTCGCGAGCCCGCGCCCGAGCGCACGCTGGGTCAGCCCCGCTCCTCCTCAGCCCTGATTTTTTACTGGGGCATCCGCCGCGAGTTTACCGAGCTGGGGCTGCACAATATCTTCTTCTCGGAGGATTACAAGGCCGAGTTTGACGCTATTTTCCAGCAGAAAACGGTGGCCGACGACGTGACGGTGTACGTGAACATTACCTCCAAGAAGACGCCTACCGACGCCCCGGCCGGCCACGAAAACTGGTTTGTGATGGTGAACGTGCCCCACGACCAGGGCCAGGATTGGGCCGCCCTCACCCGCCAAACCCGCGCCGCCGTGCTGCGTAAGCTGCGCCAGGCCCTGGGCACCGATGTGGAGCCGTTCATTGCCACCGAAAAAGTGTGGACCCCGCCCGGCATCGCGGCCGATACCTCGTCGTTTGGCGGGGCGTTGTATGGCAGCTCCAGCAACAATGCGCTGGCGGCGTTTCTGCGGCACCCGAATTTTTCGGGGCGGCTCGAAGGGCTGTACTTTTGCGGCGGCTCGGTGCACCCGGGCGGCGGCATTCCGCTGTGTTTGCTGTCGGCCAAAATCGTGGCTTCTCTCATTGATAGTTAAAAGTTAAAAGTTGAGAGTTAAAACAGATGCGTAAAACGAGGGCGTTTTAACTCCCGACTTTTAACTTTTAACTGCTTGACTCCGCCGAATGGAGTATTCTGAATTTGTTACCCCGGCCGCTCCCATGCGCCGGCTGCGCGTGGCCCAGGGGCTGGTGCTGCTGTTTCACCTCACGGGCTTTGTGGGGCTGGCTTTTTCCGACGACCCCGGGTTTTACCTGCGGTTTACGCCCCTCACGCTCGGGCTCACGGCCCTGCTGCTGCTGTGGTTTCAGGAGGGGTGCGACGCCAGCTTCTGGGGCTTCTGCCTCACGGTGGTGCTGCTGGGATTCGGGGCCGAGTTCGTGGGCGTGAACACGGGCAAGGTATTCGGGCACTACACGTATGGCGACACGCTGGGTTTCAAGCTGTTCGACCAGCAGCCGTTCAGCGGTGTGCCGCCCATGATTGGGCTGAACTGGCTGGTGCTCACCTACCTGTGCGGCATGCTGGTGCGCTACGTGCCCATGGGCGAGCTGGCCCGCATTCTGATTGCGGCCATGCTCATGGTGGGCTTCGATGCCTGCCTGGAGCCGGTGGCGGGCCGCTTCGATTTCTGGCACTGGACGGCCGGCGTGATTCCGGCGCAGAATTTCCGCGACTGGTTTATTTTCGCCTGCATTCTGCAAATGCTGTTCAACCGCACCACCTTTGCCAAGCGCAACCCGCTGGTGCCGCTGGTGTACCTCACGCAGCTGCTGTTTTTCTTTTTGCTGGGCGCGCTGAAATAGCGCCCGTCGGTGAACCAGGACCGGCGCAAAATTGTCCGGCTGCCGTACTCTGCCTTCCCCGCCTTCCTATCCGCTATGAGCAACGTTACCCTGCCGACTGCTTCGCTCGAAGCCGCCATGCCCGTTTTTTATTCTCACGGCCTGGCCGGGGCTTCCGAGGCGGCCCTGGCGGCCAGCCTGGGCACCACCACGGCCGACCTGACGGCCCAGTTCCCGAGCCGCGACCTGCTGGTGCACCACACCATGCTGGCCGACATTGAGCGCCAGAAGCGCGAGCACGTGGCCCTGTACGCCGAGTTTCCTACGGCCGTGGAACGCCTCTACGGCCTGCTGCGCCTGGGCCTGCGCGATTTGGCCCAAACGCCTCCTACCTTCTACGGCGAGCTGCAAGCGGGCTTCCCGCTCACCTGGGAGGCGGTGCTCGAACACCTGAATACGTACTCGGCCCCGCAGCTGCAGCAGCTGCTGAACGACGGCATCCGGGCGCGCCTGTTCCGCTCCGACATCAATATCCAGCTCGTGACCAAGATTATTCTGGAGCAGCTGAACATGATGCTGAACCCGCTCACCTTCCCGCCCGAGCGGTTTAGCCCGGCCGAGGTGTTCCGCAGCATCTTCCTGTACTACATTCGCGGCATCTGCACCGATGAAGGCGCGCGGATTGCGGCCGAGCATTTTGCCCGGCTGTAGGCAGCTCCGGCGTCGCGGCTGGGGGTAACTCTCGGGACAAATGCGTTTCACCACTTTGCGCGGCTGGCTGGTGCCGGCCGCCGCGGGCCTGCTGCTGACAAGCTGCCAGGGCCAGAATTCGTCGTCGGAAAAATCGACGACCGTCATCAAAAACGAAAGCGCCCCCGGCGACACCGCCAGCGTGGCCGCCCCCAACGACGGCATCACGCCCGCGCTCATGGCTCGCCACATCAAGGCGCTGGCTTCGGATGCGTTTCAGGGCCGGCGGCCGTTCACGGCGGGCGAGGAAAAGGCCACGGCTTACCTGGCGGCCGAGTTCAAGAAGCTGGGGCTGCAGCCGGGGCCGGCTGGGTCCTACTTCCAGGCGGTGCCGCTGGTGGAAATCGTGGGCACGCCCGATTCGGTGGCAACCATTGCGGGCAACGGCAAGACGCTGGCGCTGAAGTACCGGCAGGATTTTATGTTTCTGAGCGAGCATGAGCAGCCGGTTATCAGCATCAAGAACTCGCCGCTGGTGTTTGCCGGCTACGGCGTGACAGCCCCCGAATACGGCTGGGACGACTACGCCGGCCTCGACGTGAAGGGCAAGACCGTGGTGGTGCTCATCAACGACCCCGGCAACGCGGGCAACGACACCACGATGTTCAAAGGCAACGCCATGACTTACTATGGCCGCTGGAGCTACAAGTACGAGGAGGCCGCCCGCCACGGCGCCACGGGCCTGCTCATCATCCACGACACCAAGCCGGCATCCTACCCCTGGACGGTGGTGCAGAGCAGCAACGGCGGCGCCAAGCTGCGCCCCCAAACGGCCGATAAAGGCGCGAGCAAAGTGGCCCTTGAAGGCTGGCTGGCGCTGGATGCGGCCAAACGGCTGTTCACGGCCGCCGGCCAGAGCTACGACGAAGCCTACGCCGCCGCCAACAAAAAAGGCTTCCGGGGCCGGGCGCTGGGGCTGAACATCAGCACGACCATCCACAACAAAATCACCCGCAAAACCTCGAAAAACGTGGTGGCGGTGCTGCCCGGCACCACGCGGCCCAAGGAATACATCATCTACACCGCGCACTGGGACCACCTGGGCATTGGCAAGCCGGTGGCGGGCGACTCGATTTACAACGGCGCGCTCGACAACGCCAGCGGCTGCGCCGGCCTGCTGGCCATTGCGACGGCCTTCCAGCAAGCCAAGGAAAAGCCCCAGCGCAGCATCGTGTTTCTGGCCGTGACCGGTGAGGAGCAGGGCCTGCTGGGCTCGGGCTACTACGCGGCGCACCCGCTGTACCCGCTGGCCAGCACCGTGGCCGATTTAAACATGGACGAGCTATTTGGCTTCGGCCCCATGCGCGACCTGACGGTGGTGGGCTACGGGCAGTCGGACATGGACGACTACGCCCGCGCCGCCGCCCAGGAGCAGAACCGCTACGTGCTGCCCGACCAGCACCCCGAAACCGGCTACTTCTACCGCTCCGACCATTTCAGCTTCGCCAAAGTGGGCGTGCCGGCCCTCTACGCCCGCGGCCTGTTCGAGAGCCGCCTGCATGGCAAGGCCTACGCCGAGGCCCAGCGCGTGGGCTTCGACGAGAAAAACTACCACCAGCCCAGCGACCAGTACGACCCCGCCTGGGACCTGCGCGGCGCGGCCCAGGATGCGCGCCTGCTGTTCCGCGTGGGCCAGCGGCTGGCTAGTGAGACGACTTTCCCGAAGTGGAAGGACGGCTCGGAGTTTAAGGCCGCGCGGGAGAAGAGCCGGCCGGGGAAATAGCACGAACGACTGTCATGCGGAATGCAGCGAAGCCCCTTATCACGCTCGAACGACTTGTTCTGATGTGATAAGGGGCTTCACTGCGTTCCGCATGACAGTTCTTACTTCAGCAGCTTCAGCGGCTCTTTCGGGTTCATGCGCCTTTGCTGCTCCAGCAGCTTGGCGGCGGTGGCAAGTTGGGCCGGGTCGTGCACATTCACCAGAATGAGCGGGCCGCTGGGGCCGCTGGTGCTCAGCACGAAGCTTTGCTCTGGGCGCAGGCGGTGGGCGCGCAAGGCGGGCAGCTGCTGGCGCAGGTACTTGAGCGTGGCCTCGTGCTGCTGGGTGACCATAATAACCGGCAGGTGCTCGCCGCTGCGGGCGCTGGCCAGGTGTTTGGCCGAGTTCAGGATGGGCGCCCCGCTGTAGGTATAGGTGCTGCGCAGCTGCGACCGAAACGCCTGGATGGCCCCGTCAAAATCCTCGGCATCGGTCCAGTAGAGCACGTTGCGGAACAGGTTGCCGTATTCGGTGGCGGCCTGCGGAAAATCTTTATCGAAGAGGCGCACGGCCTGGCCCACGAAGGCGCTGTCGATGGGCTGGCTGCGGTCGGTGTAGGCGGCTACCAGCGGGTAGAGTGCGTGGGCGTAGCGGTTGATGTAGTCGTCGTTGTACCACTCGCCGGTTTCGGGCTGGCCGGTCTGGCGGGCATGAATCCACTCGCCGGCGGCGGTGGCCAGGGCTTCTTCCAGCAGGTTGTAGGCGTAGCGGCGGTTGGGCGAGGCGTTGTGCAGGAACCAGCCTTCCAGCTGCTGCTGCAGGCTCAGCCGCTGCTGCGTGGAGAGGGCGTGGCACATCTCGTGAAACATGACGGTGCTGCCGCCCACGAACTCGCGCGAGGCCGGGTTGCAGTTCAGCAGCACCACGTTGCCGCTCACCGAGGCTTTGTTGGTGAAGCCGCTGCCCGGCCCCAGCTGCGAGTTCAGCAGCACGCGGAAGGGCAGTGCATCGGGCCACACGCCGCCGTAAAAAGTGCGCAGCCGCCCAAACTCCCGCATCAGCTGGCTTTGGGCTAAAAACTGCGCGTAAGCCGTTTGCAGGCGGGCCAGCTCGGCGGCGTGGGGCTGCCAGGCCAGCGTATCGAAGGTGGGCTCGAAATAGCGGTATACGCTGTCCAGGCTCACCAGCACTTCGTTGGGCAGCAGGCCCACGGTGCGGCGCTGCAGGTCGGACAGGTCGCGGGCATCGGCGCTGGCGGCCAGGTAGCCGGGCATGATGGAACCCGTGCTGCCCAGACGGTCCGCCGGGTAGCCGTCGCGGTCGAAGCCGGGGTCGTAGTCGAGAGCCTGGTAGCGGCGCAGCCAGCGGCGGGCGGCGGGCGTGTTGAAACGGCTATGCTCAAACATCCAGCGCGAGCCGACGTGCGTGCCGCTGCCACCGGCCATGGTTTGCACGAACCGCACCAGGCTGTGCGTCCGGCTGACTTCCACCGTCACGGCCGGGCCAGGACTGATAACCGGCTGCGCCCGCAGCGAAAACCACCCCAGCAATAACCCCAGGAACAACAATTGCTTCATGCCGCTAAAAGTAGCTACAGAAGCAAAGCAGCGCCGTGCTTCTGCACGCCATCTTCCTGCATTTGAAACCATCCTGAATACTTCATTAAGTTAGGCCAGCGCACATGGTTTATGTGCTCATAACATACCCAATGATATGGCCAGACCTTGTTTATGCACCCGGCATATACTCACCATTGATGATGCACCGCGCCTATGTACTTAAAATATACTTACTCGCAGCCGCATGCTTTACTTACCTCGCTAGTAGCCAACCCAATAGCGCCAGCCGCACCGTCCAGGCCAGCGTGCGTAGCCAGTTGGTGCGCGTGAGGCCATCTATTGCAATGTAGTCGAAACCGTGTTCGAGGCGGTTGTGGAAAGGCACGGCGATGAAGAACGTGGCGGCCCAAATCAAGGCTACCAGCCCCAGGCTCCACCAGCCGGCCCCGCCGGGCAGGGCGTCGCGCCCGGCCCAGGCCAGCCAGGCGGCGAGAGCCAGCTCCAGCACCATGGGGGCCAGCACCACGTAGCTCATGCGGCGGGTGTGGGCGCGGTGGAAAGCCAGCCACGCGTCCTTCGGCACCAGCCCGAAGCTGGGGTAGTGCACCACCTGCACCGTCCAGATGAGGCCGGTGAGGTAGGCCGCGGCGGCGAAATTGAGCAGGAGCAGCAGGTGAAGCGTCATGGATTCAAAATAATTTTCGGCCGAAACATAGCGGTTTTCGGAGGCCTGCGCGGTACGCAAACGTTCCCGTAAAGAAACGCCCCAAACCGGGCCGGCAGGGCATTATTTCCGTACCCGATGGCTGGTGCGTAGGTTCGCACCGCACCTTTTGCCTGTTCTATGCCTGTTTCCTCCGAAAGCCTGACTCAACTCTTCCCGCCCGACGTGGCGGCCATTCCCGACGCCTGGCGGCTGGCCGCGCCGCTGCACCAGCGCCAGTACCTGCTCGACGGCGAGCTGCGCGAGTGGGCCGGCCCCGTGCAGGAAGTCATTTCGCCTATGTTCGAGCGCCAGCCCGACGGCACCCTGAAACCCCGCGTCATCGGCTCCTATCCATTGTTCGACGAGGCCGAAGCCATCAAGGCCCTCGATGCCGCCGTGCAGGCCTACAATTTCGGCCGCGGCGAGTGGCCGATGATGAGCGTGGCCGAGCGCATCGCGGCCGTGGAGAAATTCACCCGCCTGATTGTGGCCCGCAAGGCCGAAATCGTAAAGCTGCTGCTCTGGGAAATCGGCAAGTCGGCCGCCGACTCCAACAAGGAGTTCGACCGCACCATCGACTACATCCGCAACACGATTGATGCTCTCAAGGACATCGACCGCGACTCCTCGCGCTTCACCATCGAAGAAGGCATCATCGGCCAGATTCGGCGCTCGCCGCTGGGCGTGGTGCTCTGCATGGGCCCCTTCAACTACCCGCTGAACGAGACGTTCTGCATGCTCATTCCAGCCCTCATCATGGGCAACACGGTCCTCTTCAAACCTCCGAAACACGGCACCCTGCTGCATTTCCCGCTGCTGGCCGCCTTCGCCGAAGCCTTCCCCAAGGGCGTGGTGAACACCGTGTACGGCCGCGGCAACACCGTAGTGCCAGCCCTCATGGCCTCGGGCAAGATTGACGCGCTGGGCCTCATCGGCAGCAGCCGGGTGGCCGACTCGCTCAAGAAGATGCACCCCAAGAGCAACCGCCTGCGCGCCATCCTGGGCCTCGACGCCAAGAACGCGGCCATCATCATGCCCGACGCCGACCTCACGGTGGCGGTGCAGGAGTCGCTGCTCGGCGCGCTCAGCTTCAACGGGCAGCGCTGCACGGCGCTCAAAATGTTCCTGGTGCACGAAAGCATAGCCGATGAGTTCGTGCAGCGCCTTGCCACCGAAATCAACAAGCTGAAGCCCGGCATGCCCTGGGATGCGGGCGTGAACATCACCCCCCTACCCGAGCCTCAGAAACCCGCCTACCTGGCCGAAATCATCGCCGATGCCGAAGCCTACGGCGCCCGCGTGATGAACGAAGGCGGCGGCACCGCGGCCGGCCCGCTGGTATACCCCGCCCTGCTCTACCCGGTGCAGGCCGGCATGAAGGTGTGGCGCGAGGAGCAGTTCGGCCCGGTGGTGCCGGTGGCCCGCTTCGCCCAGACCGAGGAGGCCATTCAGTACCTCATCGACTCCGACCACGGCCAGCAGGTGAGCATCTTCGGCTCCGAATCGCAGGAAGTGGCCGACCTCATCGACCAGCTCGTGAACCAGGTCAGCCGCGTCAACCTCAACGCCCAGTGCCAGCGCGGCCCCGACACCTTCCCCTTCACCGGCCGCAAAGACTCGGCCGAGGGCACCCTCTCGGTGAACGACGCGCTGCGTTCCTTCAGCATCCGCACGGTAGTGGCCACCAAGCTCACCGACGCCAACAAGCACCTGCTGAATGAGATTGTGGACGGCCAGGAAAGCAGCTTCCTGAGCACGCGGTTTATTTTGTAGAACGGCGGCTATTGTCGGTTGTCATGACGAACGCAGTGAAGCACCTTATCACGTTCGAACAACTTGTTCAGACGTGATAAGGTGCTTCACTGCGTTCAGCATGACAGCTCTGTCCCAATCAGCCTTCCCTACTCGCTGCCCTCAATCTCGGCCAGCTCGGGCGCGGCCAGCGGTACGCTTTGGTCCTGCGGCAGCGTCACGATGAACTCGGTGAAGGCGCCGACTTCGGAGCGGGCCGTGAGGGTGCCGCCGTAGCCCTTAGTCACGATGTCGTAGGTGAGCCATAGGCCCAGGCCAGTACCCTCCCCAGGCGGCTTGGTGGTGAAGAAGGGGTCGAAAATCTTGTCCATCACGCCCACCGGGATGCCGGGTCCGTTGTCGCGCACGTGCAGCTCCACCGCGCCGCTGATGCGCCGGGTGCGCACCCGCACCGAGGGCACGTAGTCGGGCCCCAGCAGCGCAGCCTTTTCGTGCACGGCATAAAAGGCGTTGGCGAACAGGTTGAGCAGTACCCGGCCCAGCTCCTGCGGCACCACTTGCAGCGGCCCCAGCGCGGGGTCGAGGTCGAAGCTGCGGGCCACCTCGAAGTTGTGATGCTTGGTTTGCAGGGCGTGGTAGGCCAGGCGCAGGTATTCCTGGGCCATGTTGTTGAGGTTGACGGGCTGGCACTGGCCGGGGTCGGCGTGGGCATGCTCCAACATCCCCTTCACAATGCCCGAGGCCCGGTCGCCGTGCTGGTTGATTTTAAGCAGGTTTTGGCGCAGGTCGGCCAGCAGCTCGGTCGTCAGGCCGGCATTGGGCGCGGCCTGCTGGTGCTCCTCTTCCAGCTCGTTCAGCAATTCCAGGCTCACTTCGGCAAAGTTGTTCACGAAGTTGAGCGGGTTCTGCATCTCGTGGGCCACGCCCGAGGTGAGGGCGGCCAACGCCACCATCTTCTCGCTTTGCACCAGCTGGGTTTGGGTGGTTTTCAGCTTGGTCAGGGTCTGGTCGAGGCGGTCGCGCTGGCGGCCAATCTCCTCGTTTTTCTCGTTGAGGGTGCGGTTGGCCCGCTGCTTCAGGTAAATGTTGCGGGCCAGCAGTCCCAGCAGCAGCAGCAAGCCCCCGAGGCCGGCCAGCAACGCCCGCATTTCCTGGCGCTGCCGAAAGGCGCGCTGGGCCTGCAGCTCGCGGCTTTGGGTGAGCAGCGCAATCTGGTCCTGCTTCTTATCGAGCTCGTAGCCGTAGCGCAGGGCGCTGGTGCGGCGCTGCGTCAGCTCGCCCGACACCGAGTCGCGGTAGGCAGCCCACAGCGCCTGGTAGCGGTAGGCCTCGGCAAACTGCCCCTGCCGGGCGTAGGCCCGGGCCAGAATGTCGCTGGCGTTGCGCAGGTTTTCGTTGCTGCGAGTACGGCGACTTTCGGCGTAGGCGTGCCGGGCCAGCCGGCGGGCGCTGTCGGGCTGGCCCAGCAGCAGGTACACGCGGGCCAAGGCCAGCTCGGCCGGGGGCTGGTTAAAGGCATCGTGGGTGGCGTAGGCCTCGGTACGGGCCCGCTGCGCATAGGCCAGCGCCTGGGGCAGCCGTCCCTGGTCCACATACACCTCGGCCAGGTTTATTTCGTCGATGAGGGCGCTTTGGTTGTCGCCCACCCGGCGGTTGAGGCTCACCGAGCGGCGCAGGTAGCGCAGGGCGCGGGGGTAGTCGCGCAGGCGCAGGTAGGCATTGCCGAGCAGGTTCGAAGCGGCCGCGCGCATGTGCTCGTCGCCACGCGCATCGGCCGTGCGCAGGGCCGGGCGCAGCACCTGAATGGCTTCGGCGTAGTTGCCCAGCTGCACGTACACGTTGCCCAGGGCCACCTGCAGGTAGGTTTGGGCCACGCGGTCGCCGGCGCGCTCGGCGTAGGGCAGCCCCTGCAAAGCGGCCCGCAGCGACGCCAGCGTGTTTTCCTGCTCGCTGGCAATAAAGCTCCACTGCACAAAGGTTTTGGCCAGGCCGGCATTGTCGTGGCGGCGGGCAAACAGGGCCTGGGCCTCGCGGGTGTAGCGGCTGGCCTGGGCGTAGTCGGCACGGCGGCGGGCGCGGGTGCCCAGCCCCAGCAAGGCCTGGCCCATGCCCAGCGAATCGTGCAGCTGCCGGCCCAGCGCCAAGGCCTGCTCCAGCACCCGGGCCGATTGGTCGGCGGCACTTAGCTGCAGCTCCGCGCTCAGGGCCTGCAGGCGGCGCACGCGGGTGGTGTCGGCGGCGGGCTGGGCGGCCAGCAGGGCGCGCAGGCTGTCGGCCGGGCGTGTTTGGGCCTGCGCGGGGCGGGCCAGCCCCCAGCCAATAGTCAATAACGCGAGCGCCAATATGAATTTCATAGCTAGCTCCTGGCAGTGCCCCGGTTTATTTGCACGCAATTCCGCCCCTGCTCGCTATCAGGGGTAGGGCGGGTTAATCACCAACCCGAAGGTGCCCTCTAACACCAGCCGCTTGTCGGAGGAGTTGATGGGCTTGTCGGTGTGCAGCACCACGCGCCAGGCCCGCTTACCATTAATGGGGTTGGGGTCGATTTCCTGCTTTCTCACGATGGTAGCCCCGGCCTTCACCAGTTCTTTCACGACGTCCCGCAGTTCCCGGGCATTGGTCGAGTCGGTAGGCGCTGGGCTTGCCTGCTCCACTTCAAGAAACGACACGTTGCTGCTGTCAACAACCGCTGCTGTCGTGAACCGCAGTTCCTTCGGCTTCACGCCCCCGTTTCCCGGTTTGGGGAAAGAATACGTGAGCGGAGAGCTTGTGTACGGCACGGGCTCACCGGCATTGTGCAGCACGTTTTTGTGGTAGCGGCGCGCCGCTTTTAGGCAGGCGGCATCCGTAGCGTATCGGCGCTCAATTGCCGCCTCGCGCCCTATCATGGCCTTGTCGCCAAAACTGGCAAAGCTCACATCCGCCGCCGGCATCGCCTGGGGCGGGCCGCTGCCCATGTGGGGCGGCCGGCGGGCGCACGAACCACCCGCCGCCAGCAACACCGCCCACAGTATCAATCGATGCACGTTCATCACAAACAAGTGTGTTTTTGGTATTGCAAAAATTCAGACGGTTCCATACCGGGCGTGGGGCTACGGGCAAGCCACTAGCGCACAAACGGATACGGCGGGTTTATCACCAGCCCCAGCACGTTGCCCGCAGCATCGGCCAGCGTGGCCAGCTCCAGGTCGCTTTTGATAGCAGGCAGCAAGTTTTTGGGCGGCTTGTGGGGCGGGTGCACCCCGCCGCAGCCGTGGTTCTTAATCAGGTCGTCGTACACCTTCTTCAGGTCGGCGCTGTCGCCCGGCACTTCCCAGTAGATGAGGGTGTGCGTGCTGCCGTTTTCGGTGGCCACGCACAGCAGGGCCATGTCGGTAGTGAGCCGGTAGGGGTAGTTGGTTTCGCCCAGCAGCGCCTCGTAAAACGTTTTGGTTTTGGCGAGCTGCGCGGCATCGGCCACACCCAGCTCGATGATGGCGGGGCGGGACACTTTGCCTTTAAGAATCGGTGGCGAGGGCGTTTGCATGGCAACGGGATTAATGAAGGCGAAACGGCTGGCTGCCGCTCCAGCAGTTGCGGCGACTAGCCAGCGCTGGGGCTTCAGCCAAGTATATTACAACCTAAATATACAGCTTATTTATAAATAAGCACAATTTTTTATCCGCATTATCATATCATATTTCTCAACAAAGCGCCAACGGCCTGGCAATGCAGGCCCGCAAGCCGTCTGCTGCTGATGCGCTGCCTTGCGCAACCGGCTTCGCATTCGGGCAACTATTGGCGCGGCCGCTGGTCTATGCCGGGCGCCGGGTGCCGATATTCGCCCCATTGCCGCTCCATCTCATCCAACGCATGAAAAAACACTTTCTGCTGCTGCCCGTGCTGGGCGCGGCCCTCGCCGGCTGCCCCGCCAACTCGCTGAAAACCGCCGGCTCGGCCGACGGCAAGCCCGACATCCTGCGCGCCGCCCTCGACACCACCGTGGCGCCCGGCGACGACTTCTTCTCCTACGCCAACGGCACCTGGATTAAGAACAACCCCATTCCGGCTTCGGAAAGCAATATGGGCATCGGCAAAAAGGTGCAGGACGAAGTGTACGCCCGCCTGCGCCAAACCAGCATCGAAGCCGCCGACGCCAAAGCCGCCGCCGGCAGCAACCAGCAGAAAATCGGCGATTTCTGGGCCGTGGGCATGGATTCGGTGAAGGCCGACAAGCTGGGCGCGACCCCGCTGAAAGCCGAATTGGACCGCATTGCGGCCATGAAAACGGCCGCCGATGTACCGGGCGTTATTGCCCACGAAATTCCGTTGGGCGTGCGCGCCCTCATTGGCCCGCGCGTGGGCCAGGACGACAAGAACAGCGACAAAATGGTGCTGTATCTGCGGCAGTCGGGCCTGGGCCTGCCCAACCGCGACTATTACTTCAACACCGACACGCGCACCAAGAACATCCGGGCCGAGTACCTGAAGCACGTGGCCAACACCTTCAAGCTGCTGGGGCAAGACGAGGCCACGGCCAAAACCAATGCCGATAAGGTAATGGCCCTGGAAACAGCGCTGGCCAAGTCGTCGCGCAAGCTCGAAGCCCTGCGCGACCCCTACGCCAACTACCACAAAATGAGCATTGCGCAGCTCAACAAGCTCACGCCGGGCATTGAATGGAAAAGCTGGCTGGCCCAGATGGAATTCACCAACGTGGACACCGTGATTGTGGGCCAGCCCGAATTTTACCAAACCGTTGGGCAGCTCCTGAAAACCAAGCCCGTAGCTGACTGGAAAGCCTACCTCACCTGGCGGGTGGCGGGGTCGTTTGCCCCCACGCTCAGCAGCCAGTTTGTGAACGAGAACTTCCACTTCTACAGCACCGTGCTGCGCGGTGCCAAGGAAATCCGCCCGCGCTGGAAGCGGGTGCTCGACATGCAGGAAAATGCCCTGGGTGACGCCCTGGGGCAGCTGTTCGTCAAGGAATACTTCAAGCCCGAAGCCAAAGCCCGCTACGACACCCTGGTGAAAAATGTGACGACGGCCTTCGCCGAGCACATTCAGAAGCTGGATTGGATGAGTGCGCCCACCAAAGTGGTGGCGCTGGACAAGCTCCATAAAATAACCCCCAAGGTGGGCTACCCCGACAAATGGAAGGACTACTCCAGCCTGAAAATTGACCGCAGCTCGCTGGCCGAAAATGTGATGCGCGCCAACCTCTGGGATTACCACTACGAGCTGAACAAGCTGGGCAAGCCCGTCGACCGCACCGAGTGGGGCATGACGCCCCAGACCTATAACGCCTACTACAACGGCTCGAACAACGAGATTGTGCTGCCCGCCGCCGCCTTCGCCATCCCCGGCCTGCTCGATGCCGACGCCGACGACGCGCTGGTGTATGGCTACGCTGGCGCCAGCACCATCGGCCACGAGCTCACGCACGGCTTCGACGACGAGGGCAGCCAGTACGACGCCCACGGCAACCTGCACGAGTGGTGGAGCAAGGAAGACCGCCAGCGCTTCAACCAGCGCGTGAACGGCATCGTGAAGCAGTTCAACGGCTACACCCTGCTCGATTCGCTGCACATCAACGGCAAGGCCACGGCCGGCGAAAACATTGCCGACCTCGGCGGCATCGTCATCGGTTTGGATGCCTTCAAGAAAACCAAGCAGTACAAGGAGGGCAAGAAAATCAACGGCCTCACGCCGGTGCAGCGCTACTTCCTGGGCTACGCCCTGGGCTGGCAGATGCACGTGCGCGACGAAAGCCTCGCCTCGCAGCTGCTCACCGACGTGCACTCGCCCGCCCAATACCGCGTGAACGGCCCGATGGCCGACGTGCCCGCCTTCTACGAAGCCTTCGGCATCAAGCCCGGCCAGAAACTCTACCGCCCCGATTCGACGCGGGTGGTGATTTGGTAATCGGCTGGCTTGTTTGATTAATGAAGAACGTCATGCAGAGCGCAGCGAAGCATCTCGCCCGCCGCCACTAATTCAATCGTTGGTGCGTCAAACAGTAGTGATTGCACGCGAGATGCTTCGCTGCGCTCTGCATGACGTTCCTACTTTAGGTTTATTCTCTCCCAACCAACCCAAACGGCCCCTGCCCGGCGCGGCTTTCGCCGCCGCCGCAGGGGCCGTACCTTTGCGCCGTGCAAAACCTTCCCGCTCCTTATCTCACGCCCGAGGCGCTGACCACCTTCATCCGCACGGCCCTGGCCGAGGACGTGGGCGACGGCGACCATTCGGCCCTGGCCGCCATTCCGGCCGATGCCCGCAACCGTGCCCACCTGCTCGTGAAAGGCGACGGCGTGCTGGCCGGCATGGAACTGGCCCCGCTCATCTTCGCCGAAGTCGACCCCAGCCTGACCATGACGCCGCTGCTGGCCGATGGCGCCCGCGTGAAACACGGCGACATTGCCTTCACGGTAGAAGGCCCGGCCCGCAGCATCCTCACCGCCGAGCGCCTGGTGCTCAACTGCATGCAGCGCATGAGCGGCATTGCCACCTACACCGCCCACCTGAACACGCTGCTGGCCGGCACCAGCGCCAAGCTGCTCGACACCCGCAAAACCACGCCCAACTTCCGCCTCTGCGAGAAGTGGGCCGTGCTCATCGGCGGCGGCGTAAACCACCGCTACGGCCTGTTCGACATGATTATTCTCAAGGATAACCACGTCGACTACGCCGGCAGCATTGGGGCCGCCATTGCCGCCACGCACGCCTATTTGCAGGAAAAAGGGCTGAAGCTGCCCATCGAAATCGAGACCCGCTCGCTGGCTGAAGTGCAGCAGGCGCTGGATGCCGGCGGCATCGACCGCATCATGCTCGACAACATGCCGCCCGAGCAGCTGCGCGAGGCCGTGGCGCTCATTGCCGGCCGCTTCCCCACCGAAGCCAGCGGCGGCATCACCGAGCAAACCATCGGCGACGTGGCCCGCACCGGCGTGGATTACATCTCGGTGGGCGCGCTCACGCACTCCGTCAAAAGCCTCGATTTGAGTTTGAAAGCATTTTAATCTAGTTGTCAGTTGCTTGTTGTCAGTTGTTAGTTTCCACTACTTCCTGAACGACCTAACAACTGACAACAAACAACGAACAACCAGCAAATGAACCAACCCAACCAACGCGGCGGCGGTGGCGGCTTCCGCCAGGCCCAGCAGATGCCGTCGCTGGCCATCCGCACCAAGAAATCACAGCTTACCACCGATGCCTACACTAAGATGGTGATGGGCGAAGTCTGGAAAAAAGACTGGGTGTACGCCCTCATTCCGTTTGCGCTGGGGCTGCTGCCGGCCCTGTTTGTGCACTCGTGGTGGTGGATTGCGCTGGCCGTGGTGCTCACCATCCTGTTCGTGCTGTTCCGCTCGGCCCAGGTGACGGGCGTGACGCAGATGGAGCAGAGCAAGCCGCTGTTCGAGCGCATGGCGTTTGAGATGGACAACAAGCAGATTCTGCTGCGCGTAGGCCCCGAAAAGGAAGGCAAAGCCATGCAGCTGAACTGGGACATGATTGGCCGCGCCCGCCGCGACGTCGACGCCTACGTACTGTACCTGAAGCCCGGCACGCCGCCCGCCGGCATGGCCGCCTGGCGTTTGTGGCTGGCCCGCACGTTCGACGTGCCGGTGTTTCTACATTTGCCCTTCAAAATTTTCAGCGCCGACAACGACCGTCGCTTGTTCGAGGCCATGCTGCGCCGCAAAAACCTGCTGCCCGCCGAAGCCGGCGCGCCAACCGCTTAATTTTCAACCTCTGCTAATTTTACTTCGATGAAATTGACCTCCACCCTGTTGCTGGCCATTTCCGCCGCTACTTTGGCCCTGACTTCCTGCAGCAGCGAGCCCTCCGATTGGCGCCCCGACGACAAAGTATCGACCGACGTGGTAGCCCCCGGCACCCGCGATACCGAGAATTTCGACCACTCGGTGCCCAACGGCTCCATCGAAAACGCCAACTCGCCCCTGATTCAGGCCGCCGAGGCCGAAGCCCACGGCACCAACGCCAAGCCCGTGCCCTCGGCTGAGTCGGCCATCTCGGCCAACGCCGAGGAAGGCATGCGCAAGCGCGGCCAGCTGCACGACGCCGGCAAATCGGGCCAGGCCGACACGGCCGAAAACGGCCACGAAATCCAGCGCTAAGGCGCCGACACTCTTCGTCTAAGCTATTGTGGGTGGCAGCTTTGCCCGCCGGTTGGCGGTCGCAAAGCTGCCGCTTTGCGTCTTCTCCATCCGGATAATGTGCGCGGCAAGCTGAACCACGCCGGCCTTTGCCGGTAGTACTTGCTTCCGCGGGTTTTATTCCTGATTTCTTCGTTTATGGGTTTTGCCATTTTTCTACTCCTGCTCACGGTGCTGGGCGCGGGCGCGGCGGCGGCCTGGGTGCCCGTCGCGCGCGGCGGGCAGTGGCTGAAGCCGCTGCTGGCCTTTAGCGGGGCGTATCTGTTCACGCTCACCGTCACGCACATTCTGCCCGAAGCGCTGCAGCTGCTGCCTGAGCACCCTACGCGGGTGGGCTACTGGGTGCTGGCGGGCTTTTTCGGCCAATTGCTGCTGGAAGTGCTGTCGCAGGGCATCGAGCACGGCCACGTGCACCACGAGCACGGCCACAGCCCCGAGGCGCCCGGCCGGGTACCGTTTCTGCTGCTGGGGGCGCTGATACTGCATTCGTTTCTGGAAGGCAGCGTGCTGGTGCACACGCCCGAAGCCGGCGACATCAGCCGGAATTTCTACGCCATTGTGGTGGGCGTGGCGCTGCACCACATGCCGGCCGCGTTTGCGCTGGCCACGCTGCTGCGGCTGCGGCTGGGCAGCTTCCGCCGCGTGTGGGTGGGGCTGTTGATATTTGCGCTGGCCTCGCCGGTGGGCATCATCGTGAGCAACTACGTGGTGCTGTCGCAGCTGCTGAGCAGCGGCTGGTACGCGGCGCTGCTGGGGCTGGTGGCCGGCAATTTCCTGCATGTTTCGACCACCATTCTGTTCGAAACCAGCCCCGAGCACCGCCTCAACTGGCCCAAGCTGGCGGCTACGCTGGCCGGGCTGCTGCTGGCGCTGGCCGTGGCGTAAGCGGCAATTATCCACTATCCTTTGCCTGTTATTTCCCGATGAAGCGGCTGCTTGGTTATCTGCTCCTGCTGGGCTGGAGCGCTCTGCTGGTGCCCCACGCTGCGGCGCAAAGCCGGCGCAAAGGCTCGGCCGAAGCGTCCATGTTCCGGTTCAGCCAGCCGCTGGCGGCGGGGCAGTATTCGTTCGAGCCCACGGGCCTGTTCTGGTTTCCGCAGCCGCCGGAAACGCAGATTAAGCCGGAAGCTTTCCAGCCCGACGCGTACTTCGACCAGAAGGCCCAGCCGGTGAAGCTGAAGGCCCAGCCGGTGCGCTACGGAGCCTATTTGTTCACCAACAAACAGGAGTACTTGTACGCGCTGGTGAGTGGCAAAGCGGGCTGGCTACGCGCCCCGGTGCCCGTGCCGGAAGCCCTGAAGGCACAGTACCGCACGCTGATAAGCCAGCAACGCCTGCGCAGCGCCGAAACGCGCCTGAAGCTGGGGTCGGAATACGGCTACGTGCAGATTACGCCTTTCAACGACGCAGATTATGTGTTGATTCGCAACGGCTTCGACAACGACTTGGTGCTGCACCTGCCTACGCGGCGCATCACCTGGCAATCGGGCGGGCGCTACGAGGGGGCCGAAATCAACTTCGCCACCGACCAGCTCGAATGCCACGGCGACTTGATGGGCGGCCGCTTCACCTTCACGCGGCAGGGCCAGCTGGTGCCCGACAAGCCCACGCCCGCTGCCAGCATGAGCGCGGAGGAAAAGCTCTTTGCGCGCATGATGTCGTCGCCCCAGGCCCAGAAGCACATCATCGACAGCCTGCGCCGCAACTACAAGCCCAGCGCCGCCGAGCTGATGGGCCAGGCCCTCGAAACCGGCAAGCTCGCCCGCGTCGATTCGCTGCTGAAACGCGGCTTTGGGGTCGATTCGGCGGTGTATATCAAGGGCCGTAAGCTGGGGCCGCTCAGCCACGCGCTGGTGTTCGATAATGTGCCGCTCGTGGCGCTGCTGCTGAAACGCGGGGCTTCGGCCACCAAGGTTAACCGCTACGATATTGCCCGTCATCCGCCCATCTGCTTCGCCAAGTCGCCAGCGGCGCTGGAACTGCTGTTTGCGCACGGTGCCAACCTGCAGCTCATCAGCTACACCGACTATTACAACCGGCGGCGGTACCCGACGGAGTTCCTGGGCGAGAAGGCCGAGCTGCGCCCCGTCCTGCTGCGCCACGCGCCCGATTCGCTGTTCAAGCAGTTCGACTTCTACGACACCATGCTGTACCGCTACATCTGGGAAGGCGACACGGTGGCCATTCAGCACCTGCTCGACCGCGGCGCCAGCCTGGTGAAGCCGCTGCGGGTGGGCCTGAAATACCCGTTTGCCGAAGCCGAGCGCAAGCCGCCGCTCTACCAGGCGGGCCGCGTGAGCACGGCCATGTTCCTGCTGCGCCACGGGGCCCGGCTCGATAACCCATTCCACCTGCCCCTCAACCCGGAGGAATACGTGCTGCGCTTCGAAAGCTTGCCCTTCCTCAACTACGCCGAAAAGCGCCTGGGCGTGAAGCTCACCACGCCCAACAACCCCACTTTCGCCGTGCTGAAGGATACCGTGATGATGCAGGCGCTGATGCAGCGCGGCGTATCCATCAATTCGGTGGACAGCTACGGCAACACGGCCCTCATCTACGCCAAGCAATGGGACCAGAACGTGCCGCTGGAGAAATTTCTGCTGCGCCACGGAGCCGACAAGGCCATCGTCAACAAGCGCGGCGGCAGCTACCTCATCGGCCGCGAGCGGCCGTATGGGCGGTAATTCTCAGCCACAGCAGCTTACCCGAAATCTTCCACTGCGCCGCCCAGCAGGAAATTTTCCAGCTGGCGGGCGCGGGCCGTTTCGCGGGCCAGGGTGGCCTGCAGGCGCACCAGCCGCTGGCGCATGGCCAGAATGATGTCGAGCGCCTCGGGGGCCAGGCCCAGCTCGTGGTGCAGGCGGGCGAGGCGCGGCAGGTCGTCGGGCTCGTCGATGATGACCGTTTCGGGCGCGGGCGCGGCCCGCAGCAGGCCGGCTTGCAGAAATTCGCGCAGCGCGGCCGGAGCCAGCCCGTAACGGGCCGAGCATTCCTGAAACGTAAGGGTGAGAACGTGCATTTCCATGGCGGGCAAAACGAGGGGTTAAGCCTCCGGACGCAAAGCGGCCAGCTGCTGAATCAATTCTTTTTCCGGTTCGGTGAGGTTTTGCGGCAGCGTCAAATTCAGGCGCAGGTACAGGTCACCAAACTGGCCTTCTTTTTTATAAACCGGGAAGCCCTTGCCGCGCAGGCGCAGGCGGGTGCCGTTGGCCGTTTCGGGCTTGATTTTGATTTTGACGGAGCCGCTGAGCGTTTCCACCGTTTGCTCGCCGCCCAGCAGGGCTTTGTAGATGGAAACGGGCACATCCTGCGTCAGGTCGTCGCCGGTGCGGGCGTAGCGGGCATCGGGCCGGATGCGGAAGGTGATGAGCAGCGCGCCGTTGGGGCCGCCGTTGCGGCCGGGCCCGCCCTGGTCGCGCAGCCGGATGGTTTGGCCGTCGGCCACGCCGGGCGCGATGGTCAGGCGCAGGTTCTTGCCGTTCACCGTGATGGTGCGCGGGCCGCCCTGGTAGGCTTCTTCCAGGCTCAGTTCCAGCTCGGCCTGGTAGTCGGGGCCGGCGCCGGGCCTGCTGGTGCGGCCCCCGCCCCCGCCGCCCATGTTGCCGAACAGCGAGCCGAAGAAGTCCGAAAAATCCTCGCCCTCGCCAAACGGGCTGCCGCCCCCGCCAAAGCCGCCGCCCTGGCCCTGCGTGTACTGGCTCCAGTCGAAACCGCCGCCGGGCTGGCCACCGCGGCCCGCGCCGCCGCCGGGCTGCTGCTGGTAGCGCTGCCAGTCGGCCCCAAACTGGTCGTACTTCTTCCGCTTCTCGGGGTCGCTCAGGACTTCGTTGGCCTCGTTTATTTCCTTGAACTTTTGCTCTGCGCCCTTGTCGTTGGGGTTCACGTCGGGGTGGTGCTGGCGGGCCAGCTTGCGGTAGGCCTTTTTGATTTGCTCGGGGGTGGCAGATTTCTCCAGGCCCAGCACTTTGTAATAGTCCTTGTAATCCACTTGATGCAGAAATTTATGAATATGAATGCTTAAATGATGGAAGCGTGTATTTTCGCCAACCCATCAGGGCGCAATATCCGTACGTAAGCGTGCTGGCCCGGGCCGGATAACGCCTCTGACCGGCCACTATTGAACGGAAATAAATCGGCAAAAGTTAATTTGCCCGCTGCCCAAAAGCTGGCCCCGATTTTGCACTTGCAACCTGGTCAACGCTCGCATCACACTGTAAAAGGCGGTATCTTGCGTTGAATTAGCTTTTTATATTGTTTTCATCCGGCCTTGTTTTTCATTTTTCCATGAAGACACCCTCCCCTTTCTATACGTTTCTGCTTGTCGTGCTATTCGGCACCTTCGCGGCCCAGGCCCAGACGCCGCGCCCCGGCCGGGCAGTGCCCAAGCCCCGCACCGCCGCTGCCAAAGCCGAAGGCATCAAGGACGGCCTGTCGATGCAGAAGGGCCGTGTGGTGCTCACCGAGCTCGGCATCAGCAACCCGCTGGTGGCCGATAAAAAACTGGTTAACGGCACCATCATCACGCCCGCCGGCGTAGTTACGGGCACCGATGGCACCACCGCCCAAATGAAGGAAGGCGACCACGTGTCGCTCACCGGCCGCATCACCTCGCGCGCCGAAATCGTGGCCGCCGACAGCATCGCCAAAATCCAGCTTTTCGACGCCCTGCACCCCGGCAAGCGCAAGAAAATGGAGGCCGAAGCCGAGAAAAAAGCCAAAGCCAAAGAGAAAGCCGCCGAAGCGAAAGCCAAGGCCAAGGAGAAAGCCGCCAAGCGCCGGAAATAAGCTTAACCACTAGCTGGAATTCAACCGCCGCCCTGGCAAAGGGGCGGCGGTTTGTTTTTATGGGGCGGCGGCGCCGCGGGTTCGTCCTATCTTCGGGGCCTTACGTATCCCGCCCCATGCTCTTTTATACTGTGATGAAGCCGCTGGTACAGGTGGCGTTGCGCGTGTTTTTCCGCCGCATCGAAGTGCGGCACCCCGAACGGATGCACCTGCCCGGGCCGCTGTTGCTGGCCGGCAACCACCCCAACACCCTGATGGACCCGCTGCTGGCCGCCGTGAACCGCCGCCAGCCCATCGCCTTCCTGGCCAAAAGCACGTTTTTCCAGAACCCGGTGCTGCGCGCCATCATGCAGTCGGGCAACTCCATCCCCATCTACCGGGCACAGGATACGGGCACCGGCGTGGGCGGTGTGGCCACGCCCGAGGAGCGCGCCGCCCAGAACGAGGCCAGCTTCGGCCGCTGCTACGACTACCTGGGCAAGGGCGGCACCATTATGATTTTCCCGGAGGGCACCAGCGTGAGCGAACGCCGCCTGCGCCCCCTCAAAACCGGAGCCGCCCGCATTGCCTTAGGAGCCGAAGCCCGCTACGGTTTCAAGCTGGGCCTGAAAGTGGTGCCAGTGGCCACCAACTACTTCGACCCGCACAAATTCCGCTCCGACGTGCTGCTGAACGTGGCCCCGCCCATCTGCGTGGCCGACTATGCCGCCGCCTACGCCCACGACCCCGACGAAGCTGCCGACCAGCTTACCGAAGCCATTCGGGTGGCGCTGGAGCGGCGGCTCGTCATCAGCCGTGACGCGGCCGAGGATGCCTTTGTGCAGCAGATTGAGCGCACCTTTGGCGACCACCTCAACCCCGACGACGACCCCGACACGCTCTACGACAACTTCCAGCTTAGCCGCACGCTGCTGCAGGCGCTGCCCTGGGCCGAGCAGCAGTTTCCCGAGCGTCTGGCCGAGGCCCGGGGCCGCTTCGACAACTACCTGGCCGAGCTACGCCGCCACGGCCTGAATGATGAAGCCCTCGACAGCCAGCGCCGCGGCTCCATTGTGGGCCTGCTGAACCTGGTGCTGGGCGCGCCGGTGTGGCTGTATGGCGTTATCAACAACTACCTGCCTTACATTCTGCCTTCGGCCGTGGCCAAGCGCGCTACCAAGGATGTGGAGTTTGTGGCCCCCATCATGCTAGTGGTGGGCATGATGACCTTTCCGCTGGCCTACGCCCTGCAGATTGCCGCCGTGCAGCACTGGCTCACCCACGACTGGCGCCTGACGCTGCTCTACGGCCTGAGCCTGCCCGCCACCGGCTTCTACGCCCTGAGTTATTGGAGTACTCTTTCGGCGCGGCTGCGGCGGCTGCGGGCGGCGCGGCTATTCCGCCGCGCGCCAGCTGTGGGCGAGGCGCTGCTGGCCCAGCGTGCCGACCTGGTGGCCGAGCTGCAGGAGGCGCGGGAGGCGTACCTGGCGGCGCGGTGAGTAGTGGAATGGCAAATTGGTGAATTGTACGATAAGCAAGTGCGCCCAAGTCCACGTTAGCAATTCATTACACCAAAGCCCCGGCCAGCAGCGCCGCACCCACAATCACCACGCTCGGCACCTTTTCCCAGAGCAGCAGCAGAAACGTGAGGCCCACCAGCAACGGATTCAGCGGCAGCGAGTGGATGGGACCGAGGTGGAAGGGCAGGTCGAGCATTCGGTCGGGCAGCGGGTGGTAGAGCAGGAAGGTGGCCGCGCACACCAGCCCCGCGCTCACGGCGTTGATGCCTTCGAGCGAGGCCTGCACCACGCGGTACTGCCGCAGCCGGTCCCAGAAGCGGATGACGAAGAAGATGAGAAATGTACCCGGCAGGAAAATGCCCGCCGCACCTACCAGCGCGCCCATTATCTGCACGCCGGTGCCGCCCGCCGGCCGCATGGCCAGCGCTCCGATGTAAGCCGCAATGGAGAAATTCGGTCCCGGCATGGCCTGCACCAGCCCCAGGCCCGACAAAAACTCCGGCCCCGTGAGGTAATGCTTCGACTTCACAAACTCGGCAAACAGCAGCGGGGCCAGCACCTGCCCACCGCCAAACACCAGCGAGCCGTTGCGGTAAAAATTTTCGAACAGCCGCACCGGCAGCAAATGCGTGAAGTAGCCCAGCGCCGCCGCCCCCACCAGCGTGCCGAACCACAGGAAAAAGTTGGCCCATTCCACCCGCAGCGGCTTTTTCTCCTGCACGATGGCGTGCTTGCGGTAGCGCACCGTGGTAATGGCCCCGCCCGCCAGCAGCAGCAGCGGCAGCATCCAGGGCAGCTGGAAGAAATAGGCCAGCATGGCCGCCGCCACCAGCAGCGCCACCGAGGTTTTGGTATGAATAACCTTCTCCGAAATCTTGTAGGCCGAAAACGCCACGAAGCCCACGGCCACTGGCTGCACAAACTGCACCAGCGCCGCCATGCGGGCCGGGTCGAGGTGGTTCAGCGTGAGAGCCGCCAGTGTCATCAGCACCACGGCCGGCATCATCCAGACCAATAAGGTGAGGTAAGCCAGGTTCGGCCCGCCCAGCCGAAAGCCGATGACGGTAATGGTCTGCGTGGAAGTCGGGCCCGGCAGCAGGGCGCACAGCGCCTGCAGCTCCAGCAGCTCGGCCGCCGTGATGTAGCGGCGCTTCTCCACCAGCAGCCGGAAAAACATGGCCAGGTGCGCCTGCGGCCCGCCAAAGGCCGTGAGCGACAGCCCGGCCACGTCCTTCAAAAAAATAATGCCCCGCACCCGCCGCGTCCGCTTGCCCGAGCGCCGCGGGGGCGGCGTGAGCGAAACGGGTGCGGCGGGTGGCGGGGCAGGATTATTCGTTGGGGGCAGGATTGTCATGCAGAGCGCAGCGAAGCATCTCGCGTGCTTCGTTGAGAAAGTAATTTAATTACTGCTGCACGCGAGATGCTTCGCTGCGCTCTGCATGACGTTTGTCTAAAAGCTGCTGCCTTACTTCTTCTTCAAGCCCAGCTCAATCAGGCGCTCGTTCAGGAACTCGCCGGCCGTGATGTCGGCCTCCTTCTTGGGGTTGTCGGGCGTCACGCAGTGGTCCAGGGCAGCCAGGCTCATTTCCGAGCGCGGGTGCATGAAGAACGGAATGCTGAAGCGCGAGGTATTCATTTTCTCGCGGGCGGGGTTCACCACGCGGTGAATGGTCGACTTCAGCACGCCGTTGGTGAGGCGCTGGAGCATGTCGCCCACGTTCACCACAATCTGGTCGGGCAGGGCCGTGATGGGAATCCATTTGCCGTCGCGGCGCTTCACTTGCAGGCCGTCGGCGCTGGCACCCATCAGCAAGGTAATCAGGTTGATGTCGCCGTGTTCGGCGGCGCGCACGGCATCGGCGGGCACTGCGTCCGGGTCTTCGATGGGGAAGTAATGGATGGGACGCAGGATGCTGTTGCCGTTCTTCACCTTGTCGTCGAAGTAGTTCTCGGGCAGGTGCAGGTACAGGGCAATGGCGCGCAGCACGTCTTTGCCGGCCGACTCCAGGGTGCGGTAAGTGGTCAGGGCCGTGTCTTTGAACGTGCTGAGCTCTTCGGGCCAAATGTTGTCGGGGTACTCACTCTTAATGGGGTCCTCGTCCTGCACTTCCTGGCCGACGTGGTAAAACTCCTTCAGGTCGCCGGTGTTGCGGCCCTTGGCGTGCTCCTTGCCCTTGCTGATGTAGCCGCGCTGGCCGGCCAGTTCGGGCTTCTCGTAGCGCTGCTTGGCTTCGTCGGGCAGCCGGAAGAAGGCCTGCACGTCGGCGTACAATTGTTTGGTTTGCTCGTCGTTGAGGCCGTGGTTTTTCAGCGCCACAAAGCCGATGTTCTGGTAGGCCTCGCCGAGCTGCTGCACGAAGCGGGCCTTGCGCTCGGGGTCGCCCGAACGGAAGTCGGCGAGGTCGAGCGAGGGAATCTGGTCAAGAAGTTGGTCTTGCATAACAATTTTTGGATTTACTTTGAGGCCACTACGCCCCATTGGTGGGCAACGACGCAAGTTAAGCAAAACCCCGCACCGTACCCACTACGTAAGTGGGCTGATTGTAGCCCCGCCTTCCAAATACTACTATCTTTCTCTTTTTGACCTTTTACATATGAAACGTTCCCTGTGGCTGCTGTGCAGCACTACCCTGACCCTCGGCGCTTTGGCGAGCTGCGAATCGAGCAAGCCCGCAACCGACGTTAGCGCCACGGCCGGCACTACCAGCCCCGCGGCTACCGGCGTGGCCAGCAACGAGGCCATGGAATCGAACGGCATTCGCCTGACGCCGTTCAGCGACTCGCCCAAATTCCCCGAAGCCCAGATGCAGCTGCGCGCCCCCATCGCCGGCTCCACGGTGCCCAGCGGCGAGGTAGCGTTTGATTACCAGCTCACCAACTTCCAGCTCACCAAAATGAGCGGCGGCCCCCATATGGCCCAGATGGCCAACTCGATGAAAGGCCAGCACATCCACAACATCGTGGACAACGAGCCTTATACCGCCCACTACGAAACCCGTTTCTCGAAGCCGATGGCCGACGGCCAGCACGTGGTGCTCTCGTTCCTGTCGCGCTCCTACCACGAAAGCCTCAAGCACCGCGGCGCCTACGACTTGCGTGTGGTGACGGTGGGCAAAGCCGCGCCCGGCACTGCTCCTTTCGACACCAAAGCCCCGGCCTTGTTCTACAGCCGCCCCAAGGATACCTATGCCGGTGCCGATGCCCGCCGCATCATGCTCGACTTCTACCTCGTGAACACCACGCTGGAGCCCGGCGGCAACCGCGTACGTGCCACCATCAACGGCACCGAGTTTATGCTCGACAAGTGGCTGCCCTACATGATGGAAGGCCTGCCCGCTGGCGAAAACACCGTGAAGCTGGAGTTGGTGGATGCCAGCGGCACCATGATTCCCGGCCCGTTCAACTCGGTGACTCGCACTTTTACGGTAGCCCCGTAACGGTTCGCAGGCCGCTTCTCTCAGCCAGCATAACGTCATGCTGAGCGAAGCCGAAGCATCTCTACCGCGCATCGCAATCCAATCAACAGGATTACTGCAGCGGTAGAGATGCTTCGGCTTCGCTCAGCATGACGTTCTTTTTTACCCATCGTTCCAGTCAGCCTTACCTTGCCCACCATGTCTGACGCTTCGCCTGCTCCTGCCGCCACACCCGCCTCGCCCCTGCTCACCCGCGAGCACGTGTTGCGCGCCCTGAAGCAGTTGGCGCGCGAGGCGCCGACGCTGCCGCCCGGCACCGTGTACGAGCTGGTGTACCGGGGCCGCCGCTACCCGCCCCGCGTGGTGGCCGAGCGCGCCTACCGCCTGGCCACCGGCAACCCCGAAGCCCGCTGGCCCCGCCCCGCCGGCGCCCCCACCAACACGGTGCTCGAAAAGCTGGATTTCACCATTAGCACGCGGCGGCCGGTGCTCACGCCCGGCTCGGCCACCGACGGGGAAGAAGCCGACCAGCAACAGGCCGAAGACCTTTACACCGGCCTGCCACCAGTGGCCGAGCCCTTGCCGAAGCCGAGCATCGCGGCCGAGCCCAGCGCAGCTTATGAGGCGTCCGCTTATTTGCGCGCCGAAGCCCTAACCGAGCTTTTCATCAGCGAAGCCGAGCTGGATGCGGCCCTGGCCGGCCTGCAGCGCCGCCGCAACCTGCTGCTGCAAGGGCCGCCCGGCACCGGCAAAACGTTTCTGGCGCGACGGTTGGCTTGGCTCCTGCTCGGCGCGCGCGACGAAAGCCGCATCGAGCTGGTGCAGTTTCACCCCAGCTACGGATACGAGGATTTTATGCTGGGCTTCCGGCCCGATGCGCAGGGCCGCTTCCACCTGGTGCCCGGCGTGCTGCCCCTGCTCTGCCAGCGCGCGGCGGCCGACCCCATGCGGCCCCACTTCCTGCTGATTGACGAGGTGAACCGCGGCAACGTGCCACGCATCTTCGGCGAATTATTGCTGCTGCTGGAGGCCGACAAGCGCGGCCCGGCCCACGCCCTGCGCCTGCCCTACGCCCCGGCCGAGGCCCCGCGCTTCTTCGTGCCCGAGAACTTATACGTCATCGGCACGCTCAACCTGGCCGACCGCTCGCTCAGCCCGCTCGACTACGCCCTACGCCGCCGCTTCGCCTTCGTGGCGCTGGGGCCGCAGTTCGGCCCGCCACTACAACAGTTTCTGACGGCCCGGCAGGTGCCGGCCGCGCTCGTCGAGCAACTCTGCACGCGCATGGCGGCCCTCAACCACACCATTGCCGATGACCCCGAACTGGGGCCCGATTTTGAAATCGGCCACAGCTATTTCTGCCAGCCGCCCGCCAACCCGGCCGAGGCGCCCGCGTGGCTGCGCCTGGTTTTCGAGCAGGAAATCGGCCCGCTGCTGGCCGACTACTGGCGCGAGCAGCCCGCCACGGCCGCCGCTCAGCTGCGCAAGCTGCTGGCGTAGGGCGCCGACTTTCCATATACATCATGCGCCCTCTCAGAATATTCTCCTAGCCACACTTGATGAATTGACCGACTACTGGCGCAGCCAGAAAATCTTGGCCACACCTGAAGAATCGTGGAATCCCCAAGTGGTGGCGTTTGCTAATGGGGTAACGCTTCCCGATGATTTTGTGCAGCTATATCGTTGTTCCAATGGCATGCACCTGAATACAGAGCAGTACCAGGATTTCGATGACAATTACTTCTACTTCTTATCCGCTGAAGAGCTTCGCTCAGAACGACGGGAATTAGTCATTGACTCAATGCGTGGAGTAGAAACCATCTCAACTGATGTGATAGTATTTGTAGACTACATGCACTGGAGCTGGCAATACGGACTTATTACCAACCCATACGGTGATGGCTATTTGATTGGCATAATGGGCACGCCCAACAAAATTAAGGTAATTACCTCATCTTTAGCCACTTTTTTAAGCCTATATATGGAAGATGCAGTGGTGATGTACGACCACGGTGACTAATCCATGTAACTCAGACCGGAAGATGCCCTGGTTTAACTTTTCGTGTTGCTCAACTAGCGTCACTAAAGCTCACAGCCCATCTTGTTACAATTCGTGATTCCCCTCCCCACTCTTTACTACCTTCTCTGCTACGCCTGGAACCGGCTGCCCGAGCCGGCCGTGCTGCAAGCCAGCGAAAGCACGCCGTTTGCCAAGCCGCTGGCGCTGCTGGCTCAGGTGCTGCTGCACGGTATGCGCCGCCGACTGCGCAATGGGCTGCCGCGCACCTTCCAAACCCAGGAAGCCGAGCTGGCCAGCCTGCGCGGCCGCATCGAGCTGGCCCCCTCGCTCGGGCGCGGGCTGCTGGGGCAGGGCCGCGCCGTATGCACATTTGATGAGCTGGGCGTGGATTCGCCCCTGCACCGCCTGCTGGCCCACACGCTAACCACGCTGGCCCATGCCACCGGCGTGCCCGCGCCGCTGCGCCACGAGTTGCGCCAGGCCCGGCAGCGCCTGCCAATAGCCGCCGGGGCGGAAGTCGCACCAACCGCCGCAACCTTCCGCGAGTTGCGGCGGCAGCGGCTCGATGGCGCGGCGCAGTTTCTGACCCACGTGTGCGAGCTGGTGTGGCAGGTGGCCCTACCCGAGCCGGCCGCTGATGGCCGCCGACGCTTCACCGATTTCCGGCGCGACGAAGTGCTGATGGCCCGCATTTTCGAGCAGTTCGTGCGCAACTTCTACCGCCGCGAGCAGCGCCGCTACCGCGTATTTGCCGAAACCATTGCTTGGCAAGCCGAAGCAGACCTGCCTGCCGACCTGTCCCTGCTGCCCACCATGCTCACGGATACCACGCTCGAAGCCCCCGACCGCAAAATCATCCTCGATACCAAATACTACGCTGCTGCCCTGCGCGCCCGCTACGACCAGCAGCGCCTCATCGCCCCGCACCTCTACCAGCTCTATGCTTACCTGCAAAACCAGCAGCCCGGTCCGGGCCAAGCCCTGGAAGGCGTCCTGCTCTATCCGGCCAACGCGCAGGCAGTCGACCTGCGCTACACGCTGGGTGGGCACCCGGTGCGGGTCGTCACCCTCAACCTACACCAGCCCTGGCCCGGCATCGCGGCCGATTTGCAGCGGCTGATAGAATAGGGAGCAAGAGGAGTATAACCGTTGTACTTCGCTGCGCGCTGCAAGACGCTCATTCTGCCCTGCCGGCCAATCCTCCCAAACGCAAAACAGCCCGGACTTTCCTGCTGGAAAATCCGGGCTGTCGGCGAATGCCAGAGAATTGGAGCCGGCCGCGAGGGCCAGCGGCCAATTACTTCTTAACTTCCTCGGTGGTGGTGGTGGTGGTGCCAGCAGCAGGAGCCATAGCGCCATCAGCAGCAGGAGCAGCAGCGTCCGTGGTAGCGGGAGCCATTGCGGTGGTGTCGGTGGTCGTGGTGGTCGAGGTCGAAGTCTCGGTGCCAGCAGCAGGAGTTTCAACGGTGGTCGACTCGGTCGACTTCGACTCGCAAGAGGTCAGACCAGCGGTCAGGGCCAGGCCCAGGGCAGCAACTTTGAACAGGTTGTTCATTTTGAGGGTAATTTTGAAAATGGGTTAACTTAAAAACGCCCTTTATGCCGGTATCCGCGAAAGGTAACCCGGGGCAGAAAAATATTTTTTCGACGGGTTACTTAGGCCCCTCGTTTGTATTAACCCCCAAAGTGAATGAGCAGGGGCACTCCCAACATTTCCTCTCCGTTGACTCCGACTGACGACGCACTTATTGCCGCCATCCGCGGCGGCGATGAGCGGGCCCTGGCCCACCTCTACCGGCTGCACTGGCCCATGGTGTCGCACTTCGTACTGCAAAACAGCGGTTCGGAAGACGATGCCCAGGACGTGTACCAGGAAGGCGTGATGGTGTTTTATGAAAAGGTGCGCGACGGCTCGCTCGAGCTCAGCTGCCAGATTAAAACCTACCTCTACGCCGTCTGCCGCCGGCTGTGGCTGAAGCGCCTGACCAGCAAAAGCCGCTTCGGCGTGCGTTTGCTCGACGACGAGGAGCACGGCCCGTACCTGAACACCGGTGCGGAAGATGACGTGCTGGCCGCCGAAGAGCAGGACCGCCGCTTCGCCACCATGAGCGAAGCGCTGAACAGCCTCGGCGAACCCTGCAAGTCGCTTTTGGAAGGCTTTTACCTGCTCGACAAGTCGATGCAGGACCTGACGGCAGAATTCGGCTACACCAACGCCGACAATGCCAAAAATCAGAAATACAAGTGCCTCGTGCGCCTCAAGAAGTTGTTTTTTACCCACTATAAAGAAGAACCTATTTAAGCTATTCGCTAGCCGCCGGGCGTTTTACCGGCGGAAATTCCCAGTGTTTACCCGCGGCCGCCCACCCCTCCGGTCGCTAACGCCATGATGACTGAAGCAGACTATTACGCCTTATTTGAAGCCTACGCCGCTGGCGAGCTGGCCGCCCCGGCCCGCGCCGACCTCGAAGCGCGCCTGAGCGCCGACCCTACGTTCGCCCTGCGCTACGCCGACTTCACCGAGCTCACCGATACGCTCCGCGCCCTTGGGCAGCGGCAGCAAGCCCGGCAACAGCTGCGCGGCATTCACGCCGCCATGCTGGCCGCCGAGGCACCCGCCGAAATAGAAACTCCGGCCGCGGGCAAGCTCACCCACACGGTGCACCCCATTCTGCGCATTTCGCGCACCGAGCGCAAGCTCCGCGAGTTCTGGAGCGGACACCGCGCCACGGTGGGCGTAGCTGCCTCGGTGGCCGTGATGGCGGTGTTTGCCACGCTGCTGGGCCTCGATTTGTGGCGCGCTACCAAAACGCAGCCCGGCTATCAGGCGCTGCGCCTCGAAATCAATAAAATCAAGCGCAACCAGCGGGCACTGTCCACCATCATCACGCAGGGCACGGCGACTACGCCGCCGGTTGAGCCCAGCAAGTTCAGCGGCACGGGCTTCGCCCTCACGTCGGAAGGCTACCTCGTTACCAGCTACCACGTGATTCAGGGCGCCGACTCGGTACTGATTGAAGGCCGCGACCGGCAGCGCTTCCGGGCCGAGCCGGTGTATTCTGACGTCAAGCACGACCTGGCCATTCTGCGCATCACCGATAAGAAATTCAATGGTTTTGGCCGGCTGCCCTACGCCATTAAATCGGGGCAGGCTGATTTGGGCGAGCGGGTGTTCACGCTGGGCTACCCACGGGAGGACGTCGTATATGGCGAAGGGGCTCTCAGCGCCCGTTCGGGCTTCGAAGGCGACACGGCCTTCTACCAAATCAGCATTCCGGTGAACCCCGGCAACTCGGGCGGCCCGCTGCTCGACGAGCGCGGCAACCTGATTGGTGTGGTGAGCGGCCGCCAGAACGATGCCCAGAGCGCCGCTTTCGCAACGAAGTCGTCGTATTTGGTGCGGCTGGTCGATTCGCTGGCTGCTACCGCCAAGGCCGATGCGCCCTACCACCTGCCCCGCTACGGCCAGCTGGCCGGCTCGGGCCGCCCGCAGCAGCTCAAGAAGCTGCGCGACTACGTGTTTGTGGTGAAGGTGTACGAAAAAGAATAGCGTCGCTTTCTACACTGCCTCAGGCTTTCCAACGCCCCGTTCCTGCCGGAACGGGGCGTTTTGCTTTATGCCCCTCAACTACCGTCTATATATTTATTTCACGATGCTTTCGCAACGAATTGTGTAATGAATTGCGCCGGGCCGCGAATAACCTTGCGGGCCGAAACCTAGTATCTAAGCCCGGCGACGCGGCCGGTGCCGCGCTCCTTTTCTGCTACTTATTAACTCCCGAATTCCGTGGCTTCAAACCAACAAACCCCGCCCAATGGCAACGACGTTGCCGGCTCGGCCATCTTCAAGAAATTCATCAGCGCAGCCGAAGGCTACATTAAGCAGCCCACCCGCCTGAAATCACTGCTGACCGACGCCTACAAAAAGGCCAGCGAGAAAAACGACGTGGGCACCCTGGCCCACGAGGCCTGGGAGACGCTCCAGACCATGTTCCGGCTCATCAAGGCCTCGGTTTCGGGCGAGTACACGGGCGTGCCGACCAGCACCGTGGCGGCGGCCGTGGCCGTGCTCATCTACTTCATCAGCCCGATTGACCTGATTCCGGACTTTATCCCGGTACTGGGTTTGCTCGATGACGTGGCGCTGGTGGCCTGGTTCTCTACCACCCTCAAGCATGAGATGGACAAGTTCCACGAGTGGGAGCTGACCCGCCCGGCCGAAGTGAAAACGGAGCCGGCCACATCATCGGCATCGGCCAGCGGCCTCACGCCCAAAGCCGATGCGCCCATGGCCCAGCCGTCGCACTCCAACGACCCGGCCGCCAGCACGCCGCAGCCCGCCGATGAATCGGCCAAGCACGCCGGCACCGCTAGTGTGGCCGCCAACACCACCGACAGCAGCCGTGAACCCGGCACCACCGCCACCGATACCGGCGGCAACGTGCGCTAACCCATAGCCATAAAAAAAGCCCCCGCAACAGTTGTTGCGGGGGCTTTTTTTATGGGTTCTGACACCAGATACTACGCGGCGGCGGCGTGCTCGCGCACGTAGCGCACGAAGTCGCCCACGGTGGTGAGCGGAACTTCGTCGGGGATGGTGATGCTGAAATTGCGCTCCAGCTCGAGGATAATGTCGACCACGTCGAGGGTTTCGAAGCGGAGGTCGCGGGCGAGGCTGGCGGTTTTGCGCACGCGGCTGGCCCGAATGGCCTTGCGCTTGCTGATAATGCGGAATACCTGCTGCTCGATAGTAGCGGTGGGGGCGAGGCTAGTAGTGGATACGTACATAATAAAGCGGCGAAAAAAGATGGTGAGTGAGCCCTAGCAGTGGCGCGGGCCAGGTGCCCGCCGGCGGCAGCTGCTGCAACAGCTGCCGGCCGGCGGACACCGACAACGCCTTAAGCGCTATGCCAGTACCGGCGGCGTAGCCGCCTGTATTTCCTCAGAGTCCACCTCTTCCGGATTGGTTGCAAGGGTGTCCGGATTTTTTCCGGAAATTTTTGCTTTGAGGCTTTCGCTCAGCAAATACATCACCGGCACGACCAGCAACGTGATGCCCGTGGCGAATACCAGACCGAAGATGATGGTCCAGGCCAGCGGGCCCCAGAACGTCACCGACTCGCCGCCGATGAAGAAGTGGGCGTTGCCGGAGTTGAACAGCTCGTAGAAGTCGATATTCAGGCCGATGGCCAGCGGGATGAGGCCCAGCGTGGCCGCCGTGGCCGTCAGGATTACCGGGTTCAGGCGGGTGCGGCCGGCCAGCACGATGGCCTCGCGCAACGGCATGCCCTGCGCCCGCAACATGTCCATGAATTCGACCAGCAGAATCCCGTTTTTCACCACGATACCAGCCAGGGCGATGATGCCCACGCCCGTCATCACGATGCTGACGCTTTGGCCCGTGATGGCCAGGCCCCAGAACACGCCCGCAATCGAGAACAGCACTTCGGAGAGGATGATGACCGGCTTGCTGAACGAGTTGAACTGCGTCACCAGAATCAGGAAGATGAGGCCCAGGGCGCCGATGCCGGCCAGCGGCAGGAAGTCGGAGGTTTCTTTCTGGTTTTCCTGAGCGCCGCCCATGTTGATGGTGTAGCCGGGGGGTAGCGGGAAGGATTTGAGGGCCGTCTGGATGTTGCGCACCACGTCGGGGCCGGTGTAGCCGCCCAGCACGTTCGAGCTGATGGTGATGATGCGCTTGGTGTCCTTGCGCTTGATGCCGCCGTAGGTGCTGCCGTAGGTGACATCAGCGATGGCCGAAATGGGCACCTGGCGCACGGCGCCGGTGGCGTCGCGGAAGGTGAGCGGGGCATTTACCACCGCGTCCACGTCGTCGCGGTAGGGTTTGGCGTAGCGCACCTGGATGGGGTATTCGTCGTCAGCCGTTTTGAATTTGCTGGCCTCGGTACCGTAAATAGCGGTGCGCACTTCCAAACCAATCTGGCCGGTGCTGATGCCTTCGCGGTTGGCGCGGGTGCGGTTGATATTGACGGCGATTTCGGGGTTGCGGTCTTCGAGATTGGAACGCAACTGCTCGACACCGCCAATTTTCATCGAGTCGACGTAGCGGATGACCTTTTTCGAAAGGGCAGCCAGTTTGGGGTAGTCGTCGCCGGCTACTTCGATGGCGATTTCCTTGCCCGTGGGCGGGCCGCTGGCTTCCTGGTCGACCGATACTTCGGCGCCGGGAATGCCTTTTACCACCTCGCGGATTTTATCCATATAGGTGTGGGTGGCGGGGCCAGTACGCTCGCTCAGTTCCTTGAAGGCCACGCCGACCTTGCCCATGTGCGATTGCGACACGCCGGCGGCGGTAGCTTCGCCGGGGTCGCCGGCGCCGATGGCCACGTTGGTGATGACCGATTCCACGTCGGGGTTTTTCTCACCGATGACGCCGTAGATGCGTTTTTCCAGCACTTTGGTGATGGAATCGGTGACGGCCACGCGGGTGCCAACCGGCATTTTCAGGTAGGTGTAGATGAATTTGGGGTCGCCCTTCGGGAAGAAGGCCACGGCCGGCTTGCGGATGCCCACGGCCACGAACGAGCCAATAAACAGCACCACCACGCCCACCATCACCATCACCGGATGGCTGATGGACCAGCCCACGAGGCTGCCGTAGCCGTTCTGGAAGCGCGGCAGGGCACGCGTCTGGAACCAAGCAATCATTTTCACAAACACGAACTTATCGAGGAAGCACAGCAGGATAACCGTGATGGACAGGTTGCCCACGAAAGTGGAATGCGCCACGTAGCCGATGATGGCTACCACGAGCAGCACGCCCATGGCAATCAGGAAATTGCGCGTCAGTTTCGGCTTGCTGTGCAGGTCGTCTTCGAAATGCTCCTCGCGCTCCATAAAGCTCACGGCAAACACCGGGTTCATGATGAAGGCCACGACCAGCGATGCCATCAGCGTGATAATGAGCGTCACGGGCAGGTAGTACATAAACGAGCCCACGATGCCGGGCCAGAACAGCAGCGGCACGAACGGCGCCACCGTGGTCAGCGTACCAGCAAGTACGGGGATAAATACCTCGCCGGCGGCGAATTTGGCCGCTTTGGGGGTGGTCAGGTTGGGGTGCTCGTGGAGCAGGCGGTGGGTGTTTTCGATAACCACAATGGCGTCATCGACCACGATGCCCAGCGCCAGCAAGAAGGCGAAAAGCACAATCATGTTCAGTGTGAAGCCGAACACGGGGATGACCAGGAAGGCCAGGAACATCGAAATCGGCACCGAAAGGCCCACAAACAGGGCGTTGGTGGTGCCCATGAAGAACATCAGAATCAGCGTCACCAGCAGGAAGCCGATGATGATGGTGTTGATGAGGTCGTGCAGCGTGACGCGGGTGTCGTTCGAGGTGTCGCCGGTCACGGTAATGGTCAACTCCTTGGGCAGGCTGGCTTTCGAGTCAGCAATCAGGGCCTTGATTTTATCCGAAGCGTCAATCAGGTTTTCGCCCTGACGCTTCACCACGTTCAGGGTAATGGCGGGCTTGCCGTCGAGGCGGGCGTAGCTTTCGCGGTCCTTGAAGCCGTCTGTCACGGTGGCAATGTCGCCGAGGCGTACGGGCGCACCGTTCAGGTTTTTGATTTGGATGTCGGCAATGTCGGCGGCCCGCACGTACTGGCCGGCCACGCGCACGGCGCGCTTCTGCCCGCCCACGTCGATGGAGCCGCCCGAAACCGTCACGTTCTCCCCGCCGATGGCGCGCGAAATGTCCGAGAAGCCGAGGCGCGAGGCGCGCAGCTTGTTCAGGTCTACATCCACGTTCACCTGCTGGTCGAGGGCGCCCACGATGTCCACGCGGGTGATTTCGGGCAGGGCCTCAATCTTGTCCTGGAAGTCGTCGGCGAACTTTTTGAGCTGGGCGGCAGGGAGGTTGCCGGCCAGGTTGACGAACATGATGGGCTGCTCGGAAATGTTGATTTCCTTCACCAGCGGGGCACTCGGCAGGTCGTTGGGCAGCTCGGTGCTGGCCTTGTCCACGGCATCCTTGATGAGCTGCTTGGCGGCCTGCACGTCCACGCCGGACGTGAATTCCACGTCCACTATGCAATAATCCTGGTTCGAAGTGGAGTTGATGTGCTTCACCCCGTTCACGCTCTTAATCTCCTTTTCGAGCTGGCGCGTCACCAGGTTTTCGATGTCCGTCGGCGAGGTGCCGGGGTACACCGTGGCCACGATGATGCGCGGAATCACGATGTCGGGGAATTTCTCCTTGCCGAGCTTGATGTAGGCAAAAATGCCCGCCACGCACAGCAGCACCGTGATGATGTAAATGCTGGTTTTGTTATTGATGGACCAACTGGTTGGGCCAAATTCTTTTTCGATATCCTGCATGACTTTTAACGAAAAGCTTGAGAACTATTTAGGTGTAGAGACGCATAATTGCGTCTCGTCGTCTGCGTCGTTTCACGATTCTGTTCAACGACGAGACGCAATTATGCGTCTCTACGCGCCCTGCACGGCCACCTTCTGGCCTTCGTTCAGGTTCTGGTAGCCGCCCGAAATCACTTGGTCGGCAGCGGTGAGGCCGCTGGTCACTTCCACCTTGCCGTTGTAGGTATTGCCGGTTTTGATGATGCGCTTCTTAGCTACGGCCTTGCCGGCCTCCTGAGCCACCACGTACACGTAGCTGTTTTCTTCGTCGTGCTGCACCAGGTCCACCGGAATGACGGTAGCACTGGCAGCGGCGTAGTTCTGGATGCGCACCGTGGCCACCATGTTAGGACGCAGGTCGGCAGCTTTGGCACCTTTCAGGCGCAGCTCCACCGTGAAGGTGCGGCTGGTGGCGTTGATGCTGCGGCTCACCACGCGCACCGTGGCGGGAATTTCCTCGCCGCCGAGGTCCGGGATGGTCACCACGGCGTTGTCGCCGGCCTTGATGCTGTTGCCGTAGGCCTCCGACACATCGGCCAGGATTTTGCCGCCCGTGCCGCTGGTCAGGCGCACCACCGGCGCGCCGGGCGCGGTGATTTCTCCTAGCTTGGGCAGCACCTCATCCACGGTGCCCGAGAACGGGGCCACTACATTATATAAGGCACGCTGCTGGTTGAGCGTGGCCAGGTTGCGCTGCAGGGCTTGATAGTTGTTCTTGGCCTGCAGGTACTGGATTTCGGTGCCAATCTGCTGGTCCCATAGGCTCTTCTGTTTTTCGTATACGGTTTTAGCGAGGTCCATGCGGGTGCGCAACTCGGCGGCATTGGCGTCGAGGATGCTGGCATCCACGGTTGCCAGCACCTGGCCCTTGCTCACGCGGTCGCCGCGCTGCACGCGGATGCTGGTGAGCGAGCCGGCGGCGCGGCTGCCCACGGTGGCGTTCTGGTCGAAATCGACGCGGCCCTGCACTTCGAGGTAGCTTTTGAAGCTCTCGGGCTTGGCGTTCATCACCGAAACCGGCGTGGGGGCCACGGTGGCGGGGCCACCGGTTTTGGCTTCCAGCTCGGTAATCTTGGCCTGCGTGGCGGCCTGCTCGCTTTTCAGCTTGGCGAGTTCGGCCTTGGGGTCTTTGTTGGAAGAGCCGCCGCAGGAAGCAAGCAGCAGCGTACCGGCGAGAAACAGCGCGGCGGGTTGAGTTGAGGAGAAACGCATGGGTAAGCGGGGTGATTTGGAGTAGGGTGCGGGGCTTGCCCCCGCCCGTCGTAAAACGTATTCGTTGAGGCGGCGCGAACGCCGGGCGGGGGCAAGCCCCGCCCCTACCCGTTAGTTATTTCTTAACCTGGCTATACAGCTCGCCAGTGGCTTTGTCGCGGTCGACTTTCGCCACCAGCACGTCGTAAACAGCGCCGTAGTAGTTGGTCTGAGCCGAGCGCAGGTCAGTCTCGGCCGTAATCACCTCCAGGTTGGAGCCTACGCCGGCGTTGAATTTGATGCGCGTGACGCGGGCCACGTCGGTGGCCAGGTCGAGGTTGGCTTTCTGGTTGTCCAGCACATCCAGCGCGTTGATGAGCGTAGTGCGGCTCTGGGCATCCTGCAAGTCGATACTCTGCTTCAGGGTTTCGAAGCCGCGCTCGATGGTTTGCTGCTGAATGCGCGTTTGCTGCACCAGGTACTTGCGGCGGAAACCGTCGAACACCGGCACCTGCAGGCTTAGGCCCACGTTGCCGAAACCGAACCAGTTCTGGTTGGCAAAGCCGGCCGAGTTGCGCGAGTCGGGCCCGCGGAAGGCGAACAGCTCGCTGCCCGTTTTGGCCGAGCCCGTGAAACCGTAAGCCCCCGTGAGCACGAGGCGCGGGTAGGCGCCGGCCTGGCGGTTGCGCAGGTCGAGGCCGGCCAGGGCCTGCTGGGTTTCCAGGGTCGAGAATTCGATGCGGTTGTTGTAGTTGATGGCCCCGCGCGCGGCCACCGACTGGCCACCCGAGAGGGCGTTCTGCTGGTCGAGGCGGTTCTGGGCGGCGGTGTTATCGGTGCCGGGCGACACCGGGGCGGTGGGCACGGCCCCGAGGCCATCCACGCCGCCGCCATTCGTCAGGCTGGCGGCACCGAGGCGCTGTCGCAACGAACCGGCATCCACTACGGCCGCGCCGAGCGAGTCCGTCAGCTGGATATTTTGCTGCTGCGGGAGGCCCATCTGGAATTTCAGCAGGCCCACGCTCAACTCGGTGAGGCGCTGGGCTTTCTGCTGCTCCACCACCAGGTTGTTGCGCTGCACGCGCAGGCGGTCCACGTCGAGCTTCTCGGCGAAACCGGCTTTGTAGGTCTTATTGGTCTGGTAAAGCACCGTGTCGAGGCGCTGCACGTTGCGGGCCAGCAGGGCGAGGCGCGAGCGGGCCACCAGCGTGCTGTAGTAGGCCTTGCTCACCTGCTCCACCACATCGATTTCGGCCTGCTGGGTCTGCTTCTTGGCCAGCTCGGTGTACACTTTAGCGGCTTTCAAACCAATCAGATACGAGCCATCGAACAACAGCTGCGACACCGAGGCGCTGGCGTTGCCAGCGTATTGCAGGCCGAAGGCAAACGGCTGCGGCGGCAGGGCCAGCTGCTGGGTGCCCAGCACCTGTTGCTGGCCGCCCTGGGCAGCAGTTAAGTCACTCTGCGTAAGCACGGTTTGCGAGAGCGGGAAGCTCACCAAGCTCTTCTGCAGCTTAAAGTTGTCGGACACCGTGGCGGCCACGTTCACCTGCGGCAGGCCGGCGCTCTTGATTTCGCCCACCCGGGCGGCGGCCGTGGCCTCGCCCAAGCGGGTAGCCAGCAGCGTCGACTTATTCTGGATGGCGTAGCTCACCGCCTGTTGCAGGCTCAGCGGCATGGTGCCCGTGGTGGGCGGGGCCGCGGGCATGGCTTTCGGCGACGTTTGAGCAAGCAGCGCCTGCGGCACGGCCGCACTCAGGGCAGCCGCCAGCAGGAATCTGGTTCGAAACAGCGTGTTCATAAACAGCTAAAAAAGAAAACGGGGAAGCGGGGAAAAGCGGATTATTCGGCCTCGGTGATGTGCCGGTACTGGTTGATGAGCTTGTGGCCCTTGAGCGTGGCCACGCCCAGCAGAAAATGCTCGTCGAACACCTGGTTCACGCGCATCGGGCTGAACTGCGCGGGCGGGTACAGCTCGGGGTCGAAGGCCAGCTCAATCTGGGCCAGGCTGAGGCGGGCCAGCACCTCCACGTCGAGGTCGGGGCGGAAGAGGCCCTCGGCCATGCCCCGGCGTAAGTTTTCGGTTATCTGGGCCAGGATGAAGGTGTTTTTGTGCGCCCTGAACAAGTCCCAGGCCGTGGGGTGGTACTTCTTCAGGTCGTTGAAGATGCTGGGGTGGATGTCGGCAAACTGCTCGTCGGCCCACTTCGATATCAGCAGCATTTCTTCCACGGCGTTGGCGGCCTTGCCGGCCACCACCGCGCAGTCGCCCTGCACGCCGTTGAGGTGGTTGGTGATGCCCGCCATCACAATCTGGTCCTTGTTTTCGAACCATTTGTAAAGCGTTTTTTTCGACATGGCCATGTCGGCGGCGATGTCGTCCATGCTCACGCTTTTGATGCCGTTACGCAGAAAAAGCTTCTGGGCGTGGTTCAGGATTCGGTCTTTGATTTCCATAACTAACGCCGCAAAGATACGATGGAAACTTTCATTGTACTCAAAGTTTCCATTTTCTTTTTGGCGTTCCCAGCAAGCCCGGGCACTTTTCGCCTCTGCCTGACGCATAGCCGCCGCAGATATTTTACCGTTTCCCGAAAAAAAGTGAGATACGACCCGCATGACTAACTAATTTGACTGGCAATACAAAGCTAATAAATTTAGCTTATTAGTATGCATTAATCGTATTATTAATTTGTGAAAATGCCCGCCGCGGCGCCCTGCGCCGGAAGCGCCCGCCGCCCGGTACTTTTGCAGCGGCCGCGTTGGCCCGCTCTTACTTTGCCCTTATGAAAATCCGGACCGGCTTCGGCTACGACGTTCACCAACTGCAGGAAGGGTTGCCCTTCTGGCTCGGCGGCATTGAGGTGCCGCACACCCACGGGGCCCTCGGCCACTCCGATGCCGACGTGCTCATCCACGTCATCTGCGACGCGCTGCTGGGTGCGGCCAACCTGCGCGACATCGGCTTTCACTTCCCCGACACCGACCCGCAATACAAGGGCATCGACTCAAAAAAGCTGCTCTCCGGCGTGATGCGCCTGCTGCGCGAGCGCGGCTACGAGGTGGGCAACATCGACTCGACCATTTGCTTGGAGCGCCCCAAGGTGAACCCGCACATTCCGGAAATGCAGCGCGTGCTGGCCGCCGTGATGGGCATCGCCGAGGAGGATATTTCCATCAAAGCAACCACCACCGAAAAACTGGGTTTTGTGGGCCGGCAGGAAGGCGTGGCCGCCTACGCCAGCGTGCTGATTCAGAAAGCGTAATTATTTGCCTGGAATGTAGAGACGCGACACTTCGCGTCTCGGCGGCCGCGCCGTTCAGGGCACGTTCAATTTGCATCGTTCAACGCCGAGACGCGAAGTGTCGCGTCTATACATCGTTCTAGAATTTCCCACCACAATTTATAAGATGAAGCAAACCCCTCTCCTGCTGGCCTTTCTGGCCCTGGCCAGCGCCGCCCCGGCCCACGCCCAGGGCAAGGTTAAAGTAAAAACCAAGCCTGCCACCGGCGCAGCCGCCACCAAAATCAAAACCACCACCGGCAAGGCCGACGGCAAAGACTGGAGCGTGAAATACGCCGACATGGTGAATGCCGAGCGCCTGCGCACCCATCTGGCCGTGCTGGCTTCGGATGAGTACGAAGGCCGCGAAACCGGCCAGAAGGGCCAGCACATGGCCGCCGACTACGTGGCCAAGCAGTTCAAAGCTGCCGGCCTGACGGGCCCGGTAACCACCGGCACCGACCCCTACCAGCAGCATTTCGACGTGGAGCAGGTGACCTGGGCCGAAGGCAACACCCTGAAAGTGGGCAGCACCAGCTATGCCTGGCTGACCGACTTTTACGGCACCGGCGACTCGCCGTTCGGCCAGGAAACCAGCGTGAAGCCGGTTTTTGTGGGCTACGGCATCGAGCAGGACGGCTATTCCGACTACGCCAACGTGGACGTGAAGGGCAAGGACGTGCTCATCCTGCTGGGCGAGCCCACCGGCGACGGCGGCAAGGCCCTGCTCAGTGCCGACGGTGCGCCCACGAAATGGGGCACCGATACCGGCCGCGGCGCCAAGGCCACCCTGGCCGCGCAGAAAGGCGCGCGCTCGGTGTTTTACGTGAGCTTTAACCCGACCAGCAACTTTAGCAAGCAGGCCGGCCGCCTGGCCCCGTTCATCGCCCGGCCGTCGATGGTGATGGTGGGCAACGACCGGCCGGGACGCGTGCCGGCGTTCTTTATTTCGCCGGCTGTGGGCCTGGCCGTGCTAGGCACCACGGATGCGGCCATGCAGGCCTACCTGGGCAAAATCAACAGCACCAAGCAGCCGGTAGCTTCCACTTTTACGGTGGTGCCGATGCAGATTAAGGCCGAGCGCAAGCGCGAGAAGCTGGATACGCAGAACGTGCTGGGCTTCATCGAAGGCACCGATAAAAAGGCCGATGTGATTGTGATTTCGGCCCACCACGACCACCTCGGTAAGCACGACGGGCAGGTGTTCAACGGGGCCGACGATGACGGCTCGGGCACCTCGGCGATTGTGACGATGGCCGAAGCCTTTGCCAAGGCCAAGAAGGAAGGCCACGGCCCGCGCCGCAGCCTGCTGTTTCTAAGCGTGACGGGCGAAGAAAAGGGTCTGTTTGGCTCGGAGTATTACTCGAAGCACCCGATTTTCCCGCTGGCCCAAACGGAGGCCGACCTGAACGTGGACATGATTGGCCGCACCGACGTGGAGCACGAGGGCAAGCCCGACTACGTGTACGTTATTGGCTCGGACAAGCTGGCCTCGGAGCTGCGCGTTATTCTAGAAACGGAGAACAAGAAATACGGCCCCATCGACATGGACTACCGTTTCGACGACCCCAACGACCCGAACCGCTTCTACTACCGCTCCGACCACTACAACTTCGCGGTGAACAAGGTGCCGGTGGCGTTTTTCTTCAACGGCGTGCACGCCGAATACCACAAGGAGAACGACGAAATCAGCAAAATCGAGTTCGATAAGATGGAGAAACGGGCGCGGCTGGTGTTCCACACCGCCTGGGAGCTGGCCAACCGCGACGGCCGCATTGTCGTTGACTCGAACAAGCCGTAGTTTTTATCGCAACTGTCTGATTCGTCTGTCATCCTGAGCGCAGCGAAGGACCTTCTCACGACTGAACTGTTTGCAGGCATTGACTACTGCTAATCGTCCAGTCGTGAGAAGGTCCTTCGCTGCGCTCAGGATGACAGACGTTTTTCATTTCATTTCCAGTGTTCCACCTCTCTCCTACCCCATGCTGAAGCCCCTCGCGCTGGCCACTCTGCTGCTGGCCGGCGCGCTACCCGCCGCCGCCCAGAATGCGCCCACCAAAATCAAGATAAAAACCAAAGGAGCAACGGTTGGCCCCGCTGCGCCGGACCTGTCTCGCACCTACGCCGCGCTCATTCAGCCGGCCGACCTGCGGGCGCACCTCACGGTGGTGGCTTCGGATGCGATGCATGGGCGCGAAACGGGGCAGCCGGGCCAGAAGCTGGCGGCAGAATACCTGGTGAAGCAGTTTGCCGAAATTGGGCTGCAAGGGCCCGTAGCGGGCAGCGACAATCCGTATTTGCAGCACTTTCAGCTGGCGCGCAGCACGTATGCGCCGGGCGGCTATTTGCAGGTGAACGGGCAGCGGCACGAGTACCTGAGCGACTGGTTCAGCTACGGGCCGATGCCGTCGCCCTTCCTTACCGAAACGGCTTCGCAACCGGTTTTTGCGGGCTTTGGAGTGGAGCAGGGCACGTATTCAGATTATACCGGGCTCGATGTGAAGGGCAAGGACGTGGTGGTGATAATGGGCGAGCCGCAGGACGAGCGGGGCCGCAAGCTGCTGAAGCCGCTGGGTCGCAAGGCCGACTACTGGGACTCGGGCCTGCGCAAGGCGGCGCTGGCCAAGGCCCACGGCGCCCGCAGCATTTTTTTGATGACGTTTGCCCCGGCGGCCGCTTTTCAGAAGCAGACGGCCGAGTTGGGCGAGTCGTTGCGCGAGCCGGCGTTTTCGCTGCCCGAACCGGGACCGGAAATTATCGACACGGTGGCCGAGAATATCCCGCCGGGCATTGGCGTGTACTTCACCTCGCAGGAGCTGGGGCTGGCGCTGGCGGGCACCACCATGAACGGGCTGGTCGACTACGTGCGGGCGCTGGGCCGGGCCGGGCGGCCGGTGCCGGCGGGTTTCCAGGCCCCCGCGGCGGCTATTTATCTACCCCAGAATCAGCAGCCGCTCACGACGGAGAACGTGCTGGGCTTTCTGGAAGGCTCGGATAAGAAGGACGAGGTGCTGGTGATTTCGGCCCACTACGACCATTTGGGCGTGAAGCACGACACGATTTACAACGGGGCCGACGACGACGGCTCGGGCACGGTGGGCGTGCTGGCGCTGGCCAAGGCCTTTGCCCAGGCCAAGAAGGACGGGCACGGGCCGCGCCGCAGCATTCTGTTTGTGCTAATGACGGGCGAGGAAGAAGGCTTGTTTGGCTCGGAATACTACACGGCGCACCCCGTGCTGCCGCTGGCCAGCACCATTGCCGACCTGAACATTGACATGGTGGGCCGCACCGACCGCAAGCACAGCCCGAAGAAGCATTTCGTGTGCATTGTGGGCTCGGATAAGCTGTCGTCGGAGCTGCACGCCATCAACGAGGCGGCCAACCGCGACTACACGCACCTGGAGCTGGACTACCATTTCAACGTGCCCGGCGAGCCGGAGCACATCTACTACCGCTCGGACCATTACAACTTTGCGCGCCGCAAAATTCCGGTCATCTTCTATACCACCGGCGAGCACGTGGACTACCACAAAGCCACGGACGACGTGGAGAAGATTGAATTCGATAAATTGGCGGAACGCGCCCAGCTGGTTTTCCATACCGCCTGGACGCTGGCCAACCGCGAGCAGCGCATCGTGGTTGACTCCAACAAGCCTTGATTTCCCATGACTACCGCCACCAAAGCCGACCAGTTTCAGCTCGACGCCGAGCGCAAAGCCTTCGACCGCGAGCACCGCCGCAAAATCCGCTTCAACATCGGCAAATACGACGCGGCCGTGAGCGCCGGCCTCAAGCTCTACGACGAGCACGAGTTGGCCCGCGACCGCGGCGCCTACCTGAAAGCCACCGTGCTGGAGAAGCTGGACGAGTACCTGCTGCAGTTCGAGGCCGCCTTCACGGCGCGGGGCGGGCGCGTGATTTGGGCGCGCGATGCGGCCGAGGCACTGGCCGAAATCGGCACGCTGACCAAGGCCCGCGCCACCAAAACCGTGGTGAAGGCCAAGAGCATGACCACCGAGGAAATCCACCTCAACAAGTACCTCGCCACGCAGGGCATTGAGTCGGTGGAGACGGACCTGGGCGAATACATCGTGCAGCTGAACGGCGAGCGGCCCTACCACATTGTGACGCCCGCCATGCACCTGAGCAAGGCCGACATCAACGACATTTTTGTGAAGCACCTGGGCACCGAAAGCACCGACGACGCCCAGAAGCTCGTGCTCACGGCCCGCCACCTGCTACGCGGCAAGTACACCGCCGCCGAAGTGGGCGTGACGGGCGGCAACTTCCTCATTGCCAAAGAAGGTGCCGTGGCTGTGACCGAGAACGAGGGCAACGCCCGCCTCTCAGCTACCTTTCCGAAGCTGCACATTGCGGTGGTGGGCATCGAGAAAGTCATTCCGCAGCTCACCGATTTGGACTTGTTCTGGCCGCTGCTCAGCACCAGCGGCACGGGGCAGCAGGTGACCGTTTACAACACCGTCTACTTCGGCCCGCGCCAGCCCGACGAGGTGGACGGACCCGAGGAAATGGTGGTGATTCTGCTGGACAACGGCCGCACCAACCTGCTGGCCCAGCCCGACAAGCGCGCTGCCCTGCGCTGCATTCGCTGCGGCGCCTGCCTGAATGTGTGCCCGGTGTACAAAAACATCGGCGGGCATACCTACGAAACCACCTATTCCGGGCCCATCGGCTCGGTCATCAGCCCGCACTTATCGGGGCTGCCCGAGCACAAGCACCTGAGCTACGCCAGCAGCCTGTGCGGGGCCTGCACCACGGTGTGCCCGGTGCGCATCCCGCTGCACAACCTTTTGCTGCTCAACCGCAAGCAGAGCGTGGAAGAAGGCCATGCGCCAACGGAAGAGAAAGTAGCCATTGGCCTGTGGCGCTGGAGTATGCAGCACCGCTGGGCCCTCGACCTGCTGCCCGTGAAGCTAAAGGACTGGAGCCTGGGCCGCCTGCTGGGCCAGGTGGGCTGGAGCAAGCGCCGCGCGAGCCTGCACATCGGCGGGCCCTCGTTCCGGGAGCTGTGGCAGGCGCGGGCGAAGCGCTAAGCGACTTCGGCGGTTTGCGGGCGCTGTGCGTATCAAGGGTTTTCGCCGCTTATGCCCGCATACCTGCTGTTTGCCTTGCGCGTTGTGACCGGCCTGGGCGGCATGGTGCTGGTGATTACCACGTTGTCGGCGGCCATTCGGTCGTTTGTGCTGCCCCGCAACGAGGTGGTGCGCCTGAACGTGTGGGTATTCATGGGCATCCGGACGGTTTTCGACGGGGCGGCCAAGGTGGCCAATTCCTACGAGCGGCGCGACCGCATCATGGCGCACTACGCGCCGGTGGCGCTGGTGGCGCTGCCCGTGGTGTGGGAGGCATTGGTGAGCGTGGGCTACACGGGCATGTACTGGGCCGTGGGCGAAGGCACTTGGCTGCACTGCTACCAACTGAGCGGCAGCTCGTTGCTCACGCTGGGCACCATCGATGATTTCAGCCTGTTCGGCGGCGTGCTCACTTATTCGGAGGCGGCGCTGGGGCTGCTGCTGCTCACGCTGCTGCTGTCGTATTTGCCCACTATCTACCAAGCGTTTTCGCGGCGCGAGGCCACGGTGGCACTGCTGGAACTGCGGGCCGGCACGCCGCCCACGGCCGCCTGCCTGCTGGGCTGGCTCAACCACGACGGCTCGGTGCAGAACGACGACCAGCAGTGGGCCGAGTGGGAGCGGTGGTTTGTCGAGATTGAGGAAAGCCACACCTCGCTGCCCATCCTTTCGTTTTTCCGCTCGCCGCAGCCGGGCCGCTCCTGGGTAACGGCCGGCGGGCTGATTCTGGACACGGCCGCGCTGCTGTTTGCCGCCGTAGATGGCCCCCAGCCCCGCCAGGCCCAGCTTACCTTCAAGGCCGGCTGCCTGGCGATGAACCGGGTGTACCGCTTCTTCGACGACAAAGCCGGCTCGGAACCCACGGACCTGCTGCCCGAAGGCGAAGGCGCCGACCCGGGCCGGGCCGAATTCGACGAAGCCTGCCGCATTCTGGCCGGCAAAGGCCTGAAAATTTGCGACGACCGCACGGCCGCCTGGCAACAGTACCGCGAGCTGCGCAGCCGCTACGCCACGGCCGTCCAGTTTCTGGGCCGCCTGCTCATGGCCCCGGGCACGGCCACCACCTAGCCCTACTTCTTGGCAATAGTAGCCCGGGCCATTGGCCGGGCAAACGTGCGCTCGCGCAGTTGGTTTGGGCGTTGAGCCGGTTCGGTAGGGCGCAATATTCAGCTATAGGCGTGCTGGCAAAACGTGGCTTGCGCAACGATGACAGCGGGGTTTTGACCGTTCGCCGAAAATATTATTACATCTGCGCTACATGCTATTGCTTTATGGGTAGTAATAGGCAGTAACTTACGCCGCTGTCCGGAACCCGCGTGCTATGGCGGGAGGCCGAACAGCGTTGTTGCTTTTCCCGACTTCTCCATTTTTTCACCCTCTTTTTCTCCACCTATTTCCAAACCTCTATGCACACATTTCTTCTAAGCAGCCGGCTGGGCCGGTGGCTGGCGGTGGCCGTGCTGGCGCTGTTGGCTGCCCCTGGGGCGCAGGCGCAGCTCAGCGGGGCCAAGGCCATTCCGGGCGATTATGCCACGGTGGCCGCCGCCATTACGGCCCTCAACGCCGGGGGCGTGGGCGCGGGCGGCGTCACGTTCAACATCGCGGCGGGCTACACCGAAACCTTTGCCAGCCCCACGGCCGGCGCCATCACGGCCACGGGCACGGCGGCCAACCCCATCGTGTTCCAAAAGTCGGGCAGCGGGGCCAACCCCAAAATCACGGCCGGCGTGGGCACCACCACCAACCTCGATGCCATCATCAGCCTGTCGGGTTCCGACTACGTGACGCTGGATGGCCTGGAGCTGGCCGAAAACGCGGCCAACACCACGGCCACCACCCAGATGGAGTTCGGCATCGCGCTGTTCCGGCCCTCGGCCACCGACGGCTGCCAGTTCAACGTCGTTCGCAACTGCGTGATAACGCTGAACAAAGCCAACACCGGCACCTTTGGCATCTACGGCGCGGCTTCCACTGCCGCTTCGGCCACTTCGGTGGCCGCTACCGCCCCTAGCGGAGCCAACTCCAGCAACAAGGTCAGCGGCAACATCATCACCAATTCGGCTTCGGGGATGTACTTCACGGCTTCTACCTCGACCACCCTGGCCAACTACGACCAGAGCAACGAGGTGGGCGTGACGGCAGCCAACCAGGTATACAACTTTGGCACTACGGCCACGGGCTGGGGCATTGGCGGCAACTACCAGAACGGCTTCCGGGTGCTGAACAACGTGGTGAACAACACGCTGAACTATGTCGGCGGCACCACGGTACCCGTAGCCGCTTCGACGGTTACCAGCACGCTGCGCGGCATTTATGGCAATACGGCCCCTTCGGCCAGTATCGACATCACCGGCAACACCATTACGCTGGCCAGCGGGGCTACTACTTCAACGACAACTGGCATCGACAACGGTATTGGCTCGACGGCCGCCAGCAACACGGTGAACATCACCAACAACACGGTCACCATCAGCAGCGCCACCGTTACTACGGGCGCGGTGGTGGGCATCACGTCTTCGGCCTCGGCCGCGACGGTGAACGTGACGGGCAACACGGTGAGCAACTGCTCGTTGTCGGGCGCTACCACGGCCGTGTTCACGGCCATCAGCAATAGCGCTTCGGCCGGCACTATCACCCTGAGCAACAACACGGTGAGCAACAACACGGCTACCGGCACGGGCACGATGTCGCTGATTTCGGGTGGTTCCCCGACGGCGCTGACGATGAACAGCAACACCCTGACCGGCAACAGCAAGCCCCCGGCAGCCCCGTCGGCGAGCATTACCCTGCAATGCCTCGTGTCGTCGACCACGGCCGTGACGGCTAACAACAACACGGTGAGCAACAATACCATCGTGATTTCGGGCACCTCGACCTCGGCCGGCACGGTGTACGGCTATAGCAACGGCGGCAGCCCTACGGCCGAAACGCTGACGAGCAACAGCTTCAGCGGTCTGAGCGTGAGTGGGACGTCGACGGCAACCACGCACTTGGTGGTGGGCATCCGGACCAACACGAGCACCTCCGACGTGCAGACCATTACGCAGAACACGATAAACGGCCTGGCCATTGCGGGCAGCGGCAGCGGCACGGTCAACGGCTTTTCGTTTTTGCTGGGCGGCGGTACGGGCACCCTCATCAGCCGCAACAAGGTGTACGACCTGAGCGCCGTGGGTGCGGGCGCGACCGTGAACGGCATCAGCATTTCGGGCGGGGGCACCTATCTGGTGGCCAACAACCTGCTCGGCGACCTGCGCACGCCGGCCGCCACGGGCCTGACGGCCGTGAGCGGCGTGGCCGTGAGCGGCGGCACGGCCGCCAACCTGTACTACAACACCCTGTACCTGAATGCCAGCAGCAGCGCGACTCCGTTTGGCACCTCGGGTATTTACCTGGCCACCACCGCCACCACCGCCGACCTGCGCAACAACATCGTGGTCAATAAGTCGACGGCGGCCGGCACGGGCCTCACCGTTGCCCTGCGCCGCTCGGCGGCCGCGCTCACGGGCTACGCCAGCACTTCCAACAACAACCTCTACTACGCCGGCACCCCATCGGCAACGCAGGTGCTGTACTACGACGGCACCACCGCCTACCAGACGCTGGGCGCCCTGCAGGGCGCCGTGGCCCCTCGCGAAAGCAGCTCGGTAACCGAGGATGCACCCTTCCTGAGCACAACGGGCTCGGCGGCTACGTTCTTGCACATCAACCCGGCTGTCGCCACGCAGGTGGAAAGCGGCGCGGCACCCCTTGCCAGCGTCACGACTGATTTTGACGGCGACGCGCGCAACGCGACCACTCCCGACATCGGGGCCGACGAAGGCACGTTTACCCCGCAGGACCTGAGCGGGCCGGCAATTGCCTTTACGCCGCTGGGCAGCACCGCGAGCACCGCCAGCCGCACGCTCGCCGTCACCATCACCGACCCGAGCGGCGTAGCCACCGGCGCCAACGCGCCGCGCCTGTACTTCCGCAAGGGCACGACGGGGGCCTTTGCGTTTGTGAACCCAAACAGCGTGAGTGGCAGCACCTACACCTTCACGTTCGATTACAGCCTTATTGGCGGGGCAGCGGGCTTCGATGTAATTCAATATTATGTGGCCGCCCAGGATGCGCTGGGCAACGCTTCGACCAATCCGGGCGGGGGCTCGGGCGCTAACCCTCCCGGCACGACGCCGCCGACCTCGGTGTATCAGTACCTGATTCAGGGCGCACTGGCCGGCACTTACTACGTGGGCACCAGCACCTCGCCGAACCCCGCGCGCACCTACCCCACCCTGACGGCAGCCGTGAATGCCTACAACGCCAACACCCTGGGCGGGGCCGTCACCTTCCTGCTGCTGGACGCGGCCTACTCGGCCAGCACCGGCGAAACCTTCCCCATTGCCATTTTCAACCAGGCCGATGCCAGCGCCACCAACACCCTCACCATCAGCCCCAACACCGGGGTTTCGGCGACGGTAACGGCGGCGGGCAGCGTGCTGGTACTGGCCAGCTCGCGCTACGTCACCATCGACGGCTCGAACACGACCGGCGGCACGACCCGCAACCTGACGCTGACCAACTCGACCCTCACGGCGAGCACCTACGGCGTGGGCCTGCTGCTGCAAAGCGGCCAGACCCAAGGCAACCAGTTTGCCACCATTCGCAACGTGAACGTGGTGGGCGGTGGCCTCACCACCAACGCAACCCTGGGCATTGTGCTCGCGGGTGCCGACAACGACAACGTGACGCTGCAGAACAACAGCGTGGTAGGCGTCACCACCGGCATTCAGGCCGCGGGTACGGCCCTGGCTTCGGCCGGCGGCCTCGATAACCTGGCGCTGACCGGCAACGTGGTGGGCCCGACAACGGCCACTACGGGCGCGAATATCAACGGCACGGGCATTCTGCTCAGCAACGTGATTGCCCCGTCGGTGACGGGCAACACGGTGCAGAACGTGATTAGCACCGGCACAGCCCTGGGCCTGCAGGTGCAGAACGCCACCACCCCCACCGTCACCGGCAACTCGGTGCTGAACGTGGTGACCTCGGCGGGCGCGGCCACCGGCCTGGCCCTGTTTGCCAGCACCGGCGGCACCCTGAGCCAGAACTTGCTGCAGGGCCTGACCGGCAACAGCAGCACGGGCCTCTCGGTGGGCCTGCTGCTGGGCAGCGGCACCACGGGCGTAGTGATTGACCGCAACCGCCTGCAAGGGCTCACGGAGGTGAACACCGGCGGCAACGGCGTGAAGGGCATTGAGGTGCAAACTGCTCAGACGGCAGCCAACGTGCGCATCAGCAACAACTTTGTGCAGGTGCCGGGCGCTACCGGCTTCTCGGGCACTACCTACAGCAACGCCGGCATCCGCCTCAGCGGCACGCAGAGCGGCATCAACCTGTACTACAACTCGGTGAACCTGACCGGCACCGACACCTATAACATCGCCTCCATCTCGGCGGGCCTGGTGGTGTTGACAGGCTCGACCGCCCTCGACATCCGGAACAACATTTTCCGCAACTCGATTGTGAACTCGGGCAACGCCGGCGCCAAGGCGTATGCGTTTTACTCGACGGCCCCCGCGGCGGCTTTCACCACCCTCAACTACAACGACTACTTCGCCAGCGGCACGCAGGCAGTGCTGGCCTACTTTGGTGGGGCCGACGTAACGACCCTGGCGGCGCTGCGCACCGCCACTACCCAGGACGCCAACTCGGTGAGCGCCGACCCGCAATATGTATCGGCTACCGACCTGCACGCGGTGGCTTCGGCCCTCAACAACGCGGCAACTCCCATTGCCAGCGTAACGCTGGACATTGATGGGGAAACCCGCTCGGCTACTACGCCCGACATTGGGGCCGACGAGTTTACGCCCGCGCCGATTGATGTGGCCGCTACTGCCCTGCTGAACCCGCTGACCGTGGGCTGCTATGGCGCCAGCGAAACCGTGGCCGTAAGCATCACGAACAACACGGGCACGGCCCTGAACTTTGCCCTGAACCCGACCACGGTGACCGTGACGGTGACCAAGCCGGACAACTCGACGCAGACCTTTACGACGACGCTGAACACCGGCACGCTGGCCGCCAACACCGCCCAGACCGTGACCCTGCCCGGCACGCTGAACCTGACCAATGCCGGCACCTACAGCTTCGCCGTCACGACGACGACCACCGGCGATGGCACCCCCGGCAACGACAACCTGACCGTGACCCGCACGGTGGTGGGCGTGGCCGCCCAGCCCCAGCTCGTCACCTTCACCGGTTTCACGGGCGCGAACCTGAGCACGGTGTTCCCGGGCTGGAGCGAGGCCGCCGGGGCGACGGTGCCCACCGGCACCACTTCGCTGTGGACCAACCAAACCGGCTTTGGCAGCACGGGCAACACCACGGCCAAAGTGAACCTATATGGGGCCGCAACGGCGAGAAACGAATGGATTTTATCGCCAAAATTTCTGGCTACCAGTTCCACTGTTCTCACCTTTGATGCGGGCCTGTCCGACTTCGGCAGCACCTCGGCCGACCCGGCCGGCATGACTGGTACCGACGACTTCGTAGAAGTGCGCATCTCGACCGACTGCGGCCAGACATTTACCCGCATTCCGACGTTTGCGCAGTTCAACGCGGCCAACCAGCCTACCAATGGCAGCCTGCGCAACTACTCCGTCGACCTCAGCGCCTACTCCGGCCAGCAAATTATTTTAGGCTTCTTTGCCTCGACCGGTACCACGCAGGATACCCCGGACTACGACTTCCACCTCGATAACATCAGCGTACGCAGCCCGTTGCCCATCGACCTGGGCCCGCTGGCCCTCGTGACGCCCACCGCCACCCAGGGCTGCTACACCGCCGCCGAAACCGTGAGCGTGAGCGTAACCAACCTGGGCTCGCAAACGCTGGACTTCGCCGCCAACCCCGCTACCGTGACCGCCGTGGTAACCACGCCCAGCGGCCCGCAGACCCTGACGGGCAGCATTACGACGGGCACGCTCGGCGCCGGCGCCAACCAGACCGTGACCCTCGCGCCAACCCTCGACATGTCGGCCGCAGGCACCTACTCGTTCGCCATCACGGCTACCGTGGCCGGCGACCAGACGACCAGCAATGATGCTCTGGCGGCTGTAACCCGCACGGTAGCGGCCCCGGTGGCCGGCACGCTGGCTCCGGCCAGCAGCACCATTTGCGTGAGCGGCACCGCCAGCCTGACGCTGACCGGCGCCGCTAACGGGACCATTCAGTACCAGAGCAGCACGGATAACGTGACGTTTACCGACGTAGCCGGCGCTACCAGTGCAGCCTTCACCACGCCGGTGCTCACCAGCACCACCTACTACCGCGCCCAAGTGCGCTGCGGCACGGCCGTGGCCACTTCCAACGTAAGCACCCTCACGGTGAACAACCCGCTGGTGGCCTCGACCAACACGCCGCTGAGCATCTGCTCGGGCAGCACGGCCACGCTCTCGGCAACGGCCAGCGCGGGCTACAGCATCCGCTTCTTCAGCACTGCTACCGGCGGCACGGCCCTGACGAGCACCACGGCCGGCAGCTACACCACGCCAGCCCTCACGGCCAGCACCACCTACTACGCCGAAGCCTTCACGGGCAGCTCGGCTTCGGTGGGTCCGCTTACCAACGCCATCGGCACCGGCAGCACCAGCACGGTCAGCAACTACCTGCAGTTTAACGTGAGCCAGCCCACGACGCTGCTCGGCGTGAACGTTTATCCGGGAGCTGCGGGCAATGTGGTTATCGACTACCGCAGCAGCACGGGGACGCTTATCCAGACGGCAACCGTAGCCGTGACGGCGGCGCAGGTGAATACCAAGACGTTCATTCCGCTCAACTTCAGCCTGGTGGCCGGCACGGCCCAGCGCCTGGTGATTGGCACGGGTAGTGTTTCGCTGTATCGCAACGACAGCGGGGCTTCTTACCCCTACACCGGCGGTGGCGTAACCATCACGGGCAACTCCTTCGACGCGGCTTACTACTACTATTACTACGACTGGAGCGTGAGCTCGGAATGCGCCAGTGCTGCCCGCACCGCCATTCAGGTGAACGTGACGCAGCCAGCCACGGCCAGCTTCACCACGGCCTCGGGCACCACCTGCGGCACCTCGGCCTACCAGCTGGCGGGCACGGTGGGCGGCTCGGCCACGGGCGGCACCTACACCAGCAGCGGCACGGGCACGTTCAGCCCCGATGCCAACACGCTGACGGCCACCTACACGCCTTCGGCCGCCGACGTAGCTGCTGGCACGGTAACCATCACGCTGACCTCGGCCGGCTCGACGCCCTGCCCGGCCGCCACGGCCAGCTTCGCGCTGAGCATCAGCCCGGCTCCGGTAGCGACGTTCAGCTACCCGGCAGCTACGACGTACTGCGCCGGTTCGGCCAGCACCGTAACGCCCACGCTGGGCAGCAGCGCCACGGCGGGCACATTCAGCTCGACCACGGGCCTGACCATCGACCCGGCTACCGGCGTAATCACGCTCAGCAGCAGCACCGCCGGCACCTACACCGTGACCAACACCGTGGCCGCTTCGGGGGCCTGCGCGGCCGTTTCGGCCACTGCTACGGCAACCATCACGCCGGCCACGACGGCCACGTTCAGCTACGGCGGCGGCACGTTCTGCGTGACGGGCACCAACCCCACGGCTACCGTGACCGGCACTGCCGGCGGCACGTTCAGCTCGACTTCGGGCCTGACGATTAACGCTACTACTGGTGCGATTACGCTCAGCAGCAGCACGCCCGGCACCTACACCGTAACCTATACGGTGGCCGGCCCCTGCGGCAGCAGCAGCACGCAGTTGGTAACGATTACCACGGCTCCGGTGGCCACGTTCAGCTACGGCACTTCGCCCAGCTATTGCGTGAGCGGTGCCACCAACCCGGCTCCCAGCTTCGGCACGGGTGCCAGCGGTGGGGTGTTCAGCTCGACCGCTGGCCTGACCATTGACCCAGCTACCGGCACGATTACGCTGGCTTCTTCGACGCCTGGCACCTACACCGTGACCAACACCATTGCTGCCAACGGCGGCTGCGCGGCGGCTACGGCCACGGCGCAGGTGACCATCACGGCGGCCCCGCTGGCCACGTTCAGCTACGGCACCACGTCGACCTTCTGCGTGAGCGGCACGACGGCTCCGGCCGTGGTACTGGGCACCGGCGCAACCGCGGGTACGTTCAGTTCGACTGCGGGCCTGACGCTTAATGCTACCACGGGCGCAATCACGCTGTCGAGCAGCACGCCCGGCACCTACACCGTGACCAACACGTTGGCTGCGGCTAACGGCTGCGCGGCGGCCACGGCCACGGCGCAGGTGACCATCACGGCGGCCCCGCTGGCTACGTTCAGCTACGGCACCACGTCGACCTTCTGCGTGACTGGTGCGACCAGCCCAACCGTAGTACTGGGCACGGGTTCCACCGCTGGCACGTTCAGCTCGACCGCCGGCCTGACCATCAATGCCAGCACCGGCGCTATCACGCTCAGCAGCAGCACGCCCGGCACCTACACCGTAACCAATACGGTAGCCGCCGCCAATGGCTGCGCGGCGGCCACGGCCACGGCGCAGGTGACCATCACGGCGGCCCCGCTGGCTACGTTCAGCTACGCTTCGGCCAGCGCCTGCGCCGGCTCGGCTGCACTGCTGACGCCCACGCTGGGCACGGGTGCCACGGCCGGCACGTTCTCGTCGGCCGCCGGCCTCACGATTAACGCCACGACCGGCGTGGTGGACCCGGCTACCTCGACGGCCGGCACTTACACCGTGACCAACACGGTGGCCGCCAGCGGCGGTTGCGCCGCCGCGACTGGCACGACCACCGTCACCATCAACGCGCTGCCGGCTACGCCGACCTACACGTACACCTACCCCACCCGGAGCACGGTGCTGTTCACCAGCAGCGTGGCCCCGGCCGGCACCACCTACCAGTGGTACCTCAACGGTGGTATCATTGCCGGCGCGACCAGCCAGACCTACACGGCCAACGGCGCGGTTGCACCGGGCAACTACACGGTGCGCTTCATCAGCACGGCCACGGGTTGCCAGTCGGCTCCTTCGACGGTGCTGGTAGTGACGGCCACCAACCAGGCCCTGGCCGGCTCGTCGCTGCGCTTGTTCCCGAACCCGACGCCCTCGGGCCAGGTAACGCTGGAGCTGACCGGCTACCGCAGCGCCACCCAGCTCACGGTGCTCGACGCCCTGGGCCGTGTGGTAACGCAGCAGCTACTGCCGGCTAACGCCGGTACCGCCACCCACGCCCTCGACCTGACGGGCGCGGCCACGGGCGTGTACCTGCTACGCCTGAGCAATGCCGACGGTGTAGAAACCCACCGCCTGGTGCGTGAGTAACCGGTAAGGTTACGCTCAACACAAAAAAAGCCCCGCTGGCATTGCCGGCGGGGCTTTTTTTGTGTTGAGGCGGGGCAGGTTGTCAGAGAGCGGGTGTCATTCCGACGCAGAAAGAACCTGAGGAAATCCATTTAGATTTCTCGCTCATATTTCTCCTGCGTCGGAATGACAAACGCTACATTTCGTCAGGGTCGTCAGGCAGGATGTTGACGTCCTGCACCAGCACCATTTTCTCGATTTCCTTGCCGCGCTTGGTGGCGGCCAGCCCGCCGAGGGCGGTTTCCTTATAGCGGGTTTCCATGGCCTGGCCCACCTCGCCGAGGGCCGCCACGCACTGGTCGACGGGAATCACCGGGTCGATGCCGGCGATGGCAATCTGGGCCGAGCTGAACGCAATGGCCGCCGCGGAAGCGTTGCGCACTACGCAGGGTACCTCCACGAGGCCAGCCACGGGGTCGCACACCAGCCCGAGCATGCACTGAATGGTGACGGCCACGGCCGCAAACACCTGCTCGACCGGCCCGCCCAGGCAGTACACGATGGCCCCGCTGCCCATGGCGGCGGCCGAGCCGGTTTCGGCCTGGCAGCCGCCCACGGCCCCGGCCAGCGAGGCGTTTTGCTCAATAATCAGGGCAATGCCGGCGGCCACGAGCAGGCCCTCCAGAATCCGGCGGTCGTCGAGCTTGTGTAAATCCTGCAAGGTTACGAGCACGCCGGGCAGGATGCCCGAAGCCCCGGCCGTGGGCGCGGCTACTACGCGGCCCATGCAGGAGTTTACTTCCTTGGCACCCAAGGCGCGGGTAATGAGCTGTTTGAATTCGGGCGAGAGGACGGTGACGGGCGAGGCGGCAATCTTTTTGGCCCCGTTGTTTATCATGCCCGAGCGGGAGGTCATGTCGCCGGTCAGGCCTTCGTGCACGGCATCGCGCATCACGTCGTAGGCCCGCTGCAGGCCGGCCCAGATTTCGTCTTCGGTGCGGCCTTTTTGCTCGATTTCGTAGGCCAGCACGGGCTGGTAGAGCGGCTCGCCGGTTTCGGCGCAGTGCGCGCCCCAGGAGGCGAAATCATTAAATAGCAACGACATGGTGGGTGGGATTGGGATGGGTGGTGGGCTATAAACGCAAAGCCCCGGCCGAAGGTGTCTTCGGCCGGGGCGCAAAGCTACGCGCGAGGGTGGCGCGGCGGTGCCGGCTAGCGGTTATCCCACTTGGTTTGCCACTGCTGCTGGCCGGCGCGCAGGCGCACCAAGTACAGCCCCGGGGCCAGCGCCACGCCCGTCAGGGCCACGCGGTGCTCGCCGGCAGCCTGGGCTTCAGAAGCCAGCGCGGTAGCTACGTGGCGGCCCAGCAGGTCGCACACGTCTACCGAAACCGGAGCGGCGGCCGGCAGCTGGTAGTAGAGGGCCGCCGATGCCCCCGAGCCGGGGTTGGGTGCCACGGCCAGGCCGAGGGCAGCATTGTGAGCCCGCTGGATGGCCGTTACCTGGGCGTAAGTATACAGGGCGCGCTGGTAGTTCTGGAAAGCGTTGGTGTTGGGGTTCCAGGCCTGCAGGGTGGCCGTGCTGGGGTCGCCGTTGGCAGAATAAGTGTAAAGGGTTTGCGACGAGGTGGCCCAGGCGCTATTGGTGCCCCACGTTTCGGTGGTCAGCACCGACTCGCGGCCCTGCGCGTCGAAGCTCATGGTGTTGCGGGCCGAGTTGCCGTAGGTATTGCTGCCCAGCAGTACGCTTTCGGTGATGGACTGCTGCAGCTTGCCGGCCGCGTTGTAGGTGTAGCTGAAGCGCTGGAGCGGGTCCCAGTTGGTGGGGCCGCTGTTACTCTGGGTTTCGTACACGGCCACCTGGCCCAGGCCATTGTACGTCCAGAGCCGGCGGGCTGTGGCTGAGAAATAGCCGCTGGTGTAAAACTCCTCGAGCACCTGCGTGCGCTGGCCGGCCGCGTTGTAGCTGTGCGAATTACGCTTCAGCGAATCCCAGGGCGCCGTCGTATTGAAGGCATTGCGGGTCTTGTACCACTCCCAGCGCACCTGGCTGGGGGTGTTGAAGGTGTTGATGGAGGCAAAATAAGCCCCGTAAGGCGTCTGCTGGTATTGGTCGGTGGTGTCGCTCAGGATTTCGCCGGCCGAGGTGTAGCGGTAGCGATGTGCGCCATTTAGCACCCAGGCGCTGCCGTTGCTGCGGTCAATTCGAATGGTGCCCGGCAGCGTGGGCGTGGCGTAGCGCAGGTAAGTCTGCCGCTGCAAGTCGACCCAGGCACTGCCGTTCCAGTTCTGAATCAGAACTTCCTGCAACTGTGAAACGGTAGCAGCGGGCCGGCCGGCCAATGCATTATCGCGCTTGCTGAAGCCGGGCGCTTCATCGGGCGGGCGAACTTCGATAGGGGCCAGGGTTTGGGCGGAGCTGTGGTAAGCCAGCAGGGCCGCGCCGGAGAGGAGCAGTAAACGTTTGAACATGGAAAGGAATAAAAAAACCTGATTGGCCGATAGTAGCCAATCAGGTTCAAAACTAAGCGCTTTTCAGCACCGGGCCTAATGCGCAGCCGGCTGTTTCTCGCCCTCGCTCACCAGCTTGATGCTGGCCGAGTTGATGCACAGGCGCAGGCCGCTGGGCGCGGGGCCGTCGGGGAACACGTGGCCCTGGTGGGCGTCGCACACGTTGCAGAGCACTTCCACGCGGGTCATGCCGTAGCTGGTGTCCTTCTTGTAGCGGATGGCGCTTTCGTCGACGGGCTGCGTGAACGAGGGCCAGCCGGTGCCGGACTCGAACTTCGTGCGCGAGTCGTAGAGCGGCGTGCCGCAGCACACGCAGGCGTAGAGACCGGCTTCGTGGGCCTCGCAGTACTCGCCGGTGAAGGCGCGCTCGGTGCCGTGCTCGCGGGTGACGTGGAACTGCTCGGGCGTGAGCTGGGCGCGCCATTCGGCGGGCGTTTTCTCGACACGGCGCGGCGAGGGAATGGGGTGGTTGGCAAGGCGGATAACGTCGTTCCAGGTTTGCATATCGGGGGAGTTATTTGAAGGAAAGCGGCAGGAATAAGGTAAACGCGGCCAGCCCCGGGAGGTTTCCGGCCGCGTTTGATAGACGCTGCGCCGGGGCTTTCCTTACACCATAGACTCCAGCAGCGCCAGCCCGGCCGGCCACGGCCCGTAGCCGCTGGCCGTGTTGATGTGGCCGGCTTCGCCAATGTCGACCAGCTCGCTGCCCCAGGCCTCGGCAAACTGTCGGGCGCGGGCGGGTGTCACCCATTCATCGTTCTGGCTGAACACGACTTTGCTCGGAAACGGCAGCCGGGCCAGCGGCATGGGGCCGAAGCCGGTGGTGGGAAAGGCGGCATAGTGCGCGGTTTCCACGTCGCTGGGCGCTACCAGCAGCGCGCCTTTGATGCGGTGGCCGTACTGCTCGGCCCAGTGCGCCACCGTGACGCAGCCCAAGCTGTGGGCTACCAGCACCACCTGGCTCAGGTCTTCGCCGTCGAGGGCGTCTTCGAGGCGGGCCACCCATTCGGCGCGGTCGGGCACGTCCCACTCGCGCTGCTCGATGCGCGTAAAATCCGGCTGCGTGCGCTCGAAATACGTTTGCCAATGGTCGGGCCCCGAGCTGCCGAGGCCGGGCACGATGAAGACGCGAGTGTTTTCCTGCATGCCCAAAAGTAACCCGCCTGCCTGCTTTCCCATGAAAATACTCACCGCCGCCCAAACCCGCCAGCTCGACCAGGCCACCCTGCGCGAGCAACACCTGCTTTCGCCCGAGCTGATGGAGCGCGCCGCCACGGCTTTTGTGAAGTGGTTCAGCAGTCGTTTCGCGCCGGCCGAGGCGGGCGAAATCCTGCTGCTCTGCGGCCCGGGCAACAACGGCGGCGACGGCCTCGCGGCGGCGCGCCTGCTGCAGCGCGCCGGCTACCGCCTACGCGTGGCCCTGCTGCCGACCGAGAAGCAGTCGGCCGACTGGCAGCACAACCGCCACATGCTGCCAAATTCGGTGCCCGTAGTCGAAATCGGCCCGGCGCGCCTACCGAAAATCGACCCCAGCCAGCTGGTAATTGATGCCCTGTTTGGCACCGGCCTGAGCCGGCCGCTCGCGGGCCTGGCAGCCAAAGTCGTGCAGCACCTCAACCAAGCGCAGGCCCGTGTGGTAGCCATCGACCTGCCCAGCGGCCTGTTCGCCGATGCGCCTCAGCCGGTCGATAGCGCCGTGGTGCGGGCGCAGCACACCGTGAGTTTCGGCCTGCCCAAGCTGGCGTTCCTGCTGCCGCAGAATGCTGAACTGGTGGGCGAATGGCAGGTAATGGACATTGGCCTGAGCGCCAATTTTATTGCCGAAGCAGTTACGCCTTGGCATTACACCGATGCTGCTACCGTGGCCGGCCAGCTGCCGCCGCGCCCCAAGTTCAGCCACAAGGGCACGTTTGGGCACGCGCTGCTGCTGGCCGGCAGCCGGGGCAAGATGGGCGCGGCCGTGCTCTCGGCGGGGGCCTGCCTGCGCAGCGGCGTGGGGCTGCTCACGGCCCACATCCCCGGCTGCGGCTACGACATCTTCCAAATCAGCCAGCCCGAAGCCATGTGCCTGACCGACAAGCAGGCCGATTTCATCAGCGAGTTGCCGGAGCTGAAACCTTATCAGGCCGTCGCCATCGGCCCGGGCCTGGGCCAGCAGCCGGCCAGCCTCGCCGTGCTGCGCCAGCTGCTGAAAGCGGCCGCCAAGCCGCTCGACAAAACCGGCCAGCCCCTGCCCCTCGTCATCGACGCCGACGCGCTGAACCTGCTCGGCAGCCACCGCGCCCTGTTGAAGCAGCTGCCCGAAAACACCGTGCTCACCCCCCACCCCAAGGAGTTTGAGCGCCTCACCGAGCCCGCTCGCGACGACTACCACCGCCTGGAGCTGCTGCGCGACTTCGCCACCGAGCACCGCTGCCTGGTGGTGCTAAAAGGGGCCTACACCTGCCTGGCCACGCCTACCGGCGAGCTGCACTTCAACAGCACCGGCAACGCCGGCATGGCCACCGGCGGCAGCGGCGACGTGCTCACGGGCGTGCTGCTGGCCCTGCGCGCCCACGCCCAGCTGCCGGCCTTCGAGGCGGTGCGGCTGGGCGTGTACGCCCACGGCCGGGCCGGCGACCTGGCCGCCGCGCTCACCGGAATGGCCGGGCTGGTGGCGGGCGATATCGTGCGCCACCTCGGCCCGGCGCTGGCGGAGGTGTAGGGGCGGGGCTTGCCCCCGCCCGGACGTTTGTTTGACCTCAACGACTCTGTTCAATGGCGGGCGGGGGCAAGCCCCGCCCCTACTCATTCAAAACTGCCAAAAATGCGGCCACGTCGCCGGTTAGCAGCGGGGCGAACCGGGTGATTTTTTCGATGGGCCAGTCCCACCACGCCAGGGCCAGCAGGCGGGCCACGGTATCGGCATCGAAGCGCATGCGGATGATGCGGGCAGGGTTGCCGCCCACAATGGCGTAGGGCGGCACGTCGCGCGTGACCACGGCGCAAGCCCCGACGATGGCTCCGTCGCCAATCGTCACGCCCGGCATGATGGTGGCCCGGTAGCCAATCCAGACATCATTGCCCACCACGGTATCGCCTTTGTTGGGGTAGGTTTTGCCGGCCATCGCCCCGGCCCAGTCGCCGCCGAACACGGCAAACGGGTAGGCGCTCACGGCCTCGGCCAGGTGGTTAGCACCGTTCATGATGAACTCGACGCCCGAAGCCAACATGCAGAATTTGCCGATGCGTAGGTGGTCGCCGGTGAAATCGAACAGGTAGCGCACGCGCCGCTGGAAGTTGGCAACGTCCTCAAAATCGTCGTAATACGTGTAGTCGCCCACGGTAATCTGCGGGTGGTTGACCACGTTTTTCAGGAAGCACAGCCGCTCGTAGCCGGCCAGTGGAAACACGGTAGAGGGGTCGACGACGGCCATAGAGAAAAGGAAAAGGCAGGAATGACGCGGGCCGAAAATAGCTTTCGGCGGCTTCTCGGCCTTACCGCCCAATCAAATACAGCACGGCCGGCACCAGCAGCACGCCATCGGCCAGCAGGGCGAAAAAGTAGTCGGAGCGCCGCTCCTCGGCCAGCAGGATAACGGCGGCTGCGGCCAGCGCCGTGAGGCCCAGGCCCAGCGGTGGCACGCCGCGCTCGTAGCCCAGCGTCATGGCGGCGGCCAGGAAGGCCAGCGCGGCGGCTTTGGCTCCGCCCACGCCCAGCACCAGCGGGAAGGTGCGCGTGCCCGCCGCCCGGTCGCGGCTCAGGTCCCGAATGTCGAACACGATGGTGAGGGCCAGCACCAGCATGAAGCGCTGCGCCAGCAGGCCCAGCGCCTCGGCCAGCGGGCGGTGCAGGGCCAGGGCAGGCAGGCCCACGGTAATGGCCGACCACACGCCCGCAATCAGAAAGCCCTTCAGCAGCGGCACTTCGCGCACGGCCCGGCGCTGCCCCTGCCAGCGCACCAGCGGCCACGAGTACAGCAGCGCCAGCCCCGTGAGCGGCAGCAGCGCCGGCAGGAAATGCCACCAGCCATCGGCCAGAAAAAAGTAGCCCGCCGCCAGCGCCGCCACGCCGGCCAGCGCCGCCAGCGCCCGGCGGTGCCGCTGCTGCCAGGCCTTGCGCCCCGAGCCGGCCGCCGGCTGCCGGTGCTTGAAGGGCAGCACGGCATCGAGATTATACACTAAAAGCGTGGCGGCAAACACCAGCGCCACCACGCGGCCATTCACGCCGCCATCGGCCGGGGGCCAACGCCGGAACGAGGCCGCCGTTTGCACCGCCGCCGCGCCGGCCAGCCACGCACTGCTGAACAGCACGGCATCGAGCAGCCGCTGCCCGAAGCGGCGGCCACCTTCAGGAGCGGCGAAAGAGGCGGGAGAATCCACGAAGCGAAGGTAGAAGCGGATGGCCGTTGGGTGGGCTTAAAACGAGTACCCCGAAATTTCACTTCGGGCCGTTGGAACGTCAACCGTTCGCGTGGGCCGAAATAAAATTCCGGGGTACTCGGGTACTCGGGCCGGTAGCTATTTCGCCGCGCGGTCGCCGAAGGTTTCTTCGTACAGTTTGATGCTGTCGTTGATGATGCGGTAGGCGTCTTCCTTGCCCATGAAGCGCTCCACGGTCACGTGCTTGTTGTGCTCCAGGGCCTTGTAGTCCTCGAAAAAGCGCTGCATTTCGAGCAGCGTGTGCGGGGGCAGGTCCGAGATGTCGTTGTAGTGGTTCACCGAAATGTCGTGGGCGGCCACGGCGATGATTTTATCGTCCTCCTCGTCCTGGTCCACCATCTGCATCACGCCGATGACTTTGGCTTCCACGAGACACATGGGCACAATATCGACCGAGCAGAGCACCAGAATATCGAGCGGGTCCTTGTCGTCGCAATACGTTTGCGGAATGAAGCCGTAGGCGGCCGGGTAGTGCACGGCCGAGAACAGCACGCGGTCGAGCTTCAGCAGGCCGCTCTCTTTGTCGAGCTCGTACTTGCCTTTGCTGCCTTTCGGAATTTCGATGATAGACTGAACGACGGTGGGGGTTTCGTCGCCGCGCGACACGTCGTGCCAGGGGTTAAAATGGGTCATAAGCGGGGTAAACAACCGGCTACTTGACGGTTGGGTTGGTCAAAATTACAAGCAGATGCCTGGAGTTTGGTTATAAAAAGTACGAACGTCGTGCAAAGCGCCCGCCGTGCCGCACGTAGCGAAGCCCGACCGGCGGCGTTTTGTTTTACCGGCCCAGCACCTCGCGCAGCGGCACGCCCGAGCAGCCGCTGGGCTCCTGAATGTGCAGAAACTGCGCAATGGTGGGCGCAATGTCGGTGATGCGCGCGGCGGCCGACGAGGCGCCGTGCTTCACGCCCCATCCCCAGAACAGCAGCGGCACGTGCGTGTCGTAGGCCCCGGCCGAACCGTGGGTGGTGCCCTTCACCACGGGGTAGGCGTAGGCTTCGAGCCAGCCGGGGGCCAGCACCGTGAGCACATCGCCCGAGCGCGGCGCGAAAAAGCCGTTTTCCTGGTACATGCCCAGGCCCTCGCTCCAGTGGGCGCGCTGCAGGTCGAGGGCGGTGAGGGCCTGCGTGACGCCGGGCAGCGTGAGCAGGGCGGCGGCCACGGCCGCCTGGGCCTGGCCGAGGTCAATATTTTTCGTTTTGAGCAGCGGGCGGTTCAGGTACACCTGCTGGTTTTCGTAGCTCAGCACCCACTGGCCGGGGCCATACTGCCGGGTGAGGGCGCGCTGCACCGAGTCGCGCATGATGCCGGGGCCCACGCCGCCGCCGGGCAGCCGGTGGGCCTGGTTGAAGCCCACGGCGTGGGCGGCGGCGTGGTCGGCGGTGAGGAACACCAGCGTCTGGCCGCGGCCCACCTGCTGGTCGAGGGCCGCGAAGAGGCGGGCCAGCTCGCGGTCAAGGCGCAGGTAGGTGTCTTCGGCCTCGATGGAATTGGGCCCGAACTGGTGGCCCACGTAGTCGGTGCAGCTGTAGCTGATGGCCAGAAAGTCGGTGATGCTGCGCTGGCCCAACTGCTCCTGCCGCAGGATTTCGAGGGCGAAATCGGTGGTGAGCGAGTTGCCGAACGGCGTGCTGCGGATGAGGTCGAGGTTCTGGGTGGGGGCCTGCGGGTTCTTGGCATCGCCCGAGTTCTTGAGGGCAGGCTGCACCGAGGCGGGCGCGCCGGCCGAGAGCGTGGGCAAATCGTGCGGAAACACCGGCTTGCTTTCGCCCTTGAACGCGGCCTCCCAGGGCACGTCGTCGGCCGAACTTTCGGTGTACTCGGCAATGGGCAGCAGCGTGTTCCAGGGCTGGGCCAGGTAGCCGGCGGCGTGGCCGGCGGCATTAAACTTGGCCACCCACTCGGGCAGGGCCGCCTGGTAGAAGGTGCTGCTGATGAATGCGCCGTTGGTGCCGTCGTACCAATACGCGGCGGTGGCCGCGTGGCCGGCCGGCAGAATGCTGCCCCGGTCCTTCATGCTGATGCCAATGGTTTTGGCCTGGAAATTTGTGGCCAGCCGCAGCTCGTCGGTGATGGTGGTGCTGAGCAGGTGGCGCGGCGACATCTGGCCGGCCGCCGCGGTGCCGCCCACGGCCTGCACGGTTTTGTCCTCCGTCACGTAGGTGCCCTTGCCGGTTTCGCGCTCAAACCAGTTGTTGCCGATGATGCCGTGCACGGCCGGCGTGGTGCCCGTGTACACGCTGGCGTGGCCGGGGCCGGTGTAGGTGGGCACGTAGTTGTAGTGGCAGCTTTCGTAGCTGAAGCCCTCGCCCAGCAGGCGCCGAAAGCCGCCGGCCGGGTACTTGGCCCAGTAGCGGTAAATGTAGTCGTAGCGCATCTGGTCGACCACGATGCCCACCACCAGCTTGGGGCGCGGCACCGGCTTTTCGGGCTTGGCCGCCAGCGTGGGCAGGGCCAGTAAAGCCAGGGCAAGTAGTTTTTTCATAAGTCAGCAAAAGAGCAAAAGCCCGGCAAAGATACCGCCGCTCTTCCGCCGGCCTGCGTAGGCAAGGTTATGAAACCAACCCTCATCTTCGACATGGACGGCGTCCTCGTCGACAACACGCCCGTGCAGGCCCGCGCCTTCCAGCTCCTGTTCCGCGACCTTGGCCTGACCACCAACGCCCGCCAGCTGCTCCGGCGCCTCAACGGCATGCCCGCCGGCGACATCATCCAAAGCGTTTTCCGCCATTCCATCCCCCAAAAGCAGCTCGATATTTATGCCGAGCAGCGCGAGTTTCTCTACCGCACGCTGTACTGGAGCAAGCGCCGCGCGCTGCCGGGCCTCGTGGCTTTTCTGAAATCGGCCCGCGCCGAGGGCTTCAACATCGGCCTCGGCACCGGCTCGGGCGGCCCCACGCTCAGCTATATCCTCGACCATCTCGACCTGCGCCAATACTTCGACGTCATCATCGGCAAAGACGACGTGCCCAATGGCAAGCCCCACCCCGATACCTACTCCCTCACAGCCGCCAAACTGGGCGCCAAGCCCGAAAGCTGCATCGTATTCGAAGATGCGCTGCTGGGCGAGCAGGCGGCCTACCGTGCCGGCATGCGCTGCGTGGCCGTGGCCACCACCCTGCCGGGCAAGGCATTTCAGGCCCCGCTCGCCGTCATTAAGGATTTCACCGAGCTCACCCCGGCCCGCCTGCTGGAGCTGCTGGCGCAACAGCCCGAAGCGCCCCGGCCGCAGAAGCGGCGCGTTTAGCGGCTAGCCTCTGCCATTGCTTGACGGGCTCCCTCGGCAGCGGCGGCCATTGTGGGGTAGAGCACAGTGGGTAGCACGTCGGCCAGGCCGGTGGCGGCGCTCTCGCGCTGGTAGCGCTGGGTGGCCAACTGGCCAAAAACCGTTTCGGCGGGCACTACGCTCACTTCGCGCAAGCCGGCGGCCACGGCCCGGGGGTTAAAGTCGTTGACCAGCCACTCCTGCACTTCGGTGGGAATGGCCCCCATGCGGCGCACGTCGGCCACCAGGCCCCAGGGGCGGGCGGGCGTGGCGTGGTCTTCGAGGTAGCGCAGGGCCGTGTTCTGCAAGGCCAGAAACTCGGTACGGTTGGCAAAGCCAAACCACTGAATGATAACGCACGGCACGGCTTCGTCGAGCAATACGCGGCCGTAGGGTTCGGAGAAAATTTCGGTATCGGGCATCAGGCAAACGGATAGGCCGGCGCGGGCCGGGAGCGTGCTTATTTATTTATACAGCCAGGGTGGCCAGGTAGGTATGGGCGGCCAGCTCGTCGGCAAAATACGCATAGTGCGTGAATGCCGGGGCCTGCAAACGCAGTTGCCCAACGGCCGGCCCCACCCCGGTGCTGGCCGGCAGCAGCAGCGCCTTGAAGATGCGTGGCGGCTGCGGCACCACCCGCGCAAACCAGTAGCGCTGCAGCCAGTCAAGGGCCTCGTCGCTGAAAACGGGCAGTTGGCGCACGTCGGCCAGCAGTCCGTTCCACCGGCGGGCCAGCAGTAGCGCCCCGGTTTCGGTAACCAACTCAGCCAACGACTCCACGGGCCAGGGGCCGGGCGCAAAACGCAGCACCGCGTAGCCGGCCGGGTGGGCGGCCAGGCAGCCGGCGGCGTTGGCAAACACAAGGGTTGGGTCAGGAATTGTCATACGCCCAGACAGTTAATTGCCGAACCTACGACCTGCTGCCTTTACAGGCTTGCGCTGCCCGCCCAGCGCCGGCTCCTGCCCGACCAACGCTCCGCCATTCCCCGCGGATGGGCATTCGTTTCACCTCCGCCACAATGCCCCCGTTAGCGCAGTAGCACCGCCATCTATTTGCCCAGCAGGCCGCGGGTTGGTTTATTCCCCGGCTTCCCGGCCGCCTGAGAAGCCGCCGCTGCACAGCAATTCCGGTCCTCACTGGAGTAGATTTGTCCATGCGCAATGTGTACCTCCTTAGCTTACTGCTGGCCGCAGCCGCGCCGGCTCTGGCCCAAACCGCCCCCACTCCCACCCCGGCCGGCCCGCTGGCCCCGCTCACCGTCGACAAAATCATGCGCGACCCGGCGCAGTGGCTCGGCACCTCCCCGTCCGGGGTGTACTGGGGCGAAGACGGCCGCCACATCTATTTCAACTGGAACCCGACTAAGCAGCGGCGCGACTCGCTGTACCAGGTAGCGCCCACCGGCACCGCCGCACCGCAGAAGGTGAGCCAGCGCGAGCAACGCGTCCTGCCCACCAACGGCGGCGAGTACGATGCCAAGTACGCCCGCAAAGTGTACGAGCGCGACGGCGACATTTACCTGCTGGACCTGAAAACGCAGAAAATCCGGCGCGTGACCAACACCGCCGAGCGCGAAACCAGCCCCTCGTTTGCCCTGCTCGATAAGGTGGTGAGCTACGTGCGCGCCCAGAACCTGTACACCTGGGACCCCGCCACCGGCGAAACCGCCCAGCGCACCGACTTTCGCAAAGGCCCCAAGCCGGCCAGCCCCCTACCCACCGACAAAGCCGAGCGCTACCTGCGCGCCCAGCAACTGGCCTTGTTCGACGTAGTGCGCCTGCGCGACCAGGACCGGCTGGCCCGCGAGCGCCAGCAAAAGGCCCTGGCCCGGCTGCGCCCCAAGGCCATTTACCTGGGCACGCAATCAGTTGACAACCTGCAGCTCAGCCCCGACGGCCGCTACGTGACCTACACGCTGGGCCAGGAGCCCACGGCCGCCAAGGTGGCGCTGGTGCCGAGCTACGTCACAGCCTCGGGCTTCACCGAAGATATTTCGAGCCGCACCAAAGTAGGCGCGGCTCAAACAGCCTACGAGCTGGGCATCTACGACCTGGCCCGCGACACCACCTTCGTGCTGGGCTATTCGGAACTGAAGGGGCTGGATGAGCTGCCGGCCTACCGCAAGGAGTACCAATTGCCCGCTAAAGCACCCGTGGCCGCCGACTCGGCTAAAGCGAAAGCCGCCGCGGCCGCCAAAGCCAAGAAGCCCGAGCTGCGCCGCGTGCAGCCCTTCGGGCCGTTCTGGTCGGATGATGGGCAACGGGCTTTCCTGGTGATGCGCACCGCCGACAACAAGGACCGGTGGCTGGTGGGACTGGACCCGGCCACGCAGAAAATCAAGCTGCTTGACCGCCAGCACGACGATGCCTGGGTGAACGGCCCGGGCATTGGCTACGGCGCGGGCAACGTGGGCTGGCTGCCCGACAACCGCCGCGTGTGGTTCCAGAGCGAGGAAACCGGCTACAGCCACCTCTACGCCGTGGACGCCACCACCGGCCAGAAGCAGGCCCTGACCAGCGGCAAGTTCGAAATCCAGAGCGCCCAGCTCAGCCGCGACCGCCGCACCTGGTACCTCACCGCCAATGCCACGCACCCCGGCGAACAGCACTTCTACCACCTACCCCTGAACGGCGGCAAGCTGGAGCAAATTACCACCCGGCCCGGCGCGCACGAAGTCACGGTATCGCCCGACGGCCGCACGCTGGCCGTGCGCTACAGCTACACCAACAAGCCCTGGGAACTGTTTGTGATGGACAACAAGCCCGGTGCGAAGATGCGCCAACTCACCCACAGCACCACGCCCGAGTTCGAGAGCTACCCGTGGCGCGACCCCGAAATCATCACCATCAAAGCTCGCGACGGGGCCGACGTGTACGCCCGCCTCTACCGCCCGGCCCAGCCCGTAGCCCAGGGCCCGGCCGTGATATTCGTGCATGGGGCCGGCTACCTCCAGAATGCCCACAAGTGGTGGAGCACCTACTTCCGCGAGTACATGTTCCACAACCTGCTGGTGGAGAAGGGCTACACGGTGCTCGATATCGACTACCGCGGCTCGGCCGGCTACGGGCGCGACGTGCGCACGGGCATCTACCGCTACATGGGCGGCAAGGACCTTACCGACCAGCTCGACGGGGCCAAGCTGCTGACGGACAAGTATGGCGTGAGCCCGCAGCGCCTGGGCATCTACGGGGGCTCCTACGGCGGCTTCATCACGCTCATGGCCATGTTCACGCAGCCTGACGTGTTCAAGGCGGGCGCGGCCCTGCGCTCGGTGACCGACTGGGCCCACTACAACCACGGCTACACCGACAACATCCTCAACGAGCCCTACAACGATTCCATCGCCTACGCCCGCTCGTCGCCCATCAACTACGCCAACGGCCTCAAAGGTGCCCTACTCATGTGCCACGGCATGGTCGACACCAACGTGCATTTCCAAGACATTGTGCGCCTCTCGCAGCGCCTCATCGAGCTCAAAAAGGAAAACTGGGAGCTGGCCGTGTACCCCGTCGAAGACCACGGCTTCATCGAGCCTTCCTCTTGGACCGATGAGTACAAGCGCATCCTCAAGCTCTTCGAAACCAACCTGAAGCCGGCGGGCGAGAAGGGTGGTATTGGGCAGTAGGGCTCGGGTATGGGGTAGGCAAAAGGGCTAGCCGCGTTGGCTAGCCCTTTTTATTAGGTGGCATTGCATGTAGGGGCGGGGCCTGCCCCCGCCCGGCGTTGAATGGCCACGATGCAACGGTGCGAACGGGCGGGCGGGGGCAGGCCCCGCCCCTACCTCGGCCGGTGTTAATCCCAATTTACTTCACCTCCGGCGTCACGCCCATGTTGGCGTAGCAGAAGCTCCACACGTCGGCCCACTCGTCAATCTGCAGCTTGGTGCTTTTGCCCGCGCCGTGGCCGGCGTTCACGTCCACGCGAATGAGTGTGGGGTTGGAGCCGGTGTTGGCGGCCTGCAGGGCGGCGGCAAACTTGAAGGAGTGCGCCGGCACCACGCGGTCGTCGTGGTCGGCGGTGGTGATGAGCGTGGCGGGGTAGGCGGCCGGCTTCAGGTTGTGCAGGGGCGAGAAGCGGCGCAGGTTTTCGAACTGCTTCTGGTCGGCCGAGGTGCCGTACTCAGGGGCCCAGTTCCAGCCGATGGTGAATGTCTGGTAGCGCAGCATGTCCATCACGCCTACGGCGGGCAGGGCCACTTTGCACAGGTCGGGGCGCTGCGTCATGGTGGCGCCCACCAGCAGGCCGCCGTTCGAGCCGCCCGCGATGGCGAGGTGGTCGTAGTCGGTGTACTTGTTGGTTTTGAGGTAGTCGGCGGCGGCAATGAAGTCGTCGAACACGTTCTGCTTGTTGGGCGTCATGCCGGCTTTGTGCCAGGCCTCGCCGTACTCGCCGCCGCCGCGCAGGTTCGGAATGGCCAGCACGCCGCCGTTTTCGAGCCACAGCATGCGCGCTACCGAGAAGCCCGGCGTGAGCGAGATATTGAAGCCACCGTAAGCATACAGGTAAGTCGGGTTCTTGCCGTTCAGCTCCACCCCTTTCTTATGCACAATGAACATAGGAATCTTCGTGCCGTCCTTGCTCGGGTAGAACACCTGCGTGGTCACGTAGTCCTGCGGGTTCATGTCAACCTTCGGCGCGCGGAACACCGTGCTGGTGTTGGTGGCCAGGTCGTACTTATAAATAGTGGTCGGGTAGGTGAACGAGGTGAAGGCGTAATACACCGATTTGGCATCGCGCCGGCCGCCGAAGCCGCTGGCCGTGCCGATGGCCGGCAGCTTCACGTCGTGCTCGAACTTGCCGAGCTCCGAATACACTTTCACCTGCGAGCTGGCGTCGTTTAGGTAATCGGCAATCAGCTTGCCGCCCACCTGCGTCACGCTTTCGAGCTTGTTCTTGCTTTCGGGCAGCACATCGTGCCAGTTGGCTTCGGCGGGCTTCTTCGGGTCGATGCGGACCACGCGGAAGTTGGGGGCCTTGTAGTTGGTGTACACCAGCACCTCGCCGCCCACGTTGCCAATCACGCTGTTGTTGTCTTCGTAGCTGGCAATCAGTGTAGTCCAGGTGTTGGTCTGCTTGGGGTCGGTGAGGTCGCGCACGCGCAACTGGTTGCCATCGGCCTTGCCATCGGTCAGGCTCAGCACCAGAAACCGCTCGTCTTCAGTCGCATTGGCGAAGCGGAAACCCAGCGCCATTTTGGGGTCCTCATACACCAGCTTGTCGGCGCTCTGCGGCGTGTTCAGCTGGTGGAAATACACCTTATGGAACTCGTTTTTGCCCGACAGGCCGTTCTGGCCGGCCTTGGGCGCGTCGTAGCGGCCGTAGTAGAAACCGTTCTTCGTCCACGACGTGCCCGACACCTTCACCCATTCCAGGGTTTCGGGCAGAAGCTTGTTGGTCTTCAGGTCCAGTATCTGCACCTTGTGCCAGTCGGAGCCGCCGCCGCTGGTGGCGTAGGCCAGGTAGCGGTGGTCGTTGCTGAACTCGGTGCCGGCCAGGGCCGTGGTGCCGTCGGCCGAGAACTTGTTGGGGTCGAGCAGCACCTGCGGCTCGCCGCTGCCGCGCTGGCGATACAGCACGGCCTGGTTCTGCAAGCCATCGTTCTTGCTGAACACCAGCTCCTCCCCCACTTGCTCGGGCACGCCAAACCGCTCGTAGTTCCAGATTTTCGTCAGCCGCTGCCGAATCTTGTCCCGGAACGGAATCTGGTCTAAATAGCCGAATGTCACCTTGTTCTCGGCTGTCACCCACTGCTTGGTATCGGGCGCGTCGAGGGCTTCGAGCCAGCGGTAGGGGTCGGGCACCTTGGTACCGAAGTACGTGTCGACGTGGTCGACTTTGCGGGTTACGGGGTATTTCACGGGTGGCAGGGGGTCAGGCAGCTCCAGCCCGGCTTTGCGGCTGGGCTCGGCGGTTTCGGGGATGGTGGTTTCGGTCACGGGGCGGTGGTTGGGCAGCGTGTTGCGGTCGTTGGGCGCGGTGGCGCGGCAGGCGGTGGCGGCGGCCAGCACCAGCACAACAGGTAAAGCAGCTTTCATGGTTATGGCGAAGGGTGGTTTGTTGTGGTTATTCGTGGGTGTAGGGGCGGGCAACTAATCCATCTGCACATCATCCGCCACCTGCCCGGTCGCGGGTGCGTCCGGCAAAGGTGCGGGTGCCGCCGTCGGCGTTGCAGCCGCGCCCGTTGCCTCGGCCACCAGCTCGGGCAGGTTGGCGCGCAGCCAGCGCAGCTCCTCGTCCACGCGCTGGCTCACCAGCCGCTCCACTTCCAGCCGCTGGGCCGGGCTGAGGCGGTCGAGGGCCGGCGTGGCGGCGGGTTCGGGCGCGCCGGCCAGCACCAGCGCTTCGGCGCGCTTGAGGCGGGCGGCCGAGTCGGCCACGGCGGCGCTGGTTTCGGCGGCGGCGGCCTGGGCGGCGGTGGCAGCCTGCTTGGCTTCCAAGGTTTCGCGGCGCTGCTGGCGGCGCCACTGGCCCAGCGTCACGCGCAGCATGATGTACAGCACCAGACTCAGAATGCCCAGAATCAGCGCCAGCGGCGCGGCGAAGCGGTTCAGCAGGCTTTCGGTGCCGGCGGCGGGGCTGGCATTAGGATTGGTGCCGGCTGCATCGCGCTCGGCGGCGGCCTGTGCTTCAGCGGCTTCGGCGGGGCCGGGTGCGCCGGGGGCAGTGGCCGCTACGGCGGTATCGGCTTTTTCGGGGGCCATGGCGGCCGAGACTTCGCCCATCGGCGTGCCCGAGGTGACGTAGTTGGTGAGGGCCGTTTCGAGGGCGGCCACGCGGGCCATGCGGGCGGGGTCTTTGCGGCGGGCGGGCGAGCCTTTCAGCTTGTTCACAATGGCTTTGGCCAGCGCCGCGAGCCGGGCCGGGTTGTCCTTCTTGCCCTGGTAAATGGCGCCCCGGCCCTCAATGGGCTGGTACAGCAGGCTGTACACCCGCAGGCTGTCGGGCCGGATGCTGGCGGCCAGCGCGTCGAGGTTGCCGCCCTCGCAGCGCACGGTGCTTTTCAGGTTGGGCCGGCCGGCGTCGTCGTACACGAAACGCACCGTGGCACACCACATCTGCACCTTGCTCTCGTCGAGCGAGGGCTGGCCGAGGGGCGTTTGGGCGCGGGCAGTGAACAAGACGAGGGCCAGCAGAACGGCCAGAACGGAACGGGAAATCATAAGCAGCGCGATTTTACCGGAAAAGTACGGGTTTGGGCGCTATTTATTATGGGTTTGGTGCTACGGGCAGTTAATCACGTTGAAGAGGGGCTTTACCCAAGTTCCTTACCGAATGGAGAGAGGAGTCAGAGCGAATAGGCTCCACTGCTCCGACTACGGCGTGCGCCGCTTCGAGGGGCAGGGGCGGCGGCTACCGAAGTAACCGGAATGGTGGCCAGAGGTGGAGAATATAGCATAGTGCGTTAAGCCTTTATGTAAGCTGTCTGACACCAGCTTGAATGAGCTAAAAGCGAATCTGATAGTCGTCCGGGAGACAGTACGTTCACAATGCCTATTACCATCACTATAGCGCAGGATAGGAGATGCTTCGGAGCGAACCAGCTTGGCGTTGATGTACTTGCTTGGCAAGGCTTGAAATTATACGCGCTGGGCTGAATGCCTGCTATATTCGCAAGCTTGGTTATGAAATGCTATTTTAATTATTCTTTTAAAAAGATTCTCTACTTCATCGTTAAAATGAAAATTTCTTATGTGATTTTTTTATCGCAAACCACTGGATTTCAAGCAAAAAATTAATTATTAGCATAGAACTGTCCCGAAGTAAATGAAACAGCTGTACCCTCACTCTGCTCCTGATACTAACTCGCTAACTGAACATTCCCGCCAACGGCCGCAACCGCTGCGCATCTGTTGGTGGACTTTGTGCTGCTTTACCTGCCTATCGCTGGGTACGGTTGGGCACCAAGCCTGGGCACAGGCTCCGCAAGTGGTAACAGTAGTGCCTAGTCGCAATGCCATCGCTGCCGGGGCGGGCACGAACGTAGCAGTTACTTTTTCTCAGCCCATGCAGGCCGTGGCCGCGTCGGCTGCCGGCCTGCGGGTATTCAGCAGCCAGCGGGGCGGCCTGCTGACGGGCACTTACGGCGGAGCAGGCACGGCAACGGCAACTTTTCAGCCGGCCCAGAACCTGCGGCCCGGCGAAACCGTGCAGGTATGCGTAAAACAGGGTACGCTGAGTACGACAGGACAGGCGCTGCCAATGGCCTCACTGGCGCAATTCACCGTTGGCACGACGCCATCGGCGGGCACGTTCGGGCTGCCGGGACAGGCGCTGGCCGCGACGCCGTACACCTACGGGGTAGCGGCGGCCGACTTTAACGGAGACGGCAACCTGGACCTGGCCAGTTGCAGCCAGTACACAACCTCCAAGGTGCAGATACGCTTCGGGCGGGGCGACGGGACGTTTGGCAGTGCCTTTGACTACGCAATGGGGGCATCCTATTTTCTGACATCGGCCGACCTGGACAACGACGGCGACCTGGATTTGGTGGTGGGCAACTACGGGCAACTGGTGGTTATGCGGAATAATGGGAGCGGCGTATTTACGTCGTTGCGCGGTTTTCCGACGGGTAACGACGTGCGCACCATTGTGCCGGCCGACATGAATGGCGACGGCAACCTGGATGTAGTGGTGGCCTGCGCCTCATCCGGCAGCGTATTCGTGCATTTGGGGCAGGGCGATGGCACCTTTAGCACCGCAGGAGGTAGTTATTTTGTCGTGACCGCCCCGGTAGGGGTAGCGGTGGGGGACGTAGACGGTGATGGCGACCTGGACTACGTGACGGCCGGCGCCCAGAGCAACCGGGCATTTGTGCGCCTCAACGATGGCACGGGCAACTTTCCGGCAGGAAGCACGCTAACCGTTGGTTTTCAGCCCAACAGTATTGCCCTCGGCGACCTGAACGGCGACGGGGCGCTGGACGTGGTGACGGCCAACCAGAACAGCAGCAACGTCTCCGTGCTGCTGAATACGAACGCAGGCACCGGCACCTTCCAAGCGGCTACCACGGTGAACACGGCCAACATTCCCACCGACGTGAAGCTGGGCGACGTGGACGGTGACGGCGACCTCGACCTGGTGGTGGGTGGCTACAACCGCGATGTGCGGCTCAACAATGGCATTGGGGTTTTCAGCGCCGGCCCACTTATTCCATTTGGAGCGTACTACGTGGTGCTGGCCGACGTGAACAACGACGGTACGCTGGACCTGCTGAGCGGCTCCGGCGACTCGCTTACCGGCAGCGTCGGCGTGTGCCTGAACGCCGCCACGCCGACGCTGACCAGTTTCAGCCCGGCAAGTGGGCCCATCGGCAGCAGCGTGGTGCTGACGGGCACCAACCTGGCGGGCACCACGCAGGTAGCCTTTAATGGCCGGCCGGCGGCCAGCTTCGCCGTCAACTCGGCCACCTCCGTCACGGCGGTGGTGCCGGCGGGTGCCACCAGCGGGCGCATCGGCGTCACGACGTTGCCGGGGATGAGCACTACCAGCGCCACCAACTTCACGATTCCTGCGCCCATCGTGACTAGTCTAAGTCCTGCTGAGGGGCCCGCTGGCACCGTGGTCACGGTGATGGGCACAGGTTTTCTGGATGCTACGCAGGTAACATTTGCTGGCACCGTCGCCGCTGGGTTTGTTGTGAATGCCGCCGGTACACAGCTGACGGTAGCCGCTCCGGCTGGCGTGAGTACTGGCCCGGTAGTAGCAACGACTCCCAATGGCACCAGCAATGGGGTGCAGTTCACTGGTGCGCCCGCGCTGAGCGGTATTTCGCCGGCCTTTGGGCCGGCCGGCACGGTGGTAACGTTAACCGGCGGCGGGCTGCTCAACGCCAGCGCGGTCACGTTTGGCGGAGTCGCGGCGCCGGGCTTCACAGTCAATGCAGCCGGCACGAGCTTGAGTGTGAGCGCACCCGTTGGGGTGCTCTCCGGGCCAGTACTGGTGACAACTCCCTACGGCGTAAGCAACGGCTTGACCTTTACGGGAGCACCGGTCATCACATCGTTTTCGCCGGCGGCGGGGACGGCGGGCACCCGGGTGACGGTGCAGGGCCTCAACTTTACGGGTGCCAACCAAGTGACGTTTGGCACGGCCACTACCACAACCTTTGCCGTCATTTCGGCCACCCAGCTTTCGGTGACGGTGCCCAGCGGGGCCAGCACCGGTCCCATTCGGGTGCGTACGTCGGCCGGCACAGCCGTGAGTACCACGTCCTACACCATCCCGGCCCCAGTGCTTACGGCCCTGACCCCCGCCAGCGGCCCGGCCAGCACCAACGTAACCATCACCGGAACTGACTTGGTCGACGTGACGGGCGTGACATTTAACGGCGTACCCGCCAGTTATTTTTACACTAACTCGGCTACTTCCGTTTCCGCCTACGCCCCCTACGGAGTTACGACGGGGCCGGTGGTGGTGACCACGCCGGGCGGGCCCAGCAACGGGCTGCTGTTTACGGCGGCCCCGGTGATAAGCAGCTTCAGCCCCACCGGCGGCAGCCCTGGCACTCTGGTAACCCTGACGGGTCAGAACCTGACCGGCACCACCCAGGTGAGCTTTAACGGAGTGGCGGCCGGCAGCTACACGGTCGTATCGGCCACGCAGCTTACCGCCACTGTGCCGGTCGGTGCCATCACCGGTCCCATCCGCGTGACTACCCCGGCGGGCACGGCTGTCAGCAATAACTACTTCTACGTCACGGCTCCGATACTGACAGCTATTGCTCCCTCGGCTGGACCAGCCGGCACGGTCGTGACGCTGACCGGCAGCAATTTGCTGGGACTGACGGGCGTGACGTTCAATGGTCTGGCAGCGCCTGGTGCCACCGTCGACGCCACCGGCACCCAGGTGACCGTGACGGCCCCCACCGGCGTCACGACCGGGCCGGTAGTCGCGATTACTGGCACTGGCCCCAGCAATGGGCTGCTATTCAGCAGCGCTCCAACCCTGACGGCACTCAGCCCGGCTTTCGGGCCAGCCGGCACGCCGGTTACCCTCACGGGCACGGGCCTGACGGGCACCACCCAGGTAACCTTCAATGGCACGGTGGCGCCGGGCTTTGTGGTGAATGCGGCGGGCACACAGCTCACCGTGACGGCCCCGGCGGGCCTGACGACCGGCCCTGTAGTGGCGGCCAACGCCTATGGTGCCGGCAATGGTCTGGTATTTACTCTGCCTCCTGCCATCAGCGGCCTGAACCCGGCCAGTAGCCCCGTCGGCAGCAGCGTAGTTGTAACGGGCACCGACCTGACGGGCGCAACCCGGGTAACGGTAAACGCCACGGCAGCTGCCAGCTTCACGGTCAACTCCGCGACGCAGCTCACCTTCGTGGTGCCGGCCGGTGCCACCAGCGGGCTGGTGCGGGTAACTACCCCTGCCGGTACGGCCATCAGTCCCACCGGCTTGGTAGTGCCGGCCCCGGTGCTCACGACGCTCTCGCCCAGCGCTGGCCCGCTGGGCAGCTCGGTGGCCATTGCGGGCAGCAGTCTGCGTGATGCCAGTCGAGTAACCTTTAATGGCACCTCAGCTACTGGATTCGTGGTAAACACCGCCGGCACGCTGCTGACGGTAACCGTGCCAGCCGGGGCTACGACCGGCCCAGTGCTGGTAACTACTCCCAACGGCTTGAGCAACGGCCTGACATTTACGGTTGGCCCCACCATCACCAGCCTGTCCCCAGCGTTTGGGGGGCCAGGCACTCAGGTCACGATAACGGGCAGCAATTTCACGGGCACCACGCTGGTAACCTTTAATGGTACCGCCTCCCCCGGATTTGTAGTCAATGCGGCGGGTACTAGCCTGACGGTGACGGCGCCGGCCGGCGTAACTACTGGCCCAGTGGTCGTAACGGCCGCCGGCACGGCCAGCAACGGCGTCCTCTATACGGCGGCTCCGGTCATCATGGCTTTTACCCCCACTAGTGGAATCATCGGCACCAGCGTGACCATCGCGGGCACCGACCTGAATCAGCCCACCCAGGTGCTTTTTAACGGCGTGTCCGCCTCATTCACGGCTGGCTCGGCCACCCAGTTGACCGCAATTGTTCCCGTGGGCGCCCGCACCGGTCCGGTGCAGGTAGTGACCGCGCACGGTAGCGGTGCCAGTGCCGCCAACTTTACGGTACCAGCCCCGGTGCTTACGGGCGTAGCGCCTGCAGCAGCAGCCGTGGGCGCTACTATTACGCTGACGGGAAGTAACCTGCAAGGCACTACCGGGCTCACGTTCGGGAGCGTGGCGGCTAGCGGCTATACCGTGAACCCCGCGGGAACTAGTCTGACGGTGACCGTGCCGACCGGGGCTACCGGCGGCCCGCTGGTGCTCATGGCTCCGCACGGCAGCAGCAACGGCCTCGCCTTCGCAGTGCTGCCAGCCATCACGAGCGTCACCCCGGCCACCGCCGTGGTCGGCACCCAGGTGACCATCATGGGCACCACATTTGGTGGAGCAACGCAGGTAAGCTTCAACGGCGTAACTGCCGCGTTCGCCTTCGTATCGGCTACCCAACTAACGGCCGTGGTGCCGGCCGGGGCTACGAGTGGCGCGTTGCGGGTTACCACAGCGACGGGAACCAGCGCCGCATTCACATTTGCCGTGCCCCCTACTTTGGTGCAATTGGCGCCAGCCGGCAACAGCCGGAACGTGCTGCCGACGGCCAGCGTCACGGCCAGCTTCTCGCGGGCAGTGAGCACGGCCACAGCCGGGCAGGCGGGACTTCGGGTGTTCGGCAGCCAGTCGCTGGGGCTACTGCCGGGCACTTATGTGGGCAGCGGCACCAGCACGGTTGCTTTCACTCCCAGCCAAGCGCTGCGGGCCGGCGAAGTTGTGCAGGCTACGGTACTGGCCACCGCCGCTGCGGCCGACGGCACGCCGGTGAACCGGCCCTACGTCGCCCAGTTTACGACGGCTACCGGCCCGGCACCGGGCACCTTTGTAGCCGGCAGCCAGTACCTATCCACCACCGGCAGCACCACTGGCGTGGCAGTGGGCGACTTCGACCGCGACGGTTACCCCGATGTGGCCGCCTCCAGTTCACGCACCAGCCCCACGGCCTTCCTCACCATCTATTACGGCGACGCCACTGGCACCTTCGCCCGCAGTTACAGTGTCATGCTCGGCGCGGCTACATACCTGACCAGCGTCGACGTGGACAACGACGGCGACCTGGATTTGCTGGCCACCAAGCCGTTGGGCGGCGCAGAGGTGTGGCGCAACGACGGCATCGCGGGCTTTACCTTCCTCACAACTATAGCAACCCCCAATTCGCTGATGACAGTGGCTGCCGACCTGAACGGCGACGGCAACCAGGACCTGCTGATTAGCTGCAATTACGGGGGCGCATTCAGCTGCCTGGGGCGGGGCGATGGCACTTTTGGGCCAATTAGTGGCTTAATCACCGGCCGGATAATGGGGCTGGCGGCCGGCGACGTGGACGGCGACGGCGACTTGGATGTGGTAATGGCCAATGCCTCAGGCAACAACGTAGCAATCCGCCTCAACAACGGCGCTGGCAGCCTGGCGGCTCCCGTACTGGTGCCGGTGGCCAATGCCCCGAGTGCCGTTGCCTTGGGCGACGTGACTGGCGATGGGGTTCCTGACCTGCTCGTGACCCAGTACGACTACGGGACCACGACGGGGCAAAGCTCAGTGGTGGTACTGACCAACAACGGCACCGGTACATTTACGGTCGGCGCATCAGTGGCCATCGGCGGCCATCCCCTCGACGTTAAGCTCGGCGACGTGGACGGCGACGGCGACTTGGATGCGGTGACCGTGAACGAAGCTTCGGCCACCGCCTCGGTGTGCCTCAATCAAGGTCAGGGCACGTTTGCCCTGACTACCACGGTGCCGGTCGGCAGCGGCCCAACCAGCCTAGTGCTTGCCGACCTCGACGGCAACCGCACCCTGGACTTGGTAACGGCCAATGCGGCCAGCACGGCCACTCAGGCGGTTCTGTTGGTGTTCAACAAACCGGCCCGCTACGTGTGGACCGGGGCCGTGAGCAGCAACTGGAACACGCCGGGCAACTGGCAAAGCGGTTTGGTGCCCACCGCCGCCACCGATGCCGTCATTCCGGCCGGCTTGGCCACCTACCCGGTACTGAACAGCGGCCCGCAGGCGGTGAGCAAGCTCACCGTGGCGGCCGGGGCCACGCTGACCCTGCCAGCCACTGCCACCCTGCGCGTAAGCGGCGACTGGGAGCATAACGGCAGCAGCCAGCTGCTGGGGTCGGTGGTGTTCGCAGGGGCGGCCACGCAATTACTGACGGGAACCACTGCTCCCAGCTTCGCGACGCTCGAGGTAGACAAATCCGCTGGTATGCTGGCTTTGCAGCGTGCTGCCACCGTCACCGGCGCGCTGCGCATGACGGCCAGCCGGCTATTAACCGGCAATACCGAGCTGACAACCAGTGGAGCCACGCTCAGCGAAACGGAAACCAGCTACGTGCAAGGCACGGTGGTAAGCACCACAGATGTGCAGACGACTGGCACGCGCTACACTTTCGGCAACCTCGGCCTTAGCCTGACACCTAGTGGCCCTGGGCTACCAGGCAGCACGACGGTGCGACGGGTCACGGGCCAGTCTCTTTTCTTGTCGCCAAGCAACAGCATCCAGCGTTACTTCAGCATTCAAGCTGCTAATTCCACGGGCCTGAGCGTGACATTGGAAACTACTTACTGGGGCCACGAACTGGCAGGCCTGCGCAAAAGCCAGTTAGGAGCCTTCAGTGCCACATCGGTTAATGGCCCTTGGCAGCCCATGGCCAGCAGCAACGATTCAACGGCCAACAAGGTCACGGTCACCGGCCTCACTCAACTTAACGGGGTTTGGACGTTGGGCCGGGCTACTACCGTGCTGGCAGTTCAGTCTGGTGTTGGCGACCAGTCAGTTGCTGATTTCCGCGTCTATCCCACCCAGTTGACGGATGATGAGTTGCAGTATCAGTTCACCGGCAAACTAGCGGCTGATGCTACGCTTAGCATCTATAATACTCTGGGGCAGCAGGTAGTAAGCCAACTGGCTGTAAGGTCGACTACCGGCCGCCTGACGTTACCTACTCTGGCAGCCGGCTGGTACAGTATCCGACTACTCACCAGAGGCAGCGTTTACGTAGCGCGCTTTTATCGCTAGCCGACGGCTGTATGCCGCGTACCTGACCGCCCCAAGAATGTACTTCAGCAGAAGCCCCGGCCGCACCAGCAGCCGGGGCTTCTTGCGCTTCAGCGGTCGGCCAGCGGGTCGGGCCTAATGCCTGCCCTATCCGGCGTTAGCTGTAGTCAATCTCCGTGTTGTCGCCGATGTTCAGCGAGTGGTTCATGCCCCGGAACGAGGCGTCCGAGCCCACAATGCAGTCGTGCATCACGGCCGAGCGCAGCTCCGAATACGAGCCGATGATGGAGTCGCTCAGGATGGTGTTTTTGATGATGGTTTTGTCGCCGATGGCCACGTTGGGGCCGATGATGGAGTGCGAAATCTGGCAGCCGCGCCCGATGCTCACGGGCGGGATGATGACGGCGTCGGGGAACTCCGAATAGTCGCGGCCATCCAGAAACTCGGGGCGGTTCAGCAGGCGGGCGTTGGCTTCGAGCAGGGTTTCCTTGCGGCCGCAGTCGAACCAGTTATCCACCGGGCAGGTCGTCATCACCTCGCCTTCGTCGATGAGGTGCATCAGCGCGTCGGTGAGCTGCAGCTCGCCGTGGGTGCGCACGTCGGCGTCGTGCAGCCACTCCAGGGCCTGGGCCAGCTTTTCGGGGTAAGCCAGCTTATAGAGGCCCACCATGGCGAAGTTCGACTTCGGAATCTTGGGCTTCTCCACCACCTTGCTCACCCGGCCGCCGGGGCCGGTTTCCACGATGCCGAAGCGGCTGGGGTCCTTCACTTCCTTCACGGCCAGCACGGTGCCGGGCGTGGCCATCAGGGCGGGCAGGTCCACGTCCACGATGGTGTCGCCGAGCAAGATGAGCACGCCGTCGGGCTCGTGCCGGAACTCCTCGCGGGCCAGCCACAGCGCGTGGCCGATGCCCTCGCGCGGCTCCTGCACCACAAACGTAGCCTGTAACTGCGGGTAGCTGCGGCGCACGTAGCGCACAATTTTATCGCCCAAATAGCCCACGATGAACACGAACTCGGTGATGCCCGCGGCCGTGAGCCGGTCGATGAGGTGGCCCAGAATGGTGTTGCCGGCCACCGGCACCAGGCTTTTGGGCTGGGTGTGGGTGTGCGGGCGCAGGCGCGAGCCAATGCCGGCCACGGGGATAACGGCTTTCATGGGTGTAATGCAGCGGAATAAGAGACGATTCAGGAAAGGCCGGCGGGGCCGCCGGTACCCGCCTATGCAGCAAGCTACAACTACTCGGGCTAAGCTGCGTACTTTGGCGCACCGGGCTCAACCGTAAGCGGGGCCGCCGGGTTTCAAATCACCCTTCGGGCCGCGCCCCGCGCCGGCCCTTCTTTCTTCCCCAACCCAAACAACTAACCTCTTCTTCTTTCTCAACATGAAACGTTTTCTTCTCTATTTCGCGGGCCTGGCCCTGTTGCTCACCCAGTCGTCGTGCGGCTACAACGGCATGGTGCAGCGCGACCAGGCCGTGAAGGCCCAGGCCGGCAACGTGCAAAGCGCCTACCAGCGCCGCAACGACCTCATCGGCAACCTGGTAAACACCGTGAAAGGTGCCGCCAAGTTCGAGCAGGGCACCCTCACCAGCGTGATTGAGGCCCGCGCTAAGGCCACCAGCGTGCAGCTGAACGCCAACGACCTCACCCCCGAAAACATCAAGAAATTCCAGGATGCCCAGAGCCAGGTATCGGCCGGATTGGGCCGCCTGCTGGCCGTGTCGGAAAACTACCCCGACCTGAAGGCCAATGCCAACTTCCAAGAGCTGCAGGCCCAGATTGAGGGCACCGAAAACCGCATCAACGTGGAGCGCAACAAGTTCAACGCCGTTACCAACGACTACAACACCTTCACGCGCTCCTTCCCCAACAACCTGTTTGCCGGCATGTTCGGCTTCCCCCCCAAGCCCTACTTCGAGGCCGACCCGGCCGCCAGCAAGGCCCCCACGGTGCAGTTTTAATTCGATTGAACGTCGTGCATAGTTCGTCATGCTGAGCTTGTCGAAGCATCTCTACCGCGCAACTAATCCATTTGATTGGGTTTAGTATTGCAGTAGAGATGCTTCGACAAGCTCAGCATGACGTTCTGCTGACTTTCTCTACATCACCATCCCACCCATGACTTCTCCCCTTACTCCCGCCGAGGATGCGGCTTTGGTCGCGGCCATCCGCGCGGCCGAGGTGCAGACCTCGGGCGAAATCCGGGTGCACCTGGAGGACACCTGCCCCACCCCCGAGCCCCTCGACCGCGCCGCCCAGGTATTCGGCGAGCTGAACATGCACAAAACGGCCGCCCGCAACGGCGTGCTGTTTTACCTGGCCTGGCAGAGCCGGCAGTTTGCCGTGGTGGGCGATGCCGCCATCAACGCCGCCGTGCCCGACGACTTCTGGGAAGCCACCAAAGAGGCTGTGCTGGAGCATTTCCGGGGCGAGAAGTACGTGGTGGGCCTCGAACGCGGCATTCGCATGGTGGGCGAACAGCTCAAGCGCTACTTCCCCTACGATGCCGCCACCGACGAGAACGAGCTCGACGATGCCATTTCTTTTGGCGGCCCCAAGCCGCCCACCGACACATGAAAACTCCCGTGGCTGACGCCGCTCACTTAACGCGGCCCGCCGTGAATACCCCCGTGCCGCTGCTGCGCGCCCCGCAGTGGTGGCCCCGGCTGCTGGTGCTGCTGGCGCTGCTGGCCAGCCTCGGCGCGGCAGCCCAAACCCTGCCCCCGCGCCCCAATCCACCGCGCTTGGTGAACGACCTGGCGGGCCTGATGCAGCCCACCGAAGCCGACGCGTTGGAGCGCAAGCTGGTAGCCTACGACGACAGCACGTCGTCGCAGATTGCCGTCGTCACGGTGCCCAACCTCGATGGTGATGAAATTGCCGACTACGCCCAGAAGCTCTACGAAAGCTGGGGCATCGGCCGCAAGGGCAAGAACAATGGCATCCTCATTCTGGTGGCCCAGCAGGAGCACCAGGCCCGCATCCAGACCGGCTACGGCCTCGAAGGCGCCGTGCCCGATGCCTTGGCCAAGCGCATCATCAGCAACACGCTGGTGCCCGCCTTCCGCCAAAACCAGTACTACGCCGGCCTCGACCGCGGCACCGACCAGCTCATTGCCCTGGCTAAAGGCGAGTACCAGGCCAACCCGGCCGACGCCCGACCCCAGGGTGGGCGCGACAGCACCGGCTCGGGCTTTCCGTTCTGGATTATCATCATTGTGATGGTCATCGTCTTCACCATGCTCCGTAACCGGGGCGGGGGCGGCGGGCGCGGCAACCGCGGCTTCGGCGGGGGCTTCATCCCGCCCATCATTTTCGGCGGCGGCTTTGGTGGCGGCGGCGGCGGCTGGGGCGGTGGTGGCGGCGGAGGCGGTGGCTTCGGCGGCTTCGGTGGTGGCAGCAGCGGCGGCGGCGGCGCCAGCGGCAGCTGGTAATTTTAGTTGTTAGTTGCTCGTTGTCAGTTGTTAGGGCAGTACCGCGTGGTGCTGCCCTTTTTCTTTTTCAGGCGGTAGCCGATGCTGGGCCGTTGGTTCCTGCCTACTTGCGTCAACGACCTAGCAACGAGCAACTGACAACGGACTGCCCTAATGGTCGCTGCGCACACCGGCCGGAATAGCTACCGTCAACCGGTTTTCGGCGGGTGGCACCGGGCAGGAGTAATTGGGATTATAAGCGCAGGACGGGTTGTAGGCCTTGTTGAAATCGAGCTGCATCACGCGGGTGCCAACGGGCGGCAGGCGCAGGTCGAGGTAGCGGCCGCCGCCATAGCTGCCGTGCCCGTTGCTACCGTCGGTGAAGGGCAGCATCAGGTAATTCTCGAAGCCGGGCCGCTTCAGCAAATCCAGCGGCTGATAGATGCTTAGCCGCTGGGGCTGGCCATCGAGCACGAAGCGCAGCTCGCCGTACTTGCGGTAGAGCGGCCGCCGGGCCGTGCTGGTGGGCATGGCAAACGGCTGAGAGGTGGAGTCGCGCACCAGCGTGGCCTCCACGTAGTAGCGGTAATCGGTGGGGTAAAACGGCAGGCCGGCGAATGCTTTGCGCTCGGCCGCCGTCAGCGGCGATTCCTCGGGGTTACGGAATTCCGCATTCAGGTCGGCCTGAAACTTCAGCACGCTTTGCTGGTGGGCGGCCACGTCGAGGTGCGCGGCAGCTGTGGTCGCCTGGGCCCGCGCCGCGCCGGCCAGCAGCCCCAGCCACCCCAGAAACAACAGTTTTTTCATGCTCCAAAGTACGGCAGCAACGGCGGCGGCGGCGCTATTCAGAAGTTGGTGTGCCGTAGCGCGAACGCTGCAGCTCGCGCCCCTGAATGACTCCGCCGAACAGTAGCCAATGACACAGCGACGCGAACCACAAAGTTCGCGCTACTGCTCGGCCCTGTAGCGCCGGAAACTGAGCCAAGCTCAACCTTTTGGCAGCGCGCACAGTATCAGGCCTACCGGGGCAGCCGCGCTACCCGACTATTCTTTCTTCACCCTTCTTCTTTCACACCATGAGTGCTTCCCGGTTATCCGTGTTTCTGTTTCTGGCCGCGCTGGCCACCACCCTCACCGGCTGCGATGCCATCGCCGGTATTTTCAAAGCGGGTGCCTACACGGGCATCATCGCCGTGTTTATCGTGGTGGCTCTGTTGTTCTTCATCGTGAGCAAGATGCGCGGCCCGCGCCCCTAGTTCGTACTAATGCCAAACGCAAAAAGGCGCGGCTCCCATCCGGGAGCCGCGCCTTTTTTATGGGCTGATAGAATGCCTACTTCTTGTTGGGCATGGTGCCGATGATGTGGTCCCACAGCGTGCTGCTTACGCCGAAAGCCACTTCATCCTGGCGGTAGTGGTGCTGGCTGTGGTGCGTCCACCACACTTTCAGGAAGTTCTTGGGCGGCGAGTAGGCGTGGATGGCGTAGTGCACAAACAGGTACATGGCGTAGCCGAACGTGAAGCCCGACAGCAACCCAAAGGCATACGAGCCAAAGCTGAACCGGAAAATGAAAAACAGCAGCGAGGCCACAAACACTGTGATGATGGGCGGCATGGCCAGCCGGGTTTTATCCTTAGGGTACTCGTGGTGCACGCCGTGCATGGTGTACTGAAATTTGGCCCGGCCCGGCGTAGTAGCCGGAATATGGTACACGTAGCGATGCACCACGTACTCCACAAACGTGAAGGCCAGCAACCCGAGCAGGAACAACCCGATGGCCCCCAGCGCCGACATGAAGCCGTGCGTCAGGCCGTAATACATGCTGATGATGCCGGTAGCGGCAAAAATGCTCACCGGCAGGGCAATGTGCGTGTGCGACAAGCGCTCCAGTACTGGATTTTTGAACAGCTGCGCCGAGCCTTTGTGCTTGGGCCGCACGGGGGCGGCTTCGGTAGTCGGGGCCGGCGCTACGTCCGGCTCTTCGGTGGATACTGATTGCATATGGCTAATGAACAACGAACTAATCTAAGGACAAATTTACGACGCGGCCGGCAATGGGCCGGGCCGGGCAAACCCGGCCGCCGCCAGCCGGGCCACCACCGCCGGCAGCGTGCAGGCCACCGAGCAGCGCACCCGCGCCTGGGCGTAAAACCGTTTTCGGGCGGTAAGGGTTTCGCGCAGCCAGGCCTCCGCCCCCCCGGCAGCTGCAATCAGGGGCCGTTTGGCCACTTCTTCGGGAGCCATCCGAGCAGCCAGCGTCTCAACGGGCACATCGAGCCAGAGCGTGATGCCGGCCTGGTTGAGCAGCGCCATGTTGTCGTGAAAGCAGGGGGTGCCGCCGCCCGTAGCCAGCACCAGCGGAGGCCCGCCCGCCGCCAGCGCCGCCCGCAGTGTCTCCGCCTCCACGGCCCGGAAACCGGCCTCGCCTTCCTCGGCAAAGATTTCGCGCACGCCGCGCCCGGTGCGGGCCTCAATGGCGTGGTCGAGGTCGAGGAAGGGGCGGTTGAAGTGCGCGGCCAGCTGGCGGCCCAGCGTGGTTTTGCCCGCGCCGGGCAGGCCTACGATGCTGAGGTGACCGGAGCCGGTGGGCACCAGCGTTTCGCTGGGTGAGAGTGGATTCACAGACACTTTTTAACGCTTGAAAACATCTGTCATCCTGAGTGCAGCGAAGGGCCTTATCGTGTACGAACGGTTTGTTCTAACGGAATAAGGTCCTTCGCTGCGCTCAGGATGACAGAAAACTACTAGTTTTTACCCCAGCTTCACGCGCGGGTCGAGCACGGCGTAGAGCACGTCCACGACAATATTTATCAGCACAAACAGCGCGGCCACGAACAGCGTAGCCCCCATCACCACCGGAAAATCGAGGTTCTCCACGGCGCGAAGCGTAACGGTGCCCAGGCCCTTCCAGTTGAAGATGTACTCGATGAAAAACGCGCCCGCCATCAGCGAAGCCAGCCAACCCGATACGGCCGTGACGACCGGGTTCAGGGCGTTGCGCAGGGCGTGGTGCAGCACGGTAGCGGGGCGGCTCAGGCCCTTGGCGCGGGCGGTGCGGATGTAGTCCTGGGCCAGCACATCGAGCATGCTGGAGCGCGTGAGCTGCGTGATGATGGCCAGCGGCCGAATGCCCAGCGCCACGGCCGGCAGCAGCAGGTTGCGCAGCACCAAATGCCGCTCGCCCGTGAACGGGTCGGTTTCATACAGCTGGCCAGTGAGGCTTAGGCCCGTGAAGTGGCTCCAGTAGAAGCCAAACGTGACGGCGATGAGAATGGCCGCTACGAACGAGGGCACCGAAATGCCCAGCACCGAAGTGCTCACCAGCACCCTGTCGAGCCACGACTGGGGCCGCAGGGCAGCGGCCACGCCCAGCGCCACGCCGCCCACGCTGGCAATGAGCATGGCGGCCAACGCCAGCCACATGGTGCCGGGGAAGTAGTCGAGCAGAATGCGCAGCACGTCCTTGTTGCTCTGGAAGGAGCGACGTAGATAGGGCGTTTTCAGCACCAACACTTTTGAGCCCAGCGGCACCAGTGCAAAGCCGCCGTAGCGGGCGCGGCCGGCCGAGTCGGCGGGGTGCAGGCCGAGTGGCGAGATGTCGTTCAGGTAGCCCACCAGGCGGGCGGGCAGCGGCTGGTCGAGGCCCAGGTCGGCGGTGATGGCGGCTTTGGTGGCCAGGTCGGTGCGCTGGCCGGCGAGCAGCGCGGCCGGGTCGCCGGGCAGCACGTTGAAAAGCAGAAACACCGTGCACGCCACGCCCACCAGCACGAGCAGGCCCTGGGCTAAGCGACGGAGAATGAAGGGGAGCAAATTTTAGATGTGAGAAACATGGAAAATGTGAGAAATGCAAAAATGCATCGCGTGTGAAAATGCAGGTGGTGAAATATCCCTGTTATGCACTTTCACATTCTGCATATTCGCACATTTATCACATCACAAACTACTGCAGCTTCTCCTCCACTTTCCCGATGCTCGGGATGTCGTGGTAGTGGTACTTGCCTTTCACCACACCGTCCTTCAGCAGCACGAAGCCGGGGTTGGAGCGGATGATGGACTTGAGTACGGTGGCGTCGGCGTAGTAGAAGGGCACGGCCAGGTTGGCGCTGTGCCGGAACACGTCGAACTCGGCGGGGCTGCTGCTGGTGATGACCAGTGGCGTGATGCCGCGGCGCGAAGCCTGGGCATCGGCCAGCAGCTTGTTGATGAGGGCGTAACGGTCGCGGTCGGCCTTGTCCACATCCTGAATGATGAGCACGAGCTTGTTGCCGCGCAGCAGCTCGGGGGTGTAGTCGCCCTCGTCGTTCCAAACCTTGAAATCGGTGATTTTGGGGCCGTCCTCGGGGTTGAGGGCCTTCATGCTCTTGTAGGTCCAGGTCGAGTCGGGGTAAGTGGTGAAGCTTTCGGTTTTGCCGTTCTTCTCCATCTCGTACTCGTAGCGCATCGGCGCGCGCGCCTTCATCAGCTGGCCGATGTTGTTGCCCACTTTGTAGGGCAGGAAGTCGAAATACGGCAGGTGGCCCAACGCCCGCACCCCAATGCCAATGGCAATGGCCGTGACAAACGTCATGGTCATCACCCCAAACATGCCCTGCACAAACGCGTGCCGCAGAAACCGCTGGTGCGTGAACACCACGCCCCACAACACCAGCAGAAACAGGTCTTTAAAGAACGAAGTCCAAGGCTTGAGCTTGATGAAATCGCCGAAGCAGCCGCAGTCCGTTACCTTATTAAAGGCGGCCGAATAGAAGGTCAGGAAGGCGAAAAACACCAGCAGCGCCAGCAGCGCCCACAGCGTTTTGCGCAGGTGCCAGCGCAGCAGCAGCGCCGCCCCCAGAATGACTTCGGCCGAGCTTAGCAGGATAGACAGCGTGCGGGTGCTGCCCTTCAGCCACAGGAAGAACCCGCCAATGCTGGGCAAATCGGTGGCGAAGACCTCGAAGTATTCTTCGAGCTTGTAGGCCGTGCCCACCGGGTCGTTCAGCTTGATGAGGCCGGAAAAGATGAACAGGGCCCCCAGCAAAAACCAGCACACCCGCGTGAGGGTGCGCAGCGGGTGGGAAGCGGGAGCAACAGCGGCAACGGAGTTCGGAACGGACATAGGGAGCAAAGGTAAGCCGGGGGCAAAACGCGCCAGCCCCGCGCAAGGTTGGCCCTAAAGGTCGGGCGGGCGGCCCAATCAACCAACCCCGGCCCGCCGCCGCCTACCGCCGGGCCAGCGCCGCCGCGTAGCCGCTGCGGGCCAGGAAGTCGGGGGCGCTGCGAATGTTGAGGATGTCGGCCAGGGCCTGCTTTTTATCGGTGGCTTGCTGGTAATAGGCCTGCACGATTCGGTAGCCCACGTAATAGCCCAGGTCGCAGGGCTTTTCGGGGGTTTCCTGGCGGCCGTTGGCCATCCAGTTGTGGGCATCCTTGCCCAGCATTTCCTGCTGAAAAGCGGCCCACAATTCCTTTTCGTGGGCGTTGCCGTAGGGGTGCAGGCGGGCGTTGGTGACCTGGCCAGTCACGAGCTCGGCCACAAAATCGGCCATGCCCTCACTCAAAGCGTAGCTCAACAGGGTGCCATCCTGCGGGCCTTGGTTGCGGTGCACCAGCTCGTGCACCATCAGCGAGGGCATTTCCGACACGGGCGCGCAGCGGTTGCGCTGCACCAGGCTGAGCTCCGAGGTATTCACGCCGGGGCCGTTGGCCGTTTGGTCGGCCCCGATGAGCAGGCCGGCGTCCGACACGGTGCCGCCCGACACCCAGCCGCCCACCACGAAATAGATGTTCTGGAAGCGCACGGCCGGGTACAACTCCTGAAAACGCCGGAATGCGGCCACAATTTTCGGTTTCTCGGCGGCAATGCCCAGCGTGGTTTTTCGGATGGAATTGTAGTAGCGCGGCCGCCCCAGAATGGTGCGCGCAAAGTCCTGGTCGCTCGCAATTTTTAGCTTGTAGTAGTCCTGCAGGCCCGCCGAAGCTTTGGCGAAATACTCGCGCCGGAAAATAGCGGCGGCCTGGGCCGTGTCGCGCTGCACGGCGGCGTAGGCGGTCCAGAAATGGTCGATGTCGGAAGTTACCAGCTTCGCGTCCTCGGGCCGATGGATGATGCTTTTCTCTTCCAGCCGGCGGGCGCGGGCCAGCAGTTTCGGCCACTGCTTATCGGAGTGCAGCAGCTCCAGGTCAGAGTCGACGGCGATGTGGCTGGCATTCACGTAGCCCGCGTCGATGGCCTGGCCCAGGTAGCGCAGGGCGTTGGGCGCATCGTGCAGCAGCCCGTAGTAGCAGGCGATGTTGTAGTAGCTCAGCGCCTTGTAGCGGGGCGAAGCCGTGCGCTCCTGCGCCACCCGCTGATAGGCCCTGATGGCCTCGGGGTAGTTTTTCTGTTTGCTGAACGTCTGCGCGTTCAGCAGCAGCGAATCGAGGTGGGAAAGTTGCTGGGCCGGAGCCACAAAGGCCGCGCCCAACAGCAGGAGCAGAAGCAGCAGATGTTTCATCGGGAAAGGAATGTAGTATGGCCGGAAGATGCGCCGCCCCGGCCCGCGGTTGCCTGCGCCCGAGCGGCTGCCAACCGCTGCCAGCAGCTTCCCGAGTACCACTTCCCCCGCCAAACGTTACGCGGCAGGTCGTAGTCGGTGCTGGCCGGTGCTGGCCGTAGTCTAAGCGTAGCGACGACTACTGGCCCTACCGTAAGGCGAGTTTGCAACTCGCCTGCGCAGGTATATGCTCACTGCGGCGAGTTACAAACTCGCCTTACGGTAGGGCACGCAGTTGTGCGCTACGCGCTAAACTGCGGCCAGCGTACGGTACCGCCCCCCGCGCCAAGCGTTACCCTTCGCCACGCAGAATCAGCGCGAAAACGGCGTAGTTGAGCATGTCGCGGTAGCTGCCTTCCACGCTCTCGCTCACCAGGGCCGCGCCGCCGATGTCTTCGAGCTGCTTCACGCGGTGCAGCTTCATCAGAATCAGGTCGGTAATGCTGGCCACGCGCATTTGGCGCCAGGCTTCGCCGTAGTCGTGGTTTTTGGCCAGCAGCAGGCGGCGGTTTTCGGCGGCTTCATGGTCGTAGGCTTCGGCCACGGCGTTGGGCGTCATATCCAGCGGCGTATCCTGGGGCAAGTGCAACTGCATCAGGGCAATGAGGCAGTAGTTGATGATGGCCACGAACTCCTCGTTCACGTCGTCGGCCACGAGCTGCACGCCGGTTTCCTGAATGGTGCGAATGCGGTTGGCCTTGATGAAAATCTGGTCCGTGACCGACGGCAGGCGCAGAATGCGCCACGCCGTGCCGTAGTCGTGGGTTTTGGCCAGAAACAGGGTGCGGCAGCGGGCCAGCAGCAGGTCGTAGTGTTCGGGAGTCGAGGAAGGCATAGTAGCGCGAACTTTGTAGTTCGCGTCCCCGTGCCGTTGGAACTCATTGCAACCGGCACGGGGACGCGAACTACAAAGTTCGCGCTACTATGGCCAATTCCTCTCCCACCCGCCTGACCTCCTCCCCCCCTACCCTCCTAAGCCCCCACGGCCGCCTGCTCGACCTGCGCCGGCCGCAGGTGATGGGCATCCTGAACCTTACGCCCGACTCGTTTTTCAGCGGCAGCCGCGTGGCTTCGGAAAAGGACCTGCTCACTCGCACCGAAGCCATGCTCGAAGCCGGTGCGGCTGTGCTCGACCTCGGGGCCTACAGTACCCGCCCCGGTGCCGACGACATTCCCGAAGCCGAAGAAACCCGCCGCCTGCTGCCCGCCGTGGAGGCCCTGCGCAAGGAGTTTCCGCACGCCTTTCTCTCTGCCGATACCTTCCGGGCCCGCGTGGCCGAGGCGGCCGTGCAGGCCGGGGCCGACCTGGTGAACGACGTGGGCGGCGGCACGCTCGATGCCGACATGTTTGCCACCGTGGGCCGCCTGCGCGTGCCCTACGTGCTGATGCACCTGCGCGGCACGCCCCAAACCATGAGCAAGCTGACCGAGTACGACGGCGACATCGTGCTGGAGCTGCTGCGCTACTTCCGCGACCAGTTGGTGGCATTGCGGGCCGCCGGCGTGGTCGACGTGCTGCTCGACCCGGGCTTGGGCTTCGCCAAAACCGCCGCCCAAAGCCACGAGCTGCTGCGCCGGCTGCCCGAGCTGCAAATGCTGAGCCTGCCGCTGTTGGCCGGCCTCTCGCGCAAGCGGCTGGTGTACGGCCCATTGGGTCTGGGGCCCGAGGCAGCGCTGAACGGCACCACGGCCCTGCACATGGTGGCGCTGCAGGGCGGGGCCCGGTTATTGCGGGCCCACGACGTAGCCGAAGCCCGGCAAACCATCGATTTATTCGCCCACACCTTTCCCGGGGCGGAATAAAGGCCGTAATTTGAAGGGCGGCGTGCTGGTTTGTGCAACGGAAGCACAACAGTCGTTGTCATCTCTTTCCACCTCTCCCACCGCCCATGGCCGGCCCTTTCCCCATCAATTTCCTGCATTTCGGCTGGATTGACGCGGCCGACGTGTTGCTGGTGACGGTGCTGCTGTATCAGCTATACAAGCTGCTGCGCGGTTCGGTGGCCCTGAACGTGGCGCTGGGGCTGGTGTCGTTCTACCTGCTCTACCTCGTGGTGAAAGCCACGGGCATGGAGCTGCTGACCAAGATTCTGGGGCAGTTTATGAGCGTGGGTGTGCTGGCCAGCATCATTTTGTTTCAGCAGGAAATCCGACGATTTTTGCTGAACGTGGGCAAGGCCACCGCCATCGAACGCATGCGGGCCTGGACCTGGGGCCGCCCCGCCGAAGCCGCCCCGCTGGCCGTGGGCCCGTTCGTGGAAGCCGCCAAAAGCCTCTCCAATAAGCTCACCGGCGCGCTCATCTGCTTCACCCAGGCTTCCGACCTCACGCCCTTTGCCGACTCGGGCGACCGGCTCGATGCCGAAATCAGCAAGCGCCTGCTGCTGGCCATCTTCAACAAAACCTCGCCCCTGCACGACGGGGCCGTGATTGTGGCCAACGGCCGCCTGCAGGCCGCCCGCTGCATTCTGCCGGTGAGCGAAAACCCCGATGTGCCCGCTTCGCTGGGCCTGCGCCACCGCGCCGCCATCGGCCTGAGCGAAATCACCGACGCCGTGGTGCTGGTGGTGAGCGAGGAAACCGGCGCCATGAGCCTCGTGCGCCACGGCGAGGTGCACCGCAACCTGCCCACCGGCGAGCTGCGCGCCCTGCTGAACGAGTGGCTGTTGAGTGGTCCCGAGCAGCCGAAAGCGGCCACCGCCAGCAGCGCGGCGCTGTCGGCCTAGCCGGAAGAACTGGTTGATTTCTGGAATATCGTACGCTCCGCTGCAAGGCGGCAGGGCTGTTGCTGTGCTCGCCTGTTGGCGAATGATGATTTTTGGAATAGTAGTTCGCCCAAGGTGGCGCTTTGTCGTGCCTGATGGACAACAACGGCTGACACGCTATCTGGTCAAAAATAAAAGAAGGGGCGGCTGCCCCTTTTTTATTATCTGAACCACATTAGCATCCGTGACATTAACAGTCAAATAATTAGCAATGCACTTTTGCAATATTTATAAAAATTGAAATGTTTTTTAAGGGTAATTTAATAATTAATCAAAATTAATATTATAGTTTTGCCCGATTGTTAAATTCTAAGATTGTATTGAATCTAACATTCTTAGATGCATTTCCCATCACAACTATTCACCATTCTCCCTTTTTTCATGCAACAACCTGTTTACGCACCAATTTCAACTGCATCAACTCGTCCGGCTCTCGGGCTGCGGGTGTGGCTGCTGACTTGCTTGCTGACCTTCGGCGCCCTGTCGTCGGCCATGGCCTCGCATTTCCGCTATGGCAGCATCACGTGGCGCACCGTCACCACTGACCCCACCAAGCGCACGGTGGTGATAAAGGTGAACGAGTCGTTCCGCAAGAGCTACCCGGTTTTTAGCCCAAGCCTCGCCGTTGGCTCGGTTGTTTCCAACGCTGATGTGCTTTATTTCGGCGACGGTTCAAGCACGTCTATCAACTTGACGGTGACCTCCGTGGACGTGGCTGCGGACAACTTCTACGGCGAGTTTACGGTGACGCACACCTACGCCTCGAACACAGCTTACAAGGCCTACATCAACAATTCCAACCGACTGGTTGGATTAGTGAACAACTCCAATGGCGTCTGGCATATTGAAACCGTCATCAACGCAGGTTCGGGCAACAGTTCGCCGGTGTCGACCTTGCCACCGGTGGTGAATCTGGCCACTGGGCAAACAGCGGCTACCTTTCAGCTACCGGCCAATGACCCTGACGGCGACCCACTGACTTACAGCTTGGCCACTGGCGCCGACATGGCCGGCAACGCATTTACCAACGCGCCCGGCCTAGCCATCGACTCCAATACCGGCGTTATTACCTTTCCGACAACCGGCGCTACGGTGGGCGCGCTCTACGATGCCATTGTAAAAGTAAGCGATGGAAAGACCAGCATTATGGTCGACTTCATTATTCAGATTACGCAGGTATCGACCCCGCCCAAGTTTGACTACAGCATTACCCCGGCAGTAGGCTACGCGTACCAGGTGTCCCCCGGCACGCCGGTCAGCTTCTCAGTGCGCGCCACCGACAGCGACCCGGGTAGCTCGGTGACGCTCAAAGCAGTGGGCTTGCCCAGCGGCTCGGGCATGAGCCCCGCCCTGCCGGCCACCGGCAACCCGGTTACCAGCACCTTCTCCTGGACGCCCACCGCCGGCAGCCTCGGCACCTACGTTATCACCTTCGTGGCCCAAGACAACGTGGGCGTGCAAACCAACACTTCCGTCACCATCCAGGTCAGCACCAAGCCTACTTTTGACGTGCCGCCCACGCCCGCCGATGGCAGCGTAGAGCAGATTACGCCTGGCACCCCGGTGACGCGCACCATCCAGGCCTCGAACGCAGACCCCAACACGCTGGTGAGCATCATCAGCGGCACGGGTTTGGCCGGCGCTACCTTTTCGCCCGCGCTGCCCTCCACGGCCGGCAACCCTACCACTACCCAGCTGAACTGGACGCCCGCCTCGGCCAATTGGGGCCCGAACACGGCAACCTTCACGGCCAAGAACACCAACTCAAGCGACCAGAAAACTCACACCCTGGAGTTCATCGTGAACTCGGCCCCGAGCTTCACGTCGGCTCCGGCCCCGGCCTCGCTGAACGTAGTGGCTGGCCACCCGTTCAGCTACAGCATCACCCTCACCGACCCCGACCTGCCCTACGGCGACAAACTGGAGATTGAGGACCAGAACCTGCCCGCTTGGCTGACAGTGGTGGATAATGGCGACGGCACCGGCACGCTCAGCGGCACGCCCACCGTGGCCGATGCCGGCAATAACGACGTGACGCTGGTAGCCGCCGACATCTATCACCACGGCGCCAGCTACGGCCTGATTACGCAATCGTTCAGCATCAACGTGATTCCGTGCACGCTGCAGGCGCATGCAATGCCCCTGACGCTGGTGCTTGATGCCAACGGCACGGCCACGCTCACTACCGCCCAGTTTGATAACGGCTCAACGGCCACCTGCGGCATTGCTTCCATGACGCTGTCGCAGTCGGCTTTTAGCTGCGCCAACTACGGGGCCAACCCCGTGACGCTGACCGTAACCGACAGCTACGGCAACACCAGCACCGACACGCAAACCGTGCTGGTAACCGACAACACCGCCCCCACGGCCGTGGCCCAGAATGTGACCGTGCAGCTCGATGCCTCCGGCAATGCCAGCGTGACGGCCGCCCAGGTGAACAACGGCAGCAGCGACAACTGCGGAGCCGTCACACTGAGCATTCAGCCCAGCCAGGGCGTGGTGAGCGCCGTTGCACAGGAGCACGAGGTGCTGACGCTGACCGCACCGGCGGGCGCCACTTTCACGGCTGTAAATTTTGCCAGCTACGGCAACGCCGACTATGTGAACGGCACGTTTCAGTACGGTTGGTGCCACGCTGGCAACAGCCAGCAGATAGCCGAGCAGGCCCTGTTGGGCAAGAACTCAGGCAGTATCCCAGCCAATAACGACGTATTTGGCGACCCCTGCGGGGGCACGTTTAAGCGCCTGCTGGTGCAGGCTACCTACGTCTACGCCAACGCCCCCCAGACCAGCTACACCTGCGCCAATGTAGGCCAGCCCAACCCCGTGACCCTAACCGTGACCGACAGCTTCGGCAACGTGAGCACGGCTACCGCCAACGTAACCGTGCAGGACAATCTGGCACCCACCATCACGGCCCCCGCCGCCGTGAGCGTGAGCACCGATGCCGGCCAATGCACGGCGACCAATGTAGCCCTGGGCACCGCTACGGCTACCGACAACTGCACTGCCACGGTAACCAACAATGCCCCAGCAGCTTTCCCCCAAGGCACCACCACCGTGACCTGGACCGCTACCGATGCCGCTGGCAACGTGGCGACTGCCACCCAAACGGTAACCGTGAATGACACCGAGAAGCCGGTGTTGACGGTTCCGGCCAGCATTGTAGTTACTGCGCCTGCCACGCTGTGCGGTGCCGTGGTGACCTTCGCGCCGACAGCTACCGATAACTGCGCCGGCGCGACGGTAGTCGCCAGCCCGGCATCGGGCAGCACCTTCGCCGTGGGCACCAGCACCGTGACCGTGACGGCCACCGACGCCAGCGGTAACACCAGCACCGGCAGCTTCACCATCACCGTGAAAGACGTGACGGCCCCGGCCGTAGCCGTGCGCAACGTGACCGTGACCCTCGTGAACGGGGCCGCCTCGGTAACCGCCGCCGACGTGAACAACCACAGCACCGATGCCTGCGGCATTGCCAGCTACAGCCTGAACCGCTCGGCCTTCACCTGCGCCAACCTGGGCAGCAACCCGGTGGTGCTGACGGTGACGGACATCCACGGTAACGTGGCCAGCGCTTCGGCTACCGTGACGGTAGTGGGCAGCATCCCGGCCCCGGCCATCGCCGTGACGCCCGCCAGCAACGTGTACACCGGCGGCGTGGCCACCAACCTCTACCTCGGCTATGGCTCGCAGAGCGCTACGCTCACGGCCAAAGGCGGCGTAAGCTACGCGTGGAGCCCCGCCGCGGGCCTGAGCAGCACCACGGTAGCCAACCCCGTGTTCACGGCCACCACGGCCGGCACCTTCACCTATACCGTGACGGCCACCAACCAGTACGGCTGCACGGCCACGGCCACGGTGACGCTGCACGTGATGGATGCCCGCTGCGACAAGGATAAGGTAGTAGTGTGCCACAACGGCCACGAAATCTGCATCTCGCCCAATGCGGTGCCCGCCCACCTCACCGGCCACGCCGGCGACCAGCTGGGTGCCTGCGGCACGGCAACTCGTCCGGAGCCCGCCGCCCCCGCTGTTGAACTGGCGACCGAACTGGTGTTCGAAGCCTACCCCAACCCCTTCGGCGCCAGCACTACGGTGCACTTCCGCCCCACGGTGTCGGCCGCAGCCCAGATTCGGGTGTTTGATGCCGTAGGCCGCGTAGTGGGCACGCTCTTCTCGGGCACCACCGAGGCGGGCCACGACTATGCCCTCACCCTCGACGGTACGCCGCTGGCCGCCGGCCTCTACCTGTGCCGCTACGAAAGCCAGGGCGAAGTCCACGTTCAGCGCCTGTCGGTGGTGAAGTAAGCTGCCACTGCCCCTTGGGGCTATGCAATTAAAAAGCCCCTTGCCGTTGGCAAGGGGCTTTTTTTGTGGATTTTACCGAAGCAGTGCGATGAACTGCGGAGTAGCGTCAGCGGTTACTTCAGCACTTCCAGCTCGCGTCCCACTTTGGTGAAGGCGGCAATGGCCTTGTCGAGATGCTGCCGCGTGTGAGCGGCGCTGAGCTGCACCCGGATGCGGGCCTTGCCCTGCGGCACCACGGGGTAGTAGAAGCCCACCACGTAAATGCCCTCATCAAGCATTTTGGCGGCAAACTCCTGGGCCAGCTTGGCATCGTACAGCATTACGGGCACGATGGGGTGCTCGCCGGGCGTGATATCGAAACCGGCGGCCGTCATCTGCTCGCGGAAGTATTTCGTGTTCTCTTCGAGGCGGTCGCGCAGCTCGGTGCTTTCCGTCAGCAGCTCCAATACCCGCAGGCTCGCGCCCACGATGGCCGGGGCCAGCGTGTTGGAGAACAGATACGGGCGGCTGCGCTGGCGCAGCATGTCGATGATTTCCTTGCGGCCCGAGGTGAAACCGCCCATGGCCCCGCCCAGCGCCTTGCCCAGCGTGCCGGTGATGATGTCGACGCGGCCCAGCACGTTGCGGTACTCGTGGGTGCCGCGGCCGGTTTTGCCCAGGAAACCCATCGAGTGGCACTCGTCAATCATCACCAGGGCCTGGTACTTGTCGGCCAGGTCGCAGATTTTGTCGAGCTGCGCGATGGTGCCGTCCATCGAAAACGAGCCGTCCGTGACGATGATGCGGTGGCGGGTGCCTTTGGCCACGGCGTCCTGGAGCTGGGTTTCGAGGTCGGCCATATCATTATGCGCGTAGCGGTAACGCTGGGCCTTGCACAGCCGCACGCCGTCGATGATGCTGGCGTGGTTCAGGGCATCCGAAATGATGGCGTCCTGCTCGTTGAACAGCGGCTCGAACACCCCGCCGTTGGCATCGAAAGCGGCCGCGTAGAGGATGGTGTCCTCGGTGCCCAGAAACTCGGCCAGCTTCTTTTCCAGCTCCTTATGAATGTCCTGCGTGCCGCAGATGAAGCGCACCGAACTCATGCCATAGCCGTGCGAGTCAATGGTGTCTTTCGCCGCCTTGATGACTTCGGGATGCGAGCTCAGGCCCAGATAGTTGTTGGCGCAGAAGTTCAGCACTTCGCCGGCTTCGTTGGTTTCAATCTCGGCGCCCTGGGGCGAAGTGATGATGCGCTCCTTCTTGAAAAGGCCGGCGTCCTTTATTTTCTGAAGCTCTTGTTCGAGGTCGGGCTGGAGGGTGGCGTACATGGGGTGGTGGGTGGGTGATAATTAAGGCAGGTGCTATTTAGCGAAAGGGCTGAAAAACTTTCTGGATTTGAGGTCAGTGGGCAACCATGCAAAACGCTGTTTGACGAATTCAGTTTTGACGGCTGGTAATATTGCTGACCACTCAATAATATCCCATAACAGCGACGTAACAACCAGTTCGCGTGCATCGCTAAGATGCAGAATTGTATAGCTGTAGTCTGAACTGGCTGCCCGGGTTATGGTTGGCTCGTGGCAGGAGAGCAACTCTATTTCCGACACTGCAAAAGTGAAGCTGATTTCTCGGTTAACATAAGTCATCGTCCTTTCCGCCCGATTAAAGCTGAGACGAGCCCGGCCGTCCCAGTGCCAGTACGTCCAGTACGTCCAGTACAGGCAAATGGCGGGAAAGCATCGCCAAGCCACGAGCAACATAAATATATCAACTATAAAAAGGCCTAACTGCGGCCCGTCTCTGACTATAATGCTGACCGCACCAGCAAGCAGTGCCAAACCAAATGAGGTTTGAACTAAGGTCCAGAACAGGCTCATGTTGTGCCACCATGAGAGCGAGAATTGAACAACTGGTTGCGCGAGATTCTTATCGCGGAAATATTCCTGTGCGCTAAGGCAAAGCGGAAAGACAATAACTAGTAGTAAAGCCGTGATAATTATCCCAATGTCTGGACTCATGGACGAAAAGAATCAGTAATTGTGCATTGTTATCGTCGCATCAGCACACTAATTACAACCTAACGTTGGGCCTGTTGCCGCACCAAAAACGCCTGCGCCCCCTTCCGTCCGCTGTCCATCAACTGCTTCTTTTGCGCGTCCGAAATCCGCTTGATTTTGGGGCTGAAGTTCAGGAAGTCGATGCTGATGGTGCGCTGCCAGTCGGCGGGCTGCACGGGATTGAGGTTTTCGAGGGCCACGGTGTAGAGCGCGCCCATGTAGGTGTTGAAATCGGTAATGTCGTAGGGCGCGAGCTGCTGGCGGCCAGCGGGCGCGCCATCCAGCGGAATCTGCTCGGCGCGGTCGAGGCGCAGGCCCAGGGTTTCGGGGTTGAAGACGTGGCCGTGCGCATCGGGCGCGGCAGCAGTGCCGGCGGCCAAGTAGCGCGGGTAGTCGAACAAATCGATGGGGTAGTTGGCCAGCAGGCCGCCGTCCACGAGCACCTGCACGGGCTGGCTGGGTGCAGGCGTGCCGGTGATTACCTTGTTCTTCGCATCGAGCAGCACGGCCCGGAAGTAAAGCGGAATGCTCATGCTGATGCGCACGGCATCGGCTACGCGCATGGTGGGCGTGGTTTCGTGGCTGAATACCTGCACGCGCTGCTGCGTGAGGTTGGTGCCCGTGGTGTAGAGGTCGCGGAAGCGCGTGGGCTCCTTCTGGGCCAGCGCGTGCAGTTCGCCGAGGGTGAGGTGGGCGTTTTTGGTTTTGCGGGCCACCAGCTCGCCGAGGTAGGTGCTGAACTCGTCGCCACGGTACCAGCCGTATTCCTTCACCAGCCGGTGCGTGCCCCCGAAGAAGATGAACCGGCCGTCGTTGAGCCGCTGCACGGGCGTGGCGTTCACCACGTCGATGATTTCCTGGGCCGAGTAGCCCACCGCCAGCAGCGCCGCCTGAATGGCCCCGGCCGAGGTGCCGCCCACCCGCGTGAGGCCGGCCAGCACGCCGCGCTGCTCCAGTTCCAGCAGGGCCCCGCCGTAGGCAATGCCGCGAATGCCGCCGCCCTCCATCACGAGGTTGCGGTAGCGGGGCGTAGTGGCCGGCTGGGCCTGAATGATGGGGCTGCCGAGCAGCCAGATTCCGAAGGATAACAGCAGCGCGCGCAGCTTCATGGGGCCAAAGATACCGCCGGGCGGGAGCCGGGCCGCCGGGCGCTACTCGTCGTGGGCGCGGCCCTGGGCAAACTCGTGCAGCAGCTGGGTTACTTCTTCGGCCGGGTGTGCGGCGAGGCCGGGCGCAGCCTTGAGAGGTAGGAAGCCGGTGATTTTTTCCAGGGCTTTGGCATCGGCCGGGGCGTAGGCCATGCGCCAGTCGGGAAAGGCGCGCTCGGCAATGGGGCCGTAGGCCAGCGTGCGCACGGCGAAGTGGCGCGGGTCGGCCTGAATGCGGGCGTAGAGCTGGCTGAGGGCCGGCTCGGGGCCTTCGAGCACCTGCATAAATTCGCCGTTGGCATACAGCAGCAGGCCGCCCAGGCGGGTCCGCTCGTTGTGCAGACGGGCTTTGCGCAGCAGCGGCGGCAGCGTCACTTCGTGCACCGCCCGCGAAGCCTGGCTGCGGTAAATCAGCGAGTAAAGCATCGGTTGTGGGGGCATAGGCGGGGCGGGGTTGGTGTAACTAAGGCGCTCCAACACCGTTGTGGGCAAAACGGTGCCCGCGGCGGCGGCGGCCCGGTATCTTTGCAGCCCGATTCCCGCTTTCCCACCTTCAACCCTGAACCACTCCGCGCATGGCTCCCACTCCCGGCGACCCTGAAACTTCTGTATTACCCGGCTCGGTGCTGGTGATTGGCGCCTGCGGCCAGCTCGGCCTGGAGCTGGTGGCCGCCCTGCGCCAGCGCTACGAACCCCACCTGGTAGTTGCCGCCGACGTGCGCCCGCCCAAAGACCCCAACATGCTGGCCGGCGGCCCATTCGAGCTGCTCGATGTGCTCGACCGCACCCGCCTCGACAAGCTCATTCGCCAGTACCGCCCCAAACAGATTTACCACCTCGCCGCGTTGCTTTCGGCCACCGCGGAGAAAAACCCGCTTTTCGGCTGGCAGCTGAACATGGATGGCCTGCTGATTGTGCTCGAAGCGGCCGTGGCCCACGGCGTGGCCCAGGTGTACTGGCCCAGCTCCATCGCCGTGTTCGGGCCCGACACGCCGCGCGACCACACGCCGCAGGTTACCATCATGAACCCCAACACGGTATACGGCATCAGCAAGCTGGCCGGCGAGCAGTGGTGCGAGTGGTACCACCGCAAGCACGGGCTGGACGTGCGCAGCCTCCGCTACCCCGGCCTCATCGGCTACAAGAGCCTGCCCGGCGGCGGCACCACCGACTACGCCGTCGACATCTACCACAAAGCCGTGGCCGGCGAAAACTACGAGTGCTTCCTGAGCGAAGACACGTATTTGCCGATGATGTACATGCCCGACGCGCTCAAAGCCACGCTGGATTTGATGCACGCCCCGGCCGAGCAAATTAAGGTGCGCACCAGCTACAACCTGGGTGCGATGAGCTTCTCGCCGGCCGAAATCACGGCCAGCATTCAGCAGCACGTGCCCGGTTTCGAAGTCACCTACAAACCCGATGGCCGCCAGCAGATTGCCAACTCCTGGCCCGCCAGCATCGACGACTCGAAGGCCCGGCAGGACTGGGGCTGGCAGCCGGATTTTGACCTCGACAAGATGACCGCCGACATGCTGCTGCATCTCAAGGAGATGAAGCAGGCGTAGATTTTTCCGTTTGATTAAAAAGGCCCTGCATTTGAAGATGCAGGGCCTTTTTTCATGCTCAGGCTTCAGCTATTCGACCCGCAGCCGGCTGGCGCCGGCCCCGCACCGCACCACGTAGAGGCCGGGGGCCAGACCGGCCAGGTCGAGCGTGGCGGCCCGGGTGCGGGCCGGCAGCTCCTGGCGGCGCACCTCGCGGCCCAGCGCATCAAGTACCTGCACGGGGCGCGCGGCCGGACTGGTTTCGGGCCAGCTCAGGCGCACAAGGCCCGCCGCGGGGTTGGGTGCCAGGGCAAATACTTCGGCCGGCGCGGGGGCGTGGGTGGCCAGCGCCGTGCCGGCAAAACGCGCCGCAAAGGCCATCGGGAAGCTGGTTGTGCCGCTGAGCGTGAAACCGCCGAAGCCGGCAGCATTGCCGCAGGAGCCCGCTACGGTTATGCTGCCCTCGGCATCGATGCTGACGGCATTGGCTTCGTCGTTGCCGGCCCCGCCGGCGCGCACGGCCTGCGTCCACTGCCCGGCGGCGTCGAGTCGGGCCACAAATACATCGTACAGCCCGCCGCTGCTGCTGAGGGCCAGCGGGCCAAACGCAGCCGTAGCGACCTGCCCCGGGCTGCCGTAAACTCCGAACAGGCCGGCCACCGTTGCATTGCCGGCGGCATCCACGGCCAGGGCGCGGGCCAGGTCGTTGGCAGGGCCGCCGGCGCGCACGGCCTGCGTCCACTGCCCGGCGGCGTCGAGCCGGGCCACAAATACATCGTAGCTGCCCGCGCTGACGAGGGTGGTCGGGCCAAAGGCCACGGTTTCCAGCAACACGCCGGCAACGGTAGCCGTGCCCGCCCCATCCACGGCCAGGGCATTGATGGTGGGCGGCGGGGCCAGGCGGCTGTTGTTGGTGAGCTGCACGGCCTGCGTCCACTGCCCGCCGGCGCTGAGCCGGGCCAGGTAAGCCGACGTGCCGCCCAGCGCATTGCTAAGTGCGAGCGCGCCAAAGCGGGTATTGGCATCGAACTGGCCGGCCAGCACCACATTATCGGCGGCGTCGAGGGCCACGGCGCTTACCAGGTTGCGGAAAGGCACGGTGCTGAAAGCACAGGTGCTTTGGCTGGCCTGCGTCCAGGTGCCCGCCGCCAGGTTGAGGCGTGCGACGAATGCGGCGGTGGTTACGCCGTCGGCCGCCAGCGTAGTGGGGCCGAAGCCCGGGCTGCCCTGAAAGCTGCCTGCCACCACGGCGTTGCCGGCCGCGTCGAGGGCCAGCGCGTTGGCCTCGTCATTGCCCGGGCCGCCGGCGCGCACGGCCTGCGTCCACTGCCCGCCGGGGTTGAGCCGGGCCACGAAGGCATCGGTACCGCCCGCGCTGGTGAGGGCGAAGGAGCCGAATTCCGCCGTCGCCCCGGCCACCAGGTTGCCAAACCGCCCGCTGATAATGGCGTTGCCCGCCGCATCAAGCTTCAGCCCGCTCACCACGTCTTCGCTCGGCCCGCCGGCCCGCACGGCCTGCAGCCACTCGCCACCGGGCCCGAGGCGGGCCACAAATACATCGGAGTAGCCCTGACTGACGAGCGTGGTGCCCCCCAGCGTGAAACTGCCGGAAAAATTACCAGCTACGACGGTATTGCCGGCCCCGTCCGGGGCAGCGGCAACGATGACTGAGCCGCCGGGAGCTCCCACAGGAGCTGGGTCGACGATGGCGCCGGGGGCACTGGCCCAGTGCCAGCTTTGCGCCTGCAGCGTAGCGGGGGCGGCGAGAACCAGCAGCCAACCAATGGCTTGCCAACGGAATGTATTTTTCTTCATGGGGCAGCGAAAAAAACAGGAATAAAAAGGCTGTGTGGAGCAGCCACTGAATGGCTGATTAGTCACGTCACCTTTTGGTTGCCTGCTGCCCCGAAAAAGTTTCAGCGGCTGTTTTCCTTAAAGCCCACAATGCCCCGCATTAACTTGATACGGGGCGTTGTGGGCATAAAATTGACTCCCGAGTAATCAGGCCTGCTGCTGCGAAGTCTCCGCTGCTTTAGGTTCGGTGGGCCGGCTGCCGCCGGCGTGCCGGGGCACGTTGAACAGCACCGATGTGGCCCACGGCACGGCAAAGGCGGCTACCGTGAGCACGGTAATCACCACGTCGGCGGTTTCGCTTTCCAGCGCCTCGCTCACCGGGTGGCCGGGCAGGAAATGAGCCACCAGCGAGAGCACCAGCTTGAGGCCCAGCAGGCCGATAACGCCGAAAGCGGCGGTTTCCAGAAACGGGTATTTGCCCATGAGCAGCACGAAGCCCTGCGCCACCAGCCGCATGGCCAGAATGCCGATGAACACGCCCACGCAAATCAGAATCAGGTTGTCGGTGAAGGCGACGACGGCAAACACGTTATCGATGGAAAAGGCCAAATCCATCAGCTCAATCAGGGCCACGGTGGCCCAGAACTTGCCGAACAACCCCAGCGTGTTGCGGTAAATCCAGCTTTTTTCCTTCTCAATTTTTTCCTCATCGTGCGCCGGCCGGGCCTTGAAATGGTCGAAAACCAGGTACAGCAGGTAGAGCCCGCCCAACGGCTTCAAAAACCAGAACTTGATGAGAAACGACGCAAACAGAATGCACAGCCCCCGGAAAATATACGCCCCGAAAATGCCGTAGCGCAGGGCCTTATGCCGCTGCTCCTTGGGCAGGTCGCCTACCATCGTAGCCAGCACCGCGGCGTTGTCCACCGAAAGCAGGCTCTCAATGATAACCAGGTTGCCCACGATGGCCAGCGAGGCCAGCGGGTTGTGCAGAATTTGCTCGATGTATTGATTCACGGCGGGAAAAGCTAGGGTAGCTGAGTAACGAGGCAGTAGGCGGAATGATGCCAGAGTGCATGGAATACAAAAGAACGTCATGCCTCGGCTACGCCCGGCATGACGTTCTAATAATCACAATTGAATGATGCCCAGCAGCAGCGACACGGCCAGCATCACCAACACCGTGCCGCCGGCCCATTTGAGGGTGAAGCGCTGATGCGCGCCGATGTCGACCCCGGCCAAACCCACCAGCAAATACGTGGACGGCACCAGCGGACTTAACAGGTGCACCGGCTGCCCCAGCAGTGAGGCCTTGCCCATCGTAGCCGCGCCGATGCCAAATGCCGAGGCCGCCTTGGTGAAAAACGGCAGGATGCCGAAGTAGAACGCGTCGTTCGACATGAAAAAGGTGAGCGGCGCACTCACCAGCCCGGTCAGCACCGGGAAGTGCGGGCCCCAGGCGGCCGGCACCAGCTGCACAAACGTCTGGGCCATGGCATCAACCATGTGCGTGCCGTTGAGAATGCCGGTGAAGATGCCCGCCGCAAACACCATCGCCGCTACCGACAGCGCGTTGCCGGCGTGGGCCGCAAACCGCTGCCGCTGCTGCGACAAATTGGGGTAGTTAATCACGGCCGCCAGCGCAAACGCCAGCATGAACAGCACCGGCAGCGGCAGCAGCTCGCGCACCAGCGCCACCATCAGCCCAATCGTCAATAGCGCATTCACCCACAGCAGTTTGGGGCGGCGCAGGGCTTGGTCTTCGGGCGAAAGCTCCAGGTCGGGGCATTCGGGCAAGGGCTGGGGCAGGCCAGCAGCGAGGCCGAAAACCACGGACTTTTTCTTATTTACTTGGTTTAGATACTCCAGGCCCAGCCGTTTCCGCTCGCGCTTGCCGAAGCGCCAGGCCACGAAGAACACCCACAACAGCCCCGCGCCCATGGACGGAATCAGCGGGTTGAAAAGCTGGGTGCTGTCGAGGTGCAGCACGCTCATGGCGCGGGCGGTGGGGCCGCCCCAGGGCAGAATATTCATCACGCCGCCCACCAGCATGTTCATGCAAGTCAATATCAGCGGGTTGATACCGAGCTGGCGGTAGAGCGGCAGCATGGCCGTGACCACGATGATGTAAGTGGTGGCCCCGTCGCCATCGAGCGACACCAGCAGCGCCAGCAGCGCCGTGCCGATGATGATTTTCAGCGGGTCGCCGTGGGCCACGCGCTGGATGCGGCTGATAACCGGGTCGAACAGCCCGGCATCTGTCATCAGCCCGAAGTAGAGGATGGCGAACACCAGCATGATGCCCGTGGGCGCAATGTTCTTGATGCCGTCAAGCATCATCGGCCCCATTTGCCCTCCGAAACCGGTGAGCACCGCGAAGGCCACCGGCACCAGCAGCAGCGCCGTGATGGCCGACAGACGATTCGTCATAATCAGCACCATGAAGGTGAGAATCATGGCAAAGCCAGCGAGTGCGAGCATGGTGGCGGGGTAATAAAGATGTAAATTTTAGAACGTCATGCAGAGCGTAGCGAAGCATCTTTACCGCTTCGTTGCGCTGTATATTCACCAACCTAAGCAACGAATTCGTCCCACCTCACCCGTTGCAGCGAATGAGTTACTTAATGCGGTAAAGATGCTTCGCTGCGCTCTGCATGACGTTCTTTTTATCGTTCTGAATCAATCGTTCGCTTAGAAGCTGAAGCGCAGGGCCGAGAAATAATACGCGCCCATGAAGCCGAACTGCGAGGTGAAGCGCGTGTAGGGCGTCTGGCCCGAGGCCGTGAGCGAGGGGAAGGCGATTTGGTCGGGGTACACATCGAACAGGTTGTTGGCGCCCAGCGTGAAGCCCACGCGCGGCGTGAAATTGTAGGTCAGCGACGCATCGGTGATAACCTTGGCCGAGAAGGTCTGGTCGAGCTCGGCCGTGCTCTGAATGGCCGTGACCTGGCCGAAACGGGTAGCGCGCACCAGGCCTTCGAGCTTTTTGAAGCGGTAGTTGGCCGAGCCGATGAACTTGGAGCGCGGCTGAGCCACCTCAATCAGGCCAATCATCACGCGGTCGACGAGCGGGGTGCCCAGGTTGGCCAGCGACGGCGGTGTGCGCACTTCGCCCACTACTTTGGTCGAGTTCAGGGCCATGGCCAGGTTCAGGCCGAAATCTTGGTCGCGGCCCATGCGCTTGCGGTAGCTCGCCACCACGTCGAGGCCGCGGGTGCGGGTGTCGAGGGCGTTCGAGAAAAACTGCACCTGGGCGTAGCCCGAGCCGTTGAACACGGGCGCGAGAGCGGGCTTGGTGGCATCGAGCTGGCCCGAAATCACCACGCGGTCGGTGATGTCAATCTGGTAGGCATCGGCCGTAAACGTCAGGTCGGGCGTGACCTGGGCAGTGAAGCCGAGGTTGTAGTCAAGCGTGGTTTCGGCTTTCAATTTGCCCACGCCGAGGGCCTGCACGTAGGGGTTGTCGTTGCGCAGGTGGGCAATGGGGTACGAGTCGAACACGCCGTTGAGCGTCAGCCACTGGGCATCGGCGTAGTTGGAATAGTAGAGCTGGTGCATGGACGGGGCCCGGAAGCCGCGGTTGATAGAGCCGCGCACCGAGAACATCTCGGAGAACTTGTAGCGGGTCGAAATCTTACCGCTCACGTTGCTGCCAAAGTCGGAGTAGCGCTCGAAGCGGCCGGCCACGCCCACCAGAAACTTATCGGTGATGTCGCTGAGCACGTCGACGTACACACCGGCATTGTTGCGGGTGCGCGAAACGGCGTTCACGGCGGCGATGCCTTCGCGCCCGCTGCTGCCCACGTCGGGGTTGTTGGTGGTTACCGGACCTTTTTTCCAGGAAGCCTCGTCGCCGGCCAGCAGCTCGTACTGCTCCACCCGGAACTCGCCGCCGTAGCTCAGGCTCAACGATTTCAGGCTGCTTACTTCGAAGGATTTTGAGACGTTCACGTTGGCCAGCACCTGCCCAAACTTATTGGTGCCGGTGTAGAACGAGGTGGGCGAATTGCTGCCGTAGGAAGGGTTAACGGTGTGGTTGGCGTAAGTCTTGATGATGTTCTGGCCGCCGCCCACGCTGAAATCGAGGTTCCAGCCGCCGGCCGTTTTGCGGCGCAGGCCCACGGTGGAAGCTACGTCCTGCACCGTAGCCGGGAACACGGGGTTGTAGCCGTTCGGAAACAGCGAAAGCACCGCCCGCGCCTTGTTGCTGGGGTTGCGGAAGAAGCCGTAGGCCGTCATGTCTTTATAAGAGTACCCGCCGAACGAATACAGCCGCCAGGCGTCGCCCAGCGCCACTTCGCCGTTATAAAAGAACTGGCCCATCGTGTTTTTGGCCGTGCCGTAGGTGGTCACGTGGCGGTTGAAGCCGTTCTGGGCTACCAGGGCGTCGTCTTTGGCTTTGTCGGAATCGTATACGCGGCCGGTGTAGTCGCCCGAGCGGTTGGTGGGCGTGTTGTGGTGGCCCTGGGCGGTCAGGTTCAGGAAGCCGTCGCGCTTGCCTAGGGGCAGGCCGTAGTTCACGCCGAGGTCGAAGGTGTGGCCGTCGCCCATGGCCGTCACGCCATAATTGCCGTTAACGATGCCGCCGCGCGGGTTTTTCTTCAGCACAATGTTCACGATGCCGGCAATAGCGTCGGAGCCATACTGGGCCGCCGCGCCGTCGCGCAGAATCTCCACGCGCTCAATGGCCGCCGTCGGGATGGCGTTCAAATCAGTGCCCACCGAGCCGCGGCCTACCACGTTGTTCACGTTCAGGGCCGACGACTGGTGGCGGCGCTTGCCGTTAATGAGCACCAGCGTCTGGTCGGGGCCGAGGCCGCGCAGCGTCGCCGGGTCCACGTACGAAGTCACGTTGCTGATGGCGTGCTTAGTCGAGTTGAACGAGGGCGCGGTGAAGTGAATCATCTGGCCCAGCTCGGTCTGGCCGGTTTTGGTGATTTCCTTGGCCGTGAGCACGTCCACCGGCACGGGCAGGTCCACGTTGGTGCGGGCTTCGGAGGCGCGGTTGCCCACCACAATCACGTCGGCAATGGCGTGCGAGGTGGTTTTCATGGGCACATCCAAGGTGGTGGCGCCGGCGGGCACGGGCACTTCACGTAGCTCGTAGCCCACGTACGTCACCACCAGCACGTCGCCGTCTTCCACATCCAGCGTGAAGCGGCCGTCGGCATCCGTGGTCGTGCCCCGGTTGGTGCCTTTGATGGCCACCGAGCTAAACGCCAGCGGCGACTGGTCGTTGCCGTCCACAATCCGGCCCTTGAGTGGCCGGCGGGCCAGCGCCCCGAAATCGTTTGGGGCCGCCGCCACGGCCGGAGCCAGCGAAGCCGCGTGCGCCGCCGGGCTGGCCGCGCACTGCGCCGCCAGCAGCAGCGCCGCGCCCGCCGTCCGGGCCGAGAGGGAGGAGGAAGGTATGATTCGCTTCATGGGAATTTTGATGGAGGTGGGAATGATTGCGTGGTTTGGGAAGCGAAGTAGCGGGGCGATTTAGAATACATTTGGAAGATTTGGAATTTTTCAGAAAATAGTGAGTGGGCGCTTACTTATTTGGATTTAGCGCAAGTAAAATGAACGGTCATGCAGAGCGCAGCGAAGCCTCTTGCCCGCCACCACTAATCCTATCGATTGATTTACTGACTGCGGGCAAGAGGCTTCGCTGCGCTCTGCATGACGTTCTGAAAAAGCAGCCAAGCGCCCAAACCAGCCCTACCTTGCCGCTCATTCCCATCGATACCCCACATGAAACTGCTGCTCGTTGAAGACGAACCGGCCTTGCTGGCCAGCGTGGTGAGCTACCTGCAAGCCCAGCACTACGTGTGCGAAACGGCCACCACCTACGCCCAGGCGCAGGAGAAAATGGCGCTGCACGACTACGAGTGCATCGTGCTCGACCTCACCCTGCCCGGCGGCGACGGCCTCGACCTGCTGCGCGAGCTGCAAAAGCAGCAGAAAGCCACCGGCGTCATCATCACCAGCGCCCGCGCCGCCGTCGACGACCGCATCACCGGCCTGGAGCTGGGGGCCGACGATTACCTGCCCAAGCCCTTCTACCTGCCCGAGCTCAGCGCCCGCATTGCCGCGCTAGTGCGCCGTCGCCACTACCAGGGCACCAACCTATTGCACGCCGGTGAGCTGGCGGTGGACGTGCCCGCTCGCCGCGCCGCCGTGGCCGGCAAACCGTTGACATTGACCCGCACCGAGTTCGATTTACTGCTGCTGCTGCTGGCGAACCAGGGCCGCGTCATCACAAAAGGGGCCATTGCCGAGCATTTGTCGGGCGATGCGGCCGAGCAGTTCGACACGTTCGAAAACGTGTACGCCCACGTCAAAAATCTCAAGCGCAAGCTCACGGAGGCAGGCGCGCCGAACTACATTCGGATGGTGTACGGGCTAGGGTATCGGTTCGAGCCGAATAATTAAACGACCGTCATGCAGAACGCAGCGAAGCATCTCGCCTGCTATCACTAATCAATCAATAATGAGTTGCTACCACAGGCGAGATGCTTCGCTGCGCTCTGCATGACCGTTCAACTAAGTCGCATCCGACCATGAAGCTGCTGGCCCGCACCACCGTCGTTTTCCTGATTTACGCCAGCGTGGTGGCGGCGGCGGGCACGTTCGTGTACTACAACTTCATTCGCAAAATCTATTACCAATACGTCGACCGCACGTTGAGCCGGCGCAAGCTGCGCGTGGATAACGACCTGCGGCTGTACCTGCGCTCGCCGGCCGACCTGGACTTTTGGCATAAGCTCGACCACAACGTGGAGTTTGTGCCGCTGGCCGCGCCGGGACCGCCAGCCGCGTTCAGCGTGCGGATGATGTATAATAAGCTCGTTAATAAGACCGTGCCCTACCGGCAGCTGGCCGCGCCGGTGATGTTTCAGGGGCAGCCGTACCGGCTGGAGCTGCGCACGACGATGCTGGATAGCCAGGAGCTGCTGGCGCGCATCGGGCAGGCGGGGGCGCTGCTGTTTGGGGCGCTGCTGGTGGGGCTGCTGGTGCTGCAGCACGTGCTGGCGCGGCGGCTGTGGGGCCCGTTCTACCACACGCTGGGCGAGTTGCAGAAATACAAGCTCGACCAGCCCGAACCGGTGCACCTCGCGCCCACGCGCATCCCCGAGTTCAAGGCGCTGAACGCGGCCATCGGGCGGGTGCTGCACCGCAACCAGCGCATCTACCACCGCCAGAAGGAATTCACCGAAAACGCGGCCCACGAGCTGCAAACGCCGCTGGCCATTCTGCGCACCAAGCTCGATATGTTGGTGCAGGCCCCCGGCCTGACGGAGGAGCAGGCCAGCCATATCGAGCCGCTGCTCGACGTGACGCAGCGCCTCACCCACCTCAGCCGCAGCCTGCTGCTGCTCGCGCACCTCGACCAGCAGCTGTTCTTCCCCACCGAAACCGTGGATGTGGCCGCCACCATCCGCACGCAGCTGGGGCAGCTACGCGAGCAGCTGGCCGGCGCGGGCCTCACCCTCAGCACCGAAATTGTGCCTGCGCTGCCGCTGGCCGCCAACCGTTCGCTGCTCGATATTCTGGTGAGCAACCTGCTCAGCAATGCCATTCGGCACAACGTGGCGGGCGGCGTGGTGCGCGTAGCCCTCACCCCAGATTTGTTGACGGTGGAAAACACCGGCCGCTCTCGCGCCCTGCCCGCCGACCAGCTCTTCGTGCGCTTCCGGCCCGGGCCCGAGCGCGCGCCGGGCAGCGTGGGGTTGGGGCTGGCCATTGCTCGTCAGGTGTGCGAAACGTACGGGTTTCTATTGAGCTACCACTACGAGGAGCCCGGCCGGCACCAGATGCGCGTGCGGCTGGGGTAGGGTCAGCTTATAATCCCGTCATGCTGAGCGTAGTCGAAGCATCTCGCGTGTGGCACTGAATCAATCGTTGATTACGCCGACTTTCGGTTAAAAAGGATTAGTGGTGGCAAGCGAGATGCTTCGACTACGCTCAGCATGACGTTCTATTTTCGGCTGCCTTACTATCCAGCAGCCCGCTCATCTCCGTCAGTATCGCCGCCCAGTTTTCCAAGTACAGCATGTGACCCTGGGAGGGCAGCAGGTGCACGGGCGCGCCGCCCAGCCGCTGGGCCAGATACGGAATATTGCCGGGGGCCCACACGCCATCGGCCTGGCCGTGCCAAAGGCGCACGGGAGCGCGCACATCCTCGATGCGGAAGCCGGGCGGGCGGCACCAGGCCTGCGCATCGTCGTACACGCCGCGGCCGTGGTGAGCGAAACCGGCCACGGCGGCATCGCGCAACAGCGCCCGGAAGCGGGTGGTGACGCGGGCCTCTTCCGAAAACATGAGCCGGATAAACCAGTCAATCGTGCGGTCGGGGCGGTGCTGCCACTGCCGGCTGAGCCAGAGAAAGGTGGTGCGGTTCAGCCACGGAAAGCCGACCTGGCCCCAGCGCAGCAGCTTCCAGAGCCGCGAAAGGTGCGGGTAGGCGGCACGCTCGCCCAGCGGCAGGCAGGTGCTGAGCAGCTGCCCGGCCGCCACCCGCGCCGGGTGCCGCGCGGCCAGCGCCAACGCGTGCACCCCGCCCACCGACCAGCCCATCACGCCCACCGGCCCGGCAATTCCGAGCGCGTCGAGCATGGCCACCACATCATCAGCAAACGAAGGAAAAGTGAGGGCGCGGAATACGCTCGACTGGCCCACGCCGGGCCGGTCGGGGGCGAGAACCTGGAGTTGCAGGCGGGCCAGCAGGGCCGGGTCGTTCGGCAGCTCCAGGCCCGAGGAGCCGAAGCCGTGGTGAAATACCACCGGCCGGTGCGCCGGGTCGCCGTGGCGGGTGAGGCCCAGGGTGCGGCCGTCGGGCAAGCGGACGGTGAGGGATTCGGGCGTAAGCGAAGCGGACATGCGCCGTTGCATACGCGTAGCTTGGAGCAGTGGCCAATCTGGTGTTCGCGGCAACCTCGGCTTGAGTCGGACAGTTAGCACTAGCGGTAATACTTATCGCGCTGCACTGCTTCCAATTCCCCATGATAGTTAATTACACCGCCGCCGGTTGGGAAATCATCTACCAGCAGGCTCACGCGCTGCTGGCGGCGCAGCTCGCCTACGCCTGGCCCCCCACCCTGCCGCCCGACCGCTGGGTGGGCCTGCTGGCCGCCATCGCGCAGCACGACGACGAGCAGGCCGCCTGGCAAGGCCGCGGCGGCCACTACGGCCTCACGCCCGCCGGGGCCCCGGCCAATTTCACGCACAAGGAATTTTCGCTGGAACAGGCCGCCGGGGTGCTGGCCGCTGCCCGTTTCCAGGGGCGCTGGCGCAGCCTGCTCACCAGCCTGCACCTGAGCTGCCTCTACGAAAACCTGCGGGGCCAGAACAAGGAAATCGACGGCTTTCTGGACGAGCTGCGCACCCGGCAGCAGCAGTGGCGCCGCGAACTCAAGCTCGCCAAAAAAGAAGCCGACCAAGCCTACACCCTACTGCACTGGGCCGACCGCCTGTCACTCATCCTCTGCCGCCACGAAATCCCGGAGATGGGCCGGGCCGTGGAAATTCACCGCGGGCCCGATGGCACGGTGCACACCCTGGCCCAGCCCGATGGCGAGGGCACGCCGGTGGTCATCAAGCCCTGGCCGTTTCAGGCGGCCGAAATCGAGGTGAGCGTGGAGGCGAGCATGCTCACGCAGCTGCAGTTTAAAGACGATGCCGAGCTGGCCGCCGCGCTACGTAATGCGCCGGTGGAGACGCGCCGGTGGGTGCTGCGGCGGGGGTAGTTGATGGTTGGTAAAATCGGCTGTCATCCTGAGCGCAGCGAAGGACCTTATCACGCTAGAACGCTTCGTGCTGACGTGATAAGGTCCTTCGCTGCGCTCAGGATGACAAGTGCCTTCCGCTACTCCTTCAACTTCGCCACCGGCACCGCACTCGTCATCACCCCGGCCGGCACGGCCTGGCCCTGGAAAATATTGTCGAGCCGGGCGGGCTTGGCGGCGTCGCTGCGGTCGGCGGCGAGCAACAGCTGGCCGTGGCGGGCGTAGTCGGCCCAGCGGCGGCGGAAGGCGGGCTGGGCATCGTCGGCCTTGGCAAAATAGGCCCACTCATCGACGAGGCCGGTGGCGCGGTTCACCAGGATTTCGTAGCGGTTCTGGGGCGTCACGCCCACGTTTTTGAAGGTCATCTGGAGCAGATCGGCGAGGGCACCGGCCTGAGTTTTGGCTTCGCCCTTATAGGCGAGGGTCACGCCCGAATCCTTCAGCTTGAAGGGCATGAGCAGCCAGTACATGTTGTTTATCCAGATGGGGTTCATTTTGTCGAGCACCTTCTGGCCGGCGGGCGTGGTCGAAATGTCCCGGCCCCGGCTGTACACCTGGCCGCGCTTGGTGTTCAGGTTGTAGTTGGCCACCAGCGTGTCTTTTTCCCAGTGGAAGTCGCCGGTGTATTTGTCCCACACCTGGTACTGGCCTCCGAAAAAGCTCCAGCCGAAGTAGCGGGCGTTTTGCCAGGCCTCGTAACCACCCATCTCGCGCATCACGCGGTCGGCAATGGTCACGGCTTTGGCATCGGAGCCCGCCGCGTCGAAACCCTCGGCGGCGGGGTACGAGCCCTTGGCCACTTTGACTTTTTTCTGGGCCTGGGCCGGGGCGGCCAGCAGGACGCACAAGCCGGTTATCAATACCAGCGGGCGGGCAATTTGAATAAGTAGTCGCATAGGGGCAAGCATACGGAAAACCGGCCGCCGGGGGTGGCTTGCCTGCACGGTAACGCCGCCTGGCCATGGGGCCGCCCCTGCAAGTAATGCCAACGCCACCCCGCCGCGTGCGTACTAGCCCGGGTGCCGCCTGTTCCGGCACGTCCTTTCCAGTTCTGCATGGCCACGCACTACAAGTTTTCCGATATCCTCGCCGTCATCAAGTCTTCGGCGGGCGAGTTCAACAACAACAACTCCTTCCGGCACGCGGCGGCGCTGTCGTATTACACCATTTTCTCGCTGCCGCCGCTGCTGCTCATCGTCATCACCATTGCCAGCTCGGTGTATGGCGGCGAGGCCATTTCGGGCCAGGTGTACGGGCAGCTGAAGGGCCTGGTCGGGCCCGATTCGGCCAAATTCCTGCAGGATAGCATTGCCAAGTTCACGTTGCAGCAGCGCGGCCCGGTAGCTACTACCATTGGCGTGGCCACCCTCCTTTTCGCCGCCACCACCTTCTTCGTCACCCTGCAGGAAAGCATCAACGACATCTGGAACCTGCGGGTAAAAACCACCGGCATTGGCATCGGCGCGTTCATCAAACAACGGTTTTTGTCGTTCGGGCTCATTCTGAGTGTGGCGCTGCTGCTGCTCATTTCCTTCGTTATCAGCGCCGTGCTCTCAGCCTTCACCGGCTGGCTGCAGCGCCAGATTCCGGAAGCTGGCGTCATTGCCATTAAGGTGGTCGACTTCTGCTTGTCGCTGGGCATTACCACGCTGCTGTTCGCGCTCATCTACCGCTTCCTGCCCGATGCCATTATTCGCTGGCGCGACGTGGGCATCGGGGCCTTTATCACGGCGCTGCTGTTCGTGCTGGGCAAGTTCCTCATCGCCTTCTACATTGCCAAGGCCGACCCCGGCTCTGCGTTCGGGGCGGCGGGTTCGGCCATCGTGCTGCTGCTGTGGGTCAACTATTCGTCGCTCATCATCTTCTTCGGGGCCGAGTTCACCCAGGAATTTGCCGATGCCTTCGGCCAGAAAGTGCACCCCAAGGCCCACGCCGTGCGCGTGCACTGGTGCGAGATTCCGCCCGGCGAGTCGGACGAGGAAAAGGCCACCGGCCGGCCCCACGCCACCGGCAGCTGGCGCAAGTAGCCGCCCGAGGCTGGCAAAACCAGCCCCGCTGGCCCATCTTTGAGTCAGGCTTTCATCGATTCATGCGCACTCGCTTCTGCTCCATCCCTGCCCATCTGGGCCGCTTCGTGCTGCTGGGGGCGGCCCTGGCCGCTGGCCCGGCCCGCGCGCAGGTAGCACCGCCCGACACCGCGGTTAAAGCCACCGGCACCCCGGCCCGCCCCTACGCCGGCAACGGCAGCCGCCTGTTCGTCGGCCCCACGGCCCGCAACCTGCGGCGCGGCGAAGGCACGGTACAGGACATCGCCGTATTTGCCCTGGCGGCCGACTACGGCATCAGCGACCGGGTTTCGGTGGGCGTGCTGGGCACGTTTGTGCCGGGGCTGGGCAAGTATAATCTGGTGGGCATCACGCCCAAGTTCAGCGTGCCGGTGGGCGAGCGGGTGCACGTGGGCGCAGGGGCCTTTGGCTTGTACGTGAATGGGACGGCGGTGGGCCTCACCTACGCCAACGCCACGCTGGGCACGGCCGACCACCAGCTCACGGCCGGCGTGGGCTTTGGCTTCAGCGGCAGCGGGGGCTTTGGCAGCACGCCCGTGCTGATGCTGGGCGGGGCCACGCGCCTGGGCCGCCGCTTGTTTTTGGTCGATGAAACCTACCTGCTGCACACCAGCAGCGGCCGGCGCATCTCGGCGCTGGCAGGCGTGGCGGGTGGCCGGGCCGTGTGGCCGCGCCTGAGCGCCAGCCTGGGCCTGGCCTACCTGGCCTACGACTACCGCGAGCAGTCCGGCAGCAGCGCTATCAGCAACCGTAACGGGGCCGTTGGGCCCTACGCCGACGTGACCTTCCGCTTCGGCCAAGCGAAGTAACGGTTGCTTTTCCGAACACAAAAAGGCCCCTGCCAACCGGCAGAGGCCTTTTTCTTTTTTTGCAGAAAGGAAGGAAATGTGGGAAGCGCCGCTTAGTTGAACACGAACCCGTTCGGCCCCACCTTCACGGTGAAGGAGTCGATGGGCGTACCGTTGGGCTGGTAGCGCACGAAGCGGCCGTTGCTGTTGTAGCTGGGCGCAAGGGCCCCGTAGATGGTGTTGTCGCGCGGGTCGATGCCGAAGCCCGAGAAGCTACGCCGCAGGAAAGGGGTGGTGGGCAGGGCCGTGGCGCTGGTGCTCAACTGGTACTCGGCCCCACCGAAACGGTAGTAAAGCTGGTCCTTGGCCGGGCTGATGCGCAGCTGGCCGGGGCTGGCCGTGCCCGGGAAAGTCAGCTTGAGCTGGGTAGCCGGGCTGGCCGGGTTGAAGCGCACCAGGGTGCCGTTCGATACGCGCGTGGCCGTGTAGGGCGGCACCGACAGGTACGTTACGAAGCCCGAGCACAGCACCCACAGGTTGCCGTCTTTATCGGCCACCATGCTGCCGGGGCCATCGGCCACCGTAATGGTGCTGCTGAGCGTGCCGGTAGCCTCGTCAATCACCGACACGGTATTGTCGAGGCTGTTGGGCACGTAAATTTTGCCGCCCAGGGCCAAGAGCTGCTCGGGATTCCGGCCCACCGTTACGCGGCTGCTCACGGTGTTGGTCGTCAGGTCGATGATGCTGAGCACGCCGGGCAGGTAGCCGGTGTAGGGGCCGCGCCACTCCGTCACGTAGCCGCGCGTGGCCGAGGTGGAAGTGAAGTAACGCGGCTGCGTGAGGCCAGCAATGGTACCGGCCGTTTTGAAATCGGGCAGGTTCACCACCTCAATTTTGTTGGAAGCATTCACTACGATGTAGCCCTTGTTGCCCTGCACGCCCATGCTCTGCACCACATCGCCGAGCTTGGCCCCGCTGTTGGCGCTGCCGAAGGCATCCACGGTCAGCGTTTTAGCCGTGCGGTCGAACACGCTCACTGCGCCGTCGCCGGCCCCAAACTGGCCTTCGCTTAGCACATACACGCTGGTAGTAAGCGGAGCGGGCTCCGTAATAATTTCCTTTTTCGGGTCGCAGGAAGCGAGCAGCGCCAGAGCCGCCAGGGCCAGAGGGGTCAGATTTTTCATAAAAAAAGAAGAGGAAAACAGCGCCGACCGCAGCCGGCAAATAGGGTGTTGAAGAGAAAAATGAAATCAGAAATCGACCCGCAGGCTGCCGCCCACGCTGCGCGGCGGGGCCGGCCGGCCGGGGTAGCTCTCGTAGGCCTGGCCCAGCAGGTTGCTGGCTTGGGCCAGCAGCAGCAGCTTCGTGCCGGCCGGCCCGGGCAGCGTGCGCCCCAGCGTGGCCCCGAGCAGCAGCGTGCCGGGCAGGTAGTCCTGGCCCGAAGCGTTGATGTAGCGGTAGCTGCTGAACACCAGCGTGCTGCTGGCCAGCCAGCCACGCCAGCGGTGGTCGGTACTAAAACTAGCCTGGTGCCGGGGCACAAAGGCCAGCTGCACGCCCACGGGGTCGGGGTCGTCGGGCGCGCCCTGGGTTTTGCGGGTATCGGTGAGGTGGTAGGCCAGCTGCGCGCTGCCGGTGTAGTGGCCCCGCTGCCGCCGCAGCGCCGTGCTGGCTTCGAGGCCCTGGCTGCGCACGCGGCGCAAGTTGCGCGGGCTCCAGATGCCCGTGCCGGCAGTAGGCAACCACTGCACCCAGTTGTCCACTTCCTGCCGGAAGGCGGTAAGCTCGGTTTCGAGCACCAGGCCCGGCTGGCCGGCCAGCCGGTGGCGCAGGCCGGCTTCGTAGCCGAAGCCCGACTCGGGGCGCAGGTCGGGGTTGCCGCCAGGCCGCCAGTACCGCTCGTTCAGGGTAGGAGCGCGGTAGCTGCGGGCCGCGCTGGCGCTGAAAGTGAGTAAATGAGTAACTGAGTAAGGGAGTGAGGGGGGCAAATCCAGCTTCCCCGTTTCTGAAGCGGCTGCCGCAGCAGCGGGGGCAGCAGTTTCGGCTTCGGCCGCTGAGGCATTGGCTGCCGGATGCAGCAGGTCCCACTCCAGGCCCACGGTGGGCGTGAGGGGGGCCAGGCCGGCGGGCAGCGCGGCCTGCCGCAGGTTGGCCGAGAGGCGCAGGGTCGGGCGCGAGTCGTAGCGCAGCAGGGCGAAGGCGGCGGCGCGGTTCTCGGTTACCGGAACGGCCCCGTAGCCATCCACCAACGCCGCAAAATGCTGGGCTTCGGCCCCCAGGCGCAGGCTGCCGCGCGCGCCCAGCGCAGCGGTGTGCTCGGCCTGGGCCTGGGTGGTGCGCACGCGCGAGTTGCTGGGCGCGCCGCCGTCGCGGTAGTTCAGCACGTCCTCGAACCAAGCAGCACGGCCGCTCCACTGGCTGCGGGCGGCCACGTGGCGGTAGCCCAGCGTGAGGCGTCGGCTCTGGTCGCGTTCGCGGGCCTGCCCGCCGATGATGCCGGTACCGGACTGGATTTCGCGGTCAGTGTCCGTCAGCCAAGCGGCGACGCTGAGCTCGCCGGCCCGGCCCACGCGCCAGGCCAGGTCGGGGCTGAAACTCCACTGGTGGCGCAAAGCCGCGTTTTGCAGCGTGTAGCGCACGGGGCCGCGCGCCTCCTGCACCAGGTAGGAATAGTTGTTCTGCGCCTCGCGGTAGCCGGCGGCCACGCGCACCGCCACCGCCGCCGAGGCAGCCCGGACATCCAGGTTGCCGCCCACCAGTCCAAAACTGCCGGCCTCGGGCTGCACGCTCCCCCGATGCCCCACGCGCCAATCCGGCGCGGCATCGAGCAACACCGCGCCGCCCACGGCCCCGCTGCCGTAGAGCGCCGCCGCCGGCCCGGGCTGGATGCTAACGCGGGTGCTGGCCCCCACGGGCAGCAGCGCAAAATCCGTCTGGCCCAGCGTGGGCAGCATGATGTTCAGCCCGTTCCAGAGCACGGCCGTGTGCTGGGCCGAGGTGCCGCGCAGGGCAATAGTGGCCAGCTGGCCCGGGCCATAGTATTTGAGCGCCAGCGGGGTGCGGGCCTGCAGCACTTCGGCCAGGTTGCTGCCCCGGTACTGAGCTAGCACCGCCGAATCGAGCTCGGTGAGGGTGCTGCCCACGGCAAACCGCTCGGGACCAATAGCGCGCACGCGCACCTCGCCCAAGCGGTGCTGCCGCCGGCTCAGACGGGCCGAGTCGGCGGGCGCGGGCGAGCCGGCGGGGTTGGCCGGGGCCTGGGCCCACGCGCCGCCCATCGCAGCCAGGGCCAGCAGCGCACCGGCCAGCAGCCGGCGAAACAAGGAATTCAAACGCAACCGAATCAAATTCTCACTGAAGAAAATTCGATTCAAAATCTGCCCGCAAGCTCTTCTTTTGGAAGAAGCCCGCTGCCAGACCGAGGCCGAAAAACAGGGGGTAAGGTGGCTGCCCGGGGGCGGCCGCTGCTCTCTTTCTCCATCCGTCCTCCGCGAATGCTGAACCTGTGAATGCCCGGGCAGGTCTCCTGGCTTGCTTCGCCGAACGGGCCGCCTTCCCAGCTTACGGTTGCTAATCAACCGAAAATCAGTGGCTTGTGTGGCCCGCTCCGATATGAAGCGTACAGTTGCGGGGACAGCTCCGGCGTTGAACCGGATTCCCTTTTCAGCCGCGCCCCGCGATTGGGGTCTGGCACCTTGGCGGCCCAAAGATACGACAGCGACTAACAGGAACGGTCATGCAGAGCTTGTCGAAGCATCTCTACTGCTTCGTTGATACGATTCACGTGGAGCGGTAGAGATGCTTCGACAAGCTCAGCATGACGTTCTTTCTCGCGCGCGCTACAGGGCTACCGGCGCAGCGTCATGCCCACAAAGTATTCGTGGTCGGTGAGGCGGTTCAGGGCCAGGTGGGTGCCGAAATCGAGCTGCACGTTGGCATTCACCTTAATGATGGGCGCCACGTTCACCGACGACAGCCAGCGGCGCTGCTCGGTGTTCCACTGGGCCACGCCTTCGGTAATGATGCCCAGCCGCTTGGCAAAGTCGTACTCGAAAGCCACCGACGGCATCATGGTGAGGTAGCGCTGGCCGGCTTCGCGGTCGTAGTCAAGTTCGGAGGCCACCTGGGCTTCGAGGTTGAGGTCGTCGGTCAGCTCCACGTCGAGGGGCAGCACCACGCCGTATTCCACGGCCCCGTCGCCAACCTGGCCGCCGGTGGGCAGGCGCGCGTAGCCAATCACCGACATGGCAAACCGGCCCAATTGGTCGTCGCCCACAAAATTGTGCTTGAGGCGCACCGTCACGTCGCCGAAGCCGGCGTGGCGCTCCCGGCCTTCGGCGGGGTCATCGGGCTGCTGCTTAGCCACGCTGTAAACGGGCACTTCGAGTTGGATATCGGTGCGGCGGCTCAAGCCCAGCTTCAGCATGGAGTAGGCGGCGTGCCACTCGCGACGGCTGTTGGCGCCCGAACCACTGTTGATGAGGCGCAGGGCATCCATTTCCAGCTGAAAATGGCCGGCATCAACGGTAAACGGGCTCTCGGTAACGCCCGGGCGGTCGGGCTGCAGTTCGCGCAGGCGGTTGCGTGGCACCGGCTTGCGCCAGCTGAAATGGGCCGAATCGTAGGGCGAAGTTTTGGCGGGCGCCTGCGCCTGGGCGAGGCAGGGCAGGCTGCTCAGCGCCAGCAGGGTGAAAAGGTGTTTCATGGCCGCAGTACGGGCCACGTTGGTTTTTGACCGGAAAAAGCGGGTCATGCAGAGCGCAGCGCAGCATCTTTACTGCTCAATGCACTTATTTACTGCTGCGGTAAAGATGCTTCGCTGCGCTCTGCATGACGTTCTAAAGTCAGCTCTACTCCCATCTAAAACGGCACCACCATTTTCACCGCCACGTTGCGGCCGGGGTTGTAGATGCCGGTGCGGCCGGTGGGCGAGGCGGCGTAGTACTCGAAGTATTTCAACCGGTTGAGGTGGGCCTGATAGGGCGTATCGAACACGTTATCAACCTGCAACACGAATTGCGCCACTGGCCGGCCGGCCCGGCTGGTGAGCGTGGTGCCCGCGCCCAGCCCCAGCAGGGCGTAGCCGGCGGTGGCAGTTTCGCTGTTGTCGAGGGCCAGGAAGCGGTTTTGGCGGGCGCTGGCATCAAGGCTGGCGCGGAAGTAGGTGGCCGTAAGGCGGGCGCCTTCGCGGGCGGGCAGGGTGGCGCGCAGCTCGGTGCGGACCCGCAGCGGCGGCAGCAGCGGCAGGTAGCGGGCGGCGGGGCCGTCGCGCTCGAGCCGGGCGGCGTCGGCGTTTTCGCCGTTCACGAAGGCGATGTTGCTGGTGCTGGTCAGCCAGGGCAGGGCGGCTGGGCGCAAACTCAGGCTGGCTTCGAGGCCGTAGAGACGGGCGGCGGCCTGCTGAAACTGGTAGGTGGTATTGCCCGGCACGATGACGACCGGCTGGCCGGCCGCGTCCAGCAAGCGGGCCTGGTAGATGAAGTTCTGCACGTAGTTGTGGAAGACTTCCACACTCACATCGACCGTGGGCTGGTGCCAGAGCGCGCCCACGTCCTGCTGCCAGCTGAACTCGGGCCGGAAGTCGCGGTTGCCCAGGTACACGATGTGCGCGCCGGGGTCGAGGCCGTTCGAGCCGATTTCGGGGATGTTGGGGGCGCGGTAGCCACGGGCCAGATTGGCGCGCAGCGTGAGCCGCTCGGTGGCCAGCCAACTGCCGCCCACGCTGGCCGACACGCCCCGGTACCACTGCCGAAACGCCGGAAACTGCAGCTGCGCGCCCGCCGTGCCGGCCTGGACCTGCGCATCGAAGCCGGTGGCGGGGTTGGGCGCCACGTAGAAATCCGACCACGTCACCAGCCGCGTGTCGTAGCGCAGGCCGCCGCTCAGCTCCAGCTGGCCCAGCGGCTTTTTCAGCAGCAGGAAGCCGCCGGCATCGAGCAAATCGTAGTTGGGAATGGGAAAGTCGGTGGCCTGCTGGTGGCGGTTGAGCTGCCCCATACCGTTGCTGCCGACGCTGATTTGCAGGCCCTGCCACTCGGGCAGGTGGTAGCGCACGTCGTAGGTGTAGGTGGTGAGCTGCAGGGCCAGGCCGGCTTGGCTGGGCGCGGTGGGGTGGTTGAACTCCTTACGGTTGTTTTGCTGCGCGCCCAGCAGCAGGTGCAGCTCGCCGCCGCCCAGGTGCACCTGTGTTTTGGTGAACACGCGGTAGTGCCGGATGCGCTGGTGCAGCGGGCTGATGGCGTAGGAATTCAGCTCCTCCTCCCCCACCAACGGCCGGTTCTTAATGTCATCGAGCCCGCTCTCGAAAACCTGCCGGGTGAAGCGCCGGCTGAGCGAATCGCGGCTGCCATCCGGAATTTCCTGGCGGTTGTCGTACAGCGTGAGGTAGGCGTGGGTACTACCCCAGGCCTTGCTCAGGCCCACCATGCCCGTCAGCGTCAGCTCGCGGAAGCCGGTGTTGTATACCAAGCCATCCACACTATTGCGGTAGTCGCGGGCCATCCGGTGGCTGGCCCGAAAGCTGGTCTGGAAGCCATGATTCTGGTAGTTCAGGCCCAGGGAATTGCCAATCAGTCCGTTATTAGACTGATACTCATTAAGTACATCGCCACGCAGCCGACCATCGGGGCCGTCGGGCAAAGCAGGCAGCAGGTTCACCACCCCAGCCACCGCGTCGGAGCCGTAGAGTAAGCTGGCGGGGCCTTTCACCACTTCCACGCGCTCAATGTCGTAGCCGTCTACTTCCACCCCGTGCTCGTCGCCCCACTGCTGGCCTTCCTGCCGCAGGCCGTTGTACAAGGTCAGCACGCGGTTATAGCCCAAGCCCCGAATAAAGGGTTTCGACACGTTGGGTCCCGTCGTCACGGCACTCAGGCCGGGGATGCCGCGCACGGCCGCATCGATGACGTTGGTGTTGGCGTTGAGGGTGATTTCACGGCGGCCCAGCGTGGCAATGGGCACGGGGCTGCGGCGCAGTTCGGTGGCCCGGCTCACGCCCGTCACCACCACTTCGCCCAGGTCGGCGGCAGATGTCGTCAGCCCGAAATCAATGGTGAGTGGCGCACCAGCGGCCACCGTCACGCGCCGCTCGGCGGGCGCGAAGCCCACTGCGCTGGCCCGCAGCCGTTGCGGCCCCGCCGGCACACCGCGCAGCTCGAAGCGGCCGGCTGCGTCGGCAGTCGCGCCCACGGTGGTGCCCACCACGCCCACGCTAGCAAACGGCACTGGCTGGCGCTGCTGGTCGCGCACGGCACCGGTCACTTCGGCAGCCTGGGCAACAGCCAGTTGCGGCAGCCAGCAGAGAATGAGTAAGAGAATTTTCATGGGCATTTTAGCAGTTGGCAAATGGCAATAGCCAGCCGGCCGGCTAAAAAGCCGGTGCTTATCTGATGCCGTTTGGGGAGTAATTGAGGTCAGGAATAGCCCCTACCTCGTCAGGAAATAATTAACCGAAAAACGTCTGCCAGAGCAGAAACAGGTTGAGCACAATGATGATGCCCGACACTACCCAGGCCAGCACCTGCACCGCCGGGCGGTTCACAAACACGCCCATTTTGGCGCGGCTGCCGGTAAATAGCACCAGCGGTACCACCGCAAAGCTGAGCTGCAGCGACAGAATTACCTGGCTGAGTACCAGCAGCTGACCGGTACCTTTCTCGCCGTAGATGATGGCCACCACCAAGGCCGGCACCACGGCGATGAGGCGCGTGATGAGCCGGCGCACCCAGGGCTTCAACTTAATGTCGAGGAAGCCTTCCATCACAATCTGGCCGGCGAGCGTGCCGGTCAGGGTCGAGTTCTGGCCCGAAGCCAGCAGGGCCACGGCAAACAGCACGCTGGCCGCACCTGCGCCCAGCACTGGAGTGAGCAGCTTGTGGGCATCGGCAATGTCGGCCACGTTCTCGTGGCCCTTACCGTGGAAGGCCGCGGCGGCCGTCACGAGGATGGCCGCGTTCACGAAAAACGCCAGAAACAGCGCCAGCGTCGAGTCGATAGTGGCAAACTTGATGGCCGAGCGTTTGCCGGGCTCGTCCTGCGGGAAGGCCCGCGTCTGCACGATGCTGGAGTGCAGGTAGAGGTTGTGCGGCATCACCGTAGCGCCCAGAATACCGATGGCCACGTAGAGCATCAGCGGGTTGGTCACGATTTCAGGCTGCGGCACCAGGCCCTTGCTCAGCGCCAGCCAGTCGGGGTGTGAGGCGATGATTTCGTAGAGAAAACACCCGAAAATGAGCACAATAAGTCCCGCCACCAGGCTTTCGATGATGCGAAAGCCCTTGTTCTGAAAAAACAGCACCACCAGCACATCGAGCGTGGTGAGCACCACGCCCCAGGCCAGCGGCAGCTTGAACAGCAGGTTGAGCGCAATGGCCGAGCCGATGACTTCGGCCAGGTCGCAGGCGGCAATGGCGATTTCGCATAGCATCCACAGCGCCAGGCTCACGGGGCGCGAGTAGTGGTCGCGGCAGGCCTGGGCTAGGTCGCGGCCCGTGACGATGCCCAGCTTGGCCGCCAGGTGCTGGAGCAGCATGGCGAATAGGTTGGAAATCAACACTACGCTGAGCAGGGTGTAGCCGTAGCGGGCACCGCCGGCCAAGTCGGTGGCCCAGTTGCCGGGGTCCATGTAGCCCACGGCCACCAGCAGGCCGGGCCCCCAAAAGGCCATGAGCTTGCGCCAGAACGGGGCGTTGGCGGGCGGCACCTTAATGCTGGCGTACACCTCGCTAAGCGAGTTGCCGCGCCGGGCGTGGCGCCAGCCAGCTTCGGCGGGAGGGGTGGTTTCGGTGAGTAAAGAAGGAGGCACGGACAAATTCGAATAGCTAAAGTTAGCAATTTTTAGACGAACCTAAAAATAATTTTTGACTGGCTTAAATACCGTTTCGCCCGCAAAAGGTTGCGCGCCCTGAATATTTGGTTGGTCCCAGACAATCAGCGGCCCAGCTGCACAGTCGCGGGCCGGTACTACAGCGCCATTTTGCCCCCGGTGGGCCGCCCGCCATTCGTGCCCGACCTTTGCAGCCGCAACCGCCGCTTCATGACGCCCACCAAAATCAAAAACCGCCTCGGCCTGCTTTCCCTCGTGGTGAGTATTGGCCTGGTAGCCATCAAGTTCTACGCCTACCACCTCACCCGGTCGCAGGCCGTGCTTACGGATGCGCTGGAGAGCATTATCAACGTGTTTACCAGCGGTTTTGCCCTATACAGCCTCTACCTGGCCAGCCTGCCTAAGGACGAAAACCACCCCTACGGCCACGGCAAAATCGAGAACCTGTCGCTGGGTTTCGAGGGCGGCCTGATTTTCATGGCCGGGGCCTTCATCCTCTACAGCGCCTCGCGCCACCTGCTGCACCCCGAGCCCGTGGCCAAGCCCGACTGGGGCGTGCTGCTACTGGCCAGCACCGCCGTGGTGAACCTGGCCGTGGGCATGATATTGGTGCGCAGCGGCAAGAAGCTGAAATCGGTGGCGCTGGTGGGCGACGGGCAGCATTTGTTCATCGATGCCATCACGTCCATCGTGTCGTCGGCGGCGCTGCTGCTGGTGCAGGCTACCGGCATTGTGCAGTTCGACAGCGGCGCGGCGCTGCTGCTGGGCGGCTTCATTCTGGTGAACGGCGGCCGGATGCTGCGCAAAGCCGTGTCGGGCCTGATGGACGAAACCGACATTGCCGTGGTGGCCGAAGTCATTGCCGAACTGCAGGCCCAGCGCCGCCCGTCCTGGATTGACGTGCACAACCTGCGCGTGCAGCGCTACGGCTCCAACCTGCACATCGACTGCCACATGCAGATGCCCTACTACCTCACCCTGGAGCAGGTGCACACCCAGCTGCACGACATCGAGGAGTTGATTCGGGCGCGCTTCGCCGTGGAAGTCGAGATGTTCGTGCACGCCGACCCCTGCACGCCAGCCGCCTGCTCGCTCTGCCTGATGCCCGCCTGCCCCGTGCGCCAGCACCCGCTGCTCCACGAAGTGCCCTGGACGGTGCACAACGCCATCAAAAACGAGCGCCACCGCCTGGACTAGGTTGGACAACTACGCAAGCAGAGAAAAATGACCGCAAAAAAAGAAGGCCGCGAAATTCGCGGCCTTCTTTTTTTACTGAAGCAGTAGCGGCGGGATTACTGGCCGCGACGTACTTCCACCCAACCCTTCGACTTGTTGCCGCTGGTGTCGGTGATGTAGTAGTAGTACACGCCATCGGGCTGGCCGGCGCCGGCCCAGGTGTTCTGGTAGTTGCTGTATTCCTGCACCTTATTGCCCCAGCGGTTGAAGATTTCGAGCTTGCCACCGCGCTGGCTCACGGGCAGCACAAACACGTCGTTCAGGTTGTCGTTGTTCGGCGTGATGATGTTGGGCACGTTCAGCTCGGGCACAATGACGAGGCGCTGGAACACCGAGGCCGAGCACTGGCCGGGCACGCGCGAGGTAGTGCCGTTGGTGATGAGCGTGGAGGCCGCGCTGAGCTTGATGAGGTAGGTGCCGCCATCGGTCAGCTTTAGGTCGCGGGGGGTGTAGCCGCGGGCAAACACGACCACCGGCGCATTAGTCGTGGGGTTGCCGGCCCCGTCCTTGATGCGCTGATAAGTCCAGCGCAGCGAGTCGAGGCGGAATTCCGGCGAAGTGTAGCAGTTAGTGGTTACGCCGCTGGCGCACGGCACCTGGCCGTTAATCGTCGACTGGTTGGTGAACTTGTACGTAATCGGCGGCACCAGACGGCCGGGCGCAATGCCCGTGTTGCTCACCGGACGGCTCGAGATGGAGTCGGTGATGGTGAAGCGGGCCGCCACCGGCGGGGCCACCCGCACCAGAATCGAGGTCGTATCGCCGCAGCCCGGGCCGAAACCGCCAGTGGGCGTAATGAGCAGCCGGTAGCGGCTCGTCACGGTCGGGGTTACCGTAATGTTCTTGTTGGTCGCAGTGGCCGTATTGAAGCCGTTGCCGCGCACCAGGCTCCACTGGTAAGCGTAGGTTTGCAGTACCGACTTGCCGGTGACCGGGTTGCGAATCGAGTCGGGACGCACCACCGAGCCATTCAGGGCCAGCGAGCCGTTGCAAAGCGTGATGGGCGATACACCGCTCAGGCTGCTGCCGCCGGCCGTGGCCAGGGCCGTGGCAAAGTTGCCTTTCAGAATCCGAATCACGATAACGCGGTTCTGACGGCCCTTTACCGGGCAGGCATTGTCCTCAATCCCGACGTTGATGCGAATTACCCGGCCTACCATATTAGGCGAGGGCTGGAAGATGAACGTGGCCTGCGGGTTTTCCGACCCGTTGACGTGGGCCGGGTCGGTACTGAAAGAGAATACCCCCACGTCGCCGCTGGCCAGGTAGCTCGAGCCGGAGTTGATGGTAGCGGGCAGCGTCACAGTCAGGCGCTGGTGGGCGCTGGGGGTCTTCAGGTTGTCGGGGTCGGTGAAATTGATAAGCACCCGCGAGTAGTTGCACGAATACACGCTGATACGGGTGGTATCGACCGTGTTGGTGGTGGCCGTGTTCGAGTTCGGGGTCTGGTTCTGAGCCGTTACCGGGTTGGGCGTGGTGTTGGTACCGCAGTCGATAACAATGAGGACGGCCTCGCGGCGCACGCGGCCGATGATGCGGCGCACGCCGTTGATGCGGCGGTATTCGTTCACTTCCACTACCACCACGTACTTGTTGCCGCCGTCGCCAGCCGCCAGGTTGGGCAGGTAAACGTTGGGCTTGAAGGTAACGGTGCGGGCCTGCTGGTTGAGGCGGAAGTACGGCACACCCTGTTTAATGGGGCAGGAGCCGGTGGTGTCGGAAGCAACGGGCAGCGGCAGCTGCGGCGTATAGGTGCTGCCACCGGTGAGCGATGGGAACTCCAGCACGCACAACGGATTGCGGCTGAGAATGACAACACCGCCGAGCGCGCCGGGGTAAGGCTTGTAGGCAATGGGTACGCCGCAGTTATCGAGCGGGGCCGCCAGCGAGTACACCAGCGAGTCGCCATCGGGCTCGATGGCCGAGAAGCCGAACGTGGTGAGCTGGTTCACGCACACGTACTGAATCGGAATGTCCAGCGGGTCGAACTGGGGCGAAGTGTTCACCACACTGGTGCCCCGGTTGTCCAGGTAGGCTTCGGTGTAGAGGTAGTTGCCCGCGCCGCCGGTGAGGTTGCCGATGTCGGGGCGGTTGCCCAGGCGCGTGCTCATCGTCCACTGGCCCGGGGCCAGGGTAACGGTGGCTTCGTAGTTGGTGAAGTCGTAGAGCGGGTACGTGCCCGAGGGGTTGCTGCAGGTAGTGGGGTTGGTGGGGCACAGCGGGGTGGCGGCGATGGTCTGGCCCACGGGCAACAGGTCGGCCGTAACGCTGGCCGGGGCATTGCAGCCCCCGTTGCGGCAAATCAAATCGAACGAATCCGGCGTGGGAGCCCCCGAGCAGTCGCGATAAAGGCGAAACCGCACCCGGTACTGGTTACCCCCGAGCGAGGTATAAGTCATGTCGCAGCCCAGCAAGTGGGATGCCTGCGCGGTTGGCAGCCCGCCCAACAGGGCACACGCCAACAGCAGGAACCAAAAAGAAAGTAGTGTTTTTTTCATTGGGTGAAGGGTGAAGGGGACGAAAACAAAAAAGCGGAGGGGTGGCAGCGCAAGTAGTGGAAAACCCACTGAAGAAGAGCCGTGGTCGTAAGTGCCGGGCTTTGGCCAACCAAGTTACAAGCCAATCCGACACCAACAAAGCCTGGAGGCAAAATCAACCCCCAGAGTAGTTTTTTTTAGCGGCTTCTCAGCGAGCAAATTACGCGCCAAGGCCAGCAAACTTAGAATAAAAATGAACTATTTGGCAATAGTTTTTTCTCCCCATCTTTTCTCTGTATGTTGCTACGCGGTGCGCACCGGCCGCTGGCAGGCGGCCGCGGTAGCAATGTCCTCTTATCAGCGGGGCGCTACTGTAGCCAACTTGATAGCAGCAAGTACCTAAAGGATTTTTATTGCTTCGGCTTTGTGCTTACATTGCCCACTCGGACAGTGACATGACCCGCTTGCCCGGCACCCAAGGCAGCGGGTTTATTTAGTTGTTTCTTCACCAATTTTCCCCTTCACCCTCATGAAAAAACCCTTACTTGCAAAACTGCGTGGCTCGGGAGCCCACGCGCTGGCAATAGCAGCCCTGCTGCTAACCAGCGCGGCCGGCCACGCGCAGACAACGGCCTACTGCGCCACCGGCCTCGGCGGCGTCTGCGGTGGCAATAACATCACCACTCTCGGCATTACCGGCACTACCCTCAATGCTACGGGCCTTACCTGCGCCACCACGGGCGGGCAAGCCTACGCCACCTACCCGGCTACGGGCGCGACGACGGCCACGCTGTCGAGCGGGGTGCCCTACACCCTGAGCACGACGTTGAGCGGCGCGAGCATTGTATCGGTGTGGATTGACTACAACCACAACTTCGTGTTCGAGGCCAGCGAGTGGACGCAGGTGACCACCAGCTCGCCGACGGGCACGCCGGTGAGCGTGCAGCTGATAATACCGACCACCGCCGTGCAGGGCCAGACGGGCCTGCGCATCCGCAGCCGCTTGGCTGGCAACGCCAACGGTGCCACCGATGCCTGCACGTCGTTCGCCAGCGGCGAAACCAAAGACTTTACCGTGACCATTGGGGCACCGGTAGCCTGCCCGACGGTGTCGGGCGTGACGGTAACCAACATCACGGCCACGGGCGCTTCGGTGGGCTTCACTCCGGTTAGCGGCACCACCAGCTACACCGTGACGGCAACCCCAACCGGCGGCACGCCCATTACCCAAACCGGAACCACTTCGCCGATAACGTTGAGTGGCCTGACGGCCAGCACTACCTATACGCTGAGCATTGTGAGCAACTGCGGCGGCACCACTACCTCGGCGGCCGCCACCGGTTCGTTTGCAACGGGCTGCACGGCTGCACCCTATGCAACGGTGAATAACACGACGCCCTACACTCAGGATTTTGAAGCCACCTGGCTGAGCCAGTGCGGCACCCGAGACATACCGGCGACGAACTGGCGCAACACACCCATCACGGGCGACAACTCGTGGCGGCGCGACGACGACGGCGCCAGCGCCGCCTGGACTAGCACCTCGGGGGCCTACACGCCGGCCGGCAGCCCCCTCGGCAGCACCAGCCTGCACTCGGCCCGCTTTCACTCCTATGATATCGCCAACCGTGAGAACGGCCGGCTCGACCTGTCGCTGAACATGGCGGGCAGCAATGGTACCCCTACCCTTACCTTCGACTACATCAACACCAGCGGCTCCGACTCGCTGAAAGTGTACGTGAGCACCAACGGCGGCAGCACCTTCGGGGCCATGCTGCTGGGCCTGCGCAATGCCAGCGCCTGGGCGCGGCAAACGGTAGCCCTGCCCGCGGGCCTGACGGCAACCACCGTTATTCGCCTGCAAGCGGTAGGCGACTATGGCGTTACCGACATCGGCGTCGACAACGTGAGCGTGGGTTACATCAGCTGCCCGCCCGTGACGGCGGCCAGCCTTTCGAACATCACGGGCACGAGTGCTTCGCTCAGCTTCACGCCGGGCGCGGGCGCGGGTTCTTACATCGTGACGGTGACGCCGACCGGCGGCACGGCGACAACCATCACCCCGGCTCCCACCGGCTCGCCCGTGGCCCTGACCGGCCTGACGCCCAGCACGGCTTACACGGTGAGCATTGTGGGCAACTGCGGCACGACCAACGGCAACTCGACCGCCGTTACCCTTACGTTCAATACGGCTTGCGCAGCCGCGCCTTACGCGACGGTGAACAACACGACGCCCTACACCCAGGATTTTGAGGCCACCTGGCTGAGCCTGTGCGGCACCCGCGAAACGCCCGCCGTGAACTGGCGCAACTCGCCGTTGACTGGCAACAACTCGTGGCGCCGCGAGGACGACGGCGCCAGCGCCGCCTGGACCGGCCCGACCTCGGGCGCCTACACGCCCACCGGCAGCACCGTGGGCGGCGCCACCGGCACGCACTCGGCCCGCTTCCACACCTACAACGCCACGCGCGGCACCAGCGGCCAGCTCGACCTGGCCGTGAACATGGCCGGTACCAACGGCATTCCGACGCTGAGCTTCGACTACATCAACACCAGCGGTTCCGACTCGCTGGTTATTGCTGTGAGCACCAACGGCGGTACTTCTTTCGGGTCGACGCTCCTTAAGCTGCGCACCGCTACCGCCTGGACGGCCCAGACCCTAGCGCTGCCCACCACGGGCCTGACGGCAACCACCATCATTCGCTTCACGGCCTTCAGCGACTTCGGCACGACGGATATCGGCCTCGACAACGTGCGCGTGAGCTACGTCAGCTGCCCGCCCGTGACCGGGGTTTCCGTCTCCAACATCACGACCACCACGGCGAGCGTTGATTTTACGGCCAGCCCCAACGGCGGTTCTTACATCGTGACGGTGACGCCGACCGGCGGCACGGCCACTACCCAGACCGTGACCACCTCGCCCGTGAACCTGACTGGCCTGACGGCCAGCACCAACTACACGGTGAGCATTGTGGCCAACTGCGGCGCGGCCAATGGCAACTCGACCGCCGTTACGGCCACTTTCCGTACCGACTGTCTGCCCGCGCCTTACGCGACGGTGAACAACACGACGCCTTACACCCAGGATTTTGAGGCCACCTGGCTGAGCCTGTGCGGCATCAACGAAGTGCCCGGCGTGAACTGGCGCAATACCCCCACGACCGGCAACAACTCGTGGCGCCGCGAAGACGACGGTGTCAGCGCTGCTTGGACCGGCCCGACCTCGGGCGCCTACACGCCCACCGGCAGCACCGTGGGCGGCGCCACCGGCACGCACTCGGCCCGCTTCCACACCTACAACGCCACGCGCGGCACCAGCGGCCAGCTCGACCTAGCCGTGAACATGGCTGGTACCAACGGCATTCCGACACTGAGCTTCGATTACATCAACACCAGCGGCAACGACTCGGTGAGCGTATCGTTGAGCACCAACGGTGGCACCTCTTTCGGCCGGACGCTCCTTAAGCTGACGACGGCCGCCACCTGGACGCGCCAGACCCTGGCGCTGCCCACCACGGGCCTGACGGCGAACACCATCATTCGCCTCACAGCCTTCAGCGACTTTGGCACAACGGATATTGGCCTTGACAACGTGCGCGTGAGCTACGTGACCTGCCCGGCGGTGACGGCGGTGACGGCCACCAACGTGACGGCAACGACTGCAACGGTGAGCTTCACGGCACCAACCGCCGGGGTTTCGTACACCTTGACGGTGACGCCGGCGACCGGCACGCCCACCACGCAAACGGTAACGGCCTCACCCGCTACCCTCACCGGCCTGACGCCCAACACGGCTTACTCGGTGAGCATTGTGGCCAACTGCAGCGCGGCCAATGGCAACTCGGTAGCCGCAGCGGTGGCTTTCACCACCGAGTGCGCACCCGCGCCCTACGTGCTGGTGAACAATTCGACTCCTTATACCCAGGATTTCGAAGCTGCCTGGCTGAGCCAGTGCGGCACCAACGAAATTCCCAGCGTGAACTGGCGCGGCAAGCCCGTGACGGGCAACAACTCGTGGCGCCGCGAAGACGACGGCGCCAGCGCCGCCTGGACCGGTCCGACCTCGGGCGCTTACACGCCCACGAGCAGCACCGTGGGCGGCGCCACCGGCACGCACTCGGCCCGCTTCCACACCTACAACGCCACGCGCGGCACCAGCGGCCAGCTTGACCTGTATGTGAACCTGGCCGGCACGGGTGCCGCCGCCGGCCTCACGTTCGATTACATCAATACCAGCGGCGCTGACTCGCTGAACGTGTTTGTGAGCGTGAATGGCGGCAGCACGTTCGGCCGCTCGCTTGTGAAGCTGACGACGGCCGCCGCCTGGACGCGCCAGACCCTGTCGCTGCCAGCTAACGCGGGCGCTACCACCATCATCCGCTTCGCGGCCACCAGCGACTTTGGCACGACGGATATTGGCCTCGACAACGTGCGCGTGACGTACTCGGCCTGCTTGCCGGTATCGAACCTGACGGCTACCAACGTAACCAGCACCGGCGCGCAGCTTGGCTTTACGCCTCCGGCTGGTGCTCCCACGGGCACGACCTACGAAATCGAGTACGGTCTGCAGGGCTTCACCCTGGGCTCGGGCACGAAAGTGACCGGCCTGACGGCTCCCACCTACACGCTCACCGGCCTCACGCAGAGCCGCGACTATTGCTTCTACGTGCGGCAGAACTGCGGCACGGCCAACGGCAACAGCAGCTACGCCGGTCCCGTGTGCTTCACCACGCCGCTGCCCGTGCCGGCCAACGACGAACCTTGCGGCGCCGTGGCCCTGGGCAACACCGTAACGACCAGCACCAACGTTGGCGCTTCGACCAGTGCCCAGAACGGCATTGCGCTGCCCACCTGCTCGGGCGCGCAGCTGCCGAAAGATGTGTGGTTCACCTTCACGGCTACGGCCGCCTCGATGCCGATGACGGTGACGGGCACGGCCGCCGGTGTGGTGCAGGTGTATAGCAGCCCCAGCTGCTCGGCGGGTCCGTTCACGCGGGTATTCTGCCAGGCTGGCCCCAACAACAACCAGAACGTGGGCGCGCTCACCATCACCGGCCTCACGCCGGGCACGCGCTACTACATGTCGGTGAGCGGCTACGGCAGCGGCGACACGCAGGGCAGCTTCACCATCGGCGCCATTGCCACGGGCACCAAGGCCCAGGCCGACACCGATGCCCTGCTGGTGTACCCCAACCCGAGCAACACCGGCCAACTCACGCTGCGCCTGAATGGCCAGACGGGTGCCGGCCAGGCCACGCTGCTCAACGCGCTGGGCCAGGTGGTAGCCACCAAAAACCTGAGCGGCACCACCGAGCAGACCCTGAGCACCCGCGGCCTGGCCACGGGCCTCTACACGCTGCGCGTGACGGTGGCCGGCCAGGTGCTGACCCGCAAAGTGGTGCTGGAATAGTTTTCAGTCCCTTAGCGCACAAAAAAGAGCCGGCAGCTTTGCCGGCTCTTTTTTTATGTCCGATACGCAGGCAACTTACTCCACCACTAGCCGGCGCGTGGCGCGCCCGGCCGGGCCGTCGGCCTGCACGAGGTAGGTGCCCGCACGCAGCGCGGCTAAATCGAGCACGGCGGTGGCGCTGGCACCGGGCGGCTGGCTGAGCACCATGCGGCCCAACAGGTCGGCCACCTGCAGGCGGTAGCCGGCGGTGGGTAGCTGCACAGTGGCCAGCCGCCGGGCCGGGTTCGGAAACAGGCCGAAGGAAAAATCTGCCGCCGGGCGGGTGGCCGTGGCGGTGTAGGCGCGGTTTTCGAGCACGAGAATACGGTCGTCGGCAGCGGCGGGATTGCCGCGGCCGTCGCGGTTGCTGGTGCCCACGTACACCCGCCCCTGCGGCGACACGCAGACGGCCCGCAGCCGCCCAAAGCCGGTGAGGTAGTCGGTGCGGGTAGGGATGGCGAGGCCAGCCGCATCGAGCGTGAGCTGGGTGAGCCGGCTGCCTTTGAGCACGGCCAGCAGCAGGCTGCCGCGCCAGCCCGGAATGGCGGGGTGGTCGTAGTAAGCCAAGCCCGCCGGCGCGATGGTGGGCGTCCAGGTAGTGAGGGGCTCGCGCACGTTGTTGGCCGTGCAGAAAGTGGCCTCGGCGGGCAGGTCGCAGTAGCCTTCCACGGTAGGCCAGCCGTAGTTACGGCCGGCTTCAATCTTGTTGATTTCGTCGTCGTTGTTGGGGCCGTGCTCCGAGCTGTAGATGCGGCCGTTGGGCAGCTGCACCAGCCCCTGCGGGTTGCGGTGGCCCAGCGTGTACACCGGGCTGCCGGGCGTGGGGTTGTTGGCCGGAATGGTGCCGTCGAGGTTGAGGCGCAGAATCTTGCCGTTGAGCGAGGCCAGGTTCTGGGCCTGGGGCTGCTGCTGGGCATCACCGGTGGTCATCAGCAACGTGTTGTCGGGCAGCAGCAGCAGGCGCGAGCCGCTGTGCGTGGTGGTGGCCACAATATTGCCCAGCAACACCACTGGGCTGCCCAGCGTGCCGTTGGTATACGTATAGCGCACCAGCTTTTCCTTCAACACGCCCTGGTCGGTGTAGTTATACACCACAAACACCAGGTAAGAAGTGCTGGCCGGCACCGCCGCCGGAACCAGTACGGCCAGGCCCAGCAGGCCGCTTTCGTTGCTTTCCGTCACGTCCGGAATGGTGAGTAGCGGCAGCACCTGCCCGGTAGTGGGGTTCACGCGGCTGATGCGCCCGCTGCGCTCAGTCATCCAGATAAAATTGTCGGGCCCCCACACTAGCTCCCAGATGGTGCTCAGGTTAGAGGCCAGGGCCGAGGCCGTGACGGTGGTGGTGCCCACCGGGAACGTGGTGAGGGCCGGAGCCTGGGCGGCGGCCACCTGGGGCAGCGCGGCCCCGAGGGCCAGCGCTAATCTGCGTAGCAGTTTCAGTTTCATATCGATAGGCAGTAAAGGTGAAAAGCCGGAAAACCACTTGTAGTACAGCGGCTAACGCGCTTTGGTTGTGGTTCCGGGCGGGCCGGAAGCATGCCGGGAGCTTTTGTAGCTTGCGCGGGCATTTTTTCCGGCCCGTATGTCTGCCTTTTTCACCGCCACTCATCCCTCGGGCTATGCCCTGAGCACCGACCCTGCCCAACTCGACGTAACCGCCGTGCACCGCTGGCTGAGCGAAGAGTCGTACTGGGCTCAACATATTCCGCGCGCCACCGTGGAGCGGGCCATTGCCAACTCGCTGTGCTTCGGCGTTTACGCGCCCGACGGCCAGCAGGCCGCCTTTTGCCGGGTAGTTACCGACCGGGCCACGTTTGCCTGGCTCTGCGACGTGTTTGTGCTGCCCGCCCACCGCGGCCACGGCCTCTCGAAGTGGCTGGTGCAGCAAATGCTGGCCCACCCCGACCTGCAAAACCTGCGCCGTCACCTGCTGGCCACCTTCGATGCCCACACCCTCTACCAGCGCTTCGGCTACGCCCCGCTCGATAGGCCCGACCGCTGGCTGGAAATGAAAAAGGATAAGCCGTACGGGTAGCCGGGCGCTTGGCGTGGATACGTTATATTCGACGGTTTGGCTAAACAATTTTAATTGCGAGGTCGAACGCCCAGCAACTGGTACAGTGAAGTATCAGCTATGAAGTTTCGGCCCCGGTATACACTAATGAATTGGCCTATACATATGGTATCCCTGGTGTGGTCATTGTATAACAACACCGCTTTAGCCCGGACATCTACTTCTGAGTGAGTTGTGTCAGGTTGTAATAATGCCAAGCGCCGCATAATAGCCTGCAATCGAGCTGTGTCCTGAATTAAAAAGGGCGTTGCATCGGAAAACTGCCGCTCATAATTCGCGCAGCCAATCCCCACGTAGGTTAGGATGCCAAAAGAGACGAAGGTCCCCTGAACCTGCTGCAATTGTCGTTGCGGAGTGGGGTGTTGCGCGTGTTCCTGCTCAGTTTTCTCCGGATTAGGAGATGAACAAGAAAATACATTAACGAGTCCAAGCACTAGCAAAGTGAGCAGTCTTCTCTGGTTCATTAGTTTCGTGAATTAAGACTACGCCGAAGAACGCGCTTTTCTATCCTTACAAATTCAGCGCAATCGTCTCACTTAGCCGGGCTTGTCCACTTGCTGCCCGCCAGCCGAAACCGCCATGGCAGCCCGGCTGCTTCCGCGCCCGCGTAGGCTAGTCCCACCCGGGTGCTGGCCACAATATCGGCAGCAGCTACTGCTTCGCCGTGGTCCTCAAACCAGATGTGCGGCCCCGTTACCGCCTCGCCGCTGAGCACCGGCGTGATGCCCAGCGCCTGCGTGAGCACGCCCGGCCCGGCCGTGAGGGCCCGCGCCGGCTGGGCCAGCCCGCGCCGCTGCAGCATCTCATCAAGGCCAAGCAGCGGCTCGATGGCGCGGATGAGGACGGCGTCGGGGTGCTGCGCATCATGGCAGGCAATGTTGAACAGCGCGTGGCGGTTATACACGGTGTAGATGTAGGCGTAGCCGCCGGGAACGTGCAGGCCCTGCGCCTGGTGGCGCTTGCGTTGCAGGTGCAGCGTAAGCGAATGGTCGCCCTCGTGCCGGTAAGCCTCCGTTTCGACAATGCGACCGGCCGTAATCACCCCATCAATGTGCGTGTAGAGGTGTTTGCCCAGCAGTTCGCGGGCAATGGTGAGCACATCGGAGCGCTGGAAAAAAGCAAGGGGCAACTTGGTGGGCATCGGCGAAAGAATGTAGCGTGGACTCTGTGAGTCCGCGCATTGGCGAGTTGTTATCCACCTCATACGCAACCGGCCACCAATGCGCCAAGCCGGCTACGGCCGCAACCGGTAGTGCAGCCCCACGCTTAGCACCCAGTGCTGCGGCTGCCACGGCAGCGAAGTGGCGGGTTGGCCATTCACGCGCAGGACCACGTCAGCATCGGGCAGATTGCGCGTCGCCGAGCTGCGCGTGAGGAAAAAGCCGCTTTCCTCGGCCAGCTGCAACTGGGCGCGGGTGCGCAGCGGCAGCAGGTAGCCCGCATCGGCCACCAACTCAAACTGATGCGTTAGCTCCAGCCCCAGGCCCAGGGTGGGCAGCACGGCCTGGGTGAAAGTTTGCAGGCGGGCACTGAGGCGGTCGGCTCCGAGGTTGGTGCCGGCCACGCGCAGGGCCGCGTCGGGGTTGTCGAAGGTGCCCACGGGGCGGGCCACCGATTGGGGAGCATAGGCCAGCCCGGCGCGGCCGTAGAGCGGGCGGTGCCGCGGCCGCAGGTTGCGCTGGTAGCTCAGGCCCAGTTGCCAGCCCTCACCTTCAAATTGCCCGTGCACCCGCGTCGAGGCCACGCGCAATTCCACCGACTTCGAAAGGGCAAACTGATAAGCAAAGCTGGTGAACAACGCCGGCTTTGGAGCCTTCACGCCGGCCGCGCCCCGCAAGGCAAAGCCCGAGCCCGCCGGAGCGAAATCTACCGCCAGCTCGCTGCCCGTTCCCGCCAGCGGCCACGCCCCCACCGCCACGCCGTAGCTGAGGCGACTCAGGAAGCGCAAGAGCCCCGATTCTTTGGGGACGGGCTGGCTGGCCGGGCTGGCGGCGCTGGAATCGGCCCCGGTCCGGCTTCGCCGAAACAGCGAGTCAGCCCGCTGCTGGCGGCGCTGGTCGAGCAGGGCCTGGCGCACCGCCACCGACGGCAGCAGCGTGGTTTGCCCGGCCCAGAAAGCCGAGTCGTAGGCCACCGTGGTGCGCAGAAACACGTCGTGCTCCTGCGCCCGGTCCACATAGCCGGGCCGCACCAGGTTAGCAGTATCAATGGCCGTGGCCAGAAACTCGCCGAAATAGCTGAGCGGTGGGCCGATGGGCAGCTTAGCCCGGGTTTGCCACCACACGGTTTTCAGGTGCCAGCGGCCGGCATAGGGCTGGTAGGCCACCCGCAGCCGGCGCGTACTAATATCATGGCCGGCCCGGCGCAGCCCGGTGGCCGTGAAGTGCCATTCGGCTCCCAAAAAAGCGTAGCTGCTCTGGTCGATGTAGAGCCGGCCCTCGCAGTCGGCGCGGCGGCTGCCGTTGCGCGGCCCAAAGTCAACCACGTACACTGGCCGGCCGGCGTAGCTGCTGCCTGGAGCCAGCCGGTAGGCATAGTCGCGGAAGTGTTTCGGGTTGATGAACTGCGCCCGCCGATGCACAAAATCGCCAAACTGCGCAATGAATGGCCCACCCGCCCAGTCGATGCGCACGGCCTGCCCGGCCGGCCGCAAATCCACCTTGCGGGCCTGCCGAATCTGCACGTCGCCATCGTCGGCCGGTTGGCGGTAGTCGGGCTTGAAAACCGTCAGCAGGCCCTCCACCAGGTAGCGCGGCCGGCCGATGCTGTCGTTGTCCGACTCGCGGTAGAAGCCCGTGAGCTGGGTGGCCCGCGCCGGGTAGTTGCGCGGAATGCGCGCCACGGCCTCGCGCACAATGCCCTCCACCGAGCCCGTTACCTGCACCTCGCCCAACGCGGCCGGGCTTATTCTCAGCTCGATGCGCAGCTCCGGCCCGGGCAGCGGCGGCAGCGGCTGCGTGTGGCTGCGGTAGCCCAGCAGCGCCACCGTCAGGCGTTCCCGGGCATAGGCCGGTGGAATGCTGAGCACGAAGCGGCCGTCATCATTGGTGCTGGTGCCGAGGCGGTTATCGGCCACGCCCACCTGCGCGTTGGGGATGGGCTGGTGGGTTTCGGCGTCGAGCACGCGGCCCCGTAGCACGGCATTCTGCGCGCGCAGGCCCAGCGGCAACAACCACACCAACAGCCCGATGAAGCGCATCCAAAAGCCGAATTTTAACCAACGCATGGGCAGTGTACGCAACGATGCAAGGCAGGACGTTGGCTTAAGCTGGCTTGTCAGCACTCCGAGCATCCTAAAGTAGCCGGTACAAAATGCCCAGCGTGAGTACCGGCCGGCCCAACGACCACGGCGCGGCCCCCGGGGCGTTGTTCACCAGCACGGTGGCCCCGGCGGCCGGCAACGCCAAGTCCACCTCGTTGCGCCCCAGAAAAAAGCCGCTTTCCTCGGCCAGGTGCAGCTCGCTGCGGGTGCGCCAGGGCAGCAGCAGGCCGGCATCGGCCACCACTTCGAGGTGGTGCGTGACTTCCACGCCCAGGCCCAGCCGGGGCATCCAGCCCTCGGAGAACTGTTGCACGGCCACGCTGATGCGGTCGGCGTTGAGCTTGGTGCCGGCCACGCGCAGGCCCTCGTCGGCGTTGTCGAACGTGCCGAAATCGTAGCCCACCCGCTGGTTGAAATACGCCACCCCGATGCGGCCCAGAATAGGCCGGTGGCGCGGGTTGAAGTTGTGCTCGTACGTCGCGCCAATTTCCAGGCTCTGGCCCTGAAAACTTCCCCGCACCTGGCGGGCACTGTAGTAGGCCGACAGGGTTTTGGTGAAGTCGAGCTGCAGGCTGCCCACGAACCAGCCGCCGGCAAAAGCCGCGTCCCGAGCCGGGGTCTGGCGCTGGGCCTGCGCCAAAAACGTCGAGCCCGGCGGCGCAAAGCTCAGGCTGAGGTCGGCGGCGGTGGCGTGCAGCGGCAGCAGGCTCCCCACCGAGCCGGTGCGCAGCCGCTCCAACACCTTCCAGAGCGGGCTCTTTGTTGATTTATTGGTACTGGCCGGAGCCGCCTGCGCGGCAAACAGCAGCTCGGCCTGCTGCTGCCGTTCCTGCTCGCGCAGGGCGTGGCGCAATTGCTCGGGCGGCAGCAGCGTGGTGTAGTTGCGCCAGAAAGCCGAGTCGTAGCGCACCGCATTCTGCCGGAACACGTCGCGGAACTGCGCCTTTTCGATATAGCCCGGCTTCGGGCCCTGCGCCGTGTCGATGGCCGTGGTCAGGAACTCAACCAGGTGGCGCAGGCGCACATGCGTCGCCCCCGTGCCCACGGTGTTGTACCACACACTTTTCAGGTGCCAGCGCCCGGCATAGAATTGATATTCCGTCCGGTAGGCCCGCACCTCGGCCTCGAAATTCCGCGGCATGAAGTCGTGCCGGATGCCTGTCGGCGTGCGGTGCCACTCGGCCGCCAGAAAAGCGTAGCTCTGCTGGTCGATGTAGAGCCGGCCCTCAAAATCGGCGTGGTTGTTCTTCGGCTTGGGGCCGAAGGTGATGACGTACACCGGCCGGTCGTTGTAGGTGGTGATATCGGCCAGCTTGTAGTCGTAATTCTTAAAATCGGCTTCGTTGATAAAGTCCAGCCGGTTGTGCACAAAATCGAACCGATGCGGAATAAACGGTCCCGCGTACCAGCCTTCCTGGAGCAGTCCGGTTTTGTGCTGCAGCCGCAAATCGACCTTGCGCGACTGTTTAATCACGATTTCGCCGTCGTTTTTCGGCTGCGTGTAGGGCGCTTTCAGCACCTTCAGCACGGCCTCGCCCAGGTAGCGGTACTGGTGCCGGTCCAGTTCCTCGTCCGACTCCCGAAAGAAGCCCTCCAGCCGCGTGGGCCGCCCCGGGTAGTTGGCAGGAATGCGCGCCACCGCTTCGCGCACAATGGACAGCACCGAGCCCGCCACTCGCACTTCGCCCAGCGCCGCCGGCGCAATTTTCAGCGCAATCAGCAGCTCCGGTCCCGGCAGCTCCGGCAGCGGCTGGCTGTAATTTCTGTAGCCCAGCAGCGCCACCGTCAGCCGCTCGCGGGCGTAGGCCGGCGGGATGTTCAGGACAAAGCGGCCGTCGTCATTGGTACTCGTGCCAATGCGGTTGTTGGCCACGCCCACCTGCGCATTTGGAATGGGCTGGTGGGTTTCGGCATCGAGCACCCGGCCGCGTAGCACGGCCGGGGCCTGCGCCCACAGCTGGCCCGCCAGCAGCACCAGCCACCCCACAAAAAACCCGCGTATCGTTGTCATCATAGCAGTGTTGCAAAGTAGCAAAGCCACTCAAATTCATAACCCTGCAACGCACCCGCCCGGTTTTCTGGTATGCCGCTTCCCAACGAAACCCGGCTTTGAGCGCCCCACGCCAAACGGCCCCGGCCGGGCATTGCTGCTCCGCCGGGGCCGTTTGGGTCAACGCCTGCTGTAGCGGTTGGCCGCTAGCGCTTGCCGGCCAGGTATTCGGCAATCTGCACGGCGTTGGTGGCGGCGCCTTTACGCAAGTTGTCGGCCACCACCCACATATTCAGGGTTTTGGGCTGGGTTTCGTCGCGGCGTAGGCGGCCCACCAGCACGGCATCCTTGCCGTGGCTGTCCTTGGGCATGGGGTACTTGTTCGTGGAAGGGTCGTCTACCAACTCCACGCCGGGCGTATTGGCCAGGATTTCGCGCACGTCTGCCAGGTCAAATTCCTCGGCGAACTCCACGTTGATGGATTCCGAATGCCCGCCCATCACCGGGATGCGCACGCAGGTGGCCGTCACGCGGATGCTGTCGTCGCCCATGATTTTCTTCGTCTCGTTCACCATTTTCAGCTCCTCCTTGGTGTAGCCGTTGGGCTCGAACACATCGATGTGCGGCAGCACGTTCAGGTCGATGGGGTGCGGGTAGGCGGGGTTGCTGGCGGTCTGGCCGGCGCGCTCCTCCAGCAGCTGGTCCACGGCTTTTTTGCCGGTGCCGGTCACGCTCTGGTAGGTGCTCACCACAATGCGGCGCACTTTGTACTTCTTGTGCAAGTCGTTCAGCGCCACCACCATCTGAATGGTCGAGCAGTTCGGGTTGGCAATGATTTTATCGTCCGGGCCGATGGTGTCGGCGTTCAGCTCGGGCACCACCAGCTTCTTGGTGGGGTCCATGCGCCAGGCCGAGGAGTTGTCAATCACCACGGTGCCCACGGCGGCGAAGCGCGGCGCGTGCTCCTTGCTCACGGAGCCGCCGGCCGAGAAAATGGCGAAATCGGGCCGGGCCGCAATGGCGTCGTCCATGCTCACCACGGGGTATTTTTTACCTTGATACTCAACTTCCTGGCCCACCGATTTGGCCGAAGCCACGGGCAGCAGCTCGGTAAGGGGAAACTGGCGCTCGGCCAGTACTTTCAACATCTCGGTGCCCACCAGGCCGGTGGCACCCACAACAGCAATTTTCATGGAAAAAGCAGAAAATTAAATAGGTACGCCCCTGCGCACACATTCGCAAATGTCGCCAGAAATGGGTTACTTTAGACGCCGCTTCCTGATTTTTGCCTCCTCACTTCTTCGCGTCCCGTTCGCTTGAAACACCTGTACCTGCTCCTTCTGCTGTTGCTGCCCGCCCTGGCCCAGGCTCAGGTCGTTGATGCGTTCACCGACGGCAACTTCACCGCCAACCCCGCCTGGACCGGCGACGCGGCCAGTTTCCAGGTCGTGAATCAGCAGCTGCAGAGCAACGGCCCGGCCATCACCTCCACTACGCCCATTGTGCTCAGCACGCCCAGCCAGGCCAACATTGGCACGGTGTGGGAATTCTGGGCCAACCTGAAATTCGCCACCAGCTCGGGCAACCTGGCCGACGTGTGGCTGATGGCCACCCAGCCCGACCTCAAAAACGCCAACAATACCGGCTACTTCGTGCGCCTCGGCGGCACCGACGACGAGGTGAGCCTCTTCCGCAAGGACTCGACCAAAGCCGCTGTGCTCGTCATCGACGGCTTGAACGGTACGTTGGCCAGCACCACCAACAACCTGGTGCGCGTGCGCGTGACGCGCACCACCGCCAACCGCTGGACCCTGGAGCGCGACCTCACCGGCGGCCGCACCTTCGTGGCCGAAGCCGCCCAGCCCATTGATGCCACTTACCAGCGCAGCGTGGCCTTCGGCGTGTCGCTGCTCTACTCTTCGGCCAACTTCAACAAGTTTGCCTTCGACGACTTTGCCGTGACCGACGCTACCGCGCCGCTGCTGCTGCGCGCCGCGCCCGTCGATGCCCGGCAGGTCGACCTGCTGTTTAACGAGCCCGTGAGCGCGGCCAGCGCCGGCCTGGCCGCCAACTACCGCCTGCAAAGCGGAGCGGTGCCTGTGGCGGCGCAGGTTTCGGCCAGCAACCCGGCCGGCGTGCGCCTCACGTTCGCGGCCGATTTTGCCCCGCAAAGCGTGGTGGAAGCCCGCAGCATTGCTGATTTGTACGGCAACGTGGCGGCCGGGCCGCTCACGGCTACATTCACGGCGCTGCCCTCGGCCCCGGCCGTGGGCGAGCTGATTATCAGTGAGATTTTTGCCGATGAAACCCCGCAGGTGGGCTTGCCACTGTCGGAATACGTGGAGATTTACAACCGCAGCGCCACCAAAACCCTGAGTTTGCGCGGCGTGCGCCTGGGCAAGGGCAGCAGCGCCACGGTGGCCGTTTTTCCGGATACCGCCAAGCTGCTGCCCGGGCAATATGCGGTGCTGTGCGGCAGCACGCGCACCCTGCAATTTGCCAGTTACGGTAAGGTATATGGCCTCACTAATTTCCCCTCGCTCAGCAACGGCGGCGACCAGCTGGTGCTGCGCGGGCGCGACGGCCGCACGTTGTTCGAAGTCTCGTATTCGGACGCCTGGTACCGCGACCCCAAAAAGAAGGACGGCGGCTGGAGCCTCGAAATGATTGATGCCAACAGCTACTGCGGCGGGGCCGAAAACTGGATGGCCAGCACCGACCCCACCGGCGGCACGCCGGGCCGCGCCAACTCGGTGCGCGCCGCCAACGCCGACGTCCTGGCCCCCACCCTGCTCCGCGCCGTGGCCCTGAACGCCAACACCGTGCGCGCCTATTTCTCCGAAAAGCTCGACAGTGCCGCGGCGGCCACCATCGGCCGCTACACGCTGTCGCCCGCCATTGCAATTACCAGCGCCGCGCCCGTAGGGCCCGATTTTCGGCAGGTCGACCTCACGCTGGGGGCCGCCCTGGGGGCCAGCCGCCCCACCACCCTGGCCGTGCAAACGGCCACCGACTGCGCCGGTAACGCCAGCGGCCCATTGCAATCGGCCACTTTCGCCCTGCCCGAAGCAGCCGTGAGCGGCGACGTGGTGGTTAACGAAATCCTGTTCAACCCGCGCACGGGCGGCGTGCGCTTCGTCGAGCTCATCAACCGCAGCACCAAGTTCATCGATTTGCAGGGCTGGCAGCTGGGCAATTTGAAGCCCGACGGCAGCGTCGACAATGCGATTCTGAGCAGCGGGCCGCTGGTGCTGGGGCCGGGTTTGCTGCTGGCTTTCAGCAGCAGCACGGCCATCATCACGGCGCAGTACCCCACCAGCAGCGACGCGGCTAATCTGGTGCAGCTCAGCAGCCTGCCTACTTTCCCCGATGCCAGCACCGTAATACTCGCCGATAGCCGGGGCTTCGAGATTGACCGGCTGACCTACAACAAAAACCTGCACCTGAGCCTATTGAGCACGCAGGAAGGCGTGTCGCTGGAACGCATTCGCACCAACGGCGCCAGCAACGGCAGCAATTTCCACTCGGCGGCCGGCGCGGTGGGCTACGCCACGCCCGGCCGCCCCAACTCGCAGGCCCAGGATGCCGTGGGCGGCGACCAGGAGCTGGCCATCACGCCCGAAATTTTTACGCCCGACGACGACGGCCAGCAGGACTTCGCTACCCTCAACTACCACCTCGACAATACGGGATACGCGGCTACCATCACCGTGTACGACGCTCTGGGCCGCCTCACGCGCCACCTCGTGCGCAACGAAACCCTGCCCACCACCGGCTTCGTGCAGTGGGACGGCATCGACGACCGGGGCCACAAAGCCGCTGTGGGCTACTACATTCTGCTGGTCGAGCTGTTCCGCCCCAGCGGCGGCGAGAAGCGCGAGTACAAGAAGACCGTGGTGCTGGGCGCGCGGTTTTAGGGGGCGCAGGCGATTGAGTTAAGGAATGAGCGAACACCGCTGGCCGCAGTGTAGCGCGCAGCGCCTAACTGCAGGCTTACGCGTAACGCGAGTTTGCAACTCGCTGCTGCGGAGCAGCAATCCAACGCCGTCTACCTCGTGCCAATGGCGAGTTATAAACTCGCCTCACCTATCGGCCTGCAGTTACGCGCTGCGCGCTAAACTGCGGCCAGCGACATGTACCTACTGTACCGCCCCGTTAAACCCGCGCCGCCAAACTGCGTCTGAAGGGGCATGAACAGCTCCCAGCAACTGCAACACCTCTACTGGCGCGCCGGCTTCGGCCCGCGCCCGCAGGACGTGGCCGCCGGCCTGAGCCCGCGCAAAGCCCTGCGCCAGCTGCTCCACGATTCGGCCGCCTCCGAGCCCTTGGTTGGTGCCAGCCTCAACTACACCGACCCGCAGGGCGCGGTGATGGCCGACCCGGCCACCATGAAAAACAACCCCGTGCCCACCGGCATGGTGACCACGCCCGACCAGCCGGCCGCGCCCGGGGCACCCGCCGCCCCGGTGGCACCGATGCGGCCCCGCGCCGCGTTCAGGCCGGGGGTGGCGGCCGGGGTGCCGCGCCTGCGCCGGGCCGACCTCACGCCCGAGCAGCGCAAGATGCAGAACCAGGGCATCCGCGATGCCTTCAACAACATGAGCACGGCCTGGATGGACCGCATGGCCAACTCCCCGGCGCAATTGCGCGAGAAGATGACCTTGTTCTGGCACGGGCACTTTGCCTGCCGCGTGCGCCAGCCCGGCCCGGCCCTGAGCCTGCACAACGCCACCCGGCAGCACGCCCTGGGCAAGTTTCCGGACCTGCTGCTGGCCGTGAGCCAGGAGCCGGCCATGCTGCAATTCCTGAACAACCAGCAGAACCGCAAGGAGCATCCCAACGAAAATTTCGCCCGCGAGGTGATGGAGCTGTTCACCCTCGGCCGCGGCAACTACACCGAGAATGACGTGAAGGAAGCCGCCCGCGCCTTCACCGGCTGGGGCTACGACGGGCAGGGCAACTTCCGGTTTCGGGCGCGGGACCACGATGCCGGCTCGAAAATCTTTCTGGGCCGCACCGGCAATTTCACGGGCGAGGATGTGCTGAAAATCATTCTGGAACAGCCCGTTGCGGCCACGTTTCTCACTACGAAAATCTACCGCTTTTTCGTGAACGACGTGCCCAACCCGGCCCATATCGAGCCGCTCGCCGCCGCCTTCCGCCAAAGCGGCTACGACATGGCCGACCTGCTGGAGCGGATGTTTTCGGCCGACTGGTTCTACGAGCCGGCCAACGTGGGCACCCACATCAAAAGCCCCGTGGAGCTGCTAGCCGGCCTGCGCCGCACCCTGAACCTGAAAATCGACAATGCCCAGCCGCTGCTGGGCTACCAGCGCGCGCTGGGCCAAAACTTGTTTCAGCCGCCCAACGTGGCCGGCTGGCCCGGCGGCCGCAACTGGATTGACTCGTCGTCGCTGCTGCTGCGCCTGCAGCTGCCGGCCATCCTGTTCAAAAACGCCGAGTTCGCCGTGGCCCTGAAGCAGGACGAAAACGACATCGACCCCAACCAGACCAAGGCCCAGCGCACTGTGCGGCCCGGCGCGGGCGCCCACCTGCCGCTGGCCCCGCTGCAACAGTTGCTCGGCGCCACGCCCGCTCCGCAGCAGCCCGAAAAGTTGAGCGACTTCTTATTTCAGGCGAGCATCCGGCCCGAAAACCTGCAGCTGGTGCAGCAGGCCGCCGCGCAAAAAGAGCCGGCCGAAGCCTTGCGCGCCACACTGGTGAGCTTGTTGAGTTTGCCGGAGTATCAGTTGGCCTGATGTTTTGCGAAGGCACGTCGTGCCGAGCGCAGCCGAGCCATCTCGCGTGCCACCACTAAGTAAAACGCCTGAACGATTGAATTATGGCCCCATGCGAGATGCCTCGGCTGCACTCGGCATGACGTGCCCTATCCCATCTTCCCTATCCCCTTCCACTATGCCTACCTCCCGCCGCGATTTCCTGCGCACCTCCGCCCTGGCCAGCACGCTGCTGCTGGTGCCCAAGTTTCTGCACGCCCTGGACCGCGGACCCGGCCTGGCCGGCCTGCGCGATGCGGCCGGCGCGCGCCGCCTCATTGTGGTGCAGTTGGGCGGCGGCAACGATGGCCTGAACACCGTCATTCCGTACCGCAACGACCTGTACTACAAGGCCCGGCCCACGTTGGGCATCAAGGAGGCCGAAGGTATTCTGGGCCTTGAAAAGGACCTGGGCCTGCACCCGGCCCTAAAAGGCCTGAAGGGCCTCTACGACCAGGGCCAGCTGGCCGTGCTGAACTCGGTGGGCTACCCCAACCCCGACCGCTCGCACTTCCGCTCGATGGATATCTGGCAGTCGGGCTCGGGCTCGGAGCAGGTGGTGAGCACCGGCTGGCTGGGCCGCTACCTCGATTCGAGCTGCGCCGACTGCCAGCGGCCCTACAACGCCCTCGAAATCGACGATACGTTGAGCCTGGCCCTGAAAGGCCGTCAGCGCAAAGGCTTGGCGCTGAAAACGCCCGATAAATTCCACCAGCTTACCCAAAACCGTCTGCTCAGCAAGGTGAGCCAGGAAACCGCGCCCGCCCACCAAGAGCAGGTTGACTATCTGTATAAAACGCTGGCCGAAACCGCCTCCTCGGCCGATTACCTCTACGACAAGTCAAAAATCTATAAATCGACGGTCGCCTACCCCAATTCCGACTTCGGCAAGAACCTGAAAACCACCGCCGAACTGATTAACTCAGGCGTCGAGTCGCGCGTTTTCTACCTGGCCCTGAGCGGCTTCGACACCCACGTGCGCCAGCACGAGCAGCAGCAGCGCCTCTTCACTGACCTCGGCGACGGCCTCGCGGCCCTGGCCGACGACCTGCGCCAGCACGACCAGTGGAACAACACGCTGGTGCTGGTTTTCTCCGAATTTGGCCGCCGCGTGGGCCAGAACGCCAGCAACGGCACCGACCACGGCACGGCCAACAACGTGTTTCTGGCCGGTGGTGCGCTCGCCAAAAAAGGCGTCCTCAACGCCGCGCCCGACCTCGCCAACCTCGACCAAGGCGACCTGCGCCACCAAATCGACTTCCGCAGCATCTACGCCAGCGTGCTGAAGGATTGGCTTGGCGCCGACGACTTCGCCATTCTTGGCACCGGCTTCGAGCGAATGCCGGGGCTGGTGTAGAAAGCCGCTCTAAATGCGCTGCAGGCTCTTGTAGAAGCCTTCCTGGTACGACTTGCCGATGGGCACGAAGTGGCCGCCGTGCAGGTTGGCCGTGTTGTCCTCAATCGACTCGATGTGCTGGGTATTAAGCAGGTAGCTGCGGTGCACGCGCACAAAATTGGTGTATGGCGCCAGGCGCGTTTCCAGGGCCTTAAGCGTGGTGTACACAATGTATTTATGCTTGTCCGTCACGATGTTGACGTAGTCGGACAGCGCTTCCACATACAGCACTTCGTCGAAGTTGATGCGCACCATGCGGCTGTTCACCTTCACAAACAGGTCGCTGCGGGTAGGCACTTCGGCGGCGGCGGGGGCGCCGGCCGGGGCGCTGCTGCCCACGCGGCTGCTCACGCGCTCGACGGCCTGCGTGAAGCGGGCAAACTCGAACGGCTTCACCAGGTAGTCGGTCACGCGCAGGGCGAAGGCGTCGACGGCAAAATCCTGCCGGGCGGTGGTGATGATGACCTCTGGCGGGTTGGGCAGCACGCGCAGCAGGTCGAGCCCGCTGAGGTGGGGCATCTCAATGTCGAGGAAAAGCACATCAACACGGTTGCCTTCGCGGAAAAAAGCCAGCCCAGCCATGCCATCGGCCAGCGAGGCCACCAGTTTCAGGTTGGGGGTCAGCGACACATAATGCTCCAGGGTGAGGCGATTAATTTCGTCGTCGTCGATAATGGCGCAGGTCAGCATAGGGGCAGCAAGTGGGGAAGTCCGCTTAAAACGGCTTCGAATTGGGTCGTTCGTCGGTCTAAAGTAGCCGTTCAGATGGCAAGTTAGGCCATCGGCCGGCGAAGTAAATTTATTCTTGATAAAACAATGTGGTAATTTTGATATAGATTTGTGGCATGCCAAGTACTACTCTGCAGCCACTGGCTTGCGCCCAACCTGTTACTTCCGCTATTCGCTGGGCACTTGCTGGCCTATTGGGCCTGCTGCTGGCGCTTTCCGCCGGCCCGGCCCGGGCCCAGCGCTGGGCCACGCACCCCACGGCTACCGCCGCCGAAACGCAGAACGAAACCGCCGCGCCCAGCCTTTCGCGCCACGTGCACGATGTGCAGCGCATCACCGGCTACCTCGCCGATGCCCTGCGCCTGAGCACGGCCCAGCAAATGGCCCTGCAGCACTGCACCGTTGACGAGCGCGCGGCCCTGCTGCTGGCTACTTCCGACAAAGACGCCCGCGATGCGCAGGCCCGCTACCTGGCCAGCGTGCGCCGGGTGCTGGCCTCCAGCCAGCTGCGCAGCTACGTGCTGCTGCGCCAGCAGCTCGAAGGCACCCTGTTGCCCCTCGACGGCCTCGGCCTGGCCATTCGCTAGCGCCAGGCCGGCCGGCGTGTGCCGGCCGCTGGTTTCATTTCCCGCTTTTGCATTAGCTCCAGCCCCGCTTTTCGGCGGGGACGGGCATTTTACATCCTGAAAAAGCTGCTGCCTTTGCGCCCTTCCTGCTCCGTCTGCTTCTTGCTCCGGCCGGGTCGGCTGCCACGCGCAACCGGCAAAGCCGGTTTAGCGGGCGGGTTGCTGGGCCAACTCCTGCTGCACCAAGGCTTGCACGGCGGGTTGCTCGTAGTCGGCTTCGGCTTGAATGTGAGGCATGAGGCGGGCCATAATGGCGTCCTGGCGTTGGCCGGCGGCCCAGGCCTCGGCGTAGGGCGTGTCGGAGAAAGTGACCTGCGAGTACAGCGGCACCCACCGCCCGGGAAATTGCGTGGAAATCTTCGCCTCAATCTTCTTTTGCAGCAGGAAGCGCGGGTCGGCCACGCGGTCGCGCATTTCCACGAAGTTGTAGATGGCCAGGTCAGCCATGGCGTCGTTGTTGGGCTTGCGTTGTGCCTGGAACTCGGCGAAGATATCGGCCCAGGCCGCATCGCCGTGCTGGTCGAGCAGCTGGTTGAGCACGGTGCAGTCCTCGAAGCCGGCGTTCATGCCCTGGCCATAAAACGGCACAATGGCGTGCGCCGCATCACCGAGCAGCAGCACGTCGTCATCGTACTTCCACGGAAAGCACTTCACCGTGACGAGCGAGCCCGTGGGGTGCGCGAAAAATTCCTCCGTCAGGGCCGGCATCAGCGGCGTGGCATCGGGGAATACGCGGGTGAAAAATTCGGTCACGTCGGCCGGCGTTTGCAAAGCAGCAAAGCTTTCGGGGCCTTCGAAGGGAAAAAACAGGGTGCAGTTGAACGAGCCGTCGAGGTTGGGCAGCGCAATCATCAGGTATTGGCCCCGGGGCCAGATGTGCAGGGCATTTTTCTCGAACTGCCACGCGCCGCCGGGGCCGGCGGCAATGGTGAGCTCCTTATAGCCGTAGTCGAGAAAATCCTGCGAGTAGTCGAACCGGTCGGTGCGCTGCAGGGCAGCGCGCACGGCCGAGAAAGCGCCGTCGGTGCCGAACAGGCGTTGGTAGGGCGCAGTGTGCTCCTGGCGGGTTTCGGTGTCGCGCAGGCGCAGCTCTTTGGTTTTCAAATCGATGCCCAGGCACTGCTGACCAAAATGCACCTGCACCCCGGTCTGGCCCTCGGCCAGGTCGAGCAGGCGGCGGTTGAGGTGGCCGCGGTTCACCGAGTAAATGGCCTGGCCCTCGTGGCCGTAGGGCTGGCGCGTGAGGTTGCCGTGCACGTCGTGCATCACGCGGCCGCTCATCGGAATGCCCACCTGGCGGATGTCGTTGGCCACGCCCACGCCGCCCAGGGCCTTCCACCCGCGGTCCGAAAGGGCCAGGTTGATGGAGCGGCCCTCGTGCACATCGGCGCGGCGCGGGTCGGGGCGGCGCTCAAACACCTGCACGGCGTGGCCCCGGCGGGCCAGGTACAGCGAAAGCAGCGAGCCCACCAGGCCGGCGCCCATGATGGTGACGGAATCGGGGGCGGCAGTTGGCGAGGCAGGGGAAGGCGTGGTCATGGGTGGGCGGGAAAAAGGATTGCCCGGCGAAGCTACTACGCGCCTGCCCACTGGCCGGCACCGCAGCGCAGCACCAACGCGAAAGCCCGGGGATTCAACAGGAATTCGGACAAGTTGGTCGTAAATTTTTTACATCGGGCAACTCCCACCGGACTTTTGTCGAATTAGAACTAAATCGATAAAATTATTCATCATGACACGAACTCACGCTTCCCGGACGGGCTTGGTAAAGTGGCGGCAGCTGGCCCTGCGGCGGCGCGGGGTGGCGTTGGTGCTCATTGCCCAAAGTGCCCGGGCCAAGCCGGTGGCAGGCAGCCGGCGCTACCTCGTGGCAGCACCGGTTTGCCCGGTGGGCAAGCGCGCAACCATTCGGATTGGTGAATTTGTAATAAGCCCGGAAGGTGACCCGCGCATTCTAGGCCATCCGCAGATTCGCTATTAGCATTAAAAAACTATCCTCATTGCAATCTGGCTTAAAAAATGGACTGGCGTTGGCCATTTTTTAGAAACCGAACATTACAAAACGCACATTACCAATAGGAAATAACTGGTATATTTGGGGTTCCAATAACCAACTTGTTCTCCTATGCGCAGCGTTTACGTATTTTTTATTCTATGCTTTTGCCTGTCGGCGAGCAGTTATGCCCAGGGCCTGCAGGCCGTGAGCGGCACGGTGCAAACCGAGGCCGGCGCGCCGCTGCCGGGGGCCACGGTTTTCTTCAAGGGTACCTACACGGGTAGCAGCACCAACGAGGAAGGCCAGTTTGAGGTGAAAGGGGATTTTTCGAAGGGCGTGCTTACGCTGTCGGTGTCCTTCATCGGCTACGAAACCCAGGAGCTGCCCATTGCCGGTCCCGACAACGCTTTGGTGGTGACGCTGCGCCCCAGCGCCATGCTCGACCAGGTGGTGGTAGCGGCTTCCCGCGTGGAGGAAAACATTGGCCAGGTGCCGGTGACGGTGGAAAAGCTCGACCAGCGCCAGGTGGAGCAGATTACCACACCCGACCTGGTGGCGGGCCTGGCCCGTTTCAAAGCCATTGATGTGAGCAGTTCGAGCATGCTGGCGGCCAGCTTCAGCACGCGCGGCTTCAACTCGTCGCGCTCGGAGCGCATCATTCAGTTGGCCGATTACATGGATACGCAGATTCCGAGCATCAGCAGCAACTTTGGCAACCTGTTGGGCGTGCCGGTGCTGGATGTGGCCAGCGTGGAAGTGGTGCACGGCCCGGCTTCGGCCCTCTACGGCGCCAACGCCTTCAACGGCGTGCTGCTCACCAACTCGAAAGACCCGTTCCGCGACCCCGGCCTGACCTTGCGCGTGCGCGCCGGCAACCGCAGCATGCTCGACGGCCAGTTCCGCTACGCCCAGAAAATCGGCGAGCGCATGGCGTTCAAGATTTCGGGCGGCGCGATGCGGGCCAACGACTTCGTGGCCACCAACTTCGATGCCACTTCGCCGTTCATTGAGCCGGCCAACAACCCCGCTGGCTCGAACCTGGGCTACGACGCGGTGAGCCGCTACGGCGACATTGGCAACACGTTTCCGGCCAGCCCGACGACGCAGGGCTACGCCGGGCCGTTGCTGGCCAACAAAACGGTGTTTCTGCCCGGCTACACCGAACGCCAGCTCGTGGCCGGCGACAGTACCACGCACTCCTACAAGCTGGCACCTAGCTTTTCGGTGCTCGTGACCAACCGCATCAAAGCCACCGTGGACTACCGCTACACCAACGGCACCACCACGTACCAGAGCGCGAGCCGCTACCGCTTCATCAACAGCGGCGCGCACCAGGGCCGGGTGCAGCTGGAGGGCAGCAACTGGTTTTTGCGCGCCTTCACCACGCACGACTACTCGGGCCAGCGCGACCCGCAAACCGACGGCTCGTACAACCTGGGTTTCCTGGGCGCTTTCCTGCAAACGCAGGCGGCCCCGGGCAACGCCATCAACCCCAACACCGGCAAACCCGTCACCTACGCCGAGCGGTATTTTGGCACGTATGCCGTGGCCTACAACACCGCTTACACCCAGGCGCTGGGAGCCGGCAACAGCGCCGCGGCGGCAGCCGATGCCGCAGCCCTCGCAGCCCGCAACGCGGCCAATACCAGCGCCCCGCTGCTGAAGCCGGGCACGCCGGAGTTCGACGCGGCCCGCAACAAAATTATTCACGACCCGACGCCGGGCCAGGGCGCGCGCCTCATCATCCGCTCCATTCTGAACGAGGGCAGTGGGCAGTACACGTTCAAAAACAACTTTGCCGACCTGACCGTGGGCGCGGCCTACCGCCAGTTTCTGCTGGGCTCGGATGGCAGCCTGTTTGAAGACACCAAGGACGGCGACCGCATCAAGAACTACGAGTACGGCGCCTACGCCCAAGCCACCAAAACGCTGCTCGACGACCACCTGAAGCTGGCCGCGGCCGGCCGCATCGACAATTTCAAGAACTTCGGCACGGCGTTTTCGCCGCGGGCTTCGGCCGTGTACTCGCTCGGGGCCGATAAGCTGCAGAACTTCCGTGTGAGCTACAGCCGCGCCTTCCGCGCCCCTACGCAGAATGACCAGTACATCAAGCTCGACGTGGGCCGCGCCTTGCTACTGGGCAACGTGCGCGGCGGCTTCCAGGGCTACCTGCCGTCGTTGGGTGGCCGCCTGGCCACCGACCCCACCATTCTGGCCCCAACCCGCGCCGCCGAGCTGGCCGCCTACGAGTACGCCGCCCCGGCCCTGAAGCTGGAGCAGGTAAACAGCGTGGAATTTGGCTACCGCGCCCAGATTGCCAAGAAGCTGTACCTCGACGTGGACTACTTCTACAACGTGTACAACAACTTCATTGCCACCCAGAACTTCATTGGTAATGTGGATGGTAGCCGCCCCACCGCTACGCAACTCGCTACCGGTGGCAGCGTGCGCTTCCAAAGCCCAACGTTGCTCAACGGCACCGTTAACAATACCCGCGTGATTCAGATTGCCGCCAACGTGGACCAGCGCGTACAAAGCCAGGGCGCGGGCCTCACGCTGAGCTACGCCTTCGCGCCGGCCCTGACGGTGAGCGGCAACTATAGCTACAACGACCTCATCACGAAGGCCTTCAAAGTCGGCACGCAGTCGTTCTTCAACACGCCCCGGCACAAGTACAACCTCGGCCTCGACGGCCAGGCCCTGAACCGGACCCTGAGCTACAACGTGAACTACCGCTGGGTCGACAGCTTCCTGTACGAGTCGACCTTCGCTACCGGCACCGTGCCCACGGCCCACACCGTGGATGCGCAGGTGGGCTACCTCATCAAGCCGCTGCACCTCACGGCCCAGGCCGGTGTCACCAACCTGTTCGACGCCCAGAACTTCCAGGTATACGGCGCGCCCAGCTACGGCCGCCTGGGCTACTTCGGCTTGCTGTTCGACATTAAATAACCCGCCGGTCTTCTGGCGGCAAAAAGCCCCGTCCAATAGCTGGACGGGGCTTTTTCGTATGCGTAGCTGAACAGTAAGGCGCAGTATGTCAGGTTTATCGAAAAGGCTGTCGCCAAAACTGGTACGTTCCTTGAAACGAGTCCGACGCCGCCGGGCCGTCCGGGGTTGGGTTGTTGGCGATTCCCACCGCCGCCTTTCCTGCCTGCTCATGCCTGCAAGTATCGCCTTTCGCCGCCCCAAGCCTTCGCTGGTGGTCGCGGCCGACCTTTTCTCCGCCGAGGAGCCGCCCACGGCCGCGTACCCGCTGCCGCTAAACAAAGCCTTTGCCGTGCGCGCCGTGCTGCGGGTGGGCGACTACGAAGTGGGCGAAACCTTCTGCCCGCGCCTGTGCGGGCATCCCGGCATCCGGTACTAGCGCGGCGCGGCTGGTTCCACCCACCGAAACGTGAGGTTGAGGCGCGGCCCCACGGGCCGGGCCGTTTTGGGCAACGCGTGCTGCCAGTGCTGCTGCGTGGGGCCCCGCATCAGCAGCAGGCTGCCGTTGGGCAAATCGAGGCCAAAAGGCGCGTGCGCCAGGCCCGGACGCGGGCGCAGCCGGAAGCGCCGCACCGCGCCCAGGCTGAGCGAGGCAATGGCGGGCGCGGGGCCGAGTTCGGGCTCGTCGTCGGCGTGCCAGCCCATGCTGTCGCGCCCGTCGCGGTACAAGTTCAGCAGCACGCTGTTGTAGCGGGTGCCGGTGGTGGCTTCGAGGCGCTGGCGTAGCTCGGCGAGGGCGGGCAACCAGGGGCGCGGCTCCCAGGCCAGGCCCGAGTAGGTGTAGCGGGCTTCGGGGTCGCCGTACCAGGCGGTGAGGCGCGGCTGCGGAAACTCCTGCCCAAACAAGCGAATGGTGCGCTGCTCCCAGGCCGCCGCGGCCGTGAGGTGGGCCAGCAGCGCCGTGGCTTCGGCGGCGGGCAGGAAGGCAGGGTCGAACAGGAGGTCGGCCCCGGGCAGCGGCAGGTTCTGGAGCGGCATGGCGGCGAATAAAAAGGCCCGGCGACTCGTCTGCTTAACGAGCCACCGGGCTACTTCGGTGTAGCTAAATTACTTCGGCATCATGCGCTCGAACTGCTCCTGCACCGCTTTCGGCTGCTTTTTCATCAGGTAGGCATTGAATTTCTGCATGCCGTAGAGGAAGGCGAAACACACCAGCAGCGGCGGCAGCCAGCTGCGGCTGCGGTAGCTCACGCCGCCCATGTTGCGCGGCCAGAACCAAAGCACGTAGGCCAGAATGGGCGGCAGGTTGATGAGGGGGCCGTACCAGGAACTCAGCCCGTAGATGGGCAACGCCCACTGCAAAGCCACTGCCACCACGATGATATAAGCCACCAGAAACAACACCAGCCCCAGCAGCGCCCGCTTGCGGTCGAGCCGCCACAGGTTCAGGCCCAGCAGCGCGCCGCCGGCGATAAAGGTGAACGGTATCGAAAACAGCACGATGGTGACGGGCGAATACAGCGCCGGGTCCTTCTCGTCGGCGGCGGCTTCCTCGGCCGGCACGGCAGCGGCCGAGGGCCGGATGGCCTCCTGGCGGGCGGCTTCGGCTTCGTCGCGGGTGCGCTGGGCGGCGGCACCGGCTTCGAGGGCGGGGCGCAGGGCGGCTTCTTCGGGGGCAGGCTGGCCGCGGCGGCGCAGCTCGTCGAGGGCAGCCAGCACGGCGGCCTCGCGGTATTGCACATGGCCGGTCACGTACTCGCGCAGGGCCGCGTCGGTCTTCAGCAGCATCTTGGCGGCGTAATCTTCCATTTTTTTAGTTAAGAGTTATGAGTTAAAAGTTAAGAGTTGGCAATTGAAGTTGGCGGATAAAAACAGGGCTTGGCAGTCACCAGCGGCAAGACGATTTTAACTCCTAACTCTGAACTCCTAACTGAAGAAGCGCGTCAGCGCTTCGCCCACGCGGTCGACGTCGGCAAACGAATTATAGAGCGGTACGGGCGCGAGGCGGATGACGTTGGGCTCGCGCCAGTCGGCGATGACGCCCTGGTCGGCCAGGAAATCGAACAGCTCGCGGCCGCGCTCGTGCACCAGCACCGAGAGCTGGCAGCCGCGCTGGGCGGGGTCCGTCGGCGTGATGATTTCGAGCTTGGCCGCTGGCAGATTGAGGGCGCGGATGTGGCTTTCGAGGCGGGCGGTGAGCTGTTCGCTTTTGCGACGCAGGGCGGGCATGCCGCCGGCGCGCTCCACGATGTCGAGGCTGGCGGCGTGAATGGCCATCGGGAAAATCTGGGCGTTGGAGAGCTGCCAGCCGGCCGCGCCGGGCATGGGCCGGAAGCCTTTTTTCATTTTGAACCGCTCCGAGGCATCGTGGCCCCACCAGCCGGCGAGGCGCACGAGGTCGGGCCGTTCGGCAAACCGCTCGTGCACGAATACGCCCGAGGTGCCGCCAGGGCCCGAGTTGAGGTACTTGTAGGTGCACCAGCAGGCAAAGTCCACGTCCCAGTCGTGCAGGTGCAGCTCCAAGTTGCCGGCTGCGTGGGCCAAATCGAAACCGACAAATGCACCCACGGCGTGGCCGGCCTTGGTAATGGCAGCCATGTCGAAGGCCTGTCCGGTGTAGTAGTTCACGCCCCCGATGATGACGGTGGCCAGCGAGTCGCCGAGCTCGGCAATTTTGGTTTCGATGTCGGCGGTGCGCAGGGTGTGCTCGCCGGGGCGGGGCACCAGCTCCACAATCACGTCGTCGGGGTTGAGGCCGTGCAGGCGGGCCTGGCTTTCGAGGGCGTACTGGTCGGACGGAAACGCGCCGCCTTCCATCAATACCTTATAGCGGGTGGCGGTGGGGCGGTAGAACGAGACGAGCAGCAGGTGCAGGTTCACGGTCAGGTTGTTCATTACCACCACTTCTAAGGGCCGCGCGCCCACCAGGCGGGCGGTGGCTTCGGCCAGCGTGCTGTGGTAGTGCATCCAGGGCGAGGCGCCGAGGAAGTGGCCTTCTACGCCGCGCTCTTCCCAGGAGGCAAACTCGCGCTCGACGGCGGCGCGGGCGGCGCGGGGCAGCAGGCCCAGCGAGTTGCCGCAGAAGTAGGCGCAGGGCTGCCCGTCGGGGCCGGGCGGCAGGTGAAATTCCTGGCGGAAGGAAGCCAGCGGGTCGGTGGCGTCGAGGGTGGCGGCGGTGTCGTTCATATCGGGCCGCAAAGGTCGGGGCAAAGCGGGCGCGGTGCTAACAAAAGGTTTTGGCCTTGCGCGGGTAGTCGGGTGGCCGACCGATTCAACCGGCTGCCAGATTCCCGGCCGAGCTACTGAATCACGTAGCCTTGCAGCAACGCATCCATAAGGTGCAGCTGCATAACCAGGTTGAAAACGTAGAGCAGCATGATGATTTCGCGCCGCCAGGGCAGCTGCCGCAGCATCAGATACGCAAACAAGTAGACGCTGAGCAGGCCGAAATACCACGCCGACTGGCCCCAGGTGAAATTATCGAACTCCTGGCTGAAGGCCCCGAACAGCTGCCACACCGCCAGCGCCGGCAGCAGCAGCCAGGCATAGGTGCGGCCGGGCCACGCCGGCAGGGTATACAGGTACCACACCAGCACCACGAAAAACGGGCTGGCCAGCATGTAGCGGCTCAGGTTCCAGACGCTGCCGCCCTGGTGCGAGGCGATGTACACGACCAGCAGCGCGTAATAGCCCACCGCAAACAGCACCATGGGCGGCACCACCGGCAGCGGGCGGCGGCGCTGCTGCAGCCAGCGCACGGCCAGCCAGCCGCACACGCCCACGGCCCCGCAGCCCAGGCACAGCGCCAGCGCATCGAGCCAGAGCATGTCGATGCCGGCGGGCGTGACGAAGGGGTAGTCGGGCCAGCGCAGGTGGTTGTTCCAGAACTTCTGCACCTTGGTAAAGGCCAGCGGGTCGCCCACCTGCTGCCACTGCATGTAGGCCACAATGCCCACCGCCGCCCCGATGGCCAGCAGCCCCACGCCGCCCCAACGCAGCGCCCGCCGGGCCTGCCCCGGCTGGGCGGCCCACAGCAGCACCGTGAATACCAGCACCGGCACAAACATGAGGCTGGCCGTGCGCGTGAGCCCGCAGCCAAACAGCCCAATGGCCCACCAGCCCAACTGGCCGCGGTGCAGGCCCAGCAGCAGGCAGGTGCCAAACAGAAAAAACAGCGCCTCGGTGTACGGAATGGCCATAAACACCAGCACCGGCGTCGAGAGCAGCAGCAGGCTCAGCCGGGCTGGTAGCCGCAATTGGTGCGCCAGCCAGGCGAAGGCTGCCAGAAACATACTGAAATTCAGCACGCTCATGCCCGCCATGGTCAGGCCGGTGGCGCGCCACAGGTAGGGCAGCAGCGGAAAAAAGGCCACGCTGCTCGTGGTGGTGGTCGAATACGAGTAGCCCTCCTGCCTAATCTTGTCGTACCAATACACGTCCAGGTGCATCAGGTTGTCATTCCCGGGCAGGTAGCGGATGATGCCGAAGGCATACAGGGCCGAAGTGATGGCAGCCAGCAGCAGCAGGTGGCCGGCCACCACAGTAAGCGTTGGATAACGCTTGGCGAATACGAGCAGAGGAGCAAAAGGCACGGCGAGGAGGAGCAGAAATGAAAGGGCCGCTACTACCGCCAGGCCACCAGTTTGAGGTCGTCGAAATACTTGACGGCCCCGCGCTCGGGGCACCAGACGTAGAGTTTTATTTCGTCGCTGGGCAGCAGGTCGTCGGGCATGCGGTAGGTTTTGGTGAAGTGTTCCCACTTATCGTAGCGTTTCACCACCTGGTCGATGTTGATGCCCTTCCACACGTCGGGCCGGCGGCCGTGGCAGTGCACTTCCAGCACCAGAATGGTCGAGCCGATGGGCACGTTGGGCAGGTAGGTCCAGCCGTCCAGGCGCATCATCGTGGGCGGCTCGGGGCAGTCCGACAGCGAGGTATGGTAGTTGCCGGCAAAGTCGTCGCCCTGCTTCACGCAGTAGGAATAGCGCCCCGAGTGGGCCTTTTCGGTCGATAGCATAGCCGGAGCAGGCTGCGACCACCGCTCAAATTCCTCAAAGTCAGCGTTCAGCAGCACGGTTTCCTTTTCGACTGCCGAGCGGCAGCCCGCCAGCAGGCTCAGCAGCAAAACCGCCCGCAGGCCGCGCGAAACCCCGCGCAAAAAACCAATAGCCATGTAAGCAGAAAGCAAAAGCCCGGGATGTGGCCCCCGGACAGCGGCACAAGATATGCCGGGCAGCCGAAATGGTGCTCACAGCCGAAACCGCGCAGCTTCCAGCCCCAGCCAGTCCAGCGCGTTCTGGCCCAGCATCTGCGCCTTGATGTCGGCCGAAAACGGCATGGAGTTGATGAGCTGGCCCGGCTCCAGCTCGCCCAGCGGGAAGGGGTAGTCGGTGCCGAGCGTGATTTTATCCGGTCCCAGGGTTTTCACCAGATAGTCGAGCATCAGTGGGTCGTGCACCAGCGAGTCGACCCAGAACTTGCCGAGGTATTTGCGCGGGTTGTGCGGGTTGTCGATGGCGCAGAGGTCGGGCCGCACCTGCCAGCCGTGCTCGATGCGCCCAATGGTGCTGGCAAACGAGCCCCCGCCGTGGGCCACGGCCACGCGCAGGTTGGGCAAGCGCTCCAGCACGCCACCGAAGATGAGCGAGCACAGCGCCAGGGTGCTTTCGGCGGGCATGCCCACCAGCCAGGGCAGCCAGTATTTGGGCATTTTCCCTTGGGCCATCATGTCCCAGGGGTGCACAAATACGCAGGCGCCCAACTGCTCGGCGGCGGCGAAGACTTCGAACAGCTCCGGCGCGTCGAGGTTCCAGTCGTTCACGTGCGAGCCAATCTGCACACCGGCCAGGCCGATTTTCATGCAGCGCTCCAACTCGCGGATGGCCAGGTCGGGGGCCTGCATCGGCAGGGTGCCCAGGCCTACGTAGCGCGTGGGGTAGCGGCGCACCACGTCGGCAATGTGGTCGTTTAGCAGCTGGCTTAAATCCAGACAATCAAGCGGTTGCGCCCAGTAGCTGAACATGACGGGCACGGTGCTGAGCACCTGCACCTGCACCCCAAACTGGTCGTACTCGCGCAGGCGTACGGCGGGGTCCCAGCAATTGTCCTGCACTTCGCGGAAGAACTTGTCGTCCTGCATCATGCGGGCGCAGCAGGGCTTGTGGTGGTCGAGCCGGATGAACCCCCCGTAGCCGTAGCGGGCCGCCAAATCGGGCCACCGCTCGGGCAGAATGTGGGTGTGGATGTCGATGGAAAGCAAACGCGGGGTGGGTGGGATGTGGATAGAAGAATCGGCTGTCATCCTGAGCGGAGCGAAGGACCTTATCAAGGTTGGGCAATATGCAGCTGACGTGATAAGGTCCTTCGCTCCGCTCAGGATGACAGTTGATAAGCTAAAACGCTACGCCACCGGCGCGGGCGCTTCCATGTAAGTACCGCACACGGTGCAGGTGCGCTTGGCATCATCCTGCCAGAAGGCATTCATGATGGGCGGCAGCTGGGTTACGATGTCGGTAATCTCGGCAAACTCCTCGTAGAGCTTGTGGCCGCAATTCTCACAATACCATTGAAAACCATCAACTTCGCCGGCCGTGCGGTAGCGCTCGATGACGAGGCCGATGGTGCCGGCCGGGCGGCGCGGCGAGTGCGGCACGTTGGGTGGCAGCAGGAACATTTCGCCGGGGCCAATGACGATGTCGACGGGCTGGCCGTCTTCGATGATTTTGACGGTCATCGTGCCCTCCACCTGCCAGAACAGCTCCTCGCCGGCGTCGACGTGGTAGTCTTTGCGGGCGTTGGGGCCGCCCACCACCATCACAATAAAATCTTTGTTATCCTTGAAAACCTGCTGGTTACCCACCGGGGGCTTGAGCAGGTGGCGGTGGTCATCAATCCACTGCTGAACGTTGAAGGCGCGGGCGACGGGCATGGCGGGCGGGGCTGGAAGTGAGTAAAACGAAGCTTGCCGGGGGCCGGGTAAAGGTAATGCGGTTTTCGGACGTGCTACGCGGCGGCAGGGCGGCTGGCGGCCCCAAATGTTTATTCGGATATTTGCCCGGCATTCACCTTCTTTCGCCCGTTCCGTTGCCCGATTCTTCGCCCGCCGCTTTTGCCCTGGTGTTGCCCTGCTACAACCCGCCCGCCGGCTGGGCGGCCAACATTGTGGCCAGCCTGGGGCGCTTGCGGGCGCTGTTGCCGCCCGCCACGGCTGTGCACCTCTACCTCGTGAACGACGGCACGGCTAGCGTGAACGAAGCCGATTTGACGCTGCTGCGGGCTGAAATTCCGCAGTTCACTTACCTGGCCTACCCCGAAAACCACGGCAAGGGTTACGCCCTGCGCACCGGCGTGGAGCAAGTGCGGGAGGAAATCTGCCTGTTCACCGACATCGACTTTCCGTATGAGGAAGCCAGCGTGGCGGCCGTGTACGAAGGCCTGCGCACGGCGACCGGCGACGTGGTGGTGGGCGTGCGCGACGAAACCTACTACGCCCACGTGCCACAGGGCCGGGTGTTCATTTCCAAGGCCTTGCGGCGCATCAACCGGCTGCTACTGGGGTTGGCCGTGTCGGACACGCAGTGCGGGCTGAAGGGGTTTAATCAGCGGGGGCGCGAGGTGTTTCTGCACGGGCAGATTGACCGCTACCTCTTCGATTTGGAGTTTATTTTTCTGGCCTCGCGCCCCGGCGCCGGCCTGCGGGTGGTGCCCGTACCGGTGCGGCTCAAGCCGGGCATCGTGTTTTCGCAGATGAGCCCGCGCATTCTGCTGGCCGAGAGCGGCAGCTTTCTCAAAATCCTTTTCGGCCGGCTGGTGTGAGCACACGTTCTTCTTCTTCCCGAATTCCCGCCGGGCTGCTGGCCCTGGGCGTGATGGCGGCCGTGGCCGCGGTGCTGGCCCTGTTGTTCGGGCCGGTATTCTGGCACCCGGGCCACTATCTGTTCAGCACCGTCGAGGACGGGATTAAGAACTACTACACCGCACTCTGGTACACACAGCACGACACCGGCTGGCGCTTCACGGGCATGAACTACCCGTTTGGCGAGCACGTGGTGTTTACCGACGACCAACCGCTGCTGTCCTTCGCCCTGGCCTGGTTGCACCGGCACGGCCTGGCATTCGATGGGGTGGCCGTGCTCAACAGCGCCATGCTGCTGGCCCAGGTGCTGAGTGTGCCGCCGCTGCTGGCGCTGCTGCGGCGCTGCCGCCTGCCGGCCTGGTACGCCAGCATTATCACGGTGCTCATGGTGCTGCTGGCCCCGCAGCTCGACCGCCTGCTGGGCCACTACGCCCTCTCCTACGCCTGCGTGATTCCAACGCTGTGGTACCTGGCCGTGCGCGCCGCCGAAAGCCGCCGGCCACTGGCCTGGTACGCGGCCTACGCGGCAGCTACGCTGGTTTTTGGCGGCCTCCACCCCTACTACCTGCCCATGAGCGCGCTGCTGCTGCTGGCGCTGGGCGCGGTGAGCTGGTGGCAGCAGCCGGGCCGGGCCAGTTGGCCCGCCCGCCTGCGCTACTGGCTGCCGCTGGTGTTGGCAGTGGCCGTGCCCATCGGCATTTTCCAGGGCGCGCTGGCGCTTACCGACCCTTATGCGGCCGACCGGCCGGCCACGCCCTATGGCTTTTTCGCCTACAGCTCGTCGGTGTGGAGCGTGTTTTTTCCGGTCGAGCTGCCCGTGCGCGGGTGGTGGCAGGCTATTTTTCACACCCCCGACCCCGAGTGGGAAGGCCAGGCCTACGTGGGCCTGGCCGGCACGCTGGTGGCGCTGGCTACGCTGTGGCGGCTGGCCGGCTACCTGCGGGCGCGGCGCTGGGCACGGCTGCGGTGGCCGGCGCTGCCGCCGGTGCTGCGCACCAGCCTGTGGGCGGGCCTGCTGATACTGCTTTTTGCCATGGGCTGGCCTTTCCGCTGGGGGCTGGAAGGGCTAATTCCGTACCTGGGACCCATCAAGCAATTCCGCTCCATTGGCCGCTTCGCCTGGATTTTCTACTACTTCTACTCCGTGTACGCGGCTTACGCGCTGTACCAGGGTTTCCGGTGGCTGCGGCAGCGGGGGCGGCCGCAGCTGGCCGCCGGGGCACTAGCAGTCCTACTGCTGCTGTGGGCGGCCGAAGGCGTTTTCAATACCGCCCACAAGGCTTACCTGATTCAACATCCGCGCGCGGCGGGCCGCAGCCTGACGGCGGCGGACGCGCCGGCAGCCCGCTACGCGGCGCGGCTGGCCACGGCTGGCGTTTCGGCCGCGGCGTTTCAGGCCGTTGTGCCCATTCCATACTATTCGCTCGGCAGCGAGGTGTTCGATGTGTTCGGCAGCGATTTGAGCTCTTATGAATCGATGCGGGCGTCGCTCGAAACCGGCCTGCCCATTGCCACGGCCATGCTTTCGCGTACGGCGCTGTATCAGGCGCAGGCGCTTAATCAGCTACGCAGCCACCCGGCCATCGACAAAACGTTGCTGAACTACCTGCCCGACCAGCGGCCGTTTTTGGTGGTGGTAGCCGCCCGGGCCCCGCGCGACTCGGCCGATGCGGCCCTGCTAGCCCGGGCGCGCATCATCTACCGCGACTCGACGGTGTGGCTGGCCGAGCTACCGCTAAATAAGCTGGAAGGCCGGCCGGCGCTGGAAGCCGAATTCCGGGCACAGGCGGGCGCGCTGCACGCCTACCCGGGCTATTGGTCAAACAACGAAAACCCGCAGGTAGCCTACCGCAGCTTCGACGTGCCCGACCCAGCCGTGACGGCCTACGATGCGGGCAAAACCCCGCTGCTGGGCGCGGGCGCGCAGGCCGTGCGGAAAGGCGGCCTGTTTTTGCTGGATACCAAGCTGGCCCGAGCCGGTTGGTACGAGGCCTCGGTATGGGCCAACGTGCGCACGCCCGAGCTGCCCAACTTGCACTGGAGCCTCACCGATGCCCGCGGCGTGGTGCAGGACAGCGCCATCATCGAAACCAAAGCCTCTTCCGACCTGCTCGGCGACTGGGCCCGCCTCACGGCCCGCATCCAGGCCCCGCAGCCGGGCCTGAAGCTGCGCCTGTGGATGCGGGGCCGCCGCTACGTGGCCGACGAATTTGAGCTGCGCCCGGCCGGGGCCACCATCTGGCGGCGCACGGCGGGCGGCGGGCTGGTGCGCAACAACTACCCGCTACTGCCCGCGCCGCCCGTGGCCACGCCGTTGGCCCGCCGCCGCTAGGGCCGCGGCGCGGCGGGCTACTTTTGCCGGACGCGCGGCGGAAATGTCCGCGCCGGTTTGCTGTTGTTTTTGCTTCTGCCTATGCGCCCCTGGCTTCGTACTACCCTGCTGCTGCTGTTCTATGGGCTGTGGTTTTTCATTTTCAGCTGGCCGCTGGGCGCGCATTTCGCGGCGGCCATGCTGGCCGAGCCGGGCAGCGACGCCGGCCTGTTCGCCTGGAACGTGTGGCATTTCGACCAGGCCGTAGCAACGGGCCACAACCCGTTTTTCACCACCTGGATGTTCTTTCCGCAGGGTACCAGCCTGGTGCTGCATACCTACACGCCCATCCTGGGGCTGCTGGGCCTGGCGACGGGCAACCCCATTCTAGCCGTAAACCTGGGCCTGCTGCTGAGCGCGGCGCTGTCGGGCACGGGTGCTTACCTGCTGGCCCGGCGCTGGGTGCACAGCCCGGTGCTGGCGCTGCTGGCGGGCTTTGTGTTCGCGTACTCGCCCTACAAGCTGCAGCGGCTCTCGCAGCACGTCAACCTGGAGCTCACGGCCACGGTGCCGTTCTACGTGCTGGCTTTTCTGCGGGCTTTTGAATTTACCGAAGGGCGCTGGCTGCCGCGGGTGCGCAGCTGGGGCGCGGTGGCGGCCTGCGCCGGGCTGGGCATCCTCACGCTGTTGAGCGACTATTACGTGCTGTTTGGGCTGCTGTACTTTTCGGCGGCCTACGCGGCGTGGTTCGGGCTGCGGCTGGGCCGCATCCGGTGGCGGAACTGGCGCACCTGGGCCTGGCTGGTGGGCATTCTGGTGGTCAGCCACATCGTAATCAGGCTGCTGCGCATGTCGGGCCTGCCCGAGAAAAGCATCTGGTGGGGCGGCGATTTGGTGGCGTTCCTGCTGCCACCGGCCAGCAGCCTCTGGGTGTACTGGGACTGGGCGGCCCGGCTGCTGCACAACCCCAAAGTATTCAACTCGCCGGGCTCGATTGAAAATACCGTCTTCATCGGCTACGCGCTGCCGCTGCTGGCCCTGGCGCTGGGAATATTGCGCTGGTGGCACCGCCGGCCGGCCTCGGCCCGCTTCGCCGATGCGGGCGGGCGGCCGCTGGCCTGGGTGCTGGTGGTTTTCCTGCTGTTCACCATCCCCTCGGTGCGGGTGCTGGGCCACGAGCGGCTGAACCTGCCTACGGCCGTGCTGCACTTCGTGCCGCTGCTTAGCAACCTGCGTTGCCCCACCCGCTGGATAATGATGGCCGGACTGCTGCTGCCCATCGTCTCCTTCAGCGCCCTCGAAGCGGCCTGGGCCGGCCGCCTGAAACCGGCCGGCCAACTGGCTTTCAGCCTGCTGCTATTTGCCGTGGTGCTGGTCGAATTCTGGCCGCGCCCGTTCCCGCTGCTGAGCCCCGGCGATGTGCCGCGCGCTTACCAGCAAGTGGCGCAACTACCCGGTAGCTCGCTCATTACCATTCCGCTCGGCATTGTCGATGGCTCGCGGCAGGTGGGCGAGTTCAAAGCCGCGCAGCTCTTCTACCAAACCCAGCACCACAAGAAGCTGCCCACCGGCTACATCTCGCGGGTGAGCCCCGAGCAATTTGCCTCACTCGATGCCGAGCCCGTGCTCCACGCCCTGCTGCTGGCCCAAACGCGGCCCGACTCGATAGGCGCCGGCCCCACGCCCGGGCAGATGCAGGACTTTCTGCGCCGCTACCAGCCGGCCGCGTTCGTCGTCGAGCCCCGCTTCCGCGACCAGCCCGCCCACCAGCGCCTGCGCCAGCTGCTGTTGCCCCTCGGCTACCGCGAGCAGCCCGTCGACAGCCTGGTGCTTTTCTCGCCGCCTAAACCCTAAATTTTCGGCCCGTTTCGTCATTTTCTTTTCTCATTCCCGAATAATTATGAGTGACCTTCTCCCCTACCGCGCCCTCGTGGGCGGCAGCACCCAGGGCATTGGCCGGGCCGTGGCCCAGCTCCTGGCCGAGCGTGGCTGCGGCCTCACGCTGCTGGCCCGCAACGAAGACCGCCTGCGCGAAACCGTGGCCGCCCTGCCCACGCCCACCGGCCACACGCACGACTACCTGGTGGCCGATTTCGACGACCCCAGCCACCTCGCCGAAGTGGTGCAGGGCTACCTGGCCGAGCACCCTGGCGGCTTTCATATTCTGGTGAACAACACCGGCGGGCCGGCCGGCGGGCCGCTGCTCGACGCACCGGTTGATGCCCTACGTTTGGCGTTCAATCAGCACGTTATCTGCAACCACTTGCTGGCGCAGGCGCTGGTGCCGGCCATGCGGGCGGCTGGCTTCGGGCGCATCATCAACATCATCAGCACCTCGGTGAAGGTGCCACTGCCGGGGCTGGGCGTGAGCAACACCATCCGGGGAGCGGTGGCCAGCTGGGCCAAAACCCTGGCCAACGAGCTGGGGCCGCACGGCATCACCGTCAACAACGTGCTGCCCGGGGCCACGCTCACGCAGCGCCACCACTCGCTCATCGAAAAGAAAGTGGCCCAGACCGGGCAGTCGGCCGAATCCATTGAAGCCGCCATGCTCCAGACCATTCCGGCGCGGCGCTTCGGGCTGGCCGAGGAAGTGGCCGCGGCTGTGGCCTTCCTGGCTTCGCCGGCCGCCGGCTACATCAACGGCACCAGCGTGCCCGTGGATGGCGGCCGCACGGGGGCACTTTAGGCAGTTATTCAGTGAGCAGTTATCCATGAACAGTCGGTTATTTACTGATAACTGCTCGCTGATAACTGTTCACTGACTGCTAGCTTTACAGCTTCTATGCCCTGCTCAAGCCTTTCCAGTGGTTAAATTCGATACGCTTTCCATCGTCATCCCGGTTTACAACGAGGCCCGCACCATCCACCAGATTCTGGATTTGCTGCGCGGGCTGGAGCTGGTGAACGGCATTGGCAAGGAGATTATCCTCGTCAACGACTGCTCGACCGATGCTTCGGCCGAAACCATTCGGGCCTACGCGGCACGTTACCCCGAAATGCAGCTGCGCCTGCTCGAGCACGCCGTGAACCAGGGCAAGGGCGCGGCCCTGCACACGGGCATCCGCGAGGCCACCGGCGACTACGTCATCATTCAGGACGCCGACCTGGAGTACGACCCCGAGGAGTATAACTGCCTCATGAAGCCCATTCTCAAGGGCTTTGCCGACGTGGTGTTCGGCTCGCGCTTCATTGGCGGCAACCCGCACCGCATTCTGTTCTTCTGGCACAGCATCGGCAACCAGATGCTCACGTTCCTGAGCAACATGATGACCGACCTGAACCTGACCGACATGGAAACCTGCTACAAGCTGTTCCGGCGCGATATCATTCAGGGCCTGCAATTGCAGGAGAAGCGCTTCGGTTTTGAGCCCGAGGTGACGGCCAAAGTAGCCCGCGTGAAGGACGTGCGCATCTACGAAGTAGGCATCAGCTACTACGGCCGCACCTACGCCGAAGGCAAGAAAATTGGCTGGCGTGATGGCTTCCGCGCCATCTATTGCATCATCAAGTACGGCCTGCTGGGGCAGTAGCGCCTTCGGCTTAACGAGGAATGAGGAATGAGGAATGAGGAATGAGGAATAAGGAAATTCTGACCTATTCAGCTATTTTCCAGTCTCCCATTCTTCATTAAGAGCAGCGTCCTACCAGTCGGTAGCGGGCTTCATGAGCTCGGCCTGCACGTCGTCGATGTAGCAGCTCGAGGCGTTTTCGCTCAGCACGTACACTTTCAGCACGTCGTCGGGGCGGGCATCGGCCGGCAGGGGCACATCGAAGTACACGCGGTTCCAGGCGCGGTTTACGCTGAGGTTATTCTGCAGTCGAATGGCTTCCCAGACCACGGGTTTACCGGCGCGGTCCACGCTTAGCACCAGCCTGTTGCCCCAGGCTCCGTAATCGGAGAACACGCGGCAAGAGGCCCGCACGAACTGGCCGGGGCGCAGGCCGGCGCTTTCCAGCGGCACGGCCACGGCGGGCCCGTAGGCGTGGGCCGCATCGGCATGAAACGACTGGCGGCTGTAGTAACCCACATCGACCGAAATGCCGCTGGCCGGGTCGGGGGCCTGGTTCTCAAAATCGAGCTTGCCCAGCGACTGTGGCCGGTAGTAGCGCTCGGGCTTGGGCAGGTGAGCCTTCACATCGAGCAGGTTGTAGTCGGCCTGCGTGGGCATGGTGTTGTTGAACACGGCGAAGAAATAGCGCCGGTTCATCTCCTCGGGGCTGATGATGGAGCGCATGTACTGCCAGTGCGAAAACAGGTTCAAATCGACCAGCAGCACGGCCAGCACGGCGGCGGCCACACGCACCAGCGGCCGGCGGCCGGGCTCCAGCAGCCAGGCCACAGCCGCCGCCCAAGGCAGGGCCAGCACGGCGTAGCTCTGCACCAGGGCGCGCTGCCCCAGGCTGCCGCCGTACCACCAGATGTCCCAGGCCGACACCACCCACAGGTTCAGCAGGAAAAACGCCAGCACCGGCACGGCCACCGCCCGGTGCCGCCGCCACAGCACCAGCAGCCCCGCCAGCGGCAGCAGCAGCAGCGGCGAGTAGATGAGCCAGCCCTTGCGGAAGCTGAAGAGCACATCCCAGGTGTGCGGGTGCAGAAAGCTGAAGTGCTGGTCGCCGTAGGAGTAGAACAGGAAGTGGCCGGTAGCCCATTTCCAGTACAAAGCCTGGGGCAGCACGCCCAGCAGGCCTCCCAGCCCCAGCAGCAGCACATCGGGCCAGCGGGTGATGAGCAAGGCCAGCTTCTGGCGGGCCGCCGCCACCGAGCCCACGCCCCACAGCACCGGCAGCACCGCCGCCACCGCCTCGGAAGGCCGAATAAGCACCATCAAACCCAACGTGAGCCCGATGGCCAGCGCCCCCAGCCGCGTGGGCCGCTCGTGCCAGCGCACCGTGAGCCAGAGTAGCAACGCATAGAGCGTGAACAAGGCGCTGTGGGCCATGGCCGCATCGAACACGGCGTACTGGAAGTAGTTGGAGCCCAGCACCAGCGTCACCAGCACCAGCGTCGTCACCACATCGGAGTAGTAGCGCAGCAGCACCCGGCGCAGCAGCCCCAGCCCCAGCAGGCCATAAAGCAACCCGCCGAAGGCAATGGCAATCTGGTAGGGCGCCGCAAAGCCGTCTTGCGGGTAGTGCAGCCAGCCGGCGGCCCAGTGGCCCAGCCAGAAAAACGGCGTCCAGAGGATGGCCAGGCCGCAGGTGTACTTCATCACCAGGTGGCCTTCGGGGCCGCCGGGCACCTGCGCGGCTTGGTAGAACGAGCCGCTGGGCCCGTACTCGCGCATGATGTCGGCCGCGAAGTGCATCTGGCTCAGGTCGTGGTAGATGAACTGGGCCGGCAGGTAGAGGTAGTAGCCCATGGCATCCCAAGTGAGGATGGCCTGCACGTTGCGGGTGTCCCAATATGGGGCCCACAGGCGCGCCTGCACCATCAGCACAAACAGCAGCAGAATGGCAATGAGGGAGTACGGATGCGGAAAGCGTAATTTCATACGAGTGGAAACGAGCGCGCAAAGTAACGCCGGCCACCGCATGCGGCGGGTGCCAGCGGCCCGAAAACGCGTGCGGTGCGGCTAAGGGGCCGCCACCGAATCGGCCACGGGTGACGGGGCGGGTTCCAACCAGGCCGCCAGCGGTTGGTCATCGCGCAGCCCGCGGCCCAGCACGACAACGGTTTGGGTGGCCACCGCCGGCCCCTGGCGCAGGTGCAGGGCGTAGTGGCCGGGCGCCAGGCGGGGCCAGCGCGGCCGCCACTCGGCGCCGCCGGGGGCCGTGCCGGCCACCACGGGCCGGCCCCAACGGTCGGATAGCTGCCAGGCCACCGAATCGGGGCTGGTGAAGTGCATCTGCACATCAGGCAGGCCATCGAATACCATCCAGGGCGGGTCCCAGCGGTTGTTCACGGGCAGGGGCAGCATCACGTCGCAGGCCGCGTTCAGGTTGTCGGTGAGTTGCAGGGCCAGGCGGCCGTTGGGCTGCGGGCGGGCTTCCCAGCGCTGCACGCGGCCCTCCACGCCGCGGCCGGGCTTGTGTTCCAAGGGCGTCCATTCGTACTCCGAGCCGGGCTGCTGGCCGCCCCAGCGCACCACGGCCACGGGGTCGGGCAGGTGGCGGGGGCGGTACACGCGGATGTAATCTATGTGCAGCGTGTCGGCCGGCACGTCGGCCCAGTTCCACATGGCCAGGTTTACGATGATGTACATGGCGCAGCCGGTGGCCAGCAGCCGCGTTTCGCGCCGGATGGGGTAGCCGTCGAAATAGAACACCGCCTCGTTGGGCCGCCACTCGAGGCCGTAGGTATGGAACTGGTCGTGCAGGTCGCCCGCGGGGTCGGCGCTGAAGAATACACAGGAACAGGCATCGGTACGGGTCCGGGTTGGGTACCAGTAGCCCGGCGTATCGGTGTGGATGGTGCTGGCGAACTGGTCGCGGCCGCCTTCGAATACGTCGAACTCATCGGGGCCGCCCCCCCACAGCCAGAAGGCCGGAAACACGTTCAGATGCGCGGGCTGCCGGCAGCGCACCTCAAACAGGCCGTAGCTGAAGCCGTCGGCCGGGTCGGGGCAGCTTTTGGGGCGCAGCGAATCGAGCGGGTGGTGGCTCATCAGCATGCCCGACGAGTAGCGCAGCTGCTTGCCGAGGTAGGGAATGGGCTTGTCGAGCCTGCGGGCCACCAGGTGCAGCACCCCGCCCGAGTCGGCGCGCACGCCCGCGCCGGTGTAGAACTCGGTTTCGAGGTTATTTATCAGGTTGCGGCCCCACGGGAAAGCGAAGTTCCAGTGGTTGGCCAGCGCCACCGTGTCGGAGGCTTGGTTGAACTCGTCACTCCATTCAAGCCGCCAGTCGGCGTAATTGATGCGGCGCTGGGCCTGCGCAACTCTGCTACTTAGCCCAAGTAGCAACAGGATTCCCAACAAGCGAACAAAAGACTGGCCCATGGGTAGCGCAAAGGAGCAACCAACAAGAAAATTAAGACCCGCACTTTCACCCCACTCTACGACAATTGCTACAAGCTGGCAGTATTCAGTTTCTTAAACTGAATACTAGCATTGGTTCAAGTGCCTGCCAGGATAGCCGCCAATGGAAGGGCTACTTCTCAATCTTAATTGAAACGTCGTCGAGGTACACCGGGCGAGGGCTGCTGCCGCGCCACATGTATACTTTGCACAGGTTGCCGGAAGCAATGGAGTCCGGCAAATCGAAGGTTTTGTTTACCTCCTGCCAATCACCAAACTTCTTCACATTGCGCCCCATTTCCAAGAGCCCGTAGAATACCTGACTGCCGTTGGCGGGCGAGTGCTTGATGTCAACTACCAGCGCGGCGTTGGCATCCTTGTCTGGCACCCAGGCCCACCCCGATACGGTTATTTTCTTGGGTTTGCCGCCCGTCATTTGCCCCAGGGTATTCACGTAAGTATAGCCAAAGTCCAGCTCTGGCTTGGTTATTACCGAGTACTTGCCGGAGTGCGCACGTTCGGTCGTGACGCTGGGCTCGTTGGCGCCTCCCCAGCCCTGCACATTCTCGAAATTGTTGTACGTCACGGTGCCTTCGGGCAAGTTGGCCGAAGAGTCTTTCGAACACGAGCCCAGCGTGGTAACGAATGCAACGGCAGCAAAAAGGGAAAGGGGTTTCATAAAAGCAAATGATGTAGCGATTTGGACTCGGAGGAGCGCCGCAAAACTAAGGGGCATTTGGCTAAAGCGATGCATCAATGGAGCGAATAGTTTATCAGCTGGACAGTGCCTGGCGAGCAGGCGGCCCGGCTATTTCAATGGGCGGCACGGGGGACGGGGCCGGGATGCTACTTTTACGGTTTCATTAGCTTTGCTTGGTTTTTATGAAGCGTGCTGACAAGGCCCACTGGCTGGGCATGGGCGGGGTGCTGGCCGCAGCAGCCGGCTGGGTTTATGTGCTGTTTGCCAACATGTTGCGCCAGCCATCGGCCTATTTTTTCAGCGGCGCCGGCGACGGCCTGAAGAACTACTTCGTGGCGGCTTACTTCATGAAGTACGACCACGGCCAGCGCTTTACGGGCATGAACTACCCGTTTGGGGAGCACTACAATTACCCCGACCTGCAGCCCCTGGTGAGCGGCCTGGCCACGCTGGCCCGGCCGTTGGGCGTTGTCACCACCGGCAACGCCATCGCAATAATCAACTTGCTGGCATTGGGCTCAATGGTGATAGCGCCAGTGGTGCTTTATGCTATTTTACGTCGCACCCATCTGCCGGTTCTGTTTGCCGCGGTGGCGGCGTTGCTCATTGGCTTTCTGGCCCCCCAAAACAGCCGCATCGAAAGCCACATGACCCTGAGCTACGGCTGCGCCATTCCGCTGCTGTGGTATTGCCTGGTGCGCATTCAGGCCGCGCCCCGCCGCACCCGCTGGTACGTGGCCTACGCTACCGCCAGCTTTCTGCTGGGGTTGGTATCGGCCTATTACCTGGCAATGTCCTCGTTTTTTCTGCTGGCCCACGTGCTGGTGCTGGCCGTGCAGGAAGGCCGGCGGAAAGTGCAGCGGCCACTCCCGCTCTGGCGCTGGCTGGGCAGCCTGGTTATCACGGCGCTGGCACCACTGGTGTTGTTCCAGGGGTGGCTGGTGCTGGCCGACTCCGTTACCGACCGCGCCCGCAACCCCTTCGGCTTCGGTTTGTACGTAGCCAGCTTCAGCAGCGTGTTTGTGCCGGTCGAAGAACCCTTCAAGTCCTTCTGGAAGGAGTGGCTGCATACCGGCGAAGCCCACCCCGAAGGCTTTTCCTACATTGGCGCGGTAGCCGACCTGGCACTGGTGCTCTCGTTGGTGCTGCTGGTGCGCTACGCCCTGCGGCGGCGCTGGCAGCGGATGTACCGGCCGGTAGCGCCCGCGCACCTGCGGGTTGGGCTGGGTGCCGCCGGGCTGTTGCTGGTGCTAAGCATGGCCTACCCGTTTGCCATACCCGGCCTGGGCTGGCTGGCCGATGTAGTGCCCGCCGTGAAACAGTTCCGGTCGCTGGGGCGCTTTGCCTGGCCGTTTTATTACGTGGCCGGGGTGTACGCGGCTTACTATTTCTACCGGCTGGTCCGCTACCTGCGCCAGCACTGGCGGTACGGCACGGCCTGGAGCGGCGCGCTGCTGCTACCGCTGCTGCTGATATGGACCGCCGAAGCCTATGTGCACAGTCATATTAAGGCCGACATTATCAGTTGGCAGCCCGATGCCCTCGATATTGCGCAGGACACTAATAACTACCCTGATTTCCTGAGCTGGGCTAACCGCAAGCCTGCTGATTTTCAGGCCATTTTGCCACTGCCTTTCTTCGCAATCGGAACCGATAAAATTGACATCGAGGGCGACCCGAATGCCCGCTATCAATCTTACAAGGCATCGCTCAGCACGGGGCTACCCCTGCTGGCTGTGCATATGGCCCGCTCCTCGGTGAGCCAAACGCTGGCAATTACGCAACTACTAAGCAGCCCACTGATAACCAGGCAGCTAGTATCCCAACTGCCTAACGCCAAGCCTATCCTTTTGGTGGTAGTGCCGGCATCCCTTAATGCCGCTGAACGGCGGTTGGTAGGAATGGCGCATCGCCTTGCCAGTCGGCCTGAGTCCGACCTCTACGAACTACCAGTATCGGCCCTGGCAGTCAACGACCTGGCAACTGAGCGCGCCCATGCTCAGGCATTGCTGCCCACGTTGCGTCGGCAGGCCAATGGCCTGTTTGTCACGAGCCCCAAGGCAGTACTGCTACAATCGTACGACAAGGGTAATGACCGGCGCGGCCACCTAGCTCCGGGCGCTTTTCATGAGCCCGGCGACCAGTTCTCAACCTTATACGAAGGCCCCCTGCCGACCCCGGGCGATACTGGCCGCTACGAGGTAAGCGTATGGGTGAATGCCCAGACGGCCTATGGATTGGGCAACATGCAGGTAAAGCAGCTGGCTAATGGTGCGATGGTCGACCACCAGGGAATAGGGTCCAACTCGACTACCGAAGTCGACGGCGATTGGGTGCGGGTGGTCCTGCCAATTCGTATCAAGCCCGGCGTCGACCACTTGATTGTGTTGTATGAAAGCCACGACCTGCTGGTCGATGACCTGCTCATTCGGCCCGTTGACACTGATGTGTATTACTACGTGGGCACCGAAGCCCGGCCCCGGCTGGTGAAAAACACCTACGCCCTCGACCCCGCCAGTGGTGGCCCTACCAGCGCAGTTGGAAAATGGAGTGTACGCGCCGGCCATCGGCCCGCAACTGGTACACCTCAGCCCCGGGCAGATAGGGATAGGGCTGCGGATGCCAACGGTAATTGGTGATAACGTAGTCGGCCCCTTCTTCCTGGTCGACAATCTGCATGCGTTTGCGCTGCTCGTCGGGCAACATTTGAAGAGACATGACCGCGGGTGTGGGAGGCGGTGAATATACCTTGATGCCCGTGCGGCTGTCGTGCTCAGCAATGTAGGCCAGGTCTTCCTGGTAGCCCAGGCCCCAGTAGTCCATTTCGAACCGCTCGGCCACGTTGCTGCCCGCCAACACGTTGAAATACACCATCTGGAGCGGATGCATGGCAATCATCTGCACGCCTATCACCGCTGCGCTAATGGCCGTAACTCCGTACACTAGCCGACGCCACTGCGGCCAGCCGGGCTGCCAGTTGAGGGCCGCGACCCATCCGCGCACCGCCAGCAGCAGAAATGCTGGGTACACGAAATAGAGCTGCCGCCAGCCATCATACAGCACCGAGTGCAGGGCAATCACGACTAGGAGCGGCCCCAGGCCCAGGCCCAGAAACAACAGGTCCTGCAGCTGGTCGTCGTTGGCCCACAGCCGCCAGCGCTGCCGCAGCAGCTCGCGCAGCACCAGCCCAATGCCCAGCAGCCCCGACCCTACGTAGAGCACCGGCGTGGTGATGCCCAGCCACACGGGCGCGTAGTGCCACGGCAGGTCGGTGGCGCGCACCATCTCGCCCTGGTACAGCACCACACCGCCCCAGCGAAAAGCGGCCATGTTGCGGAACGCCTCAAAAAAATTGACGACTGGCGAAGCCCACAGGTAGGGCCAGAACGCTACCACCAGCACGGCCGTGAGTGCCCCGTAGCTGGCCAGCAGGGTTAGCACGCGGGGCCAGCTTATTTCGTGCCGCACGGCCCGCCACCCCAGCAGGGCCACCGTGGCGGCAGGCACGAGAATGCCCATAATCCGCACATCGATGGTGATGGCGCAGGCCAGCGCGTGCCACCACACCCGCCCCGCCGTGGGCCGCCGCAGCAGGCGCACGGCCGTGTTGGTAGCAATGGCAAACAGCGCCATGAACACCAGGTCTTTATCGTTGTAAAACGACTCGGCAAACAGGCGTGGTGAAAGCAGCAGCCAGCTGGCTGCCAGCAGGCCAATGCGCCAGTCCTGAAACCGCCGGGCCGCCAGCTGGTACACGGCTATCAGCCCCCCGAACGAAACCAGAAACGTGAACAGGTGCCGCAGCCAGAACTTGTGGCGCACCTCCTCAATCTGCAGCAGGCGCTCCACGTACGAAACCGAGGTTTCGAAGGCCACGCCGTAGTCGCGGTCGGTATATTCGGCCAGCGGCACGCTGTAGCGCTCGAAGTTTGGGTCTTTTTTTACCCATTCGGGACTTATTTTCTGGGCCACGTGCTTCAGGCTCACCATGCCCGTGTCGCGCTGCTGGTTCTCATCGATGGAAAAGCCAAAATCCCGGAATATCGACAGGCCCAGCACCAGCACCATCGCAAAAAAAGCCGGCACCACCCACCGTTGAATGGGCGAGGAGGAGGAAAAGTCTGGCATATGCGCGCCGCGAAAGAAAGGTGATACGTTAGGGAGCTGTCGAAGAATTGCCGGGCAAATCGACGGGCCGGGCCTGCGCTAGGCGGGTACGGTTCAAGGCCGCATCGTAGTGCCCGCGGCGGGCGCGGCGGCGCAGCTGGCGCAGTTCCCGAAAACCATCGAGCCCGCTGAAGAAGCCTACTTTGCTGCCAGCGGCATCGTTCCAGCGCACGGGCTGCTCCAGCAGGCGCAGGCCGGCCCGGTGGGCCAGGTACAGCAATTCCACGTCGAAGCCGAAGCGGTCGAGCACCGCGCCTTCTACAATGGGCCGGCAGGCCGCCATGCGGAAAGCTTTGAAGCCGCACTGCGTGTCGGCGTAGGGCAGGCCGGTGGCCCACTGCATAATCTGGTTGAACACCCGGCCGCTGTACTCGCGCACCCAGGGCTGGTGCACGCCAATCAGGCTGCGGTCGAGGGCGCGCGAACCGAACACTACGTCGTATTGGCCGGCCAGAATGGGGTCAACCACTTTGTGTAGTTCCTCGATGGGCGTCGACAGGTCGGCATCCGAAAACAGGGCCACGGTGCCGGTGGCGGCCAGCAGGCCCTGGCGCACGGCGTAGCCCTTGCCCCGGTTGGCGGGGTAGCTGATGAGCCGGGTGGCAATGGTGTCGGGGTGGGCGGCGAAGTAGCCTTCGACTACCTGGCCGGTGTTGTCGGTCGAGCCATCGCTCACCACGATAAGCTCGCTGCTGAACGGCTGCGCGTGCAGGTAAGTCAGCACCTGCTCGATGGTGCGCCCCACCCGCGTGGCTTCGTTATAGGCCGGAATGATGACGGAGAGAACAGGCAAGCGAAAAGGAATAAGCGGCACCAAAAGGCGCGGGAAGGGACAATGCGGTGCTACAAAGCTAGCTAATGCATCCGCCTTTTCCCGCCTGCGTTTTTTTGTGGGGCGCGGGAGACGCTGCAGCCGCCCAAGCTTGGTTGCCGGGCCGTTACTTTGGGATTCATTCCTGCCCCGTTCCTGCCCATGCTTTGCCTTCAGAACTACATCAACGGCCAGCTCGTGCCGCCCCGCGCCGGCCGCTACCTCGACAACGTGGAGCCCGCCACGGGCCAGGTCTACGGCCAGATTCCCGACTCAACGGCCGAGGACGTGGCCGCCGCCGTGGCCGCCGCCGAAGCCGCCCTGCCCGCCTGGCGCGCCCTGCCGGCCGAAGACCGGGGCCGCCTGCTGGTTAAAATCGCCGACCTCATCGACGCCAACCTGGAGCGCCTGGCCCGCGCCGAAAGCCAGGACAATGGCAAGCCCCTGAGTTTGGCCCGCGTGATGGACATTCCCCGCGCGGCTTCCAATTTCCACTTTTTCGGCACCGCCGCCGGGCACTTCGCTACCGAAGCCCACGTGCAGGAAGGCGTGGCCGTGAACTATACCGTGCGCCACCCCGTGGGCGTGGTGGGCTGCATCTCGCCCTGGAACCTGCCGCTCTACCTCTTCACCTGGAAAATTGTGCCTGCACTGGCCGTGGGCTGCTGCGTGGTAGCCAAGCCGTCGGAAATCACGCCCGCCACGGCTTTTTTGTTGAGTGAATTATGCATCGAAGCTGGCCTGCCAGCAGGCGTGCTCAACATCGTGCATGGCAATGGGCCGAACTGCGGGCAGGCCATTGTGGAGCATCCGGGCATCAAGGCCATCAGTTTCACCGGGGGCACGGCCACCGGGCGGCACCTGGCCGCCACCGCCGCACCGATGTTCAAAAAGCTGAGCCTGGAGCTGGGCGGCAAAAACCCCAACCTCGTGTTTGCCGACTGCGACCTGGCCGCCGCCGTGGCCACCAGCATCCGCAGCAGCTTCGCCAACCAGGGTCAGATTTGCCTCTGTGGCTCGCGCATCTTTATCGAGCGCCCGATTTACGAGGCCTTCAAAACCGAGTTTCTCCGGCAGCTGCAGACCCAGAAAATCGGCGACCCATTCGAAGCCGACACCAAACAGGGCGCACTGGTGAGCGAAGCGCATCTGCAGAAAGTACTGGCCTACATCGAGCTGGCCCACGCCGAGGGCGGCACCCTGCTGGCCGGCGGCCACCGCGCCACCGTGCCCGGCCGCTGCGCCGGCGGCTATTTCCTGGAGCCTACCGTGTTCGAGAACCTGCCCTTCGACTGCCGCGTGAACCAGGAGGAAATTTTCGGCCCGGTCGTCACCCTTACTCCTTTTGATACCGACGAGGAGGCGCTGATGATGGCCAACAGTACCGACTACGGCCTGTCGGCCACCATCTGGACGCGCGACTTGCAGCGGGCCCACCGCGTGGCCCACCAGTTGCACAGCGGCATTGTGTGGGTGAACACCTGGCTGCACCGCGACCTGCGCACGCCCTTCGGCGGCATGAAAAACTCCGGCGTGGGCCGCGAAGGCGGGCTGGAAGCCCTGCGGTTTTTCACCGAGGCGCAGAACGTGTGCGTGAAGCTGTAACGAGCCGCTGCCATGCCCTATCAGCAAGTCGGAAATCTGTGGTCGGCTTGGCCTCGCTTCTTCCTGATGCTGTTGGTCATGCTGTTGCTCAACAGCTTGTGGGCGTATGCGTCGCTTTATATTGATTTTGTGAAAGCGCCTGGCAGTAGCGTAGCATTGTCTCAGGCAGCTATAGAAACCAATATGCTAATTTGTTGGGGGCTGGGAATGGTGTTCAATACCGGCCTGCTGGTGTGGTCATTACGCCAACGGCACGTGGGCGAATCAATAGCAGTCTTCATCGGGATGCTTTGGTTAACCTACGTAAGTTTTTGCTTTTACCTCATGATTTCATTCGGCTACGGCATTGCCTCACTGCTGGAATCAATTCAAGGCAAGCACTAAGGACTAATCCTACTCAACGCCCACATACACCTCGCCCAGCGGCACCTGGCAGCCGATGCTGCTGAGGTCCAGCACGGCGCTCAGGTCGCGGGTTTCGGTGAGCACCCAGCGGCCCAATTCATCACGCGAATGCAGCTCGGCGTAGGCCGCCTGGGAATCCAGCACCAAGTACTGGCGCAGGCTGGGCACCTGGCGGTAAAGCATGAACTTATCGCTGCGGTCGTACTGGCTGGTGCTGGGCGAAAGCACTTCGACAAGCAGCGTGGGATTTAGTAGTGTATCGGGCTTTTTGTCCTCATTGAACTCCGGCTTGCCACAGACCACCGTCAGGTCAGGGTACACAAAAGCGCTGCTGTTGAGAATTTGCAGGCGCTGGTCGCTGCCCACTACGGAGCAGCTTTTGCCCCGCAACTGCGCGCCAATTTCTACCGTCAAGTTGGAACAAATGCGATTATGCGCATAGCTGGCGCCAGCCATGGCCACGATTTTGCCGGCTATATATTCGTGTTTGTGCTCGGCCTCGCGTTCCAGGCGCAGGTATTCATCGGGCGAAACGAATTCTTCGGAATCTAGTTTGAAAGCAGGCAGGCCCATAACAGAGTCGGTTTCGGTGGATTACCCAAAAGTACGACCCCAACCCCGCTCGCTGCCTTACCTTTGCGGTCCGAAACCACCCGCTGCCCGCATGTCGCACTCCACCCCCGATTACTACGCCCACCCCACGGCCATCCTCGACGAAGGCTGCCAGGTGGGCCGGGGCAGCCGCATCTGGCACTTCTGCCACATCTCGGCGGGGGCCGACCTGGGCGAAAACTGCAACCTGGGCCAGAACGTGTTTGTGGCCGACGGCGTGACGCTGGGCCGCAACGTGAAGGTGCAGAACAATGTGAGCCTCTACGGCGGCGTTATCTGCGAGGACGACGTTTTTCTGGGCCCCTCCGTGGTATTCACCAACGTGAAGAACCCGCGTAGCGCCATTCCGCGTAAGGGCCCCGGGCAATACCTTACTACTTACTTGGAGCAGGGCGTGACCATCGGGGCCAATGCCACTATCGTGTGCGGCGTGCGGCTGGGCCGCTACGCCTTCGTGGGGGCCGGCAGCGTGGTTACGCACGACGTTCCGGCCTATGCCCTCGTATACGGCACCCCCGCCCGCCCGCAGGGCTGGATGAGCGCCGCCGGCCACCGCCTCGAATTCGACGCGCAGGGCCGGGCCGCTTGCCCCGAAACCAACGAAAAATACGAGCTCAGCCCCGACGGCACCACGGTGCAGCCGGTGGCCTCTAAAACCTCTAAGCTGCCGAAAGCCAGCAGCTAGCAACCGAATACATCAGCAACCGACAACTACTTCTCGTGTACGACCAACTATTGCGCAAAGAGGCCACGCTGGCCGTCATCGGCCTCGGCTACGTAGGCCTGCCCATCGCCCTCGAATTCGCCAAGCAGCTGAAGGTGATTGGCTTCGATATCAACGCCGGCCGGGTGGCCCAGATGAAGCAAAGCATCGACCCCAGCGGCGAGCTGGAGGCGAAAGATTTCGAAGGTTGCGATATCACCTTCACCGACTCGCTGGAAGTATTGCGCCAGGCGCAGTTTTACATCGTGGCCGTGCCCACGCCCATCGACGAGCACGCCATGCCCGACCTCAAGCCCCTGCTCGGCGCATCGGGCTCGGTGGGCAAGGTGCTGAAAAAGGGCGACTACGTGGTGTTTGAGAGCACTGTGTACCCCGGCTGCACCGAGGAAGACTGCATTCCGGTGATGGAGCGCCTGTCGGGCCTGAAATTCCCGACTGACTTTAAAGTGGGCTATTCGCCCGAGCGCATCAACCCCGGCGACAAGGAGCACACCCTGCGCCGCATCGTGAAGGTGGTGAGCGGCAACGACCAGGAAGCCCTCGACACCATTGCCAAAGTGTACGAGCTGGTGGTAGATGCCGGCGTGCACCGCGCCAGCAGCATCCGCGTGGCCGAAGCCGCCAAAATCATCGAAAACACCCAGCGCGACGTCAACATTGCGCTGATGAACGAGCTGTCGATGATTTTTGACCGCATGAACATCAACACCTACGAGGTGCTCGAAGCCGCCGGCACTAAGTGGAACTTCCTCAAGTTCAGCCCCGGCCTGGTGGGCGGCCACTGCATCGGCGTCGACCCGTACTACCTGACTTACAAGGCCAAAGAGCTGGGCTACGATGCCAAAGTCATTTTAAGCGGCCGCACCACCAACGACAACATGGGCGCCTACATCGCCCGCAAAACGGTGCAGATGATGATTAAGAAGGGCAAGGACGTGGCCAAGAGCCGCGTGCTGGTGATGGGCGCCACGTTCAAAGAAAATGTGGAAGATATCCGCAATTCGAAGGTGGCCGACGTGATTCAGGAGCTGAAAAACTTCTCGGTGAACGTGGACATCATCGACCCGCACGCCGACTCGAACGAGCTGCACCACGAGTACGGCTTCCGCCTGACGCACAACGACGACGTACGCACCGACTACGACGCCGTGATTGTGGCCGTGAGCCACAAAGCTTACGCCGAGAAGGACGAAGCCTACTTCCAGTCCATTACTGCCGAAAACCCCGTGCTGGTCGACATCAAAGGCCTGTACCGCGGCCAGATGAAAGACATCCAATACTGGAGCCTGTAATTATTAGGGACTTAGGGTCTTGGGGACTTAGGGTCTTGGTTTTTTCTGCAATCGCAGACGAGCCAAATGCCTAAGGCGCCGGGAATCCAAGTTCCCAAGACCCTAAGTCCCCAAGACCCTATGAATAAGATTCTCGTTACCGGCGGGGCCGGCTACATCGGCTCCCACACGGTGGTGGAGCTGGCGCAGGCTGGCTACCAGCCCGTTATTATCGACGACTTTAGCAACTCGCGGGAGTCGGCACTGGCGGGCATTGAGGCTATCCTGGGCCGGGCCGTGCCGATTTACCGCATCGACTGCGGCGACGTGGCGGCGCTGCGGCAGGTTTTTGAGACCGAAAAGGACATCAAGGGCGTGATTCACTTCGCGGCGTTCAAGGCCGTGGGCGAGTCGGTGGCGAAGCCGCTGGCCTACTTCCAGAACAACGTGGGTTCGCTGCTGACGCTGCTGCAGGTGATGAAGGAGTTCGGCGTGGAGAACCTCGTGTTTTCGTCGTCGTGCACCGTGTACGGCATCCCCGATGCGCTGCCCGTAACGGAAGCCACGCCCACCAAGCCGGCCTCGTCGCCCTACGGCCGCACCAAGCAGATGTGTGAAGACGTAGTGCACGACGTGGCGGGTGCGCCCGATAACACGTTGCATACCATTCTATTGCGCTACTTCAATCCGATTGGCGCGCACGAATCGGCGAAGATTGGCGAGCTGCCGCTGGGCGTGCCCAATAACCTCGTGCCGTTCATAACCCAGACGGCAGCGGGCATTCGCGAGAAGCTGACCATCAACGGGAGCGACTACGACACGCCCGACGGCACCAACGTGCGCGACTACATCCACGTCGTAGATTTGGCCAAGGCCCACATCGTGGCCGTGCAGCGCCTGCTTGACCGCAAGGCCACCGAAACTGTGGAGACCTTCAACGTGGGCACCGGCCACGGCAACTCGGTACTGGAAGTGGTGCAGACTTTCGAACAGGTGAGCGGCCAGAAGCTGAATTACAGCATCGGCCCACGCCGCCCCGGCGATGTGCCCGCCATCTACGCCGATGCCACCAAGGCCGAGCAGGTACTGGGCTTCAAAACCGAAACCTCGCTGGCCGATTCGCTCGCCAGCTCGTGGAAGTGGCAAGTTGCTTTAGCTGATAGCCAATAGGTATTATTTGATAGCTCTGTTCAGAGTTTTTTAACACGAAAAAGCTAAACGCTAGCAGCTAAAAGCTAGCAGCTAATTATGAAAATCCTCATCACCGGCGGGGCCGGCTTTATTGGCTCCCACGTTGTTCGGCTGTTCGTTACCAAGTACCCGAACTACCAGATTCTCAACCTCGACGCGCTGACTTACGCCGGCAATCTGGAGAACCTGCGCGATATTGAGAAAGCTGAAAACTACCGCTTTATCAAAGGCGACATTGCCGACCAGAACTTCATCGACCAGCTTTTTGCCAACGAGGAGCCCGACGCGGTAATTCATCTCGCGGCCGAAAGCCACGTTGACCGCAGCATCACCGACCCGATGGCGTTTGTAAAAACCAACGTTATTGGCACCGTGAACCTGCTGAACGCGGCGCGCCACCTGTGGCAGCCCGGCGGCTACGACGGCCACGTGTTCTACCACGTGAGCACCGACGAGGTGTACGGCTCGCTGGACTTCGGCCCCGAGATGTTCACGGAGGAAACCAGCTACGACCCGCGCTCGCCTTACTCGGCGTCGAAGGCCAGTTCCGACCACTTTGTGCGCGCCTGGCACCACACCTACGGCCTGCCCATCAAGCTGAGCAACTGCTCGAACAACTACGGCCCCAACCATTTCCCCGAGAAGCTGATTCCGTTGGCCATTCACCGTCTGCGCACCGGCCAGCCGGTGCCGGTGTACGGCAAGGGCGAAAACGTGCGCGACTGGTTGTTCGTGAAAGACCACGCCACGGCCATCGACGCGGTGTTTCACAAGGGCAAAAACGGCGACACCTACAACATCGGCGGCGTGAACGAGTGGCAGAACCTCAAGCTCATCGAGCTGCTCTGCGACGTGGTGGACCAGAAAACCGGCCAGGAAGTGGGCACCTCGCGCAAGCTCATCAAGTTCGTGACCGACCGCGCCGGCCACGACATGCGCTATGCCATCGACTCGAGCAAAATCATGAACGAGTTGGGCTGGAAGCCGTCCGTGACCTTCGAGCAGGGCTTGGCCCAAACTGTGGACTGGTACCTCGAAAACGAGGAGTGGCTGAACAGCGTGACCAGCGGCGCGTACCAGGAATACAACGCAAAACAATACGCGGGGCGCTAGCGCTTCAGTTGAGAGTTAATAGTCAGTAGTTAAGAGTTGATGCTTAAGCCACTCAAGCTACTAGGTTTCAACTCTTAACTCCTAACTTTTAACTCTTAACTAAACGAAGTGTACGACAACCCCTTCCACGAGCGGCCGCTCGACAATCTGACTTTTCTCGTGACCGGCGGCGCGGGCTTCATCGGCTCCAACATCGTGGAGTATCTGCTGAAATACGGCGTGAAAAAAGTGCGGACGCTGGACAACTACTCCAACGGTTTCCGCAAAAACCTGGCGCTGTTTGCCGGCGACTCACGTCTGGAAATCATTGAGGGCGACATCCGCGACGCGGCCACCTGCGCGGCGGCTTGCGCAGGCGTGGACGTGGTGCTGCACGAGGCGGCGCTGGGCTCGGTGCCGCGCTCCATCAAGGACCCGGTGCTGACAAACGACGTGAACGTGGGCGGCTTCGTGCAGATGCTGACCGCCGCCAAGGACGCGGGCGTGAAGCGCTTCGTGTACGCCGCCTCTTCTTCGACCTACGGCGACCACCCCGGCCTGCCGAAGGTGGAAGACCGCATCGGTAAGCCGCTCTCGCCTTATGCCGTGACGAAGTACGCCAACGAGCTGTACGCCGACGTGTTTGCCAAAACCTACGGCATGGAAATCGTGGGTTTGCGCTACTTCAACATCTTCGGCCCGCGCCAGGACCCGGGCGGGGCTTACGCGGCAGTGATTCCGCTGTTCATCGACGCTATTCTGCGCAACGAGCCGCCCACGCTGAACGGCGATGGCGGCCAGACCCGCGACTTCACCTTCGTGGAGAACTGCGTGGAAGCCAACATCCGCGCCGCGCTGGTAACCAACCCCGAGGCGCTGGGCCAAGTGTACAACATCGCCGTGGGCGACCGCACCTCGCTGGTGCAGATGTACGACATCCTGCGCGAAGAAGCGGGCTCGGACCTGGCCCCCAAGTTCGGCCCCGACCGCGCCGGCGACATCCGCGACTCGCTGGCCGACATCTCGAAGGCCAACCGCCTGCTGGGCTACCAGCCGCAGGTGCGCATCCGCGAGGGCCTGAAGCAGACGCTGGCGTGGTTCAAAGCCAACCAGGAGTTTATTCAGGAGCGTAACTAGCGGCTTCTGATTTACAAAAGCGAAAGCGCCCGTGGAGCTACTCCACGGGCGCTTTCGCATTATGGTTTAGCCTGTAGGAAACCCAGCACGGCGGCGTTGAACGCGGCCGGGTCTTCGCGCGGGACGTAGTGCGTGAGGCCAGGGAAGATGCGCAGCTGGCTGTGCGGCAGGCTGCTGGCAATGAGGCGGGTGTGGGCATCCTGAATCAGGTCGTGCTCGCCGGCCAGCACCAACGTGGGGGCGGCGATGCTGGCCAGGTCGGGGGCTTTCATGCGCGGGTAGTCGCGCAGTAGGACAAGCAGCGGGCGCATCTGGCGCACGTGCTTGTTGACAGGTCCCAGCAGGGTGGCCATGCGAATGTCCTTGTTCACCTCTTTTAGCGTGGCGGCCGTTACGGCTAAAGTATCGAACCAGAGATTGGCGCCCATCGTCACCAGCTTTTTCACCTGCTGCGGGTGGCGCAGGGCCAGGCTGAGGCCGGTGTTGCCGCCGTCGCTCCAGCCCACGACGTGGGCGGCGGGAATGTTGAGGGCCTTGAGCAGGGCGCTCATATCATCGGCAAACAGGTCGTAGGTGAGGGTTTGCTTGCCGTTGGTCGACTTGCCCTGGGCGCGGGTATCCACGGCAATTACCTGGTAGTGCTTGGCCAGCTCCGGAATCTGGGCACTAAAGGCGTTGATGGACTGCCCGTTGCCGTGCAGCAGCAGCAGCGGCTCGCCCTGGCCGTAGGTTTCGTAGTAGAGCTTGATGCCGTTGAGGGCCACGGTGTGGCCGGCCTGGGCGTTGTGGCCGTAGTGTACCACGCCGGTGCCCACCACTTCGAGGTAGCGGTTGCCGGAGGGCTCCAGCACGGTGCGGTAGGTGTTGGCGGGCACGAGGTAGCTGGGCCGCCAGCCGTTCGGAAATTGGCTGGTGCTATCGGTGCGGGCCACGCTGAAGTCGCCGTTGGCCACGGGCACGGGCTGCCAGTGGCCCTTGCTGGTTTCGACTTCCAGCGTGAAATCATCGAAGCCGAACGTGCCATTCAGGTAGGTGTTGGCATTGATGACGAGCAGGACAGCCCGGGCCGGCAGCTTGCCCGTGAGGGCGAAGGACCGCCACGCGCCGTCGCGACGTTTGGCCCGCATCAGGCCGGGCGTGGTGCTGCCGAGGTACTGCTTATTCAGGTCGAAATACGCAGCAAAGACGTTGGCATCGGCGCTGTCGGTGGCCGGCGCGGTCAGTTTCATGCGGGCAGCCAGGCGGTAGGGCTTGCCAGCGTAGGGCTGCACGTTGAGGTGCTGCCGAAACAAAAACATCGGGCTGACGACGGTGGGTAATTGTTTTTGGGCCAGCGCGGGCAGCACGAGGACCAGCAGCAGCAGGGAGGCAAGAAGAGATTTCAACAGCAAAAAGGGAAAGGTGAGCCCGGATAATGCCAAAAGCGGCCGCCGGGTTGCCCCAACGGCCGCTTTTCAGCTTTTTCAACGGGCCACGTTAGCATTTAGTCCACAAACAGCACCTGCGTCATCGTCTGGCCCACGGCTTTCAGCGTTTTGCGGTCGATGATGCTCATGTTATCGGCAGTGGCGTGGTGGTAGGGCGGGAAGTAATCGGTACCGTAGCGCGGGTGGTCGTAGATGTCGACTGTCGGAATACCCGCGTTGTTGGTGTACACGTGGTCGTCGGTGATGCCGCCGGTGTCTTCGTAGCGGAAGAAATCGGAATAGCCGAGTTGGGTGCCCACGTTCCAGATTTTATCGAGGGCGAAGAGGGCTTTGGTGCGCGAGGTTTCTTCGCGGGTGAAGCTGCCGCCCTTGGCGCCCACCATGTCGAGCAGCACGCCGTATTCGGCTTTGTAGTTGGCGGGCAGCAGGTGCGTACCCCAATACTGCGAGCCCAGGCACCACGAGTCGGTGCTGCCGCCTTCGAGCTGGTTTTTGAGGTCCTTCTGGGTGGTCTCGTCGTGGCCCCAGTCTTCGGCGTCGAAGAAGATAAAGTCAACGCCCACGCCGGGCGCCTGCGCCTCGGGCAGTTGGCTTAGGATGCGGGCCATTTCGAGGGCCACGGCCACGGCGCTGGCCCCGTCGGAAGCGCCATCCATCGGCTTGTTTTTCTTTTTGGGGTCGGGGTCGGCATCGGCGAAGGGGCGCGTGTCCCAATGCCCGAAAATGGCCACCCGGCGCACCGCCTGCGGCTGGTACTGCGCAATGATGTTGCGGGCGTGGATGTTGGTGCCGTCAAACGTCATGGCCTCGAAGGGCTGCTCCATCACCTTCAGCTTGTAGCTTTTGAGTTTGGCCACAAGCCAGTTGCCACAGGCAATGTGCGCCTTCGAGTTGGGCACGCGCGGCCCGAAAGCCACCTGCTTAGCCGTGAAGGCGTAGGCCGAGTCGGCATTGAACACCGGCGCCTTGGGCAATGCGGGCGCAGCGGCCGGTGCGCTGGTTTCGGCCGTTTCGGTCGATTTTTTATCGGGGCAGCCGGTGAGCAGCACGAGGCCGGCTAGCGCGGCAAGGGGAAGGCGGAAGGAGCGGAAACGCATGGGGGTGGAACTGTCATCCTGAGCTTGCGAAGGACCTTATCGCGCCAGGATTCTTTATTGATACTTTAACTAAACACAGCCGTGATAAGGTCCTTCGCGGTGCTCAGGATGACAGACGATTTCCGCTGATTTATTCTTCGCTGTAGGCCCACTCTACGCCGGCCTTGGTGTCCTTTATCACGATGCCCTGGGTTTTGAGGGCGCCGCGAATCTGGTCGACTTTGTCGTAGGCTTTGTCGGCTTTGGCCTCGGAGTAGAAGCCGAGGGTGAGTTCGAGCAGCTGCTCCACGTTGGCGCGGGGCTCGTCGCGCAGGCCCAGCACGTCCTGCACCAGCACGCGGTAGGTGGCGGCGGCTTGCGCGAGGGCGGCGGGGCCTACTTCGGCCAGCGCGGCCGGGTTGGCGGCCAGCGTGTTGAAGCGCTTCAGCAAATCAAACAGGGCGGCCAGGGCGCGGGGCGTGTTCAGGTCGTCGTCGAGGAACTCGGCGGGCTTGGCGGCCAGGGCCAGCAGCTGCGCTGCTTCGGTTGTTAGTTGTTGGTTGTCAGTTGTTAGAATTTTTGCATCGCCCTCACTAACAACTGGCAACGAATCACTAACAACTAACTTATCGAGCAAACGCAGGCCGTTCATGAGCTTGCGGTAGCCTTTGCGGGCAGCTTGCAGGGCGTCGTCGCTTACGTCAACCGGCGAGCGGTAGTGGGCCTGCAGCAGGAAGAAGCGCACCACCATGGGCGAGTAGCCTGAGGCCAGCGGCCCGGTGGGCCCCAGGAACAGGTCGCCGAGCAGCACGAAGTTGCCCAGGCTCTTGCTCATCTTGGTGCCGTTCACGGTAATCATGTTGTTGTGCATCCAGATGCGGGCCTCGTCGGAGTGCGAGTGGCTACCCTGGCTCTGCGCAATCTCGCATTCGTGGTGCGGAAACATGAGGTCGAGGCCGCCGCCGTGGATGTCGCTCAGCTCGCCGAGGTACTTGCGGCTCATGGCCGAGCATTCGAGGTGCCAGCCGGGGAAGCCTTCGCCCCAGGGCGAGGGCCAGCGCATGATGTGCTCGGGCGAGGCCTTTTTCCAGAGGGCAAAATCCAGCGGGCTGCGCTTTTCGCTCTGGCCTTCGAGGTTGGCGCGGGTGCCCGCCAGCTGGTCTTCGATGCTGCGGTTCGAGAGCTTGCCGTAGCGCTTGCCTTCCTCGTTGTATTTGGGCACGTCGAAGTAGACGGAGCCGTTGACTTCGTAGCCCAGGCCGTTGTTGATAATTTCCTCAATCACCTGAATCTGCTCGATGATGTGGCCGCTGGCCTGGGGCTCGATGTCGGGCGGCAGGCAACCCAGGCCCAGCATGTGCTGGCGGTAACGGTTGGTGAAGTGCTGGGCCACCTGCATGGGCTCGATGCGGGCGGCGCGGGCGGCCTTCTCCATCTTGTCCTCGCCGGTGTCGGCGTCGCTTTCGAGGTGGCCCACGTCGGTGATGTTGCGCACGTAGCGCACCTGGTAGCCGAGGTGGCGCAGGTAGCGCGTCAGCACATCGAACACCACCGGGCCGCGGGCGTTGCCCAGGTGGGCCTCGCTATACACCGTGGGGCCGCACAGGTACACGCCCACCTGGGGCGCGTGCACGGGCTGGAATTCTTCTTTCTTGCGGGTAAGCGTGTTATAGAGCGAGAGCGACATGGTGCAAAGGTAGCGGGCCGCGCGACGTGCGGCGGCCGGGAGGCCGTAACAAAAAGCAAGAACATTCTGCTCAAAATAGCCTACGGTTTTGAAGGGCCTTGGGCACGACGTTCTCAATCTACAAGAAGAACCCTCACTTCTACTTCAGCCGATACAACCCCTCAATCGGGTAATGGTCGCTCCACTTGATTTCCTGGTGCACGCGGCAGCCCAGCACCTGCCACTGCTTGCTGGCAAACTGCTGGTCGATGCGCAGGAAGGGCAGCTGGCCGTGGTAGGTGGCCCCGATGCCCAGCCCGGCGGTGGCCCAGGCATTCTGCAGGTGGTCGGCGAGTTGGTCGTAGGTGTAGGAATAAGGCAGGTCGTTGAAGTCGCCGGCCAGCAGCACGGGGTAGGGCGAGCGCCGCACCCGGGCCAGCACGGTATCGACCTGGTTGCCCCGGGCCACGGCCCCGTTGCGGAAGCGGCGCAGCAGGTTGGGGGCTTTCTGGCGCAGGCCGGCGCGGCTTTCGGTGGCCGTGGCAATGTCGCTCTCGGCCATGCTCATGCTCTGGAAGTGCACGTTGAAGACGCGAATGGTATCGTGGGCGCGGGCCAGGTCGGCCCACATGGCGTGGTTCTGGGTGAGCTTGCCGAAGGGAATGGTGCCGCGCCGCACAATGGGGTAACGCGAGAAAATGGCCAGCCCAAACTCGGCCCCAACGCGGTTGGTGAGGCTGGGCGACACAAACGCGTGCCGGCCGCTGCCCCGGCCCAGGGCGGCTTCGCTGCGAAACACCTGGCCGTTTTCGGCCGAGCCACCGGGCTCGTTGTAATACTCCTGCAGGCACAGCACGTCGGCCGGGCTGCTAGCCAGCCAGCGAATGAAGTTTTTCGATGACGCGTCGCCGGGCTCACGCAGCTCCGAGTACACGTTGAAAATGCGCACGTTGGCCGAGAGCAGCGAAACGGCGCCCGCAGTGCCTGCGCCAGGCAAGAAAGTCGGATGTGCGCCCTGGTTGGTACGAACCGCTTGCTCATAATCAGCCACCAGTTGTGACGGATGCAGCGACAACCCGCGCTGCACGTGCGGCCACGTGAGGCCCAGCGCCAGCAGCGGCAGCAGCGCCACCCGCCAGTTGCGCCGCAGCCAGTATAGGGCCAGCAGCGCCGTGAGCAGCAGCGCCAGCGGCGTGGTGAGCGCCCCGAACAGCGCCGGCCAGAAGGCGCGGGCCGGAATTTGCTGGCAGGCGATGGCCAGCAGCAGCCAGGCCAGGGTGAGAAGGGTAAGCTTGAAGGCGAAAGAACGACGCACGGCACAAACAAGGGGGTACGGCAAAGGTAGGGCGGGCCCGGCGGCTATACCTTCGCACTACCCCTCGCACGAATTTTGCGCGGCCCGCGTTTCGCCTGCGCCCCGGGCCTTACGCCGGGGCATTCCTTTCCATTTTGCGTTCACTTTCCGCTTTTTATGACGCTACCTTTTCGCTTTGTTGGCCGGGCCTTGTGCCTGGCTGTAGGGTTGATGCTACCACTGGCCGCGCAGGCCGTTTCGGCCGGGCCCGAGGGCGGCAGCCTGGAGTTCATCCGCAACCAGGGGCAATGGGATGAGCACGTGCGCTACGCGGCGGCCCTGCCCAGCGGCCGCCTGTTTGTGCAGCCTACCGGTCTGACGTACGCCTTCTACGACCCCGCGTTTCTCGACCAGCACCACCGTTCGGGCGCCGGCGCGCCGGCCCCGGCCGGCCCGGCCAACGGGGCCATTGCGGCGCACGCCTACTCGGTTTCCTTCGAGAAAGCCAGCCCCAAGGCCCGCCTTACGGCGAGCGAGGTGACGCCCGGCGAGCGCAATTATTTTGTGGGCAACGACGAGCAGCACTGGGCCAGCCACGTGCGGGCCTACCGCCAACTGCGCTACGCCGACCTCTGGCCCGGCATCGACCTGACCCTGTACGAAAACCAGACCCAGCGCCTGGAGTACGACGTGCTGCTGGCCCCGCGCGCCAACCCGGCCCGCGTGGCCCTGCGCTACGACGGGGCCTCGGCCCTGAGCCTGGACGCGGCCGGCAACCTCGTCATCAAAACCACGGTGAGCACCACCACCGAGCTGGCCCCGCAGGCCTGGCAGTTCGATGCCAATGGGCGGCGCCAGAACGTGGCCTGCCGCTACGTGCTGGCCGACCACACGGTGCGCTTTGTCCTGGGCAAGTACGACGCCAGCCGCGCCCTGACCATCGACCCGACGGTGCAGTTTTCGACCCTGACCGGCTCGCGGGCCGACAACTGGGGCTTCACGGCAACGTACGACAACGCGGGCAACATGTACTCGGGCGGCATTGCGTTCGATATCGGCTTCCCCACTACAACGGGCGCGTTCCAAACCTTTTTTGCCGCGCTGGCCGATATTGCCCTCATCAAGTACAACACCACCGTGAGCGGCCCGGCGGCGCGGGTGTGGGCCACCTACCTGGGCGGCACCAACACCGAGTTTCCGCACAGCCTGGTGGTGAACGGGCAGAACGAGCTGGTGCTGCTGGGCAGCACGTCGAGCCGCGACTACCCCACTACTACCGGGGTGGTGCAGCCGGCTTTTCGGGGCGGGCCGGCAGTGGCGCCCTTCGGCACTTCGGCGTCGTTCTACTACATGCCCAACGGCGCCGACCTGGTGCTGACGCGCCTGCGGGCCGACGGCGGGGCGCTGCTGGCCAGCACCTACCTGGGCGGCACCGGCAACGATGGCGTAATAACCTCCGGCTCGCCCGTAACCATTAACTACGGCGATGCTTTTCGCAGCGACGTGCTGCTCGATGGGGCCGGCAACGTGTACGTGGCTGCTTCGACCAGCAGTGCGGCCGGCTTTCCGGGCCTGGCCAGCGGTTTCGGGGCCACCTACCAGGGCGGGCCGTCGGATGGCGTGGTGTGCAAGCTGACGCCGGACCTGCGCAGCGTGCTGTGGGCCGGGCTGCTGGGCGGCAGCGGCCAGGATGCCGCGTTTTCCGTGCAGCGCGATGCGCAGGGGCGGGTGTTTGTGTGCGGCGGCACCAGCTCGGCCAACTTTCCGGCCACGGCCGGCAGCTACCACCCCACTGCGCCGGGCGGCTCGGCCGATGGCTTCGTGGCCCGCATCAGCGCCGACGGCCGCACCCTGGAGCGCGCTACTTACCTGGGCACCAGCAGCACCGATCTGGCCCAGCTGCTGCAGCTCGATGCGGCAGGCAACCCCTACGTGTTTGGCCAAAGCATTGGCAGCTACCCCAATACCCTGGGCCTGGCCGGCACGGTGGGCGGCCCGCAGTTTATTCAGAAGCTCGATGCCGACCTGGCCGTCAGCCAGTTCAGCATCACTTTCGGCAACCGCAGCGGCGGGGGGCCCAACCTGGTGCCCACGGCTTTTTTGGTCGACGACTGCGAGCGGGTGTACATCAGCGGCTGGGGCGGGGCCGACAACGCGGGCTACTTCGGGGGCAATACCAACGGCCTGCCCGTGACGCCGGGCGCCGTGCAACCCACCACCGACGGCTCGGATTTTTACCTGGCCGAGTTTGCGCCGGGTTTGACCAAGCTGGAGTACGCCACGTTTTTTGGTGAAATTGGCGGCGTGGGCGAGCACGTGGACGGCGGCACCTCGCGCTTCGACAAGCGCGGGGTGGTGTATCAGGCGGTATGCGCCAGCTGCCGGGGCACCCAGGGCTTTCCGCAGCCGCCGGGCGCGGGCACCTACACCATTCACAACGGCAGCTCGAACTGCAATAACGGCGCTTTCAAAATGAACTTCGAGGTGCTGCAGGCCGACCCCGGCCCGCGCCGCTTTGTGTGCCTGGATGGCGGCCCGGTAGCCCTGGGCGGGGCCCCGGCCGGCGGCACCTGGACCGGCCCCGGCGTGCAGGCCGCGCCGGGCGGCGGCTTCCGCTTCGTGCCCACGGCGGTGGGGCCGGGGCAGTACGTCATCGGCTACACGGTGGCCACCACCGGCATTTGCGTGAGCACCCGCTACGTGCGCTACGTGGTGGCCCCGCCGATGGCGCCCACGCTGGCCGCCCTGCCCGACCTGTGCACCACGCAGGCAGCGGTAGCGCTGGTGGCCACACCGGCCGGCGGCACCTTCAGCGGGCCGGGTGTGAGCAACGGGCGTTTCGACCCGGCGGTGGCGGGCGCGGGCCTGCACACGCTCACGTACGCGGTGGTCGACTCGCTGGGCTGCGGCAGCATTGCCCGGCAGGTGCTGGTGGTGAGCCCATCGTCGGTAGATGCCGGCCCCCCCATTACCCTGTGTGCCGACCAGCAGCAGCCGTTCCAGCTGCAGGGATATAGCCCGGCCGGCGGCACCTGGAGCGGAACCGGCGTGACGGCCGGCGGCTTCTTCACGCCCCCGAATACCAATAACCGCGGCGGTGTGTTTTCCCTGACTTACACGGTGCGCGCCGGGCCCTGCCAGGCCACCGCCACCCGCACGGTGGTGCTGGCCCCGGTGTCGGCCCAGAACGTGGGCCTGAACCTGCCCGTGTGCAACAACCACCCGCAATATGCCGGCCTCGCCCCGTTCAACTGCCCGCTCACGCCGGTGCTGCTGGCCCCCAATGCCACCTACGAATGGGACTTTGGCGATGGCACCCCGCTCAGCACGGAGGCCACGCCAACGCACCTGTACCAACAGCCGGGCCAGTACCGCATTCGCCTCACGGCGCGCTACGGCAACTGCCAGGTGCTCACGGGCTTTTCGCCGATTGAGGTGGGCGAGATGAAGATTCCCAACATCATCACCCCCAACCGCGACTCGCTCAACGAAACGTTCCGGCCGCGCTTCAGCTGCCAGCCCACGTCGCTGGAAGTGTATTCGCGTTGGGGCCAGCGGGTGTACCAGTCCGATGACTACCACAACGACTGGGATGCCCGCAACCTGCCCGACGGCATTTATTATTTCCTGCTGCGCGATGCCAATGGCCGCCGCCAGAAAAGCTGGCTTGAGGTACGCCACTAAGAACGGTTAAAGGGTGAGCGTCAAAAGTTAAAATTCTGACTAAACGAACTTTAACTTTTAACGCTCACCTTTTACCTTTTCTATAAGCGGGTCAACTGCTGCCAATACTTTGGCCGCCCACTTCTTCCCCCTTCCCACGCCTGCCCATGAAGCTACTGCTACTCGCCGCTGCCACCCTGCTCACCGGCCCGGCCCGGGCACAAGCGCCCGAGCCGCCGCTGGTACCGCCCGGGGCTACGCTGGAATTTGTGGCCAACCAGGGCCAGTGGCCCGCCCCCGTGCGCTACGCGGCCGAGTTGCCCAGCGGCCGCCTGTTTGCCGAAGCCAATGGCGTGACGCTGGCCCTGCTGGCCGACGGTGGCCCGGGCCAGCACAACCACCGGGGCGCGGCCCACGGCGTAGCGGGCACGGAAGCGCAGCCCCTGCGCGGCCACGCCCTGGCCCTGCGCTTTGCCGGGGCCGCGCCGGCCACCATCATTGCCGAAGCCCGCACTGCCGAGCACCGCAGCTATTTCCTGGGCCACGACCCCGCCCACTGGGCCGCCGACGTGCCCGCCTACCGCGCCCTGCGCTACGACGGCCTGTGGCCCGGCATCAGCGCCCGCCTCTACGAAAGCCCGACGCAGCAGCTGGAATACGATTTCGTGCTGGCCCCCGGGGCCGATGCCACCGCCATTGGCCTGCGCCACGAAGGAGCCGATGGCGTGAAGCTGGACGACGGCGGCAACCTGGTGGTGCAAACCAGCGTGGGCACCGTGGTAGAGCACGCCCCGCAGGCCTGGCAAACCGATGCCGCCGGCCACCGCCGCGCCGTACCCTGCCACTACGCGCTGGCAAACGGTACTGTGCAGTTTGCCCTGGGCCAGTACGACCACAGCCGCGCCCTCGTCATCGACCCTGTGGTGGTGTTTGCCAGCTACACTGGCTCGGCGGCCAACAACTGGGGTTTCACGGCGACTTACGACCCGGCCGGCAACCTGTACTCGGGCGGCATTGCCTTCGAAGTGGGCTACCCAACTACGGCGGGAGCTTTTCAGACCTCCTTCAAGGAGCTGGTTGACATTGCCATCATTAAGTTCGACACGCACGTAAGCGGGCCGCCGGCGCGGGTGTGGGCCACCTACCTGGGCGGCAGCAGCGCCGATTTTCCGGCCAGCCTGGTGGTGAACAGCCGGGGCGAATTGCTGGTGCTGGGCACTTCGGGCTCGAACGACTACCCGGTAACCACCAACGCGGCGCAGCAGCGGTTTGCCGGCGGCGTGGCCACCGACCCCTTCGGCTACGGCCCGCCCTACGACTCGCCCAACGGCTCCGACCTGGTCATTACCCGCCTCAACGCCACGGGCACCGGCCTGGTGGGCTCGACCTACCTGGGCGGCACCGGCAACGAGGGGCTGCTGCCGCTGCTGCCGTCGACATCGGCCAGTGGTGCAACTTTCCAACTGGCCCACAACTACGGCGACCCCTTCCGGGGCGATATTTTCGTGGATGCGGCCGATAACGTGTACGTGGCGTCGCACACCACTTCGGCCAACTTTCCGGTTGCGGCCGGGCTGGGCGGCGCCTACCGCGGCGGCACTTCCGATGGCGTGGTGGCCAAGCTTGCGCCCGGCCTCGATGCTGTGCGCTGGGCCAGCTACCTCGGCGGCAGCGGAGCCGATGCGGCCTACTCGCTGCAGGTGGAACCCGGCAGTGGCGACGTATATGTAGCAGGCGGCACGCTCAGCCCCAATTTCCCGACCACTGCCGGTGCTTACAAAACCACCCGCCCCGGCAACGTCGACGGCTTTGTGGTGCGCATTGCGGCCAGCGGCACCAGCCTGTTGCGGGCTACTTACGTGGGCACGGCGGCCTACGACCAGGCCTACTTCCTGCAGCTGGGCACCGATGGCGGCGTGTACCTGCTGGGCCAGACGCGGGGCGCGTTCCCGGTATCGCCGGGCCTCTACACCACGGCCGGCGGCACGCAGTTCATTCAGAAGCTTGATGCCAGCCTGACCCAGAGCCAGCTGGCCACCGTGTTTGGCAGCACGGCCCCCGGCAGCGCCGGCCAGGTTAACCTCGACCCCACGGCGTTTCTGGTCGACCGCTGCGACCGGGTGTACGTGTGCGGCTGGGGCGGCATGGTGAATGGCCGGACAATTCCCAACTCAACGGCCATGTGGCCTTACCTCGATGGCAACGGCACCACCGATGGCCTGCCCGTAACCAGCAACGCCGCCCAGCCCGCCACCGATGGTTCGGACTTTTACCTGGCCCAGTTTTCGGCCGGCCTCACCCGCCTCGACTATGCCACTTTCTACGGCGACACTACGCCCGGCACCGAGGGCGAGCACGTGGACGGTGGCACGTCGCGCTTCGACCCGCGCGGCATTGTGTACGAGGCCGTTTGCTCGTGCTTTTCGACCACCGGCTTTCCCATTCCGCCCGGGGCCAACACCTACTCCACGGTGAATGGCAGCAGCTTTCCGGGGTTTGGGGCCAATTGCAACAACGCGGCTTTCGTGCTCGATTTCCGCCCCGAAATAGCCGACGCCGGTGCCGACCAAAGCGTGTGCGCCAACGCCGGCCCGCAGCCGCTGGCCGGCAACCCCACCGGCGGCATCTGGACCGGGCCGGGCGTGAGCGGCAGCCAAAGCCTGGGCTACGTGTTCACGCCTTCGGCAGCGCTGGTGGGCGTGCAAACCCTCACCTACACGGTGCCCAGCACGGGGCTGTGCACCACCACGGGCACGCGCCGCATCACGGTGGTGGCCCCGCCCGCGGTGGTATTCACGCCGCTGCTGCAGCGCACCTATTGCGTGGCAGTTCCCAATGCGCCCGTGCAGCTGACGGCAACTCCGGCGGGCGGTACTTTCAGCGGGCCGGGCGTGAGCGGCAGCGCGGCCACAGGCTACGTTTTCACGCCAAATCTGCCAGTAGGCACCTACCAGTTGGCCTACGCAGTTACCGTGGGCATCTGCACCGTGCAAACCAACCAGGAGGTGGTGGTGGCGCCGCAGCCCACTTCGGCCCTGGCCGCCGATACCACCATTTGCTTCAACAGCTCGCCGGTGGCCCTGCGCGGCAGCCCGGCGGGCGGCGTATTCAGTGGGCCGGGCGTAAGCGGCAGCGTGGCCACGGGCTTCACCTTCGCTCCGCCGGCTGGGCAAGCAGGGCCGTTCACGGTGGGCTACCGCTACACGAGTGCGGCGGGCTGCACCAGCCAGACCGCAACCCGACGCATTGCCCTCACAGCGCCGCCGGTGCTGGCCCCCGGCTGGAATGCAGTGCCCTGCCCCGAAACGCAGCTCGCGCCCCTCACGGTGCAGTTTTCGCCGGGTAGCGGAACCGCCGACCTGGGGCTGAGTTGGGATTTTGGTGATGGCACGCAGTCAGCCGACCCCAGCCCGGTACACACCTACGCCACGCCCGGCACCTACCAGCCCCGGCTGCGGGCGCGTTACTTCCAGGGCCGCTGCGAAACGACCGTCGAGCTGGCGCCCGTAACGGTGCTGGAACGCAAAGTCCCCAACATCATCACCCCCAACGGCGATGCTCAGAACCAGGCATTCAAGCTGGGTCCCGACTGCGCGCCGCACCTGCAGGTGTATTCGCGCTGGGGCCAGCTCGTGTTCGACAGTCCCGTTTACCACGACGACTGGAGCGCCCCCGGCCAACCCGACGGCGTGTACTACTACCTCCTCACCTACCCCGACGGCCACCGCGTGAAGGGCTGGGTGGAGGTGCGGCGGTAGGCGCCCAACCGGCGGTGTGCAACCACGGGGGCGGGCGGGCGGTCAGGCCCGGCGTACCGCCCGCAGACGTTGCCCGGGCGGCTTTTCTTTTTGCTGGCTTCCCATCTTCCTCGGCATGGCGTTTTTCTACCGCGGCATTTTTCAACTATTCTCATTGGGCCATCAATACCTGCGCCCGGTTTTGGCTGCCATTTTACTGCTGCTCTTGGCCATGCCCGGCGCGCATGCCCAGCGCGAGTACTACAACTGGTACTTTGGCCAGCAGGCGGGGCTCACGTTTCTAACTGCGCCAACGGCGCTTACCAACGGCACCCTGCGGCTGAACGCCGACATGGCCTGCCTCTCGGACGCCGCCGGCACTTACCAGTTCACCACCGACGGCCAGCTGGTCTGGAACCAGTTGGGACAGGTAATGGCCGGTAGCTCGACCCTGAATGCGTACCCCCAGCAGGTAATGGCCGTGCCCCAGCCGGGCCGGCCGGGGCGCTACTACATCTTCACCAACCAAAACCTGATTACGCGCGGCTACCGGCCCGGCTTCACCTACTCGGTGGTGGATATGAGTGCGAACGGCGGCCTGGGCACCGTGCTGCCCGACAGCGTGGTGGAACTGCCTGTGGTGCCGCGCAGCAACGGGGGCATCCTGATAACCAACTTCGTGGCCGTGCGCCACGCCAATGGCCGCGACCTGTGGCTGGTGGCCCAAAACCTGGCCCGGCAGTACGTGAGCCTGCTGCTCACGGCGCAGGGCCTGCAGCGGCCGGCCATCATCAGCCCCGGGCCCCGGCCGGCGGTGGTGATTGACCTGCCCTCCCTGGGCCAGCTCAAAGCCTCAGCCGATGGCAAAACCCTGGCCATGAGCACGCACCAGTTTCCGCAGGGCCCGTTCAACAGCACGTCGGTTACGTCCGTGTTTTACCACGAGATTGCGCATTTCCAGCCCCAGTCCGGCACCGTTACCGATTCCTACGTGATTCCGGACACCTACCCGCCGGGCCACTACCGGGTGGTGAACAACCAGTTTTCGCACTTCGATGGCGTGGGTGGGCTGGAGCTGTCGCCCGACGGCTCGAAGCTGTACGTCGACACGCTGTTCAGCCGCGAGGTGTGGCAGTACGACCTGCTGGCCGGGCCACCGGCGGCCGTGGCGGCTTCGCGCACGGTGGTGGCCCAACTGCAACGGCCCATAATCGAGTCTTATGGCTCGAACCTGCAAATGGGCGTCGATGGCCGGATTTACTTGGCCGACAACAGCAGCTACCTCGGGCGGTTTGAGCTGCCCAACGCCGCGGGCGCGGCCAGCGGCTACCACCGCGAGGCCGTGTCGCTGACGCCCAGCCGCTTCGCGCTGAAGTCCCTGCCCCGGGCCACCAACGACCTGAACCTAAGCCCAGTAGTCATTTCCGGGGCCGGCACCGTGGCGGCAGCTACCGGCTGCGCGGGCAGCCTTGTTCAGTTCGCCTCGTCGCTGAGCCCGTTTGTGACGGCCACGGCCTACGAGTGGAATTTTGGCGACCCTGCCTCCGGCGCCGCCAACTCGGCCGCGGGGCAGGCCCCGGCCCACCGCTACGCTCAGCCGGGGCGCTACACCGTTACGCTGCGGGTCACCGCCACGTCGGGCCAGGTGTTCACCACCACGCAAACGGTGGTGGTGTCGCCCCTGCCGGTAGCCACGTTCGCCCTCTCCGATTCGACGCTGTGCTACGGAGCCACGCGCCTGCTGAGCCCGGGCCCGCAGCCGGCCGGCACCACCTTTCGCTGGCAGGATGGCAGCACTGGCCCCGAGTTGCGGGCTACCCAGGCCGGGAAGTACCAGGTGGAAATCACCAACGCCCAGGGCTGCCGTGCCCAGGCCCGCACCACCCTGGTGGCTGTCGATTGCCCGGCCCCGCTGCCCAACATCATCACCCCCAACGGCGACCGCCAGAACGACTCCTTCGTGCTGCCCGGCCAGGACCCCAGCCACTGGAACCTGACCATTTACACCCGCTGGGGCCAGCGCGTGTATCAGCGCGAAGGCTACGACAACAATTGGGATGGCGCTGGCCAGGCGGCTGGCAACTACTATTACCTGCTCATCAACCCCACCAGCGGCCAGCAACTGAAAGGGTGGCTCGAAGTGGTGAAGTAACCCGCCAGCCTACTGGTTTTTGAACTAGCGGCGACTGCGCAGCATCGCCAGCAACCATTGCACGTCCTCCCAACTCGGTACCACATCGGCCCAAGTGGCGCCAATGGCCCGGCGGTAGTGAGCGAACAGGTAAAACGTGGCGGCCGCGTAAGCCAAGGTCATGCTCAGGGCCGCACCTGCTATGCCCAGGCGCGGCACCAGCAGCAGGCAGCCGGGCACCGTGAGGGCCAGCCCCAGCAGCGTGGCGCGGTTGTTCACGCCGTAGCGGCCCACGCCGGCGAAGTAGGTGCTGGCCTGCATAGCCGCGCCATTCAGCAGGATGCCCGGGGCCAGGGCCAGGATGACGCCGTGCGCCGCCCCAAACTCCGGCCCGAAAAACGCGGCCAGCCACCCGGCCGGCACGGCGGCCAGCGCCAGTACCGCCCCGGCCGTGGCCAGCAACGTGAGGCGGCTGCCGCGCAATGCGGCGTGGGTTTGCCCGCGCTTGTCGGCGGCATTCACCAGCGCCACGTACTGAATGAGGGCCGTGCTGCGCGGAATCAGCCAGATGGCCTCGGCCAGGGCCACGCCCACCGAGAGCACGCCCAGCGCCGCCGGCCCCGCCAGCGCCGCCACCGCGTAGTAGCTGAAGCGGTAATTGGCAAAAGCCAGCAGGTTGCTCAGGTGCGCGCCCCGGCTGTGGCGGGCCAGTTCGCGGGCGCCGGCGCGGGCCCGGCGCGGGCGGGCCGCCCAGGCATCGGGCAGGCGCAGCAGCAGCGCCGTGCTAACCAGCCAGGGCAGCCCATAGGCCAGGTAGTTGGCGTAGTAATAGGCTTCGATGCGCAGCCAGTGCGCGCCGGCGTAGGCCACGGCCAGGGCCAAGGCCAGCAACGCGGCCTGGGTGGTGGTGAGCAGGTTATACGTTTGCTCGCGCTGCCGCCCCAGCAGCAGCATGACGTTGATGGACAGCAGCACCTGCACCAGCGTTACGGCGGCCAGATGCAGCCCGTAGGCCGCGCCCACCGGCCGTAGCAACGTTATCAGGGCCGCGCCACCCACGCTCACCAGCGCGCCCCAGGCGTAGGCCGGCCGCAGCAGCAGCCACAGGTTGCGGCGCGGCACCAGGTATATCAGCGACGAGCCACCCACCAGCCCGGCCAGCAGCGCCAGCCCCGACACGTCGGTAAAAAACAGGCTGACCTGCCCGCGCCCCGCCGCTCCCAAATAGCGCGCCGTCAGCCACACCACTGCAAAGCTCAGCCCCGCCGTGAGGACCCGCGCCGTAAAGTGTCGGAGAATACGCTGGAGCATGAATGGGAAAATTGGGAGCGCAAGAACGGCACCATAGGGCCGTCATGCCGAGCGCAGCCGAGGCATCTCGCTCGCATCGTTGCATCTGTTTGATTACTACCCCACGCGAGATGCCTCGGCTGCGCTCGGCATGACCGTTCTGTTAGTGCGAACTGCTTTCTAGCACCTGCCGGTACAACGCTCCAAACGCCGCCCCCACCGCCGCCGGAGCACACCGCGCCGCCGCATCGGCCCGCAGCCGGGCGGGGTCGAAACGAACCATGCCGGCCAGCACCCGCGTCAGGGCAGCCTCCAGCGCGGCTTCGTCGTCGGGCTTTACCAGCAGACCGAAGGCGTTTTCGGGCTGGAAAAGCTCGGGCACGCCGCCGGTGCGGGTGGCCACCACCGGGCAGCCGCAGGCCCGCGCCTCCAGCAGCACGCAGCCAAACGTTTCGGCCCGGCTGAAGGACACCAGTGCCGTAGCCGCCGCCATTTCGGCCGCCACCGCCGCGTGCGGCAGCTTGCCAAGGAAGGCCACGGTACCATCGGCCAGCAGGTCCAGCTCGGCGGCGTAGGCGCGCAGGGCGGCCTCGTCGGGCCCATAGCCGGCAATGCGCAGGCGCAGGCCGGGCCAGTCGGCCCGCAGCCGGGCCACTACCCGCAGCACGCCGGAAATATTCTTCACCCCGTCGTGAAACGCCGAAACATGCAGCAGAGTCAATGGGCGAATGGCGGAATGGCGGAATGGGTGAATGGGCCGGAACAGCTCGGTATCGACTACGTTGGCGATGACCACCGAGCGCGCATTGATGAAGCCCAGCGCCGCCATCGCCCGCCGCAGGCCCTCCGACACGGTATGCAGGGCCGCTGCCCGCCGCACTACCGCCCGCGTGAGCACTCGCCGCAGCCAGCCGATACCGTTGGCGCGCTCCGGCAGGTATAGCGTCCAGTGCTCGGTGATGATGAACGGAATGCCGCGCAGCGCCCGCAACGCCCACGCAAACAGCCCCGTGCGCAGCAGCACGTGCACGTGCACGAGGTCGGGCCGCTGGCCGCCCCAGTGCTGCCGCAGCCGCCGGTAGCCGCGCCCCAGGCACCAGAAATACAGCAGCAGCTTCAGCGGCTTATCGAGCAGCGGCAGGCCGGTGGGCGCGGCGCGGTAGTAGTAGCGCAGCGTGGGCACGGGGCCGTTGAAATCCTCTTCCACATCAATCATACCCGGCAGCGGGCCGCGCGCCACGGTGGCAAACAACACCGCGCCCGCCGCGCCGCCGTGGGCCGCAATGGCCGCCACGTGTCGGGCCACAAAGTCGCCGTCCTGGTCGTCGTAGCGGTGCGGGTACCACTTGGGAAGATGCAGAATCTTCAATGAGGAATGAGAAATGAAGAATGAGGACTTGACTTCATGGCAAAGAACGGGCTTGCCCTGCACAAAAAGACGCAGCCGCCCCGAGATGGAGCGGCCGCGTCGGATGTAGGGGTAGCTGGAGTCAGGAGAGCATCAATTGCTCATTCCTCATCAAGCCGAAGGCGCTAGAACGAGTAGCGCAGACCCAGTTGCCCCTGCCAGCGCGAGGCCAGCTGGTCGACCGAGTAGGTGGCCGGGGTGCCGTAGGTGTAGGTGGGGCGGTTGAACACCGACGTGTAGCTGGCGTTCAGGTTGCCGGCGCCGTCGGCGTAAGCGGCGGCCTGCGTGAGGCCGGTGCCCAGCGTCGAGTTGAAGGTGTTGGGCACGAAGTACTGGCGGCCCCAGTTGCGGTTCAGCAGGTTGCCCACGTTGATGAGGTCGAGCGAAATCTGGAGGGTGTGGCCGCCGCCCGTCGTTACGCCGGCGGCGTTGGGTTCCAGGTTGCCGAGCTTGGCTTCCACCATGAAGCGCACGTCGGCCTGATTGTTCCAGGGGGTGCGGCCGCCGTTGCGCTCGGCGTACTGGCCGCGGCGGGTTTTCAGGTACGAGTCGCCCTCCACGAAGCTGTTGAAGGCGTTGTACTGCGCGCCGGTGGCGTCCACGGCGAAGCCGCTGGGGTTGGCGGTGGTTTTGGGCACGGCCGTCACAAAGGTGATATCCGAAGGGCCGCTGGGGATGTAGGCCAGCTGCACGTTCTGCTGGCCGTTGCCGAGCAGGTTGTTGTTGTACACCCAGGTGTAGGGCGAGCCGCTGGCGTAGGTGAGCACCGAGGTGAAGTAGCCGGTGAAGCGCTGGGCGAAGGTTTTGTGCAGGTTCAGCGAAGCTACCACGCGGTGGCGCAGGTCGAAGTTGGAGAGGGCCAGGGCCGGGTCGTTCACGTTCAGGGCCGGGTTCAGCTCCCAGTTGCTCTGGGGCGAGTTGCGGATGCCGTTGCTGATGTCGTAGCTCTTGCCGTAGGTGTAGGCCACCGAGGCATCCACCAGGTTGTTAATCGTCTGGCCTACCGAGCCAGTGAGCTGGTAGCGGTAGCCTTTCTGGGTGTTGGTGAGGAAGAAGGCGTTCGAGAAACCGTTGTTCACCTTGGCGCTGCCGCCGGCCGGTGCCGTGTAGCGCGGGCTGCCGGTGGGGCCCTGACCGAAGTAAGTCACGTTGTCGGTCAGGTTAATGTTCTCAAACTTCACGTCCTGCAAAGTCTTGGTGTACAAGCCTTCCACCGAGAAGCGGGTGCCGGTTTTCAGCTTGTAGTCGAGGGCCAGCGACGAGCGCCACACCTGCGGCATCTTGAAGTCGTTGTCAATCAGGTTCACTTCCGTGGTGCCGGCCTTCAGGTTGGCGGGGTTGTAGGCCGAGCTGGGCAGCTGGCTGTAAATCTTGTTCGGGTCCGAGTTCAGCGTATACACCGTGCCCGCGCCGCCGTTGGTCGCGCGGATGTTATTCACGTCCACCGAGTTGAAATTCACGCCGTTGTTGTAGTAGGCGTAGCCGAACCAGGCAAACGGCACCCGGCCCGTGAATACGCCCGTACCGCCGCGCAGCACCACCGAGCCGTCGCCCTTCACGTCGTAGTTGAAGCCCAGGCGCGGCGAAATCTGCACCTGGCCCAGGTAGTTGTTGTCGAGGTCTTTCCAGGGCGTGTGCGAGTAGGTCTGGTTCAGGGTGTTGGCGTCGTTCTGCGGGTTGTTCACCAGACCGGTGTTCAGGGCGGGCTTGGTGGGCAGCGAGGCGATGTCGAACCGGATGCCGGGCGTGATTTTCAGCTTGTCATTCACGTTCCACTCGTCCTGCAGGTAGGCGCTGAAGAAGTTGATGTTGAACGCCGCCGAGGGGTTGTTGAAGTTGTAGTTGTAGGAGTTGTCGGTGTTGTTGTAGGTGCCGCGAATGCGGTTGGGCTTATCGGCCAGGAAGTCGGCCACGTTGTTATACTCGATGCGGCCGTTCCAGGAGTTGATGAAGCCGTAGTCGATGTGGTACAGCTCGTTGTGCGTGCCCAGCGTGAGGGCGTGCGCGCCCTTGTAGAAGGTGAAGTTGTCGGTGATTTCGAACGTCTTCTGGCGGGTGTTGAAGATGCTGGCCTCCCGGTCCGAACCCAGCAGAATCTGGTTCGAGCCCACATACGCCTTGTTCGGGTCGGTGCCCACGTTGTTAATCTGCACGGCCGGAAACAGCGTGCTCTGGCCACCCAGCAGGTCGCGGTAGTCGTGGATGTTGGTGTAGCCCAGAATTAGGTTGTTGGCAAACTGCGAGCTGAAGTTGCTCTTCACCTCCAGCACCGTCGAGTTCTGAATGTTGTTCTGGTTGAAGTCCTGCGAGCCAAACTTGAACAGGCTACCCGAACGCTCCAGGTTGGTGGCCGTCGAGTTGATGTAGTTGTGGCGCAGCGCAATGCTGGTTTTGTCGTTCAGGTTCCAGTCCAAGCGGGCAAACACCTTGTTCGAGTTTGCGTGGATGTTGTAGTCGCCGTACTCGCCCACGTTGTAGCCGTAGGAATTCTGGAGCTTGCTGGAAATCTGCTGGGCCAAATCCGTCGTCACTGGCGAGCCGGCCGTGCCCGCGCCGTAGAACTGCGGCTCCTGGCGGCGGGCAATTTCGGCGTTGGTGAAAAAGAACAGCTTGTTCTTGATAATTGGCCCGCCCACCCGGAAACCGGTCTGGTAGTCGTGGTACTCCGAGCCAATCTTGCTGCGGTTCTCATCGATGCTGCGGCCGGTCACGTTCTGGTTGCGGCCGTAGCCATACACCGAGCCGTGGAAATCGTTGGTGCCCGAGCGCGTCACGGCGTTAATCGAACCGCCCGTAAAGTTGCCCAGCTTCACATCGTAAGGCGCTACCGAAGCTTGAATCTCCTGAATGGCGTCGAGCGAAATCGGGTTGGCGCGGGCCGAGCCGCCGGGCAGGCCGCTGGTGCCGCTCTGGCCGCCCAGCGAGGGCGAAAAACCAATGGCGTCGTTGTTCACGGCGCCATCGAGGGTAATGTTGTTGTAGCGGAAGCTGGAGCCGGCAAACGAGTTGCCCGAGTTGCGCGGGTCGAGACGCGTAAAGTCTTGAATGCTGCGCGAAATGGTGGGCAGCTGCTGCAGGGCTTCGCGGCCCACGGTGGTGCCGGCCCCGGTTTTGGTGGCTTGGGTGTTGCCTACTACCACCACTTCGTTCAGCTGCTGGGCCTCGGTGGCCATCACGAAGTTGAGCTTGGTGGTGTTGCCCAGCGTCAGGTACACGCCATCCACGGTCTGCTCCTTGAAGCCCACGTAGGTTACCGTTACCTGATAAGGCCCGCCGGGGGCCAGGTTCGGAATGGTGAAGCGGCCATCGGGCTCGGTGCCGGTGCCGCGCTTGGTGCCGGTGGGCAGGTTGGTGGCCACCACGGTCACGCCAATCAGTTCTTCACCTTTGTCGGACACGACTTTGCCGGTCAGGGCCGAAGTTGTTACCTGCGCCCGGCTGGCGGGCACGCCGGCCAGCAGCAGCACCAGCAGGAGCAAAACACGAGTAAACGAAGTATGCACAAGCATAAAAGTGAGGGGGTTGATTGTGGCTGCAAAGTTCTGGGCCCTCAACGGCGGCCGGTCCTGTCGGGCCGTTGCCGAATTGTTGTATTTCGTGCCGACCTATAACATTCCCGTAACACGCGCCCTTGTTCCGTTCCGGCCGGCAGCTCACATTATCATTGCATGAAGGGTAGATGAAGCAGGCATTTGGCCCCTTACTTTTGGCTGAACGGAGTAGGGGCGGGGCTTGCCCCCGCCCGGGCGCTCGCTTCGTCGCAACACTGCGGTTCAACGACGGGCGGGGGCAAGCCCCGCCCCTACTCCGTTCAGCTACTCCCCCACTTCCGGCCGGTTACCATGACCATACACCCGATGGAGGCCCGCCACTGGCCCCAGGTTCGCGCGATTTACGAGGCCGGCATGGCCACCGGCAACGCCACCTTCGCCACCCAGGTAGCCCGGGGCCAAGGCTGGAACAAGGCCCACCTGTCGCACAGCCGCCTGGTGGCGCTGCACCCCAGCGGCCGCGTGCTGGGCTGGGCCGCTCTGTCTCCGGTTTCGGAGCAAAGCCACCTGCCCGGCGTGGCCCAAATCCAAGTGTATGTAGCCACCACTGCCCAAACCCAGGGCGTGGGCCGGGCGCTGCTGGCGGCGCTGGTAGCCGCCTCCGAAGCCCACGGAATCTGGACGCTGCACGCCGTGGTATTCCCCGAAAACCAGGCCATTCAGTGTTTGTGCCAGAGCGTAGGCTTCCGGGTGGTGGGCCAGCACCAGCGCATCGGGCAACTGCACGGCATCTGGCGCGACGTGTTGGTGCTGGAGCGTCGCAGCGCCGTGGTGGGCACTGCCGACAGCAGCCAGCTACCGCAGTCGCGGGCGCGGCCGGCCAGCGGCGCGCCTCACAGCGCCCGAAACCCGATGGGCAGCGTCACGCTCACCCACACCGGCTGACCGTTGATGCGGCCGGGCGTCCACCACGGCATGATGCGCACCAGCCGCAGGGCTTCCTCATCGAGGCCGTGGCCGAGGCCGCGCACCACGTGCGGGTCGCGCAGGTGGCCGTTGGCATCCACCACAAAGGCCACGTGCACTTTGCCCGAAACCTGGTGGTCGAGCGCATCGGCCGGATAGTTGGTTTTACGGCTCAGAAACGTGAGCATCGCGGCCGGGCCGCCGGGGAAGGCCGGCATTTCCTCGGCTGCGAAATAGATTGTTGGGGCAATGGGGGCGGCCGCTAACGCAGCGGCCGGCGCATGGCCGCCGTCCGTTTGGGCGATGGGCGCAACCGAGGCCGTTTGGGCAGCAGCCGCGCCGGCCAGCAGCAGCAACCCGCACCCGATAGTAGCACCACGAAGCATTGCTGAAACAGGATAAATCGTTATGATACAAAGCTAAAGCAAGCAACTGCGCGCCTACTACCGTCCGAATTACGCTTGCGTTAGGCTTGTATGAATCTTCGCCGCTTCACTTTGGCAAGGCCTGGCACCGACGGACTGGCGCGCGTCTGCCACCCGAACCAGCCTGCCCAGCCCCAAACGCAAAAGAGCCAGCCCCCACCGGGCTGGCTCTTTTACCAATAGTCAATAAATCAATTGAATAAATAACCTATGGAATGCAGCGGGCCGCTATTGGGCCACTACGAAGCGCACCGCCTGCACGGCCTCGGGTGTGGCTACCGTGGCCACGTACACGCCGGGGGCCAGGTTGGCCGGCAGGGCCAGGCGCTGCGGACCGGCGCCGAGCTTGCCGGCGGTGAGCACCACGGCCACCTCGCGGCCCATCACATCGAGCACGCGCACGGTGGCGGTGGTGGCGGTTTTCACGTCGAAGCCGAGCGTGGCCGCCCCCTCGGTCGGGTTCGGCGATACCGTTAGGGCCTGCAGCGGGGCGTTGGCAACTTCGCGGTTGGCGAGGGTCTGGCCGGCCACGTTATAGCAGGTAATCTGCGGGTTGAAGTTGGTCCAGCCGGTGGCCCAGTTGGTGGCCCCGAAGGCCCCGCGGTACGTTACCACGTCGAAGGTGCTGTTGGCACCGCCGTTGCCGGCCCCGGTCAGCTTGGCGCTGGTGAAGGCCGCGCCGGTATTCAGCAGCGAAGCGGCGGGCAGGTTGAAGGCGGGGGCGCACGACTTGTTACCGGCGGCGCACACGCCCTCGAAAGCGAAGTTGTCGGCGTTCAGGCCCAGGGCGGCCACCGTGCGGGTGGTGTCGCTGTTAGCCGCTACAAATGCATTGATGTTGAAGCCCGCCGTGGCTCCGCTGTTGCTCGTGACGCGGGCGGCGCGGCTGGGGAGCGGGCCGTAACCAGCCAGTACGTTATTGGCAAAGGCGAGCGAGCCGCTGGCGGCGCCGGCCGTGGTCAGGTTGCCCGAGTTGCTGTTCAACTCCAGGCCGTATCGGCGGCCGGCCAGCACGGTGTTGAAGATGCTGATGGCCGAGTTGCGGCGCACCAGCGCGGCGGCCGACGACGTGAACGGCGAGGCCGGCGTGGGCGAGGTAGGCAGCAGAATGGTCATGTTCGAGAACACGGCCGAGGTCTGCGGGGTGTTGGCGGTGCCGGTGGCATCGTTGTCGCTCTCGAAGCCGTTCGACACGCCGCCCGAGGCGAAGTCGCCGCGGCTGGGGTCGCGCAGGGCCAGGCCAAACTGCACGCGGCCCGAATAACCGTTGTCGGTGTCGAAATCGTCATCCGTGCCAGCCAGGCCGATGAGGTACTTGGCGTTCACCGTGCCGCCAAACCACTCGAAGGAGTCATCATTCGAGGCCGTTACCTGAATGTGGTCGATGGTGGTGCCGTAACCCACGCCGCCCAGCGTCAGGCCGTTGATTTCGTTGTTCACGTCGAAGTTCACGCCCGGAAACTCGATGCGCACATACTGCAGCGTGCCCGAGTTGTCGGCCGGGTCGGTGCCGCCGAAGTTGGCCACCACGCCGCCCTCAATGCTGGGGTTGCCGGGCAGGTTCACCGGCGCGCGGCCGCACAGAATCACGCCGCCCCAGTCGCCCGGTGCACGCGAGCCCGCCGGCTGATTCGAGGTGAATACGATGGGCTGCGTGGGCGTGCCAATGGCGTTCAGCTTGCCGCCCTGCCGGATAACCAGCGTGCCCTGGTTGGTTTTGTCGCCTTTGATGATGGTACCCGACTCGATGGTGAGCGTCACGCCGCTGTTCACGTAAACCGTGCCGTTCAGCAGGTAGATGTTGTTGCGCGTCCAGGTGGTGTTGGTGGTGATGTCGAGGCCCGACTTGGCGGGCGTGCCGGTACCCACCGAAACCACGTTCGATGAGGTGGCCGGGCAGGGGGTTTGGGCGTGGGCCGCACCGGGCGCATTGGCAATGGCGAGAGCCAGCAAAGCCGGGAGTAAAATCTTTTTCATAGTACCGAGAAAGGTGTTGGAAGTGGTGCTAAAACCAGTGCGACAAAGGTCCGGTCGTGGGGCACGGGCTGGCGCGCACGATGCATTACTATTTGATAGATATTGTGTTACCCGAACGTTACAATCCATTGGACAACCCGACTGGCGTAGGGGCGGTGCTTGCCCCCGCCCGGGCATTCGCACTGTTGCAACGACGCCGTTTAACGTCCGGGCGGGGGCAGGCCCCGCCCCTACACCTTTAGAAGCGGAACGTGGCCCCCAGGGTCGAGTAAGTGCCGCGCTTGTAGCGGGCGAACGCGGCCCCGTTCTCGATGCCGTTAATGCGGCCGTTGCGGTCGAAATCGTAGTATTGCCGCACCTCTTGGTTCAGCATGTTCTGGATGCCGGCCCGCACTTCGAAATGAGCACCGAAGCCCTTGGTTACGCCCAGGTCCACCACGTGGCGGGGCATTTCGATTACCGAGTAGTTCTGGTTAAGGTCGCCCACAAAGGCAATGCGCGGGCCGATAACGTTGTACTGGGCCGACACCTGCCAGCGGGCGGCATCGTCCTGGTAAAACACGCCCAGGTTCACCACGTAGGGCGACTGGCCCTGCAACGGTCGGCCGCTGAGGGCAAAGTTGCGGTTGTCGGCCGCCGTGGTGTCTAGGTCGACGCGGCTGGCTACCAACGAGGCATTGAGCACGAAGGAAACGCGCTGCAGAAAGGCATTTTCGGTGAGGCCCACCAGCGACTTACGCGCCTCCAACTCCACGCCCAGGTCGTAGGCCCGGGTGGCGTTTTGGTAGGTCAGCACCAAGTCCGAGCCGGTGGTCGAAGTGGTGGTTTGCTCGATGGCATCATAAAACCGCTTGCCAAACACGCCCACTGACAGCATTTCGGCGCGGGTCGGATAGAACTCGTAGCGCAGGTCGGCATTGTAGATGCGGGCCGTTTTCAGGTTGCTGTTGCCCCGGATGGAAAAGTTATTGGCCACATCATAATACTGATATTCGGCCACTTCCCGAAACTCGGGCCGGTTCACCGACTCGCTCACGCCGGCCCGCAGCAGGTGCCGGTCGTTGAAATTATACGTCGCGTTCAGCGAGGGCAGCACGAACGTGCGGATTTCCTCATACGGCTTGCCCTGCGCCTCGCCCGACTCCAGAAACTTGCGGTTGTATTCCACGCGCACCCCGCCGCTCAGGTTGAGGCGCTCCGTGAGGGGAGCCACGCCGCTTAGGTAGGCGGCTACCAGGCGGTTTTGGCCGGTGTAACGGTCCTGCGCTTTCGTTGATTCCACGATGCCCAGGCCGTTGGTCGGGTTGATGTTTTCGGGGTTGAAAATCGTTTCGAGCGGCTGGCTCAGAATGCTTTGGCTGGTACGCGACGTGCGCACGTAGTTGAAAAACCGGCTGTCGTAATCCCGATTTTTCTCCTCGGCATAGAAGCCCAGGCGCACCTTGTACTGGCTGGCACTCAGCGTATCGCGGCCGCTGAAACGGCGCTCCAGCTGCCCGCTGCCCATGTAGGTGTTCTCCTTCAGAGTGGCGTAGAAGCGCGAGCTGGTGTTAATCACGCTGTTAATCTGCACGCGGTACGGGGCGGGATTCAGGTCGCCGGGCTGGCCGGGCACGTACTCGCGCGCCTGCTGGTTGATGCGGTAGTCGGGCTCGTCGCGGTTCACGTAGTTGTAGCCGGCGGCCCACGTCAGCGAGGTGCGGCTGCTGGAGCCTACCTCGTGGCTGCCGCCCAGCTGCCCCGAGTAGATGCTGCGGCTCTGGTAGTGTAGCGCGTAGTCCTTGCGCTCCTCGGGGTCGGAGTTTTCGAGGTAGAGGCCCTGGCGGCACACCACGTCGTCGGTGCCGTACTGGTTGAAGAAGTTGCGGAATTCCACCCGGTTGCGGTCGTTGAGGCGCACCTGATAGTTGTGGATAATGCCCAGCCGCACCGCCGACAGGCTACGCGTGTCCAGGTAATCGAAGAACTTGCCCGGCAGCTGCTCGGGCGTTTTCGGGTTGTAAGCGGTGAAGCGCTGACGCACCGACTGGTTCTGCTCCTGCGTGTTGGCGTAGGAAATCGACGTGACGTTGCTCACGTACACGCCGCCAATCTCAAACTTACGGTTCAGGCCCAGCGAGATGCGCAAATCGGGCCGCGAGGTGATGCTGCGCGGCACAAACTCATTGCGCAGGTTGCTGCGCAGGCCCTGCAACTGCTCGGGCGTGGCGCTGGCCTGGGGTTTCAGGTCGGTGAGGCCGCCCGGCATTTCGCGCTGCCCGTTGTCAAAACCCAGGAAATCGGTCGAGCTGTGGTTCGACTGCAAATAGCCGCCCTGGAAGGTATTGGTGGAACGCGACCAGCCCGACACCGTGAGCGAAGTCGAATTTTCCAGCACGGCGTTGCGGGTGTACACCTTCACCACGCCGCCGCCAAACTCGCCCGGTAGTTCCGGCGCGCCCGATTTGAAAATCAGCACCCGGTCAATCACCGAGCTCGGCAGAATGTCGAAGGCAAACGAGCGGGTGTCGGTTTCGGCGCTGGGCGTGAGGGCGTCGTTCAGCAACACAGTGTTGTAGCGCTCGGCCAGCCCGCGAATCACGATGAAGTTGTTGTTCTGCACCGTCACGCCCGGAATGCGCTTCACCACTTCGGCCGCGTCGCGGTCCAGGGTCTTCACAATCTGGTCGTTGCTCAGGCCGCTCACCACCACTTCGCTCCGCTTCAGGTCCTGAATCAGCGCTACTTCGGTGCCGGTCTGCTTCACGCCGGTCACGGTTACCTCGTTCAGGCTGGTGGCGCTTTCCTCCATCGTACCGTTCAGCGTGGTCGTTTCGCCGCTTTTGATAACGATGCCCGCGAAGGTGAGCGGCTTGTAGCCCACGTAGGTCATCGTGATGCTGTAGGTGCCCGGCTCCAGCGGCAGGGTGTAGCTGCCATCCACGTTCACCGGCGCGGCCAGGATGCTGCCCGTCACCAGCACCGTGGCCCCAATCACGCCCTCACTGGTCTTTTTATCGGTCACTTTGCCCGCCAGCGTGCCCGGCTGGGCGGCGGCCAATGCACTCATCCACAACAGTAAAAACCCCAGCAAGTAGCAACGTTTCATATAGGTATCGGTTTGATAAAACAAAGCTACCGGCAGCCCATTACGGCAAGTTGCTCAGCGAATTACCCTATTGTTACTCGCCAATCCTTCACATGACGATGCTCTGATTCATCGGGATTTTCGTCCCTGGTCCCAGCCACTCTCGCCCCCAACGGGCCTATTGCCCAACGGCTGCCGTTCTTTGTGCCCCGCACGCAGAATTCCCTCTCCCCCGCTATGCTTATTTCCATGACCGGCTTCGGCCAGGCCCACCGCGAAACCGACACCTACGCCGCTACCGTTGAGCTCCGCTCCGTCAATTCCAAAACCATGGACCTGACCCTGCGCCTGCCGCGCTTCCTGATGCCGCACGAGCTCGAAATCCGCAACACCGTCACCAAAGCCCTGCTGCGCGGCAAAGTCAACCTCAACCTCGATTTCGTGCGCCCCGCCGCCGCCCGCGCCGCCACCACGCTCAACAAAGAAGCCCTCACCGCTGCCTTCAACGAGCTAAAAGCCATTGGCGAAACTTTCGGCATCCGGGCCGGCGAGGAAACCCTGCTGGCAGCCCTGCGCCTGCCGGGCGTCATCCCCAGCGCCACCGAGCTGCGCGAGGCCGAGCCCGCCGCCGAAGAAATTGCCTGGGCCGAGCTCCAGCCGCTGCTCACCGAGGCCCTGGCCGCCATCCAGCAGTTCCGCCACGACGAAGGCCACACCCTAACCACCGAAATCCTGGGCTACGTGGCCACCATCCGCCAGCAGCTCGCTGCCGTGGAGGAACACGACCCCGCCCGCATCGAGCACGTGCGCCAGCGCCTGGCCGGCCACCTCGCCGAGCTCACCAGCCACGAGCAGTTCAACGCCACCCGCTTCGAGCAAGAGGTATTATACTATATAGAGAAGCTCGACATTGCCGAGGAGAAAGTGCGCCTCGCCGCCCACCTGGCCTATTTCGAGCAAGCCGTGAACCAGCCCGACGAGGCGGTAGGCAAGAAGTTAGGCTTCCTGGCCCAGGAAATCGGCCGCGAAATCAACACCATTGGCTCCAAGGCCAACGATGCCACCGTGCAACACCTTGTAGTGGGCATGAAGGAAGAGCTGGAAAAGATTAAAGAGCAGCTCAACAATATTTTATAAGTCCATTCTGCTGGTTCGGGTGCTGCTTTTCCATTCGCCGTGAATTTCCGGCCGTTCATCGAAAACCTATAGCCAAAAATATAATTAAACCAATAATACCAATTACAAAACAGACTTGATATAGCAATTTCCATGTGCGAAACCATATTCTGGCACGTTTTTGCCATTGTGCCCAACGCACCGATTATTAAGCCATTATTGGCTGATAATCGTATGGTAACTTGGCCAGGAAAAAATAATTTGCAATATTTGTAACCGGAAAGTTGGATTATTGAATATTGTATCTAACTTGGCTATCCGAAAACAGCATATTACCCCACCCCCTTATCCTTAATTGTATGAAATCTACACTACTACTTTGCATTCTGGGCATAATCCTTACGGCTGCCAAGCCGCTGTCCGAGATTGAACTGGTGAAGAAGCGCGTACTCAGCGAGCGGGTTGAAATCCTGATTCCCAAGGGTTTCGAAGTAATGACCGAGCAGCAGATGGACTTTACTTACGCCAAAGCGCAGAGCCGCCCCAGCGTAATTTTCACCAACAACAACCTCATCAGCCTTGCCTTCAACTACAGCGACAACGACGCCGACCAGGACATGGTGGACGTGTACGCCGCCTCGTTTGGCAAGACCTATCACAAGCAGTACAAAGAGGCCACTTGGTTCGGCGACGGTGTGAAAAACATCAACAACCGCAAGGTGGGCTACCTCGAGTTCATGAAGCCCGAAATGGGCCACGAAGTGTACACGCTGGTGTTCTTCACCGACGTGGAGGGAAAGCTGATGATTTGCACCTTCAACTGCGCCGACCGTCAGAAGCCCGAGTGGGAGCCCATCGCCAAGCAAATCATGCTCTCGCTGAAAGCTAAAGGCTAGGCGGCAATTAGCAGCTTATATCAGAAAGCGGTAGTTGAACTTCGGTTCGACTACCGCTTTTTTTGTGCGCGTTTGTCCGAACGGTCCTGCTTATCTGGCGTCCACGCAGTCGAAGCATCTCGCGTGCAGCAGTAATCCACTCGTTAGCTGCGCTGGCCTGCAGTTGAACGATGCGGTAGAGATGCTTCGACTCCGCGGACGTCAGATAAGCAGGACCGTGTAAGCAGTCTACGCCTCCCCTACCGTTGCGCCGGGGCTGCGCCTAGCTCGTTCAGGAAGTCACGTACCAACCCGTAAGCGCCATTAAAGCCGACCAGCGACAGGGCTTTGGGCTTGTCGTTCACGTCGTGGTAGGCGGCGCTACCGCCGCGGGTGTAGAGGAAAAAGGCGGGCACGCCGGCTTCGGAGAAGGGGAAATGGTCGGAGTTGGCGGCGCGGCCGCGGGCGGCCAGGTTGGGCAGGTAGTGGTGCGCGTCGTTGAGGACGGTGAGTCGATGGTAGGCGCCTTCGAATACGCGGCCATTCACGACGGTAGCGCCTTTTTCGCCGGTGCCAAGCAGGTCGAGGTTCATCAGGAACTTGATGCGCTTGAGGGGCACGAGCGGGTGCTTCACGAAGTATTCGGAGCCGACCAGCCCCGCTTCTTCGGCTCCGAAGAGCAGGAATACTACCGAGTAAGCGGGGCGGTTTTCGGGCTTGGCGTAGTGCGCGGCCAGCTCCAGCAGTAGGGCTACGCCGCTGGCGTTGTCGTTGGCCCCGGGGAAGTACACGTGCGGGCCCATCATGCCCAGGTGGTCGTAGTGGGCCGATACGACCAGGAACGAGTCGGTCCGCGCGGTGCCGCGCACCACGGCGGCCAAGTTCTGGGTTTGGTAGTTGCGCTGGAGCTGGGCCCCCACGCGCACGGTGGCCCACACGGTGCGGCCCTTGGGGGCGTTGGTGGCGGTATCGCCAAAAATGGCTTTGTCGAGCCAGAGCGGCACCTTGCTGGCCAGCACTTCCACGCGCGGCTGGGGGGCCTGCTCGTCGGCCAGCGAGGCGGTGAGCTTGGGCACCACGGTAATCCAGGCGGCGGCGGTGTTGAGACGCTCGCGCAGCACCGGAAACTTGGCCAGGCGGGCGGCATCGGCGGCGCGCAGCAGCAGCACGCGCTGGGGCCAGGGCGTGCGCAGGTAGCGCGCCCGCACGGCGGCCTGGCTGAACACCAGCGTATCGAGCAGCAGCAGGCGGGCCTTAACGTTGCCGGCGGCTGAGTTGGGAGCCGCAATGCAGGCCGTGCCGGTGGGCCAGCCCCAGCCTTTCCCTCCACCCTCGGCCCGAATGGAGGCCGCTACGCCGCGCGGAAAAGTGTTTACATCCAGCGTGAAGGGCTGCGTATAATCGGGAGCCAGCGGCTCTAGTTTCAACTGCTGCAAGCGCTGGCGGAGGTAGGCGGCCGCCAGGTGCTCGCCCTGTAGCACGTAGCCGCGGCCGTGCATTTTGGGCGAGGCCAGCGCCTTAATGGTGCGTTTGGCGCGCATTTTATTCTGCGCGTGCGCCGGGGCCGGCAGGAGTGCTGCAAAGGCCAACAGCAGGCCCGTGATGGCCGCAACTGGCGAGCGGCGAACGTTGCGGGCAGCCCATGCCGCAGCCAGCCCCACGGCCAGGGCCGCGCCCAGGCCGTCGCTCAGCAAGTCCGACCACTCGCCGTGGCGGCCGAGGTTCATCGTCATTTGCAGCACTTCGATGAGGGCCCCGAACAGCAGGCTACCCGCCAGGGCTACCGCGCCGGCGTGGGCGGCCAGCCGGGGCCAGCGGCGCTGCCGGTGCAGCGAGAACCAACTCAGACCGGCCAGCACGAAAAACACGCCCGCGTGGGCGGCTGTGTCGAACGACAACAGCTCCCACACGGGCGTGCGCGGCATTTCATCAGATGGGGTAAGCGTGAGCACCAGCACCACGGCGGCCCACAGCAGCGGCAAAGCGGCGTAAGGGCGGGGTGCGGGGCCGGGCAACGGCAACTTGGGCGGGGTAAGCGAAAGCATCAACATCGCGGCGCACAAGCGAAAGCCGTGCTACAATTTACGCACCTACCAGCTCGCCGTAGGTTTCGGCCGAGAGCAGGTCGGCGAGCTCCTCGGGGTTGGCGATGGAGATTTTCACCATCCAGCCGTCGCCGTAGGGGTCGGAGTTTACGGTTTCGGGGGCGTCGGCCAGCTTCTCGTTCACTTCGAGCACGGTGCCGGTGATGGGGCTGAACAGGTCGGAAACGGTTTTCACGGCCTCCACGGTGCCGAATACGTCGTGACGGGCTACCTCTTTGTCGAGGGTGTCGATGTCGACGTACACGATGTCGCCCAGCTCTTTCTGCGCGTGGTCGGTGATGCCCACGTAGGCAACGTCGCCTTCAACGCGAATCCATTCGTGGTCTTTGGTGTAGTGCAGGGTGGCGGGCAGGTTCATAGGAATGGTGGATTGGTGAGTTGGCGAAATAGGGGTTGGCGGCAAAATTAGGCAATGCGACAGTGGGGAAGGCGACGAGGGCCGAAATGTTTTACCCGGGCAAACCAGATTTCACGACCTCTTCAATCCGTTACTCCCCCAATCCGATATTCCACCTACTGCGTGAGGCTGTAGCGCAGTTGCAGGCCGCCCTCCGAAGCCGTGTTGCGGAAGGCGTTGCTGATGCGCGGCGTGGTCACGGTCTGGCTGTAGTAGAGCTGCAGGTTGAGGCGGGAGTTGAGCAGGTAGTCGACGGTGGGGCGCAGCTGGAAGGTTTTGTTGCCGTTGGTAATCTGGCCCTGGGCCGTGCCTTCCGATGGCGTCAGGCCCTGCGTGTTGCCGGCCTCCACCACGTTGATGATGCTGCGCTGAATGGTGATGTTGTCGCGAATGCTCAGGTCGAGGCGGGCGGTAAGGTTGTTTTTGAGCACACGCTGCTCGCCGCCGACGCGGAAGGGCAGTTTCAGGCTGTTGGTGGCGTAGCCAAACCCTACCACGATTTCGTTGGTGTACAGCTCCGTTACCTGGGCGTTAGTCACGTTCAGCACCACGGTGCGGTCGGTGCGGTATTCGAGGCGGCCGGTGGCGCGGCTCACCGTCTGGAAATTGACGCCGATGAGCGGGGCCAGCCGCTCGGCAATGCTCACCTGGCCCACCACGTAGTACGGGATGAACTGGCCGTTGTCGTTCCGCTGGAAAGGGGCGTTCGGGTCGCGGAAGTCCGGCTCAACCTGGTAGTTGGTGGCCGTGTTGTAGCTGCCGATGCTGTAGGTGGACGAATAGGCGTGGTTGAGGGTGAACGACGAGAAGTAGCGCTTGATGACTGGCAGGTCGGCAAAGCCGTTGTAGTCGACGCGCCAGTTGGGCAGCGGCAACATACTGAACGGGTTGAATTTCTTGGCCGTGTAGCCGTCGGAAGAGCGGCCGTGGTAGGCATCCACGAAGCTCTGCACCAGCACATCCTGCGAGTTGTAGGTGTAGGTGCCGGCCTGGTTGTTCGGGTTGCGGTTGGCTTCCAGCAGTTTAGCGCGCACAATGGGCCGGTTTTTCACGAATTGCTCAAATGCCTTCGAAGTTTCGCCGTTGGCCCCCAGGTCGCCAAACAACGTCTGGATGGTGATGGTCGAGGTCTGGAACGAGCCGCTGCCCAGCAGCGGGTGTTCGGCCAGCAGGTAGCGGCCTTTGGCGTCGCGCTCCGTGGTGGGCACCAGGGTGCTGTCGTTCACCAGCCGGCGGTAGTACACCTGCTGGTTGCGGGCCAGCTGCCGGCGGGCATCTACCTGAATATTGAACCCGCGAATAGGTTCTAGAGCAGTACGCAGGGCCAGGTTTTCGGTAAGCAGGTTGCTCAGGGCGGTGTTCAGATATTGGCTTTCCTGGGTGTACCAGCCCCGGTCGGCGGCCATCTCATAGAGGTCGCCGAGTTCGTACTGCTTGCCCACGATGAACGGCAGGCCCGGAGCCGTGAAGCCCCGGTCGAAGCCAAAGAGGGCGGTTTTGGGCAGGTAGCCGGGCAGCAGCGTGCCGTTGGCCCGCACGTAGGTGAAGTTGATGGAGCGGGCCGTCATCAGCCCGCGCAGCACGGCTTTCACGAAGCGGTACTTTTCGCGGGTGGTATCGGCGGCGGGCTTGCCGTTGCGGCCGTCGGCGGCATCGGGGCGGCCCGCGTTGAGCAGGTCGGTGGCCACGCTGCGCGAGCGGGCGCTGGCGGGCTGGGCGTTGTTGATGATGTTGAGAAACTTCACCTTGTTGTACAGCTTCACCAGGTCAATTTTGCCGTTGGCGCTGAACTCGGCGTTGTTCTGCACAGTGTTGCCCAGGTTCAGGTTCACGGTCATGGTGTCCAGCTCCTGGTTGCCGGTGGGCACCGGGTAAAGCGGGGCGCGCAGCGAGGCCGACGACGACTGCCAGTTGTAGGTAGCCGCGTAGCGGGCATCGGCGCTCAGCCAGTCGGTGAGCGGGAATTTATCGAGCGGCAAGCGGTAGGTCAGCGAGGCCACCTGGTTGAAATTGACGGTACGGCCGCCACGCAGCAGGTTGTTCTGCAGGTCGTTGCGGTTGTCGATGGCCTGCTGGCTCACCCCAATGGTGCGGCCCCGGCCTTCGTCGACCACGCCGCGGTTGTTGGCGGTGTAATCGAAAATCAGGCTCTTGGTCAGGTCCCACTTCAGGTCGTAGATGCGGCTGATATAGAACGACTTCTGAATAATCGGGGCGATGCCGGCCGTGCTGGGCAGCTCGCCGGGGTTCAGCACACGCTGCAGGAACCGCTCGTTGTAGCGCCGGTCGATGTCGGTGCGGAACGAGAAGCGCGAAGGCAGCGGCGTGAAGTTAATCTGCTGGAAAATCTTCAGGTACGGGTTGTCGAGGGCCTTGATTTTGGCCAGCGGCTCGTAGTTCTTGGGCGTGGTCTGGTAGACGTAGGCCACGGCGGCGGTGTAGGCCTTGGTGTAGTCGCGGTCGGTGCGAATGTCGGAGTGCAGGCGGTCGGTAAGGGAGAAGCTCAGGGCCAGGTTTTCCACGTCCCACGGCCTGGGCAGGCTGGGCGCGGCCCCGGGCTTGGGCTGGCTGCGCTCCTTGCGCACGTTCAGCACCGACACGCTGCGGCTGGTGGTTTGGTCGATGACCTTTTTGCGGTACTCGGCCTGGGCGGCCGTGTTGATGGTGTTGTCCGCGTTGCGGAATTTCTGTAGGCTTTGCTCCAGCTTGGTGTCGGGGTCGAGCGGGTCGTAGAGGGGCGAACGGCTCTCGCGGCCCACCTGCAGCAGCACCGGTACGCGCAGGCCCAGCTGCGGCGGCAAAAATTTATCGACGGCCACCGTGGTGTTCAAATCGCCCCGGAATACGTCGTCAATCGAGCGCTGCTGCACTTTGTCCTGCAAGCCGCCAAAGCCCACGCTGGTGAAGCTGCCGGTGGCCGTCACGTTGGCCACGTCGGCCAGCTTCACGTTCAGGCGGGCAGTGGCAGCGTAGCCGGCCTGCTGCTCAAAATCGAACACCCGGAACTCATCGGCCCATAGGTTCACCGTTTTGGCTGCGGTGGTGGGGTCGACGCCGCCGATGGGGTTGAGAATGCCCAGCATGACGCCCTGAACGGCCGAAAAATCGGGGTTGCCCACCACCGTGATACGAGCCCCGTTGGGCAGGTCTACGCTGAAAGGCGTGAGCAAGGAAGGGTTCGGAAACTGCTGGTTGCGCTTGGCCTTGGCATCGATGAAATCCTGGAAGGACACGTCGATGCGGTTTTCCACGGGCCACACCTCGTCGGCGGTGGTGCCGGTGGTGGTCAGCTTCAGGGGCAGCGAGTATTCGTAGTAGTTCTGGGTGTAGTCGGTGCCAATGCGCAGAAAGGCGCGGGTTTCGCCGTCCTTGGTGGTGGGGTCGTCCGAGTCGCCGTGCAGGAACAGGCGCAGGCGCTTGTAGCGCAGCAGGTTGATGGTGATGTTCTTGTACGCCGCCTTGGCAAAGCCGTCGCGCAGTTCCTGCACGCTCAGGCGCAGGCTCTGCTCGTTTTGCAGGCGCGAGGTGCTGCTGCTGCCGTACTCCTGGTCGCGCCTGATGCCGGGCGGCGACACGTACGGGATGCCTCCACCGGCAGCCACGCCGTTCTCCTCCACGCTCACCGTCGAAATGTTGAAGGAACGGGCATCGGCTTGCAAGCCTACGGGCGGCTGGGGCCCCTGGCGCGCATCTACCAGCGGGTAGATGAAGCGGCGCCACTGGTTGGCCACAAACTGCGGCTGCACCAGGCGCACCACCACGGGCTCCTGCCAGCCGGTCATGTACATGCGCAGGAAGCGGATGGACTTGAAGCCGAAGGCCTGGTTGTTGTTGCCTTGAATGCTGGTGTACTGCTCGCGAATGGGAATGCGGAACTGGTACCAGGTCACGCGGTCGCCCGAGCCTTCGATGGGGGCAGTCGTCACCTTATCGATGATGTAGTTCGAACCGATGTCGAGGGTGCCGGGGCGCAGGCGCATCTTGTACTCGTAGTAGCGCTCCACGTCCTGCACCACGTTGTCGCGGTTCAGGTCTTCCTTGTCGGGGTAGGCCGTCGAGCTCAGCTGGCTGTTCTCGGGCGAGTTGCCGTCGTAGCCGTTGTAGTTCTTGTAGCGGCCCAGCAGCTTGGTATTGGCCGCGTCGTAGCTGGGGTCGAGGTGGTGGCGGAAGTCGTCGGCCGAGGGGTCGGGCAGGGTGGCAAACTGCGCGCCGTAGCCCTGCGGCACCGTGGCTTGCACGCGCTCGTTGTCGTCGCTCACGCCGTCGAGGCCCACGTCCTGGGCGGCCCGGGCGCCGGGGGCGGCGTTGAAGGCATCGGTAAGAAACTGCTGCTTCGTGACGCGGCCGAAAGGCGTCGGGTTGGTGGTATTGGCCACGTCCGTCGGGTCATTGGTCACGGGCAGGCCGTTCTCGAACTCGTGCTGGTTCTGGTCCTTCAGCACATCTTCGCTCACGTTGCCCAGGTTGATAACGAAGTCGCCGCCCGTAGTATTGGGCTTCGGGCTGGGGTTATCGGGGTCGAGCACCACGCCGTTGGGCGTGTTGATGAACGGGTCCATCATCCAGAACTCCAGGTACTCAATGTTGGCGTTGTCGAAATCAGTATCGAAGGTGATGGCCCGGCTGATGCCGCCAAACTTGTTCAGCAGGCCGCTGGTGGTGGCCTCGGTGCCGGTGAAGAACTTGCCGGCGTTGTCGATGGCCGGGTTGTAGTTGTAGGCTCCCCGCTCCTTGGGGTAAAAGGCCATGTCGAAGGTGTACTCGTAGCCGTTGCCGGTCGAGCCCAGGTCCTTGTTGGGGAACACCTCGTCGCGCTTCACGCCGCGCACGTAGTGGTTGGTCAGGTCGGCCGCCCCGATGTTGGCTGGCACGTTGGGGCCGCCGGTGTAGTAGCTCTGGTCGATGGTGTACCAGGCCAGGCGGGCACGCTGGTAGGCATAGGCCAGGCCCACGGCGTTGCTGCCGCCAATGGGCAGCGGCGTGCTGGCCAGCCGCCAGGCCGGAATGCTGGCCAGGCCGCCCAGCGTGTAGGGCGTGCGCGCGTTCTCGAAGTCGTCGACGTAACTCACGCCGTTTTCGCCGTTGCCCAACTGCGAGCGGCCCGGCAGCAGCTTGGCAAACTCCCCGCTGAAGGCAATGGTCGAAATTTCCTTGGTCGACACAAACGGGAGCATGTCGAGGTACTTGGTCAGCACCCGGCTGTCTTTCCGGATGCTGCCATCCAGGCCCACGATGGTGTTGTTGCCCGGCTCGTCACCCACATTCACGCGGTTGATGCCCGGGGCCTGGTTTTCGAGCAGGTGCAGGGCCGTGGCGCCCAAAGTCACGTCGCGGTTCAGGCGGTAGTCGAGGCGGGTGCCCAGCAGCTTGCGGGGCTGCACCTGCACCAGGGCGTTTTTCTCAAATTCTACCCGCAGCTCGTTGGCCGAGTTCAGGTAAGCCGGGTTCAGGATTTTCACCTTGGCCTGGTCGTAAAACACCTGGTAGTCGGTGCCTTCCGTGAGCAGCGTCGAGCCCGAGCGCACCCGCACCGAACCCTGCGCAATGCCAATGCCGGGCAGGTTAATCTCATCAGACCCCGCCCCGCCCTGGAAACGCCCGCGCAGGAAAAACTTGTCCTTTTCCTGGCGCTGCTGGGCGTCGCTCTGGGTCTGGTTATACAGCTCCGAGTACACGTATTTCTGCGCCAACAGCCGCTCGGCAGCCCCGTTCACCCCGGTGGTGTCGAACTGCGTGCGCAGGTAGGAGCCGAAGGGCTGAATGTTGGGGAAGATGATTTTGCCCAGCTCGGGGTCAATCGTCACGCCCGGAAAGAAGTCGAAGTTGCCGTCCGGGTTACGGTCGTTGTTGGGGTTCACGTGGTCGAGGTTAAGCACCTCAATCAGCGGGCGGTTTTGCAGCCGCACCCCCTCCTTCAACGACACCAAGTCGACCCCAGTGGCGTCGTCCTTGTAAATAATCTGCAGCTGGAAGTTGTCGCGGCTCAGCTGCGAAGCATTCAGGGGATAGATGTTTTTCATCATCAAATCCCAGGTGGGCGTGTTGCGGGTGCTCACGTCCGGGTTCAGCGGGTCGGGGCGGCCGGGCTGGGGCAGTACGTTCACGCCCGGGTTGCTGGCCCGCAGCATTTTCAGAAACACCACTTGGTCGGCAGGCAGCGAGCCGTAGTCGTCCGACGTTTCCCCCACCTTGTAGGTTTTGCCGTTGTAGAGGTAAGTGTAGCTCACGCCCAGCACCTGGTCGGGCAGCAGCGGCGTGTTCAGGCTCAGGTAGCCGAGTTGGGAGTTGAAGGTGAACTCCCGGTTGTCGAGCTTGCGGGCGCGCACCCGCTCATAGTCCACGTTTTTGGCAAAGCCCGGCTGCAGGCTTTGCAAAAAGCCGTCGACCTGCAGGTTGTCGCGGGCGGCCAGGCCCCCGGCCAGCAACGCCGCGTATTCGCGGTTGGCCGCGTTATCGGCGGGCGTCCGGGTATTGGCGGGCCGCACCGGCAACAGCCCGCTCTGGTACACGCGCAGCGGCTCGGCCAGGTCCATCAGCGTCACCACGTTGCGCAGGGTTTCGGTGGTGCGGTTGTCGTTGGTCACGTACACCTCCAGGCGCGTAATCGTCACCCCATCGCTCTGGATGGTGGGCAGGTTGCGCAGGGCCTGGTCGTACTTTTCGCGAAAGAATTGCGACAGGAAAAAGTGCCGGTCGCGCTCGTACTGGCTGGCTTTCAACTCGTACTGCCGGCTCTGGGCACCGTTCTGAATGCGCACTTCGTCGGCGGTGCCGCGCACGGTGGCGGCCACGGCCGTCACGCCCAGCTTGCCAAACTGCAACTGGGTTTTCACCCCGAACAGGTTCTGGCCGCCCTGCACCAGCGAGTTGCCCAGCGGCAGGCTCACGTTACCGAGGTCCACCTTGCGCACGATATCGTTGTCGTCGCCGGCGAAGTCGAACTTCATCTGGTTGTCGAAGTCGAACGAGGCCTTGGTGTCGTAGTTGAACACCAGCTTGAGCCGGGTGCCAATCTGCCCGGTCAGGTTCACGTTGATGTTCTGCTCGAACAAAAAGTCGCCCACGCTCTGCTGGCGCAGCGTCAGGGCCGGGTTCTCGTTGCGATTAAAGCGCCCGCCAAATTTGAGCGTGACCGCACCCGCCGGCCGAATGTCGACGTAGCTGCCCCCAAAAATGCGGTTGGCAATGGGCCCGAGGTAAATCTTCGGAATCAGGCGCTGGGCCTGGGGCGTGCCTGCCGCGGCCGGCGCGCCCGCAATGCCACCCTTGGCTTTCTGCCGGTAGTAGTCGCTGATGGCCTGGCGGCGCTGAAACTCCTCGTACTGCTTGTACGTAAGCACGCTGGGGTCGCGGTAGTCGACCTCCTTGCCTACCTTTTCCTGCACGTCGAACTGTTTCAGGCTGTCGTCGACGGCCACATTCAGCTTCACGGTTTTGGGCAAGGGCAGAATCAGGGGCGACTCGCGCTTGCGCTGGCCGAAGGGGCTGCCGGGCCGGTCCTGGGCCCGCACGCGGGGGCGCCGGCTGGGGCGGTAGGGCCCCAGGGTGTCGGTACGCGGCGTGTCGAGGGCCAGCGTGCGCTGGGCGCGCAGCCACGCCCGGCTCAGGCGCGCGCTAGCCAACGGCGAGGCCGGGGCCCACCACGCCAGCAACGACGCCACTACAACTACCGATGCGGGAAGAAACTTCTGACCAGATTTCAAGCAGATAAGTGTAAGAACACGCGCTACTTAGGCAGCGCGCATCAGGCACAGCATTTTCAATTTCAGCAGCAAGCTGCCCCGAAGCGAACCCCAACCGACGCGAACAAAAATTTTCGCGGCACGGCTCAGTGCGACTTCAAAGCAAACTTAATCAATTCCTCCACGCTCAGCTCCCCACCGTGCTTGTGCTGAATCTGGTCCAGCTGCTTCTCGGCGGCGGCCCGCGCAAAGCCGAGGGTCACCAGGGCCTGCAACGCTTCGGCGCGGCGCGTATTGTGCTGGCGGGCCAGCGGCACGGTATCCACGCCGGCTTTGGCCAGCAGCTCGTCTTTCCGCATCTTGTCTTTCAGCTCCAGAATCACGCGCTGGGCCGTTTTCGGCCCCACGCCCTTTATGGCCTGAATGGCGCGCACGTTCTCGTTCACAATGGCGTCGCGGATTTCACCCACGCTCATGCTGCTCACCATCACAATGCCCGTGCCCGGCCCGATGCCCGACACCGAAATCAGCTGCATAAACAGGGCCTTCTCGGCAGGGTCCAGAAAACCGTAGAGCGTCTGCCCGTCTTCCTTAATGTGCTGGTAGGTATAGATTTTAGTGGCCGCGCCCTCGGCCGGCAGCTTCGAGTAGGTGGCCAGCGAAATGCGGACTTCGTAGCCAATGCCGAGCATGTCGATAATGGCGAGGGTAGCGTCTTTGTAAGCGAGTTTACCGTCGAGGTAGGCAATCATAGAGCAGGGAAAAGAGAGAAGCGAAAAGCTGCGAGGGTAACACCGTTTCGCAGGGTTTCATCTCCCAAATCTACTGGCTTTTCAGGCAAATTTTTTGGGCGAAATCGGGAAGGTTGTCATGGGCGGAATTAATAGGCATCTGTCATGCTGAACGCAGTGAAGCACCTTATCACGCCAGAACAAATCGTTTGGATGTGATAAGGTGCTTCACTGCGTTCAGCATGACAGATGAAACCTGACGGCCGGTTCGCAACCGGACCGGCCCGCTACAGCGCCTTGCCGCCCATCTGCGCATCGACCACCGCGATGGCGGCCATGTTCACAATGTCGCGCACGCTCGCGCCAAGCTGCAGGATGTGCACCGGCTTGCGCATGCCCATCAGCACCGGCCCGATTACCTCGGTGCCGCTGATTTCCTGCAACACCTTATAGGCGATGTTGCCCGACTCTACATTGGGGAAAATCAGGGTGTTAGCACCTTTTTCGGCCAGCGGTGAGAAGCCGTAGTGCTCTTGCAGCAGCTGCGGGCTCAGGGCCACATTGGCCTGCATCTCGCCGTCGATGAGCAGGTCGGGGAAGCGCGCCTTGGCCAGCTCGGTGGCGCGGCGGGTTTTCTCGGGCAGCGGCCCGGCGTTCGAGCCAAAGTTGGAGTAGCTGATAACCGCCACGCGCGGCACGGCATCGAAGAAGCGCACGGCCCGCGCCGTGAGGCCGATAATTTCAACCATTTCTTCGGCCGTGGGGTTGATGTTCACGGTAGTATCGGCGAAGAAGTACGGGCCCTTCTTGTGCTGGATGATGTACATCGACGACACGCGCTTCACGCCATCCTCGGTGCCGATAACCTGCAGCGACGGGATGATGCTCTTGCCGTAGTCCTTGGTGAGGCCGGTGATGCAGGCGTCGGCCTCGCCGGTTTCCACCATCATGGCGGCGTAGTAGTTGCGCTCGCGCATCAGGCGGCGGCCTTCGTAGAGCGTCATGCCGCGGCGCTGGCGCTTCTCGTACAGCAGCTTGGCATAGTCGTCGCGCTTGGCGTCCTGCTTCAGGATGTTGATGATTTCGCAGCCTTCGAGGTCGAGGCTGTTTTCGCGGGCAATGGTTTCGATTTTTTCCTGCGGCCCCAGCAAAATAGGCGTGCAGATGCCCTCGTCCTGCAGAATCTGGGCGGCTTTGAGAATCTTGTAGTTGTCGGCCTCGGCAAACACCACGCGCTTGGGGTTGGCGCGAGCTGCCGAAGTGAGGCGGTTCATCAGCTTCTGGTTCACGCCGAGGCGGGCGCGGAGCTGGTCTTCATAAGCCGTCCAGTCTTCGATGGGCAGGCGGGCCACGCCGCTTTCCATCGCGGCCTTGGCCACGGCCGGGCTGATGCTGGTAATCAGGCGCGGGTCGAGCGGTTTCGGAATCAGATAATTACGACCAAAGGCCAGTGTGTTGTCGCCGTAGGCTTTGTTCACCATCTCGGGCACCGGCTCCTTGCTGAGCTCGGCCAGCGCGTGCACGGCGGCCAGCTTCATGGCCTCGTTGATTTCGGTGGCGCGCACATCCAGCGCGCCCCGGAAAATGTAGGGGAAGCCCAGCACGTTGTTCACCTGGTTGGGGTGGTCGGAGCGGCCGGTGGCCATCACGAGGTCGTCGCGGGTGGCCATGGCCAGCTGGTAGCTCACCTCGGGGTCGGGGTTGGCCAGGGCGAATACGATGGGGTTGTCGGCCATCAGCAGCAGCAGACCGGCCGGCAGCACATTGGCCGCCGACAGCCCCAGGAATACGTCGGCCCCGGTCATGGCTTCTTCCAGCGTGGTTACGGTGCGGCTGGTGGCAAACTGCATCTGGATGGGGGCCAAATCGGTGCGGCCAGCGTTGATAACGCCGTCCTTATCGAACACCACCACGTTGTCGCGGTTCAGGCCCAGGGCCAGGTACAGGCGCAGGCACGACACGGCCGCGGCCCCCGCCCCGCTCACCACGAGCTTCACCTCGTCAATCTTCTTGCCCACGATTTCGAGCGCGTTCAGTAGCGCGGCCGAGGTGATGATGGCCGTGCCGTGCTGGTCGTCGTGCATCAGCGGGATGTTCATCTTCTCGCGCAGCTCCGTTTCGATGCGGAAGCATTCGGGCGCCTTGATGTCTTCCAGGTTGATGCCGCCAAACGTGGGCTCCAGCGACTTCACGATGCGGATAAACTCGTCGGGGTCGGTGGCATCAATCTCAATATCGAAGCAGTCGATGCCCGCAAACTTCTTGAACAGCACGCCCTTGCCTTCCATCACCGGCTTGCTGGCGGCGGGGCCGATGTTGCCCAGGCCCAGCACCGCCGTGCCGTTCGAAATCACGGCCACCAGGTTGCCCTTGGCGGTGTACTTATACACGTCGTCGGGGTTTTCGGCAATGGCCTTGCAGGGCTCGGCCACGCCCGGCGAGTAAGCCAGCGCGAGGTCGAGCTGGGTGCTCATGGGCTTGGTGGGCACCACTTCGAGCTTGCCGGCGGGCTCCTGCGAGTGGTAATTGAGGGCGTCTTGCTTGTTTACTTTCAGCATCGGGAATTCTTCGGAAATGGCAACGGCCGCGCAAGGCAGCGCGGCCGTGGTGGGCGAAATTAGCGCCAAATGCGCGGCAATGCCGCGTTTATTTCTGGCAAGCGGCTCTGAATGGAAGCGATTAGCCCTGCGGGACCAGCAGCTTCTGGCCCAGCTTCACCTCGTCCGATTTCAGGTGATTGAGCTCGCGCAGCACCTGCACGCTCACATTAAAGCGCTGCGAAATGTTGAACAACGTGTCGCCCTGTTGCACGCGGTGCACCTGCGGCGCGGCAGTCAATTGGGCATGGCGGCCAGTGTTAGCAGCCACCGTTGCTTTCGGTTCAGCGGCCCGCGCTACGGCCGTTTCGCGGCGCTGCTTTTTAGCCGAAGCAGGCGATACATCAGCATCTTCAGCCGCCGGTGCCTGGAAAACCAGTCGCTGCCCGGGCACCACGGTTTCCGATTCCAACTTGTTCCAGGTCACTAGCTGGGCCACGCTCAGGCCACGCTCGCGGGCCAGCTTGGTGAGGTAATCGCCCCGCCGCACGGTGTACACACCTTCGGTCGATTTCAGGGCGGGCGTTTCATCAGCCACCGCGGCAACTTGCGTGGCGGCAGCTTCGCGGGTTTCGTTCAGCTTGGGCTCAGCAATCCGCGTTTTGGCGGCGCTGTTTTCAGAAGCAGCCAGCGCGGCGGCCTGGGCGCGCACCTCGGCTTTAGCAGCATCACGCGCTTCGGCCTTGGCCGTTTCGCGGGCCAGCTGGCGGGCAGCGGCACGGGCCTGGGCCTCAGCCGCCGCCTGCTGAATGGCTTGGCGCTGGCGAATGGCCACGAGGCGCAGTTCCTGCTGCTTTTCCTGACGCATCAGCTCCTGCAGGCGGGCGGCTTCGCGGGCGTTGGCGTTGGCCTGCTCGCGGCGGGCCAGGGCTTCCTCGTCCACCACCGGCGCGGCCGTGGCGGCCACCAATACCACCGTTTCAGGTACCGGCACGGCTTCGCGCACCGGGTTGCGCGGGGCGGCGGTGGCGGGCAGCGGCACAAATACCAGCAGCTCGCGGCCGGGTTTCAAAGGGCGGTTTTTGGGCAGTTCGTTCCAGCGGCGCAGCTGGCTGGGGCTCACATCGAACCGCTCGGCCAAGCTGGCCACGGTTTCGCCCCGGCGCACCTTATACGACACTCGGCGGAAGCGCGGAGCGTTGGTTTCGGTGGTGGCGCGGGGGCCGGCAGTGGCAGCCAGCAGCGAGCGGCTGGGCCAGGGCTCCACGCCTTCGAGGCGGGGCGGCAGGAAGCCGAGCGGGCGCGGCAGCTCGGCGGCGGGCTCGCAGTAGGCCAGCAGGGTGGCGCGGTCCACGTCGCCAAGGTGCTCGGCCGCCGCGGCCGGGAAGCGCACCACGTAGGGCCGGTAGCCGGCCGGCAGCGCGGCGCGGCGCAGTTCGGGGTTGAAGCGGGTGAGGTAAAGCGAATCGGTATAGCCGCAGGCCCGGCTCAGGCGGCGCAGGTCGAAGGCGTGGCCGCGCAGGTTCATCGTGTCCATGGCCTCGGCGTACTGGTAGCGCAGCGTGGGCGTGCGCAGGCCGTGGGCCTCGGCGTACTTCATGCTGTACATGATGGCCGTGAAGGTGGGCACGTAGTTGCGCGTTTCGGCCGGCATGTGCGGGTACAGGTCCCAGAAGGTTTTTTTGCCGGTGCGGCGCATCACGCGCTGCACGCTGCCCGCGCCCCAGTTGTAGGCCGCCAGCACCAGTTCCCAGTCGTGAAACACGCCGTACAAATAGCGCAGGTGCTTGCAGGCGGCTTCGGTGGCCTTTTCGGGGGCCATGCGCTCGTCAATCCATTCGTCACGCTTCAGGCGCAGGTCGCCGGCGGTGGGGCCCATGAACTGCCACAGGCCGGTGGCCCCCACCGGCGACTTGGCCGTCGGAATCAGGGCCGACTCTACCACGGCCAGGTACTTGAGGTCGGTAGGCAGGTTGTACTGCGCCAGGTATTTCTCGAACAGCGGAAAGTAGAGGTTCTCACGCTCCAGCACGCGCTGCAAATAGCTGCGGTTGCGGGCCGTGAACAAGGTCACGTAGGCCATCACCGAGTTGTTGAACTGATGCGGGGCCTCGGTTTCGAAGCAGCCCACGCGGTCGCACACCAGGTCGCGCATCGTGGGCGGGGTGCGCAGCCACTCCAGCCGGGCCGAGTCGATGCTGGGCACCGGCACGGCTACCAGCGAGTCGGGCTGCAGTTCGAGGCGCACCCGCACGGTATCGCCCAGCAGGGCGGGCAGGGCCTGGGTGGTGGTGTCGGGGCGCGGGGCTTGCTGAGCCTGGGCGCGAGCCACGGGTAGCAGGCCCGGCAGGGCCAGGGCCAGCCACAGCGCCCGGCCACGCAATGCTTTTACTTGCTTAATCCCTTGCTTCATAGCACTAAGGTAGGCGATGGATAAAGAACTTGTAGAGATGCGAGTACGCATTTTTTCCGAAAACGTGACGCTCAGTGTTTTTCTTTTATCGGGCCAGGCCCCGCGCACCGCCCCTGCCGCCGGCCGGCCCCGGCCCGTCAGCACGCCATCCAACCCTTTTCTGCTCAACGCAAAAAGCCCGCAACACGAGGTGCTGCAGGCTTTTTGGAAGCTTCGGGCGAAGCTATTTTTTCTGCGTCTTCACGGTCTTGCCCGAGGGCTTGTCCTTGATTTCGGTTTCGTTTTTTTTCTCATCGCGCTTGGTGGCGGGGTCGGTGTGTTTCGGGGTGCTTACGGGCGTGTTAGCCATGATGAAGAGGAGCAACTGGTGAAAGAATAACCGGCATACGGCTACCCGCCACCAATGGCCACCGCCCGGCCGTTATTTCTTGTAGGCCACGCGGTAAATAACACCGTTGTCGTCGTCGCTCATCAGCAGCGCGCCATCAACGGCCTGAATGAGCCCGCAGGGCCGGCCAAACTCCGACTTGTCGTTTTCCACCAGAAAGCCGGTGATGAAATCCTCGAACTTCTCCGGCTTGCCCTGCGCATCAAAATGCACGCGCACCAGCTTGTAGCCCGAGGGCTGGGCCCGGTTCCAGGAGCCGTGCATGGTCACGAAGGCATCGTTTTTATACGCGGCCGGAAACTGGCTGCCTTTGTTGAAAACCAGCCCCAGCGGGGCCGAATGAGCCTTGTAGACCAGCAGTGGCCGCTGGTTTTTGGCATCGAATTGCTCGTAGGTTTCGCCGGTTTTGGGCTTGTTGGCGGGGTAGTGCTTGCCATCGGCAATGATGGATGGCCAGCCGTAGCCGGCGCCCTGCTTTATCTGGTTCAGCTCCTCCATCTGGTCCTCATCGCCGAGCCAGTCGATGCCGTGGTCCATGCCAAAGAGTTGGCCCGTGGCCGGGTGCCAGTCGAAGCCGATGGTGTTGCGCAGGCCCCTGGCATAGATGCTGCGGCCTGAGCCGTCGGTTTTCAGCACCAGCAGGGTGGCGTTTTCGGGGTTGTCCTCGTCGCAGGCGTTGCAGGTGCTGCCCACCGAGAGGTAGAGCTGACCATCAGGGCCGAAGCGCAGGGTGCGGTTGGCGTGCTGGCCGGCGTCGGGCAGGTCTTTGTAGAGGATGCGGGGCTCGCTCAGGCCACCGTCGGGCAGCACGTCGGCCACGTACACTTCCCGAATGGCGCTGAGGTACATCTTGCCATCTTTCAGCGCTAGGCCGTGCAAATGTGGTTTCTGGGCCACCTGGCGCACTATTTCGGCTTTGCCGTCCTTGTTGGCATCACGCAGCAGGGTGATGGTGCCTTTCACGCGGTTGCTCACGTAGAGGTCGCCGTTGGGGGCCTGGGTTAGCATGCGGGGCATATCCAAGCCCTCGGCATACTTGGTGATGGTGAAGCCGGCGGGCACTTTCAGGGCGGCCACGCGGGCGTCGGTGGCGGGCAGCTTGTTGGGCAGGTAGATGTTGCCCGTCATCTTGAAAGGCGTAGCGGCCGGTGGCACGTTTTGGGCGGCGGCGGGCAGGGTAGCAAGTAGTGTGGCAGCGAGGGCAGCGTGTCGAATACAGGACATAGACGTTGATAAGGCGTTTGGCCTCTTCAACTTCCATTTTCGGCTTGGGGTTGCGTGGCACAAGTCCCGCGAAATAATATTTAGACTCCCACTCGAAAACTGTTTCAAGAGTACATCCGCGGCGCGAAATAATATTTCACGCCCACGACCGCGCCGCTACCCCACGCCCACCATGCGCCGGATGCCCAGCTTCTTCATGCGCGCTTCCAGCGTTTTCGGGTTGATGTCCAGCAGCAAAGCGGCGCCCTGCGCCCCGCTCACGCGGCCGCCCGTTTGCTGCAGGGCGGCCAGAATGTGGTCCCGTTCCTGCTCCTTCAGCGTCTTGATGGTCATCGCGACCTGGGCCGCAGGCGCGGCGGCCAGCAGCGGGGCCCCGGCAAAGCCCGCGAACTCCAAAAATGGCCCCTGGCTCACGATGATGGCCTGCTCCAGCACGTGCTCCAGCTCGCGGATATTGCCGGGCCAGCTGTAGGCCTGCAGCGCCGCCAAATCCGTTGGCCGCACCTGCCGGATGGGCTTGCCCAAGCGCTTGCTCAGGCGCTGGATAAAGTGGCGCAGCAACGGCTCAATGTCCTCGCGGCGCTCACGCAGTGGGGCCAGCTCGATGGGAAACACGTTGAGGCGGTAGTATAAATCGGCGCGGAAACGGCCGGCGGCTACTTCGTCGGCCAGCACGCGGTTGGTGGCGGCAATCACGCGGGCATCGGAGTGCAGCACTTTGGTGCCCCCCAGTCGCTCAAACTCCCGTTCCTGCAACACGCGCAGCAGCTTGGCCTGCAAATCGAGCGGAAGCTCCCCTATCTCATCGAGGAAAATACTGCCGCCGTTAGCCAGCTCAAACTTGCCGATGCGTCGCTCCACCGCGCCGGTAAAGGCACCTTTTTCGTGGCCAAACAATTCGCTTTCAATCAACTGCGCCGGCAAAGCGGCGCAGTTGAGCTTGATGAGGGCGCGGGCGCGGCGCGGCGAAGCATTGTGTAGCTCGCGGGCCACCAACTCCTTACCGGTACCGGTTTCGCCCGAAATCAGCACCGTGGTATCCGTCGGGGCCACCAGGCTGATGCGGCGCTCGACCAGCTGCAGGGCCGGGCTGCTGCCGATGAAGGTGCCCGAATCGGCCCCGAACCGGGCCGAAGTGTTGATTTCGCCCACCAGATAGGTGCGCTCCTCTTCTACCTGGGCCTTCAGCTCTTCAATCTGCTCGAAGGCGAAGAGATTTTCCAGCGCCAGCGCAATCTGAGGCGCGAGCGATACCACCGTGGCCAGGTCTTCGGGCCGGAAGGCTGTGGGGTTGGGCGAGGCCAGCATGAGCACGGCCGCGCCGTCGGGCCGCTGCCAGATGGGCACAATGAGCATAGCCCGCGTGCCGTATTCCTCATACACGTGCCGTAGCAGCGGGTAGCGCTGGGCCTGCGCCCGAAAATCATCGGCGGCAAAAAGCCCGGGATTCTGCAGCAACTCATTCAGCTGCTGATACATGGCCGAGGTATCGAGCTGGTTCAGGCCATGCTGGCGGTTGGGGTCGAGGGCCAGCAGCGGGGCATCCGGACTTTCGGCGGAGCGCGCAAATTCGGCAAATCCCTCAAACGGCTCCTGCCGGCCGGCCCGCTGCACCCGCAGCCCGAAGTAATCGAACCGCACGACCTGGCTCAGGGCCTCGGCCACGGCCCGGAACAGCGGTTCGCGCTGCTTGATGCTAAGCAGGGCATTGGTGATGTTGAGCTGCAGCGTGCGCTCCTGCTCGCGGCGGGCTACTTCCTCGAAGGCCAGCGTATTGGCTACCGCAATGGCTATCAGAGAGCCGATTTTTTCCAGCAGCTTTTCGTCGGCGGCCGTGAAGTGGGGCGTGCGGCGCGAGGCCAGCGTCATGAACCCGGTGAGGCGGCCGGCGATGTGCAGCGGCACGGCCGTGAGGTGGGTAATGCCGAGGTGCGTCATCTTTTTATACGCCGCATACTCCGGATAGTCAGCCAGATACTGCTGGGGCGTAAACTGCTGCACGCGCGGGTCGGCTACGAGCTTTTCGATGGGCGAGCCGGCGATGGGGGAGAAATAATCGGCCCCCGGCGGTAAGGGCGGCGCTTCGTCCACGCCATAATAGTCGCGCAGAAACAGGCGCTTCTGCTGCACCTCTTCATCGAAGACATTGATGCCGATAAGGTCGAACGGAAAAATCAGCCGCAGCTTGGTCGTCACCACCTTGAATAGCGAATCCTTGTCGCGGATGGTGGCGATGGCCTCGTTAAGGTGGAGCAGAAGGGTTTCGTCGTTGGTAGGCACCAGCTTATTCTGTTTTTCCTGAAATAGCAGGAGTAAAATTACGGTAATTCCTGCTATTTAAGGAATAAATCAGGCATTGCTATTTTATATATATAGTATTCGAACAGGAGAACTTTATTTTAATTATCTAGTATCCAATGAGAACCTATGATACACTTTTTCTTACCCGGTGCTGGCACGTCTTTCGGTAAAGGCGGGGCACACTCAATGCCACTTGGCCTTATGCTTTCTCATCAACACCTCAAGGGCCTGGCCGGTTTGTCGCTGTTTGGCGGCCTGCTGCTGACCCAGCCGGCGCTGGCGCAAAACCAGCCTGGCGTGCCCGCCGCTGCCCAGTCTATTGGCTTGGCCAGCGACTCCCTGACCTTGGGCGCGACCTTGCAAGCCGTGCTCGACGCCAACCCCAGCATCACCAACCTCACCGAGCTGTCGGCTGCCTCGGCCAGCCGCCTGAGCCAGACGCGGGCCGGCTTCCTGCCCCAGGTAACGGGCACGGCCACTTATACTCGCATCGACCCGGTGGTGAAGCTGCCGTTTGGTGGCGAAACGCTGCAGTTCGCGCCCAACAACAACTACGACTTCCACGTCACGGCGCAGTACCTGCTGTTCGATTTCGGCAAGAACGAGGCGACGGTGAAAGTGGCCGAATCGCAGGTGCAAACGGCGCAGGACAACATCACGGTGGCCCGCCGCGACCTGGCGTTCAACGCCGCGCAGGTGTACTACAACATCCTGTTCATGCGTGAGAGCATCAAGGTGCAGGACCAGCAGATTGCCTCGCTGCAGGCCCACCGCGACGAAATGAACAAGCGCGTGCAGGCCGGCGTGAGCACCCGCTTCGATGTGACGACCACCGACGTGCGCATCACGCAAGCTCAGAATACCAAGCTCGACCTGCAAAACCAGCTGCGCAACCAGCAGGTGCAGCTGGCCCGCCTGCTGCACAAGCCCGCCCAGGCCGACATTCCGGTGAAAGGCCGCCTGACCTACGACCCGCAGCCGGTGAACCTGGAGGAAGAAGTAATCAAAGCCAGCAACAACCGCCCCGAAGTGAAGCTGGCCCGCGACGCCGAAAACACGGCCGCGCTACAAGCCCGCCTCATCGAGAAGAGCAACATGCCCAGCCTCGGCGCGGGTGTGCAGGCTGGCGGCAAAAACGGCTACATTCTGCCCGACATCAACCGCATTCGCTTCAACACGGTCGGCGTGGTGCAGTTGTCGGTGCCGATTTATGACGGCAACAAGAACAAGAAGCAGCGCGTGGAGGCCGAGGCCAACGCCCGCGCCGCCGTGGCCCGCACCGCCGACACGCAGGAGCAAATCCGCGCCGACGTGCGCCAGGCCATCAATAATATGGATTTTAGTCAGGCCCGCCACGCTAATGCCCAGCAGCAGGTAGCGCAAGCCACCGAGGCCCTGAGCAAAGCCCGCGACCGGTACCGCTACGGCGTGGGCCAGAACCTCGACGTGCTGGATGCCGAGACCCAGCTCTCGCAGGCCCGCCTGGCCCTGGTGCAGGCCGAGTACAACTACACGCTGGGCCAGTACCAGCTGCGCCGCGCCACCGGCGAGCAGATTTGGCAATAGGCTTTTAGGGTAAGAGGGTGTGGGGGTAGGAGGGCAAGAGTTTTCTCTGTTGAGCCTCCCCTTATCACTATCCAACTCCTACCCTCCTACCCCCACACCCTCTTACCCTAGAAATGAACCTCTCCACCATCCTTTGTCCGCTCGATTTCTCGGCCGCGTCGGCTGGGCTGGTGGCTTATGCAGCGGCCTTGGCCGTGGCCACCGGCGCCGAGCTGCGGCTGCTGCATGTGTGCGAACCGCAAGAGGACCCCACCGGCCAGCAGCCCGACGCGAAAGTGTTCGGTTCCTACAAAGGCCGGATGCAGGCCCTGCAGGCCTCGGCCGAGCAAGCCGGCGTGGCCCGCGTGCACACCGGCATGGTGCGCGGCGAGGCGGCCCCGGAAATTGTGGCCGAAGCCGACCGCCAACAGGCTGATTTAATTGTTATTGGCGCGCATGGCCAAACGGGCCTCACCCGCTTTTTGATGGGAACCACGGCCGAAATCGTGCTCCGTACCGCCCGGTGCGCCACCTTATTGGTACGCGCCCCGCTCCAACCCCAAACCGCAGTGAACCAGGCCTAACGCCGCCGCTGCCCTCCTTTTTTCCGTAAAACACCGCCCCGAATACTTACTAAGATGGCCCAGACCGAAACCGCCCCCGTCGCCCAAAACACTCCTGCTCCCTACCCCAACGCGGCATCCGAAGCGGAGCCGATGGAAGAGCCTAAAAAGCGCAACCCGCTTGTCCTCATCATTATGGCTGTGATTCTGCTGGCTGGCGGTTTCTACGGCTTCACCCGCTACCAGTTTGCCAAAGCCCACGAAAGCACCGACGACGCCCAGGTAGAAGGCGACGTGTACCCGGTGCTGCCCCGCGTAGGCGGCCCGGTACTCGACGTGAAAGTAGACGACAACATGCCCGTGAAAAAGGGCCAGGTGCTCGTGACCCTCGACCAGGCCGACTACCAGCAGCGCGTGAACGCCGCTGAAGCCGCCCTCTTCGCCGCCCAGGCCCAGGTAACGGCCGCCCGCGCCGGCGTAGCCACGGCCCAGGCCAACGTGCGCACCGCCCAAACCGGCATCGGCGTGAGCCAAGCCAACCAGGAGCGCCTGCAGAAGGACCTGAAGCGCAGCGAAATGCTGCGGAAACAGGACATCATCCCGCAGAGCGAGTACGATGCCGTGCAGGCCAACCTGAAATCGACCGCCGCCCAGCGCGCCACCGCCACCGACCAGGTGAGCGTAGCCCGCCAGCAGGTAGCCGCCGCCTCGCAGCAAATTGCCGTGGCCCAGGCCGTGGTGAAGCAGCGCCAGGCCGACCTCGACAACGCCAAGCTGCAGCTGAGCTACACCACCATCACCGCGCCGCAGGATGGCATCGTCAGCAAGAAGAACGTGCAGCCCGGCCAGGTAGTAGGTCCCGGCCAGCAACTGTTCGGCATTGTGGGCAGCGCCCGCACCTGGATTATCGCCAACTTCAAGGAAACCCAGCTGGAAGACATGAAGGTGGGCCAGCCGGTGAAAATCGAAGTGGACGCTTACCCCAAAGAGGAGTTCCAGGGCCACATCGAGAGCCTTTCGGCTGCTACCGGCGCTCGCTTCGCCCTGCTTCCTCCCGACAACGCCAGCGGCAACTTCGTGAAAGTGACTCAGCGCATCCCCGTGCGCATCGCCTTGGATAAAGTGGACCCCGAGCACCCGCTCCGCGCCGGCATGAGCGTGAATGCGGTAGTGCAGGTGAAATAAAGGGTTGTTTTATTCTGTCATCCTGAGCGCAGCGAAGGACCTTATCACGGTTGCACTAATGCAGTTACTGCAAACTATTCAAGTGTGATAAGGTCCTTCGCTGCGCTCAGGATGACAGCAAAATCCATAAAACAGATATAAAATGGAAACCGGATTTACCAAGTGGATTATCGTTGTGACTGTGGTCCTCTGCTGCTTGCTGGAACTCATTGATACCAGCATCGTGAACGTGGCCCTGACCCAGATGATGGGTAACCTCTCGGCCACGCAGCAGGAAGTAACCTGGGTGGTGGCCGCCTACGGCATCGCCAACGTGATTGTGATTCCGATGACCGGCTTCCTGGCCGAGCAGTTCGGCCGCAAGAACTACTACTTCGTGTCGGTGCTCATCTTCACCATCGCCTCGATGCTGTGCGGCCAAAGCACCAACATTTGGGAGCTGGTGGCGTTTCGTTTCATCCAGGGAATCGGCGGCGGCGCCTTGATGGCCACGTCGCAGGCTATTCTGATTGACACCTTCCCGCCGAAGCAATTGCCGCTGGGCCAGGCCCTGTTCGGCATGGGCGTGATTATCGGCCCCACCATCGGCCCAACGCTGGGCGGCTTTATCGTCGACAACTACGACTGGCCCTGGATTTTCTACGTGAACGTGCCGGTAGGTATTCTGGCCGCCATCTTCACGCTCACCTTCATTCGCGACCCTGAGCGCATCAAAAATGCCATCCCCCGGCCCTTGCGCGAGATTGACTGGTGGGGCGTGGGCCTGCTGATTCTGGGCGTGGGCTCGCTGCAGCTGGTGCTGGAGCAGGGCGAAACCGAGGACTGGTTCGAAAGCGCCTACATCAATACGTTCGTGCTGCTGGCCGCCGTTGGCGTCATCGGCTTCATCTGGCGCGAACTCACGGCCAAAGCCCCCATCGTGGACTTGCGCGTGCTGGGCAAGAGCCGCAACCTGGCCGTGGGCGCGGTGCTGTCGTTTGTGCTGGGTTTCGGCATGTTCGCCTCGGTGTTCATCTTCCCGATTTTCACCCAGCGCATTCTGGGCTTCACGGCCGCCCAAACGGGCTACATGCTGCTGCCCGGCGCGCTGGCTTCCGGCTTTATGATGCCCGTTATCGGGCGGGCGTTGCAGGCCGGCGTGCCGCAGAAGTTTATGATTCCGGTGGGCTTTTTCATCTTCTTCATCTTCACCTTCTGGATGGCGAAAATCATTTCGCCCAACGCCGGCCCCGACGACTTCTTCTGGCCCCTGATGGTGCGCGGCCTGGGCATGGGCCTGATTTTCCTGCCCATTACGACAATGAGCCTGGCTGGCCTAAAGGGCAAGGATGCCGGCCAGGCCGCCGGCCTCACCGGCATGATTCGCCAGCTCGGCGGCTCGTTTGGCGTGGCCATCGTGGGCACCTATCTGGAGCGCAGCATCGCCCAGAACCGCGTGAGCCCGCTGGCCCACATCTCGCTCTACGACAGCAACACCGTGCAGCGCATCCAGGCTTTCACGCAGAACTTCCTCGCCCACGGCTTCCCGCTGGAGCAGGCCCGCCAGCAGGCTTACTACGCCCTCGAAGGCATTCTGATGAAGCAGGTGTCCATCATCACCTACTCGCAGGTGTTCACCATGATTGGCGCATTCTTCGTCGTCTGCCTGCCACTGGTGCTGCTCATCAAGCGCGCCAAAACGGCCGAGAAGATTGATTTGAACGCGGCCCACTAAAGCCCGTCTGTTATTGCATAACAGGCTCAATTGAAAAGCCGCGGCACTACGCAGTGCCGGGGCTTTTTTAATTCGGTAGCTTCGCCACCATATGTCCCTTCGCCTCCTAAGCCGCTACGCGCTGGCATTGCTATTCGTAGGCGCGGGCCTGCTGCACTTCCTGCGCCCGGCCACCTACTTGGCCATCATGCCACCGCAGCTGCCGCAGCCGCTGCTGCTGGTGTACCTCAGCGGCTTGGCTGAGCTGCTGGGCGGCCTGGGCCTGCTGCCGGTCCAAACGCGCCGTCTGGCCGGCTGGGGCCTGCTGGCGCTACTAGTGGCCGTGTTCCCCGCCAACGTGTATATGGCCCTCATTCATGAGCAGCTGCACATTCCGGGCTGGGTGGCCTGGGGTCGGCTGCCACTGCAGCCCGTCATCATGTGGTGGGTTTTTAGGGTAGGAGGGTGTGGGGGTAGGATGGTGTGAGTCATTTGACCAAACTCCTACCCTCCTACCCCCACACCCTCCTACCCCAAAAACCCTATAACCCCTACTCCCAGCGCACGTCCAGCAGGCGCAACTGTACGCTGCGCTGGCCGCGGTACTCGTTCATTTCCACGGTGTAGCAAGCGCTGAAGGGCTTGCCTTCCTCAATCTGGGGCAGGTAGTCGGCCAAGCCGAAACCGATGGCATCCAGCGCCGGGCCCTGCGCATCGGCCGCGGCGAGGCGCAGCTTGAGGTGGCCGGTGCCCACCACGCGGGCACTGTGGGGCACGGCAATCAGGCGTTGCGAGGCAAACACCGGGTTGGGGTTGCCGGGGCCGAAGGGCTCCATGCGGTGCAGTTCGGTGAAGAATTCTTCGGTGATGCGCGCTATGGGCAGCACCGCCGAAATCTCGACGGGCCGCACGAGGTGCTCGGTGGTGAGCGTATCGGCCACCACCTGCTCGAACTGGCGCTGGAAAGCGGGCACGTTCTCCACCTTCAGGGTGAGGCCAGCGGCGGCGCGGTGCCCGCCAAACTGGTCGAGCAGCGAAGAACAAGCTTCTAGGGCCGTGTGCACATCGAACCCCGCCACCGAGCGGGCCGAGCCGGTGGCCTTGCCATCGCGCTGCGTGAGGATGACGGTGGGGCGGTAATATTGGTCGAGGCAGCGCGAGGCCACGATGCCGAGCACGCCCTGGTGCCAGTCGGCTTTATAGAGCACGGTGGCGCGGGCGTTTTGCAGCACGGGGTCGCCGGCAATCATGTCCAGCGCTTCCTGGGTGGTGTGCTGGTCCGAGCCGCGGCGCTGCTGGTTCATCTGGTCCACCACCTCGGCGGTGTAGCGGGCTTCCTGCTGGTCGGGGGCCAGCAGCATGGCCACGGCGCGGCGGGCATCGCCCATGCGCCCGGCCGCGTTGATGCGCGGCGCAAATCCAAATATCAGGCTGCTGATGCCCAGCGCGCCTTCGCGCAGCGTGGCCAGTTCGCGCAGCGCCGCTAGGCCCGGCCGCAGCAAGTGGTCGTCTTCGTTGAAACGGCGCAGGCCGTAGGAAGCCAGCACCCGGTTTTCGCCGGTAATGGGCACGATGTCGGCGGCAATGCTCACCGTCACCAAATCGAGCAAATCGTGCAGCGGTTCCTTTGGTAGGCCGAGGTGCTCGCCCAGCGCCTGCATCAGCTTGAAGCCCACGCCGCAGCCCGAAAGCTCCTTGTATGGGTACGGGCAATCGGCGCGCTTGGGGTCGAGCACAGCCACGGCGGCCGGCAGCTCATCGCCGGGCAAATGGTGGTCGCAGATGATGAAATCGACGCCCCGGCTGGTCGCGTAGGCCACCTGCTCCACGGCTTTAATGCCGCAGTCGAGAGCGATGATGAGGGCAAACCCGTTATCGGCGGCCGTGTCGATGGCCTTGTGCGAGATGCCGTAGCCCTCGGTATAGCGGTCGGGGATGTAGTCACGCAGGCGCTCCACGCCGAACAGCGGCGTGAGGTAGCTCATCACGGTGGCCACCGAGGTGATGCCGTCCACGTCGTAGTCGCCCAGCACCAGCACCTTTTCGCCGGCTTCCAGGGCGCGGGCGAGCCGGGCCACGGCGCGGTCCATGTCGCGCATCAGCAGCGGGTTGGGCAGCTGGCGCAGGTCGGGGTGGAAGAAAGCCGCCGCCGCTTCGGGCGTGGCAATGCCGCGCTGCACCAGCAGGGCCGCAATCTCAGGGGCAATAAAAAGGGCCTCGGTGAGGGCGTGAACCTGGGCAGGGTCGGGTTGGGGGATATAATTCCAGCGCTTAGTCGCGGATAGATGCATCGGATACTTCGTCAAAATGGTGTCAAAAGTACGACCAAACCCCGCCCCGCGCCCGCCGCCGTACCTTTGAGGCCTCCCCCGACATTGATGCGCAAACTCCGCGAATTCTACGCCCAATACCGGCAATACATTGGCACCGACGTGCTGATGTACGGCGTGTTCATCCTGGCCCTGGCGTTGATGTTCGTGTTTTTCGGGTAGGTACTACTGCACGCCATCGCCGCGCAGCTTGCGGAAGCGCTTGCGGGCCTCCGCCACGTAAATGCTGCCCGGGAATTTGGTAATCACCTGGTTGTACAGCGCCTGGGCCTGCACCTTGTCCTTCACATCTTCCTCCTGAATACGGGCCAGCAGAAAAAGCGCGTCGTCGCTCAGCACGTCGGCCTTGGGGTTGTTGGTAATGCGGCCGAGCGTGGCAATGGCGCCGGCAAAGTCGCCGGTGCGGCGCTGCAGTTGCGCTTTGAGGTAGTAGGTATCATCGGCCAGCGAGTGGCCGGGGAAACGCTCCAGCAGTGCATCCAGGCCCTTGATGGCCTCCGGAATCTTGTTCTGAAATACCAGCTGCTCCACGGCGGCGTAGGCCTTCAGGCCCAGGCCGAGGGTGTCCTCTACGGTATTGTCCTGAATCAGCAACGAGAGCTGCATGGCATCGTTGGCAATTTCGCGGGTGGTGGCTTCTTTCAGGATGTCGAGGTGGCTTTGGGCCAGCTTGAAATCGCCGGCGTAGTAGCTCAGGCGGGCGTTGCGCAGTTTGGCCTCGTAGCCCAGCGGCGAGTCCTTGTGCGACTTCTCGACTTGCGAATATAGCAGCGTGGCTTCCCAAGGCTCCCCTTTCAGAATGTACAGGTCGCCCTGCGTTACCTTGGCCTCATCGACCACCTCGTCGCTGGCGCGGGGCATATCGATGACTTCCTGCAACAGCGTCATGGCTTTGGCCCGGTCGTTCAGCTGGAAAGCGTAGAGATTGGCCAGGCTGCGGATGATGGACGCGGTGTTGGCATTGCGGCCCATTTCGGCCAGTAGCTGGTCGTACTCCGTCACCAGGGCGCGCACCTTGGCGGGGTCTACGGGGTAGGTTTCGCGCACCTGGGCCTCGCGGGCCTGCAGCAGGCGCTGGCGGGCTGTCGCGTAGTACGGGCCAGTGCGGTACTCCCTGGCCACGTAGTCGAAACCCTCGATGGCCGTTTCGTAGTCCTTGTTTTGCTGGGCAATAGCGGCCAGCTCCAGCACGCGCATGCCGCCGCTGCGGGCGCGGCGGTCGAGGGCGCGGGCCTGCACCAGCGCGCCCGTAAAGTCGTGGCGCTGCATCTGCAGCCACAGCAGCAGCTCGCTGTAAGCGGCTTGGTCGGGCTTGTCCTGCACGGCCGTTAGCAGCTGTTTTTCCAGCGCATCGAAGTCCTTTTCCTCGCGCAGCGCATTCTGGAGCATGTTGCGCACGAAAGGCAACTGCCGGTCGTCTTGGGCCACCAGCCGCAGGGTTTCGGCCAGCACCTGGGCCTGGTTCTGTGTCTGGGTGTACAGCTGAATAAGCTGCGGGGCGTACTCGGTATCGTTCTTGGCCAGTACCCGGCCGCGCAAATAGGTTTTCTCCGTCCAGGCCAGCAGCTCACGGCGGCTGAACTCGGTGGCCACCGGCAGCACCTGGGCGGGCGTGAGCTGGGCTACCACTTTCTGCCACTGCTTCTCGGCGGCCGATGCATCGCCGGCGGCCTGGTACACCGCGCCCAGTGTTACCAGCAGCGTGGCATCGTCGGGGCGCAGCTTCACGGCTTTTTTGGCCAGTTTTTCGGCGTCCTTATGGCGTTTCAGCGCCTGCAGCGACTCCAGGTACACCGGGAATACGGTCAGGCTCACCTGCTCCTCAACCGGCAGCTTCTCGAATAAAAACACCACCTTCTCATGCTCGCCCCGGCGGGCGTAGTCCATGGCGAGGCTGGTGCCGCTGGCGGGCACCCAGGCCCCGCTCCGGCCGGGCTGGGCCAGCACTGGCGCTGAAAGCGTGAGGGCGGCGGCGAGTAAGAACGACGAAGGGCGCATAAGCTTCAACAATCAGGGAGCCCAGTACAGACCACGGGCGAGCGGGCAGGTTGCGGAGGGTAAACGTACGGATTAGCCCGCTTCGTTCAACGAGAACGGGCTGGGCTCCTGCCCTGCGCGAGTAATGTGCGGACTCGCAGCGTCCCCGCTACGGGCAACAAAAAAGGGCCGCCCCCGAAGGTACGGCCCTTTTCAAACACTGGCTTCGCGCGGCTTAGAAGAACTTGGCGCGGTTGTCCTGCACGTTGGCGTGGGCCTTGATGGCCTCGTAAATCTTGCCGTCCTGCTGCTGGGCGCGCTGCTGCACGAGTTGCGTGCGCACGGCTTTCAGGTCGCCGGCGGCGGCGGCGGGCGCAATGCTCACCGGCTCCACCACCAGCACGCCCTGCTCGCCCTGAATGGCGGCCGAGTGCTGGCCGGGCTTCAGCGCGAAGGCTTTGCCCACGGCCAAGGGCTCGAAGCCCACGTTGGCAAGGCTGCCCTGACCGAGAATCACATCGGGCGCGGTGCCTACCTGGGCGGTGGGGCCGTACTTGGTGGCCATTTCTTCCAGCGTGCCGGTTTTGGGCAGCTTGGCCATAATCTGCTTGGCTTTCTCCTCATTGCGCACCAGCGCCGACAGCTCGGGGCGCAGGTTGGCCACCGTGGCGGTGCCTTTGGCGCGCTCGTCGGTGAGGGCCGCAATTACAAACTGGTCGCCCACCGTGAACACGTCCGATACGTCGCCCACCTTAGCGGTGCTGCCGTTCGGGCCGTGGCCGAAGGCCCAGCGTACTACCTCGCGGGCGTTCTGCAGGCCGTTCACGGCGTTGGCGTTGGCATCGAGGTTTTTGGCTTCCTGCTTCTGCAGGGTTTTGTCTTTGGCTACCTCGGCGCGGAAGCTGGCGAGGTCCGTGATTTTGGCACGCAGCTCGTTGGCGCGGGTATTGGCCGCGTCGTAAGTGGCTTCGCTCGGGGTGATGGTCTTCTTCACCTCGGCCACCTGGTAGGTCTGCTTGGTGGGCGCGGCCGTTACCTTAATCACGTGGTAGCCGAACGAAGTCTCCACCACGTTAGGCAGCAGGCTGGGCGCGGTAGCCGCGAAAATGGCCTTCTCGAACTCGGGCACCATGCGGCCTTTGCTAAACCAGCCGAGGTCACCGCCCTGGTCTTTGGTGCCATCGGTACCGAACTGGCGAGCCAGCGCAGCAAAGTCAGCGCCGCCTTTGATTTTATTCAGGATGTCCTGGGCCTTGGCTTTCGCGGCGGCTTTGGCTTCGGGCGTGGTGCCGTCGGCTTTGATGAGGATGTGGCTGGCGCGGGCAGCGGGCTCTTTGCCGGTGCCTACGCCGGTTACTTTGTACAGCGTCGAAGTGCCGGCTTCAGCATACGGGCCGTAGATTTTGCCTGTGGCCAGCGGCAGCTGCTTGCGGAGCTGCTCGGGCAGGTCGGCCGGCGAGCGGAAGTTCTTATTGTAGGGCTGCTCCGAGTTGGCCGACACGAACAGCGAATCGACGGGGGCCGAGGCAAACTGCGTGGCCAGCTCAGCCATCGAAGCCTTCACGTTGGCGCTGTCTTCTTTCGAAGCCACCACCGGCACGGTCACGTACTCAATCGAGCGGCCGGCTTCCACTTTGTACTTGCTGGCGTTCTTGTCGAGGTAAGCCTGCAGCTGCGCGTCGGTCACTTTCACGGCCGAATCGGAGATGCTGCCGTAGGGCACGAACAGGTACTTCACCGTGGCCCGGGCGTTCTGGTTGTCGTTGAAGCGCTTGGCTTCGGCCGTGGTCACGTACACCGAGTTTTTCAGCAGGGCGTTGTACTTGTTGGCGATGCGCTCGGCGGGCAGGCCGGCCTCGAAGTTGTGCCAAGCAATCTGGTTTTCGGGGGGCAGCTTGTCGAGATTCTTCAGGTACTCCACCAGGCGGGCTTTATCGAACTGGCCGGTAGCCTTGTCGGTGAACGCCTGCCGGATGCCGGGGGCCGGGTTGTCGCCCTGCACCATGTCCACGAGTTCGTCGTCGCTCACCGTCAGGCCCAGCTTGTCCCACTCGGGCTGAAACGCCAGCTTGTAGAGGGTCTGGTTCCAGGCTTGGTCGCGCAGGTAACCCATGGCCTGGTCGTCGGGCTGGCGCTGCTGCTGAGCCACAAAAGCCTGCTTGGCCTGCTCGAGGGCGGCGTTATAATCGGCGAGCTCCACTTTCTGGCCAGCCACTTCGCCGACCACGGTATCGTTGCGGTTAAAAAGGCGGTTTTTGCCGCCCACCAGGTCGCCACCCACAATAAAGAGCAGCATCCCGACGGCCACGGTGCCTACCGCCCAGCCAGATTTTTCCCGAATCGTGTTAATTAAAGCCATTTACTTATGTAGAGAATCGAATCCGTGTTGGTCAAAAGAGGCGCAAAATAACCAGAATTTGGCCGGCAATCAAAGCATTACCCGTTTTAAGTGGGCTGTTGGTGGCATTCATTACCGCCAAAAACGTCGTGCAGAGCGTAGCGAAGCATCTTTACCGCAACAGTAAACAAATTTTACTATTGCGGTAAAGATGCTTCGCTACGCTCTGCACGACGTGCTTTCAGCATCGGGGAGCTGGGCCTAGCGGCGCTTTTTGTCCGATTTGGCCGGCGTGCGCGCTTGCTTCTGGCGGGCCAGTTTGGCTTCCTGCTCGGCAATTTTGGCCGCCACGCGCTCCTGCTGCCGCCAGTAGAGCAGCGGCATCCAGCAGGCCATCGATACCATGAAAATCCAGTAGTTGCGCATCAGGTCGTTGAACAGCAACGTCTGGTAGATGCCGATGACCATGGCCACCACGCCCACGGCAAACAGCACGGTGCGCAGCAGGTCTTTGTCGAATTTCATGAGGAAGAGAAAAAAGCAGCCGGGCTACAGCCCCGCCCCTGTTTTGGCCAGAATGCCGGTGGGCCGCTTAATGCTGTAGCGCGAAAAGTTCTGGTTGGCCGTCAGCCCGTAGCCGTCGATGTACTCGGTGGGCGTTTCCACCTTCACAAACATGGCCGTGTCGGTGTAAATCAGCTGTTTGTTTTTGTCGAAGAACATCTCTTCGGTGCTCATTTTCTGCTGGTTGGGCACGTTGGCCACCCGCACGTCGCCCCGCATAATGTAGAGGTTCTTGGCCTTATCCGACTTGCCGTATTTAGCCGTGAGCGTGTTGATGACCGTCTTCTTGCCGTCGGCCGAATAGAAGGTCACCTTCACCCCTTTGGGCCAGACAAAGTCGCCGTTATCAAACTGCTGCTGCAACGGGGCCGTGAGCTGAAACTTCAGCTTGGCCGAGTCGCTCACCAGCTCCACCACGTTGGTGGTTTCCATCAGCGGGCCGGTGTACACCTGCGGCGGGCCCACGGCCGTCTTTTTTTCGCAGGCTACCAGGGCCAGCCCCAGCAGCAGGGTTGCGCCAAAACTGAAACCGCGCGTGAACTCGAACAAAACGATAATGCAGTTAAACCCGTGATTACTGCAGGCGGCGCTTGATAAACCAACGGTTGTTGAGCGTCACGCCCAACTGCCCGCGGATGTAGCTTTCCTGCACGTTGCTGGCCCCACTAGTCAGCAAGTCGGTATTGCCGCGCTGGCCGTAGGTGAAGCCCAGGCTGAGCGTGGTAGACTCCAGAGCCGAAGCCGTGGGCATTGGAAACGCAAAGCCCCAGCTCACCGACCGGTCGTAGAGGGTTTTGCCGCCCGGCTGGTAGGGCAACTGCCCCATGCTCACGCCGGCGCGGTACGTTACGCGCTGGAAATAATGCTCCACCGAGCCAGGGTCGGGCGAAATCTCACCGCCCAGCCCCACGCGCATGGTGTTGCTCAGGGCCGGGCCGCTGTTATCGAAGCTCGAAAACTTCGACCATTCCTGCCGGGCAACATCCAGGTTCAAGGTCCAGTTTTTGTCGTTGTCGAGGCTCAGGCCCAGTTGGGCCAGGCCTGGCACGTAGGTGCTGCCCCGGCCATTGCTGATTAAAGCAGCCGCGCTGATGAGGCTGCCGTCTGTATTCTCCCGCTCCTGGGTATTGGTTTGCTGCCCGCGCAGGCTGTGGCCGAAACTATATACACCGCCCAGGTTCAGGCTCATGGATTTGCCAACCTTCTGCCGGTAATGCGCTCCGGCCCGGAAAGCGAAGTCGGAGTAGCGCGTATGCTGGCGGTCCACCGATTTCACCAGCGGGTCAACGTTGTTCACTACCTGCAAGGTAGTCCCCACCGTTTCATCCACGGTGCCGAACAGGTACGATGCTGTGAGCCCCACCGTAAGCCCTTTGGCAATGCGCACGCCCTGGCCAAAATAAGCCTCCGAAACGCCGCCCGTGCCCTTGTACTGTTTCAGCGACAGCGAACCGGGCTCGCCAGTGACGGCTTGCAGAATGTTCGATTCATAGTCTACCGCGCTCAGCGGCTTCAGTCCTACGGCGGCCGCCCAGCGCGAAGCCAGCGGCACCGACATAGCGAAATAGCCCAACGTGCCGCTGCCGCTGCGGCTCGAAGCCGTGGCATTTTTCACGGTTTTGTATTGCCCAACGTAGCCCGCTTCAAAAGTGGTACGGCCCGTGTAATAAAGCAGCGCGGGATTCAATTCGTTCACGTTGACCGAATTAGGAGCTGCCAGCCCCGTGCCGCCCATGCCCATCTGGCGCACGCCGCCGGTGTTGGCGTTGAATTCGCCGAGGCCAATGCGCGAGTAGGGCGAGTTGCCCAGGCCCTGGGCTTGCGCGTCGCTGGCGGCCAATGCAGCCACACCAGCCAGTATCATCGCCAGCACCCGGCCTTCCATCACTTTATTTGTCAACATGATACGCTAAAATCCGATTTAGCCCGAGCAGTACCAGCTCGGGGACGACAAAGATACACTTCGGGAGCCGGGCTGCCAGAAACGCGGCATCGCCCCCGGTCAGCACCACCCCCAGCCCGGGGTGCTGCTGCTGATACTGAGCGAGTAAGCCTTCGATTTCGGCAACCGTGCCATTCACTACGCCGCTCAGCAGGCTCCCGGTAGTGGAGTCGCCCACCAGCGGAATCGTTGCATCGGCCGGCGGCAGTTCCAGTAGCGGCAGCCGCCCCGTGAAGGCGTGCAGCGCCTGCAGCCGCATCCGCAGCCCCGGCGCGATGCTGCCGCCGTGGTAGGTTTCGTCGGCTGTCACGAGGTCAAATTTCAGCGCCGTGCCCGCGTCGATGACGAGCGTGTCGCGTCCCGGGCGCAGCTTGGCAGCGCCCACGGCCGCCGCCAGCCGGTCGGCGCCCAGGCTATGGGGCGTGGCGTAGGCATTGCGCAGCGGCACCAACGTAGTAGCCGGGCTGAAGGCCAGAATTTCGCCCGGCACGAGGTCGCGCAGGTCTTCTACCACTAGCACGGCGGCTTCGGCTACCGAGGCCACCACCACGTGCTGCGGCTGCCAGCGCTGCACCAACTCGCGCACTTGCTGCGCCGTGAGGCCGGCCGCCATCTCACGCAGCAACGGGCCATCGAAAGCGCCGGCCTTCACGGCCGTATTGCCGATGTCGAGGGCGAGGGTGTGCATTATTTTTCTGTCTGGTTAAAAACAGAACGTCATGCTGAGCGAAGTCGAAGCATCTCTACTGTGGGAGTAAATAATTACTTCTACGATAGAGATGCTTCGACTTCGCTCAGCATGACGTTCCAATACTCATTTCCGGCAAGCAGGTCTTACAGGAAGTACTTCATCCGAATCACCTCCTGCTCGCTCAGAAAGCGCCATTTGCCACGGGGCAGGTCCTTCTTGGTGAGGCCGGCGTACTGCACGCGGTCCAGCGCCACCACCTCGTAGCCGAGATGCTCGAAAATGCGGCGTACAATGCGGTTGCGGCCAATGTGGATTTCAATACCCACAAAGTGCGCGTTACCCGCCACTACGGCCACGTCGTCGACTACGGCCTTGCCGTCTTCCAGCTCCAGGCCTTCCGAAATCTTGCGCAGGTCGTCTTCGGCCAGCGGCTGGCTCAATTCAACCTGGTAGATTTTCTTATTTTTGTGCGAAGGATGCGACAGCTTCTGCGCCACTTCGCCATCGTTGGTGAAGAGCAGCAGGCCCGTGGTGTTGCGGTCGAGGCGGCCCACTGGGAAGATGCGCTCCTTCGAAGCGCCGGCCACGAGGTCCATCACCGTACGGCGGCCTTCGGGGTCTTCGGTGGTCGTGATGAAGTCCTTGGGCTTGTTCAGCAGCACGTACACTGCCTTTTCGCGGTTGAGGTTGGTTTTGCCGTATTGCACGGTGTCTTCGGGCTGCACTTTGTAGCCCATCTCCGTCACCACCTCGCCGTTTACTTTGATTTCGCCGGCGGCAATCAGCGCATCGGCCTCGCGGCGCGAGCAGATGCCGGCGTTGGCAATGTAGCGGTTCAGGCGCGTCTCGTCGGTGCCAAAGTCTTCGAGTTCCTCCCGGCGGCGCTTGTTGCCGCGGGTTTTGTCGGCTTCGTAGTGCTTCAGGTTCTTGTAGTCGGGCGCTTCGCCGGGCCGCTCGCCGTACTTGGGCTTGTCGGCGCGGTTGTCGAGCACCGGGCTGGCCGGGCGTGGCTTGTCGGGCGTGGCGCCATAGCCGGTTCCCGAGCGGCGCACGCTGCGTTCCTGGGCTTTCAGGGCCTCGCGGCGCTCGGCAAAGCTACCGGGCGCGGGGGCCCACCGCTCTTTCGAGCCGCGTTTTTCGAAAGTGCCGGGGCGCTCGCCGGTACTACGGCCAGCGGGCGCACCATCGCGGCGGCCAAATGCACCGGGCGTGAACTTGCGGCCAAACGCGGCCTGGTCGGCACGGTAGTCGGCGTTGCCGGCTTCGGCACGCTCGTTATTGAAGTTCCGACGCTCGTCGCGCTCCGGCCGCTCGCTGCGCTCCTCGCGGGGCTGCGGCGGGTTAGCTTCGAAAGGCCGGGCGGCGCGGATGGGCCGGTTCGGGCCGCGCTCCTCGCTGCGCTCAACTCCGCGTTCGAAGCCTTCACTTTCGCGGGGCGTGCTGCGGCCGAAGCTGCCGCCGTTCGGGCGCGGCGCACGGTCTTCAGCCTGCTCGTAGGGGTTGCTTTTTTGGAATTTACGATTGCGCTCGCCGGGCAGGCCGCGGGGCACCGCCTTTTCGCCATCGCGGCGGTAGGGCTGGCCGTTCCAGTTCTCCTTGGGCTGGTACTCGCGAATGGGGCGGGCATCGGCCGATTGGTTGCGCTGCTCGCCACGGTCGACGCCGTAGTTGCGCGGCTCGGCGGTGCGGCCGTAGCTGGTGCCAGTGCGCTGCTCCTTACCCAGGCGCGGCTTGCTGTCGTCGCGGCGCTCGAAGGGCCGGTCACCGCCGGGCCGGAAGCTGCTGCCGCCAGGGCGCGAGCCGCCGCTGCCACCGTCGCGCTGGCCGCCGCCGTAGCTGCTGCCATAGGGGCGCTTCTCGCCACCCTCGAATTTCTTGCCGCCAAAACCGCTGCCCGAAGCCGGGCGGCCAAACGCGCCATTCGAAGGGCGGCCAAAGGCACCGTTGCTGGCCGGGCGGCCGTTGCCGTAGGCTGGGCGGTCGCCGTTGCGGGGGCCGCGCTCGCTGCCGTAGCCGCCACGGTCATTGCCGCCACGGTCATTGCCGCCGCGCTCGTTGCTGTTGCTGCGGCCGGCGCTGTTGCCGAAGCCGCCGGGGCCACCCGCGTTGCGGCCGCCGCGACGGTCCGCTTGGTTGTCTGAAAAATGTTTCTTGCCCATGGGGAGAAAAGTTGCGTGCCGTATCGCTACGGTACTGGTTTAGTTAAAACGAATCGGTACCGGAAAGCCGGTGGTCAGAGGGCGACAACAAACGTGCTGTCAAAATCATTCTGACCACCGGCTTCCCGGTACCGAGGTATAGGAATGGCGCGCGCTTAGTCGCGGCGGGCCATTTTAGCTTCGATGGAGTGCTGGGTGTGGGGCACGGCCCGCAGACGCTCCTTCGGAATGAGCTTGCCCGTGCCGATGCACACGCCGTAGGTGCCGTTCTTGATGCGAATCTGAGCGTTTTCGAGCTGCTGAATAAACTTCATCTGGCGCGAAGCCAGTTGGTTCATGCTCTCCTTCTCGGCGGTATCAGCGCCGTCTTCCAGCACTTTGGCCGATGAAGCGGTGGTATCAGTGCCGGTGTCGTTGCTGCGGTTCAGGGTTTCTTTGATGAACGACAACTCCTTGCGGGCGGCCGTCAGCTTCTCCTGAATAATCTGGTCGAACTCGTTGAGGTCTTCCCGCGAATAGCGAATGTTGTCGTCGTTCATTGAATAAGAAAAAAGGAAATGGGTAAGGATTGGCAGATGGTAATGCCACCCCAACGCCAGCAGTTGCTAAATGGTTTGGTAGCGCTTAAAATCAACCAACCTGCTTCAGACTAGCTGTTACACGCTGGTTTTGCGGGCGCAAAGTTACGGCTTTCGGCGCGCTTTTCCTTGGCTGCTAAAACCCTAACATCTGGATGGCTGCCACGGCCGCTTCCACGCCCTTATTGCCGTGCTTGCCACCGGCCCGGTCCCAAGCCTGCTCCAGCGTGTTAGTCGTCACCAGCCCAAAAATAACGGGCTTATTGAACTTCAGCCCTACCTGCGTGATGCCCTGCGCCACGGCGTGGCAGATGTAGTCGTCGTGCTTGGTTTCGCCCTGAATGACGACGCCTAGGCAAATCACCGCGTCAATCTCGTCGTGCTGCGCCAGAAACTGCGCGCCCAGCGTGAGCTCAAAGCTGCCGGGCACGGTATTGCGGAAAATGTTATCGGCCACGGCGCCGTGCTTCAGCAGGGTTTCGTAAGCCCCGGCGCTGAGCACGTCGGTAATGTCGCGGTTCCAGTCGGCCACCACCAGGCCGAATTTCTTTTCGCTGATGTCGATGAAAGACGAGGCGTCGTAGTCGCTCAGGTTTTGTAGGGAAGTTGCCATGAGAAAAACAGGAATCTGATTGGATAGCGGCAGGAAAGCGCCACCGGTTAGCTTAGCACAAAACTACGCCCGGAGGCTGGCTGGCATTCGAGCAGCCAAAGCGGGAAAAGACAACTAAAAAAAATTGCGCCTCCCACAGGGAAGCGCAATTTTTGAATCGACGGTATTAATACCGTTCGATGCTTATTTCTCCAGCTTGGCCTTGTACTGGCGGGCTTCGGCTACTTCCTGCGAAGTGGGGTAGTCGTTGATGATGCGCTCGTAGGCTTTCAGCGCGCCTTCCTCGTCCTTGGCTACTTCGCGGGCGGTGGCTTCCTTCAGCAGGTAGCCGGGCGAAAAGTACTCGTTGGCGTTGTGGTCGGCGGCTTTGGCATACAGGTCGGCGGCTTCCTTTGGCTTGTTCAACTCCAATTGCGCGTCGCCCATCAGGGCATAGGCGCGGCTTTGCACCAAGTAGTCGTCCGAGCTGAAATCTTCGAGGTAATCGAGGGCCGCTTTGTAGTCGCCTTTTTTCAGCGAAGCCACGCCGGCATAGAAGTTGGCCAGGTTACCGGCCTTGGTGTTGCCGTACTCATTGGCCACCGTCACCAAACCCGGGGCCTTGCCGTCGCCCTTAATAGCTTTGGTTAGCGAATCAGCCTCCCAGTTATTCACCGCGCGGAACATCGTGGCCTGGGCCTTCGAATCCTGCTGGTTGCGCCAGGTGTAAAAGCCGAAAGCGCCTACCACGGCCAGCACCACCACGGCCAGAATACCCAGCAGCAGGTTGCGGTTGCCGCGCACGAAATCCTCGGTTTCGGCCAGGCGGGCGGCCAGCGCGTCCGGGTCTTCCAGCAGCGGGTTTTCGGGCGCGAGGTTTTCGGCCGGCGCCAGCGGGTCAACCGGCACGTTTTCGGTTACTTGCTGGCGGCCCTGCTGGGCCTGCTGGCTTTTGCCAGTGTAAGGAATCTTCGACATAGTAAAGAAGCTGCTAGCTATTAGCTGTCAGCTGCTAGCTTTTGATTAAAATCAGGGGTTGTCAGATTCTGCAAAGCTAACAGCTAAAAGCCAGCAGCTAACAGCGGTTCCGGTTTAGTCGTGGATGTAGGGGTAATCGGCCTGCACATACACGTCCTTATACAGCTCGTCGGGCGTGGGATAAGGCGAGTTCTCGGCGAAATCTACCGACTCCTGCACCACGGCCTTGATGCGCTCATCAATGGCTTCGAGGTCGGCTTCGGTGGCGAAGTTGTTGGTCAGAATCGTGTGGCGCACGCCTTCGATGGCATCGCGGTGGCGGTAGTCTTCCAGCTCCTCTTTGGTACGGTACTTGGCGGGGTCGCTCATCGAGTGGCCCTTGTAGCGGTAGGTTTTGAACTCGAGCAGCGTGGGGCCTTCGCCGGCGCGGGCGCGCTCGGCGGCGCGGGCCACGGCCTCGTGCACGTCTTCCACACGCATGCCGTTCACCGGCTCCGAAGGCATGTCGTAGCTCAGGCCAATCTTATAGAGGTCCGTCACGTTCGAGGTGCGCTGCACCGACGTGCCCATGGCGTAGCCGTTGTTCTCAATTACGAAAATGACCGGCAGCTTCCACAGCATGGCCATGTTGAAGGCCTCGTGCAATGCGCCTTGGCGCACCGCGCCGTCGCCCATCGAACAGATGCAGAGCTTGCCCGTCTTGTTATACTTCTCGGCGAAAGCAATGCCCGCGCCCATTGGCACCTGGCCGCCCACGATGCCGTGGCCGCCCATGAAACCAACTTCCTTATCGAACATGTGCATCGAGCCGCCCTTGCCTTTCGAGCAGCCAGTGGCTTTGGCAAACAGTTCGGCCATCACAGCATTGGGCGAGGTGCCCAGTGCCAGCGGGTGGGCGTGGTCGCGGTAAGCGGTGATGTACTTGTCACCCTTCTCCAGTGCCGACACCTGCCCGGCCACACAAGCCTCTTGGCCGATGTAGAGGTGGCAGAAGCCTTTGATTTTTTGCTGGCCGTAGAGCTGGCCTGCCTTATCCTCAAACTTGCGCATGAGCTGCATTTGCTCGTACCACTGCAAGTAAGTTTCCTTCGGGAATGAAGTCGCGGGCTGGGCCGGCGCGGCCTTGCCCGAAGCCTTGGCCGTGGGGCGGTCGGTGCCGGGCATCACGGGGTCGGGCTGGGCCACGGTTTCAACACCATTGGTCTTTCCTTTGGCGGCTGCTTTCGGGGCAGCACCATTGGTCGCCTTCGAGGCGGCTGGTTTTTTAGAAGCAGCTTTTACTTTCGTATCCGCCATAGCACTTTTAAGGAAAGAAATAATTCGCGTTGGGAGGGCGAAATTACGTAAAACTGCTGGCAAATCCGCACCTTATGACTCTCGACTCCCTCCAGCTGCTTTTTTTTAAAAATTACGACGACGCGGCACTTCGCCTTTCCCCGGGGCTCAACTGCTTTATCGGCGACAATGGCAGCGGCAAAACCAACCTGCTCGACGCCATCCACTACCTCTCCCTCACCAAAAGCGCTATTTCCGCGTCTGATGCGCTCTGCATCAAGCAAGGAGCTGATTTCTTTGTAGTTAAAGGCACATTTACCAATGATAATCCTGCAAATCAGGAAGTTATTCAGGTAAGCCTGCGGCAAGGGCAGAAAAAGACTATCACGCACGACAAGCAGCCCTACGAGCGCATGGCCGACCACATTGGCCGCTACCCCGCCGTGCTCATTTCGCCCTACGACACCGACCTCATCCGCCAGGGCAGCGAGGAGCGCCGCAAGTATTTCGACAGCCTGATGGCCCAGCTCGACCACGAGTTTCTCGAGCTGCTTATTTCCTACAATGCCCTGCTGCGTCAGCGCAACGCTGTCCTGAAACAGGGTGTCGGCTCTCACGGCTTCGACCGCGAATACCTGCTGGCGCTCGATGAGCAACTGGCGCCGCTGGGCCAGCAAATCACCGCGTTGCGGGCCGCCTTCCTCGCTGAGTACTTGCCCATCTTCCAGCAGCACTACCAGCAGCTGGCCGACGGCCGCGAGCAAGTCACCCTTACTTATAAGAGCCAGCTGGTGGATGCTGATTTTGCCCAGTTGCTCCGGCTCAACGAGCGGCGTGACTTCGTGTTGCAGCGCAGCACCACCGGCTCGCACCGCGACGACTTCGTATTCCTGATGGAAGAGATGCCCGTGAAATCGCACGCCTCGCAGGGCCAGCAGAAGTCGTTTGCTATCGCCCTCAAGCTGGCGCAGTTCGAATTGCTAGCGGCCAAGCAGCAGCACAAGCCCCTGCTCCTGCTGGATGACATCTTCGACCGCCTCGACGACAAGCGCATCGCTCGCCTGTTAGAGCTAGTAGCCGACGAAACCTTTGGCCAGGTTTTCCTGACCGATACCAACCTTGAGCGTACCGACCAAGCGCTTTCACGAGTTACCATCCCCATTCGCCGGTTCCGGGTCAGCAACGGTACGGTAGCGGCGGTTTAGCCGTTTGCCAAACCTCTTTTGGGGCACTGATGGCGTACCTTTGTGCCCGCGTTACCGACCAGTTTCATGGTCAGTGCTCCTCTTCCTGCTTCCGTGAAAAAGCCCTCCTCTCCTACTCGCTCCGGCGACATTATTCCGCTGAAAGAAGGGCTTGAAGCATTGGTGCGCGCGTACCGCCTGCAAGGCAAGCTGAATGAGGTAACGGTGGTATCGAGTTGGGAGCGGGTAATGGGAAAAGCCGTTGCGCTGAAAACGCAGGAGGTGTATGTGAATAAAGGCCGGCTGTTCGTGCGGCTTTCTTCTGCCCCACTCAAGCACGAATTGCTAATGGCAAAAACCCGCGTCGCCGAACTAATCAATGCAGAGGTCGGCGAAGTTGTGGTCAAGGAAGTCATCTTCCTTTGAGGCGCCTCGTTTATACTATTGAACTCTACGGCTGCTTTTCTTGGGAAGGGCAGCCGCTTTTTTGCTCGGCACTTGTACTCTGCTTTACTCCCATTGTGGCTCCGGTCTGATTGGATGAGCAGTTGATTTCAACCAGCCATCAGTCGGGATTCCCTTGATGACATTTAAATCATCTCATAAGTTTGGGTTGATGGCTGAGCCATTAAAAAGGCGGCGAGTCCCGTATTTCAGCTCCGCCAGTTAAAGGCGAACAAGAACCAGTTCGGCTCTGCTTTCCAGAGATTCCGAAAGGTGCAACATGAGGCTTGGACTGTTATCCGTCAACCACACATTTAAGCAACGTTCTTCTACTTCGTAGTCCGTTCTGCTACTTCTGTCCGTTTGCCTCGCGGCGCCCATCGTTCACGTGAACAAAAATGTTTCACGTGGAACAATTCTGTTACTTCGGGCCATACACTTTTAAAAGAAGCTCGTTATAGGCCTCCAGCAGCGCTATATACTTTGCTTGAAGCAATAAAAGCTGGCGTGAGGGGTCAGAATCAGCCGTTTGGACAACTGTAACACGAGATGCAACAACCGGTGAAACAGTGTTACGAACCTGATTTGTTACAAATGGCAAAGAGGATTGTTGTAACAATGTAAAGTCATTCGAAAAATCGTGATTGATAATCTCACCAACCTTCTTTACAAAGCTGTAATCAATTGTTTCTTCCTTGAATTTACGGTAGATAGTAGGACGTGTAATCCCCAACTCATCCACGATGCGCGTAATTGAAATTCCGCTGTTTTTGATGGCTTCTTGGAGGATTTCGCCTTGATGTGACATAGAATAAAGCTAAGCGTAACGCTGATGCAAATATGTACAAGAAGCGTCCGCAAAACAAATTTGTATTAATAAACATTATCTGTTACAATCATATTTTGTACGTCTTTACACAATCATACTGTAACGTCGCGATTGTAAATTGAATAATGTGTTACAATTATATCGTTACAAACAGAGTTATTTTACACACCCCCAAACAGGTTATACTACAGCCTTCAGCACGCATGTTCAGCTTTTATACCCTTAGGATTGCAGAAACGCTGCTAAGCGGTCAGGATAATCGGTGGTGATACCAGCAAGTCCCAATGGCATTAGTCGTTTGAAGTCAGATTCTTCGTTTACAGTCCAGGGTACGAGACGCAGGCCAGGATACAATGACCGAAGTTCTCTGACGGCTTCAGGGGTTACGGTGCGGTGGTCGGGGCCGAAGGTGGTTGGAACGAACCCTAATTCCTGCAGGCTCGGCAGCCACGTCTGCTCAGCTTCAACCAGAAGGCAGGTGCGAATGGCTGGCCGGATGTGATGCGCCCGACGCAGAATGCGCGGGTCGAAACAAAGCAGCGTGGTGCGAGCCGACACTTCGGCCTGGTCTATTTCAGCCAGCACCAAATCGAGAAACTCGGCGGGGGCCGGATGGAAGATGCCATCCCCATCGGGCAGGCTTTTTACTTCAATGGAATAAGCCGGTGGGCAGCGGTGGGGCTGCCTAGCAGCCCACGCTTCGGTAGCGGCCAGCACAGCCCGAAGAAGGGGCTTGATGGCCGGTTGCGCTCGTTGCTCGGGAAAGCTGGGATGGGGATGGCCACAGTCACACTCTGCAATCTGGGCGTAGGGCATTTGGTAGAGGTTATAGGCTGGGGCGCTATCGGGTGGCAGTAATTTGCCTGCCGGACCACGGCAGATAAGCGGATTGAGCCAGGGCTCGTGCGATACCACAACCTGCCGGTCGGCCGAGATAATCACATCCAGTTCCAGCGCGTCAACCCCTAATTCCAAAGCGTGCAGGAATGCGGGCAGCGTGTTTTCGGGGAGTAGGCCCCGGCAGCCCCGATGGCCGTGGATTTCGGGCCTGATGAACGGTAAAATGGACTTGCCTGACATAAAAGTGAGACGGCTGAAATGCTTGAGCAGGGCGAAAAATGCGTTGTACGCGCGCTAAATAGCCGCGCCCTACTCGTACAACCTTCAACAGGATTAGATGCCGGAAAACGAGCTAAAAACAGCGCTTTTGAGACTACACAACTGGTTTTAGGTTCGCCAGAATGCGTGGAGCATCAAGGTGGCTTAAAGCGTGTGATTTGGGGTAATTTTGCTCGCTCATTCATCCAACGACCTTTATGAAAAAACTGCTGCTTTTTGTGTTGCTGCTAGCCCTCGTGGGTGGGGGCTATTACTACTACCGCACGCTGAAGGGCGGCCCAAGCGGCTCGCTGGTGGCGGCTGCCGCGGCCGTGCAAACGCACGATATGACCAGCTTCGAGAAATACGTGGACGTGAACAGCGTAACCAGCCACCTGGTAGATGATGTGACGCAGCAGAGTTCGGCGCTGACTTCGCTGATGCCCGGCGGTAGCCTAGTGATGGGCGGAGCCCTGAAATTGCTGAAACCGACGCTGGCCAAAGCGGCTCACAACGAAGTGCAGCGCTACGTGGAAACCGGCTCGCTGGAAGCGGCCGCAGCTGCAGCCCCCAAACGCCTCGTGAATATCTCGCTGACTGGCTTGGCCAGCAAAGTGGTGAGCCCGGACAGCGAGTTCAAAGGTGTGAAGTATACCCGGGAGGAAGGCGACAATGCTTTCGTGGGCCTCGAGGTGACGCAGCCGCGCTACGATACCACGATGGTAGTGGAGGTGAAGATGCGCCGGCAGGGCGACCACTGGCAGCTCACCCAAATCACGAACAGCGCCGAGCTACTGCGCGGTGTGGCACGGTTGGAGAAGAAGCGGCTGCTGAATTAGCTTACCAGGCTAAACGCTGGCTTCAATTGTGGCTCAACAAAAAACCCCGGCTTTGATGGCCGGGGTTTTTTGTTGCTGTGAATGCTGGCTTAGCTGCGGCCGGAAAACAGGAAGTAGATAATGGAGCCGCCGAAGGGGAAGAACCAGATGATAAGCCCCCAGATGATTTTCTTACCGATGGACCAGTCCTGCTTGATGAGGCTGAGGAACGCGAAGACAGCGAACAGCAAATACATCACGCCGAAGATGGTGAGGGAACCATCGGCGCGGCGGCCGCTGCCGCAGGACGTAAGAAGAGCCGAAGTCAGCAGGCTAAGTACAAGAGCCAGCGAGGGGATTCGGTTGCGAAGGGTGGAGAGCAGTTGCATTTCAGGTTGGGGTAAGAGGTGAATAGGGGCCTGTACGCAAACCTGCTCAAATAGATATAGAAAAAAGCTATTGAATCAATTTAATTGATTGATTATCAGATTTTTGATTGAATATAAGCCCCTATTTGCATGAAAAACGCGGGGCCAGCGGCTGGAATGAATACCAGCATTAGTAGAAAGCCGAATAACGCGCCGTAAAAGTGGGCATCGTGGTTAATGTTGTCGCCCTGACGGCGGCCCATGTACCAGGAATAGGCCAGATACAGCCCGCCCCACAGGAAACCGGGAATGGTTAGGTCCGGCAGTAGCGGGAAGCCAATGCCGATAGTAGGCGCATAGAGCACGGCGGCAAAGATGATGGACGATACTCCGCCCGAGGCTCCGAGGCTGTTGTAGTAACGGTCGTTGCGATGCCGGAAATAGGTGGGCAGGTCGGAGAGCACAATACCGCCCAGGTAGAGCAGCAGGAAGGCCGCACTGCCCATTAACAAGCCAAACGTGGCCTGCAGGATGGTGAGCACAATGCCGCCAAAAGAGTAGAAGGCAATCATATTGAACGCGAGGTGCGCCCAGTCGGCGTGCAGAAAGCCGGAGGTAAGGAAGCGGTACGATTGGCTGGAGTCGCGGGCAATGGCGTAGGGCCGCATGGTCCAGGATTGCATGAGCTGGTCGTTAGACCAGGCGTACATGGAGATGCCGACGGTGAGGACCGTTAGCAGGAGAACGAGATTGATTTCGGGCACGAGGAAATTAGTTTTCGCGGTCCATGAGCTGGAGCGCGAGGCGGTGAAGGGGTTCTTTGCGGGCTGCGAGCGCCGCTACGCGTTCCAAATGCTGCAGCGCATCCTGGAAGTAGGAGTTGATGAGAGCTTCCGTCTGAGGGCGAATTCCGAGCTCGTCATAGATGGCTCGGACGGCCTGGACTTTGGCGTCGGCATCGGTCACGGGCTGGCCGATGTGGCGGGCTAGGGTAGCCTGCTGAGCGGGGCCGGCCTGGGCCTGAGCGGAAAGCAGCAGGAAGGTTTTCTTGTCGGAGATGATGTCGCCGCCCACGCGCTTGCCGAAGGTGGCGGCGTCGCCGTACACGTCGAGCAAGTCGTCGCGCAGCTGAAAGGCCAGGCCGATGTCGGTGCCGAACTGGCGGAGGTGCTCGGCATCCTCTTCCGAAGCGCCGGCCAGGCGGGCTCCCAACTCCAGGCAGAAGCCGAGGAGGACGGCCGTTTTTAGGCGAATCATGTCGAGGTACTGGGCGATGCTGACCTGGGGCTCGGTCTCAAAATTCATGTCCCACTGCTGGCCTTCGCAGACCTCGGCGGCTGTATGGCTGAAGCGGGCGAGGATGCGCGGGAGCAACTCCGGCTTCACCTCCAGGAATAGCTCGTAGGCCCGCACCAACATCACGTCGCCGGAGAGAATGGCGACGTTGGGGTTCCACTTTTCGTGCACGGTGGCTTGGCCGCGGCGCAGGGGCGCTTGGTCCATCAGGTCGTCGTGGAGGAGGGTGAAGTTGTGGAAGACTTCGGTGGCCAGGGCAGGCTTGATGATGCCGCTGAGGTCGTCGGTGAAGAGGTGGGCGCCGAGCAGCGTGAGCAGCGGCCGGATGCGTTTGCCGCCCAGGCCCATGATGTAGCGGATAGGGGCGTAGAGGGTATCGGGCTGCTCGCCGTAGCTGAGCTGCGCCAGGGCGGCGGTGATGTTAGCGGGGAAGTCGGCTGGGGTCATAGGTGGTGCAAAGAACGGGGGCATCTGTCATTGCGAGTGAAGCGCGGCGGAACGCGGCAATCCGTCCTGTCAAAACCAGACGCTTGATAAAGCAACAAGCCCCGATTCTGGTTAGAACCGGGGCTTGGTTGTGTTTGAAAAAGCTAACATATTTCACATCAATGCCGCTTTGGCTTCGGTGCGAATTGAGGATAAATGCCCGCAATTATGGCCGAGTTTTGCAAGGCCAGTTCAAAACTGGTGTGAGCAAAAGGGTCCTTCTCCGAATCAGGTCGGTTGGCTTCATTGCCCGTTGCAGCTCGCATAATTCCACCGAACACCCGGTCCCTTATCAGCGCTGCATCGTCAAAAGAGAAACCGAATACAGAAATCAACTCGCTCTCATTTTCATCATCGGGAGTGCCTTGAAGCGCCTGCTGAATCACAAAATCGGCTATGGCTCCCACTGTCTGATTTGGAGGAAGTGGAACCGTCATATCATCTGTCCACCCTTCTGGTATCTCGCTCATATTAGAAGTTGTTGCTTGTTCAAAAGAATCACATCTCAAAGTTGGTCGCATCGAGAGGAAGGATTGCCGCGGTCCGCTGCGCTCCCCTCGCAATGATAGGTGAGGGCTAGCGGCGCTTGTTGCCCTTGTGCCCGCCCTTGCTGTGGCCCTTACCAGTGCTGTGGTCGCGGTAGCCGCGGGGCTCGCTGCTGCGCTGTTTGCGCTCGTCGGCTTCGCGCTTTTTTATATGGTCGGGGCGGTCGTCGACTAGCTCGAAGTCGATGGTGCGGTCGAGCAGGTTGGCGGATTTTACGACCACCATCATTTCGTCGCCGAACTGGATGATGCGCTTGTTGCGGCGGCCCACGATGCGGTAATTGTCCTTGTCGAGCTCGTACTCGTCGCCGGGAATGTCGCTGATGCGGACCATGCCCTCGCACTTGTTCTCCTCGATTTCGATGTACATGCCGCGCTCCGTCAGGCCCGACACCACGCCCTTGAAGGTGTTGCCGATTTCATCGGCCATGAACTCGACCTGCTTGAATTTGATGCTGGCGCGCTCGGCGTTGGCCGCCAGTTTCTCGCGGGCCGAGGAGTGCTTGCACTCTTCTTCCACGGGCTCGACGGGCACGTTCTTGCCGCCGAGCAGGTAGTGCTCCAGCAGGCGGTGGGCCATCATGTCGGGGTAGCGGCGGATGGGCGAGGTGAAGTGCGAGTAGTGGTCGAAGGCCAGGCCGAAGTGGCCGAGCGGCTCGGTGGTGTAGATGGCCTTGCTCATGGTGCGAATGGCTAAGCCTTGGAGCACATTTTGCTCGGGCTTGCCCATCACCTCGGAGCTAAGGTTGTTGAGCTCGGTGCTGATTTTTTTCGGGTTTTCGAGCTTGAGCTTGTAGCCGAATTTCTGGGCGAAGAGGGCGAAGGTTTGCAGGCGTTCGGGCTCGGGCGCGTCGTGGGTGCGGTACACCATCGTGAAGCGCGGCTTGGTCTTTTTGAGGTTGAACACGAACTCGGCCACCTTGCGATTGGCCAGTAGCATGAACTCCTCAATCATCTTGTGGGCGTCCTTGCGCTCCTTCACATACACGCCGAGGGGCTTGCCGTTCTCGTCGAGCCGGAACTTCACCTCCTGGGTTTCGAAGGTGATGGCCCCCTGCTTGAAGCGCAGCGCGCACAGCTTATGCGCCATGTCGTTCATGATATTTATCTCCTCGGCGTACTCGCCCTCCTTGCTTTCGATGCGCTCCTGCGCCTCCTCGTAGCTGAAGCGGCGGTCGGAGTGAATGATGGTTTTACCGAACCACGACTCGTAGAGCTTGCCGTTTTCATCGAGCTCGAACACGGCCGAAAAGGTCAGCTTATCCTCGTGCGGACGCAGCGAGCAGAGGCCGTTGCTCAGGCGCTCGGGCAGCATCGGAATCACGCGGTCCACCAGGTAAACCGAGGTGGCGCGGTGCTTGCCCTCGCGCTCCAGCTCGGTGCCGGGACGCACGTAGTGGGTGACGTCGGCGATGTGCACGCCGATTTCCCAGTGGCCGTTTTCCAGCTTCTGAATGCTTAGGGCATCGTCGAAATCCTTGGCGTCGGCTGGGTCGATGGTGAAGGTGGTGATGTTGCGGAAGTCGCGGCGGCGGGCAATTTCATCCTCCGCAATTACCTCGCTGATGCCTTCCGATTCCTCCTCCACTTCCGAGGGGAATTCGAAGGGCAAGCCGAACTCGGCCATGATGGCGTTTATCTCGGCCTCGTTGCCGCCGGCCGCGCCGAAGTTGCGGATAACCTCGCCCACCGGCTGCCGGCTGCTGTCCTCCGGAAACTCGTTGATGCGGACCAGCACCTTGTCGCCGTTGCGCGACTCGTGCAGCAAATGCGGCGGCACAAACACGTCGAAATACACCTTGCGGTTGTCGGGCTTCACGAAGCCGAGCGTGCCCTGAATCTGGATGCGGCCCACGATTTCGGGGCGCACCCGCTTGAGCACTTCCACCACGTCGCCCATCGGTCGGCCGTCGCGCGAGCCGCTGCGCAGGCGCACCCGCACCACGTCGCCCTGCAAGGCAAACTTGAGCTGGTCGGTGAACACGCGGATGTCGTCGTGCTCGCCCGTACCCTCCGGCACCACGAAGGCGAAGTTGGGCGTGGCCAAATCGACGGTGCCGATGACGGTGTTCGACGGGGCGCGCTCGGGGCGGTCGTCGCCGTCCACGTAGTCGAAGCCGGCCGAGCGACGGCGGTGCACAATGGGGTCCTGGCCGAACTCGGCCTGCACCGAACGGTTGCGGGGCGGGGCGATGGGCGAAGGTTCTTTTTTACCCGATTTTCGAGCGCTGGACGGCATCAACGCCGCCGCCACGGCGTCGGCATCGGCGAGGCGGTATTCGTCGTTTTGGAGCAGCGTAATGAGGCCGTTTTTGCGCAGCACCTTGATGTGGGCAAAAATCTCCTCGCGCTGGCCCTTGGTCGTGACGCCGAGGCGGCGCGAGAGCTGGCGGTAGGCGAGGACTTTGGTGGGGTTGTCGGCGAAGACGCGCAGGACTTGGTCTTGGGTGATGGCCGCGGGTTCGGGCTTTTCGCGCTTGGCGCGGGGAGCCCGGGAGTTTTCGGGGGTATTCATTTGGGTAAAAAGTGGCCGCCGAAAAGTGGTTTGGTCGCAGGCGGCGAGAGCGGAAAAATGAGTGGCTGGCGAGGCCGCGCCGTTTAGTGAAACGCGGGCCGGGCCGGGAGGTTGTAGCGCGGGCTCTGCGAGTCCGCGCGGGGTTGGGATTGACGCAGTAGCAGCCAGCATCTGGAGCTTCGTCAGCGCTGCTTAAGTAGCGTCTGGCAGCGCAAGGTATAAGGGCCGGCTGATGTAGCGCGGACTTTTAGTCCGCGAGTCAGTAATACTGGAACACCAAATTCCAGAAACTAACTCCGAGCCTGGGAGCGCAAAGTGTGGTTTCGACGCGGACTAAAAGTCCGCGCTACATCACGCCCGGCTGGCTACGGCGGCTTCGATGTCGGCCAGGCTGTCCTTTGGGATGGCGGCTAGCAGGCCTTGGGTGTATTCGTGTTGGGGAGCGGCGTAGATGGCGGCCGCCGGGCCGCTTTCCACGATGCGACCCTGGTGCATGACCAGCAGCCGGTCGCTCATAAACCGGGCCACGGACAGGTCGTGCGTGATGAACAGATAGGTGATGCCGAACTCACGTTTGAGGTCGTTGAGCAGGTTCAGGACCTGCGCCTGCACCGAGACGTCGAGGGCCGAAACCGACTCGTCGCAGACAATCAATTTGGGCTGCAAGGCCAGCGCCCGGGCAATGCAGATGCGCTGCCGCTGCCCGCCGCTGAACTCGTGCGGGTAGCGCTGGAAATGCTCGTCGCGCAGCCCCACGGTGCGCAGCAGTTCCAGCACTTTCGCCTTTTGCTGCTGGCGGGTGCCGCCCACGTTGTGCACGCGCATCGGCTCCCAAATGGCCTCGCCCACGGTCAGCATCGGGTTGAGGGCGGCGTAGGGGTCCTGAAACACCAGCTGCAAATCGCGCCGACGGCGGCGCAAGTCCCCGCTCGACAGCTTCGCCAAATCGGTCCCTTCAAACAGGATGCTGCCCGCCGTTGGTTCCGTGAGGCGGAGCAGGGCCCGGCCCAGCGTGGTCTTGCCGCAGCCCGACTCGCCCACGAGGCCGATGGTTTCGCCGGGGTAGAGCGTGAAGCTGACATCGTCCACGGCCCGCACGTAATCGGTGGCGCGGCGGAAGAAGCCCTTGCGGAGCGGGAAGTAGACCTGGAGGTTTTGAACCTGGAGAAGCGGTTCCGAACCGTTGGGCGCGGTGGCCACGGTGGGGGCGGCAACGGGCGCCGAAGTAAGCTCGGCCGGGCGTGGAACATCCCCCAAAAAGCCATGTTCCACGGGGAACGTTTTGGCGGTTTCGATTTTATCGTGTAACTGCTGGGCCTCCACTTCGGGCGAAGATTCCGCAAGTGCCTCATCTGGCAGCGGAAGCACGGGCGCGGGCTGGGCCAACAGCTGCCCGCTGGCGTCTTCCCGCATGAAATCGGCCACCACGGGCAGGCGTTTTTTGCCCACCGAGAGGCGCGGACGGCACGCCAAAAGCCCTTTTGTGTACGGATGTTGCGGATTTGAAAAAATATCCAGCACCCTCCCCTGTTCCACGACCTTGCCCCGGTACATCACCAGAATGCGGTCGGCGATTTCGGCCACCACGCCGAGGTCGTGGGTGATGAAGAGGACGGCCGTGTTGTGCTGCCGGCGCAGGTCGTCAATCAGGCGCAGCATGCGGGCCTGCACGGTCACGTCGAGGGCCGTGGTGGGCTCGTCGGCGATGAGCAGGGCCGGGCGGCAGGCCATGGCCATGGCAATCATGACGCGCTGCTTCTGGCCGCCCGAGATTTCGTGCGGGTAGCTGCCGAAAATGGCTTCGGGGCGCGGCAGCTGCGCCTCGGTGAACAGCTCGATGGTGCGGGCCTTGGCGGCTTGCTCGCTGAGGTCGGTGTGGAGGCGCAGGGCTTCTACCACCTGGCTGCCGCAGGTGTACACGGGGTTCAGCGAAGTCATCGGCTCCTGGAAAATCATGCCGATGTCGTTGCCGCGCACCTGGCGCAGGTCGGTTTCGGAGAGTTTCAGTAGGTCGGTCTGGCCCAGCTTTTCGGACTGGAAGATGGCCTGGCCGCTGGCAATGCGGCCGGGCGGCATCGGAATCAGCCCCAGCAGCGCCAGCGACGTCACGGATTTACCCGAGCCGGATTCGCCCACAATGGCCAGCGTTTCGCCCCGGTGCAGCTCAAACGACACGTTGTCCACGGCCCGCACGTCGCCGCGGTGGCTGGAGAAGTCAATGGTGAGGTTGGAAACGGTGAGCAGCGGGTTGGGCACGGAGGGAATTATGGGTGGCGGGTTGGGGTGGTTTCGGTACGCAAGAACGTCAAGTACGCAGGAACGTCATGCTGAGCGTAGTCGAAGCATCTCTACCGCTTCGTTGGGTTCAGCCTTCCCAAGTATCTAAATCAATGGCCTGCCAAGTCGGATTAAATGCAGTAATCAGCGCGTCTTTTTTCCGGCGTGTCCAGCCTTTCAACTGCTTTTCCCGTGCTATGGCCTGCGTAGCATCGGGTGAAATTTCAAAGTAAACTAGCAAATCAGCCTGATACCGCCCAGTAAACTTACCCGCATCTCCCCGGCCGCTGCTGTGCTCATAAAGCCGTCGCGTGAGGTCATTGGTGACGCCGATGTACAGAACGGTTTGGGTTTGATTTGTCAGGATGTAGACGTACATGATGAATGCTAGCCATCTATCTGATAAACAGTTTCGAAACGCTCAATAGAAAAGCAATAGCGTGAACACCGATAGCAATGCCTAGTGAAACGGTCACCCACTTTTCCAAGTAGCTTTTGCCTTTGTAAGGAATTAGCGCCGGTAATAAGCCAACCAAAAAGCTGAGCAGTTGGATGCCAAAGAATAGCGTTGTGATAGTTGCACTTCGCATCTCAGGGCTCCGGGCCATTATAACATGTCCCTCAAGGGTGTGGCCGTTGCCGGTTGTTGAATTGCTGATTAGAAGGTTGAGTACAGCCAATATGATGACTGCTATGATTTGCTTTTTATTGGTGCTGTTCATGCCGGCAAAGCAAGGCTATTTTATATGCAATAATCCTACGATGCGGTAGAGATGCTTCGACTTCGCTCAGCATGACGTTCTACGATTCCACGATTGCCGTTTGACTGCCATACCCCTCCCCTACTACGCCAGCTTCTCAGCATCAGCAGCGACTAGGGGCTGGGGCTCGTTGGGAGCGGCGGCGGGCTGCGATTCGTTGAAAAAGCGGCTCTGGTTGAGCAGAATCAAGGCGACGCCGATGAAGATGGATGAATCGGCGATGTTGAAGATGGGGAAGCCGTTGCTGTACGAACCGCCGATGAGGGGCCAGGATTTGGGGAAATAACCCACGTACAGCGGCACGAAAATCATGTCGATGACCTGGCCGTAGAACCAGCGCGTGGGCGAGCCTACCGGGGCGTTATTGTAGATAATTCCGTAGAAAATCGAGTCAATCAGGTTGCCGACCGCGCCGCCGAGGATGAGGGCCATGCAGGCGATGTAGCCGGCCGCCACGCGCTGGCGACAGAGGCGAATAATGTAGTAAATCAGCCCGCCCACGGCCAGCATGCGGAAGCTGGTGAGCACCAGCTTGCCGTAGGGCGCGGGTAGTTCGGCCCCGAAGGCCATGCCGGGGTTCAGCGTGTAGGTGAGCTTGGCCCACTGGCCGAAAATCGGGATTTCGCCAGCCGAACCGAGCTGCATGTAGGTGTGCACCAAATACTTCGAGAGCTGGTCGAGGGCGATGATGAACAGGGCCAACAGGAAGAATTTAGCCGCAGAATGCTGGCGGGTGGTGAGCGTTGGGTGCATTTTGGAAGGGTGCCCGGGGGCAAAATTGGCGGGCAAAAGGCAATAAAAAACGTCATGCTGAGCGAAGCGCAGCGTAGTCGAAGCATCTCTACTGCTTCGTTGCGGGGAGTGAAATTACGACCCCGGTAGAGATGCTTCGGCTGCGCTATGCTTCGCTCAGCATGACGTTCTGGTGTTCAGGGCTGCATCAGCCCCGCAGAAAAGGGCGTTACGCCAGATTCTCCGAATCAGGAGCTACTAGCGGCTCGCTCTGTTTCTCAGTCACAGCCACGGGCTCTTCCTGCTTGAAAAAGCGGCTCTGGTTGAGCAGAATCAAGGCAACACCGATGAAAATGGACGAATCGGCGATGTTGAAGATGGGCCAGAGCGAGACGTACTTCCCTCCTAGCAGCGGCCAGTTTTGGGGCAGGAAACCTTCGTAGATGTCCACGTAGAGCATGTCGATGACCTGGCCGTAGAACCAGCGCGTGGGCGAGCCAAACGGCGCGTTGTCGTAGATGACGCCGTAAAAAACCGAGTCAATCAGGTTGCCCACGGCCCCGCCGAGGATGAGGGCCATACAGGCGATGTAGCCGCCGGCAGCGCGCTGCTTGCAAAGGCGGATAATGTAGTAGCTCAGGCCAAACACGGCCAGCAGCCGAAACCCACTGAGTACCAGCTTGCCATACGGCGCGGGCAGCTCGGCACCGAAGGCCATGCCAGGGTTCAGCGTGTAGTGCAGCTTGGCCCAGTGGCCGATAAGTGGGATTTCGCCCGCCATGCCGGGCTGCATGTAGGTGTGCACGGCCCACTTCGAGAGTTGGTCGATGGCAATGACGAACAGCGCCAGCAGGAAGAATTTAGCCGCGTTTTGCTGGCGAGTGGTGAGCGTTGGATGCATTCAGACGGGGCCAAAAGTGGCGGGAGCGACGGCCTATTTTATTACCGTCCTTTTGTACCTTTTACAACTGATTGTCTGAGGTTTTGTGCGACCAAAGACGAGCTTATTGACTGTTTGTGCGGCCGAGGACTCGCCGGGGATTTCACCTCCCGGCGAGTCGTTCAACATCAGGCAGTTGCGACCTCCAACCGAACCGGCACGGAGTAGTCATCAAATTCGAGCACCGAGCCACCGTTCACGTCGGCTGCGAAATCAATTGATAGTGTCTGTGTTTCTTCACGGACATAGCTGCCAAGAGATGCTACAGCTTCATGTAATTCAGCCGGAGCAGAATTAGCGAGTGTGATGTGAATAAGATTATTGATGTTAAGACCTCGCTCTTTGCGCAGGTTTTGTATTCTGCTCACTAACTCTCGGGCGATACCCTTTTGCCGCAGCTCTTTGGTAATCGTAATATCAAGAGCTACAGTCAATGGACCATCCTTAGTCACTCGCCATTCAGGTACACCAAAAGCCTTCATTGCTTTCTGTACCTTCTCATCAGCAGCAATATCAAAACCGACAATAGACTTCGGGAAGAATTCAACCTCGGTTGAAGGAATACTAAACGCTTGCTCGCTGTCAAGAATAAAGAGCCATGAACCACTCTCTTTGAACTGACGAATTATTTCAGAAGGAAGAGCTTCAATCATGCTAGCAACAGCTTTCATGTTCTTCCCAAGCCGCTTTCCAAGCTCCTTATAATTTGGCTTAATGCCATAAATTATATTTTCTCCTTGGTCAATTACAGCCCTTACTTCTTCAATATTCACCTCGTTGCAAATAATCTCGCTGACAAGTGAAAGTTGCCTTTCTTCCTGTCGATTGAAAACAGGAATTAATATTTTTGATAAGGGTTGTCTTACTTTAAGAAGATGTTTTTTACGCAGGCCATGCACCAGCGAGCTGATGCGCTGGGCCAGCTCCATGCGCTCCTCCAGCTTCGGGTCGATGCGGGCCAAATCGGCCTCTACCAGCAGCGTCAGGTGCACCGATTCGGGGGCCAGGGGCGTGTTTTTGGCCACGGCCTCGGCGCGCATGCCGTCGGTCATGTTCTTGTACAGCCACTCGCCGAAGAAGGGCGCGATGGGCGACATCAGTTGCGCCACCACCACCAGGCATTCCTGCAGGGTTTCGAAGGCAGCACGCTTATCCTGAGTTAGTTCGCCTTTCCAGAAACGGCGGCGCGAGAGGCGCACGTACCAATTCGAGAGCTGGTCGGTCACGAAATCCTGGATGGCGCGGGCGGCCTTCGTGGGGTCGTAGTTGTCCAGGTGCCCGCGCGCTTCCACAATCAGCGACTGCAATTTGCTCAGCACCCAACGGTCCAGCTCGCTCAATTCGGCGTGCGGCACGCGGTCGAATTCGCTGGTCTGAAACTCGTCCAGATTCGCGTAAAGCGCATAGAACGAGTACGTATTGAAGAGCGTGCCGAAGAAACGGCGCTGCACTTCGGTCACGCCGGCGGGGTCGAACTTGAGGTTGTCCCACGGTGGCGCGTTGGCAATCATGTACCAGCGGGTGGCATCGGGGCCGAACTGCTTGATGGTGGCAAACGGGTCGACGGCGTTGCCGAGGCGCTTGCTCATCTTGTTGCCGTTCTTGTCGAGCACCAAGCCGTTGGCAATCACGTTTTTGAAGGCCACCGAGTCTTCCAGCATCACGGCCAGGGCGTGCAGCGTAAAGAACCAGCCGCGGGTTTGGTCCACGCCTTCGGCGATGAAATCGGCGGGGAAATTCTTCTGGAATTGGCCCTCATTTTCGAGCGGATAGTGCCACTGCGCGTAGGGCATAGCGCCGCTGTCGAACCACACGTCGATGAGGTCGGGCTCGCGGTACATGGGCTGGCCAGTGGGCGAGACAAGGAAAATATCGTCGACGTAGGGCCGGTGCAGGTCCACTTTTTCGCCGTTGGCGTAGGGGTTGTGGGTCATGACTTCGGCCGCCACGGCCTTGTCAATCTCCGCCTTGAGCTCGGCGATGCTCCCGATGCAGATTTCCTCCGTCCGGTCCTGGGTGCGCCAGATGGGCAGCGGCGTGCCCCAGTAGCGCGAGCGGCTTAAGTTCCAGTCTACCAGGTTTTCCAGCCAGTTGCCGAAGCGGCCGGTGCCGGTGCTTTCGGGCTTCCAGTTGATGGTTTTGTTGAGCTCGATGAGCCGGTCCTTCACCGCCGTGGTCTTGATGAACCAGGAATCGAGCGGGTAGTAGAGCACGGGCTTGTCGGTGCGCCAGCAGTGCGGGTAGGTGTGCTCGTACTTCTCCACTTTGAAGGCTCGGCTGCGCTCCTTCAGGCGTACGCTGATGTCCACGTCGAGAGTACGATAGTCGGCAGCGGTATCGTCGTGGCCATCGTAGTTTTTCACCCAACGGCTGCCAAATTCACCCATTTGGGTCACGTAGCGGCCGGTGCGGTCTACAATGGGGCTCAGCTTGCCTTGGTCATCCATGACCATGAGCGCTGGGATGTTGTTTTGCTGCGCTACGCGGAAGTCATCGGCGCCAAACGTAGGAGAGATGTGTACGATGCCAGTACCGTCCTCCGTGGTCACGAAGTCGCCGGGGATAACTCGGAAGGCGCGCTCCTCCCCTTCAAAAGCCGGGAAACCAGCTTCTTGACCGAATAGACGCTCGTAGTGAAGACCAACTAGGTCAGCCCCAGTAAATTCTTCAACAACTTCCCAGACAGTAAGCTTATTCTTAGCAAGAACCTCATTCTTCTGGTCCTCATTCAATTCATTACCCAAGAGGAAGTGTCTTGGAGTGTTGCCGACAGCTACTTCCGCTGGGTCAATTCCTCTTGCCCAAGCATGACTGCCTACCCCAACCGTTTCCTCCATACCCATCAAATCAAAGAATGAGGTAAACCTATCCTTTGCTAAGACGACAATTTGCCGTTTCAGAGTGTATGGGTTATACGTGTTGACTGCCACGTATTTAATTTTAGAACCAACTGCTAAAGCTGTGTTAGCTGGTAATGTCCAAGGAGTGGTCGTCCAAGCCATGATGAATATCTCATCAGACTCATCACCACCAGCAAACAGTTGCTTAGCTTTTTCATCCCAAACCACCTTGAACTCAGCCACGATTGTCGTGTCCTTCACGTCCTTGTAGGTGCCGGGCTGGTTCAGCTCGTGCGACGACAGGCCGGTGCCGGCGGCCGGCGAGTACGGCTGGATGGTGTAGCCCTTGTAGAGCAAGCCTTTGTCGTAGAGCTTCTTGAGCAGCGCCCAGCAGCTCTCGATGTACTCCGGCTCGAAGGTCACGTAGGGGTCGTTGAGGTCGACCCAGTAGCCCATTTTTTCGGTCAGGTCGTCCCACTGCGCCTTGAAGCGCATAACGGTTTCCTTGCAGCGCTGGTTGTAGTCCTCCACGCTGATTTTCTTGCCGATATCCTCCTTCGTGATGCCCAGCTCCTTCTCCACCTGCAGCTCGATGGGCAGGCCGTGGGTATCCCAGCCGCCCTTGCGGGGCACTTGCTTGCCCAGCAGCGTCTGGTAGCGGCCGAAGATGTCCTTCACCGTGCGCGCCATCACGTGGTGGATGCCGGGCGCGCCGTTGGCCGACGGGGGGCCTTCGTAAAACACGAACGTGGGCTGGCCTTCGCGGCTGCTCACGCTCTTTTCAAAGATGCCGTGCTCCTTCCACCAGGCGAGGATGTCCTCGCCGAGCTGGCCGTAGTTGAGAGGCTGCTTGTATTCGGGGTATTTCATGAATTGGGTTATTATCAATTCTTTAGAACGTCATGCTGAGCGGAGTCGAAGCATCTCTACCGTAACAGTAAACCCAATCGTCGGGATTAGTTGCGCGGTAGAGATGCTTCGACTCCGCTCAGCATGACGTTCCTTGTTTGACGTTCTTTAGGAGTCCGCTAGTTCAGTTAAATCGAGTAATCGCCTTCGTAATCAGAGGCTTTGTGCATTTCTTTCAGGTTCAGGTCGGCATCATCGTCCTCCTCGTGGTACGACTCATCGTAGTGGCGAATGAGGGCGTTGGTGTCCGTGTCGCCCTTGCCGTGCTCAAACGTCACGAGCAGCGAAGGGAGCAGTATTAGGTTGGAGAAGTTGGTTATCAACAGCGACGCCGACATTAGCATTCCCAGCGCCTTGGTGCCGCCAAATTCGCTGAAGGCGAAGATGCTGAAGCCCACGAACAACACGATGCTCGTGTATATCATGCTGGTGCCCGCCTCGCTCAGCGTCACCGATACGGCCTCGCGCACCCGGCCGCCGTTCAAGGCCATTTCCTGGCGGAATTTGGCCAGCAAATGGATGGAATTATCCCCATCAATCCCCAGCGCAATCACGAAAATCAGGGCCGTACTGGGTTTGAGCGCAATGTTGAAATAACCCATAATGCCAGCCGTGAGGATAAGCGTGACGGCATTGGGGATAAGCGCAAAAAGTACAGTTTTGAACGAGCGGAAGAGGATGAGCACCACCAAACCCACGAGCCCGAAGGCCATGAACAGGCTGTCGCGCAGGGTGTGAATGACGTATTCGTTACCCTTGGTGAAGATGATGGTCGTGCCCGTGGGCCTGATGTCCATCCCTGTGCCTTTGAAGATGCGATTCATCTCCGGGATGATTTTCGTGTTCATCAGCGTGTCCAGATTCTGGGAGCCGATATCCGCGATTTTCAGACTGATACGCGCCTTCTGGCTGGTACTATCGATGAAGGAACGGAGCAGCTTGCTGTTCATTCCCGCGCCGCCGGCCGAGCCACCCGAGTTAGCCAAGGCACTCAGGATGAAGTTCTTTTCCGAGTTGTCGGGCAGGCGGTAGAATGACGGATTGCCGTTATAGAACGCCTGGGTGCTGGCCTTGAGAAAGGTAACCAAGCTCACAGGCGGCGACAGCTCCGGCTGCGTCCGCAAGTACTTCTCGAACTGGTCGATTTTCTCCAGGTTTTTCAGCTTGAACAGGCCCTTTTTCTTGTGGGTATCTACCTCGAATTCCAGCGGCATCACGCCGTTGAAGTGGCTTTCGAAGAAGGCCAAATCGGAGTTCACGGAGCTTTTCTTGGGCAAATCATCCACCATGTACGACACAGCTTCGATGCGTGAAATGCCGATGGCGGCGCCCGCTACCAGCACCAGCGCGGCGATGTAGACGGTGGGCCGGCGGTCGAGCACGAGGTAGTCGAAGAACTCCAGCAGCTTGGTGAGGGGCGCGGCGTCGAGGTGTTCCAGCTGCTTGGGCGTGGGCGGCGGCAGGTAGGTGAAAGCGGCCGGAATCAGGATGAAGCTGATGATGAAGGCCGCGAAAATGTTGATGGTGGCGACCAGGCCGAACTGGTAAAGAATGGCGATATCAGTGAAGGCAAACACGATGAAGCCCACGGCCGTGGTCGTGTTATTCATCAGCGTGACGAGGCCGATTTTGCGGATTACCCGCGTCATGGCCAGCATCTGGTTGCCCGATTTTCGGTAGTCGTAATGGTAGCGCGAGAGCAGGTAGGTGCAGTTCGGAATGCCGATTACGATGATGATACTCGGAATCAGACCAGTCAACAGATTGATTTTAAAGCCCAGCAGCACAATCGAGCCAATGCACCAGATAACGGTGACGCCCACCACAATGAGCGGAAACACCACCGCCGACCACGTCCGGAAGAACACCAGCAGCGTGATGCCGGTCACAATCATGGCCAGAATGGTGAAGAATTTCATCTCCCCGGCCACTTTGCTCGTCATCGTCGAGCGCACGTAGGGCAGGCCCGCGTAGTGCAGTTTGATGCTGGTTTTCTTCTCAAACTGCGCCGCAAAGCCCAGTATGTTGTTCATCACCGCCTGCCGCTTCGAGGAGTTCAGGTACTTCGGGTCCATCGTGAGGGCCAGCAGCGTGGCCCCGGTGTTCGGACTGATAAGCTGGCCCTTGTAAAACTCCACGCTGTTCACCACGCGCATCAGGCTGTCGAGTTCCTTCTGGCTGCGCGGTGGGGCTTTGAAGATGGGCGCGGCCTTGAAACTGTTGCTGGCGGTGTCCTTGCTGATATTGAGCAGCTTGCTTACACTAAGCACACCGTTCACACCCTGCACTTTGGCAAGCGTATCGGTTAGCTGGCGGAATTCGTTGAAGTTACCCAGCTTATAAATGGAGCTGTCCTGCAGGCCGATAACCAGCACGTTGCCATCTTCCCCAAATGTCCGCTTGAACTGCTTGAAATAGAGCATGTCCGGGTCCTTCTCGCTCACCACCTGGGCGAAGTCGTAGGTCATTTCCACGTCCTTGGCCTTGTAGGCCATGAAGACGGTGATAACGGCTAGTATTGCGACCAGCGAGAGACGGAAACGGATGATGAAGACGGCGAGCTTTTCCCACATAAAATCCTGCTTAAGAGGCAAAGTTACGTACGCCCGGCGCGGACAGTCTGTCATTGCGAGCGGAACGCAGTAGAGCGTGGCAATCCGTCCTCGCGATGCGGCCACACCTGAAGTGTGATGAAGCCAACGAAAAGCCCCGGCTCTGAACGAGGCCGGGGCTTTTTGTAGCGTGGACTCTGCGAGTCCGCGCATATCAGAACGTGCTGCCGGGCGCGGACTCGCAGAGTCCACGCTACAGCTGCTACAGCTGCTCGAAGATGCGGCGGAAGCTCACCGCCTCGCCGATGTAGCTGCGCAGCTCCGCAATGGGCATGCGGGTTTGCTCGCGGGAGTCGCGGTGGCGCACGGTCACGGTTTCGTCTTCCAGCGTCTGGCCATCGACCACGATGCAGAAGGGCGTACCGATGAGGTCCTGACGGGTGTAGCGTTTGCCAATGGCGTCACGCTCTTCCAGCACGAGGCGGAAATCGAACTTCAGGGCGTCGAAGATTTCCTGGGCTTTCTCTGGCATGCCGTCTTTGCGGACGAGCGGGAAGATGGCGGCTTTTACCGGGGCCACGGCCGGGTGCAGCTTCAGCACGGTGCGGGTTTTGGTGGTTTGGGCGTCGCCCTCCCCTTCCGTGATGGTTTCCTCTTGGTAGGCGTTGCAGAGCGTGGCCAGGAAGAGGCGGTCGGCACCCACCGAGGTTTCGACCACGAAGGGCACGTAGTTGCCGTAGGCTTTGCCGGTGGCGGGGTCGATGTCAGCGTCGAAATATTGCTGCTTTTTGCGGCTCAGGTTCTGGTGCTGGGTCAGGTCGAAGTCGGAGCGCGAGTGAATGCCCTCGATTTCCTTGAAGCCGAAGGGAAATTCAAATTCGATATCGACGGCGGCCTTGGCGTAGTGGGCTAGCTTGTCGTGGTCGTGGAAGCGCAGCTTGGCGGCGGGCAGGCCCAGCGCCTCGTGGAACTTGCGGCGGGCGGCTTTCCAAGTGTCGTACCACTCGCCTTCGGTGCCGGGGCGCACGAAGAATTGCATCTCCATTTGCTCAAACTCCCGCATGCGGAAGATGAACTGGCGGGCCACAATCTCATTCCGGAAAGCCTTGCCGATTTGGGCGATGCCGAATGGAATCTTCATGCGGGCCGATTTCTGCACGTTCAGGAAGTTCACGAAAATGCCCTGGGCGGTTTCGGGGCGCAGGTACACGGGCGGCGCGTCCGAATCCACGGCCGAGCCCTGGGTCGAGAACATCAGGTTGAACTGGCGCACCTCGGTCCAGTTGCCGGTTTTCGAGATGGGGCAGAGAATTTGCTCGTCGATGATGAGCTGGCGCACGCCGGCCAGGTCGTTGGCCGTGAGCAGACGGCCCATTTCGGCCAGCAGGGTTTCGGCGCGGGCCAGCTCGTTGTTCTTCTCGTATTCGGCGGCTTTTTCTTCGAGCAGCACGTCGGCGCGGTAGCGCTTCTTGCTATCGAGGTTGTCAATCAGCGGGTCGTTGAAACCGGCGATGTGGCCACTGGCTTCCCAGGTGCGTGGGTCCATGAAAATGGCCGCGTCGATGCCCACCACGTTGCCGTGCAGCTGGGTCATGGCGTCCCACCACAGGCGCTTGAGGTTGTTTTTCAGCTCCACGCCGTTGGGGCCGTAGTCGTACACGGCGGCCAGGCCGTCGTAGATTTCCGATGACTGAAATACGAAGCCGTATTCCTTGGCGTGGGCCACAATGTCCTTGAGTTGCGCGGGTTCAGATGCTGGGTTCATACCCACAAAAGTAGGCCGGTCCGGCGGAAGCCGAAACTTGCCCGTACAAGGCGCGAATTCCAGCACGGCTTTCGCAATCCCATCACAATTCGGTAACATATCCACTGCGGACCATATTCCTACCTTTGACCTATGATTACATCCAATTTCCCACAAAACCGCCTTTTATGTTTGGTTTAGAACCTCACGTACTTCTGCTTCTCGGCCTGTGCCTGCTGGCGGCCTGCGCGTTCGAGTTCGTGAATGGCTTTCACGACACGGCTAATGCCGTGGCCACCGTCATCTACACCAACGCCCTGCGGCCTTGGGTCGCGGTGGTGTGGTCGGCGTTCTGGAACTTCATCGGCGTGTTCTCCGGCGGTATCGGCGTGGCCATGGGCATCGTCTACCTATTGCCCGTCGAAAGTCTGGTCGATGCCAACGTGTACCACGGCATTGCCATGGTGGGCGCACTCATTCTGGCCGCCATTATCTGGAACATCGGCACGTGGTACTACGGCATTCCGGCGTCGAGCTCGCACGCGCTCATCGGCTCTATTCTGGGCGTGGGCATTGCGTTTTCGCTGCTGCCCGAGTCGCGCGGCGCGGCCGTGAACTGGAGCAAGGCCAGCGAGACCGGCGTGGCGCTGCTAGTCGGTCCGCTGCTGGGCTTTGCGCTTACCATCGGCATGATGTTCCTGTTCAAGCGCTTTTCGCCCAGCAAGGCCATTTTCAAGGAGCCGCACAAGCGAAAGCCCCCACCCCTCTGGATTCGCCTGCTGCTCATCACAACCTGTACGCTGGTGAGCTTTTTCCACGGCTCGAACGACGGCCAGAAAGGTGTGGGCCTCGTGATGCTGATTCTGATTGGCATCGTGCCTTTCCGTTTTGCGCTCGACGAAAGTAAAAACCCGCTCGACCTGCGCGAGTCGCTGAGCAAGGTCGAGTACGTCATCAACCGCGTGAACCGGGCCGACCTCAGCCCCAACGACCAGAAGGACTTGGCCGACATCCAGGCCAAAACCGCCGACCTCGACCGCATTTTCGCCGGCAAAACCCAGGTGAAAGACCTGCCCCAGCAAACCCGCTTCGAGATTCGTCGCGACGTGCTGCTGCTCTCCAACCGCGCCAAAAAGCTGCTGGCCTCGCCCAACGTGAGCCTGAGCACGCAGGACCGCAGCATCTACGACAAGGCCGTGGAAAACATGAAAACCTTCACCGACTACGCCCCCTGGTGGGTGCTGCTAATGGTGAGCCTCTCGCTGGCCTGCGGCACCATGATTGGCTGGCAGCGCATCGTGAAAACCATCGGCGAGCGCATCGGCAAAGAGCACCTGAGCTACGCCCAGGGCGCCAGCTCGGAGCTGGTAGCCGCCGCCATGATTGGCGCCAGCACCTGGCTGAAACTGCCGTCGTCGACCACGCACGTGCTCACCTCCAGCATCGCTGGCAGCATGGTGGCCAGCCGCGGCGTGAAGAACATCAACCCCGGTATGGTGCGCAACATTGCCCTCGCTTGGGTGCTCACGCTGCCCGTCACGATGGTACTGTCGGGCCTGTTGTTCCTGCTGTTCCGCGCAGTGCTCTAAGCAAGGCCGACTGGCTAAAACACAAAAAAGGCTGTTCCACAACGGAACAGCCTTTTTTTATGCAATTGATTGCGCCAGGAATTTCAGGTTGGGAATTGCGTCCCGAAACGGGGATAAAGTGCCCGTTTTCATATCCTTATCCACTTATCCACAGCTAAAAACAGTCAAAATGTGGATAAACTCAAATTACTTAGGCCACTGCACTTCCATGTCGTCGTTGATAAACACGCCGAAATTGACGAACTGTAGCTCGCCTTCTTCGAAGTATAAGTCAATCATCGACTTTTCGTAGGACAGGCGCACGGCGCCTTCTTCCATGGTTTCCGTCTCGGGCTCAGTTTGATTATGACGGGCCATCAGGGCCTTCACCTGGTCGATGCTCAGGCCGTGGATGGCCTCGCCGTAGAGGCGCATGCCGGGGTTATCGGTTTCGATGCAGCTCAGGCGGAAATCGTCTTCGCGGTCGAAGTAGAGCGAGAGCAGGTAGTCTTCTTCGTGGTAGTTCCAAGCCTGGTGCTCAAAGTCGTCGTCCTCGTCCGACTCTTCAATTTCCTCGGGCTCGCCCACGAGGGTGCGCACCTCGTCCATGGTCGCGCCGAAGCGCAGTGGGCCCATGCCGGTGCCCAGAATGATTTCGTTTTCCTCGATGCTGGAGGGTTGGGGAGTGCTCATGCGGTTGGGGTGAAGGATAGGTAACAAAGGTAGGCAGCGGGCTAGTTGTTCGTTGCTAGTTGTCAGTTGTTAGGCTGGTACGAATGCTGACAACTAGCAACGAACAACTGACAACTAAATCCTATTTGCCATACTTTTCCACAAACGCTTCCTTCTGGCGGATGTATTCGGGGTTGGCTTTGGCCTCGTCCCACTTGCGTTTGAAAATAGCGGCGGCTTCCACTTTATCCACATCGGGGTGTGCAGTACGGGGCAGTTCGGCCCGGCCGTGCGCGCCGCTCTGGCCTTTTTTGTCGTCGGGCACGGGGCCGGCGTACTTCTTGCCGCCTTTGTGGTTGGCGTAGCGCCGGGCCCGGGTGAAACCCATCTGGATGAATTTGCGGGCCATGTCGGCCCCCACAAAGTCGTGGGCCTTCAAATACGCCTCAAACAGGCCGTAAATCGTCTCGGACGACTCCCGGGCCGCAGCGGCATCTTTGAAGCGCCAGTGGGGCAGGATTTCGCCCTTGTAGGGCTGCACCAGCAGCACGCCCTGTTCGCCCCGGCCCACGCGGTACAGTTCGGGATGCTGGCGGAAATCGACGGAATGAAAATCGAGGGTGTAATCGAACGGCATGGGGAAACCTGAATCAACGGTTTGGAAGGTGCGGGAGATTGTTCATAACCCATACGGATTCGCGCAAAAACCGAAAGCCCACTTTTCAAAAATCCGAAAACGTGTTGGCTAAAAATTCCGGCAGCCGGCTTTTCTGAAGCTCGATTCTGATTTTCTTTTCCCGTCCAGGTTTTCCCCAGTCTTACTTTTTGATTAAATTTTTTTCTTAAAAAGATTTTTTATTTCCACTCATTAGGTCGGTTGATAAGTGGAAAAGCCGGCCGGGTTATCCCCAGCGTGGATAACGTGGGGGTAAGCGCCGCCTTTTCCACCGGCTATACACCGGCAATGTGGAAAATATTTAGCTGTTTATCAGTTGGTTGATGCGATTTTCAACATCTCCACCACCTTTCCCCAAAAGTATTTCCCCACTGAAAACGGAGGTGTGGGAAGGCGTTTTGGCTGGGGGAAGTTATCCCCGGTTATCCCCGGCCGATTTGCCCTGCCACGGCAGCCTTCCAGCCAAAAAAACTTCTGCCCCACTTATCCCCGGGAGTAGTCGGTGTTTCCCCCAGGTTATCCCCGAGTTTATCCGCATTCAATAATCGATGTGGAAAACCTCGTGGAAAAGCGGTGGATTAAGCCAAAAAACGCGCGTCATTAACTGGAAATAAGGGTTAGTTATCCACTAATGTGGACAGTCTAAGGGTTTTTAACTGATTCTGCGGGCAGAGTCAAGCGCATCGAAAGGAGCGAAACCGAGGGAGAAAAAAGCGCAGGCCGCTGCTAACCGGTGCGTCCCGCGGGCGAAATGCCAATCTGAATAGCAAGGCCGGAAGGCCAAAAAAGCCACCAGTGGCCAAACCTGACAGATTGGCGCGCCACCATAAACGTGGGGTGGCGCTAGAATTTCAAGGCTTCGACCACATCGAAGCCCGCGCGGATTTGCACGGACTTGGGCACGAGGAATACGGGCTCGGGAGCCAGCAGCAGGTTAGGGTCGCCGCCACGCCAGCGGCCGTCGCCGTCGGCATCGATGAGCACGCGCAGGCGGTAGGTACCGGGCGGCATGTCGGAGAAAGAATAAGTGCCCTTGGGCGATTTGAGGCTGGCAATCACCTGGAATTTCTCGTCGAGCAGCTGCAGCTCGAAGCTTTTTTCGGCGGTGCTGATGGTGCCCGACAGGCTGGTGGATACGTCCTGTTCGCTCAAACCGAGGCGTAGTGGTTTCAGGCGGAGGCTTTGGCCGGTGATGGTGGTGACGGCGGTGCTGTCGAGGATGATGTCGAAACGGTTTTTAGCCTTGGTGTTGAAGCGCACGGCCAGCTGGGTGCGGTCGGGGTTGAGGGTGCCATCGGCGGGCAGGCGCAACGGGCGGCGGCGCAGCGAGTCTTCCACCAGCGTGCCGAAGGGCTTATCGGTGGCCACCCGCACTGGGACGGCAAACTGATATTTTACCTGCCCCTCAGGAAACACTGTGCGCGGGCTGCCTTCTACGGTATAGAGCGGCGGAACGGCCGCCTTCTTGGCCGCCGTGGGCGGGGCGGGAAACTTCAATTGCAGCGTGTCGCGGCTGCTGTTGCCGGTGCTGTCGGTGGCCGTGAGCAGGTAGCGGCCATCGCCTACGGTGGGCGTTTTATACACTACCACAGTACGGCCGCGCTCCACCAGCTGCGTGGCTTCGGCCACGGCCGCGGCGTTGGGAGCGGCCGGCAGCGGCGCCAGGCTGGCGGTGCGAAGGCCCTCGCTGTAGCTTAAGCGCACCTGGGTGGGGCTGGGCGTGCGAGTAGTGAGCAACGGCGGGCGCTGGTCGGGCTGCGTGAGCACGAGGGGCACAGTCGCGCCGGTGCTGCCAGCAATGGTGATGGGCGCCGGCAAGTAGGCAATTTTCTCGCCCTCGTCATAGCGGCCGTTGTTGTTCTTGTCGGCTACCGCATACAGCTTGTAGTCGCCGGCCTTGAGGAAATTCAGGCTGAATTTGCCCTCTTTGTCCGTAAGTACCGTGTAGTAGGGCCGGCCCTTACGCACGCCGGCGGTATCGGCCACGCGGTAGAGGCCAATGCTGGCTCCTTCCACGGCCCGGGCCGTGAGCACGTCGGTGAGCGAACCGCTCACACGGCCCGAATCGAGCTCGGGGCCGGTACTGAAAGTGAGGGCCGCATTTTTGGCCGGCAGGCCTTCGGTGATGTCGACGATGCCTTCGCGGAAATTGAAGCTGTAGGTAGTGTTGGCATCCAGCGGCTTGTCGAACAGCAGGGTGATGGCGCTGCGGTCTTCGCGCAGCTTGTAGGGGTTGTCTTCGGGCAGCTGGGGCGTGATGAGCAGGTTTTTGTTCAGGTCCTTGGTGACGACGGGCTCCGAGAAGTTGAGGCGCACGAACTGCTGCTTCACGTTGCGCGCGGCGCTGTCGGGCGAGCTGCTGATGCGGCGCGGTGGGGTGCGGTCGCGCGGGCCTCCTAGGGGCGGGGCCACGGCAGCGCAGCTTTCAAGCAAGGCAACCAGCGCCAGCAAAGCCAGCAATTCAGCGCGAACGGACATTATACAACAGCAGCGTGGTGAGCGTAAGAACAACAATGGCCGCTCCGATGCGCAGCCCCGTGCGGCGCGTCACTTCGTTGGTCGGCTCGGCAGGGCTAACGACCACAACGCGCCGGGCGGTATCGGCCACAAAGGTCGGCGCTGGTTTTTTGACGGAATCGGGCGGCGGCGCGGGCACGGTTTGGGCGCGGGCCACGGTGGCCAGCACGCCCACCGCCAGCATCAGCCGCCACCGGGCCGCCGGCCGCATCAGGCCCCTGCCGGCGTGCGCCGCCCGGCCACATAGAGCAGGCTCGAATATTGCCCCTCGTGCTGCTCAGCGTACTGGTTCGACTTGTAGCCGGCCTTCAGCACCGTGAGCAGGCCGCCGGCCCGCTCGGCCTTGTGCTTTTCGCTGAGCATGCTCACATAGTAGGCATCGAGCGGCATGGGCAAGGTCTGGCGGATGACCAGCTTGTGCTTTTTGAGCAGCTGGGCCATGGTTTTGGGCGCGAAGTGGTAGAGGTGGCGCGGTACATCGTAGGCCGCCCATAGCTCGCGGTAGTGCTGGGCGTCGAGGCTCTCCACGTTGGGCACGGCGATGAGCAGCACGCCGTCGGGTTTCAGCAAAGCCACCAGCTGGGCCAGCGTTTCGTTCAGGGTGTGAATATGCTCCAGCACGTGCCAAAGCGTAATTGCATCGAAGGTGCCGGGCTGAAACTGGGCCAGGCTCTCCTGCCCTATCGGCTGGCCGAGGCGCTGGCTGGCTTCCTCGCGGGCGCGGGCGTTGGGCTCGAGGCCGGCTACCTGCCAGCGCGCGGCTTTGGCGGCGGCCAGGAAATGGCCCGTGCCGCAGCCGTAATCCAATAATTTTCCCCGGCGCGGGGCCAGCTTGTTCAGCAAGCTCACCTTGCGGCGCATGGTGAAAAACCGGGCGACTTTGTAGGCCTGGTTCACGAATCCCTGCGCGGCGCTGTTGTGCGAAACGTAGGCGTCGGACTCGTAATACTTGCCGATTTCGGCCTCATTCGGCCGCGGGTTGGTGAACTGGAAGCTGCAGCCCGCGCACTGCACAATGGCAAAGCTTTCGTGGCTCACCGTGCGGTCTTCCACCACCAGCTTATTGCGGAATTCGGTTTTGCCGCAAACCGGGCAATTATCTAAACGTTCGTAGGACACGCAGGAATTATAAGTTTTGAGGGTTGAATGTTGAGTTGACCTTTGGAGCTTCCAAGAGAATCACTCAACATTCAACCCTCAAAATTCAACATTATCGGCCAAGGTACACCATCAGCACCGACACATCGGCGGGCGAAATGCCGCTGATGCGCGAGGCCTGCCCAATGGTTTCGGGCTGAATCTTGAGGAGCTTTTCGCGGGCCTCGTGCGAGAGGGCGGGCATGGCGCGGTAGTCGAGCCGGCCCTGAATCACGAAGTTTTCCAGCTCCTGCATGCGCTCGGCCTGCTGCTGCTCTTTCTGCAGGTAGGTTTCGTACTTGATGTTGATGATGGCCTGCTCCAGCGCCTCGGCGTCGTAAGCAGCCAGGGCTTCATCCAGCATGGGCAGGGCGCGGCGCAGGTCAGCCAACTCCACATTGGGGCGGCGCAGCAGGTTCACGGCGCGGGTTTTTTCGTGGATTTCGGCCGAGCCCAACTCCACCATGAGCGGGTTGATTTCGGCGGTTTCGATGGCGAATTTCTGAAACAGCGTGCCGATTTCGGCCGTTTGCGCTTCCTTCATTCGCACGCGCTCCAGGCGCTCATCCGAAGCCAGGCCCAGCTCGTGGCCCAGCGGCGTGAGGCGCAAATCCGCGTTGTCCTGGCGCAGCAGAATGCGGTGCTCGGCGCGGCTCGTGAACATGCGGTAGGGCTCGTCGGTGCCTTTGTTCACCAGGTCATCGATGAGCACGCCGATGTAAGCCTCGCTCCTTTTCAAAACGAACGGCTGCTTGCCGTGCACTTTGTTGTGCGCGTTGATGCCGGCCATCAGGCCCTGGCAGGCGGCTTCCTCGTAGCCAGTGGTGCCATTAATCTGGCCCGCGAAGTACAGCCCCGCAATAAGCTTGGTTTCGAGCGTGAGTGCCAGCTGCGTGGGCGGGAAAAAGTCGTACTCGATGGCGTAGCCGGGACGGAACATCTTGGCGTTCTCGAAGCCCGCGATTTCGCGCAGGGCGCGGTACTGCACGTCCTCGGGCAGCGAGCTGCTGAAGCCGTTGATGTAGCATTCCACGGTGCTCCAGCCTTCGGGCTCCACGAAAATCTGGTGGCGGTCCTTGTCGGCGAAGCGGTTGATTTTGTCCTCCACGCTGGGGCAGTAGCGCGGCCCCAGGCCCTTGATGCGGCCCTGAAACATGGGCGACTTCTCGAAGCCCTCGCGCAGGATGTCGTGCACCCGCTCGTTGGTATAGGTGATGTAGCAGGGGCGCTGCCGCGTCAGGCGCGGCGTATCGAGATAGGAGAATTTGCTGGGCACCTCGTCGCCGCCCTGCGCTTCCATTTTGGAGTAGTCGAGGCTGCGGCCGTCCACGCGGGGTGGGGTGCCGGTTTTCATGCGCCCGGCTTCAAAGCCCAACTCCACCAGTTGCTCGGTGATGCCGCGGCTGCCCTTCTCGGCCGCCCGGCCACCGCCGAAATTCTTCTCGCCGATGTGGATGAGGCCGTTCAGGAAGGTGCCGTTGGTCAGCACTACTGACTTACCCCGAAACTCAATGCCGAGGGCGGTTTTCACGCCCACCGCCGTGTCGTTTTCCACCACGATGCCGGTCACGGCTTCCTGCCAGAAATCCACGTTGGCGATGCCTTCCAGGGTCAGGCGCCAGGCTTCGGCGAAGCGCATGCGGTCGCTCTGTGCGCGCGGGCTCCACATAGCGGGGCCTTTCGAACGGTTCAGCATGCGGAACTGAATCATGGTCTGGTCGGTGATGATGCCCGACTGGCCGCCCAACGCGTCGATTTCGCGCACAATCTGGCCCTTGGCCACGCCGCCCATGGCCGGGTTGCACGACATCTGGGCGATGGTGTTCATATTCATCGTCACCAGCAGCACTTTCGAGCCCAGGTTGGCGGCGGCGGCGGCGGCTTCGCAGCCGGCGTGGCCCGCACCTACTACAATGACGTCGTATTCAGTGGTTTGAAACATAATCGTAGGAACACGCCAGGGGGCGCGGGAGGGGCCGCGCTGGCAAAACGGATAATAATAAATCGGGTAACGACGAACGCACCGTGGTGCGTTCCTACAAAATTACGCAATTCGGCCCCGGCGGCCATTGCCTGTGAAACGGTTAGCAGCCAGGGTTGCGGGACTGCTGTGGAGACGCGACACTTCGCGTCTCATCGTCCGCGCCGAGACAGCACCATTTAACCTAGCCCGTTCAACGACGAGACGCGAAGTGTCGCGTCTCTACAATTGTTCTGGCTCGCCAGTCGTCATGCCCTGCAAATCCTCCGGCAGCCACTCGGCAAAAAGCTCGGCCGAATTGGCCCGCACGGCTTCCCACGAAAACGGCAGCCACTGTCCGCTGATGCTGTCGAACACTTCCGTCGCGGCGGCGCAGGCGAAGAGCTTGTAGTCGAATTTGGGGTAGTCATTCACCAGGTAGCCGGGGTAGTAATAGTCGAGGTGCAGCCGGCGGGCGTAGTCGGTTTTCAGCAACAGTAAGTACTTGCCGAGGCTGTGCTTATGGTAAGCTGGGTCGTAGAAGTTGAGAATGCCGGCCAGCGTGCGTTCGCCATAATCGAGGATGCCAGCGGCAATGAGGCGGCCTTCGTCGCGCAACTCGATGATTTGGGTGTTGAACACGTTGTGCGTGGCGCCGCCCAATAGCACTGCCTCAATGGTCGGCGCGGCATCGAAGGTGATGGCAGCGCGGTAGCGGGCATACAACTCCTCGTATTCCTCGGTGAGGCGAAAAGTCCGGATAGTGGCTTTGAAGCGCGCATTGCGGCGCAGCAGGCGGCGCTGCTCCGGCCCCCACTCCACGTGTGGCAGGTCGATACGCAGCCAGTGGGCGGTGTAGAGCCGGCCGTCGAAGGGCACGAACTGGCAGGTGAACAGGTCCTGCTGCATCCGATAGTAGCCCTGGGCGAGGTAGAAATCCAGCGCATCGCCCCGGATAATGGGGAACTCGGCAGAAGAAGAGGCGGCCATAGATGGAAGCAGCAGCGAATAAACAGAACGTCATGCTGAGCTTGTCGAAGCATCTCTACCGCAGTAGTAAATAATTACTTACACGGTAGAGATGCTTCGACAAGCTCAGCATGACGTTTGTTGGTTATTTGTCTCGGACAAAGCCGGACTAGAACTTGCGCAGCGCCAGGCAGTAGTCTTCCTTGGCGCGCATGGCCGTCTGGCTCAGCAAGTCCTTATCGTGGTAGCCGAGCAGGTGCAGCACGCCGTGAATCATGACGCGGTGCAGCTCGTCGCGGAACGGGATGCCGAGGTCGTGGGCATTGTCGCGCACGCGCTCCACGCTGATGAAAATATCGCCTTCCAGAATGTCGGCGTCGTCGGAGTTATCGAAGGTGATGACGTCCGTCAGCGTGTCGTGGTCGAGGTACTGGATGTTGAGCCGGTGCAGGTAGTCGTCGGAGCAGAAGATGTACGTGAGCTGCACGATGCGGTGCTCGTGCACCTTGGCCACGCGCTCAATCCATTCCAACAGGCTTTCGGCGTCGGAAAGCTCAAAATCAGGCGCATCCTCCACCATGAACTCGATGCCGGGGGCCTCGTGGTGCAGCTCGCCGGGCGGAAAATTTTCGTGGTGGGGCGGGCCCATCGGCGGGGTGCTGTTCATGCGGAATCAGGCAGCCTATGGGGCTGAATTAGGCGGCAATGTGGTCGGCGGTCGAAGCTTCGTCGGCGGGCGCGGGCGCGAGCTGGAAGGTGAGCAGCAGGCAGCGGCCCTCCTTGCTGAACTCTACTTCATCGGCCAGGTGGCGGATGAGGAAGATGCCGCGGCCCCCCGGGTTCTCCAGGTTTTCGGGCGCCGTGGGGTCGTCGAGGTTGTCGTAGTTGAAGCCGGTGCCTTCGTCCTCAATCTCGAATTTAAGCTGTTGGGGCTCCACGTACAGCGACAGGTAGACGTTTTTGTCTTTGTCGAACTTGTTGCCGTGCCGGATGGCGTTGTTCACCGCTTCGGTCACGGCCACCATGATGTTGCCGTAGATATCGTCCTCAATCTGAAAGGTATCCTTCGAATTGTCGATGAAGCTTTCAACGACGCGGATGTTCTCAACGAGCGACGGAATCTGAATTTTTACCTGCTTCATAAGGTGATTTGATGGGAAGAGCGGCAGCGGTTTGGGGCGGCAAAAATAGTCTTTTAGCGCCAAAGCGCCACAACTATTTCTGCAGCATTCAAATGCCTGGTTCTAGCAGTACACTAATTGGTTAACGAAACTGCCGCCCGCTTGGATGGAAAGCCGTTCGGATTATTTGATTTTCTGGAAATATTCGCCCACTTCGCGTTGGTAGTACGGAGTCAGGTTCGGGGGTGTACTACGTAGCAATTCGGTCTGGCGTTCCTTGCTGGCCTTGTATTTATCGAACGCCGGCGGGAAAACCGGAGGCTTGTTCTGGGCGGCCTGGGCCTCGCGCTTGGTGTCCTGGTCGCGCTCGCGGGCCGACTTTTCCACCTCCAACAGGCGGGTGAGGATTTGCTGCTGGCGCATCATCGTTTCCTCGGTCAGGCGCTTGTTCACGAGGTCGGTTTCGGTTTGCTCCATCATTTTCTTGATGTCGCCGGTGCCGCCGCCGCCCTGGTCGCCTTTGCCATCCTTGCCGTTCTGGCCGCCTTCTTTGCCGTCTTTCCCATCCTTGCTCTGGCCCTGACCGGGCTGGCCGCCGCCCTGGCCCTGCGAGCCGCCGGGCTTGCCCCCCTGCTGCAGCTTATCGAGCTGCTGCATGGCCTGGCGCAGCATCTGCTGCTGGCCAGCCAGCTTGGCCAGCTCCTGCGACATTTCGCGGCCCGACTTGCCCGACTTCGACAGCTGCTGAATCTGCTCGTTGAGCTGCTGCTGCATCTTGCCCATGTTGCCGGGGCCGGGCTTACTGCCCTGGCCCTGCCCTTTGCCCTTGCCTTTTTTCTTGCCGGGCTTGCCCTGGCCGTCCTGCGGCTGGCCTTTGCCCGACTGGGCTTCCTGCTGCATCTGGTCGAGGGAGCTTTGCAGCATCAGGGCCAGGTTATTCATGCTGGTCATGGCCTGCTGCTCGGTAGCGGTGGCGCGGCCCAGGTCGCGCTGCTGAATATGGGTGAGCGACTCGTCCATGCGGCCGTTCATCTCGCCCACCTCGCGGGTCACGAAGCTCTGAATTTTGGGCTCTTTCTTGGCCAGGGCATAGAGCGAATCCTGAATGATTTTGGCATCGTCGCGCAGCTTGCGCTGCGTCTGGCCCAGCTGCACGAAGCGCGGGTCGGACTGGTCGACTTTGCGGAAATCCTTCATCAGCTGCTCCTGGTCGAAGCTTAACGTGAGGAGGTTATCAAGAATGTCGCGCAGGTCGTCGATGTTCTGCTGGGCCTGGTCGCTCTCCTCCTCGCTCATCTGGTCGCGCATTTTCTGCGCCATTTTCTTCATGCGGGAGGCGGCGCTTTTCTGCTGACCGGCGGCCTTTTTGTTCTGGTTTTTGCTCAGGCTCTGCTGGCTTTCCTGCATGTCCTGGTCGGTCTGTTCCTGGTCGGGCTTCTGCTCGTCCATGCCGTTCTGGTCGCCCAGCTCCTTGTCCATCTGCTTCAGGTCCTGCAGCTCCTTTTTCAGGTCTTCGAATTCCTTCTGGTTTTCGGCCTGCTCCTGCTTCAGCTGCTCCTGCTTGGCTTTCTGGTCTTGGTTAGAGAGCTTATTATCCGGGTTTTCCTTGTCGTTCTGCGCGGTTTTTTCGGCCAGCTTATCTTCCTGCTTGGCCAGCTCCTCCAGTTTGTTGGCGGTTTCCTCGGCCTTCTGTTCCAGCTGCATCTGCTTAAACATTTCAAGGGCACGGTCGAGCTCCTTTTGCAGGGTATCTTCCTTGTTCTCGAGCTGCTGCAGCAGCTTCTGCATCTCGGCGTCGGGCATCTTCTGCTCTTCCAGCAGCTTGCGCAGCTTCTCGTAGAGCTTCTTGGTTTCGGGGTCAAGCAGGTCGGCCATCAGCTTTTTTAGCTCCTCAGCCTTCTTGGCCAGCTCCTCGCTTTTGGGGCTGAGTTGGTCCTGTTTCTGCTGCAGCTGCTCGAACATCTTCTGCATCTGCTCCATCTGCTGGTTCAGCTGGTTTTTCTCGTCCAGCATGTTTTCCAGCTGCTTGCGGTCCTGGAAGCTCAGGTCGCGCTTGGTCTTCAGCTTGTCCTGCGACTTCGCCAACTCGCGCTCCAGCTTCTCACTCTGCTTGGCGGCCTGGCTCATCTGGCTGGCCACCGACTGTGCCTGGGCCTGCATCTCCTGGCGCAACTCGCGACGGCTGGGCAGGCGGAACTCCACCGGGCGCGTGCGGGTGGCCTTGGGGCCGTGCACACCGTCGTTGTCCCAGGCCTCCACGAAGTATTCGAGGCGGTCACCAGGCTGCATATTCAGCGCGCCCAGGTTCCAGGTGTAGGCGTAGGTGCCGGCGCTTTCGCGGGGCAAGCCCAGCGGCGTAGCGCCCGCGCGGCTGGGAGCCGAATTCGGACCCTGCCCGGCGCGGCGCAGCGCGTAGTGCAGTTCCAGCCGTGTCAAGCCGTAGTCGTCGCGCACGGTGCCGCCCAGCGCCAGAAAGCGCCGCGTCACGGTATCCGAAAAAGCTTCCAGCGTGAGCGCAGGCGGCAAATCGGGCACCGCCGTGAGTTGGTAAGAAATGGGGTCGCGGTTGAGGCTGGCTGGGTTTTTCAGGCGCAACAAGTACGGTTGCGAGCGCATGATGCGCCGCTCGGCGGTGAAGGTGCCATCATCGCCGGTGGCCGCCAGCGTTTCATCGGGGTTCTGAAAAACCAAGGCCAGTTCATCTGTAGCAGCTGTAGCAAACTCCCAGCGCACCGTACTGCCCTCGGGCACCGTCATGTTGCCACCGTTCTCAATGGTTTCGGCCGGCTTACCGGTGTAGGGCGGGTAGGTGATGTTGACTTTGAAATCGCGCAGATTGGGCCGTTCCAGCACCGTGAGCTGGTATTCGGGCGAAGCAAACCCCGCCCCTTTCAGCTGAAACGTCACGTCGCCCTGCGGCTGCTCAAAGGTGTAGCGGAACTGGTCACCCCGGCCTGCCACCTTGCTTAGCTTCCGCTCACCTTCGTCGAAGGCAATGCTCACGTCGGCCGGCAGCGCGTTGCCCGCCACGCCTACGTCCAGCGTAAAATCCTCGCCTTTGAAAGCGGTTAGCTTCGGGTTTTTAATCAGAAACTGAAAAGGCGCCGGCGGCGAATACGCCCGCTTGTAATGCCAGATGCGCTCCGTGCCCTGCACGAGAAAGCTGGGATAAAAGGCCAATAGCAGCAGCAGCACGGCCGCCGGAATGGCCGCGTACTTCCACAGCGGCTTGCTCTGCTGCTGAATGTCGATGCCTTTGGCAAAGGAAATGTCGCCCATCTGGGCGGCGCGCTGCTCCAGGCTGGCGGCAATCAGGGCGTTGTCGCGGGCCTGGCCCTGTAGCTGCAGGGCGTTCAGCAGACGGTCCTGCACTTCGGGGAACAGCTCCCCTACCCGACGGGCGGCCTGCTCGTCGCTCAGCAGGCGGCGCAGGTTGGTGAGGGCCGCCAGCGGTGTCCAAATCCAGCGCGCAAAGCTGTAAATCGTGAGGCCGATAAAGCCGAACAGCAGCCCGGCCCGCACCACGGTGGGCAGGTACAGGAAGTATTCAAGCCCGTTGAACACCACGAAAAAGCTCAGCAGCAGGGCGCCAGCCACCAAGCCGCCCCGCACCAGCAGGTTGAGGTAAAATTTGCGCTTGAAGGCTTCCAGCTCCGTCCGTACCCGCGCCAATGCGGGGTACTCAGCGGCCGTCGCGCCTTGCTCTATCGTCACCGCCATAAATCAAGTCTTAGTCGGGAAAGATACATCAGGATGCGGCGCTTGGTTCGATGTAGCGTGGACTCTGCGGGTCCGCGCATCACTCGAACGACATCAAGCATGCGCGGACTCGCAGAGTCCGCGCTACATTACTTCCACCCAGGCCGGGCAGTGGTCGGAATGCACCACGTCGGGCAACAGACCGGCGCCGGTCAGACGGGGTTGCAGCGCTGCGTCGGCTAGCCAGTGGTCGAGGCGCCAGCCCACGTTGCGGCCGCGCGAGCCGGCCCGGTAGCTCCACCAGGAATAGTGGCCGGTGGCCTCGCCGTGGTGGTGGCGGAAAGTATCCACCAGTCCATCGCCCAGGAAATCGGCAAACCACTGCCGCTCCTCAGGCGTGTAGCCGGGGCTGTTCTGGTTGGCTTTGGGGTTGTGCAGGTCGATGGCCGTCTGGCAGCAGTTGAAGTCGCCGCCGATGAGCAGCGGCGGCGTGCTGCCGTCGGCCCGCAGCTTCGCCACATAGTCACGGAAAAAGTGCAGCCACTCAATCTTGAAGGCCTGCCGCTCTGGCCCGCTCGTGCCCGAAGGCATGTAGGTGTTCAGTACCGACACATCCTCAAAATCGAGCCGTAGCACGCGGCCTTCGTCGTCGTAGCAGCTCTGGCCGCAGCCATGGATAACGGCTTTGGGCGTCATCTTCGTGAAGGTAGCCACGCCGCTGTAGCCGGGCTTCTGGGCCGGGTGCAGATAGGCTTGATAGCCCAGCTTCTCAAAGCCCGATACGTCCATGGCCTCGCGGCTGGCCTTGATTTCCTGCAGGCACAGCACGTCGGGTGCAGCTTCGGCCACCCAATCCAGCAGGCCCTTGCTCAGGGCCGAGCGCAGGCCGTTCACGTTGTAGGAAACGATTTTCATTCTGCAAAACTAACCGGACGAACAACAGAACGTCATGCTTCGGCTGCGCTCAGCATGACGTTTTCGCTTACCCGTTTTCGTTGTTTAACTTCTGCCTCTTCTTCGACGTCTCCCCTTAGCGTGTGGCATCTACCGACCGCGTGCCGGCGTAGTAGTACAGCTCGGCGCGCGACTTCTCGTAGCTGGCCCGCAGGCTTTCCTGCTTGATGCGCAGGTCGATGAGCTTGGTTTCGCGGGCGTTGATGAGGAAGATAGTGCTTTCGCCCAGTTCGAATTTTTGCAGCTCGGCTTGCAGCAGGAGGCGCTGGTTGGCAATGGTTTGGGCCTGCAGGGCGAGCTGTTGCTCGTAAGCCCGCAGGGTGTTGTACACGGAGTTGACCCGCGTCACGATGGTGCGCTGGCTCTGCTGGCGCTCCAGCGTGGTTTCCTTCACCTGAATGCGGGTGTACTGGAGCTTGCCGCGCTCGGCCCGCAGAAACAGCGGGAAGGAAAAATCGACGCCTACTTTGTAGTTGTCCATCCCAAAATTGTAGTAGGCAGGCATTTCCGAGCGGTAAAAATCGCCCTGGCTGAGCAGCACGCCACTCACGTTGACCTTGGGCTTGAGCATCTCGCGGCGGTACCGCTCCTCGATGCCGAGCTGGCTAATTTTGGCTTCCAGCTTGCGGAGCGTGGGGTGCTGGGCGGCGGCAAAATCGGTGAGGCGCTGCAGCTCGGCGCGGCTGATGGTGTCGAGGGCAGGCGACTGGGGCACGGCGTAGGTGGGCAGCTCGGCGGGCTGGCCGTCCTTGGTCCAGAGGTGGTTGGAAAGCACGAGGCGGGCGTTGAGCAGGTCCACGTCGAGCTGGGCGGCCTGCACTTGGCGGTCCTGCACCGTGATTTGGGCCTCTACGGAGTCGATGGGGGCCTGGTCGCCAATCTGGGCGCGGCGGGCGGTGCCCTGGAAACGGCGGTCGGCCAGCGCCACGCCTTCCTGAATGAGCGCCGCTTGCTGCACCGAGTAATACCAGGTCCAGTAGTCCTTCACGGCCTGCAGCCACACTTCGTTGATTTGCTTCACGCGGTCGGCCTCGGCGGCGTTCTGCATGGCTTTGGCCTGGCGCAGGGTGCTGCGGCGGGCGTCAATCAGCAGCCCCGCCCCAATGGGCACGGAGAGGCCCACCCCGGCCAGGCCGTTGACGGGCGTGCGGCTTTCGGGGTTCACATAGGTGCCCACATTGCGGTCGTAGCTGGCTTTCAGGTCGATGCCGCCGGGCCAGAGGGGGATTTTTAGCTCGTTGCCCCAGTTGTTGTAGTAGTCGATGCCGCCGAACTGCTTGCGGTAAAAATCGGAGCCCAGCTTGGGGTCGAAGCCGCCGCGGGCCTGCAGCACTTGGCTGCGGGCCTCATCCGAAAGCAATGCGGCCTGCTTCACAATGGGGTGGTTGGCAAACACCAAATCGGCCAGGTTCTGCAGCGAGAACACCTTGGCTGTGTCGCCGGGCCGAATGATGCTGAGCTGTGTGGTTTGGAGCGGCGCCCGTTCGAGGCCGGAGCGGCGAGTGGGCAGGCTGGGGTCCTGGGCCAGGGCCGGGCGGGCCAAAGCCGCAAACAGCAGCCACAGCAACAGCCCACGACTACTGCATTTTAGGTGAAAAAACGTGTTGGATATGATGGATAACATTATGATGGATAGCAATTTTCGTTAGTCGGGCATTCGGCGCGAGGGTGGCGCCTTACCCCCCTGACGCCCTCCCCAATGATAGGGAGCACCGGTCTTGATTAGGCATCCGGTTCTCCTGCCTTCGGAGAGGGGGCAGCAGAGGCGTCAGTCACCACCCTACTTTCCTTTCACTGGCGCATCATCCGGTTCGGCTTGCAGGGTGGGCGGGAAGCCGTTGAGCTGCCGCCAGATTTCATACCATATCGGCACCGAATCCAGAATAACCCAGCCCTGCACGCCCGAGCCCAGGCGGAGCTGCTTGGGCCAGCGCTTGTCGCCGGGCTGGGGCTGGGCCGGGCGCACCAGCAGGCGGTACTTGCCGCTGCCGGTGCTCACCACATCAATCACCGACACGAAGCCGCCGAACGTGCCCACCGCCGCCGAGGGCCAGCCCGAAAACTGGATGGCCGGCCAGCCATCGAACTGCAGCCGCACCTGCCGCCCGCGCTGAATGAGCGGCACGTCCATGGCCCGCACGTAGATTTCGGCCGCCAACAGCGGCGCTTCCGGCTGCAGCGTGGCAATGGATTCGCCCTCCTTGATGGTTTCGCCGATGCCCGCTTTGAGGGCCCGCACCACGTAGCCCGTCTGGGGGGCGCGCACCACGTACAGGCCGCGGCGCACCTCTACGTTGCTGATTTTGTTGCGCGTGGTGGCCACTTCGCCCTGCGAACTGGCGCGACTCGACACGGCCGAGCTGCGGTCGGAATTGGCCTTGGCCAGGTCCTGGGCGTATTTGGCGCGCAGGTTGCTGAGCTCGATGCGGGCGTTGGCCAGGGCCTGCTGGCTGCTGGCCACCTTGTTGCGGGCCGAAGTCACCTTGGCCAAATCTTCCTGCAGCTTGAGGCGGCGGGTTTCAATGTCAGTCAGCGAGAACAGGCCGTTTTTGTAGCCTTCCTCGTAGCGGGCCAGCCGGGCGCGGGTGGTTTCGTAGAAGTTCTGGGCCGCCACCAGGTCGGCGCGGTCGATGTTGAGGTAGTTGGCGGCCTGCTCTACCTTGTTGCGGGCCGATTCGAGCTGCACTTCCAGGGTGGTGCGCAGGGCGACAATTTGCTGGTCGGTGGCGGCTATTTTGGCGCCGTAGGCGTCCACGTTGGCTACTTTGGCGGCCAGCTGCTCGCGCAGGCGCTCGGGCAGGTTGGGGTCGAAGTATTCGTCCTTGATTTCGGAGATAGTGAGCAGCGTGTCGCCCTTGCGCACCAGCTGGCCCTCGCGCACGTTCCAGTGCTCGATGCGGCCCGCAATCTGGTTCTGCACGGTCTGGGGGCGGTCCTGCGGGGTGAGGGCCGTGAGCGTGCCCGCGCCGGCAATGGTCTGCCGCCAGGGCAAAAACAGCGCAATCAGAAACAGAATACCAACCACCAGCAGGATGCGGCCCAGCCGCCGGCTGCCCTGGATGCGCAGGAGTTCGGGGCGCGATTTGCGGGGCACTTTCTCCCACACTTCCTCGGCAACGTGTTGGTTCGAGAGGTTAAGCATGGCTGATGGCGGCGTGGTGAGAATCGAGGGGCAGGTCGGTGACGGCAGCCATTTTTTCCACCCCGGTCAGAATATCGAAAATGGTGCTCACGCCCGTCATCAGCTTCTCAATCGAGCCGCTGATTTGCACGATGAGCACTTCGGCAGCCACAAACTGGCCCAGCGTCATCTGGCGCGACACCACGAACAGCGTGCCCGCAATGAGCAGGCTGGCCGTGAGCAGCGTGCGCAGGGCCGTGGCGTAGCTGTAATAGGTCTTCAGCACCCGGAAATGGGCGTTGCGGGCGCGCAGGTAGCCGGCGGTCAGCTCGTCGGTGCGGGTCAGGGCCTCGTCTTCCCGGGCGTGGTCGGCGCGCACGTCGGGCAGGCGACCGGCCACTTGTTCCAGCCAGTCCACCAGCTCGTACTTGTAGGCCGATTCGGCAATGCTGGTGCGTAGCGCCCGCTGGTAGTTCACCGCATAAATGAAGACGAGGGCAATGATGGTGAACAAACCCAGGGCGATGAAAATGGGGTGGTAGAACGCCAGCACCAGCGCGCCAAACAGAATTTGCATGCCCGCAAACATCAAGTCAATCAGCAGCTTGGTGAGGCCCTTCTGCACCGTGAGCACGTCGAAGAAGCGGTTCACCAGTTCCTGCGGATTCTGGCCTTCTAACGCCTCGGGCTTGATGCGCGGCAGGCGGTAAGCAAACTCGACAGCGGCCTTGGCAAACAGGCGCTGCTCGATGGCCTCTACCATGGTGAGCTGCCCGATGAGCAAGATGCTGGCCAGCAGCACGCCGCCCACTACCACGGCAATGAGCAGGTAGGTAGAGCCGAACACGGCCCCGGTCGAAACCAGGTTGAAAACCGCCTGCGTGCCCAGCGGCAACGACAAGCTGACGAGGCCCGCCACCACGGCGTACCAGATGATGTGACGAATCGTTTTGCGCTCGGTGTCGAGCATCCGCGTTAGGCGTTGCCAGGGCGTGGGCGGTGGCAAAGTACTAGCGTATGAAGCCATTGATAAACGGTAAAAAAGAAACTAAACAGGCCGCTGCATAGCAGTTGTAACGGCAAAATTCAGAATCTAAATGCCCGTTTTCCCAGCTTTGTTACATGCTTAAATACGAATTAACCCGCTTTTAATAAGGTATTAACATGGTTTTAATTTCCTGCTTATCCGCTCAAAGGCCACAAAAAAGCCGCCCCACAAAATCGGCGGGGCGGCTTTTTGTAGCCTGGCGTTTAGGGGCGTAGGCAGCGTTGCAGGCACTCGGCCTACCGCCGGTGCTAAGCCATGGAATCGGTAGCGAAATATTCCAGCACGTGCCATTTCAGCATGCGCTCCTGTTCCTTCAGGTTGGCGAAGGGCACGGGGCGCAATAGCTTGTAGTGCGGCCAGCCGTCGGCGTCCACGTGCGTCTGCTCGTAGTGCCCGCTCAGGCTGAAAAGGCGGCAGGTAGCAATGTGCATCAGGTCCTGCTTTTGCTCTTTGGTAAAGGTGGCAATGCCCTGGTTCAGCTCCTGAATGCCAATGAGTAGCAACAGTGCATTCAGGTCGGGGCGCTTGGCGAAACGCTCCTCCATTTCCACCATCAGGGTTTCCCAGCGGGCGTCGAAGTCGGCTTCGGCCTCGGGGTGTTCGGCCGGGGCGGCGTGGTTCAGGTCCTGGCTCATGCGTGGGGCTGGCCGTCGTGTTCGGCTTTGTGGGCAGCCAGGTCGGCTTGCTCGGCGGCCCGCTCCCCGCTTCCCGCTTCCGATTTCAGAATTTCCCAGTACTCCACCGCGCGGCGGAAGTGCGGAATCACGATGCTGCCGCCAATGATGTTGGCAATGGCAAACACCTCGTAAATCTCCTCGTCGGTGAGCTTTTCCTCGAAGCATTTGCCCACGTGGTACTTGATGCAGTCATCGCAGCGCAGCACCATGGAGCAGGCCAAGCCCAGCATCTCCTTGGTTTTCACGTCGAGCGCGCCGGCTGCGTACGTGTTGGTGTCGAGGTTGAAAAACCGCTTGATGACCTTGTTGTCGGCCGCCATGATGGTGGCATTCATCCGCTGGCGGTATTCGTTGAATTCGGTTACTTGAGACATGTTGATTGATAAGAAGATAGAACGTCCTGCTGAGCTTGTCGAAGCATCTCGCGTGCAGCAGTAATCAGTGCAGTAACAACGAAGCGGTAGAGATGCTTCGACAAGCTCAGCAGGACCATTCTGACTGAGCACGATAGCAAATAATCGGCTACATTGCTTTTCCAAAATTACTCCCAAACCCTTCCCCACTCTACCGCCATGCTCCGCACGCTCTGGCAGGATTTCCTCGGCCTTATCTATCCGCGCTTGTGCCTGGCTTGCCGCGAGCCGCTCGTGACCGGCGAAAACCACCTCTGTACCGGCTGCCGCGCCGAGCTGCCTTACACCGACTACCACCGCCTGCCGCCCGACCAGAACCCGCTGGGCCGCCGCTTCTGGGGCAAGCTGCCCGTCCGCCACGCCCTGAGCTACCTGCGCTTCATTCGGCACGGCCGCGTGCAGCACCTGCTCCACGAGCTTAAATACCAGGGCCAGCGCGACGTAGGTACCGCCCTCGGCCAGCTCTACGGCACCGAGCTGCACGCCGCTGGCTTGGCCGCCGATTTCGACCTCATCGTTCCGGTGCCGCTGCACCCACGCAAGCTGGCCAAGCGCGGCTACAACCAAGCCGCCGCCTTCGCCACCGGCCTGGCCGAAGGCATGAACGTGCCCGCCGCGGCCCACACCCTGCGCCGCACCACCAACACCAAAACCCAAACCAAGAAAAACCGCGCCCAGCGCTGGGAAAACGTGGCCACGGTATTTGAAGTGGAAGACCCCGCCGCCGTTATTGGCCGCCGTGTACTTGTAGTGGATGATGTGCTGACCACCGGCGCGACGCTCGAAGCCTGCGGCGCGGCCCTGCTGGCCGCCGGCGCGGCCGAGGTGAGCATCGCCACCATTGCCTGTGCGTAGCCAGGCTGAAAAAGAAGAAGGCCACTCCTGTGCTAGGAGTGGCCTTCTTCTTTTTCAAGCAAACAGCTTACTTGTTCGAGCCAGCGTTAATCATGGCGCAACGGAAGCCGATGGTTGCCGTCGACGAGTCTTCGGCCATGAAGCGGCGGGTGCCGGGCGAGAGCCAGTAGGCCACATCGCGCCACGAACCGCCTTTGTACACGCGCACGTGGTCGTCAATCAGCGACTGGTAGCCTTTCTTGTCGTACTTGTCGGCGGGGTCAGCCACGCCGTTGCGACGGAAGGGGTTCAGGTCTTCCACGTCCTGGAACGACAGCGGGCGGTACACGTCCTGCACCCACTCGTTCACGTTGCCGGCCATGTTGTAGAGGCCGTAGTCGTTGGGTGGGTACGAGTAGATATACTCGGTAATCATAGCGCCGTCGTTCAGGCTACCGGCAATACCGGCATAGTCGCCGCGGCCACGCTTGAAGTTAGCCAGGAACTGGCCCTGCTTCTTGCCGTAGGCATTGCGGGTCGATTTACCATCCCAGGGGTAAATGCGCTTCTCCTCCTGGTTCTCGTTGCCCACTTCCTGAGTGCCCACGAGGGCCTGCGCAGCATATTCCCACTCGGCCTCGGTGGGGAGGCGGTAGTTGGGCAGCGTGTTGCCGTTTTCGATGGAAGTTTTGCTCTTGCCGTCGCCGAGTGCGCCAGCGGTGCCGGTCGTGCCTTCAGCACCTTCAGCCGCCGCTTTGGGCTTCTTTTTGAACAGGCCGGCCAAGCCGCCCGATTTGTTGTTGTCGCCCGAAGCCAGCTTCTCGTTCACCTTAGCGGTACGCCAGGTGCAGTAGTCGTCGGCCTGCAACCAGCTCACGCCCACTACCGGGAAGTAGCGGAAGCCGGGGTAGCGCAGGTAATACGTCACGTAAGGGTCGTTGAACGACAGGTCGCGTGCCCACACCGTGGTGTCGGGCAGGGCCGACTTGTAAAACTCTTCGGCCGAGTCGGTGCGGATAAAGTGCAGGTATTCGAGCCAGTGAATGTTGGCTACTTCAGCTTCGTCCATATAGAATGAGGCGATGGTCACCGTGCGCTCAATGTTGTCGTGCGACATGGTCACGTCTTCCTCCTGCGAACCCAGCACCGTGCGGCCACCTTCGATAAACACCAAACCCGGGCCTTCAGGAATCTTTTTGAAGTTAGCTACCGCCATGCCCTTCTCAGTATTGTATTCAATACCCGTCGTCGAAGAATACTTGCCCGGCTTGGAAGCAGTGGGCTGCTTGTTCTTACTACAGCCGCCCAGGGCCGTCAGGCCCATAGCTGCCAAGCACAGATAATTAATTAATTTCATAACAAAGTTAAAATGAAGATGTGTTCGGAGGGGTTAGCAAGGGCAATCAGGACACAATAGTACAAAAAATTAGAATGCGGGGCAAGGGGCTACCGGGTAAACCCGTCTTTTTAAGCGGCGATGGGCATTTTCTAAACGGTCAAAGGCGCGCAGCGATAGGGTAATTTCGTGGGCACCACCTAAATCGGCGCTCAGGCGGCTCAAGCCCACATCGTAGCTGTAGCCGAGCCGCAGGCCCCCGGCCTGCAACCCCACCACGGCCGCGAGCACGTGCTGCCGGGCAACGCTGCCAGGCAAAGAAATATTGCGGTATACGGCGCCGGCCGTGATAGGTGACGCCGTGGCGTAAAGCCCGGCCTCGGTACGGGTGGAGCCGCCCTGCCGGCTGAGGGCCGCTACGGGTGTATAGCTTAATTCGCGGGTAGCCAGCCCGGTACCAGGTTCGATGATGAAAAATTTGTAGCCGCCCGCCACGCTCAGCAGCATGGGCAGCGTGGCTTGCTGCCGGAACCCCAGGCTGGGCTGGTTGAGATGCTGGCCGGCTACACTGAGCCAGCCCCGGGCCGAATACAGCACGGCCCCGGTGCCTACACTGAAGTAGTTGGCGGGCGGAAAATCGAGGGCTTCGGCGCTGGGGCCGCGCACGCTGCCGTCTTCCGCAATCTGGTCGCCGAACACGAAATTGTCATATCCCACGCGCTGGCGGCCGTAGCTGGCGCGCAGGCCGCCGCTCAGGGCCAGGCCCGGGCGCAGGCGGGTGTGGTAGGCGTAGAGGCCACCGATTTCGAGCCGGGTGTAGCCCACGGCCCCGGTGCGGTCCTGGTTCACGAGCAGGCCGTAGGCGTGGTGCTGGCCGATGCCGTTGGGGCGCAGGTCGGCCGCCAGCTGGGTGCTGACGAATGAGCCGGCCAGCGTGGGCAGCTGGTTGCGGAAGCTCAGCGTCACGCTGTAGTCATCAACCAAGCCGGTGAAGGCGGGGTTGGAATGCAGGCGGGTAGCGTAGGGCTGCGAGAAATAGACGTCCTGCGCCCGGGCGGCCGGAGCGGCGGCCCAGCCCAGCGCCAGCACGGCGGCCACGCGCCCCGACCGGCGCGCGCATCCTCGCAAAACAGAAAGCCAAAACTCAGCCATGGGAACCCGGATAACGCCACTGCCGCGCCGATTAGTGCGCGGCAGGGCGAAGGTAGCAGCGGCTGACGACGTAGGCCGATGCAGCAGCTACTTCACCAGCACTTTCACGCTGAGGCGGCGGTTCATGGCGCGGCCTACTTCGGTGGTGTTGGGGGCGATGCCGTAGCGCGGGCCATAGCCCCGGGCATCGATGCGGGCCGGGCTGATGCCCATTTCGACCAGGCTGGCCCAGGCGGTGCGGGCGCGGGCCTCGCTCAGCATCTTGTTCACTTTGTAGGTACCGGTGCTGTCGGTGTAGCCGCCGATTTTGACGCGGGCTGTGGGATAGGCGCGCATCAGCGTGACGACATTGCGCAGCTGGCTCATCGATTCGGGCGTGAGGGTGGCTTTGCCGGTTTCGAAAAACACGCGGTCGAAGTTGTACCAGCCGCGGCTCAGGTCGAGGGTGTCGACTTGTTTGCTGGGGTCGGACAGGAAGCGGTGCAGCAGGTTTTCGGTGGAGTTGACACCCACGTTGGCAATGCTGGCCCCGCCCGGCAGCTTCAGCGTGGTGGGCGCGCCGGTGTCGTAGAGGTAGTTGCCGCTTTTGGCATCGTAGTGGCCCGGCACAATAAAATCTTGTGCCGGCGGCGTGATGCGGCGGGGCTGGTTGCGGGGGCCGCCGGTGCGGTAGGGGCTGCGGGCCGCGGTGGGCGTAACAGCGGTGGCGGCTGGCGGGGCTGGTGCAGCAGCAACCAGCGCAGGAGCCACGGTAGCAGTGGCCGGGCCGGCCGCAGGTGCCGATGCGGGCGAGGAAATAATTTGCGGCACGGGCTGGTAGCGCCGGCTGCTGGTAATGGGGGCCTGCCCGCTGGGCGCCGTGTTGGCCGCAAACAGCACCGGGCCGCCCACTTCACTCTCGGGGGCGAGGCGCTCGGCCGGGGCGCTGGCAGTGGCAGTGGTGCGGCCGGCCCGGCCTTTTTCCGTCGAGCCCAGCCGCGACAGGGTCACGCTGAAGTTGGCGGTTTTGCCGTTTTCCAGGAAAATGCTTTCTACCGTCTGGGAACGATAGCCGCCCTCGCCAATCTGCATCAGGTAGGGGCCGCCGGCGGGCAGGTTGGTTACCACGAAGCGGCCGGTGCTGCCGGAAGCCGCCGAATAGCGCTTGCCCGACGGCACGTGAATCACCGTGACGGCGGCGCCGGATAGCGCTTGCTGGGCTTCGGTCTGGACGTTGCCGGTGAGGCTGAGCGGAGTTGTCTGGGCCTGGCCGGATTGGGCGGCCAGGGTGAGCAACGCAAGCAGCAGGAAGGAAATACGCTTCATGACAATAAGAGTGCAGAAAATAGGATAGCAACCAAGACGAAAAACCGGTTAGCGGGAATAAGTGGCAACCGGCGGTCAACGCAATGTGGCTCAAATATAACGCAAAATACTTGTTATGAAAATTCAATAAATTTTTGTGATTTATTGAATACGCGTAATTGGCTTTTGCCAAGTGAGCAGTACCCGCAACGGAGCCCGAAATGGCCCGGGAGCGACTTTAGCGGCTATAAATGTTGAGTGTGCTCGGGCAGTGAATGCAACGGAATGGGGTTTTGGGCAGTTCTACCCTTCGCATGTAGTATTGGCAGGGTAGTGAGGCGGGCCTTGGGCCGGGCCGGCTACTTTTACTTTGAAACTGATAAGAACCTGAATTATGCGGAAAATACTGTTGGGTGCGGCGACCGTGATTATCGTGCTGCTGCTGGCGGCCGTAGCGGCCCCGTTCCTGTTCAAAGACAAGCTGCGGGCGCTGGCCGACAAGCAGATTGCCCAGCGCGTGCGGGCCAAGGTGCTGTACAACCCGGCCGATATCGACGTGAGCATTCTGCACTCCTTTCCGGATTTGACCCTGGATATCAAGAACCTGCGGGTGATTGGGCTCGACTCGTTCAGCCGCGACACGCTGGCCTACCTGCCCAACCTGCGCGTGGGGCTCGATGTGATGACAGTCATCAAAGGCCAGGAAATCAAGATTAACACCGTGGAGCTGGAGCGGCCCGACCTGAGCCTGCGCCGCCTGAAAAGCGGCCGCGCCAACTGGGACGTGGTGATTTCGGACTCGGCGGCCGCCGCCAAGGGCCAGGATACCAGTCAGGTGAGCCTGGCTATCAAGGGCTGGAAGCTGAACGACGGCCATCTGCGCTACGAGGACCTGACGCTGCCCTTTCGGATGGAGGCGCGCGGGGTGAACCACAGCGGTAGCGGCGACTTCGCCCGCAACGTGTTCGATTTGACCTCGAAAACGACGGCCACCGACCTCGACATGAGCTACAACAACGTGGCCTACGTGACCGACAAGCAGCTCGACGCCGACGTGACCATGCAGATGGACCTGGGCAAAAACCTTTACACTTTCAAGGATAACAAATTTAAGCTGAACGATTTTCCGTTCAGCTTCGCGGGCGTTATCGGCCTGCCCAACGCTACGGACATTACTTACGACGTGACCTTCAAGGCGCTGGAAACGGATTTCAAAACCCTGCTGAGCCTAGTGCCGGGCGTGTTTACTGAGAAGTTCAAGAACATTGAAACCAGCGGCAAGGTGGCGTTTGATGGCTACGCCAAGGGCACGCAGACGGACACGCAGCTGCCCGGCTACGGCGTGAACCTGACCGTGACCAACGGCCAGTTCAAGTACCCCGAGCTGCCCCGCGCGGCCAAGAACATCAACCTGAAAATGCAGGTGAGCAACCCCACGGGCGTCACGAACGACGTGAAAGTCAACATTCCGCAGTTTCACCTCGACCTCGGCCCCGACCCGGTAGACGGCAACATCGCCATCGACGGCCTGAACCCGATGAAGGTGAACGGCCGCGTGAAAGCCAACGTGAACCTGGAAGAAGCCCTGAAAGTGTATCCGGTGAAGGACCTGGCCATGCGCGGGCAGTTTTTCGTGGACGGCACCGCCAAGGGCGTGTATTCGAAAACGCAGATGCCAGTGGTGAATGCGGCCATCCGACTGGCCAACGGCTACGTGAAATCGGCCAAATTCCCGGCCCCGATTGAGAACATCAACCTAAGCGGCACGGTGGTGAACACGACCGGGCAGGTGAACGACACGCAGATAAACCTGCCGCAGTTTAAGATGGTCCTGGAAGGCGAGCCGCTGGAAGGCCGCCTGAGCGCGCACAACATCGATAAGCCGGTGTTCGATACCAATGTGCGCGGCACGGTGGATTTAACCAAAATCACGAAGATTTTCCCGCTGCAGGGCATGACCGTGACGGGCCGCGTGGCCGGCGACATTGCCGCCAAAGGCAACATGGCCGACGTGGAAGCCGGCCGCTACCAGAATGTGGTGGCCAGCGGCACCGTGAAGGCCACCAACGTGACCTACAAGAGCAAGGACCTGCCGCAGGGCGTAAAAATCAGCAGCGGCACCGCTACTTTCAACAACAACCAGATTGCGCTGCAAAGCCTGAACGGCGTGGCCGGCAGCTCCGATTTCGCGGCCTCGGGCACCATTAGCAACTATTTGGGCTATTTGTTCACGCCGGGACAGTCGCTGAAAGGAAATTTGACGGTGAACTCGCGCAATTTCAACGTGAACGAGTGGATGGTGGACGAGGTATCGGCTAAGCCTACGGTGGCCACTACCGGCGGTAAGGCTCCGGCCAAAGCCGAGGGCGTGCTCCAGATTCCGAAGTTCTTTGACCTCGTGCTGAATAGCCACGTGGATAACGTGACCTACGATAACCTGAAGCTGAGCAACGCCCAGGGCGTGGTGACGGTGAACGACCAGACGGCCACGCTCAAAAACCTCACGTTCAATACACTGGGCGCTACTTTTGGCACTACGGGCAGCTACAGCAGCAAGAACCTGGCGCACCCGAAATTTAACTTCGGGCTGAATATCAAGGATTTGAATTTCCAGAAGGCGTTTGCGGCCTTCAATACCATTAAGACGCTGGTGCCGCTGGCCAGCCAGGTAGAGGGCGTGTTTGGCACCAACTTTAGCGTGAGCGGCGAGATGGGGCCCGACATGTTCCCGAACCTGGCCACGCTCTCAGGCAGGGGCCTGTTTGACGTGGTACGGGCGGCCGTGGGGCAGTCGGAGGCGCTGACCAAAATTGCCAGCCTGACCACACTGCCCGATTTGAAGAACTTCGTGGTGATTAACAAGAAGATTCAGGCCAACATCGTGAACGGCAACCTCGTGGTGCAGCCGTTCGATTTGCAGATTGGTGACATTAAAATGACGCTGGGCGGGCAGAACAGCCTGACCGGGGCGCTGGCTTACGTCACGGCCATCAACACGCCCACCGGCAAGCTGGGCAACGCCCTCAATAGCCAGCTCACCAAGCTCACGGGCGTGCAGAACATCCAGGGCACCGACCGGGTGACGCTGGGCCTCGACATTGGCGGCACGGTGAAGGCCCCGATTGTGAAGCTGACCAGCGGCAGCATGAAGGCCCAGGGCCAGACGCTGGTGAAGAACGTGGCCAAGCAAAAGGCGCTCGACCTGCTCGGGGTGAAGCCCCGCGCCATCAGCAAGGAAGACAGCATCCGCCGGGCGGGCCAGACGGCCGAGGAAGCCGCCGCCCAGGCCGAACTCGACAAAAAGCAGCAGAAGATTGATGCGGCCAACAAGGCGAAGGAGCAGTTGGCGAAGGGCTTCAACAGCCTTTTCAACAAGCCAAAACCCAAGCCGAAACCGGTTGACCCCGAGCCTGCCGACTCAACCAAAAAATAGGCAGCGGGCAACTTTGGCAGTGTTATTGAAGTAAGCCGCTCTGCTACCGCATTGGTAGCGAATAAGTTGCATTTATTCAATAACTGATTAACTCCCACCCTATGAAAATCACCCGTCTGCTGCCCCTGGCGGCTGTGGCCCTGCTGGGCCTGGCCGGCTGCTCGAAATCTGACGATGCCGCGAATACGTCCAAGCTCGAAGTGCGGCTGATGGATGCGCCCGGCGACTTTCAAAGTGTGGTGCTGGATGTGCGCCAGATTGAAGTGCACCTGAAGGACGAGGGCGACCCGGACGGCTGGAAAACGCTGAACTTCAGCCCGCAGGTCATCAACGTGCTCGAGTATGTGAACGGCCGCTCGGCCTTGCTGGTGAGCGATGATTTCGCCCCTGGCGACCTCAAGGAAATTCGCCTCATCCTCGGGCCCAACAGCTACGTGGTGGGCCGCGACGGCCAGCAGTACGACCTGAAAACGCCCAGCGGCCAGACCTCGGGCGTGAAGCTGAAGCTGGAAAAAGCTACCCTGAAGCAGCGCGAAACCTTCCAGCTGCTACTTGATTTCGACGTGGCCAAGTCCATTGTGGAGCGCGGCAACTGGAAGCCCGGCAACGACAAAAAGGAGCGGTATCTGCTCAAGCCCGTCATTCGGGTAGTGGCGCAGGACTTGCGTGGCGGCATCGTGGGTACGGTGAGCCCGGCGGCGGCCCGTCCTCAGATTCTGGCCATCCGCAGCAGCATTCTGGGCCCCGATACGGTGAGCACCTCGGCCGATGCCTCGGGCGCTTACCAGATTGGCGGCCTGCCAGCCGGTACCTACCGCGTCGAGTATTATCCCAGCGCCACGTCACCCGCAAATCAGCCAGCCTACCGCAACGTCATCCGCACCGGCATCACGGTGGTGAACGAGCAGATGACGCCGCTGGGCAATACCAGCCTCAACTAGACCCACGGATTGACGCGGATTTCGCGGATTTTGTAGTCGGATTCAACGAAAAAAGGCTGCCCATTCGGACAGCCTTTTTTCGTTGGCGAAAACGCCATTTGGTGGTCTAAGCAGCCTTTACGGCCGGCTTGGTACCGAATGCAGCGTTCTGCGCTTTTGCATCCACAATTTGCTGCACCAGCTCCTCCGGCGTGGCCGTGATGGACAGGGTGAGGGCATAGGCTGGGCGCTCCAGCGTGGCCAGCTGCGAAGCCAGCATGTCGGCGTGCATATAGTGGCCTTTGCGGCTGCCCATGCGCTCGAGCAGCAGCTCACGCGGGCCATCGAGGAATATCCAATGGATGGGGCTGTGCACACCGCTTTGCAGGGTGGTACGGTATGTTTCCTTCAGGGCCGAGCAAGCCAGAATGGCCCCACCGGCGGCTTCCCACTCGCCCAGCTTGGTGGCCAGGGTGGCCAGCCAGTCGCGCCGGTCGTCGTCGGTGAGGGGCGTGCCGTGGCTCATCTTGTCGATGTTGGCGGCCGAGTGGAAGGCATCACCGTCGTAGAACGGCAGGCCCAGGCGCGGGGCCAGCTGCTCGCCCACCGTGCTTTTGCCGCAGCCCGAAACACCCATCACAATGCAAACCATACGCGTAGCTGGAATTGAAAAAAAGGAGCCGGCGGCTTACAACTGTGGTTCGACCTGTCCGGTCATTTCGCGGCAGTAAGTAATGAAGTCGGAGTTGACGGGCTCCAGGCCGCCCTCGCGCATCTTGGTGGCTACTTGGCCGCGGTGGTAGGTAGCGTGCGTCACGGCGTGGGTGAGAATGTCGCTCACCTGCGAGTCGAAGGCATCGCCCTGCGAGTTGGTGTACTGAATGTGACGGGTGAGCTCGGCCTCGTCGGTGGTTTCGCAGAGCTCGCGCAGGCGCTCCGACGACTGCTCGTGCCAGTGGTGAATGCCGGCCAAATCGTGCTCCTGCCACACTTTCACCGGGCTTTGCGTGCCGGTGATGCGGGCAATCCATATGCACTGGGCATTGATGAGGTGGCTGAACAGGCGCAGAGCAGGCTGAGGAGCTTCTTTGCCCGCTGCCACCGACGAATCGAGGCGGCGTAGCAGGGTTTCGTTGGCCCAGACGTTGAACGCGCCGAGCTTGGCAATGGTGTTAATCATGTCTAATTATGAATTATGAGTTATGAATTATGAGTTCAAACCACAACTTGCCCACGTGGCAACTCATAATTCATAACTCATAATTCATAATTCTTATCGTGGGTCTTGCCAGACCACTTTTTCGTTGGATTTGCGTTTTTCGAAGTCAGCACATTGGCCGTCGCCTTTGCCCGTGATGCCACCGTCGGGGTGGCAGATGAGCTTGCCTCGGGTATCGAATACTTCGGAATACTGGTCGCAGCACGGGGCCGAAATGTAATACACCGTTTGGCCGTTGTACTGGTAGCGCATAATGCGCGTGATGGGGTTGCGCTTGCGCTCGGCCAGCACCGCCGCGATGCGCGCCTTTAGCCACTGCGGGCGGGCGGTGGTGTCGGATTCGGGCACGTAGCGGTTCACGGGGTCGACGGTGTTGGTGCTGGTGGGAGCGGGGGTGTCGGTGCCCGATACGCTGCCGCTGGGCGGCGGGGTGGTGGGCGTGGTCACGCTCACCTGCTGGTGGGCGCAGGCCGAGGTGATGAGCAAAGCTGCGGCAATGGAAAACAGGCGCATAGGTTCAAAGGAAAAAAGTCCCGGCAAGCGAGAGTCCGGCTTAGGGTACGCCCGGCGCGGGCAATGGTTGAGGTAAGGCCGGAATCAGACCGAAAACAGGTGCGGGCCAAACACCAGCGCCCCGACCGCCACGGCCCCAGCGGCGGCCAGCAGCACGGCCCCGGCCGCTACGTCCTTGGCCTTGCCCGCCAGCGGGTGAAAGTCGGGCGAGGCCAAATCGGTCAGCGCTTCGATGGCGGTGTTTAGCAATTCGGCCGTCCATACGCCGGCCACGGCCAGCGCCACCAGCGCCCATTCCAGCCGGCCGAGGCGGTAGTAAAAGCCCAGGCCCAGCACCAGCACCGTAGCCAGCGCGTGAAAGCGCAGGTGAATTTCCGAGCGCAGCGCGCTCCACACGCCACGGCCGGCGTGGCCGAAGCTGGCCACGCGCCGCCGCCACAGGCCGTCGGGCGGGCGCAGCTGGTTGGGTTCGTCGGGCTTAGCCACGAACTTCAAACTTCTGAAACACCGACTGCCGCAGCGCCGGCCACTCGGGCCGGATGATGCTGAAAATAACAGTGTCGCGCCGGATGCCGCCCTGCGTGGGGCGGTGGCTGCGCAGCAGGCCCTCCTCGGTGGCACCCATGCGGGCCATAGCCGTGCGCGACTTGTGGTTGCGCGAGTCGGTTTCGAGCTCTACCCGCTCGCAGTTCAACGCCCCGAAGGCGTGGCTGAGCAGCAGGTGCTTGCAGGCCCGGTTCAGCCCCGAGCGCTGAAACTTGGTGCCCACCCAGGTGTAGCCGATGCTCAGGCTTTGGTTGGACTCGCTCACGTTGTAGTAGCTGGTGCTGCCGGCCAACTCGCCGGTTTCGCGGTCGATGATGGCAAACGGGTAGCGCAGGCCCTGCTCGCGGCCCTCGATGGCTTGGCGCAGGTAGGCCGCCAGGCTCACCGCGTCGTCGCCCCGCGTGAGGGTGTATTTCCAGATATCAGCGTCCATCGCCACCGCTTTCAGGGCCTCGAAGTCGGTGAGCTCCAGCGGGCGCAGGCGAGCGCGGCGGTTTTCGAGAACAATGGGAGCGGAGAAGTCCATAGGCGTGCAAAGATGCTGGGGAAAAAGGAAAGCTATTATAAAACCTCATGCAGAGCGCAGCGAAGCATCTTTACCGCAATAGTAAATTCAATTACTGCTGCGGTAAAGATGCTTCGCTGCGCTCTGCATGACGGCCTGGAGCCGCTGACGGTCTATTTAATCTCGCCCACCATTTCCTCCGGCTTCATCCACTCGTCAAACTCGTCGGCGGTCACGTAGCCGAGCTTGATGGCGGTTTCCTTCAGGGTCGAGCCGTTTTTGTGGGCCGTCTGGGCAATTTCGGCGGCTTTGTAGTAGCCAATGTGCGGGTTGAGGGCCGTCACGAGCATCAGCGACGAGTCAACGTGCTTTTTGATGTTGGCTTTAATGGGCTCGATGCCCACGGCACACTTATCGGTGAAGCTCACGCACACGTCGCCGATGAGGCGGGCCGAGTGCAGGAAGTTGTAAATCATCACCGGCTTGAACACGTTCAGTTCGAAGTGGCCCATCGAGCCGCCCACCGTGATGGCCACGTCGTTGCCCATCACCTGGGCGGCCACCATCGTCATGGCCTCGCACTGCGTGGGGTTCACCTTGCCGGGCATGATGCTGGAGCCAGGCTCGTTGTCGGGAATATCAATCTCGCCGATGCCAGCGCGCGGGCCCGAGCTGAGCATGCGGATGTCGTTGGCAATTTTCATCAGGCTCACGGCCACGGTTTTGAGGGCGCCGTGGGCTTCCACGATGGCATCGTGGGCGGCCAGGGCTTCAAACTTATTTTCGGCCGTGACGAAAGGCAGGCCGGTGAGGTCGGCAATGTGCTTGGCCACGTTCACCGCGTACTTCGGCGGGGTGTTGATGCCCGTGCCCACGGCCGTGCCGCCCAGCGCCAGCTCGCTCAGGTGGGCCAGCGTGTTCTTGATGGCCTTCAGGCCGTGGTCGAGCTGGCTCACGTAGCCCGAAAACTCCTGGCCCAGCGTGAGCGGCGTGGCATCCATGAAATGGGTGCGGCCGATTTTCACGATGTGCATGAAGTCTTTCGACTTGGCTTTCAGCGCGTCGCGCAGCTTCTCGATGCCGGGGATGGTGGTTTCGACCAGGATTTTGTAGGCCGCGATGTGCATGGCCGTCGGGAACGTGTCGTTCGAGCTCTGGCTCTTGTTCACGTCGTCGTTGGGGGCCAGGGCCTTCTTCTCGTCGGTGAGTTGGCCGCCGCTCAGCACGTGGCCGCGGTAGGCAATCACCTCATTCACATTCATGTTGCTCTGGGTGCCCGAGCCGGTTTGCCACACCACCAGCGGGAACGAGTCGGCGAGCTTGCCGGCCAGAATCTCGTCGGCTACCTGGCCGATGAGGTCGGCTTTCTCGGCCGAGAGTACGCCCGCGTCGCGGTTGGTGAAAGCGGCGGCTTTCTTCAGGTAAGCGAAGGCGGCGATGATTTCCTTGGGCATCCGGTTGATGTCCTGCGCGATGGGGAAGTTCTCGATGCTGCGCTGGGTTTGGGCGCCCCAGTAGGCGGTGGCGGGCACCTGCACGGTGCCCATGGTGTCCTTTTCGGTGCGGAAAGCCATTTTTTCTTGCTGTGAAAATGGGAGAATGTAGAGAGAACAGAATTGGGTGGGAACAGGCCACAAAAGTACGTCGCGCCGGAAACCCGCCGGTCGTCGCGTCCGGAATGGCCGAAAAACGACTTCCCGCGTACACCGGCCCAGAAATCAGCGGGACATTCTCCCATTCTCACCTCTTCCCATTTTCACATCCAATAAAAATGTCCTCCCTCAAGCAAGTCATTGAAATCCTGGCCTCGTCGGATAAAAGCTTCGAAGACGCCCTGCAAAAAGCCCTGGCCGAAGTCAGCAAGTCCATTCCCAACATCACCTCGCTCTACGTGAAGGACCAGAGCTGCAAGGTGCGCAACAACCGCATCGTGGAGTACCGCGTCACGGCCAAAGTGAGCTTCGGCACGCCCACCGAGCCGCTCGATATGTCGGAAATCGACCGCACGTTCAACGAAGCCCCCGAGTTGGCCGGCAACGGTGCGCCCGACTACAGCGACGTGGATTTCCATGCCAAACCCGGCCTCGACGTGCAGCCCGGCGGCAGCGCGACCGAGCCCGAGAGCGGCGGCGGCTACAGCGGCTAGTTAAGTAGCTTAAGGTTTGGTTTCGGCCGCGCCAGCTGGTTCTTCGGGACCGGGTGGCGCGGCTTTTTTGCGCCACGTGGCTACCTTGCCCGGGTAAGGACTGGCGCATGCTGCGACGTTTCCTAAACTCGGGTTTGTTATGAAAATTTTCTCCGCTATTCGCCTGACCGCCACGCTGACCGTGGGTGCGCTGCTGGCTACCGCTTGCAACCAGCCCACCGCCACTTCCGAAGCTCCGGCTTCTACGGCTTCGGGCACGCTGGCTGGCTACTTCGACAACCCCGAAACCGGCGTGCAGGACGGCAACGTGCGGGTTATTCCCATCAGCACACCCAAGGGCAAGTTTAACGTCTGGACCAAACAGTACGGCAACAACCCCAAAATCAAGGTGCTGCTGCTCAATGGCGGACCGGGCGCCACGCACGAGTATTTCGAGTGCTTCGAGAACTTCCTGCCCAAGGAAGGTATCGAATTCATTTACTACGACCAGCTGGGCTGCGGCAATTCGGATAACCCGAAAGACACTTCCATGTGGAGCTTGCCGCGCTACGTGGAAGAAGTGGAGCAGGTACGCCAGGCGCTAAAGTTGGATAGCTCGAATTTCTATTTGCTGGGCCACAGCTGGGGCGGCATCCTGGCCGCCGAGTACGCCTTCAAATACCAAGAGCACCTCAAGGGCCTCATTATTTCGAACATGATGATGAGCTGCCCCGACTACGGCAAGTACGCCGACGAAGTGCTGGCCAAGCAGATGAAGCCCGAGGTGCTGGCCGAAATCCGGAAAATTGAAGCCGCTAAGGATTTCAGCAACCCGCGCTACATGGGTTTGCTCGAACCTAATTTCTACGCCGAGCACCTGTGCCGCATCGTGCCCAACCCCGAGCCCGTGACCCGCGCCATGAGCAAGATTAACCAGTCGTTGTACGTGACGATGCAGGGGCCCAGCGAGTTCGGCATTTCGGGCAAGCTGGTGAACTGGAACCGGGTGCCCGACCTGCCCCAGCTACGCGTGCCCGTGCTCAGCATCGGCGGCAAGTACGACACCATGGACCCCGCCCACATGCGCATGATTGCCACCAAGGTGCAGCGCGGCAACTCGCTCATCTGCCCCCAGGGCAGCCACATGAGCATGTACGACGACCAACAAACCTACTTCAAAGGCCTGCTCACCTTCCTGAAGTCGGTAGATGCCGGTACCGTGAAGCCTGGCGCTGAGCTGTAGCGCGGACTTTTAATCCGTGAGTCGTTCGGTTTGCTCGCGGACTAAAAGTCCGCCCTACACTCAAAACGATACCGTCACTTCCATGGGCAAAGCGGCGCGGCGGCCACCGGCAATGCCGGGCCGCCAGGCGGGCCCTTCGCAAATCATGCGCAAGGCTTCGTCGTCGTAGTCGGCGCGCATGCCGCGCACTACCCGCAGGTTGCTCAGCTTGCCATCGGCTTCTACCACGAAACGCAGCCGAACTATCCCATTCATTGGCTTAGCTCCGTCTTCGAGCTCAAATTCGGCCGCCTCGCGGCGCAGGTATTCGCGGAAAGCCGGCGTGCCTGCCATGGGGGCTGGAGCAATGGCAATGGCGGCGGGCATGGGCTTGTCGCGCACCAGGGCATTGCTTTCGAAAGCCATGTTCTTATTGAATGAGTTGCTGGCAGCTGTCCCGGCCGTCGCGGCAACGGAATCGGTGGCCGCCTTCCTGGGGTGGGCGGCCGGGCGAGGCGCCGCCGCTACTACTGCGCTGGGCGCGGCAGCCGGTTCTTCAGCGGCTATGCTGGTGGCCGGCTCGCCGGCTGATGCTGGGGAAACCGCACGATTAGCCAAGACGCTGGCTTCGGTAGCTACAGGAGCGGTTTGGATGGCGGAAGCATTGTCGGCAGCAGACTTGACATCGTATTCGGCGTCAGCCGCCGAAGCTGGCAGGGGAACAATGCGCCCCCGAGCAGTGCGCCTGCGGGCGCGCACCGCGGCATAATCCGCTGGCCGGGCAGAAGCTGCCGCAGGAGTCTCAGTAGCAGCCTGGGGCAGCGAAGCGGTGGCCGGGGCGGTGGCCGGCGGCTCCGTTGCAGGCGCAGCTGCGGTGGCTGGAGCGGGCGCTGCAGCAATGGGCGCTGCCGTTGGGCGGGGCGTGGTGGTGGCAACGCTGGTTGCCGGCTGCTGGTGCTCCCAGCCCCACAGGCCGGCCCCCACGGCGCCCAGCAGGGCCACGCCAGCGGCCAGGCGGGGCCACAGCGGGCGGCTGGCGGGCAGCAGTACCGGCTCGGCCAGGTCGTCGGCCACGCGGGTTTGCAGGCGGGCGCGCAGGCTGGCCAGGGCCTGGTCGGTGGTGGCGACGTCGCTCATCGAAAAGCCCTCCAGCAGCTCGGCGCAGCGCTCGCAGTCGAGGGCGTGGGCTTCGATGCGGTGCTCGTCGGCCGGGTTCAGGGTGCCGGCCGCGTAGGCGCGCAGCTCGGCCGTGGCCGGGTGGGGGCCAGGAGCGGGCAGCGAAGCAAAAGGCGAATCAGCGGGCAGCATGCAGGGGCGGGTTTTCGGAAGCGGGCAGCGGGTTTCGGACGGCGGCGGCGGGTTTGGGTTTGGGCGTTTCGGGCGGTTCGAGCTGGCGGCGGAGCATGCGCTTGCCGTTTTGCAGGTGGCTGCGCACCAGGTTCAGGTCGAGGCCGGTGGCGGTGGCGATTTCGCGGTAGCTTTTCTTTTCGAGGTAAAACAGTTCGAGGCAGCGGCGCTGGGCCGGGGGCAACTGGGCCAATGCGGCTTCTACGGTTTGCAGGCGCTGCTCGGCCTCTTCGGCTTCGTTGGCGGCGGCGCTGACATCGGGCAGATGCCGGGCGGCGGCCGATTCCACATCGGCCGCATCGGGAAAGCTGAGAATGAGCGGCCCGGCGCTGGGGCCGGCGCGCTTGCGGGCGCGCAGCTGCATCAGGCAGTGGTTGCGGGCGGTGGTGTGCAGCCAGGCCGGAAAATTGTCGGGCGCGTGGGTGCGCAACACTTTCACCAAGTGCTCAAACAGTTGCATGGCGGCATCCTGGGCGTCCTCATCGGGCGGGCCCAGGTAGCGGCGGCACACGGCAAAGGCCTCGGGCAGGTAGCGGTCGTAGAGGCGGCCGAGGTCGGCCACGTCGCCGTGCGCGCGGTAGCGGGCCAGCAGCTCCTGGTCGGAGAGCGGCGCGGCGGCGGCGGACGGCGAGCGGCGGAAGAACATGACGCTGGGAAGTTAGGGCCGACCGGCGGGATTGCGGGCGTCGGGCGCGGAAAATGCAGACCCGCCATCAGCCAAAAAGGCCCCACCGCGATAACGGTGAGGCCTTTTGCTAATTCGGAAGAGAATAACTGCCCACTCAATCAGGCCACGCGAATCGAAAAATAAACGGACCGATAACCGGCCATAATAGCCTGCCGGGGCGTTGCAGCGCCCCGGCGCTCACTGGGTGAGAAGTTAAAAAGCGTAGCTCAGGCCCACTTTAGCCACGCGGTTGTAGGCCTTAAAGCGGTTGTTGGCGTCGAGCGAGGTAAGGCCGTAATCGTAGCCGGCGCTCAGGCCCAAGCCGTTGTCGAACTGGTAGCCCAGGCCACCCACGGCGGCAAAGTCAACCTTGCGCAGCTGGTCGGCCACGTCGAAATCTTCCTTGTAAGCCGAGAAGCCGAGCACGCTGGCATCAACCCGCGCCTTGCCGCTCACCAGAAACGATGCCTGCGGGCCGGCATAGAGGTAGAGGCCCGGCGTGAGGTACACCTTGGCCAGCACCGGCACATCCACATAAGCCAGGCGGGCGGTGCCGGTTACGTTGGCGTTCAGGAAATCGAGGGCCGGGAAGGGCAGCGTGCCTTTCAGCACCGCGCCTTTTTCGGCGTAGGTAATGCCGGGCTCGATGGCGAAGCCGGGGCCCAGTGGCAGCGTGGCAAACACACCGGCATAGAAGCCCGGGCGCATCTGCTTGGTAATGGTACCATCGGGAGCGTAGCCGGCCAGGGTGGTGAAGCTCTGCACGGCATCGCCCTGCAAATCAGCCACGTTCAGGCCGGCCCGGAAGCCGAAGCGCACGCCGCTGGTGCCGGAGTTGCTGTTGGCAGACGAATAGGTAGCCTGCTGACGGGCCGGACTGGCGGCGCGACGAGTGCTTTGCGAGCCCATCGGGCGGGGCGAAGGCGCGGCTTTGGGGTTGCCGTAGGCATCGCGGGCACCTTGGGCCGAAGCCGTGGAGAAAGCAGCGGAAGCGAACAGGCAAGCCACGGCCAGGCCGCCCGAAAGGCGTGAAATTTTCATAACCAGAATTGGTTGGATGGAGTGAAAGAAGCTGGCCGGGGCGGCGCTTTGGTAGCACCAGGTGTTTGGCCGATGAAAGGATGTATTGCAAAACCGTGCCAAAATCGGCCCGGCCCGGCAGCTGTTCCCGCCGCTTTTTTCAGGCCGGCCGACCAACCCACTCCGTTTGTGGATAAACCTCCCACTTCCATCGACCAGCCGCTTTGCGCAACGGCCGTAAAAAAGCCGGGCCGCCCGGCTGGGCAACCCGGCTTAGTGCCGTGGAAAGTGGAAGGAAGGAAAAAAAGCTATTCGCGCACCACCTGCCGACTCAGGGCCGGGCCGGTGGGCGGGGTGAGGCGCAGCACGTAGAGGCCCGGCGCGAGGCCGCGCAGGTCGAGCTGCTGGCGCAGCAGGCCGGCGGGGGCGGCCAGCGTTTGCCGGCGCACGGCTCGGCCCAGGCCATCGAACAGCTCCACGCGCACGGGGCCGGCGGTGGGCAGGGCGGCCGCAATGTTCAGCACGTCGGTGGCCGGGTTGGGGTAGGCTTCCCAGGCCGGGGCGGTGTGGCTGGCCAGCGCAGCGGTGGCCACAAACACCGTAGTTGTGGCCGTATTGGTGCGGATGCCGGCATTGTAATCAAACACAATGCTGGCGCGGTTCGGAATAATTTCGCCCACCGCCAGCGTGGGCCGGGGCTGCACCCGGAAGCGCACGAAGCCCATTGAACGAATCACATCGGCGTTCTGCTCGGGCAGGTTGATGCCGAGGAATTGCACCGTGAGCAGTCCCGTATTGGGGCCGATGCTGGTGAGGCTCCAGCTGCAGTTGTGCGACTGCGCCACCAGCATCAGCGTGGTTGGGTTCAGCTTGCGAAAATCCAGCGTGTCGCTGAGGATGACGTTCTGGGCCGGGGCCGAGCCCAGGTTCTGGAAGTGGATGGTGTAGTCGAGCGGCTGCTTGGCCGCTACCTGGGCCGGGGTCAGGCGCTGGTAGTTCACCTCGATGCTGTTGGGGTCGTAAGGGCCCACCACGGTTTGAGCCAGGGTGGCGGCGTTGTCGGCCGGGGCCACATCGCCGGCCACGGGCGCGGCGGCCGTGGTGCTCAGCGCCGCGCCCAGCGGCGTGTTGGTGGGCAGGCTGAACAGTACGTCGTAGGTGGTGGAGCCAAACGGCGGCAGCGCCGCATAGTTCAGGCTGACGACCCGGCCGGCCACCGCACCGGCGGGCGTACTGCTCACATATTGCATCTGCGCATCGAGGGTGAGCGTGGCCGTGCCGGCCGGCAGGGGGCTGGTGCCCACATTTTCGAGCTTAAGGCGGTAGCGGGTGGTGAGGCCGGCCCGGGCCGCGCTGTAGGGGGTGAGGACGAGGCGCAGGTCGGTTTGGTTGACGGTGGGAGCTATGCCGAAATCCTGATTAAGCAGCAGCTGGTTGGTGCCGCTGAAGGTGCCCGAATAGATGCTGCTAAGCGGCTGCGACACGGCATAGTGCTGAGGCAGGTCCGTCAGGCCCAAGGTATAGGCGCCCGCGTCAGCGTAAGCCTGCAAGCTGCCGTTGATGCCCACGGCCGTATAGGTAGTGCTGCCGCCTTGCGTGAGGACGGTAGTGAGCTGGCGCGGAAACAAGCCTTCGCCGGCATCGCGCTGCCCATTGGCATTCTGGTCTACATAAACCTGCCCCCGCAGCGTATTGGCGTAAGCATTGATGCGTGCCACGATAGCCGCCTTGCCCACCACAGTTTGCGTGCCAAGCTGAATATTCGGGATACTGGCGGTTCCATAATAATCGTTCGTGGCGCCTACTAAGTAGAGGCTGCCCGCCGCGTCCTGGCCCAGCTCCAGCATTTGCAAATAAGCCGGAAACGGCCCGGGCGAAGCAGGCCAGGCATCGGCTACTGCCCATTGGGCTACGCCCAGGTCATTGAAGTGCACCACGCTGTAGGGCGTGCGCAGCTCCAGTGCTCCTATTTGTACAGTAGTGATGCCGCTGGATACCACCACGTTTGCCCCGTCATTGTTTACGGCTAGCTTCTGGCCCGCCGACACCGCCGCCGGGTTATACGTTTGCCCATCGCGGGCCCATTGCAATGCGCCCGCAGCGTCGTATTTGGCTAAGAAAAAGCCCTTCTTGAGCGCAGTGCCCCCCAGGCTGGCATTTTGCACGCTACCGGTGAGGTAGCAATTGCCATTGGCGTCGGCCGCCGCTGCCTGCGCGGTGATGTTGAGGGGGCTGGCAGTGCTGGGCGTGCCGACCTGCTGCGTCCACTGCGGAGTACCGCCCGCGTCGAAACTGGTCAGGAACTGGGCCCCGGGCACCGTGAGGGTAAGCAGGGGCGTGGCCGTGCCGGCTCCCAGGTAGAGCGTGGTGCCCCCCACCACGCCGCTTACCAGGCAGCCGCCGCTAGGCTTGGGGCCAAGCATCAGGTTGGGCAGCCTGCTGCCGGCATCGGAGTGCAGCACCTGCACCCACTGGGCCACGCCGGCACTGTTGGTTTTCAGCACGTAGCTCTGAAAGATATTCACCGGCGTGCCGGCCACGGTACTGGTGGCGCCCACGGTGCCACTGAGGTAGGCGTTGCCGGCATCATCCGCCACCAGCCCTTCGCTGATGGCATTTAAGTAGGAGGCCGGCAGCGGGTTGCTCCAGAGCAGCTGTCCGGCCCCCGAACACTTGGCGTAGAAACGCGGGGCCGAGCCGGCGGGTACTGCTACGCCATCCCAGGTAGCATTCCCGTTGTTGTTGCCCACCACAAATACACCGCCGGCCACGTTGTCGGGCGCGAGCCTCGTCACCTGCAGGTTGTTCAGGCGCTTGGCCCACAGCAGGGCCCCGGCGTTGTCGTATTTTAAGATTATGGCCGCGCCCGGCCCACGTGGAAATACCACCCCACCAATGCTGAGGTCGCTGGTGGGTTGTAAAATTGAATAGGTGTTGCCACTGGCATCGGTGGTGCTGGCTTGCGAGAGGGCCGCGGCCGTATCTGGCACCGACCGGATGCCCCGGGCCCACTCGACGAGTTGCGCCCGCGCCGAACCCAGGCCGGCCATTAGCAGAAAAACCACCAGTAAAAAGCAGATACGAAGTGTTTTCATCGGGGAAAGCAGAAAAGGTGGAAAGGACCGCTGCGCACCCGCGCGGCGGAGCAAACGGCCGGCACCGCCCCGGCCGGAGCGCGGCGCCGCGTTTCATTAGCCCAGACCAGCGCCGCCCCGAAAAGGCTGCCGGAGCGGGGCAAAATAGTTACAGCCCGAACCGCACCCCCAGCATCAGCCCCGTGGACGTGGCCTGCTGGCGCAGCCCCGTTTCGGGCTTATACAGCGACAGGGCCTGCCAGCGCAGGCTCGGGGCCACGCTCACGCTCAGGCGGGGCGTGAGGGCGTAGTTGATGGCCAGCGAGCCCGCCAAAGCCACGTTGAGCGCCCGGAAGGGACTGGAGGCCACGGTTATTCGCTCGGTGCGGAAATGCTCGCCGTCGTCGGTGGCCACCTGGGTGCCGCCCAGGAAAAACTGCAGCTGCGCGCCCACGGCCACGTCGGTCCACAGGCGGCTGGTGCCGGGCGCGGCCAGGCGGTAGCGCAGCAGCACCGGCACCGTGAAGAAGCGGTAATTGGGCTGAAAAACCTTCGTGGTGAGAATTTCTTTTCTGCTGATGTTGGGCGTGATGGTGGTGCGCGAGGTCCGCACCGTGTCGTGCTGCAGAGTGGTTGTGAACACGGTGTCGCGGCGCGGCACGTACACCGTATCGTAGCGAATTACCTGGCCGTTGGGGTTGAATACCGGCGAAAGCTGCGGTATCTGCACAATGCGGATAGAGTACGTTTGGTGCGTCGAACTAAACACGCCAATGGTGGTCGTCGTCACCGAATCGTAGCGCACGTGCAACTGAGTGGTTTTGTTGGTGATGCGCAGGTCGGCCCCCAGGGCGGTGTAGCCCACGCCGCCGCCCACGCTCAGGCGCGGCGTGAGCTTGTACTCGGCCAGCAGCCCGGCGCTGAAGCCGGCCCGGCCGGTTTCGTGGTTGCGGCGCAGGGCCGTGAGGCTGTCGCCCTCGCGGCCTTGCAGGGCCAGCGTGTTCTGCTCGGGCGTGGCCGTGAGGAGCAGGCTCCAGCGGTTGGCTTTCGGCAATTCAGGTTTGATTTTCGGCGCTTGAGTTGTGTCGGCCGCGGCCAGCCGGGGCGTGGCGGGCAGGTCGCCGAGGGCCAGCAGCAGGCTGTCGGCGCGGCGCTGCAGGCGAAACAGCTCGGCCCGCTCGGCGCGCAGCGTGCTGAGCAGGGCGGCACGAGCATCGGCCGGCAGCGGGCCCGGCGCGAGGGGGCCCACGCTTGGCAGCTGCACCAGCGTCTGGCGCTCCAGGGCCGCGAGGGTGCGCAGGGTGGCGGGCAGGGCTTCGGCGGAGGCCGGCGCGCCCGCTTCATTTAGGGCAACGCCCGGCACCAGCTGGGCAACTGTTGTTGCAGCCAAAGAGTTGGCAGCCGCGCTATCGCCTAGTGATTTCGGGCCTTGAACGGTGTGAGCCGATTCGGCCATCGCGGAACGCCGCAACGGGCTCCGCCAGGCAGAAATGGCCACTCCGGAGTTCCGGAGCAGGCTCCGCCGTGCGGAAATGGCTGTTGCGGAGCTCCGCAATGAGCTTCGCGGCTCGGCAGTGGCCGCTTCGGAGCTCCGCAACGGGCTCCGCCGTGCGGAAATAACTGTTGCGGAACTCCGCAACAGGCTTCGCGGCTCGGAAATGGGTGTTGCGGAGCTCTGGTACCCCGACTGGCGATTATCCGAAGTGATAACGCGCGTTTGTGCTGCCCCCGCCAAAGCCCCCGGCCGGGGTCCGTGCGGCAGCAGCCAGCCGCCCAGCCCCGCCACAAAAGCCGTGAGCACCAGCAGCAGCGGCACCAGCCACGGCCGGCGGCGCGGGCGCAGCCGGGGCGGTGGTCCCAGGCGTGCCTCAATGCCGGCCCACACCGGCGCGCCCGGCACGAGGTCAAAATCATCGAATTTGCTGCGCAGCGATTGGTCGAGGCGGTTGTCGTCGGGTTCGGATATCATAATCGTAAATAGCTGGCCTGCTGCTGGTGCAGCCGGATGAGTTGTTTGCGGGCCTTGCTGAGCTGGGCCTTCGAAGAGCTTTCCTGAATGCCGAGCAGCTCGGCGATTTCGCCGTGGGTGTAGCCGTCCACGGCGTAGAGGTTGAGGACGAGGCGGCAGCCATCGGGCAGCTGCTCCATCAGGGCCAGCACCTCGGCCACGGCCAGCCGGTCGAAGGCATCGGCATCGGGAGCGAAAGGCTCGGGCACGTCTTCCAGCAACAGTTGCTGGCGGCGGTGCTGCCCGCTCTGCCAGTGGTTGAGGGCCGTCGTAACCACAATGCGCCGCAGCCAGCCCTCGAAAGCGCCCTCGGCCCGAAACTCGCCCAGCCGGGCAAACATCTTTACGAAGGCATCCTGCAGAATGTCTTCGGCCTCGGCCACCGAGCGCGCGTAGCGGCGGGCCACGCCCAGCATGCGGCCGGCGTAGCGGGCATACAGGGCTCGCTGCGCCGCCGGCTCGCGGCGACGGCAGGCGGCAAGCAGCACGTCCAGCTCGGTAGAAAGCGACATTTACTCGGGAAAGCAGCGGCCGCCCGGCCGGGTGCCACCCGGCAGACAAGTTACCATCCGAAAAGGCTGCTGCGTGGGGCGAAAGTTTTTTGCTAACTGCCCGCCCGACTGTCATCCTGAGCTTGCGAAGGACCTTATCACGTCTGCGCCGCTTGATAGCATTGCAAACCGTTCTTCGGTGATAAGGTCCTTCGCAAGCTCAGGATGACAGTCGGGCGGGCTATTACCTAATTACAGGTAAGCGCGCTACTTGTCCTCCCGGTTCAGCAGGCGCAGCAGCACGCCGTTGGTCCACCCGAAGCCGTCCTGCAGCGGGTACTCGCCGCCGCCGGCGGGGCGGTTCACGTTCAGCACATCGTACTTCTCCAGCAGCTTGCCAGATTGGGCGAACACGCGGCTGTTCAGGCGCGTCCAGCGGCGAGCTACGGTGTCGGCCAGCGGCTTTTGCTGATATTGCATCAGGCCCTCAATGACCAGATACTGCAGCGGTGCCCAGCCATTGGGGGCGTCCCACTGCTGGCCGGTGCGGCTGAGCGTGGTCACCAAGCCGCCGGGTTTTAGGAAGTTGATTTTCAGCTCCGCACCCACCCGGGCCGCCTGCGCCGGCGTGGCCAGCCCAAACGCCAGCGGAAACACGCCCGCCAGGCTGCGCACCGCCGAGCGGCGGCGCGTGCGCCAGTTGTAATCCTGAAACCAGCCGGCTTTGGCGTCCCAGCTCAGGGCCAGCAGGGCGGCTTTGCGCTGGGCGGCTTTGGCAGTGTAGCTGCGGGCCTGCGCCGCCTGGCCGGCCACGCGGGCGGCTTCGGCCAGGGTCATTTCGAGGTTATAGAGCAGGCAATTGAGGTCGACGGGAACCAAATCGGTGGTCTGAATGCTGCCTAGCCCACCCGTGGGCCCAAACCAGCGGCTGCTGAAATCCCAGCCCGAAGCGGCCGCCGCCCGCACGTTGCGGTAGAATTGCGCGGCCGGCTGCCGGCTCTTTTTGGCGGCGGCCACGTCTTCGGCAAACGACTCTTCGCGGGGCTGGCTGCTCTCGTCCCAGTAGCGGTTCAGCACCGCGCCGGTGGGCAGGCGCACGGCGCGGTGGGCGGCGGTGCCGGGCTTTATGGTGGCGCTGCCCAGCATCCAGTAGCGGTATTCGGCTTCGAGGGCGGGGCGGTAGCGCAGCAGCTCGGCGTTGCCGCGGTCGCGGGCCAGCAGTTGCACCATGCTGGCGAAAAACGGTGGCTGCGAGCGGGTGAGGTAGTACGTGCGGTTGCCGTTGGGCACGAAGCCGAACCGGCCAATCAGGTAAGCAAAGTTGTCGGTGATGTCGCGCAGCAACTGCGTTTTGTTGGCTTCGGCCAGCCCCAGCATCGTGAAGTACGAATCCCAGTAATACACCTCCCGAAACCGCCCGCCCGGCACCAGGTACGGGTGCGGCAGCGGCACCAGCGACCGAAACGGCGCCAGTTTATCGGCTGAGTCGGTGGCCGGCGCGGCGGGCCGGGCCAGCACCGTCCACAGCGTATCAAGGTGGTGGCGCAGCCCCGCCGCCTGGTTGGTCTGGAAGGTGGTGGCGGTATTCGTAGGCACGTCGAAATGGCTTTCCACGAAGGCCTTTAGCCGGAAGCCGGGCCGCGCCTTCTCGCGCCGCCAAGCGGCCAGAATAGCGGCCGGCGCCTGCCGGGGCGCGGCATCCACAAACGTCTTGTTGTCGGAAAAAACCCGGCCCAGCTGCACCGCCTCGAACAAGCCCGGGAACAGCTGTCGGGGCGAGCGGGGCAAGAGAGTGGCCGCCGCCTTTGGAGACGCCGCCGCTTTTGAGGCGGCCGGGGCGGCGTTTTCGGTTTGCGCCGCGGCGGGGCTGACGGTCAATGAAATCAATGTGCAATAGAGTAGCAGCTTCAGCATGAGCACAGCAGTGGAGTGAAAAGGCACGTAGCGGCCCGTCTGCCCGCGGTTGCCGGCCGGCACTGCTTACGTGTGCCCGGCACTTTTCGCTTCGCTCATCCGCAGAAGCAAACCATTTTGCCATGAATAACTAAATAAATAGTTTGTAAACTAAAATATTAGTTATACGTTTGCGTTACCCTGAAACACCCGCAACCTATGGACCCCTCCGCTTTCCCCGAACTCACCCGCGCCGAAGAACAGGTGATGCAGGTGCTCTGGCGCCTCGGCCCGGCCTTCGTGAAGGACGTGCTGGCCGAGCTGCCTGCCCCGCAACCGGCCTACAACACGGTTTCCACCATCATCCGCATCCTCGAAACCAAGGGCTTCGTGGGCCACGATGCCTTCGGACGCACCCACCGCTACTACGTGCTGGTGGCCCAGGACGACTACCGCCGCTTCTCGCTGCGCAAGCTGCTGGGAGGGCACTTCGGCAACTCGTTTGGCCGCCTCGTTTCGTTTTTTGCCAAGGAAGAAAACCTCGACGCCGCCCAGCTCGACGAGCTGCTGCGCCACGCTGCCCACCCCCAAACCCCCAACCCCGATGAACCAGCTCAGCCTGCTTAACTGGATGCTGCTCAGCACCGCCCTGCTGGGCTTGTGGTGGGCCTGCTACCGCCTGGCCCTGCGCGCCGAGCGCAGCTTTGGCTACAACCGCGCCTTTCTGGTGCTGGGGCCGCTGCTGGCCGCCGGCCTGCCGCTGCTGCCGCTGGCCTGGCCCGCCGGCTGGTGGGGACCCGGCCCAGCGGGCCTGCCGGGCATGGTGGCCGTGCTGCTGCCGACGGCGCAGGTTGCGGCGCCTGGCGCTGCTGCCGGCACTGCCAGTTTCAATTGGTTTTTCTGGCTAGTGGTCGTTTATTTGGCTGGCGCGGCCCTGATGCTGCTACGGCTGGGCATCGGGCTGGGCCGCCTATGGTGGCAAACGCGGGACCTGAAACGCACGGCGGCCGCGGACTACACCTTGGTCGAAACCCATGGCCGAGTGCCTACCAGTTCCTTCGGCCGGGTCATTTTCTGGGATGAAACGCTGGCGTTGAGCCCGGCCGAAGCCCGCCAGGTGCTGGCCCACGAGCTGGCCCACGTGCGCCAGCACCACACCACCGACCGCCTGCTGCTGGAGCTGCTGCGCGCCGCGCTCTGGTGCAACCCCTTCGTGCACTTGTGCGCGCGGGCGCTGGCCCTCACCCACGAGTACCTGGCCGATGAAGCGGCTCTGCATCTGCACGAGTTATCCCCGCCAACTCCTTCTTTTTCCACTTCCTACTCTCAGCTGCTGGCCCGGCAAGTGGCCCGCCGCCTCGGTTTCTCGGTTCCGCTTGCGCACTCCTTCTCCCACTCCCAAACCCTCAGTCGTATTGCCATGATTCAGAAAACCAATCCCATTCGCCGCTGGAAGCAGTGGCTCGCGCTGCCCCTGCTGGGCGTGCTGCTCGTGGCCGTCGCCTGCGAGAAAGCCGCCCCGCCGGCCGAGCCCGCCGTATCGTCCGCATCTCAGAACTCGGTGCCCCCGCCTCCACCCCCGCCGCCCACCGTGGTGCTGCACGATGGACGCCAGGCCCCGCCGCCCCCGCCCGCCGTCTACACCTACGTTGAGGAGATGCCCCACCTGGAGGGCACCCGCAGCGGCGACAGCCGCGCCATTGTAGAAGCCATTCAGACCCGGCTGGCGTACCCTAACGTAACTGCCGCCGACCAGCGCACGGGGAGAATATTTGCCTCCTTCATCGTAACCGAACACGGCGACGTTACCGCCCCCAACATTGTAAAAGGATTGGGCGCGGCTTACGACGAGGCCGTGCTGGCCGCTATTCAGAAATTGCCGAAAATGGTGCCGGGCAAGCAGGATGGCAAAGCTGTTGCGGTTTCCTTCACCGTGCCAGTACAGTTTGCCACGGCTACAACTCCCGGCGGCGAATAGGCTTTAGTATAGCAGTCGATACCACCAACAAAAAACGAGAAACCGCTCGAAAAGCTCCGGCTCGCGCCGGGGCCTTTCTGCGTTGCGGGCGTTGCCACCGGCCACCGGGCCTAACTTTCGGCAGCAAAAGCGCCCGAAGCGGCTTTTGCAGTTGTCAGCTAGTGGCTCACTTGCCGCCGCACTTTACCCGCCTGCCGCCTCATGTCCCGCCTATCCGTTGCTCTGCGCGCCCTACGCAGCCTGGCCCGCACGCCTTCCCTCCTCAACCACGTCATCGCCGGCGATGTGGCGGCCTGGCAGCGCCGCGCCCTAGCCCACGCCGGCCGTAGTGTTTCCGAGAAAGGACTGCCGCTGGTACCGCTGGCGCATTTCCTAAGCCCGGCCGATACCACCGTGCGCCCATTCGCCTTCCGCGAGGGCGGGTCCTTGCCCACCGATTTGCTGTTGCTGCGCTCCCTGGCCCGCCGCGCGCCTGGCTGCCGCTACCTCGAAATCGGCACCTGGCGCGGCGAAAGCGCCGCCAACGTGGCCGAAATCGCCGCTGAGGTCTTCACCCTGAACCTGTCGGATGCCGAAATCCGCGCCCTCGGCCTGCCCGAGCGCTACATCGCGCTGCACGGCTTTTTCTCGAAGCCGCTACCCAACGTGCGCCACCTGCACGGCAACTCTGCTACCTATGATTTCGCCGGTTTGGACGGGCAGTTCGATGTCATTTTCATCGACGGCGACCATCGCTACGACGCCGTGCGCACCGACACCGCCCGCGTGTTTGAGCACCTTGTGGGCCCGCGTACCGTGGTGGTTTGGCACGACGCCAGCCGCCAGCCCGGCGAGCCCCGCTGGGAAGTGCTGGCCGGCTTGCTCGACGGCATGCCCGCCACGGCTACGGGCCAGCTGGTGCAGGTCGAAAACACGCTGTGTGCGCTGTACTCGCCCACACCATTGCCCACGCAGGCTCCCGACCCGCTGGCTGACCCGGCTTCCTGGTTTGAAGTGACGTTGACGCCCGTCAGGAATTAGGCAGCGGCTGTCATTCCGACATTCCACGAATCAAGTGGAGAGAGGAATCTGGGTCAATCTTTCAGCCGAAAATCATCAGATTCCTCCTGCGTCGGAATGACAAATGCTATTCCACAGGATTTAACTGATTTTTAATTGGTCGCCTACCGCCACCCGCGCGGAAAGGCTTACCTTTGAGGCTACTATTGCCCGTTTTGTTCCCCCTTCATCCGTGTTGTTAAAAGCTACTTCCGGCGCGTTTGCCGCCACCCTGGGTTTGCTGGCCGTGCTGGCCTTCCCCGCTTGCAAAACCAGCCCCAACGAGGGCGAAAAAGGCGGCAGCGCCACCACCGACAGCGTAGCCGCCGCCCCGGCCCCCGTCGATACCATCAAAATCAAGATGGCCGCCATGCGCCGCGACTCGCTCAAGGCCGACAGCATTGCCAAGAAAACCGGCCAGCTGCCGGGTGCCATTCTGCCCGGCCACCGCATCGTGGCGTTCTACGGCAACATCCGTTCGAAAGGCATGGGTATCCTGGGCCGCGAGCCCAAGGAGCAGATGTTCCGCAAGTTCGAGGGCGTATTGAAGGAGTGGCAGGCCGCCGACCCCAGCATCCCGGTGCAGCCCGCCCTGCACAACGTCACCATCACGGCCCAGGGCTCGGCCGGCAAAGACGGCAAGTGGCGCCTGATGAATTCCAGCGCCACCATCGAAGAAGTGATTTCGTGGGCCAAGGAGCACAAGTGCATCCTGTTTCTGGACGTGCAGCCCGGCCACAGCACGTTGCAGGCCGAGTTGCCCAAGCTGGAGAAGTACCTCAAAGACCCGATTATTCACCTCGGCATCGACCCCGAATTCTCGCTGGCCACCATGCCCGGCGTGCGCCCCAACCAGAAAATCGGCACCCTCGACGCCAAGGACGTGAACTTCACCATCAACTTCCTGGCCCGCATCGTGAGCGAAAACCACCTGCCGCCCAAAGTGCTGACGGTGCACCGCTTCACCCGCAAAATGCTGAGCAACTACAAAAACATCAAGCTCGACCCCCGCGTGCAGGTGGTGATGCACATGGACGGCCACGGCGACCCGACCCTGAAAAAGGATTCGTACGACGCCTACATCAAGGCCGAGCCCGTGCAGTACACCGGCTTCAAGCTGTTCTACGAGTACGATGCCCGCCCCAAGCCCCACCACATCATGACGCCCAGCGAGGTTATCGCCCTCACGCCTTCGCCGCTGTACATTCAGTACCAATAGCATCGCTGGCTCCGGCCACTGAATCCACCGGGCGCCCCGAATCTGAGCAGATTCGGGGCGTTTCGCATTAAACCGAACCTGGGCCGTGTGCAACCCTTTGCCTGCGCCGTTGTTAAGAGCCTTGCCTGAACGCCCGCGCTACGGCTCACCTTGCCTGTCGCCCGCAGGAACCGTACTTTTGCACCCCACCCACCTATCTCGTCCCCATCCCATGCAAACCGCCACTTCCTCGAACATTTATCAACTCTCCGAAGAGCAGCTCGCCGTGCGCGATGCCGCCCGCGACTTTGCCCAGAGCGAGCTGTGGGCCGGCGTGATTGAGCGCGACGAACACCAGAAATTCCCTGCCGAGCAGGTGAAGAAAATGGGCGAGCTCGGCTTCATGGGCATGATGGTGAGCCCCGAGTACGGCGGCTCCGGCCTCGATACCGTGAGCTACGTGCTGGCCATGGAGGAAATCTCGAAGGTTGATGCCTCCTGCTCGGTGATTATGAGCGTGAACAACTCGCTCGTGTGCTGGGGCCTCGAGAAGTACGGCACCGAAGAGCAGAAGCAGAAATACCTGCCCCGCCTGTGCTCGGGCGAAATCATCGGTGCCTTCGCCCTGAGCGAGCCCGAAGCCGGCTCCGACGCCACCAGCCAGCGCACCACCGCCGAAGACAAAGGCGACTACTACCTCCTCAACGGCACCAAGAACTGGATTACCAACGGCACCACCGCCTCGGTCTACCTCGTTATCGCCCAAACCAACCCCGAACTGAAGTCGCGCGGTATCAACGTCCTCATCGTGGAGAAGGACATGCCCGGCTTCATTCAGGGCCCGAAGGAGAACAAGCTCGGCATCCGCGGCTCCGACACCTGCTCGCTGATGTTCACCGACGTGAAGGTGCCCAAGGAAAACCGCATCGGTGCCGACGGCTTCGGCTTCAAGTTCGCCATGCAGGTGCTGGCGGGCGGCCGCATTGGCATCGCTTCGCAGGCCCTCGGCATCGCTTCCGGCGCGCTCGAGCTCAGCCTGAAGTACTCGAAGGAGCGCAAGGCTTTCGGCGTGCCGATTTCGCAGCACCAGGCCATCCAGTTCAAGCTGGCCGACATGGCCACCAACATCGACGCCGCCCGCCTGCTTTGCCTGCAAGCCGCCGCCGATAAGGACAACGGGGCCGACTACGCCAAATCGGGCGCCATGGCCAAGCTCTTTGCTTCAAAAGTGGCCATGGATTCGGCCGTTGAGGCCGTCCAGATTCACGGTGGCTACGGCTTCGTGAAGGAGTACCACGTGGAGCGCCTGATGCGCGACGCCAAGATTACCCAGATTTACGAAGGCACTTCTGAGATTCAGAAAATTGTGATTTCTCGGGAATTGCTCAAATAAACTCGGAATTGCCTAAAAAACAGATTCATTGCACTAAACCCAGCCGGTTTTCGGCTGGGTTTCTTGTTTTTGTGAATTTCAAGGTGTTATCTTGCACTGCGGTAGCCAGCTTGTTACCCATTCCGCACCTTACATCGGTCTTTTAGACCAGTTCAATTATGGAAGATTACAATAAAGTCATCGAGTCGTTGGGCGTCCGCTACATCAAGGCCAAAAACCTGGTGTTGCACCAGCCTTTCACTGTGCGCAATTCTTATGATGTTGGTAATAACCTGATTCTGTTGCACAAAGGCCACCTCACTTTCGGCGAAGAGCAGCTTGTGGTGGAGGAAGGCGAGATGCTGTTTATTCCCGGTGGCCGCCCCACCCGCGTGAGCTACGGCGTGGATACGAAAAACCGCCTCATCAGCAACGACGACCTGATTTCGAACAAGGACAAATTCTTTCATTCCAACGACAGCCTCGACCTCATTGGCGACGCCCCCGAAAGCCACAGCTTCGTGAGCTTCGAAGCCAAGGTGTTCGACTCGGTGAACTTCTTCGCCTCGCTCGACGTGCCGGCCTTCCTCATCTCGGGGCAGCCCAAACTGGCCAACCTCGTTATTAAAGTGGTGGAAGAGAGCATGCAGGACCTGCCCGGCCGCGAGCGTCTCATCAACATCTACACCGAGAACATTGTGGTGGAAGTGGTGCGCTACGTGCTGCGCAACAACATGTTTGTGGAGCAGTTGGCCACCAACAGCACCTATTTCAAAGACCCGCGCCTCATCGACCTGTTCAACTACATTAAGGAGAACCTCGGCGGCGACCTCTCGAACAAGGTGCTTTCCGGCGTTGCCAACGTGAGCGAGGACTACGTGGGCCAGTATTTCAAGATGCTGACCAACATCAACCCGCAGGACTACATCGAGTACCAGCGCATGGAGCGCGCCGTATTCCTGCTGCGCACCACCAAGAAGAGCATCCGCGACATCGGCAAAGAAGTGGGCTACAAAGACACCGCTTACTTCTGCCGCCGCTTCAAGATGATGTTCGGCATCCCAGCCGGCAAGATGCGCCGTCGTGAGTCGGCCATGAACATCTAAGCAAATGACTGGCAGTAAGGCTGCCAGCAGTTCACAAAAAAGCCCCGCTTCAGCAATGAAGCGGGGCTTTTTCGTTTTGCTAATCAGGCAGACTACTCAATGCTGCGGTAGTCGGTGCTTTTAGCCTTGTAATCGGTGCTTGAGGAAGACTGCGAGCCGTGGTCGGTGCGAGCCGAGGCGTGGCCGTACGCGGCGCCGCTGTCGTCGCGGCCGCTGCCCGCCTTAATTCCGGTATTGCTGGCCGAGCTGGCGTCGGTGTTGTAGCTGCCGCTGCTGCCGAAGCGGCTGCCGCTGTTGCCGTAGGGCGAACCGCTGTCGGTGCGGCGGCTGGCGCTGGCGTCGGGGGCCTGATAGCCGTAGCTCTTGCGGCCGTAGCTGCCGGCGTCGCGCTGCCGGCCGTAGTTGTAGGCGCTGCTGTCGCTGCTGCCCGACGACTTGCCTTTGCGGGTAGCCAGCCAGCCAATGCCAGCGGCCAGAATAGCACCGCCCACTACTTTTTGGGTGGTGCTCAGGCCATTCACGCGGTCGAGGGCGCGGTTGCCGAGGTCTTTCAGCGACTGGGGCAACTGGTTCACGCTGTTAAGTACGCCGGAATCTTCAATCCATTTTTTGCCGCTGTTCAGCGCGGTGTCGAGCAGGGTGCCTTCCTGGTCGTTGGTTTGCTGGCCTTCGCCCTGGCGGTTGGTGCCGGCGTTGGCGGTGTTCTGCGATTGGGCGTTGGGCGTGGCGGCCGTGCTTTGCGAAGTGAGGTTCGAAGTTGAATCCGAAGCGCTGGGCATCGGGGCCGACTTGCGCGAGGCGGCCGAAGCACCGCTGGCCGTGGGGGCTGCAGTGGGGTTGTTAGCGTTGGTGTTGCGGCTGGCGTTGGTCTGGTCCGGCGTGGTGCCGAACTGGTCTTTCTGGTTATCCATGATGTTTGGGCGGGAAAAGGAGATGAAAGGAATAAAACGCGGCCCCGCTGCCGAAGCTGGGTGGGGCGTGGGGTTTTATTCGTAATCGCACCCCGCGGGGTTGCTGAATGCCCACTTTATTTTCGAGCCTGCGCAGTCAGAGTCAGGGCTGTTGTGCATGGCGCGGCAGCGGGCGCAACACGTGGTTGGGGTCGGCGAGCACCACGCGGCGGGCTTCTTCGCGGGCCTCGGCCTCGAACTTGTTGTGGTAGTAGCCCACGCGGGCCGACTCAATCAAGTATTTCCAGAGGAAGGGGAGGAGGCCGTGCTCGCGGTACTGGCGCAGGTGCACGGCCTCGTGGGCCACCCATTCGGCATCGGCCAGAAACTCATCGCGGGTAGTGCCGCTCAGGTGCACCGTCTGGCCCACCACCATGGCCACGCGCGGGGCTTTGAGCACCAGCCGGGCAATGCGGGCGAGGGGCGAATTGACGTGAGTGCGAAGGTTTTGCATGCGAGCAAGATAACAAGGAATTGGCAGCGCGCGTTTACGAAGCCGCCCGGGGGATGGTTGCAAGTTGTAAAGGTGCTTTTCCTGTATAATATTATATTTAATGAAGAATTTTAGAATTTTTTTTATCAAAAGGGATGATGGTCTGGATTATTAGCCCTAGTTTTACCCAGCGACCCGTGCTAATACCAATATAATTTCAACGGGTTGCAGTTGATTTTCCACTTCTTCACTCGGCTGCATTCAGCCTTGCCTATCGCCTAAGAAAGCTACTAGCCGGCTCTTCCTCTTCACCAATCGGAACCCGGATTTTGCCCCTACTACCCTCTAACGACGGACAATGAAAAACAGCCTCCTGTATTGCCTCGCCGCTGGTTCGCTAGCCCTCTCCTTCTTCTTTGAACGTCCGGCCGATGCTTCGGCTGCGTCCCGTGCCTCCGTGGCACCGGTCGCGGCCGAAGCATCGTTGCTTCCGGACCTGATGACGGTGCTGCCCGCTAATGACCCTACGCTGCCCGGCACTACGCCCGCTGCGGAAAAGCCCGCCCCCACGCCCGCCGAACTGGCCGCCTCGCGCGACTCGCTCGCTTACCATTACTACGCCCAGACGCTGGGCCTGCACCTGTCCTTCGACGAGAACAAGGACCTGCTGCGCACGGTAACCGACTGGATTGGCACACCTTACAGCTTCGGCAGCAACTCGCGCCGCGGCACCGACTGCTCGGGCTTTGTTACCCGCGTGTTCCGCGAGGTGTATGGCATCACGCTGCAGCGCTCGTCGCGCTCGATGTTTGGCACCACGCAGCGCGTGCCCAAAGCCGAGATGCAAACCGGCGACCTCGTGTTTTTCCGTCGCGGCAAAGGCCCCATCTACCACGTGGGCATTTACCTGAAGGATGGCAAGTTTGCCCACTCGGCCTGCAATGGCGGCGTGATGGTGAGCTCGCTGAACCAGCCCTATTACCACCACAATTTCTACGCCGCCGGCCGCGTGCCCGCCGTGGCAGCCGCCGCTACCCGCGCCGCCGAGGCCCTGATGGCCCGCGCCGAGTAGCCATTCTGGCTTTTCGCCTTCCTACGACGCCCGACCCTTACCGGTCGGGCGTTTTTTTTGGGCCAATCGCCGGGCTTCACGCGGCATTCACCGAAACAAAAGTAGGCTTGCATTAAACTTGGCAGCGGCAGCAGTATCATAGCTAATAAATTGGCAATGAGGCCTGCGCGGAGCTGTCGGGCCGGGTTGCTACTTTCATCTTTGATGGTGTTTCGCAATGAATCGTAGACATTTCCTCGAACGAAATTCGGCCGTATTAGAGAAGTCAGTGCGGGCGGTGGCAGCCCCGGCCGCGCCAGCCGCTGCGCCGTTGCAGCAGGACCCGCCCGAAACCATCAGCCGCTACGCCAACAAGACCCTGCCGACCGGGGTAGCCCGCACTGCGAGCACGCTGGCCCCCTACACCGGCACCTGGGGCTACGCGCAGGCGGCGCACCTGCTGCGCCGCAGCCTGTTCGGGCCCACCCGCACCGAGATTCTGGCGGCGGCTGGCTCCAACCTCACGGCCGTCCTCAATACGCTGCTGACGCCGGCCGCCACGCCGGCTCCGCCCGTGAACGTGTCGGCCACCGATACCAGCGTGGCCATCGGGCAGACCTGGGTGGCGCAGGCCTTCGACCAGAATTTCGAAGGCGTGCGCCGAACCTCGCTGCGCGACTGGTGGCTGGGCCTGCTGCTGAACCAGAACACCTCGCTGACGGAGAAGATGACGCTGTTCTGGCACAACCACTTCGTGGTCGAGCTGGCCGACATCAACGATGCGCGCATGGGCTACGAATACTGCCGCCTGCTGCGTCAGCACGCCCTCGGCAACGTGAAGCAGCTGGCCAAGGACGTGACCGTGACGCCCGCCATGCTACGCTACCTCAACGGCAACCAGAGCACCGCCGGCGCGCCCAACGAGAACTACGGCCGCGAGCTATTGGAGCTGTTCACGGTAGGGAAGGGGCCGCTGATTGGGCCGGGCAACTACACCAACTACACCGAGGCCGACGTGCAGGCCGCCGCCAAAGTCCTCACCGGCTGGCGCGACCAGGCCACCGTGCCCATCGGCAGCTACTACACCGCCAGCCGCCACGATACCAGCACGAAGGTGTTTTCGGCCGCCTTCGGCAATGCCCGCATCGCGGCCAACGGCGCGGCTGAGTACCAGGATTTGGTGAACCTGATTTTCCAGCAGGCCGAAACGGCGCGGTTTCTGGTGCGCAAGCTCTACCGCTGGTTTGTTTATTATCTGATTGATGCCCAGGTCGAAACCGACATCATTCAGCCGCTGGCGACCATTCTTATCAACAACAGCTTCGACATCGTACCGGTATTGCGGGCGTTGCTGGGCTCGCAGCATTTCTTCGATGTGCTGAACATGGGCTGCCTCATCAAAAGCCCGCTCGATTTCACGGTGGGCCTGCTGCGGCAGATGGAGGCGGTGTTCCCGACGGCCGCCAGCAACCTGACGGCGCAGTACGGTATGTGGAACTACCTGAACTCGGCCAGCTTCGTGATGCAGCAAACCCTGGGCGACCCGCCCAACGTGGCCGGCTGGGCCGCCTACTACCAGACGCCGCAGTTCCACGAGCTCTGGATAAACGCCGTGACGCTGCCCCGCCGCAACCAGGTTACGGACCTGTTCATCGGCACGGGCTACACCCGCAGCGGCGTGAAACTGGTGATTGACCCGGTGGCGCTGACGCAGTCATTCCCGGCCGCCACGGCTTCGGATTGCAACCTGCTCATCGACGAGTTTGTGCGGCTGATGCTACCCATTGCCCTTACCGCCAATCAGCTGGCTTATCTTAAAGGAGCGCTGCTGCCGGGCTTGCCCGATTTTGAGTGGACCGTGGAGTGGCAGGCTTTCCTGGCCGCGCCCACCAACACTGCCAAAAAAGCGGCCGTGACGACCAAGCTGCAAGCCATGCTGCGCGCCCTAATGGGCCTGGCCGAATATCACCTCTCTTAAGCTGTTAGCTGGCAGCTATTAGCTGTTAGCCCTCCCACTATCCATCCCGTCAATTGAAGCCATTAGCTAATAGCTAACGGCTAATAGCTAACAGCTTAATCATGAAACGTCGCGAATTTCTCCAGACTACGGCTGCGGCTACGGTGGGCACTGCTTTCCTGAGCGGGCTGCCCATTGGCGCTTACGGCTACTCGGCCCAGCTGGCGGCCCTCACCAACGCCACCACACAATCTGATAAGGTGTTGGTCATCATTCAGCTGCAGGGCGGCAATGATGGGCTGAACATGATTATCCCGCTCGACCAGTACCCGGCCCTGATGGCCGCGCGCAGCAACATTGTCCTGCCCCAGAACCAGGTGCTGGGCCTGACGACGGCTACCGGCATTCATCCGGCCATGGCCTCGCTCCATAACATGTACCAGAACGGCAAGCTGGGCGTGGTGCAGAGCGTGGGCTACCCCAACCCCAACTTCTCGCACTTCCGGGCCACCGATATCTGGACGTCGGGCTCCGACTCGAACGTGACCTGGACCACGGGCTGGGCCGGGCGCTACCTCAACGGCGAGTACCCGGGCTTTCCCACCGGCTACCCCAGCACCCAGAACCCCGACCCGCTGGCCATCAGCATCGGCTCGGTGGTGAGCAACTGCGTGCAGGGCCCGACGGTGAACATGGGCATGGCTATTGCCAGCACGTCCTCTTTCTATCAATTACTTAGCGGCGGCGTGGATGCCGCGCCCAACACGCCGGCCGGCCACGAGCTCACCTTTATCCGGCAAGTGGTGAGCCAGACGCAGGTGTACACCACGGCCATTCAGGCGGCGGCCGGCCGTGCCCAAAACCTCTCGCCGCTGTACCCCGCCGCCGGTCAGAATTCCCTGGCTGACCAACTCAAAATCGTGGCCCAGCTGGTGGCCGGCGGTCTGCAAACCCGCATCTACGTGTGCCAGCTCGGCGGCTTCGATACGCACACATTGCAGGTGCCGGCCACGGGCAGCACCACCGGCGGCACGCACGCCACGCTGCTGGGCAAGATTGCCGAGGCCGTGAATGCCTTTCAGGACGACCTGCAGCGGCACAGCATTCAGGACCGGGTGGTGGGCCTCACGTTCTCGGAGTTTGGCCGTCGTATCCGGTCCAACTCGGGCTACGGCACCGACCACGGCGCGGCGGCCCCGCTGCTGGTATTCGGCTCGAAGGTGAACCCCATCGTGCACGGCCCCAATCCCACGCTGCCCGCCAGCGCCGGCGTGAACGACAACATCCCGATGCAGTTCGATTTCCGCAGCATCTACACCAGCATCCTGAAAGACTGGTTCCAGGTGACTCCGAGCACGCTCACGCAGCTATTCGGGCAAACTTTCCCCTACGTGCCGGTGCTGCGTGCGGGCACCGCCACGGCCACGGCCAGCGCCGCCCAAGTCGCCGAATTCACGGTATACCCCAACCCGGCCCCGCGCGACGGCCGCACCACCGTGGCCTACGACTGCGCCGGCGGCCATGTGCAGGTGGTGCTACTCGATGCGCTGGGCCGCGAAGTTCGCCGCGCCGTCGACCGCGTGCTGGCGGCTGGCCCGCAGTTCCTGCCTGTTGACCTGAGCGGTTTGGCGGCCGGGGCTTACTACTGCCAGGTGCGTGAGGCCCAGCGCACCGGCTCGCGCATTGTGGCGGTTGAGTAGTGGGTAATTAATTGTCAGCCAGCCGTTGCACCGGCCGCCTCCGGAGAAGCTGGCTGGTGCAACGGCTGGTTATTTTTTGCCCGGAATCGAAAAAAGACAGCCCGGCCGCAAGCTTTTCCGTACAGGCCTTGCGGGGCTTCGGCCCGGCATTCTTTCATTACTCCTTCTCAAGCCATCCCAGCATCATGGAAGCTAAACTCGAACAAATCGAAAAAATTCTGCCCGAAGACCTGGCCCGCACTTTCGAGAGCGCCTACAACGTATTCCAGGGCAAAACCGAACACGTTGACGACCTGCTGAAGCACGGCGGCGTGCTGCTGCGCAAGGCATCCAACAAGTTCACGCCCACCCAGATGGTGATTGGCATTGCTGCGCTGGCGGCCGTGGCCGTGGTACTCATCAACCGCGCCAGCGACGACAACTAAGCTCCGGCTTTCAGTTTGCGGCCTGCGGCCGTAACCGCCCTAAAAAAGCAGTTTATCCGAACCCGGATAAGCTGCTTTTTTGTGCCCGATAAAGTTGGTTTCTAATGAATCTGGATGCTGACGGGCACCCGTAGGCGCACGGCTACGGCCTGCCCGCGCTGGCGGCCGGGCTCGAAGCGCGGCAGCCGCAGCACGGCATCGAGAATGGCTTCATCGGTGCTGGTGCCGAGGCTGTTGAGCAGCACGGGGCGCGTTACGCGGCCGTCGGGCTCCACCACAAAGCTTACCCGCGTGTCGCCGCTCACTACGTGCTCGGGGTAGTGAATCAGCTCCTGAATGGCCGTCTGAATGGCAGCCTCACCAACACTGCCGGGCAGGCCAGGCATTTGCTCAACCTGGCTGAAAACCTGGTTTTCGGGCACGGGCGGTGCCACGCCAGCTGCTGGCGGCCCGGGCCGGAACCAGATGTGTAATACCTGATATTGAGCCACAGGCTGGTCGTCGTAGCCCAGGGCCGGCTGCCAGCGTGGAAAGCTGCGCACGAGCCGCAGGGCTTCGTCGTCGCAGCTGGGGCAGAGAGAGTTGATGACTTCGGTGGCACCCACACGGCCATCGGGCTTCACCACGAGGCGCACCGATACGCGGCCCTGCAAGTCGCGCTGCTGCACCTCGGCCGGTACGGTTTTGTGCTGTAGCAGCCAGGCTTCGAGCGCCGCGTCGCCGCCGGGGAAACGCGCCGGCCGCGCTACCTCATTGGCCACAAACACGTGGCGCGGCGACAAAAACATGACCGGAATAGTGAGCAACGTAGCCACTGGCTGGCCCTGATAGAGGCCGGGCAGCAGGCGCGGCATGCGCCGCACCGCCGCCAGCGCGGCGGCATCGCAGGCGGGGCTGAGCGACTGCACTACGGTGGCCTTGCGCCCCACGCCGCTCACGCCCACCACTACGCGCACAAACACGCGGCCTTCCACGCGGCCCTCGCGCACCTCGGCGGGCAATTGCAACTGCTTCTGAATGGCTTTCACCAGGGCCACGTTGTCGCCGCCGTCGGGCAGGGTAGGCAATTGGTCGACGTAGCTGAACACCTGGCTGGTGTCGGTAGCATACTGGCCGTAGCGCTGGGCGGCGGCGGAGTGGGCAATGGCCAGCAGCAGGCCGCCCACGAACAGCCGCCGAAGCCAGCCGCCGTGGGGCCGAAAAGGAATAGAGCAGAAGTCCATGCCGCGAATTTACAGTCGGGCTGCACCTGTTGCCAGTGGTGGCAGCCGCTACGGAAAGGGCGGATTGATGGTGCCGTCGCCGCCCCGGGCGGCCGTACTGCCGTCCTCAAGGCCGGGGCGGGTGCGGGCGCTGCGCAGCTTGCTGGGGTCCTCGTCGATTTCCAGCTCCAGGTCGTCGGCGTCTTCTTCCTGCTGGTTTTCCGACTGCTCGCCCGGCCCCACGAGGCGGGGCGTGGGCGGAGTTGCGGCCGTGCCCAGCATGATTGTCCAGCCCGGGGGCAGACAACCGGAATTTGGTCGTCGCGCATCAGTAAGAGACGTTGCAGCTGGCCTGCGCCGGGCTGGCTGCGCGCCAGCTAACAGCCAGCTGGCCAAGCCAGTATCTGGAAACGGTAGTACGGGGAATGGCTTCATCTTATCAGAGAATTAAGAATAAATAATCTTCCACGAGTAGCCGTCGGGCAGAGAGGCTGCTTGAGACAGTGAATATATGAAAATATCTACAATATATTTATTTTCACTGCAATGTCCATGAAGCGCCAACCCGCGAATTCGTTTCCTGGGCCGAGCGCAGGAATACCAGCTCATCGAGCTTACCCACACGCCAGGTTTCAACCAGGTTGTTGTAAAACGGCGAGCCGGGGTTGCCGCTCTGGCCGCCGGGGTACACGCCGTACGCTTTCACCTGCGGGCCCAGCGCCACTACCATGCGCCAGCTCGGGCCGTTGCGCTCGGAAGTGGCGTTCACGATACCCGCACCGCCGCCACATTCAAGGTCCATTTCGCCGAAGCCGGGCAGCTGGAGCAGGTGCAGCACGTCGGTGCTTTTCTGGGCGGACCAGCGCCACTTGGGCGAAAGTGGGCCGAATTTGCGGGTGAGCGAGTCGGTGGCAAAGCGCAGGCTTTGCAGCGCCAGCTGCGGCAGCGTTTCGTGGCCGGGTGTGCGGCGGTCGTCCACCCAGGGCGAATTGGGCTCGCTCAGCAGCAGCGTGTTGGTGCGGTCGCGGCTAGGGTAGCGCAGGGCCGGGCCGGTGGCGGTGATGGGAAAGTCATCATCCCACAGCTTCTTGACCAACGTGTTGTACCAGAGGTTGAAAACGGTCGGACCCACGGCATCGGCAGTGTACTGGTAGGGCCAGCGGCGCAGCTCGGCCAGCACCTGGCCTTCGGCCGAAGTGGCGGCGGGCGGCGTGGCCCCGAGGGCTGGGTCGCTCACGAGGGCCAGCATTCGGGGCAGCATGAGTTGGGCGTTCAGGTCGAGCACATCATTCTGCAGCTGACGCAGGCTGTCGGGCGTCACCCGCGTCATAGCGGCCAGGCGCTGGTTGATGCGGTGGCCGCGCTCGTAGTTGGCGTAGTTCCAGTTGAGGTAGTACGGGTAGTCGGGGCCAGCCGAAAACTGGTTGGCCGAACTCACGAAGCCGCGGGCCGGGTTCTTCACGTGGGGGTTCTGGGCCGCCGGAATCCAGCCCTGCCAGTCGTAGGCCGGGTCGGTGCCGTCGAGGATGAACTTGCCCTGGTCGCGCCATTTCAGCGGGAAGCGGCCGTTGGGCCAGATGGCAATGTCCTTCTCGTTGTCGGCAAAAATGAAATTCTGAGCCGGCGAGCCGTAGGTGGCCAGCGCGGCGGTGTAGTCGCCGTAGGTGCGGGCGTGGTTCAGGCGCACGAACGTGCCTACTTCGTTCGCACCGTCGTGCGCCGTCCAGCGCATGGCATGGCCAATGGGCGTCTGGTTGATAAAGGGCTTCTCGTTCTTGTCGTACACTACCGGGCCGTGGTGGGTGTAGAGCACGGTGTCGAGCCGGTCGGGCTGCCCGCGCACCTTGATGTGCTCCACCACGCGGCGCACGGGTTTCCAGCGGCCGTCGTGCCAGTACTCGCGCTTGGTGTTGTCCTTGAATTTCAGCTGGTAGAAGTCGAGCACGTCGGCGGCCACGTTGGTCACGCCCCAAGCCACGTTCTCATTAAAGCCGATGATGACGGCCGGCGCGCCCGGAATCGTCACGCCGTACACGTTCAGGCCCGGCGCGTTCAGCTGCACCTGGTACCAGATGCTGGGCAGGTTGAGCTGCAGGTGCGGGTCGTTAGCCAGCAGCGGGTAGCCCGAGGCCGATTTCAGCCCGCTCACGGCGAAGTTATTCGAGCCTAGCTCGGCATCGGGCTCGTCGCGCAGTTGCTGCATGGCGTAGGCAGCCTCAAATGACTTGGGCACCGGAGGCGCGGCCAGGGGCTGGAAATCGAGTGGTGTGCCCACCGGCACAATCGGGTCTTCGCGCGTGGGGTAGTCCGGAAACAGGTCCTTCACCACGGCCGGGCCGTACTTGCGCAGAATATTGCTCATGCGCAGGTCGTCGGTGCGGCCGCTCAAATCCCAGGCCATGTACTTGAGCAGCAGGGCGCATTTCAGCGGCTGCCAGGGCTCGGGCCGGTAGTCGAGCAGCTTGTACTCGAAGGGCAATGTGGCGGGCGTGAGCTGACTGATGTAGGCATTCACCCCGGCCGAGTAAGCCTCCAGCACGGTGCGGGTGGCGGGGTCGGCCATCATGGCCTTCAGCGAATTGGCCGCGCCGAAGGGCAGGCCCATGCGCCGGAAAAACCGGTCGGTTTCGAGCCGGGCCGGGCCCACAATCTCACTCAGCCGACCGGCGGCCACGTGGGTCTGAAACTCCATCTGCCAGAGGCGGTCGCGGGCCGTGAGGTAGCCCTGGGCGAAGTAGAGGTCAGCATCGTTCTGGGCAAATACGTGCGGCACACGGTGGTCGTCGTAGCGCACCGTCACGGGCTGGCGCAGGCCGGGCAGGGCCAGCGTCTGGCGGTCTGGGAAGTCGCCGGGCCGCTCGCCGTTTTGCCAGAAGCCGCGGTAGGGGCTCAAGAGCTTGCCAAACGGCGGCAGGTCGCCGTGCTTGGTGTTGAGCATCCATACGAGCGTAATGCTCGCGGCCAGGGCCAGTAGGGCTTTCATCATTCTGGTTGTCAGTTGTTCGTTGTCAGTTGTTAGGCCCTCGGTAAAAGGAAAGGCCAATTAACGACAATGTCATCAATTGGCCTTTATAATAACCGTTTTAGAAGCTTAGCCAGGATATTAATCCTCACTGACAACCAACAACTACTAGCAAACAACTAAAAACTCACCGCAGCGCCACTTCGCGCACCAGCCCGCCGATGCCCCACAGCAGTAGCTGCTGGCGCACGGCTTCGGCCTCGGGGCGCTCGCCGAAGTTGCCCACGAGCACGCGGCTGCGCTGGCGACCATCCACCAAATCCTGGGCGATGGTAACGGCAATATCAGGCAGGTGCGATTTGATGCGGGCCTGCACGGCTTCGGCATTAGCGGCTTCTACAAACGAGCCGGCCTGGATGAGGAAGCCCGCGGGGCAATCCACCGATTCGGCCACGTCAATAACCTCGGCGGTGGTCACGGGGGCGGCGGCTAGCAGGGCGGCCTCGGTGCCGGCGGCGGCCGTCGTTACCTTATAAGTAGTGTAGGCAGCATCGGGGTTGGGGTCGGCGTCGTAGAGGGCGGCCAGGTTGGCGGGCGTGGTGGCCGGCCCGAGGGGCGTTTCGTCGGCTACTACTTCGGCCACCACGGTGGCGGCGCCGCAATCAACCACGCCGAGCGGACGGGCGGCGGCTTCCGACAAATCGAGAATGCGCTGGTGGCGGAACGGGCCGCGGTCGGAAACCCGTACGATGACGGACTTACCGTTTTTCACGTTCGTTACCCGCAGGCGGGTGCCGAAGGGCAGCGTTTTGTGGGCGCAGGTGTAAGCGTGGCGGTTGTAGCGCTCGCCGCTGCTCGTGCGCTTGCCCTGAAAATAACTGCCGTACCAGGAGGCCCGGCCGCGCAGCACGGTGGTGCTGTTGGCGGAGATAGTGGGTTCCGTTTTAGTGGTACGAGGGGCGCGGGCGAAGGCCGGCGAACCCACAAAACCCAGCAGCAAGAACAGGCAGCTGGTAAGGGCGGTTAAAACAGAGCGTCGAACTAAAATCATGCGAATTTGCAGATGGTGAGCAGGACAAACATAGGCCGCCCTACCAAGCAATGCTAAAAAACAGCCGCACGCTACTAAGCCAATTGGATTAAAAATTATCCTTTTCCCATAAAACTTGTATTTAATTAATCTAAGATGAGCTTGCAAAACCGGCCGTGAGGCGGCTCAAACTATATTTTGCTCAAGCCGCCTCCAACCCTTGCGCCGACGCTAAAATTAGATTATGCGACGGGTACAAAATTTCGGCATTAGTCCTAAAACTACCTTTGAAACCGGGTTGCAGAAGTCCGGATTTTTTCGTAAGCAATTGCTTTCCAGCCCTCGCCCCAACCCTACCTTTGCCCCATGGATTTTGGCCGCCTGCCCGACCTGCGCTACGTTGATTTCGGCCTGCCGCCCGACCACCCCGAAACTGCCCGCGTGCTGGCCCGCGCCCGGCCCACGCAGCCCGCGCCGGCTAAACTCTATGTGGGCTGCCCCATCTGGACCAATAAGGAATGGCTGGGCTCCTACTTCCCGCTCGGCATCAAGGAACCCGACTACCTGCGCTACTACGCCCAGCAGTTCAACAGCATCGAGCTGAACACCACCCACTACCGCATTCCAGACGCCACCACCGTGCGGCGCTGGCGCGAGGCCGTGGGGCCCGATTCAGGCTTTAAGTTCTGCCCCAAGCTGCCGCGTAGCATCAGCCACGAGCGGGAGCTGTTTCAGGCCGATGACCTTGTGGTAACCACGGCGCGGGCTTTCGATGGGCTGGGTGAGAACCTGGGCTGGGCCTTTTTGCAACTGCCGCCGCACTTCGGCCCCGAACACCTACCGCGCCTCGAGCGCTTCCTGCTCGACTTCCCCGAAACCGTGCCGCTGGCTGTGGAGCTGCGCCACCCGCGCTGGTTCGCCGACCGCGGGCTGGCCGATGCCGTTTTCGCCACCCTCGAAGCCCTCAACAAAACGCTGGTGATAACCGACGTGGCCGGCCGGCGCGACGTGTTGCCCATGCGCCTGACCACCCCCACGGCCTTCATCCGCTTCAACGGCCACGGCCTGCACAGCACCGACTACCAGCGGGCCGATGCCTGGGCCGAGCGCATTGCCGCCTGGGTAGCCCAGGGCGTGCACGAAGTCTACTTCTTCATTCATCAGAAGGACGTGCGGCACGCGCCCATCTTCACTCAATACTTGCTCGAGAAGCTGAAGGGCCTCACGGGCATTGCCGTGCCGCCGCCGCGCATTATTCCGCAGGCGGTGCAGGGGAGCTTGTTTGGGTAGTAGCGCGAACTTTTAGTCCGCGAGTAGTGTGGCGCGCCCGTTCAACTCGCGGACTAAAAGTCCGCGCTACAGCAGCGGCTCCAGCACCTGCCACACGTTATTGGCCAGAATCTGCTGGCCGGCGGCATTGGGGTGCACACCGTCGGGCAGGTTCAGCTCGCGGCGGCCCAATACTCCTTGTAATAGGAAGGGAATGAAGGGCAGCGAGTTTTTATCGGCCAGGGTGCGGAACAGGGCTTTGAACTCGGTGGCGTAGTGCGCCAGGCGGTGGCCGCCGAGCGGGCCAAGGTCGAAAGGAAACTCCAGGCCGGCCAGTACGATTTGCGCCTGCGGGTATTGGCGCTTCACGGCGTCGATGATAAACTGCAGGTTCTGGGTGGTTTCGCGGACGGGGATGCCGCGGATGCCGTCGTTGGCCCCGAGGGCCAGCACAAATACATCGACCGGATGGCGGGTGAGCACCGAGGCCAGGCGCTGGCGGCCGCCGGCGCTGGTTTCGCCGCTCACGCCGTAGTTGTAGGCTTTATACGGAAGCTGCTGCGCATCGAGGCGCTGCTGTAGGAGACTGGGGAAGCTTTGGGCGGCGGGCAGGCCGTGGCCGGCAGTGAGGCTGTCGCCGAAGAAGAGGAGGTTTTTCATGGAGTGCTGTTTCAACAGCAGGAAGGCCGTTTTCGTGCCGGGCGGCTGGGTTGAACAGGAATCAAAAGAGAACGTCATGCTGAGCTTGTCGAAGCATCTCTACTGTGATAGTAAATGGATTACTACTGCGGTAGAGATGCTTCGACAAGCTCAGCATGACGTGCTAGCGGGTGTTCCAGAGCAACAAGCGACTTACTCCACCACTTCCAGCAGTGTGCGGAACGAGACGTACTTGCCGGCGAAATGCTTTTCCATATCGGCCCGCAGCGCCGGGGCGCAGATGGTCTGGTATTCCTCCAACTGCTCCAAGCTGATACAGTAGTACTGCGCGGCGTAGGTGATGCCGCCTTCTTCCTCGTTCAGTAAGCGCAGGAGCTGGCTTTTGATGAAAAAGCCGGTGTCCATCACCTCCGGAATATGGGTGGAGCGCATGTATTCCAGCCATTCGTCGGCCACGGCGGGCTCGATGCTGGTGGTAACGTTGTAAAGAATCATAGTTGGATGGGTGAATTGTCGGATGGGTGGATTGTTGGGTGGGTGGATAAATTGGCTGGCGGAAGTTGGGTGGTTGTAGCAGCCGGAGACGGTTTAACCATCTATCCATTCACCCATTCACCTATCCAACAATTCACCCATCCACCAATCCTCATCAGACGCGCATCGTGTCGAACTGAAAGTCGGTGATACGGGCCTGAATGTCTTTGGGGCTAAGTTTTTGCTGCGCGGCGGCTTGGGCCAGGGCGGGTAGCTCGGCATCGCCGGCCAGGCGCAGGCTCAGAATCTGGGCCAGGCTGAGCTGCTGTTCGAGCGGAGCGAAGCGCTGGCCGCTTACCTCAAAGTAGCGCTGGCGCACTTCGAGCCGACAGATGCGGTCCTGCAGCTGCAGGGCGTAGTGCTGGCGCATCATGATAAGGGCCCCGAGGCCGATGACGGCCAGGGCGGCCACCGTGAACCAGAGCCGGGCCGTCTGGTCGTCGTCGCCGGCCACTTTAATGTAGCGCAGCACGGCGTAGCCGGCCATGAGCAGGGCCAGCGGCACCAGCACGAAGTGATGCCACGGGTAGTACATGGCGGTGTTTTTAGTTGGCGTGGCCATAATGAACAGAGGTTTGGTGGGCGAAAGTAGACGGCCGGGCCGAAAGCCGGGCCATAAAAAAACTCCGGCCGGGGCCGGAGCTTTTTAGTAGACGGAAAGCGGGCACGCTTGTTTCAGGGGCGCGGCGCTTGCCGTGGTTATTTCATTTCCTTGGCGCGCTTTTTCTCGGCGCGGGCCATGTCACGGGCGGCGCGTTCCTGCTTTTTGGCTTCTTTGGCGGCGTCGCGCTGCTGCTTCAGCTGGTCTTTCTGGGCGCTTTCCTGCTTGCGCTGCTCGCGGAGCTGGCGTTTCAGGTCGCTTTTGGCGTTGGCGGTTTCCTTAATTTGGTTGCGGCTGTCGCGCACGGCCTGGTCGCTGGCGTTGGTTTGCTGCTTCTGGGCGTCGTAAGTGGCTTTGGCATCGGTAGCGCGCTGGGCCTGCTGCTCGGGCGTGAGCACATTGGGCGCGATGGTGGGGTCGGGCGGGTTGGGGGGCGAAGTTTGAGCGTGCGCCGAAAAGGCCGAAACGGCGAGAAAGGCCAGCAGGCCGAGGAATTTTTTCATGGGGAAGGGCGCGGGTGGCCCGGTTAGGTGTGGGCCGTGTACGCCGGGCTTCCGCCAAGGTTTTCAGGAAGTTTCGTCCGAAAATAGTTGAGGCAATATAAGCGGCACCGTAGCAGCTATTCCTCCACGTAGTCCAGGTCTTTGTGGAAGCTCTCGGGCAAGGTGCTCACGGCCCAGAAAGCCACCAGCAGCGTGAGGCCGCCCAGCGCCGCCGCGCCCAGCAGCCGCCCGCCCAGGTGCGCTTCGGCCCAGCGAAAGGCCGGCACCAGCGCCACCACCGAGCCCCGGGCAAAGTTGGGCGCGGTAGTAGCCACCGTGGCCCGCAGGTTGGTGCCAAACTGTTCGGCTGCCACTGTTACAAACAACGCCCAGAAGCCCACCGAAATGCCGATAACAAAGCACGCGGCGTAAAAAACCGTTTGCGAAACGCCGTGCAGGCCGAACAAATACACGCCCACCATCAGGGCGCAGAAGGCGAGAAATAGCTGCAGCGCCCGGTTGCGCGAGCGCAGCACCTGGCTGAGGGCTCCGCTGGCGAAGTCGCCAAACACCAGCCCGAAGTAGCACCAGAACACGGCCAGGCCGGCATCGAGCGGCGCGGGGCCCGGCTGCACGCCCAGCGCCTCGCCAAACTCGGGGGCAAAGGTGATGAGAATGCCCACCACAAACCACAGCGGCACCCCAATCAGCAGGCAGCGCAGGTAGCGCCCCAGCCGGGCGGGGTTGGTGAACAGGCTCAGGAAATTGCCCCGGCTGACGTGCGTGGCCGCCTGCGCCTTCTGAAACATGCCCGACTCGAACACGCTCACGCGCAGCAAGAGCAGTGCCAGGCCCAGGCCGCCGCCCACGAAATAGGCGTTGCGCCAGCCCCAGGCGTGGCCCACCCAGTAGCCCAGCAGGGCCCCGCTCACGCCCACGGTGGCTACTATCATGGTGCCGTAGCCGCGCTTTTCCTGCGGCAGGCTTTCGCTGACGAGGGTGATGCCGGCGCCCAGCTCGCCGGCCAGCCCGATGCCGGCAATGAGCCGCAGCCAGGCGTACTGGTCAAGTGTCTGCACGAAGCCGTTGGCGAGGTTGGCCAGCGAATACAGCAGGATGGAGCCGAACAGCACCGACAGCCGCCCCTTCTTATCGCCCAGAATGCCCCACAGAATGCCGCCGAGCAACATGCCACCCATCTGCATCGAAATCAGGTATTCGCCCTGGGTTTTGAGGGCTTCCTTGCTGACCACGCCCAGCTCTTTGAGACTGGCCACGCGCACGATGCTGAAGAGAATCAGGTCGTAGATATCGACGAAGTAACCCAGCGCGGCCACGATGACGGCAGCGGTGAGGACGGTGTTTTTAGTAGGGTGGGACGCTTGCATGCCCGAAATGTAGCGCGGACTTTGTCGTCCGCGTTTCCGCAGCGCTAAACTCGTTCGGGTTTCCGTCGGGGTCGCGGACTAGAAAATGCGCGCTACTGGTGGGCTACTTCGGCCACTTCGCAGTGGCTGTGGCAGCCGCCGGGTAGCTCGCCATCCTCCACCTGCACGGTGCTGTGGCGGATGTTGAACTGGGTTTCAAGGCCCTTGGTAAGGGTGCCGAGCCAGGCGGCATCGGCCCCGCCGGGGCGCACGAGGTGGGCCATGAGGGCGGCATCGTGGCCGGCGCTGCTCAGGCTCCAGATGTGCAGGTCGTGCACCGATTTGACCTGCGGCTGGGCCAGCAGGTAGGCGCGTACGGCCTCGGGGTCGATGCCGTCGGGCACGGCCTGCAGGCCCAGGCGCAGGCTGTCGCGCAACAAGCCCCACGAGCTGAAGGCGATGATGCCGAGGATGATGAAGCTGATAACCGGGTCGAGCCAGGCCCAGCCGGTGAGCAGCACCAGGCCGCCGCCGGCCACTACGCCCACGCTCACGAGCGCATCGGTCATCATATGTAAGTAGGCTCCGCGCACGTTCACGTCGGACTTTTGCCCACTGCGGAAGAGCAGGGCGGTGATGCCGTTTATCAAAATACCGATTCCGGCGAGTATCATCACCCAGCGGCCGTTCACGGGCTCGGGGTGGCGCAGGTGGTCGATGGTTTCCCACAGAATGAAGCCCAGCGCAGCGTAGAGCAGGGCCGTGTTCAGCAGCGCGGCCTGAATGGTGGCCCCGCGGTAGCCGAAGGTGTAGCGCTGCGTGGCCGGGCGGCCCGCCAGCCAGGCGGCGCCCCAGGCCAGGGCCAGGCTCAGCACGTCGCTCAGGTTGTGGCCGGCATCGGAGAGCAGGGCGCTGGAATTGGCCCAGAATCCGCCAATGGCTTCGGCTATCACGAACACCAGATTCAGGCCAATGCCAATGGCAAAGGCGGCGCTGAACCCGCCGCCGGCCGGCGGGGCGGCGTGCTGGTGGCCGGCGTGCGAGTGGCCGGGGGCCGAGTGGTCGTGGTCGTGAGGCATAGGAGCGGAAAAAACCGTGGGGGCTGCGCTCTAAACGCAGCGCCGCGGCTTTAGATGCAGCGCGGCTACGGCTAGCGGGTCAGCACCTCGTCAATCAGGCCGTAGGTCTGGGCTTCATCGGCGCGCAGCCAGTAGTCGCGGTCCGAGTCGGCGTGGATTTGCTCGTAGGTTTTGCCGGTGCGCTCGGCGTAGATGCCGTAGAGCTCCTCGCGAATTTTAATGACCTCGCGGGCGGTGATTTCGATGTCGGCCGACGGCCCCTGCACGCCGCCCGAGGGCTGGTGAATCATGATGCGGGCGTGGGGCAGGGCCGAACGTTTACCAATGGCGCCGCCGCATAGCAGAAACGCCCCCATACTGGCCGCCAGCCCGGTGCAGATGGTGGCCACGTCGGGCCGCACGTACTGCATGGTATCGAACATCCCAAACCCGGCATATACCGAGCCGCCCGGCGAGTTGATGTAGAGCAGAATGTCCTTGCGCGCATCAACTGATTCCAGAAACAGCAGCTGGGCGTTGATGATGTTGGCAATGTTGTCGTCGACGGCCTGCCCGAGAAAGATAATGCGGTCCATCATCAGACGCGAAAACACGTCGATTTCGCGGAAATTCTGCGGCCGCTCCTCGATAACTGAGCGGGTCATGTTGGTGATGAAGGGCCGGGCCAAGCCTTCGGCGTGGCGGGTGTAGTGGTCCACGGTCAGGCCGTTGAGGCCCCGGCCGTGCACGGCAAATTTGCGGAATTCGCTTTGGTTGAGCATGAGGTTGTTGGTTTGGAAAAGGGCAAGGCGGGGCCAGCCTTGCCGGAAAGCATGGGGATGGAAGCCCGGGGAGGGTAGGGGTGTAGAGACGCGACCCATCGCGTCTCCGGCAGCGGCACCGTTTGGGAATTTTGCAGCGAAATCGTTCAACGCCGAGACGCGAAGGGTCGCGTCTCTACATCGGCCAGAGGCGGCGCAGCCAGGCCCAGCGCCCGCCATAGAGCCGCGCATGAATCTGGCGCAGTTCCTGCCGCAGCTGCTGGCGGCCGGCGGCGCGCAGGCCGTGGTAGAGCTGCTGCTGGGCGGCGGCATCAGCGGCCAGCTCGCCGTCGAATAGCTGGCGCAGTTGCCACTCCCCAGCCGGCAGGGCGGCGGGGCCGTTCAGGAGCTGCTGCTCAATCAGGTGCAGGCGTTCGAGTTCGGGGCGCATGGCTTAGTATTCGATGGTTTCGGTGCAAAAGGCAGCGCGTACCGATGCGCGCAGCCGCTCCAGACACTTGAATTTCTGCACCGTAGCCGAGCGCACCGAGCGGTAGCCGTTGGCTTCGGCAATCTGGGTGAGGGGCTGCTGGAAGTAGTAGAAATTGAGGAGCATATCCCGGCATTTCACGCCCAGACGCTCCACATAGTCGCGCACGGCGAAGGCAGTTTCTTCGGCGGCTTCCGGTTCTTCGGCGGCTAAGGCGTCGGATTCATCCGGCAATGCTTCGTTGGGCAGGCGGGCGCGGCGGCGCAGCTCGTGCTGCCAGCGGTGGCGGGCAATGCTCACCAGGTAAGTGCTGGCCGAAGCCGTGAGCTCCAGCGTGCCAAGTACCGCCTGCTCATAAAACACCACCAGCGCATCCTGAAACACGTCCTGCGCATCCTGGGCCGAACCGCCCTGCCGCTGCACCAGCCGCCGCACCGCCGGAAAAGCCTGCCGGTATAGTTGCGTGAGGGCGCGCGCACGGTCGGCCAGCAGGGCCTGGCGGAGCGTGGTAGCGGGTGGCGCGGAGAGGAGGGAGGTCGTCATCGGAGCAAGCATGTACCAATTAATCCATTTTCGGCGCAACTATCACCCCCTGCCAGTAAAAAAAAGTCGGCCGCACCCCAAGCGGAATGCGGCCGACCAAGCGCAAACGTCATGCAGCCTAAACTGCCAAAACCTGCTCGCGGCGGCGCATAAAGCGGTGCAGCACGGCGGCTGTATTGCCGCGCAGGGCGGCCTGCACGCTGCCGGCGGCCATTCGGCCGGTTTCGGCGGCACCGTTCATGTATCCCTGATACCAGGCGCTGCAATGCTCGCCAGCGAAGAACATGTTGCCCACGGGCTTGATTTCGGCCCCGGCAATGGTGCTGTACTGGCCCACGCGGTAGCAGGCATAGCTGCCCAGCGTGTGCGGGTGCGTGGGCCAGTGGAAGCGCTCGACGGTGCCGTTGAAGGCGGCGCGGGTGCCGGGCCAGGCGGCCTCCAGCACGCGCAGGTGTTGGTCGGCCTGCGATTGGGGCGAGCCCGTGCCCATGGCCACGCCCACCTGGCCGCCCACAAACACGGTGTAGGTGCCCACGCTACCGGGCTGCAGCTGCGAGCCATCCCAGCCGCCCTGCGTCACGGTGTCGGAGAAAAAATAGCCCGTGTAGCCATTGGTGCGCCAGGGCCGGCCGTTGAAGCCGAGGAACAGCTTGGCGTTGGTGCCGTAGCCCAGGTTCTGGATGGCGTTGGTTTTCCAGGCAGGCAGCGGCAGGTTCAGGGCCACGGTGCGGAGCGTGGTGAAGGGCAGCGTGAGCACCACGTAATCGGCCGTTACCACGGTGCGGCTGCGGTCGGGCAGCTCAAAGGTGAGCTGGTACTCGCTGCCGGTCTGGCCCAGGGCCACCAGCTTGCGCTGCAAAGTAATCTGGCCCGGCAGCTGCGCGGCCAGCGCATCGGTGAGCTGCTGGTTGCCGCCTTTTATCTTGTACCGCTCGTCGCTGACGCCGAACATCGCCAGCGTGCCCTTGTTCACGTCGGCCTGAAACATCCACAGGAAGTTGATGGCCGTCTGGTCGTTGGCCTCGCGGCCGTACTCGGTGATGTATGCTTCTTCGAGCAGCGTGCGAATCCAGCCCGTCATGCCCAGCGTGTCGAAGTAGCCCGCAATCGAGAGCTGGTCGAAGCGCGCGGCACTGTTGCTGAGCTGGTCGTAGGTGATGTTATTGTTGGGCAGCGAGCGGCTGTCGGCCTGAATCTGGGCGGCGTAGGGCTGAAGCACCTGAATGACCTGCGCCACGGTATGGTGCTGCCCGCCAAAGAAAAAGGCGTCCTTGATGAGGGCCGTTTCGCTGGGCGCTTCTACGTCGTAGAGCGGCAGGCCAAACTCCTGCACCAGGTTCAGCATGTCGGCGTGGCCCGAGTCGATGAACTCGCCGCCCAGCTCAGTGGTCAGGCCCGGCCCCATCAGCCCGCGGGCCGTGAAGATGCGCCCGCCGGCCCGGTTGCTGGCCTCGTAAATGTCGGCCCGCACCCCGGCCTTCTTCAGCTGGTAAGCGCAGTTGAGGCCGGCCATGCCCGCGCCCACAATGGCCACGCGCGGCGAGGTGCCCTTGGCATCGGCAAAGCCGGTAGCACCAGGCTTGGTGGGCTCGATGGCTACAGTTTCGCAGGCGGCCAGCAGGCTGCCTGCGCCCACCAGCACGCCCAGCTTGGCGGTGGTGGCCAGGAAATCGCGCCGGTTCTGGCTGGTGGCCAGCTCAGCCAGCTCGTCGGCAGACGGCGCGCCCGGCTCGTTGGCCACCACGGCCAGCTGAAAGGCTTTTTGTAGGGAGCGCAGCAGGGTGGTGCGGGCTTTGGGTAAGTGCGTAAGCGGTTCAATCATCGTCGGACAGAAAAAAGAATAAGTTGGGAATTCCCACGAAAGAAAGCGCATTTTCCCGGCATAAAAAAACCGGCCCGCCGCTTCATGCAGAAGCAACGGGCCGGTACAGGGAAAAGCATCGCAACAGCACCTTCGGGAGCTTCAAAAGCTCCTAAATTCCTCCCCAAAAATTACTTAAAACTCAGTGGCACCACCAGCCGCACGCTCACGTTGCGGCCTTGGTTAAACACGCCGGTGCGGCCGTTGGCCACGTTGTAGTCGGCGTATTTCAAGCGGCTGAGGTGGCTCTGGTAGCCCACGTCGAACAGGTTGTTGGCCGTGAGGTAGAGCGAAAACAGCGTGCGCCCGGCGGCCGAAGCCACGTCAGTGCCCACGCCGGCGTTGATGAGCGTGTAGCCTGGCGTGGCCGTTTCGGTGCCGAACGCCGAGTAGAACCGGTACTGGGCAAAGGTGCGCTCCAACTGCACGCGGGCATAGGGGTTGGTGAGGTGCTTGCCCGAGCGGCGGAAGTTGGCCCGCAGCTCCGACTGCAGCCGGTCGCCGGGAATGAAGGGCAGGTACTGCTCGTCGGGCGCCACGTTCAGCTGGCGGGCGCGCACCATCGAAAACGAGTTTTCGAAGTGCAGCCAGTCGAGTGGGTGGGGGTGGAAGTCGAGGCTCACCTCGCCGCCGTAGAGGCGGGCCTGTCCCTGGTCGTACTTATAGGCCAGCGTGCCATCGCGCAGCGAGTCGGCCCCGCCGGCCGCCAGCAGGCGGCGCGTGAAAATGTAGTTACTGATGCTGTTGGTGAAGGCATCAACCCCGAAGCGCACGTGGTCGGTCACGTAGCTCACGCCCGCATCCACCTGCAGGCTGGTTTCAGCGGCCAGGTTGTCGTTGCCTATTTCGTAGCGAATGGTGCCCTCGTGCTGGCCGTTCGAGCCCAGCTCGGCAATATTCGGGGCGCGGAAGCCGCGCGAGAGGTTGGCCTTCACCGTCAGCTTCTCGTTCACGTTATAGGCTGCGCCGAGGCTGCCGCTGTAGTTGCGGAAGGTACTGCGGAAGCCCGGAAACTTCATCTCGGCCGTGGGGTCTTGGCTCGGCCGTTCGTCGCCGTCGAGCATAAGCTTATCAGCTGAAATCTGGCGCACATCGTACCGCAGCCCACCACTAACATCCAGCGAGCCAATATTTTTCTTAGCCACGCCGAACACGCCGGCTTCGTTGGTGCGATAGGCCGGAATCAGGAATTCGACGCCCAGGTTGCGGTTTTGCTGATGCAGGCCGCTGGTGCCCACGGTCAGGTTCCAGCCGTTGCGCTCGGGCAGGAAGTAGCGCAGCGAGTAGTCCACGGTGCGCAGCTGGAAGTAAAGCGAGGTTTCGGCGGGGTCGAGCACGTTGCCATACTCGCGGCGCAGGTTCTGCTGGTAGCTCACCTGCAGGCCCAGCCGGCCGCCATTCGAGCCCAGAATAAAGCTGTTATCGGTGCCCAGGCGCAGATGGTTAATCTGTTGCTGGGGCACGGCCAAGCCGTAACCGCGCAGGTCGCCGTCGGTCACGGGCACGCTCAACGTTGAGTCGCCGCTCGGCACGTCCTTCAGGAAGCGGCCGGTTTGCGGGTCGCGCGCGCCTTCCGTCAGTCCCAGGCGCTGGTTGAAGCTGCTGAAGGTGAGGTGCGAGTAGCCCCAGCTCTTGTTCAGGCCCACGTAGCCGTTGGCATCCCACTCGTTGAAACCCGAGTTATACACCCGGCCATCGTAGCGGTTCTGGTAGTTGCCGGCCACTTTGCGCGTGCCCCGCGCCAGCCAGTTGAAGCCGTTCAGGTTGCCTGCATTCTCAAAGGAATAGGCTTGCAGATGGTTATTGGTTTGATAGTTAGCCGTAGCCGTGCCCTTGATGCGCCCCTCCGCAATGGGGTCGGGGGCCACGAAGTTGATGACGCCCGCCATCGCATCGGAGCCGTATAGCAGCGAGCCCGGGCCTTTAATAATCTCCGCCCGGTCCACGCTGAATTCGTCGATTTCGATGCCGTGCTCGTCGCCCCACTGCTGGCCTTCCTGCCGGGCCCCGTTATTCAGGGTGATGACGCGGTTGTAGCCCAGCCCGCGCACCACCGGCTTGCTGATGGCCGCGCCGGTCGTAATCTGGGCCACGCCGGGCGTGTGGGCAATGGCATCCACTAGGTTCGAGCCCGAGGTCTGGTTCAGCCGCGTGCGGTCGACCACGGCCGTGGGCACCGGCGAGCGCCGTAGCTGCGTGGCCTGCGACACACCCGTGACCACCACCTGCCCAATCTCAGTGGCTGCCACCGTCAGCTTAAACTCCAGCGGTTGGCCGTTGCCCGTGTCCACGGTCTGCGTCACGGTGTTATAGCCCAGCGAGCGCACCTGTACTGTGAAGCGCCCGCGCGGCAAACTGGCGAAGCTAAACGCTCCATCGGGCCCGGTCGCGGTGCCCTGCTTCAAATCATCAAACAACACGGTCGAGCCTGGCAAGGCTTCGCCAGTAGCCGCATCCACCACGCGGCCGGTAAGTGCCGGAGCCGCCGCCCGGCTCCGCGGGGTCGGGGCCACATTCTGCGCAAAAAGCACCGCCGGCCCGATAGCCAGCGCGGCGCTCATAAAAAAACGATAAAAGCCTGAAAACATGAGGATATGCCAAAAACAGCCCGGCCCGCCAGCCAGCTGCATGAAGCCTGGCCGCGGGTGAGGCGGAGTATTACCAAAAAGGAAAAAGGAATGCGCCGATGCTTAGGCGTGGGCGGGCGGCCCCCGCAGCGAGCGCGCAAACAGCGCCTCGCCAGCGGCCGGCCGCACCGGCGGCAGGGCAGTCGCCACTGCGTAGCGCGGGGCTACCGGCGGGCACGGCATCGGCACGGGCACTGCGGCCTGGTAAGCCACGTCGTAGAACTGCTCGACCGGGCAGTGCTGGTGAGCTTTGCTAACCAATGCTTTCCCCTTGTGCCGGAAGGCCGGAGTCTGCGCCGGTTCCTCGGTGGTGTGCTCGTGGCGGTGCAACGCCAGTACCCATGCCTCCGGCAGCAGCGTGCGCACGAGGCACAGCAGCAGCAGCCAGGCTAAGAGGAAACGGAGTGTTTGCACAATGCAAAGATGCAGCTAAAAGTGTGCTTGCACAAAAGGAAGTCAAAGCGCGACCATCTTCATCTGAGCGAACTAAAAAAATAACTTTTACGAGGAAATGGTCATCCGAAAAAACCGAATTTCTCGTTTGGCCATTGTATCTTTCGCACCAAGTGGCTGGTTTGCCTGTGAATTCTTGTGATAATTACCTCAATTCCTGATTTTTCCCTACAGTACGACGAGGAATTGAGCTTGTTGCGCGTAGAGTGGGCGGCGGGCGACGACACCCGCAACCTGCGCGCCAGCGCCACGCAGCTGCTGTGCCTCGACCGCGAGCTGGGCATGCACAACCTGCTGCTCAACATGAACACCTTCCCCGACATTTCGGTGTATGACCAGGTGTGGCTGGGGGCCAACTGGATGCCCGGCATCGTGAAGCTGCCCCTGCAGCGCGTGGTGCTCATCAACAACCGCCACCGCGTGCACAACCAGCTGGCCATCGAGTCGATGCTGGCGCTGGTGCGGCCGTTTATCAAGTTCGACATTCAGTTTTTCCCGAATGCGGCTTCGGGCATGCGCTGGCTCAGCGACTTCTCGCCCCGCCTGCCCGAGGTAATGGCCGAGTGGGACGCCGTGCACGCCCCCGAAGACCTCACGCCCCGGCACCAGTCCGAGCCGCTGTAACTCCCCGCTGTCAACTTGACAGCCAATTACCCCTTGGAACGTCCTTTGAAAGCCAGGCAAGCCGTGGCCGGTGCCCCTGCGCCCGGCCATTCCGTCTGTATTCAACCGTTTCCAACTTATACCATGCAAGAAACCGGCTCCATCTCCATCCACACCGAGAACATCTTCCCGATTATCAAGAAGTTCTTGTATTCCGACCACGAAATCTTCCTGCGGGAGTTGGTTTCGAACGCCGTCGATGCTACCCAGAAGCTGAAAAGCCTGGCCCAGCTGGGCGAGTACCAGGGCGACCTGGGCGAACTGAAAGTGCGCGTGACCGTGGACAAGGAAGCCCGCAAAATCACGATTTCCGACCACGGCCTGGGCATGACGGCCGAAGAAATCAAGAAGTACATCAACCAGATTGCCTTCAGCGGCGCCACCGAGTTTGTGGAGCAATACAAGGAGAAGGACGCCAACGCTAAAGACCAGATTATCGGTCAGTTCGGCTTAGGCTTCTACTCCGCCTTCATGGTGGCGAAGGAAGTCGAAATCTGGTCGAAGTCGTACAAAGACGACACCCTGACGGCGCACTGGATTTGCGACGGTAGCACGCAATTCACCCTCGACGAGCCCACCGGCGAGCACGCCAAGGCCGAGCGCGGCACCGACGTGGTGCTGCACGTGGCCGAAGATTCCGACGAGTTTCTGGAGGAAGCCCGGCTGCGCACCATCCTCACTAAGTACTGCAAGTTCCTGCCCATTCCGATTGAGTTTGAAGGCGAGGTTATCAACCAGACCACGCCCATCTGGACCAAGCAGCCGAGCGAACTGACCGACGAGGACTACAAGAAATTCTACCAGGAGCTGTACCCCATGAGCATGGACGAGCCCCTGTTCTGGATTCACCTGAACGTGGACTATCCGTTCAACCTGACGGGTATTCTGTACTTCCCGAAAGTGAAGGATGAGCTGCAGTTCTCGCGCAACAAGATTCAACTCTACTCGCGTCAGGTGTTCATCACCGACGAGGTGAAGGACGTGGTACCTGAGTTCCTGATGTTGCTGCACGGCGTCATCGACTCGCCGGACATTCCGCTGAACGTGTCGCGCAGCTTCCTGCAGGCCGACGCCGCAGTGCGCAAAATCAACACCTACATCACCAAAAAAGTCGCCGATAAGCTGAGCAGCCTGTTCAAGCAGGACCGCGCCGGCTACGAGGAGAAATGGGGCGACATCGGCATGTTTGTGAAGTACGGCATGCTGAGCGACGAGAAGTTCTACGAGAAGGCCAAAGACTTCGTGCTGCTGAAAAATGTGGACGGCAAGCTGTTCACCCTCAACGAGTACACGGAACATATCCAGGCCAACCAGCAGGACAAGAACGGCAACACCGTGGTGCTTTACACCAACGACGCCGAGCACCAGCACAGCTTCGTGGCGGCCGCCCAGGAGCGGGGCTACGACGTGCTGAACTTCGACCAGGTGCTCGACCCGCACTTCGTGGGCCAGCTGGAGCAGAAGCTGGAAAAAACCAGCTTCAAGCGCGTAGATGCCGACACGGTGAGCAAGCTCATTGAGAAGGACGATGCCACCGAAAGCGTATTGACCGAGGACGACACCAAGAAGCTGGAGGAAACCTTCACCACGGCAATTGCCAACCCGGCCATGCACGTGAAAGTGGCCGCCCTCTCGCCCCAGGATGCCCCGGTGGTCATCACCCAAAACGAGTTTATGCGCCGCATGAAGGACATGCAGCGCACCGGCGGCGGAGGCGGCATGCAGATGTTCGGCGCCTTCCCCGAGTCGTACGACGTGACCGTGAACGCCAACCACCCGCTGGTAACCAAAGTGCTGGCCGACGGCGGCGATAAGCTCGCCAAGCAAGCCTTCGACCTCGCATTGCTGGCCCAGGGCCTGCTGAAAGGCGAGGCCCTCACGGCCTTCGTGAAGCGCAGCACCGAGCTGCTGTAATTGTAGGCAGACGTCTGAAAACCAGAACGTCATGCTGAGCTTGTCGAAGCATCTCTACCGAGGGAGTAAATAATTACTCGCACGGTAGAGATGCTTCGACAAGCTCAGCATGACGTTCTTTTTTATCTGCTGGTTCGCGCTACTTCACGTTCCGCGCCACTACGAACATGCGGTCGCCAAACCGGCCGGTCAGCTTGTTCAGGTAGTAGGTGGGGTATTGCCCGGCCAGCTTGCTCACCTTCTCCACCACGCTGCCGCCCAGGCGAATGTTCTTCGGCGGCTTAACCGGATTTAGCAGCTCTACCACTTCAAAACCCTGCTTCTTGAGCATTTTGGTGATGGTAGCGGGCGTGAACTCAAACAGGTGATAGGGCGGAATGTCCATCTTGCGCTCCTTGCCCAGCGCGCCGTAGGCCGCGAAGCCCAGGCGAACGGTGGGCAGGTTCAGCGTGGCCGGCAGGGCCAGCACCAGCAGCCCGCCCGGCTCCAGAATGCGGTGAAACTTGGCCAGCGTGGCGCTGGGCGACAGCAGGTGTTCCAGCACGTCGCCCATGTAGGCAAGGTCGAACTGGTTTTCGTGGAAATCCTCTGTGGTTTCGATGTTGCCCGTGACGACGGGCAGGTGCAGCTCGCGGCGGGCGAAGTCGGCGGCGTGCTCCGATATTTCCAGGCCGTGAGCTTCCCAGCCCAGCGCCTCCAGGCTTTTGAGGGTGTAGCCGGGGCCGCAGCCCACGTCGAGGTAGCGGAACTTGCGGCCGGGGTACTTGGCCAGAATGTAGTTTGTGAACTTGTCGGGCCGAACCTGGTTTAACGCAGCCTGCTTCTGGCCTTCCTCGATGAACACGACTTCCTGTTGCGTGCGGTCGTAGTTGGGGCGCTCGGTGAAATAGTCTTTGCCGTAGAGCCGTTCCAGCTGCGCGGGCGTGGGCTGGGGGTCGAGGAACATCAGGGCGCAGCTGCGGCACTGGGTGCCTTGCAGCCGCTGGCCTTCAAATTCGTAGTAAAAGGGCAGCTTCTTAAAATCGGTGCTGCCGCACAAGTCGCAGGTACGCATGGCTGTAGCGCGAACTTTGTAGTTCGCGTTGCTGCACGCTCATTTTCGTAACAACAACGCGAGGACGCGAGCTACAAAGTTCGCGCTACTTCGCCCAAGATTCTCATGCTCGACGTTCTCATCATCGGAGCCGGCCCCGTGGGCCTCGCCTGCGCCCTCGAAACCCAGCGCAAAGGCCTCAAAGTGGCCATCATCGAAAAGGGCGCGCTGGTCAATTCTCTGGTGGGCTACCCCACTAATATGGAGTTTTTTTCCACGCCCGAGCTGCTCGAAATCGGTGGTTACCCCTTCCCAACGGCGCACTACAAGCCCCTGCGCGAAGACGCCCTCGACTACTACCAACGCGTGGCTCGCGACGAAAAGCTCGACGTCCGCCTGCACGAAAAGGTGCTGAAGCTTGAGGGCGAGCAGGGCAATTTCATCATCACCACCAGCAAGGGCGAAATCCCAACCCGCAACGTCATCGTGGCCACCGGCTTCTACGATTTGCCCAACCTGCTGGGCGTGCCCGGCGAAGACCTGCCGCACGTCAGTCATTATTACAAAGAGCCCTATCAGCACGTGCTGCAAAACGTCGTCGTCATCGGGGCCAAAAACTCCTCGGCCAAAGCTGCGCTGCAAATGACCCGCGCCGGCGCCAAGGTCACGCTCATCGTGCGCGGCCCGGCGGTCAGTGATTCCGTGAAATACTGGATTCGTCCCGACCTCGTCAACCGCATTGCCGAGGGCCGCATCACGGCGCACTTCAACACCACCGTCACCGCCATTACGCCGGAGGCCATCGAAGTGCTCACGCCCGACGGCCCGCTGCGTGTTCCCACCGATTTCGTGTACGCCCTCACCGGCTACCACCCCGACGAAGCCCTGCTTGGCCGCCTCGGCGTGCAGCCCGACCCCGACGACGAAGCCTGCGCCCCGCTCTTCGACCCCGCCACCCACCAGACCACCCGGCCCGGCCTGTTCGTGGCTGGCACCGTGTGCGGCGGCCGGGCCACCAGCCGCTGGTTCATCGAAAACGGCCGTCACCACGCGCAACTGATTGCCGCGCACTTGGCTGGTCAAACGGCTTGATGCGGCCAGCATTCGCGTTGCCGCATAAAAAAGCCCCTTCTCCGGCCGGAGAAGGGGCTTTTTGCTTTCGCATTCGCCTGAAGGCGCCGCGCCTAACTATTGCGGGAACACGGCCCCGCGGTAGTTGTTCGGGTTCACGGTCGGTACCGACGCGCGGTAGAAATCGTTGATAACCCGGATGAACTCGTTGGCTACCACCGCGTAGCCACGGGGCGTGGGATGCACGCCATCGAGGCTGAACAGGTTGCCCGAAGCAAACGTCGCGCTGTTGTTCACGGTGCTCGTCACAAATCCCGATTGCGAGATGGTGTTGAAGAACGTGTTCATGTCGGCCAACGCTACTTTGTTCTGACGAGCGGTTTTGGCGATGATGGCGTTTAACTGATTGGTTCGGTTGATTACCGTCGTTACTTCGGCAGCATCGAGCACATATTTGCTGGGCAGCGGGTTGGTTGGCGTACTGCCTGCCCCGGTAGCGGCAATGTAAGCCTGGGCCGTAAGCGTCAGCAAGTCGGCCGAAGTGGCCAAGCGCACCGGCGTGGTGCCGGCTACCGAGATGAATACCCCGGGCGAAGCAGCGTTCTGGGCCTTGAAAGCGGCCGCTACGGCCGCTACCGTTACCGTGTTGAAATACGGAATGCCGGTTACGTTCGGAATGTTGGCGCACACGCCGCCCACCGTGCCATTCTTCGAAATCGTGGCCACGATGTTACGGTAGCCCTTGCCGAAGCTGGTGGTGTCGGTGAGCCCGCTGAACGGGTTAGCGGCATCGACTACGGCACCGTTGGTGGCGTAAGTCAGCACATCGTTGTTGCCCATCCAGCAGGTGAAGAATGTGGCCGACTTCTGGCCGATGTACGTCACGTAGTCCTTCGTGCCGCGGTCGGCCGCGGGCAGCAGGCGTTGGTAGAAGGGATTGATAATGCCGTAGGCCGCGGCGGCCCCGCGGGTAGCCGCGTCAATGGCCGCTACTCCGGTCGAGGAAGCCGTTTTATCGGCGCTCAGGACCGAAATGCCGGGCACACCCAAGTTGTCGGGCTGGTTGCCGCTGTAAGCTTCGAGCTCGTCCTGGCCCGAACCGGCCAGTTTGTTGCCCGTAAAAGCGACCGCCTCGCCGAGGTAGCTGTTGCCATTCGGGTTGGTGGTGCTGGGCGGCGGCGTGGGCTGCACGGGGGTCAGCGCTCCGTTTACCAGCAGTAGCTTGATGTAGCCCGAGCCGTCCTTCTTGGCGGCCGAAAACGAGGGCTGCACAAAGTTGGCGGGGCCTTTGCCGGTTTTGGCAAACTGCTGGGCCAGCAGGGCCGGGTAGGAAGCAGACTGTGCCTCGTTGTAAAGGCCACCATCGGAATAGCCCGAGGTGAGCGAGTTGCCCACGGCCACGTAGCTGGAGAAGTTGGCCGAGCCGGTCGAAGCCGTTGGGGCATCGATGTCGGGCTGGCAGCCGGCCAGGCCCAGGCCCAACAGGGCAAGCGCCGGCGTGGTACGGTTAATAAGCAGGTTCATATCGAAAAGAGTCTAAAGTCGGGTGGGAGGAATTAGAACTTGTAGTGCAGGCCGATGCCGGGCACGTACACCTGGGTTTTGTAGGTGCCGGCCACGCGGTCGGTGGTGCCGTTGTCGAGCAACTGGGCCTGGGTCTGGGTGCGCTTGAGGAAATCCTCGAACAGGAACGACGCATCCACGCCGAGGTGCTCGGTTACCTGGTAGCTCAGGCCAGCCGTCAGAATCACGCGGTCAGCATCGGGCGTTTCGGGGCCCACGTAGCCGTCTTTCACCGCCGTGAAGTCGTAGCTCGCGCCAGCGCGCACGGCCAGCTTGTCGCTCACCTTGTACTGGCCGCCCACCCGGAAAGCCAGTGCATCCTGGTAGTAGCGCTTCGAAGAGCTGGTGGTGTTGCCGCCAACCAGGCCATCGGTGGTGCCGTTGCCGTTGTTGCCGCTAAAGGCAAAGTCGAGCGAGCGGTAGGCGCTCCAGAAAGTCAGCGAAGCATCGAGGCCAATGGTCAGCTTGTCGGTTGGCGTAATGCCCACGCCCACGCTGGCCACGGCCGGCAGCGGCAGGGTAGCCGAAAATTTGTTGGCCGTGAAGCCGCGGTTGACGGTGGCCGCGCTGGCTCCCGTGGGCAGGCCCGAGTAGGTCACGTCGCCGCTTTCCACTTCGGCGTTGATGCGCGAGCGGTAGCTCACGCCGGCGCTCAGCTTGTCGGTGGGCTTGAAGAAAATGCCCACGTTGTAGCCGAACTGGGTTTTGGCTTTGCCATCGAGGGTGATGTGGCCGTTGCCGGTGGGCAGGGGCAGGTCCTTCTGCAGGTTCACGTTGCCGTAGGCCAGAATCGTCAGGCCCGCGCCCACGCTCAGGGTCGGGGTGATGGCGAACGAGGCCGTGGGCTGTACGTAGATGGATTGCAGCGTGATTTCGGTGAGGGCGTAGCGGCCGTCCCAGTTGTCGTTGTATTTCAGGGTGCTGCCGTAGGGCGTGTACACGGCGATGCCCGCCTTGAACTTGCCTTCTTTAGGGCCGAAGCCAGCGTAGAAGTTGAACGGCGTCACCACTTTGTGGTCGATGCCGGTCTGGTCGCCACCGTATTGGCTGCTGTAGCTAACGCGGGCAATAGCGGCGTTCACGCCTACCTGCACGCCGTTTTCGCGCACCATGGCCAGCGCACCGGGGTTGTAGAACATGGCGGCCTGGTCGAGCGACAAGCCTACGCCTACTCCGCCCATGCCGATGTTCTTTTGCCCGCCCAGGTTCACCTGGAAGCCGCTGGCGGACGCCGCCGACGCGCTGACCAGCAGCGCGCCCCCCGCGAGGAGTAGTGTTTTTACCGTCATAATCTAAAAAGAGTGGTGGTGGGTTAGTTGTGAGCCTAAAAGTAGCGGAAAAATTCAAGTCAACTACTCGGCGTGCCGAATAAATGTGCAGCCGATTGCGTTTGCTTTCGCGGCGGGCTGCCTCCGGCCCGCGCCTTACCTTTGCTCACATGATTCTTCGCGCCGACCATCTCGTTAAAAAATACAAAGCCCGCACCGTCGTCAACGACATGTCGGTGACCGTAGGACAGGGCGAAATCGTGGGCCTGCTCGGGCCCAACGGGGCCGGCAAAACCACCTGCTTCTACATGATGGTGGGCATGGTGAAGCCCAACAGCGGCCGCATTTACCTCGACAGCACCGAGATTACGACCATGCCCATCTACCAGCGGGCGCGGCTGGGCGTGGGCTACCTGGCCCAGGAGGCCAGCGTGTTCCGCGACCTGAGCGTGGAGGAAAACATCATGGCCGTGCTCGAAATGACGAGCATGAAAAAGGATGCCCGCCAAGCCAAGGTCGAGGAATTGCTCGAAGAATTTAGCTTGGGCCACGTGCGCAAAAACCTGGGCAAAGTGCTGAGCGGCGGCGAGCGCCGCCGCACCGAAATTGCCCGCGCCCTGGCCGTCGACCCCAAATTCGTACTGCTTGATGAGCCCTTTGCCGGCGTCGACCCCATTGCCACCGAAGAAATTCAGGGCATTGTGGCCAAGCTCAAGCACCGCGGCATTGGCGTGCTCATCACCGACCACGACGTAAACTCCACCCTCAGCATCGTCGACCGCGCCTACCTGCTCTTCGAAGGCAAGCTGTTGAAAGCCGGTACCGCCGAAGAGCTGGCCGGCGACGAAACCGTGCGCCGCGTGTACCTGGGCAAGAATTTCGAGCTTAAGCGCAATGTGTAAGAAGTAAGCTGGTAGAAGAGAACGTTATGCTGAGCGCAGTCGAAGCATCTCGCGTGCAACAGTAAACGAATTACTCTCGCGGCAGAGATGCTTTGGCAAGCTCAGTATGACGTTCTTTTGTGCCCGCTTCATCCAATCCAAATAAATGCTCGACCAGCTTATTGCCCGCGCCGTGCAGCTCGGCAGCTTGCCCCGGCTGGCGCGCATTCGGGCGCAGCCGCACGAGGCGCAGGCGCACCTGCTGCGGGGGCTGCTGGCCCGGGCACAACGCACCGACTGGGGCCGGCGCTACAGCTACGGCGAGCGGCTGAGTGCGGCAGAATTTGCCCGGCGCGTGCCCGTGAGCACCTACGAGCAGCTCTACCCCGAGCTGGAAAAAGTGCTGCGCGGCCAGGCCGACGTACTCTGGCCCGGCCGGCCGCAGTGGTTTGCCAAAAGCAGCGGCACCACCAACGCCCGCAGCAAGTTTATCCCCGTGACGAAGGAAGCCCTGCACCACGGCCACTACCGTGCCGGGCGCGACATGCTGGCCTTGAGCACCTACCTCTACCCGCAGGAGCGGCTGCTGGCTGGCAAAACCCTTTCGCTGGGCGGCGCGCTGGGCCCCAACCCGTTCCGGCCCTCGGAGCCGGCGGCGCGGGCCGGCGATGTGTCGGCCGTCATCATGGCGCAGCTGCCGGGCTGGGCCGAAGGGCTGCGCACGCCGCCGCTGCCCCTGGCACTGCTCGGGGAGTGGGAAGAAAAGATTGAGCGCATTGCCCGCCACGTGCTGCGCCAGGATGTGCGCGTGCTGGCCGGCGTGCCTACCTGGATGGTGGTGCTGCTGCGTCGCGTAGTGGCCCTGGCCGGGGCCGAGCACATCGGGCAGGTGTGGCCGCAGTTGCGGTTGTTTCTGCACGGCGCAGTGGCGTTTGGGCCCTACCGTGAGCTGTTTGGCCAGCTGATTCCGGATGCGCGCATGCGCTACCTCGAAATCTACAACGCTTCGGAAGGCTACTTTGCCCTGCAGGACCAGCCCGAAACCGAAGACCTGCTGCTGCTGCTCGACCACGGCATTTACTACGAGTTTCTGCCCGCCGACCAGTGGGCCGCGCCAGAGCCGCAAGCCGTACCGCTGGCCGAAGTAGCGCTGGGCCGACCCTATGCTTTGGTTATCAGTACCAACGCTGGGCTGTGGCGCTACGTGGTGGGCGACACCGTGCGCTTCACTTCGCTGGCGCCCTACCGGGTCCGCATCACGGGACGTACCAAGCACTTCCTCAACGCATTTGGCGAAGAAGTGGTGATTGAGAATGCCGAGGCGGCCGTGGCTGCCGCCTGCCGGGCCACCCACGCGGCAGTGCGCGACTTTACGGCCGCGCCGGTATGGTTTGCGGCCGACAGCGCCACCTCACGGGGCGGCCACGAATGGGCGGTAGAGTTTGTGGGCGACGCGGTGCCCGACCTGGCCCGCTTCGGGGCCGTGCTCGATGCCACGCTGGGCGAGCTCAATTCCGACTACGCTGCCAAGCGCCACCGGGGCCTGGCCCTGGCCCCGCCGCGCCTGCACGCGGTGCCCGCCGGCACGTTCGAAGCCTGGCTGGCCCGGCAGGGCAAGCTGGGCGGGCAGCACAAAGTGCCGCGCTTGCTCAACTCACGCGAGGTGCTGGAGGCGGTGCTGCAAACGGCGGCCACCCCTGGCGCGCCCAACCGGTAGCCTTGCGTAAGCTCGGCCACTTAACGGCTACAATGTGGCATTTAGCCAGTTGTTTGGGCCATTAGTAGATTTATTATAAACAATGCAATCTGAATAAGTAATATTACCGTAATAATTACACCGTTCTTCTTTTTCCCACCCGTCCTGCATTGTATGCCTTCGACTACTGAAGTTTCGGCCAGCCAGAAATCGGCCTACCAACGGCCGTACAAAACCCGCAGCCAGCGCCGCGAAATGGCCCGTCGCAAGCACGACGAAAATGCCGACCATAAATTTCTGATTCGGGTGGCTATTGTAGCAGGAGTATTGCTTTTAGTGGCAGTAGGCGCAGCAATTAAGAGTTGGTCCGACCGCGAAGCGCAGGCCCCAGCCCCGGTCGAGTCGCTGCAGTAAGCTGGCCGGAAGCGCTACTCATCGAGCATGCCGCCGAGCAGGCCTCCCAATACGCCGCCGCTCTCCTTCTGGGCATTGCCACCCATTGGCGACAGCGCCTGAATAAGTTTTTTGACGGGCATGGATTGCAGCCACACGCGGCCGGTGCCGCGCAGCGTGGCCAGCAGCAGCCCCTCGCCTCCGAATATCATGGATTTGAGGCCGCCGGCCCGGGCCACGCTAAAGTCGATGCCCGGCTCGAAGGCCACCACGCAGCCGGTATCTACGCGCAACAGCTCGTTGTTTAGCCGCTTTTCGATGATGGTGCCGCCGGCGTGTACAAAGGCTTTGCCGTCGCCAGTGAGCTTTTGCAGGATGAAGCCTTCGCCGCCAAAAAAGCCAGCCCCGAACTTCTGGTTGAAGTGCAGGCTGATTTTGGTGCCCCGCGCGGCGGCCAGAAACCCGTCCTTCTGCACAATGAGGCCCTGCGGCATGTCGCGCAGGTTAATCGGGATGATGGTGCCGGGGTAGGGGGCCGAAAAAGCCACCTTGCTTTTGCCGTAGCTGCCGCGGTGCGTGAAATGCGTGAGAAACAGCGACTCGCCGGTAAGCAACCGGGTGCCGGCCGAAAACAGCTTGCCCATAAAGCCCTGCTCGGGCTCGGAACCGTCGCCCATCTTGGTTTCGAAGGCGATGGCTTCTTCCATGTACACCATGGCCCCGGCCTCGGCAATCACGGTTTCGTTGGGGTCGAGCTCAATTTCGAGCACCTGAATGTCGGAGCCCAGAATGCGGTAATCAACGTCGTGCGAGGTCATAGCATAAGCTGGCGAGGGAGTTGGCGTGGCCAAAGATATAGGCAACAGGCTATTTTTTGAGCTGAACAGGTGGCCGGCACAATATTTCCGGGCGGGTGCGTTGGGGAAATATCTTTCAACTAACTTTATAGTTCAACCTTTTTCCTTTCCCGCTATGCGTGCTTCTCACTTGCTGCTGCTGCTCGTTGTCAGTGCCTTACTTGGCAGCTGCGCCAACTCGCGTTTTGCCACGGCTCCGCCCGCCTGGGCGTTCTGGAAAACCAACCGTTTCGACCGGCACGGCCTCGAAACCGGCCGTTGGCGTACTTATTACGACGATGCCAAAAAGCAGCCCTACACGGCCGGGCGCTACCGCCACGGGCGGCCGGTGAAAACGTTTCAATACTACGACCCCACGGGCAAGCTCGACCGCACCGAAACCTATAGCCAGGACGGTTACTGCGAGGTAAGCTATTGGCACCCGGGCGGCCAGCTGGCCCGGCGCGGCCCCGCCCAGTGGGTAACCGGCCGGGGCAAGGCCCCGCGCTTTTACTGGTACGGCACTTGGACGAGCTACGAACCCGACGGGCAGGTTTCGGCGGTGCAGACCTACGTCGACGGCGCTATTACCCGGGCCGAAACCTACGAGAAAGGCCAGCTCACCCAAGTCGAAATATTTGAGCACAACAAGCGCAGCCGCGTCGAAACCTATTCCAACGGCCAGCTTATCAAAGTAGAATCTTTTGAAAAAGGGCTGCGGGTGGGGACCACAAGCACGCTGTGAGCCCTAGTAGCAGCGAGCAACCGCTACTCGTCCTGCGGTAGCTCGCTGCGGGTTTCGGCGGCTTCCTTTTCGGGGTCTTCTACCGTTTTTTTGCGCTTGGCTTCGCGGCTGGTGCGCTTGATGAAATCCTCGTCGGTTTCTTCTACTTCCTGGTGACCGTCTTCTATGGGGAAGGCGTCGTCTTCGGTTTCGCCAGCCCCTGGTTTTTCGCCAAACTGGCCGGCGCGGTCCACCAGCTTTTTGTCGCGCACGTGGCGGCCCAGAAACTGGTTAATCTGCTCGATGCTGTAGTTGGAAGTGATTTCGCCCAATGGGTTCACCCCAATCTCAAAGCCTTCGAGCTCTTTGTGCACGCGGGCTTTCTTGGTGGGGTCGGTGGTGGCTTTCTTCGGTTTAACGGGTTTCTTGGCCATGATGCAGGATGCGGAAGCAAGAGAAATACTGCGCTGCTCTACGTGAAAAGCACCTGCTTGGGTGTTGTCTGCTTCCCGAAACTACCGCAAAGTCAGACTGGCATTGCATGTTGGTGCGCTGCCAGTCTGACTTTGCGGCACGGCGCCGCCGGGTGTCAGTCACCTCCCTATAGTCCGAACGAACGACGCGGGGCCGCCAGCGGCACGGCTACCTGCACCCGGAATCCGCCGCCGGCCACTGGTCCGGCCGTGGCGGCGCCGCCCATGGCTTCGGCCCGCGCCGCCATGTTGCGCAGGCCGTGGCCCGGGCGGCGGCTGGTATCAGTTTCCGGCCCAAACTGGCCATTGTCGCGTACTTCCAGCACCAGTTGGGGCAGGCTGCTGGCCACGTAGCGCAGGCTTATGGCCACGGCCGTGGCAGTGGGGGCATGCTTCAGCACGTTGTGCAGGCTCTCTTTGTAGATGAGGTAGAGGTTGCGGCGCAGCAGCACCGACAGCCGCTGGTCGGGCAATTCCGTTGGCAAGTCGAATGTAGCCTCCAGGCCTGCCACGCCCATCACCTCGTAGGCATAGTCACGCATGCGGTCGAGCAGGTTGGGCAGGTAGTCGTTGTGAGCATCAAGGCTCCACACCACGTCGTTGAGCTGCCGCACGGCCAAGCGGCTGGCTTCGGTAATTTCGTCTAGCTGCTGGCGCTGGCTGGTGGTATCGGCCAAGCCTTCCTGCAGCAGGCCGCTCTGCCGGGCAATCTGGCCTAACAACGTGCCCACGTCGTCGTGCAGGTCGGCGGCCAGGGCGTTGCGCAAATCGGTTTCGCGGCGGCGCTGGTGCTGGCGGTAGCGCCAGAGCAGCGCCGCGGCCCCGCTGCCCGCTACCAAGGCCAGGGCCAGCAGGCCGGCGGCCAGGCGTTGCCGTTTTAGGCGGGCCAGTTCCTGCTGCTGGCCCAGCAGCACCAGTTCGGCGCGGTGCTGGGCAGCGGCGTGGTTGAAGCGCAGGGCGGCCGTGCGGCGGCTCACGTCGGTGCCGTTCAGGCTGTCGTTGTAGGTATCGAAGCGGCGGTAATTTTGGTAGGCCGCGGCCCAGTTGCCGCGCGCGGCTTGGGCGCGGGCCAGCACTTCGTAGGCCGCACGCAGGCCTTCGAGCGATTGCGCCCGGGTGCTGGCCTGGCGGCTACGCTCGGCGTAAGCCACGGCGCTATCGGGGCGGCCTTGGTGCAGCCAGGTGCGGCCCAGCAGCGCCAGCAGCTGCGGCACGAGCAGCACGTCGTGGGCTGCCACGGCTTCGCGCAGGGCCGCGTGGGCCTGGCTAAGTGCTTCGATGCCCTGGCCCAGGCGTTCGGTCACATCGGCCAGATGGAAACGTACGGCCCGCACCGTGGCTTGGTCGGTCACCACAATCTGGCGGCTCACGGCAATGCTCAGGCGGTAGTAATGGCGGGCTTTGGCCCACTGGCCCTGCCGACGAGCCAGCTCGCCCAATTCGCCCATTATCAGGTTGATGCGGTCGGGGTATTCGTAGCGGCGGGCAATATCCAGCGCCTCGCGCAGGTAGGTGTCGGCCGTGGCGTACTCGCCCAGCCGGGTGTAGAGGCTTGCTGCGTGAATCTTCAGGCTGGTATGAAAGCGGCGCTGGTCGCCGGTCGAACTCATGGCCATGGCCCGCAGGCAGTAGTCGAGCGCTTGGGCCAGGCGGCCCTGCTGGTCGGCCATACGGGCGCGGCGGCCCAGGCAGCGCATTTGCCCGCCCAGGTCGTGCTGCCGGGTGAAAATACGCTGGGCCTCGCGCAGGAGGGGCCGCGCCGAATCGTATTCGGCCAGGGCAATGTGGTAATCGGCCAGGTCGAGCAGGGTTTCATCCAGCAAATCGGGCAGGCCAACGCGGCGGGCCAGCGCGCAGGCCGCGCGGCGCGTAGCACCGGCCGCGCGCACATCGGTTACCATCATCTCATCGGCCAGATGGGTAAGTAGCAACACCCGCATGCTATCGGGGCTTGGGTGGGCCGCCAGCAGGTTCCGCACACTGTCTACGCGCGCCGGCTGGCTCAGGGCCGATGGGCGCACCGGGGGGGCAGTGCCCCGGTGCCAGTTGCGGTCGAGCTTGGCAACAGAGTCTTCGAGCGTTTCCGGCAGGGCCTGGCCAGCGGCCGGCTTGCCGCCCGGGCCAAGCAACAGCACTACGGCCACCCCGGCAATAAACCAGCGGTAAAATGCGTCGAAAAAAGAAAAAATCCGCGCCAATGCTGTTGTCTGAATGCAAGCTCCGGCAACAAGCCGGTCAGTAGGAATACGGAAGCGTTAGAAACGGCCCGTTGCGGGCTTAGCTAAAGGTACAAGTAAACCTTTCAGGTCAAATTAATTACCCTGCCTAAACAGGCGAAGCAACCTTCGGCCTGAGTCAACAAAAAGGCCATTCCGCTGCAGCAGAATGGCCTTTTTGTTGAATTAAGTAATGCACTTATCAGGTCCGGGGCCTGGTTATTTATTCCAGCAGCAGCCGCCGGCTCTGCGGGCCGGAACGGAGGATATAGAAACCGCGCGGCAGCCCGTCCGGTAGGGTTAGCAGAGCGTGGTCGCCAGGATAAGGGAGCGTGTACACCAGCCGGCCGGCTACATCGAACAGGCAAACCGGGCACTGGGCCGCCAGCCCCGCCACCCGGAGCACCGACCGTGCCGGATTTGGACTGACTACCAGGGCGCTTTCTGGCTGGTTTGCCGGCGCCGTGGCCAGTACCCTGCTGCTGCCATTCAGCCGGATGAAGGCGCCGCCACCTGCATTGGGACCCAGGAAATCCAGGTCGCCGTCGCCGTCCAGGTCACTCAGCGCGATGTTGCCGCCGCAACCGTTGGAAATGGGAATGGCGTTGTACGGGGCCGACGAAAAAAGGCCTTGGCCATCGTTGAAATACAGGGCGATGGTATTGGTGTTGACTACCAAGTCAATGTCGCCGTCGCTGTCTACGTCGCCCAGGGCCAAGCCTTTCGGGTAGCCACCCACTGTTATTTCGGCGCCGGTAGCCGGTGCTGTAAACAGGCCCTGCCCATTGTTCAGGCGGAGGCTGACTGTGCCATCGTGGTTATTGGCCGTAAACAGGTCGACATCGCCGTCACCATCGGCATCCCGCAGCACTACCAATTCCGGAAACATGCCCACGGGCAATTCCGCCCCGACCGTTGGGTCCGCAAAACTGGCCGAGCCGTTGTTGACACGGATGCTCACGCTGTTGCTCGAAACGTTGGCCGCGGCAATGTCAAGGTCGCCGTCGCCGTCTATGTCGCCCAGCGTAACGCCCTGGGGCGAACTGCCCACCTGCACATCGGCCGCCGCCACAAACGTGCCCGTGCCGTTGTTGAGGCGTACACTCAACCGCCCATATACGGCCTGGCTGGAAGTTACAAAATCCAGGTCGCCGTCGCCATCCAGGTCGCCCAGAGCAATGTCGGTGGGCCCATACGCCACGGCCACTTCGGGGTGCAGGGGATGCGGGGTAAAGTTGCCCGTGCCGTCGTTCAGCCGCACGCTTACCGACCGGTCATTGACGTTAGCCGTCACAAAATCCAGGTCGCCGTCGTTGTCCAGGTCACCCAAAGCCAGGCCGTAGGGGTTGTTTCGGACGCTGGGACTGGGGTTGCTTGGGGCAAGAGAAAAAACGCCCTGGCCGTTGTTGAGGCAGACGTTTACGGTTTGGTCGCCGATGTTGGCAGACAGCATATCCATGTCTCCGTCGTTGTCGACATCGCCCGCAACTATCGTCTTCGACCCGGTAAATAATACGGGGTCGGAGCCCGTGCTGAAATAGCCGCGCCCCGGGCCCGTCGCTGCCACCACAAATTGCCAGCTATACGGGGGGATGATGGCCTGGCCCGCCGTGTTTTTAACTCCCGCAATAGCCGTCACAGAGATTACCTCTCCCGCGCTGAAGCCGTAGGTAGGCGCAAAAGTCAGCGTGTTCCCGTTGGTGCTAACCACTCCCGTATGGCCCGCGCGCATGCCGCCGCGCTGCATCGAATGCACTTTCAACGCCGCGGCCGCTCCCACCCCAAGTGCCTGGCTGAAGGTGGCGCTGACGGCTGCGTTTGGCGCTGAGTGAAGCTGGTTGGCCGTGGGCACCGTCGCTGTTGCTGCCGACTGAGCCACGGCCAGGGCCGGAAGCAGAAAACTCAGGCAGCATGCTCCATGAATAAGTAAGTGCTTTTTCATTAGGAAGATGGTTGGGAAAGGAGGAGGGTTGTGCCGCGATATTTCTGGCCGCTTCGGGTAAGCAAGGCCGCCTCGATAGGTTCGCGAATTATATGACAAGCACCATGTCCAAAAGGCTGCTCCCAAGATTCCAGAAATGCCAAACGCCCTGAGAAAGTCACACTTGCCAAAACAAGTGCGGGCTTCCTCAGGGCGTTTGGCGCTGGTCGTTGCTCCGGCGGCTTAGGCAGCTGGCGCGATGGTGGCCACGGCCGTGCGCAAGCGGTCGGCCACTTCGGGCACGCCCAGAATCACGAGCGTTTCGAACAGGTCGGGGCCGGCGGCCGCGCCGGTCACGGCCACGCGCAAGGCCTGCAGTACTTGGCCGGGCTTAAGGCCCTGGGCCGCCATGGTATCGTTGAACAGGGTTTTCAGGCCTTCAGCCGAAACTTCAGTCGCGCTGGGCAGCGCCTCGGCGTAGGCCGTGAGGGCAGCGGCCACGGGGGCGTTCCACTTCTTGCTGATAACCGCTTCGTCGTACTCCGTCGGGGCCTGGAAGAAATATTTGGCCTCCTGCCAGAAGTCGTTCGGGAAGCTCACGCGCTCCTTCATCACGCCTACAATCTGCTCGGCTTTCTCCGGCGAGCACACAATGGCGTGCTCGTGCAGGGCCTGCAGCAGGTAGGGGGCCAGCTCGGCGTTGGACTTGGCGCGCAGGTAGTGCTCATTGAACCACTTCACCTTGTTCTGGTCGAACTTGGCCGGCGACTTGCTCACGCGCTCAATCGAGAAGGCCTGAATCAGCTCGTCCATCGAGAAAATCTCCTGCTGAGTGCCGGGATTCCAGCCCAGGAAGGCCAAGAAGTTCACCAGCGCCTCGGGCAGGTAGCCGTCTTCGCGGTAGCCGCGGCTGATGGTGGCTTCGCCGGTTTCGGCGTCGGTTCCGTGCCACTCCAGCGGAAACACCGGGAAGCCTAGGCGGTCGCCGTCGCGCTTGCTCAGCTTGCCGGTGCCGTCGGGCTTCAGCAGCAGGGGCAGGTGGGCAAACTGTGGCATGGTGCTTTCCCAGCCCAGGTAGCGGTAGAGCAGCACGTGCAGCGGCGCACTCGGCAGCCATTCCTCGCCTCTGATGACGTGCGAAATCTCCATCAGGTGGTCGTCCACGATGTTGGCCAGGTGGTAGGTCGGCATGCCGTCCGATTTCATCAGCACCTTGTCATCCACCGCCGAAGAGTGCACCACCACCCAGCCGCGAATCAAATCCTGAAAGCGGATTTCCTCCTTGCGGGGCACTTTCAGGCGAATGACGTACTGCGCGCCGCCGTCGAGCAGGGCCTTCACCTCGTCCTCGGGCAGGGTGAGGGAGTTGCGCATCTGAGCGCGGGTGATGGAGTTGTACTGCGGGTTGGGCACCTTGGCGGCCTGCAGGCGAGCACGCATGGCGTCGAGCTCCTCGGCCGTGTCGAAAGCGTAGTACGCGTGGCCGGCGGCAATGAGCTGGTCGGCGTACTGCTTGTACATGGGCTTGCGCTCGCTCTGCTTATAGGGGCCGTGGGGGCCGCCCACGCCCTGGCCTTCGTCAATCACGATGCCGCACCAGGCCAGCGCTTCGAGAATGTACTGCTCGGCGCCGGGCACGAAGCGGTTTTGGTCGGTGTCTTCGATGCGCAGCAGCATCTTGCCGCCCAGCTTGCGGGCCAGCAGGTAGTTATACAGGGCCGTGCGCACGCCGCCAATGTGCAGCGGGCCGGTGGGCGAGGGGGCGAAACGCACCCGAACTTCTCTCTCGGTCATAACAGAAAAAAAGCGCGCCCCGGAGTTCGGAACGCGCCGCAAAGGTAAGGCGGTGAATTGGTGAGGTGGTGAACTGGTGAGTCTGACGTTTCAATTACGCAGCTTGCGCCATCAGGATATCAAACTCACCAGTTCACCACCTCACCAATTCACCGCTAGTCCCGGTTCTTGTAGCCCAGCCACAGCGCTAGGCCCAGCAGCGTGATGCCGCCGCGAATAACCCAGGCCATAGTCGGGCCCCAGTTGTCAATCCATTTCAGGAAAACGTAATGCACGTTGGGGTTAATCAGCGGCAGTACCAGCGAAATAAGCCCAATGATGAGCAGGCCGAGTCCAAGTTCTTTCATGCGGGGGGGTGGGGTTGGAAGTGAAAATGAATCAATCCCAACGCCCGCACCGGCCGGATATTATGCGCCCACGGCGATGCACGAGATTTCCACCTGCACGTCGCGCGGCAGGCGGGCTACTTCCACCGTTTCGCGGGCCGGGGCCGTGGCTTCGTCGAAGTAGGAGCCGTACACCTGGTTGATGGTGGCGAAGTCGCCGAGGTCTTTCACGAAGATGCTGCACTTCACCACGTCGGCCAGCGTGAGGCCGGCGGCAGCGAGAATGGCCGTCAGATTCTTGAGTACTTGGTGCGTCTGGGCGGTGATGTCGCCGGGCACGAGCTGGCCGGATGCATCAAAGGGAATCTGGCCTGAAACGTAGACGGTGTTGCCCGCCTTCACGGCTTGCGAGTAGGGGCCAATGGGCGCGGGGGCCTGGTCGGTGAGGATAATCTGGTGGGCCATAATGCGGAGTCGGTTAGGGTATCTTTGGCCCAAAGTAACTACCGAAACCATGCACATTCTGGTCATTGATGGCGGCCACGTCGAAGCGGAATTCCGCGAGAAGTTCGGCCCGGCGCACGAATACAGCTTCGTTCGCACCGAAATAAAAGAGCGAAAGAAATATGAGTCTATGGAGCAGTACCTAAAAGTTGCTGTTCCTACTACGGATGTAGCTTTCTGCTTCTCGGTGCCTTCAAGTGGAATAGGTTCTTATTTCCTTCTAAAAGAAGGACGTTTCCCAATATTTACTGAAGTTCTGGAAAATTCCATAGTCGATTCCTACTGGCACCGAATGGCTAAACTTCCGGCAGGTGGACTCTTCGGCTTCTGCGGCCTGCCCACACTCCTTAATCGTCCTCTGCTAGAAGTGAGCCTCTACCACGAAGCCGACCGCGAAAAGCTGGCCGAAACCTGCGCCGCCCTCGGCACCGACTACCGCGTGGTGGCCGACCGCGTGGGCCTGGTCACGCCCCGGGTCATCTGCCAGATTATCAACGAAGCCTGCTTCACCGTGCAGGAAGGCACCGCCACCATGCAGGACGTCGACCTCGGCATGAAGCTGGGCACCAGCTACCCGCGCGGCCCTTTCGCCTGGGCCAACGCCATCGGCGTCGAGCGCGTGTATGCCGTGCTGGAGGCCCTGTGGCAGGATACCCACGACGAGCGTTACAAAGTATGCCCGCTGCTCAAGCGGCAAGCGCTGCGCGGGGAGCCGTTTGCGGTGTAAGTGACAGTTGCTGCCGGGCTTTTATAACGGCCAAGTATCGTTACTCAGCCAAGTAGTTGCGGTATCGTTTAAGAAAATCAGGATTACTCGTTTCGATAATATCAAAACTTACCAGCAAGTCCGGGCGATGCTGCAACGGAGTAATTATCACCGGAGGCGTATCCGAGGCAAAGGCCTGATAGCGGGCGCGCTGCTCCGCATCATAGCCGGCAGCATCGCCACTTAGCCATTGCCGATATGCGCGTAGTGCGTTATTGCTGCCTTGACCAAGCATAGCCGCGCGGGTTTGCATATTGTAATCGGCGAAAAAGAAGAGCACCAATACCGCTACCCAGAGCGAATACATTGGATTTGTCGAGCTTACTATAGGGCTAACATGCTGCCGCGCGGCTTGGCGGCAACACCACGTCAGCAATAACCCAAACCAGCTAATCAAAAAAATCAGGTAAAGCATAGACCGTGCCCGTAAGGGCAAACCCGTACCGCTGGCATAATATGCCGGACAGTTGGCCGCTATTAGTAATCCGATAAGTATGAAGAACACCCACCCAGTCGGAAGTTTTGCTAGCATGCGCACTACCAACTGCTGCTGCTGCTGTCCTATTCGGTACAGCGCAGGCAGCAACAATACCGAAAGCGCTAGTAAAACAGGGTTGCCAATCCAAGTAAGCAACAGATAAGCGCTGGTGCCTGCCGAATAAACCAATGTTTTGATTACACCAAAAGAGCTTCCCATGCTGCTCATGCGCATGAAGTTGCCAGGTGCCAGAAACGACACTGTACTGCCTATTATGGCTAATACTGCTAGCAGGCATACTATGCGCCCACGTCCCAGATACCAGCTCAAGCCTGCCGCTGCCAGTAGTGTTAACACAAAAGGCAGCACTAATGGCTCTGTTGTGCCCGCTACAGCAAGCGTTAGAGCTGCGACAATCATAAGTCGTAGACGTTTATGACGGTTATTTTGGCGAGCGTGGGCATAGTGCGCAAGAGCCCCCATCCACGCCACCAGCAACCAGACCGCAACTATATATGTATAAGCGCCTGTAAACCAGTATAGTCCCTCAGCCAAGCCGGGCGCGTATGTCAGCCACAAACTCAGCATAATACCAGCCATTAGCCAAGCATCCCTTGTACGTAAATGAAGTATCGCTCCAATACCGTAGCGAAGCATTAACAACGTGCCAAGTATAAACACCAACGCTACCCACCACCAACTTGCTTCCCAATGGCCATAGTATAGTGGATTTGCCAGCGCTAACAGAACCGTAGTTGTATAGCGGCCAGTATGTGAGAAGTAAAAAAACTTCTGAGCCTGCCAAAATCCTAGCTCCTGGACTTGGCTAACATCTAATATATCATCTAGAGAAGGATGGTTATAGAAGGCCAGCGCCACGAAAGGAAGCGTGGTGAAAAGCAGTCCTGCTACAATAATGCTGATGCTATAGCTCCGAAAAAGTGATGGGGTGTAGTTAGCGGAATTACCCATTATGCGTCATAATTGAGTAGTTTCGCTTACCACACCCCATCACTTTTTTTGCTATAACTACTCCACCGTCACCGACTTGGCCAGGTTGCGGGGCTGGTCCACATTGCAGCCGCGTAGCACCGCAATGTGGTAGCTCAGCAACTGCAGCGGCACCACCGAAACCAGTGGCATCAGCACTTCACTGGTATGAGGAACTTCAATCACGTACTCAGCCATGGCCGGAATCACCGTATCGCCTTCGCTTACCACGGCGATGATGCGGCCTTTGCGGGCTTTCACCTCCTGAATATTGCTCACTACTTTCTCGTACGAGCTGTCGCGGGTGGCAATCACCACCATCGGCATGTTTTCGTCAATCAGGGCAATGGGGCCGTGCTTCATCTCGGCCGCGGGGTAGCCTTCGGCGTGGATATAGCTGATTTCCTTAAGCTTCAGTGCGCCTTCCAGGGCTACCGGGAAATTATAACCCCGGCCCAGGTACAGGAAGTTGGTGGCGTCCTTGAATTCCTCGGCAATTTCCTGAATCTGGGCATCCAGCTTCAGTGCTTTCTCCACTTTGGCCGGAATCGTCTCCAACTCAATCATCAGCTCGCGCAGCTTGGTGTCGGTGATGGTGCCGCGCTTCTGGCCCATAATCATGGCCAGCAACGTCAACACTGTTACCTGGGCCGTGAAGGCTTTGGTCGACGCCACCCCGATTTCGGGACCGGCATGCGTGTAAGCACCTGCATCAGTAGCGCGGGCAATGCTGCTGCCTACCACGTTGCAGATGCCGAAAATAGTCGCTCCCTTGCTCTTCGCCAGCTCGATGGCGGCCAGCGTATCGGCCGTTTCACCGCTCTGCGAAATGGCAATCACGATGTCGCGCTCCGTGATAATCGGGTTGCGGTAGCGGAATTCCGAGGCGTACTCCACTTCCACTGGAATGCGGGCCAGGTCCTCAATCAGGTACTCGGCCACCAGGCCGGCGTGCCAGCTGGTACCGCAGGCCACTACGATGATGCGTTGGGCGTTAATAAATTTCTGCTCGTAAGCCCGGATGCCGCCCATATTCAGGTGGCCGGCCTCCAACTCCAAGCGGCCGCGCATCGAGTCGAGAATTGAGCGGGGTTGCTCAAAAATCTCTTTCAGCATGAAGTGTGGGTAACCACCCTTCTCGATGGAGTCCAACTCCATTTCCAGTTTCTGAATGTAGGGCGTCTGGCTCACGTCCTCGCGGCTACGAATTTCCAACTGTCCGTCGCGAATCACCGCGATTTCGTAGTCGTTCACATACACCACTTCGTTGGTGTACTCAATGATGGGCGTAGCATCGGAGGCGATGAAATACTCGCCGTCGCCGATACCAATCACCATCGGCGAGCCCTTGCGGGCGGCGATGAGTTGGTTCGGAGCATCTTTGCTCAGCACCACGATGGCGTAGGCTCCCACTACTTCGTGCAGAGCCAGGCGCACGGCTTCCTCAAGCGAGCAGCTATTCTGCTTTTGAATTTCCTCAATCAGGTTCACGAAAACCTCCGTATCCGTATCGGAGTGGAATACGTGGCCCTGCTGTTGCAAGTGCGTTTTCAGCGCCGCGTAGTTCTCGATGATGCCGTTGTGGATGATGGCAATGCGCTCCGACGTCGAGTAATGCGGGTGAGCATTTTCATCATTGGGTTCGCCGTGCGTAGCCCAGCGAGTGTGGCCCATGCCCACGTTGGCATGCGTGTTCTTTTCCGCAATAAAGGCTTCAAGGTCACTTACTTTGCCTTTCTTTTTATAAACGGTCAGGTCACCGTTGAGCAGGGCCACGCCGGCCGAGTCATAGCCGCGGTATTCGAGGCGATGCAGGCCTTTGAGGATAATGGGGCAGGCCTCACGATGGCCCAGGTAAGCAACAATGCCGCACATGGCAGAAAAATTTAATGGTTAAAGAGAGTAAGCTTCGTAGCAGTTGGCTACAAAGCCGCGATTAACGTTTGGAGTAGTAGACGCGCAGCTTAATATTCGCGGCATCCAATACTGCCCGGTTCAGAGTCAGCGTGTTGCTGTTGCGGATGCTGGGCACCAACACAATACCTCCGGTGGGGTTGCCCCCCAGCTGATTGTTCAGATAAGCCTGCAGGTAGCTGGTGATGGGCAGGGTGTAATACGTTTGGGTAGCCGAAACAGTGGTCAGGAAGCCTGCTGCTGGCGAGTCGGCACCGGTCTGGTTGCTGCCGTCGCTCTGCACCACCCGGTCGGTGGGTTGAAAGTTGATAAGGCGCTGCAGTACCTCATTAGCCGAGCCAACTTCTACCGCATAAAGCTGATTCGGGTTCGGAAATAGCACGTTGGTATAAGGTTTTACCGGAACGCGCAGTTCGGCGCGGTTGATGGTAAGGCCGCCCGCTGCCGCTGCTTTGGTCAGCGCATCCAAGCCCGTAAAGGTTACGCGGGTGCCAAAGCCAGTACCCTCTTGGGCGTAGCTGGTTCCATTAAGCACCGTGCTGGGCACAATACCCGACGTGCTGCTGAGCGCAGCCAGCGCGGAAGGCAAGTCGTTCGTAAGCTGAGTGTAGTAGCGGGGGTCGCTGCTGCTCGAGAGCCCGGAACTGCTGAAGGCAGGGCCGAAAAATACCGTGTACGAGCGTTTCAGCGTGTCGGCCGGCAGTATGTTTTTCCGAATTTTCCAAGCGGAAGTACTGTGGAAGTACAGTATCATCCGCGACAGGTTGGGCCGGCCAAAGCTCACAATGGCACTGCTGTAGCTGGAGTTAGGCGCAATGGCCAAGCCCTTGAGCTTGGCATCGAGCTGCGTCTGGCTAAACCCTGGCACAAGCAGTTGGGTAAACAGGGTGTTGGCAAATGGCAGCGGCATAACCGGCTGCGAGGAGCCGTTGGCGACCCGGCGCTGCAGCACCAGCCGCAACGTTGGGTCGGGCACGGTCGTCGTAACGGCCGGAATATTGGGTATCACCGAGGTATCGGCCGCCTTAATTACCTGCACCTTGGTCGCGTCGAGCCGGCCGCTCACATTGTCGACCAAAGATGTCAGCCCCGTTTCCGAAGACGTGGACGTGTATACCTTCCGGTCATCGAGGGGAGTACCCAGCGTGGATACGTCGAACCGGGCCGGCGTGCTGCTGCTACCATACACACGGTCAAAACCCATCACCAGCACCGTAGAATCGAGCGTGGGTTGCCCGCTGAAGAGCTTGGCGTCAATGAATTTAGACGGCAGCGAATCGGTCGCGCTCACATCCACCACGTTGAAAAACGCACGGGCGGTAGTAGTGCCGGCCACGTTATCGGCGAGGCGGCCAATGAGGAAATGGTCGGTTTTCTGGGTTTGAACTGGCGACAGCCGCACGGTGCCGCTGGCTACGTCGTAGTCCTGGTACTGGGTATTGGTGGTAGCCGTGTCGGGCAGGTCCACGTTGAGAGCGGTGCCGGTGTCGCAACTGGTCAGGGCCAGAGCAGCGAGGGCGGCCAGGGGAGCGCAACGGCTAGTTAGCCAATTCATTATACAGGGCTAGGTAAGAAGAGTGCAGGTTTTCATCGGTCGCTACCTGGCTGAGCTTGTTGTGGAGGGCGTATTCGTGGAACAAGCCGTTCATGTTTTCCGAGAAGTCTTCGTCGGAGCGCACCACCGTGTCCGCATACTCCATGCCCATTTTCACGAAACCGCTGAAATCAGCCGTTTTCAGCGAAGCCAGCATGTCGTCGTCGATGTCCAACATCTTGGCTTTCTCCAAAATGTTGCCTTCGAATTTGTCCATGAACTCGTTGTTGTAAATCGAGAACACCGACTTGGCATCCTTGAACACCGGGTCTTTCTTGTAGGTGGTTTTCAGGTAGAGCGGAATCAGGCCCGTCATCCAGTCGGAGCAGTGCACGATGTTGGGCGACCAGCCCAGCTTCTTCACCGTCTCGAGCACGCCTTTGCAGAAGAAAATGGCGCGCTCGTCGTTGTCGGCGTAAAATTTATCGTTCTTGTCGACCAGCGCCGACTTGCGGTGGAAGTAGTCCTCGTTGTCGATGAAGTACACCTGCAGCTTGGCCGTCGGAATCGAAGCCACTTTGATGACCAGCGGCTTCTCGTCGTCGCCGACCGCAATGTTGATGCCCGACAGGCGCACAACCTCGTGGAGGCGGTTTTTGCGCTCGTTGATGATGCCAAAACGCGGCACGAAAATGCGAATCTCGCAGCCCATCTCCTGCATGCTGGCCGGCAGCCGCCGCAGCATTTCCGCCACTTTCGTGGTCTGCAGAAACGGGTCAATTTCGGTGGCCGCGTAGAGGATTCTTAGCTTCGACATACAGGTTTTTTTGAAGAGGATGGAACAAGGCCATACTATGGGTGCACAAAATTACACAATTTTGAGCGGAATTTCAATACCCCATCGCCTGGCACCCCTTCCAGGGGCCTACTTCTTACCCATGCAGATACTGACCACCGCCGCCGGGTTGCAAGCCCACACCGAAAGTGCCCGCCAAGCTGGCCGGCGCATCGGGCTGGTGCCCACCATGGGCGCGCTCCACGCCGGCCACCTCCAGTTGGTGCAGGCCGCCCGCGCCGAATGCGACGAGGTGATTGCCACCATCTTCGTGAACCCGACGCAGTTCAACAACGCCGAGGATTTCCGCCTCTACCCGCGCGTGCCCGACGCTGATGCGGTCCTGCTGGCTCCGGCCGGTTGCACGGCGCTTTTCGCGCCCTCGGTGGAGGAAATGTACCCCCAGCCCACGGTGCTGCGCTTCGACTTTGGCGACCTGGAACGGGTGATGGAAGGAGCGCACCGGCCCGGCCATTTCAACGGCGTGGCCACGGTGGTGAGCAAATTATTTCACCTGGCCCGGCCGCACCGGGCGTATTTCGGGCAGAAAGACTGGCAGCAGGTGGCCGTGGTGCGCCAACTGGTAGCCGACTTGTCGTTCGACCTGGAGATTGTGGCCCGGCCCACCATCCGCGAGGCCGACGGGCTGGCCATGTCGTCGCGCAACCGCCGGCTCGATGCCCCGGCCCGCGCCGCCGCGCCGCTGCTCTACCAAGTGCTGACGGCCGCCGCCGAGCAGGTGCAGCAGGGCTTGTCACCACTACAGGTGCAGGCGCAAGCCGAAGCTGCGCTGGCGGCCGAGCCGCTGCTCACGCCCGAATACTTTGCCGTAGCCGATGCCCAAACGCTGCAGCCACTGGCCGCCTACGTGCCCGGCCGCGCCGTAGTGCTGTGCCTGGCCGCCCATTTGGGCGGCGTGCGCCTGATTGACAACGTGGTGGTGGAGCGGTAAAGGCGTAGGGAGCAGAAAAGTAAAATAGGAAGCCTTGAGTGCCATACACTCATCTACTCCCTTACTCATTTGCCGCAGGGTTACCTTTGTCTGATAATTACTACCGGCTATTCTAGTTGAAAACGCTTCTGAATATTCTCAAATACGGGCTGCTGCTGAGCATCTCGGGGGCTCTGATGTGGTACGCCATGCGCGGCCTGAAGTGGGATGCCATCGGGCACGCCATTCGTACGGCCAACTATGCCTGGCTGGTACTCACGCTGGGGCTGTCGGTGCTGGGTTATTTCAGCCGGGCCTACCGCTGGCGCATGCAGTTGGAGGCTTCGCAGACGCCGGCTCCGTTCTGGGCCGTGTACCACGCCATGATGGTGGGCAACCTGGCCAATATTGTGCTGCCGCGCATGGGCGAGGTGATTCGTTGCTCGGTGCTGCGGCGCACAAGCGGCGTGCCCGTGCAGGTGGCCATTGGCACGGTGGTGACGGAGCGCGTGATTGACGTGCTGGTGCTGTTAGGCCTGCTGAGCAGCGTGCTACTGCTTGATTTTAATACCTTCTGGGGCTTTGTGACGCAGAACGTGCTGGGCGGCAAGTACGATGCCCTGGCCCGCAACCGCACGCCGCTGCTCGTGGCTGCCGTTATTGCGGTGGTGTTGCTGGTAGTGGCGGGCGTGGCCCTGTTCCGCAACCTGGAGCGGCTGCGGCAGAATGCCTTTTTCAACAAGGGTGTGGTGTTCGTGAAGGGCCTGCTGGCGGGCGTGTTCAGCGTGCTAAAACTGGAGAAAAAGGGCCTTTTTCTACTGCACACCCTCTTTACCTGGACGGTGTATTACCTGATGGATTACCTGGCATTTTACTGCTTTCCCGAAACGTATGGCCTCGACATGAAGGCCGGCCTGGCAGTGCTCACCTTCGGGGCGTTTGGCATGGCCGCGCCGGTGGCGGGCGGTATCGGGCCGTTTCACGTGATGGTGCAGGGCATTTTGCTGGTGTACGGCGTCAGCAAGGAAGCCGGGATTGCCTACGCGCTGGTGGTGCACGGCGCCCAAACGCTATTGGTGGTCGTAATGGGTGCCATCAGCTTCGTGGCTGTAGCTGCCGCCGACAAAGGCACCGTAGCCGCCGAAGCCGAAGCCCTGGCCCACGAACCGCTTACCAGTGAATAGTTTCATCAATGGCTGAATGGATGAATAGTTGAATGGATAACTATGCCATCTGTATCATTCGCCCAGTCAGCCATTCAGCCATAAATAATGATGTGGACGAAAGATAAAATCCTCAGCCGCGAGCAGCTGCCGGCCACCGTGGCGGCCTGGCGGGCGCAGGGACGCAAAGTGGTGTTCACCAACGGCTGCTTCGACTTGCTGCACCTCGGGCACGTCGACTACCTGGAGCAGGCCCGCCACCTGGGCGATGCGCTGGTGGTGGGCCTGAACACTGATGCTTCGGTGGGCGGCCTCAAGCCCGGCCGGCCCATTCAGGACGAGCAGGCCCGGGCCCGCATTCTGGCGTCGCTGGCCTTTGTCGATGCCGTGGTGCTGTTTGGCGAGCCCACGCCGTTGGCCCTCATCGAATTGGTACAGCCCGACGTGCTGGTGAAGGGCGACGATTACGCCCTGAGTGGAATTGTGGGCCACGAGCTGGTGTTGAGCCGGGGTGGGCAGGTGCGCACGGTACCGCTGGTGCCGGGCTACAGTACCTCCCGCATTGTCGAAAAAATTATGAAGCACGAGTAGCGGTGGCGCGTCTGAAGCGGTACCGCTGTTAACTCGGCATTCATCCCTCACCCTTCAACACTTTTTAAGATGTACCCTCTGCTAATTCTGCTCACGCTGGCCAGCTGGCTTATCCAGTGGCGGCTGCGCAGCAAGTTCAAACAATACTCCCAAGTGGGCCTGAGCTCGGGCCTGAGCGGGGCCGAAATCGCCGCCAAAATGCTGGCCGACCACGGCATCTACGATGTGCGCATCATCAGCACCGAGGGCCAGCTCACCGACCATTACAACCCCACCGATAAAACCGTGAACCTGAGTGAGGGCGTGTACGCTGAGCGTAGCGCTGCCGCAGCGGCCATTGCGGCGCACGAATGCGGCCACGCCGTGCAGCATAGCACTTCCTACGCCATGCTGCAGTTCCGCTCGGCCCTTGTGCCCACGCTCAGTGCCGTATCGAAATGGGTGCCGCTGCTGATTCTGGCCGGCTTCTTCCTAATTAACCGCACGCCGGTGCCGCTGCTGCTGGGCATTGGGCTGTTCGGGCTCAGCACACTGTTTTCGTTTATTACGCTGCCTGTCGAGTTCGATGCTTCGCGCCGCGCGCTGGCCTGGATGGACCAGCGCGGCGTGGTAACCCCCCAGGAGCACAGCATGGCCAAAGATGCGCTCTGGTGGGCGGCCATGACCTACGTGGTGGCGGCGCTGGCGTCGCTGGCTTCGCTGCTGTACTACGTCAGCATTTTCATGCGTCGCCGATAGATTTCGGTCTCTGATTATATAAAAACGCCGCCGTTCTGAGATGGAACGGCGGCGTTTTTTGTAAATGCGTAAGCTGGATTATTACCCCAGCTTCTTGTACCGCACGCGCTTCGGCTCCACATCGCCCAGACGCTTGCGCTTGGCTTCCTCATAGTCCGAGAAGTTGCCTTCAAACCACACTACTTCCGAGTCGCCCTCGAAGGCCAGGATGTGCGTGGCCAGCCGGTCCAGGAACCACCGGTCGTGCGAGATGATAACGGCGCAGCCGGCAAAATTCTCCAGCGCGTCTTCCAGCGCCCGGATGGCGTTGACGTCGAGGTCGTTGGTGGGCTCATCGAGCAGCAATAAGTTTGCTCCCTGCTTAAGCGTCATGGCCAGGTGCACGCGGTTTTTCTCGCCGCCCGAGAGCGTGCCCACCTTCTTCTCCTGGTCGCCGCCGCCAAAGTTGAACTTGCTCACGTAGGCGCGCGAGTTCACCGGCCGGCCGGCCAGCAGCATGGTTTCGGTGCCGCCCGTGATGGTGTCGAACACCGACTTGCTGCCATCCAGCGAGTCGTGCTGCTGGTCGATGTAGGCGGTTTGCACCGTCGGGCCTACTTCAAACGAGCCGGCATCCGGCTGCAGCTGGTCGGTTATCATGCGGAAGAGCGTGGTTTTGCCCGCGCCGTTGGGCCCGATGATGCCCACGATGCCGCCCTGCGGCAGCGCAAAGCTCAAGTTCTCGAACAGCAGCTTGTCGCCAAACGACTTCGTGATGCCCTCGGCCTCAATCACCTGAGCCCCCAGGCGCGGGCCGTCCGGAATGAACAGCTCGAGCTTCTGCTCCTTGTCCTTGGCTTCTTCGCTGGCCAGCTTGTCGTAGTTGGCCAGGCGGGCTTTGCCCTTGCTCTGGCGGGCTTTGGGCGACATGCGCACCCATTCCAACTCGCGCTGCAGCGTCTTGGCACGCTTGCTTTCGGAGTTTTCCTCCTTGGCCAGGCGGTCGGTTTTCTGCTCCAGCCAGCTGCTGTAGTTGCCCTTCCACGGAATGCCCGAGCCGCGGTCCAGCTCCAGAATCCAGCCCGCCACGTTGTCGAGGAAGTACCGGTCGTGCGTCACGGCGATAACCGTGCCTTTGTATTGCTGCAAGTGCTGCTCCAGCCAGAACACGCTTTCGGCATCCAAGTGGTTGGTGGGCTCGTCCAGCAGCAGCACGTCGGGTTCCTGCAGCAGCAGGCGGCACAGCGCCACGCGGCGCTTCTCGCCACCCGAGAGGTTGCCGATGATGGCTTCTTCGGGCGGCGTGCGCAGGGCATCCATGGCGCGCTCCAGCTTGGTGTCGAGGTTCCAGGCGTCGAGCTGGTCGAGGCGCTCCTGCACCTTGCCCTGGCGGTCGAGCAGCTTATCGAAGTCGGCATCCTCGGCCCCGAAGGCTTCGTTGATTTCGTCGTATTCCTTGAGCAGCGCCACGGTTTCGGCGGCGCCTTCCTCCACTACCTCGCGCACGGTTTTGGTGGGGTCGAGCTGAGGCTCTTGCTCGAGGTAGCCCACCGAGTAGCCCGGCGAAAACACCACTTCGCCCTGAAACTGCTTATCGACGCCGGCAATGATTTTCAAGAGGCTCGACTTGCCCGAGCCGTTGAGGCCGAGCACGCCGATTTTGGCCCCGTAGAAAAACGAGAGGTAGATGTTTTTGAGAACTTGCTTCTGGGGCGGGTAAACCTTGCTTACCCCGGCCATGCTGAAAATGATGGTCTGGTCGCTCATGGGAAATATATAGAAGTTGCTGAAGGAGAAATGCCGCCGCCGGGTTTGCCGGTCGTTGCGGAGCGCAAAGAACGGCAAACCCGGCGGCACAAGCTAACCTCGCCGCAGCCCGGGCAAGCGCCAAAAATCCGCACATCGACATATGTGCGCGGCGCATCATCCCATCATCGCCTTTTTGCCGTAAACTTGTAATTCCTTCCTGTATTCCACGTTCCGGCCCCGGTACTGCTTACCCCTGACCTGCTCTTTTCCTTTTCCCACACGCTTCCTACCCACGAGGTTATTATTTTATGGAATCAACCGCCCACTTGCTGGCCGACGCCCAGCGTTTCGGCTACGTGGAAGCCGACGGCGTTTGGCTGCGCCCGGTACTCGACCAGCCCGCCCGCCCTATTGGCTTAGTGAAGGACACCGCCGAAGCCGCCCTGCTGTACTTCGCCCAACGTTTCGGCCTGCTGCGCACCAAAGTGGCCAACACCCTGGCTACCATGGAAGCCAGCGAGAACAAAGGCTCTTTCCTGATGAAAGTGCTGCACCTCAAGGAGCAGCTCAAAACCTACGAAGGCCTTGGCGATTTCGAAGACCTGCAGCGCCAGCTGGTGGCCGCCGAGCAGGCCATGGCCGCCACCGTGGCCCAGAACCGCGAAAAAAACCTGGCCACCAAGCTCGGCTTCATTCAGGAAGCCGAGACCCTGCGCGACAGCATCGAATGGGTATCGGCCAGCGAAAAAGTGAAGGACCTGCGCCAGGGCTGGCTCAAAACCGGCCCCGTCGATAAAGCCCGCGCCGAAGAGCTCGAAAGCCGTTTTCAGAATGCCATTCAGGTATTTTTCGACCGGCGCAAGGCGTTTCAGTCCGATAAAAAGGCCATGACCAACCGGGTGCAGGCCCGCTACCTCGACCTCATTCAGCAGGCCGAAAACCTGAAGAACTCCGACCAGTTCGAAACCACTTCGCGCTCGCTCAAGCAATTGCAGCAAGCCTGGCGCGAAGTGAACGGCACGCTGCCCAAAAAGCAGGCCTCCGAGTTATGGACGCGCTTTCGGGCCGCCAACAACCACTTCTTCGAGCGCCTCAAAACGCACATTGCTTCGCAGCAGGCTGCTGGCGCGCCCGGCGCCCCGGCCTCGCCCGAGGTGCTGTTGGCCCGCAAGCGCGCCCTGGCCGAGCGCGCTGAAGCCCTGATGAACGTGCCCCCGCAGGAAGCCATCAACCACGCCAAAGCCCTGCAGGCCGAGTGGAAGCAGGTGGGCACCGTGCGCGGCGAGGAGTCGGACCGCATCTGGCAGCGCTTCATGGTAGCCTGCGACAAAATATTCGAGCTCAGCGCCCTGGAATACCACCTGCGCAAGCGCACCGACGGCGCGCCCATGCCCACCAATCCGGCCGAGCGCGCCCGCTTCCGGGCCAGCACGCTGCGCACGCTTCTCGTCGATGACAACCAGGAGCTGGCCACGCTGCGCGACAACCTTGCCAACCTCAGCCCCAGCCCCGCCAACGACGCCTTCCGGCAGATGCTGCAAACCAAGGTGCGCTCCTTCGAGCGGAAAATCCGCACCAAAAACGACCTGATTGCGCTGTTCACGCAGCAAGCCCAGGCCGCTGGTTGAACCTTGGCCCGCATTATGCGTTGTCGGAAGCAGCGCAACCCCCGGTTTGTATCTTAGCCGGAAAACCTTACCTTCGCCAACCCTTTTTTATCCCTTCGCACTATGTACTGGACACTCGAACTGGCATCTTACCTCGAAGATGCGCCCTGGCCCGCCACCAAAGACGAACTGATTGACTTCTCCATCCGCTCGGGCGCGCCCATGGAAGTGGTCGAGAACCTGCAAGCATTGGAAGACGACGGCCAGCCCTACGAAAACATCGAGGAGGTATGGCCCGACTACCCGACCAAGGAGGACTTCATGTTCAACGAGGACGAATATTAGAAATGTTGAGTGCTAAGGGTTGAATGTTAAATGATTGACGCCGATTTGCCGACAGGTACCCGCCAGTTATCTAACACTCAACATTCAACACTCAACATTCAGGACTTGGTTGCGGGCTACCCCGGAAGGGTGTTGGTCCGCAATCTTTTTTTATGCCTGCCCGAGCCGGCTTTCGTGGCCATCGTGGGGCACAACGGCGCGGGCAAAACCACCCTGTTTCGGGTGCTCACGGGGCAGCTGCCGTACCAGGGCCGCGTGCAGCTGCACGGGCAGGAAGTACGCACGCTGCGCCGCGCCGCCACCGCCGGCCTGCTCGGCTACCTGCCCCAGCGCGGCAGCCTGGGCTTCGCCATTGCCGTGCGCGAGCTCGTGGTGATGGGCCGCTACCGCCACCACGGCCTGCTCAGTGCCTATTCGGCAGCCGATTATGCGCTGGCCGATGCCGCACTGGCCCGCGTGGGCATGGCCCACCTGGCCGCCCGCGATTTCACGCAGCTCTCGGGCGGCGAGCAGCAGCTGGTGTGGCTGGCCCAGCTCAGCCTGCAGGATGCTCAGGTATACCTGCTCGATGAGCCCACCCAGCAGCTCGACCCGTATTACCGGCGCCAGGTTTTCAGCCTGGTGCACAACTGGGCAGTTCAGGAGAAGAAAACCGTGCTCTGCAGTACCCACGACCTCGACAATCTCACCGAACTTACCGGCTATTTGCTGAACCTGTCGGAGCCCGAGCCGCAACTGCGGCCACTTTCCATCGAAACCGTGTACGAGGCGCGGGGCTGGCTGGAGCAGGCTCCTCTGACAGTTAAAAGCTAAAAGTGAGGAGTTAAGATTCACTGTCTATGTGATGTTATAACTCTTCAATCTTCACTTTTAACTTCCTTCCCGCCGTCCCGGTCGGCCGCGCAACACCTGCGCAATGGAGCGCATAAACGGCCCGGCCGATACTGAATTCATGATGCGCAGGTTGTCGGCCCAGCTCGTTTGCTCATCCAAAAAGCGGAAGATGCGCTCCACGGGGTTGCGCTCGAACAGTTGGCGGAAAATGTCGCGCGTGCTTTCGCCCCGGCGCTTCATAATGTCGAGCAGCAGCGTATCGAAAAGATGAAATTGCCACTTGTCGCCGGTTGCATCAGCGGGCGGCTGGCCGGTGGTAGCCAGCGCCGCCACCAGCCGCGCCGAGTGCTGCTGAATGCGCTTGAAGGCATAGCCGGTGCTGGGTTTGGCGCGTCCGCCCCGCGTGCCCAGGTTGAGGATGTGCTGGCCTGCCCGCGCCGGCAGCGGGTGGTCCGTCATCGGAATCGCGCCTACTTCCTCGGCCGTAATGCGGTAGCTTTTCAGGCCCAGCGTGTGGGTTAGGTATGCCCGAATGGCGGTTTCATATTCCGCTTTTGATAAGACGATTTCGGAAAATAACGTGTACTCCACCAGCGCTTTGCGCGCCGAAAACGGCAGTACATAGATGAACCGCGCCTCGTGTTGCTGCTCGCCGCGAAAGTCCATAAACTCTACCGTAGTGGGGTCGAATACGTCGGCTTCTGTCTCAATTTCCCAACCCACGAAGTGCTGCAGCAAGTACCGGTGCTTCTCCGGTTGCTTCAGCTGCGCCAGGTTCGGCGGGCGGGAGTCGAAGGCGTAGCGGGCGGTGGGGGCGGTGCCGTCGGCAAGGTGGGCCAGTGCACCGGTGGGCGTATTTTCTACGCTTTCGACTGCGCTGCGCACTACCGTAAACTGCTCCGGCCGCGCCGCCAGTGCCCGGTGCACGAAGCGGTAGTAAGCGAGCCCGTTAATGGTTTTGTAGCGGTAGCGACCCAGGTCAATCACGCGCTCGAAGCCGGGGCTGCGAAAGGCGATTTTGCGCCATTCGTGCGCCACGATGCCGTCGAACACGCCGGGCGCATCGGACCAGAACGACCACGTGCGGTCGTTCTGCGTTTTCGCTTCAGGCTCGATAAGCAGCACCTTCTTAAGGGCTAGCCGCGGCTCCTGCGCTATGTGGTAGGCCAGGCTTAGGCCCGCCGCCCCGCCGCCCACGATGAGGTAGTCGTACTCAATCAGCGAAGTGGCGTTGGACATTGGAAGAGGATTAGCAACCGCAAAAATGGCACCGCGGCCAACAAAAAAGCCGAACCATACGGCCCGGCTTTCTTGGTAGCTGAATAACGACCGAACGGCTTAGAAGTTCGGCGACAGCAGGTACTTGTGGTAGAAGTCGTCGATAATTTTCACGGCTTCGCTGGCGTCGTCCACAATCTGCACCAGGTTCAGGTCGATGGCCGAAATGTTATTCTCCTCGTGCAGCATCACGTCCTCAATCCACTTGAACAGGCCGTTCCAGTAGGCCGAGCCCACCAGCACGATGGGGAAGCGGCTGATTTTCTTGGTCTGAATCAGCGTCATGGCCTCAAACAGCTCGTCGAGCGTGCCGAAGCCGCCGGGCATGCCCACGAAGGCCTGCGCGTACTTCACAAACATCACCTTGCGCACGAAGAAGTAATCGAAGTCGATGCACTTGTCCTGGTCGATGTAGATGTTGTGCGTTTGCTCGAAGGGCAGCTCAATGTTGAGGCCCACCGACTTACCACCCTCGGAGCGGGCACCTTTGTTGCCGGCTTCCATGATGCCGGGGCCGCCGCCCGTGATGACGCCGTAGCCGTGGCGCACCAGCTTGGCCGCAATTTCCTCGGCCTGCTTGTAGTAGGGGTTCTCGGGCTTGGTGCGGGCCGAGCCGAAGATGCTCACGCAAGGGCCGATTTTGGACATCTTCTCGAAGCCCTCCACGAACTCGGCCATCACCTTGAAAATCTGCCAGCTGTCGGCGATTTTGATTTCGTTCCAGTCCTTGTCCACGAAGGCTTTGCGCAGGCGCTGCTCGTCTTCCAGGGCCATGGCGGTTTCGCCGTTGGCGTTCTGGCGCATCTCCGTGATGGAGGTGAGCTTGTCGTCGTTTACGTTGGGCTGCTTGATGGTTTTGCCGCTGCCAGCGTTCAGCATGTCGTCAGCAACTTTGGTTTTGCTGGTTTTGGGTTTTTTAAGAGTAGCCATATGTTCAAAAGGGAATTCCTGCAAAAGCAAAATCGCCCCGAAACCGGGGCGACCAAAAGTAGGGCGTCAAAGTTATCGAATTGTTACCGAATAAAAATGCGATTGCGCAAAGGATTTTATCGGCTCACGCGGAAAGGCATCAAAGGCAAAAGAACGTCATGCTGAGCGAAGCCGAAGCATCTCTACCGCAGTAGTAAATCATTACTCTCGCAGTAGAGATGCTTCGGCAAGCTCAGCATGACGTGCCAGACGATTGCTGACACTCAGCTCTACACCAGCTGCCGCAGCGCCATCTCGAACGAGCGTTGCGCAATGCCCGTGGGCTGCGCATTCTCGGCGTGCGTACGTTCCAGCGCCGCCCCGATGATGCGCGAGGTATCGGCGAAAATGGCCTGGTCGGTGATTTCGGCGCCGGTTTCCATCAGGTAGGCGAATACGCGGGCCATGCCGCAATTGGCGATGAAGTCGGGAATGACAGCCGCGCGCTCGTCGGCAAACACGCCGGTGGGGCCAAAGAAAATCTCGGGGTCAGCAAACGGTACGTTGGCTCCGCAGCTAATCACCTTGAGGCCGCCGGCCAGCAGCTGCTCTACCTGCCCGCGCGTGACGAGCCGCGAAGCCGCCGCCGGAATGAAAATATCAGCCCCAATGGACCACACTTTTTCGTTCACTTCCTCAAACGACAGCAGGTTATCGGCCGCCAGCGCGTTGCCCTGCCGCGCCAGCAGCAGCGCCCGAATTTCCTCCAGGCCCAGCCCGTCGGTGCTCAGCAAGCCACCGGCCCGGTCGATGATGCCCACGATGCGCACGCCTTGCCCAGCCAGGTAATAGGCCGCCGCCGCCCCCACGTTGCCCCAGCCCTGAATAATGGCCCGCTGCCCGGCCAGCGACGTGTTGGGCCAGAGGCGGTAGTAGTGGCGCACAGCCTCGGCCACGCCGTAGCCAGTGATGAGGTCGGCCACGGTGTACTTGCGGGCTAGATTGGGCGAGAAAGTGGCATCTTCTACCACTTTGATAACGCCCTGGCGCAGCTGGCCCAGCTTCTGAATCTTCTGGGGTTCGGTGGCGCGGTAATGGCCGTTCACGACGCCTTCCTGCGGGTGCCAGAGGCCGTACTCTTCGGTAATGGCGATGACTTCGTGAATCTCGTCCACGTTCAGGTCGCCGCCGGTGCCGTAGTAGTTTTTCAGCAACGGAAACACGGCGCGGTACCAGCGCTCCAGCACACCGCGCTTGCGCGGGTCCTGCGGGTCGAAGTTGATGCCCGACTTGGCCCCGCCAATGGCCGGCCCCGACACCGTAAACTTCACTTCCATGGTTTTGGCCAGGCTTTCTACCTCGCGCTTGTCCAGCCCTTTGCGCATGCGGGTGCCGCCGCCGGCCGCCCCGCCCCGTAGCGAGTTGATGACGACCCAGCCCTCGGCTTCGGTTTCGGCGTCTTTCCATTCGAAGACGATTTCGGGGCGCTTGTTCTCAAATTTGGCGAGCAGGTCGAGCATCAGGAGGTATTAATTGGGTGGGAAAAGCGGCCGGCCGGCCGGTCGGCAAAGGTAGCCATGTCCCCTCATGTAGCCGTAAAACCAGAAAATGCCGACCGCCGGCTTCACTAATACCTGAAAAGACGTAAATATTTAAGTATCTTATAAATGATAAACCCACTTACCCATATTTTGCGTATTCGTTCGGAACTACGGCCAAGTGCCAAACGTCTTGCAGCAGTAGCGCCAAAGTATTGCACTTATCTACACTTCCATTTTACTTTTCACTCTTTATCGACTTCATGAAACCATTGCATTCGCGTGTAGAAGCGCAACAGTTGGACCGTGCTGCGGCTATGCTCAAGGTTCTCTCGCATCCCAAAAGGCTGGCCATTGTTGATTTGCTAGGGAAGACCAAGGGCAAGGACAGCCAGATGTCGGTGACCGATATTTACCAAGCCCTGGATTTGCCGCAGGCCATCGCTTCGCAGCACCTCATTACCCTCAAAGACCGGGGCGTGCTGAAATCCAGCAAAATCGGTACGAAGATTTACTACTCGCTGGCTGTGCCGCAGCTGATGAAGGTTATTGACACCCTCGAAGACTATTCGGGCCGCATCTAATTACCCGCCGCTCTCCTTTCCGTTCTGCCAGATGAAGGCTGCCCCGCAAGAGGCGGCCTTTCTTTTTGCCCGCTGCTACAAGCCCGCCAAAAATTGCTGGTGCAGCGCCAGCACCTGCGGCAGCAGCGGCTGCACGTCGTCGTTCACCAGCACGTAGTTGGCGCGCTGCATCTTCTCTTCCTCGCTCAGCTGCTTGGCCATGATGGCGGCCACGTCGGTGGCCGAACGTTGCGGGTCGCGCCGCAGCACGCGGGCCGTGCGCACCACCAGCGGTGCAAACACCGTGATGATGCGGTCGAGCTGTTTGTAGGAGCCGGCCTCGAAGAGCAGCGCTGCTTCCTTCAGTACGTAGGCGTGGCCGGCTTGCTGCTGCGTGGTGGCCCAACGCTCGAAATCGGTGCCCACGTGCGGGTGCACTAGCCCGTTAAGCTGAGCCAGACGGACCGGGTTATTGAATACCAAACCGGCCAGCACCGGCCGGTTCAGCCGGCCAGCAACATCGTAGGTATTAACGCCAAACGCGGCCTGCAGCTCGCCGCGCAGGGCTTCATCGTTTTCCATTACCCACCGGGCGCGGGTGTCGGCGTCGTACACCGGCACGCCAAGGACATGAAACAAGCGGCTGGCAATGCTTTTGCCCGAGCCGATACCGCCGGTAATGCCGATGCGTAGCATGCTGCAAATGGTTTGAAGTGAAAATCAGCGGCGCGCCAGATGCACTCGCACGGTGGTAGCCGCAACGCGCATCCGGGCCGGGGGCACCAAAGCAGCTTCCGCGTTGCCGTCTTTATCGGGGGCAGGCACCGCCACCGGGTAGGGGCTGGGCAGTGCCTGCACCAAGCTGGATGGCCCCCGAAACGTGACCACCGCTGGCTTAAACGTGGCTTTGTAGCGGCGAGCCGAATCGGAGGGCAGCGCCAGTGGCAGGCGGCGCGAGGCGTAGCGGTCGAAGGTCAGGCGCAGCGTGTCGCCCGACCATTCGTTCACCTGCACGCCTTCGAGGGCATTTTGCAGGCCGCGTCGCCACGCCTCGTCGGGCAGGTAGCGGGTGCCGGGGTAGGGCACGGGGCGCAGGTCGGCCGGGTGGGTGCCCCAGCCCATGTTGGCCCGCAGCAGCCGCCAGCCCTGCCCCGTAACCGTCACGGCAACCTTGGCCGGCAGCGGCCGCAGCGGCACGTAGCGGGCCGAGTCGTAGTGCCAGGCCAGCGGGAAGTCGAGGCGGGTGGTGTAGGTTTTGTTCAGGGCATTCATCTGCCAGAACAGGCCTGCCGCCAGCAGGCAGGCCGTGATGGCCCGGTAAAAGCTGGGCTCCTGGCCCGCGAAGGGGCGCACGAACCAGCGCAGCAGCCGGCCCGCCCGGGTCAGCGGCCCTTCCATGGCTTACGAGGCGATGGCATCACCGCTGGTGGTGCCGGCCACCGCCTTGGTGCCCACCTCACGGGCAATGGCCGAGCGGTCGAAGCGCAGCTTGGTGCCGCGGTCCACCTCTACCACCACGGTATCGTCCGTCAGGTCAACTACGAGGCCGTGCAGGCCACCGATGGTGACGATGCGCGAGCCTTTGGCCAGGGACTGGCGGAAGGCCTTCGCATCGGCCGTGCGCTTCTGCTGCGGCCGAATCATAAAGAAATACACCACCAAGCCAATGGCAATCGGAAAAAGCAACTGGGTGTAGCCACCGGCATCGGCAGCTTGCAGCAAAAGGGTCAGAAACATGATGCGAAAGTAAAAGGCTTACAGGGGTTTGTTGGCAGCACCGGCCGCATCCAGCACGTTGCCCTTGATAGCAATGGTCGTGATGTTGGGCTGGGTGTTGGCCCGCACCGCCACCTGCTTGTTGATGATGCCGTGCTTGCCGCGGCTGTCGAACTGCACTTCCATGGTGCCCTGTGCGCCGGGTGCCACGGGCTCTTTGGTCCAGCTGGGCGTGGTGCAGCCGCAGGAGGCTGTGGCGTCTTCAATCAGCAGCGGCGACTTGCCGGTATTGGTAAAGGTGAAGGTATGGCGCACCTTGGTATCAGCCTTGATGTCGCCAAAATCGAATTCCGACTCGGTGAATTTCATCACTGGCGCGTTGGGGTTGGGCGCTTCGTTCTCGCTCACCACGTTGGGGTTGTCCACGGTGGGGTTAGCGGTGTCGTTGGTTACGGTGGCCCCGGCGTTCACACCTTCAACGCCGGCTTCGGCGGCTTTGTCGCGGTTGCAGGCTGCCAGAGAAAGCGCGGCGGCCAGAATCAGGTATTGTTTCATAATGAGTTGATGGTCGTTTTTTCGTCTGTCATCCTGAGCTTGCGAAGGACCTTATCACGTCAGGACACTTGTTCATTCGTGATAAGGTCCTTCGCTGCGCTCAGGATGACAGCCGGTGTACGGCCAGATAAAATTACAGCTTGGCGATAATGCTCTGGGCGAACTGGCTGGTGCTGGCTTTGCCGCCGAGGTCGCCGGTGCATTCTTCCTGGTTCATCAGAGTCGCTTCCAGGGCTTTGTCAATTTGCTCGGCCTTGGCGTGCTCGCCGATGTGGTGCAGCATCATAATGGCCGAGCGGAGCAGGGCGGTGGGGTTGGCTTTGCCCTGACCGGCAATGTCAGGGGCCGAGCCGTGCACGGCTTCGAAGATGGCCATGTTGTCGCCGATGTTGGCACCGGCCACCACGCCCAGGCCGCCCACGAGGCCGGCGCAGAGGTCGGATAGCAGGTCGCCAAACAGGTTGGTGGTCACAATCACGTCGAACTGCTCGGGCTTGTTCACGAGCTGCATGCACATGTTGTCGATGATTTTATCCTCGAACACAATCTCCGGAAACTCCAAGCTGGCTTCTTTGCAGGCGTTGAGCATCAGCGTGCCGGCCATCTTGATGATGTTGGCTTTGTGGGCCAGCGTCACCTTTTTGCGGCCGTGCTTGGCGGCGTAGGCGAAGGCCGCGCGGCAGATTTTGCGCGAGCCTTCCACTGTCACGCGAGCAATGGCATCGGCGATGCCGAGGCGCTCGTCCCACATTTCCAGGCCCGAGTACAGACCCTCGGTGTTTTCGCGAAACAGCACCAAATCAATGCCTTCGTAGCGGGTATGAATGCCGGCCGTGGTTTTGCTGGGCCGTACGTTCTGGTAGAGGTCGTACTTCTGGCGCAGCGTTACGTTGATGCTGCGGAAGCCTTTGCCGACCGGCGTGGTAATCGGACCTTTGAGGGCCACCTTATTCTTTTCCAGCGACTTGAGCAAGGCGTTCGGAATCAGCTCGCCCGATTGGTCGAACGTGGTCTGGCCCGCGTTCTGCTCTTCCCACTGCACGGGCACCTGCGCCGCCGCGAAAATATCGGTTACTGCTTTCGTGATTTCGGGGCCTATGCCATCGCCGGGAATAAGGGTTACTACGTGCATCGTATCGGGTAATAAATGACTGGATGAGAAAGCAAAGAACGGAATGAGAGAATGAGCGAGGGCTGAATTTTCATCGGCCGTTCACCCATTCTCCCATTCCGTCAAGCACTTAGACACCCGTAAAAAAAATTAAGCGCCCTTGCGGGAATTGATTTGGTTGATGAGTTGGTCAACATCGCCGAGTAGCTGCTCGGCCTTGGATTTGGCATCGGAAATCACGCGCTGGCCTTCGCTTTTGGCGGAAGACTGGCCGGTGGCTTCGCGGCTGGTCACGAGGCTGTCGGTGAGGTCGGCGAGTACCGAGCGGTACTTTTCGAGCTGGTAGCTGAGCCAGGAGCGGGTTTCGGTGCCGGGTTCGGGGGCATAGAGCAAGCCAAGGGCTGCGCCGGTGAGGGCGCCGCCCGCGAAGCACAGGATGCCGGTGGTGGTTTTGCTAGCCATGGTCGTCGGAGTGGGGAAAATTGGGTGAGAGTGTTTTCAGAGCTGCGTACGCAGAAACGCGGCCGTAGATGCAAAAGTGGCCAATCTGAACGTCACGCAGAGCGCAGCGAAGCGTCTTGCGTGCAATAGTAATAATTACTTGTTGCAACGAAGCGGGCAAGATGCTTCGCTGCGCTCTGCATGACGTTCCGGTTAACCTTAACCAGCAAGTCGCTTACTGGTTGTCCAGCAGGCCGCGGCCCGATTTGCGAATGTCGCCGCTGGCGGCCAAATCCGTCGCCAGCTTGTCCAGAATGCCGTTAACAAATTGTTTGCTCTTCGGCGTGCTGTAGAGCTTGCTGATTTCAATGTACTCGTTGATAGTGACTTTTACCGGGATGCCGCGGAAAAGCTGCATCTCGGTAAGGGCCATTTTCAGGATGATTTTGTCGAGCAGGGCCACGCGCTCCACGTCCCAGTTCTGCACCGAGCCGGCGATGAGCTTCTCCATCTTGTCGTCCTCGATGAGCGTTTGCTTATAAAGGGTTTCGGCAAACTCGCGGTCGTCGGCCCAGTTGGCCGAAAGGTTCATCAGCTCCTGCTTCTCATCCGCACTGTAGGGCAGCATCTTGAGCGTTTTCAGCACCAGGTTGCGCACGATGGGCCGGTTTTCTTCCCAGTTCAAGTCGTCTGATTCGAGCTGGCGGGGCAGGGCCTCACCTTTGAAAACGAAGTCCTTGTAGATGTGACGCAGGATTTCGAGGTCCGTATCGTAGTCCATTTCGGGCTGGTCGATGTCCTTGCCGCTGAGGTAAGCCAGCATGGTTTCGTCGGCTTTCATTTCTTCCCAGGCGGCGCGCAGGGCTTCCACTTCTTCGGAGCCTTCCCAGGCCAGCTTACGCCGGATGGTCTGGCTCTGCAACTGCTCGTTAGCCATCAGCTTGGCAATGGCCTTGTTCTTATGCAGGCGGGTCGCGTCCAAGGCATCCTCGCGCGGGCCGAGGCGGCGGCGCTCCTCGCGGCTCTGCTCTTCCTCAATCACGCCGAGCAGGGCGGCGGGCAGGTTCAGGAGGTGCAGGTACTGGTCGTGGATGCTTTCGGCGCCCACCAACAGCTGCCCGCCGTAAAAATCAGCGTCCTTCTTCACCTGGTTCTGGAAGGAGTTGATGGCGTCGGTCACAGCCTTGTCCACGGCTTTATCATCCGTTTTCTCGGGCGTGATACCGGTGCGGTACCAATCGCGCAGCTGGGCTTCACCCATCTTGCGCTGGCCTTCCAATTGGCGACGGTCGGGGGCCTCTTTGGCCGTCAGGTCGGGCTCGAAAGCAGCCGCGATGCGGTCCTGTGCCAGCATCAAATCAGCTCCCACCGCCTGGTGGTAGGAGTAGAGCGACTGCATGACTTTGATACGGAGGAGGCGGCGATTTAACATAAAGGGTTGAGTTTTGAATGTTGAGGGTTGAGTTGAAAGCTGAAGATTAAGTTGGCAAACCAACACTGCGCTGGAAACCTGTCAACTCAACCCTCAACATTCAAAACTCAACACTCCTTTAGTACGTCGACTTCACCCGGCCCACGTTGGCGATGCGCTCCTTGGCCTGCCGGATGGCGGCGGCCTGCGGGTGCGTGCCTTCTTCTTCGGCCTTGGCCAACACCTGGAGGGTGAAATCGTAAATTTTTTCGGTCTGGGTGAGGGCGCCTTGGCGGCTGCCGCCGGTCACTTCGGAGTACACGTTGATGAGACCACCGGCGTTGATGAGAAAGTCGGGGGCGTACACAATGCCGCGGCGCACGAGCTCGGGGCCGTGCTGGTTTTCTACTTTCAGCTGATTGTTGGCGCAGCCGGCCACCACGCGGGCCTTCAGGCGCGGAATGGTGTCGTCGTTGAGCGTGGCACCCAGCGCACAGGGCGAGTAGATGTCCATCTCCTGGTCATAAATCTCGTCGAGTCCCACGGCAGTGGCGCCGAAGCGGTTGGCCGCATCGAGGGCGCGGTCTTCATAGTAATCGGTCACGATGAGCTTCGCGCCTTCTTTCTGCAAATGCTCCAGCAGGTAGGTGCCCACGTGGCCCGTGCCCTGCACGCCGATGCGCTTGCCGGCCAAGCTTTCGGAACCGAAGGCTTTTTTGGCGGCAGCTTTCATGCCCATGTACACGCCGTAGGCCGTCACAGGCGACGGGTCGCCCGAGCCGCCCATGCTCTCGGGCAGGCCGGCTACGTGCTTGGTTTCCATGCGGATGTATTCCATGTCCTTGGTGGTCATGTTCACATCTTCAGCCGTGATGTACTTGCCGTTCAGGTTCTTCACGAAGCGGCCGAACTTGCGCAGCAGGGCTTCGGTCTTCAGCGTGGCGGCGTCGCCAATGATGACGGCCTTGCCGCCGCCCAGGTTCAGGCCCGAGATGGCGGCCTTGTAGGTCATGCCGCGCGAGAGGCGCAACACGTCGTTTAGGGCCTCAGCATCGGAGGCGTAGTGCCACATGCGCGTACCTCCGAGGGCCGGGCCGAGCACGGTGTTGTGGATGCCGATGATGGCCTTGAGGCCGGTTTCGTGGTCGTGGCAATACACGACCTGCTCGTGCTGATGCTCGGCAATCTGGCCGAAAATCGACTCGGGGGCGATAATCTGGGTTTCAATCATGGGATGGAGATTGAGGATGTGGGAATTTGGGGAGGGTTGGGAATAGTGCGGCGTAACTTTGTTGGGTCTTTGGGCTTGTACGAAAATTCAGAACGTCATGCTGAGCTTGCCGAAGCATCTCTACCGCGTAAGTGAATAATTACTACTGCGGTAGAGATGCTTCGGCAAGCTCAGCATGACGTTCGAATTGACCATTGACTTTACGTTTCAGGCCGCAAAAGTACCGCTATTTTCCCGAACCGGCCCCTTTTCCATCCTGCCCGTGCGCGCATTATCCGCCGTTAACCCGTTCATCTTCCGCTACAAGTGGCATTTCCTCGCCGGGGTGCTGTTCGTGGCCCTGAGCACGCTGCTGGCTATTTTTCCGGCCCAGCTGGTGCGCTACGCCTTCGACCTGGTGAACGAAGGCATCGACCTCTACCACCTCTACGCCGGTACCGAAGCCCAGAAAGGCGTGTACCAGCTATTTGGGCGCAACGTGCTGTTCTATGGTGTGCTCATTATTGCGCTGGCGCTGGGGCGCGGCATCTTCCTGTTCTTCATGCGCCAGACGCTGATTGTGATGTCGCGCCACATCGAGAACGACCAGAAGAACCAGATTTACCAGCACTACCAGTCGCTGCCGCTCAGCTTCTACCGCCGCCACAGCACCGGCGACCTGATGTCGCGCATCTCGGAGGACGTAAGCCGCGTGCGGATGTACCTCGGGCCGGCCATTATGTATTTCCTGCAGCTGGTGCTGCTGTTCCTGCTCATCGTGCCGCTCATGCTCATGGTGAACGTGAAGCTGACGCTTTACACGCTGCTGCCGCTGCCCATTCTGTCGGTTAGCATCTTCTACGTCAATAACTTGATTGAGCGAAAGTCGGATGAAATCCAGCGGGCGCTGTCGGGTATGACCACTTTTGTGCAGGAGGCTTTCTCGGGCATTCGGGTCTTGAAGTCCTTCGTGCGCGAAGCCGATTCGCACGCGCAGTTCTCGGCTGCTAGTAATGAATACAAGGAAAAGTCGCTGAGCCTGAACTTCGTGAATTCGCTATTTTTCCCGCTTATCCTGTTTCTCATAGGCTTGAGCACGCTCATTACGGTGTGGGTGGGTGGCCAGGAGGTTATTCGCGGCACCATCACCACGGGCACCATCGCGGAGTTTCTGATTTACGTGAACCTGCTTACCTGGCCGGTCACGGCGCTGGGCTGGACCTCCTCGCTGGTGCAGCGGGCCGAAGCCTCGCAGGCCCGCATCAACGAGTTCCTCGACCAGAAAACGGACATCATCTCGCGTCAGAACGTGGAGCGCGAGCTGGCCGGCGATATCGTATTTGAGAACGTGTCGTTCACCTACCCCGATACCGGCATTCAGGCCCTGAAAAACGTGAGTTTCCGCGTAAAGCCGGGCCAGACGCTGGCCGTGATTGGCAATACCGGCTCGGGCAAAAGCACCGTGGCCGCGCTGCTATGTCGCCTCTATGATGTGACCGGTGGCGACATTAAAATAGACGGTACCGACGTGCGCGACTACTCGCTGCGCGCGCTGCGCGGCCAGATTGGCTACGTGCCGCAGGACGTATTCCTGTTCTCCGACACCATCCGCAACAACATCAACTTTGGCATTGACGAACCCGAAGAAGCCCGGATGTTGCAAGCTGCCAAGGATGCCGATGTGTACGAAAACATTCTCGCCTTCCCCGAAGGCTTCGATACCAAAGTGGGCGAGCGCGGCATCACGCTCTCGGGCGGCCAGAAGCAGCGCGTGAGTATGGCCCGGGCGCTGGTGAAAGAACCCAAAATCCTGATTCTGGACGACTCGCTCTCGGCTGTGGATACCAAGACGGAGAATGCCATTCTGGGCAGCCTGCAGCGTATTATGGCCGCCCGCACCAGCCTCATTATTTCGCACCGGGTGAGTTCGGTGAAGCTGGCCGATGAAATCCTGGTGCTCGACGACGGCATCATAGTGCAGCACGGCACCCACGATGCGCTCATGGCTGACGCGGCGGGGCTATACAAAGCGCTGTACGACCGGCAGCTGCAAACCGAAGAGGCGTAAGGTAGCGCGGACTTTGTGAGTCCGCGAATTTGATTAACCCGCTCGCGGACTAAAAGTCCGCGCTACTGCTCTCATGAACCAACGAATCGCCCACGTCACCCTAATCGTTCGCGATTACGACGAAACCATTGCCTTCTATACCAACGTGCTGGGCTTCAGCCTTGCCTCTGACCTGGACATGGGCAGCGGCAAGCGCTGGGTGGTGGTAGCGCCGCCCGGTCCCGCCGGCTGCAGCCTGCTGCTGGCCGAAGCCAAAACCGACGAGGAAAAGCAGGCCGTGGGCCGGCAGGGCGCCGGTCGGGTGTGGCTGTTTCTGCACACCGACGATTTTTGGCGCGACTACCCAGTGCTGCAAAGCCGCGGCCTGCGCTTCCTCGAAACGCCACGCTCCGAAGTGTATGGGCACGTGGCCGTTTTTGAAGACCTGTACGGCAACAAATGGGACCTGCTGGAACCGCTGCAATAATTTGAATAAAAAAAGACCCGTTACGATAAGCGTAACGGGTCTTTTTTTATTCAGTAACAGGCTTACTGCCCAATCATCACGCGGCGCATACCTGTTTTCTCATAGGCGGTGCAGCGCACGATGTAGGTGCCGGCTGGCAGCTGGCCCACGTTGAGAACGGCCGGCGTCTGGCCGTTCATCATGGTGTAGGTAAGCACCGGTCGGCCGCCGCCATCGGATACTTCGACGCGGGTCGGGCCGGGGTTGTCGGTTTTCACGGTGAGCTTGCCGCCCACGGCTTCAGCTTTTACCTTGATGGCGTTGGGGTTGGCGGCCGGTGTTTCGGGCGCGGGGGCAATTTTGGAGGTGCTGGCCGCGTCGGCAGGCGCGGCGGCAATGGGGGCAGGCGCTACGGCCCCGTTGGGCAAAATGGCTTCTTCTTTGGCAGGTGCGGCGGGCGTGGCGGCGGTGGGGGCCGGCGTGGCCGAAGCCGGGGTTTGGGCGTGCGCAGCTACCGAAGCTAAGGCGCTGGCCACTACAAGTAGTAATATCTTTTTCATAACTAGGATACGAATGAGAAGAGGTAAAATTGCTTCCGTAAAGCTAAGCAATTCTGGGGCCGCTTCCGGCAAATTCGCCGGGCCGGGCGCGGCTGAGGGTGAGAAAAACACCGGCTTTTGAAAACTTTATTTGCCCCTGGCTTGCACTAAACGCAAATAAAGCCTTACCTTTGTCGCTCCAATACCAATCGGGGTGTAGCGTAGCCTGGTATCGCGCCAGCATGGGGTGCTGGAGGTCGTAGGTTCGAATCCTGCCACTCCGACGGAAGAGCAGCCGCTCTCTCAAAAGCCTCCGAACTTCCGGGTTCGGGGGCTTTTTTCGGCCGCTTAATATTGGAAATAGAAAACCAGTCGCCCCATCGGCTGGCTTTCGGGGTGTAGCGCAGCCCGGTAGCGCGCGTCGTTCGGGACGACGAGGCCGTAGGTTCGAATCCTGCCACCCCGACCCGAGATAAAAAGGCCCTTCCCAGTTCGCCGGGAAGGGCCTTTTTTTGTGCTGTTTCGCCATATTACGGTGGGGTAGTCGTTGGAACCGGCCGCAGTAGCTTTGCGGCGTTATTTCTTTCCACCATTTTTCTTTCATGAAAAAGACCTTCTTGTCCCTTTTTCTGGCTGCCGGGGTGCAGCTGGCCCAGGCCCAAAGCATTCCGGCCGGTACCGTTTCGTTGGGCGGCAGCGTGGGCTATAGCCGCAGCACCAGCAACAACAGTGGCACCTCCAATGGCACCACCTACACCAACGAGACGACTACCAGCCAGTTTAGCCTGGCACCATCGGTGGGTTATTTTGTGGCCGACAATCTGGCCATTGGCTTGACTTTCAGCTACCAGGCGTTTAGCAAGCCCTATATCACCTACACTCCGGCCCCGAGTGTCGTGCGCGCACAACTCGACCCCACTACCACGCTCCGTCTTGGCGCCTATGGGCAGTACTACAAAATGCTGACGGAGCAGTTTGGCTTTCTGGGTACGCTGGGCGGTGGCTACCAGTCGATGCGCGACTACGCCTACACAGGCAACAGCAGCAGTGCCCTTATCAGCGAGTTCAAGGCATCCGGCTATTATGCAGAACTCACGCCCGGCATCGTGTTTTTCCCCATTCCGAAGCTGGGCCTGACGGCCTCGATTGGCTCACTGGCCTTCAACCACCTCAATTACGACTACCCGACCAATTCCGGAACTGCACCGAGCGGCTACGAAAGCAAGTCGTCCACGTTCGGGGCCAGCTTTGGCCTGAGCCAGCTGCAATTTGGCGGCACGTACTACTTCGGCCGCTAGCCCACATTAGATACCTGCAAAAAGCCGATAGCCCCAAGAGGTTGTCGGCTTTTTTGTGGGCTACAGGCCACGCAACATGCCGGGTTGGGGTGCAACCAAAGCTGCTTTCAAAATAGGAGTTGTATTCATGTGGTCAACATCTTAGCTTTGATAGTATTGCTGCTGTACTTAACCGGAAGTCATGAAAACTACCCTTACGCTACTGGCGCTGCTGGCGGCAGCTCTTGGTTTTAGGCCGCAACAGGCCCGGGCGCAGTGCGGCTTCGTGTTTGTGGGGCACAGCAGTTCGCACCGACACGATTCCTGCGCGGTGAAAAAGCCGTTTGTGCCGGGCCGCATTGGCGGCTCTGTGGGGTTGCTGGGAGCTTCTGATAGGTTGAGCACCCCTTACCTGGGCATGGATACGGAAGCCCACTACTGGCTGCTGCCCCGCTGGAGCGCCGGCCTGCGCGGCAGCTACACCGGTGAAATGCCGGCTGCTACTGCGCCGGCCGAAGTATATGGCGGCGCTGCCCAGCCCCGGCTGCTACTCTTCAGCGCTACCTGGAACAACCAGCTGCTGCTGGCCGAAAGCACCCGCTGGCGGCTGGTAGCCGAGGTGGGCGCGGGCCTGGGCGGGGCCAGCCTCTACGACAAAGCCCAACAGGTGCAACGGAAAGGCCAGAACTGCGGCTGCACCACCGCTAAGCGGCTCGATACGGCCGTGGCCCCGGTGACGGAGCTGGGGTTGGCGGCCACCTACAAGCTCAAGCGCATTGATGGGCCATGGCTGACGGTGCGCGGCGGTTTTCGGCAGTGGTACGCCGGCGCGCCATTTGGCACGTCCGACCAGTTTTCGGCCTACCTGCTGAGCGTGGGCGTGAGCGTGCCCGACCTCACGCGCAAACGCTAGCGCCATCGGCTACTTCACGCCCACCCATACTTCCGATTCCTCGTTGGCCCCGAAGCGCTCGAGGTAGAAGTTGCCGCGTTGCGTGAGCTTCTGTTTTTTCACGGCCTCAAAGGCGGCGGGGTAGAGCTTGTTGGGGGCCAGCAGGTAACTCACGCCGGTGAGGCGGGCGGCCAGCACGCGCTGTCCGGCCGGCACCACGCGGTAGCGGAAGCCGGCGGGCAGGGCCAGCGTGGTATCGGCCACGGTAAGGCCGATGAAGGCGCGGATGGTGTCGTGGGCTGTTTCGGGGTCGTTGAGGTAGAGGTTGGCGAGGTCGCCGTGCAGACTTGCCTGGGCATCCTTGGCCTGGCGGAACAGCTTGCCGAAGGCATCGCCGGTAACCGCGCCGTGGAAGGGCTGGCCCGCCAGGTACAGCGGCGCGGCGGTGGTTTCGAGCGTGATTTTGGGCTCGCGGGTGCCGCCGAGGTAAACGTAGACGCCGGCCGCGAGCAGCGTGAGCAGGATGATGGCGAGAAAGAGGTAACGCATTTTTTTTGCTTTTCATAATAGAACGTCATGCTGAGCTTGTCGAAGCATCTCTACCGCGCAACGTAATCATTTACTACTGCGGTAGAGATGCTTCGACAAGCTCAGCATGACGTTCTTTTTACACTTTAATTACGACTCGCTAGCTACCACGTACTGCATGCGGTAGAGCTGGGCGTAGTAGCCTCCTTCGATGCGCAGCAGTTCCTCGTGGGTGCCGGTTTCCTTGATTTCGCCCTTGTCGAGCACGATGATTTTATCGGCTTTCTGGATGGTGCTCAGGCGGTGGGCGATGACGAGCGAGGTGCGGCCCTGCATCAGCTTCTCGATGGCCTGTTGAATCAGTTCTTCGGTTTCGGAATCGACGGAGGACGTGGCTTCATCGAGCACGATGATGTGGGGCTGGTACACCATGGCCCGCACGAAGCTGATGAGCTGGCGCTGGCCCACCGAGAGCGTGGCGCCGCGCTCCATCACGGGGTAGCCGAGGCCCTCGGGCAGGCGCTCGATGAAGCGGCGGGCGCCCACGAGGTCGGCCGCTTCCCAGATTTGGGCGTCGGTGATGGTTTTATTGCCCAGCGTGATGTTGTCGCGGATGCTGCCGGCGAAGAGGAAAACGTCTTGCAGCACGATGCCAATCTGGCGGCGCAGCAGGCTGAGGTCGTACTCGCGCAGGTCGCGGCCGTCGATGCAGATGCTGCCTTCCTGAATGTCGTAGAAGCGGCTCAGCAGGTTGATGATGCTGGTTTTGCCCGCGCCGGTGGCGCCCACGAAGGCGATGGTCTGGCCGGGCTTCACGTGGAAGCTGATGTCCTTGAGCACCCAGTCGGGCTCGTTGTAGGCAAACTTAACGTGCTTGAATTCCACATCGCCCTGCAGCTCGGCGGGGGCAAAGGTTCCGCTGGGAGCAATCAGGTCCTGGTTATCGAGCAGCTTGAGCAGGCGCTCGGTGCTGACGAGGCCCAACTGCAGGGTGTTGAACCGGTCGGCAATCTGGCGGATGGGGCGGAAGAACAGCGCGTTGTACATGATGAAGGCGATGAGCGCGCCCTTCGAAATCGAGCCCTCAATCTGGCCCTGCGCGGCGTACCACACCAGCAGGCCCACGCCGATGGCGCCCAGCACTTCGGCCACCGGGAAGTAGATGCTGTAGTAGAGCACCGAGCGAATGTTGGCATCGGTGTGCTCCTTGTTGATGGCTTCGAACTTGCGGTATTCGCGCTCCTCGTTGTTGAAAATCTGGACCACGTTCATGCCCGTGAGGTGCTCCTGCACGAAGCTGTTGAGCTTGGCCACGGCCGTGCGCACATCCTGAAACGAGCCTTTGATTTTCTCCTTGAACACGTAGGTGCTGAACAGCAGCGGCGGAATAACGGACAGGCTGATGAGCGTGAGCCGCCAGTCAATCCAAAACATAAAGGCCATGATGAAGAGCAGCTGCAGAATGTCGCCCACCATGGCCGCCAATCCCTCGCTGAACACGTCGGACAGGGTTTCGACGTCGGAAATGTTGCGCGTCACGAGCACGCCAATGGGCGTCTGGTCGAAGAACCGGAGCTTGAGGCTGAGCAGGTGCTGATACAAATCGGTGCGGATATCGCGCACGATGTACTGGCCCAGCCAGCCGCCGTAGTAGGTCTGCAAATAGCTCACCCCGGCGTGGGCCACCAGCAGCACCAGCAGCAGCAGAAACATAAAGTTCAGCCCCTTCATGTCGCCCTGCTCGATGCTGACATCGACCATGCGCTGAATGAGAAAGGGCCGCAGCGTACCCAGCACGGCCGTGGCCACGGTGAGCACGATGAGGCCGATGAACACGCGCCGGTAGGGGCGCACGTAGCCGAGCAGGCGGCGCAGCACGGCCCAGTCGAAGACCTGGCCGGTTTTGGTGGCGGAAGTGGTGGGGTCCATAAGTAGGGCAAAGGTCGGGAGGAAACCGCGGGCGGGGCCAAAGAGTTGGCGAGCGTCTACTGCCACGAGCCTTTGGGCCAGGCAACGTTTAGGCGCTTTTCTTCATCTTCGAGCACATCAACCATTCCATCTACGCCATGCCCCGCCTGCGCCCAACCGTATTCCGCCTACTTTTCTTTGGGCTGAGCCTGCTGCTGGCGGGCCCCGGCCGCGCCCAAACCGTGAACGTGGAGGCCGTCACGCGCTACTGGGAAATCACCGACCGGCTGCGGCAAAACCAGCCCATTACCGACGAGGTATGGCGGGAATTTCTGGAAATTCCGGGCAACAAGGTGTACGTGCGGGGCATCTACTCGGCCGACGACTTGGTGCGCTACCGCAAGGCCCTGCAAATCGTGTACATGCCGCGCTACGATTCCATCCGGCAGGTGCGGCTGAAGGCGCAGTCGTGGTACTACGTCCTCATCAACGACTACAAGGAGCGCGAGCCCGCCTACCGCAACTTTGTGGCGACGGTAGCCAAAAGCCCCGCCGCGCTGGCGCTCATGTACCAGAAAGCCTACGAGTACCTGCCCGCGCGCAACCACACCAAAGTCGCTAACCTGAACATCTACTACGGGGCCCTCGGCAACGATGCAACCTCGCAGCAGGAGGGCTTATTCTACAGCCTGCGGGCTACTTTCGATGCCAACGAAGTGCAGGCCGGCATTCTGGAAGGCCACGAAATGCACCACCAGCTGCGTACCGGCAAGGACTTTGGTACCATTGCCGCCGATGACCAGGGCCTGATGGAAATCATCACCAGCACTCAGAGCGAAGGCTTGGCCGACCTTATCGACAAGCCCGCCACCCTGGCCCTGCCCGGCGACACCCACGGCATCCGCGAGTGGGCACTCGACCCCGCCCCTAAATTTCTGCACAAGATGGATTCCACCATTCAGGCGCGGGCGGCGGGTGGGGCGCCCGCTACCGGCCGCTACTACCGGCAGCTTTCCAACGGTTCGAATGGCCACGTGCCCGGCTTCTTCATGGCGCGCACCATCCAGCGCAACGGGTACACCAAGCAACTAATCAAAACAGCCGACGACCCGTTTGCCTTCTTTTACCTCTACCAGCAGGCAGCCAAGAAGGACAAGGAGCACGCCCCGCTGTTTTCCGACGACGCTATGCGCTACCTCAGAACCCTGGAGGTGCGCTACACCAAAGCCCGCCGTCCCGCCAGCGCTTCCTGAAGCGGCAGCAGTAGCTACCGTTCCGGCGGCACTACGCCTTCTTCGTATTCCACCCGGCTTAGAAAAAGGCCTTTGGCTGGGGCCGCGCCGCCGGCATCCACGCGTTTCTGGGCCCAGAGCACCTGCTGAAACTCGCGCGGCGTCATCTTGCCGCGGCCCACGTCGAGCAGCGTGCCCACCACCAGCCGCACCATGCCCCGCACAAAGCGGTTGGCCCGGATATGGAACACCCAGCCGCCCGGCGCGGGGTGCCAGCCGGCGGCCGTGCAATAGCACACGTAGTGGTTTTCACCGCCTTTCACCTTCGAAAAAGACGTAAAATCGAACTGGCCCAGCATATAACTGGCGGCCTCATTCATGGCGGCAATATCCAAGGGCCGGTCCACGTACAGGGCCTGGTCGCGGCGGAAGGGGTTGGGCTGCGTCACCACAAAATACTCGTAGTTGCGCTCTTCGGCCGAGAAGCGGGCGTGGGCCTCGGCCGGCACCGTGTGCAGGCGCAGGGCCCCGATGTCGGGCGGCAGGGCGCGGCGCAGGCGGTAGAGCAACACGTCGAGCGGAAGGTTTTCGGGCAGGTCGGCGTCGAAATGCGCTACCTGGTGGCTGGCGTGCACGCCCGAGTCGGTGCGGCCGCTGCCCACGCAGTAGGTGGGGCGGCGCAGTATCTGGGTCAGGCAGCGGTCGAGCTCGGCCTGCACGGTGGGCATGCCCGGCTGAATCTGCCAGCCACAGTAGGAAGTGCCGTCGTAGGCAAGGTGCAGGAAGTAGCGCATGAGGCGCAAAAGTACGGCCCCGGGCGCGCCTTACTCCACCACCACGCGGCGGGCCAGGGCCGTGCCGCCGGCCTGCAGCCGCAGCGTGTAGAGGCCTGGGGCCAGCCCGCTCGTTTCTACCCGAAAGCGGAGGCCGCGCGGAGCCTGCCGCCGCACCACCTGGCCCAGCGCGTTCAGCAGCTCGGCCGAAGCCACGGGGCCGAAGCCGGCCGGCAGCGTCACGGTGAAGGCATCGTGGGTGGGGTTGGGGGCCAGGGCAACGTCGGCCGGCCGGGCCCCCAGAGCGGCGCTGGGGGTACTCACCAAAAAGGAGACGCCAGCGGCGGTGCCTCCGGGGGTTGTCACGGTCACCGGGCCGCTGGTGGCGCCGGGGGGCACGGTAGCCGTCACCGTGGTAGCATTCACCACGGCGAAGGTGGTGGCAGCCGTGCCGTTGAAGCGCACGGCTCGTACGCTGCTCAGGTAGGTGCCGGTAAGGGTGATGCTGAAGCCCACCGGACTGTTGGCGGGGCTCACGCTGCGCAGGGTGGGCGGCTCGTACACGGTGGTGTTCAGCAATACGCCGGCCGAGTACGTGCTTTCGTTGGTCGTAATGATGTCGAGCTTCCCGTCGCCGTTGGCATCGCCCAGCGTCAGGCCGACCAGCGCGCTGCCGGCGGCGAAGTGCACCATTGGGGCAAAGTTGCCGAGGCCGGTGCCGAGCAGTACGCCGGCCGTGCCGGACAGGTAGTTGCCGCTGACGATGTCAAGCTGCCCGTCGCCGTTCACGTCGCCCAACGCCACGCTTTGGGGCGCGCTGTTGGCCCCGGCGGCGTACTGCGTCGCCGATGCAAAGGTGCCGCCCCCCAGGCCCAGCAACACCCCCACCGCGTTGCCGGCCCCGTTGCCCCCCACAATGTCCAGCTGTCCGTCGCCGTTCACGTCGCCCAGCGCCACGCCAAGGGACCGGGAATTTATCCCGCTCAACTGATATTCGACGGGAACGGCGAACCGGCCGCCTCCTTGCCCCAGCAGCACGGCGGCTAGGCCAACCGGCGGGCCGGGGGCGGAGGTATTGAGCGTCGAGGTGGCTGCTACAATGTCGAGCCAGCCGTCGCCGTTCAGGTCGCCTAGGGCCACGCCGATGGGCTGGGAAGCCGCCGCACCTGTGGCATATTGTACCACGGCCGCGAAGGTGCCCCCCGCTTGCCCCAGCAGCACGCCGGCCGTGCCGGTGTTGTAGTTGGTTACGACCAGGTCGAGCCGGCCATCGTTGTTCACGTCGCCCAGCGCCAGGCCATTGGGCGAGCCGTTGGCTCCGGTGGCATAGGGCACGGCCGCCGCGAAGGTGCCGCCGCCCTGCCCCAGTAGCACGCTGGCGGTAGGCAGGTTGCCATTGGTCACCACGATGTCGGGCCGGCCGTCACCGTTAAGGTCGCCCACGGCCACTTCGTAAGCAAGGCCACCCCCGGCGGGGTAGGCCACCACCGGCGCAAATGAGCCGCCGGGGGTTCCCAGCAGCACCCCAACCATGCCCGCGTAGAAATTGGCCGTGACGATGTCGAGGAGGCCGTCGCCGTTGAGGTCACCTTGGGCCACGCCATGGGGGGCGCTGAGGATGCCCACTCCCGAGGTGTAGCTCACGACAGGCGCGAAAGAACTGGCCTGCGCCCGCGCCGCACCCACCGGCACAACGAGCAAGGCTAGCAGCAGCGCCCCGCCCCATGCGAGGCCAGCGAAATAATTTGTGGCAAGAGTAGAAACGTGTTTCATGCGGGAAAGCAACAGGAGGTTTGCCGAAGTTGCGAAAGATATGCCGACGAATGAACGCAAGAAGCCGGGGCGGCTAAGCATAATGCTTAACGGCCCCGGCTTCCACTTTTTTGCAATGTTTCCCGTTACAGCTTCTCGTAAATCACCGCAGCGCCCTGGCCCACGCCCACGCACATTACGGCCAGGCCGTAGCGCATGCCCTCGCCGCGGCGGTGCATCTCGTGCAGCAGTGTGGCCGTGATGCGCGCGCCCGAGCTGCCCAGCGGGTGGCCCATGGCAATGCTGCCGCCGTTCACGTTCACCTTGGCCATGTCGAGGCCCAGCTCGCGCACGCAGGCAATGCTCTGGGCGGCGAAGGCTTCGTTGAGCTCAATCAAATCGATGTCGGCCAGCGTGAGGCCGGCGCGCTCCAGCACCTTTTGGGTCGCCGGAATCGGACCCAGGCCCATCACCGACGGGTCGACGCCGGCCACGGCCGAGGCTACCACGCGGGCCAGCGGCTTCAGGTTGTACTTCTTCAGCGCGTCTTCGCTCACCATCAGCACGGCCGCCGCGCCGTCGTTGATGCCGGCCGAGTTGCCGGCCGTTACCGTCCCGCCCTCGGGCTGGAAAGCGGGCTTGAGCGTGGCCAGCTTCTCGATGGGCGAGAAGCGGGGCTGCTCGTCGGCATCAAACAGCGCCGTATCACCTTTGGGGTTGGGAATGAACACCGGCACAATCTCCTTGCGGAAACGGCCTTTTTCCAGTGCCCGCGCGTATTTGCGCTGGCTCTCGAAGGCAAACTGGTCCTGCTCCTCGCGGGTAATGCCGTACTGCTTGGCCACGTTCTCGGCCGTCTGGCCCATCGCAAACGGGTAGTGCAGCTTGCTCAGCTTGGCGTTGATGAAGCGCCAGCCCAACGTGGTATCGTGAGCCGTGAGCTCGCGCCCGAAGGCCGACTCCGACTTGGCCATCACGAACGGCGCGCGCGTCATGCTCTCGGCCCCGCCGGCCAAGTACACGTCGCCCTCGCCGCACTTAATGGCGCGGGCGGCATCCATGATGCTCTGCAGGCCCGAGGCGCAGAGGCGGTTCACCGTGTTGCCGGGCACCGTGATGGGCAAGCCGGCCAGCAGGGCGGCCATGCGGGCCACGTTGCGGTTGTCTTCGCCGGCCTGGTTGGCCGCGCCGATGATGACATCCTCAATGGCATTCTTGTCAACGGACGGGTTGCGGCGCATGAGCTCGCGGAGCACGTGGGCGGCCAAATCGTCGGGGCGGACGCTGCTGAGCGCGCCCGCGAATTTTCCAATCGGGGTGCGCACGGCATCCACGATATAAGCATTCGGCATTAGGAAGTGGCAATAGCGGCGCAAGCGCCGGATGGGACTAAATTTGTGGCCCCGGCACAAGCCCGGACCTTTTCTTTCACTACAACAAAGATGATACAAAGAATCCAAAGCGTGTTTTTGCTGCTGCTGGCGCTGGCCATGCTCAGCCTGCTGGCGCTGCCCCTGTGGCACAAAATCGACCCCCTCACCAATCAGGAGCTCACTCTCACCGCCTTCGGCTACGTGAGCAAGGGCGTGAACCTGCCCGCCAACCCCGGCCCCGTGTGGCTGATTGGCTCGCTGGCCGCCGCCTCGGCGGCGCTGGCTATTTATGAGATTTTCCAGTTCCGCCACCGGCTGCGCCAGCTGCTGCTCGGCACCGTCAACCTGCTGCTCATCACGGCCACGCTCGGGGCCGAGTACCTGTTCTACAGCAAGGGCGAGCAGCTGCTCAACATCAAGCTCGAAGGCGAGATTCTGATTGCCTTCTACCTGCCCACCCTGGCCCTGGTGCTGAACCTGCTGGCCAACCGCTTCATCCGCCGCGACGAGCAGCTGGTGCGCAGCGCCGACCGCCTGCGCTAACGCCGGTCCCGACCGAACGGTCATTGCGACGAAAAAGGGCCGCTGTCATCACGACAGCGGCCCTTTTATGTTCAACCTCCCCAGGCGTCTAGCGCCGGGAGGCACCGGCCACGGCGGCTTCCACGGCCCGGGCCCCGCTTTCCGTTTCGAACACCTCGTACACCCGGTTGAAGTTCTCGGGGTCGCTGACGTGCGAGTAGGCAAACGTGGCCAGGTCGATGCGGCAGGCTTCGGAGTTGATGGTGCGCAGCAGACGGCTCAGCTCGTCGGTGCGCAGGCTGCGCTGGGCCAGGCCGTCTTTGGCGGCGCTCAGTTTGCTGGCTTCGGCAATGCGGGCCTGCACGGTGCGCACCAGCACGTCCACATCCTGCGGGGCCAGGCTGCGGTAGCTGCTGGCGGCCGGGGCGGGGTAGGGGGCACGCGTGGGGCCGTTGTTGTTGTAGCCGCCGCCGTTGGGCGTGGGGCCATAGCCACCGTTCGGGGTGTTGGGCGTGCCGTAGCCGGGGCCACCGGGGGAGTTGGGGTTGCTACCGTAGCCGCCGTTGGGCGAGTTTGGATTGGTGCCGTAGGAACCACCATTCGGGTAGTTCGGATTGGTGCCGTAGCCGCCGTTGGGAGCTGGCGCGTTGTTGTAGCCGTCGTCGTTGTCGTCGTCATCGGTGCCGTACGGGGCGGGCGCGGGGTAGCTGCCCGGGTTGCCGTAGCTGCCGCCCTGGCCGTAGGGAGCGGGGGCGTTGTAGCGTCCGCCGCCGTTGTTGTAGTAGCCAGGGCCGCCGCCGTACAGGGCCACTGCGTTCACCTGCTGCAGATACAACGGCTGGCCGGGCCGGGTCACCAGCACAAAGGTGGTTTCGAGGCCGGGCTGCAGCCATACGCGGCTGCGGAAGCGCGTGGCCCCGCCATACGCGGTGGGCACCGTGAAATCGGCCCAGTGCTGGCCGGGCAGCAGCCGGTCGACGTGCACCTGCCGGGCCATGCCGCGCGTGAGGGGCCGGCCATCGAACACCAGCCCGAAAGGCACGCCGCGCTCCGACGTGAAGTTCACGTTGGCCGGCACCGGCGGATAAGCAAACGCGGGGGCCGCGGCCAGCAGCCAGCCCACCAAACCCAGAAGTAGCGCCTTTTTCATGGCTTAAAAAGAAAATTCCCGGCCGGAAACTCCGGCCGGGAATGCTATTTCCAAAACCTGTGCCACGTTCTGCCGGGCTACTCGCCGAAGCGCGTCGCATCGGCCCGGTGAAAGCCGAAGCCGTTGCCCGTGGTCAGGCTCAGCTCGAAAACCGGCTGCCGAGTGGCGTAGTCAATCTCGATGATTTTGCCGCCCAGGCCCGTAGCCGTGGGCACTTGGTAGCCGGGGCAAAACCGCACGTGGTTCACCCCAGGCAGGAATTCGACGCGCGACACGATGGACGAATACGTCTCGCTTCCGCGCTCTTTTCCATAGGCCCACGCCTGCTGCACGGTACGGCGCACCGGGTCGATGTGGAAGACCACGGCGCGGCTGTAAGTACCGGGGTTGGGGTCGAAGTTGCGGTGCGTGCCGTTGTCGAACAGCAGCCAGTCGCCGTTGGGCAGGCGCACGGGCGAGTGCTGGTACCAGTTCCACTCAAAGCCGGAGTAGTTGGTGGCCCCCAGCGCCACGTTGGGGTCGGCAATGGGCTGGCCGGCGGCATCGAGCGGCGTGAGCAGAAACTTGCTCAGGTCTTCGCCGCGGCGGTTGGTGCCCCAGTCCTTGTGCGGGGCCAGTATCCACACAATGCGGTCGTCGTAGCCCAGCTTCACCACGCCCTGAAAGCGGGCCGAAACCACGATGGTGTTGTCGGTTGGGTCGTAGGCGACGGCGTTGGTGTGGGCCCAGTCCACGGGGTCGGCTTCCAGGGCGTGGCGGTCTTCGTCGAGCAGCTGCTTCAGGTCCCACTCGTGCGTCACGGTGCCCGAGGTGCGGCTCAGCTCAATTATCACGTCTTCTACCGTGGGCGAGCCATCGGGGTGGGTGCTGCCGGTTTTGTTCACGTTCACCAGGAAGTTGCCATCGGGCTTTTCCAGTACTTCGTGATGAAAGGTGTAGCCGGGCATTTTCCAGGTGTGCAGCAGCGCGCCCAGGCCATCTACCTCATACAGCTGGCTGGTCGTTTTGTCGCCGAAGAGGTAGTTGCCGTTGCGCAGGCGGCTGATGCCGCAGTCGTACGACAGGCGCTGCAGCACCGGGTGCGTGCGGTAGTCGAGCACCCAGCGAATGTCGCCGTAGTTGTCTACCACCAGCGGCATCTGCGGGTTGCTGGCGCTGAAGTTGCTCACCAGCGTGAGGCCGGCTCCCAGCTCGGCAGTCGGGGCCTGGGCCACGGCAATGGCGGTGGGCAGGTTGGGCGGCAGGGCCCCGGTTGGCACCGTCAGCGAGGTTTTCTGCACCAGCCAGCCGTCTTCCGAGGTGAAGGTGATGTCGACCTCATTGGCATAGCTGGCGTAGAGGCCCAGCACTGGTACCGCATGCGTGGTATCGGCGTCGTGGTACTGCTGCACCACGTCGGAGGCTTCGCCGTGCTTGCCGTGCACCACCACCGTGGTGGTGCCCGCCGAACGGGTGTGGAAGGTGAGTTGCGCCGCCAGCGGCGCGTAGCCGGTGGGGTTCAGCACGAGGTCGCTGGTGGCCAGCACCAGCGGTCGGACGGTGGGCGTGGGCGGCACCACCACGTCGTCGTGGCGGCAACCATTGAGCAGGCCAATACAGGCCAGGCCGAGGGGTAAGACCCGGAATCGCATAGGAGCAGAAAAAAAGGTGGAAAGGAAAAGTTAGCGGGCTGTCGGGCCCGCCAGATGGTAGCTAGACTGCCAGCCGGCAGCCAGGTTTAGTGCCCGTCGTAAAAAATAGCGCGGTGGTGGAAAAGGACTGCAAAGCTATATCTGGTTTGAAGTAAAAACCCCCGGCATTGCTCGCAAACCTGCATAAATCAACTATTTTCTCAGCCGACTCCCATCCCTGCCCCAACGAAAAACGCCCCCGCAGCAGCAGCTACGGGGGCGTTTCAGGTAACTTAAGCGGAGCGGTTTAGTTGGCTACCCTCGTCACCTTGAACTCGGTGCGGCGGTTGCGCTGGTACTCCTCTTCGGTCTTGGCATTCGGAATCAGCGGGCGGGTTTCGCCGTAGCCCTTGGCCGTGATGCGGGCCTTGTCAATCCCTTTGCTCACGATGTAATCGACGGCGGCCTGGGCACGCTGTTGCGAGAGCTTGAGGTTGTAAGCATCCTTGCCGCGCGAGTCGGTGTGCGAGCTTAGCTCGATGCTGATTTTGGGGTTGTCCACCAGCGTCTGCACCAGCGTGTCGAGGCGAATGGCGGCGTCAGGCCGGATGTCGAACTTGTTGTAGTCGTAAAGAATGTCTTTGACTTCGATGGCTTTGGCCAGGATGATTTTGTTGAGCGTAAGCGTGACGGGCAGCTTCACGTCGTTCATCGGGTTGGGCAGCTGGGCCTGGCTGGGCTTGCGGCCGCTGGTGTTCAGGCTGGTGCGGGCGGCAAAATCGCCGGGCCGCTCGGCAATAAACGAGTAGTTCGTCACCGAATCCAGCTTCACGCTGAACTTGCCGTCGGGGCCGCTGGTAGCGGTCTGGCGCTGGCCGTTGGCGCTGGTCACCGTCACGGTGGCGCCGGCTACGGGCAGGGTGGTTTTGGCTTTGTCGTCGCGCTCCAGCACGGTGCCGTCGGCGTAGAAAGTCACCAGTTTCAGCGACTTCTTCTTGTACATGTACTCATCGTCGGAACCCTTGCCGCCGGCCCGGTTCGAGCTGAACAGGCCGGTTTCGTTGGTGAGGGGTACCGGCGCGAAGTCGTCGGCGGGGCTGTTCACGTCGGCGCCCAGGTTCACGGGCTTGCCGGCCTTCACCATGAAAATATCAAGTTTGCCCACGCCGGGCCGTCCATCCGAGGCGAAGTACAGCGTGCCGTCGGGGGCCACGCCGGGGAAGTTGTCGTTGCCGGCCGAGTTGATGCTCTCGCCCAGGTTTTCGGCGGGCGAGAAGCGGCCGTTCGGGCCCAGCGTGGCGCGGTACAGGTCGTTGCCGCCCTGGCCGCCCTTGCGTCCCGAGGCGAAGTACAGCGTGGTGCCATCCGGTGCGAAAGCCGGTGAAAAGTCGTCGGCCGTGCGGTCGTTGATATTGGCCAGGATGGGCTCGCTCCAGGCCCCGGCTTTGTAATACGAAATCCAGAGGTCGACGCTTTGCAGGGTGGTTTTGCTGCCGTCGGGGCCGCGGTAGTCGTTTTTCTTGCCGGTGTTCGAACGGGCAAACACCATGGTGTGGCCATCCGGAGTATAGGTGGCGCTGGCTTCGAGCCGGTTTTCGGAATTAAACGGGCCTTCGAGCTTGCGGGCGGTGCCACCGGTCATGGCCGCCGCGTTGTCGAATTTGATGGCGTAGAGGTCGAGGTAGCTTTCGCCGTTGCCCAGGTATTTCTTCTGGTTGTCGCGGCCCGAGGCAAACACCAGCTCGCCGGTGCTGGCCATCATGGTGCCGCCAAAGTCGGAGCTTGGCGAGTTGAGCGCGTCCACCGGCATCACCTCGTAGGCGTTCTTGATGGCCGCTACTTCCTTGCTGGCCAAGGCGTCTTTGCTGGCGCTTTCGGCGCGGGCGGCCAGGTTGCGGTTGCCGCCGCTGGTGGCGTAGGTGGCAAACTGGGCGGCAGCTTCGTCAAACTTGCCGTTGGCGCGCAAAGCCTCCGCGTAATGGTAGCCTGCGTCGGCGTTCTTCACTTTGCCATCGATAGCCTCTTTGTAGAAGGGTTCGGCCAGCTCCACGCGGTTCGACAGCCGGTAGGCTTCGCCGATGCGGTAGTTGGCAATGGCGGCATTCTGGCCTTTGGCGGCTTCGGCCTTGTAGAGCGGAATAGCCAGCTCGTACTGGCCCCGGGCAAACTGCTTGTCGCCCTTAATGCCGCCCGAAGTTGCGCAGCCGCTTAGTAGCGCGACCGAACCGGCCGCGACGCAGGTAAATAATAGTTTACTCATAGGTGGTCGGGGGGGAGGGAGGGGGTGGTGGCGAGGGGCGGCCGAAAAGGGGATTCGCGGCACGGAAACTTTCCGTTAGCAATAATACTACGTTTGCGTAGGATTCAAGCAAGCCCCGGGTTTTTTTCCACCGTTTTGAAGTATCGCGCCAGCCAGGTTGCCCCGGCCGGCCGGGGCCAAATGGTATCCAGCTCGCCCTTAGTGGCTAAGGTATTGTCGAAATACAAGGTGTCTGCCGCTACGGTTCCGCTTGCCGTGGCGGCTTTCAACTCGCGGCGGTCCAGCAGCTGCACCTGGCCGTTTTGCACAAAGGCCAGCCGCGACTTCTCCAGCAACTCCAGCCCCAGGTGCTGCTCCAGCTGTGCCACAAACCGCACCGATGCATCGATGGAGCAGCCGCTGGCCCCGGCCACGGCCTCGTCGAGGCCCAGCACCAGAAAGTGCTGGTGCAGCACCGCCGCCGAGGCCAGCAGGCTGCGGCCGTGGCTGGTCCACTCCTCGGCAAAGCGCGCCAGCGCGGGCAGCATGCCCACGGTTTCCTCGCTCGTGAACGGGCGGCTGGCCTGGTAAATCCACACCCGCGCCGTGGCGGGCAACTGGTCAAAAGCAACGTACATACATCACGGATTAGTCGGAGGATTCGCGGATTCGTCGGATTTCGCAGCCGGTGCGTACGCCGGGGCGCGTTTCACCGGGGTAGAAAATGAACCAACGAAAAGGCCGCAAAAAAAATGCGCCGCTGCCCTGCCGAAAGGCAGAACAGCGGCGCAAGGTCGCCCACAAAATCCGACGAATCGGCGAATCCTCCGGCTAATCCGTGATTTAAGCGTTGATGCCCTCGGCCGAAGCCACCAGCTCGGCCAGGTCGAATACCTGCACCTTGCTTTCCTGCTCCTTGTTTTTCACGCCGTCGCTCATCATCGTCATGCAGAAGGGGCACGATACGGCGATAATGCTGCCCTGCAAATCGTGGGCCCCGGGGGCGCTGGTTTCAGTTTCGACACCGCCCAGGTTGGCCAGCGCCTCGGCCTTGCCGGCCAGCGTCGCCAGCGCCTCTTCGGTGCGCTCGATGTTGATTTCCTTTTTGCCCGGCTCGGCTTCCTTCCACATCTGGGCGCCGCCCGCGCCGCAGCATAGGCCGTTGGCGCGGCTGCGTTTCATCTCCACCAGGTCGGCGTCGAGGGCAGCCAGCACGTCGCGCGGGGCCTCGTAGATGTTGTTGGCGCGGCCCAGGTAGCACGAGTCATGGAAGGTGATGCGGCGGCCCTTGAAGCTCTCGCCCCCGGTCACGCCCACCTTGCCCTCATTGATAAGCTGCTGCAGGTAGGTACTGTGGTGAATTACCTCATAATCACCGCCCAGTGCCGGGTATTCGTTCTTAATCGTGTTGAAGCAATGCGGGCAGGCCGTCACGATTTTCTTGATGCCGTAGCCGTTCAGCGTCGTGATGTTCTGCATGGCCTGCATCTGGAACAGGAACTCGTTGCCAGCGCGCTTGGCAGGGTCGCCGGTGCAGCTTTCTTCCAGGCCAAGCACCGCGTACTTGGTGCCCACGTGCTCAAGAATGCGCACAAAGGCGCGGGTCACGCGCTTGTACCGGTCATCGAACGCCCCGGCGCAGCCCACCCAGAACAGGATTTCGGGCGACTCGTTGCGGGCCGCCAAATCGGCCATGACGGGAACGTTGATTTGCTTTTTAGAGGGAGCTTCGGGAGTCATATGAGAATGGAACGACACGGTTGTCATCCTGAGCGCAGCGAAGGACCTTATCACGTCCGTGCTACAATTGATTTACTAATCCAGACGAAAGCAGCGGTGATAAGATGCTTCCTTCGTCAGCATGACAGGCGATTTAAGCTACTGCCGTCTTTGCTGGCTTCTCGGCCGCAAACAAGTCATCGGCCCAATTGAACCGGTCCGACGGCGAGAAAGCCCACGGCGCGCCGTTGTTCTCGATGTTGGAGAACATCACGTTCAGCGAGTTGGGCGCGGCCGACTCTTCCAGAACCAGGAAGCGGCGCATTTCGATGATGCTTTCCAGCGGGTTGATGTTCACGGGGCAGCTTTCGACGCAGGCGTTGCAGGTGGTGCAGGCCCAGAGCTCCTCGGGCGTCACTTTGCCGCGAAGCAGCGTGGCGTTGGCCAGGTCGGTGATGGGCTCGTGCTTGGCTTCTTCGCCGTACACGTTGGGGCGGAAGATGAGCGGCGAGTTATACTTCTCCTCCATCCGGTCGCGCGTGTCCATGATGATTTTGCGTGGCGAGAGCAGCTTGCCCGTCAGGTTGGCGGGGCACACCGAGGTGCAGCGGCCGCACTCGGTGCAGGAGTAGGCGTTCAGCAGGTTGGTCCAGGGCAGGTCGTCCACATCCTTGGCGCCGAAGGGCGTGGGGGCCAGGGCCGAGCCGTCGGGAGCCGTCGGCGCGGGCGGCACCACGAAGCTGGGGTCCATCATGGCCTTCACCTCGTTGGTGATGCTTTCCACGTTCGAGAACTGGCCCTGCGGTACCAGCCGCGAGTACCACACGTTCGGAAACGCCATGATGATGTGGAAGTGCTTCGAGCTGGGCAGGTAGTTGAGGAACAGCAGGATACCGGTGATGTGAATCCACCAGCCCAGGCGCTCCAGCACATGCAGCGTGCCTTCGGCGGAAGGCAGCAGGCCCACCAGCAGGTTGCTCACCGGGAAAGTGCCGGGCAGGTCTTCGCCGCGTAGTTCGTGCAGTTTTAAATCGGCGGTGTTCATAAAGAACAAGGCCAGCATCAGCGCCACTTCGATGTAAAGGATGATGTTGGCGTCGAGCTTGGGCCACATCCGCAGCTCAGGGCCGCTGAAGCGCTTGAGCGGCGGGTTGCTATTGCGGCGCCACCAGAACGCGGCCACGGCCGCAATCACCAGCGCAGCCAGGATTTCGTTGGTGGCCATCAGCACATCGTACACCGGCCCGAGGAATTTGAGCGAGCGGTGGAAGCCGAAAATGTTGCCGAACAGGCCGTCAATCACAATCTCAATTACCTCGATGTTGATGACCAGAAAGCCCACGTACACCACCAGGTGGAGCAGGGCCGGCGTCATGCGCTTGAACATTTTCTGCTGCCCGAAGGCCACCAGCAGGGTTTTCTGGAACCGCTCGGCGGCATTGCCGCTCATGTCGCGGTCGCGACCGACGAGGATGTTGGCCCGGATTTTCCGAACCTGCCAGATGAAGAGGCCAAAGGCTGCGACCAGCAGCAGCGCAAAGAGGAGGGATTGCAACATGCGGTAAAGGTAAGGCGGGAACGTTTGGGGCCGCAAGATAGTCGGCATGCCTAACATATTTTAAAAAAGAAGTCATTCCTGCGACTTTTTTTGCGCGGGTTCTTGCGTCATTGCGCGGCGTTCGTACCTTTGCGGTCCCCAAAGCGCCTTCCGGAGCGGCGGGGAAACGGCAACATAGCTCAGTTGGTAGAGCACAGCACTGAAAATGCTGGTGTCGTTGGTTCGATTCCAACTGTTGCCACGAAAAACCCCGTTCCTGATTCAGGAACGGGGTTTTTGCTTTCCAAGACTAGTGTGGCAGTATCAAGGAAGATTATTCTAGTCAATAATCGTAGCAAGCGTGACTTCAGCATTCCTTCAGCATCGGGCGGCATCTTGGCCGCTCACCCTCGCTGAAGCCAGCCATGAAGAAAATCCCCGAAGTCACGTTGCTGTTCTGGATAATGAAAATCTGCGCCACCACGCTGGGCGAAACCGCCGGCGACCAGCTGGCCCAGACCATGAAGGTGGGCTACGCCGTGAGTTCGCTCATTCTCATCGGGTTTTTCCTGGCCACGCTGGCCGGGCAATTGGCGGCCCGGCGCTACATTCCGGCCCTGTACTGGGCCGTGATTCTGGCCACGAGCACGGCCGGCACCACCATGTCGGACTACATGGACCGCACCCTGGGGCTGGGCTACGCCACCGGCTCGGCCATTCTAGTGGCCATTCTGCTCACCATTCTGGGGTTGTGGTGGCTGAGTGAAAAGTCGTTGTCGGTAACGGACGTGCAGTCGCGCAAAGCCGAGCTGTTTTATTGGGCGGCCATCCTGTTTTCAAACACGCTGGGCACGGCCCTGGGCGATTTCCTGGCCGATGATTCCGGGCTGGGCTTTGGCGGCGGGGCGCTGCTGATTGGCGGCGCGTTGGCCGTGGTGGTGGGGCTCTACTACTTCACCAGCCTGTCGCGGGTGCTGCTGTTCTGGGTAGCGTTTGTGCTCACGCGGCCGTTTGGGGCCACCTTTGGCGACTTGCTAACGAAGCCGGTCGAGAAGAACGGGCTGGGCTTCGGCACTCAGGGCTCGTCGCTGATTTTGCTGGGGCTGCTGGTGGCGCTGGTGGTATACGACTCGGTGCGCAAGCGCCCGGCGGCCGTGCGGCCCGAAACAATGATGTAGCGGTGCCATTCTTCGTCGGGTAGCTAACCGTCCCGACGAAGAATGGCACCGCTGCAAATCCATTGTTATTAACAGTTTACAGCAGCACCAGCTTTTGCACCGAGCGGGCCTCGCCTACCTGCACGCGCACCAGGTAGGTGCCGGCGGCTACGCCCGTGGCGTCGATGTTCACCAGGTGCGAACCGGCGGCTTTGGGGCCGTGGTCGAGCACGCGCACGGGGCGGCCCAGCAGGTCGGTGAGAACGACGGTGACTTCGGCGGCAGTGGGGGCCTGGTAGCTCAGCGTGGCCGGGCCGTTGGCGGGGTTGGGATAGAGGCGCAGGCCGAGGGCCGCGTCGTCGGCGGCGCGGGTGCCGAGCACGGTGCCGCCGGTGGCCGTCACCTGCAGCGTGGCTACCTGCCGGCCCGGAATGGCCGTGAAGTCGGGACTGTGCTGAAGGCTGCCGTTGGCATCAGCCCCGGGGGCCGCGCCGGTGTTCTGCGGAATGATGTCGCTGGAGAAGAAGTCGCCGTCGGCATTGTTCTGCAGGCCGAAAAGCTGGAGCGCGCCGCCCGTGCTGGGCAGGCCCAGGCTGGCGCGGCTCATCGAAATTTCGAGGCCCGACGAGCCCGCCCCGCCGCCCGATGCGAAGCCGGGGTTAGTGGAGAGCAGCGAGCTGTTCCGAAACGCCACCACGGCATTGGCAAACAGCGCGTATTGGCCCGTGGCCTGGGCCGTGCCGATGGTGACGGGCGCGCCCGTGGTCACGTTGGCCCCGGTGGCGTTGATGTTTTTGGTGATGGCCGTGGCCGGGTTGCCGGCGCTGTACACCACGGCGTCGACCTGCACTTGGCCGGCCACGCCGTTGCCCTTCACGCCGATGGCAAAGTCGCCGGGCAGCTCCATTTTCGAGCTCACCAACTTGAAGGAAGTGATGGGGTTGCTAAGCGCGGGCATGGGCAGCGCGGTGCCCACCGGCACGGCCGACACGCCCGGCCGGGCCGCGTAAATCTGCAGCGAGTTGCGAATCTGGCCCAGTGTGGCGGTCGCGCCGTCGGTTTCCAGCGTGCCGGCCAGGAAGAAGTAGACGTTGGTAGCATCGGCGGTAGCGTAGAAGGCCAGCAGGCCGGCATCGCCGAAGCTGTGGCGCTGGTTGTAGCGCCCGATGAGCTGGTAGCCGGTGCTGCTGATTTCGCTGGCACTCAACGTGCCATCCACGGTAATGGCCTGGGCGTGGGTGGTGAGGGCGGTGGCGGCCAGCGCGCCGGCCAGGGCAAGGGTAAAGGTTCTTTTCATGGGAATTGGGATGGGGATGAAAGTGAAAAATGAGGGCGTAGCAAGGGCTGCTCGGGCCCGAAAACCGGGCCGAGAGGGCAATAATCCGGGGCGCTTTGGGGCGCGGCTTGGCAGGAACTAGGGCTTGGTTATCCGCAGGTTTTTGAAGGTGGCGGAGCTGTTATCGGCGAAGATGCCCCAGGAGGTGCGCGGGGCTTTGTAGATGCGCACCGACAGCGCGGCCACGCCGTTGAGGTACACCACGACCACCGAATTTTCCTCCACGATGTCGACCGCGTAGTCGGTGTTGGGCTGCATCGGGAAGGGTACGTCGGCCACGGCTGAGGTGCCGGCGTTGAGGCCGGAGCGGTTCACGCGGTCGAAGCTGAAGCGGTTCTGGCCGGGCACGAAACGCAGGCTGTAGAACTCGTTGGTGCCGTCGCAGGCCCCCAGCATAAAGCCGAAATCCTTGGCCGCCTGCGTGTAGGACACCGTGGCGCTCAACTTGAAGCGCGTGAGGTTAATGGGTTGGTAGAGCACGTTGGCCAGCGGGCCGGCGGCCGGGCCGGTGAGGATGTAGGTGCTTGAATCGGGCCGGGCGGCGCTGGCGGTGCGGCTCACGCGCTGCAGCGGTTCGGGCTGGGCTTCGAGGTAGGTGCGCAGGGCGGGCACCATACTCACGGTGAGGTCGCCGGTGGGCAATTGGTTGAGCTGGTGCGTGACGAGGTTGCCGCCCCACCACCAGTTGCCGGTGTCGGTGTTGTTTTCGAGCCGGTTCACCCAGCCGATGAGGTAGCTTTTGCCGGTGACGGGGTTGTTGAGCACGCGGGCAGCGTAAAGGCCGTTGCCGTCGAAACGCTCGATGCCGGAGGGCGCACTCCAGGGGCCGTTGGGCAAGGCACTTTTGCGGTAGTAGAAGTAGCGGGTGCCGGTGTCGGAATACGTGAGGTAGTAGGTGCTGCCGAGCTTGAACAGCTGCGGGCATTCCATCATGAAATAGCTGCTCGTGCCGCCGTCGTAGAGCACGCCCTGGTAGGTCCAGGTCAGCAAATCGGCGGAGGTGTACTTCACCACCACGCCCCGCGAGTTGCGGCGGGCGGAAACCAGCATGGCGTACTGCCCGCTGGCATCGTCCTGATACACAAACGGGTCGCGGAAGTTGTCGTTCTCATCGAAGCCCTGGCCGGTGGGCACGTAGAGCGTGGCGAAGGCCGCGTTCTTGCTGAACTTCTGGTTGGGGGCGGGGGCGGTGGCCAGCATCACGCCTTCCTTGCGGCGGCCGCAGTTGTCGGAGTTGGGGTTGTGGCCGGTATAGAAGGCGTAGTAGGTGCCGTTGCGGGCAATCACGCTGCCCGTGCCGATGGCGCGGTCCTGCGCGCAGCTGCCGCTGGAGCTGGGCAGCAGCTCGCCGGCCGGCAGTTCGGTGTATTGGCGGAAGTCGTTGGTAGTGAAGCCGTACCAGGGGTGGCGCTGGTTGGTGGCGTCGTTCCACACGTCCTTCAGGTAGTAGATATACTGGGTGCCCGAGGCCGCGTCGAAGAAGGGCATCACGTCGCCCACGCCCGCGCCGTCGGCCACTTTGGGGAAGATGCTGTAGTCGCTGCGCTCGGCCGAAGGCGTGCATACCAGCTGCACGCCGGGCTTGACGACGGGCGGCGTGGGCGTGGCCGGGTCGCTCTTTTTGCAGCCGGCAGCCAGCAACATAGCGGATAGGAAAAAGGGGCGAAGGGACATGGGTGGGGTTGGTTTTCGGCGCGGGCGTGGGGCCTCACCCCCTGCCCCCCTCTCCGGTGGAGAGGGGGCACCGGTTCGGCGCGGGTAATTGTAGCGTGGACTGTTAGTCCGCGCCGGGAAACGCAGAAGATTAGAGGCCAATTCGCAGACTAACAGTCCACGCTACATCTTCAGCAGCGGGCTGCTTAGCTGGTTGTACACCAGGTTCTGCACCGTCATGCCGGCCGCCGATTCGAGCCGGATGGTGGTGAAGGGCTTGCTAGGGAAGAACAGCTCCGTAGCCACGCTCAGCCCGCCATCGGCAAACAGCTCGACGGAGGTGGCGTCGAAAAACAGCGTCAGGTCCGCGCCGGGCGTGGTGGCCAGGCGGGGCGTGAGGTGCCGGCCGGCAAACTTGTCGCTGAAACCCATTGGTCCGGATTTACGGCGGTCGACGAAGTAATTTTTGGCTTGGGCGTCGTAGCCCAGGCGCAGCTCCTCGCCGGCGGCGTTGCTCAGCACCAGCGCGAAATCGCGCAGCTCGGGCGTGCTCATCTTCAGCGAGAACTTATCGCCGCTGAATTTCAACGGGCCGGTGAGGTCGGTTGATTTAGTAACAGTGAGCTTGCTCAGGGTTTGGGCAGGGCGGGCCAGCTTGGCCAGCTCCTTCACGGGCTGCGAGGTGAGGTAGATTTCGCTGCCCACCTGGCGCAGGCCCAACTCGCGCGGCAGGGTGGTGGCGTTGCGCCAAGGCGAGGTGGGCACCTGGTTGGCGTAGTCCCAGTTGCTCATCCAGCCCAGAAAAATCTTGCGCGCGCCGGTGTTGGCCCAGGTCACGCCGGCGTAGTTGTCGGGGCCGAAATCGGCCCATTTCGTCTTCTCATTCAGCGGCGTGAACTGGTGGCCGTTGAAGCTGCCGATGAAGTATTGGGTGCCCGAGCCGCCGTTGGGGCCGCCGGGGTTCAGGTTCACGATGAGCACCCAGTGGGTTTTGCCGTTGAGGGTGAGCGGGAACAAATCGGGGCATTCCCACACGCCGCCGTGCGCCCCCAGCTTCGCGCCAAACTCGCTTTCGCGGGTCCAGCTTTTCAGGTCCGCCGACGAGTAGAAGGTGATGCGGTCCTTGGTGGCCAGCGTCATTATCCATTTCTTTGCCACTTCGTTCCAGCTCACTTTGGGGTCGCGGAAATCCTGAATACCGGGGTTGGGCAGCACGGGGTTGCCCTTGTATTTCGTCCAGGTTTTGCCCGCGTCGAGGCTATAGGCCAGGCTCTGGTATTGGTGCTTGTTGGTTTTCTTTTTCTCCTCGGGGTCGTTGTGGTGGGTGAAAATGGCCACCATTGCATTCTTGCCGAAGCCCGCCGTGTTGTCCTTGTCAATCACGGCCGAGCCCGAAAAAATCCAGCCCAATTCATCCGGAAACAGCGCAATGGGCTGCTCCTGCCAGCTTAGCATATCGGGGCTGGTGGCGTGGCCCCAGTGCATGGGTCCCCAGGTCATGCCATCGGGGTAATACTGGAAAAACAGATGATAGGTGCCCTGGTAATACACCATGCCGTTGGGGTCGTTCATCCAGTGCGCGGCGGGCGAGAAGTGGTAGCCGGGCCGGTACTGCGGCGTGACCGGCGGCACGGGCGTTTGCTGCGCGTGGGCGAGGAGGCTAAGGCTAAGCAGGGCGGGCAGGAGGAGGCGTTTCATGCAGGTGGGGTTGTAGCGTGGACTCTGCGAGTCCGCGCAATCGTGAAGAGGTAGTAGTGCTTTCGCTTTCGATGCGCGGACTCGCAGAGTCCACGCTACAGTTCGGCGGGCATGGCCGCGCCCATCAGCTCCCGCACGTCGGCTTCGCCGAAAGCTGGCGTGGCGCCTTGGTGCGTGGCCACCAGCGCCCCGGCGGCGCAGGCGAAGCGCAGGGCCGCCTCGGGCGCGTGGCCAGTGAGCCAGCAGCGCAGCAGCGCCGCCAGGAAAGCGTCGCCGCTGCCAATGGTGTCCTGCACTGCCACCGCCACGCCGGGGGCGCGGTAGAGCTGGCCGTTGGTCCAGAGCAGGGCGCCGTCGGCTCCGCAGGTGACGCACACGGCTTGCAGGTCGAAGCGCTGGGCCAGCCAGGGCATGGCGGCGGCCGGCTCGGTAGCGGCCCCGAACCAGTCCATGATTTCGGCCAGCTCGTGGTGGTTCATTTTCACCAGGTTGGCTTTGCCGAGCAGGTATTTCACCACCTCGCGGGTGTAGTGCGGCGGGCGCATGTTCACGTCGAACACCTTGAACTTGGCGTTTTCGAGCAGACGGTAGAGGGTTTCGCGGGTGCCCGCCTGCCGGGCGGCCAAGCTGCCAAACACGAAGGCATCGGCGGTGGCCACGGCGGCTTCCACGTCGGCGTCGAAGTGGATGTAGTCCCAGGCTACGGGCTGCACAATCTTGTAAGTCACCTCGTTGGCATCGTCCACGTTGGCTTTTACCACGCCGGTGAGGTGGGTTTTGCCCTGCTGAATGAGGTTGGTATCCACGCCTTTTGAGGCTACGAACTCGACCAGCTCGGTGCCCAGCTCATCGTCGCCCACACGGCTGATGAAGCGCACCGGCAGGCCCAGCTGGTGCAGGTGCACGGCCACGTTGAAGGGCGCGCCGCCCGGCTGCTTGCCGGTGGGCAGCACATCCCAAAGGATTTCGCCGAAGCAGGCAATGGTGGGCGACTTGGGGGCTTGAGGACTGAGGGACATGGTTGGCAGGGGTTTTTAGAACGTCATGCAGAGCGCAGCGAAGCAGCTCGCGTGGGTTAGTAACTTGATATCGAGCACGTCATTGATTAGTGGTGGCACGCGAGATGCTTCGCTGTGCTCTGCATGACGGTCTTGTATTGTTCAATTCATCACTCGATTATAGCCAACCGGCGCGGGCTGGCCGAGGCATTCCGGCAACATCGGGCGCGTCCCACCACTCACCAAAGTGCACGCCCAACGATAAAGTGCCCGAATGACCCGGCCAGCCCGGGCCGACCAGCGGCTAGTGCAGCACCAGCACCTTATCGGCTTCTTCCAGGGTTTTGCCCTTGGTTTCGGGCATCAGTTTCCACACGTACAGCAGCTGCAGCACCATCATGCCGGCGAAGAAGGCGAAGGTGTTGCCGCCGCCCAGCGCCTCGGTCAGCTTCGGGAAAATGAAGGTGATAACGGCCGCCAGCACCCAGTGCGTGCTCGAGCCCAGCGCCTGCCCCTTGGCCCGCACCGCCGACGGAAAAATCTCGGAAATAAACACCCAGATAACCGCGCCCTGCGAAAAAGCGAAGAAGGCAATGTAGCCGAACAGCAGCACCGGCACCGCCTCGAACTGCTGCGTGTAGAAGGCCCGCGCCACCAGCCCCAGCGTCACAATCAGCCCCACTGAGCCCACCAGCATCAGCCGGCGGCGGCCAAATTTGTCGATGATATTCACGGCCAGCAGCGTGAAGCAGAAGTTCACCAGCCCAATGCCGGCCGACGACAGCAGTGCCGCGCTCTGCCCGCGCCCGGTCATCTCGAAAATGCGCGGCGCGTAGTAGATGATGGCATTGATGCCCGCCAGCTGGTTGAAGGCGGCGAAGAGGATGGCCAGCAGCACCGGCCGCCGGTACTGCGGCGCCCACAGCGACTCGCCGGGGCCCTGCTCGGCCGCATTAGCCACCAGAATGGTGCTGATGTTGTCGTTGGCCGTGGCCGGGTCGATGCGCTCGAACACGGCGCGGGCCTCCTCGGTGCGGCCGTGGCGCAGCAGCCAACGCGGGCTTTCCGGAATGCGGAACAGCAGGAGGAAGAAGGCAATAGCCGGCACCGCCTGCACGCCCAGCATCCAGCGCCAAGCATCGGGGCCGATGTCGCGCAGCAGGAAATTGCTCAAATAAGCCAGCAGAATGCCGAACACCACGTTGAACTGGAACATGCCCACCATGCGGCCCCGCGAAGCCGGCGGCGACACCTCCGAGATATACAGCGGGGCCGTGACCGACGACGCGCCCACCCCCAGCCCGCCCAGAAAGCGGAACACCATGAACGGCACCCAGCTCGGCGACAAGGCCGCGCCCACCGCCGACACGAGGTAGAGCACCGCAATCCAGACCAGGGTGCCGCGGCGGCCCAGCGCATCGCTCGGCACGCTACCGAAAATGGCGCCCAGCACAGTGCCAATCAGGGCGATGGACATGGTGAGGCCGTGCTCGTAGGCGTTCAGGCCCCACAGCTTCTGAATGGACTCTTCGGCCCCGGAAATCACGGCCGTGTCGAAGCCGAACAGCAGGCCGCCCAGCGCCACCACTATCGACCAGAAGAATACGTTGCGGTTTTTCACAAGGAAACAGGGTTAGATGTATAGAGTTGGTAATGCGTTATTTTAGAACGTCATGCAGAGCGCAGCGCAGCGGAGCCGAAGCATCTCGCGTGCTGCCACTAACTCAATCGTTCGGTCATGTTGATTACTGCTGCACGCGAGATGCTTCGACTCCGCTGCGCTCCGCTCTGCATGACGTTCTTTTTCGATTCAGGCAGTTCTACTACCACCCCGGGTTCTGCTGGTAGAGGCCTTTGCTGAAGTTGATTTGGTTCTGCGGGATGGGCAGGTACTCATCGCGGCCGCGGGTGAAGCGGGCATCCTGCAGGTACTGGCGGCGGGTTTTTTCCTGGTTCAGGTAGGTGGTGAGGTAGTCGGCGGCGATGCCCCAGCGCACGAGGTCGAAAAAGCGGCTGCCTTCCATGGCGAACTCCAGCCGGCGCTCGAAGCGCAGGGCCTGGCGGGCGTAGGCCGGCGTCCAGTTGGTGCTGGGGTAGAGGCCGATGTGGTAGTTGGAGGTGGGCGCGCCGGTGCTGGTGCGCAGCAGCGCGGTGCTGTTCTGGGCGCGCTGGCGGATGTCGTTGATGATGGGCAGGGCCTCGGCGGCGCGGTTCAGCTCAATCAGGGCCTCGGCCTTCCAAAGCAGCACGTCGGCGTAGCGGATAACGGCCCAGTTCTTCGACGAGCTCATGAACGGCGGCTCCTTCTGGAAGCTTGGGTCGTTGGGCCCCACGTTCTCCTTCATCGACATGAAGTAGCCGTAAATGCCCGGCACCCGCACCCACGACTGCTGGAAGATGAAGCCCGGGTCGTACTTCCACGGGTGGCCGGGCACGGCCACGGTGTGGTCCACGCGCGGGTCCACGGGGTTCAGGTTGAAGTCGAGGGCCGTCTGCAGGTCGCCGCTGGTGTTGAAGTTGGCGAACATCGGCAGGCCGTTGGCGTCGGTCTTGAAGGAGTTCACCAGGTTCTGGCTGGGCTGGTGGAAACCGCAGCAGCCAAACTCGGCATTCATGGGGTAGTTCAGCTTGTTGCCCTGCTGGATGCGGCCCTTCGGCGTGCCGTCGTTCTTCGAAAACTGAATGGCGAACACCGACTCCGCGCCATTGTCGTGGTTCGACTGGAAGTTGTTGCCGAAATCTGGGTACAGCGAGTAGCGGCTCGAGCCAATTATCTCGTTCGTCAGCTTCAGTACCTCCTGCAACTTGGCCTGGTCGATGCTGGCCACCGAGTGGTCGGCGTTCTGCTTATACGCCTGGTAGAGGCGCGTTTTGGCCAGGTAGGCCTTGGCCGACAGCTGGTTGGCGCGCCCCACCTCGGGCTGGTTGGCGGGCACGTTATCGACGGCAAACTGGAAGTCAGCCGCGATTTTATCCCACACCTGGTCGCTGGTCAGGGCCACGTTCGACACGGTGTTGTAGTCGGCCACTTCCACCGTTTCATCGATGTAGGGCACGCGGTCGAACAGCGTTTTCAGGATGAAGTAGAAGTGGGCGCGCAGGAAGCGCACCTCGCCCTGGCGCACCTTGCGGTTGGGCATGGCGGCGTCGGAAATGGCGTTGAGGCGGCGCAGGGCATCGTTGGCGCGGCCCACCCCGATGTAGAGGCGGAACCACACCTCGTCGGTGTTACCGATGTCGGGCCGGTTGTAGCTGAAGGTTTCGTAGAAGTGAAACGCGTCCACGTCGCCAGTGCCGCCGCCGCCCTTGTAGGCATCGCCGGCGCGCAGGTTGCCGTAGGGCCACAGCGAGGTGAACGGGGCCGTGAAGCCGTCGTTGCCCAGCTGCGAGTAGGCGGCAATCACCTGCTTTTCAATGTTCTCGGCGTTGTTAATCTGCTCGTCGCTGATAGCGCCGCGCGGCGGCACGTCCAGAAACTCCTTGTCGTTGCACGACGTGGCGAGGCCCAGCGTGAGCAGCGAGCAGGCCAGCGCCAAAGTCTTAAAGGTTTTCATAATGGTTAGTATTGAGTAGCAAGTATTGAGTAGTTAGTAGCAGGTATCAGACACTGTCTCAATACTCATTACTAACGACTCACTACTAAAGGCTTAGAAGGAAACGTTGAGGCCGGTGGTGAACGTGACCGGGATGGGGTAGCCGAAGGTTTGCACCTCGGGGTCGGGGGCGGTGTAGGCGCCGTCGCCCTTTTTCTGGTAGAAGGCCAGCAGGTTCTGGCCCTGCACGTAGAGGCGGGCCTGCGTCATGCGCAGCCGGCCGATGAGGCTGGCCGGCAGCGAGTAGCCGATTTGCACGTTGCGCAGCTTCAGGTAGGAACCGTTTTCGAGGAAGTAGGTGGAGGTGCGGCCCTCGTTGTTGTTGTTAATCAGCGACACGGCCGGTATATTCGAGTCGGGGTTTTCCGGCGTCCAGGCGTCGAGGGTGCGCTGGCCCCAGTTCTCGCCCGAAGTCAGCGACGAGAAATCGGTGCGGAACTTGGTGTCGCTGTACACCTTCAGCCCCTGCACGCCCTGCAAAAACAGCTGCACGTCGAAGCCCTTGTAGCTGGCGCCCAGGTTCAGGCCGTAGCTGAAATCGGGGTTGCCGTTCGAAATCCAGGTCTGGTCCTTGGCGTCGATTTTCCCGTCGTTGTTCAAATCCTTGTAGCGGATGCGGCCCAGGCCCTTGCCCGTCTGAATGGGCGAACTGGTCACTTCCTCGGTGCTGCGGAACAGACCGTCGGCCACATAGCCGAACACCGAGCCGATGGAGCGGCCCAGAATGGTCTGGTCCTGGCCGTTGCCGCCGTAGGCGTTCACGGCGGCTTCCGGCAGGTAGGTTACCTCGTTGCGGTAGCTGGAAAGGTTGCCGCTGGCGTTGAAGGCCAGGCCGTTATTCAGCTTCTTCTGGTAGTTGAGCAGGAATTCCCAGCCCTTGTTGCGCAGCGAGGCGCCGTTGATGAACTGGCCACCGCCCTCGCCCACCACCGCCAGGTAGGGCAGGTTCACCAGAATGTCCTTGGTGTTCTTCACGAAGTAGTCCACCGAGCCCGAAAGCTGGTTGTCGAGCAGGCCGAAATCCAGGCCTACGTTGGTTTGGCTGGCGGTTTCCCACTTCAGCCGGTCGTTGCCCTGCTGGAAGCGCTGGAAGCCCGAAGGCAGCAGCCCGGTTTTGTTGCCGTTGATGTCGTAGGCCGTGCCGGTGTCGGGGTCCCAGGTGGGGTCCGAACCGTAGTTGGGGCGGTAGAGGCTGCGGGCGGCGTTGTAGGCAATGTCCTGGTTGCCGGTCTGGCCCCAGCCGGCGCGCAGCTTCAGGTCCGAAAGGATGCGCACATTATCCTTCAAAAAGCCTTCCTCGCTCAGGCGCCAGCCCGCCGACAGCGCCGGGAACACGCCAAACTGGTTGTCTTTGCCGAAGCGCGACGAGCCGTCGCGGCGCAACGTGGCCGACACCAGGTACTTATCGGCAAACGAGTAGTTCAGCTTGCCGAAGTACGAGGCCAGGCGGTAGGCCGACGAGTAGCCGCCGTTGTTCTGCACGCCGGTGCCGGCGTCGAGGTACATGAAGTTGGGGTCGGTGATGGCGAAGCCCGTGCGCGTGGCAAACGTCTCCTCGAAGCCGTAGCTGATGCGCTCGGTGCCGGCCAGGAAGTCAATCTGGTTGCGGCCCAGGTCGAGGTGGTAGTTCAGGGTGTTCTGCCACACCCAGTTGCCAAACACGCGGCTGGTGTTGCTCACGCGGCTCTCGTTGTTCGAGAGGTAGCCCGACTTGTAGGGCAGGTACATGCCCCGGAAGGTGAACAGGTTGTAATCGAGCCCGAAGCTGCTGCGAAGCTTCAGGCCCTTGAGCACCTCCAGCTCGGCAAACACGTTGCCGAAGGCGCGGTTCGAGTAGGCCTTGTTCTGGCGGTTGTCTTCCAGAATGCGCACCGGGTTGTTGCGGTCGGCAATGCCCGACACGGGGCCGCCCCAGCCCACGCCGTCCACGGTGTGCACCGGCACAATGGGCAGGCTCAGTACGGCCAGGCCGCGGGCCTGCCGGTCTTCGCCGTAGGTCTGCATGTTGCGCACCAGCGTCAGGTTTTCGCCCACCTTCAGCCGGCCGCCGAAGAAGTTGTAGTCCGAATTCAGGCGGGCCGTAAACCGCTCGAACTCCGAATACTTAATCACGCCCTTGTTGTCGAAGTAGTTCAGCGACACCAGCGCGCCGCCCTTTTCGCTGCCGGTGCTCAGGTTCAGGTTGTAGCTCTGCGCCAGCGAGTTCTGCTGAATCTCGTTGAACCAGTTGGTGTCGGCTGAGCGCTGCGTGCGGTCATTGCCCAGAAACTCGGGCACAATCACGCGGTCGAGCACCGGGCGGCCGTTGGCGTCGTTGTGCTGCTGGTAGGTGTAGAGCTGCGTGGGCGGCGTCACGCCGTCGTTCACGGCGGCCTGCCACAGCACCCGGCCGTACTGCTCGGTGTTCAGCAGCTTGGGCTGCTTGCCCGGCCCCTGCACCGTGAAAAACGTGCTGAAATCCACGCGGTTCACGTTGCGCTGGGCGCGCTTGGTGGTGATGATAATCACGCCATTACCGGCCCGCGAGCCGTAGATGCTGGCCGCCGAAGCGTCCTTCAGCACCTGAATGCTCTCGATGTCGTTCTGGTTTATCTGGTTGATGCCGTCCTTGGTCGGGATGCCGTCAATCACATACAGCGGGTCGTTATTCCCCAGCGTGCCGATGCCGCGAATGCGCACACTCACGTTGCCATCGGGCGCGCCGTCGGTGACGATGTTCACGCCCGGCACGCGGCCCTGCAGGTTGCGGGCCACGTTGTTCGAGGGCAGGTCCTTCACCTCGTCCACTTTTATCACGGCCACGGCCCCGGTCAGGTCGGCTTTTTTCTGGGTCTGGTAGCCGGTCACCACCACCTCGTCGAGGGCGGCGGCGTCGGTGGCCAGCTGAATGGCGAAGGTGCTCTGGGCGCCCACGGCCACCTCCTGGGTTTTGTAGCCCACAAAGGAAAACACGAGCGTGGCCCCGGCGGGCGCGTTCAACGCAAAGCTGCCATCGGGGGCGGTGGTGGTGCCCATCGAAGTGCCCTTCACGAGCACCGTGACGCCGGGCAGGCCGCCGCCTTTTTCGTCGGTTACGCGGCCGGCCACGGGCTGGTCGGCCGCCGGAATGCCGGCCGGCGAAGCGGCCGCCGCGAGCGGGGCGGCCAGGGCCGGGCCGCCGGTGAGCAGCGCCAGCAGCGCCGCCTGCGGAAGGGTGAATAGTCGTTTGTTCATGAGAGAAGCGGAGCGGGAATTTGGAATCGGGAGCAAGTCATCCGCCAGGTTCGGCAACAGGCCGGGGGCTGATTGATGGTCCAAATTTCCGCTGGCTCCCGACGGAAGCCTTGCTCTATCCTCTCAAAAGCTTCTACTATCCGTTCATGGCTGCGAAATCGATTTAACTGCTTGTTTTTTAACGTAATGATTTGCCGCAAACGTTTGGGGGAGGTTGCGGGCTTGCACTCACGTTACCTCACTTTCATTATCCGTTCATTCTACGGGCGTGGTGTGCAGGGCGCGATACTCCGAGGGCGAAATCTGGTAACGCGCCTTGAAGCTGGTGGAGAAATAGGAGGGCGAATTGAAGCCCAGCCGGTAGGCCACCTCCGCAATCGTGAGGGCATCATCGAGCAACAGCTGCCGCGCTTTGGTGAGGCGGATGCTCTGCACGAAGTCCGTCGGGCTGGTGCCGAGCACGGCTTTCACCTTGCGGTAGAGCTGCACCCGCGAGATGCCCAGGCTGCGGGCCACGTCCTCCACGCTCAGCTCGGCCCGCTCCAGGTTGGCCTCGATAATGGCCGTGAGGTCGGCCAGGAATTTCTGGTCGACGCGCTGGGCCGGGGCCACGGTGGCGGTGTCCACGCTCAGCTCGCGGCGGAAATGCTCGCGCTGCCGCTCGCGGTTGCTGAGCAGCGTGCGCAGGCTTTCGAGTAGAAAGGTCGGGTTGAACGGCTTGGTCAGGTAGAGGTCGGCCCCGGCCTGCACGCCTTCCACCTGCTGCTCGGGCGCGCCCCGCGCCGTGAGCAGTACCACCGGCACATGCGAAGTGCGCCAGTCGCCCTTCAGCTGGGCCACCACCTCCAGTCCGCTGATTTCGGGCAGCATCACGTCGCACACCACCAGGTCGGGAATCAGCTCGGCGGCCAGGCGCAGGCCGCTGCTGCCGTCCAACGCCGTGCGCACCTGGAAGTGCGGCCGCAGCTTCTGGGCCAGAAAGGCATTCACTTCCTCGTTGTCTTCGATGATGAGCACCAGCGCGTCGCGCCCCTCGCCGGTGGCAAAGCCGGCCTCGGCCGCTTCGGGCGCGGCCAGCGCGGCTCCGGCAGCCGGGGCCGCCATCAACTCTTCCTGGGCCAGGCCCGGCGCGGCGGGCACGCTGCCGGCCGGGGCCAGCATGGCGGCCGGCAGCGCCAGCGGCAAGGTCACCACAAACGTGCTGCCCTGCCCGCTCAGGCTGGTGAAAGTGAGCTGGCCCTGGTGCAGGCGCGTGAGGCCCAGCGCCAGCGCCAAGCCCATGCCCGAGCCCTGCGCCCCCGGCTGCTGCCCCTGATAAAACCACTCGAAAATGTGCGCCCGGTCCTGCTCGCTGATGCCGCGGCCGGTATCCTCCACGCTCACCCGCACGCTGTTTTCGCTGGGCACGGGCTGAATGCTGACGGTAATCTGCCCGCGCTCGGGGGTGAATTTCAAGGCGTTGGCCAGCAGGTTGAAGAACACCTTGTCGAGAATGTTCACGTCGAAGGGCAGCAGCACCGTGGGCTCGGCGGGCAGGAAGCGCAGGGCCACGCCCTTCTGTCGCGCCGGCTTCTCGAAGGCGTCAAGGATGTCGCGCACGAAGGCCACGAGGTTGCCCTCGGTGGCCCGCACCGGCATCTTGCCCACGTCAATCTTGCGGAAATCCATGAGCTGGTTCACCAGGCGCAGCAGGCGCTGGGCGTTTCGGCGCACCAGGCCCAGGTCGTGCCGCTGGGCGGCCGTGAAGTCGGCCCCGGTGGTCAGCATCTCCTCCACCGGCCCCAGAATAAGGGTGAGCGGCGTGCGCAGCTCGTGCGAGAAATTGGTGAAGAAGCGCAGCTTGGCCTCGGTTTCGACCTGCGCCCGCTCGGCCAGCTCCTGAATCTGGTTGCGCTGCGAGCGGATTTCCTCGTTCTGGCCGGCCAGTACGCGGGCAATGCGGCGGTTGGCGCGCAAGGCTCGCCAGGCCAGCAGGCCCAGCGCGGCCACCAGCAGCAGCGCCCCGGCCAGCCCGTACAGCACCGTTTGCTGGCTGGCGTAGGTGTCGCGCTGCTGCTGCAACAGCCGCTGCTGCCGCTCAATGTCCTGCTGCTGGGCCGCGAGCTGCTCGGTTTGCATCTTCATCGTCAGCACGTTGGTCGAATCGATGACCATCGTGCCCAGCACGTTTTCCTTGTCATAAGGCTGGTGCTGCAGAATCCGCATGGCCGTGCGAATGGCTTCCTCGCCGCCCGGCGGGTAGAGCAGCGTGGCCGTCAGCACGCCGTCCTGCACCAGCTGGATGCCGCCCTGCGGCCCCGCCAGTCCATCCACGCCCACCACCCGCACGCGGTGGCTCAGCCCCAGCTGCTTGCACACCTGGTAGGCCCCTAGCGCCATGCGGTCGTTGTGGGCGAAAATCAGGTTCACCTCGGGGTGGGCGCGCAGCACGGCCGGCAGGTTGCGAATCACGCTCGGCCGCTTCCAGTCGCCCTGCACCCGGGCCGCCAGCCGCACGCCGGGGTAGGCGGCCAGCGCGGCAGCAAAGCCCCTGTGGCGGTCCACGGCCGGCGAAGCGCCGGCTAATCCTTCAATTTCCAGCACATTGCCGCGTCCGCCCAGCAGGCTGCCCACGTAGCGGCCGGCGGCGCGGCCCACTTCCACGTTGTTGCCGCCCACATAGGCAGTATAGAGTTTTGAAGTCGTGCGCCGGTCCAGTATCACCACCGGAATGCCGCGGTTGAAGGCTTCCTCCACCACGGGTGTCACGGGCTCGGCCTCGTTGGCCGACACAATCAGCAAATCCACTTTCTCGCGCAGAAACTCCTGAATCTGCTGCTGCTGACGGCGGCTGTCGTCGCGCGCGTCCTTCAGCCGGAAAGTCACGTTGGGGTAGAAGCTCAGCTCCTTGCGCATACCGGCCAGCATGGCCTGCCGCCAAGCGTCGGCCGTGGTACACTGCGAAAAGCCGATGACGTAGTGCGGCGCCGGGTTGGTCTGGGCGTGGCCCGCCGTCGCTCGCAAAAGCAGCCAGCCAAACAGCAGGCCGCTCAGCGCCACCACTATCGGCCGGAAGAATACGTTGCGGTTTTTCATAGAAGATAAGTGGCTTGCGGTGGTGCGCCGGCCAAAACGTGGCGCGGGCCTAGGTAAACTGCATCACCAACTCCGTCAGGTGCGGGAACTCGTGGATGAGCGCCGCCCGTTCGGCCAGCTCGAAATCGAGGAAATCGAAGCCCGGCGCCACGGTGCAGCTCACCAGGGCATGGCCCACGCCCGTCGGCAGGTGGGCCGCAAACCAGGTATTGGCGGGAATGACGGCCTGGGGCACCGCACCGGCGGCTAGGTCGTTGCCGAGCACAATGCGGTACATCTGCCCGTCCGTCAGTAGCACAATTTCCAGCGCCTGGCCCTGATGAAAAAACCACAACTCATCCGACTTAATGCGGTGGAAATGGGATTTGTCCTCGTTTTCGAGCAGGTAGTAAATGGCGGTGCTGACGTTGCGGGTATGACCCTCCGGCGTGGCCACGGTGGGCACCGCCCGGTAGGTTTCCCGGTAGTAACCGCCTTCGGGATGGGGCAGCAGTTGCAGGTGGCGGATGATGTGCTCGGCGGACATGAAAAAAGGCGGGACGAAAAAAGCTACAGCCGGCTCAGCGGTGAGGAGCCGAAAACGAAAGATAATGCGCCTGCCGTTCCATTTGGTAGATAGCCGCCCGCAACCTGCCAGACAACGCCTACCACGGCCGACAGCACCAGCAAGTGCACGGCCCTCCGCCCCCTAAAACTCCACAATGAAGCCCACCGTGGGCACCACCAGCGCGTCGCTGTCGGGCAGCAGAATGGGCACGGCGTTGCTGCCATCGGGGCGCAGGGGCTGGCCGTCGGTGGTGGTGTAGGCCGAGTTGTCGGCCAACCGTTCGAAGGTATACGTGGGCACCGACACGGGCTTGGCCAGCAGCGCATTCTGCACGTCGATGTAGAAATCAAAGCTCAGGCGGCGCAGGCTTACCTTCTTGTCGAGCCGTAGGTCGAGCTGCTGAAAAGAACTCAGGCGCTGGGTATTCAGCTGGCTGTAGTCGAGGATGCCCTGGCCCACGGCCTGGTAGCTGGCGCGGCTGGCGGCCGCATCGTAGGGTGTGTAGGGCGCGCCGCCGCCCACGCGGTACTTGGCACCCAGCTCCCAGCCGCGGCCCAGCTTGTAGCCCAGCAGTGCCGAGCCCAGAAAGCGCGTGTCCCAGGCCGTAGGCTTATACACGCCATCGGCCCCGCTGAACTCGGAGCGGAAGGCCGTAAGCGACACAATGGCGAAGAGCTTGCCGCTGAGCTTCTGCTGGAAAAACGCCTCGGCCCCGTAGGCGCGGCCCTGGCCGGTACTCGTGATGGCTTCGTTGCCGATGGCGTTGAAGTCGCCGCCCAGGTTGGCCAGGCTGATGCCGTCGCGCACGCTCACCGGGTAGTAGGCGTACTTTTTATAGAAGCCCTCCAGCGTGAGGCGGGTGGCCGCGCCGGGCAGCCACTCCAGCCCCGCCACCGCGTGGTCAGACCGGATGTAGCGGCTGCCCTCGTTCACGAGCCGGCCACCGGCGTCGCGGTAGCCCAGAATCGTACTCGGCGGAATCTTGTAGTAGCGGCCAAGGCTGGCGTTCAGGTTCAGCGTGGGCAGCAGCGCGTAGCTGATGGAGGCGCGCGGCGACAAAGTGCGGTCGAGCCGGTAGCCTTGCAGCAGGGCGCTGGTGCCATCGGCCCGCACGCCGGCCGATACCGTCAGGCGGCTGTCGGCGCCGTAGGTACGGGTAGCCTGCGCAAAGAGGCCGTAGCGCACGAAGTCGAGGTCGGTGACGAAATTCACCGTCACGGCCGGGCTTACGAGCGCGCCGCTGCCGTCGCGCACTTCGGCCCTGATGCGGTTGCGCAGGTTGTTGTCGTAGTGCACCAGTTGGCCCACCACGCCGTAGCTGTATTGCCAGCGGCCCACGCGCTTGTTCACGTCGGCGCGCAGCTTGTTTTCGGTTTCGTGGCTGCGGGCGAAGAGCTTGCGGTAGGTCTCCTGCCCGGTGTAGCCGTATTGGAACTGGTCGGCGGCGCTGTATTGCTGGGTGCGGCTCAGGGCCAGGTTCAGGTAACCATTTTCGACTAAATGGCGCAGGTTCAGGCCCACGGTGTAGTTCCACTGGTTGATGGTGGGGTTATTGCGCAGAATGAATTCCTTGCTCGGCGAGCTGTTCTTGGGCGGCACAATCTCGAAGTGGTCAATAGCCCCCAGCCCCAGCGTGGTAAGCGTGGTTTTGGGCGAAATCTTCGTGGTCGTCTTGAACTGAAAGTCGTAGAAATCGGGCCGGATGGGCAGGTCAATCAGCTTGAAAAGCAGCTGCAAGTAGCTGCGCCGGGCCGAGGCCAAAAAGGTCGTGTTCTTGGTCAGCGGCCCTTCCAAGGTGGCCGCTACCTCCGTGCCCGAGGTGCGCAGGTTGCCTTGTAGCCGCTCCGAGTTGCCGTCGCGCTGCCGGAACTGCAGCACCGAGCTCAGCGCATTATCATACCGCGCCTGAAAGGCCGACGAGCTCAGCGTAACGTCCTCGATAAAGCTCACATTCAGAATGCCCGCTGGTCCGCCCGCGCTGCCCTGCGTGGGAAAGTGGTTGATAACCGGCACCTCAATTCCATCGAGGTAGTACACGTTTTCGTTCGGCGCGCCGCCCCGGATGATGATGTCGTTGCGAAACCCAGCCGTGCCGCCCGAGCCGCCGCCGCCCACGCCGGGCAGGCTCTGCACCACCCGCGAAATGTCGAAGTTGCCGCCCGGGTTACTCTTGATTTCCTCGGTAGTGAGACGCTGCACGCTCAGGGGCGTTTCGGCCGTGGCCACCCGAATGGCGCGGTTGGCCGTCACCGTCACCTCGCCCAGTGCCTGCGGGCTTTTATTGATTTCAAGGTTGAGCGTGTTCACGTTGCCGCTGCTGATGGCCACGTCGGCGCGCAGCAAGGCATCGTAGCCCACGAAGCTGGCGCGCAGGTTGTAGGCCCCGGCCGGCACGCCGGTGAGGCGGTAGCGGCCCTCGGCATCGGTGGCCGTGCCGAAGGTGGTGCCATCCAGCACGACGCTCACGCCGGGCAGGGCTTCCTGGGTGGCGCGGTCGCGCACGGTACCGGCCAGGGTGCCGGAGTTTTGGGCGCGACCAACGAGGGAAAGGAGCAGGAGCAGCAGGGTAGTTATTCGCATGCAACAGCAAGAATCGGAAAAGGAAAATGTTTGGTGTCGGCTGATGTGTTGTGGTCTTCTGTCATTCTGAGCTTGAAGGACTTTATCTCGTTTGCGCCGATTGAGTTGGTGTGAATCATTGTGCCTTGATAAGGTCCTTCGCTGCGCTCAGGATGACAGACAAAAAGCCTGAATTCCGCTCAGAATTACAACCGCTTGCAGAAAATATTACGGCTGAGGCAATCCGCTCGCGCGGGTCGGGGCGTAGGTGAGGCATCTTTCACAACATTCCAACATTTATCTATAAAGATGAAGAAGCCCCTGTTTTCCCTCGCCCTCGTTGCCCTGTTCAGCTTTGGTGCTACCACCACCGTTTCGGCCCAGAAAGCTAAGACCGTAATGGTTGGCGGCGCGCCCATGTACCCCACGAAAAACATCGTGGAAAATGCTGTTAACTCGAAAGACCACACCACCCTGGTAGCCGCCGTGAAAGCCGCTGGCCTGGTGGAAACCCTGAGCAGCGCCGGTCCCTTCACCGTATTCGCTCCCACCAACGAAGCCTTCAACAAGCTGCCCGCCGGCACCGTCGAAACCCTGGTGAAGCCCGAGAACAAAGCCACCCTCACCAAAATCCTGACCTACCACGTAGTAGCCGGCCGCATGACGGCTGCTGACTTGGCCAAAGCCATCAAAGCCGGCGGCGGCAAAGCAACCCTCAAAACCGTGCAGGGCGGCACCCTCACGGCCATGATGAAAGGCAAAAACATCGAGCTGAAAGACGAAAAAGGCGGCATGTCGATGGTAACCATCGCCGACGTAATGCAGAGCAACGGCGTGATTCACGTAGTGAACACCGTGCTGATGCCTAACTAAGGCTTTCTGAGCTTCTGAATGCAACTACGGCAACCGCCGTCGGCCCCGGGCCGACGGCGGTTGTTTGCGTTTTGATGGGACAGGACCGGGGCGTCTGTCATTGCGAGTGGAGCGTAGCGCAACGCGGCAATCCTTCTTCACTAAGCGACCAGCTTGATAATGTGACGCACGTTTCACTGAAAGCAAAAGCCCGGGCTCTATTTCAATGCCGAGGCTTTTCACATCTCCAGGCTTTCTGCATCGAGCGGAAGGATTGCCGCGCTGCGCTCGCAATGACAGATGCCCCGCCTATTTGCACCTGCTTTGCGCTTCCCGCGCATACGCATACCCCAACGCCACCGCCCGGCGGTAAAACTCGCAGGCGGCCGTCGAGTCGCCGGTGTGGGCGGCCAGCTTGCCGAGCAGGAAGTGCGTGCGGCCATCCTTCGGATTGGCCCGAATCACCTCGAAATAGTCGTTGCGGGCCGCATCGTAGCGCTGCAAAGCCGTGCGGGCCACGCCCCGCAGCTGCACATAGTGCCAGAGCTGGCCCCGGCCGGCGCGCTGGCGCTGGGCCAGGCCAGCTGTGAAATCGGCTTCGGCTTTCTCCGCTTGTTGCAAATCGAGCAACCGGACCTCGCCGCGGGCCAGCCGGGCGGCGCTGCGGGTGCTGTCAAATTCCAGCGCCTTCGTGAAGCTTTGCTCGGCGGCTTCGGGCTGGGCCAGCCGGGCCTCGCTGCGGCCCAGGTAATAATAGGTAGCGGATTTATCTTGAGGGGATAAATCGGCGGTTTGCAGGGCGGTCAGGAAATCGGCCCGGGCGGCGCGCGGGTCGCGTTGGAGCAGCAGCTCCAGCTCGCCGTGGTGGCGCAGGGCGGGCGCGTAGTCGGGCCGGAAGTGCAGGGTTTCTTCCAGAAAGCTATAGGCCGCGCCGAGGTTGCCGCCAGCGTAGGCGCGCAGTCCGTTTTCGTAGTTGCTGCGGGCCGAAACCCGGTCCATGGTCACCTTCACCGTCAGGGCAACGAGCACGATGCCGCCGATGAACAGCAGCGTCAGCAGCCAGTCGCGGCCGTTGAAGCGGGGCTGTTGCTTGGGGATGCGCTGGTAGTGGCGCTCGCGGCTGCCGGCCGGCGGGCGGGTGCGCAGGGGCGCGGGCGGCGGCATGGGCACGCCGTACACGTGCTGCGTGGCGGGGCGCTGCTGCTGGCGGCGGCGCTCTTCCTCCAGCCGACGGGCGGCCTGGGTGAGCTGGAAGTCGTAGGTGGCGCGCTTGCCGGGGTCGCCCAAAACGCCATACGCCACGGCTACGGCTTTGAACTGCTCTTCGTAGCGCACGTCGCCGCCGTGCTTATCGGGGTGGTACTGCACCACCAGGCGGCGGTAGGCCCGCTTGATGTCGGCCGCCGAAGCGGTGGAGGCCACGCCCAGGATTTGGTAATGATTCTGACTCACGCTGGGCTGCAAACACAAAGCACGCCGCAAAAGTCAGCCGCGCCGCGCAATTTTCCGTAGACCCGGCACTGGCCGCCGCATTTTTAGGCTTCCCGCCCAAAGCAGCCGCGCCAACCTCTTCTTCCCGCCACTTCTATTTCGCGCCGTATGTTTTCCGACGACGACCCCTCCAAAACACCCCGCAACGACAGCCTGATTGGCAACCTGACCGGCTACCTCGACACCCGCATCGACATCGTGCGCCTCGAGCTGCAGCAGAAAGCCTCTTCCGTCCTCGTCAGCACCATTCACGGCGCGGCCCTGGCCATGCTGGGCCTGCTGTTCGTCATTTTCGTGAGCATCTTCGCCGGCCTGGCCCTCAATTCGGCCCTCGACAGCCCGTATTGGGGTTTCGGCGTAGTGGCCGGGTTCTACCTCGTGCTGCTGGTGCTCGTGCTGGTGGGCGTAGACAAAGCCGCATTCCAGGGCATCGCCAACAAGGCGCTCAAGGACACCATCTATAAATCCGACAAACGTCAAGCTTAAGCCCACCTGCCATGAGTGAGTTGCAAAATCCCCTCTTCGACGAAGAAAAAGAATTTCTGGAGCGCAAAAAGCTCGAGTACGAGCGTGCCCTGCGCGGCGATGTTGAGCACATCAAGGAGCAGTCGGCCACAATCGGCAAGGTGGCCGCGGTGGGTGCGGGCCTGGCCGGCACCATCTGGCTTATCAGCAAAGCTTTCGGTGGCAAAAAGCGCCGCCCTGAAGGCAAGCACCGGCCCGACGGCCGGCCCGAGCCGAAAGGCAAGGAAAAACCGCAGCCCAAAGACAAGCGCAAGTCAGCCGCCGCTTCGGCCATGGTTTTCATCGACCATTTCGAGGACGGCGACCACGAGTTTGGCGGCGGCGTAGCCCGGCCGAGCTCCACGCCGCAGTCGGCTCCCATCACGGCCCAGCCGGTTGGCGCGCTGTCGAATTCCTTTTCGCGTCCGGCCGAGCAAACGTCGGCTCCCAAACCGGCCGCTCCGGCTCCCGCGCCCAAGGCGGCCGAAAAGCCCGCGCCGCCCAAGCCGGCCCCCGCACCGGCCAAATCGGCTAGCGCTGACGAAGACCCATTCCAGGATTTGCCCTATGACGACAGCCGCCGCCTACCCGCTTCGAAGTCGTTTGACAAAGATTCGAAGGATGCCAAAGGCGTGCCTACGCCGGCCATGGCGGAGGCGCCGAAGCATTCGGTAGCTCGCGTGGTAGGTTCAGTGTTGCAGCAGTTTCTGCAGTCGGATACCGGCAAGGTACTGGTGGCTCAGGCGGGCGCATTGGCGCTGGCTGCCGTGACAAAAAAGGCGGGTGAGTTTTTCCCGGCCGACAAAAATGCCGACCTTGCAGACTCCACCGACGTGACCAAGGCTCCGGCCGATGCCGCGCCGGTTGCTTCACCAGCTCCTTCTGCTTCTCCGGATGCGTCCAAATCCCCCCAGTCTGTATGATGCGCTGCTAACCCGTCGGGCGCACGGCCGCAAGGCGCTGGCTGTCCTGCTCGACCCTGATAATCTGGATGAAGCCAGCCTGCTGCACCTGCTCGCCCTGAGCGAGGCGCACCCGGTCGACTACTTTTTCGTGGGGGGCAGCCTGGTGCTAAGCGAGCACCAGGCTGCCCTCATCACGTTGATAAAAGCGCACTCCGACGTGCCGGTGCTGCTCTTCCCCAGCCACAGCATGCACCTCGACGGGCCCGCCGATGGCCTGTTGCTGCTCTCGCTCATCTCGGGCCGTAACCCTGATTTTTTGATTGGCCAGCACGTGGTGGCCGCGCCGCGCCTGCGCGCCAGCGGCCTGCAGCTGCTACCCACCGGCTACATGCTCGTCGATTCGGGCCGGCAAACCACCGCTTCTTATATGAGCGGCACCACGCCGCTGCCGCACAACAAGCCCGGCATCGCGGCCTGCACGGCTATGGCCGGCGAGCAGCTGGGCCTGAAGCTGATGTACCTCGACGGTGGCAGCGGGGCCCAAAACCCGGTTTCCAGGGAAATGATTGCTGCCGTACGCGCGGCTGTAGAAACGCCCATTATCGTGGGGGGTGGGCTGAACTCGGGCGAGAAAGTGTACGCTGCGCTGGCCGCCGGGGCCGATGTGGTAGTCGTGGGCAACCACATCGAGGCCGAGCCGGAGTTTTTGGGTGAGGTGGCCGGCGTGGTGGCTTCGTTCAACCGGGCAGCGGTGCCCTTGGCTCGCAACTAATTAGGCGGCACTTACGCCGGATACTTCCGCTGCCTGTGTGCGGCACGGCAGTCCAGGGTGCGATTGAGCCGCACCAGCAGCCAGGCCGTGCCGCCGGCCGCCAGCAGGCCGCCCACCAGCGCCAGCCCGAAAGCAATGCCTGGAGCCATGCCAGCGGCGGCCAGCAGCGAAATCAACAGGCTGGCCCCAATAAGCGCGAGCGGGCCGCGCAAACCCGTGTCGAGGTTGCGCACCAGGCCCCACAGCGCGAAGCCGCCAAATAGCAGCACCAGGCCGGTACCAACCCAAACGCAGGCATCGGCCTGCTGGTGGCCGTCGAGCTTCAGGGCCCAGCCCATGGTTGTGAGGGCCAAACCGAGCAGGATAATTAGCCAAGCGGGGTTGACCAGGTATTTCATAAAACTAAGCGGCCGGGGGCACTATGCAATTCAAGTGAAAAAGAGATGCAAGGTGATGCCTGATTCAGCTTTATAAAATACCTGGAAATAGGTATTTTATCCCATTTAGCGAATTTCAATTGGGAAGCTGCGTGCGTGCCGTATGGTCATTTGTTGGGGGCTGCACCGAGCCGTCAGGGTAGCGCAGTCATAATAGCCGGCGGCGCAAAATACCCTGAATTGGGTATTGCTGGGGGAAAGTCTGTGGCAGTAATGGGTTGATTATGAGAAAAATACCTGCTTCTGGGTATTGTAGGTATGTCGGGTAGCGCGAAATTTTGTGGTTGCAAATGGGCCCTTATGCAGCGGGTTTCCACTATTCAATCACCTTATCGTTTCAACCATGCAACAACTTTATACAACTGCGCGCGCCACCTGGGCCCGCATCATTACGGGCAGCGCCGGGCTGCTGCTCCTGGCCGGGCTGACCGCCACCCCCGCCACGGCGCAGCAGCTCAACTACGACTACCTGAACGGCCAGAACCTGGCCGGCGCCTACCAGGACCTCGGCACCACGGGCACGGCCATTGCCGTGGCCAACGCCGACGATGCCAACTCGGCCGCGCAGCCCATTGGCTTCTCGTTTGGGTTTAATGGCCAAACGTTCACGCAGTTTGTGTTGAATACCAACGGCTTTGTGAAGTTGGGCAGCGTGGCTCCGACTTCGGCGGCCAATTTTCTGCAATACGCCCAAACGGCCACCGTGAACGGCCAGACGGTGTTCCCGGGTGGCCCCATCGGAGGCTCCGACACCACGATGGTGAACGTGCTGGCGCCCTTTGCCACCGACCTGGCGGCCGCTGCCAGCGGTGGGGCCGAGTTTCGCGTGGCTACCACCGGCACGGCTCCCAACCGGATGTGCACCATTCAGTGGAAAAACGTGCACGACAAGCCGCGCCGGGCTGCGGCCGCCGACACGACCATTGTGGGCACGCAGTACGAAAGCTTTTCCTTTCAGGTGAAGCTGTACGAAACCAGCGGGCAGATTGACTTCGTGTACGGCGCGGCCACGGCCGGCAGCGGCACCGACAACTTCCGCACCGCCGTGGTGGCCATCAAGGGCCGCTCGGCTCAGGCGGGCAACCTGCTGACGGTCAACAAAGGCTCGACCGGATTGTGGTCGGTGGCCAAGTTTTACAGCACCAGCACCTGGCTGAACGTGCGCCGCAGCGTGCTGCCCGATGCCGGCCGCACCTTCCGCTTCCGTGCCAATGCCACCCAGGATGCCGCCGTGAACGCCGTGTTCACGTTGGGCCAACTGCCGGTGGGCACGCCGCACGCCGTGCGCGCGTCCATTCGCAACGTGGGCACCCAAACGCTGCTCAACCTGCCCGTCCGCCTCGATGTGAACGGCCCGGGCCGCCCGTCGGGCTCCGCCGGCACCACGGCTTTCACCTTCAACAACACCCAAACCATTGCCAGCCTGGCGCCCGGTGCCTCCACTGTGGTCACCTTCGCGGCCTACACGGCGGGCACGCACCTGGGCACTAACACCATTATGGTCAGCCTGCCCACCGATGCTTACCCCGACGGCAACGTTGGCTCCGAGCCTCAGGTGCAAACCAACAACTCGTACAACTACGGCCCGCCGGCCGTGGCCACTTCGGGCCTGGCCATTGGCTACTACGGCTTCGACACCCGCCCGGGCATCACGGCGGTGAAGTACAACGCGCCCCGCGCCACCACGCTGCTGTCGGTGACGGACTTTATGCCAGCCGATGGCAACTCGACCGGCCAGACCATTTACGCCGTGGCGCTGGATGTGAACGGCAACATTCTGGCCCGCACCGTGGACTACAACGTGCGCGCCGGCGACCTGGGCAACACGGTCACTTTCACGTTTGCCACGCCCGTGGCCCTGCCGGCTGGCGATTTCATGGTGGGCATTGCGCAGCTGGGCAGCCCGGTGGCGCACTATCCGGTGGGCCGCCTCTTCGAGAGCAACCCACGGCCGGGCTCGTTCTACGACCGTAGCACGGTTACGAGCGGCGCTTTCAATGACGTGTCGACGCGCGGCTTCGGGCCGTTCCTGATTGGGGCCAACACCACCAACTCGGTGCTGGCGGCCACCGAAGCAGCCCCGGCCGTGGTATTTGGCCTGCTGCCCAACCCGGCGCACGACGCGGCCCAGCTGCAGCTGGCCACGGCCGCGCCCACGGCCCAGGCCGTGCAGGTCCTCGACGTGCTGGGCCGCGCGGTGCGCACCCTCACGCTGGCAGCCGGCGCTACCCGGGCCAGCCTGCCCGTGGCGGACCTGCCCCGGGGCCTGTACCTGGTGCGCGTGGGCGCCACCACCCAGCGCCTGGTGCTGGAATAGGGTTGTGGGCGACTGTTGTAGTTTCTGATTTCACCTGATTTCTGCCGGGCCCCCGCCGGGCGGCGCAAGCCGTTGGGCGGGGGCTTTGAGCAGCTACTCCTTTTTTCTGCGATGAATAACTCGAATTTTTGGCTGCGGCACCTGCCGGGGCTGGCGGCGCTGTGCCTGCTGGGCGGGCTGCGCCCGGCCGCCGCCCAGGGCTGGACGGGCCTGGCCCAGAGCAACTACGGCGGCACCAACGCGCTGTACCTGAACCCGGCCAGCCTGGCCGACTCGCGCCACCGCTTCTACCTGAACGTGGTGGGCGTGGATTTCAACTTCTACAACTCCTACCTGCAGCTCGACCTGCCGGGCCCGGCGCGCGAGTTCATTGATGGCACCCGGCCGTTTCGGAAAGAATACCTGAACGAGCAGCTGGCCGGCCGGCCGGTGTTTGCCAGCATCACGGGCGAAGGGCGGCTGCCCTCGCTGCAGCTGGCGCTGGGGCCCCGGCAGGGCATTGCCTTCACCAACCGGGTGCGGGCCTTTGTGCAGGCCAACAACGTGAGCGAAAGCCTGGCGCGCCTGGGCCGCTACGGCTTCGACCAAGCCGACGAACTGGGCCTGGCCGACCGCCTGCTCACCGATAACCGGTTTGTGCTCACGGCCGGGGCCTACCACGAATTTGCCCTCAGCTACGCCCGCACTCTCACGGCCAACCAAACGCATTTCTGGAAAGCCGGGGCTACCGTGAAGTACCTGGTGGGCCTGGGCGGCGGCTACCTGCAGAACGACGGCACCAGCTACCAGGTATACGACAGCGACAGCATCCAGGTGCAGTCGCGCAACCTGAGCTACGGCTTCGTCAATCCCGACCTGTACAACCAGAAAGGCTTCACGGCGGGCAGCCTGTACGGGGCGCAACAGCCGGGCCGGGGCTTTGGCCTCGACGTGGGCGTGACCTACGAATGGCGGCCGGATTTCGAGCAATACCAGTACCGCATGGACGGCAAGGACTGGACCGACAACTCGCGCAACAAGTACCGCCTGCGCGTGGGCTTGGCCCTCACCGACTTGGGCAGTATTTCCTACAACAACGAGCAGTACGTGCACCAGGCCAAGCTGGCCAACACCCGCACCGTGCAGCTGGGCCAGCTCGATACGGTGAAAGTGAACAAGGCCGACGACCTGGCCCCGGTACTGCAGCGCCTGGTAGGCCTCGAAAGCCAGAGCCGCCGCTTCGGCAGCGCGCTGCCCACCACCGTGCGCCTCAGCGCCGACTACCGGCTGTTGAAGCACCTGTTTGCCGGGCTGCTCTGGACGCAGAACCTGCTGCCGGCCACCACCGTGGGCCAGCGTAGCATCAATAGTCTGGCCCTCACGCCCCGCATCGAGTTCAGCCACCTCGAAGTGGCCACCCCGGTGCTGCTGGCCAACAACTACCGCAAAGTGCAGGTGGGGGCCATGCTGCGGCTGGGCCCGCTGGTGCTGGGGTCCGATAACATCGGTGGCTTGTTTGGCCTCACCACCACTACCGGGGCCGATTTATACCTGTCGCTGGGCTTTGCCCTGCACCGCCACAAGCTGCACGACAAAGACGGCGACCAGGTGAGCGACAAGCTCGACAAATGCCCCAAAATAAAAGGCCCCTGGGAGCTGAAAGGCTGCCCCGACACCGACGGTGACCTCGTGCCCGATGCCGCCGACGAATGCCCCAGCGTGGCCGGCCTGGCCCGCTTCAAAGGCTGCCCCGATACCGATGGCGACGGCATTCCCGACAAGCTCGACGCCTGCCCCACGGTAGCAGGACTGGTTGAGAAAAACGGCTGCCCCGCCACCGGCGCGGCGCCGGCCAGCCCCGTGGTGCCAGCCGATTCTACCGCCAGGCCCATTGCCCCGTCTCCCGTTGCCCCAGCCGAGCCTGCGGAACCGCAGCCTGCAGTACCGACGGCTACGCCAGCTGCTGAGGTTCCGGCCAGCCCGCGCCCAGCTGCTCCGTTCAGTCCCGCGCCGGTGGTTCCGGCCCCTAATACGGCCGCGCCGGATGCCGATGGCGACGGTATTCCCGATGCCCTCGATGCTTGCCCAGCGATAGCCGGCCCGGCCGATAAAAAGGGCTGTCCATAAAAAGGGGCGGCTCCAAAACAAAAAGCCCCGAGAGTGCGAGTGCACTTTCGGGGCTTTTTGTTTTGGAGCCGATTATTGGACTCGAACCAACGACCTGCTCATTACGAATGAGCTGCTCTACCAACTGAGCTAAATCGGCTTGTGCCCGACCAACGGTTTTGGAAGGGGCTGCAAAGATAAGCACCGCGCCGGAAGCCACGCAACCGCATTTGCAGAAAAATTTGACAACCACGCTTCAGCCGTCGCGTTTGAAACCGCAATCCATCATTTCTGCCCTGTTGCTTATGAAACTGCTTCCCTCCCTGGCCGCCGGCTTTGCTGGTGCCATTGCCCTCACGGCCCTCCACGAAACGGCCCGCCGCCTGCGCCCCGCCGACGCACCCCGCATGGATGTGCTGGGCATGCGCGGCCTGCGCAAGCTACTCGGCAAAGCCGATGCTCCGCAACCCGACGACGACACGCTTTTCGACCTCACGATGGCCGGCGACATTCTTAGTAATGGCTTCTATTACACGCTGGTGGGTAGCGGCCGGCATGCCTTGGCCCGTGGCCTGGCGCTGGGGTCGCTGGCAGGTGTAGGCGGGGTGCTGCTGCCCGGCCCAATGGGCTTAGGGGAAGCGCCCACCAACCGCACACCCCAAACCCAGGCCATGACGGTGGCGTGGTACACCGTGGGCGGGCTGGTAGCCGGAGCCGTGGCCCAGGCGCTGCGAAAGCACCGCTGAACCTGCCGGTAATATGCTGCCGGAATGCTAGCTGCTACTGGCTGCTGGTGCAGCTGTTGTAACGCCGCACCAGTTGCGGCAGGTTCTTCGGTTGGTAGCGCTTGGCCTGCAGGTCGGGCATGAGGGCGGGGCAATCGGCAAAGTAAGTGGTGGCCTCCTTGGGAAAAACCCATTGGCTGGCGATGACGAAGTTGGACTGACCGCGCCGTCGCAGCAGCAGCGCCACGCCGGTGCCGCCGCGGGCGTCGACCGCATTCAGCGGTGGGTACTCCCGCGTGTTGAGCGAATATGGGAAGCGTGGAGCAGCTAGCGCGGGATGCGATGCATGAGTCCCATTCGGGGCGCTACCGCTGGAGGAAAACGCGGCGGCCATGCGCCCCTGCCGCTCATTGTAGCTGCGCAGGTAGCGGTATTGGTACAGCTCGGCCGGGCCGCTCACCAACTGGCGCAGAAACAGCGCCTCGGGAGTGCTGCCGGTGCGCCCCAGGTTCATCGTAACCGCTATATATCGCACCGTGTCCTGCTCAGTAGTATAGCCATAGGCCTTGAGCGTTCGGGCATCGAGCAGTTGGCGCTGGCTGCCCTGGGCCGTAATAAAATCGACCTGCCGCTGCTGCGCCGTGGCATCGTGCAGCACAATGGCCCCGCGCAGGCTGTCTTGCCCGGCCGTGATGATGTAACCGGGGGCAATATTCTGGCCGAAGGCGGCCCGACCGGCCAGGAGCAGGACCGGTACTACCGAAGCGCGGGAGAGCGACATAGGAACGAAATGAAAGGCGAACCGTTTGGGGAAAGGAAACGGCTGCCAAGCTAAGCAGAAAATCGGGCCAAAGCAGTTGGGCTCGCTGGGCCGGCCGACGTTGCCATAAAGCAATTGCCTTCTGGCAACGTCAGCCGACACTGGCCGTACTTTGCGGCCAGGTTTACGTTTTTGGTATATGAAATTCTGGCTCATCTTCATTCTGATTTTTTTCGCGGTTCGCTACTTGTTGCCCATCGTGCTGCGGTTGGCGCTGGGCAGCTTCGTGCGTAAGCAGATGCGCAATAGTGGCTTCGTGGTGCCACCCCAGGGCCCGGCGGCCGGCAGCGGCCCGGCCACGCGGCCCGGCGAGGTACGGGTGGACTACGTGCCACCCACGCCGCCCGAGCGCGACAAGGCCAGTGGCTTCAAAGGCGGCGAATACGTTGATTTTGAAGAGGTGAAATAATTGCAGCGCGAAGGATTGGAACGTCATGCGGAGCGCAGCCAAAGCATCTCTAACGTGCAAGTAATTATTTACTCTCGCGGTATAGATGCCTCGGCTGCGCTCCGCATGACGTTCTTCTTTTTCCGTTCCTGTGGCTTCTGCTTTTCTCTTCTAGCAGCTTCGCGCGGTTCTACTGTACCTTCGGGGCCATTTTCATTTTCCCCCGAATTGCCCTGATGGCTGCTGTTGTTCCTGTTGCTTCTGTTTCGCCCGTGCCGCTGTGGCGCCGGGCCGTGCCGCACGTGCTGGCGGTGCTGTTTTTTGTGCTGCTGGCCTGCCTGTACTTTTCGCCCATCGTGTTCGATGGCAAAACGCTGGCCCAGCACGACATCACCCAGTTTCAGGGCGGCGCGCACGAAGCCCAGCAATACGCGGCCGTGATGGGCAAGGAGGCGCTCTGGACGAACTCCATGTTCTCGGGCATGCCCACCTACCTTATCAGCCTGCACTTCCCGGGCGACTGGTCGGGCTACCTGCAGAAGGCCCTCACGCTGGGCCTGCCCGCCGTGGTAGCCAACCTGTTTCTGGCGCTGCTGTGCGGCTACATTTTGCTGGTGGCGCTAGGGTTGCGGCCGTTGGTGGCGGTGGCGGGCGCGGTGGCGCTGGGCTTTTCGAGCTACAACCTCGCCATTCTGGCCGCCGGCCACAACACCAAGAGCATGGCCCTGGCCTACGCGCCGCTGGTGCTGGGCGGCCTGCTCGTGACGTACCGCCGCGACAAGTGGCTGGGCGCGGTGCTCTTCGCCGTGGGCCTCACGCTGAACGTGCACGTCAACCACCTGCAAATCACCTACTACCTGCTGCTGCTGGCCGCTATTTTTGTGGTGATTGAGCTGGTTGCTGCCGCCCGCGCCGGCCGGCTGCCCGAGTTCGCCAAGCGCACTGCCCTGCTGGGCCTGGGCGCGGCGTTGGCCGTGGGCGTGAGCTTCGGCCGCCTCTACACCACCGCCGAATACAGCAAGTACAGCAACCGCGGTCCGAGCGAATTGAAGTCGCTCGCGCCCACCGCGCCCGGCCAGGCCCCGGCCCCCAAAACCGAGGACGAAGGCACGGGCGTCGACCGCGACTATGCCTTCCAGTACAGCTACGGCGTGGGCGAAACTATCACGCTGCTCATTCCCAACTTCTACGGCGGGGCCAGTTCCATGCCGCTGGGCACGAGCTCGAACCTGGCCAAAGCCGGCTTGCCACAGGAATACCTGGCCAGCATGCCCACTTACTGGGGGCAGCAGAGCTACACGGCCGGCCCGGTGTACATGGGCGCGGTGGTGTGTTTCCTGTTCATTCTGGGCCTGTTTGTGGTGGAGAAGCGCACGCGCTACTGGCTGCTGGCGGGCACCATCCTGTCGATTCTGCTGGCCTGGGGCAAGAACTTCGAAACCTTCAACTACCTGATTTTCGACCTGCTGCCGGGCTACAACAAGTTCCGCGCCGTGAGCATGGCCCTCGTGATTGCGCAGCTGGCCATGCCCATTCTGGGCGCGCTGGCCCTGAGTCGGGTGCTGCGGCCCCGCGCCCCGCTGGCGCCCACGCTGCCCGGCACCAAGGCTCCGCTGCCAGCCGATGCTTCGGCCTTGCTGCCCAAGGTGCTGTACGCGGGTGCTATCACCGCCGGCCTGTGTGGGCTGGCTTACATCGCCAGCTTCAGCTTCGATTTTGCCGCGCCGATTGATGGCGAGCTGACCAAGCAAGGCTTCACGCCCGAGTTGCTGAGCGCCCTGCGCGCCGACCGCGCCGACCTGCTCCGCAACGACGTGTGGCGCGGGCTGCTGTTCATTGGGGCGGCGCTGGGCGTGCTGTATTTCCACCTGAAAGGGCAGCTGAAAGTGGTGCCCGCCGCTGCCATTATGGTGCTGCTGGTGCTGGTGGACCTGTGGGGCGTGGACAAGCGCTACCTCGGCGAGAACAAATTCCAGAGCCAGACCATTGCCGAGGAATTCCAGCCCACTGCCGCCGACCAGATGATTCTGCAGGACAAGGGCCTGAGCTACCGCGTGCTCAACATGCAAAACCCCTTCAACGAGGCGCAGACGTCGTACTTCCACAAGAGCATCGGCGGCTACCACGGGGCCAAGCTGCGCCGCTATCAGGATTTGATTGAGCGCCAGATTTCGACCGGCAACCAGCAAGTGCTCAACATGCTGAACATGCGCTACCTCATCACCGGCGATGCCAAGCAGCCGGTGCAGCGCAACCCCGGCGCGCTGGGCAACGCCTGGTTCGTGAGCAGCCTCAAAACCGTGGCCAGTCCCGATGCCGAAATGGCCGCCCTCAGCGCCATCAGCCCCGCTACCGAGGCGGTAGTGGATGCCAGCAAATTCCCGCAGCAGAAAGCCGCTACCTACGACATTGCCGGCTCCAGCATCAGCCTGGCCTCCTACAGCCCCGATGTGCTGAAATACCGTGCTACGGCCGCCCACGATGGCCTAGCGGTGTTCTCCGAAATCTATTACGCCGACGGCTGGCAGGCCTACCTCGACGGCAAGCCCGTGCCGCACTTCCGCGTCGATTACGTGCTGCGGGCCCTGCCGGTGCCGGCTGGCTCGCACACCATCGAGTTCAAATTCGAGCCTAAAGCCTACGCCGTGGGCAATGGCGTGTCGCTGGCGGCCAGCGTGGTGCTGCTGCTGGTGCTGGTCGGCGGCATCGTGTACGTGGTGCGCCGCAAGGAGCGCAGCGGCGACGAGCTGCTCGACGCGCCGGTGCTGGCGTAACTTTCAATCGAAAAGTAAGGAAAAGGGGATGGAGGAAACGCTAGTTTCTTCGGTCCCCTTTTTCGTTTTGCCATTGGCCTGATGCCTGCTCCGCAACTTTTGCAGTTACTTGACGAGCCCATTGCCGCGGCCCGTGGCGTGCGGCTCATGCTGTGGCGCGATGACCTCGCGCACCCCGACCTGCCCGGCAACAAGGCCCGCAAGCTGAAGTACAACCTCGCCGCCGCCCGGCAGCAGGGCCACCGCACGCTGCTCACTTTTGGCGGCGCGTATTCCAACCACATTGCCGCCGTGGCGGCCGCTGGCCGCTTGTTCGGCTTCGAAACCATTGGCCTGATTCGGGGTGACGAGCCCGCGCCTGGTACTGCCCTCAACCCCACGCTGGCGCAGGCAGTGGCAAACGGTATGAAGCTGCACTACCTCGACCGCAGCGCTTATCGTCGCCGAGCCGAGCCGGAGTTTTTAGCCGAAATGCTCGCCAGGTTCGGCCCGGCCTACGTGCTGCCCGAAGGTGGCACCAACGCGCTGGCCCTGCCCGGCTGCGCCGAGCTGGTGGCCGAAATCAGGCAGCAGGTAGCTTTTGATGCGCTGGCCGTGGCGGTGGGCACGGGCGGCACGCTGGCGGGCCTGCTCACGGGCCTGGCCGGCGCGGAACAAGTCGTAGGCGTGGCCGCGCTGAAAAACGGCGGTTTTCTGCGGCAAGAAGTAGATGCCCTGACGCTGGCCGCCACCGGGCAAGCCTTCTCAAACTACGCCATTCAGACCGATTACCACTTTGGCGGCTACGCTAGATATTCGACCGATTTACTGGCTTTTATCGCGCAATTTCAACGGCAGCATGGGGTGTTGCTCGACCCCATTTATACCGGTAAGTTGCTGTTTGGAGTGCTCGATTTGATTGCGCGGGGCCACTTTGCGCCGGGCCGCACGGTGGTGGCTATTCACACTGGCGGGCAGCAGGCGTGGGCCGGCTGGGAAGCGCGGTTTGGCCCCGTGCTGAGCTAACGTTGCCGCCGGTGGGTACTATTGAGGCTCGGCAGCAGCGTAGTGGGCCGGTGCCGCAACCAGCGCCCTGCGCGTCCAGTAAGCGTTGACTTGCTGTTGGTTGCGGCGGTGGGGCAGGGCTTCCAGTGCGCCACCGAAAATCACCAGGTTGCCGTACTGGCTGGTGGTGAGCACGCGCGCTAGCTGCCGGTGGTAGCGGGCGGCCACGGTAGTAGCGGCGGCATTGGCATCAACTCCCGCGGCGGGGGCCGTCTGGAGCTGGTAGAGCTGCCGCAGCTGCACCCGCGTGGGCTGTGCCAGCTGGCGCTGCTGCGTAGGCGTGAGGCTGAGCAGGTCGGTGAGGTAGGCCGTATAGGCCACTGCTGCCAGCTCCACGGCATCAACCGTATCGGGGGGGGCAATGCTGCGATGCTGCATCACCACCGGCACCGGCGGCAGCACCGGGCCGGGGCCAGCCGGCAGGTGTACTAAATGGGCGGCAACCAGGGTAAGGAGGTGATGCATAAGATACAAAGCTAAGCCAAGAAGATAGGTGAATAGCAGAATGCGCAAACCTAAGCGGAGGTGTTCCGGCTCGCCGTTCTGATTAGTTGAACCAACGCAATTACTCGGCCAAACGGTTTTCTAGCCGTCGGTATTGTGGCGGTTGCGGCCGGCCGGCATCGAGCGGCCGCGGGCGTCTGCCCAGGTTGCTATCTCTAAGGTAGCTAACACAAACACGACCGGCAATATCGGAGCCAGGAAGCGCACGTCCCAATCGTCGACGGTGAGCATGATGATGGCCGTTTGCAGCAGAAGTATTCCGGCTAAAAACACGCGCGCCGGCCGCCAGACACCGCGTCGCTGCGCCCCCCGCGCCGCCAGAAAGTAAGCCGGCCACAGTACCAGCACGCCCAGCACGCGGTGCGCCAGCGAGTAGTGCGGCTTGAGGTAGCTGACGAACACAAACAGCTTGCCCAGCATCAGCTGGCTTAGGTACACCGGGTTGTGCACCGCGAAGTAAAGCACCCGCGCCGCCGGGCCGGTGCCGGGCGGCGGCATATCGAGCGGCGCGGCCTGGTGCACGGCCCACAGCTGGTAGCGGAAAATCAGTTCGCCGCGCTGGTAGGTGTCCATCAGATAAAACGTGGCAAGCTGGTGGTTGAGGGCGCTCCAGAGCAGCGGGGCCAGCAGCACCAGGCCCAGCAGCGCGGCGCGCCAGGGCCGGCGGTCGGGGCGGCGGCGCAGGGCATCGAGGCCGGCCAGCGCGGCAGCCAAACCCACCACAAAGCCGTTGGGACGGGCCAGCGCCGCGAGGGCCAGCACCAGCAGCAGCAACGCCCAGTCGTGCGGCTGGCCGGCTTTTACCTTGGTGAAGGCGCCAAACGACAGCGCCGTCAGGCTGATAAACAGCGACTCGGTGAGCAGAAAGACGTTGAACTGCTGAATGTCGGGCCAGGCGATAAAGGCCAGCGTGGCCAGCGCCGCCGCACCGCGCCCGCCCCGTGCCAGCCGCCGCGTGCCCCGATAGATGGCCCGCGTAGCCAGCGCCGACACGGCCATCTGGCCCGCCACGATGCCCGGCCAGCCCAGCCCCAGCCGCAGCCACAGGCTTTGGAACAGTGGGTACAGCACGTAGCGCAGGTTGTGGCCCGGCTCGAAATAGCCGCGCTCGGCAATGCCGCGGGCGTATTCGAGGTAGCGGGCGCTGTCGTTCACGAAGTGCGGCCCGTGGAACTTGCGCCAGAAAAACAGCTGCACCAGCACCCACAGCCCCGCCAGCAGCGCCCGGTGGTGGGGCCAGAGTTTTAGCGTGAGCAGGCGAATAGGGGAGGGAGGGCGCATACGCCCGCAAAGCTAGGGCGGCAACTTCCGGTAGTTTGAAAAACGTCATGTCGAGCGCAGCCGAGGCATCTCGCGTGGGGTAGTAATCCAGTCGTTGGCTACGCCGAACTTCGATTGAAAAAGGATTAGTGGTGGTACGCGAGATGCCTCGGCTGCGCTCGGCATGACGTTCTTTTATTCGCTTGACCACTTCACGGCCCAGCTTACGTATTCCCCTTCTATGACCCTCACCCGCCTCGTCCGCCGCCTGCTGCCGCTGTTGTTTCTGCTCACCCTCGGGTGGTTTCTATGGCGCAAAATCGGCCCCGCGCTCAGCGACCTCAACCCGCTGAATACTGAGCCCAAAGTCACCGTGACGCACAACACGGTGCTGACGCAGATTGAAGGGCTGGGCAAGCTGGAGCTGGTGCGCTACAAATTCAAGGACATTGTGGAGTACCGCCGGGCCAGCCGCTACCCGCTGCTGCCCGATGCCAAAGTGGCCCTCGTGGTGGGCGGCGAGGCCGTGGGCTGCCTCGATTTGCGCAAAATCCGTCCGCAGGACGTGGCGTTCGAGGGCGACTCGGTGGTGCGCATTGCGCTGCCCGCGCCCGAGCTGTGTTCCTTCCAGGTGCGGCACGACCAAAGCCGCGTGTTTAGCACCGAAAACGGCTTTTTTCAGGATGCCGACCTCGTGGACCAGGGCTATAAGTACGCCGAAACGCAGGTGCGCAATGCCGCCCTGCAAGCCGGCATCCTGGCCCAGACGCAGCGCAACGCCGAGCAGATTCTGGTACCTATGCTTCGTACGCTCACCGGCCGGCGCGTAATTGTGGGCCAGCAACTAGTGCTACCGAAGTCGGGGCCGAAGCAGTAATTGTAACGCTGCGTAGCGCTATGGCTATTCCTCATCTTCCGGCACTTTGCCCAACTCATCGAGGGCCATTTTGATTAAATCCTGCTCGTAGCCTTTGCCGGTGAGGTATTGCGCAATTTTCATGCGGCGCACGCGCGGGTTCTTCTCCTTTTCCTGGCGGTCTTTCTTCTCGGCCACTTCGACCAGGTTCTGATAATACTCCTCGCCGTCGATTTCCTTCAGGCCCGCTTTGATGCAGTATTCGCTAATGCCTTTTTGCTTGAGTTCCTGCACGATGCGGCGGCGGCCCCACTTCTTCTGGCGGTAGTGGCCGCGCACGAACGCCTGGGCGAAGCGCTGTTCATCAAGCAGTTTTTCGCGGCTGAGGCGGATGATGATTTCGCCGGCTTCGTCCTCGTCGAGGCCGTAGGATTTCAGCTTTTGCTCCACCTCCTTGTGGGTGCGCTCCTGGTAGGCGCAGAAGGCGGCGATTTTTTGCAGGGCCTCGCCGGGCGTGTACTGCTTGGGCGCTTTGTCGGGGTTTTTGAACATCGGGGCGGGTTTCGGGAAAGCAAGTAACAGCAAACCGGTGGTCCGCGTTTCGTGGCGGTTTAGCTGGGGCGCCGGGCAACCCTTGGCCCCCTGAACGGCATCTGTTGCGGCAAGGGTCGTAACTTGGACGGGCCTGGGGTTGCCTTTTCTACTGTTGTATGTCGTTGGTTTCGGTACGTGTTTTCTTGGTTGTGGTGTTGTTGAGCTGGCTGCCCCTGGGGGCGCGGGCCGGCGTTGTGAAGGGCCTCGTGAGCGGGGCCGACCAAACCCCGCTGGCCTTCGCTAACGTGGCCGTGCGCGGAGCCGCCACCAGCACCGGCGCCAACGAGCAGGGCCGCTACCAGCTACGCCTGCCGGCCGGGCAGTACGAATTGGTGTTCCAGTACGTGGGCTACAAGCCGCGCATCGAGCCGGTGCGCGTGCCCGGCGGCGACTCGGCCGTGGTGCTGAACGTGAGCCTGCAGCCCGAAAACTACAACCTGGGCGAGGTGCTGGTGCGCTCCTCCGACCGCGACCCGGCCTACGCCATTATTCAGCAGGCGCAGCAGTGGCGGGCCTACCACCGGCGCGAGGTGTCGGCCTACCGGGCCCGCATCTACATCAAAAGCGTGCTGCGTGTGCTCGATACGCCCGCCAAAATCATGGGCCTGTTCAAAATCGGCCCCGACATCAAAAAGGGCATTCTGTATCTGTCTGAAACGCTGTCCGAAATCAGCGTTATCCAGCCCAACCAGGTGAAGGAGCGCATGCTGTCGAGCCGCATCAGTGGCGACTCGCGCGGCCTGAGCTTCAACCGGGCCAGCGCCGGGCGTAACCTCACCTTCTACGAAAACCTGGTGAAGCCGGGCTTTGCCGAGCGCGGCTTCGTGTCGCCCATCGCGGCCAATGCCATGCTGTTCTACAAGTACGAATTGGTAGGCAGCACAACGCAGGACGGCGTGGTGGTGCACAAAATCAAGGTCATTCCGCGCCGCCGTGCCGACCCGGTGTTCGACGGCTACGTCTACATCGTGGACGGCTCGTGGCGCATTCATTCTGTCGATTTGCACCTCGGCAAAGAGGCCCAGATTGACTACACCGACGACGTGCACATCACCCAGCAGTACGCACCCATGCCCGGCAACCCCAACGTGTGGCTGATGCAGTCGCAGCAGGCGCGGGCCAACCTTTCGGGCCTGGGTTTCAAGGGCCAATTTGATATTACGGCTGTGCTCTCGAACTACAACGGCGTGGTGGCCACCTACCCCACGCCGCCCGAGCCCAAGGCCGCCCCGCCCGTGGTGGCCGAGGGCAAGGACGCCCCTGTGGGCCAGGAAACCGCCGCCCAAATCCGCAAGCGCAAGCCCGACTTGCGCGGCCTGAATGCTCAGGTGCGCCGCCAGGTGAAGCAGGCCCAGCGCGATTCCATCAAAAACGACCCGTTTGCCCGCATGCCGCGCGGCGAAGTGCAGCTGATTGAGAAGGGCGTGAACGAGCGCGACTCCAGCTACTGGGACCAGGTGCGCCCCGTGCCCCTCACGGCCGAGGAAAAGCAGGACTACCGCGTAAAGGACAGTACCGAAGTCATCCGCCGCTCGCGCCCTTACCAGGACTCGATGGACCGCAAGCGCAACGAGTTCCAGCTGGCCAGCCTGCTCCTCGGCGGGCCGGGCCACGTCAACAGCTTCAAGAAACAGTCGTTTGCGGTGCAGCCGCTGCCCCAGATTTTCCAGTACAACACCGTGGAAGGGGCCGTTTTGAATGCCCAGGCCACTTTTCGGCAGTACACCGACGACCGGCGGTTTATCACGCTCACGCCCACTTTGCGCTACGGGTTCAGCAGCCGGCAGCTCAATCCCAGCCTGGAGCTGGCCTGGCAGCTTGACCCCGCCAAGCGCCGGCTAGTTGGCCTGATTGCGGGGCGCACGATAGAGAATTTTGATAAGAACTCGCAGCTTACGCCCCTCATCAACACGGTGTACACGCTGTTGGCCAACTACAACTACGCCAAGCTCTACCGCCGCGATGGGATGGAGCTAAGCTACCTCTCCGAAGCCCTGACCGGCCTGACACTGCGCGCCACCGCCGCCTACTTCGACCGCCACGAGTTGTTCAACACCACCGACCGGCTCATTCACGACGTGCCGGGCCGGGCCTTCACGCCCAACACGCCGGTGAGCGATGAGTTGCCCAACACCAGCTTCGGTCGCAGCCAGATTCTCACGGTGGGCTTGTCGGCCGATTTCAAGCCCGGGCAGCATTACATCAACCGGCCCGATGGCAAGTTCAACCTCGGCTCGAAGTGGCCCACCTTCAACGTGCAGGGCCGGCTGGCCGTGCCCGGCATATTCGGCTCCGATGTGCGCTACCTGCTGCTGCAGGCCGGCGTGCGCCACAACCTGTCGCTGGGGCTGGTGGGGGCCAGCGCCTTCCGCGTGAACGTGGGCGGTTTCGTGGGCCGGCAGCAGGGCCTGACGTTTATCGATTACCGCCATTTCGCCGGCAACCAGACTATCCTGACCGGCAACTTCACCAACTTCCAGCTGCTCGACTACTACCGCTTCAGCACCAACAACACCTACCTCGAAGCCCACTTCGATCACCACTTCAACGGCTTCATCTTCAATAAAATCCCGCTCTTCCGCAAGCTGAAATGGCAGGAAGTGGCGTCGCTCAACTACCTGCACACCGCCCAGGCCGGCCACTACGTGGAGCTGGGTGCGGGCGTCGAGCACATCGTAAAGGTGTTGCGGGTAGATTTCTACACCGCCCTGCAAAGCGGCCAGCGGCTGGGCACGGGCCTGCGGGTGGGATTTGGGTTTTAGCCACTAATCAGGCAGTTGCCGATAAGAAGGGAGCCCCCGAAACAATGTTTCGGGGGCTCCCTTCTTATCGGCAACTGCCTGATTTAAAAGTTACTTTGACTTGGCCTGCCGGGCGTTGCGCAGGCGCTTCAGGCCGTAGGCCGCACCGGCTGCCAGCAGCAACGAAGCCCCGCCATCGATGGGAACCCCGGTGGGGGTGCCAGGGGCCGGGCCGCCCGAGCCGGGGCCTTGGGCCAGAGCAGGGGTGAAAACACCGGCCAGCAGGCACACACCCGCAGCGCTAAGAAAAAGGCGAAGAGTTGGAATAAAGGAATTCATGGATTAGGGGAAAGCAGGTTAGGAGACAAACACTACCTCTGGCCAGCCCCGGAAACCCAACGGGCATCCGGGGCTGGCCCTCGGCTGCTACTTTATTCGACTACCAAGCGCTTGGCTACCAGGCCGGCGGCCGTGCGGGCCACCACCGAGTACACGCCCGGGGCCAGGCTAGCAATGGGCAGCTCCAGTGCTTCGGCGGTGCCAGCGGCCAGGGTGCGGCTCAGTACCACGCGGCCTACGTTGTCGACTATCATAACGGCGGTGGCTTGCTGGCCGCGCAGGGCTACCGGCAGCAGCAGCGTCGCCGTGCCGTGGGCCGGGTTGGGGAATACCGTGGCCAGCTGCGCCAGGGCCGCCGGGGCCGAAGCCAGCACCTGGCTTTGCTTGCTGAACACCACGGCGTAGCGCCCGCCAGCCGCGCCGTTGGCGGCCAGGGTCAGGGCCACGCTGGGCGTGGTGGCCAGGTTCACGTAAGTGCCGGTCAGGCCATCGCGCAGGTAGGCGAAGTAGCCGGTGGGCAGGTTGGCCAGGTTATCCACCATCAGGTTGTAGGTGCCGGCGGTGGCTACGGCCACGCGCAGCGGCACCACGACATCGGCACCGGTTAGGAGCGGCAGGCCGTTGATGGCCAGCGTTTCGCTACCGGCTTCGGTGGCCAGCAGCAGGCCGTTGGTGGAGGGTAAGTAATGGGAATCAAAACCAGCGTCGAAGGCAGTTGTAGCGCCTTGCTCAAAATACAGCACGGCCTGGTTGGCGGCGGTGGCGCTGCGCAGGGCGAGCGTCAGCTCGGGACGGGTGCCGGTGGTGCGCTGGAAGGGCGTGTTATCGGGGGCGTCAAGGCGGGCGGCATTCGTAAAACTCACGTTGCCGGTTTGGCCTGCGGCCACCCGCACGAAGAAGCCCTGGCCCACTGGCAGCACATTGGTGCCCGTGTTGGTGCTGGCGCCGTTCACGTAGCTCGTGTAGGTACCCGTGTACTGGCCGTTGCTCTTGAATACATACAGCGCACTCTCTATGCCCGTGGAGGCACCCAACACGGTGTTGTAGTTAATGGCGCCCGGATACGGGTTGCCCAGCAAGTGGTAGCCGGCGTTGGATTGCGCGCCGCGCGCCAGCGCACCGCTTGAGTAAGCGCCGTTGTTGAGCGTACCCGTAAAATCGACCAGGTTTGTGCCGCCGATGTTGACCGTGTAGCCGCGGCCCACAACCAGCCCATCGGTGAGGGCACCGGGCGAAAGGAAGCCATTGTCGAAGTCACCTACTGCATAAGACAAGTTGCTGGTAGCCAGGCGCGACTGGTCGTAATAGAAAACGGTTGGATAAGGCTGCACCATGCGGGGGTCAGCGGCCGAATTATAAGCCGAATTAACCACCGGCAAATAGCTTGGCGTGGTAAAGTCGCTCACCGTGTTGCCGCTCACCGGCGTGCTGTAGTGCCGGTAGCCCGGGCCCGGGTTGGTGGGCGTAATGTAGCGCTGCACCGTGGCCGCGCCCGCTACCGCCGCCCCGCCGTTGTTCACCACGTAGGCCGTGCCCGTGGCGTCCGAAAGCAGGGTCAGCGTCTGGCTGGCGGTGGTGAAGGTGCCGTTCAGCACCAAACCGCGCCGGATGGAAACCGGGCCGCCGATGGAAGCGCCCGCCGCACCCACCGTCAGGTTGGGGAAGGTAGTGAGTGTGCCGCTGATGGTTTGGGCCGCCGCGCCGGCCAGCGTGATGCGGCCGGTTACGTTCGTGCCCGAGGAGGTGATGGTGGCCGAGTTGTTCACGATGTTGCCACTCACGCTCAGTACCGAGCCATCGGCCAGGGTGAGGACGGCGCCGGTGTTCAGCGTCACGGCGTTAGCCAGTTGGTTGCCGGTCACCACCGGGTCGTTGGCCACGTCGGGAATTGTTACGTTGTCGGTGGCGGTGGGCACCTGGGCGGGGCTCCAGTTGCCGGCCGTGCCCCAGTCGGTGCTCACGGCGCCGGTCCAGGTCAGGCCCGCCGCAATGGTGGGGCCGGGCGTGAGGAAGGCGGCCAGGCCGGTCAGGTTCGTGCCCGAGCCGATGCGGCCAACCAGGCTGGCGTTACCCGCCGTCAGGTCCACGGTGTAGAGGTTGTCGGTGCTGCTGCCCGAAGCGCCAGCCGCCAGGAAGGCGGCATTGCCGGGCAAGGCGGCGTTGCTCAGATCGCTGTAGATGTCGAAGTCCGCGCCGAGCGCGGTGTTCAGCGCCACGCCCAAGCTGCCCTGGTCCACGTAGGTGCCGGCGTTGGCGTTGGTAGAGCGCAGCAGCACGCTGCGGGCCTGGTCGATGCCGTAGAGCGTGGTGCCGGTGTTGGCGTTGTTGTCGTTGTTGGTGTACGCCACCCCAGTCAGCACCGGCGTGCCGCTGGGGTTGCTCAGGTTGGTATCCACCGTCACGGCCCCCGTCGCGGGGTTCACGCGCAGGTTGGCCTGGTTCGTGCCCGAAGTCACCCGAATCAGGTTCACCGTGGGGTTGAAGTCAAAGCCGATGCTGGCCGCCGTCGTGCCCAGGTTATAGGAATTCAGACTGCCCACGGCCGCCAGCGCGCCAGTGCTGATATCCAGCTTGTAAAGCTGGCCCTGCTGGGTGTTGACGTTGTAGCCCAGCGCGAATAGCTCCCCGGTGGCGGGGCTGAAGTCGGTGCCCACCAGCACTTGCGAGCCGTCGACGGGCAGGCCGGTGATGTTCACGGCCGTGCGAATGACCGTGGGGTTGTCCGAGGCAAACGACACCAGGTTGCCGCCGGCCACGCCGTAGAGCAGGCGGACACCAGGCATCAGCTGGGCCGAAGCGTCGGCCCCCGCCAGTTGCGCCGAGATGTCGCGTACCGGGATACCCAGGCCGATGGCCCCCACCAGCGTGGTTGCCCCCGAGCCCAGCGCCAAGGTGTAGAGGTTGCTGGTTGTCTGGCCGTTGGGGTTGGCCGTCAGGTAGGCTTCGTTTACCAGGCTGGAGCGGTCAAAGTACACGTCCACGTCCACCAGGGCATTGGAGCTGCTCAGCGTCAGGCCGGTGAGCGGGCCCGTAGTATTCAGCGTGCCGGCGTTGGGCGGGTTCTGAATTGCCAGGGTGCTGAGCGCCTCATCGATATCGTAGAGCGTAGTGCTGGTGCTGCCGGGGTAGCTGTTGGTGTAGCCCACCGAGCCGATGCGCGGCGTCTGGCTGGCGTTGGCATCGCCGGCGGCGTAGGTCAGCTGCCCGTCGGTGGCCGCCAGCGCCCCGTTGTTGGGGTTGAGGCGGAAGTCGGCGCGGTTGGTGCTCACCACCCGAATGCGGTCCACAGTGGGGTTAAAATCGAAGCCGATGTTGTCGGTGGCATCGCCCAGCGCCAGCGTGATGGGGCCGCTGCCCACCGGCGTGGCCACGGCCGTCGTCAGGTCGATGGTGTACAGACGCGATTCGCCGGTGCCGGCGTTGTAGCCCAGGCCAAACAGCTGCCCGGTGTTGGGCCGGAAGTCGGTGCCCACCAGCGTTTGCCCGGTCGCGATGCCCGTGATGGCCACCGAGGAGTTGATGAAGCCCGGCGTGCCCGAGTTGAAGCTGAGCAGGTTATTGTTAGTGCTCACCGCATACAGCTGCCGCCCGCTCACGGCCGGGGCCGTGCGGTCAATGCGAATGGCAATGTCGGTGATGCCCACGCCCGTGCCCTGTATGGCTCCGGAGAATGTGGTGGCGCCCGTAGCCAGATTCAGCCGGTAGACAAACAAGATAAAATTGCCGTTGCCATCCACCAGGTTCACGCTCAGGTACGACTGCTGGTCGTTGGGTCCGAAGGTGTAAATGTCGAGGTCGGTGCTGGTCCCGGGCGAGTTGATGGGCGTCGGGTTACCACCCGCTGTTGGGCTGATGGGGACTACCGTTGCCAGCGAGCCACCGTTCGGGTTGTCGGAGCGCACCAGCGTGGAGCGCTGCTCGTCGATGTAGTAAAGGGTGGTAGTGGCTGCCCCGATAAACGAGTTGGTATAGGCCGCCGTCCCGATGTAGGGGTTCTGGCCGGCATTGGCATCGCCCGCCACGTAGGCCAGGTTGGTGTCCATCGGGGTAGCCAATGTCCCGTTGTTGGGATTGAGGCGGTAGTTGGCATCGTTGGTGCCTGCCACCCGAATGCGGTCCACGGTGGGGTTGAAGTCGAACGCAATGCGCTCGGTGCTGCCCCCCAGCTCCAGGCGCACGGCGGCCGCGCCCACGGGCGTGGCCACGGCCGTCGTCTGGTTGATGACGTAGAGGCGGGCGTTGTTGCCGGCCGTGCTGGCATCGTAGCCCAACGCAAACAGCTCGCCCGTGGCCGGCCGGAAATCTAGGCCGACCAGCGCTTGCCCGGCCGTGATGCCCGTGATGGCAACGCGCGTTTGCGAAGTAGCCGGGGAAGCTAGGTTGACAGAGGTCAGGTCGGTGCCTGAAAGCCCGAAAATCGTTTGGGCCTGCGCGGCAGCCGGGGCAGCCAGCATCAGCGCAAAGCCCGCCGCAGTACCTATCAAACGACGAAACCGCCGGCGCGCTGCCAGCGGTGAAAGTAGGGGTGTGGACATGAAAGAAGGGGGTAAGAGTGAAACGATACAGACAACATTTTCACGCGCCGACACCGTGGCCCGCTACCTCCGTACGTGGCTACCGCCCTATTTGGATTATGGGCTTGATATTTTTAATCCCGAATTAATTTCCCTGCCCGCTTCGCGCTGGCAACAAGGCATTTTAGCGGTTCCGCACTGCCCGCAGCAGGTTCTGCAGCGAAGCCACCGGGTAGGCTTTGCCCCGCGAAATCACCGCGTCGATGCTCTTAACGTTGGCGATGTTTTCGAGCGGGTTGCCGGTGAGCAGCAGCAGGTCGGCATCCTTGCCAGGGGCAATGGCGGCCGTGTGGTCGGCCACGCCCATGAACTCGGCCCCGTTGATGGTAGCCGTTTGCAGGGCCTGCAGTGGCGTAAGGCCCGCCTGCACCAACAAAATCAGTTCTTCCTGCAGCGAAGCCCCGGGATACACGAAGGAGTTGAACGGGCCGCTGTCGGAACCCGCCAGCAGGCGCACGCCGGCGGCCTGCATGGGCGCAATCAGGCTGGAGAAACGGTTTTCGAGCTGGCGGCTGAGCGCCTGCGCGGCCGGCGACTGCTGCCGGGCGCTGGCCAGCCGGCGCCGGTAGGTAGCCTGAATCTTCGGGTCGATGTAGGCCAGCAGCGAGTCGCGGGCGTGGTCGTTGGTGGGCAGCCCGGCCAGCGTCTGGCCGATGAACAGGGTGGGCACGGCGGCCGTGTGCCGCTTGGCCATGAGGGCGAAAATGCGCGCCGCCGCCGCCGGGCTATACGTCGCATTCACGGCCGGTAGGGTGGCAAACAAACCCAGCGGCCGGGCCGTGCCCTGGCTGGCGCGCACCAGCGCCGTGAGGCTGTCTTCCTTGCTCGAGCAGGCCTTGAGCACGTAGTAGAGGTGCTCGGTGGCATCGAGCCCGCGACCGATGGCCTCGGCCAGCGTCACGGTGTAGGGCATGTGGCCGGTGGTTTTCAGGCCGCGCCGCTGGGCCTGCCGGATGGTTTCGAGGTAGGCGCGGCCCGAAATCTTGCTGTCGTAAATCTTCACGTAGTCCACCTTCAACTGCTGCAGCGAGTCGAGCGCGTGCCGAATCTGGGCCGACGTTTCTACTTCCAGCGAACCGGGCCAGGTGGCGCCGGGGCCGTCGATTTTCGGGCCCGAAGTGAAGATGCGCGGGCCGGGCAGCAGGCCGGCGTCCATCTCGCGCCGCCACTCAAAAATGCGCGGCGTGAGGTCGCCCCCGCAGTCGCGCACCGTCGTGATGCCGTGGGCCAGGTACAGCGTCAGGCTTTTCTTGTTGGCCGCGGCCAGGCTGTCGCCGCCCCGGAAGTGCACGTGCATGTCCCACAGGCCCGGTATCAGGTAGCGGCCGTTGCCGTTTACGTACTGCTTGGCGGCGTAGCTATCCTTGTCGGCCACCTGCACCTGCACAATTTTGCCCTTCGCAATGGCCACCACCTGGTTGGGGGTGAGGCGGCCCGTGCGCACGTCAATCAGCGTGACATGGTTGATAACTACGTCGAAAATCTCCAGCCGCGTGGGGCGGGGCTTGCGGGCGCAGGTAGTGAGCAGCACGGCCAGGCTCAGGCCGAAAAAAAGGCGAAACAAGTTCATGCAAAGGCAGCGAGGGCGGGCAAGTCCGGCAATAACGGGAATGCTTGGCAAATTGATTTTTGGCGCGCCTGTCATGCTAAGCGCCGCCAAGAACCTTATTACGGCCGGCGGGGCTCCGCTACCGGAATTTTTCCGCCGTGATAAGGTCCGTGGCGGCGCTCAGCATGACAGATTTTTCCAATACCTGCGACAATTCCAACGCTACCCAGTTACCACCCGCTAAGCCGTTCGCCCCGCATTTTTGCCGGACCTTTGCGGCATCATGCCGTTCCCCCTGTTTCGCACGCTGCCGGCCCTGCTGGGCGGCCGCCTGCTGCAAGCCCCCGCCGATGCCGCCACCGAAGCCCGCCACCTGCTGCTCGACAGCCGCCGCGTGGGCCTGCCCGCGGGCGCGGTATTCTTCGCCCTGCGCGGCCCCAGCCACGACGGCCACCGCTACCTGCCCGAGCTGTATGCCCAGGGCGTGCGGCTGTTTGTGGTGGAAGAAAACGCGGCTTTGCCTGGCGGTTTGGGGGCGTACCCCGGAGCCGGCTTGCTGGCCGTGCTCAGTCCGTTGGCCGCTTTGCAGGCCCTGGCCGCCGCCCACCGGGCCGAATTTGCCGGCCCGGTGCTGGCCATCACCGGCTCCAACGGCAAAACCATTGTGAAGGAGTGGCTGGCCCAACTGCTGAGCCCCGACGAGGACATTTGCCGCTCGCCGCGCTCCTACAACTCGCAGGTGGGCGTGCCGCTCAGCGTATGGGAACTGAACCCGGTGCGCCACACGCTGGGCATTTTCGAAGCCGGCATTTCGGAAGCGGGCGAGATGGCCCGGCTGGCGGCCATCATTCAACCCACCGAAGGCCTGTTCACCACCTTCGGTACGGCCCACGATGCCGGCTTCGCCTCGCCGGAACAGAAGCTGCGCGAGAAGCTGCAGCTTTTCACCGGCCCACAGCTTCAGCGCCTGTTCTACTGCGCCGACCAGGCACCGGTGCGCTCTGCCGTGGCGGAGTTGAAAATTCCCGGCTTCACCTGGACGCGCCAGCCCGAACAGCCGGCCGACCTGCATTTCACTCTCGAGGCCGCCGCCGCCGGAACAACCCGCTTGCATGCCAAGTACCCGGCTGCCAGCCTCATGTCCGAGTTCACGCTGCCTTTTGCCGACGAGCCTTCCCTCGAAAACGCCCTGCACTGCCTGGCCGTGCTGCTGCACCGCCAGGTCGAGCCCGCCGAAATCCAGCGCCGGCTGCTGCGCCTGCACCCAGTGGCCATGCGCCTCGAAATGAAGCCCGGCCGCCACGGCTCCTACCTGCTCGACGATACCTACAACAACGACCTCGCCGGCCTGGCCCTGGCCCTCAACGCCCTGGCCCGCCAGAGCCGCCCCGGCCGCCGCACCCTCATCCTCAGCGACGTGCTCGAATCGGGCCTTAGCCGCGCCGAGCTCTACGCCCGCGTGGCGGCGCTGCTGCCGGCGGCCGGCGTGAGCCGCTTAGTCGGCATCGGCGAGGAAATAAGTCAGTTAAAAGTTGAAACTGAAGAGTTAAGAGGGAGTACTTCAGCCATTGGTTCCATCGAAGCCGCAGGCCAACTCTTAACTCCTAACGCTCAACTTTTAACTGAATTTTACCCCAGCACCGAGGCTTTCCTCGCCCAGCTCAACCCCGCCGATTTCGCTCAGGAAACCATTCTGATTAAAGGTGCGCGGCGCTTTGGGTTCGAGCGCATCGTGGCCGCCTTGCAGGCCCAGCAGCACGGCACGGTGCTCGAAGTCAACCTCGATGCCCTCAGCCACAACCTGCAGCACTACCGCCGCCAGCTGCGCCCGGGCACCAAGCTTATGGTGATGGTGAAGGCCTTCGCCTACGGCGCGGGCTCCTACGAAGTGGCCAGCCTGCTCGAATTCCAGCGCGCCGACTACCTGGCCGTGGCCTATGCCGACGAAGGCATTGCCCTGCGCGAAGCCGGCATCAGCCTGCCCATCATGGTGATGAACGCCGCGCCCGACTCGTTCGACCTGCTGCGCCGCTACCGACTCGAGCCCGAAATCTATTCCTTTGAGATGCTGGATGAGTACCTCGCCACCTTCGAGTCACCCGCTTCCCATTTCCCACTTCCCACTCCCCGAATCCACCTCAAGCTCGATACCGGCATGCGCCGCCTCGGCTTCGACGAAGCCGACCTGCCGGCCCTGCTGGCCCGCCTGCGCCCCCACGCCGCCCACCTGCCAGTGGCCAGCCTGATGACCCACCTGGCCGCCGCCGACGAGCCCGCCCACGACGATTTCACCCAAACCCAGTTGAGTACCTTTCGGCGCATGGCGGCCGCCATCGAAGCCGCGCTGGGCCACGCCGTGCTCAAGCACGCGCTGAACTCGGCCGGCATCCTCCGATTCCCCGACGCGCAGTTCGACATGGTGCGCCTCGGCATTGGCCTTTACGGCGTGGATGCCAGCAACACGGCCGACCCCGCCGCCTTGCGGCCCGTGAGCCAGCTGCGCACCACCATTTCGCAGATTAAAACCCTGCCCGCCGGCCATACCGTGGGCTACGGCCGGCGCGGGCAGGCCAGCAGCGGCGAGCGGCGCATTGCCACGCTGGCCATTGGCTACGCCGACGGCTACGACCGTCGCTTCGGCAACGGCGCGGGCACGGTGCTCATCCACGGGCAGCCGGCCCCGCTGGTGGGCTCGGTGTGCATGGACATGTGCATGGTCGACGTGACCGATATTCCGCTGGCCCGCGCCGGCGACGTGGCGCTGGTTTTCGGCGAGGGGTTGCCGCTGCCCGCCCTGGCGGCCCGCATCGGCACCATTGCCTACGAGCTGCTCACCAACGTGAGCGAGCGGGTGAAGCGGGTGTTTGTGAGCGAGTAGAAATGCCGTACCGCCGAAGAGGACGTTTGATAAACGCTCTCAATCGGCTTTTTCCTGTTTTCTCCTCCGGAAAGGCCGTTCTTACTCGCCGCCTGTGAACCTGGTTTCAACCGGCTTTAGTGCTGACTTACCGCCAAAACCCAGGTATTTTTTTGCTGATTTGTCGGCGTGCCTAATGTTGGCAAGGTATTTATTTTGCTACTTTACAGTTGGCTTGGCCCGTCTTCATTTGTCTGGAGTGCCGGCACTAGCCTTTGCATCTATTTTTCTGTATGAAAATCAATAGTTTACCCATGTTTCGTTTGCTGATGACCTGTGGCTTGCTGCTGGCATTGGCGCTGCCGGGCCGCGCGGGCGCTGCGCAGGGTGCCCCGGTCGCTCAGGATGCCGACCCGCCTTCCCTCGACGGCCTCTGGAAAGGCCCGCTGAAAGTACCCGGCGGGCAGCTCGAAGTCATTTTCCGTCTCATGAAGCTCACCGGCGGCGACTACTTCTGCAGCCTCGATGTGCCGCTTCAGAAAGTGAGCCGCATGAACGTGAAAGCCGAAGTGAAAGGCGATTCCATTCGCCTCTTCGCCGAAGAAGCCGCCAGCCGTTTCATCGGCCGCATCATGCCCGGCGGCAAGGAGATGGTGGGCTTCTGGCAGGCCCCCGGTTACAAAACGCCCATGACGCTAACTTTTAGCGCCCAGCCGGCCTTCAATGCCAAAAACGTGCGCCTCACCCCGCCCTACCGCGAGGAAGAAGCCACCTTTAGCAACCTCGCTGTGAATGCCCGCCTTAGCGGCATGCTCACCATCCCGGCCGGCCAGGGCCCATTCCCGGCGGTGGTATTGCTTAGCGACAGCGGCCCGCACGACCGCGACGGCACCGTGGGCGACTTCGCTCCGCTGGGCCAGCTGGCCGACTACCTCACCCGCCGCGGCATCGCCGTGCTGCGCTTCGACGACCGTGGCGTGGGCAAGTCGAGCGGCACGCCCGCTGCCACCACCGCCGACCTGGTAAGCGACGCCCAATCGGGCCTCAACTACCTGCGCACCCGCCCCGAAATCGACCTCTCGCACCTTGGTCTCATCGGCCACGGCGAAGGCGGCAACGTGGCCCTACTGGCCGCCGCGCAGCCCTTGCCGCCCGCTTTTGTCGTCACGCTGGCCGCTTACGGCCTGCCCGGCCGCGACATCGTGGTGCAGCAACAGGCCACCACGCTTCGCACCCTCGGCACCGAGAATGCCCAGATTGAAGCCGCGACCAAGCGCCAGCTGGCCATGCTCGAAATTATCCGCCAGACCACCGACAACGCCCAGGCGCAGGCCATTGTAGCCAACATGCTGAAGCAGAACAACGCGGCCATCGACAACGCCACCGCCCAGGCCAGCGCTACCGAGATGACTTCGCCGCACTACCGCTATTTCCTGGCCTTCAATCCCATCGAGAAGCTGCCCGCCGTGGCTTGCCCCGTGCTCCTGCTCAACGGCACCGCCGACCTCACCGTGAACGCCGATGCCAACCTGAATGCCCTCGAAAAAGGCCTGAAAGTGAGCAAGAAACCGGTGGCCGTGCACAAAATGCCCGGCGTAAATCACTTGTTCCAGCCTGAGCAAGCCAAATGGCCCATCATCAACGGCCAGCAGCAGCCCAACTTCTCGCCCGAGTCCGAAGAAATCATCCGCGAGTGGATTATCGCGCAGTCGAAAAAGTAAGCCCGAATTCGATTGCCTGGCACTACAGAAAAGGCCCCGCTTTGCAGCGGGGCCTTTTTGCTGTTACCTATTCTGTGTTGCTGGCGCGCGTCTGCGGCGCACGCCAGCTGGTTTCGAACCTACGGCTCGGAACGCACGACTCTCATTCAACGCTTTACAAACAATCCACTATCTGTGCCACGGAGCCTGCCCAATTGGTTCGCGTTGCAGATGCCCGCCAGCAGTTGAAACCAGCAACTATCTAGCGCAAATCCTCACAAAAAAAACCCGTCGGCATCACCGACGGGGCTTTTCGCTCGGCTGTGCCGCGCGGTTACTTATACATGTCTACTTCGGCCTTAATCATGGCGTTGTAGCGGCGGCCGGCGCTGTTGGCCAGCGTCAGCAGGTTCCAGCCCTTGCCAATGGTGTAGCTCCAGGTGCGGCTCTCTTTGAACTCGAACGTCGGACGCATAATCTGGCCGTAGGGCGTGTAGTTGTCCATGAAGTTCGTGGTGTAGAACTTGTCGCCGCCCACAATCCATTCCATGGCCACGAAGAAGCCTTCTTCGGGCGCTTTGATGTTGTAGGTGCTCAGGTCGATGGTGTACCACTCGCCGCCGCGCGACGCCGACACTACCACGTTTTCCGTCAGCAGGTCGGTGTTGGGGGCGTTGTAGTTGCCGTCGGCCTTGTAGATGCGCACGCGGAAGGGCTCGCGCGGGAAACCGTTCTCGCCGATGTAGAACGACACCGTGCGCACGTTGCCCAGTTTTTTTTGCTTCTCGTTTTTCACGAAGAAAGCGTACTGGCTGCCCGGCAGGCCCTGAATCATGCCTTCGCCCGGGTTTTTGGCATCGGAGCCCAGCTCCAGGGCTTTGATTTTATCCTTGCTCACCACCTTCACGTCACCGAGTTCGATGAAGCGCTTGTTCAGCTCCACAATCAGGTCTTCGGTGCTGCCGCGCTTAATGAATATGGCGCTACGGTCGTAGCCTAGCGTCATCACGATAAGCGAGTCCTGGCTGGTTTTTTCGAGGCCGGCCAGCTGGAAATAGCCATACTCGTTGGTAAGGGCTCCCGTGCCTTCTTCGCGCAGGGAGATGGAGGCAAACGGTACCGGGTCTTTGGTTTTGGCATCCACGACGCGGCCGGTAATGCGGTTTTCCTGCGCCCAGCTCAGTGCCGGGAGCAGCAGCAGAACCCATAAAGCGAGAAAAGGTATGCGTTTCATCATCGCCAAGAATAATTATAATGGATGTAGTCTGGCAAATTTACAAATTCCGCTTCACATATGGTAGTGGTGAAGGCGCGGAAACGATTGAAGGACGGCGGGTAGAATAAACTTTTTTCGGCCTCTAAACCGCCAGAAAGGGCGTTTATGGCGCTGAAAAAGGCTTTTGATAGGTTGCGGGAATTGTTTGAATTGGTTCCGCGCGGTGTTAAAATTAACTCATCGACGGCAATTCCGTACCGGAAGCCAAATAATTTCTTTCACATTTTGTGACCTGTTCCCCATGATGAAGTTCCTCCTTCCCGGCTTAGCCGCCACTTTGCTGCTCGCCAGCTGCGAAACCAAGCATTCCGAAACCAAAGACCAGCTCGGCGAAGCCGGCCAGGACACCGCCGTAATGGCTCGCGACGGCCAGACCGCCAGCCAGATGGCCGGCAATGCCTGGGACATGACCCAGGCTAAGCTCGCCGATGTGAAATTCGACGAAGTGACCACGCCCGGCGTAACGGTGCGCGGCGATAGCACCTACAGCGTGTACAGCGTGGATGAAACCGTGTTGTTTGACACCGACAAGGCCGACATCAAGCCCAGTGCCGCCGCCTCGCTGCAGCAGATTACGGCTTCCATCGGCAAGCGCTACGCCACCCAGCAAGTGCGCGTGATGGGCTTTGCCGACTCGCGCGGCGACAAAAGCTACAACCGCGAGCTGAGCGAGAAGCGCGCCGAAGCCGTGAAAAGCTACCTCGTCGACACCGGCAAAATCGATGGCGCCCGCGTGAGCGTTGAGCCCATGGGCGAAACCCAGCCCGTGGCCACCAACGCCACCGCCGCCGGCCGCCAGGAAAACCGCCGCGTCGAGATAGCCGTGCGCACCCGCTAGCCCGCCGGCAGTTGCTGCTTCTGCAGTGCAAGGCCCGTCCTGTTTTCAGGGCGGGCCTTTGGCGTTGTGGGCGATGGGGCGGGCCGGCCTAGCGATGAGCTTTTTCGAGGATTGAATGGGGGAAATTTCGTTACTCAGCCGGCTTTTCCGTACCTTGCAACTGCCCTTGTCGGCACTGAATACTTTATGAGAAAAAAATACATAGCACTGTTTCTTTCATTATTGGCCGGCGCTACGGTGGAGGCTGCCGCCCAAACTGCTGGTGCCGCTGCCGAGCCCCTGCCACTGGGAGGTCTCTGGAAAGGCAAGCTGGCGGTGCTGGGCGGGCGGTTAGATTTGACTATTAGCATTGTGCCCTTGGCCGGCGGTAAGTTCTTTGCAGCTCTTGATGTGCCGGCCCAAAAGGTCACTCGCATGCCCACGGACCTGGCCGTGCGCGGCGACTCCGTATTGTTTGCAATGCCCGGTGCAGGCAGCCGCTATGCCGCCCGTTACGTGGCCAACAAGCGCCAGCTCGAAGGCACCTGGACGCAGTCGGGCGTGAAATCGCCGCTGGAGCTGCACTACGCGCCCATGCCCACGCTGGGCAGCGGCACGGCCACCCGCCTGGCTCCGCCCTACCACGAGGAGGAGGTGATGTTCAACAACCCGGTTTCGCGCCTGAACCTGGGCGGCACTTTCACCGTGCCCCCGGGTAAGGGGCCATTCCCGGCCGTGGTACTGGTAAGCGACATCGGGGCGCAGGACCGCGACGGTACCATCGGCAACTTCCACCTGCTGGGCACGCTGGCCGACTACCTCACCCGGCGCGGCATTGCCGTGCTGCGCTACGACGACCGCGGCGTGGGCAAATCAGGCGGCAACTCGGCCCTGGCCACCACGGCCATGCTGGTGAGCGACGTGCAGGCGGGCATGAACTTTCTGCGCTCGCGCATCGAAGTGAACATTGGCCGCATTGGCGTAATCGGCCACGGCGAAGGGGGCGATGTGGCCCTGCTGGCAGCCGGCCAGCCCTTGCCGCCCGCCTTCGTGGTGTCGATGGCCGGCTACGGCCTCACCGGCGAGCAAACCTTGCTGCAGCAGCAGGTGGCGCAGCTGAAAGCGAAAAAGCTGGACCCCATGACGGTGCAGGCCGCCTACGAGCGCCAGAAAACGATGTACGAAATCATCCGGCAGAGCACGCCGTCGCAGGCGCTGTCCATCGTGAGCAACATGATGCGGCAGGACCAGCCCGAACTCACGCCCGAAGCCGCGCAGAAGGCTGCCGCCGAGCAGCTCACGCCCTGGCGGCGCTATTTCCTCACCTTCGACCCCGTGGCCGAGCTCGACCAGGTGAAATGCCCGGTGCTGCTCCTCAGCGGCACCGACGATGCCGAAGCCCCCGCCGACCTGCACCTGAATGCGCTGGAAAAAGAGCTGCGCAGCATCAGCCACAGCACGGTGGTGCGGAAACTGCCCGGCGCCAACCACCTGTTTCAGCCCCCCAAAACCGAGTGGGTGCTGATGAACGGCGAGATGCAGCCCATTCTGGCCCCCGTCGCGGCCGATGCCATCCGCGAGTTCATCGAGGGGCTGGGGCCAAAAAAGCCCGCCGCCGCGGTCGAAGCCAAGGCCAAATAACTCGCGGCAGGCATCTGAAATAAAAAAGGCCCTGCGGTGAGCAGGGCCTTTTTTGTGAGCGGTAGCAGCGGCTTAAAGCCAGCCGACTTACTTAATCATGTCTACCTCGGCCCGAATCATGGCGTTGTAGCGCAGGCCCTGGCCGTTGGAAGCCGTGATGAGGCTCCAGCCCTTGCCCATGGTGTAGTTCCAGGTGCGGCTTTCCTTAAACTCGTAAGTCGGACGCATAATCTGGCCGTAGGGCGTATAGTCGTCCATGAAGTTGGTGGTGAAGAACTTGTCGCCGCTCACCACCCACTCCATCGCTACGAAGAAGCCTTCTTCCGGGGCGATGATGTTGTAGGGCGTCAAATCCACCGTGTACCACTGGCCGCCCTGCGGGGCCGATACTACCACGTTTTCCGTCAGCAGGTCGGTGTTGGGAGCGTTGTAGTTGCCGTCGGCCTTATAGAGGCGCACGCGGAAGGGCTCGCGCGGGAAACCGTTCTCGCCGATGTAGAACGACACCGTGCGCACGTTGCCCAAGCGCTTCTTCTTATCGTTTTTCACGAAGAAAGCGTACTGGCTGCCCGGCAGACCCTGAATCATGCCTTCGCCCGGGTCGTCTGACTTCGAGCCGAGGCCCAGGTTTTTTACCTTACCGGCCTTCACGGTGACGTTGCCCAGGGCCACGGCGCGCTTGGGCAGCTCGATGGTGAGGCTGGCCACGGCTACGCCCCGCTTCACGAGCACGGCGCGGCGGCCATAGCCCAGGGCCACAACCACCAGCGAGTCGGCGGTATTCTGCGTTGGGGCCGGCACCACGAACTGCCCGTGCTCGTTGCTGAGCGCGCCGATTTGTTCGTTTTTAAGCCCAATAGAAGTGAACGGTAAAGGCTCTTTGGTATCCTTATCGACAATAACTCCTTTAATCTCCACCTTTTGCGCATTGGCAAACGGGACAATGGCAACGAAGAATAATGCTATAAAAAGTAGTCTTGCGTACATAGTTTATCGGGTAGTTCGGACAAAATTACAATTAACGGCTGAAAGTTAGCCGTTTTTTTAACCGCAAGCAAGTCTGCATCGTTTTAGGATTCTACAAAGATGGACGAATTGCCTGAAATCGAATTATTAGGGGATAAAAAAAATTGCGGGGCTGGTAAGAAAATGTCGGTGTACCTTTGTTTGTATTCTTTCTAAATAAGATTTTCACCGTTTTTCCAGTGGCTCTATTTCGGCGTACTCCTGCTTCGGTTCCGGCGACTACCGCGCGGCGCACCGTGCGCGACCTGCGGGTGGGCGAAACCGGCACCGTGTGCTGCCTCGAAGACCCCGAAATGGCGCTTAAGCTGTTGGAGATGGGGTGCGTGCCCGGCGTGCAGGTGCGCCTGAGCGGCCGCGCCCCCCTCGGCGACCCGCTGATGCTGGTGCTCGGCGACCAGGAATACACGCTCTCGGTGCGGGCCAGCGAGGCGGCCACCATTTTACTGAAGGAATAGCGCGCATGGCGGCACTCGCAGGCAATCCGGCTCCCACCAAGGTCGCCGGCCTTCCGGCCGACCCGCGCCCCCTGCGCATTGCCCTCATCGGCAACCCCAACAGCGGCAAAACGTCGCTATTCAACCAGCTCACCGGCCTCAACCAAAAAGTAGGCAACTTCCCGGGGGTAACGGTAGACCGTAAAACCGGCGTGGCGCAGCTCACGGCCACCCAGCGGGCCGAAATTATTGACTTGCCGGGTACCTACTCGCTCTACCCGAAGAGCCTGGACGAGAAGGTAATAACCGACTTGCTTTACGATAAGGCCGCCGACAACTACCCCGATTTCGTGGTGGTGACGGTGGATGCCAACAACCTGCGCCGAAGCCTGCTGCTATTCACGCAGCTGGGGGATTTGGGGTTGCCGGCGGTGCTGGCGCTCAATATGATGGACGTGGCCGAGCGCCACGGTGTGAACATTGATTTGCCGGCGCTGGAGCGGGAATTGGGCGTGCCCATCATTCCGATGAATGCCCGGAAAGGCATTGGCGTGGCGGCCCTCAAGATTGTGATGGCCCAGCGGCTGGATGCGCCGCCGGTGCGCTTCTGGGAGCCCGATGAGAAGCTGCTGCCGCTGGTGCGCCAGATTCGCTACTACTTTGACCTGCACAACGACTACCTGGCGCTGCACTACGCCCAGCAGTACCGCCAAATTAGCTTTCTGACGGCCGAGGAAAAGACGCACATCCAGGAGCTGACGCAGCAGGCGGGCTTTGACGCTACCGCTGCGCAGGCGGCCGAAACCATCGGGCGCTACGGTCGCATCAACGAGATTCTGCTGGAAACGGTGACGGTGGTGCGGACCGAAAAGCGGGAGCCGGTGAGCAACCGCATCGATAAGGTGCTGACGCACCGGGTGGGCGGCTATTTGATTTTTCTGGCCATTCTGTTTCTGCTGTTTCAGGCCATTTTTGCCTGGGCGCAGTACCCGATGGACTGGATTGACCAGGGCATTTCGGGGCTGAGCGCCGTGATTCAGGACAATTTCTCGGGGCCGCTGGTGCGGCTGCTGACGGAGGGCGTGTTGGCCGGCCTGGGCGGCGTGCTGGTGTTCATTCCGCAAATTGCGCTGCTGTTTGGCTTCCTGGCGGTGCTGGAGGAAACGGGCTATATGGCCCGAGTTACTTTCCTGATGGACAAGCTGATGCGGCCATTCGGCCTGAGCGGAAAGAGCGTGGTGCCATTGATTTCGGGCTTGGCCTGCGCGGTACCGGCCATCATGGGGGCGCGGGTGATTGAGAGCTGGAAGGACCGGATGATTACGATTTTCGTGACGCCGCTCATGTCGTGCTCGGCGCGCATTCCGGTGTACACGGTGCTGGTGGCGCTGGTGGTGCCCGACCGCGCCGCGTGGGGCATTTTCAACCTGCGCGGCGTGGCCTTGATGTCGCTGTACCTGCTGGGGCTGTTCTCGGCGCTGGGCTCGGCCTGGGCCTTGAAGAAGCTGCTGAAGGCGCGGGAGCGGAGCTACTTCATCATGGAATTTCCGGTGTACCAGTGGCCGCGCTGGAAGAACGTGGCGCTGACTATCTATCAGAAGGTGAGCGCATTCGTGTTGCAGGCGGGCCGGGTGATTGTGGCCATTTCGGTGCTGCTGTGGGTGCTGGCCAGCTACGGCCCGGGCCAGCAGCAGGCCACGGCCGAAGCGCAGGTGCGGCAGGCAGCCACTGCCCGCGGCTGGAACTCGGCTGAAACCAGCCGGCAGGTGGCGTCGGCGCGGCTCGAAACTTCCTACGCTGGCAAGTTTGGCCACGTACTGGAGCCAGCCATCCGGCCGCTGGGCTACGACTGGAAAATTGGCATTGCGCTGCTCACGTCGTTTGCGGCGCGGGAGGTATTTGTGGGCACGATTTCGACCATTTACAGCGTGGGGCAGGATGCAGATATGGGCACGCTGCAGCAGAAACTCAGTGCTGAAAAAGATGCCAATGGCCAGCCGTTTTTCACGCCGGCACGGGCGTTTTCGCTGCTGGTATTCTACGTGTTTGCCATGCAGTGCATGAGCACGCTGGCCGTGACGTACCGCGAAACCAAAAGCTGGAAGTGGCCGCTGGCGCAGCTGGTTTATATGACGGGGCTGGCCTACGCGGCGGCATTTGTGGTGTACCAGGTGCTGGCGTAGAGACGCCTAGTGGCGTCTCGTCGTTGAGCGAGGTTGTTTGGGTTATTGATTTGGTTCGGGCCGTTCAATAACGAGACGCAAGTATGCGTCTCTACATCGGCTGACTGTCCGGTTTGCGCGCAGGTGTTCAGAAATGGACACCTTTTTTAATGCGCTCAAATGCGGTTTTGTGGTTATGATTCATGGAATCAATAGCTTATACAAGTGGCACGCGGCTTGGCAACAGATAGCGGAAACACTCTTCTTTCTGCACGAAAATGGACAGAGCCATTGCCGATTCTATTCAAAGCCAACGCAAGCGCCGCCGCTGGCTCGTGGTGGCTGCTGGCGTGCTGCTGGCGCTGGGCGCGGTGCTGGCCTTTCGCACGGTGCTGAAGCCCCGTCTGCGGCGCGCGGATATGCTGACGGCCACCGTAGAAACCGGCGAGGTGGAAGCTTCGCTCACGGCCGCCGGCACCGTGATTCCGGGCCGGGAGGCGGTGCTAACCAGCCCGATTCAGAGCACCATCCGGCGGGTGGCGGTGGCGGTGGGGGCGCGGGTGAAGCCCGGCGAAACCATTCTGGAGCTGGACAAGGAGTTGGCCAATTCGAGCCTGGCCAAGCTCGATGATGAGCAGCTGCGCAACCAGAACAAGAACTCCCAGTTGCAGCTGACGCTGGAGCGCAGCCTGACCGATTTGCGCGCCCAGGCCCAAGTGCAGGCCGTGAAGGTGCGCAGCCTGCAGTCGGCCTTGCGTGATGAGCAACAACTCTTGAAAATTGGGGGCGGCACGGCCGAAAATGTGCGCCAGGCCGAACTGAACCTGACCGTGGCCCAACTGGAAGCCGACCGCCTGACGCGCCAGATTCAGACGCAGCAGCGCTCGAACGCGGCCGATGTGCGGGAGCTGGGCTATACGGTGTCGATGCAGCAGCGCAGCATTGCGGAACTGGCCACCAAGCTGCGGCAGGCCGATATCAGCAGCCAGCAGGCGGGCGTACTGACGTGGGTAAACGACAACCTCGGCACCACCGTGCAGGCCGGCGACGCGCTGGCGCGGGTAGCAGATTTGAGCAGTTTCCGGGTGCGGGCCACGATTTCGGACAGCTACGCTGATGCCCTGCACCAGGGCGACCCGGTGAAGGTGCGCATCAACGACCTCGACCTGCGCGGCACGGTGGCCAGCATCAGCCCGAGCGTGGACAAGGGTGTCGTGACGTTTTACGCCCAACTCGACAACCCCCACCACCCGGCGCTGCGGCCCAACCTGCGGGCCGACGTATTCGTGATAACCCGTGCCCATCACGGCGTGCTGCGCGTGAAAAATGGCCCGTTTTACCAGGGCGGCAAAGAGCAGCCGGTGTTCGTGTTGACCAACGACGGGCGCGTGGTACGCCGCACGGTGCGCTTCGGCGACAGCAATTTCGACTTCGTGCAAATTACCGGCGGCCTGCGGGCGGGCGAGGAAATCGTGGTGTCGGACATGAAAGAGCATCTGGACACACCGGAGCTGACTCTCAAAGACTAAGGCGGCGCGACAATGAAACTCCGAATCATTCAGCTTCTTTTGTTGCTCGCGCCGCTGGCGTTGCTGCGGCAGCCGGTGGCAGCCCAGGTAGCGCAAACTGCCGCGCCCGCCCTCACGCTGGGCGAGGTAATTGCGCAAGCACTGGAGCACTCGGCTGCCGGCCAGCAGACTCTGACCAACCGCGAAACCGGCTACTGGGCCTGGCGCGGCTACCAGGCCAATTACCGGCCGCAGTTGGGCCTGGCGGGCACGCTGCCCAATTTCAGCCGCGTGATTACGCCCGTGGTGCAGCCCGACGGAACCACCGATTTCCGGGCCGTGCGCATCAACAACTCCAACCTGGCTTTGACGCTGAGCCAGAACATCGGGCTGACCGGGGCGCAGGTGTTTGTGGGCGCGGAGGTGCAGCGGTTCGATGATTTCAACGGCGGGCTGAAGCGGTATAATAATCAGCCCTTCACGTTGGGTATTGTGCAGCCGCTGGGCCAGTTCAATAACCTGAAATGGGCGCGGGCCATTGAGCCGCTGCGCTACCAGGAAAGCCAGCGGGCCTACGTGGAGGAGCGCGAAACCGTGGCCCAGCGCGTGACGGAGCTGTATTTCGACGTGCTGCTGCAACAGGTAAACGCCGCCGTGGCCGGCCAGAACGCCCAGGCCACCGCCGAGCTGCTACGCATCGGCCGCGAGCGTTTTGCACTGGGGCGGCTGTCGCAGAGCGACTTGTTGCAGCTGGAACTGAACCTGCTCGATGCCCGCCAGGCGCAGAATCAGGCTCGGCTCGATGCGGAGATTGCGGCCGTGGCCTTGCAGGCTTACACCGGCCAGCCGGCCGCCGAAGGTACCCTGGCGCTGGCCGTGCCCGCGCCGGCCCCACAACCGGCCGTGGCCCCGGCGCAGGCTTTGGCCGAGGCGCGGCAGTTTCGCAGCACCACGCTGGCGCTGCGCCGCAGGCTGCTGCAGGCCGAGCGCGACGTAGCCCTGGCGCGCGGCACTACTGGCTTCCAGGCCAGCCTCACGGCCAACCTGGGCTATGTTAACCAGGCCCCCAACTTCACCGATACTTACCTGAACCTGCAGAACCAGCAGCAGGTGCGGCTGGCGTTTTCGCTGCCACTCGTGGACTGGGGCCGCCGCCAGGCTATTGTGAAAACCGCCGAGCTCACCCGCGACCAGACCCGCCACGATGTGGCGCAGGAAGAGCGCAGCTTCGAGCAAACGGTGCTCACGCAGGCCGGGCAGCAGCCCGCGCTGGCCGAGCAGATTCAGTTAGCGGGCCGGGCCGACTCGCTGGCCCAGCGCCGCTACGACATTGCCCGCGCCACCTACCTGCTGGGCCGCATCAGCCTCACCGATTTGACCCTGGCCTCGGTGGCCAAAGATGGGGCGCGGCGCGGCTACATTTTCGCCCTGCGCGCCGGCTGGGTGGCTTATTACCGCCTGCGGGCCCTCACTTTATTCGATTTCGAAACCCAAACTCCCCTCCTCAAATGAGCCCGGAAACTGACCTCCGCCAACCCACGGCCGCCACGTTTGAAAACGCCGCGCCAGTGCTTCGCCTCCGCGACATCGAAAAAGTCTATCAGACCAAAACCATCGAAACGGTGGCGCTGAACAGCGTGAACCTGACCGTGAACCGCGGCGAGTTTGTGTCCATCATGGGGCCGAGCGGCTGCGGCAAATCGACGCTGCTGAGTTTGATGGGCCTACTCGACGAGCCCACCAGCGGCGTGATTGAGGTGGATGGCCGGGCCGTGACTTCCTACTCCGATAAGGAGCTGGCGGGGTTGCGCAACCTGAAAATCGGCTTCGTGTTCCAGAGCTACCATCTAATAAACGACCTCTCGGTGGTCGACAACGTGGAACTGCCGCTGCTGTACCGCCAGGGCATGGGTGGCGGCGAACGCCGCCAGCGCGCCCTGGCGGCCCTCGACAAAGTGGGGTTGAGTGCCCGCACGGGCCACTTTCCGGGGCAGCTCTCGGGCGGGCAGCGGCAGCGGGTGGCCATTGCGCGGGCACTGGCCGGCGGGCCGGAAATCATTCTGGCCGATGAGCCGACCGGCAACCTCGACTCGGTGATGGGGGAGGAGATTATGGACCTGCTGCTGGCGCTGAACCGCGAGCAGGGCGTGACCATCGTGATGGTGACCCACGACATGCAGCAGGCCCTGAAGACGCAGCGCGTAATTCGGTTTTTCGACGGCAGCCAAGTTAGCTAGCTACCTCGGGGCAAAGGGCAAAAGGTATGAAGCAAGCACAAAAAGGTATGTGGCAGGTACAAAATCGATTTCTGCAACTGGTATACCCTCTTGGTTCCGAACCCATCATCTCACTGTAATAACGCCAGAGGCCATGCTGCTCTCTTATCTAAAAATCGCCTGGAAGGTGCTCATGCGCCGCAAGTTCTTCACCTTCATCAGCTTGTTTGGCGTGAGCTTCACACTGATGATATTGCTGGTGGTGATGGCCATGTTCGACCACCTGGTGGGACCGGGCACGCCGGTGAAGCGCGTGGACCGCATACTGGTTGTGAACGTCATCCGGCACCAGCGCCAGGACAACCACGGCTGGATGAACATGCCGGCCAGCATTCATTTCGTGGACGACTACGTGCGGAAAATGAAAACCCCGGAGCTGGTGGGCATCAGCACGGGCTCTTCCAATGCCACGGCCTTCACCAAGAGCAAGCTGCTGCCGCTGGACGTGGCCTACACCGATGGCAACTTCTGGCAAATCATGGACTTTGATTTCCTGGGCGGGCGGCCGTTTAGCAAGGCCGAGGTGCAGCAGGCCCAGCAGGTGTGCGTGATTAATGAGGCCACGGCCCGGGCCTATTTCGGCAGCACCGACGTGGTGGGCCGCCCCATCGAAATCGACCTGAAGCGCTACCGCGTGGCGGGCGTGGTGCGCAACGTGTCGGCCGCGAAAGTATATGCTTACGCCGACGTGTGGATGCCCTACACGCTGAGCAGCGAGTATTTCAAGGACAACCGCCTCAACGGCGTGTTTCTGCCGGTGCTGCTGGCGCCCTCGGCGGCGGCGGTGCCGGCCATGCGCGAGGAATACCGCCAGATGATGCGGCGGGTGGAAATCCCGAATCCGAAGGAAGTGAAGGCCGTGTACTCCTACGCCGACCCCATTCTGGCGGGTGTTACGCGGGTAATGCTCAACCATCAGGACCAGACCGTGGACGACGACAACCTCGGCACTTTTTACCTGGTGGTAAGCGGGCTGGCGCTGCTGTTTATGCTGCTGCCGGCCCTGAACCTGGTGAACCTGAACGTGACGCGCATTCTGGAGCGCTCGGGCGAGATTGGGGTGCGCAAGGCCTTTGGGGCCACGGGCGGCAATCTGGTGGGGCAGTTTCTGGTCGAGAACGTGGTGCTGGCCCTGGTGGGCGGGCTGCTGGGGCTGGCGCTGGCCGCCGGGGCCCTGGCCCTGGTGAACGAGGCCCATCCCGTGGCCTACGCGCACTTCGCCCTGAGCTGGTCGGTGTTTGGCTGGGGGATGCTGCTCACGCTCGTTTTCGGGCTGATGAGCGGCGTGTACCCGGCCTGGAAAATGTCGCGCCTGAACCCCGTGGCCGCGTTGCGCGGCAGCGGGGAGCAGAAGTAAACTTCCAAACAGCGGGGTAAGAGAACGTCATGCTGAGCTTGCCGAAGCATCTCTACCTAAAGACTAATTCAATCGGCCCAACGAAGCGGTAGAGATGCTTCGACAAGCTCAGCATGACGTGCTGTTTTTCTTCCTGCTAATTTCTCCAACCCATGCTCCGCCATCTCTTCACCCTCATCTGGAACCGCAAGCGGGCCAATCTGCTGCTGATTTCCGAAATCTTTTTCTCCTTCGTGGTGCTGTTTGGGGTGGGCGCGGTGCTTATCACCTCGGCCAAAAACTTCCTGGCTCCGCACGGCTTCAACTACGAGCAGGTGTGGCGGCTGGAAGTGCGCGCCGGCCAGAAACTGAAAATGCCCCGCGCCGAGCTCGACGACGTGCTGCGCCAGGTGAAGGCCCTGCCCGGCGTGCGCACGGTGGCCCTCACCAGCGGCAACGTCCCGTTCATCTTCAACACCAACACCTCGGTATTTCAGTACCAGGGTAAGAAGTCGCCGGTAACCAACTATTACGCCGCCGACGACCAGTACAACGAAGCCATGCAACTGCACCTGCGCGAGGGCCGCTGGTTTGCGCCCGCCGACGACGGCAGCAACCACCGCCCCGTGGTCATCAGCCAGGACCTGCGCGAAAGCCTGTTTGGCAACGGCCCGGCCCTGGGCAAAATCTTCACCTGGGAAAACCCCGGCAAAGAAGCCATCAAGCCCGAGGACCAATTCCAGGTAATGGGCGTAGTCGAGCCGGTGCGCATGGACAGTGACTTCTCAGCCGCAATCCCCTCCATGTGGCAACGCCTGCTGCCCTACGACACCACCCACTGGGAAACGGCCAACGTGCTGGTGCGCGTGGCCCCCGGCTCGGGCGGCGAGCTGCAGGAGCAGATAGCCCGCACCGTGGCCGGCGTGACGCGCCAATGGACCAGCCAGGTGCGCGTGATGGACGACGAGCGCCTGCACCGCCGCCGCTACACGCTGGTGCCGGTGGTGGGCCTGTGCATCATGGGCCTGTTTCTGATTATTAATGTGGCGCTGGGGCTGTTTGGAGTGCTGTGGCACAACATCAGCCAGCGCCGGGCCGAGATTGGGCTGCGCCGGGCCATGGGAGCCACGGGCGCGGGCATCGGCTGGCAGTTTCTGGGCGAGATGATGGTGGTGACCACGTTTGGCGTGGTGCTGGGCGGGCTGCTGGCGGCGCAGTTTCCGCTGCTCAATGCCTTCGACCTGCCCGCGCAGCCCTACCTGCTGGCCATTGCGGCGGCGGCCGGGGCGGTGTACCTCATCACGGCGCTGTGCGCGTGGCAGCCCAGCCGGCTGGCGGCGGCCATTCAGCCGGCGGTGGCGCTGCGCGAAGACTGATAAACCGGCCGTTCGGGCGCCTTTTCTGCTTCCTTTTCCCTAACTACCTATGCTCCTCAACCACCTGAAAATGGCCTGGAAGGTCCTGCGGCGGCGCAAGTTCTTCACCCTGCTTAGCCTCGTCGGCATTGGGGCCACGCTCATGAGCCTGCTCGTGGCCGTGGCGCTCTACGATGCCGCCGCCGGCCCGCACCCGCCCGAAACCCACCCCGACCGCCTGCTCACCTCCACCCTAATGACCCTGGACATGGGCGGCGGCCCCATGCGCATGCGCCCCAGCCACTGGCTGCTGAGCAAGGCCGTGGCCCCCGTGCGTGCCCAGGCTGCGGTGGGCATTGCCAGCGTGGAGCCCCTGCCGGTGGTGGCCTATGTGCAGGGCCGCAAGCTGCCGCTGAATGTAAAAGCCGCCGATGCCGGCTTCTGGCGGGTGCTCGATTTTCGGTTTCTGGAAGGCGGGCCGTATACGGCCGGGCAGCGGGGCGAAGGCATTCCGGCCGTCGTCAGCGCGCACACGGCTCGGGCGTATTTTGGGGCGGCGCGGGGCGTGGTGGGCCGCACGCTCGTCATCGACCAGAAAAACTACCGCGTGCTGGGCGTGGTGGAAGACGTGCCCGCCGTGCGCTTCCACGCCTACGCCGATGTGTGGGTGCCCTTCGACCCCACCGCGATGGATATGCAGGCCGACAACCCGTTCGGCACGGCCGAGGCCCTGGTGCTGGCCCCTAGCCGCGCCGCGCTGCCGGCCGTGGCCGCCGCCTTCCAGCAGGGCCTGGCCACGGTGCCGGTTGAGAAAGGCATGAAGGCCGACATGAAGCTGGAGCCATTCGCCGAGTCGGTGGCCGGGCAGGTACTGGCCCGTTATAATTGGACGCCGAACCCTGCCCGTCTTTTCCGCTGGCTGAGTGCAGTGTCTGTGGCGCTGCTCCTGCTGCTGCCCGCCCTCAACCTAGTGACGATGAACGTGAGCCGCCTGCGCGAGCGCACTACCGAAATCGGGGTGCGCAAGGCGTTCGGGGCCACGGCCGGGGCGCTGGCGGGCCAGTTTCTGATTGAGACGCTGGTACTAACGCTGCTGGGCGGCCTGGTGGGCCTAGCGCTGGCCACGGCCTTGCTGCACGGGCTGGGCGGGCGCTATTTGTCCGCCTACGGCCGCATCGAGCCCAACCTAGCGGTGTTTGGCTGGGCGCTGCTGGGCAGTCTGGTTTTCGGGCTGCTCTCGGGGGCGTACCCGGCCTGGCGCATGGCCCGCCTGCCGGCTGTGGAGGCGCTGCGCAGCGCGCCGGGGTAGCGCGGACTTTTAGTCCGCGTTTGAGCGAATTGAATTGCTATCCAACTACCCACTCGCGGACTAAAAGTCCGCGCTACTGCCATGTTCGAACACCTGCTTACCCTCATCTGGAACCGCAAGCGGGCCAATGCGCTGCTCATGGCCGAGCTGTTCCTGTCCTTCATGGTGCTATTCGGGCTGGGCAGTCTGGTGGCGGTGGTGACGCTGGCCATGCGCCAGCCGCCGGGCTTCGCCTACGCCGACGTGTGGGAGCTGCGCCTGACCACCAACAACGACCAAACGCCCCAGAACCCCACCTTGCGCCGCCTGCTGGCCCAGCTGCGGGCCACCCCGGGCGTGGACGACGTGAGCCTGGCCGCGTTCAGCACGCCATTTTCGGGTTACATCATGAGTAGCAACATCCGCGTCGAAGACAAGCCACTGGTGAGCGGGGCCGAGGTGCAGGCCGACGACCATTTCGCCTCGCTGCTGCACCTGGAGCTGCTGGAAGGCCGGTGGTTCGACCACCGCGATGATGCCGACAAGCTGCCGCCCATCATCATCAACCGCGAGCTGCGGCAGGTGCTGTTCGGCACCGGTCCGGCGCTGGGCCAGGTGGTGCGGTCGAGCCACTCTTCCAACCTCAAAGAGTTCAATGAGGGGCGCGTGGTGGGGGTCACCGGCTCGTACCGGCCGGGCGGCGACCTGGGCGCGCCCGCGCCGGCCGTGTTTGTGCGCCAAGTGCTGCCCGATAGCGCCGCTGGCCTGACCATGTTTTCGCACACGCTGCTAGTGCGGGTGCGGCCCGGCAGCGGGGCGGTACTGGAGGAGAAGCTGGTGCGCACGGTGGCAGCCGTCACCAAAACCTGGAGCACGAGCGTCATTTCCCTGCCCGACAGCCGCGCGGCCAGCCTCGAAACGGCCCTGGCGCCCATCTGGGCAGGGGCGGCGGTGTGCGCGTTTCTGCTGCTGAACGTGGCGCTGGGGCTGTTCGGGGCCCTGTGGCAGGCCATCGGCCAGCGCCGCGCCGAGATTGGGCTGCGGCGCGCGGTAGGTGCTACCGGCCCGGGCATCAGCCGGCAGTTTGTGGCCGAAACCCTGGTGCTCACCACGCTGGCTGTGGGGCCGGCGCTGCTGCTGGCCGCGCAGTTTCCGCTGCTGAATGCGTTTGGGCAGCCGCTGGCGGTGTATGCCGTGGGCATGGGCGTAGCGCTGGTACTGGTGTACGGCTTTGCGGTACTATGCGCGTTGCAGCCCAGCTGGCAGGCAGCGAGCATCCGGCCGGCGGCGGCGTTACGCGAGGAATAGGGGCGGGGTGGCAGCCAGTCATGCAGAGCGCAGCGAAGCATCTTTACCGCGCAACGCAATCGATTTACTACTGCGGTAAAGATGCTTCGCTGCGCTCTGCATGACCCCTAAATCTACTTTCTTTCCAACAACCCCGTAACGAACCGCTGCCCCGCCCGGTACCCCGGGCAACCCCGGCCGGCTCGGCGGCATCTGTCGCGCCAGTACCTTCGGCTTTTCTCACCTTTTTTCTGTTTCAGTTATGAAAAACTTTCCCGCCACTGCCTTTTTCTGCCTCCTGAGCACTGGCGCTGCCTTCGCCCAAACTGCGCCCCAGGTGCGCTCCGTAGCCAGCTTTCACGCTGTGGAAGTAAGCAATGGCATCGAGCTGCGCCTCGCGCCCGGCAGCACCCAGCGCGTGGAAGCCAGCGCCGACGATGCCGACCAGCTGGCCCGTCTCAAAACCGAAGTGCGCGACGGCGTACTGAAAATCAGCTACGAGCGCGAGCTCAGCGAGTCGATGGGCTTCAGCAAAACTCGCCACCTGCGCGTGAATGTCACTGCCACCAGCCTCACCGCCCTGCACGCCAGCAGCGGCGCGCACGCCGAAGTAGTGGGCGCGTTCACCACCCAAAAGCTCGATGTGGAAGTATCGTCGGGCGCTAGCCTGAAGGCCAATTTCAGCAGCACCGACATGCGCGCCCAGGTGAGCAGCGGCGGCACCGCCACGCTGGCCGGCACCGCCCAGCGACTTGATGTGGGCGCCAGCAGCGGGGGCGTGTTCAAGGGCGATGCCCTCACGGCCCGCGCCTGCGACGCCTCGGCCAGCAGCGGCGGCAACCTCTCGGTAGCCGTGCAGGAAACCCTGACGGCCAACGCCAGTAGCGGCGGCGACATCCGCTACGCTGGCTCGCCCCGCGTGAGCAAGCACACCAGTAGCGGCGGCAGCGTGAAGGGGCGGTAGCATTTCCAACCGCTTGCCCGTCATGCTGAGCGCAGCCGAAGCATCTCTACCGCGCAGGTAATCCAATCGATGGAATTAGGCTGCGCGGTAGAGATGCTTCGGCTGCGCTCAGCATGACGTTCTTTTCGTCCAATTCTGGTTTAAGTAACCACCATGTTTCTCATCGTCGACGACGACCTCGCCATTCGCACCTCGCTGAAGCTGCTGCTGAAGCAGGCCGGCCACGCCGCCCAAGCCGTGGCCACGCCCGCCGAGGCCCTGGCCGCCGTGCGCGAAGCCCCGCCCGAGCTGGTGTTGCTCGACATGAACTTCTCGCTGGCCACCACCGGCCACGACGGCCTGACCCTGCTGCGCCAGCTGAAAGCCGTGGCTCCGCAGGTACCCGTCATCCTCATCACCGGCTGGGGCAGCATCGAGTTGGCCGTGGCTGGCATGAAGGCCGGCGCGGCCGAATTCGTGACCAAGCCCTGGCACAACGACGCGCTGCTCCAGACCATCGGCACGGTGCTGGCTCTGCAACACGCCCCGGCCGAAACTGCCGAAACCGCCGCCGAAGCATTGGCTGATTCTGCTGGCTCCGTGCCTGCCTCCGCCGCTAACCCGCGCCGCCAGCTCGACCAGCAATTCCATTTTCAGCCCATTGTGGGGCACGATGCCCGGCTGCTGCACGTGCTGCGCCAGGTGGGCCAGGTGGCCGCCACCGATGCCGCCGTGCTCATCGAGGGCGAAAGCGGCACCGGCAAGGAGCTCATTGCCGAGGCCATTCACCGCAACAGCCACCGCGCCCGCCAGCCCTTCGTGAAGGTGAACCTGGGCGGCATTTCGAGCAGCTTGTTCGAAAGCGAGATGTTCGGCCACCGGCGCGGGGCCTTCACCGATGCTAAAACCGACCGCGTGGGCCGTTTCGAGCTGGCCAACGGCGGCACTATTTTTCTGGATGAGATTGGCGAGCTGGAAATGGCCAGCCAAGTGAAGCTGCTGCGCGTGCTGCAGGACCGTACCTACGAGGTGCTCGGCGACTCGAAGCCGCGCCGGCTCGACATCCGCGTCATCGCCGCCACCAACCGCAACCTGGCCGAAATGGTGGCCCAGGGCCGCTTCCGCGAAGACCTGTTCTACCGCATCAACCTGATTGCCGTGCGCCTGCCCGCCCTGCGCGAGCGCCCGGCCGATATTCCGCTGCTTACCCAGCACTTCATTGCCCAGCTGCGCGCCACCTACCAGCGCCCGGCCCTGAAAGTAGGCGCCCGCGCCCTGCATTGGCTGCGCGAGCAACCCCTGCCCGGCAACATCCGCGAGCTGAAAAACCTGGTGGAGCGCGCCGTGCTCGTGAGCGGCCACGAGGAGCTGGGCCCCGAGGATTTCCAAGCCAATGCGCAGCCCGCGCCCGCCCGCGCCTCTGCCGGGCCCGGCCCCGAAGCCAGCGAGCTTCCCGCTCCCGGCTCGATGACGCTGGACGAACTGGAGGCCCACATGATTCGGCAGAGCCTGGCGCACTACGAAGGCAACATCAGCCGCGTGGCCAGGGCGCTGGGCCTGAGCCGGGGCGCGCTGTACCGGCGGCTGGAAAAGCACGGCATCCCGTTCGACGCGTAGGGGCGGGTTATTGAAACAAAAAGAACGTCATGCAGAGCGCAGCGAAGCATCTTTACCGCAATAGTAAATCCTGCTGATTGGATTGCGTTGCGCGGGCAAGATGCTTCGCTGCGCTCTGCATGACGTTCTTTTAGCCCTCCTTGCTGCACTCGCCTGCCACCTGTTGTTACCCATGTCCCTCCGCGTTCAGTTCCTGCTTTTTGCCAGCCTCATCCACATCGTGCTCATTGCCGTGGCGGCCCAGTTGCGCACCACCAACGTGCCGCTGTTTCTGGTGAGCGAGATTATTCTGCTGCTTAGCATTGTGCTCACTACCAAGCTGTACCGGGGTTTCGTGCGGCCGTTTCAGTTGATTGCGGCGGGCACGGCGGCCATGCAAGCCCAGGATTTCAGCCTGAAGTTTGTGCCCGTGGGCCAGCACGAAATGGACCAGCTCATCGGCGTGTACAACCAGATGATTGACGCCCTGCGCCGCGAGCGCGTGAGCCAGCACGAGAAAAGCGTGCTGCTCGAGCGCCTCATCCAGGCCTCGCCCGCCGGCATTCTTATTCTCGATTTCGAAGGCCGCATCGAAAGCGCCAATGCCGCCGCTGCCCGCTTCATCGGCCAAGCCGTCAAGGAATTGTCCGGCCTTCGGCCCGCCGAGCTGCCCGGGGCCTGGGGCCCGGCCCTGGCTGCCCTGCCCGACGGCCAGCCGCAGGCTCTGCGCCTCTCGGGCCTGGCCACCTACCGCGCCACCGCTGCCCATTTCATCGACCGCGGCTTCACCCGCCGCTTCGTGGTGCTGGAGGAGCTGACGCAGGAGCTCATCAAGCAGGAAAAGCAGGCCTACGAGCAGCTGATTCGGATGATGGCGCACGAAATCAACAACTCCATCGGGGCCATCAACTCCATCCTGCACAGTTTCCAGCACTACGCGCCCCAGCTTGCCCCCGCCGACCGCGCCGATTTCACCGAAGCCCTCGACGTGAGCACGGCCCGCAACACCCAACTGGCCAATTTCATCGGCGACTTTGCCCGCCTGGTGCGCCTGCCCCCGCCCGCCCCGCGCCCCACCGACGTGCGCACCCTGCTCCGCGGCATCGCCCGCCTGCTCCAGCCCCAGAGCGCCGAGCGCCGCATCCAGTGGCACATCGACTTGCCCGATGCCCCTCTGAGTATCAACCTCGATGCTCAGCAGTTGGAACAAGTTCTGCTGAACGTGGCTAAAAATGCCCTCGAAGCCATTGAGTACGACGGCAATATCTGGGTGAGTGCCACACTTAACCCAGCCACGCTTACCATCGAAAACGACGGTCCTGCCCTCACGCCCGAAGTGCAGCAGCGGCTATTCACCCCGTTTTTCAGCACCAAGCGCGATGGGCAGGGCATTGGCCTCACGCTGGTGCGCGATGTACTGCTGGCACACGGCTTCCGCTTTCATTTAGGCACGAATGAAGCCGGGCATACTGTTTTTAATATCATTTTTGAAAAACAGGTGTAATTGAAAGGCCATTCAAGGTAAATTATAGGTTATTTGGATAAGGTAGCCTTCGAGTTAATAGGGTGTTGATTAAAATTGTTGCTTAACTTCGCTAAGTGGGATTTGAAATCAACCTCTATTATGACTCGTAAGCAACTTATCGCTACTGCCTGCCTGGGCTTATTGCTATTGCTGGCCGGTATCGCTGCCTTCCTGCCGCAAAACCATCCCGAAGCCCAACCCAACGCCTTCGAGCCCGCCGACCTAGCCTGGATGCTCTCCGCCTCCGGCCTCGTGCTGCTGATGACGCCCGGCCTGGCCTTTTTCTACGGCGGCATGGTGAGCAAGCGTAACGTCATCTCGACCATGCTGCAGAGCTTTATTGCCTTGGGTGTCATTTCGTTGTTGTGGTACGTGGTGGGATTTTCGCTGTCGTTTGGCGACAGCATCGGGGGCGTGATTGGCAATCCGCTCACGTTTTTCATGTTCAACAATGTGGGCACGGCCCCGCACCCGCGCCTGGCGCCCAACCTGCCGCTGGTGCTGTTTGCGGCCTTCCAGCTCAAGTTTGCCATTATCACGCCGGCCCTCATCAGCGGGGCGTTTGCCGAGCGCATCCGGTTCTGGGGCTACCTGCTGTTCATGTGCCTGTTCAGCCTGCTCATCTACTGCCCGCTGGCCCACTGGACCTGGCACCCCGACGGCTTCCTAATGAAGTGGGGCGTGCTCGACTTCGCCGGCGGTACGGTGGTGCACATCTCGGCCGGCTTTGCAGCGCTGGCCGGGGCGCTGGCCTTGGGCCGCCGCCACTCGCACCTCGAAGGCCACACCCACGTGCCGCCCAATGTACCCTTCATCCTCATCGGTACGGGCTTGCTGTGGTTCGGCTGGTTTGGCTTCAATGCCGGTTCGGCGCTGGCGGCCAACGCCACGGCGGTGCAGGCCTTCTTCACCACGCACCTGGCGTCGGCCGCCGCCATGCTAACGTGGATGATGATTGAAGCCGTGCGCGGCCAGCGCCCTTCGGCGGCGGGCGCGGCCATTGGCGCGGTGGTGGGCCTGGTGGCCATCACGCCGGCGGCGGGCTACGTGAGCTACGGCCCGGCGCTGTTCATCGGCGTGGTATCGGCCGCCATCAGCGCCGGCGCGGTCGATTTGAAAAACCGCACGACGCTTGATGACACGCTTGATGTCTTTCCCTGTCACGGCGTGGGCGGCATCGTGGGCATGATTCTCACCGCCATTTTCGCTAAAGACGGCGGCTTGGCTACCACCGGCTCCTACACGCTATTGCTGCACCACCTCGGTGCGCTGGCCTTCATCTCGGTGTTCACCTTCGGCGGCTCCTACCTGCTCTATAAGTTCACCAACGTACTCATTCCCATTCGGGTAAATGCCACTCACGAAGCCGACGGCCTCGACCTGAGCCAGCACGGCGAAACGGTATTGCCCGCCCCCCAGGAGGATGGCCTGGTAGTGGAGCCGCGCCTCATGATGCGGGCCTAAACAGCCCCGTTTGTCATCCTGAATGCAGTGAAGGACCATATCACGCTGGAACAAGTCGTTCTAAACGTGATAAGGTCCTTCACTGCGTTCAGGATGACAAACGGTGCGCTACGTGCCGATGATAAACACCGTCGGAATCTTGTGCAGCTCCGGGGCCGGCAGCCGCTTCCAGTCGCTGACCGTCATCGTGCGGATGAACTCGCCCGCCCCGGTCACGTCGGCCGCCACGCACAGGCGGGTGCCGGGCTGCAGGTGCGCCAGCAAATCGGCAAACAGCGCCCCGTTGCGGTAGGGCGTTTCGATGAACAACTGAGACTGCTGCCGCTGCTGGGCCTCCTTCTCCAGCGCCTTGATTGCCGCGACGCGGGGCGCTTTCTCAATGGGCAGATACCCGTGGAACGCGAACTGCTGCCCGTTCAGTCCCGAGGCCATGAGCGCCAGCAGCAACGATGACGGCCCCACCAGCGGCACCACCCGCAGGCCCTGCCGGTGCGCCTCCCGCGCCAGCGCAGCGCCCGGGTCGGCAATGCCGGGGCAGCCCGCCTCGCTTAGAATGCCGGCATCGATGCCCTCTTTCGCCAGGGGCGCGAGGGCGGCTTTTACGTCCGCATCGGTGCTGTCTTTGTCGATGACGACGAAGCGGATATCCTCAATGACGCGGTGCGGGGCCACGCTTTTCACAAAGCGCCGGGCCGTGCGGGCATTCTCCACCAGAAAGTAGGGGAGGGCCGCCACGGCCGCCACCACCTGTGGCGGCAGCACCTGCGGAGCCGTGTCGTCGGCCAGGGGCGTGGGGATGAGGAAGAGCGTTTTCATTAGCTCAGCGCAAACGCCTTCACCATTTCAAAAATCTCCTCCGGCTTTTCGGCGTGCACCCAGTGGCCGGCATCGACCACCGTGGCTACCTGCGAGTGCGGAAACAGCGCCGGAATGCCGTGCAGCTTATCCTCGGTAGTGATGTAATCGGACTTGCCGCCCCGAATGAACAGGGCCGGCTTCAGAAACGGCGCGTGGCCAGTGGTTTCCTCGCCCACGGCGGGCAGCTGCGCGGCCAGCACGTCGAGGTTGATGCGCCAGGCGAAGGTGTTATCTTCCTTGCGGTAAAGATTTTTCAGCAGAAACTGCCGGGTGCCCACGTTGGGCACGTGCTTGGCCAGTGCGGCATCGGCTTCCTGCCGGTTGGTGCAGGTGGTGAAATCGACCGCCTTCAGGCCGGCCACGATGTCGTCCTGGTGCTCCATGTCGGAAAAGCGCGGGGCGATGTCGACCACGATGAGCTTGGCCAGCCGGTCGGGGTTATCCAGGGCGAGGCGCATGGCCACTTTGCCGCCCATGCTGTGGCCCATAAGCGTGGTATCGGGCCCGAGCTGCAGGTGGTCGAACAGGTCGAGCACATCCTGCGCCATGAGGGCGTAGGTATGCTCCGGCGAGTGAAACGAGCGGCCGTGGTTGCGCAAATCCACGCTGACGACGCGCAGGCCGGCTTCGGTGGCCCAGCGGCGCGCCAGGCTCTGCCAGTTATCAAGCGTGCCAAATAGGCCGTGAAGAATAACCAGCGGGCGGCCCTGCCCTTGGTCGAGGTGATGAAGTAGCGGCATGGGGCAAAAGTAGGGCGTAGGGCAGGGACAGCCGGTTATAAACAGACGAAAGCCCGTCATGCTGAGCGCAGTCGAAGCATCTCTACCGTGCAAGTAATTATTTACTATTGCACGCGAGATGCTTCGACTGCGCTCAGCATGACGGGCTTTATCCACTTAACCGCGCTACTATGCGCCTGCAGTGGCCGCCTTGAAAGCCGGCGCAAACACGGCCTGCGCAAACTCTTCCACCGTGGTAGGCGTGGTGCTGGCAGCATCGCGCGGGCCGCTGGCCATCGATTTGCCCTCGTTGATGTTGCGCGTCATCTCATCGTAGAGGTCAGCCTGATTCTCACTCAAGCCTGCACCCACCATGCCTTTCTTGGCATCTTCGTAGGAGAAGGCCACGTAGGGCAGCTCGGGCCGGCCAATGGCCTGGCCGATAGCGGCCGTCGCCTCGGCCAGCGAGTAGTCGCGCGGCCCCAGGATGTACTGCACGGCGTGGTTGTCCAGCTGGTCGGCCGTCAAAAACTCGGCGGCTTTGGCGGCGATGTCCTTGGTGGCCACCATTGGGAATGCGGCGTCCGCCTTCGTGGCCGAGCCAGCGATGCCCATGTGCTGAATCAGGCCCACGTTGGCCAGCAGGTTTTCCATGAAGTAGGCCGGGCGCAGGTGCCTCACCTTCAGGCCTTCGATGGCGTTGAGACGGGCTTCCTGGCGGTGCAGGCCCACTACGGGGCCGGTGCCGGCAGCTTCGTCGGCCCCGATGCTGCTCAGGTGCACGGCTTGTTGCAGGCCGGAGTCGCGCACGGCCCGGGCGGTGGCTTCGCCAATTTCATCCATGAAGCCCAGCACGTTGGGCGAAGTGGGGTTGGGCGGAATCATCAGGAAAGCTGCGTCAGCCCCACGCAGGGCTTCGGTGAGGAAAGCCGCATCGTGGGCATCGCCGGCTCTGGTGATGGCTCCTGCCTGCGCGAGGGCATCGAGGCGGGCGCTGGGGCGCGATACGGCCGTGACTTGGTGGCCCTGCTGTAGCAGGCTGTGCACGAGGGCGGTGCCAATGTTGCCGGTGGCGCCGAGGACGGTGATTTTCTTGGACATAAAAGCAAAAGGTTGGACCGGGGCATTGTTGCGCGGCGGCGATGCAAAGGTGATGGCCTAACTTTGCTTTTCGCAAGTACCTACTGAAAAGTAGGGTACTTACTAAAAAGTAAAAATCGTTGTTAATCAGATTGATAATTTTATGTCGAAACTTACCAAGCAGCAAATGGCCGAAGCCTACTGGACTTCGGCCGATGCCGAGCGCAACCTGACGTGCCCCGTGCGCACTACGCTCAACGTACTGGGCGGCAAGTGGAAGCTGCTGATTATCTCGTGCTTAATTCACGAGCCCCGGCGCTATGGCGAGCTACGGCGCCTCATGCCCGAAATCACGGAGAAGATGCTGATTCAGGAGCTACGCGAGCTGGAAAATGATGGCATCGTGGCCCGCACCGTGCACCAGACCGTGCCGCCGCGCGTCGACTACAGCCTGACCGAGCAAGGCCAGCGTGTGCAGCCGCTGTTTGGTGAATGGGTAGGCTGGGGCAAGCAGTACCTGGCCCGCACGGGCGACTGCGGTATGGGCAGCCCGGATTAGGCCCGCTGTTTCTGGGCCGGCACCGGCAGGCTTTCAAGCCTATCCTAAGAATTCATGCGATTGTCATCTGCGGGGCTTTTGCTTCGCCGGTTGGTAGCGCTAGGTGGCGTAGGAGATGCGGCAGTTTGCTTATTCTTGCCAGTTCTTTATCTCTTACTTCCCAACGTTTTGCGTTTCGCGTTCTTCTTGCTGCTGGCGGCTTCGCCCCTGGCCGCGCTGGCCCAGGTTACGCCGGCCGGCTCCACCACGCCCCCCACGCCGCCTACTGCCGCTTCGGCCCAGGAGCCCCTGCGCCGGCCCGTCGAAGAAGCCCATAACTGGAGCCTGCACTTCCAGCAAACGTTTATCGACCAGTGGCATAACAACCTGACCACGCCCTACGCCGGCGACTACAGCCTCGCCGACCGGGAGTCGGCCAAGCTCTCGTTCACCAGCACGTTCTTCATCGGGCGGCGGCTGTGGAAAAACGCGGCCGTGTATTTCAACCCTGAGGTTGCCGGTGGCAGCGGCCTAAGCAGCGCCCGGGGCATCGCGGGATTCCCGAACGGCGAAACCTTCCGCATTGGGTTGGCCGACCCGGTGCTGTACCTGGCCCGGCTCTACGTGCGGCAGGTATTTGCCATTGGTGCTGAAACCGATGTGGACGTGGACGACCTCAACCAGGTGGCCGGCCCTACGCCCCGGCACTACGTTGCCCTGAACCTAGGCAAGATGAGCGTGGCCGACTTCTTCGACCAGAACAGCTACTCGCACGACCCGCGCACCCAGTTCATGAACTGGAGCCTGATGAGCGCCGGGGCCTGGGACTACGCCGCCAACACCCGTGGCTACACCGTGGGCGGCGTGCTGGAGTACGTGACCCCGGATTTCTCCCTGCGCTTCGGCTCGACGCTGCTGCCTACCTACGCCAACGGCCCGCTGCTGGACTACCGCTACGGCAAGGCTCACGCCGAAACCCTGGAGCTCACCAAAACCTATCATCTGGCGAAGCGCCAGGGTACGCTGCGGGTGCTGGGCTTTCGCAACGTGGCCCCGATGGCTACCTACCGCAGTGCCATTCTGCTGGCACAACTCGACGGCGGACGGCCCGACCTCGAAACCATGCGCCACGACGGCCACACCAAAGTCGGCTTTAGCCTGAACGCGGAGCAGGAAATTGCCAAAAACGTGGGCCTGTTTGCCCGAGTGAGCTACAACGATGGCCAGAACGAAACCTGGGCCTTCACCGAAATCGACCACAGTGCCAGCCTGGGCGTGGTGAGCACCGGCGCGCGCTGGAACCGGCCCGATGACCGCCTCGGCGCGGCCGTGGTCGTGAACGGCATCAGTCCCGAGCATCAGGCCTATCTGGCAGCCGGCGGCTACGGCTTCATCATCGGCGACGGGAGGCTCAACTACGGCCTCGAAAAAATTGGCGAAGTGTACTACAGCATCGACCTGCACCGCTACCACGCCGCCATCAGCCCCGATTACCAGTTCATTCTGAACCCGGCCTATAACAAGGACCGCAGCGGGCCGGTGCACGTGGTGGCCGTGCGCCTGCACGTCGAATTCTAAGAAAACCGGACTGGAAAAGATAGAAAGGAATAACTTCGGGCAACCGCGGTAACGTTCGCCGCATCATGGCGGTAACCGGGTTTACTCACTCACCCTTTCATCTTTTTTCATATGAAAAATTTTCGGATTACCTCGTTGTGCGCCAGTCTGCTGGCAGTGGCTGTGGGCGCGCTTTCGTCCTTCACCCACCCCTTGGCCGACCGCGAAACCCGCTCGGTGGGCTCGTTCACCGAAATCAGCCTCGGCGGCTCGGCCCGGGTGGTGGTGAAGCAGGGCAGCCCCCAGAGCGTGGCCGTGGAAGGCAGCAAGGAAGACCTGGCCGATTTTGAAACCGCCGTGCAGGGCAGCAAGCTGCGCCTGGCCTTTCGCGACCAGGAAGGTAAGATGTTCAACAACAAAAAGCACGGCCCCGTGACGGTGTACGTGACCGCGCCCAGCCTCACAGCGCTGCGCGTGGGCGGCTCTGGCAAGATGGAGGTGAATGGCGCGCTGCAAGCCGATGCCATGGCTTTGGCCGTGAGCGGCTCCGGCGATTTGCTGGTGCCGCAGCTCCAGGCCGGGCGCCTCGAAACGGCCGTGTCCGGTTCGGGCGATGTGACCGTGGGCGGCACCTGCCCCAGCAACGACATCCGCATCAGCGGCTCGGGCAAAGTGCGCGCTCACGACCTGAAAACTGAAACCAGCCGCGCCCGCATCAGCGGTTCGGGCGATGCCCACGTGTATGCCAGCCGCACGGCCGAGGGCACCATCTCGGGCTCGGGCGGCATGTACGTGGCCGGGGGCGCGCAGCTCAGTAGCAGCACGCGCGGCAGCGGCCGGGTAGTGAAGGAGTAGGTATTCAGTTAAGCGTTAAAAGGGAAGAGTCAGAAACGTCTGTCATCCTGAGCGCAGCGAAGGAACTTATCACGCCAGCAGCAGGAATTACTGCAAGCTGTTTCCTCGTGATAAGGTCCTTCGCTGCGCTCAGGATGACAGACGTTTCTGACTTCTAAATTGGCCTGCGGGTATAAAATTCGGGCATCTGCCCGGGGCGGGCCGACCGCCCGCGAATGCAAGCCGTACCTTTGCCGGGCCGCTTGCCGGCTTTGCGTTTCACCCAATACCACCCCGTGTATCTTCATCAAGTGGCGGCCTACCTCCCGGAGGCCGTCGTTACCAATGCGCACTTCACTCGAATTAACGGCTTGGCCAGCGAGTGGATAATTGAGCGTACCGGCATTCAGGAGCGCCGCAAAGCGGGCCCTGGCGAAAATGCCAACACCATGGCCATTGCCGCCACCCGCGCCGCGCTGGCTGCTGCTCCCGATTTTGCCCAGGCTAGTGTCGACCTTATCGTGGCCGGCACCTACACGCCGCACGACACCATTTTCACCGCCGCGCACGCCGTGCAGCGCGATTTGGACATCAACGAAATCCCGACCGTCAGCATTTCCTCGGCCTGTTCTTCGTTGCTGAATGCCGTGGAAATTGTGGAGGGCTACTTTGCCATGGGCAAGGCCAGCCGCGCCGTGGTAGTCGTAACCGAGCACAACACGGCCTACAACAACGAGGAAGACACCATGGCCGGCCACCTCTGGGGCGACGGCGCTGCGGCCCTGCTCATTAGCAAAGAGCGGCTGAGCCCCGACGACCTGCACATTGCCGAAGTCATCACCGGTGGCGCGGCCCCCGTGAGCAAAGCCGACGAAGCCGTGACCCTGAAGCCGGTAGAAAAAGGCATTGTAATGCCTTTCGGCCGCGACGTGTTTCAGCAGGCCTGCACCTACATGGCCCGCGTGACGCAGACGCTGCTCGATAAGCACCACATTGCCACGCCCGACCTGACCTACCTCATCCCGCATCAGGCCAACCTGCGCATCTCGAAAAACGTGACCAAAGCCCTGGGCATCGACCCCAGCCGTGCCGTGAGCAACATCGAACGCCTCGGCAACACCGGGTGCGCCGGAGCTGCCATCGGCCTGGCCGAGGTGTGGGACACGCTGAAAAGTGGCGACAAAGTGATTATCACGGTGTTTGGCGGCGGGTATTCCTACGGGGCCATGCTGCTGAATAAATAAGTAAGAACAAAAGCAGGACGTCATGCCGAGCGCAGCCGAGGCATCTCGCGTGGGGTAGTAAGCCAGTCATTAGGGTTTACTACCACAAGCGAGATGCCTCGGCTGCGCTCGGCATGACGTCATTTGCAGAATAATATCAACCCCATGCTACCTCCTGCTGCTGCCTTTCTGCCCGAAATCATCTTCCAGACCAGCCGGGCCAGCGGGCCGGGCGGGCAGAACGTGAACAAGGTGGAATCGCGGGTAGAGCTGCGCTGGCACCTGCTCAACTCGGAACTCCTCACCGACGAGCAGAAGCAGTTAATTCTGGAGAAGCTGGCGGGCCAGCTCACGGCCGATGGTTTGCTGTTGCTCGTCGCGCAGGACGACCGCAGCCAGCTCCGCAATAAGGAGATTGTACTGGCTCGCTTTCACGAATTGCTGCTGCGCAGCCTGCGCCGGCCCAAGCCCCGCAAGGCAACCAAGCCCAGCAGAAGCGCCGTGCGCAAACGGCTGGAAGGCAAGAAGATTCAGGGCGAGAAGAAGGCCAGCCGACGGCGGCTGGAGTAGCAAAAATGGCCGTGCGTCGGTAACTTGGCGTTTATGAAACGGCCACGTGTTTTCATTTTCCTGCTACTGCTACTTGGCGCGAGTTTGAGCAGTTGTGAAGACTGTAGCCAGCAAACCTGCGACTGCTTCTCCGAATTCGAGGATGCGATTCAGCTGCGCTTCGATTTGGACAGCCTGCACCAGGGGTTCCGGCGCGCCGATGTACGCGGCGCCTATGTGGTGCGCTTTGCCCCGCCCGGTTTTGCCACGCCGCTCGATACCGCGCGCGAAGAGCGGCAGAGCAGCCAGGATTTTTATCGGTACGGCATCGTGCTGAACGAGCTGTTCCTGCCCCGCAACGGCACCTACGGGCCAGTGGGCTACAACTACGCCGTGGTGTTGCCCGCCAGTGGCCGGCGCTACCTGATAACCGATATTGAGTTGGCCGGCGAAACCCGCGGCAGCAATTGTTGCCGCTGCTACCGCAACACCCGCAAACGCCTGACCCTCGACGGTACCTACCTGGTGGCGGAAGACCCCAGCCGCGGGCCCGCCGCCGTGCTGCGCCGCTAGCGCCCCACTGGCAGCGCTAGTTCAGGTCCAACCCAAACAGCACGCCAAACCAGGGCTTGTGCTGATACACCCAGTGCGGGCCGTCGGGCCCGAGTAGCTGGTCGATGCCGGCGGCGAGGCCGATGTTGAAGGCCCGCGCGTCGTAGATGGCGGCTAGGCCGCCGTGCAGCACCACGCCTTCATAGTCGGCGGCAGTAGGGCGGGTGGTAAAGGTCACGTCATCGGTGATGAACGTGGAGCCTGCACCGATAAAGGCCCCGTAACCCAAACCCGTGGCCCGAATGTGCGGCGTGTTCCCAAACGGGGTGGTGCGCTTGGTGCGCAACGAATAAAAGTCGAGCCGCCGGCCCACGTATATGGCAGCGTTGAAATTGGTGTTGAGCTGCACCGGCACCCCACCCTGCGGCGGCCGCACCTTGAACGGGATGGTAAACACGTCCAGGTCGAGCCGGCGGCGTAGCAGCCACAGCCGGTTGTTGGGCTGCAGGCGGTAGCGGTAGGTGAGGGGCCGGCCAGTGGGCGCGTCGGGCGTGAGCAGCAGAGTGTCGGCGCGCTGCTGCACGTACAGTTGCCGGCGCGAAGCCAAGGCTGCGAGGGTATCGGCGGCCGGGCGGTGAATGACGCGGTAGTAGTCATCGTCGAGTTGCGCCACGTTGCCCAGCACCGCGCAGCCGCTTAGGGCCAGTGCGGCGGCGGCCAAGAGGGAGCGAAATAATAAAGAGGCAGCGTTTGTCATCCTGAGCGTAGCGAAGGACCTTATCACGACTGGACGGTTTGCATTAACTCCAACGATGCGAAGCGTGAGAAGGTCTTTCGCTACGCTCAGGAGGACATACTCCCGGGATTAATCCGCTACAGCAGCGTGCCGCGCAAAATCAGCAGCGCCACCGAGAAGTAAATAATCAGACCCGTGACGTCGACCAGCGTGGCCACGAAGGGGGCCGACGACGTGGCTGGGTCCAGGCCCAGCTTCTTGAGCAGCAGCGGCAGCATAGACCCCGCCAGCGAGCCCCACAGCACAATGCCCACCAGCGCAATGCCCACCGTGAGGGCCACCAGCGCCCAGTGCTCGCCGTAAATGGGCGTGATGGATTGCCAGATGGCAATGCGCCCAAAACCCACCAGGCCCAGAATCAGGCCCAGGGCCGAGCCGGTGATGAGCTCGCGGCGCAGCACCCGCCACCACTCGCCCAGCGTGAACTCGCCCAGCGCCATGGCCCGGATGATGAGCGACGTGGCCTGCGAGCCCGAGTTGCCGCCCGAGCTGATGATGAGCGGCACGAACTGCACCAGCACAATGGCCTTTTGCAGCTCGCCTTCAAAAAACTGCATGGCCGAAGCCGTGAGCAATTCGCCCAGAAACAGCACCACCAGCCAGCCGGCCCGTTTCTGCACCAGCGTCAGCAGCGGCATGGTGAGGTAGGGCTCATCGAGCGCCTCCGAGCCGCCGAGCTTCTGCATGTCCTCGGTGTCTTCCTGCTCCCGGATGCTCAGAATGTCGTCAATCGTCACGATGCCGAGCAGAATGCCCTGGTCCGACACCACGGGCAGGGCGTTGCGGTCGTTGCGCCGGAAAATATCGATAGCCTCCTCCTGGTCCTGGGTGGCGGTGAGCTGCACGAAGCGGCGGTCCATCAGCTCGCGCACCCGCGCCGTGGGCGCCGCCAGCAGAAACTCCCGGATGCGGATGTCGTCAATCAGCACGCCGTGCGTGTCGGTTACGTAGAGCATGCTTAGCGTTTCCGACTGCCCGCCGTGCTGCCGGATGTAGTCGAGCACCTGCTGCACCGTCCAGTTCTCGCGAATGGCAATGTAGTCGGGCGTCATCAGGCGGCCCACCGAATACTCGGGGTAGCCCAGCAGTTGCAGGGTCACTTTGCGCTCTTCCTCGCTCAGGCTCTGCACGAGCTCGGCCACGAAGTTGGCGGGCAGAAACTCCAGCAGGGCCGTGCGGTCATCGGGCGACATCTCGTTGAGGATGTCGGCCATCTTGTCCTGAGCCAGGTTGTCGAGAAAGTGCCGCTGCACTTCCAAATCGAGGTATTCAAATACCTCAGTGGCCAGCTTCAGTGGCAGCAGCCGGAAGATGATGAGCTGCTCCCGGTCCTCCTCGGCCTCAATGAGGGCCACCAGCTCCGACGGCTGATAATCGCGGAGCAGCTGCTTGAGCTTAAAAAATTCGCCCTCCTGAATCAGGGACGTGATGGTTTCCACGGTCTGCGGCTGCATGAAAAGAGGAGGGGAGGTGCTTCGCTAGGCAAGCGGGGTTGATGAAAAGAATAAGCGCCGCAAAAGTAGGGCCGAGCCGGCGGTAAACGAGTGCCGTGAGTGGAGAAAAGCAGGATTACAATTGTCATCCTGAGCGCAGCGAAGGACCTTCTCACGGCCACGCCGTATGCGAGGGCCGGTGAGCCACTGAAATTTTGTCAAAAGAGGAGAAGATTCCTCACTCTGCTCAGGATGACAGAAATCCCCATTGCTCTCCGCCCAAATCCTCCCGGCCGCCCCATCTTGCCGCCCCAACTCCGTGCTCATGCCCATTACTAATTCTGCCGCCGCGCCCCTAGGCACCCTTGTGGTGCTGGGTGGCGGCGACGACGACCCGTTTCTGCGCCTGCTCGCCGGCCTGCTGCCCGACCGCAATGCGCCTATCGAGGTGTTCACTACGGCTACCCGCCGCCAGCCTGCCCGCACCGCTGCCGCCTATGCCCACGCCTGGCACCAGCTGGGCTGCCCCCACGTGCGCCACCTGCAAGTGAACGAGGACCACCCCGCCGACGACCCCGCCACCCTGGAGCGCCTGCGTCGCGCCGCGCTCGTATTCATGAGCGGCGGCGACCAGGAGCGCATCACCGATTTCCTGCTTGGCACCGAGTTCCTGGCCATTCTCAAGCAGAAATACCAGACCGAAGCGGGCTTCATTGTGGCCGGCACCAGCGCCGGTGCCTCGGCCATGGCCGAAGTGATGCTCGTGGACGGCCACGGCTGGCGCAGCCTGCTTGGCGGCCGCATCGAGGTGAAGCCCGGCCTGGGCCTGCTGCCCGGCGTGCTGCTCGACCAGCACTTTGCCGAGCGTGGTCGCTACCCGCGCCTGATGCATGCCGTGCTGGCCCAGCCCGACTTATTAGGCATTGGTCTGAGCGAAGAAACGGCCCTTATCATTCGTCCTGGCCAGCCGGTAGAAGTGTTTGGCGAAGAAGCCGTCGTGGTGGTTGATGCCGCCGACCTCAGCCACAACAACCTGCCCGGCTTGCCCGACGGCGCGGTTATCAGCGGGCATGGCCTGCGCCTGCACCTGCTGGTGGCCGGCCAGCACCTGGACCTGGCAACACGGGAAGTATTCAATAAGTGAGTGATTTGACGAGTGGAAGCGCGGGCTGGAAACCAAGCCGGCTCGTTCACTCAGTCACCCATCAAATCATTCCATTCTTGCTAAAGTCCGGGCACCAAACCCGGCTACCTTTGCGTTGATGGCCCGAAAATATTCCGTGCGTTTCATGCCAAACTCTCGTTTCTGGTCGCGGCGCGTGCCGGGCCTGCTGCTGGTGCTGCTCACGCTGCTGCCGTGGGCCTGCACCCGCAAAACCGTTTCCTTCAACAGCACCCCCGAGCCGCCTGTGCTGGCCGTGGCCGATACGCTCACGCGCACTTCGGACACGCTTGGCGGCAAGCCCTCGCTCAGCACGGCCCGCAAAGTGGTGCTCACCAAAGAGCAGGAACGCCTGGCCAAGGAACAGGAAAAGGATACTCAACGCAAGGCCAAAAAGCCTAAGAAGAATGTATTTCTGGGGGAGCGCATCAAACGCGCCTATGTGAAGACCGGCCCCAAAGGGCGCAACCAGAAAATCACGATTTTCTACTTTCTGAAGTATCCGAAGCCGCTGAATGCCTACGCGCCGTCGCATTACTACTACGACACCAAAAAGCATAAAATCCTGCCGCTGGCCGCTATTGAGGACGAAGAGCCCAACCTAAAAATCCTGCACGGGCCCTATAAAGTCGTGCAGAACAACAAGGTGCTCGAAACCGGCTACTACGCCCTCGGCACCAGGCACCTGCGTTGGGAAACGTTTAATAGCAATGGCATTCTGCTGACCAAAACCCACTACGAAATGGGCTTTCCGCGCGATGCCAACGTGAGCTACTACGGCGAAGACCGTAGCCTCATCAACGAGGTGGTACCCTACGTGAATGGCAAGCTCGAAGGCGAGTACGCCAAGTTCCTGGTGAACGGCCAGCCCGACTGGCGCGGCCAGTTCGAAAACGGCAAGCGCGTAGGCGTCTGGACCAAGTACTGGGGCTTCCGCGCCCGCCGCCGCTACGAGTACCAGTACGGCGAGTCGGGCTACGACCCCGAAGTGACCGAACCCGAGCTTATTCGCCAGTACAACCGCAACGCCGTCCTCATCTACGACAAGGAAAAAAACTACGACCACCGCAACGACCCCGAAGCCGTGGACCGGCCCGGGGCCACGCGCCGCCCCGGCTACACGCCGCGCCCCGCGCCCCGCGCGCCTGGCAGAGTGCAGCCTAAAAACAAGAAGTAGCACTGGCTAGTGGGCGCTTAATAAAACGCGTCCTCAAAATGCTCGATGCGGAAGCCGGAGCTGAGCAGCGTGAGAGCCAGAATGTCGAAGCGGATGTCACCGCGCCAGTCCATTTCTTCCTGTAAGTGCGTGGCCGCCAACCGGAATAGCTCCTTCTTGCGCGCCGATACGAAGGTTTCGGGCTCGCCGAACTGGCCGGAGGAACGGGTTTTTACCTCGGCGAATATTAACAGGTTCGTGCCCAACTGTAACACCAAATCCACTTCGGCGCGGCCGTGGCGGTAGCCGCGCGCCAGCACTTGGTAGCCTTGGGCCAGCAGGTAGGTGGCGGCGGCTTCCTCGCCGGCCTGGCCAAGTTGGTGGGGTGCGTGGGCCATTGGGAGCGGGAGAAGGTCGGCTACATGGGCTGGCTGAGCCCGCAAGCTAGCCGAATAGCCTCTGCCTGGCAAGCATCTGCCAAAGCTTGCGGCCGGTCGTACCTTTGCGGTTCGATTTCGCCCTTGCCGCTTATGGTTTCTTCCGCTCCTTCGTTTTCGGCTTCGCTGCCTGCTGCCAGCCTGGCCGCCAACCGCGCCGTGCAGGTGCACCGGTTGGGCTTGGTCGAATACGTGCCCACCTGGCAGTTCCAGGAGGCGCTGATGGATGCTACACTGGCCATCAAAACCCAGAACCGCCTCGGTGAGGCTACCGGTGCCGCGCCGGTGCTCACGCCCAACCATCTGCTGCTCTGCGAGCACCCGCACACTTACACGCTGGGCAAAAGCGGCAAGCCCGAGCACCTGCTGCTGAACGACGAAGCCCTGGCCGCGCACGAAGCCAGCTTTCACCGCATCAATCGGGGCGGCGACATTACCTACCACGGCCCCGGTCAGCTGGTGGGCTACCCCATCCTCGACCTCGACAACTTCCGGCCCGACATTCACTGGTACTTGCGCACGCTGGAGGAGGCTGTCATCCGCACGCTGGCCGAATATGGCCTGAATGCCGGCCGCATTGCCGGCCTCACCGGCGTGTGGCTCGACTGGGAAGACGGCGCGCTCAACCCGCGTAAAATCTGCGCCCTTGGCGTGAAGTGCAGCCGCTGGGTTACGCTGCACGGCTTCGCCCTGAACGTGGCCCCCGACCTATCCTATTTCGGCCACATTGTGCCTTGCGGCATCACCGACAAAGCCGTAACCTCGCTGGCCCGTGAGTTGGGCCCCGGGGCTACCGTCACCGTAGCCGACGTGCAGAAACGCCTGCTGCCGCACCTGCTGGCCCTGCTCGGCGGCACGGAATCTGCTCCGCAGGCAACCGCGCCAGCCTTCACCCCGAAACCTGCATAGCGGCCCCTGGCAATCTGGTAAATCCGCTTAGTCCGTACGACGTTGTAATGAAGCAAGATATTTCGTTTGACCCCATCGAAGGCGTGTCTGTGGCCGTGGTGCTGGCCGCCGACCAGGCGCTGAATGCTGAAGGCCAGCCCATCTGGCAGGTCTACCTGCTGAATGAGAATGACTTTCCCCTCGAAAACGTCATCATCAATGCCAACGGCTACGGCCAGCAGCCCGATGGCGAAAAAGTCCGCACTTCCACGCTGCGTTATCTCTTCGAAGAAGTGCCGCCGCACGCCGCCGTGCCCGTCGAGCCCCTCGACCCGTCGCTGTTTCACCTGAACAATCAGTACTGGGTGAGCTACTACCGCGGCCCCCAGATTTTCGATAAAAAATTCATCTTCGTGCCCGATTCCATCGTGCCCGACAACTTCTCCCACATTCCCCTGCTCGACCGCGTGGGCGTGCTGCATAGCTAAAATTTCTCTGGTGTTGTCCCGCCCGTTGGGTTCAGCTCTCATGCCGTACTTTATGAATCATCTCGATATTCCCTTGGCGTTGTCCTGGATGTGGGCACTGCTGGTATCGTTGTTTGCCGTGCCGTCCATCATCTACATCGCGCACCTCAAAAACATGCTCGACACCCCCAACGGGCGCACCGTGCACCAGTCGCTCACGCCGCGCCTAGGCGGGGTGGCCGTGTTCGCCGGCTTCATGTCGGCGCTCACCATCTTCGCGCCCCTGCAGAACGGCGTGAAGGAGCTGCTGGCCGGTTGCATCATTCTGTTTTTCGTGGGCCTGAAGGACGACCTCGTGGGCATGTCGGTATCGAAGAAATTCGTGGGCCAGCTCCTGGCCACCGGCATTGTGATGATAATGGCCGACGTGCGCCTTACCAGCTTCCAGGGCATCCTGGGCATCGGCACGCTGCCGGTGGGCATCAGCTACGCCTTCACCTTCTTCGTAATTGTGGGCATCACCAACGCCATCAACCTCATCGATGGCCTTGACGGCCTGGCCGGCACCATTGTGCTCATCATCTGCAGCACTTTTGGCTACTATTTCTATGCTTACGGCGGGGCCAGCTTTGGCAACTACGCCTACGTTGCCATTTGCCTGATTGGCGGCCTGCTGGGTTTTCTGCGCTACAATTTCCACCGCGCCCCCATTTTCATGGGCGACACCGGCTCGCTTGTCTGCGGCTTCATCGTGTCGGTGCTGGCCATACAGTTCATCGAAATGGGGCTACGTGTAGGCCAGCCTTTTGCCGCTTCGGCTCCGTCGGTAGCGGTGGGTATTCTGTTCGTGCCGCTGTTCGATACCATCCGTGTGTTCTCGTTGCGCATGGCCGCCGGCAAGTCGCCCTTCTCGCCCGACAAGAACCACATCCACCACCGCATCCTAGCCATGGGTTTCCAGCAAATCAGCACTGTGCTGCTGCTGGCGCTGCTCAATGTCATCGTCACGCTGTTCGTTATCCGCTTCGCCTACCTGGGCAATACCATCCTCATTGCCGCGCTGGCGAGCTTCTCGGTGCTGCTTAGCATCTTCTTTGGGGTGTACCAAAGCCGCCTCACCCGCCGTCAGCTGCAAGCTGCCCAGGCCTCCGGCCAGTAACCGTTCGCCCCATGCCCGCCGCCCGCCTCTTGCGCCTGCCCTTGCCGCGCCTGTTCGGCTGGCTGCTGGCGTGCGTCTGCTTGTTGGCCGGCCAGGGCACCCAAGCCAGCGAGTACCGGCAACTGCCGCCGGCTTCGCCCACCGCCCTCTCGGCCGATTGGCTGATTCACGACGCGGCCCGCAACCGCCTCATCTTCTACCTGCCCGGCTACCACCAGCCCGCCCACGCTTACTACCAGTGGGTCCGTATTAGCCGCAACCAGTTGTTTCCGCTGGCCTTTGCCGCCCAGCCCGGCCTCAGTCTTTTCTTGGATAATCGGTTGGTATTCACTGCGCAGACTGCTACCACTTACTCGCTCGACTTAGCCCGTTTACTGCCTGCCCAACTACCACCCGGCCGCCACCTGCTGGCCGTGTGGCAGCCCGATGGCTCTCCCGCACTGGCCTCGTTTTCGGGGGTAGCTACCGTAGCCGGCACTCCCGCTGCCGGGCTGCCCAAAGCCGCTGGCTTGGCCCTGCCGCGCCTGCCGGCTCCACAAGGCCAGAACGTATACCTGGGTTTCCTGCTGCTGTTGGGGCTTTCCTACGGGGCCATCCGCGTCACCTACCAGCCCGGTCTGGCCCGCATCTTCCAGATTGAAGAACTGTTTGGCGTGAGCGGCGACCAGTCCGCTTTCCTTGTCAAACCAGCCTTTTCGCTGCTGAATTTGCTGCTGGTCCTGCTGTTCGCCCTTTCGTTTGGCCTGCTGCTCACCGCCATCCACACCGACTTGCAGAGCCTGCCGCTGCTGCGGCAATTTTTCAACGTGCCCGAGTCGGCCATCGTTGGGCGGGTCGTCCTCTACACGGGCATCATCACGGCTTTTGTGTTTGGTAAGTACCTGTTTCTGTCGCTGATGGCTTATATCTTTGGTCTTCAGCCCCTGGTCGATGTGCAGTACCGCGAGTTTTTGCGTACCACGCTTTTGGTAGGCCTGATTCTGCCGCTGGTGCTGCTGTTGTACCTCAGCCTCAACGGTACGTTTCCGCACACGGTAGCTTGGGCTGCCAGCACTGCCATCGGCTTGGTGTTGGTTGGCACGGTGCTGCGTGTAGCCCGCACATTGCACCGGCAAGCCTCTCTGCTGAATCTACATTTGTTTGCCTACCTTTGTGCTACCGAAGTACTGCCTCTTTTGGTGATACTTAAACTTATTGTCTTTACATACTGATTGATTTCGACCTCGCGGCCGAACCAATTCTCTTCCGACTCTTATTGTCCTAAGCATTACCCCCTTCCTTACTGTATGGCCGAGAGTGCAGAAAAGCCGGGCACAGGCCGGCACGCCAAGCGCATTAGCAGCATCCTGGTTACCCAGCCAAAACCCACCAACGACGTTTCCCCCTACTTCTCCATTGCCGAGAAATACGGCATTAAAGTAGATTTCCGGGAGTTTATTGACGTGCAGCCGGTGTCCTATAAGGACTTTCGGAAGGATAAAATCAATATCCTCGACTACACGGCTATTATCTTCACCAGCCGCAACGCCGTCGACCACTTCTTCCGCATCTGCCAGGAAGCCAAGCTTGAAATGCCTGCCGAAATGAAGTATTTCTGCATTTCGGAGCAGACCGCCAATTACCTGCAGAAGTACATCGTGTTGCGCAAACGCAAGCTCTTTGTGGGCGAGCGCACAGCCGCCGACCTGTTCGATGTCATTAAAAAGCATAAGGGAGAGAAGTTTCTCTATCCCTGCTCCGACATTCGCAAGGATGACCTGCCGGTGTTCATGCGGGCCAACAACCTCAAGTTCAGCGAGGCCGTCATCTACCGCACCGTTGCCAGCGACTTGTCTGACCTATCCGATGTGAAGTACGATTGCATCGCGTTTTTCAGCCCTTCCGGTATCAGCTCCCTGTTCATCAACTTCCCCGATTTTGTGCAGGACGGCACGCGCATTGCCGCCTTCGGCCCCACCACCGCCAAGGCCGTCATCGATGCCGGCCTGATTCTCGACATCGAAGCGCCCCATCCCAATGCCCCATCCATGACCGGTGCCATCGAGGCCTACATCCGGCGGCACGCGCAGACCGAGGTCAACAGCAAGGCCTCTAAAAATGATATAACCAACGAGTAAGGCGTCAATCGGATTAGATTTTTAGTTGTTTGAGACCGGTCTGGGAATTCCTGGGCCGGTTTTTTTTGTCCGAATTTTTTGAAGACGGATTTTGAGTTACATTTGGAAGCTGTTCTTCAACACCGGCCCACCCGCCTCTTCCGGTCCTCTCTCCCTCTTCTTAATCCTCTGTACCTTACACCCATGAAAGGAACTTTACTCGCAACGCTGTTGCTTTCGGCAACGGTTGGCTCGGCTTTGGCTCAGCAACAACCCCAGTTCACCCAGTACAGCCTCAATGGCATGTCGCTCAACCCGGCCTACGCAGGCATCAAAGGCTACGGAGAGATAAACGTGCTCGGCCGCTATCAGTATTACAACTACGGCACGTTCGGCGGCGCCAATGGCTCGCCACGCACCGGCCTGTTTACGGCTTCATTACCCATTCTTGCCATCAGCGGCGGTGTCGGTGTGAGTGTGTATTACGACCAGGTCGGCCAGTCAAAAATGACCAATGCCGCCCTCTCATACTCGCAGCACATCAAATTGGGAGAGGGCAAGCTTGGCATCGGCATCCAGGGCACCTATACCTACTTGGGCAAAGGCACATACATTGCCATCGACCCTGACGACATCAACGTGCCCAAAGACGCTTCCGACAGCAAGTTCGATGCCGGGGCCGGGGTGTGGTATGAAACTCCCAAGTTTTATGCTGGCCTAAGTGTCAATAACCTGTTCCGTTCGGGCTACACTTTCAAGAGCGAGGCAACCAGCAGCACCACAAGCGTGGCCAACAAATACATCGCCGAAAACCACGCTTATTTCACCGCCGGCTACAATATCGAGGCCTCCTCGTCCGTTACCGTCACTCCAAACATCCTTGCCAAAGCAGTGCTGCCAGGCAAGTACTCCGATAGCAATAAATTTGGAAATAGCAATAATTATTCATTCGAAGGTGGCGTACGTGCTACGCTCGACGACAAATATTGGATAGGTGCCAACTATCGGCATCAGGAATCCGTTTCAGGACTATTAGGCGTGAGCTTTGCTAAGGACAATGCATTGCGGTTGGGTGGTGCTTTCGATATCATTACCATCAACCAGGCTGCCCGAGCATTTAGCTCGTACGAAATCATGCTCTCCTACCGGCTGCCAAAGCCGAGCCTGTTTACCCATCCGGCTGTGCGCACTCCCCGCTACAGCTTCTAATTTTACTATTTTTTTATTCTAGCCCAAAATTGGCATTATCCTATCGGGTTAGGATAAAATTTAGTCTGGCTCACAAGTAACAAATCGGATTAACCGAGTTATTTACGCTGTTCGGCGTGTTTTTAGTAAAATTGGTTGGTTTTGGGAATGGCAGGGTATTGCACAGTATCCTAAAAAAGTGTAGATTTGCCAGCCCATCTAAATGTACTTTAGCGGTATCGGCAATTAAAACAGAATCTCTAACTCTCATGAACAAGCTTTTAGCAGTATCCCTTTTCGCTATCTCCGGTGCATTATTAGGTGGGTGCGGATTTGGTAAAGGCCCTCAGGGTGACCTGGTTGGGGCTGAAGACCGTCCCATCTTTAATCCACAGGAAGTGCCTTATGGCATGGTGCCCTGCCCGGGCGGCACGTTTCACATGGGCCAGACTGACCAGGATATTTCCGCGTCGATGGTGAACATGAACAAGCAGGTGACTATCGCCGGCTTCTACATGGACGAAACCGAGATTACCAACAACGAATACCGCCAGTTCGTCGATGCCATCAAGCAGGACTCGCTGGATGTGCTGGGCGAAGAGTATGTGATGACCGAACTCTACCCCGACACCACGGTGTGGGTGCGCGACTTCACTTACCACATGGGCGACCCGCTGCTGGAGTATTATTACACCCACCCCGCTTTCGACGATTATCCGGTGGTGGGTGTGGACTGGTTTGCCGCCAAATATTTCTGCAACTGGCGCACTAAGTTCCGCAACGCCGCCCGCGAAGAAACCGGCTTTGCCAACGACCCCAACTTCCGTCTGCCCTCCGAGGCTGAATGGGAATACGCCGCCCGCGGTGGCCGCGACCTTGCTACTTACCCCTGGGGTGGCCCGTACCTGCGCAACAGCAAAGGCTGCATGCTGGCTAACTTCAAGCCCGGCCGTGGCGACTACGCTTCCGATGGCTTCGCTTACACCTCCGAAGTAGGTTCGTTCTTCCCCAACGATTTCGGCCTGTACGACATGGCTGGCAACGTATCGGAGTGGTGCGATGATGCCTACATGGAAGCTTCGGTGCCGGTGGTGTGGGACTTGAACCCCACTAACCCCGACGACAACGAGCCCCGCAAAGTAGTACGTGGTGGTTCGTGGAAAGACATTGCGTACTTCCTCGAAACCGGCACCCGCAACTTCGAATACCAGGATTCGGCCCGTTCTTACATCGGCTTCCGTTGCTCGATGATTCAGATTGGCATGGGCACCAACAGCTCGCTCAACTAATACCAAGCGTAACATCACCCTCCCCTCAAACACCTTACTTTCAACCCCTCTCAATCGAAAAATACTATGGCAGCTAAACATAGCTTTCTCTACGATACGCTGATGCCCAAAATCTACGGCATTGGTGCAGCAGTTGTAATTGTTGGTGCTCTTTTCAAAATCGAACACTGGAATGGTGCCGACACCATGCTCATCGTTGGTCTGGGCACTGAAGCCGTTATCTTCTTCCTCAGCGCTTTCCAGCCCGCTCATAAGGAGCACGACTGGTCGCTGGTGTACCCCGAACTGAGCGAAGGCTACGACCCTTCGACCGGCAACCCGAGCTTCTCGAATGAGAGCAACAACGGCAAGGGCCTGACCATGAAGCTGGACGACATGCTGAAAAATGCTAACGTAACTCCCGAAGCGCTCACCAGCCTGGGCCAGGGCCTGAACCGCCTGAGCACCACGACGTCGCAGATGTCGCAATTGGGCGAAGCTGCTAACGTGACCGACGAATACACCAAGAAAGTGCGCTCGGCGGCCGATTCGCTCGATAAAATCAATGTGGCCTACGGCAACACGGTAGAAGCCATCTCGGCCATGTCGAACGCTACTTCGGATGCCAAAGAGTACCACATGCAGGTACAGAACGTAACCAAGAACTTGGGCGCACTGAACGCAGTGTACGAAATGGAACTCCAGGATGCCAACACGCACTTGAAGTCGATGAACCAGTTCTACGGCACCCTCAGCAAGGCCATGGACAACATGACCCAGGCCGGCAAAGACACCGAAAGCTTCCAGAAGCAAGTGTCGGACCTGACCAGCAACCTGACTTCGCTGAACCGCGTGTACGGCAACATGCTGAACGCTATGCGTGCTCCCGCCCAATAAGCGCGTGCTGGCAAGGTAGTTAGTTCATCATCCACTTATTAGCGGAAACAAACAATGGCAGGTGCAAATGAAACCCCGCGGCAGAAGATGATTGGCATGATGTACCTCGTGCTGACCGCTCTTCTGGCGCTCCAGGTAAACTCAGCGATTTTGCTGAAATTCAAATTTATTGATGACAGCCTACTGGGTGTCAACGATAAAACTTCGATTGGTGCGGATGGTACAGTAAAAGGCATCCAAGCAGCTGTTCAGAAGAACAATAACCAAGCGCGTGATTTGGCCGTGCTTAAGCAGAGCGAAGAAATCCGTGCGAAAACCAAGGATTTGGTGTCCTATCTGCGTGATGTTCGCCAAAAGCTACTGACAGCCACTGAGAACAAAGGTCCGGAAATGACCAACCTCAGCGGCGAAGATAAAGTAGCTATTACAATGCTGGGTGGCAAGCGTAATGGCTTGGCTTACACGGGCCTGAAGCCCAAGCTGAATGAATACTCGGAGTATATCAAGCAGTTTGTGCCTGGTGCTCAGCCGCTGGCCATCGATGCAAAAGACGATGCTCGGGTAACGGAAAAGGCGCAGAAGTCGAAAAACTTCGAAGAGCTCAACTTTGAGAACACGCCGGTAGTAGCCGCTTTAGCTACCATCTCGCAGAAAGAAACGGAAGTGCTGAAGTACGAGGCGGATGCGTTGTCGGCCTTGGCCCAGAAGGTAGGTGCTAAAACGATTGTATTCGACAAAATTGGTGCTTTCGCTAGTGCTGAATCAAATACGGTAGCCGCTGGTACTAAGTACAAAGCCGAATTGTTCCTGACGGCTTCGGCTTCGACAATCAGCCCCCGTATGACGCTGAATGGCAACTCTCTTTCGGTAGGTCCTGATGGCCACGGCAAAGTAGAGTTCACGGCTCGCCCTGGTGGGTTCGATGCTTCGGGCAATGCCAAGGCTTCGTGGACTGGTACGATTCGCTTCAACCAGAACGGTCGCGATACTACTTTCACCGTGAAAGTGCCTTACACCATCACCAAGCCGGTGATGCAGATTCAGTCGGCTTCGGTGCAGGCGCTGTACTTCAAGTGCGGCAACAAGCTGAACGTATCGGTACCCGCGCTGGGCGCCCAGTACAAGCCTAGCTTCTCGGCTTCCGGTGCTTCGGCTATCCAAGGCGCTAAGGTGGGCGATGTGACGCTGATTCCGAACTCGAAGGAAGTAACCCTGAACGTAAGCAGCGGCGGCAACGCCATCGGTTCGCAAACCTTCCAGGTACGTCCCATTCCGAAGCCTTCGATTGAGGCTTTCGCTGGTGGCCGTCCGGTGAATGACAAGCAGGGTACCCCCGGCACTGCCATTCGCTCGTTCAGCCTGCGGGCTATTCCGGATGCTGGTTTTGCTACCTTCCTGCCCGACGATGCTAAGTTCCGCGTGTCGCGCTATGAGGTAACGCTGGTGCGTGGCAAGCGCCCCGCTATCGGCACCAAAACCATCACCGGTCCTACCGCTGACCTGAGCGATGTAGTGAATGCCTACCGCGAAGGCGACCGCTTGTACGTGGAAGTGAAAGACGTGCAGCGTCAGAACTTCCAGGGCAACGTGGAGGCCGTGAACATGAGCCGTACGTTCAACATTCCGTTGCTATAATATTTGTGGCTTGGCCACGTTAGCGAACTATCCTACAGACAATTTGCTTTTGCCCGTTATGAAATCTTTGCACACGCTGGCGGCTATCGCCGCAGGCTTATCGCTCTCGCTGACTGCTTCCGCGCAGGAGCAGGCCACTACGGCCAGCAGCACCGGTTCGCACCGGCCCATTCCGCTCTCCGACCAGATGTTCCGCAAGAGCATCTGGCGTCAGGTTGACCTGCGCGAGAAGCAGAACAAGCCGATGTTCTCGGAAGGCAAGGAAATTAGCCGCGTGATTCTGGATGCGGTGAAGCGTGGTGAACTGCAGGCGTACAAGAACGATTCGCTGACTTCCACCTTCACGGCGGCCGAGGTGCAGGGCAATAGCTCGTACGTGGATGCAGTGGACAAGCTGAGTGCCGATGAGATTGCGGCTGGCTTCAAGCCGGAGTCCGGTGGTGATGACTGGGGTGCTCCGGCTCCTAAGAAAGTCGCTGCCAAAAAAGTGCCGAAGCTGGATGCCGCAGGCAAGCCGATGAAGGACAAAAAGGGTAAGGTTATCATGGTGAATGCGCCGGCAGCGGCGACGGTAGCTGTAGCCAAGCCCATCGGCAACGAATACCGCCCGAAGGACCTCTATGAGATGGAGATTAAGGAGGATATGATTTTCGACAAGAAACGGTCGCGGATGTATCACGACATTAAGTCCATCACGCTGCTGGTACCTTCGACGCTGGCTTCGAACACTTCGGGCATTGAGAAGCCCATTGGCACGTTCAAATACAGCGACCTGGTGAAGGTGTTCCGCGCTAATCCGCAAAACGCTATCTGGTTCAATGCCGAGAACGATGCGCAGCACAAGAACCTCGCTGATGCGTTCGAGCTGTGGTTGTTCAACTCCTACATCACCAAAGTGTCAAACGCTGGCGACAGCCGCTTGGATGACATCTACGGTGGCGCGCAGCAAGGCATCCTGGCTGCTCAGCAGACCTCGGCTGACTTGATTGAATACGAGTACAATCTCTGGTCTTTCTAAGTCCATAACGTTGAAAAACAAAAAGGCCACCGCATTGCTGCGGTGGCCTTTTTGTTTGCTGACATTTACTTAAACTGGCAGTTGGCGGGGCGGCATGGGGTGCGCGGGGGCATCGTGCTCGGCGAAGTAGGTTTGGAGGATTCTGGCTTTGGCTTTGCCCACTTCGGCCACTAATTCCGATTCGGAGAGCTCGCGGATTTTTTTGACGGACTTGAACTTGTTGAGAAGCTTGTCGGCGGTGACGGGGCCAAGGCCTTTGACGTCGGTAAGCTCGGTTTTGAGGGTGCCGGCGTCGCGGCGGGAGCGGTGGAAGGTGATGCCGAAGCGGTGCACTTCGTCGCGCATGCGCTGGAAGAGGCGTAGCGACTCGCTCCGTTTGTCGATGTAGATGGGGAGCGGGTCGTTGGGAACGTAGATTTCTTCGAGGCGCTTGGCGATGCCGATGATGGCAATCTGGCCCCAGAGGTTGAGGTCTTTCAAGGCCTTAACGGCCATGCTGAGCTGGCCTTTGCCGCCATCGACGATGACTAATTGCGGGAGGCTGGCGCCTTCGTCAACCAGGCGGCGATAGCGGCGGGTGACGACTTCGTACATCGAGTCGAAGTCGTTGGGGCCGATGACGGTTTTGATGTGGTAGTGGCGGTAGTCTTTCTTGCTGGGCTTGGAATTGCGGAAACAGACCATGGCCGCCACCGGGTTATCGCCCTGGAAGTTGGAGTTATCGAAGCACTCAATGTGCTTGGGGAGCTCGGTGAGGCGCAGGTCCTTTTTGATGGTTTCCATGATGCGCACCTCGTTCACATCCTTGCTCTTCTCGTTCATGCTTTCCTTTTCCTTGCGGGCGTAGAGCACGTTTTTGATGGCTAATTCGAGGAGCTTGCGCTTGTCGCCAATTTGGGGGACGGTGAGGGTGGTGCCGGGCAGGGGGAGGGTGACAGCGACGTTGGTGAGAATTTCCTTCGACTCGCTTTCGAACTCCTGGCGTAGCTGCATGATGAGTGGAGCCAGAATTTCAGCGTCATCCTCATCGAGCTTTTTGGTGACCTCGAGGGATTGGGTGAGGATGATGCTGCCGTTCATCACCTTGAGGTAGGTGATAAAGCCCGATTTTTCGTTGCTGGCGATGGCAAACACGTCGATGTTGGTGAGCGTGTCGCTGACGATGGTGGACTTGGCCTGGAAGGCTTCCAGCTTATCAAGCTTGACCTTGAACTGATGAGCCAGTTCGTACTGCATATCCTGGGCGGCGGCGCTCATGCGCTCCCGGAAGTACTGCTTGGGGATGCGCAGGTCGCCGTTGAGGATGTTGCGGATTTGCTGGATGTAGGCGTTGTAAGTGGCTTCGTCCTCCTTGGCGATGCAGGGGGCGTTGCAGTTGCCGATTTGCAGTTCCAGGCAGGGCTTAAACTTGCCGGCTTCAACGTTGGCGGCGCTCAGGTTGTAGTTGCAGGTGCGTAAAGGGTAGAGGGCGCGAATGAGCTCTAAAAGCACATTAAGGGACGTACCGTTGGCGTAGGGGCCGTAGTAGCGCGAGCCGTCGTTAATCTTGTTGCGGGTGGGGATGAGGCGCGGGAACCGCTCGTTGGTGAGGCAGAGGAAGGGGTAGGTTTTGCCGTCCTTGAGCAGGATGTTGTACTTGGGCTGGTGCTGCTTGATGAGGTTGTTTTCGAGCAGGAAGGCGTCGGATTCGCTGTCGACAATGGTAAACTCCAGGCGCTTAATGTTGCGGACCAGCTGCCGGGTTTTCTTGTTGTGGTCGTTTTTGGTGAAGTAGCTGCTCACGCGCTTGCGCAGGTCGATGGCCTTGCCCACGTAGATGATGCCCTCGTCGTCGAAATACTTGTACACGCCGGGCTTGTGGGGCAGGGCGGAGATTTGGGCTTGCAGTTCGGGGTTGGCGGCCATGGCGCAGAATTAGACAAACGGATTCGGCAGAACGCGGCGAGGAAAAAGGCCGCAGTTCAGCGTACGGAAATAACAAAAAATGACCGGCAAAAGTCGCCGGTCATTTTTGAAAAAGGGCAAATTTCGCGGTTCGAAACGGAGCCTAAATGTCTTTGTCATCCAAATCGCCGGCGTCGGGCACCTGCATTTTCTGGTCGGCGGGGATGGTGTCGCGCTGGCCGCCGTAATACTTCGAGCAGTCGATTTCCATGCTGAGTGGGGCGGTGGGTCGGGGGAAGGGCCCCGTGTTGATGCCAATGCTCTTGTCCTTATACACCTTCTGCATAAAAAGGCCGTAGAGCGGCAGGGCCTCGCGGGCACCCTGGCCGTAGGTGCCGGTGCGGAAGTGGATGCTGCGGTCTTCGCCGCCCACCCACATGCCGCAGACAAGGTCGGGGGTGATGCCCATGAACCAGGCATCAGAGTAGTTGCTGGTGGTGCCGGTTTTGGCCCCGATTTCGTAGGGGAACTTGAAGCCGGTGTGCAGGATGGTGCTGGTGCCGCCGGGCTCGGTGGTGCTGGCCTGCAGCATGTTGGTCATGATGAAAGCCGTTTCTTCGCTGAGCACCTCCTTGGTCTGGGGCACGAATTCGCGCAGGACGTTGCCGTTCTTGTCTTCGATGCGGGTAACCATGATGGGGGTGGTGTGCACGCCCTTGTTCACGAACGTGGAGTACACGCCGCACAGCTCGTAAATGCTGCAATCGGAAGTGCCAAAGCCCATCGACGGCACGGCATCGACGGGCGAGGTGATGCCGAGGCGCTTGGCGTAGGTGGCAATGGTTTCGGGGCCGAGCTTCATCACCAGCCAAGCCGTGATGGAGTTCATGGAGCGGGCTAGGGCCTGGCGCAGCGTAAAGGTGCGGCCCGAGAAACCGCCCTCGAAGTTGTGGGGCGTGTAGGCGGCGCGGCCAGCCACGGCGGGGAAGGTAGTGGCCACGTCGGGCCGCGGGTAGCAGGGCGAGTAGTTCTGGTCGATGGCCGCGGCGTACACGATGGGCTTGAACGTGGAGCCGGACTGGCGCTTGCCCTGGCGCACGTGGTCGAACTTGAAGAACTTGTAGTTGGGGCCGCCCACCCAGGCCTTCACCTGGCCATTGAGCGGGTTCATGGCCATAAAACCGGCCTGCAGGTAGCGCTTGTAATACTCCAGCGAGTCGTAGGGCGACATTAGCATCTCCTTCTCACCCTGCCAGGTGAACACCGGCATCTTGTATTTCTTGTGCAGGTAGTAGTTCACCGAGTCGCGGTTGCCGTCGTACTGGTCCATCAGCGACTTGTAGCGCTGGGTGCGGCGCATGGAATTGACGAGGAAGTTGGGGATAACCTTGCCATTCTCGTCGCGCCAGGGGAGTTGGCCTTTCCAGTGCTGCGAAAACCACTTTTGCTGTAGCGTCATGTGCTCAGCCAGCGACTTCTCGGCGTACTGCTGCATGCGCGAGTCGATGGTGGTGTAGATTTTCAGGCCATCGGCATACAGGTCGTGGTCGGTTTCCTTGGCCCAGCTTAGCAGCGACTTCACCACCTCGGCGCGGAAGTAGGGGGCCAGGCCCTTGCTGGGATTCTCCACTGAGTAGTGCAGCACGATGCGCTTAGCGGTGTCCTGGGCCAGCTCGGCGGTGGTGATGTAATTCGATTTGGCCATCTGGCGGAGCACCCAGTTGCGGCGCTTGCGCGAGCGGTCGGGGTGAGCCACGGGGCTGAAACGGCCCGGCGCGTTTACAATGCCGACGAGCGTCGCGGCCTCGGGCGTGGTCAGGTTTTTGGGCGACTTGTTAAAGAACGTCTTGGCGGCCGTGTTGATACCGAAGGCGTTGGAACCGTACTCCACGGTGTTGAAGTACATCCGAATGATTTCACGCTTCGTGTAGTTGCGCTCTAGCCGGATGGCCAGAATCCATTCCTTCGTCTTCGTGATGAGCAGGCCCATCTTGCCGGTGCCGTTGAGGGTACCGTCATTCAGGTCGCCGCGGGTCCGGAACAGCACCTTGGCCACTTGCTGAGTGAGGGTGGAGCCGCCGCCGTTGTGCGAGAAGGTGAGCACGCCGGTTACGGCCCGCATCACGCTCTTGGCATCAATGCCCGAGTGCTGCTCGAAGCGCACGTCCTCGGTGGCAATGAGGGCATCAATCAAATTCTGCGGCAGGTCCTTGAAATCGACGGGCGTGCGGTTCTCGCGGAAATACTTGCCCAGCAGCACGCCATCGGCCGAATAAATTTCGGAGGCCAGCTCAGAGCGCGGGTTTTCGAGGCTTTTGAGGTTGGGCATGCGCCCGAACAGGTTCAGGAAGTTGCCGCTCACGGCCAGCACAAACAGCGCCAGCCCCAGCACGCCCGCGCCAAACAGCACCCACATGGTGCGCACAAACGCCGTAAAGCGGCCGGAACGGGCCGGTTTCAGGGGTTGCTGCGGCTTGGAACGACGAACGGGGGGAGGAGTGGGCATCTGGGGAGTTAAGAGTTAGGAGTTAAGAGTTAGAAGTTGAAACATCAGACTGGCCTAACCACGGCGCAAAGGTCCGAATGCCAACTCATAACTCATAACTCCTAACTTTTAACTCATTTATACATGCGCTGATAGAAGCTCAAATATCCCGCCAAATCACCGCTGGCCTGCAGTAGCACGAGGTTTTCGGGGCTGATAACGAGCGTCTGGTAGCCGGCTCCGCGCAGTTTGGCCAGCGGCGATTGCGGCCCGCGCAGCTTGGTGGCGTAGCTCTGGGCCACCTTGGCCCAGGGCAGGGTTTTCACCACCACCAACTCTTGGTCGACTCCCAGCGCGGCGGTTTCCACCGTCAGGTTGTTGGCTTTGAAGAAGCGGCCATTATAAGTAGCCAGCTGCTCCTTCAGGCCCGTCGCGGCCGGCGAGTCCTTCGGAAACACCAGCACCACTGCGTGGGGGCTGTTTAGCTGCGTGGTGTAAGCGGTGGCCGGGGCCGAAGAAGCCGTGCTGGCTCCGGTTGCCGGCGTGGCGGCTGGAGAAGCAGCGGCAGGCGTTGCGGTCGCAGGAGCCGTGCTGCTAGGCGCTGGCGTCGATGTGCCGGGCGTGGCACCCGTCGCAGTAGCGGCTTTGGCGGCTGCAGCTTTGGCGGCGGCCTCATCGGCCAGCTGCTTGCGGGTGGGCCGGCCCTTGCGCACCGGGGCGGCCGGAGGCGGCGCCATGGCAGTAACCGGCGAGCCAGCAACAGGGCTGCCAGCCGGGGCGGAGTTCGGCGCGGGCAAAGGTGTAGCCGGGCTACTCGAAGTAGTGGGCGAAGAACCCGTAGGAGAAGAGGCTGGCGCGGCGGCAGCAGCGGCTTTTTTCGCGGCCGCTTCGTCAGCTAACTGCTTGCGCGTGGGCCGACCCTTGCGAACCGGAGCCGCCGCGACTGGTGCCCCGCCCGGAGTAGTTGCCGGAACTGCTCCCGAAGTGGGAGCGGCCGCAGCCGGGTTTGCCACGGGTGCCGGAGCCAGCGGGGCTGGCGCCACCGAGCCATTCGGCGTTATTTCAGCCGGCTTGCCAGTGGGCGCTTTCCGTTCCTCGCCAGGCACTGGCTGTGGTTTCGGTGCGTCGCTTGCCGGGGCGGGGCCGAGGGCTTTGGCTGGCGTTTCGTTTTCCTTGTAGAAAACGCGAATGCGGTTGTTCACCTCGCCAGGGCGGAACTGCGAAATCACCGGCTTCTCCGTCGAGGCTAGCGCCCCGGCCAGTGAGCCGCTTTCCTGCTTGCCGTAAGAAGCTGCCAGCGCTTTTGCCTGTGGTTGGAGCGGGCTGTCAGGATACGCTTTGATGAATGCTTCTACCGATGCTTTGGCGGTGAGCGGCTGCTGCGTGCGTGCCACCAACAGCGTTTTCAGGTAGGCCACCCGGTCGTTCAGGTCGCTTTTCGGATACTGCTTTTCGGTGCGCGCCAGCACCGTGTTGGCCTTGCGGAATTCCTGGTTGACGTAAAAAGTAAACGCCGAGTCGACGCGGCTGGCCACGGCATTATGCAGGGCCAGCTCGTGCTCGCGGTAAAGCGGGTCGGCAATCAGCTTGGCATAAATCGACTTCGGAAACTCGCGTTGCAAAGCGGCCGCGTACTGTGCCGTTTTGGCCGCGTCGGGCTTGTCTTTGTAATAGAGGTAGAGCAGGTAATAAGCATCTGGCGCGTGCTCGCCGCGCTCGTAGCGGGTCACCTGCTGCTCATACGTTTCGAAACCTTTTTCCCGCTCCTTCAACTGTTCTTTATAAATGCCGCCCAACTCGTACAGCGCCGCTTCCACTTGCCGGTTCGAGGTCGACAATTGGCCGGGGTCGGTTGGAATGGCTGCGCGGTATTGCGCCACAATTTTATCGCGCGCCGCCGTAGGGCTGGCCGCGGCTACTCGGCTGGCCGAGTCGGCCTGGGTGCCATTCACGGCGGTGGTCGAGTTGCCGGTCGTCGTCAGCGGTGTACCGCCGCCCGCCACGGTATTGGGCGACGAAGCCGTTTGCCGGTTCGTGCGCCAATTGTCCTGCAGCTGGCGGTTGCCCCACTTGCGCAGGAATTCGGCCCGCGCCGTGCCCAGCAGGGTCGGGTTGTCGAAATACCATTGCCCTGCTGCCGCTGTGGCGGTGGGGTCGAAACCTGTCACATCGGCCGCCGCTGCGTTCGCCCCGGCAGGCGCCAACCCACCACCGGGCAAGCTGCTGCCAATATCGCTGGCCGATGAAGCGGCCCGGTTGGCCAGGTCGGCCGCGCGGGCCTGGGTTTTCTGCAGCGCTGCCAGCCGGTCGGCCTCGCGCTTGCGGTTGGCCAGCTCGGCGTCGGCGTAGGTGTTCAGGCGCTCCGTCAGCTCACCGGGCGCCAGCTTGGCCAGCGCCTGCAGGCTGTCCTGCGTTTCGATGATGGTGTACTGCTTGGCGAAGTCCTTCAGAATGTCGCTGCGCTCCTTGATAGCCAGATAGGTCTTGGCCTCCTTGTTCAGGTTCTGCACCGTACTGTCGTAGTAGGCGGCTGCCAGCGGGTACTTGTGCAGGTTCTCGTAGTAGATGCGGCCCGCCAGCAGGTAGGCGTAGCTTTTCTGGAAGCGGTTGGTCGTGGTGGCCTTCACCGATTGCCGCAGCAGCTTCAGCGCCTCAGGGTAGTTCTTTTCGCGGTAGTTCAGCCGCGCCATCTCGTAGTAGATTTTGTCGCGGTAGTCTTTGTTCTTCAGGTCCTTCAGCAGACCAGCAAAGTTTTTGTCTAACCGCTCCCGGTCCTTCGTGCTCAAGTCCGATACCTGCGCCATCATCAGCTTGGCCTGAAAGTCGAGTTCATACGGCGGGTTGCGGGCCAGAATCTGGTCGAGTTGCTCGTAGGCTTTCTTGTTGTCGCCGGCATCCTGGTACAGCTGCGCCAGCAGGTAGCGCGTGCGCGACCGCTCGTTCTTGTACTCAATCAGCGGAATGGCCTTTTCGAGCTGCACAATGGCCTTGGCCGGCTCTTCGGTACGCAGGTAATAGTCAGCCCGCGTCAGAAACAACTGGCGCGCATCCTCGGGCCGGCCCTGCTCCTTATCCAGCAAATCCGACACTGCCTTGGCGCTTTCCAACTCGCCCTGCGCCATAAAGGTGCGCATTAACCCAATCAGCGCCTCGTGCTTGGCATTGTCGTCCTTGCTCGTCGAGTTCACGTACTTAAACGTCAGCGCGGCGTCGTCGAACTGCATCATATAAAAGCGCGCCCAACCCACCAGCACGTAGGCATCGTCCGTCCAGTCCGAGCCCGGCCGGTGCTGAATCGGCATCGAAGCGCGCTTGATGATGTCATTCAAGTCGGCGCGGCTGGCTTTCACGCTGGCACTATCCAGCGTCGGGAACAGCGGCAGCGGCTGGTTGTAGTCGTTGGGTCGGGAGGTGGTGTAGAGCTTGTCCTCCAACCCCCGCAGCTTCTCGCGGGCAATGAAAAAGGCGTTGTCGCGCGCCGCCACGTTGTTGAACGCGTGCGAAACAATGTTCTTATCCGAGGCGCAGCCCGCCGCGCCCAGCCCCAGCAGAACCAGCAGCGTCACCCAGCGATATGTCAGCAGTTGATGTGTCAAAATCAGCGTAAAGGAAAAAGGCCTGTCCGAGCAGCCGGAACGCCGAAAGCGGCCCGAAATGTTCGACGGCTCTGCCAGATAACGGAGCCGAACGGGTAAAATTACGTTTTTTCGTCGGCCACGCCCGCCCGGCCCGCGCCGTACCTTTGTCGCCCGCTCTTTTACGCCCGCCCATGCCCGATTCGCCTGCTCCCCAGCCCACCGGCAACAGCCGCCTGCAAGCCGTGATGAAATATTCCGGTCTGGCTTTCCAGATGCTGGCCATCATCGGCGGCAGTGCCTGGCTGGGCTACTGGCTCGACGGTCGGTTCAATACCCAGCCCTGGCTCACCATCGTATTGCTGTTGCTGGGCGTGTTCGTGGCCGTATTCCAGGTCATCCGCAGCCTCACCAAAGAGTCGCTGTAAGGCGCGCCTGAAACCTTCGTATCATCCATGCCCAAGTTTCTGCGCCAGTTTCTGGTCTTCACCGCCGCGCTGGGCCTGCCCATCTACGTGCTGCATGTGGCGTATGGTACCGCAGTAGTGCACCCGCGCACCGGGCTCATTTTCGCCGTTATGGCGGCGCTCACGTACTTCGCCTATAGCCTCACCGCCCGCCTCGTGGCCCGCGACCCGAACAGCCTGGCCATGGGCTACCTCATCGGCATGACAGTCCGGCTACTGGTGTCGCTGGGGCTCGTCACGTGGCTGCTGGCGGGCGGAATTGCGCGCGAGCCGAGGGGCGTTTGGACCTTCCTCGGGGCCTTCTTCATCCTGTACTTTTCGTGGGCCGGGTTTGAAATCTGGGCTACTTTGAGTAACTTGCGGCCGATTTCAGGAAAGCAAGTAACGCAATGATAATGCGTTAGCCCGAAATTACTCATTAATTAACTTTGGATGAAGCGTTTACTCTCGATTCTTCTTTGTTTCGTTTCCCTCTCCGTTTTCGCTAACGAGCCCGCCGGCGAGGGCGCAAAGGCCGAAGGCTTCAATCCCGGCGAAATGATTTTGCACCACATCGGCGATTCGCACGAGTGGCATTGGCTGGCTACCGACAACGGCAATTTCACCACCTACCTGCCCATCATCGCCTACCGCCCCGGTAAAGGTGTTTCGGTGTTCTCCTCGAAGCACATTTCCAACGGCGAGTCGGAAGGTCCTGCCAAAGAATACGACGGCCTGAAGCTCGACCACGAGAAGCTCGTGAGCACCGATGGCAGCAAAGTCTACGACTTCTCCATCACCAAGAACATTGCTGCCCTCATCGGCAGCGCCGTGCTGATGCTCGTCATCTTCACCGCCGTCGCCAGCGGCTACCGCAAAAACCACGGCCGCGCCCCCAAAGGCATCCAGTCGTTCTTCGAGCCCATCATCGTTTTCATCCGCGACGAAGTAGCCAAGAAAAACATCGGCCCCAAGTACGAGCGCTACATGCCGTACCTGCTCACGGTGTTCTTCTTCATCTGGTTCAATAACCTGTTGGGCCTCACGCCCGGCGCGGCCAACCTCTCCGGCAACATCGCGGTGACCATGGTGCTGGCCCTGATGACCTTGGTTATTACGCTGGCTTCGAGCAACAAGTACTACTGGGCGCACATTTTCGCCACACCCGGCGTGCCTAAGCCGCTGCTGCCCATCATGATTATCGTAGAGGTGATTGGTATTTTCACCAAGCCTTTCTCGCTCATGATTCGTCTGTTCGCCAACATCACGGCGGGCCACATCGTGGTGCTGAGCTTCATCAGCTTGGTGTTCATCTTCAAATCGTGGGCTGTAGCCCCGGTAACCTTGGCATTCGGCCTGTTCATTAATGTGCTCGAGTTGCTGGTGGCCCTGCTGCAGGCCTTCATCTTCACGCTGCTCACTTCGATGTACATCGGTGGCGCGGTGGAAGACCACCACGATGCCGACCTGCAAATGGGCTACGACGACGGCTCGGCCTCGACTCACGCTCACTAATCTGACTTAACAGGCCGGGCGCCTGCCGCCCGCCAACTGGCTGTTTCGGCCAGACCGTGGCAATCCCCCCCCCCCCCCGCTGCGGGACTGACGAACTTTTTCTTTTTCCCCTTTTTCCAATTTTTATGTTGCTCTCTTTGTTGTTGCAAGTAGCTGCTATGGCGGCTAACTACGGTCCTGGTCTGGCTGTAATGGGTGCCGGTATCGGTGCTGGTCTGGTTGCTCTGGGCGTAGGCCTGGGCATTGGCCGCATCGGCGGCAGCGCCATGGATGCTATCGGCCGTCAGCCGGAAGCTTCGGGCAAAATCCAGACGGCTATGATTATCGCCGCCGCTCTGATTGAAGGTCTGGGCCTGTTCGCAGTCGTAGTCTGCGTACTCATCTGGACCAAGCTCGTTTAAGGCAGTCGGCCGGGCCTGTGAGGGCTCGGAAGTAGTAAGGAAGCCCGCCGCCCGCTGCTGCACATGCAGGTGGCGCGGCGGGCTTACCTGCTCCTACTCTCAGTCATTGTCCTAGCCGGCTGTTTATTGCCCGGCTACCCATTTTAAACGCATTATGCCAGCTTTCTTATCCCCCGAACTCGGCCTGATTTTCTGGCAACTGGTTATCTTCCTGCTGGTATTGTTCCTGCTGGCGAAGTTTGCCTGGAAGCCGATTCTGCTCGCCCTCAAAGAGCGCGAAGACAGCATCGAAGGCGCCCTGCGCATGGCCGACCAGGCCAAGATTGAAATGCAGCAGCTGAAAGCCGGCAACGAGAAGTTGCTGACCGAAGCCCGCCTCGAGCGCGACCGCATGATGCAGGAAGCCACCCAAATGGCCAACCAGCACCGCGAAGCCGAAAAGGCCCGCGCCACCGCCGAAGCCAACACCATCATCCAGCAAGCCCGCGAAGCCATCCAGCAGGAGAAAAACGCGGCCTTGGCCGAAGTGAAAAACACCGCCGCCAAGCTCTCGCTCGACATCGCCGAGCGCATTCTGCGCCGCGAGCTGACCGACCCCGCCGCCCAAACGCAGCTGGTCGATTCTTACCTGAAAGACGTTAAACTGAACTAGGGTCTCGGGGACTTAGGGTCTTAGGTACTTGGTGATGTTCGACGAACTATTGCCAGGAAAACCAAGACCCCAAGTCCCAAAGTCCCCAAGACCCTAACTAATAATATGGCTGACCAACGAGTAGCGGCCCGCTACGCCAAGTCGCTCCTCGACTTGGGCAAGGAGATGGGCACCCTGAGCGCAGTGAAAGAGGACATGGACCTGCTGAGCAAGACCATGGCCGAAAGCCGCGAGCTGCGCCTGCTGCTGCGCAACCCGATTGTGAAGCACGACAAGAAGCTGGCCATCCTGAACGCCATCTTCAAAGGCAAGGTGTCGGACATGACGCTGCGCTTCTTCACCATCCTAACCGAGAAAAACCGCGAGTCGGCCATCGAAGGCATCGGGCCCGAGTTTCTGGCGCAGTACAACGTGATGCAAGGCGTACAGTCGGCGGAAGTAACGTCGGCTGCCCCGCTCACGGCCGTTGCCCGCCTCGAGATGCGCAAGCTGGTAACCCAGCAAACCGGCCTCACCGACGTGCAGCTCACCGAGAAGGTAGACCCCGAACTCATCGGCGGCTTCGTGCTGCGGGTGGGCGACAAGCAAATTGACGATTCCGTGCGGACCAGCCTTCGCAAGCTGCGCACATCGCTGCAAGAAAATTCTTACCAACAAAAACTGTAGGGTATAGGTGAAGTCGGGATAGGGAGCGCGCTCCCGTCGTCCCCCGCCCCATATCCCTTGTTCCCTATACCTTATTCCCCCCAAAAATGGCAGAAGTACGTCCGGATGAAGTCTCCGCAATCCTGCGGCAGCAACTGTCCAATTTCAAGTCGGAAGCCGAGCTGGAAGAAGTCGGCACCGTGTTGCAGGTCGGCGACGGCGTGGCTCGCATCTACGGTCTGAGCAAAGCCCAGGCCGGCGAACTGATTGAATTCGAGAACGGCCTGCAAGGCCTCGTGCTCAACCTGGAAGAAGACAACGTGGGTGCCGTAATGCTCGGCGACTACTCGGAAATCCGGGAAGGCGCCACGGTGAAGCGCACCAACAAAATCGCCTCCATCAAAGTAGGCGAGGGCATCGTAGGCCGCGTGGTAAACACGCTGGGCCAGCCCATCGACGGCCGCGGCCCCATCCAGGGCGAGTTGTACGAGATGCCCCTGGAGCGCAAAGCCCCTGGCGTAATCTTCCGTCAGCCCGTGACCGAGCCGATGCAGACCGGCATCAAGTCGATTGACGCGATGATTCCGATTGGCCGTGGCCAGCGCGAACTGATTATCGGTGACCGCCAGACCGGCAAGTCGGCTGTGGCCATCGATACCATCATCAACCAGCGCGAATTCTTCGAGGCCGGCCAGCCGGTGTTCTGCATCTACGTGGCCATCGGCCAGAAGGCTTCTACGGTAGCCCAGGTAGTGCAGGCCCTCACCAAGGGCGGCGCCATGGATTACACCGTGGTAGTAGCCGCTTCGGCTTCCGACCCGGCTCCGTTGCAATTCTACGCGCCTTTCACGGGTGCGGCTATTGGCGAATTCTTCCGCGATACGGGTCGTCCCGCCCTTGTGGTGTATGATGACTTGTCGAAGCAGGCCGTAGCTTACCGCGAGGTGTCGCTGCTGCTCCGTCGTCCTCCGGGCCGCGAGGCATATCCTGGCGACGTGTTCTACCTGCACAGCCGTTTGCTGGAGCGGGCCGCTAAAATCAACTCCTCGGACGAGATTGCGCGGAACATGAACGACCTGCCTGACAGCATCAAACACCTCGTGAAAGGCGGCGGTTCGCTGACGGCTCTGCCCCTGATTGAGACGCAGGCGGGTGACGTATCGGCTTACATCCCGACCAACGTAATTTCGATTACGGATGGCCAGATTTTCCTCGAGACCAACCTGTTCAACTCGGGTGTTCGCCCGGCCATCAACGTGGGTATCTCGGTATCGCGCGTGGGTGGTAACGCTCAGATTAAGTCGATGAAGAAAGTGGCCGGTACGCTGAAACTCGACCAGGCCCAGTTCCGCGAACTGGAAGCCTTCGCCAAGTTCGGCTCCGACCTCGACGCCTCGACCAAGCTCACCATCGAGCGTGGCCGTCGCAACCTCGAAATCCTGAAGCAGCCCCAGTACTCGCCCGTGAAGGTGGAGGACCAGGTGGCCATCATCTATGCCGCCACCAACGGCCTGCTCGACACTGTGCCCGTGAACCGCGTGCGGGAGTTCGAGAAGGAGTTCGGCCAAGTGATGAACTCGCGCTACCCCGACGTGCTGAAGGCCCTGAAAGCCGGCAAGCTGGAGGATGCTGGCACGAAGGCCATCCGCGAGGTAGCCAAGGACGTTTCGGCGAACTACGCTGTGAAGTAGATTGATTAGATGGTTGAATTGTTGGCTGGTTGAATTGAGGGATAATGCCCCGAATACAGACCACCAATAATTCAACAACTAAGCAATCCAACAACCCAACAATCAATAAATGGCAAGCTTAAAAGAAGTCCGCAACCGCATTCAGTCGGTGAGCAGCACGCAGCAGATTACCAAAGCCATGAAGATGGTGGCGGCGGCCAAACTGCGTCGTGCCCAGGACAACATCGTGCGAATGCGGCCCTACGCCCAGCGTCTGAATGCCATCCTGACCAACCTGACCCGCAACGCCGACGATGACATCGTGAGTGACTACGGCGTGGCCCGCGAGGTGCGCAAGGTGCTGGTGATTGCCATCACTTCCGACCGCGGCTTGGCCGGCGCGTTCAACACGAACGTGTTCAAGGGCGTAAACGCGGCCATTGCTTCGCGCTACAGCAACCTGCCAGCGGCCAACATTTCTGTGATGGCCATTGGCAAAAAGGCGCACGACTACTATGGCCGTCGTGGCCAGACGGTGGGTGACTATACGCACGTCTTCGCCAAGCTCTCGTTCGAGACGGTGCGCGCGGCTGCTGAAGTGGCGATGGACGGTTTCCGCAACGGCATTTACGACGAGGTGGTGATGGTCTACAACGAGTTCCGCAACGTGGCGACGCAGATTATCCGCACCGAGCAGCTGTTGCCGCTGGTGCAGGAAGAAGTGCCCGCCACGGCTACACCAGAGTCGAATGTGGACTACTTGTTCGAGCCTTCGAAAGAGGAAATCGTGCAAACGCTGATTCCGCAATCCATCAAGATTCAACTCTACAAGGCGGTGCTGGAAAGTAATGCCTCAGAGCACGGCGCCCGCATGACGGCCATGGATAAGGCCACCGACAACGCCGGTGAGCTGCTCAAGGCCCTCAAGCTGACTTACAACCGGACGCGTCAGGCGGCCATCACGACTGAGATTCTCGAAATCGTGGGTGGTGCCGAGGCGCTGGCCGCGGGGTAATCAACTTCGTGATTGGTAAAAATGAAAGGCTCGTTTCCGCAAGGAAGCGAGCCTTTTTTGATATTTGAAACCTTGCGTTTTAACTGGGACTCATAAAGCGTGCGCAACGCAAGCCGATTGGGCTTTACAAACCATTTTGCTGTACGGATGCTTTCCACCTTGTTTCTCTAAAATCAACCCGTGAATTCATGCAAATAGGCATCAGCTCTTTCGGCGAAGTCGCCCCTGCTCACCTTGCTGGCCAAGACCACGCCGCGGCCCAGCACATGCAAGAACTGCTGGCGATGGGTAAACTGGCCGATGAAGTGGGCCTCGACGTGCTGGCCCTCGGCGAGCACCACCGCCCCGACTTCATCATCTCGGCTCCCGAAGTCATTCTGGCTGCTGTGGCTGCCATCACCAAGCGCATTCGGCTCAGCAGTGCCGTTACGGTGCTCAGCTCCGTCGACCCGGTGCGCACGTTTCAGAACTTTGCCACCGTCGACCTCATCTCCAACGGCCGGGCCGAGATTATTGCCGGGCGCGGCTCGTTTATTGAGTCGTTTCCGCTGTTCGGTCAGGATTTGAAGGACTACGATGCGCTGTTTATTGAGAAGCTTCAGTTGCTGCTCAACATCAACGAAAACGAGGTGGTGACGTGGCAGGGAAAGCACCGCGCGGCCATTGCAGCCAAAGGTGTGTACCCGCGCCCGGCGCAGGCCAAAATCCCGGTCTGGATTGGCGTGGGCGGCACGCCGGCATCGGTGGTGCGGGCCGGGCAGCTGGGGCTGCCGCTTACCATTGCCATCCTGGGCGGAGCGCCCGCGCAGTATGTGCCGTTTGCCGAGCTCTACCGAGAGTCGGCCCAGAAAGCCGGCCACGATGTGGCCGCGTTGCAGTTGGCCATCAACTGCCATCTGCACTTGGCCGATACAGCCGAGCAGGCCCGCGACGAGTTTTTCCCGCCCTACTCGCAACTGATGAACCGCATTGGCCGCGAGCGCGGCTGGTCGCCCATGGACCGCCGCCACTTCGATTACCTGTGCGGTCCGCAAGGCCCGCTGTTGGTGGGCGCGCCGCAGGACATTGTCGCCAAGCTGCTCTACCAGCACCAGCTGTTCAGCAATACCCGTTTTCTGGCACAGTTGGTCATCGAAGGCATTGCGCCCGAAAGTGTGCTGCGCTCGATTGAACTGCTCGGCACCCAGGTTGCGCCCGCCGTGCGTACTGCACTGGCGGAGAAGGCCGTAGCATAGCCTTCGAGAAAGTAAAAACCCCAGCAGTAGCCTCAAATAAAAAGCCCCACCGGAATTCCGGTGGGGCTTTTTATTGAATCATCTTCGGCGGGTTATTCGATAACCAGACGCGTGGTAGCCGTTTCGGTGCCGGCCTGCACGCGCACCACGTAGAGGCCGGTGGGCAAGTCGGCCACATCCAGCTGGCTGCGGGTGCCGCCCGTGCTCAGCGCGAGCACGCGCGTGCTCACCACTTGGCCCAGCGCGTTCAGCAACTCAACGCGGGCCGTGCGGGTGCTGCCCAGCGCCAGCAGGCTCAGGGTGAAGGCGCGGTGCGCGGGGTTGGGGTACACCGCCAGGGTACCGCCGGCCAGCGCCTCACGCGTAGCCGTGGGCGTGAGCGTGGTGAAGGCCACCGTGAGCGGGGCCGAAGTCCCGCCTCCCGGATAGTTGGCCACAATGGTCACGCTGTAAGCCTTGCTGCTTGCCAGGCCGGTGAGCACCACGGGCGAGCCGGTAGCTGTAATGGTCGCGGCCGTGCCGCCCTGCGGCGTGTAGGTCACCGTATAGCTGGTAGCCCCAGCCGCGGGTGTGAAGCTGATGGTCGCGCCCGTGGCCGTGATGCTGCCTGCCGCCGCGTTGGTCGGGGCCGGAGCTGGCGTGCTGAAGGTCGTCACGACGGCCGGCGAAGTCTGGCCGGCGGCGCAGGTGGTTACCAGGCTCACGGTGTAGGCCGTGCCCGGGGTCAGGTTCGTCAGGCTCACCGGCGAGGCCGTTACCGTCTGGGTCGTAGCCGTGCCGCCCTGCGGCGTCAGGGTCAGGGCGTAGCTCGTGGCGCCGGCGGCGGGCGTAAAGCTCACGCTGGCTGCCGTGGCGCTGATGCTGCCCACGGCCAAGCTGGTGGCGGCCACGCAGCTTGGCGTGGTGGTGGTGAAGGTGGTCGAAGCCAGCGGCGAGGTTTGGCCACCGCCGCAGTTCGTCGTCACCGTCGCCGTGTACGAAGTGCCGGGCTGCAGGCCCGCCAGCACCACGGGCGAGCCCGTAGCCGTCTGGGTTAGGGTAGTACCGCCGGCCGGCGTATAGGCCACGGTGAAGGACGTGGCACCAGCCGCTGGCGCGGTGAAGGTGAGCGTTGCCCCGGTGGTGGTGATGCTGCCGGCCGCCAGGTTGGTCACGGCCACGCAGGGCGTGCCGGTGGTGAAGGTGATGCTGGCCGCCGGCGAAGTCTGACCCGCGGTGCAGTTGGTCGTAATAGCCACCGTATACAGCGTGCCCGGAGTCAGGCCGGCCAGCGTCACCGGCGAGCCGGTTGCGGTTTGGGTCTGGGCCGTGCCGCCTTGGGCGGTGTAAGTCACCGTGTAGCCTGTCGCACCAGCGGCCGGCGTAAAGCTCACGCTCGCGCCGGTGGTCGTGATGTTGCCCACGGCCAGGCCGGTAGCCGCCGGGCAAGGCGGGAACGGCGTGGTGAAAGTCGTCGTCACTGCGGCCGAAGCTTGGTTCGAGGCGCAGTTCGTCACCACGCTCGCCGTATACAGCGTACCGGGTATCAGATTAGCCAGCGTCACGGGCGAGCCGGTAGCGGTTTGGGTCTGGGCAGTGCCACCCTGGGGCGTGTACGTCACGGTGTAACCCGTAGCGCCCGCGGCGGACGTAAAGGTGAGCGTAGCGCCGTTCGGAGTCAGGTTGCTAGCTGCCAGGCCCGAGATGGCTGGGCAGGGCGGGAAGGGCGTGGTGAAGGTGGTCGAGGCCGCCGGCGAATTCTGGTTACCCGCGCAGCTCGTGGTGATGGTTGCCGTATACAGCGTGCCGGGAATCAAGCTAGCCAGGTTCACCGGCGAGCCGGTGGCCGTCTGCGTCTGGGCCGTGCCGCCCTGGGGCGTGTAGGTCACCGTGTAGCTGGTAGCACCAGAGGCGGCCGTGAACGTCAGCGTCGCCGAATTTGGAGCTAGGTTGCTGGCCGTCAAATTGGTCACGGCCACGCAGGGCGGGAAGGGCGTGGTGAAAGTCGTCGTTATTGGCGTCGAAACCTGGCTGGCGGCGCAGGTGGTCACCAGGCTCACGGTGTAGGTCGTGCCTGGGGTCAGGTTCGTCAGCGTTACGGGCGAGGCCGTAGCTGTCTGTGTCGTGGCTGTGCCGCCCTGCGGCGTAATGGTCAGCGTGTAGCCCGTGGCGCCGGCAGCCGGCGTGAAGCTCACCGTCGCGCCCGTCGGGGTCACGTTGCTGGTGGCCAAGTTAGTAGCCACCACGCAGGGCACGGGCACCACGCTGGCTTCGAGCGCCAGACGGGTTTTCAGCGGGGTCGTATTTATCAGGGTGAAAGCGCCGCTGGTACCCTGGAAGTAGAACGTAGCCGGCCGCAGCGGGTCTTCTACCTGATAGCCGAGGCTCAGGTTGTTGTCCAACTCCACGATGGCCACGTAGAAGCTGTTGCCGACCGTAACATCCGGTACCGCAATAGTCGGCGACGCCGTGGCCGAAGGCCGGGTTTGCGTGGCCGAAGTGTAGAGGATAGTCCCGGGAGTGCCGCCGGTGCCGGTGGCATCATACAGCCGTACCTGGTAGGTGGTGCCGGCCGTACCAGCATTCACAAAAGTGGGCGTGATGCTCGTGACCCGGCTTGGTTGCGGCAGGGTGTACTTGGCTGCCAGCACACCCCCGGCTACGCCTACGCCCACACTCGTGGGGTTCAGCGCCTGCGCGCCATCCACGTAAGCCAGCCGGCTGGCCGACACTACCTGCGTGTAGGTCTGCACGTCGTTGGTCGTGTTGCCATCGGCCGGCACGCGCACGGTCATGTTGTTGGTGCCCGCGTTGGTGAGCGGGTAAGCGGCAAACGTCACCGTCGTGCTGGCGCCCACGGCCAAGCTGGCCACGGTCTGCGTGTTGGTGAAGGTGTTGGCGCCGGCTACCGTCAGCGTTACGTTCAGGTTGTTGAGGATGGCGGTGCCGTTGTTTACCACCACGGCCTGCACGGTGTGCGGCGTGGCCAGCAGCTGCGGCAGCTGCCCCAACGTGTAGATGGCAGACACTCCGGCGTCGTTGGCGGTGCCGCCCCCGGTTACGCAAATGGAGAAGGTGCCCGCATCGGTGCTGGCGCTGCCGTAGGAATACACCCGCGCGTAGTAGGTCGCGCCCACGGTCAGGCCCGTTAGGTTCACCGTTTCGGTGCCAGCGTTGCCAGTAGCATCGGCGCAGCCAATCGTCACGCCGGGGCACGAGCCGCTGCGGATGTCCAGCACCGCGTCGAAGGCGGTGCCACCCGTCACGGCTACCGTGTGCACCGGGCTGGTGGCCACAAAGCGGTACCACACGTCATCGTCCGACGAGCCCACGGCGCCCGAGCAGGTTGCCGGCCCAATCGACTGGGTGGCACCCACCGTTGTGCCATTCGTAGCCACGCACGTCGAGCCCGGTGTGAGCAGCGTGGCGGCCGAGCATTCGTTGTTGGCCACGCTGGACGGGGCCGTCGGCTCGAACCGGTACGTGCGGCCCGCGTCGGGACGCACGGTTTGGCGATAGTTCAGCGTGCTGCTGCTGTAGTACGAATCAATAGCGGAAGCCAGGTCCCAGGTTTGCGCTGAGCCCTTGATGAATAGCACCTCCTGCCCCGTGCTCGCGCCGCTGCCTTTGAGGCCCGCGCCCGAGGCCCGGAAGGCATCGGTGCCCGTGTTGTTTGCCGTGCAGGGGCCGTACACCAGCTCCACGCGGTTGCTGCCCTCGTACAGTTTCACCTGAAAGCTGAACTGTGCGTACTGCACCGTGTTGGTCATCGCCTTGTCGCGCACGTTGGTCCACTGAATGGTGCACACGCGGCTGCCCGTGCTGCCGCTGGTTTGCACGTAGTAGCCCGCGCCGCCCAGCCCGGCTTCGAGGTCACAGTTAAACGGAGCGATGATGTTGACATCGGCCGCGTTGGTGCTGGCAAACACGTCGGCTCCCAGGTTGATTTCCGGCGTGAAAAACAGTGCCGGCGACGACGGGGCCGAACTGCCCAGCTTGATGAAGCCGTTGGTGTTCAACACAAACTGTGTGAACGAGCTGCCGTTGAACGCGAAGTTGAACCCAATGCTGGTGGCCGCCGAGTTGGCATCATCCGAGCTGGCCACGTTGATGAAGCTGCCCGTGCCCGCAATGCTGCTGAAGGTGCCGGCCACGTTGGTCGCGCCAGCCGAACTGTAGTTCAGCGACTGGCCGTGGGCGGTGGGGCTGTTCAGCGCTAAGCCGAGCACGCTGGCCGAAGCCAACGCCAGTCGCCGCGCCCAATTCCCCGAAAGTAAAGGTTGTTGCATAAAAATGTACAAAGTGGAAAATGGAAAGCCCTTCGCGCACTATGCCGAAGTTATTATAGGTCGGAAAGTTAAGCCCGCGTTTTGCAAGCCGCCTAATCTGCGGGCTGTTATCCGGCCGGTTTGGAAAAATAATTTCTTGGATATTCAATTTAAAAAAACGCTGAACCTGGCAGTGGCCTTTGGTCGCGCCCCTCAGCCGGCTAAAAACAGAAAGCCCCGCCAGTAGAAACTGGCGGGGCTTTCGCTACCCGGTTGGGAGATTCGTCGCTTAGTAGCGGTACAAGTCCGACTTGAACGGACCTTCCACCGGCACTTTGATGTAGTCGGCCTGCTTGGCGGTCAACTCGTCCAACTCCACGCCGATTTTGGCGAGGTGCAGGCGGGCCACCTTCTCGTCGAGGTGCTTGGGCAGGGTGTACACTTGGTTCTCGTACTGGTCGCCGCGCTCCCACAGCTCCAGCTGGGCCAGCGTCTGGTTGGTGAACGAGTTCGACATCACGAACGAGGGGTGGCCGGTGGCGCAGCCCAGGTTCACGAGGCGGCCTTCGGCCAGAATAATCACCTCTTTGCCTTCAATGGTGTAGATGTCTACCTGCGGCTTCACCGTGTCCTTGGTATGGCCGTAGTTGCCGTTCAGCCAGGCCATGTCAATCTCATCATCGAAGTGGCCGATGTTGCAGACAATGGCCTTGTCCTTCAGGGCACGGAAGTGCTCCTCGCGGATAATGTCGCAATTGCCGGTAGTGGTGATGACGATGTCGGCGCGCGGAATGGCGTTTTCCATCTTCTTCACCTCGAAGCCGTCCATAGCTGCCTGCAGGGCACAGATGGGGTCAATTTCGGTCACAATCACGCGGGCGCCGGCGCCGCTCAGCGAAGCAGCGGTACCTTTTCCTACGTCGCCGTAGCCAGCCACCACGGCCACTTTGCCGGCCATCATCACGTCGGTTGCGCGACGGATGGCGTCCACGGCCGACTCTTTGCAGCCGTATTTGTTGTCGAATTTCGACTTCGTCACCGAGTCGTTCACGTTGATGGCGGGGAAGGGCAGGCTGCCGTTTTTCACGCGCTCATACAGGCGCAACACGCCGGTCGTCGTCTCTTCCGAAACGCCTTTGATGCCGGCGGCCAGCTCGGGGTAGCGGTCCAGCACCATGTTGGTGAGGTCGCCGCCGTCGTCCAGAATCATGTTCAGCGGCTGCCGGTCTTCGCCGAAAAACAGCGTCTGCTCAATGCACCAGTCAAACGAAGCCTCGTCCATTCCCTTCCAGGCATATACTGGGATGCCCGCGGCGGCAATGGCCGCTGCGGCGTGGTCCTGCGTCGAGAAGATGTTGCACGACGACCACGTCACTTCCGCGCCCAGCGCCGTGAGGGTCTCGATGAGCACCGCCGTCTGAATCGTCATGTGCAGGCAGCCAGCAATGCGCGCGCCTTTGAAGGGCTGCGAAGCGCCGAATTCCGCGCGCAGGCTCATCAGGCCGGGCATTTCGGCCTCGGCGAGGCGGATTTCCTTCCGGCCCCATTCGGCCAGGCTCATGTCCTTCACTTTGTAAGGAACGTAGGTTTTCGTCGTGGTTTCCAACGGTATGCGGGTTAGTTGATTATATCGCGTTGCAACTGCAAAGATACGCGGTTTGTTCGCCTGCGGGCACAAAAAAGCCCGCACCGGGTGGTGCGGGCCTTGCTATGCCAGGCAAACGGCCAAGCAAATGAGCGAAAGCTTAGTTATTCGCGATGATGACGGCTTGGAGCTGCTGCGCTGCTGGAACCCCGCTTCCGGCAATCCCTCGCACAACGACGGTATATATCTTGCCGGATTCGAACGTTTTGCTGCCTGTGCCCGCCCCCGTGCCGTCGCCCACCATTGCTACCACTGGCGTGCGCGGAGCGGCGGCCGGTGTAACGGATAAGCTAAGCGCCCCGGCGTTTACCACAACAAAGGCAGATGCCGTTCCAAAAGCCACATCAGTGGTCAGGTCGTTGGGAGTGCCGGTTGGCGTGGCCGCAGGAATTGATAGCCGGACCGGGGTAGCCGCCCCAACCCCCAAGTGCACCAGGCGCACCTTGGCGGTGCCCGCTGCCGGGGCCGTCAGGTCGTCGGGAATGGCCAGCAACGAGGCGCTGCCGATGGTGGCCGTCGGCGAATAGGCAAATACCGAATAGTTCTGGCCCTTCGCCACGGCGACGGTCTGAGTCGACACCACGGCCGAGCCATTGTTGATGCGAATGGTCGCATTTCCTGCGTTCACATTCGTGTAGGCAGTGCTTTGCCCGTAGTTGAGCTGTGCCACTTGCTGGTCGTTGGCAAAAGCAGTTATCTGCGTATTGGCGGCCGCAGCAGCGTGCGAAATCAGTACCCGGCCCTGGTCAACTGCGGGTGTAGGGGCGGGCGTATCGGTTTTGCTGCACGCGGCCAGCAGCACAGTGGCTGGCAACACGGCCAGCGCGGCGCGGCGAAAATAGGCGGAAGGATTCATGAATAAGGACAGACTAAGGTGAAATCAACCACGCCGAAAGACATCAGCTGGTTGGCACTGAACGTGCAAGCGGCCGGGTAGGTTGAGCCACCCCCACATAAAGCCGCTTACGGCGGGTTGGCATAGCTCCCGGTCGGTGCCTATCTTTGTTCCTATGCATCAAGGTTCAGGGGTTTTGCCACGGGCGTGGCGTTTGCGGGCAGGATTGGTTCTTGCTTTGGCCAGTTTCTCGGGAGTTTCAGCTTTCGCCCAGCAGGCCCCGGAGGCTCCTGCCACCATTCGCCTGCTGCCTGAGGATGCCCAACGGGGCCTCAACGGCCACCAGCAGAACTTTTACTACCTGCCACCCGGCGTAGAAGGCGAAAACTATGTGAACGCCGGCTTTTTCGGGCAGAAGCTGCGCCCGCTGCTGGCCGGCAACCAGGAAGCCCTCGACCAACTCGACCTGTACAAGCGCCAGAAAACCCAGTTTCTGATTGACCGCATCGTGGCTGTGGGCTCGTTTGGCCTCTATGGCCAGCAGATTTTTGCGCACGGCGACCGCCAGTATTTCGATGGCGCTACCCAGCAGGTAGCCGCTGGCGTGTTTGTGGCCAGTTTGGTTGCCACGCTTTTCATCAACCGCAACACCAACAGCTATTTCCAGCGAGCGGTAGGAGCCTACAACGGCACCAACCACGGCGGCCACGGAGCCGTGTGGCCCCGCCTGCGCCCCGACGGCCTCGAAGTAGGCCAGCTGCGCTCGGGCCAGCCCACACTAGGCCTGCACTGGGCGGTGCGCTAAGCTAAGCGCTGCGTTTTTCCGTATAGTCTCCGCAATGGACTACCCCTTGCCCGAAGCGGCCCGGCGGTACGTGGCCGCGCACCTGCACGACGACCCCGCCCACCTGGCCCTCCAAGCCCGCCGCCACCCCGGCCTGCCCGTGCCCGAACTCGTGCGCCAGATTCAGGCCCGCCAGAAAGCCCGCGCCAAACTGCCCTCCTGGGCCGACAATCCCGAGCTGATTTTTCCGCCCGCGCTCTCGGTCGAACAGGCCTCGTCGGCGCGCACGGCTGCCTTCAAGGCTGGGCTGGTGGGCGGCGCGCGCCTGGCCGACCTTACCGGTGGTTTCGGGGCCGACTCGGCTGCCTTTGCCGCTCGCGTGGCACAGGTCGACTACGTGGAGCGCAACCCGGCCCTGGCCGAAGTGGTGCGCTACAACTTCGGCCAGCTTGGACTTGAGAACGTGGCCGTGCACGCAGCTGATGCCGTGGCTTTTCTGAAGGAAAGCCCGCACCACTACGACTGGCTCTACCTCGACCCGGCCCGGCGCGACACGGCCGCCCGCAAAATTTTTCTGCTGCGCGACTGCGAGCCCGACGTAGTGAAGCTATTGCCCCTGCTGCTGCACAAGGCCGACAAAGTGCTGCTCAAAACTTCCCCCATGCTCGACATTGAGCACGCTGTGCAGGGCCTGGGCCACGTGCGCCGGCTCTGGGTGGTGGCCGTGGATAACGAGGTGAAGGAAGTGCTCTACGAGCTGGGCCAGGAGCCCGCCGTCGACCCTGAGCGCTACGCCCTGAACCTGCGCCGCGACGGTACGCAGCAGGAGTTTCGCCTCAACCGCGCCCGCGAGGCCCGCGCTACCCCGCGCTACGCCGAGGCCCAGCAGTACCTCTATGAGCCCAACGCGGCCGTGCTCAAAGCCGGGGCATTTCGCAGCATCGGCACCGCTTTCGAGTTGCTGAAGCTGCATCAGCACAGCCACTTGTATACCTCAGATGTGCTGCGGCTTGATTTTCCGGGGCGCGTCTTCAAAATTCTGGCCGTGGAGAAAGCCGATGCCGTGGCCCTGAAGGCTCACCTCGGTCCCGAGGCCCGGGCGCACGTTACCACCCGCAACTTTCCCGATTCGGTGGCCGACTTCCGGCGGCGCACGGGTATTCGCGAGGGCGGCGAGGTCTACCTGTTTGCCACCACCGACCTGCGCGGCCGCCCCGTGGTGCTGGTGTGCGAAAAGCTGACGCCGCCGGTGCAGACTGCTGAATAATTGGCATCAACTCGCACAAATCCGGCGGCTGGCGGTTGAGGCAGGAATGGATGCGCTTGAATTCAGGCGTGCCGCATACTTTATTCTGTTGGAGGTAATGCGTTTTACTGATAAAATCTGCGTCGTCACGGGCGGTACTTCCGGCATTGGCCGGGCCACCTGCGTGCGGCTGGCGGCCGAAGGCGGCACCGTTGCCGTGTTGGGCCGCGACCGCGCCGACGGACTCGAAACCGTCCGAATTATAGCCAAGGCCGGCGGCAAGGCGGTTTTCCTGTCCTGCGACTTGATGAAACCACGCGCCATTACCACCACCGTGCACAAGGTACTGGCCAAATACCACCGCATCGACGTGCTGGTGGCTGACGCCGCCATGATGACCTTCGACAAACTAATCGACCTGCCCCTGCCCAAGTGGGACGAGCTGATGCTCGTGAACCTGCGCTCGCTGGTGCAGCTCACGCAGCTCTGTCTGCCGCACATGCCCTCGGGCAGCGCCATTGTGGCCATCAGTTCGGTGCACGCCTACCAAACTACCGCCAACGTGGTGCCCTACGCCACCAGCAAGGGCGGCCTCGAAGCCTTCGTGCGCGGCCTCAGCATTGAACTCGACCGCAAGCAGACGCGCATCAACGCCGTAGCCCCCGGGGCCGTGGACACGCCCATGCTCTGGAGCAACCCCAACGTGGAAAACGGCACCGAACAAATCGACCGAGCCACCGTGGGTACCCCCGAGGAACTGGCCGCTGCCATTGCCTTCATGGCTTCGGCTGAGGCCAGCTTTGTGCACGGTACCACGCTGGTGGTAGATGGTGGCCGGCTGGCGCAACTGTAGTATGGCAACGCAGTAGAGCGCAGCAATTGTGCTCCGTCAGATTCTCCACTTGGAAGCTAACGCGCCAAAGTAGCCAGCTCATTACTGCTAATAGCCCGAATTTCCGTAGTTTTGTACCGCGCCCGCCCGCCGGTTTCGGCCCGGCGGGCGCTTGTTTTTATCTATTCCGCCCTTTTCGCGCTTTTCATGCCCTATCTGTTCACTTCCGAATCGGTTTCGGAAGGCCATCCCGATAAAGTTGCCGACCAGATTTCCGACGCCATTCTCGACGAGTACCTGCGCCAGGACCCCACCAGCAAAGTAGCCTGCGAAACCCTCGTAACGACCGATTTTGCCCTGGTCGCTGGCGAAATCAAATCGAAAGCCCACGTCGATGCCGAGCCTATCGTGCGCGAAACCATCCGCCGCATCGGCTACGACAAGCCCGAGTACCTCTTCAACGCCGACACCTGCGAGGTGATGAACCGCCTGCACGAGCAGTCGCCCGACATCAACCAGGGTGTGGAGCGCGCCAAGGACGAAGACCAGGGCGCCGGCGACCAGGGCATGATGTTCGGCTACGCCAGCCACGAAACGGCCAACTACATGCCGCTGGCCCTCGACCTCTCGCACCGCTTGTTGCAGGAGTTGGCCGCCATTCGCCGCGAGAAGACGGACATGCCCTACCTGCGCCCCGATGCCAAAAGCCAGGTCACCATCCGCTACTCCGATGACCATAAGCCCGAAGCCATCGATACCATCGTTATCAGCACCCAGCACGACGAGTTTGATGCCTCGGAGAGCGTGATGCTGGATAAGATTAAAGCCGACGTGCTGGCCGTCCTCATCCCACGCGTGAAAGCCGGCCTGAGCGCCGACGTGCAAGCCCTGTTCACCGACCAGATTACCTACCACATCAACCCCACGGGCAAGTTCGTTATCGGCGGCCCGCACGGCGATTCCGGCCTCACCGGCCGCAAAATCATCGTCGATACCTACGGCGGCAAGGGCGCCCACGGCGGTGGCGCCTTCTCGGGCAAAGACTCGTCGAAAGTTGACCGCTCGGCTGCTTACGCCGCTCGCCACATCGCCAAAAACCTGGTGGCCGCCGGCGTGGCCGACCAGGCCCTGGTGCAAGTCGCCTACGCCATCGGCGTGGCCCAGCCCGTTGGCGTGTTCGTGACGACCTACGGCACCATCAAGGCTAAAAACGCTGCTGGCCAGCCCCTGACCGACGGCGAAGTAGCCGAGAAGGTGAACAAGCTGTTCGACCTGCGCCCCTACGCCATCGTGAAGCGCTTCGGCCTGCAGAACCCCATTTTCGCCCAAAGCGCCGCTTATGGCCACATGGGCCGCCAGCCCGGCACCGTGAACGTGGTGATGCCCAACGGCGAAACCAAAACCTTCGAAACCTTCACTTGGGAAAAGCTAGACTACGTGCCCCAGATTAAGGCCGAGTTTGGCTTGTAATTAGCTTTAAGCCATCAGCTACTAGCTGTTAGCTTCTGGTTGATTCAACCTGAAAAAAAGCCCCGCCTGATAAATTCAGGCGGGGCTTTTTTTCAGGTTGAATCAACCAGAAGCTAACAGCTGAAATTTAGTGCGTCAGTGCCTTTTCCTTGTGCTTGGTAATCTGACGGCGCAGACTTTCGGTGGCGGCATCGGCGGCAGCTTCGAACGAAGCAGCGTCTTCCTGGCTGAAGAGGATGTTGCCGGGCACCAGCAGCTTTATCTCGACGGTCTTGTTCTCGATGCCGTCTTTGTTATTAAGGCGCATGATGACCTCGCCTTCGGTCACCTTATCGTAAAAAGTTTCCAGCTTATTCAAACGTTGCTGCACAAAATCGAGCAGCTTCTTGTCGGCGTCGAAATGCACCGAATGCATCTGTACTTTCATAAGGTGGGTGATTTAGAGGTAAAAGGGTACTACAAAACTCAGGCCCGGGGATGGGCTTGTTGAAATACGGATTTCAGTCGGTCGACGGACAAGTGCGTGTACACCTGCGTGGCCGCCAGGCTGGCGTGCCCCAGCAATTCCTTGATGGAATTCAGGTCGGCGCCCTTGCCCAGCAGGTGCGTGGCAAAGGCGTGCCGCAGTGCGTGCGGGTGCTGCTGCGCCTTCGAGGTGGTTATCTGGCTCAGATACCGCTGCACAGTGCGGTACACGAACTTCTCGTACATAGCCTCGCCCTTGTCAGTAAGCAACAGCGGGCCCGCCGCCGCGCCAAACTCCTGCGCCCGGCTAGCTTGGTAGGCCTCGATAACGCGCAGCAGCGTGGGGTTCAGGGGCACGAGGCGCTGCTTGTTGCCTTTGCCGGTTACGCGCACGGTGGCAGCCCCCAGGCTCACATCGTGGGCGTGGATGCCGATAAGCTCGGAAAGTCGAATACCGGTGCCATACAGCATCTCCAGCACCAGTTGGTCGCGCAGCCCAGCAAAGTCGTCGCCGAACTCAAAGGAGTTCAACAGGCCGTTCAGGGCTTCTTCGGGCACGAATTCGGGCAACTTCTTGGCCATTTTGGGGGCCGTGATGCGCAGCATAGGGTTGCTGGCAATGGCGCCGGTGCGCAGTAAGAACTTGTAATAAGAGCGCAGGCATGCCACTTTGCGGTTCACGGTGCGCGGGTCGAGGTTTTCCTGCATCAGCTCCACCACCCAGCCCCGAATGAGCGGGTGTGTGGCCTGCGTGGCATCGTCCAACTCGTAAGCCGACTTCAGGTAGGCCGCGAACTGGCCCAAATCGGTCTGGTACGAAACCAGTGTGTGCGGACTGTAGCGCCGCTCAAAGCGCAAAAAATCGAGGAAAGCCTGCATACCGGTCAACAAAAATGCCCGGCGGGTGGGCCGGGCATTCAAGGTAGCATTTTTTTAGTTTCTGACAAGCCATCTTGAGAAATCAGGACGCGAAAAAACCGGCCGGCTTGCCCGTATGAGCAAAGCGGCCGGTTCTCCGTTCAGAAAACGCGGTGCGAATCCGAAAGGCTATTCGTTGTTGTCCTGGCCGTAGGTAGCCAGTTTGTAAACAGCCTTCTGCTTCATCTTGCGCTGCGTGATGCTGGGCTTCTGGAAGAACGTGCGACGACGCAGCTCTTTCAGCACGCCGGTGCGCTCAAATTTCTTCTTGAAACGCTTCAGAGCGCGGTCAACCGATTCGTTGTCTTTGATTTGAACGATAATCATATCAGGGAGTGAGGGAGTTTTCTGAGAAGTGCGGTATAAACCGGGCCGCAAAGATAATCACGGATTGGTCGGATTCACAACGGATTTCACTGATTTTGTAGCCGATTCCGGCTCAGCCTCAAGGCCAACCGGCCTTACGACGTCACAAGAGCCGTTCAGGGCGTCTACAAAATCCGTGAAATCCGTTGAAATCCGTTCAATCTGCGGTTCTATTTGAGAAGGGCGCGGGCAATTACCAGTTTCTGAATTTCGCTGGTTCCTTCGCCGATGGTGCACAGCTTGGCGTCGCGGTAGTATTTCTCGGCCGGATAATCTTTGGTGTAGCCGTAGCCGCCGAAGATTTGCACGCCCTCGTTGGCGGTGCGCACGGCCACTTCCGAAGCGTAAAGCTTGGCCATAGCTGACTCCAGGTTCACGTTCTGGCCGCGGTCTTTCAGGTCGGCGGCACGGTAGGTGAGCAGACTGGCGGCTTCTACTTCGGTGGCCATGTCGGCCAGCTTAAAGCTGATACCTTGGAAGTTGCTGATGGGTTGGTTGAACTGGTGACGCTCCTTGCTATACTTGGTGGCGGCTTCCAGCGCTCCCTGGGCGATGCCCAAGCTGAGCGCGGCAATGCTGATGCGGCCGCCGTCGAGCACCTTCAGGCTCTGCACAAAGCCATCGCCCACTTTGCCAATGACGTTCTCGACGGGCACTTTGCAGTCGGTAAAAATCAGCTCGGTGGTTTCGGAGGCACGCATGCCCAGCTTGTCTTCCTTGCGGCCAGCTTCGAAGCCCGGCGTGCCGCGCTCGATGATGAAGGCCGTCATGCCGTGCGAGTCGCCTACTTCGCCGGTACGCACAATCACCACAGCTACGTTGCCGCTTTTGCCGTGGGTGATGAAGTTTTTGGCGCCGTTGATGATGTAGTGCTCGCCGCTTTCGTCGAGCACGGCGGTGGTGCGCATGTTGCCAGCGTCGGAGCCGGTGTTGGGCTCGGTGAGGCCCCAGGCCCCAATCCACTCGCCGCTGGCCAGCTTGGGCAGGTATTTCTGCTTCTGCTCTTCCGAAGCGTGCTGCAGGATGTGGCCGGTGCACAGCGAATTGTGAGCCGCCATGCTCAGGCCGATGCTGCCGTCGATTTTCGATAGCTCGGCAATGGCCGTTACGTACTCCATGTAGCCGAAGCCGGAGCCGCCGTACTGCGTGGGCACCAGCACGCCCATCAGGCCGAGCTCGCCGAGCTTGCGGAATATTTCAATTGGAAACTCCTGGCTCTCATCCCATTTCATCATGTTGGGCTTGATGTGCTGGGTGCCAAAATCGCGCACCATCTGCGCAATCATGGTCTGGTTTTCGGTCGCTACGGCTTCCATTTCGGGTTTGGGGAACAAAGGGTGGGATTTTAGAAAAAGGCTGGGCGTACCAACGCTCTTACTGCCAAGCAACAGCATTGGGGACACGAAAGTACGATTCTGACCGTTGGCAGCGGGGGCGGGAGCACGCTGCCAAAGGCCGATTCTTGAACGGGCGCGGCAAAAGCGTTACTTTTGAGGCTTTTTGGGGGAAATCTGGCCGAGTGCTAATTGACAAAGGCCGGATTTTTCATTTGCTATCGTAACATTCAGGGCTAATGCCAACTTCTTTTTTTCGTTTCTGCCGAATGCTCGGGCTGTTGGCATTGCCGCTCGGGCTGTTGCTCTCGTCGTGTGCTTCGAACCGCTACTATAATCAACGGACATTGTTTCGCCTCACCGACAAGCAAGGCCGGCAACTCGATAGCACCAAGATGCGCATTGCTGTCAATCGTACAGAGCGCAATTACCTCATTCAGCCCAACGATTACCTCGAAGTGCGAGTGAATACGAACAAAGGCGAACGTATTCTCGACCCCAACGGCGAGCTACAATTTGGTCAGCCTAGCGGTGCCTTGCCAAGTCGGAGTAGCATTTCTACCAGTACTGGCACGCAAGGCGGTGGCCGCGGGGTAGTGGGGGGGCGGACCGGAGGACAGAATACCGGTAGTGCTACTTCCGGCTCCGAATTTCTGGTACAGGCCGATGGTACGGTTGTCTTACCGCTCATCAACCGAATTAAGCTCAGCGGCTACTCGCTGTTGCAGGCCGACAGTGTCCTGCAGGTGCGCTATAACGAATATTATAAAGATGCCTTCGTGACCACGCGGGTAACGAACAACCGTGTGTTTGTGTTAGGCGCGCCAGGGGGATTAGTTGTCAGCTTGGCAAATGATAACATGAACCTAATCGAGGTATTGGCCTTGGCCGGCGGGCTCGACGGTAATAGCGGCGGCGGTGGCGGCAACAATTCGGGTTTCTACCGCTACGGCGGCAAAGCCAGCAACATCCGTATTATTCGGGGAGACCTGAAAAATCCACGCGTGCAACAGGTGGACCTGACTACTTTGGAAGGAATGCGGCGAGCTAACCTGCAAATAGAGCCCAACGACATCATTTACATCGAGCCCGTGCATCGTCCCTTGCTGGAAACCCTAACGGATTCCGCGCCGATTATCAGCCTTGCTTCGCTGACGCTCACAACGACGCTCTTCCTTATTAACTTATTTAAGTAAATACTAACTGCCGCGATAGTCCTATTCGTTTGCATTGCTCGGCCGGCTTAGGCCGGCACTTTCTGTACTTATGGCCAATAATGAGAATGCTGAGCTAGAAGAGCTTATCCGGAATGCCACCGGTGGGGCGTCGGCGGGGAACGCCGCTGCGCCAACCTCTATTCCTGCCGATAGTGATGATGAAGCAGTTAGCTTTGATATCACTACGTTGGTATTGGTGGCCCGCCGCAGTTTGCTGTGGATAATGCTGTTGCTCGTATTAGGTGGTACCGCTTCATGGCTTTACCTACGTTATACCAAGCCAATTTATAAGTCGTCATCGTTGCTCAAGATTGATGAGCGCAATGAAGGCAGTGCCCTGGGCCTAGCAGGGCAAATGGTGCCTGCTGTGGCCGATAAGACTCACAATTCCAAATTGGCAGGTGAGGTAGAGTTGATTAAATCCAATATTATATATCGTCGGCTGAAGGATTCGCTAGCCTTGGATGTGAATTACTACGTGCAGGGCACGGTGTTGGAGTCGGAGCTGTATGGTAATTCGCCGTTCAAAGTCATTTATAAGGTGCAGGATAACAACGCGTATAATCGACGATTTGAACTCAAATTTATCGATGCTAAGCGGGTGAGAATAGAGTACAACGAGCAGGGCCGCCCCCAGATTGTAGAGTCCGCGCTGGGCACCAACATGAAGCTGCCTGGCCTGACGATGTTGCAGGTCGTACCCACAACTTATCTGACGCCCGAAGCGCTGGAGGAGAGCTATCACTTTACCATTCAGGATGATATCTCGGTTAACAAGTACCTTGATAAGAACCTATCCGTGGAAATCGTGAATCCGGAAGCCAATACTATTGGCATATCGTTCAATGATTTTAATGCCGTTAAGGCACAGGATATTGTAAATAAAATCGACTCGGTATATCTCGAGGAAAAGCTGGCAAGTAAAAAGGAAGCGACCCGGCAAATGATGCAGTTTCTAGATAAGGTTATTGAGAAGAATGGCAAAAGCCTGGAGCAAGCAGAGAAAAAGCTCCAAAATTTTGCGGAGACTACTGGGACGTACGACGCCAAATCAGAAATAACCACCATTACAACGAAGCTGGAGAAGCTGGACGAAGAGCGGACGAAACTGCAGGAAAAAGCAGTGTTGCTGGACCAGATAGCACAAATGGCCGAGCAGGAGCGTTTGACGCGCGATGAGTACCAGACCGTGCAGCAAAGCATTCCAGCCTTAGCTATGCTGGAAGACCCAATGTTGACGGACCAACTCAACGAGTTGAACAGCTTGCAGTGGCGGTTGCGGCAGATTTCGCGTTCGTATACTGATAAAACAGAAGTAGTACAGTCCAAGCAAGCCGAAATAAATTTCACTCGCACTACCATCAAGAAACTATTGCAGCAAAACCAGCGCCTGCTACAGGCGTCGCTCAATAAGTTGAATGCGCAGTACAATCAACTGACGGGAGTATTGGGTAGCTTGCCAGGGCGGGTAACCGAGCAGGAGCGCTTAAAACGGCCGCTGGACTTATTTGGCAAATCAGTTACTGAGCTGATGGACAAGCAGGTGGAATTCGGTATTGAACAAGCAGGGGCCACTGCCGACTTTAAAATTCTGTCACCCGCTTCGCCGCCCGCCGCACCTATATCGCCCAACCGTCTGCTGGTATATGCTATTGGGCTGATAGGCGGATTGGTGCTTGGCCTAGGCCTGATTGCGGTGCGCTATTTTATGCATAACACCGTAACGAACGTGCGCGAATTGGAGCGTTCCACCAAAGCGTCGGTTTTAGGTATCATCCCAACTTACGACAAAGAGAAAATGGAGGTGTCGCGCTTGGTTGTGGATAAAAATCCCAAGTCGGCCATTTCCGAATCCATCCGCTCTATTCGAACGAACCTGGACTTTATCAGCTCATCGAAGAAAAAGCGGTTAATTTCAGTGACTTCTACCATCTCAGGTGAGGGTAAAACTTTCGTGACGGTAAACCTGGGCGGTATCATTGCCTTGTCGGGCCAGAAGGTGATTATCCTTGATTTGGATATGCGTAAACCGAAAGTAAACTTGGCTTTCGGTGCCGAAAACATCAAGGGCGTCAGCACTATTCTGATTGAACGGCATGGAATAAAAGAGTGTATTCAACAGACTAGCATCGAATCGATGCAGTTTATTTCAGCTGGTCCAACACCGCCCAACCCGTCAGAGTTGATTCTTAGTGCGCAGTTCGACAAAATGATTGAAGAACTGTTCCTAACCTATGACGTGATTCTGATTGATACCCCACCAGTAGGCTTGGTAACTGACGGAATCCTGATTATGCGCAAGGCTGATATTCCGCTCTATATTGTGCGAGCTGGTTACTCTAGCAAAGCTTTCCTAAAGAATATCAACCGGCTTATTCGGAGCAATAACTTTACTCGCATGTGCACGATACTTAACGATGCTCAAAGCGGCGGCGGGTACGGGTACGGGTACGGGTATGGCTACGGCTACGGCTACGGCGCTTATGGCCAAGGCTACTACGAAGAGCCAGCGACAAAGGAGCTGACTTTCGGCCAGAAGCTGAAAAAGTTCTTTACCTAACCGCTCGGCGCACAATGGCTTCGTTATGGCAACGGCTATTCGGCGGCGGCGCGGAAACGGCTTCGGCGGCTCCGGTGAGTGGGCCGCCGGCGCTGGCATTGCTTGGGACTGATATGCACTCGCACCTGCTGCCCGGCCTCGACGACGGCGCCGAAACCGTGGCACACTCGCTCGACCTGCTGCGGGCGTTACGGGCGCTGGGCTACCGCAAGCTGGTGATGACGCCGCACATCATGGGCGACTTCTACAAAAACACGCCGGCGGGCATCCGGGCGGCGCTGGCGTTGCTGCGCACCGAAGCGGCGGCGGCGGGCCTGGGCGATGTGGAACTGGACTGCGCCGCCGAATATTACCTCGACGAGTTTCTGGGCCGCAAGCTGGCCGATGGCACCGAAATGCTGACATTTGGCGGCGAAAAGCGCTATCTGCTGTTCGAAACCTCGTACATGAATGAGCCGCTCAACTTCTACGAAATCGTATTCGAGTTGAAGGCGCAGGGCTACCGCCCGGTACTGGCCCACCCCGAGCGCTACACTTACCTGTACGGACGCTTCGCCGAAATTGAGAAGATGCGCCAGGAATATGGCATCTTGCTGCAGGTAAACCTGAATTCGCTGGCCGGCTACTACTCGCCGGCGGCCAAGAAAGTAGCCGAACAACTGGTCGATGCGGGCTTAGTCGATTTTGTGGGCACCGACGCCCACCACCTGCGCCACACCGACACGCTGCTGAAGCGCACCCTGCCCCAGCCGCACCTGGAGAAGCTGCTGAAATTGCCGCTGCTGAACAATACGCTTTAGATAATAGTGAATGGGGAGTGGTTAATGATTAGCGCTTAGGTTGCGCTGGCCAACCCATTAACCATTCGCCTTTTATCATTAATCACTAACTACATGGTTTTCGTCACGGGCGGCACCGGCCTGATTGGTTCTTTTCTGCTGCGGGCGCTGCGGGCGCGGGGGCTGTCCGTGCGAGCGCTGCACCGCGGCCCGGTGCCGGCCGATGCCGCGCCGGGCGTGGAGTGGCTGGCCGGCGACCTGCTCGATACCGAGCAGTTGCGCGTGGCCATCGCACCCGACGTGACACATGTTTTTCACTGCGCGGGGCTGGTGTCGTACGCACCGCAGGACGAAGACCTGCTGCTGGCTGTGAACGTACAGGGTACCGCCGCCGTGGTCGATGCCTGCCTGGAGCGGCCCGGCATCCGGCTGGTGCACGTGTCGTCGGTAGCGGCGCTGGGTGGGCCAGCGGCGGGCGCCCAGCCCGGCCCCGGTGGCCGCACCGTAGTAACGGAAGCTGCCACCTGGGACCTGGGCGCTTCGCACCCTGCCTATGCTACCTCCAAATACCTGGGCGAGCTGGAGGTGTGGCGCGGCGTAGCCGAGGGACTTGATGCCATAATGGTAAATCCATCGGTAGTGCTGGGCCCCGGCGACTGGAGCCGTAGCAGCACCCGCCTGCTGCGCTACGCCCACCAGCAGCACCGCTTTTACACCCGCGGCCTGCTGAACTTTGTGGACGTGCGCGACGTGGTGGCCCAACTGCTGGCGCTGGCCTTCGACCACCCGGAAATTAGCGGCGAGCGGTACATTTTGAGTGCCGAAGCGGTGCCGCTGGGTGAGTTTCTGCGGGCGGCGGCAGCGGCTATGCAGCGGCGGGCGCCCTCGGTGGCGGTGCCCGACTGGGCCGCCGAAGTCATTTGGCGGCTTGAGCATGCTCGCGCGGTGCTCACGGGCGCGCGGCCGCTGATTACGCGCGATACGGCTCGCGCCGGGCGGCAGCCGGTGGTGTACGGCCACGCCAAAGTACAAAGTGCTACCGGGCTGGCATTCCGGTCGTTAGCTGATACGCTAGCGTGGTGTGCGGCCGGATTGGCCGAAAAAGCGCCTGTTTCGGAAGGCGCTATCGCATCTTAACTAAAACCGGATTGCACGGTTTTAGCCAATAATTGTTATCATTGATATAAGAGAGCCGCCCGGGCCGGCCAGCCACCCGCTGAACTGTAGCGGCCCACTCCGAAAACCCGGCTGCTCGCCCCGATTACTCCTCTTAACCGCGGAATTATGCGCATGAACGAACATTTTGAAAACCCCCGCGCCGTGCTGGACACCGTACGCCGCTTCGAGCGCATGCTAGCCCAGCAGGAGTCCGTTTTCTTCGACCTCGAAGATTTCGAAAATATCATCGACCATTACGTTACCGGTGCCGAGTTCGATAAGGCCCTGCAGGCCTGCGAGGCCGCCCTGGGCCAGTACCCCTTCTCGACCGAGCTGCTGATTGACCGCGCCCAGGTAATGGCTATGCGCGGCGACTACACCGAAGCCGAGCGCCAGATTGACGCCGTAGCCGCCCTCGACCCCACCAACGCCGACGTGGCCGTGACTCGCGGCATTATCAGCACGCAGCGGGGCGAATTTGCCGAGGCGGTAGCCTTTTTCCGCGCCGGGCTGGAGCAGGAGCCCGAGCGTGAAGACATTCATTTCAACCTCGGCCTGGCCTTCCAGAGCTGGCAGAAGTTTAAGAGCGCGGCCAAGCACTATAAGCAGAGCCTGCGCCTGAACCCCGACAACGAAACCGGCGTGCAGGAGCTCCTGCACTGCCTCGATATTACAGGCCGGCTGGAAGAGCACGAGGACTTCTTTAAGCGGTTCACCGACGACGACCCGTATTCGGCCACGGCCTGGTACAACCTGGGCCAGTACTGGTACCGTCGCGAGGATTTTGTGAAAGCCGTAGAGGCCTTCGACTTCGCCGTGACTATTCAGGCCGACTTTTACGACGCCCACCACTGGCTGGCCGATGCCTACGTATGCCAGCAGGAATACCGTAAGGCCATTCCGGAGTTCGAGCTGGCCTATCCGGCTGGCGAGCCCACCGATGAGGCCCTGTGCAACATCGGCGAGTGCTACGAAAAGCTGCGCGAGTGGGAGCCCGCCCGCAAATACTACCGCCAGGCCTTGGAGCTGAATCCTAACATGGACGAGGCCTGGTTTGGCCAGGGCGTGCTGCTGCAGGAGCAGGAGCGGTGGTTCGAAGCCATTCACTTTTTCCGCAAGGCCACCGAGCTGTACGACCAGAGCGGCGAGTACTGGTCGGCACTGGGCGCGGCCGAAAACCAGGTGGGCAACGTGGTGAGCGCGCTCGAAGCCTACGAAAAAGCCACTGAGGTAGCCCCCGACGACGTGCAGGCCTGGGTGAGCTGGAGCGCCATCCTCTACGACCAGGGCCATTTTGCCGAAGCCGTGGACCTGGTGCGCCACGCCGTGGAGTTGCATCCTCACGAGGCCCATTTTCACTACATGCTGTGCGCCTACCTGCTGGCCGATGGCCGCATGAAAGAAGCCTACGGCGTGCTCGAAACGGCTCTCACACTCAACTATGAGCAGCACGTACTGCTGTTCGACTACTTCCCGCAGTTGCGCGAGCAGCCCGGCTTGCAGCGCCTGATTGAGCAGTTCCGGAAATAAACAGCCGCTTCGGCTCCAGCCAATCCGGTATCGATAATTGGCAGCCGATAAGCTGCTACGTGTGTTACTTTTGCAGCTGCCCATCAAGTTGATGGGCAGCTTTTTTTTGGCGCTTTGGCTGCTGGTTGCAGCACGCTGAAGCTTATTTCATAACGATATGAACTACGACCTTTCGCAACTGCCCGAGCGCACCGCCAAGCCCCGCGAGCAGGGCTACACCATGGTGATGGACAAGGGCTTGAGCCTGCGCGAAGTAGAAGACTTTCTGGAAGTGGGCGGCGCCTACACCGACATCGTGAAGCTGGGCTGGGCCACGTCGTACGTGGTGCCTAACCTGCAGCGTAAGCTCGAAATCTACAAGGAGGCCGGCATCCCGGTGTACTTCGGCGGCACCCTGTTCGAGGCGTTCATCATCCGCAACCAGTTCGACGACTACCGCCGCCTGCTGGACAAGTACGGCATGGAATACGCCGAGGTGTCGGACGGCAGCATCGACCTCGACCACGACCGCAAATGCGAATACATCCGCGAGCTGAGCAAGGACGTGAAAGTGCTGAGCGAAGTAGGCTCGAAGGATGCCGAGAAAATCATTCCGCCCTACAAATGGATTTCGCAGATGGAAACCGAGCTGGCGGCCGGCGCCATCAAGGTCATTGGCGAGGCCCGCGAGGGCGGCAACGTGGGCTTGTTCCGCAGCACCGGTGAGGTGCGCTCGGGCCTGGTGGAAGAAATTCTGACCAAGATTCCGTTCGAGAAAATTCTGTGGGAAGCCCCGCAGAAAGCGCAGCAGGTGTGGTTCATCAAGCTGCTCGGGGTCAACGTGAACCTGGGCAACATTGCGCCCAACGAAGTCGTGAGCCTCGAAACCATTCGGCTGGGCCTGCGCGGCGACACCTTCTCGCACTTCCTCGACATGGATGCAGTGGACCCGATGTTCCGCCCCGCTGCTAAAACCGGTAAGCCCGGCACCTCCATGCCTCGTGGCTAAACGAATGTGGCGCTAGCGTACAAGCTCAGCCTGACGCGCTTTTCATGGCTGCTGTTGACCAGTCATAATAACCAACAAAAAATGCCGGCCTCCTTACGGAAGCCGGCATTTTTTGTTTGCCCGAAGGGCGAGGCAGCTTACTGCTTCGTCACCTTCATGGTCTTCTTCTCGCCCGAAGGCAGCATCACGTTCAAGATGTACAGGCCGCTTTTCAGTTCGCTCATGTTCTCCACGGGCACATCGTTGCTGCCCAAGGTGATGGCCACCTGGCGCTGACCTACCTGACGGCCGGTCATGTCGAGGATGCGCACAACTGCCGTACCGCTTACCGAAGAGTTGAGGCTCAGGTGCAAGATTTCGTTGTTGAGCGGGTTGGGATAAGCGACGATGCTGGTGTTGGTTTCAGCTGCTTTGCCATCGAAGGTTACAACGCGGGGAGCGAAGAAAGTCGACTTGCCGTCCACGTCGAGTTGCTCGAGGCGGTAGTAGCGAGCGCCAGCCTTGTTCTTCTCCGTGTCGGTGAAGGTATATGCTTTAGGAGTCGTGCTGTTAGGCGTTTCGCTGGCAACAAAACCAACGTTGCGATAAGTCTTGCCGTCGGCAGATACCTGCACGTTAAAGCCTTTGTTGTTCTGCTCGCTAGCAGTCTGCCAAGTAATCAGCGCATCAGCACCAAGGCGCTTGGCATCGAAGCCCGTGAGCGAAACCGGCAGGGGATTGTCGCGGTCGCCGAGCGTGAAGGTAGCGAACGTGCGCACACCCGATTTGGTCAGGATGTTGTTGGTCTGGTCGAGGGCATCGCGGCCGAGGCCACCGAACTGGTTACCACCGCTGGTCGAAACGAACAGGGCCAGATTAGGCTCCGGCACCGAGCCATTGCCCTGCGGGCCGAGGTTGGAAAGTTCAGTGTCGAGATAGCGGAACGTCATAGTAGCTACCAGGGGCTGGGTAGTGCTGGGGCGTACACCGAAGATGCGACGGATGCCGAAGCGGGAAGTACCGCCGTTGCTTGGCACCAGGGGCGTGTAGCTCTCGGCGGTGTTCCGGGTTACGATGATGTCGCCGGGGTTATTCGTGCCCGCGAAGAGCAGCGTTACGCCGATGTTACCAAACGTGCGGGGGTCGGGTTTGCCCTGAGCATCAACTTCATTTGCCCGCACATCAGTGCGCGACGTTCTAACAAAGCCACGGATGTAGCCGGAGTCCGTTTCGCCGGTCAGCTGAGCACCGTTGGCAGCCGTGCCCGAACGGTCGCCCAGGGTCACGTAGTTGTTGTCGGGAGTCGAGATATCCGTGGTAAACAAGCCGCTGCCAGCCAGGAAGTTCATGGAGTTGGAGATGGTCATGATACCTTGCAGCGCCTTGGTACCAGCACCCGACAGGTCCACGTCGGTGAAGGAGCCACCAGTAATGGTCTGGTTGCCGCTGCCGGCAAACTCAATGCGCGAGCCATCAAACTGACGGTAGCTGTCGAAGAGGTTGCTGAAGCCACCGTATACTTTCCAGCGGCCCTGGTAGAGGCGGCACAGCGAGCGTTGGGCCTGCGAGCTACCCTGCATGTCGACGTTGCGGCACATGGCATCGCCCGAGTTCGTGTTATTAATCGTGGTAGAGCCAAACGTATAAACAGCGCCAGCGTGGATGTTCGGGTAAGGCTTCGTGTTGCCCACGCCGAAGTCGGGGATAACGACGTTGATGTTGGCCGTCGGAACAATTTTCAGGTCCCAGTTGGCCGGAGTAAACCAGTCGTCGCTGGTGCCGCCAGTCCAGGTGTCAATCAGAATCGGCACACCGGTCGTGTTGAAGGAGGCCGTGTAGCCATTGCCACCGTTGTCGTCGCGCACCCGGAACGTGGTGCCGTTGGCACGCAGCACAACTGCTTCGTAGGTAACAGTAACGGTATAAGTACCAATGCCCTGGTTAGCCAGGCCCGAAATCAGGTTGCGGAGGGCGGTGCTATTCGAGAAAGAGCGGTTGGTACCGCCGTTGCCGGCAGTGCCGGTACCATCCTGAATCAACGCGATTTCAGACTGCGGAAAAGCAAAGCCGGGCTGGCTGTTCTGCGGGGGCTTCACAATGAGGTATTGCAGACGGGCGCTTTGTATCACGTCGCCACCGCTTTCGAAGGTGTTCAGCGTGCCGCCATTGAGCGTAAGCTTGCCATCGTTGATGTCATAAGTACCCAGGTTGGTGCCGTTAAATGCCGAAGCCGTGTAAGTGGTATTCGGGGTAGTAGCACCGGTCGTGTTGATGAGGATGGTGCTCTGAGCGTTAACGGGAGGGCCAGCGCTGGTTGGGTTCACGCGAGTACCGGTGGCCGTGAAGACCGACTTGCGAAGGCCCGTAGACAGTGTAGTAACGTTCGTGTTATCAGTGGCTACGAAGTTGATATCGAAGCGGTAGCTACCACCGGAGGCCGGCGAGGTTACAGCAGCCAAGATATCATAGCCAGCCGTTGTAGGGGTGAAAGTGCGCACACCATTTGATAAGCCAGCGTTTACCAACGGAATATCGGTAAACCCGACGCTAACAGTTGAGCCGAGCGTGCCGGGAGCTACACGCACCCGCAGTACTGCCTGGTCGTAGCTCTCAGACGGGTCTTCGTTGATGGTAAGAACCCCGTTAGTAACGGCGAACACATCCGTCGAAATGTCGAACGAGCCGAAGTCACGGTTGGCAAAATTGGTACCCCCGCCAGTAGTCGGCTTCGCGTCGTACGTAACAGGCGACCCTTTCACATTTAGTGAAATGGAGGCAGTAGCAATGGTTGACTGCGCCAGTACCGACTGCGACGAGCCCAGACCAACGAAAATGGCGAAGAGGGGGAGCAAAAAGCTGAGGAAGCGACGCTGTCGCAGCAGTTTGGGAGTAAAGTTTAACGTTTGCATGGGATTAGGTATTTATTGTAAAAAACTGGAATGCGCTGAAGGGGGGAAACACATTCAGGGCGCATATACGCAGGGGTAGGAAAAAAGTCGAAGGGTTGGAAAAAAAAATTAAAAAGTGGTAAAACAGTGCAAGTGAGGGCCTTTTCGGGGTGGAAAAAATCCTGTTTTGGGAATAAAACGGGATTTTTTCAATCCGGTTAATGTACCACGCTGTATGGCACAGTGGCTAGCGCCTTCTTCTCCGCCGGCAGCTCGACACCGAGCAAATCGTGGACGCTTACCCGGATTTTATTGGAGAGCTGCGTGATGGGCAAATCGTTGCTGTCGTAGCCGAATGGATTTTCTATTTCGTTGCCAATCATCTCCAAGCCCAGCATGGCGTAGGCCCCAATCATCGTCACGGGCACCATCCACCATCCGCACGAATCGACGAGTACCAGAGGCATAACCATGATGAACACGGTGATGTAGCATTTGATGAAAAAGCTGTAGGAATAAGGAATGGGCGTGGATTTGATGCGCTCGCAGGTGCCGTTCACGGTCATCATGCCCAGGTAATGTTGCTTGAGGTTGATGAGGTGAATGGGGTCGAAAATCTGCACCTGGCGCAACTGCTCCACGCTTTCCATGAGCACGGCAATGATGGTGGAGCACACGCTTTCGGCTTTTTGCAGTCGCTCGATGATGTCGGGAGTAGCTTCCATCTTGTCGAAGCGCACGCGGTTGCGCAGGCTGCCTTCGAGGGCGATGGGGAAGTTGGAGATGAGAGCAGCGAAGTAGCGGCGGCTCGATTTGGCCTCGCGAGGCAGCAAGGCGTTCATTTCCATGGCCAGCCCGCGGCAGTGCGACACCAGCTGACCCCACACGCCGCGGCCTTCGTAGTACCGGTCGTAGGCGGTGTTGGTCCGAAACACCAGCAGCAAGCTGAGCAAAATACCGAGAATGGACAGGTATTCGCGCCCGATGCGGACGTTGAGGGTGTGAAAATCGAGGCTAATGACGGCAATGGCCGAGCCGTAGAGGCCCACCAGGGCCACGCGCTTCAAAAGCAGGCGGATAACTGCGGAGGTATGGAAGTGCCACAAGGCACGCCACCAGTCTCCGCCCTGATACACAATCATCGGGGTAGTAAAAGCGTACGCAATTCAATAACATCCAGGGGAGCGTGGCCGGGGTAGGCAGCCAACGGGCCCGTATACGGAAGGAAGGTGAGAAGGGGTGTGGCCGGTTGGCAGGGGGAGACGCCCTGCTCGGAAACCGGGCGAATGGCCAACACAGAGCCCGCGCCAACCGGCTACGGACTCGGGCAGAAGATTACAAAGCAGTAGAGGTGAATAAGAAAAATAACACCTTTTTAGGGGTAAATACAATTGTAGTAAAGCAATCCACAAAGATAATGCCGAACTAAGAGAAACAGCTATGTCTCTGCGGAAAGGTTGATAGCGCGGCTAGTTCGGCAGCGGGCGGTTTTCTTTGTGGCTCACTTTTCGTCCGGCATGGAACTCCTTAAGCATTTCTTCGACCTGTTGCTGCACCTCGACAAAACCCTCGTGAACGTGGTGCACGACTACGGCAACCTCACCTACCTCATCCTGTTCCTCATTATCTTCACCGAGACGGGGGTGATTGTGTTTCCCTTTCTGCCCGGCGATTCGCTGCTGTTTGTAGCCGGCACGCTGGCCGCGCAGCCCAACCCCGAAACCGGCCACCCGCTGCTCAACATCTGGCTGCTGATTCCGCTGCTGATGGCGGCCGCTTTTATCGGCGATAACCTGAACTATATGGTGGGCGACTACCTGGGGCCGCGCGTGTTTCGCGAGAATTATAAGTTCCTCAACCGCAAGTACCTCGACCAGACGCAGGCGTTCTATGCCAAACACGGCGGCAAGACGATTATCATGGCGCGCTTCGTGCCCATTGTGCGCACGTTCGCGCCGTTTGTGGCCGGCGTGGGCACCATGACGTACCGCTACTTTGCTACGTTCAGCATTGCGGGCGCGGCTTTGTGGGTGGTGTCGCTCACGCTGGCGGGCTACTTCTTCGGCAACATTGCGTGGGTGCAGAAGAATTTCACGCTGGTGATTTACGCCATTATTCTGGTGTCGGTGCTGCCGCCGCTGTTCTCGTTCCTGAAGGATAAATTCGGGAACAAGCAAGCCGTTTAGCACGCAGCAATTGCGAGGGCAGCAGCACGTGCCTTAGCTTGCGGTCAGATACCTGTTAACCTTATCTATGCGCCAGTTCGGGCTTATCGGCCGCACCCTGCAGCACTCGTTTTCACAGACTTACTTCACGCAGAAGTTCTACTCGCAGGGCCTGGCCGATGACCACCGCTACGACCTGTTCGAACTGGCCGACATCCACGAGCTGCCGGCACTGCTGCGCGCCAACCCCGATTTGGTGGGCCTGAACGTGACCGTGCCTTATAAGGAAACCGTGGTGCCGTACCTCGACGAACTGGCGCCCTCGGCTGCCCGCGTGGGAGCTGTGAACGTGATTGAGCGCTGCTCCGACGGCCGACTGCGCGGCCACAACACCGACGTGGTGGGCTTTCGGGAGTCGCTGCGGCAGTTTTTTCCGGCCGGAGCGCAAGGCCGGGCGCTGGTGTTGGGGGCCGGCGGGGCGGCCAAAGCTGTGATAGTGGCCCTCAACGACCTGGGCATTGGCCACTGGAGCGTGACCCGCAACCCGCTGGGCCACGGCCTGACCTACGATGAGCTCACGCCCGAACTGCTGGCCGCGCACTCGCTCATCATCAATGCTACGCCGCTGGGCACCTACCCGCAGGTGGATGCCTGCCCGCGCCTGCCCTACGAGGCTCTGGGGCCGCAGCACTACCTCTACGACTTGGTGTACAACCCCAGCGAAACCCTGTTTATGGCCAGAGGCCAGGCTGCCGGGGCGCACGCCAAAAACGGTTTCGAGATGCTGCAGCGGCAAGCCGAAGCTGCCTGGGACATCTGGAACGGGCGGTAGCTGACTGGCTGCTAATAGACCGTCAAGCGGAGCTTGTCGGAGCAGGTCTACTGCGATAGTAATTGGTTTACTACTGCAGTAGACCTGCTCCGACAAGCTCCGCTTGACGGTCTTTTTTTCTCGTGTAAAAACGATTTATCGATTATTCCACGCGGGGGGCGGCCTGGCGGCGGCCACTCTGCAGCAGGTAGAGATGGGCCACTTCACCCTTCTCGTTCTTGCCGAACTCGACCTGGGCCGGCACGCCGCGCAGCGTGAACAGCACCGGCGAGCTGGCATCGGTTTCGAACTCTGACTGCCCGGTGGCCTGCACGAAGAGGCGGCTATCGCGCTGGCGCACCGTGATGCGGAAGTTGGGGTTCAGCTCATACACTCCCACGTAGGTGTTCAGGGTGGCAACCGGCACGGTTACGGGCGCGCTCGGGGCGGTGCCAGCTGGCGCGGCGGCCACGCTGGGCGGGGTGACGGGCTGGTGGTTGATGAGGCGGAGCAGGCCGCGGCGCAGCTCGGCGAGGCCGGCGCGGTTGCTGTGGTTATCGAGCAGCACGATGCACTGCTGGCGCTGTGGCACCCGCACCAGGTACGACGCAAAACCGTTCACGGCGCCGTTGTGCTCTTGTATCAGCACGGTATCGGGGGCGGTGCCGATGCGGGCTTTGAAGACCATCCAGCCATAGGCGTAGTTGTCTTTGACAGGCGTGAAGAGCAGGCGCTGGCTGGTGGCCGACAGGACTTTGGTGCCCAGCAGGGCCTGGTTCCAGCGGTAGAGGTCGGCGACGGTGGAGGTGATGGCCCCGGCGGCGAAGGGCACGCTCATGTTGATGGGCGCGGCGGGGGCAATGCCGGCGGGCGTGGCGCGGTAGCCGGCGGCGCGGCGTGCATCGGCGGGCTCGGTGGGGGTGTAGGCGGTGGCACGCAGCTTGGCGGGGCGGGCAATCTGGGCGTCGAATACCCGGGCGTAGGGCTGGCCGGTTACTTTTTCGATGATGGCCCCCAGCAGGATATAGTTGGAGTTGCTGTACTTGTGCTGCGTGCCGGGCGCAAAGTCGAGCGGCAGGTTGGCGAAGATGGCCACGAGCTGCGTGGGCGTTTGGGGCGTGGTTGATACGGCGGCAAAGGCGGGCTGGGCCAGGTATTCGGGCAGGCCGGCGGTGTGGCTCAGGAGCTGGTGCAGGGTGAGGGCGCGGCCGGCGGCCGATGGATAGTCGGGCAGGTAGTCGCCCACCCGGCCGTCGAGCTTCAGCTTGCCCTGCTCCACGAGCTTGAGCACCAGCGCGGCGGTGAACTGCTTGGTAAGCGAGCCGATGCGGAATTTGGTGTCGGGTGCGTTGAGCGTGCCGGCGGCGCGGTCGGCTAGGCCGTAGCCTTTTTGCAGCACCACGCGGCCCTGGTCGGCCACCAGCACGCTGCCGTTGAACAGACCGGCTTGCGCATATAGCTGCACGTAGTCGTCGAGCTGCTGAGCCAGCGAAACGGCGGGTTTGGCCGCCGCCGTAGCCGACGCGGCGGCTGGCGACTGGGCCACGGCAGGTGCGGCAGTGGCCAGCAGGCCCAGCAGGGCCAGGCAAAAAGAAGAACGGGTGGAAGGCAGCAGGTTTTTCATAACGGCAAGCAGAAAAGGTGAGAAAAGCAGCGGGCGGCTCGTTGAGTTGGAAGCCGAGGCAAACCTAGGCGGTCGAAAACGGCGTTTTTCAAGTATTCAACCAACCAGGGCTTTCCGGGTAGCAACGCCGCGTTTGGGCTGACCAACGCCCCGCCGGGCCGGCTTCCGCCCAGGCCGCCGCCAGCCGCCGCGTTGGGGGCCGCCGGGTGGGCATTGGGGGCGGGCCGTGGGGCGTTGGTTGAAAATTCGGGCCGACCAGGCCACGGCCGGCTACCTTTCGGCGTGGAAAACCTGCTGCTCTCGCCCGCCCGCCTTGCTTCTGTTGTTTCGGCTACCGCCGTGGGAGCCGTGCCGCGCCCGGGTGGCTGGTGGGCAGCCCGCCCGCGCTGGTGGCCGCGCGCGGCCAGCCACACGCCCGTGCCGGGCTGGGTGCACGGGCTGCTGGTGCTGGTGCTGCTGGCCATCGACGGGCTGCTGTACTACACCATTCGCATCACCCCCAAATCCACCGTCAGTATTGATGCCATGTGGTTTGTGCGCAATGCAGTGCTCGATGCCCTCACGGCGGCTCTGTTTTACTGGAACTGGGCGGGGCTGTTTCCGCGCACGCTGGCGCTGGGTAGGGTGCGGCGCTACCTGGCGGGCGTGCTGGCATCGGCGGCGGGCTTCACGCTGCTGCGGCTGGCTACCTCCAACTTGGTGTATCACCTGCTGCAGGGCCGCGACCCCGATTTGCGCGAGCATTTCTGGCCGCTGTTTGCCGGGCTGCTGCTGGGGGGCGTGGCCACGATGCTGGCCAGCTCGGGCGTGCGCATCACCCTCGATTACCTGCGCGGGCAGCGCACCCGGCACGAGCTCGAGCGCCAGCACCTGCTCACGGAACTGGCCATGCTCAAAACCCAAATCAACCCGCACTTTCTGTTTAATACCCTCAACAATATCTACTCGCTCACCAGCCGCAAGTCGGACCGCGCCCCCGAGGCGGTGCTGCGCCTGGCCGAGAGCATGCGCTACCTGCTCTACGACAGCAGCGCCGACACCGTGCCCCTGAGCCAGGAGCTGGCCCACCTGCGCAGCTTTCTCGACCTGCAGCGCCTGCGCCTCCCCGAAGCCGAAGCTGAAGCCGCCATCGTGCTGCACGTGGCCGGCGAGGTAGCGCCCGAAGCTTTCAGCATCGCGCCGCTGCTGCTGCTGCCGCTGGTCGAAAACGCCTTCAAGCACGGCGACCTGGCTGCCCGGCCCGAGGCCATTCGCATCGAAATCGACCTGCCCGATGCCGCCACCCTGCTCGTGACGGTGCACAACTACGTGGTGGCCCGCGATGCCGCGCTGCCCGCCCAGCCCGGCGGCCTGGGCCTGCACAACCTGCGCCGCCGGCTGGAACTGCTGTATCCTGGCCGCCACGCCCTCACGGTGCGCACCCTGCCCGGCGAGTACGCCGTGACGTTGGAGCTGGGCAGTAAGGAGTAGGCCGGCAGCACGGGCCAGCGTATTTCCCCACCGCTGCCGCTAACTTGCCGGGCCTTCCCTGCTTCCCCGCCATGCACCGCCTAACCTGCGCCATTCTCGACGACGAACCGCTAGCGCTCGACCTGTTGGCCGACTACTGCGCGCAGGTGCCGTTTCTGGAGCTGAAAGGGCGGTTTCACGACGCGCTGGCCGGCCTGGCTTTCCTACAGGACCACCCGGTCGATGTCGTGTTTCTCGACATCAGCATGCCGCGCCTCACTGGCCTGCAACTGGTGCAACTGCTGCCTGCGCCCGCGCCGCGCATCATCTTCACCACCGCCTTCGACCAATACGCTGTGCAGAGCTACACGCTGAACGCGGCCGACTACCTGCTGAAACCCATTGCCTTCGACCGGTTTTTGCAGGCGGTGAATAAAGTGCGCCCGGCCGCCGGGCCAGGCGTGCTGGCCGGCAGCCCGGCCGCCAGTGCTGCACCGGCAACGCCCGAAACGGCTGCCGCTCCTGCACCACCCGCTACTCCGGCCGCCCCCGCCGATGCCATGTTCGTGAAAAACGAGCACCGCCTGCAGCGCGTGGCGTTCGATGACATTCTGTACGTGGAGGGCATGAAAGAGTACCTCATGCTGCACACCACGGCCGGCAACATCCTCACGCTGCAATCCTTCCGGCGCGTGGAGGAAGTGCTGCCGCCCGAGCGATTTGCCCGCATCCACAAGTCGTTTCTGGTGGCGCTCAGCCGCATCGAGCACGTCGAGCGCGGCAAGGTGCAGGTAGCAGGCCGCCTGCTGCCGGTGGGCGACACTTACCGCGACGCCTTCGCCGAGCTGATTCGGGCGCACCAGCAGCTATGAAACAAAACAGCCCCGACCCTTTGCAGGGGCGGGGCTGTTTATTGAGCAATACAGCTGGCCTACTTCGCCGCCAGCTTCTGGGCGATTTCGGCGGTGTGCCGGCCCTGGAAGCGTGCGCCTTCGAGTTCGTTGGGGCTGGGCTGGCGCTCGCCCTGGCCGCCGGCCACGGTGCTGGCGCCGTAGGGCGTGCCGCCGGTTACTTCGGTGTGCCCCATCTGGCCCTGCCAGGCGTAGGGCAGGCCCACCACCACAAAGCCGTGGTGGAATAATTCGGTGTGGAAGCTGCGGATGGTGGTTTCCTGGCCGCCGTGCTGGGTAGCGGTGCTCACAAACACGCCGCCCACTTTGCCCACCAGCGCGCCCGTGGCCCACAGGCCGCCGGTGCTGTCCATAAAGGCCTGCATCTGGCCGCAAAGGTTGCCGTAGCGCGTGGGGGTGCCGAAAATAATGGCGTCGTACTGCGTCAGCTCGTCGGGCGTGGCCACGGGCACGTGGGCAAACGCCTGTTGCGCGCCGGTGGCTCCGGTTTTGTCGAGAATGGCCTGGGGCAGCGTTTCGGGCACGCGCTTCACCACCACTTCGTTGCCGGCAACTTCGCGGGCGCCTTCGGCAATGGCCTCGGCCATTTTCCAGATGTGGCCATAGGTAGAATAAAACAGCACTAGCGTCTTCATGTGAGCGGGGAAAAAGTTGAGATGAAACAGGTGACCCGAGTGGGAGAACAGGTAGTACGCAGGCCGGCGCAAAAAGCTCGAAAGCCGGCCGCCAAACTGCCCGTGTAAATTGGGCACACCGACTGCCGTGATACGGGTTATCTTGCAGGATGAAGGCGGCTTTGGAAGAGTTCGGGCGCGGGCTGGCCACGATTGTGGCGTGGGCTTGCAACCATTTGGCGCGGGTGGGCATCCCCCTTCCGTCGGCGGTCCACGCGCCGGCGGCTATTGCTACCAACCCGCCTTCTTATGCTGCAAAACTTCCCTCTTTCGACTTCTTCCCTGGCTGGCACGGGCACCAGCCGCCGGGCGTGAGCGCGGCCACCTGGTTTGCGTTCGGGGCCGATGACGCGCTGCCCGACCAGCCTGCCGTGGCTCCGCGCCTGACGGCCAGCCGCTCGTCGGCCCTCACCAGCCCGCCCACCGAAGCCGAGCTGATTGACGGCTGCCTGCGCGGCCGCCAGCTGGCCCAGAAGCTGCTCTACGACAAGTACGCCGGCAAAATGATGGCCGTGTGCCTACGCTATGCCCAAACCACCTTCGAGGCCGAGGACGTGCTGCAGGAAGGCTTCCTCACGGTGTTCCGCACGCTGGGCAGCTTCCGCCGCGAGTGCCCGCTGGAATTCTGGATTCGCCGCATCATGATTAACGCCGCCCTGCGGCAGCACCGTCGCAACGCCTCGCTGGTAGCGGTGAGCGACGGCGACTACCCCGAAACGCTGTCGAGCGAGGAATTCACGCTCAGCAATTTCAACTTCAGCGAGCTGCTGGAGATGGTGCAGGAGCTGGCCCCGCGCTACCGCATGGTGTTCAACCTGTACGCCATCGAAGGCTACACCCACAAAGAAATCGGCGAACTACTCAATATCAGCGAGGGCACCAGCAAGTCGCAGTACTCCCGCGCCCGTGTTATCCTACAAACCAAACTGGAGCGCCTCAACGCCCCAACCCGTCATGTCCGCTAATCCTATCGAAAATAACGCTACGCCTAAAACCACCGGCAGCCTGGAGGAATTATTCCGCCACCACCTGGGCGAGGAGGCCGCCGTGCCCCCGCGCCCCATGCTGTGGGACCAGATTGATAACTCGCTGCTGATTCGGCAGAACGAGCAGTACCGCCGTCGCCTCGTGGCCACGCGCTGGGTGGCCGCCGCCAGCCTAATGCTGGCCACGCTGGCCGGCACCGGCTGGTGGGCCAGCCGCACCGGCCTGGTGGGCACCCCCGAAATGGCCACGGTGACTGGCCCGGCTGCCAATGGTGCGCAGTCAAATCAGGGCGCCTCGCGCGGCGGTTTTGGCCCGGCAGGCACTGCTGGGTCGACGAGCCCGGCCGCAGCAACCACCGGTGCGGTGGCTTCCGCCGCCGGTACCGCGCAGCAGGCCGCTGCTGACTATTTGAATGGCAGCAGCCAGCGCGGAACGACGGGCCGCGGCGGCTCAGGGCGTTCGGTAGCATCGGCAACGGGTCTGGCTTCAACTCGCCGGGCCACTACCTACAGCCGTGGGCTGAATAATACCGGCGAAGCCGTGTCGGCCACTTACAGCCGCCTGGGTCGCCAGGGCGTAATGGGCCGCAATGCTGCTGCTGCTGCGGGTAGCGAAGTTGCAACCAGCGCATCGGCAACTGCTAATGAAACTGCGGCAATGTCGGCCGGCTCTGTGGCAATGCAAAACGCCCAATTACCCGCGTCTTCTGCGGATGGATTGACTAACTCGAATGCTGCCTCCGGTGCGGTTGCCCTCGGCAGCACTACTACGGCGGCCGGGACTACGCTGGCTACGGGTGGCGCGGGCACTGTTGCAACGTCTGCTCCGGCGGCCGCTTCAGTATCAGCTGCTTCGCTGTCGGCTTCGGTTGCGGCCGCGCCGGCCACTGCGCTGGGTGCTGAAGAGGCCGGCCTGCTGGCCAGCCGTTCGGTTGCTCTGGGCGCGGTCGAAACGCCTGCCCCGGCGCTGCCTGGGGCCCTGGCCGCCGGCCCCGAGCCCACGGAGCTGGCCCTGGGCACGCACCGCTGGCAGTACGGCGCGAGCTACACGGCCAGCGCCTTCAACCCCAACATCAACTTCTCGCGGGCTGGCATTGAGCCCGATTTTGGCTACAATCCCGTCCTCGGCCCGGCCGAGCTGAGCGAGCAGGCCGCCACCGAGTACCGCCAGAACCTGCGCGCCGGCCTAGCCCAGCGCCTGGCTCTCACGGTAGCGCGCCGCCTGAATGGGCACTGGTCGGTAGGCTCCGGCGTGGAGTTCACCAAAGCCAACGCCCGCTCATCGAGCACCGTGGCCTTTGTGGGCGAGCAGATTGCCGACGGTGGCCAGATAGTAGGCAGTGGCCAGCGCCGTACCACCGATTTCAGCTACACCATGGCCGGCCTGCCGCTGGAGCTGCGCTACAGCAACCCCGCCAAGCACGGCTGGAGCCTCTACGGCCGCCTCGGCGGCGTAGTGAGCGCCCTGCTGGGCAACCGTAGCGAAGTAGCTGGCCGCCCCGAAGTGACGCAGACGTACAGCATCACCTCGGCCAGCACGCCCTACCGCCGCCTCACCAGCAGCGTGCGCGGTGCGGCGGGTGCCCGGTTCAGCCCCGGCGCGGGCCGCTGGGCCTTCAGCATGGGCCCGGTGGCTGAATTGGGCCTGGTGTCGCTGAACGCGCACCCGGTGCAGAGCTACTTTGCCCAGAGCCATCCCTACAGCGTGGGCCTTGAGGCCGGTGTGGAGTTTGGACGGTAAGATTTTGGAGTAGAAGTAGTAAGACCAAAAGCACGTCATGCTGAGCTTAGTCGAAGCATCTCTACCGTGTAAGTAATTCATTTACTAATGTGGTAGAGATGCTTCGACTGGGCTCAGCATGACGTGCTTTTGGTTTCTATCAACTCTACACTCTTTTCCAATTCCCGCGAAACCCATTGCGCGCGGTTTGGGTTAAGGTAGGCTGACCAATTCGGCCTACCTTTCGCGTTGCATGGAGTACCAACTGACCTCAGAATTTAAGCCCACCGGCGACCAGCCCACCGCCATCGCCAAGCTCGTGGAGGGCGTGAACAACGGCGAGCCGGCCCAGGTGTTGCTGGGTGCCACCGGCACCGGCAAAACCTTCACCATGGCCAACGTGATTGCCGAAACCGGCAAGCCGGCCCTGGTGCTGTGCCACAACAAGACGCTGGCCGCCCAGCTCTACGGCGAGTTTAAGGCGTTTTTCCCGAATAATGCGGTCGAGTACTACATCAGCTACTACGACTACTACCAGCCGGAGGCCTACATTGCCAGCACCGACGTTTTCATCGAGAAAGACCTGGCCATCAACCAGGAAATCGAGAAGCTGCGGCTGCACACCACCTCCACGCTGCTGAGCGGGCGGCGCGATGTGATTGTGGTGGCCTCGGTGTCGTGCATCTACGGCATCGGCAACCCCGAAGAATTCGCCAAAAACGTCATTTTCCTGAAGCCGGGCATGCGCTACACGCGCAATGCGCTGCTGTACCAGTTCGTGCAGATTCTGTACTCGCGCACCGAGGTGGAGTTCACGCGCGGCTCATTCCGGGTGAAGGGCGACACGGTGGACGTATTTCCGGCTTACGCCGACTACGCCATTCGCCTGTATTTCTTCGGCGATGAAATTGAGAGCGTGCACAAAATCGACCCGGTGAGCGGCAAGAAGCTGAGCGATGAACCCCACGGCCTGGCGCTGTACCCCGCCAACCTGTTCGTGACCGGCAAAGAAACCTTGAACTCGGCCATCAAGCAGATTCAGGACGACATGGTGCAGCAGCACGCCTACTTCGAAAAAGAAGGCCGCGACGCCGAAGCCAAGCGCATCATGGAGCGCACCGAATTCGATTTGGAGATGATTCGGGAACTGGGCTATTGCTCGGGCATTGAGAACTACTCGCGCTATTTTGATGGCCGCTCGCCGGGCTCGCGCCCGTTCTGCCTGCTCGATTATTTCCCCGACGACTACCTGCTGGTGGTGGACGAAAGCCACGCCACCATGCCTCAGATTCGGGCCATGTGGGGCGGCGACCGCAGCCGCAAAACCGCCCTCATCGAGTATGGTTTCCGATTGCCCTCGGCCCTCGATAACCGGCCGCTGACGTTCAACGAGTTTGAGAGCATGTTCCGGCAGGCCGTGTACGTGAGCGCCACGCCGGCCGACTACGAGCTGGCCCAGGCCGACGGCGTGGTGGTGGAGCAGATTATTCGCCCCACCGGCCTGCTCGACCCCGAAATCGACATTCGCCCCAGCATCAACCAGATAGACGACCTGCTCGACGAGGTGGACAACCGCGTGAAAATGGGCGACCGGGTGCTCGTTACCACCCTCACCAAACGCATGGCCGAGGAGCTGAGCAAGTACATGGACCGCCTCGGCATCAAGGTCGAATACGTGCACTCCGATGTGAAAACGCTCGACCGGGTGGAGATTCTGCGCAAGCTCCGGCTGGGCGAAATCGACGTGCTGATTGGCGTGAACCTGCTGCGGGAGGGCCTCGACTTGCCCGAAGTGAGCCTGGTAGCCATTCTGGATGCCGATAAGGAAGGCTTCCTGCGCGACCAGCGCAGCCTGATTCAGACAATGGGCCGCGCGGCGCGGAATGACAAGGGCAAAGTAATTATGTACGCCGACCGCATCACCGGCTCGATGCAGCGCGCCATCGACGAAACCAATCGCCGCCGTGCCACCCAGCTGGCCTACAACGAGGAACACAACATCACGCCGCGCACGGTGCGCAAGAGCCACGCCGAAATCATCGGCCAAACCGACCTGGCCGACTACCGCACCGTGGAAGCCGCCGGCTACGGCAACCCCGAAGCCGACAGCGTGGCCCTGGCCATGGCCGCCGAGCCCGTGGTGGCCATGATGAACAAGGTGGAGCTCGAAAAACTCATCAAAACCACCGAAAAGCAGATGGAAGCCGCCGCCAAGGACCTCGACTTTCTGACGGCCGCCAAGCTGCGCGACGAACTGAGCGCCCTGCGGGGCATGCTAAAAAACAAGCGCGACTAGCACCGGCTTCGGCGGTTGTTTAAATTGCCCGACTGGCCGGCTACGGCATTGGAAGTGAAACGGGAGGCGGATTATATTCGCCCCACGTTTCACTTTTTCTGCTTAAAAACCCATGTCATTCACGTTTACCAAGTCGCTGCTGGTGGCGGGCCTGTTGGCCGGCGGCGCGGCTTTCACGCCGGCCAAAGCGCAGGCGCCCGGCAACTACACGTACCAGCTGGTCACCACCATCGAATCGGTGGTGCCGGGCGGTTTTGGCCGGTCCAAGGTTTCGTACACGCCGGCCTTCAAGGGCGTGAAGGAAGCCCCCATGGAAAACCTGTTCAGCCTCACTGGCCTGAACATGGCCAACCTCCAGAAAAACGAGGAAACCATTGTGGCCCTCACCCAGCAAATGGCCGCCGATGGCTACGAACTGGTGCAGGCGCTGCCCCTCACGTCGTCCATTCAGGGCAGCGGCATTTTTATGACGCGCTACATTTTCCGCAAGGGCAAGTAGGGCATTGCCAATCCGTTGAAAAAAGGCACGCTGGGTCCCGCCCGGCGTGCCTTTTTTGCGCATAGCTCAGCGGTGCGGTGCGCTCAGGTAGCCTTTTTCACCACGCTGATGGTGCCATCGTGCTCCAGGCGCACAGTTTCGGCCTGGGCCAGGTCGTCGAGGTTGGCGCCCACGCGCAGGCCCGATTGCAGGGCCTCGGGGCTGATGCTGGCCCGACGCAGCTCGTGGTGATGCACGGTCGCGCCTTCGGCCAGGATGCTGGCTTCGCCCTTTACCAGCCGGCCAATGGCGGGGAAAAAGTAGGTGAGGTAGGCCAGTGCCCGGTGCACGAGCACCAGCGTGAGCGCGGCAGCCAGAATGGTGAAAAACGGCGCATCGGCCGCAATGGCGCGGCTAAGCGTGGCGCCGAGCATGAATTTAACCACCATTTCGAGGGCGCTGTTGCTGGCGAACGTGCGCCGGCCCGACACGCGCAGCAGGACGATGGCAATGAGGAAAACCAGCACCGTGCGGGCCGAAATCTGCCCGGCGCTGATGGTTTGGGCGGTTTCGTGGAGGCCAATGAGGTTGGCGAAGAATTCTTTCATGAGAGGGAAGGCCGGAATGCTTAATAGGCTGTACGCAAGCTTTGCAGTGGCGGCCGGATGCGGCCGGGCTGCGTGCTGGGCAGGCGCTGCTACAACCGCTTGCGCTGCCCCAAGGCCGGCCCGCAATTCCCGTAATAACTTGAGGCACCATTCCAACCCTGCTTTTCATGCTAAAATCATTGCTTCTGCCGCTGTTCCTGTTGTTGGCAACTCTACTGGCGGTTCCCGGCTGCGCCCAGAAGGGGCCGCCGGTGGTGTATATGCAGATTTTTTTTGAAGGCCCCAACTGGCTGGCCGGGCGCGAGGTATTGCACTACACGCCCGCGTTCAAAGGCAAAACCGGCGAACTGGTGGCCGAAGGCGCGGACACTCAGGAGGTGTCGCCCATGCGCTTTATGCAAGGGCCAACCCGAACCACCTACGGCAGCAGCACCAGCGGCACCACGGTAACTACCGATAAAGGCACGTTCGTTACGGACGCTGACGGCAAAACGCACCAGCAAACCGAGGAGGACATTCGCAAAGAGAATCAGGTCGAGCAGGACAATATGAACCGAGGCCTCCAACTGCTGGAGAAGCGTGCGCGCCTGGCCCGCGAAGCCCTGACTAAAGCGCTCAACGAAGCCGCTGCCGACGGCTGGGAAGTGGTGCAGATGACGGCCACTGGCACGTCCGGCAGCCTGGTGTACCTGCTGCGCAAGCGCTGAAAAGCCGCGCTACGGCTGGCGGTAGAGCACCCCGCCCTTCATCACCAGCCGGATTTGGCGCAGCGCGGCCACATCCTGCGTGGGGTCGCCGGCCACGGCCACCAGGTCGGCCAGCAGGCCGGGGGCGAGGCGGCCGCGGTCGGCGAGGTGGAAGATGCGGGCGTTGCCGCTGGTGGCCTGGCGCAGCACCAGCAGCGGGCTGAGGCCGTAGTCGCGCACCAGCAGTTCCATTTCGCGGGCATTGTCGCCGTGGGCAAATACGCCCACGTCGCCGCCCATGGCCAGCGCCACGCCGGCTTTCACGGCCGCCGCCATGCTCACGTGTTTTTGCTGAATGCGGGCGGGGGCGGGGTCGGTGCCCTTGCGCCAGCCTTTGTATTGGGCGGTGGCGTCGCCGGCGGCCACGGTGGGGCAGAGGGCCACGCCGCGTTTCTGCATCAGGGCAAAGATTTCGGGCGTGCCGCCGTCGCCGTGCTCGATGGTTTCGACGCCGGCCAGAATGGCGCGGCGCATGCCCTCGGGCGTGCTGGCATGGGCCACCACGCCGCGCCCGGCCGAGCGGGCGGTTTGCACAATCAGGTTCAGCTCGTCCTGCGAGAACGTGGGCTGAGCCGAGCCATCGGCACCCCAGCGGTAGTCGGCGTATACTTTGATGAGGTCGGCACCCTTGCCCATCTGCTCGCGCACGGCCCGGATGATGCCGTCGACGCCGTCGGCTTCCTGCGCGCCCTGGGGCACGTCCTCATCTACCGACAGCTTGGGACCGTAGCTGCCGGTGGCTACCAGCGCCCGGGTGGCTACCAGCAGGCGCGGGCCGGGAATGATGCCCTGGTCGATGGCCTGCTTCAGGCCTACGTCGGCGTAGCCCGCGCCTTCGGTACCGAGGTCGCGGGCGGTGGTGAAGCCGGCCAGCAGCGTGCGCTGAGCGTGGGCGGTGGCGCGGGCCACGCGCAGCGCCTGGCTTTCGAGCAGTACCTGGTCGTTCCAGGTGGTTTCGTTGTAGGGGTGCAGCAGCAGGTGCGAGTGGCCTTCGATGAGGCCGGGTAGCAGCGTGAGGCCGGGCAGGTCGAGCATGCGCGCGCCGGCTGGGGCAGTCACCTGCGCAGCCGGGCCCACGGCGGTTATTTTATTGTTTTCGACCAACACCGCCCAGCCTTCGTGACGGTCCTGGCCATCGAACACGGCGGCGGGCCGCAACAACATGGCAGTAGGAGCGGGACTGGCGGGCTGGGCGTGGCTCGCGAAGGTGCTGCCCACAACCAATAAGCCGGCCCTGATGCCACGGCTTAGACCCAGGCGGGCGATGAATGAGTTTCGGCAGGAGAAGAAAAGCTTCATAAGAGAACGTGCCGTCGGTTGACCGGCCAGCTGGCGCAGCCCGAAGCTACTACGCCGCTACAGTTTCGGCCCGCTACCTCGCGCCGGCTATTCGGCCAGCCACTGCAGGGCGCTGTATTCACCCGGCCCGAAGAACAGATGCAGCAGCTCATCGGCCATTTTGGGGCCGTTGGAACTGTTGGTGAGGAAAACCAGGCTTTCCTGTGTGCCGGGCAGGGTCAGGTAGAAGCCTTTGAAATTGCCGTTGTCGCCCCACTGCCACTGGGCCAGGCCGCGGCTGGTGGTGGCCAGCCCCACGCCGCAAGCCCAGGCGATAAACGGGTCGGTGGCAGTGGCCGGCTGGCCGCAGCGCCGGGCCTCGTTGGCGGGCGTGCGCAGCAGCAGCGCGGTGGCGGGCTTCAGCCCCTGGCCCGTCATCACTGCCTGCAAAAACCGGCTATAGTCGGCCGCAGTGCTCAGCAGGCTGAAGGCCCCATAGGCCGCCGGAAAGTGGCTGATGGCAACCGGCTGCCTCTGACCATCGTGGCCCGAGGCCGCGTTGGCGGCGAATTTCTTCTGCCACGCAAAGCCGCTGTGCTTCATCCTCAACGGCTGGAAAACTTCCTCCCGTGCCAGCGTTTCGAACGGCTTGCCGGTGAGGTGCTCCAGGGTTTTCTGCAGAAACACGTAGCCCTCGCCCGAGTAGTTCCAGCAGCTGTCGGGTGCGTATTTCAAGCGCAGCGGCGTGGTGGGCCACTCCGGGCTCAGGGGGTTAGTAGCCCAGTTGGGCAGGCCAGTGGTGTGGCCCAGCACCATGCGGGCCGTTATTCGGTCGGCGTTGGCCGCGCCTTGCAGACGCGGGTAGGGCGCGTAAGCCAGCAGCGGCTTGTCCAGCGTCAGCACGCCCCGGTCCACCAGCCGCAGCGCCACATAGGCCAGCACCGCTTTGCCCAGCGAAGCCGCTTCGAACGTAGTGGTCGCGTCCACGGCGGCCGGCTGGCCGGCGGTGCGCTGCCCCAGCGCGTAAGCCCGCACCCGGCCGCCGTGGGCGTACACCAGCTGCATGCCGGGCACACCGGCTTTCTGCATCAGCGCGGTGAGGGTAGCGGTGGTGGGAGGCGCTTGGGCGTAGCTGGCCCGGCCGCACAACAACATCAGCAACAGCAAAAACAGGTTTTTCATGGCGGACAAGGCAGCGCATTCGGCCCAGAGCGGCCGGGGCACTATGCTGCCACAGATGCACCCGCTGCTGTGGCAGTTGCCCGGGAGCCCGCCGGTTCGCTAACTTATTTCCAGGCGTGCAGCAGGCGGCGCACCAGAATGATTTCGCCGGTATGGTAGGCGGCATGGTCGGCAATCAGGAAAGCCTCGCGCAGAATGGTCTGACCAGTACCGTGCGGCAGGCGGGCCAGCAGGTCGGTGCCGGGCGCGTGCAGCAGGTGCAGAAACCGCTGCCGGTCCTGCCGAATCTGGTCGAGCGTTTCCTGCCATTGCTCCTCGTCAGCGGTGGCATCCCGGGCCGGCCAGTACCCCTCCGGCCACTTCGGCGACTTGTGCTCGGGCTCAACGCAGAACTCCACAATATCCCATTGCGCAATGCGCACGTGCTCCACCAACTGCCAGATGGTGTAGGGCACATCGGGCACGTGCTGGTTCCAGATTTTGGGTGTCAGGTCGGCGCAGGCTTCTTCAAACGTTGCGTGCGCGTTGCCTTTGGTAATCAGGCTGGTCAATTCTGCCAGCAGGGCTTTTTGGTCGGGGCGGTCCATTGCGTGCTGTTATTTCTTTTTCGTCAGCGCATTCAAAGCGCCCGTCGAATACAGGGCCGCGCCAATCAGCACGGGCTGGAAGAACAGGCGGGCCAGTCGCTTCTTATCGGTGTCGAGGCCGAAGGCGGACAGATGCTGCTGGTACTGGTGAATGTTGCCCGGGAATACCGCCGCGTAAAATGCCGCCAAACCGAAGCCCATGCGCACGCGGTTTTTACCTTTCAGCAACAGCAGGGCCAGCCCCAGGCCAATTTCTACCACTCCCGACTGCAGCACTACGGTGTCTTTGTCTTCCGGTACGAAATCGGGCACCTGGGCCTGAAAATCGCGCCGCGCAAAGGTGAGGTGGCTGGTGCCGGCTACAATCATAAAAGTGCCCAGCAGGCCGCGGGTAACGTTCTGGAGCGTGGTGGTGTGGGAGGCGTGGCGCATAGCAGGTGTGGGTGAGGTACGGTGGCTATACGATGGGGCAGGCGGTTTGGGTAGGGAGTAATAGGCATTGCAGGAGGAACCAGAAGCTTGATTCTCGCAGATTCCTCCTGCGTCGGAATGACAGCTTCTGCCTTGGTACGCCTGCAGCCAGTTTCGGCCCAGGGCCACTTCCATTTCCGGCGTGTTTGGGCAAATTAGGCTCAGGGCATTCTTCCACTACCTGCATAGCACTTGTTCGATGAGAAATGCCAGCAGAGCGTAGTGAATAAAATGCTTTAATTCAGGTGGTTGTGCGGGTGAAAATCCGAGGAGTAGCAATTGTAGATTACCTGTTGCTGCATATATTTGATACATTCAGTGAGCAAGTATAGGCCCATGGTGTACTCCGGCAGTCGTAAGTGAGTTAAATAATGGCCCCGCTGCAGCAGGGGGTACTTGGTCGCAACTCTTTCCTGAAAATTTTATGCGGGTACGTCTACTTCAAGTCCTCATTGGCGCTATCGGCGCAATTTCTTTCCTCGCTCTACAGAACTGCAAAAGTGCCGACCCGGCACCATCCAAACCGGCACCATCCAAAACAGACTTGTTAACTGCCCATCCGTGGTTTTTGGTTGGGTATAACGAAATCTCGCCGGTTGGGGGAGTTGTCGACCGATTCCCTGCCATGTCGAATTGTGTGAAGGACAATTCGCTTTCCTTCAAAGCGAATCAGTCTTTTACCTTCAGCCCGGGTGCTATCAGCTGCAATGGCGAGGGCCCGCGCGACATCGCGTGGTCTTTTGCCGCCAACGAAACCCGATTGTCGCTGGCCGAGCTGCCCGATGTTACCTATGGACAAATAGAAGTTGAGATTGTGGCGCTCACTGCCAACACGTTGCAGTTGCGCTACAGTGGTGGGGCCGTCTACCTCTATTCCGATAAAGGCAACTTCACGCCGCCGTCGGCCAACTACCAGGTAGCGTTCAACCGCCTCACCGCGCATAAGTGGCGCATGAGTCGTTACACGGTGTATAGCAACTACTCGGGGTCGGGTAGCACGTGGGTTTTGACGGACTTGTATGCTGCAATGCCGGCTTGCCGACGCGACGATTTCCTCCAGTTCAACCCGGATTTTACATTGGTGAACGACGAAGGGAACAGCCGATGTGCACCGACCGACCTCCAAACGAATGCAACCAGATGGGGATTATCCGAAACGGGTAACATTAGCATCCTCGCAATAGGGGTATTGAGCAACAACATTCCAGGAATAGCTCCCGGTGGCATCCAGGTCAGCGATTCAACGCTGACGCTTTATAGAAGCCAAACAAACCAAGGCAACGGCTCCACCACAACTGTGGTTTACAAGCCGTTCTAATACAGCGTCATTTTTCGAAGTGCCGGCAAACCCCAACTGCGACGCACTGCTGGCAAGGCAACAGCTCTGGCACCGCAGCCGGGGTACTAGTGCGCCTGTAGCCAATTACGGCCCGAGCCCACTTCCACTTCCAGCGGCACGCCATGCGGCAGCAATAGCGCGGTGGTCATCAGCTCTTTGATTTTGGGCGTGATGTAGTCCACCTCCTCGGCCACGGCGTCGAACACGAGTTCGTCGTGCACCTGCAGAATCATCTTGGTGCCGAGCTTCTCCTCGCGCAGCCAGTGGTGGATGTTAATCATGGCCATTTTGATGATGTCGGCAGCCGTGCCCTGGATGGGGGCGTTGATGGCGTTGCGCTCGGTGTAGCCGCGCAGCGTGGCGTTGCGCGAGTTGATGTCGCGCAGGTAGCGGCGGCGCTTGAGCAGCGTTTCGGCGTATTCCAGCTCGCGGGCGCGGTTGATGCTGTCGTCCATAAACGCCTTCACGCTCGGGAATTCCTGGAAGTAGGTTTCGATAATATCGGTAGCTTCCTTGCGGCTGATGCCGATGCGCTGGGCGAGGCCAAACGCGGAAATGCCGTAGATGATGCCGAAATTGACGGTTTTGGCCTTGCGGCGCATCTCGGAGTCCACTTCCTCCAGCGGCACCCGAAACACCTTGCTGGCGGTGCTGGTGTGCACGTCCTGGCCCAGGCGAAAGGCTTCAATCATGGTTTTATCGCCCGAGAAGTCGGCCATGATGCGCAGTTCCACCTGCGAGTAGTCGGCCGCCAGCAGCACGTGCTTATCGTCGCGCGGCACGAAGGCTTTGCGGATTTCGCGGCCCCGCTCGGTGCGAATGGGGATGTTCTGCAGGTTGGGGTTGGTGCTGCTGAGGCGGCCGGTCGCGGCCACGGCCTGATTGAAGTTGGTGTGCACGCGGCCATCAACCACGCTCACCAACTGGGGCAGGGCTTCCACGTAGGTGCTGCGCAACTTGGTGAGCTGGCGGTATTCGAGGATGAGGGCGGCAATGGGGTTTTCGGCGGCGAGCTGGCTCAGGATTTCCTCGCCGGTGGCGTACTGCCCGGTTTTGGTTTTCTTAATTTTGCCCTTGCCGATGTCCATTTTGTCGAACAGCACCTCGCCCAACTGCTTCGGCGAGCCGATGTTGAACTCCTGCCCGGCCTCACGGAAAATTTGGGTTTCCAGCTCGCTCACGTAACCTTGCAGCTCGGCCGAGTACTCGCCCATGGCCACGCTGTCAATCTTCACGCCCTCGTACTCGATGTCGGCCAATACCGGCACCAGCGGGTTTTCCACGTCGTTCAGCAAGCCCAGCAGACCCAGGTCGCGTAGCATCGGCTCGAAGACGTGCTTGAGCTGGAGCGTTACGTCCGCATCCTCGCAGGCGTAGTCTTTCACGGCGGCCGGGGGCAGGTCGGCCATGGTTATCTGCTTCTTGCCTTTGGGGCCGATGAGCTCGATGATGGGCACTGGCGAGTAGTGCAGGTAGGTTTCGGCCAGCACGTCCATGTTGTGGCGCATGTCGGGCTCGATGAGGTAGTGGGCCAGCATGGTATCGAACAGCGGGCCCGAAATATTGACCTTGTAATGCTTGAGGATGGTGAGGTCGTACTTGATGTTCTGGCCGATTTTCAGAATGGTTTTCGACTCAAAAAATGGGCAGAATTCGTCTACGATGGCCTGGGTGGCGGCCTGGTCGTCGGCCGGCACGGGCACGTAGTAGGCCTCGCCCGGCAGCCACGAGAAGCTCAAACCCACCAGCCGCGCCGTCATGGTATCCAGCCCGGTGGTTTCGGTATCGAAGCTAACTTCCTCCTGCTGCAACAGGAAGCTGAGCAGCGACTTGCGCAGCTCGGGCGTGTCCATCAGGTGGTACTGGTAGGGCACGTCTTCGAGCCGCTTGCGGGGGCCGGCGGGGGCACCGAAACCGGCCGTTTCGCCTTCTTCGGCACCAATGGCCACGGCTGCATCTTCGCTATTGCCAAAGAGCGAGGCCTGCCCACCGGGCACCAGCTTGGGCCGGCGCACGGGCTTGGAGCCGGGCGCGGCCACGCCGGCCGGCGTGCGCTCGGGGCCGCCGCCGCTCAGGATGCGGGCGGCCAGCTGCCGAAACTCCAGCTCCTCAAACAGTTCGCGCAACACCGTTTCGTCGGGCGCGTCGAGCACCAGCTTTTCGGGCTCGAACTCCAGCGGCACGTTCACGTGGATGGTGGCCAGCTCCTTGCTCATCAGGCCCTGCTCGGCGAAGTTGCGCACGTTTTCCTGCTGCTTGCCTTTGAGCTCGTCCACGTTGGCCAGCAGGTTTTCGACCGAGCCGTACTTCTGAATGAGCGTCTTGGCCGTTTTCTCGCCGATGCCGGGAATGCCGGGAATATTGTCCGACGCGTCGCCCTGCAGGCCCAGAATGTCAATCACCTGCTCCACGCGCTCAATCTCGAAGCGGGCCAGCACGTGGGCCACGTCCAGGATTTCGGCCGCGTTGCCCATGAAGGCCGGCCGGTAGATTTTGATGTGCTCCGTCACGAGCTGGCAGTAGTCCTTGTCGGGCGTCATCATAAACACCTCGAAGCCTTCCTTTTCGGCCTTCTGGGCCAGTGTGCCGATGACGTCGTCGGCCTCAAAGCCGTCGAGCATCAGAATAGGAATGTGGAAGCCGTGAATAATTTTCTTGATGTAGGGCAGGGCAATGCCGATGTCCTCGGGCATGGCCTGGCGCTGGGCCTTGTAGGCGGCAAACTGCTCGTGCCGGAAGGTCTTTTTCGGCCCGTCGAAGCACACGCCAATATGGGTGGGCTTTTCCTTTTGCAGCACTTCCACCAGCGTGTTGGTGAAGCCGAGCACGGCGCCCGTGTTCATGCCTTTGGAGTTGATGCGCGGGTTTTTGCTGAACGCGAAATGCGAGCGGTAGATGAGGGCAAAGGCGTCGAGCAGGAAGAGCTTCTTGGGGGCGGCGGCAGTGGTGTCGGACATGAAGGCGAAGGTACGCCCGGGCGGGAAAGCGGCCAGAATCGGCGGCCTTTTCCGCCCGGGCTTTGCCCCGGCAACGGCTTGTTGTGCGCCCGGCGCGCAGCCAAAACACAGCCCGTGCCGCAATCGGAAGACCCCATGTCATAAATGGCCGCTTTTGTCGTTGTGCCCGCGCTGCCCACCCGCACGGACAGGGCCGTAAAGCCGGTTTTTGAAAAAAAAACAATGATATAAATCAATTGCATAATCAATAAATCATAGTCTGACAGGCAGGCAAAGTGTCCTTGCTTGGGCCGGCTGGCGCGGGCACCTTTGCCGGCATGCCGCAATTGCTGCCGCGCCGGTGGCGGGCCGTTCTTTGCCCTTCACTATTCCCTTTTACCCCTTTCAATGTTTCCTTCGCCTTTCCGCACGCTGCGCCTGGCCCTGCTAGCCCTGCTGCTGCCCGTGGCCGCCGCCGCCCAAACCCCCGCCCCGGCCGACACGGCCCGCACCTACAAGCACGCGCTGGGCCTGACGGCCAGCCCCGTGCTCGAGGGCTTCTTCCGCAACAACCGCAGCCTGCCGCTGGGCCTGCTCTACAAGCGGCAGGCAGCCCCGCACCGGGCCTGGCGCTACGGCGCGGTGTTCAGCCAGCAGTACCACGAGCGCTACGACCCCCAGCCCAAAACCAACAATGCGTACACTATCCAGAATTTAGGTGTAAGCGTCTCCGTCGGCCAGGAATGGCAACGCTCGCTAAGCAAGCGTTGGGTTGGCTATGTCGGCGTCGAAGTAGGTGCTGGTGTCAACCGGTACAAGGAAGAGAAAGAGTTGCAACGCTTTGTCACCATGAACGGCGCGGACGTGATATGGGCAGACAATGAGTTTTTCCGCTTCCTGACTTACTCCGGGGTTATCCGTCCGTTGGTGGGGGTACGCTACCACTTCCTGCCTTACCTGTATGCCAGTGCCGAGGCCGCCCTGGAAGCGATGTACTCCCATACAAGTTGGGACTCGAAATTAAGAACGACGCGCACAGACACGGGGGAACTCATCGTGGAAGGCAGCGGAACCTACCAAGAGCACCGCCTTCAAACAGTTTTTCGCCCGATTCAGCAAGTGACTGTGCATTACCTCTTTGGTTATTAGTAGCTATTCCCCCCCTTTCAATGTTTCCTTCGCCTTTCCGCACGCTGCGCCCGGCCCTGCTGGGCCTGCTGCCGGTGGCCGCCGCCGCCCAAACCCCCGCCCCGGCCCTGGCCGACACGGCCCGCGCCTACAAGCACCAGCTGGGCCTGACGGCCAGCCCCGTGCTCGAGGGCTTCTTCCGCAACAACCGCAGCCTGCCGCTGGGCCTGCTCTACAAACGGCAGGCAGCCCCGTACCGGGCCTGGCGCTACGGCGCGGTGTTCAGCCAGCAGTACCACGAGCGCTACGACCCCCAGCCCAAAACCAACAACGCGTACGCAACGCTGCGCTACTATGTGGAGGCCGCCGTCGGCCTGGAATGGCAGAAGCCACTGACCAAGCGGTGGGTCGCCTTCACTGGCGCAGACCTAGGGGCCGGCTACAGCCATTACCGCTACGACCAGGATACGGAGCGTTTCGTGACCATGAATGGGGCCGACGTAGTGCTGGCGGAGAAGGGACGGAGTATTGACAAGGCATATTCTGGTTTCCTGCGGCCTTTTATCGGGATACGCTACCACTTCCTGCCTTATCTCTATGTCAGCGCTGAAACCACGCTAAACCTGAGCTACACGTACAGCAGCGCCGACTTCGGTTCTGTCGTTTCGCGCACTGATACCGGCGAAATTTTAAGCATACCACATGGCGAATACAAAGAGCAAAATTTTCAAAATACGCTGCTGCCCGTCAGCAAGTTGACGGTGCATTACCTTTTTGGATATTAGTAGCTATTCCCCCCCCTTTCAATGTTTCCTTCGCCTTTCCGCACCCTGCGCCCGGCCCTGCTGGGCCTGCTGCTGCCGGTGGCCGCCGCCGCCCAAACCCCCGCCCCGACCGACACGGCCCGCGCATACAAGCACCAGCTGGGCCTGACGGCCAGCCCGGTGCTCGACGGTTTCTTTCGCAACAACCGCAGCCTGCCGCTGGGCCTGCTCTACAGGCGGCAGCTCACGCCAACCAAGGCCTTGCGCCTGCGGCTAGTGGGGCAGTATAGCCGCCGCGACACAACCAATTACTTGGAATATGCTCCTTCCAATACTCTGATAGGGTTTGTGGAAGGTCCTAATACTACTGCCCTGGACTTAAATGTTTACGCAGGCTATGAATGGAAGAAACCAATCAGCAAGCATTTCTACTACACCTACGGGCTTGAAGCAGGCTTTGGGTGGAACCGGCTGCGTTCCGAGTACTTGTTGCAATTTTCTGACCCGGGGCAAGTGCTACCAGCGGTGGAAACATATAGTAAAACTGTCAACACTTGGGGCGTACAGACGCGGCCTTTTGTAACCCTGCAATACCAAGTCGCTAACAGAGTATTGTTGTTTGCAGAAAGCGCTGTGTCGATAGTCTATTCTCATCAACAGCAAGATATTGTTACAAAGCACATTTATTATAATGGGCCAGGCTATGGAGGTCGTAGCAATACCGCAAATGTGTTTAGCGTGGCTTGGCGGCCCATCCAATTGATTGGGGCTGCAGTAAAGTTTTGATTTTTTTCGTCATTTCACCATTTTCAACAATATCATGAAACACTTTTACTTCCGGTTGTTAAGCTGTTCAATTGCGTTGCTGAGCGTGCTCACCGCACCGAGGGAGGGTTCAGCCCAGTCCTTGCGGATAAATAATCCAAATCCCAAAACTGCTGGCAAATTTCCATCTACGGTGACTGCAGCGGCGGCGGCCCCATCGAGCCCGAGCCCTGCGTAGAGTGCCGCCAGGCCAGCACCACTGCCTATCCCAACCCCGCCGCCACCGACCTCACGGTGCCCGTGCCGGCCGGCGCGCATGGCCAGGTGCGCCTGCGCGATGCCCAGGGCCGCACCCTGCGCCACGCCCCCGCCACCAGTGCCCGCGTGGTGCTCGACGTGCGCGCCCTGCCCAACGGCTTCTACTACCTGGAAGTGCCCACGCCTGCTGGGGCCCCCAGCCGCCAGCAGGTGCAGCACTAGCAGCCGCTGGCGGCTCGGTTGCTGGCTTAGAAAGTCGAAAACGTTGTCATCCTGAGCGTAGCGAAGGACCTTCTCACGTCCTGATAAAGTTGCTCAGCCGTGAGAAGGTTCTTCGCTGCACTCAGAATGACAAACACACAAGAAATACCGAGTTTCTAAACAGTTTCATAGATAGCAAAATAGCAAAAAGGCCCGGTGCTACGCAGCACCGGGCATTTTTTTCGTTATGGGTGGCCAGGAACGGTCAGCTTACAAGGCGGGCTTCACATCGAAGGTAAACTGCTGGCTGCCGGCTTTTCCGTCGGCGGCCAGGCCCTGAAGCACCACGAGGTAGCGCCCGGCCTGGTCGCCGGTGTAGAAGCGCAGGGTTTGGGGCGTGGCCCCGGCCAGGCCGATGTTGGGATTCCAGTAGAGCAGGTTGCGCAGGTCGGGCAGGCGGCTTTGGCGGGCTTCGGGCGTGTCGTAGCGCGGAGCGAAGAACTCGCGCTGCGCCTGCGTGCCCTCGTACTGCTGCACCAGCGCGTGCGGGTCGAGCTGAAAGCCTTCGAGGTCGCCCTTGTAGGTCGTGAAGCTCACCAGCCCGTCGTAGATGGCCGCGCCGTGCACGTAGCGGCTGTCCATCACCTCCAGCTTCTGCACCTTCAGCGGGTTCAGGGCCATTATTTTGTTCATGTTGAACACCGGCACCCCGTCGAGCAGCACCATGGGGTTGTTGCCCAGCAGGGCCTTGTTGATGAGGTCGTCCACCATCAGGTGGTAGCCGTCCTTGCGAATGCGCACCACCACGCCGGGCACGTACTCGCGCAGCACTTCCTCCATCACCTTAAAGCGCGTGTAGCGGTCCAGGTAATACGTTTCGGTGGCTTTGCCGAAAAACGACGTGGTATCGCCCGTTTCCGGTGCCAGGGCCGGCCGGCGGCGGTCGAGGTACACGCGCTGCGTCTGGGCCTGCAGGTGGCGCCGGGCATACTCCGGCGCGAAGCGCGGCAGCAGCCCGTAGCCCGGCAGCGCCGAGGCCGCGTAGCTGGTCGAAAACGGTTCGAGCAGGGTAATCTGGCTGGTGCTGTCCTGGCGCGGGTCGGTTTGCACCACCAGCTCGCGCGGCCCGGGCAGCGGCCCCAGCTCGAAGCGCACGCGGCCGTCGGCATTGCTGAGCGAGTTGCTCAGGCGCAGCGTCCGGCTCGGCGAGGCGAGGTAGGCCATCGTCCAGGGCGCGGGGGCGTTGGTGCCGGCCCGCGTGATGCGGCCCGTGATGATGGGGCCGTTGGGCTCGGGCACGTGCCCGAACCGGGCGGCCGTGCCCGCCAGCACGTCTTCCCAGCGCCAGCGGCTCCAGCCCTGGGTCAGCATCAGGTTATCGGCGGCGGTGCGGGCGGCCTCGGTGGCCGCAAAGTAGGTGCCGGGGGCTTCGATGTAGCCCTTCAGGTCGGCCACCAGCCACAGGTATTCCTCGATGGCGGCCGGCGGCGTGGTAGCCAGCGAATCGAGCTGGTACACGGCCATCGACACGCTGCTGCGCCCCATCTGGCCGGGAGCGGCTACCTGCACGCTCACCGGGGCGCGGGCGGCGTAGCTGGGCTGGTCGGCGCTGGCCGCCAGGGCCAGGTGCCGGGTGGGTGCCCGGAAATACAGCCGCTCGCACACCGGCTGCCGGCCGGCCGTGAACAGGGTGAGGTGCGAAATGCCCTCCAGCAGCTGGCTTTTGTCGAACGCGTACGTGGCCTGGCCGTTGGCCAGCGCCAGGCGGGCCGTGAGGGCCACTTTCTGGCGCGAGTGGCCCAGCAGGTACAGCGTTTCGGGCTGCTGGCCGGTGGCATTCACCGTGAGGGTGAGCTGGGTGGGGCTGGTGTCGTCGAGGCGCAGCACGTAGCCCTGCCCGAAGGCGCGGGGCAGCGCCCGGCGCACCGGGCGGGCAGGCGAGCCGCTTGGCTTCAGCACGGCCGTGTAGGGCTGCTGGCTGTCGAGAGGCGTGAGGAAAAAGCTGCCCATGCCCAGCTGCTGCGTGGCAAACGTGGCCACCACGGCCCCCTTGTTGTCGAGCACCTGGCCGGTGGCCGCCACGCCGTGCCCGGCCGGGTCGGTTACCTTAAAGGCCACGCGGCTGCGCAGGCCCTGCACCAGGTTGCCGCCCTCCGGAAAAAACTGCGCGTCATAGGCCACCGAGTCGGCCTTGGGCGCGCCCGAGGCCTGCCGGGTGTTCACCACCGTCACGGCGGTATTGAAGTAGTATTCGGGGCTGAAATTCTGCATCCAGCTGGTGTAGGCGCGCACGCGGTAGCTGCCCGCCGGCAGCGAGGTTGGCAGCGTGAAGTAGCCGTGGCCGGTGGCGTTTTTCAGGGCCACTTTGCCTTGCAGCACGGGCTGGTTTTTGGCATCCAGCACCTCCACGTAGGCCACGCTGCTCAGGGCCAGCGGCCGGGCGTGGGCGCCCTCTGCCGCGTACACCTTAAACCACATGGTTTCGCCGCTCAGGTACAGCGGCCGGTCGAGGTGCAGGTAGAGCTTCTCGTGCGGGTCGCGCTGCGCGTACTGCTGCAGGCGACGCGTAATGCTGCCCAGCGAGTCGGCCTGGCCCGCGGCCGGCCCGGCGGCCAGCAGCCCCAGCAGCGCCGCGGCCAGAAAGTTGCGGCCGGTTTTTGCCCGATTAATCATGTGCCAAAAAAGGAAGTGAAGGAGCGAGAAAGAGGCTGGTTAGGGCCAGAACGACGGTTTCACGGTGGTGCCGTGCAGGCGGCAGTCCACGCAGGGGCGGCCGATGCCCAGCACCCCGCCGACCGTGGCGGATATGGGGATGTAGTCGGGCGAGCCAAAAGCCGATGCGATGCTCAGCCCGCGCACGGTGTCGGGCACGCACTTGCCGTACTCGCCGGCGATGTTCCAGTCGAAGGGCAGCTGGCTGCGCTCGACAAAGAGGCGGCGCTGCTCGACGGAGTGCACGCCCACGAAGCCCAGGGCCAGGGCGGCGGGGTCGGTGAGGCAGCGCACGTTGCCGGTGAGCTGCACGGGCTGGGGGTCGAACAAGGTGCCGATGTTCTCGGTGTTTTTCTTGAGCAATTCCCAGTAGTGAAACTCGTCCTCCGACTGCGCCGCTTGCGTCACCAGAATGCTGTACCGGTCATGCAGGCGGTCGCTGGTGGTGGGCAGAGCGCGCACCACGTAGTCCGGAATAGCATCCCGCGTCAGGCGCGTGGTGTTCACCAGCTTGATGTTGGTGGACTTTTCAGTGGCCCAGCAAATGCGTGGAAACCGCGTGGTGATGGGAAAAAGCCCTTCGCGCGGGGCGGCGGGCGGCACCCGCCACTCCAGGCTCGGAATAAGAATGGGGATGGACTCCCAGGTTTCCTCGTACTGCCAGCGGTAGAAGTGGGTGGCGTTGGCGTCGTCGTGGGTGGCGAGGAAGATTTTGAGCCCGTCGGGTTCGGCGCGCCAGCCGAAGCGGTCGAAGGGCGGGGTGGTGACCACGGGCTGGTAGTCGGTGGCGAACTCCTGGCCGGCGGCGGTGGTCAGGTGCAGGCGGTACTTTTTGGCCGGGTTCAGGGTGCGGGCGGCGGAGGTGTAGGTGCCGGCCGGGCTTTCGGTGAGCTGCACGCTGGGGCCGCCGAGTTCTTCGACGTAAACGCGGGCCTTGGTTTCGGCCGGCGGGGCGGCGGGGGCGGCCAGGTTCGAGGCGCGCGAGAGCAGCAGGGTGGTGGCGCCCTTGCTGTTGATGAAGCCGTCGACGACCAGCAGCCGCGGCGGGTTCTGGATGGCCGAGGGCAAATACGGGTCCGTGCACCCACCCAGCATCACGCCCAGCAAGCCAATGCCTAGCAACAGTAGCAATGAAGCGACAGTTGATTTCGCCTTAGTAATCATTAGGAAGGAATAATCGAAAAAGAAAGGAAGCTGGAGAAGCCCTAGGGCCAGAACGGCGGTTTCACCGCGCTGCCGTGCAGGCGGCAGTCTACACATTCGCGGCTGGTAGCCAAGGTGCCGCCAGGTACATAACGGATAGGGCTATTGTAGGCGGAGCCAAAAACTTGGGGGTAAAGCTTAGGTATGATAGTATCTGTTGGGCATTTATCGTATTCGCTGCTGATGTTCCAGTCGAAGGGCAGCTGGCTGCGCTCGACGAGGAGGCGGCGCTGCTCGACGGAGTGCACGCCCACAAAGCCCAGAGCCAGGGCGGCGGGGTCGGAGAGGCAACGCACGTTGCCGGTGAGCTGCACGGGCTGGGGGTCGAAGAGGGTGCCGATGTTCTCGGTGTTTTTCTTGAGCAGCTCCCAGTAGTGAAACTCGTCCTCCGACTGCGCCGCCTGGGTGACGAGGATGCTGTAGCGGTGGCGCAGGCGGTAGCTGGTGGTGGGCAGGGCGCGCACCACGTAGTCGGCCACCACGTCCTGACTCAAGCGTGACGTATTGAATAGCCGGATGTCGGACGACTTCTCGTTGCCCCAGCAAATGAGTGGGTAGCGGTTGCGAATGGGAATCAAGCGGCCCTCCACAGGACCAGAAAAAAGCACTTCCCATTCCAGCGTCGGGACGATGATGGGAATAGACTCCCAGGTTTCCTCGTACTGCCAGCGGTAGAAGTGGGTGGCGTTGGCGTCGTCGTGGGCGGCGAGGAAGATTTTCAGCCCGTCGGGCTCGGCGCGCCAGCCGAAGCGGTCGAAGGGCGGGGTGGTGACCACGGGCTGGTAGTCGGTGGCGAACTCCTGGCCGGCGGCGGTGGTCAGGTGCAGGCGGTACTTTTTGGCCGGGTTCAGGGTGCGGGCGGCGGAGGTGTAGGTGCCGGCCGGGCTTTCGGTGAGCTGCACGCTGGGGCCGCCGAGTTCTTCGACGTAAACGCGGGCCTTGGTTTCGGCCGGCGGGGCGGCGGGGGCGGCCAGGTTCGAGGCGCGCGAGAGCAGCAGGGTGGTGGCGCCCTTGCTGTTGATGAAGCCGTCGACGACCAGCAGCCGCGGCGGGTTTTGGATGGCCGACGGCAAATACGGGTCCGTGCAACTGCTCAACCCCAGCCCAAGCAGGCCCACTGCCAACAGCAGTGACTCAGCTGATTTTAGCTTATGTATCATTGGAAGGACCAGTCAGACAAGAAATAAGAAGCCGGGTGGCCTAGGGCCAAAACGGCGGTTTCACCACGCTGCCATGCAGGCGGCAGTCCACGCACTCGCGGCTGGTGGCCAGCACGCCATCGGGCGCATAGATGATGGGAATGTTATCGGGCGAGCCGAAGACCTGCGGAATAAGGATTGTTTTAACTACATCCGTCGGGCATTTATCGTATTCGCTGCTGATGTTCCAGTCGAAGGGCAGCTGGCTGCGCTCGACGAAGAGGCGGCGCTGCTCGACGGAGTGCACGCCCACGAAGCCCAGGGCCAGGGCCGCGGGGTCGGAGAGGCAGCGCACGTTGCCGGTGAGCTGCACGGGCTGGGGGTCGAACAAGGTGCCGATGTTCTCGGTGTTCTTTTTCAGCAATTCCCAGTAGTGAAACTCGTCCTCCGACTGCGCCGCTTGCGTGACGAGGATGCTGTAACGGTGGCGCAGGCGGTAGCTGGTGGTGGGCAGGGCGCGCACCACGTAGTCGGCCACCACGTCCTGGGCCAGGCGCGTGGTGTTCACCAGCTTGATGTCCGAGGACTTTTCGTTGCCCCAGCAGATGAGCGGAAACCGGTTGCGGATGGGAATGAGCCGGCCCTCCGACGGGCCGTAGAGCACTTCCCATTCCAGCGTCGGGACGATGATGGGGATGGACTCCCAGGTTTCCTCGTACTGCCAGCGGTAGAAGTGGGTGGCGTTGGCAGCGTCGTGGGCGGCGAGGAAGATTTTCAGCCCGTCGGGCTCGGCGCGCCAGCCGAAGCGGTCGAAGGGCGGGGTGGTGACCACGGGCTGGTAGTCGGTGGCGAACTCCTGGCCGGCGGCGGTGGTCAGGTGCAGGCGGTACTTTTTGGCCGGGTTCAGGGTGCGGGCGGCGGAGGTGTAGGTGCCGGCCGGGCTTTCGGTGAGCTGCACGCTGGGGCCGCCGAGTTCTTCGACGTAAACGCGGGCCTTGGTTTCGGCCGGCGGGGCGGCGGGGGCGGCCAGGTTCGAGGCGCGCGAGAGCAGCAGGGTGGTGGCGCCCTTGCTGTTGATGAAGCCGTCGACGACGAGCAGCCGCGGCGGGTTCTGGATGGCCGACGGCAAATACGGGTCCGTGCAGCCGGCCAGCGCCACGCCCAGCAAGCCAATGCCCAGCCCGGTCAGCCGCGAGAAAAAGGCGGAGGTCTTCATCTAGAATTTGAAATTATAGGTGACCGTGGGGATGGGGTTGCCGAAAATCGACAACTGGTAGCCCCGGATTTGCCCGTTCGTCGACTTAAAGTAGATGGAGTACGGGTTGCGGCGGCCCGTTAGGTTGTACACGCCCACCGTCCAGGAGCTGTGGCCCAGCTTCTTCACCTTGTGGCCGCCCTCGATGTTCAGGGCCAGGTCGACGCGGTAGTAGTCGGGCACGCGGTACTGGTTGCGGTCGGAGTAGTACACGCGGTAGGCGTTGTTCACGTAGTACTTGGCCAGCGGCAGGGTGATGGGCCGGCCGGTGCTGTAGTTGAAGTTGAGCGAGGTGCTGAAGCGGCGGCTCAGGCGGTAGTTGCCCACCAGCGTCACGTCGTGGGGCTTGTCGAAGTTGCTGGGGTAGTAGTTGCCGCCGTTTATCATGTCGGCGGTAGTAGCGGCATTCACCTGCACCAGCGAGCGCGAATAGGTGTAGCTCACCCAGCCGTTCAGCTTGCCCGTGAGCTTTTTCACAAACACTTCCACGCCGTAGGCTTTGCCCTGGGCGTTGATGATGTCGGTTTCGATGTGGTGGTTGAGCACCAGCGTGGCCCCACTCTTGTAGTCCACAAAGTCTTTCAGTGTCTTATAATAGGTTTCTACCGACGCTTCGATGGTGTTGTTCTTGAAGTTGCGGTAGTAGCCAATCGAGTATTGGTCGCCCACCTGCGGCCGGATGTTGTTGTCGCTTAGCTTCCAGATGTCGGTAGGCGACACCGAGGCCGTGTTGGTGAGCTGGTGGATGTACTGGCGGGTGCGGGTGTAGCTGGCTTTCACCGACGAGTTATCCGAGAGCGAATAGCGGGTCGACAGCCGGTATTCCGGGCCGTGGTAGCGGGCCACGGTCTGGTTGTTGCCGTAGCGCACCGTGTCGATGATGGACGACTCGGAGCGCGACTCGCCCGGCGCGTACTGGTACACGTCGCGCGGCCCCAGCGCCTGGAAAAACGAATAGCGCAAACCCACCGACACCGAAAAGCGCGGCGTAATGTCGAACCGGTCCGACGCATACAGGGCGCTTTCCAGGGCCTTTTCCTTGTTCAGCACGTCGGGCCGCACCAGCGAGGCCTCGCCCTGCGGCAGCAGGCTGCCGGGCATGATGTCGTAGAGCGTCGAGCTGGCCCCAAAGTCGAGGGTATGCCGCGAATTGGGGAAGAAATTAAAATCGAGCTTCGCGCCCGTCTGGTTGATGCCGTAGCGCAGCTGCGAGGCCGTCGTCTCGTCCTGGCGGCTGGTCACGTCGTAGTCGTAGTGGCTGTAAGTGCCCGTGAGCACGCCAAACAGCTTGTTGCTGAACGTGTGCCGCCATTTCAGGCTGGCCGTCTGGTTCACGTAATGGTAGGTGGTGTCGCTGGCCAGCCGGAACTTGTCGGTGCTGTAGTAAGCCGTGGCATAAAGCGTGTTTTTGTCGTTGAACTCGTGGCTGATGTGGGCCGTAAGGTCGTAGAACGAGGCCGCGCTCTGCGAGAAGCTGCGGTTGGGCAGCTGCTTCAGCAGCCAGTCGGAGTAGCTGGCCCGTCCGCTGATGATGAACGAGCTTTTATCCTTGAAAATGGGCCCCTCCAGCATCAGGCGGCTGGTGAGCGGGCCAATACCGCCCGAGCCGCCCAGCTTCTTCTTGTTGCCTTCGCGGGTCGTAATGTCGAGCACCGACGACAAGCGCCCGCCGTACTTGGCCGGAATGGCGCTTTTGTACAGCTCCACGCCCTGCAGAATGTCGGGGTTGAAGGCCGAGAAAAACCCGAACAAATGCGACGGGTTGTAAATGGGCGCGTCGTTGAACAGAATCAGGTTTTGGTCGGTGGCCCCGCCGCGCACGTTCAGACCGGTGCTGCCCTCGCCCACGGTTTTCACGCCGGGCAAGGTCATCACCACCCGCAGAATGTCGGTTTCGCCGAAGGCCGTGGGCACTTGGCGCATGGTCTTGATGTCGATTTTCTCCACGCCCATCTGCAGGCTCGACACGTTCTTGTCCTTCTCGGCCTCTACGACCACCTCTTTCAGGGTCACGATGTCTTCTTCCGTTTCAATCTCCAGCTTGCCGTCGCCGCGCAGTATCACCTGGCGGCGGGTGTTTTTGATGCCCACGCCGCGAATTTTCAGGTTGCGGCGGCCCACGGGCAGCGTCAGCGAGTAGGCCCCAAACTGGTCGGTGCTGGCGCCCACGTTCAGCGCCTCATCGTAAATAGACGCCCCGATTACGGGCTCGCCGGTTTTCACATCGCGCAGGTGGCCGGCCAGCGTGGCCCGCCCGCTGGTGCTGCCCGTGCCAATGGTGTACACCTTGTACTCGGCCGCGCTGATGAGGTGCGAGCGGCCGGCCGCCACCGCCACGGGCTCATCATCGGGCAAGTCGGCCAGGGCCGAAGTACCCTGGGGCTGGAAAAAATCTTCGGGCAGCGCCGGGTTGATGGCCGTGCCCGACGACACAAACACCCGCCGTTGGGCATCGACGCCGAAGCGGTAGTTGCTGCCCAGCAGCGCCTGGTACAGCACGGCCTGCACGGGCTGGTTCTGCACCCGCACGGTTATGCGCAGGCTGTCCACCGAGCGCGGGTCGAAGTAGAACCGGTAGTTGGTCTGGGCTTCGAGCTGGCGGGCAAACTCCTCGAAGGGCACCCGCACAAAGTCGCCGGTTACCAGCGGCTCGGGGGCCTGCTGGGCGTGGCTGCGGAAAGCGGGCAGCCCCAGCAACAGCACTAGTAAAAGCAGAGAATAAGCTTGCTTCATATAGAAGAGAAAGGACGAACAAGAGTAAGATACCCAACGCGCAACCATCCGCCTTAGCGCTGCGGCAGGTGGCAATAGTAGCGGGCCAGCCGCACCAGCGAAGCATCCAGCTGCTCTTTCCCGAAAGACAACGCCTGCTCCCGGATAAACTGCTGCACTTCGCGGCTGTGGTCGGCAAACACGCGCACCGCCGTGGCCTTGCTGGTAACCGGGTAGTACACCCCGGCTTTGCGGATGAAATACCGGTCGGTTACCACAAACTCCACGTCGGTCACCCGGTCCTTTAGTTGTTCGTGCAGGCGCTTCGAGCGTTTGGCCACCACCTGCACGCAGCTATCCACCATCACTTCGTAGTAGCCGGTGCGTACATCGGGCCCGGTGCTGCTATCGGCCACCACGCGCACAAAGTGGTGGGAGCCAATGTCGAAGGCGCGCACGTGCTCGTCCACGAGGCGCAGGGTGAGGGGGCTGTCGGCTACGGGCACTACCACTTGGTCGCGCACCACGTCGTAGGCCAGCTGAATGTTGGGGAAGTAATGCCCGTTGTAGTCCACGCTGCCGGGCTGCCGGTCGGGCGCCAGAAAAAACTGGTGGCCGATGCGGGCGTTGTAGCGCCGGGAATAGTCGGCGTATTCAGGCCCGTTGTAGAGTTGCGGCTGGTCGGTAAACGAAGCCGTGTACTGCTGTTGGGCCGAAACCACGGCCACCGCCACCAGCATGCTATCGGCCGCCGGGGACGTAGTTTGGCTGCGGGCCGGCTGGCCCAGCGCGAAAATGCCCGCCGCAACGGCGAGCACGGTGCAGAATGTTTTCATGGGGAAGGGCGGAACGTTGGCCCGCCGCCGGTAAGAGGCGGGCGGACCCTCGGTATGGGTCAGGAAAGGAGGCTGTTGCAGCCGATGGAAGGCCAGCCCACGCGAAAACGCGCCCGGGCAAGAGCAACAGCAGAGCGAAACCGAGCTAAACCGGCCGGGGTAGCGGCGGCCATAACCAGCGTGCCGAAGATAAGGCCCGAATCCGTAAATCAACGCCCTGGCGCCTTGCCCGCCTGCCGCTCGCATTTCACTGCGGGGTATCGGTTGCCCGGCCCTTGCCGTACACAGGCCCCATGCGCTACGTTTCCCTCGACCTCGAAACCTCCGGTTCGAACCCGGCCCGTCACCAAATCCTGGAGTTGGCCGCCGTGGTCGAAGACAGCCGCCGCCCTGTGCCGCTGGCCGAATTGCCCGCCTTCCGCCGCGTGGTGCGCCATCCCGAGTACGTGGGCACGGCCGGGGCCATTGCCCTCAATGCCCGCCTGTTTGTGGAACTGGCTCAAAAAGAGCCCAACCCCGAGCTGTGCCAGCCCGCCGAGCTGCTGCCCCAGCTGCGCGAGTTCCTGCTGGCTCAGGGCTTCAAAACCGACAAGCACGACTGCGTGAGCGTGACCATGGCCGGCAAAAACATCGCCGTGTTCGACCTGGGTTTCCTGAAAGAGCTGCCCGGCTACGGCACCCTGGTGCGCGCCGAGCCCGCCATGCTCGACCCGGCCGCCTTCTACCTCAACTGGCACAAAGACTCGCGCCTGCCCAGCATGAGCATCTGCAAAGCCCGCGCTGGCCTGGAACGCGAAGTAGCCCACGAAGCCCTCGCCGATGCCCTCGACGTGGTGCGCCTGCTGCGCCCGTTCTACGAGCTGCCGGTGTACAAGCAGGTGGGCGAAGTGCCCGCCCCCCGCGAATCCTGAAGCCGTTCCGGCTGTTTACAAGGCCGGCTTCACCTCCAGTACGAAGCGGCGGCTGCCCGCCTGGCCATTGGCCCCCAGGCCCTGCAGCACCACGAGGTAGCGCCCGGCCTGGTCGCCGGTATAGAAGGACAGCGGCTTTGAAGCAGTGGCGGAAGTAGTGATGTCGGGGTTCCAGTACAGCAGGTTGCGCAGGTCGGGCAGGCGGCTCTGGGCGGCCTCGGGCGTATCGTAGCGCGGGGCGTAAAACTCGCGCTGCACTTGCAGCCCCTCGTACTGCTGCACCAGCACCTGCGGGTCGAGCTGGAAGCCTTCGAGGTCGCCCTTGTAAGTGCTGAAGCTCACCACGCCGTCGTAAATGGCCGCACCGTGGAAGTAGCGGCTGTCCACCACCTCCAGCTTGCGGATTTTGAGCGGGTCCATCTTCATGATGCGGTTGAGGTTGAACACCGGCACGCCGTCGAGCAGCACCATGGGGTTTTCGGTGAGGACGGTTTTGTTTACTTCGTCCACCACCATGAAGTGAAAACCGTCTTTGCGAATACGTACGACCACGCCCGGCACGTATTCGCGCAGCACCTCTTCCATCACCTTGAAGCGGGTGTAGCGGTCCAAGTAATAGGTTTCGCTGGGAGGGCCGAAAAACGACAGCGTATCCGTTGGGGGCAGCAGGTAGCGGTGGCGGTTTGGGCCGGCATAGGCCTGCTGCAATTGCGCCTGCAGGTGCCGCTTGGCGTAGTCTTGCTGGAAACGGGGCACCAGGGCAAAAGCAGGCTGCAAAGCCGTCGCGTAGTGCGTCGAATACGGGCTGATGAGGGCCAGCCGACTCGTGCTGTCCTGCCGCGGGTCGGTTAGCATCACCAGCTCGCGTGGGCCCAGTATCTTGGGCATCTCGAACTGCACCAGGCCGTTGGCGTCGCTGCGCGTGTTGCTCAGAGTCGTTGTCGGGCCGGGCGCGGTGAGGTACGTCACGATGCCCGGCTTGGGCTGGCCGGAGCCGGCCTGCGTAAGCCGGGCGCGCACCACCAGCCCGTTGGGCTCGGGCAAGAAAGGTAGGGCAGGAGCTGTCGGGCTCAGCACCTCGGCCCACCGAAACCGGCTCCAGCCCTGCGTCAGCATCAGGTTATCCGCAGCCGCAGCGGCTTCCGCGCCGGTGGCCGTGAAGTAGTAGCCCGGGTTCTCCACCGTGCCCTTCAGGTCGGCCGTGAGCGCCAGGTACTGGTCGATGGTGCTGGCGGGGCTGGCATTCAGCGAGTCGAGGCGGTACACGGCCATCGAGAGGCTGGCCGGCTGGCTGGTGGCGCCTAGCTGCACGGTCACCTTCTCGCGGGTTGTGTACTGGGGCTTGTCGGCCCGGGCTTCGAGGGCCAGCGGCTGCCGGGGGGGGGTAAAGTACAGCCGCTCGGCTACGGGCTTGCGGGCCGCGTTGAAGACGGTGAGATGCGCTACTCCATCGGGCAGCAGCGCTTTTCGAATGGTGAACACCGCTTGCCCATTCGCGAGCGTGGCCTGGCCTACGGCCGCCGCCTGCCGCCGCCCGTGCGTGAGGAGCGACAGGATTTCGGGCTGGCCGGCGGGGCTGCTCACCGTCAGGGTCAGCTGCTCGGGGCTGCTGTCTTCGAGGCGCACCACGTAGCCCCATTCATCGGCAGCAGGCAGCTTGCGCATGAGAGGGGGCAGCCCCGCTGGCTGCACTACCGCCGTGTAGGTGTCGCGGGCCGAAGCAGGCGTCAGCTCAAAAGAGCCCATGCCCTGCTGCAGCGTGCGGAAGGTGGCGACCACCTCGCCCCGCTGGTTGCGCACCTGGCCGGTGGCCGCCCGGCCGCGGCCGCCCCTGTCCGTCACCTTAAAGCCCACCTTGCTGCGCAGGCCCTGCACCAGCCGCCCACCTTCCGGAAAAAACTGCGCATCCACGGCCGCCGAGTCTTTGGCCGGGGCGGCGCTCAGGGCCGTCGTGGTGTTCACCACCGTCACGGTGCTGTGAAAGTAGGTTTCGGGTGCGAAATTCTGCATCCAGCGGGTGTAGGCCCGCACGGTGTAGCGGCCCGAGGGGAGCGAGGCGGGCAACAGAAACGAACCTCGGCCGGCTGCTTCTTTCAACGCCACCTTGCCTTGCAACACGGGCTGGTTCCGCACATTCAGCACCTCCACGTAGGCCACGCTGCTCAGGGCCAGCGGCAGGCCGGTAGCGCCGTCCGAGGCGTAAGCCTTAAACCACATGGTTTCGCCGCTGAGATAAAGCGGGCGGTCGATGTGCAGAAAAAGCTTTTCGGGTACGGCCGTCTGCTGGTAACGGGTGAGCTCGCTCGCCACGTCGGCGGGAGCCTGCGCTCGCACCAGGGCGGGCCGCCCTGCCAACAGGCACAGGGCCAGCAACACCCCTTGGCGCAGGCCCGGAACTACAATGTGGGCCTTACCGGCCACCCAACGCGCATGTAACAAGTGCATCATCGCAGGTTTAGGGCCAGAAACTGGGTTTCAGGGCTGAGCCGCGCTTGCGGCAGTCCACACAAACCGGTGTGGAAATGGCATAGCCAAAAATATAGCCGGTTTTGGTATAGAACGGGTAAATGGGCACGTAGAGCCGCCCGCCCGCCAACAGGCCATCCAGCTGCCCTACCAAGGCCGTATCCGGGGGCTCGCACGACTCGTAGCCGGTGATGGTGACCCAGGTGCGAGGCAGCTGGGCGTGGTTGATAAAAATGCGCTTTTCGGCCCGCGAGTGCACTCCTACGAATCCCAATACCAGCTCCGAGGCATCGCCCACGTTGTGCAGGTTGCCCTTAACCTGCGAAGGCAGCGGGTCGAACAAGGTGCCGAGGCTTTCGGTGTTGCGGCGCTGCAAATCCCAGTAAGCATACTCCTCGCTGGTCAGGGCATACTGCTGCACCAGCACGCTGTACTTGCGCTGCAGGCGCGCCGACGACGACGGCAGGTACCGCACCGGAAACTTCGATACTACGTCCTGCGTCAGCGCCGTCGTTTTACCAATGGTGATGGCAGTCGAGGTGCCAAAAGCCCAGCAATAGTCCGGGTAAGGAACGGCAATCGGCCGGATGGCTCCGTTCACGTACTCCACTATCGGGCGGTAAGGGGTGTTAAACTCCCAGGCCTCGTCGCACTCCCAGCGGTAATAGCGCGTGGCATTGGTCGGGTCGTGGCTGTCTACCAGAATATTGAGCCCATCCGGATTGGTTTCCCAGGTCACCGCATCAATAGCCGGCGTGGTCTTCACCGGTGCAAAGTCCGACGTGTAGGCCTTGCCCGCAAACGTATTGATGCGCAGGTGGTAGCGCTTGGCCGGGTTCAGCGTCAGGTTGGCCGAAGTGTAGGTGCCCAACGGGTTTTCGGTGAGCGGGTAGCGGGTGCCGGCTTCTTCTTCAATGAACAGCGTGGCTTTGGTTTCGACCGGCGGCACCTTGGTGGCCGCAATGGCCGTGGTGCGCGACAGCTTAATGGAGCTGATGCCCTGGCTGTTGATAAAGCCATCCACCACCAGGTAGCTGTTTGGCGAGCTGATAACATCCGGAATGTAGCGCTCGGTGCAGGCCGGCAGCAGCAGCAGCGCCAGGCCACACACCCACGCCAGCCGATAGCAGAAAGTAGATAAGCTCATTTAGAATTTGAAATTATAGGTGACCGAAGGAATGGGCTGGCCAAAAATGGACAGCTTATAGCCATTAATCTGACCATTTTCCGACTTGAAATAGATGGAATACGGGTTGCGACGGCCCGTCAGGTTGTACACGCCCACCGTCCAGGAACTATGGGCAAGCTTCTTCACCCGGTGGTTGCCTTCGATGTTCAGGCCAATGTCCACGCGCAGGTAATCGGGCACGCGGTAGGCGTTGCGGTCGGAGTAGAGCACGCGCAGCGAGTTGGCCTCGTAGTACTTGGCCAGCGGCAGGGTGATGGGCCGGCCGGTGCTGTAGTTGAAGTTGAGCGAGGTGCTGAAGCGGCGGCTCAGGCGGTAGTTGCCCACCAGGGTCACGTCGTGGGGCTTGTCGAAGTTGCTGGGGTAGTAGTTGCCCCCGTTTATCATGTCGGCCGTGGTCCCCTCGTTCACCTGCACCAGCGAGCGCGAGTAGGTGTAGCTTACCCAGCCGTTCAGTTTGCCCGTTAGCTTGCGCACCATTACCTCTACGCCGTAGGCTTTGCCGTGGGCATTCACAATGTCGGTTTCGATGTGGCGGTTGAGCACCAGCGTGGCCCCGCTCTTGTAGTCCACAAAGTCTTTCAGTGTCTTGTAGTACGTCTCCACCGAAGTCTCGATGGTGTTGTTTTTGAAGTTGCGGTAGTAGCCAATCGAGTACTGGTCGCCCACCTGCGGCCGAACATTCGCGTCGCTCAGCTTCCAGATATCGGCCGGCGATACCGAAGCGGTGTTCGAAAGCTGGTGGATGTACTGGCGGGTGCGGTTGTAGCTCAGCTTCACCGACGAGTTGTCGGTGAGCGAGTAGCGCGCCGACAGCCGGTATTCCGGCCCCTGGTAATGCGCCAGCACGCTGCCGGAAGTGTACTTCACGGTATCGGTGAGGGTGCTCAGCGAGCGGGCGCTGCCAGCCTCGTACCGGTACACATCGCGCGGGCCCAGGGCTTGGTAAAAAGAAAAGCGCAGTCCTAGCGACACCGACAGCCGCGCCGTCAGGTCGATGCGGTCCGCCGCGTAAATGGCGCTTTCCAGGCCGCGCTCGCGGGGCAGCACATCGGGGCGTATCAGCGAGGCATCGCCCTGCGGCAGCAGGCTGCCAGGTGCGATATCGTAGAGCTGCGAGCTGACTCCGAAGTCGACCGTATGCCGCGGGTTGGGAAAGAACGTGAAATCGGCCCGCAGGCTGGGCTGGTTGATGGCATAAGCCAGCTGCGAGGCGTTCACCGGATTTTTGGAACTCGTGATGGCGTAGTCGTAATGGCTGTACGCGCCCGTGAACACTCCGAAAAGCTTGTTGCTGAACGTGTGCCGCCACTTCAGGCTGGCCGTTTGGTTGAGGTAGCGGTACGAGGTATCGCTGGCCAGCCGAAACTTGTCGGTGCTCAGGTACCCAGTCGCGTACACCGAGTTCTTCTCGTTGATTTCATGGCTCACGTACGCCGTCACGTCGTAGAACGACGCCGAGCTTTGCCGTAGCGCGGGGCTCGACAAGCGGCGCAGCAACCAGTCGGAGTAGCTGGTGCGGCCACTGATGATGAACGCGCTTTTGTCCTTCACCAGCGGGCCTTCCAGCGTGAGGCGGCTGGTGAGTGGCCCGATGCCGCCCGAGCCGGCGAATTTCTTTTTGTTGCCCTCGCGGGTCGTGATGTCGAGCACCGACGACAAGCGCCCGCCATACTTGGCCGGAATGGCACTCTTATACAACTCCACGCCCTGCAGAATGTCGGGGTTGAACGCCGAGAAGAACCCGAACAAGTGCGACGGATTATACACCGTCGCGTCGTTGAACAGAATCAGGTTCTGGTCGGTGGCCCCGCCGCGCACGTTCAGGCCGGTGCTGCCCTCGCCCACCGATTTCACGCCGGGCAAGGTCATCACCACCCGCAGAATGTCGGTTTCGCCGAAGGCCGTGGGCACTTGGCGCATGGTCTTGATGTCGATTTTCTCCACGCCCATCTGCAGGCTCGACACATTCTTGTCCTTCTCGGCCTCAATCACCACTTCCTTCAGCGGAATGATGTCTTCCTCCACCTCGATTTCCAGCTTGCCATCGGCCCGCAGCACCACCTGCCGCCGCGTGTTTTTGATGCCCACGCCGCGGATTTTCAGGGTGTGCCGGCCCAGCGCCAGCGTGAGCGAGTAGGCCCCAAACTGGTCGGTGCTGGTGCCCTCGTTAGTCGTTTCTTCATAAATAGATGCCCCAATCACCGGCTCGCCCGATTTCTGGTCGCGGATGTGGCCGGCCAGGGTGGCGCGGCCATTGGTGCCAGTGCCACCGGCGGCCCCAAACTCGTGCACCTGGTACTCGGCCCCGCTCACGTAGCGCGCGCGGCCCAGCGGCGTGGCCAGCGAGTCGGCCCGGGCCAGGTCGGGCGGGCCGCTGGCAATGTCAGGTTGGAAGAAATTGCCGGGCAGACTGGGCACCAGGGCCGCTTTGCCGGTCACAAATACCCGGTTTTCCTCGTCGATATCAAAGCGAAAGGGGGTATTTTGCAGCGCCTGCTGCAGCACGGTGCTCAGCGGCTGGCGCTGTACCTGCAGCGTCACCCGCAGGCTGTCCACGGCCTTGGGGTCGAAGTAAAACCGAACGCCCGTCTGGGTTTCCACCTGGCGGGCAAACTGCTCAAATGGTAGTTGCGAAAAAGACCCGCTCACCATCTTTTCCGGCTGTTGCTGGGCCCGGCTCACACCGGGCAGTAGCCAACCGAAAAAGAGGATGAGCAGCGCGTAGCGGTGCATCATCGAGGGCAAATAAAAATAACGTTGGAAAGGAAATTAGCTTATTGCGGGGGTAGGCCGTTGTAGTAGCTCGCCAGCTCTACTGTGCTGGCCTCCAGGTGCTTTTTGCTGAATTTAAGCTTGTGTGTCTGCACGTACTTCTGCAGGTCTTTGGTACGGTCAGCCAGCAGCCGCAGCAGGGCGTTTTTGTTATTGATGGGGTAGTAGCGGCCGGCTTTCCGCACGAATAACCTATCGGTCGGGATGAGTTCCACGTCGATAAAATCCTGCCCTTTTTTCTCCTGCAACCGCTTTGCGCGCCGGGCTAGCACCTGCGCGCTGCCTTCGGCCAATACTTCGTAAAAACCCGTTCGAATAACGCTGCCCGAGGCACTATCGGCCACCAGGCGCACGAATCGGTGGTCGCCCACCGTGAAGGAGCGCACGTTCTCATTCACCAGCCGAAACCGGTACGGACTGCCCGGAAACTGCAGCACTACCTGGTCAAGCACCACATCATACGCCAGCTGCTGATTGCCAAACGCGTGGTTGTTGTAGTAAACGCTGCCCGCCTGAGGGTCGGGCAGCAAAAAATACGGGAAGCCTTCGCGGTGGTGGTACCGCAGGGTTTTATCAACGTATTCCGGCCCGCTGATGAGCTCGGCAGGATTGGCGAACGACTCGTTGTACCGTTGCTGCAGCACGGCCACAGTCGTAGCTGGTAAGGCTTGGCTCGCCGCCCCTAGGGGCGTTGCCAGGATAGCCACTCCCAGAACCATCAATTTTCCGAGCGTTTTCATGAGCGCAACCCCAACCACAATTGATGGCGGAGCTGCAATCTACTGCATCGGTGGCATAACTGCATTCATCCTTCGGCAACCCGACTTCATTAGCCAATTCCGCTTGGCGCTGGGCTACCCATGCCTTTATATCTATTGCATCTACTAGAGCTGACCATACCGCCCAAACACCGCCGCTGCCAGCGCCAGCACCGCCCGGCGCGTGGGCTCGGGCTGCTCCAGGTAAGCCAAATGCCCGCTGCCTTCCAGAAACAGCGCCGACCCCACCGGCGGCAGGGCCGCCTGCCGCACCGCCTCCTCAAAATGCACGGCCACATCGTGCTTGCCCGCCACCAGTAGCACCGGAAACGGCGCTTTGGCCAGCACTGCGGTGCGGTCGGGACGGGCAGCCATGCCGCGCAGCGCGCCCACAATGGTGGTTTCGGGCGTGGCCTTGCCGATTTCCTCCAGCAGCCCGCGCGCCTCGGTGAGACGGTCGCGGTTGACGGGCGCAAACAGCGGCCGCACGAACGATTCCATGAACTTGCCCACGCCGTGCTTCTGCACGAAGGCGATGTTCTTTTCGCGGTTCTGGCGCTTCTCGTCGGTATCGGCCAGGGCCGAGGAGTTGACGAAGGCCAGTCCGGCTACCCGCTGGGGCCAGCGCTCGGCCAGCGCCAGCGCCACATAGCCGCCCATGCTGTGGCACACCAGCAGCACCGGCTCGGGACAACCCTTCTGATTCAGATACTCAATGACGTAACGGGCCTGGGCTTCCATCGAGAAATCGGGCACGGGCGCGAGGTTGGTGCCGTGGCCGGGCAGGTTGGGCGCCAGCAGCCGGTAGCCGTCGGGAAAAGCGCGGGTGAAGTCGGTCCAAACCTCGCGGCTTTCGGCAAAACCGTGCAGGAAAACGATGGTGGGCGGCGTAGCGGTGGGCGTCATGCGGGCAAAAGTAGCATAAGCATAATGCAGCGAATAGGTATTGTCATCTGAAGTATAGCGTCTGTCATCCTGAGCACAGCGAAGGACCTTATCACGTTTGGAGTAGCAGTTACTGCAAGTTGTTCATCGGTGATAAGGTCCTTCGCTGCGCTCAGGATGACAGGAAGTGCGCTTCCTTTTCCCACTTTTCGCGTACACCCGTTTCCAACAACGCCCGCCGTACCTGACCTTTGGGGCCTTGAACTACTGAACCCATTACACCTGATATGAACCCTCTCGTTGACATCCGCCAGTTCGACCAAAGCCTGTGGCTGGACTTTATCAGCCGCCCCATCATCATCGACGGCAAGCTCCAGCACCGCATTAGCAACGAAGCCCTGCGCGGCGTAACCTCGAACCCGGCCATTTTCGCCAAGTCCATCGGCGATACCGCCGACTACGATTCGGCCATCAAAGCGCTGGCTCTGCAAGGCAAAACCACCGACGAAATCTATACCAACCTGGCCGTGTCGGACGTGCAGGCCGCGACCGACCTGTTCCGCCCCCTCTACGATGGCCCCGACCACGGCTCCGACGGCTACGTGAGCCTCGAAGTATCGCCCGAGCTGGTGAACGACACCGAAGGCACCATCGCCGAGGCACTGGCCCTGTGGAAAGCCGTGGACCGTCCCAACGTGATGATAAAAGTGCCGGCCACGCTGGAGGGCCTGCCCGCCATCCGCCGCCTCATCTCGGAAGGCGTGAACGTGAACGTGACCCTGATTTTCGGCCTGGAGCGCTACCGTCTGGTGACCGAAGCCTTCATCGCCGGCCTCGAGGACCGCGCCGCCAAGGGCGAGCCGCTGGCCCGCATCGACTCGGTAGCCAGCTTCTTCCTCAGCCGCATCGACGTGCTGATTGACCCGCAGCTGGAAAAAATCGCGGCCGAAGGCGGCGATAAAGCCAAGCTTGCCGAAAGCCTCGTGGGCGAAGTGGCCATTGCCAGCGCCAAGCAGGCGTACCAAATTTACAAGGAGATTTTCTCGGGCCCGCGCTGGGAGGCACTGGCCGCCAAAGGTGCCGAAACCCAGCGCCTGCTTTGGGCCAGCACCGGCAACAAAAACCCCAAATACGACAACCTGCGCTACGTCGACGGCCTCATCGGCCCGCACACCGTGAACACCGTACCAGTGGAAACGCTGGACCTGTTCGGCAAAAGCGGCAAGGTGGCCGCCACCATCGAAACCAACCTGGAGCACTCGAAAGACGTGCTGGCCCGCCTGCCCGAGCTGGGCATCAACCTGGAGGAGTTGACCCAACACCTCGAAGAAGACGGCGCGCAGAAATTCAAAGAGCCCTTCGCCAAGCTCATGCAGTCCATCGAGAAGAAGCGCGCCCTGGCCGTGGAAGATAAAGTGGACGAAGCCAAAATGGAGCTGGGCCAGTACCAGGCCGCCGTGGATGCGCAGCTGGCCAAGTTCAAGGCCGACAATTTCGTGCACGGCTTCTGGGACAAGAAGGCGGACTTGTGGACCAGCGACGAGGCTGGCCAGCACAGCATCCGCAGCTATATGGGCTGGTTGCGCGTGGCCGAAACGATGGTGGGCGCCGTGCCCGAAATCGAGCAATTCGTGCACGAGGTGCAGGCCGCCGGCTTCAAGCACGTCGTGGTGATGGGCATGGGCGGCAGCACGATGGCCCCCATCGTGTTTAAATCCTCCTTCCCAAAAGGCGAAAACGGCCTGCCGATGTCAGTGCTCGACACCACCGACCCTGGTGCCGTGCGGGCCATCGAAGCGGAGCTGCCGCTGGCCGAGACGTTGTTCATCGTGGCCAGCAAATCCGGCACCACGGCCGAGCCGCTAGCCTTCGGCGACTATTTCTACGCCAAAGTCAAAGAAATCAAGGGCGACAAGGCCGGCGAAAACTTCGTGGCCATCACCGACCCGGGCTCCAAGTTCGTGACCGATGCCACGGAGGCCAAGTACCGCCGCATCTTCCTCAACTTCCCCGAGGTGGGCGGCCGCTTCTCGGCCCTCACCTACTTCGGCCTGGTGCCGGCGGCCCTCTACGGCCTGCCCATCGGCGAGATTCTGGAGCGCGCCATTCTGATGATGCGCGCCTGCGGCGCTTATGGCCCGACCGATAAAAACCCCGGCCTCGAATTCGGCACCGCCCTGGGCGTGCTGGCCTCGCAGGGCCGCGACAAGCTCACCATCGTGGTGCCCGATTCCCTGCACGACCTCGGCCTGTGGCTGGAGCAGCTCATCGCCGAAAGCACCGGCAAAGAAGGCAAGGGCATCCTGCCCGTGGCCGGCGAGCCGCTGGGCGACCCCAGCATCTACGGCCAGGACCGCGTGTTTGTATACGTAGGCTACAAGGACCAGGCCGACGAGTCCAACACCGGCAAGCTGCAGGCCTTGGCCGCTGCCGGCCACCCCGTCATCACCCTGCTGATGAAGGACGCCTTCGACCTCGGCCAGGAGTTCTACCGCTGGGAAGTGGCCACGGCCGTGGCCAGCGCCGTGTTCCGGATTAACCCCTTCGACCAGCCCAACGTGCAGGCCGCCAAAACGGCCACCGATAAGCTGATGAAGGCCGTGGAAACCGAAGGCAAGCTGCCCGAAACCGAAGCCCCCGCCGCCAGCGAAAACGGCGTGGACTACTACACCGCCGCCCACGGCGACGGCGCGGCCAGCGTGCTCAAAGCCTTCTTCGCCCAAGCCCAGCCCGGCGATTTCGTCTGCCTGCAAGCCTACCTCACCGAAACGCCCGCCGTGAGCGCCAGCCTGCTGGCCCTGCGCCAGCGCGTGATGCAGGAGCTGCACCTGGCCACCACCTCGGGCTACGGTCCGCGCTTCCTGCACAGCACCGGCCAGTACCACAAGGGCGGCCCCAACACGGGCCTGTTTATTCAGTTCACCGACGACAACCCGCAGGACCTGGCCCTGCCCGGCCGCTCCTACACCTTCGGCACCTTCAAGAATGCCCAGGCCCTCGGCGACCTGCAAGCCCTGCTCGACAACGGCCGCCGCACCCTCCGCGTGAACCTCGGCAAGGATGCGGAGGCTGGTTTGAAAACCCTGCTCGCCGCCCTGCCGCCGCTGAAGTAGCACACGAGCATATTTACAAGAATCCCCAACTCCGCGATTTCGTCGTGGCGTTGGGGATTCTTATTTAATACACTAATACAACGGATTTGTTGCTGCCATAAACAGCTGCTGCTGCCCAGCCTCACCGAATTCTTCGCCCCCGAGCCAATCCGCCAGAATTTTCAAAAAAATACACTGCGGTATAAGTCTCTGATTCCAAATGGCCCGCCCCATCAAAACCGCCCGTGCTACGGCTGCCTCCAGCAAAAGTTGCTTGCCACCCCTTGTCACGCCAGAAATTCCTCCTAATTTTGCACTCCCAATCGCCAACCGGGCCTCGGGTTCTGCTAAAGCAACTGCTCCGGTAGGAAAATTGAAATGGTCAGGAACTTCACGCTGACAATACATGTATTGCCCGCCGTGCCGCTTCGCCAAAGCCTTCGAAAATTAAATTTCGACAGCCCTTGCGAAAGCCGAAAAAAGCGCCTTACCTTTGCACCCCGCTTCGACAGGAGGCGGCCACGGATTGAAAAGCGAAACGACGAAAAAATAAAAACTTTCACATTTCGCTTGTTCGTTCAAAACTTCTTCTTACCTTTGCACTCCCAATCGCAAGAAAGGTATTTGAAAAGAAGAAACAACGGCTGCTAACGGCCACACTATCACTTCAATTGGAAGCGGTACACGTTCTTTGAATGTTTGGAAAAGACAAATAGTAAGGGCTTCTTGCAGCGATGTAAGGAGCAGCAATTACAAGCGTAACACGAATACATAGAACTCGTCAAGACGAGTCGGATTCGCACTCGACATCAGCCACGGTTCGCCGTGGTGTAGAATATTTTACAATGGAGAGTTTGATCTTGGCTCAGGATGAACGCTAGCGGCAGGCCTAATACATGCAAGTCGAACGGTCAGTAGCAATACTGATAGTGGCGCACGGGTGCGTAACGCGTAACCAACCTACCCGAATCTGGGGGATAGCCCGCCGAAAGGCGGATTAATACCGCATAAAACTGCAGTGTGGCATCACATAACAGTTAAAGATTTATTGGATTCGGATGGGGTTGCGTGCCATTAGCTAGTTGGGGGGGTAACGGCCCACCAAGGCGACGATGGCTAGGGGAGCTGAGAGGCTGGTCCCCCACACGGGCACTGAGATACGGGCCCGACTCCTACGGGAGGCAGCAGTAGGGAATATTGGGCAATGGGCGAGAGCCTGACCCAGCCATGCC
>NZ_JALBGC010000004.1 GCF_022631375.1 Hymenobacter cyanobacteriorum
TTTAGCCGCCTCAAGCAGTTTCGCCGCGTGGCCACGCGCTACGACAAGTTGGACCGGCATTTTCTGGCTTTTATTCACTTGGCAGCAACCGTGCTCTGGTTGCGCGATTGTTAACACTTCCTAATTTCCCGCTGTAGGCGCCCCTCTTTGTCGTAAGCCTTGAACAAGCCATGTGGCCATCCCCCTCGATAGGTCATTTCACGGTCCACGCGCCCGGAGGCGTAATAGATAACGCGAGCACCTTCAAACTGCCCGTTGACCAAGCGGTAGCGTTCCAACAGTTGGCCGTTTTTGAAATAGCGGCGCACTTCCCCAAGGAGTGTGTCTCCCAGTGCTTGAGAAGGCAGGCGTGCCTCTGGCTTTCCAGTCGCAAAGTGAGCATCCAGGAGGCCTACGAGGAAGAAAATTCCGCAGCAAATGTGCCGACAGCAGTTGGTCATACCCAATGATACAGTTGGTTTACCCAAACGGTCGTACGGTAAACAGGCGTCGTTTGGTGAAAGAAAAAATACGCTTTCCAGTGCACACTCGTGCGTTGCCCGGTCAGCTTAGTCGTTGAGCGGTAGCAATCTGCCGCCAACCCTTCCCCACTGCTGGGGGCTACCTTCGCTCCATGCGTTTCTTTGAGGATAAGGACAGGATGGATAAGGTGCCTGGCGTGGCGTGGGTGGTGGCCATCGGCGTGGTGACGGGCGTGGTGGTCGCGGTAGGCGTGGCCCTCGTGGTGGGCGGCTTGTGGCTGACCGACTGGCTCGGCTGGAAAACGTAACGGCCAGAAGCCCTGGCCGCAGCAGCAGCTAGGGCTTCTCTCAAGCTCTAACGAAACAGTTGCTACGCCACCAGCTCCGGCGTGCGGCCCAGCTTCGAGTTCTTATAGCCGTAGCCGAAATACACGGCCAAGCCAATCAGCAGCCACACGAAAAACAGCGTCCAGTTGCTGATGCCCAGCTCCGTCATCAGGTACAGGTTGATGAGCAGGCCCAGCGTGGGCAGCAGCGAGAGCCGCTTGCGGAACGAAAGCACCGCCAGCCCCACGCAGAAGAGAAAGAACACCAGCGTCGGAATCTGGTGGGCGAAGCCGCCGGTCACTTTGCCGCTCAGCGCGTCGTGCTCAATCCAGCCGCGCTGGCCGGTAATGTCGAGCATAAACTCGTGGTTGTTGACGCCGTTATAGCGCACCACCAGCCACGCGCCCACCGCCAGAATCAGCGGCACCAGCCACTGCCCGTTGATGTACGGCACTTTGAAACGGGCCTCCGATTTGCCGTAGGGGTCGATGATAAGAATGCCGCCGCACACCAGCGCAAACGCGAACAGCGTGCCGATGCTGGTGAGGTCGACCACCAAATCCATGTTCAGAATAAGCGCCGGCACCGCCACGAAAAAGCCCGTGACGATGGTGGCGAACGACGGCGTATGGAAGCGCGGATGAATCTTCGAGAACACCGTCGGCAACAGCCCGTCGCGCGACATCGTGAGCCAAATGCGCGGCTGCCCGAGCTGAAACACCAACAGCACCGAGGCCATCGCAAACACCGCACTCACCGCCACCAGCCCCGACAGACGCGACAAGCCAACTTTGGCAAATACAAACGAGAGCGGGTCGCCTACGCCAAGCTCCTTATACGACACCATGCCCGTGAGCACCAGCGTGATAATCACGTACAGCACCGTGCAGATAATCAGCGCGTACATCATCGCCTTGGGCAAATCGCGCTGCGGGTTCTTGCATTCCTCGGCCGTGGTCGAGATGGCATCGAAGCCGATGTAGGCGAAGAACACCGCCGACACACCCTTGAGCACGCCGCCCACGCCGTTGGGGGCGAAGGGCGTCCAGTTGGCCGGGTTCACGTAGAACGCGCCCACCACAATCACGATGAAGACGATAATCAACTTCAACAAAACCAGCAGGTTCGAGGCGTTTTTGCTTTCCTTGATGCCCACGTACACCAGTGCTGTAATGGCTACGGTGATAAGGAAGGCGGGCAGGTCGATGACCAAGTGCAGGCTGTCGCTCAGGGCCGGGGCCATCATCCAGGCCTTGTAGCCATCGAGCTGGGCCGGTGATACGGCGGCCGTGGCCTCGGCCAGCGTCTTGCCGCTCTGCACCAGCGTCTGCACGGCTTCATAGCCGGCGTGGCCGGTCTGGGTGCCCATCGTGAGCCAGAGCGGAATGTGCAACCCGATACCATCCATCAATCCAGTGAAGTAGTCGGACCACGAAATGGCCACCACGATGTTGCCCACCGCGTATTCCATTATCAGGGCCCAGCCGATAATCCAGGCCGCCAGCTCGCCAAACGAGGCATAGGCATAGGTATAAGCCGAGCCGCTGACCGGAATAGTAGCCGCGAACTGCGCGTAGCACAGCGCCGAAAATGCGCAGGCCACGGCCGTGAATACGAACAGCAGCGACACCGCCGGCCCGCCATCGAGGCTGGCCTTGCCGATGGTGCTGAAGATGCCGGCCCCAATAATGGCCGCGATGCCCAGCGCCGTGAGGTCGCGCACGGTGAGGTGGCGTTCGAGGCCGCCGGGGCTGGCGTGGCCTTCGTGGTCGGCCGGGGGATTTTGCAGAATGGCCGCGATGGTTTTGCGGCGAAACAGGGATTTTTCAGAGCTCATGAAAGAACAGGGGGCGGGTTTGGGGGCGAAAAGATAGCGCCCCGGCGCGGCTTGCGACGCGCCCGGCCCCGGCTACCAGGGATGCAGCGACTGCATGAAGGCGCTTTCGAGTAGTGCGCCGCCGATATTCAGCACGGCCGTGCCGCGCCCCAGTTGCATCGGAATGCCCACCGAAAAAGCCCCCAGTCCGCCGTAGCTGCCGTACGGCCCGTAGCCGGAGGGCATGCTGCGGGCCGCCAGCGGCGCAAATGCCGCATTGGCCGGCAGCCCGGTGCTCTCGGGTCCGTAGCCTAGGCCGGTGCCGTAGGCCGGCAGCCGGTAGCTCACGAAGCTGTACTGCACAAACGGCCGCAGCCGGCCCGTAGCACTGCTGCCAAACTGGTAGCGCAGGTAGGGCTGCACCCCGTAGCCGTAGCCCGAGGCCGTGGCCAGTGGCGAGTAAGCGCCCACCACGTAAGTGCCCGTGAGGAAATGACCTTTGGCGGGCGGAGCCGGGGCCGGAAACTCCAGGCCCACCGCGCTGCCCGCCCGCGTCTGGGCGTAGCTGAAACCGGGCAGGGCAAACAGCGCCAGCGGCGCAAAGCGAAGAATCGTTTTCATACACAAGAAGCGGTAGCGGCTGAATAGCTACAAGATACAAGTTTTTGCGAATGCGTTGTATGCATTCGCGGGCCGGCGGGCATCGAAGGGGCAAAGCCTTTCACTACCTGCTTATGCGCGCCACCACCTCGCTCCACATTCCGCAGCCCTGCCACGAAAGCTGGGATGCCATGACGCCGGCCACCGCCGGCCGCCACTGCGCCGCCTGCGCCAAAACCGTAGTCGACTTTACCCTGAAAACCGATGCCGAAATCCTGGCCTACCTGGCCGGGGCTGCGAGTGGCCGCACCTGCGGCCGGTTCGCGGCGGGGCAGCTGGAGCGGCCGTTGCAGCGCGCCGCGCCGGTTGCCCCAGCGGCGCGGTGGCGGGCGTGGCTGGCGGCTCTCGTGGCCGTGTGGGCCGTGCGCGAAACGGGCAGCCCCGAGGCCCAAGCCCAGGCTGCTACCGAGTGGCGCGCCCGCTATTGGGGCGGCCCCGTGCCGGCCACGCCGCCCGTGCCCGAAACGCAGGTGCCGACGGCCGCAAAACCGCGCAACACGATTGTGCTGCCATCCAATATTTCCCCCGCGGTTATTACCATGGGCATGGTGAGCAGCGGTACGCGCATAACCGCGCCCGCGCCTGCTGCGCCGCTGGTACTACGGGGTATTGTTACTGATTTTTCTAATAAGCAAGGGCTTCCGGGTGTCACGGTGCTGATTAAGGGCACCACTATTGGTACCAGCACCACCGCCGATGGCTACTATGAGTTGCCGGTGCCCGCCGAAATGTCCAGTGCCCCGGCGCTTACCATCAGCTTGTCGTTTGTGGGGTTTGTGGCGCAGGAGCGCACCTTGGCAACCCGCACCGCGAGCGCAACGCAGGCCTTCCAACTACAAGCCGATATGAAAGGGATGATGGGAGAAGTGCTTATCACGCCGTGGAGCCGCAAGCTGCCGCCCGCCCCCTGGCACCCCCGCGCTTTTTACTTCTGGGGCAAATACTGGCTCACTCGGCCCTTCCACCGCAACTGAGGCCGCCAACCATTGTCGGGCTTTCTTCCAAAAACCAATACCTTAGCCGCATGGCTTCTTCCTCGTTTTCCATTCCGCAGCCCTGCGCCCAGCCCTGGGCTGCCATGTCGCCCACGGCGGCCGGCCGCTTTTGCGCCACCTGCGCCACCGAAGTTGTTGATTTCACCACGCTCAGCGAGGCTGAGATTCTGGCGTTTCTGGCGGGGCAGGGCGGCCGCCCGGTGTGCGCCAATGCCTACGCTACCCAGGTAGCCTCGCCGCCGGTGGCGCGCTGGCGGCGCTGGGTGCTGGCGGGCCTGGCGCTGCTGGGCTGGCAGTCGGCTTCGTCGTGCGCCACGCAGCCGCCCCAGCAGCCGCCCACCGCGGCCGCCGCCACGGTGCCGGTCACGGCCGAGCAGCAGCAGTCCATCACCATTCGCGGCGTGGTGCTCGATGGCGCCAACGGGCCTGGCGTGGCCGGTGTGTTCGTCTTCATCAACGATACCCAGTACGGCACCACCACCGACGAAAATGGCCGCTTCGAGCTGGTGCTGGCCCGCAGCTGGGAGCCCGTGCGTGCCGGCGCGCTCACGCTGCGCGTGCAGGGCAGCCCGTTCGTGTTCAAGGTAAAAGAGGTACCGGTGAAACTACCCGCCGCCGGCCCGCCCGTCGAGCTGGTGGTGCGTATGGAATCGGTGGAAGGCCGGGGCAAGGTGATGGGCAAAATCCGCCAGCCCGAGCCGCCGGTGATGCCGCCGAAAGGGTAGCGCAAGGTTTCGCGAGGTTAAAAGAGGTTTTGCAAGGTCAACGATAATATCAACCTTGCGAAACCTCTTTTAACCTCGCGAAACCTTGCGCGATAAACCTTGCGTGCCCAAACCTTTCGCCCCCAAAATGCCTTGTAGCAGGGTATGAAAGTGTTGCGTTTTGCCCTTCTTGGCCTGTTGGCCGCCTGCGCCACCCCGCGCCCTACCACCCGATTCAACCCCACCGCCCAGCGCGCCGAGCTTCCCCACGAGGAAGCCCCGCATCCCAAAAACTCGCTCGAATGGTGGTACCTCACCGGCCACCTGCGCGACCAGGCTACCGGCGAGCAGTTTGGCGTCGAGTACGTCTTCTTCCACTTCAACCTGAAGGATGGCAAGCAGGACTGGCAGATGGTGAATGTGGCCCTGACGGACCCGCAGGGCCAGAAATTCAATTACGACTACGACCTGGGCCGCCTGCCGCGCCTGCTCACCGATTCGCTGCCGGTGCGGCTGCGCGAACGCAAAGCCGGGCAGACGTGGACGTTCGATGGGCAGGAGGGAGCCTACCATTTCCAGGCCGCCCTCACCGGCAAGCAGAACGCCGGCTACGCCCTCGACCTCACCACCCGCCCCACGCGGCCCGTGGTGCTGCACAGCGGCACTGGCTACGAAAACTACGGCAATGGCATCACGGCCGGCTACTATTCCTACCCGCGCCTAGCCACCACCGGCACGCTCACTATTGCCGGCAAAACCCGGCAGGTGGCCGGCGAGCTGTGGTATGACCGGCAGTGGAACTGCACCAGCATCGTGGACAAAAACGTGGGCTGGGACTGGCTCGCCATCCAGCTCGATGAGCCCCGCGAGGAGTTCATGCTGAACACGCTGCGCAACACCGCCACCGGCCAGCAGCTCAACAACGGCACCCTGAGCCGCCCCACCGGCGGCGACCTGCACCTCTCGGGACCCGATTTCACCCTCACGCCCCTCACGTACTGGACGAGCCCGAAATCGAAAAAGAAGTACCCCGCCACCTGGCGCGTGCAAGTGCCCGCCCAGGGCTACGACCTCACCATCGAGCCGCTGGTGCCGCAGCAGGAGCTGGCGCTGCGGTTTTTCCACGCCTTCACTATGTACTACTGGGAAGGCATGTGCCGCGTGAAAGGCACGCATAACGGCAAGCCGGTGACGGGCCAGGCTTACGTGGAGATTACGAATAGGTAGGTCGTCTGTCATTGCGAGGCCGCAGGCCGCGGCAATCAGTCCTCTAAGTGCGACCAGCCTGATAATGTGAAAAGCCCCGGCTCTGGCATGAGTCGGGGCTTTTTGCGTTTCAAAAAGTGCTTGTCACAATTTTAGGGCTTTCTGCATCGAGAGGATGGATTGCCGCGCTTCGCTCGCAATGACAGACGACTACTGGTTCAGCACCACCCGAAACGTGGTGCCGCGACCCACCTCGCTCCACTTCACGAAGAGGCGGCCTTCGTGGTAGTTCTCGATAATGCGCTTGGCCAGGGCCAGGCCCAGGCCCCAGCCGCGCTTTTTGGTGGTGAAGCCGGGCATGAACACGGTTTCGAGCTTGGCTTTGGAGATACCCTTGCCGGTGTCGGTGATGTCGACCGCGACCTGGCGGGGCGGGGCGCCGCGCCGGTACCAGGTGCGCCGGGTGCGCACGCGGCGCAGGTGCAGCGTGATAGAGCCGCGCCCTTCCATCGCATCCACGGCGTTTTTGCAGATGTTTTCAATCACCCAATCGAACAGCGGCACGTTGATGCGGGCCGGCGTGTCCATTGGTAGGTCGGTTTCAATCTTGAAAACCACCTTTTTAGACACCCGGCTTTGCAGGTACTCGATGGCGTTGCGGGTGGTTTGGTACAGGTTTTCGTCCTTCAGCACCGGCACCGAGCCGATGTTGCTGAACCGCTCGGTGATGATTTCCAGGCGGCGAATATCCTTGCCCAGCTCCTCTACAATAGGCTCGTTTTTGAAGCGGTCGGAGTCGCGCAGGTAGTTCTGCCAGCCCACCAGGCTGCTGAGCGGCGTGCCCAGCTGGTGGGCAGTTTCCTTGGCCAGGCCCACCCACACGCGGTTCTGCTCGGCCCGGCGCGAGGAGCTGAACGCGAAGTAGGCAATGATGGCCAGGCAGCCAATCACCACCAGCTGCACCAGCGGATAGGTGCGCAGCTGCCGCAACAGCTGCGAGTCGCGGTAGAAAATGTAGTTCACCTGCCCGGCCCCGAACTTCACCACGATGGGCGGGTGCTGCTGCTTCATCAGCAGCAGCTCGCGCTGCAGCAGGGCCACCGAATCGGCTTCGGGCAGGTGCGCGGGCATGAGCACGTTTTTGGCTGCGATAATGTCCTTGCCGTCGCTGCTGAGAATGACCGGAATGGTGGCATTGGCATTCACAATCTCATTGAACACGAACAGCGTGTTCGAGTCCGATTCCGAATTGATGATGAACTCCTGGGCCTTGGCGTAGAGCTGAATCTGCTGCTGCTCGCGGGCCGATACGCGTTGCACCAGCCAGTTGGTGTAGATGATGGTAGCCGCCCCAATGAGCAGCGCCAGCACCGCCACCAGGATTTTTATGCGGGTTTTCTTCTCGTAAATCGGAATCATGAAGGAGGATACGGGGCGCGCAAAGGAACGGCAGCAAACCGACTGTCATCCTGAGCGCAGCGAAGGACCTTATCACTCCCGAACGAGTAGCAGGTCAAAAAATGATTACTGCAAAACGTTCAGACATGATAAGGTCCTTCGCTGCGCTCAGGATGACAGACAACTACCCCACCAGCACGGCGTCGCTGGCGGCAATCTCCTGCAAAATCTCCAGCACGTCGGCGGGCGTTTCGGCATTTACCAGGCTAGTGCGCCAGGCTTTCGCGCCTTCGAGGCCGCGGAAATAGTGCGCGTAGTGGCGGCGCATCTCGAAGATGCCCACTTTCGGCCCCTTCCACTCGATGCTGCGGTCGAAGTGCATCTGGCAGGCGGCCACCCGCTCCTCGAGGGTGGGCGGGGCCAGCAGCTGGCCGGTGGCCACGAAATGCTTCACTTCGCGGAAAATCCAGGGGTAGCCGATGCTGGCGCGGCCAATCATCACGCCGTCCACGCCGTAGCGGTTTTTATACTCCACGGCTTTCTGGGGCGAGTCGATGTCGCCGTTGCCGAAGATGGGGATTTTGATGCGCGGGTTGTTTTTGATGCTGGCGATGAGGCGCCAGTCGGCCTCGCCCTTGTAGAGCTGGGCGCGGGTGCGGCCGTGCACGGTGAGGGCGGCGATGCCCACGTCCTGCAGGCGCTCGGCCACTTCTTCCACGTTTTTGGTGCCTTCGTCCCAGCCCAGACGGGTTTTCACGGTCACGGGCAGGTGTGTGTGCTTCACCACGGCAGCCGTCATGGCCACCATTTTGGGAATGTCCTGAAGCAGGGCCGCGCCCGCGCCGCGGCAGGCTACTTGCTTTACCGGGCAGCCGTAGTTGATGTCAATCAAATCGGGCCCGGCCTCGGTGCTGATGGCGGCGCATTCGCCCATCGTTTCAATATCGGAACCAAAAAGCTGGATGCCGATGGGCCGCTCGTAGTCGAAGATATCGAGCTTCTTGCGGCTCTTGGCGGCGGCCCGAATCAGGCCTTCCGACGAGATGAACTCGGTGTACATCAAATCGGCCCCGTTGGCCTTGCACACGGCGCGGAAAGGCGGGTCGCTCACGTCCTCCATGGGCGCGAGCAGGAGCGGGAAGTCGGGAAGCGAGATGTTGGGACCGATGTTGACCACGGGAATACGATAGGTTTTTTACTGATAGAGCAACTGTCATCCTGAGCGCCGCGAAGGACCTTATCACGTTTGCGCCGTTTGATTTACTACAAACAGCTCAGCCGTGATAAGGTCCTTCGCAGCGCTCAGGATGACAGTTGCCAACTAAATGTCAGCGTATTTTACGCAAATTTACGCCCTTCCCAACTTGCGCCCCGCTATGAAAGGTTTCCTGCCCCGCACGCTGCACCCCGGCCTCCAGATTCTGCTGCTGCTGGGCTTCATGATTATGGGCGCTTGCGTGGGCCTGACGCTGTTTGCCGGCATCTCGCAGGCAACGTTCGGGGTGGGCTTGCTCGATATGGCCCGCATCACCACTTCGCCGGAGACGCAGCCGCAGGGCTGGGGCATTCTGATGCTGTATCAGGGGCTGCTGCTGCTGCTGGCGTTTGGGGGCGGGGCGCTGGCGCTGGCTTCGGCCATGGGCTACCGCTGGGCCGAGTATTTCAGCCCGCGCCGGCTGGGGGCGGGTTGGTGGCTGCTGGCCGCCGCCGCGCTCATCGTGGTTATTCTGCCCTTGATGTCCGTCATCATCGCCTGGAACGCGGGCGCGCATTTCCCGGCCGCGCTGCACGATTTCGAGGGGTGGGCCCGCGCCAGCGAAGACCGCGCCGCTGGCCTCACCAAATTCCTCACCCGGTTCAATTCCGGAACCCGCTTCGCGGTGGGCGTAATTGTGATTGCGCTGGTGCCGGCCGTGGCCGAGGAGCTGGTGTTTCGCGGCGTGATTCAAAAAAACCTGGTGCGCTGGTTTTCGCCGCACGTGGGCGTGTGGCTGGGCGCGGCGCTGTTTTCGGCCATTCACTTCCAGTTCTTCGGGTTTGTGCCACGCTTCGTGCTGGGGCTGGTGCTGGGGTATCTGTACCTCTGGAGCGGCAACATTCTGGTGAGCATGGCCGCACACTTCACCCAGAATGCCCTGCAGCTGCTCATCCTCTACCTCACCCAGCGCGGCCAGTTCGGCTGGGGCTTCGACCCCGACTCGACCGACGCGCTGCCCTGGACGCTGGTGCTGCCCTCGGCCCTGCTCACGGCCGGTCTGCTTTACGTGCTGCATCGTAGCATGACGGCCCCCGCCGCGCCTACCCAGATGCTGACCATCGGCAGCGATGGCGTGCGCCAGGCGATGTAGAGACGCGACACTTCGCGTCTCGGTGTGCGCGCCGCTGACCTCCGGCCGAACGACTTTCTTCGAACGTCCGTAACCGCACAACTCCCAACGATTCCCAACGATGAGACGCGAAGTATCGCGTCTCTACATCCTTCCCCACTTGGCCGACTCTACGCCTCCCGCTACCTCCGAAACTGCCGCCGCCACGCCCGCCGGCCCCAGCAACCTGCGCCTGCGCGTCATCTACGGCCTCATCGGGGCCGCGCTGCTGCTGGGCAGCGTCTGGTTCAGCCCCGTCACATTCGGGCTGTTCTTCGCCTTTGTGCAGGCCGTGATGCTGTGGGAGTTCTACCGCATGATGCGGGCGGGCGGCTACGCACCGGCTACGTGGATTGGGGTGGGGGCAAGCCTAGCGCTATTTATAGGCTTTGCTTACACAATTTTTATTACTGACTATTTAGCGGCTACCGGTGATGTGCCAGATGTAATTGGCAGTGCGGTCATCTACCAAAACCGGATGAATGCCGAGTATTATGGCTTAGGCCTGTTCTTCCGTAAGATGTTGCCAGTAATAATTCTGTTAACTCCTATCAGTTTGATATTGGTAGAAATGCGGAACTGGCCAAGTGTCAAAGCGCCGTTCACGAATGTTGGTATCACATTGACTGGCCTATTGTATGTGAGCCTGCCTATGATTTTGCTGAATCTCATTGCAGTTAGCAGCAAATCAGGCTACGACTACCGCCGCATCTTCGCCCTGCTTTTCCTCATCTGGGCCTCCGACATTGGCGCGTATGCCGCCGGCAAAACCTTCGGCAAGCACAAAATGGCCCCCAAAATCTCGCCCGGCAAAACCTGGGAAGGCTGGGCCGGCGGCTTCGTGCTCACGCTGGTGGTAGGCTGGGCCGTGGGCTTCATGCTGCCCGATATGCCCCTGGCGCACCGCCTCGTGGCGGCCGGCGTGGTGGCGGTGTTCGCCCCGCTGGGCGATTTGGCCGAGTCCATGCTCAAGCGCAGCGTGGGGGTGAAGGACTCGGGCAGCATCATGCCCGGCCACGGCGGCCTGCTCGACCGGTTCGACGCGTTTCTGCTGGTGCTGCCGGTGCTGGCGCTGCTGCAACTGCTTTTTGCTTAGCTGTTAGCTTTTAGCCATTAGCTGCTATTAGCCCCGTTCAGGGTAGAGCTAACAGCCAACAGCTAGTAGCTAACAGCTAAAAGAAGCTACCTTTGCGGCCCTAAACCGTATCCAAGTCCCACCCACACACCATAACCTCCCCTCATGGCAGCCCACACTGTGTATAAAGAACCGGCCCCGAAAGTCGACCGCGAAAACCCGCTCGAATCGATGATGTCGCGTTTCAACATCGCCGCCGAAATTCTCGGCCTCGACGACGAAACCTACAACGTACTCAAAGCTGCCGATAAGCAGGTTATCGTGCACATTCCGGTGACGATGGACAACGGCAAAGTGCAGGTGTTCGAAGGCTACCGCGTGATTCACAACACCATTCTGGGCCCGAGCAAGGGCGGCATCCGCTACGACAAAAACGTGCACCTCGACGAGGTGAAGGCCCTCGCGGCCTGGATGACCTGGAAGTGCGCCGTGGTCGACATCCCCTACGGCGGCGCCAAGGGCGGCATCATCTGCGACCCCACCACGATGAGCGCCGGCGAAATTGAGCGCATGACCCGCGGCTACACGTTGGCCCTGAAAGACATTTTCGGCCCCGACCGCGACATTCCGGCTCCCGACATGGGCACCGGACCCCGCGAAATGGCGTGGCTGATGGACGAATTTTCGAAAACCAACGGCATGACCTCGCCCGCCGTGGTAACCGGCAAGCCCCTGGTAATGGGTGGTTCGCTGGGCCGCACCGAGGCCACCGGCCGCGGCGTAATGGTGTCGGCCCTGGCCGCTCTCAAGAAGCTGAACCTGAAGCCGACCGAAGTATCGGCTGCTGTGCAGGGCTTTGGCAACGTGGGCTCGTGGGCCGCGGTGCTGCTGCACCAGCAGGGCGTGAAAATCAAGGCCGTGTCCGACATTTCGGGTGCGTACTGGAACGCTGATGGCATCAACATCGACGAAGCCATTGCCTACAAAAACGCCCACAACGGCCGCCTTGAAGGCTTCGCCGGCGCCACGCCGATGAACCCCGACGACCTGCTGACGTCGGACGTGGACGTGCTGGTGCCCGCTGCCGTGGAGGACGTGATTACCGAGCACAACGCCCACGACATCAAAGCCAAGTTGATTGTGGAGGGTGCCAACGGCCCCACCTCGGCCTCCGCCGACCCCATCATCAACGAGAAAGGCATCATGGTAGTACCCGACATTCTGGCCAACTCGGGCGGCGTTACGGTGTCGTACTTCGAGTGGGTGCAGAACAAGCAGGGCTTCAAGTGGACGCTGGAAATGGTGACCGAGCGCGCCGACCGCATCATGTCCGATGCCTTCGAAAAGGTGTACCAGACCAGCCAGAAATATAAAATCCCGATGCGCATCGCCGCCTACGTGGTGGCCATCGACAAAGTAGCCCAGACCTACAAGTACCGCGGCGGCTTCTAAAAAATGAGCCGGCTGCCCGGGCCAGTTGGCCGTTGGGGCCGGTTTGTTCGTATGGTTTTAAAGGCACGGGCTCAGCGGCCCGTGCCTTTTTACTGTTCCTTGCTGACCTTTGCGCTAGCTTAGGGGCCGTGGGCGGCCAGCTATTGGCCGACGCGCTCCGTTTAAGACCAATTGTTTACCCGAAGCGGCGTCGTGCACGCCGTTTCAATTCGTGATTATGAAGATTCACAAAGAAGGAAGACGCATCCTGTTCGTCACGCTGCTGATTCTGCTGGTTCTCAACCTGCTCATGTTTCAGTTCAACCGGGGGCAGGTGCTGGTGAACCGGCTGTTTGCTGGCGCCACGGTCATCATCTTCCTGCTGATTCTGCAGTTTTTCCGCAGCCCGTTCCGACACATGTTCACCCACGAAGACTTGCTGCTGGCCCCGGCCGACGGCAAGGTGGTAGTGATTGAAAACGTGTTCGAGCCCGAGTATTTCGAGGATGAGCGCAAGCAAATCAGCATCTTCATGTCGCCCATTAACGTGCACGTCACCCGCAACCCGATTTCTGGGCTGGTGAAATACTTTAAGTACCACCCTGGCAACTACCTCGTGGCCTGGCACCCCAAAAGCAGCACCCAGAACGAGCGCACCACGGTGGTGGTAGAGTCGGATGCCGGCCCGCTGGTGCTGTTCCGGCAGATTGCCGGGGCCATGGCCCGCCGGATTGTGTGGTATGTGAACGAGGGCGACGAAGTGACCCAGGGCGAGGAGTTCGGCTTCATTAAGTTCGGCTCGCGCGTCGATGTTTTCGTGCCGATGGATACCGAAGTGAAAGTAGAACTGGGCCAGAAAGTGAAGGGCGGCGAAACCGTGATTTGCCAACTGAAGGTGTCGTAATAATCTTCTTTCAAAGATTTAAGAAAGAAAAAGGCCACTGGATAAGTGGCCTTTTTCTTTGCTTCTACAGCAGCGAATCTATCGGGTTGATGGGTGGAATGAGCAGGTGCGGCACAAATTCCGACAGATTCGTAATCAGGCCCGCGTCGCGGCGGAAGCCGATGGCGCAGGCCTCGCCAGCCCAGAACACGCCGGCCTGGTAGCGGCGGCCCTGCGCGTCGGCGGGCAGCTCGGCCCATTGCTGGTAGAGCTGCGGCTGCTGGCCAAACTTGCCGGGAATTTCAGTGCCGGGGCTGCCGTCGGTGTTGATTTCAGCCACGTTCTGGCCCTCGCGGCCGAAAACGGGCTTGCGCACGCCGTGGCCGGCGAGGGGTTGCAGGCTGGCTTCGAGCAGCAGAGGGTGGTGCGGAAAGGTGGCCCAGAGGTGCGCCAGCAGGGCCTTGCTTTGGAACAGCAGGGCATAGGCCGGGTTGGCAATCACCACGTTGCGGGTGAGTAGCAAATCTGCGAGGTCGGCGGTGAGGGCAGGCTCTTCCTCGGCCAGAATTTCCCACGGCACCAGCTTGAACAGGAAGTCGAACCGCTGCCACTGGCCGGGCACGGTTTCGGCCCACACGCCCCGGTCTTCGCCATCCACCGATACGCGCATGGCATCCACCGGGCACACATAGGTATCGGCGAAACCGGCGGTGCGGGCGGCTTCGGCCAGCACGGCGCAGTTGGCTTCGTCCTCGGCGCTGTCGGGCAAATGCACGAGCAGCAGCGTGGCCTGCAAGTCGTTGTTGAGGCCGCGCCAGTGGCGGAACTGGTCTTCGAGGCACTCAAACAGGCCGTTGGCCTGACGGTCGTCTTCGGCTTGGCCGGCGGCTACCAGGCTGGCCCACTGCACCACCATGGTTTCGGGCAGGCTGGTGGCGGTATCGGCGTTGAATTCTAGTAGTTTGGGGCCTTCTGGGGTCAGGGCCAAGTCGAAGCGGCCGTAGAGGTGCCAGTGCCGCTCGTCGTGCCAGGAGTGGCGCACGGCTTCCCATAAGTTGGGCGGAATGGCAAGCTGGCGCAGGAAGTCGTCTGGCAGTGCATCGGGAATGGCCTGCACCAGCATATCGTAGAGCGTGTCGGCGGCTTGCAGCAGGGTTTCCGCGTCAGCTTCGGGCAACTGCACGGCTTCGCGGGCCACGTAGTGCTGGCAGGCGTCTTCGATGGCCCATTCCCAGCCCATGCCACGCACAGCGGGCGCTACATCACCGGTGAGGGGGAGCAGATTTATCATTGGTAGGTCGTGACAATTAGGACGTCATGCTGAGCGCAGCCGAAGCATCTCGCGTCCAGCGGTAAATTCAAATGTTTAGAAAAAGAATTAGTAGCCGCACGCGAGATGCTTCGCCGCGCTCAGCATGACGTGCTTTTTAACTCGAATACCCGCTACCCCCCAAAACCCCGGAAGCCGCCGCGGCTGCCGAAGCCGCTGCTACGCCCGGCCGGGGCGCTGCTGCGGAAGCTGGGGCGCGGCGACGCGCGCAACGTGGAGCGGCTTTCCTGAATGCCGGCCGTGGGCGAAGTGCGCCCGCCGGCAAACCCCCGGCCGAAAAAGCCGCGGCCGCTCTGGCGCTCGCGGGCCACGTTGGCGCGCCAGCTTTGGTTTTGCTGCATCACGCCGGGGTTGGCGTAGTAACCGGGGTTGGGGGTCATGTAGCGGCCGGCCATGTAGCCGATGCTGCTCCACATCAGCACGTTCATCAGGCCGCTGTTCTGGACGTGGTTTTCGGGGTTCTGGCGGCTGTAGTCCTGCATCTGGCGTTGCAGGGCCTGGCCTTGCAGCGTGTCGGTTTTGCCGTCGAGGTGGTGCAGGATGGCGGCCACTTCTTCCTTGCCAGCAGGGCGCTCGGCCGTGATTTTCCACTCGTCGGGCTTCACTTCAGTCATCTCGGTGATGACGCCCTGGCTGTAGGTTTCGCCGCCCCAGCTGGCTTCGGCCCCCTGTTCATCGGTGCTGTTTTCGTTGCCCGAGCAGGCGGGCAGCGCGAGGCCCAGGCTGCCGGCGGCGGCCAGCAGCAACACGTTGCGGCGCCAGTCGCCGAGGGAGTGGAAGTGCTTTTTCATAGGAATGAGAAGTGTGGATGGGCGCTGTCCTAAAAGGAAAACTATGCTTGTTTGGCAAAGACCGGGATTGCAGATTTGTCGGCTGAAAGCTTCAGCGCGGTTAAGCCATACTTGCTGTTGGGCTAGTTGAGCTGGATAACGGCCTGAATGGCAGCGTTGCGGTTCTGGCCTTGGTCTGGAATACGGGCGATGGAGCGATGAGCAAATTGCTGCCACGGGTAGCCGGTGCTAAGGTACCAGGTCGCGGGTGGGGCAAGGTCGAAATAGCCACCCAGGCTCTGGCCGTAGGCGTAAGCAGTTTTTTTCTCTTTGGTCGTCGGGTTGTAAGAGGTGTACGTGCAGCCAAAGGCATCATCCGTGTACAGCCACTCCATTGCTACATAAAAACCAGCCGTTGGAGTTTGAATCTGGTAGCGGAGCAAGTCGACTTCATGCCAACCCTTCCCGGCGGCGGCCGTGAGGACAGATACCGTCAGCAGGTCGGTGCCGGGTGCACCCCCGGGCCCATCGGCTGCATACAGGCGCACTCGGAAAGGGGCTCTGACCGCCGCCTTGCCGCACTGCGTGTTGGGCTTTACATAGAAGCGTACGGCCTGAACCACGCCGGTTGGGGCGTTATCGAACCGTCGGGCTATTTGCCAACCCTGGCTGCCAACCGCCCGCAGCGTGCCTTGAGCAAATCCAAACTTGTCGCCGTCAGCTCCCGGGCCCAGCACGGTGGGTGGGCCGGGTGGCCGTACCACGGCTTCGGGCAATGCCACCGTGCTTGCTTGCAGCTGCAGGCGGCAGGGCGATGCTGCGGGCACGGCAAAGTGCCGCGCGTGGTAGCCCAGCGAGGTAGCCCACAACGAATCGGTGGAAGCCAGGGCCATCGGCAGTTCCAGCACAAAAGTTCCCAGCTCGGTGGCCTGAACGCCGAGGTGCCGGGTGGGAATTTCCACTACTGCAAACGGCACCGGCTGGCCAGAAGCGGCATTAACCACCGTGCCCGTGAGGGCAGAGGCTTGGCCGTTTGCCCATTTGCTGAGTAGTGATAATCCGACGGTCCCGAGCAGGCGAATAATGGAGTAGTAAGTCACGCGGCAGATTTGGAAAGGGATGGCGCGACTAAAACCACTGCGCTGCCAGCTGCATTAGCTGCTCCAGCGCGGCCTGGTCGTCGTGGTCGAAGTCGTTGAGTTTATCACTGTCGACATCGAGCACGGCCACGACCTGGCCGTTTTTGAGGATGGGCACCACAATTTCGGATTTTGAATCGGAGCTGCAGGCGATGTGGCCGGGGAAGGCTTCCACGTCGGGCACCAGCACGGTTTCGGCGCGTGCCCAGCTGGCCCCGCACACGCCCTTGCCGTGGCGGATGCGCGTGCAGGCAATGGGGCCCTGGAAGGGGCCGAGCACCAGCTCGTCGGCTTTCACTACATAGAAGCCGACCCAGAAAAAGCCAAACGCCTGGCGCAGCGCGGCGGCCGTATTGGCGAGGTTGGCCGTGAGGTCGGGCTCGCCGGTGGTGAGGGCTTCAATCTGGGGCAGCAGTTGGCGGTATTGCTCGGCTTTGGTGAGCGTGGTATCGAGGGTGAGGGATTCGGCCATGAGGTAGCGCGGACGTTGTAGTCCGCGAATTGCAATGAAGATGAATAGTTATTCGCAGTAAGGAAGCCGGCATTACAGCCGTCGAAACGGCTTTGCCGAAATCGGCGCGCTTAGTCGTTCACGTACCACAACAGCTCGTCAGGGCCAACATTTTCGACCGAGCGGCGGCCGGTGTGGCCCAGCCGCGGGGCGGCAATGCCCTGGCCCAGCCGCATGGGCGAGCGGAACACACGGATTTCATCCCACAGGCCGGCAGCCAGCAGCGCGTTCAGCACCGTAGGGCCGCCCTCTACCAGTACCGACTGGATATTTTGCGCATGCAAATCGGCCAGCACCTGGGGCAGCAGGTCGTCGGCTTCGGAGAGCGTAACGAGGTCGAGGTTGGGGGTGTGGTGGGGCTGGCGGTAGGTGTAGAGGCGGGTGGGCTGCGAGCCGTCGAGCAGGTGGTGGGTGGGCGGCAGGCTCAGGTTTTTGTCGATGACGAGGCGCGTGGGCTGGGGGCCGGGCCAGTCGCGCACGTTCAGGCGCGGGTTGTCGTGCAGCGCCGTACGGGTGCCCACCAGAATGCCGGCCTCCTCGGCGCGCCACTGGTGGGTGAGCAGCCCCGCCTGCGGCCCGCTGATTTGAACCGGCTGGAAATAGCGCCCGGCCAAGAAGCCGTCGGCCGTTTCGGCCCACTTTAGCACCAGATAAGGCCGCTTTTTTTCGTGAAAAGTGAAGAACCGGCGGTTCAGCCAGCGGCCTTCCTCAGCCAGCAGGCCGGTTTCGACGTGCACACCGGCGGCCCGCAGCTTTTCGATGCCACGGCCGGCCACCAGCGCAAACGGGTCGACGTTGCAGATGACGACTTCGGGCACGCCTTTTTCGATGAGCAGGTCGGCGCAGGGCGGCGTTTTGCCGTGGTGGGCGCAAGGCTCCAGCGTCACGTACACGCGGCTTTCGCGCAGCAACTCCTGGTTTTCGACGGCGGCCAGGGCATTCACCTCGGCGTGAGGCCCGCCGTATTGCCGGTGCCAGCCCTCGCCGATGATTTGGCCCTGGTGCACCACCACGCAGCCCACCAAAGGGTTGGGCCGGACGTAGCCGGTGCCGAGCTGCGCCAAATCGAGGGCGCGGCGCATGAACAGGGCGTCGTCTGGTTTCACGTCGTCTGATTTCATAGCAGCGAAGGTAGGTGCGACACCGTAGCTACGCCCCCGGCCTACCTTTGTTTCCGATGATGCTACGCGATGCCACTGCCGCCCTCACCGCCGCCCTCGCGGCTCTTTACCCGGCGCACGAGGCCGAAGCCATTGCCACGCTCGTGTTCCAGCAGCTGCTGCAGCTGGAGCCGCTGCCGTTTCGCATGGCCGCCCGCGAAGCCGTCGCGCCCGAAATTATGACGCAGCTGCCCGCCATCGAGGCCCGCCTGCTGGCCCACGAGCCGGTGCAATACGTGCTGGGCACGGCCCACTTCGCCGGCATGGATTTGGAAGTGACGCCCGCTACCCTCATTCCGCGCCCCGAAACCGAGGAACTGGTGCAGCTCATCGCCCAGGAGCAGGCCAGCCGGCCCGGCCGGCGCGTGCTCGACGTGGGCACCGGCTCGGGTTGCCTGGCACTGGCGCTGGCCCGCGCGCTGCCCGGAGCCGAGGTGCTGGCCGTGGATATTTCGGCCGAAGCCCTGGCCGTGGCCCGCCGCAACGCGGCCATGTGGGCGCCGATGGTAGCGTTTCAACAGGTTGATATTCTAACGCAACTGCCCGCCGGCCTGGCCCCCGGCGCGCTCGACGTGCTGGTGAGCAACCCGCCCTACGTGCGCGAAAGCGAACGCGCTGAGATGCGCGAGAACGTGCTGGCTTGGGAGCCGGCTACGGCCCTGTTTGTGCCCGACGAGGACCCGCTGCTGTTCTACCGGCGGCTGGCCGAAATCGGCGCGCAGCTGCTGGCCGCCGATGGCGTGGCTTATCTGGAAATCAACGAAGCCCTGGGCGCGGAAACGGCCGCATTATTCACCGCGCAGGGCTTTGCCGACGTGCGCGTGGTGGCCGATATGTTCGGGCGGCCGCGCATGGTGCGGGCAGCGCGGGGTGGGGGTGTAGGAGAGGAGCGGTAGAGAGGCAAAAGCCCGTCATGCAGAGCGCAGCGAAGCATCTCGCGTGTGGTAGTAGCTCAATCGCGAGGTCGTCAGTCGCGAGGTCGTCATTGGTTAGTGGCGGCACGCGAGATGCTTCGCTGCGCTCTGCATGACGGGCTGATTTTGATGGTCTACTAAGCCCTGCCAGCCTACAAGTTCTGCAGCACGAAATTCGTCATCTGTCGATACAGATGCAGCGAGGTGTTGCCGCCCCGGATGCCGTGGTTGCGGTTGGGGTAGTACAGCGTTTGGTAGTCCTTATTGGCCTTAATCATGGCATCGACGAAGGCGATGGAGTTCTGGAAATGCACGTTGTCGTCGCCGGTGCCGTGCACGAGCAGGAACTTGCCGCGCAGGTTCTGGGCAAACTGCACCGGCGAGTTATCGTCGTAGCCGCCTGGGTTTTCTTGCGGTGTTTTCAGGTAGCGCTCGGTGTACACCGTGTCGTAGTAGCGCCAGTTCGTGACCGGAGCCACCGAAATGCCCATCTTGAAAAGGTCCGCATTCTTCGTCATAGCCAGCGCCGTCATGTAGCCGCCGAAGCTCCAGCCCCAGATGCCAATGCGCGATTTGTCCACATAGGGCAGCGTGGCCAGGTACTTCGCACCCTCGCCCTGGTCGATGGTTTCGAGCCTGCCCAGGTTGGCGTAGGTGGTCTGGCGGAAATTGCGGCCCCGTGCGCCGGTGCCCCGGTTATCCACCGACACCACGATGTAGCCTTTCTGGACCAGCAGCTGGTGCCAGAGGTAGTTGGTGGCCGAGATGCCGCCGCCGGTGTTGTCGGCCACGGTTTGCGAGCCGGGGCCGCCGTACACGTACATCAGCACGGGGTATTTTTTGGCGGGGTCGAAGTTGCTGGGTTTCAGCATCGAGGCGTTCAGCTGGGTGCCGTCGCTGGTTTTGAAGCTGATAAATTCCAGCTTGCCCAGGTCATACTGGGCCAGGGTTTCGCGTAGCTTGGAGTTGTCTTCCAGGGTTTTCACCAGCTTGCCGGTGCTGCCTTCGCGCAGGCTCACCACGGCCGGCAGCCCGGCGGCCGAGTGCGTGTTGAGAAAATACTGAGTGTCGGGGCTCATATTCACCACATCGGTGCCGGGGCCGGCTTCGCTGAGGCGCTGCTTGCCGTGGCCGCTCACATTCACGCGGTAGAGGTGGCGCTGCAGCGGCGAGGCTTCGGCACTGGTATAGTACACGAAGCCGGTTTTGGGGTCGAACCCGTTCACGGCCGTAATCTCCCAACTGCCCTTCGTGAGTTGGCGCACGGGCTTGCCGCTCATATCATGCAAGTAGAGGTGCTGGTAGCCGTCCTTCTCGCTCGTGAACAGGAATTGCTTGCCGCCGGGCAGGTAGCGCAGGTCGTCGCTGATGTCGACGTAGGCCGGGCTGGCATCGGTCAGCACCACCTGGGTTTTGCCGGTGGTGGCGTCACCGTGCAGGATTTCGAGTTTGTTCTGCAGGCGGTTCAGGCGCTGAATGCTGAGTGTGTTCGGGGCCTGCGTCCACATCAGGCGCGGCAGGTATTGGTCGGGGTTGGGGCCCACGTCCATCTTCACGGTTTTGCCGCTGGCCACCTCGTAGCTGCTCACCGATACCACCGAGTTTTTCTCGCCGGCCTTGGGGTATTTGAAGCGGTATTCCTTGGGGTAAAGCCCGCCCCATTCCTGCATGTCGTACTCGGGCACCTGGCTTTCGTCGAAGGTATAAAACGCAATTTGCCGGCTGTCGGGCGACCAGCAAAAGCCCTGCGCGAAGCTGAATTCTTCCTCGTACACCCAATCGGCCGAGCCGTTGATGAGCTTGTTGGGCACGCCGGTGGTCGTCACGGCCTTCTCCTGCATCGTGGCCAAATCCGTCACGAACACATTGTTGTCGCGGGTGAAAGCCACGTAGCGGCCATCGGGCGAAAACGTGGCGTAGCCCTGCTTGCCGCCCGCGCTCAACGGCGTCAGCTTCCTGTTGCCGCGGTCGAACACGTAGTAGCTGGCCCGGGCGCTGCGCCGGTAAATGGGCTCGGTGCCGGTGGTAAATAGAATTTTCTGCTCATCAGCGTTGAAGCTGTAGCCGTCCACGGCCAGCGGCTTGGCCTCGCCGGGCAGCTGCAGTTCGGTGGCCGATACGAGCGTTTGCAGGGTTTTGCCGGTCGTCACTTCGTGCTGCACCAGGGTGCCGTTTTCCAGGGCCGAGTAGTAGCGGCCATCGTTCATCCAGTTGAAGCCCGGCACCGAGGCGGCGCGGAACGTAGGCCGGGTCCAGATGTCTTCCAGGGTGAGCGCCTGTTTCTGCTGGGCCCGGGCCAGGGTGGGGGTGAGGCTTGGCAGCAATGCCGGGCCGTTGGCAGCCAGCAGCGCAGCCAGCGCAACAAAGCGAAAACGCATAAATCAGGTAAAAAGAAACGAAAGCGAAATACGGGCGGGAGTAGGGCGTTAAAGGTACCACCGGCCGTAGCAGGGTTGCGCGGCCAGCCCCCAGTATCTTTGCCCTATGCGAATTCGCTCCTTGTTTTTCTGCCTGTCGGCGCTGGCCTCACTGGCGGCCTGTTCCAAAACCGATGCGCCCGTGCGGCTCGATTTTGTGGGCGCCACCGGCCTGCTATCGGGCAACCGCACCGTGGAAGCCGGCGACACCCTCGTAACGCATGCCTACGCCGTCGGCAACGACCAGCCCCTGAAAAGACTGCGCATCGAGGTAACCTACGAACCCGGCCTCGCGCCGATTCTTTACCCCATTCCGACTAGCAGCTTCGATACCACTAGAGCACCCCGGTCGCTTCGGGTCGTCTACCTCGATTCGTTGCTGCCCGCTGGCAGCGGCGGCGCAGGCCGGGGCAGCGAAATCCTGTTTGTAAACGGGCTGATGGCCCGCACCACCTCGGGCAAGGAAACCTGGACCTACACAGCCACCGATGCCAGCGACCAGACCGCCGCGCGCGCTTACCGCCTCACCGTGCGCAAAACCGATTCGGCCGCCGTGTTCCACAACTACCCGCTGATACTGCGCCCGATACCGTTCAAGGCACCCCGCCCTGCCAGCGTGCGCGACAGCCGCCGCGTGTTCCTGAACCTGCGCTCGGGCCTGCTGCTGCCTAAATATGCCGTGCTCAACAACAGCGCCTCGCTGCTAGCCAACCAAACCCTCGTCGACCTAGTGTGCGTGGCCAACCGGGCCGGCACCGCCGTAAGCCTGGCGGCCCCGGCGGACACCGCCAGCCGCGTGCCGCTGAACGGTAGCAAATGGCCTGCCGATGCCGACCATCGGCGCGCCACCGAAGTGCGCGCCGTGGGCCTCACCCCCACGCAGTTTGCCAATGCCGCCACCAACGCCGGTATTCTGGCGGTTTTCAATGCCGGTGCGGCTTACAAATACCCCAATGGCCTTACCAGCAATAAAACCACCGGCCCGCTGGCCCTCAACCAGGTCATCGCCTTCAAAGCTTTCGACAGCAACGGCGTAGCGTATTATGGACTACTGCAGGTAACCGCTTTCACCGGGGGCACCAACCCCCTGCTCACCTGCCAGGTCAAGGTGCAGAAGTATTAGCCACAACGCATAAAAAAGGGCCGCTCCTGCCAGAGCGGCCCTTTTTTATGCGTTGTGGCTGCAGGCGGCACAATGGCTCCCGGGCCGCTCAATGGCGTTTGCTTACGGCTAAAAAATCAGGCCCGCCGTTACGGTGGTGGTGTAGCGGCTGGCGTTGGTTTTAATAAGCGGTGCTATATCGACTCCTTTGCTGTCGTACACGTGGTAAGGGTTGTAGCTCTGGTTGAAAGTCGAATACACGCCTGCCGCGTCGAGGAAAAAGCTGCCCTGGCGCAGGCCCAGGCCGGCCGTGTAAAAATTCTGGGCGCGCTCGTTGTTGGCATCGGCCTGGTAGGGGTCGCCGTAGCGGGCGTAGCCAGCCCGCACCCGGAACACATCAAACCGGCCCTCGGCCCCGAAGCGCAGGTTCACGGTGTTGCGGTAGAGGCGCCGAACATCGGCATTCTCATCGGTGAACGAGTAGTCGTCGCCATTGGCGCCGTTGGGGTCGTTGTGCAGGCGCGCCTGCTGGTAGCCCACGTATTCCACATCGCCCGTGAGGAAGCCGTGCTTGCCCAGCGTAAGCGCCACCCCGCCATTGGCCCGGAAAGGCGTGGTGAGGGTATAGTCGTAGTCGTTGACGGGGCGCGAAACCTTTGGGCCCGTGCCCACCGGCAGGTCGCTGGGCACACGGTCGGTACCGGTCGCGCTGAAGGTGCCCACCAGGCTTTCGCTGAATGTGTCGCTCAGGCGCAGAAACGTGGGTGTTTGCACCGATGCGCCGAAACGCAAATTGTCCAGTGCCCGCACAATCACGCCCAGGCGGGCATTGAAGCCGCTGCCTTTAGTGCGCAGCTGCGTGCTGCTGGTCAGGCTCTGAAAGTGGGTGGCCGGGTCGTTGTCCGATTCCGTCAGGCTGCGGGTTTGGGTGAAGTTGGAGCTCACAAACCCAATGGCCCCGCCAATGTACAGCCGGTCGCGGTAGCTGGCCCCGTAGCCAATATCAAACTGCGACATCGAGCCCGAGTTGGTTACCTGTTCGCCTTGGTTCAGCGTGGCACCCTGTCGGCGCAACACCACGGCCGAATCTTTGCCGAATTGGGCGCCCGCCCTCCGGTAAGAAGAAATATTGGCCAGGTAAGCCCCGTAGGCCAGCCCAATATCGGAAGTGTAGCGGTTGGCTCTGGCCTGGGCATCAAGGTTATCGTAGTAACTCTGCGGGCGCACTCCGGCCTGCGGTTGCAGACGCTCCAGAAAAGAACCCTTCTCCAGCCCGAACGAGCCTTGGTAAGAGGTGCTCGTGTTGAAATCAGCCAGCCGGGTAAAGCCCAGCGCCAGCGCCCCGCCGCGCCAGTTGCCATCCTCGCTATCGGGCTTGCGGGTGGCAAACACCGCCCCGGCGCTGCCCACGTGGAAGCTGTTTTTGCTGTCGTTGGTGGCCGCACCCGTGCCGCCGTCAAGGCGGCTGTCGCTCTGGCCAATGCCAACGCCGGGCGCAAAGTGAACCTCCGACTTCTGGAACAGGCCCAGACCGGCCGGGTTGCTGGTGAGGTTGCCAAAATCGGCCCCGAGGGCCACGTTGGCCCCGGCAATGCCCTGGGTGCGGGCCGGGCCACCAAACTGCTGGCGCGAATAGCGCAGCGCATCGCTGGCGCCCTGGGCAAAGGCGTGGCCGGCCTGCCCCGCAACGAGGGCCAGGCTAAGCCATAAAATCCGTTTTTTCATGGGATGGGGGAAAGAAAAGGAGCCGGCCGTCGGGCCGGCTCACTGGGGAAGTTTTTGCAGAAAATAACGGAAGCGGCTTAGTCGCGGCCCCGGCGACCGCCCCCGCCGCCCCCGCTGTTGCCACCCCCACCACCGCCATACGACGGGGCCGGTGCCGAATACGACGGCTGGCTGTAGCTGCGCTGGGGTTGCTCGTAGGTGCGCTGGCGCGGTTGCTCATACGTCTGCTGGCGGGGTTGCTCGTAAGTGCGCTGGCGCGGTTGCTCCGCGGCCTGGCCATTGCCCACCGGCTCACCAAACACGTTCTGGAAGAAGCCACCGCGGCGGCGGCCTTCCTGCGGTGCCGTAGCGGGTTGGCCCTGGGGCTGCATTTCAGCGGCGCGGTTGCGGCCGTTGTTGGGGTCGGCAGCTACGGGAGCATCCATGGTGCGGTAGCGGGGGCGCACGGCATCATCCATTCGCTGGGGCTGGTTGTTGTAGCCGCCAGCAGGGGCAACTTCGGCGCGGCGGTTGCGGTTCATCCCGTCCGAAGCTGCGTCGCCCACCAGTCCACCAGTGCCAGCCACCCGCTCGCTGCGACCGTGGCCGCCCGTAGTGGTTGTGCCGCTTCCGGCGCCCACGGCGGGAGCAGCGCTGTAGCCACCATCCGAAGCCCGGTCGGTGCGGTGGCCATAGGTGCGGCCGCCGCTGCGGTTATCGCCGCCATAGTAGCCGCCGTTGTTGTTGCCATAGTAGCTATTGCCATAGTAGCCGCTACGACCATAATAGCCGCCGTAGTAGGCCCCGCCATAGTAGTAAGGCGAGTACCCGTAGCCATAGCCATAGCTATAGGGGTTGTAGCCAAAGCCGCCATAGTAAGGCCGCCCGAAACCAAAGCTGATGCTCAGCCCCGTGCTATAGCCGTAGTAAGGGCTGTAGCCATAGCCATACGGGCTATAAAAAGAGCTGTAAAAAGGGTCGTAGCCGCCGTAGGCATATGGCGAATAGCCGCAGGCCCCGCCACCCCAGCCGTAGCCAAACCCGGTGCAAATGCTGCCGAAAGGTGCGTAGCTAAGCGTGGTATACGGGCTGTAGGGCGAATAACCGTTCAGGCCAGCACCGTAATAGGCCGAGGTGCCGCCGTAGCCGGGCACGCCGCGCATGTACGTGTAGTTATTGTCGTAGTACTGCGTCGACCCGCTGTTCTGCTGAGCCGAAGACGACGAGACTCCGCCATTATAATCGGGGTTGGCCTCTTCGCTGGCGTAAGCTGGCGCGGGCGCGGCCTGTACCACGGCCGTGGTGCGGTCTTTCGAGGAATAATAGACCCCATCGTCTTCCGACGATGTAAGGGCCGACGTGCCGGCGCAACCACCCAGCGCGAACAGGGCCAAGGCGGGCAAACAAGCGGTGAGTAGGTTTTTCATGACTGAAAAAAAATGAGGAGAGGAAGCCTTCGGTAAAGTAACAACCTATACGATGGAAGTGGGATGAAGAAGCTACTAGTCAGGCTGTATTTGGCGAAGAACCGGGCCGGGCGGGTGTTGGTTGGGGGCCAACTGCCGAATTTGGAGACGTGGCGCGGTCCGCGCTTTCCTAACGTAATTTGGGCCCGAAACGGTGCCCTTGGTGCTACTCAATTCTTGTACCAGAGTCGGGAACTTTTTCAATTACCCCTAAGATGCCTCCCATGAGCAAAAAGTTGCCTACCCGCCAGGAAGATTACTCGTTGTGGTACAATGAGTTGGTGAAACGAGCCGGTCTGGCCGAAAACTCCGCCGTGCGCGGCTGCATGGTTATCAAACCCTACGGCTACGCCATTTGGGAAAAAATGCAGCGCCAGCTGGACGATATGTTCAAGCGCACCGGCCACGAAAACGCCTACTTTCCGCTCTTCGTCCCCAAAAGCCTGTTCGAAGCCGAGGAAAAAAACGCCGAGGGCTTCGCCAAAGAGTGCGCCGTAGTTACCCATTACCGCCTCCAGACCGACCCCGACAAGCCCGGCAAGCTGCGCGTCGACCCCAACGCCAAGCTCGAAGAAGAGCTGGTGGTGCGCCCCACCTCGGAGGCCATCATCTGGAGCACCTACAAGAACTGGGTGCAGAGCTACCGCGACCTGCCCCTGCTCATCAACCAGTGGGCCAACGTGGTGCGCTGGGAAATGCGCACCCGCCTGTTTCTGCGCACCGCCGAGTTTCTGTGGCAGGAGGGCCACACCGCCCACGCCACCGCTGAGGAAGCCGTAGCCGAAACCCGGCAGATGCTCGATGTGTACGCCGAGTTTGCCGAGGAGCACATGGCGCTGCCCGTGGTGAAGGGCGTGAAAACCCCCAACGAGCGGTTTGCCGGCGCCGAAGACACCTATTGCATCGAAGCGTTGATGCAGGACGGCAAGGCGCTGCAGGCCGGCACCAGCCACTTCCTGGGTCAGAACTTCGCCAAGGCTTTTGATGTGCAGTTTGCCAATAAAGAAGGCGTGCGCGAGCACGTGTGGGGCACCAGCTGGGGCGTGAGCACGCGCCTGATGGGTGCCCTCGTGATGGCCCACTCCGACGACGAAGGCCTGGTGCTGCCGCCCAAGTTGGCCCCGATTCAGGTGGTCATTGTGCCCATCTACAAAACCGGTGAGCTGGATGCCTTGCTGGAGCGCATTAAACCCATTCAGATGGGCCTGATTGCCCGCGGCATTTCGGTGAAGCTGGACGCGCGCGACACCGAGCGCCCCGGCTTCAAGTTTGCCGAATGGGAGCTGAAAGGTGTGCCCGTGCGCTTGGCCATCGGCGCGCGCGACCTCGACGCCGGCATGGTGGAAGTGGTGCGCCGCGACACCAAGCAGAAAATGAGCCTGCCCCTGGCCGATATCGTGGCCAGCGTCGACCAATTGCTCACCGACATCCAGACCAACATTTACGAGCGCGCCAAGAGCTTCCGCGCCGCTCACACCACGCGCGTCGACAGCTACGATGAGTTCAAGCGGATGCTCGACGAGGAGCCCGGCTTCCTGCTGGCCCACTACGACGGCACTTCCGAAACCGAGGAGCGCATCAAGGAAGAAACCAAAGCCACCGTGCGCTGCCTGCCCCTGAACGAGGCCGACGAAGAAGGCATCTGCATGGTGACGGGCAAGCCCAGCCCGCGCCGCGCCTACTTCGCCCGCGCCTACTAGCCCGCACCCGTTCTTGAACTGCAACCGGCCCGGCCGGACGACTTTGGTCGTCTGGCCGGGCCTTTTTTGTGGTGGAAGTTGGGGGCCTTTAACTTATTTTTTTAGTATGAAAATATTAAATAGTTTAACTATATTGTGTCATGATTCATCATTTCTTCACTTAACCCCCCGTCGTTATGCGCGCATACCTGCTCCTCGCCCTCTTATGTATTGCGGTTGTTGGCCGCGCGCAAACTCCCGTGCCGGTGCCGGCCAAAGCCATTGCCCGCCTCGAGCAGCTGGTGCGCAAAACCCAGGCGGTGGTAGTTATTGGCAACACCAGCGGCAACCTGCCGGTCGAAGCCCGCCCCAAGCTAAATCGGGTGCTGGTCGACGCCTCGGCCGAGTTTCTGCGCCAGGCTTCGCATAATCCTACCCGCGAAGGTTACTTCAAAACGCTGGATGCCAGCCTGGCCCGCCTCAACGCCCTGGCAACCGAGGTGGAAGACCGCCAGCAATTGGCCGAATATTTCCAGGACGTGCTCGACATCGTGGGGCTGGAAAGCTCGGATGGCCGCCTCACGGCCTTCGTCGAAAACACGCCGCCACAACGCTAGAACCCTGATTATCCGTCGGAGTCCCGCCCGAACGCGAAAAGCCGGCTGTTTCCGATTCGGTAAACAGCCGGCTTTTCGCGTTCGGGCGGAGCCCGGCGTGCCTGTTATTCTCATATTTGGAACATTATGCCCATCTTTGTGCTTTTCCTGCGCCTAATTGCTTTAAAATAGCCGGATAATTATACTTCTACCATTATGAAGCGCTTCTGCTGCAGCATGTTTTTATGCTGCCTGGCCTTTTTTTCGCATGCACAGCTACGTCCGGGCTCAGCCCTGGTAGTGAGCCGGCTCGAAGATTTTATTGAAGCCACCAAGCACGTGGCCGAACCCAGCGCCACCACTAAAAGCCAGATTGAAGCGCGCCCCGAGCTGAACCGACTGCTCGTAATTGCCGCCTTCGATTTTGTGCAGATAACCCGCAGCGCGCCCGGCCGCGAAGCCTATCTGCAAGCTATGGACCATGGCCTCGAACGATTCGAACCGTTGATGACGACGCCCGATGCCCGCCGCGAAGTAGCCGAATTTTATGTCGACCTGATGGACATCGTGGGCATTGATAACTCCGATGGCCGCCTCGACGCCTTCGTGGCCCGGCAGCCCGCTGTCCCGCTCAAAGCTTCAAACTAACGCGACTATCAACCATACAGAAAGCCCCGGCTCGTGCTGCGAGCCGGGGCTTTCTGTATTGAAAATCGCCAGAATTATTTCTTGGTGATGGTGAATTCGACGCGGCGGTTTTTCATGCGCGTTTCTTCCTGGTCGTTGCTGGCAATGGGTTTGGTATCGCCAAAGCCCTCGGTGGTGATGCGGCCGCCGTTGATGCCGTGGCTGCTGAGGTATTTCTTCACCTCGTTCACGCGGTCGAGGCTGAGCTTGAGGTTCAGCGCGGGGTCGCCCTGGTTGTCGGTGTGGCCCGAGAGCTTGATTTCCACCGTCGGGTAGTCCTTCATGATGCGGATGAGGCGCAGCAACTCGGGGTAGGAGCTGGTGGTGAGGTAGTAGCGGCTCTGCTGGAAGAAGATGTTGTTCATCTTCACCGTCTGGCCCACGTTGAAGGGCACAAGGTACAAGTCCTGCTTCTGCTCGGTGTACTTGTCCTTGGCCGTCACGTCGAGGTTGGCGTTTTCGGCCAGGTAGCCTTTGGCTTCGGCGCGGTAGCCGTACTGCACGCCGCTGGGCAGCACAATGGTGTATTCGCCGGTGGCGGGGTCGGTTTCCGTCACGCCGATTTCCTCGCCCGTGAGCAGGTTTTCGTAGTGAATAATGGCTTTGAGGGGCTTGCCGGTGGCCTGGTCGAGCACCTTGCCGGTTACCAGCGTCACCACTTCGGGCTGGAAGGCGGGGGCCAGCGAGATGCGGAAAATGTCCTTCGAGCCGCCCGTGCCGTTGCGCGACGACACCAGGTAAGCATCCTGGCCGGCAGCCGAGATGGTGTAGTAGGCGTCGAAGTCGGGCGAGTTCACCACCGGGCCGAGGTTGCGCGGGGGGCTCCAGTTGGTCCAGGTGTCGTCGAGGCGCTTGGTGTAGAAGATGTCGGACTTGCCGTAGCCGCCGCGCCCGTCGCTGGCGAAGTATAGCGTCTTTTCATCGGCGGCCAGGAAGGGGGCGAAGTCGGCGCCGGCCGTGTTCACGTTGGGGCCCAGGCTTTTGGGCTTGGTCCATTTCTTCTGGCTTTTCGTGTCGTGCATCACGCCGGGCAGGTTATCGTCCTTCGGGAAGCTCACGAAAATGTCCTGCCCGCCCAGGCCGTCGTTGCGCTCCACGGCCATGAGCAGGGCCTTGCCCGAGGTGGAGAGGTAGGCGTCGATGTTCTGCGGGTCCTTGTTGTAGTAGTCGTCGATGTCGACTTTCACGGGCTTGCTCCAGCCGCCGGCGCCGCGCTTGCTCATGCTGAAGCCTTTGGGCTCCATCAGGCCGTCTTCGTACACGCCGATGAGCAGGGCCGTGCGGCCGTCGGCCGATACCGAGGCCAGGCCGTTGGGGTCTTCGGGGGTGTTGCTGGGCTCGCCCATGTTCTTGGCCTGACCCCAGGTTTTGTTTTTGCCCGACACCAGCTTGGAGATGTAAATGTCCTGCGGGTCGCGCGCGCCGCCCACGTTGGTGGGCGCGCTCTGGCGGGCGAAGTAGAGCGTGCGGCCATCGGGCGAGATGACGGGGTGCGTGTCGACGTAGCGCGTGTTTACGTTGGGGCCAAGGTTCACGAGCGAGGAGTCAAACTGGGTCGATTTCACGGCCTCGGGGCCTTTTTCGCCTTCGAAAGCCTGCTTTACCATCGTCGAGGCCACGTCGGCAATGCCGATGGCGTCAATCTGGTTCACGCCTTCCACCTTGCCGGTGTTCATGAACACTTTCGCGCCGATGGTGCGGTACTCGGCGGCGGGAAATTTCACCTCCAGCGTGCGCGAGGGCTCGGGCAGGGGGCCGGGGTTGGCGTTGGTATACACCTCGTGGTGCACGCCTTTGGTATCAATCAGTTCGATTTTGGTGATGGAGCCGGGGTTGAAGTTCTCGACCACGGTAATCTGCTGGGCTGCCACTGAGCGCAGAAATTTCACCTCGATGAATTCGCCGGAACCTTCCTTGCGCGGAATCCAGGCGTTGTTGCTGATTTCGCCCAGCGGCAGGGCGTTGGGGGCACCCAGCACCTGCGAAGGCGCGAAGGGTTCCTTGCCCTCGGCTTTCTGCGACGAAGCCTCCACCAGGCGGGCCGCCCATTGCACGTGCTGGGCCTGGGCCGGGGCAGCGGCCAGCAGGCCCAGGGCCACCGGCACAGTCGCCAGCAGATAATTCAAACGACGATTATTCATAGCAAAAATGGCAAAAAGTAGTACTGGCTAAGCGTAGTCAAGCAAATGTACAAAATTGCCGGGTTGTTTCGATGGGTTTGCCAGCCGCTAACCTAACGAAAAAGTATTTTTTCGACCAGTCCTTCCGCTGTAGTACCTTCCCGCTACAACCCGCCGGCTGCCTAATGCGCCGGGGCAAGCAATGTGATTATTCGGTGGCTTTTGGCGGGAGTTCGAACAGCGGCGCGGTGGCTGGCGAGGAAGCTGTTTGCGTGTAGAGACGCGACACTTTGTGTCTCGGCGTGCGCACCGTTGAACGGTTCTGGCCCGGTAGCGCGGTGCCGGAGACGCGAAGTGTCGCGTCTCTACATTGTTCTACTAGTCGCCAGCCTGCCCCTCGCTACCCAAGCGCAGGTGCTGGTGGGGGCCACGCCGTTTGGGCCGGTGTTTCGGGGGCTGCGGCCGGCGGGGGCCGATACCTCGCTGCTGCTATTGGCCCGGGCGCGGCGGGTGGGCGTGAGCACCTTTGTGCAAACCAGCGGCGCGCGCGGCTACCTGCTGCTGGGGCCGCGCCAGCAGCTGCGCTACCGCGTGGGCACCGATTGGGTGTATGACTCCCGAGGCACGCCGCCCTTCGTGCGCGAAGACTACGGGGCCGACCTGGCCCACATCATCAGCCTCGGGGCCGGCCAGCACTGGCAGGTGGGCCAGCAGCTGCACTACGACCAGAGCCGCGCCAATAACACCCGCACCGGCCTGTGGCTGGGCCGCGTGGGCTACCAGCGCCGCCTGCGCCCCGGCCTGGCCTCCGACTCGCTGAGCCAGCTGCGCCTCACCGTGCTGGGTGGCCTGGCCACCGACCGCCGCAACGGCCGCCAAGATGCCGGCCTGGCCTACGGGTTCGATGCGGCCGCCATTTATTTTCTGAACGGGGCCACGGCCGCGCCCCTGGTGGCGCGCGTGCTGGGCACCCGGGCCAGCCTGGGGCCGCGCACCATGCAGCGGCTGGTGGCCGAGGCCACCGGCGAGCAGGCTTTTCTCGAAAATGCGGCCCTGACGGTGCAGGGCCGGCTGGGCTACCGCACCAACCGCGCCGAGGACTACCTGTTGGGCTCGGTGCAGCGCATTCAGTCCGACACGGTGCTGGCGCAGGCGGGGGCCAGCTACCGGCTCAATGCCTACACCACGCTGCGTTCGGACAACAGCGTGCTTCTGCCGACGCGGGCATTTCGATATCGGCGGCTGGGCGAGCGGGCCGACACCCTGCAGGATGTGGGCTACCGCCAGCGCGAGCTGGATACCCGGCAGGAACTGCGCTTTGCCCGGCCCCGGGTGCAAACCAGCCTCAGCTTTGCGTACCGGGAGCGGCGGCGTGGGTACTACCTCGACAATTCGCGCAACCTGAACGCGGCCCGCCTGGCCGCCGCCCTGGCCCGCGAGCAGGTAAAGGACATCACCGAGCAAACCACCTTGTGGCAGGGCGCGCTGACCTGGCTGCCCACGCCCCGGCACGCGGTGGCCCTGCAAGGCACCGCCCAGCTGCTGCGCGTGGACGCCCCCAGCAAGGACAACCAGCAAACCCGCGACGAAGCCCAGCACCTGCTGCGCCTGACCTGGACGGGCCGCTGGGCCGGGGCCTTCCGCACCACGCTGGGGGTGGCGGGCGAGTACCGGCAGACGGTCTTCATAAGGGCGGGGCTAAGTGCGGAGAACTATACCGACCACCTGCTGCACTGGGAGCCGGGCTTCACCTGGGCCCCGGGGCGCTGGAGCATCCGCTCGCAGTACCACCTGTGGGTGAGCTACCAGGTGCGCGACCAGGCCACTGAGCAGGCCCGCAACCGCGCCAGCCGCGTGCTCGAGCAGTCGCAAAGCCTCAGCTATCAGCTGCGGCCGCGCCTGCTGCTGCTGGCCGACTACCAGCGCCGCGAAAACCGTGTGGGCCAGCTCAACTGGACGCAGTTTCGGGAGAGCCCGCTCGATACCAGCGTGACGCACGACCTGAGCGTGGGCGCCCGCCAGAGCTGGGCCGGGCCGCGCGGCAGCACCAGTTTGCGCCTGGGCTATCGCCTGCTCGAGCAGCGCAACTACGGCCGCGCCGCCCTGCTGCTCGACCAGCCTACTGGCCCGCCCACTTCGCTCATCTACCTGCACAACATCACCCGCCAGCAGGGGCCCGAGGTGGGCATCGAGCGGCGCGCCGGGGGCCTCACCCTCACGGCCAGCCTGTGGCTGCAGTGGCTGCGCACCTACTATGCCTACCAGCTGGGCAAGGGCAGCTTCAACGGCACCAGCTACGCCGCGGCCGACCTGGACCGCGAGACGCGCCGGGTGCTGCCGTATTTCGAGGTGGCGGCCGAGTGGCGGGTGGGGCGGCGGTAGGAAAGGGACGGAAGAGTTTAACCTTTGGATTGACTGACCGTATTGCCCGGACTGCCTCGTCGTTCTTCCTTCATCCACAGCCACATGAAGCACTTACTACTTTCTCGTCTTACCCTGCCTGGCTGCCTGATTGTACTGCTTTCCGCTACCTCGGCCCAGGCCCAGCAACCAACCATCGACCCGGGTCTTGTGCCCACCCGCTGCTACGCACCGGCGGCGGCGCGGCAGGCCGTGCAGCTGCCCGATGGCAAGCGCGTGCTGCTGGGCGACTGGGTGCGGGCCGAAGGAACGTCCACCGGTCCGCTGGTGCGCTACCTGGCCGGCGGCACGCAGCCCGATGCTGTTTTCAATACCAACACGCAGGGGTTGACGGGCGAGGTGCAGCAGGTACTACCCCTGGCCAATGGCCAGCTGCTGGTGGTGAGCCACTTAGGCTACAGCCTGACACTGGGGCCGGTAACGCGCCGCGTGCTGCTGCGCCTGAACGCCGACGGCACCCCCGATGCTACTTTCAGCGCGGGCACGGCTACCGGGGCCGGAGGCAGTATCCACGCGGTGCTGGAGCAGCCCGATGGCAAGCTGGTGATTGGGGGCGGTTTTGCGAGCTTCAATGGGCAGCCGGCCGGCGGCCTGGTGCGCCTGAACCCTGACGGCAGCCTCGATACCGCCTTCCAAACCGCCTTGGGGAATAACGGATTCGACAATTTCTTCGGCGTGCTGGCCCTGGCGCGGCAGCCCGATGGCAAGTTGCTGGTAAGTGGCGGGCGCTCCACCACTCCCGGCCAACGCCCGCACACGCTGTTGCGCCTGCTGCCCACCGGGGCCCTCGATGCCACGTTTGACGACCGCGCAGGCCGGGCTACCCTGGTGGCGGGCCTGGCCCTGCAGCCCGATGGCCATATTCTCGCGGCGCTGGCTCCCGTGCTGGCCACCGATAGCCTGGGCGGCGCTCCAGCCAACGGAGTGGTGCGCCTCGACGCCACCGGCCAGCGCGATGCCAGCTTCGTGCTCGATGCGCAGGTATCGGTGCGGGGCTTCCTTATGGGGCGGCCCTCCGAGCCGGTGCGGTCGGCCGTGCTGGTGCAGCCTGATGGCCACATCCTGGTGGCTGGCCCCCAGCGCCTGCTGGCCAGCGGGGCCCGCGATGCCTCGTTTGCGCCCGACACCACTTTTTCCCAGCGGCTCATCCCGGCCAGCATGCAGGTGCTGCCCAATGGCCAGGTGCTGCTGGCCGGCCCGCTGCGCCACTACGCCGGGGCCGGGGCGGCCGCGCAGGGCGTGGCGGTGCTGAATGCCGACGGGCAACGCGACGCGGCTTTCGTGCCTAGCCTGAAGGCCGTGGGCCGGCTTAATGCCGTGGCCCAGCAGCCCGACGGCAAGCTGCTGGTGGCCGGTTTCTTTGATGAGCTGAACGGCCAGCGGGTGGGCAACGTGGCCCGCCTGCTGGCCGATGGCAGCGCCGACCTTGGCTACAGCCCGGCCAAAGCCGACGACGAAGTGACGACCATGGCGCTGCAGGCCGACGGCAAGGTGCTGCTGGGCGGGCGCTTTCTGGGGGTGGGCCCTGCCGCGCGCCCGGGCCTGGCCCGCCTGCTGCCGGGCGGGGCCCTCGATGCCGCCTTCGCCCCGGCCCTTACGCGTGCTAGCAACGCTTCTTCGCCCTACTACGGCCCGGCCGACGTGGTGCAGCGGGTGGTGGCCTTGCCCGGCGGGGCGGTGCTGGTGGCCGGCAACCTGCGGGCCGGCCCCAGCCACACCAAAATTGTGCGCTTGGATGCCGCTACCGGCCAGCTCGATGCCACCTTTCAGCTGCGGGCTGATACGGCCAGCACCGTTGCCAGCGTAGAAGACGTACTTGTGCAGCCCAACGGCAACCTGGTGGTGGCCTACCGGCGGGCCAGCGTCGCGGGATATTCCCGCCTGCTGCGCCTGCTACCCGGCGGTGGCCTCGACCCGGCCTTTCTATACACCGGCTATACTGGCGGCGAGGTTTTCCAGATTAAAACGCTTGCTCAGGATGCGGCCGGCCGGCTGTATTTCGGCGGCGAGATGTACTCCTCCAGTGGTGGTACGGCCCGCCTGGCCGTGCGCCTGCTGCCCGACGGCACGCCCGATAACAGCTTTTCAGGAGGATACCCTTACAGTGGCCTTGGGCTCCCGGTAAGCCGGGTGTCGAAACTGCTGGTGCAGGCCAACGGCCGCGTACTGGTTGGGGGCTACTTTGTGCAACCTACTACGCCGCCGGCCGGCCAGATGCCCTACGAAGCGGGGCTGGGCCGCCTGCTGGCCACCGGCGCCTTCGATTCCTCGTTCGACCCCACGCGTGGCCCGCAGATGGTCGTGGCCGATATGCTGGTGCAGCCCGACGGTGCGATTGTGGCCGTCGGGGCGTTCACCGCCGCCGGCGGGCAGGCCTACCACGGCCTGGTGCGCCTGCGCGATGCCAACGTGCTGGCCGTGGCGGGCCCGCAGCCGCTGCTGGCCCGCACCGAGGCCTGGCCGGTGCCGGCCCGCGGCCAACTGCACCTGGCACTGGCCGCCGAAGCGCACCCGCGCCAGGTGCAGCTGCTCGATGCCCTGGGCCGCAGCGTGCTCACCCAACTCCTCACCACGGCCGAGTGCACGGTGAATACCGCCGCTCTGCCCGCTGGCGTGTACCTGCTCCGCGTAGATTATGCCACCGGCCCCGTGAGCCGGCGCGTGGTGCTGGAGTAGTCCGGAGCCGGCCGTTTCGCCCGGTGTTGCCGGGGTTCAATGGAGCGGCCGGATGGCGGGCGGGTACCGCAGAAGCGGAGAAAGCGCTGGATTACTTTTATACTACCACCTCGCGCGGCAGTTCGGCCAGCAGCGCTTCCAGGCCCGCGGCCAGCGCTTCGGCCGCTTGCTGCAACTCGGCATCGGGCGCGGCGGCAGCTTCCAGCGCATCGAGGCCGGGCGTGAGGGTGGCCGCACCCAGCAGGCGCAGCGAGGGGCGCAGCTTGTGGGCCAGGGCGGCGGCAGCGGGCCAGTCGGCGGCGGCGTGGGCGGCGCGCAGCTCGGCCACGCTGCCGGGCGTGTTGGTGTGGAAGGACGTGAGCACCCGGTTCATGAACGTGGCGTTGCCGTGGGCCGTCTGGCGCAGCAGCGTCAGGTCGAACAAGGGCACCGGGGCCGCAGCCGGCTCTGTTTGCGGTGCGGCTGCCCCGGGCCGGGCCGCCGCCGGGGGGCGGGGGGCGCGCCGCCGGCGCGGCGGTGCGGCCGGCGCGGGGGCTCCCAGGCCCGGTAGCGCGCCCGTAGTGCCCGCAATCAGGCCGGCGAGCTTGCGCAGCAGCTCGGCTTCGTCGAAGGGTTTGGGCAGGGTGTCGTTCATGCCGGCGGCCAGGTACTTTTCGGCATCGGCCAGAAAGGCGTTGGCCGTGAGGGCCAGGATGGGCGTGGCTGCCCGCGCCGCATCGGCGTGGGCCCGGATGCGGGCGGTGGCATCCAGGCCGTTCATGCCCGGCATCTGAATATCCATCAGCACGGCATCGTAGCGGTGCTGCTCGAACAGCTCCAGCGCTTCGAGGCCGCTGCCGGCCTCGTCTACCAGCACGCCGTGGCTTTCGAGAAGCAGCAGGGCCACTTCGCGGTTCACCGGGTTGTCCTCCACCAGCAGCACGCGGCGGCCGCGCACGGTGTTTTCGGGCTGGGGCGGCGGGGTTTCGGCGGGCTGGGCGGGGGCCTTGGGCAGCGTGAGGTAAAAGGCAAAGGAGCTGCCCTGGCCCACCTGGCTCTGCACCGTGAGGCGGCCGCCCATTTGCGTCACCAGCGCCCGGCTGATGCTCAGGCCCAGGCCGGTGCCGCCAAACTGCCGGGTAGTGTCGGCGTAGGCCTGGGTGAATTCCTGGAAGATGGTGTCGAGCTTGTCGGGGGCAATGCCGATGCCCGTATCCGTCACCCGAAACTCCACGGTTAGCGTGTCGGCGGTTTCGCTCACCAAAAAGCTGCCCACCGTGATGGTGCCGCCCGCCGGCGTGAACTTGATGGCATTGGCCAGCAGGTTGAGCAGAATCTGGTTGATGCGGTAGGAGTCGCCCACCACCCAGGGCAGGGGGCAGGAGTCGCGCAGGCGCGTGCCGATGACCCGAATGCCCTTTTCGGCGGCCTGCAGCACCAGCGGCTCGGCGGCCTGCCCGGTGGCATCGCAGAGGTTGAACACGCGCTGCTCCAGCTCGAGCTTGCCCGAGGTGATTTTGGCCATGTCGAGCACGTCGTTCACCACGTTCAGCAGGTGGCGGCCCGAGTACTGAATGATGTCGGTGTAGTTGCGCTGCTGCTCGCTGAGCGAGGTTTTGGCCAGCAGCCCGGTCATGCCCAGCACCCCGTTCAGCGGCGTGCGGATTTCGTGGCTCATGTTGGCCAGGAAGTTTTCGCGGGCCACGGCCGAGGCTTCGGCCACGTGCTGCGCGGCCTTCAAATCGGTTATGTCGTTGCTCACGCCCAGAATGCACACCGTGCCGTCGGCCATCGTGATGGGGCAGCGCACGCTCTGGTACCACCGCTCCTCGCCGGTGGGCAGCAGCATGCGGTCTTCGCTGGCCACGGGCTGGCCCGTGCGCAGGGCCTGCTCGTCGGCTGCGGCCACCGCCCGGATGTCGTCGGCCTCCAGGGCCTCGTCCAGCGAGTCGGAGCCGGTGAGGTGCAGCAGGCGGTCGCGCAGCGCGGCCATGGTGCGGTTCTGGAAGATGATGCGGCTCTGGTGCCCCGCCTGGTACTGCTCGCGCACGTAAATCAGGTTGGGGGCCAGGTCTAGCACCTGCTCGGTGAAGGTTTGCTGGGCTTTCACCTGGGCTTCGCTCTGGCGGGTGCGGGCCTCGGCCAGCCGCCGGGTTGTGATGTCGAAGCCGTAGCACACCACCATGCGCAGCACCCCGTTGGCCCCGAAGATGGGCTGGTAGTAGCACAGCCAGTAGAGCATGGGCGTACCGTCGGGGCCGGGCCAGCGCTCCTCCCAGCTCACCAGTGCCCGCGTGCTCACCGCCCGCTCGAACAGCCGGTGGCGGCGCAGCGCCACTTCGGGCGGCAGGCCCCGGGCTGCGCAGTGCTCGGCAAATGTGCGGCCGATGCGCGCGCGCCGCCGCACCGGGTCGGGCTCGGCGTAGGGGTTCACGTAGCGGTAATGCTCGTCGGGGCCCAGCACCGTCACCACGGCCGGCAGGTGGGCCATAATGGTTTCGTAGAACTCGCGCTGGTCGGCCACGGCCTGCTCGGCCTGCCGCTGGGCCGTCACGTCGGTTAGGAATAGCAGCACCGAGTCATCTTCTGCAATGGGCACCGCCGCCAGCACATACAGTGCCCCGTTGGCCGCAATGCTGTGCTGCCCGGGCTGCCGCTGTCGCAATGCCTGCCCCACCGCCTGCAGCAGCTGCGAGCGCAGCCGCGAAGGCCCGACCGCCTGCAGCTCGGCCACAATGGGCGTGGCGGCGGCGTTGGCGTAGCGCAGCGTGCCGCCGGCATCGAGCCGGAGCACGGGGTTGGGGTTGAGCTCGGGCACCTGGGCGCGGCCCTGCAGCTGCGCCGCCAGCTCTTCGGCCTGTTCACGGCGGGCACGCTCGGCCAGGTAGAGCGCGCGCAGAGCCGCCGCGTCGGAAGGAAGATGGTCGGTAGGTATCAAAGCGGGTGGGAAAGCTGGTGCGTTAGGGGCGGCGGACTATGAGAGGGATATAAAGAACGTCATGCTGAGCTTGTCGAAGCATCTCTACCGCAAGAGTAATCCATTCGATTGAATTGCGTTGCGCGGCAGAGATGCTTCGACAAGCTCAGCATGACGTTCTTCCAAATCAGCTATAACCAAACCCTACAACTCCTTGCGCAGCCGGGCCACCGGAATGTTCAGCTGCTCGCGGTACTTGGCCACCGTGCGGCGGGCAATGTTATAGCCGCGCGCGTTCAGCATCTTTTCCAGCTTGTCGTCGCTGAGCGGCCGCTCCTTGCTTTCCTTGCCGATGAGCTCCTTCAGGATGCTTTTCACCTCGCGGCTGCTGGCATCCTCGCCTGAGTCGGTGGCAATGCCTTCGGAGAAGAAGTATTTGAGCGGGTAAATCCCAAATTCCGTCTGGATGGACTTCGAGTTGGCCACCCGGCTCACGGTCGAAATATCCATGCCGATGCGCTGGGCAATGTCCTTCAGAATCATCGGTTTCAGCTTACCCTCGTCGCCTTCGGCAAAGAAGTCGCGCTGCAGCTCCACAATGGCGTTCATGGTGCGCAGCAGGGTGTTCTGGCGCTGCCGGATGGCGTCGATAAACCACTTGGCCGAATCCAGCTTCTGCTTCACGAAGGTCACGGCCTCCTTCATTTTCTGGTCCTTCTTGGCCGCCTTGTCGTAGGTCCGGAACATCTCGGTGTAGGCCGGGCTCACGCGCAGTTCGGGGGCATTGCGGGCGTTCAGGGTCAGGTTGAAGATGCCGTTGTCATTCGTCAGAATGAAGTCGGGCATCAGGTACTGCGTCTTGCCCAGGCCGCTGGGGCCGCTGCCGCCGGGCTTGGGGTTCAGCTTCAGAATCACGCCAATGGCCTCCTTCAGCTCGTCATCCTCCAAATCCAGCTTCTGCTGAATGCGCGGGTAGTGCTTCTTGCTGAACTCGTCGAACGTGTCGGTCAGAATGCGCTCGGCGTTCACGGTGTTCTCGTCCTGCGGGCGGCGCTCCAGCTGCAGCAGCAGGCACTCGGGCAGGTCGCGCGCGGCAATGCCGGGCGGGTCGAACTGCTGCACCACGCGCAGCACGGCCTCAATCTCGGCCACCGTCACCTCCAGGTTCTGCGAAAAAGCGAGGTCGTTGGCAATGGCCGAGAGGTCGCGTCGGATGTAGCCGTCGCCGTCAATCGAGCCGATGAGCTGCTGGCCGATGGCTTCCTGGCGCTCGTCGAGGTCGGCAAAGTGCAGCTGGTCGAGCAGCGAATCCAGGAGCGAGCCGCTGGTATCGGCCAGCGGGGTGTCGCGCTCCTCTTCCTCGCCGGGGCCGTCGCCCTGCATTTTGTAGCCGGCAATCTCGTCGTCGTTGAGGTAGTCGCTCAGGTCGAGGTCGGTGTTGTCGGGGGCAGCTTCGTCGGCGGGGCTGTCGTCCTTGGGCTGGATTTCGGGCTCCGGCATCTCGTCGGCCATTTCCGAATCGTTGCTGCTGCGGTCCTCAAAGTCCTCATCCAGCGTATTTTCGTCGTTATCTAGACTGGCATCGGGGTCGTCATCGTCCGCGTCGTCGCTGTCGTCGCGCTCCAGCTCTTCGGTGTCGTCGGGCTCGTCCTCTTCCAGGGCCGGGTTCACCTCCATTTCCTCCTTGATGCGGGTTTCCAGCTCCGCCGTGGGGATTTGCAGCAGCTTGATAAACTGAATCTGCTGCGGGCTAAGCTTTTGCGAAAGGAGCTGTTTAAGGTCGAGGCGTTGCATAATGGCGAAAGTACGGAAAGCCGGCGGCGGCAGTCGTTTTTACTACGGTTGAGCCCGAAAAGTTGGTGTGGCGTGGACGCTGCGAATCCGCGCCCGGGCAAACGTTCTGCAATGCGCGGACTCGTAGAGTCCACGCTACGGCTCTACCTTTGCCGATTCATCCGCTTCCCCGCAAGTTATGTCCCTCAAACGGTCCACCGTCAAAGAACTCCTGGCCAGCCAGGACCTCGACCGCGAAGTCCTGGTTAAAGGCTGGGTTCGCTCCCGCCGCGGCAACAAGTACGTGCAGTTCATCATCGTGAACGACGGCTCCACCATCCACACCATTCAGGCCGTGGCCGCCGCCGAGAATTTCCCCGAGGAAACCCTCAAGGACGTGGGCAACGGCGCCGCCGTGGCCATTCGCGGCACGCTGGTGGCCTCGCAGGGCAAGGGCCAGGCCGTGGAAATCCAGGCCACTGAAGTAACCGTGCTGGGTGCCGCCGATGCCGAAGCCTACCCGCTGCAAAAGAAAGCCACCTCGCTGGAGCACCTGCGCGACATCGCCCACCTGCGCCCGCGTACCAACACGTTTGGCGCGGTGCTGCGCGTGCGCCACGCGCTGGCATTTGCCGTGCACCAGTATTTCAACGACCACGGCTTCTACTACGTCCACACGCCCATCATCACCGGCTCCGATGCCGAGGGCGCGGGCCAGATGTTCCGCGTCACCACGCTGTCGGCCGACAAGCCGCCGCTGGCCGACGACGGCTCGGTAGACTACACCCAGGACTTCTTCGGCAAGCAAACTAACCTCACCGTGTCGGGCCAGCTCGAAGGCGAGTTGGCGGCCATGGCCTTGGGCAGTATCTACACCTTCGGCCCCACCTTCCGGGCCGAGAACTCCAACACCGCCCGCCACCTGGCCGAGTTCTGGATGATTGAGCCCGAAGTGGCCTTCAACGAGCTTGAAGAAAACATGGACCTGGCCGAGGATTTCCTCCAAAGCCTGGTGAAGTACGCCCTCGCCAACTGCGCCGACGACCTGCAATTCCTCAACGACCAGTACGACAAGGAACTGCTCGGCCGTCTGAACTTCGTAGTCGACAACGCCTTCCAGCGCCTCACCTACACCGAGGCCGTCGAAATCCTGAAATCGGCCAAGCAGAAGTTTGAGTTCCCCGTGGATTGGGGGACCGATTTGCAGTCGGAACACGAGCGTTACCTCGTCGAGAAGCACTTCAAGAAGCCCGTTATCCTCACCAACTACCCGAAGGAAATCAAGGCCTTCTACATGAAGCTGGACGATGACGGCCGCACCGTGCAGGCAATGGATGTGCTGTTTCCCGGCATCGGTGAAATCATCGGCGGCTCGGCACGCGAGGCCGACCTGCACAAGCTGGAAACCCGCATGGCCGAGATGCACGTGCCCACCGAAGACCTGGAGTGGTACCTCGACACCCGCCGCTTCGGCAGCGCGCCGCACGCTGGCTTCGGCCTGGGCTTCGAGCGCCTCGTGCTGTTCGTGACGGGCATGAGCAACATCCGCGACGTGATTCCATTCCCGCGCTACCCCAAGAACGCGGCGTTCTAAAGCTGCCGCGCAGTCACAAAAAAGCCGGCCCTTCGCGGGGCCGGCTTTTTTAATTGGCCATGGTTCTATTGGCCCTGTAGCGCGGCCCGGTATTGTTGCCGTTCGTACAAGTCGTGGGCTTGTTCGTGGGCGCGGTATTTGAAGCCGTCCAAGTCTTTAGTCTGCTCTTCCCACGAGGCTTTGGCTACCAATTGCTGCGCTATCCGGTTAATGGCTGCCTGGTCGGCAGGGGTCAGGGGATGATAGAGGTGGTACACGCGGTCGGTAAACCCGTATTCTTTGCCTCCCAGGTTGTGCTCGGTGAATAGGAGCACGATAAACTGCCGCGACTCAATCTGCTGTTTCAAGTCGAGCGTGCTGGCTTTAATACCCGTGTCGTGGTACACACTATCGGGCAGGTGCACGGCATCGCTGTAGTACCAGAAGCGGGTATCATCGGAAAACTCGCGCTGCATGTAGGGGCTGAACAGCATGAGGCCCCAGGCAAAGCTGTCGCCCACGAACAAGGCCGATGGCCGGGTTTGCCCCGGCTGCGGCGGGCCAAAGGCCAGGCGGCGGTAAGCGAGGGGTTTCACGTCGCGCGGCCATATCAGGTTCAGCGTCCAGCCAAGGTCGTTGTCGGTGCCCTTCAGCGAATCGGGATTGTAGATGAGGTGGGGCGGGGCTACCGTGCGCACCGCCGGAAAGCGCACCTGCCCGATGTGCTCCAGATACCGCAGCAGGGTATCGGCGGCCAGCGTGGCGCCGTATCCACTCCAGTGGGTGCCGCCGCTCGGAAACAGCCGGTACGGTTTGGTGTGCTTCCAGCGGGCAAACACCGGCGTCAGGTTCAGCAGCGAGACACTGTCGGCGAGCATGGCATGCACGAACCGGTCGTAGTTAGTGATAGTGCCCGGGGCCGCCCGCAGCCGCGCCGGCAGGTCTTCGGGCTGGAAGCGGGCTTTACCGGGGGCCAGCACGTACACCATGTGCACGCCGTGCCGGCTTAGGTCGCGCTGCACTGCATGCAGGCGCGCCACCCGGAAGCGGACTTCGTCTTCGGCCAGCAGGTCGTGGCCGAGGTAGCTTTCAATGGGCCCCGGCTGAAACAGTACGCCGTGTTCGCCCACCAGCAGGTCGCTCGAGCGCACCGCCCGAAAAAGGGAAAACGAAAGCTGGTTGCGCAGCCGAATGAGGTAAGTCCGGAACCCAATCCGGTCTTCCAGGTAATGCTCCAGCGCCGTTTGGAAGGAATTGTCGCGCAGGGCCTCCCACGAGAACTCCGCGTGCGGAGCAACGGTAAAGGCCCCGGCCAGGGCTTTCTCTTCAAAAAAATGAAGCTTGGCCTGCAACGCTGGCAGCAACACCAGCGCCAGCAGCAACATCAATAGCAAACGTTTGATAAACAGCGCCACGGAAGGACAAGGTTGACAGCCGGCAGCCTGCGAAGCAGACTAAAACCGGAAGTAGATGAAAGGATTAAACGAACTGCCCACCACGTAGCTCAGGCTGAGCACCAGCAGCAGGGCCGTTGCCATCGTCAGGCCAACGGCCCCGCGGAGGGTGAAGTGGCCTTTGGCCAGGGTGCTCAGCTCCCAGCGCTCCAGCGCCGGCCAAGCTGCGGCAAAGCAGATAAGCGCCGCCACGCCCATCATTACCCAGAATTCGAGGCTGAAAATGAGCGGCTGACCGGTAGGCACGGGCATCAGGCCGGCCATGGCTTTGAGGTAGCGCCCCGCCCCGCCCAAGGTTTCGGCCCGGAACAGCACCCAGCCCACCACGGTGATGAGGAAGGTCGGCACGATGCTCGCCACCCCGATTTTTTTGTAGAGCCGCAGCAGAAACAGCCGCTCCAGTACCAAAAAGAGGCCGTGGTAAGCGCCCCAGGCAATGAAGTTCCAGGCCGCGCCGTGCCAGAAGCCCGAGAGGATGAACACCGTCCAGAGATTGGCGTAGAGGCGGCTGGGGTGCACCCGGTTGCCCCCCAGCGGAATGTAGAGATAGTCGCGCATCCAGCGGCCCAGCGTGATGTGCCAGCGCTGCCAGAACTCGGTGATGGAGCGCGACACGTACGGGTTGTTGAAGTTTTCGGGAAACTGAAAGCCAATCATGCGCCCGATGCCGATGGCCATGTCGGAGTAGCCCGAAAAGTCGAAGTAAATCTGGAAGGTGTAGGCCAGGGCGCCGAGCCAGGCCTGCGTGGGGCCCAGCGTAGCCGGGTCGGCACTGAACAGATGGTCGGCCTGCTCGCCCAGCACATTGGCGATGAGCACCTTTTTTGCTAGTCCCAGCACGAAGCGGAAAGCGCCTGCCAGCTTGTGGTCGATGGTTTCGAAGGCCGCGCGGTCGGTGAGCTGGCCCGCAATTTCGTGGAAGCGCACGATGGGCCCGGCAATCATCTTCGGAAAGAGCATGATGTAGAGCATGAAGTCCCAGAACGACTTCAGCGGCTTGTTCACGCCCCGGTACACGTCGATGGTGTAGGTCAGCTTCTCGAAGGTGAAAAAGGAGATGCCGATGGGCAGCACCACCTTTTCCCAGGTAAGCGGCTCGCCGCCAAAGTAGCCCCCCACGGCGCTCACGTTATCCAGAAAGAAGTTGGCGTACTTGAAATAAAAGAGCATGGCCACGTTGATGACGATGCTCATAATCAGAAATATGCGCTGCTTCCATCGTTCCGGTGCGGCCGCCATAAAGCGGATGAGCACGAAGTTGACCACTACCGAGGCCAGAAACAGCGCCAGGAAATTCAGCCCGCCCCAGGCGTAAAAACCAATGCTGGCCACCAGGGCCACGGCATTCTTGAAGCGGGCCGGTACGGCGTAGTACAACAGCAAAAACCCGGGCAGGAAGTAGAACAGAAAAAGGGTACTGCTGAAAACCATGAAAGAAAGGAGAGAGTAGGACGTTTCAAAACTACAACCGGAACGGGCAGGCAAAAAAAGAACCTGCCGGGTGGGCAGGTTCTGAAAGCGGACATTCCGACGGAAAGCTGCGGCTTAGTCGCGGCCGTGGCCTTTGCCATGCCCTTTGCCGTGGCCACGGTCGTCGTCGCGGTCGTCGCGGTCTTCGCGGTCTTCGCGGCGACCTTGCTGGTAGCCTTCGCGGTATAGTTTCTTGGCTTGCCCGGGCGGCAGGCCACGCTGGCGCACAATTACCGGCCGGGGCTGCACCACTACCACGCGGCGGGGGTAGCGGTCGCGGTGCGCGCCCACGTACACCCACGGCTCGCGGCCGCGGTAATCGAGCACCACCGGATGAAAGCTGCGCGGGTCGTAGCCATCAATCACCCCCACCGGAATCCACTGGCCGTTGCGGTACACAATGTACTGCTGGGCGTAAAGGTCGTAGTAGCCGTCGATTTCGGGGATGTAATAGAACTGGGTGCCCTGCGGCACGGGAGGGCCCCAGGCGGGCGTGCCCACGTTGATGTCGATGTGGGCCTGGGCGTGGGCCGCCGGAGTCGTGGCCAGTACCGCTGCGCTCAGCAGGGTTGCACTCACTAAAAAAGGCAGAGATTTCATGGCTTGATGGGCAAAAAGTACACGAACTAACGAAGCATTGGCAAGGACGGTGCCAAACCCCAGCCACGCAAAAGCCCCGCCGGGTAGGGCGGGGCCTGGTGTCGGAATCAGTGGCTGACTAGTGCTTGCCGTGGCCGTTGCCGTGGCCCATTTTCTTGGCTTGCCCGGGGGGCAGGCCACCGTTGCTGGGGTTGGCGCGGTAGCCTTGCTTTTTGGCCTGGCCGGGAGGCATAGCCCCGTTGCTGGGGTTGCCGCCGCGCGGGTAGCGGGCGCGGTACTCGTCGTAGCGCGACCAGGGCTGCGCGCCCACGTAATCGACCACTACCGGGTGGAAATTGGCCGGGTTGTAGCCCGAAAGGCTGCCCGTCCGAATCCAGCGGCCATCGCGGCGCACGATGTACTCGCGGGCCGGCACATCATAGAACCCGTCGGTTTCGGGAATGTAGTAGTATTGCGAGCCTTGCGGCACGGCCGGCCCCCAGCTGGGCGGGTTGATGTTGATGTTAATCTGGGCGTGGGCGGCCGGGGCCGCTGCCAGGGCCGCGCCGCCCAGCAGGGCTGCGCAAAGCAGGGTGGGAAGAAGTTTCATGAGCAGGAATTCAGCAGGTGAATAAAAAAGCCCGGCCGAACGCAGGTCCGGCCGGGCGCAGGCTTTATACTTGGTTTGGTAGCGGCAGGTTGAACGGTGCCGGACTAGTCGCGGCCGTGGCGGCCCCCGCCACCCTGGCCGTTGTTGCCTTGGCCTCCGCGGGGTTGGCCATTGCCATACCCCCCGTTGCCGCCGGGCTGTGGCTGCAGCACCTGCGGCTGGTTGCCGCGCGGAGTGCTGCCGGGGTATTGCACTTGGTCGGGACGGGGGCCGTTGCCATAACCGCCGCCCGGCTGCGGCTGGTTGCCGCGTGGGCCACTGGTGCTGCCACCATAGTTGCTCCGGCCATCGCGGTCGCGTCCGCCACCGTAGCCGCCGTTGTTGCGGCCGCGGTCGTCGCGGTCGTTGTAGCCGCGGCCGCCGCCATAATAGCCACCACCGCTGGGGTAGTTACCGCGGCCGTAGCCGTTGCTATAATAGCCGTTGCCGTAGCCGCCGCGGCCGTAGTTGCGATAGGGCTGGTAGGCGTAGCGCTGGTGGTAGTAGCTGCTTTGCAGCCAGGGCTCGCGGCCCCGGTACTGAATCACGACCGGGTGGAACTGGTAGGGGTCGTAGCCATAGAGCTGCGGCAGGGGCACCCAGTAGCCATCCTGGAACACGATGTACTGCTGCGCGTACAGGTCATAGTAGCCGTCAATTTCGGGGATGTAGTAATACTGCGTGCCGTAGGGAACCTGCGGCCCCCAGGCCGGGGTGCCGATATTAATATTCACCCCCACCTGGGCCTGAGCAGTAGGAGCGGCCAACAAGGCAAGCGCGCCCACCAGAGCAGCGCCGATAAATTTTGCGAGGGGTTTCATGATGGTTGACAAGAGAAGTGAGGCGAAGCACGTAGCCACTGCCGTAACCTGTAGATGCAAGGCAAGTGCCAAGATGCGCAATAAGGGAGGGGCCCGGGAAATATTATTGCGGGGACTGGCGAAGTAATTGTAGAGGAATGAATTTCTGCTGAATACCTGATGGTTACAAGATTCGCGGAATGCCCTATACGTGATTTTGGGCCTTTGAACGGAAAGCCGGCGACTCACGCCCAGTTCATTCGTACCAACTGCGGGCACAAACCACCCGGCTGCTGTGTTACGCACCAACGCCCCACCCGCTGGGCTGGCTAACGCGGCTGGCAATTTGCTTGTTTTCGTAGCCTTGGGGCACCCTTCTTCCGTACCTTTACGCACTTATTCGCTGCGTTCCTGAATGGCCAAAAAATCCACTGCAACTCCGGTTGCCGAAGCTGCCAAAGCTCCGAAAACCGCTAAGAAGACTTCTGCTAAAAACGGCGCGTCGGCCGCGGTGGCCGAAACCGCTGCCGCCGTGCGCGACCTCACCGAACTGCCCGCCGCCGGCCCCGTTACCGGGCACGTGCACGGCCAGCTCAACGGCCACAGCCCCGCCTCGCAGCACCTGGAGGCGCAGTACATCGAGGTGTACGGCGCGCGCGAGCATAACCTGAAAAATGTGTCGGTAAAGATTCCGCGCAACCGCTTGGTAGTGTTCACGGGCATTTCGGGCTCGGGCAAGTCGAGCCTGGCCTTCGATACCATTTATGCCGAAGGGCAGCGGCGGTATATGGAGACGTTTTCGGCTTACGCCCGCTCGTTTATGGGCGGGCTGGAGCGGCCCGACGTGGACAAGATTGAAGGCCTGTCGCCGGTTATCAGCATCGAGCAGAAGACGACCTCGCGCAACCCGCGCTCCACGGTTGGCACCATCACCGAGATTTACGACTTTCTGCGCCTGCTGTATGCGCGTACCGCTGAGGCTTTCAGCTACGCCACGGGCAAGAAGATGATTCGGCAGTCGGACGACCAGATTATCAACTACATCCTCAGGCACTTCGATGGGAAGAAGCTGGTGGTGCTGGCGCCCGTAGTGAAGGGCCGCAAAGGCCACTACCGCGAAGATTTCCAGAAGATTGCCAAGCTGGGCTTCACCAAAGTGCGCGTCGATGGCGAAATCCTTGACATCACGCCCAAAATGCAGGTGGACCGCTACAAAATCCACGACATCGAAATCGTGATTGACCGGCTGCTGGTGAAAGAGGAGGACCGGTTTCGCCTATCGGGCTCGGTGCAGAATGCCCTCACGCACGGCAAAGGCACCATGCTGGTGCTCGACCCCGAAGCCAAAAAGGCCCAGCCGCAGTTCTTCTCGCGCTTCCTGATGGACCCGGCCACCGGCATCGCCTACGACGACCCGGCGCCTAATACCTTCTCCTTCAACTCGCCCTACGGGGCCTGCCCCACCTGCAACGGCCTGGGCGAGGTGCAGGAAATTACAGAGGAAGCCGTGCTGCCCGACCGCAAGCTGAGCATCAGCCGGGGCGGCATCGCGCCGCTGGGCGAGTACCGCGACATCTGGATTTTCCAGCAACTGCAACTCATTCTCAAGAAGAACAAGGCCACGCTGAATACCCCGATTGAGAAGCTGCCCGAGGAGCTGCTGAAGCGTCTGCTCCACGGCATCTCGGAGGACGAGGCCGACAGCGGCAAGGGCATGTATTCGGAGCCATTCGAGGGCATTATTCCCTTCCTGCGGCGGCAGATGGATTCGGAGTCGGACAACATCCGCGAATGGATTGCGCAATACGCGCAGGCCCAGCCCTGCCCCGAGTGCCACGGCTACCGCCTCAAAAAGGAAAGCCTGCACTTCAAGATGGACGACAAGCACATCGGCGAGCTGTCGGTGATGGATTTGAACGAGCTGGCCGGCTGGTTTGAGGGCCTGGAAAGCCGCCTGACCGAGCGTCAGAACGTCATCGCCCGCGAGTTGCTGAAGGAGATTCGCAAGCGCATCGGCTTCCTGCTCGAAGTGGGCCTCGACTACCTGAACCTGCACCGGCCGGTGCGCACGCTGAGCGGCGGCGAAAGCCAGCGCATCCGCCTTGCCACCCAGATTGGCACCCAACTCGTGGGCGTGCTTTACATCATGGATGAGCCCAGCATCGGCCTGCACCAGCGCGACAACGAGCGGCTCATCAAGGCCCTGCAGCACCTGCGCGACATCGGCAACTCGGTGATTGTGGTGGAGCACGACAAGGACATGATTCTTAACGCTGACCACGTGCTGGACATTGGCCCCGGCGCGGGTATTCACGGCGGCCACATCGTGGCCTCGGGCACGCCGCATGAGATTTTCAATTCCGGCTCGCTCACCTCGCAGTACCTCAGCGGCCAGAAGCACATCGAGCTGCAAAAGAAGAAGCGCAAGGGCGAAGGCACCGAACTGGTGCTGAAAGGGGCAAAGGGCAACAACCTCAAAAACGTGACCCTGAAAGTGCCGCTGGGCAAGCTGGTGGCCGTGACTGGGGTGAGCGGGTCGGGCAAGTCTACACTCATCCACGACACGCTGTACCCCATTCTCAACCAGCACTTCTTCAATTCCAAAAAGGAGCCGCTGGCTTATGGCAGCATTGAAGGGCTGGATTTGGTGGACAAGGTGATTGAGGTCGACCAGTCGCCCATCGGCCGTACGCCGCGCTCGAACCCGGCCACCTACACGGGTGTGTTCACCGAAATCCGCCAGCTGTTTGGCGAAATGGCGGAGGCGAAAATCCGGGGTTATGGCCCCGGCCGCTTCTCTTTCAACGTGAAGGGCGGGCGCTGCGAAACCTGCGAGGGCGCCGGCATCCGCACCATCGAGATGAACTTCCTGCCCGACGTGCACGTGCCCTGCGAAACCTGCAAGGGCCGCCGCTACAACCGCGAAACCCTGGAAGTGCGCTTCAAGGGCAAGTCCATCACCGACATTCTCGACATGACCGTGGAGAAGGCCGTGGAGTTCTTCGAATTCCAGCCCCGCATCCTGCGTAAAATCAAGACGCTGAATGAAGTCGGCCTTGGCTACCTCACGCTGGGCCAGCAGGCTACCACGCTCTCGGGCGGCGAGGCCCAGCGCGTGAAGCTGGCCACCGAGCTCAGCAAAAAGGACACTGGCAAAACCTTCTATATCCTTGACGAGCCCACCACCGGCCTGCACTTCGAGGATATTAATCACCTAGCGGATGTGCTCCAGAAGCTGGCTGATAAGGGCAACACCGTCCTCATCATCGAGCACAACCTCGACCTGATTAAAGTGGCCGACCACGTCATCGACATCGGCCCCGAAGGCGGCGCTGGCGGCGGCACGATAGTCGCCCAGGGTACGCCCGAGCAGGTAGCCAAATCCGGCAAGGGCCACACGGCCCGCTTTCTGGCCGAGGAGCTGCGTACGAGCAAGTACGCCAGCTAAAACGTTCTATTCGCTCCAATAAAAAAGCCGCTGTCGTTACGGACAGCGGCTTTTTTATTGGGGCGGATGCACGGTTACATCTTCATGTCCGAGCCCTTCTGGGCCATTCCCAGGTGCATTTGCACCACTGGCAGCGTTTTGCCGATGAAGGATTTCAGGTCGGCGTCGTTGGTCATTTTTTCGTGGGCCATCATGGTGTTGGCCGTCTTCTGGTGGTCGGCCTGCATCTGCGACAGGTACTTGGCCTCGAAATCCTTGCCCGACAGCTTTTCCATTTCCGGCGCCATGGCTTTGTGCTCGGCGTCCATGTCGGTGGGCAGGGTAATACCTTTTTTAGCGGCAATCTTCTTCAGGTCGGCCGTCGATTTGGTGTGGTCGGCAATCATTTTGTTGGCCATTTCCTTGGCCATGCCGGTTACGCCTTTGGCCAGCGCCATCTTGCTTTGCTGAATCTCATTCTGGTCGCTGTGGGCGGCCGTCATCATGAATTCGTTGTCGTCTTTGTGCGGGCCGGTGGGGCCGTTGGCATCGCCCATGGCGGTGCCGCTGCCGGGCATGGCGCTGGTATCGCCAGCCATAGCGGCCGAAGTTGCGGCCGTATCGGCCCCGGCGGCCGGCGTATTGGCCATGTTGCTGTCGGTGGCGCTGTCGGCGGTTTTGTTATCGCCGCAGGACGTGAGTGCGAGCAGGCCCGAGGCCAGCAGTGGAAGGAGGGTGCGTTTCATAAGGTGGGGATGGGAGGTGAATGGGCGTAAGACCAGTTGGAAACCAGGCACTGCTGCGCCTGATACCATCCCTTACGCAGGATTTGGGAAAAGATGTTGCGTTGGCGCAGCTATTTAGCTCATAAGCTCAGCCGTTGATTTTCAAGCCGCTGGGCAGTAGCTGCAGCGCAAAAAAGCCCGCTCCGTGACTCGGAGCGGGCTGGTTTCGGAAATCGACAGCTGCTGCTGGGCGCTACTTGGCCGCGTCTACGGTCGGCTTCATTTTCGTCACCATGTCGAGGTGCATTTTCAGCACGGGCACGTTCTTGGCGGCGAAAGCTTTGATGTCGGGGTCGGAGGCTTTGATGGAGGCATCGGTGAATTCCTTCACGTCTTCCTCGTGGTCCTTCAGCATTTCCTTCATGTATTCCTGGTCCATTTTCACGCCTTTTTCCTCGGTCACGTCTTTCAGCACGCCCTGGTGCTTGTCGCTAAGGGCAGTGGGCAGGGTCACGTTCTTTTTCGCGGCCAGGGCCATCAGCTCAGCGTTCGATTTGGTGTGGTCCGACACCATCTGCTCGGCAAATTTCTTGGCATCGGGCGTCACGGCGCGGGCGGCCACGGCCTTGCCCATCTCTACTTCTAGCATGCCGCCGCTGGCCGCTTTGGCCAGGAATTCGGCATCGTAGTCTTTACCTTCCTTTTCGACTTTGCCCATGTCGGTATCGGCTGTGGTGCTGTCGATTTTGGCTTCGTTCACTTTTTCGGCCTGTTTAACCGAGTCGTTGGAATTGCAGCCGACGGCGCATACCAGCAGGGCGGCCGCACTGAGCAGGGTGATGAAAGAGCGTTTCATAAGGGGGAATGGGTTGGTGAAGTGAAGCGGGTAAGTTGAAATAGGGAAGATGAAAAATAGCTGAAGCGCCGCCCGTTACGGTAGTTTCTCTGCCACATCGGCCGCTTCTTTGGCAGCATCCAACTGTTCCTGCACCGGACCGTGAAACTTGGCCGCGAAGCCGCGAATGTCGCCGTCGTAGGCTTCGTCGCTCATGTCGTCGAAGGCATCCTCGTCGTGTTTCTGGGCTTTTACCAGCAGCGCCATCAGGTGCTTGTCGAGCTGCGCGCCGGTTTGGGTGCTGGCTTCGTGGTAGGCTTCCTGCTCGTCGCCGCCCAGCGCGGCGGGCACCGTGAGGCCCTTGGCGGCGGCCAGGGCGCGCAGCGTGGCCAGCAGTTCCAGGCGCTGTGGCACCAGGCGGGCGCCGTAGCTGCGCACGGCGGGCGCGGTGGCGCGGGCCTGGGCCAGCTTGCCCAACTCCACTTCGAGCAGAGCGTTGCTGGTGCTTTTTACCAGGAATTCGGCATCGGCTTCCTGCTTTTGGGTGATGTCGGCGGTGTCGATTTTCTTTTCGTTCTGGGCCATGGCCGTGTCCACGGCATCGGCGTTGGAGCCGCTGCCCGAGCAGCCGCCGAGCAGGGGCAGGGCCACCAGCAGCTGCCAGAACAACTGGCGGGGCAGGGGCGTGGAATTCAGGGAAATATGCATAGGGAAGCCGGGGGCGCGCAGCTCCTTTGGCCAGGCGTGCCCGCTATACGGCCGGCCGAAACCGGGGTTTGGCCGAAACCGGCGCAATTATTTTTTCGGTGGCTTAAACCCGGCGCTACCTTCCGCTTCCAACCGACCACAAACGCAGTACTTCGTTCCGTTTCTCACCTTATTCCCAACCCGTTTTTCACCTTCGTCATGCGTACCGCCACTCTCCGTTCCTTCGCGCTGGCCTGCTTTGCCAGCGCCGCCCTGCTCACCACCGGCTGCAACCGCAACAACGACGTCACGCCCTCCGACGACATCACCACGGCCGAAGACCGTACCGACGACAACTCCGAAACCGCCATGAGCTCGGAAGCTATGCAAATGGCCGGCCCCACCGACCCGCAAACGCAGGGCTCGCCCAACCTCATTGGCGACGCCGACTTCCGCGCCCGCTTCGGCAGCTGCGCCAGCCGCAGCTACGACTTCGCCACCAAAACCCTCACCATCGACTTTGGCACTACCAATTGCCTGTGCGCCGATGGCCGCTACCGCCGCGGCAAAATCCTGGTGCGCTTCACCACCGATGTGAACCGCCGCACGGCCGGCGCCGTGGTGACGCGCGAAAACTATTTCGTGAACGACAACCAGCACACCGCCACCCGCACCTTCACCGATACCGGCCTGGGCTCGTTCACCGTCGACGTCACCAACGCCAGCATCATCCGCGCCAACGGTGGCGGCACCCACTCCTGGACCGCCAACTGGACCTTCACCCGTACCGCTGGCTACGGCACCCCGCAGGTTTCGGACGACGTGTACAGCGTAACCGGCTCGGCCACTGGCACCAACCGCAAAAACGTGGGCTACACCGCCACCATCCAGAGCCCGCTCATCAAGCGCGCCGACTGCCCCAAGTACTTCGTGCAGGGCACCATCGGCGTCACCAACACCAACAGCAAAACCATGACGCTGGACTACGGCACCGGCACCTGCGACAACGTGGCCACCGTCACCGTCAACGGCCACACCCGCACCATTCAGCTGCGTTAGTTTTCGCTCACCTCTTTTCTGCGAAACAAAAGAGCCGCCCCTGCAAGGGCGGCTCTTTTTGTTCATGCTGGCATGAACGGCTGCCGGGTGGGAATCGACAGTAAATGGGCTTTCGTCATTCCGACGCAGCAGGAATCTGAGAAAATCTTGGGACGGAATCAGTCAGATTCCTCCTTCGTCGGAATGACAGTCGGTATTTATTTGCCCGTGAAAACCGGCTTGCGCTTTTCGCTGAAGGCTGTTACGCCCTCAGCATAATCGGCCGACTCGCCCGCAATCTGCTGGCAGTGGGCTTCGTAGTCGAGCATCTCATCCAGCGTGGCCGCGCCGGCCTTGTTCAGCATCTGCTTGATGAGGCCGATGGATTTGGTGGGAGCGGCGGCGTAGCGGCCCGCCAGCGCGTAGGTGGCCTCGTCGAGCTGCTCGGGCGCTACCACCTGGTTCACCAGGCCCAGGCGCAGGGCTTCTTCGGCCGGCACTTTCGAGCCCAGGCTGCACAGCTCGAATGCCTTGAGCGTGCCCACCAGCCGCGGCAAAAACCACGACGAGCCCGAATCGGGCACCAGCCCGATGTTGATGAACACCTCAATCAGCGAAGCTTCGCTGCTGGCAACGATGGCGTCGCAGGCCAGCGCCAGCGAGCAGCCCGCGCCCGCCGCCACGCCGTTCAGCCGCGCCACAATGGGCTTCGGCAGCGCCCGCATGGCCCGGATGATGGGGTTGTAACGCTGGTGCAGCGAGTCGTAGAAGGAGCGGGGCTTGCCTTCGGCGGCGGCGGCTTCCTGGGCCGCCTTCAAATCCTGGCCCGAGCAGAAGGCCCGGCCCGCGCCCGTGAGCACCACGGCCCGCACGCTGGCATCGCGCGCCACCTGCTTCAGGGCGTCCTGCAGCTCATAGCTCAGCGGGTCGTTGAAGGCGTTGAACACCTCCGGACGGTTCAGGGTGATGGTGGCCACGCCGTCGGGGCGCACGTCGTAAAGCAGGGCGGTATATTCCATTAGGTGGGTTGGTTTGGGAGGGCGAAAGTAGCGCGAACTTTGTGGTTCGCGTCGCCGCGCCGTTTGAACGTTCCGGGGCACGAACTACAAAGTTCGCGCTACTGCCCGGCGCCCAGCAGCGCTTCGGCCACCAGCAAATCTTCCGGCGTCGTGATTTTTAAGTTGCGGTAGTCGCCTTCCACCAGCTGCACGCGGCACAGGTCGTCCACCACCGTAGCATCGTCGGTGAAGGTTGCCAGCTCGGGCATGGCGTAGGCGCGGCGCAGCAGGTCTATTTCAAACGTCTGCGGCGTTTGCATCAGGCGCAGGCGGCTGCGGTTTTGCGCCGCCGAACCGTGCTGCGACACCAGCCGCACCGAATCCTTCGGCAGCACGGCCGCCGCGGCCGCGGCGTGGGTAGCAGCAGCGGCGTAGGTGCGCTCTATCACCGCGCGCGATACCAGCGGCCGCACGCCGTCGTGCACGGCCACCAGCCCTTCCGGGTGCTCTTTCAATGCCGCCAGGCCCGCTTTCACCGAGGCCCAGCGCGTGGCCCCGCCCGCCACCAGCTGGTGCGGTATCGTCACATTAAACTCGTTGCACAGCGCCTGCCAGGTGTCGAGCTGGTCTTTCGGCAGCACCAGCACTACCTCGGCCACACCCAGCGCCGGCTCGGCAAAGCGGCGCAGCGTGTGCAGCAGCACCGGCTCGCCGCGCAGCAGCAGAAACTGCTTGGGCCGGTCGGCTCCCATACGGGTGCCGCTGCCGCCCGCTACGAGAACGGCGAATCGGCTAGGGACTTGGGGTCTTGGAGACTTGGGGTCTTGGTTGGAATAAGCATTCATCGGCGCGAAGTTGTGATAAAAAAAGAGCGCCGACGCTCCAAAAGGAACATCAGCGCCCAAAATTCAGCAGGAGATAAAAAAGGTCAGCAGACGAGAAGAACCGGAAAAACCAGGTCCCTAAGTCCCCAAGACCCCGAGTCCCTCCTTAAAGAATCAACATCGCGTCGCCGTAGCTGAAGAACTTATACTTCTCCTTGATGGCTTCCTTATAGGCTTCCATCAGCAGCGGGTAGCCGGCGAAGGCCGAGGCCAGCATGATGAGCGTGCTCTCCGGCATGTGGAAGTTGGTGAGCATGCAGTTGGCGATTTTGAAATCGTGGGGCGGGAAGATGAACCGGTCAATCCAGCCCTGGGTGGGCTTCATGCGGGCGTTGGCCGACACCGAAGCTTCCATGGCGCGGATGGTGGTGGTGCCCACGGCGCACACCTTCTTTTTGGCATCGAGGGCCTTGTTCACCACTTCGCAGGCCGGAGCCGTCACGATGAAGTTCTCCGAGTCCATCTTGTGCTTGGTCAGGTCTTCCACATCCACCGTGCGGAAGGTGCCCAGGCCCACGTGCAGCGTCACAAACGCCGGTTCTACGCCTTTGATTTCCATGCGCTTCATCACCTCGCGGGTGAAGTGCAGGCCGGCCGACGGGGCCGCCACCGCGCCAATGTGCTCGGCGTAGATGGTCTGGTACCGCTCCTTGTCGGCGGGCTCGGTTTCGCGGTTGATGACTTCTTTCGGAATCGGGGTTTCACCCAGCTCATACAGCGCCTTGCGGAACTCCTCGTCGGTGCCATCAAACAGGAATTTGATGGTACGGCCGCGCGAGGTGGTGTTGTCAATCACCTCGGCCACCATGTCCGACTCGCCGAAGTACAGCTTGTTGCCGACGCGGATTTTGCGGGCGGGGTCCACCAGCACGTCCCACAGGCGCAGCTCCTTGTTCAGCTCGCGCAGCAGGAAAACTTCGATTTTAGCCCCGGTTTTCTCTTTGTTGCCGTACAGGCGGGCCGGAAAAACCTTCGTATCGTTGAACACCAGCACGTCGCCCTCGTCGAAATAATCGAGGATATCCTTGAAGTTGCGGTGCTCAATCTGGCCGGTCGCGCGGTGCACCACCATCAGGCGGCTTTCGTCGCGGTTGCGGGCGGGGTGCATGGCCACCAGCTCTTCAGGGAGCTCAAATTTGAACTCGTGCAATTTCATTGCCATAGGGCTGTATTTAGGGAATATACGGAAATTTGGGGAGGCAAAAGTACGGCTTTTATTTGGGATTTGTTGTTTTTTGTTATCGGCGCATCTGGCCGGTCGGCGAGCGGGCGCAACTTTCCGGCGCAGCCCCGTCTTTTGCACCATGCTCACGCTCCGCCTCACCCTCGAAAGCTTTCTCTTCGCCTGGGATGCCCTCAAATCCAACCTGCTGCGCACGATTCTGTCGCTGCTTGGCGTCACGGTCGGTATCTTCTCCATCATCGCCGTTTTCACCATCGTCGACTCGCTGGAGGCCAACATCCGCAGCAGCCTCGATTTTGTGGGCGACAAAGTGATTTACGTGCAGAAATGGCCCTTCGAGTTCGGGGCCGAGTTTCCGTGGTGGAAGTACTTCAACCGCCCCAACCCCTCGCCGCGCGAGTTTCAGCAGCTGCGCCGGCAGCTGGGCCCCAACAACAAGGGCATCGCCATTTTCGCGGCAAAAAGCGGCAACACGTTCAAAGCGGGCTCCAACTCGGTGGCCGACTGCACGCTGCAGGGCGTGAGCTACGACTACCGCGCCGTGAGCAACGTGCCCATCAAGGAGGGCCGCTACTTCACCCAACAGGAAATGGACGGCGCGCGGCCGGTGGCCATCATCGGGGCCACCATCGCCGAAAACCTGTTTCCGGGAACCAGCGCGGTGGGCCAGCAGCTCAAGGCCCGCGGCCAGACGTTTACGGTGATTGCCGTGCTCGAAAAGGAAGGCAAAAAGCTGCTCACCATTTCGAGCAACGATGCCAACTGCCTCATTCCTTTTCCGATGTTTACCAAGCTGTTTGCCCTCAATATCACGGGCTTAAGCGGTGGGCCCTCCGCGTCCATCGCCGTGAAGGGGCGCGACGAAGATGCCGGCCTGCTCGATTTGGAATACGAAATGCGCGGCGTGATGCGCAACATCCGCGGCCTGAAGCCCCGCGAAGAAGACTCCTTCGCCCTGAACCGTCCCGAAATGATTGCCTCGGCCATCGGCAAGCTGTTTGGCGTAATTGGCCTCGTGGGGGGCGTTATTGGCTCGTTTGCTATTCTGGTGGGCGGCTTTGGCATTGCCAACATCATGTTTGTGAGCGTGCGCGAGCGCACCAACATCATCGGAATTCAGAAGTCGTTGGGAGCCAAAAACTTCTTCATCTTGTTCCAATTCCTGTTCGAAGCCGTGTTTCTGTGCCTGATTGGCGGGGCCGCCGGCTTGTTGCTGGTCTGGCTCGTGACGCTGGTGCCGCAGGATGCCCTGCCGCTTACCATGTCGGCGGCGCGGGTAGTGCTGGGGCTGCTCATTTCAGTGGGCATCGGCATTGTAGCGGGCATTGTGCCCGCCGTGCTGGCCGCCAACCTAGACCCGGTAATTGCCATTCGGGCCAAGTAAGCAGGGACTACGCTCGAAACTGCCCGCGCAAAAAGCACGTCATGCAGAGCGCAACGAAGCATCTTGCCCGCCACCACTAATTCTGTCGATTGGATTGCGTTGCGCGGGCGAGATGCTTCGCTGCGCTCTGCATGACGTTCCATCATAACCCATCCATGACGCTACCACCCTTTCTCAACTACACCATCCTGGGCAACACCCTGGGCCAATACCTGATTGCCGCGCTGATTATTCTGGCGGGTAGCATCTTCCGCCGGCTGCTGTCGCGGCTGCTCAGCAAGCTGCTGTTTTCGCTCACCAAGCGCTACGCGGCCGGCGTGAGCGAGGAGGAACTGCACAGCCTGCTCATCCAGCCGCTCTCGACGCTGCTGCTGCTCGTCACGCTCCAGATTGCGGGCGCTACCCTCACGTATCCGCACAGCCTGCTGGCCAAGCCCGGCGAGATTCCGTGGCACGAAGCGCTGCTAGGGCGGCTGTTGGCGCTGGCCTTCATCATCGCCGCCGCGCGGGTGGCCCTGCGGCTGGTCGATTTCGCGCTGCTGGTGCTGCACCGCCGCGCCCTGCTGCGCACCGAAGCCGGCCCCACGCGGCTCGACAACCAGTTTCTGCCCTTCGCTAAGGATTTGTTGAAGGTGCTGTTCATCATTATTGCCGTGCTGGTGGCGCTGGGGCAGGTGTTCGGGGTGAACGTGACGGCCCTCATCGGTGGCCTGGGCATTGGCGGGCTGGCCGTAGCTTTCGCCGCCAAGGAAAGCCTCGAAAACCTCATTGCCTCGTTCACCATTTTCCTCGACCAGCCCTTTGGCGTGGGCGACCTCGTGACGGCTGGCGACGTGAGCGGCACCGTGGAGAAAATCGGTTTCCGCAGCACCCGCCTGCGCACCGCCGAGAAAAGCTACGTGACCGTGCCCAACAAAAGCATGATTGACAAGCCCCTCGACAACCTCTCGCTGCGCACCTCGCGCCGGGTGGGCTTCACGCTCATCTTCGACCAGAAAACCACCAGCGCCCAACTCCACGCCATCATTGCCGGGGCGGTGGCGGGCATTCAGGCCCACCCGCTCGTGACGCAGGACGTGCAGATGAAGTTCAGCGCCCTCACGCCCGCCGGCAAGGAAGTCACGGTGCAGTATTTCGTCGAAACAACCAGCTACGACGAATACCTCAACGTGAAGGAAGACCTCAACTATTGCATCGTAGAAGTAGTCGAAAAGGAGGGCGGCAGCCTGGCCGGCACGCCCGTGCAGGTAGCTGCCGCACCCAAAACCTAGGCCGACGGTATTGTATTAGCGTACTGATGAAGGCAACAAAAAAGGCCCTTCCGCACTGGAAGGGCCTTTTTTGTTGAAGCTATAACCTGTGCAGCGCCTAGCGGCCAAAAATACCGCCGAGCAGCGAGCCCATGCCGCCGCCCAGCAGGCCACCGAGGCCGCCGCCGCCCTGGCTGGCCGGGCGTTGGGTGGGCTGGCCACCCAGGCCGCCCAGCACCGACATGATGGACCCCAGGCCGCCGCCGCCAATGGCCGACTGCTGCTGCGGCACGCTGCTGCCCGCGCCGCCGCCCATCACGTTGCCGAGCAGGCCGCCCAACAGGCCGCCCATGCCGCTCTGGGCCGCGCCGCCCAGCAGGCCACCCATGCCGCCGCTCAGCAAGCCGCCGAGGCCACCGCCCGAGCTGCTTTGGTTGCCGTAGCCCGACTGGTCGCCGTAGCTGGCATTGGAGCTGCCGCCGCCCATTACTTTCGAGAGCACCATGGGGGCCACCACGCCGAGCAGGCCCGCCATCAGCGCGCCTTTGGGAATGCCGACGTTGGAGAGCTTGTCGCCGATGCTGCTGAAGAAGCCTTCCTTGGCTGGGTCCTGCGGGTCGTGAGCGACCGTAGCGGCTTGGTCAACCACCGTTTCGAGGGTTTGCTGCTGCTGCTGGTTGATGCCCAGGTACTGCGACATCTTATCCACCATGGCTTCCTCGTCGTTCGAGTACGCGCCGTCGGCGCGCGAAAAGCTGATGAGGTCGGTGATGAGCGAATAGCGCAGGTCGCTGTTTTTCAGCACATCGAGGTGCTGCTGAATGCTTTCGTTGCTGGGGTCCTGGGCGGCAGCCGATACCTGCTGCGTCGATTCGGCCGACAGGCCGGCCTGCTGGCACAGCGCCTGCAGGAACTGGCCTTCGGCGGGCGAGGCCTGGCGGTCGGCGGTGGCGAGGCTGGCAATGGCGCTCAGGTAAGCGGTTTTTTCGTCTTCCGAGTAATTCTGGAGCAGTTGCGTATTCATGGGGGAAAAAGAAGGGGTGAGAAGTAGTTGCGGTTCCTTAACGGCAGCCTGCTGATTCCGTTGTCCGGAGAGGAAGCGAGTTGCTGGCAAGGTGATTTTTGAAATTTTTTTGAAAAATTTCCTGGCCTGAAAATGAAATTGTTGAGGCCGGTTCAGCGCAAAAAAAGGCGCTTCCAGAGCGGAAATGAGTTCATCGGGTTTTGCATTTCCAAAAACACCTCCCATCTTTGCAATCCCAAACGGCAGCAACGCCACTCGGGGGATTAGCTCAGCTGGTTCAGAGCATCTGCCTTACAAGCAGAGGGTCGTAGGTTCGAACCCTACATCCCCCACACTGAAAAACAGTCACTTAGCTCACAAACTAAGTGACTGTTTTCTTTTAGTACCTGCAAGCACATTCGGTGCTTGTCGTTTACTCCCCGGGAGGTTAGCTCAGTTGGTTCAGAGCGCTGCTTTCACACAGCAGAGGTCGAAGGTTCGAGCCCTTTACTTCCCACATTAATTAAAAGCCACTTAGCAATTAAGCTAAGTGGCTTTTTCTTTTTGGGTTTGAACCACGGTTTACCCTTTTTCAACTGGATGTCGGTGTTTCGCGCTCATTCCATTGCTTTGGAATCGGATAAAGCTCGGAGCATTGGTTTCAAGGGCTGGTCATAAATGAAGGCAGGCTTCGGTACGACGCCAACGGCGCCCGCGCTACTGCGCGGGCAGCACCAGCACGGGCACCCTGCTTTCCAGCATTACCCGGGCCGTGACGCTGCGATGAAACAGGCTGCCCATGAAGCTGCGGTGCCGGGCGATGAGTATCACCATATCAAAATCGGCGGGCTGAGCGGCGGCCAGAATGGCCGTAGCGGCGTGGCCGTCCACCACGGTGCGGCACTGCGCCGAAGGCAGGTCGGCCAGCAGGCCCGTGCGCGTTACCGAGTCCAGCACGATGGGCGGCAGCTCGTCGGGGCCGGTATCGGGCACGACGTGGAACACGGTGATGTCGACCCCGAGGGCCGTGAGCAGGTGGTGGGTGGCGCCGGCGTGCTCGCCCAGGGTGAAGGGGTGCCCATCGACGGCCAGCAGCACGCGCCGGGGCGGCACCGTGGAGCCGATGCCGTGCGGCACCACCAGCATGGGGTAGGGGGCCGTGCGCAGCACATCGAGCGAGGTGGTTTGCACCAGCTCGTCGGGCGTGTCGGCGTAATTGGGACGGCCCAGCACCACCAGCAGCGGGTGGTGGCGGACCACGGCGTCGGCCACGGCGAAGGCCACGCGGCCGTGGCCCACTTCGGCCACCACGGGCACGGGCAGGTTGCGGGCCACGCTGTTCAGGGCCAAATCGATGGCCTCCTGGCTGAGGTTGGAGATTTCGCCGGTGAACATCTCGGGGTCGAGGATGGAATCGCGCCGGACGTGCAGCAGTACCAGCCGGGCATTGAGCGGGCGGGCCAGGTTGGTGGCATAGTCCAGCGCCCGGTTGGCGGCCTGGAAAAAATCGGTGAGGATGAGCAGCGAGGGGTCCATGGAGGCGGCCGGAGAAAGGGTGAATCCAGCTACAAATAACCCGTCCGGCCCGCCGCGGGGCCCTGCTTACAATTAGTTGAATGCCTGATTTTAGTCATGTTTTGCGGGCGCAATCCGGCGGAATCTTGCAGGTGCAACTCACCTTCGCTTCAAGGCCATGGATGTTAACCTGCAATTCCTCGGGGCCGCGCACTGCGTCACGGGCTCCAAGTACCTGCTCACGTTGGAGGAGGCCGCCGCACGCCACCAGGTGCTGGTCGATTGCGGCCTGTTTCAGGGCTACAAGGAGCTGCGGCTGCGCAACCGCGAAAAGCTGCCCGTGGCTCCGGCCGAAGTGGAGCTGGTCATCCTCACCCATGCCCACATCGACCACAGCGGCTACCTGCCCAAGCTGGTGAAAGACGGCTTTCGGGGCCGCATTCTCTGCACCGAGCCCACCGCCGATTTGCTCAGCATCATGCTCCTTGATTCGGCCAAGCTGCAGGAGGAAGAGGCTGCCTACGCCAACAAGCAAGGCTATTCCAAACACCACCCGGCCCGGCCGCTGTACTCGCAGGCCGACGTGGCGCAGGTGCTGCCGCTGGTGGAAAGCGTGGCCTACGATGCGCCCATCGCGCTGCTCGACGGACGCCTCACGCTCACCTTCCGCGAAGCTGGCCACATCCTGGGCTCGGCCATTGCCGAGCTGGACGTGCAGGGCATGCACCAGCGCAAGCGCCTCGTGTTTTCCGGCGACCTGGGCCGCTACGACAACCCCGTGCTCTACGACCCGGCCACCATTGCCCGGGCCGACGTGCTGCTGGTCGAGTCGACCTACGGCGACCGCATCACCCGCCTGGCCGACCCCGAAACCGTGCTGGCCCGCACCGTGAACGAAGCCCTGGACCGGGGCGGCGTGCTGCTCATCGCCGCTTTTTCGGTGGGCCGCACCCAGGTGCTGCTCTACTACCTGAAAAAGCTGTTGGCGGCCAACCGGATTCCGCCCGTGCCGGTGTACGTCGACAGCCCCATGGCCCTGCGCGTGGTCGACCTGTACCCGCGCCACCCCACGGCGCACCGGCTGGGCCACGGCAACGTGTTCGATTTCAATGGTCTGCACCTGGTGGCCGAGGCCGAGCAGTCGAAGCTGCTGAACCTGAAAACCGGCTGGGGCATCATCATCTCGGCCAGCGGCATGTGCACCGGTGGGCGCATCGTGCACCACCTGCACCACCGCCTGCCCCGGCCGCAGGATACGCTGCTGCTCATCGGCTACCAGGCCGAGGGCACGCGGGGCCGCCGCCTGCTGGCCGGCGAAAAAGAGTTGAAAATGTTTGGCGAGCTGGTACCCGTGCGCTGCCAAGTCGAGCACCTCGACGGCTTTTCGGCCCACGCCGACCGCCAGGATTTGCTGCGTTGGCTCGACCAGTTTCAGCCGCCGCCCCAGCGCACGTTTGTGGTGCACGGCGAGCCACCGGCCGCCGAAGACCTGGCCGCCACCCTGCGCCAGCGCCACTGGTCCAACGTGGTAGTGCCCGAGTACCTGGAATCCGTCCGCCTGTTCGAATGGCTTTGACGGGTTGCGACACCTCTTATCAATAACTCCTTCTTTACCGCAATTAGCCATGAAAACGCGTCTTTTTATCGGGTTGCTATTGGGGCTGGGTTTCTCCCAGTACCAGGCTGCCGGACAGCGGCCGGTGGTCGTTTTTCCGCCCGTTATGCCCCCGCCGCCGGTCGATGAGCTGGTGATTACCAACGTGAACGTGGTGGATGTGGACCTGGGCGAAGTCGAACCGCACAAGAATGTGGTGATGCGCGACGGCGTCATCATTTCGGTGGGCAAGTGGGTGCCGGCCGGCCGGGGCGTGCCCACCCTCGACGGCACCGGCAAATACCTGGTGCCGGGCCTGTGGGACAGCCACACCCACGCCCTGGCCTCGGCCGACGACGAGCGGATGGCCCTGCCGCTGTACGTGGCCCACGGCGTCACCAGCATCCGCGACGTGACCACGACGCGGCCCCTGCGCGACCTGCTGCGCACCTGCCAGGCCCTCGAAACCGGCCCGCGCGTGGGGCCCCGCATCGAGCTGGCAGGTCCCGTGCTCGATGGCTCGGTCGACGAGCACACCGGCCTGGGCCTGAACGCCAGCCGCACCGAGGGCCGCACCCAGGCCGAAGCCCAGATGCGCGCCGGCTGGTGCAGCCTGCAGCCCGGGCCACTACTGTCGGCCGAAGCCTACTGGGGCATTGCGGCGGCGGCCCAGGAGCGGCGGGTGAACCTGACCGGCGTGGTGCCCGAGGCCGTGCCGGTGCTGGAGGCCATTGCGGCCGGGCAGCGCGGCATCGAGCGCAGCGATAAGCTGCTGCTGGGCTGCTCGGGCCGCGAGGCCGAGCTGGTGGCGGCCCGGGCCCAGGCGTTGGCCGGAGCCCGGCCCCTGGCCACGCTGGAGGCCTGCATCCGGGCCCAGCAGAAGGACGTGCTGGCCAGCTACAGCATAGGTCGCTGCACGGCGCTGGCCCAGGCGCTGGTGCAATACCGCACGGCCGTGATGCCCGGGCTGGTGGGCCACGACTTCGACCTGCGGCGCGACCCCGCCCCCGAAGACCCGCGCTTCCGCTCGGTGCCGGCCAGCGAGCGCCGGGAGTGGGCCCTAGCCGCTCACGAGCGGCCGCGTTTGTCGGCCAATAAGCTGGCGCGCCTGCGGCTGACCGACTCGTTGCAGCAGCGCATGGTGGCCACGTTGGGGGGGCTGGGCGTGCGCATTGTGGCGGGCTCCGATGCGGGTTCGGGCACGCCCAACCTGTTCCACGGCGGCAGCCTGCACGACGAGCTGGAGCGGCTGCAAACCATTGGCCTCACGCCCGCCGAGGCCCTGCGCGCCGGCACCGTGAACCCGGCTATGGCCACCGGCCACGGCTTCGACATGGGCCGCATCCATGCCGGCTACCTGGCCGATGCGGTGCTGCTGAACGGCAACCCGCTCGACGACATCCACAACCTGCGCCGGATTGAGGCCGTGGTGCTGCGCGGCCGCCTGTTCGACCAGCCCGCCCTGGCTGGCCTGGTGACGGAAGCCGAACAGGCCGCGATTCAGCAGAACATTGCCGCCCAGGCCGCCACGGCCATTCGCTAAGCGGCGGGCCGCCGAAAATTGCCTCGGAGCAGTGGGCATTCGCAACGGGCATCTTCCTTTTTTCGATTGTTATGAACGTTACCGCTTTTAGTACTCAGGGGTTTGAGCGCAGCTTTTTGCAGCGCGCCAACCAGGCCCGCCACCAGCTCACGCTGCTCGACACGCCCCTCAGCGCCGACACCGCCCACCTGGCACAGGGGGCGCTAGCCGTCAGCATCTTCACCCGCGACGATGCCTCGGCTCCGGTGCTGGGCCAGCTCTGGGACCTGGGCGTGCGCTACCTGGCCGTGCGCGCCACCGGCACCGACAACGTGGACCTGGCTGCCGCCCGCCAGCTGGGCCTGCGCGTGGCCAACGTGCCCGAATACTCGCCCTACGCCATTGCCGAGCACGCCGTGACCCTGATGCTGGCCCTGTGCCGCCACCTGCGCCAGGCCGACCAGCAGCTGCGCGCCAACGACTTCCGCCTCGACCACCTCATCGGCTTCGACCTGCACGGCAAAACTGTGGCCATTCTGGGCGTGGGGCGCATTGGCGGGGTGGTGGCGCGCATTCTGCACGGCTTCGGCTGCGAGCTGTTGGGCGTGGATGTGCAGCCCAACCCTGAACTCACTGCGCAATACGGCCTGCGCTACGTGAGCTTGGCTGAAGCGTGCGCCCAGGCCGACATCATATCCGTGCACACCCCGCTCAACGCCGACACCCAGCACCTCATCAGTGATGAGTTGCTGCGGCAGATGAAGCGCGGCGTGATGCTCATCAACACCGGCCGGGGCGGCGTGCTCGATACCGAAGCCGCCCTGCGTGCCCTTAAAACCGGCCAGCTGGGCTTTCTGGGGCTTGATGTATACGAGAAGGAAAAGGCCCTCTTCTTCGCCGACCACCGGCAGGACTTGCTGCTCGACGACACGTTTGCCCGCCTGCTCACTTTCCCCAACGTGCTGCTCACCGGCCACCAGGCCTACCTCACCCGCGAAGCTCTTGCCAACATTGCCGATGCCACCCTGGCCAGCCTCACGGCCTGGGGCCTGGGTCAGCCGGCCGCGCACGAGGTGGCTGCCCCGGTTGCGCAAAAGCAGCCCGTCGCTTAGCAGCCCAGTAGCGTGGGCTTTCAGTTCGTGTCGCATTCAGTTCTACTTGTTCGCGGACTAAAAGTCCGCGCTACTGACCTAACGTTTTTCTTCCTCGCCATGCCGCTGCTTGCTTCGCCTCCGCCAATTTGCATGGTACCCGCTGCCGCCCCGCCGCCCACGCCGGCGCCCGGCCTGACCACGGCCGAGGCCCAGCGCCGCCTGCGCGAAACAGGCCCGAATGTGCTGGTTACCATTGCCCGCGACACCTTGTTGCGGCTGATAATTCGGCAGTTTCAGAGCATCACGGTGCTGGTGCTGGCGGTGGCGGCGGCCGTATCGGTTTTCACCGGCGACTATCTGGAGGGTATTGCCATCGGGGCGGTGGTGCTGCTGAACGCGGCCATCGGCTTTGCGCTGGAATGGCAGGCCCGCGCCTCGATGGATGCCCTGCACGCCCTCGACGTGCCCCAGGCCCGGGCCCTGCGCGACGGCCAGCCCCGCCGGATTCCGGCCGCCGAGCTGGTGCCCGGCGACGTGCTGCTGCTGGAAGCCGGCGACCTCGTGCCCGCCGACGCCGACCTGCTCGACGCCCACCAGCTGCAGGTGAACGAGTCCGCCCTGACGGGTGAGTCGCTGCCCGTGGCCAAAGTGCCCGGCGTGGCCCCGGCCGGCACGCCGCTGGCCGAGCAGCGCCAGCGCGTATTCAAAGGCACGGCCGTGGTCGACGGCAACGGCCGGGCCCTGGTGGTGGCCACCGGCATGCGCACCGAGCTGGGCCACGTCACGAAGCTGGTGCAGAGCACCGAGCGCCCGCCCACGCCCCTCGAAACCAAGCTCGACGCCCTGGGCAAGCAGCTGCTGTGGCTCACGGGCGCGCTCACGCTGGGCTACGTGGGGCTGGGCTGGGCGCAGGGCCAGCCGCTGGGGCAGGTGCTGAAAACCGGCGTGGTGCTGGCCGTAGCCGCTATTCCCGAAGGTTTGGCCATCGTGGCCACGCTGGCCATGGCCTTTGGCACGCTACGGCTGGCCCGGCAACGGGTGTTGGTGAAGCACCTGCCGGCCGTGGAAACGCTGGGCAGCACCAGCGTCATCGTGACCGATAAAACCGGCACGCTCACGCAAAACCGCATCGAGGTGCACACCGTGTGGCTGCCGGAAGGCCGGGCCGAAGTGATGCCCACGGCCCGGCCGGATGCTGGCGAATGCGCCGCTGCCGGCGTACTCGCCGGGCCGGGCTTTGCCCACGTGCAGCTGCTGGCGGCCCTGTGCAACAACGCCACCTACCACCCCACCGACCCCAGCCGCACCACCGGCGACCCGCTCGAAATTGCCCTCTGGCAGCTGGCCGGCACCCTGCCGGGCGGAGCCCTGGCCGCCGCCAACCGCCTGGCCGAGCAAGCCTTCAGCGCCGATACGCGGCTAATGGGCACCGTGCACCAACTCGCCCCCGGCCGCTGCCTGGTGGCCGTGAAGGGTGCTACCGAAGCCGTGCTGCCCCACTGCTGCCACCAGTGGACGGCCGCCGGCCCGGTGCTCCTGTCAACCGAAGAAAAGGCCCTTTGGCTGGCCCGGGCCGAGGAACTGGCCACCAACGGCCTGCGCACCCTGGCCTTCGCCAGCGCCGAGTGGCCCGAGCACCCGGGCTCCGATTTTGTGCGCGAGCTGGCCTGGGTGGGCCTCGTGGCCTTTCTCGACCCGCCCCGGCTGGAAGTGGCCCCGGCGCTGGCTGCCTGCCGCACGGCCGGCATCCGCGTCATCATGGCTACCGGCGACCATCCGGCCACGGCCCGCACCGTGGCCCGGCAGGTGGGCCTGCTGGATAGAAATGACGACGGCGACGTGATAACCGGCGACGAACTGCCCGACCTGCTGCGGCATCCCAACGGCGCGGGCCGCCGCCGGCTGCACCGCGCCCAGGTGTTTGCCCGCGTGAGCCCGGCCCAGAAGCTCGACCTGATAACTTACTACCAGCAAGGCAGCCAGGTAGTGGGCATGACCGGCGACGGCGTGAACGACGCGCCCGCCCTGCGTCGCGCCGACATCGGCATTGCCATGGGCCAGCGCGGCACCCAGGTGGCCGCCGAAGCCGCCGACCTGGTGCTGCAGGACGACGCCTTCGGGTCCATTGTGGTGGCCATCGAGCAGGGGCGCGTCATTCTGGCCAACATCCGCACCTTCCTGCTCTACCTCATGTCGTGCAACCTGAGCGAGGTGCTCATCGTGACCAGCGTGGCCGTGCTGCACCCCGGCGTGCCGCTCTGGCCGCTGCAAATCCTGTTTCTGAACCTCCTCACCGACGTGTTTCCGGCCTTGGCGCTGGCCCTAGGCCCCGGCCCGGCCGGCCTGATGACCCGCCCGCCGCGCTCGCCCAAAAAGCCGCTGCTTACGGGGCGCGACTGGCGGCGCACGGGGCTCTACGCGCTGGCGCTCACCATTGGTGGGGTGGGGGCATTCAGCTTCGCCCGCTGGAAAATGGGCTGGTCGTTCGAGGTCTGCAATAACGTGCTGTTCTATCAAATGGCGCTGGTGCAGCTGCTGCACGTCTTCGATTTCGCGGCCGACCACCGCACGTTTTGGCGCTCCGAGGTCGTCCGCAACCGCTACGTGTGGGGCGCCCTGGCCCTGTGCGGCGCGGTGGTAATGGCTACTTACCTGGTCCCTGGCTTGCGCGCGCTACTCAACATCGTGCCGCTGCCCCCTGCGGCCTTGGGGCTGATTGTCGGCTTCAGCCTGCTATCGGTGCTGCTGGTGCAGGCGGGCCGCTGGGTAGCCGCATCGGACAGCAAGGCCGTTGCTGAAGCAGCGTAGGAAACGGCCGCGCCGGGCGCCAATTGCCGCCGTCATTCTCGAAAAACACAAAACCGAATACCCGTCATGTCAGCCCTTATCCGTTGTTGCCTGTATGCGGGTTTGCTGCTGACGTCGCCGTGGTGTTCGTCCGTATCGAAAGTGCAGAATCTCGCGCCGAACCATTCTGACGCAGCTGCAGCAGTAGCAATAGCGGCTGGAAGTTCCGCGCCAGCCGTGCCGGTGGGCCCGCTGATTTGTGCCTTGCTTGATACCGCCGTCGGCCACGCCCGCGCCGCCGATGCCCGCCTGGGCCTGCGCGCCGGGTCGGCGGTGCGGGCCTTCTACGCCCCAGGCTGCGCGCCCGCCTGGACCACACCCGCCGACTCTCTCAACGCCGATGCCTACGCCGCCCTGCGCCTGCTGGCCCGCGCCGCCGAGTATGGCCTACCGGCTGATTACGCCTCGGCTGCGCTGCTGGCCCTGCGCGATTCGTTGCGCCGGCCCGCCGCGCCCGACCCACGCGCCCGGCAGCTGGCCCGGCTCGAAATAGGCCTTAGTGATGCCGTGTTGCGCTTTATGCACGACCTGCACCGGGGCCGCCTGCATCCGGATGTGGAACCGAGCCGGGCCAGCGGGGTAGGGGAGCAGTGGCAGCCGGCGGCGGGGCTGCGGTCCGCACTGAGCCAAAACCAGCTGGGAAAAGCTGTGCTCTCGGGCCAGCCAGCCAACCGCGAATACCGGCAGCTGCAGCAGGCGCTGGCGCGGTGGCTGGCCCGGCCCGGCAGTCTGGATTCGGCCGCGGTGCGCCGGGCGCAATACGAAACCGCGGCCCTCAACCTGGAACGCTGGCGCTCGCAGGCCTGGGCGCCGGTGGCCGAGTACATTTTCATCAACCTGCCCGCGTTTGAGCTGCAGGTGGTGGCTTTTGATTCGGTGCGGCAGCGGCACCGCGTCATCATCGGCAAGCCCGTTACGCCCACGCCCACGCTCATCAGCAGCGCCATTCACTACTTCACGCTGGCCCCCGACTGGCACGTGCCGCACTCCATCGCCACCAAGGAAATGCTGCCCCAGCTGAAGCGCGACCCCGGCTACCTGAGCGTGAACAACCTGGAGCTGTACGACGACCGGGGCCGCTGGCGCAACCCCTACAGCGTGCGCTGGGCGGCGGTTTCCGTGCAAAACTTTCCCTACCGCATCCGGCAGGCCCCGGGCTGCGAAAATGCGCTGGGCAACGTGGTATTCCGGTTTCCCAACCCGTATTCGGTGTACCTGCACGATACGCCGGCGCGGCAGCTGTTTGCCCAGCCGGTGCGGGCCTTCAGCCACGGCTGCGTGCGGCTGGCCGAGCCACTGGCCCTGGCGGCCTACCTGCTGCGCCGCGAGGGCCGCCCGGTGCGCCTGCCCAGCGAGGCCGAATGCGCCCGCCAGCCCCAGCCGCGCGACGTGCGCCTGGGCCGGCCCCTGCCGCTGTTTGTGCGCTACGCCACCTGCGTGGGCGAGGGCGGCCGGCTGCGGTTTTTTGCCGATGTGTACGGGCGCGACGAGGCCCTGCGGCAGGCGCTGTTCGGGGCCGTGGCCCGGCGCTAGGCCGGTGGCTTGCCGCCCCGGCATTGCGGTGGGAAGGCGGCGAAAAGCATGACGAGAATCAGCCGATGAGCTAATCAGCGTCAGGGGATTGGTGGGGAAGTGAGCCGAATTTTGAAGCATCCCTCTCACCCGCCCGCGCCCCGGCCCGGGCCCTTTTGCAACGGCCATGATTACGCCCTCCCTCATGTTTTCGATGCTGCTGCTGGCCCTGCTGGCGCTGAGCAGCGCCTACTTCCACGGCCGCCAGCAGGGCCCCGTGGCCTGACGCGCCCGCGCCCGCCGGGTTCGCGCCGGGGCTTCCGCTCGTTCCTCTCACCCTTCTTCCCTTAAGCCCTATGGAAACTATGGAATCGACGCCCCGGTCGCCCAGCCAGATTGCGGCCGATGCCGAAATAACGGCGGCCATCGAACGGTGCTTTATCACCAAAAAAGGCATCACCTCGCACCTGATTGAGGTGACGACCCGCAACGGCGTGGTGGAGCTGACCGGCGCCACCGACAGCCTGCTCTCGCGCCGCCGGGCCGAGGAAATTGCCCTGGCCGTGCGCGGTGTGCGCGGCGTGGTGAACGAGCTAGTGGTGAACGGCCCCGACGTGAGCAGCCCCGAGCTGTACCTGAGCGTGCAGCAGGCCCTGGCCGACGACGCGGCCACCCGCGACTACAACCTGCGCAGCACGGTATCGGGCGGCATGGTCTGGCTTACGGGCACGGTGCGCTCGTGGGCCGAAAAGCAGCTGGCCCTGCGCGTGGTGGAAGGCGTGCGGGGCGTGCGCCACCTCATGGCCGACCAGCTGCGCATCTGCCACGAAGGCCCGCCCAAAACCGACCAGGAGCTCACCAGCCAGCTGCACGACATCCTCGACTGGGACATTCGCATCAACAAAAAGCACGTGCAGGTGCGCACCTCCGACCGGGTGGTGCACCTCACCGGCACGGTGGGCTCGGCCGCCGTGAAGCACCGCCTCGAAAGCCTGGCTTATGAGCTGGGCGCTACCCGAGTAGACGGCCGCGACCTGTTTGTGGCCCGCTGGGCCCAGGAGCCGGAGCTGGCCGGCGAAGAAGCCGCCGAACGCCCGGACGAAGCCATTGGCCAGGCCGTGCGCGACACCTTCGGGCGCGACCCGCGCCTGCACGATGCCCAGCCGCAGGTGGCCGTGAGCAACGGCGCCGTGACGCTGACCGGCACCGTGAGCAACCTCTGCGCCCGGCGCTGCGCCGAGCACGATGCCCGCCACGTGGCCGGCGTGCGCGAGGTGCACAACCAGCTGAAGGTGCGCACCGAGCGGTTCTGGCCCGATGCCGACATTGCCCAGCGCATGGTGGCCGCCCTGAAGCGCGACCCTTACCTGAACCACTACGCCTTCAGCCTGACGGTCATCAACGGCCGGGCCACGCTGCACGGCTGGGTGAACAACCGCTTCGAGCAGGAGCAGGCCGGCGAGGTGGCCTCCGGCGTGAACGGCGTAGTGGACGTGGAAAACCGGGTGGCGCTTTTTCCTGACGGCTACCTGGCCGCCCAGGCCCTGGCCGGCGACCTCACCGGCACCCTGGCCAGCACCACCACGCCCCCGCCCGACGCCGAGCTGGCCGAGCGCATCCGCACGCACTTCACCTCCCTAAGCAGCTTCGATGGCCCGGCCATTGACGTGCAGGCCGAAAAAGGCCGCGTGACCCTCACTGGCACGGTGACCACCTGGCTCGACCGCCAGCTGGCCGCCCGCGAGGCCTACGACCTGGGTGCGCTGGAAGTGAACAACCACCTGCTGGTGCAGCCCCTGGCCCCGCGCCCGGCGGCGCTTGCGGCCGCCCGCTAGCGCTGCCGGGCGCGCGGCTGCTTCAATTGCCTTATTTCCTTCGCCATGAGTGCCTCCTTTGTTGTTCTCACCGATTTTTCGGCCCTGCCCAACCGGGCGCTGTCGTACGCCGCGCGGCTGGCCGAGCCCATGCACGCCCAGCTGGTGCTGCTGCACGTGCGCCACGACGGCCTGCTGGCCCCCACCGGCTACCACCACGCCCAGCAGGCAGAGCGCCAAACGGTACATGCCCTCTACGAGCTGGCGGCGGGGCAGCCGGTGACGACCGAGGTAGACATTTCGGACGAGTTTCTGTCCGATGCCGTGAAAGAGGCCGTGCACCGCCACCACCCGCTGCTGCTGGTGCTGGGCCGGCCCGGCTCGGCCACCGCGCCCCAGGAAATTGTGGTGAGCGCCGCCCTCGACCTGCTGCGCCACGTGCCCTACCCACTGCTGATAGTGCCCACCGTGGGCTGGCAGGATGCCCCGCTGCCCACCCGCGTGCTGCTGGCCGTCGATGGCGAGCCCTTTAGGCTGGCGCCGCAGCGGCACACGGTGCGCCGCCTGCTGCGCGCCACCCAGGGCACCCTGGCGGTGGTGCACGTGACCGACGCGGACCACGCCCGCCCCGATGCCGTGGAGCTGCTCGACAACCTGCGGCAAAACGACCTCGTGGACGAGCTGCGGCCCGACCAGCTGCACGAAATCAGCCGGCCGGCGGTGGTGGCCGGCGTGCTGGGCGAAGCCGAGCGCCTGCAGGCCGAGCTGCTGGTGGTGGTGGCCCGGCGGCACTGCCTGCTGGGCAGCCTGTTTCACCGCAGCGTCACGGCCCAGCTCATTCAGGAAAGCCCCGTGCCGCTGCTGCTGCTGCCCGCCGAGGACTAACCTGCAACCCGCCCCGCCAGCCGCGCAAGGCGGCATTCTCTTCGCTATCTCACCTTACCCTTCTGCATAATGGCGCCGTCTTTTCTGGTACTTACTAACCTCTCGGAGACGGCCAAACTGGCGGCCCGCTACGCCGCCGTGCTTGGCGAACCGCTGCAGGTGCGCCTGGCGCTGCTCAGCCTCTATCACCATCCCCTGCTCGACCCCGACCTGCTGACCGTGACGGCCGCCCGGGCCTACCGCAGCCAGGCCGAAACCATGCACGAGCTGCAGGCCGTGGCCGAGCACCTGCCTGCGGCCGCCGAGGTGCAGGTGGCCATTGGCACGCTGCACGCGGCCGTGGCCGATGCCGTGGCCGACTGCCAGCCCCTGCTGCTGGCCATGGGCCTGAGCATGGAGCACGACCTGCTGGACCAGCTGCTGCACAACCAGGCCCTGCCCGTGCTGCGGGCCACCCGCCGGCCCCTGCTGCTGGTGCCCGAAGGCGCCGCCGCGCCGCGCCTGCCGCAGCGCGTGCTCATGGCCGTCGATGCCGAGCCGTTCACGCTCAACGCGGCCTCCCGCCACTTGGGCGCGCTGCTGGGCTCGTGGCCGGCCGAGTATACCGTGGCGCACGTGCGCACCCGCCACGAAACGCTGGCCGAGCCGGGCCGCATGGCCCTGGCCGACGTGCGAGCCAGCAAGCTGCTCCCGCCCGGCACCGCCCTCGACCTCTGCGAAGTGCACCACCTGGCCCCGGCTTCCGGCGTGCTGCAAGCCCTGGAAGACACCGACGCCGACCTGCTGATACTCGTGGCCCGGCCCCGCAGCTTTCTGGGGCGGCTGTTCCACCGCAGCATCACGGCGCAGGTGCTGCGGCGCTGCCAGGTGCCGGTGCTGCTGCTGCCGGCCGAAGACCCGGGCCTGCCGGAATAGCGGCCCATGTACACCCGCGGGCTCAACGCCGGGCCCGCTTTAGCCACTGCCTTATTGCCCCACTTCTAGCCCCTTTTACCATGGTGCCCAACATTGTTGTGCTGACTGATTTCTCGCTGGCCGCCGAGCGGGCCCGGGCCTACGCCGCCGTGCTGGCCGAGCCCATTGGGGCCGAGCTGCACCTCGTGCACGTCTTTCTGCCCGTGCCCATCACCACCGAATACGGCATGGTGCTGCCCGTGCTCGACAAGGACTACGTGCCCGAAACCTGTCGCTGCCTGCAGCACGTGGCCGAAGTGATGCCCGTGCCCACCACGGCCGAGGTGCTGGAAGCAGACTGGCCCGGCGCCATTCGGGAGGCCCTGGATAAATATCAGCCCATGTTGGTTGTGGCCGGCCTCACGGCCACCAGCGGTTTGCTTGATGAGTGGTTCAGCAACCGCGCCGTGCAGCTGCCGCACCAAACGGGCTGCCCGCTGCTGCTCGTGCCCGAGCACCTGCCCGATGCTGCCCTGCACCAGCCCCACCACCTGGCCCTGGCCGTGGAGGACCGCGCCTTTCAGCTGGCCCCGGCCGCCAAAGTCGTCGGGCCCCTGCTCGATGGGCTGAAGCTGGAGCCGGTGGCCGTCACGGTGCTGCCCGAAACCGCAATTGTTGGGGGCTGGACCGGGCTGCGAGCCGTGCAGCACAGCCGCCTGGCCGCCGGCATTGCCGGTTGCGGGCTGCACAAAGTGGTGGGCGAGCAGCCCGGCATGGGCATTCTGCAGGCCGTGCACGACCTGGAAGCCGACCTCGTGGCGCTGCTCGACCAGGGCCACGGCTGGGCCCACAAGTTCTTCAGCGGCAGTGTTATCGACTACGTGCTGCGCAATACGCCGGTGCCCGTGCTGCTGCTCGCGGCCCAGGTGCTCGATGCCGAGCCGGCCGCCGACGAAAACCCCGCTTTTGCTGCTGCCACCATTTAATTTTTTTTATCTGTCATGGCTCTCACGCTCATTGTATTATCTGGTTTTTATGAGCCCGCCCGGCATGCCATTCGCTACGCCGAGACGCTGGCCCAGGCCGTGCGCGGGCAGCTGGTGCTGCTGCACGTCAACCGCGCGGCCCTCTTCGACCCCTACGAGCTGGTGGGTGCGATAGGGGAGCGGGCGCACCGGCAGGAACTGGCCGCGCAGGCCGATACCGCCGTGGCCCTGCGCCAGCTGGCCCGGGGCCTGCACGTGCCCGCCACCGTTGAGATAGCCACCGACCTGCTGCCCGACGTGGCCCGCGAGCTGGCCGCCCGCTACTGCCCGGCGCTGTTTGTACTCGGCCAGCCCGATGCCGACCACCCCGACTACGCCGGCATGACGGCCATGTGCGCCGAACTGCTGCGCGCCAGCCACTACCCGGTGCTGGCCGTGCCCACCACCATACCCACCGACCACCCGCCCCACCGCTTCCTGATTGCGGCCGACCGCGAGGAGTTCGACTTGAGCGCCAATTCCCAGGCCCTGCGCCCGCTGATAGCCTTGCTCGCCACGACGGTGGTCGTCGCCCACGTGTCGGATGGCGTGGTGGACGACGACGGCTGCGCGGCCGCTCAACGGGCCGTGCGCGAAAGTGGCCTAGTCGAATTCATGATTCCCGAGCTGCGCGGCTACCTCGACAGTGACTACGCCGAAGGCCTGCTGGGCGCCGTGCAGGACGCGCAGGCCGATGTGGTCATCACGCTGGCCCGCCAGCGCAGCTTCATGAGCGACTTGTTCCACCGCAGCGTCACGGCCCGGCTTGTGGAGCAATGCCTCGTGCCCGTGCTGGTGCTGCCCACCGCCGCCGAAGTGCCGCAGGAAGCGGCCGCGCCCACCCACAGCGAGGCCGTGGCGCGCTAGCCTGCACCCCTAGCTTACCGCCCCAAACTCTGCATGCCATGCCCAACACCGCCCTCTTGGCCGAAACCGGCGAAATCACCAGCTTCGCCGGGCGCTTCTTCCGCGAGGGGTTTCGGCCGCGCTACGAGCTGGCCGAGCTGCTGCACCAGTGCTACGTGGTAGGCTACCAGTCGCTGCCGATGGTGGGCATCACGGGCTTTATCATGGGCATGGTGCTCACGCTGCAAAGCCGGCCCACGATGGCGCAGTTCGGGGCCGAGTCGTGGATTCCGGTGATGGTCGGGCTCACGATTATCCGCGAGATGGGGCCGATAATTACGGCGCTGATTTTCGCGGGAAAAATCGGGTCCAGCATCGGGGCCGAGCTGGGCTCGATGCGCGTGACCGAGCAGATTGATGCCATGGAAGTGTCGGGCACCAACCCGTTCAAATACCTGGTGGCTACGCGGGTGCTGGCCACCACGCTGATGCTGCCGCTGCTCACGATTCTGGCCGATGCCATTGCGCTGTACGCTTCTTTCCTGGGCGTCAACATGAAGGGTACTACCACGCTGGCCCTGTTTACGAACAATATTTTGAGCGGGCTGACTTTCGGCGACGTGCTGCCGGCCTTTGTCAAGACCTTCTTTTTCGGGTTCGCCATTGGCCTCATCGGCTGCTACAAGGGCTACTTCTCCGATAAGGGCACCGAGGGCGTGGGGCAGGCGGCCAACTCGGCGGTGGTGGTGGCCTCGCTGGTCATTTTTCTGCTCGACCTGGTCGCCGTGCAAATTACCGGCCTGCTGGGCCTCAACTAACGCCAACCAGCCATGCAGCCCGAATCCATCGTTCAGGAAATGCCCTCGCCGGCCGCCGCTCCCGCGATGGCGGAAACGGTGCTGACGGTGGACAACGTCAGCAAGTCGTTCGGCGATAACCACGTGCTGCGCAACTTCTCGCTGGCGCTGCGCCGGGGCGAAAACGTGGTGGTGCTGGGCAAGTCGGGCTCGGGTAAGTCGGTGCTCATCAAGTGCATCATCGGCCTGCTGCTGCCCGATGCCGGCCGCATCACGGTGCTGGGCCAGGACGTGGCCACGCTCGACCACGCCGCCATGGACCGGCTGCGGGCCAAAGTCGGCTTCCTTTTCCAGAGCAACGCCCTCTACGACTCGATGACCGTGCGCGACAACCTGCTCTTCCCGCTGCGCCGCCACTGGCTGGCCCACGGCCCGGCCGAGGAAGAAGCGCTGGTACACCAGGCCCTCGACGACGTGGGCCTGGCCCACACCGCCGAGCTGCTGCCGGCCGAGCTCTCGGGCGGCATGCGCAAGCGCATCGCGCTGGCCCGCACCCTCATCCTGCGCCCCGACATCATTCTCTATGACGAACCCACCACCGGCCTCGACCCCGTGACGGCCCGCGAAATCGACCACCTCATCCGCGAAGTGCAGCAGAAATACCGCACCTCGGCCCTCATCATCTCGCACGATATGAACTGCGTGCGCCTAGTAGCCGACCGCGTGGTGCTGCTGGTCGACGGCCGGTGCTACGCGGAAGGGACTTACGAAGAATTAGCTGGCAATGCGGACCCCAAAGTGCATGAGTTTTTTGCCTGAAAACGAAAGAAGAACGTCATGGTGAGCGCAGTCGAAGCATCTCTACCGCTTCGTTGGCACAATTGATTTCACGATTGATTTACTTCTGCGGCAGAGATGCTTCGACTGCGCTCAGCATGACGACAGGCTAGTAATTCAACCCTCAACATTCAAAACTCAACCCTCACCAAACCCATGCCCCAACGCCCGACCGGAAATTATGTGAAGCTGGGCCTATTCGTGGTCGTGGGAACGGTGTGCCTGCTCGGGACGCTTTTCCTGCTGGGGCGGCAGCAGAGCCTGTTCAGCCGCAGCTTTGTGGTGCGGGCTGATTTCCGGAACGTGTCGGGCCTGCTTACGGGGAATAATGTGCGGCTGGGCGGCATCACGGTGGGCACGGTGCGCCAGATTCAACTGCTGAACGACAGCACGGTGCGCGTGGCCATCAACCTGAACCGCGACGCCCAACCTTTCGTGCGCAAAAACGCGGTGGCCGCCATCGGCACCGACGGGCTGGTGGGCAACACCATCATCAACCTCACGGCCCAGCCCGGCGCGGCCCCGGCCGTGCAGCCCGGCGACCTGCTGCACACCCGCCGCCCGGTCGGCATGGATGATTTGCTGAGCACCTTCGACGTGTCGAACAAAAACCTGGTCAGCATCACCCGCGACCTGCGCCAGATAACGGGCCGGCTCAACGGCAGCAAGGCTCTGTGGGGCCTGCTCGACGACCAACAGCTGGCCGATAACCTGCGCCACAGCCTGCGCAACGCCGCCGAGGCTTCCGGCCAGCTAAGTTTGGCTTCGCACGACGTGGCCCGGCTCACCGGTGGGGTGCGGCAGGGGCGGGGGCCGCTCGGCTACCTGCTCACCGACACGGCATTTGCGGGGCGGCTGGGGCACGCCTCGCGGGGCCTGGCCGGCACTTCCGACACGCTGGGCGCGCTGCTCGCCAACCTGAAAGGGCAGGTAGCCAACGGGGCCGGCCCTGTGCACACATTGCTCGGCGACACCACCGCCAGTCGGCAGCTGCGCCAAACCATGCACAACGTAGAGCAGGGCACGGCTGGCTTCAACCGCAGCATGGAGGCCCTGCAGCACAACTTCCTGCTGCGCGGCTACCTGCGCCGCCAGCAGAAAAAGCAGGCCCGGGCGGCATCAGCCACGATGGTTCATTAACTGCCAAAGCTATTCAAGCTCCGGCGACGAATGAGGTAGAGACGCGACACTTCGCGTCTCCGCGTTGAACGATGTTCGTTGAACAGTGTCCATTGTCCGATGGCTTGGCGGCGTGAACGCAGAGACGCGAAGTGTCGCGTCTCTACATCCTCACTGGCAAATTAGCCGCAGGGATTTCAGTGATGCTATACCAGTTCAATCAACGCCTCATTTGCGGCAAATCCGGCCGCTAAGGGAGCCGCAGCGGTAAGGTCGAGCACCACGCGGCCTTCGATGGTGCCGGCTTTCATGGCATCCAGCACCTGGTTGATGTTTTCGAGCGGCTCGCAGTGGTAATGCACTTTTACCTTGCCCTGGGCGGCGAAGGCCAGGCTTTCGGTGAGGTCCTGCCGGGTGCCCACGATGGAGCCGCGCACGGTTTTACGCGTTAGCACCATGTCAAAAATGCTCAGCTCGAAGCTGCCCGGCGGCAGGCCCACCAACGCCAACGTGCCCCGGCGGCGCAGCATGGCCACGCCCTGCGCAAACGCCGGCTGCGATGGGGCCGTGACGAGCACGCCGTGCGCCCCGCCAATGCGCTCCTGAATAACGGCCACGGCATCTTCCTCGGCCGCGTTCACCACCAGCTCGGCCCCGACGGACCGGGCCAGCGCCAGTTGGTCAGCGCGAATGTCGACGGCGGCCACGCGCATGCCCATGGCGCGGGCGTATTGCACCGCCAGGTGGCCCAGCCCGCCCACACCCGAAATCACGACCCACTGGCCGGGCTTCACCTCGGTTTCCTTCAGGCCCTTGTACACCGTGACGCCGGCGCACAGAATGGGCGCGGCTTCCTGGAATGACAGGTTGTCGGGCAGCAGGCCAACGTAGTCGGGGTCGGCCAGCACGTACTCGGCGTAGCTGCCGGGCACCGAGTAGCCGGTGTTCTGCTGCTTTTCGCAGAGGGTTTCCCAGCCGGTGCGGCAGTATTCGCAGTGCCCGCAGGCGGTGAACAGCCACGGCACGCCCACGCGGTCGCCCAGCTGCACGGCCGTTACGCCGGTGCCCAGGGCCACCACCGTGCCCACGCCCTCGTGGCCCAGAATGAGGGGCAGGGTGGCCTTCACCGGCCAGTCGCCGTTGATGGCGTGCAAATCGGTGTGGCACACGCCGCCGGCCGCCACCTGCACCAGAATGCGGCCGGGCGGCACTTCCGGCACCGGCACGTGCTCAATTTGCAGCGGCTCGCCGTAGGCGTGGCACACGGCGGCTTTCATGGTGGGGGAGGGCATGGTTTTCTGGGAGGTGATAATTAATGAGATGCTAAAGTGCCCGGGCAATTAGTTCAGGGCGTATTCGGCGGGCTGGGCGTGGCGCAGCTGCTTGTAGAGCTCGTGCGCGTCGTCGCAGTGAAACAGCTCGGTGCCGGGGTTCATGGTGGCGGCCGTGCCGCAGGCCACGCCCAGGCGGGCGGCTTCGGCAAAGGTGCGGTCCTGGGCCAGGGCGTGCACGATGCCGGCCACCATGCTGTCGCCGGCGCCCACGGTGCTGCGGCGCAGCACGGCTGGGGCCGGGATGTGTTCCTCGCTGTTGTGGGTGATGAGGCAGGCCCCTTCGGCCCCCAGCGACACCACCACGGCCTGGCAGCGGGTGCGGCCAATGAGGCGGCGAGCTGCGGCGGCCACGGCTGCCCGGTCGAGCTCGGCCACGCCGGCCAGTCGGCTCAATTCGTGCAGGTTGGGCTTGATGAGGTAAGCGCCCGCGTCGACGGCCTGGCGCAGGGCCGGGCCCGCGGTGTCGACGATGACCTTGGTGCCCACGGCCCGGGCCTGGCGCACCACTTTGGCCAGGAAACCGGGCGGCACGCCGGGCGGCAGGCTGCCGCTCACCACCAGAAACTTCGGCGGGCTCATAAAGTGGCTCAGCTTTTCGAGCAGCAGGTGCTGCTCGGCGGCGCTAAGGTGGACGCTGGGCAGGCCGAAGCGGTACTGCTGCTGGGTGGTGGTATCGGTTACTACAAAGTTTTCGCGGGTGGGCATTTTGGTGGGCACCACGGTCTGGGCAATGTGCTCGGCCGTGAGCAGCTCCTGCAAATGGCTGCCCGTGGGCCCGCCCGCCGGAAACACGGCCACCGATAAGCTGCCCAGCCGGCGCAACCCGCGCGATACGTTGATGCCGCCGCCCCCCGCCTGAATGACGGGTGCGGTGCAACGCAGTTTATGGTCGGGCACGAGGCCGGCTACCGTGGTGCTTTTGTCCAGGGCCGGGCTTAGGGTGAGGGTGACGATGGTGGGCATGGCAGCAAGGGTTTTTGGTGGGAAACGTGTCAGCCGCTGGCCCGCAGCCGGCGGTGCGAGGCTCAAAGGACGAAGCCCGCCGCCCGCCAAACCCTGACGATAATCAGCCGCCGGGCTGATAGATATTAGGGCGGCACGGGTTGCGGCCCCCGCCGCTGGCCTGCCTACGCGGCCCCGGCGTGCAGCCAGTCGATGCCCGGGCGCAGCCATTGCAGGGTCTGGGCCTCGGCCGAGCCCGGGGCGGGGGTGTGGTGGTGGTACCATTCGGCGCGCGGGGGCAGGCCCAGCACCAGGCTCTGCGGGCAGCGGCAGGCTGGCTCGGGGCGCTCCATCGTCAGGCTGAACTCGGCGTAGCGGCCGCGCCGCAGCTGCTGCCAGCGCTTCTCGGGCTCGGCGTAGGGCCGGCCGGCGTTCTGGCTCATCAGCGTGCCGTAGGTGCGGCCGTACACTTCGCCCACGTCCTGCACAAACGCCAGCAGCTCCTCAAACAGGCCATCGCGGCCTACCTGCAGGCGGTCGAAGTACAGGCCGCCCACGCCGCGGGTTTCGCCCCGGTGGGGCAGGTAAAAATGGGCGTCGGCCCCGGCCTTGAAGCGCGGGTAGTAGCTGGCGTCGTGCAGGCCGCACATTTCCTGCAGCTGCTGATGAAACCAGCGGGCCTGGGCCACGTCCACGTACGTCGGGGTCAGGTCGAGGCTGCCGCCAAACCAGGCCTCGCCCGTGGCGGCCTCCACGTAGCGCAGGTGCAGGTGCGCGCCGGGCACCATGGGGCTGCGCGGGTGCAGGCCCGCCTGCAGGCTGGCCACAAAATAGCGCGGGTCGCGCAGGCGCAGGCGCTGGGCCAGCGGCTTGCTCATCACATCCCACACGGCCGCAAAGGCCACGCTGCTTTTTTCCAGCACCGCGCCCTGCTCCAGGGTGTGCGTGGTGCCGCCGCCGCCGCCGTGTGCCCATTCTTCGGGCCGAAACCGGTGGCCGCCCCCGTCGGCTGTTTCCAGCCGGTGGCACAGCCAGTCCTGAAACTGCCGCATCCAGGCTTCGGCCCCGGGGCGCGGCGCAAACGTCAGCGGAAGAATGGTATCATATTTCATGGTTTCGCACGCGGCTGCCCAACTGAAAAACGGCTGCCAGCTTCGCTGAAAGGCGCTTTTTCAGTTGGAAGGGAAGGAAAACTGGTGCCGGGGCAAGGCGCAATCTGTCCCGGCAGTTCGTTTCGGCAAGCCGCGCAAAAGGCCGGTTAATAGCCTCCGGCGGCTGGAGTAGGTGCGAAAACGAACGGGTTGGCCCGCCCACGGATGCAGAACCCGCAAGTGTCCTCCGGCAAAGCATTGCTTTCGGCACACACGCAGACAAGCTGAATCAGAAGGGCTTGACAGTTCAAATCTCCGGCTTATGAGCCGCCGCTGCGCTGATGCCCATCAGGTGCCTAGCTGATGCTTATCAGGCGCGGTGGGCCACTAGCCCGCATTACCTCAAAAAAAGGGCCGGCAGCGTGCGCTGCCGGCCCTTCTGGCCACTTCAGAAGCCTGCTTAGTGAATCAGGTTCAGGCGGATGGTTTGCGTGCGCTGGGCTGTCACGAGGCGCACTACGTAAATGCCTTCCTGCAGCAGGCCGCCGCCGATGGGGAAGCTGTAGCGCACGCCGGCCTGGGCTTCGCCGCTGCTCACCCGCACCACTTCGCGGCCTTTCAGGTCGAACACGGCCAGCTGGTAGCTGGTGGTTTGCGGCAGGGCAAATTCCAGCGTGGTGGTGGCCGGGAAGGGGTTCGGGTAGGCGTGCAGGGCTTCATCGAGCGAGCTGACGGCTACCGACGCGGCCTCGCCGCCAAGGGCCGGCCGGGCCGCAACGGGGCTGCTGGTACGGGCCACGCGGCAGTTATCAAACAGCTCGTTGATGGCCCCGGCGGCGCCGCTGATTTCCGAAGCCGTGGGGTTGCCGCCCGCGTTGGCGTAGGCCACTCCGCCCAGGGCTTTGTTGGCCAGCGCCAGCAGCGAGCCCACCGTGGGGCTGTTGCCCAGGTAGCTCAGGTTGCCGAGCACTGCCGCCGGCATGGTGCGCACGATGCCGGAGAGGTCGGCCGGGTCGAGCGAAGTGCAGTTCAGGGTGGCGTACGACTGCATCGACGCCGTCAGGACCACGCCGCTCAAGGTATTATCCAGGCGGGCGTTGAGGGCCAGGGCCAGGGTCTGCCCAATCAGCACGTTGTTGAACTTGCCGTTTCTCAGCAAGCTGTTGGGCAGGGCGCTGCAGCCGTTGACATTGCCCAGGGTGGTTGGGAAGGCCGCTGCCGTACCGCCGGCGGGCATTTTGTCGATGATGCACTGCGCCGTGGCCAGGCGGGCCAGGTTGGCCGCGCTGCTGGTGCCGGGCGTGTGCGAGTACGTCAGGCTCCGGCCGGCGGTGCCCAGCACCACGTCGTTGGTGATGAGCATGTCGGCAATCAGCTGCGTGCGGCGCACGCCGGGGTATTTGCAGATGACGCCGTTGCCGTTGCCATAGCCCCCCTGCGTGAGGGTGCAATGCTGCACCGAGCAGCTGTTCACCACCAGGGCTGCCGACTGTGTTGCCGCGTTGCACAGGCCCGTTACCGTCACGGCGTAGGTGCCGGCATCGGCCAGACCCAGCGCCGCAATGGTATAGCTGGGCCCGTCAGCGCCGCTGATGGGTACCCCGTTTTTCGCCCAGCTGTAGCTGAAGGGGCCGGTGCCGGAAGCCGTGGTGCTGAACGTGGCGCTGGTGCCATCGCACTGCGTGAGGCTGGTCAGGGCCGTGGCTGCCGTTGCTTCGCTGATGTTGAGCAACGCACTGCGCTCGGCCGAGCCGCAGGCGCCGCTCACCGTCACGGCGTAGGTGCCCGCATCGGCCGTACTCATGCTGGCGATGGTGTAGCTGGCATCGGTAGCCCCACTAATGGGCACCCCGTTCCGGGTCCAGCTATATTTGAAAGGCCCGGTGCCGGAGGCGGTGGTTGTGAACGTGGCACTCGCGCCGGGGCAGCGCGTCAGGTCGACTAAAGCGGTTGCTGCGGCGCGCTCGTTCACGGTCAGGGTAGCGCTGCGCGGGGCTGTGCCGCACGCGCCGCTGACCGTCACGGCGTAGGTGCCGGCATCGGCCGCGCTCACGCTGGCAATGGTGAAGCTGGCATCGGTGGCGCCGCTGATGGGCATCCCGTTCCGCGTCCAGGCGTAGGCAAAAGGCCCGGTGCCCGAGGCCGTGGTTGTGAACGTGGCACTGGCGCCGGGGCAGCGCGTCAACCCGCTCAAGGCTGTGGTGGTCGTGATATCATTCACTAGCAGCAACGCACTGCGTTCGGCCGACCCGCAGGCGCCGCTTACCGTCACAGTGTAGGTGCCGGCATCGGCCTTGCTTACGCTGGCGATGGTGTAGCTGGCATCGGTGGCACCGGCAATGGGCACGCCGTTGAGGGCCCAGACGTAAGCAAAAGGCCCGGTGCCCGAGGCCGTGGTGGCGAATGTGGCGCTGGCACCGGGGCACAGCGTCAGGTCGGTCAGGGCCGTGGCGGCGGCGTTATCATTCACGGTCAGGGTGGCGCTGCGCGGGGCCGCGCCGCAGGCGCCGCTCACCGTCACGGCATACGTGCCGGCATCGGCGGCGCTCACGCTGGCAATGGTGTAGCTGGCATCGGTGGCGCCGCTGATGGGCACGCCGTTCCGGGTCCAGCTATAGCTGAAGGGCCCGGCGCCGGAGGCCGTGGTTGTAAACGTGGCGCTCGCGCCCGGGCAGCGCGTCAGGTCGACTAAAGCGGTGGCCGTTGTGGTGGGGTTTATCGTTACGGCCTGCTGGCAGTTGTCGCCCGACGTCAGGCCCGACTTCACCGTTACCAATTGAATGCTGTACGACGACGAGGCCGTGACCGTGATGGACTGGCCGGTGCCGCTGGTGGGAGAGGCCCCTCCGCCCGTCACGGTCCAGAGGTAGCTGCTCATGCCCGCCGGGCCGGTGAAAGTGAGCGGCGCGCCAGCGCAGCCGCTGCTGGGCCCGCCGAAGGCGCAAGTGGGCGGCTGGGCCACCGCATCGGCCGAGAGCGACCGGTCCTGGTTGCCGCCGCTGCCGTCCAGCGAAATCAGCCGCGTGTGGTAGGGCGAGCCGTTGATGTTGACCGCCGAAGTACCCGGGCCCCAGTCGACCTGGCTGCCGATGTGGCCGCCCCAGGCAAACACCACCGTGGGCTGCGTGGTATGAAACGTGATGGCCAGCTGGGTTTCGGCGTGGGCCAGGCTGCGGTTGCCCTGCACCACGTACTGCAGGTTGTCGATGGTGGTGCCGTTGAACATGGTCATCAGCTCTTTGCCGGCCGCCTGCAGCTGGTAAAAGCTGAAGCTGCTCGGCAGGGCCGGAATCTGGGCGGGCGCGGCAATGGGGAACGTTACCACCGAAGGGCTGCTCAAACCCAGGCCATCCAATGGGTTCACGGTTTCGGCCGGGTGGTTGAACTGGCCGTGGGGCAGCAGGTTTTGATAGTGGGTAATGAAATCGAGGGCGTTTTTGCTGCCATCGCGCACATCCCAACCAATGATAACCGTGTGCGCCCCGGCCGTTAAATTGGTGATTACCATCCGGTAGGCAATGGAATGGCCTTCGAGGAAGTGGGCCTGCTGGGCGCCTGCGTTGCCGTTTACCCAGTCGGGCGGCACCTGTGGGCTGGCGTAGGAGCCGTTGCGAATCTGGTCGAGGTTGGCCGCCGCGTTTTGCGCCCCGGCGGGCCGGGCCGCGGCCAGCAACAGCAGAAAAAGAAGCGCCACCAGCGGGCCGGAGCTACCCCCGACAGCCGAGCGCGGGGCCGTAGCCCCACCGAAACAGTACCATAAATTTTTCATGAGCGTAAGAATTTGCAGGAAAAAAGGCGTTGTTGGCGGAAGGCATGGGGCTGGTAGCGGGAGGAGTGGTAGCAAAACCAGAATGAGCACACGGGGCCGGTAGCAGCGGTCAATAGCCGGCTACCCTGCCCGAATGGAGAGCAATTGCATAGGCGTAGGATTGAGAATGGATGGAACGCACCGCGCGGGGCCATGCGGGCCGGAGCGGCTTAGCGCCGCCACCCGGTTGCTACCGCGTTAGCCAGGCAAAACCGGCCGGCGCGTATCGGCCCGGCTGGGGTGGCACATCAGGCAAAGGCATCGCTTTTCCATCGTGAATCGTTTTTTTGACGCTTACCAAACCCCGTCAGTTGGTTGCCGGAGGGCTGGCTGTAGCACCAGGCCGGGCCCCCACACCGCCCACCGCTCAGCCAGGAAGCCGGCCGGGGCGTGGGGTTTGACTCATTTTCAAAGCTCCGCTTTTTCCGCCCGCCCGCCCCTGATGCGCATCATCCGGGGAGTTGATTGTGCTCATTCCCTCGGGCTGCTGGTCAGCCCGTCCCTGGCCCGCTACCAGTTGGGCTGGCACAGCTTGTCGGCCCGCAGCACCTGAATGCTTTTGGGCGTGAGCTCAATCAGGCCATCGGCTTTGAACTCGCTCAGGGTCCGAATCAGCGACTCCGGGGTGGTGCCCACCACGGCGGCCAGGTCGTCGCGCGAGAACTGGATGCCGGCCGGCTCGTCCCCGCCCTGCTCGTGCAGGCGCAGCAGCGTGCTGGCCACCCGGCGGCGCAGCGAGTCGTAGGCCATGCCCAGCAGCTGCTGCTCGCGGTCCTCTACCTGGCCGGCCAGCAGGCGCACAAACTGCTGCCCCACGGCCGGGTGGCGGTGCAGCAGCAGCTCAAAGTCTTCCTGCGGAATGTAGAGCAGGGCCGCGTCGTCGAGCACCACGGCCGTGTCGGTGTGCGGGCGCTGCTGCAGCAGCGGCAGGTAGCCAAAAAACTCGCCCGGCCCATACACGCCCGTAATCAGCTCCTTGCCGTTGGCGGTGCGGCGCACGGTTTTCACGCGGCCGCTTTGCACGAAGTACAGCCGGGTGGCCTCGTCGCCCTCGGCGTAGAGCACCTGCTTGCGGGCCAGCAGGTGCGGCCGGCGGTCGGTGGTGAGGCCGTGCAGGCTGCCCACGGCGGTGGCATCGTCCAGAAACGCGGGCAGGCCGCCGGGCTGGTGCAGGTCGTAGTGGGGCTGCAGCTGGCGGAAGCGGCTCAGGCGGCTGCGGATGGCCGTGAGCAGCTCGGTTTCCTCGAAGGGCTTGGTGAGGTAGTCGTCGGCGCCCAGCTCCATGCCGCGGCGCTGGTCGGCGCGCTCGGTGCGGGCCGTGAGGAAGATGAAGGGCACGCCCGCCAGCTGCGGGTGCTGGTTGAAGATGTGCAGCACGCCGTAGCCGTCGAGCACGGGCATCATGATATCGCACACCACCAAATCGGGCGTGGTCAGCAGGGCTTTTTCGACGCCCACTTTGCCGTTTTCGGCGGTGTGCACGTCGTAGCCGGCCAGCTCCAGAATCTCGGCCGTGTTTTCGCGCACGATGTCGCTGTCTTCAATCAGCAGAATGCTTTTCATAGGGCAGGGTGATGGTGACGGTGGTGCCCGCGCCCAGCTCGCTGCGCAGGGCCACGGTGCCGCCCAGCAGTTCCACGTAGCGGGCCACAATGTAGAGGCCCAGGCCGGTGCCGGGCAGGTTGGCGGCGTTGCGGGCCCGAAAAAACCGCTGAAACAGCCGTTCCTGGTCGTCGGGCGCAATGCCGATGCCCTGGTCCTGCACCGTGAGGCGCAGCCACTGGTCTTCGAGGGTGGCGCGCACGGCCACGGTGGTGTTTTCGGCCGAGTATTTCAGGGCGTTGGAGAGCAGGTTGGCCAGCACTTTGCGCAGCAGCGAGGCATCCTGCCACAGCGGCGGCAGGCCGGGGGCCAGGGCCAGCTCGATGCGCTGGCCGGGCTTGCGCAGGCCGGTTACTTCGGCCACGGCTTCGTGCACCAGCGGGGCCAGGGCCAGCTCGGCGCGGTTCAGGGGCAGGCGGCCATCCTCCAGCCGGCCCACTGATAAAAACTCCTCCAGAATGTCGGTCAGGTGCTTCACCGAGGTGCGGATGCGGTTGAGGTGGCGCTGGCGTTGGGCCTGCTGCTCGGTTTCGGTGTACTTCTCCAGCAGCATCACCGAGGTGAGCACGGCCGTGAGCGGCGTCCGAAACTCGTGCGAGGCCATGCTCACGAAGCGCGTTTTGAGCTCGCCCAGCTCCTGCTCGGCGGCCAGGGCCTGGCTCAATTCGCGGGTGCGCTGCTCCAGCTGGTTCAGGGTGGCTCCCAGGGCCTGGGTGCGGTCGGCCACTTTCTGCTCCAGCTCGGCATTGAGCTGGGCCACGCGCCGGTGCTGGGCATGCAGCTCCTGCTCGGCCTCTTTTTTGGCGGTGATGTCGATGATGTAGGCCACCACGAACAGCTCCCCGTCCAGCTGGAAATAGCTCAGGCTCACTTCCACGGGAAATTCCGAGCCGTCGTGGCGGCGGGCCAGCAGGTCGCGGTTGTGGCCCATGGCCCGCATGGCGGGCCGGGCGTGAAAGGATTCGCGCAGCTGCTCGTGGTAGCGGCCGATGGCCGCCGGCACCAGTGCTTCGATGCGCTGGTGCAGTAAGGTGTTATCCGGATAGCCGAACAGCTGCCGGGCCTTGTCGTTGGCCAGCACAATGTCGCCGGCCCGGTTGCACATCACAATGCCGATGGTGGCGTGGCTCACCACGGCCTCGAAGCGGCCCATGCTCTCGGCCAGGCGGTGCTCGGCCACGTGCAGCGGCGTGGTATCGGTGAGGTGCACCACGAAATAGGCTTGCTCTTCCACCCACAGGCAGGTCAGCTCGACGTGAGCCCAGAAGGTGTCGCCCGACTGCCGGCGCAGCTCCATTTCGACCGCGTAGTAGCCGTCGCGCAGCACCCGCTCGCGCAGCTCGTCCCATTCGGCCGGCGTGAGGTGGCGGGCGCGCAGGGTGCGGGCGGGGTCATCGTACAGCGCCTGGGCCGAGGAGTAGCCCAGCAGCTGGTAGCCGGCCGTGTTCACGTGCGTAAACCAGCCCTGCCCGACGTGGTACAGGCCCATAAACTCCTTGCTCTTCTCAAAGAGAATGTCGGTGAGCGGGTTGCGGTACCGGTTGGCGGGCATGGGCGGCTGCCGGCTTTTGCCAGACATTGGCACAATAACAGAAAATATTGTAAAACATCAATATTGTTTAACTGTTTGCACCCGCGCGCCACCAGCGCAAGCAGTGCGCTTGCCAGGCTAACCAATGGTTTATTAGCCAGTTGGCTTTTGCAGCGCCGCAGGATAATAAATGCCGCTCCGGCAACTCCCAAAAACCTAGAAGGAACCCGCGTAGGGGCCCAGCGCATCGGCGTTGCGCGCCAGGCCGGCGGTTTCGGTCAGCGCGTCGTCCGGCAGCTCCTCTTCGAGCATCGGCGCCAGCGTGTCGGAGGGCCAGGGCGTTGGCTTCGTAGCATTCAGCTGGGCATCTCCCCAGGCGCGCGGCACCCCGGCTGGCAGCAAGGATTCGGCCGCGCCGAGCGCCTCAGAACCTCGTCCACTCATGCGTCGGCCGGCAGCACCAGCACCGGAATGGAGCTTTCCTGAATGAGCCGGGCCGTGGTGCTCTCCTGAAACAGGCTGCCCATGAAGCTGCGGTGCCGGGCCACCACCACCAGCATATCGGCCGCCAGCTGGGCCGCTTCGGCCAGAATGCCGTCCACCACGCGCGGGTGGTAGCGCTCGTGCAGGTGCAGCGGGGCGTCGCGGGTGTCTGCCACGAAGTCGTTTTGGGTGATGGTTTCGAGCAGGGCGCCGGCCGTGGGCCGGGCGTGCTCGTCGTCGGTCACGTGCACGGCCTCCAGCGTGCCGCCGAAGTCGCGCAGCAGGCGGTACACGGCGCCGTGCTGCGGGCCGAGCTCGAACGGCTCGCCATCGACGGCCAGCAGCAGACGACGGGGCGGAAACTGGTCCCAGCCCGCGGCCGGCACCACCAGCAGCGGGCAGGCCACGCGGCGCAGCAGGCCCAGGGCCGTGCGGGCCACCAGGTCGGGCGGCGCGTTCTCGAAACCGGGCTGCCCCAGCACCACCAACCGCAGGTCGCGCTCGCGCAGCACCTCGCGCACCGCTTCCGAGAGCGGCTCATCGGCCATGTCGACTTCGGTGGGCACGGACTGGGCCGAGGCCAGCTTCTCCAGTTCGTAAAACGTTTTTTGCCGGCCCGTCCAGGTCTGGTAATCGCCAAACTCTTCAGGCGCCAGCAAGGGGTCGTGCTGCGCGTTCAGCAGGAGCAGGTGCGCCTTCAGGGGCACGGGCAGCCCGGCGGCGTAGGAAAGGGCCCGGTTCGAAACGGCGAAAAAATCGGTGAGGACGGCGATGCAGGACGACATGATGAGAGGAGAAAAAGGGGGTGAAAACCAGTGGTTAAGCGTGCGCCGGCGAGTGCACTTTCAGCTCGTTGTTCACGAAGCGGGCCCCGGCCTCGTAGGCCTCGAAGCCGGCCTGCTCGCGGTCGAACCAGGTATCGACGGTGCCGGTGAGCAGGGCCACGCCGTTTTCCACGGCCACGTGCACATCCTGGTGGTAGAGGCTGGCCGACCAGAAATGCCGCCGCCGGATGCGCTCGGCCAGGGCGTAGTCGGGGTCGGGCAGCAGGGTGGGGCGCAGGCCCCAGGCGGGCGGGCCGTAGGGGCGCACGCCGGTGGCGCAGGTGCTGCCGGTGGCCTCCAGGCGGTTCACCACCTCGGCCACGCCGCCGATGCCGGCGGCCACGTCGGCGGCGTGCTCCTGCTCGAAGTGGTTGCCCACGCGCCCATCGAGGTACACTTTGCCGTTGCGCACCAGCACCATAAAGTCGAAGTCGCCCACGTAGGGGTCGCGGGCCAGCGCGTCGCGGATGTTCTGCCGGATAATCGAGTCGGGCTCGTCGTGCGGCGGGCGCACTTTCAGGCGGTTCTGCACGTCCCACACGCCCACCACGTGGCGGGCGTCCTGCTCGGCATCGAGGCGGGCGCGCAGGTTACTCACCGTGCCGGTGAGCGTGACGTAGCCGTGGTACACGCGCACGCCCGGCTCGGCGGGGCGCACGCGCGGGTCGTGGCGGAAGGTGTCGCGCACGGCCTGGGCAATGTCCGCATCGGCGCGCGGGGCAAACTTGTCGCGCCGCAAATCGCCCACCACGGCCCAGTGGGCCACAAACAAATCCTGCGCCTGCACCTGCCGGGCCCCGGCCTGGTAGGCCACGCTGATGATGTGCTCCTTCTCGGCCCCCGAGCCCACCGTGCCCGCGAGGTGTACCACCTTGTCCGTGGTCTGCACTTCCACCAACGCGCTGTTCACCCGAATATCCCAGTCGAGAATTTCGCGGATTTCCGTGGAGATTTCCTCGTCGGAATTCATGATTTCGCCGCCGCGCACTTTCAGGTTGTCGCCCTCGATGCGGCGCACGCCCCGCACCCCGCGCAGCACACGCAGCACCAGCTGCTTTTCCAGCCAGGTTTGCAGCACGCCGCTCACCGTCACGATTCCGTCGGCCACGAGGCAGGTGATGTTGTAGTCGCCGGTGGCGGGGTCGTGGGCCAGGGCGCGCTCCACGTCGCGGCGCAGGTCGGCATCGGGCAGCTCCGGCGTGCGGATTTCCAGCTCGTTCACCACGCTGCGCACCCCGCGCACGGCCAGGGCAATTTCCTCGGCGCGCTGCCGCGAGAGCAGGCTGTCGGTGAAGCCGGTCAGCGCCACGATGCCGTTCTGAGTTGCCACGTCGATGAGGTGCGCCGAAACCCCGCGGCTGCTCAAAAACAGCGTTTCGATGGCCGCCGAAATGTCGGCATCGGCTACTTTTTCCTGCACCACGGGCTGGCTGAGTTGTTCAATGGTTTCCATGAGCTGAAGCGGATTAGAGAAGCGAAAAGCCAGGCGGCGCGGGCCGGAGCAGAGGCCCGGCCGGGAGCGGCAGCTACTGCGCAAATTTCGGCCGTGGCCAGGGGCAAGGCATTGAATACAATCAGCTTGCCGCTTGATTTTAATCATGTAGGCCGGCCGGCGCAAGCCAAAAGCGGCCCCGGCAACCCGAGTGCCAGGCCTATGATAATGAACAGCCGGCGCCCTGATTCTCATCAGGCAAATGCCCGCACCGCGCGCGGATATTCACCCCGTGAAGCACCTGCCGAAAAACCCATGATGCCGTTCGCCGACCGACTGGATTTGCCGGGCCCACCCGCCGGCACGCTGCTGGGGAGTGCGCCGTTTGGCGATTTAAGCCGGGAAATGATGAGAGAATATTCGCTGCTGTACCGCACCGATTCGCGCCTGCTGGTGCTGCTGCTGTTTGGCCTGTTGCTGCTCTTCACCTGGGCCGGGCTGTGGGAAGGCCGCCGCCGCCGGCCCTACGCCGCCGGCACCACCGAGCAGTCGGTGGCCGTGGCCTCGCTGCTGGCCTTGCAGGGCCTGCTGCTAGCCTTCTCGTTTTCGATGGCCAGCGACCGGTTTCAGGCCCGGCGCGATGCGCTGGTGGCGCTGGCCGCCAGCTTTCGCACCACCGTGCTGCGGGCCAACCTCTACCCCGAGCCCGAGCGCAGCGGGTTTCGGCGCGAGCTGCGCCACTACCTGGAGGCGCGCATCGCCTTCGGAGAAGCGCCCTACGATTCGGTGATTATCCGGGCCACGCTGGTGCGGGCCGATACGGCTTTCGGGCAGGTGTGGCACCGCGTGGTGCGGCTATCGACGGACCCGCGCTGCGACATCGCCACCGACAAAATGGTGGATTCCCTGAACGAGATGACGGTAAATGCCATCACGCGGCAGGCATCGCTGCGCGCCCACGTGCCCGATGCCATCGTGTATATGCTGTTCATTATTGCCCTCACCACGGCCTTTTTTTCGGGCTACGTGAGTGCCAACCGCGGCCGGTTCGACTGGATGGCCGTCATCACCTTTTACCTGATGGTGACGCTGGTGGCCTACATCACGCTGGAGCTCGACCGGCCCCGGCGCGGCATCATCAGGCCCACCGACGTGCAGGAAATCCTGGTCGACCAGTTGCGGTTGTTTCCGCCGCATTAAGCGGCCTCCACCGCCTGCATTTCGTGGATGAGCTGCTCCACTTTATCTGGCTTGCCGAAGACGTAGAGCAGGTCGTGCAGCTGGATGGGCGTTTCGGTGGTGATGGATTCCAACATCTGGCCGTCGCGGCAAATGCCCATCAGGCACAGGCCGAAGCGCCGCCGCAACTCGATTTCCGAGAGGTGCTCGCCGCCCAGGCAGGTCTGCGGGTCGGTTTCGATGGGCACGGTGGCCAGCTCGGCCCCGGTCAGCCGCACGTGGATGCCCGACCAGGCGGCTTTGGTGATGGAGTGGGGCCGCAGCATGGCGTGGCTGCCGTGCCGCAACTCGCCGATGACCTTTTCGATGTCGGGCAGCGGCACCAGGAAGCGGGCCAGCACGTGGGCCAGCACCTCCATCGAGGTTTCCTGCTCCTGGGCAATTACCTCGGTGGCGCCCACGTGGTAGAGGTTTTTGCGCTCGTACACGTAGAGGCTGCGCACCAGCACGCACCCCACGGGGTTGAGCCGCCGGATGGCCGCCACGGCCCGCAGCGAGGCCGCCGGGTCGGAAATGGCCACCACCACCACCCGGGCCCGGGGCACCCCGAGGTGCTCCAGCACGTGCTCGTGGGTTACGTCGCCGTACAGGATGCGCTCGCCGTGCTTCAGGCCTCGGTGCACCTTGTCGGCGTCGGCTTCGAGGATGATGTAGGGCAGGTGGGCAAACTTGGCGGCGCGGGCCAGGTTGCGCCCGTTCAGTCCAAAGCCTACGATGACGAGGTGGCCGGTGAGGGGCGGCTCGCCGGCCGCGGCGGCCGGCAGGAGGGGCGCGGGGTCCAGGTGCAGGTGCCGCTCCAGCTCGAGGGGCCAGGGCAGGCGCATCACCCAGGCCACCACGGGGCGGGCCAGGGCCATCACGCCGGGCGTGCAGCACATGGTGAGCACCGAAATGGCCAGGAAAATTTGGTAGCTGTCGGGCTTGATGAGGCCGGCCCGCAGGCCCGCCCGCGAGAGCACGAAGGCAAACTCGCCCACCTGCGCCAGCGCCATGCCCGTGAACAGCACCTCGCCCACCGGGGCGCGCAAAAAGGCCGTGGCCACCGGCGTCAGCAGCATTTTCAGCAGAATAACCCCGATGGTGAGCAGCACGATTTCGACCGGGTGGGCCAGCAGCACGTGCACATCGAACAGCATGCCGATGGACACGAAAAAGAAGCTGGCAAACACCTCCCGGAACGGCAGCACGCTGCTCACGGCCTCGTAGCTGTACTCCGATTCGGAGATGATGAGGCCCGCCAGAAACGCCCCCAGCGCCAGCGACAGCCCCGCCCGCTCGGTGAGCACGGCCACGCCCAAACAGGTGCCGATGATGGTGAGCAGAAACAGCTCGCGGCTGCGGGTGCGGGCCACCGCCAGCAACACCTTCGGCATGAGGTAGCGCGCTCCCAGGCCCACCGCGGCCACCACGGCCAGGATTTTGACGACCATCAGGCCCATGGCCAGCAGGGGGCTGCCGCTGGCCTGCCCGCTCAGCAGCGGAATGAGCAGCATCATGGGCACCACCGCCAAATCCTGAAACAGCAGGATGGCCAGCACAATCTGCCCGTGCACCGACTCCACTTCCATACGCTCCTGCATGAGCTTGAGCACAATGGCCGTGCTGCTCAGCGACAGCAGAAACCCCCAGAACACCGACGAGCTGAACGAATTGCCGGCCGCCACGCCCAGCACCGCCACGGCGGCCACCGTGAGGCCCACCTGCAAAGTGCCGCCCAGAAAAACCGCCCGCCGGATGCGCCCCAGGTTCTGCACCGAAAATTCCAGCCCGATGGTGAACATGAGCATGATGATGCCCATTTCGGCCACGTTGTCGACCTTGGCGGGCAGCTTCACCAGGCCCAGGGCGTAGGGCCCGGCCAGCATGCCCGTTACCAGAAACCCGATGATGGACGGCAGCCGAATGCGGTTGAACAGCAAGGTAACGCCCACCGAGAGCAGCAGAATAACCAGTAAATCGTGGAGCAGGGAGTAGTTCATGGCGCGCAGCTGTAATGGGCGCGCCACCTGAAGAGTCGTACCCACGATTTTAGGAATCAGGCCATTGCCGGGCACTTGTCCCACCGATTTCTTTCCAAAACGGTCATCAATAGCCGGTAAAATTCTCACAGGCAAGCCGCGGTTAGGGTTCGCCACTTCCACCGTTGGTGCAAAGCGCGCGTCAATCCACCGTGGGCAGCACCAGCACGGGCACAGGGCTGTGGCGCAGCACCTGCGCCGTCACGCTGCGATGAAAGAGCCCGCCGAGAAACGTGTGCGGCCGGGCCAGCAGCACAATCAGCTGGGAATTGAGCTCCCGCGCAGCTTGCAGAATGCCATCGGCCGGAGTTTCCTCCCGCACTTCGTACAGGCTGTTGCTGGTGAGCGGGCCGAAGAGGTTGGTGCTCCAGACCGATTTCAGGGCCATGTCGCCGTGCGAGGGGCCGTGCGCCTGCGGGGCCACGTGCACCACGGCCGTGGTGGGCCGCAGGGCCGCCAGCAGTTCGCGCAGCGCCTGCACCGGGGCCGCAATGGTAAATGGGTGGCCATCGGCCGCCACGAGCACCCGCTGCGGCAGCGCGGCATCGGGCCAGCTTTCGGGCACCAGCAGCACCGGGTAGCGGGCCGCCCGCAGCACGGGCACCACCGCGTGGGGCAGCGCCGGCCCGAGCCGCGCCGGCTGCGTGGCGCGGCCAACGGCCAGCAACAGCGGCTGGTGGCGGCGCACCGCTTTGGCCACGGCCGTGGCCAGCGTGTCAACCGATAATTCGGCCTCGGCGGGCACGGGCAGCTGGCGCGCCTGCTGCTGCAAAGCGGCTTGCGCCTGCTCGCGGCCAGCCAGCTCGGCGGCGGTCGTGAGCACCAGCTCGGCGGGGTTGCGCAGCGGGTCGATGCTCAGATACACGTGCAGCAGCACCAGGCGGCCCTGCAGGCGCGCGGCCAGCCGGGCGGTGTAGGCCTGCGCCTTTTCGGCGGCGGCCGACAAATCGGTGAGCACAACAAACGTTGATTTCATGGCCGTAGGGCGTTGGGCCGGCAGCAGGCCGGCGAGTGAAGAAGGTTTCGGCTGGCCGTGCGGTAGCCGCGCGGCCCGGGCGTCATCCCAGAGCTGGCTGGGGCAGCGTCCCGCAGGCCCGCTTCACCTCGGCCCCGGTGTCGTGGGCCAGCAGCAGGAACTTGCCCGCCCTAAGCGCTACTCCGTGCCAAAAGGCGCTGGTGAGCCCGGACACGCCCGGGCTCACCAGCGCCGCGCCCACCACCACGGCACCTCCCTAGGGGCTACCCAGGCCGCCACCACTGGCATTACGGTTCAAAAAAAGTGAGCGAAAAAATGCAGAAGAAAGGGAGAAAAGCCGGCCGTAGTGGCCAATACAATCTGTAGAACTACTGCCGGAGGACGGGCAGCCAATCGCAGACTGCCCGCCCATTCCGGGTTGATGCCTTCGACGAGAAGGCCGTCAGTAGGTTAAGAGTTATCGTTCAATCGTTTCAGGCCAGGGGAGCCGGCCTGGTTTTTTGCTCTGCAACGGGCCCGGCCTGAAGGTCGGCCGGATTTCCAGGCCGGGACCTGTGCCAAGGCTTCTTCCGTCGATGTTAAGTCAAATATCTGCCATTCCCCCGCCGCCGCACATGACCAGAATCAGCCCGACAGCTGATTCTGGTCATGAGACCCGGTTATCGGCAGAGTGAAACCGAAACCCCATTCGACGTATCCGGCACCGGCGCGGATGGACTGGAATGACACACGTTGATGAGCAACGCCCACCCGGTGCCAGCGCTCTACATGCGGCGGCACGTTACGCCAGCCCACGCCCGTGCACTCCGGCCAGAGCATCGCCCCCACAAAGCCGCACGTATTACACACCATGGCGCCTTGGTTGGGCTGCTCGTCAAAGGCGATAGTTCCATTTATATTAAAGTGTGCAGGTCTTAGGTTACCTAATTAATTGGGACAGGCCCTGAAGCTGCCAGCAGCATTACGTAAGCAGCCCTAATCGGTGCGGAAGGGTTGGGAGGCCTGCGGCTAGAAGTTGAGAGGGGACAGTAGCCTGCCAGCAACTTGCAGGGTGGAGCTATTGAAAAGCGTAGTGTTTTAGCTATAAAGGATAAGTTAAATTTATTTTTTGATAAGTGCATTAAATTGGAGATATAGTTCATACATTTATAAAAAAAATTCGAATTGTTATGGAAACGGCATTCCCCTTCTTCAGCAATCATCCCGACGATGCCGGGGCAGCCATCTATCATACCCACCCGCGTTGCCGGGTGGCCCAGCGCATTCCGGCCGAAGCGCGGGTGATTGGCACGGGGGAAAGCCGGGGGGAGTGCCCGTTCTGTTTTTTGCTGGCCCAGTTTCAGGCCAACCGCGGACTGCGCGGGCACCTACCGCCGGGGGCACCGTCGGCATTGGGGGCAAGCAGTACCGATACGGCTTCGCGGCCGTTGCGCGCGCTCCGGCTGTGCTACTAAAGCCACAGCCAACCAACTGGTGGGCACGGAGCGGATAGGGCGCGGCCAAATCTGGCAATCCGTGAGAACCGATGGTGAAAGTGCTGCCGTAGCTGTGGGCCCGCTTTGCGGTGAGCCTGCACCGGGCCCGGGCCGCCGCCAAGCCGTTTCTTTGCGGCCCGGTCGCTGCCATTTTGCGCGGCCGTAGCTCGCTTTTCGTATGCCGCTGCTCGAAGTCACCACCCCGCTCCTGGCGCGGGAATTCATTACCCTGCCCGCCCGCCTGCACGCCGGCGTGCCCCAGTACATCGGCCCGCTCGAAAACGAGGTGGAAGTGGTGTTCGACCCCATCAAGAATCCGAAATTTGCCAATGGCGAGGCCATTCGCTGGGTGCTGACCGATGCGGCCGGTACCACCATCGGCCGGGTGGCGGCCTTCCTCAACCGCGACGCGCCCGACGTGCAGAACCCCGACCTGCCCACCGGCGGCCTGGGCTTTTTTGAGTGCATCGACGACCAGGCGGCGGCCAACCAGCTTTTCGACGCGGGCCGGCAGTGGCTGGCGGCGCGAGGCATGCAGGCCATGGACGGCCCCATCAACTTCGGCGAGCGTGACCGATTCTGGGGACTCTTGATTGACGGGTTCGACCGGCCGCCGAACTACGGCATGTTCTGGCACCCGCCGTACTACCAGGCACTGTTCGAGCAGTACGGGTTTCAGCTCTACTTCAAGCAGTACACCTGCTACCGCACTACGGCGGCCCCGCTGCACGCCCGCTTTGCCCAGCAGGCTGCCGGGCACGCGGCCGAATTCCGGTTCGAGCACGCCCGCAAGGCCGATGCCGAGAAGCTGGCCTACGATTTCCACCACGTGTATAATCTGGCCTGGGCCAAGCACGGCGGCGTGAAGCCGATGACGCTGGACCAGGCCCGCAACATTGTGAAGGAAATGAAGCCCGTGGTGGACGAGCGCCTGCTCTGGTTTGCCTACCACGGCTCCGAGCCGGTGGCGTTTTTCATCAGCCTGCCCGAACTGAACCAGATTTTCCGGCACGTGGGCCGGCGGCTGAATTTGTGGGGCAAGCTGCGGTTTCTGGTGGCGCGCTGGCGCTTCATGCGGCGGCCCGACAAGCGCATGTTCGGCATCATCTACGGCGTGGTGCCCGAGTACCAGGGCAAGGGCGTGGATGCGGCCATGCTGGTGTATGCGCGCCAGCAGTTCATCGACGCGGGCTACGCCGACCTGGAAATGAACTGGATTGGCGATTTCAACCCGCGCATGCTGGTCACGATTCGCTCCATCGGGGCGAGCATCGTGAAAACGCACGCCACGTACCGGTACTTGTTTGATAGGGAGCGGCCGTTCGAACGGATGCCGATTATTCGGTAAAATGGCAGATGAGTAAATGAGTAAGGGGGTGAATGTTCAACTGGTGCCGTGTGGTACCGCGGAACATTCACCCCCTTACTCATTTACTCATCTGCCATTTTACCGCTAGAACGGATAGCCGATGGCCAGATTCAGGCGACCCGGGCCGCCGGTGTTGCCGGAGGGCGACCGCAGCGGCATAGCGTAATCGAAGCGGATGACGAAGAACTGCACGTCGATGCGGATGCCGGCACCGGCGCCTACGGCTAGCTCCTTCATAAAGGAACTCAGCTGGAACTGGCCGAAGCGGCCATCGGGGTTGCCGTTGGCATCCGAGCCGGGGCGGGCGGTATCGGGGTTGGCGAGCCAGATGTTGCCGGCGTCGAGGAACACGGCGCCCTTCACGTAGGGGAACAGGTCCTGGCGGTATTCTACGTTGCCTTCGAGGCGAATGTCGCCTACCTGGTCGTAGAACTGGTTGTTGACTTGGTCGCCGGTGGCGGGCTTGTAGGTGCCCGGCCCCACGCCACGCGCCGCGAAGGCCCGCACCGAGTTGGGGCCGCCAATGCCGTACTGCTTGGGGTAGGGTAGCACGTCGGAGTTGCCGTAGGGCATGCCGATGCCGGCCTGCAAACGGGCCACAATGCGGTTGCCGGAAGCCGGGTTGGGGTTGATGCGGTAGTACTCGCGCAGCTCCAAATCGAACTTCAGGTACTGGCTGTACTGCTGGCCGCCGATGGTGTATTTGCCATCGGTTTTGGGAAAGCTGAAGCTGCTGGCGATGCCCTGGGCCACGTTGCCGCTGCCCTCAATCTGCCCGCTGAAATAAATCTGCTGGCGGCGCTGCTCCAGCACCTGCTGGTTGTAGGTATAGCGGTAGGAACTGGCCAGAATGAACTGCTGCTGAAAGGCACTTTTGAGGTAGGCACGGCTATTCAGCAAGTCGTCGAAGGCTTTGGTGGTGCTGCCCAGGCGCACGTAGGTGATGTCAATGGGCCGGATTTCCTGCTCGTTGGTAATCTTGGTTTTCCAAGTGTAGCCGTAGTTGAAATTGAACAGGTCTTCGCGGAAGTAGCCGGCCCGCGTTACCGTTTTATAGCCCGCCCCAATAACCGTACGGGGCTGGAAGTCGGAATTAGGCAGGTGCACGTCGAGCAACGGCAGGTCGGGCACCACCAGGCGCGGAATGAGCAGTTGCGCATTGATACCCAGCTCGTAGCTGGTGAGGCCTACGCTGGAGTTGCCGCCACCGGTTTGGGTTTCGGTGCTGGCGGTGGCATTCACCAGCAATTGCTCACCGCCGCGCAGGGCCGAACGGTTGCGGAAGGCCACAATGAGGGCCGGGCCGGTGAAACCGTTGGTTTTGGTGGCCAGCTGAATTTCGGCCCGCAGGCTTTTCTTTTTGAGCTGCGTCATCAGCACCTCGGCATCGAGGCGGGCGCGCTGGTAGGGGGTGCCGGCGGGCGTGGTCACGGTGGTATCGCCGGCCGCGGCGGGCTTGAAGCGGATTTCGACGAAGCGGAACGTGCCCAGATTCATCAGGCGGCTTAGGGTCTGGTCGCGGCGGCGGCGGCGGAACACGCTGTCCGGGTACAGGAACGTGGCGCGGGTGATGGCCGAGGCTTTGAAGACCTTCTCGTCGGGGTAATACTTATAGCCTTTGTAGCGGATGGGCTGGTGGCGCAGCGTGTCGGTGAGGATGTAGTCGGTGTTCAGCGAAACCTGGTCGAGCCAGTAGGGGCGCAGCGTTTTGTCGGGTGCGGTCGGCTTCACGCGCAGGTCGACGGTGGCCTTCTTGTCCAGCGTACTGTCGACCTGGAAAACCAGCAAATCGGGCGAGAAGTAGTAGTAGCCTTCGTTTTTCAGCACCGCGTCGATGCGCACCCGCTCGGCCGTGAGGGTGTTCAGGTTATAAGCGTCGCCCACTTTCAGCAGGCTCGCGCCCTGGGTGCGGCGAATGGCCGCGTCAATCAGCGTGTCGCGCTTGGGGAAATTGACTTCGGTGTAGCGGTAGAGCGGGCCGGCGTTGGCGGTGTAGTTCACCTGGGCCGTTTTTTCCTGCTCCTTCACCTCCGATGTGGTGGTGCCGCGCAGGTAGCCGTTGTTGTGCAGCCGGTTGCTGATGAGGTCGCGCGTGGCAGTGGCTTTCACCTGCGAAAGCAGCACCGGCGCTTCGCCGAATTTGTCGGCCAGCGTCTTGCCCAAGCCCTTCTTCTTGCCCACGCCCAGGTGCCAGAAGTATAGCTTGGGCCGCAATCCCAGAATCGAGGCATTCGGCTTGGGCCGGATAACCGACTCTAGCTCGGTTTGCAGCGCCGCCTGGTTCGGCAGCTTCTCGGGCGCGTTGATGGTGACTTTGCTGCCGGTGTAGAGCTTTTCGCCCTGCGGAATGTATTGCAGGCCCGAGCAGGAGGCCAGCAGAAGTAACGCCAGTGGCGCAGTGGCGCGCTTCGCGGCTCGAACAAAACAGAATGGCTTAATCAAATTCAGTACGGTATTTTCAGCGGTGGCGGCGGCCGGTAGTCGGCGCAGCCCAAGCGAGCGGATATCGGAAGGCAGCTTTCTCATTTCACTTTGCTGCTATCGGCCCGGGCAACGGGGGCGGTTTGGGTCGAATCGTTTCCGCCGGCTTTCTTCTCGGCTTTTTCCTGCTTGCGCTGCTGCTTGCGCTCGGCCTTGATTTCCTTGGGCACTTTCGAGAACAGCTCTTTCAGGTCGCGGTATTCGCGCTGGAACACCAGGGCCGCGCCGGTTTTGATAAGCTGGCCGTCGATGTCTTCGTAGGCGTTCTGGCGGAAGGCGCGCAGGCGCAGGCGGCCGTCGCGCAGCACGGTGTACTCGATGCTGACGTCGCCGGCGAAGTTGCTGGCGGCGTTGGCCCCCTGCGTGGCCTGGGTGCCCTGGTTGCCACTCAGCGGCACGTCGGTGCCGAGGCGGACCGACAGGCGGTTGTTCAGGAACTGGCGACGCACGGCCACGTTCAGGTCGGTGCGGCTTTTGGCGCTGCCCGAGCTGTAGTCGGCCTGGTTGGTCACGCCCAGGTCCACGCCCAGGCCAGCCAGGTACTTACCGGTCAGGTTCTGGAGCTGGTCGGTCAGCACCGAGCTCACCGAGCCGCGCAGCTGCGTGGCCACGAAGCCTTCGCTAGCGCTGCTTTGGAAGGGGTTTTCCTGGAGGAAGCGGCCCAGAATCAGCAGCGAAAATACCTGTTTGCTCAGCTCCGAGGTTTGGTTGGGCTGGCGCAACTGGGCCAGCTTGGCCTCGACTTCGCCGCCGAGCGCGCCGCGCTGGTTTTCGGGCAGCGTGATGTCGAAACCGATGAGCGGCTTGCTGAGATTCTCCGTCACGTTCAGCAGCACTTGGAAGGGGAGGCGGTTGCGCGAAATGGTGTTGGCCGTGGGGTCGTTGCTGCCCTGGCCGGCCAGCAGGTCGGCCGGCGCGGCCTGCACCCGGTACACGGCCGTGATGTTGAGGTCGGCATTATACGGGTCGCCGCTCCAGGTAATGCTGGAGCCACGCCGGATGATGAAGTCGCGCGAAGCCAGGTCGTAGAGCGACAAATGGTATTGGCCGCGCGTCACCACAATGCGCCCGCTAAGCGTGATGTTGCCGGTAGGGTCGATGTTGGTATTGAGCGTGCCGTTGGCTCGCACGCGCAGGTTGTCGCCGCTCACCGGGTCGATGACGATGGTGAACGGTGTTTTGTCGGTCACCGTCACCACGGCCGTCACGTCGTAGCCGGCGGCGGCCATGCGCAGGGTGTCGCCGGCGGCCAGCTTGCGGGCCAGCATGGTATCGATGGGCGCGCTTTTATCAATCCACTGCACAATGCCTTCGGTATCAACCTTGCTCGGGTCGGCCAGCGGCGACTCCACCGTGAGGTTCGACGGCTCCACGACGGTCACGTTGGTCACCACCTTAATCAGCGTCAGCGGCCCCGTCAGGCGGGTGTCCGAATCCACGGCCAGCTTGCCGTAGAAGAGCTGGTTGTTCTTGCGGGTGCTGTTCACGGCCAGGAAGTTGTTGGTCGTGGCGCGCATGTCGAAGGCGTAGTCCACGTAGTTCTTCGTGAGCAGGTAACCGTTGATAACCGCCTTATTCGAGGTCGAATCAAGAATGGTAAAGTTGTTGAAAGCCAGCCCACGCTCCTCAAAGGCAATGGCCTGGTTGGGCAGGCGGTAGAGCGAGCCCAGCTGCGGCACCACAAAAGCGGCATCATCCGAAGTATTCAAGGTGCCGCGCACTATCGGGGCGCTCGGGGCACCCTTCACCGTAAGCTGGCCGCGCACGTAGCCGCTGGCCCGCCGCACCTGGCCGACGGAGAAGGGCTCGATGAGTTTCAGGTTGAGGCGGTTGGCATCCACCACCAAATCGAGCGGGGTGGCGCTGCTGGCCAGGTAGGTGCCGGTCACGTGCACGTCGTTGCCCGCGCCGCCCACCGTGCCCGAGGCCCCGCCGGTCAGGCGCGCGTCGAGGTCGTAGCGGCTGGGGGCGGGGTTGGTGGCTTTCAGGGCAATGTCGCCAATCTGGGCCTTCTGGAACACCAGATTTTTGATGGTGGCATCGGCTGTAAAGGCCTGGTTTTTCTTGCCCAGGTTGTCGATGCGGGCCGTGCCGTTGAGGTTGCCGGCCACCAGCGAGTCGGACTGCTGCACAATTTTCGCCAGCTCGGCCAGCTCGAAATTGGTGAACGTGACGCCCAGCGGCGAGGTGCGCACCTGCGGGTTCTGGCTTTGCAGGGCCAGCGTGCTGCGGCCGTTGGTCAGGTTGAGGCCGTTGGCCACCACTTCGCCAGTAGGGTAGTAGCGCACGAAGTTGTTGGCGCCCGCCGTCCAGTTTTCGTAGTTAATCACCTGCTCGGGCGCGGCCACAAACTCATACACCACGCTGCTGCCGCGGCCGCCGCCCTGGGCCAGCGCCTGCAAAGTGCCGGCCACCGCCAGCCGCTCGCGGTTGGCCGAGTCGCCCAGAATGGCCACGCGGGTGAACAGCTTATTATTCGCCACGTTGCCGATGATGCTCGGGCGGCGCAGTTTCAGGGTGGTATCCTGGGCGGCCTGGGCCAGGCGCAGGCTGTAGTCCAGCTTCGCGGGGTCCGAGTCCACGTTTAGGCGCAGCGAGTCGAGCTTGTAATTCTCGTAGCGGATAACCGGGATGCTGGTGTTGGCCGTGAGGCGGGCCGCCTGCCGCGAATAGTCGCCAGCCAGCGTGAAGGGCGAAATCTTCTTCAATCCCTTCACCAGTTTGGTAGCCAGCGTTGGGTCTTTCAGTTTGAGCGAGTAGGTGAAGTGCCGGTCAGCGCCGTTGGGCACGTACTTCACACCGGGCACATCGAAGTAGCGGTCGAGGTGCTGCTGCAATTCGGTAGCGATGTCGCCGAGGTGCACGTTGCCGTCGAGGTTCACATTGGCTATGTCGGAGGTGATGGTGGCCAGCGTGCGGCGGTCATTCTGCAAGATGCGGCCGTTCAGCGAATCGAGCGGGAAGGCCTGGTTATCGCGCACAATGATGATTTTAGTGCCGCTGAAGGTGCCGTTGAGCGTGTTCAGGCTCGAGCCGCGCAGGTTGGCTACCAAGTTGCCCTGCACGCGCAGGTCGCCGCCCGTGTAGAAGCCCAGCGCCGTGAGGTTGGCCCCGCGTAGGTTCAGCTTGGTTACTTCGTAAGTCGGGTTTTTGGCATCGCGCAGGTTCACCACGGCCGTCAGGTCGAGGTTCAGGTTGGGGTCGTTTTTGCTGCTGGCGTTGATGACGTAGCGGTTCCGGTCGAGGTCGACCGTGGCGGCCACGCCGTGGTAGGTGTAGCCGTTGTAGCGGGCGCTTTGCACGTTGGCGCGCACCTGGCCCACCAGCGTGTTGGGGTTTTGCAGGTCGCCGGTGGCGTTGATGCGACCCGTGGCCGTGACGCGCCCGATGGTAGGGTCCTTCAGCAGCTTGCCGAAATCGAAGCCGCCCACCGCGAAAGTGCCCACCAGCGGCTGCCGCCCGTTGGCCTGCTTGGCCCCCAGCCGCCCGCTGAACGCGAGGTTGCCGTAAGTCGAGCGCAGCTTCAAATTGGTATCGAAGGCCAGCGTGGTCGGCCGGCCCCGGAAGGTACCGCTAACCGCCACTGTGGGCGGAATGCTGATGTTGTTCGGGATGCTGCCCTTCGGCGCGAGGCTCAAAATGTCGGCCCGCGTGGTGTGGAAATCCTGGATGTCGAGGTCGGCGTACAGCCGTCCGTCGGTATTGGGTAGGCCCTGAATGCGGCCGCGCCGGGCCTTGAGCACGGTATTGCGGAGGCCCACAAACTCGAAGTTGCGCACCGAGAAGTCGCCCACGCGGCCGGCAATCTGCCCATTCAGCAACACGCTCTGATTGGGACCGGTATTGAAAGGTGCTGTGCCCGCGAGGTCGGGCGCCAGATACAGAATGTCGCGGAAGCCCAGGCGCACATTGCGCAGGTCGCCTTCAATCTTCAGGTTAGCCAGCTGCTTCACGTCGCTCAGCGCGGCCAAATCTTTATAGCCAATGGCCAGCGTGCGCCGGATACGGGTGTGGGGCGTAATCAAATCTAGGCTATCAAGCCGAATCTGTACCGAGTCATACACCACGTTGGCTTTCCACGAGTCGATTTTGAAGCCGCTTTTCTCTTGCCCGGCCAGGTTGTCGACTTTGCCAGTGGTGCTGTTTTCCGAGTAGCGCAGGTCGTGCGTGTTCAGCACGAGGTTGGTGAAATCGAGGTGGTTGTAGTCGAGCGCCGGGATGCGGGTGCGCTGCTTGGGCTGATTGAAGTTGTCGAACTTCACGGCCAGGCCGCTGATGTCGGACTCATCGAGCAGCACGCGCCAGCCCGGCGCGGCGGCCGTCTGGCCGGTAGCGGCTTTGGCCTTGTCGGTGGCCTCGTCAAGCTTGCGCACGGCTTCGGCGGGGTTCACCACGCGCTCGGCCACGGGCACGGCCTCGTTCTGGGCGTAGGCGAAAGCGGTATTTTTGAGGGTGAGCTTGCCCAGCGTCACGCGCTGCTTTTGCAGGTCGATGTCCTTGGCAGTGATGTCGGCCAGGCCGATGTTGGTGCTGATAAACTGCGCTGCCGGGTCGTTTTTATACACAAATGCCACGCTATCGAGCGTCGCGTGGTTCAGGCCGAATTGGAGCGTGAGCGGCTCGGTGGGGCCAGTATTTTCCACCTCGGGCGCCGTCTTGGTTTGGATGATGCTGATGGCCGAGCGCCGCAGGGCCGCGTTATCCACCTTATAGATGGACTTGTCCACATTCACCTCGTCCATGTTGGCCGTGAACTCGCCGATGCGGGCCCGAATGTCGGAGCCCGTCACCTGGTCGTTCTGGGTGAAATAGATGTTGGTGAGGCGGGCCTTGCCGATGTCGTACTTCAGGGCCGAGGCTGTGGTGTCGACCGGTGCGTTGGGGTCCACGAAGGCATCGATGATGAAGTCGTAGTTGTTTACCGAATCGGGCTCGGTGCGGGTGAGGCGCACGCGGCCGTCGTTCAGCTCCACGTTCGACACATTTACCTGGCTGTGCAGCAGCGCCCAGATGTCGAGGTCGACGCCGAGGTGGCCGACGGAAAGCAGCGTGTCGCGCTTCTGGTCTTCCAGATAAACACCGTCGAGGTTAATGGCGTGGCGGAAATCGGTGCGGAATTTCCCGATTCTTACTTCCGTCTTCAGCTTGCCGCGCAAGTAGCTTTCGACGCGCCGGGCCACGAAATCCTGCCCGGCCGGGAATTGAAGCACAACGACTACTGCTATAACTAACAGCAGGATAAAGGCCAGCAGCCCCAGGATTCCGTAAAGAGTTCGGCGCAGAAAAGTGGACAAGGCGGGAAGGAATTAACAACGACACAAAGCGGGGCAATCCTCCCAAACGCAGGAACGGCGGCGCGGGTTGGGAAATAGCGCGGCACTGTGGCGCGCTGAACACGGCCCCGCCGGTCTGCGTAAGTCCCGGCCCAAGCGGCGGCGGATGCGCAACCGTTTGAGCAAAACCCCACGCTTTCGGCTTCACAAATCCTCCTCCGGCAAGTCCTTATCTTGCACCCCCAACCCCCCACCAGCTTGCCCATGATACTACGTTTCTCCCTACCCTACCGCACCGTTTTTGGCCAGCGCCTGGCCGTATGTGGCTCGCACCCGAGCCTGGGCAGCTGGCAGCCCGCCGCGGCCGTGGCCCTCAACTACGACGAAGCCACCACCTGCTGGAGCCTCGAAATTGAGCTGCCCGACACCGCCGCCGACCTTACCTATAAGTACGTGCTGTGCGACGACAATACCGGCGCGCAGCACTGGGAAGCCGGGGCCAACCGCCACATCGCCTACGACCCCGCCCGCACCACCCGCCTGCATCTGGCCGACTACTGGCGGGCCCCCGCCCAGCCCGAAAATGAGCTGCTGACCGCCGCCTTCACCAAAGGCCTGTTCCGCCGCCCGGCCCGCGCCGCGGTAGCTGCCGAAGCGCCAGTTTCTAAAGCCAAAAAGGCCCCCGCCGCCAAAACCAAAGCTGCCAAAGCTGCTGCTGAATCATCAGTAACCGAGCCAGCAACCAGCAACCAGCAACCAACCACCAGCAAAGCCCCCGCCGCCGGCGAAACCCTGTTCCGCCTGCTGGCTCCGCGCGTCGACTCGCACCTGGGTTTGTGCGTCCTCGGCTCCGACCCGGCGCTGGGGGCCTGGGACAACACCAAAGCCCTCGTGCTGTCGGATGCCGAGTATCCGACCTGGACCGGTACCGTGACGCTGCAAAACCCCGGCGAGGACTGCTTCTATAAGTATGCCATATGGGATGCGGCCGCCGGCCACGCCCTCGACATGGAAGGCGGCGAAAACCGCGTGGTGCCCGCTACCGAAAACCGCACCGCCGCCCGCGTCTTCAACGACGAGGCCTACCGCTACGCCGATGCCTGGCGCGGGGCCGGCGTGGCCCTGCCCGTGTTTGCCATGCGCAGTGCCCAAGGCTTCGGGGTAGGGGAGTTCACCGACCTGCGGCTGCTGACCGACTGGGCCGTGCAAACGGGCATGAAGCTGATTCAGATTCTGCCAATCAACGATACCACCGCCACCCACACTTGGGTTGATTCTTATCCGTACGCCGCCATTTCGGTGTTTGCGCTGCACCCGCAGTTCATCCACCTCGAAGGTATCGCCGCCCTCAAGGACAAGAAGGCTGCGAAGGAGCTGGCCCAGCTCAAGGAACAGCTCAACGCCAAGGACTTCGTGGACTACGAGCCGGTGATGGCGGCCAAGTGGAAGTCCCTGAAGCTGCTCTATAAGCAGGAAAAGCAGGCTTTCCTGGCCGACCCGGAGTACCGCGAGTTTCTGGCCAGCCAGGGCAGCTGGTTGGTGCCCTACGCCGCCTTCTCGGCGCTGCGCGACCGGTTCGGCACCGCCGATTTCAACCAGTGGCCTGCTGATTTCCGCAGCCCCCAGAACCTGGGCGAGCTCACCGCCGAAACCGCTGCCGACTACGACGACTTCGGCCTGTTCTTCTTCACTCAGTTCCATCTCGATAAGCAGCTGCGCGAAGCCGTGGCCTACGCCCGCTCCAAAGGCGTGGTGCTGAAGGGCGACCTGCCCATCGGCATCTACCGCCACTCGGTGGATGCCTGGACGCAGCCCGAACTCTACCACATGAACGCCCAGGCCGGCGCCCCGCCGGACGACTTCTCGACCACCGGCCAGAACTGGCGCTTCCCCACCTACAACTGGACGCGCATGGCCGAAGACGGCTACCTGTGGTGGAAACAGCGCATGGGCCACCTGGCCCGCTACTTCGACGCCCTGCGCATCGACCACATCCTCGGCTTCTTCCGCATCTGGGAGATGCCGATTGAGTCGGTGGAAGGCCTGCTGGGCCACTTCTCGCCGGCTCTGCCGCTGCACCGCCACGAGATTGAGCAGCGCCTCGGCTGGTTCGACTACTCGCGCCTGTGCGAACCCTACATCCGTTGGCACATGCTGCAGGATATCTTCCAGGGAGAGGCGCAGCACGTGTTTGACGAGTACATGGACGATGCCAGCTACGGCCGCATCCACCTTAAGCCGCACGTAAACGACCAGCGCAAAATCGAGGCTTACATCCTCCAGAAGCTGGCCGCCCAGCCCGAGCACGCCGATTACTTCGCCTGGCTGCAAAAGGGTTTGTTCCGGTTGGTGAACGAAGTGCTGTTCGTGCCCGCCGGCAACGACTTCTACCACCCGCGCATCACCCTGAACAAGAGCTATTCCTTCCGCGAGCTCGACTCGGAGCAGGACCGCAGCCGCCTCTACGACGACATCTACGTCGATTTCTTCTTCCGTCGTCACGAGGAATTCTGGCGCCAGCAGGGCCTCACCAAGCTGCCGCCCGTGCGCTACGCCACCGACATGCTCATCTGCGGCGAAGACCTTGGCATGGTGCCCGCCTCGGTGCCCGGCGTGATGAAGCAGCTCGGCATGCTCGGCCTGAACGTGCAGCGCATGCCCTCGAACCCCGAAGTCGAGTTCAGCCACCCCAACGACGCCGCCTACCTGAGCGTCGTCACGCCCAGCAGCCACGACACCAGCACCGTGCGCGGCTGGTGGGAGGAGGACCGGGTGCGCACCCAGCGCTTCTTCGAAACCATATTAGGCCACTGGCGCGAGGTGGCCCCGTTCTACTGCGAGCCCTGGGTGGCACGCGAGATTCTGGTGCAACACCTGCACTCGCCGGCCATGTGGGCCATTTTCCCGCTCCAGGATTTGCTGGCCATCGACGGCCACCTGCGCCGGGCCAACCCGCACGAGGAGCAAATCAACGTGCCCAGCAACCCCACCCACTTCTGGAAGTATCGCCTGCACCTGCCGCTAGAAGAGCTGGTGGAAGCTGTCGGCTTCAACGAGCCGCTGCGGGCGCTGGTGGCGGCCAGCGGGCGCGGCTAGCGCAACTCGTAACAAATTGTTAATCTGAAAGCTCCTTTCTTTTTGGAAAGGAGCTTTTTGCGTGTGCATAAAATGGTTGAATGCCAAAAACGTACCCGGTAATCGCCTTAGTGATGGGAAATACCGCAATTTATTCATATTCAGCTGATAAGCAATAATGGAAGTATTGCTTGTGTAATAAAAAATTGTACTATAATAATAAATATAATAGTTATTTAAAACGTCAATCCGATTGCTAAAGTAAGGCGTATATTCTCTTTAATCTCATTTTAATAAAGTTAACTAATTGTTATACTGGCAGATTTAGAAATATAGAATCAACCTATTTAGTCGTGTGAAATAGGGTGTTGGTCGAAATTTAGACTTGGTGGGACACTGCATAACATAATTTTGCGGTGTTCTAGGTATGTGATAAACCAAGAATATTAGAGCCGTCTGCTCTGCACTATTTTCTCTACCAGGTTAGCTAGTCGGCCATTGGTAACTAACCATTTGATTCTGAACTGTATTTTTTAACCCTTTTCCACTTTTTATGAAAATTCTCTTACGGTTTCTCATCTTGTTTGTGGCTTGGGCGGTCATAGGCCAGCAAGCCGCCCGAGCACAAACACCAGACGCTAAAACGGCTAATGTTGGAAATAACCCAACCCTGCTATACTTTATCCCAAGCTTTAGCGTCACGGGAACACCTGCTGCGGCACGTTACAGGTTCAATACGATTCCTGCCACGGGCACTGTCCAATACCGAGCCAATGCTGACGGTACAGGTGGCTTTACTAATGCTACTGCCAATGCGGTGGTTACTGCTGCCCAAGCTAGTACCTTGGCTTACAATCCGGCGAACACGGCTAACAACACGGGCACTTTCACTTTCACGTACGCGGCCAACTCGCAGACTACGGGTGGCACATTTGTCGGTGCCGCAGTTTACACTATCAACGTCTCGATAATAGCCAACGACCAAACGGCCGTTATTATGCCCAATACCAATGGGCAAACTGCTATTCCAGCGCTTTCTGTTAGCTCCACCCTAACGCCGGCTAAATACCGTATCCTGACTTTGCCCAGCGCCTCGCAGGGGGTGCTTTATGTAAACGGCACGCAGGTAACTGCAGCCCGTGACCTAACCGTTGCCGAATCTGGGCAGATAACGTTTGACCCCACTGCCGGCTACGCGGGCAATGCCTTCTTCACTTACGCTGCTGCCGATGCCAGTGGCACCTTAGGTACTACGGCCCGCTACTCGCTGCCGGTGAGCAAAGCTGCTTGCGGTGCCACGGCGGGGCTTGATTTCTCGCGCCGCGGGGCCGAAGACTGGAAAGCTTTTAGCGCTACGGTGGGCAATACTACGGTTACGACCAGCGGCTATAGCACTACTGTTACCGGAACGAACACGAATACTTTTGCCATCGGCAACAACGGCACCCTGCCCGGCCCGGCGCTGGTATGGCAGCAGAACAACATCGGCAACGACCCCGCTACTACACCCAACGTGGCGACAGTGACTTTCACTTTCAGCCGCCCGGTAAGCAACCTGTCGTTCGCAGTAAGTGATATTGACAAAGACATTACCAACGCCAATTTCATTGATGAACTGACATTTGATGGCTATGCCACTACTGGCAGTGCCACCCCCATCAGCTTGTCGGCTGGTGACGTGGCCGTAGCTGCTGGTGTCAACCAGCTAGTAGCCGGCACCAACACGGTGCAGGGCATTGGGGTAAGTGCCAGCGACCCGGCCTCCACCGTGGTGCTGACCTTTCCGAGCCCCGTACAGAAGCTGGTACTGACCTACCGTAACACGGCTCCCTATGTGAATGGTACTACTAACCGCACACAAACAGTGGGCATTCCGTCGCTTATTTTCTGCTCGCAGGCCGAAGTGTTTACGCAGTTTGCCAGCGGCACCACGGCCACTACTACGGGCAGCAACGTCAACTACACTGTTGATTTCGGCAACAACGGCGCCGACGCGGCCAACCCCCAGGCCCGCACCGTGACCCTGCCGGCCGGCGTAACCAACGTGGTGGTGCCCACGGGCGCTACTTACACAGCCGCTACCCGGGTTATCGACTTTGGCTCGGCTACAGTAGCTAGCGGCACTACCAATACGTTCGCCTTTAGCTTCAACGCACCGGCTACGGCCGGTACCTACAGCCTGGTAGCCAGCACCAGCAGCCCGGCCGAAGACCCGAACCTGGCCAATAACACCGCCACCCGCACGCTGGTAGTGAGCAACTGCACGACCACGGCATCGTTGGACTACACCGCCCTGACACCTGGAACGGCTGTCACCGGCATCCGCCGCGGTGCTATCAATGGCGGGGCCACCTCGCAAGGGCCTACCACCGATGCGGCCTCCGATGGCATCACAGTTAAATATCAAAACTATACTTCACCTAGTACCACGACGCAGAACGACTACTACGTGGGCACCAGTGTAGCACTAAGCAGCCAGGCATTGGTATGGCAGATTACCAGCACTGCGGTTGGCGACCAGTCGACGGTGACGATGCTGCTCAGCCGGCCGGTTGATAACCTGTCGCTGAAACTGCTGGACATCGACAAAAACCTTAACACGCAGAATTTTACTGACCGCCTTACCCTCGATGGCTACCCAACGGCCACCGGTGGCACGGCCGCTACCCTGACGGCCGCCAACTTCACGCTGGGGTCATCGAACAGCTTTATTGGCAACAATACGGTAGAAGGCACCAACAATTCGGCATCTAACGAAACACTGGGCGACCTGACGGTGAAGTTTACTTCGCCCGTGCAGCGCATCGTGTTCACCTACACCAACACGAGCACCAGCACGGCTTCCAGCCGCCAGCAGACGTTTGGTATCCCCCTGCTGACGTACTGCTCGCCGGCCGATGTCGCTACGACCATCACGGCGGCCAGCACGCCGCTGTTCGGCGGCTCGCAGGCTCAGTTGAACGTAACATTCGTCAACAACGGCCCCAACGCTGCGGCTAGCGTAACGCGCCAAGTGCAACTCATCCCGAACCTGGTGGGTGTGGTAGCTACCAACGGCGGCACCTATGACTCGGCCTCGGGCCTGGTTACTTACACCAATACTGCTTCGCTCGCCAACGGCGGCAACCTGAACTCGACCATCACCTTTACGACTCCGGTGTCGGGCACTGTTACCGCTTCGTCGGTAATCAATACTACGACCAGCGAAGGCGGCCTGACCGACAACAACACGGCCAACGCCAGCTATGTAGTGACTCCGGCCGCTGACCTGACCACTTCCCTGACCGGCCCGACTTCCGTAACGCCGGGCCAGGCAACGGGCAACTACACGGTGACGTTCACCAACGAAGGCTCGAGCCAGGCCACGCTCGTTACGCAGAAAGTGACGCTGCCGACCGGTGCCACCAATGTGTTCGTAAACGGCGCTCCGGTTACGGCAACCGGTGGCGTGATTGACTTCGGCACGGCAACCACGCTGAACAGCGGCGCTGCCAACACGTTCACCTTTAGCTTCACGCCGGCAGCCAGTGCTACCGGCCCGTTGGCTTTGACCAGCAATGTGGGCACCACGGGCACGGTTTCGCAGGGCAACAACGCCGCTCCCGATGCCGCTACCCTCACGCTCACGACCATTGACAACGTTGACGTGACGGCTGCCATCACGATGAGCAACACGGCAACTGTCGGCACCTTCACCGCCACCTTTGGCAACCCCGGCCCGCAGGCAGCGGCCGGCGTGGTGCCTACCGTGCAGCTGCCGGCCGGCCTGACGCTGTCGGCCACGCCCACGGGCTGGTCGTACACCGCCGCTACGGGCCTGCTGACCTACAACGCAGCCCCGGCCACGTTTGCCGCCAACACGGCCAACGCCCTGAGCGTGACGATTAACTACCCGCTGAACACTGCACCGAGCACCCCGGTAACGGCCATTGCCAGTGTAGCAACCACCAGCAACGAAGCTGGCCGCACGGCCAACAACGTGGCCCGGGCCGTGATGCCCAACCTGTTCGACCTGACCACCACGCTCAGCGGCCCGGCTTCGGCCTTCACCGGCTCGCCCGTAACGCTGCTGGTGACGACGACCAACAACGGCCCGAACCTGGCCCCCAACGCCACGCAGATGGTGACCATCCCGTCGGCGGCCTCGCTGGCCAACAACATCTTCATCACCAACGGCGGCACTTACTCGTACTCGGGTGGGGTGGGCACGGTGACTTTCCCGGCCCTGGCCAACGTACCGGCCGGCCAGACGGTGACCAACAGCATCAGCTTCCTGGCCCCGAGTGCCAACTTCGCACCCTCGGCCACGGTGAGCAGCACTGCTACCGAACTGACCACGACCAATAACGGGGCCTTCCTCAACGGCGCGGCCAGCAGCACGAGCCTGACGGTATCGGCCGGCACGGGCGTAGCTCTCGAAAACGAAACCACCACCATCACCACGCCTTCGACGGTGGTGACGCCCGGTGAAACGGTAACCTACACGGTGACCTCGACCAACAAAGGCGGTGCCGGCGCAACAACCAGCGCCTCCGTGACCCAGAAAGTACAGCTGCTGCCCGGCCTCACGGCCGCTAACCTGAAAGTGGGCACCCTGACGGCCACGGGCACTACCACGCTCCTGTTTGCTACCACCGGCGGCACTACCAGCTACGACCCGATTACGGGCGTGCTGACGTACTACTCGGTGACGCAGGCCCCCGGCGTGACCACAACTTACCCGGTAATTGACCTGACGGTACCGGCGGGCATTGGCAACGACGGCCAGCTGGTGGCCACCGCCATTGTGAGCACCGACCTGCGCGACAACGTGCCGGCCGACAACATGGCCTCGGTAGGTGTGCGCGTGCAAACCACGTCCGACGTTACCACTTCCATCGTGGGCCCGGCCAGCACGCCTGCAGGCCTGCCAGTGAGCTACGTGGTGAAATTTGTGAACAACGGCACCACCAACGCCAGCAGCGTAACCGAAACCGTGCAGCTGCCTGCCAACCTGGCCGGTGGCGTGAGCATCCTGGATGCCGCCGGCACGCCTGTAAGCGGTGCCACCTACAATGCAGCTACGGGCCTCGTAACGCTGCCCAACCAAGCCACGCTGGCTGCCGGAGCCCAGCAGCAGTACACCCTGGTGCTGACGGCACCCGCCGCCAACTTCCCGGTAAGCAGCGCCGTGGCGAGCACCTCGCCCGACGGCATCAGCAGCAACAACGCGGCTACCCTGGCCACGGCCGTAACCGCCAACGGCGACCTGGCCGTGAGCATCAGCGGCCCGCCCGTGGCAGTAGTAGGCAACTCCGTGACCTACCTCGTGACGACGACCAACAACGGCCCCACCGTAGTAACCAACGCCGTGCCCAAGCTGCAGCTGCCGGCCGGCCTCACGGTACTGGCCAGCGGCCCGGGGGGGGCGGCCACGGTATCCACCAGCGGTGGCATCGATACCTACACGTTTGCAACCATCGGTACGCTGATACCGGGCGGCAGCGTTACCAGCTACCTCACCTTCACGATGCCTAACGCCACCGGCGGCCAGATAAACGCCCTGGCTACGGTGAACAGCGCAACCACCGACCTGGTGGCCAGCAACAACGCGGCCGGCCTCACAACCAGCATCAACCAGGCCAGCGGCGGCGTGGCCGACCTGCGCGCCAGCGTGAGCCTGACCACCCCCACCGGTTCGCCCGCTTCGGTGCCAGCCGGCACGCAGGTGACGTACACCTTCGGCTACCGCAACGCCAGCGAAGCGGCTGGTGCCGGTGCCACGGCCGTTAACGTAGTGCCCACGGCCAGCCTGCCCGCCGGCCTGTCGGCCACCGACCTGAAAGTGGGCGGCGTAACCGGCTCGCTCTCTAACAACGTTATTTCCTTCAACAGCGGCCCCGCCAGCGGTGCTACTTATAACGTGACGACCGGGGTGCTGACGTTCCCGACCATTGCCAGCGCCCCTGCTGTGCCCAGCACCTCCTCCACGGCCAGCTACCAGGCCACGTTCGCAGCCCCGGTGGGCAGCGGCTCGCTGGTGGTGGGTGCCCAGGTGTCGTCTTCCACGAGCGACAACCTGCTGACGAACAACGCCGCCTTCACGCCTCTCACCATCAACACGGTGTATGACGTGACGACAACCCTGGCCGGCCCGGCCACTGCCCAGCCGGGCACCGCCGCCAGCTACACCGTAACCACGCTCAACGCCGGTCCTTCGACCGCTTCGACTTCGACCACGCAAACCGTGACCGGCCTGCCTACCAACCTGGGCATTGCTGACCTGAAAGTGGACGGCCTGACCGGTACGCTGTCGGGCACAACCATCACTTACACCAGCGGTGCAACCACGGTAGCTACCTACGATACCGGCACCGGCACCCTGACCCTAGCCGCAGTAGCTAGCCTGCCGGCCGGCACCGCCAACGCAGTAGTGCACTCGTTCAGCCTGGCCATGCCCGCTTCGGGCAACGTAATGCTGACGGCGAACGTGTCTTCGGCTGGCGAAACCGTGAATACGCTGACCAACACAGCCACACTCACCACTGCGCCAGCCAACATTGCCCCGGTGGCTCAGAACGTGTGGAACGCCCTGCGCAGCCCCCGCGGCAACACCGCCAACACGGCATATGCCAAGGGCCTGCCCATTACGGGCCTTAACGCCACCGATGCGAACGGGGCGGCCACCATTGCCGCGTACACGCTGGTAACGGTGCCCAACCCGAGCACGGAAGGCTCGCTATACTTCGGTGGCACCGGCACGGCGCTGGTGGCCGGTCAACCGGTCACCCCGGCTCAGGCGGCTACACTGACCTTTGCTCCCGTAGCTGGTTACGCCGGCGACGTGACCTTCCTGTACACCACAACGGACAATGGTAACGGTACGCCTGGCAATGCCTTGACCTCCCCGCTGGCTGCTTACACCATCATGGTGGCGCAGGACCAGAGCTCGGTGTACGCCCGGCCGACGGTTACCAAAGGAGGCAATGCTAATATATACGCTGCTGGCGATGTGCTGGCCTACGGTATCGACCCGAACACTGCGGTGTACAACAGCGCCGGCATTGTTTACAACACGGCAACCGGTGCGCCGGCTGCGGGTACGAGCAACGGCTTAGCTGTTGCTAAAATTAGCCCGGCCGACTCAACTACGCTGGCTGCTTCCGGCATTCTGTTCACCCGCAGCACCGGTTTGTTCACGGTTTTGGACCCTACCAAGCTGCCCCGTAACGGTGCCTCGTTCGGCCCCTTCACGGTAACGAGCATCGACCAGAACGGCGGCGTGAACACCAATTCCGTGACGCTGGTAACGGGGGTGAACCCGCTGCCGGTTGAGCTGACCGCTTTCACGGCCACGGCCAAGAACCTGGACGCGCTGCTGGCCTGGAACACGGCTTCGGAGAAGAACAGCGACCACTTCGACGTGGAACGCAGCCTGAACGGTACCGACTTCGTGAAAATTGACGAAGTGAAAGGCCAGGGCACGAGCACCAGCGCCACCGACTACGCCCGCACCGATGCCGGCATCGGGGCTAAAGCTAACGGCTTAGTGTACTACCGCCTGAAGCAGGTCGACACCGATGGCACCAGCAGCTACTCGCCCGTGCGCAGCGTGCGCTTCGGCAAAGTGGTGCCCGCCATCGCCCTGTTCCCGAACCCGGCCACCACCGCCACCAACCTCGACCTGACGGCTCTGCCCGCCGGTTCGTACCAGGTGAGCGTGCTGGACGCCGCGGGCCGCACGGTGCTGAACACGACGCTGGACGCGGGCCTGGCCCACGCCCTCGACCTGAATACCATCGCCAGCGGCAGCTACACGCTGCTGGTGCGCGGCACCAACGGCGGCCAGGTAGTGAACCTGACCAAGCGCCTCATCAAGGAATAGCCCGCGGGTTTCCTTGGTTGTTGAAAAAGCCCTCCCCAATCGGGGAGGGCTTTTTTTATGCGCGGAATGTGGCCGTGCCACAACCCCGGCCCGGTTTAGCCGGTTAAGCCAGCCAACGCGCTACTTTTTGCCTGAGCTATGGATTTTGACTATGATGTATTAGTGATTGGCGCGGGCAGCGCCGGGCTGTCGGCGGCCCTCACGCTGGGGCGCTGCCTGCGCCGCGTGCTGGTGGCCGACGGCGGCCCCCCCCGCAACGCCGCATCGCCGGGCGTGCACGGCTTCCTCACGCGCGACGGCATCCGGCCGGCCGAACTGCTGCGCCTGGGCCATGAGCAGCTGGCCCCCTACGAAACCGTGACGACCCAATGCCTGCACATCGATGAACTGGTGCGCGTGGGCAAGGGCTTCCGCGCCACCGGCCACGGCACCGCCGACGACGCGCCCACTACCGTGACGGCCCGCCGCGTGCTGCTGGCCACCGGCGTGAGCGACATTTTGCCGCCGCTGCCGGGCTTCCGCGAACTGTGGGGGCGGGGCGTGTTGCACTGCCCGTACTGCCACGGCTGGGAAGTGCGCGACCAACCCCTGGCCGTGTACGGGCAGGGCCGCACCGTAACGGGTCTGGCGCTACTGGTGAGCCGCTGGAGCCGCGATGTGATTGTGGTGACCGACGGACCGGGCCACCTCACGCCGAATGCCCGCCGCCGCCTGCGCCGCGAGAAAATCGGTGTTCGGGAGGAGCCGCTGGCCCGGCTCATCGGCACGAAAACCGGCGAGCTGCGCTGCCTGCAGTTTGCCGATGGCAGCGAGCTGGAGCGGGCGGCGCTGTTTCTGCACGCGCCGCAACACCAGCGCACCACGCTGGCCACCGATATTGGGGCGCGCCTTACCAGTAAAGGGGCGGTGTGGGTCGATTCGAGTTTGCAGACTTCGCTGCCCGGCCTCTACGCGGCCGGCGATACCAAGCCCGGTACCCAGCAGGCCCTGCTGGCCGCCGCCGATGGCAACCGTGCCGCCATTGTCATCAACGAAAGCCTGACGCGCGAGGAATGCCCGCGGTGAGTGGTGGAACAGGCGTTGGGAAGAGCCATTGTCATCCTGAGCGGAGCGAAGGACCTCATTACGTCAGAAAAAAATCACCGAATGTGATAAGGTCCTTCGCTCCGCTCAGGATGACAGGCCGCAGGCCAATTCGCTCATCTACTCGCTACCGCACCAGCTGGGCCAGCACCTGAATGGCGGTGCGTGCCCGGGTTTTCACCGTAGCCAGGGGAATGCCGAGCTGTTCGGCGGTTTCGGCCTGGGTGCAGCCGCCGAAGTAGAGCAACTCAATTACTTCGCGCTGGCGGGGCTTGAGCTTGAGCGTGAGTTCGCGCAGGCCGATGTGTTCAGGGTTGAACGACGAGGGCGCGGAAGCGCGCTGGGCGCCGCCTACCTCCAGCGAGCGGGCCTCGTTGTGGAAGCGATGGCGCGGGCTGCGCATGGCGTCGATGGCCTGGTTGCAGCACACCCGCACCATCCAGGTGAAGAGGCGGCCGCGCTCGGGGTCGTAGCGGTCGATGCTGAGCCAAACCTTAAGCAGGCCTTCCTGCAGCACGTCCTGGGCCAGTTCCTGGTTGTGCACCAGCCGCACGATAACCGTGAGCAGACTGCGCGAGTAGCGGTCGTGCAGCAGGCGGAGGGCCTGCTCATCACGAGCCAGCAAACGCTCGACGAGCGCCGCTTCTTCCGTTGCCGAGAGCAACGCCGTAGTTGGATTCATAGAAGGAAAGAGGACGGAACCGGCGTGCCATCATAACAGAGGGCTATTACGCAGGGAGGGTGGAATTGGATAGGCGAACGAAGAATAGTAGCGGAGTAGCGGTAGGTAGCGCGGGGAAAAAGGGTTGATAAACAGTAATAAAAAATATAATTATGAGCAGCTTAGATAGCAGCTGTGGCGGAACCTACGGCGGCCCGTCGTGGTCGGATTGCGCCTAAGCCAGAAATTTTGGTTGGCATAAAGCCATCGGGCGGCGTGGGCACGCGGGGCGGCTTGGGGCGGCGGCTGGCGTCGTTTTGCCGTAGAGCAGCTGTCTGACCACTGTATTTTTTATGCCGCACACCGTTGTTGCTTTGCATTACTGGGCCGGGGCTGGCCACGAATTTGATTCGCTGCGCCCCTTGCTGTCACCCGATACTCAACTGTTGGCTCCCGACCTGCCGGGCTTCGGGCAGCAGCCCGCGCCGCTGCATTTTGATTATTCGGTGCGGGCTTACGCCGACTGGGTCGCTGCGTATCTGGCCGAGCATCGGGTGAACAATTTCACGCTGCTGGGCCACAGCATGGGTGGCAAAATTGCGCTGCTATTGGCCGCGCGCCGGCCCGCCGGGCTGCGCCGGCTGGTGCTGTTGTCGCCCTCGCCGCCATCGCACGAGCCCATGAGCGACCATGACCGCGCCGCTGCTCTCGCCGCCTACGGCCAACCCGCAGAAGCCGAAAAAACGGCCCGCAAAATCACGTTCCAGCCGCTACCGACCGCCGCGCACGCCACCGTGGTGGCCGACAACCTGCGCACCCAACGCCCAGCCTGGGACCAGTGGCTGGAACACGGCACCCGCACCGACATCACCGCCGAGCTGGCCACGCTGGCCGTGCCCTGCCACCTACTGGTGGGCGCGCACGACAAGGCCGTCACGCCTGCCACGCAGCGCCGCCTCACGCTGCCGCACTTGCCGGCCGGCAGCAGCTTTACCGAAGTGCCGGAAGCCGGGCACCTGCTGCCGCTGGAGGTGCCGACGGCGGTGGCAGCGGCGTTGGAGTTTTGACTGTCATTGCGAGGCCGCAGGCCGTGGCAATCCTTCCCCTCGATGCAGAAAGCCCCGAACTGTGACAAGTCTTTTCGCCCGCGATGTAGCTCCCGCGAAAAGCCCCAGCACTCTGTAGCGCCGGGGCTTTTTTCGTTTCAAAAAGGACTTGTCACAACTCAAGGATGGTCGCTTAGATAGGACAGATTGCCGCGTTGCGCTGCGCTCTACTCGCAATGACAGCCATCACGAAAGACCCTATTCCAGCGCGCGGCTGCGGAAGAGCAGGAAGCCTAGGTGGCCGTACACGCTGAAACGCTCGGCAGGGTCGTCGTAGAAGCGGGCGTGCAGAGCCAACGGGCCGACGGGCGTCTGGAAAATGAGGCCAGTGCTGGCCGTCACGCGGGGCCGGTCGAAGCCCGACTTGCGGATGGCCTGCTGCTGGTCGCCCTGCACCAGGGGCTGGCCGTTCACATGCACGTAGACTTCGGTGCGCCAATCGAGCTTTTTCAGGAAGGGCTGGGTGTAGCGCAGGCCGGCCGCCACGTAGCGGGCCGAGCGGTAGCTGTCGAGAAACAGCGTGCGCGAGTCGGGCAGCGGCGCAAACACCGGCGCGGTGGTTTGCGACGAGCGGTAGTTCGAGAACGTACCCTGGCCGCTGGCCATCAGTTCGCCGAAATAGCCCCAGGCCTGGCGTTCCTTCTTCATCGCAAAGTAGCGCTCCACTGTGGCCCGGAACTGCAGCCACTCATGGTGGCGCGAGCTGCCCTCAAGCACCGACGTGGAGCCGGGCGTGTAGGTGGCCGCGCCCGTTACGCCGCGCAGCGTGTACACGTAGCGGTGGCCGGTGTAGGCGTACTGCTTGCGGTTGAGGGTGTTGCGGGCCAGGCGGATGGCGGCGGTAGCCCCGCGAAACACGGTCGCATCGAGCACGTCGGCCGACTTAATTTCCTTGGAATTGGTGTACTCGTCCTTGGTCACGAAGGTGGCCAAATCGAGCAGGATGCGGCTGCGGTAGGTGGGGCTCACGCCGAACTGCCCGCCGAGCTTGGTGTCCTGCTGCTTCACCTGGGTGTTGATGACATCGCGCCCGAGCACGCCGCCGGTGTTCTGGAAATCCCACTGGTTGTAAGTGATTTCGGGCTCGATGAAGTACGCGTACTTGGCCGGCACGTTGATGCGGAACGAGCCGTGCGCACCGTTGTAGAAGCGGCCCAGGCTCACGTCGGCCGAAGCGGTGTAGAGCAGGCTGCGCAGGTAGCGGTACTCCAGTCCCACGTAGAGGTTGTCGATGGGGCGGTTCGACAACACGAAGCCGGCCTCGGCGCTTACGTTGTTGTTGCGCTGCGCATCCACGCTGAACACGTAGCCCTTGCGGGCCTCATCGTAGCGAATGCGCGGGTAGATGTTCTTGAAATAATCGTCCGAAGCCAGGCGGTAGTAGCCTTCCTCAATGTCGTCGAGCGAGTATTCGCGGCCCGTTTTGCGGAAGAAGCGTGCCGCGTATTCGTTCTGGTCGGGCCGCAGGCCGCGCACTTTCACGTCGATGAAGCGCGGGGTCGGGGCCTTGCTCTGGAAAGCCATGCGGCGCTTCTGCAAGTCCGTCGAATCGACGCGGCGGCCGATGCGGGCCTTGATTTTGGCCATGTTGCGCTGGGCGGCGGTGTCGCCTTTGGCAATGAAGCTCTTCACGAGGTCAAAGTCGCCCACGCCCATGTTGTCGAGGTCGGGCTGAATGTAGATGCCGTTGGGGCCCACGCTCAGCGTATCGGCCACGCTCGTGCCCAGGAAAGCCACGGTGCTGCCGAGCAGCGCGTCGTCGTTTTTGGGGTATTTACGCATGGCCACGTCGCCCACGTTCACCCCGATGATAATGTCCGGGGCGAAAGTTTTCTTCATGGTTTTGGTGGGGAAGTTGTCGTACACCGCGCCGTCGTAGTAGTACTTGCCGTCGAGGTTGCGAATGGGCCGGAAAGCCAGCGGAAACGACATCGAGTTGCGAATGGCATCCGACAACGCGCCCGACTTCTGCTCCACCACCTGGCGCGTAAACACCTCCGACGCCATGCAGCGGAAGGGCACAAACAGCTTGTCGAAGTCGTAGTTGGCCGAGGCCGAAGCCGGGGCCAGCAGGCGCGTCAGGGCCAGGTTCAGGTTCAGGTCGTTTACCAGGTTGGTGCTCACGCGGGCCTGAAACGTGGAATCGATGGCAATGCCCAGGCGCAGGGCCGAGGGCGAGGGCTCGGCCGTGAGGAAGTTGAAGGTTTTGCTCTCAAGCGGCTTGCCCGACGTCCAGCGCTGAAACTCGGGGCTGAGCACAATCTGCTCAATCTCATCGGGCGAGTAGCCGGCCGAATACATGCCGCCAATGACGGCGCCCATGCTCGTGCCCACGATGTAATCGATGGGAATGTGGTTTTTTTCAAGCTGCTTGAGCACGCCCACGTGGGCCAGCCCTTTGGCCCCGCCGCCGCTGAGCACGAGGCCCACTTTCTGGGCCGAAACCGTGAAAACAGAAAAGGCCGCGAGCAGCAAAGCCAGCGGTAAACGAGTGCAGAAGTGACGCATAGAGGCAAGTAACAACCAGCGCCGGGAAGTGCGCTGCTGCCGCTGGTACGCCGGCCCGGCCCGTGGGGTTTTGGCCAGCTGTTTTGCGTCTGGATTGGCAAGAATGTCATTCCGACGCAGGAGGAATCTGAGGCAAACCGTGCAAACGACTTATCTCAGATTCCTCCTGCGTCGGAATGACAATTTTACGCTGCCTGATAGCCGATGCCGCGCACGGTTTGCAGGAAATCGGGCGGGGCGAAGCGCGCCAGCGCCTTGCGCACGTTCATGATGTGGACGTCGATGAAGTTGGAGCCCTCGTGGCCCCGGCCGATGTGCGCGCCCAGCTGCTCGCGGGTGAGCGGCCGGCCTCGGTGCCGCAGCAGGTGGTGCAGCAGGTCGAACTGCGAGCGGCTCAAATCCACTGCATTCCGGCCGTGCCGCAACTGCCGGCCGGCCAGGTCCAGCTCAAACCCCGCCCCGAAGCGGATGCGCGGCCGGGGCCGCCCAAACCGCTGCCGGGCAATGCTGCGCAGCCGCCGCTCCAGCTCCAGCAGTGTGGTGGAGCGGGCCACGCAGTCGTCGGCCCCGGCCGCGAAGCCGTGCAGGCGGTCCTGCACCGCATCGGTGGCCATCAGCAGCACAAAGGCCGCCCGGGAGCCGCGCCGCTGGGCTTCGTAGAGCAGCGTGAGGCCGTCGCCGTCGGGCAGCAACTGCGCCAGCAGCACGAATTCGTAGGACCGGGCGGCCAGCCGGGCAGTGGCGGCGGCCAGGGTAGGGGCGAGGTCGGTGACGTAGCCGGCGCGCTGCAAAAACCGCTGCGCGGCCGCCCGGCGCTTTTCGTCGGCTTCGATGATGAGAATAGCCATGCCGCGTCTACTTGGTGGAAGCTGCCAGCACGCGCACCTGGGCGTGCATGCCGGGTTTGAGCAGGTGGCCGGGGTTGGGCAGCGTGCAGCGCACCTTCATCACCTTGCTGTCGTGGTCGAGCACGTGGAAAACCTGGTTGATGCGGCCTTGCAGCGGCTGGTCGGGGTAGCTTAGGGTGGTGATTTCGACGGCCTGGCCCCGGTGCACCAGCGTCAGGTCCGCCTCGAACACGTTGGCCATCACCCACACGCTATCCAGGTTGGCCACGGTGAAGGCGGCCGGCATGTCGGCCGCGTTGAAGCGCAGGCCCGCCGCCACGTTTTTCTCGATGACGTAGCCCGACACAGGTGCTTTCAACTCGTATTGCCCGCCCCTGGCCATGCCGTAGGTGTCGAGCTGGCGGTGGTTGCGGGTGGCGGTGCCGGTGGCGCGGGCCAGCTCGGCGCGGGCCTTGAACACGTCCTGCCCGGCCGCGAGGCCGTTGTCGAACAACTCTTCGGCCACGGCCAGGTTCTTGCGGGCCACGGCCAGCTCGGCGGTGCCGGCGGTGCTTTGGTTTTGCAGCTCCGCGATTTCGCGGCTTTGCAGCACGGCCAGCACCTGGCTTTGTTTTACTTCATCGCCCAAATCGACGCCCACGCGCAGCACTTGGCCGCCCACCCGCGGAAACACCCGCGCCGTGCGGTTGGCATCGGCCGCGATTTCGCCGCTCAATACCAGGGTTTCCGGGGCAGCTTCGGGGGCAGCTTTTGATTGGATTACGATGGCCTGGGGCGCGGGCTCATCCAACGCATCGGCATCGGAAGGCGTGCAGGCGGTGAAGAACAGTAGCCCTAATACGGCCGGTAAAGCGAGGGCGCTTTGGCGGCGGCGGGACTGGTTTGGTAGGTTCATGGTAGGGCGGCAGTTGGTGAATCTGCTGCAAGGCTACCGGCAGGTCATTAGAATACGATTAGAAAATGGTAGCGCGGACTTTGTAGTCCGCGAGTTCAATCGTTACCACCGATTCGCGGACTACAAAGTCCGCGCTACGCGACTACGCCGTGGGCAGGCGCACCAGCACCGTCGTCCCCTGGCCCAGCTGCGAAGCCAGCTCCAACGCCCCGCCGTGCTGCTCAATAATTTTGCGGGCTAGCGGCAAACCCACGCCGTGGCCCGCCACCGGCCGCGCATTGCCGGCCCGGAAAAACGGCTGAAACACCTGCGACATATCCGCTTCCGCAATGCCGATGCCTTGGTCCTCAATGCGCAGGCGCACGCCGCCGGGCTCATATTCGAGGTCGACAGCTACAGGCTTCGGTTCCGAATATTTCAGGGCGTTTTCGAGCAGGTTGATGAGGGCGCGGCTCAGCAGGGCGCGGTTGCCGGTGAGCTCCAGCTGCTCGGGCTCGGCGGGCAGGCGGCCGGTGTGCAGGTGCAGGCGCGGGCGCTGGGCCGGGTCGATGGCCGCGCAGGCTTCGGCCAGCAGCTCATCCACGCGAATGCGGGTGTCGTGCTCGGGCAGCGGGGTTTCGGCCTGGGCCAGCTCCAGCAGGTGGTTGAGTAGGGCGTTGAGCTGGGTGAGGTCGGTGAGCAGGGCGTGCAGGGCGGCGCGGTAGGCGGCGGGCTCCCGCTCGCGGGCCAGGGCCAGCTGGGCCTCGCCGATGCTGGCGGCCAGCGGCGTGCGCAGCTCGTGCGAGGCGTTGCGCACGAAGGCGCGCTGGCCGTCGAAGCTGCTTTCGAGGCGGTCGAGCAGGCGGTTGAAGGTGTGGGCGAGGCGCGACAGCTCGTCGCGCTCGCGGCCCGAGAGGTTTTCGGCCACGCGCCGGTGCAGGTCGTGGGCCGAGATGCTATCCATCTGGTCGTTGAGGGCCGCAATGGGGGCCAGCGCCCGGCCTGCAAACAGCCGCCCGGCCCCGTAAATCAGCAGCAGGCTCAGCACGAAAATCGTGACCAGAATGGTGGCCAGGTAGCGCAGACGAGCATTGCCGTACTGGTTTTCGGCCCCAGCCACCACCACGTACTGGCCCTGGTTGTCGCGGTAAAAAATGCCCACCGCCTCGCGCGGGCCGTCCTCAAAGTACTCTTCATGGCCTTCCTTGATGCGGGCCAGCACGTCGGGCGGCACCTCCAGCCGGGCATCCTCGCGCACGAAGCGCACCTCCCCCTTGGCATCGTAAAGCTGAATAATTTCCTCGGTGAGCGTGCGCTGGTAGCGCTTCTGAAACTCCTGAAACGCGGAGCTACGCAGTTCGTCCTTTTCCAGAAAGATGTAGGCCGCCACCTCGGCCCGGTCGCGCAGCCGCTGCCGGAATTCGCGCCGGCTATAATCGGCCTGCAGCAAAAACGCCGTGGTGAGCACCCCCAGCAGAATGAATGCCACCACGCCCACGAAGAGCCAAGTGAGGCGGTTGCGGATGGTCATGTGAAGGGTTGAGTTTTAAATGTTGAGGGTTGAGTGATTTTCTACTTTACATATTGGCGGAATTTGTTTTGAACTGGTTGAATAACTGGCTTGAGCAGCATATGCGTGTTCGGTTTGATTCACCCGGAAGGGAGAATCATTCAACCCTCAACATTCAACACTCAACCCTTCTTCATTCCTGCCGCAGCACGTAGCCCGCCCCCGTCACGGTATGGATGAGCTTGGTCGGAAAACCATGGTCCACTTTCTTGCGCAAGTAGCTCACGTACACGTCAATCACGTTGCTGCCCGCGTCGAACGACTCATCCCAGCCGTGCTCCGCGATTTCGCCCCGGCTTAGCACGCGGCCGGGGTGGCGCAGCAGCAATTCCAGCAGGTTGAACTCGCGGGTGGTAAGGCGCAGCGGCTGGCCGGCCCGCGTCACGGTGCGGCTGGCGGTGTCCATCAGCACATCGGCAAAAGCCAGACGCGGGCTATGGGCCTGCCCGCTGCCGCGCCGCGTGAGGGCCCCCACCCGCGCCACCAGCTCGGCAAAATCGAAGGGCTTGACCAGGTAATCATCGGCCCCATTACCGAAGCCCTGGAGCTTGTCGGTAGTGGTGCCCAGGGCCGTGAGCAGCAGCACCGGCACCCGTGCATCCTGCGCCCGAATGGCAGCCAGCACCTCCAGCCCGCTGCGATGGGGCAGAATCACGTCGAGAATAATCAGGTCGAACGGCTGGGCGAGGGCCAGCTCCTGGCCGCGCTCGCCGTCGGCGGCCACCGTCACGGTCAGCTGCTCTTCTTCCAAACCGCGCTTGATGAGGGCCGAAAGCCGGGGGTCGTCTTCAACCAGCAGAATGTTCATGGAGCGAAGGTAATCCCGCGCAAATACCGGCATGTAGGGGCGGGGCCTGCCCCCGCCCGTCCGTTGAACGGAATCGTTGCCATAGTGCAGGCGATAGGGCGGGGGCAGGCCCCGCCCCTACAACCCCACCGTCACTACCAGCCGCTCCTGCTCCTCCCGAAACTCAAGTTTTAAGCCCAGGCCGTGGGCCAGCCGCCCGGCAATCCAGAGGCCCAGGCCGGTGCCGGGAGCCAGCGGGTCGGCCTGGTACCAGGCGGTAGTGAGCTGGGCCAGATGCTCGCCCAGCGGGGCCGCCAGCTCGTTTTCAATGCTGATAACGGGGCCGTGGGCCGTGGCAGCGGCTTGCAGTCGCAGTGCTACGCCGGTGCCGGGCCTAGCATGCTTGCGGGCATTGTCGAGCAGGTTCAGCAGCAAGGTGGTGAGCTGGTCGGCATCGGTTGCGGCGGTGAGCGCGGCCGTAGGTGCATCATCGGGCAGCGCGATGGTGAGCGTGCGGCCCGCCGCCCGGAAGCGCGGCAGCTCCCGGTCGGCCAGCGCCAGCAGCAGCTCATCAAGCGCCACGGGGCGGCGGTTTACCGGCAACTCGGCCCCATTGCCCAAGCGGCCCACCAGCAGGAAATCATCCACGAGGCGGCCCAGGCGGGCCAGCTCGGCATCGTGGCCGGCCAGGGCGGCGCGGGTGGCGGGCGGCAGACTGGGGTCGCGCCCGCTCACGTCGAGGCCGGTTTGCAAAGTGGCCAGGGGCGTGCGCAGCTCGTGGGCGGCGGCGGCCAGAAAGTTGGCCTGGGCAGTGGCCTGGCCGCGCAGGCGGGCCAGCAGCTGGTTGAGGGTTTCGGCCAGCTCCTGCACTTCGTCGCCGGTATTGGGCACGGGCAGGGGCGCAATATCGGTGGCCTGCTGAATACGGCGCGCCTGCGCCGCCATGCGCCGCAACGGCCGCAGCACCACGCCCGCCACCAGCAGCGCCAGCGCACCGGCCAGCGCTGCGCTGCCCAGCAGGCCCAGCGCCAGCGTGCGGCGCACCCGGGCCAGGGCTTTTTCGAGGGGCGCGGCGGGGTGGGCCAGCCACAGCGTGAGGCGGCCGGTGGGTTCGGCGTAGTCGGCGCCCGGGCCGGGCGGCGCGGCCAGCCGGGCCACGGCCACCACGCGCCCGTGCTTCAGCTTGTGGCCGGGATTCCCGGGCCGGGGCAGCCCGGCGGTGTCGCCGGCCGGCCACCGGGCCGAGCGAAACAGCTCGCGGACCGGCTGGCCGGGCTCCTCAAATACCAGGCGCATGGTTTCGCCGGTTTGGTCGGGTAGGAGCAGGGTGGGCTCGGGGTCGAGGCTGACGCGGGCCAGCAGCTGGCTAGCCCGCAGGCGCAGGCGGTCGTCGTCGGCGCGGGCCAGCAGGCGGCCCAGGCTGCGGTACTGGTAGCCGCCCGCCGCCAGCGTGGCCAGCCCAAACACCAGCCCGAACACCAGCAGCAACTGCCCGCGCAGGCCCAGGCGGAAACGGCGGGTTTTGGGGGTGGGGGAGGAGGGCATGGGGTTTGAGTTTGAATTAGGGGTACGCTTGTCATCCTGAGCATAGCGAAGGACCTTATCACGTTCGCACCGATAGAATTACTGCAGGCCGTTCAATCTTGATAAGGTCCTTCGCTCCGCTCAGGATGACAGGCTTCAACCATTACAATCACCCAGCCGCCCCGGGCTCCCGTAGCCTATATCCCTGCCCAACTACCGTTTCCAGCAGGGCTGGCGCGGGCGCAAAATCCCGGTCCAGCTTGCGGCGCAGCTGTGAGATGTGTACTTCAATCACGTTCGAGCCCATGTCGTAGTCCACGTCCCACACTTTTTCGGCGAGTCGGGTTTTGCTCACCACGCGGCCGGCATTGCGCAGCAGCAACTCCATAATGGCAAATTCGCGGTTGGTGAGATTCAGCGTTTTGCCGGCGCGCGTCACCACGCGGCCCAGCGGGTCGAGCACGAGGTCGGCCAGACGCAGGGCTTCGGCCCCGGCCGGGCCGGCGGTTTTGCGGCCGATGATGTGCAGGCGGGCCAGCAGCTCATCAAAGGCAAAGGGCTTGCGCAGGTAGTCCACGGCCCCGGCCTCCAAGCCCTTCACTACATGCTGGGTATCGGTGAGGGCGCTAAGGATGAGTACGGGCGTCTGAATGCCGAACTCGCGCAGGTTGCGCAGCACGTCGAGGCCGCTCTGGCCGGGCAACATCAGGTCGAGCAGCACGGCATCGTAGGGCGTGGTGGCGGCCTGCTCTAGGCCCTCGGGGCCGGTGGCGGCCACATCGGCCACGTGCCCGGCCTGGGTGAGGCCCTGCTGAATGAAGCCCGCCAGCCGGGCCTCGTCTTCGACGATGAGAATGCGCATGAAGAGGGATAATGGGAAGCGGAAAAAGCGAATAGAAATAACGTCATGCTGAGCTTGTCGAAGCATCTCTACCGCAGCAGTAAATGAATTACTCTTCGCAGTAAAGATGCTTCGCTACACTCTGCATGACGTTCTCATTGTCAGCATGACGTTCAGGCGCTAGCCTTGGTTATGGTTGACCCTACCGCACCAGGTACTTCACGCCGCCCAGCGCCAGCGTCTGGGCGTGCACCACGCGGGGAGTAGTGGTGCCGGCCACGCGGGCCTCGCCGGGCTGGGCGGTGCGCAGGTTGCCGGTGGCTTCCAGCGTGGTGCCCACGGCCAGCTTGTCGCCGAGCTGCTCCAGGGCGTGGGGCGGCAGCTGCACCACGGTCTGGTCGCTCAGCACCACGCCGCGGATGCGGCCTTTGGGGTCGCGCCGCAGTTCCTTGATGCTGCCTTTGGCGGTGGCGGTTTCCGGCGTGGGCGGGGTGGTGGGGCGCACGGGCGGCACGTCGTTCACGGTCTGGCTGCCGCTGCTGAGGCTCACGAAGCGGAAGTGGCTGCGGCCGTCGGGGCCGGTGTGGCGCACGCCGCTCACCGTCACGGTGCTGCCGGCTTTGGCGGCGGCTTGCAGCTGCTGACCCAGGTGGCGCGGGAAGCGTACGGTGTCGGCCGCGCCGGTTTCGGGCTTCAGGATAAAGGCATCGTACACCTGGTCGTCGTTGTTGGCCACGTAGCTGCTCAGCGTGCCGCGCACATCGGTGATGGTTTGCAGGCCGCCGTGCTCGCCGCGCCGGCCGGGGCCGTCCTTACCGGGGCCGTGCTCGCCTTTGGGGCCGTGCTCACCACGCGGGCCGCGGGGCGGGCGGGGGCCGTCGGGGCCTTCGCCCTCGGCGGGCGGCGGGGGCGGGGTGGCCAGGTTGCCAGCGGTGGCTTTGGCCGATTTCGAGGTTTTGGTTTTGATTTTGGTTACGGTCTGGGCATCAGCCTGAATGGTGCCGGCCAGCAGCGCGGCGGCCAGCAGGGCCACCGAATAAAAGGGCTTGTTCATGGGATTATCGAAAAATGGGAGGATGAAAAATTGAGTGGTCAGCGTCGGCGAGCTCCGGTTGCTCTTCCGACGATACAAAATTTCCATCGCGCCCTGAAGCCAGCCTGAAGGTCACATTAATTTTTCTTCAGGTGGATAATCAGCGGCTCTTTCGGCCCAAAAACCGGTTAGCAATTTCCCGTTAATATATTTATACCCGTTCGCACACAGTTGTTTACCCGCGCACTGCCGCGCTCCTGCAAGCCCATTCCTTCACTCCACAAGCCCATGAAACACTTCTGCACGCTGTTTTTCCTGCTTACGACCGGCTGGTGGTGCACCGCTGCCCAAGCCCAGAACTACCGCCCGTTTCGCTTCGGCCTCAGCTACCAGCTCAGCGCCCAGGCCACACCCGGCGATACCACGCACCTGCTACGCCTGGCCGGCCGGCAGGTGCAGGGGGGCGACTCCGTGTTTTTGTTCGATAAACGCACCAGCCAAGGGCGCGTGCTGCCGCAGCAGGACGATTGCGGCCATTACATAGAGCGCAACGACAACCTGTTTGGAATGTCGTTGCGGCTGCGGCCCGGGGCCGAGTACGTGCTTGCAGCCGCCAATGGCCGCACCTTCACGCTACGCCCGCGCGCTTTGCCGGGGCAGGTGTGGGCGGCAACTACGGCGGGCCTCACCGCGCAGGTTACGGCCCGGACGTTGGGCAGCGTGCTGGGCCAGCCTGACTCATTGGTGGTCATCACCTTGTCCGACGGAGCGGCCATCACGCTCAGCCGGCGTTTTGGCTGGGTGAGCGGCCCCGCGCTGGGGCACTACCTCAATGCCCGCCTGCCCGGGGCGGCGCTCACCCTCACGGCGCTGCCCGAGCTGAACCTGGGCACCAAGCAGCTGGATGCTTTCGCCGTTTACGATTTTCAACCTGGCGACGTGTTCTTGCGCAAAGCATATGCGCGTGGCGGCAGTCAGCCGTGCGTCAATATCTGGACGCGCGACAGCGTGCTCAGCCGTGCCCCCGGCCGCACCGCCGATACCCTCGTGTACCGCATTCGCAGCCAGTCCTTCACCCAGGCTTGCAACCGAAGCAGCCAAAGCCTGGCGGCGGCTCAGGTCCGGGTGGTCCGCATCACCCGCACGACCGATAACCTCGACCAACCCACCGGGTTTGCGCAGTACCCACCCGGGTACGCCCAGTATCCGCCGGGCGGCGCACCCGCTAGGCTGGTGCACTTACCCGCCGCCCGCACCCCCGACTACAACCGGCGACTCGTCCGGAACCAGGCTTCTTACTTGGCATGCACTATCGGCGACAGTTCGATGCTGCGCAGCGGACTCAACATTGATGCGAGCTATGCCGCCTCGGTGGCTGCCGGGCTGGGCCAGACGTGGGTGGAATTCAATAGTTTTTCGTCGACGACTACCACGCTCATTGGCTACCGCAAAGGCTCCGAAACCTGGGGCCAGCTCACCACTTTCGCCCAGCTGCTGCCCGTGCGCGATAGCCGCCCGGCCAGCACCACGGCCGCGCTGCCAAATCCATTCGGCGCCGAAATCCAGGTGGCTTTCACCCTGGCCGGCCCGCAGCCGGTGGGCCTGACGCTGTACGATGCCCTGGGCCGCCAGGTGCAGCGCCTAGCGGCCGTGCCGCAGGCAGCGGGCGCGCGGCATCTTAACATGTCCACGGCCGGCCTGCCCGTGGGGGTGTACACGCTGCACCTGCACTTTGCCGGCGAAGGCCGCATCGAAGTGCTGCGGGTGCTGAAAACGGAGTGAAATCGTCCGCTTACCACTTTTTGAAGATGACATACACCGCCGCCACCAGCAGCGCGAAGCCCACCACGTGGTTCCAGCCCAGCTTGTCGGTTTTGAACACGAACACCGCGCACAGCGTGAACACTGTGAGCGTAATCACTTCTTGAATGACCTTGAGCTGGAACAGGCTGAACGGCCCGCCGTTCTCCTCGAACCCCAGCCGGTTGGCCGGCACCTGAAACACGTACTCGAACAAGGCCAGCCCCCAACTCACCATGATGACGCCGAACAGGCCCATTTTCGCAAACCAAGCCATTTTTTTGAACAAGTGCAGGTGCCCGTACCAGGCAAACGTCATGAACAGGTTGGAGATGGTGAGGAGCAGCAGGGAATAAACACCTTTCATGTGGTGGGTTGGTGGGTTGATGAATTTCTGAACGTCATGCTGAGCGCAGCCGAAGCATCTCTACTGTTGAAGTAATCCAATCGTTGCCACAAAGGCGGGAGAGATGCTTCAGCTGCGCTCAGCATGACGTTCTTTTGTCCTACCAATCCGCCACCGCACCAATCCACCTCATGCCCACCCTCGACCCCGGCATCGGCGAAAAATTCTCGCGCCGCACCCGCCGGGCCATCAACCACGACGGCTCCTTCAACGTGCGGCGGCGCGGCGGCCCGCACCGCCACGACCCGTACCAGTGGCTTATCCAAATGGATTGGTGGCCGTTTATCGGGCTCGTCGTGGTGTTTTTTACGGTGCTGAATGTGGCTTTTGCGCTCGCCTTCATGGCGCTGGGCCTGGAGGACCTGCCCGGCGTGGCCGCTCCGCACGACGGCGTGCAGGACTTCCTGAGCGCGCTGTTCTTTTCCATCCAGACTTTCACATCCGTGGGCTACGGGCACGTGTACCCGGGCACCAACGCCACCGGTTTCCTCAGCAGCGTGGAGGCGCTGGTGGGCGTGCTCACCTTCGCGCTGGCCACGGGCTTGCTGTATGGGCGGTTTTCGCGGCCCACGGCGCGCATCCATTTCAGCCGCACGGCCATCATCAGCCGCCGCGCCGATGGCACACCCTGCCTGCAGTTCCGCATTGCCAACCAGCGCAACAACATCCTCATCGACCTGCAGGCCCGCGTGCTGCTCAAAACCACCAATCCCGCCACCAACGACCAGACCTACGCCCTGCTGCCACTCGAACGCGACACCATCAGCTTCTTCCCGCTAACCTGGACGCTGGTGCACGACATCACCCCCGAAAGCCCGCTCTTTGATTTACTACCAGCCGATTACGAGCGCCTCGATGTCGAAATCATTATCCAGCTGAAAGCCTACGACGACACCTTTGCGCAGGACGTGCACGCCCGCAACTCCTACACCCACGACGAAATCCAGTGGCACCGCCGCTTCCTCCGCGCCTACGAAGTGGACGACGACGGCATCGCCGTAGTCGATTTGGACATGGTGCACCAGACGGAGGCGTTGCCGTGAATGAGTAAAATGGTAAATGAGTAAATGGGTAAGACAAACCGCTTTACTCACTTACTCACTTACTCACTTACTCATTTGCCATTTTACTCATCGTGCCCCGGGGCTGTGCCCGACACCGGCGCGGCGGCCGTTTCTTTAGCTTCGCGCTCCAGGCGCTGCTGCTCGGCTTCGGAGGGCTGGTATTGCAGTTGGCGCAGGTCGGGCGAGCCGCCATCGACCCAGCAGGTGTACCAGAAGTCGCCAATCAGGCCCGAGGCGTAGCGTAGCTGGCGTTCCACCTGCCCGTTCAGGCGGGCGTGGTAGGCTTTGCTGAACTCGCGCGAGTAGGTCCGAATGGTTTGGCTGCCGCGCTGCTCGTAGCCGAATTTCTGGTCGTCGCCTACCTCGGCCGTGAGCTGCTTCTCGAAGCGCAGCACCGAATCGACGGCCGCATGCGAGCGAATTACGGCGGCCCAGATGGCATCGGTGGCGTTGGGCAAGTACGTGGCCTTACCCGAAAACAGGTCGTAGTCGGCGCTTAGCAGTTCGGGCAGGCGCGATTCCCACAGCCCGTGAATGCCGCGCTGGCCCGTGAGCTGGCCGTTGTAGTTGCGGGTGGTGTGCAGCGGCACGCAGGCATCGGCAATGTAGTGGCCCATGTCGGCCGAGAGGCGCAGAATCCGGTCGGTATCTTTGGCCTTGAAGGCGGCGGTGAGCTGGTTTTTCATGCTCACCACGTTCCAGGGCACAATGCCGTGGCGCAGCAGCGAGTCCTCGCCGTAGCGGGCCACGGCGTCGGCGTACTTGCGGGGCAGCTTAAACTCGGCACTGTCGCCGTAGCGGTCCACGTCGAGAAAGTGCTTGGGGGCCTCGCCCGGCACCAGCAGGCGGCGCGAGTCGGGCCGGGTGGCGTTCACTGTCAGGTAGTCGATGTTGGCCTTGTAGAAACCAATCATGCCCGGCGGTAACGTGTACACGGCCAGCCGGTTCAGCAGGCGGTGCCCGAAAAAGCCCCAGGCCTGCGCCCGCAGGGCCACTAAGAGCAGGGGCATAAATAGCAGCAGGAATCCGTATTTTTTCACGGCTAACAAGGTACGATTCCGGCGTTATATTTCAATTTTCTGTCATCCTGAGCAGCGCGAAGGACCTTATCACGCCCAAACAAACTCGTTCAGACGTGATAAGGTCCTTCGCGCTGCTCAGGATAACAGAAAAATAACTCTTACCGCCGTCGGCCTTCGCCCGCGAACTTCATGCGGTACTCGTGGTTCACGTCGCCCTTGCTGATGCGAGCCAGCTTGCCCTTCAGCAGCTGCTTCTTGAAACCGGAGAGCTTGTCGGTGAACAGAATGCCCTCCAGGTGGTCGTACTCGTGCTGAATCACGCGGGCGGCCATGCCCGAGAAAGCCTCCTCGTGCACCTGGCGGTTTTCGTCCTCGTAGCGCAGCACGATGTCGGCGCAGCGCGTCACCATCTCGCGAATGCCGGGAATGCTCAGGCAGCCTTCCTGAAACGCCCACTGCTCGCCGGTTTCGCTCACCATCTGCGGGTTGATGAACGCGCGCTTGATGCCGGCCTCGGGCACTTCGCCCTCTTCCAACTCAGCCAGGTCCTCCTCGTCGAGCTCCACCATCGGGCCCGAGTCCATCACGAACAGGCGCACGGCCTTGCCAATCTGCGGCGCGGCCAGCCCCACGCCGTGGGCCGAATACATGGTTTCGTACATGTCGGCAATCAGCTGCTTTAGCTCGGCGGCGGGCATGTCGGCGGCTATGTTCTTGGCTTTGGTCTTGAGGACGGGGTCGCCGATGGCAACAATGGGGTAAATCATGGCAATGGGTAATAAAACGGAACGTCATGCTGAGCTTGTCGAAGCATCTCTACTGCACAACTAATTCATTCAAGTTGGTTTACTACTGCGGTAGAGATGCTTCGACAAGCTCAGCATGACGTCCCAATAGTGACAAAAATTAAATTTCCCGCATCAGCGGCGATTCGAGAAAGGATTGCAGGATAATGGCGGCACTGATGCGGTCGACGGTGGCTTTGTCGCGGCGGGCCTTCTGGCCGAGGCCGCCGGCCAGCATGGTGGCGTGGGCCATGCGCGAGGTAAACCGCTCATCAAGCTCGTGAATGGGCAGTTCGGGTAGCTCGCGGCGCAGCGTGCGCAGCAGGCCCACCACGGCGCTGGTCACGTCGGTGGGCTCGTTGAGCAGCGTGCGGGGCATGCCCACCACAATGGCCCGCAGCGGTTCGCGCAGGTGGTAGGCCTTCACGTAGGCCAGCAGGTCTTTGCTATGGATGGTTTCGAGCGGCGAGGCAATCATGCCCAGCGGGTCGGTCACGGCGAGGCCCACGCGCTTGTTGCCGTAGTCGATGGCGAGGATGCGGGGCATGGGCCGAAGAAGAACTGAAGTGAAATGCAGGGCCGACAACCGCCGGCGGCTGCAAAGATACGGCCGGTGGCAGGCAGTCAATCCGGCCGATGGCGGCATCCGTAGCTACCCGGCTTCGGGCTCGGGGCGAAAAACCCGAAGTCCAACGCGTTTTTCGCATTGCTGAGCGAAACAAAGTTATTCTTTTCTGAATAAAGTGATATATTGCTGCCGCTTAGGCCAGGCACCGACGGCTTGCGCCTGATTGTAATATGCCAGTACAATAGGCGCCTATTTGCCTTTTGAATGTAACCAATTGTATTGATTCAGGAAATTCAGAAATGGCTACCTATTGACGCTTGCAACTGGGAAAATTTCTATAATTTTGAAGTCTATCCAATCCTATCCTATTTGTCGATAACGCTACGCTAATTCACTATGCCCCTTTCTACGCCTGCTAATCAGGAGCTTGGCCGGCCGGCTGCCCCCCGGCGGCGCGGCTGGTTGCGGCAGAGTGTGCTGTTGCTGCTGGCCATGGGCTGCGGCGTGCTGGTGGCCAACAATCCGTTCCGGCCTTCTTCCGAAAACCCCGACGCTACGGCGCGCGGCTACCTGCGCTTCAAGGAGATTCTCAGCTACGTGGACCGCGACTACGCCGACACGGTGGACACCGAGGGGCTGGCCGATTACGCCGTGATGCAGATGCTGGAAAAGCTCGACCCGCACTCGGTGTACATCCCGGCCCGCGACCGCGACCGCACCGACTCCTTTCTGCAAAGCGACTTCGACGGCGTAGGCATCGAATTCAACCTTTTCCGGGATACCATGACGGTGGTAGCCCCGCTCAGCGGCGGGCCCGCCGAGCAGGCCGGCGTGCAGCCCGGCGACCAGGTGCTCAGCATTGGCGGCAAGCGGGTATCGGGGGCGCGCCTCACCACGGCGCAGCTTTCGCAGCTGCTGCGCGGGCCCCGGGGCAGCAGCGTGGCACTGGTGCTGCATCGTCGCCAATTGCCGCGGCCCCTCAGCGTGAGCATTGCCCGCAGCCGCATTCCCAACAGTTCCATCGACGCGGCGTATCTGGTCGACCCGCAAACCGGCTACATCAAAGTAAGCCGCTTTGCCTCGGGCACTTACGACGAGTTCAAGACTGCGCTGGCCGATTTGCGCCGACAAGGCCTCACGCGCCTCGTGCTCGACCTGCGCGGCAACCCCGGCGGCTACCTCGACCGCGCCACCCGCCTGGCCGATGAGTTCATTGCCGGCTCGCGCAAAATCGTGTACACCGACGGCAAGGGCGACCAGTACGACTCCCAAACCTACGCCCGCGTGGCCGGCGAGTTTGAAGAAGGCCCACTGGTGGTGCTTGTGGACGAAGGCAGCGCCAGCGCCGCCGAAGTGGTGGCCGGCGCGCTGCAGGACCACGACCGCGCCATTATTGTGGGCCGCCGCACCTTCGGCAAGGGCCTCGTGCAGCAGCCCATTTCGCTTAGCGACGGCGGCGAGCTGCGCCTCACCATTGCCCGCTACTACACGCCGGTGGGCCGCTCCATTCAGAAACCTTACGGTGCCAACTACGCCGAATACAGCGCCGACGTGGCCAAGCGCGCCGCTCACGGCGAGCTGCAATCGGCCGACAGCATCCACTTCGCCAAGGAGCTGCGCTTCCGCACCGACCACGGCCGCACGGTGTACGGCGGCGGCGGCATCATGCCCGACATTTTTGTGCCGCGCGATTCGCTGGCCCACTCGGCCTACTACACTGCTCTGATGGCCCACGGCGTGCCCCGCGCCTTCGCCCTGAACTTCTACCAAACCCACAAGGAAGAACTGGAGGCTCTGCGCTTCGAGCAATTCAATGCCACTTTCCGCATCAGCGACGCGCAATTGGCCAGCCTCGCCGCCCAGGCCGCCCAGGACGGCGTGGTGGCTGACCCCGGGGCCGTGCGCCGCTGTGCCGGCCTGCTCCGCAACCAGATGAAGGCCTACATTGCCCGCAGCGCCTACGGCCTGGTGCCCTACTACACCGTGCTGCGCGAGCACGACCTGGAGCTGCAGCGCGCCCTGCACGCCGTGGGCGACAGCACCGCACAGCTGGCGCTGCTGGGCAAGTAGCATAAGGTGCAATTTTGGCTAGAGTGCACAAGCTATAGCCACTGCAGGCTTCCCCCGAAGCGCTACCTTTGCTGAGTAGCCTGATTACGTAGGTTTCTGGTTTGTGAAACGCAATATCTTCATCATCAGCCTGGTGCTTTCCGTCGGGGCGATAGTGCTGGGCTGCAAAAAAGAAGTGGCTGCTCCCGCGCCGGTAGTGCGTGAAATGCGGCTCAAAATCAACGGCCGGCCCTATACCTGGCCGTGTCGGGCGGGCATCCGTGACGTGTTCGGTAGCTTCATCACAATGGAGGGCGGAGAACCGCAGGGAGGCGATGGCATCAGCATCACCTACGAAGAACAGCCGTCCTATCCGTCGCCTAAGCCATACAAGCCGGTGCGGGCTACGCTTGTCTTAAACGGCGTTACGTATCGCATCACGGGCATCGGCACCTCTACCAGTCACGTAAATTACCTGCTTGGCACCTACAGTGAAGACGAGGCGGCCAATAAGATTGTGGGAACATTTGAAGGCGAAGAAAACCAGCTTGGTATTCGCCTTGAGGAAGGCCGCTTTACCACGGTTATTCACTAAAAGCGGTGCGCCGCGGCCCCGAAGGCACGCAGCCGAGAAAGGAGGTGCCCACCCGGCGATGGGGCAGGGGCGATAAGAATGGATTTGGCAACAGCTTGTACCTTCACGGTCCCATCCCACCCCCACGATTATGGCTTATTACCACCGCCTCGGCCAGATTCCGCGCAAGCGCCACACCCAGTTTCGCCAGCCCGACGGCTCCCTGTATTCGGAGCAGCTGGTGGGCACGCAGGGTTTCCACGGCGTGTCGTCGCTGCTCTACCACGTGCACCCGCCCACCCAGATTAAGCACGTGGGCACGCCCAAACCCTATGCCCCCAAGCTGCTGAAGGACCGCCCGCTGCAGCCCGAGCACCTGCGCACCCTCGCCCAGACCAGCACCGGCGGCGACTACCTGGCCGCCCGCCAAACGCTGCTTGGCAACGCCGACGTGACGATGAGCATCTGCAACCCCACGGACAAGCGGATGGACTACTACTACAAAAACGCCCAGGCCGACGAGGTGATTTTCGTGCACGAAGGCAGCGGCGAACTCTGGAGCCAACTAGGCAAAGTCGTGTTCGAGGCCGGCGACTACGTGGTGGTGCCGCGCACGGTCATCCACCAGTTCCATTTCAACGAAGGCCCGGTGCGGCTGATGATTGTGGAGTCGTTCAGCCCCGTGGAAACGGTGCGGCGCTACCGCAACCACTTCGGCCAGCTGCTGGAACACTCGCCCTATTGCGAGCGCGACATCCGCCCGCCGAGCGAGCTGATTCTGGAGGATAAACCCGAAGGCGACTACGTGGTGCATGTCAAAAAGGAAGGCCTGCTGCACGAACTGACCTACGCCCACTGCCCCTTTGATGTGGTGGGTTGGGACGGGTATTTCTACCCCTACGCCTTCAGCATCCACGATTTCGAGCCCATCACCGGCCGCCTGCACCAGCCGCCGCCCGTGCATCAGACGTTCGAGGGGCACAACTACGTCATCTGCTCGTTTGTGCCGCGGCTGTTCGACTACCACCCGCTCAGCATTCCGGCCCCCTACAACCACGCCAACGTCGATTCCGACGAAGTGCTGTACTACGTGGCCGGCAATTTCATGTCGCGCAAGGGCGTCGATTTGGCCTCCTTCACCTGGCACCCCACCGGGCTGCCGCACGGCCCGCACCCCGGCACCGTGGAGGCCAGCATCGGCAAAAAGGAAACCCACGAGCTGGCCGTGATGGTGGACACTTTCCGTCCGCTCTACCTCACCGAGGCCGCGCTGCCCTACGTCGACGGCCGCTACCCCATGAGTTGGAACCCCGGCTTCGTGCCCGACCCGCCCAAGTCGGCCGATATGATGGATTAGGAGGCGCGCGAACTTTTAGTTTGCATCCCGCCCCCTTGTTCGGGCCGTAGTGAAGCTGCTTTACGAGGTTTGTGTGTAATTTTAGAAAGTGTCTTAGCCACTGCTCGCGAACTTTTTAGCGGCCGGGCTGCGTATATCGAAACTCATTCACCATTCCGACTATCTATGAAGAAGCTGTTATTTCTTGCTCCGGCTCTGCTGCTGCTAACGGTGGTTGGCTGCAAAAAAAACGTGCTCGACGAGCTGCTGACCTTTACAGTGGATGTATCGCAGAATTCGCGTATCCCACCGCCCAGCATCTTCTACACGGGCCTGCCCAAGCCGGTTTCCGTTATCACGAACTCGGAAGCCTCGTTTCGTAACAACAAGACCACCCGCGACAAGGTCAAAAACGTGCTACTCGACCAGATGCAGCTGACGCTAGTGAGTCCGGCCACGCTCAACTTCGACTTTCTGGATACGCTACGCGTGTACATCAACACGCCAAACGTAAAAAACCGCATTCAACTCGCTTATTTATATAACCCACCCAAAGGGGTGAAAACCCTGACCCTGGTGCCTACGACCGAACGGCTCGACGATTACCTGAAAGCCGATACCTACGAGCTGACGGTGTATAGCCGGCAGCGGCCCAATTACTTTATCCGGGATTCGCTCACCATTCGTTCCGATACTCGCTTCAAGGTAACGGCCAACTCGTTGTAGCTGCTGGCGCTAATACAACAAAAAGCCCTTTCTGCGTATCCAGAAAGGGCTTTTTATATGCGTTTGAAGGGATTATTTCACCACGGCCAATTTGTTGAAGTAATCCAGCATGCGGGCCACGTCGGTGGGCTTGTCGTAGAGTAGCTGCTTGGTCATGGCGTAGGCATTCACGGCCTCGGCGCGGTTGCCAAACAAGCGCTGCACTGAGGAGCGGCTGAGTTCCAAGGGGCGCAGGGGCTCGCTGGGGTCGTTGCCGGCACCTACCAGCAGCAGCGGCGCCATCGAGAGGCGGCCGGCCACGGCATCGGCGCCCGAGGTGTAGAGCCACGCCAATAGCAGCGGCCCGGCATCCACCATCGTGAGGACTTCCACGAACTCGCGGCGCTGGCCGGCGCTGCCTTCCTTCACCAGGCGCGGGCGGAAGCGGCGCACGGGTACCGCGGCATCGCCGGGCTCGCCGAGGTCGAAGCCGCGCAGGCTGCCCACGGGCCAGAGGTGGGTCGAGTCGAGGTTAATCGAGTCCTGCGCTTCGAGCAGGCGCAGGCCGGCGTGGTAGCGCAGGCCGGGCACGGGCCGGTAGCGCCCGTCGAAGGTGCGCAAGGCGCCCGGCTGCAGGCTGCCATCGCCGAAAAAACCCGAGCCCTGGGCCTTGAGGTTGGCGCGCAGCGCGGTTTCCTGCGGTGGGCGGTTGGCCTGGGCGTAGAGCGTGCGAGCCTCCACCACGTCGTGGCTGGCCTGGGCCTGCGCCGGCCGTAGGGAAGCGCCCACCCCCAGCAAAATCAGCAGAAAAGTAATTTTCACGAATAGTCCTACAAAAACGGTAATAAAGAAAAACGACTAACTAGCAGGGTGTCAAAAATACAAATTATGCCGCATTATGACGTTACTGCCCGCGCTTTTCCAACACCGTGCCATTTCGCTGAGGCTTAGCGGTTGCGGCCGTACTGCTCGTGGCTGCTCACCCAGTCAGAGCTGCTGATGGCGGCGCCCAGGCTCAACTCGCCGGCCAGCACCACGCCGGCCACGATTTCGGCAAACTTGCGTACCGTGCCCCGGCCCACGCAGCCCAGCATGCGCAGGCACTCGTTCTGGGTGGCCAGGCCGGTGCCGCCGCCGTGGGTGGCCACAATCAGGCTCGGAATGGTGATGCTGATGTAGAGGTCGCCGTCCTTATTCACCTCCGAATACAGAATGCCGGCCGAGGACTCGCTCACGTTGGCCACGTCCTGGCCGGTGGCGATGAACATGGCCGTGATGCCGTTGGCCGAATGCGCGCCGTTGTTGTTGGCCCCGGATATAAACGCGCCCACGTTGCTCACCTGTCCGTGGTAGGCCAGCTGCTCGGGCGTCACGCGCATGCGCTGCATCAGCACGTCGCGCTTTACTACGGCTTCGGCCACCACGCGCTTGCCGCGGGTGCGCATCACGTTGATTTGCGAGGCTTTTTTGTCGGTGGCGAAGTTCGATTCGAGGTAGAAGTGCTCGATTTTCGGGCCTTTGTAGTTCTCCAAAATCCAGGAACAGGCGGCGAAAGTGGCGCGGCCCACCATGTTCTGGCCGGCGGCGTCGCCGGTGCTGAAATTGAAGCGCAGATAGGCAAACTTGTTGCTCAAATACGTGTCGATGTACTGCAGCTTGGCCACGCTGGACGTGCTTTCGGCCTGCGGCCGAATCTGGTCGATGTTGTCTTCAACCCACTTGCCAAAGTCGCGGGCTCCACGGGCATCATCGAATACGAATACCGGGGCGCGCTGCATGGCGTCGCCAATCACGGTGCACTTCACGCCGCCGCACAGGTTCAGCACCTGAATGCCGCGGTTGTAGCTGGCCACGAGCGTGCCCTCGGTGGTGGCCATCGGAATCAGGAAATCGCCTTGGGCGTGCTCGCCGTTCACGGTGAGCGGCCCGGCCAGGCCCACCGGAATCTGGGCCACGCCCATGAAATGCTCGCAGTTGCCCTGCAGCTGGTGCGCGTCGAAAGAGTAGTGCTTGAGGTGCTTGAATTCCTGCTGCGAAAACTCCTCGGCGAAGCGCTGGCGGGCGGCAATGGCGGCTTCGGAATAGTCGTCTTCTTCGGAGCGCGGAATGCGGGGCTTCGAGCTGGCCACGCCCACGATGGCGTCTTCCACCTCCACGTGCAGGTCGCCGAAGGCATCGGTGGCAAACCACATCTGCACGCGGTGCATGCCCTCGGCCAGGGCCGGCGTGTCGAGCAGCACCGTGATGGCGCGGCCCACGGGCAGCTCCACGGCCTGGCCGTCGGCGTCGATGGCGGTGGCGGCGCGCTGCTCGCCGTTGCCCAAATCGACCCGAATTTTGTCGGCTGGCACCTCCACGTCGTCAATCTGCACTTTCGTGAAGCCGGTCACTTTCACCGTATCGAGCCGGTTTTTGAGGCTGAAGGCGACGCCCGCATTGTCGGGCTGGTTGTGCAGGCTGCCGCGGGTGTACAGCAGCTTGAGGAGCATGGGGCTGGGCGTGAAGACCATTGTATCGGTGGGAGGGGAAGGGTGGACGGATAAGGTGCGTTGAGAAGTGAAGGTGGGGAATATTATCGAATTTTAAACTCAACGGGTACGGCCATCGTGATTGTAGCTGGCCGGCCAGTGGCATCAACGCCAGGGATAAATTCCCCTAATGCCTTCACGCCTTTTAATGCTTCTTTGTCAAAATCGGGGCGTAAGCTCACGGCAACCCGAGCATCGTACACTTTGCCGTCAGAGCCAACATCAAACTCCACCCACACTTTACCCTCCTCTATGTATTGAGCGTTAAGCATCGGCGACGCAGGCCACTTTGTGTGTTGGTAAATAGTGCGTACCATGCCAGCAAAACCGCCATCCCGATATTCGGGAGTACGGATAACGTGGGCACAACTTGGGGGCGGTACAAATGGTGGCCGCTCGGTAGTTGGAGCGATAAGCTCCGATAAATCTGGTTCAGTTTCCCGTTGGGACTCTTGTGCCGATGCCGCTGTCGGCAGCAGCAAGCACCAGGTCGCCATCAATGCGGCCCGCCAGCTTCTGGAAGCCGCTATAGTTGCTGCTGAATCGGTGTGAAGCATGGGGGCAGGCGCGATTATTTGAGCTTGAAAGTAATGGGTACGGTAAAGCTCACCGCCACTGGTTTTCCAAATTGCTCACCGGGTTTAAAATTCGGCAGCAGACGCACCACCCGTAGCACTTCCGCATCGAAGCGCGGGTGCAGGCTTTTAACGATTTTGGCATCGTGCACCCTGCCAGTAGTACCAACGGTGAAAGAGGCGAACACCCGGCCCTGTTTCAGAATTATTTTACCATTGCTGCGCGGCCATACTATTTGCTGCTGAATGTATTGCACCACCTCGCGGCTGCCGCCACCGCGGAAGCTGGGCATCGTTTCCGTCACCATTCCTAACATGAAATGCGAGGTGCTGTCAGCAACAGCGGCGGAATCTGTGAGGACTGGAGTGGATGCTTGTGCCGCTGATTGCCCGGCAACCGGCACCGGCCCGCCCGTACCGCCGCCCCGAACCTGCGCCAGCGCCTCCCGCGCCGTCAGGCCCTGCGCTACTACCAGCACCAGCGCCGACACAAACCAGCGCAGCCGGCGCGACAGTTTGGGCGCAGTCTGCACCTGCGCGGCCCCAAACCGGCCGCACACGCGCCCGTCGGGCGCGGCGGCGCGGGCGGCGGCCAGGTCGGCGCGCGGGTTAGTGCTCTGGCTGAAATCGTGCACCACGCGCTGGCACTGCCCACAGAAATTTCCCTGCGCGTGCGGCGTGAATTCGGCCGGGCTGACCGGGCAGGGATTGAGCCTGGCGTTGAAAGTAGGTAGTAGGAACATGGCACTGGCAAGGTAAGGCGCGGCCCCCGCGCAACGGCTGCAACGTGCTGGCCCGGTGCGGCAGTATGCGGGCCGGCGCGGGGCGCAAATTCACCTGCCGTTCACCCGGCCCGGCCGAATTTTGGGCCCGATAAAAACCCCTATGCCGTGGCGCGGTTATAGCCGCCGCGCCTTCCAGGCGCGGCCGGTGCCGGGCAGGGGCCGCGCCCTACCTATTACCTTTGCGAGGCGCTGGGCACCCCCGGCGGCCTACCCCAATTCTGCTATGGCCTTATCCGCTGATTATCCACGCTTCACCCTCGGCAGTGCTCTTACGGCCGAGCAGAGGGCGTTTTTTGCTAAATACGGTTTCCTTCACTTTCGTCCTTTCGCCTCGCCCGAGCACGTCCGTCAGATTCTGCAAGCCACTCAGGAAGTGCAGGCTAAATGGCTGGCCGAGGGCGTGGAAAAAGTGAACGGCGTGCCCATCAAATACGGCCACGATGTCGACGGCTCGCGCATCGTGCAGCGCTTCGCATTTGCCTCGCAGCACCACCCCGTGCTGCACGAATTGCTCCAGGACGACCGATTCAAGGCCCTGTTTCCGCTGCTCGAAGCCGAAGGCGGCCGGGTGGGCGAAAACGAAAAGGACGGCCTCGTGGTGAACCACTACGTGAACGTGCCCGGCTCCGAGTTCAGCCAGATGGGCTGGCACACCGACTCGCTGCGCGACGTGTTCTACGGCAAGCGCATCGGCCCCATGCTGAACGTGGGCCTGCACCTCGACGGCACCAAGGCCACCAATGGCGGCCTGCGCGTGATTCCCGGCACCCACCGCCAGGGCCTGCACAAGATGCTGTTTCGCAAGAAGTACTACAAGGACGTGTACTACGACCCCAACGAAATGGCCATCGAAACCGAGCCCGGCGACCTGACCGTGCACGACGGCCGCATGTGGCACCGCGTGGCCCAGTCGCCGCTGGTGGGCGAAGAAAGCCGCCGTCGCGTGATGTACGTGCCCATCATTTCGGGCAAGTACCAGCCCAAAAGCGAGGACAGCCCCACGCCCTTCTACCTGCGCTTTCTGCATTTGGTGAAGTAACGTAACTGCTCCAACGCTTGTCATCCTGAGCGCAGCGAAGGACCTTATCACGTTAGCATAGCTCGCTCAGCCGTGATAAGGTCCTTCGCTGCGCTCAGGATGACAGATAATTCCCCGTAACACCGCCAATCCACCAAACCACTATGTACGCACTCGTTACCGGCGCTTCGCGCGGCATTGGCCGGGCCATTGCCCTCCAACTGGCCCAGCGCGGCTACGACCTGCTGCTCGTGGCGCGGTCCGAAGACCAGCTCACGACTTTGGCCCAGGAAATCGGCACGAAGTACCAGCACCAGGCCAAAGTGCTGGCCACCGACCTGGCCGCGCCCGATGCCGCCGCTACCGTAGCCGCCTGGGCTACGCAGCAAACCAACCAGCTCACCATGCTTGTGAACAACGCCGGCTACGGCCTCTGGGGCCGCTTCGAGCAGCTCAGCTTGCCCGAGCAGCAGAACATGCTGCAGCTGAATATGCACCTGCCCGTGGCCCTCACCCACGCGCTGCTGCCGGCCTTGCGCAAGGTGTCTAAAGCCTACATTCTGAACGTGGCCAGCACTGCTGCCTACCAGGCCGTGCCCTCGCTCACGCTCTATGCCGCCAGTAAGGCCTTTTTGCTGAGTTTCAGCCGCGGCCTGAGGTACGAGTTGAAGGGCACGGGCATCTCGGTAAGCTGCCTGAGCCCCGGCGCTACCACCACCAGCTTCGCCGACCGCGCTGGCATGGGCGCCGAACTGCAGGCCACCGCCAACAAAGTATCGATGACGGCCGAAGCAGTGGCCGAAACCGCCGTGGCTGGTCTGCTGGCTGGCGAAGCCGAAATAATCCCCGGCGTGCTTAACAAGGTTTCGGCGGGCCTCACCAGCGTGGTGCCCAAGGGCATCGTGGAGAAAATAGCGGCCGGGATTTACGAGAAGTACCTGTAGACTGATGAAATGCCGCCTGCCCGTCATGCAGAGCGCAGCGAAGCATCTTTACCGCCACCACTAATCTTATTGATTGGATTACGCTGAGCAGTAAAAATGCTTCGCTGCGCTCTGCATGACGGGCACGCTACCGCTACTTCCGGCAGATGCGCCCGGCCAGCCAATAGGCGGCCCAAGCGAAGAAGGGCGCGGCCAGCACGTCGTAGGAATAATGCACGCGCTGCACCAGCACCAGCAGGCCCACCACCACAGTCGCCAGGCCCATAGCCCGGCGCCAGCGGCGGCCCCGGCCGGCCAGCGTCAGCAGCATCATGGTGGCGGTGTGGCCCGAGAAGAACAGGTCGCGCACGATGGGCTGGGTGGTTACCTCGAAGATGCGGTCCATCACCGGGTCGTGCAGAATAACCAGCGCAGTGGGCGGCTCCAGCGGCAGCAGGTACAGCGTGGCCATGCGCATCAGCTGCAGGAGGTAGTAGGCCCAGAATGCCTGCAACAGCCGCTGCGGACGCGGCAACAGGTACACCAGCGTGGCCGCAATGGCTCCGTAGATGAGGGCGAAAATGAGCGTGGAGTGGTCCTGCACCGGTAGCAGCGCCAGCAGCGGGTCGGCCAGCAGCTGGCCCGGCCGCGCCTGCACAAATCGGTAGAAGCCCGGTACCACCGGCAGCAGCCCCAGCAGCAACGCCACTACCAGACCCAGCCGCACCCGAAAGCCGCGGCGGGCCCAGGCCGCCGGCCAGGCGCGCTGCCGGGGAGAGTGGGAGGGAACTAGAATGTCAAGAGGAGCCGCGGGTGGAATCAGGACAGTAGCCACAATAAACCGGTAGTTCGAAATAATGCGCCGATAAGGAATAGCCGGCAAAAATACGCCATTGCCTGAACAGTAGCGCGCTGAGGGGCAATGCTGACGTAACATTGCCGGCCGGCCCGAACGTGCCGCGTTTCTCCCCCGAATTTCGCTTTTTCGACTCATGCGCTTTTTCCTCCGCGTTTTGCCGGCCGGCTTTGGGCTGGCCCTGGCCGCTACTACTGCCGCCCCCGCCCAGAATGCCGCCCTCGATGCCCGCATTGCCCAGCTGGCCGCGCAGGAAGAAAGCAAGGTGATTGCCTGGCGGCGCGACATCCACGAGCACCCCGAGCTGGGCAACCAGGAAACCCGCACCGCCGCCCTCATCGCCGCCCACCTCAAAAAGCTGGGCCTCGAAGTGCAGACCGGCGTGGCCCGTACCGGCGTGGTGGGCATTCTGCGCGGCGGCAAGCCCGGCCCCGTGGTGGCCCTGCGCGCCGACATGGACGGCCTGCCCCTCACCGAAAACAACGACCTGCCCTTCGCCTCCAAAGTGAAAACCACCTACCTGGGCCAGCCCGTGGGGGTGATGCATGCCTGCGGCCACGACACTCACGTGGCCATGCTCATGGGCGCGGCCGAAGTGCTGAGCCAGGTGAAAGCCGACCTGCCCGGCACCGTCAAGTTCATCTTCCAGCCCGCCGAGGAAGGCTCGGTGCCCGGCACCGAGGGCGGGGCCAAGCTGATGGTGAAGGAAGGTGTGCTCGACAAGCCGAAAGTTGATGCCGTGTTTGGCGTGCACATTCAGGCCCAGACCGAGGTAGGCAACCTCTCGTACCGCCCTGGCGGCGAAATGGCCAGCTCCGACCGGTTCACCATTACAGTACACGGCAAAGGCTCGCACGGCGCCTACCCGTGGAACAGCGTCGACCCAGTCGTGACCTCCGCCCAGATAATTATGGGCCTGCAAACCATCGTGAGCCGCGAAATGAAGCTGACCGACGATGCGGCCGTCGTCACGGTGGGCACCATCCACGGCGGCGTGCGCTACAACGTCATCCCGCCCGACGTGGAGCTGTCGGGCACCATTCGGGCGCTGAACCCGGAGACGCAGAAGCAAATCTGGGCATCCATCCGGCGCATTGCCACCAACATTGCCGAAAGCGCCGGGGCCACCGCCGACGTGAATATCGAGCCCTACGTGCCCGTCACCATCAACGACCCCGCCCTCACGGCCCGCATGCTGCCCACGCTGCGCGCCGTGGCCGGCACCGAGCACGTGCGCGAAATCAAGGCCGTGACCGGGGCTGAAGACTTTTCCTTTTACCAGGAAAAGGTGCCGGGCGTGTTCCTGTTCGTGGGCGGCATGCGCAAAGGCCAGGACCCCGCCACCGCCGCCGACCACCACACCGCCGGCTTCCGCATCGACGAGAGCGGGCTGACGCTGGGCGTGAAGACCCTGGCTACCCTGGCCGCGGATTATCTGACCGCGCCGGCCCGCTAAAGCCAGTCCGAAAATGGCTTCATGAAAAGTACATTATTAAAATAATTTAATGGAATTGGGCAAAGTGCAAATTGCACTTCACCAAGTCTTCACCAAACGTATAAGATTTCGGGATTACTGGCAATATTTTCAATAAAACAGGCTTTGAGGTGGTTGAATTATATAGTTTGCGGACGCTTTACAGCAATAATTTGCAAAAAGCGGAAAACAAACACCATCCCACCATCAACACTTTTTTATGAAAAAACAGTACTCTGCCGCAGCTCTGCTGATGCTCGGCACACTGGCAACCGCGCAGGCACAGGATGCCTCGCGCATTGCGAATAAAGTACTCGGCAAGGACGGCCAGCCCGAGCTGGTGCAGTTCTCCGCCGAAGGCAAAGCCGCCCTGCGCGGCCTGAGCGGCGACCAGGTGCTGCGCCAGCAGCTGGGCCTGGGCCAGGCCGACCAGTTGGTGCAGCGCGCCGCCGAAGCCGACCAGCTCGGCATGGTGCACCAGAAGTTCAACCAGCTCTACCAGGGCATTCCGGTAGAGCATGCCAGCTACACCGTGCACAGCAAAGGCGGCACTGTGGAAAGCATCAGCGGCGACTTTGAGAAAATCACGAACCTGAACACCACGCCTTCGCTGAGCGAAAAAACGGCCCTGGGTCGTGCGATGGCCAGCGTGGGGGCCCGCCTCTACAAGTGGCAGACCAACGAGGCCGATGCGGCTTCCTACAAGCCCACCGGCCAGCTGGTGATTGTGCGCGACAACCGCACCGAAAATGGCCCGCAGGTACTGGCCTGGAAATTCAACGTGTACGCCGCCCAGCCCGTGAGCCGCGCCTACATCTATGTGGACGCGCACACCGGCGACGTGGTGCTGACCGATAACATCATCAAGCACGCCACGCCGGCTACGGCCACGTTTGCCACGGCCTACAGCGGCACCCGCTCGCTGGCCGACGAAACCGCCACCGGCGGCTACCACCTGCGCGAGTACACCCGCGGCCTGGGCATCGAAACCTACAACTGCAAGAAGGGCAGCAGCTACACCGCCGCCGTCGATTTCATCGACGCCGACAACAGCTGGACCGAGTACAACAACGCCAATTTCGACAACGTGGCCGGCGACGCCCACTTCGGTGCCCAAACCACTTACGATTACTGGAAAGCCGTTTTCGGCCGTAACTCCTACGACAACGCCGGGGCTAAAATCAAGAGCTACGTGCACTTCGATGACACGCCCGGCGACGGTGTAGGCTACGAAAACGCCTACTGGGACGGCACCGAAATGACTTACGGCGACGGCGCCAGCACCTTCAAGCCCCTGACGGCGCTGGACGTGTGCGGCCACGAAATCGGCCACGCCGTGTGCGAAAAAACCGCCAACCTGACCTACTCGAACGAGTCGGGCGCCATGAACGAAGGCTTCTCCGACATCTGGGGAGCCAGCGTGGAGGCGTTTGGCGTATCCAAGTACAGCCTCACTGGCAAGTCAACCTACCTCATCGGCGAGGAAATCATGAAAGCCGGCGGCGCGCTGCGCTCGATGAGCAGCCCCAACACCTACCAGCAGCCCGCCTACTACAAAGGCACCTACTGGTATACCGGCACGGCCGACAACGGCGGCGTGCACACCAACTCGGGCGTGCTCAACTACTGGTACTACCTCATCAGCAACGGCAAAACCGGCACCAACGAGAAGAGCCAGAGCTTCTCGGTAGCTGGCCTGGGCCTCGACGCCGCGGCTAAAATCACCTTCCGCGCCGAAAGCGTGTACCTCACGGCTTCGTCGAACTACGCCAACGCCCGCACCTACACCATCAAAGCAGCGCAGGACCTGTACGGCGTGGGCTCAACCCAGGAGCAGTCGGTTACCAACGCCTGGTATGCCGTGGGCATCGGCGCGGCGTATAGCGGCGGCACCACCGGCTGCGGCACTCCCACCAGCCTGACGGCCGGCAGCATCACCACCACCGGGGCCACGCTGTCGTGGGCGGCCATCTCGGGCGCTACGTCCTACAACGTGCAGTACCGCGTATCGGGCGCTACCACCTGGACAACCACCACCAGCACCACCACCAGCAAAGCCCTCACTGGCCTCACCACCGCCACCACCTACCAGTACCAGGTGCAGAGCGTGTGCAGCAGCGGCAGCAGCGCCTACAGCGCCATCGGCTCCTTCAGCACCAGCGGCGGCACCACCACGCCCACCTATTGCGCCAGCAAAGGCAGCAGCGTCACCTACGAGTGGATTGACCTCGTGCAGCTCGGCAGCATCAACCGCACCTCGGGGGCCGATGGCGGCTACTACGACGGCACGGCCCTGAACACCAGCGTGGCCGCCGGCAGCAGCCAGACGATGACCCTGAGCGCCGGCTTCTCGGGCTCGGCCTACGATGAGAACTGGGGCATTTACGTTGACTGGAACCAGAACGGCACCTTCGAAACCGCCGAGCGCATGGACTACGGCGTGGTCACCGCTTCGGCCGGCAACCTGACCAGCACCTGGACGGTACCCACCACCGCCAAAAACGGCAAAACCCGCATGCGCATCGTGATGACCTACGGCGCGGCCACCGCCGCCTGCGGTAGCTACACCGAAGGCGAAACCGAAGATTACTCCATCACCGTGACCGGCGGCACGCTCACCGGTTCGGGTGTGGCCACCCTCAGCGGCAACTCGCTGGGCAACGCCGTGGCCCGCAACCTGGAAGTGTACCCCAACCCGGGCACGAGCATCATCAACCTGGTGATGCCGAGCACCTCGCCCATTGCCAGCGTGCTGGTGACGGATGTGCGCGGTGCCCGCGTAGCCGGTGCGGTGTTGAACGAGAACGCGCTCAATATCAGCGCCCTGGCCAAAGGCATGTACACCCTGACCGTGAGCGACGGCCAGAAAGTATTCCACCAGCGCTTCGTGAAGGAATAGCCTTTCCCGAACCAACGAAAGAGGGCCACCGGCATTGCTGGTGGCCCTTTTTTGCGTTTGCGGATAAGCCCAGGGCGGCTGCAGTATTCAGGGAAATAATTGCCGGTGCGCGCGTGTCGGCTTGGAATAATCAAGCTGATTATCGATGTAGCAACAGTAAATAAAATTAATATAACTATTGATGTAAAATGATGAATTTAATAAATAATTAATGAATTTTTAATGAGGAAATACGAAAAGTTCAAATTATTCGGGGATATTGCCGAACGATTCGCAAGAATACGCGTCTTGGCTTGACAAATACTCATTTTCACCAACTCCCAACATAACCTCACTTTTATGACCAATAAGTACTCGGCTGCGGCCTTGTTGTTGTTCGCATCCTTCGCTTCGGCGCAGGCGCAAGATGCGGCAAAAATTGCCAATAAAGTTGTCGGCAAAGACGGCCAGCCCGAGCTGGTGCAGTTTTCGGCCGAAGGCAAAGCCGCCCTGCGCGGCCTGAGCGGCGACCAGGTGCTGCGCCAGCACCTGACCCTCTCCAATGCCGACCAGATGGTGCAGCGCGCCGCCGATACCGACCAGCTCGGCATGGTGCACCAGCGCTTCGCCCAGTACTACCAGGGCATCCGCGTGGAGCACGCCGACTACCTGGTGCACAGCAAAGCCGGCACGGTGGAAAGCATCAACGGGGACTTCGAAAAAATCTCGGGCCTGAGCGTCACGCCCTCGGTAAGCGAAAAGGCGGCCCTGGGCCAGGCGCTGAACAAAGTAGGCGCGAAGAAATACATGTGGCAGACCGGCGAAGCCAACGCCGAAGCCTACCGCCCCACCGGCGAGCTGGTGATTGTGCGCGACGCCCGCGTGGAGAACGGCCCGCAGGTGCTGGCCTGGAAATTCAACGTGTACGCCGCCGCGCCCATCAGCCGCGCCTACGTGTATGTGAACGCCCACACCGGCGACGTGGTGCTGACGGATAACATCATCAAGCACGCGGCCGCTACCGGCACCTTTGCCACGGCCTACAGTGGCACCCGCTCCTTCGCCGACGGCACTACCACCGGCGGCTACTACCTGCGCGAAACCACCCGCGGCCTGGGTATCCAGACCTTCAACTGCAAAAAGAGCAACAGCTATACCTCGGCCACCGACTTCATCGACGCCGACAACAGCTGGACCGAATACAACAACGCCAACTTCGACAACGTGGCCGGCGACGCCCACGTGGGCGCCCAGGCCACCTACGACTACTGGAAGAACGTGCACGGCCGCAACAGCTTCGACAACGCCGGCGCCATCATCAAAAGCTACGTGCACTTTGATGACGTGCCCGGCGGTGCCGGCTACGAAAACGCCTACTGGGATGGTGTGCGCATGACCTACGGCGACGGGGCCACCCGCTTCCGCCCACTGACGGCGCTGGACGTGTGCGGCCACGAAATCGGCCACGCCGTGTGCGAAAAAACCGCCAACCTGACCTACTCGAACGAGTCGGGCGCCATGAACGAAGGCCTGTCCGACATCTGGGGCGCTTCGATTGAGGCCTACGCGGTGGGCACGCTGGGCTTCACCTCGGGCGGCGTGAAAGCGAAGTCGACTTGGCTGATTGGCGAGGAAATCGACAAGCAGCAGGCCGCCCTGCGCTCGATGAGCGACCCCAAGTCGCTGGGCCAGCCGGCTTACTACAAAGGCCAGTACTGGTACACCGGCACGGCCGATAACGGCGGCGTGCACACCAACTCGGGCGTGCTCAACCACTGGTACTACATTCTGGCCGTGGGCAAGTCGGGCACCAACGAAGGCGGCGGTGCTTATACCGTAACCGGCGTGGGCCTCGATGCGGCGGCTAAAATCACCTACCGCATGGAGAGCGTGTACATGACGGCCAGTTCGACCTACTCGCAGGCCCGTACCTACGCCATCCAGGCCGCTACGGACCTGTACGGCGCGGGCTCGGCCCAGGTGACGGCCGTGACCAACGCCTGGTTTGCCGTGGGCGTGGGCGCTGCGGCCGGTGGTGGCGGCGGCGGTACGGTTACGTACTGCACCAGCAAAGGCACCAGCGTAGCGTATGAGTACCTCGACTACGTGGCCCTGGGCACGTTGGCCCGTACCTCGGGTGCCGATGCCGGCTACTACAATGGCACGGCCCTGACGGCGCCCACCATCACCGGTGGCACGTCGCAGACGGTGACCGTTTCGGCTGGCTTCGTGGGTACCGCTTACTCGGAGTACGTGAAAGTGTACATCGACTACAACAAGAACGGCGTGTTCACCGATGCCGGCGAACTCGTGGTAAATGCGGCCGCCAGCTCGGTCGCCACCAACCGCTCGTTTGCCTTCACGGTGCCCACCTCGGCCAAAAACGGCACCACCCGCATGCGCGTGGTGCTGAGCGACAACTCGGCCACCACCAGCTGCGGCAGCTATAGCTACGGCGAAACCGAAGACTACACCGTGAACATCACCGGCGCTACGCCGCTGACGGGCGAGCCGACTACGCTCACCGGCACCACGGCCCGCGCCGAAGTTCGCAGCCTGAGCCTGTACCCGAACCCCGCCACCGATGTGCTGAACCTGACGCTGAGCGACAACGCCACCATCAGCAGCGTAGCGGTGTACGACCTGCGCGGGGCCCGCGTCGAAGGTGCCACCTTCGCCGACGGCACGCTGCGCATCGGCAGCCTCGCCAAGGGCATGTACACCCTCACCGTGAGCGACGGCGAGAAAGTGTACCACCAGCGCTTCGTGAAGGAATAGGTCTTATCTGAGCTTGAAACGCAAAAGAGCCACTGGCACTGCCAGTGGCTCTTTTGCGTTTTTGGCATTACCAAGCTGAAAGTCAGGGAATTTCACACCATAAAAAGACTTGATTCAGGAAATTGCTTTAGTATTAGTGATTTGTTATTGAATATTTAAAAATTTTGGGTAATTTGTCAAATAATTGTCGGCTAAATAGCGTGACAATTGAAAAAATCATTTTTAATCTTTCTCTACATGATTAACAAGTACTCTGCCGCAACGTTGTTGTTGCTCGCCTCGCTCACGGCTCAAGTAGCTCAGGCCCAGGATGCCCGCCGCGTTGCCAACAAAATATTGGGTGAAGACGGCCAACCCGTACTGGTTCAATTCAATGCCGAAGGCAAAGCCGCTTACCGTGGCGTGGCCGCCGAGCAGGTGCTGCGCCAGCAACTGGCCCTAGGCACCAGCGACCAGCTGCGCGCCGCCCGCGTCGAAACCGACCAGTTGGGTTTCACCCACGAAAAATTTGCCCAATACTACCAGGGCGTGCGCGTCGAGCACGCCGAGTACACGGCCCACCGCAAAGGCGGCGCAATTGAATCCATCAGCGGTGATATCGAGAAGATTTCCGGCCTCAGCACCAGCCCTTCGCTGAGCGCTTCGGCCGCTTTGGCCCGCGCGATGGCCCACGTAGGCGCCACCAAATACATGTGGCAGGACTTGGGCGAGGAAACCCTGCTGAAGCAGGAAACCGGCAAGTCGTCGGCCAGCTACTACCCGCAGGGCGAACTGGTGATTGTGCGCAACGCCCGCGCCACCCGCGCCGAAAGCAAAAACCAACTGACCCTGGCCTGGAAATTCGACGTGTATGCCCAGGAGCCGGTGAGCCGCGCCTATATCTACGTTGATGCCCACACCGGTGAGGTGGTGCAACAGGATAATATCATCAAGCACACCAGCGCGACCGGCAGCTTTGCCACGGCCTACAGCGGCACCCGCTCGATTGCCGATGGCACTACCACCGGCGGCTATTTCCTGCGCGAAACCGGCCGCGGATTAGGCATTCAGACTTTTAACATGAAGAAGGGCACCCAGTATGCCCGCGCAGTTGACTTCATCGACGCCGACAACAACTGGACGGCCGCCGAATACAACAACAGCACCTTCGACAACGTGGCCGGCGACGCCCATGTGGGGGCTGAGGCGACGTATGACTACTGGAAAAACGTGCACGGCCGCAACTCCTACGATAACGCCGGGGCCATCATCAAGAGCTATGTGCACTACAGCCGCAGCTACGAGAATGCCTACTGGGACGGCACGCGCATGACCTACGGCGACGGGGCCACCCGTTTCCGCCCGCTGACGGCGCTGGACGTGTGCGGCCACGAAATCGGCCACGCCGTGTGCGAAAACACGGCCAACCTGACTTATTCCGGCGAGTCGGGCGCCATGAACGAAGGCTTGTCCGACATCTGGGGCGCGTCGATTGAAGCGTATGCCGTGGCTAATCTGGGTTTCACCTCGGGCGGCGTAAAAGCGAAGTCGACCTGGTTGATTGGCGAGGAAATCGACAAGCAGCAGGCTGCGCTGCGCTCGATGAGCGACCCAAAGTCGCAGGGCCAGCCCGACTATTATAAGGGTATTAACTGGTACACCGGCACTTCCGACAACGGCGGCGTGCACACCAACTCAGGCGTGCTCAACTACTGGTACTACCTGATTGCCAACGGTAAAACCGGGACCAACGAGAAAGGCGTGGCCTTCTCGGTTGCCGGCCTCGGCCTCGATGCCGCCGCGAAAATCACCTTCCGCATGGAAGATGTGTACATGGTGGCCAGCTCGACCTACGCGCAGGCCCGCACTTATTCCATCCAGGCCGCTACGGACCTGTACGGGGCCGGCTCGGCCCAGGTAACTGCCGTCACCAACGCCTGGAACGCCGTGGGCGTAACCACCGGCGCGGCACTCGTGGCCCAAACGACTACCACGGCCCCCGCGGCTAGCAAAGTGAATTCGCTTACCGCAAGCGACAGCCACGCGCTGAGCCTGTACCCCGTGCCGGCTTCCAACGAGTTGCATATGTTGCTCGAAGGCAACAGCCAAATCGTGAGTGTGCGCGTGAGCGACCTGCGCGGCGCGACGGTGACGACGGCCCGCTACGACGGCAATGGCACGCTCGACGTGAGCAACCTGGCCAAGGGCATGTACCTCCTCAACGTGAGCGACGGCAGCCAGACCTTCCGTCAGCGCTTCGTGAAGGAATAGCCGAACCTGGGTTGCGTTAACGAAAAAGGCCCGTCAGCATTGCTGGCGGGCCTTTTGGCTTAGGTGGCGGCGCGTATGCGGCAGGCTATTCCAGCGAATAATCGAGCTTCAGCATGAGGGTGCCGAAGCCGTCGGTATTGGCCGAAGCGCCGCCCAGGCGCTTGTTGCTGATGTCGTCGAGCTGGTCGGTGGTGGTGAAATAGTAGTTGCCTTCGATGCCGGCGCGCCAGCGGTCGAACAGGTGCACACTAAAGCCCGCGCCCACCGGAAAGGCGCCGGCCAGGGCCGGGTAATCGTTGCGCTCGGGCGCAAAAAACGCGGTGCTGCTGCCCGAGCGGCTGGTACCCAGGTACGACTGCGGGTCGTAGAGCAGCAGGCCCGCCCCGCCCTGCACGTAAACCTGAAAGATGGGGGCCTCGCCGTTGGAAGCGGCAAAGACCGACTCGTCGGCCAGCAAATCGTAGCGCAGAAAAACCGTGCCCAGGCCGTTGTTGCTGGTGAAAGCCAGGCCGCGCTCGCGCAGGTGGTCGCGCGCACCGAGCTGTGCGTAGGTGAACTCGCTGCCCAGGTGCAGGTGCGGCGTGAGGCGGTAGAGCACCCCCAGGCTGCCGGCCAGGCCGAAGAAGTTGTCGCCGGGGCTGTTGCCCAGGTCGCCGTTGTAGAGGCCGGTGCCCCCGGCCAGGGTAACGTGCAGGGGCCCCTGGTAATAGGGGCGGCCCTGGGAGTTGTAGTGGCGCACCTGCCGCTGGTGCTGGGCAGCCGCCGGGCGAGCCGCCAGGGCGCTGGTGGCCATCAGGCCCAAAACAAATGCTCGAAAGCGCATACGCGAGGTTGTTGGTGAATAAGGCCGCCTATACGGCGCTAACGCGGGCCGGGCCGAAACCGGTACGTAGCCTGGCCTATTTGAAGGTGCCTTGCGGGTCGGGGAGCTTGGCCAGCAGGTCAGAAATAAAGTTAATGTCGAGGCTGCCGGGGCTGATGGCCTGCCCTTTGTGCACAGCGGCCCAGGCTTCGGCGTATTTCTCCTGGTAGTAGTAGCCCCGCGCCAATTCCTGCCAGGCGTTGGCATTGGTTGGCGCGACGGTTGTGGCGCGCTGCAGCAGGTCGAGGCCGGCGGTGAGGTCCTTTTTCTTCTTGGTTTGGCCGTAACGGATAAGGTGGCTAGTGCCCAGGTCGCTCAGCAGCAGGCTATTGGCAGGGGCCAGGGCCAGGCCAGTGGTAAGCAGATTAATTGCCGCATCAGGTGTTGGCTGGTTGCTGGCCACGATGCCCAAACCGCGGTAGGCATCGGCATTTTTGGGGTCGAGCAGCCAAGCCAGGTTGAACCGGTAAGTGGCGGTATCGGGCTTGTTTTCGCCCAGGTACTCGAAGCCCTTGGTGGCGAAAAAGGCGCTGGCTTCGGCCGGCGAAGCAAAGCTGGCGGTAATGGCTTTAAGCTGGGCTTCGCCGATAACCTGGGTGGCCTGTGCCGGCGTGAGGCCGCCGAACAGCGGCTGCAGGCGGGCAGAACGGGGCGAAGGGGCAGCAGCAGGCGCCAGGCTGCCATCGGGGTTGGCAGCGCTGGTACGGTTCTTACGCTGAGCGTGGGCAGGTGCGGCCCCAAGCAGCCCCAGCACCAGCAAAGCGCCCAGAGCCTGCGAAACAGATTTTAGCGAAGCGGAAATCAACACGGATTGGAAATAAAGAACGAAGGATGCGGCCGGGGGAATTAATCCCCCTGGCTGGTTCTGACAAAGATAAAGCCAACGCCGCCAAGCATCAGGGGCGGCACGGGCAGCAAGGTGGGCAAACTGTTGTCTGCTGCCGGGCGTAGGTGAGGCCACTGCGCCGGCTTTCGGCGGCAGCTATCCCTGTTTTGTTCTTGTAATGCGTCGTTTCCTGTTGCTTACTCCGGTGGCATTGCTGCTGGCAATTGTAGTAGTCGTGCTGGCTACCGAATACGTGGCGGCCCGCCCCAGCCACCGCGCCAAAGACGTGGCCTACGTGCCCGCCTCGGCTCCCGATTTTGATAAGGAACGCCACCTGCTCGACGTGTATTCGCCCAAAAAGGCGTCCCCGAATGCGGCGGGCTACCCGGTGGTGCTGTTCATTCACGGCGGCAGCTGGACGAGCGGCAACAAGAACTTCTACAGCTTTGTGGGTCGGCGGCTGGCCAAGCAGGGCGTAGTAGCCGTGGTGATGAACTACCGCCTCGCGCCCGCCGTGCACGTGCCCGAGCAGGCCGCCGACTGCGCCCGCGCCCTGGCCTGGACTGTGGCCAATATCAAAAAATACGCCGGCGACCCGCAACGCGTGTTCGTGATGGGGCACTCGGCCGGCGGCGGCCTGGCGGCCCTGCTGGCTACGGATGATGAATTGCTGGCCCGCAACGGCCTGCCGCGAAACCCGGTGCGCGGGGCCATTATGGACGACCCGGCCGGGCTCGACATGTATAACTACCTTAAAGAATCGAAGTACGAGGGCGATGCCAAGTACAAAATTCCCTTCGGCACCGACCCGGCGGTGTGGAAGGAAGTGTCAGCCATTTACAAGATTAAGCCCAACCTGCCGCCGTTCATCTTCTACATCGGCGGCGAAACCTACCCGGGCATCAGCGGCAGTTCGGCGCGGTTTCGGGACCGGCTGAAGGCCACCGGGCAGGCCCCGGCCTACACCGTGCTGCCCGGCCGGCACCACGTGCCGATGGTGCTGCAGCTCTATTGGCAGCACAACATCATCTACCAGGGCCTGCTGAAGCTGGTGGGGGCTGCCGGATAAACGGGAAAAAGAACGTCATGCAGAGCGCAGCGAAGCATCTCGCGTGCTGGCAGTAATCCGTTCGATTGGATTAGTGTTGGCGGGCAAGATGCTTCGCTGCGCTCAGCATGACGTTCTTCTTTCTCTTTCTCACCCAAACAGCCCGCCCTGGCGCGTTGGCTGCTCAAATTCCAGCAGCCACTTTTTGCGGTGCATGCCGCCGGCGTAGCCCGTCAGGCTGCCATCGGCCCCGATGACGCGGTGGCAGGGCCACACGATGGCCAGCGGGTTCTGGCCGTTGGCCGCACCCACAGCCCGCACCGATTTCGGATTATTCAGCAGCTTGGCCACGTCGAAGTAGGAGGCGGTGCGGCCGTAGCCGATGCCGGTGAGCGCCTGCCACACCTGCCGCTGGAAGTCGGTGCCGAAAGTGGGGGCGTAAGTAAGGTTGAACTCCCGCAACTCGCGGTTGAAGTAAGCCTGCAGCTGCTCGTGGGCCGGGCGCAGGCAGGCCGGGACGTTGCCGGCAGCAGTAGCCTCGGCCGCTTCATCGAGAAACGTGACGGCGCTCAGGCCCGCCTCGGAGCCGGTAAGGGCCAGCGAGCCGAGGGGCGTGAGCAGCGTGGCAGTGGCGGGATTCGTCATGTTAGCAAAAGTAGAGGCGCAGCATTTTGCGTCTCTTCGCTGAACGACTTGCGAAGAGCGAATACTGTTGAGCGACAGCCACGCGGCGCGAATAACGAGACGCAAAGTAGTGCGTCTCTACAACAGCTCTGGCAACTGGGGCAGCAGCAGCCGGCGGCGAGGAGCCTTGGCCGCGCTCACCACGGCCTGGGCCTGCAGCAGGGCTTCGGCGCTGGGCTGGTGCAGCACGCGAGCCGGGCCGGGCTGCGAAAGGTCGGCATCCCAGAGGCCGGACTGGTGCCATTGGTCGGTATGGTCCCAGTCGGGGCGGTCGATGAGCGGGTAGATGCACACGCCCTGCAGGGGCAGGCCCTTGCGCAGTACCTGGGCGCACTCGTCGGCAATCATGCGCCACCAGAGGGGGCGGTCCACGCCGGGGTGGCTGGTTTCGGTAATAGCGAAGGGGCGGCCGTAGCGCTGGTAAGCCTTGCGCAGCAGCTTGTGCAGCGGCACCCAGCGCGGGTCCATCACGGTGTCGTTCCAGCCCAGCTTCTGGTAGGGGTGGAGCTGCCACTGGTTGTCGTAGTAGTAGTTGAAGCCCACGATGTCGAGCAGCTCGGGGCTGCCGCCGAGCTCGGGGCACAGCCGGCCGCAGAGGATATCGGTGGCCTGGAACTGGTTGTGGTGCGCCTCGCGGGCCTCGCGGCGGTGCTGGGGCCAGGCGTTGGGCGGCGGGCTGATGCTGATGAGCGGCTCGGTGGTGAGCAGGCGGATGCTGGGGTCGGCCTCGCGCAGGGCGTAGCTGCCCTCAATGTAGGCGCGCATCAGGCCGTACTTCACGCGCCAGCCCTGGCCGTGGCAGTAGGGGGCGGTGCCGTTGGCATCGCCGCCCAGCCACGAAATGAAGCTCACCTCGTTGATGGGCGTGACGATGAGAACGTCGTCGGGCCGCTGCGAGCGGTAGAAATCCACGAAAGCGCGGCAGAGCGCGGCAAAGCGCCGGGCAAACATGGGGTGCAGCGGCGTGAGGTCATCGGGGTAGCCGAAGTGGCACAGGTCCCAGATTTGCTGCACGCCGTGGCGCTGGCCGGCGTCCAGCATCAGTTGCACGGTGCTGAAATCGTAGTGGTAGGGCGTTTTCTCAATCATCGCCCAGCGAATGCCCTCGCGCACGGTTCCAATATTGAACGGCTTTTGGGCGGCGTAGTCTTCGTCAATCAGCTGCAGGTGGCCGGTGAGGGGCAGAAAATCGACGCGGTTGCCGAAGGCGTTGAGCTGGTCGGTGCATTCGTAGCCGCCCCACCAAAAGGACTTGAAGGGGCTGGTTTCGGGGGAAAAGTTGGCCATAGCAGGAAGGTCGTAGGAGTGCGAATGCCCGCGCCGGCTGGTGAGGCCGACGCGGGCAAGGTATAGCTTAAACCGAAAAAAGGCAGCTGAGGTTAAGGTTGAGCTTCGCAGAACGTCACCAGAACGTCATGCAGAGCGCAGCGAAGCATCTTGCGTGCCACCACTAACCAATGAAGATTGAGTTACTGCCACACGCGAGATGCTTCGCTGCGCTCTGCATGACGTTCTATTTTGTAGGGCATGCACTATTTCTCTGCTGCCGGCACCAGGTTCTTCGCCTCGATGAAAATGCGCTGCACCTCGGGGTGCTCCCGGCGGATGGCATCCTGCAGCTCCTCCACGGCCGCGGCCACCTGGTTTGAGCTCAGGTTGTCGGCAAAGTCCACGTCGAGGGCCATGATGACATCGTTCGGGCCGAGGTACATGGTGAGGGGCGAGCGGATTTCGCGCACCTGCGGCTGGTCGCGGGCAATGCGTTCGAGGTTGGCCAGGGTGGGCGCATCCACGCCCGCGCCCACCAGCAGGCCCTTGGTGCGGCCCACCAGAAAAATGGCCACCAGCATCAGCAGTAGGCCAATGGCAATGGAAGCGCCCCCGTCGAAGTACGGATTGTTCAGCAAATGGCCCAAAAACACGCCCAGGCCGGCAATGGCCAGGCCAACGAGCGCGGCTAGGTTTTCCATCACGGAGGCAAACACGGCCGGGTCGCGGCTGGTGCGCAGCATCTTCACGAAGCCGATGTTGCCCGTCGACTGGGCCAGCAGGGCCTTCACGGAGAGGTAAAACGCAATGCCCTCGAACAGAAACGACAGGCCCAGCACCACGTAGTTCCAGCCCGCGTCTTCAATGGGCTCGGGGTGCTGAATGTGCTTGATGCCCTCATAGAACGACATGCCGCCGCCAATGGCAAAAATGAGCACGGCCACAATCAGGCCCCAGAAATACAGTTCCTTGCTGTGGCCGAAGGGGTGCTCGGCATCGGGTGGGCGCTGGCTTTGGGCGGTGCCGTAGAGCAGCAAGCCGCTGTTGCCGGTATCCACGAGCGAGTGGATGCCCTCCGAGAGCATGGCCGACGAGCCGGTGAAATACGCCGCCACAAACTTGCTGATGGCAATGGCGATGTTGGCGGCAATGCCGCCGTAGAGGGAAAGTTTGGAAGCGTTAGCGTTGGCCATGCGGCGGGGGTAGGATTGTGTACTATCGGTCGTAAAGAATTCAAAGAACGTCATGCAGAGCGCAGCGAAGCATCTCGCTTGTGGTGGTAATCCAATCGCAAGGGAGAGAATTACTGCCACACGCAAGATGCTTCGCTGCGCTCTGCATGACGTTCTGGTATCGGTCTATGCTGCTGTGGGCCGGCTCGACAGCGACTTGGCTTCCACGAAAATCCGTTTCATTTCCGGGTATTTGGCCCGGATGTCGTCCTGGATTTTATCGATGGCCAGCTCTATCTCATTGGCCGACAGCTTCGACGAAAACTCCACGTCGAGGGCCAGAATGACGTCGGCCGGGCCGAGGTAGGAGGTGAGCGGCGGGCCCAGCTGCTCGATGTTGGGCTGGGATTTCACGATTTTCTCGATGTCGTCGATGGTTTCGTCGTCGACGCCGGTGCCCACCAGCAGGCGCTTGGTTTTGTAGATGAGAAACAGGGCCACGCACACCAGCAGCAGGCCAATGGCAATGGAAGCCGAGCCGTCGAGGTAGGGGTTGTTCAGCAAGTGGCCGAAATACACGCCCAGCAGCGCAATGGTCAGGCCCAGCAGGGCGGCCAGGTCTTCGAGCAGAATGGCGAATACTGACGGGTCTTTGCTGCGGCGCAGGGTTTCCCAGAAGCCCGTGTCGCCCCGGTCGGCATTGAAGGCTTTGAAAGCCAGGAAGCAGGAAATGCCCTCGAACACCAGCGACAGGCCCAGCACCACGTAGTTCCAGGTGGGGTCGGTGATGGGCGCGGGGTGCTTGAGGTGTTCGATGCCTTCGTAGAACGACATGCCGCCGCCCACCGAAAACACCAGAATGGCCACAATCAGGGCCCAGAAATACAGCTCCTTGCTGCGGCCGAAGGGGTGGCGGGCATCGGCCGGCTTCCCAGCCTGGTGCACGCCGTAGAGAATAAGGATGCCGTTGCCGCTGTCGACGAGCGAGTGGATGCCCTCCGAGAGCATGGCCGACGAGCCGGTGAAATACGCCGCCACAAACTTGCTGATGGCAATGGCGACGTTGGCCGCGATGGCCCCGTAAATGGCAAACTTGGAACTGTTGGGCGAACTCATGGCGGGGCTTTACGCGGGAGGCTGGGGAGGTGTTGGAAAGTAGCGCAGACTTTGTGGCCCGCGAATGGATGAAACGCAGCGCGGCCTACAAAGTCCGCGCGGCATTTCCAGCCCTTTCCGCATGCCCGACGAGCGACGAAGCTTCGATAAAAATCTGCCGGAACTCGGGGTACCGGGCTTTAACGGCCGTTTGCAGGCGCTGCACGGCTTCCTCCACTTCCACGGCCGTGAGGTGGTCGTGGAAGGCAATGTCGAGGGCCAGAATGCCGTCGGCGGGGCCGAGGTACATCGTGAGCGGGGCGCGCAGCTGGCTCACGGCGGCATCCTGGCGGGCCAGGGTTTCCAGGTTGCGCAGCACCTCGGGGCTGGCGCCTTCGCCCACCAGCAGGCCCTTCGATTCCTTCAGCATGAACACGGCCATGCCTACCAGCAGCGCCCCAATGGTCATAGAGGCGGCGCCGTCGAAGTACAGATTATTGAGCAAATGCCCGAAGAAAATGCCGGCCAGCGCAATGACGAGGCCCACCAGCGCGGCCAGGTCTTCGAGCAGAATGGCGAACACGGCCGGGTCGCGGCTGGTGCGCAGGGCCTGCCAGAAGCCCTGCTCGCCCTGCGTTTTGCGGAACTCGCGGTAGGCCAGCGTGCAGGCCACGCCCTCGAACACGATGGCCAGCCCGAGCACCCAGTAGTTCCACGTCGGGTCGGTGAGCGGGGCGGGGTTGCGGATGTACTGGTAGCCTTTGTAGAGCGACATGCCGCCGCCCACGGCAAAGATTAAAACCGCCACAATCACCGTCCAGAAGTAGATTTCCTTGCTGTAGCCGAAGGGATGGCGGGCATCGGCGGGCCGGGCGCTGCGGTTCATGCCCAGCAGAATGAGCAAGCCGTTGCCGCTGTCGACGAGCGAATGAATGCCTTCCGACATCATGGCCGCGCTGCCGGTGAAGCCCGCCGCCACAAACTTGGAAACGGCAATGGCCAGGTTGGCCCCAATGGCCCCGTACACGACAATTTTAGAAGAGCTGCCCGCCATGAAAAGTTGATGAAGGTTCGATGAATTACTGGTCGGGCTTACGGGGCCGTAGCGGCAGGGTTGGTGAGATGTAGCGCAGACTTTGTAGTCCGCGAGTCCGGCCGTTATCCGGCGCGGACTAAAAGTCCGCGCTACTTTCGCCCCCATGTCCGCACCTACTTTGCAGCGCCGCCTCGGCCTGGTTCAAGCCACCGCGCTAAATATGATTGACATGGTGGGCATTGGCCCCTTTGTCACCCTGCCGCTCGTGATGGGCTTCATGGGGCCGAATTTCCTGCTGGCCTGGCTGGTGGGCGCGGCCCTGGCCTCGGTCGATGGCCTCATCTGGAGCGAGCTGGGCGCGGCCTACCCCGAAGCCGGCGGCAGCTACCGCTTCCTCAAGCTGGCCTACGGCGAGCAGAAGTGGGGCCGCTACATGTCGTTTCTCTACGTGTGGCAAACGCTCATTCAGTCGCCGCTGGTACTGGCCTCGGGGGCCATTGGCTTCGCCCAATACTTCGGCTACCTCGTGCCGATGACCGAGTGGTGGCAGCCCAAAGCCGTGGCCGGCGCCGTGGTGCTGCTGCTGATTGTACTGCTCTACCGCCGCATCGAGGACATTGGCAAGCTGGGCGTGGCCCTGTGGGTGGGCGTGCTGAGCCTGATGGGCTGGCTGATTTTCGGCGGCGTCACGCACCCCAACCACCACGTCGATATTTTCCCGAGCGGCGGGTTCTCGGCCTTGCCGGGACTGCTCATTTCGGCCGCTATGGGCCAGGCGGCCGTCAAAACCATCTATTCCTACCTCGGCTACTACAACGTGTGCCACCTCGGCGCCGAAATCAAAGGCCCGGAAAAGGTAATTCCGCGCAGCATTTTTCTGAGCATTCTGGGCATCGCGGCGCTGTACCTGCTGCTGAACTGGAGCGTGGGCACGGTCATCGGCTGGCAGGAAGTACAGAGCTGGCAGGCCAGCGCCGGCGACAAGTCGCAGTTCATCATCAGCGTGTTTATGGAGCGGCTCTACGGGCCCACGGCGGCTACCATTGCCACGGCCATGGTGCTGCTGGTGGCGTTTGCCTCGCTGTTTGCGGTGCTGCTGGGCTACTCGCGCATTCCCTACGCGGCGGCGGCCGACGGCGAGTTTCTGCCCATCTTCGGCAAGCTGCACCCCACCAAGCAGTTCCCGTACGTGTCGCTGCTGCTGCTGGGCGGCGTGGGCTTCGTGTTCAGCCTGCTGTTCCGGCTGGGCGAGGTGATTTCGGCCATCTTGGCCATGCGCATTCTGGTGCAGTTCGTGGGCCAGGCCGTGGGCCTGATGCTGCTGCGGAAGCGGCGCGGCACCAGCGCGCTGCCCTTCAAAATGCCGCTCTACCCGCTGCCCGTCATTCTGGCCATCATCGTGTGGCTGTTCGTGTTCGTGGGCATTGCGCCGGCCGAGGTGACGTGGGGCGGCGTACACTTCAAACTGTATTTCCAGGTAGCCGCGCTGGGCATGATGGCGCTGGGCACCGGCGCTTTCCTGCTCTGGAGCCGAAGCCAGAAACGCTGGCCGTTTGGGCTGTAGCAGCTAATTAACAGCTGAAAAACGCCCCACACTAGCCCAGCCACCACCCCAGCCCGCCTGCCAGCAGCGCGCCGGTCAGGGTATTGATGAAATTCACCGCATTGTTGCTCAGCCACCCGCGCCGCTCCAGCGTCGCGCCCAGCACCGAATCCATCAGGTTGCCGGCCGTGCCCGCCACCAGCAGCCAGCCAAAGGTTCCGTTCCAGCCGAAGCTACTACAATAGGCCGCCGCCAGCACCGCCGAGCCCGCCAGCCCCAGCGCCGTGCCTTCCAGGCTTACCACGCCATTAAGGCCGCGCGCATCGGGCCGCAGCGTGAGGATATTGTAGTAGCGCCGCCCGTACACATTGCCCAGCTCGGACGAAAGCGTGTCGGCCGTGGCGGCGGCGAAGCTGCCAGCCAGCATCAGGCCGGCCAGCGGTGCGGCGGGCGGGTATTGCCAGGCCAGTAAGCCCAGCAGGCCGGCCACACCGGCATTGGCCACCACCTGGCCGGCCGTGCGGCGGCCCTTGTTTTCCTCGGCCAGGCCGAGGCGGCGCTTGTCGGCCACGCGCCAGCCGGAGGCGGCCGTGCCCAATGCGAAAAACAGCGCCAGCAGTGCCAAGCCGGCAAAGCCACTGCCGAGGTAAATCAACAGGCCCAGCACGCCGCCAGTGCAGGCAGCAGCCATAGTCAGCTTGCCGGCCCGTACGCTGTAGAACATGCCCGCCCCCAGCAGAAGAACCACCAGACCGAACCGAATCAATTCCATTACCCAAGTCGTTTCTCGTAGCAGAAAAACCGCAGCCCCGGCCGAAACGCCAGCGTAATCTCGCCCGCAAACCGGTAGCCCAGCTTAGGGAAAAGCCGTTGCGTGGCGGCATTTTCGGAGTTGGTGTCGACGCGCAAAACGTGCAATCCTTCCGCTGTAGCCTGTTTTTCGGCTTGCTCCATCAGCGCCAGCGCCACGCCGCGGCCATGCGCAGCCGGGTCCACGGCCAGGCGGTGCGTCACGAGGGCAGGCTGGGTTACGTCCCAGTCGGCTTGGGCATATTCCTCGTCCTGGTCCTGCGTGAGGGCAGCCACGCCAGCTATTGCTCCGTCCAGTTCGGCCACCCAAAGGTGGTTGTGCTCGATGTCGGCCCGAAAAACGGCCTCATTCGGATAGTCGACCGACCATTGGAAGTTGCCGCTGGCCTGCATCAGCGGCACCACGCGGCGCACCAGGGCAAGAATAGCGGGTAGGTCGGCTAGGGTAGCGCGGCGGGTTATGGGCACGGGGCAAGCAAGTATTAAGTGGTGACGAGTTAATCGTTGGACTGTGTCAGCGACCCCGTGGCGGCGGAATTACTGAAGAGCATGAGCCGCATAATTTTGGTGGTATGCCGGTACCGCTCGGTAAAAGCCTGGCTATCGTGCAGCCTGGTTTCGAGCCGCTGCAAAGAGGTCAGATACTCGGCCAGCGCAACCTGTTGGTCGGGCGTAGCGGGGTGGGCCGTGGCCAGCAGGCGGCGCGCTTTGGCCAAGTGCGCTGCCACGGGCACGAGCAGCTGCTGCAGTTCTTCGTCGGACCGGTGCGGCAAAAACCGGTGATTAAAAAAAACGATGAACGCGTTGAAATCCCTGATGCCCGCGTTGGAGGCATCAACGGCCGCATTGAACGTGCTGACAAACTGGTTGGATAACGCTTGGCGGTTGTGAAGCAGGAAATTAAACGTGAGGTCATTCTTCACGCCGTTTTGCTCCACGCGCCGGGCGATGTTCCGCAACTGCTGCTCAGGACTCTGGCGGGCGTAGGCGGCCACCGAATCGGCAAAGGCAAAGGGCTCGTCCGGTGCGGGCGGCTGCGTGCCCAGCTGAAACTGTTGCGGCGTGCGTGGCGCCGGCAGCAGCTGCCACAGCGGGTCGAAGGGCATGTGGGTGGCGATGAAAACGGCCGGTGCCACCCGAAAATACGCGTCGTTGAATTCCGGAATAAACGTCTCGTTCGCCAGGTGTCCGGCGGCCCAGGTCGGGTCCATCAGCCACCACTGGCCCGCAATGCGGCTGGCACACCAAGCGTGGCCCAGCGGGTCGCGCAAGCTGGTGTAGCCGGGCACCACGTAGGTAAGCACGCCCGCCTGGTTGGCCAGTGCGCTATACAGCTCGGCGTAGTGCTGGCACACGCCACGCCGTTGGTCCATTGTTTCCTGCACCGTTGTGGCGTGTTCGGGGCGCGAGTCCAGCACGTATCGGTTGTCCACGTCGTAGCGGATGTTGCGGGCCACCCATACGAAGGCCGCCCGCGCCCGCTCGTCCTCCGATTGAAAGGCCGTGGCAATAAAGCGCGTCAGCCCACCCACCGTGCGGGCCGCCGAATCGGGTACCTGCCGCATGCGGGCATCCACGGCCCGGTATAGCGGCAACAAGTGCGCGGGCTTGGGCCTGCCCGGTTGCGCCCAGGCGGTTTGCGCCAAGCAAGCCCAGCCCGCCAGTGCCAATATCGGAAAACGGCAGAATGACACAGGCATCGCAATAAGCAAGTTAGCAGAAGAAAGCCAGGCCACAAAAATGGGCAAATTCGGTGGCATTGCCGCCCGAATTTGCCCATTTTTGTGGCCGAGAATCTCCGCCTACCCCCGCCGCAGCACGGCAGCAGCTTCCTTGGCGAAGTAAGTCAGAATGGCATCGGCCCCGGCACGCTTGATGCTCATGAGCACCTCCATCATGGTGCGCTCGCCGTCGACCCAGCCGTTCTGGGCGGCGGCTTTTATCATGGCGTACTCGCCGCTCACGTTGTAGGCCGTCACGGGCAGGTGGGTGTGGTTTTTCACCTCCCGAATGATGTCGAGGTAGCTCAACGCGGGCTTAATCATCACCATATCGGCGCCTTCGGCCTCGTCCAAAGCCAGCTCGCGCAGGGCTTCGAGGCGGTTGGCGGGGTTCATCTGGTAGCTTTTCTTGTCGCCCTTCTTGGGCGCCGACGACAGCGCATCGCGGAACGGGCCATAAAACGCCGACGCATACTTGGCTGTGTAGCTCATGATGCTGACGTGCGAAAAGCCGTTCTCGTCCAGCACCCGCCGAATCCAGGCCACGCGGCCGTCCATCATGTCGCTCGGGCCGATGATGTCGGCGCCGGCGCGGGCTTGGGCCAGGGCCATCTGGCCCAGCACTTCGAGGCTGGGGTCGTTGAGGATTTCGCCCGAATCGGGGTCTACCACGCCGTCGTGGCCATCGGAGCTGTAGGGGTCCATGGCCACGTCGGTCATCAGCACCACTTCGGGGAACTGGCGCTTGATGTCGGCCACTGTTTTCAGGTAGAGGCCTTCGAGGTTGGTGCTTTCGCGGGCCATCGGGTCCTTCAGCACTTCGTTGATGTTGGGGAAGGGCGCGAAGGCTTTCACGCCCAGCTCCACGCACTGCCCGATTTCATCAATCACGCGGTCGGCCGTGAAGCGGAAGATGCCGGGCATCGACTTGATTTCCTCGGTCTGGTTATGGCCTTCGGTGATGAAGACGGGGTAGATGAAATCGTGCGCGGTGAGGCGGGTTTCCTGCACCATGTCACGAATGACGGCAGACTTGCGGTTGCGGCGGGGGCGGTGAGTAGGGAGCATAAGCGGCATAAAACCGACCTCAGCCCGGCCGGTACGAATGAGAAAATGAATGGGAAGCTTGAATAAGCCGCCCGGCCCCGCAAAGTTCGGCCCGGCCGGCCAATTAATGCCCGCCCGGGTCGAGGTAGGCCAGCAACACGACACCCGCCGCCACCGCCGCCGTGATAATCCAGCCCACGCCCCCGCCACTGATGGCCAGCCCAACCAGGGCCACCACCAGCGCCACCATGCCCAGCAGCCCCAGCACCGTGAGGCCCAGCCCCTGCCGCGCCGGCGCGTGCGCCCGGTGCAGCAAATGCCGCCGGAATGGAGCGGAAGCCCGGCTTTGGGTAGCGTTGGTAGTTGCAGCTACTTGAGCCGGTACTGATGCTGAAAGCTGCGACGGCATGGGCGGCGCCGACGGCACAAGTTGCGATTGAACTGCGGCCGGTGCTGGTGCTTTTACCAGTGCTTCAGGTAGGAGCCGGGCAGGCTTTTGCTCACTAATGGATGCCACCGATGGAAGCCCCGCCGCAGAAGGTGCGGATGCCGCAACAGCCGCTTTAGAAGCACTGGGCGGGGCTATGGTCGCCCGCGCAATCGGCGTTGCCGCTCGCAGCCCAATGGGCTGAAACGAAAAGCTTGGCCGGCTGCTCTGGCAGCCGCTGGCCAAGCCGCTAAAAGCCATCAGCACTACCAGTAGGCGCACGTTGAACAAGCGGGAAAAAGTAAGAGAAAGCATAAGGGAAAGCCGGAAATATGGTCGGCGTTGGGCTGTACGAAGATTGGCCGGTTTCCGCTACCCGGCGACCAGTTTCGTGGCTGCCTGCCAGCCGGTGCCGGCCCCCAGCGCCACGCCCATGCCGTTGCAGCGCACGGCGGCCAGCACGCCCGGCCGCACCCAATCGATGATGGGTGCCAGCGCCGGCCCGAATCCCATTACCCCACTCCAGCGGTAGTCGATGCGCGGCTGCCGGCCGGGCACAATCACCTCGCCCAGCAGGTTTTCGAGGTAAGTCTGCACAGCAGGCGTGAGGCCTGGCTCCGTCGTTGCCTCCGCTTCAAAATCGAGGTTGCGGCCGCCGCCCAGCAGAATCCGGTGGTCGGGCAGCTGCCGGAAATAGGCGTAGCCGTGGTCGTAGTGAAACGTGCCGAGCAGTCGCATGTCGGGCAGCGGCTCCGTCACCAGCACTTGGCCGCGGCCGGGCGTTACGGCCAGCTCCGGCAGCAGCTCAGTGGCGAAGGCGTTGGTGGCCAGCAGCACCTGCCCGGCGGTCACGGTCGCGCCGTTGGCGAGGTGCAGTTGGTGGCCATTGGCGGAATTCTCAATGGCTTCCACCGCACAGTTGGTCAGCACCGGCACGTCGGCGGCCCAGGCGCGGGCCAGCAGGGCGCGCATCATGCGGCCGGTATCGAGGCTGCCCTCGTGCTCATTCTTCAGCAGCGTGCCCACGCCGCTAAAGCCAAACTGCCCAGCCTGCGCACTGGCATCCCGAAAGGTTTGGGCGTGGCCCACCACCGGGGCCAGCAAGGCATTGAAGTAGTCGATTTTGTCGCGGCATTCGGCTGCCAATGCCGCTTCTTCGTGCCGGAATAGCTCGTAGCCGCCCACCAGCTGGTAGTCGAGCGCGGCATCGCCCAGCAACTCGCGCAGGCGGGCCAGCCCGGCCCAGCGCGCGGCCACCACGGCCTGCAAGTCGCCGCGCTTTTCCTGTTCAATCAATTCCGAAATCGACCCAAAACAGGCAAAGCCGGCATTTTTCGTGCTGGCGCCGCTGGGTAGTGGCCCGCGCTCCAGCACCACCACGCGCCAGGCCGGCCGTAGTTGCTTCAGGTACAGGGCCGCCGTCAGCCCCACCAGCCCCGCGCCGATAATGGCCACATCGGCCGGGCCGAAGAAGGACTGGTGTTCCCAGTACGATAGCGCAAGGTTTCGCAAGGTTAAAAGAGGTTTCGCGAGGTGAGCCGATGGATGAAATCAGCGAAACAACAAACCTAGCGAAACCTCTTCTAACCTTGCGAAACCTTGCGTTTAGAAGGCCAGAATCACTTCCGCAATCACATCGCAGGCGGCGTGCAATTGTTCTTCGGTAATCACCAGCGGCGGGGCGAAGCGGATGATGTCGCCGTGCGTGGGCTTGGCCAGTACGCCGCGCTCCATCAGCGTCACGCACACGTCCCAGGCGGTGCGGCCATCGGCGGCGGGCACGATGACAACCGCATTCAGCAGGCCTTTGCCGCGCACCAAGTCCACCACTTCGGGGCGCTGGGCCTGCACCTGGCGCATCCGCTCACGGAAGATTTCGCCCAGCCGGGCAGCGTTGTCGGCGAGCTTCTCGTCGATGAGCACGTCCAGCGCGGCGCGCATCACAGCGCAGGCCAGCGGGTTGCCGCCAAACGTGGAGCCGTGCTGCCCGGGCTGAATCGTAAGCATGATTTCGTCATCGGCCAGCACCGCCGACACCGGCAGCACGCCGCCGCTCAAGGCCTTGCCCAAGATGAGAATATCTCCGCGCACGCCCTCGTGGTCGCAGGCCAGCAGCTTGCCGGTGCGGCCCAGCCCGGTCTGAATTTCGTCGGTAATCAGCAGCACCTTGTGCGCTTTGCAGCTGGCGGCGGCTTTGGCCAGGTAGCCTGCGTCGGGCACCATCACGCCGGCCTCGCCCTGGATGGGCTCAATCAAAAAGCCGCATACATGCGGGTCGCGCAGGGCCTCTTCCAACGCCTCGGCGTCGTTGTAGGGCACCACCCGGTAACCCGGCATGTAGGGCCCGAAGCCACCCGTGCTGTCACCATCGGTGCTGAAGGAGATGATGCCCGTGGTGCGCCCGTGAAAATTATGCTCGGCCACCACAATCTGGGCCATGTTTGGGGCAATGCCCTTTTCCTGGTAGCCCCACTTGCGGGCCAGCTTCAAGGCCGTTTCCACGGCTTCGGCCCCGGAATTCATCATCAGGGCCTTGTCGTAGCCAAACAGCTCGCACAGCTGCTTCTCCGCCGCCCCCAGTTGGTCATTGAAAAACGCCCGCGACGTAAGCGTGAGCTGCTGCGCCTGCTTCGTGAGCGCCGCAATGATGCGCGGGTGGCAGTGGCCCTGGTTCACGGCCGAATAGGCCGAGAGGAAGTCAAAATACTGCTTGCCGTCCACGTCCCACAAGTGCACACCTTCGCCCCGATTCAGTACCACGGGCAGCGGGTGGTAGTTGTGGGCGCCGTACTGGTCTTCGAGCTGCATGAGCTCGGCGGCGCGGGCCGAGGTGGCGGTGGGGGAGGAGGTGGTGGCGGACATTGCAGGGGCGGGAATTGGTGAGGCCCGAAATTACGGATTTTCGCCCCGCCCGTTCAGTTGCTACCGCAGCCGCATGCCTTCTACCTGCGCGGCCGTCTCGTTGTAGCGGCCCACGTAGTTGCCTTCCTCGCGGCCGCTGGCCCGCAGCAGCGTCCAGTCCACCACGGCCGTTTCGGGGAAGCTCACCGGCATGGGCTCGGCGGGTGTGGCTGAGTCGGCCGCTTCGGGCAGCAGCAGGGCCTGCACGGTGTTGCCGCGCCAGCCCAGCACCCGCGCCAATGCCTGCCGGAAGCTCGTATCCGAAGCCGCCACCCGCACCGAGAGCAGGAACTGGTCGCCCTCGGGCAGGCCGGCCAGAAACTTCTTTTTCGCCTGCGGCAGCGTGCGCAACGCCTCGCGCACCGGGTCGGCCAGGGCCGTTTCTTCGCGGGCCAGCGCCGGCCGCACGCCCGCCGGGGCCGTGGCCGCCGTCAGTACCACCGGCGCTACACCCTGCGCAGCGGCCGTTTTTACATTTCCCGTAACCAGAAGGGCTAACAGCGGCAGCGCAAAGTAGCTAGGCGTTTTCATAGAATAAATAGGAGGTTTCAGGAGCAATATACGGCCTGAACTTGGTTCAACACCCACCGGCTTACCTTTGATTCCCTTATGCCTCCGCCCAAACCCCAGCCGCTCCAGCCCGGCGATTTCTACTACACGCCCGAAGGCTACCTCGTCTTCACCGAGCAGTACCACCGCCGCCGGGGCAGCTGCTGCCAGAGCGGCTGCCGCCATTGCCCCTGGAAATTTCGGCCCAAATCAGGCCCTGAGGGCGCATCCGACCGGAAATAGCGCGGGGTGTTTGGTGAATGCCAGACTTTTGCCGATATTTGCGGCCCGTTTCCCTGCTTTGTATAAAATTTAACCCTCCGATATCATGGCCCGTGTTTGTGATTTGACCGGCAAGCGTACCCGCGTTGGTAACAACGTTTCGCACGCTAACAACAAGACCAAGCGCAAGTTCTATCCGAACCTGCAGAAAAAGCGCTTCTACATCCCCGAGCAGGACGCCTGGGTGACGCTGAAAGTAGCGACTTCCACCATCCGCACCATCAACAAGAACGGCATCATGTCGGTCCTGAAGAAGGCCAAGGAGCAGGGCTTCATCGTTTACTAGCTGATTTGTTGGTGCTCGATATTGAGTAGCCGGTGGTCAGAAATGATGCCGGCACTGCTTCGATAATCGGACTACCAACTACTCACCACCGAGTACGCAAGTACAAAGCCAGCGCCGCTACAGTTGTCTCTCCGGCAACTGTAGCGGCGCTGGCTTTGTCTGTTGGCGGCTATCTTGCTTCGAGGTAGTCATTCATCAGCAAGTAGCTTGTTATGCGGTTTCCATTCTACGCCCAAGCGGTTTTGGGCCTGCCCACGCGACGGGCGGCTTACGTTTTATTGAGCGGCTGTCTGAGTCTGGGCGCGCTGCCCGTGGCGGCCCAAGCACCCACTTCCATTCCCGAGCCCATCGTGGAATATCCGGCCCCGGCCCGGCCCACCGATTTCCTCACACCGGCCTTCCACAAGCAGCGGCGCGAGCTGTTGCGGGCGCAGCTGCCGCCGCACAGCGTGGCCGTGGTGTTTGCCGCCCCGGTGCGCAACCGCGCCAACGACGTGGATTTTGTGTACCACCAGAACCCCGATTTCCACTACCTCACCGGCTACGAGGAGCCCGACGCGGTGCTGCTGCTTTTCGCCGAGCCGCGCACCGTGGGCGGCCGGCCGGACGTGACGGAAGCCCTGTTCACCCAGCCCCGCAACCCCGCCCGCGAGCAATGGACGGGCCGCCGCCTTGGCGCCGCCGGGGCCAAAAACCAGCTGGCCGTGCAGTACGCGGCCGACGATACCGACTTTGCCGCCTCGGGCCTCAAGTGGGCTGATTTCGACAAAGTGCTGTTCGATAACCTGCCCACCGATACCCGCGACGACGCCCGCAACCCCGCCGACCTGCACAACCTGGTGGCCACGTTTCGGCAGCAGGCCAGCGTGCCAGCCGACTACAACCCGGCCGTGAGCGAATGGGAAGCCGGCATCCGGCGCTTCGGCCTCACGCGCTCCAAAGGTTTTGCCGAGTATCTGACCAGCCAGATAAAGGAAAACCCCGCGCTGGGCAATTCTCCGCTGATACGCGACTACGTTGCCGCCACCACCGACGCGGCCCGCAAAGCCGCCATCGACGCGCACCCGCCCGGCCGCCTCGACGATGCCACGCTGGGCGAGAAGCTCGACGGCCTGCGCGCCGTCAAAACGCCCGAGGAGCTGGCACTGCTGCGCCGGGCCGTCCGCATCAGCGCCCAGGCCCAGCGCGAGGTGCTGAAGCTGATGCGTCCCGACATGGGCGAAATGGAGGTGCAGGGCCTGCACGAGTACGTGTACCGCCGCTACGGCGCCGAGTTCCAGGGCTACCCCAGCATCGTGGGCGGCGGGGCCAACGGCTGCATCCTGCATTACGAAACCAACGACCGCCAGCGCCTCGACAACGACCTCGTGCTGATGGACTGCGGCGCCGAATACCACGGCTACTCGGCCGATGTGACGCGCACCGCCCCGCCCTCCGGCACGTTCAGCCCCGCCCAGCGCCAGATTTACGAGCTGGTGCTGGCTGCCCAGGAGGCCGGTTTCGCCGCCTGCAAGCCCGGCGCGCCCTTCGATGCGCCCAACAAAGCCACCCAGGAAGTAGTGGCCGCCGGCCTGCAAAAGCTCGGCATCATCAAAAAGAAAGAAGATTTCCGCAAGTACTACCCGCACGGCGCCAGCCACTACCTGGGCCTCGATGTGCACGACCGTGGCAGCTACGGCCCGCTCCAGGCCGGCAACGTCATCACCGTCGAGCCCGGCATTTACATCCCCGCCGGCTCGCCCTGCGACCCCAAGTGGTGGAACATCGGCGTGCGCATCGAAGACGACGCCCTGATTACCGCCACCGGCTACGAGAACCTCTCGGCCGAAGCCCCGCGCACCGTGGCCGATATTGAGAAGCTGATGGCTGAGCCCAGCGCGCTGGAAAACTTTAAGCTGCCGGAGTTGAAGTAGCTGTTTGGCAACCACTGAACGCAACAGCAGCCTGTCATGCAGAGCGTAGCGAAGCATCTTTACCGCGCAACGCAATCAAAAACGATTGGTTTACCTATTGCGGCAAAGATGCTTCGCTACGCTCTGCATGACGTTCTTACAGCGCACGATTCCGCCCGTTCTGCTTCGCCGACTGAAAGTTGCGTAGAGTTGCTTTGCTGTTTCCAAAAATCCCCGTACCTTTGCAGTCCTAAATTTAAAAACACACACCCCCGTCGAGATGGCCAAGAAAGGAAACCGGGTGCAGGTTATCATGGAATGCACCGAGCATAAAACCTCGGGGATGCCGGGCACCTCGCGCTACATCACCACCAAGAACCGCAAGAACACCCCCGAGCGCATCGAGTTGAAGAAATTCAACCCCATCCTCAAGAAAATGACCGTTCACAAGGAAATTAAATAACCTGAACAATGGCTAAGAAAGTAGTTGCTACGCTGAAAACCACCGAGAACGCCAAGAACTGGGCGAAGGTGATTCGGGCCGTGAAATCGGAGAAAACCGGTGCTTACACCTTCCGCGAGGAAATGGTGCTGCTCGACAAAGTGCAGGAGTACCTGGCTACCGGCAACAAATAGTTGCGGGCCGCTGCGGCTTCGTTGAAAGTTTAAAAAGTCCCACCTTCGTGGGACTTTTTGCGTGTAGGGGTGTTGCCCCGCTCCAATTTCTTCCCTCTCTATGGGTCTCTTCGATTTTTTTAAAAAGGACAAGGAAACTCCTGCCCAGCAAGCCTCGCTTGATGCCGGCCTGGAAAAAACCAAAACCAACTTTTTCGAGCAGCTGAGCAAGGCCGTGGTGGGCAAAAGCACCGTGGACGAAGCCGTGCTCGACGACCTGGAAACCATGCTGGTGCACGCCGACGTGGGCATCGAAACCACCGTGAAGGTCATCGACCGCATTGAGGCCCGGGTGGCGCGCGACAAGTACGTGAGCACCGGCGAGCTCGACCGCATCCTGCGCGAGGAAATCGCCGGCCTGCTGGAGGATAACAAGTCCGGCTCTACGGCCGTGCTCGACAGCGCCGGCAATTCCGGCCAGCCTTACGTGATTATGGTGGTGGGCGTGAACGGTGTGGGCAAAACCACCACCATTGGCAAGCTCGCGCACCGGTTTCACTCGGCCGGCAAGAAAGTAGTGCTGGGTGCGGCCGATACCTTCCGCGCCGCGGCGGTTGACCAGCTCATCATCTGGGGGCAGCGCGTGGGCGTGCCGGTGGTGAGCCACGGCATGAATACCGACCCGGCCTCGGTGGCTTTCGACGCTGTGAAAAAGGGTGTGGAAATGGGCGCCGATGTGGTCATCATCGATACCGCCGGCCGCCTGCATAATAAGGTGAACCTGATGAACGAGCTGAGCAAAATCAAGCGCGTGATGCAGAAGATGATTCCCGACGCGCCGCACGAGGTGCTGCTGGTACTTGATGGCAGCACCGGCCAGAATGCCTTTCTGCAAGCCAAGGAGTTCACCAAAGCCACCGAAGTCACGGCCCTAGCCATCACCAAGCTCGACGGCACGGCCCGCGGCGGCGTGGTGATTGGCATTTCCGACCAGTTCAGCATTCCGGTGCGCTACATTGGGGTGGGCGAGAAGATGACCGATTTGCAGCTGTTCGACCGGCACACGTTCGTGAATTCGCTGTTCAAGAAATAAGTAAATGCTGCTCAAGGCAACGGCCCGCCCTGTCCGGATACTACCGGCCGGGGCGGGCCGTTTACCTTCGTGCCATGAATGAGATTCAAACCTTAGCCGTCGTTGGGGCCGGCACCATGGGCCTGGGCATTGCCCAACTCGGCGTGCAGCACGGCCTGCCCACCATTCTGTTCGACCTGAGCACAACCGCGCTCGAAAAAGCGCAGGCCGCCATTGCCGCCGGCCTGGGCAAGCTGGTGGAGAAAAACAAGCTGACGGCCGACGCCCGCGAAGCTGCTCTGGCCCGCCTCACCCTCACCACCGAGCTAGCCGACGTGCGCGCCGATTGCATCATCGAAGCCGTGGTGGAGCGGCTCGACGTGAAGCACAAGCTTTTTCAGGAACTAGCCGCTATCAACCAACCGAGCACAATTCTGGCTTCCAATACCTCGTCGCTGCCCATTACGCAACTGGCGGCGCCGGTGCCTGTGCCCGAGCGCGTAGTGGGCCTGCACTTCTTCAACCCGGCCCCGCTGATGGCGCTGGTCGAAGTCATCAGCGGGGTGGCTACGGCCCCGGCAGTGGCCGACGCGGTGGAAGCCCTGGCCCGGCGCCTTGGCAAAACCCCCGTGCGCGCCGCCGATGCCCCCGGCTTCATCGTGAACCGCGTGGCCCGGCACTACTATGTGGAAAGCCTGAAAGCGGTGGAGGAAAACGTGGCCCCCTTCGAGGTGGTCGATGAGTTGCTCGAAGCCAGCGGATTTAAAATGGGCCCTTTCCGGTTGATGGACCTGATTGGCGTGGATACCAACTTCTCGGTGACCAGCGCCATGTTCGCTTCGTTTCATCAGGATGGCAAGTTTCGGCCCAGCCGCATTCAGCAGCAGAAGGTTGATGCCGGCCACCACGGCCGCAAAACTGGTCGCGGTTTCTACACTTATTAACTTTTTTGTTATGCGCCTACCGTTTGTCAGTTCACAGATTGGTCGGGTTGGAGCCGGGCTGGTAGTGGGTGGCCTGCTAGTTGCCTGCGGCAGCAAAAGCGACACGCAGCCCCAGATTCCCTACGCCCCGGTCAATCTAAGCCTGAGCCTGGGCGCTCAGGAATATGCTGCCCTGCGCTTCGACAATGGTGCTGTGACCATCCCGGCCAAAGGCCCGGCTGGCAACGGGGGCGTAAAGGGGGTAATTGTGGTGCGTCAGAGTGCGGGTACCTTCCTAGCATTTGAACGGAATTGTCCGTACCGTCCGTACGACGCCTGTGCGACAGTGTCGCTCGACCGCAATTCGAAGCTGTTTATGCGCGATTCGTGCTGCACTTCGCAGTTTGACCTCAAAGGGCAGGTGACGGGCGGCCCGGCACCGCTGCCACTTAAGCAGTACAGTGTCAGCGTGCAAGGTAATCTAATCAGTGTTGTGAACTAAAGCGAGGCGGAAATTTTTGAAAAAAAATGACGTGGGGCTTGTGTATCTTCAAAAGCCCGTTGTAGATTTGCACTCCGAAACAACAACAACCGGGTTTCGGACTAGAAAAAGCTTCCTTAGCTCAGCCGGTTAGAGCATCTGACTGTTAATCAGAGGGTCCCTGGTTCGAGCCCAGGAGGGAGCGCTAATACTGAGAACACCCGCCGATAACTGGCGGGTGTTTTTGCGTTTATGCCATTTTGAGGCCGTTAAGGCGCTTTTGAAGAAAGCGGCGGCTTGGAAGTTCGGTCATGTTCGGTTATTTTTGAGTGTAAACCGGGACAGGAACCGGGAACGAAACCGGGACATAACCGAGAATCATGCTTCGCCCTACCCCCTACAAAAGGAAAATCAGCGTGCGGCTGTACCCGCGGCTAGCATCCACCAACCAAAGCGGGTTTTGCCCCGTCCGCCTAACGGCGCGATGGCATGGAGAAGAATTACAGGTAGATACGGGCGAAATCATCCTTCCTCAGCGGGAAGGTAAGAATGGTGAGATAGAGCTACTGTGGCATAGCGAATCCCAAACCGTGATGAGCGGACGCAAGCTGACAGCGAAAGAAGAAGGCACAGTACCTACTCATCCAGATTTTCACTACAACATCAACTCTCGGCTATCCAAGATGGTCAAGCAGGTAGTAGATACTTTTAACCGGCTCTGGGATGCAGCGCCGTTTGAGAAGGTGAGCAAGGCTGCCATGTTCGCTGAATTGCTGCCGGCCGAAGTCCGGTCGGTGGCTGCGCCTGCTCCGGTGAAAATGGGAGTGACTCGCACCTTCCGGCAAGTGCTGGAGGAATGGAAAGCGGAAAACCGTAACCTGGCAAAGGATTCGTTGCGCAAGTATGACCAACTGGCCACGATGATGGAGGTATGGCGGCCTGAGTTACGGCCGGAGCAGGTGACACAGAAAGTGGCCAAAGAATACCAGCAGCACCTGCTGGACCTGCAGAAGTCTGATGCTACTATCAAGATACATTTTGCCGGCATCCGCAAATGCCTGGAGCAACTGAACCTGAAAGCTGATATGGCCTGGCTGCAATACTCGGCCAAAAACGCACCGCAGCTGGATTTGGAGATGGAAGAAGTTCGCCGGCTCATCAGCTGGCGGCCGACTTCGGAGGCGCTGGCCGAGGAGCGAGACCGGTGGCTGTTTCAGATGTTCAGCGGGCGGCGGTATGAAGACCTGGAGAAGTTCGACAAGCGCGAGCGAATCATGCTGACGTTGGGGGACGGCACGAACGTGCCGGCGCTGTTGCACGCGCAGGGCAAGACGGGGAACGATGCAGCGGTGCCGCTGCCACCCATCGCCGTGAAGATTGGCGAGCATTGGAATTGGCATTTCCCGGCGCGTACCTGGCAGCAGCGCGGGGACTTGATTAAGGAAATTGCAAAGCAGGCCGGGCTGACGCGGGAATGGGATGACCGGCTGATTACGGGCGGCAAGGTGGTGCACAACTGGCGGCCGATTCATCAGGTCATCGGCACTCACACGGCGCGGCACACGGCCGGCACGTTGCTCAAGCAAGTTAGCGGCGGTAATAAGGCCCTCGCCAAGATGGTGCTGGGGCACGCCGATGAGGACGTAACGGACCGGTATGCGAAGGATAAGGCCCGGCTGCTGGCTCCGGCAGTGTTGGAGGCTTGGCAGAAGATATTGGGCGAGTGGTACGATGGGGTGCCGGTGCGGTAGTTGTTACTTGTAAGTCTACTTGTAAGCGCCATTTACAAGTAGACTTACAAGTAGGCTTGTTTATGAACTGCCTGAAACCTTACCTGAAAGACTACCTGAAACCTTGCAAGTGACCTTTCAGGTAGTCGCGGCGCAATACGCTAGCGGTGGGTGCGAAGTGCCTGCAGACTGCCTCCATCCTGCCTTCAGCTCCGGTTGAGGGCGGCGGTTACTTCGGCCTCGGGGAGGCTGGTGTACTGGCAGAATTCAGCGACGGAGACGTAGGCACGGGTGGGCTTGCGCAGTTGGATGCGAATGCGTTGTAATAGGCGCTTGCCGGCGTCGTAGCCGGTGCCAGTGAGTTGGGCAACGTCTTTGGGATAGAGGCAAACCTGGGGCATGTGGGGGCGAATTGGGACTACTTGGACAGACGAATATACAACGGCTAAAAGCCGGCTGTAGGTTCGTGCCATGAAAGATAAAGCGCTGTATTTCAGTGGGTGGTTGCTAACGGTTGCGGCTGGTTTCGGCCTGGGTGAAGCGGCTGTTGAAAGCTTGGCGCCGGTCAGCCGTGCAAGCGCAGCGCCGAAAGAGGAAGTGAGCCGGGTGGTGCGGGTGGTGGATGGCGACACCTACGACGTATTGACCGGCAGCACCATTTACCGGGTGCGGCTGCTGGGCGTGGATGCGCCGGAGCAGGACCAACCATTTGGGCACCAGGCGGCCGACTCGGTAGCGCGGCTGTTGGGCGCTAAACAACTGGTGCTGCTAACGCAGCAGGGCGTGGACCTGTACGGGCGGACGCTGGCATCAGTGCGACTGCCCGTAGGCGGCGGACCGGCCTTGGCGCTTGATTCTTTGCTGGTGGTGCGGGGCTGGGCGTGGGCCTGGGACCCGAAGCATCGGGTAGCAGGCCGTAGCGCGCAGCAAACAGCGGCTGTAGCGGCCCGGCGGGGGCTCTGGAAGTGCGGAGCCCCTGGAGTGCTCACGCCGCGCCAGTGGCGGCAATTCAACTACAAAAACAAGCGGCGTTACGGGGTGGGCTGCACCTGGTAGCAAGGTCGCAGAGTGCAAGCAGCCATTTTCAACGACTTTTCCAACTTTTAGCAGCTTACCACTATGGCACGTCAAACGGGCATTATTGGCATCCAGGGCACCGTAGGTGGCTTGGTGTTCAGCAAAAACGGGAACATTTCCCAAAAGCCGCAAGGCGATAAGGCGGCCTTCGCCAACGCCCCGAGCCGGGCGCGTACCCGCGAAAACGCGGCCGAATTTGGCCTGGCCGCCAAGTATAGCAAACTGCTCCGCGACTCGCTGCGCGTGGCCATTGCTTCGGCCAGCGACAGCCAGCTGGCGGCCCGCCTCACGAAGGTGATGCGGGAAGTCATCGGGCTCGACGACACGAACGACCGGGGCCAGCGCGTGTTCGACTCGGGCAATTCGGCTCCGCTGCTCGGCTTCAACTTCAACGCGGGTGCTGGTATTGGCCAGACCATGTACTTCCCTTACGAGGTGACGGGCGCGGGTGCTGATGTAACAATGAGCATTCCGGCGCTGAATCCGGCTTCGGATATTGCCGCTCCGCAGGGCGCTACGCACTTCGAGGTGGTGTTTGCTGCTTCGGACCTGGATATGGAGACGCTAACCTACACTAACGGCGTGGTGGCGGCTCCGCTGGGCATCCTGCCCATCAACAGCGCAGCCTTAGCTAACCAGTCGGTGGTGGCCAGTTTCCCGGCTGCTCCCGCTGCGGCTAATCTGGTTGTGGGCGTGGTGGGTATCAACTTTTACCAGCAGATTAACGGCAAGTTCTACGCCCTCAATAACAACAGCACGAACCCGCTGGCGATTGAATACGTGGCATAGCCCTGAGGCACCCTGGTACAGAGCGGCCGGCCATCAACGGCTGGCCGTCCTTTTTTCCACTCTTTCAATTTTACTCGTTATGGCACTTACGGCCTATCAAACCCAATTTAAGCGGCGCATGAAGCGCGCCATCAGCCTACGGGCCAAAGCCGACCGCAAGGCTCGGCGCTACACTCAACTGCTGGCCGATGCCATCGGCGCGGCCGAGGACGCGGCTACGCAGATGAACGAACTCAACCAACTCTATAACGTGGACGTGAGCACCTACACGCTGCTCACGCAGGCGCTGCACGCCAACAGCGGGCAGGAAGTGCTGGTGGACCACCTGGCGCAGAGCGCGCCCGGTGAGGAAGCCATAATCTTCAACCAGGTGCCGGACGGCAATGGCGGGCAGCCGCTGCCGGTTAATCCGCTGTTTGGAGAGCTGGTGGCGGGTACGCCGATTACCCCGCCGGCGCAGGCCGCCAAGGCCTCGGGCCAAGTGAAGGATGCCGCGCCGGTGGATACGCAGGCATCGGAGTCCCTGGGTTAGCAACTGTCCATCAATAACCGGTAAGGCCGGCTCCTACTCATTAGGGGCCGGCCTTTTGCATTGGCAGGAGCTACAGAAGACTGGAATACTGATTCTCCAGACAATGTCTGGAGAATCTTTGGCGGAACTTGGCCATGGCTGTGCAGAGATTCTCGCGACACTGTCGCAACAATTGGGTTGACTGAAAGGGCGGTGGAGGGGACTTGTGAGAGTAGTTTTGAAGTCAGCGACAAAATCAGCCCTTCCTTGTGCGGCGGTGGCGACTTTGCGTGTTCAACCGCCTAAACAATCTACCTTTTGGAAACCGGCCACTACGAAACCCTCGTCACGCAACAGCTGCGGGGCCAGCTTGCTACTCTAGAGACGGCGGTTTATGCCATTGCAGAAAAGAAGCTAGGCGCGGACGATGCTGCGGTGTTTATTACGCGGCACCTGGCGCAGTTGCTGGGCAGCGTGTTGGGTCAGTTGGCGAAGAACGAGGAGGTAGGCGAGCAACTGGCGCTGGCCAATGGGGTAATTGCCTACCTGCAGGAAAACTCGGACGTGTTGGCGGCGGGCAGCCACTTGGCGCCGGAAGGGCAACTGCTACGGGCGGTGCTGCCGCGGCTGCAACTGCCGCTGGCGGCGCAGCACGATTTGGGCAAGCACTTGGATGGGGTAGAGCCGGCGTTGCGGTTTTCGCAAAGTGACCTGTTCAGCGGGGGCAATTCGGAGCTGTCGTTGGAAGCTGAGTTGAAGAAGGAAATTGCGACGGCGGACAGAATTGACTTCATCGTGAGCTTCGTGAAATGGAGCGGACTGCGGTTACTGTTGCCCTCGCTCCAGGCGTTTGCCGAGCAAGGCAAGCCGCTGCGGTTGCTCACGACTACTTACATGGGCGCCACTGACCAGAAGGCGGTGGATGCGCTGGCCGCGCTGCCGGGGGCCGAGTTGCGCATCAGCTACAACACGGCGCATGAGCGGCTGCACGCCAAAGCCTACCTGTTCAGCCGCAACTCGGGGTTTGATACGGCCTACATTGGGTCGAGCAACATGAGCCGCTCGGCGCTGACCAGCGGGTTGGAGTGGAACGTGAAAGTGACGGCGCAGGACAATGCGGCGATATTGAACAAGTTCCGGGGCACGTTTGAGACCTACTGGAACTCGCCGGAATTTGAGGCTTACAGCAGCTCGCCCGAACAGCGGCTGAAGCTGGCCCGAGCCCTGCGCCAGGAGAATAGCGGCACAGCCGAGCCCGATTCTTTGCCCAACTTTCGCATCCGGCTGTTTCCGTACCAACAAGAAATCTTGGACCGACTGGCGGTGGAGCGCAGCTTGCGGGGACACTTCCGCAACCTGGTGGTGGCGGCGACGGGTACGGGCAAAACGGTGGTATCGGCATTTGACTATGCCCGCTTTGCCAAGCAGTTTACCACGCTGCCGCGGCTGCTGTTTGTAGCCCACCGGGAGGAGATTCTGCGGCAGGCCCGCGCCACGTTTCGGCACATTCTGGGGGAGGCCAACTTTGGGGAACTGTGGATGGGCACTGAGCAGCCCCTGCAGTTTGAGTACCTATTCGTGTCGGTGCAAACCTTCGCGTCGCGGCTGGATTTCTTTCAGCAAACCATCCCGCGGGACTATTACCAATACCTAGTGATTGACGAAGTGCACCACTTGGCGGCGGCTTCGTACCGGCCCATTTTAGCGTGGTTTCAGCCCACCATTTTGCTGGGGCTGACGGCTACCCCGGAGCGGGCCGATGGGGAAAGCATCTTGCCGGACTTCGATAACACCATTGCGGCGGAAATCCGGCTGCCCGAAGCCATTGCGCGGGGGCTGCTGGTGCCGTTTCAATATTTCTGCATCACCGACCCCGTGGACTACCGCAACGTGCGGTGGACCAACGGGCGCTACGCCGCCGAAGACCTGACCAACGTGTACACCAGCAACGATGTGCGGGTGAGTGCCATTGTGGGCGCCCTGCAACGCTATTTGCTGGCGCCCCACCAAGCGCGGGCCCTGGGCTTCTGTGCCACGCGGCAGCATGCGCGGCTGATGGCGGCCAAGTTCCAGGCGGCGGGCTTGAATGCCAGCTACCTGGCCAGCGGCGATACCACGGCGGAGCAGCGCCGGGCGGCGGTTGCGCAGCTGCGGCGCGGGGAGCTGAACTACCTGTTCGTGGTGGATATTTTCAACGAGGGCGTGGACATTCCCGAAGTGGATACGCTGCTGTTTTTGCGGCCCACGGAAAGCCTGACGGTGTTCCTGCAGCAGCTGGGTCGGGGGCTGCGCCTGCACGAGAGCAAGGAGTGCTTGACGGTGCTGGACTTTGTGGGGCAGGCCCGGCAGGAATACAGCTACGAGCAGAAATTCCGGGCACTGCTGGGGCGCACCGGTGGCTCGGTGCTGAGCGAAGCGGAAGCAGGATTTCCGCGGCTGCCGGTGGGGTGCAGCATTCAGATGGAGCGCGAGGCCATGAAGTTCATTCTCGACAACATCAAGGCGGCCACTGGTGAGAGCGTGCGGGTGCTGGAACGGCGGATACGCGGCTTCGCCCTGGAAAGCGCGCTGCCGCTCACACTGGCCACCTTTCTGGCGCACACGCATTTTGCGCTGGTGGACATTTACCGCTCGCGCGGTGACCGGGGCTGGACGGCCTTGAAAGTCCGGGCGGGCGTGCTGGTCCCGCCGGAGCTGGCGGCCACGGAAAAGCAGCTGGTGGGCAGCGTTTGGCGGTTGGCGCAAGCCAACGGGCCCGCTTTTCTGGCCTTTGTGCGGCGGGTGTTCGAGGCGGTGGAAGAATTGCCACAGCTGCTGAAGCTCCCGCTGGGCCCGGAAATGGGACTGATGCTGCACTACCTGCTGTACCAGAAGCCGGGGCCGAAGCTGGACCTGGATTCGTTGCTGGATAGCCTGGCCATGCTGCGGGCCATGCCAACCCTGACGGCGGAGGTGCTGGAGGTAGTGGACGTTTGCGAGGCTCAAATCAGCATTCCGCCCCTGGCCGTGGCGTTGCCCTACCAGTGCGCGCTGCAACTGCACAGCCGCTACAGTCGCGACGAAATCCTGTGCGCGTTTGGCGTGTGGACGTTTGAGCGCAATCCGTCCGTGCGCGAAGGCGTCTGCTACATCGCGCCCCTGAACACGGAACTGCTGTTTGTCACGCTCGAAAAGTCTAGCCGCAACTACTCGCCTACCACCCTCTACCACGACTATGCTATAAGCGACACGCTATTTCATTGGGAGTCGCAGAATAGCACAGCCGAGGACACGCCGAAGGGCATCAGCTATATCCAGCACCAGGCGCAAGGGAAGCATTTGCTGCTGTTTGTGCGTGAGCAGAATCAGGATGCCGCGGGCCTAACCATGCCGTATGTGTTCCTGGGGCCCGTGCGGTACGTGAGCCACAAGGGGAACCGGCCCATGGCCATTACCTGGGAGCTGGCGACGCCGTTGCCGGGGTTCCTATGGCATGAGGCGGGGAAGATGGCCGTGGGGTAGGCCGTGCCACGCACCTTTGCGGCTAATAAGCAGGAAAGTAGGCTCTTAAACAAGCAAGTCTAAGTCCTTTGGCATGATACACCAATCACGTTAGTTTGAGCCGTTACAACTGCTAAAAAAGCGCGTAACTTCGTCGCCCTTTCCAGTAGCCGGCCTGACGCGTTGGCACTGTTATTTTTTTCGTGGCACTTGCGAAGGCAGAAAAATAATCTACCTTTGACTTAACTTTTAAGGTAAGTTGGTCGTTTACATCGAAGAATACCGCCAAATGCCGAAGGTGAACTTCTACACCGTGCGGCTTGAAAATGAAGAAGATAGTGAAACTGACCGATTCATTTCCCGTTTCATTGCCAGTCACGAGTACCGGCCGGACCTTGAGGTTATCCTCGCGGCGCTGGAGGAAATTGGGGCAAGACGCGGGGCACTTCCTCCCGGCGATGCCACTTTTTTCCGGCCCGAAAGGGATGCGGTGGCGCTTCCTCCCCCGCAAGCCTACGGCAACCTGCTGCGCTTGTATGGATTCATCTGCTCGGACGATATAATGGTCCTTGGCGGTGGTGGCCGCAAGACCACCAAAAAAGCGCAGGACGGCGACACTCGGCCCGCGTTTCGTATGATGAACCAGGTAGCGGAAATCTTGAAGCACCGCCTGAAAAATCAGACTGTTTGGATTGAAAACCAACAGCTGCACGGCGCGTATCATCAGATGAACCTACCGGGCTAATATAAAAAATCAATTCCTCCCATCATGGCTAGCAAGTATTTCGGCCACATCGAAATCGCCCCCGAGGCCCGGCAATTCGTGGAACGCTCGTTCCTTATCGCCGACCAAATCAAACATTCATTGCGCACGCAAGGGCTCACGCAAAAGGACCTGGCCGAACGGCTTGGTAAGAAAGAGCCCGAAGTAAGCCGGATGCTGACTGGCACCCACAACTTTACCCTCAAAATGCTTATCCGTTTGGAGCAAGCATTGGGGACGCGGCTGGTAACTACGCCGCAGGAAGTACAGAGCAAGGCAGTTGCCGTTACGCTACACGATTCAGTAGCAACGGACGATTTTACCAGTGCCGATTGGCATAAGATGGTGATGTTCGTTGCCCCCGAAGAAAAGCAGCCGCGAGCGAGCAATCGCACCGCCGGAAACCAATCTGAAAAAGCTGCCGGCCAACCGGCAGCTTTTTCTGTATTAGCTGAGTTATCCGAGGTCTGTGACCTTTACTAAAAAAATCATTCACGCTTCTCTTCTCTTTTCTGTTGAGCGCCAAATCTGTTTCCTCGGCCACATTTAAAGTTGACCAGATTAAGTTTCTGGAAAGCCGGGTCGTTTTATTTCGCATGGATAATCAACTGGACCCGGTCATTGCCGGCAAACAGTTGAGTGGGTTCGACTATCGAATCACAACTGAGCAGGACATGGATGCCAAGAAGTGCATCGTGCGGGTTCGGATTGGGGTCATTATCCAAGCCACGCTAAAAGACGCTGCTGAGAAAATAGAAGTTGGGGAGATACGTACCGAAACTGTTTTCAAAGTAATGCAACTACCCAAACTGTTGACCAATAGCTTGGATGAAGCGCCTGCAATGCCGGCTCCTATTGGCGGGACTATGATTGGGTTAGCCTATTCTACCACGCGAGGGCAATTGCTGGCACTTGGCGCAGGCACAATTTTAAGCCGCGCATTTCTGCCTGTAGTCAACCCAATACAACTGCTGCAAAACGCGGGGGCTGAGGTTAAGGGCTAGACTCCGTCTGCTGTTACTCGTCGCTGACGACATTTTAAAGTTGATTAAGGCACGTTGTCAAACGTGTTCACAGAAAGAAGCCTTTGTATCCACTGAAGCCTTGCGTTGCACGCGAGAGTCGTCGTAGGTGGTGCGGGGGCTTCTGCTGTTTGTGAGGTGGCGGTTCCTGGCTGGTGCCACGTTTCTAGAACAATACAGAAGCAAATGGCAGGAGGTTAATTGTGCAACAGCTTGTTGCACAATTAACCTCCTGTCTTATTCTCGTCAAATGAAAATGCTCCGATGGCCAACTGCCAGCGGAGCATTTCTACTTTCAGGGAAACCACAATTAACTCAGGTCCTCAACTCGGGCTGTGGGGGCTTCACGCAACACGACCTGGATGCCGTGGTCGCGGGATTGGGCCGTGGTATACTTCTCACTGCGGCCGATTATCTCGCCGTTGGCCGCGACGTGGTTGAAACCGTACTGGCCGGCGTTGAAGAATGACTCGAAGCGTTGCGGCTGGCAATTGGCCTGTACAGACCGGATGCCGTTCTGGCAACTAGCTTTAGTGGTATAGCCTTCACCAGACTGGACAATTTCGCCGTTGTCGGCGCGGAGGTGGTACCAATACTGGCCGCTGGTATAGGAAATCTGGAAGGTTGTCATGGTGGTAAGAAGGCTGTGCGTGAAACGAATAACAGCAAGTTAGGCAGCCAGTGTCGATGGCGCTGGCAGGGCATGAGGAGAGGGCAAGCCGGCGGCTTTGCGGGCGTGGTGGCGCAGCAGTACCGCGTACTTCTTGCGGCCCTGTCCAATGAGGGCGGGTATGGCTGTTAGCTCAACGCGCCATACTTCTTGTGCAGCCTTCTTCTGCACGCCGATAATGAGGAAGCGGGTGGCGCCGAGTATATCCAGATACAGGGCGGCTTGCCGGTCGTAATCATACTTCTCGATGGTAGCCAGAAAGTGGGCTAAGTCGGGGCTGCTGGTCGTTTTGAAGTCGATGAGCGTGAGCTGGCGGCCGGCACGGCTGCGCACCAAGAGGTCGGGGCGAAGCTTCACCCCAATGCCGGTGGCGGTGTGGATGGCGGTATAGGACTGCTCAGCCTGGCCCCGATAAAGCAGGTCGCGGCAATAGCGCTGCCGGCGCACCTGGCGGGCCAGCTGCTCCAGGTCGGCCCACTTGATGCCGCGCTCCTCGGTGCGGGCGTAGGTGGTGGGCTCCAGCACGGCGGTGTGGAAGTGGCTGCCGTAGGCCAGGGCCACGGGGTTGGGCTGGCGGGGTTGGCCAAGTAGCTCCTGCTTGAGGGTGCTCAAGTCGGTATTGCTAACCTGGGGCAGGGCGCGGTGCTGGGCCTGGGTCAAGTCGGGGTGATGGGTAAGGGCGTGAAACATGACGTTGAGAAAATAGGGTTAGCGGATAAGGGCCAGGCGCTGCGGGTCGGCGGCGCGGTGCAGCCAGATGTGGGCGCTGCCGCAGCCGACCAAGTAAGCGGGCTCGGGAAAGAGTTGACGCACCTGAGGGGCGAAGTCGCGCAGGTCGGGCAGCGGGTTAGTATCGGCCAGATGCTCGGCCAGTTGGGCCAGCAAGGCAGCTTCGGCGTCGTCGCGGGCCGGCTGCTCAAGGGACAACTGAGGAAATTCGATGGGGTGATTCATCGGGAGTGTTGATGGATAAGTTGGAAGCCAAAGGGCCCCACGGCGGGCACCGTGGGGCCGGGGTATTAGGCAGCCAGGGGCAAAGCGGCCGGCTCAGCGGCGGCCGGTTCCGGGTCTTGCGGGTCGTCCTCGGCGGGCACAGTGTAGCCGTGCTGGATGCGCATATCAGCGGCCCCGGTGTAGGTTTCAGCCCGCCAGATGGGAAAGTCGCGGGCGAAGTCGCGGCGGGCGGTTACCTCGGCCGCGTCGGCGGCTTCGTAGCTGAATTGGGCAATGTAGTAGGTGGCCGTCTTGCCGTCCTTGGTGGTCTGCTTCTTCTCGGCCGTGACTTTCACCGTCACGTCGGCTAGGGTCAGGTCGTCGTAAAACAGCGGCTCGATGAGGCGGTACAGGTTTTCGACGCTGTAGCCGTGAAAGAGCACGGCGCAGATAGCGCCCTTGTCGTCGGCAAAAAACAGTTCGGCCCACAGCTTGCGGCCCATGTTCAGAATGTCGTCTTGGAACACGCGCCAGGCCAGCGGAATGAAGGAAAGGGAATTGCCGAGCGGCGTGATGCCGCCGATGTTGAACTGGCCGGCCTTGGCGTCGAAACGCACTTGGCGCGGGTGGCCGGGCAGGTAGCGGAAGCGCGACACCTGCACGACTTCGCCCGTGGCCTCGTCGGCCTTCTCGATGAGGTAAGCCGGCGCGGCTGTAGTGGTGGGCTTGCTGAGCGTGAGCACGGGAGCCTCTATGGCGGTGGGTGTGGCAACGGCTTCGGTGGCAGCGCTGCGTTGGGTTTTTGCTTTGGTGGACATAACGGGAAATGGTTGGGAGTGGAAATGAAAAAGGTGGGGCCTGTTGGCGGCCGGCCCCATTGCCGTTGGCTTGGTTAGCGGAATTGCTTGTCGTGGCACAGGATGGCGCGGCCCACGATGGAATCGACGCCACGGGCGGCGGGCTGGTGCTGGTGCCACAGGTAGGTAGCCAGCAGATTGAGGTAGGCCGGGTTGCGGAACTTGCCTTCTTCGTCGACGATTAAAATCAGCTCGGACGTGAGGCGTATCACCTCGACCGTATGGCAATCGAGAAGCTGGTATAGCTCGGCCAGCTTGAAGCTGCGGCCGTTTTTGGGGTTGACGGGCTGAGGCTCGGCGCTATGCGGGTCGAGCAATTGGGGCTGGTAAGGAGTGGCGGTTTTGGCCATGATGGGGCGGTTTTATGGGGCCGCCCAACTTGGCGGCCCCTGGTTAGAAAATTGGTTTTTGCTAGGCGGCTAGTGGCCTTCGACCTCGAACATCATCTGTTCGTACTCGCCATCATCCCACCCTTGCTGCTCTTGCTCGTGGTGGTAATAGGCTTGGCGCTCCCACTCTTCGCGGGCGGCAGCTTCCTGCTCGTAGAAAGCGGCCTGGGCTTCATCAGTGGCCATTTCATCGCCGCTCAGGCCGTTTAATTCGGCCTCAGTTGGTTCGTAATCCATGAAATGAATGGGTAAGGGACCCGCGCCACAGCTGGCGCGGGCCGGAGGCTAGAAACCTGGGTACTTGGCGCGGGCGGCCCGCAAGGCAGCGCCCGCCGGGCTGGCGTGGTAGGCTGCCGCAGCCGCGGCGTAAGCGGCCTGGGCCTCGCGGCAGCGTAGGACGGAGGCGCGTAGCTTGGCGAAGCGGCCGGGCCGGGAGTCGTATGCATCGCGCAGCGCGTACTTGGCGGCGCGGGCATCAAAAAAGGCCGAATGGGCACGGGCCAGCGCGGCAGTGGCGGCCACGGCCGCCGGCGAGACGGGAGCCGGCGCGGGCTTGGGGGCAACCTGGGGGCGGGGCGGATACTTAGCCTCCAGGCGGGCCAGGGTAACGCGCAAGGCGGCGAGCTTGCTGGCAGCCGCGCCCACGACGGGCGCGGCTGGGGCAATGGCAACGCTAGGCATGAGCGGGTACGCCGGCAAATTCATCCTCGGCCTTAATAACCTGCCACACGGCGGCGAAGGAAAAACCGGGGTGCGCGGCCCGCATGGCGCGGAAGGCCTGGCGCAAGGCCTCAAACGGGCAGGGCGACGAGCCGGCGAAGCCCCCCGAAGGCTGGCACTCCGGCCGGCTGGCGAGGCTGAGCATGACGTGCCACGAGGTGCCGCCCTTGCTATAGGTGGCGGCGGACTGCGAAACATAGATGCCCGAGAACGAGCAGAGGGCGGGGCCTTTCCAGGCGGCAGCGGCAAGCTGCAAAAGTTGGTTGGGTTGCATGGCTGTAGATGTTAGCCGTGGGTGCCCCGCGCCGTAGGCCTCCGGGTAGGGCGGGCGTCCGGGCCTATCCCGGACTACATACTAAAGATACGAAATAATGTAACATGTTGTTACTTTTGGTAATAAAATATATGGCAAATATTGGCCTGCATGACCAGGCGCCCGGCTATATAAAATGCAATAAATTGGAGCGCCCGCACCTTGCTTTGAAAACCTAAATGCCTTTTAGCCGGGGATTGGGGCGGCCAGCGCCCAATGAATGCTCGGCGAAGCCGGCCTTGTGAGGCGGTAGTGGCCGACCAGCGGGAGGCCGCGGAAGCCGAGGAGGATGACCGGGCGTCAGCCAGGGCATGATGGCGGGGGCTTGGGGTGCTCCCCAATGAAACCCTCCGCGAAGCGGGCCTTGCTTCTGCCTGCGTGGCCTGAACGCAAACTTTTCTGGCGGGCGGCAGGCGTTTTGGCCTGCGGCCTGCACCTAATCTGGGGAGGCGGGCGCGCGGTGCGGGGCCTGTTTTAGGCCCTGCACGGCGGGGCCGTGGTGCGGTGGGTTGGCGTCGGGGCTGTATCTGGGGTGCCTGATGCAGCTTTTGTGGCGGTGCGGTGGGGAGAGGGCCGGGGCGGCGTGGAGCGGAGGAGCGGACGCCGCGTAGTGGGGTTTTGGGCGGAGGTACGGAGCCCAAAACCCTGCGAAGCAAGGTAGCGATGGAGCGAAACGACGACCGGGGCCAGGGCGTGGGTTTGGTGGGGACGGACGGGCGGCCCGTCCTGAAAGGCGGGCGGCATGGCCGGCGGAGGGTTGGCGGAGTGTCTGGGTGTAGCTGGGGAATCAATCAGTATCCAGGCGGTGCTGGCCGCAGCAGGGATAGAAGCCAAGCCGACCAACGGGAGGCTGCCCGCAGGGCCGCAGCGAAGCGGAGTGGCGGATAGCCCGGCCCGTAGGGGCTGCCCTAAAAAATGCAAACTGTGGGAATCGACGGCTAATAACTATGTTGCAAAATGTTACGTAAATTTGTAACAAGTATTGCATTTGTAACCAATTTCCTTCATCATGTTTAGTAGCACGAAAACCGGGCACCTTGCGCATATCCTCGCGACGGCCCTTGTTGGCCAGGTGGCCAGTAATGAACTTGTACCGCCGGACCCCGACAAAATTGAGAATTACGGGCACCTTATTATTCAGGCGCTTGTGGCTATCGTCACTATCTGGGCGACGGTTCGGAAGGCGTTGCAGAAACCTGAAAACGTGGTGAAGGCCCCGGTGGTGGGGGTAGTGGCGGCCCCGGCTGCAGTTGATGAGCCTACTATTAGTACGGGAATCGATGTCACCGAATAGGGTTGCCAACGTGGTAGAGCAGGCTGCACCACAGCTGAGCGGCGTTCAACTGAAGGTACAGGCGGCCCGGCTGGGGCAGGCGGTGCCGAGTCTGGCGGCGGCTTACGCGCAGGCGTTGGCGCGGTGGCTGGGGGACCCGGTGTTGCGGCTGGCCGGGCGGCCGATTATTACGGAGTGCTATCGGAGCCCGGAGCGGCAGGATGAGTTATATGAACAGGGGCGCAGCAAGCCGGGGCCGGTGGTGACGTATAAGCGGGGCGGCGAATCGAAGCACAATCAGTTGCCGGCGCCGGCGCTAGACGTGGCATTTCTGCTGCCGGATGGCGAGGTTTCGTGGTCGGGACTGCTGCTGAGCAAATTTGCGCGGCTGATGAAGGCGGCCGATGCGCGGGTGCATTGGGGCGGCGACTGGCCGAGGTTCAAGGACCGGCCGCATTTTGAGGTATGAAAAGAAAGGGCGAGCTATTCGGCTCGCCCTTTTTAGCAGCTTGTTAGAAAAGGTTGACTTCTATGTCAAATGTTGAATTAGGGTTAGTTGACCGGATTAGGACGTTACCGTCTGCCATATTAGCGATATGCACGACTGGTACACTGTTCAGACTAGCTGGGGTCGCTAGACCTGCTGTGCCTTTAATGCCTGCCGACACGGCAATAATCTGTTGGTGGGTAAACTGGTTCATCTCTAATTGCGAGCGACTACCGTCAATTATTTCTGCCAAACGGAAGAAGTCGAGGTAAGAAAAAGTGTTTGACATGGTTAAAATGGGAATAGGTTTCTATAAAGGTCGTTATAATGAATTTGAGTAATAGGTTCAGTGATTTTTCTTCAATGGCTTGAGACGAGTTATTTGGTGGCACGATTCAATAAATTCACGGAAATGGTCGGCCCATTGTTGTAATTCAGATGACTCAAAGTGGGCGAGGCCGATGCGGGAACTGCCAATGACAATGCGCTTGACGCGGGCACGGGTGATGGCCACATTGAGGCGATTGGGCATGAAATAGAAGCTGGCCCGCTGTAAGCCGGTGTCGAATTTGCCCGATGTGAGAGACAGAAATACCACGTCGCGCTCCTGGCCCTGCATCCGCTCGACAGTGTCAATAGTAATTTTGGCCAACTCGTCGGGGGCAATATCGGAGCAACGCTTGTTGAGCTGTCGTTGGATGACCCGGCCCTGGGCACGGTAAGGGGAGACCACAGCAATTTCATGAGCTGGCACGCCGCTAGCCAAGAGTTCAGCTATCATGTCTGCGATGTAGTGGGCCTCGCTACGCTCATAGTTTTTTAGGTTGGTGTGGCGCAGGTCCACGAATACACTGGGATGTGCAGGGTCAAGTACGTCGGCGTATTGCTCAGACGGGTTAGCCAGTACCAGTGTTCTAGTAGCCGCCGAACTGTGTGACTGAAGGTCACCCCCGTAGAAACGACGACTGGAGTAGTCCGCAATAGCCGCGTTCATGCGGTAAGTAGTATTGAGGGTAGTGCCCGGCGCGAAGTCGAACAGATACTCAAAAACTGACTTGCAGTATTCCGGATTGGTATGCTCAGCGGTAATTATAGGAGGCATCTGCTGGTGGTCGCCGATGAAGACATACTTGCTTCCTGTGAGCATAGCCGCGGCGCCCTGAAGCTGCGTTAGCTGGCTGGCCTCATCAGCAATTATGACATCGAATTTTACACCTTCCAGTCTTCTTGTCCATAGGGCAAAGCAAGTGGCTCCAACAATAAATGCTTCGCCAGCTATTGGCTTCAAATCAGGGCAGTTGTAGTGGTTGGGCACTTGGCCGAGGCCGTCAGCGTCGTCATGGTCACCAACTTTAATCAAATGGGAATAGCTGGTCGTTTCCTGAATCTTCCGGAGGGCATTGTTTATGCCCCGGTGATTGGAAGAAGTGACAAGCACCCGCTGGCCTGAACGTGCTAAAGCAGTTGCTATGTGCGCCAGCACCCACGTTTTACCTGTACCAGGCGGCCCTTGTACTAGGTAATAATTACGGGCTGAAAAGGCGTTGATAAAGGCTTCGCGCTGACGTGGATTGAAATCCAGACCGTTGGCTAATGCCATGGCTTCAACTCGGCGGCTTTCGTCAAAATCAGGCGGTCCTTTGTGCAGGAAGACATCTGCCAAAGCTCCAATGGTGGGCGCCGCTGCTAAACGCTCAATTGCTTTGTCCAGAATCTTACGCATATCAGGAGCGTAAGCATCTAAGACCAAGCTTTTGCTAGGTGCAAGACTTCGGGGACTGCGTCCAAAGCTGTAGTCAAGCGTCAGAAACCTGCCAGAATCTCGGGAAATCTCAAGGGGGAAGGCATTTGCTTCATCAAATGGGTCACCCTGGTGCAGTAGAACGTAGGAGCCAACCTTGAAATTAGAGTTATTGACTGGCACTTCCACTGGTACTGTGTTGGAAAATGCCAGCATTGAATTAAAGTTGTTTCTAATTCTTTCCTCGGTAGGCTCGATGTTCGCATTTAGAAGACGCTCCTTAATCTGCTCCTTTGTTTTTTCGCTTATCGTGGGAGGTTGAAGGCTGACATTGGCAATAGCACTGCCCTTTCGCACTCTGGCAGCGAGTGGCAGGGCCCACACCTCACGTATGGCTTTTTGCTGAGCTTGGTGTTCAGCTTCGTGAAACCTGCGAAATTGCTGAGACAGTGCTACGAGCTGGTTGGAAATGGTCGACATACTGGTGCTGGGATAAAGCAAAAAGGTTAGCGCTGCGCCCGAACTGCATTGAGCATGTGAGCAACGTGCTGCGGGCGTTCCGGCACCGGAACTACATGGTAGCGGTCCAAGTCAGGGTGTAACACTACCAGATTCATATCCCGGACACGGCACCCATAGCTTGATTCCAGCAACCACTTGTAGATGTTCTGCTGTAGGGTATAGTGACTAAATGAACAGTCTGGAAGGTCCTTGAGTGGCCCCTCTTTGGGCTGATAGGAATTAGATTTAATTTGGCCACTGGCGTCCACCACTTTGTGGCTGCGCTTCCAGTCATAGATGGACATGCTTCCATCGCTGTTGCGGGCTACAAAGTCTACCGTGCCGGCCAGCATCAACTCTTCGTTATAAACCTGCCACTCTGTACGGTGGGGCACCAAATGAGAGTGAGCATGATGGAAGTTCAGGAAGTGGACGAAGTCGGAGCCTGTGCCTGAAGTGCCATAGTTATAGAACTCCTCAATTTGCTGATGCAGGGCGGTGCCAGCGCTGGAAGAGGCGGCCGCTTTATCGGCCCATTGTTGGGCCAGCTCTTCAGCGGTGCAGCCGTTTTCGGAGGCTTTTCGGGCTGACCAGTAAGCTGTATCAAACTCCGGAAAGAACCGGCTTACAATAGTGCTGACGGCGGTCGCAGGCTGGCCGTTAATGTAGTATTGATGGGCAGTAGCGTCAAAGCGCAGTGCCTGGTGGCGGGTGTCGGGGTTGGTTTTAGAAAGTGGACCAGTGCTGGGCAGCTTGGGCAGGGCGGCTACCTGGTCAACAAGCTTTTCAATCTCAGCCTCAACAGGCAACTGCTCAGAAGCTGACGACACACCTGATTCGGCATAGCGGCCAAAGCTGTCGATGCCAAGGTATGATTCCCGGTAGCGGGCCTTCTCCCACTTCCGAGCCTGCACAGCATTCCACGCAGGAAGGCCCGTGGGGGTCCCTGCAGCTTGCAGGTCAGCCGGAATCTGATAAGTGGGGTCGAGCCGGGCGATGAGGTGGGCAATGACAGCGCAACAGGCCTCAGGCTGCTGGTGAACTTGGATTTCAGCGAAGCGTAGCACCACCCAACCGCGACGTGTAAAGAAAAGGTCACGGCTGTCGTCGTCGCCTTGGCAGTGAGTAGGCTGGCGGAAAACCCCATCGTAAGGCTCGTCAATCTCAATGTTCAGAAAGAGATTGAGGCCATTGCGCTCATGCAATAAGGCAACGTCCGGCTCATAAGGGCGGGTTGCGTTGCCGGTGGGCAAGTGGTGGTTGTCGAATATTTTGATGGGGCCGGACTTGGGAAAGTACCGGCGAAGATGCCCGACAAAAACGTCCTCACAGTAACCCCGCTGGGCGGAGCGACCAGCGCGGGGAAACTTAATGGGAACAGGTTTGCCAACAGCTGGCATGCGCATCAAGGGGTAGCGGTTGGCAGTCCGAACTGGAAGTGGGGTGTAGCCGATGTACTTGATTTCACCAGGTATCTGTTCTTGCTCTGGAGTCGGACGCGTGGGGGCCGGGCGCGGAACTGCGGGGGCTGATGTGTCCTGCTTGGGCAACGCTACAGGCTGTCGTGGTTGCGCGGTTGCTGTACTTACCGTCGGTGGTATAGGAGCGGTACGGACCACTGCCGGGGCTCGTGGTGCTGGTGCAATGGACTCAACTGCCCGGAGGGGAAGAACTGGGTTAAGCGTGGCTGCTGGCTCCGAGACTACAAACGGCGGCTTACTCTCCGTGGGCTTTGCGTAAGGACGTGGTTCGGACCGGGTAACCTCAGGAGAAATAGCCGCTTCAGGCTTGGCTATGGGCGCGGATTGCCGGACTGGTACCGGAGCTGGCTCTGATATGGCAGGTTTGGACCGAAACAGCCAGTAGGCTACTAAGACAAATCCCGCAACCAGAAGGGTAATGTAAATTGGTGAGAAGCCGGATGTGGCGTTCTGCGCTGTTGAAGCGCTGGACTGGAGGGTATCAATCTGCGCTAATAGCACGACTTGAGGCGTAAAGGATAAAAGTTGGGGAAGTTACATCCGCACTTTATAACCAGCCGGTGCAGGAGCACTAGTTACTCCCTTCTGGCGAAATTTGCATCTTTAATTAACTGCTACGAATGCCACTCTCTGCTTCTATTAGGCTAGAATGCCGAAGCAAGCACTAAGAAGGCTGTTGCGGCCGTTTCAGGAGTGCCGTTTGATTATGCGGCATAAGGACTGATTACACACGTACTGTATGAAACGAAGTTAGGAGGCTAGATGGGCCACTTATCTCATTTTTGGAGTGTAGCAAGTCTCAGTTCAATACCTGCTGGATGTATTGGGGGAACATGGTGACCAGGCGGTCTTCGCGAGGGTTGAAGAGGAAGGGGCGCACGTCGTCGGCCATGGCTTGCATGTCGAGGGTCTGGCAGTGAGCCAGCAGCTGGGCTTTGAGGTCGGCGGGGGTTTCGATGCCGCGCTTCTGGGCGAGGTAGGCGTAGTTGGGCGTGACCTGGCGGCCGAGCAGGAAGACGGCATCGTAGAAGTCACGGCCCTTGTTGCGGACGCGGTTGAGGATGGCGTAGAACTTCTGGGCCAGCAGCAGGTCGGGGGGCGTAGTCTGGATTTGGGTAAAGACGTCGAAGCGATTGAGCAGGTAGGGTACCGGCTCGAAAGCGAAGTGCTGGGGCTCGGTATCGAGCTGGATGAGGATACGCTCTTCGCGGTAGCCGCTCAGGCCTTCTTTGAACAGTAACTCGGGAAAACGAACGTGGCAGTGGTAGGCATCCTTGAGCACCATCTTCATTTCGACTTCGTAGCCTTCCAACTCCATGCCGCGGGCTACGATGTTGGCCAACTCGCCGAACTCGGCGGCGGTGACGCCGGTGTTGTCGAAATCGAGGTCTTCGGAAAAGCGGCTGTTGCCGTGCACGATGCGCAGGCAGGTGCCGCCGAGGAAGAAAAAACGGTCGGCCAGCGGGCTATCGTAGATGAGCTGGAGCAACTTGTGCTGGAGATACTCGCGCAGGATGAAGCGGCTGAAAGGCCGGAGTGCGGCCGGGTAATGGGCCTGAATCTGGGCGAGGCTAAGCATGAACAGGGAGGAGGGAAAGCAACGCTTCGATGCGCTGGTTGAGGCGCTGCTGGGCGAACAGGGTTTGGTAGTCGGCGAGGCGGGCGGGGTTAAGCTTGTCGCGCAGCACGTCGGTGTTGAGGCGCAGGCCGGCGAAGTCGTCGGCGGTGCGTAGCTCGGGGTGCAGGTAGCAGTAGTCAAGCAGGGCCTTTTCAAGGTCGGCCATGAGCACGGGCCGGTTGCCGGCGGGCCGCAGCACTTCGTAGCCGAAGTACAGGCGGGGCAGCAGGTGCTGGTAGCGGAACGTGCCAATGGGCGTGTGGTACTCCTGGGTTTTGCGCGGGCTCACGGAGGTGAGGGTGTAGACGCCTTCGGGGATGAGGCCGTGATAGGAAAAGGCCGTTTCCAGGGAGAGATAGGCGGGCTGGTAGATGCGGTTGGCAGTGAACCACAGCAGGGCCTCGTCAACGGGCGTTTCGGTGAAGCGGTACCAGCGGTTGACAATGCGCTGCAGGTAGCCGCGGGCCTGCCACTCGACCAGGCGGCGCTTGTCGAAATCGGGGAAGGCCTGGCGGAGCTCGTGGCTGGAAACGAGGCCCTGAGCGGCGAAGCGGGAACGGACGGCGAGGTAGTTCATTTCTAAAAGTTGTTAAAGATAACATCTTTTAGAAATGAAATGAGGGCTGCAGCTATGAAGAACTGCGAACGAAGACTATCCAAGATGCAAGGACAGACCTCGTCGATGATATATTTAGCACAGCTATTGTCAGGTAATTGTCAAACTGATTAATTGCATCCGCCTTCTTGCCACCATCGATGAAAATTCTACCACCAGATAGCATCAGCAGCGAACTGCTCAACCTTATCCATTCTGCCAATGAGTACCTAGTTTTGGTGTCGCCCTACGTGCGCATGGGGCAGTGGGTGCGCCTGACTGCAGCACTTAGCAGCGCGCAAAAGCGGGGAGTTAATATCAAGGCTTTCGTGCGCCATGACCTGGACAATGCTAGCAGTTGGGAAGAGTTGGAAGCCATCGGGATTAAGCCCCGCTTGATTGCGAATCTGCACGCCAAGTTTTATTTCAACGAGACGGGTGGGCTGATTTCTTCGCTGAATCTGCTCAGCAGTTCAAACGCCAATTCGCTGGAAATTGGCTGTAAGCTGGATACGGAGGCAGAGCTACAGGAGCTAAAGGACTTCGTGAAGCGGTATATCATTCCGCTCGAGGAAAAGGAGCGGCCGAGTGAAGACGACCTTTATTTGAGCAAGGAGAAGTTTTCGGTGGTGCTGGAAAACGACCTGGCCGAGGCTACCGACAGCCGCTCGCGGGTGTTTTTCAAAAACAATGAGCTGCAGATTCAGTCGGTGGGCAATAGCTTCTACCTGCACCTGGACAAAGGGGCAAACCGGTTGTCTGTTTCGGGGGTGGTATCGGAGGCGGAAGCGGATGCTTTCGAGAAGTTTAAGGCAGAGTATTTCACCAATCCTCAATTTGAGGTTGAAGTTAACCAAGGCGCGCCGGGCTATTACTCAATGGTCAGCGGTGATTATAAACCCCGGCTTTCCACTACCTACCTGGACCGGCTGCGGCTGCCAGAAAAGAAGGACCTGCTGGATGCTATCGTTGATTTTGTGGTCAGCGTGCGGGACTTTAAGGAGGCAGTGTATGCGCCCAAGCGCGCAGAGGCAGCCGCCAAGAAGGAAGCCTACGAAGCTGAATTACGGGTTAGGGGGGAGGCACGGAAAGCGGAGCTGGCGGCTGCTGCAGCTGAGCCGGCTCCAGCGCAATCTCAACCACCGGCCTAGCATAACAATGGTGGATTGAGAGGAGGACCTGCAAATTCGTGCAAGCGGCACTTGCACAAGTAGGCACGCCCTCAATAAATGTGACGTTCCCGGACTACTCTACCAAAGGTGGTAGTATTGTGCGGCCATAGTTATCTGTCATCATCCTTGCCGCCATTACCGCTTTGAGCACATTAACCTACTACCTGGCTCGGCTTACCAAGCTCAAAGTAGATGCCCGCACGGTGGCAGGGGTACGGCTGGAGTCGCCTTACAAGCCGGCACTGCTGCTGGCCGTGCTGGAAGGCATCGAGGAACAAGCTATTCGAGATAACCGCATTGCCATTACACCAGAATTGATTGCGGGCTTCAAGGCGTACTGCCAGTTGCTGAGCCCGGGACCGGAGTACGGTGGGTGTCCGTTCCAGCTGCCGTTTTTCCATTTGCGGAGCAGTGGGTCTTGGCATCTGCACGCCCGGCCAGGACGAGAGCTTGTGCTAACGGCGTCGAAGTCGGTGCGCAGCTTTGGGCATCTGCGGGACGTAATTGACTTTGCTTCGTTGGATGCGGCGCTGTGGGAACTGCTGTTACAACCAGTGGCCCGCGAAGAAATCAGGCAGGCGTTGCTGGCCCGCTACTTTCCGCTGACTCGGCACTACTTCCGGCCGCGGGCGGGCCTGGAGCGGCTGGATGAAATGGGGCGTCAGATGCTGGAGGAGCCGGCGGCAGTGTACAACCGCGCGGTAGAAGTAGCCGATGAAACGACCCTGGCGGAACGCAGTGGGGTATTTGTTCGGGAAGTGCTGCGTGCTTACCAGTCGACGTGTGCGGTGTCGGGGCTGCAGCTGGTGAGCACCACAGGGGCGGCGCCGCTGCTGGATGCCTGCCACATTGTGCCGTGGTCGGTGAGTCGAGATGACACGATTGGGAACGGGCTGGCGCTATGCCCAAACCTGCACCGAGCCTTTGACCGGCACCTGTTCTGGATTGATGAAGACTACCGGGTACGCGTGGCCGAGGGCTTCGGAGAACTGGGCGGGCACGAGTATGGCGTGCAGCGGTTCAATGGGCAACCGCTGCGGCTGCCGAAGATGCGAGCGTGGTGGCCCAAGGCGGAGAACCTGGCGGCTCAACGTGGCTCACACCATATATTGACGTGACTAGTGAGCTGATAGAACCGTGTTTAATCGACTCATAAGAATCGATTCCTGGGTGTGGATGGCCTTGCTAATACTGGTTGTGGTAATAGCATTATACACAAAAGCCTCTGGAGCTGTGACAGGTAACCGGTGCGCTGACACTGATATTGAGGAGCTAACACCACTTAGTTTGTCTTCCACCAGATAGTCAAGACGGTTAAAAGGTATGTCGGCGGCTGGGTGACGTAGGGAATCGGGATAAAATAAATGAGTGTAGGGAGTGCCGCGCCGGAGGGCGTAGCTCACCAACTGGTACATGTCCGCCTGAGCCACACTGCCGGGGGTAATACTACCACTGGCGGTAACAGGCAGTGTTTTGTATTTGGTATCGATGACAAGCGGCTTGGTCTTTTCTTGCGCGGGCAGGCGACTCAGCAGTAAATCGTGGCGAAGCTGGAAATACCTGGTTTTCTTACCTTGGTGCGGAGTAGCAGTGGCTAGGTAAAGGTCGCGAGTCTGGGCGCTTACGTGGAATGCAGCAGCAAGATGAGTGCGAATGAAGCCTTCGATAAATTCTTCGAAGATGACTTCAGTAGGCAGCAGGATGGCGAAGACCCGTACTTCTTCGGTGTGGGCAGCCAGGGGGCCGCTATCAGCAAGGAAGAGACGGCAGTAGTCGAGCACTACGCGGAAGTCGTCGAACAGCGGGGAAAGCTGGACCTGGTCGCAGTCGTTGAGGACAGCTAGCTGGTCGGCTACTTCGTCGAGCTGGAAATGGATTTCCTGAAGTAGCTGCTGAGTATGGGTTTGCTTGGTGTGGTTGAGTAGCTGGTAAGCGACGTACTTGAGAATGCGATTGAAACGGTTGTCAGGCTGGAAGGAATCGAAGGTGCAAGGCAATCGGTGGCCCTGGCCTGTAGCATAATAAGTGGCATAGGTGCCGAAATTGAGGTGGCCGCGCAGGGTGCCGAGGTCTTCGCTAACTTCCTGGTAGTGCTGATAATGCGTGCGACTTAGCAGCTCGTGGGTATACTGCGCAAAGAGTAGGATTAGAACCTCCAGCAGATTAGTGGGTAGCGCCGAGAAGGTGGCCAGCGAGCGGGGGAAGCGCAACTTGTGGGCATAACTCAACCACCAGAACAGATGCGCGTGCATGGCCTGCAAGCGCGGGTCATCATCGGGGATGGTGTCGGGTAACTCCTCTCCGGGGTAGAACACCTTGGGCAATAGATGCAGCATATGCCCTTCGAAATGAATCTGACCCACGTAGTTGCGGGCACTCACGGTACCGTCTTCGGCATGGAAGCGCAGGAAGCGCTGGACGGTAGAGCTGTCATCATCGGGGGCACGCCAGAAGGATGGGGTGCGCGGCCTATTATCCCACAGCTGTTGCAAGTGTTGATTGAGAGCACCTACGTCGATACCTAGCTCAAGCAACTTTATACGGGTACGGTGCTCGTAGAGGTAGTGATGTTGCATGGGCGTTACGCAACTGGGCTATAACGCAACAGGCCAGTAGCGGAGTCTTCCATGACTTCTACACCGGTGTCTTTGAAAACAGCTTGTACTTTCTTAGCATCATTCAAGAAGTACTCATAAAGCAACGGAATCACCTTTTTATTGAGAATATCAGCTAATGGCTCTGTTGGCTTGTTAGGTCGGTCCATGAAATAGGCATGGCCAATTTGGAAGTCACGCGACTTTTGCTCACTGATATTCAGGTTGAGCTGCTTAAACACCGTAGCATGCTGAAAGGGCGTGCCATCGGCCTGGGCATAAATCGGATAAAGTGCATGAAAATCGAAGCGTCTGCGCAGGGCAATGTCAAGTAGGGCAATACTCTTATCGGCGGTATTCATGGTGCCGATAATGTAGAGGTTTGCGGGCACATTGAACTTGGCCTCACCAGAGGGCAGCGTGACGGACAGGGGGTTATCGCCGCCGAGTCGCTTGTCTTTTTCGAGGAGGGTAATTAACTCGCCGAAGACTTTGGAGATGTTTGCACGATTGATTTCATCGATGATGAGGACGTAGTTGCGCGGGGCTTCTGAGACCTGGGGCGCGGCGGGAGCCGCTTCACCGATTTTGCGCCGGTCGGAGTGTAATAATAGGTCCGTCTGCGGGTGGGCGGGTCCAGAATTTGTGCTTAACTCCTGGGCCAACGCCCAGAGGCGCTGTACAATGTACAGGTAGTAAATCTGGGTGCCAGTGGGTTTTTCCAGCGTAGTAGTTCCCTCGTACAGGTTTTGCAGGAATGTGTTCTGCACATTGATTGACTGACCTTCTTGGCCCCGGCGAAACGTAATAAAGCCATTACCGATATCCGTGATGGGAAAAGACGAGCCAGGGTCTTTCATCTTGATTTGAAGCGCTGGCAGCTGCTGCTCAATTAGGGGTTCGAGCAGGTAGTTAAATACGTCGGCAAATGGAACCGTTGCGGGAGTCTCTGGGTCGGGATGCTCGCGCTGATATTCTTCGCGGGCCCGGCGGGCAATTTCGTAGAAGATGCCGTTGCGAGGCTTGAATACTAACTGGTCGTTGGCGTTTACTTCGGGCTTGATACCCTGCACAAAATCTTCATAGGAGAAACTTTGGTGGAAGGTGACAAATTCGATGCGCTTGCCCTGCTCTTCCTGAAAAAGCTGCTGCGCCACGGTATACGAGGCTGGCTTCTCAGTCGTCAGTAGCTCGTAGGCTAACTCCAGGGTATGGTGGGTTTTGCCGGTGCCGGGTGGGCCGTAGAGGATAATATTGGGGTTGGGGAATTTAGCGGCAAATGCCGCAGCCTTACGAGCCTGCTCGGCTGGGGTAGTTGACATGATTGTGATATCAAAAAAGGGCTCGAATAGCACACGGTTGGCCGTGCGCAAGTCATGGATGCGGGTGATGGTGCGGTAGCCGCTAGGAGCCCACCAACTCTTCTCATCTTTAAGGGTCCAGATATCTTCACGGACAGGCCTAGCTACTAACTCGGCCGGCCGGTACCCCCACTCATCTCCGTTGTCAATCAAGTCGCCCAACTCATCAGGTAAATAACTCCATGGTCCTATAATTCGGTAGATACCCAGCAATTTGGTAGAAGCAGCGCAGGCATAGATATAGTCACCGATTTGCACGCCGGACATCAATAATTCACCTTGTCCACCAGCACAGTATTCGTTTATCGAAAGCCAACTGCGTTTCTCTAGCTCTTGCAAAAGCTTGCGTCCTCCTGGGGAACGGGAAAACGTGCCCATGGAAAGTTTGTAAAGAGGACGGCCCTGGAGATTGAGCGGCTTAGGCATGGAGGAGCGTGGTAAGAATTATACTATTGGTAACCGTTGAAATAGGAAGAGGAGCTTAGTTTATGTATTAGGTCACACCGTCTTTAGAACCGATGTAGCCGATATAACACGTCAATGTGGTTGAATCAGGCACAAAGAATAAACGTCCTGCTCCTCTCTGCCCTAAAGGGTAACGCATGTGCCAATCCATTAGAACATCAGTCCTATCTGGTAGGGTAAGGGTAAGACTTATCAATTCTTTCTGGCGTCGAGGGGACTCAGGCGTTGTATGGAACCCTAAGAAAGAATAGTCAGCAGGAGCTCCGTCCCAGTGCTTGAAATAGCGTTGCAGTGTTATGAGCCTCTCAGCAATTGGTTGAACCATTGCGCCGGGCAAGGTTCGCAAACCGTATTCTGCGACCGAGGTAAGGCGTAACACAGAAAACCAATTTTCCCAATTATCTAATAAGTCCTGTCCTGAGCGGCAGGATTGTGCTATTTGTTTCTCCGCAGCAGAAAGAAGATTGTCAAAATAGAGCTGATGAGTAGCGTTTAATCCAGAAGCAGGAATGTGCCAAGCGCTAATCGTTTCCTCATCAATATCTCCTCCATCTTCGTCTATGACTAAGCGAACTAAATCGTACTGATAATCAGTCCATTCTTGATTTGCATCTAGACTCCAGGTCAGACAGTTATTTTCAATAGCGTACGCAAAGCCTACACATTCCGAATCTTGGCAATGAGATGGGACAGGTGACCCAAAACGATATTCAGGATAACTCTCTCGAATAAACCATCCTGCTTTTGTCGCCGACAAGGCTAATGCTCGTCGCTCGATTGGCATATTCTTTACCCATTGGCTAAAAACATGGCCATCAGCAGCAACTACCAAGTTGCTGAAAGAAGTTGCTGTTTTAAAAGGAGGTCGGAATTGAGGAGTAGTACGATGTTGCCTCACAATACTCTCGACGATTTCAAGCCATTGGTCAAGAAGCTTATTTGCATCTTCTGCAGTAGCTGGCAGATAGTGCTCTTTTACTGAGAGTTCGTTTAATATAATGTCCACGAGTGAGCAAGCGTAAAGGGCTTATAACAAATCGATAAGGTTCTTATCCCATTCATCAAAGAATCCCTCGGGCCAGTCATCAATACGCCCATCCTGGTCAATTTGGGGTTGCCGGATAATAGAATGGTGGCCACCCTGCGCCAGTGGGGCACGCTCAAAGAAGTACAGACCCACACTGGCGGGGTCAAGCTTATATTTCTTTACAGCTATTCGGATGCCGTTGAGCACGTGGTCTGAGTGCGTTTCGACCAGCAGCTGTACATCGTTTTGAGCAGCCAGAGCTAACAACTCGCCCAATCGCGATTGACCACGTGGATGAATGTGTGATTCTGGATTCTCAATTAATAACAGTGTGCCAGGCTTAGCTGATAGAATTGCGGTGAGTACCGGCAGAATATATGAAAGGCCAAAACCGACATTTGTGGGCCGAAAGGCGCGCGTAGCACCCAGCGTAGTCGGAAATTTGTACCCAACACGGGCCAGCCCGAAATCAGGATGAGCGGTGGCATCGATTCGCAGGCCAGGACTGATTTCGCCAAGCCAGGCACTGATTTGATTTCGCAGGCTGGTTTTATCGCTCTTATCTTCTAAGTCTAATTCCTCGGTCGTGGTACCTGGAAAAAGCAGGTTCTCGGATTTTACTGGCTCGTCGCCAAAGGCGGCCAGAAAATGGGCTGTATACTCACCGTGCTTGCCCAAATGACGATGTTGAATTACTTCCGAAGCAGAAGTCGGATATGCAGTCTGTGGGGCGGCTCGCTCGGCATTCAAATACTGAAATAGCGGCCCATTAAATGGAAGTCGACTAGATGAATTGAGTAAGAGCCGGCGCTGTTTCTCAGGAGGTAAGGTGGTGAATTCCTCAGAAGAGTAGTTTGAATAATCAACCTCACTAAAATTAAGTGGGTCGAGAACTTCACTTACTTTTTTATCAGGATGATAGCCGATAAGCTGAAGTATATCTGCTTCTTTACTACGTGCATCGAATTGCCAGAAATACATTCTTTTACTTTTATCAACTCTCACTTCGATTGAGATATTATCCTCCTCTGCTCCTACATTGAGCGCATCCTGAGCAGTGCCAACTTCCACCAAGTCCCCGTTCAGCATCAGGCCCTGGCTAACGATGGTTTGCTGCTGATACGACTGGCGCAGTAGCAGAATAGCCTGCATAAGCGTGGACTTGCCCATGCCGTTAAGGCCTGTGAATAGGCTGAGCGGGCGCAAGTCTACGTCGGCTTCCTGAAGCGCTTTGAAATTGCGAATTTTAAGATGCGTTATCACAGGGTATCAATGAAAGGAGGTAGTTGCTGAGAGGTAGTCGGAGCCATCACAAAGTCAGGCACGAAAGCATCCACGTCAGTGGCGCGCAACTCTGCCACTATCAGGTGCTCAACGGCGCTGAAGCGCTCTATAACGCGGCGCCGGTCGCCGGTGGCGGCGGAAATGGCCCGTAGGAACTGGTCGCTTTTGATGAGGCGCACTAGGGCTTTAAGTACCTCGCGCTTCCGGTCGATGAGAGCTTTGCCCTGCGCGGGGGTGAGGCGGCTGAGGCAGACACTCCACACCTCGAATAAAGCCTTGTTGATGGGGTTGACGCCTTTGGGCGTGAGGGTAGTGAGCTTGCGGAAGGCCTGGCGACCGAAGATATCGTGCGCCAGGAGCATGGCATGCTCGAAATCTGCTTTGAGGCTGGCTCGTTCGACGGGGGCTAGCGTGGCCAGGGTGGCCATCTGGGCGTTGAGGTAGGTGTCGAGCTCGGGAACGTACTTTTCGTAGGGCCGCAGGTAGAAGGCGATGAAGCGCATGACGAAGTCGCGGTCGTCCATGCGACGGGGGCTGATGGAACCACCTGTAGCGGTGAGAAAGGCGGGTGACTCAGCCAGCTCGGCCACGAAATCGGCCGGGACACCTTGGTTGAGCGCGTGACGAATTTCCTGAGAGGTGAGGGTGAGGCCGCCAGTGTTGATGCGCTTGAAAAGGTTGAATTTAACACGCTCAGGCGTGCCGGCCTGAATGATGTACTGGGTTATCTGAGTCTCCTCAATGGTGCGCTGCAAGGGGCGCGGCAAGTCGTCGTAGCCCATGTTCTCGAACTGCTTAAGGTACTCTAGTCCGCGTAGCTTGAGGTCTTTGTCGATGACGAAGCGGCGGAGCGAGCTGAGGCGCTGCAGGCCGTCGACAACGAGCCACTTCTCGGGGTTGGAACCGTCGAAGTAGAAGGCGGGGAGCGGGAAGCGGATGAGAATGGACTCGATGAGGCGGCTCTGCTCCCGGTCTTTCCAGAGGTCGGCTTGGCGCTGGAAAGGCGTTTGCAGGTTGATTTCGCCGTGCTTGAGGCGCTTGAGGATGGTATCGATACTGCCCTGGCGGGTCTGGATGTCAATCTTGGCCGGGTCGAAGGGCTGGGTAATGGCAGCCGGGTCGGTGGAGTCGGTCGGGGAGTCCGACTCGATGGTTTCCTGCTCGACCCCGGCCTGAGTGGTATCGGTGGCAGTGGCTTCGTCGCCGCGGCTGGCGGGTACGGGGTCGGGTAAGGGGGCCAGTTCGGCGAGGCCGTCGGCAATCAATTGATTGGCCTCGTTGGCTGATAGGGTGGGCTCATCGCCTGGCAAGAGCACTGGGACGTGTGTGGGAACGGAATGCAGAATGCGGACGCGAAGCAAGACACTCATGAGGATAATAATAAAGCTTACTGTGCCTTCTGCTCGCTAAATATTGTTGGAGCCGGTTAGCAGAGAATCAGGAATTGGCGATGGGTTGCTCGCTCAGAGCCAGCAAGGCAAGGTACTCGGTTTCGGTGAGGGGCATGACGGCCAAGCGAGGCTGGCGCAGCAGGCCTAGGCCTACCAGGGCGGGAACTGTGCGCAACTCGGCCAGAGGGAGCGGGCGTGGTAGGGCGGCCACGGGCACGAAGGTGACCGAGAGCTAGCGGGCATCAGCGGTAGTGGGGTCAGGGTGAAGCAGCTGATGACGATGAGGGTGGGTGTGAAAAACGGCATGGTCGCTTTCAGGCCAACTGCAGTAGCAGGTGGTCGAGTTGCATCATCCCGTGAGCCAATTGATTAGTTGACTGATAGTGCGTCGCCATCACTGCGTTGGGAGTATTGTCAATAGCTCCAACCCTGGGTCCCGCCCCCCGAAGCACTAATAAGCGGTTGATGCCCGATACGATGGATGCGACTTGGCCATTAACAACGTAGCCTACGAGGCAGCCCTGGGGGTAGCGCTCGGTCAGGAAGTTCTCGATGCCGGTATCGATGTAACGCCCTCGCTGTTCAGAAGCCCTCACCAGCGCTCCGTCAGGCTTTTGCCAATCAAACTCAGAAAGGTTTTTAGCTTCGGCGTAATAGTGCGTTTCGCGTGTACCATGCCAAGTAGAGAACTTAAAATCAACTTTAGGTGCGCTCAAAAAATCAGCTCCTTCATAGGTAATCTCCTCGTTAATAATCAGGGCCTGTGGGTTGACTGAAATTTGGCTGTTGTGCAGTACACGCGTGAGTTCGATAGAATCTATCAAGCAGCTGGTCAGGTTGTCTTCTTTCCAATACAGCTGGTATCGTTTGTCAGCAAGCATCTTAGTATAGCCCACGCATATTGCCTCCAAGCACTGCTGGATGAAACGGGCTCGAAAGCGGGCGAAAAGGGCGGAACTGATTCCCTGGCTCATGCCATTTCAGCCAGAATCTCGGCAATCACCTCGTCGGCATCGTTAAGCGCACTAGCTGGTGACCAAAAGCGCTTTTCGTTCGGCTTTACCAAATACACCGTGTCAGCCACGTAGTACTTGATGAAACGGCGGTAGTAAATGCTTTCGGCCTTTTCGTGGTACGTGTGGGCTTCAATGCGGCGTAGCAACTCACCCAAGTCCCCTGCTGGCAGCTCGGTAACGGGGTCAGTAGCTGGGCGGCCGTCCAAATACAGCGCCACTACTTGCAGCGGCGTTTTGGGAGCCAACGTGAAGTAAGCAGCGCTGGCTTGCAGGTCTTCAGCTTGTAGGAATTGGTTGATGGTTTGGCAAAGCAGGGCGGCGTACTCGCGGCGCTCGGCCTCCACGGAAGGAGCGAAGGCATCGGACTTGCTGCGGTCTCGGAAAGCACCCAGTCGGTATTTTAGTACACTGTCGATGAGCAGACGGTCAGTAGCTGACAAGTTCAAGCCGTCACGGAGCAGCGTTTCAATGGCTTGCTCGGCCCGTTTCAATTCAATCGTGGGCTTTAGGAGATGCTTACTTAAAGCAATTATCTCATCAACTAAGGCAACAATATGCTCCTTGGTAGCAGTTGGCAGGTCAAAGCAAAGACTCGGTATATTAAGCATCTCACCGGGTGATACCCGTTCGCGTTCCACGCCCCAATCCGAAGCGGTCAGGAACATTAAGTAGGCCGCAAGTGAGGAATTGAGGTAAGCCGTGAGTAGCTTCAACTCATCATCTTTACCGGGGGCAGAAATGCCGTAAATGGTGCGACGGAAAGAACAGTCATAGTCTAAGTAAGAGGCACAGAAATTTTTATCGGACTGTCCTTCTTTTACTAAAAGATGAGGAGAACGATAAAGCGCTGGCTTGGTTATAGGCCACAAGACCTTTGTAATCGGTAAGCCTGTTGCCCTGTCACGAGCATTATCAGCAGTGTAAGCTTTAGGAGTATAATAACGGTCTAATCCTTGGGCATCAATAAAAGGCATTGAGGCTAGTATGTCGCTCGGGTACTTGTTCTTAGCTTTCGTTTTAGAGGTTTCAAAACCCACAGCTTTTACATACCCTTCGCTGGTTAAGTAAGTGTCCAATGAGGGTCTGCTTGTCAGTTGCTTAATCAATCGAAAGTCGCGCTCAGTCCCCCACATAGCAATTTTCCAAATGTTAGTTGCGGGGTTCTGGCATTCGGTGCGAGGCAAGTGTTTTACATCAATTGGGTCAATTGCAATGCCATCGATAAGACGATTTTTAACCGTTGTGGTGGGTGTGTAATAGACTAATTGTGACGAAACAGCAGCTGGTTGCTGCTTGCGATACACTAAAACGCACACCGGTCGTTGAGCAGAGGCGAATAAGTTGCGTCCCCCTGTCTTCTTCGCCACGCGCCGTAACGCCGAAAAGTTATACACCTTCTCGACGTAGGTGTCATTGAACAGAAATCGACGGAAATTTTTGGAAGTGCTGTGGTTATTGAATAGAATCTTGCTGGTAGCAATAAGTGCAATCTGACCATCAGGGCACAGCACGGTGGCGCGGTGCAGGAAAGCCAGGACCATTTCACTCGCAAACTTCAATGGCTTCAGATATGCTTTGACATCTGCTGAGGGCTTGTTTGTGAATGGCGGGTTTCCCACCACTAGGTCGAAGGGTAGTTTCTCGAACGGCCCTGCTTCCAAGCTGCTCATCAGAAACAGGTTCCGGCCCTGCCGTTTGGTGTCAGTGTTGCCTGGGCGGTAAATCAGATAAGGAAAGTGAACCTCGTGCCACAGCGTTTTGGGGTTCAGCCGGTCTAGCATAGCGAGGTAGATGCTGAAAGCGGCCACTTTGATGGCTTCCGCTTTAATCTCAATCCCAAAGATGTTATCTAGCACCAACTGCTGTACGGTGTCAAAGGACAGGGTTTTTGACGGATGAGTGAACTCCCAGCGGTCAAGCAAACGGTTGAGGGCATCCACCAAAAAGATACCCGACCCACAAGTCGGGTCCAAGGTGCGGATGTCGTAGCGAGCATTGCCGCTTGAGGGGTAGGGCAACACCTCATTCAGCACAAACTCGGCTAGGGCATGCGGGGTGTAGAAAGCCCCTATTTCCTTCATATGCTCGGCCCCATCTTCCTGCCGCAGGAAATCTTCGTAGATTTCGCTAATGAGCTGAATAGGAATTACTTCAAAGTCGAAAATGCGCCAATCGGGAAACAAAACCTGCTGGGCGGTGGGCAATTCGGTATAGAAGCAGGCTCGCAGAGCAGTCAGATGCTCGGGGGTAACCATTTCCCGTTCATTGGGCGCTACCGGGCACAGATTACCATTGAAAACCGTTTCCAGCTTTTCAAACAGCGCGTAAGTAGCATTCTTATCAGTCAGGACTTTGAAGTACGAGTCTGCTGCGGGATGATACTGCCGATAAAACTCTGGGGTCGTGGCTTTACGGTCTTCCAGATACAAAATGAAAAGTGAGCGTAGCAACAGGTCGTGAATGATGGACACATCCAAGCCCGCCATGCGCAGGAGCTGACGAGTGGTTTTGAGGTTAGCGGCGAGCTGCTCATTGACGCGGGTTTTGGACTGTACCTGCTTGGCAAACTTCTCCTCTTCCCAAAATGCCCCCGACTCAATAGCAATCTTACCGAATACCTCGGACAGCTCTTTTAAGGCTGCCTGTGCTTCCACAGAAGCATGAAACAATTGTAATTCTTTTTCTGCTTGGGTGTCGGTGGGGCTTTTTGGCGTTTCGTAGCAGTTGTATACCCGCACTTCGGTAGGGCTCTCCACATAGAGAAACGGTACCTTGCCTTGGTTCCATACCTTGCGCTGGAGCCTAACCACCGCCTTTATCGTTTCGGGCAAAAAGTCGGTAACAGCTTTAAAGTAGATAGCGGGCTGTTCTCCTGAAAAGTAGATTTTATCAACGCCGTCCGCGCCGGTCGCATCGGCGCTGAACCGGTCGGCCTGCTTGAGGTAGTGGCGTTGTAAGGCCGTTAGGTTGGCCCGGTCGTTGCGTCGGTCGATGAGGCCATCCTTGAAACCTAGTTGGTCAACAACGGAGAAGTAGGTGGTCATGACTTAGGAATTAAACGGTCTAATCGTTGCTCAATGCCTTGCAGACGCTCGTTGAGTAGCGGAAAACTGTCTTGGTACACGGTGGGAAATCCTACGAAAGCTGCCATCTCCCATGCCTCCAGCACTTCGGCCAAGTCCAAGCTGTACGGGGAAAAGGTGGGGTTATCAGATGTCAGAATGAGGCGGGCCGGGCGGGCGGCATCACGGGTGATGCGTTTGAATACGACTCCGGCATTTTTAGTCACGAGTATGTATCGGTTGCCATCCTGTAGGTTGCGGGCATATTCCACAAAGCGACCAATTAGAATGTATCCATCGTGGATGGGTGGCATCGAGTCACCCTGCACATCGAAGGCGCGGTAGGTACCCGGCCCTAACTTAGGCAAGCGAAAATGGGGCAGCCGCTCGATGAACTCCGCTTGGTTAAACTCACTGGCATAACCTGCTACAGCTGCTACTGGCACGTACTGAATATTTTCCTGTTGTTCTTCTCCTACCGTGATGGCCAACACGCGCACATCTTTCTGCAACGCAGGTTGGGGCTCCGGTGACTGCCGGAAAAGTGGTGGTGCAGCTAGTTGGCCACGAACTAGCATTTCGGCACTCACCTGAAAAAAGTCCGCCAGCTTTAACAGGATGCTAGCCGATGGTTCCGATTTTCCATTTTCATAGTAGGCGTAAGTAGACCTTTTCAGCCCTAGCGCACTAGCGGCTGCTTCTTGTGTGAGCTTACGCTCTTTACGCAACGAAGTCAAGTTCTTAGCGAACATTTGTCAGGAATTGCCACAAATGTCGGGAATTTTGGAGAAACTTCTCGTATGTACGGTTTCGGGCCAAAAATGGCTCAGAAACAATCATAAAGCCTTTTTATCTGACAAATGGCTTAATTGGCGGCCTTCAGACGGCTGCTGAAGTTGCGCGAAGCCGTGGGCTATTAATGCAAAGCCGCCCCCGGCTTTTAACTCATCGAGAAACTGCCTTTGCTCGGCGTAGCTGGTCGCGGGATTTGATGACGCCGGGCGGCTACGGGAATGGCAGCGGGTTAGAAAGTGGGGTGCTCGAAGGTTGAGGTGGGAAGTGCGTGGACTGGGCCGGCAGCGAGGTCCTGAAAGCTGCCACGGTGCATAGAGCAAGCTACAATTACCTCATTGGTGGCGCTATTACGGTGCTTGGCTACGTCGAAAAGGATGGTATCAGCGGTGGGGTGCCGTCCTCATAATTGGTGATAGTATAGTATTCACCGCGCTAGAGGAAGACTATGCAGTCGGCGTCCTGCTCCAGGCTGCCAGATTTGTGTAGGTCGGAGAGCATTAGATGATGCTCGCAATGTCTCTCACCCCGAGAAATTTGGGGCTCCAAGGACCTTATGGAACTACGTCGAAAATATTAGCTGACTTTTGGTTAGCCTCAAACACGGCGCGGGCGAAGCCGGCGGGCGTGGCAGAGCGCAGATTGGCGCGGTTCTTTGAGTCGGGCAGGTTGTGCATTTTGGAGCCGAGGATAGGGACTACGGCCTTGTGCTCAGGTAGCTGGAATCCGCCGCCGGTCCACAGGCAGGTGCGTTTGGTGTAAGCTTCGCTGAGCTGGCGCTCCGCGGGCAGGTAGCCAGCATAGTCGCAGGGGTCGAAACGGAAGTCTGGGGGGCGCCAATAGGTACTGACGGTGCTCACCGGGTTCTCGATAAAGTAGGGACACTGGCACCAGGCGGCGAGGCGGGCAGACCATTCGAACAGCTGCAGGGCCTTGATGACGCTGCCGAGGCCCTTGCGGCGGAAGTGGGCGCGTCCGGAAATAGCGGTGTCGGTGCATGGCGGGAAGAAGGCGGCGAAGGCTACGGGGCCGTAGGGCGGCAGCCACTCGTGCACGTCGATGCCAACGCGAATGATGTTGCCCTCGCGGGTTTCGCCGGGCGGGTGCTGCAGGTCGACGCAGTAGCAGAGGTAGCCGGCATCGGCCCATGGCTGTACCAGGGTGGTGGTGAGGTCGAAGCAGCTGATGACGATGGGGGTAGGCATGAAGGATGGCGGAAATGGTATCGGAATTGATTTCTTGAAACGTGCGCCAAAACATTGGTTTAGCGTGCATTGGATTTCGGAATGGGTTTCGGAATTTGGGCCGCTTCCACTAGGGTATTCAGAAGCTGACGGGTGTTGCTGTCAGGTCCTGAAAAGTGCCGCGGCGGAGGTTGCAGGCAGCTATTACCTCGTCGGTGGCGCCGTTGCGGTGTTTGGCCATGTCGAACAGGATGGTATCGGCGGTAGCGGTGCCATCTTCGTACTCGGCGATGTTGTAGTATTCGCCGCGCCAGAGGAAGACGATGCAGTCGGCGTCCTGCTCCAGGCTGCCGGACTCGCGCAGGTCGGAGAGCATGGGGCGTTTGTCGCCGCCGCGTTTTTCCACGTCGCGGGAGAGTTGGGAAAGGGCAATGACGGGGGCGTTGAGCTCCTTGGCCAGTTCCTTGAGGCCGCGGCTGATGCTACCCACCTCCTGCTCCCGGTTGCCTTTGGTGTCGCCACGCATGAGCTGGATGTAGTCGACCAGGACCAGGCTCAGCGGATACTGGGCGTGAAGGCGGGCGCACTTGGCGCGTAGCTGCTGGATGCTGAGGCCGGGCGTGTCGTCGAGGTGGAGGCGGTGGCCGTGGGTGCTCAGGCGCTGGGCTTGGTGGCGGATGTGGGCCACTTGCTCCAGGCCGCCGGGAAGGTTGCCGCGGCGCAGGTCGGAATTGCTGTAGCCGGGGACTTCGCTGGCCACCATGCGTTGCATGAGTTGCAGCGTAGGCATTTCGAGGCTGAAAATGGCGGTGTGGTGGCTATGGTCGAGAGCAGCGGTGCGGGCGAAGTGCAGCAGGGCGGCCGTTTTGCCCATCGCGGGGCGGGCGGCCAGGATAACCAGGTCGCCGGGCTGCCAGCCGCCGGTGAGGCCGTCGAGTTGGGTGAGGCCGGTGGGGACACCCGTGAGGCCGCGTTGCTGCACGGCCTGGGCAAGGCGGTCGAACGTGGGGCTGAAAGCGGCGGCGGCGGTTTGGCCGGGGCGGGTTTCGAGCGTTCGGTTGAGGCTGGTGAGGTGAGTTTGGGCGGTGGCCAGCAGTTCCAGCGGGTCGCGGGTGTCGTCGTAGCCGTGGGCGGCCAGCTCGGTGCCGGCGCGGATAACGACGCGGCGGGCGTGCTGCTCCTGCAGAATGCGGCAGTGAGTGTCGAAGTGCGCGGCCGAGTTGATGCGCATGGTCAGCTGGGCCACGAAGACGGGGCCACCGATGCGCTGCAGGGTGCCCCGGTGACGCAGCTGCTGCACCACGGTGAGTTGGTCGGCGTGGTCACCGCGGGTTACCAGGTCGCGGATAGCCAGGTAGACCTGCTGGTGGGCGGTGGAGTAGAATACTTCCTCCGTGGGCAGGGTGACGAGCAGGGCGCGCTGGGCGTCGGCTTCGAGGAGAGCGGCGCCGAGTACGGCGGCTTCGAGGTCCAGGGCCTGCGGGGGCAGCTGGCCGGTGGTGGGGGCGGAAATGCCGGGGCGGCGGGCGGAGTAGGGTTTGGGGCGGTCTTCGGGCATGGTGGGTTTGGGTTAGCTCCAGCGGGCAGGGTCGGTGGATTTGGGGGCGGTGCGGGCGCGGGCCGGGGCTGGCGGGCCGGTGCCGGTTCGGGTGGCGGCCGTGGCCTGGAATTGTGGGCGGCGGCGCATCCAGTTGCGGAAGGAGGCACGCCAGTCGACCATCAGGGTTTTGCCGCTGACGCGCCAGCCGTTGCTTTCGTAGTGGTCGTGGAAGGTGGCGGCCTCGGTCTGGGCGTCGGCGCTGGCGGGGTACTGCGCGGCGGCGTAGTCCTGGACTTCGGCCAGCGTGGGCGGCACGCTACCCTTGGGACGCTTGCCGGCCGGCTTTTCAACTTTCTTTTCGGCGGCGGGCGCGGGTGGGGCGGTGTCAGCCGCCTCTCTCTCTATTACCGAAGTTGTAATTGAAGATGAAAATGAAGGGGTTGGAATTTGCTTAACCCGGGTGGTTGCTTTTTGCTTGGGCTTTTGGTTAAGTAAATTGGGGTTACCGCCCTTTTTACCCGCTTCCGTGCGTACCCGGCGCAGGTTCTCATCTTTGACCATGCGGCGGCAAAACAGCGCGCCGTCGGACTCGCGGCGGCTGGCCACGCCGTAGGTTAGGAGGGTGGTTAGAATTTGGTTGGCCGTTTGGTTATCCAAACCGAGGCGGCGGGCAATGACAGCATCTGGCATGGGCTGGCCGTTGACGAGGAGCACGCCGCGTTCGTCGCTGTCGTGCATCATCAGCAGCAGCTCGAACCAAGCCCCGCGCTGCGCGAGGTCGAGGGCCTGGACGCCCTGGTCCTTGTGCCAGTCGCCGGGGTAGAATTGGATGGCCGGGAGTTTCATGCGCGCGGTGGCGTGGGCACCAGAAGGGCGTTGGTGGTGGCGGGCTGCTCGAATAAATCAAGCTGGCGGTAGTCGGTGCATTTGCCGCGCAGGGCGGCTTCGACTTCGGTGAGGGCTGTGGCCAGGGTGGTTTCCAGCAGGCCGGTGTAGGGGTAGCTGGCCTGCTCGTCGTCGAACGACTGGTAGGGCGTGGTCAGGTTGAGCACCCGACCGCCGGTTAGCTCGCGCTGGCCGATGAGCGTGACGCCGCTTTGACTGCGGCCCATCGAGAAGCCGGTGACGGTAAAGGGCTCGAACAGCGCGGGCAGCTCCTCGGACTCGTCGGGCCAGAAATCGGGCGTCTCGGTCAACTGCTCAGCCAATAGGCAGAGGTGCGGGACTAGACGGTTCAGGGCGTGGGTCAGGTCGGGGTGAACCTGCTCGGCGCATGTTAAAGCGAAGGCGCGGGGTGGGGCCTCCTGCGTGCGCTGCTCGGTGAATTCGCAGGTCAGGTGCTGGTCTTTGACTTTGACTTTCTGAATGGTGATGATGGAAGTAATGGCCTCCGGACTATCCGGGCCCACAATTGGGAGTAGCTGGGACATTGGGGAACGGGGAATTGAGCCGCCTGTACCGGCAGCGGGTGGGGCCACCGTTTCGGGTAGCGGATTAAGACAGGTGCAATGGGAAGCGGCGGCCGATGGCGCGAGGCTTGGGGGCGCTATTGAGCCGGTGGGCGGCGGCCCCGCGTGCGGGGGCCGGCCGGGGCTATCAGGGCCGCATCGGTGCGGTTGCGGCGCTGCCAGTCGTTAATCTGGGAAAGCAACACCCGGTCGCCACGGCTGGACTCGCCGGGCATGTAGTGCAGGCGGCGCGGGTGGTGGTCGGGCAGGCGCATATAGTCGCGCAATGTTTCGGGGTGCAGGTCGAGCAGGTCGGCGGCGCGGGGCACGGCGTAGGCCGGGTCGGGAGTAGGGGTGTCGGCCAGCTGGCGGCGGGCTTCGGCGGCGCAGGCCTTCTCCAGCGACTCGCGCACCCAGGCGTGGTTGTCGGGCATCCGCACGGTGATTTGCAGGCCGTCGGCGGTGGTAGTGGTTAGCTCGGTCATAGCTGCGGGGGCAGTTCAGGGAAGAAGCAGCCGCCCTTGTAGGGCATTGGGGCCACGCCGGATGCCTTGCGGTGGGTAATGATGAGCTGCAGCTGCGTAAGTGCCTGGGCGGCGGTGGCAGTGTCGAACTCGTAGCGCCACAGTTCCACCCACACGGCTTCGCGGTAGGTTAGATAGGGACTGTCGATAGTCTCGCCCAAATCGTAGCGTTGGGCATACGACGGGCGGGGGTAGCCGGAAGTGAAGTCGTTTTTGGGGCAAGCCCGGATGGCGGCTTCCAAGGCTGCGGTAGCTGCGCGGGGCTCTTCGAGCAGGTAAGGACCTGGCGGCAGGGGGCGGCGGGGATAGTGCTGGTCGGCTTTAATAAGGAGCATCATAATCAGGGGGCGCGTTAGCGTGAGTGGACTTAATGATTGAGAAGGTTGAGGTCGTGCTGCACGGCCTGGCTGCCGGTTTCCTTGATGAGGCGGATAGCCTCGGCCACGGCAGGGTGGGCCGGACGGGCCTTCTGCAAGGCCTTGGAAACAGCCGCGTGGGACAGTTTCAATGAGCGGGCGATGTCCGAAATGGCTCCGTGCGGAAGTAACATCCGCAGGTCTTTCGGCGTAGGCGTGGTTTCAGATTGTTGCATTTGGTCAAATATTTGTTACCTTTGAAAACGATATGACGCTCAAATGTAGGTAAAAGTTACCAAAAGTTGCAAAATGAAAACGCTTGAACGGAAAAAACTCAGCGAGACGACTCCGCTGCCGTCGCTGAAAATGAATGAGCGGCTGAAAGTGGTGCGCCAATCCCGCGACATGACGCAACAGGAGATGGCCGATTTGATAGGAACCTCGCGCCCCTCTATTGCGCAACTGGAAGCTGGCCGGCATCAGCCGAGCAATGAGGCGCTGGAAACCATCGTGGCCAAGCTGGGCATCAGCCGCAACTGGCTATGGTTTGGCAGCGGGCCGATGGAGGAGTTCAGCCCGTTGGGCGGCAACGTAAAAGTGTTGGCTGGCCTGGAAGAGGGCGACTACCTGGACATAGAGTTCATCGGCTGCAAAGTGCGCGGCAGCTTCCTAGACCTGATGGACGATGGCGGGGAAGTGAGCCAGTTCGAGAGTCCGGAAATCGTGCGCATCTACGACCCGACGCCGGAGATGCGCAAGCCGGGTACGAAGGGCTTTGAGATTGACGGCGACTCGATGGAACCGCAGCTGCGCTCAGGCATGAAGGTGGTTGGAGTGCGGGTGGCGCTGGCCGATGTAAAGTATGCCACTAGCGGGGTGTATGTGGTGGCCTTTGGCAACCAGCTTACCATTAAGCGGGTGAAGAGCAATGACATTCTGGAGCGGGGTATTCTGATGCTGCACGCCGATAATCCAAATGCCGGTAGCTTGCCGGTAGCCGCTGAAGATATCCGCTTCATGTGGCGCGTAGTGAGAATTTTTTACGCTGACGTGATTTAAATTTCGGGAGAGCACAAAACCGGGACACACGCTGATACCGGGACATAAACCGGGACAATTCGACGCCTAAAATGCCTTTAGGGAGTTATTTAAGGGGTATGGCGGTCTCAGGAGGGAGCGCTACAACGAAAGAAACCCGCCGATAACCGGCGGGTTTCTTTGTTTTCAGGCCATACGGGCCAAGAGTAGAAGAGGTAAGGATGGGCTGTGCTCACGCATTGCTTCAGCGTGGCATGAATGACAAGATAACCAGACAATAGCGCGGACTTTATGCCGGGCCAGGTAGGGAGAAGCGGGAAATTATGGATGCACAATGGCCCAGCCTTCGGCCTGGCGTAAAATCAACTCGCCGTTTCCGGTGGGCACGATGGAGATGTAGGGCAGCATGTCGTCTTTGGTCAGCTTAAACGCTTTCATCGAGTTGGCGCACTGTGCCAGCACCACGCCGGCTTGTTGCAGGGCCAGGACGTCGGCCTCGTAGGGCTGGTCTTTTTTGAATACGGTCGTGCCCCGGCTGAACACGACCAGTTCCAACTCCAGTTTGCCTTTTAGTCGCGGGTCTTCGAGGGCATTTTTCATGTTGTGCAGCGTCTGGTTGATAAGCTTGGGGTCGTCGCTGTCGAGCTGATACACGGCCCGGTAGTGGCTTTTGGTGGCCGGCGCGCCTTGGAAAGAGGCCGCTTTAGCGGCATACGCCGCGTTGGGCGGCGTGAGTGGCGTGGCAGCCGCAACCGGGGTAGGTGTAGCCGCTGGAGTGGTTTGGGCGGAAGCAGCGAGGGCAGTTCCGAGAAGCAGTGCGGTCAGGCAGGGGCGAAATAAAGTCATTGAAGAAGGGAGAAAAACAGAAAAAATAACCAAAAACTAGCGCGGCCTCAGTTGCGGGTGCGCATCCTCAATCGGCTGAAAAGGGCCGAACTTATGCTGCGTAGCCGGGAAATTGTCCGCATAGGGCCCAAACGGGTGGTCGACTGGCTTCTTGCTGATGTCGGGCCAGTCATGCGGGGTGGGCAGGTGCGGTCGCGGCTGCGAGTTCACGAAGGCCGCCACGTCCCAGGCCTGCGCATCGGTGAGCTGCGGATGGTCGAAGCTGGCGCCGAAAGGCATGGCAGCCTTCACGTAGCGGGCAAAGCTCGATACCCGAAACAGGCCCGCGCCGTCGTTGTAGCTGGCCGGGCCCCACAGCGGCGGGTACTGGTAGCCGCGCCCGTCGGCCAGCGCCTGGCCTTGTCCTTCGGGGCCGTGGCAGCTTTGGCATTTGGTAGCAAATACAGCTTGGCCAATTCGCGGGTCGGCGGCCCGGGCCAGATAAGGCAGCTTCACGAAGCCAGTGCCATACACCTTTTTCCCCTTCGGAATGCCCGTGCCCAGCCACCGGATGTAGGCCACAATGGCGCGCATCTCGCGGCTGCTGGCCGGCACGGCGCGCCCGTTCAGGCTGCGCTCCATGCAGTCGGCCACGCGTTTTTCAATGCCCTCCACCGTGCCCGAGCGGGCACGCAGCTTGGGGTAAGTGGCGGCTACTGCCAAGTAGTTGTTGGCGAAGCCCTGGGTGCCGGCCTGCAGGTGGCAGTTCTGACAATTCATGCCGTTGGTGTAGTGGCCCACGCGGCCCTGCGGGCCCAGGTAGGCGGCGGTGCGGGCCACCAACTCGCGCCCGTAGCGGATTTCGCGGCCCGCCGCCGTGCGCGGAATTGTGGCCGTGTCGGGGGCCGGAGTAGCGGGGCGGTGGTAGCTGCCGGGCGGCGGCGGCCCTTCGTGGGCTTCGTCGGCCGCCACCACCGGCGCCGGGGCCGGCGGGCCGTATAGTTGCACCAGTACCACCACGGCCCACAACGCCACGGCCACCGCCAGTAGCGCCAGCAGACGCATTAGTTGCGGCAGCTGCCGCACCCGTTCTTCCGGGGTTTTCATGGAATGAGGTGGTGGGGAGTATCAGTCGTTGAGAACGTCGTGCTGCGCTGGTCGAAGCATCTCGGCCGCAATACTAAGTATTTACTTCAGCAGTAGAGATGCTTCGACCAGCGCAGCACGACGGACTTTCTCTACTATTCAGTGTGGCAGCTTTTCGCGCAGGGCGCTATACGTCCAGGTGCCGGCCAGCGCGGCCAGAATCAGCACCACGGCTGCATTGCTGCCACTGCCCAGCTGCGCAAACATGGGCCCCGGGCAGGCCCCGGTGAGGGCCCAGCCGAGACCGAAAATTAGCCCGCCAATCCACACGCCGTGGTTGAATTTCTTGTCGGCGATGGCAATGGGCTCGCCATTGAAGGTGCGCAGGTGGGTGCGCTTGATGAACTGAATCGACACCAGCCCCACTGCGATGGCCGAACCGATGATGCCGTACATATGAAAGCTCTGGAACCGAAACATCTCCTGAATCCGGAACCAGCTCACGACTTCGCTTTTGGTGAGGATGATGCCGAACAGCACGCCCAGCACCAGGTATTTGAAGTTTTTCATAATTCGAAAGCCCGATTAAAACAGCAGCGGGTACACCAGCCAGGTCATCACCAGCCCACCCACAAAAAAGCCGATGACGGCCACCAGCGACACCCATTGCAGGTTCGACAGGCCCGAAATGGCGTGCCCCGACGTGCAGCCGCCCGCGTAGCGCGTGCCAAACCCCACCAGAAACCCGCCCAGCACCAGAAACACCCAGCCCCGCCAGCTGCCCAGGTTATCGAGCGCAAACAGCTCGCGCGGCAGCAGGCCCGTGAAATCGGTGAGGTGCAGCTGGGTTTTGAGGTCGTGCACCGTGGCGGCGGAAATGGCAATGGCTGCGGGGTGGCCCAACACCCGGTAGCCCAGAAAGCCGCCGATGGTGATGCCCAGCACAAAGAACAGGTTCCAGCTTTCGGCCCGCCAGTTGTAGCGCAGAAACGGAATGCCGGCGGGCAGGCAGGCCGCGCACATGTGCCGCAGCGAGCTGCTGATGCCCAAGGCTTTATTGCCAATAAGCAGCAGCGCAGGCACCGTGAGGCCAATGAGTGGCCCCGCCACGTACCAGGGCCAGGGCTGGCGCAAAAAATCAAGCACCAGATTGAGGTTCAGAAAAACACCGGGCATTTCTGGTTAGCGCGTTACCGAGAAGGGCCAGTCGAGGATGCCGCCGCCCAGGTTGAAGACGTGGCCGAAGCCCGCTGCTTTGAGCTGCGTGGCCGCCACAGCCGAGCGCGCCCCGCTCCGGCAGTACACGTAGGTGGGCCGGGTCGAGTCGAGGTTGATGACGCGGCGGGCAAAATCAGGGGCCTGCACGTCGATGTTGCGGGCGCCGGGCAGGTGGCCCTGGGCAAACTCGGTGGGGCGGCGCACGTCGAGCAGCACGGCGCGGCCATCCTGCAGGCCTTCGGCAAACTGCTCGGAAGTGAGGTTCTGGTAAGTGGAGGTGGATTTGGGCAAAGCAGCCATAAAAAGCGGATTAATCAGAAATGATGAGAAAAAGGAGAATACTAACGCTGGAAAAAGTGCTTACTGAACCGCCGCTGCCGCCGGTTGAAACGTCTTCACGGCCTCGCCCAAATCGAACACCGGCGTGCCGGGCAGTGCTGCCGCCGCAATGCTGCTGCCCGCCGCCGAGCGGTAGCCGCCGGCGCAATGCACCACCACCGGCTTATCGGTCGGGATTTCACCGGCGCGCTCGCGCAGCTCGGGCAGCGGAATGTTGAGCGACCCGGCGAACAGCGGCTCGTCGCGATGCTCCACCGGGTTGCGGATGTCCACGATGGTGTAGGCGTGCGGGTGCTGGCGGAACCGGGCCACGTCCAGCCCCGGCAGGGTGGCGGTGGCAGCCGGCGCGCCCACCAGCGCGCCCAGCACCAGCGGCTCGTAGCCAATTTTGGCGGTTTTTTGAATGAGGTCTTCCCGCGTCTTTTCATCGGCTGCAATGAGGTAAAACCGCTCCGTAGGTCCCACCACCGAGCCCAGCCAGGTTTCGAACTTGCCACCCTGTTGGATGTTGAGCGCGCCCGCCACGTGGCCCTTCTTGAACTCGGCTTCGGGCCGCGCATCCACCACCAGCACGCCGGAGGCCAGCGCCGCGCCGGCCGCCAGGCGCGGCACCTGCCGCACGGCGGGCGCGCCGGCTTTGTTGAGGGCCACATCGTAGCCGAAGTATTTGGGGATGAAGGGCTGGTCGGCCAGCAGCTCGCGCACGAAATCGGCCTCGCTCATCTGCCGCAGCATGGGGTTGCCGGCGCGCTCGGCGCCGATGGTGCTGCTGTTGGCCCCGCTCAGGGCCTTGCCGCAGAGGCTGCCCGCGCCGTGGGCCGGGTATACCCGCACGGCGTCGGCCAGCAGCATGAGTTTCGTGCGCAACGAATGGTACAGCTGGGCGGCCAATTCCTCGCGCCGGGCCTGAATATTACCGGCATTCTCGCGCAGGTCGGGCCGGCCCACATCGCCGATGAAGAGCGTGTCGCCGGTGAAAACGGCCACGTCCTGGCCTTCGCGCGCCAGCACAATGCTGATGGAATCGGGCGAATGGCCCGGCGTGTTCAGAGCCCGAAAGGTGAGCTTGCCCACGGCAAAGGCATCGCCCTCGTCGAAGCTCTGGTGGGCATAATCGGCCCCGAGCAGCTTGCTTACCCGGATAACGGCCCCGGTGCTTTGCGCAATTTCAAGGTGCGACGACACAAAATCGGCGTGCGGGTGCGTTTCGATAACGGCCACGATGTGGGCCTCGTGGGCGGCCGCGTAGTCGTAGTAGGGCTGTGGGTTGCGGGCCGGGTCGATGAGCACGATTTCGCGGGCGCACTCGCTGAGAATGGCGTAGGAGAAATGGGCCAGGCCCTTGTCTTCAAACTGTTCTATTTTCATGGCAATCAACAGGAAAACGGATGGAAAAACGGTAGGCAGAAAAGCCCGGCCCACGCGCTAGGCGTGGTGAAATAGCAGTTCTTTCACGAGAATAAACGTGCCCATGGCCAGCGTGAACCAGCCAAACGCGGGCTTCAGCCGCGCCCCCGGAATGAAGCGCGCCAGGTAGGTGCCCAGCACAATGCCGCCGAGCGCAAACGCCAGAAACCCCAGCAGAAACGGCCACGCAATGGGCGTGCCCGCGCTCAAATCGCCGCTAAAACCGATGAGGGAGTTTAGCGCAATAATGGCCAGGGAGGTGCCCACGGCCAGCTTCATGGGCAGGCGGGCGCCCAGCACCAGCGCCGGAATGATGAGAAACCCCCCGCCCGCGCCCACGAAGCCCGTGAGCGTGCCCACCACCAGCCCGATGGCCAGCACCAGCGGGTAGTTGCAGGCGTGCGGGGCGTGCAATTCCGCATCGAGCGTCGCATCGGCTTGCCGGCTGCGAATCATCGAAGTGGCGGCCGCCACCATCAGCACCGCGAAGGCCACCAGCACCAGCAAATCCTTGGTGACGACCACCGCGCCCACGCGCAGCACTTCGTGCGGAATGGCCGGCAGCACCACCTTGCGCACCGCAAACACGGCCAGCAGCGACGGCAGTAGAAACACAAGGGCGGTTTTCAGCGAAACCAGCCCCTTGCGGAAGTAGCCCGATGCGCCCACCAGCGACGTGCTGCCCACCACAAACAGCGAGTAGGCCGTGCTCAGCACCGGGCTCACGCCCATCAGGTACACCAGCACGGGCACCGTGAGGATGGAGCCGCCCCCGCCCATAATCCCCAGCGAGAGCCCAATGAAAATGGCCGCGAAATAGCCCAGGTAGTGCAGCATGAAACGTATGAATTTATGAAGGGTTGTTCATGTATCTGGTCAAAAAAAAGCCGCGCCGCTACAGAAACGTGCACCCGGCCAGGCACTGAATTACGTCGATGACTTCGCGCATTTTCAGGGCGTAGTTGATGTTTTTGCCGTCGCGCGTGCTGCTGAGGATGCCCTTGAGCCGCATGCCGGCGAGGTGGTGCGAAAGCAGGCTTTGTTCCACGTTGAGCCGCTCGCTGATATCGGACACCGACAGGCTGTCGTGGGCAGCCAGTAGCTGCACGATGGCAATGCGCGTAGGATGCGCCGTGGTTTTGAGGATGAAGGCCACCTTTTCCATCTTCTCGATGGAAAGGCCCATGTCAACCAGTGGCGCGGCGGGGGAGGTACTCATTACGGCAGCAAATGTATGAATAAAATTTCATATGAACAGGCTGTCATTTCAGGCCGCGCGAATAACGTAGCGACTACTCGCGTCTGATTTCTCCAGATTCCGCGCTTTGCCTGGAATGACAGACCTTACTTCATGTCGACGCTTTTGCCGTCGAGGCGAATAAGCTGGCCGGCGCGCTTGCCGTTGCGGCGAATGTGGGCCGTGGGGTCTTTGGCCAGCACCAAGCGGGGCAGGGTACAGTCTTCGAGGGCGACGTCCTGCGTGACGTAGCCGGCGGCCCCGATGGTTAATTCCTGGCCCTGGTACACCACATCGGTGATGCGAAACTTGCCCTCGGCATCGGTGACGTACACCTGGTGGGTGCCTTTTACGAGCAGCGTGGCTCCGAGCAGCGGGCGGCCGTTGGCTTCGAACACCTGGCCCGTGAGGGGCGCACAGGCCAGGCGCATGCGGCGCGGGCTGGCTTCGGGGCGGCTTTCGGACAGCGCCAGCCGGTTCTGGGCGTTGGCCGCGGCCGTGGCGCGGGTGCCCTGGGCGGCGGCGGGCCGGGCGGCGCAGGCCAGCACCACGGCAAGGGAAGTAAGTAGAATACGCATAGAAACGAGGGCGAAGGGGCGAAAGGAAAACCAGCAGCGTTGCCATGCCGCCGGGGCGGACTACCAGCTCCTCAACGGCAGCCGGGCGAATCTGTTACATGCGCCGGCCGCCAAATAGTTTCGGGCGGGGGCAGCGCGGGGTTGCCATTCAGCCGCTGGCCATGCCATTCAGCCGGCCCAGTTACCGTTCGCGGGAAAGTGGTTTTGCTGCCTGCGGCGGGCCGGTAAGTTTGGCCCATTCAATCACCAACCCACTTCGCCGCTGCCGCATGAAAACTTCTGCATTTGCCCGCCGCCTGTCTTTTTCGCTGTTGCTGCTGGGCGCCGCCGCGCCGGCATTTGCCGCCGGTCCTGCTGCTTCGGCCACCAAAATAGTAGCCGACAACCCGGCCCTGCACCCCGCCTTCACGGTGCGGGTGGTGGGCAAGGGCCAGCCCATGCTGCTGATTCCGGGGCTGAACTGCCCGGGCGCGGTGTGGGATGAAACCGTGGCCCACTACCAGAAGCAGTACCAGTGCCATGTGATTTCGCTGGCCGGCTTTGGGGGCACTGCACCGGTGGCCGTGGCCGACCCGCTGCTGCCGGCCGTGCGCGACCAGCTGCTGGCCTACATCAAAACCCAGAAGCTGCACAAGCCCGTGGTGGTGGGCCACAGCCTGGGCGGCTTTATGGCCCTGGCGATGAGCGCAGTCCAGCCCGAGGCGGTGGGTCCGCTCGTGATTGTGGATTCGCTGCCCTTCCTGTCGGCCATTCAAAGCCCGGCCGCCACCGTGGAAACGGTGAAGCCCCAGGCCACCGCCCTGCGCCAGCAGGTGAGACAAAGCCACATGGCCCCCGCCGCTCAGCGCCAGATGGTGGCCGGGATGGTGGCCGACACCGCCCGGCAAACCCAGATAGCGCGTTGGGGCACGGCTTCGGACCTCGCCACCACGGCCCAGGCCATGTACGACATGTACACCATCGACCTGCGCCAGGACATCAGCCACCTTCAGCAGCCGGTGCTGGTGCTCGGGTCCTGGGCGGCCTACGCCCAGTACGGCTCGACCAAGGAAAGCACCCGCGCTATTTTCGCGCAACAGTACGCCAAGCTGCCGCAGGTTCGTATCGAAATGTCGGAGGCCGGCCGCCATTTCCTGATGTATGACGACACCGCCTGGTTTATGACCCAGGCCGACGCGTTTTTGAAGCAGGCGGCGGTGGCAAAAAAGTAGCGCCGTCGCGCGACCTTTGGCCGTCGCTTCCCGCTTTATCGATTCTAAGTCATGCCCCGCTCTTCGGCCCGCCCGCGCTTGTATTGGATACTCCAGGTGGGGGGCTGGGGAGCGTATGGGCTGCTGGGCGGCGTGCTGTCGACGGTGTTTGGCAAGTTCCGGCCGATAGTTATTCCCATCGAAATCATCGTGGCGGGCGCGATGCTGCTGGGCAGCCACCTGCTGCGGCTGTACCTGCGCCGGCGCGGCTGGACGCGTCTGCCGCTGGCGGCCCTGCTGCCCCGGCTGCTGCTGGGCAACCTGTTGGTAGCAGTGGGTAGCATGGCCCTCACCGGGGTGCTGGTGACACTGCTGTACTGGGCCGTAAATCCGACGGCTCACACCTGGCAGGGCTTTCCGTGGCTGCAATACGTGGGCTACACGGCCAACTCGTTTTTCTTCATGCTGCTGTGGTCGGCGGCGTATTTCAGCCTGCATTATTTCGATAACCTGCGGCAGGCGGAGATTGATAAGTGGAAGCTGACCGCCGCCGTGCGCGATGCCGAGATGCGCACCCTGAAGGCCCAGATTAACCCGCACTTTCTGTTCAATGGCCTGAACAACATCCGGGCGCTGGTGCTGGAAAACCCGGCCCGCGCCCGCGAGATGATGACGCACCTCTCGGACCTGCTGCGCTACTCGCTGCAGCTGCACACCCGCGAGCAGGTGCCGCTGGCCCGCGAGCTCGAAACCGTTACGCACTACCTCACGCTCGAAAGCCTGCAGCTGGAGGAGCGCCTGCACTACACCCTCGACGTGGACCCTGCCACCCTGGCCGCCCTGCTGCCGCCGATGACGCTGCAGCTGCTGGTCGAAAACGCCATCAAGCACGGCATTACGCCGCGGCCGGGCGGGGGCGCGGTGCATGTGTCGGCGCAGCTCGAAGGTTCGGCGCAGGTGCTCATCAGCGTGCGCAACCCCGGCCGCTACCAGCCCAACGCCGCTGCGCCCGACCACACCGGCATCGGCCTGCCCAACGCCCACGAGCGGCTGCAGCTGCTGTTTGGGCCTACCGCCAGCCTGCACGTAGGCAACGACGCGCACCGGCCGGATACCGTGACGGCCGAGCTGCGCCTGCCTTTAATCAATGGCTGAATGGGTGAATTGTTGGATGGGTGAATGTCCGAATTGGGTTGATAAATACTAAGCTCATTCATCCATCTAACAATTCACCAATCCACCCATTCACCAATCCAACAATTCACCCATTCACCAATCCACCCAAACTATGACCGTGCTCCTCGTCGACGACTCGCGCCTGGCCCGCACCGAGCTGCGCCACCTGCTGCAGGCCTTTCCTGACGTGACGGTGGTGGGCGAAGCGCGCCATGCCGACGAGGCCCGCGCCCAGATGCAGGCGCTGCGGCCTGATTTGCTGCTGCTCGACGTGCAGATGCCCGGCCAGACCGGCTTCGAGCTGCTGGCCTCGCTGGAGACGGCCCCGCACGTCATCTTCACCACCGCTTATGATGAATACGCCCTGCAGGCTTTCGCCGTGAATGCGCTCGACTACCTGCTGAAGCCGGTGGAGGAAACCCGGCTGGCGGCTGCGCTGGCGAAGGCCCGCGCCCGCATCAGCGCGCCGGTGCCGGCCGAAGCCGTGGCCGCCGGGCCCGCTGAGGAGGCCCCGCTGGCCCCGCTCACGGCCCAGGACCAGGTGTTTGTAAAGGACGGCGAGCGGTGTTGGTTCGTAAAGCTGGCCGACATCAAGCTCTTCGAAATCAACGGCAGCTACACCCGCATCCACTTCGAAAACCACCGTCCGCTCATTCCGCGCACCCTGCAGCAGCTCGAGGCGCGCCTCGACCCCAAAGTGTTTTTCCGGGCCAACCGCCAGCAGATTATCAATCTGAAATGGATTGCCGGCATCGAGCCCTGGTTCAGCAACACGCTGAAGCTGCAGCTGCGCGACGGCCCCGAAGTGGAGGTGTCGCGGCAGCAGTCGGTGCGGTTCCGCGAACTGCTGAGCCTGTAACGCGAGGCAGCGCTTTGCATCGGCGTTGGCGTTGCCCACGCGAACGGCTGCTTAACCCACGCGACGCGAAGCGCTGCTTCACGTTACGGGCTGCTTAGGCGCACACCTCGGCCAGCACCAGGCAGTTGCCGGCGGGGTCGAACAGTTCCAGCTGCATCACTTTATCGTTCCAGGTTGTTTTTCGCAGTGGCGGGGTGGGGAAGCTCGCTTCTTTTTGCAGCAGCAGCCGATGGAAGGCCGGCAGGCCCGTGAACTCGGCAATGGCCCGGCCGCCAATGCAGCTTTCGTGCTGATAGGTGGTGAGGTGCAGCACGATATTGCCCCGCGATATCTGGAAATAATAGCCGCCACTGGCCGGCCGGTCTTCCCAATCGATGCTAAAGCCCAGCCACTCGACGTAAAATGCCACGGCCTGCGGGTAGTCCGAAATCTGAAAAACGGGCGTGACCATGGAAGAAGAGAAGTAGTACACCGGGTTAGCTAAGTGCTGATATTTCGAGGAAATATAACGCTTAATAGCGGACCTTTCATTCGGCCTGCATTGTCTGCCACCGACTTACGGACATGCGGCTCCGGCAGATTGCTCGGTCCCGGCCCGCTACCTTTAGCCCATGCTCTCCTTCGCCGAATACGACCGCCTCGATGCCCTGGCCCAGGCCGCTCTCGTGCGCACCGGCCAGCTCACGGCCGCCGAGCTGTGCGCCGCCGCCGTGGCCCGTGCCGAAGCCGTGAACCCGCAAATCAATGCCGTGGTGCACCCGCTCTACGAGCCGGCCCGGCAGCGCGCGGTGGCCGGGCTACCGGCCGGTCCCTTCGGCGGCGTGCCGTTTCTGCTGAAGGACTTTGGGGCGCAGTACGCCGGAGCGCCGCATACTTCGGGCAGCCGGGCGCTGCGCGGCTTCGTACCCACGCAGGATGCCGAGCTGGTGCAGCGCTGGCAGGCCGCCGGCCTCAACATCCTGGGCAAAACCAATACCCCCGAGTTCGCCCTGATGGGCGTGACCGAGCCCCTGCTGCACGGCCCCGCCCGCAACCCCTGGAATCTGGACCATACGCCCGGCGGCAGCAGCGGCGGGGCGGCAGCGGCCGTGGCGGCCGGTATTGTGCCGGTGGCCGGCGCGGGCGACGGCGGCGGCTCCATCCGGATTCCGGCGGCGTGCTGCGGGCTGTTTGGGCTGAAACCCAGCCGGGGCCGCGTGCCCACCGGCCCCGAGCAGGGTGAAAAGTGGCAGGGCGCGGCCGTAGAGCACGTCCTCAGCCGCTCGGTGCGCGACAGCGCGGCGCTGCTCGATGCTACTTGCGGCCCCGATGCGGGCGCGCCCTACTTCCTGCCCAGCCCGGCCCGGCCGTACCTGGAAGAAGTGGGCCGCGCGCCCGGTCGCCTGCGCATTGGGTTCAGCCTGGGCCATCCGCTGGGCAGTGCCTTGCACCCGGAATGCGCCACCGCCGTGCGCGACGCGGCCAAGCTGCTCGAAAGCCTGGGCCACGAGGTGGAAGAAGTGCCGCTGCCCTTCGATGGCCGGGCCGTGGCCTCGGCGTTTCTGATGTTGTATTTCGGCGAAACCGGGGCCAGCATTGCCGCGCTGGCCCGGCATCTGGGCCGCCCCGCCCGGCCCGCCGACGTGGAGCCCACCACCTGGCTGCTGGGCCTGCTGGGCCGCACTTACACCGCCGCCGACTTCGCCGCCGCCCGCCACACTTGGAACGAGCACGCCCGCGCCTTCGGCCGCTTCCACCAAACCTACGACCTGCTGCTGACGCCCACGCTGGCTACGCCGCCCGTACGCATCGGCGAGCTGCAGCCCAAGCCGTTGGAACAGAAGCTGCTGAAGCTGGTGAACACCTTCGGCCTCGGTGGCCTCATTCGCCGCTCGGGCATCGTGGAGAAGCTGGCCGAGCAGAGCCTCGAAAAAACGCCCTACACCCAGGTGGCCAACCTCACGGGCCAGCCCGCCATGTCGGTGCCCCTGCACTGGACGGCCGACGGGCTGCCCTGCGGGGTGCAGTTCATCGCCCGGCTCGGGGCCGAGGACGTGCTCTTCCGGCTGGCCGGGCAGCTGGAACAGGCCCGCCCGTGGTTCGGAAAGCGGCCGCCGCTGTAGTGCGAACTTTTAGTTCGCGTCTCGTTTGCAGTCGTCAAACTCTGCGGCGTATGCTGTCAACTGGCCATCCGGCAAAATAGCCCGCCGCTCAATCAAACCGCTTGAACAGGCCCTGCCCTTTGGAAGAATAATTCCACTGCTCCCGCGAAGCTCGCTGGCGGACATTGCCCGGGGCTACGGAGTCGCGCAGGGCCACTGCCGCGCTGGCCGTCGTCAGGCGGCCCCGCAGCGCGTTGGTCATGCGGTACTGCACACTGTCGGCCGTCACGCCGGTGACTTCAATCAAGCCGTATTGCCGGCCTTCGTCGGCTACGTCGAACTTGTAGCGGGTACCAACGGCCTCCGGCACCGGCGCGGCGCTGGCAGCCGTAGCTGCTGCCGCTGTCGGCTCTTTCTTGCCGAAGACGCTGATGAGCAAGCTAAGGAGCACCACCGCGCCAAATAGCAACAGCAGCGCGAAATGCGTGAGCGGTGTTTTGGCCTGCTGCTGCACGGCCTGCACGGGGGCGACGTAGCTGGCGGGCATTTCGCGGGCCGTGAGCACCTGCTTGCAGTGCTGGCACGAAGTCACGCTGAATTTGCCAACGGGAAAAGCCGGCACCCAGAACAAATGCACGTAGCGCGAAAACACGGTGCACGTCAGCGTTTCGGGCGTGTGGCAGTAGGCGCAGGCCAGGCCGGAGAGGTGCTCGGTGGCAATGGTCGAGCGGCGGATTCCGAGGAAAAACAGCAAGATGAAAGGGCGTTGAGGGTGGAAAGGAAATGTTGAAATCGGCTAAATCTAGCAACAAAATGCCCCGGCTGCGCTGGCAGCCGGGGCTTGGTAAAGGCAGTAGCCGGGCCATTGCCGGGCTGGGTTCATTTGGCGAAAAGCTCGCTCGGTTGGCCCGCCAGGCCGGTGCCAACCTTAGTCGGCCTTCCCGGTACTTCAGAAACGTTGCGACATACGCCAGGCGCGAAGCGGCGCTGCACGCTTTGCTGGCCCCAGCTGGCCCGGCTACGCCGCTTGGTCGCGGCGCCGACGTAGCAGCACAACCGCCACGGCCAGCACCGCCCCAATGCCGGCCGCGATGGCCAACCGGCCGGGAGCGGTGGCCGGGGTAGCCGCAGCCGGGGCGGCCAGCGCCGCTTCCCAATCCTCGCCGCTGGTCACGGCCAGAATCAGGCGGGCGGCTTCGGCGGGCACGTCCCACTGCGGAAAGTGGCCGCAGTGCTCGAACCAGTGCAGGCGGGCATCGGGGAATTTGGCCAGCGCCCGCTGCGCCTGCGCGGGGAAGCACACCCGGTCGTGGCGCCCCCAGCCAATGACCAGCGGGGCCGTGATGCTGCCGCGCGGCGCGGGCTTCTGCACCTCGCCGTGGGCCAGCTGGTCGAGCAGCTCATCGAATACGGGCGTGTGGGCGAAGGTGTACATCTCGTCGCGCGCCTGCCGGGCATCCACGGCCCAGGGCCGGGCCGAAAACTGCGGCAGCAGCACCGTGCGGCCCACTGCCGAGCTCATTAGCGCGGGCATCACCGGCTGCAGAGCCTTCACCAGCTTCACCGAAACGGCCACCGAGTGGTAGAACACCGGTATTTCCCAGCCTTCCCAGAATCCGCCGGGGTCGAGCGACACCACAGCCCCGAGCGAGCCCCCGCGCCGCGCCATTTCCAGCACCAGCCGGGCGCCCATCGAGCTGCCCACGGCATCGATGCCCAGCAGGTTGTGGCGGGTCAGAAAATCGGTCAGCGCATCGGCAAACGTGCCGATGGAGTTTTCGCCTGGCAGCGGCGGGGTGTCGCCGTGGCCGGGTAGGTCCACGGCAATGACTTCGCGCTCGGCCGCCAGCGTGTCCAAAATTGTGTTCCACGAGCGCCAGCTGCCGCCGATGCCGTGCACGAGGAGTAGGGGGTTACCCGCGCCCCGGCGGATGTGGTGCATGTCCATGAGAGAGAAAGAAAGGAAGGAGTTTGGGAAAAGCGTTGCGAAAAGCAGCACCTGGTTACGGCTGTTAATTCATCCGACGGTATTACGCAGCTTGAACCGGTTTGGGTGGCCATCGCAACGGCTAATTGCCTATAAAAAAAGCGGGCGGGCAGCTCTCGCCACCCGCCCGCTGCGTGCGTTCCTCAACGAGGTCGTTTTACTTCGCAAAAAGCTCGTTCAGCTGGCCCGCCAGGCGAATGCCGGCCTTCAGCACCTGCTGCTGGGCCACGGGGCCGAAGGTGGGGTAGAAGTGCCAGTCGAACTTGGGATTGGTGGCCGCCGCTGCATAAATCGGGGTGCACAGCTGGTACGACTCGAACACCCAGGTCGTGATGTCGTCCTTCTGCCACTGCTTGATTTCGGCGGGCGTGGCGTGGTCATAGGTCGCGCTCATCTCGGTGAAAGTGAAGCCGGGGTATTCCAGAATGGCCGTATCCCACACGCTGTGCAGGTTGCTGTCGTCCTTGGCGCGCCAGTTCACGGCAATGGTGTTGCCGCCTTTGTCTTCGGCGTGGCCCACGTGCAGGGGCTGGTGCACGTCGCCCACAATGTGGATGAGGAACTTGAGGGCTACGCGCTTCTCGTCGGCGGTTTTCTTGGGGTCTTTCAGGTCGCGGCGGGCCTGCAGCAAGGCAGTGTAGGCGTTGGTGGGCGCGGCCGGGGCCAGCAGGGCGGGGTCGTTCAGCTGCTTCACGAAAGCGGCAAAGTCGAGGCCGCTGGCCACGTTGAGGTAGTGCCAGGGGGCCGTTTCCTTGTACTGCGGGTCGGCGCGCAGCTCGTCGGCCCAGGTGCTCACCAGGGGCATGGTTTCCCAGCCCAGAATCTGACTAACCTGCTGGCGGGCAGCGGGCGTGAGGTGGTTTTCGGCAATGCGGGCCACGGCCCGGTGGCCCAGCACGCCCCAGGCGCGGCCGGCGTGCGGCGCGGCCATCAGCAACATAACGACTAAAACCAGCGACCGGGCACCCAAAGAACGAAGCATGCGAAAGTTGAAATAAAAGAAGGGGGAAGAAACCGGACTTTACCCGGATGAAATTGACGTAATGCCCGCCAAACCACAAAGCTACACCCAAACCGGCATTGGCCGGGAATCGGTAATTATGAATATTCGAACAGAACCCCTAGCTTTACCTCTTCACCTCTGCCCGCCGATTTAGCCCGGCGGCGCTATTCAACCCTTCATGGAGCTGCATCCGCTCGTCGATTCCCCGGCCGTTTTTATTGCCCACGATTCCGTAAACCATTGTTTGTATGCCGACTGGCGCGGCGACTACAACCAGGAAATGTCGCGCTCGACCTGCCGCATGCTGCTGGCCGTGCAGCACCAGCGCCCCTGTCCCAAGCTGCTGAACGACTATTCGAGCATGACGCGCAGCACCGTGCAGCTCACGCAGTGGGGCGAGCAGTGGCTGGCCGACATGCAGGCCGCCGGCCTGCGCTGCATTGCCTGGGTGCTGCCCAACGACCCCCTGGCCCGCCAGGTAACCGAAGAAATCGTGCAGGCCATCGATGCGCCCCGGGTGGTGGTGTTTCAGGACGTGGCCTCGGCCTATTCGTGGTTGCGCCAGCAGGTAGTGCCGGGCGGGGTACTATCGAATAATTAGGAGTAGGGGGAAGGCGAGGGGAAAGAGTCTTGGACGCACGTCATGCCGGGCGCAGCCGGGGCATCTCGCGTGTGGCAGTGAATCTGCCGTTCGCATCACTGACCTTCAGTTCAACGATGCAAGCGAGATGCCCCGGCTGCGCTCGGCACGACGTTCTTGCGTAACTCTTCCCAATCCTGCCCATGCCCGCCACCTACACCAACCCTGTCTTCGACGACAACTTTCCCGACCCCACCATCCTGCGCGCGCCTGATGGCTGGTATTACGCCTACGGCACCCAGACCAAGCGCGCCGGCCGCATCATTAACCTGCAGGTGGCCCGCTCGCTGGATTTGGTGGAGTGGGAAGATTTGGGGGAAGGCCTGCCTGAAAAGCCCGTCTGGGCGCAGCAAAGCCAAAAAATATGGGCGCCGCACGTGAGCCGGCACGCCGGGCGCTACTACCTCTACTACTCGGCCCGGCCCGATGGCGCCGACCACCTGAGCCTGGCCGTGGCAGTGGCCGATGCGCCCGCCGGCCCGTTCGTGGACTGCGGCCGGCCGCTGCTCGAAGGCCCCGGCTTCACCTGCATCGACCCCATGGCGTTTGATGACCCTGCCACCGGCCAGCGCCTGCTGTACTGGGGCTCGGGCTTCGGCCCCATCTGGGTGCGCGAGCTGGCCGAGGACCGGCTCGGCTTCGTGCCCGGCAGCGAGGCCCACGCCGTGGTGCAGCCCAGCGAAGCTGACTACCATCGCCTGATTGAAGCCGCCTGGGTGCACTACCGGGCCGACTCGGGCTGGTACTACCTGTTTTTTTCGGGCGACAACTGCTGCGGCCCGCACGCCCACTACGCTGTGCTGGTGGCCCGCGCCCGCCACGCCACCGGCCCTTTCGAAGTGCAGGCGGCCCCGGTGCTGGCTGCCAACGCCCACTGGCACGCGCCGGGCCACAACTGTGTCGTGACGGATGCCGCGGGCCACGACTGGCTGGCCTGCCACGCCATCGACCCACGCCAACCCACCTTCGATGCCATCGACGACTCGGAAGGCTACTCGCGCCGCGTGCTGGTGCTCGACCGGCTCACCTACTCGGCCGAGGGCTGGCCCGTGGTGGCGGGCGGCTCGCCGTCGTGGCAGCCGCAGCCCGCGCCGGTGGGGTAGTTGTTAAACCCTGGCGCGTTAATCTGGTCGAGAGAGGAGCGAAGGATGGAATTGGTCGATTACGGCAACGGATGTGGTCGATTACGATTGGTGGTTCAGCCTTTCGGCCGGACATTCAGGACCATAACTTACGGGATGCGAACAGACCATTACGCTAGTATCATTCGACTTGTGGGCCTGCTGTTGATAAACGGGCTGGGCTATTCGGCCCTCGCCCAACAGCCCGCACCCACCGATTCGGCCCAGCTTGCCCCGGCTACGCCCGCCATTGCACCCGCGCCGGCAGCGGCTGAGGTTCGGCCGCTGCACCGGCGGGTAGGCTTTGTGCTGTCGCTGGACAACCGGGAATCGTTCGTTCAATCGTCGGCCGTGCGCATTATTGGGCTGAACGCGGGCATCATGCTGCCCAACCGTCGCTGGCGCGTGGGGCTGGGCGGCTACACGCTCAGCCGCAGCTACGCCGATTTGTATGTGTACCAAATCAAGAACGGCAAGCGCACCAAGAAAGTCGTCGATACCCTCACACCGGAACTCAGCCTCACCTACTTCACGCCCAACGTGAGCTACGTGTTTTTGCAGCGACGCTGGCTCGAAGTCAGCCTGCCGGTGGAGTTTGGCCTGGGCCGCAGCCACTACACCGAAACCAACCAGAACGACTAAGTGAAAACCGACACCCGCGGCCTGTTCTTCCCCGTCGAGGCCGGCGTGAACGTGCTGGTGAAGCCTTTCCGCTGGGTGGGCGTGAGCGGCAGCGTGGGCTACCGCAAGTCGGTGTTTGAAATCGACTACAAGGAAGATTTCGACGGCCTGTACTTCAGCTACCGCCTCAACGTGTTCGTGGGAGCCATCTGGCGCGACTGGCGGGCCTACCGCCTCCAGCGCCACCCTGCCCGGTAGGCGAATTACCGCGAAATTTTACTCTGCGTCCCGCGCCGCCCAATTACTTATTCGTCGCACTAGGCCGCCAACGCCTCGGCACTCGTTGCGCTTGCCGCGAAATGAAATTTCGCAGTACTCCGCTCGTCAACTCATCCCAAAGGCGTGCCCCGTCCGTATCTTCGGCAGCACTCGTTTTTCCTGCTGATACATGGCATTATCATTACCGTTTTCTGGTGTTTTGTCGATGGGGCGCGTGTGGCTTTTGGCTGCTACGGTGACGCTGGCGGCCCTGGCTGGCTCCGCCCGCGCCCAAGCCCCGGCCGCTACCGCCGAAGCCCACTGCCTGATGCTGCCGCTGGCCCCCGAGCAGCGCGTGCAGCTTTCGGCATTGATTGTAGAAGCCCAGGTGCGCGATGCCCAAAGCTTCTGGGATGCCGGCCACCATCGCCTTTTCACCCGGCACCGGCTACAGGTATTTTCGGTGCTGAAAGGCCAGCCCACCGATACTGCCGGCCTGGTGCTGCTCACCGAGGGCGGCCGCCTGGGGCTCGACCAGCAAACCCTTACCAATACCCTGCAGCTCGCGCCCGGCCAGCGCGGCGTGTTCTTCCTCGCGCCGGCTGCCTGGCCCGGGCTGCCCGGCACCGGCCACCTGCTCACGCCGGTGGGCAGCCAGCAGGGCTTCATCGAAGTAAACCCCGCCGACGGCACTGCTGCCGAACCCTTCCGCACTTACCCGGCCCTCGACGCCGCCTTTTATCAGCACCTGGCCCGCCTGACGGGCCAGGCGCGGCAGGTACTGCAACCGCTACCCGCGTTGCCCAAGCCAGTTGCCGCCCGGCCTGCCGGCACGCTGGCCCCAGTGGTCACGGGCCTCAGCCCGCTCAGTTTACCAGCCGGAGTGGGGGCGGTGCTCACCATTACGGGCAGTGGCTTTGGCAGCAGCCGGGGCACGGGATTCGTCGAGTTTCGCAATGCCGACGATGGCGGCAATACCCGCGTGAAAGCCCGCGAAACCGATTATCTCACCTGGACCGATACCCGCATTCAGGTGCGGGTGCCCTCGGCGGGCAGCGGCGGCCGTCCGGCCGGTTCGGGCCTCGTGCGCGTCACGACCGATGGCCAACTCCAGGCCGAGAGCTTAGCTACGCTTACGGTCATCTACGCCCTCACCAACGTCGAGAGCACCGACGGCACCATCCTGCAGCGCCCCAACCACGTGGCTCAGAACGCCAGCGGCGGCATCAGCTTTCAGCTCGGGCCCAATTTCGTGGCCGGCCCCACGGCCGCCTGGCAGCGCGCGCTGGCAGTGTGGCGCTGCAATACCGGCATGAACTGGGACGGGGCCGCCGGCCCCAGCAATGCCATTGCCGACGACGGCATGAACGTGGTGGCCTTCGACCAGGGCACACAATTGCCCACCCTGGTGCTGGGCCGCACCACCAGCTATTACCGCGGCTGCTACGCCCCCGATGGCTCGGTGGTATTCTGGGTGAAGGAAATCGACATGCAGTTCGACGATGCCACTAACTTTCAGTTCGGCCCGGCCACTGCCGTGAGCCCGCAAATCGACTTCGAAACCGTGGCCGTGCACGAGCTCGGCCACGCCCAGCAGCTCGGCCACCTCATTCTGCCCGGCGCGGTGATGCACTACGCCGTGGCCCGGGGCCAGAACGCCCGCACCCTAAGCGCCGCCAGCGACATTGCCGGCGGCCGGCAGGTGCTGCGTGTGCGCAGCTTCCGCAACCTGGGCTGTGGCGGCCCGGCCCTGCTGCCGGCCCCGCTCACGGCATTGTCAGCCACCTACACGGGCGGCCCGGGCCTGAGCTGGACCACCCGCGACGAGTGCTTTCTGAGCAGCTTCGTGGTGGAGCGCAGCGCCGACCGCGACACCACCGGCTGGCAGCGCGTGGGCACCGTAGCCGCCCGGCCGCCCGCCGCCCAGTATAGCTTCACCGATGCCCAGGCCCCCGCCGGCTTGCACTACTACCGCCTGCGCCTGGTGCGCCCCGATGGCTCGCTCGACAACGCCGCCCCCGTGCTGCTCAGCTCGGAAGGGGCTACGGCGGGCATTTTCCCCAATCCCGTAACGGGCACGACGCTCCAGTTTCAGTACCCGAGCACTGCCGCGGGCGTGGTCACTTTCCGGGTGTACGACGAACAAGGTCGCCTCGTGCGCGCCGTGGCACTCAACGCGTCGGCGGGCCTGAGCCTGCTTAGCCTGGAGGTAGCTGGCGTGCGTCCCGGCTTCTACCTGCTGCACTGGCAGGATGCGCAGGGCAGCACCGGCAGCCTGAAGTTTGTGCGGCAATAGTCCCCCCAGTTCTACAGGCTGCGGCCGGTGGGCGCGGCTACGGCCAGCGCGGCCGGTGCCACCTCGTAGCGGCCCAGCTGAGCCTCGTCGAGGTTGCCATTCAGCCACTCGCTCTCAATATTGGCCCCCAGCTTTTTGTAGAAGCCAATGGCCGGCTCGTTCCAGTCGAGCACCTGCCACTTCATGCGCACTGCTCCGGTGGCGCGGGCTTCGGCCACCACGGCATCGAATAACAGGCGCCCCAGGCCTCCACGCCGGGCCGCCTCCGTCACCACTAGGTCTTCGAGGTAAAGCATACGACCTTTCCAGGTCGAGTAAGCCGTGTAGTACAGCGCCAAGCCGATGATTTGGGCTGCCTCATCCTCTAGCACGAAAAAGCCGAAAATGGGGTCTGGCCCGAAGCCGTCGCGCTGCATGGCGGCCAGCGTGTTGGTCACGGCCTCCGGGGCTTTCTCGTATTCGGCCAGCTCCTGAATCAGGCCCAGCACCTGGGGCAGGTCGGTTTCCACGCCGCGGCGCAGAGTTACATTGTTATCCATATCAACCCTAAAAAAAGTACGGAAAGTAAATTGGGCTGCCGCCGCACTTGCAGCAACAGCCCAATTCAATTACTCAGCAGCTAGTATCAGCTAATAAGTCGTTTCGGCGTCGTTCACGAAATTCATGACATCCGCGCTGAATCCGACAAATCCGTGTTCTACATCTGCGGCTGCATCTTTTTGATGTCTTCGGTGGCGTTCACCGCGTTCAGCTCGCGGTATTGCTCGGGCTGCTTGGCGCCCTTGGTGGTGTCGGGCGCAGCGGGCAGGTCTGGCAGCTTGGCGGTGACGATGTCCTCGTCCTCGTTATCAACCGAGGGGCCGCACGAAGGCAGCGTGAGCGACAGCAGGGCAGCGGCCAGCAGGCCGGGGAGGAGCGTTTTTTTCATGGGTGAAGTTGCAAATAGGGGCGCAAGTTACGCACGCCCGGCGGCTTGCGATACGGAAATGTTGCGGGCGGGGCTGCGGGGCGGCAAGTAAAAACGGCGGATATTTGCCCGCCCATGCCCGTCCCGCTCTCCGTCGTCATCATCACCTTCAACGAAGAAGCCAACATTGCCCGCTGCCTTCAGGCGCTGGGCACCGTGGCCGACGACGTGCTGGTCGTCGATTCCTTCTCGACCGATAACACCGTCGACATCTGCCGCCAGCACGGCGCGCGCGTCATCCAACACGCTTTCGCCGGCTACGTCGAACAGAAAAACTACGCCACCAGCCAGGCCCAATTCGACCACGTGCTGCAGCTCGACGCCGACGAAGTCCTCACCGACGAGCTGCGCCAGGCCATCCAGGCCGCCAAGGCCAACTGGCAGCACGCTGCCTACTCGCTGGCCCGCCTCACCAACTACTGCGGCCACTGGGTGCGCCACGGCGGCTGGTACCCCGACCGCAAGCTGCGCCTCTACGACCGCCGCCTGGGCCGTTGGACGGGCCTGCTGCTACACGAAAAGTTCGAAGTAAACCCCGACCTCACCACCGCGCCGCTGGCCGGCCACGCCCTGCACTACAGCTACCACAGCATCGCGCAGCACGTCACGCAGCTCAATAAGTTCACCAGCATCACGGCCCAAGAGCTGGCCCTGCGCGGCAAAACGCAAGTCGGCCTGTTTCACCTGCTGCTCAAGCCGCTCTGGAAATTCGTGCACGGCTACGTCTTCCGTCTCGGCTTCCTCGACGGCTTCGCGGGCCTGTGCATCGCCGGCATCTCGGCCTGGGGCGTGTTCCTGAAATTCGCCAAGCTGAAAACCCGCACCGAGCAAGCCCCCGCATGAGCCCGGAAACTCCCCCCACCTTCCTCGTTTCGCGCACCGACGCCATCGGCGACGTCGTCCTCACCCTGCCCGTGTGCGGCCGCCTGAAGGAACTGCACCCCGGTTGCCGGGTAGTGCTCATCGGCCGCAGCTACACGGCCGCCGTAGCCGCTGCCTGCCCCTGGGTCAACGATTTTCTGAATCTGGATGAGCTGCAGCCGCTGCCCGAGTTGCAGCAGGTCGCCGCCCTGCGCCAATTCGGCGCGGCGGCCATCGTCCACGTTTTCCCCAATAAGCTGCTGGCCCGCCTTGCCCAAAAGGCCCGAATTCCGGTGCGCATCGGCACGCGCAGCCGCTGGCAGCACTGGCTCACCTGCAACCGGCTGGTGGCCCTGAGCCGCCGCCACTCGCCTCTGCACGAAGCCCAGCTAAATCTGCAGCTCCTCCAGCCTCTGGGCGGCACTGCCGAAACGCCACTGCCCGCCGTGGCCCCGCTCGTGCACCTAGAAGCCGCCGAGCCGCTGGCCGAAACCTGGCAGCAGCTCCTGAACCAGCGCCGCCCTGGCCAGCTCAACGTCATCCTGCACCCGCGCAGCCGTGGCAGTGCCCGCGAATGGGGCCTCGACAACTTCGCCCGCCTCGCCCAGCTGCTGCACGCGGCCGGCCACCGCGTTTTCATCACCGGCACGGCCGCAGAAGGGGAGGAGCTGGCCGGCTGGCTGCGCGAAAATGCCGCTTTCCTCGCCGCCGACCTCACCGGCCAGCTCAGCCTGCCGCAGTTCATCGCTTTCATCGCCGCCGCCGATGGCCTCGTGGCCGGCAGCACCGGCCCGCTGCACCTGGCCGCGGCGCTGGGCCGCCACGCATTGGGCCTGTACCCGCCCATCCGGCCCATGCACCCTGGCCGCTGGGCCCCGCTGGGCCCGCACGCTGGTTTCCTGGTTTTCGACAAGCCCGACTGCCAGGATTGCCGCACCCAGCCCGCCGCCTGCACCTGCATTCGAGCCATCGAGCCGCTGGCAGTGGCCGCGCGCGTGCTGGCCTGGGAGCCGCTGGCAATCGAATAAGTTCCGCTTTCCGTCGGCAAACAAAGCCCTGTTCATCTAGTTAGTTTGCGGCTTGCTGGCTTTTGTGCAACCTAGCGGCCGTTGCAATCCGTACATCGGATACTGAGCCGTGCCGCGAGTGCTGCTGTTTGATGCGCTATCAAACGGCAAACCGTTGCTGCGGCATGGCAGGCAACGCGCCCACCCCTCGTTTGTGAGTTGCCGGTGCCCGCCAGGTAATTTGTTCTAATTCTCTATTCTTTCGTAGGTTTCGACCTGCAATTTTCCCCGCCCCAGTATGAGCGATTCCCCCGAACGGGTTAAACTGAGCAAAGAGGAGAAGGACCGGCGCTTCCAGGCCGAGCTTATGCCCGTGCTCGACCCGCTCTACAACTTTGCCTATCGCCTCACCCTCGACGAGGACGATGCCAACGACCTGGTGCAGGAAACCTACCTCAAGGCGTACCGCTTTTTCGAGTACTTCGAGCCCGGCACCAACGCCAAGGCCTGGCTTTTCCGCATTCTCAAGAACTCGTTCATCAACGATTTCCGCAAGAAGAGCAAGCAGCCCGCCAAAGTCGACTACAGCGAGATTGAGGGTTACTACAACCCCGACGACGTGGAAGCCGAAGGCGAAATCGGCGCGTCGTCGTCCGACATGCGCCAGCAGTCGGCCCGCGACCTCATCGGCGACGAAGTGGCCAGTGCCCTGAATTCTTTGCCCGTCGATTTTCGCACCGTCATCATCCTCTGCGACCTCGAAGGCTTCACCTACGAGGAAATGGCCAAAGTGCTTGATATTCCGATTGGTACGGTACGTTCGCGCCTGCACCGGGCCCGCAATTTCCTCAAGGATAAGCTGGAGAAATACGCCCAGTCAATGGGATATGGCAATGATACAATAGACGACGAAACGGAACTAACCGAGGCCGAGAATAATTAACGTCAGCAGCAAGGCTACCCCGGTAGCTTTGTACATCGTTGTTATTCATTCCTTTCCCTTGTAATTTTCAATTATGGCACAATCTGCTACTACTAAAACCAACATGTCGGCCCCCGTTGCTCCGGTTCCCCCGAACGATGGCCCCGACTGCGACCGAGTGAATACTGTACTAGACCAACTCATCGATGGCCACGCCGTGACCGAGGCCGACGAGGATTACCTCTACGACCACGCCACCGACTGCTCGCCCTGCTTCGAAGACCTCGACAAGCAGCGGGTATTCATCAATTTCCTGAACCAGCGCGTGTCGCGCCGGCCCATTCCGGCCAGTCTGCACCAGTCGATTCTGGCGCGCGTAGGGGCCGAAGTGGTTTAATTCCGGCGGCTTCTGGCTAGCTTTGCCCGATGCAAGGCAAAATCATTGTGTTTTCGGCTCCCTCCGGGGCCGGTAAAACCACCATCGTGCACCGCCTCATGGACCGGCTGCCCGAGCTGAGCTTTTCCATTTCGGCCTGCACCCGCGACCGCCGCGGGCGCGCCGAAGTCAATGGCAAAGACTATCACTTCATTTCCGTTCAGGACTTCCAGGACAAAATTCGCCACAACGAGTTTGTCGAGTGGGAAGAAGTGTACGAAGGTGCCTTCTACGGCACGCTTAAGTCGGAAATCGAGCGCATCTGGGCCGGTGGCAAGCACGCCATCCTCGACGTCGACGTGAAAGGCGGCCTCAGCATCAAGGAGTTCTATAAAGACCGCGCACTGGCCATCTTCGTGCGTCCGCCGTCCATCGAAGTCCTCGAGCAGCGCCTTAACGCCCGCGCCACCGACTCCAAATCCAGCATCTCTTCGCGGATATACAAGGCCAACTTCGAACTCGCGTTCGAAGACCGGTTCGATGTGACTGTCGTCAACGACAACCTCGACGAAGCCTGCGACCACGCCGAGCGCCTTGTGCGCAATTTCATCAGCGGCGAGCCCTCCATTGTGTAGCTGAACAAGCGTAGCATGGCAACCCAGCGCATCGGCCTGCTGTTCGGGTCGTTCAACCCTGTGCACACCGGCCACCTCATTCTGGCCGAGCATTTTGCCACGCGCACCGATTTGGCCGAGGTCTGGTTTGTGGTATCGCCCCACAGCCCCTTCAAGCAAGCCGCCGACCTGCGACCCGACGCCGAGCGCTTGCACCTCGTGCAGCTGGCCATTGCCGGCAACTCCCGCCTGCGTGCCGAAGACATCGAGTTCAGCCTGCCGCGCCCCAGCTACACCATCGCTACCCTCGACGCCCTGCGTCAGCGCTACGCTGAAGCTGATTTTGTGCTCCTGATGGGTGCTGACAACCTTCCCGGCCTCCCGCGCTGGCAGGAGGCCGCCCGCCTGCTGGCCGAAATTGACCTCTACGTGTACCCACGCCCCGGCTCCCCACTGCCCGATTTGGCTGCCTTTCCCCGCGCCCAAATAATGGCCGCTCCGTTGCTCGACATCTCGGCCACTTACATCCGCGAAAGCCTACGCGAGGGTCGCAGCATCCGCTACTTAGTGCCTGCCGCCGTCGAAGCCGAATTGCTGAAATAGCTCTGCGTACCTCGGCGATTTGCTTCTGCGCACCTCTGCGGTAACTTCCCAAACGAACCCACGCCACAAAAAAAGCCCGACGAATTTCGCCGGGCTTTCTCATTGGTAACAATACCAAATCAAACGGTCATAATCTCCGCTTCCTTCTTGCTGAGAACCTTATCTACTTCAGCAATGTAAGTGTCGGTCGTTTTTTGCACCTTCTCCTCGGCGCTCTTCACGGCATCTTCCGAAGCACCTTCTTTCAGCAGCTTGCGCAGGCTCTCGTTCACATCCTTGCGGATGCCGCGCACGCGCACCTTGCCCGCTTCGGTTTCATTCTTGGCCTGCTTCACCAGCTCGCGGCGGCGCTCCTCGGTCATGGCCGGAATGTTCAGGCGCACGCCCTCGGCATCCGACATCGGGTTCAGGCCCAAGTCGCTGTTTTTGATGGCCTTGGTCACTTCACCAATCATGTTCTTCTCCCAGGGCTTGATGAACAGCGTGCGGGCATCGGGAGCAGTGATGTTGGCAATCTGGCTCACCGGGGTTGAAGTGCCATAGTAATCCACGCGCAGGCCATCGAGCATCGCCGGCGAGGCCTTGCCAGCCCGGATGCGGCTCATTTCCACGTTCACGTGCGCCAGCGCCTTGGTCATCGACTCGGCCAGCTCATCAAGGTAAAACTGAATTTCTTCGTCCATCTTTTTCGAAGGGTTGAATTTTGAGGGTTGAATGTTGAATGACGTTGAGTTGAGGGAGAATCGCTCATTCAGCCCTCAAAACTCAACATTCAAAATTTCTTACGCTTGTTCGGGCTGGTTGCCCACTAATGGTTGCAGCAGGCTTTGCGTGGGGTCGAGGGCAGGCTTGCGGCCGTCGCGGCCCGGGTCGGCGCCACCGGCACTCACCAGTGTGCCCATGGGTTCGCCGTTCAGCAGGCGCTCCAAGTTGCCAGGCGTGTTCATATCAAACACAATGATGGGCAGGTTATTCTCCTTGCACAGCGTAAAGGCCGTCATGTCCATCACGTTCAGGTTCTTGCTTAGCACCTCATCAAACGTGATTTCGGGGTAGCGGGTAGCGGTAGGGTCCTTTTCCGGGTCGGCCGTGTAAATGCCGTCCACGCGCGTCCCCTTCAGCACTACATCGGCCTCAATCTCAATGGCCCGCAGCGAAGCCGCCGAGTCGGTCGTGAAATACGGCGAGCCAATGCCGGCGCCAAAAATCACCACGCGGCCCTTTTCCAGGTGCCGCACCGCACGCCGCCGGATATACGGCTCGCACACCCGCTGAATGGTGAGGCCTGAGAGCAGGCGCGTGCTCACTTCCAGCTTCTCCAAGGCACTTTGCAGCGCCATGGAGTTGATGACCGTGGCCAGCATGCCCATGTAGTCGCCCTGCACACGGTCGAGGCCAAACGCTTCAGCTTGCACACCGCGGTAAATGTTGCCGCCGCCAATCACGACGGCCACCTGCACGCCCGTGGCGGCCACGGTCTTAATCTCCGAGGCGTACTGCATCAGCCGCTCGGCATCGATGCCGTACTGCTGCTGGCCCATCAGCGCTTCGCCGCTGAGCTTAAGAAGAATACGATTGTATTTCAAGACGTAGGGATTTAGTTAAATCGAATAATGAACACGTTGGCCAGCTGCTAAGCGAATTGCACCAGCACCTGGCCTTTCTGCACGTTGTCGCGCAGTCCCACTTTCAGGCCACTCACGGTGCCATCGGCGGGCGCTTTCAGAATGTTTTCCATCTTCATAGCTTCCAGCACCAGCAGCGGGTCGCCCTTCTGCACGGCCTGGCCGGGCTGCACCCGAATGTCGACGATGAGTCCCGGCATAGGGGCCTTCAATTCGTTCACTTTGGTGGCGGTGGCGTTGGCCATGCCCAGGCGTTCAAGTAGCAGGTCGAACCGGTCTTTGGCTTGCAACTCCACCCGCTGGCCGTTTAGTTTGAGCACAATGTTTTTGGTAGCGTAGTCGGCCTCGACAACCTCCGCAGTAAAGGAGCGACCTTCGTAGAGAATGTGGAACCGCCCGCCGCCCAGGTCGGCAATGTCCCAGGCAAATGGTTCGTTGTTAAGCGTCACCGCGTCGGAGCCGCGGTAGTCGACTTCCCATTGCTGGTCGGCGCTGGTTTTAATTTGGAACATTCTGGAGGAGTAGGGTGGGAGTAAAGCGGGGTTAAAGGTAGGCCAAATCTCAAATTAATTCGGAAATTGAAACGGTTTTAGCCCGTACTTGTCGGCATGAAGTATCTGATTCCAGGCCTTACGGGCCTGTTTCTATTTTGCAATACCTGGCTGGCCGATGCCCAATCGAACGGCAAAGGCGCGGTGCGGCCACCCGTGCACAAAAAGCCCGCGCCCGTGGCCGCCCCTGCGCCCGCCGCGGCCGGCCTCACCGTGCCCTCCTGGCTGCCGGCCGATGCGCCCCTGCACCCAGCCGCCACCATCCTCACCGATGTAGTCGACACCAAGCTCGACGTTCGTTTCGACTACAAAAAGCAGCACTTGCTCGGCACGGCCATTCTCACGCTGCGCTCGCACTTCTACCCGCAAAGCGAATTGACCCTCGATGCCAAAGGCTTCGATATTCAGAAAGTAGAGCTGGTAGGGGAGAAGAAGAAGAGCCTCAACTATAATTATAACCGCCGCAAACTCGTCATCGCGCTCGACCATCCGTACCCGCGTAGTACGCCCTACCAGGTGCGCATTGTGTACGTGGCCAAGCCCAACGAGCTGCCGCAGGGCGGTTCGGCCGCCATCACCAACGACAAGGGCCTATACTTCATCAACCCGTTAGGTGTAGAGAAAAACAAGCCTCGCCAAATCTGGACGCAGGGCGAGACCGAATCCAACTCCTGCTGGTTTCCCACCATCGACAAGCCCAACCAGCGAATGACCCAGGAAATCAGCATGACGGTGGAAAGCCAGTTCAAAACGCTTTCCAACGGCCTACTCACGTCCTCCCATGCAAACCCCGATGGCACCCGCACCGACACCTGGAAGCTGACCGAGCCCCACGCGCCCTACCTTGCCACCATGGTCGTGGGCGATTTCGCGGTGGTAAGCGACTCCTGGCACGGCAAGCCGCTCGATTATTACGTCGAGCCCCAGTACGCCGGCACCGCCCGCGCCGTGTTCGGCCACACGCCCGAAATGCTCGACTTCTTCTCGAAGAAGCTGGGCGTAGAGTTTCCGTGGCCCAAGTATGCCCAGGTGGCCGTGCGCGACTACATCAGCGGGGCGATGGAGAACACCTCGGCGTCCACCTTCGGCAGCTTCGTGCAGGCCACCAAGCGTGAGCTACGCGATGCCAACTACCAAACCAGCGAGTACGTGGTGGTGCACGAACTATTTCACCAGTGGTTCGGCGACTATGTCACCTGCGAAAGCTGGGCTAACCTGCCTCTCAACGAGTCCTTCGCCGATTACTCCGAATACCTCTGGGCCGAGCGCAAGTACGGCGACGACGAAGCCAGCCTCATCCAAGAGCTGAAAATCAACAACTACCTCGAGGAGGCCGTGAACAAGCGCGAGCCACTCATTCGCTACCGCTACGTCAACCGCGAAGACATGCTCGACCGCCACTCCTACGACAAGGGCGGGCGCGTGCTGCACATGCTGCGCAAGTACGTGGGTGACGACGCTTTCTACGCATCCCTCAACCGCTACCTCACCCAGAATAAGCTCTCCGCCGTCGAAATCTCTAAGCTGCGCGAAGCATTTGAAGAAACCACTGGCGAAGACCTGAACTGGTTTTTCGACCAGTGGTTCCTCAAGCGTGGCCACCCCGAACTGCGCATCACCCACACCTACGCCAACGGCCAGGTAGCCCTGCGCGTGCGGCAGGTGCAGGACACGGTTTTCCAGCCCGTGTACCGTCTACCCGTCAGCGTCGCCGTCTGGACCGGCAGCAATCAGCCCACCGAGCACCGCATCACCATCACCAAAGCCGACCAGACCTTCCAGTTGCCCGCCAGCCAGAAGCCTGTGTTGGTAAAATTCGACAACGAAACTCAACTGCTGGCCCAAATAGACGAAGAACGCACGCAGGATGAACTGATATTCCAGTTCTACCACGCCCGCAACTACCAGCAGAAGGCTGAGGTGATGAACCTGCTCCAGAACAAGACGGACCAACTGAGCGTGAGCAGCCTCATGCGCAACGCCCTCAACGACAAATTCTGGAACGTGCGCCGCCTAGCCCTCGAACACCTGCGCGGCTACCGCGGCCCCGAGCCCACCGGTATGCGCAAAGACATTATTAGAGTCGCCACCACCGACCCCAACTCCCGCGTCCGCGTCCAAGCGCTCAAAACCCTCTCCGCCTTCCCCGACGGCAGCTACGGCGACCTCTACGGTGCTGCCGTGGCCGACAGCTCCATTCTGGTGTCGGCCGCCGCCATCGAAATACTCGCTAAGCGCCCCGAAGCCAATTCCAAGCAGCAAGTCGCGGCCATCGAGAACACCCGCAGCAGTCCGCTCATCCTTGCAATTGCCAAATTCTACGCCCTCAATGGCCGCCTCGACCAGTACCCCTGGTTCCTGCGCCGTCTGCCTGATGTAGCCGAAGCCGACCTATACGGCTACTTCCAGGCCTTCGGCACCCTCATGAGCAACATCCCGCCCGTCGAGCGCGACAAGGGGTTGAAAATTCTTGAAGACTACGCCCGCACTTACCCCCGATATGAAGTGCGCCTCGGGGCCTACCACGGCCTCGCGCTGCTCGTCCCCAGTACTCCCGGCCTCAAAGCCACCCTCCAAAATATCCGGGAGAAGGAAACCGATGACAAACTCAAGGCACTTTATAACCTTATGTAAAAGCAACTTCCGCAAATGGCGCAAAAAAAGAACAACCTTTTTTTGCGCCAACCCTTGCCTGTTGTCAGAAAACCACTAATTTTGCAGCTCCTTACGAAACACTACTGGTTCAGCAGTCAGGAAATCAAAAGGGAAACGCCTCTTGGCAATCGGCCAAGAAGCACCAAAACTGGGGGTATCGCATAGCGGCAATTGCGGGTGACTGTAACTCACCTCCTTCGGGTTCATAGGTTCGAGTCCTGTTACCCCCACTTTTTTATAGGATGCCATCTGCGGGAGTAGCTCAGTTGGTAGAGCGGCAGCCTTCCAAGCTGCAGGTCGCGGGTTCGAACCTCGTCTCCCGCTCACGTTTTCAGAATAAGCCGTTTTAGCTCAGTGGTAGAGCACTTCCTTGGTAAGGAAGAGGTCATGGGTTCAAATCCCATAAATGGCTCAGATTATTACACAAGTCCAACGGCCGGAATTATTCTGGCCGCTGGCTCGGTTCTCTCAGGCAAGCGACGCACAGTTTTCTATTACAGTAGGGGCTGAGTCTCGCTTTCTTCGTGTAGGGTCCGATTTTTATCGCTCAAATTCACTTCACCACCTCTTTTTTTACTCTTTACAATGGCTAAAGAAAATTTCGACCGGTCCAAGCCGCACGTAAACATCGGTACCATCGGCCACGTCGACCACGGCAAGACCACCCTGACCGCTGCTATCACCATGGTGCTGGCTAACCAGGGCTTGGCCGAAAAGCGTGACTTCTCTTCGATTGACAATGCTCCCGAAGAAAAAGAGCGTGGTATCACCATCAACACCGCTCACGTAGAGTACTCCACCAAAAACCGTCACTACGCTCACGTTGACTGCCCCGGTCACGCCGACTACGTGAAGAACATGGTAACGGGTGCTGCCCAGATGGACGGCGCTATCCTCGTGGTAGCTGCTACCGACGGCCCGATGCCCCAGACCCGTGAGCACATCCTGCTCGCTCGTCAGGTAGGTGTTCCTCAGCTGGTGGTGTTCATGAACAAAGTGGACATGGTGGATGACCCCGAGCTCCTCGAGCTGGTGGAAATGGAAATCCGCGAACTCCTCTCGTTCTACGACTTCGACGGCGACAACATCCCGGTTATCCAGGGTTCGGCCCTCGGCGGCCTGAACGGCGATGCCAACTGGGTTCCCAAAATCAACGAGCTGATGGACGCGGTTGACTCGTTCATTCCGATTCCTGCTCGTCTGACCGACCTGCCCTTCCTGATGCCTGTTGAGGACGTGTTCTCGATTACCGGCCGTGGCACTGTGGCCACCGGTCGTATCGAGCGCGGCATCATCAACTCGGGTGAGCAAGTTGACATCCTGGGCATGGGTGCTGCTGCCGGCCTGAAGTCGACGGTTACGGGTGTGGAAATGTTCCGCAAAATCCTTGACCGTGGCGAAGCTGGTGACAACGTAGGTCTGCTGCTCCGTGGTATTGAAAAAGAAGCCATCCGTCGCGGTATGGTTATCTGCAAGCCTGGTTCGGTAACTCCTCACCAGAAGTTCAAGGCTGAAGTCTACGTTCTCTCGAAAGAGGAAGGTGGCCGTCACACGCCGTTCTTCAACAACTACCGTCCGCAGTTCTACCTGCGTACCACCGACGTTACCGGCATCATCTCCCTCCCCGAGGGCGTTGAAATGGTAATGCCCGGCGACAACATCACCATCACTGTTGAGCTCATCAACAAGGTGGCAATGGAGAAAGGCCTCCGCTTCGCTATCCGTGAGGGTGGCCGTACGGTAGGTGCTGGTCAGGTAACGGAAGTTCTCGACTAAGCTCCGGCTTAACAGTAAAAAAAGCCGCTCTCGACTCTTCGGGAGCGGCTTTTTTACGCTGAAACAGAAGCAAGTATTTGTTTTCTCTTCTGTTTCTCTTACCTTTGCACTCCCTTTAGCGAAATGCGCTTTTCGGGAATGTCAAGAAACGAGTGTAGTTCAAGGGTAGAATAGAGGTCTCCAAAACCTTTGATGGGAGTTCGAATCTCTCCACTCGTGCAATTTGGGCCAGTTGGTCCGCTCCATGTTATTTCAGCGGCAACGCTGTTTTTCCCATCACAATGGACAAACTGAGCAATTATTTCCGCACCACCATCGAAGAGATGCGCTACAACGTAACGTGGCCCTCGACGACGGAACTGCAAAAAAGCGCCGGCCTGGTGCTGGTGGGTTCGCTCGTGTTTGCCATCGTCGTGGGCGTCATGGATGTCAGCTTTGAGTCGGTGCTCAAGGCGTTTTACAACTCGTTTCGCTAGTCAGCAATCAAGATGGGCGAATTGAAATGGTACGTGGTGCGCTCCGTGAGCGGCCAGGAGAAAAAAGCCAAAAATTACCTCGAAACGGAGCTCGGTCGGCACAACCTGACCGAGCTTGTTCCGCAGGTACTGATTCCGGTGGAGAAGGTGTTTGAGATGCGCAACGGCAAGAAGCGCGTCCGCGAGCGGAACCTCTACCCCGGTTACATCATCATCCACGCCGACCTCGGCCACGGTGAGGTAGACCACATCATCACCAGCACGCCCGGCGTGATTGGTTTCCTCGGCGATAAAGACAAGAAGGACGCAACGAACAACAAACCCGTTCCGCTGCACATTTCCGAAGTCAACCGCATCCTCGGCATCGTGGATGAAGCCGAGCAGCAAGCCGACGCTACCCTCGACAAACCCTACGTAGTAGGCGAACTCGTGAAAGTGGTGGATGGCCCCTTCAACGGCTTCTCCGGCAACGTGGACGAGGTGTTTGAAGAGCGTAAGAAGCTGAACGTAGTGGTGAAAATCTTCGGCCGCTCGCAGCCGGTAGAACTCAGCTACACCCAAGTAGAAAAAGAGGTTTAACCTCATCGGTTATACCACGCCGGCTAATTGCTCCGGGTCGGCGGGGCTTCCAAACAGGAGTTTACTAAACTGAGGCAAGCGCGAGTTACGACGCAGGAGCCACAGCCAAACCAATCAAATGGCCAAAGAAATCAGAGGTTATCTGCGTCTGCAGATAAAGGGAGGCGCCGCGAACCCTTCGCCGCCGGTAGGACCTGCACTTGGTAGCAAAGGCTTGAACATCATGGAGTTTTGCAAGCAGTTCAATGCTCGCACCCAAGATAAAGCCGGCCAAGTTTGTCCTGTACTCATCACCATGTACACCGACAAGTCGTTCGACTTCGTGGTGAAGACGGCACCGGCTCCGGTGCTGCTCATGGAAGCTGCCAAGTTGCAGAGCGGTTCGAAAGAGCCGAACCGTAACAAAGTGGGCTCCGTGACATGGGACCAAGTGCGCACCATTGCCGAAACGAAAATGCCCGACTTGAACGCTTTCCAAGTGGAAGCGGCCATGAAGCAGGTAGCCGGTACGGCTCGCAGCATGGGCATTACCATCAAGGGCGATTCTCCTTTTGCTGAATAATTAAACGGAGAAAAGAACAGATGGCACAAGTAAGCAAAAAGCGCAAGGAAGCCCTTGCCAAACACGACCTGACGCAAGTGCGCAGCCTCGTGGAAGCCGCAATCGTGGTGAAGGACATTACCTACACCAAATTCGATGCTTCGGTAGATATTGACGTTCGCCTCGGCGTGGACCCTCGCAAAGCGGACCAGATGGTTCGTGGCGTGGCCACCCTGCCCCACGGCACCGGCAAAACCGTTCGTGTGCTGGCCTTGGTTACTCCCGACAAGGAGGCCGAAGCCCTCGCCGCCGGCGCCGACTTCGTGGGCCTGGACGACTATATCTCGAAAATCGAGAAAGGCTGGACTGACATCGACGTAATCATCACCATGCCCGCCGTAATGGCTAAGGTAGGTCGCCTGGGCCGCGTGCTCGGTCCCCGTGGTCTGATGCCGAACCCGAAGTCGGGCACCGTAACGACTGATGTAGCCAAGGCTGTGCAGGAGGTGAAAGCTGGTAAAATCGACTTCAAAGTTGATAAAACCGGTATCATTCACTGCTCGGTGGGTAAAGTATCGTTCGACCCGAAAATGCTGGCCGAAAACGCCCTGGAGGTAATCCAGACGTTGGGTCGCCTGAAGCCTTCGTCGTCGAAAGGTACCTACATCAAGAGCATCACGCTCTCGAGCACGATGTCGCCCGCCGTTCCGGTTGACAGCCAAGTAAATTCCGCTAGCTAATTAAACCAACCAAACATGACTCGGGAAGAAAAACAAGCCCTCGTGGATGAGTTGAGCGGAAAAATGCAATCGCACAACTCGTTCTACATCGTCGATGCTTCGGTGATGTCGGTAGCGAAAATCAACGACTTCCGTCGTCTGGCGTTCAACCGCGGCCTAGAATACAAGGTGTACAAAAACACCTTCATCCGCAAGGCTTTGGATACGCTCGGCCACGACACGTCGGAAATGGATGCCGCGCTGAAAGGCCAGTCGGGCGTTCTGTTCTCTACGGAGAGCGGTTCGGCTCCTGCCAAAATGCTGCGTGACTTCTACAAAGCCCAAGCTTACCCCCGCGGTGTTGAGCCCAAGCCCGTGCTGAAAGGCGCTTATGTTGATGCCAGCATCTACATCGGCTCGAACCAGCTCGAAGGCCTGACCACCATCAAAGGCAAGCAGGAACTGCTCGGTGAACTCATCGGTCTGCTCCAGTCGCCCGCCAAAAATGTTATCTCTGCTCTGTCGAGCGGTGGCAACAAACTGGCCGGTATCCTCAAAACCCTCAGCGAAAAAGAGGCCGCCTAGTCCGCTGCTTTTTCGCACTCCAATCAAATTTTCAACAACACTTTTTTAAATAATCTACAGAAATGGCAGATTTGAAAGCATTCGCTGAGCAGCTCGTAAACCTGACGGTGAAAGAAGTAAACGAATTGGCAGGCATCCTGAAGGACGAGTACGGCATCGAGCCCGCTGCTGCTGCTCCCGTAATGATGGCTGGCGGCGGTGGCGCTGCTGCTGAAGAGGCTCCCGAGGAGAAGACGTCGTTCGACGTTATCCTGAAGGCTGCCGGCGGCCAGAAACTGGCTGTGGTGAAACTGGTGAAAGACCTGACCGGTCTGGGCCTGAAAGAAGCCAAAGAACTGGTTGACGGTGCTCCCAAGCCCCTGAAAGAAGGCGTAACCAAAGACGAGGCTGAGTCGCTGAAGAAGCAGCTCGAGGAAGCCGGTGCTGAAGTAGAAGTTAAGTAGTTTCTGCTCCTGAAGCATCTCCGGACCCGCTTCGAATAAGGATTAGACCTGGCAACTTAGCCAGGTCTTTTCCTGTTTGTAGCGTGTCAACCGCGCGAGCTACCCGGTTCGCGCTTTTGCTATGTCAGCTAACCATCTTGTTGCAGAGGTGGTTAGGGAGTGCACTGCACCGCTGACGGGCCGCCACCCCGGCTTCCTTTATTACGCTTCTGTGTCCATCTTTTAATCCCCATCGCATTGGCTACACCGAAAGCAAAGACGGCCGCCCTGAAGAAAACGGCCGCCGAGCGAATCAATTTCGCCAAGATTAAGAAGGTTATCGAGTACCCGGACTTCTTGGACGTGCAAGTGCGCTCGTTCCAGGAATTCTTTCAGTTGGAAACCGCTGCTGAGCGTCGTTCTAACGAAGGATTGTTCAAAGTGTTCGCCGAGAACTTCCCGATTTCGGACTCGCGCGAAAACTTCGTGCTCAACTTTATCGATTACCACGTCGACCCGCCGAAATATTCGGTTGACGAGTGCATCGACCGTGGTTTGACTTATTCGGTTCCGCTGAAAGCCAAGCTGCGTTTGATTTGCAATGATAAGGACAACGAGGACTTCGAGACGATTGAGCAGGAGGTGTTCCTCGGGAACATCCCGTACATGACCGTGAAGGGCTCGTTCGTTATCAACGGCGCCGAGCGCGTTATCGTATCGCAGCTGCACCGCTCGCCGGGCGTGTTCTTCGCCCAGAGCAAGCACACCAACGGCACCAAGCTGTATTCGGCCCGGATTATCCCGTTCAAAGGTTCGTGGATTGAATTCGCTACGGACGTGAACAACGTGATGTACGCGTACATCGACCGGAAGAAGAAATTTCCGGTGACGACGCTGCTTCGCGCCATCGGCTACGGCACCGACAAAGACATTCTCGACCTGTTCGGACTGTCGGAGGAAGTGAAGTCCGATAAGAAAAACCTCAAGAAAGCCGTTGGTCGCAAGCTGGCTGCCCGGGTGCTCCGCACTTGGACGGAAGACTTCGTGGACGAGGACACCGGCGAAGTAGTGTCGATTGACCGCAACGAAGTGTTGCTGGAGCGCGATGCTACGATTGAGGAAGCTGATATCGACGTGATTCTGGAGGCCGGCGCCAAGTCGGTTATTCTGCACCGCGAGAATGTGAACATTGCGGATTTCGCAATCATTTACAACACGCTGCAGAAGGACAACTCCAACTCGGAGAAGGAAGCTGTTGAGCAGATTTACCGTCAGCTCCGGAACACGGAGGCTCCTGATGAAGAAACCGCCCGTGACATCATCCAGAAGCTGTTCTTCTCGGACAAGCGCTACGACCTCGGGGAAGTGGGCCGCTACCGGATTAACAAGAAGCTCCAGATTGGCATGGACCAGGAGTCGCGGGTGCTAACCAATGAGGACATTGTTCTCATCGTGAAGTACCTGATTGGTCTGAGCAACTCGAAGGCCATTGTCGATGACATTGACCACTTGAGCAACCGTCGCGTGCGCACCGTGGGCGAGCAGCTTTACGCCCAGTTCGGCGTGGGCCTGGCTCGGATGGCACGTACCATTAAGGAGCGCATGAACGTGCGTGACAACGAGGACTTCAAGCCGGTGGATTTGATTAACGCCCGGACGTTGTCCAGCGTTATCAACTCGTTCTTCGGTACGAACCAGCTGTCGCAGTTCATGGACCAGACCAACCCGCTAGCTGAGGTGACGCACAAGCGTCGCGTATCGGCGCTCGGGCCGGGAGGTCTGTCGCGGGAGCGCGCTGGCTTTGAAGTACGTGACGTGCACTACACGCACTACGGCCGTCTTTGCACCATCGAAACGCCGGAAGGACCTAACATTGGTCTGATTTCGTCGCTGTGCGTGCACGCTCGTGTGAATGCCATGGGCTTCATCGAAACGCCTTACCGCGACGTGAAAGGCGGCAAGGTGGACATGAGCGCCAACGTGAAGTTCCTGACTGCTGAGGAAGAGGACACCCACCACATCGCGCAGGCCAACTCCCTGCTGGATGAAGGCGGCAACCTGACTCAGGAGCTGGTGAAAGGCCGTTTTGAAGGTGACTTCCCGGTGGTGAACCCTTCGGAGTACTCCTACATGGACGTGGCCCCGAACCAGATTGTATCGGTAGCTGCATCGCTGATTCCGTTCCTGGAGCACGATGACGCCAACCGTGCGCTCATGGGCTCGAACATGCAGCGCCAGGCGGTGCCGCTGCTTCGTCCCGAGGCTCCGATTGTGGGCACGGGCCTGGAAGGCCGCATTGCCAGCGACTCGCGTACGCTGATTATGGCGGAAGGCGAGGGCGTGATTGACTTCGTGGACGCCAACAAAATCGTGGTGAAGTACGACCTCACGGAGGACGACATCATGGTGAGCTTCGATGCCGAGCGGATTACCTACGACCTCATCAAGTTCCGGCGCACCAACCAGGACACCTGCCTCAACCTGACGCCGCTCGTGAAGCGCGGTGAGCGGGTGACCAAAGGCCAGGCGCTCTGCGAAGGCTACGGCACCAACCAGGGCGAACTCGCTTTGGGCCGCAACATGCAAGTGGCCTTCATGCCGTGGCAGGGCTACAACTTCGAGGATGCCATCGTCATCTCGGAGCGCGTGGTTCGCGACGACATTTTCACCTCGATTCACATTGAGGAGTTTGAGTTGGAAGTGCGCGAGACCAAGCGCGGCGAAGAAGAGCTGACCTCGGAGATTCCGAACGTGAGCGAAGAAGCTGTGCGCAACCTCGACGACAACGGCATCATCCGCCTCGGCGCGGAGGTGAAGGAAGGCGACATTCTGATTGGTAAAATCACGCCGAAAGGCGAGACGGACCCGACTCCGGAAGAAAAGCTGCTCCGCGCCATCTTCGGCGACAAGGCCGGCGATGTGAAGGATGCCTCTTTGAAAGCGCCGCCCTCCTTGCAGGGTGTGGTTATCGGAACGAAACTCTTCTCGCGTCCTAAGAAAGACAAAAACCTCCGGGCCAAGTCGAAGAAGGAAGTGGAAGACTTAAAGGCGACCTACGCGCAGGAACTGCGTGGCGTGAAAGCCATCATGATTGACAAGCTGGTGCAATTGCTGGAAGGCAAAACGTCGCAGGGCATCAAACACCGTTTCGGCGAGGAGATGATTGCCAAGGGCGTGAAGTTCAACCGCAAGAACATCAACGAGGGGATGTTCCCCGAGAAGAACCCATATAAGGACGAAAGCAACTACGCCGTTCCGGAAGAAGTGAACCTGTTTAAGGACCTGATTCTGGAAGGCTGGACGGCTGACGCTCGCGTGAATGGCCTGGTGCTGGAGCTGGTGCGTAACTACGCCAAGCGCCGCAACACCATCACCGCGAAATTCAAGCGTCAGCGCTTCACCTTGGAAGTGGGCGACGAGCTGCCCGCCGGCATTGTGCAACTGGCCAAAGTTTACATCGCCAAAAAGCGCAAGCTGAAGGTGGGTGATAAAATGGCCGGCCGCCACGGTAACAAAGGGGTGGTAGCCCGCATCGTGCGCGATGAGGACATGCCCTTCCTGCCCGACGGCACGCCGATGGACATCGTGCTGAACCCGCTCGGTGTACCAAGCCGCATGAACATCGGTCAGATTTACGAGACCGTACTTGGTTGGGCTGGTCTGAAAATGGGTCGCACGTATGCTACCCCGATTTTCGACGGTGCTACCGAAGACGAAGTGGCTCGTGAGTTGACCGAAGCTGGCTTGCCGGACTGGGGTCGTGCTTACCTGCACGATGGCCTGAGCGGCGACCGTTTCGACCAGCCGGTGACCGTGGGCGTGATTTACATGCTCAAACTCGGTCACTTGGTGGACGACAAGATGCACGCTCGTTCCATCGGGCCGTACTCACTCATCACGCAGCAGCCGCTGGGTGGTAAGGCACAGTTCGGTGGCCAGCGCTTCGGTGAGATGGAGGTGTGGGCATTGGAGGCCTTCGGTGCTTCCAACGTCCTCCAGGAAATCCTGACCGTGAAATCGGATGACGTGGTGGGCCGCGCCAAGGCGTACGAAGCCATTGTAAAAGGCGACGTTCTGCCCAAGCCGAACATCCCCGAGTCGTTCAACGTGTTGCTCCACGAACTCCGTGGTCTGGCACTCGAAATCACGATGGAGTAACTAGTTGTCAGTTATTGGTTGTCAGTTGTTAGGTTCAAAAGGAGCTAGCAACTGACAACCAATAACTGACAACTAAAAGCCTGCCGGCAGGCAACAGGAGGCGCTGATTGAGCGACTCTGGTAACGAAAGATGAGAAAACGCTTCGGTGAAAGAGGAGCGGGGGCTGTTCCGAGATATGGTCAGTGCAGCAGCAAAACCCCTAGTGAATCTTAATCGAAGGCCTTCCCATCATTCCGTCCTGTCAGCAGTTTTAATTTTTCGACCTTTTAGAAGTGCCTTTGCCCGACATACCTATCTGTTAAGCAAAGGCACTTTTTGAAGCGTCAACCTGTTTTGATTCTCTTGCGCCCTTCTGGCGAACGGCGAAGAATCAGGCAGCTCAAAGCCAACAGCTACTAGCTTAACCCCAATCAAATGGCTTTCGCAAAAAACAAGAAAGTAGTTCAGGACTTCTCCAAAGTCACTATTTCGCTGGCCTCGCCCGAAGCAATTCTGGAGCGTAGCACCGGCGAAGTGGTGAAGCCTGAAACCATCAACTACCGCACGTACAAGCCCGAAATGGGTGGCTTGTTCTGTGAGCGGATTTTCGGTCCGGTAAAGGACTGGGAATGCCACTGCGGTAAGTACAAGCGCATCCGCTACAAGGGCATCATCTGCGACCGTTGTGGCGTGGAGGTGACCGAGAAGAAGGTGCGTCGTGAGCGCATGGGCCACATCGAATTGGTGGTGCCCGTTGCCCACATCTGGTACTTCAAGTCGCTCCCCAACAAAATCGGCTACCTGCTGGGCCTGCCCACCAAGAAGCTCGACCAGATTATCTATTACGAGCGGTACGTCGTTGTTCAGCCCGGTTCGCTGGCTGAAGAAGGCGTGCAAGTGCTCGACTTCCTCACCGAGGACGAATACCTGGATATCATCGACAAGCTCCCCCGGGAGAACCAGATGCTGCCCAATGAGGACCCCAACAAGTTCATCGCCCGCATGGGCGCCGATGCCCTGCACATGCTGCTGGAGCGCATCAACCTGGACGAGTTGAGCTACTCGCTGCGTGACTCCGCTGCCCACGAAACCTCGCAGCAACGTAAGGCCGAAGCCCTGAAGCGCCTGCGCGTGGTGGAAGCTTTCCGCGATGCGGCCACCCGCATCGAGAACAAGCCCGAGTGGATGGTAATCCGCATGGTGCCGGTGATTCCGCCGGAATTGCGCCCGCTCGTGCCGTTGGACGGTGGCCGTTTCGCCACTTCCGACTTGAACGACCTGTACCGTCGCGTTATCATCCGCAACAACCGCCTCAAGCGCCTGATTGAAATCAAGGCTCCTGAAGTGATTCTGCGGAACGAGAAGCGCATGCTGCAGGAAGCTGTGGACTCGCTGTTCGACAACTCGCGTAAGGTGAATGCCGTGCGCGCCGAAGGCAACCGCGCCCTGAAGTCGCTGTCCGATATGCTGAAAGGCAAGCAGGGCCGCTTCCGTCAGAACCTGCTCGGTAAGCGGGTCGATTACTCGGGTCGTTCGGTAATCGTCGTTGGTCCTGAACTGAAACTGCACGAGTGCGGCCTGCCCAAGAACATGGCAGCCGAGCTGTTCAAGCCGTTCATCATCCGCAAGCTCATCGAGCGCGGTATTGTGAAGACGGTGAAATCGGCCAAGAAGATTGTGGACCGCAAGGACGCCGTCGTTTGGGATATCTTGGAGAATGTGCTGAAAGGCCACCCGGTGCTCCTCAACCGGGCTCCTACGCTTCACCGCTTGGGTATCCAGGCGTTTCAGCCACGCCTCATCGAGGGCAAGGCTATCCAGCTGCACCCCCTCGTTTGTACGGCCTTCAACGCTGACTTTGACGGTGACCAGATGGCTGTGCACGTGCCCCTCGGCCCGGCTGCTATCCTGGAAGCCTCCATGCTCATGTTGGCCTCGCATAACATCCTGAACCCCGCCAACGGCGCGCCCATCGCGGTGCCGTCGCAGGACATGGTTCTGGGTCTGTACTACGTGACCAAAGGCAAGCGCAGCACCGACAACGAGAAGATTCTCGGCGAAGGCCGCGTGTTCTACTCGGACGAGGAAGTGGTGATTGCCATCAACGAAGGCCAGCTGTCGAAGCACGCTTTCATCAAGGTGCGCACCCAGATTCGCGACGAAAACGACGACCTCGTAACCAAGGTGGTTGACACCGTGGCCGGCCGCGTGCTGTTCAACCAGCTCGTACCCGAGGAAGTAGGCTTCGTGGACGAGCTGCTGACCAAGAAGAAGCTCCAGCAAATCATTTCGTTGGTGTTCAAGCGCACGGGCATGGCCCGCACCGCGCAGTTCCTGGATGACATCAAGACTCTTGGTTTCCAGTCGGCCTACAAAGGCGGCTTGAGCATGGGTCTGGGCGACATCAACATACCCAAGGAGAAGGACGAACTGGTGCTGCAAGCCCAGAACGACGTGAAAGCCGTAACCCAGAACTACCAGATGGGTCTGATTACGGACAACGAGCGTTACAACCAGGTTATCGACATCTGGACGCGCATCAACAACCAGATTACGGAAACGTTGATGGGCCGTCTGGAGAAGGAAAACCAGGGCTTCAACTCCATCTACATGATGATGCACTCGGGAGCCCGCGGCTCGCGCGAGCAGATTCGTCAGCTGGGCGGGATGCGTGGCCTGATGGCCAAGCCGCAGAAGTCGCTGCAAGGCTCGATTGGCGAGATTATCGAAAACCCGATTCTGTCGAACTTCAAAGAAGGCCTCGACGTAATCGAGTACTTCATCTCGACGCACGGTGCCCGTAAAGGTCTGGCTGATACGGCGCTGAAGACGGCTGACGCCGGCTACCTGACCCGTCGTCTGGTGGACGTGTCGCAGGACGTAATCGTAAACGAGCAGGACTGCGGTACCCTGCGTGGCATCGAGACCTTCGCCCTGAAGGATAACGAGGACATCGTGGAGCCCTTGGCCGAACGTATCTTGGGCCGCGTGACGGTGCACGACATCGTGGACCCGCTGACCGGCGAGGTTATTCTGACTTCGGGTTCCGAAATCAAGGAAGACACCACCCGCCGCATCGATGCTACGGCAATCGAGTCGGTAGAAATCCGCTCGGTGCTGACTTGCGAAAGCAAGCGCGGTATCTGCGCCAAGTGCTACGGCCGCAACCTGGCCTCGGGCCGCATGGTGCAGCGGGGCGAGGCAGTTGGTGTTATCGCCGCTCAGTCGATTGGTGAGCCCGGCACGCAGCTGACCCTGCGTACCTTCCACGTAGGTGGTACGGCCTCCAACATCGCCGTTGAATCGAGCATCAAAGCCAAATTCGCTGGTGTGGTTGAATTCGAAGACGTTCGTACCGTAGCAACCGTGACGCCGGAAGGCGTGAAGGGTGCCGTGGTCATGGGCCGCTCGGGTGAAATCCGCATCGTGGAGAAAGGCACCGGCCGCGTCTTCACTTCCAACCACGTTCCCTACGGCTCCTTCATGCTGGTAGAGGAAGGCCAGGAAGTGGAAAAAGGCACCGAGCTGAACACCTGGGACCCCTATAACGCCGTTATTCTGGCCGAGTTTGATGGTACGGTGCAGTTCGACGCCATCACCGAAGGCGTTACCTACCGTGAGGAATCGGACGAACAGACCGGTCACCGCGAGAAGGTCATCATCGAGTCGAAGGCCAAGGACCAGAACCCGTCCATCATCATCCGCCCCGGCAAAAAGGGCGATGCCGAAGGCCAGAAGGCTTACAGCATCCCGGTAGGCTCACACTTGAACGTCGAGAATAACGAGAAAATCACGGCTGGTCACATCCTCGCCAAGATTCCTCGCTCGGTGGGCAAAACCCGCGACATCACTGGTGGTCTGCCGCGTGTAACGGAGCTTTTCGAAGCCCGGAACCCGTCGAACCCCGCCGTGGTATCGGAAATCGACGGCGTCGTAACCTACGGCACCGTGAAACGCGGTAACCGGGAAATCTACGTCGAGTCGAAAGACGGTGTCAAGAAGAAGTACATGGTGCCGCTGTCGAAGCACATTCTGGTGCAGGACAACGACTTTATCCGCGCCGGCATGCCGTTGTCGGATGGCGCCATCACGCCTTCGGACATCCTGAGCATTCAGGGCCCCGGCGCCGTGCAGGAGTACCTCGTGAACGAGATTCAGGAAGTGTACCGCTTGCAGGGTGTGAAAATCAACGATAAGCACATCGAGGTGGTTGTTCGCCAGATGATGCAGAAAGTCGTGATTCTGGATGCCGGTGATACGTCGTTCCTCGAAAACCAGGTGATTGATAAAATCATCTTCATGGCCGAGAACGACATGATTATCGACATGAAAGTGGTGACCGAAGCCGGTGACTCGACCAACCTGAAGCCCGGTCAGATTGTGACGGCTCGTCGCCTCCGCGATGAGAACAGCAGCCTGAAACGCCGCGACCTTGCCCTCGTGCAAGTGCGCGACGCGCAGCCTTCGGTATCGCGTCCCACGCTGCAAGGCATCACGCAGGCCTCGCTGGGCACGGCCTCGTTTATCTCGGCCGCATCCTTCCAAGAGACGACCAAGGTGCTGAGCGAAGCCGCCATCCGTGGCAAGGCCGACCAGCTGCTGGGCTTGAAGGAGAACGTAATCGTTGGTCACCTCATCCCGGCCGGTACTGGCTTGCGCGAGTACACGCGTCAGGTAGTAGGCTCGAAAGAGGAGATGGAAGCTGCCCAAGCCGCTCAGGCTGCCGAAGCTGCCGTTCCAGCCAAGCGCCCCAGCCGTGCTGGCAAGCGCGAAGTGTCGGCTGAGTAATCCGCCGTAGGTTTGTAATGGAAAAGCCGACTGGGGTATCCCGGTCGGCTTTTTCTGTTTTAGCTGGAAAAGAGAATGAATTATGAAATCTTCTTACTTACTTCTGCTACTATTGTTCGGTTCAGTTTCCGCGAAGGCACAAGTCACACGGGAGCTTAAGAAAATCGATTCGCTTGTTGTTCCAGTCAGTATAATCAGACAATTTTATAAGCTGGCGCCAACAAGTAAAAAAGTGTCGTGGACCTTTGAACACACTACACAAGTAGCCGGTCCAGACTATGACTTTTACCGTTCAGAGTTCAGGCAAGATGATAATCCCGGTGGCACAACTTTCGTGGGAGATGGGAAATTGCTGGATTTTCAGGTTTATGCCAGATTAGACACCTTGCCGCCTATAGTTCAGAAAACCATAAGAGGACGATTGAAGAAGGTCAAGCGGCAATACCCGAATGCTGTCATGGATATTTGTGTGATGGGCAATGTGGATGAGAATCCGGATACACACCAGGAAAAGCTGAATGTAATGTATAGTGTTGAGTTCTTCGAATCAGTTGAAGGACGGCTGGCGCTCAAAAGGCTACACAAATTCGCAATTGATAATATGGACAACAAAGGCAGGATTATAAAAGAGAGCAAAGGCCATGTGGTCGATTTTAGATAAAGCAACTTAACACCCGCACTATGCAACCAACCGACCAAAACCCGGACCCCAACGCCATCAACATCGAGCTTTCCGAAGCTATGGCTGAGGGCGAATACGCCAACCTCGCCATGATTGCGCACAGCAACAGCGAGTTCGTGATTGACTTCATCCGCATGATGCCCGGCCTGCCCAAGGCCAAGGTGAAGGCGCGCATCGTCGTCACGCCCGAGCACGCCAAGCGCCTCCTGCAAGCCCTCACCGAGAACATCGAGCGGTTTGAAGCCGCTTTCGGCACCATCAAGATGCAGAGCGAAGCCCCAAGCTACCCAATGAACTTCGGCGGCGCGGTAGGAGAGGCGTAGGGAATTTCTCCAGAGCTTTTTATCTTTACTAGCTATGGAAATTGTCTTCGACGTACCCGCTGACCGTGTTGCTTTCATGCTCGAAATGTTGAGCAGCATCAACTATGTCAAAAATCCCCGGCCTCGCCGCGTCCGCAAATCAGCAGATGTGAAAGAGCAGGATACGACGGAGTATCTGTTGTCTTCAGAGGCCAATGCGGAAAGCTTGCGGCGCTCCATTGCCCAACTGCGCCGTGGCGAAGTGGTGCAAGTTGAAATCGCAGACTGAGTATGAACATCGTTTCATTCTCGGTCGAGGCACTGGGTCATTATCAGTATTGGCAGGAGACAGACAAAGCCATTCTGCGCAAAATCAATCAGCTCTTGAAAGAATGCCTGCGCACGCCATTTGCTGGAACTGGCAAACCGGAACCGTTGAAAGGTGAACTGTCTGGCTTCTGGTCGCGCCGCATTAATCACGAACATCGCTTAGTGTACGAAGCCAAAGGAGACACACTGTTCATCATTGCTTGCCGGTATCACTACGGAAAACGGTAAGCTGAACCAGACACTCCAGCTGCGGAAGCGCCTCCATTTTCCAGTGGGGGCGCTTTCGTTTTTGGGCTAAAACCGACACTCCTAAAATTAACATCCTCACTCTGTTTGCTATTGCGGCGAAATAATCTTACCTTTGCAAGCCAAATTTTAGGGGCAAACGGCTCCAAACAAACCATTCGCTAAATGCCAACCATCAATCAGTTAGTACGGAAAGGCCGTGAGGCTTTGACTACCAAGTCGAAGTCGCCCGCCCTTGATTCGTGCCCGCAGCGTCGGGGCGTGTGCACCCGTGTGTACACCACCACGCCTAAGAAGCCGAACTCGGCTATGCGCAAAGTGGCCCGTGTGCGCCTTACCAACGGTAAGGAAGTAAACGCATACATCCCCGGTGAAGGCCACAACCTCCAGGAACACAGCATTGTGCTGATTCGTGGCGGCCGGGTTAAAGACTTGCCAGGCGTACGTTACCACATCATCCGTGGTGCCCTGGACACCGCCGGTGTAAGCGGCCGCACGCAGCGCCGTTCGAAGTACGGTGCCAAGCGTCCGAAGCCGGGTCAACCCGCCGCAGCAGCTGGCAAGGGTGGCAAAGGCGCACCCGCTAAAAAGAAATAAATAGAATTAGTAGCGAGTAATAAGTATTGAGTGGCAGGCCAGTCCTGCTGCTTGCTACTCAATACTTACTACTACATACTTACTACTATCATGAGAAAGTCAAAACCGAAGAAGCGCATCTTGCTGCCGGACCCTAAGTATAAGGAGACGCTGGTAACCCGTTTCGTGAACTACATGATGTACGACGGCAAGAAAAACCTGGCGTACACCATCTTCTATGACGCCTGCGACCTCGTGGAGCAGCGCACCAAGGAGAGCGGCCTCGAAATGTGGCGCAAAGCGTTGAACAACGTGATGCCCACCGTGGAAGTGAAAAGCCGCCGCGTAGGTGGTGCCACCTTCCAGGTTCCGATTGAAGTGCGCGCCGACCGCCGCATTTCGGTGGGTGCCAAGTGGATGATTCAGTACGCCCGTCGTCGTGGTGAGAAGACCATGAAGGACAAGCTGGCTGGCGAAATCATCGCTGCTGCCAAAGGCGAAGGTGCTGCCGTTAAGAAAAAAGACGACACCCACCGCATGGCCGAGGCCAACAAGGCCTTCTCGCACTTCCGTTTCTAAACTGGAAATTTGGGTTTAGGGTCTTAGGGACTTGGATTTATTTGACGGACTGTTCTGTTAAACGACCCAAGACCTGAGACCCTAAATTTTAAGCCTTAACCAACATCATGGCCGTTAACAAAGAACTTTACTACCTCCGCAACATCGGGATTATGGCGCACATCGACGCCGGTAAGACCACGACGTCGGAGCGTATTCTGTATTACACGGGTAAAACCCACAAAATCGGGGAAGTGCACGACGGTGCCGCCACGATGGACTGGATGGAGCAGGAGCAGGAGCGCGGCATCACGATTACTTCGGCTGCCACCACCACGTTCTGGAACTACCCCACCGATATCAAAGGTGACCCCACCGCTGATACCAAGCAGTACAAAATCAACCTGATTGACACTCCTGGCCACGTTGACTTCACGGTAGAAGTTGAACGTTCGCTACGCGTGCTCGACGGTGCTGTGGCCCTGTTCTGCGCCGTTTCGGGCGTTGAGCCGCAGTCGGAAACCGTATGGCGTCAGGCTGATAAATACAAAGTGCCCCGCATTTGCTTCGTCAACAAGATGGATCGTGCCGGCGCTGACTTCTTCAAAGCGGTGAACGAAATCAAGGAGAAACTGGGCGCAAACCCCATTCCCTTGCAGATTCCGATTGGTGCCGAAGAAACCTTCAAAGGCGTAGTTGACCTGCTGACTGGCAAAGCCATCGTGTGGGACGACAAAACCGAAGGCAAGTCGTACGACGAAATCCCCGTTCCCGAGGACCTCGTGGAAACGGTAGCCGAGTGGCGTCAGAAGCTCATCGAGAGCGTAGCTGAATACGATGACGCGTTGCTGGAGAAATTCTTCGACAACCCCGATTCCATCACGAAAGAGGAAATGATGGTCGTTATCCGCCAGGCGGTTATCGACATGAAGTTCTCGCCCGTGCTCTGCGGTTCGGCCTTCAAAAACAAGGGTGTACAAACGATGCTGGATGCCGTTATGGCCTATCTGCCGTCGCCCCTCGATATGCCCGCCATCATCGGTACCAACCCCGAGAGCGGCGAGGAAATGGAGCGTCACCCCGACAACTCGGAGCCCTTCACTGCCCTGGCGTTCAAAATTGCGACCGACCCGTTCGTAGGCCGTCTGTGCTTTTTCCGCTGCTACAGCGGCGTGCTCGACTCGGGCTCGTACGTGCTCAACAACCGCACCGGCAAGAAGGAGCGCATCTCGCGCCTCATGCAGATGCACTCCAACAAGCAGAACCCCATCGACAAGATTCAGGCCGGTGACATTGCTGCAGGTGTTGGTTTCAAAGACATCAAAACCGGCGACACGCTGACCGATGAAAAGAACCCAATGGTTCTGGAGTCGATGAGCTTCCCCGAGCCGGTAATTGGTTACGCCATCGAGCCGAAAACGCAGGCTGACGTCGACAAAATGGGCATGGCCATCGCCAAGCTCATTGAGGAAGACCCCACGCTGCGCGTAAACACGGACGAGGAAACCGGCCAGACCATCCTCCGCGGCATGGGTGAGCTTCACCTTGAAATCATCATCGACCGCATGCGTCGTGAATTCAAAGTGGAAATCAACCAGGGTGCCCCGCAGGTGGCCTATAAGGAGATTCTCACCAAGGTGGTTGACCACCGCGAGACGTACAAGAAGCAAACCGGTGGCCGTGGTAAATTCGGCGACATCGTTTTCGAACTCGGCCCGAAAGAGTTGGAGCCCGAAAAGCCCGGCTTGGAGTTCGACAACGCCATTGTAGGCGGTGTTATCCCCCGCGAATTCATCCAGCCCATCCAGAAAGGTTTCGAAGAAGCCATGAAGCGTGGCCCGCTGGCTGGCTTCCCGCTCGAAACCATGAAGGTGCGTCTGTACCACGGTTCGTTCCACGACGTTGACTCGGACGCCCTGTCGTTCGAACTCGCCGCCCGTGACGGTTTCCGTGAAGCAGCCAAGAAGGCCGGCCCGAAATTGCTGGAGCCCATCATGGCCGTTGAGGTAGTTTGCCCCGATGAATACACGGGTCCCGTAACCGGTGACTTGAACCGTCGTCGTGGTCTGATGAAAGGCATGGACACCAAAGCTGGAGCCCAGGTTATTAAGGCCGATGTTCCGCTGTCGGAGCTGTTCGGCTACGTAACCGCGCTCCGTACGATTTCGTCGGGTCGCGCTTCGGCTTCGCTCACGTTCTCGCACTACGAGCAAGTGCCTACGAACTTGGCCGATGCCATTGTTGCCAAAACTAAAGGAGGTAAATAAGGACTGAACGGTTCGTGTTTGAGACGGGCAACTGTTTCAAACACGAACCGATAAGCACCAAATCAAAGCTTTTCAAAACGGAGGCAATCGGCTTCCACCAATCACAATGAACCAGAAAATTCGCATTAAGCTGAAAAGCTACGACCACAACCTCGTAGACAAATCGGCCGAGAAAATCGTGAAAGCTGTGAAGGCCACCGGTGCCATCGTTAGCGGCCCGATTCCTTTGCCGACCCAAAAGGAGAAGTTCACCGTGCTGCGCTCGCCCCACGTGAACAAGAAGAGCCGGGAGCAATTCCAGCTTTGCACCTACAAGCGCCTCGTGGACATCTTCTCGACCTCGTCGAAGACCGTTGATGCCCTGATGAAGCTGGAATTGCCCAGCGGCGTTGACGTAGAAATCAAAGTCTGAGGATTCGATTTCAGCGTGAATTGAGTTAAAGCCCCACCGTGATTCGTCGCGGTGGGGCTTTTTCTTGCGAACTTGCGGGACCACTTTTCCGCTTTAATGCATTCTCTTTTCACTCTTGCCCGCTTACACAAAGCTGCATTCTTCTTCTGCGGCTGCATTATCGTGGGCCTTTTCGTTGCGAATTGGTTTCGGCTTCTACCCAGCATCGGCATAGCTGGCCTGATGGCTACCGGACTGATTTATACGTTGTCGCATCGGTGCATCGCAAATAAGCCCCTGTGGCCTGTTTTCGGCAGTTTGACACTAATTTTCGGCTTGCATCTGGCTGCTGGCTTGCATACCGAAGCTGCAAATCTGGACGATTACTGGAAAGATGTTGTGATGCAACTGCCATTGCTTTTGCTACCGCTGGCATTTTGGTTGCTGCCCCCTATGCCCGGGAGGCACTTGCGATGGCTTTGGCTGCTGCTCATCATTATAACATTGCTGGCCGCAATAGGTGCTACTGCAAACTACCTGCTCGACTTCTCCCGAATCAACGAGGTATATCTCCATTCTAAGGTGATGCCGACGGAGCCGGACCATATTCGGTTTAGTCTCCTCGTCACACTGGCAATTGCTGCCGGGATACTGCTCTTGGCGCATAAAGCCGTGCAACAATTGTGGCAGCCGTGGCTGATTGGCGCGGTTGTTATCCTCACGCTTTTCCTCCATCTGCTGGCAGTGCGCAGCGGTGAGATGACTTTCTACGCGCTGGGCTGCTTGGCAGTCTTATGGCTGGTGCTTCGCAAGCGGCAGTGGCTTCGTGCTGCTGCTTTGGCAAACATATTGGTTGTGCTGCCGCTGTTTAGTTACGTAGCGTTTCCCACCTTCCGCAACAAGATTTACAATACCCAGGAAGACGTCAGCAAGGTAGAACAGAACAGTAGTGACGAAGGCAAGAATTTCTCCATTGCGGCGCGGGTTTATTCTTACCGGGCGGCCTACGCAATCTGGGAAGACAACAAGTTCATCGGAGTAGGAAAGCCGGACCTGAAAAGTGAAATGGCCAAGCGCTACGGGCAGCTCTACCCAGAAATGGGGGCCGAGTTCTACATTATGCCCCACAACCAATACATCTATAACCTAGCGGCCTATGGCGCTCTGGGCCTAGCGGTGTTTTGCCTTGGCCTGTTTTACCCTGCGTGGTGGGCGCGACACAAGCACTCACCGCTACTATTGGCCCAATACGTCAGCATTGCCCTATCATTTCTGGTTGAATACACGCTGGAAACGCAGATTGGACTGGCCTTTGTTGTTTTCTTTCTGCTACTCGCGCTGCAGGGTTCCCTGCCCAGCGACGACCCAGACCCAACCTGGCGCCCCGCCTAGCGCTCCGAGCCAAAAGGGCAGGGGAGGGGCGCTTTTCCAAGAGCTAACAGCCTCACTGAGAAAATATTTCTCGGCCACATTGGGATAGCCCCAGCTTTTTTTCTATCTTTGCACTCCCTTAGCGAAAACGGCACTCGGCCGTTTTCTTTTTGTGTTCATTAATAACCAAATAGAATGCCTGGCATCATCGGTAAAAAAATCGGTATGACAAGCCTCTTCACTCCGGACGGGAAAAACATTCCCTGCACGCTCATCGAAGCGGGTCCGTGCGTAGTGACGCAGGTTAAGACTATCGCGAATGACGGTTACACCGCCATTCAAATTGGGTACGGCGAGAAAAAAGAGAAGAACACCACCAAAGCCTTGGTTGGTCACTTCAAGAAAGCCGGTACGACCCCCAAGAAAAAATTGGTTGAATTCCGCCTCGACGCCGAATCGACCTACGCCGCTGGCGCTACCATCGACGCGACTCTCTTCGAAGAGGGCGAGTTTGTGGACGTAGTAGGCACTTCCAAAGGCAAGGGTTTCCAGGGCGTTGTAAAGCGTTACAACTTCCAGGGTGTTGGTGGCCAGACCCACGGCCAGCACAACCGCCTGCGTCACCCCGGTTCTATCGGTGCGTGCTCGTGGCCTTCGCGCGTATTCAAAGGAATGCGCATGGGTGGCCGCATGGGCAACGACCGCGTGAAAGTGCAGAACCTGAAGGTGATGCGCGTAGTAGGCGACAAGAACCTGATTCTGGTGAGCGGCTCGATTCCCGGCGCGAAGAACTCTTACGTGGTAATCGAGAAATAGACTAGTACGATGGAACTCGCAGTATATAACCTCAAAGGCGAAGACACCGGCCGCAAAGTGACCCTGTCTGACGCCATCTTCGGCCTCGAAGTAAACGAGCACGTGATGTACTTGGACGTGAAGCAGTACTTGGCCAACCAGCGCCAGGGCACGCACAAGTCCAAGCAGCGCAACGAGGTGCACGGCACCACCAAGAAGCTGAAGAAGCAAAAAGGTACGGGCGGCGCCCGCGCCGGCAGCATGAAGTCTGGTGTGTTCGTTGGTGGTGGCCGCATGTTCGGTCCTCAGCCCCGCGACTACGGCTTCAAGCTGAACAAGAAGACCAAGCGCGTAGCACGCCTCTCGGCTCTGTCGAGCCTGGCGAAGGATGGCAAAATCTCCGTTGTGGAGAACATCGCCATGACGGCTCCCCGCACCAAGGACTTCGTTGCCATCCTGGACGGCCTCAAGCTGACCAACGGCAAAAAGACCATGCTTGTAACCGGCGAGGTGAACAAGAACGTCATCCTCAGCGCCCGCAACCTGCAGAAAGTGAAAGTGTCGACGCCCATCGGCCTCAACACCCACGACCTGCTGAACACGGACACGCTCCTGATTTCGGAAGACGGCATGGCTTCATTGGTTGAACTCTATAGCACCGCCGAATAATGAGCACCCTGAAACGCCCCATCGTTACCGAAAAGGCCACCGGCCTGAACGAGAAAGGTCGCTACACGTTCGAAGTGGAGCGCACCGCCAACAAAGTGCAAATCAAGAAGGACATCGAATCGCTGTACGGCGTGACGGTGACCGAAATCAACACGATGCGCACCATTGGCAAAATGAAGTCGAAAGGCACCAAAGGCGGCCAGGTTTCCGGTCGCCGCGCCCACGGCAAGAAAGCCATTGTGACCGTGAAAGAAGGCGATGTAATCGACTTCTACGGCAACCTCTAGGCCGACCCAGCTTCGCCTCAAATTTTTCGCCGCAAAAGCACAACTAGCTAGTAATGGCACTTAAAAAACTCAGACCAACAACCCCAGGGCAGCGCTTCCGCGTTGCGCCGGCGTTCGACGAGATTACGACGTCGACCCCGGAGAAGTCGCTGATGACTTCCCTCAGCAAATCGGGTGGCCGGAACTCTTCCGGTAAAATGTCCAACCGCTACATCGGCGGTGGTCACAAAACCCAGTACCGCATCGTGGACTTCAAGCGCGACAAAGCCGGTGTTCCGGCCGTCGTGAAGTCCATCGAGTACGACCCCAACCGCACTGCGCGCATCGCCCTCGTCAACTATGCCGATGGTGAGAAGCGTTACATCATCGCTCCCGCCGGCATGACGGTAGGCGCGAAGATTGTGTCGGGTCCGGGCGTCGCTCCCGAAGTAGGCAATACCTTGCCGCTGCGCGAGATTCCCCTCGGTACCATCCTCCACAACATCGAGTTGCAGCCCGGCCAAGGCGCTGCAATGGCTCGCTCGGCCGGTACCTACGCCCAAATCGTAGCCCGCGAAGAGAAGTACGCCACGCTGAAATTGCCTTCGGGCGAGATGCGCATGGTGCTCGTTACCTGCATGGCCACCGTTGGCACCGTATCGAACGGCGACCACATGAACACCGTGATGGGCAAAGCCGGCCGTAACCGCTGGGCTGGTCGTCGTCCCCGCGTTCGTGGTGTGGTAATGAACCCGGTCGACCACCCCATGGGTGGTGGCGAAGGCAAATCGTCGGGTGGTCACCCGCGGAGCCGCAATGGTATTTTGGCCAAGGGCCAGAAGACCCGCAACAAGAACAAGTATTCGGAGAACCTGATTGTGAGCCGCAAAGGCAAGAAGTAATATATGGCACGTTCACTCAAAAAAGGGCCGTACATTGACTTCCGGCTGGAAAAGAAAGTCACGGCACTCGAAACGGCTGGTAAGAAATCGGTGGTAAAGACTTGGTCGCGCCGCTCGATGATTTCCCCGGATTTCGTTGGCCACACGTTCGCTGTTCACAACGGCAATAAGTTCATCCCGGTGTATGTGACCGAGAACATGGTAGGGCACAAGTTGGGCGAATTCGCCCCGACGCGCAACTTCCGTGGTCACGTCGCCAAAAAAGATAAAGGCAAGCGCTAAGATGGAAGCAGTAGCAAAACTCCGCAATGTGCCGACCTCGCCTCGTAAGATGCGTTTGGTGGCCGACCTCGTGCGCGGCAAGAAAGTGACCCAGGCCCTCGGCCTGTTGCGCTTCGAAGCCAACATCGGCGCCGAGAAGATTGAGAAACTGCTCCTTTCGGCCTTGGCCAACTGGCAGCAGCACAACGAAGAAGAGCGGATTGAGGACGCAAACCTCTACATCAGCGAAATCTTCGTGGACGAAGGCCGCCAGCTGAAGCGCCTGCGCCCCGCCCCCCAGGGCCGTGGCCACCGCATCCGCAAGCGCAGCAACCATGTGACGCTCAAAATCGACACGAAGGTTGAAAAGCTTGGTTCCAAGCACGCCAAGCAAGTTGGCACTACCGAAAACCCTAAGGCCGACGCCAAATCCTAATTTAGTATGGGACAGAAAGTAAATCCGGTTGGCTTCCGCTTGGGAGTAATCAAAGGCTGGGACTCCAACTGGTACGGCGGCAAGGACTTCGCCGAGAAATTGGTGGAAGACGAGAAAATCCGCAAGTACATCAACGCTCGTATTCAGAAAGGTGGCATTAGCCGCATTGTGATTGAGCGCACCCTGAAGCGCATCACCATCACCATCAACACGGCCCGTCCGGGTGTGGTGATTGGCAAAGGCGGCCAGGAAGTTGACAAGATTAAGGACGAGCTGAAGCAAATCACCAGCAAAGACGTTCAAATCAACATCTTCGAAATCAAGCGTCCGGAGTTGGATGCCAAGCTGGTTGGCGAGAGCATCGCCCAGCAGTTGGCCGCTCGTATCTCCTTCCGTCGCGCCATGAAGATGTCGATTCAGGCTGCCATGCGTGTTGGTGCCGAAGGCATCAAGATTCAGTGCGGTGGCCGTCTCGGCGGTGCAGAAATTGCCCGTTCGGAGCAGTACAAAGAAGGTCGTACGCCGCTGCACACGCTGCGCGCCGATATCGACTACGCTTTGTCGGAAGCTCAGACCGTGTATGGCAAAATCGGTATCAAGGTGTGGGTGATGCGCGGTGAGGTGTTCGGCAAGCCCGACCTCTCGCCCAACCAGCAGCTCACCAACCCCGGTGGTGGCGAAGGTGGCGGTGGTCGTCGTGACGACCGTGGCCCCCGTGGCGAGCGTCGCGAAGGCGACCGTGGCCCGCGTCGTGACGGTGGTGCCGGTCGTGGCAACGCTGGCGGTGGCGACCGCGCCCCCCGTGGCGCTGGCGACAACGCCGGTCCCCGTCGCAACGGTCCCGCCCAAGGCGGTGGTGCTGCCGGCGGTGCCGCTCGCGGCCCGCGTCGCTAGAACAAAGTCAAGCCATTTCGCTTCGTTTGCCGCTTTCCGGTGAACGAAGCGAAATGTTCGGCTGTTCGCCCCTCTCTCTTACAGAACACTCTCTTTTATTAAAATCAAATGTTACAACCGAAAAGGACCAAGTATCGCAAGATGCAAAAGGGTCGCGTAACAGGCCTCGCCTACCGCGGCAGCTCCATAGACTTCGGTTCGTTCGCTATCAAGTCGCTGGAAGTGTCTTGGATTACGGCTCGCCAAATTGAGGCTGCTCGTATCGCCATGACCCGCGCCATGAAACGCGAAGGGCAAGTATGGATTCGCATTTTCCCCGACAAGCCGATTACCAAGAAGCCCGCTGAGGTGCGCATGGGTAAAGGCAAAGGCTCGCCCGAGTATTGGGTGGCCTGCGTGAAGCCCGGCCAAATCATGTTCGAGTCGGACGGTGTGTCGCTGGAAGTAGCTAAAGAATCGCTGCGTCTGGCGGCTCAGAAGCTCCCCGTAAAAACTTCATTCGTGGTTCGCCGCGACTATACGGACGCTGCTTAAGTCATGAAGAACAAGACCGACCTCAAAGGCCTTTCCGCTGAAGCGCTGAAAGAGCAAATCAAAACCGAGCAGGCTCAGGGCCAGCAGCTGCGTTTCGCCCACGCGATTTCGCCCCTGGAAAACCCCGCCCGCCTCAAGGCCAACCGTAAAAACGTCGCCCGCTTGCTCACCGAGCAGACTCGTCGGAACAACGAGCAGGCCTCTAACCCCGCTTAATTCCGATGGCAACCGACGTAACAACCCAAGACCAAGCCGTAGCTGAAGACTCGCGCAACATGCGCAAGGAAATCACCGGCACGGTAACGAGCTCGAAAATGGACAAGTCCATCACCGTGGCTGTGGTGCAGAAACAAAAGCATCCCAAGTACGGCAAGTTCGTGACCAAAACCACGAAATTCCACGCCCACGACGAGAAAAACGAGTGCGGCGAAGGCGACACGGTGCGCATCATGAGCACCCGTCCGCTGAGCAAGACCAAGCGGTGGCGCCTGGTTGAAATTGTTGAACGCGCTAAATAATCTGAACCGATGATACAGCAAGAATCCCGCCTGACGGTGGCCGACAACAGCGGCGCCAAGGAAGTCCTCTGCATCCGCGTTTTGGGTGGCACGGGCAAGAAATACGCCAGCGTTGGCGACAAGATTGTGGTAGCCATCAAGTCGGCTATCCCTTCGGGCAACGCCAAGAAAGGCACCGTGAGCAAGGCCGTCGTGGTACGTGTGAAGAAGGAAGTGCGCCGCAAAGACGGTTCGTACATTCGCTTCGACGACAACGCTGCCGTGTTGCTCAACAACAACGACGAGCCCCGCGGCACGCGCATCTTCGGCCCAGTGGCCCGCGAGCTGCGTGAGCGTCAGTTCATGAAAATCGTATCCCTAGCCCCCGAAGTACTCTAAGCCATGGCTATCAGAAAAGCAGACCCCGTGCAACTGCACGTAAAGTCGGGCGATACCGTGAAGGTGATTGCTGGCGACGAAAAGGGCAAAACCGGCGTTATCAAGTCGGTAAACCGGGTGACTCAGCGCGTAACCGTTGAGGGCCTGAACCTGGTGACGAAACACAACAAGCCGAGCGCCAAATCGCCCCAGGGCGGCATCACCAAGATGGAGGCGCCCATGCACGTGAGCAACGTGCAGGCTATTAACCCCACCACCGGTGAGCGGGTGCGCAAAGGCGCCGCAGCGGCCGCAGCTCCGGCTGCCCCTGCCAAAGCCAAGCGTGCCTCTGCCAAAACGGCTTAAGCAGCCCCCACCATCATGGCCCGTCTCAAAGACATTTATAAAAAAGACGTTGTACCCGCGCTCCAGGAGAAATTCCAGTTCAAGAGCATCATGCAGGTACCCCGTATCACCAAAATCTGCATCAACCGCGGCATTGGCGCGGCGGTAGCCGACAAGAAATTGGTCGACAACGGCGTGGAAGAACTGACGGTTATCACCGGCCAGAAAGCCATTGCCACCATCGCCAAAAAATCGGTGTCGAACTTTAAGCTCCGCGAAGGCATGCCCATCGGTGCGAAAGTGACGCTGCGCGGCGAGAAAATGTACGAGTTCATGGACCGTCTCTTGACGGTGGCCCTGCCCCGCGTACGTGACTTCAAAGGCATCAACGACAAAGGGTTCGATGGTCGTGGCAACTACACGCTCGGCGTGAAGGAGCAAATCATCTTCCCTGAAATCTCGATTGACAAAATCAAAGGCATCTCGGGCATGGACATCACGTTCGTGACCACCGCCGAGAACGACGAGCAGAGCTACGAGCTGCTGAAGGCGTTCGGTATGCCTTTCGCCAATGCTAAAAAAGACGCTTAATCTTCCGAACTCATGGCTAAAGAATCCATCAAAGCACGGGAGCGCAAGCGCATTGCCACCGTGGCCCGCTACGCTGAGAAGCGCAAGGCTCTGAAAGCTGCCGGCGACTACGAAGGTCTCGACAAGCTGCCCAAAAACGCTTCGCCCGTGCGCCTGCACAACCGCGACATGATTGACGGCCGCCCCCGCGGCTACATGCGCAAGTTTGGCATCAGCCGCGTGCGTTTCCGCGAAATGGCTCTGGCCGGGAAGATTCCCGGTGTGACCAAGTCGAGCTGGTAGTCCAGTTTAGGCTTTTCGCTAAGCAACAAAATAGGCGCTTCCACTTTGGTGGGGGCGCCTATTTTTGTTTTAACTGATTTCTAATTCCTCCGACACATGGCAACTTATGTTGATGCAGCTTCAGGGCTGAATTTTAGGCATACAGATGGGTTTGACGACTCGCTATTGGTTGACTCCGGTAAGATGGATGCTACCCTTGACTATATCAAAACTCATAGAGCTGCAAAGCTTGAGTTGAATGGCTCGTGGGGATTTAAACTGGAAGACCTCCGCTTTTTAGATGGCGTTGAGCATTTGGTAAAAGGATTGGACGTGGTTGAAAACAGGTTGAACCTAGTTGGAATTGAGAAGCTAAAGAATCTCAAGTATCTGAGGCTAACTGACGAGTTGAACCAACCAGTAAAATTTGATGAGTTCCAGCAATTGGATTACTGTACACTGGATTGGAATCAGGTATACAGTGAAGCTATTTTCCCCGCTAGTATTACTCAACTTCAAATTGGGGCTTACAAACCGAAATTTGGCTTCAACCAAGAGTCTTTAGATAATCTAAGAAACATTACTAAAATCAAGCTAATCCAAGCTGCTATTAGCGACTTATTCCTACTCAATCACTGCGGTAGCTTAATCCGTGTTGACATTGCTTACTGCCGTTCACTGACGGACGTAAGTGCTCTGGCAAAACATGCAAATTCACTGATTAGGCTTGACATTGAAAACTGTAAGAAGATAGCCGATTTCAGCCCCTTCGACGAGTTAATAAAGCTTCAATGGTTAAATCTATGCGGTTGTAAGTCCGTACCGAGTCTTTCGTTTTTGCGGAACCTACCAGAGATAAGTCATTGTGTTTTTTATGACACCGTGATAGAAGACGGCGATTTGTCTTACCTGAAAGGTATCGACCAAGTAGCCTTTAATAACAAGGCGCACTACTCGTTAAAATCAAAGGATTTTGAATACAAATGGTCATAGCTTGAATTGCTATTAAAAGTATCTGCCGAGCCTGCCGTCCCACCAGTTTCTTCAGATGCGCGCCAGGCGGGTGGGTGAGGGGTGGAGAAGATGAATAAGGTAGCAGAATATAAAGAGCAGGTATATAGACAAGCCGTACTATTCTAACCAGCGGCGCGTTAGAGCAATCCTTAGTTGCTGCGGCGCTATCGTGGCGATTGTCTCACCTTCTCTTCAGCCGGAACCCATGCGGATACCCTTCTTCCAGACCAAACGCGAGACCCAAAACCCCGCGCCCAAGCCGCCCAAAACCAAAACCCGCGAGTGGGCCGACTCGCTGATTTTTGCGATTGTGACCGCCACGCTGCTCCGCTGGTCGGCAGTGGAGGCCTACACCATTCCCTCCGAAAGCATGGAGGGCACCCTGCTGGTGGGCGATTACCTGTTCGTGAGCAAGCTACACTACGGCCCCATCACGCCCCAAACACCCTTGCAGGTGCCCCTCACGCACCAAACCCTCTGGGAAAAAGGCCCGCAAAGCTATTCTGACCTCATTCAGCTGCCCACCTACCGCTTCCCGAGTTTCAGTTCGGTGCAGCGCAACGATGTCGTGGTCTTCCATGTGCCGCACGAGCCGCAACGCCCCGCCGACCTGCGCACCAATCTCATCAAGCGCTGCATCGCGGTAGCGGGCGATACGCTGGAAATCCGCAATGGCCAGGTATTCCTTAACGGCCAGCCGGGCGCGGTAGCCGGCCAGCCCCAGACCACCTACTTCATGGCCGTGCCCGCGCCAAACGATGAAATCCGCCGGGCCCTGCGCGAGCACGGCGTGGTTGATTACCGCGAGCCCGATGGCATTCCCCAGGTCGTAGCCGACCCGGCTACCGGGCAGTCCGGCTTCGTCATCAGCTGCCCGGCCGATGTGGCCAGCTACTTCCGCCAGCAGCCCTACGTGAAAGCCCTGACCGTGGTGCCCTATGAAGTTTCTCTGTTTCCTGATGCGGCTGACTTCGATGTCTCCACCGCCGTCAGTGCCGCGCCCAACCATTGGCAGCTCGACCAGTATGGCCCCCTGCCCGTGCCGAAGAAAGGCCAGACCGTCAATCTCACGCCGGCCAATGCGGCCATCTACTATAAAATCGTGTCGCAGTACGAGCACAACCAGGGCATCAGTTGGAAGGATGGCATGATTCAGCAAAACGGCCAGCCGCTCACCCGCTACACCATCAAGCAGAACTACTACTTCATGATGGGCGACAACCGCCATAACTCCGAGGACTCGCGCTTCTGGGGCTTCGTGCCCGAGGACCACATCGTAGGCAAGGCCATTTTCGTCTGGCTTTCCCTCGACCCGAATGCCGGCTTCTTACACAAAATCCGGTGGAGCCGCTTGTTGCGGTCCATCAGCTAATAGCTAGATTCAGGTCTGTTCGCCGATACAGCAGCCAGCATAGAGTAGGAATTTCCGCACTGCCCTTGCAAAAGCCCTGTAAGCCTGCTACCTTTGCACTCCCAAAACCTCGAGGCTTGCCTCAAAACCATTTGGCAGGTTGCCAAAAGAAACCATTGGCCGGACCGTCGCCGGACGTGCCAAGTAGTCTTAACCGAAATTTCGTTGGTCCCGTTGGGCACCCGGCGAAATTTTCTTATCTTTGCGCTCCGAAAAAAGCGGACGTATTTAATAAATAATGAACACTGACCCCATTGCCGACTACCTGACCCGGGTACGCAACGCCATCAAGGCGAACCACCGGGTGGTAGAAATCCCGGCCAGCAACATCAAAAAGGAAATCACGAAAGTGCTGTACCACAAAGGGTACATCCAGTCGTACCGTTTTGATGATTCGTCGGTTCAGGGCACCATCAAAATCGCCCTGAAGTACAACCCCACCACGAAGGCCCCCGCCATCACCAAGCTGCAGCGCGTTTCGACGCCCGGCTTGCGTCAGTACGTGGCCGCCGACAACCTGCCCCGCGTCCTCAGCGGCCTGGGTGTGGCCATCATCTCGACCTCGAAAGGCGTGATGACGGAGAAAGAGTGCAAAACCGAGAACGTGGGCGGCGAGGTGCTGTGCTACGTGTACTAGTCCGGAACCGCTTTAGCAAATTCAATTATGTCACGTATTGGTAAACTGCCGATTTCCGTCCCCACCGGGGTCGCTATTTCGGTCGACAAAGACAACGCTGTGACGGTGAAAGGCCCCAAAGGCTCGCTCACTACGCAAGTAGACCGCGACATCACCGTAGCCATCGAAGACGGTACCCTCACCGTAACCCGTCCTACCGAGCAGAAGCGCCATAAGGCCATGCACGGCCTCTACCGCTCGCTCATCAACAACATGGTGACCGGTGTTAGCGCTGGTTTCGAGAAGAAACTCGAACTCGTGGGCGTAGGTTACAAAGCCTCGCTCGTGGGCAGCACGCTGGAACTGGCCCTCGGCTACTCGCACAACGTGTACATCGCCCTCCCCGGCGAAGTATCCGCTACGGCCGTAACCGAAAAGGGTAAGAACCCGATTGTGACGCTGAACAGCATCGACAATCAGTTGCTGGGCCAGGTGGCCGCCAAAATTCGTTCGCTGCGCAAAGTGGAGCCCTACAAAGGCAAAGGTGTGCGCTTCGTGGGCGAGATTATCCGTCGCAAAGCTGGTAAAACGGCCTCTAAATAAGTTCGCATCATGGCATTTGATAAAGCAACTCGCCGCAAGCGGATTCAGCGCATCATCCGCACGAAAGTGTCCGGTACCACGGAGCGTCCGCGCCTGTCGGTGTTCCGCAGCAACACGGGCATTTATGCTCAGATTATCGACGACACGACCGGCCGCACGCTGGCCGCAGCTACGTCGAAAAAAGTAACCGCCGAAGGTGGCAACGGTGTGGCCCTGGCCGCTGCCGTAGGCCGTCAGGTAGCCGCGGTTGCCCTGGAGAAAGGCATCACGAAAGTGGTGTTCGACCGCTCGGGTTACCTCTACCACGGTCGCGTAAAATCATTGGCTGAAGGTGCTCGCGAAGGCGGCCTCAATTTCTAAACTATCATGGCGCAAGAACGCGACAACAATCGTCCTGGCGGAGACCGTCAGCGCAGCAACGACCGCGACCGGAACAAGGACAACTCCCGCATGGGTGCTGACTCCGACTTCAAAGAAAAAGTAGTAGCCATCAACCGCGTAGCGAAGGTGGTGAAAGGCGGTCGCCGCTTTAGCTTCTCTGCCATCGTGGTAGTGGGCGACGGCAACGGCAACGTAGGCTACGGCCTCGGCAAAGCCAACGAAGTAACCGACGCCATTGCCAAAGGCATTGACGACGCCAAGAAGAACGTGGTGAAAGTGCCCATGTACAAGCACACCGTTCCTCACCTCATGGAAGGCCGCTACGGCGGTGGTTTCGTGCTCATCCAGCCCGCAGCGGCTGGTACGGGTGTAATCGCCGGCGGTGCAATGCGCGCCGTGTTCGAGAGCGCCGGTATTAAGGATGTGCTGGCGAAGTCGAAAGGCTCGTCGAACCCTCACAACGTGGTAAAAGCAACGTTTGCAGCCCTCGCCAAAATGCGCGACCCGTTGCAAATTGCTCAAGCCCGTGGTATTTCTTTGGCCCGCGTTTTTAACGGTTAATTGACATGGCACAAATTCAAGTAAAGCTCGTGCGCAGCGCCATTGACCGCCCCGAGCGTCAGAAGCGCACCGTTCAGTCCCTCGGCCTGAACAAACTCAACAGCACCGCTACCCACGAATCGAACCCGTCCATCCTGGGCATGGTGAAGAGCGTGCAGCACCTGCTCCAAGTAACCGAACTGTAAGACTATTATCGTCATGCTTAATCTCAGCAATCTATCGCCCGCCTACGGCTCGACTAAAAACGAGAAGCGGATTGGCCGGGGCGAAGGCTCCACGCGCGGTGGCACGTCGACCCGTGGTCACAAAGGCGCCAAGTCGCGTTCGGGCTACAAGCGCAAGTCCGGCTTCGAAGGTGGCCAAATGCCCCTCCAGCGCCGTGTGCCCAAGTTCGGCTTCACGAACATCAACCGCGTCGAGTACAAAGCCATCAACCTCGATGTGCTCGCTGGCCTCCTCGAGAAGAACAGCGCCACCACCCTGGATGCCGCTTACTTCGTGGCCGCCGGTCTGGTTTCGAAAAACGCCAAAATCAAAGTTCTCGGCCGTGGTGAAATCACTACCGCTGTGGAAGTTCATGCTCACGCCTTCTCGAAATCGGCTGTTGAAGCCATCGAGAAAGCTGGCGGCAAAGCGGTAACGCTCTAATAGCTACCTTCGGCAATGAATAAGTTTATCGAGTCGATAAAAAACATTTTTGCGATTGAGGATTTGCGTACGCGAATCCTCAATACGCTTTTCTTCATTGCCATCTATCGCCTAGGCGTTTACGTGGTGTTGCCGGGCGTTGACCCCACGCAGCTCAAGACCGGCGCCCAAGGCTTGTTTGGCATTCTGGATACGCTGCTCGGCGGCGCATTCAGCCACGCGTCCATCTTCGCGCTGGGCATCATGCCGTACATCTCGGCGTCGATTGTGTTGCAGCTGCTCACCATCGCCGTGCCCTACTTCCAGAAGCTCCAGAAGGAAGGCGAGTCGGGACGTAAGAAAATCAACCAGTACACCCGGATTCTGACGATTCCGATTGTGCTGGCCCAATCGGTTGGCTTCATCGCCACAATTAACGCCGAAGCCATCATCAACCCCGGCACATTCTTCACCGTCTCGACCATGATTATCATCACGGCCGGCACGTTGTTCTGCATGTGGCTGGGCGAAAAAATCACGGATAAAGGCATCGGCAACGGTATCTCCATGATTATCATGATTGGCATCGTGTCGCGTCTCCCCGGTGCCATCATCGGTGAGGCCGCTGCCAAAGGCGTGAACAAGTCCCTCATCTTCCTGCTGGAAATGGTGGTACTGTTCCTCGTGGTAATGGCGGTTATCGTGCTCACGCAAGCGGTTCGCCGCATCGCGGTGCAGTACGCTAAGCAAGTAGGCGGCACCACGCAGCTGGATGCGCAGCGTCAGTTCATTCCCCTCAAGGTGAATGCTGCCGGCGTAATGCCCATCATCTTCGCCCAGTCGTTGATGTTTGTACCCGCCATCGTGGCATCGGTATGGCAGAATCAGAGCGATACGGCCAGCTACATCGGCGTGAAGTTTTCGGACTACACCTCGTGGCAGTACAATTTGACCTTCGGCCTGCTGATTATCATCTTCACTTACTTCTACACGGCCATCAGCGTTAACCCTAACCAGATTGCCGATGACTTGAAGCGGAGCGGTGGTTTCGTGCCCGGTGTGAAGCCTGGCCGCGATACCTCGGAATACATCGATGAGATTCTGACGCGCATCACCCTGCCGGGTGCTGTGGCGCTGGCCCTCATCGCCATCTTCCCCGCACTGGCGCTGTTGCTGGGCGTAACCCGTCCGTTCTCGGCTTTCTATGGTGGCACGTCGCTCATCATCATGGTGGGTGTGGTGCTCGACACGGTGAACCAGGTGCAGAGCTACTTGTTGATGCAGCACTACGACGGCATGATGAAATCGGGTAAGCTGCGCGGTCGCACGGCCCAGCCCATTTCCATCGCCTCGTAATTAGCGCAATGGCAAAAGGTCCGATACAATACAAAACCGAAGAAGAGATTGACCTCATCCGGGCCAGCGCCCAACTGCTGGCCAAAGCTCACGGCGAAGTCGCGAGCATGGTGAAGGAAGGAGTGACGACGCGGCAGCTCGATAAGCGCGCGGAGGAATTCATCCGGGACAACGGTGGGGTACCGTCCTTCAAAGGCTACAATAAGTTTCCCTACAGCCTGTGCCTCTCGCCGAACTCGGTGGTGGTGCACGGGTTCGCCACCGACGAGCCGCTGAAAAGCGGCGACGTGCTATCGGTGGACTGCGGGGTTTTCCTGAATGGTTTTCATTCAGATAGTGCTTACACTTACCCAATCGGGGAAGTGGCGCCGGAAGTGCTGACGCTGCTGCGGGAAACCAAAGCATCGCTGTACAAAGGCATCGAACAAGCCGTGAGCGGCAACCGCGTGGGCGATATCAGCTACGCTATCCAGAACCATGTAGGCCCGTTGGGCTACGGGGTGGTGCGCGAGTTGGTTGGCCACGGAGTTGGCGCGAAGCTGCACGAAAGCCCCGATGTGCCGAACTACGGCAAGCGGGGTTCTGGGCCGCTCTTGCAAACGGGGTTGGTCATCGCCATTGAACCGATGATAAACCTGGGCAAGAAGGACGTGGTGCAGGAGGCGGATGGTTGGACTATCCGCACCAAGGACCGCAAGCCCTCGGCGCACTTCGAGCACACCGTAGTAGTTAGAAAAGAAAAGGCGGAGATTCTCACCTCCTTTGAATACATCGAAAAAGCATTGCAGCAGTAGCCCTTATGGCAAAACAAGCCTCGATTGAGCAGGACGGAACCATCCTGGAAGCCCTCTCCAACGCCATGTTCCGCGTGGAGCTGGAGAATGGTCACCAGCTGATTGCCCACATTTCGGGCAAGATGCGGATGCACTACATCAAGATTCTGCCCGGCGACAAGGTGAAACTGGAAATGTCGCCCTACGACTTGTCGAAGGGCCGGATTAAGTATCGTTATAAATAAACCCGTTTCCCTTCACAGGTCATGAAAGTAAAAACCTCGGTGAAAAAGCGTAGCGTGGACTGCAAATTGGTCCGCCGTAATGGCAAGCTCTACGTCATCAACAAGAAAAACCCGCGCTTCAAGCAGCGTCAGGGTTAATTCAATTTTTAGAACCCCGGAACCTTGGGTACTGGGTCGTTGGTTGTTAGCCTTCGGCCCGCCTTCCAAGTAGTTGCCGGGTTTCTGTCCGCAAACACATAACCACACACAATGGCTCGTATCGCAGGGGTTGATATCCCGGACAACAAGCGCGGCGAAATTTCGCTGACTTACATTTTCGGCATTGGCCGGAGCAACGCCAGCAAGATTCTGGTAAAAGCTGGCGTCGACGTCAACAAGAAGGTGAAGGACTGGACCGACGAGGAGTCGGGTGCGGTTCGCGCCATCATTGCCGCCGAGCACAAGACTGAGGGCGTGCTGCGCTCGGAAGTAACGACGAACATCAAGCGTTTGATGGACATCGGCTGCTACCGTGGTCTGCGTCACCGCAAAGGCCTGCCGGTTCGTGGTCAGCGCACCAAGAACAACTCGCGTACCCGTAAGGGCAAGCGCAAAACGGTGGCCGGCAAGAAGAAGGCAACCAAATAAATTCACACGGGAATCGGCGTTGGCTCTGGCGAGTAACTTACTCGCGCAGCCAGCGCCAACACCTCCCGCATTTTTTGCGATAACCAAATGGCACAAAAAAGAAAAGACAAAGCCAAGAAGCGCGTTGTCGTGGTGGAGCAGGTGGGCCAGGTACACATCCGTGCCTCGTTCAACAACATCATCATCTCCATCACCAACAACAACGGTCAAGTTATTTCGTGGGCTTCGGCCGGCAAAATGGGCTTCCGTGGTTCGAAGAAAAACACGCCCTACGCCGCTCAAATGGCGATGAGCGACTGCGGCAAAGTGGCCCACGACCTGGGCATGCGCAAAGCCGAAGTATTCGTGAAAGGTCCAGGCTCGGGCCGTGAGTCGGCCATCCGCGCCCTCGGCAACGTGGGCATTGAGGTGACCACCATCCGCGACGTAACGCCGCTGCCGCACAACGGCTGCCGCCCCCCCAAGCGTCGTCGCGTTTAGTTTTCCACTTCAGAAATTAGATTACAATGGCACGTTATACCGGCCCTACCTCAAAAATTGCCCGTCGCTTCAACGAGCCGATTTTCGGCCCGAGCAAAGCGCTCAACAAGAAAGCCTATCCTCCGGGCCAGCACGGCCGCGGCCGTCGCAAGAAGCAGTCGGAGTACGCTGTCCAGCTGATGGAGAAGCAGAAGGTGAAGTACATGTACGGCATGTTGGAGAAGCAATTCGAAAACCTGTTCCACAAAGCAGCAGCGCTCCCCGGCATTACCGGTGACAACCTGCTCGCCCTGCTGGAAGCCCGTCTGGACAACGCCGTGTACCGTTTGGGCATTGCCTCGACGCGTCGCGCTGCTCGCCAGCTCGTTGGTCACAAGCACATCACCGTGAACGGTGAAGTGGTGAACATCCCTTCGTACCACCTCCGTCCCGGCGACATCGTGGCTGTGCGTGAGAAGTCGAAGTCGCTGGAAGCCATCACCACGAGCCTGTCGGTTCGCAACTCGCGCCAGTTCTCGTGGCTGGAGTGGGACGGCAAGGAGTTGGCTGGCAAGTTCCTCAACGCCCCCGCCCGTGAGCTGATTCCGGAGAAAATCACCGAGCAGCTCATCGTCGAACTGTATTCGAAGTAAATAACGCTACTGGTAGCGGCCCGGCAGTTTGTCGGGCCGCACTTGTGCTTATACTTCACCAATTTTTTTCAAATTTTTTACGCCCCACATATGTCAATCTTAGCTTTTCAGATGCCGGAGAAAGTGGTGATGGAGAAATCCGACGACTTCACCGGGACGTTTGAATTTAAGCCGCTCGAGAAGGGCTACGGCGTCACCATCGGCAATGCGCTGCGTCGCATTCTGTTGTCGTCGCTGGAGGGTTTCGCCATCACGTCGGTGCGCACCAACAGCGTGCTGCACGAGTTTTCGACCATCGAAGGGGTGATTGAGGACATGTCCGAAATCATCCTGAACCTGAAGATGGTCCGCTTCAAGAAAGTGAGCGATGCCATCTCGGATAAAATTACGGTGCGCGTGAAAGGCCAGGAAACCTTCTCGGGCGCTGATATTGCCAAGTTCGCCAGCGGTTTCGAAGTACTGAACCCTGACCACGTAATTGCCCACCTCGACCCCAGCGTGGAGCTGGAGTTGGAGCTGACGATTGCCCGTGGCCGTGGCTATGTGCCCGCCGACGAGAACAAGCCGGCTGACCAGGTTTTCGGTCAGATTGCCATCGACGCTATCTACACGCCCATCAAGAACGTGAAGTACAGCATCGAGAACACCCGCGTGGAGCAGAAAACCGACTACGAGAAGCTCGTTATTGAGATTCAGACCGACGGTTCGATTCACCCGGAGGACGCGCTGAAAGGTGCGGCCAACATCCTCATTCAGCACTTCATGCTGTTCTCGGACAACACGATGACACTCGAAGGTCCGCGCGTGACCGAAGACGAGCCCATTGATGAGGAAACCATGCAGATGCGCAAGATGCTCAAGACTCCCCTGGAGGATATGGAGCTCAGCGTACGCGCCAAGAACTGCCTCAAGGCTGCCGACATCAAGACGATGGGCGAATTGGTGCAGCTCGAAATTGCCGACATGATGAAGTTCCGCAACTTCGGCAAAAAGAGCCTGACCGAACTGGAAAACCTCGTGGAAGAGCGTGGTTTGGAGTTCGGCATGGACCTGGGCAAGTATCGCCTGGACGAAGACTAGAATATCGATTAAAGATGTGCTGATTGGCTGGACTTGTCCGGCGGGTTAGCACATCTTCTTTTTTATCCATTTACTATTTCACCAGTGTGCCCCAGGGGCAGCGGTTCTAATGAGGCTTTCAGAGCCCGCCGTGGTCGCCGCCCGCAAGTACACACTTTTTCAAACGACCAATGCGTCACGGAAGAAAAATCAACCACCTGGGCCGGACCACCGCCCACCGCCACGCCATGTTGTCGAACATGGCTTCGTCGCTCATCCTGCACAAGCGCATCACCACGACCGTGGCGAAAGCGAAAGCTCTCCGCAAGTATGTAGAGCCGATGCTGACCAAGTCGAAGGAAGACACGACGCACTCGCGTCGTATGGTGTTCGCCGCGCTGCAGGACAAAGAGTCGATTAAGGAGCTGTTTGGCAACATTTCGGGCAAAATTGCTAACCGTCCCGGTGGCTATACCCGCATCCTGAAGCTGAGCGATACTCGTCTGGGTGACAACGCTGAGATGTGCATCATCGAGTTGGTTGACTTCAACGAGACCCTGATTGAGTCGAAGCAGGCTGCTTCGGACAAGGCTGCTGCTGGCACTACCCGTCGTTCGCGTCGTGGTGGCAAGAAGGCTGCTGGCGACGCTGCTACTTCGGCTACCGAAGTAACCGGCGAAGCTGTTGCTCCTAACGCAGTAGTTGAGCAGTCGGCTCCGGCTGACACGGCTACCGAAACGCTGCACAACGGCGAGAGCCGCGAAGAAGCTAAAGCTGATGAAGCTGGTGCTTAATTCGTAGCATTTGCTGCTAAGTTGAAAGGGACGCTTCGAGAGGGGCGTCCTTTTTTTTGTGCCGACTTTAGGCTTCACCCCCAGCGCCCTTCCAGTAAGGTGGAAGCCTGGATTTATTGCGCGAAGGTGTACTCGTACAACTCACCTTGCTCGGTGCTGATGAGTAGCGTATTGCTGTCTTTAAAAACGGCTCCTTCAGTTTGGCCGGCGCCTTCCAACGATACCTGACGGGGAGTAGCTTTCAGGATGTCGGCCCAGGTGTTGCCGTCGAGGATGAATAGCTCACCGCGGCCTAACAGCACAAGGCGGTGGCCATCGGGGCGCAGGGCGGCATCGGTTACCTGGCCGGGAATGGCTAGGGAAGTTACTTTTTTGGCGGTGTAGGTGCCGGGCTGCTCGGGTACGGTGTATACGTTGCTGGTGCTGCTCTGGCCGCGGTCTTTCGTGAAAAGCCACACCTTGCCCTCATTCCACAGAGTGGCTTCGCAATCGAAATTGCGGGCCTTTTTGTTGGGTGGAAACTCGGTTTGGTCGGGGTAGGAGAAGTTGATTTTACCTGCCTGCTGCGGGTTGTCGAGGCGCACGCGGTAAATGGACAGGTTGCGGCGGGTGCTTTCGTTATTGCCGCAGTTGCCGATGTAGTAATTGCCCTGCGGGTCGCGGCTGAGGCTTTCCCAGTCGTTGTTGGGCTCGCCGATTTCGAGGGTGCGCACCAGCTTGCCTGCACCGCTGATTTCATAGAGGGTGGCCGAATTGCCGCCATCGCCGAAGCTGTAGTAGCTCTGGGCGGTAGAGCCGGGGGCCAGGCCTGAGCTTTCGGGCACAACGCCTTTGAGAGAACCTACGCGTTGCAGGCCGGTGATTTCGGCAGCGGCGGCTTTGTCTTTGCGGCGGTCGCCACCCTTCTGCGGGCCGCTTTTGCTGGCGGATTTTGCGGTTTTGTTTTTACCGGACTTCGATTTGTCGGACTGTGCTTCGGAGCAGGAAGCGGTGAGTAGTAACGCTGCCGCAAGGGGCAAAAAGGGGATAAATCGCATCAACTATAGCTGGACAGTGAACCCGGCTATACGGAGTCCAACGCTCAGGGTACGGGGTCGTAGCCATGGCCGCCCCAGGGGTGGCAGCTGGCAATGCGCCGCAACGCCAGCCGGCCGCCGCGCCAGGGGCCGTATTTGCCAATGGCCTGCGCCGCATATACTGAGCACGTGGGTGCGAAGCGGCAACTCGGTGCGGTGAGCGGCGAAATGAAGCGCTGATAGAACCAGACGAGGCCGAGAAAAAGCGCGCGGAATAAGCGGGATAGCATAGAAGTAAGGAAAACGTAAAGGTCGCCGGCCAGCAGCAACTGCATGTAGTCGCTATTTCGGCAGCGCGTTCAGCTCCTGCTTCCACCGTTCCCAGTCGGGCAGTAGGCGCGTTTGCAGGTCGTAGAAAGCTTTGGAATGGTCGCCGACCAGCAGGTGGCAGCATTCGTGCAGCAGCACATAGTCGAGGCACTCGGGGCGGGCGCGCACGAGCTCGGGCGAGAGGCGGATACGGGCCGAGCGGGGCGTGCAGCTGCCCCAGCGGGTGCGCATCTGGCGCACCGATAGGGTGGGGCGGGTGAGGTTGAACTCGGCGAAACGGGGCCACACGCGGACTAGCGAGGCAGCGAAAATCGGCTTGGCTTCGTGCGCGTACCAGGCGTGCAGCAATGCTTCGGTATGGGCGGCGCTTAGTGGCTGGGGAGCAGAAACAACGATTTCATCCGCCACTAGCGCTACGGTTTGGCGCGGAGCTTCTACAAAACGCAGCGGGTATGGCTGGCCCTGATAGTAGTGTAGGCTGCTAGCCTCGAAGCGGCGGGTGGGCGCGGGGGCCGGGCGGCTGGCAAATGTCTGCTGGTGCTTGAGAATCCAGTCGGCTTTTTTGAGGACCTGCTGGGCCACCCACTCAGGCGAGGTGCCGGCGGGCGCGCTGATGTGCACACTGCTATCGGGCCGCACGGCGAAGCCGAGGGTGCGCCGCGAGCGAAACACCAAGGTGTAGTGCAGCGACTGGTTCTGGTAAGCAATGGTTTCGCGACGAATCGGGGCAGAAAAGGGGCGGGGCATACGAGGAAGCGAAGGAATAATCAGGGAAATGAGCTGCAAAATTCGGCGCGTGGGCGCATTTACAACGAGGGCAATGGGAAGTAACCGGTAAGCGAAGAAATTAATTTCGGCCGGGCTTCCGGCAATCGCCGCCAACGTGCTACCTTACCGCTATGGAACACTGTTTACCTCGGTATCTTTCTATTCTGGGCGTTGTTTTGAGTCTGGTGGCGTTGTTGCCAGCTGGCGGGGCGTGGGCGCAGGGCAGCGGGCCGGGTGTACGAGGAGCCCGGGCGGCAGCGCTGGGGAACGCCTCGGTAGCTATTGGCGGCGACGTGTGGAGCATGGGCAACAACGTGGCCGGCTTGGGCGAGGTGCAGCGCCCCACCGTGGGCTTCTATGGCGAAAACCGCTATTTCAGCACGGCGCTGAACGTGGCGGCGCTTAATCTGGCGCTGCCGCTGGGCCGGCAGCCCGCCGCCACCGCCGGCGCGCCGGCCGTGATGCCGGGCGCGGAAGGAGGCTCTGATGCGCCAGCCCCGCGGCCGTGGGCGCGGCACGGCGTGGTGGGACTGGAGGCGCAGCGCTTCGGTGGGCAACTCTACAACGAAACGCGGGTGGGCCTGGGCTACGGCTACCGGTTCGGGCAAATCAGTTTGGGCGCGCGGGTTGATGTGCTGCAGGTAAGCATCGAAGGGCTGGGCAGCCGGCGCGTGGCCATGGGCACGCTGGGTGGACAGATTGAGGTGCTGCCACGCAAGCTCAGCTTTGGCGCGGCGCTCTATAACATCAGCCAGACCAAGCTGGCAAGCTACCAGGACGAGCGAGTGCCCACCATTCTGAAAGCGGGGCTGGCTTACCGGCCGGGCACGCAGGTGCTGCTGCTGGTAGAGGCCGAAAAGGACGTGGAGCGCGATGCCAACTTCAAAGTGGGGCTGGAGTACCGGCCGGTGCCGGTGCTGGCCGCGCGGCTGGGGTTGGCCTCGCTCACGGAGCAGGCCAGCGCGGGCATTGGGGTGCAGGCCGGCGCGTTTCAGATTGACTACGCGGCGGCTTTTCAGCAGGCGCTGGGTTTTAGCCAGCATCTGAGCATCAGTAAAGCGTGGGGTGGGAAGCAATGAAGAAACTGCTACGCTTACCGGCGGCTCTGATGTTTTGTGGCTTGCTATTGCTCACGCACCTGGCAAAGGCGCAGGAGTACGTGCGGCGCGCACCCGATTTGGACCGCCTTACGCAGGAGCTGTTTGCCGAGATTCAGAGCGACGAGGTGCCGTACGAGGACCTGTACGAAACGCTGCTGCAGTACTACCAGACGCCCATCAACCTCAATACCGCCACCCGCGAGGAGCTGCGCTCGCTGCTGCTGCTGAACGAGAACCAGATAACCACGCTGCTCAAGCACCGCGAGGCCAACGGCGACCTGCTGAGCGTGTATGAGCTGCAAAGCATCGAGGGCTATGACCTGCGCACGATTACGCGCATTCTGCCCTTCGTGGGCGTGCAGAGCAGCAATGCTAATGCGAGCCGCGGCAACCTGTGGCAGCGCATTGCCCACGAGGATAACAACGCCCTGTATCTGCGCTACGAGCGGGTGCTGCAGCAGCGGCAGGGCTACACGCCGCCCACCATCTACCAGGGCCAGCCCACCACGCGCTACCTGGGCTCGGCCGACAAGATGCTGATACGCTACCGGGTGAGCCACACCAAGGATTTCAGCCTGGGCTTTTCGATGGAGAAGGATGCCGGCGAACAGCTCATCTGGAACCCACGGAACGGACAATTCGGGGCAGATTACGTGTCGGCGCATTTGCTGCTGCAGGAGCGGGGTAAGCTGAAGGCGCTGGCGCTGGGCGACTACCAGCTGCAGTTTGGGCAGGGGCTGCTGCTGTCGTCGGGGCTGGGCGTGGGCAAGGGTGCGGAGACGATTACCACGCTGCGGCGCTCGTCGGTGGGCGTGCGGGCGTATTCGTCGCTGCTCGAAAACACGTTTTTTCGGGGCGGCGCGGCTACCTACCAGGTGGCACCCACGGTGCAAGCCACGGCGTTTGTATCGCACAAAAACGTGGATGCCAACCTGCAGCAAAGCCTCGATTCGCTGGCGCAGTTTGATGAGTTTACGTCGGGGCTGCTTTACACGGGTTTCCACCGCACGGCTTCGGAACTGGCCAACCGGCACCGGCTGGCCGAAACCGTGGGCGGCGGCAACGCCACCTACACCAGCCGCAATGGCAACCTGGCCATCGGGGCCACGGGCGTGTTCACGCACTACGGCACGGCCATTCTCAAGCGGCCCGAACCCTACAACCACTTCGAATTTACGGGCAAGGAAAACCTGGCCCTGAGCCTGAATTACAGCTACGTGTACCGCAACTTCCTGCTGTTTGGCGAAACGGCGCGCAGCACCGGCGGCGGCCTGGGCACCGTGAACGGCCTGCTGGCCAGCCTGGGCAGCAGCGTGGACGCGGCCCTGCTGGTGCGCCACTACGACCCCACTTTCCACACGCTTTACGGCAACGCGTTCAGCGAAAACACGCGCAACATCAACGAAACCGGCGTGTACATTGGCCTGAAGGTGCGGCCCGTGGCCAAGTGGGAAATCTCGGCCTACTACGACCAGTTCCGCTTCCCTTGGCTGCGCTACCGGGCCGGCGCGCCTACTGACGGCCACGATGCGCTGCTGCGCCTGGCTTATTCGCCCACCAAAACCAGCCTGCTCTACGTGCAGCTGCGCCAGCGCCTCAAGCCGCGCGACCTCGCCACCGCCGACCTGGCCAATGTGAGCTTCGGCCGAGCCGTGCCGCTGCCCGGCGAGCAGCTGCGCCAAAGCATTCTGGTGTACTACAACACCGCCCCCAGCACCGTGCTGGAGCTGCGCACCCGCCTGCAAGCCATGCGCCTGCGCGACGACACCGGCCTGGCCTGGCGCAGTGGCTTCGCGCTGGCCCAGGACGTGGGCTACCAGCTCAACCGCTACCTTAAGCTCACGGCGCGCTACGCCATTTTCGATGCCGACGACTACGATACCCGCCAGTACGTATACGAGCAGGACGTGTTGCTGGCCGTGTCGGTGCCAGCTCTTTACGGGCAGGGTACGCGCACGTACGGCATCGCCGAAATTCGCTTCAACCGCAACCTCACGCTCTGGCTGCGCTACGCCGAAACCCGCTACCGCCACCAGGATGTGGTGGGCTCAGGCCTGGAGTCCATTCAGGGTTCGTTGCGCAGCGAAGTGAAAGCGCAACTGCGGGTGAAGTTTTAGGGCCGGAACGGCCGGGTGTTGGCTGAGCCGACGACTTAATTCAGGTGGTATAGCAATTCGCCGGTATCTTCCAGCAGCAGGGTGTGGTTGCGCGTGGGCATGAATATAAAGCCGCGCGGCCGCCGCCGGAAGTAGGTGTACGTGGTGAAATCAGTCGTCTTAACAATGCCAATGCCGCCTACCATGAAGTAAAGGGTATTGCCCACTTTGCTGAGGTTGGTTACCTTCAGGCAGGTGGACTGCACGGGCGGAGCAGTGTAAATTTTTTGCCAGCTGGCACCACTGTCCGTCGATTTGTAAATGTTGCCGTTGCATTGGTCCACGCTGGCATACAGGTCACCGTTGGCATCGGCAAGCAGGTTGTACACGCTGTACAGCGGCGTGTTGCTGGTGCGGTTCCAGTTGAGGCCGCCGTTGGTGGACTTGTAGAGGTAGCTACCTTCGTCAACCACCAGCAGGTCGCCATTGGCGAGCTCGACTACATTGCGAAACCGGTCGGAATTAGAAAGGCCATTGGCCGCAGTCCAGGTTTTGCCGTTGTCGGTCGACATGGAGAGTCCTCCAAAATAGGTGCTCACAAACAGCCGGCCGCTGGCGGTGTAGGAAATATCCTGGAACATGCGCGGGTCGCTGATGCCGGCGGTGCGGTTCTGCCAGGTCTGGCCGTTATCGGCCGAATAATAAAGCGCCCCAGGCGCATTAGTAGCCCCGGTGGCCACAAACAATTCGCCCTGCGGTGTGGCCTTGATAGCCGAAACCACGTCCGGGCCCGGAAAATTGGGTTGACGCTGCCAGGTCAGGCCCTCGTTGTCGGAGTAGTAGAGGAAGCCATTGGTAACCCCGGCGTTGTAATTCAGCCCGGCCAGCACCCGCCCGTTGGGCAGCTGGCACAACGCGTTGATGCCCAACGGCAGGCACGCGCCCGGGTGCCAGCCCGAGGTGGGCCGCACGGCCGTGGCCACCGCCAGCGTTTTGGCTTGTTCGGTTCCCAGCGAGTCGATGGCGTGCACCGTTAAGGTTTGCGTTCCCACGTCGCCGCTCAGCCGCCAGCGGTAGTAGGCCTGGCCTTTGGCATCGGTGTACACCTGCGACAGGACGCTGGGCTCAACATTGCACGACGGCTTATCGAACTGCACCTGGTAGCCAACGGCCGGCCGACTGCCACGCAACACTTTCACTACAATGGTATCCGGGGCAACATGCCCCACGGTATCGCGCTGGTTGTTGCCCCGAACCATGTTGATTTTAATGGTTTTATCGACAGGCGGGGCGGGCGTTGGCTTTTCCTTGGCACAGCCCGCACTCACCAGCACGCCCACGGCCATAAGTAGTCGAACACAAACCGCCGGGGTAGATGAATGCAGCATCAGCTTGAAAAATGAGGCCGGACAAAAGCCGCCGCCGAAGAATGGTTTGGTTATGCAGGTAAATATTGTCTGCCAGGCGTAGCAAAGCAGGAGCCTCTCAGCTTTCCGTTTTCACCAGCACCACCTGCGCTTTATCGGCACTGTTGATTTTGCGGCGAAACTCCAGATAGCCTTGATAGGCGGTTTTGGGCAGGCGGCCGCGCTTCAGCTCCAGCCGGCGAATGTACTGGATGGTACCGTCGGGCAGGGTGGCATATTGCGTGGCGTAGGTGCCGTAGGCCGTGCTGAGCTGCACCGGGGCAGGCAGATTTTCGGGCTGAAAGCCGGCGGGCAGGTGCAGGCGCACGGTGTCGGCGTGCAGGCTGGCCTGGGGCAGCCATAGGTCGGCCTGGCGCTCGCCCACTTGGGCCGGCAGGGCCGGCAGGCGGCTTAGCAGGTTGGGGTTGATGAACACGCGCTTGCCGCTGGGCGGGGCGAAGCCCGGTAGCGTGAGGGCCAGGGTTTCGACCACGCCCGGCAGCGGGCCGGCCGGTGTGGCCGCCAGGTTGCACCGGGTGAGCGTGAAGGTGGGCAGGCGCAGGTGCTCTACGATGTACTTTTTCTGGTCGGGCGGGCCGAGCTCGTGCAGCAGTTGGGCATATAGGTCCTGTTCCTGGCCGGTGCGCAGGGTGCGGGCCGTGGCGGTGGCGCTGCCCGCGGCATCCAGAAACAAGTCGAGGCGGCGTACGCGGCGGTTTTCGGCGGTGCCGTAGCGCGGTGTGGCCACCAGCTTGCCGCCCTCGGGCGTGAGCAGCAGCGCGTGGCGGTTGCCCGTGAAGCTGCCCATGTAGCCAAAGGCTTCCGTTTGGCTGGTGCACTCCAGCCACAGCGTATCGGGCCGCCCGGCCGTGACGAGCGGCGCGCACAGCACCACGTGGTTGAACTGCGAGCTGGGGAAGTCGGCGCGCAGGTCGGCGTGGTCGGAGCCGGCGCCCACCAGGGCCTGGTAGGCGGGCACGCCGGCGGCGGCCAGCAGGGCCCGGGTGTAGTTGCTCAGGGCTTTGCAGTCGCCGTAGCCGCTGCTGGCCACGGTGCTGGCCGGAAACGTTTGCCAGCCACCCAGGCCCAGCTGCACCGAGATGTAACGGGTGCTGCCCTGCAGCAGCTCGTACACACGGCGGGCGCGGGCGCGGGCATCGGGCAGGTCCTTGGTCAGGGCCTGCACTTTGGCCACGGTGGCCGGCGGCAGCTGGTCGCGGCCGGCGTTCAGGTCGTAGGTCCACTGGCCCAGGCCCTGCCAGGTGCCGGCGGTGCCGGCGTGGCCCTGCACCTCGAAGCTGCCCGGGGCCAGCACCACGGCCGGCGTGCGGTCGGTGAGGGGCGGGGCCGCTTCCTCGTCGTCGATGGCGGCCAGGTCAGCCAGCTTCCATTCGTACACTTCCTGGCTGCCGGCGGTGGTGTGGCCCACGGCCAGGCCAGCGGGCAGTTGCCGCTCCTGGTAGCGCAGGGGCAGCGCGGCGGGCGTGCTCACGCGCAGGCTAGCTGCCTGCACGGCCACGCCTTCTTCTGCCTGGGGCTGGAAATCGGGATAGAACAAGGTGTTGTCCGACACAATTTCGTAGTCGAATTCCACCGTGTAGGGGCCCTGGGGCTGGCGCAGGTCGGCGTAGCGCACGCGCACGTCGGTCATGAAATTCACGCCGTCGTTGCCCACGCCCTCGTCCTTGATTTCGGCGGCCCGCAGCTGGTGCAGGAGGCGGCCCTCGGCATCGTACACGGCCCCGCGCAGGTAGCTGAGTGTGCGCAGGGCATCGTAGCTCACCCCAAAGCGGCCCAGGTCGTCGCCAGCATTGTCGAGCACGGTTACCACGCGGTGCACGGTGTGCACCAGCCGGCTGGCCGATTTCACGGTCACCACTTCGTCATCGGCGCGAATGACGGCGTGGGCCCCCTCGCGCAGCGATGCCGGAATAGCAGCCACCGCGTATTTCGGCGCGGGCGCGGCGGCCAGCGGGGTGCCCAGCGGCAGGGCAAACAAAATGGGTAGCAGAGCTTTCATAACAGGAGAAGGAGCCCGAAGGCTACGCTTTCTTTTTAATCACCAGCTTCTCGCCCTGCTTTTCCAGCATCAGGCGGTAAAACTCGCGCAGGCTCACGTATTCGTTGGCCGCGTACACCGTTTTGCGCAGGTTCAGGCGGCTCATGATTTGCACGGTGCCGGGGGCGGCAGCGGTAACGCTGTACATGAAGCGGCCACCATCGTCGGGCAGCGCTACGGCGGCGGGCTTGGGCAGCTCGGCCAGTTCGTAGCCCTCGGGCAGGGTCAGCGTTATCAGCGTGGTTTCGTCCTGGGCGGCGCCAAAGTCTACCGGAAACAGGCGGTCGTCGTGCCGGAAGGGGTTTTGCTCGGTCCCAAAATAGCGCAGCGGGCTCAGGTACAGGGTGCCGGCCACGGCCGCATCATCGGCGGGCTGGCTAAACTCGTAGTCGAGCGCCAGGGGCTTGGCTACCTCTTCGCGGTTGGCCACGGCCAGCTTGGGAATGGTCCAGCCGCTGTGGGGGCGGGCCAGCTCGGTCAGGTATTTCTTCTCGCCCAGGCTCACCAACTCCTTGCGGGCATCCACTCCGGAGTAGCCGCCGTGCTCCTCGTGCACCTTGCCGCTGAGGCCGCCCTGGGCGTCGAGCGTGAGAGCTACCTGCTGGTAGTGCACGTAGCGCTGGGCGGGGGTCAGGTCGACCCAGCGGCTTTCGGCCGGATTTTTCATGATGAGGCGGCCGGCCTGGTTGAGGCAGCGCTCGGGCAGCACGCCGCAGGGCAGTAGCGGCTCGGTGGCGTCCACGAGCAGGTCCTGGCCAGCTCCCAGCGGCACCAGCCCCACCACGTAGTTGAAGTTGTCGAGCAGGGGCGTGCTCTGGTTGAGGCGGCCGTGGGCGCGGGTGCTCAGCAGCAGCGGGTGGGCCGGAATGCCGGCGTCGCGCAGCGCGGCAATCAGCAGCAGGTTCACGTCGGCGGCGGTGCCGTGGTGGGCATCATAGGCCTTGCGCAGCGAAGCGGTGGTCGAGTAGCGGTTGGTGCCATCGTAGCGCACGCTGCCCATCACCAGGGCGCGCACGGCCGCGGCGCGCTCGCGCACGTCGGGGTACTTGGCCACCAGGGGCAGCACCTGCTCTTTCAGAAAGTTGCCCCGGCCAAGCTGCTGGCCGAAGTCGTCATCGTTGAGTAACTCGCTTTCAACCTTGGCCCAGGTGCCCGCCATAGCCTGATAGACCTGCCCGGGAAATTGCACGCCATCGAGCTGAAAGCTGATGCGGTCGACGTAATCGGTCGCCGTCGTCATAAACGGCTCGTCACGGAAAGCCGGCAGGTCCTTCATCACCCAGCGCGAGTTGGTGGTCTGTACGTTCACCATGTGGGGGGTTGGCGGCCCAACAACCGGAGATACCATGAGCGCCTGACTGCTATTGTCCTCGGTGCTTATATCCAAGTTATGGTATCCCTGCAACTGTTTAGAGTAGTGAAAATACTCCGGGATGCTGGCCCGGAACTCGCTCCAGCGCACGGGGTATTCGCTCTGAAACGTCCAGTTCTGGAAATTAAAGAAAAAGTCCGATGTTACGGCGTATGTGTATTCAATGACGGTGCCCTCGCGCACATCGGGTAGCGTGAACTTGCGCACCCGCACGTTGGGCGTGCGCTCTTCGGTGAAGGCGTTGGTACCCGTCTCGAGCTTGGTTTTCACCACCTTGCCGTCCACCAGGTTGTACGTGACTCCGCGCAGGGCCGTAATTTTCTCCGTGCGGTCTCCATGGTGGTAGAGGGGTATTTCGACCTTAGCCGCCTCATATCCCGCTTTTTTCAGGATTTTGATGCGCGTCGTGCGCTCCGACATCAGTTGGAAGTTGTCGTGGTTGTACTGGAAGCTGCTCGTGCCGAAGTCGCACAGCACCACAGCCGCCGCCGCGCTGTCGCCCACGAAGGGCGCGGCCGTCAGGTCCTTGGGGTCGATTTGGCCAAATTTGATGGGCGCCGCCTGCGCGTTGGCCCGGGTAGCGAACAGCGTCGGAGCCAGCGCCACGGCCAGCCAGGGCAGTAGTTTTTTCATTGAATAAAAGGGAAAGGAGGGAGGTATGCTGTTAATGAATAGATGGTTGTTGGGATGAATGACTGGCTCAGCTGCCCGCCTTTTTTTGCACCACCAGCTGCTCGGCCTGCTTTTCGAGCAGCCGGCGATAGAACTCGCGCAGCTGCGGATACTGTGCGGCGGGATACACGGCCTGGTTCAGGCTGAGGCGGCTGGTGAGCGTCACGGTGCCCGGGGTGGGCGTGGCGGCGCTGCACACGTAACGCCCCCCGTTGCCGGGCAGCTCCATGACCACCGCCGTTGGCAGGGCGGCCAGCTCGTAGCCCGCCGGCAGGGCCAGGTTCACCACCAGCGTTTCTTCCTGAGCCATGCCAAAATCGACGGCGAAAGACCGGGTTTCGTGCCGGAAGGGATTGAGCGTGTTGCCGAACTCGCGCAGGGGGCTGAGGTGCAGCGCGCTGCCGGGCGCGCCCTCCTCGGGCTGGTGCACCTCGTAGTCCAACGCCAGGGGTTTGTCGGGGTCGTTGCTATGGGCGAGGGAGAGCTTGCTTAGCGTCAGGGCTTCGTGGTGCTGCACCACCGCAGCCAGGTATTTCTTTTCGCCCAGCTCGGCTACGTGGCTGCGCTCTTCGGCGGCGGCATAGCCGCCGTGTTCGGTGTGCACCTTGCCGCTGAGGCCGCCCTGCGCATCAAGCGTCAGGCTCACCTGCTGGTAGTGCACGCGCCGCTGGGTAGGCGTAAGGTCGAGCCAGCGGCTGGTGGCCGGCGTGGGGCCCACCAGCCGGCCCACGCGGTTCAGGCAGTAGTCGGGCAGCACGCCGCTCGGCAAATGGGGGTTGGTGGCATCAAGCAGCAGGTCGTGCCCATCGGGCAGCGTCACCACGGCGGCCACGTAGTTGAAATATTCAAGCAGCGGAAACTCCTTGCTGACCGCCCCGTGGTCGCGCGTGCTGAGCAGCAGGGGGTGCGCCACGAGGCCGGCATCGCGCAGGGCGCCAACCAGCAGCAGGTTCACATCGGCCGCCGAGCCGCGGTGGGCGTCGTAGGCCTTGCGCAACGGCTCGGGGGCGAAGTAGCGGTTGGTGCCGTCGTAGCGCACGCTGTTCAGCACCAGGGCGCGCACGGCGGCGGCGCGGGCGGCCGGGTCGGGGTGCTGGGCGGCCAGGGCCAGCACCTGGTCTTTCAGAAAGCCGGTGTGGCTCATGCGGCCGCCAAAGTCCTCGTCGGCCAGCAGGCGGGCATTGATTTTGGGCCAGGTACCGGCCAGGTCGCGGTAGGGCTCGTTGGGCCACTGCTCGCCGGCCAGCTCAAAATCGAGGCGGGCAGCATAGTCGGCCAGCGTCGTCATGTAGGGTTCGGGGCGGAGGCCGGGCAGGTTTTGCAGCACCCAGCGGTGCTCTTCGGTCGGGGCCGAAATGCTGAGTATGCCATTGGTCATGCCCGCTCCCAGCCCGCCGCCGTCGCCCACTTTGTTGTCAACCGTCAGCGTCGTCTGGCCCACGTGCACTTCCTGCACGTCGAAGGGCCGGCTCGTCTGGTAGTTGATGTTGTAGCGGTAGAAGCCGGGAATGCTCACCCGGTATTCGCTCCAGCGCACCGGAATGGCGCGCTGAAAAGTCCAGTCCTGAAAATTGAAGAGATAATCCGACGTGAGGGTGTAGGCAAATTCCACCACCGAGCCTTCGCGCACGTTGGGCAGGGTAAATTTCTGCACGTTCACGGTGGGCGTGCGCTTCTCCAGAAATACGCCGCTGGTTTCGAGGCGGGTTTTCTCCACCTTGCCGTTCACCAGGTTGTAGGTCAGGCCGCGCAGGTTGCTCACCTTCTCCGAGTTCTCCTCGCGGTGGTACAGCGGAATTTCCACCGACGCTTCGTCGAAGCCCGCTTTTTTCAGGATTTTGATGCGGGTAATTCGTTCGAATATCACCTGCAGGCCACTGCCGTGCCCTTTCATCTGCGAGCGGCCGTAGTCGCACAGCACCACGGCGGCAGCAGCGCTGTCGGCCACGAATGGCGCCGCCGTAAGGTCTTGCGCCTCTACCTGCCCGAACTTGATGGGGTCGGCCGGGAACTTAGCCGCAGTCTGGGCCCGCACCGGCCGCCACAGCCCCCCAAGGGCCAACAGCGTCATCAGCGCCACGCGCTGCAAATAACATAGCAACATAAAAGAATGGAGTAGACAATCTTCAACCCTTAAACATACTGAAATATTGCGAAACTTCATGCGCAGTTCATGCCGGGAAATTGCCGAATATTTTTTCGGCTGCAATGAAACCGCTTGGCTGATAGTGCGATGTTCAGTGGCGACGCCCGCTATGGTGCTGGCGGGTGGTGCAATGTTGGGGCCGGGCTGCGTTTCTTTGTGGTCGTTCTTCCCTGTTTCATTTCCACGTATGAATTCATTGCCTACTCTGCTGGCTGGCCTGGGCCTGCTGCTGACTACTGCCGCTGCCCACGCGCAAAACGCGCCTGCGGCCGATGTTGCTCCCGCGCTTAAGCCGTTGGCCGCGAGCCGCTACCCAACCACGACGCTCGGCCTGGGCCTTGGCTGGGGCGCCCCCTATGGCTGGGGCGTCGAGCTGGCGTACCTGGCCACCACGAACCTCGACGTGAATGCCGGCGTGGGTTTCACCATCACCGGCGGCAAGTTTGGGATTGGCACGCGCTACTTTTTCCACCCCGAGCGCAAGGTTTCGGCCTTTGTGGGCGGCAACCTGGTGTACAGCACGGGTCTGCACGATATTCACATCACCACCAACACCACTTCGAGCAATGGCGGCAGCACCTACTATGCTTCGGGCGACGATGCCGTGGTGAATTACCTGCCCACCCAGCTGCTGCACCTGCGCGGGGGCGTGCGCTGGCAGCCCATCCGGCGGTTTGCCATGCTGGGCGCGCTGGGCTACGGCGTTGTGCTGGGCGGCGAACCCGTGCAATATGTGTCAGGCAACTTCAACAGCCAGTCGGTGCGCAACTTCGCCAACCTGCTCGCACCCGGCGGAGTAGAATTGTCGTTCGGCGTTGCCTTCGGCCTCGATTAGCAGCGTTGGGGTTGGTATGGGGGACGTCCTGCTCAACCCGGGCACTTTTCCCTGTTACACTACTTCCTCGGCCAGCGGTTCGGGTGTGGTGTCGGCAGCGGGGCGGTGGCCGGCGGGCGCATCCACGGGCACGCGCAGCAGGTAGGCCAGGGCCGCCAGCACGCACGCCAGGCTGAGGCCGTGCACGTAGGGCAGGTGGGCGGCTTGGTTGCTGAAAATCCAGCCCGCCGCCAGTGCGCCCAGCCCGATGCCGGCTTCGAGGGCGATGTACATGGTGGCCACGGCCCGGCCCCGGCGCTGTTCGTCGCTCAGGTCGATGGTCCAGGCGTAAAGCGTGGGCGAGTTCAGGCCCGTGCCCAGCCCAAAAACCACAGCTCCCAGCAGAAACACCGGCACCGAGGGCGTGAAAACCAGCAGCGCCAGCCCCAGCGCCAGCAGGCCCGACGACCAGCGCAGCACCCGCACCCGCCCGTAGGTGTCCGACGACTTGCCCGCCACCAGGCGCACGGCCAGCGAAGCCACCGTGTAGCACAGGTAAAACCAGCCCTTGCTCGTGCCCGTGAGGCCCAGCAGGCGGCTCTGGTCGGGTATCACCGTAAGCACGGCTCCGAACGGAAACAGGCACAGCAGCGTGACCAGGGCCGCCGGCAGCACCCGCGGCTCCAACACCTCGCCCCAGTTCAGCTTCAGCAACCCCCAGCTAAAGCGCTGGCGCTGGGCCGGGGCCAGCGTTTCGGTGAGGGTGCCCTGCACCAACAGCGAGAGCAGAGCCGCCGCACTGGAGCAGTAAAACATCACGTTCATGGAAAAATGGGTGGCCACCCACGAGCCAAACGCCGGCCCGGCGGCCATGCCCAGGCTACCCGTCACGCCGAGCAGGCCCATGGCCTCGCCGCGCCGCTCTACGGGCACAATGTCGGCAATGAAGGCGGCCGTGCCCGTGGGCTTGAAGCCCGTGCTGAAGCCGTGCAGCAGCCGCAGCCCCAGAAACCCCGTGACCGTGAGGGCCCAGGGATACACAAAGCCGCACACAAAGCACACCAGCGAGCCAAATATCATCACCGGAATTCGCCCCACGGTATCGGCCAGCTTGCCCGAAAACGGCCGGCTAAGCCCCGCCGTGAGGGTGAACAACGCAATAATGAAGCCCTTGTACTCGCCCCCGCCCAGCCGGGTGAGGTGGTCGGGCAATTCGGGTAGCAGCAGGTTGAAACTGAGAAAAAACAGGAACGACGACAGGCACATCAGCCAGAAGCCAATGGAGTAGGGGCGCGAGGAAGCAGCGAGGGGTGCGGGCATAGAAGCCGCAAAGGTCGGTAGGAATGAGTGGGTGCCGGCTATGGGAACAAAGTCCCAATCCCTGACGCAGGAGCATCCAACGAACGGTTGAACGGTGGCACCCTATTTGCAAAAGCCCAATAGATTCCGACTTTCATCTCACTCCTTCTTCACTTTTATGAAAAGCTTTTTGCACAAAATCATCGGTGGCTTCTTTTTAACCGGCCTCGTGCTAGGCAATAGCAGCGTACGCGCGCAGGCCCACATCGAAGGCGCTGTGCAACAGGGCAAAGGCGCTTATGTGCAGAAAACCGACCGCACAGAGTGCATCACCAATACGTTGCTGGGCGTGCCCGGCATAGGTCGCTGCCTCCCAATGTCGCAGGAGAAATTTATGGTAACCCCTTCGGGCAGCGCCATGTCGGTATGGAAGGGAGTAGTACCGGCTACGGCGCGGCCCACGCAGCGGCTGGTATACAATGCTACCTGGACGGAAGCCAACAACGATGGCGTAACGCGCACCTATAATACGGTAGCTGTTACCATGCCCGATGGCTCCGTCAAACTCACTCTGATGGACAAAGACAACGGCCACGGCAAAAAATAAGCTCTATCTGCGCCTATATCATTCGTTTAGTGCCTACCAAAAGGCCCCGGCAGTTATGTCGGGGCCTTTTGGTATGAAAAGGAGGAATATCCTTCGTGTTTACAGGATGTCAAATGGCCACCTCTACTGCCAGTCTCAGCTTGATTTAGTGCTTTCCGCGCGGTTTTACTACCTCTTTTCTCGACTGTGCCAGTATCGTTCGGCCGAACGACGACTGCTGCCAACACAGGGCAGCTGCTAGTACTTGGCTGTCGTGCGGAACTAACCCAGGGTGCAATCGCGGCAACAGTTTCTGGCGGGCCGGCCGACACGAAGAAGCCCACGTAGCTGGTGGAGCTGGGACTGCCGAGAGATACCCCATCCTCCCCTTAACCGCAACGCCATAACTTGCGGCCCCGCTGGCGCCAACTGCGTCGGTCAGGCTGCTGGCGTCGCGTCTTCCTCGCTCTTTTTGAAATTGCCCAACCGGTTCAGACCCGCCCCACACCCCGCCCCGCCCAAGCTGCCCGGCCCGCCGCCCGCCCCATGACCATCCTCCTGAGCTGCCTGTTGTTTCTCAATTTGCTGTGTTTCCTGCTCTTCGCCCTCGATAAGCGCAAAGCCCAACGGGGCCAGCGGCGCATCCCCGAAAAAACGCTGCACCTCGCCACGCTGCCTGGCGCGGCCCCCGGTGCGTGGGCCGCCATTTTCCTACTGCACCACAAAAACCGCAAAGCCGCTTTCTGGGGCGTTACCCTGGCGCTGACGCTGCTGCAAGGCGCGGTGCTCTATTTCACCTGGCCCTATTTGCCGGCATCGTTTTAACCGGAGCGACCAGCTGCCGCGGTCGAGATTTGCGCCGGCCAGAACCGAAAGCAGCCCTAGCAGCGGTTGGGGCCAGGGCTCCTTAAGCTACTCTGTTGGATGAATGCGTGCCACTCGCAGACGTACGCTGGCGGGGAGCCTTTCTTCAAGTAGAATTTGAATGTATTCGCCTTTCAGAAAGCCTGCCCTTTCCTTAGCCTAGTCACCCGGCACACGGGGTGGCCGGAGCACGCGCAGGACCCGACAGGGATTGCCGGCGGCCAGCACATCGGCCGGAATATCTTTGGTCACCACGCTGCCCGCTCCAATCACGGTCCGGTCGCCGATGCTGACGCCGGGGCAGAGGATGGCCCCGCCGCCCACCCACACGTCCGCGCCGATGCGGATGGGTTTCGCGTATTCCAGCCCGCTGGCCCGTTCCTGGTAGTCGAGCGGGTGGGTGGCCGTGTACACCTGCACGCCCGGCCCAAACAGGGTGCGGCTGCCGATGGTCACGGCGGCCACGTCGAGAATGGTGCAGTTGAAGTTGAAAAACACCTGGTCGCCCAGGGTGATGTTGGTGCCGTAGTCGCAGTAGAAGGGCGGCGTCACGCCCGGCGCCGGGCCCGCGTGGGGCAGCAGGGCGCGCAGCAGGCGGGTGCGCTCAGCGGGCTGCTCAGCCGGGGCCGCGTTCAGGGCTTGCAGGAGCCCTTGGGTACGCAGGCGCTCGGCCAGCAGCTGCGGGTCCTGGGCATCATAGAGCTCGCCGGCGAGCATCTTCTCTTTTTCGGTGGGCATCGGGGCGGGCGTTATTTGGCGGCGGCGAGGGGCGTCACGGAGAAGTCGGTGAACTCGACGGGGAAACCTTTGCCGTCGGGGGCGGCGCACATCACGCCGATTTGGACCTTCCGGCCGGGCGTGGGCGGGAAGTAGGCCAGGCGCAGCATTTTGAAGTCCTGGTTGTCGAAGGAATACTGAATTTCCACGTAGTCGCCCTTGCGCAGCAGCGTCAGCCACACGGCGGCCGGGCTGTCCTGCCGGGGCACCACCGACCAGTCCGACACCTCGCGGGTCACCACGGCGCTCACGTTCTGCACCCCTTTCACGTACTCGATGCCGGTCTTAATCCAGTTCTTCTCGTCGAGCCGAATCATGAGCCCGGCCTGGTCATAGAGGTCCTTGTACTGGCCCACCACCTTCACCTTGGCGATAAAATCGCCCGGCTGCTCCTGGTAGAAGAAGTGGCCGTTGTCGCGGATGAAGCCGTAGTGGGTCACGCGCCAGAAGTCGGTGCCGCCCTGCACCTGCACCTGGAGCGTGGTGGGGGTGCTGGTGACCTTGGCCGGCGCGTGCAGCCAGTGCATGGTGGTAAAGGATTGGGCCATTGCAGCGGGGGCGGCCAGACAGGCGGCTGCCAAAAGGGGAAGGAATTTCATCAAAGGAAGCGGGAAAAAAGAATGAAAAGGAGCAGAAGCCGGACGGGTGATGAGCCGCGTACGAAACCAAGGTAGCCAGCAGCCAGAACCGCAAGCAGCCCCAGCCGCTGGCGGGGCGGGGGCTTCTTAAGCTACTTCATTGGATGAGTGAGGACCCTACGCCAGTGGAAGGCTTTTCTGGGGAGTAATTTGAGCGCCTTTTTTTGAAAACTTCCGTTATAGTGAACAGTCGCAACTTTGTAGCTTAATGACTACTCTAGACGCTTTAGCTTTCCTGCAAGCCCATCAACCTTTACCTGATGACGACGGGCTAGGACAACGGCCCGACCTGATGCAAACGTACCACGAGGTGCTACAACACCTGCGCGAATACCCGGACCCGCAGTGTATTCCCTTGTTACTGCGGTCCTTTGGGGGCTGGAACGGATTCGGTCTCTACCAAACGGTAGAAGACGTGCTGTACCAATTCAATGAGCAATTAGTAGTGGCGGCGTTGTTGCAGGAGTTAGAACCGCCCAACTGGTTGAACCCCGGCACGCTTTACTGGCACGTGGACCTATGCACCACGTTTTCTAATGCGCGTTTGTTTGACCCATTGGTCGTACTGCTCAATCACCCTCTCGCCGACATTCGGCATGCCGTAGTCTATGCGCTGGGCCTACAAGAAGCGAAGCGCGTGGCTCCCGTGCTGCAACGACAGTTAGCAGTAGAAGACGATGAGGAAGTCATAAAAGCCTTGCGAGAAGTGTTAGAAGAATTATAAGGCTCATTTTAATACACTGCTGGCAGGTAATCAAAACCGAGCGGCCATCAAGCTGCTGTAATAAGCCCCCACCCCCTGCCAAAACGGCCGCCCCCCAAACCCGGCCCCAACCTTGCCCACGCCCCGGCAATGTTTGACTTCCTGAAATCCATCTCCGCCAAGAACCCCAACGCCGGGCGCGGCCCCGAAAAGCCCGCCGTGAGCGTGCGCGAGCGGGTATCGGCCCTGCGCCACCTGCCCGCCTTCCTGAAACTCATCTGGGCCACCAGCCCCGCGCTGGCCTCCGCCAACCTCGTGCTGCGCCTGCTGCGCGCGTTTCTGCCGCTGGCCACGCTCTACGTCGGCCGCCTGATTATCGACGACGTGGTGGCCCTCACCAAACTGCCCGCGGCTGCGCGCCAGCTCACGCCCGTGCTCACCCTCGTGGGCCTCGAGTTCGGCCTCGTGCTGCTCGCCGATGCCCTGGGCCGCGGCGTGGCCCTGCTCGATTCGCTGCTCGGCGACCTCTTCGCCAACCAGTCCTCCATCCGCCTCATGGAGCACGCCGCCCGCCTCGACCTCGACCAGTTCGAAGACAGCACCTTCTACGACAAGCTCGAGCGCGCCCGCCGCCAAACCCTCTCCCGCACCGTGCTCATGAGCCAGGTGCTCAGCCAGGGCCAGGATTTCATCACCCTCGTGCTCCTCGCCGGCGGCCTCGTCGCCTTCCAGCCCTGGCTGCTGGGGCTGCTGCTGCTGGCCGTGGTGCCCGCCTTCCTCGGCGAGTCGCACTTCAACGAGCGCAGCTACTCCCTCTCGCACTCCTGGACGCCCGAGCGCCGCGAGCTCGATTACCTCCGCCAAACCGGCGCCTCCGACGAAACCGCCAAGGAAGTCAAGATTTTCGGCCTCTCCGATTTCCTCATCGGCCGCTTCCGCACCCTCTCCGACGACTTCTACCGCCAAAACAAATCCCTCGTGCTGCGCCGCGCCGGCTGGGGCACCCTCTTCGCCGCCATCGGCGCCGCCGGCTACTACGGCGCCTACGTCTACATCATCGCCCGCACCGCGGCCGGCAGCATCTCGCTCGGCCAGCTCACCTTCCTGGCCGGCTCCTTCGCCCGCCTGCGCGCCCTGCTCGAAGGCATCCTCAGCCGCTTCAGCTCCGTGGCCGACGGCGCCTTGTATCTCCAGGATTTCTTCGACTTCTTTGCGCTCCGGCCGCGCATCGTGCGCCAGGAACTCACCGGCGAGCGGCCCATTCCCTTTCCCCGGCCCATTCAGCAGGGTTTTCAGTTTGAAAACGTCGGCTTCCAGTACAAGAATGGTACAAAATGGGCCATTCGGAACCTCAGCTTCACCCTGCAAGCCGGCGAAAAGCTGGCGCTGGTAGGTGAAAACGGCGCCGGCAAAACCACCCTCGTCAAGCTCCTGGCCCGCCTCTACGACCCCACTGAAGGCCGCATCCTGCTCGACGGCTACGACCTGCGCGAGTACGACCCCGCCGAGCTGCGCCAGGAAATCGGCGTCATCTTCCAGGATTTCGTGCGCTTCCAGCTCCCCGCCGGCCAAAACCTCGCCGTCGGCCGCATCGAAGAGCGCCACAACCAGCCCCGCATCGAAACCGCCGCCCACCAGAGCCTCGCCGATACCGTCATCGCCAAGCTGCCCGGCGGCTACGACCAGATGATTGGCCGCCGCTTCAACGGCGGCGTGGACCTGAGCGGCGGCGAGTGGCAGAAAATCGCCCTCGGCCGCGCCTACATGCGCGACGCCCAGCTCCTCATCCTCGACGAGCCCACCGCCGCCCTCGACGCCCGCGCCGAGTACGAAGTCTTCCAGCGCTTCAAGGAGCTCACCCAGGGCAAAACCGCCGTGCTCATCAGCCACCGCTTCAGCACCGTCCGCATGGCCGACCGCATCCTGGTCATCGAAAACGGCCAGTTTGTGGAAATCGGCTCGCATGAGGAGCTGTTAGGCAAAGGCGGGCGCTACGCCGAGCTGTTCCAGCTGCAGGCCGCCGGGTACCGGTAGGGAACGCCTGTCATCCTGAGCGCAGCGAAGGACCTTCTCACGCAACAACAGTTTGTAGTAATTACTGACGACTACACACGTCATAAGGTCCTTCGCTGCGCTCAGGATGACAGCAGGCGTTTTGAATTACTTCGTCTCTTCCAGCACAAAGCCCGCCGGCCCGGCCGTTTCCCCGTATCGCCCCCATGACTCCCAAACTCACTACCTCCGATAAGGCCCGGCTGTACCTGATTTCCAAACTGCCGCCGTTTGCGCCCAAAGCGCCGGTGGTGCCGCCCGCGCCCGTGCTGCGGGTGGTCATCATCCGGCACGGCGAGAAGCCGCCCGAGGGCGACAACCTATCCTGCGCCGGCCTGAACCGGGCGCTGGCCCTGCCCGCCGTGCTCAACGAGCTGATGCCCTCGCCGCCCAACCTCACCTTCGTACCCGTCATCGGCACCGACGACAAAAACACGACCCGCGTGCGGATGCTGCAAACCGTGATGCCCTACGCCGTGCAGCACAACCTCACCATCAACAGCGACTTTATGGTGGCCAATACCAAGGCCTTTGCCCGGCAGCTGCGCCGGCTGCGCGGCACGGTGCTGGTGGTGTGGGAGCACCACTGCATCGTAGAAATCGCGCAGGCGCTGGGCATTACAGAGGCGCCGGAATGGCCCGATGCCGATTTCGATAGCATCTGGACCATCAGCTTCAGTGGCGGCGGGGCGCGGGGCAAGGCCAAGCGCCCGGTGCTGGCCAAAAGCCGGCAGCATATTCGCCCCTCGGCCACCTGCCCCGGGTAGTCGGCTTGCTGCCGCAGCTCGAATAAAGAGGCCCAGGGTGGCGGTTTATTGGTTGGGGCAGATTTCCTGCTGACGGGTAGAGCCTAAGTGCTTAGTATTTCGTAGATTGGTAGTCCCAATTCCTGCCAAATACACCCGTCGGTATGAAACCAATTATTACGATTTTACTAGGTGCAGCCTTGGCGTTGAGCGGTTGTGCCTCAATGCGCGAAGCACGCGTTGATTCGGACTACAGCTACCGGGGCAATTTTCGCCGCTACCGCACCTACGATTTTGTCACCGGCGCTGGCATCGTGGCCGATACCAGCCGCCTGGGCCAGTCGCTACGCGAGGCCATCGAGCAGCGTTTCCGGGCCCAGGGCTACCGCCGTGCCAACCGGCGGCCCGACATGCTGGTGAATTTTCGGGTGTACGAAGGGGATATGCGCTTCCACGGCTTCGACCAGGAAGACCTGAGCCAGTGGATAAAGCGCAACGTGGAGGAAAACGATGACACGCCCGCAGACCAGCGCCACGGCTACCAGCCCGTGCGCCTGCTGCTGGCCGAAGGCACGCTGCTCGTTACCCTCATCGACGTGAAAAGCAACCGCGCCGTGTGGAACGGGTATGCTTCGGGCGTGACCGTGCCCGATGGCCCGATGGGCGAAATCGTGCTCAAACGCTCCGTCCGCTCCATTCTCGACCGCTACCGCATTTTCACCGAGGAGTTTGCCAAGAGCAACAACGGCGACGCGGCCAGCGAATCGGACCGGTAGCCTGGACCGGTAGCCTGCTGTAGCGCGGACTGTTAGTCCGCGAATTGACTGGCTGACTCGCGGACTACAAGCCCGCGCTACGTCGTACCTGAATCAACTCGGCCGCGATGCTGATGGCAATTTCCTCCGGCGTCTGGCTCTGAATGGGTACCCCGATGGGCCCGCGCAGGCGGGCAATGGCGGCTTCCGAAAAACCCTCTTCGCGCAGACCGCGGCGCAGCTCGGCCACTTTGGCCACGCTGCCCATCACGCCCAGGTAGCGGCAGGGCATGTTGAGCAGCTGGCGTAGCACCACGGCATCGGTGCGGTAGCCCACGGTCATTACCACCACGTAGCGGTGCGGGCCGGGCGGCACGGCGGCGGCCACGTTTTCGTAGTCGATGCGCTGGCGGTGGTGGGCGGCGTGATTGAGGTCGAAAGTGGGCAGGTCGGCACGGTCATCGAGCACGGTCAGCTCAAAGTCGAGCGCCGCCGCCACGCTTGATAAAGCCAGGCTCACGTGCCCACCACCCACGATGGTGAGCTGGTCGCGGAAGCCCAGCCGCTCGCGGTAACGCCACGCCGGGCCGGGCTGGTATTCGTAGAACGCCGGTTGCGCCGGTGAATGCTCGGCCGCTGCAGTGGCGGCAGCAGCTGCGGGAGCTAAGGTTTCAGTGGGCGGCAGAAAGTGCAGGCTGGCGGCCGGGCTCAATTCCAGCCAGCCGCCCCGGAGGGTTTGGAGGCTGTTTTCGATGGCGGCCACGGCCGGTAGGTCGGCGGGCAGCAGCGGCCACAGCAGCACGTCCTGCTCGCCCGAGCACATCATGCCCGAGCGGTCGGCCGGGGCCTCGCGGCGGTGCACCTGCGGGCGCAGCAGCGGCGCCGCGTCGGCCTCGCGCAGGCGCTGGCGGGCCAGCTCCACCCATTTGTGTTCCATAATGCCCCCGCCGATGGAGCCGGCCACGGTGTCGGCCGTCACAGCCATTTTGAAGCCCTGGCGGCCGGGACTGCTGCCCTCGCTGCGCAGCACGGCCAGCAGGGCCACGGGCGCGCCGACGCGCAGGCAGGCAGCAGCAAGCGCCCAAACGGGCAGGTCGCGGGGAGAGGCGGGCATACGCTTCACTTAATTTAGGAATGAGCAATGTTGGAAGCCTGTCATCCTGAGCGGAGCGAAGGACCTTATAACGACTGCTTCATTTGGGATTACTGCAAATCGTTCCTCGATGATAAGGTCCTTCGCTCCGCTCAGGATGACAGGTGTTTCTTGTGCCTCATTGCTTAATTAAGAAAAAAGAATGAAGAATTGTGCACTGGCCGCAGTTTAGCGCGCAGCGCGTAACTGCTGGCCTAAGGTGCGGCGAGTTTGCAACTCGCCATTTTGACAATACGCTGGCGCGCCCTACGGCTAAAATTGCTGCTACGCAGCAGCGAGTTACAAACTCGCGTTACGAAGGCCAGCAGTTGCGCGCTGCGCGCTAAACTGCGGCCAGCGGCAACTACGGCCAGCGCCCAATGGCGGCCGGCAACCTTACTTATTCTGCGCGCCCTGCTCAATCCAGCAGCGAATCAGGTCGCGCTCCTCCTGCGTAATCTGGGTTTTGTTGTTCTGGGGCATGGTTTTGGTCACCACCACGCGTTGCATGATTTTGTCCTTGAGACGGATAATGTCTTCCGGCGTGTCGTACACCACGCCGTTGGGCGGCGACTTGAACACGTCGTCCGTTGGGTGGGCCGAGTGGCACTGAATGCAGCGCTTCTGCACAATCAGGTTCACCTGGCTGATGCCGACTTCCTGGGTGCAGGTGCTGGCCGCGCCCGCGCCGCCCGACTGGGCCGGTGGAGCCGTCACGAACACTACGCCCAGCAGCACGGCCACGGCGGCGGGCAGCACCCACACGGCCGTGTCGGTCTGGTGCTTCTCGCGCAGGTTCAGCCAGTGCTTCACGCCGGCCGTGCCCAGCGTGATGGCCGCCAGAATGGCCCACGGATACGAGTGCCCAAACGTGCTGGGGAAGTGGTTGCTGACCATCACAAACAGCACCGGCAGCGTGAAGTAGTTGTTGTGCAGCGAGCGCGCCAGGGCGTTTTTGCCCAGCGTCGGGTCGAGCGGCGTGCCTTCGGTGGCCGCTTTCACCATGGCCTTCTGGGCCGGAATGATGGTGAAAAACACGTTGCCCACCATGAGCGTGCCCAGCATGGCCCCGAAGTGGATGTAGGCCGCCCGTGCGCTGAACACCTGCGCGTAGAAAAACGCAAACCCCGTGGCAATGAGGAAGCCCACCACTTTGAACCAGGGGCTGCGCACAAATTCGGTGCGGCACAATCCGTCGTAAATCAGCCACGCGGCCACGAACGAACCCACGCCGATGCCCACGCCCGCCAGCGGCGAGATGTCGAGCACGCGCGGGTCAATCAGCATCGAACTGGCGTTGAAGTAGTACACCACAAACAGCAGGCTGAAGCCCGACAGCCAGGTGAAATACGCTTCGTATTTGAACCAATGCAGGCTTTTGGGAATCACGGGCGGGGCGGACTTATACTTCTCCAGGTAATAAAAGCCGCCGCCGTGCACGGCCCAGAGGTTGCCGGCCAGCTCCTCGCGCACGTTGTCGGTGCGGTTGAGGGCATTTTCGAGGAACACGAAGTAGAATGAAGCCCCAATCCAGGCGATGCCGAAGGTGATGTGCATGAGGCGCACCACAATATTGAGCCACTCCAGAATGTGGCCGGCCCAGGGCGTGTCGCGGGCCAGCACATAGCCGATGCCCACCGCCGCTATGACGGCCAGCAGCATCAGCAAGTAGGAGTAGCCGGCCAGCGTGGTGCCGCTCTGGCCGATTTCGCCGCCGCCGGGCCGGTTTTTGGCCGCGCGCTGCAACGCGAAAATAACGCCCAGCAGCAGCAGAAACGTGAGCAGCAGGGCAAACAGGGTAACGTATTGAATCATGGGGGTAAGCGGTAATGGGGGAATTTCGGGTAGAGGGGTAGAGGCAGGGAACAAATTATTCAGAACGTCATGCAGAGCGCAGCGAAGCATCTTTACCGCCACCACTAATCTTTTCTTACCTGCGATTGGATTGCATTGCGCGGTAAAGATGCTTCGCTGCGCTCTGCATGACGGCCTTTCATCGGAACGTTACCGTTCTTCCGTCCCCGCCAATTAATTAAACCGGGAAAAAGCCCCCAATTTAGCGCCAAATTCTGCTATCATGTCAACTCTTGCTTTGCGCAGCCAGCGCGTGGTCACGCCCGAGGGCGAGCGCGCCGCCACCATTCTCATCGAAAACGGCCGCATCAGCGCCCTGCTGCCTTATGAGGCCGAAGTCGCGGCCAGCGCGGAAGTGACCGACGTGGGCCACCGCGCCATTCTGCCCGGCGTGATTGACCCGCACGTGCACATCAACGAGCCCGGCCGCACCGACTGGGAAGGCTTCAACACGGCCACTAAAGCGGCCCTGATGGGCGGCCTCACTTCGCTGGTGGATATGCCGCTGAACTCCGCGCCGGTCACGACTTCAGTGGCCAACCTGGAGCTGAAAAAAGCCGCTACCAAGGGCCAGCTGCATTGCAACGTGGGGTTCTGGGGCGGCGTGGTGCCAGGCAATGCGGCCGAGATTGAGCCGCTGATTGCGGCCGGCGTGCTCGGCTTCAAAGCCTTTCTCACGCACTCGGGCATTGATGATTTCCCGAACGCTACGGAGGATGATTTGCGGCGCGTGATGCCGATACTGGCCCGGTACCAGTTGCCGCTGCTGGTGCACTGCGAACTATCGGAAGACAACAACGACTGGAAGCAGAACCACCACCGCTCATACCCGAACTACCTGGCCTCGCGTCCCAAAAAGTGGGAGGACGACGCCATTGCCATGATGATTCGCCTGTGCGAAGAGTTGGACTGCTGGGTCCACATCGTGCATTTGTCGTCGGCCGATTCCATCGCGCCCATTGCGGCGGCGAAAGCAAAGGGTCTGCCGCTAACGGTGGAAACCGGCCAGCACTACCTCTACTTCAACGCCGAGGACATTGCCGATGGCCAGACGCAGTTCAAGTGCGCGCCGCCCATCCGCGAGAAGGAAAACAACGACCAGCTGTGGGCCGCGCTGCAAACCGGCATCATCGACTTCGTAGCCACCGACCACTCGCCCGCGCCGCCCGACCTCAAGCAGCTCGAAAGCGGCGATTTCACCACGGCCTGGGGCGGCATTGCGTCGCTGCAGCTGGCTCTTCCGGTGCTCTGGACGGCCGCCCGCCAGCGCGGCGCCGACCTTAAAGACATTGCCCGTTGGCTGAGCCAGAACCCCGCGAAGCTGGCTGGGCAAACCGGCAAAAAAGGGCAGATTGCGCCCGGATTCGATGCCGATTTAATCGTGTTCGATGACGAAAAAACCTTCGTGGTGCGCGAGGAAATGATTCAGCACAAACACAAAGTGTCGCCTTACCTTTGGCAGGAATTGACGGGCGTGGTAGAATTAACTTTCTTGGCCGGTGAGCTGGTTTTCCGCCACCCCGATTTCCTTCAGCTCGACCACGGTACGTTCCTAACCCGCTAACCGCATGCAGCCCGATTATTCTTCCCGCGCCGCGCGCATCATGGCGCGCATCCACGAACTGGCCGCCATCAGCGAAGACGCCGACGGCGTGACGCGCACCTTCGGCACGCCCGCGTTTTTGCAGGGCCGCGCCCTGGTGCAAAGCTGGTGCGAAGCCGCCGGCCTGGCCACCCGCCTCGATGGCATCGGCAACCTGCGCGCGCGCCTCGTGAGTGCCAACCCGCGGGCCAAAACTTTCGTGCTGGCCTCGCACATCGACACCGTGGTGAATGCCGGCAAGTTCGACGGCCCGCTGGGCGTGCTCATGGGCCTCGATTTGCTCGAAACCCTGCGCGAGCGCCAGGCCGCGCTGCCCTTCCACGTCGAGCTTATTGCCTTCAGCGACGAGGAAGGTGTGCGTTTCCACACCACGTATCTGGGCAGCAAAGTGGTGGCCGGCTCCTTCGACCACGGCTGGCTGACCCGCGCCGACGCCGGCGGCATCACCCTGGCCCGCGCCCTGGAAATGATGGAAGCGGACGCCGCCCGCATCGCCGACGATGCGATTCCGGCCGACGACTGGCTGGGCTATTTCGAGATGCACATCGAGCAGGGCCCGGTACTCTGGGAGCGGCAGCTGCCGGTGGCCCTCGTCACGGCCATTGCCGGCCAGATGCGCGTCGAGCTCACCTTCACCGGCATGGCTGGCCACGCCGGCACCGTGCCGATGGACATGCGCCAGGACGCCCTCTGCGCCGCCGCCGAGTTCATCCTCATCGCCGAGCAGTTTGCTCTCACGCACGGCCGCGGGCTGGTGGCCACTGTGGGCAAGCTCGCGCTGAGCCACGCCGCCAGCAACGTCATCCCCGGCGAAGTGGTGTGCAGCCTCGACCTGCGCAGCCCCGATGCCGGCCAACTCGCCGATGCCTACGCGGCCCTGAAAGAATACACCGAAGCCCTGGCCGCCCAGCGCAACGTGGCCCTGGGCTGGAACCTGGTGCAGGAAACCGCTCCCGCCGCCTGCGACGCCGGCCTGAACGAAACCCTGGCCGAAGCCATCGCCGATGCCGGCCACGAAGTGGTGGCGCTGGTGAGCGGCGCGGGCCACGATGCGGTGCCAATTTCGGCCGTGGCCCCGGTCACGATGATGTTCATTCGCTGCTACAAAGGCATCAGCCACAACCCGCTGGAAAACGTGGAAATCGCCGATTTGGCCGCCGCCATTGAAGTCGCCGACCGGTTTCTGGCGCGGCTGGCCGTGGACGTGGCCCGGCAGCAGGCCGAAGCAACGGCGGGCCTGCGCGGCTAATTTTTTTGCAGTGACGCAAGAAAGGTGCGGATGTCCTAAATTGCCGCCCGCTTTGCCGGTTTTTTTGCGCTGGTAAGCCCATTCGAGACCGTCATGCTGAGCTTGTCGAAGCATCTCTACCGCGAGAGTAATTAGTTACTTCTTGGGCAGAGATGCTTCGACAAGCTCAGCATGACGGTTTGTTTCTCCCGATTTATCCCACCCAGAACATGGAAATGTCCGCCCTGACGCGCTCGGTTGTGAAGCGCAACCACGCCATCATCGCCCCCGACGGCTACATCAACAGCAACGTGCCCGGCTGGACCGGCTGCACCACCAACGTCATCATCAACGAGCAGATGGGAGCGAACCTGTGCCAGACGCTCATCACCCTCACCGAGGTCGGTAACATCAAGGGCGAAACCGAGGCGTCGCAGATTTTCTTCTACGTGGTGCAGGGCGGCTGCACGGCCACCGTGGGCGGCGAAACCCGGGCGCTGAAAGTGGGCGAATACGTGTATGTGCCGGTGGGCCAGAGCTACGAATTCAGTCAGCCCAGCGCCGGTACGCAGCTTTTGACCTTCCATAAAGTGTACGAACCGCTGTCAGGCCACGCCACGCCGGGCATCTTCTGGGGCGAGCGCGACTACAGCAAAGCGCCCGTGTACATGAACGATGAGGCCCTGCGCATCCAGGAGTTGCTACCGAACGAGCCGGGCTTCGACATGGCCGTGAACATCTTCACCTACGGCCTCGGCGGCAATCTGCCGATGGTGGAAACCCACATCATGGAGCACGGCCTGATGTACCTCGAAGGCCAGGCCATCTACATGCTCGACCAGTGCTGGTACCCGGTGAAAAAAGGCGATTCCATCTGGATGGCCCCGTATTGCCAGCAGTGGGCCACGGCCATGGGCCAGGAGCCGTCGGTTTATATCTACTACAAAAATATGAACCGGTTTCCGACGGTGAAGTAGCACGTCAGTTCAAAATAGAAAGTCATGCTGAGCGCAGTCGAAGCATCTCTACCGCAGTAAGTAATTAATTGCCCAGATGAAAATCATCGAATGGTTACTTTCGTCGCTGGCGTGGTTCCAGATATTTATATCCCCGGCAATTATTGGCGCATTTCTCGGGGTAATTATATGGCTGAATACGCGCAATGTCTGGGGCTTGAGTGCGGCAATAATCGCTGTGCTAATCGGCTGCGGTGCAGGTGCTGCTTTCGCTGAAAAAGTCCGGCGACGCAAAGGCACGATTGAATTCATGTCCCGCAATATTGCTCATCCGGAACTGCGCGAAAAAGAGAATTAATAATGACCGTCGAAAAACTCAACCATCTCCCCAAACCCGCCCTCGCCGAAGCCCTGCAAAAGTGCTGTGGCTCGACCGCTTGGGTAGAAAATATGCTCGCCGCCTTCCCCGTGTCTGACGCCGAAACGCTGATGGACGAGGCCAACACCGCGTGGAATAAGCTGGACGAAGCCGACTGGCGCGAAGCCTTCACCCACCACCCCAAAATTGGCGGCGATGTGGAAGCCCTGCGTGCCAAATTCGCCAGCACCAGCACCTGGGCCGAGGGCGAGCAGGCCGCCGTGAAACAGGCTTCACAGGAAACGCTGGAGGCGTTGGCAACTGGCAATGAGGACTACGAGCGCAAGTTCGGCTACATCTTCATTGTGTGCGCCACCGGCAAAACGGCCGACGAAATGCTGGCTCTGCTGCAAGCCCGCCTCACCAACGACCCCGCCGACGAAATCCTCATCGCCGCCGCCGAGCAGAACAAAATCACCCGCCTCCGCCTCGAAAAACTCCTCGCCGCATGAGCCAGATAACTACCCATATTCTCGATACGACCAAGGGCAAGCCGGCGGCCAATGTCAGCATCGCGCTACTGCAACAAGTAGGGGAGGAATGGCAGGAAATCGCCCGCGGCAAAACCAACGCCGACGGCCGCATTCCCGACTTATTGCCGAAAGAAAAACAGGTGGAATTGGGCGTGTATAAAATGAAATTCTACACCCAGGAATATTTCGCGCAGGACGGCACGGCCAATTTTTATCCCTTCGTGGAAATTGTATTCAACGTGGCCGAAAACGCGCACTACCACGTGCCGCTGCTGCTGAATCCGTTCGGGTATTCCACTTATCGCGGGTCGTGATTTTGGTGGCCAGAACGATTGTATAGACGCGACACATCGCGTCTCCTCGTTGAACGACGCTACCACAACCAGCAATAACAACATCAGCAACGCCGAGACGCGAAGTGTCGCGTCTCTACATCGCAACATCAATTCCCACCATGAAACTCAGCTTACAAGATTCCGACAAAGCCGTTCTGCTCGACCAGCTCGGCGAAGCCAATATCAAATTCCAGAAAACCTACCCCGGCGACCGGCCCGACCGCCAGCCCGTGCACACCGTGTACGGCGGTGCCAACCTCTTCAAGGCCGACACCTGCGTGAAGATGGGCGAAATCGCCCTTAACAACCTGCTCACCTACGCGCCCAACTTCGTGGAGCTGGCCCGCGCGCTGCAGTTCAAAAACCACGAGCACCTGCCGCACCTCGAAGCCGACGTGGCCGCCCTAACGGCCAAGCTCGATGCTATGAGCCCGGAGGACCGCAAGCAGGAGCCCGCCTGGCTAGCTTATTCGGTGTACAACAAGATTGTGGCGAAGCTGAAGCGCGAGGCCGTGGAAGACTTCCGCGTCGATTTTGAAGACGGCTTTGGCAACCGGCCCGATGCGGAGGAGGACGAAACCGCCGTGCGTGCCGCCAAGGAAGTGGCCAAGGGCATGCAGCAGGGCACGCTGTCGCCGTTTATCGGCATCCGCATCAAGCCCTTCACCGAAGACCTCAAGCAGCGTGGCGTGCGCACGCTCGACATTTTCCTGACTACGCTGCTGGCTGAAACCGGCGGCAAATTGCCCGACAATTTCGTGGTAATGCTGCCCAAAGTGACCATTCCGGAACAGATGACGACGATGGTGCGCCTGTTTGAGTTGCTGGAAAAGGCCAACGGTCTGGCCCCCGGCACCCTCAAAATGGAGACGATGGTGGAGGCCACCCAAATCATCATGGATGAAGAGGGGCGCAACCCGCTCATGCGCATCATCCGGGCCAGCGAGGGGCGCTGCGTGGCGGCCCACTTCGGAACCTACGACTACACGGCCAGCTGCGGCATCACGGCCAAGTATCAGACGATGGCGCATCCGGTGTGCGACTTCGCCCACCACATGACCAAAGTAGCGCTGGGCGGCACCGGCATCTTCCTCTCCGATGGCGCCACCAACGTGATGCCCATCGGCCCGCACCGCGGCGACAACCTGACGTTTGCCCAGCTGCGCGAAAACCGCGAGTCGGTGCATAATGCGTGGCGGCAAGCGTACCACCACAGCACGCACTCGCTCATCAACGGCTTCTACCAGGGCTGGGATTTGAACCCCGCGCAGCTGCCCATGCGCTACGCGGCCACCTACAACTTCTTCCTCAGCAGCTACGACGACGCGGTTTTCCGCCTGAAAACCTTCGTGGAACGCGCCGCCATCTCCACCCTCACCGGCGACATCTTCGACGACGCCGCCACCGGCCAGGGCCTGCTCAACTTCTTCCTCAAAGCCCTGAACTGCGGCGCGATTTCGGAAGATGAGATTCTGGCGACGGGTTTGACGCTGGAAGAGGTGCAGACCCGCTCGTTCTTCCGCATCCTGGAAGGGCGGCGCGCGAAGGCTGCGAAGTAGCGCGGTCCCGCGAAACCTTACGGGAACACTTTGGGGCGGCTCCTTTCCAAAAAAGCGGGGAGCCTAACGAGTTCTAACAAAAAAGACCCACTGCATTCAGCACTGGGTCTTTTTTGTTGGTTTATGAATCGCCAGTAAGCGAAGCAGCAAGCGGCCCCGCCACCCTACAGCCAGGCGGCGCTGAGGGCGTACGACACGGCCATGACTCCCGAGAACACGGCGCTGGCCATGAAGCGTCGGCCGATAGCCACGCGGTTCTGAATGTAGTAGTTGGCCGCCAGCGAAACCGGGGCGTTCAGCAGGAAGGAGCGGCCGGCGACGGGCAGCAGCGCCAGCGACAGCGTTTCGGCGGCGCCTCCGAACACGCCCAGAAACACGTAATGCCGGGCAATCCAGAGCGGGTTGAAGTAGAGCAGGGTGAGGGCCGCGCGGCCGGTTTTGCGCAGTTGGCTGCCGTCGGGGCGGGTGGGCACCCGGGCGTCGAGCCAGCGGAAGTAGGCCGGCACCTCCGTGGAGTAGAGCAGGCCGCCCACCAAGGCCATGCCCAGCAGCCGCAGCCAGCTAAACTGCTGCAGCAACAGCGCGGCGGCCGTGTCGCCGGCGGCGTAAATCAGGAAGCCCTGGACGTGGGTACCGAGGGGAATAGGGCGAGTAAGTTGCACGGAACGGATAGGGCCGTAAAAATCGGGGTGCAAAATTACGAAAATCCTTTCCGGCGTCATAGGGGCGGCGAAAGAAAATGGCGGGTGGGGTTGGGAAGCCCGCGCCGGCCCAACTCCTTCCCCAAAGCCCTGCGCTGCGGCAGAAACAAAAAGAGGCTGAAGCTACGGGAGCTTCAGCCTCTTTTTATTGAATTTAATAATGATTCTGTCTCTTAAGTAATATTTATCCAAAAGTGAGTTAATTTAATTATGTCAGATTTATTCTTTATCAATCGAAGGTTCTTAGAAACTAATTTAACTATTTTCGAGTGATTAATGCTTTTGCGAACTATTAGCTTATCAGCAAGCTTCCATAATTTACTATCTACAATAATTAATTCGTCAATCCAATTGTTTATTTGTGAGTGCCAATATACAGTATCATGCTCCTGAATATAACCAACAATTGCAGCGTGTTTAAGTCTGCTGCCGTGAATTCCTTTTTTAAAACGTTCAATACCTCCGCATGATTTGCCATGCCCAATCACATATTCTTTTTCCCGTTTATTACCTGGAGTAGGTAGCCGCTTTGCTTCAATTGAAAAGAATGAGTCAAATTCTCCATAAATTCTGTCTTCAACTATTAGTTGGTCGAAGCGTGAGATAGTTCCGATATCAACTTGAGCACTTGTGCCAGATGAATAATCCTCTGGGAATTCATGGTGGAAACGAAATGGGTGACTGTCTACTTTGTTATTCAGAAATATACAAAGCTTGCTAGTTAGTGCTTTCTCATTTTCCGTTAAATGCCCTGTTACTTTGATTGAAAACTCGTAGAGGCTGTTTTCAATCAAAGTAACAACAGATTTTATCGAACTATCAGGTTTTATATCCGCGACGAATTTGCCACTTCCTGAGGCTGCTGTATTGTCTGCTAACATTAGTAACCTTGTTTTCTTAAGTCCGAAAATGTTTCATCAGAATCACGCAGAGCGATTGAGCGCAACCAATACCTTGTCTTTTTTGGCTTGATAATATAAATAATGTTTTGTTCATACAAACGCACCATTCGTATCAGTCTAAGGCTTGTGCCATAGTCCTTTTCTACAAGTTGCGCTATATGATGCTCTATATGCTGGCTATCAGGGAATTCTATGTTTGGTTTTTCTCCAAAATAGAATGGGAAACAAATAAATGTGTTCGTTTCAAATGGTTTGTGCGCCTTGATAGACTTGTAAACAGTATTTAAGGCGTTGCAGTACACTTGGCCAAATTTGGTTAGAATGGTTTGAGAAGCATCTTTTTTGGCCGCCTTCGAATTTTCTCCTTTTCTTCTGAACTCAAGCAAGTAGTCGTTGAAATCATCGATAAGTATCTGCTCCGATGGATTTATTTCCAGAAGAGATAAGTCTTCAGGGTAAGGTATGTTATCGATGTCTTGCTTGTAAATCGCAGATGATTTATTAATCAGGTACTGGCCACTTGTTCCAGCGATATAAAATCCACACAGTTTGTTATTGCTGATGTGATTAGCAAGTTTATGTAAATCTGCGTATTGCTCATCGGGAGCGTGGATGCCAACTATCCTTCTTTGAAACACTAAATCTTCGTTTAGAAGAATGGTAGGCAATTCCCCATTGGTTATTATTTCCTTGATAAGAATATGGGGTTTATTGTATACTAATTCCTTTCCTTTACTATGGAAATAGTTGTCTCTTAGTAAAGAGATTTTGTTTCTATCAATTCCCTTTATCGTAAATGCCTTTACAGGAATATGGTCCTTGTCAGTTAGAAATTGTGCCGATATCTTTTGTTCAAAATCATCGGCTTTTATTGCGTCTCCACTAGCTTGAAGTCCTAGAAGCTTCTGTTTGTCAGTTTTAGTAGCAAGGGTGTAGCCTTCACTCATGGCCCAACCACTAAATTCTTCTTTCTCACTTATGTATTCTCCTATTGTTCTGTGATTCGATAGCTTTGATATCAATTGATGGTACCTGCTTCCTCCTAGGAAATTAGCTTTCCATATGTAAGGGTCATTAAGCGCTAAACTGCGTGGTACGAAATGAAAATCGTAATTATCAAGTTCAAAATAAAGCTTCTCCTTGTGAATCTTAGACCTGCGAACAGTGATGTGCAGCAAACCCTTCTCCTTAGCTGCTTCATTTTTAACAAATATGGCAGCAGTGGCAACATCACCCCTCTCTCCGAAAAGAATCCGATTTATGTGAGTGAAATCAACTATTTGAGGAACAAAATAATTTAGAAGCAAATGCCTTCTGAATTCAGCAGATGATTTGTTATAAAGTAAGGGGCCAGAAGGTTGCACAAGACAGACTAAGCCACCACTCTTGCAAAGTGGGATGCACTGTTCCAAAAACAGTAATGCAATTTGGTTGTCTGGCAATGGAATCCTAGTGCCATCTTTTTTTGAACCATCTTTTAGTAAATTAGCAATAACCCTCTTGCGGTGGACATTTCTTTCAATTACACTAGCTGGAGCACTAAGCACCGATTCAAAAGGCGGGTTTCCAATTATTAAATCAAAATCATTTTCATTAAAAGAGGTACGCCCTAGTACAACATCAAAAAAATCTTCGGACAAGATATTGTTTTTTCGAAGGTCATCGAAGCGCAATTCTTTCCATATTTGTATTGGTGTTAGTTCATCGCATAGAGCCAAACTCAAGCTGAATACAGTGAGATTAGTGGCATCGGAATCTTTGTCAATTCCATAGATATTGTCTATCAGAATTTTTTTCAGAACTGCCAAGCTGGGCAATTTCCATTGATTCTTTTTTCTCCAGCGTTGAATCAATCTTCTGTAAGCCCCCACTAGAAATACACCTGACCCACAAGCGGGGTCCAATATTTTGAAGTCAGTATTGTCATTAGACAAAGGCATTGCTTCATCTAATAGGAAGTTTACGAGGTATGGTGGTGTGTAAACTACCCCAGGTTGTTTTCCTAGAAATTCCTCATAAATATTACTAATCAGTTCTACCGGTAAGTCGTTGAATGAGTAAAGCTTCCAAAAAACAAATTGAACACCGTCTAATTTGCCTTCCAAAAACTGTGCAAATCGACTTATATCAGTTTCTGAAATAATAATTCTTTCCTCATCACTGATTTCAAAAACTCCTCCATTAAAATGGCGAGCTAATGCATCTAATAAGTCTAGGGTTGCAATTGAATCATGTAAAACATCTGTGAATTTTTCAGCCCCAATCATAAATTGTGCAAAAAAATCCTTTGGGAAAACTGAATCACCGTTTTTATCGGTGCGGTCTTCGAGATATTTTATCAGTATTGATACTACAATAAGTTTTTTTGCAATATTTTCAGGTAGTATCCTCTCTTTTACTATGTCTCTTAATGCTAGTTTAAGTTCAGACAATAATTTTTCATACGCACTATTGTTAGCATTGAAGCTGTTGCTAAACTTAGAATTCTCCCAGAATGAACCATTATCGAATGATTTTCCAGAAAAACTTTGTAACTCTTCAATTGCCAGTTCTGATAAAGCGCGCGAAGCTTTGGATGCTAACTCAATAGTTTTTAATGGCTTGTATTTTAATTTATTTCCGTCAGCAGGTTTTTCGAAGCAGTTAAAAATGGTGACTTTAGATTTTGTAAAAACAAAAAACATCGGCACGGAGCCGGAGTTATAGAGCCTTTTATGTAACTCTATTAGTCTTTCTTCATCCGCTTCAATATCGTTTGTAAAATCATAAATATATACTTGTGCAACAGAAGGCCGATTTTCGAATCTTCTAAAATATATATAATCAGCTTCATATTTAAAAGCGTCTTCAAGGGCAAGAAATTCTTCTGGGGAAATACCTGTTGATTCATTTTTAAATATTGAATTAACAGGAACGAGGCCCGTTACACCATTGCCATCATTGACCATGTCGAGCTGTGAAAGCCCGTATTGCAATGTGTTTTCCATATTGCTCATCTTGACTAATTTGCGTTTAGTGTTGCCGATAAGCGTGTCTGCTCAACCATAACTTTCTTGTGTAATCGTTCAAACTTACGAACAATTTGCTAATGAATTTAGGAAAGTTTGGTTATTTGAGAATGGCTTCTACGTTAGGTAGTATGAGCTAACTGTGTGATAAAATGGGCTTTATGTACCGTCGCCATATATTCCATTATACTCACAATCCCCCCTAAACCCGCGCCATCGCAGCCGTTTCGCTCGCCCCCACAAACTCCGGATACAAGCTCACCAGCACCTTTTCCGGCGTCATCGGGGCCGAGAAGGGGAGGGCCGTATGCCCCTGGAAGGCCCGCACCGCGTCGCGCAGGGCGAAGTAGGTGCCGATGCCGTACATGAGCGGCGGCTCGCCCACGGCCTTGGAGCGCAGGATGGCCTTGGGGTGGCCCGGCGTGTCGAGGAAATGCACGTCGAGCACCTTGGGCGCGGCGTAGATGTCGGGGATTTTGTAGCTATTGAGCGAGTTGCTGAGCAGGCGGCCCTCGGCGTTGTAGGCCACTTCTTCCATGGTCATCCAGCCGATGCCCTGCACCGCGCCGCCCTCAATCTGGCCCCGGTCGATGACTTCGTTGAAGCTCTGGCCGAAATCGTGGGCAATGCGCAGGGCATCCACGGTGTAGGTGCCGCGCAGGCAGTCCACCGTCACGCTGGTCAGGGCCGTGCCGTACACGTGGTAGGCGAAGGGGTGGCCCTGGTTCACGGTGGCGTCGAAATGCAGGTCGGGGGTGGCGTAGTGGGCGTTTTCGGTGAGGGCCACGCGCTTCCAGAAGGCCGACGACACCAGCTTCTCCCAGTTGGTATCGGCGGGCACGCCGGCGGCCAGCACCTGCTCGTCATGGATTTCGAGGCCTTCGTAATTGAGCGTGTATTCGGTGCTGGCGTGCTCGAGCAGGCGCTTGCGCAGGGCGGCGCAGGCCATTTCGGTGGCCTTGCCGTTGAGGTCGGCGGTGGCGCTGGCGGCACTGGGCGAGGTGTTGGCGACGCGCGTGGTGTTGGTGGTTTCGATTTTGATACGATTAATCGAAATGCCCAGCGTGCGGGCCGCCACCTGCGCGATTTTCGTGTTCACGCCCTGGCCCATCTCCACCGCGCCCGTGCTGATGCCCACCGAGCCGTCGGAGTAGATGTGCACCAGCGCCCGCGTCTGGTTCATGGGCGTTTTGGTGAACGAGATGCCGAAGCAGATGGGCATCACCGCGAAGCCCTTCTTCTTCAGCTTATTGGTTTGGTTGAACTGCTCAACTTCGGCCCGCATGCCGGCCAGGTCGAACTCGCGGGCGGCCGTGTCCCAGGCCTGCTCGGCGTGGCACATTTCGGCCGCCTGCCGGTACGAGAACAGGTCGCCCTCGCGCAGCAAATTGCGGCGCTGCAGCTCATAGGTCGGCAGGCCCAATTCCTCGGCCGCTTTGGCCAGGGCCGACTCTATCACGAACATGCCCTGCGGCCCGCCGAAGCCCCGGAAGGCCGTGTTGGGCGGCAGGTTGGTCCGGCACGAAAAGGCCGTAGCCGTCACGTTGGGCACGAAATAGGCGTTGGTGGCGTGGAAGAGTGTGCGCTCCATCACGGCCGGCGAGAGGTCGGCCGCCGCGCCCGCATTCTGGTAGAAGGTGACTTCGTAGGCCACGATTTTCAGGTCGGCATCGAAGCCGATTTTGAAATCGGACGAGTAGGGGTGGCGCTTGCCGGTCATGCGCATGTCGGCCATGCGGTCGAGCACCAGCTTCACGGGCTTCTTGGTGACGAAGGCCCCCAGCGCGGCCAGCGCGCCCCAGGGCGTGGCCTGGTCTTCCTTGCCCCCAAAACCGCCCCCGAGGCGCGTCACGTCCACTTCGACCTGGTGCATGCCCAGGCCCAGTACGTGCGCGGTGTGGCGCTGTACGGCCGTGGGCCCTTGCGTGGAGGAAATCATGCGCACCCCGCCCATCTCGGTGGGGAAGGCGTAGGCGCCCTGCGTTTCGATGTAGAGGTGCTCTTGCCCGCCGTTCTCGGCCACGCCCTCAAATACGTGCGCGCAAGCAGCCCAAGCCGCCGCCGAATCGCCGATTTTGAAGGTGCGCGGCGGGACGATGAACTCGCCCTGCGCCGCCGCCACGCGAGGGTCGGTGATGATGGGCAGCGGGTCAATTTCGACCTTAATCAGTTTGAGGGCGGCGTGGGCCTGCGCCTCGGTGCGGGCCAGCACCAGCGCCACCGGCTGCCCCCGGAAATGCACGTGCCCCTCGGCCAGCAGCGGCTCATCAGCCACAATGCCGCCAATCTGGTTGATGCCGGGAATGTCGGCGGCCGTGAGCACGCGGGCCACGCCGGGCGCCGTCAGCGCGGCACTGAAATCGAGGCTGCGGAGCACGCCGTGGGCCAGCGGGCTTTCAAACACGGCCGCGTAGAGCGTGCCCTGCTGCACAGGCACGTCGTCGAGGTACTGCGATTCGCCGCGCACGTGGCGGTTAGGGTCGAGGTGGTTCATGGGGAAAAGCCTGCTAAAGCTGTGCGTAACCGCGTATTAAATGTTGTTTAATAGAGTCCGTTTTTTGAACACCTATATATTTTATCAAGTCTTTGCGAATACCTGCAAATTTGGCTGAATTGGCAGGGTCGTTGGCCTTGAAAGGAATAGCTTTTTCGTTTAGTAAAACGAGATATTCGTATTCGTAAAAAGCGCCATTTGTTCCGCTAAGCGTTGGCGTTGGCCAATATTCGGACCTCAGTAAATAGTAGTAGATACCGTTACAATCGCCGTCGAAATGAATAGCTGGCTTGGCTCGAATAAGGGCAGAAATATGCTTTACAGTGTCTAACCCGGCATAATCAGGAAGCAGGTCATCTCCGTACTTGTTGCTGAGGCAGAACTCTACAAATTTCTTTTCTTCCGCAGTGTGTTTTTTATGCGAAACAATTTTCAAACGATGGCTGCTTTGCGCCAAAACCAATTGAAATAAAAATATAGAAAAAATCAGCAGAAAATACCGCATAAGTTTATTGGCTAAAGCATAATATGCTCAGCCAGCGCCGGCGCAAACTGCAGGAAGTGCGCCCACAGCAACTGCCGAAGCAACAGTCGCTTGTAGTCGCTGGTGCCGCGCACATCCGAAATCGGGCTTATTTCCGACTGCATCACCTCGTTGGCGGCGCTCACGGTTTCGGCCGTCAGCTCGCGGCCCTGCAGAAACTCGCTGGTGCGCGCTAGGTACAGCGGCACCGGCCCCACGCCGCCCGCTGAGATGCGAGCCGCCTGGATAAGGCCGTTTTCGACCCGCAGCCAAGCGGCAGAATTAACGCTAGCAATGTCGAGGTGGGTGCGCTTGGAGACTTTCTCGAAGTGGAAGAAGTCGCCGGCCAGCGGGGCGGGGAAACTGATTTCGATGACCTGCTCATCGGCGGCCTTCGCTAGCTTTTTGTAGCCACGGTAGAGGTCGGGCAGGGCTAGCTCGCGGGTGCCGCCGGCCGCATCGAGCAGCGTGACGGACGCGCCCAATGCCAGAAACATGATGGTAAGGTCGCCGATGGGCGAGCCGTTAATGAAATTGCCGGCCACCGTGCCCATGTTGCGGATGGGCGTGCTCGATACCAGCTTCAGGTACTGCGGCAGGTTGGGTAGCAGGCCGCGCATCAGGTCCGATTCGAGCAGCTGGCTGGCGGTGGTGGCGGCGCCCAGCACCACGCGGCCGGTGGTTTCGCGGCGGATGCCGCGCCGGCCGGGCTGGTCGAAAATCAGGCGCACGCCGGGCTGTTCGCGCAATTCTTCCAGGCGCTGCACCAGCAAATCGGTGCCACCACCCAGCAGGGCATGCGTAAACGGCTGGTTGGATGAGTGGCCGTGGTCGTTCTGGTTTTGGGCGTGGCCGTTGGGCGAGGTTGAAGCCGAGCTACCGCCGTTGGCGTGGGCCGTAGCCGAAGCTGCTCCGGTCGCTGAAGATGCTTCAGTTGCTTTCACTTCATCGGGCCGCAGCTTGGCGAGCTGGGCCGGGATTTCGGCGAAGTAGCCGGGCACATATTGCTTCTCGCTGAGCCAGGCCAGGGCGTTTTCGGCCGGGCGCTGCTCCAGTTCGGCGGTGAGTTTGGCGGCGGCACGCTCCAACGATTTGTAACCCGTGCAGCGGCAGATGTTGCCATCAATCGCAGCAATAGTGCTTTTCTCGGTGGCCGGCTGGCTGCTCAGGCTGTGGCCGGTGAGCGACATCACGAAGCCCACTGTGCAGAAGCCGCACTGCGAGCCGCCTTCATCCACAATGGCCTGTTGCACGGGCGTGAGTTGGCTGCCGGCCGCGTTGATGCCTTCCACCGTCACGATGTGCTTGCCCGCGGCGTTGCCCAGCGGCGTGAGGCAGCTGGTCATGCTCTGGTAGTTCACCGTCTGGCCGTCGGCCGCCAGCTCGCCCACCAGCACGGTGCAGGCGCCGCAGTCGCCCTCGCGGCAGCCGATTTTGGTGCCCTTCAGCTGCTCGTGGTAGCGCACGAAATCGAGCAGCGCGCTGGCTGGCGCCTCGCTGGTGCGGATGGGCTGGTCGTTGAGGAGAAATTCAATCATTGTTTTAGCCGTTAGCTAGTAGCTGATAGCGGTTAGCTCTCCATCAGGCTGCCAGCAACTGCTAACAGCTAATAGCCATAAGCTAACAGCTAAATATTAATACTCGGTCTTGCCTTCCAGTTCCGTCCAGGCGCGGAAACCGGCCAACGCCTCGTCGCGCAGTAGCTGCGTCATCGGCAATTTACGGCTTTCCATGGGCCGGTCCAGCTCTTCGTAAATGAACTGGTCGTCGAAGCCGATAGCGGCTGCGTCGGCCTTGGTGTTGCCGTAGAATACGCGCCGAGGGCGCGCCCAATAAATGGCCCCGAGGCACATGGGGCAGGGTTCGCAGCTGGTGTAGAGGTCGCAGCCGTCGAGCTGAAAAGTGCCGAGTTCCTTGCAGGCTTTGCGGATGGCGTCGACTTCGGCGTGGCAGGTGGGGTCGTGGGTGGTGGTGACTTGGTTGAAGCCGCGGGCAATGATTTGGCCGTCCTTCACTACCACTGCGCCAAACGGGCCGCCGAAGCCGGCCTTCATTTGGTCGATGGACAGGCGAATGGCTTCGCGCATGAATTCGGGGTTGGGAGCTTCCATGGGTGGGGCGGAAAAGGTGAGCGGCCGCGGCGGCGTAAAGTTTTGAAAAACGGGCAACAAAGAAAGCGACGGAAACCCACATTTGTGGAATCCGCGGCAAACGATTCGACCCGGGCGACGAGAGCCAGTAACCGTTTCGCTTCCGCCCAAAAAAACAGTGCCGCCTCCCGAGGGGAAGCGGCACTGCCAGACACCGGGCTATCCAGCCCGCTTGCTAATTCGTGAACTTGGGAATACGCAGCTGCACGCCAATGGAGGGCACAAACGTGACGCCGCTGAGCGAGGTGCTCTGGTTGTTGAGCAGGGCAAAATCGCCGTAGTTCTGGTAGAACACCGACACGGCCGGAATGACGTAGAAATAGCGGTAGCCGATTTTCAAGTTGAGGAAGCCGCCGAACGACGAGAAGTTGCGGCGCTGCAGCGGCAGTTCGGGCACCTTCACCGAGCCGGAGTATATTTTGTCGGGCGCGAAGCCGTAGCTCACCCAGCTGTGGGCGTACACCAGGCCGTAGCTGATGGCTCCGATTTCTTCTTCCGGCCCCAGCGAATTGCTGAAAATGAGCGGGATGAGCAAATCGTTGCGGGTGGCGCGCAGGTTCAGCACCGAGTTAATGTCGGACAGGAAGGCGAAGCTGGGCAGCTTGGCGCGCTGGGTGGCAAACTGCAGGCCGATGCTGCCATACATGGTGCCGGTGGCGGCGCCGCGGTCGGGGTTTTCGGGTGTGCCCACGGGGCCCAGAAACTGGTACTGCGTATCGAACACGTAGGAGCCGAACGTGTACTTGAAGCCCGCATCAAGGTGCGGCACGATGCCGTAGCGCACGTTGATGTCGGCGGTGGTTTGCACCGGGTCGAGCACGTAAGCCAGGGCGGCGGCCTGCAGTTGGGTGGTGGCGTCGGTGTAGTCGACTTTGCTGGAGCTGGCGGCCTGGCTGGCGGCTTCTTTTAGGGCGCCGGTGGCTTTGGCAATGGGCGCGCTGGCCAGGTTCAGGCCCTGGTTGTAGCCCACCCGAAACTCGCCCTGCGGCGTGACTTTACCGGTGGCCACAATGGCGCGCGGGGCGGTGCAGGAAGCGGCCAGCAGGCCGGCAACGGCGGCCACCGTGGCCAGGAGCGGCCGGGCCACAGAACGGAGCAGCGGAGAAGTCATGAGCATCGAAAAAAGAGTGGTGGTGGGCCGTTAACGAAAACCGGGCCGAAAAAGCCGGAACCAGGGCCGCCAAAACGGTGTCTGAAAAACACCTCGGTGAGGCCGACGGGGTTAAGATATTGCCATGCTGCGATGTAACCTTTGCATGGCTGGTGCATCCAAAAGCCCAAAGCTGCGCGGCGGGCCCAGGAAGGTCTGAGGCAACAAATAAACCGGTTTTTCCTTGAGCTGCTAATGCCCCTACTGCTACTTGTGTTGCACCTACTCGGCTGGTTGGCACCCGCACCGCGGGCCACGGTCTACGTGTTTCTGGCCGAAACCTGCCCCATCAGCCAGGCGGCCACGCTCCCGCTGCGCGAGCTGCACGCCCGCTACGGGGCGCAGGGGGTGCGCTTTGTGGGCGTGTTTCCGGCCCGCGAAACCACGCCCGCCGGGCTGGCCGATTTCGCCAAAACCTACCAGCTGGCCTTCCCGCTGCAAGCCGATGCCGGCCACCAGCTCACCAAAAAGCTGCACGCCCGCGTCACGCCCGAAGCCGTGGTGGTGGGGGCCGATGGCCGCACCGTTCTCTACCAGGGCCGCCTCGATGATGCCTACGCCGGGCTGGGCCAGCACCGCGCCGTGGTGCGCCACCACGAGTTGGCCGAGGCGCTGGCGGCCGTGGCGGCCGGCCGGTCCGTAGCCGTGCCCCGCACCGAGCCGGTAGGCTGTTTTATTGAGTAACTTTAAGATTGGAAAAGCCTGTCATGCAGAGCGCAGCGAAGCATCTTGTCCGCGCAACGCATTTAATTAAACGAGATTAGAGGGGGCTAGCAAGATGCTTCGCTACGCTCTGCATGACGTTCCGCTGCGAAAAATAATATATGAAGCACGTTTTCTCTTCCCTCACCGCGGCCTTCGCCCTGGCGGTTTCGGTCCTCACGGCGCAGGCCCAGACCACGCCCCAGTACACGTTCAGCCAGGACATTGCGCCGCTGGTGTACCAGCACTGCACGCCCTGCCACCGCACCGGCGAGGTGGCGCCGTTTCCGCTCACCAATTTCGCCGAGGTTTCCAGCCACGCCCAAACCATTAAGTACGTGACCGGCACGCGCTACATGCCGCCGTGGAAGCCCGACCCGCGCTACCGCCACTACCTCGACGAAAACACGCTGACCGACGCGGAAATCGCCAAAATCGCAGCTTGGGTTGATGCCGGCGCGCCGCAGGGCAACCCCGCCGCCACGCCGCCGGTGCCCACGTACCCGACCGGCTCGCAGCTGGGCACGCCCGATTTGGTGATTCCGATGGCGCACGCCTTCACGCACCAAGGCAACGGGCAGGACATGTACCGCATTTTCGTGCTGCCCGTGAACCTGCCCACCGACCGCGACATCGCGGCCATCGAATTCCGGCCCGGCAATAAGCGCATCGTGCATCACTGCATCATTGCCCTCGATACCACCCAGCAGGCCCAGGCCCTCGACGCGGCCGACCCCGGCTACGGCTACACCAAGTTCGGCGGCTTCGGCTTCGACCCCGTGGAGGGTGTGTACGGCGCCTGGGTGCCGGGCATGAACCATCGGTTCTACCCCGCCGGCATGGGCAAGAAGCTCTACCGCCGCGCCTCGCTGCTGGTGCAGGTGCACTACGGCCCCAATTTCGTGACGCAGAAGGACTCGTCGGTGGTGAACATTTTCTTCGCCCGGCAGCCCGTCACCCGTTACGTGCAGACCTTGCCCGTCATCTCGCCCCAAACGCTTACCAACGGCCCTTTCGTGATTCCGGCCAATCAGGTGAAATCTTTTCATGCCCAGCTCACTGTGCCCTTCGATGTGACGGTGCTGAGCGTGTCGCCCCACGCCCACCTGCTCAGCAAAGGCTGGAAAGTGGCCGCCGTGAAGCCCACCGGCGATACCATTCGGATGATAAAAATCGGCGACTGGGACTTCCGCTGGCAGGGCACGTTCCGCTTCCCCAATATGCTGAAGGTGCCGGCCGGCTCGCGCCTCATTGCCGATGCCACCTACGACAACACCGCCCAGAACCCGCGCAACCCCAGCAGCCCGCCCCGCACCACCACCTGGGGCGAAAGCACCCTTGATGAGATGCTGCTCACGTATTTCGAGCTATTGCCCTACCGCCCCGGCGACGAAAACATCGTGCTAAGCACCAGCCCCGGCCAGTCCACCGCGCCCGGTACCGTCCAGGTCGCGCTCTATCCCAACCCGGCTACCGGCGCCACCGCCCTCAACTTCCAGCAGGAACGGCCCGGCCCCATCACCGCTACGCTGCTTGATGGCACTGGGCGGCTGGTGCGCACGCTGGTGCGCGACAAGCTGTACCCCGCCGGCCCGCAGCAGCTGCCGGTGCCGCTGGCGGGCCTCGGGGCCGGCCTGTATCTGGTGCGGCTCGATTCGCAGGAGGGCTCCCGCACCGAAAAGCTGGTGGTGAAGTAGGGAGCGGGCACTGTTTAAAAAGTCTGTCATCCTGAGCGGAGCGAAGGACCTTATCACGGCTGAGCATTCCTCAACCAGCGGTGATAAGGTCCTTCGCTCCGCTCAGGATGACAGACTTTTTATTCCTTCAACCCAACTACACCAACATACCGCTCCCAACCCGCCGCTGCGCATCTTTGCGTCCATGAAAATTCTATATGGAGTGCCCGGCGAGGGCCTGGGCCACGCCACCCGCAGCAAAGTCGTGGTGGGCCACCTATTGGCCCAGGGCCACGAGGTGCGCGTGGTGAGCAGCAGCCGCGCCTACACCATGCTGGCGGCTGCTTTCGGCCCGCAGCGCGTGCTCGAAATCCGGGGCTTCCACCTGGCCTATGATGGTTTGGCCGTGAGCAAGCTGCGTACGGCGGTGCTCACGTTGCGCACCGCCCCGGAAGATTTGCGCGTGAATTTTGCCCGCTACCGCGACCTGCTCGGCGGCTTCGACCCCGACGTGGTGATTTCCGATTTCGAGTCGTTCAGCTACCTGTTTGCCAAGCTGCACCGGTTGCCGGTAGTCAGCATTGATAATATGCAGATTATCAGCCGGGCCCGGCTCGATGTGGCGATTCCCGACGAGGAGCGCGGCAACTATCAGGTAGCCAAGGGCATTGTGCGGGCCAAGCTGCCGCGCAGCCGCCATTATTTCATCAGCACCTTCTTCCCGCTGCCGCTCAAAAAGAAGCGCACCACGCTGGTGCCGCCCATCATCCGGCCCGAGATTCTGGCCGCCGCGCCCAGCGCCGGCCGGCACGTGCTGGTGTACCAGTCGGCCACCACGCAGCAGAATCTGGTGCCGCTGCTGCAACAGATGCCCGACCAGGAATTCCGCGTCTACGGCTTCAACAAGCAGGAAAACCACGGCAACGTGCAGCTCTGCGCGTTTTCGGAGGCCGGCTTCATTGCCGATTTGGCCAGTGCCCGCGCCGTAGTTACCAACGGCGGCTTCTCGCTGATTTCGGAGGCCGTGTACCTGCACAAGCCCATCTGCGCCATTCCCATTCCGGCGCAGTTCGAGCAGTGGCTGAACGCCGCCGAAGTGCAGCAAATGGGCTTCGGGCGGCATTTCGAGGCCATCACGGCCGATAATCTGCGCGCCTTCCTCGCTGGTCTGCCCAACTACGAGGCCGCGCTGGCCGGCTATCAGCAAACGGGCAACGAAGTGCTGTTTGGGCTTCTGGATGAGCAGCTGCGCGAAATTCGGGAGGAAGCACCGTCGGAAAGTGCCCCGCAATCCGACGCCTGGGGCGGCGAGTAGGACCGTTTTTAGTTGTCAGTTGCTTGTTGTCAGTTGCTTGTTGTCCGTTGTTAGTCAGATTGCGAAATAGAGCCGGACTAACAACGGACAACGAGCAACTGACAACTCATTTGTTTTTGAACGATTACTAGAGCCCTTTCCCATGCCCATTCGTACCCGTTTTAGCTGGGCGCTGCTGCTGTTGCTGGCGGCCTGCGCCCGCACCCCGCAGCCCAGCGCCAGCGGCCCGGCCAACAAGTACCAGGACGCCACCATGCGCCAAATCGGCACGGCTCAGGACGAGCGCAACACGGCCGCGCTGCTGCCTTGGCTCAGCAACGGCAACCCCATCTACCGCCGCGAGGCTGCCCTGGCGCTGGCCTCGGTGCAGGCCCCGGCCGCCGTGCCCGCCCTGCTGCCCCTGCTGCGCGACCGCGAGCCCAGCGTGCGCCGCGCCGCCGCCTACGCCCTCGGCCAAACCGGCGACAGCACCGCCGTAGACAGCCTGCGCGTGCGCGTCCTCAAGGAAAACGACGACGTGGTGCGCCGCTACGTGCACGAGGCGCTGGGCCGCACCGTCACGCGCCGCTCGCTGCCCGAACTCTGGCGTGTCGAAACCCTGAACGACACGGCCCGCGCCGCCGCCCTGGCCTGGGGCCTGAGTCGGGCCGCCCTGCGCGGCTACACCTCACCCGAGAGCATCCGCCGCACCGTGTTGCTGCTGAACGAACCCAAGCTGCCTGCTCGCGGCCGGCTGGCGGCGGTATCGACCCTGGCCCGCACCCGCGGCCTCGATGCCGACTTGAAAAGACTGGCCGAAACCACCTTGCTGCGCGTGGCCCAGAAAGACCGCAGCTACGCCGTGCGCGCCGCCGCTGCCAGCACGCTGGGCAAAATCGCCGCGCTGGCCGATAAAGCCCCGGTGCCCGTGCCGGTAACTACCGCCGAAGCCGCTCCAACTGCGCCGACTTCCCCCGCTGCCGCTTTGCCGCCCGCTACCTCTCCATCAGCCACCAGCCCGGCCGCTTTGCTGGCGCGACTGGCGACGAAGGATTCCGACTATCGTGTACGGTTGAGTGCCATTCGGGCGCTGCCGTTCGGCGCCGAGGCGTACCCGGCCAGCCGGGCGGCGGTTTTTGAGGCCCTGCGCCGCGACCGGACCCCGGTGGCGCTCACGGCGGCCGAGTGGCTGCTGGCCCACGCCCGGGGCGAGGCCGGCCCGTCGCTAGCCGCCCTGGCCGATGGTAATAAGCAAGCCTCGGTGCGGGTGCGGGCGGCCTTGCTGCGCGCCGCCGTGCGCCACGCTAGCCCGGCGGCCCGGCCCAGCCTGATTGAAACTATTCAGAAGCGCTACCCGGTGGCGGGCTCGGTGTACGAGAAAGGCTTTTTGCTGGAAGCCTTGGGCGAAGACCCGGCCGCGTTCGACTTCGTGCGCGGCGAGGCGTTTGCCACGGGGCAGTCGCCGGTGGTGGCAGGCTACGCGCTGGCTTCGTTGCTGACCATGCGCCGGTTGGCCGATTTTCCGGCGGCCCGCCAGGCCGATTTTGCCGCCGCCATGCGCCAGGGCTTGGCCAGTGGCGACGTGGCCCAGCTCGGCACCGCCGCCGAGGCCCTGGCCGATGCCAAACTTTATCCCGAAGCCCAGCCCGCCGACCTGGCGGCCCTGCGCGCGGCTCAGGCCAAGCTGCAGCTGCCCACCGAAATCGAAGCCTGGCAGGGCCTGCAGGTGGCCATCGACAAGCTGACCAAAGCGCCGAAACCCACGCCTTCGCCGCTGGCCACGGCCGCGCAGCACCCCATCGATTGGGCTGTGGTGCAGGGCGTGCCGCTGGGCCAGCAGGTGCGGCTGCGCACCAGCAAGGGCATTATTTTGCTCGAATTGAAGCCCAACGAAGCGCCCGGCGCGGTGGCTAGCTTCGTCACGTTGCTCAATCAAAAGTTCTACGACAACCTGTATTTCCACCGCGTGGTGCCCAATTTCGTGGCCCAGGGCGGCGACCCGCGCGGCGACGGCAACGGCAGCGCGCCCTACAACCTGCGCTCCGAGTTCGGCGACCTGCGCTACGAGGAAGGCAGCGTGGGCCTGGCCTCGGCCGGCAAGGACACCGAGAGCTGCCAGTTCTTCATCACCCACACGCCCACACCCCACCTCGATGGCCGCTACCCCATTTTTGCCCAGGTAGTGGGCGGCATGGACGTGGTGCACAAGCTCGATATCGGCGACCAGATTCTGGGCGTGGAATTGGTGAAGTAGGAGCGGGGAGCAAGTTTTATAGAACGTCATGCTGAGCTTGCCGAAGCATCTCTACCGCGTAACTAATCCAATCGATTGAGTTACTTGCACGGTAGAGATGCTTCGACAAGCTCAGCATGACGTTCTTTCATGTCCCCAAGTCCCCTTTCCCCAATGAACCAACTCACTTCCTACGCCCAGCAGCTCCAGAACCTGGCCGTGCTCTACCTGCCCCGCGTGCTGATGGCGGGCCTGGCCCTGATAATCGGCTGGTGGCTGATTGGACGCGCCAGCCAGCTGCTGGGCCGCGCCACGGCCCGGCTCGATGTGTCGCTGAGCTCGTTTCTGCGCAGTCTGGTCAACATCGTGCTAAAGGTATTGCTGCTGATTTCGGTGGCCGGCATGGTGGGTTTTGAAACCACGTCGTTCGTGGCCATTCTGGGGGCGGCGGGGCTGGCGGTGGGGCTGGCTTTGCAGGGCACGCTGGCCAACTTCGCGGGCGGGGTACTTATTCTGGTGTTCAAGCCCTACGTGGTGGGCGATACCATTGAAGCCCAGGGCAAAAGCGGTGAGGTGAGCGAAATCCAGATTTTTAACACCATCCTCCTTACGCCGCAGGGCGACACCGTGATTCTGCCCAACGGCGCCACCTCGAACAACGTCATCGTAAACAAAACCACCCAGAACAAGTCGCTGGTCGACATTGCCGCCGAGCTCGAAGGCCCTACCGACCTCGAAGCCCTGCGCGCCTGGGCCGTGCCGCTACTGGCCGCCGATGCCGACGTGCTGCCCGCGCCGGCTCCGCAGGTGGTCGTCACGGCGCTGCGGCCAGGCAGCCTGGCGGTATCGTTCCGGGCCTACACGCTGGCCGGGCGCGGCGGCCCGGCCACGGCGCGCCTCACGGAGGCGCTGCAGCTGGCGTTTGCGCAGCACGGCGTGCACGGGCCGGTGCCGGTGTCGCACAGCTACGTGCGCCAGCTGCCGGGCTAAGGGAGGCCGTCCGACGCCAGACCGGCTTCGGAGCTAACCATTAGCTGGGCGGGCCGTTAGCTGGTGATTGCCACTGACTTGGGCGGGCCCGAGGAATTACGTATTGCGCCATCAGCCTTTCCCGCTGCCGTATGACGAATGCCGAACTACAAGCCGAGCTGGCCCGGCAACAGGCCGAAAACCAAGCGCTACGGGCGCAACTGGACGCGCTCAACGAGTCGGCGCTGACGACGGACACGCCCGCGTTTGCTTCGGCCAGCCTGTGGCGCTACCTGTTTGCCGAAACGCATACGGGCGTAATTCTGGCCGATGCCGACTACCGGGTGCAGTGGGTGAATGCCGGTTTCACGGCTCTGCTGGGACTGCCGGCGGCGGCGGTGCTGGGCCAGCAGCCGGCCACGTTTTTGCGGGGGCACGTGCGCGATTCGGCGCTGGGAGCCTATATCGAGGCCGGCCTGCGCCTGCAGCGGCCGTTCTGGTACGAGCTGCCGCTGCCCGAGCGAACGGCCGTGCGCTGGCTGCGGGTGAGTGTGCGGCCCGTGCCCGCCGAGGCCGGCAGCCCCGTGCGCTACGTGGGCCTGCTCGAGGACATTACCGGCTGGAAGCAGGAGCAGCTGGACCGCGCCAACGGCGAGCAGCGCTTCCGCACGCTGGCCGAAAACGTGCCTGGCGTGCTTTACGAGTGGCGCAAGTACGACAATGGCCCCTACCAGTTCGACTACGTGAGCCCCAAGGTGCGCGAGCTGTTCGGCCTGGAGCCGGCCGACCTGAACCGGATGACCGACTTCATCCACCCCGACGAGCTGGAGGGCTTCCTGCAGAATCTCGACTACGCCACCCTGCACCACCTGCCCTGGAGCTACGAGGGCCGCGTGCTGGTGCCCGGCCAGCCCGTGCGCTGGCTGCGGGGCAGCTCCATTGTGACGGAAACCGGCGTCGGCTGGGTGAAATACAGCGGCATTCTGCTCGACATCACGCCGCTGAAACAGGCCGAAACGGCCCTGCGCCAGAGCAAAATGCGCTGGCAGCTGGCCCTCGAAGGCTTCGGCGACGGTACCTGGGAGCAGGACCTGCGCACCCGGGTGGTATATTTTTCGCCGGAGTACAAGGCCATGCTGGGGTATTCGGATGACGCTTTTGCGCTGGTAGACGATGACATGCGCAAGCTGATTCATCCGGCCGACTACGACGCGGTGCAGCGCCTGGCAGCGGCCTACCTGACGGGGGCCGTACCTACCTGCTCCCACGAATTGCGGCTGCGCTGCGCCGATGGCCGCTACAAGTGGGTGCTGGCCCGGGCCATGATAACGGCCCGCGACGCGGCCGGCCACCCCACCATCCTCACCGGCTCGAACACCGACATTTCGGCCCTGAAGGAAACGCAGCACGCCCTGGCGGCTACCAACCGCCGCCTGAGCGCTGTTATAGACAACTTCCGCGAGGGCATTGTGCTGGAAGACGAGCACCGGCGCATCATGCTCACCAACGAGGCGTTTTGCCAGCTGCTGAACAGCCCCACCGCGCCCGCCCGCCTCATTGGGGTGGATGGGGGCAAGCTGGCCGCGCAATCGGGCGAGCACATGCGCCAGCCCGCCGCCTACCTGGCCCGCATCGCGGCCCTGCTGGCGCGCAAGGAGCTGGTGCTGGGCGATAAGCTGGAACTGCTGGATGGCCGCGTGCTGCAGCGCGACTACATTCCGGTGCACGACGACTACGGCCGCTACCTGGGCCAGCTCTGGAAGTTTCAGGACGTGACGGCCCGCACGCGGGCCGAAACCGAACTGCGCCGCCGCGAAGAAAAATACCGCGGCATCATCGAAAATATGTCGCTGGGCCTGGTCGAAGCCGACCTCGACGACCACCTGATTTACGCCAACCAGAGCTTCTGCGACATGACCGGGTTCTGCACCGAGGAGCTGCAGGGGCAGCGCCTGTCGCCGCTGCTGCTCTCCGGCGACGACCTGGCGCTGGTCGAAAGCAAGCTGCAGTCGCGCCAGGACGGCGTGGCCGATTCCTACGAAATTATGGTGACCACCAAATCCGGTGCGCCCAAGTGGCTGCTGGTGAGCGGCGCCCCGCTCTACGACAGCTACCACCGCCACGTGGGCTCCATCGGCATCTATCTCGACGTGACGCCTCAGAAGCAGCTCGAAGCCGGCCTGCGCGAAGCCAAAGCCGTGGCCGAAACCAGCACCCAGGCCAAGCAGCGCTTCCTGGCCAACATGAGCCACGAAATCCGCACGCCCATGAACGCCATTCTGGGCATGAGCCACTTGCTGGAAAAAACCGCGCTCGATGCCACCCAGGCCAGCTACCTGCACGCCATCACGGCTTCGGCCGATATGCTGCTGGTCATCATCAACGACATCCTCGATTCGGCCAAGATTGAGGCCGGCCGCCTCGCCATCGAGCACATCGGCTTCGACCCCGCCCGCCTGTGCCAGCAAGTCGAAAAAACCCTGCGCTACCGGGCCGAAGAGAAAGGCCTGCTCTTCGAAACCCGGCTCGACCCGGCCCTGCCCGCCGTGCTGTTCAGCGACCCGCACCGCCTCACGCAGGTGCTGCTCAACCTGGCCGGCAACGCCATTAAGTTCACCGAGCAGGGCCACGTGCGCCTCTGCTGCACGCTGCTGGGCCGGCCCGCCCCGCACGAGGCGCTGGTCGAGTTTGTGGTGGAAGACACCGGCATTGGCATCGAAGCCGAATACCTGGAGCAGATTTTTGAGGAGTTCAGCCAGGAAGACTCGTCCGTGACGCGGCAGTTTGGCGGCACCGGCCTGGGCCTGAGCATCAGCCAGAAGCTGGTGGCGCTGCTCGGCGGCCAGCTGCGCCTCGAAAGCCGCAAGCACGCCGGCACCCGCAGCCGATTTGTGCTGCGCCTGCCGGTGGGCCACCCACAGTCGCTGGTGCAGAAGCAGTACGACGACCTCGAGTACCAGCAGCAGGCCCTGCGCGGCAAGCGCCTGCTGCTGGTCGAAGACAACGTGTTCAACCGCATGCTGGCCACCATTTTCCTCACCAATGCCGGCATCGAGGTGCAGGAGGCCTCCAACGGCCAGCTGGCTGTGGACCTGGCCCGCACTCAGCCCTACGACCTCATCCTGATGGACGTGCAGATGCCCGTGCAAAACGGCTATCAGGCCACCGCCCAGCTGCGGCAAGGCCTCGGCCTTACCACGCCTATTGTGGCCCTTACGGCCAACGCCATTGTGGGCGAGCGCGACAAGTGCCTGGCCGCCGGCATGAACGACTACCTCACCAAACCCTTCGAAGAAGTGCCGCTGCTGAAAATGGTGTATAAGTGGGTGGTGGGCTACCAGCCTCAACCGGCCGCGCCCGGCGCTTAGCGGTTTACCAGCCGCGCCGCGCTTTCGCCGTAGCGCGCCCCTGCCACCGGGTGCGCCGCCAGCAGTGTCCGCAATTGGTGCAGCTCAGCCGGGGTAAGTGCCACGTTGGCCGCCGCTGCGTTTTCTTCCAGGTATTTCACGCGCTTGGTGCCCGGAATGGGGAGCAGATGCGCGTCCTGCGCCAGCAGCCAGGCCAGCGCCAACTGGGCCGGGGTGCAGCCTTTGGCGGCAGCCAGCTCGCGCAGGCCCGCCAGCAGCGGCGCATTAGCGGCCAGGTTCTCGTCGTCGAAGCGCGGCATGCTGCGGCGCAAGTCCTGCGCCGCCAGCTGCGGCCCGGTGGCTGTGAGCAAGCCCCGGCCCAGCGGCGAAAAGGCCACCAGGCTCACGCCCAGCTCGCGGCAGGCGGGCAGAATATCGGCCTCCACATCGCGCGTGAACAGCGAGTATTCCGATTGCAGCGCCGCGATGGGGTGCGTGGCCGCCGCCCGCCGCAACGAAGCCGCCGAAGCCTCCGACACGCCCAGAAACCGCACTTTGCCGGCCTGCACCAGCGCCGCCATCGCGCCCACCATTTCCTCCACCGGCACGGCCGGGTCGATGCGGTGGGCGTAGTACAGGTCGATTACCTCGACGCCCAGCCGGCGCAGGCTGGCGTCGCAGGCGGCGGCAATGCGCTCGGGGCGCACGTTGAGCGCAGTGCCGCCCTGGCCGTCGGCCACGAAGCCGAACTTGGTGGCCAGAAATACCTCCGCCCGGCGCGCTTGCAGCACCGGCCGCAGCAGTTCTTCGTTGGCCCCGAAACCGTACACGTCGGCCGTGTCCCAGAACGTGATGCCCAGCTCCAGGGCGCGGTGCAGGGTGGCGGTGGCTTCGCGGGCATCGCTGGGCCCGTAGGCGTAATCCGAGGCCATCGACATGCAGCCCAGCCCGAGGGCCGAAACCTGCTGGCCGGTGCGGCCGAGTTCGCGGGTAGTCATCAGTTGAGAAAGTAGGGGAGGAGGTGAAATTAGAAGGCGCGAATGCGTACCTTTTGAGCGGAGCAAGCCCCGTCCGGCGCATTGCTGCCAAACGGCTGACTCCCCTCGGCCGTTGCCCCAACCCAAACCTTCGGCGCGGCCGGCTGGTTTACTGCCCCGGTTCCTATACCGCTTTTTTCTGCTACCGTGTCTTCCGAAACCCTCTCTTTTGCCGAGCAGCTGGCCCACGCCCACGCCACCGTGCCCGATGCCCTGCCCGGCGCGGCCTTCTGCGCCCTGGCCGATGGCATCCTCGCCCTGCTGTTTCCGCAGCGCGCCGAGCGGCCGCTGCCCAGCGCCGACGCCGTCGCCGCCGAGCTCCACCACTTCCGGGCCGAGCTGGCCGTACTCCTGAACCAGGTGCCCGACCTGCCCGCCGCGCCCTCGGTGCTGGCCAACGAGTTTGCGGCCCAGCTGCCGGCCCTGCGCGCCGCCCTGGTGCGCGATGCCACCGCTATTATGGCCAGCGACCCCGCCGCTCAGGGTCTCGGCGAAATCGTGAGTTCCTACCCCGGCTTCTACGCCACGGCCCTCTACCGCGTGGCGCACGCGCTGTACGTGCGCGGGCTGCCGCGCCTGCCGCGCCTGCTCAGCGAGTACGCCCACCAGCGCACGGGCATCGACATTCACCCCGGCGCGCAAATTGGTGCGGCCTTCTGCATCGACCACGGCACGGGCATCGTCATCGGCGAAAGTGCCGTCATCGGCGCCAACGTGCAGATTTACCAGGGCGTCACGCTCGGGGCCATGAGCGTGACCAAGGGCCTGCAGGGCACCAAGCGCCACCCCACCCTCGAAGATTTTGTGGTGGTGTACGCCGGGGCTACCATCTTGGGCGGCAGCACGGTTATCGGGGCGCACAGCATCATCGGCGGCAACGTGTGGCTCACCGAGAGCGTACCCTCGCACTCGCGCGTGTATCACCGCGCCCACATCAACATTTCCCGCAGCCTCGACCCCTCGGCCGAACTGGTATTTTCGATTTAATGACGATTTTTTGCACATCTGTCATCCTGAGCGCAGCGAAGGACCTTCTCCCGTCAGAACGACAAGTTTGCTTGCGTGAGAAGGTCCTTCGCTGCGCTCAGGACGACAACCGCTTTTTCTAATTCCCCAAGTCCCCCGCACCATGAAAGCCAATTCCATTCTCGAAACCATTGGCAACACGCCGCTGGTCCGCCTCAACCGCCTGTTTGCCGCCACCCGCCCCGATGTGGAGGTGTGGGTGAAGCTGGAGCGTGCCAACCCCGGCGGTTCCATCAAGGACCGTATTGCCCTGAGTATGGTGGAGCAGGCCGAGCGCGACGGCACCCTCACCAAAGGCAGCCTGATTGTGGAACCCACCTCCGGCAACACCGGCGTGGGCCTAGCCTTGGTGGCGGCCGTGAAGGGCTACAAGCTGACCCTCGTCATGCCCGAAAGCATGAGCATTGAGCGCCGCCGCCTCATGGCCGCCTACGGGGCTAATCTGGAACTCACACCCCGCGAAAAAGGCATGAAGGGTGCCATCGAGAAAGCCCAGGAAATTGTGAAGAACACGCCCGGCGCCTGGATGCCCATGCAGTTCTCCAACCCTGCCAACCCGAAAATCCACGCCGAAACCACGGCCCAGGAAATTCTGCGCGACGCGCCTGAGGGCTTCGATTTTCACATCACCGGTGTGGGCACCGGCGGCCACATCACGGCCGTTACCGAAACGCTCAAGCCGCATTTTCCCGGCATGAAAACCTTCGCCGTCGAGCCCGAGGCGTCGCCCGTCATCAGTGGCGGCGCACCGGGGCCGCACCCCATCCAAGGCATCGGCGCAGGCTTCATTCCCGACAACTTGCACGTCGACATCCTCGACGGCACCATTCAGATAGCCCAGGCCGAAGCCTACGAAATGACGCGCCGCGCTGCCCGCGAGGAAGGCCTGTTCGTCGGCGTGTCATCGGGCGCCTCACTGGCGGCCATCGCCAAAAAGCTGCCCGACATGCCCCAGGGCAGCCGCGTGCTCACCTTCTGCTACGATACCGGCGAGCGGTACCTGTCGGTCGAAGGCCTGTTTGTGTAACGGCGGAACTGATGACAATAGAAAAGCCCCGGAAATCATTCCGGGGCTTTTTTGATGCGACTGGGCAGTATAAGCAAAAAGCCCATCTGGCGAACCAGACGGGCTTTTTGTTTTCATTCACACCTTCAGTGGAGAATATCGGAGTCGAACCGATGACCTCTTGCATGCCATGCAAGCGCTCTAGCCAGCTGAGCTAATCCCCCTGATTTGTTGTTTACCGCCGTGCCAGTTGCGCTTTGGTTCGACAAAAGTACGGCCATTTGTTGCGCTGGCAAACAATGCGCCCACTTTTTTTGCTGATTTTGCGCAAACGCCAAACAATCAGCCACAAAAAAAGCGGGCAGGAATTGCTTCCTGCCCGCTTTCCGGGGCTACGCTAAGCGAAAGTGCTTAGTTGAAGATGTAGCGGATACCAACCTGACCCTGCCAGCGCGAGCCAATACCACCCGTGTCGTAACGGAAAGTCTCGGTGAGCTTGGTGCCACCCGCCACGGTCGCATCCGTCGAGCTCGTGCGAGTAGGGTTGGTCAGGTAAGGGAAGGTGAATACCGGCTGACCCTGCTGGTTGTAGCCCGAGAAGGTGAGCGGGTTAACCTTATTGGCCGTCTGGAAAGCGCCCCACTTGCTGTTAATCAGGTTACCGATGTTGAAGATATCGATGCTAATCTGCAGGGTGTTGCGGTTGTCGTTGCCCAGGTTGGTGAAAATGTCCTGGAGCAAACGGAAGTCGAGGCGATTCTGCCAGGGGCGCACGGCGCCGTTACGCTCGGCGTAGTCGCCGCGGTGCTTGCTCAGGTAGTCGTCCTGGTTGATGAAGTTGTTCAGGTCGTTCCACTGGTCAGCCGCAGTGTAGATAACGGCCGGAGCAGTACCTGCGGCGGGCAACAGGGTGATATCGCGCAGGTTGATTTCGCTCTGCGAGCGTGGGATGTACATCAGGTCGTTCGACGTCTGGTTGTCGCCGTTCATGTCGCCCGAGTACACGTAGGAATAGCGGCCGGCCGGAGCAGCCTCGTAGAACAGCGAGAGCGTGGTGCCCAGATGGCCAAGGTACTCTTTGCGGTACGATGCCGATGCAATGAAGCGGTGCTGCTGCAGGAAGTTCGAGTAGCTGAGCGCATCGGAGTTCGGGTCGCCCGACACCGAGCGGTCACGCCAGATAGACTGGGCAATCGAACCACCGTCGTTTACCGAGCGCGAGTCGGAGTAGGTATAAGCCACGCTGGCGAAGAAACCGCTGCTGAAGGTTTTCTGCAGCTGGCCGGTGATGGCATAGGAGTAGCCCTTGTTGGTGTTTTTCATCAGGATAGCATCGCTGATGTTGGGGTTCGTAGCCGAGGCACCGCCGCGACCAGCGTAAATCTGGTAGTTGCGGGTAGGAGTGGTAATACCAGCACCCAAGTTGTTCAGCACATAGAACACCTCGCGGTTGTCGCCGCCGGTGCCCACGGGCGTGGCACGGTACGTCGGGTTAGCTTCGGTGCCGGGCAGGTTCACGTTCTGGTGGTAGATAGCGTTCAGGTCCTTCGTGTAGAAGGCTTCGAGGGTACCAATAACGCCGCCGGGCAGTTCCTGGTCAACGGCCAGGTTGGTGCGCCATACCTGCGGGAACTTGAAGTCGCTGGCGGTAACAGCCAGGTTGTAGGCCGTGTTAGCCGCCGCGTTCTGCGGGCGGTAAGCGTCTACGTTGGGGTTGAACATCGACGTGCTGGTCGTGTTCGGCAGAATAGCGGCACTACCCGTTGCGGTGTAAGAGCCAAACTGCACGCCGTTGTTGCTGGCCTGGTTCGAGAGCCACACGAAAGGCACACGGCCCGTGAAGATGCCCGTACCACCACGCAGCTGCGTTTTGCGGTCGTCGTTCACATCCCAGTTGAAGCCTACGCGGGGCGAGAACAGCACCGACTTCTTCGGCACCGAGCCCGTGTTGAGCTGCACGCCGTCGCGGAAGGTGAGTTTGGCGGCGTTGTCGTTCTGCTGCAGGTCCGAGGTCAGGAAGGGCAGGTCGGCGCGAACGCCGTACGTTACTTTCAGGTTGCTGCGGGGCGACCATTCATCCTGCACATACAGGCCCAGCTGAGCGGCCGTGATGTCGGCGAAGGGGAAAGCACCACCGGGCACGGCCGAATACTGCAGGTTGTAGCGCTGGGCGCCGGGGCGCACGGTGCCGGCCGCGAAAGGCGTGTAGGTAGCCGTTGCGCGGTCGTAGTTGAAGCCGGCCGAAGCGTAGAAATCTTCGAGCGAGTTGTAAGAGTAGTTACCGTAGTAGTTCGGGGCAAAGCCGTTGCGGAACTTGTAGTACTCGTTATAAGTACCCACCGTCACGTTGTGCTTGCCGAGGTAAGCCGTGAAGTTGTCGCCGAACTGGTACACGTCCGAGTTAAGGATGTTGAAAGCCGAGAAAGGCTCGTAACCGAACGCAGTGAGGGTGTTGGAGGCCGTGATGCCCGCCGTGCCCGAAGCCGTGCGGCCAACACCGTTACCAATATCAACCAGCGGGAAGATGCCGCCGCTGCTTTCGCGGAAATCGCGGAAAGCCGAGTAGCCAGCCGTCAGGTTGTTCGAAAACTTACCCCCACCGAGCGTGCTGTTCAATTCGGCAATGATGGAGTTCAGGTTGTTGTTGATGCGGTAGTACGACGACAGGAACGGCAGGCCGAACTGCGACTGGAAGCGCGAGCCACCAATAGCGCCCGACGTGCTCGGCGCAATGTCGGCGTACGATTTCAGGTAGTTGTACTTGATGTTGAAGCGGTTGTTGTTGCTGATGTTCCAGTCGAGCTTAATCGTGGCTTTGTCGCTGTTCGATTTCAACTGGTAGTTCTCGTACGGGCCGGCATTGTAGCCGTACTGCTGCTGCAGGAAGTTGCTCAACACGTCGAGGTCGCGGCCCGAAGCGGCCGATACCGTGCCACCGGGCGTGCTGCCATCGCGCGAGGCGGTGAAGTTGCCGGTCGGCGGGTCATTGCGACGCTCCGATTCGGCGTTGATGAAGAAGAACAGCTTGTCCTTGATGATGGGACCGCCTACGCGGAAGCCAATGTTGTTCAAGTTGAACTTGGGGTAGTCCGACTTCACACCGTTTACGGTGCTGCCCACGAAGTCCTGGTTGCGGAAGAAGTCGTACACCGAAGCCGAAACCTTGTTCGAGCCCGAGCGCGTCACCACGTTGATGCCGGCACCCGTGAACGAACCCTGACGTACGTCGAAGGGCGCAATGCTCACCTGAATCTGGTCGATGGCGTCGAGCGAGATGGGCTGGGCACCGGCTTGGCCACCTACCGTCGACGACAGGCCGAAGGCGTTGTTAAAGATGGCTCCGTCAACGGTGATGTTGTTGAAGCCCGAGTTACGGCCGCCGAAGCTCTGGCCGTTGGCCTGGGGCGTGAGGCGGGTGAAGTCGTTCAGCGAACGGTTCAGCGTGGGCAGGCGCTCGATGGTTTCGCGCTGCACCGTGGTGCTGGCACCGGTGTGGTCGGCGTTCATCACCGGGTTTTGGCGGGCCGTTACGGTCACCTCGGTCAGCTCGGTCGAAGCATCGTTCAGCTGCTGGTCGAAGCGCAGGTTCTGGCCTAGGGTCAGGCTCACGCCTTCGCGCACCAAGTCCTTGTAGCCCACGAACGTCACTTTAATCGTGTAGGGGCCACCTACGCGCATGTTCTGAATGTTGAAGCGGCCCTCCGAGTTGGTGGGCGTTACGTACTGCGTATTCGTGGGGGTGTGCACGGCAATTACCGTTGCGCCGGGCAGGCCCGCGCCGGTTTTGTCGGTGATAACCCCGCTCATGGCGGCTGTGGTGGCACCCTGCGACCAGCCCAGGTGGGCGGTGAAGAGCATCAACGCCAGCAACACAAAGTGGCGTAAATAGGAGTGGTTCATAAAAAAGTGGTTGGTGGAAACAGTGAGCTTTAGTTAAAAGCGAGGCAAAGGTACGGCTAAGCTGAAAGGGTCAATATTACGGCAAATTTACCATTTTTAAGGAAGATTTAATGAAACCGTTTGCGCAAGAAGATTAGTGGAATAAGCCAATTACAGGCGCGGACGCACGGCCCGAATGAATCGACTCAGGTAATAATCAGATTCTAAGCTGTTTTCGACCACGCCCAGTGAGGTAGAGGCATGAATGAAATCGACTCCTTCGGCATCGGCCACCGTCACCATTCCCACGTGGGTAATGGTGCGGCTGCCGGGTGAAGCCCCGAAAAAAACCAAATCGCCGGGCCGCAGGTCGGTGGCTTTCACGGGGTCGCCCCACACGGCCTGCTCGTTGGACGAGCGCGGAATCGTGACCCCGGCCTCGCCAAAAGACAATTGCAGCAGGCCCGAGCAATCGAGGCCCAGGCGCGTGGTGCCCCCGTATAAGTAAGGAGTACCTTGGTAGGAGCGGGCCGCCTCAATCACCGAAGCCAGCGTGCCAGTGGCGCTGCCCACGCGGGCGGGGCGCTTGGCCACCACTTTAATTTTGGCGCCGCTGGGCGCTACGCCCACCACTTTGGTTTTGCCCACGGGATGCACGCGCCCGCCTTTTTTCAGGCGCACCATTTCGCGGGCCGAGCGGTACTGGCCGTCGCGGTAATTCAGCTTGCGGTGGCAGCCGGCCAGCAAAAGCAAAGCCAGTAGCAGCGGTAGTATCTTCGTTGTCACCCTCCCCATCGGCCGCAAAGATAGTTTGCGCGGCCTTTTCGTTTTGCCGCTTATGAATTTTAACGAGTTGACTCCCGAATTATTGGTCGCTTTCGAGGCCATTGTGGGCCCGGCGCACGTGCTCACGGCCCAGCGCGCCGAAGCCGCCGCCACCGCCGATGCCTACGCCGACTACGGCCGCGACCACACCGAGGACTTTCACTTCGCGCCCGACGTGGTGCTGCGCCCCGGCTCGGCCGAGGAAATCGGCGAAATCATGCGCCTCTGCCACCAACACCGCCTGCCCGTGACGCCGCGCGGGGCCGGCACCGGCCTCAGCGGGGGCGCGCTGCCTATCCACCACGGCGTGGTGCTGAGCACCGAGCGGCTCAATAAAATCCTCGAAATCGACGAGCGCAACCTGCAGGCCACCGTGGAGCCGGGCGTTATCAACGAAGTTTTTCAGAATGCGGTGAAGGAAGTGGGCCTGTTCTATCCGCCCGACCCGGCCAGCAAGGGCAGCTGCTCGCTGGGCGGCAACCTGGCCCACAGCAGCGGCGGTCCCAAAGCCGTGAAATACGGCACCACGAAGGACTACGTGCTGAATCTGCAGGTGGTGCTGCCCACCGGCGACATCATCTGGACGGCCGCCAACACGCTCAAAAACTCCACCGGCTACAACCTCACCCAGCTCATGGTGGGCTCGGAAGGCACGCTCGGCATCATCACCAAAGTGGTGTTCCGGCTGCTGCCCTTCCCGCAGCACAATATTCTGATGCTGGTGCCCTTCCGGCGCGAGGCGCAGGCGGCCGAGGCAGTATCGGCGGTTTTCCGGGCCGGTATCATTCCGTCGGGAATGGAGTTTATGGAGCGCGAGGCCATTGCCTGGTCGTCCGACTACCTGAAAATCCCCCTCACGCTGCCCGAGGACATCAAAGCCCATCTGCTCATTGAGCTCGATGGCCAGGATTTGGACCAGCTTTATAAGGAAGCCGAGCAGGTGTATGGCGTGCTGGAGCAGTACGACGTGGACGAAATCCTATTGGCTGACACCGCCGGCCAAAAAGACGACCTCTGGAAAATTCGCCGCAACATCGGCAATTCGGTGCGCTACAACTCCGTGTATAAGGAGGAGGACACCGTGGTGCCCCGCGCCGAGCTGCCTACCCTGCTGGCCGGCGTGAAGGAAATCGGCGCCCGCTACGGGTTCAAGAGCGTATGCTATGGCCACGCCGGCGACGGCAACCTGCACGTCAACATCATCCGCGGCGACCTCGACGACGAGATGTGGAACGTGGGCCTGCGCCAGCCCATCAGCGAAATCTTCGAACTCTGCGTGAAGCTGGGCGGCACCATCTCGGGCGAGCACGGCATCGGACTGGTGCAGAAAGGCTACATCGGCATCGCCCTGAAAGAGGCTAACTTGAACCTGATGCGCGGCATAAAAGGCGTATTCGACCCGTACGGAATTCTGAACCCGGGCAAGATTTTCTGAATCCGGCAAGGGTAGCTGGTTGGTGCAGCGGGGACTTTGGCTACGGCCAAAGTTCCCGTTTATCGTTCGAGGGAAGGGGCGGGCAACGGGTAGCAAGCCGAATTTTCCGAAATAGTCAAAATTATTTTCCGCAGTTAAACAAATTTTTGCACAGCCTATTGCTAATAAGATACTCGAGCTTACTCGGGAGGGGGCTCGGCGCTAGGCCGAAAACCAGAAATAAGTGGACAACGTCGGGGCCTGAATGTTCGTCAAAGAAAATCGGCTGTGTTTTCGGCGCACCGGTTCATCCATCTTTCCACTTTTCTCTTTTTCGGTTACCTTATGAAGAAGCTACTTACCAAACCAGTGTTGGGTGTGTGCCTGGGCTCGGCGGTACTGGCGGGCGCGTTGGCCGTGGGCGTCAGGCCCGGCCAGCTCGAAGCCTCCAGCCACCGCGAGGCCCCGCTCATCTCCTACGACCCGCTGGCCGACAACACCGACGTGTACGCCTTCCGCAGCCCGGACGACCCGAACACGGTGACCATCATTGCCAACTACATTCCGTTCCAGCTGCCGCAGGGCGGCCCGGTGTATTACAACTTCGGGGAGAACGTGCGCTACGAAATCCACATCAAAAACCGGCCGTCCATTCCCAACGGGTCGCCGGCCGGTACGCCTACCTCGCCCGGCGATGACATCACGTACCGCTTCACGTTTGCCCTTACCAACCAGGACCCCACCACGCACTTCCGCATCCGCAACGCCGGGGCCGGGGTGAAGGAAAACCAGAAAGCAACCTACACCTGCGAGGTGAGCCGCGACGGCGGCAATACGTTCACCACCATCGTGACCGGCGGCGTGGTGCCCCCCTACAACGTAGGCCCCCGCGCTATCTCGGATGCTACCGTGGGTTTTGCCGCGGCCAACTACCGGCAACTCATTACCAACTCCATTCAGACGGTGGCCGCCGGTGCCAACGCCGGCACCAAAGTTTTCTGCGGCACGGCCGATGACCCTTTCTTTGTTGACATTGGTGCGGTGGAGGACCTGGGCAACATCCGGCCCACGCGGGCCCGCGACGGCTTGTACCACAAAAACGTGAACTGCATTGCGCTGCAAATTCCCATCAGCCAGTTGCAACGCGATGGCCTGCAGGTATCGGCGGCAACCAGCATTCTGGACCCTGCTTTCGTGATTGGTGTGTGGGCTTCGGCCAGCCGCCCGGCCCTCCGCACCTTGGTGGCCCCCGATGCCAACGGCAACACCACCGGCGCCCAAACCTACTCGGGAAACTACGTGCAGGTGTCGCGCCTGGGCATGCCTCTCACCAACGAAGTGGTGAGCAACTACGGCAATAAGGACGAGTACAACGCACGGACGCCTTACTCGGAGAACCGGACTTATGATGTGAACTTCACCAACCCGGAACTGGCCTTGTACATGGCCGATAACAATCCCTCGGCGACAACTGCGCCCAAACCGGCCGGGCAGACGTATTTTGGCGAGGCCGTCCCGGGCTTCAGCATGTTGCGCATCCAAAGCAAGTCGCTGGCCGGCCGGGCCAACCTGCCAACCGCGGGGTTTGACTTCCGCAACGGCGCGCCCGGCGTTTCGGGCCTGGCGGGCACTACGGCGGTGACCGGCACCGCGCTGGCACCCATTGCCAGCGGCGGCCTGGGCGAATACCTGCTGCGCGCGGGCCAGCCCCGCTCGGTCGACATCCTGCCCATCTTCCACACCGGGGTGCCCAACGTGCGGCCATTCCAGCTGGCTACCGGCAAAAACGGCGACCCGCTGGCCGCAGGCAAGCCCTTCATCAACAACTTTCTGCCGGTGGGAACGGCCACGAGCGTGGGCGGCGACATGCTGCGCCTGAACATGGCCGTGCCCGTAACGCCCCGCAACTCGGCCGAATTTAGCTCGGAAGGCCTGTTGGCCGCCGCCAAGCTGGGCCTGACCACGGCTCCCTACAACACGAATTCCAACCTGGAATTCATTCCCAACATGGACGGCTTCCCCAATGGACGCCGCCTGGAAGACGACGCCCCGCGTATCGAGCTGCAAACGGTGAGCGGCGTGGTGCTGGCCTCGCTGGGCCTGTGGTACGACGACTACACGGCGTCGGCCACCAACCCGGTGACCGCGCAGTTGAACAGCGTGCTGAACTTCACGACCGGTGTGGAGCGCAACGATACGACCATTCGCGCCGCTTGGCCCTTCCTGCAAGACCCCTGGAGCGGTACCAAAGCTCAGCCTACGGTAACGTCGCAACGGCAAGCCAGCGGCTTAGGCTTGCAGCCAGCTATTCTGGCGGCACAGGTCTTCCCCAACCCGGTGATAGACCAGACCACGGTGCGCTACGAGCTGGCAGCCCGCGCCACGCTCACCTTTATGGTAACAGACATTACGGGCCGCAAGGTAGCCGTCTTGGCCAGCGAGAAAACCCAGAACGCGGGCTCTCACGACCTGACTTGGAAGCCTGCGAACAGCGTGGCTCCCGGCCAGTACATCCTGGTTATTTCCTCGGGCAAAACGGTGCTGCAATCCATTCATTTGGAAAAACAGTAGTGGCCTTTCTGCGCCGAAGCAAGCCCCTGAAAAAGCAGCCGGTCCCGTTGGGGCCGGCTGCTTTTTTGATTGCATAATGGCCGCCAGGCTAAGCTTGTACCGTAGGCAAAAACTTCGGGGCTGCTCTTTTGTGCGTAGCTTGCTCGTAGGCGTAGCCCAGCCCCAGCAGCCGGCCTTCCTCATAAGCCCCGCCCACAAATGACAAGCCCACCGGGAGCCCCAGCACCTGGCCCATCGGCACGGTGAGGTGCGGGTAGCCCGCCATCGCGGCGGGCGAGGAGAAGTCCACGCCCGTCGAGTAGTCGCCGTTCACCCAGTCGATGCACCAGGCCGGGCCGGTGGTCACACCCACGATGGCGGCCAACTGGTGCTGTTTCAATAGTCCGTTGATGGCTTGGCGCGCGCCGGCCACGGTTTTTCGCACGGCGGCTTTGTACTTGGCATTGCCGAGCCCATCGGTGGCTTCGGCCCGAATCAGGGTTTCCTGCTGAAAGAAGGGCATCGCCTCGGCGGCGTGGGTCTTATTATAGGCAATGACGTCGGCCAAGTTTTTTACGCTGGCCCCGGCCCCGGCCAGATACTTGTTCACGCCGTCTTTGAACTCGTAGAGCAGCACGTCAAATTCGGCTTCGCCGAGCGGGTTCACCAGCTTGTTCAGCTCTATTTCCACGATGGTCGCGCCTTGGGCTTTGAGCGCGGCCACCGCTTCTTTCAGCAGCGCGGCCACGGCGGGCGGGCCGTTCAGGTGAGCTTTCTCAACGCCCAGGCGCTGGCCTCTCAGCGCATCGGATTTCAGGAAAGTGGTGTAGTCGGCGGGTGAATTGGCCGGAATAGGCAGTTGGGCCGCGTCGGCGGCATCGGGGCCGGCCAGCGCGGCCAGCAGCAGGGCGGCGTCGTGCACGGTGCGGGCCATGGGGCCGGCCGTGTCCTGCGTGCTCGAAATCGGGATGATGCCGCTGCGGCTCAGCAGGCCCACCGTGGGCTTGAGGCCGACGAGGCCATTGCACGACGAAGGCGACACTACCGAACCGTCTGTTTCGGTGCCGATGGCCACGGCGCAGAGGTTGGCCGCCACCGCCGCGCCCGAGCCCGAACTGCTGCCGCTAGTGCTGCGGTCGAGGGCGTAGGGGTTGCGGCTCTGGCGGCCGCGGCTGCTCCAGCCGCTCACCGAGTGCGACGAGCGGAAGTTGGCCCACTCGCTCAGGTTGGTTTTGCCCAGCAGCACGGCCCCGGCGGCGCGCAGCTTTTTCAGGATGAAAGCATCCTGCCTCGCCTTGTGGCCCACCAGCGCCGAGGCGCCGGCCGTGGTCATCATCTGGTCGCCGCTGTCGATGTTGTCCTTTACCAGCACCGGAATGCCGTGTAGCGGCCCGCGCACTTTGCCGGCCTTGCGTTCCCGGTCCAGTTCGTCGGCAATGGTCAGCGCGTCAGGATTGGTTTCGATAACGGCGCGCAGCATCGGCCCGGCCTCGTTCAGGGCCTTGATGCGGGCCAGGTATTTTTCGCTCAGGCTACGGGCGGTGTCAGTGCCCTTGGCCATGCGCTCCTGCAGGTCAGCCACGGTCAGTTCATGCAGCTCGAAGTTGTCGGCTGCGGGAGCGCCGGCCGTTTCGCCGGATGCCGCCGCGTTGGCCGGAGCATCAGCGGTAGGCTTGTCAGGACTGGTTTGACAAGCTACGGCGGGCAGCAGCGCGGCCGTGAGGGCCACGCGGGTGCTCTGGTTCAGAAAAAGACGACGGTTCATCAGCAACAAATGGAGTAGGGGAGGAGCGGCCTCCTGGCCGGGCCGCAATGATACTGCCCCAAAACCCACCAGCAAGCATGCCACAGCGCATAACATTTTGCCTTTCAGCCACAAAAAAGCCGGCCTCCCCAAGGAAGCCGGCTTCTGCTAACATACTGATTGTGGTTAATCCGCTGGCAGCAATACGCTACGCCTGCTGGCCCTTCAGCTTATCCTCGCCGCCGTAGGGGGTGCCGGCTTTGATGTCGCCTTTCAGCCCGCCGTGGTCGCCCGAGGCGGGCGCGCCGGTGAGGCCGTCGGTGGGCACCTCGCCGGCTTCGGCCGCGCCGCCGGTTTTATCCGAGCCGGCCGCGCCCGTGATTTCGTTGGTTCTGGCTACGTAGCGGCGCTTGGCTTCTTCTTCCGAAACGCCCTTGAACTGGTTCCACGAATCCCACTGGGCCTGCGAGAGGCCGGCGGGGCCGCTGGCCTGGTCGGCCGCCGAAGCGTCGACTTCGTCGTTTTTCATGTTCACGTCGCCCTCGGTCGCCTGTTTGTAGAGGCCGTACAGCTCGGTCATGTGCTGGGCGGCTACGTCGCCGGGCAGGTTATTTACTTTATCGGCCGCAGCCTGAAATTGTGCGTTGAGGTCCATGGGAATTGGGGTTGAGAAGAAAAGTACAGTAGCAGATGCTTGCAGGCCAAGAGGCCAACCGGGAAATCGTCCCCGAAATCCGCGAAATCCGACGAATCCAATAAATCCGTGGTGCAGACAATACCCCGCTGCGGACCTTTAGGTTGCGGGGTCGTACTTTTGCGGGCGACTATGTGTGGAATAACCGGAGTATTTGCTTTTACCGAAACGGGTCGCCAGTCGCTGGCCAACCTGCAGGCGTCGACCGACGCCATCATTCGCCGCGGTCCCGATTCGGAGGGCCACTTCGTGTACGACCAGTGCGGGTTGGGCTTCCGCCGGCTGGCCATCCTCGACCTCTCGGCCGACGGCAACCAGCCGATGACCGACGAGTCGGGCCGCTACACCATCGTGTTTAACGGTGAAATTTTCAACTACCGCGAACTGCGCGAGAAGCTCATCAAGCGCGGCTGCAAGTTTCACTCCCAGACCGATACGGAAGTCATTCTTCAGCTATACATCACCGAAGGCCGGGGTTTCATCAAAAAGCTCAACGGCTTTTTCGGCTTCGCGATTTACGACAAGGAAGAAAACTCCCTGCTCATCGCCCGTGACCGGTACGGCGTGAAACCCCTGCTGATTTACCGCGACGAAGACCGGCTGTTTTTCGCTTCAGAGATGAAGTCGATGATGGCGCTGGGCGTGCCCCGCAAGCTCGACTACGTGGCCCTGAGCCAGTATTTGCAGCTCAACTACATTCCCGGCCCGGCCAGCATTTTCAAGGGCGTGAAGAAGCTGCTACCCGGCCACTACCTGTATATCAAGGATAACAAGGTGGTGGGCAAAGCCTGGTATAAGATTCCCTACGACCCCAAGAAGGTCGCCAAAAACAAGCTCAGCTACGAGCAGCAGCAGAAAAAGCTGGTCGAGCTGATGGACGGGGCCGTGCAGCGCCGCCTCGTGGCCGACGTGCCCCTCGGCGCCTTCCTCAGCGGCGGCATCGACTCCAGCGTCATCACGGCGCTGGCCGCCCGCCACACCCCGCACCTGAACACGTTCAGCATCGGCTTCAAAGACGAGCCCTTCTTCGACGAAACCAAGTATGCCAACCTGGTGGCCGACCGCCACAAGACCAATCACACGGTTTTCTCACTGACAAACGACGACCTCTACGAGCACATCCACAGCATGTTGGACTATCTTGATGAGCCGTTTGCCGATTCATCAGCTTTGGCCGTGTACATCCTCAGCCAGCGCACCCGCCAGAAAGTAACCGTGGCCCTGAGCGGCGACGGCGCCGACGAAATGTTCGGCGGCTACAACAAGCACATGGGCGAGTTCAAGGTGCGCCAGGGCGGCGCGGCGGCTGAAGCCGTGACGGCTCTGGGCTTCGTGTGGGACGCCCTGCCCAAGTCGCGCAACGGCTTTTTCGGCAACCGCATTCGCCAGCTGCAGCGCTTCGCCCGCGGCATGACGGCCGGCGTAAAGGACCGGTACTGGGACTGGGCCAGCTTCGCCTCGGCCGCCGATGCCAGCAACCTGCTCAGTCCGGCCAGCCGCGCCAAAGTGGGCAAGAAAGCCGCCGCCAAGCGCCGCAAGGATATTCTGGAGCACCTGCACTCCGACGGCGACCTCAACGAGGTGCTGCTCACCGACATGACTTTGGTGCTGCCCTACGACATGCTCACGAAAGTGGACATGATGAGCATGGCCAACTCGCTGGAAGTACGCACGCCCTTCCTCGACTACAAGGTGGTGAACTTCGCCTTCTCGCTGCCCGTGAGCAGCAAGGTCGACGCCACGATGAAAAAGCGCATCGTGCAGGACGCCTTCCGCTCCGAGCTGCCCGCTGAGCTCTACGACCGCCCCAAGCACGGCTTCGAAGTGCCGCTGCTGAAGTGGATGCGCGGCGAGTTGCGGAGCCTGATTGAAAACGACCTGCTGCGCGACGAGTTCATCGAAGCGCAGGGCATTTTTGACGTCGATGCCATTCGCGCGCTCAAAACCCAGTTGTTCTCGCGCAGCCCCGGCGACGTACACGCCCGCATCTGGGGCCTCATCGTGTTCCAGACCTGGTGGAAGCAGTACATGGCCTGAAAAAGTTAAGAGTAATGAATTCAGAGTTTAGAGTTGCTTTTTTCTCTGATGACATCGACTTTTTCAACTCTCAGCTTTTAACTCTTAACTGAAAGAATGAAAATCGCAGTGGTAGGTACCGGCTACGTCGGGTTAGTAACCGGAACTTGCTTTGCCGAGGTCGGTATCGACGTCACATGCATCGACATTGACCAGCGAAAAATCGACAACCTCTGCCAGGGTGTTTTGCCGATTTATGAGCCGGGCCTCGAAGAAATGGTGACCCGCAACGTGGATAAGGGCCGGCTCCATTTCTCGACTGAGCTGGCCGGGGCCGTGCAAGACTGTGATGTAGCGTTTATTGCCGTGGGCACGCCGCCCGGCGAAGATGGCTCAGCCGACTTGCAATACGTGCTGGCCGTGGCCCGCGGCATTGGCGAACATCTGAGCAGCTACAGCGTGATTGTAACCAAAAGCACCGTTCCCGTGGGCACGGCCGCTAAAGTGCGCGCCGAAATCGAAAAAGCGCTGGCTAAGCGCGGCGAAAGCATCGAGTTCGACGTGGCCTCCAACCCCGAGTTCCTGAAAGAAGGCGCGGCCATTGACGATTTTCTCAAGCCCGACCGTATTGTGGTGGGCGTGTCGTCAGAGCGGGCTGAAGAGGTGATGACCAAGCTCTACAAGCCCTTTTTGCTGAATGGCCACCCGATTATCTTCATGGATATCCCGTCGGCCGAAATGACCAAATATGCGGCCAATGCCATGCTAGCTACGAAAATCAGTTTCATGAACGATGTTGCCAACCTGTGCGAAATCATGGGGGCCGACGTGAACATGGTGCGCCGCGGCATTGGCTCCGATGCCCGTATTGGCACCAAATTTATTTATCCCGGCATTGGCTACGGCGGTTCCTGCTTCCCGAAGGACGTGAAGGCGCTCATTCGGACTGCCCACGAAAACGGCTACGACATGCAAGTATTGCGCGCCGTGGAAAGCGTGAACGACGACCAGAAATCAGTGCTCTTCAATAAAGTAAGCAAGCACTTCAGCGGCAAACTGAAAGGATTGAAAATTGCCCTCTGGGGCCTGTCCTTTAAGCCGAAAACCGACGACATGCGCGAGGCACCTTCGTTGGTTATTATCGAGAAGCTGTTGGTGGCCGGCTGCACCGTTTCGGCTTACGACCCCGTGGCTATGAAAGAAGCCGAACACTTGTTGGGCAGTTCCATTGCCTACGCTAAGGATGAATTTGATGCCCTCATCGATGCCGACGCTTTGCTTGTGGTAACGGAGTGGCCCGAGTTTCGAGTGCCGAATTTTGCCGTAGTAAGCCGCCTGATGAAGCAGAAAGTTATTTTCGATGGCCGTAATATCTACGATGCCAGAGAGCTGAAGGAGTTGGGTTTCGCCTATCATTGCATCGGTATCCAGACTACCCATCCAGAGCCGGCATTTGCGGCGAAGGCCCGGTTGTAAGCGCCCGGTTTTTTATCAATTTCTAACGATGGCGGCTTGTAGCTTGCAAATCAATAACATGGCTGAAGAAAAAAAGCGTGTCTTGATTACCGGAGGGGCTGGTTTTCTAGGCTCGCACCTCTGTGACCGGTTCTTGAAAGAGGGATACCACGTCATCGCCATGGACAACTTGATTACGGGTTCACTCCAAAACATAGAACACTTGTTTGGGCGGCCCGATTTCGAGTTTCACCAGTCCGACGTGAGCAAGTTCGTGTTCGTGCCCGGCAAGCTCGATTTCATTCTGCACTTCGCCTCGCCTGCCTCGCCGATTGATTACCTCAAAATACCTATTCAGACACTGAAAGTGGGCTCGCTCGGCACGCATAATTTGCTGGGCCTAGCGCGAGTGAAAGGTGCCCGCATGCTAATTGCCAGCACCTCGGAAGTGTACGGCGACCCCGAAGTGCACCCGCAAGTAGAAGAGTATTTTGGCAACGTGAACCCCGTTGGGCCGCGCGGCTGCTACGACGAAGCCAAACGCTTCCAGGAAGCCATCACGATGGCCTACCACAACCACCATGGCCTGGAAACGCGCATCATCCGTATTTTCAACACCTACGGCCCGCGCATGCGCCTCAACGATGGCCGCGTACTGCCAGCTTTCCTGTCGCAAGCCCTACGTGGCGAAAATCTAACGGTATTCGGCGACGGCTCGCAAACCCGTTCGTTTTGCTATGTGGACGACCTCATAGAGGGCATTTACCGCTTGCTGCTGAGTGATTATCACTTGCCGGTGAACATCGGTAACCCCGACGAAATCACCATCAAGGAGTTCGGGGAGGAAATCGCGCGCCTTACTGGCGTCGAGTTTAAGCCGACCTTTCAGACCCTGCCCGAAAACGACCCCATGAAGCGCCGGCCAGATATCACCAAGGCCAAAGAAATTCTGGGCTGGGAACCCAAAGTGGACCGCGCCGAAGGTCTGCGCCGTACTTTGGAATACTTAAAGGAGCACGTGAAATAAATTAGCGAAGCTAAGCCAGTACACAAAGTGTTTTTCAGAATGTTCGCGACCAGATAAAGTTCAAAACTGGCCATCTTATGGTAAGACCAAATTTTATGAATAAAGCTAGCCGGGGGCAGCCAGTTTACTATTGGAGCAGATACGGTCTAAAATGGCTTCAGCTATGGTGCAGCCCCGGTATAACTATGGCGCGACCGTTTTGGTACTCCGCTAGGACTGCCGGAGGCTGGTTTAGTGGCTTACAATAAACACAATGCAATAAAGGGGCGCGCGATGTGGAGTGCCCCCTTTATTGTGTGGGCAAACCGTGGTGGTGTCGAGCTATCGGACCGTGCCCGAATATTATGTAGTGCTGCCGTGTGTAATTGTCACTGTCTATGAATAAGCCGCACCTCATTCAACTGCCCAAGCTGGGCGACCCTGCTATTGGCTACATATCCGTGATTGAACAGCAAGAGGCAGTGCCTTTCGAAGTTAAGCGTATCTTCTGGACGTACTACACGCCGGAAAGCATTGTGCGCGGCCGGCACGCTCATCATAAAACCGAGCAGGTGATTATTGCCGCCGCCGGGCGCATTCTCGCCACCACGGAGCTAGCCAACGGCGAAATTCAGTTATTCCGCCTCGAGGACCCGCATGTCGGGCTGTACGTGCCCCCGTGCGCATGGCATACGATGCAGTATTCGCACTCGGCCGTGCAATTGGTGCTGGCCTCGCAGCCCTACGACGAGGCGGATTATATCCGGGACCACGAAGCATTTAAGCAACGATGGAAAACCCCGGCTTAAACCCGCTGATAGTAGCCCGGGCCGAGGCGCTGGCATATTACTCCCCCTATTATTTTTTGCGGCGGTTCCCTACTGAGCGACAACAGGAACTATTTGGGACGGGAGCCGCTGCCCGATGGGATGGAGGAATTGGAAACACAATTTTCCGATGCCAATCCCTAGCGGCCGGGGCAGAGGTGTACTGGCTATTGAGGCAGTTGGCCTGGGATTCGACCTATTTCGGTACTCCAACTTACCGCCTGTTCACCGGGCTCTTCACGACCGAAGCTGCCGCGGTCGAGTTGGTTCAGGCAGCTCAAGAACTGCGGCAGCAACTGACCGACCGCCATACAGCTTTTTATGCCTTCAGCGTAGTTCCAGCCGAAGACATCCGGATGCTACAGGCCCTTACCGGGGCCGGGTGGCGGCTGGTTGAAACCCGTCTTACGTATTATCGCGACCAGTTGTCGGCTTTCGATTATCCGCGTTATCCTGTGCGGATGGCCGCAGTGAGTGAGGCCGGGCAAATTGGCCGGGTGGCCGCTGCTGCCCGCAATCCCTACGACCGTTTTCACGCCGACGCTTGGTTTGGAGACGCCCGGGCCGATGCTTATTTGGCCCATTATGCCGAAAACACCGTGGCCGCGGGCTTGGCCGCCGCCGTATTGGTGCCCGATGAAGCTGCAGTTCCCGTTGATTCTTTTTTAGCCATCAGCGAACTGTCCGAAGATTCAGCGGCACTGGGCATGGGGCTGTCGCGGGTACTGCTTGCGGCCGTGGGACCGGCTAATAGGGGCTGGCACGTAAAGCTGCTAGCCGAAACCGTGCGCCGCGCGCAAGCTGCCGGCCACGAAGCCGTGCTGATGACCACCCAGGCCACCAACCACGCTGTTTTCCGTTCTTGTGAAAAGCTGGGTTTTCAATTGGGCAGCACCAGTCACGTACTAGCCTGCCATAGCAGTTAACTTTGCGGCATGCAGGTGCCTTTTCTTTCTTTTGAGCCGCAGCATAAGCCCCTGCGCGAGGCTATGCAAAACGCTTTTGCCCGGGTTTATGACTCGCACTGGTATGTGCTGGGGCGGGAGGTAGAGCAATTTGAGAAAGAATACGCGTCTTTTAGCCAGGTGGCCCACGCCGTGGGGGTCGCCAACGGCCTCGACGCGCTGGTACTAGCGCTGCGTGCCTTGGAAATCGGACCCGGTGATGAAGTCATCGTGCCTTCTAATACTTACATCGCCACTTGGCTGGCCGTGACGCAGGTCGGGGCTACGCCCGTGCCCGTAGAGCCCGACCCTGCCACCAGCAACCTCGACCCCGCTTGCATTGAAGCGGCCCTCATGCCGCGGACCCGCGCCATCATGCCAGTGCATCTTTATGGGCAGGCCTGTCGCATGACGGAAATAATGAATATCGCCACCCGACATGGCCTATTTGTAATAGAAGATAACGCCCAAGCTCAAGGGGCATCTTATGCTGGGCAATATACCGGCAGTTTTGGACATGTTAATGGTACCAGCTTTTATCCTGGCAAAAATCTAGGAGCCCTCGGTGACGCCGGAGCCATAACCACAAACAGTAATGACCTAGCTCAGCGCATTCGGGTGTTGCGCAATTATGGTTCGCAACGTAAGTACTACAACGAGGTAATGGGTTACAATTCCCGCCTCGATGAGCTACAGGCAGCTTTGTTGCGGGTGAAACTGCCGGAACTGCCAACGTGGACGCTCCAGCGCCAGCAGGTGGCAGCCTGGTACGACAAGCATTTAGACGGCATTGCTGGGCTGCGCCTGCCGGTAGTGGCGCAGGGAGCCACCCACGTCTACCATTTATATGTAATCCACACTGAGCATCGCGACGCCTTGCAGCAGCACCTCACAGCCCAGGGCATTGGTACGCTTATCCATTACCCCGTGCCACCGCATCGGCAGCAGGCTTACCATGGCTTGGACTTGGCTGCTGGTGATTATCCTATTGCCACTGAACTGGCCGCAACTTGCCTGAGCCTGCCCATATGGCCGGGTATGAGCGAGGACCACGTTGCCGCCGTAGCGGTGGCAATCCGAAATTTTTGAGGTTTTGTAACAGACCATTGTGTTGAGATAAGCCGATGCATGTCGCTTCCGTTAGTGTAATTGCATTTAGTTATTGCCATGCACGGGCGTCTCAATTACGCTCTGTATGACATGCTCCGGATATTGACAACTTAATAATCGCCAATCAAACAATGCCTAGGCTCTCCGTCATCATTCCCTGCTACTTCAACGAGGATAACATCCCGGTGACGGCCCGTGAACTGGTGGCGAACGAAGCTAATTTCCCGCCCGACGTCACGTTCGAGTACGTGTTTGTGAACGATGGCTCGGGCGATGACACATTAGGGGCATTGCGCCGGGCACAGGATGCTTACCCAAGCCGCATACGTATCGTTGACTTGGCTGGAAACGTGGGCTCCTACAACGCCATTGTGGCCGGCATGGCCCACGCCACTGGTGACTGCTTGGCCATTATCACGGCCGACATGCAGGACCCGCCCGAACTGATGGCGCAGATGTACTCCCATTGGAAGCACGGCTTTAAATTAGTGATTGGCAACCGCCAGAACCGCGAAGAGACCGGCTTGGCTGTTACCATGGCTAAGTTCTTTCATTGGCTCATGAAAAACCTGGCCCTGCGCAACATTCCCGACGGTGGCTTCGATTTTGTGTTTTTTGACCGACAAGTAGCCACTGAGATACTCAAACTACACGAGCGCAATACCAATGTGTTCTACCTTATGGTATGGCTGGGTTTTGCTTACGTTACCATACCGTACACTCGCCGCAAGCGGCAAATCGGCAAATCGCGCTGGACGCTTTCTAAAAAGGTGAAGTTGCTGGTCGATTCGCTGCTGGCGTTCTCGTTTGTTCCCATTCGCGCCATATCAGTGCTAGGGTTGGGGCTGGGCATCACAGCGCTATTCTATGGCCTATACGTTATCGGCCTGAAAATAACTCACCCCAACGAGCCCGCTGGCTGGACTACGCTCATGGTGGTGTTACTCTTCGTGTCGGCTTTTCAGATGGTTGCCTTAGGAGTAATCGGCGAATACGTCTGGCGTGGGTTGGATGCGGCTCGGCAGCGACCTCTGTACGTTGTTAAAGATTTATATCCAGAAACTTAGTTTTTTAAGATGAGCTTATGATTCGTTTTTGTGTAGTTGCATAGAGCAAGGAATATCTGTGACTTCAAACGCGACAGCCCAGAAAGCTTTACCTTTGCATTCCCAAAGAAGGAAGGGAAAGGCCTTACCTTTGTTCCCGAAGAAGGAAAGGATGTGAGATGCCTTGCAATAAATGAAGGCATTCATATGCTTTATAAAATTACACTAATATGAATAAAGGTATTATCAGTTATTCTTTCGCAAGCATCCGTTTTTATTTAACCAGTCCACAAAAACGAAAATTGGTCTGGCTTTTTTTATTAACGTTGGTGTCGTCCTTTATGGAAGTGTTGGGACTGGCGTCGCTAGTACCCGTAATGATGGTAGCCGCGGAGCCTGGCGGTATCACCAAAAGCAAATACTTTGGACCAATATACCATTCGATGGGATTTCAGACGGAACCACGTTTCCTTCTGTTTCTGATTGTATTGATTTTCTTGTTCTTTCTGATTAAGAATATATTCACGACTTGGGTAAATTACATAACGGTTCGATTTACCGCGGAAGTAGGTATCAATATAATCAAAAACCAACTTAAAAAGTACCTTAATCTTCCTTTCTGGCATTTCAATGATTACGGTTCAGGAAGTTTGATTAACAGTACATTGGCAGTGCCAAACGCGTATGTAAATGGTGTCATGCGACCATTATTTTCGTTTTTTTCAGAAATAGTCGTCGTTTGTGTAATCATACTGGGTATCATGCTATACAAGCCATTGCTGCTTGTACTGTTAGCTGTGGTACTGGTGCCAACCACAATCTTATCGTATCGGGTACTTCGTACCCGCTCCCAAAATATCGGTAATCGCATCAATGAGCTAAGGCCGGCATCCTTTTCCATTATCGGGGACCTATTTAATGGTTTTACCGAGTTGAAATTAGCTAACAAGCAACACCGTTTCCGCGAACGGTTACTTGTTAATCAAGGCGAGGTTCAGAATCTCGATGCAGATAGCTACTTGTTCGGCCTGTTGCCAACCAAAATGATTGAGATGGTGGCTATTATTGGAATACTCACCATTTTTCTTTACGCTATTTTCTTTCCCAGTACTTCCACTAATCTCATCGCATTGGTTGGGCTGTTTGCCGGAGCTGCTTACCGCTTAATGCCTTCTGTGAATAGGATACTGATTTCTCTAGTACAACTCAAACAGTTCCAGTATACTATCGAGAACTTGGAATCGTACCGTGGGGCAGAGTTCAATGAAGCACCTCATCCGCAGCAACTGCCCTTGACGTTTAAGCACAGTCTGGTTTTTGAAAACTTGTCCTTTTCATTTCCCAATGAACAGAAACCCACTCTGCGTAATATCAACGTCAAGATTCGGAAAGGCGAGAAAATCGGGTTTATTGGTAGTTCCGGTTCCGGAAAAACTACCTTGATGAATGTATTGCTCCGGTTTTATACTGAGCAGCAAGGCGCTATTCTCATCGACGGCCAGCCCCTAACACCACAGCACCTGCACGCTTGGCATAATATAGTCGGCTATGTGAAACAGGACACATTTCTGATGGAAGCATCCATTCAGGACAATATTACTTTGGGCGACCTAGAAGTGGATGAAGAGCGTATGCGCTATGCCATTGAGCAGGCATCGCTCCAAACATTCATCGCTGGCCTTCCAGAAGGTTTAAATACGCTCATCGGCGAGCGTGGGTCCAAACTATCAGGTGGCCAGCGGCAACGCATCGGAATTGCCCGCGCGCTCTATAAGCAGACTGAAGTGCTTGTACTTGACGAAGCCACTAGTGCGCTCGATAATGAAACGGAACGCGAAGTAAACGAAGCCATCAATAAATTGTCGCATACGGCTATCACCATCTTAATCATTGCACATCGCATTACTACTTTGCGCGAATGCGACAGAATTTACGAGTTGAGCCACGGAGAGCTAGTCGCGGAACATCAGTATGAAGACTTGGTGCGTAAAATCGTTGAGTTGAACTGATATTTTTTAAATCAGTCTTTTTTACAACTAAAATTCACATCCTTTGAGCGTCAACGTCACAAAAGCATACCTGCCACCTTTGGAAGAATATGTGGGCTATCTGGAAGGTATCTGGGAGCGGGGCTGGCTGACCAATAATGGCCCGCTAGTGCAGCGCTTGGAAGCAGAACTCAGCAGCTACCTTGGCAATTCGCTGGTGCAGTTTACCAGTAATGGCACCATTGCCTTACAGATTGCCATTAAGGCACTGGAACTTAGCGGTGAGATAATTACTACCCCCTTTTCTTATGTGGCTACCACAACGGCCATTCTGTGGGAGAACTGTGAACCGCTGTTTGTGGACATTGAAGACCGTACTTTCTGCATCGACGCGGCCAAGATTGAAGCGGCGATAACACCGCGCACCACGGGTATTCTCGCCACACACGTCTACGGCTACCCGTGCGATGTCTTGGCAATTGAGGATATTGCCCGGCGGCACAACCTGAAGGTGATTTACGATGGAGCCCACGCCTTCGGGGTACAGGTGCACGGACGTTCATTACTGAGCTACGGCGACCTGACCACCTGTAGCTTCCACGCCACCAAGCTTTTCCATACCGTTGAGGGCGGCGCCATCATCATGCAGGATAAAGCCCTGGCCCGTAAGGTATGGCTCTATAAATCATTTGGGCATATCGGCGACGAGTATTTTTCCCTGGGCGTAAATGGCAAGAATTCGGAGTTTCACGCAGCTATGGGACTTTGTAATTTGCCGCGCGTGGAGAGTTTTATAGTTGCCCGGCGCCAGTTGGCCGAGTTGTATCGGCAGGAACTTGCGGGTCTGCCGCTGCAATTCCCGCAGCCCCACGAGCCAAGCTTGGCGTACAACTACGCGTATTTCCCGGTTCTCTTCGAGAATGAAGAAGCAATGCATCGGGTGAAAGATGCGCTGGGTGCCGAAGAAGTAAATACCCGGCGGTATTTCTTTCCCTCGCTCAATAAATTGCCTTACCATACCGGCGCTGCCTGCCCAGTTTCGGAAGACGCCAGTGTCCGTGTGCTAAGTTTGCCGTTCTACCAGGATTTAAACCCTGACGATGTGCGGCGTATATGCACGTTAATAAAGAAGGCATTGTCTTAATGGGCACACTGCGTCTGATGTGGTGTGGTTGGTTTGCGTTTTGTGCATGTTCAATGCCGCAGGCAGGTGAGCGCACACTATCAAAATTTTTGGTGTATGACCTCAAACTTTAGTGCGCCTATTCAAGCCCGGAGCAGCCGTACGGTGGCTATAATGCAACCATACTTATTTCCATACATTGGATACTTTCAGCTATTAGCAGCCGCTGACTGTTTTGTCGTCTACGACGATGTCCAATTCATTAAAGGCGGTTGGATAAACCGCAACAGAATTTTAATTAACGGCAAACCCTTTTTATTTACCGTTCCACTCGATTCTCCTAGCCCTAATCGTAACATTTGCGATATTGATTTAGGCACAAATGCACTGTGGCGTAGTAAGCTTCTGCAAACAATTGCGCAAGGGTATCGCCGAGCGCCGCACTTTGAACAAGTATTTGCATTGGTCGAGCGAGTTTTAAATAACAGCAATGCCCGAACAATTGCTGATTTAATCCGCGTCAGCTTAGTTGAAATTGTTGCCTATTTGGGGCTGAATATAGAAATTATTCCTACCTCAACCCAATACGGTAACCGACATCTGCGCAACCAGGAACGAGTGCTTGATATATGTCGCCTGGAGCAAGCCACCAATTACGTTAATGCACAAGGTGGGCGAGTCCTTTACGATAAAGAAATATTCGCGATTAACAATATTGAACTCAATTTCTTAGTTACAACCATGCGACCGTATCCTCAAGGCAAAGGAGAATTTGTTCCTGGATTATCTATTATTGATGTTCTTATGCACAATACAGTTGCAGAGACGCACCAATTACTCAGTTCTTATGAGCTTGACTAGCGCTTAATTATTAAATCTTTGTAACTTCAGTGTTTTTCACTTAAAAAGTTGAATTCATGAATAAAGAAATTAAATCATTCGCAATATACTGTTCACAAGGAGCATCGAGAGTGTTGAAATTCTATGCGGATAACAGCAATTTAGCTAAGTATTCACCTAGCATTGTTATTTATGATGGCAACAGGATTGATGTTATTCAACAACTTAAATACTTGTTTTCGGAAAGATTAATTCTTTTTAATTACGATGGCCTAACCTCTGAACAGAAAAGCAAAATTAATAGTGTAACATCTTTGTTTATTCATGAGCAGTTGAATGCTCATAATATAGACTTTTTATTGTGTTTTGGAGAAAGGATTTTGAAGAAAAATTTGATAAATGCATACTTTAACAGATTGATTAATTTTCATCCTTCCATTTTGCCGTCATTTAAAGGCCTAGCGGCAATAGACCAAGCTTTGAACTATAATGCTGCTTTATTGGGGAATACAGCTCATTATATTGATGAAGGTGTCGATACTGGTAGAATTATTATTCAAACAGCTATGCTCAAAGAAGATTTTGAAAGTTATGAAGACGTGTTGGAACTACAACTCCCAATGATTAAAATTATATTGAGAGACCTGCTTAACTATTTGATTACAAGTGATGAAATTTTTGAAGATATCAAGGAAAGGAGAAAGTCGTTTATAATGCCTTTGCACTGTGATATTAAATAAGAAAATATTTAGCTGTTTTGTATTTATTTCCGATTTTAAGCTTTGAATTTTTAATAGAGAGTAAAATTTGGTAAATGTAACTTGGTAGATTTTTTATGGGAAAGCCGAAGGTTAGCGTCAGCATGATTACCTATAATCATAGCGCTTACATTGCTCAAGCCATTGAGAGCGTAATGATGCAGCAAACCAATTTTGCTGTGGAACTGGTAATAGGCGAAGATTGCTCCACTGATAATACGCGTGCGATTATCGAGGAATATCAGGAGCGGTATCCAGGAAAAATTCGCCTTGTAACTACTCCGAATAATGTAGGGCCGAACCCTAATTTCTTTCGCACTTATCAGGCTTGTGGCGGCGAGTACATTGCCCTGCTAGAAGGCGATGATTATTGGACTGACCCGCAAAAGCTGGCTCGTCAGGTCGAGTTTATGGAAGCAAATTCGGACTTCAGCTTCTGCTTTCACAATGCACTGGTGATGTACGAGGATGGTTCGGGTAGGAGCCCCCACCTCATGACAACCGACTTAAAGCCGGAATACACGCTGGCCGACATCACCCGGGACTGGAACATTGCCACGGGCTCAATTATGTTCCGCAACGGGCTGATATCGGAGTTGCCCACCTGGGTGTTTGATAGCGTAGCTTCTGACCTGCCCGTCTTCGTCATTTTAGCCAGCCAAGGGCGCGTCGGCTTTCTGTCGGAGTGCATGGGCGTATACCGTATTAATCGGGGAGGAGTGACGCGTAGCGGACACGCCGAACGCTTCGTGTTAAGCCTTGTTCGAATGCACGAAAACGTAGACCGCTACCTGAATTACCGCTACCACCATAACCTTATGAAAAAGCTAGCGGAAGACTATTTACTCCTGACGAATATCAAACTCCGGGATTTGGACTACAAAGCAGCACGCCACTACCTGCTTCGGTCTCTCTGGCTACAACTAACCGGGCAGAAAAAAGTGCCTAGCATTAGCAATCTTAAACTGTTGGCAGGTACGCTGGCACCGGGGCTGGTACGCCGCCTTGGACGGGGGCGAGCCGCTACTGCTTAACTTTTAAAGTTACTTGATATAGCATACATGACAGATTATAGCTTGCCAGACACTGCCATTACTCATGTGGGTGCCACGTTGCTTGTTTGCACTTACAACGGGGCTCTTCGTTTACCCCAGACTCTGGCTCATCTGGCGGCGCAGCGGGTGCCAGTTGGTATGGAGTGGGAAGTAGTGCTGGTAAGCAATGCCAGTACCGACGATACATTGGTTGTGGCCCCGCAACTATGGGCCGAATTGGGTGCTCCAACCTCCTTGCGGGTGTTTGATGAGCCGAAGCCGGGTAAGGAAAACGCCCTTATCCGAGGCTTTGATGAGGCTCGATATCCATACATCTGCACGGTGGACGACGACAACTGGTTGTATCCCGACTACTTGGCACAAGCCGTCGCTACTATGCAGGCTTACCCGGAAATTGGCACACTTGGCGCGTATGCCGAAGGCGCCTACGAGGTGGCACCCCCTGCGTGGTTCGAGCAGTTTAAGGCCGTATACGCAATAGGTTCGCCAAGCCCTACGTCGGGGCCGTTAGCGCGGGGAGTGAGTGTCGCAGGAGCTGGTTCGGTCATCCCTAAACGCGGCTGGCAGTTGCTGCGGGCTTGTGGGTTTGAATTTAACAACTCTGCCAAGCGAGGGGCGGTACTCTCCGGTAGCGAAGACGTAGAACTCGGATGTGCCCTGCAACTGGCAGGCTACACGACCTGGTATGACGAGCGTCTCCGCTTCCGTCATTTCATGTATAAGGAGCGCCTGAACTGGGACTACCTGCGCCGCGTCGGCCGCGGCTCGGCTACATCGAATATGACCGACCTCGTATATTACTTTTTGCTGCGCGAGCCGGCGCTAGATGCGGCCACTTTTGGGCAGCGCTACTACCGCTGGCTAGCATGGACGGCGTGGCAGCTACTGCGCAATCCAGCGCGTATACTCACCTACTGGCTGCACCGGCACGATGAAGCCTATCCGGAGACTTTTGAGACAATGCGGCAACTGCATACGTTTCGCTGTGCCCTCACCGGCCGGGCGGAGGCCTTGCGCATCTTTAGCATAGTGAAAAAGCTCCAGCAGCGCTTGCAAACCGCCACCATTGTGCCAAACCCGACTTCGGCCTCCAGCACGCTTTCTCCTCCTGTTCGGACTGAGTAAGTTGCCGTCCTAGTCTATAGTAAGGCATTCCGCCTGTCCCCAATATAGCCCCTTATCTGGCTGATTTAAGTTAGTTGTCAACGTTTAAATTTGCTTACTAAATGCTGGAGTCACTTCCAGATAGACATGTTAGTTTGATTTGTACCCAAACTTTTCTGCTGATTTATCGCCGAGCAGCACAGCGCTCGGTTCCTGTACGAAGCTGGCCGAGTGCTAAATGTTAGCACAAGTAGATACTTCTAGTGGCAAGTGAATAGGCCACAATTGCATACTTACCTGAGCTCCGCGCGGTTGCCTTGGATGAGACAGTGCAAAAAAAGGACAATGTATGGCCATCAGTACGCTGGATTTTCCGGCCAATTAGTCCAAACGGAGGTAGCTGCGCTCAGTTCTGCAAGTTGTGTTGGCAGTGCGCCACATGTTTGTCAACCAGGATTTGTAGCTAATGGATGTGGTGCTTGGTTAACAGCGATATGAGCTTGATTTACGAGCAACTAGCGACAATTTGCCGCAGACAGTAGGAAATCGAAGAATACCACAACCCATTGAAGCAGCAAATAGGCATTAGTTACTCGCCCACCCGTACGCTGGCCACTTATGGCAATCGCTTTTTACTGCCTATCTTATCCTGAAAAAGTTGAAACATTCAAAGTCAAGTAATCAATCGGATTGTTTGTGCTAAAAATAAATATAAATATTATTAATATAATAAATACTATTTATTCAAATAATGTGTAAGTAGGCATAATTCTGATGAAATTTACACCTGTTTTAGTGACAGGTGTTACAAGGTCGATTTACTACCTTTGCTGCAGCGGCACGCTTTTTTCTCACGAGCAACTATTGTCATTCAGCAGATGCTTTGTCGTTGAGATAGTATTTGTTCTCTGTACTGGCGCGAATCTGCTGATTCAATCTTAAAAGTTCACCTTTATTAGTTGTTGCACACATGCTGATTGTTGGGGCTAGAGGCCACGCCGTAGAAGTGCTGCAATGCCTACCAGTTGCTGAGCGTGAACAGGCCATATTCTTTGACGATGTTACCCCTAACCAGCCACTTCAGGTACTAGGGCAGTATCCACTTTTACGCACATACGCTGAAGCACTGGCCTACTTAGCTGATATTGACCCTCGCTTTGTACTTGGGCTGGGAGGCCCAGCATTAAGGCAGAGAATGGCTCGCCAGTTTCAAGCTTGTGGAGGATTGCTCACATCAGTAATCGCTGCTACCTCTGTGATAGAACCCCATGTAGCAGAGATGGGAGCAGGCCTAAATCTGATGCACCATACATTAGTATCACCAAGCGCTCGTCTCGGTGAGGGCGTTTTGCTTAATGCTGGTGCTGCGGTACATCATGATACCGAAGTAGGAGATTATTGCGAAATTTCGCCCGGAGCGAGGATTCTAGGCCGCTGTAGTTTGGGCAATGGCTGTCGAATCGGTGCCTTGGCGGTAGTCTTACCTGATGTTATAATTGGGGAGCAGGCAGTGATTGGAGCTGGTGCGGTAGTTACTCGCAATGTGCCGGCCGGTGCCACAGTGGCTGGGGTTCCCGCCGTCCCGCTGCAACCTAGGTAGTAAATATTCTATTCGTTTATTCATTCCATGTCAATCAAGTTGCCCACTGTAAGCGTTTGCTGCATTACTTATAATCACGAAGCTTATTTGGCGCAGGCTATTGAGTCGGTGCTGATGCAGCAAACTGATTTTGATGTCGAAATGGTAATAGGGGAGGATTGCTCTCCTGATAACAGCCGCGCAATTGCTCAAGAGTACGAACGGCGCTACCCAGGACGTGTGCGTGTGCTGGCACATACTCAGAATTTAGGCATCATGCGAAACCTGATGGCAACACATGCGGCTTGTCAAGGGGAGTTTATTGCGTATTTGGAAGGAGATGATTATTGGATTGATTCTACCAAATTACAGCGCCAAATCGATGCTTTACGGGCGAATCCGGACTGTGCCTTTTGTTTTCACGATGCCAATGTCGTATTCGAGAATCAGCAAGACCGGGCCCCCACTGTCTTCAGCGCGCAGGCAACGCACGCCCTGCCGTCACCTTCCGAGAGCGCACCGCCTGTGCGGTTCACTCAACTCGATTTGGCCCGAGTAGGATGGGTGGTTCCCTCTGCCTCGATGGTATTTCGGGCATGCAGCCTGCCGCAGCAGTTGCCTGAGTGGTTTTCTGGCGTATACAGCGGCGACTATACACTACATTTGTTAAGCACTCGGTGGGGCCCGGCTTTGTATTTGCCTCGGGTAATGTCGTACTATCGACTGCATGCCCAAAGCATCTCAAATGTAGCCGCTCACTCCGCATTTCAGTTTGAGCGCCGCATTTACGAAGGCCGGATGTTTCAGCAACACGTATTTGAACCGAAGAATCGAAAATATGCCGATATCTTCTTAGCTCAACAATATGGATACTACGCCAGTTATCTGGGTGAGCAAGGTAAGCGTAAGCAACAGTTAAGTTGCTTAGTTAAAAGTATGTTGTATGGCCTTCAGCGAATTCCAGTATACTTGGAGCGTCGCTTGCCTCGGTTCTTTGCAGTGAATTGATTAGCAGTAATTCAATTTAAGATAATATTCGCCTAGAAATGTGTTTATAAGCGCCGATTTTGGGATGCGCGACAATACGCAATCAATGAGGCAGAGTAGGATATAACTAGCGCCCTTATTGCCAAGCAAAGCTGACGACGTTGGGCTGTGAGCGGCCCATAGTCAGTTTCCGTGACGATTCCTGCTCGAGTGGTTTAGACCGTGAAATTTAATGCACCACCGGTTCTGAAGCTTGGCGCAAAAGGTTTGTAGCAGTTTGCCTTCAAGGCCGTGCAGGTCCCGAACCTATACTGGTACGTGCGCTATTCGACTAGGGCGTGTGGACAGTAAGTGCTAGTTTTGGCGCATGCGCCGCCATGAAATAAGTGAACACGAATGGAAAGCCGTCGAACCCCACACACTGGGCCGGTTAAGTCGAGGGCGCGACAACCGCTTGTTTGTCAACGCCGTGCTTTACCGCGTGCGAACGGGTATTTCCTGGCGCGACTTGCCCGAACGGTTTGGCCCGTGGAACACGGTGGCCCGGCGCTTTCGGCGCTGGGCGCAGGCCGGGGTGTGGGAAGCTTTATTTCAAGCGGTGCAGGAACCCGACTACGCTTGGGTGCTGGTGGACTCGACCACCGTCAAGGCCCACAAGGCCGCGGCGGGGCAAAAAAAAGCACGCCCGCAGCCGAAGGCTTAGGCCGCAGCCGGGGCGGCTTTTCCACCAAGCTGCACGCGGCGGTTGACGCGTTGGGGGCTTGCACTTGGCGCTCACGCCGGGCCACTGGGCCGATTGCACGCAGTTGCCGGGCTTGTTGGCGGGGTTGCGCCACGCGCCCGGGGCCGTCGTGGCCGACAAAGCCTACGATACCAACGCCGTGCTCGCCGCCATTGCCGGCCGCCACGCCGAGCCCGTCATTCCGCCCAAAACCAGTCGCAACGAGCGCCGTCCTTACGACCAGAACCTCTACGCCGACCGCAACAAGACCGAACGGTTCTTCGGGCGACTCAAGGAAGCCAGAGGCTTCGCGACACGCTACGATAAAACCGCTGTTTCCTTTTTGGCCACTGCCCACTTACTCGCCGCACTCGATTGGCTGCGCTAACTGTCCACACACTCTAGGTGTATAGTCCCAGCGTGAGGTGGGTCGGGTCACGGGTAAAGATAGTGGGGTTCTTTTGCCACTGCGCGCAGACAAGTTCGTGCGGCGTTAGCCCGCGCAGGGTCTTCAAGCGCTTGGCATGGTTGTAGGCCAGCAAAAAGGCTTGCAAGTGCTCGTTGAGTTCGTCGGTGGTCTGGTAGTGGAAGCGCTGCACGGTGGCTTCCTTAATCGTGCGGTTCATGCGTTCGACCTGGCCATTGGTCCACGGATGGGCTGGTTTCGTCAGGCGGTGCTCCACGCCGTATTCGCGGCAAATGCGGTCGAAGCTGTGCCCGCCCGGCAGGAATTGATGTGCCTGCGGGGTGAATTGCACCCCATTATCCGTCAGCACGGTATGCACTTTATACGGCAGCTTGTCGAGCACGCGCCGCAGAAATTCGGCCGCCACGACGCGTTTGGCCCGTGGGTGCAGTTCGGCAAACGCCACTTTGCTGGTGCGGTCAATGGCCACGAAGAGATACTGGCGGCCTTCCTCGGTCTGGACCTCGGCGAAATCGACGTGCAGGTAGCCCATCGGGTAGTCCTTGAACTTCTTTTTCGGCGGATTCTGCCCGTCTTCGTTCAGCGGCAGGCGGCTGATGCCGTGGCGTTGGAAGCAGCGGTGCAGCGCCGAGCGCGACAGGTGCGGAATCGTGGCCTGCAGCGCGTAGAGGCAGTCGTCCAGGGCCAGCAAGGTGTGCCGCCGAAAGGCTACGGCGATGGCTTCCTGCTCGGCGCTGAGCACCGTCGAAACCGGTTCCGGGCCCATGCGCGCATCCAGCACGCTGGGGCGCTTGCGCCACTTGGCTACCGTTTTCGGGTTGATGCTGAAGCGTGTGGCTAGGCTTTGTAGGCTTTCCTGGCTGTGTTGGATAGCGCGCCGTATTGCCGCCGTTGTGCGGGCGCTGCCGTGGAGTACTTGTCCCATAGGTGCGTGCGAAATTCCAGACCGGAAAATACACCATCACTCATTGGGACTATACATCTAGGAGGTGTTCTCAATTAAGGTAGAGGGTGATAACGCGTAAGCAAATGAATGCATCAAACGAGCGGTCCAGTTTGTCGTAGCGCGTGGCAATGTGCCTGAACTGCTTGAACTTGCTGAACGTCTGTTCGATGAGGTGACGGTCTTTGTACGCCACCGCGTCAAAGAGCGGCTGATTTTTGCGGCGGGGATTGGGTTGGATGACGGCATTGGCCCCGGCTGCGGCGATGAGCGCCCGCAACGCATCGCTGTCGTACGCCGCGTCGCCGAGCACCTGTTGGGCCGGGGCCAGCCAGTGGACCAGCAGCCCGGCCGCCTGCGGCGCGTCCCCGGCCTGCCCTGCCGTGAGTTGCCAGCCTAGTACCTGGCCCGCCCCGTCCCCGACCAAGTGCACCTTGCTCGTGTTGCCGCCCCGGCTGCGCCCTACGGCTTGTTCGCCGTTTTGTTTGCCGCGCCCGTGCCGTGCTGGTGCACCCGGACGCTGGTCGAATCCACCTGCAACTGCCGTTGGCGGGAATGCGGAAGCCGGCGGTTGTGGGTTATCAGCCAGGCTGTTGCCAACTCCCACGTGCCCTTGTCCCGCCATCGGGCAAACCGCACGTACACCCGGTGCCACTGGCCCAGGTGCGCCGGCAGGTCCCGCCAAGCTACCCCGGTGCGCCCCAGCCACAGCACGGCCTCCACAAAGCCCCGCGTATCGGCGCCGTCACCCCGCGCTTGCCGGCCTGCCCGGGCAGCAGCGGCGACAACTCCGCCCACATCGAATCAGTCAGTAAAGTGCGGTCTGCATTCATGCCCCAAAATAGCCTTCTAATTGAGAACAGCTCCTAGATAATACACTTGCCTACGTAGCAGTGAGGCTATTTCAGTAGCCGAAACCTATAGGGCTCGTCTATTGTGCATAATGCTCTATTCTCCCGACTTTAAACATATCGCTCACTCTTGAATAAGCTCTAAATCCGGCTATGCACCGACTAAGTTCACACCCAAGAAGTGGCGGAAAGCCTTACTAAGACTACCAACTATAGAAAAGCAAGCAGGAAGTAGAATCACAGGTTCAACCAATGTGACTACTATATACACCGAACCTAGGTTTGCACTAAAGCTCAAATTTGAGCTATCTTTGGCTTTTCAACATTCTCACGGTATAAGGCAATTTTTCAATCTATAAAGCTTAAATTAAGATGAATATATTCACAAGAGTTTTGCGTTCATTTCTGTGGCGCTCAAGAATTGGCAGGACTACAGCAGAAAAATTTTGGAAAAAAAGACACGAGGGCAATGATATGCGTTATCTTTTTTTCAATGAGGCGCATGTTATTAAAGATTTACCTATTTGCTTTAATGAAGAAACTTTTAATAAATTCCTTCACAACGATTTAGGCAATTGGGAAATTCAGAACCAGGCTGAATATGTCCTTGAAATTGATGATGTTCTAGTTGAACCTGAACGTTGTTTAGGCACAAAAGGATTAAATGAATTAATTGAGCAAACCGTTGTCTTCACTGCTGATTATCAATATCCATACATACTACCTCATCTACTTCATAGAAGCAAGGCCAAATTTATAAAATCTGCTGTGCTTTATGACGGCTCGGCAACTAGAAACCTGTACCATCATCTTGTAGAGACTGTGTGCCGCCTTTCAGTGTTGTCGAAGACGGACTTGCCGAAGGATACTCCGATTATTGTGAATCGATTTGTTTACAATAGTCCTTTTTTTCAATATCTTTTTTCCAAAAGCCCTTATTTTCAATCATTCAATTGGCTTATTCAGGAGCCACATGAATGGTTGCAAGTAGAGAAACTATATCGACCAAAAGCCCTTTATTTTGGAAAAGAAAGTTGGAGCTTTACGAGAAATCTGTATAATTTGGGTGAAGTTATTCCCAGTAAGCGAGTATTTCTTAGCCGGGATAAAAAGCTATACACCCGAGGGCTCAGCAATGAGGCAGAAGTAATCGATATGCTCCATAAGTATGGATTCGAGGTTGTATATGCAGAGCATTTAAGCATCGACGAGCAAGTAAAGCTTTTTCAAGAAACCGAATACCTTGTCGCTCTAACTGGAATGGGACTTATCCAACAATTTTTCATGCGTTATGAAAAAGCACACGTTATCGAAATCATTCCAGTAAATAGGCTGATGCCTGAGTATTATTGCCAAGCATACTCCTTGGGAATAAAATACTACGATGTTGTTTTGGGAGAAGATATCGATGGGTTACCTATGTCAAGTAGTAATCATAAAAGATATGATGGGCTTAAGGAGTATGAAGTGAATGTATCCAAGTTGGAAGGTGCAGTCTTGAGAATGTTGAATGCTCCAGCTGATAAAAAAGTCTATGGCAATTTTAGTGTGCCATTTGTAGAGTAAAAATTTGTCGGTGGTCTAATACCTGATGGGTTAGTATAATCGCAGATAGTAACAGCTCAACACACGTACGCCTGGCCGAGCGCACAGCACAGCATCGGGCGCGTGACGAACGTTTCGCGCATGACCGTGGCCAAAAAAAGCGTAGCAGCCATGTCCACCTTTTCCCCGCCTGCGGCATAAAAAGGCGCAACGCAAGCAGTGAGGAGCTCTGAAATTGGATGAGATGTGGACATTTGTGAGCCGCCGACGGCGCAAAGTCTGGCTCTGGTTGGCCGTCGAGCGCGCCAGTCGACGCGTCGTGGCCTGGGTGCTAGGTCGCCGCGACACGGCCACGGCCCGCCGGTTGCTGTGGGCCACGCTGCCCAAACGCTACTGGCGGCACTGTTGGTATTTCACCGACCTGTTTCCGGCCGGTCCTCACCGGTCTTATCCTAAGGGCGGAGGGCAGACCAACATCATCAAAGCCTTAAATTGATTGTTGCGCCAGCGCTGCGGCATGCTCGTGCGCAGGTCCTGTTCCTTCAGCAAATCGCTGAACCATGCACACGGCGCGAATCAAAATTCGCGCCGACCGGTACAACCAAAGAATTATCCTTGATTAGACCAACACCAGATACTCAATACGTTTTTAACACGGTTTTATGAGTAAAAGCTACTCATAAAACCGTGTTTCTATGAATTACTGTGTGAGAAAATAGTGGCCACCTGCAGAGGGTTGAGCGCACAAAGGGTGTTGTCGTGGCACAGGTCAACGATTTCATTTTATTAGGAAATTACTCCACTGCCAATGCGTGAACAGTTCGATAATAACGTTGTCCCACCATCTTGGGTCTGAGGTATTATAACTGAAATGGACAGCGGGAAGTCTTAATTTTTGCTACTTATAACTTAAAAACTGTATTCTGGTGGGGTGCGCACCACCCCGCAAAAGATACTGGCTAACCTTCAAGGTGAAGTATGCGTGCCAAGTGGCAGCCGGCTTCAACAAGCCGACCATGTCTCTTTCCAAGGCATCTAGTCAGTGCTGCTGGGCCGCTGGTAACGCTGGGCACTGGAACAAGACCGTCGAGGGACACTCCGTCGATTCACGACTATTAATTCGACCCATGTCTGGTACTCGCAGGTTTTGAATTGATATAGCGAATATTCACACTAATTCCGTTGCGTGACAGCACAAGCTAGAGAGTGTGGACAGTAAGCGGTAGTTTTGGCGAATGCGCCGCCACGAGTTAAGCGAACACGAATGGAAAGCCTTCGAACCTTTTACGCTGAGCCGGTTGAGCCGCGGGGGGCGACAACCGGTTGTTTGTCAATGCGGTGCTTTACCGCGTACGGACGGGCATTTCCTGGCGTGACTGGCCCGAGCGGTTTGGCTTCTGGAACACGGTCGCGCGGCGCTTTTGGCGCTGGGCGCAAGCCGGGGTGTGGGAAGCCTTGTTCCAAGCGGTCCAGGAACTCGACTATGCTTGGGTGCTGGTGGATTCCACCACCGTCAAGGCCCATAAAGCCGCGGCCGGGCAAAAAAAGCACCCCGGCTGCGGCCGAAGGTTTCGGCCGCAGCCGGGGTGGCTTCTCGCCGAAGCTACACGCGGTGCTCGACGCGCTGGGCAACTGCTTGCACCTGGTGCTCACGCCGGGCCACTGGGCCGACTGCACGCAGTTGCCGGCCTTGTTAGCGGGCTTACGCCACGCACCCGGGGCCGTCGTGGCGGACAAAGCCTATGGCACCAATGCGGTTGCGGTGCTGGCCGCCATTGCCGGCCGCCACGCCGAGCCGGTGATGCTGCCCAAAACCAGCCGCAACGGGCCCCGCGCCTACGACCAGAACCTCTACGCCAACCGCAACAAGGCCGAACGCTTCTTTGGTCGGCTCAAAGAAGCCAGGAGCTTAGCCACGCGCTACGACAAGACGGCGGCCTCCCCCCGCCTCTGCGCACCTACTCGCCGCCCTCGCTTGGCTTAGCTCCGTTAACTGTCCACACGCCCTAGTTTACTCGTACGTGCATTACACCGTCTAATCTATTCTGTCGCACGATGTGGGGATAAATGCGCGATGCCTTATTATCGGTTATAATTGACTTTTTTATCCAGCTACCAAAATTGTTGATAAAATATGTATTTATATAATTATATATTCATAGTTAAAAATCTATTAAAATCCGCAGTAAATTAACTATCTTTGCAACCGAATGTGCTCAACCATCAGACTTAAATTGTGCAAGTAAATGACTATAGCTGCTATATTATCGACTAGGTCTTATCTGAAAGCATCATTTTATGATTTGGTCTATGAATGGGAAGAAGACTTGTCTAAAGTATTAAAAATATCCATTCTAAATGCTTTTCCACTTTTTAGGAAATTATTCATCAATAAATTAAGCCGGAAGTTTCTGGCTGGAGCCGGAATTATAGACCCGGTTAATAACTTGGTTGAAAAGGCAAACGTGTTTAGGCCATTTAAGGGGTATTATTTGGTGTTTGAGATGGGCGTTAACACCCAGCCCAACTACTCTACATCTGCGAAAGCCATTCCAGCTTTTATCGACTTGTGGAAGCAGACAGATATAGCCGCTTTTGAGCAAACTTATCGACAATGTCCTCTCGTGCTAATTTCTAGTATGGAGGCGGTAGCGTATTTGAAAGAGCAAGGCTGTCGATTGAATCTAGCCCATTTTCCGCTCAGTCTGTCTGACCGCTATAAAGCAGAACATGGTAAGATATACAAAAAGAAATATGACGTCGTTCTTGCCGGCCGTACCAACCCAGTGCTAAGCAATTATTTGCAGGAATTTAGCAACAAATATCCGAATGTCGAGATTTTGCGTCAGCAGGAAGTCGATGGAGTATTGTGCTACGTATCAAACCTGCGCGGGATAATAGGCGAGTTTAAAACAAGAGAAGAATACATCGAACTGCTGCGAGCCAGCAAAATTTCGTTCTATAGTACACCAGGAATTGATGGTGGTGAAAAGCGTACAGGCGGTTTTAATCCTGTCACACCACGCTATTTAGAATTGCTTAGCGCCCAGTGCCTAATCTTAGGGAGGTATCCCGACAACGAAGAGACCCGCTTTTACCAGCTAGACGAAGTATGCCCAAATGTTGGCTCCTATGCTCAATTTGAGGCGCTGATGTTAAATTATTTAGAGCAGAGCACGGTGCCGCTTGCGCTTTATGACAGCATTTTGCAAAAACACTATACTTCGTGCCGGGCTGCGCTTCTGCAAGAGTTAGTGCGCCAACTGAACTGAGCTAATTGCGTAATGAGGCAACACGCCAAGACTCGGTCAGGGACATACACCATAAGCAACAAATAGTTCAACATACTTACATTACTCCATTGAAACGCGCACTCATAACCGGAATTACGGGGCAGGACGGGTCCTATCTCACCGAACTGCTCCTGTCTAAGGGGTACGAAGTCCACGGCATCAAGCGTCGGTCATCCTCGCTCAACTCTCAGCGCCTCGACCACTTGTACCAAGACCCGCACGAGGCCCATGTACGCTTCACGCTGCATTATGGCGACCTGACTGACTCCACCAATCTGATTCGCATTATTCAGGAAGTGCAACCCGACGAGATTTATAATCTCGGTGCAATGTCTCACGTGAAGGTTAGCTTTGACACGCCAGAGTACACCGCTGATGTTGATGGTATCGGTACGCTACGCCTGCTCGAAGCCGTGCGCCTGCTGGGTATGGCTAAGAAAACCCGCATTTATCAGGCTAGTACCTCAGAATTGTATGGACTAGTACAAGAGGTTCCTCAGCGCGAAACAACACCTTTTTACCCACGTTCGCCCTACGCTGTAGCTAAACTCTACGGCTATTGGATTACGGTTAATTACCGTGAAGCTTATGGCATGTACGCTTGTAATGGCATTCTTTTCAACCACGAAAGCCCGCAACGTGGCGAAACTTTCGTGACCCGTAAAATTACCCGGGCCACTGCCCGTATTGCGCTGGGCTTACAAGGCAAACTATATCTTGGCAACCTAGATGCCAAGCGCGACTGGGGCCATGCCAAGGACTATGTGGAAGCCATGTGGCGCATGTTGCAGCAAGATGAGGCCGAGGATTACGTAATTGCCACTGGTGTCACGACTACTGTGCGAGAATTCGTGCGCTTAGCGTTTGCTGAGTTGGGGATTGATGTGGTCTTTTCGGGAGAAGGGGTTGCCGAACGCGGCACAGTAGCATCCTGTCGAGACGCCGAATTTCAACTTCCTGCAGGAACGGTGGTAGTCGAAATTGATGAGCGGTATTTCCGTCCCACAGAAGTAGAGTTACTCATCGGCGACCCCACTAAAGCCAAGCGTCAACTGGGCTGGGAACCTAAATACGATCTGCCTGCGCTAGTGCAGGAAATGGTACAAGCCGATTTGAACCTGTTTAAGCGTGATGCCTACCTGCGCGAAGGCGGCCACCACATCCCACAGGCTTACGCAGAGTAAATAGTGCGCAATCGTTGCTTCGACGAAGCTCCGCTGACTTTTTAAAGATGGAAAAAAACGCAAAAATCTATGTAGCCGGTCACCGGGGCATGGTGGGGTCAGCACTGGTGCGCCGCCTAAAGTTGGAAGGCTACCACAACCTAGTGGTACGCACTTCGCAAGAACTCGACCTGCGGAAACAAGTGGATGTAGCAGCTTTTTTTGAAACCGAAAAGCCCGAATATGTATTATTGGCCGCTGCTAAAGTTGGTGGGATTCAAGCTAATAATACCTATCCGGCTGATTTCCTTTTGGATAATCTGCAGTTGCAAACCAACGTAATCGAGCAAAGCCATCAGCACAGTGTACGCAAGCTATTGTTTTTGGGGTCATCCTGCGTGTACCCCAAAATGTGTCCGCAGCCTATCCGAGAGGAGTACCTGCTCACCAGCCCGCTCGAACCAACCAATGAAGCCTATGCTATTGCCAAAATTGCTGGCATCAAGCTTTGTGAGTATTTTCGCAAGCAACATGGTTGCGACTATATCAGCGCGATGCCTACTAATTTGTATGGTCCGGGCGATAACTACGACCTAGCAAATTCGCACGTGCTGCCTGCCATGTTACGCAAGTTTCACGAAGCAAAAATGAATGGTCAGCCAGAGGTGGTTATATGGGGCTCAGGCACACCGCGCCGCGAGTTTTTGCACGTTGATGACTTAGCTATAGCCTGCCTGCACCTATTGGATAATTACAGCGCGCCCGCGCCCATTAACGTGGGTACTGGTGAGGACCTTACCATTCTGGAACTGGCTGAACTGGTGCGTAATGTCACCGGCTACACGGGCAACATTCAACTCGATGCCACCAAGCCCGACGGCACGCCTCGCAAACTGCTCGATGTGTCACGATTGCGTGCATTAGGTTGGGAGCATCACATCGACCTTCGTGAAGGTATAGCCCGCGTTTACCAAGAATCATTTGGAACAGTCTCATCTGTCGCCTAGCAATTTCTTTTTTAGTCGTGGGCCCAGCCCACCACCTCTTTTTTCGATTTACATCTTCACATAATGAGTACCAAGCCTGCCATCGTCATTACGTCCATTTTTGCGCCAACCGAAGCGGTTATCAAATTTGCAGCCTTGCCCACCCATCAGCTTATTGTGGCAGGCGACAAGAAATCACCGGCTCAGTGGGAGGCTGCCGGGGCTACATATCTATCCGTGACTGACCAAGAAGGCCAAGGATTTCAACTTTCGACTAAACTTCCTTTTAATCATTATGGGCGCAAAATGATGGGCTACCTGCACGCTATGCAGCAGGGCGCTCAAATGATTATCGACACCGACGATGACAATATTCCTTATGACGACTGGACATTTCCCAGCATGGAAGGAGAGTATTGCACTACACCGGTAAATAGGGGATTCGTAAACCTATATAAAAATTTTACTTCGCATCATATCTGGCCCCGTGGTTATCCGCTCGACCTTATCCTTGACGAAAGCCACAACATGAAAGAAGGTGATTTAAGCACAGAAAACGTGAAAGTCGGAATCTGGCAAGGCTTGGCCGATAGTGACCCTGATGTAGACGCTATATACCGACTGGTGGACAACACTGAGATTTTTTTCGATAAGCGTACACCAATTGTTTTGGCTGAAGGTACTCTTTGCCCTTTTAACTCTCAGAATACTGCCGTGCGGAGCGAACTTTTTCCTTTGCTCTACCTGCCTGCGTACGTAACTTTTCGATTCACAGACATTCTACGCGGCTTAGTGGCACAGCCGATTATGTGGGCGCACGGCTACCGACTTGGTTTTACTGAAGCAACGGTAATACAGGTGCGCAACCCACACGATTATGTTAAAGACTTCGAGTCAGAAATACCGTGCTATCTCCATCCAAATAAAGTAATTGCGGCGGTGAAAAGAGCTATAAATCCAAGCGTAACAGTAGCTGAGAACTTACGCAGCGCTTATGCTGAACTGGCAAAAGAAAATATTGTGACTCCAAAGGAACTTGAATTACTTGACCTCTGGCTGACAGACGTTCAGGCATTAGTGCGTTAAGTGTGGAACCTATGGTACCTAAAGTATCCGTTTTATTGCCCGTTTATAATGTTGCTCCTTACATTCGTGAAACGATAGCAAGCATTTTAAGTCAAACTTTTATTGACTTTGAGTTAATTGTAGTCGATGATTTATCAACTGACGATACTGCGGCGATAGTTGCCAGTATTTCAGATGACCGAATAATACTGATTCGCAATACTCAAAATTTGGGCCGGGCGGGTAGCGACAATGCGGGGCTGGCAGCAGTACGCGGGCAGTATATTGCTAAAATGGATGGCGATGATATATGCCACCCTGAGCGACTAGCCCGTCAGGTCGCTTATCTGGAAAATCATCCGGAAATAAATGCTGTGGGAAGTTGGATTCAAAACTTTGGGGACAGCATTTATTTAAATCGTTACCCGGTGACTCCGGAGGCCGTCCAGGTGTTAACTTTATTCACGTTGCCTATTGGTAATCCTACGCTGATGCTAAGGACTTACTTGTTTAGGGAAGGCGGAATGCAATATGACGCAGCATTGCGGCAGACCGAGGACTACGATTTTTTTGCCCGGTATATACGAGAGTTGTGGGCAGTTGCGCTGCCTGAAGTACTATTTCACTATAGGGTACCACCGAAAGTTAGTAAAAACACCATCCTGACAGATAGGGCTAGCGTAGCGGATGAGGTGCGTGCGCGATTGCTAAGTGACTGGGGACTTCCCTATACTGAGCGTGAGCTAAAGCTACATAATGTCATTTCTATGCTCAACCGCCCACTTGGCGATTTGACTTTAAAAGAAGTAGAAATGTGGCTGCTCAAAATTATCCTGTATAATGATGAAAAACCATTATTCGAACCTAGCGCGTTACGCCACGGTTTAGGCGAACGGTGGTTTGAAGTCTGTTATACATATCCGCAAAACTGGCTAAAAGGAATCTGGGAATTTGAGAACAGTCCATTGGCAAAATATTTTGCAATTACACTTCGGCAGCGGTTTAAGTTCTGGATAAAATCGTTGAGTAAAATTTGAGTAGTTATGCTTGAGTCGAATTTATTTTTTAACGTTAATATTGCTTTGTTGAAGTTGATTCAAATAATGTAAAATGCATCAAGTAGGAATGATACTATTAAGAAGAGGAGTTTAATTTTTATGAAATATATAAAAGCGGGTGGTCTAGAATGGGGAAATATCTAATCTAAAATTTTACTTTACCATTCAATTCAGCTTTAAAGCCTTTCAACATGGTTGGGAAGGCCAAAGTCAAGGAAGCATTATTTGAGTGAGATAGTAAAATCACCCTTCTTTAAACCAAACCGCCGCCATTATTTTTAATTATTAAGCAACTCTTTGAATGTATATAAATATTAACCAATAAATTAGAATATTAGTATGATGTCCAGATTGGGACAGTAGGCTTACAGCCGTTTTCGGCAGTTTTTCTCGTGGAACCTAGCGCGCTGCGCCAGCGCCTGGCGGCGCTGCTGCAACACTAACGCTTCAGCTATTCCTTCATATCGATGACTTTCCCCTCTAAAATTCTGTTGCTGATTCCAAACCTAGGGTTGGGGGGCGCGCAACGCGTTTTTCACGACCACAGCGTGGAACTGGCCAATAAGTACGCCGTGACGGAGGCCGTATTCAATGCCGACGGCGACGACCTGTACCCGAGCGGCAACCCGGTGGTGAGCCTGGAAGTGAGCGGCGGGGGAGGAGCAGTAGCGAAGCTGCAGAATTTTCGGCGCCGCATCAGCGGACTGCGCCGGCTGCGCGAGCGGTTGCAGCCGCTGGTGGTTATCAGCCATCTCGAAGGGGCCGACTACGTGAACCTGCTCAGCGGCGGGCCGGGCAAAACCATTCTGTGCGTGCACGGCTCGAAGCTGCACGATGCCAACATTCGCGGTCCCATCGGTTGGCTGCGCAAGAAGGTGCTGATTCCGGCCCTGTACAACCGTGCCGACCGCATTGTGACGGTGAGCCGCGACATTATTCCGGAGTTGGTGGAAGGGTTCGGAGTTAAGCGCGAAAAACTGCTGACCATCAACAACTTTTTTGAAGTGGCCCAGATTGAGGCCAAAAGCCAGGAGGCACTCTCAGCGGCCGAAGCGGCCGTGTACGCCGCAGCGCCGGTGCTGGTAACATCTGGGCGCCTCACGCTGCAGAAAAATCAGGCCCCTCTACTTGATATCTTTGCGGCGGTACTGCGTCAGCAGCCGGCCAAGCTGGTGTTTGTGGGCGACGGCGAACTGCGCGACCCGCTGCTAAGCCACGCCCGCGCGCTGGGCCTGCGAGTGTTTGCGGCTTGGGAAGAAGCCCCGCTCACCCCTGACTACGACGTTTATTTTCTGGGGCTGCAGCAAAATCCGTTCAAATACCTGCGGCCGGCCACGGCTTTCGTATTTCCCTCGGCTTGGGAGGGTTTTCCGATGGCGCTGGGCGAGGCCATGGTATGCGGCCTGCCCGTACTGAGCACCGATTGTCCTACGGGCCCCCGTGAAATGCTGGCGCCTGCTACGGCCAGCCCTACTACTCCGCTGCGTCGGGCCGAAACCGGTGCTTACGGGGTACTGCTGCCCATGCTCAACCAGCCGGCCACACTGGTCAACGACCAGGCCGAATGGACGGCTTCCCTGACGGCTTTGCTAGCGAACGAGCACGAGCGCGCTCGCCTAGGCCAATTGGCTGCCCTGCGCATGAAGGATTTCACCCGGGAGCGCATCTTTGGGCAATGGGTGGAGCTTATAGAGCAGGTTGGCCGTGAATAAGCTGCCTACCATTCTGGTTGTCGATAACTCGCGCGCGGTAACCGGCGCGCTGAATGCGCTGCGCCATGCTACCACGCCGCTGCGCGGGCAGTTTGGGTTCGTGTACGTGGTGCCCACGGGCAGCACGGCGCGCCCGGTGCTGGAAGCCGATGGCTATTGCGTGCACGAGCTGCCCTTCGTGGAAATCAGCCGCCGGCCCGCCGACCTGCTGCGCTACCTGCCGCTGCTGCTGCTCAACGGCTGGCACCTGTACCGACTGGCCCGCCGTGAAGGGGCGCGGGCCATCCATCTCAACGACTTTTACAACCTGACCGGCTACGTGGCCCGCGCTTTCAGTCTGGGGCGGCTGCCCGTGCTGACGCACGTACGGTTTTTGCCGCAGGCGCTGCCGCAGCTCTTTGCCCGGCCGTGGCGCTGGCTGGCCGAGCGCCTGGCGCAGCGCGTGCTGTGCGTGTCGGATGCCGTGCGGGCTTACTTTGCCCCCGGCCACCCGCGGGTGCTGACTGTGTACGACCCGCTGCCCGCCCGCGGCGAGGCGCACCCGACCTATGAAGTAGCTGAAGCCGTGACCGGACCTATCCGGCTGCTGTACCTAAGCAACTACATTCGCGGTAAGGGCCAGGACTTGGCGCTGCAGGCATTCCGGCAGGCTTATACCCAACAGCCGCGTTTGCAATTGCACTTTGTGGGCGGCGACATGGGCTTGGCCAAGAACCAAGCCTTCCGCCAGGAACTGGAGGCCAGTGTGCAGCAGGCCGGTCTGGCGGGCGTAGTACATTTTTCCGGCTTCGCCACCGACACAGAGGCCTTGGTGAAAAACCACGATGTGGTGCTCAACTTCTCGGAGGCCGAATCCTTCTCGCTCACCTGCCTGGATGCGCTTTACTATGGAGTGCCGCTGATTGCCAGCGACTGCGGCGGCCCGGCCGAACTATTCGAAAACGGGCAGTCGGGCCTATTAGTGCCCAATCGCGACGTACCCGCTATGTCGGCGGCCATTGTGGAGCTGGCTGGTAGCCGGGCGCAGCGGCTGGCGTTTTCAGTGGCCGGGCGCGCGTTTGTACGGCGTAAGTTTGCTCCGGCTCACACATACGAGCGGTTGGCCGCGTGCTACCGAGCAGTAGTGGCTGACCGTTAGGATAGCCGCCTGTCTTGCAGCGCGCCGCCGTAGCTTAGTGCCCGTATCCGTATATGAAACCCCGCGCTTATTCATTGGCTCGTCCGCAATTTTCCGTTGTCAGCCCGGTGTATCAGGCCAATGCGACGGTAGAGGAACTGGTGCAGCGCCTGCACGCGGCCTTGCAGCTGCTCTCTCCCGCCTACGAGATTATTTTGGTCGACGACCGTAGTACCGACGACTCCTGGGCGCGGATTGAAGCACTGGCCGGGCAGGACGGCCGGGTGCGGGGCCTGCGCTTAAGTCGCAACTTTGGGCAGCACCGGGCCATTACGGCCGGGCTTGACCATTGCCATGGCGAGTGGGTAGTGGTGCTGGATTGCGACCTGCAGGACCGCCCGGAGGAAATTCCCGCCCTGTTTGCCGCCACCCGCCAGGGCTTCGACCTGGTGCTGGCCTGCCGTACTCAGCGGCGCGATGTCTGGCACACCCGTTTGCTGTCACGGCTCTTCTATTGGGTTCTGGCCTACCTCACCGGCTTGCCACAAAATCCTGAGATAGGCAATTTCGGAATTTACCACCGCCGGGTGATTGCGGCGGTGCTTGCGTTGCGCGAAAGCATCCGCTACTTTCCTACCATGGTGCGCTGGGTAGGCTTTCGGGCCGGGTATTTACCAGTAGAGCACGCGGCGCGGCCGGCTGGGCGCAGCACCTATAGCCTGAGCCGCCGGCTGGGCCTGGGCCTCGATATTGTACTGGTCAGTTCGGACAAACCGCTGCGTTTGGCCGTACAGGCAGGGGGGCTGCTGGCGGCCGGAGCCCTGCTGTTTGTGCCCATTACGCTAGTGCGCTATTGGTTAGGCCTGATTCTGCAGCCCGGCTACGCCAGTCTTATTATTTCAATCTGGTTTTTTTCAGGACTTCTGCTGGCGGCGCTGGGCTTGGTGGGCCTCTACGTGGGCAAGACCTTTGAACAGGTGAAAAACCGCCCGCTCTACCTCATTGATGAGGTGGCGGAACCCGGTTCCCCCCCCGCCTCATGAGCACGCCACTGTTGGAAACGCTGGCTTGGGACAGCCAGTTTTTAGGTTTTGGCGTGGCCCGCGCGGTGGTGGCCCCGGTCAACGTCGATGGGCTAAACGAGCTGCTGGCCGAGGCCCGCGCCCAGCAATTGCGCTTGGTGTATCTGTTGCTCGACCCTGCCGACTCGGTTAGCGCGGCCGCCGTACAGCGAGTTGGTGGCCAACTCGTCGACCGTAAAGTGCTGTTGCAGCGGCCGCTGGCCGGTCCACTCCCCAGCAGCCCGTCCAATGCACAGCTAGTTCGTGCCTGGAGCCCGGCTCTAGAAGAACTGGCCTGGCAAAGCGGCACGTATTCTCGCTTCCGGCTCGACCCGAAATTTGCCCCAGGAGTATTCGAACGGCTCTATAGCCAATGGCTGCGGGACTCACTCGCCGGCGAGTTGGCCCGGGCAGTATGGGCGTGCTTTGACCCCGATGGCACACCCACTGGCCTGCTCACGATGCAGGCCGATGGTGAAGTGGCCACCATCGGCCTGCTGGCGGTGCGCGCCGGCAGGCGGGGGCAGGGCCTGGGCCAGTACTTGCTGCAGGCCGCCCTGCCCGCGGCGCGGGAGTGGCAGTGCGCGCAAGTGCGCGTCACCACGCAGCTCGACAATGCGCGTGCGTGCCGTTTCTACGCCTATTGCGGTTTTACGCCTGCGCACATCGAGCACGTTTACCACCTCTGGCTCTGAAGCCGGAGCCCTTGGGCGTACCTTTGCTGGCCAGCTGCCTGCGCATGTCGTTTGCCATTCCCTTCAACAAGCCTTATTTCTCCGGCCACGAAACCCGCTACATCGAGCAGGCCGTACGCTCGGGTAAAATATCCGGCGATGGTCTTTTCACCCAACGGGTGCATGCGTACTTCGAGCAGCAACTTGGGTTTGGCCGGGCACTGCTGACCACTTCCTGCACCGACGCATTGGAAATGGCCGCGCTGCTGCTCGACATCCGTCCCGGCGATGAGGTTCTGATGCCATCTTTCACCTTCGTGAGCGCTGCCAACGCGTTTGTGTTGCGCGGAGCCAAAGTAATATTTATCGATAGCACGCCGCTTAACCCCAACCTCGATGCCGGGGCACTGGCTGCCCTTGTCACGCCCCGTACCCGGGCCATTGTGCCGGTGCACTACGCCGGCATTGCCTGCGACATGGATACGGTGCTGGCCGTGGCCCGCCAGCACCAGGTAGCCGTGGTAGAAGACGCTGCTCACGCCATCGACAGTTACCACCACGGCCGCCCCTTGGGCAGCCTGGGCCAGCTGGGCACGTTCTCTTTTCACGAAACCAAGAACATTATTGCCGGCGAGGGCGGCTTGCTAGCCATCAACGACCCGAAATATGGGGCTCGGGCCGAGATTATCCGTGAAAAGGGTACTTCCCGGTCAGCATTTTTTCGCGGCGAAGTGGCTAAGTATAGTTGGGTGGATGTGGGTTCGTCGTTTCTTCCTTCCGACATCATTGCCGCCTATCTCTGGGCTCAGCTCGAAAACCTAGCCGATATTCAGCAACGCCGCCGGGCCATCTGGCAACGCTATGCCCATGCGCTGGCTCCGCTAGCTGCCCACGGAGTGGGCTTGCCGCAGCTGCCCGCCTACGCCACCAACAACGGCCATCTGTTTTACCTCGTATGCCGCAGCTTGGCCGAGCGCACCGCGTTGATTGCGGAACTGCGCCATCACGGCATTATGGCGGTTTTCCACTACGTGCCCTTGCACAGCAGCCCTTACTACCACCCGCAGCATGACGGCCGGGCCCTGCCATGGGCCGACCATTACGGCAACTGCTTAGTGCGGCTGCCCCTGTTCTATGAGCTGACCGCTGCTGAGCAGGACCATGTTGCCGGGGTTGTGCTGCAATTTTACCAAACTTATTAAGTAAGCTTTCTTCAGTGCGCATTCTATTCGTCGTTCCCTATCCGCCCGGCCGGGCACCTTCGCAGCGCTTCCGTTTCGAGCAATACCTTGACGTGCTGCAGGCAAGCGGACATCAATACCGGCTCGTGCCTTTTCTGTCGGTAGCTACCTGGGATATTCTATACCGGCCCGGACACACCATTGCCAAAGCGGTAGGAATCCTCGGCGGCTTTGCCCGACGGGCAGCCCTGCTGTTTTCGGTGCCGAAGTACGATTTTGTGTTTGTGCACCGCGAAGCTGCACCGGTAGGCCCGCCCATATTCGAGTGGCTGATGGCCCGGGTGCTGCGCAAGAAGCTTATTTACGACTTCGACGACGCCATTTGGCTAGCCAATACTTCGGAAGCGAACAAGATTGCCGCCGGCGTGAAGTGGCACCACAAGGTGGCCGATATTTGCCGCTGGGCTTACAAAAACAGCTGCGGCAATACCTATCTGGCCGACTACGCTCGGCAGTTCAACCCCCGTGCCATTGTCAACCCCACCACCATCGACACAGTGAACCTGCACAACCGGGTGCGCGACCAGGCAGCTCCCGGCCGCTTGGTTATTGGCTGGACGGGCACGCATTCCACCTTGAAATACCTCGACCAAGTGGTGCCCGTACTGGCTCAGCTTGAGGCCGAAGGCCTGGATTTTGAGTTCCGAGTTATCTCAAACCAGCCGCCAGCTTTCCCGCTGCGCTCGCTGGTATACCTTCCCTGGCGCAAGGAAACCGAGATTGCCGACCTACTGGGCTTTCACATCGGCCTGATGCCGCTGGAAGACGACCTTTGGGCCAAAGGTAAATGTGCATTTAAAGCCCTGCAATACATGGCCTTGGGTGTTCCCCCGCTGGTGTCGCCAGTGGGCATGAATACCGAAGTGGTGCAGCACGGCCAGAATGGTTTTGTGTGCGCCACGCCCCAGGAGTGGGAAGCAAGCCTGCGCCGGATTCTGGCCGATGCCGGCTTGCGTCAGCAGTTAGGTGCAGCAGCCCGTGCTACCATCGAGCAGCGTTATTCGGTAGTGGCCAACACCCCCAACTTTCTGGCCTTGTTCAGCTAGCGTTAGGCACGGGCCAATTGGGCAGTTCTTGCTTGGCGCGCCTTGCGCAGACTGGCCGCTGAATTAATAAGGCTTTGCATAATATATAGCCCGCTCAGATAGAAAGGCATGAGGGGAATTTTATAACGTACCAACGTGCCGAAGTTACCACTGGAAATGCCGACGGAAACGGCGAAAATCAGACTAAACACAAAGCAAAGTGTAAGCACTGGCACACTGCTTACGGTGGCCAACGCTCTGCCTACGCCCACTTGCCATAAAATACGCAGTGTGAGAATAAGAAAATAAGTTGACTCCAAGGCGGAAAGTAGCATAGTAGGGTTGCGAGCCTCCCACAGAAAAGGACGGAATAATGCTACTACTACTGCTTGCGGGGCAAGTTTGGCCATACCGCCCAAAGTGCCATCCTGAACCCCAATGTTATAACCCGAGCCTTGTTCTGTTTTGCTTACCTGTTGCAAGTAATCGGCAGTAAGCTTGCTTTGTTCTCCAATTTTATCAAGATTAAAACGAGCATCGGCCGCAGCTAATTGTGACATCGCAAAAAAGGCAGCAACAGCTCCTAAACCCAGAAAAACCGGCTTAGCCAATAGGCGTACAAGCGGGCTACGTATATCTCGAGTACTTTCATTGAATACCCACAACAAGGCTGGCGGCATGAATGCCAGCAGAATATAGATTTTCATGGCGAAGACAACGCCTACTGCCCCGGTTCCGAGTAATACACAGCGCAAAATATCACGTCGCTGGATGGCACCTCGATAAAAAGCATAAAACAACCAGCCCAACGCACCCAAACAAAGCGAATCTTTAAGCAAGCCCGAGCCCCAGAAAAATACCGAAGGCAGGAAAAATACGGCCGTAGCCAATTCCTTATAAGCGGCCGGCTGAATCTTGGCGAAAGTCATGTACATAGCCCACATGCCCGTGAAGGTGGCGGCAGCAAATAGCACGGCAATCACAGTGTAGGTGTTGAAACTGAGTAGCGCAAAAACAGCGGCTACTCGAATTACAAAGTATTCATTGCTCCCATGACCAAACCAAGTCAATTGGTCGGTGTATTTACTAATTGCCGGGGTCACATCGCCAGAAGTTGTAACCAACTCGAAACCCGCCGCAAACGAATCACCAAAAGCATGGTAAACAATGCCAGCCTGGTGGTAGTAGTTGTTGGTATCGCCTGCGTACAGCGTATGATAAAGAATGCCTAGAGCAATAGCTCCGACCAGCTTCACTGTTAGGGCCGGAATAAAGTACTTTTTTGTATATACGTTTGTGACCGATGACCGTACTCCATAGGCAATAGCATAAATGAGAGCTAAATAAAAAGGAGTAATAAATAAGTCTTTGAGTTCCATTGCTTATACGGCCTTACGGTTCTTTTTCAGCCAAAGACTTGCCTCTTTATACATCTCCGATTTGCGAGAGGCCTTATCAGCTACCACTTCGTAATAGCGCTTAGCAGCTGCTACGTCTTTTTCTTTCGCCGCTATGCGAGCCAAATTGGCATTGGCAAACAGGTAAAATCCGCCGTCGGTGTCACCAGTACTTTCCGAAAACACGATGCAACGCTGAAAATAATCCTTCGCCTTGGCCAAATCGCGGTAGCGGTTTTGCATCAGATAGCCTAAGAAATAGCTGGCGTAGCGCCCACTAATGGCCTCGTAGCCAGGCATGCCTTTGTTGATTTTATCGAGAATTTCGCGGCTCACCCGCTCACAGTCAGTGAACTCGCCTTGGTCGTAAGCCAGCAACGCGTAGAAGCGTTGAAAGAAACCGTTGTCAGGATAAGTAGTGGCCAACTGCTTGGCCACGGGTAGGGCTTCTTCAGCGTTGTTTTCCTCATTTTTGAGGATACGCATTAAAAATACCTTCGCCTCGGTGGCGGTGTAGAAGCCATTGGCGGCTACGCTGCGCAACTGCTGAAGCCCCACTTTCTTATCGCCTTTCGGAAAAAACAGCAGCACTGGCTTGAGCAATGTGTAGTTCTCGCCAATCCAAACCGAATAGTAGTTAAACAGGGCCTGCCCGAACTGAAATTCCGGGCTTAGTCCATTGGCTTCCTGGCTCTTTTTGAGGTAGTTGAGTGAGCGTCGAGCATCTACGGTCGCTTTGCGCCAGTCGTGACGCTCGCCGTGCAGCCGGGCCGAAAACCCGTAGGAGGCTGACAGGAAAAAGCTGGCTTCGTAATTGTTGTTGTCGGCATCGAACAGCTTCTGGGCTTTGGTCGCGGCCGTATCGATATAGGCGAAAAAAGCTTTGTCGTACTGTGTCGACTGAAAATTAGATGGCTGAATTTTCCACCACGTGCTGAGGCCCAGTAAAAAGTAGGGCATGGGGTGGTTGGGGTAGCGGCGGCGCAACGAGCGAAACTGCTTCTCCGCTTTGTCGAACTTAAAATTGTAAATATTATGGACGGCCCCATCTAGTTCCAGCTGAATGTCTTTGTCGAGCAGAAGCCAGCCTTTCGTGTCCACCGCCGACGGTAGTACGCCTACCGAATCGAGAGCCACGGTGCGCATCGGCGGCACCTGGCGAATGGTATCAGGCGTTTGGGCTCGGCCCGGCAGCGGCAGCAACAGCAGCGCGAGGCAGAAACAAAGCAGCGAACGCAGCATAAACGGTATATAGAGGGCAGGACTGGCGTTCCGCGGAAGAGCCGAAGGGGAAATGGAACAGCTAAAGTACGGACTTTGGCCTAGCTTTGGACGTTTTCCCGGTTTCCTATGCAACTCCTGCACCAGCTTTGCCGCATCGCGGCCCCCTCGGGCAACGAAGCTCAACTCACCCAATTCGTCCTCGACTACGTGCGTCGGCACCAAGCTTCGTGGCAGCACCAGCCCCGCGTGGTGGCCCACGAAAACCTGCAGGATTGCCTGCTGCTGGTGTTTGGTGAGCCCCGCACAGCCGTTTTCGCCCACCTCGACAGCATCGGCTTCACGGTGCGCTACGGGCGCCAGCTCGTGCGCATCGGGGGCCCGCAGGCCGAGGCCGGATATCGATTGGTAGGGAAGGATTCGCAAGGTGAGATAGATTGTACTTTAACGGTTGATGAAGAAACCGGCGAACTTGGCTATGCGTTCCCGCGCGAAATCGACCGGGGCACCGAACTGACGTTTTACTGCGACTTCCGCGAAACCGAAAATACGGTACAAAGCTGCTACCTCGACAACCGCCTTGGCGTGTGGAATGCCCTGCGCCTATGCGAAACGCTGGAGCACGGCATCATCGCCTTCTCGTGTTGGGAGGAGCACGGCGGCGGCTCGGTGGCCTACCTGGCCAAGTATATTTACGACACCTACGGCGTGCGCCAAGCCCTCATCTCCGACATTACGTGGGTGACAGAAGGCGTACATGCGGGCCAAGGCTGCGCCATTTCGCTGCGCGATTCGCTCATCCCGCGCCGCAGCTACGTCAACCGCATTCGGGCCATTGCCGCCGCTTCGGGCGTCCCGCACCAACTCGAAGTAGAAGGCAGCGGCGGCTCCGACGCCAAAGAGCTGCAACACGCCGCCGCGCCTTGGGACTGGTGCTTCATTGGTGCGCCTGAAGACCACGTGCATTCACCTGATGAATTGGTGCACAAACGCGACATCGATAGCATGCTCGTCCTCTACCAGGTGCTGATGCGCGAGCTGTAAGCGAGAGCCAAATAAATAATTCGATTTTCGCCGCACGAGCCCTGATTGAAGCAATTCAAATCAGGGCTCTAGTGCTGTCTGGACCGGTATCGATTGCGGAGCGTCTGGTTGGCCGGAAGTACTTGGCAAAAGGCTTTTGCTAAAGAGATTAATTGAAAAGGTTGTATTCGATAGCATTTCCGCTATTTTGCGAACCGAAAACCGCTTAACTCACTTTTTCCCACCCATTCACCTTTTATGACGAATTACCTCTACGCAGTGCCCGCGTTGGGCATTTTTGCCTTGCTCTACACCTGGCTGCGCGCCGGTTGGGTGGCCCGGCAGGATGCCGGCGATGCCCGCATGACGACCATCGCCGGCTATATCGCCGACGGCGCCATTGCCTTCCTCAAGGCCGAATACAAGGTGCTGGCCCTGTTCGGCCTCATCGCCGGGGCCTTCCTTTTCTACCTGGGCAGCACCAGCGGCAACTCCAGCCCGGTCATCGTCATCGCCTTTCTCATTGGCGCGGTGTTCTCGGCCCTGGCTGGCTTCATCGGGATGAAGATTGCCACCAAGGCCAACGTCCGCACCGCGCAGGCAGCCAAAACCAGCCTTAGCACCGCGCTCAATGTGTCGTTTTCAGGCGGCTCGGTGATGGGCATGGGCGTGGCTGGCTTGGCCGTACTTGGCTTGGGTTCGCTGTTCATTGTGTTCTATAAAATGTTCGTGCCTAGCGGCCTCGCCAACGGCACAGAGATGGAGAAAGCCCTCGAAGTCCTCACCGGCTTCTCGCTGGGCGCGGAAAGCATTGCCCTGTTTGCCCGCGTGGGCGGCGGCATCTACACCAAGGCGGCCGACGTTGGGGCTGACCTCGTGGGCAAAGTCGAAGCCGGCATTCCTGAAGACGACCCTCGCAACCCCGCTACTATTGCCGACAACGTGGGCGACAACGTGGGCGACGTGGCCGGCATGGGTGCCGACCTGTTCGGTTCTTATGTGGCGACAATTTTGGCCACTATGGTGCTGGGCCGCGAAGTAACTGTAGCCGGCGACCAGTTCGGCGGCCTGTCGCCCATCTTCCTGCCGATGGCCATCGCCGGTATGGGCATCATTGCTTCGCTCATCGGCATTCTCTGCGTGCGGGTGAAGGAGGGGGGCAACGTGCAGGCAGCCCTCAACCTGGGCAATTACATTTCGGTCATCGTGTCGGCCGTAGCTTCGTACTTCCTCATCATGTGGATTCTGCCTTCGGGTAATTTCGAAATTCGCCACGTCAGCTTCGATGCTATGCACGTGTTCTACGCCGTGGTGGTGGGCCTCGTGGTGGGCACGCTGATGAGCATCATTACCGAATACTACACGGCCATGGGCAAGCGACCGGTGATGAGCATTGTGCAGCAAAGCAGCACCGGCCACGCCACCACCGTTATCGGCGGTCTGGCCGTGGGCATGGAATCGACGGTATTGCCGATTCTGGTGCTGGCCGCCGGTATCGTGCTCAGCTTCAAGGCAGCGGGCCTCTACGGCGTGGCCATTGCCGCCGCCGGTATGATGGCTACCACGGCCATGCAACTGGCCATTGACGCCTTCGGTCCCATTGCCGACAACGCCGGCGGCATCGCCGAAATGTGCGAACTGCCCAAAGAAGTACGCGAGCGTACCGACATCCTGGATGCCGTGGGCAACACCACCGCCGCCACCGGCAAAGGCTTCGCCATTGCCTCAGCGGCCCTCACCTCTCTGGCGCTGTTTGCCGCCTTCATGGGCACGGCCCACATCGATACCATCGATATTTCGAACGCCGAAGTGCTGGCCGGCCTGTTTGTGGGCGCCATGATTCCGTTCATCTTCTCGGCGCTGGCCATTGCGGCCGTGGGCCGCGCGGCCATGGCCATGGTGCAGGAAGTGCGCCGTCAGTTCCGCGAGATTCCGGGCATTATGGAAGGCACCGGCCGGCCCGAGTACGAGAAGTGCGTGGCTATTTCAACTACCGCTGCTATTCGGGAGATGATTCTGCCGGGCGCCATTGCGCTGCTTTCGCCCATTATCGTGGGCTTCCTATTTGGGCCGCACGTACTGGGTGGCCTTCTGGCCGGCGTCACGGTGAGTGGCGTGTTGATGGCCATGTTCCAGAGCAACGCCGGCGGCGCGTGGGACAACGCCAAGAAGTCCTTCGAAAAAGGCGTGATGGTGAACGGCAAGATGGAATACAAAGGCTCCGATGCTCACAAAGCCTCGGTAACCGGCGACACCGTGGGCGACCCTTTCAAAGACACTTCCGGCCCAAGCATGAATATCCTCATCAAGCTGATGAGCATCGTGTCGCTGGTTATTGCCCCCCACATTGCTCAGAAGGATGGCGAGCGCGGCATGGCCCCGGTGCAGCTCGAGAAGGAGCGGGTGGAAATTACCAGTCATCCCCACGTGCGCTATGCCTTTGCCGAAGCGGCTCCAGCCGCTGCGCATTTCATCTACACGGTGCTGGTGAAGTAGCCTGAACCGCAGATTTAAGAAACGAAGCGGATTGAACGGGTTACGTTTGCCCTGACTCGTGAAACAAAAAGGCCGCTACTTTATAGGTAGTGGCCTTTTTGGTGGTATGCCATTCATTCAAAAAGGTGGCAGGCAGTTGAATCCGTTCAATCCGTTTCATCCGTTAAATCTGCGGTCCAGACGATTCCGGCCGTAGCTTTGCACCCTCATTACACCCCCTCGCGCCGCATGGGCCACGCCAACGTTACCATCCACAACAAAGAATTTCGGCCGTATCTGTCGGCTAATCAGCTGGATGAAGCTGTGGTAGCGCTGGCCACCCGCCTGAGTGCCGACTACGCCGGCCGCCGGCCTTTGTTCGTGGTGGTGCTTACCGGCGGCTTCATGTTTGCCTCCGATTTGTTGAAATATTACCGGGGCGATTGCGAGATTGTCTTCATCCGGGTAGCCTCCTACGAGGGCACCGGCAGCACCGGCGTGGTGCAGGAAGTGTTGGGCCTGCGCGAAGAGGTGCAGGGCCGCGACATCATTCTCGTCGAAGACATCGTGGACACCGGCACCACTATGCACCACCTGCTGCCCACGCTGCAAAGCAAAGGCCCGGCGTCGGTGGAGATTGCCACGCTGTTTTTCAAGCCCGAAAGCCTGCGCCACGAGTTGACTATCCGCTACGTGGCCAAGGAAATCCCCAACGATTTTGTGGTGGGCTACGGCCTCGACTACGACGGGCTGGGCCGCAACCTGCCCGATGTGTACGTGGCCGTGTAGCAACGATTCTGCCCCCGATTGAGTAACTTGCCCAACCCCACCATACCACCTGCCTCCGCGCAACTCTCCTCGTTCATGTTGAATATCGTGCTGTTCGGCCCCCCCGGCGCCGGCAAAGGAACCCAGAGCCAGAAACTCATCGCCCACTACAACCTCGTGCACCTGAGCACCGGCGACCTGTTGCGCGCCCAGATTGCTGAAGGCACCGAACTGGGCCTGACCGCCAAAAAGCTGATGGACGAAGGCCTGCTCGTGCCCGATGCCGTGGTCATTGGCATGATTGGCAGTGCCCTGGAAAATAACCCTCAGGCCGGCGGCTTCATCTTCGATGGTTTCCCCCGCACCGTGGCTCAGGCCGAAAGCCTCGACCAACTCATGGCCGCCCACAACACCCACATCGGCTGCATGATTGCGCTCGAAGTGCAGGAAGAAGAGCTGGTGAAACGCCTGCTGGAGCGCGGCAAAACCAGCAACCGCCCCGACGACCAGGACGAAACCAAAATCCGCCGCCGCGTGACGGTGTACAACACCGAAACCGCCCAGGTGGCCGGCTACTACGCCGCCCAGAAGAAATTCCACGCCCTCAACGGCATCGGTCCTATTGACGGCATCTTTGGCCAGATTTGTGGCCTGATTGACCAGCACCAAGCGGCCAAGCCCGAAGCACCCGCCGAGGCAACCAAAGAAGTAAAAGCTTAAGAAGTGTTGAATGTTGAGTTTTAAGTGTTGAGATAAACACTGACGAGTTGCCGGGAAAGAGCCTTTGGCTCATTTCCGGCAACTCGTTTTTTAACTCCATTCCTCAACTGATGACTCTCCAATCATTCAACACTCAACATTCAACACTCAAAATTTCAATACCCCGTGGCCTCCAATAACTTCATCGACTACGTCAAACTCATCTGCCGCTCGGGCAAGGGCGGTGCCGGCTCGCACCACTTTTTCCGGGCCAAGGGCCTGCCCAACGGCGGCCCCGATGGCGGCGACGGCGGCCGCGGCGGCCACATCATCCTCGAAGGCAACTCGCAGCTTTGGACGCTGCTGCACCTGCAGTACCAGAAGCACGTGTTCGCCAAAGACGGCGAAGGCGGGGGCGAAAACCTGCGTTCCGGCGCCCAGGGCGAGGACATCGTGCTGCAAGTGCCCCTCGGTACTGTGGCCCGCGATGCTGCCACCGGCGACCAGATGCTCGAAATCACGGAGCACGGCCAGCGGCTCATCCTCGTGCCCGGTGGGCGCGGCGGTTGGGGCAACGACCATTTCAAGAACTCCATCAACCAGGCCCCGCAGTACGCGCAGCCCGGCGAGCCGGCCATTGAGGCCATCATCATCCTGGAGCTGAAGCTACTGGCCGACGTGGGCCTCGTGGGCTTTCCCAACGCGGGCAAGAGCACGCTGCTGTCGGTGGTATCGGCGGCCAAGCCCAAAATTGCCGACTACGCCTTCACCACCCTCGTGCCCAATTTGGGCGTGGTGGCCTACCGCGACTACAAATCCTTCGTGATGGCCGACATTCCTGGCATCATCGAGGGCGCGGCCGAGGGCAAGGGCCTAGGCACCCGCTTCCTGCGCCACATCGAGCGCAATTCCATGCTGCTCTTCATGATTAGCTGCGACTCGCCTGACATCAACGCCGAATATGAGGTGCTAATCGGCGAACTGGAGCAATTCAACCCCGACCTGCTGGAGAAGAAGCGCCTGCTGGCTATCACAAAGTCCGACATGATTGACGAGGAGCTGGAGGCTGAAATCCGCGCCACGCTGCCGGAAGAAGTGCCGTCCATATTCATTTCCAGCCTCACGAATAAGAACATCGTGCCGCTGAAGGACCTGATTTGGAAGGCGCTTGAAGAAACTCGTCGCGACGCTGCCCCAACCAAGCGCCAGGGCCTTGGTGAAGAGGAGGGCGATGAAGAATGGCCATCTTAGCGCTAACGCGATTTAGAAGGTGTTGCGTGAGTAGGATTAGCCTTCCACCGGCTTTCTATGGGTGTAAACGAACCCAAACTCGCGCATTAGATTTTGTAAATCCGGCTGTCCATCTATGGAATCCTCTGATTCGTAATCCCAACCGGGTGAGCCAACTAATAGTACTAAAGAATTTAATTCGATAGCACGCTTACAAACGTGTCGAATCAGGAAAGCAAAGTGTTGTTCATCAGGGCTGAGGCCAACCAGTTTTGGTTGAGCCGATGGGTTGAAAACCGCTAATACTTTTCCTGCTTTAGTGTCAAGGTGTCGCTGAGGCCCTAGCGCTTTGATTGCTGCGGGAAAAGGTGACCATTGCAATGCCAGTGTGACCGGTGCAATCGGAATAAATACAGACGGTATTAATTCAGCATCGCTAATGAGCATTTCTATGTCTCGCGCTTGGTCCTCAACGTCGAACTGAAATGACATTGCAGCACAAGCTTCTTTAGCTTCTCGCGCATACACATTTCGCGGGTCTTTTAGAACCAGCAGCCAATAAGCAAAGGTGTTGCACCAAGCCTCGCTCCCTTGAGCTTCATTAAGCGAATCAAAATCGAGGCTTTGCATAAAATTGAAGTAAAATAGACGCAAAGTAACGAGGTGCCACTATGGCAGCCCGCGCCCCTTTGGCAAGTGAATTGCGCCCGCAGCTTGACTAACCGGCTAACCCCGTGAAAAACCCCTTCCGACGAATATTTCCGCAAATGGCTAACGAGCAAAACCTGCCCCAGGACGACAACCTGACCGCTGACCCCAACCACGTAGCTGGCGAAATGGCCGATGCCGACGGCGAAACCACCGATACCGCCGCCGCTTCGGAAGCCTCCGCATCGGCCGCGCCGAAAGCCGATGGCTCCCGTACCGATGCCGAGCTAGCTGACCTTAAGGACAAATACCTGCGCCTCGCCGCCGAGTTTGAGAACTACAAGCGCCGCACCAGCAAGGAGCGCATTGAGTTGTTCAAAACCGCCAACCAGGAGTTGATGACGGCCCTGCTGCCCGTGCTCGACGACTTCGAGCGCGCCCGCGCCGCCACGCAGGCTACCACCGATGCCAACGCTGTGCGCGAAAGCATCGACATTATTCAGAACAAGCTGAACAAAACCCTGCAGCAAAAGGGTTTGACCGCCATGGAAGCCAAGGGCGGCGACTTCGATGCCGAACTGCACGAGGCCATCACCCAGATTCCCGCGCCGAGCGACGACCTGAAAGGGAAAATCGTGGACGTGGTGGAGCAAGGCTACTATTTGGGCGACAAGGTGATTCGCCACGCCAAAGTGGTGTTGGGGCAGTAATTTTAGGGTTTGGATTTAGAACAATAAATAAAGACGGTCATGCTGAGCGAAGTCGAAGCATCTCTACCGCGAGAGTAACTGATTACTTCCTCGGTAGAGATGCTTCGACTTCGCTCAGCATGACCGGTCGGATAACACCACGCAGATGGCTACGAAGCGCGATTATTACGAGGTATTAGGCATTACCAAAACGGCGGAAGGCGACGTTATCAAGTCGGCTTACCGCAAGATGGCCATCAAGTACCACCCCGATAAAAACCCCGACGACCCGACCGCCGAGGACAAGTTCAAGGAAGCCGCCGAGGCTTACGAAGTCCTCAGCAACGCCGATAAGCGGGCGCGCTACGACCGGTACGGCCACCAGGGCATGGGCGGCAACGGCGGCGGCTCGCCCAACATGGAGGACATCTTCTCGCAGTTCGGCGATATTTTCGGCGGGGGCGGGGGCTTCGAAGGCTTCTTTGGGGGCGGACGCCAAGGCGGCGGCCGGCGCCAGAAGAAGGGCTCGAACCTGCGCATCAAGCTGAAGCTTGACTTGGAGGAAATCGCCAACGGCGTCGAGAAGAAAATTAAGGTGAAGCGCTACGTGGCCTGCCAGCCGTGCAGCGGCACCGGCGCCAAAAACGGCACCGACCTCAAAACCTGCCCCACCTGCCAGGGCCAGGGCCAGACCAAGCGCGTGGTGAACACCATGCTCGGCCAGATGGTGAGCAGCAGCACCTGCCCCACCTGCAACGGCGAAGGCAAAACCATTGTGAGCACCTGCGACGTGTGCAAAGGCGAAGGCCGCCAGCTGCACGAGGAAGTGATTCCCATCAACATCCCCGCCGGCGTGGCCAACGACATGCAGCTGAGCATGAACGGCAAAGGCAACTTCCCTGAGCGCGGCGGCGTACCCGGCGACCTGCTCATCCAGATTGAGGAGGAGCCGCACGAGTTCCTGAAGCGCGACGGCAACAACATCATGTTCGAGCAGTACATCTCGTTCGTGGATGCGGCGCTGGGCGCGAGCCTGGAGGTGCCCACCATCGAGGGCAAGGTGAAAATCAAGGTGGACCCCGGCACCCAGCCGGGCAAAATCCTGCGCCTGCGCGGCAAAGGCATCAAAGACCTGAACGGCTACGGCCGCGGCGACCAGCTCATTCACCTGAACGTGTGGACGCCCAAAAACGTGAGCAACCAGGAGCGCGAGCTGCTGGAGAAGCTGCGCGACTCGGACAACTTCACGCCGCACCCCGGCAAGAACGAGAAAGGCTTCTTTGAGAAAGTGAAAGAGTACTTCGCGTAATTCTATATTGAATAGTTTTGAAAAGCCCCGTTTGGCCGTTGGTCAGGCGGGGCTTTTTTCGTCTGTCATGCTGAACGCAGTGAAGCACCTTGTCACGCGTGAGCCAGTCGTTCAAACGTGATAAGGTGCTTCACTGCGTTCAGCATGACAGACGATTGTGGTTATTGCGGAAATTTTCACGGGTGGCTGTAATGACAATTCCATACAGGCGATTCACTCCCCGAAACACTCTTACCCCGCATGGCCTCCGCCACCCCGTCTGCTGATTTTGTTGCCGCGCTACACGAGTACCAGCCGCTGCTGCGCCGCGTGGCCCGGCTGTACTGCCAGGATGCCGACGACCGGCAGGACTTGTTCCAGGAAATGGTGCTGCAGCTGTGGCGGGCGTGGCCGCGCTACGTGCCGCAGCCCAACGCCAAGCTCAGCACCTGGCTCTACCGCATTGCGCTGAACGTAGCCATCTCGAACCTGCGCCAGCGCTCCCGCCGCCCGGCCCCGACCGAGCTGGATGCCGAGGCGCTGGCCGTGGCCCAGGCCCCGGAAACGGGCTTCGACGCCGACGACCGCGCCCAGCTCTACCGCGCCATTGGCCGGCTGTCGGAAGTGGACAAGGCCTTTATTCTGCTCTACCTCGAAGACCGGCCTTATGAAGAAATGGCCGACATTCTCGGCATCACCCAAAACAATGTGCGCGTGAAAATGCACCGTGTGCAGGAAAAACTCCGCGCCCTTTTAGTCCCCGCCGCCTGATGGAACTCGATGACCTTCGCCGCCAATGGCAGCAGCCCGAAACTACGCCGCCACCTGTAAACCCTGCCACTTTGCGTAGCATGCTCGCGCACAATGCCGGTGGATTGGTTGAGAAAATGCGTCGGAATACCTGGTATGAGGTGGTTTTTACGTTGGGCATCGTTGTCGTAGTGCCTTTCTATGCGTGGCATAGCTGGGGGAAGGCCATGGAATTGATGCTGGCCGCCTCCATGCTGCTGGTGTCGTCGATTTTGCTGATAAATTATTACCAGCAACTGCAGCTACTGCGCCGCATGGGGCAGCCCGATATTCAGGTGCGAGCGCATTTGGTGGCGTTGTGCGCGGGGTTGCGCCAGCGGCTGCGGTTTTACTATCGCTTCACCCTGGCCACGTTGCCCTACATGCTGCTCATGCTCTGGGCGTTTCATGTGGGCAAGGAACTGGCGCATCCGGGCGCGTTTCACTGGAAATTTATCCTCGTCCTGGCGGCGGCTTACGTCGTGCTGGGGGCCATTGTGCAGGTAGCCATTATATACCTCACCCGCTGGTACCTCCAGCGCCTCTACGGCCAGCACCTCGACCGCTTCGAAGCCAATCTGCGCGAGCTGGACGAGGACGAACCTGGCCGAGCCGGATAACGCTGCTGGCCCCATTCATCCGGCTTATTCGCCGCTTGAGGCCGGTTTGTCACCGTCTGGCTCCCGGCCGCTGGCGCACCACGGTGGCGCTTAATACATTTGCTTAGCGACATTCTTCTACATTTAACCCGCCAATCAACCCTTCTTTCTGTGAAACCAATACTGGAAGCCATCGACGTGCGCAAGGCCTACGCCAACCACGTCGCCCTCTCGGGCGTGAGCCTGGAAATACCGGAGGGCAGCATTTTCGGCCTGCTCGGGCCCAACGGCGCGGGCAAAACCTCGCTCATCCGCATCATCACCCAGATTACGGGGGCTGATGAGGGCGAAATCCGGTTTCGCGGCGAGAAGCTGAACCCAAGCCACATTGCCCAAATCGGCTACCTGCCCGAGGAGCGCGGCCTCTACAAAAAGATGAAAGTAGGCGAGCAGCTGCTGTACCTGGCCCAGCTGCGCGGCCTGACGAAAGCCGATGCCACGGCCCGCATCAAGCAGTGGCTGAACCGTTTCGAGATAAAAGAGTGGGCCGGCAAAAACGTGGAAGACCTGAGCAAGGGCATGCAGCAGAAGGTGCAGTTCATTGCCACGGTGCTGCACGACCCCAAGCTGATTATCCTGGACGAGCCGTTTTCGGGCTTCGACCCGATTAATGCCAACCTGATTAAGGACGAAATTCTGGAGCTGCGCAAGCAAGGGGCCACCATTATTTTCTCGACGCACCGCATGGAATCGGTGGAGGAGATGTGCGACAACATCGCCCTCATCAACCGCTCGCGCAAGGTGCTCGACGGGCCGATTGAGCTGATTCGAAACCAATTCAAGACCAACACCTACGAGGTGGAAGGGCGGGGCAAGCTCATTCTGGCGCATCCCGATTTTGAGGTAATTGAGCAGAAAGAGCGCGAAAACGGCCACTTCTACGCCCGCGTGCAGCTGCACGACGGCGTGCGGCCCAACGACCTGCTGCGCTACCTGATTGGAGCAGTGGAAGTGGAATCCTTCCGCGAGAAAATCCCGAGCATCAACGAGATTTTCATCCGGCGCGTGGGCGAAACCATGCCCGAAACGCTGGTGGAGGAAACCGCCTGATAATTAGCCATTAGCTGATGGCTATTAGCTGTTAGCTCTTGCAAAAGGACAGGCCATACGGCTGCCGCTATTCTCTTCAAATAAAGGCTAATAACTAACAGCTATTGGCTAAAAGCTAACAAAACATGGCTTCCAAATTTTTCCTCATTGCCCAGCGCGAATACCTCACCCGCGTGCGCAAAAAAGCCTTTATTGTGCTCACGCTGGCCGTGCCGCTGCTGCTGGCGGCGTTCGGCTTTATCATTGCCAAAGTGGCCAGCTCCGACAACGACACCACCGACGTGGTAGAAGTGCGCGACGACTCGGGCCTGAACGTGGCCAGCCGCCTCGCCAGCACCCCGCAGCTGCGCTTCGAAGCGGCCACCGGCACGCTGGCCGAAGCCAAAAAAGGCTTCCTGAAAGCCAAGCACGACGGCCTGGTGTACCTGCCCACCGGCCTCGACGTGGAGAAGCCCACCGGCGTGCAGTTTTTTGGCAAGGGCAACATCAGCTTGAAAAAGCAGCTGGCCGTGGAATCGGCGCTTAACAAAGCCTTTTCGGAACTGAAAATGCAGAAGTCCGGCCTCACGCAGGACCAGCTCGACCGCCTGCGCTCGAAAGTGGATATGCAGGCTGTGAGCCTCGACGAAACCGGCAAGGAGGCTAATAGCAACGCGCTGGCTACGTCGGGCGTGTCGTATGCGCTGGCGCTGGCCATTTACATGTTCATTTTCATCTACGGCGTGCAGATTATGCGCGGGGTGGGGGAGGAGAAGTCGAGCCGCATCATGGAAGTGATGTTGTCGTCGGTGAAGCCATTTGACTTGATGATGGGCAAGATTGTGGGCATTGCGGCGGTGGGCCTCACCCAGTTTCTGCTGTGGGGCGTGCTCTCGTTTGGCGTAAGCTCGGTGGTGTTGCCGTTGCTAACGGGTAAGGAAAAACCGAAAACCGAAGTAGCGGCCGGCACGGCGGCCCCCGGCGCGGCGGCCACTGCGGCTGACAACGACGAGCCCCAAAGCGCGGGCGAGCGGTTCGACAAAAGCATGGAGGCGCAGAAGCAACAGCCCGTCATGACAGGCCGCTTTAAAGCTTTTGAGGCATTGGCTAATCTGCCGCTGGGTACCATTTTGTTCGGCTTTATTGCCTATTTCCTCGGCGGCTACCTGCTCTACGGGGCGCTGTTTGGGGCCGTGGGCGCGGCCGTCGACGACCAGACCGATACCCAGCAATTCATGTTCCCCATCACGATGCCGCTCATTCTGAGCTACATCGTGGGTGTGTCCGTCATTCTGCGCAACCCCGACGGGCCGGTGGCTTTCTGGATGTCGATGTTCCCGCTCACTTCACCCATTGCCATGGTCATTCGCCTGCCGTTTGGCGTGCCGATGTGGCAGCTGGGCCTGTCGGTCTTCCTGCTCATTCTGGGCTTTGTCGGCACGGTATGGGTGGCGGCGCGCATCTACCGCGTGGGCGTGCTGATGTACGGCAAGAAGGTGACGTACAAGGAGCTGGGCAAGTGGATGTTTTATAAGGGCTAACGCTTTTATCTTCGCGGCATGAAAATTCATCTGCGCTTCATCATTGGTTTGCTGCTGCTCGCATTGCCTTTGCTGGGCCTGAAATGCAGCAAGGAAGAAATTATCAAAGCCACCGAGTTCGACATCACCGTGCGCGTAACCGGCGAGCACCTCGACGGGCTGGGCGCGGAGATGAAAGTGACCTCGGTGCGCAACGTGCTGAACCCCAGTGCGGGTCCGGTGCTCACGCAAAGCTTTGGCCCGACGGTGAGCCAGACGTACTCGCTCGGCAAATTCGGCCTTCAGGACCAGGTGACGGCTTTTATCTACTTCACCAACGTCACCTGTACCTCGGTGGTGCAGCCCGCCGCCAACACGTCGCTGCTGGTGGAGGTACTGGCCAATGGCGTGCTGGTAAGTCAGGTACGGCTGAAGCCGGGCACCACCGGCGGCAACTTCACCTGCACCCCATACTGGACGAACAGCGACGAATCGCACGGCGACGACTGGGACTAGCGCGGCGATACAAACCACCCCGCGAGAACGTGATGCCAAAGCCGGCGTCGCGTTCTTTGCATTTAAACCTGCTTGTTGCTATGCGTTTTTCGCTTCGTTTCATCGGCCTCTTCCTGCTGCTCAGCAGCTTTACCCTACGTGGCGACCGGCCCGCCTACCGCCTTTTCAGCGCCGCCGGCGCGCCGGCCGACTACGACCAGATGCTGGCCGAATTGGCTCAGGCCGATGTGGTGCTTTTCGGCGAGCAGCACAACGATGCCCTCACGCACTGGCTTGAGCTGCAGGTGGCCAAGGACCTGCTGAAGCTAAAGAACCCCGGCCAGCTGGTGCTGGGCCTGGAGATGTTTGAGCGCGACGTGCAGCCGCTGGTGGCCCAATACGCCGCCGGCACGCTGGCCGATACCGCCTTCGAGCGCCAGGCCCGCCCGTGGCCCAACTACGCCACCGACTACCGCCCGCTGTTGCAGTTCGCCCGCGAAAACCACGTGCCCGTCATCGGCACCAATGCTCCGCGCCCCTTCGCGAAAGTAGTGGCCCAGCGCAGCCTCACCGCTCTCGATAAGTTGCCCGCCACCGACCGCGCCCTGCTCGCTCCGCTGCCGCTAAAAGTGGACTACGACCTGCCCGGCTACAAAAACATGGCCGTCATGTTTGGCGGCGACAGCCAGGCCCACGGCGGCGGGGCCCAGAACATCATCCAGGCCCAGGCGCTGAAGGACGCCACCATGGCCCACTTCATCGCAGCCAACCGCCAGCCCGGCCAAACACTGCTGCACGTCAACGGCAGCTACCACTCCGACCACCACGACGGCATTGCGGCCTGGCTGCGGCAGGCGGCTCCCAAGCTGCGTGTGAAAACCATTTCGGTGGTAACGCAGGAGCAGCTCCAGACGCTAGCGAAGGAGCAGGTGAACGTGGCGGATTACGTGGTGGTGGTGCCGACCGATGCGGCGAAGACGTATTAGAATGGGACAATAAGAGCCAGCAGGGAGCGAATAACCTGCTGAAATGGATTGGCGGCAGAAACCGTAAATTGCGCATTCAAATCGCTGCGAATTCTATTTTTTGGCTTCACTGCCTTCCCTAATGTCTGACCTTACTTCCCAGAAGCACACTCTGTTCCAGCAAGTAGCTGAAACACTGAAGCAGCAAGGCTTCACAATTGCCAAAGAAGACCCCACGCGCCCATGGGGCGGCTTTTTCGTAATTGACGAAGACCAGGCCCAGCAGTTTGCCGACACCTATTTTGACGGATTATCCGTTGACAACCTGCGCATTTCGGGCAAGCTGAGCCCCAAGGTGCTGCTCGTGGCCCCACACCAGCGCCTGAGCTGGCAGTACCACCACCGCCGCGCCGAAATCTGGCAGGTGGTGCAGGGCCCCGTGGGCGTGGCTACCAGCGACACCGACGAGCAGGGCGAAGTTAAAAGTTACCAGGTGGGCGAGCGCATCATCCTCAAACAAGGCGAGCGCCACCGCCTCGTGGGCCTGAAGGATTGGGGCGTGCTGGCCGAAATCTGGCAGCACACCGACGCCAACCAACCTTCGGACGAAGACGACATCGTGCGCGTGCAGGACGACTTCGGGCGCTAAACGCGGATGATAAAAAGCAAAAAAAGCCCGGTCATGCCGGGCTTTTTTTATTGAATTTTGAGCCGTGAGGGCTATTCGGTTTCTTCGCTGGGTTTCACCTTTTTCATTGCTTCAGCCAGCGACTGCTGCAGCTTGGCGCCGGAATCAGCCGGGGCTTTTTCGCTGATGTTGTACTGCTTTTGCAGCCGTTCCCATTCCTCAATGGCAATGAAGACGCCAGTGATTTTGCCTTTGTCGTCGGAGAGATATTTAACGTCCATGCGTGGTGGGTATTTAGAGTTTGAGTGGAATCGTCATGCAGAGTGCAGCGAAGCATCTTTACTGCACTGGTGAATGAATTGCATTGAGCGGGCAAGATGCTTCGCTACGCTCTGCATGACCGTTTTGCCATCCGTGTAAAACCATTACTGTCCCGGATAATACGTCTTTTCGGCGTGGGCCTTTACATCCTCGGGGTAGAAGCGCACTTCCTTGAAGCGACCGTTGCAGTATAAATCGGCCTGGTCGGTAAAGTGCGGCGTGCCCGGCCGGCTGCTCTGCCCGCCCGTGACAACGGAGCGCGCCACAATGCGCGGCCCGAACTCCACCACCGCCACGAAGCTGTTGCCCACGTTGCCGTAGCGCTTTTTAGTGCCCGGGTAAGCCCGCGCCCCAAATGCCGCCAGCGAGCCCCAGGCCGAAGAGGTAAATGCCACCGGCCGGCTGGGCTGCTGGTCGTCATATTTCTCCTCGATGCGGCCGGTGAGGCGCTGGTAGCGGTTCACTTCGCCCCAGGCGGTTTTCCAGGTGCCAAAGTCGCGGGTCAGGTCGTCAAGCGTTTCGGCCAGGGTAGCCATTTTTTCCGTCGGCGAAGTATTGGCCAGCGCGAACCGCACGAAGCTGATGTAATCAAGCTGGGGCTGGGCTTCGGGCACGCGGGCGCGGGCCTTGGCCAGCAGCCGCTCGGCCCAGTAGATAGCCACCGTCTGGGCCACGGACGTTTGGGCGTAGTTGTGGTTCCAGGCGCGGAGCATTACAATGGCTTCGGCCACGGCGGGCGCGGCGGCTTTTTCGGCCGAGGTGGGTTGGTAGGCGGCCAGCAGTGGCGGCAGCATGTCGTCGAACGCGGTGAGGTGCGGGTCGTCGGCCGCCGCAATGAGGGTGTCGAGGCTCACCACGGCTTTGCGGCTGAGCACGCGCACGGCGTTCAGGCCGCGGTAGTTTTCGGCGTCGGGTGCTTCGTATTTGGGGTATTTGGCGGCTTGCGGGCTGCTCGGGCCGCTCACGGTGAAAGGCGTGGAGTTGCAGTTTTGAATAAAGCCGCTGGCCGGATTGTGCACCTGCACCAGCTCGCTCACCGGGTGGAAGCCCTGCCATTCGGTCGCCGAGGTGCTGCCGTCCACTGGCTGGCTCCAATCGAATTTGGGGTCTCGCTTCGGCATAAAGTTGCCGTGCCAATAAGCGATAATGCCCTTAGTATCGGCGAAAACGGTGTTGTTCGAAGCATTGCCGTTCAGCTTCATCACTTGCTGGAAGCTGGCGTAGTCGGTAGCCTTGGTGCGCTGGTACGACTGCTGCAGGGCGGCCAGTGGCGCGTTCATCATGCGTACCGCCACCCACTGTCCGGCCGACTTCTGCCCCACAATGGGGCCGTGGTGGGTGCGGTAGATGGTGAAGGTTTTGCGCAGCATTTTATCGCCCGATTTGTAGGGCAGCGTTACCTTCTGCGCCGTCACGGCCCGCAGCTTGCCGTCGTATTTATAGAAGTAATTGCCGCCCTTTTCCTCTACAGTTTCGAGGTACTCATCCATTGAGTCGGCCTGGCTGGACGTGTGCATCCAGCCGCAGTGTTCATTAAAGCCCTGATAAATAAAGAACTGGCCCCACGTGACAGCCCCATAGGCGTTCAGGCCCTGCTGGCTCACCATCTGTACTTCAGAACGGAAATAAAACGAGGTGTGGGGGTTGATGAGCAGTAGGGCGTGGCCGCTGGCGCTTTTGCTCGGGGCAATGGCGAAGCCGTTGGAGCCCACCGGCTCGCGGTCGGTGCGGCCGAAGTCGGTGTCAATCCACGAACTCGATTTCTGCGCGCCGTAAAAATCCTTGATGCGACCCAGCGACACCACGCTGATGTTGCCGCCAATGCTGCCTTCGCTGAACATCAGCGGCATCCAGGGCTGAAAGCGGCGCAGCAGCCGGGGCTTCACGGTGGGGTGCGTGGCGAGGTAGTAGTTGGTGCCGGCCGCGAAGGCATCGAGCAGCAGCTTCATCTCGGCCGGGCTTTTTTTGTAGATGTTGATGGCCTGGGTGCTGTCCAGAAACAAGCGGGCGCGCAGGTCGTGGTAGAGCTGGGCTTCGCCTTCGACTTCGGCCAATCGGCCAATGGCGTCGAGGTAGTTGGTTTCGACGCGGTCGAAATCGTCCTCGCATTGGGTGTAGAGCAGGCCAAAAACGGCGTCCGCATCGGTCTTGCCGTAGATGTGCGGCACGCCGTAGGTATCGCGCGTGATGCTCACCTGCTTCGCTTGTTGCTGCCACCGCGCCACTTCTGCCGGAGTGAATTTCTGCGCTTGGGCCGCGGAGCCAGTGAGAATCAGGAGCAGCGAGAGAAGCAGACGCATCGGGCCGGGAGTTGGTGGAACGTTGGGCGCGAAAGTAAACGAAAAAGCCCCGGCCAGTGGGCCAGGGCTTTATTTTTATACTGTCATCCTGAGCGGAGCGAAGGACCTTATTACGTCTGCGCAATAGTCGTTCAATCGTACTAAGGTCCTTCGCTCCGCTCAGGATGAGCAGTGCTTACGCCGAGAACGACGAGCCGCAGCCGCAGGTGCTCTTGGCCTGGGGGTTGTTGAAAACGAAACCGCGGGCGTTGAGGCCATCCTGGAAGTCGACTTCCATGCCCAGCACATACATGGCGTGCTTTTTATCCATGATGAGTTTGAGGCCGTCGAGGTCGTAGGTTTCGTCGGCATCCTTGGCTTTGTCGAAGCCCAGCAGGTAACTCATGCCCGAGCAGCCGCCGCCCTGCACGCCGATGCGGAGGCCATAATCGGCGGGCACGTTCTTCTCCTGGATGATGTTTTTCACCTCCACTACGGCGCGGTCGGTGAGGGTAATGGGGGCGAGGGTGGCAACAGCAGCCATAATGAAAGTTGATTTAGCGGGAAGTGGATAACAAAGATACGGCGGTATCGGGGCGTAAACAGCGGTTGGGGCCCGGCGGTTCACGGCGTAGTTTTGCGCAACGCCAGCGACTAACGAGGCTTGCTTAACAAAAGAACGTCATGCCGAGCGTAGCCGAGGCATCTCGCCCGAATCGTTGCAACGGCATCCATTACTTCGGCATGCGAGATGCCTCGGCTACGCTCGGCATGACCATTCAAAAAACGCGCTTAATTCATGGAATCAACCACCTATTTCTACGACCTGCTCAAGATTATTCTGCCTGCTCTCATTGTAGCCGGAGCCATTTATTTCCTGTTCAAAGAGTTTCTGGAGCGGGAGCAGCAGCGCCGCCTAATTGAGCTGCGCCTCGAAAGCAACAAAACCACGCTGCCGCTGCGCCTGCAGGCCTACGAGCGCATCGTGCTGTTTCTGGAGCGCATCTCGCCCAACAACATTCTGGTGCGCCTGAGCAGCGCTGGCTCCACCGCGCCCGAGTTTCACCGGCTGCTGCAGCAGGAAATCCGGGCCGAGTACGAGCACAACCTTTCGCAGCAGCTCTACCTCTCGGCCGATGCCTGGACGCTGGTGAAGGAAGCCAAGGAAAACGTCCTTACGATGGTGAACCGCGCCTTTCACGGCATCCAGAACCCGGCTCAGGCCCGTGGTACCGAGTTGGCCAAGCGCATCCTCGAAGGCCTGATGATGGACGGAGCCGAGCCCACCGCACAGGCACTTGCGGTGGTGAAAAACGAGGCGGCCGGGCTGTTTTAGAATTCTTGAAAAAAAAGAACGTCATGCTGAGCTTGTCGAAGCATCTCTACCGCGCAACTAATTTGATTTAGTCTGGCAGTAAAGATGCTTCGACAAGCTCAGCATGACGTTTTTTTTAGGATAATCAACTCTATACTGCCGCTGCTACCGCTTCCATCGCTTGGCGGTAACACTCCTCATAGCGCGGCACAATGTTTTCCACTGCAAACTCCTGCGCCCGGGCCAGGGCGGCGGCTTTGAAGCGCGGCAGGTTCGCATCATCGAGCACGTAGAGGGCATTTTTTACCATGTCGGCCACGTCGCCGATTTCGCTGAGCATGCCGGTTACGCCGTGCACGTTCAGTTCGGGGATGCCGCCGGCGTTGGTGCTCACCACGGGCACTTCGCAGGCCATGGCTTCGAGCGCGGCGAGGCCGAAACTCTCATTTTCGGAGGGCATCAGGAACAGGTCGCCCACGCTGAGGACTTCCTCCACGGCTTCGAGCTTGCCCAGAAAGCGTAAGTCGCGGTGCACGTCGAGGTCGCGGGCCAGCTTTTCCATGCGGTTGCGGTCGGGACCATCGCCCACAAGCAGCAGCTTGGCTGGAATTTTTTCGCGCACGCCCACAAAAATTCGGAGCACGTCTTCCACCCGCTTCACGGTGCGGAAGTTGCTGGTGTGAATGAGTAGCTTCTCGCCTTCGGGCGCAATGGCGGCCCGGAAATGGCTTTTTTCTTGCTTCTTGAAGCGGTGTAGGTCGATGAAGTTGGGGATGACGGTGATGTCCTTCTCAACGGCGAAATACTGGTAGGTTTCGCGCCGCAAATCATCTGACACGGAGGTCACGCCGTCGCTCTGGTTGATGCTGAACGTGACGACCGGCTCGAAGCTGGAATCCTTGCCGACTAGCGTGATATCGGTGCCGTGCAGGGTGGTGACGACCGGAATCTGAATGCCGCGCGAGCGCAGAATCTGCTTGGCCATGTAGGCCGCCGAGGCGTGCGGAATGGCATAGTGCACGTGCAGCACGTCGAGCTTCTCGTTCTGCACAATGTCGACCATCTTGCTGGTGAGGGCCAGCTCGTAGGGCGGAAACTGGAACAGCGGGTAGGCCGGCACGTACACCTCGTGGTAGAAGAGGTTCTCGTTGAAGAAGTCGAGCCGCACCGGCTGGCTGTAGGTGATGAAGTGCACGCGGTGGCCGCGTTGAGCTAGGGCTTTGCCCAGCTCGGTCGCCACCACGCCGGAGCCACCAAAGGTGGGATAACAGACAATACCGATGTTCATAGGGAAATGCGTTTGCGCTTAGCCAACCGGGAAACGCATGGTTTGTTGCAACGACGAATGAGCCGGCCAAATGCTGCATCGGGCGTAGCTTTAGCGGCTTCTATTTCCCTACGTAAATCTGATGAAACTACGTTGTTCTGGTTATGTAATACTTGTTCTGCTATCATTAGCGAACCAAGCTCAAGCACAGAAATGGTTTACGCCCGACGTGGCCAGAGAAGTTGGCGTGGTGCCGTGTGGTAAGGCCAACTGCATATTGGGCCGTGGAGATGAGAAGCCCGTCAGAATAGGAGAAGGCCAAATAACTGCGGTGACCATGTTTTATTTCGATACAATTGCCACTTACGCGCAAGGTCGAATCGTTAATATTGTGACTGGAAAACCTATCAAAGGCGCATTGATTCAAACCTCCTATACCTGCTGGGAAGGGTGCGACGTGAAAATGTCAGCGACCAATGAAGCCGGATTTTTTCGCCTGGGCTGGGTCGGCTGTCATGGCCTAAAAGGGCCGAGAGCCAATAGGCTGCTACTGATACATGCCGTAGGCTATCAGCCAATCAACACGGAAGCAATTAGTTTCGGCGGCGGTGCCTACCTGCACATCGAACTTGCCGCGCTGCCCAAGCGCCGCTAGCTACTCCTTCGCCTTGCCCGCCGCCAGCGACTTATAAATGACTTCGTGAATCCGGGTGCGGATGTTGTACTGGCGTAGCTTGTTGTTGCCGGCATCGGGGTACACGCGGTTGGAGAGGAAGACGTAGAGGATGCCGTTTTCCGGGTCCATCCACACGCAGGTGCCGGTGAAGCCGGTGTGGCCGAAGGTGCTGGCCGGCGAGAGGTTGCTGGTGGGGCCTTCGGGCTTGCTGGGGTCGCCGTGGTCCCAACCCAGGCCGCGGCGGCTGCCGGCCGTTTGCGGGCGCGCAAACTCCGTGACGACGGGCGAGGCGAAGAACTGCGAGCCGCCGTATTTGCCGTTTTGCAGGTTCATTTGCATCAGCACGGCCAGGTCGTTGGCGGTGGCGAAGAGGCCGGCGTGGCCGCCCACGCCGCCCACGAGGGCCGCAGTTTGGTCGTGCACGGTGCCCTGCAGCTGCTCGCGGCGGTAGTACGTGTCGTTTTCGGTGGGCGCGATGCAGCTTTTGGGGAAGCGCTGCAAAGGGTTGTACGTCATGCTGCCCAGGCCCAGCGGGCGGTAGAAATTATCCTGCAAGTAGCCTTCAATTGGCTGCTGCAGAATCTTCTCGCACACCCGCTTCATCACCATAAAGCTGAGGTCCGAATATTCCGTCGGGTACTTGCCTTTGATTTTCGGGAGCAGGCTGGAGCGCATCGTCCAGGCCCAGACGGAGTCGTCGGCAGCCTTGGTGCTGTATTCGCCGGGCGCCACCTCATTGGGAAAGTCGTCGGAGCGGGTGCTGGCGTAAAAGGTGGGCTTGAGACGGCCGTCGCGCATGGTGCGCTCCCAGGTGGGGATGCCGGGCTTGAGGCCCGCCTGGTGTAGCAGCACGTCGCGGATGGTCATGTCGCGCTTGTTGGTGCGGGCCAGCTCGGGCAGGTAGGTGGCTACTTTCTCATCAAGTACCAGCTTGCCTTGGTCTTTTAGGGCCATCACGGCTTGTAGGGTGCCGGCCACTTTCGTCACCGAAGCCAGGTCGTAGAGTGTGCTACCGGTCACGGGCTGGCTTTGGTCGTAGGTGCAGTAGCCATAAGCCTGGTCGAACACCACAGTGCCGTTTTTGGCCACCAGCACCTGGCAGCCGGGCGAGGCGGCGTAAGTCTGGCTTTCGAGGGCGATGTTGTCAATCTGGGCCAGCACGCGCGAGTCGAGCCCCTGGCTTTCGGGGGCGGCATAGCGCAGGCGGTGCAGGTCGAGGGTGGCAATGCCGGAGTTCACGCGCATGGTGGGCGACACCGTGACGGGCAATTTGCCCCGCGCCGGCAGCGCCCCAAACAGCACCTGCGGCACCACTAGCTGCGCCGCGTAATGGTCCTCATAGCCGCAAACCAGCGTGCGGGCGCTTTCCAGAAACTTCAGCGAATAGGCGTTGCCCATGGCCACCACCACGGTTTTTAGCTTCGGATTAGCTTGGAGTTGTTTAATAAATTTCAGCGCGCCGTCGCCCAAGCCGTAGTTGTGGCTGGGCGTGTTGTTCATGTTGTGTAAGCTCACCACCACCACGTTGTAGTCGGAAAGGCGGCTGCTGATGCGGGCAAACGTGGAGTCGGGCGCGTACCGGTCGGGCACGGCGTACACCGGGCCGGGCTGGTACTTGTTGAAAATGGTCGCGTACGGCCCCTCAGCCTGCGTGCCGATGGTGATGGCCGCAATGCGCAGCGTATCGAGCCGCTGAAAGGGGAGGAGGTTATCCTGGTTTTTGGCTACCGTCACGGCGTGCTCAAAAATTTCCTGGGCCAGCACCTTCGATTTGGGTTGGTTCAGGCTGTCGCGCAGCGTCCGCATGTTCACGGGCTGGTAGTGGTTCAGGCCGGCCCAGTACTTGGCCCGCAGAATCTTCTTCACCCGGAAATCCAGGTCGGCCTGGGTGAACTTGCCGGCGGCCACGGCCTCCCGAATGCGCAACAGGGCCGAAGGAACATCCTCCGAAAACAGCAGCACGTCGTTGCCGGCAGCCAGCGCCAGCGCGTCCAGCTCGCCGTCTTTGTACAGCTTGCTCACGCTCTTCATGTTGAGCGCATCGGTGAAAACCAGGCCCTTAAAGCCCATTTTGTCCTTCAGCAGGTCAGTTACCAGCGCGTGCGAGAGAGTGGTGGTCTTAGCGTCCGTCGTATCAAACAGCGGCATGTAGAGGTGGGCCACAATCACGCCCATCACGCCGGCCTCAAACGACTGCTGGAAGGGCACCAAGTCTACTTCCGTCAGGCGGGCCATGTCAGTATTAATAACCGGCAGCGACACGTGCGAGTCGGTATCGGTATCGCCGTGGCCGGGGAAGTGCTTGGCCACGGCCAGTACCTTATTGTCCTGCAAGCCCTTGATATACTGGAGGCCCAGCGCCGCCACCCGGTTCTGGTTTTCACCAAACGAGCGGTTGCCAATCACCGGGTTGCCGGGGTTGGAATTTACGTCGAGCACCGGCGCGAAATCAACGTGCACGCCCAGCGCACGCATTTTGCGGGCAATGTCGCGGCCCATCTGGTACACGTATTTGGGGTCGTCCATGGCGCCCAGCGTCATCTGCTTAGCGAAATGGGCCGACGAGTCGAGGCGCATGTCGAGGCCCCATTCGGCATCCATGGCCACGAGCAGCGGCACTTTGGCGGCGGCCTGCAGGCGGTTGGCCATGATGGCCTGGCGCTTGGGGCCGCCCTGCATAAACATCACGCCGCCAATGTTATAGTTGCGCACCAATCGTTCGATGCGCTCGACGTGGCTGCGGTCCTTGTTGGAGTACGCGGCCACCATGAAAAACTGGCCCAGGCGCTGGTCGGGCGTGAGCGAGTTGAACACGCTGTCGACCCAGACCGTCTCGACCGGGCCGGAGGGAAGCGGGTCGGCGGGCATTTTTTTCAGGTCGGCAAACGACAGCAGCAGGCCCGCCATCAACACCAAAGCGGCTATGCTAAGCTGGAAGGGGATGCGCATCAGCCCCGTAGGGTTGGTGGGTTGAGTCAAGGGGCAAACGGGCCGCGGGGGCCGTACTTTTGTCGTGAGGTACTGCGGAACCCGCCGGGCGGGTTTAGAGGTTCCGAAGCGGACGGTAGCCGGCGTTATTCGGTGGGCAGGCAACGGGCGAAACAACAACCTCCCCCGCGACTGACTCCCTGATACTGACGGCCATTCCAGCCGCAAAGGTACGCAGAAAACCACCTCGCGGGTTGATAACGTCCCGGTTTTTTGCTTATTGTTCTTTGGCTTCCGGCCTGTTTACGTGCTGGTTAGCTAATTGATTTAGCAGGTTGCGGCTTTAGCTGTCGCCTCGTTCTTTTTCGGCGCAAGCTGACCCATGCGCTACATTCTATGCCTGATATCATTCACCTGCTTCCCGAATACCTCGCCAACCAGATTGCGGCCGGCGAGGTGGTGCAGCGTCCCGCCTCGGTGGTGAAGGAGCTGCTGGAAAATGCTGTCGATGCCCACGCCACTCAGGTGCAACTCATTGTGAAAGAAGCCGGCAAGCAGCTGGTGCAGGTAGTGGATAACGGCGCCGGCATGAGCCCCACCGATGCCCGCATGAGCTTGGAGCGCCACGCCACCAGCAAAATCCGCAGCACCGAAGATTTATTTAAGATTCGCACGCTCGGCTTCCGGGGCGAGGCGCTGGCCAGCATTGCGGCCGTGGCGCAGGTCGAAATCCGAACCAAGCAGCGCGAGCACGATACCGGCACGCTGCTGCTCGTGGAAGGCTCGCAAATCACCAGCCAGCAGCCCACCGCCTGCCCCGACGGCACCAGCATCGCCGTCAAAAACCTGTTCTTCAACGTGCCGGCCCGGCGCAACTTTCTCAAGAGCAACGCCGTGGAAATGCGGCACATTCTTGACGAGTTTCAGCATGTAGCGCTAGCTAATCCTCAGATTGCCTTTTCGCTGTACCAGAACGATTTGGAGGTGTTCAGCCTGCCGGCCGGCAAGCTCAGCCAGCGCATTGTGGCGTTGCTTGGCAACGGCTATAAGGAGCAGCTGGCCGCCTGCGAGGAGGTGACGCACTCTATTTCGGTGCGCGGCTTCGTGGGCAAGCCCGAGTCGAGCAAGAAAAGCCGGGGCGACCAGTTTTTCTTCGTCAACAACCGCTTCATCCGCTCGGCCTACCTGAACCACGCCGTGCTGGCTGCTTACGAGGGGCTGCTGGCCCGCGACACGCACCCCTTCTACGTGCTGTTTCTGGAGCTCGACCCCAAGGCCATCGACATCAACGTGCACCCCACGAAGACGGAAATCAAGTTCGAGGACGAGAAAACCGTATACGCCGTGGTGCGCGCCGCCGTGAAGCAGAGCCTAGGCCTGCACAACATCGCGCCCTCGCTCGACTTCGACGGCGACGTGAACTTCGCGCCCATCCGTCCACTGCGCGCCGGCCGCGCCGCCCCCGATACCGACGACCATCTGCCCGCGCCCACGCCCGCCGCCCGCGCCGCCGCCTACGAAGACCCGGCCCCCAGCCGCAGCATGGGAGGTAGCACCGGTGGCAGCAACTCCGGCTTCGGCAACTTCAATTCCGAAACCCGTCGCGACGGCTTCGAGCGCCAACTGCCGCCGCGCCCCACCGAGCAGGCCCGCCGCGAGCTCGAAGCCTTCTACCGCGAGCTGGGCCAGCCCGTGCGCGAAAATGCCGGCATTGACCCCGTCACGGCCCGCAGCTTTGAAACTCCGGTGCCCCCAGCTGCGTCGGCTTCACCAGTTTCGTCACTCCCTTTATCAACTGAAAAAAGCGGGCTGCCTGATTTCTCGCTGGGCCTGACGATGCCTGAACCTGCTGCCCGGCCCGCTACCACCCGCGAAAGCGGTGCAGGCAGCCGCGCCGTGCAGGTGCAGCAGCGCTTCGTGCTGGTGCCGGTGAAGTCGGGCGTGCTGCTGATTGACCAGGAAGCCGCCCGCGAGCGCATCCTCTACGAGCAGTACCAGCAGGAGCTGGAGCGCGCCGTGGGCACGTCGCAAACGCTGCTGTTTCCGCGCACCGTCACGTTTTCGCCCGCCGATTTTGCCGTGCTCCGCGAGCTCACCGAGCCGCTGCACGCGCTGGGATTCATCTTCAACGAGTTTGGTCCCAGCACCATTGCCGTGGAAGCTATTCCGGCCGGTATGCCCGCGCAGGACGAGAAGGAACTGCTAGAGAGCCTGATTGAGCAGTTCCGCACCAGCGCTGGCCCGCTCAAGCTCGACCAGCGCGAGGGCCTAGCCCGGGCCCTGGCCCGCCGCGTGGCCGCCAACACGGCCGCCGCCCGCCTGCCCGAATCCGAGCTCAGCGCCCTGGCCGACCGCCTCTTCGCCTGCCAAACGCCCGGCTACACGCCCGACGGCCGCAAAACCCTGGTGCTACTCGATGGGCAGCAACTGGCCGACTTCTTCCGTAAGTAACGTAGCGCGGACTTTGTAGTCCGCGAGTGCGAACGTTGTCAGGCGCGGACTACAAAGTCCGCGATACATCGCGCTACACTGGGCCGCGCTAGCTTTGCGCCCGCTACATTCCATTGCTCGCCCGCACACGTGGGCGTTTTCTCCGAAGCATGTTCAATCTCACCCCCACCGTTCGTAACCTCCTCATTGCGAATGTCATTTTTCTGGTTGCCCAAAACAGCCTGCTGCCGCTGCTCACGCAAGTGGGCAGCCTGTACCCCATTGGCTCGCCGTACTTCTTTCCGTGGCAGTTCTTCACCTACATGTTTCTGCATGCGGGCTGGGGACACTTGATTTCCAATATGTTCGGCCTGATTTCCTTCGGGCCGCTGTTGGAGCAGCGCTGGGGTGCCACGCGCTTCCTCACCTTCTGGCTGATTTGCGGGGTGGGCGCGGGCCTACTCTACGAAGGCGTGCGCGGTTATGAGTTGCACAAGATGGAACAGTCGCGGCAGGAGTTCCATCAGTCGCCGACGGGCGGTGAGTTCGCCAATTTCTTCCGTTCCTACTTCCCCGATGCCACTGGCTACGAAACCCTGGCCGGCGCGCTGGAGCGTAATCCAAAGAATGCTGAGTATATCGACGCCGCCACCCAGGCCGTGGACGGGGCCGTGAGCGAAACCATCAACTCGCGTGGTGGCGGCATGCTGGGTGCTTCGGGGGCGTTGTTCGGCATTTTGTTCGCCTTCGCCTACCTGTTTCCGAATACGGAATTGATGCTGCTGTTCTTTCCGTTTCCCATCAAGGCGAAGTATTTTGTGTTCTTCTACGCCTTGTACGAGCTGTACGCAGGGGTGCACCGCACGCCCGGCGACAACGTGGCCCACTTCGCGCACCTCGGCGGCCTGGTCATCGGCTTTTTCGTGGTGAAATACTGGGAGGGCCGCCGCGAACGGTTTTACTAGCCGTTGGTTTAACCGGGAGCGGGCGCGCCGCGCCGGCTGTCATTTACCGTTTTTTCTCCGCGATTCATGAGCATCGTTCAAGATATCCGCACCGCCTTCAACCGCCGCGACAACGCCCTCGTCCAGCTCATTCTGCTGAACGTGCTGGTATTCGCGGCCGTGGTTCTGCTGGAGGCCATCACCTACCTGGGGCAAGCCGCCGCCGCGCAAGTGCTGGTGATGCGGCAGCTGGAGCTGTCGGCCAACCTGGGCGTGCTGCTGCGCCATCCCTGGACGGTCCTCACCTACGCCTTCACCCACCAGGGTTTCTTCCACATCCTGTTCAACATGCTGAACCTGTACTGGTTCGGCCAGCTGCTGCGCGAATACCTCGGCGACCGCCGCCTCGTTAGCATCTACGTGCTGGGGGCACTCGCCGGGGCCGCCGTGTTTCTGCTGGCGTATAATCTCATCCCGATTCTGCGGCCCGCGGCCGATGCCGGGCAGATGGTGTTGGGCGCTTCGGCGGCCGTTACGGCGGTTATCGTGGCGGCGGCCACGTTGCTGCCCGACTACACGTTCATGCTCATCCTCATCGGCCCGGTCAAAATCAAGTGGATTGCCGCCGCCGTGGTGCTGATTTCGCTGGCGGGCGTGAACAGCAATAACACCGGCGGTGAAATTGCCCACCTCGGCGGGGCGCTGCTGGGCTTTGTATTCATCAAGCAGCTGCAGGCCGGGCGCGATTTAGGCCGGCCGGTGCAGGCGGTGGGCAACTGGTTTGCCCGCTTCAGCAACCGCCAGCCCGCCATGCGCGTGAGCCGCAGCGAGCGCCGCCCCGAGCCGGTGGCCGCTGCGGCCGCCAGCCCGGCCCGCAAGCCCGCGCCCGGCCAGCCCTTGCAGGACGAAATCGACACGATTCTCGACAAGATTTCGCGCTCCGGCTACGAAAGCCTGAGCAAGGAGGAAAAGCAGAAGCTTTTCCGCGCCAGCCAGCAGTAGCGGGCTAGGCGCTCAGCCACTCCTTGGCTAGGTCTACGTCCTTGAACAGCCGGATTTCGAGCTGGTTGCCTACCCGCGTCACCATTTCCTCGGCCGAGGCCTGCCCGAAAATACCCGGCGAAACGATGTGGGCGAAGCGTTTCAGGCCCAGCGTGAGCACCTGCGGCATCCAGTTGGTGGCAATCCAGTCGTTGGCCGAATTCCAGGAGCCGATGACTTCGCGGTTGTCGTTCAGCATGTGGGCGCAGCGATTTTCGCGCAGGAAATCGATGGTGGCTTGGCAGCCCTGAATAACTTTTTCGGTGGGCAGCACACCCGTCCAGTTGTTGTAAATCCACTGGTTGGCCGCATCAAATTCGATGGTCAGGAATACTTTATCGAATGAATTGGTCAGGGTAGTTTTCATCGGCTGCGCGAGTAGGAATATTGCAAAGTAAGCATCTTTTAGCGCAAAATCGGGCCTGCATTCAGGCAGCTGGCCAAATGGCTGGAAAGCCGAAAACCGCTTGTGCTTCGCGGCCATATATTTACCGGCTCCATTCGCTTCCTTCTATTTTTCTGCCTCTATGTTTTCTGCCGAGCGTATTCTGGCCATTCGCAAAAGCAAGGGTTTTTCGCAGGAGTTGCTAGCCGAGCAGTCGGGCGTGAGTCTGCGCACCATTCAGCGCGTGGAGCAGGGCGAAACCGTGCCGCGCGGCCACACCATGCAGGCGCTGGCCACCGCCCTCGACGTGCCGCTCGATGCGCTGCTAACCATGCCCGCGCCAGTTGCCGAAATTGCAATTGCCCCTGCCGAACCCGTAGCTGCGCCCACGTCGCTCCCGGCCGCGCCACCGTTGGCCGCCGCTCCCACCACCAGCCTCCACCTGCCGGCCGACCCGAACGTATTGCAGCTGCTCAACCTGAGCGCGCTGTGCCTGCTGGTGTTCCCGTTTCTCAACCTGCTGGTGCCGTACCTGCTCTGGCGCAAGCACCGCCACGACACCGTCCACGCCGACGAAGTAGGTCGGCGGGTACTCGGGTTTCAGGTGCTATGGCAGGTGGCCAGTTTCTTCAGCTACCTCATGGTGCTGCTGTTGCAGGCGGCCATGTTCTTTTATTTTGGGGTGGCGCTGAAGGGCGTATTTCTGGGCGTTTTCGTGCTGACTTACCTGGTCAATGTTGTCACGGTGGGGTACAACCAGTGGCTATTGCGCCAAGGAAGGCTCGATATTTACCCTGTGCGGCTATGATTGACGGGAAATTGTAGGTGCTTATAATCAATTGGTTAATGCAAATGGCGGCAAAATGTCGCCCAAATGGCGCAGGGAGTAGGGCAGGAGGCCGGGTAGTTTTGACCCAGTCCTCCACCCCTAATTTCTGCACCCATGAAAGTCCTGGCTAAAATCCTGCTGGCCATTTTCGCCCTGTTCTTGTTGAGCGGCATCGGCGGCTATTTCTACTTCCGGAAGAAGTTTCAGGCTCCCGCCAACCAATTGGTCGTGTCGCGGCTGCCGGCCGCCACGTCATTCGCCTGGGAAGCTACCAAGGACTTGCCCCACGCGGCGCTGCTGGTGCCCATCAGCGTGCCCGGCTGCCCGCGTACCTGCTACCTGCAGTTCGATACCGGCGCACCCTACACGCTGCTTAAGTCCAATGCCCTGGCCGTGCTGCGGGCCGAATACCCGGCCACCCGCGCCACGCTGTCGGCACAGGGCGACTCCGTTCGCAATTTTCAGTTCGGCATTGGCCAAGGCCAGGTGCGGGCCCGCAACATCTGGGTGCGGCCCTACGCCAGCACCGCCCAACTGCCCGCCAACCCCAACGAGCCCTTCGTGATTGGCACGCTCGGCACCGATGTGCTCGATGGCCGCGCGCTGATTATCGACTACGCCCGGCAGCGCTTCGTGTTGGCCAGCACCGCCCCCGACAGCCTGCTGCGCCGCGCCACCTTCGTGCCCATGAGTTTCAAGGAGCGGCGGGTGCTGCTGAAGGTGGGTTTGCAGGGAGAAACGAAGGAATTGATGTTTGATTCGGGCAGCAGCGCCTTCGCTCTGCTCACGTCGCAGGACAATTGGCAGCAAATGGCCCAGCCGGCCGCTACCGCCCAGGAAGTGCCAGTGAACTCGTGGGGCAAAACCCTGACCGCCCACACCGTCGCCACCGCGGCCGCTATGCAGTTTGGCGCCAACACCGTGCCGTTGGGCACGGTTACCTATATGGATGGCACCACCTTCATGCAGCGCACGCTAACGCGTTTTTCGGGCATGGGCGGCATGCTGGGCAACGCCCCTTTCAGCCAGCAAACCATCATTCTGGATGCAAAGAACGGGCGGTTTGGCGTGGTTCAACCCACTAAATGACCCTAATCGTCATGCCGAGCGCAGCCGAGGCATATCGCTCGCATCGCTGCAATGACAATCAGTACTGCTGCACGCGAGATACCTCGGCTGCGCTCGGCATGACTTTCCAATTAACCGCACACCGAAAAACAAAAGGCCCCGCCGGAGATTCCGGCGGGGCCTTTTCTACTATAATCAAACGCTACTTAAGCAGCCGGAGCGGCGCTCATCTTGTCGAGGGCATCCATCACCTCTTTCACGTGGCCGCGCGAGGTTTCCAGCAGCTGCTTCTCTTCGTCGTTCAGCTGCAACTCAATCACGCGCTCCACGCCGTTCTTGCCGAGGATAACCGGGGCCCCGAGGTACACGCCGTTGATGCCGTACTCGCCCTGTAGCTCGAGGCATACGGGGAACACGCGGCGCTGGTCGCGCACGATGGCTTCCACCATTTGGGCCGCGGCCGCGCCGGGCGCGTACCAGGCCGAAGTGCCCATCAGCTTCACCAGCTCGCCGCCGCCCACGGCTGTACGCTGCACGATGGCGTCCAGCTTTTCTTTGGAAATCAGTTCGGTAACGGGGATGCCGCCCACGGTGGTGTAGCGGGGCAGGGGCACCATGGTGTCGCCGTGGCCACCCATCAGCACGGCCTGAATGTCTTTCGGGCTCACGTTCAGGGCCTCGGCCAGAAAGGCGCGGTAGCGGGCCGTGTCGAGGATGCCGGCCATGCCGAATACCTTTTCGCGGGGCAGCTTGGCGGTGAGGTGGGCCTGGTAGGTCATCACGTCGAGCGGGTTGCTCACTACGATGATGATGGCATTGGGCGAGTGGGCCACCACCTGCTCGGTCACCGATTTCACGATGCCGGCGTTGATGCCAATCAGGTCGTCGCGGCTCATGCCGGGCTTGCGGGGCAGGCCCGAGGTAATCACCACCACGTCGGAACCGGCCGTGCGGGCGTAGTCGTTGGTCACGCCCACGGTGCGCGAGTCGTAGCCGATAATCGGGGCTTTCTGCCAGATATCGAGGGCTTTGCCTTCGGCGATGCCTTCTTTAATGTCAACCAGAACAATTTCGTTGGCAATTTCACGGGTGGCGAGCACGTCGGCGCAGGTTGCGCCCACGTTGCCGGCTCCGACTACGGTAACTTTCATAGAGAGAGTGGTTGGTGGTTGGGGAATACGGCCGCAAAAGTACGGCCGGGAGCCGCAAGAACGAGTACCCCGAAATTTCATTTCGGCCCGTTCGTGCAATCGTGCGCGCAAAAGGCGCTGGCGGGCCGAAATAAAATTTCGGGGTACGCCGCCTCACAGCGACACGCGCGCCGAAGCCAGTACCTGCATAGGCCGCAGCTGGTAAGTCGTCTGAGCCAGCTGGAACGGGCTCACGAAGCTGTACTGGTACTGCCGCGTATCGAAAATATTGCTCCAGCGCAGCTCCAAATCAATTTTCCGCCCCTTCGTGGGCATAGCGTAGCGGTATAGCAAATCGGCAAACACGGCGCGCACCGTGGGAGCCGGTCCGCGGCTGTCGTAGTAGTCGCCGCTGAGGGTAAACTGGTGGCCACCCGTCGGAAATATGCTGGCGCTGGCGTGGTGCTCCTGCACCCGCGCGGCGGCCGTGGCGGGCCCGTCGGCCACGGCGCTACGCAGGGCCGTGAGCGTAGCGTTGTAGTCGAGGCTGCCCCAGTCGAAGGCCGAAACGCTCATTTTGAGGCCTACCGTGGCATTTTGGGTGCGGGTTTGGGCGAGTTGGCCGTTCAGCACTTGCGGCTGCTGGCGTTGGCTGGCGCTGGCCTGCAGGCTCAGGTTGGTTTTCCAGGGGCTGATGAACTGGCTGGCGCTGGTATTGAGCGAATGGGTCAGGGCGCGGCTGTTCTGGTCGAGGGCCACGGTCGTCACGGCCCCGCTGGCATCGACCTGGCTGCTGTAGAGGCGGTTATTAAGCGAATTGCTGAACGAATAGAAGGCGTTGAAAAAGCGCGATTTCAGCGGATTTTTGAAGTAGAAGCCGCCCGAATAGCGCTGCGTCTGGGTGCGGGGCAAGGGCGCATCGTTGCGTTGCAGGGTGCGGTAATCGCGCAAAATGTAGGCGTAGTTCAGCTGGCTGATTTCGCCAAAATCATTGCTCAAACCCGCGCTGGCCGACACGTACCACAGCGGCCCGAGGTCGCGGCGCAAACTCAGGCTGGGTTCGGCCACCACGGCGCGCAGGCGCTGCCCGGCCCCGAGCGGCGCATCCTCGGCCCGAAAATCGTAGTAGCTTACCGGCACGCTCAGGCTGGCCTGCCAGGTGTCGGCTTTGCGGCTCAGGCCGGGCTCGAGGTAGTAGCGGCCGCGGTTCCAGCGCAGGTCGTTGCGCAGCGGCGGGCCGGCAAGGTCGGGCTCCGCGCTGGTCGTCAGCGTCGAAGTCAGCCGCTGAATTTCTTGCGAAAAGCCGGCCTGCCCCGAGTAGGCCCAGCCGCCCCGGCTCAGCGTGAGGCCCGCCGAATTATTGGTGAAAAATGCCCCCAGCCGCGCCTGCTGCCGGGCCGAATCGTAGGGCACGCCGCCCGTGAGCAGCCCCGCAAACGCGCCCGGCTGCACCGCCAGCTGCTGCGGGCTGTTGCTGAAAAACGTGAACGACGACAGCTGCACGATGCGCCCGCCGCTCAGCGGCCGCACCAGCCCCAGCCGGTTGCTGACGGCCACAAACGGGTTGCGGGCCTGCTGGGTGATGCGCAAGCCGGTTTCGGCGCGGGCCAAGTCGCCGGTTTGCGCGTCCCAACGACCATCCAGGCTCAGCGTGTTTTTCAAATAATAGCGCTTTACGTTCTTAATGAAGGCGAAGTCGGCCAGCAGGTTGCTGAAGGTGAGGCGGTTGCTTTTGGCTTCGGTCAGCGTTACGGTGCGGTTGTCGGGCAGGAAGAACCGGGTTTGCGCCCCGCCGCGCTGGGTTTGCACGTCGTGCAAGTAGGAGGCATTCACTCGCAGCTGGTTTTCCGGGCTGATGGTGACAAGGTGGTTGGCACTCAGCAAATGCACTTGGTTGAAGAGGTAGCGGTTGGCCGCCACCGGCGGGCTGCCCAGGCCCTGAATGTGCGTCAGGTCGGGTTTGCGGGTGCTTAGCTCGCTGCCTTGCTGCAAATCGGCCAGCGTCAGCGGTTTCAGCTCGGCGGCCACGTCCTGGCCGGTGTTATTGCCCTGGTAGGTGTCAATGAGCTGCTGGCGGCCGGCAAACAGCATCGGCGACACGTTGGCGCTCCACAGCGGCCCCAGCGGCGCGGCTCCCCACCCGGCCCCGAGGCGGGCCTGCCCGGTGGCCGTTACCTTCTTCTTGAGCTCGAGGTTGAGGGCCGCGTTCTCGGGCCGGGCCAGGCTGTCGAGCGCCCGAATAGGCTGGTGTCGCTCGAGCACCTGCACGCTCTGCACGGCATCGGCGGGCAGGTTGTTGCTGGCCATGGTGTAGCGGCTTTCCAGCAGGTCCTGCCCGTTGATGTAGAACTTGTTGATGGGTTTGCCCTCGTAGGAAATCTGCCCGTCGCCGCCCACTTCAATGCCGGGCATCTTCTTCAGCACGTCGGCAATCACGCGGTCCTGCTTGTTGGCAAAGGCATCCACCTTATAGCTCAGCGTGTCGCCCTGCCGCGTGATGGGTGCGCCTTTCACGGTTACTTCTTTGAGCTTGATTTCGCCCGGCGTGAGCACCACCGCGAACTGCTGCGAGCGGTTGGGCACCAGCACGCTCCATTCGGCGTGGCTCATCGAACGGGCCCGCAGCCGTACCGAGTCCGGTCCCGTTTCGAGGCCGATGCGGAAAGCCCCGGCCTCGTCTGTAAATCCGTAAGCCAGCACCGTATTGTCGCGGGTTTCCACGGTGAGGGAAATGCCGCCCAGTGCCTCACCGCCCTTTTCCGTCACCGTGCCCGCAAACGTGCGCGGGCTGGTTTGGGCCATTGCCAGGCGGCTGCCCCCAAGCAACAGCCAAAACAGCAACGCGGCGGCACTGCGGAAGCGGGGCCACATTAAGCTAGAGAAGGGCAACATAAGCGAGGGGTAGATGCCAATGGAGCGGTAAATTAGCGCAATTCCAGCGGGTTGTTGCGCCGCTTCAATTTGTCGCGGTGGCGGCTGCGGTCTTCCTCCGTCACTACCATGCCCTCGCTTTCCATTGCAGCGAACGGGTTGGCGCGGTAGTCTTGTCCGGCCTGCCGGAACCGGGCGCGGGTCGTTTCCTGCACATTGCCCATAAAGCCCGGCACTGTCATTGGGGTAGCCAGCTTTTGTACCGCTACTAAGTCGAACGAGTAATGGGCTTTGGTATCGGCCAGGCGCACGATTAGCCCGGGCAGGCCACTGAATTTATAAGGCCCGTCGGATATGGGCAACTCGTTGGTAAACCATGCTTCGTAGTTTCGGCCGGCATAGGCTACCTGCGCCTTCTGGCAGGCGTAGCCCGCCACGGCCTGCCGCTCCGGCAGAATACGCCACGCCAGCACCGATTCGGGCTCTGTGTAGCGAAAGCGTTGAATGTCAATTGTCTCAATCGTTGTAATGCTTTTGCATTCGTAGTTTTTGTAGATGCGGTAGTTAATTGACGTAACCGGCATACCTGCCACCGATAGCCGTCCGCCCTGATTCAGTCTCATCCGGGCCAGCACCACCCGTTGGGCCGAATCCATTTGCAGATTCTTTCGGGTGGTGTACTCCGATTCCTGCTTATTAATAAATAAAAAAGCCGTTTCGCTCACGACCGACATTTTATTGAGTGAGTCGGACTGGTAGGTGAAACGATAGACGCAACGAATGTCAGCAGTGAATGGCAGATTGTTGAGCGAAATTTGCTGGCAATAGCAATGGTTGGTAAAACAGAGAGCCAGCGCCAATGCTGCAAAAAATCCTGATATCTTCATGGTGTTTCGACAAACGGTTAAACTAAAGAATATTAGTATAATTGAAAAGCAAAAAATCGGGTATGCTAACGTTGCTGCTTCATGCAAAGGCAGTAACGTTAGCATACCCGATTTTTTGCTTTTCAGCAAAACTGGGTAAGTGCGTTGAGCGCGCTTATTCGTGACAAGCAATTTCCAACTCCATAACCCTGACAAGGCGGTGGAATTCTGAACCACATACTACTCTGGTTTCGCAGGATAACTCAACGAAATCGCACTTCCATTCCCAGCCTTCATCAACTGCTGCCATGGTTTTCGATTTTTTCGCTTCAGTTCTGCGAGTGTTTTCTGAAGTGTTTTTGATTGGAGTTACGTTTTCTGCAAATGCCGCAGTATTTAAACCAGCGAGCACAGCAATGAGAGCAAAAATTCTTTTCATAATTTGTGAAATGTGGTGGTTGGTTTTAGAAGATTCCGCCCCAAATCCAATTTTTTTTTTGGTAAAAGTCAAATAAATCAGCGAATTATACGCTGGAGAAAATTGATTTTGTATGTCGAGGGCGCGGATGGGCTGGTGTCGCTCGAGCACCTGCACGCTCTGCACGGCATCGGCGGGCAGGTTGTTGCTGGCCATGGTGTAGCGGCTTTCCAGCAGGTCCTGCCCGTTGATGTAGAACTTGTTGATGGGTTTGCCCTCGTAGGAAATCTGCCCGTCGCCGCCCACTTCAATGCCGGGCATCTTCTTCAGCACGTCGGCAATCACGCGGTCCTGCTTGTTGGCAAAGGCGTCCACCTTGTAGCTCAGCGTGTCGCCCTGCCGCGTGATGGGTGCGCCTTTCACGGTTACTTCCTTGAGCTGCGTGGTGCTCTCGCGCAGGGCCAGCGGCACGGTTTGGCTGCGGTTGGGTAGCCGCCGCAGCAGTTCGGCATAGCCCAGGGCGCGGGCGTGGCGGTACACCGAGTCGCTGGCGGGCGTGGCGGCCAGCGTCAGCTTAAAGCTGCCATCGGCGGCCGAAATGACGAAAGCGGTAGCTGCTGGCTGGGCTTTTGTTTCGGCTTCGAGCAAAATGCCTTCCAGCGGCTGCCCGGCCGCGTTGCGCACCGTGCCCGTGAGCGTGGTTTGGGCGTTGGCCTGTCGCGTACCGAACAGGCTCACGAACAAAACCGCCATCCATCTATTGAACAAGCGCATAAACAGGCGGTTAGCGCGGGCCTATTTCAACTCAATCGGATTGGTCGGCCGTTTGGCGCGCTCGCGGGCTTTCTGGCGGAAGGCGGTTTCTTCCTCAGGAGTTTTGAAGCGGATGTTGCCGTTGGCCAGCATCTGTTCGAGGCCGGCGCGGGCATCGGTGGCTTTGCCCGCCAGAAACTCAGCTTTCGAAACCGACTTGGCGTTTTCTTCGGGTACCTTCATCGGTACGGGGGCGGGCAATTGCCGCAGGCGCGCCAGTTCGTAGGTATAGCTGGCACCGGTATCGGCCAGCTTCACGATGAGGCCGGGCAGGCCGTAGAATTTATACGGGCCTTCGGGCACGGGCACTTCGCGGGTGAACCAGGCTTCCCAATGCCGGCCGGCGTAGGTGGTGGTGGCCCGCTGGCAGTTATAGCCTGCGATAGCCGCCGTGGTGGGCAGAATGGTCCAGGCAAGCCGGTCCAGCGGCTCGGCGTAGGCGAACTTGCCGAGGCCAATACGGTCGCGGAAAACGAGCTGCTTGGCGGCGGGGATTTTGAAAATAATTTCCCGGAAGCTAGTTCGAAATGCGCCGATATCGATTTTGCCCATGTCGATAGTTTTATTGCTGCCACTGCCCGTGGCCTGGGTTTCGGCCGTTTTGAAAGCGGATTCCACCAATGAGTCGCCCCGCACCGCATTCAGGCTTTCAAAACGCGACATTTTGCTGCCGATTTGCAGGCGCATGATGTCGGAGCGCGTGGCCGGGGCCGTGGAGTCGGTGCGGAAGGTAAGGCGGTAGATGGCTTCGAGCCGCACCTGGTCTGTGGCGGGCAGGGCGGGCACGGTTTGGGCGCGGGCGGGCAGCGCCAGCAGCGCGCCGGCCAGCAGGAAGTAACGTAAACGCATGGAAAGGAGGAATTGAGTAGGGTAGCAATTTACGCGCTGCCTATCGTATTCCAGCGCTACATCCGCTGCACCGTGAGCACGCGCTCCGTGGCGTCTTCCACCTTGAACCGCTCATCCACTCGCCAGCCCACCACCCAGCAGATTTTGCCGTCGGCCGAGGTGAGCACGCGCACGTCGTCCTTCAGGTTCAGGGGCACTTTCTGGTCGATAAGGAAGTCGCTGAGCAGCTTTTTGCCCTTCATGCCCAGCGGCATAAACCAGTCGCCTTCCTGCCAGCGGCGCAGCGTGAGCGGGAACTTTATTTTGTCGGCATCGAGCGCGGCGGTGCTTTTCGAGCGTGGAATGATGAAGTGCTTCACGTCATCGTGTAGCTCGGTTTTCAGGCGCAGGCCGTCGGCCAGCAGGTCGGTTTGGCCGGCCGCCAGCTGGAAGGTGCCGAACTGCGAGGTGCGGCGCGGCGTGATAACCAGGTTTTCGCGGTCCTTCACCAGCCGGTGGGTGGGCGAGTCGAAGCGCCGGCCGCTTTCGCCGCCAAATGCGCCCACAATGTCCTTCACCACCGGCCAGGCAAAGCCGAAGGGGCGCAGAATCTCGTGCAGCACCAGCGCGGTGGCGGCGGTTTTTTGCAGCGTGGCGATGTTGAGGTAGGTCACGTCGGCCTCGTCGCGGCGGGCCTGGGCGGCGGCGTCGGCCACGTAGCGACGCACAATTTCCTCGGCCCCGCCCACGCGCTCGGCGGTGCCGGCCATCGTCTCATCCAGGCTGGGGTTGATTTCGCGCAGCACGGGCAGCACCTCGTGGCGCAGCAGGTTGCGCTGGTACACGGGGCTGTCGTTGCTGTCGTCTTCGCGCCAGCGCAGGCCGCGCTCTACCAGGTATTCGTGCAGGTCGTCGCGCCCCAGTCCCAGCAGCGGCCGGATGATGTTGCCGTTCTTCACCTGAATGCCGTGCAGGCCGGCCAGGCCGGTGCCGTGCGTCAGGTTCAGGAGCATGGTTTCGGTTTGGTCGCGCTGGTGGTGGGCGGTGGCGATGTAGGCCAATTGTTCCCGCTCCCGCACCTGCTCGAACCAGCGGTAGCGCAGCAGGCGGGCCGCCATCTGGGTCGAAATGCCTTCCTGAACGGCAAATTCCTTGGTCCGGAAAAACTCGGCGAAGTAGGGGAGGCCATACTGCTTGGCCAGCTTGCGCACGAACTGCTCGTCGGCGTCGGCATCTTCACCGCGCAGGCCGAAGTGGCAGTGCGCCACTGCCACCTGCGCGCCCAGCCGGTGCAGCACATCGAGCAGTACCACCGAATCGAGGCCACCGCTCACGGCCACCAGAATAGGGTCGGTTTCGAGGTTGAAAAGCTGGTGTTCGGCAATGAACTGGCGGACGGAATCGAGCATGATGCAGAAATGTTGACGGGGCAAAAGTACCAGCCGCGCGGGCGGTTTGCACGCCTCGGGCACTACCGCGCGCTGTCCGGCGTTAGCCCCGGCCGCCTGCCGTACCTTTGAGGCCCGCATGACCTTGTTCCGCTTCTTTCTATTCCTGTTGCCTGCGCTGCTGCTGGCGCGCCTTGGCGCCGCCCAGACGCAGCCCAAGCCTGCTCAAACGCCCACCGCGGTACGCCCGGCCGCGCCGCGCCCGGCGCCCACGCCGCCGCCCGGCATCAAGGGCTCGCCCATTCGGCTGCTTACTGCCGGGGCGCTGGTGGGCGGCGACTTCAACGGCGTGAAAATCCGCAAGCTGATTACCAACGTCAGCTTTCAGCAGGATGACGTGTTTCTGTACTGCGACTCGGCCTACCAATACCTTGATAAAAACCAGGTCGAAGCCTTCAGCAACGTGCGCGTGGTGCAGAGCGACACCATGACCATCACCGGCGACCACGGCTTCTACGACGGCGCCAAACGCACCGCCCGCATGACTGGCAACGTGGTGATGCGCGACACCCGCATGACGCTGACCACGCCCAGCCTCGACTACGACCTGAACCGCAAAACCGCCGCCTACACCGAAACCGGCCACCTCACCGACCCGCAAAACACGCTCGACAGCCAGCAGGGATTCTACGACACCAACACCAAGGTTTTCGTGTTCAAGCGCGACGTGCACCTCGTCACGCCCGATTCAGAGCTGAACAACGACACGCTGCGCTACAACACGGTCAGCAAAATCGCCTATTTCAACGGCCCCACCCGCATCAAGGGCAAGCAGGGAAACCTCTACGCCGAGGGCGGCAACTACAACACCATCACGCGGGTATCGGATTTCAAGAAAAACGCTAAAATTGACACGCCCAACTACCTGCTCGGCGGCGACCAGCTGGTTTATGATGAGCTCAAGCAGTACGGCGTGGCCAAAGGCCACGTCTCGCTAATCTCGAAGAAGGACAACCTCATGCTGCGCGGCGACCTCGGCCGCTACTGGCGCGCGCTGGGCCGCACTAAGCTCTACGGCGGCCGCCCGGTGGTGCGCAACATCAGCCAGAAAGACACGCTGTACATGGCCGCCGACACGCTCGTCAGCGTGGAAGCCAAGCCCGGCCAGACCACCAAGCGCACGGTGCTCTATGCTTACCCCAAGGTGCAGATTTTCCGGGGGCCGATGCAGGGCATCTGCGACTCGCTGACCTACGACCGGCAGGACAGCATCATCTATCTGAATCAGGACCCCGTGCTCTGGCACACCAAAAACCAGCTCACCTCCGACTCGATGCAGATTCGCTCGAAGCGCGGCAAGGTGGACGAGATGCGCCTCTTCGGCAATGCCTTTGCGGTGAACCAGGACACGCTGCTGAACTTCAACCAGACCAAGGGCCGCAGCATGCGTGCGTACTTCCGCGACGATAAAATGCGCCGCGTGGACGTGCTGGGCAACGCCGAAAGCATCTTCTACGCCCTCGACGGCGACACCGCTACCACCGGCATGAACCGGATGCTCTCGGCCAACATGCGCATCCTGTTTGCTGATAACAAGCTGAGTCGCATTTCAACCTTAGCCAACCCCGAGGCCCGGTTCATCCCGCCGCACGAGCTCAAGCCCGACGATGAGCGCCTGAAAGGCTACTCCTGGCGCGCCAAGGAACGGCCCACCCGCCGCCAGGTGTTGGGCAAGCAGTTCGACGACCGACCCAAAAAGAAAGTCGTGAAGAAAAAAGCCGCACCCAAACGCAGCCCCAAAAAGCCCGCGCCGAAGAAAACCCCAGCCAAAACTGCTCCCAAAGTGCCCCCGGCCCCGAAAACCGCGGCCAAGCCGGCACTGCCGGCTGCTGCGGTAACCCCGGCCACCCGCCCGGCGGCTTTGCCAAAGCGCTAGCTGCAACCTTTGCCCAGGGCGCAGCACTCTTGCTGCTGCCGGCCCGGCTTGCAGGCCGGTTTGCCTCCCCGGGCTCAAATCGTTACCTTTGCACCCCTTATGCCGATTTCCCGCCTCCTGGTTCTCTTTCTGTTCGTTACTTCGTTGCTGCTGGGCTCCTGCACCAGTGGCTACCAGCGCCTGCTGAAGAGCCCCGACGTGAACAAAAAGTACGAAGCCGCCATTCAGTACTACGATAAAGGCGACTACTTCCGGGCGGGCACCTTGCTCGAAGACCTGATTCCGCTGCTGAAAGGCCGGCCCGAGGCCGAGAAAGCCCAGTTCTACTTCGCCAATACCAACTACAAGCAGCGCAACTACGTGCTGAGTGCCTTCTATTTCAAGTCGTTCACCGATACGTATCCCAATTCGGAGTACGCCGAAGAGGCTTCGTATCTGCACGCTAAGTCGCTGTTTTTGGATTCGCCGGGCTACGAGCTCGACCAGACCAACACCATCTCGGCCCTCGAATCCATCCAGGATTTTCTGAACCGCTACGGTGAAAGCAAGTTCAAGGCGGAGGTCGACGGCATGTCGCAAGAGCTGCAGAAGAAGCTGGAGAATAAAGCGTTCGAAAGCGCCCGCCTCTACTACTCGCTGCGTTACAACCAGGCCGCCGTGGTAGCCCTCACCAACTTCCAGCTGAACTATCCGGCTTCGGCCTACGCCGAGCAGGCTGCTTTTCTGCGCATCAGCGCCCAATACGCCTGGGCACAGGAAAGCATCGAGGAAAAGCAGCGCGAGCGGTTTCTGGAAGTCGTTTCCTTCTACCAGCAGTTTGTGGATGCCTACCCGCAGAGTAAGAACCTGAAAGCTGCCCTGACGATGTACGACACCAGCCAGAGTGAAATTTCCCGGTTGAAGTCGGTACCGACGGCGGCCAAGTAATCTTGGGTTGTTGGTTGCTTGTTATTGGTTCTCGGGAAAATTTTCGAAACCGATACCAGCGCCTAACAACTGATACCGAATAACTAACAACTAAATTTATTGCCCATGAAACCGAATCCCAACGCCGTATCGAGCTCCATCGTCACGCGCAACATCGCCGACATCACCGGCGATAACGGCAACGTGTACGAGGCCATTGCCGTGATTTCCAAGCGCGCCAACCAGCTGTCGGTGAAGCTGAAAGAGGAGCTGAACGACCGCCTGGCCGAGTTCGCCTCGACGGTTGATAACCTGGAGGAAGTATTCGAGAACCGCGAGCAAATCGAGGTATCGAAGCAGTACGAGCGCATGCCCAAGCCCACCAGCCTGGCCATCGAGGAGTTCCTGCAGGGCAAAATTGCCTACACCACGCCCGAGCCGGAGGAGATTCCGATTCCGCGCGAGCTGTTCTAGGCTTCGGTAGCCTGATTGTTTGAAAGAACGTCATGCTGAACGCAGTGAAGCATCTTTACCGCCCAAGTAATTCAGTTACTATTGCGGTAGAGATGCTTCACTGCGTTCAGCATGACGCGTTTTTGGCCTATTATCCTCATGTCTGAAACCAGCCTTTCACCCGCCGTTTCGCCGTTATCCGGCCGCCGCATTTTGCTGGGCGTGAGCGGCAGCATTGCGGCCTACAAAGCGGCCCCGCTCACACGCCTGCTTGTACAGGCCGGAGCCGAAGTGCAGGTGATTCTGACCGAGGCGGCCACCGCTTTTGTGACGCCGCTAACGCTGGGCACGCTCTCTAAAAAGCCGGTGCTAACGGGGTTTTTGCGGGATGCAGCGGCCGGCGAGTGGCACAACCACGTCGAGCTGGGCCTGTGGGCCGATGCGCTGCTGATTGCGCCGGCCAGTGCCAACACCATCGGCCAACTGGCCAATGGGTTGTGTCCCAATCTGCTGTGCGCCGTGTATTTATCGGCCCGCTGCCCGGTGTTTCTGGCCCCGGCCATGGACCTTGATATGTACGCCCACCCCGCCGTGATGCAAAATCTGGCGCGGCTGCGCAGCTTCGGCAATCACGTATTCGAGTCGCCCAGCGGCGAGCTGGCTAGCGGCCTGCGCGGTCCCGGCCGCATGCTGGAGCCAGAAGACATCGTGCTTCAGATAACGCATGTTTTGGGGCAAAGAAGTGAAAAATAGAACGTCACGCAGAGCACAGCGAAGCATCTTTACCGCTTAATGCAATCCAATAAAAATAAAAAGGGTTAGCAGTGGCGGGCAAGATGCTTCGCTGCGCTCTGCATGACGTTCTTTCCAAAAAAACTCAAAACTCAACCCTTCCTCCGTGCACGTCCTTCTCACCGCCGGCCCTACGTATGAGCCACTCGACCCCGTCCGCTTCCTCGGCAACCGCTCGACAGGCAAGATGGGCTACGCGCTGGCCGAGGCCTTTGCTGCCGAGGGCGCGGAAGTAACGCTGGTGAGCGGCCCGAGCCAGCTGCCCGACCCGGCCAGCCCGCGCATCCATACAGTGCGGGTGGAAACGGCGGCCGAGATGTTTGCGGCGGCCGAACAAGTAGCGGCTGAGGCCGACATATGGGTATTTGCCGCGGCCGTGGCCGACTACCGGCCGGCGCAGGTAGCGGCCGAGAAAATTAAAAAATCGGGCGAAACGCTGACGCTGGAACTGGTGAAGAACGTGGACATTGCCGCCACGCTGGGCCAACGCAAGCGCGCTGAACAATTTGCCGTCGGTTTTGCGTTGGAGACGACGAACGAGCTGGCCCACGCCCAGGACAAACTGCGCCGCAAGAATTTCGACCTCGTGGTGCTGAATTCGCTGCGCGATGCGGGCGCGGGCTTCGGCCACGACACCAACAAGGTGACCGTGCTGGATGCTGCCGGCCAAATCGTTAATTTTGAATTGCAGTCCAAAGCCGATGTGGCCCGCGGACTGGTTAGCCTGATTCTGGCCCGCCGGCCTCTTTCTTCGAACGTATGATGCGAATTTCTCTCGCGGCCCGGCCGCTGCCTGCGCTACTGCTGCTTTTGGCGCTGCTGTGGGCCGGCCCCGCCCGCGCCCAGGAGCTGCTGGCCGAAGTGCGCGTGTCGACTGAAAACGTGACGATTTCAGACCCCAGCCTCGTGACGCAGATGCAGAACGACATCCGCAACCTGCTCAACACCCAGGCCTGGACCAACCTCACGTACCAGCCCACCGAGCGCATCCGCCTCAAAATGTTCATTGGCATCACCGCCATCCCGCAAAACGGCACTTACAACTGCACGATGCGCCTGATTTCGTCGCGCCCCGTGTACGGCACCGGCTACGAAACCAACATGGTGAGCCTAGTGGACAAGAACTTCAACTTTAACTACTCGCCGCAGAATCCGCTTTCGTACTCGGCCAACAGCTTCACCTCGAACTTGGCCTCGCTGCTGGGCTTTTATGCTAACCTGGTGATTGGGCTCGACCGCGACTCGTTTGCTCGCCTCGGCGGTACTACGTACTACGAGCAGGCCCGCACCATCGTGAACTACACGGCCAACCAGACCCAGACCAACGAGCCCGACGACGGGTGGCGCGGCAGTGGCTCGCGCGAACGCCACTGGGTGCTCGACAACCTGCTCGACCCCCAGCTCGAAGCCTTCCGGACCAGCCTGTACGGCTACTACCGGCAGGGCATGGACATCTTTATTGAGAAACCCGAAGAGGCCAGGGCCTCGGTGATGGTGGCCCTGACGGGCGTGCAGAAAGCCGCCCTCACGCGCCCCGGCACTCTGTTTGTGCGGGCCTTCTTCGATGCCAAGTCGGATGAAATTACCAACATTTTCCGCACCAGCACCGATGCCCAGCTCAAGCAGCAAGTGGTGACGATGCTGACGGATGTGGACCCCACGAATTCGGCAAAATACCAGACGCTACTACGCTAAAAAGAACGTCATGCAGAGCGCAGCGAAGCATCTCGCTCGCAATTGGTAATTAATTTTGATTACACAGTATTTGATTGAAATTACTGCCGCACGCGAGATGCTTCGCTGCGCTCTGCATGACGTTCTGAATATATTATGCTAGTCGATTTACGGATTAATAACTACGCGCTGATTGAGCAATTGGAATTGCGCCCGTCGCCGCTGCTGAACATTATTACGGGCGAAACCGGGGCCGGCAAATCCATTATGCTGGGTGCTATTGGCCTGCTGCTGGGCAACCGGGCCGACTCGCGCATGCTGTTCGACACCGAGCGCAAGTGCGTGATTGAGGGACAGTTTGATATTGCCAATTACCAGCTGCAGGATATTTTCGAGGCCGAGGATTTGGACTACGACACGCACTGCATTCTGCGGCGCGAAATCAGCCCGAACGGCAAGTCGCGCGCCTTCGTGAACGACACGCCCGTGACGCTGGAGGCGCTGCGGAAAATAGGGGCCAACCTGATGGATATTCACTCGCAGCACGATACGCTGCTGCTGGGCGATGGCGTTTTCCAGCTGAACCTGCTGGATTTGTACGCCGGACTGGTGCCGCAGCGCACCATGTATAGTCACGCCTTCCGGCAGTACCGCAAGCTCGAAACCGACCTGAACGCGCTGGAAAGCCAAGCCGCGCAGGCCAGCAAAGAGCTCGATTACAACAGCTTCCTGTTGAACGAGCTGGAAGAAGCTCGCCTCGATAACGAAGACCAGGACGCGCTGGAGCAGGAAATCAAGCAGCTGGAGCACGCCGAGGAAATCAAGTACAAGTTGAGCCAAGCCCTTCATGGCCTGCGCGACAGCGAAACCTGCGCTACCGGCAACCTGAAGGAAGCCGTGGGCCTGCTGGGCCAGGTAGCGAGCTACGCCGACAACTTTCAGGAGCTGCGCGAGCGCCTGAACTCATGCCTGATTGAGCTGCACGACATTGCCGACGAAGTAGAAACTGCCGAACGCCGCACCGAGGGCGACCCCGCCCGCGCCGAGGAGCTGCAGGACCGCCTGAACGTGCTCTACACGCTGCAGCGCAAGCACCAGGCCCGCGACCTGCCCGCGCTGATAGCCGTGCGCGACAACCTGCGCCAGAAGGTGAGCTCGGTGCTGAACCTGGACAAGGAAATTGCCCGCCTGCGCAAGGATTCGGACGCGGCGCTGGCCGCCGTCACCAAGCAGGGCAACAAGCTGTCGGAAAGCCGACGCAAGTCGTTTCCGCACTTTGAGAAGCAGCTGGGGCTGCTGTTGGCCGACCTCGGCATGCCGCATGCCCGCATTGTAGTGCAGCACAGCACCGGCGCGCCGGCCACCAGCGGCATCGACGTGGTGAGCATTCTCTTTACGGCCAACAAGGGCGCGCAGCCCCAGACGCTGAGCAAAGCCGCCTCGGGCGGCGAGTTCTCGCGCCTGATGCTGTGCATTAAGTACATGCTGGCCGATAAGACGGCGTTGCCCACGATTGTTTTCGACGAGATTGACACCGGTATTTCGGGCGAAATTGCGGTGAAAGTGGGCCGTATGATGCAGCAGATGGCGCAGAAGCACCAGCTCGTGGCCATTTCGCACCTGCCGCAGATGGCGGCGGCCGGCGACGTGCACTACTTCGTGTACAAGGAAGACCGTGCCGACCGCACCGTGAGCCGCATCCGCGAGCTGAACCAGGACGACCGCATCAAGGAAATCGCGCACATGATTGCGGGGGCCAAGCCCAGCGAAAACGCCTTCCAGAGCGCCCGCGAGCTGTTGGCACTGCGGGGCGAAACGGTAAATGAGCAAGTGAGTAAATGAGTAACTTGCCGCCTGAATTTGATTGGGCGCGAGTAGCTGCTCATTTACTCACTTACTCATTCACTCCTTTACCTAATGGCTAACAACCTCCTCGCCGGCAAAGTCGGCATCATTTCCGGCGCGCTCAACGACCAATCCATTGCCTGGAAAGTGGCCCAGCGCGCGCACGCCGAAGGCGCGCGCTTCGTGCTCACCAACGCGCCGCTGGCCATGCGCATGGGCGAAATCAACAAGCTGAGCGAGGAGTGCAACGCGCCGATTATTCCGGCCGATGCGACTTCGACGGAGGAGCTGGAGGCGCTGTTTTCGGGCGCACAGGAGAAGCTGGGCGGCAAGATTGACTTCGTGCTGCACAGCATTGGCATGAGCGCCAACATCCGCAAAAAGAAGCACTACGGCGAGCTGGACTACAAATTCTTCAACCAGACCATCGACGTATCGGCCCTGTCGTTTCATAAGATGATGGCCGTGGCCGAAAAGCAGGACGCCATGAACGAGTGGGGCAGCATTGTGGCTTTGAGCTACATCGCGGCCCAGCGCGCCTTCCTCGACTACACCGACATGACGCAGGCCAAGGCCATGCTCGAAAGCATTGCCCGCAGCTACGGCCAGCGCTTCGGCAAGCTGAAAAAGGTGCGCGTGAACACGGTGTCGCAGTCGCCCACCAAAACCACGGCCGGCACCGGCATCACCGGCTTCGATGCGTTCTACAACTTCGCCGACATGATGTCGCCGCTGGGCAACGCCCCGGCCGAAGCCTGCGCCGACTATTGCATCTCGCTGTTTTCGGACCTGACGCGCTACGTGACCATGCAGAACCTGATGCACGACGGCGGCTTCAGCACCACCGGCATCTCGGCCGAGATGGTGGACGTGCTGACGAAAGTTTCGGGCATGCAGGAGTAGACCTGACTTGTTGAATAGGAGAAAGCCCGGCCGGTTGGTCGGGCTTTTTTGTTAGTAGGTCAGGGTGTAGGTCTGCGTAGTGCCTGATGGAACGAAAATAGTATCACCGAAGGCGATATAGCTTCCATTTTTACGCTGCCTAACCAAAATACGCTGGTCGGCTGGAGCATCTATGATATAAGGAGTGGGAAGACCTGATAAATTAATGGAAGCGCCGCCACCCATAATATTCCGGCTAAAAACAGTATTTCCACCGTAGCAGGAGCTAAAATCGACGTAATACGAATACGACGTTGGAATTTGGCTGGGGTTAGTAACAACAAAATTTATAGAGCCTTTACGGGGAATTAGAAAGTCCGGGGCTGAATAAACAGTATCTCGTTTGGGTTGATAGAAAGCGAGCTCAGGCTCGCCAATCAGGTAATATTTCGACTTGTCTGGGCTGAAGACAACCTCAATAAATCCATCGGCAAGCTCATCATCGCTCAGGAAGCCACTGACGCGGTAACGGCCATTGGCATCGGTGGTGGCAATGGCTTTTTTGCGCACTTTAGGGGAATACGCCGGTCCACCGGCCCACTGCAGCGTCACGACTGCATTGGAGAGCGGTGCGGAGCCTGACGTAAGCAGTCGTCCCGTCACAACAGTGCAAGAACCCGGGCATTCGGGCAATTCCTCTTTTTCGGTGCAGCCCGCAACACAAACTGCCAGTGCAAACCAAATAGAATAAGGGGCTTTCATGAGGGAAGGCGGTAGTTGTGCGGAGAAGCATCCGAATATACTGCCGACAGCTTGAAGACACGACTGTTAGCAATTATGCCGGGAACGATTGCGCAGATAATCCGTGCTTTCGGCCCGCGTAGCCGCTAGGTTTGCGCCACACTAACCGCGCTGAGCCATGAAGAATCTATTGCTGCTGATGCTGCTGAGTTGCGGCGGGCTGGGCCGGGCCTGGGGCTACGATTTCGTGGTGGCGGCCGACGGCAGCGGCCGGTTCCGCACCGTGCAGGCGGCCTTCGATGCGGTGCCCGATTTCCGGAAAAAGGTCACTACCATCTTCATTAAGAAGGGTATTTATAAGGAAAAGCTGGTGCTGGCGGGCTCCAAGCAGCTGGTGAAGCTCATTGGGGAGGACCGGGACCAAACCATCCTGACTTACGACGACTACAACCAGAAGAAGAATATTTTTGGCGAAGACAAGGGCACGTCGGGCTCGGCAAGCTGCTACATCTACGGCGCGGATTTTTCGGCCGAGAACCTCACGTTTCAGAACTCATCGGGGCCGGTGGGCCAGGCGGTGGCCGTGTGGGTGGATGGCGACAAAGCCGCGTTCGTGAACTGTCGGTTTCTGGGCTTTCAGGATACGCTGTACACCTATGGGCGCGGCAGCCGGCAGTTTTACAAGAATTGCTACATCGAGGGCACGGTGGATTTTATCTTCGGCTCCAGCACGGCGTGGTTCGAGGATTGCGCCATTTTCTGCAAGCGCGGCGGGTTCGTGACCGCGGCCAGTACGCCCGACACGGCGCGGTTCGGCTACGTGTTCAGCCACTGCCGAATTACCGGCGATGCGCCGGCGGGCAGTTTCGGGCTGGGCCGACCCTGGCGGCCCTACGCCAAAACCGTGTTCCTGAACTGCGAGTTGGGAGCCGTGATTCGGCCCGAAGGCTGGGACCCGTGGGACAAGGAATCGAACAAGAAAACGGCCTACTACGCCGAGTATCAATCGCGCGGGCCGGGCGCTGCGCCGAAGCAGCGGGCGGCGTGGTCGCATCAGCTCACGGAGGCAGAGGCGAAAGATTACACCCGCGACAGCGTGCTGCACGGCTGGCAGCCGTAGGGGCGGGGCTTGCCCCCGCCCGTCGGGCGCGCCGTTATTACGACACTGTTCAACGACGGGCGGGGGCAAGCCCCGCCCCTACAAACATGATGAAACCCCTACTTCTCGTGCTGCTGGCCGCCGCTCCGGCATTGGCCCAAACGCCCACCAGCTCCATCACCGTGGCGCAAGATGGCAGCGGCACCTATCGCACCGTGCAGGCGGCCGTAGATGCCGTGCCCAACCAGTCGCAAACGACGGTAACCATCCGCATCAGGCCCGGCACCTACCGCGAAAAGCTGGTGGTGAACACCCTCAAAACCCACCTCAAATTAGTGGGCGAAAACGCCGAAACCACCATCCTCACCTTCGACGACCACACCGGCGACGCGGCCGGGCACGACACGTATTCGTCGCACTCGGTGCTGGTGCAAGCCAACGACTTCGCCGCCGAAAACCTCACTTTCGCCAATACCGCCGGCTACACTGCCGGCCAGGCCGTGGCCCTGCACGTGGAGGGCGACCGCGCCACCTTCCGCCACTGCCGCGTGGTGGGCAACCAGGACATCCTGTTTCTGGCCGCCGGCCACACCCGCCAGTATTTCCAGGACTGCTACCTCGAAGGCACCACGGATTTCATCTTCGGAGCTAGCACCGCCGTGTTCGACCATTGCGTTATCAAGAGCAAGAAAAACTCGTTCATCACGGCCGCATCCACGCCCGAGCAGCAGCCGTTTGGCTTCGTGTTTCTGAACTGCAAGCTGACCGCCGACACGGCGTTGGCTAAGAAGGTGCACCTCGGCCGGCCCTGGCGGCCCAATGCCAAAGTGGTGTACCTGAACACCGAAATGGGCAGCCACATCGCGCCCACCGGCTGGGACAACTGGAAGAACCCGGCGAATGAAAAAACGGCTTATTTCGCCGAATACCGCTCCGTTGGGCCGGGCGCTACCCCGGCGGCGCGGGTGCCGTGGGCGCACCAGCTCACAGCCAAAGAAGCCAAGGGCTACACGCTGAAAGCAATTTTTGCGGCCGAGGTGCCGTGGGTGCCGGCGCGGTAGGCCGTCGTCATTGCGAGCGAAACGAAGTGGAGCGTGGCAATCCTTCTTCTCGCAGCGGCCAACCTTGAGTTGTGATAAGCCTTTTGATTAGAGCGAAAAGCTCCGGCAATATTCCAGCGCCGGGGCTTTTCATGTTTTCAGGGCTTTGTGCATCGAGAGGAAAGATTGCCGCGCTTCGCTCGCAATGACAGGATAACCTCAATACCCCCGGCTCAAATCCACCAGATTCTCCAGCGGCTGGCCGAGGCGCAGGTTTTCGAGGTTGCGCAGCAGTACGTCGACTTTGCTTTCGTCTTCGTGGTGCTGGCCGCCGCCGGTGTGCTGGGTGAGGAGGACGTTGGGCAGCGTCCAGAGCGGGTTGTCGGTAGGCAGGGGTTCGATGGCGGTTACGTCGAGCACGGCCCCGCCGAGGTAGCCGGCCTGCAGCAGGCGGATGAGGGCGGGCTCGTCGGTGGTGTTGCCGCGGCCCACGCTGGCATAGATGCTGCCCGGGCGCATGGCCTGTACCAAATCGGCCGAGAAAAAGCCCTCGGCGCTGCCGGGCAGCGTGTTTATCACGATGTCGGTTTCGGGCAGGGCGGCCTTCAGGTCTTCTTTGGAGCGCAACTGCGCCTCGGGGTGGGTGCGGGCCAGCAGCTGTACCGGGCATTCGAAACCGCTAAGCTGCTGGCGCAGGGCCAGCGCAATGGCGCCCGCGCCCAGCACCACCACGCGCTTGCCGCGCAACAGGCCGGCGCGGTTGCGCACGTAGGCGCCGCCCACCCACTTTTTGTGCGATTGCAGCACGGCCAGCTCGCCGAGGTGGCGGTAGAGGGCCAGCAGGCCGCCCACCATGGTTTCGGCACAGGGCCAGGCAAAGAAGTCGCCCATGTTGGCCACGGGCAGCGCCAGGTGCAGGTGGCGGTAGCGCTCGAAGCCAGCCGAATCTATCTGCCAGAAGCGCAGCCGGGGCGAGGGGCCGGCCGCCAGCCACACGGGCGGCGGGTTGCCAAGCAGCACATCGGCCTCCTGAAAAGCCGGGAACTGGTCTTGGGGAGCTAAGTCGTGGCTGAACGTGGCTTCCATCTCGGCCGGAAGCTGCTGCTGCAGGTAGGCGCGGGCCGAGGCGCTGAGAGGCGAATAAACGAAGAGATGCATGGGGGAGCAGCCGGCACGGCCGCAGGCAATTGGCAAGCGTGAGCCCCTGAAACGGGACGACGGACAAAGTTGCTGCCCGCGCGGCATATTTTTGGTGCGGAAGTGGCTCGAACGACTGGATTTCCGGTTTTTTCGTTTCCTCGCCGCGCTTCTCCGCACGGGCCCCGGGTGGCCTTGTGCCAGGCTGGCTCGCTTTAGCAAGGGGCTGCCGCTGTGCCTGGGAGCAGCAGCGGCTATATGCCCGCGCCTGAATGAAGGCAGGGGAAAGGTTTGCGGAAAAAGCTGTTTCTTGCGCGCCCAAATTCCCGCCCATTAGGGCGAGGGCGGCGGCCGGCCTTGTGGAGCGGCCCGCCGATTGGAATTTTCTGCTCGTACGCTGTGATTCAACCCTTACGCAAGTTGCTGATGCTGGCTGCGGCGGGCCTGCTGGCCGGCCAGGCCACTCCGGCCAGCGCCCAGCAGGCTGCCCGCATGCCAGCCGCTAGGCCCGTCAACACCATTTTGTTTGTCGGCAATAGCTTTTTTCATGGCAAATACCAGCCCGTGCTGGCGTACAACGCCGCCCACGTGACGGACGAAAACTACGGCTTGCCCGCCACCCACCCACGCTGCGAAACCACCACCGGCGAGCCCGTGGTGTGGGGCGGCATTCCCGGCATCTTCCAGCAGTTCACCGAAGAGGCCGGCCTGAACTACGAGGTCCACTTCGAGGAAATCAACGCCCGGCCGTTGCAGTACCACTACGAGCACGCCCTCGGCATCATTCAGCAGGCGCGCTGGCACACGGTGGTGCTGCAGGAGCACAGCCAGTGGGCGCTGCCCCCGCGCCACGGCGGCCGCCCCGAGTTGTTTCGCGACTACGCCACCCGGCTGGAGCGCGCCGTGCACGCCGCCAGCCCCGCCGCCAGCGTATTCCTGTTCCAGACCTGGCCCCGCGCCGACCTCTGCTACCCGCCCGGCAAGGCCTTCAGCGGCCTGCCCATCGACTCGATGGCCCAGGAGCTGCACGCTTCTTACTACGGCCTGCTGGCCCAAAACCCGGGCTTCAAGAGCATTGCACCCGCCGGCGATGCCTGGCTGCGCGCCGTGCAAACCGGCTTGGCCCAGCGCAACCCCTACGCCCCCGAACCCGGCAAAGTCGACCTGTGGGCCGAAGACCACTACCACCCCAGCAACTGGGGCGCCTACCTCACGGCCTGCGTGCTGTTCGGCGAAATCACTGGCCACGACCCACGCGCCCTCGGCGGTGCCGAGCAGGCCGCCGTAGCACTCGGCATCAGTCCGGCCGAGGCCGTGGCCTTGCAGCGCGTGGCCGCCGAGCAGATTCGCGCCGCCCGCCCCGAGGCATTCGCCGAGCAGCCCGCCCCGGACAAGAAGCCCTATCCGAAGAAATCCAAAGCGCGCGTCCGCAGCTGATAACGCACAAAGCCCGGCCAATGCGGCCGGGCTTTGCTGATTTTAATGGTTCTGCGGCCGTTAGCGGGCGCTTTCGTTGCCATCTACGGGGGCACTTTGCTTGTGCACCTGGGCGGCCACCAGCGGGTCGGGCATCAGCTTGCTGGCGCCCACCTGCACGTTGTTCATGATGCCGGAAATGACGCGGTGCTCGCCGGCCATCAGGGCTTTGTAGCCGTCGCGGGCTACGTCGGCGGGCTCCATGCCGCTGCCGTCGGCCACGTTTTTGGCCTGCGTCATGTGCGCTTTGTTGAAGAAGTCGGTTTTGGTGACGCCGGGCAGCAGGTTGGTGATGGTGACGTTGCTGTCCTTGTTCTCTTCCTGAATCGACTCGGCGAAGGAGTTCACGAAGGCCTTGGTGCCGTGGTACACGGCTTGCAGCGGGCCGGGCAGCTCGCCCGCAATGCTGCCTACCAGCAGAATCTTGCCCTCGTTGCGGGCCTTGAATTCCTGCAGGTACAGCTTCGTGAACACCACGTAAGCCCCGATATTCAGCTGAATAATGTCCAGCTCGCGGTTCACGTCGGTGGTGTCGAAGGTGCCGTACTGGCCCTGGCCGGCGTCGTTCACCAGCACGTCAATCTGGGTGCCTTTTCCTTTGATTTCGTTGTAGACTTCGAACGGTGCGTCGCGCTTGAACAGGTCCTTCACGATGGTCGTCACCTGCACGCCGAATTGCTGGCGGATTTCCGCAGCGGCTTTGTCGAGCAAATCGGGCTCCAGCGCTACCAGAATCAGGTTGTACTTGTCCTGCGCGAAGCAGTTGGCCAGCTCGCGGCCGATGCCGCTGCTGGCGCCGGTGATGAGGGCGGTTTTGGTTTGGTCTGCCATGGGAAAGAGGAGTTGGTTAGGGTGGTATAAATCCTAACGCAGCCCATCAAAACCGGGTTATTGTCGGGCTTAGCCCCGTAGCAGGGCCTCTGCGAGTCCGCCCCCATTGCGTTTACATCCACACAACGGCTCGCAAATCCTCCGCTACACGTTGATACTCCAGCCTCCGCCGGCTGCTAGTGCTACGCTTACTTTATCGCCCGGCTGCCAATCCGACGTTTCTGTTCTGGCCCGTAAAGTATTTTCTGCCAACGCTACTTCCACTTCCCAATAGCTGCCCAGAAACCGCACCGCCCGCACCGTGCCCACGGCCCCGCCGCCGGTTGCCGGCCCCAGCCGCAGCTGCTCGGGCCGCACCAGCAGCGCCGTGTCTTTGCGAAAGCGCCGGCCCGGCAGCAGCGCCCGGCGGGCGGCTCCAGCCGCCAGATTATAGTCGCCAAACAGCGCGGCCGTGGCCTCATCTACCGGCTGGTGGTAGAGCTGCTCCGGCGGGCCCTGCTGCACCAGCCGGCCCCGGTGCAGCACCAGAATTTCATCGGCCCAGCCCAGCACGTCGGTCGCATCGTGCGATACCAGCAGGCAGGTGATGCCCAGCCGCGTGCCCAGGTCTTCAATGATGCCCTGCAACAGGCGCTTGTGCGTGCGGTCGAGGTTCGAGAACGGCTCATCGAGCAGCAGCAGCTGGGGCGCGCCCAGCAGCAGGCGGGCCAGCGCCACGCGCTGCTGCTCGCCGCCGGAAAGCTGGTCGGTGCGCCGCGGCATCAGGTGGGTGATGCGGCACAGCTCGTACACGGCCTGGGCTTCGGCCTCGGGGCGCTTGTTGGCGTAGCGCAGCACCTGCTCCACGCGCAGAAACTGCGGCAAATCAGACTTTTGGGAGAGGTAGGCCACGCCGGGATGGCCGGGCACCAACACTTCGTGCGGGCCGCGCACGCGGCTGCCGTTGGCGTTCACCGTGCCGGTGCTGGGCTGAATGAGGCCGGCTACCAGTTGTAGCAGCGTGCTTTTGCCGGCCCCGCTTTCGCCGGCCAGCGCCAGCTTCTGCCCCGCTTTTTGGCGGAAACTGATGGGCTGGAGCGCGGTGAAGCCGTTTTCGGTGAGGCTGAGATTGGCGACGGTGAGAATGTCCTGCATGCGGCCGCAAAGAACGGGCCGGGGGCCGGACTATTTCTTCACGAGCGGCAGTTCCGATTCCTGCACCACCAGGGTATCGCCTGCATTGAGGCGGCCGGGCAGCGCGGTGTTAAACGTGTTGAAATCGTTCCGGTAGCCAAGGCTGCACGTTTGGCCCGCATTGGCAGCCGAGAAAATGTAGGACAGCAGCGCCAGGCTGGGCTGGGTACCGCGCAGGTTCAGCACATACACCGGCTTCGACTCGCACTGGCCGCTATAGCCAGTACTGGGCGACAGCGCCGTGCAGGTATAAACGGGGGCAACGCCTTTGATGTCGCGCACGATGCTGTAGCACGCATTGGGGGCAGTGGGAGTGTAGGCAACTGTGGGCAGCCGGCTCGTGAGCACCAAGCTTTTGGAAGTCTGGCTGGTAATGTCGCAAACCAACGTGGTGGCTACTACGCTGCCCATTTGGCTAGCCGTGGTGGTGAGGGTTGCTTGCCCATTGCCTGCGAAAGCCAGTTCGCCCGACAAGTAAGGCGAAACAGCTCCCGGCGAATATAAAAGGCCGGAATAATTGCGCTCCGCAAAACGCCGGATAAGCGGCGCGTTGCTGACCTCGCCGGCCCGGGTGAACATCCGTACCGCCCCGGCCACCGGAGCCGTGGTGATTGTGTAGGTGCCCGTGGCTTCGAACCGAGGCTCTTCTTCTGCTTTGTCTTTGCAGCCGGCGAGCAGGGCGATGCTCAAGCCCAATGAGTAGAAAAGTTGTTTCATAATGCAGCGTTTTGGAAAGGGCTGTAAAAATAGCCAATACAGCGCTGAATGAGCAACAACTTCAGGAAATCTATGCTTTCCTATTTAGGACGCAATGCTGCCACTGCGCAGCCACTTACGAAGTGAGCAGGAACTGCTTGCCGGGCTTTTCGCGGGGGTAGTTGGCGATGATGTCGCGCAGGATGGCCATGTCGTGGGGGCAGGCCTGGGCGAAGGCTTGCCAGTGCTGCAACACCACGGTATCCGGCATTTCGACCACGGCGATGATGGCATCCCAGAAGGCGTCCCAGCTCACACCGTACCAGTCGGGAAAGCCCAGCTCGCGTTTCATCAGCATGTGAAAAGCGGCTTTGGTATCGATGTCGGTGAGGTCGATGGTCATGGGTATAATATGGAACACTATACTTGTGCTATATTGATTCCAACAGCTGCAGAGCTTACCTTGGTCTAGTAGCAATTAAATCATTAATTCAACTCATTACATGCTTGGTTTCCTTCAAACCCTTTTGCCCCGCCTGCGCCAGTTTAATCAATCTTTGGAACAAGTGGAATTGTTTGTGGATAAGCCTTGGGTGCTAATTGACGAAGACGGACGCCAGCAGACATACATTTTTCGCCGGAGCGGCGATTTGTTAATGTCTTTAGACGGTCAAGTACAGATGGGTAATTGGGAATACATTGCCCCAGCGCAAAGCATCTTGATTGACCGAAAGGTTGATAAGTTGCTGCTGAATCACTTATTTTTCACAGATGCCCTACTAATCCTAGCCAGAGACGGAAAACCAGAAAGCAGATTTGTGTTGGCCAATCGGCAGCTAATTCCAGATTTAAATGTCGGAGAGTACTTGCGAACGTTGGAAGTTAGAAACGCAATAAATCTGGATAAGCCGAATACGGCCTTATCAGAAGTGCATAAATCGTCTGCAACTACATCACAAGGTGTCAGGCTAGATTTCTTTGGCCGAGACGCTAAGGTGAGTTCAGGTGATGCTGCCTATGTGAATGATGAGCGCGCGCCCGATGGGCGATACATTACCGAGGAGAAGTGGGGAGTTTATATCAGTAATGGATTAGTTGAAAAAGTCTTCTGGCCAGAAAAATATAGGCTTGCTTATGGTCATGATGAATCAATTATTATTGATTGTGACGAAGCAGGCGTAAAGCCTAAGTTATCTAATAGGGTTTTTACAGTAAACGGTGAAGTAGTTGCTGATGAAAAATATCTTATAGTTGGCTCAGGGCCAATAAGAGTAAAAAAAGGAATAATAGACGGATTTCCGTGGTTTTAACATTTTACTGCCCTCACGAAGCCGTATCCAGCACATCGTCCCCATCATCGGCCATACTCTTCGCCAGCTTCTCGATATTTAAGCTGCGGGCCGAGGCGTCGAAAATCTCGCGGTAGGTGCCTTTCAGGTCGTAGAGCTCGTCGTGGGTGCCGCTTTCTACCATGTGGCCTTTTTTCATGACGTAGATGCAGTCCGAATCCACGATTTGGGCGAGGCTGTGGGAGATGATGACCACCGTGCGGCCCTGCTTGATGGCGTCGAGCGAGTTTTTAATTTGCTCGGTGGCGATGGCGTCGAGGCTGGCGGTGGGCTCGTCGAGGAAGATGATGGGCGGGTTTTTGAGGAAGAGCCGGGCGATGGCGATGCGCTGCTGCTGGCCGCCGCTGAGCTGCTGGGCATCGGACTCGTAGCGGCGCGGCAGGTCCAGAATCTGGTCGTGCAGGTAGGCCTGCTTGGCGGCGGCTTCGATGTCGGCCTGGGTGGCAGTGAAGTCGCCGTAGCGGATGTTTTCTTCGATGGTGCCCTTGAAAATGTGGTTTTTCTGGAGCACCAGGCCAATTTCCTGGCGCAGGGCGAAGGTGTCGTAGTCGGCCAGCGGGCGGCCATCGAGCAGGATTTCGCCGCCGTTGGGGCGATAAAACTGGCAGAGCAGGTTGATGATGGTGCTTTTGCCCGCCCCGCTGAGGCCCACGAGCGCGGTGGTTTTGCCGGCCTGAATGGTCAGGCTCACGTCGTGCAGGGCGGCCGTGCCGCTGGGGTAGGTGAAGTTCACGTTCCGCAACTCGAACTGGCCGCGCAGGTTGGGGCCGGGCGCGAGATGGCCGGGGCGCTCACGCTGGTCGTCGGCGTCGAGGATGGCGAAGAAGCCTTCGGAGTAGGTGAGGGCCTCGTTCATCTCGTCGTAGATGCGGTGGAGCTGCCGGATGGGCGCCGACACGTTGTTGAACAGCAGAATGTGGAACATGATGGCCCCGATGGAAATCTGGCGGTCGAGCACGAGGTAGGCCGTGAGGACGATGATGACGACCACGCCAATCTGCTCCACGAAGGTTTTGAGGCCGTCGTAGCGGAAGTTGGTTTTGCGCGTCACCAACTGGGCATTCACCAGCTTGGCTTGGGTGTCGGCCTGCTTTTCGGCCTCGTACTGCTCGCGCACGAAGCTTTTGATGACCACAATTGAGTCGATGATGGTGATGAGGCCGTGATTTTTGCTTTCGCGCAGCTTTTGCAGGCCGCGGCGCACGCCCTGCAGCCGGTCGGCCTGCCGGAAGCTCAGCCAGAAATACACCGGCAGAATGGCCAGCGCCACCAGGCCCACCCACTTGTTGGCCACGAACATGACCACCAGCGCCACCAGGGCGTTGGCAAACAGCGGCAGGATGTCGATGAAGAAGTTTTGCACCAGCTTCATCAGGCTCTCCACGCCGCGGTCGATGCGGGTCTGGAGCTTGCCGGTCTGGTTGCCCTCGTCGGAGAAAAACCCCAGCTCATAGCTCAGAATCTTGCTCACGGCCGTTTGCGAGAGCACGCTGGAAATGTTGATGCGGATTTTCTCGCCGTAGTATTTCTGCCCGAAGGTGATGACGGTGTTGATGATTTCCTTGCCCAGCAGAATACCGCTCACCCAGGCCAGCATGGTCCAGCCGGCGCTCAGACCGCGGTTTTGGTCGAGTAGGCCCTGCACCGTGTCCACGGTGTAGCGCAGCACGAAGGGGTTCACCTGCGCGGCCAGCGAGCCCACCAGCGTGAGCAGCAGCGTGGCAATGACGAGCGGGCGGTAGGGCCGCACGAAGGGCAGCAGGCGTTGGATAATCTGCCAAAGGCTCATCTAATCGGGGCTAGGAGTGGAGCCGGTTAGACGAGTGGGGTGGGGGTGGGGTTGTTACCGGTGCCCTGCTTGTGTTCGCGTAACGTCGCTGGCAAAGCTGCTTATTCGGTGCTTAATTTTATCGCTACATGACGGGCAATTCTTTGCCATTCTGTCGATGATTTTTTTCTTAGCTGCGGAATTTGCTTCGTTGTAGCTGCCTGGTCCGCTATATGCTATAATTGCTCTCCACCTTTCATATCTTTTACCGGATTTATCCTTGTCCATATAGCTAAAGAATTCCTGTGGGTATGTAGTAGCGTAAGCCAAAGCAGGTTCACCGGGATATTCGCCCAAGGCGCCATCACTGATGGCGATTGTAAAGTCAAGGCACCACCGGTAAAAAGGCCTAATTTCCTGGTTTTTGGTAGTTGCAAGCGCCAATAGCTGCGTAGTGGAATCATTATCCGTCGGTCGGAAACGTGAGGTATAGAGCGCTTTCGCAAGTGGAGATACCGCCGGGTTTTTGAGATAAAACGAAACCGGTTTTTCACCAATTGAAGTTGGTAAGGCGTACCGACGTCCATTGTGCCTGTCAACCCACACCGGATTATGCTTGGCTAGTGGAATACCCGCCTGGTTAGTTTCGTCAGGGGCGATTACCTTTTCTGACGGCCTATTGATACTGCTCGATATCGCAGCGAGCAGGAGGATGACAGATAGCGAATTCATAGCATATTGTAAATGAACAGGGTAGTATCTGCCTCCGGTACCCGTTTGGCGTAGGTTTAGTGCGATGCCACAAACATGAGGGTTCCCTTCTGGTAGCTGTGCGTCTCTTTCGAATAATAAATGGATAGAAGACTGTCTTGGCGAATGAGGTAATAATCAGGGTCGCAGGGATACATCTTGCTCGCCGGGCAAATGCTGACTTGCTTGGGATGGGGCTTATCCCTGTAATCAACGGTGACAATTTTATGTTTCCATAAAACCAGGGTGTCCGACTTCATTTTATACTCGCCTGTTACTTGGTAAAATGGTGTGGCGATGGTTTGATACTTCGTATAGCTATAACCACCGGGCGCTATCGTTAGCTTCATCGTGAATGCATGAGCACCAATGCGATTATTGGCACTATAATACGTTTTTTCAAGCCGGGGCTGAACTGAAAATAATAGCCCGAATAGCCCGAATGCAAATAGGAAGTAATTCATCGCAGGAGGTTAGGTATATGGTTCCAGCATGTGATGGTGTAATTCCGGGTTGGAATTTCGCGCAATGTTATGGAACAAATACGCCACGGCAGCGCGCACTATTCAGGCAGTACGGCGCTCTATCCAGCGTGGTCAGGAAAGCCTGCAAACGCTAGCCACACGCCACCGGCTCAACCCCAAAACCGTGGCCAAGTGACTCAAACGTCCTATGGCTCAAGATGCGCCGATGGGGCCAGCACCGGTTTCGACGGTGCTCACGGCTGAAGAAGAAGCCGTGGTCGTGGCGTTTCGGCGCCATATGCTCTTGCCCCTCAACGGTTGCCTCTACGCTATGCAGGGCACGATTCCGCGCCTTTCCCGCGCGGCTTCGCACCTGTGCTTTCAGCAACACGGCATCAGCCGCTTACCGCTGAACGAAGACGGACAGAGCCCCCGAAAAAGAAATTCAAAGACGGCCTATCGGCTACCTGCACGTGGATTTTGCGGAAATGCAAACGGAAACGAATACGTCTGCGCCCAGTGGTAGAAAAGTCCCGTTAACTATAACCAAGACCCAACCTACCTCTCAAAATCGTGCCCAACCTAACGGATTCGCCGCTCGACGACATCCTGGAAATTGCCCGCGAAACCTGGCTGAGCGGGCTGGTGGCCACCAATGCCACCATCAGCCGCGACAACCTCCGCACCGCGCCGGCTTACGTGGCCAGCCTGGGCGCGGGCGGCATTCATTCGGTGGCCAATGCGGGGGAGAAACTCGATGCGGACGCTTCGCTCATTCAGCCTTACACCGGCTTTATCGGCGAAGGCCCGGCGCTGGTGAGCCGGATAAACCGGCGCCTGGTGCGGGGCTTGCCGCCGAAGAATGACGGGCCACCCGCTTAGGCTGCGGAATAAAGAGCTAAAGGTAAGCCGGATGGGGCTTGCTAGGCAATTGCTTACGCGGGCCATATTTTTTTTGCCGGCGAGAGCAATGACAAAAGGTGCGTCGTTTAGCCCGTTAGGTCGAAAATAAAAGTTGCGAAAGGGGGCATGAAATAAAGTTAACATTACCGATGGACTGCCGGACGTAACAATGCCGTATTTTTGCGCCATGCTTCAACCAAAAGACTTGTTGATGAAGCGCGGAACCTCGCTCGGCCGGGAACCGCGAGTGGACCGAGAGGTCTTTGCCATCATCGGTTCTCCTGATTTTGCCGCTGGTATTTCCGTTGTTTTTTCCTGGTTTTGCCCCGCCACCGTTTCGGATTCCGAAACGGTTTTTTTATGTCCATTGAGTTGGAGTTACTAAACGAATAGGGTAAAAACCGCCGACTGGCAAGCACTGACTACGCACTTAATTTTCCCCATCTTCGGTATGGCACGCAAAGACCTGCTCGACATCGCATCCCTGCACCGTGAGGAAATCGAGTTCCTGCTCGACCAATCCACGTCGTTTAAAAAGCTGTTCACCCGCTCGGTGAAAAAAATCCCTGCCCTCGAGGGCAAGTCCGTGCTCATGCTCTTCTACGAGGCCAGCACCCGCACGCACTCGTCCTTTGAGGTGGCGGCCAAACGCCTCTCGGCGGAGGTCACGAACTTCAACGTCGACCATTCCTCCATCACCAAGGGCGAGTCGGTGCGCGAAACCATCGAGACGCTCCAGGCCATGCGCACCGACTACATCGTCGTGCGCCACAGCCACTCCGGCCTGCCCGGCATGATTGCCCGCCAAACCACGGCGGCGGTCATCAACGCCGGCGACGGGGCCCACGAGCACCCCACCCAGGCCTTGCTCGACGCCTTCACCATCAAGGAGAAATTCCCTGACCCCCGGGGCAAAAAGGTCCTCATCATCGGCGACATTCTGCACTCGCGGGTGGCGCGCTCTACCAGCACATTGCTGCAAAAGCTGGGCGTGGAGGTTGCTTACCTCGGTCCGGGCTCGCTGGTACCCAAGTACGTGCCAGCCAGCATCCCCCGCTTCACCGACTACGAGGCCGCCATGGCCTGGGGGCCCGATGTGGTGTACCTGCTCCGCGTGCAGCTGGAGCGGCAGGACGTGCAGTTTTTCCCCAGCGTGCGCGAGTACCACCGCGTGTACGGCATCACCACCGCCCGGCTGGCGGAAATCCGCGACCGCGGCCTCTACATCATGCACCCCGGCCCCGTGAACCGGGGCGTTGAGCTCTGCGACGCCGTGATGGACTACGAGCGCAGCCTCATCACCAACCAGGTCGAAAACGGCATTTCCGTGCGCATGGCCGTGCTCGACTGGCTTACGCCGGGCGGCGACTTTCCGAAGCAGGAAGCGTATGCCGCCCAGCCGCGCGCCGGCTCACCGGTCATCATGCCCTAAACGCCGGACGCGGCGGCTGACTCCGCACTTCAATTTGCCTCTCCAAAAATCTTACGGTTTACAGAAATCCCCACTTCATGCTCCTCCTTCAAAACGCCCGCATCGCCTCCGAAAATTCACCTGTGCTTGTCGAGAGCGATGTCCTGATTGTCGAAGGGAAAATTCAGGCCATCGGCAGCAGCCTGGCCATTCCCGAGGGGGCCCGCCTCGTCGACGCACGCGGCCGGGTGCTGATGCCGGGCATGTTTGATGCCCACGTCCATTTCCGTGCCCCCGGCTTCGAGAACAAGGAAACCATCACCACGGGCAGCGAAGCGGCCATCAACGGCGGCGTGACCGGCGTGGTGATGATGCCCAACACCCGCCCGGCCCTTGATTCGGCCACGGCGGTGGCCACCGTGCTGGAAAACGCCCGGGACCGGGCCCGCATTCCGGTCTACACCTCCGGCTGCGTCACCAAGAACCGCGAGGGCAAGGAGCTGGCCGAGATTGAGGGCATGCGCGAGCTCGGAGTGAAAATGCTCACCGACGACGGCGACACCACGGCCGACCCGGCGGTGCTGCTGCGGGCCATGCAGTACGCCACCGAGTTCGGGATGTTCTTCGCCAGCCACTGCGAGGTGCCGGAGCTGGCCGGCCCGCGCGCCCTCAACGAAGGCGTGATGAGCTACCGGTTGGGCATCAAGGGCTCGCCGGCCTGCGCCGAGGAAATCATCATCGACCGCGACATTCGCCTGGCCCGGGCGGCGGGAGCTCACGTGCACATTCAGCACGTATCCAGCAAGTTGGGCATGGAAACCATTCGCTGGTGGAAATCGCGCGGCGATGTGAAAGTGACGGCGGAAGTGGCCCCGCACCACCTGCTGTTCACCGATGAGCACATCGGCGACTACGACACCAACTACAAGATGAACCCGCCGCTGCGCACGCAGGCCGATTGTGATGCCCTGCTCGAGGGACTCAAGGAAGGCGTGTTCGACCTCATTGCCACCGACCACGCGCCGCACACGCCGTTCGAAAAAGCCCAGGACTTCATCAGCGCGCCCAACGGCATCACCGGTCTGGATACGGCCCTCGTCTCGCTCTACCACCACTTCGTCGAGCCCGGTAAATTCGGTTGGGACCTGGTATTGAAGCGCTATTCGGCCGAGCCCCGCCGCCTGATGGGGCTGCCGGCAGCCGCTCTTGAAGTCGGCCAGCCCGCCGATTGCCTCCTGTTCGACACCGAAGCGGAAACCACCTTCACCCGGGATTTTATGAAATCAAAGTCCCAGAACACGCCCTTTATCAACCAGACGCTGAAAGGCCGGGTGGATATGGTGATTTTAGGTGCGGAAATCCTGCTGGAGCGCTAACAGGCAAAGCTTGCCCAGATAATAGTTGTCTGTCATGCTGCGCTTGCCGAAACATCTCTGCCGCAATAGTAAAATCAATTACTTGCGTGGTAGAGATGCCTCGGCAAGCGCAGCATGACGTTCTTTTTCAAATTTGTCTTCCAATGAGTATACAACTCCCATCCAACACTCCCCATTCCAGCGCCGACGCGGGCCAGCCGGTCGTCGGCGTGGTTATGGGCTCCAGCAGCGACTGGGAAACCATGCAGCACGCCGTGCAGATGCTCGCGCATTTCGGCGTTGCCCACGAAGCGCGCGTGGTGTCGGCCCACCGCATGCCCGACGACCTGTTTGCCTACGCCGAACAAGCCGGCCCGCGCGGCCTGCAGGCCATCATTGCCGGTGCCGGTGGGGCCGCTCACTTGCCGGGCATGATGGCCGCCAAAACCACGGTGCCCGTGCTGGGGGTGCCGGTGGCCAGCCGCCATTTGCAGGGCGTCGATTCGCTGCACAGCATCGTGCAGATGCCCAAGGGCGTGCCGGTGGCCACGTTTGCGATTGGTACTGCCGGGGCGGCCAATGCCGCGCTGTTCGCCGTGAGCATGCTGGCCCTGCACGACCCGGGCCTGGCGGCCAAGCTGCGGGCGTTTCGCGCCGAACAAACCGAAGCCGCCCGCGCCATGACGCTGCCCGTATGAGCGCCGGTATTCACGTTCCTGCCATGCTCCCCCTTTTCCCGGGCAGTGCAGACGCCGCGGGCCAGCCGGCCACCCTGGGGGTGCTGGGCGGCGGCCAGCTGGGCCGCATGTTTGTGCACGCCGCCCAGCGCCTGGGCTACTTCACCGCCGTGCTGGAGCCCGACCCGCAAAGCCCGGCCGGGCTGGTGAGCCACCACCACATCCAGACCGCGTACGACGACCCGGCCGGGCTGGCGCAACTGGCCCAGCTGTGCCAGGCCATCACCACCGAGTTTGAAAACGTGCCCGCCCAGGCCCTGCAAACGCTGGCCCTGACCCGACCCGTGGCACCTGGCGCGGCCGTGGTGGGCATTGCGCAAAACCGCATCGAGGAAAAAGCCCACTTCACGGCCTGTGCCGACGTGTCGGGGGTGGGCTGCGCGCCCTACGCGGTAATTGAAATGCCGGCCCAGCTGCAGGCCGTCCAGGACGGGCGGGCCGATTTGCTGCCCGGCATCCTGAAAACTGCGCGCATGGGCTACGACGGCAAGGGCCAGGTCCGCGTCAGAACCGCTGCTGAGCTGGCTGCCGCCTGGGCGGAGTTGGGCCGCGGTGCCTGCGTGCTGGAAAAGATGCTGTCGCTCACGGCCGAGTGCTCGGTACTGGTGGCGCGCGGCTGGGACGGGCAAGTCGTCAGCTTCGCCCCGCAGCGCAACGTGCACGTCGACGGCATTCTGGCCGTGACCCACGCCTACGAAGGAAATATGCCGCCGGCCCTGGCCACCCGGGCCCGCGACGCGGCCGTTTCCATCGCGCAGCATCTTGGCTATGTGGGGGTGCTGTGCGTCGAGTTTTTTGTGGTGGACGACGGCAGCGCGCACGGCGGCCTGGTGGTGAACGAAATGGCGCCGCGCCCGCACAACAGCGGCCACTACACCCTGGATGCCTGTGACGCGTCGCAGTTTGACCTGCAGGTGCATGCCCTGGCCGGCTTGCCCTTGCCGCAGCCGCGCCAGCATTCCCCGGCCATCATGCTCAACCTGCTGGGCGAAGTGTGGTTTGATGCCAGCGGGCAACGGCGTGAGCCGGACTGGCTCGCCGTGCTGCGCCTGCCAGGAACGCACCTGCACCTATATGGCAAGACGCAGGCGCGCGCCGGCCGCAAGATGGGGCACCTGACCATCACCGGCCCGGATGTCGTCAGTGTCAAAACCGCAGCGCGGCGCGCCGCTGATGTGCTTGGCTTGCCGGGGCTGGACGTCAGCTAAGGACTCAATCATTTGCTGGTCATACATCGAGGCTCTGCCGCTCTGCCATAAAAATAATTCATCACAAATTACGTATTGTGATTCAGGTAGTAAGCTTGCGAATTCGGTGTGTGTAATGCATGCCGAATCAGTAAATAATCCGGCAGCGGTAATAATTCAGGTCAATTACGCGTTGAAATAATAATTAAAGCCCGCTCCGGCGGGTTGCTACGAGCTGAATTACTCACCTGATAACCCCTTGTGTATGCTGCGTACGTTCATGTTGTTTTTGCTGCTGGTGGGCCTTTGCGCGGCCGATGTTCAGACTGCTTCGGCGGCTCGCCGGCCTATTCATCGGCACAAGCCCATGGCGGGCGATTTCCGGCCCGTGTACCGGTACTACCGCGGCCCCGGCCGCCACAAAGACCGGTTCCGGAAGTTCTCGAAGCGGCGTTCAAACAAAGGAGGGTTCTTCTCGCACCTGGGTCATAAGCGGCGCGGCACGCTGTAGGGCTGGCGGTTTCTGATTGATACTGATGAGCGGCTGCTCCCGGTTCGGGGGCAGCCGCTTCGCGTTTGGGTGTCATTCCGCGCAACGCCCCCGGCGGGCCGGGCGTACAGTTTCCACACCTCCATTGCCTCATCATGGATACCCTTCTGCCCGCCGGAACCAGCACCGGCGAACCCCTGAACCGCGTCGATGGCCGCCTGAAAGTGACCGGCCAGGCCCGCTATGCTGCCGAGCACGCCGTGCCGGGCTGCGTGCACGGTGTGCTGGTATGCAGCGCCGTGGCCCGGGGCCGCATCAGGCGCCTCGATACCGCGGCGGCCGAAAAGCTGCCCGGCGTGCTGGCCATCATCTCGCACCTGAACGCGCCCAAAGTGCCCGGCTACCAAAGCGCCGAAACCAACCACAACCCCCGCGTAGAAGGCCAGGAGTTCCGGGTGTTTTTCGACGACCAGCTTCATTTCAGCAACCAGCCCGTGGCGCTGGCCGTGGCCGAAACGCTGGAGCAGGCCCAGCATGCCGCCGCGCTGGTGCGCGTGGAGTACGAAGCGGCCCCGCACCAGACCAATCTGGCCCAAAACCTGGCGGCCAACCTTGCCCCCAAAAAGGAAGCCGAATACAGCCGGGGCCAGCCCGATGCCTACAAAACTGCCCCCGTACGCGTGGAGCAGGAGTACCGCACGCCCGTCCACGTGCACAACCCGATGGAAATGCACGCCGCCATCGCCCTCTGGGAGGGCGACACGCTGACGGTGTACAACAAAACCCAGGGCCCGAAGCTGGCGCAGCAGGATTTGATGCGCATGTGGCAGCTACCGGCCGAGCAGGTGCGGGTGCATTCGCCGTTCGTGGGCGGGGCGTTTGGAGGCTCGTCGCGCATCTGGCCGCCGGAAATGGCGGCTATTCTGGCGGCCAAAAAAGTGGGGCGGCCGGTGAAGGTGATGGGCCAGCGCAACCAGGAGTTCAACTTGGTGGGCTACCGGCCGCAGTCCATCCAGAAAATGAGCCTGGGCGCGCTGCCCGACGGTACGCTGGTGGGCATCACGCACCAGGCCTACGGCCTCACGTCGCGCCACGAGCAGTTCGAGGAGCGCATCGTGCACCCCACCAAATCGGCCTACGCCGTGGCCAACCTCAACACCCGCTACCGCCTCGTGCCGCTCGATATGAGCACGCCCTGCTGGACGCGCGGCCCCGGCGAAACCACGGGCTCCTTCGCCCTCGAATGCGCGATGGACGAGCTGGCCGAAGCCTTAAATATGGACCCGTTGGCCCTGCGCCTGAAAAACTACGCCGACCGCGACCCCGAAAACGACAAACCCTGGAGCAGCAAGCACCTGCGCGAATGCTACGAGCGCGGCGCCACGCTTTTTGGCTGGCGCAAGCGGACGCCCGCCCCGCGCTCGATGCGCACGCCCAACGGCCTGCTCATGGGCTGGGGCATGAGCACCGGCATCTACAAAGCCGAGCGGAGCGCCGCCACCGCCCGCGCCCGCCTGCTGCCCGACGGCAAACTGCTGGTGCAAAGCGCCACCGCCGACACCGGCCCCGGCACCGCCACCATCATGACGCAGATTGCCGCCGATGCCAGCGGCGTGGCCCCGGCCGACATCCGCTTCGAGCTAGGTGATGCGGCTTATCCCGAAGCGCCCTTGCAGGCGGGCTCGCACACGGCCACCTCGGTAGGCACGGCCGTGCACGAGGTTTGCGCGGCGCTAAAAACGCAGCTGCTGGACCTAGCCGCCCGCCTGCCCGGTAAGGCGCTGGGCAAAGCCTCAGCGGCCGAGCTCAGGGCCGAAAACGGCTTTGTGCAGGCCAGTGGCAAGAAGGCCCGCCGCCTGAGCTACGGCGAGGTGCTGAAGCAGCACCAGCTGCCGGCCCTGGAGGTGACGCAGAAAGCCGAAGAATCGCCGGAGATGAAGAAATACTCCGGCAAGTCGTTCTGCGCCAGCTTCGTGGAAGTGCAGGTGCATCCGCTCACGCGGCAGGTGCGGGTGAGCCGGGTGGTGTCGGTGGTGGATGCGGGCCGGGTGCTGAATGCCAAGACGGCCCGCAGCCAGGTGCTGGGCTCGGTGGTGTGGGGAATCGGAATGGCCCTGATGGAAGATGCCCGCCTCGACCACCACTTCGGCCGTTTCCTGAACTCGGACCTGGCCGAATACCACGTGCCCGTGAACGCCGACGTGCCCGCCATAGAAGTCGAATTCATCAACCAGCCCGACCCCGTGCTCGACCCCATCGGAGCCAAGGGCCTGGGCGAAATCGGGCTGGTGGGCTTCGCCGCGGCCGTGGCCAATGCGGTGTACCACGCCACCGGCCGGCGCGTGCGCGAGCTGCCCATCACGCCGGATAAGCTGGTGTGATTGACGGGTACTGCGGGTAGGGGCGGGGCCTGTCCCCGCCCAGACGTTGAACGCAGCCCAAAGGAGACGCGCAGCGATGGGCGGGGGCAGGCCCCGCCCCTACATCCGCTCGGAAATTGCGCTGTATAACACGGGGCATGAAAAAGCCGCTCCACCCAGCGGCTTTTTTCATGCCCGAAAAATATTTTCAGCTGCGCACTTGCAATATCAAAATGCCTGCTTACGTTTGTGGTGTACTAGAACAATAATACACTAGACAAGCACGCACATGGTCCGCATCCGCAACCTTCATTTTGGGTACTCCCGCAAGCGCCCGCTCTTCCAAAACCTCGACCTGACGCTGGAGCGCGGGCACATTTACGGCCTGCTGGGCAAGAACGGCGCGGGCAAGTCCACGCTGCTCAAGAACATCGTGGGCTTGGCATTTCCCGATGGCGGCGTCTGTGAGGTGCTGGGGCAGCCGGCCGCCAAGCGCCTGCCGGCGGTGCTGGCCGACCTGTTTTTCCTGCCCGAAGAAATTTACGTGCCGGCCGTGACGGCCGCGAAATTCGTGGAGCAGACGGCGGGCTTCTACCCCAAATTCGACCACGACGCGCTGGCGCACTACCTCTCCGAGTTTGAGGTGCCGGCCCAGGCGGTGCTCACGGCCCTGAGCTTCGGGCAGCAGAAGAAGTTCATGATTGGCTTTGCGCTGGCGGCCAACACCAGCCTGCTGGTGATGGACGAGCCCACCAACGGCCTCGACATTCCGAGCAAGGCGCAGTTCCGCAAGCTGATGGCCACGGCCCTCACTGAGGAGCGCTGCCTCATCATCTCGACCCACCAGGTGCGCGATTTGGAGAGTCTGATTGATACCGTGGTAGTACTGCACGGCCAGCGCATTGTGCTGAATGCCGACCTCGGCGAACTGGCCGAGCGGCTGACGTTTGCGACGGTGCCCGAGGCTGGCCCGGCCGACCTCTACGCCGAAGAATCGGTGCGCGGCGCGCAGGTAATTCGGGCCAACCGCGGCGGCCTGGGCGGGCGCGTCGATTTGGAGTTGCTGTTCAATGCGCTGGTGGGGCAGGCCCCCGCGCTTACTGCTTATTTATCGCAAAATCAACCCGCTCATGAGCCAGTTCTTTAGTTTGTCGCGCTTCGGGCGCTTGTTTAATAAGCACACCACCGAGCACGCGGGGGCCTATGCCATGGCTACTGGCGTGGTGTTGGGCGGCCTGGGGCTGGTGCTGGGTTTTCTGGCCTACATGTCGTCGAGCACGATACCGCCGGATGTGCAGAGCGTGGTGTTTGTCATCGGGATGCTGGGGGCCGGGGCTTTTTTTACGAGTACGGTACTGGCGTTTTTCGGCGATAAGAAGCAGGCCACGGCGGCGCTGATGCTGCCGGCCTCCCACGCCGAGAAGTTTGCGGTGGCGTGGCTGTATTCGCTGCCGCTTTTTCTGGCGGTGTACGTGGGCTGCTTTTTTCTGGTAGATAGCCTGGTGCTGCAATTGAGCAGCCACGGCAAGCCCGCCGAAATGGTGCGGCTGTTTGGGGGCGAGCGCGGCCTGCACACGTCGCTGGCGGCCTACGCGGCGGTGAATGCGGTGTTTTTGTGGGGCAGCATCTTCTTTGTGAAGCAGCAATTTGTGCGCACCGCGTTTGGGGTGTTGCTGGCCGGGGCGCTGCTGGTGTTCCTCAACTTCCAGGCCCTGCAGGCGCTGCTGGGGCACGAGCTGGGCACGGCAGTGCCGTTTTCGGCCATGACGCTGCACGAGGGCAAGGAGAATTACGTCGTGAGCCTGCCCGAGGGGCTGGGCGACTGGTTTGGGCTGGTGCCGCTGGGCCTGATGCTGCTGGCCTGGGCCGCGGCCTACCAGCGCCTCACCGAAAAGCAGATTTAAGCCGAGATAATCATGGAATTCAAAGACAACGAGGCCATTTACCTGCAGATTGCCGGGTATGTGAGCGAGCTGATACTGCGCGGCAAGTGGCCGCCGGATAGCAAGATTCCGTCGGTGCGCGAGCTGGCCGGCGACCTGCAGGTGAACCCCAACACGGTGATGCGCACCTACGAGCTGCTGCAAAGCCAGGAGGTGCTGTACAACAAGCGCGGCATCGGCTTTTTTGTGGCCCCGGCCGCGGTGCAGCAGGTGCAGGCCGCCCGGCGCGAGCGGTTTCTGAGCCAGGAGCTGCCGGAGGTGTTCGGCACCATGCTGCTGCTTGGCATCGGGCTGCCCGAGGTGCAGCGCCGCTACGAAGAGTTCAAGAATACCCAACCGCAACCCCTTCCCGCCACTTCCTGATGAAAACCAGCAATAAACTATTCGTGGCCGCCGTGGCCCTGGTGCTCGGCTCGCTGGCCACCTACGATGCCGCCCTGCGCGCCGAATACCGCACCGGCCGCTACAAAGACCCGCTGCGCAACTATCAAGCGCTGGGCCTGCGCAATTTCGACGCGGTGCGCGTGCCTGCCGCTGGCGTGATGAACGTGAAAATTGTAGCCGGGCCGTTTGCCGTGCATGTAGATAAAGATGCGGCCGAGTTTGTGCACGTTACGCAGCACGGTGGGCAGCTGAGCGTGGCGCTGGACTACCCGAAGGAATGGAAGTGGCTGGGCCCCCGGGATGCGGTGCGGATTTCCTGCCCCCGTCTCTCGGCTTTAACCGCCGACGGTTCTTACACAGTGGGCGGCAAGCCGCAACTCGACCAACTGCACGGTGGGGGAGAAGTGACGGTACAGGGGTTCCGGCAGGACAGCCTGACCGTGCGGCAGGAAAAGAGCAATGCAGTGCTGCTGACGGGCAATACCTTAAACTGGCTGCGAGCCACTGTGGGGGCCCTGCCCGGCGGCGAGCCAGCGTTGAAGGTTGAACCGAACAACCACATTCAGGCCGCCGATTTGGCCATCAACAACCGCGCGCATCTGGAGCTGTCCACCGCCATTCCGCGCCTGCGCTATCAGTTCTCCGACAGCGCCACCATTGCCCTGAGTGGAGCGGCGGCCCGCAGCCTGACTCCCACAAAATAGCGCCATGAAGCCGTTGCGCCAATCCCTGAAAAGCTCGTTGCTGCTGCAATTAGGCATCATCTACACCCGGTACCTGGTGGGCGGCGCGTTCGTGTTTGCCAGCCTGATTAAAATCAAAGGCCACCGCTTCACGCAGATACCAGACACCGGAAGCGCGCACAGCGTGGGGCATTTTTTCGAGATGATGTACCAGTCGGGGCTGTACTGGCAGTTTATCGGCGTGGCGCAGTGCGTGGCGGGGCTGCTGCTGCTCACGCAGCGCTTCGCCTTGCTGGGGGCGCTGGCTTACCTGCCCATTATGGCCAGCATCTTCGTCATCACCATTGCCTACGACTTCGCGGGCACGCCCATTATTACGGGGCTGATGCTGTTGGCGGGCCTGCTGCTGCTGGCCTGGGACTGGAACCGCCTGCGCGTGGTGGTGAACCTGCCGGTGGTGCCCGAAACCACCTCGCCGCTGTTCGAGAGCCGGCTGTGGGAGGTGGTGGGGGCAGTGATGTTCGCCTTCACAGCCGGCTACCGGGCTTTCACTGACCGATACAACATGCTGCTGTGGCTGGGCGGCTGCGTGGGGCTGGGCGCGGCGGGGCTGCTGCTGGCGTGGCGGCGCCACGCTGCGGGGCAGTTCCGGCCGCAGCCGGTTGGGTAGCGGCCACGGCCCGGCCGGCCGCCACCGGGGGCGAGTCGATATCTTTACCCATCCAAGGCGGCGGAGATAATTCCGGGCCGGGGCTGTTGCATGAATAAACACGTTTTTGCGGGCTTGCTGCCGCTGCTGCTGGCCGGCCCGCTGGCTGCCCGGGCGCAGGCCAACTCCACGCAGCCCTGGGGCACCTGGTTTATCGGCACGGTGATACTGCCGGGCACGTCCGACCACAAGCTGGGCGGCTACGCCGAGGCCCAGGCCCGCCTCAACGGCGTGTTCCGCCAGTATTTCTACCACGAGCTGAAAGCGGGCGTGAGCTTCGACATCGACCCCAACTTCTCGGTGCTGGTGGGCGGCGGCCGCTACGTCACTTCCGACTACCAGGACCTAAGCGCCGGCCCACTGAACGTGGAAAGGCGCCTGTGGCAGCAGCTCACGCTGACGCAGGTAACCAAGCGCCTGAAGCTGGAGCACCGCTACCGTATCGAGCAGCGCTGGCTGGATTTTCGCAACGACAGCAGCGCATTCCGGCAGCGGCTGCGCTACCGGCTCAACGCATTTTATCCCCTGAATAAGCCGACCATTGCGGCCGGCACGTGGTTTTTGTCAGCTTATGACGAGATTTTCCTCAACCCCAAAGGCCCCGTATTCGAGCGCAACCGCGTGTACGGCGGCCTGGGCTACCAGCCCACGGCGCATCTTATTTTGCAGCTAGGATTTGTGAACCAGGCCAACTACAACCTGCCGGCCTACAAAGCGGGCCAGTTTATTCCCCAGATTAACTCGGCCAAAAACAACCTCGTGCTGGCCGTAACCTACAAGCTGGCGCGCCGCTCGGCGGTGCCGGCCACCGAGCAGCTGCCCTCGCAGCGGGATTAGCGCCCGCAAATGCCTTTTTTTCTGTGAGCAAAAGGTCCGGCAAGCACTGCCGGGCCTTTTGTTTTTGCGTACAGGTTTCATCTTAACCTGTGATACCATGCCCAAAAAATCCGTAGCCGAAATCATTGTCGATACCCTCGTCGCCGCCGGCGTAAAGCGCGTCTTCGGCGTGGTGGGCGACTCCCTCAACGGCATCACCGACAACATTCGCACCCGCGATGACATCGAGTTCATCGCCGTGCGGCACGAGGAAGGCGGCGCCTTCGCCGCCGGGGCCGAAGCTCACCTCACCGGCGACCTCGCCGTGTGCGCCGGCTCCTGCGGGCCCGGCAATACCCACCTCATCAACGGCCTGTATGACTGCCACCGCAGCCGCGTGCCGGTGCTGGCCCTGGCGGCCCAGATTCCCAACGTAGAAATCGGCACCGGCTACTTCCAGGAAACCCACCCCGAGCGCCTGTTCCGCGAATGCAGCCATTACTGCGAGCTGATTTCGGTGCCCGAGCAAGCCGTGCGCACCATCGAAAGTGCCGTGGCGGCCGCCCTGGGCCAGCGCGGCGTGGCCGTGGTGGTGCTGCCCGGCGATGTGGCCTACCTCGAAACCGAAGCGCCCGAGGTGCTGCTGCCCACCCAAGGCCGCCGCAGCGCGTTGCGGCCCTCGGAGGCCGATATTAAGCAAGCTGCGGAGTTGCTGAACGCGGGCGAAAAGGTGACGATTCTGGCCGGCATCGGCTGCGCGGGGGCGTTGGATGAGCTGGTGCACACCGCCGCTGCGTTGCAAGCGCCCGTGGTGCATGCCCTGCGCGGCAAGGAGCACGTGGAGCCCGGCAACCCCTACGACGTGGGCCTGACGGGCCTGCTGGGCATGCCCGCCGCCTACCACGCCCTGATGGACGCCGACACCATCCTCATGCTGGGCACCGACTTTCCGTACCGCCAGTTCTACCCCGAGAAGGCCCGCGTGGTGCAGGTCGATATCCGGCCCGAAAACATCGGCCGGCGCACCCGCGTCGAAATCGGCCTGGCCGGCGACGTGGCCGAAACCCTGCGCCAACTGCTGCCCCACCTCACGCCGCGCACCGACCGCGCCCACCTCGAAGAAGCCCAAAAACGCCACCGCGACGACGACGCCCACCTCGCCGAGCTGGCCACCGGCGAGGCCGGCGATACCAGCCTGCACCCCCAACACGTAGCCCGCCTGCTCGACGAAATAGCCGCCGAAAACGCCATTTTCACCTGCGACGTGGGTACGCCCACCATCTGGGCCGCCCGCTACCTGCACATGAATGGCAAGCGCCGCCTCCTCGGCTCGTTCGTGCACGGGAGCATGGCCAATGCCGTATCGCAGGCCTATGGTGCGGCCCTGGTGGAGCCCGGCCGGCAGGTAATTGCGATGTGCGGCGATGGCGGCCTGGCCATGCTGCTGAGCGAACTGCTGACCATTCGCCAGCACAAAATCCCGGTCAAAATCATCGTCTTCAACAACTCCGCGCTCAGCTTCGTGGAGCTGGAAATGAAAGCCGCCGGCATCATCGAATACGGCACCGAGCTCGATAACCCCGACTTCGGGGCGCTGGCTACCGCTGCTGGCCTCAAGGGTTTCCGCGTGAGCGACCCGGCCGATTTGGAAAGCGTGCTCCGCGAAGCCCTGGCCCACGACGGCCCCGCGCTGGTGGATGCCGTGGTGAAGCGCCAGGAGCTGAGCATGCCGCCCAGCATCGAGGCGAAGCAGGCGGCGGGCTTTGGATTGTATGCGCTGAAGGCGCTAATGAATGGGCGCGGCAGTGAGCTGCTGGAAGTGGCGAAAACCAACCTGTTTCGGTAGGTAAAAGCACGTCATGCAGAGCGCAGCGAAGCATCTTGCCCGCCACCACTAATCCAACCAAAAGGTTTACTGGGGCGGGCAAGATGCTTCGCTGCGCTCTGCATGACGGTTAATCGCAGCTTCAACGAAACCCAAAAGGCCCTGCTGCGTGTTAAATTCGGCCCCGCAACCCTAGCGGCGGCCGTTTCGCATCCAATGACCAACAAAGAAATCAAAGCCCTTATCTCGCTGCTCGACGACCCGGAAATCGCGCCGCAAATCCAGGATAAAATTCAGAACCTGGGCGAGAGCATCATTCCCTTTCTGGAGGAGTCGTGGGAGGAAACCCTCGACGGCCAGCAGCAGCATCGGCTCGAGGATTTGATTCACCACCTGCAGTTTGAGGGCCTGCAGCAGCGCCTCAAAGTGTGGCGCGAAGCCGGCGCTACCGACCTGCTCGAAGGCATGTGGCTGCTGAATACCTACCAATACCCGGATGCCGACTACCAGGCGCTGAACCGTGCCATCGAGCAGCTCCGCTTCGAGGCCTGGACGGCCCTGCGCCCCGAAATGCACCCCGCCGACCAGGTCCAGACGTTGAACTACGTGATGTTCCGGACGCACAAATTCGCGGCCAATACCCAGCATTTCCACTCGCCGGCCAACTCCATGCTGCAGCGCGTGATTGAAACCAAGCGCGGCAATCCGCTCACGCTGTGCGTGATTTACCTGCTGGTGGCGCAGCGTCTGAAACTGCCCGTTTTTGGGGTGAATCTGCCCAACTTGTTCGTGCTCACCTTCCGCCCCGAGCTGCCGGGCGCCGAGCCGTTCTACATCAACTGCTACAACCGCGGCCTGGTGCTTTCGCGCACCGATATTGAGCACTACGTGGCCCAACTCAACATCACGCCGAACCCTATTTTCTTCGAGCCCTGCTCGCACCTCGACATTGTACGCCGCGCCATGCGCAACCTGCAAATGAGCTTCGAGCGCCTGCAGGAGCCGGTGAAAGCCGCCGAAGTAGCGGTGCTGCTGAGCATTCTGGAGTAGGGGCGGGGCTTGCCCCCGCCCGGTCGAACCGTTACAACGCGGACGTTCAACGACGGGTGGGGGCAAGCCCCGCACCCTACTTCGTTTTGTGTTGCACAAACGTCGGTTTGTGTAGCCCTGGCCGCGTCCCGGCCTAAGACCTTTGTGGGACACTGCGTGTTCAGTAGCCGAAGCACCTCTGCCTCAGCCATAATCTCCGGTTCCCGATGAAGCTCACCGATTTCCGCACCCTGGGCCGCTCCGGCTTGGTGGTTAGCCCGCTGGCGCTGGGCACCATGACTTTTGGCACCCCGCGCTGGGGCTCGGGCGACGACGTGTCCGAAGCCGTTTTCAATGCCTACGTGGACGCCGGCGGCAATTTTGTGGATACGGCCGACGTGTATTCGGGCGGCCAAAGCGAGGAAATGCTGGGTGGCTACATCGCCCGGCGCAGCATGCGCGACCAAATGGTGCTGGCCACCAAGTTCAGCTTCGGCGGGCAGGCCGGCAACCCCAACGTGGGCGGCAACGGCCGCAAAAACATCCACCGCGCGCTCGAAGGCTCGCTGCGCCGCCTCCAAACCGACTACGCCGACCTCTACTGGCTGCACGCCTACGACGGCGTGACGCCCGTGGAAGAAGTGCTGCAAACCCTGGGCGACCTCGTGCGGGCGGGCCGCATCCGCTACTTCGGTTTCAGCAACGTGCCGGCCTGGTACGCCACCAAAGCGGCCACGCTGGCCGCTGCCCACGGCGTGCCCGGGCCCGTGGCCCTGCAAATGGAATACTCGCTGGTGGCCCGCCGCATCGAAGCCGAGCACGTGCCAGCCGCTCTGGAAATGGGACTGGGCATCACGCCCTGGAGCCCGCTGGCGGCCGGTTTCCTGGCCGGCAAGTACGAGCGCGAAGGCAGCGGTGCCAGCGGCGCAGGCCGCCTCACCGGCCCCAACCCCTTCGGCAATATGAAATTCACCGACCACAACTGGCGCGTGCTGGAGGCGTTGCGGCCGGTAGCGGCCGAGCTGGGGCGCCCGCTGGCGCAGGTGGCGCTGGCCTGGGCCGCCGCTCAGCCCGGCATCAGCTCGCTGATTGTGGGGGCCAGCAAAGTAGCGCAGCTATATGACAGCCTGGCATCGCTCGAAATTCAGCTCAGCCCCGCGCAGCTGCAGACTCTGGACGATGCCAGCATTCTCGACCCGTTTCAGGACCGGATATGGCCGATGCTGAAGCGTGCCGTGTTTGGCGGCGGCAGCGTACAGGGTTGGCAGTAGCGGCGTTTTGTGTTGTAGAAACGGAGTTTTGTATAGGCCAGCCGCGGTGGGTGCACCGGACCTTTGAGGCATCAAAACCCCATCAAAACCAACCGCAACATGACAACTGAAATCAAACGCGTGGCCCTCGGCAGCCAGGGGCTGGAAGTGCCCGTGGAAGGCCTGGGCTGCATGGGCATGACGGCCGGCATCGACGGCATGAGTGTGTACGGCGAGGCCGACGAAACCGAGAGCCTGGCCACCCTGCACCGCGCCCTGGAGTTGGGCATCAACCTGCTCGACACCGCCGACCTTTACGGCCCGATGCTGAACGAGCGGCTGGTGGCCAAAGTGCTGCCCGGCCGCCGCGCCGACATCATTCTGGCCACCAAATTCGGCTTCGAGGTGAGCGACGAGGAGAAGTTCACGGGCAAGCTGAACGGCCGGCCCGAGTACGCCCGCAAGTCCATCGAACGCTCGCTGCGCAACCTGGGCACCGATTACGTGGACCTCTACTACCTGCACCGCCTCGACCCTGAAACGCCCATCGAAGACAGCGTGGGCATGATGAGCCGCTTCGTGGAGGAAGGCAAAGTGCGCTTCCTGGGCCTGAGCGAAGTGTCGGGCGACATCCTGCGCCGGGCGCACGCCGTGCACCCCATCACGGCCCTGCAAACCGAGTATTCGCTCTTCGACAGGGGCGTGGAGGAAACCGGCGCGTTGCAGGCCGCGCGCGAGCTGGGCATTGGCTTCGTAGGCTATTCGCCGCTGGGCCGGGGCTTTTTGTCGGGCGATATCAAAACCCCCGACGACTTCGAGCCCAACGACTCGCGCCGCTGGTTTCCGCGCTACCAGGGCGAGAACTTCTACAAAAACCTGGCGCTGGTGGAGAAGCTGCAAGCCCTGGCCCAGGCCAAAGGCGTGACCGCCGCGCAGCTGGCCCTGGCCTGGGTGCTGGCGCAGGGCGTGGTGGCTATTCCCGGCACCAAGCGCCGCAAGTACCTGGAGCAGAACGTGGCCGCTGCCAGCATGGTATTGAGCCCGGCTGAATTGGCCGAGCTGGAAGCCATTATGCCGGTGGGCAGCTCAGCGGGCGCGGCCTACCCGGAAGGGTTTTAAGGTGTTGAAGAGGTTCAGAACGGTTAAAACAAAAACGTCATGCTGAGCGCAGCCGAAGCATCTCGCACGTGGCACTAATCCAAGCGTTGGCTATGCCGACTATTGTTGAAAAAGGGTTAGTAGTAGCACGCGAGATGCTTCGACTGCGCTCAGCATGACATACTATGTTACGGAGCGACGGCCCCAATACGCGCTAAGTTTGCCCTCTCGCCATCCCCTCAACCCATGTCCGACTTTGTAGGCTGCCGCACCCTTGGAATCGCCGATGCGGCTCTGAACCTGACCTTCCCGCTGCTGGTGCTGTACCCCACCGGCATGCCCGGCCGGCCCGAATCCATTGGCCCTTACATGCTCGACGTAGCGCTTGATGCGCCCATCGCGCCCAGCCCGTTTCCGCTGGTGCTGATTTCGCACGGTACTGGCGGCACGCCGCTCACGCACCGGCTGCTGGCGCATTTTCTGGCCCGCCACGGCTTTGTGGTGGGCTTGGTACGGCACCACGCCAACCACCGCGACGACAATTCCTGGCACAACACCCCCGACAACCTCGTGGCCCGGCCGCGCCACCTCAGCCTGGCCATTGATAGCCTGCTGGCCGAATTTGGGGCGGCGCTACGGCCCGATTGGGTGGCAGTGATTGGGCATTCGCTGGGCGGCTACACGGCCTTGGCGTTGGCCGGCGGGCAGCCCGGCTCGCTCCCGCACGAGCACGCCGATGGCACGCCGCAGCCTATCCCGGTGGTGCCCGATGCGCGGGTGCGGGCGCTGGTGCTGCTGGCCCCGGCCACCGTGTGGTACCGGGCGGCCGAAGCCTTGCGCAACGTGCGGGTGCCCATCCTGCTCATGATGGGCGAAAAGGACGAATGGACGCCCAATTTCCACGCCCAAATCGTCCTGACCGGCGTGGCCGACCGCGACCAGGTAACCCACCGCGTTGTCGAAAACGCTGGCCATTATTCCTTTTTCAGCCCGTTTCCACCCGAGCGCACCGGTCCGGCCTTCCCGCCCTCGCAGGACCCGCCGGGGTTCGATCGGGCGCGGTTTCAGACGGAAATGCAAGTCGAGATTCTGGCGTTTCTGAGGCAGCAGCTGCCGCTGCCAGTTGCTGGGTAACGGTAGTAACCTGTCATCCTGAGCACTCTGCGCATTAAGCAGAGACGAAGGACCTTATCACGTTAGCGCCGTTAGAATTACAGCGAACTGTTTCGACGTGATAAGGTCCTTCGCGCTGCTCAGGATGACAGAAGAAAACAAAACCATCTATGAAACAGCCGCCCGCCGAAATCCGCATCCTTGAAACCGTGACGGACTACACCCGCCTGTGTGGGCTGCCCGCGCCGGCCCACCCGCTGCTCACGGTTATCGACCTGGAGCAGACCCGCGGCAACGTATTGCCCGAAAAGCTGACGCCGGTGCTCCAGCAGTTCTACACCGTCTGGGTCAAGAAAAACCTGAAGGGCAAGGTGCACTACGGCCACCAGAACTACGATTTTGGCGAGGGCGTAATGGGTTTTCAGGCCCCCGGCCAGGTGTTTGCCATCGATGCCACGCTGGATATTTCCCAAATCAGCGGCTGGATGGTGGTGTTTCACCCCGACCTGCTGCGCAAGTACCCGTTGGGCCAGAAAATTGCCGGCTACGGCTTCTTTTCCTACGCCGTGCACGAGGCGCTACACCTCTCGGCCCAGGAAGAAATGGCTCTGGATGCACTGCTGGATAACATTCGGGCCGAATACGGTCGGCCCATCGATGCCTTCAGCCAGGACGTGCTGGTGGCCCAGCTCGATGTGCTGCTCAACTACGCCAACCGCTTCTACCACCGTCAGTTCCTCACCCGTCGCACGGTTGAGCACGACCTGCTCAGCCGCTTCGAAAACCTGCTAACCCACTACTTCGCCGCCGATACCGAGCAGCCCCTGCCCACCGTGCAGCACTTCGCCGATGCCCTGCACGTGTCGCCCGCCTACCTCAGCGACATGCTGCGCACCCTCACCGGCCAGACCACCCAGCAGCACCTCCACCAGGCTCTTATCGAGAAAGCCAAGCGCCTGCTGCTCACCACCTCGCTCACCATCAACGAAACCGCGTTTCAACTGGGGTTTGAGTATCCGCAGTATTTCACCCGCCTCTTCAAAAGCAAAACCGGGCTCACGCCGGCCGCCTTTCGGTTTTCGGCGCAGTAACCGTCTGAACGATGTAGGGGCGGGGCCTGCCCCCGCCCGCCGTTGAACGGAACCGTTGCAACGGTGCGAACGTCCGGGCAGGGGCAGGCCCCGCCCCTGCATCGTTCTCGATTAACATAAAAAGCCCCGGCACTGTGCAGTGTAGGGGCTTTCTGTATTAAAAGAATGCGTCTGGTTTTGACAGGACGGATTGCGCGTTGCCCTGCGCTCCACTCGCAATGACAGACGTCGCTTCTACCGCTTAATCAAGCACCCGGCGGCGCGCTTATCGGCCACGCCGGCGGGGCGGCCGGCCAGCACGTTATCGAGTACCTGTTGCAAATAATGCTGCTGCACGCTGCCGGCCACCTGCGGGTTATCGTCGATAGCGCCGCGGTAGCGGATGGCGAAGCCACCGGCGGCGGGCTCCAGCACCACGGCTTCGGCGGTTTTCGTCACACCGAGCAGGCCGGCCACCTGCTGGCTGGCATCGGTGAGGGTAGGCAGCTCGACTTCGCCGGGGGCAGCGGTGCCGGGCGCGTCGAGGTTGATGGGCACGTTGATGAACAGAAACTGCACGCCCCGGCCCCGGTAGGCGCTGCTGAGCGAGGCCAGCCGCTCCTGGTAGAGGCGCGAAAAGGCGCAGGCCGGGTTCAGAAACACCACCACCACGGCCTTGTCCTTGGCGTAGCTTTTCAGGGCTACGTCGGCGTTAGCGGCGGTTTTCAGGGTGAAATCGGACACGGTGCCGCCGCCCTGGGCGCGGGCCACGCCCACGGCGAGGGTCACGGCCAACATGGCTACGGCAGTAAGAATAGAAATGCGACGGAAAGACATGGCGGTAAGGTAAGACAAAACGGCGCGGCGCAACAGGCGCGCGGCTACCCGGCCGATTCGTGGCAGTACGTGAGCACGTAGCCGGGCGCGGGCTGGGTATAGCAAATGCGGTGCCGCGTCTCGGCCCCGCCCAGCACTAACGTAGCCGGGATTTCGCCGGATGTTGCGGGGCTGAATTCGTGCAGCAGCAGCTGTTGGCGGAAGATAATGCCGCGCTGCGCCGCCAGCTTGTAAAGGGCCTCTTTAGCACTCCAGAGCAGGGAATAATGCGCGTCGGGGGCAATATCAGCGGTGGCGGCGCGGGCGTGGTTCCACTCGTTTTCGGCCAGAAATTTTCCGGCCAGCCGCTGGGCTTTGTCGCGGATGAGCTCGATGTCGACCCCGGCGCGGCCGCCCTGAGCCAGCACCGCCGCCGCCCACTCGCCCGAGTGCGACAGCGACACGACCGTATCGGCCGGCGCGCCGAGTAGCCAGGGCCGGCCGGTGGCGTCGTTCTGCACCAGCGTTTCGGGCGGCAGGGGCGTGGGCAGCTCGCCAAACAGCGCGTGCGCCAGCCGCCGCCCCGCCAGCCACTGCGCCTCGCGCCGGGCGTCGGCGCGGGCGGGCAGCAGCGGCTGGTACGTGGCCGCGTTGGGCAGGCCGGCCCAGAGGGCTTCGGGCGTTTCGGTGAGGTGCCAGAGGCCCAGCACGGCGGTAGGGGAGAGGCGCTGGACGGAGTGCAGGGGCATGGGTCTTAGTTGTCAGTTGTTCGTTATCAGTTGTCAGAGCAGCAGTCAAAATAGGCATTCTTAAACCTGACAACTGACAACGAACAACTGACAACTATCCACGAAGCTACCTTTGCGCCACCCGATATGTCCGAAATCTTCCGCCCGCCCGTTACCCGAATTGCCACCCTCGCCGGCCACCGCGATGCCGTGTATGCCCTCACGGGTGGCTCCGGCAGCCGCGTTTTCTCGGGCAGTGCCGACGGCATGGTGGTGGGCTGGGATGCCGCCGAGCCGGAGCGCGACGGCGAGCTGCTGGCCCGCGTGCAGAACTCGGTGTACGCCCTGCGCCACCTGCCGGAGCTGGATTTGCTGGTGCTGGGGCACAATTTCCAGGGCATTCAGGCCATCGATTTGCGTGGGAAGGCGCTGGCCCACGCCACGGCCCTGCCGCCGGTGGCCATCTTCGAAATCGTGTTTTCGGCCAGCCGCCAGCGGCTCTACGCGGGCCTGGCCGATGGCACGCTGGCGGTGTTGCGCCTGCCCGATTTCCGGCTTGAAAAGCTGCTGCGCATCACCGACAGAAGCCTGCGCACGCTGGTGCTGCACGAAGGGCGCGGCGAGTTGGTCATCGGCAGCTCCGACCACCTGACGCGCGTACTGGACCTGGATTCGCTCGAAACCAAATTCACGCTGGGCGAAAGCACCAATTCAGTGTTCTCGGTGGCCTTTTCGCCCGATGGCGCACACCTGCTCACGGCCGGGCGCGATGCTCAGATTCGGCGCTGGGACGTGGCCGCCGGCTACGCGCTGATTGACACCGTGCCGGCCCACATGTACACCATCAACCACCTGGCTTTTAGCCCCGATGGCCGCTACCTGGCCTCGTGCAGCCTCGATAAAAGCATCAAGCTTTGGGATGCGGCCACCCTCACGCTGCTGCGCGTGCTCGACCGCGCCCGCTCGGCCGGGCACGGCACGTCGGTGAACCGGCTGGTTTGGCCGGGCACCGAAAACCGGCTAGTTTCGTGTAGCGACGACCGTAGCCTGGCCGTTTGGCAATTAGAGGTGTAGTTGTCAGTTGTTCGTTGTCAGTTGTTAGGGGTTAAAATCCCCGACTGAGGCGAAGAGACTGATAACTGACAACGAACAACTGACAACTAAGAAATGAAACTCACCGCCCTCGATATCCGCCAGAAAACGTTTGAAAAATCCTTCCGTGGGGTTGATAGGGACGAGGTACAGGCCTTCCTTACCACCGTGTCGCAGCAGTGGGAGCGCATGGGCGACGAAAACCGCGAACTGCGCCTCAAGCTCGAACACGCCCAGCAGGACGTGCAGAAGATGCGCGAAGTAGAAAGCAGCCTCTACCGTACGCTGAAAACCGCCGAGGACACCGGCAACAACATCACCGAACAGGCCCAGCGCGAAGCCGACCTGCGCATCCGCGAGGCCCAGTTTCAGGCCGAAGGCATCCTGAGCGAAGCCCGCCAGCGCGCCCGCGAAGTGGTGGATGGCGCCTACCAGCAGGCCGAAAAAACCGTGGCCGATATGCAGCGTGAGGTCGGCGGCCTGGGCCAGGAATGCCAGCGCCTCGAGCAGCAGCTCGACAGCCTCGTGCGCGACCTGCACCACTTGGCCTCCGACGCGCTGGAGAAGGTGGAGAAAGCCCGCACGCGGCCCAAGGGCGGCACGGCGGCCATCCTTTCGCGCGCCGCCCGCGTACAGGTAGAGCGGCCGAAAGATTCGGCCGCCGAACCCACGCCCGAAACTCCTTCCGCCATGCAGGTAACTACTTCTTCCGCTGTTTCGTCGGCCGCCGCCGTGGCTGCTGCTACGCCCGCTTCGTTCGCGCCCGGCCGTTTCGGCCGCGCCGAGGAAACGCTGGAACGCGCCGCCCAGACCACCGGCTACAACCCCAAGCCCGGCCAGCAGCCCGACCCCGGCCAGGAGCCCAACCCCGGCGCGCCCGCCGAAGCGCCGCGCCCCGAAATTGAGCGCCCCGGTGCTCCGGCCGAAAACCCCGGCATCTCGCCCGCCCCGCACATCGACCCACCCGCACCCTCGCAGGTGCCCGAGCCCAACCCGCCCTACGTGCAGCCCGCTGCGCCGGACATCCAGCCCGTAACGCCCAACCACCCCGAAATCAACCAGCCCTCGCCCGTTACGCACCCCGGCCAGCCGGGCATGTCGGCCGCCCCGGCTGAAGCAGCGGTAGCGGAGAAGTCGTTTTTTGATGAAATCTAGACCGCAGATTTAACGGATTTGACGGATTGCGCCGATTTATGGCGTAAGAAAAGCTGGAAAGCCTGTCTACGGACGGGCTTTCCTTTTTTGTGCGCCGACCTTTGCGGCAGCGCGGGGATAAGCGGCGGCGCATGACACTACTCACTAATTCACCACTCACTACCTCACCGCATGGGCCAGATTGCACTCGAAGGACTGGAGTTTTTTGCCTTCCACGGCTACTATGATGAAGAGCAGAAAATCGGCAACAAGTACGGCGTCGACCTCTACATCAAAACCGATTTGCTGGCCGCCGGCGAGTCCGATAAGCTACAGCAGACGGTGAACTACGAAGTGCTCTACCGCCTCGTGGCCGAGGAAATGCGCGCCCCCGCCCGCCTGCTCGAGCACGTGGCCCACCGCGTGCTCGACCGCATCACGGCCGAGCTACCCGGCGTGCGCAAGGTGAAAATCAGCGTCAGCAAGTTCAACCCGCCGCTGGGCGGCATCTGTCACCGCGCCCGCGTTACGCTGGTGAAGCGCCGGGAGCGGCAGAAGTAGCAGCAGAATGGTGTAGAGACGCAACACTTTGCATCTCTCGTTGAACGATGGCCGGGCAGGTTCCCGACAGCCAGTGCCAGCAGTCACTACTGCGCCGGCCCTTAATGCTACACCATCCGTGTAGCAATATTTAGCTTTTGCGATAAAATTATTCCCCCTTTAAATCAGGTATTTAATTCAATATGCAAGAGCAATACGAATTATTTCGTAGATGTTGCTTGCAACTACGAAGGTATTCGTATAATCTTTGCCTCATCCTACGAAATAATTCGTAGTAACCTCGTATCTTTCGTTATGAGTAAGGCACCGCCCCCCAAACCTACGGATTCCGAGCTGGAAATCCTGCACGTGCTCTGGCAGCACGGCCCCGCCACCGTGCGGGCCATCAACGACCACCTGAGCCAGCGCCGCCAGGCGGAGGTGGGCTACACCACCACGCTCAAGATTTTGCAGCTGATGCTGGAGAAGGCGCTGGTGCGGCGCGACGACGCCGACCGCAGCCACGTGTACCGGGCCGCGGTGCGCGAGCAGGAAACCCAAGGCCTGCTCCTCGACAAGTTTGTGGACGCCACGTTTGGCGGCTCGGCCCTGAAGCTGGTGATGCAGGCCCTAGGCAGCCGCCAGACTTCGGCCGACGAGCTGGCACAAATTCGCCGCCTGCTGAATGACATTGAAATCCAGAATTCCACTCCTAATTCCGACGACGATGACCACGCTTGAGCAATTCGTTTCGCCTGCTCTCACGCGGGCTCTGGGCTGGACCTTGCTGCACTCGCTGTGGCAGGGCGCGCTGGTGGCGGCCGTGCTGGCCGGGGCACTGCTGCTGCTGCGCCGGCAGCGGGCCGAAGTGCGCTACGCGGCCTCGGCCGGGGCGCTGGGCGTAGTGGTGGCGCTGGCCGGCATCACGTTCGGGTTGTATCTCAACTCGAGCCCGGCGCAAGGCGTGTTGCTGAGCCCTGGCACGGTCAAAACACGGCCACTGGTGCCATTGAAGCACGTTGAAACTCCTGTGACGCGTGTTTCCTTGACTGTAAAAGAGGCTGAGAAGCCAGTTGCAGCCGCTGCCAATGCGGCGGGCTTACACAAGGCAGCAGCTACGGTTGGTGGTCCGGTTGCCCGAGCGTCCACGCCCAACTGGCTGGCTACCGGCCTGCGGTATTTCGACAATAACCTGCCGCTGCTGGTGGTGGCCTGGCTGCTGGGCCTGCTGGCCATGAGCCTGCGCATGTTGGGCGGACTGCTGTACGTGCAGCGCCTGCGCAGCTACCGGGTGCGCCCGCTGTCGGCGGCCTGGCAGGAGCGGCTGGCCGTGCTGGCCGCCCGCAGCGGCGTGAAGCGGCCGGTGGCGCTGCTCGAATCGGCGCTGGTGCGGGTGCCGCTGGTGGTGGGCCACGTGCGCCCCGTCATTTTGCTGCCGCTGGGCACGGTGGCGGGCTTGTCGCCGGCTTATCTGGAAGCCATTCTGGCGCATGAGCTGGCCCACGTGCTGCGCCGCGACTACCTCGTGAACCTGCTGCAAACCGTGGCCGAGGTGCTGTTCTTCTACCACCCGGCCGTGTGGTTTGTGGCCAGCTGTGTGCGCACCGAGCGCGAAAACTGCTGCGACGACACTGCCACGGACCTCGTGGGCGGCGACCCGCTCCGGCTGGCCCGCGCCCTCACGGCCCTGGCCGAGTGGAGCCAGAGCGCCGTGGTAGCTCCTGCGCCGCGCCTGGCCCTGGCTGCCATAAACCGGCCCGGCGCCCTGTTGCTGCGCGTGCGGCGGCTGGTGCAGCGCCGTCCCGCCGCGCCTACTTTGGCCGAAGGCCTGATGGCTGGCGCACTGGTGCTGGGCGGGCTGGGCCTGCTGGGCGGCAGCGTGGCGCTGGCCGGCCCGCTGGCTGGCAGCCAGGGCACCAAGCCTGCCGGGCAAACCGGCCCGACGCCCGCAGCCAAAGCCGCGGGCGTGGCCGACACCAACAAGCGCGCCGCTCGTGTGGCACCCGCCGCCCCGGCAACTCCTGCGGCCCCGGCGGCGCCCGCCGCTCCGCTGGCTCCCGAAGCTGCGGCAGCACCTGCACCGCCGGTGGAGGAACGTCGCGAAGAAGTAATTGTAGAGCGCCGCGATGGTGCCGACCGCGACAACGACAATGACCCGCGCGATGGCCGCCCCGGCCGGCGGCGGGAGCGCCGCGTCATCATCAATGGCCGCGCAATGAACCCGGCGACTTTCCGGGGAAACCCCGGCACGGTGGTGATTACGAAGGATAAAAAAGGCCGCCTCACCGACCTCGTGGTGAATGGCCAGCACGTGGAAACGGCTGTTGGCAAAGGCAAAAAGAACAAGGGCGGCAAAGGCCAGCAGGTGGAAGTGGTGCAGGTAGCGCCGTTCGGCGGGGCCGATGTGCGTGGCTTTGCCTTCCGCACCGATGGCGGTGAGCTGGACCCGCTGGTGCGCCGCGAAGTGGAGCGCACCGTGCGGCGGCAGGTAGAGCGCGACGTGCGCCGCGACGTAGAGCGAGAGCTGAAGCGCAACGACAATTTCAGCTTCAATTTTCCGGATTTTGGCGACCAGTTCGATAAGTCCTTCCGGATGGCACCGGGCACGTCGCTCAACCGCGTGTACCGCCTTAAAAGCCTCAACAACGGCGGCTCGGACCCCGAAACCCGCCGCGCCACGCTGGATGCCCTGCGCGGGGCCGAGCGGGGCCTGCGTACCGCCGCGGCCACCAAAGGCCTGAATGCCGAGCAGCGCAAGCAAATCAACAAAGAGCTGGAGAGAGTACGGGCCCAAATCAAAAAAGCCGAAAGTGCCCCCGCCACCAACCAACTGCAGCGCCTGAACGGCGGGATGAATCTGAACATCGACCTGCGTGAACACGAACAGGAAATGCGCGAGCACGAGCAGGAAATGCGGGCGCATCAGCGCGACCTGCAGCAGCACCAACGGGAATTGCAGGAGCGCATTCGTGAATCGCAGCGCGAGCTGCAGGAAATGGAGCAGGGCAGTGCCAGCCAGGACCGCGAGCGTGCCGAGCGCGACCGGGAAATGGCCGACCGCGACCGTGAACGTGCCGACCGGGACCGACAACGTGCTGAACGCGACCGGGAGCGCGCCGAACGGGACCGGGAACGGGCCGAGCGCGACCGCAAGCGCAGTGAGGCGCTGGCCGACCAGCTGCAAAAAGATGGGTTGATTCAGGACAAGGACAACTATCAGGTGCGCCTCACGCCCAATAGCTTTACGGTGAATGGCAAGGAGCAGCCCGCCAAGCTGCGCGACAAGTACCTGAAGCTGCACGCCGAAGCCACCGGCCGTACGCTGAGTGGCAACGACGCGATGGTGATTACGCGCAACGGCGACAGCAACACCAGCTTTAGCCAGAGTGCAGGGCCGCGCCCGCCGCGGTTGCCCCAGCCGCCGCGGGCGCCCCGGGCTCCGCTTACGCCCCTGCTGGCCCCGGGCCCACCGGCCCCGCCGGTGCTGGATGCGCCCGCGCCACCCCGCCCGCCGCGCATCAATTCCGATGAACTGCGGCGCGAGCTGCGCAAGGATGGTGTGCTGGCCGCCGACGAGAAGAACCTGCAGTTCCAGCTCAACGCTTCGGGGCTGACGGTGAACGGCAAAAAGCAGCCCGATGCGCTGGCGGATAAGTACCGGAAAATGACCGGCCACACCGACGGCAAGAACTTCAACGTGATGATTTCGACCCAGGAAGACTAGCCCGGGCGAAGGAGCGACGCAAGGCCGGTTTTCTGCGAGGGAAGCCGGCCTTTTGCGTGCGTGCCGGGTCGGGGGCGTACGAAAAAAAAAGGCTCGGGCTGTAACGGAACGCCGTGCCGCCGGTACCCCGAGCACTCCACCGCCCAAACAGGGGCAGCCGCGGCGGCGGCCGTGAATAAACTGTGAATTCTGGCCCGCGGCAAGCAACTATTGGCTCTGTCTCTGCATCTCTTGGCCCCTTCGAAGGTCTTTTATTCGAAGTAAGTATATGTACCGTTTCTTACTTATTTGTTGGCTGATGTGCCTGGCGGGGCTGACCTACGCCCAGACGCCGGCCGCCCCCGCCGCTACCCAAACCAACCTGGCCAAGCCCGCGCCCAAGCGCGAACTGCAAGCCGTGCGCCTGAGCACCGCGGCCCCCAAAATGGACGGCGTGCTCGACGAAGCCGTGTGGCAGACGGCCCCCGTGGCCACCGATTTCTACGAGCTGGAGCCCAAGCCGGGCCCCATCGAAAAGCATAAAACCGAAGTGCGTGTGCTCTACGACGACGCGGCGCTCTACATTGGCGCGGTGATGCACGACGTGTCGCCGGATTCAATTCTGCACCAGCTCAGCGCCCGCGACGATTTTGGCAACACCGACTGGTTTGGCGTGTTCATCGACACCTACAACGACCACCTCAACGGCTACGAGTTTCTAGTGAGCTCGGGCGGGGTGCAGGTCGATGCCCGGCAGTCGCCCACCAACGGCGAAGACGGCTCGTGGAACGCCGTGTGGGAATCGCGCGCCGTGATGAGCGGCACCGACTGGGTGGCCGAACTGCGCATTCCGTTTTCGGCCATTCGCTTCAGCGCGGCGGCCGAGCAGGTGTGGGGCATCAACTTTGCCCGCCAGCGCCGCATCACGCGGCAGAAGTTTTTCTGGAATGAAATCCGGCCCCAGGTCGACGGGTTTGTGAACCAATGGGGCCTGCTCACGGGCCTGCGCAACCTCAAGCCGCCGCTGCGCCTCTCCCTCACGCCCTACGTGAGCACCTACGTGAACCACTACCCCTACAACGAGCAGGGCAAGCAAAACAACACCACCAGCTTCAACGGCGGGGCCGACGTGAAGTGGGGCATCAACGAGAGCTTCACGCTGGATGCCACGCTGGTGCCCGATTTCGGGCAGGTGCAGAGCGACAACCAGGTGCTCAACCTTTCGCCCTTTGAGGTGCAGTACAACGAAAACCGGGGTTTTTTCACCGAGGGCACCGAGCTGTTCAACAAGGGCGGCCTGTTTTACTCGCGCCGGGTGGGGGCGCAGCCCATCGGCTTTTATGGGGTAGACCAGCAGCTGCGCGCCAGCAGCATCGGCGTGGATGGCAAGCGCCGCCCCGGCGAGTTTGTGGTGCAGAACCCCGGCATCACGCGGCTGCTGAATGCGACGAAAGTGTCGGGCCGCACGGCGTCGGGGCTGGGCGTGGGCATTTTCAACGCCCTGAGCAACGACGTGTACGCCACGGTGCAGGACAGCCTGACGGGCACCCGCCGCGAAGTGCTGACCCAGCCCTTTACCAACTACAACATCGTGGTGCTCGACCAGAGCCTGAAAAACAACTCCTACGTGAGCCTGGTGAACACCAACGTGACCCGCGCCGGCAGCACCTACGACGCCAACGTAACCGGCGGCCTGTTCCGCTTCGCCAACAAGGCCAACAGCTACGCCCTCGACGGCCGCGTGGTGTATTCGCGCCGCCGGGGCCAGGCCTTCGGGCTAAACGAGGAGATTGACGACCAGGACGGCTTCAAATACTACCTGAACTTTGGTAAAATCTCGGGCAAATTCACCTGGAACATCGACCACGGCATCGAGTCGCATTCCTACAACCCCAACGATTTGGGCCTGCTCTTCGCCAACAACAACATCTCGCAGTCGGCCAACGTGGGCTACAACATCTACCAGCCTTTCTGGAAGCTCAACCGCCTGAACACCTTCGCCGGCATCAGCTACTCGCTGCTGGAGCAGCCCCGGCTGTACCAGGACGCGGGCTTCTACGGCGGTTTCAACACCACCGTCACCAAGAGCTTTCTGGCGCTGGGCTTCAACCTGGATGCTTCGCCGACGACCCACGACTACTTCGACCCGCGCCGTGAGCCGCTGGGCCGCTACTACGTGCGCAAGCCCGCCAATTTTGGTTTCAACGGCTACTTCTCGTCCGATTACCGCAAGAAATTTGCCTGGGATTTGAGCTATGGCGGCCGCACGTTTGCCGCCGACGGCGACCGCACCGGGCGCTACTCCTACGCCATCACGCTGGGCCCGCGCTACCGCGTGAACGACAAGCTGAGTTTCGTGTATTCGCTGGGCTTCAATCAGGTAATCAAGCAGATTGGCTTCGCCGGCGAGCTGAGCCGCGGCAACCCGCTCGACGCGCCCACCGCCCTGGGCTTCGGCGGCTTCCTGCCCGATGGCCGCACCGTGGACCCGCTGCTGGGCCGCCGCGACGTGGCCACCATCACCAACACGGCCACCGCTACCTACACCTTCACCAACCGCATGTCGTTCAACATTCGGCTGCGGCACTACGTGAGCAATGTGCACTACCGCGACTACGCGCAGCTAAGCCCCGGCGGCGTCGAAACCCCCGTGCCCGCCTACCAGCGCAACCGCGACAATACTTTCAATGCCTTCAACATCGACGCCGTGTATTCGTGGTGGTTCGCGCCCGGCTCACAGGTTAGCATCGTGTGGAAAAACGCCAGCGCCACGCGCTTCGAAGCCAACCAGGCCACTCCGCTCTACTTCGATAACCTGAGCAACACTATTAACACCCCGCACAACAACAACGTGTCCATCAAGGTGCTGTATTACCTCGACTACCTGGCGCTGCGGCCCCGGCGGGGGTAGGGGTTTGAATTGGAGTCCGTCTGTCATCCTGAGCGCAGCGAAGGACCTTATCACGTTCGAACGAGGTGTTCTGACGTGATAAGGTCCTTCGCTGCGCTCAGGATGACAGACGGACTAAATACTTAGCACCCAACATCCCTACGCCCCGGCCGGCAGCTGCCGCTGAAAATGCAGTTGCAAAATGCTGTCGATTTTCTCTTTGGTGAGGGGCTTGCTGACCAGGCCGGCGATGTTGAGCTCTTCGAGGCGGCTCAGGTCGCGGGCATCCATCGTCGTGGTGAGCATGATGATGACCGTGGCCCCGCGCTGGGCCTTGGGCAGCCGCCGGTAGGCCTCCAGAAACTCGATGCCGCCCATGCCGGGCATGTTCACGTCGAGCAGGATGAGGGCGGGCTCGTCGGGGCCGGCCGTGTTTTCGATGATGTCGAGCGCCCGCGCCCCGTCCTCGGCCGTGAGCAGGTGGTCCGTCACGTTGAGCTGCTGGAACAGGAGCTCGTTGAGGAAGTTGTTGGTGGTGTCATCGTCGACGAGAAGCACGCTGGAAAGCTTTTCCATGGAGGAAGTAAGGGGTAAAAGCCGGCCTAAGCGGGCAAGGTAACGGTGAAAGTCGTGCCCGCATCGGGCTGGCTGCGCACTTCGATGGTGCCGCCGGCATTCTCAATCAGGCGCTTCACCATGAACAGGCCCACGCCCGAGCCTTCGACGTGGGTGTGCAGCCGGCGGAACATGCCGAATAACTGCGTTTGCTGCGTTTCGTTCAGGCCGAGGCCGTTGTCCTGCACTTCGAGCACCACTTGCTGGGCGGTACAATGGGCGCGCAGCTGCACCTGGGCGGGACGGCCCGGGGCGCGGTATTTCACGGCGTTCGAAAGCAGGTTATACACCACCGAGCGCAGGGTTTTGGGGGCCACGCGCACGGTTTCGCAGTCGGTAACCTGCACCGTGAGGCTGGCCGAGGCGGCCTCGATGAGCGGGGCCAAATCGAGCTGCACGTTGCGGATGAGGGCGGCCAGGTCCACGGTTTCGGTGGCTTCGGGCTGCTGCAGCTGCGAAATGTCGGTGAGGTGGCCAATGGTTTGCTGGAAGCGCGCCACCGAGCCCTCCATCAGGTTGAGGAGGCGGGGCACGAGGCGGCCTTGCATCACCTCGGTGGGCAGGTCGTGGCGCAGGGCATTCAGCAAGCCTTCGATGTTGGCGATGGGCGCTTTGAGGTCGTGCGAGGCCGTGTACACGAAGGTGTCGAGGTCGGCATTGGTGCGCGAGAGGCGCTGGTTGGTGTCGTGCAGCTCGCGGTTGGTGGCCTGCATTTCCTCGTTCAGGGCCTGCACCTGCTGGCGGGCGCGCACCTGGTCGGTCACTTCCACGCCCATGGCCATGATGCCGGTGGGTTGCTGCTGGGCATCGAACAGCGGCTGAAACGCGAAGTTGACGTAACCCTGGCGCGTTTCGCTGGTGCCGAGCTGGGGCAGCTGCACGGGGGCCTCGGTCACGAAGTGCGGCTTGCTGGTGCGAATGACCTCCGCAAAAATCTGTTCGAAGCCCTGGCCCGCCGTTTCGGGCAGGGCCTCGAAGTAGGGTCGGCCCATTACCTGGGCCGCCGGGCGCTGCCAGATGGCCTGCACGGCCTCGTTGGCCAGCTCGATGTTGAACTCGGGGCCGCGCAAAATGGTGATGGGTACCGGGGCCTGCTCGAAAATGCGCTGCAGCTCGGCCTGCTGGTCTTCGAGCTGCAGGCGGGCGCGCACCTGCTCGGTCACGTCGTAGGCAAAGGCGGCCACGCCCACGATGCGGCCGTCTTCGCGGTAGGCCTGGTAGGCGAGCGTGACGTAGCGCGGGCTGCCGGGCTGCAACTCGGCCAGCGGCAGGTCGAGCACGGTCTGGCTTTCGCCGGTGTTGAACACCTCGTCAATCAGCTTCACCAAGCCGGCCATGCGGATGCGCGGGTACACCTCGGCAATGGTGTGGCCCAGGAGCGGGCCGGTCCATTCTTCGGGCGGAAAGAGCTCGGCGAAGGCCGGGTTGAAGTATTCGATGCGGTGGTTGGGCTCACGCAGCAGCACAATGGCCGGCGCGGCCTGCTCGAAAATCTGGTACAGGTCCTGCCGCTGCTGGCCCTGGCGCTTCAGCACGGCCATCATGGCGGTTTGCAGGGTTTCGGCCTGCTTGCGGGCGCGCACCCGGTCGGTCACATCGAGCACAAACGCCAGAATGCCCTGTGGCTGCTGCTGCGCGTCGAAGAGGGGCTGGTAGAGCAGGTCGATGTAGCGCTGCTCGTCCTGGCCGGTAATCGGGTTGTGGAGCAGGGCCAGCGTTTCGGTGCCGATGAAGGGCTGCCCGGTGCTGTACACCTGGTCGAGCAGGCTGATAAAGCCTTGTTCGGCCACTTCGGGCAGGGCTTCGGCCACGGTTTGGCCCAGCACGGCGCGGCCGGCCACCAGCGTCTGGTAAGGCTCGTTGAAGTACGAAAAACGGTGCTCGGGCCCGCTAAGCGTAGCAATGGACGCTGGCACCTGGCCCAGAATCAGGCCCAACAGGGCCTGCTGCGCCCGGGCATGCTCGCGCTGCTGCTCGGCCTCGTACTGGGCGGCGCGGGCTTCGGCCGAGCGGGCCGTCACGCGCATTTCCAGCTCTTCGTTGAGTTGCTGCATCTGCTGGCGGGCCAGCACCTGGGTGGTGACCTCGGTGGCGACTACCATGGCCCCGTACACGCTACCGTCGGCCTCGTACATGGGCACGTACACGAAATCCCAGTACACGGTTTCGCGGTGGCCGTTGCGGTCGTGTTGGGCTTCCATGGCGTGGGCCACGTGGGGCACGCCGGTGGCCATCACGCCATCCAGCAATTGTTCGTAGCCCATGCCGGCCACTTCGGGCAGCGCCTCAAACAAGCCCTTGCCGATAAGCTGCTCCTGGGTGCGGCCCCACAGCCGGGCCACGGTGGGGTTGGCCAATTCGATGATGTAGTTCGGGCCGCGGTACACGGCAATGGCAATGGGGGCCTGCTCGAACACGCGCTCCAGCTCGCCGCGCTGACGCTCGGCTTCGGCGCGGGCAGCCTGCTCGCGGGCCTGGCTTTCGCGCAGAACGGCCTCCACGGTGGTGCGCGAGTGGCTGGCGGTGTCCAGGAAGCTGGCCACGAGCTGCTCGCCCTGCCGCCGGGCGGCCACCTCAAAATAATTGTCGAACCCCTCGGCCTGGTAGTGGAAATCGTGCCGCCCGGCCTCGCCCGTCTCGAACACGCGCCGGAAAAACGCGAATACGCCGTTGGTCCAGGAAACCGGGAAGTGGCCTTGCAGCGTGCCGCCCGGCTGGCCGGGCCAGCCGCCCATCTGCAGCGCGGCGGGGTTGAGGTAATCGAGCCCGAAGTCGGCCAACTCGCCGCCCTCGGCCGCGTAGTGCGGGCGCAGCAGCAGAATGGGCGTGAGGGCCACTTCCAGCACGGTGCGTAGCATTTCATCGGCCGCCGGAGTAGCAGAAGGCAGGGCCGAAACCGTAAAATCAGGCATAAATAATTGAAGAGAAATCCGGCGCTGCCCGGCCGCGGTCTCAGGGTTGAGCACCCGGTAAACCCGACCTTAGGAAGATACGAGCCAAGGCCGAAACGTGCGGTAATCGACGTTTCCTGGGTTTCCGGTTCGCAGCGACTACGGTCGTGCTGCCTTACGTAAAAAAGCTGCCCGCGGCTACTTACTTAGCCGCGGTCATTTGCTGGGCCAGCTTCACGGCTTCGTACAGGTTCACGATGCCGCCGGTGCGCGAGAGCGTGGCGAAATCGACCAGCTTTTTGCTGCCCGGCTGCTGCACCTGGGTGTGGTAGGGCACCGCCGACTGCATAATAATCTGCTTGAGCTGCACCGCCGTGAGCTGCGGAAAGTAGGCCTTGAGCACGGCCGCCTCGCCCGCCACCACCGGCGCGGCCATGCTCGTGCCGCTGAACGTGGAGTAGGTATTGCCGGGCGTACTCGAATAAATGGCCACGCCGGGCGCGAACACGTCCACGGTTTTGCGCCCGTAGTTCGAGAAGCTGGCGGCCAGCTCCGGCGTGTTCTGGCGGCTGCTGGCGCCCACCGTCAGCAGGTTAGCAATTTCCTCGCCGCTGAGGTATTGGGTGTTGGGGAAATGCGGGGTCTGGTCGGTGTTGTCGCCGCTGTTGCCGGCGGCGTGCACCAGCAGCACGCCCTTCTGGGCGGCGTAGCGCATGGCCGCATCCACCACGGTTTTCTCGGGCGAAAAGTCCTTGCCGAAGCTCATGCTGATAATCTGCGCGCCATTGTCCACGGCGTAGCGGATGGAGTTGGCCACGTCCTTGTCGCGCTCGTCGCCGCTGGGCGTGGAGCGCACGCCCATGATGCGCACGGCCCCGGCCACGCCGTCGGCCCCGCGCCCGTTGCCGCGCAGGCCGCCGATGATGCCCGCGCAGTGCGTGCCGTGGCTGGCGTCGGGGCCCTGGGTGTCGGGGTTGCCGTAGCGGGTTTCGGTAAGGTCGTCGACGTGGTCGCCCACCAGGGCGCGCGGGTTGTAGTCGGGGTTCAGGCTCATGTCGAGGCGCTTGCGGGAGCGGTCCACGGCTTCGGTCAGGCTTTTGGCGGCTTCATCGGCGCTGCCCAGGCCGGCGCGGCGCAGATAGGCGTACACGGCTCCGGCTTCGGCACTCAGCTCGGGGCGGGTGGCGGCGGCGGTGCGCAGCGTGGCCGAATCGAGCGCGGCCGTGCCCAGCGCCTGCTTCAGGCGGTCGAATACGGCCGCGTTCTGGGTTTGCGCGTCGGTCATGCGGGCGTAGCGGGCCTGCTCGGCCTGCTTGTCTTTCTCATAAGAGGCCTTGGCACGCTCGTAGAGGTCGAAGTTGGCGCGCTCGGCAGCGGGCACCTGCTTGCGCGTCTTGCCCTCGAACTGGGCTCGGTAGCGAGCGTAGATGCGCGTCTGCTCTAAGGTTTCCACGGCGATGTTGCGGCCGTCGGCCCCGCCCAGGAAGCTCCAGCCGCGCACGTCGTCGGCGTAGCCGTTGTGGTCGTCGTCGAGGCCGTTGCCAGCCACTTCGCGCAGGTTGCGCCAGAAAATTGGCTTCAAATCCTGGTGGGTCGAGTCGATGCCCGAGTCAATGACGGCCACCAGCACGGGCGTGGCGGTGCGGCCCGCCAGCAGCTCCCGGTACGCCCGGTCGGCGCTGATGCCGGGTACGCCGTCGGCCTGCAAGTCGAGGTGCTGCCAGCGGCGAATCTGCTCGGGCGTGAGCGGCGACTGGGCGCGGGCGGCGAGGGAGGCGAAGGAGAGCAGGCCCAGCAGGGCGAGGCGGGAGAAGGGGAGAGGCATGAGAAAGCAAGGGAAAAGCAGCCGCAGGCCGGCGCGGCCTGGCAGCGAAGATAAAGCCCGCGACGAAGCTATTCATTCGCCGCGAAAGACCGGAAAAAAAGCCAATGCGCGGGGTTTTCGTCTGGGCATTGTTCGGAACCGGGCACCTGGCCGATGGCGGACGATTTATGAAAAGGCATAATGCTGATTTTTAGATATTAATTATTGATAATCAGCATATTGAAAAAATGGCACGCTGCTGGAAATACTATTGATGTCCCCGGCCCGCTACTGCTCGAAACCGGACACGAACAGCGGCGGGATTCCAGTCCGGTCCGGGGTTTTCCTTCTTCCATCTCCTTTTTTCTCCACTAGTATGAATCGTTTTGCCAACCTCCGTCCCGCCACGCTTGCGCCCGAAAACCTTGCTGCCAGCCGCTCGAACCGTCGCATCGTACCTGCGCTGCGGCTGAGTTTGCTGACCGCCATCTTCGGCGTAATATCGACTGCAGCAGCCCAGACCCAGCAGCCCGCCGTGCAAATGAGCCAACCCGATGCCTCAAGCCTACGCCTGCGCTTTGATAATCCAACCATGCGGCCGGTTTACCTCGCCGTGCTGAATCTGAACAACGGCGAATTGGTGCTCAGCGAAATCCACCGCGAAGCCGCCTACGGCACCCGCCTTCTGTTCGATAAGCTGCCAGCCGGCTCCTATGCCGTGTCGTTGCGCGTGGGGCGCGACCGGTACCGCTACGCCGTGCAGGTGGCCGCCAATGCAGCCGGCAAGCCCACTATTGCCGTGCGCGAAACTACCACGCACCGCGTCGAAAGCGGACTGGCAACGGCCCGGCTGTAGGTTTCGTGGAGTGGCATGTAGAACGTCATGCTGAGCGCAGCCGAAGCATCTCTACCGCAGTAGTAAACCATTTAATTGGATTGCATTGTGCAGTAGAGATGCTTCGGCTGCGCTCAGCATGACGTTCTAAACCTAAGACTCACTGCTGCCCTAGCAGCTCCTCCGCCGCGGCCCACGGCGTGAGCTGCCCGCTCGCCACCGCCGCCTGCACTGCGGGGAGCCGCTCGCGCACGACCGGGTTGGCATAAAAACGCGCTTCCAAGGCCTGAGCCACGCTTTGGTGCAGCCACTGGAGCTGCTGCTGCTGCCGCCGCTGCGCAAAGTAGCCGCTGGCCTGGGTGGCGGCAGCGTAGGCTTCGATGGTTTGCCACACCTCGGCGATGCCGGTGCCGGCCACCGCGGAGGTGAGCAGCACCGGCACGGTCTGGCCCGAGGGCGGGGCCGGGAACAGATGCAGCGCGCTCTGGTAGTCGACGCGGGCGCGGCGGGCGGCCTGCTCGTTGCCGTGGTCGGCTTTGGTGATGCACAGCGCGTCGGCCATTTCCATAATGCCGCGCTTCACGCCCTGCAACTCGTCGCCGGCCCCGGCCAGCATCAGCAGCAGGAAAAAATCGACGAGACCGTGCACGGTAGTTTCGGACTGGCCCACGCCCACGGTTTCGACAATGATGACGTCGTGGCCAGCGGCTTCGCACAGCAACAGGGCCTCGCGGGTGGCGCGGGCCACGCCCCCCAGGCTGCGCCCGGCGGGCGAAGGCCGGATGAAGGCCGCCGGCTGGGCCGCCAGCCAGGGCATGCGCGTTTTGTCGCCCAGAATGCTGCCGCCGCCGCGCTGGCTGCTGGGGTCCACGGCCAGCACGGCCAGCTTGAGGCCCTTTTCCTCCACCAAATGCCGGCCCAGCGCCTCGATAAACGTGCTTTTGCCCACGCCCGGCACGCCCGTGATGCCCACGCGCAGGCTGCGGCCGGTGTCGGGCAATATTTCCTGCAGCACCTGCTGGGCCAGGGCCTGGTCAGAGGGTAGAGTGCTTTCGACCAGCGTGATGGCGCGGCCCAGCACGGTGCGGGAGCCGGCCCGGATGCCGGCGGCGTACTCGGCGGCGGAAAGGCGGGAGGGTGGCAAGGGAATAATTGGGCTTAGCGTCGGATTGCAAAGAACGGGGGTTTGCGACCCGAGTTGGCTTTCGGAGCCGCACCGGCCGACTTTATCCCGGCTTTGGCCGACGTGAGTTGGCGGCTTCCGCCGAACCGGCTTCTTTTGTAAGCTGGCGCGGGCCTGTTGCCGCGCCGCCCGTGCCATGAAAGCTTCTGCAATTACCGTTTCGCTGCTGGCCGCCGGGCTGGCGCTGCCCCTCGCCGCCCGCGCCCAGAACGAGCTGAGCAACTTCTCGGCCACCGGCCGGGGCGGCGTTATCAATACGTTTGCTTCGGATTATCAGGTGATTGGCATCAATCCCGCCAACCTGGGGCGAGTGCCCAATTTCCGGGTGGCCTTCACGGTGGGCGAAGTGGGGGCGGGCATCGGCTCGCAGTCGCTCTCCCGCACCACGTTCCAGAACCTGCTCTCGAAAGGCAGCCAGACTCTCAGCCCCGCCGACCGGGCCTCGCTGGTGACCCAGCTCACCGGCGACAACGTGCTGAACCTGAACGTGGACACCAACCTGCTCGGGCTGGCCATCACGCTGCCCAGCGGCCTCGGCGGCATTGCCTTCAGCAGCCGCCAGCGCGTGGCCGGCCACCTGGCGTTCAACCGCAACACCGCCGACATCCTCGTGAACGGCCAGAACGCCGACGTCATCCGGCAGTATTACCCCACGCCCAACACCAGCGGCAACCCCACGCCCACCAACCCCAACGCGCCCTTCATCTCGACGGTGCTCGACGGTACCAGCATTCAGGCCGCCGTCACCAACGAATTCAACGTGGCTTACGGAGTGGAAGTCATTGAGAATACGGGCTTTCATCTCTCGATTGGGGCCGGCTACCGCTACATTCAGGGCATTGGCATTGCCGATATCCGTGCCACCGGCGGCACGCTCACGGCCTACACCTCGCTCTCGCCGGTGTTTGATGTAGACTACGGGGCGCTGGCCACCAACGCGGCCAACTTCAACTACGAGGCGGGCTCCGGCCTGAAGCCCGTGGGCCACGGCCACGGCTTCGATGTGGGCCTGGCCGCCGAAGTGGGCAAAATCGTGCGTTTGGGCGCTTCGGTGACTGATTTGGGTTCGATGACCTGGACAGGCAACGTGCTCGAAGCCTCTGACCAGAAGCTGCAGCAAGTGTCCTCTACCGGCGTGCAGACCTACGACGTGCTGGCCGAGCTGGCCCGGCAATTCGATGTGAACAACCGCAACCTGTTCACCTACGAAACGGCCAAGGAGCGCACCGCCGCGCTGCCTACCAAGCTGCGCCTGGGCGGCGGCATCCGCATCAGCAAGCTCTTCGAAGCCGGCCTCGATGTAACCGCACCGCTAAACAAAGTGGCCGGCAACCTCACCGCGCCCTTCGTGGGCGTGGGCTTCGACGTGCGCCCCCTGAGCTGGCTGAAGCTAAGCAGCGGCATCAGCGGCGGCGCGGGCTACGGCACCAGCCTGCCCGTGGGCCTCACGCTGGTAACCTCGGTGTGGGAAGCCGGCATCAGTACCCGCGACGTGGTGGGCCTGGTCAGTGAAAACTCACCCTACTCGTCGGCAGCGTTTGGCGTACTGCGGTTCAAGATTGGCGGCAGCGAGTAGGGCGAAGGCAACAAAGAACAATAAGTACGTCATGCTGAGCGCAGCCGAAGCATCTCTACTGCACAATGCAATCCAATTAAATGGTTTACTACTGCGGTAGAGATGCTTCGGCTGCGCTCAGCATGACGTTACTTCTGCTCGTTTCGTAAACCGCTACGGCACTACCACAAACGCGGGCAGGCCCAATTTGCTGCGGCGTCCGCCCAGCTTCAGGCCTTCATCGACATACTTGCAGTCCTTGCCCAGGGCGTTGGGCTGCTCGATGACGCCGAGGTTAGGGTTGTCTTCGCGGGCCACGTAGATGCGGCCGTCGGGCCCGCGCTGCAGGGCGCCGATTTTGCGGTTGGCCGACTTGCCCACTAGGGTCTTGGCTTTGGTTTTGAGGTCGAACTGCCAGATTTGGGTTTCGCCGCCGCCCACGCCGTTGCAGGTGCCGTAGAGCTTGCTGCCGTCGGGCGAAAACTCCACGCCGTAGGCCTCGGCGAAGGGCCCGAAGCTGCTGGCGTTGCTCACCTTGCCGGTGCTGCGGTCGAAATCGTAGAGCTCGAAGCGGTTGGTTTCGCGCCAAAGGGCAGCAGCCAGGTGGCGGCCGTCGGGCGAGAACTTGAGCGCGCCGATGGCGTTGCGGCCGGGTCCGGCGTTCATGCTGCCCACGTTGCTCATCAGGGGTTTGCCAGCCACGCCATCGGCCGTGAGCAGGTAGCTCACGAAGGCGTTGGAGTTCCAGCGGTGGGCCACAATCCACACGTCCTTGCCGTTGGCGTGGCGCACGGCGGCCAGCTTCTCGGCCACCGGCTGAATGAGCAGCATGTTCACACGGGGCAAGTCGCCGAGGCCGTCGGCGCGGGTCATGTCGACAATGGAGTAGCGCAGGCCGTTAGGCGTGCCCTGCGGAGCCACCGTGAAAATGTAGAAGATGTTGCCCGAGCCCGGGTCGGGCACGATGAGGGCCGACTGGGTGCTGCTGCCGCTGCCCATCAGGTGCACGCCGTTGGGCATGGGCTTGTGCAGGCGGTTCCACACGGTTTCGCCGTTGGTGTAGAAGAGCAGCTCGCCTTTGGCCGTGGTGGCCACGGCGCAGCCCTCGTAGGTGCTCATCTTGCCGTCGTTCAGCGGTTTGGGCGTGCCATCAGCAAAGGTCAGGCCGGCCTGCTGGCCGAAATACCAGATATCGGTGGGACGTTGGGCGCGGGCCGCCCCGGCAAGCAACAGCGGCAGCAAAACAAGAAAAAGGCGTTTCATAGGGTAAGCAAAGCGGGTGATGATGCGGCGTAAACGAAAAAACCGTGCCGGGTGGTGTAATGAGTACATCTAACGAACGTCATGCTGAGCGCAGTCGAAGCATCTCTGCCGCGTAATGCAATCCAATCGAAAGGATTACTACTGCGGTAGAGATGCTTCGACTGCGCTCAGCATGACGTTCTTTTTTTATCTCGTTGTAAAATTTCCTACTGGCCGGGCCAGCAGCAGCCCCAGCACGCCCAGGAGCCCCAGCGGCGGCAGGAAATACAGAAAATGCAGCTCCACCGGGTTACCCAGTGCCAGCGCAACGCCATTGAGTGGCAGCAGCAGCGGCAGCAACAGGAGTAGCAGCAAGAACTGCCTGCGCCGGGGCTGCTGCTGCGTAAATGCCAGCAGCGGCAGTAGCAGCACGGCATCATAATACAGGTGGTAGGTGGTGAGCAGCGTGAGCGTACTGATTACCAAAAACAAATACCAGCCGGCCAGCCGCTGGCCCCGCCGCCACTGCCGCGCCAGCCAGCCCAGCGCCGCCAGCCACAGCGCCCCGTGCAGCCACGGGTGCCCGGCGCTGCTGCCGGGCCGCAGCCACTCCAGCACGTTGCCTAGCTCCAGCCGCAGTGTGAGGCCCTGAGTAAGCGGATAGTCGGGGTCGGCCGGGTCGAAGGATTGGGCACGCACCTGCGCCAGCAAGTGCTGGTAGGTGGGCAGCAGCTCCGACGGAAAAGCCGCCCAGTGCCACGCCAGCGCGCTCAGCAGCGCCACTACGGCAGCGGCCACGGCCAGCGCCCGCCACTGCTTCCGCCAAAGAAACCATGCCACAAACGGCAGTAGCAGCGTGACTTTAAATGCGGCCAGCCCCAGTAGCAGCCCCGCCAGCACCGGCCGCCACCCGCGCGCCAGAAGAGGCGATGCTGCGCTTTCGACAGCTGCTTCAGTAATCCCAGCGCCACTCGTCGCCAGTGCTTTGGTGCTACCCGCTGCCACGGCCAGCGCCCCCACGCCCAGCGCCAGCGCCGCAAACGTCGGCTGGCCCGTGAGCAGCGCCGGCACCGTGCCCTTCAGTGCCAGCGCCAGCAGCAAAAACTGCCACCATAGTACTGCTGGGGCAGCTTCGGCCCGCAGCACGCGGGGCCACAGCCTCGCCAGCAACCCCAGGCTCAGCACGGCCAGCGCGTACCACAGCGGCCACGCCACCGCATACGGCAGCTGCCCGACGGACACGCCAAACAGCGCCGCCGCCCACGGCGGGTACAGAAACGGCAGGTTGGGCAGGCCCGGTTGGGTGCGGCTGGCGAGGTGTTCGCGCTGCGCAATGCGCTGCCATCCGGCTTTCAGCGTGGCATCGTCGTAGGGGTTTTCGCCTTGGCGCAGCACCTCCTGCCCCACGTAGCAGGTGCGGAAATCCATGGGCCGGTCAGCATCGGGCCGGGGCTCGCGCAGCACGCGGCTGGCGTGGAAGGCGGCAATCAGAAGCAGAAACAGCAGGAGCAGGCGCGGCACGGGGGCAATGTAGCGCGAACTTTTAGTTCGCGTCGCCGGCCCGCTCAATGTAGCGCGGACTTTGTAGTCCGCGTATCTGCGCCGTTAAAACCGTCCGGGTGCGCAAAATGTAGAGTTCGCACTACAGCTACTGCGCGGCCAGGGCAGCCGGTGCGGCTGGTTCGTGGTGCTGCTCGAAATACGCGTAGCCCGGCCGCAGCCCGCGCCAGTAGGCCAGGTGCGGGCTGTTGGGCCGTTTCGCCAGCTCTGCATCGGTAATGGGAAACGGGAAAATGTGCACTGGAATAGCCGTTTGCCCGGCCGCGCGGGCCAGCACGGCCAGCAAATACACTTCCTCGATGCCCGCATCGGTGATGGGCAGGCAGCCAATCGTTACCTCGCCGCCGTGGATGAAAATGTCGCCGCCCGGGTCGGGCTCGCCCAGGGCGCGCTCGGCGGCGGTGGGGTAGTTGAGGCCCAGCGAGAGGTGAAAATTGCTTTTGGGGTTGAAGCGGTCGATTTCGTAGAAGCCCTCTGGCACCTGGCCGTCGCCGGCCCGGCGCTTGGGCCCGAGCGTGCCCGAAGTAGCCGCCAGCGGATAGGCGTGCAGCAGCTCATACGGGCCGCCGTTGCGGTTGCGCGCCCACACTTCGAGCTCGCGGTGGGTTTTCAGGAGCCGAAACAGGATTTCGAGCCGGTCGGGGTCGAGGGAGCGGGCACGCAGCCGGGCGGCCACCACCGGCCCCGCCGTGGCCCGCGCCGCCCGCACCCGCGGATACGTCAGCTGCTGCCGCCAGAATGCCGCGCTGCTATCTACCGGGGCCGGTTTGGTGCACGACTGCGCCAGCAGCGGGCAGCCGGGAAATAGCAACAACAGGTAGCACGACAGCCGACGCAGCATAAGGCACAATCCGGAACGATGAGGAATGGGCCTACAACGGTATTCAGGAATTTATATTTTGTCCGCAAGCTGCCGTTTTTTGCTGGCGCTGCCAAGGTCGGCTTCCGGCCCTGGCAGCGCGGGAAATAGCAGGTCACCTGCCTATTTTGCGTCTCATTCGCCTCCGCTATGCACAAAATGGGTATTCGAAGTTTTGCCCTGATTATTCTGGCAGTCCTATTAATCGGACTACCCGCCCGGACACAAGCGCAGGACTGGCAGCGCGACCCCGTACTGAGCCAGGTGCTGGTGAAGCAACTGGTGCGCGACGCCGCCGGCCTGATGTGGGTGGGCACCGACGAGGGCCTGCTGCGCTACGACGGCTACGAGCTGGTGCCCCTGCGCCGGCTGCTGCGCGCCGGCACCCCCGACACCCTGCCGCCCGGCCCCGTGCAGGGCCTGGCGGCCGATGCCACGGGCGCGCTGTGGGTGGGCGGCCCGGCCGGGCTGTTTCGCTACGTACCGGCCACGGGCCATCTGGCCCGCGTGGCGCTGCCCGAGGTGCCCCGGGGCCGCGCCGAAGTCTACGAGCTGTGGCCCGACCCGCGCACCCGCCGGCTGTGGGTGAGCTACGCCGCCGGCCGCCTGGTTTGCCTGGGGCCCGATGGCCGGCCCGACCCCGCCGCGCCCATCTGGCACCTGCCGCGCCCGGTGCGCTGGCTGGCCCCCGAAGCCAGGGGCGCGGGCCGCTGGGTGCTGACGGATGGCGCGCGCCTCTTCCACCTGGCCGGCGGCCGGGCCACCGAAACGCCCGGGCTGCCCGGCCGTTTCCTGCTGCCCGTGCCCGACACGCAGCCGCAGCAGTTTGTGAGCACCCAGGCGCTGTACGAGCAGGCCACGCCGGGCGCGCCCTTGCGCGAGCGCCGCCGCTGGCAGTCGGCTGGCGGGGAGGAGGGCTTCCAGCCGCTGCGGCTGCCCGGCCGCACCTGGGAAATGGTGAGCCGGGGCCAGCTGATTACCCTGCACTGGCCCGCGGGGGGCCTGCCCGAAGTCAGCCTCGGCCCGGCCCCCCGCGATGGCAGCTCCAACACGCCGCTCAAATACACCGTGCAGGCCACCTCCGATGGCCTGCACTGGACGTATTCGCGCGGCCGACGCGGCTGCTACAAGCTGCGACCCTTGCCGCCCTTCATCACCCCGCTGGCCGGCCCCGGCGGCGAAACCTACAGCACGCGCGGCCTCACCCGCCTGCCCGACGGGCGCTTGCTGGTGGGCGGCTATGGGAAGACGCTGGTGCAGGCTGCCGGCCCGCCCACTGCCCCCTTGCAGCCCCTACGGCTGGGCCAGAACCAGCTGCCCCGCATTCTATACGGCCTGCTGACCGTGGGCCAGCGCGTGTTTTATGCCGAAGAAAACCACGGCTTTGGGGAGTTGAACCCGCGCACAGGCGAGCTGCTGGCGTATAACTTCGGACCGGGCAGCCCACCCAACGCCGTGGCCCAGGCAATGCTACACGACTCGCAGAGCCGCGTGTGGGGTGGGGCCAAGCCGGGCCTGTTTCTGCTCGATACCGCCCGGCACCTTGCCCGGCCCTACGCCACGGGTGCGGCCGCCGCCATTCTACCACAGCTCGACGTTCGCGGCCTCGCCCAGGGCCCGCACGGCCAACTGTGGCTGGCCACCAATAAAGGCCTGTACTGCCTGCGTCCGGCGAGCGGACAACTCGTGCCCTATGGCCCGGCGCAGGCTGGCTACCACCACCTGCCCACGGCCGATGTGCTGTGCGTTTATGCCACGCCCACGGGCCAGCTGTGGCTGGGCACCCGCGACCAGGGCCTCCTGCTGCTCGACCCCGGCCGGGGCATCGTGCAGCGCTACACGGTGGGCACCGGCTTGCTGAGTGCTACCGTGGTGTCGGTGCTGCCGGGCCGAAATGATGAGGTATGGGCCGGCACCTACGCCGGTTTGGTGCGCGTGCAGCCCGCCCGCCGCCGCGCCAGCGTGTACGGCGAAGCCGACGGCCTACGCAACGCCGAGCTGAACCGCCAGGCCGCCTGGCGCGACGCCGACGGCACCCTCTACTTCGGCGGCGTGGGTGGCCTGCACCGGGTAGAGCCTGCCCGCGCCCCGGCCGATGTGCCTGCGCCGCGGCTGCTGCTCACCGGCACCACCAATTACCAGGAGGCCGGCCCCCGCGGCCGCACCAGCTACGCGGTGGCTCCGGCCGGGGCCCCGCTGCGCCTGCCGGCCGGCACCCAGTTCGCCGCCTGGCACCTGGCCCTGAGCGACTACCTGACGCCCGAAGGAGCGCGCTTCCAGTACTGGCTGCTCGACAAAAGCGGCCGGGTGCAGTGGCACGCCTTCACGCCACGCACGCTGCTGCTGCCCGTGCCGCAGCCGGGGCGCTACACCCTGCTGGTGCGGGGCGAAACGGCCAAGGGATTATTCGCTGCCAATGCGTTGCGCCTGCCGCTGGAAGTGCAGGCCCTGTGGTGGCAGCGCCCGGTGGTGTGGGTGCTGGCGCTGGCCCTGCTGGCAGGCGCGGGCTACTGGCTGCACCGCCGCCGCCTGGCCCGCGCCCTGCGCGAAGCCCAACTGCGCACCGGCATCGCCGCCGATTTGCACGACGAGGTGGGCACGTTGCTCACCCGCGTGAGCGTGCAGGCCGAGCTGCTGCGGGGCCTGCCGGCCGACCTGCAGGAAGCCGCCCTCGACCGCCTGCTGCGCAACAGCCGCGCCGCCGCCAGCACCATGCGCGACGTGGTGTGGGGCATCGATGCCCGCGCCGACTCGGCCGGCTCGCTCTTCGACCGCATGCGCGAGTACCTCGACCAGACGGCCGCGGCCGCCGGCTGGCAAACCGAGCTCAGCACCACCGACTGGCCCGATACGACCCCGTTGCCGCCAGCCGTGCGCCAGTCGGTGTACCGCATTTTCAAGGAAGCCGTGACCAATGCCGTGCGCCACGCCCAGGGCGCCACCCTGCTACGCGTGCGAATGAGCCGCCGGGCCAACCAACTGATGCTCAGTATTACCGACGACGGAGTGGCGCAGCCTGCCAAGCCGGTCCGCACCGGCATGGGCCTGCTGAACATGGCGCAGCGGGCGGCCGGGCTGGGCGGCCGCTTGCGCGCGGAAGCGCAGCCTACCGGCGGGTTCGAGGTGCGGCTGGAAGTGCCGCTGCCCGATTAAGCGGCTGGTTGAATCAGAAAAAATACTTCAAAACGGTCATGCTGAGCGGAGTCGAATCATCTCTACCTCAATAGTAAATCAAACGAATGAATTGCGTTGCGCAGTAGAGATGCTTCGGCTGCGCTCAGCATGACTATTCTGACGGCTTATCTGGGTCTGACTATAGCTGCCCCTTGGCGTGGCGGCTCAGCAGCTCGGCGCGGCTGCTGACTTGCAGCTTGCGGTAGATGTTTTTGACGTGGGTGCGCACGGTGTCGGGCGAGAGGCCGAGGCGGGTGGCCACCTGCTTGTCGCCGAGGCCGTCCACCATGCCTTCGAGCACCTGCTGCTCGCGCTCCGAGAGCAGGCCGGCCTGGGCGGTGGGGGTGGGCTTGAAGTGGGCCAGCACCTGCCGGGCCACGGCGCGGCTCATGGGGGCGCCGCCGCGGGCCACTTCCAGCACGGCGGCTTTGAGTTCGGCCAGGGGCTGGTTTTTGAGCACGTAGCCGCTCGCGCCCCGGCACAGGGCCTGGTAAATGCGGTCGGGGTCGTCGAACACGGTGTGCATCACCACTTCGGTGTCGGGCAACAACTGCTTGAGGCGGGGCAGCGAATCGAGGCCGCTGCGGCCGGGCAAGCCCACGTCGAGCAGCACCACTTGCGGGGCTTGCAGCAGGTCAGGCAGCTGTTCGAAGAAAGCTTCGGCCGAGCCGGCCAGCAGCACGCAGCTTAGCTCGGGCTGGCGGCAGAGGTAGTCGGAATACAGCTGGCGCAGCTCGGGGTCGTCTTCGACCAAGGCTAAGCGCAGAGGAGCAGTGGTGGAGAAAGCAGCAGACATCAGGCAAAGGTCCAGGCTTTTCGGCCCTGAAAAAAGGGCTGTGCCTACCGCATTTGAGTGATGCCGGCGGCTTGCCCGCCCTTCGGCCCCGGCCAGACCTTTGCCCCATCCACTAGCCCGGCCCGCCCAGTGCGGCTACTTTTTGCTTTTTCGATGGCTCGTTTCTCTACTTTTCTGGCTGGCGCGGCGCTGCTGGCCCTGCCTTTTTCGGCCCTGGCGCAGGGCGTGCTCATTGGCCCGGCGGGCGGCGGCACGGCGGCGGCCGGCGCGGCCCTCGAAGTGCGCTCCGATACCAAGGGTTTCCTGCCGCCGCGCCTCACCTACGCCAACCGTGTGGGCATGACCAACGCCGTGGCCGGCATGCTGGTGTACCAGTCCGACTCGCCCGGCGGGCAGCCGGGTGCGGGCTACTATTATTACACCGGCGGGGGCTGGCTGCCGCTCCAGACCCAGGGCGACAACCTGGGCAACGGCGTGGCCGGCACCAACATCAACCTCAACGGCAACAAGCTGGTGGGCTCGGGTGGCAACGTCGGGCTGCGCATCGAAGGCTTAGGCGGCGGCCGGGGGCCCGACAACAACGCCGTGCTCGATTTTACCATTGGCGATAAAGGCGTGGTGCTGCCGCGCTTCAACTACCAGACCCGCGCTGCCCTGGGTACGACCCCGCCCCAGGGCTTGGTGTTTTTCAATACCGATACCAACCACCTCAACGTGTACGACGGCACGAGCTGGCAGGAGGTGAGCACCACCGCCAGCTCGGCCACCGAATATACCTACACGGCCCCGGGCGTGCACACCTACGTGGTGCCCGACGGCGTCACGTCCGTGCACCTGGAAGTGGCGGGCGCCTCGGGCAGCAACCGCCTGGGGCAGGACCTGTCGGGCCCGGGCGGGCTGGTGTCGGCCGATGTGCAGGTGACCCCCCTCAGCACCCTGTACCTGCTGGTGGGCGGCACCGACGGCAGCAACGGTGACCCCAACGGCAGCGGCGGCCTGAGCCTCGATACCAACACCCGGACCCCGGCCTCCAACCCCAACGGCGAGAACGGCGGCGGCGCCAGCGAGGTCCGCTACGTGACCTCGCTGCCCACGCCGGGCAGCTTGCCCGGGCGCAGCACCACGCAGCTGGTGGCCGGGGGCGGCGGAGGCGGCGGTTCGTTTCTCCCAAGCACGGGAGGTATTCGCTACGCCAATGGCGGCGGTGGCGGCTTTCGCGTCGACCGCAGCACCGGCAACCTAGTAACCCAGGGCCAGGACGGTGACAACAATCCCAATGCCGCGAGCTACGCCGGGCGTGGCGGCACCAGCACGTCGGGCGGACGCCAGGGCATGGGCTCGGGCGGCAACGACGGGGCGGCCGGCCTGGGCGGCAACGCGAACACAACGTCGCAGCGGATAAGCCAGGGGTACGGCCCGGGCGGCGGCGGCGGCGGCTACTTCGGGGGCGGCTCGGGCACCTACGGCGCCGGGGGAACCAATCCTGGCGTGGGCGGCGGCGGCGGCGGGGCCTCGTATGCGTTCAGCAACGCGCGCATCACCAACGTGGTGCACCAGCAGGGCGTGAACACCGGCAACGGCTACATCAAGCTCACGGTCAACCCGTAGCCGGGGCGGGGCCTCTGCTACCCACTCTTTCTTGTTGCACATGAAAAAGCTTATCTCCCTCGGATGGCTGGTGGCCGTGGCGGCCCTGACGCCGGCCCGGGCCCAGGACCTGTTGAACAACGGCGCGACCATCAGCCTGACGGGCGGCGCCACGCTGTCGGTGAGCGGCAGCTTGCAAAACAGCAGCGGCACGCTGGACCTGAGCAGCGGCCCCAACGAAGTGTACGTGGGCGGCAACCTGCTGAATGACGCCGGCGCCACGCTGCTGCCCGGCACCGCCAGCACCGTGACCCTTAACGGCACGGCCGCCCAGCAGCTCAGCCTGAACGGGGCGCAGCTCTTCAACCTGACCGTGAACAAGCCCAGCGGCGGCGTCGGCCTGCCCGCCAACAGCAACGCGGATATCGCCGGCGCGCTCACGCTGAGCGGCGGCATGGTGACGACGGACCCTTCTGCCACGCTACGTCTGCTCAACGGCGCCACCCTCAGCGGCGAGCAGAGCGGCCGGTACGTGAAGGGCAACCTGGCGGCCGTGAAGGCCAACGTGCCCGGCGGCGCAACCACCGCTTTTCCCAACAGCTTCACCCTCACCCCCACCGCCACCACCACCTCCCTGACCGTAACCCGCCGGGCGGGCCTCACCACCGCCCAGGTCAGCTTCGGCACCAGTGTCGGCGGCAATCGGGGCATCGACCGCATCTGGAGCGCGTCGGCCGCCGTGAAGGGAGCGGTGCAGCTGAACTGGCTGCCCGACGATGACAACGGCCTCTCCAATTTTAGTGTGGCCCAGGTATGGGGCCGTACCGCCGCCCCGATGGCCGGCTCCGGCTGGGCGCGCATCAGCCCCGCCCAGAACGCGGGCAGCGCCCGCACGGTCGTGGGCACGGCCCCGGCCAGCGGCCTCTCGTTCTTCACCGTGAGCACCGCCAGTTCGCCACTGCCCGTCACACTGATTGATTTCAGCGTCAGGCGCGAGGGCCCGGCGGCCCGCCTGAACTGGCGCACTGCGCAGGAATTGAACAATGATTATTTCGTGGTAGAGGCGAGTGCCGACGGCCAGACCTACCGCCCGGTGGGCAGCCCGGTACCCGGCCAGGGCACCGTGAGCGCGCCCATCGACTACACCTTCACCGACCCCAACCTGCTGAATTACCGCACCGACCTGGTGTATTACCGCCTGCGGCAGGTCGATACCGATGGCACGGCCAGCTACTCGCCGGTGCGCACCATTGCCCTGACGGCGGCGGCTACCGGCCTGGCCCTGTTTCCCAACCCAGCCAGCACCGGGGCCATGCTCACGGGCACGCGGCCCGGCACGGTAGTGCAAGTATTCGACGCGCTGGGCCGCGTCGTGATAACCGCCACCGCCGATGCCACGGGCACCGCCGCGCTGGCCCTGCCGGTCGGGTTGGCCACGGGCGTGTACGTGGTGCGAGCCGACGATAAGGCGCTGCGCTTGACGGTGGAATAAACCGCTGACGTGCTGCAAGGCAGAGCGTCTTCCCCGCACCATTCGATTTTTGGTGCATTGCTTGGGGCCGGGCGGGGGAGGCTAGGTATAGGATGAGTATATCCGGCGTGCAGGCACCCTGTATCTTCTCGTTTTGGGTAACGAATTTTCCACCCTGCTAAAATTCAGGTTTATTGCTGGCGCGGGGCCGCCGCCTACGGGCCGCGCGGAGTTGCCCCACGCCCTACAGTTGGGCTGTTGGGCGGGCGGCGGGCTCTGGTACCCGTTACCTTCGTAGCCGCAGCGGCGGCCGGGGTGCCGCGGCTGCACCGCCCATGCTTTTTTCCTCGATTACCTCCCGCCTGGCCCTGAGCCTGCCGCTGCTGGCGCTGCTCGGCTGCTCGGGCAACGCCAGCCAGCAGCCCGCCGCCGAAGCGCCCGGCGTGCTGCCCGGCCCCATTGCCGGTACCACCCAAACCCGGCTGCCCAACGGCTGGAAGCTGAGCCCCGCCGGCACCGCCACCCCGCTCGGCGACCTGCCCCTGAGCCTGGAAATCAGCCCCGACGGCCGCCTGGCGGCCGTGACCAACGGCGGCTGGGGCGAAAACTCGGTGCAGCTGCTCGATGCCGCCACCGGCCGCCTGCTCGACACCCGCGTGGTGCCGGCAGCCTGGGCCGGCCTGGCCTGGGCCCCCGATGGCCGTACACTCTACGCCTCGGGCGGGCAGCACAACCGCATTCATAGTTTTAAAGTCGAAGGCCAGAAATTACAGCCCGACAGCGCCCTGGTGCTGGGCCCGAAGTGGCCGAAGCAGAAAAGCGGCGTGGCCGGTCTCGCCGTTGATGGCCGCCGCCAGGTGCTCTACGCCGTGACGCGGGAGGACAATTCGCTCTACATTTTCGACCTGAAAACCCGGCAAATCCTGCGCACCCTCAGGCTGCCGGCCGAGGCCTACGATGCCCAGCTCAGCCCCGACGGCGCGCGCCTCTACATCAGCCTCTGGGGCGGCCACGCGGTGGCGGTGTACGATGCCGAGCAGCAGCAATTACTGGCCAGCATCCCCGTCGAAAGTCACCCCAACGACTTGGCCCTCACGCGCGACGGCCGCCGCCTGTTTGTGGCCAATGCCAACAGCAACTCGGTTTCGGTGATTGATACCCGCGCCGGCCGCGTCACCGAAACGCTCAATACGGCCCTGTTCCCGGCCTCGCCCGCCGGCAGCACCCCCGACGGCCTCGCCCTGAGCGCCGACGACAGCCAGCTCTTCATCGCCAACGCCGACAACAACTGCCTGGCCGTGTTCGACGTGCGCGACGCGGCCACGAGCCGGCCGCTGGGCTTTATTCCCACGGGCTGGTACCCTACGGCCGTGCGCGTGGTGGGTGGCCAGCTGCTGATAGCCAACGGCAAAGGCACAGCCTCGCGGCCTAACCCCAACGGCCCCAACCCCGGGCGCGACGTGGGCGAAGTCGGCAAGGGCTACATTGGCGGGCTGCTGGCTGGCAGCCTTTCGCGCCTGCCCGTGCCGGATGAAAAAGCGCTGGCCGCCTACTCGGCCCAGGTGTACGCCAACACACCTTTCAGCAAAACGCGGGAGGCCGCGCCCGAGGTGGCGGCGGGCAGCCCCGTGCCGCAGCGCGTGGGCGAACAGTCGCCCATCAAGCACGTCTTCTACATCATCAAGGAAAACCGCACGTACGACCAGGTGCTGGGCGACCTGCCCGCCGGCAACGGCGACGCCAGCCTCTGCCTGTTTCCGGAGAAGGTGACGCCCAACCACCACGCCCTCACGCGGGAGTTTGTGCTGCTCGATAATTTCTACGTCGATGCCGAAGTGAGCGCCGATGGCCACAACTGGAGCACGGCCGCCTACGCCACCGATTTTGTGGAGAAAACCTGGCCCAGCAACTACAGCGGCCGCGGGGGCGACTACGACTTCGAGGGCAGCAAGGGCGAGGTGGCCGAGCCGAAAGACGGTTTCCTGTGGGATTACTGCCTGCGCGCCGGCCGCACGTTCCGCAGCTATGGCGAGTTCGTTTTCCAGGGCAAACCCACCAAGCCGGCCATCGCGGCCAACTACTGCAAGGAGTATGCGGGCTTCAATTTGCGGGTGAAGGACGTGGACCGCGAGAAAGTGTGGGAAGCCGATTTCGACCAGCTGGTAGCGTCTAATAAGCTACCCAACCTCAGCATCATCCGCCTGCCCAACGACCACACCTACGGCGCGCGCAAGGGCGAGCTCAGCCCCCTGAGCTACGCCGCCGATAACGACCTGGCCCTGGGCCGCCTGATTGAGCACCTCTCCAAAAGCCCGGTCTGGAAAGAATCGGTGGTGATGATAGTGGAGGATGACGCCCAGAACGGCCCCGACCACATCGACGCGCACCGCTCCACGGCTTACCTCGTTGGCCCCTACATCCGGCGGCACGCGGTGGTGCATACCGCCTACACCACCTCGGGCATGCTGCGCACGCTGGAGCTGATTCTGGGCCTGCCGCCCATGAGCCAGTACGATGCCGCCGCGCTGCCACTCTGGGCCTGCTTCACCGCCAAGCCCGATTTTCGCCCCTACGCCCTGCGCCCTGCATCCACCCCGCAGGACGTGCGCAATACCGCCTACAACGCCCCCGCCCGTCGCGCCGAAAAGTTCGACATGAGCCGCGAAGATGCCGCGCCGGATTTGGCTTTCAACCAGAACATCTGGCAGGCCGTGCGCGGCGAGCACAGTCAGATGCCGGCTCCGCGCCGCGCCGCTTTTCTGCGCGAGGCAAAGGCTGAGCGCGAGGAGGAAGAGGAAGAAGGGGATGATTAGAACATCGACTCCCCTCCTTACCAAGGAGGGGATGCTGCCGCGAAGCGGCAGCTGGGGTGGTTGTAGGCGTTGAGCCACGCCTGAACGAAAGACTGTCGAAGCTGTTCAACGCCCGCAACCACCCCCGTTTCAGCTTCGCTGAAACATCCCCTCCTTGGTAAGGAGGGGAGTTTGACCGCCAAGCTCATTTACAATCTCATGCAGCTCAAGCCCCTCTTCACCTTCCTCACCGGCCTCACCAAGCACAACGACCGCGCCTGGTTTCAGGAGCGCAAGCCTACCTACGACCAGCTGCGCAAACAATTCGAGGAAGACGCCGAGTTCTGGTACCAGGAATTGCAGAAGCTCGACCCCGCGCTGGCCGGGCCGCTGGGCCGCAAAAGCATCTTCCGCATCTACCGCGACGTGCGATTCAGCAACAACAAGGACCCGTACAAGCTGCATTTCTCGGCCTACTTCACCGCCAGCGGCAAGGACATTGAAACGCCCGGCTACTACGTGCAGGTGGGCCCCGGCGGCCACACGCTCATCGGCGGCGGCTGGTACATGCCCGATAAAAACCAGCTGGCCGCCATCCGCCAGGAAATCGACTACAACGCCGCCGAGCTGAAAGCCATTCTGGCCGCGCCCGATTTCCAGCGCTATTTCGGCGCGATGGGCGGCGACAAGCTCAAGAAGTCGCCCGCCGCCTACGACGTGTCGCACCCTGAAATCGAATTGCTGAAGCACAAAAGCTTCACCGCCAGCCACACCCTAAGCGACGCCGAGGTGCTGAGCCACGCCGATTTTCGCGCCTACGTGCCGGAGGTATTTGCGGCGATGGTGCCCTTCTGCCAGTTTCTGCGCAGCGCGGTGGAGGTATAGCGCGGACTTTGTAGTCCGCGAGTGGCACGGTTCGTTTGTTCGATGCGCGGACTGCAAAGTCCGCGCTACATCACCACTTCACCACTTCTTCCTCGTGGCCGGCGCGGAAGAGCGCGCTCTGCTTCTTGCCGTTGGCCTCCACGTTCACGATGTTCATTTCATCGGCAAATGCATCGAGCAGCACGGCTTGGCGCAATTTGATGCCGGCCACCGGACCCGGCAGCGGCACCTTGCAGTAGAACCAGTAGCCGTCGTTTTCGGCCTGCATGCCCAGCACCTGCATAGGCAGCCGCGCCCCGGCCACCGTGCTGATTTGCAGCGTGCGCTGGAAGTAGGCATCGGCCAGCACCAACGGGCGCGGGCCGGGCTCGGTCAGGGTTACGGCCTTGGGTTGGCCCTGCGAAATCGCCTTCTCGAAATCATCGGCAAACACCTTCACCGACAGTTCCAGCTGCTTTTTGGCGGGATTGTAGCGCAGCTCGGTGAGGGTGGAGTGGTAGGCGTGGCGCGCCGGCCGCGCCCCGGCCAGCGGAAACAGCAGCAACGCAGCGGCGAAAGTGGCGAGGAGACGCATAGTTGGGTTAGGGGATAGGGGAGAAGGAATAGATGATAAGGCTAACGAAAGAACGTCATGCTGAGCGTAGTCGAAGCATCTCGCGTGCCATAGTAATTCAATCGGCTAACGATTTTGATTACTACCACATGCGAGATGCTTCGACTACGCTCAGCATGACGTTCATTATGGCCAGGAAGTGCCTAGAAGAACTTCAGCACCTGCTTGATGACAATAACATAGGCCATCAGCGCCAGAATGAGCACCGTGCCCACACGCTGCGCGCCTTCGAGGAAGGCATCGGAGGGCTTGCGGCGCAGAATCATCTCGTAGAGCAGGAATACCACGTGGCCACCGTCGAGAGCCGGCACGGGCAGCAGGTTCATAAACGCCAGCACCATGCTCAGGATGCCAGCCAGGCCCCAGAAGTGCTGCCAGTCCCACACGCCACCAAACTGCTGCGCAATTTCGACCGGGCCGCCCAGGTTCTTGGCCGAGGCCTTCCCGGTAAAGATTTTGCCGAAGGCCCGGGCCTGCACCCACACAATGGAAAAGGCTTTTTTGGCCCCGCGCGGCAGGGCCTCGGCCAACGAATACTTGCGCGTGCCAATGTCTAGCGTCGACTTGCGCTCGAAGCCAATGTGGCCTTCGGCATCCACGGGCACGTTCAGGGTGACGGGCTGGCCGGCGCGTTGTACGTCGAGGCGGGCGGTTTTGTCTTTGTTGGCCAGCAGGGCGGCCTGCAGCTCGTCGAAAAACTGCACAGGCTGGCCGCTCACGGCTGTAATCACGTCACCCACCTGCAGGCCGGCTTTCGAGGCATTGCCGCCGGGCGTCACGCGGTCCACGGCGAAGGTTTCGCGGGGGCGCAGCAGCACGCTGTCTTCGGTTTGCTTGCTCGATAGGTCGAGGAAGTTGTCGGGCATCTTCACGTCGGTAAGCTGGCTGCCGCGCTCCACTGTGAAGTAGGTATTGTCGCCGAGCAGTACCTCGGGCTGATAAATCTCGTCGAAATCCTTGAACGGCCGGCCGTTAATTTTTACGATTTTATCGCCCGTCTGGAAGCCCACCTGGCGGGCCAGGCCATTGGGCAGCACGCCATATTTCACCGACGAGGCGGGCAGGTAAGTCTCGCCATAGTAGGCCGTCATGGCCGTGAAGATGACAATGCCCAGAATCACGTTCATGATGATGCCACCGAGCATCACCAGCAGGCGCTGCCAGGCGGGCTTGCCCCGGAATTCGTCGGGTTGCGGCTCGCCGGCCAGGGCCGAGGCGTCCTGCGTCTCGTCAATCATGCCGTGAATCTGCACGTAGCCGCCCAGCGGGAACCAGCCGATGCCGTACTCGGTCTCGCCAATCTTCTTTTTGACCAGCGCGAAGTTGGCCACGTTGGGCATCGGAAACAAGAAGTCGAAGAAGATGTAGAACTTATCGACCCGGATTTTAAAGAGCTTGGCGAAGGCGAAATGGCCGAATTCGTGCAAGCCAACAAGGATGGAAAGCGCCAGCACAAGCTGGCCAATCATGGTGAGGATAGCCAAGGGGGGAATTGAATTATGAATTAAAAATTATGAATTATGAATTGCAAAATAGGAATCATAAGAAGAGGTGATAAGCTGCAGGAGCAGCTAGGCCTCAACTCATAATTCATAATTTTTAATTCATAATTAATTGCGCCGCCAGTCGCCGTGTTTCCGCGTCGGTAGCCACCAGGTCGGCCAATATCGGCTCTGCAAGGTACGATACCCGCGCCAGGCACTCGGCCACGAGGTCCGACATTTGGCGGAAGCCGACCTGCTCCCGCAAAAATGCGGCCACGGCCACTTCGTTGGCGGCGTTGAGCACGCAGGGCGCGTTGCCGCCCCGCCGCATGGCTCCAAAGGCCAGTTCCAAGTTGGGGAAGGCCACCCGGTCGGGCGCTTCGAAGGTGAGCGTGGGGTAGTCGAGGAAGGAGAAGCGCGGGAAGGTGTTGGCCAGCCGCTGCGGGTAGCCCAGCGCGTACTGAATGGGCAGCTTCATGTCGGGCAAACCCAGCTGGGCTTTCAGCGAGCCGTCTTCGAACTGCACCAGCGAGTGCACAATGCTTTGGGGGTGCACCACCACGTCAATCTGCTCATTCGTGAGCCCGAATAGCCATTTGGCCTCAATCACTTCGAGGCCCTTGTTCATCAGCGAGGCCGAGTCGATGGTGATTTTCGCGCCCATGTCCCAGTTGGGGTGTTTCAGGGCCTGGGCTTTGGTGACGGCCTCCATCTGCTGGGCCGAACGGCCGCGGAACGGGCCGCCCGAAGCCGTGAGAATGATTTTCTCAATCGGATTCTGCTCCTCGCCCACCAGGCACTGGAAAATGGCGGAGTGTTCCGAGTCGACAGGCAGCAGGCGTACGTTGTGCTTTTTAATCAGGCCCGTAATCAGCTCGCCGGCCACCACCAGGGTTTCCTTGTTGGCGAGGGCAATGTCTTTGCCGGCCCGGATGGCGGCCACCGTGGGCAGTAGCCCGGCGTAGCCCACCAAGGCCGTGAGCACAATGTCAATTTCGGGGCGCGTCACCACCTCGGCCAGGGCGGCGGGGCCGGCCAGGACTTCGGTTTCGGGCTGGTCGGCGAGGGCGGATTTGAGGTTTTGGTAGGCGCTTTCATCGCCAATCACCACCACGGCGGGCCGAAACTCGCGGGCCTGCTGCGCCAGCAGCTCCCACTGCCGCTGGGCGCTCAGCACCGCCACCCGGAAGCGGCCGGGCTGCTGCCGCACCACTTCCAGCGCCTGCGTGCCAATGGAGCCGGTGGCGCCGAGCAGGGCCAGGGTTTTCATATTCTTTTCTTCGGGCATAATGCGACTAACACGGAAACGGCGCAAAAGTACGTCCGCTGTCATTCCGACGCAGGAGGAATCTGGCGAAACCGTTGAAAGGACTTTGCCCAGATTCCTCCTGCGTCGGAATGACAGGGCAACTTACACCCGCTTGAGCGTCGCCGTCACAAACTGGTCGACCACGGCCGCGATGGCCTGCACTTCAGTTACTACGCCGTCGGTGAGCTGGGCGGGGCCGCCGGGGGGTGTGGTGCGCTCGGCCAGCGCGGTGAGGCGGGCCAGCTGCCCGCCAATGGCCCGGTACACGGGCTCCCAGAGCACGGCGGTGCGGTCGGCGTGGGCGCCGAGGGTGCGGCGCAGCTCCAGCAGGCGCATTACTACGCCGGCCAGGGTGGCCAGCAGGGCGCGCTCGACGGGCGCAAACTGGCGCGGCGGGCCGTCGTACACGCACAGCGAGCCAAGGTTGAAGCCGTCGGGCGTGCGCAGGTTGTGGCCGGCGTAGAAGCTCAGGCCCAATTGCTGCAGCAGCGAAATATCGACGCCGGGGGCGCTGGCCAGGTTCAGGTTTTCGAACACGGCCGTGTCGTCCTGCAGAATGGTGGCCGAGCACAGGCTTTGCCCGCGCGGAATGCGCTCGATGGCCACCGGTAGGTTGTAGGGCGCTTTCACGAGCACCTCGTCCTTTTCCACGATGGAGAGCATGGCGTTGGACACGCCGAAGAGCCGGGCCGTGGCCGCTACCACGTCATCGAGCACCTTTTCGCTGCGGGCATCCAGCAGGTGGTAGCCTTCGAGGGCGTGCAGGCGGGCGGCATCGTTGGCCGGTATCAGGGAAGCGGAATTATCAACCAAAATAGCTTATTGAAGAAGAGCCGGCCGGCAAAGGAGAAGGAGCGCTGAGTAGCTGAAAGGCGAATGCCGATACCGCCGAGCTACCAGCTCCTGCTTGTACCCCGGGCGGGGAAGTAGGGTTGCGCCCGCCGTCCGAATCGGATAGCTACACCAACCCCGGCCGGGGCCGAATAATTCGCGGGTTGGCAGCGCGCGAACAGTTATTGCCGGCGCAGCGTGGCAGCGACCAGCTGGTCGAGGCCCGCCACGAGGCGGCCGGCCTCGGCGGCCACTGCGGGGCTGAGGCCGCCGCTGGCGGGCCCCACCGGCTCGGTGAGGGCCGCGAGGCGGGCCAGCTGCTCGCCCATGCCCCGGTAAATGGTTTCCCAGAGCAGGGCCGTGAGGCCGGAATGCGGCCCCAGCGTGCGGCGCAGCTCCAGCAGGTGCATGGCCAGGCCGGCGAGCTGGGCCAGCAGGTGGCGCTCGGCGGGCGCAAACTGGCGGGGCGGCCCATCGAACAGGCACAGTGTGCCGATGTTGTGGCCCTCGGGCGTGCGCAGGTTGTGACCGGCGTAAAAATGCAGGCCCAGCTGCAAAATCAGCGAAACATCGACGCCGGGCGCGCTGGCCAGGTTCAGGTTTTCGAACACGGCCGTGTCGTTCTGCAGAATAGTGGCCGAGCACATGCTTTGCTGGCGGGGCAGGCGTTCAAAATCGGGCGGCAGGCCGTAAGGCGCTTTAAGCAGCACGGTGGTTTCTTCTACCATGGTGAGCATGGCGTTGCGCACCCGAAACAGCCGGGCCGTGGCAGCCACTACTTCGTCGAGAATGGCTTCGCGGCGGGCATCGAGCAGCTGGTAGCGAGTGAGGGCGCGCAGGCGGGCGGGGTCGTCTGCCGGTAGGAGGGAAGGAGGTAGAATATTCACGGCCGGGGAGGGGTAGGGTAGTACCGGGACCGGGGCAGCCGGCCGGCTGGCAGCACGCGTTGCCAGTGTCTAATATATAGATTCTGGCGGATATTACGGTTGGCCTGCTTCAAAAGATTTCCGCACTGGCCCTCCGAAGTCGCCCGCATCGTTTCGGCCGCACCCGTGCCGCCCGCTACCTTTGGGGCGTGTTGCCCGCTCCGCCTGCTTTTGATTACGACGTCGCCATTGTGGGCGCGGGCCCGGCCGGCACGGCCTGCGCGCTGGCCCTGCGCCACAGCGGCCTGCGCGTGGCCTTGCTGGACAAGGCGGAGTTCCCGCGCGACAAGGTGTGCGGCGACGCCGTTCCCGGCCAGGCCTTCAAAGCCCTGCGCCAGCTCGACCCCGCTTTCGTCGAGCAGCTCTGGCAGCTGGCACCCCGCGACGATGTGCGCGACTCGCGCCTCGTAGCGCCCAGTGGCGCCAGCCTCACGCTGCAATGGAAGTTGCCCAGCTTCAATAGTCCCCGCGAAACGTTCGATGCCGCGCTGCTGGCCCTGGTGCGCCAGCATTCCGACACCACCATTCTGGAAAACACGGTGCTCAAGGGCCTGCACGCGGGGCCGGATGCCGTGCACCTGCACCTGGCCGAAGGGGCCGAGCTCACCTGCGGCATTGTCATCGGCTGCGACGGGGCCAACTCCGTGGTGGCCCGCAAGCTGCGGCCCGCGCCGCTCGACCGCGCCCACCACTGCGCCGGCGTGCGGGCCTACTACGAAAACGTGGCCGGCGCGCAAAGCGGCACCACCGAGTTTTTCCTCAGCAGCGACTACCTGGCCGGCTACGTGTGGCTGTTTCCGGTGGGCGCGGGCCGCTACAACGTGGGCCTGGGCATGCTGTCCGAAATCGTAGCGAAGCACAAAGTCGACCTCAAGGAAACCCTGACGCGGGTGCTGGCCACGCACCCCGAGCTGGCCGGCCGTTTCGCGCAGGCGCGGCCGCTGGGACCCATTGTGGGTTTCGGGTTGCCGCTGGGCGGCGGGCGCGAGCTGAGCATTAGCGGCAGCCGGTTCATGCTCTGCGGCGACGCAGCTTCGCTCATCGACCCGCTGCAGGGCCACGGCATCGACACGGCCATGCAGAGCGGCATCCTGGCCGGGGCGCAGGCAGCGGCCTGTTTCGCAAAGCAGGATTTCAGCGCCGGATTCATGCGGGAGTACGACGCGCGGGTGGCCCGCAAAATCGGCCGGAAGCTGGCCAAGAGCTACCGCCTCATGCGCTTCCTCAGCAACAAGGCGTGGCTGGTGAACGCGGCCGTGCGCCTGGCCCGCGTGCCGGGCCTGAAGCCGTGGGTGCAGCGCGCCATCGGGTAAGGGAGTCACCTAAATCAGCCGCAGAAAATGGCCTTCATCGACATCGAATACCGGGAGGTGAAGCCGCCGGCGGTGCTGGCTGCTTTTGTGGAAAGCTTCTGGATGCTGGTCAACCACGGCGGGGAGGCGCAGCACATGGTGCTTATTCCCGACGGCCGCATCGACGTGTTTTTCTCCCAGGCCGCCACGGGGGCTTATCAGGTGACGCTGCGGGGCTTGGATACGCGGCCCAGCGCGCAGGTTGTTCCGCCGCACCGGCCCGTGTTTGCCATCAGTTGGAAGTTGCTGGCAGCCGAATACCTGCTGCCGGTCGGGCTGGCCGATTTGCTGGAAAGCGGTTGCCCACTGCCGCCGGACTTCCTGGGTATGAACGAAATCGATTTGCAGGATTTTGATAGCTTCTGCGCCAACGCCTCGGCGCGCATTGCACAAGCATTGCCTCCAAACATCGATGCCCGCAAACGCACGCTGTTCGGCCAGCTTTACGCCAGCAGCGGGGCCCTGACGGTGGAGGCGTTGGCCGAAACCGCCGGCTGGAGCAGCCGGCAAATCAACCGGTACTTCAACAAGCAGTTTGGCCTTTCACTGAAGGCCTACAGCAACATCCTGCGATTTCGGGCGTCGTTCCAACACCTTAAAGCCGGCCGGCTTTTTCCCGAAGAAAACTTTACCGACCAGGCGCATTTCATCCGGGAAATCAAAAAATACGCAGGCGTAGTGCCCAAAGAACTGGCCCGGAACCAAGACGACCGATTTATACAATTATCTGCGTTGCCGGAAAAATAATTTTGTACTGAACTCAAAAACCTGTTCAGTCATGTTGCTTCAAAACAAACAGATAGCCATTGTGGGCGGTGGCCCTGGTGGCCTCACCCTGGCCCGCCTGCTCCAGCAAAACGGCGCTGCCGTAACCGTGTACGAGCGGGACCGCAACCGCCACGTGCGGGAGCAGGGCGGCACGCTGGACCTGCACGACGAATCGGGCCTGGCGGCCCTGCGCGCGGCGGGCCTGCTCGACGAATTTAAACTGCGCTACCGTCCGGGTGCCGACAAGCTGCGCCTGACCGATAAGCACGCCACGGTGGTACTTGACCAGCACGAGGAGGCGCAAACCGATACCTTCGGCCAGGCTTCTTTTCGCCCCGAAATTGACCGGGGGCCCTTGCGTGAACTTCTGCTCGATTCCTTGCAGGCTGGTACGGTAGTATGGGACCGGCACCTGGCCGACGTGCAGCCGGAAGGAGCGGGGTGGAAGCTAACATTTCACAACGGTGCCACGGCCACGGCCGACATTCTCATTGGAGCCGATGGCGCTAATTCCAAAATACGCCCGCTGCTCACGCCCATCCGGCCATTCTACTCGGGCGTGACCATAGTGGAAGGCACCGTGTACGACTCGGCCCACCATGCGCCCCGCCTGCACCGCCTAACCCAGGGTGGGAAAATATTCGCGCTCGATGATTCCAGAACCCTGGTGGTAAGCGCCAAAGGTGATGGCAGCCTGACTTTTTACACCGGCTGCAAAACGGTCGAAACCTGGGCCCGCGACAGCGGCATCGACTTCTCGAGTGCAGCCGAAGTACTGGCGTGGTTTCGGCAGGAGTTTGCGGGCTGGGACGGCATCTGGCAGGAGCTTTTTGCCAGCGAAACCACGCAGTGCGTGTCGCGGCCGCAATACTGCATGCCCCTCGACCAGACCTGGCCCGCCCGGCCCAACCTCACCTTGCTCGGCGACGCCGCCCACCTCATGCCTCCCTATGCCGGCGAAGGCGTGAATATGGCCATGCTCGATGCCTTAGAGCTGGCCCATTGCCTAGCCAGCGGCCAATTCTCGGATGTGCAAGCCGCCATTGCGCACTACGAGCAGCACATGCGCCACCGTGCCTCGGTCGTAGCCGAAGAAACGATGGCGCAGACCGAAGCCCTGCACGCGCCGGGGGCGCTGACGTATTTAGTGAACCTGTTCGCTGGCGGTAAATGAGTTAGCTAATAAATTGCGTAGCAGCGACCGTAGCGCCAAAAGGCTTGGCGCTACGGTCGCTGCTACGCAGCTTTTTCGGGCGAAAGCCTTGCGCTGGCCACAAACTGCTCGCCGCTACGTGGCTGCTCCAAAACTTTAACTTGTTTTTAATTCTGATTTCAGTCGACTTCTTTTTGCTGATACGTACAAGCAGGTAATCCATTGATTTATTAACCTGCTGCTGATGTATTCTTTCCTTGCTCCTAACCCGGCACGCCTCATATGCCTGACGACGCTGGCAGTCGGCTTTCTGTGCACGCTGCCCGGCTGCTCTAAAGATGATGAGCCGGCCGCCGCCACGCCCGCCGCCCCCGCCCGCATCTCCGTGCCGCAGGCGGGCATCTTCCCCGAAGGCATCCAGTGGGACGAGGCCAACAAGCGCTTCTACGTGAGCTCGCGCGCCAAGGGCACCGTGGGCACCGTGCGCGACGACAGCACCTACACCGAATTCGGCCGGGATAATCAGTCGATTTCCAATAATCGGTTGATTTCTACCATCGGCCTGAACCTCGACGCCGGCCGCCAGCGCCTGCTGGCCGCCGTATCCGACAACAACTTCAACCCCAGTGTGCAGAACCAGCCTACGCTGCGCAAGCTGGCCGCCTTGGCCACTTTCAACACCAGCACCGGGGCCATGAACAGCTTTGTAAACCTAGCCTCCCTGCCCGCCGCTGCCGCCTACCCCAACCACTTTGCCAACGACATTGCCGTCGATGCAGCCGGCAATGCCTACATCACCGACAGCATGTCGCCCATCATCTACAAAGTGGATTTGCAGGGCAACGCCACGGTTTTCCTGGAAAATGCGCAGTTCAGCGGCGGCACCGGCTTCGGCCTGAATGGCATCGTGTACCACCCCGATGGCTACCTGCTCACGGCCAAAACCAGCGACGGCACCCTGTTTAAAGTGCCCATCAGCAACCCCGCCGGTTTCACCACCGTCACCAAAACGCAAAGCCTCGTGGGCGCCGATGGTCTGTTACTGTTCGACAACAATACCTTGCTGGTAGTGGCCGGCAGCCAGAGCACGGTATTCCGCATGACTACCGCCAATGCCTGGGCCACGACAACCTCTACGGGCAGTTTCGCCACGGGCGCAGTGAGCCCCACCACCATCACCAAGCGCGGCTCCGATGCCTATGTGCTGTATCCGTACGGCGCCACCGCGCCGCGATTTAAAATTGTGAAGGTGAACTTTTAGCTCGTGCGTCAAAACATCTGAACGTCATGCAGAGCGCAGCGAAGCATCTCGCGTGCTACTACTAATCCAATCGCATGAAAAGAATTAGTGGCAGCACGCGAGATGCTTCGCTGCGCTCTGCATGACGTTCTTTTGGTCAGTTAAACTCGCACGCCAAAACCCCACCCGTACCTTTGCGGGCGTTTATGCCTTTTTTCCCCCGCGTTACTTTCAAACTCACTCCACCCTGAGAATAGGCCCGAAACCCTCGTGCCGCCGCTTCCCGCCGGAAGCGTGCGGCTTTTCTTTTGCCTTTTTCTCCGCTATTAATGTCGTCAATTTCCGCTTATTTCTCGCAGTACAAACTCAATCCTAAAAACGAAATTCTGGCCGGCCTGACCACCGCGCTGGCGCTGGTGCCGGAGGTAGTGGCCTTCGCGCTGCTGGCCCACATCAGCCCGCTGGTGGGCATTGGGTCGGCGTTTATCATCTGCCTTATCACGAGTGTGTTCGGTGGCCGGCCGGGCATGATTTCCGGCGCGGCCGGCTCGGTGGCGGTGGTCATTGTGGCGCTGGTAGAGCAGCATGGGGCCGAGTACCTGTTTCTCGCTGTGGCGCTGATGGGCCTGATTCAGGTGGCCATTGGGCTGCTGAAATTGGGGAAGTTCATCCGGCTGGTGCCGCAGCCGGTGGTGTATGGCTTTGTGAATGGCCTGGCCGTCATCATCTTCATGGCGCAGCTAGAGCAGTTCAAGGTGCGCGACGCGGCCGGGGTCGAGCACTGGCTCACGGGCCCCGCGCTGCTGCTGATGGCCGGACTAGTGGCCCTTACCATGGCCATCGTGTATTTTCTGCCGAAGCTCACGAAGGCGGTGCCGGCTTCGCTGGTAGCCATTATCGTCACGTCGGCGCTGGTGATTTTTGGCGGGCTGCCAACCAAGGCGGTGGGCGACATCGCCTCCATCGCGGGCGGGCTCCCGGTGCCGCACTTGCCGCAGGTGCCGCTGAGCTGGGCCACGCTGGCGCTGGTACTGCCCTACGCCTTCATCATGGCGCTGGTGGGCCTCACCGAAAGCCTGCTCACCCTCACCGTGGTGGATGAAATGACCGATACCCGCGGCCGCGGCAACCAAGACTGCGTGGCCCAGGGCCTGGCCAACGTGGTCTCGGGCCTGACGGGCGGCATGGGCGGCTGCGCCATGATTGGCCAGACCATGGTCAACCTCGAATCGCGGGGGCGCGGGCGGCTGTCGGGCGTGGTGGCGGCGGTGGCGCTGGCCTTGTTCGTGGTGGTGGGCGCGCCCGTCATCGAGCGGCTGCCGCTGGCCGCGCTGGTGGGCGTGATGTTCATGGTGGTCATCGGCACGTTTGAGTGGGCCAGCCTGCGCATTCTGCGCCGCATGCCCCGCACCGACGTGGGGGTGATGCTGCTCGTGACGCTCGTGACGGCCATTTCGCAGAACCTGGCGCTGGCCGTGCTGCTGGGCGTCATCGTGTCGGCGCTGGCCTTTGCCTGGGAAAACGCCAAGCGCATCCGCGCCCGCCACCACCTCGACGCGGCCGGTGCCAAGCACTACGAAATCTACGGCCCGCTCTTTTTCGGTTCGGTGCAGGCCTTCGGCGAGAAGTTCGACGTGGCCGCCGACCCTGCCGAAGTCATCATCGACTTCCGCGAAAGCCGCGTGGCCGACATGTCCGCCATCGACGCCCTCCACAAGCTGACCGAGCGCTACCACCGCGCCGGCAAAACCCTGCACCTGCGCCATCTCAGCCCCGATTGCCGCCAACTGCTCAGCAAAGCCGGGGCGCTTATTGATGTGAACGTGGAGGAAGACCCGCTGTATACCGTGGCGGGGGAGGAGCGGGCGTATTGATGCTAAATTTGAGAACCGCACTGTGTTACGGCAAAGTCGCCCGAATTATTAGCAAAACTGCCTGCAAATGAAGAATAGCTTAGATAGGAAACTGGAAAGGATTTCAAATATTTGGAATTCTTACATTTGGGAGTACAAGTTTTGTAACTCTAGAATTAAATTTACTTCAGACGTTAAGTCGAATTATTTTGGTGATATCACAGGATATTTTTCTGATACGTTTGGGCTGATTTATTACGATAGTAAGCCGGAAGAATCTTCAGAGTCTAAGTTTACCCAATCTATAGGCTCCGCTATTAGCTTTTTACAAGCTATTTATGTTCAGCAAGATTTTGTCGAAGAGCTATTGCATATTTTTAAATGTGATATCGACAAAGGTGATTTGAAGCAAGACCGAAACTATTATTTGAATAGAAATATCAGAAATGAGTTAGTTGGACATCCTATCAGAAAACAAGTAGTTGACGGAGAGAGTCGGTTGCTGTCTTCTGTGATTTTCAGTAATTCAAACTCCGACTCTACTATTGCATATCTTCGGTATCATTCAGATGATAATTATAAGTTCAAAGAAATTACGCATTCCAGAAAGGAAATTATCGAAAGGCATTCAAATTTTCTAAATCTTTATTTTGATAAGATTATAAATAAATTGAAGCATATTCTGAGGGATTTTAGGAAAAAAATAGTGCAAGTTGAGGTTGCTGCTGAAAAAGGCACCTTTGCTAGTATTGTGAAATTCGTTGAGGATAGTTTTGAAAATATTGTTAAAACTAACTACTTGTATGATAGGCCTGGTCTGATGCGCGCGTTTGAACTGAAGGATAAACATATAAGGTATAAAAATTTGACGGAAATTTTTCTCGATGATTTAAAGCAATCCATTAATGATATAAAGATTGACATAGACGAGCAGCTTGCTGATAAGGATAGAACGAACGTCGATTATTCTGCAAACAATTACATTGTCCCCAAAATAAAAATTGTTCTAGCAAGAAAGGGAAATAAAGCAAAAAAGTCAGAGCCAATATCATATCACTATGAGTTGGGTAAACTAGTTGAAAGAAGAGGATTTCAAGAATTTGAGATGTTTAGCTCATTCCTGAAAAATAAGTGCATTGGCAATGCAGCTGTATTAGATGAATTGGATAACATGAGGAGTTGTTACAGTGATATGTTTGAGTATTACTGCTCTTACTATTACATAGACAAATTGCTTTCTAACAAATAGGTAGTTGTATTTAGATTCTGGTGTTAGAAAGTTGCTTTTCCCCTCACGCAAACATCCCTACTGCATTCTTGCTCGGTAGCGCGGTTTTGCCGGTCAGCAGCAAATCCACTTGCCGGGCGGCTTCGCGGCCTTCCGAGATGGCCCAGACGACCAGCGACTGGCCGCGGCGCATGTCGCCGGCCACGAAGACGTTGGGCTGGTTCGTGACGAAGGTTTTGTCGTCGGCCAGCACATTGCCGCGCGAGTCGAGGTCGATTTCCAGCTCGTTGAGGAGGCCTTCTACGCGGGGGCCGGTGAAGCCCAGGGCCAGCAGCACGCGCTGGCAGGGAATTTCGCGGTCAGAATCGGGCACTTCCTCGAAGCGGATGCGGCGGCCCATGACGTCGGTTTCCCAGGTTACGTCGCTCACGCGCAGGGCACGGAGGCGGCCGGCCTCATCGGCCAGAAACGCTTTGGTGTTGATGCCCCAGTAGCGCTGGCAGCCTTCTTCGTGCGAGGTGCTGCTGCGGAAAATGTGCGGCTCCAGCGGCCAGGGCGTGTGGGCGGGACGCTCGGCGCCTGGCTGGTGCATGAGGGCAAACTGCGTGACGGAACGGGCCCGTTGGCGATTGGCCGTGCCCACGCAGTCGGAGCCCGTGTCGCCGCTGCCGATGACCACCACGTCTTCATCCTCCACCCAGATGGGCGCGTCGGACAGGTCCAGCTCGCTCACCCGGCGGTTGTGCTGGGTGAGGTAGTCCATGGCAAAGTGGATGCCGGGCAGCTCCCGGCCAGGAATGTTCAGGTCGCGCGGCACGCTGGCCCCGCCGGCCAGCACCACGGCGTGGAAGTCGCGGGTGAGCTGGGCAAACGACACGTCGCGGCCGATTTCGGTGTTGCAGCGGAAGCTCACGCCGTCTTCCTTCAGCAAGTCGATGCGGCGGTCGATAACCCACTTATCCAGCTTGAAATCGGGGATGCCGTATCGGAGCAGGCCGCCGGGCCGGTCGTCGCGCTCGAACACCGTGACGGTGTGGCCGGCCTTGGCCAGCTGCGCTGCCGCCGCCAGCCCCGCCGGGCCGGAGCCCACCACGGCCACCGTTTTGCCCGATTTCAGGACCGGGGCCGTGGGCTGCACGTAGCCCTTCGCGAAGGCAATTTCGATGATGTGCTTCTCGATTTCCTCAATGGCCACCGGGCTGCTGTGGATGCTGAGCACGCACGCCGCCTCGCACGGCGCGGGACAGATGCGGCCGGTAAACTCCGGGAAGTTGTTGGTGGCGCTGAGAATCTGGTAAGCGTCTTCCCATTTCTCCTCGCGCACGGCGTCGTTGAATTCGGGGATGATGTTGCCCAGCGGGCAGCCCGAATGGCAGAACGGAATACCGCAATCCATGCAGCGGGCCGCCTGCTGGGTAAGCTGCCCTTCGGAATAAGTGCCTACGAATTCGTGGTTGTGGGCCACGCGCTCCTGCGGTGCGGCTTTGGGCGGCAGCTCGCGGGCGAATTCTTTGAAACCGGTGGGGTTAGGCATTAGTCGCCAAAGGATTATTAGAACGATTGTAGAGACGCGATACTTCGCGTCTCGTCGTTGCTGATGTTGTTTAAAATTGGTTTTCAGACGCGGTTTCGGTTGTTCGACGTAGAGACGCGAAGTGTCGCGTCTCTACAATCGTTCTGGCGGAAATTCTTACCCCACCTCCGCATACCGCGCCTTCTGCAGCACCTTCTTATACTCGCTCGGAAACACCTTCACGAACTTCCCGGCTTCATCCTGCCAGTTCCCCAGCAGAAACGCCCCGACCTGACTACCCGTCAGCTCCACGTGTTTCCTGAGCAGCTCCTGAATCTGGTCCTCGTCGTCAGCGTCGAGCGGGTCGAGTTCTACCATTTCGGGGTTGCAGTTTTGAGGGAAAGTACCGTTGGGGTCGTAAATCCAGGCGATGCCGCCGCTCATGCCGGCGGCGAAATTGCGGCCCGTCTGGCCGAGGATGAGGGCGCGGCCGCCGGTCATGTACTCGCAGCCGTGGTCGCCCACGCCTTCGACTACCGCCGTCGCGCCGGAGTTGCGCACGGCGAACCGCTCGCCGGCCTGCCCGCGCACGAACAGCGCGCCGGAGGTGGCCCCGTACAGCGCCACGTTGCCGATGATGATGTTTTGCTCGGGTACGAAATGCGCGGCGGGGGAGGGAAAGATGGCTAGCTGCGCGCCGCTCAAGCCCTTGCCCACGTAGTCGTTGGCCTCGCCTTCCAGCGCAAATGACAACCCCTTCACGCTGAACGCGCCGAAGCTCTGGCCCGCCGAGCCGCGGAAACGGTAGTTGATGGTGTTGTCGGGCAGGCTGGCGGCGTGGTAGCGCTTGGCAATTTCATTCGAAAGCAGCGTGCCGATGGTGCGGTCGATATTCTGCACTTCGAACTCGGCGAAAACCGGTGTTTGCTCATTCAGGGCCGGTTGGGCGTGGTCGAGCAACTGCCAGTCCAGGATGCCGCGGATGCCGTGGTCCTGCTCCTCGCTGTGGTAGAGGGTGCCGCCGGAGATGTTCACGGCCGGGTGCAGCATGTCGGCTAGGTCGAGGTGGCGGGCTTTCCAGTGGGTGATGCCCTCGCGCACTTTCAGGAATTCGGGTCGCCCCACCATCTCGTTTATCGTGCGGAAACCCAGTTCGGCCATGATTTCGCGCAGCTCCTCGGCCAGGAAACGGAACAGGTTCACGACGTGCTCGGGCTGGCCGGTGAAGAGCTTGCGCAGCTCGGGGTCTTGGGTGGCGACGCCTACGGGGCAGGTGTTGAGGTGGCATTTGCGCATCATTACGCAGCCGCCGGCCACCAGTGCGGCGGTGGCCACGCCCCATTCTTCGGCCCCTAAGAGGGCGGCCACGGCCAGGTCGCGGCCGGTTTTTAGCTGGCCGTCGGCTTGCAGCACCACGCGGCTGCGGAGCTGGTTGCGCACCAGCGTTTGGTGGGCTTCGGCCAGGCCCAGCTCCCAAGGCAGGCCGGCGTGCTTGATGGAGCTGATGGGCGAGGCACCCGTGCCGCCGTCGTAGCCGGCGATGAGGATGACGTCGGCGTGCGCCTTGGCCACGCCGGCCGCGATGGTCCCCACGCCCGCTTTGCTCACCAGCTTCACGTTGATGCGGGCGGCGCGGTTGGCGTTTTTCAGGTCGAAGATGAGCTGGGCCAAGTCTTCGATGGAGTAGATGTCGTGGTGGGGCGGGGGCGAAATCAGGCCGACGCCGGGCGTGGCGTGGCGCACTTTGGCAATCCACTCGTCCACCTTGTGGCCGGGGAGCTGGCCACCCTCACCGGGCTTGGCGCCCTGGGCCATCTTGATTTGCAGTTCGTCGGCATTGGTGAGGTAGTGCGCCGTGACGCCGAAGCGCGCCGACGCCACCTGCTTGATGGCCGAGCGCATGGAGTCGCCGTTTTCCATGACTTCGTAGCGCAGCGGGTCCTCGCCGCCCTCACCGGTGTTGCTCTTGCCGCCGATGCGGTTCATGGCAATGGCCAGGGTGCTGTGCGCCTCGTGCGAAATCGAGCCGAACGACATGGCCCCGGTCGCAAACCGCTTCATAATGCCCTCGGCCGGTTCCACTTCTTCTAGGGAAATCGGGTCGCGGTGGTGGGCGAAATCCAGCAGGCCGCGCAGGGTGAACATGCGCTCCGGCTGTTCGTTCACCAGCTTCGCGTAGCGCTGATAAGTCGTGTAGTTATTCGTTCGCGTCGCGAGTTGCAGCAGGTGCACCGTTTCGGGGTTGAACATGTGGGCCTCGCCGCGCCGCCGCCAGTGGTAGAGGCCGCCGTCGGGCAGCAGGGTTTGTTCCTCGGGCGTGGTCGATTTGAAGCCCTGAAAGTGCTTGTAGAGCGTTTCGCGGGCGATTTCATCCAGCCCCAGCCCACCAATGCGCGTGACCGCGCCGCAGAAATAAGCGTCCACCACGGCCTGGTTCAGGCCCAGAATCTCGAACACCTGCGCGCCGTGGTAGCTCTGCAGGGTCGAAATTCCCATCTTCGAGAAAATCTTCAGCAGGCCGTCGCACACGGCTTTGATGTAGTTGTAATTCAACTGCTCATGGTCCAGATTGGTGTTGAACTGGTCCGCCTCGTGCATGGTCCGGATGGTAGCCAGCGCCAAGTAGGGGTTGATGGCCGTGGCCCCAAACGACAGCAAACAGGCAAAATGGTGCACCTCCCACACGTCGCCGGCCTCCACCACCAGGCCCACCGTGCCCCGACAACCGAGTTTGATGAGGTGGTGATGCACCGCCGAAACGGCCAGCAGCGACGGGATGGGCGCGTGCAGCGAATCCACGCCGCGGTCCGACAAAATCAGGACTTCGTAGCCGTCGTTCACCGCATCTTCGGCGTAGCGGCAGAGGCGGGCGAGGCCGCGTTCCAGCGCGCCGGGCTGCTCGTCGGCCTTGAAGTAAGTCAGCAAGGTCTTGGCATTGAACAGGCCCGTATCGATGCTGCGCAGCTTCTCCAGCTCCAGGTTCGAGAGGATGGGCTGCCGCAGCGCCACGCAGTGGCAGTGGTGCTTGTCCTCGTCCAGAATGTTGCCGTTGTTGCCCAGAAAGGTAGCCAGGCTCATCACCAGCCGCTCCCGGATGGGGTCGATGGGCGGGTTGGTGACCTGCGCGAAAAACTGCTTGAAGTAGCTGCTCAGGTGCTGCGGCTGGTCGGAAAGCACGGCCAGCGGCACGTCCACGCCCATCGAGCCGATGGGTTCCTTGGCTTCCAGCGCCATGGGCGTGATGAGCACGTCGATGTCCTCGCGGGTGTAGCCGAACACCTGGTGGTACTTGAACACCGAATCGGCGGCCAGTTCCGTGAACACCTGGCGCGGCTCGGGCAATTCCTCCAGCCGAATCTGGTACTCGTTCAGCCAGGCGCCGTAGGGCTGGCGGCCGGCGGCCTGGGCCTTCAGTTCCTCGTCGGTGATGATGCGGCCGGCCACCGTGTCCAACAACAGCATTTTACCGGGCTGCAGGCGGCCTTTCTGCACCACCGTGGCGGGGTCGATGCCCAGCACGCCGGCCTCGGAGGCCACCAGCACGCGGCCGTCGGTGGTTTCGAGGTAGCGCAGGGGGCGCAGGCCGTTGCGGTCCAGCATGGCTCCGATGAGCTTGCCATCGGTGAAGAGCAGGGCCGCTGGGCCGTCCCAGGGCTCCATAAAGGTGGCGTGGAACTCGTAGAAGGCCTTTTTGAGCGGGTCCATCTGGGTGTTGCCGTCCCAGGCTTCGGGCACCAGCATCATCATCACGTGCGGCAGCGGGCGGCCCGAGTGCAGCAGGATTTCCACCACGTTGTCGAGGCAGGCCGAATCCGACTGCCCGGCATCGACCACCGGCAGCAGCATGTCCATTTCCTCGGCCGAGAAGTACGGCGACACGTAGCTGCGCAAGCCCGCGTAAAACCAGTTCAGGTTACCCCGCAACGTGTTAATCTCCCCATTATGCGCCAAAAACCGGAACGGCTGGGCCAGCTTCCAGCTCGGAAACGTGTTGGTCGAAAACCGCGAATGCACCAGCCCAAACGCCGAGGTCACCCGCTCGTCGCTGAGGTCGGGGAAGTAACCGCGCACCTGGTAGGTGGTGAGCTGGCCCTTGTAGACGATGGTTTTGCACGACAGCGAGGCGAAGTAAAACACGTCCATCGCGGCCGTCACCGTCTCGCGCACCGTCTTGAAAATCAGGCGGCGCAGCACGTACAGCTTGCGCTCAAAATCATCCGGCTTGGTGATGCCCGCCGGCCGGCCAAAAAACACCTGCTCCATCACCGGCTCGGCCGCCAGTGCCGTGGGGCCGATGCCGGTCGGGTTCACCGGCACAGGCCGGTAGCCCAGCAGCGGAAACCCCAGCCGCGCCGCAGCCCCGTTGATTACCTCGCGGCAGGCTTCGCGCAGCTTTTCGTCCTTCGGCAAATAGGCAAAGCCCACGCCGTAGCTGCCGGGTTCGGGCAGGCGAATATTCAGGGCCACGCACTCTTCCAGCAGGAACCAGTGCGGAATCTGGATGAGCAGCCCGGCCCCGTCGCCGGAGTCGGAATCGCAGCCGCAGGCACCGCGGTGCTCCATGTTTTCCAACATGGTCAGCGCGTCGGTGATGGTCTGGTGGGTCTTGCGGCCGTTGAGGTAGGTGATGAAACCGGTCCCGCAGGCATCGTGCTCAAATTCGGGGCGGTACAGGCCCTGCGGAGCGTCGGTGGATGGTATCGGGGCGTTGAAAGTCATAGGGGAGGGGCCGCCGTTCAGCGGGAACATTAGCAAGGGCCGGCGTAAAATCAGCCAATGGCGCGCAGTCGTTTACAAGAAACGTCCCGCCGCTGGCTGGCAAAATGGTTGTAGCAGCAGCTTTACTATTTCCACATGGTGGTATTGGCTAGTAAATTATTGGCAATTAGTAGGTTGTGTATAGGGGTTGTACAATGTCAAAATCGGTTATCAATATGGCATAGGGCTTTTGATTGCCCTTTGTCAGGCAGCACCGGATTCCAAGTTACGGGCGCTTTTTCCGGATTCAGCAGCTAATCCAAGAAGTTTGGGTTACTTTTTCGAAAAATTCCGACTCGCCCTATAATTTGGATGCCCCAAACGTTTCCAACAACTATTTCTCCTCAAATCCCCTAATAAATGCAAGGCCTGTTGCCCATTTTATTCGCTTCTGTGGCTGGAATGGGCCATGCATTCGAACCCGACCACTTGCTGGCAGTGGGCAACCTCATTTCTCGCCGTGACACCCTTGCCGAAGCCTTACGCGACGGTATCTACTGGGGCCTGGGCCACACCACCACGCAGGTTTTCGTGGGCGCCATCATCCTGCTGGGCCGCGTCATGTTCCTCACCTCCGGCTATTTCGAAGCCGCCGTAGGCCTGATGCTCGTCGTCATGGGCATCAGCCGCCTGCTGGAGCAGCGCCGGCCGGCCGCCAAGGTGCGACCCGGTGCATCGCCCTCCCGCGCCGCCTACGCCGTGGGCCTGCTCCACGGCCTGGCCGGCAGCGGCGCGCTGGTGCTGCTGGTAATGAGCGAAATCCGCGACCCGTGGCTGAGCGTGCTCTATTTTGCGGTATTCGGCGCGGGCTCCATTCTGGGTATGTTCATCGTGGCCGGGCTGTGCAGCGTGCCGTTCACCAAGCGAATGAAAATCAGCCGGACCTTGAAGTTTAGCACCGTTACCTTGTCGTCGCTGCTGTGCATCGGGTACGGCGGGTGGATGATTTATGGGAATGTGCGATGGTAGAAGGTCAACGAAAAGAACGTCATGCAGAGCGTAGCGAAGCATCTCGCCTGCCATCACTAATCTTTTTAACAATTGAGTTACTGCCACACGCGAGATGCTTCGCTGCGCTCTGCATGACGTTCTTTATTGCTCCCTACTTATGCATTTAAGTCCCAAAGACCTCGACAAGCTCGTTCTCCACCAGGCCGGTTTCGTGGCGCAGAAACGCTATGCCCGCGGCCTGCTCCTGAACTACCCCGAAGCCCTGGCCCTCATCGCCACGCAGCTGCTGGAGTTCATCCGCGACGGCGAGCGGGTGGCCGTGCTCATGGACAAGGGCAAGCAGCTGCTGGGCCTGGCCGACGTGCTGCCCGGCGTGGCCGACATGCTGCACGAAGTCCAAATCGAAGGCACCTTCCCCGACGGCACCAAGCTCGTGACCGTGCACCACCCCATCTGCCGCGAAACCGGCGATGCCGCCCTGGCCCTCTACGGCTCCGGCCTCAGCAAAGCCCCGGCCCCCGGCGCCGCGCCCGCCAACGTCAGCCACCCCCAACCCGGCGAATACCAGCTGCACCCCACCGACATCATCCTCAACGAAAGCCGCGCTACGGTGGACGTGGACGTCGTGAACATGGGCGACCGGCCCGTGCAGGTCGGCTCGCACTATCCCTTCTTCGAAACCAACGCCGCGCTGCACTTCGACCGCGCCGCCGCCTACGGTTTCCGCCTCAACATCCCGGCCGGCACGGCGGTGCGCTTCGAGCCCGGCGAGCGCAAGCGCGTGCGCCTGGTGGCCCTGGCCGGCGAGCGCATCGTGTACGGCGGCAATGGGCTCATTGATGGGCAGCTGGATGAGGCTGGAAAGAAGCAGCAGGCGCTGGAGAAACTAGGAATCAGTGACTCGTAATTACAAATGAAACAAATAGCTGCTTTCTGCTTCTGGATTATTATCTCCCTTAGTGGGTGTATTGCCAATAGGCCTGCCAGTTACTGCCTTCCACCTAAAACAATACATTTAGGAGCTGTTAAATTATTGAAAATTAAAAAATTCGTGGCTCAACAAGAGGGCTTAAATGACCGCAGGAAAGAGTATAACGTCATCGAGGAGTATTGCTTCGATGTGGAAGCAGTCAATAATAAAAATGTAGGGTTGATTTCTGTGGAAAGGCGCAATGTCTCACATAGAAGTAAACATTATATCATTAATGGGGCCCGATTCATAACTCCTTTAGTATTTCCTAAGATGGTTATGCCTGACAATACAATCTTGTCAGAAGAGCAAGATTCAATTCAATCCAAATTGATTCTGGAAAAAGCATTGGCAAAGCACTCAAATGAACTCAGTGACAGTTTGAAATTTCGAATTAGACAAGTGTTTTATTTCAGTCGGAAATAGACCGATAAAATATCAATAACTGGAAAGGCTGCTTTTAAAACATTTAATACCATGTCCCTCCCCATCTCCCGTCGCGCGTATGCCGACATGTACGGCCCCACTACCGGCGACCGGGTGCGCCTCGGCGATACCGGCCTGCTGATTGAAGTTGAACGCGACTACTGCGTGTACGGCGAGGAATGCAAGTTCGGCGGCGGCAAGGTGCTGCGCGACGGCATGGGCCAGGCGGCAGGCATCGGCCCGGCCGATGCGCTGGATTTGGTCATCACCAACGCGCTGGTGGTCGATTACACCGGCATTTTCAAGGCCGACATCGGCATCAAGGGCGGGCGCATCGTAGGCATCGGCAAGGCCGGCAACCCGCACCTCATGCCCGGCGTCACGCCCGGCATGGTGGTGGGCGTCACCACCGAAGTCATTGCCGGCGAAGGCCAGCTGCTCACCGCCGGCGGCATCGACTGCCACATCCATTTCATCAGCCCCCAGCAGATTCCGGAGGCGCTGGCTTCGGGCGTCACCACCATGATTGGGGGCGGCACCGGGCCGGCCGCGGGCACCAACGCCACCACCTGCACGCCCGGCGCCTTCTACCTCGAAACCATGCTGAAGGCCACCGAGGCCTACCCGCTCAACTTCGGCTTCCTGGGCAAGGGCAACGCCTCCAAGCCCGAGGGGCTGCGCGAGCAGGCCGAGGCCGGGGCGCTGGGCTTCAAGCTGCACGAGGACTGGGGCACCACGCCGGCGGCCATCGACATGTGCCTGAGCATTGCCGAGGAATACGACGTGCAGGTCTGCATCCACACCGATACGCTGAACGAGAGCGGCTTCGTGGAAACGAGCACGGCGGCGTTTAAGGGCCGCACCATCCATTCCTACCACACCGAGGGGGCGGGCGGCGGCCACGCGCCCGACATCATCAAAATCTGCGGCGAGCCGAACGTCATCCCCTCAAGCACCAACCCCACGCGGCCCTTCACGGTGAACACCATCGACGAGCACCTCGACATGCTCATGGTCTGCCACCACCTCGACCGCAACATCCCCGAAGACGTGGCCTTCGCCGAAAGCCGCATCCGGGGCGAAACCATTGCCGCCGAAGACATCCTGCACGACATGGGCGCGCTCAGCATCATCAGCTCCGACTCGCAGGCCATGGGCCGGGTGGGCGAGGTCATCACCCGCACCTGGCAAACGGCCCACAAAATGAAGCAGCAGCGCGGCCCCCTGCCCGAAGACGCCCACGGCATCGCCGACAACTTCCGCGTGCGCCGCTACGTGGCCAAGTACACCATCAACCCCGCCCGCGCCCACGGCATCTCGCACGAAGTCGGCTCCGTCGAAATCGGCAAGCTGGCCGATTTGGTGCTCTGGAAACCCGCCTTTTTCGGCGCCCGCCCCGAGATGATTCTCAAAGGCGGCATCATCGCCCAATCGCAGATGGGCGACGCCAACGCCTCCATTCCCACGCCGCAGCCCTCGTTCTCGCGCCCCATGTTCGGCGCGCTGGGCGGGGCCATCGGGAAGAGTTCGATGGTGTTTGTGTCGGGCGCGTCGGTGGAACGGGTGCGGTCTGATTATGGCCTGACGAAGCAGGTAGTAGCCGTGAAAAACTGCCGGAATATTGGGAAGAAGGACATGGCATTGAACGACTATTTACCTAACATTTCCGTCGACCCGGAGACGTACCGCGTGATGGTGGACGGCGTGCATCTGACGTGTGAGCCGGCGGAGGTGCTGCCGCTGGCGCAGCTGTATAATTTGTTCTAGCGGGCGCCTCACCCCCCGGCCCCCTCTCCGAAAAAGGAGAGGGGGTGCCAGTCTTATTCGATTTTGCTTCTTGAAAATTCTCCGTGCCACCTCGGCTCCCCCTCTCCTCTTCGGAGAGGGGGCCGGGGGGTGAGGCGCCCGCTAGAACGTCCCGCATGCAATTCGCCCGCCTCCTGCACCTCGTCGATTCGGCCATTCCCACCGGCTCGTTCGCCTATTCATACGGCTTGGAAAGCAGCATCACGTTCGGGTTGGTGAATACGCCGTTTGCGCTACGGAATTACCTGTATTCCTACTTGCAGCAAGCCGGCAGCGCGGAGTTGCCTTTCATCAATTCCACCTTCCACCTCACTGAGAAAAGCCCCGAATTCCAAACTGTAGCCGAAGAATACGATGCCCAACTACTTGTCCCCGGCCTCTACAAAGCCAGCGCCGTGCAGGGCCGCAACTGGCTGAAACTACTGGCCACCTTCTACCCGGAAGCTGCATTGGAAACCATCACGCAGTGGTTCGCAACGCAAAAAATCCCGCCGCATTTCACGGTCGTTTTCACGCTGGCCCTGCAGCGGGTGGGCTTCGAGCTAAAAGAATTGCAGGCCATGTACCTGCACATGCTCCTGCGCGACCAGCTCAGCGCCGCCATTCGCCTCGGGTTTCTAGGGCCGCTGGAGGGGCATCGGTTGCAACACGATTTCTACGCAGTGTTCGAGCACATTCTGGCGGCGCAAGCAGGGAAGAGGTACGGCGAGGCGACACGTTCGGCATTTCTGCTTGATGCGGCGCAGGTACTGCACGAGGATATTTATTCTAAATTGTTCCAGAACTAACGTAGCGTGGACTCTGCGAGTCCGCGCCTAAACCACGCCGCTACACGCGGACTCGCAGAGTCCACGCTACATCATCACCTCCTTATGGCTTTTGTCGAAAAACTCGCCCTGCTCCTCCACGGCCACCAGCACGAAGCCTACGAGTCGCCAGGCGACTTTAACGAGCGCGAAACCCGCCGCTTGCCGTCCTACCGCAACTTCCGCAAGCGTGCTTTCACGGTGGGCATCGGCGGGCCGGTGGGCACGGGCAAAACGGCGCTGCTCAAAGCCCTGTGCGAGCGGCTGCGCCACGAGTTCGAGCTGGGCGTGGTCACCAACGACATCTTCACCCGCGAAGACGCTGAGTTTCTCATCCGCAACAGCGCTTTAAGTGAAGACCGCATTGTGGGCGTCGAAACCGGCGGCTGCCCGCACGCTGCCATCCGCGAGGACATTTCGCTGAACATGGACGCCCTCGAAGGTCTCATGCAGCGCTTCGACTACGGGCTCGACTACCTATTCGTGGAAAGCGGCGGCGACAACTTGGCCGCCCACTTCAGCCGTGAGCTGGTCGACTATTCCATCTATGTCATCGACGTATCAGGCGGGGATAAAATCCCGCGTAAGGGCGGGCCAGGTATTACACAGTCCGATTTACTAATTATCAATAAAATCGACCTCAAAGATTTGATAAAGGCTGATTTGGGCGTGATGGAGCGCGACTCGAAGAAGATGCGCGGCGAGGGGCCGTTTCTGTTTGCCCGAGCCATCGACGGGCATGGGCTGGAGGAAATTATCGGCCACATCAAAGCGGCAAAAGCCCGCGCCCTGGCCGCCGTGCGGGAGGATAGGCGGTAGTAGCGCGGACTAAAAGACCGCGCTACTGCTCCCGAATCAACTTATACAGCTGCTCCCGGTACGTGTCGCTCACCGGAATTTCCTTGTCCTGGATGTAAATCGTGTTGCCGTCCACCATCCGAATCTTGTCGAGCGACACAATGAATGACTTATGCACCCGCAGAAACGGCGGCTGCGGCAGCGTTTCGGCCAGCTCTTTCAGCGTTTGGTAGGTGACGACGCGCTGCGCGGGCAGGTGAATGGACACGTAGTTGCTCAGCCCTTCGATGTAAAGAATATCGGCGTAGTTGACGCGCAGAAATTTGTTCTTGCTCTCGCCTTTCACGAACATGTGGCCCGCGGCGGGCGACGCGGCTATCGAAACGGGCGCGGCTACGGCAACCGGAGCAATCACCGGCGCAGGAGCCACCGGCCCCGGCAGCAGCGCCAGCGCTTTTTGGGCGGCTTTGAAGAACCGCTCGAAGGAAATGGGCTTGAGCAGGTAGTCCACCACGTCGTTTTCGTAGCCTTCGAGGGCGTATTCGGGGTAGGCGGTGGTGAGGACGACCTTGCACTTATTGCCGGCCAGCTTGAGGAATTGCAGGCCGGTGAGCTTGGGCATCTGGATGTCGAGAAACACCAAATCGACCTGGCCCTGCTGCACCATGGTCAGCGCCTCAATAGGGTTGGTGGTGGTGCCCACCAATTCTAGGAAGGGCAGCTGGCCGATGTAGTCGGCCAGGATGAGCAGGGCAGGAGCTTCGTCATCGACGGCGAGGCAGCGAATCATGGGCGGAGTGGTTTGGAAGGGTGAAGAACGGCGTGTAAGTGCATATCTGTCATCCTGAGCGGAGCGAAAGACCTTATCACCAATGAGCAATTTGCAGTGAATAAGTCGATTATTGCGTTTCGTTCGGCAGTGATAAGGTCCTTCGCTCCGCTCAGGATGACAGACGATTCTACCCCACCAGCCGCAGTGAAGTCGTGAACTGTCCATCTTCCGCCGCCACTTGCAGCGCGTGCCGCTCCGGATACAGCAGCTCCAGCCGGCGGCGCAGGTTGGGCAGGCCGATGCCGGTGGTGGTATCCTTGTTATCGTCGCTGCGCTGGTTTTCGACTTCAAATTGTAGCTGCTCGCCTTCGATGTTCAGGTGAATGCGCACAGGGTTTTCCGAGTCGTCGAGTACGCCGTGCTTGATGGCGTTTTCGACGAAGGGGATGAGCACGAGCGGGGCCACGCGGCGGCCGACGGGGTCGCCGGTTACCGTGAAGTCGACGTGGAAGCTGTCGGGGAAGCGCAGGCGGTAGAGGGCCAGGTAGTTGCGCAGGTAGTCGATTTCCTTGTCTAAATCAACCAGGCCGTCGGGCGTGTCGTGCAGCATGTAGCGCATCAGCTCCGAGAGTTTCAGGATGGCGTTGGCGACCGGTTTGGCCACGGGGTAGGCCATGCTGAACAGCATGTTGAGGGTATTGTAGAGGAAGTGCGGGTTGATTTGGGTTTTAAGAAAAGCCGCTTCGGCGGCGCGCTTTTCCGCGCGGAGCTGGCGGTTTTCGCGCTCGCGACGCAGCGCAGCTTCGGCGCTCCACACGGCCGCGCTGAGCACAATCATCGGGCTGCTGAAAAACAGGTTGTCGAAGATGTAATAAGTCACCGTCGTGTCGGGCGTGTAGTTATGGAAGCCCAGCACGGCCGGGTAAATTACCTCCTCAATCAGGGCCCGTGCCCCGATGTATAAGGCCACCACGCCCGCCAGCGCACCCACCAGCTGCGGCCCCCGGCCCGAGCGCAGCAGGCGCGGGTACACCACGAGGTAGCACAAGTAAAACTCAATAAAACGAATGAACAGAATGGAAGCCGTAAGCCACAGGGCAATGCGCAGGTGCGCCCTGTTGTGCAGAAACACACCCAGCAGCTCGTAGCTGCTATAAAGCAGCCAGCCCAGGATATGCCAGCGGATGACCTTGTTTTTCATGCGAAAAAAGCAATGTAAGCGTGGTAAAGCTAGCCCCGGCGCACCCGGCCGCTGCCGCTGGTGCGGCTATTGATGCGGGCCGGGCCGGTGACCAGCACCGAGCCGCTGCCGCTGATGCGGGCCTCCACGGTGCGGGCCGCCTGCACCTGGCAGCCGCCCGAGCCGCTAAGCCGGGCCAGGCAGGTTTCGGTGGCCAGCCCGGCGGCCCGGATGTGCCCGGAGCCGCTGATGCCCACCGACAGCCGCGGGCAGCTGCCCGCCACCGTGATGCTGCCCGAGCCCGCCGTGGCCGCCCGCAGCGTATCGGCCCGCAACTGGGCGATGAGCAAGTGGCCGGAGCCCGACACGGCCGCCCGCACCGTGGTGGCCTGCACCGACCCGGTGGCCAGCCGGCCCGAGCCGGAAACGGCCAACGCGAGCTGGCCGGTTTGAAATCCGTCGGCTTGCAGCACGCCCGAACCGCTCACGGCCAGCCGCTGAATGGCCGGCACGGTGAGGCGCACCGTGACCTTGCCCAAACGGGGAAGATTTCCCCAGAAGCTTTTCCAGCCTGCTTCTTTCTTGACGCGGATGATGAGCTGGCCGTTGTTGACGAGCGTTTCGAGGCGGCCCAGGTCTTCCGCCGACGCTTCAACTGTGACCTGCTGCGGGCTGCCCTGCCGCACCAGCACCGTGGCCGAAGTGGCCAGCGCCACGCCACTGAAAACGGCTACTTCGCGCACCTCTGCAGTAGGAGCGGGGCCGGTGGCCAGCGGCCGGAAAGAAACCAGGAAGCTGGCTGCCAGAAGCAGCGCCGGGCACACAAAACGGGGCATCGTCATAACGGAGGCATTGAAGCAGGTGCGGAAAGGAATTGGAAGACGACTGCAAACCTACCGCGCCCCGCCAGCGCCCGCACCTTTTTTATGCGAAAGCCCGGTTTTGGAATGCGAAACCGGAAAAGGGCTGAAACGGCCGGTAACAGCGGGTTTTGAGGCGTTGGAATAATGTTTTTTACCCGGAAAAAGGCCCGGCTCACCTTTGAGCCATCAAACCGCTAACGCCTTTTTCGATGCACGCCTTCTTCTGCTTCCGCCGCTTTTTTATCCTGTTGCTGCTGGTCCTGCCGATGCTCTCGCAGCGGGCCGCCGCCCAGGCCACCGCCACCGGCACCGTGCTCGACCGCGCCGGCCAGCCGCTGGCCTTCGCCACCGCCGTGCTCGTGGCGCTGCCCGATTCGGCCATCGCCAACTCCCAGACTACCACCGAGCAGGGCGGCTACGCTTTCAACAATGTGAAGCCCGGTCACTACTGCGTGAAGGCCCTGCTGATGAGCTACCGCAGCGCCCGCAGTGCCGCCTTCGTGGTGGGCCGGGAGCCGGTAATGGTGCCGGCCCTGCGCCTGGCCCCCGCCGCCACGGCGCTGAAAGAAGTGACCGTAACCGGCACCACGCCCATGCTGGAGCAGCACGCCGACCGCACCGTGGTGAACGTGGACCGCCTGAACACGGCCGGCGAAACCGCCCTCGAAATCATGAAAAAAGCCCCCGGCGTGACGCTCGACAAGGACGACAACATCGTGTACCGGGGCAGCACCGGTGTGAACGTGATGATTGACGGCAAGCTCACTTACATGAGCGGCGCGGCCCTGAGCAACTACCTCAAGTCGCTGCCCGCCTCGGCCATCAGCCAGATTGAGCTGCTGCCCAACCCGCCCGCCTCGATGGACGCCGCCGGCACGGCCGGCGTGCTCAACATCAAGCTAAAGCGCAGCCAGCTGCCGGGCCTGAGCGGCACCTACAACCTGGGCCTGGGCTACGGCCGATACGAGAAAAGCTGGGCCGGCACCAACCTGAGCTACAACGTGGGCAAGGTGCGCCTCTTCGCCCGCCTCGATGGCGGCCGCTACAACTCCTTCAACCGCCTGACCATGATTCGCACCATCCGCGACAGCCTCTTCAACCAGGAAAACCTGTGGCGGCCGCTCACCTACTCCGGCACCTACGCCACCGGAGCCGACGTGGCCCTGACCGCCCGCCAGAACATTGGCCTGCAGCTGCGCGGCAGCGCCGACCAAACCACCGCCCTGCGCACCAGCAACTCGGTAACCACCGACCTAGCCGGCAACCCCGGCAGCCGCCGCCAGCTGACCAACCCCAGCAACGGCACCAACTCCAACCAGGCCCTGAACCTGTACTACCGCTTCGCCCTCGATAGCACCGGCCGCGAGCTGAGCGCCGACGCGGACTACGTGCGCTACGCCAGCAACAACGACCAAAGCTTCAACAACGTGGTGTTTGCCGCGAGCAGCGAGCAGGGCCGCCCGGCCGAGCAGCTGCGCAACGCTACGTCGTCGGAAACCACCATCCGGGCCGCCAAAATTGACTACGTGCACCCCTTTGCCGGCACCAAGTGGCGGGCCGAAACCGGTGCCAAAACCAGCTGGGTGACTTCGCGCAACAATATTCAGTTCGACAAATTGATGGACAGTGGCTGGCTGCCCGATGCCCTGCGCACCAACCAGTTTCAGTACGACGAACACATCACGGCGGGCTACGTGAGCGCCAACACCAGCTACGGCCGCCTGGAGCTGAAAGCCGGCCTGCGCGGCGAGCTGACCCAAACCACCGGCCGCTCGGCCACCACAGGCCAGCAGGTCGACCGTAGTTACTTCCAGCTGTTTCCCAGCGCCTTCGCCAGCTACAAAATTACGGAGCACGACCAGGTGAGCGCCTCGGTGAGCCGCCGCATCAGCCGCCCCAACTACCAAAGCCTGAACCCCTTTCTCAACTACAGCGACTTTTATACGGCCATGCAGGGCAACCCCTTTCTGGCGCCCTCGCTCTCGCAGTCGTTCGTGCTGAACTATTTGCACAAGGATTTCCAGGTGCTGAGCCTGAGCTACCTGCACGAAACCAATTCGGTGAACAACGTGCTGACCCAGAACGACGACACCAAAGTGTCTACCAGCACCCCCCAAAACCTGGCCCAGACCAGCACCCTCATCCTGAGCTCGGGCGGCCACACCGACATCACCAAGTGGTGGGGCGTGGATAACCAGCTGAGCGGCAGCTACACACAGGTCGAAACTCAGATTCAGGCCCAGCCCGTGCGCCTGGCCAGCTACAGCTGGGAGGCCAGCTCCGACCACACCTTCCTGCTGCCCCGCCGCTACAAGCTGCTGGTGGGCGGCGGCTACAGCTCGCCCGTGGTGCAGGGCCTCTACCGCGCCAAAGCCAGCGGCTTGGTGAACCTGGGCCTGAAAAAGCAAATCTGGGCCGAGCGCGCCAGCTTCAGCCTCAAAGTGGCCGACGTGTTCAACACCAACCGCTTCCGCAGCACCATTCAGTACGCCAACGTGAACCAGACCTGGAACAACCAGTGGGAAAGCCGCCGCGTGACGCTGACCTTCACCTGCAAAATCGGCAGCGGCAAAACCCAGGCCCGCCACGCCGCCGCCAGCGCCGACGAGGAAGGCCGCGTGGGGAATTAGAAGAAGCCCGTTCGTCATGCTGAGCGTAGCCGAAGCATCTTTACCGTTCAACTAATCCAATCGACCGGCTATAGTATTGCGGTAGAGATGCTTCGACTGCGCTCAGCATGACAGGCTGTTTTGCTAATACTTCCGCGCCAATGGGTTATAGCCCAGCAGCCGTTCATCGGCCAGCGCTGCCAGAAGCTCCTCGCACAGCGGCTGCAGGGCCATGCGGCTGTGCGCCGCCGCCCGCAGCACCCACACATTCTCCCGCGCCCGCGCCACCGACACCACGTACGGCTGGCTGCTGATGCTGAAATGCGGGCCCGTGCCGCCCGGCATCTTCTGCTGCGCCAGCATTTCTCCCAAAAACTGAAACCGCGCATCCTCGGGGCTGCCCACCAGGAAGACGGAGAAGAAGGTTTGATACTCGGCGAAGTTGGCGGGCGAGGTGGCAATGTTTTCAGCGGGCTCAAAGCCAAATCGGTCCAGCACCACCAGCCGGCCCGCCACTCGCACGCGCAGCTCCGAGTGCAGCGAGGTAAAGGCAAACCGCTCGCCCTGGTCCATGCGGCCGGAGTGGAACCAGTCGACCAGCAGCAGCAGAGAAGTGGGCTGCAGGTGCCACTCCTGTACCTGGCGGTAGCGGCTCTCGGCCTGCAGCACCACCGGGTCGGGGAATACCACGGCCAGCGCGTTTTCTTTAAGCTCGCCAACGGTGTGCTGCGCTGCCACCGCCCCGTCAATCGAGCGGAAAATCCTGGTGCTGGCTTGGGTGCTAAGGATAAGTTGTGCTTCAGCCTGAACAGTAATGCGTAGCTGAATAACGTCGCCGGCCACCATGCCGCCGCCGTAGCTGCTCAGCACCACATGCACGGCGTAGTGGTGCGAGGCCGGTTGCAGCATCTTCAGCGGCTGCATGTTTTTGCAGGCCACCAGTCGCGACTTGCCGCGCACCTGGGCCACTTCCAGCGTGCTCCATTCGGGGGCTCCTAACGACGGTGGCCTTGCCGAAGCAGACGTAGTGGGCAGGGCGAGGGCAGCAGCAGGAGTCGTCATTGGGGGTCTAAGAACGGCAAGCAGCGGTTATCCGATGCCAACAGCAACACCAGAACCCGCGCAATATGCCGGCCGGCCGCGCCGTTTCCAATACCGGCGGCCGAATCGTATTTTAGGGTTTTCGCCCCGCTCGGGTTTATGCTGAACTACTACCGCCTCCTGGGCATCGGCCCCAACGCCTCGCCTGCTCAAATTGCGCAGGCCTACACCCGGCAGCGCGACCGCCTGCGCCGCCGCGCCCCCGCCGACCCCGCCCTGCGCCACCGCCTGGCCGAGGTGGAGGCCGGCTACGGCATTCTGGCCCACCCGCGCCGCCGCCTGATGTACGACCAGCTGCTGGCCCAGCAGCCCGCCCCGCCGCCGCCCGCTTCCGAAGCCCGCCTGCTGGCTTTGGCCCCCTGGGCCCGCCGCCTGAATGCGGCCCTGCTGGCGCTGTGCCTGCTGCTGGGCCTCGACTGGGCCCTGCCGCTGCGCGAGTACCCGGCCGAAACCGTGCAGAGCCGCTTTCCCATCGCCGTGTCGTCGTCGCTCTCCGACCCGCAGCTGGCCTACCGCGTGCACACCCCGCACACCAGCTTCCGGCTGCCCAGCGCCATTGGCTACCGCGTGCGCGAGGGCGATGCCCTGCACGTGTGGCAAACGCCGCTGCTGGGCGTGGTGCAGCGCATCAGCGCGCCCGCCTCGCCCGACGGCCCGGCCCCGTTTCAGCCTTACGGTGGCACCATCTACGGCACGTTTTTTCTGTTGCCGCTGCTGCTGGCGGGTGTGGCCGCCGTGGGCTGCTGGCCCGGCCGCTCGCCCGAGCTGGTGGTGAACGCAGCCGGCGTGGCCGTCCTGCTGGCCGTCCTCACGGCCGTGGTGCTGTTGTGGTTTTGAGGCCCGCGCCCAACCCAGCAGTCACTTTTGCGGTTTAGGGCCGTACAGTAGCCCGCGGTGCGTAGCCGCCTTTCTTCAGCCCCCTCTTTTCTTACATGGATTCCGCTTCCACTCCTTCCGAAGACCAGTTATTTGATGCCGCCCGCCGCGGCGATGTGCCCGCCCTGCAAGCCGCGCTGGCCGCTGGCGTACCCGTCGATGCCACCAACGACAAGGGTTTCAGCGCCCTCATTTTGGCCAGCTATGGCAACCAGTTCGAGGCCGTCCGCTTTCTGCTCGATGCCGGGGCCAACCCCAACCACCAGGACCACACCGGCAATACGCCCCTGATGGGCGTCAGCTTTAAAGGCTACCCCGAAATCGCCCGCCTGCTCATCGAGCGCGGCGCCGGTCTCGACTGGCAAAACGGCAACGGCGGCACCGCCCTCATGTTCGCCGCCATGTTTGGCCGCCACGACGTGCTGAAGCTGCTGCTCGAAGCCGGGGCCAACCAGCGCATCGCCGACTTCCGCGGCCTCACTGCCCTGGCCCTGGCTGGCCAGCAGGGCAACGAAACCGCTTGGGCGCTGCTCGGCGGCGAGGCGCAGTAGGCCCAAACCTTGCGGAGCGTGCCGCTGGCCAAGCCGGCGGCACGCTACTTTGCCGTATGCGCAGTATTTCATTCAACCAGGCCATGCTGGCAGCGGTGCGGGCTGGCCGCAAAACCGTTACCCGCCGCCGCCTGCCCACCAGCCTGCCCATGCAGCAGGAGCCGGCCCGGTATCGGTTTATCAGCTTGTCGGACCGTGGCGCACTGTTCGAAGACTACCACGCCCAGCCGCCTGCCTTACTGCCCCTGGTGCCGCTGCCCTTCGGCCCGGTCGGCACTCACCTAATCGTAGCAGAAGACCCGGGACTCGTGCTGAAAATCGTCGGGCTGCGTGCCGAGCAGGTGCGTGACCTAACCGAAGAAGATGCGGCGGCCGAAGGGATATACGCCCGACCCGAGCCCGGCCCGCCATACTGGGGTGGGGTTGAATCCGATGCTGCCCACCCCGGTGCCTTTCACTGGTACGGCAGTCCCATCGCCGCTTTCCAGGGCCTGCTCGATTCCATTTACCCCACCGCCTGGGCCCGCAACGAGTGGGTGTGGGTGATTGAATTTGCAAAGCTGCCCGCAGCTGAGTAGCCCGGCGACGCACCCGCTACGCCAGCCACACAGCCGCCAGCGCCAGCAGTGCGGGCACAGTTTGCACCAGCAGAATGCGCGTGCCCGCCGTGGCCGCTCCATACATGCCCGCCACCGCCACGCAGCCCAGGAAAAAGCTGGCCACGTTGCGTTGCCAGCTAGGGTCTGAAATCAACAGCGCCCAGATAAGCCCGGCGGCCAGAAACCCGTTGTACAGCCCCTGGTTGGCGGCCAGCACCTTGGTCGGCTCGAAGAGCTCGGGCCGCAGCGAGCGGAAGGTTTTCGGCCCGCGCGTGGTCCAGGCAAACATCTCCAGCCAGAGGATGTACAGGTGGATAAGGGCCACGAGGCCGATAAGAACTTGGGCGAGCAGGTGCATGGCGGCTGGGAAAAGCGTAAGAAACAGCGGCTAACTTACTCAATTACTGCCGGCGCAGTCCGCTACGGCCGGGGCGGGTAGGGGCTTCGGGCACGCAAAAGGCCCGCCGGGTGGGCGGGCTTGGGGTTAGCTGGGGGAGGAGTCGGCTTCGGCTACTTTGGCAGCGATGAAGTCGTAGACTTTGTTGGCGAACTCGTGATTAAGTATTTTGATTCGGTCGAAATCATAAGCCGCTATGTAAGTCGATTCAAATACTCTTTCCGGAGAATGCCCATATCCTCCATCTTTGCGCTCATATGTCGAGAATTCAGCTTGATAGCTGTGTTGATGAAACACTAATTTCAACTCAGCACCTTGACTAAACGGAATAACTAGGCTTGTAAAATCATCCCATTGAAAAAAAAACTTAACCTCTTCTACAACACGTTTACCATTTGTAAACACATTAGTTGTGAATTCTAGGGCATTCTCTAATTTGGGCCCGCTATGCCCACTGAATGATTTTCTGTTTGTATCTCGTGCTTCGCAAAATATTTTTGACTCAATAAACAGGTCGTTGAAGCGGGCCATTTCCAATCCGAGATTCTCAAACCAAAAATTTATAAGTGACTCATATAATCTTTTTTGAGTTACTGGATTCCAAGTTGCTTTACCAAAATCTTCGCGAGTTGTTAATTGCTTCTTCAGAAGTGCAAGCTTTTTATCCAAATCAGCGGGCTCATCAATGGATTCGCCTTGCGCGGCGCGAATCATTAGGCGCAGGCCGGCCTCCACGTTATCGATGATGAAGCGCAGGAAGGGCTCGGGGTCGCCAGCATCGGCGGCGGAGAGGGCGGCGAGGTAGGGGTTGCGGTCGGCAGCTTTAATAACTGTCATCGGGTAGCCATGGCGCAGCAAAATCAGGTTCATCAGCAGGCGCGACATGCGGCCGTTGCCGTCATCGAAGGGGTGGATGCGCACGAAACGGTAGTGAAACTCGGCGGCCAGCGCCACGGCGTGCATCGTGGGGGCAGCCTCCTCGGCCCGATACCAGTCTACAAGGTCCATCATGCGGCCGGGCGTTTCCTCCACCGAGGCGAAGTAGAACGTCTCGCCGGTGGCGGTGAGCACGTTGTTAGGGCTGGTTTTGTAGCGGCCGGGAACAATGAGCTTGCGTGTAGGCTGGCCGCCGGCGGTTTGGGCAGGTGTGAGGTAGGCTTCGCCCAACAGCAGTTGGTGCATCTCGCGGATAAACTGCTCGGTGAGCGGGTATTCGCTGCGCACAAATTCTTCCAATGCCAGCACGGCCTCGTTGTGGCCTTTGATGTCGAGGTGGTCGCGCATGGGCTTGCCGGCCGCTGTGAGGCCGTGCAGCAGCAGCGAGCGGGTTTCGCCCAGGGTGAGGGAGTTGCCTTCAATGGCGTTGGAGTTGTAATTCCACTCCAGCCGAAACTTTTGCAACACCCGTTGCTCCTGTTCCGGGGCCAAGGGGCGCAGGGTATCAAGGTCGGCTTTGAGGCGGTCGATTTCGGTGAAGAGGGACATGGGGGAGAGGCGTTTGGTAAATGTAAAAATGGGGATAAAAAAGGCCCGCCGGGTGGGGCGGGCCTAAGGGTGGGCTTATTCTGTTTCCTCCCCCATGAGTGGCTGCCAATCGAATGACCAGCCTAATTCCCGTTCCATGCAAGCTTTCTCTTCTTCGTTGGCCCGAACGAGAAATACGTCCTGGCCAGTGTCGACTTCTGCATGAATGGACGACGTGAATCCCTGGCTTTTCATGGCTGCATCAAGAAAAGAAAAAACTTCGCCGTCTATCCAATCATCGTAGTAAGCGAGCTGGGTCGTGAACTGCTGACCGTACTGCTCAAAAGAAAGCGTAACCGGTCCTGTTTCGGATGCCCACGTTTCCACAATATTCGTGGGTTGTAGGCAACCCATCGAGAGCCGGGCGTATTGTTCCACAACGCCTACATATATATCGTTGTCTTTCATCACATCGGCCTCCAAATCGCCCGACCAAACGCGGGCAAAATCATAGCTGGCTATTTCCTTGAAGGTGTCGGGGCCCGTACCCTCCGCAACCCGGCGCAACAGCGCTTTATCAAAGCTGAATTCCGGGTGCGCCTGGTAGAAGGCATCCTGAGGTGTTTGTTGATGCAGCCACTCAAGCAATGCCGTCGCCGCCTGAGCATCTGTCATACTACTGTATTGCTCAAAGAAACCACACTTTCGTAGGGTGCTGATTGAAGCAGTAAACTGCTGCTGTAGTATAAGGCCCATTGGTTTCTGGCTAATAAAAACTACGCCCCCAGCTTCCCCAGAATCTCCAGTGCGGCCGTGGCGATGACCGTACCCGGGCCGTACACGCCGGCCACGCCGGCATCGTAGAGGAACTGGTAGTCTTGGGCCGGAATCACGCCGCCGGCAATCACCAGGATGTCTTCGCGGCCCAGTTGCTTGAGTTCCGCCAGCAGCTGGGGGAGCAGGGTTTTGTGGCCGGCAGCGAGGCTGCTCACGCCCACCACGTGCACGTCGTTGTCGGCGGCCTGGCGGGCTACTTCGGCGGGCGTCTGGAAGAGCGGGGCGAGGTCGACGTCGAAACCCACGTCGGCGAAGCTGGTGGCGATGATTTTGGCGCCGCGGTCGTGGCCGTCCTGGCCCATCTTGGCGACGAGCATGCGGGGGCGGCGGCCTTCGCGGGTAGCAAATTCCTCGGCCGCCGCGCGGGCGCGCTCGAAGGCTTCGTTGTGGTGCATCTCGCTGCTGTACACGCCGGCCACGGTGCGCGTGGTGGCCTGGTGGCGGCCGTATTGCGCTTCCAGCGCATCGGAGATTTCGCCCAGCGTAGCGCGGGCGCGGGCGGCGGTGATGGCCAAGGCCAGTAAGTTAGTTGAGTTAAAAGTTAAAAGTGAAGAGTTAGGAGTTGATTCTGCAGATTCTACTGCCTCAACTCCTAACTTTTCACTTTTAACTTTCAACTCATCAATGCGCACGCCGGCAGCCTCGGTGAGGGCAGCCAGGGCCACTTTCACAGCCACATTATCGCGGCTGGCGCGCACGGTTTTGAGGCGGGCAATCTGGCTTTCGCGCACGGCGTCGTTGTCGATGTCGAGCACTTCAACCTCCGTTTTCTCGGTGGTCTGGTACTTGTTCACGCCCACGATGATTTCCTGGCCCGAGTCGATGCGGGCCTGCTTGCGGGCGGCGGCTTCCTCAATGCGCAGCTTGGGCAGGCCGGTTTCGATGGCCTTGGCCATGCCGCCCAGCGCCTCCACTTCCTGAATCAGCGCCCAGGCCTTGTCGGCTAGTTCGTGCGTCAGGGTCTCCACGTAGTAGCTGCCGCCCCAGGGGTCGACTACCTTGGTGATGTCGGTTTCGTGCTGCAGATACAACTGCGTGTTGCGCGCAATGCGGGCCGAGAAGTCGGTGGGCAGGGCAATGGCTTCGTCCAGTGCGTTGGTGTGCAGGCTCTGGGTGCCGCCCAGCGCGGCCGCCAGTGCCTCAATGGCCGTGCGGGCCACGTTGTTGTAGGGGTCCTGCTCGGTGAGGGAGTAGCCCGAGGTTTGGCAGTGGGTGCGCAGGGCCAAGCTTTTGGGGTTAGTCGGGTTGAACTGCTGCATGAGCTTGGCCCAGAGCAGGCGGCCGGCGCGCAGCTTGGCAATCTCCATGAAGTGGTTCATGCCAATGGCCCAAAAAAAGCTCAGGCGCGGGGCAAACTCGTCAATCTTCATGCCCGCGGCTAGGCCGGCGCGCACGTACTCCAGGCCGTCGGCCAGGGTGTAGGCCAGCTCCAGGTCGGCGGTAGCGCCGGCTTCCTGCATGTGGTAGCCCGAGATGGAAATGGAGTTGAATTTGGGCATGCGCGCCGCCGTGAAGCTGAAAATATCGGCGATGATGCGCATGCTCGGCGCGGGCGGGTAGATGTAGGTGTTGCGCACCATGAACTCCTTCAAAATGTCGTTCTGAATGGTGCCCGCCAATTGTTCGGGCTGCACGCCCTGCTCCTCGGCCGCTACGATGTAGAAGGCCAGCACCGGCAGCACGGCCCCGTTCATGGTCATGCTCACCGACATCTGGTCGAGCGGAATCTGGTCGAAGAGGATTTTCATGTCCTCCACCGAGTCGATGGCCACGCCGGCCTTGCCCACGTCGCCCTGCACCCGCGGGTGGTCCGAGTCGTAGCCGCGGTGCGTCGCCAAATCAAACGCCACGCTCAAGCCCTTCTGCCCGCCGGCCAGGTTGCGGCGGTAAAACGCGTTCGATTCCTCGGCCGTCGAGAAGCCCGCGTACTGCCGGATGGTCCACGGGTTCTGGGTGTACATCGAGGCGTAGGGCCCGCGCAAATAAGGTGCCTGCCCTGCACCGAAGCCCAGATGGTCGAGGTGAGCCACATCAGCGGCCGTGTACACGGGCTTAATGGCAATGCCCTCAGGCATAAGCGTAGCCGCCGTTTCGGGCGCAGCGGGCGCTGCTGGTGCCGGGGCCGCGTCGTAAGGAATCGAAGAGAAGTCAGGCTTCATTTAAGGGAATTCTAAGTACGTCCAGAACGTCATGCTGAGCGGGTCGAAGCATCTTTACCGCGCAAGTAAACAATTGCATTGCGCGGTAGAGATGCTTCGACAGGCTCAGCATGACGTTTTTAGTAAGCATTTTTAATTGAGCTTCCGGCCCTGCAGGCGGGCCAGCACTTCCTCGGTCGTGTAGCCCTGTACCTTCATCTCCTGGAAGCCGAATACGCGCACGGCCTCGTGCATCGTGGCCAAATCGGCCGACAGCAGAGCCGGCGGAATGAAGTGCTGCTTCTCGGTCGGAATCTGAAAGATGAAGCGGGCGAATCGGCGGAACTGCTCGGGCGTGGCGTACATCAGCGTAGCTTCCTCGGCCGAGGAGTAAAGCAGCGACATGGTGCCGGCCGGGTGGCTGGCCGCCAGCTCGGGCCGCTCGTGCTCCTGCAGCAGCTGCAGGAAGCTTTCCAGAATCACCTGGTTGGTATTGGCCCCGAGCAGCACCACCGCCGCGCGCTTGCTTTTGCGGTCGCGGCGCTCGAAGTGCAGGGCCGTGGCCAGGCGCAGCACCTCGGTGGGGTAGGCCGCGCGCGTCACGTCGAACTCGGCCGAGCGCAGCAGCTTTTTGGGATGGAAACTGAAGTTTTCGTGCTGGTTCTGGAAGCGGTTGGTGCCCACCACCACCTGCTGGCCGCTGGCAATGCGCCGGAACGTTTCGTTGGCCACGGTTTTGACCTCCTCCAGAATTTGGGCGCGCGCCTGGGGCAGCCCGCCGGCTTCTTCGGTGCGCTGAAACAGCGTCCAGGCTTCGCGGGCAAGCTGGTCGGTCAGGGTTTCGAGGTAGTAGGAGCCGGCGGCCGGGTCCTGCACGCGGCCCAGGCCGGCTTCTTCGCGCAGCAGCACCGAGAGGTTGCGGGCCAGCCGGGCCGAAAACTCGTTGCTGTCGGCAAACAGGCAGTCGAACGGGGCCACGCTCAGCGAGTCGGCCCCGCCGAGCACGGCGCTCATGGCCTCGGTGGTGTGGCGCAGCAGGTTGGTGTGCGCGTCGAGGGTCGTCTGCGTCCAGGTCGCCGTCATGGCGTGGATGCGCAGGTTGGCATTCAGCGCGGCGGGCAGGCCGAAGGCGTGCAACAGCGTGGCCCACAGGCGGCGCAGGGCGCGCAGCTTGGCAATTTCGAGAAAGTAGCCGGGCATCACGGCCACGTGCAGGTGCAGGGCCGCGGCTACCTCGGCGGCGGTCGTTTCGGCATCGGGCAGCTCGGCCAGCAGCGCGGCGGCCGTGTTCAGGCTAAAGGCAATCTGTTGGGTGGCCGTGGCGCCGCGATTGCCGAAAAAGGCGCCATTCACCGCCAGCGTCCGGAAATCAGGCATGCCAACGGCCAGGCGCACACAGCGGCGCAGGCCGGCGCGGTAGTCGGCCAGCTCGGCCCCTTCGGGCACGGGGCCGGGCGCAAAGCGCAAAAAGCCGCGCAAAGCGGTGCCGGGCGCGGCATCCACGAGGCGGCTGAGCAGGGCGGCCGGGTCGGTGGTGGTGGTGTAGCCGATGAAAGTGCTGGCCAGCGGCAGGCGCTCGGCCAGGTAGGCCACGTCGAACGTCGCCGCGTCGCTGCACACGAAGTGCATGCCGTCGGCCCCGCGTTGCAGGGCATCGGCGGCCTGCTCGATTTGCAGGCGGCCATCCTGGCCGGCGGGCACGTTCAGGCTGGGCACGTTCAGCCAGGGCGCAACGGGGTGGGGCAGGGGCGCGGGCGGGCCGCCCAGGGCCGCGAGGGCTTCGCGGTGGTAAAAAGGCTCCAGGCTGAAACCATCGGGCAGGGGCCAGCGCAGGGTTTCCGGGTCGCGGCCTTTCAGCTCGCGGGCCAGGCGGGCCTGCCACTCGGCGGTAGTCACGGCCGGAAACTCGGCGAAGGAAACGGGCGAAGCCGCGGTAACATCAGGCATACATTCTGGGGGCTGAAGCCAAGGAATACGACAACTACGGCACAGTGGGCGCGCATGTCGCAAACAGGCCGAAAGATACGGCCCGGGCCAGCATGTAGTCGGCCCAGATGCATGTAGTTTTGCAGCTTAGTCATCGTTGCCAAGTATTTATTGAGTATTAAATTAACACCCATCAAGCAGCTACATGCGAAATCATTACATTGCCCTGACGTTGCTATTGTGCGGTAGTATAGTCACTGCGCAGGCCCAAGGAGGATACAAGGCAGGGTATATAGTGCGGCCCGCCGGCGATACCATCCGCGGCTTGCTGTTCACGCGAGGCTCGCTGCGCAACTCGCAGCAGTGCCGTTTCCGGCCTACCTCGGATGCGGCCGCTGTAGAATACTCGCCCACCGATTTGCGCGCTTATGCTTTTGCCGACGGCCCCCGCTACGAGTCGCAGCCGGTGCCGCCAACGCAATTGTTGGAAACCCATTCGGAGCCGCAGGACCTTACGCCCCGCCCCTTGTTTCTCGAGGTGCTGGAATCGGGGCGAGCCAGTCTCTACACCCGGCGCGATGCCAACGATGCCACGCACTACTACCTGCGCATGGCCGCCGCCCCTGCCGGCCCCGTGCAGGAATTGGAGAACCGGCTTATATCGCGGGAGGGATACATGGGCATCCAGGGTGAAACCAAGCCATTGTACCGCAGCACGCTTTCGGCGGCTTTCCGCGACTGCCTAGCTGTGCAGCCTTTGCTGCCGCAGTTGCCGTTCACTGCCAGTAACCTCACCGAAGTGGTACGCCGCTACAATAGTTGCTCGGCCGTTCCCACCGACGCGCCGAAGGTTGCCACGCACCGCATCCGTCTCCGAAGCGGTTTGGTTGGTGGGGTGGTGAACAGCGAAATGCGCTTTCAAGGCAATATCACGCTGAAAAACGGCACGTTCAAAAGCACTGCTTCGCCCACGGCCGGCCTGTTCGTCACGGCTTTGCTGTCGCCCCTGAACGACCGGTTTCATTTGCGGCTGGAAGTCCTCTACGAGCAACTGAAATACAGCAGTTCTTACGTGGCTCGCGGGTTTTCTTCCGTCGACCTTACCGAACAGGCTACGTTTGAGTGGCATAGTTTGCACGTGCCACTGCAGCTGCGCTACCACCTGCGCACCGCGGGCGTGCGGCCTTTTATTATGGGAGGAGTGAGCGGCAGCTACCTGCTGTCGAGCGTCCGCGAATTGCGCTCGGAATACCCAGCAGGCGGCCGGCCGGTAGTAAGCAATGGCGTTGCCGTGCCCGATAGGGATATCAATAAATACGAGTTCGGGCTTTTGGCCGGCGCCGGGCTGGCAGTGCCTGTGATGCGGGAACACAGCGTAAGCCTTGAAGCACGCGCCGAGCGTAGCAGTGGCTATGTGTCAAATAGCAACTATGCGGCCCCGTTTTTCCGGTATTCGGCGCTGTTGAGTTTCAATCTGTTTTAATTGCCTAGTGACCGGCAACACATTGTCTCCACTGCCTGCCGCAGCGTCCAAGCCGCACCACACGCCCAGTAGAAGCCCAATGGGCTGGGTGGCCGACGTAGCTTTGCCCGTCGCACTCCGTTGTGTGCATTCCTTCTTCGATACTTTTCAACTTTTGGCCTTGATGTGTAAGCAGTACCCATTCCTACTTTTTAGCTTGCTTTTGGCCACGGCCGTGGCGCATCCTGCATTAGCCCAGAAAAAATACCATCCCGGCTACCTCGTTCGGCCCGCGGGCGACACTCTGCGGGGCGAAGTATCGGTACGCAACAATCAGCGCATGGCGCAGTCCTGCCTGTTTCGGCCCGGCAAGGACGCCCCTGCCGTTGAGTATACCCCGGCTGACATCAAAGCCTACGGCATTGCCAGCGGCGACGAATACCAAGCCGCACTAGTGCCGGCTGCGACGCCCGATGTGGGTGCCAAGCCAGGTTTTATGCGCTTGCTGGCCCAGGGCAAAGCCACCCTCTACACTTACCCGGATGCCGACGACCGGCCGCACTACTACTACCAGATTGGCGCCGAAAACCCCGCGGAACTGGTGCAAACCGTGCAGACCGTTAAAGTGGACAACTTGCCCGTGCAGGAGCGTCTCTACCCGTTCCGCAAAGTACTCAGCCAGGCGTTTGTCGATTGCCCGGCCGTGCAATCCATGCTGGTGCGGGCCGAGCTAAACGAGTCGCAATTGAGAAATATTTTCAATCGGTACAATACCTGCGGGCCGGGCCAGCCGGCCGCCAAGCAGTTAACTACTCGCGCTACAACGGTCAGAATTGGCCTGCTGGCGGGGGCGCAACGCGCCACCAGTGAACTCAGCGATGACGGCGAAATTGCTCTGACCTCCCGGTTTCGGCCAGTGGCCGGTATTGGCCTTACAGTCCATCCGGCGTCCTTCAGTCCCGCGCTGACCTTACGCCTCGAAGCGCTGTATCAAACCCAACTGCACGAAAGCGAACCGTATACCCGTATTTCATTTTCGGCACTGAAAACCACGCGTACGCCCCAAATTAAATTGACTACCCTGCGTGTGCCGCTGCTACTGCGCTATGCATTGCCTACCCGCTCGCTCCGGCCGTATGTGCAAGCCGGTGTGGAAGTGGCCATTCTGCTAGATACGCATCAAGCGCTGGTTATATCAACGGAAGAGCAGCTTAACCGTTCGTCGTATATGACCACTACCTACGAACTTGCGGTACGCAAATTAGGATACGGGCCGACTGGTGCCCTAGGCTTGCTCATTCCGACGGGAACCGTTGGTTCAATTCAGTTCGAGGTTCGTTACAATTACTTGGACAATACCTCCCAGTCGGCAGATGTTATAGGCGGTGCCCGCACCCTCTCCTTGCTAGCCGGCTATAACTTTGGGCACTAAAGCCGCGGAGCCGCGTTTGCGTTGCACGCACAAGGTTCTTCCCAAAATGGTTCTGATTCACAACAGAAATTTTTAATGCTGCTGATACAAAAAAACTTGCGCTACGCAGTTATTCTGCTGGCGCTGGCCACCGGCTGCCAGCGTGCCGCCTACGCTCCCACGGCCCACTTTGCGCCCGTCACGAGCCAGCCGGTGGGCAAAACCCAGGCCGAAGACCCCGCCGTGGCCGCCCTCATCGCGCCCTACCACGACAAGGTAACGGCCCAGATGACTGAGGTACTCGGCACCGCTCCGCAACCCCTCACTAAAAACCCCGGCGAAAACCCGCTCTCCAACTTCGTAGCCGACCTACAGCGCACTCGCGCCAGCGCCGAGCTAAAGCAGCCCATCGCCTTGGGCGTGATGACCAACGGCGGCCTGCGCGCCGGCTTTGCGGCCGGCCCCGTCACGCTGGGCTCGGTGTTCGAGCTGATGCCGTTTGAGAACGAGCTGGTCGTCCTTGATGCCCCCGGCCCGGTGGTGCAGCAGTTGTTCGACTATGCCGCCCATATCAAAATGGCCGTGTCGGGCGCTACCTACAGCGTCACCTTCGACGGCATGCCCAAGGACATTCGCATTGGCGGCCAGCCCTTCGACGTGAACGATTCGCGCACCTATGCCATCGCCGTTTCCGACTACCTGGCTACCGGCGGCGACAACCTCTCGTTCTTCAAGGCCCTCACGCCGCGCCATACCAACGTGCTGCTCCGCACCGCCATCGCCGACCACATCCGCGCCCTCACCAAAGCCGGCCAGCCCGTCACGGCCCGCGTCGAAGGCCGCGTGAAAGCCAATTAATTGCCAGTCGCTAACTGTCGAACCACCATGCAACGTCGCGAATTCCTCCGCAACTCCCTCCTCGGTACCGCCGGTCTCACCGTGCTCGGCGGCTTGGCCAACTCGGCCGCAGCCGCCGCAACCGCCAAGGCTCCGCTCAAGCTCACCATCCTGCACACCAACGATATGCACTCGCGCATCGAGCCCTTTCCCGACAATGGCGGGCAGTGGGCCGGGCTGGGCGGCATGGCTCGCCGCGCCGCGCTCATCAAGGACATTCGCGCCAAGGAGCCCAACGTGCTGCTGCTCGACTCGGGCGACATCTTCCAAGGCACGCCCTACTTCAACTTCTTCGGCGGCGAGCTGGAATACAAGCTCATGAGCCAGATGGGCTACGATGCCAGCACCCTCGGCAACCACGACTTTGATAACGGCCTCGAAGGCCTGATGAAGCAGTTGCCCAACGCCACCTTCCCCTTCCTCATCGCCAACTACGACTTCTCGAAAACGCCGCTGGCCGGCCGATTTGCGCCGTACAAGGTGTTCGAGAAGCAGGGCATCCGCATTGGCGTGTTTGGCATCGGGATTGAGCTGAGCGGGTTGGTGGCGGATAAAAATTTCGGCCAAACTGTGTACCTCGACCCCGTGGCCAAGGCCAAGGAAATGGCTGCCCAGCTGCGCGGCCCCGAGCGTTGCGACCTCGTTATTTGCCTCTCGCACCTCGGCTATAAGTACGAAAGCAACAAGCTCGACGACCGTAAGCTGGCCGCCCAGGTTTCCGGCATCGACCTCATACTGGGCGGGCACACCCACACGTTCATGGACGCGCCCGAACCCATTGCCAGCCCCGACGGCCACGCCACGCTTATCAATCAGGTGGGCTGGTCGGGCATCAATTTGGGAAGGCTGGATTATGAATTTTCAGCAAAAAACAAGCGCGCCGGCTTGGCAAGTGCCGCCGTGGTGCCGGTTCGGGCGGCCTGCTAAAAGCAGGACATACGCAAGGCCATTTCGGCTTTTTTAACTGCGAAGTTTTCCACAATTTTGTCCCCCTCTAAAAAATAACGCCCAGGCCGGGCGGCTGATTTAGGTCCTCTTTTTGCTCCCGGTTTGTTACCGGTTTCCTTTCAATAGTTCAAATGCTCAAGGATTTTCGCACGGTTTGGGCTGGCTGCTTGCGCAGCATCTCGGCGGAAATCGGGGAGCAGAGCTTTAGAACCTGGTTCCAGCCCATTGTGCCGGTCGAGCTGAAGGGCAACGTGCTCACCATTCAGGTGCCGAGCGCCTATTTCTACGATTGGCTGGAGGAACATTACGTGGACGAGCTGCGCCGCGCCCTCTACCAGCAGCTGGGCTCCGAAGGCCGCCTCGAATACAGCGTGGTGGTGGACCAGGGCAACGACCAGACGCCGCCGCGCGCCCTGCACCTGCCGCCCACCCGCAAGCAGGCCGCGCCCGACCCGCGCGACGCGCCCCAGCCGCTGCCCGGTACGCCCGTCGGCAACCCGCTGGCCGGCAGTGCCCGCGCCGCCTCGGCCCGCTACGTGAACTCGGGCGCCGTGCGCACCACGCCGCGTGGCAACAACTTCGCCAACGGCGGCGGAGCCGATACAATGGCCCCGCCTCGCAACCCCTTCGACCAGGCCCGGCCGATGGACGGCAACCTCGTGCCGTCGCAGCTCAACGGCTCGTACACCTTCGACAACTACATCGAGGGTGACTGCAACCGGCTGGCCCGTTCGGCCGGCCTCGCCGTGGCCAACAAGCCCGGCACCACCAGCTTCAACCCGCTGATGGTGTACGGCGGCGTGGGGCTGGGCAAAACGCACCTCGTACAGGCCATCGGCAACCACATCAAGGCCACTGCGCCCGAGCGGTTTGTGCTCTATGTATCGGCCGAGAAGTTTACCAACCAGTTCATCGACAGCGTGCAGCGCGCGCAGGTGCAGGACTTTGCGAACTTCTATTTGCAGGTTGATGCACTTATTCTGGACGACGTGCAGTTTCTGGCCAACAAAGGCAAAACGCAGGAGATGTTCTTCCACATCTTCAACCACTTGCACCAGTCGGGCAAGCAGATTGTGATGACCTCTGACCGGCCGCCCAAGGACCTGCTGGGCCTGGAAGACCGGTTGCTTAACCGCTTCAAGTGGGGCCTGACGGCCGATGTGCAAAGCCCGGATTTCGAGACACGCGTGGCCATCATCCGCAACAAGATGGAGCAGGATGGAATTGATATTCCGCCAGACCACGTGGTGGATTACCTCGCCAACTCGGTGCACACCAACGTGCGCGAGCTGGAAGGCGTGATTGCCTCGCTGGTGGCCCAGAGCAGCCTGAGCCGCCGCGACATCGACCTGGAAATGGTGAAGCAGGCTCTGCGCCACATCATCGAAGAAGTGGAGGCTGAAGTCAACCTCGACTTCATCCAGAAGACCGTGGCCGCCTATTTCAACATCTCCGTCGATTTGCTGAAGGACAAAACCCGCAAAAAGGAAGTGGTGACGGCCCGGCAGGTCGCCATGTATTTCGCCAAGCACCATACCGCGCACACGCTGAAAACCATTGGTTTCCACTTCGGTGGCCGCGACCATACTACCGTGATGCACTCGGTGCAAACCGTGTCGGATTTGGTGGATTCGGACAAGAAATTCCGCGACCAGGTGGATGAGCTACGGAAGAAGTTCGCTAAGAAATAGACCTTTTGGTCCAACCAGCATCAATAGCAAAGGGGCTCCAGATTAGTATCTGGAGCCCCTTTGCGTTGCTAATGACTATAATTTAAGCGGCCGCCGTTGGGCTCACTTCCTGCAGGGGCAGGCTGTGTTTGGCGGCAAACTCGCGCACCTGCTCGCGGAAGCTCATTTTGCGGCGCTTGCCTTTCACTTCGCGCAGGTTGAGGGCGTAGATTTCACCGTCTTTCTGGCGCACGCGTAGCACAGCGGGCTTCAGTTCGAGGGCAGCAATGTTTTCGGCGGCGAATACCTGCTTGGGGCGGAACAGGCCGTTTTTGTGCACGATGTAGCCGGGCGTAAACTCAAGGTAGCTCTGGGTGCCGAAAATAGGCGCGTTGTTTACCAGCACGTAGCCGAGGTACACGAACGTGAACACCAGGAATACCCAGTGCAAAAAGTGGTAGTCCGTCGCGCCGGTGTTGCTCAGGATGCCAAACAGCACGTAGGCCAGCCAGAACAAGCCAATGGCAATTTGGCCCCAGAACGGGACGCGGGAGTTGTTGGCGGGGCGGAGGCGGATGCGGGTGGTACCAGTGGGCATAGCGACAAATTTAGTTGCTAGTTGTTAGTTGTCGGTTGTCAGGGGGCGAAAAGAAAGAGAGTCAGCAAAAGCACAAACGTCATGTAGAGCGGAGCGAAGCATCTTTACCACAGTAAGTAATCAAGTTTACTACTGCGGTAAAGATGCTTCGCTCCGCTCTGCATGACGCGATACTACCTGTTAAGCAGGCAAAATTTAGCCCAGGAACTTAGCTTCCAGCGTCATTTTAGGCACGGCGCTCAGCACTTTCGATACCGGGCAGTTTTCCTTGGCGTCTTCGGCGTGCTTCTGGAAGTCGTCGGCCGTGATGTTGCCGCCGGTGACGTGGCCTTCGGTGCTCACGTGGATGTGCTCAATGACGGGGTGGCCATTATTCGGGTTCATCGTCACGGTGCTGGTGGTTTTGATGTTCTGCACCGAATGGCCGTGCTTGGTGAGCACGCTGGTGAGGTACATGGTGTAGCAGCCGGCGTGGGCGGCGCCAATCAGCTCTTCGGGGTTGGTGCCCTGCTTGCCTTCGAAGCGGCTGCCAACGGAGTAGGGAGCGTTCAGCGCACCGCTTTCGGTGGTGAGAATGCCGCTGCCTTTGATGTCGCCGGTCCAGGCGGCGGTGCCTTTGTGGTCTGCCATGATGGGGAGTTGGTGAAATGGTGGATTGTGAGGGAAGATGTAGCTTGCCGCCGCAGCGGCCCGCCCTGCAAAGCCTAACGAAGGCCAGCGCCGCAGGTTACGGCCGCACCCCGCGCCAAACCCCGCCAACGTACCTTCGCAGCCTCTCCAACGGCGTTTTTACTCGAATTCAATGGGACTGAAAGCCACCCTGAGCCAGCCGCTGGCCCGCTACATTGCCCGCCGCTACCAGCGCTGGCAGCACCGCCCCGAAACCACCCAGCGCGAGCTGCTGGCCAAGCTGACCGCCACGGCCGCTGGCACTGCTTTCGGCCGGGCGCACGAGCTGGGGGGCATCCGCACGCCGGCCGATTTGGCCCGGCAGGTGCCCGTGCGCGACTACGAGGCCCTCAAGCCCTGGTTCGACCGCACCCAGGCCGGCGAGGCCGACGTGCTCTGGCCCGGCCGCCCGCTCTACCTGGCCAAAACCAGCGGCACCACCTCCGGCACCAAGTACATCCCGATTACGAAGGACAGCATCCCCAACCATATTGAGGGAGCCCGGGATGCGCTACTTTACTACATCTACCGCACCGGCCGCAGCCGGTTTCTGGATGGCAAGCTGATATTTATGTCGGGCTCGCCGGAGCTGGAAATGCACCACGGCATCCGTACGGGCCGGCTTTCGGGCATTGCCAACCACCACGTGCCGGCCTACCTGCGCCGCAACCAGCTGCCCAGCTACGAAACCAACATCATCGAAGACTGGGAAACCAAGCTGGAGCGCATCGTGGACGAAACGCTGGGCGAGAAGATGACGCTGATTTCCGGCATTCCGCCGTGGGTACAGATGTACTTCGACCGCCTCACGGCCCGCACCGGCCGGCCCATCAAGGACTTGTTTCCCGATTTCAACCTGTTCGTCTACGGCGGCGTCAACTTCGAGCCTTACCGCGCCAAGCTCTTCGAAAGCATCGGCCGGCCGGTAGACAGCATCGAACTGTTTCCGGCTTCCGAGGGCTTCCTGGCCTTCCAGGACGAGCCCGGCAACCCGGGCCTGCTGCTGCTGCTGAACAGCGGCATCTTCTACGAATTCATCCCTGCCGAGCGGTTTTTCGAGCCCGACGCGCCCCGCCTCGCCATCGCCGACGTGGAGCTGGACCGCAACTACGCCATCGTCCTCACCTCCAACGCCGGCCTGTGGGGCTATTCGCTCGGCGACACGGTGCGCTTCGTGAGCCTGCGGCCGCACCGCGTGGTGGTCACGGGCCGCATCAAGCACTTCCTCTCGGCCTTCGGCGAGCACGTGATAGGGGAGGAGGTGGAGCAGGCCCTGCGCGAAGTCATGGCCCAGACGCCTGAGGTCGAAGTCACCGAATTCACCGTGGCCCCGCTCGTGAGCGACGACCCCGCCACGCCCTCGCGCCATGAGTGGCTGGTGGAATTCGGGCGAGTGCCAAACGACCCCGCCGCCTTCGCCGCCGCCCTCGATACCGCACTGCGCCGCCGCAACACCTACTACGACGACCTGCGCCGGGGCAACATCCTCGTGCCGCTACAGCTCACGCCACTGCCCGCCGGGGCCTTTCAGCGCTACATGAAAAGCCTGGGGAGGCTGGGCGGGCAGAACAAGGTGCCGCGCCTGGGGAACGACCGGAAAGTGGCGGAGGGGCTATTGAATCAATCAGCGTAAGAATTATGATTACTTCGTCCGAACGTGTTGACATCTGGCCTGAGCTGCTGAAGCAAATCAGTCAGGAAGTGCTGAACGACCCTGATTTCATCGACAATGATTGGCACGGTTTCGTCTCGCCCGCGCAAAAGGAAAGCGGCTGGCTAGGATTTCTGGGAGCCGCTGAAAGTGACTTGCAGGCGCTTGAACAGCGCTTGGGTGTGCCGCTGCCACCTTCTTACCGGGCCTTTCTGGCGGCCTCGAACGGGTTTGGCCCCGTCGACTGCTTCATCTGGCGCCTCTTTCCAGTGGCGGAAATCGACTGGCTGGTGAACAAGGATAAAGAGATAGTGGAGATTTGGGAGCAGGACGACGACGCGGATATTACGGATGAGCAGTACTTCGACCCGGAGAGCCGGCAGGACGCGAGATATACCCGCAGCCGGTATTTTCGGCGTTGCCTGATGGTTTCAGATTGGGGCGATGCCGGTTTCCTGGCTTTGAACCCGGCGGTAGAAAATGATGGCGAATGGGAAGCCTGGCATTTCGCCAACTGGCATCCTGGCGCTGTACGGTACCATTCGTTTATCGACTTGATGCAGCAGACGCTGGAGAATTACCGCGAGCTGAAGAAACCGGACTATTAATGCGCCTCGCCTTCGACCTCGACAACACCCTCATCCGCTGCGGCCACGACTTCCCCTTGGCCACACCCCAACGGCGCATCCTGGCGTGGCTGTTGGGCAACGAGCAACTCCGCGAAGGCATCAAGGAACTGACTGATTCGTGCCGCCAACGCGGCTGGGAAGTGTGGGTGTACACCACTTCCTACCGCAGCGCCTGGCGCATTCGCCGGCTATTCTGGCTGCACGGAATTCGACTTGATGGCGTGGTGAACCAGCAGCGGCACGACCACGAAGCCCGCGCCCGCTGCACCAAGCATCCGCCCAGCTTTAGCATCGACTTGCTGATTGACGATTCGGAAGGCGTGCGGATTGAAGGCGAGCGTCACGGATTTCGCGTGCTGGTGATTGCGCCCGAGGATGAGCGTTGGGCCGAAAAGGTACGGGCCGCGCTGGATTCGTTCTAATTTAGCCCGATGCTCAAGCTGCTTCTGTTCCTCAAAATATTCAACACGGCAGTTACTGTCGTAATTTTTGTCGTTGTCGGATTCCTGTCTTGTGCTTTTTTTCTAGGCGACCGCGAAACCCATGAGTTGCTGAAGCAACACGCAGTAGGAAACTTCTGCCTGCGCTTCTTCTCCTTTGCATTGTTCGGCATTGTATTAAGCATTCTGCCCATTTTAATCAATGCCTTAATATGCTGGCGTACGTCGATACCAATGCCCGCTGCTTACCGTTTCGCACAAAAAGCGGTACTGGTTTCTACGATTAGTGCGCTTGGTGGAACGGCCGTTTTCTTTTGCTATTAGGCTTATATGACAATCAAACCCGCCCTCCACGCCCTCTGCCACGCCTTCATCGAGCAGCGCATTGCTGCTGCCCGCACCGCCATGCAGGCCGCTCAGGAATCGTCCTCGTCCGAAACCAAGAGCAGCGCCGGCGATAAGTATGAAACCGGCCGCGAAATGGCCAACGCCGAGCGCGACCGCAACGCCGCCCACATGCAGCAGGCCCAGCAGCTCCAAGCCGAGCTCGCCCGCATCAATCCCGACGCCGCGTGCGACACCGTGCGCCCCGGCGCCCTCGTTGGCACCAGCCTGGGCCGGTTCTACATCAGCATCAGCGCCGGCAAGCTGGAGGGGACGGATGTATTCGCCGTCTCGCCCGCCGCGCCCGTCGCCGTGGCGCTGAAAGGGCTGCGGGCGGGCCAGGAGGCCGTTTTTAACGGCAAAACGGTGCGCGTGCTGGCGGTGGAATAGCCTTGTAGCGTGGACTCTGCGAGTCCGCGCCCGAGCGAATGTTCTTCCACGCGCGGACTCGCAGAGTCCACGCTACAAGGCTATTTCCAGTCGCCGCCGCCGTCGGCGGGCTTGTCGCCGTCGGGCTTTATTAGGCGGAATTCGACCCGTCGGTTCACCTTAGCGTCGGCCTCGGTCAGCTCGTCTTTCAGCGGTTTGAAGGAGCCGTAGCCGAAACTCTCGATGCGGTTGAGCTGCAGCTTGCCTTTGCGTTCGATGTACTTGCGGATGGCTTCGGCGCGGTCCTGCGAGAGTTTTTCGTTCACTTCCGGGTCGCCGCGGCTGTCGGTGTGGCCCGCGATGCTGAGCCGGAACGTGGGGTGGTCGACCATAAACACCGCGATGCGGTCGAGCGTGGGGTACATGCTGGCCAGCACGGTCGACTTGCCCGCCTCAAACTCCAGGTTCTTGAAAATCAGCGGCAGCTTGTAGTCGATGCTGTTCGTGAGCAGGGTCATCACCGTGTCGCCCCGCAGCGCAAACTGCTTCTCCACCGAGAAAAAATCGGGGCTCTGAATCAGCATGGCGTAGTGCGAGCCCTCCATCAGCTCAAAGTCGAACGTGCCGTCGGGCCGGATGAATTTACTGGCCACTTCCACGCCGTTATCCGTATCGATGATGCTCACGATGCCATTCAGCGGCTTATTGCTCACCGAGTCGATGAGCGTGCCCTCTACCTTAGTGGTAGCCAGCGGCTGGGCCTCCATCGGCAACGGGAAGGAGTAGAGGTCGAGGTTGTTGAGCTCCTGCGCCTCCGAGCGGGCGTAGTAGAGGTTTTTGCTTTCGCGGTCGATGGTGAAGTAGTATTCCGAGCCCTTGCCATTCACGAGCGGCCCGATGTTCTTGGGTTCCTGCCAGCGCCCGCCCACCTTGTAGGTCTTGTAAATATCGAAGTCGCCAAAATTCAGCAGCTGCCCGCGCGAGCTGAAGTACAGCACGTGGTAGAGCGGGTGATAGAAGGGGCTCACCTCGTTTTCGCGGGTGTTGATGACCGGGCCCATGTTCTCGGCCGGGCTCCACTGCCCGTTGCGCAGCTTGTGCGTGAAGTAGATGTCCGACAGCCCAAAGCCACCCAGTCGGTCGGAGGCGAAATACAGCGTGTCCTCGTTCTGCGAAAGCGTGGGCTGCGAGTCCCAGGCCGGCGAATTCACCAGCGGGCCCAGGCTTTTGGGCGTGCTCCACTTGCCGTCCTTGCCGCGCGTGGCGGTGTAGAGGTCGCAGTTGCCGTGGCAGGTAGCGCACTCGCAGCGGGCGAAGAAAATGGTGCGCCCGTCCTTGCTCAGGCAGGCTGAGCCCTCGTTTTTGGGCGAGTTGATGGGTTTGGGCAGCGGCTCGGCATCGGTCCAGCTCACGCCCTCGCGGTGCGAGGTGTACAAATCCTCATCCACCACACCCGTGAGCCCGCGCCGGTGCCGCTTGCTGCTGAAAATCAGCAGTGAATCGTTGCCGCCCAGCGCCGGCCCGTAGTCGGGCGCTTTGCTGTTGATGGCGTCGCCCATGCTCGTGTACACACCCTTGGGCGGGTGAAACGTGTTGAGGTTCTTGCGGTATTCCACCAGGTCGTAGTACGTCTTCAGCGGCACGTACAGCGGCGTTTCCTTCTGTTCCAGCGAGTCGTAGTAGAGCTGAATGCGCTTGGTATCGGCCCGGCTGTGCTTGAGGGCCAGGCGGTAGTAGGCCTTGGCTTTCACGGTCTGGCTGTCGCGCTGCAGCAGTTGGCCGAGGTGCCAAATCATGTCGGTATTCTTCGCGAAGTTGGTGGGGCCGAACTTGGCCACGTAGTCTTCCAGCAGCAGCCGGGCCTGGTGGTACTGCCGTTTCTTTTCGGCCTTGGCAATGGCGCGTAGGGCTTTTTTATCCTCAAAAAACGGGTATTTGTTAATGTTGACGAAGTCGGGCGTGCCATCGGGGCGCAGGTGCAGCTTGCGGCTGGTGCGGCCGCTTAGGGCGCGCACGCGGTAGGTGGGGCGCGTGCTGGCGGGGCTGGCCGTCGGCATCTTACGTGGCGCGGCCGAAGCGCCGCCGCTGGTGGTGTCGGCCGAGGGCGAGGCGGCGGCCGGGACTTTCTTTACCGGCTGGCGTTGGGCCACGGCCGCGTTTATCCCCAGGCTTCCGCCGAGGAGCACAACCAGCAGGATTTGCAAATACCGACGCAATAAATCGGGCATTGGTAGAGTACTGAATATAATATGTTGCGCAAGTTGCCTACAATTTGCCGATTTGCCGAAATCGATTCCAGAAATTCAGTCTGTTAGAGGCCAGGATGCGTCCGCCAGCGCGCCGCTTTGGCCGAAATCGTCCGCTGGCACGGCCCTTGAAAGCCATTCGGCGCGGTTCGCCGTACCTTGTATCTCTCGCGCGGCGCGGCGCCGGGCTGCCATTGTGGCACCCGTTCCCGCGCCCTGGCCTTATTTCTGTTCATGCATCCGGCATCCTTTCCATACACCGCCCAGTTTCCTGTTCAGGCCCTCGGCGATTCCCATTCCCAACCCGAAGCCATCGCCATTATGGCCGCTGACCCCGACCACCTGCTGCGCGGCGACGATGCCCCGGCCACCCTGCCGCTGCTGCCCGTGCGCAACACCGTGCTCTTCCCCGGCGTCGTGCTCCCGGTCACGGTAGCCCGCAAAAAAAGCGTGAAGCTGGTGCGCAAAGCCTACGCCGCCGACAAGCTCCTCGGCGTAGTGGCCCAGCTTAACCCCGACGCCGACGAGCCCGCCACCGACGAATTGCACCCCGTGGGCACGCTGGCCCGCATCCTGAAATTGCTGGAGCAGCCCGACGGCCAGATTACCATCATCCTGCAGGGGCAGGTACGCTTCCGCATCGAGGAGGAGCTGTCGTTTTCGCCGCTCGTGGCCCGTGTCAGTTACTTCTCCGAGGTGGCGCTGAACCCGGACGTGCCCGGCGAGTTTGGCTTGCTGCAAGCCCTGCGCGAGGCGGCCACGAAAGTGTTGGAGCTCACGCCTGAGATTCCGATGGAGGCCCGGGCCATGCTCGATGGCATTCAGTCGCCGGCTTTCCTCACGCATTTCCTGAGCAGCAACGTGCAGCTCGACCTGGCCGCCAAGCAGAAGCTGCTGGAGCTGGCCGACCCCGAGGAGCAGGCCCGCCAGCTGCTCGAAGCCCTGCTCAGCCAGGCCGAGCTGCTCGAAATCAAGCAGGATATCCGCTCGAAAACGCATACCGGCATCGATGCCCAGCAGCGTGAGTATTTCCTGCGCCAGCAGCTCAAAACCCTGCAGGACGAGTTGGGCCAGGATGGCCCCGAGGAAGACGTGCACCGCCTGCGTGCCCGCGCCGAAACCAAGAAATGGCCCGAAAGCGTGGCGCTCCACTTCAAAAAGGAGATGGAAAAGCTGTCGCGCACCAACCCCATGGCTCCCGACTATTCGGTGAGCATGAACTACGTCGAATTCCTGCTCGATTTGCCCTGGGGCGAGTTCACCAAGGACAAGTTCAACCTCAAGCAGACCAAGAAAATCCTCGACGCCGACCATTTCGGCATCGAAAAAGTGAAGGAGCGGATTTTGGAGTACATCGCCGTGCTCAAGCTGAAGCAGGACCTGAAAGCGCCGATTCTGTGCCTGTACGGCCCGCCCGGCGTGGGCAAAACCAGCCTCGGCCGCAGCATCGCCAACGCCATGGGGCGCAAGTACATCCGGATGAGCCTGGGCGGCGTGCGCGACGAGGCCGAAATTCGCGGGCACCGCAAAACCTACGTGGGCGCCATGCCCGGCCGCATCATTTCGCAGATTAAGAAGGCCGGCACCAGCAACCCGGTCATCATTCTCGATGAGATTGATAAGGTGAGTAGCGACTTTCGCGGCGACCCCTCGTCGGCCCTGCTCGAAGTGCTCGACCCTGAGCAGAACGCCACTTTCACCGACAACTACCTGGAGGTGGAATACGACCTCTCGAAGGTCCTGTTCATTGCCACCGCCAACTCGCTCGATACCATTCAGCCCGCCCTGCGCGACCGCATGGAAATTATCGACCTCACCGGCTACACCCAAGACGAGAAGGTGCAGATTGCCCGCAAGCACCTCTGGCCGAAGCAGCTGAAGGAGCACGGCCTGGGCGAGGCCGAAGTGAAAATTACCGACGCGGCCCTGCACCGCGTGGCCGACGACTATACCCGCGAAAGCGGCGTGCGCGGCCTGGAGCGCAAGCTGGCGGCCGTGACGCGCAACCTCGCCCGCCGCAAGGCCGGCAAAGAAGAACTGCCCGCCACGATGGAGCCGGCCGAAATCCGTAAAATCCTCGGCGCGGCCATTTTCGACCGCGACCAGTACCAGGACAACGATACCGCCGGCGTGGTAACCGGCCTGGCCTGGACCTCGGTGGGCGGCGACATTCTGTTCGTGGAAAGCCTGCTGAGCCGGGGCCGCGGCAAGCTCACGCTCAGCGGCCAGTTGGGCGATGTGATGAAGGAATCGGCCATTACGGCCCTCAGCTACCTGCGCTCGCGGGCCGACGAAATCGGCATCGATTACCGTCTGTTCGAGCAGTACGACTTACACATTCACTTCCCCGAAGGCGCCGTGCCGAAGGACGGGCCCAGCGCGGGCATTGCCATTTTCACCAGCATGGCCTCGGCCTTCACGCAGCGCCGGGTGCGCGCCCACCTGGCCATGACGGGCGAAATCACGCTGCGCGGCAAGGTGCTGCCCGTCGGTGGCATTAAGGAGAAGCTGCTGGCCGCCCGCCGTGCGGGCATGAAGGACATCATCCTCTGCCCCAAAAACCGCAAGGACATCGAGGAAATCCCGGAAGACTACCTCAAGGGCCTCACCATCCACTACTGCGACCGCGTGGACGACGTGCTGCGCGTGGCCCTGCTCGAGGAGCTGGTGCCGCACCCGCAGAAGCTGCCCGTGCGCGATGAGCCGGTGCCGGTAGCTGGGCCAAGTGTGGAGGTGCAGTAAGCAAAAACGAACGTCATGCAGAGCGCAGCGAAGCATCTTTACCGCAGCAGTAACTAATTACGTTGCGCGGTAGAGGTGCTTCGGCAAGCCCAGCATGACGTTCTTTTCTTGAGTCAATGATGAACTGAAATCAGGCCGCCAGGTACTTTTTGGGCCTGCGTCAGCGTTACTGCTGCGGCGGATTATCCTCCCGCCGTACCTTAGTTATATGAAGCATTTTTCCGCGTATCGGCTGGCTGGTTTGGGTTTGATGTTGGGCGGATTGGGCCTGCGGCCGGCGGCAGCGCAGCAGTTGGGCGGCCGCACGGTATTTCCGTTTCTGGACCTGCCTCCGAGCGCGCATCTAGCCGCGCTGGGCGGCATGAATCCGTCGACCCGCACCGACGACCCGAGCATGCTCTATGGTAACCCGGCCTTGCTGAACCCCACCATGGATGGTCGTTTGTCCCTTAGCTACGTGGCCTACGTGGCCGACATCAAGCAGAGCACCGCCGCCTACGTCTTCAACACCGAGAAGCTGGGCCGGATGGGCTTGGGCATCAGCTACCTCAACTACGGCAGCTTCGAGAGCTACGACGCGGCCGGCAACAGCCTCGGCACCTTCGGTGTGAACGAGTACACCGTGGGCCTCTCGGATGCTTATACCAAGGGCAAATTCACTTTTGGCGCTACTGCCAAGCTGGCCGTGAGCAGCATTGCGGGCAGCCGCTCGCTGGCCGGCGTGGCCGATGCGGGCGTGGTGTACAAGCATCCCACCGCCGACTTCACGGCCGGGCTGGTGGTAAAAAATGCCGGCTACCAGTTCATCACCTACCCCGGCACCGACCGCGGCCGCCTGCCGCTCGACGTGCAGCTCGGGGCCACTGTGAAGCCCGAGCACATGCCCGTGCGCTTCTCCCTCACAGCCCACCACCTGCAGCAGTGGGACATTCAGTACCTCGACCCCAACGCCCGCGGCACCCTCGACGCCAGCGGTCAGGAGAAGAAACCCACCCGCAGCTTCGGCGACAACCTGGCCCGGCACTTCACGGCCAGCGCGGCGCTGGTACTCGGCCCGGGCCTGCAGTTGCGCGTGGGCTACAACCACCTGCAGCGCCGCGAGCTGCGCCTCGACAACACCAGCGGCAGCGCCGGGCTCAGCTTCGGGGCGATGGTGAAAATAAGCGCCTTCCAGCTCGATTATACGTACGCCACGCTGCAGGCTGCCGGCTCCAGCCAGTACATCACCGTTTCGCGCAGCCTCGATTCGCTGTTCAAGAAGAAAGACGCCAGCACCACGCCGAGCCCGCCCAAAGCCACGCCCGACGGCGCCAAAACCCGGTACCGCAAAGCCGGGGCCTGACCTACCGCCCGGCAAACCTTTGGGCGCGTCGCACGGTATTCTGCCAAATAACCATCCATGCAAAACTTCCTTACCCCGGCCCAGATTGTGGCCGAACTCGATAAGTACATCATCGGCCAGCACGAGGCCAAGCGCCACGTGGCCATCGCCCTACGCAACCGCTGGCGCCGCCTACACGCCCCGGCCGATATGCAAGCCGAAATTGTCCCCAACAACATCCTCATGATTGGGGCCACCGGCGTGGGCAAAACCGAAATTGCCCGCCGCCTGGCCCACCTCGCCGACGCGCCCTTCGTGAAAGTCGAGGCCAGCAAGTTCACCGAAGTGGGCTACGTGGGCCGCGACGTGGAAAGCATGGTGCGCGACCTGGCCGAGCAAAGCGTGAACCGTGTGAAAGCCCGCCGCCAGGAAGCCGTGAAAGCCCAGGCCGCCGAAGTCGTCGAGGAAATCATCCTCGATGCGCTCATCCCACCCATCAGCCAGCCTGCGGGTGCGAAATCCGGGGTAGGCTTCGGCAGCGGGGGAGGGGATGAGATGCCCTCGTCCGATTCTGAGCTGAACGAGCGCACCCGCGAGCGGTTCCGCCAGAAAATCAAGAACGGCGAGCTCGAAGACCGCAAAATCGAAATTCAGGTGGCGCAGGGTGCACCCAGCATCGGCCTCATGGGCGCGCCGGGACTGGATGAAAACGCCATGTCGGGCCTGCAGGACATGCTGGGCAACATGATGCCCAAGAAAACCCGCAAGCGCAAAGTAACCGTGGCCGAGGCCCGCAAGCTGCTGCTCGATGAAGAAGCCGCCAAGCTCATCGACATGGACGACGTGAAGGACGAGGCCATTCGCCAGTGCGAAAACGCCGGCATCATCTTCATCGACGAAATCGACAAAGTAGCCAGCAGCGGCGGCAAAAGCGGTGGCTCCGGCCCCGATGTGAGCCGCCAGGGCGTGCAGCGCGACCTGCTGCCCATCGTGGAGGGCTCGGCCGTGAACACCAAGTACGGCATCGTCAACACCGACCACATCCTGTTCATTGCCGCCGGGGCTTTCCACGTCTCCAAGCCCAGCGACCTCATCCCCGAACTGCAAGGGCGCTTCCCCATCCGCGTCGAACTCCAAAGCCTCACCAAGGACGACTTCTTCCGCATCCTTAAAGACCCCAAAAATGCCCTCACCAAGCAGTACGAAGCCCTGCTAAAAGCCGAGGAAGTGGAGTTGACCTTCGATGATGCCGCCTTGGAACGCTTGGCCGAAATTGCCTTCGAAGTGAACGGCGAAGTCGAAAACATCGGCGCGCGCCGCCTGCACACCGTGATGAGCCGCCTACTCAACGATATTCTCTACGACGTGCCCGACAAGATTGGCCCCAACGCCCACATCCAAATCACAACCGCCTTGGTAGATGAGCGCCTGCGCGACATGGTTAAGAACCGCGACCTGAGCCAGTATATTTTGTAATGCCAGGCAATAGAGACCTTTACTAATAAGTGTGTTAAGTATTTTTTAACAAAAAAGAGCCGACCAAAATGGTCGGCTCTTTTTTGTTAACCTTAGTGCTAAAGCAAGGCAACATGGTTGCCTCACTCTATTATTAACAGAGAGGCTTAGTAGCCAGGGTTCTGCACCAAGTTAGGGTTCTGCAGAATATCAACCTGCGGAATGGGCAGAATGGCTTTTTCAGCACCGTAAGTGATACGGCTTGAGTTGCGCTTGTAACGCATCAGGTCGTAGTAACGGTGGCCTTCGAAAGCCAATTCCAACCTACGCTCCAGCAGGATAGCATCAACCAAAGCTTGGGCATTCGCAAAGCTGGATATCGTGTACGAAACCGAGGTAGCGGGCTTTGAACGGTCACGAACCAAGTTGAGCAAGCTAACTGCTTCGGCCGTTACACCCGTAGTTTGGGCCAGGCCCTCTGCACGGTTGAGCAGCGTTTCGGCATAGCGCGTAATGGGCACGTAGTCGGCTGAGGCCTCATTGTACTTCTTCGTGTAAACCAGCGGCGAGCTGGTCGACGTAGGAATGGTGCTCGGAGTCAGTAGTAGCAACCGGCGACGGTCATCGGCCGGGAACTGCGCCACCGGAATCAGGGCGTAAGGGTTAACACTGATGTCGAAGCGACGACCGTAGTGCTGGCCCAAGGCGTTGTTGGTGTTTGGGTTGTCCGACACGTTCATGGCCACCGAGAAAATCGACTCAACGTTCGAGAATGTGGCGAGCGTGAACGGTACCGCCGGCGTAGACGTCAGCGAGTGGCGCCCCCCCGTTACTACCTCACCCGCAAGGCGGGCAGCATCAGCGTAGCGGCCTTCGTAGAGGTACACACGCGACAGCAGGGTACGAGCGGCATCCTTGGTGGCGCGAGCCGTTTTGTCGAAGGTCGTGGTATACGTTTCCGGTAGGCCAACAATGGCTTCGGTCAAATCCTTTTCAATTTGGGTGTAAACCTCCTTCACCGTCGAGCGGGGCTTCGCCTGCGATGCATCAAAGGCGGTAGCAGCATCGGGCGCATCCAATTGCAGCACCACGCCAAGGTGAGAAGCATCCGCTGTGAAGTTGTAAGGCTGCGCAAACAGGTTTACTAGGTGGAAATAAGTCAAGGCACGAATGAACTTGGCTTCTCCAATGTAATTCTGCTCCAGAGTGGGAGAAACTTTACCCGGGTTTTTAGCAATCTGCTGCAGAAAGAAGTTAGGACCGTAAATCGTACGGTAGCCGCCGGTCCAAGCGTTGGTAACCGTGCCATCGTTTGCAAGCGGATTGAAGGTTCCAATGCCGCCGAAGAAACCAGCCGGGTTGGTGTCATCGCTGCGAATATCGCTGTAAATCAGCGCGCGACCGCCCAGGAATTCAGCATTCTGCAATTGGTCGTACATACCAACTGCACTTTTCTGGATACGGTCGGCATTAGCGAAGGCGTCTTCCTGCGTCAACGCAAAAGGCGGCGTCTGGTCCAGAACTTTATCGCAACCAGTGGCGGTGGCGAGCAACAGCGCGCAAAGCCCGAGCTGCCGTAGAGTTATATTTTGATACATGATTCGAAGAGAGAACAGGATTAAATGCCCACGTTGATGCCGAAGGTGAAGCTGCGAATCGGGGGAACCGAGCGGCCATCAGTACCATATGCAATGTTCGAAGTGATGTTTGAGTTCACTTCTGGGTCCAGGCCTTTGTATTTGGTGAACGTGTACGCGTTCTGCACCAAGGTGTAGATGCGGAAGTTGTTCATGCCGAAGCGCTTCACTAGCTGGTCGGGCAGGTTGTAGCCGAGGCTTATCTGACGCAGACGCAGGAAGTCGCCTTTTTCCAACCAACGGGTCGAAGCTTGGTTCGACTGGGCATCGCGCAGTACCTGCTTCGGAACGTTGGTAACTTGGCCAGGCGTAGTCCAACGCTCTTTCACTTCTTCAATGTTGTTCTGGAAAGCCGAACTCAGCATGGCGGAGCGGTAACCGTTGTACACGTAGTTGCCGCCGCTGTACTGCAGGAAGATGCCCAAGTCGATGCCTTTGAAAGCAAAGGTGTTATCAAAACCACCCGAGAAGGTAGGGTAACCGGTTTTATCCTGGTATTTGTAGTCAGCAGTGCTGAGGGCAGTAGTGGGCTCGCCAGCGGCGTTCAACCAGCGGCCTACGGTGAAGCCTGTGCCAGCAGCTACGGCGTAAGCCGCATCGTACTGCTTGATGTTGCCGTCCTTATCGTAGAACTGCGCGTTGCCGTTGGCAGGGTTCACACCAGCCCACTCGGGCAGGTAGTACACGCCAAGCGAACGACCCACGCTGGCGCGCTGAACACCGGAGATGATATCCGTCGGGGTAGACAGCGACGTAATCCGATTCTTAATGATGGAACCATTAAGTGAAGACGTCCAAGTAAAGCCGTTGTCCAGCTTCACGTTTACAGTATTTACCGTCAATTCAATGCCGCGGTTGTACATCGAGCCAACGTTGCGGGCAATAGAGGCACCCGGAACGCCGGTCGTACGCAGCGTAGGCGCTAGCAGGAGCAGGCCGCTAACGTCGTTGTTGAAGAAATCAAACGTCACGTTGATGCGGTTCTTCAGCAAAGCAGCATCCAAGCCGATATCAAACTTCTTAGAGTTTTCCCAGCCGAGCTCAACATTCCCAACCTGCGAGATGGTGAATCCATTAGCGTCAGCATAGAGGCCACCGCCTACAAGCGTGCGGGCTGCGTAAGAACCCAAGCCGCTCGAATTACCTACTTTACCATAGCTGGCCCGGATTTTCAGGTCATTAATGGCGCTAATGTTCTTCATAAAGCTTTCCTCCGAAATACGCCAGCCCACTGAGCCGCCAGGGAAGAAGCCGCGCTGGTTGTTGACCCCAAATACCGACGAGGCATCCGAGCGCAGGGTGAACGAAGCATAATACTTGCTGCCGAAATTGTAGTTCAAGCGGCCGAAGTACGACTGGAAGCCATAATTAGAGAGGTTACCGCCGCCAGGAGCCTGCGAGGTAAAGACGTTGTCGATAATAGATTGAAACTTGTCGTCGGAGAAGCCACCTGCCACCGTGTAGATACGACGGAGACGTGTTTCCTGATATTCTACACCAGCCGTAACGCCAACGGTGTGCTTTTCAGCAAACGTGCGGTCGTAGTTGGCGTAGTTCTGCCAGTTGAACTGGGTGCGGTCGGTGTTGTAGTCCTGCACCAGGCCCAGCTGGCCAGCACCCAGAATGTTGCGGCCCAGGCCACCCAGGATGCCGCTGCTGTACTGCTCTTCGAAGTTGGTGTTGTAGTCGATGCCGTACTTCGTGGTCAGCTGCAGGCCGGTGATGGGCTCTACCGTGAAGTAACCGTTGCCCAGGATACGCTGCGACGTGTTGTCGTTTTTGTTCAGGTTCAGCGTAGCCGGAATGTGGTAGTAGGCGTTGGGGGCGATGGCCGAGTTCGGAATCAGGTTGTTGCCATTGCCTAGGTTACCCAGGCTGTTCAGGTAGTACGAGCCATCGGGCAGGTAGGCCGGCACGTTCGGGGGAGCCGTGTAGCCCGATACCGTAGCACCCGCCAGCGCACCTTCGCCGTTGATGCCTTGGTTGTAGGTTTTAGCGTAGTTCAAGCTCACGCCGGCTTTCAGCCATTTCTTGGGCGTCAGGTCCAGGTTCAGACGAGCCGAGCCGCGACGCAGACGGTTTTGAAGGATAATACCCTGCTGGTCGTTCCAGTCGCCCGAGCCATAATACTTGGCAAACTCGTTGCCGCCCGAAAGCGCCACTTGGTAGTTCTGCTGCGTACCGTTGCGGAAAATCTCGTTAATCCAGTTGGTTTCGTCGTTCACACCGTCGCCATTCAGGTCTATGGGCTTGGCAATGTCGATGGGGTAAGTCGTGTTCACCACGCCGTTGGAACTGCCGAAACGGCTGTTGTAAGCCTTCTCGTTGCTGATGGCCATGAAGTCCGTGGCGTTCAGCACGACGGGTTTGCGAATGGCTTGCTGCACTCCATAGTAGGAGTTAACAGAAACTCGGTTCTGGCCATTACGACCACGCTTGGTCGTGATAACGATAACTCCATTAGCCGCACGCGAACCGTAGATGGCCGCCGCCGAAGCATCTTTCAGCACGTTCACCGATTCGATATCATTAGGGTTTATATCAGCCAGCGGATTGAAGCGTGTGCTAAGGTTGTTAGCCTGTTCAACAGTGTTGAGGGGAACGCCATCGAGCACATACAATGGCTGCGAACTCAGTGAAATCGAGTTAGCACCGCGGATGCGCACTGCGGCCTGGTCGCCCAGGGTACCGCTGGTAGTGTTGATGCTCACACCCGCCAAACGACCCGTGAGGGCTTGGTCGACGCTGACAACGGGCTGAAGCAGCAGTTTTTCTTCTTTCACCTGGGCCACCGAGCCGGTCAGGTCTTTCACATCCTGCGAACCACCGTAGCCGGTTACAACTACTTCGGTCAGTTGCTTCACATCGGGCACCAGCGAGATGCTGATGCTGGCATCGCTGCCAACGGGGCGCTCCTGCGAGATGTAGCCTACCGAGCTGAAGATGAGTGTGCTGGTAGTGCTGGGAACGTCGAGCGTAAATCCACCATCGGAGTTGGTCGAGGTGCCGTTGGTCGTGCCCTTCACCAGGACCGTTACCCCCGGCAGGCCTTCGTTCGTTTTCCGGTCGGTTACCCGGCCCGAGACGGTGCGTGTTTGCGCAAAGGCTCCGGTGAGGAAAGTAAACATGAGCACCAAGCTCATGAGTAAGGATTTTTTCATGGGTAAAAAATTAAGGTTTGAAATGAAAACAGAGGTTTTAGGTGGGAGCAAAAACGTCGCTAGATAGCAACTATCGTCAAAAATAAGCCATCTACTGCAGACTATGATGCAGGAAGTTTAACAATTGCACACATTTTCTTTAACACATCGGCAAGAATGAATATTGAATGAATAATGAAGGCCTATGTAAAAAAAACATAACAGCACTGTAAATAATTGGTAACTAACCGCATGGCGCTTGCTTGGTGGCGTCGCTCAGCCGGTGGACAGCCGAGGGGGCAACCAAAGAAAATGCTAGCTTTGGCCAGCATTTTCTTTGTGTCTCGGGGCGCAGGCTGGTTTGGTTGCCTGGGGCAGTGATGTCTGGATGCAGGTTGGCTCATGCAAAAAGGCTTGCTCGTTGCGGAGCAAGCCTTTTGATGCGGTTGCAGGGTGGGCAAGCTGCACCGATGCTAGTTGCGGGTCATGAGGGTATTCACGGCCAGTTCGGACGAGGGAATCGGCCAAACGTAATTGGTGCTGGTGTTGGGGATGGCCGGCACCGAGCCTTTGCCCGGGATGGTGGCATTCAGGCGCATGATGTCGAAATTACGGATGCCTTCGCCCAGGAACTCGATGCGGCGCTCCAACAGAATTGCATCCGTAAGGGCACTGGCCGAGGCAAAGCTGGCCGCCGTGTATACCCCGGTGGGGTTCGAGCGGCCGCGCACGGCGTTGAGCAGCGCCAGGGCCTGCGGGTCGACGGAATTGGTGGTGCGCACGCGGGCTTCGGCCAGGTTCAGCAGTACTTCGGCGTAGCGGATAACCGGGGCTTTGTCGGTGTAGGGGGTGCCGGTCGGGTATTTTTTCAGGAATGACTCGGTGCCCGAGGTGGCGATGAGTGCCGTGCGGCGGGCATCGGTTGCCGCGAAGCCAGGGTCGGCCAGAATGCCGCCCGCTGCCGTGTTCAGGCCGTATTCGCCGTTGCCGCCCAGCGACGTGGGCAGGTAGTAGTAGGCCAGCTGGTTTTGCGTGCCGGGAGCGTCCTGGGCCGTGAAGGGGAAGGACAGGATGCTCTCCGCGGTTTCCTGGGTTGGGGCAAACACGGTGGCAATGGAAGCACTCAGCGCATGAGGCACCCCGGTAGGCGCTACAAACGGGGCCGCGGCCGGCACCAGCTTGTTGGCTTCGGTGATGACATCCGCGTAGCGCCCCATGCTCAGGTATACCCGGGTCTTCAGGGCAATGGCGGTGTTGCGGTGCGCGCGCGTTACGTTCAGGCTCGGGTTGGCGCCCGCGGGGTAGGTTGCGGGCAGGTTCTGCTCGGCAAAGGTGAGGTCGGCCAGAATCTGGGTGTACACTTCGGCTACGGTGCTGCGTGCCAGGTTGTTATTAGCATCGGTGGTTTCGCCTTTCAGGCGCAGCGGCAGGCCGGGCTTGCTGCCGTTGCCGTCGGCGTAGGGCCGGGCATACAGCTGCAGCAGGGCGTAGTAGCTCAGGGCGCGCAACAGGCGGGCTTCGCCGCGGTAGTTGTTGGCAGTGGCGGTGTAGCCGGCCGGGAACAGGGGCGCCACGAACTTTGATTCGTTGGCGTCCAATCCATCCAGAAAAACATTGGCCTGGTTGATGGCCGCGTAGCCAAAACCCCAGGTGTTGATTACGTCGTTCTGCGAGGCTTCCGTCAGCGTGTGGTTCCACACGGTGAGGCCCGTTACGGCATTGGACGTGCGGTTGATAAAGTCGTTGGCCCGGATGTCGCTAAAAATCTGGAAGCGGCCGCCGTAAAAGCCGCCGACCTTAACGTAGCTATACAGGTTGTTGACCTGGGCCAGGATGCGGGTTGGCGAAGCAAACACCACCTGGTCGGAGAGGGCAGTGTCGGGAATTGGGTTCAGCCGGTCTTTCTGGCAGGAAACGGTACCCAGCGCCAGCAGGGCCGTGCAAAGCACAACGGTTCGTGAATGATGGAATAGCGAGTTCATTAGAATAGCGTCGATTAAAAGCCAATGTTGAAGCCCAAAGTGTAGGTGCGGGCCTGGCCGACGGAGTTGCGGTCGACCCCGGCACCGGTGTTGCTGCCGCCGTTTGTCGAAATTTCGGGGTCGATGCCCGAGTATTTCGTCAGCAGGAAGGCGTTCTGGACCTGCGCGTAGAGCCGGGCGTTGGCAACGTTCAGGCGGGAGAGGAAGGTCGGGGCAAAAGTGTAGCCCAGCGATACCTGCCGCAACCGGGCAAAGTCGCCTTTCTCCACGTTCGACGACATTACGATGGCCGAGCCGTTCGACACGTTGTCGCCGTACACGACGCGGGGCCACAGCGCGTTGGTGTTTTCAGCCGTCCAGTGGTTCTTGATGTCGGTTTGGTTGTTCCAGAAGCGCTGGTCGTGCAGGCCGGCCTTCGTGCCGTTGTAGATGTAATTGCCGCCCGAAAACTGCACGAACACGCCCAGGTCGAGGAAACGGTAGCGGAACGTGTTGTCGACGCCGCCGTACCACTTGGGCAGCACCGGGCCGTAGTAGATGCCGTCGGCGAGCTGGTTGGGGGCGCTGGCGGGCTTGCCATCGAGGGTGGTCCAGCCCGAACCCAGGTGCTCGTACTGCACCACCGTGCCGTCGGCCTTCTGCAGCATGCGGCGGCCGTTGGCCGGGTTCACGCCCAGCGAGGGAACGGCCAGGATTTCGCCCACCGAATGGCCCACCTGGGTGTAGTTGGCCGTTTCGAGGCCCGACGTAGCCGTCGGAATGCGCTGCCCGTCAAAGGCCAGCTGCAGCACTTCGTTCTTCAGCGTCGTAACGTTGCCGCTCACCGTCCAGCTGAAGTTGGTGCCCTGGATTGCGTTGAAGCGCAGGTTCAGTTCGATGCCCGTGTTCTGCATCGAGCCCACGTTGGAGAAAATCGCGTTGCCCACGGTGCCGGGGCCAGAACCGGTGTTCGGAATACCCTTCGACGGGGCCTGGGGCACGCTCAGAATCACGCCATCGACCAGGTTGCGGTAGTAGGCGAAATCACCCGTGAGGCGGTCCTGCAGGAAGCCGAAGGACAAGCCCACATCGGTCTTTTTGCTGGTTTCCCAGGTCAGGTTGGAGTTGCCGGCGTTGGCGAAAAACAGCGTGGCATTCGGGCCATATAGGGAGGAGCCGTAAGTCTGGAGCGACACGTAGGGGTCGATGCCCTGGTTGTTGCCCACGTTGCCGTAACTGCCGGTTATTTTCAGGAAGGAGAATGCCTGGGCAAACGACGAGTTTTTCCAGAAATCTTCTTCCGACACCACGTATCCCAGCGAGGCCCCGTAGAAGTTGCCGTACTTCTTGGCGAAGGCCGAGTAGCCGTCACGCCGCACATTCAACGTAGCTAGGTACTTGCGGCTGAAATTGTAGTTGAGGCGGCCGAAAAACGACACCAGGTAATCGGCGCCCTGGTAGTTGCCATCGGCGGTGATGTTGGTGAAGTTGCCTTCGTAGGTGGTGAAGTACGGGTCAGCCACCGAAGTGCGCGAAGCGCCCCAGCGCACGATGTTGGTGTTCTGCTGTTCGTTGCCCAGCAGCACCGACAGGTTGTGCTTCTCCCCAAAGGTGTGGTCGTATTGGATGGTGTTTTGCCAGTTCCAGCGCTTGTTGGTGCGGTAGTAGTTGGCGGCCAGGCCCTGCGTCGAAAAGCCGTCGCCGGCCAGGGCCGTGTAGAAGGTTTTGTCTTCGAGCGAAATGCTGTTCACCCCGTAGTTGGTGCGCAGGTTCAGGCCCTTCACCAGTTCCAAGTTGGCGTACACACTGCCCTGAATCTCGTTGCCGTCGGAATGGAAGTAGTTGTAGGTCAGGTCAACGAGCGGGTTGTAGTAGCCCGGCAGCAGGGGCGCGCCGGTCGTCGGGTTGATGTTGGGACCCGGGCCGACGCCGGCCCCGCTGGTGTTGAAGCTGCCATCGGGATTGTAGGGAGCGATGTTGGGCGGCAGCACCAGCGGCAGGCGGCCCAGGCCGGCCGTGCCGAAGGCACCGCTGGCCACCGAGCCCGAGTTGGGCGAAGAGTTGTGGGTGTTGGAATACGCCACGCGCATACCCACCGTGAGCGGATTGAACAGCTTATGGTCGATGTTCATGCGGGCCGAAACGCGTTCGAAATCGTTGCGCACCAGCATGCCCTGCTGCTTCGAATAGCCTACCGACGAGTAGAAGCTCGTTTTTTCGTTGCCTCCCGAAAAGTTCAGGTTGTGCGTTTGCGAAAAGCCCGTGCGGTAGATGTAGTCGTACCAGCGCGTGTCGGCGGTGACGCCATTGGCATCCGTTGCCTTAAAGCCCTCAATGTTGGTAGCGGCCGCCCCAACCGAAGCCCGGTTGGCGTTCAGGTTGCGCACGGCCTCGTTTTTCACGGCAATGTAGTCCTGCGCGTTCAGCACGTCGTACAGGCGTACGGGTTTCGACCAGCCTACCCAGGTATCGTAGCTGAGGTGGCTCTGGCCCTTCTTGCCTTTTTTGGTGGTCACCAGAATCACGCCCCCGGCGGCCCGCGAGCCGTAGATGGCCGTCGACGAAGCATCTTTCAGCACTTCCATGCTCTCGATGTCGGCCGGGTTCAGGTTGCTGAGCGGGTTGTTGGGCACGCTGCCCACGGCCGAGGTATTGCCGCTGTAGGCCGGAATCCCGTCAATCACCACCAGCGGTGCCGAGCTCAGGTTGATGGAGTTGGTGCCGCGCACCCGAATAACGGGCGGGTTGTTGAGCACGCCGTTGGGGGTGGTGATGTTCACGCCCGGAGCCCGGCCCTGCAGGGCCTGGTCGAAGCTTTGCACCGGAGAAGTGGCAATTTCCTTGCCCGTGATGGTGGCCACGTTGCCCGTGAGGTCGCGCCGCAGCTGGGTGCCGTAGCCCACCACTACCACTTCGTCGAGGCCGGTTGATGCGGCGGTCAGCGTGACGTTGATAACGGACTGTTCGCCAACCGTTACTTCCTTTTTATCATAACCCACAAACGAAAACACCAGGGTTGTGCTCGTGGCCGGCACAGCCAGCGAATACTGGCCGTTGGCATCGGTCGAGGTGCCCTGATTGCCACCTTTCACAATAACGGTTGCGCCCGGGATGGACCCTCCGTCAGCAGCTTTCACAGTACCGCTAACCGTACGGTTTTGCGCGTGCAGGCCATGCACCCCAAGGGCAAAGACCCAAAAAAAGAGAAAAAGTAGATGTTTTCGCATAGTATTTGGTGGGGGTTGGTGAAAAAACGGTGTATGCAGCGGGCAATATATAAGCAAACCGCACGTAGATAAGCAGCCAGTGGCTGAATAGGGTACAATATGCCGGTAAAAGGTGCCAATTAGCAGGTTAATGGCTTTCGATAGGGTGATGCCGCCCGGTTCAGAATTGCATATCGAAGTGTTCATGCTAGCGGTAAAGCGTAGCTACCCGGCAGGGTCAAGCACCAAAAGGCCCCGAAGCATTGCTTCGGGGCCTTTTGGTGCTTGACCCTGCCGGCGCATCAGCGCCGGGGCTTGGCTGGCAGTCTACTCCAGCATCAGTTGGCGACTGGCAGTCGCCTGGCCGTTCACGCTCAGGCGCATAGTGTAAAGGCCGGTGCGAAGTGCGTCGGCTTCCCAGCGCAGGGTGTTGGGCCCGGCTGCCAGCTGCCCAGCGACCGTGGTGGCCACCCGGCGGCCCATGGCATCGTACACGTCAAGTTGCACGCGGCCTGCCTGGGCCAGCGCAAAAACGACGTTGGTTTGGCGGGTAGTCGGGTTCGGGTAGAGGCCGAAGCCGGTGGCGAGGTCGGCGCGCTCGCGCACGGCCGTAGCCACGCCGCCGGAGCCGGCTACGGCGATGTCGCGGGCTGCCAGGCCGTTGCCGATGGCGCCCACCAGCGTTGTTGCGCCGGTAGTCAGGTTCACGGTGTAAAGGTTGGTGCTGGTGGCAGTGCCGGGGTTGGCCACCAGGTAGGCTGTGTTGGTGCCAGCTGCCGACGAGTAGATGTCCAGGTCGAGGCTGGGGGTGGTGGTATTGGCTACGATGCCCGTAGCGCCCACGGTGGCCAGTACCCCGGTGTTGGGGGCGCTCTGGGTAGCGAGGATGTTCAGGCCCAGGTCGTAGTTGTAAAGGGTCGTGGTGGCGGCGGTAGTCCCGGCCACGCTGTTGGTGTAGGCCGAGGCCCCGATGTTGGGCGTAGCGGCGGCGTTGGCGTCGGTGGTGGCGTAGGCCAGCTGGGTATCGGTGGCGGCTACGGTGCCATCAACCGGGTTGAGGCGGAAGTTGGCGCGGTTGCCCGACGTTACCCGAATGCGGTCGACCGTGGGGTTAAAGTCGAACCCAACCTTGCCCGTGCCCAGCGCCAGGGCAATGGGCGTGGCATTCACGGCCGTGGCCACGCCGGTGAGGTTATTCAGCGAGTACAGCGTGTAGGTCTGGGCCGTGGCGTTGTAGCCCAGTGCGTATAGGGTGTTGGTGGCCGGCCGAATGTCGAGCCCTACCAGGGTCTGAGCGGCATCGACGCCGGTGATGCCAACGGAAGTGCGAATCAGGCCCACCTGGCCCGTATCGAATGTAAGCAGGTTGGTGCCGGCCAGCGCGTAGGCCAGCTGCCCGGTGATGGCCGGCAAGGTAGCTGGCCGGCTGATGGCGAAGGCAATATCGGTCACCAGCGTGCCGGCCGGGCCCACGGTGCCCACGGCCGTCATGTTGGCACCGGTAATGAAGTCCAGGGTGTAAAGCTGCGTGGTGGGGGCAGCCGTGGTGCCGGTGGCAATGGTCAGGTAAGCGCCGTTGGTGCGGGCCGTGGGGTCGAAATAAATGTCGAGGTCGGTGGCCAGGGCCGTGGCCGTATTCACCGTAAGAGCCGTGCGGCTGTTAAGCGTACCGTTGTTCGGCGGGTCCTGGGTGGTGTAGCGGCTATTGGCTTCGTCGATGTCGTAGAGCACCGTAGTAGTGGCCCCGATAAAGGAGTTTCCGTAGGCCACCGCGCCTACGCCGGGCGTTTGGGCAGCGTTGGCATCGGTAGTGGCGTAGGCCAGGTTGGTATCGGTGGCGGCAACGGCCCCGTTGTTGGGGTTGAGGCGGAAATTGCTGTTGTTGCTGCCCGTCACCCGAATGCGGTCCACGGTGGGGTTAAAGTCGAAACCGATGCGGTTAAGCACCGTGCCTAGGTTCAGCGTGATAGCCCCGCCCACGGTCGTCAGGGCACCGGTGGTGGGGTTCAAGGTATAGAGCTGCGCCTGGGTGCCGGTGGCAGTATAGCCCAGTGCAAACAGCTGGCCGGTGTTGGGGCGGGTGTCGAGCCCCACCAGCGTTTGTCCGGTTGCAAGGCCCGTAATGGGCACCGTGGCCGTAAAAGTGCCCGGGGCCGTGGCCTGAAACGTGGCCAGGCTGCTAACCGCGCCGGCGGTACTCACCAGGCCGTAAACGGTTTGGGCCTGGGCCGCAGCCGCCGAAAGCCCCAGCGCGGCCAGTCCCAGCAGGGTGCGGCGCAGGGCAGCAGGGTAGAAAGTAGTTTTCCGAAGCATGCTTTTGGTAAGGTTAGGTGATGGAAATTAGCCTTCAGCGCCCACCCTTGGGCAGACTCCTTGCCTTGTCCTACGTCAATAGCCGGCCGAATGGATTCATCAGAAATTCATTTTAACTCGCTTTTAATTCCCTGATTTTCGGAAAGTAAGCTCCCCGCACACGCCGAATCCCACGAGTGGTGGGGCAAAAAAGAAGGGTGGCAGCCCACTGGCCACCACCCCGAAGCAACCGCCAAAAATGGCTGTGCGCCCTACCACGGCACGGCCTGGCCCTGCCACGTCACGAAGCTGCCGTTTTCTTCGGTGTGCAGCTGCTCGGCCAGCCGGATGATGCCGCGGGCCGAGTCGGCGGGCTCCTGGGTGGCGTGCTCACCGCCCATTTCGGTGCGCATCCAGCCGGGGTCCACGAGCACCGAAATCAGGCCCATGTGGCCGATTTCGGCGGCCAGGCTGCGCATGTACATGTTCAGGGCGGCTTTGCTGGCGCTGTAGTGGTAGGGGTCGCCGGTAGCTTTCCAGGTGAGGGAGCCCTGGCCCGACGAGATGCTGAGGATGCGGCCCTTGCGGCCGGCCCGCAGCAGCGGCAGCAGCGCCTGCGACACCAGCAGCGGCCCGATGGCATTCACCTGCATGGTTTCCATGGCATCATCGTGGGTAAGCTGGCCCAGGCGCTGGTGGTCATCGCCCGAGCCGGCGTGCGGGTACACGCCGGCGTTGTTGATGAGAACATCGAGCGCCTCGGTGTGCTCTTGGGTGGTGGCCACGGCGGCATCAATCGAGGCCGCGCTGGTTACGTCGAGGGGCAACAGCACGAGGCGGTCGGCGTACTGCTGCTTCAGGGTTTGGAGCTCGGTGGCGGCGGCGGGCTGCCGGCAGGCAGCAAAAACCTGGTCGCCGCGCTCGAGGTACTGGCGGGTAAGCTCGAGGCCCAGGCCGCGGTTGGCTCCGGTGATGAAAGCGCGCATGTGTCTTTTACGGGATTGAGTTGGAACAACGGGTAAGCAAACGAATGCGCAGTTTACGCACAAAAGCGCGGTTGGCTCCCATCCAATCTTCTGCGCGGGCTGATTTGCGGTGGCATAGTTTTCTTGTGCCACTTATGGAATACATCATCACTTCCCTCAGCGCGGCCGAAGCCCGCCCCCTACTGCCGCAGCTGTATGAGTTGCTGCGCGATGCCGTCGACTCGGGCGCCTCGGTTGGCTTCCTGCCACCGCTGCCTGCTGCCGAAGCCGACGAATACTGGCAGAGTGTCGTTGCGGCCATCGAGGCCGGGCACCGGGTGCTGCTGGTTGCCGAACAATCGGGCACCGGCGAACTGCTGGGCACCGTGCAACTCGACCTCGCTACCCGCCCCAACTCCCTGCTGCGCGCCGAAGTATCGAAACTGTTGGTGCACACGCAGGCACGTCGGCGGGGCGTGGCCCGCCAGCTGCTCGAAGCGCTGGAAGCCCAGGCGCGGCAATTGGGCCGCAGCACGCTGGTGCTCGATACGCGGCACGGCGACGGGGCCGAAGTTCTGTATCAGAACATGGGGTACCAATTTGTGGGAGCTATTCCGGCGTACTTCATCAACCACGACGGGTTGCCGCACGCCACGGCCGTGTATTATAAGCTGCTCGCCGATTGAGTAAGCGGTTAAGTGGCATAGCAACCATCAGCAGGGTTTGAGTATCCAGTCAACTCAATCCACTCAGTTTCCTGCGATGCTTCTTCTTCGACTATTCACGCTGCTGGCTCTGCTAGCGGTTAGTTTTTTTCCTGCTTTTGCGCAGGACATCCTGCTCACCGGCCGCGTACAGGCTCAGGCCACCAAGGCAGCTATTCCCTTCGTCAACATCGGCATTAGAGGAAAAAATGTCGGCACCATTGCCGATGAGAATGGCGGCTTCTCGCTACGCATTCCGGCCCAACTGGCCCACGATACGCTCACGTTTTCAGCCGTTGGCTTTCAGGAGCAGTCCCGGGCCATCGCCGGTGCCCAGCAACACACCGTTGTTTTAGCCGAAAAGGCCACCGCGCTGAAAGAAATAGTGGTGCTGGGCCGCACCCCGAAAACGCGTCGTATCGGCACCACCACCCACAGTCCCGTAATCTGGGGCCAGGTGAGGGACCGGGAAACGCACGATATCCGGGAATTTGCGAAGCTTATTTCGCTGGGCAGCCGACCGGCGGAGCTGGTGCAGGCGCACATTTTCCTGCGCTACCCCACCGTCGATACCCTGGCGTTTCGGCTCAACTTCTACCGCGTCGCCGAGGGCCTGCCCGGCGAGCGACTTATCGAACAAGCCATTCTGGTGCGCACACCCATTGAAAACGGCTGGCTCACCATCGACCTCACCAAATACGACCTGCGGCTGCAAACGGACTTCTTCGTCGGTTTCGAGTTTTTGCCCGGCAAGGAACCGGCCGTCCCGGTTACGCAAAGCAAGTTTGCTCAGCCTATTTTCAGCTACGGCGGCCAGTTTGGGGGCGCGGCCATTTCGCGCAGCAGCAGCCTGGGCGCCTGGAAGCGGGAGCCGGGCGCTTCCCTGTCGGCGTACCTGACGGTGCGCCAATAAGCAGCCGCGTCCACCGCACCAGTTTGCCGCAACCAAAAAAGCGCGGCCATGTAAGTGGCCGCGCTTTTCGCAACTATATATTGTTTAGTTGGCTACCCCGCCGCGATGGCCTTGCGGCGCGAGCCGGTTTTGGGCAGCCGCTCCTCGCCCTGGGCCAGCAGCTCGTCGTCGCGCTCGGTTTTCTTCACCCAGCTCACCGAGTACAGGTCCTTGCGGCGGTCGCGCAGGTTGCGCACGGCGCCGCTGGTGTTCAGGTCCTTCAACAGGTCCAGGTCGAGGTCGGCGATGAGGGTCATCTCCGTGTTGGGGGTGGCTTCGGCTACGATGGCATCGTGCGGGAAGGCGAAGTCGGAAGGGCTGAACACGGCCGACTGCGAATACTGAATGTCCATGTTCTCGATGCGGGGCAAGTTGCCCACCGAGCCGGTGATGGCCACGTAGCACTCGTTTTCGATGGCGCGGGCCTGGGCGCAGAGGCGCACGCGCTGGTAGGAGTTCTTGGTATCGGTCCAGAACGGCACAAACAGGATTTTCATGCCCTCGTCGCTCAGCATGCGGCTCAGCTCGGGGAATTCCACGTCGTAGCACACCAGAATGCCAATTTTGCCGAAATCCGTGTCGAAGCACTTCAGCTTGTCGCCGCCGCGCATGCCCCAGTAGCTGGCCTCGTCGGGCGTTACGTGCAGCTTGTACTGCTCGTCCACGGTGCCGTCGCGGCGGCAGAGGAAGGCCACGTTGTGCAGCTTTTCATCGAGGTAAACCGGCATCGAGCCGGCCACGATGTTGATGTTGTAGCTCACGGCCAATTCCATCATCTTGGCCTTGATGGGCTCGGTGAAAGCTGCCATCGCCCGGATGGCCACCGCCGGCGAGTCCTCGTTGGTAAGGGCCATGAGCGGGGCGTTGAAAAACTCCGGAAACATCACGCAGTCGGCCTTGTAGCCGCTCACGGTGTCCACGAAAAACTCGATTTGCTGCATCAAATCTTCCAGCGAGCGGGTGGCGCGCATCTGCCACTGTACAATGCCGATGCGGACGTTGGATTTGGTGTTGCCGATGAGCTTTTCCGTCTCCTCGTAGTACACGTTAATCCACTCCAGCAGCGTGGCGTAAGCCTTTGATTCCGAATCATAAGGCAGGTAGCCGCGAATGATTTTACGCACGTAAAACTCGTTCGAGAGCTGGAACGTGAGGATGGGGTCGACCAGCTCCTTATTGCGCACCATCTCCACGTACTTGGCCGGCGTCATCTCGTTGGCGTAAGCGGCGTAGCCGGGGATGCGCCCGCCGGCCACCATGGCGCGCAGGTTCAGGTTCTCGCACAACTCCTTGCGGGCATCGTAGAGGCGGCGGCCCAGGCGCAGCGAGCGGTATTCGGGGTCCACAAACACGTCGACGCCGTAGAGCGTGTCGCCGTCGTCGTCGTGGGTGTCGAACTTGCCGTTGCCCGTGATTTTGGCGTAGGTGTGCTTGTCACCGAACTTGCTGTAATCCACAATGATGGCCAGCGCGGCGGCTACCAGCCGGCCGTTGTCCTCAATACCAATCTGGCCCTCCGGAAACTTGCGGAGCAGGGCCGCAAATTCATCGGCCGCCCAGGCGCCTTCCATGTTGGAATACACCTTGTCCATGATGTCCTTGATGGCCTTAAAATCGGAGCGGCGCAGCGTGCGCAGCACCAGCTTGTGGGCCGGCACGGCGGTGGGCGTGAGGCGCTCGGCCACGACGGCCGGAGCGGGCTTGCCCACTTTTTTGGCATGCGCGCCGCCGGGCAAGGCTTTGCCGTTGGCGGCGGAAGACGCGGCAGATTTGCCGTTGGAAGAAGTTGCCATACTATCGAATAACGCGGTATAAAAGTCAGTTCAGTCACCAGCCCGGCCGGCCGGCAACGGCCATCGGGCCCGCAAATTTACCCATGAAAAAACCCGTTGGCGGCGTTCGCCAACGGGTACTCAAACGGCAAAACCGGCAAAACGGTGCAATGTTCGGCCTCGGCCTACTCGCGCACCACCCGGCGCGTGGCCGTGCCCCGCGCCGTTTGCACTGTCAGCAGCGCCACGCCGCGGAAGCTGCCGAAAGCCTCGGCCCCGATGCTAACGCTGCCCGCGCCACCGGCGTAGCTGCGCCGGAACAGCAGCCGCCCCACCACATCAGTCGCCGATACCGTGAGTGGCCCGCTGCCCGCCGGCACGCTGAGCGTGAGCGCGCTGCCCACGGCCGAAGGGTTGGGCGCGGCGGCCAGCCCGGCATCGAGGACCGCGTCGCGGGTGGCCAGGCGGACGATGCGGCGGTAAATGTCGCGGTACTCCACGCCGGTAATGGTTTCCTGCCCGGCCAGCAGGCGCGTGGTGATGGTGAGTAGCGGCACGTGCTGCCCCTTGGCGAGCCACTTGTACTCGCGCGTCAGCGGGATATCGAAGCCCTGGCCGGCCATGCCGCCAAAAGCCACACTGTCGTGGTCGATGAGCTTGGTGACGACGCGCACCGTCTGGAACGTGCCGAAGGGCGTGGTGAGCGTGCCCCAGGCATCGGGCTTGTTCACGCGCTTGCGCTTTTGGCTGAGGTAACCGGCCGAGGCAATGGCGGCCGGCGTCGAGAAAAACGAGTTGCTGGAATCAGCCAGGCTGGCGAAGCTGAGCGGGAAGCGGTAGATAACATCCTGCTGGGCCGCGCTGGCATAGGTAACCGGAATGGCCGTGCCGTTGAGCGAAGCGCCAAAGCCCACCGAGCGGAAATCCTGCGGCGTGGCTCCGGCAGCGGCCAGGTTATAGAACTGGTAGGTATCGGTGACGGCGATGGGCAAATTGGCCCCCGCCGGCACGGGCAGCGCCTGGGGCGAAGCCACAGTGGCCCGGTTTGCGCCGCCAAACGGGCCAAATGTTAAGGAGTAAAACAGCGAAGTCGCCGTAACAACGCTAGCCGGGACGTACGATTCCACGCGTTGGCTCACGGGCACCAGCGCGGCGTAGTTCCAGGTTTGGTTGGCCCCGCGCCGGCTCAGGGGAGGGGCGCTGGCCGGCAGTACTGGGCCGGCCACGCTCAGGCGCAGGCTGTCGACGCCGGCCGTCAGCGACGGAAAATCGGTGCGGTCGATAACCGGCGAGGTAGTTTGGGCCAGCGCCGGCATGGTAGCTAGCAGCAAAAAGGGTAGGAGTCGGCGCATAGCTTCGGGGCAAAAAGTGCGGTAGCGAAGATACGCCGAACCGCTTTGGAAGCATTTACTACACGCCCTGCATTTCGGGTACTTCGCCGGCGGGCACCACGAGCTTGCCGGCGGTGGCGGCCACAATCTGCTCCACGCTCACGCCCGGCGCGCGCTCGCGCAGCACGAAGCCGTCAGGCGTAACGTCAATAACGGCCAGCTCGGTCACGATTTTCTTTACGCAGCGCAGGCCCGTAATGGGCAAGGTGCAGTCGGACAGTAGCTTGCTGCTGCCGTCGCGGGCCACGTGCTGCATGGCCACGATGATGTTCTTGGCCGAAGCCACCAGGTCCATCGCGCCGCCCATGCCCTTGACCATCTTGCCCGGAATTTTCCAGTTGGCAATGTCGCCGCGCTCCGACACCTCCATCGCGCCGAGGATGGTGAGGTCGACGTGTTCGCCGCGAATCATGCCGAATGAGTCGGCCGAGGAGAAAATGCTGGAGCCGGGCAGCGTGGTTACCGTCTGCTTGCCGGCGTTGATGAGGTCGGGGTCGACCTGGTCTTCGGTCGGAAAGGGGCCCATGCCGAGCAGGCCGTTTTCGGATTGCAGCTCGACGTTGATGCCGGCCGGGATGTAATTGGCTACCAGCGTCGGAATGCCGATACCGAGGTTGACGTAAGAATTATTCTGAACTTCCTGCGCGATGCGCCGGGCAATGCCGTGTTTGTCTAGCATGTGGTTGAGTTAAAAATTAAAAGTGAAGAGTTAAAACAAAGCGTGAGGAAGTGCCAAAAGGCTTTTAACTCTTCACTTTTACCTTTTAACTGCTTCCCGCACTGTGCGCTGTTCAATGCGCTTCTCGTACTGCTCGCCCTGGAAAATACGCTGCACGAAAATGCCCGGCGTGTGAATCTGGTTGGGGTCGAGCTCGCCGGCGGGCACCAGCTCCTCCACTTCGGCCACCGTGATTTTGCCGGCCGTGGCCATCATGGGGTTGAAGTTGCGGGCCGTGCCTTTGTAGATGAGGTTGCCGGCCGTGTCGCCCTTCCAGGCTTTCACGAAGGCGAAATCGGCGTGCAGGGCGGTTTCGAGCAGGTACATCTTGCCGTTGAACTCGCGGCTTTCCTTGCCCTCGCCCACCTCGGTGCCGTAGCCGGCGGGGGTGAAGAAGGCCGGAATGCCCGCGCCGCCGGCCCGGCAGCGCTCGGCCAGGGTGCCCTGCGGAATCAGCTCCACTTCAAGTTCGCCGCTGAGGAGCTGGCGCTCGAATTCGGCATTTTCGCCCACGTAGCTCGAAATCATCTTGCGCACCTGCTTGGTTTGCAGCAGCCGACCGATGCCAAAGTCGTCGACGCCGGCGTTGTTGCTGATGCAGGTCAGGTTCTTCACGCCGAGGCGCAGGATTTCCTCAATGGCGTTTTCGGGGATGCCGCACAGGCCGAAGCCGCCGAGCATCAGGGTCATACCATCGGCCAGCCCCTGCAGGGCGGCTTCGGCGTTGAGTACGGTTTTGTCAATCATGGGGTGGGAATTGGCGGCGCGCGTGCGCCGTTGGGGGCCGAAAATTACGTCACGGCGCGGGCTTGGCCGTCGTGGAGACCGCGCCGGCGGGCAGCTGATAGTCGAGTGGCAGCAGTTCACCAATTTTCTCGAAGCCCCAGTAGTCCTCGTTCAGCACGGCCAGCGGCACTACCAGTGCCCCAATGGCCTCTACCTCGGCTTCGGGCTGCTGCAGGTGCACCACCGATTCTTCGTAGCGCGGCCGCACCGAGGTGAAGTTGGGGCCCGGGCGGCGGTAGTTCGCGTCGGGCGTTTCGCGCTCGTAGGTTACGGCCAGCAGGTCGCGGAAGCGCAGCCACACGCGGTCGGTGCCGGGCTCGGTACGGCGTAGGCTGTCGGGCGGCAGCGTGGGCTTGTAGAGGAACGCCAGCTCGCGGGGCTCGCGTAAGGCTTGCAGCAGCGAATCGGGCAATTGGGCGGTGCTGTGCTGCCGCTGCAGTTGGCGCAGGACTGCGTCGGCAGCCAGGCGGCGCGGGTTGGGCACGCGCCGCAGCTTCTGCACCCGGAAGCCCTCTTCGGCCACGCGGTTGGCATACATGCTACGCAAAAAGTGTTGGTAGGAGCCCAGATAGGCCTTCTGGCGGTTGGCCGCCCAGCGCTTTTGCTGGCGCGCGGTGCCGGGCAGGTCCTTGAAGACCACCTGCGTGAGCAAGGTCAGCCCCACGCTCTGGTCGGCGAACTCGGCCCGGAAATCGAGTTGGTAGAACGTGAGGCGGTAGCCCAGCGCCGGGTTTTCCACTTCCAGCGCGTGGGGCACGGTGGCCGTCAGCACGTTTTGCTGCGGGTCGTAGCGCACCCGCACGCCGTCGGGGTTCAAAATCCGGCACTGGCGCGAGAGCGTGGAATTACCCAGAAACAACTCCCGGAACCGCTGGTAGTCGTCTTCGCGGTTGGGCTCGGGCCGGACCACAATTTCGGCCAGCTGCTGGGCCAGCGGAGCAACTAGCGGATTGATAACAAGCGGCCCGGTTAGGTTTACCGACTGATTGAACAGCCGGTAGCCCACGTAGCTCACGCCCAGGTCGTAGTGCCCCGGAGCCACGTTAGTCAGCCGGAAGCGTCCTTCGGCATCGGTGGTAGTGCCCCGCGTCGTATTGGCCAGAAACACACTGGCAAACGGTAGCGGCGCCTGCGTCAGTGAATCGCGCACCTGCCCCGAGATGGAAATCTGCGCCCGAGCACCGACCGACCCCAGCAGCAACAGGAGAGGGAGCAACGCCAGCCGCCGCAGCGTCGGCAGAGAAGCGGCAAAATCAGGAAAAGCCATGCGGAATGGAGGCCATTGGAAAGACCGCGCCCAAGGTAGTCGCCGAATGCCAACCCTTCCTTTGCCTACCGCCGCACCGGGCGCGCCGCTGGCCGCGCGGCCGGCGTGCGCGCCGGGCTGGGCATGCCCGTGGGCACGTAGTCGTAGGGCAAAAACTCGCCGATTTTCTCGAAGCCCCAGTAGCCGCCAATGGCCACCGACAGCGGGTTGCGCAGCGAGCCGTCGGCCTGAATCTCGGCCTCGTTATCCACCAGCTGCAGGCGCGACACCTGCCGCAGGGGCGGAAACGGCGTGCGCGCGTAGCCCAGCGTGTTCATCGGCTGCTTGAAGCGCGGGTCGGGCGCTTCGCCAAAATGCGCTACCTGCAGCTCGCCGGTGTAGCGCAAGTAGGTGCGGCCGTTGGGCTTCACATAGCGGATGCTGTCGATGGGCCGGGGCTCAGAATAAAGCGTGGCCAGCTCGGGCTGCTCGCGGCTCCAGCGGCGCAGCGAGTCTTTTTCGGCGGGCGAGTAGGCCCCGGCCGCGCCAGCTTTCAGCAGGGCTTCGCGCTGTTGCTGCGCCCGTTCGTAGCGCGGGTTGGTTGCTACTTTAATTTGCTGGGTGAGGAAGTTGCCGGCCTCCAGGCGGTTGGTGTACACCGAGCGCAGGAAGTGCATGAACGAGCCCGTGTAGGCCGTGAGGCGGTTGGCCGCCCACAGCCGGCGTTGGGCCTCGTCGCGCGGCTTCATCTCCTCGAATACTGGCTGGCCGTAGTAGGTAATCGAGCCCGCTTCCTTGTCGTAGGCGAAGTACAGGCCGTAGTATTTCAGGCGGTAGCCCAGGGCATCGTTGTCAATCTGCAGAAACTCCTTGGTGCGGGCCGACAGCTCCTGCGTCGAGTCGTCGAGCATCACGCGCACATCGTCGGGGTTGCTGATGTGGCATTGCTCCGAAAACGTGCTGCCGCCCAGAAACAGCTCGGCAAACTGCCGGTACTGCTCGGGCTTGTTGGGCTCGGGCTTCACCACCACCTCGCCTAACTGGTTGCCGGTGGGCGCGAGGTTGATGGTCAGCTTCAGCGGCGTGGTTTCCACGGTGATGGTTTGCTTGCCCAAGCGGTAGCCCACGTAGGAGCCCACAATGTCGTAGGTGCCCTTGGGCACGCGCGGGAATTCAAACTCACCCTTCTCGGTGGTAGTCGCGCCCAGCGTGGTGTTGGCCAGAAACACGCTGGCAAAGGCCAGTGGCTCGTGCGTCACGGAGTCGAGCGCGATGCCCGTGATTTTGCTTTGCGCCTGCGCAGCTACGGAAAAAAACACGCCGCAGCACATCAGCAATAATCGGAAATAATTCATTGGAAGTAAATAGGTTGATATTGATTGGCCGGGTCGGCGAACGTTTGTAAAGACGCATAGTGACGTCTCGGCGTTGGGCGGCGCTATTCAACAGTCCTGCCACAATTCGTTCAACGACGAGACGCAATGATGCGTCTCTACAACACCCGGCGCGAAACTCAGCCGATTGCCAGTGCCGCGCGGGTATTCTGCGCATCTAACGCCAATTGGGCCGTTAACGCGTCCAGGCCGTCGTATTTTTCTTCAGCCCGCAGCCAGGCCACAAACTCCAGCGTCAGCAGCTGCTCGTATAAGTCGCCGCTGAAATCCAGCAAATTCACCTCAATGGTCTGCGCCAAATCGTTTCCAATCGTGGGCCGTACGCCGATGCTGAGCATGCCCGCATGCCGCGTTCCCGCCGCCGTGGTGCACCACACGGCATAAATACCGCGGGCCGGTACCAGTTTCAAGGGCTCCTCCACGCGCAGGTTGGCGGTGGGGTAGCCTATCGTGCGGCCCAGTTTCTGGCCGTGCTCCACGCGCCCGGTGAGGGGGTAGTAGTAGCCCAGGTAGCGGTTGGCGGTGGCCACATCGCCCTGCCGCAGCGCCTGCCGGATGCGCGTGCTGCTCACGCCCACAGCATCCACGTCTTCGCGCGGAATCTCCTCCACAGTCAGGCCGTAGCGGTCGGCGTGCTGGCGGAGGTAGTCGAAGCCGCCCTCGCGGTTTTTGCCAAAGCGGTGGTCGTAGCCAATCACCAACTGCTTCGCGCCCACGGTGCGCAGCAGCAGGTTCTGGATGTATTCTTCCGAAGTCCACTGCGCAAATTCCTTGGTGAAAGGCACGATGAGCAGGTAGTCGACACCCAGCGCCGCCAGCCGCTCAATCCGTTCTTCCAGCGTGTTCAGCAGTTGCAGCTCCAAGAGCTCGGGGTGGGAGGGCGGCGGCCCCAGCACCAGGCGCGGGTGCGGCCAGTAGGTGATAACGACCGTGGGCGCGCCGCTGGCCTGCGCCACCTCGCGCAGCCGCGCCAGAATGCGCTGGTGCCCCACGTGCACGCCATCAAACGTGCCGCTGGTGACGACAGCATTGCCAAGAAACAGAAACTGAGCCGGGTCGCGGATGACGTGCATAAGGCGCCGGGGAAGCGGGATAAGAGGAAGCGGAACGAGCCGCGAAGGTAGCTATTTGCTGTAGGGTGCGGGGCTTGCCCCCGCCCGTCGTTAAACGTCCAGCGTGAACGGTTGAACAACGGGCGGGGGCAAGCCCCGCACCCTACTCCGGTTTCGCTTCGGGCGTTTCTCCAGCTGCTTGCTGGTGCTGGGCGGCCAGGGCATCGGCTTGCAGCGCGGCGAAGTATTGCAGGCCCACGCGGTTGGGGGCGGTGCTGGGCCGCTCGTGGCGCGGACGTGCGGGGCCATCGCCGGCCGGGCGGGGCGGGCGCAGGGCCTCAATGGCTTCGAGCGAAAACGCGTCCTCTACCCGGTACTCGCCGATGCGCGTGCGCACCAGCCGCGTGAGGTGCGCGCCGCACCCGAGGGCCACGCCCAGGTCGCGCGCCAGGCTGCGGATGTAGGTGCCCTTCGAGCACACCACCCGGAAATCAACTTCCGGCAGTGCGATGCGCGTGATTTCGAAGGTTTTGATTTCGACGGTTTTGGCTTTGATTTCGGCTTCCTGGCCGGTGCGGGCCAACTCGTAGGCGCGCTTGCCGTCCACTTTCACGGCCGAGAAAATCGGGGGCGTTTGCTGGATGAGGCCGGTGAACTGCACCGTGGCGGCTCGAATCTGCTCGTCGGTAAGGTGGGCGTAGGGGCGCACGAGGTCCACGGCAGTTTCGAGGTCGAAGCTGGGCGTGGTTTCGCCCAGGCGGAAGGTGCCGGCGTACTCCTTTTCCTGGGCCTGAATCTGGTCGATTTCCTTGGTTTTGCGGCCGGTGCAGAGAATCAGCAGGCCGGTAGCCAAGGGGTCAAGGGTGCCGGCGTGGCCGATTTTCTTAATGCGCAGGGCGTTTTTCACCTTGCGCACCACGTCGAACGAGGTCCACGTCAGGGGCTTGTCGAGCAGCAGCACTTCGCCCGTTTCAAAATCGTAGTCGGCCAGGGTCTTCGTCATCAGATTTATACGATGGTGAGGGGAAGTTTCAACGCCAGCATCAGCAGCAAGATACCGCCCGCAATGATGCGGTAGATGCCAAAGGCCCGAAAGCCGTACTTCGCCACGAAGCCTACAAACAGCCGGATGGCCAGCAGCGCCACCACAAACGCCACCACGTTGCCTAGCACCAGCATCTTGATTTCAGCCCCCGAAAACAGGTGCGCCACGTCAATACCGGCCGCCTTGGCTTCCTTGTAATAGTCGTAGATGTCCTTCACCGCTGCCGCCGCCATGGTGGGCATGGCCAGGAAAAAGGCAAACTCGGCCGCCGTCTGTCGCGTCAGCTTCTGGGTGAGGCCGCCCACGATAGTGGCCGCCGAGCGGCTGGTGCCCGGCACCACCGCCAGGCATTGGAACAACCCGATTATCAGCGCTTCCTTGAAACTCGGATTAGTGACCGGGTGGCCGCCTTCCTTGGGGTCTTCCTGCGGAAACCAGCGGTCGACGAACAGCAGCACTACGCCGCCTACCACCAGCATCACGGCTACGGTCGTCACCGATTCGAGCAGCGCATCGATGTGCTTCTTGAACAGCAGGCCCACCAGCACAATGGGCAGAAAAGCCACCAGCAGCTTCAGGTAGAAGTCGATGTTCTGAAAAAAGCGCTTCCAGTACACCACCAGCACCGACAGGATGGCCCCCAGCTGAATCAGCACCAGATAGAGCTTGAAAAACGGCGTGGGCGGAATACCCAGCAGCGCCGAGGCAATAATCATGTGCCCGGTGCTGGAAACAGGCAAAAACTCCGTAATGCCCTCCACGATGGCGAGGAGCAGCGCGTGCCAGTAAGTCATTAGTTGAGAAAAGGGTATTCAAAAAACCAGCCTGCGGTCTCGTTCTGCAAGTTACCGCAGAGGTGCGCGGAGATTAACCGCAGAGATACGCAGAGCGCTAAAGGCGCTTGTAGGTGGGCGCAGTGGCCGGAGCGGGCGCAACCGGCGCGCTGGCCGCAGCTACGGTGTCGGCCGTAAGGCCGGGCGTGGCAACCGGCGCCGCGGGCGTTACCACCAGCGACTTATCGCGCACCATGATGGCGGCAAACTCGACCGCGAAGCCGGCCAGCAGCAGCAGCGGCCCCAGCGTGATGCCAACAAAGTCCTCGCCGTAGTTGGCCTTATCGCCAAACATCATGGTGATGAAGCCGGCGGCCAGCAGGGCGAGGCCGGCCCACATCAGGCGGTAGTTGCGGGGGCCGAAGGCGAAGCGGAAGGTGGTGGGTTGCATAGTTAGTTGTCCGTTGCTCGTTGTCAGTTGTTAGGTTATTCCGATGCTATCCATTCAGGCTAACAACTGACAACCAGCAACGGACAACTAAAAATTAATACAGGTCGTCGAGCGACATTTGAAGGTATTTGTGCACGGCGCGGGCCGAGCTGAAAAAGCCGATAACCACGCCCAGCACCACCACGCCCAGCAGCAGCAGGCCCAGGCGCAGGTCGTCGCGCAGCAGGCGCAGCGGTTCTACTTCGAGGTAGGCGTATTGCAGCAAAGCAATGAGGATGAGCGCCGCCAACACGCCGCTGGCCAGGCCCTGCCAGGTAGCGCGCCGCAAAAACGGCTGCTGAATAAAGAGGCGCGTCGCGCCCACCAGTTGCATCGACCGGATAAGAAAGCGTTGCGAGAACAGCGCCAGCTTAATCGTGTTGTTAATTAGAATGACCACCACCAGCACCAGCACCGCCGCGAAACCCAGCAGCACGAGGCTCACCCGCGTCAGGTTGTTGTTGATGCTGGCGAACAAATCCTGCGGGTACTGCACCTCAAATACCCCGCGCTGCGTGCTGATGCTGCGGTTGAGCTGGCGCAGGTGCATCGTATCGGTGAATTCAGGCTTGATTTTCAGCACGTAGGCATCGCGCAGCGGGTTGTCGCCGAGGAACTGGCGAAAGTCCTCGCCGGTGCTTTGCAGCAGCTGGCGGGCACCCTCTTCCTTGCTCACGAAGCGAATCTGAGGTTTGCCGTTGCGCTCGGCCACGAAAGCCTGCTGGCCCAAATCCTGCTGCAGGCGTAGCAGCTCGGTCTCGGGCAGGTCGCGGTCGAGGTACACCTGCACTTCCAGGTTTTCGCGCACCACCTCGCTCAGTTTCTGGGCGTGCACCAGCAGCAGGCCGAACAAGCCGATGACCACCAGGGCCAGCGTGATGCTGAACACCACGAGCAGCGTGGGGTAGGAGCCGAGCTTTTTCTTGCGGGTATGCGGGGTGGAGGGGGCAGCCATATTCGGGCAAAGGTACTTCGGGCGATGATGTTTCTAAGCAAAAAGAACGTCATGCTGAGCGCAGCCGAAGCATCTCTACCGCAGGAGTAACTAATTGCGTTGTGCGGTAGAGATGCTTCGGCTGCGCTCAGCATGACGTTCCACTGTGTTTGTAATGCCGCCGCATCACAGCGTCGTCCGCGGGTCGTCTTCCACGTTCAGCACCTCCTTGTTCTCACGGGCCTTCTGCGTATTACGCTCCTTGCGCTTCGGAATCAGGCGCGTGAACAGCTCCCCGAACGTGTTGAACTGCTCGGTGTAGAGCAGTGAGAAACCGGCGCGGGGCTGGTTGATGGTTTCCAAATCTCGCGGCGTGGTTTCGTAGCGCAGCTTCGCCCGGAACTTGCCATCGGCGCGCAGGTAGTATTCCAGGCTCAGGTCGCCGAGCAGGGACGCCTGGCCGGCGGTGTTGGCGGTGGTGGGCGTGGTGCCGGTAGTGGTGCCCTGGCTCACCAGGTTGGGGTTGTTGGTGAAGCCCCCCTCACGGGTCACGCGCAGGCGGCCGTTCAGAAAAGAGTAGCTGAGGCGCACCTGCAGCGCCTGCAACTGCTGCGCCGTGAGGCCGTTGATATTAAAATCGATTTCCAGGTTCTGGTCAATCTGCGAAGTGAGCAGACCCAACTGTGTGCTTAGAATCTGCCCTAGGCTGTTCGACACCGTATTATCCTGCCCCTTAATGGAAATGGTGCTGCCCAGCGACGACCCACGCGGCGACAGCTGCTTGAACACCAGTAGGCTGAATACCTGCCGGTTCAGCTCCTGCTCGTCGTTGCGCAGCGAGGCGGTGAAGGCAGCCAAATCGCCCTGCAAAGTGCCGGGCGCATCGTTGAATTCGAGGTTAAGCTTGATGGCGGGCAGCAGCAGCGGTCCGGTCAGGTTCATCACGGCCGTGACGGGCACCACGGCCACGCTGCCCGAGGCCCCGCTTTCGAGCACCGGGGCCAGCGACGTGCGCTGCGTGTAAGTGGCCGTGATGTTCATTTCGCCGGCCAGCGGGTCGCCGTTCCAGGAGATGATGCCGCCCGGACGCACCACGAACTCCTTGTTTACCAGGCCCTGCAGGGTAAAGTTATAAGCCCCGCGCACAATCTCCACCTGCCCGTACATGTTGAACTCGCCGCGCGTATCGATGGCCAGGCGCAGCTGCCCGGCCGCCGAGCCCCGAATCACGTCGCCGGTGCTCTCGTCGAGCAGAATCTCGACGTAGGCCTCGGGCGTGATGGTCAGGTTCATGTTCAGCTTGATGCCCGACAGGTCCACTTTGTTGTTGACCGCCACCACAGCTTTTTTGGTGCGGGCGGTGTCCAGCAACGGGTTGTTGTTCACGAACTTGATGTAGCTGGCTTTCTCGGCCTTGGCGGCGTTGTCGAGCGGCAGGCTCACGCGGGTGCCGGCCTCGCTGCTGGCCCGCACCGTAATGTCGAGGTCGTCGGTCGGGCCCGTCACGCGGGCCGTGCCGGTGGCGTAGGCCGTGCCGAAATACAGCTCGTTGTCCTTGCGGGTGGTGTTGAGGACCTGCATCTTGCGGAAGTTCGCCGCAATATCTAAGCTCATGTTTTGGAAGCCCTGGTGGCGCACAATGCCATCGACGGTGCCGGTATTGCCCAGCACGTCGCGCAGCTTCACATTGCGGAATTCTATCGAATTGTTAGTGAAGCTGATGCGGTCGGCAAACGTGTACGTCGTGCCCAGGTACACGAAGGTGAGGCGGCCGTTGCTCACGTCCACCGCCCCGAGCAAATTTGGCGAGGCAAACATGCCCGTAAGGCGCAGTTCGCCGCGCCCCGTGCCGCTGATGTTTTTAAACAGTGAGCCCAGAAATGGCTGCGCCAGCACAATGGGCGCATCATTGAGCGTGCCGGTGAGGTTGAACTGGTTGGTTTTGCTGCCCGGCGCAATGTCGCCCAGCACCGTGAGCACTGACTGCCCGTTACGGGCCACGTCGAGGTTGGTGCGCAGCTTGCCGGCGGCGTTGTCCCAGTCGGCGCGGCCCGCCACCTGGCCAATCAGCGTGTTGTCGTATTTCAGCGAGTCCACGCCCAGCGTGCTGGCAATGGTGAGCGGGCCGTAGATGCCACTTACCGTGCCCTGCGCGTTCAGGCGGCCAGCCAGGTTCTGGCCGGTTAGGGTTTTCAGGTTAGCTAGCTCAAAATCCTTGATTTGCAACTGCAAAGGTGGCTTGGCCGCATCGGGCGAGATGAAGCCCTGCGCGCTCACAAACTGCTCGCCGTTGCTGAACGTTAAGTTCTTGATGTCGAACTCCTTGCCGAAATTGGAAATCGTGACCGAGTTGTTGTCGGCAATGGTCCAGTCCTTATCCAGCAAGTGCACGTCCGATTTCCGGAAAATTACCTCCACCGCCCGCGGCAAAAAGCCCAGCGCCCCGTTGATGGTGGCGCGGTTGGTGGTGCCCGTCTGGGCCAGCGAGGTCGAGAAGTTGATGTGCTGCTGGTCCCACACGCCTTCCACAATGAACTTCTCGGTGCGGCCCAGCCCCGGCAGCACCTGCCGGTCGCTCGTGATGCTGGCCTGGGCCAGAATATCGGGCTGGTAGGGCAGCTTGGAAGTCAGGAAGTCGAAATCGTCGTTCACCGTCCGCACTGGCCCGTAGCGCAGGCTGTCCAAGTGCCCGCCGAGCTGGAAAATGCTGGTGGTTCCGCTCCGGAACGAGCCGTCGATGCGGCTGCCGTTGGCCACCTCCAGGTCGGGCACAAACAGCTGCAGCACCGGGTTGGGCTTTTTCAGATTGAGCAGTAAGTCAACCTGATACACCGGCAGCGTGCGCTGCTGCTTGCGGCGGTAGTAGGCGGCCGTGGCGGCGGCGTTGCTCTCGAAATTGAGGCGGTATTCGGTGATGAGCGTTTCCACGTCGCGCACCACGTCGGAGGTGTTGAAGGTGCCGGCCACGCTGGCATTCACCGCCTCCGAGCGGATGGTTACCCGGCGCTGGTTCAGGCGGTTGCGGGTGCTCACCACATCCAGCGTATCGAGCTTGAGCACGCGGCCATCGAGCCCGAAGCGCGAGTGGCGCAGGTAGGCGTAGCCGATGAGCGAGTCGAGCTGCACGCCCTTGAACTTCACGTTGGCCGTGGTGCTCACCGTCAGCGGCTGGCTCAGCAGGCCCAGCGTGCGCAGGTTGGCGTAGTCAATTTTGGTTTGCACGTCCATGTTCTCGTGCTTGCGCTCGAGGTCGATGTGGCCATCGGCCACCAGCCGCACGGCCGGGTCGTTGATGCTGGCGTGCCCGTTGAAATGCTGCGGCCGGAAGTCGCCATCGAACGTGATGTTGCGGTAGCGGTAGCCGTTCAGCCAGATGGCAGGCACCGTGAGCTTGGCCTTGCCCGTGGCAAACGCCGGCAGAAAGCCCGTGCCGGCCACCCGCCCGTTCAGCGTCACGTCCCGAATGATGCTTTCATCGCCCAGAAATTTGCCCAGTTGGAAGGAATTGCTGCGCACCGTGCCCTCGTAAGCGGCGTGCGTGAGGTCGGTTTTGGTCTTGAGGTTGACGTCCGTCGCCACGAAGCCCAGGGCGGTATCGAACGAGGCGTTGGCCACGAAGTCGCTGTAGAAACCCAGCAGCTGGCCCTGCACTTTCACGTGGCCCAGCGGCTGCACCATCTTGTTGGCGGCGGCCGGCAGCCACTTTTTCAGGTCGCGGGCTTCCACCACCGAGGGCAGCAGGCGAAAATCGAAAAAGCTCTCCTTGTAGTTGGGCAGGCCGTCGGCATAAACGCGCTTGGCCACGATGTGCGTGCCGGAGCCGTAGCGCAAATCGAGGTTGTTCACTTTGAAGTTGCGCACATAGCCCGAGGCATCGCCCGACAGCGCCACCGACTCGTGCAACTCGCTGAGCTGCGGCGCGAAGCTGGCAATGTCCTCCGAATACACCTTCGAATTTCGCAGCCGCGCAATGGTCTTCATCGAGTCATTGTAGTCGACGAAATTGGTGAATACCCGGAATTCAAACCGCACGTAGTCTTTGATTTGACTGCGCCCGACGCGCAGATTCAAATTCTTGAATTCCCAGAAATGCGGCCCGTACGTCATGTCAGCCGTGATTTCGCGCAGCCGCGTTTTCGAAGGCGTTTCCACGGCGTGCAGCTGGCTGATGCGCAGCGCCAGCGTGTCGCCGAGGTGGATGTTCGACACGTCGGCGTAGATGCTGTCGGCCACCAGATGGTCGTAGTCGATGCTCTTGCCGTAGGTTTTCGACCGCGGCACATCGTCTTTCTGGATGGCAAAGTAGCCGTTGCGCAGCGCCACCTTCGCCACCTGAAAATCGAATGGGGCCGACTTGGTCGTATCCATCGAAGGCCCGATGAGCCGCTTCACGGCCCGCATAAACTGGCTGAAGGTGGTGGTATCGGGCTGGCCGGGCAGGTTGCGCAGCACAAAGCGCGGCTCGTTCAGCGTGAGCGTGCCCACGTGCAGGTGGCGCGGGTCGAACACCGAAAACAACGAAATGTCCGCATCGGCCCGCCCGATGCTGAACAGCTCGCCGCCGCGCCGGTCCTGCACCCGCACGCCCTGCAGCAGCACGCTGGAAAAGGGCCGAATATCCACGCTGCCAATCGTGACGGGCTGGCCCAGCTTTTTGGTGAGCACGTCGGCGGCCTCGTGCGCGATGCGGGTTTGCACGCTGGGCACCCGCAGCGCCAGCAGCGTCCCCACCACGGCCAGCACCAGCAGCAGCCCGAGGCCCAGCAGTACTTTCAGCAAAACGGCAAGGAAACGACGCACCGGGGCAGGAGTGGGGGAAAACGAAAAAGGCGGAGAATCCGCAAAGTTGCGGCTTTTTAGCGGGTTAGGCCAAACGCCTATGTTGAGCTAACAACTGGAACGGCCGGGGCCCGAACCAGGTTCGGGAACTACGGCCGAACTTTGCGCCCCCGCAAGGGTTGGGCCAAACGGTGGCAGCTTGTGCTGTCTGCCCGTCATGCAACACCGCTTGCTTTCCCACTTCGTCTGTCATCCTGAGCGCAGCGAAGGACCTTATCCCGTAAGAACAAGCCGTTCAAGCATAATAAGGTCCTTCGCTGCACTCAGGATGACAGACGAAGAAAGATGCTGTGCTGCGCGCTGCATGACCGCATTTTTTCTGTTTTCTCTGTTCTAAACCCCATGCCCGCTCATCCCATCATTCTCGCCCTCGAATCATCCTGCGACGACACCGGCGCGGCCGTGCTGGCCGGCGGCGAGCTGCTGAGCAACGTGGTGGCTACCCAGAAAGTGCACGAGCAGTACGGCGGCGTGGTGCCCGAGCTGGCCTCGCGCGCCCACCAGCAACACCTGCTGCCCGTCGTCACGGCCGCGCTCAAGCAGGCCGGCATCACCAAGGCCGACCTCGATGCCGTGGCCGTGACCCAGGGCCCCGGCCTACTGGGCTCCTTATTGGTAGGCGGCATGTTTGCCAAAACACTGGCGCTGGCGCTCGATAAGCCGCTGTTGGCCGTGAACCACATGCGCGCCCACATCCTAGCCCACTTCATCCGCGACCCCAAGCCGCAATTCCCGTTCCTGTGCCTGACGGTAAGCGGCGGCCACACGCAGCTGGTGGTGGTGAAGTCGGCGCTGGAAATGGACGTCATCGGCCAAACCATCGACGATGCCGCCGGCGAGGCGTTCGACAAAACGGCCAAGCTGCTCGGCTTGCCGTACCCCGGCGGCCCGCACCTCGACAAGCTGGCCCGGCAGGGTGACCCGCTGCGCTTCGCCTTCCCGGTAGGCGCCATGCCCGGCTACGACTTCTCCTTCAGCGGCCTGAAAACGGCGGTGCTCTACTTCCTGAAAAAGCAAACCGCCGCCAACCCCGATTTTGTGCAGGAAAACCTGACCGACCTCTGCGCCGGCATTCAGCACACCATCGTGGCCACGCTGCTGCGCCAGCTGCGCCGCGCCGCCACCGATACCGGCCTCACGCAGGTGGCGCTGGCCGGCGGCGTGGCCGCCAACTCGGGCCTGCGCACTGCATTAGAGGCCGAGGCCGAAGTCCAGGGCTGGCAGGTGTTCATCCCGGAGTTTCAGTTTTGCACCGACAATGCCGCCATGGTGGCCATGACGGCGCACTTCCAGTACGAGGCCGGCGACTTTGCCGACCAGCTCACCAGCCCCAACCCGCGCCTGAAGCTGACGTAGGAACTTAGTAAAGGCCGTCATGCTGAGCGTAGCCGAAGCATCTCTACCGCAGTAGTAATTCGTTTACTGCTGCACGCGAGATGCTTCGACTGCGCTCAGCATGACGTTCTGTTAAAACATCCCGTGCTCGAACGAGCCTACCTTTGCCGACCTATCCGCCGCCGTTAGCCTAGCAACTGACCACGAATAACCGACCACTAGCCCAATGGCCAAAGAAGCTAAACCCGTCATCATCAACATCAAAAACCGCCGCGCGGGCCACGAATACACGTTCCTGGCTAAGTACGATGCGGGCGTGATGCTGCAAGGGACCGAAATAAAAAGCATCCGCGAGGGCAACGTGAACCTGACCGACGGCTACTGCACCTTCGACCAGCGCGGCGACCTCTGGATTCACAGCATTCGCATCGCGCCCTATTCCTTAGGCACTTACAACAACCACGACGCCATGCGCGCCCGCAAGCTGCTGCTAAATAAGCGCGAGCTGAAGCAGCTGGCCGGCAAAAGCGTTGACCAGGGCCTGACCATCATCCCGCTGCGCTTGTTCGTGACCGACCGCGGCTTTGCCAAAATCGAAATTGCCCTCGCCCAGGGCAAAAAGCTCTACGACAAGCGCAACGACCTCAAAGAAAAAGCCCAGAAGCGCGACATGGAGCGGATGTAAAATAGCAAATGAGTAAATGAGTAAAGGCGCTGCTGCCGTTCTTTGCATTTACTCATTTACTCATTTACCAACTTACCACTTGAATCCCGGCATCTGCGCGCTCAGCGCCGTCCCCGTTCGCGCCGAGCCCAACGACCGGGCCGAGCTTGTTACCCAGCTGCTCTTCGGCGAATGCTACCAGGTGCTGGCCACGCAGGGCAGCTGGTTCCAGATTAAGCTGGCCGCCGATGACTACGTGGGCTGGATGGATTTCAAGCAGCACACGCCCGTCTCGCCCGAGTACTACGCCGCCTGGAACGCCCAGGACCACCCCCGCGCCCTCGACGTGGTGCAGGCCGTGAGCGATGCCACCACCAAAATTCCGCTCACGCTGGGCTGCCGCCTGCCGTTTTTCGACGGCATGAACGTGCGCATGGGCGACAAGTCGTACTTCTACAACGGCACCGCTACCAACCCGACGGCCGCTACGGAAGTAGCGCGCCAAGTGGCCCTGCTGCGCAAAATCGGCCTCATGTACCTGAAAGCGCCCTACGTGTGGGGCGGCAAAAGCATTTTTGGCCTCGACTGCTCGGGCTTGTGCCAGCAGTTGTACGGTTTAATTGGCATTCAACTGCCGCGCGATGCCCGCCAGCAGGTCGACCATGGCCGGCCGGTGCATTTCGTGACGCAGGCCAAGCCCGGCGACCTCGCCTTTTTCGACAACGCCGAAGGTCGCATCGTGCACGTAGGCATGGTGCTGGACGAGGGCCAGATTCTGCACGCCCACGGCGAAGTGCGCCTCGACCCGCTCGACCACAACGGTATCTTCAACCGCGACCGCCAGAAGTATTCGCATCAGCTGCGCCTGATAAAGCGCCTGCTGCCGGAGTAGGAGCGGGGGTAGACTAACAGAGAAGAACGTCATGCAGAGCGCAGCGAAGCATATCGCCCGCCACCACTAATCCAATCAACAGGTTTACTGGTGGCGGGCGAGATGCTTCGCTGCGCTCTGCATGACATTGCTTAAGTTCAGCCGCTACCGCGCTGAACTTAACCCTTACCTGCTTGTTTATCTGGTCGGAAACCGCTAGCTTTCGGCGGGTTATCCGAACCCAAAAGCGTGTATGGACCAAAAAGTGTTAGTGCTGAATGGCGACTATACCGCCATCACCCTGTGCAGCGTGCAGAAGGCGTTTGTGCTCCTGTTTCTGGATAAAGCCGAGATGGTGGCGAAGTCGGAGCACGGCACACTGCGCACGATTTCGCAGGCTTACCCCAAGCCGAGCATCATCCGCTTGCAGCGCTACGTGCGCGTGCCCTACAAAGGCATTGCCCTGAGCCGCCACAACATCTTCAAGCGCGACCATTTCGAGTGCCAGTACTGCGGCTCGACCAAAAACCTGACGCTCGACCACGTGCTGCCCCGCTCGCGCGGCGGCGAATCTTCGTGGACGAACCTGCTCACGGCCTGTGCCCGCTGCAACCACGCCAAAGGCCACCACACGCCCAATGAGGCGGGTCTGACCATCCGGCAGCAGCCCAAAAAGCCTACGCTGGCCGGCTTCCTGCGCCTGTCGGCGGGCACGATTGACCAGAACTGGCACGCCTATTTGAATTAAGTTTTGGCCTAAGCCAACTAAGTTCAGGCCGATGGCGTTGGGGGAGGGTACCTTTACGGCTCACCATCCCCCCAACCCCTTGCCTATGGCCCTTCCCCGCTTTGCTGCTACCCGCTCGTTTCACACCGAGCTCAAAACTCGAATCAATCAATACTTCGAAGAATCGGGGCAGCGAATGACGGGCGATTTCAGCCTCCTTTTCAAGGCCGTATTACTGGTCGGCGTGATGGTTGGCCTGTACGTGCATCTGGTGTTCTTCACGCCGCCCGCCCTGTGGGCGCTGCTCGAATGCGCGCTGTTGGGCTGCGTAATTGCGGCCATCGGCTTCAATGTGATGCACGACGGGGCACACGGCAGCTTCTCACGCTTTCCGTGGGTGAACAAGCTGGCCGCTTACACGCTGGGCGTGCTCGGCGGTAGCCCCTACATGTGGAATTCCAAGCACAACCTCATCCACCACACCTACACCAACATCGAGGGCCACGACGACGACATCAACATCCAGCCCTGGATGCGCATGACGCCCGACCAGCCCAAGCACGCCCTGCACCGCTACCAGCACTTCTATTTCTGGGCGCTGTACTGCATGCTCTACATCTCCTGGATTTTCGCGATGGACTACCAGAAGTACTTCTCGCGCCAGATTGGAGCCATCGGCCTTAAGCCGATGAACACCGGCGAGCACGTGAGCTTCTGGGGTTTCAAGGCCCTGAATCTGGTGCTGTACGTGGCCCTGCCCATCTACTTTGTGGGTTTCTGGCCCTGGTTTGCAGGCTTTATGCTGAGCACGGCCGTAGCCGGCCTAGTGCTGAGCATGGTGTTCCAGCTGGCCCATACCGTGGAAGATGCTGCATTCCCGGTGCCTCACGCCGTCACGAGCAAGCTCGAAGACGAGTGGGCCATCCACCAGGTGCGCACTACCGCCAACTTCGCTACCGATAACAAAGTGGTGAGCTGGCTGGTAGGCGGCCTCAACTTCCAGATTGAACACCACCTGTTTCCGAAAATCTCGCACGTGCACTACCCGGCCATCAGCAAAATCGTGCAGCAGGTTTGCGCCGAGTTTGACGTTACTTACAACAACTACAAGCACACTCGCACGGCCATGCTGTCGCACGTGATGTATCTGCGCCAGATGGGTCGCGCCGCGTAGAGATGCATAATTGCGTCTCGTCGTTGAACGAGAACGTAGGAACGGCGCTAACGACAAGACGCAATTATGCGTCTCTACTCCGTTCGCCAAACAAAAAGCCCCAACTACGTCGGGGCTTTTTGTTTGGTGCGGGAACCGACCAATTACTTACCGCCTGCGAAGGCCAGCAAGTCCTTGGTTAGTTCGTCTTTGTCGGTGAAGAAGAGGCCGTGAGGCGCGCCTTCGTACACTTTCAGCTCAGCGCCGGCCACCATTTTGGCGGTGCGCTCGCCGCTCACCGGGAAGGGTACGGTCTGGTCCTTGTCGCCGTGGATGACGAGGGTGGGGACGGTGATTTTCTTTAGGTCGTCGCGGAAATCGGTGCCCGAGAACGAGGTCACGCAGTCGTCGGTGGCGTTGGGGGCGGCCAGCGTGGTTACGGTTTGGTTCCAGTTCAGCACGGCCTGGCTTACGGGGTGGCTGATGAGGCTCTGGCCGTAGAAGTCCTTGGCAAAGCCTTCGAGGAAAGCGAAACGGTCCTTCTTGATGCCTTCGTGCATCTGGTCGAACACCTTTTGCGGTACGCCGTCGGGGTTGTCGGTGGTTTGGAGCATATAGGGCGTCACAGCGCTGACGAAGGCCACGCGGGCCACACGCTGCTGGCCGTAGTTGCCGATGTAGCGGGCAATTTCGCCGCCGCCCATCGAGAAGCCCACCAGCGTCACACCGGTCAGGTCAAGCTCAGTAAGCAGGGCGTTGAGGTCCGAGGCCAGCGTGTCGTAGTCGTAGCCGCCCCAGGGGCGCGACGAGCGACCGAATCCGCGGCGGTCGTAAGCAATAACTCGGTAGCCGGCCTGGGCCAGCGCCACGGCCTGATGCTCCCACATGGTATGGTCGAGGGGCCAGCCGTGGATGAGCACGACCGGCGCACCCTGGCCCCAGTCTTCGTAGAAAATATTAACCGGATGCCCGGCCTTGTCGTTGCCTGCCTTGATATGCGCCATGAGATGGAAGAGTAGTTGAGGTGAAAGAGTATTCACTTCCCTCTTACCCCCGGCCGGCGGGCAGGGTTGCGCAATGCCAAGGTTTTGCTGCCCGGTGCTAAGCCAGTGCCGCCGAGGTTTCGGGCTCCTTGCGCTCGCCAATTTGCTGGCGCCACATGGCGTAGTACAGGCCTTTCTGCGCCAGCAGCTCGGCGTGGCCGCCTTGCTCGGCAATGTGGCCGCGCTCCAATACGAAGATGCGGTCGGCATGCAGAATGGTGCTGAGGCGGTGGGCAATGAGGATGGTCATGTGCTGGCGCGAGCCGGAAAGCTCGCGCACCGTCTTGCCGATTTCCTCTTCCGTGAGCGAATCCAGAGCCGAGGTGGCTTCATCAAACACCATGAGCGTGGGCTTGCGCAGCAGGGCGCGGGCAATGCTGAGGCGCTGCTTTTCGCCGCCCGAAACCTTCACGCCGCCTTCGCCAATGACGGTATCGAGGCCGAGAGGGGCGCGGGCCAGCAGCGTATCGGCCGCTGCCTGGTGCAGGGCGTGCAGGCATTCCTCGTCGGTGGCGTTGGGGGCCACGAAGCGCAGGTTTTCGCGGATGGTGCCGGCGAACAGTTGGGTGTCCTGCGTCACGAAGCCGATTTGCTCGCGCAGCTCATCCAGGTCTATTTCCGAGCCGGGGATGCCGTTGTAGCGAATCTCGCCGGAGAGGGGCGGGTAGAGGCCCACCAGTAGCTTCACGAGCGTGGTTTTGCCCGAGCCCGAGGGGCCAACGAAGGCAATGGTTTCGCCGAGCTTCACCCCGAAGGAGATGTTGGACAGTGCCTTGCCCTTGGCCGTGAGGTGCTGGAAGCTGACGTGGTCGAAAGCCAGGTTTTCGATGTGCGCTACCGACTTGGGGTGCGCCGGCTTCACGTCCTTGGGCGTGTCGAGAATCGTCTGAAAGTTGCCCAGCGAAATCTCGGTTTCGCGGTACACGCCGATGATGTTGCCCAATTCCTGCAGCGGCCCGAAGATGGAGAACGAGTAGATGAAGAAGGAGAAAAACTGCCCCAGGCTAATGTGGTGCTGCACCAGCAGATACAGCAGCAGCAGCACAATAATGTTGCGAAGCAAATTTACAAACGTGCCCTGCACGAAGCTGAGCGAGCGCAGGTAGCGCACCTTACGCAATTCCAGCTTGAGGATTTTGCTGGTGGTAGCGTTCAGACGCTCGGTTTCCTGCTGGGCTAGGCCCAGGCTTTTGATGAGCTCAATATTGCGCAAGCTCTCGGTGGTGGAGCCGGCCAAGGCCGTGGTTTCGGCCACGATGGTCTTCTGAATAACCTTGATGCGCTTGCTTAAAAAGAAGCTTAAAATACCGAGCAGCGGAATGGTGAGGAAGTAGCCCACTGCAATGGGCCAATACACCGTAATGGCGTACCACATCACGAAAATGATGCCTACCAATGCCGTAAACAACACGTTCACAAAGCTCTGGATGAGCTTTTCAACGTCAATACGCACCTTTTGAAGCTTGCCCAGCGTCTCGCCCGAGCGTTGGTCTTCGAACACTTGGTAGGGCAGTTCCAGCGAGTGGCGCAGGCCGTCGGCATACATCTTCGCCCCCAGCTGCTGGGTAATGACGTTAACGTAATAGTCTTGGAAGTTTTTGGCGATGCGCGACACCATTGCCGCGCCTAGCATTTTCAGTATAAATGGTAGCGCCATCCAGAAAAAAGGCCAGAATGGCACCTCGCGTACACTAGCAGCCAAGGTAGCTAGGCTGGCATCCTTGGGTGCAAAGTGGTCGATAAGCTGACGGAAAAAATACGGGTCGAGCAGCGAGAACACCTGGTTGATGGCGGCCAGCCCGAGGGCCAGCACCAGCAGCGGCCAGTAGTTGCGCAGGTAGCTATACAGAATTTTCATGAAAGGGAATACACAAGTAGCCCGGCCGGGCCGGCCAGAAGGCAAGCAACCCGGCCGGGCGGCAATGGTTTGGGAGGAGGCCCGGCTGGCAGCCGGGAGGTAGGCTGTCATTCCGACGCAGGAGGAATCTGGGTTATGCCGTTGAAGCTATTATCCCAGATTCCTCCTGCATCGGAATGACAGCCTACACGGCGCGGGCTTCGGTGCGGCTGCGCAGCACCAGCACCACTACCAGCAGCAGCAGGCACACAATGGCCGGCACGCCCTTGGCCAGGCCACCGGGGATTTTAGCAGCGTGCATATACACCGCGCCAATCATGATGATGATGAGGCCCATGGCAGCCAGGCGCACCGTGCGCGGCACCAGCAGGCCGATACCGCCCAGCACTTCGGCCCCGCCGATGAGGCCGGCAAACCAGCCGGGCATGCCCATGCTTTCGAACATTTTGGTGGTGCCGGCCAGGTCCATCAGCTTATGGCCGCCGGAAAAGATGAACATGGCGGCCAGCAGGGCCTGCAAAATCCAGGCGATGATGTTGCGTACGGAAGGGCTCATAAGGAATCAGGAAAAGGGTGAAAATGAGTTCAGGCCCCCAAAGTAGCGAATAGCTGCGCAGGTAACTGCCTGCGGCAGACGGTTGGCGAGCCCGAATACTTTACGGGTTGCCAGCCGGGGCCCCGGCATCCGGGCTGCCACGGAGGAAAAATACCGGCTGACGCGGATTGCTCGGCCTGAGCCGCGGGCGCTTTGCGGCGGCAGCTAGGGCGGTGATGTAGCCGGCGGCTGCCGGGGCCGGGTATCGTGGTGGAGAGCCGGTTCCTGCTTTATCGGCTTCTGCCTGCTTCGGGACGGAGCGGGCGGGAGCCGGCTTGGCGGGTATTGGTTAAAAGCGTGTTAGGATTTAGGACAGGTGAAATGTCAGTATTTATCTCTGATAGAACCCGTACTTGTTCAGGTTAAAATTCGATTAAATATTACGAAATTTGTGTCGGAAATAATTATTTTTATACAGTCGTTCGCCTGATAATTCCTGCCTCTGTTACCACCCAGTTTGCTGCTCGTCAGCCCACCCTACGATATGACAACAGTTTTCCACGAGTTATTGCCTGATAGCTACCTCATTATCCTCGCTCCCGGCTCGGATGAGCATTCCGAAGCAGCCCTGGCCCACCGGCTGCGCTGCGCCGAGCGCAGCGGCAAGCCCGAAGTATGGGTTGATTGCAGCATGCTCGAGGAGTTGTCGAACGAAGCAGCCCGCCTATTGTGGGATTCTCACTACCAGTTGCAGGAGCAGTTTGCGCGCCTGGTGCTGGTGCACGTGGCCGAGCCGGTGAAAAAGGTGCTGCTGGCGCAGCACCTGGGCCCCACGCCGCGCATTGTGCCCACGCTGCTCGATGCCGCCCGGCAGGCCCCGGCTACGCTGCGGGCCGAGGCGCGGGCGCGGCTGCTGGTACACCACTAACTTTCAGATGTATATCAGCACAGTCGTACCGGGTTATTCGCTCGCCGCTTAGTTCTCGGAACTGCTGCCGTTGAGCAGGAACTCGCGCAGGCGGTTGACGTGCCTGGTGACTTCTTCCAGCCGCTCGGTTTGCTGCGCCGAGTACGGGGTTTCGCCGCGCGCGGCCATGCTGCCGAGCAGGTTTTTGCGCTCCTCCATCATGCGCAGGGCCACCCAGAGCGTTTCTTCCAGCGTTTGCTGCGAGTTGAGGAGCAGGGCATCGGCGGTGAAGGCGTGGCCGGTGTGGCAGCGGAAGCGCAGCACCTTGCCTTCGTTCAGCTCCCAGAGGTTGCCGCCGCAGTCGGGGCAGGTGAGGGGCACCAGGTGGCCCAGCCGGTTGGCTTCTTCGATGGTGCCCAGGCTCACGACGCGTTCGGCGATGGCAGCTTCCTGCTTCAGGTCGGCGGGGATTTCGGGAGCACGGCCGAGGGGCGTGCCGATGATTTCGTCCAGCAGGCGGCCCATCTGGGCCAGCGGGGCCACGTAGTCGATGGCCACGTTTTGCAGGGCACTTTGGGGCATGCCCGGGAATTCGGCATCGGCGGGGTCCTGCACAATGGCAATGCCGCCGCAGCGCTTAATGAATTCGAGCCCGGCGGTGCCGTCGTGCAGCATGCCGGTGAGCACCACGCCCACCGTGCGCGCCCCGAAGGCCACGGCCGCCGACCGGAACAGCGCATCGACCGAGGGGCGGTAGTGGTTTTCGCGCGGGCCTTTGGTGACGAGCAGGTGGGCCACCGAGCCGTCTTTGGCCAGCAGGTGGCGGTCGGGCGGGGCCAAATACAGGGTGCCGGCCTCGATGAGTTCGCCATCGGCGGGCAGGCGGCAGGGCAGGGCGGTGTGGCCGGCCAGGCGGTCGACGAGGTGCTGGCCGTCGGAGTCGGGGGCGAAGTGCTGCACCACCAGTACGGCGGCGGGCAGCGTGGCCGGCAGTTGGGCCACGAACTGGACCAGGGCAGGCATGCCGCCGGCCGAAGTGCCCACGACAATCAGATGAGAAGGAGCGGGCATGGGAAATCGAAAGAGAACGAGGGAGTATTCCTACGGCGGTTAGTGCTGCATAGCTGAATCCGGCCGGGATTTGCGGTAGATTTGCCCACCGCGCCGGCCCGGCTGCGGCGGCCGGCGTGGTGGGCGTGGCCGGCCTGTTCTCTCCTGTTCCGAAGCTCCATGACTGAATCTGAACAACCTGCTGCGCCGGCTGACGAGCCTGAACCCGGCCCCACGACGCCCGAAAAAAAAATGCGCGACGACGAATTCCGCGCGCCCGCCTTGCGCCGCGAGGCGGCCCGCTTTAACGCGCCCGGCACCGGGTTTCCGGTGGTGGCGCTGGGCGGCTCGGCGGGGTCGCTGACGGCGTTCGAGCAGTTTTTTCGGGCCATGCCGGTGGGCAGCGGCATGGCGTTCGTGGTCATCACCCACCTCTCGCCCGACCAGGGCTCGGAGCTGGCGCAGGTGCTGCAGCACTTCACGGCCATGCCGGTGCAGGAAGCGACGGACGGGCTGCACGTGCGGCCCGACCAGGTGTACGTGATTCCGCCGAACCGCGACATGAGCCTGCTGCACGGCACGTTGCTGCTGTTTGCACCCACCCAGCCGCCGGGCCGCCGGCTGCCCATCGACTTTTTTTTCCAGAGCCTGGCCAAGGATGCGCGCGAGCGGGCGGTGTGCATCATCTGCTCGGGGCTGGGGAGCGACGGCTCGCTGGGGCTGAAGATGGTGATGGAAAATTTTGGGATGGTGATGGTGCAGGACCCCACCACGGCCGAGTTCGACTCGATGCCGCGCGCGGCGCTGGCCACCGAGTTTGTGGACTACGTGCTGCCCGCCGCCGACCTGCCGGCCCGCCTGCTGGAGTATGTGCGCCACCCGCCGCACCGCCCCCGCCGCCCCGACGACGACCCCGGCCAGACCAAGCCGGCGCACGCGCTGCAGAAGATTTTCCACCTCATCCGGGCCCAGACGGGGCACGACTTCTCGTTCTACAAGCGCAACACGGTGTTCCGGCGCATCGAGCGGCGCATGAACGCGCACCAGATTACCGATTTTACGCACTACGTGCGGTTTTTGCAGGAAACGCCGGCCGAAGTCACGGCCCTGTTCAAGGAACTGCTGATTGGGGTGACCAAGTTTTTCCGCGACCGCGAAGCGTTTGAGCAGCTGCAGGCGCGGCTGCTGCCGCTGCTGCGCCACAAGCCCGACGGCAGTACCGTGCGGCTGTGGGCCCCGGGCTGCTCGACGGGCGAAGAGGCCTACAGCCTGGCCATTGTGCTGCTCGAAGCCCTGGACGGCGTGGAGCGAGGCAAGCACCTGAGCATCCAGATTTTCGCCACCGACATCAACCCCGACGCCATCGACGCGGCCCGCACCGGCGAATACGCCGGCAGCCTGGTGGCCGACGTGAGCACGGAGCGCCTGCGCCGCTTTTTCGCGAAAACCGAGGGCGGCTACCGCGTGAAAAAGGAGGTGCGCGACGCCGTGGTGTTTGCCGTGCACGACCTGAACAAGGACGCGCCCTTCACCAAGCTCGACGTGCTGGTGTGCCGCAACTTGCTCATTTACCTGAGCGCCGAGTTGCAGAAAAACCTGATTCCGATTTTCCACTACGCCCTGAACCCCGGCGGGCTGCTGCTGCTGGGCCCGAGCGAGAACCTGACGGGCTTTCAGGACCTGTTTCAACCGCTCGATGTGAAGTGGAAGCTTTCGCGCCGCACCGAGCTGCCGTCGTCCATCACGCGGCTTTCCAATTTTTCGTTTTCGCTGGGCCGGCAGCCGCTGTCGGCCCTGCCCCTTGCCCCTTTGCCCGGCCCCATGCTACCCGCTACCACCCCCAAAGAAGGCCCGTTTGCCGCGCTGGTGCAGCGCGTGCTGCTGCGCCAGTACACCCCGCCCGCCGTGGTGGTGAATGCCAAAGGCGACATTCTGTACGTGAACGGCCGCACCGGCCGCTTCCTGGAGCCGGCCCCCGGGCTGGGGGCCATGAACGTGTTCGACATGGCCCGCGAGGAGCTGAACTACGAATTGAGCGCCGCCGTGCACAAGGCCCAGGCCACCCGCGAGCCCGTGGTGCTGGAGGGCGTGAAGCTGCGCCTCGACAGCGGCGTGCAGCTGCTGCGCCTCACGGTGAAGCCGTTGCTGAACGAGGGCGAGCCGCTGGCCGGCCTGCTGCTGGTGGTGTTTGAGGAGCAGCCCACGCCGCGCCGGCTGCGCCAGGGCAAAGCCGCCGCCGCCGACGCGCCCGATGCCCAGTCCCAGGGGCTCGAAAAGGAGCTGCAGTACACCAAGCACCGCCTGCAAACCACCATCGAAGAGATGGAAAGCAGCCTGGAGGAGCTCAAAAGCACCAACGAGGAGCTGCAGAGCGCCAACGAGGAGCTGCAAAGCACCAACGAGGAGGCCATGACCAACAAGGAGGAGATGCAGAGCCTGAACGAGGAGCTGATGACCCTGAACATGCAGTACCTGAGCAAATCGGAGGAGCTGGGCCAGGCCGCCAACGACATGAAGAACCTGCTCGACGCCACGGAAATTGCCACTGTGTTTCTCGACCACGACCTCGTCATCAAGCGCTTCACGCCACCGGTGCACCGCATCATCCCGCTGCTGCCGTCCGACGTGGGGCGGCCCATCACGCACTTCGCCAGCTCGTTGCGCTACGACAACCTGGCCCAGGACCTGCGCCAGGTGCTCGACCGCCTCACGCCCATCGAAGCCAATATCCAGACCACCCAGGGCGAGTGGTACGCCATGCGCGTGCTGCCCTACCGCACCCTCGACAACTACATCAGCGGCGCCGTCATCACCTTCACCGACATCACGGCCCTGAAAACCCTCGAAGCCCAGCTCCAGGAAAGCACCCGCTTCGCCGAAAGCATTGTGGAAAGCATGCGCGAGCCCCTACTCGTGCTCGATGCCGACCAGCGCGTGCTGGCCATCAGCGGGGCGTTTGCGCAGCTGTTCGGGCTCGATGCCGAGCGCACCAAGGGCCTGCCGCTGCGCGAGCTCGACGGCGGGGCCTGGCAGCAGCCGGCCCTGCGCCAGCGCCTGCAGGACGCCCTGGAGCACCCTGACCAGCCCTTCGCCGATTTCGCCTACGCGGCCGATTTTCCCGGGGCCGGGCCGCGCCGCCTGCGCCTCTATGGGCGGGCGCTGGTGAGCCACGGGATGCAGACGGGAAGGCTGCTGCTAGGGGTGGCGGAGGGGTAGGGGCAGTTCTTACGTTGCGCCTCACCCCCCGGCCCCCTCTCCCCAGGGAGAGGGGGAGCCAGCCGACAATCGCTGCATTATAGCCTGCTAAATCCTTTAACGCCTACTTGGCTCCCCCTCTCCCTAGGGAGAGGGGGCCGGGGGGTGAGGCGCACCGTCAGAACGACCCTACTCGGCTCCCCCTGGGGCCGGGGGGTGAGGCGCTCCGCCTGCTCTGCCCGAACAAAGCCAAACTCCGTTCCTATCTTCATCGTGATGGAACACCACCGCGAAGACTATATCCTTAGCGCCGATAAAAGGCAATATGGCAAGCTCGATTTGAAAGGGCGCGCCCGCGCCATGCGCCACCAGCCCACCGCCGCCGAAGACGACCTCTGGCAGGCCCTGCGCGGCGGCCAGGTAGGGGCAAAGTTCCGCCGCCAGCATCCCATCGACCGCTACATCGTGGATTTCGTCTGCATCGACGCGAAGCTGGTGGTGGAGATTGATGGCGGCAGCCACCTCGATGCCGACCAACGCGACTACGATGCCGGGCGTACGGCGCTGCTGGCCGAAATGGGCTTTCGGGTGTTGCGCTTTGCCAACGCGCGAGTGCTGGGCGAGTTGGAGGCAGTGCTGGTCGGAATTCAGGCGGCACTGCATAGCGGGCGGTAGAGTAGTTCTGGGCCTCACGACTGGGTTATTCTGCTAAAAACATCCCACCCACTCGTCCGGTTGTGTGCCGCGCCGGTTATGCCTACCTTACATCATCCACCTCACCTGTTCTGCAATGCCTGCCGCTACCCCCGCCGACCCCACCAGCCCCCACGCCCAGGAGCAGGCCCTGCGCGCGCGCGCCGAAGCCCACCGCCGCCTCGTGACGCAGGCCGCCGCCCCGCTCGCGCCCGAAGAAACCCAGCGCCTGGTGCAGGAGCTGCAGGTGCACCAGATTGAGCTGGAAATGCAGAACGAAGAGCTGCTGCTGGCCCAGGCCGAAGCCGAGCAGGCCCGCACCCGGTACGTCGACCTCTACGAGTTTGCCCCGGTGGGCTACTTCTCGCTGTCCGAAGTCGGGGCCATCGAGCAGCTCAACCTGTGCGGCAGCCAGCTGCTGGGGCCGGTGCGGCAGCGGCTGCTGGGGCGGCGCTTCGCCCTGTTTGTGGCCCCGGCCCAGCGACTGGAGTTCGGGCAGTTCCTGGCCCGCGTGTTCAGCACCGACACCACCCAACGCGCCGAGGTGCGCCTGCTGCGCGAAGACGAAACCCTGTTCCACGGCCTGCTGGAGGGCCTGCGCGTGCTCACGCCCGCTGGCCCGCAGTGCCGCCTGGCCGTGCTCGACGTGACGGACCGCCGCCGCGCTACCGACGCGCTGGCCACCAGCGAGGCCCGCTTCCGCAAGCTCTTCACCGACAGCCACGACGCGGTGGCCCTGTTGCAGGGTTCCCTCTACGTCGACTGCAACGCCGCCGCCCTGCGCCTGCTCGGGGCCGAGCGGCGCGACCAGCTGGTGGGCCACCCGGCCTGGGCGCACACCCCCGAGTTTCAGCCCGATGGCAGCCGCACCATCGACCAGCTGCGCGCCTGCCTCGACGCGGCGCTGGCCGCCGGCTCGACGCGCTGCGAGATTCTGATGCGCCGCGTGTCGGGAGATGAAATCTGGGTCGAGGCCGTATTCACGCCTATCGAGGTGGGCGGCCCGGCCCCGCTGGTGCACATTCTGTGGCGCGACATCACGGCCAGCCGCGCCGCCGCCCAGCAGCTGCGCGCCAGCGAGGCCCGCCTGAGCCTGGCCCTGGCCGCCTCGCAAACCGGCGTGTTCACCTGGGACTTCGCCACCCGGCAGGTGGAGGGCGACCCCGCCGTGCAGGCCATGTTTGGGCGCGCGTCGGGGCCGGGCTTTTTCCCCTTGGAAGACGTGCAAAACCGCATCCATCGCCACGACCTGCCCCGGCTGTGGGGCGGCTTGCAGGCGGCCATTGCCGTGCAGGAACCGCTGGAGGTCAGCTTTCGGGTGGTGTGGGCCGACGGGTCGGTGCACCACCTGGGCCTGGCCGGCCGGGTGGTTACCAACGAGCCGGGCCACGCCACGGGCTTCACGGGCGTGCTGCGCGACGTGACCCGGCAGCGCGCCGCCGACGAGGAGCTGCACTACAAAAGCCTGGTATTGGAGCGCATGCTGCACCGCATGCCCATGGTGCTCACCCGCCTTAAACCCGACGGCACATATATTGAATCGGAAGGGGCCGGCCTGCAGGCCGTGGGCATTGAGCCGGGCAGCCTCGTGGGCCACAATGTGCACGAGATGTACCCCAACGTGCAGCCCGAGCTGGTGCAGGTGCTGCAAGGCGGGCAGGCCGAGTTCCTGGCTGAGATTCCGACTGCCGCCGGTCTGCCGGTGGCCTTTCAGAACTACGCCTTTTTCGACGAGCAGGGGCAGCAGGTGGTGGTGCTGGCCGTGGATGTAACGGCCGCCGAGCAGCAGCGCCGGCAGCTGCAGGCCGAGCAGGATTTCACCCGCAACCTGCTCGAAAATAGCGTCGACTGCATCATCTCGCTCGACGCGCAGGGCCGCGTCACCGTCTGGAACGCCGAAGCGGCCCGCTACTTCGGCCTGAGCGCGGCCCAGGCCCTGGGCCGGCCGCTGGCCGAAGTGGTGCCAATGCTGGGCGAATACTCGCTGCGCGAGGTGGCCCGGGCGCTGGCCGGCGAGCGCATCGACCGCTTCAACCGCGAGTTTCAGCTGCGGGCCGGGCGCTACGATGCCCACCTCGTGCCCCTGCCGTCGCCGGTCGAGGGCCAGTCGGGCGGCGTGCTCGTCATTCTGCGCGACGTGACCGAGCGCGAGCGCCTGGCCGAAGAAGCCACCCAGCTGCGCCTGCGCCAGCAGCAGGAGGTGCTGGCGGCCATTCTCGAAACCCAGGAAACCGAACGCAAGCGCATTGCCGAAGCCCTGCACAACGGCCTGGGCCAGCTGCTCTACGCCACCAAGCTCAGCCTCGACAACCGGGGCGAGCTGCCGCCCGCCCCGCGCGATTCGCTGCGCCTGCTCGAGGAAGCTATTCGGACCACCCGCACCATTTCCTTCGAGCTCACGCCCGGTATTCTGGAAGATTTCGGCCTGCGCATTGCCCTCGAAACCCTGGTGAAGCGCATTGCCCCGGCCCGCCTGCCCGTGCACCTGCACCTGCGCAACCTCGACCAGCGCCTGCCCGCCCTGGTCGAAATTGCCGTGTACCGCACCGTGCAGGAGCTGCTCAACAACGTGATGAAGCACGCCCACGCTACCGAAGTTGAGGTGCACGTGGCCCACGAAAACGGCCGCCTCTACGTGAGCGTGGAAGACAACGGCCGCGGCTTCGAGCCCGCCTTGCTGGCAACCGAGCCGCTGGCCGGCATCGGGCTGGCCGGCGTGCGCAACCGCGTGGCCCTGCTGGGCGGCGAGCTGTCGGTGCGCTCGCAGCGGGGGCGGGGCACCATTATCAGCTTCGATGCGGAGGTGTGAAGCCGGGCGCCACAGCTTTACGACAAAGTTGCGGGAGAGCTTTGCGGCGCCGGTTGCAACCCGGCCCGGCAACCCGTGTCGGGTTGTCGGGGCAATGAGTGACGGGCCCGCGAAAACGACCTTTTGATGATGACTGAAGAGTACGGAAAGAATGCCCGGCCACCAGGCCGCCGGGGAAAACTGTGGCTGCCGTTGCTCCTGTTGCTGGCCGCTACGCTGGGCGCGCGGGCCCAAACCACGGGCCGCATCGATGGCATGCTGCTCGACGCGGCCAGCCAGCAGCCGCTGCCCTTTGCGGGCGTGGTGCTGCTGCGGGCTTCGGATTCGACCTTCGTGACCGGCGCGCAGTCGTTGGAAAGCGGCGCTTTCGTCCTCGAAAAAATCCCGCTGGGTAGCTATGTGCTGAAAGCCACCGTGGTGGGCTACCGCACCGGCCGTCGCGCCGTGGCCCTGACCAGCGCCGCGCCCGAGCTGCACCTGGGCCCGCTGCGCCTGCGCACCGCCGCCACCAAGCTGGCCGAAGTGGTGGTGAAGGGCGAGCGCGCCATCGTGACCGACAACCTTGACAAAAAGGTCATCGACGTGACCAAGGACCTGACCGCCACCGGCGGCACCGCCGTGGATGTGCTCCAGAACGTGCCTTCGGTGACGGTGGACCAGAGCGGGGCGGTTAGTTTGCGCGGCTCGACCAACGTGCGCATTCTGGTGGACGGCAAGCCCACGGGCGTGACGCTGGACCAGCTGCCGGCCAGCTCAATTCAGAACATTGAGGTGGTGACGAACCCGTCGTCGCGTTACGACGCGGAAGGCTCGGCCGGCATCATCAACATCGTGCTCAAAAAGGAGCGGCAGGACGGCCTGAACGGCCAGGCCAGCGCCACGGCCGGCACCGGCGACAAGTACAACACCTCGCTGAGCTTGAACTACCACAAGGGCAAACTCAACGTGTTTGGCTCCTACGACTGGCGCGACGACCGCCGCACCGGCTACGGCTCGGTGCGCCAGCGCAGCCAAACCGCCACCGGCCCCGTAGAGTTGAACCAGGACCGCACCGGCGTGTTCCGGGGCGTGTCGCACGCTGTGCGCCTGGGTTTCGACTACGCCCTCACGCCCGACCAGACGCTGACCCTGACCGTGCAGCCGCGCTACAACTCGCAGGACAACCGCGAGGAAATCACCTCCGCGCAAACGAACCTGACGACCGGCGACTTGCCTTCGCTGGGCAACACCTTGCGCTACAATACCAATGCCGGCTACGCCAAACAGGCCGATTTCAGTGTGGACTACCGCCGCCTCTGGCCCGAGGAAAAAGGCCGCGAGCTGACGGCCAACGTCATTTATACGCCGGTACACATCAACCTCGGAGTGAACTCGACGGTGAACTACCGCGACAAGCCCACCGAGTACCAGCAGCAGCGGTCCGACACGCAGAGCGACCTGGCCTCGGCCCAGCTCGACTACGTGCGGCCGGTGGGCGAGAAAGGCCGCTACGAGCTGGGCGCGAAAAGTATTTCGCGCCGCTCCGACGACGACTACCGCTACACCAGCCAGCCGGTGCTGGCCTACAACCCCTCGAACCGTTTCATTTACCGCGAGTTCATTCAGTCGGCCTACGGCACGTATGCCAACGTATTCGGCGCGTTCAACTACCAGCTGGGCCTGCGCCTGGAGCAAACCAACACTCGCGGCGACCTGGTGGCCACCGGCATCACCGACCCGAGCTTCACGCGCAGCTATTTCAGTTTGTTTCCGAGCGCTGTGCTGGCCTACGATGTGAGCACCGAGCACCGCGTGCAACTCAGCTACTCGCGCCGCATCCAGCGCCCCAGCGCCGACGAGCTCAACCCGTTTCCTGACCGTTCGGACCCGTTGAACCTGCGCGCGGGCAACACCTCGCTGCGGCCCGAGTTCGTGCACTCGCTGGAGTTAGGCGACCAGCACTTTTTTGGGGGCGGCAGCTCGGTGAGCGCCACGGCGTTTTACCGGCTCGAGGAAAACACGATTACCAACATCCGCGACCCATTCTTTTATGATGTCGTCACCAACTCCACCGTCACCAACACCACCCGCCTGAACGTGGGCCAGGAAACCAACTACGGCCTCGAAGCCGTGGTGTCGGCACCGGTTACCAGCATCTGGAAAGTGAGTCTGAACGCCTCGGCGTTTCGGCGCATCATCAAGGGCTCGGCCCCGACCAACGTCGATTTCAACACCAGCAACGTGGTGTACACGAGTCGATTGAATACCACGGTGTCGCCCACCAAGGCGCTCGATTTGCAGCTTTCGGCCAACTACCGCTCGCCGGTGGTGTCGGCCCAGGGCCAGCGCCTCACCCAGTTCAACGCCGATTTCGCCGCCAAATACAGTGTGCTCAAAGACAAAGGCAGCCTCACGCTGCGGGTGTCCGATATCTTCAATACCCTGCAATTCAACTTCAACGCCGCCGGCGCGGGCTTCGAGTCGGTGGCGCGCAACAAGCGCGAGTCACGCATTGCCTACTTGGGCTTCAGCTACCGCTTCGGTAGTGGCACCGCCGCCCCGCGCCCCAAGCGCCGCGAGGAGCCGGCCGACGAGCGCGGCTTCGAGTAGTAGCAGGCTGCGCCCGAACCATATGCCCTAAATTTGTGGTTTGGCAGCGGCTACGATTGTTGCCTCACCGACGCTATTTTCTTCTATTTGCCATGTTTGCATCGTTTCGATTGTTTCTTTTCTCGGCCTGCGGGGCCGCCATGCTAGGCCTGAGCAGCTGCGGCGACAGCCAGCAACCGGCCGCTTCAACCAGCCCGGATGCTGCGGTTGCACCCGCCGCCAAGCCCGCCGCCGCGCCCGTAACCGAGGCCCGTTACGAATGCCCCATGGGCTGCGCCGGCAGCCAGAGCGCCAAGCCCGGCAAGTGCCCCGTGTGCGAGATGGAGCTGGAAAAGAAGTCGTAGCCGCTGGTTAGTAAAGGCTGGTTTCGGGCATAATTACGCAGGTTTTTGGGTGAATTCTGTGCGAACTTCGGCTTGGACAAAACGTAATTTTACTCCACTGCCGGCCTGATTGCCGGCTGGGCGTTCGGCCTCAAGGCCGTGCGGTTTTTCTTCCCTAAACTCACTCTGGCCATGTCCACGCTTCAATTCAAAACCACCATCAACTGCGGCGGCTGCATCAAAGCTGTTACGCCCGCTCTCAACCAGGCCGTCGGGGCCGGTAACTGGCAGGTCGATACCGCCAACCCCGCCAAAATCCTCACCGTGACTTCTGACCAAGCCACCGCCGCGCAAGTCGTGCAGGCTGTGGAAGCCGCTGGCTTCGAGATTCAGCCCGCCGCTTAGTCAGCCGCCAGTCGCAACGAAAAAGGGCCGTCCCAACGTGGGGCGGCCCTTTTTTGTGGAGCGCTGAATAATTACTGCACCACCAGCTGGCGGCTGGTCGTCAGCTCGCCCACTTGCAATTTCAGCAGGTACATGCCGGCTGGCAGACGGTCGAGTACCAGCTCCTGGCGGCCGGTCTGGCGCTGGGCTACCGTGCGCACGCGCTGGCCGGTGGCATTATACACGTTCAGCTGCACGGACTGCGTGCCGGGCACGGTGTAGGCCAGCGTGGCGGCGGCGGCGGTGGGGTTGGGGTATATCGAAACGTCCAGCGCCTTATCGGCGGCGCTGCGGGCGGCCAACACGCCGCTGCCCAGCTGAAAGGCCACGTACTGGTTGCCGGGAATGGCGGTGAAATCGGGATTGACCCCCAGCACCGTGGTACGGCCGGGAATGGTCGGCAGCACATCGGTGAGGAACACGCCGTCGGCATCGGTGTAGCCGGCAAACAGCTCGATGCGGCTGCCCGCACCCACCGAAACGCCCGCCGCGCCCAGCGCCGCCAGCGGAATCTCAATCTCTAGCCCCACGTTGCCGGTGTTGGCCGTGAGGGCCGGCGTGTTGAAGTAGGCAAAGCGCGCACCGGCCAAATCGAGCGTAGCCGGGGCCACTACCACGCCGCCGGTTTTGGTGCCCGCCCCGAGGTACGTATCGTTGCCCGGCACGATGGGCGCACCCGTCACGTACGAAACCCGGCTGAAATACACGTCGTTGGCCGTGGCCGACGTTGGCCCTACCGATACTCGGAAGCCGTAGTCGGCCTGCATATCGAGCGTGGGGCGGTGCTTGAGGGGCGACGGACCGTTGTTGCCGCCGATAAGCTGCTGCCCGGCCGGCGCGCCCGGCTGCCCGGCCGTGTTCAGGTATAGCACCAGGGCGCGGTAGCTGCCACCGGCCGATTCGGCCGAGCCGGCCAGCAGCAAATTCAGCGTGGTGGCGGTGCTGCCCACGTACAGTGCCTGCAAGCCCCGGTCGGCTTCGGAGTGCGGGCCGGTATATGTGGCGGCGAGCTGATATTGGCCTGGCCCGGTGCCGATTTCGGCCGCCGAAGCCTGGCCGTCGACGGTGAACTGCGCCGTAGCGGCCGTGGTGCTGGTCACGAATTCTACCTCGTCGAGCCGGGCGGTCTGGCCCGCGCCGGCCGTTGAGCGCAGCCCGATTTCGCATTGCCCGTTGCTCACCACAATGTTGGGCACCTGCACCGGCACCCAGTTGGCCGAGGTGGGCAACGTGGTGGCCAGCTCCGTACCGCCGAAGCCGCTGGCGTAGAGCTGGCACTGCGTTTGGCCGCCGCTGCTTTGGGCGCGGGCGCGCAGCATGTAGGTGCCATTGGGTACGTTGGCCAGCAGCTGGTAGGTGCGCACCTGGTAGGCCGTGGCCTTCTGGTGGGTGAGTTGGTAGAGGCCCGCCGCTCCGGGAGCCTGCGTAAAATCGGCATCCGCATCAGCCGTTGAGGCGGTGCTCCAGCCCAGCGGCGTTTGGGTGGGGCCGGTGAATTCGAAGCCGGGATTCACCAACAGGCCGGCGGCCGGCGGCACGTTGCGGAAGGCTTGCAGGGCGGCCGTGGGCCGGCCGGCGGTGTTCCAGGCGCTCAGGCCGTAGTTCATCCAGTTGTAGGCCTGGGGCTCCCAATACAGTACGCCGAGGCCCTTGTTGCCGGGCACGGCCCGGGTTTTGGTTTGCAGGTCGAGCAGCATTTGCTGGGTTGGGATTGGCGCGTCGGCGGGCATGCCGGTTTCCACCACCATCACCTCTTTGCCAGGGTAGCGCACCACGAGGTCGTTCATATTGGCTTGGCACTGCGCCGTGAGCGTGGGCCAGTCGGTGATGCTGGGGTAGAGCGACAGGCCCATCACGTCGAACCGCGCGTTATTAGCCACTAGCCCGCCGAAAATGTAGCGCGAGGTGTTCACGTTGAAGCCGTTGGAAACGTGCGCAATCACCTTAATATTCGGGTTCGAGGCCTTCACGGCCGCGTAGCCGCGGTCGAACAGCTGGGCAAACTGGGCCATGTTGGTCGAGGCCTTGCCATCGGGCCAGAGCATGCCGTCGTTGGTTTCGTTGCCTACCTGCACCCATTCGGGCGTGATACCGTTGTTTTTCAGCAGCTCCAGCGTGCTGAAGGTGTGGTCGTACACGGCCGTGAGCAGCTGCGCAAAAGGGTAGGCGGCCCAGGCGGCGGGTTTGTTCTGGCGGCCAGGGTCGGCAAATTCGTCGCTGTAATGAAAGTCAATCAGGATGCGGTAGCCCGCCGCCTGCGCCCGCTGCGCCTTGGCCAGCACGTCGGCCGGGTTGCTCCAGCCGCCGGCCGGGTTCACCCACACCCGCAGCCGGATGGTGTTCATATCGTAGCCCTTCAGCACCTGGAAAAGGTCCTGCTGCACGCCCGTTTCGGTATAGAAGCGGTAGCCCGACTGCTCCATCTGCGTCACCCAGCTCACGTCAGCTCCTTTGGCGAAGGGTGCGGCCGTTTGGGCGCGGGCTTGGGGGGCGAGGGCTGCCAGCAGGCTCAGGAAGAATAGAAGTCGTTTCATGACAATCGAATTGAGGTAGTTATTTTAGTTAAACGATTGTGTAATCGGCCTAAAGAACGTCATGCTGAGCGGAGTCGAAGCATCTCTACCGTAGTAGTAAATGATTAGTTTGCGCAGTAGAGATGCTTCGACTCCGCTCAGCATGACGTTCTACATAGTAAGCATCAACTATTCACAAACGTGGCCACCTCGCCCGAGTACGTGAGCGTGAGCTGGTGCATGGCGCGGGTGCAGGCTACGTATAGCATGCTTTTGTCGACTTCGGTCTGGTAGGAGCGGGCCGAAGCAAAGGGCACGATGACTTCATCAAATTCCAGCCCTTTCGCGAGGTGGGCCGTCGTGATGATGATGCCCTCTTTGAAGTGCGTGGATTCCTCGGTGAGCAGAAAAATTCCCTCGGCCTGCAGCGCCCGGTGTGCCTGCTCAGCCTGCCGCAGCGTTTTGCAGATGATGCCCAGCGACTGGTTGCCCGAGCTTTTAAAATCCGCAATCAGGCCTTTGATGGCCTGTAATTCCTCCTGCTCGCTGCCGAAGTGCAACACCGCCGGCTCCGGCCCGTGTCGCTCCAGCGGGATGATGTTGGGGTTGGGGGTGATGCGTTGCGCGAAGGCCGTAATCTCCATCGTGGAGCGGTAGCTGCGGTAGAGCCGCACCACCTCGGCCTGCGGAAACACGCGCTCGATGGTTTCGGCCGACGACGCGCTGTACGGATTCACCGTCTGGCTCACATCGCCCAGAATGGTTTTGCGGCAGGCGAACACGCGGGCCAGTACGGCGTACTGCACCGGCGTGTAGTCCTGCATTTCATCTACCAATAAATGCTTGACGTGGTCGTAGGCCGACATGCCTTCGAGCCGGATGCGCAGGTAGATGAAGGCGAACACGTCGGCGTACTCCAGGCGCTGGCGGTGGTCGAGCCGGAACAAATCGGGCTTGCCCGCCCAGCGGTAAAAATCCCGGTACAGCTCCATCACCTGGTGGAACTTGAACATGCGCGGAATGGCCTCGCCGATGACGTTTTTCTCGTGGTTGCTGAGTTTGCGCTTGGTGGCGTCGCGCACGAAAGCGCGCACCTCCTCGGCCACCAGCGCGAAGCGTTTCAGCAGCGGCACCCGATGGAAGGTTTTGAACTTGGCCAGCATGAATGGCAGCGGTACCAGCGTGCTGCCCACGCGCAGCTCCTTCACCACGAGGTAGTTGTTCTCCACGTACAGCAAATACTGGTTCAGCTGCGTGAGAAAATCGAACGACGACTTGTAACGAATGCGCTCGATGAAGGCTGGGTGCGGCTTCTCCAGCAGCATCGAAACCTGTTCGAAAAACGTCTGGAACGGGTGCTGGTGCTCGAGCAAATCGGCGGCCAGCTCCTCCATAATCAGCTCCGGAATGTGCTCCTCACCCAGCTCCGGCAGCACGTTCGAGATGTAGTCGGCAAATACTTTATTGGGCGAGATGATGAGCACGTCCTTGGCCCGAATCGTCTCGCGGAAGCGGTACAACAGAAACGCAATGCGGTGCAGCGCAATCGAGGTTTTGCCCGAGCCGGCCACACCCTGAATCACCATCACCGGCGCGGTTTCGTTGCGAATCACCGCGTTCTGGTCGCGCTGAATAGTAGCGACGATGTTCTTCATCTTATCATCCGACGATTTCGCCAGCTCGCGCTGCAGCACGTCGTCGTGGATGTTCACACCGTTTTCAATCATGAACTCCATGCGCCCGTCACGGATTTTGTACTGGCGCTTCAGCTCAATCGTGCCCTGCATCGGCCCGGCCGGCGTGACGAACGAAGCTTCCCCCAGCTCATAATCGTAGAATAACGACGAGATGGGCGCCCGCCAGTCGTAAATCAGGCTCTGCCGCTGCCGCTCGTCCAGAAAGGAGTAGATGCCGATGTATACCGGCCATTTCTCCTTGCCCTGCGGCACGAAATCGATTCGCCCAAAGTAAGGCGACTGCCCCAGCTTCAGCAGCTTGCGCTTGCGGGCCACGGCCGCCTCGCCCGTAAACGCCATGCGGTTGATGGACTGCTCGGCGGCCACCATATCGGCCTCGTCCATACCCGACTGCTGCTCGTGGATGTACTGCTTCTTCTCCCGCAGCTCGTCCGAAGCCTGGCGCACGTCGCCGTCAATCCGCCGAATGGCTAGCGTCAGCTTCTCCTTGATTTCTTCCAGGTATTCTCGTTCTTCTTTTTCCGTCGCGTTCATCCTGGGTGGTGTTTTTCTAAAAATGGATGGCAAAGGTCGGGGCGAATGCCAGAGTGAGTTGATGCGCGACGCCCGAGCGGTGTAGGGGCGGGGCTTGCCCCCGCCCGGTCGTTGGCTTCGTTGGTTTCCATTTGAGCGAGCTCGTTGCAGTGGTGCGAACGTGCGGGCGGGGGCAAGCCCCGCCCCTAAATCCTTCAACAGTTCATTATTTACCGCAGCTCAACCGACTCCACGTCCACGCTCGCCGGGCTGCCTGCTACAGAGGCCGCGTCCCACACCAGCTGCAACACCTCCGCATCGGCCAGTTTCAGCGGCGACGTGGTAGCGGCTTGGTAGCTGAGCGGACCGAAGCCGGGGTAGGGGCGGGGCACCAGCAGGCCCGGCGCGGCGCGCAAGGCGTTGAGCGGCACCACCACTTCCTGCATGGCCGCGCCCGCCGTCAGCGCTACCGGGGCCGCGTAGCTCACGGCATCTTTGGTGGTGAGCTGCAGGGTGATTTTCGCGTCGGGCTGGCTGCAGCGCGCCCGAATGACCACCTGCGTAAATCGGCCCAAGTCCTCGGGCCGGCCCACCAATCGGTCGCCAAAAAATGCCCGTAGGCTGGCGGCCGGGCCGGTAGCGGCAGGCTGCCCGGCGCGTGCCGGGCCCTGCACCAGGCGCAGCGCCAGCGTGCCGTCGGGGGCGGGCACGTAGTCCGTCCAGGCATTCGGGGCTAGGCCGCGGGCTTCAATGCGCTCCTGGTCGCGGTCGGCGCGGAAGAGGGGCAGGGGCGAGTTCGCCAGCACGATGGGCACCGCGAAATGCTCGGCGTGGGCAAAGTCCCAGTCGCGCGGCTGGCCGGCAAATGCGCCGGGGAAGGTAGTGGCTTTGCTGCCCTGCTGCACCACCAGCCAGTAGCGCAGCTCGCCGGCATATAGCAATTCATCGGGCACGCGGGCCGCGTAGGTGGCGTAGGCCGTGGCGCGCATGTGCACGGTGCGGGTGCGGCCGTAGTAGTGCTGCGCCACCAGAAACACGCTGTCGGCCGCCGCCAGCCCGGTGATGGTGGCCGTGAGGCTGAGCGGCTGGCCGGCGGTGGTTTGCACCGGCGGCGTGTGCCGGGCCTGCGGGCCTAGGGCCGTGGGCGCGGGCGCTACAAATTCGCCCAGCTTAATATGGTTGAAAGTGGTTTGGGCGGTGAAGGCGGACGTGGATTTGCCGGACGCAGCCAGCAGGTACACGCCGGGGCGCACCCGCACGTTGCCGTTGGTAGCCGTGGCCTGGGCTGCGTTGCCCTCGTTCAGCCCACGCAACGAAAACGACGAGCCCAAGTCGCCCAGCGCCACCTGCAGCGGCTGCTCGTTCCACAAAATCTGCGTTACCACTTTCTCCGGCGAGGCTTTTTCGAACGGGTCGCGGATGGCCACGACGTCGGGCATAACTTCGAGCCGCCACACGCCGGAAGCCAGCTTATCGAGGAAATACGCACCGGTGCCGCCGTAGCGCACCACCTTGGAGGAACCCACGCCGGCCAGATGCGCCAGCTTCGCGGGCTGCTGCGGGGCCGTAGCGGTATTGGCAGTGTAGTAGAATTCGGTGGGCGCATTCAGTTCGCTCAGTTGCTGGCGGTAGCTGATGTGGAAGTCGCTAAACACAGAATCCTGCGGGTAGCGGCCGAACTGCTGCCCGCGCCCCACCGTGCGAAAAACCTTGCCCGCGATGAGCATACTCAACGCCTTGGCCGGCGTGTAGGCCAGGTTCAGGTAGTGGGTCTGGTACTCGGTGTTGGCGTGGGCCAGGGCCAGCGGGTCGTAGGCAAACTGCGTGGCCCATTGGAAGCCGGCGGTGCGGAAGCTGCGGGCCATGAATGGGTACATAATCGGCTGCAGAATGTCGGCCGACTCGAACTCGTACACCATCTTGGCCTTCGATTTGAACCGCGCATCGCCGCTGAACGGAATCGGGTACTGGTCGACGTAGGGCAGGAAATTGCCGCGCAGCGTGTGTCCCGCCACCAGCCCCTGCGGGTACCACTGAAACGTCAGTCCATCCACTTTCGCATTGAGAATAGCCTCGTACACATCGGGGTTTTCCGACACGTTGTAGAACACCGGCTTGCGGCAGCCCGTGGCCCTAATGGCGCCGGCCATGCGGTTGGCAAAGCTGGTTATCGGCGCTTCGGGCTTGCCATACTTTGGCTCGTTGCACACCTCAAAAGCCAGAATATCGGGGTCTTCACGGTTCAGATTCTTCGTGTAGGCGTTGCGGTGGTTGAGGAACTGCGTGAGGTAGCGCTCCTGCGCCGCGATGGCGCGCGGGTTGGTGTAGGCTGCGCCCTTCGAGTAGATGCTCGAAAAGCCGGTGCCTGAGTCGTTTTCGGGGTAGCCGTTGTTCCAGTAGGCAATGGGCGTGAGGATGATTTTGATGCCGCGCGCTTTAAGCTCGTTCACCAGGAAATCGAGCAGGCGCAGGTGCTCATTTTCCAGCAAATTGCCCACCGTATCGGTGATTTCCACGTCCCAGACGTGCACCCGGAAGGCGTCCACGCCCAGTCGGCTCAGGTGGTACACATCCTGCCGGATGGCCTGCTCGTGGCTCACCCCCAGCCGCTGGTGCGCGCGGTAGGCGTAGGCAAACGGCGTGGTGTAGTTCACCCCAAACAGCGCCACTTCCTGCTTATTCTTCTGCCAGCGCAGCACACCGGCCTTGTCCACAAACACGTCGCCGCCCGGCGCGGTGGCTGACTTTTGGGCCGCTACGAGCCACGGATTCAATAAAAAACTAAGGCTGAATAGTAGCAGCGACAACAAACGCACGGGCATAGAAACCAACGATAAAAGGCAAAAGGAAAATCCAACGGCGAAGGTACGGCTGCTACCGTCTACACAAACGATTGCGCGATTCCAGTAAATCAGCCGTACTTTTCGGCGCGGCAGCTGAGTGCCGGCCGGCATTTTTGCGCCTTCTTGCGTAAGCTAACCGGCCGCTGGCTGGTTGCTATTTCCCGCTCTTCTTCCCGCTATTCCATGTCCGATTCTCTGGCCCAGGCCGTGCAGGCCGATTTCCAACAACGCTACAGCTACGCGCCGCTGCTGGTGCGCGCCCCCGGCCGCGTCAACCTCATCGGCGAGCACACCGACTACAACGCCGGCTTCGTGCTGCCCGCCGCCGTCGATAAGGAGATGGTGTTTGCCGTGGGCCTGAACGGCGGCGAGCAAATCCGCCTCTTCGCTCACGACCTCAACGAAAGCCTGGAACTGCCCAACGCGGCCGACATCAGCCCCACCGAAACGCACTGGGCCAACTACCTGCTGGGCGTGGCGGCCCAATTCCAGCTGCGCGGCGTGGCCGTGCCGGGCTTCGACTGCGTGCTGGCCGGCACCGTGCCGATGGGCGCGGGCATGTCGTCGTCGGCCGCCGTGGAGTGCGGCCTGGCTTATGCGCTGAATGAGCTGCTGAAAACCGGCTTCGAAAAAATGGACCTGGCCCGCATGGCCCAGCTGGCCGAACACACCTACGCCGGCGTGCAATGCGGCCTGATGGACCAGTTTGCCAGCGTGTTCGGCCGCGCCGGCCAGGTCGTGCGCCTCGACTGCCGCTCGCTCGATTACCAGTATTTCCCCTTCGATACCCAGGCCTGCCGCATCGTGCTCGTGAACTCGGGTGTGAAGCACAGCCTGGCTTCCTCCGAATACAACACCCGCCGAAAGGAGTGCGAGCGCGGCGTATCCGTGCTCCAGCAGCACTACCCCGAAATCACGGCCCTGCGCGATGCCACCATGGAGCAGCTCGAAGCTCACCGCAGCGAGCTGGGTGGCACGGTGTTTCGCCGCTGCTCCTACGTGGTGCAGGAAAACGCCCGCGTCGAAGCCGCCTGCCGCCACCTCGAAGCCGGCGACCTGGCTGCCTTTGGCAAGGAGATGAACGCCAGCCACGCCGGCCTGCGCGATGACTACGAAGTAAGCTGCGTGGAGCTCGATGTGCTGGCCGAGGCCGCACTGGCCGCTCCCGGCGTGTTCGGCTCGCGCATGATGGGCGGCGGCTTCGGCGGCTGCACCATCAACCTGGTGGCGCCCGATAAAGTAGACGCCTTCATAGAGAGCGTGAGCGCCGCGTATGAAAAGCGCTTCGGCCGCCGGCCCGAAACCTACCAAACTACAATTGTGGACGGGGTAGGGGCAGTTTGAATGATGTAGAGACGCGATACTTCGCGTCTCGGCGTCCGCGCAATGCGGGTGCCGTTTAAGCCGTATCGTTCAACGCCGAGACGCGAAGTGTCACGTCTCTACATCGTTTTAAATAATCCAACGCCATGTCTTTCGATTCCACCGAACACCCGCACCGCCGCTTCAATGCCCTCACGGGCGAGTGGGTCCTTGTGTCGCCGCACCGCTCGAAGCGGCCCTGGCAGGGCCAGCAGGAAGAACCCGAGCAGGAGCACCGCCCGGCCTACGACCCCACCTGCTACCTCTGCCCCGGCAACCCGCGCGTGGGCGGCGAGGTGAATCCCAAGTACACCGATACCTATGTGTTCAACAACGACTTCGGGGCGCTGACGGCCGACGTGCCCACCGGCGGCATCGACGAGGGCGGGCTGCTGCGGGCCGAGGCCGAGTCGGGTATCTGCCGCGTCATCTGCTTCTCGCCGCGCCACGACCTCACGCTGCCGCAGATGACCACACCCGCCATTCGCAAGGTGGTGGATTTATGGGTGAGCGAATTTGCGACGCTCGGCGCGCGGCCCGATATCAATTACGTGCAGATTTTCGAGAACAAGGGCCCGATGATGGGCTGCTCGAACCCGCACCCGCACGGCCAGATTTGGGCGCAGCGCACCGTGCCCGGCGAGCCCGCCAAGGAAACCGAGCGCCAGCTGGCCTACTACCAGGAATACGGCCGCACGCTGCTGGCCGATTACCTGAAAGTCGAGCTGGAGAAAAAGGAGCGGGTGGTGCTCGAAAACGAGCATTTCGTGGTGCTGGTGCCGTTCTGGGCCGTGTGGCCGTTCGAAACCATCGTCATCGCCCGCCGTCCGGTGCAGGACGTGACCCAGCTCTCCGACCCCGAGCGCGACGCGCTGGCCGACATTCTGCGCCGCCTCACCATTCGCTACGACAACTTGTTCAGCATCAGCTTCCCGTACTCGGCCGGCCTGCACCAGCGCCCGACCGATGGCCAGGAGCACCCCGAATGGCACTTGCACATGCACTTCTACCCGCCGCTGCTGCGCTCGGCCACGGTGCGCAAGTTCATGGTGGGCTACGAGATGCTGGGCGACCCGCAGCGCGACGTCACGCCCGAGTTCAGCGCCGGCCGGCTGCGCGAGCAGTCGGAAGTGCACTACAAGGGTGCAGTAGAGTAAGCGCTTGGTTGGAAATAAACGGTCATGCTGAGCGCAGTCGAAGCATCTTTACCGCGTAAGTATTCCTGTCGATTAGGTTTACTATTGCGGTAAAGATGCTTCGACTGCGCTCAGCATGACGACCAAATTTTAAGCCCAACTCCAGCCACCAACTTCAAGCAGGACTCATCGGTTTATCACGGGCCGGCTGCTACATTTGAACCACCACCATCACCAAAATCCCACCGCTTTGTCGCAAAAACGAGCCTCTATTTCGGATATCGCCAAGGAGCTGAACCTGGCCGTGTCGACGGTTTCGCGGGCCCTGAGCGGGCATTCGCGCATCAGCAAAGCCACCCGCGACCGGGTGCAGGCGCTGGCCGAGCAGCTCAACTACCAACCTAACCACCTGGCCGCCGCCCTGCGCAAAGGCCACAGCAACACGCTGGGCGTGATTGTGCCCCACGTCGACGGCCACTTCTTCTCGCAGGTGATGAAGGGGGCTGAATCGGTGGCCAACCGCGCCGGCTTCAACGTGCTGCTCTGCCAGTCGAACGAGGACTACGAGCAGGAGCAGAAGAACGTGGTGACGATGATAAACGCGCAGGTCGATGGCATTCTGGTGTCGGTGGCCCGGCCCACGCCCGATTTCGCCCACTTCGATAAAATCCAGAAGCGCGGCATCCCGCTGGTCTTTTTCGACCGCATCGTGGACAGCCCCGAGCTGAACGCGGTGGAGCTGGACGATTTCCAGGGCGGCTACCAGTCCACGAAGCACCTGCTGGAGCAGGGCTGCCGGCGCATTGCCCACTTCGGCGGCCCGCAGCATCTACGCATCTACATTAATCGGTTTGGCGGCTACCGCCAGGCGCTTAAGGAGTTTGGCATTGAAGTAGAGGATGACCTGGTCATCTTCAGCGACATGTGGGAGGCCGACGGCCGCACCGGCATGGAGCAGCTGCTGGCCCTGCCCAACCCGCCCGACGCCGTGTTCTCGGCCAGCGACTTCACCATTGCCGGCGCCATGCGCGTGCTCAAGGAGCGCGGCTTGCGCATTCCGCAGGACGTGGCCCTGGCCGGCTACAGCAACGAAAGCTTCTGCTCGCTCACCGAGCCCAACCTCACTTCTGTCGACCAGCGCCCCGAGGAAATGGGCCAAGCCGCCATGCAGCTGCTCATGGAAATGGTGCACGACACCGGCGACGTGGCCGTGGCCCCGCGCAAAGTCGTCATCCAGCCCCGGCTGATGAAGCGGGAATCGTCGATGAAGGGAAAGAAGTAGGCCAGTCGGGTGCGTCTGGAATAAAATAGAACGTCATGCAGAGCGCAGCGAAGCATCTTGCCCGCAGGCAGTAACACGATTGAATTGCGTTGCGCGGGCAAGATGCTTCGCGGCGCTCTGCATGACGGCCTTCCGGTACCCGTTCTGAACCTTGCTCCAACCTGTGAAAGACTACCTCCTGTTCGTTGATACCGAAACCTCGGGCATCCCGCGCGACTGGAACAAGCCGTATTCCAGCCGGGGCAACTGGCCGCACATCGCACAGTTGGCCTGGGTGGTCTACACCCGCGAAGGTGTGGAGGTGAAGGCCGAAAACCACTACATCCAGCCCAACGACTACGACCTCGACCCAGCCGCCGGAAGCGTCCACGGCCTCACGCCGGAGTTTTTGCAGGCCAATGGCGAGTCGCGCCACGCTGTGATGCAGCTACTGCACCGCGACCTCACGCACTACCAGCCGCTGGTGGTGGCGCATTTTATGCAGCTTGATTTTCACATGGTGGGCGTGGGCTTTCACCGCGCCGGCCTCACCAACCCCATGCTGGGGCTGCCCACGTTTTGCACCATGCGCGCTACCGGGCCGCTGCTGCGGCACTCCACGCAGGGCTTCCTGCGGCTGCCCGAGCTATACCAACGACTGTTCAAAGAGCCCCAGCCCGGCGAGCACGATGCCCTGGCCGACGCGTACGCCACCGCCCGCAGCTTTTTTGAGATGCAGCGGCAGGGCCTCATCACGCCGGAAATTATGCGCCAGCAAGGCCCGCCGGTGGGTTTGCAGCCGCCCATGCCCGCCAGCCGCCGCCTCCAGATTGGCGTGGCCCCGTGGCTGGCGGTGGGCACGGTGCTGCTGGTGCTGCTGGCGTTTTTGCTGATTGGGTGAGGGGGAAGTATTAACATCCAGAACAGCATAAAAAAGAACGTCATGCAGAGCGCAGCGAAGCATCTTGCCAGAGGTAGTAATTCATGACGTTACAACGATTGAGTTAGTGGTGGCGGGCAAGATGCTTCGCTGCGCTCTGCATGACGTTCTACTTTTACTTACACCTACTCACTACCCCATCCATGTCCGATAAGCTCGACTTTCTCCGCACCGTGGCACCCTTTGACCTGCTGCCCGACGACGTGCTGGCTGAAGTCGCCGAGGGCTTGCAGGAGGTGCGCCACCCGCGCGAAACCACCATCTACCTGCAGGATGAAACCAAGCTGCGCGGGCTCGATATCATCGTGCAGGGCGAGTACGAGACGTTTTTCTATGACAGCCAGCAGCACCGGCGCGTGGTGGAATACACCCGGCGCGGCGAGTGCTACGGCGGTATATCGCTGCTGCTGAACAAGAAACGCTCGCTGCGTACCGTGGTGGCCAAGCGCGATACCCGCGTGTACTTCCTGCACCGGCGCGAGTTTCTGGCGCTATGCCAGGGCTACGAGAGCTTCTTCCACTTCTTCACGGCGCGCTACGGACGGCGGATGCTGGACGAGGAATACGCCAACTTCGTGCGGCCCGCCACGGGCGGCAGCTCCAGCTCCAGCTACCTGGCTTCCGACCAGCTGTTTTCGCGCCGCATCGAGACGCTGGAGCTGCGCCCGGTGCTGCTGTGCGCGGCCTACGTGCCCATTTGCGAGGTGGCCCAGCGCATGGCCGCCGCCCGCACCAGCTGCTACTTCATCACCAACGCCGACGTGGACGGCCACGTCATTGGCTACGTGACGGATATTACGCTGCGCGACAAAGTGGTGGCCGGCTTGGCCGATGCGCGTCTGCCCGTCGAAACCATCGTGGATGCGCCGGTGGTCAGCATCAGCTCGCGGGCCTTTGTGTATGAGGCCATTCTGTTGATGTTTCGGACCAAGACGCGCTACTTGCTGGTGGAAACCGATGGCGAGTACGTGGGCTTCATCAGCCGCAATAAGCTGCTGACCGACGACCAGGCCCAGTCGCCGTTCATATTCATTCAGTCCGTCAAGCAGGCGCAGGCCGTGCCCGAGCTGCGCCGCCGCTGGGAGCAGGTGCCCGAAATGGTGTACCAGCTGCTGAACCGCGGCGTGAAGCCCGAAATCGTGAATCAGGTCATCACCACCGTTTCGGATACCATTGCGCTGAAGCTGATTGAGGGTGCCATTGCCGAGCTGGGTCCGCCTCCGGCCCGCTTCGTGTACATGGTGCTGGGCAGCGAGGGCCGCAAAGAGCAAACCCTGCTCACCGACCAGGACAACGCCATCATTTATGAAGACAAGGCCAACGAGCAGCGCGAGCTGGTGCGCGACTACTTCTTGAAATTCGCCGGCATGGTGAGCGACCAGCTCAACGAAATCGGCTTTAGCTACTGCGACGGCGGCTTCATGGCCAAAAACCCGAAGTGGACGCACTCGCTCTCGCACTGGAAGCGCAACTACGTGGAGTGGATGAGCGATGCCAACCCCGAAACCGGCATGCAGTTCGCCGCCTCATTCGATTGCCGCTACCTCTACGGCGACGCCACCATCATGGACGAGCTGCACGAATTCCTGGCCCTGGAGCTGCAAAAGCCCACCGACCGATTCTTCCACTACCTGGCCGTGAATGCGTTGCAATACGAGCCGCCGCTCACCTTCTTCCGCAACATCCGCACCTTCGCGCACGGCGACCAGCAGGTCTTCAACCTGAAAAAAACCATGTCGCCCATCGTTGATTTGGTGCGCATGTACGCCCTTAAACACCGCATTTTCGCCACCAACACCGGCGAGCGCCTCGACGCCCTGCGCGCCCAGGGCGTGTTCACCGAGCGCGAAACCCAGGAGCTGCTGCAGGCTTACTACTACCTGATGGGGGTGCGCCTGAAAAAGCAGGCCGCCCAAATCATCCGCGACCACACCGTGCCTGATAATTACCTCGACCCCAAATCCCTCACCAAAGTAGAGCAGGTGACGCTGAAGGAGATTTTCAAGGTGATTGCCGATTTTCAGCTGAAAATTAAAGTCGGATTCACAAAGTCGCTGGGGTAGGGGCAGGGCCTATTTCCGGCGCATTTCTGCGCGCCGCATGGGCATTTTATCTACCGTGCCGAACAGGTCGGCGGGTGGGATGGGGCGCTGGCTTTTTTCTTTCACGCCGCCGTCTTTGCCGATGAGGACGACGGAGAACGTGGGCAGTTTGAGCCCTGTCCGCTGCATCAGATATTGCCGGTCGGTGGCTGAAATCTGGTCGTAGAGCAGTTCCAGTACCAGAAAGTCGCGGTCGGCCAGCTCCTGCGGGTGTGCGGCCAGCAGGGCTTTTTGCGTTTTGAAATCGGCTTGTTCGGCGTTGGGTGCGGCGATGAGTAGCACGCGTTTGCGGTCGCGACTTTCGCGCAGGGTTTGTGCCAGGGGCTTGGGTTTGGGAATCTGGGCGGTGCTGATGAGTAGCAGCGCAAGTAGGAGCGGAGCGGCGAAAAGCGCGGAAATTTTCATGAGGCAGCAGTAAAACCCAATAATGGCATAGAGACGCGTGATTGTGGCGCTACGTTCGTCCGGCACCGGCCCGAAGCGCGTAATTTGCACTTCCGCGCGCCATTCGCTGCTTATTCCTTCTGATGAAACCCACGCATCTCGCCACCGGCTTCCTGCTCACGCTGGGCCTGCTCAACGCCTGCCAAACCACCAAGCCCGCCGCCACCACCGCCGCTCCCGTTGTGATGAAACCCATCTGGCAATCCGACGCTTACACCCTGTATCCCGACCGCGTGGTGCAGGGCCAGCACGAAGGCCGCGCCCTCTCGGCCACGCAGCTGACTTCCAACTACGTGAGCCCGGTGAACGACCGGCTGAGTCCGCGCATCGAGTTCAAGTTCAGTATCAATGGTAAGGATAATGAGATGGCCCCCGGCCTGAACCACCTGCTACTGGCCGTGCCCCGGCCCAGCGGCGCAGCAATCGAAACGCCGCCCATCGTGTTCGGCCAGCGCTACGAGGATAAAACGCCGGTAGCTGCCAACCAATACCTCGACCCGAGTACGCCGGTACGCATCCGGCTCGACATGCGGCCGGTGCTGGCAGCGTTCAAAAAGGACGGCTACTTCACCACCTTCAAGGGCGATAAAATCTACCAGCAGGACTTCAAGCACGTGTACGTGGCCGGCGGCACGGCTCCGCTGAGCTGGGATTTCGACAACCTCACCAACAAGCCCGAGTTGGAATTGAAGGATGCCGACGGTGACGGCATTTACGAAGCCACCCTCACGTTGAACCAGCCGGCCGCGGCCAAAACCACCGCCACCAGCTGGCAGAAAAGCGTGAATACCGCCGACTTTCCGCAGTACAGCTCCGATTATCCGTTGGCCGATGCGCTCTACAACCTGGCCCTGGAAGAAGCCCGCCGGGCCGTGGAGCCCGACAGCACCTTCCGAACCGGCAAGGAGTGGGCGGGCGTCTGGACGCGCGACGTGAGCTACAGCATTATTCTGGCGCAGGCCAGCCTGCAGCCCAAGGTGGCCATGAACAGCCTGCTGCGCAAGGTGAGTGCCGACGGCCGCATCATTCAGGACACCGGCACCGGCGGGGCCTACCCGTGCTCGACCGACCGCATGATTTGGGCCGTGGCGGCCTGGGAAATCTACCAGGCTACCGGCGACCTGGCCTGGCTGCGCAAGGTGTTCCCCATCATTAAGCAAAGCATTTCTGATGACGTGCAGAACGCCTACGACCAGAAAACGGGTTTGGTGCGCGGCGAGTCGTCGTTTCTGGACTGGCGCGAGCAAACCTACCCGCGCTGGATGCAGCCGGTGGACATTTACCAGAGCGAAAACCTGGGCACCAACGCCGTGCACTACCAGGCCAACGTGGTGCTGGCCCAGATGGCTGCCCGCCTGAGCCAGCCCGGCCAGGCCGCCCTCTACAAGCGCCAGGCCGAGGCCATCAAGTTCGGCATCAACGAGCATCTGTGGCAGGCCGATAAGGGCTACTACGGCCAGTACCTGTACGGGCGCACGGCGCTGTCATTGTCGCCTAAAGCCGAAGCGCTGGGCGAGGGCCTGTGCGTGCTGTTCGGCATTGCCGAAGGCGAGCGGGCCCAAACCGTGGTGAGCAAAACCCCTGTCACGCCCTACGGCATTCCGTGCATCTACCCCCAGATTCCGGGCATCCCGCCTTACCACAACGATGCCGTGTGGCCCTTCGTGCAGAGCTATTGGGCGTTGGCGGGGGCCAAGGCTGGTAACGAGGCTTCGGTGATGGAAAGCATGGCCGCCATCTACCGGCCGGCGGCGCTGTTTCTCACCAACAAGGAAAACTTCGTGGCCCGCAACGGCGACTTCGCCGGCACCCAGATTAATTCCTCGAACATGCTCTGGAGCCTCTCGGGCAGCCTGAGCCTAGTATACAAGGTGCTGTTTGGCATGCAGTACCAGGGCGAGCGGCTGGTGTTCCGGCCCTTCGTGCCCACGGCCTTCGCCGGGCACCGCCGCCTGGAGGGCTTCCGCTACCGCCGCGCCGTGCTTGATATTGAAATGGACGGTAGCGGCAGTACCATCGGCAGCATCACGATGGACGGTGCGCCGCTGCCCGACGCGGCCGTATCGGGCGCGCTCACGGGCCGCCACGCCATCAAAATCACGCTCATCGCTCCCGAGGTGGCAATGGCTCCGGCGCCCGCATCCGTAGCCCGCGTGGCCAACCGCACCTCACCCGAAACGCCGGCCGTGACATTTGCCAACGGCCGCCTGCGCTGGGCCGCCGTGGAAGGGGCCGACGAGTATCTGGTGCTCAAAAATGGCAAGCTGGCTACTACCGTCCGCGAAACCGAATACGCCGTGCCGGCCGAAGGCTTTGCTGCCTGGCAGGTAGTGGCCGTGGACGATGCCAGCCGCGAGTCCTTCGCCTCAGAGCTGCTGGAGCTGGGCCGCGAAGCCAGCGGCGGCCAGCAGGTGCAGCTCGAAACCGTGGCCGGCAAGTCCTCATTGCCTTACAAGGGGTTCACCAGCAAGGGTTTTGTCGAAACCTCGACTACCAAAAACACCACGCTCACCATCCCCGTCACCGTGGCCGAGGCGGGCCTCTACGCACTCGATTTCCGCTACGCCAACGGCAACGGCCCCATCAACACCAACAACAAGTGCGCGATTCGTACGCTGCGGCACGGCCCCGAACTGCTGGGCACCGTGGTGCTGCCCCAGCGCGGCGTGGAGGAGTGGAGCAACTGGGGCTTCTCGAACCCCATTCTCGTGCGTCTCGACAAGGGCACTACCCGCCTTGTACTGGCCTACGAGCCTGCCAATCAGAACATGAACATCGCCGTGAACCAGGCCATGCTCGACTACCTGCGCGTGCGCCGGCTAGAGTAAATATTTATTTCAATAGGGGGGTATCAGCCTGGGAGCGGCTAATGTAGTTTTGCCAGTGATGTGCGCATAAGTCAATTTTAACATACTTTATTCGTCTTTTCTGCAAGAAAACATGCCCGCCAACCAGCCCCCGTTTCTGGACCCTGCCAGCAAGATTGACCAACCCACCTTTGACGCGTACAGCGCCAACTGGCTGAAAATTGTGAGTGAAGGCGGCGAGCAAGCCGCCCTGGATGCCTGTTTCAACATGCCCGACACGGGCTCGGCTGCCGTTGCCCGGCTGATAGCTGTCAGTTTCACGGTGGCGCAGATTATGGAAGTGCTTTCGGCCCCGGGCATTGCCCAGGTGAGGGCCCGTTTCGTGGTGAACCCCGAGAAGAAAGCGCCTAATTTCGCCCTGGTCCTCTATGCCGTCGATGCGCAGGGGCGTCGCCAGACGTCGTATTATCTATCGGACTACCAGTCGGGAATGGAATTCCATCCCCCCATCGTCGACGTGGAGCTGCCCGATACGTTGCGCCAGCACTGGGTGAGCAACTGGGCCGATACCAAAAAATTCCCCCTTTCGCGCCAGCTGTTTGCCACCAGCTACGGCCCGTTGCAGGGTTTCAATTTCAGCCTGAGCGATTTTATGCAGCCGCTCATGCGCATCAGCAAAGACGACGAGAACCTGTCGGTGCTGCTGGGGCTGCACACCTTTTTCGGCCCTAGCCCCGACGGCGAAGCCGTTATGACGACGTTTGGCCTGATGGTGCAAACCCCCGTGAGCGCCGGGACGGCTGATATAGACGACCCCTCGTATGACGTGGCCGCGCCCAGCCCACCGGCTCCCTAATGTATTGGCCACGCCACGCCCATGAACACGGCATTATTCTGGTTCAGCCTGACGGAGCGGCTGTCGTTTGGGATGTTGGTGCTGGTGGGCATCGTGGGCGGGTGGCGGTACCGGCAGCTAGAGCCCGCGCTGCGCTGCGTGGTCTGGCTGGTATGGTTTGGCATTGCCATGGAAACGGCCACCCACGTGCTGCTTTTCCAGCACAAGCCCAACCTGTGGCTGATGCCGGCCGATGCCCTGGGCGAAGTGGCGCTGTTGTCGTGGGCCTATAGCCGGGCGCTGGGCTCACCGGGCTTCAGCCGGTGGCAGCCGTGGATAGCCGGGAGCTTTGCCGTGTACGTAGCGCTCAGCAGCGGCCTGGCCCCGGAAATGGCCCGGTTCAAGCCCGGCATCCTGCTCACCGGCTGCCTGCTGGAGCTGGCCATGGTGGGGCTGTATTTCCGAAAGCTGCTCAACGAGTTGCGGGTGCCGAGCCTCGCACAGGAGCCCATGTTCTGGGTGTCGACAGGCGTGCTGCTCTATGGGCTTAGCAAATTGTTTATCTCGCTGTTTAGCAACTACATGCTGGAGCATTATTCGCGGCAGCTCAGCCTGATGGTTTGGACAATTCATGGCCTGCTAACTATCGTGCTGTACTTGTGCTATCTTCGGGCTATATGGCTGCGCCCGCAGAAATAACATTCGCCCCCCTGCTGCTGGGCGGCATTGGCCTGATGGTGCTGGTGGCGGGGGCTTTCGTGTGGTTTGTGGTGAGCTACCAGCAGCGCCTCTACCGCCAGCAGCTGGTGCAGCGGGCAGCCGAATCGGCCCACCAGCAGGCGCTGCTGGCGGCCGTTATCGAAGCGCAGGAGGCCGAGCGCGCGCGCATCGGCCGCGATTTGCACGACGACGTGGCTTCTTCCGTGGCCATGGCCCAAATGCTGGTGGAGCGCCTGGCCGTGCCCGACCCGGCCGACGACCCGGCGGCCCTTTTTGCCGTGGCCCGCGAGGTGCTGGCGGCCGCCGTGGCCGACGTGCGCAGCACTTCGCACCAGCTCTACCCCGCCAGCCTGGCCCGGGTGGGCCTGGTAAAGGCCCTGGAGCGCTTGGCCGACCTCAGCCGCCATTCCGAAAACCTGAACGTGCAGTTCGAAGCGCACTACCCGCACACCCTGCCGCCCGCCGCCGAGCTCGCTCTCTACCGCATTTGCCAGGAGCTGGTACACAACGCCCTCAAACACGCGCACGGGGCCCGGGTTCTGCGCATCGGCTTGCGCCAGGAAAGCGCCCGGCTGGTACTGGCGGTAGAAGACGATGGCTGCGGGTTTGTGCCGGAGCAGCCCGGGGCCGCCGCGCTGGCCGGCGCCGGGGTGGGCCTGCGCAGCATTGGTGCGCGCGTGCAGCTGCTGGGGGCGCGGCTGGTGCAGCGCACCGCGCCCGGTCAGGGCACGCGTACGCAGGTCGAGCTCGACCACGCCGTGCCGGAAAAGTAGCTGCCGTGCCAACGTTCCCGGCAACGATTGCACAAATAAAACGCACTTAAATGGCCGTTTGAGGCGGCTTTCACGGTTGCTGGGGGGTAATATTGTTGGGGCCCGCCACGCGGCCGGCCCGCCTTTCGCCACCGACTTAACGGGCTTTGATGCTGATGAAAACAAGTGCCACGCTGCTGCTGGCGGGCCTCACGGCGCTGCTGGCCACGGCTTTCCGGCCGGCCGCCGCGCCGCCCACCCAGATTTTCCTGGTCGGCGACTCCACGATGTCGGAAAAAGCCGATTTAAACAAGCCCGAGCGTGGCTGGGGCATGGAGTTCGGCCAGTATTTCGACAACGGCGTGGTGATTCGCAACACCGCCGTGAACGGGCGCAGCACCAAAAGCTACTACCGCGAAGGCCGCTGGACCAAGGTGCTGCAAGACCTGAAGCCCGGCGACTGGGTATTCATCCAGTTCGGCCACAACGACTCCAAAACGGAAGACAGCGTGCGCTCGGCCCCGGCCCAGACGCTGTACCGCCAGCTCCTCACCAAGTTCGTGCTTGAAGCCAAGGCCAAGGGCGCCAACCCGGTGCTGCTTACGCCGGTGGGCCGCCGCTACTTCGACGACGCCGGCAAGCGCAAGGACGACCACGGCGAATACCCTGGCGTGGTGCGCGAAGTAGCCAAAACCCAGAAAGTGCCCCTGATTGACCTGCACGAGCAAAGCTGGGCGATGTACTCGGCGCTGGGCGAGGCCGGCACCCGGCCGCTGTTCTGGAGCTACCAGAACGGCTACTACCAGGAAAACCCCGTGCCGCCCGCCAAAAACGACAACACGCACTTCTCGGAATACGGCGCCACCCGCGTGGCGCAGCTCGTGGCCCAGGACGTGCAGGCCCAGCACCTCGGGCTGGCCAGCCACCTGCGCCCGGCCGCCTACGCCGGCAAGCTCGCCGCCGACCTGCCCGTGGTGCTGCAAACCGCTTTCAAAAAGGATACCTTTAACCTGACCAAATACGGCGGTGTGGCCGACGGCCAGACCCTGAACACCGAGGCCTTCCGCAAAGCCATTGCGGCCTGCGCGGTGGGCGGCGGCACGGTGCTGGTGCCGCGCGGCCTGTGGCTCACGGGACCTATCGAATTGAAAAGCAACGTGAACCTGCACCTGGCCACCGGCGCGCTCGTGCAGTTTACGGCCGACCGCAGCCAGTACCCGCTCATCAAAACCACTTGGGAAGGGGAGGACGCCATTCGCAGCCAAGCCCCGATTTCGGGCGTGGGCCTCACCAACATTGCCATCACCGGCAACGGCACGTTTGATGGGGCCGGCGACGCGTGGCGACCCGTGAAAAAGAACAAGCTCAACGAAACGCAGTGGCAGAAGCTGGTGGCCTCGGGTGGCGTGCTGAGTGAGAAAAAGGACTATTGGTATCCTTCGGCCAGCTCGCTGAAGGGCAACCAGCTGGCCGCCGCTGGCACCCCGCGCAAAAGCCTCGATGTGACGGCCTTCGATGACATTCGCGACTTCCTGCGGCCCAACATGCTCAGCCTCACCCGCTGCAAGCAGATTCTGCTGGAGGATTTCGTAATTCAGAATTCACCGGCCTGGACCATCCACCCGTTGCTGTGCGAAAACCTGACCGTGCGCCGCGTGACGGCCCGCAACCCCTGGTACGGCCAGAATACCGATGCCATCGACGTGGAATCGTGCCGTAACGGTCTGATTGAGGGCTGCACGTTTGACGTGGGCGACGACGGCCTGTGCATCAAATCGGGCCGCGACGCCGAAGGCCGCCGGCGCGGCGTGCCCACCGAGAACTTCATCATCCGCGACTGCCGGGTGTACCACGCCCACGGCGGCTTCGTGATTGGCTCGGAGATGTCGGGCGGCGTGCGCAACCTCTACGTGAGCAACTGCACCTTCATGGGCACCGACGTGGGCCTGCGCTTCAAAACGGCCCGCGGCCGCGGCGGCGTGGTCGAGAACATTTTCGTGGATGGCATCGACATGACCGACATTGCCGGCGAGGCCGTGCTGTTCGACATGTACTACGCCGCCAAAGACCCCGTGCCGCTGGCCGGCGAAAGCACCGCGCCGCCCGTCATTGCCGCGCAGCCGCTGAACGAAGGCACGCCGCAGTTCAAGGGCTTCCGCATTTCGAACATCACCTGCAAGGGCGCCACCACCGGCATTCTGGTGCGCGGCCTGCCCGAAATGAGCATCAAGGACATCAGCATCGAAAACGCCGTTATCGAAAGCAAAAAGGGCCTTGTGTGCCAGGAAGCCGAGAACATTCGCCTCAAAAACGTGACGCTGCTCTCAGCTGAAACCACGCCCGTACTGGAAGTGCAGAACAGCCACAACATTGCCCTTGACGGCATCCGCTATGCCGATGGGGCCGAGCTGCTGCTGCGCGTGACGGGTGACCGCAGCAAGGACATTCGCCTGACGAATACCGACACGAAGAAAGCCAAGCGCGGCGTGGAGCTGGGCCCGAAAATGGCGAAAAAGACCGTGACGCTGGCCACGCGGTAGTTGTTTCACGCAGTGTTTCGCGGTGTTAAAAGCGCAGTGTTCCGCAGTGTCGTCCAACGGTTCACTGCGAGACACTGCGCTTTAACACCGCGAAACACTGCGTGAAATCTTTTTGAAAATCCTATGAAACGACTCTTCCTGCCGCTGCTGGTGCTACTGGCCGAAACCGCCTCGGCTCAAACCCCGGCCCCCTACTCGCAGCGCATGGCCGATGCCTTCATCAGCTGGCATCCGGATTCCATCGTCATCGGCTCGCGTAAAACCGCGCGCTGGGACTATGAGCAGGGCCTGATGCTGAAGGCCTTGGAGCGCGTGTGGCAGCGCACCGGCGAGGCAAAATATTTCACATACATCCAGAAAGACCTCGACCAGTACGTGCAGAAGGACGGCAGCATCCGCACCTACAAGCCCGACGACTACCTGCTCGACAACGTGACCACTGGCCACGCCGTGCTGCTGCTGGCCCAGGTGTCGGGCCCGAACCAGGACAAGTACATCAAGGCCGCGCAGCTGCTGCGCAAGCAGCTCGATACCCAGCCGCGCACCAACGAGGGCGGCTTCTGGCACAAGAAAATCTACCCCAACCAGATGTGGCTCGATGGCCTGTACATGGCCGAGCCGTTCTACGCCGAGTACAGCCGCTTATTCAGCCAGCCCGCCGGCCTGGAGGACGTGGCCAAGCAGTTTGCGCTGGTCGAAAAGCACCTCGTGGACGCCAAAACCGGCCTGCTCTACCACGGCTACGACGAAAGCCGCGAGCAGGCCTGGGCCAACAAATCCACCGGCCAGAGCCCCAATTTCTGGGACCGCGGCATTGGCTGGTACGCCATGGCGCTGGTCGATGTGCTCGACTACTTCCCCGAAAACCATCCGCAGCGGCCCGTGCTCGTCAAGGCCCTGCAACGTTTGGCCCCCGCGCTGGCGAAGTACCAGGACCCCAAAACCGGCACCTGGAGCCTGGTGATGGCCCAGGAAGCCCGCAAGGGCAACTACGCCGAAGCCTCGGGCAGCAGCATGTTCGTGTATGCGCTGGCTAAGGGTGTGCGCCTCGGCTACCTCGATAAAAAGTACGCCGCCGTGGCCCGCAAAGGCTACGACGGCCTGCTGAAAACCTTCGTGACCACGGAAGCCAACGGCGCGCTGGCCTTCAACGGCACCGTGAGCGTGGGCGGTCTCGGCGGCAAGCCCTACCGCGACGGCAGCTACGAATACTACCTCACCGAGCCGCTGCGCAAGAACGATTTGAAGGGCGTGGGCCCGTTCATTCTGGCCAGCACGGAAATGGAAATTGCTGCTGAGGACGCTCTCGGCCAGGGCAAAACCGTAGGGCTCGACTACTACTTCAACCACGAAACCCGCAAAAGCACCTTCACCGGCCAGCCCGAGCAGTGGCACTACACCTGGGAGGAGCGAACCCACGGCGGCTTCTGGCTCTGGGGCAACCAGCTGCGCGAGTTGGGCGCGCGCACCGTGGCCGTGCCCGCCGCGCCCACGGCCGCCAACCTCAAGCCGCTAAGTGTGTACGTCATCGTCGACCCCGACACGCGCAAGGAATCGCCCGCGCCCAACTACATCCAGCCCGCTGATAGCAAGATGATTACCGAGTGGGTGCGTGGCGGTGGCACCCTGGTGCTGCTGGCCAACGACACGGCCAACTGCGAAATCAAGCACTTCAATGAGCTGGCTAAAAATTTCGGCGTGCAGTTCACCGCCCAGAGCGTGAACATGGTGCAGGGCAGTCAATTCGAGCAGGGCCGAGTGGACTTAACCTCGGGCAAAGCCGTGTTCAAAAATGCCACTTCCGCCTACATCAAAGAGCTAGCGGTGCTGAGCGTGGCGGCCCCCGCCCAGCCGCTGGTCTCCAATAATGGCAAAATCATCATGGCCACGGCGCGGCTGGGCAAGGGCAAGGTTTTCGTGCTCGGCGACCCGTGGCTGTACAACGAGTACGTAGACGGCCGCAAGATTCCGGCTTCGTTTCAGAACTTCCAGGCCGGCAAGGATTTGGGCCGCTGGCTGCTGGGGAAGTAACGCACGGTTACGTTTGTCATGCTAAACGCAGTGAAGCACCTTATCACGCCAGAACAAGTCGTTCCAACGTGATAAGGTGCTTCACTGCGTTCAGCATGACAGTACTGCCCCTATATCTATTGCAAACAACTACAGCCCAATCCGGAAATCTGCTTCGGCCCGTACCGGCGGCGCCGACGACTCGCGCACCAGCAGCGTGGTGGGCAGTTTCACGGTGGCCGGGGGCGAGGCTTTCTGCTTGCGCTCGATGAGCTCGATGAGGCGTTCGGCGGCCAGCTGGCCGATTTCCTGCGCCGGCTGCGTTACGGTGCTGAGGGGCGGATTCAGCATTTCGGCGGCGGGCAGATTGGTGAAGCCGATAAGCGAAATATCCTCCGGAATGCGGATACCGCGCTTGCGCAGCGCCGTGAGGCAGCCCAGCGCCAACCGGTCGCTGGCCGTGAAGAAGGCGTCGGGGCGCGGCTCCTGCGCCAGCAGCTGCTCCACCAGCTCGTCGGCCTCGTCGGGGCCGAAGGTGCCGTAGCGCACCAGGTTTTCATCGAAGGCCACGCCGTACTGCTCCAGGGCAGCGCGGTAGCCGGCCAGGCGCTCCTGCGTGATGCTGAGGTAGGGTGGAATGGTGAGGTGGGCAATGCGCCGCCGGCCGGTTTGCAGCAGGTGCGAGGTGGCCGCGTAGGCCCCGCCGAAGTTGTCGGCCACTACCTGCGTCACGGGCAGGTCGGGCGCCACGCGGTCGAACAGCACCAGCGGCACGCCTTGCGCGTGCAGGGCGTGCAGGTGGGCCACGTCGGAGGTTTCGCTGGATAGGGAGAGGAGCAGGCCGTCGACGCGGCGGGCTACGGCCTGCTGCACGTTGGCCATTTCGCGCTCGTAGCTCTCGTGCGTCTGGAAAATGATGACGTGGTAGCCCCGGTTGTAGGCAATGGCCTCGATGCCGTTGATGGCCTGCGAGAAGAAGTTGTTGGCAATCTGCGGCACGATAACCGCGAGCGCCTTGCTGCTGCTGCCCTTCAGACTGAGGGCGATGGGGTTGGGGCGGTAGTTAAGGCGCTCGGCGTACTCCATCACCAGCCGCTTGGTTTCGGGGCTGATTTCGTAGCTGTCGCGCAAGGCCCGCGACACGGTCGAGGTCGACAGGTTCAGCGCGCGGGCAATGTCTTTGATGGTAACGGGGTCCAAGCGACTTTCTTTCTAAAGTTCAATAAACGGCAACTAACTGGCCGGGGTTAGGTGAGTGCCGACTAACGGCCCGTAAGGTACTGCAACGGGCTTAAATAGCCCCGCGAATGCTCGCCGGGCGCAACGTGACATCGTTCCCGGCAACGATTGCACAAAAAAACATTGTCCAACTCTTGCTTTCGGCCGGCGCTGCCCGGAACCTTTAACTAGCCAACCGCTCCACAAGAGTAGGAAATATCTGGCTAATTCCCGCTTAAAGTCCTAGCTCACCGTTCCGCTTATGGCCTCGCTTCCCGCTCTTTTCAGTCTCGCCGGTCAGCGCGCCCTCGTCACGGGTGCTGACCGCGGCATTGGCCAGGCCATGGCCATTGCGCTGGCCGAAGCCGGAGCCGACATCATCGGCGTGTCGCGCAGCCTGCCGGCTGGCGGCGAAACCGAAACCGCCGTGCACGCCCTGGGCCGCGGCTTCCGCGCCTACCGCGCCGACTTGGGTGATGCTGCTCAACTCAAAGCCTTCATTAACGAAGTGCAGGCTGACTTCCCCGTTATTGACATTCTGGTTAACAACGCCGGCATCATCCGCCGCGCGCCGGCCGCCGAGCATTCCGACGAAGATTGGGACGCCGTGCTGAGCGTGAACCTCGATGCGCCGTTCCGGCTGGCCCGCGCTTTGGGCGGTGAGATGCTGAAGCGCGGACGCGGCAAAATCATTTTCACGGCTTCGCTGCTCACGTTTCAGGGCGGCCTCAACGTGCCGGGCTACGCGGCCAGCAAAGGCGCCATCGGCTCGCTGGTGAAGGCGCTGGCCAACGAGTGGGCCGGCCGGGGCGTGAACGTGAATGCCATCGCGCCGGGCTACGTGGCTACTGACAACACTGCTGCATTGCGCCAGGATGCCGAGCGCAGTGCTGCCATCCTCGCGCGCATTCCGGCCGGCCGCTGGGCCGAGGCCGACGATTTTAAAGGTCCGGCTGTGTTTCTGGCCTCGGCCGCCTCGGACTACGTGCACGGCACCATCCTCACCGTCGATGGCGGCTGGATGGGGAGATGAAGGGTTGAGTTTTGAGGGTTGAGTGTTGAATTAAAATCTCATTCAATTCTGGCAAAATCAAATCCGATAACTCAACTCTCAACATTCAAAACTCAACCCTTCCATGACTCAGCGCTTTGCCATTGGCCCCCGCGAAACTGCTACGCTCGATACGAGCGGGCTGCGGGCGCATTTCCTGATTGAGAACATCTTCACGGCGGGCGAAATCGAGTTGACTTACACGCATTACGACCGCATGATTGTGGGCGGCGCGCAGCCCACCGGTGCCGCCCTAGCGCTGCCCTGCCCCGAGTCGCTGAAGGCCAACTTCTTTTTGGAGCGCCGCGAGCTGGGCGCACTGAACGTGGGCGGCGCCGGCACCGTGACGGTGGACGGCACGGTGTACGAGCTGGGCACCCAAGATTGCCTGTATGTGGGCATGGGCTCGAAAGACGTGCGCTTCGCCAGTGCCGACGCGGCCAACCCGGCCAAGTTTTACCTGCTGTCGGCCCCGGCGCACGCGGTGCATCCCACCACCCGCCGCACCCAGGCCGAGGCCACGCCCGTGCAGATGGGCGCGGCCGAAACGGCCAACGTGCGCACCATCTACAAATACATCTACGCCGAGGGAATTCAAAGCTGCCAGCTGGTGATGGGCCTCACGCAGCTGGCCCCCGGCAACGTGTGGAACACCATGCCGAGCCACACCCACGACCGGCGCATGGAAGCCTACCTCTACTTCAACCTGCCCGCCGGGCAGCGGGTGCTGCACCTGCTGGGCGAGCCCACCGAAACCCGTCCGCTGTGGGTGAGCAACGAGCAGGCGATACTGTCGCCGCCGTGGTCCATTCACACGGGCTGTGGCTCGGCCGCCTACGCCTTTATCTGGGGCATGGCCGGCGAGAACCGCGAATACACCGATATGGACGCCGTGCCCCTGGAGGCCCTGCGCTAATTGATTAGTTGTCAGTTGCTCGTTGTCAGTTGTTTGTCTTTGATGCCCTGACAATGACGCTTTGCTAAACGGGCTGATAACTGACAACCAGCAACTAACAACTAACAACTAAATAAAACTCCCACCCAACACTCCATTCAACCCATGAAAAAACATTTTCTCCTGCTCTGGCTGCTGCTCCTGGGGAGCATTGGGCTGGCGGCGGCACAAAGCCGTCAGGTTCAGGGCGTCGTGAAATCGGATACGGGCGAGGCGCTGCCCGGCGTGACGGTGCTCGTGGAGGGCACCACCGTGGGCGCTTCGACCGGCGTGAACGGCGACTACACGCTGACGCTGCCCGCCACCGTGAACAACCCCACGCTGCGTTTCAGCTTCGTGGGCTACGCCACGAAGGCCGTGACGGTGGGCTCGCAAACGACCATCAACGTGACGCTGGCCACGGATAACAAGCAGCTCGACGACGTGGTGGTAATTGGCTACCAGACGGTAGAGCGCCGCGACGTGACGGGCTCGGTGTCGTCGGTAGGGGCGAAGCAGCTGAAGGACATTCCGGTGAACTCGGCCGCCGAGGCCCTGACCGGCCGCCTAGCGGGCGTGCAGCTCACCTCGTCGGAAGGCACGCCGGGCAACACCAGCGTGCAGGTGCGCGTGCGCGGCGGCGGCTCCATCACGCAGGACAACTCGCCGCTGTACGTGGTGGACGGTGTGCAGGTGGAAAACGCCCTAGGCGTGATTGCCCCGCAGGACATTCAGTCGGTGGACGTGCTGAAGGATGCTTCAGCCACGGCCATCTACGGCGCGCGCGGCGCCAACGGCGTGGTAATTATCACGACCAAAAGCGGACGCGAAGGCCGCACGGCCATCAGCTACAACGGGTTTGCGGGCTTCCGCGAAATCAGCAAGAAGCTGAGCGTGATGGGCCCGGCCGATTACCTCGACTGGGAATACGAGCGCGCCCAGCTCACGGGCTCGACGGCCGGCCTGTCGGGCGGCACGGGCACGTTCAAGAGCGTGTTTGGCAGCAACAACTTCACCAGCGACACCCTGGCCCGCCTGCGCAACTCGCCCAACCAGGACTGGCAGCAGCAGGTGTTTGGTCGCCGCGCCTTCCAGCAAACCCACAACGTGTCGGTGAGCGGCGGCGGCAAGTCCACCACCTACGCCCTGAGCCTGACCAGCAACAAGGAGGACGGCATTCAGCTGGGCTCGAGCTACGACCGCAAGCTGATTAACTTCCGCCTCGACACCAAGGCCACCGACCGCCTGCGCCTGGGCGTGAACGTGCGCTTCAACGACCAGACCAACATGGGCGCGGGCACCGGCGCGGCGCTGGGCACCAGCAGCATCGGCCAGACGGTAAACACGGGCTCGAGCGTGACTTCGCGCCTGCGCAATGCCGTGCAGTACGTGCCCTTTAACCTGCCCAACTCGGCCGGCGTGGACCCCACCGCCAACTTCGACCCCGACTTCTTCACCAACTCCAGCCTGATTAACCCGGTGCTGGCCATCAACAACGAGTACCGGGCCGACAAGCGCCGCACGTTCAACATGGGCGGCACGGTGGCCTTCAACATCACCAACAGCCTGATTTTCCGCTCGACGGGTGGCTTCGACCTGACGTATGGCGACCTGAGCACCTTCAACGGCCTGTACTCGCCCACCATCCGGCAGGCAGCCGGCGGCTACCAGAACCTGCCGTTTGTGACCGTAACCAACGGCGTGACCACCACGCTGAACAACTCGAACGTGCTCGACTACACGTTTAAGAAAGACAAGCACGTGCTGAACGTGCTGCTGGGCGAAGAAGCCTACCAGCAGCGCACCACCCAGCAGTTTGTGCAGGTGAACTTCCTGCCGGCCGACATCACCGCCGAGCGCGCCCTGGCCAACATCAACCAGGCCGTGCTGCCGGTGGGCACGGTGGCCCAGCCGGTGCTGCCCCAAACGGCCATTCCGGTTGATTACACGCTGCTTTCGGGCTTTGGCCGAATCAACTACTCCTACGACGATAAGTACCTGCTGACCCTGACGGCCCGCCAGGACAACTCGTCGAAGTTTAAGTCGGCCTACCGGGCCGGCATTTTCCCCGGTGCTTCGGCGGCTTGGCGCATTTCGCGTGAGAACTTCTTCGAGCCCTACGCCAACACGGTGAGCGACCTGAAGCTGCGCCTGAGCTACGGCCAGGCCGGCAACAACCGCGTGCCCGATTTCCTGACCGACCAGCTGTTTCAGGCCGGCAACGTGAGCTACGCCCTGAACCACGTGACCACGCCCGCCACCTCGACCTCGGTGCTGGCCAACCCCAAGCTGAAGTGGGAAGTCACAACCACCCGCAACATCGGCCTCGACCTGGGCCTGTTCAACAACCGGGTAACGTTTACGGCCGATGCGTACTACAACACGACCAACGACCTGCTGATTCCGCAGCCCATTCCGGCGTTCCTGGGCTACACCAGCCAGTTCCGCAACATCGGCTCGACCTCGAACCGCGGCCTGGAACTGCAGCTGAGCAGCACCATCATCCAGACGCCCGACTTCACGTGGTCGGCCACGGCCAACGCCGCCTTCAACCGCGGCCGGATTGAGTCGCTTGGCGACGGGCTGAACGAGATTCCGAGCATTCAGTCGGGCTGGGCCGGCACCGCGCTGTCGGGCCCCGATTTTGTGGCCCGCGTGGGCGCGCCGGTGGGCCAGATGTTCGGCTACATCACCGACGGCTACTACACGGCCAACGATTTCGAAACCTATAACTACGCCACCCGCACCGGCGTGCTGAAGAAGGACGTGCCCAACAACGCCAGCATCACGGGCTCGCCGGTGTCCATCGGCAGCATCAAGCTGAAAGATGTGGACGGCGTGCGCGACGCCAACGGCGCTCTGAACATCACGGAAACCGACAAAACGATTATCGGCAACGCCAACCCCAAAGTGGTGGGCGGCCTCAACCAGCAGTTCACTTACAAGGGCTTCGACGCCAGCGTGTTCCTGAACTTCGTGCTGGGCAACGACATCTACAACGCCAACAAGATTGAGTTCACCACCAGCACGGCCAACACCTCCTACGCCAACCTGCTGAGCGAGATGACCAACCGCGTGCGCTACATCGACGAGCGGGGCGCGCTGATTACCGACCAGGCCACCTTCGAGCGCGTGAACGCCAACGCCAGCATCTGGAGCCCCGTGCGCGGCAACTACTTCCTGCACTCCTACGCCGTGGAGAACGGCTCGTTCCTGCGCGTGAACAACATCACGTTCGGCTACTCGCTGCCCAAGTCGGTGATTAGCCGGGTGAAGGCCTCGCAGCTGCGCTTCTACGTGACGCTCAACAACCTGTACACCTTCACCAAGTACTCGGGCTACGACCCGGAGGTGAACACGCGCCGCGGCACCCCGCTCACGCCGGGCGTCGACTACGCCGCCTACCCGCGCAGCCGGGCCTTCCTGTTCGGCATCAACCTGGGCCTGTAAGCCCGCTGTTGCCTTCATCTATTCCCACCCGCGTTTAGCCTTCTTCTTGTCATGAAAGCGTTTTCCTTATTCTCTCGTTATCGCGCGGCCACGGCTGCCCTGCTGCTGGTTGCCGGCGCCGGGCTGGTGTCGTCGTGCAAAGACTACCTCGACGTGGAGCCGACGGCCCTCACCACCACGGCGGCCCAGTTCAGCACCGTGAGCGGCGCCACCAGCGCCGTGCTTGGGGCCTACGACCCGCTCTCGGGCGACAACACTTACGGCACCCGCCTGAGCATGTACTACCCCTACGACACCGACGAGCTGATTGGCTCGTCGGGCACGTTCGACACGGGCCGCCGGGGCATTGCCCGCTACAAGGCTTTTTCGAGCAACACCGAAATCATCAACCCCTGGAACAACCTGTACCAGGGCGTGGAGCGCGCCAACATCTGCATCGCCAACATTCCCACGATGGCGCTCTACACCACCGGCAGCAGCGCCGATACCGCCGCCCTGCACCGCCTCTACGGCGAGTCGCTGGCGCTGCGGGCGCAGTATTACTACGAGCTGATTCGGAACTGGGGCGACGTGCCGGCGCAGTTTACGCCCACCGCGCCCGAGCAGAATTTCCGCCTGCCCAACTCTGACCGCAACCAGACCCTGACCAAGCTGATTGCCGACCTGCTGATTGCCGAAAAGCTGGTGCCCTGGCGCTCGCAGGCCGGCCTGGGCAATGAGCGCATCACCAAAGCTGGCGTGAAAGCCCTGCGTGCGCGCCTGGCGTTGCAGCGCGGCGGCTACGCGCTGAAGGACCGCACGATGACCCGCGCCAGCGACTACCTCGACTACTACGCCATTGCCCGCCAGGAGTGCGCCGACATCATGGCCCGCCGCACTGAGCACACTCTGAACCCCAGCTTCACGGACCTGTGGCGCGGGGTGAACGAACAGCGCCGCGACGTGGCCAACGAAATCCTGTTTGAAGTGGGCATGGCCGGCTCTTCGGCCACCGGCGACTCGAAGCTGGGCTACTACAACGGCCCGCGCCTGAACGCCTCGACCGTGTACGGCTCGACGCAGGGCGCCGTGACCGTGGTGCCGACCTACTTCTACGCCTTCGATTCGCTCGACGTGCGCCGCGACGTGACCATCGCGCCCTACCAGATTCCGGCCAACAACAACCAGGCGGGCGTGGCCCTGAACACGATTTACGACGGCAAATTCCGCCGCGACTGGCACAACCCGCCGCTGCCCGGCACCAACAACTACCTGGGCTACAACTGGCCCATCATCCGCTTCGCCGACGTGCTGCTGATGTTTGCCGAGGCGGATAATGAAATCACCAGTGCCCCCTCGGCCGCGGCCGTGAACGCGCTGAAAGAAGTACGCACCCGCGGCTTCGGCGGCAACGCCACCCGCGCCGCGCTGGGCCTGAACACGGCCACCAAGGCCGACCTGTTCAACGCCATCGTGAACGAGCGGTTGCTGGAGTTCGGCTCGGAAGGCATTCGCAAGTACGACCTGCTGCGCTGGAACCTGCTCGAGACGAAAATTACCCAGACCAAGGCTGCCCTGAACCTGCTGCGCACCAACGCCGCTCCGTACCAGAACGTGCCGCAGTACCAGTTCTACCGCGTGGTGAACGGCCAGGTGCAGTGGGCCCGCTCGTTCTACCGCCCTTCTCCCGCCGCCACACCCGCCGGCACCACCCGCGTGAACTGGCGTCAGTCCATCGATGCGGCCTACGTTTCGAACCTGCAGCCCAGCGGTACCAGCGTCACCATCGGCACCACCACCACCATCAGCGCCGGCAACGGCATGGCCGCCGAATACATCCCCGGCCAGGGCAAGGAGTTGCTCCCCATCCCGCAAACCACCCTGGACACCGACCCCGCCCTGAAGCAGAACTCGGGCTACTAAGCTGCCCAGACGTGGGGCCTCACCCCCGGCCCCTCTCCGATGGAGAGGGGAGCCTGACGATTTCATTAAAAGTGCCCGCCGTGGCTCCCCTCTCCATCGGAGAGGGGCCGGGGGTGAGGCGCAACGCTAGAACAACTCAATACCATGAAGCTGCCCTTGTTGCTCCTGTTGCTGGCCACGGGCCTAAGCGAGGTGGGACTTAGCCCAACCCTGCCGCCGGCAACGCCGGAGCGTGGCGCGGGGAACCTGGCCGCTGGCCGGGTTCCCCAGGCCGCGCCCCTCACCGATAGCACCGCCGATAAGATGCTCGTGTTTCAGCGCAGCATCGGCGGCTGGCCCAAGGCGGTGGGCAGCAAGAAAGTCGACTACAAGCACCCGTTGAACGCCGCTGAGCGCGTCGCCACCCTGGCCGACAAAGGCCGGACCGACGCGACCATCGACAACAACGCCACCACCCGCGAAATCGCCTACCTGGCCAAAGCCTACCAGACGACCAACAACGCCGCCTACCGCCAGGCCGCCGAAACCGGCATCCGCTACCTGCTGAAAATGCAGTACGCCAACGGCGGCTTCCCGCAGTATTACCCCGATTTCAGCAACTACCGCCACCAGATTACCTACAACGACAACGCCATGGTGCGGGCGCTGGAGGTGCTGCGCGACGTGGCCAAGCAGAAAGCGCCCTATGTGGGTCTCGATGCCGCTTTGGCCCTGCAGGCCCAGGCAGCGGTGGCCCGCGGCGTGCAGTGCATGCTGAAAACGCAGTACGTGCGCGGCGGCCACCCCACGGCCTGGTGCGCCCAGTACGACGAAAAAACCCTGCAACCCGCCAAAGCCCGCGCCTTCGAGCTGGCCTCGTTGAGCGGGGATGAGTCGGTGGACATTGTGCGCTTCCTGATGGGAATCGAGCAGCCCAGCGCCGCCGAGAAACAGGCCGTGGAATGCGCCATCGACTGGTTTCAGAAGGTGAAGCTGACCAACACCACCGTGCAGGAAGTAACCGACCCGCAAACCCACAAAGTGCTCGACCGCAAGCTGGTGCCCCAGGCCGGTGCTACGGTCTGGGCCCGGTTCTACGAGTTGAATACCGACCGGCCCATTTTCGTGGGCCGCGACAGCCAGGTGCATTACCAACTGGCCGACATCGAAATCGAGCGCCGCGCCGGCTACCTCTACGCCGGCACCTGGCCCGAAAAGCTCCTCACCAAAGATTTTCCGGCCTGGCAGAAACGCCTGAGCGCTGCGCACAAGTAGCCGCGTTTCGCCTCGCCCCAACAACCGCCTATTCAGTTCCAGCCTCAATGGACACGCTAACTAAATCATTGGCCCTGAACGCGCCCGCCGGCCCGGTGGCCTGGCCCGCGCCTGCGCTGTTCGAGCTGCCCGAAAAGGTGCTGCAGTTCGGCACTGGCGTGCTGCTGCGCGGCCTGCCCGATTTCCAGATTGACCAGGCCAACCGCCAGGGCGTCTTCAACGGCCGCATTGTGGTGGTGAAGAGCACCGACGGCGGCGACGCCAGTGCCTTCGAGCGCCAAAACAACCTCTACACGGTGTGCGTGCGCGGCGTCGACGACGGCCGGCCAGTAGAGGGAAACGTGGTGTGCGCCAGCATCAGCCGCGTACTCTCGGCCAAAAGCCAGTGGGCCGAAGTACTGCAGGTGGCCGCCAGCCCCGACTTGCAAGTGGTGATGTCGAACACCACCGAGGTCGGTATTCAGCTCGTCACGGAGGACATTCAGCTCATGCCGCCGGCTTCGTTTCCGGGCAAGCTGCTGGCCGTGCTGCACGCCCGCTTTAAGGCGTTTGATGGTGATGTGAGCAAGGGCCTCGTCATTGTGCCTACCGAGCTGATTCCCGATAACGGCCGCAAGCTCGAAGGCATTGTGCTGGAGCTGGCCCACCGCAACGAGCTTGGCCCCGAATTCATCGACTGGCTCGAAACCGCCAACCACTTTTGCAATACGCTGGTCGACCGCATCGTGCCCGGCCGCCCCGAGCCCGATGCCTACGCCGCTCTGCAGGCCGAGCTGGGCTATCAGGATGAGCTGCTGACCATGGCCGAGGCCTACGCGCTGTGGGCTATTGAGGGCGACGAGCACGTGCGCGAGGTGCTCTCGTTTCATGCCGCCGCGCAGGGCGTCATCATCCGCCCCGACATCACGCTCTTCCGCGAGCTGAAGTTGCGCCTGCTCAACGGCACGCACACGCTCAGCTACGCCCTGGCCCATTTGATGGGCTGCGTGACGGTGCGCGAGTCGCTCGAAAACGAGCACATGGCCCGCTTCATTCACAACCTGATGCTGGCCGATTTGCTGCCCGGCATCCCATTTTCGGTGGACGAAAAGGTGGGTCAGCGTTTCGGCATGCAGGTGCTCGACCGTTTCCGCAACCCCTACCTGGAGCACCGCTGGCTGGCCATTGCCGTGCAGGGCACCGCCAAAATGCAGCTGCGCAACGTGCCCACGCTGCTGCACTACTATCAGCAGCACCAGGCCGTGCCGCACTACGTGGCGCTCGGCTTTGCGGCCTACCTGCGCTTCATGCGCAACGTGGGCGGCCAGGGCGAGGCCAACGGCCAGCCCTACCAAATTCAGGATGACCGTGCCGGCTACTTTGCCGACCTCTGGGCCCACCACACGCCCGCCGAGTTGGTGCCCGCCGCCCTGCACAACGCCGCCCTCTGGGGCCAGGACCTGTCGCGCCTGCCCGGCTTTGCCGCCAGCGTCACGCACTACCTGCAGCAGCTGCTGGGCGAAGGCGCATCGGCCACGCTGGCCGCGTTTTTCGCCCGTAAAACGGTGGCAGTCGGCACTTGAAAACCGTCTGTCATCCTGAGCGGAGCGAAGGACCTTATCACTACCGAACGGTTTGCAGTAATATCAGATGATGCATCCGTGATAAGGTCCTTCGCTGCGCTCAGGATGACAGACGAAACCTAACTACTCCCTACACTAAATATTCTATCCCCGTGAAACACCAAGTAGCCCGCATTCACCCCGCCGACAACGTGCTCGTGGCCCTGCTGGACCTGCCCATCGGTACCGAAGTGCCCTGGGACAACGGGTTCATCATTACCACCGAAGCCATTCCGGCCAAGCACAAGCTCGCGCCCCTGGGCCTGAGCGCCGGCCAGCCCGTGACGATGTACGGCGTACTCGTGGGCACCGCTCGTGAAGCTATTCGCCCCGGCGGCCGCCTCACCACGGCCAACATTCAGCACGCCACCAACTCCTACGACGAGCACGCCCACCAGCGTGCCACCTGGCAGGCGCCCGACGTGAGCGCCTGGCAGGACCGCACCTTCCAGGGCTACCACCGGGCCGATGGCCGCGTGGGTACCGCCAACTACTGGCTCGTTATTCCGCTGGTTTTCTGCGAAAACCGCAACATCCAGGTGCTGCAGGATGCTTTAATAACTGACCTCGGCTATGGCCGCCGCAAGAGCTACCAGCCCGAAACCCGCAAGCTGCTGGAGCTAATGCAGGCCGGCAAGTCGGTCGAAGAAATCCTGAGTGCCGACCTCGAAGCCGGCGAAAACACCGCCCGCCACACCCGCCCGTTCCCGAACGTGGACGGCATTCGCTTCCTCAGCCACGAGGGCGGCTGCGGCGGCATCCGGCAGGATGCGCAGACGCTGTGCGGCCTGCTGGCCGGCTACATCACGCACCCCAACGTGGCCGGTGCCACCGTGCTTAGCCTGGGTTGCCAGAATGCCCAGGCCAGCATGTTGCAGGAGGAAATTGCCAAGCGCGACCCGAATTTCAGCAAGCCGCTTTACATCCTCGACCAGCAGAAGCTCGGAACCGAGGAAACCCTCATCAGCACTGCGCTGCGCCAGACTTTTGCCGGGCTGATGCTGGCCAACCAGGCCCGTCGCGAGCCCGCGCCGCTCAAGGCCCTGAACATCGGGCTGGAGTGCGGTGGCTCCGATGGCTTCTCTGGCATTTCGGCCAACCCCGCCCTGGGCCACGTTTCGGACCTGCTGGTGGCGCTGGGCGGTTCGGTTATCCTGGCCGAATTCCCGGAGTTGTGCGGCGTGGAGCAGGAGTTGGTAGACCGCAGCGTGGACCAACCCACTGCCGAGCGGTTCAGCAGCCTGATGAAGGCCTACGGCGACTCGGCCGTGGCCGTGGGTTCGGGCTTCGACATGAACCCCTCGCCCGGCAACATCCGCGACGGCCTGATTACCGACGCCATGAAATCGGCCGGCGCGGCCCGCAAGGGCGGCTCGTCGCCGGTGGTGGCGGTGCTCGATTACCCGGAGCTGGTAACCAAGCCCGGCCTCAACCTGCTCTGCACGCCCGGCAACGACGTGGAATCAACCACGGCCGAAGTGGGGTCGGGGGCTAATATCGTCCTCTTCACCACCGGCCTGGGCACGCCCACTGGCAACCCCATCGCGCCCGTCATCAAAGTAGCTAGCAACACGGCTCTGGCCCGCCGCATGCCCGACATCATCGACGTGAACACCGGAACGGTGATTGACGGCGAGGAAACCATCGAGCAGGCCGGCGAGCGCATTCTCGACTACGTCATTCGCGTAGCCAGTGGCGAGGAGGAAATTGCTGCCGTCCGCCATGACCAGACCGATTTTATCCCCTGGAAGCGTGGGGTGAGTTTGTAGTAGGGGAAAGAAGTAGGTAACAAAAAACAGAACGTCATGCAGAGCGCAGCGAAGGACCTTATCACGGTTGAACGAGCCGTTTTAACAAGCAATTGCACCGCCGACGTGATAAGGTCCTTCGCTGCGCTCAGGATGACAGACGACTCCCGCCTATCACAACCGTTTTCGCATAGCTACCGCAAGCGTTTGCGTAAATAAAACCCGCCCGAAACCCGGTTTTTGTAACCATAGGGCCTGTTTCAGCCGCTACCTTCGGCATCTGGCCGATACTTAGTCTATCCGATTTTTCGCCTCGTCATTCGCGCTACTTATGAAGCCTTTTCTGTCCGACGATTTCCTGCTCCAAACCGACACGGCCCGCGTGCTCTACCACGAGTACGCGAAGCAGATGCCCATTATTGACTACCACAACCACCTGCTGCCCGACCAGATTGCGGAGGACAAGCAGTTCGACAACATCACCCAAATCTGGCTCTACGGCGACCATTACAAGTGGCGCGCCATGCGGGCCAACGGCGTGCCCGAGCGCTACATCACCGGCGACGCCTCCGACTGGGAGAAGTTTGAGAAATGGGCCGAAACCGTGCCCTATACCCTGCGCAACCCTCTGTACCACTGGACGCACCTGGAGCTGCGCCGCTACTTCGGCATCACCGAGCTGCTGAACAAGGACAGCGCCCGCCGCATCTACGACGAGTGCAGCGCCAAATTGCAGACGCCCGAATACTCGGTGCGCAACTTGCTGAAGATGATGCAGGTGGAAACCCTCTGCACCACCGACGACCCCGCCGACTCGCTCGAACACCACCAGGCCATTGCTGCTTCGGGTTTCGCCACCGCCGTGCTGCCCACCTTCCGCGCTGACAAGGCGATGGCCGTGGACGATGCCGCCACCTACAGCGCCTACCTCGACAAGCTGGGCGCCGTGGCCGAAGTGGAAATCCGCACGCTGGCCGACCTGGAAACGGCCCTGCGCCGCCGCCACGACTTCTTCGCCAGTCTCGGCTGCCGCTTGTCGGACCACGGGCTGGAGCAGATTTACGCGGCGCCCTACACGCCGGAGGAAGTGGCGGCCAGCTTCGCCAAAATCCGCGGCGGCAGCGAATTGACGGCTTCGGAGAACACGCAGCTGAAATCGGCCCTGCTGGTGCTGCTGGCCGAAATGGACTGGGAAAAGGGCTGGACGCAGCAGTACCACCTCGGCGCGCTGCGCAACAACAACTCGCGCATGCTCCGCGAGCTGGGACCCGACACGGGCTGGGACAGCATCGGCGACTTTTCGCAGGGCCGCGCCCTCTCCACCTTCCTCGACCGGCTCGACGGGCAGAACAAGCTCGCCAAAACCATCATCTATAACCTGAACCCGGCCGACAACGAGCTCATCGCCACGATGATTGGCAACTTCAACGACGGCTCGGTGGCGGGCAAGGTGCAGTTCGGCTCCGGCTGGTGGTTCCTCGACCAGAAGGACGGCATGGAGAAGCAGCTCAACGCACTGAGCAACATGGGCCTGCTCTCGCGCTTCGTGGGCATGCTCACGGATTCGCGTAGCTTCCTCTCGTACCCGCGTCACGAGTATTTCCGCCGCGTGCTGTGCAACCTGCTGGGCAATGACGTGGAAAACGGCGAGCTGCCGGCCGATATGGAATTGCTCGGCGGCATGGTGCAGAACATCTGCTACGGCAACGCGAAGGCGTATTTCGGCTTCGGCCAGGTAGCGAAAGAAACACCTGCCGCTGCCGTGGCTGGTTGAGTTTTTAGAACGTCATGCAGAGCGCAGCGAAGCATCTTGCCCGAGGCAGTAAACCAATCGTGAGGGCGCTGGTGATTAGTGGTGGCGGGCAAGATGCTTCGCTGCGCTCTGCATGACGTTCACGCGGCCAACCAATTCCCCAAGACCCCAAGTCCCTAAGACCCCAATGATAAAGCAAGTTGTCACGTTCGGCGAAATCATGATGCGGCTGTCGCCGCCGCTGAATTACCGGTTCGCGCAGGCCAGCGGCCTGGAAATCACCTACGGCGGCGGCGACGCCAACGTGGGGGCTTCGCTGGCCGGCTTGGGCGTGCCCGCCGCCCACGTCACCTGCTTCCCCGATAACGACTTGGGCCGTGCCGCGGCTCAGCAGTTTCGCGCGCTGGGCGTGAACATGGACGCCACGGTGTACGAAGGCGACCGCCTCGGCTTGTATTTCCTGGAAGTAGGGGCGGGGATGCGGCCCAGCAAAGTGGTGTACGACCGCGCCAACTCGGCCTTCGCCAACCTCGACCCGGCCAGATTCAACTGGGATGAAATCCTGAAAGATGCCGGCTGGCTGCACTGGACGGGCATCACACCCGCCATTTCGGCCAGCACCGCGGAGGCCACGCGCCAGGCGATTGCCGCCGCGCGTCGCCTGGGCCTCACCGTATCGGCCGACGTGAACTACCGCCGCAACCTCTGGCAATACGGCCATACTGCCCAGAGCGTGATGAGCGAACTGGTGCAGGGCTGCGACGTGGTGGTGTGCTCCGAAAACGACGCCGAGGACCTGTTCGGCATCGTGCCCGAGCCCGGCACCGACAACAAGTTCGTGTCGGTAGCCCGGCAGGTGATGGCGCGGTTTCCGCAAATCAAGCAGGTCATCACGACCCGCCGCAAAACGCACAGCGCCTCGCACAACGGCCTGAAAGGCGTGTTTTACGATGGCCGGCAGCTCCTCGAAACTGTCAGCCACGAAATCAACCCCATTGTCGACCGCATTGGTGGGGGCGATGCCTTCATGGCTGGCTTCATCTACGGTTCGCTGGCCTATGAACACCCGCAGCAGGCCCTCAACTTCGGCGTGGCGGCCTCGGCCCTCAAGCACACCATCCACGGCGATGTCAACCTAGTGACGGTGGCCGAGGTGGAGGAAATCATGAAAGGCAACACCAGCGGCCGGCTGGTACGATAAGCTTTTAGCTGGCAGCTATTAGCTGTTAGCCTTCTCTCAATAATTAAATGCTAACAGCTAGCAGCTAATGGCTAACCGCTCAAAAACAGAAATTCTTGCCGCGCTGCTGCGCTACCCGGTAGTGCCGGTATTCTACCACGCCGACGCGGCTTATGCGCAGCGCATCGTGCAGGCCTGCTACGCGGGCGGAATCCGTGTGTTCGAATTCGTGAACCGGGGCGAGCAGGCGCTGACGGTGTTCAAGCAGCTGCAGGAGTTTGTGGCCGCGCAGTGCCCCGATATGGTACTGGGCATCGGCACGATTTACAAGGCAGCCGAGGCCGAGCAGTTTATCGCCGCCGGGGCCGAGTTTGTAGTGCAGCCACTGGCCACGGCCGAAGTGGCCGAGGTGTGCCGCGCTCACGACATTCCGTGGCTGCCCGGCGCGCTGACGCCCACCGAGATTTACAACGCCAGCGAGCTGGGCGCGGCCGTGGTGAAAATCTTCCCCGGCAACCTCGTCGGGCCCGATTATGTGAAGGCCCTGCGCGGTCCCATGCCCCACATCAAACTCATGGTGACGGGCGGCGTGGAGCCCACCCGCGAAAGCGTTTCGGCTTGGTTTGGGGCGGGCGTGAATGCCGTGGGTATGGGCTCGCAGTTGTTCAAGAATGCTGATGATACCGACGCCCTGACCGCCAGCATTGGCGAGTTGATGGGGTTTGTCAGTGAATTGAAAAAGAGTTGATTGTAAGTGAAAATAACGTCATACTGAGCGTAGCTGAAGCATCTCGCTCGTATCGTCCTCACGATTGAATTACTGCCCCGAGCAAGATGCTTCGACTCCGCTGCGCTTCGCTCAGCATGACGTTCCGGATTAACTGGCTGCCCAATACCTACTTCCGCCTAAAACCACCCACCCGATGACCCCACTCGCCACCCAAAGCCCGCCCGCTTCGCCGCTCGATACGGCCAATGCCGTGATGGGCCGCTTCCGCTGGACCATCTGCGCGCTGGTGTTTTTCGCTACCACGATTAACTACCTCGACCGGGCCGTTATCTCGCTGCTGAAGCCTTACCTGGAAACGGAGTTTCACTGGAACGCGGGCGATTACGCCAACATCGAAATCGCCTTCAAGCTGGCTTACGCGGTGGGCATGGTGGGGGCGGGCCGCATCATCGACAAGCTGGGTACCAAGCTGGGCTACGCGCTTTCGACGGCGCTGTGGAGCATCGCGGCCATGGGCCACGCGCTGGTGAGCAGCACGTTTGGCTTCGGCATTGCACGCGGCTTTCTGGGCATTACCGAGGCGGGCAACTTCCCGGCCGCTATCAAAACCACGGCCGAGTGGTTTCCGCAGCGCGAGCGGGCGCTGGCCACGGGCATCTTCAACTCGGGCTCCAACGTGGGGGCCATTGTGGCCCCGCTCACGGTGCCGCTCATTGCCGAAACCATTGGCTGGAAATGGGCTTTCATTATTACCGGTGCATTAGGGTTTATCTGGCTGGTGCTCTGGATGGTGTATTACGAAACGCCCGCCAAGCACGCCCGGCTTTCCAAGGCCGAGTTCGACTACATCAACGCCGATATTCCGGCGGGCCTGCCCACCGAGGGCGTGACGGAGGAAAAGCCTAAGGCCTCGTGGGCCACGCTGCTGGGCTTTCGGCAAACCTGGGCCTTCGTGATTGGCAAGTTCCTGACGGACCCGGTGTGGTGGTTTTACCTGTTCTGGCTGCCCGATTTTCTGGGCAAGCAATACAATTTGAAAGGCACAGCCATTGCGCTGCCCGTGGCGGCGGTTTACATCCTGTCGAGCATTGGCAGCGTGGGCGGGGGCTACCTGCCGCTGGGCTTCATTAAGCGGGGCATGCCGGCGTTTCAGGCCCGCAAGCGCGCCATGCTCATCATTGCCTGCTGCGTGTTTCCGATTGTGTTTGCGCAATGGCTGGGGCAGCTAAACATGTGGCTGGCGGTATTGGTCATCGGCATTGCGGCGGCGGCCCACCAAGCCTGGAGCGCCAATATTTTCACCACGGTGTCGGACATGTTTCCGAAGCGCACGGTGGGTTCGGTTACGGGCATCGGCGGCATGGCCGGTGGGTTGGGCGGCATTGCCCTCACGGCGCTGGTGCAGAAGCGCTTGTTCGTGCATTTTGAGAGCATCGGGCAGATTGATAAGGCCTATTACATCATGTTTTTCATCTGCGGCGCGGCTTATCTGCTGGCCTGGGTGCTGATGTTCACGCTCGTTCCCCGCATGGAGCCCATCAAACTCGATGGCGACGAGTAGTGCCCCGGGCCGGCCGCCGGTTTCGGGCCATTTCCTGCCATTATTTAACGTGATTTAGATGAAACACCTGCTGCTTTTTGCTGCGCTGCTACTCTTCGGCTGCGCCAGCTCCCGCGCTCAAACTCCCGTCGCCAAGCCCATGAACGCCACCGAAAAAGAAGTGGAAGACCTGGAGCGCCAGCGCTTCGCCGCCCAGGTGAGCAAGGACTACGCTTTCCTCGAAAAAGCCTTCGCCGACGACCTCATCTACACGCACTCCAATGGCAAGCAGAACAACAAGACGGAGTACCTGCAATCCATTCGCGACGGCAAAAGCCAATACGACAAAATTGACGTGGAAACTCTGAATGTGCGCGCCTACAACGACGGCAAAACGGCCGTCGTGAACGGCACCATCCTCATCACCCTGCCGCCCAAGGACGGGCAGCCCAATCTGGCCCACCTCAAGTACGTGGTGGTGCAGGTGAAGGACAAGAAGAAAGGCTGGCAGGTCGTACTGTGGCAGTCGCAGAAACAGGCGAGCTAGCCCGTCATGCAGAGCATTCTGCGCATCAAGCAGAGACGAAGCATCTCGCGTGCGCAACGCAATCCATTCAATAGAATCAGTGGTGGCGGGCAAGATGCTTCGCTGCGCTCTGCATGACGTTCTGATTCGTCCTAGCATAATCTCACCCATGACGCCCACCCACGAAAACGCCCTGGCCACGCCCGTGGGCACCACGCTCGAGCGCTACATTAAGCGCAAGCAGAGCGAGTTTGCCTACGCTACCGGCGAGCTGAGCCAACTGTTGCGCGACATTGCCCTGGCCGGCAAAATTGTGAACCGCGAGGTGAACCGCGCCGGCCTCTCGCGCATCACCGGCGCGATGGGTGAGAAGAACGTGCAGGGCGAGCACCAGCAGCGCCTCGACGTGGAGGCCAACATCCGCTTCGTGCGCGCCCTCACCAACGGCGGCGAGGCCTGCGCCGTGCTTTCGGAAGAAGACGAGCACATCATCCAGACGGGCAACGTGTTCGGCAAGTACGTGGTGGCCATCGACCCGCTCGATGGCAGCAGCAACATCGATGTAAACGTGAGCATCGGCACCATTTTCAGCATCTACCGGCGGGTGTCGCGGGTGGGTGGCCCGGCCCGGCCGGAAGACTTTTTGCAGGGCGGCCGGGCGCAGGTGGCCGCGGGCTATATCCTGTACGGCTCCAGCACCATGCTCGTGTACACCACCGGGCACGGCGTGGCGGGTTTCACCTACGAAAACTCGCTGGGCGAATTCTTCCTCTCGCACCCCGATATCAAAATTCCGCGCCAGGGACCCGTGTTCAGTTGCAACGAAGGCAACTGGTTCGACTACCCCGAGTTCGTGCGCACCTTTCTGATGACCTGCAAGGAGCGTCGCCTCACGGCCCGCTACGTGGGCTCGCTGGTGGCCGACTACCATCGCAACCTCTTCACGGGCGGTATTTACCTGTACCCGCCCACCGTCGACAAGCCCACCGGCAAGCTGCGGCTGCTGTACGAGGGCTACCCGCTGGCCTTTATCATCGAGCAGGCCGGCGGTGTGGCTGTGACCGGGGCCGACGTGGTGCTCGATGTGCACCCCACCGCCGACCTGCACCAGCGCGCCCCGCTCTTCGTGGGCTCGGCCGAGCTAGTGGAGGAGTTGCAGGCCGTGGCGGCACGGTAGGAGTGGGGTTTTGATGGGCAGTCCTCAAATACATCTGTCATCCTGAGCTTGCGAAGGACCTTATCACAGCAGCGTCGGTTGCGTAACGGCAACTCGTTCAGGCGTGATAAGGTCCTTCGCTAGCTCAGGATGACAGACGTATTCAATTACCAAAACATCCATTGATGAAAACCTTCCTCCTGTTGCTGCTTGCCGCGTTGGCTGCTACCGCCCAGGTCCGCGCCCAAACCGGTACCAACGTGCTAGACTGGAAGGCCAATACCACCCTCACCAGCTACCTCAATCAGCAGCTGCACGCGCAGTACGCCGGCCGTCCCGCCGGGCTGGCCCGCGCTGCGCAGTCGGCGGCCGGAGCTGCGGCCTACCGCGACAGCGTGCGCGCCCGCTGCCGCCGGGTGCTGGGGCCGCTGCCGGCCTGCACGCCGCTGCGGGCGCAGGTGGTGGACCAGCTGGTCCGGCCGGGCTTTCGCATTGAGAAAATCATTTACGAAAGCACACCGCGGCACCACGTCACGGCCAATTTGTACGTGCCCAACGGGGCCGGCCGGTGGCCCACCGTGCTGCTGCCCTGCGGCCACGAGAACGAGGCCAAAGCCACCGTCAGCTACCAGCAAACGGCCATGCTATTTGCCACGCACGGTTTCGCGGTGCTGGTGCCCGACCCCGTTTCGCAGGGCGAGCGCATGCAGCTAACCGACGCGGCCGGCAAGCCCCTGGCCCGTGGCGGCACTACCGAACACACCCTGCTGAACGCCCAGGCCGCGCTGGTGGGCCACAACCTGCCCGCCGCCGAGCTGTGGGACAATATCCGGGGCCTCGACTACCTGGCCACCCGGCCCGACGTGGACACGGCCCGTTTCGGCTGCATCGGCAACTCGGGCGGTGCTACCCAAACCGCCTACCTGCTGGCCGTCGAGCCCCGCCTGAAAGTAGCGGCCCTGTGCAGCTACGTAGCAGCCGGCGAGCGCAACCTGGAGCTTACCGGCCCCGCCGATGGCTGCGTGATGCTGCCCAATGCCGGCCGCGCCCGCCTCGACCTTGCCGACTGGCCCATTGCCTTTGCCCCGAAGCCGTTGCTGCTGCTGGCCGGCCGCTACGACTTCGTCGATTTCAACAGCATCGAAACTGCCCACGCCGAAATAGGAAGCATCTATCAGGCGCTGGGGCAGTTGCGGCAGCATCAGTTATTCACGGCGGAGGACGGCCACGGCATCTCAAAACCCAAGCGCGAAGTAGCAGTGCGCTTCTTTCTGAAGTGGCTAAAAGGGGAGGTGGCCCCCGCTGCCGTGCAGGAAGGACCGCTGCCCGTTGCCACTGCCCGCGAGCTGCAATGCACAACCACCGGGCAGGTGAATACCAGCTTCGCCGACGAAGAAAACCTGTCGGCGTTTTATCAGGCCGAAGCGAAACGGCTGGTGGCTGCTCGCCCTCCGCTCACCGCCCAAAAACTGGGGCGGCTGGAATTCTGGCAGCCCACAAACGCTGCCTTCGACGTCCTTTTTTCCCGGGAAGACCAAGGCCACGCCCTGCGCATGGAGCCCCGCGACACGCTGCGCCGCGACGGCTTGCTGCTCCAGAAGCTCATTCTGCGCAGAGGCCAGTTTTTGCCCCTGCCGGTGCTGCGGCTCGATGCGCCCGCCGCCCGCAAAGCAACCGGCCGCGTGCTCATCTGCTTCGCCGATGCGGGCAAGGCCACGCTGGCCGACAGCACCGCCTGGCTGCGCGCGCAGTTGAAAAACTACGATGCGGTGCTGCTGGCCGACCTGCGCGGCCAGGGCGAAACCGCCGACCCCGGTGCTGCCCTCGACCCCAAGTACTACAACCGCGAGTACCGTCCGGCCCTGCAGGGCCTGCACCTGGGGCTGCCGCTGCTGTATCAGCGCATGGCCGATGCCGCGCAGCTGGCGCGCTATGCCACCGATGGGCCGACGCGCGGCCGCTCCGTGGATGTTTATGCGCTGGGGCGGTCGTCATCGCTGGTGGCGTTGCACCTAGCCGCCGGGTTAGGTCCGGTTATGCGGCAGGTGCGGCTGCCAATCCTACCGGTTTCCTGGCAGGAAATACTGAGCCAGCCAACCACTAAAGACGTTTACTCCGACGTGCTGCCCGGCGTGCTGCTCTGCTACGACGTGCCCGATTTGGTGCGGGCGCTGGGCAAGGTCATTAAAAGAATGTAATTGCGTGTGAATATAATAAAAAATCAATTTGAGAATTTACCTGTGCAATGAAATATTGCTAAAGTTATTAAATTAACTAATTGATAGTCTTGCTTAAAAATGAATTGAATTTGCGATGGCTATTGCCTATGTTTGTGAATGCCGCTTGAAATAGTTTAATATATTTTCAGGCTGCCCTTCATCGGCAGGAAGGAACTGCTGCCAACATTATCTTCTTTTCCATTCTGGTTAGTTATGAAAAACATGTTCACAATTGTGGGCTGCTGCCTGCTAAGCGCGGCGGCTTTTGCCTCAACGAATCTGCCCGGCAAGTCGGCCCTGGCTGGCCGCCAGCAAAGCAGCGTAGCGGTTGCCGCCAGCGCCAATGTTTCGCACGACGCGGTGCTCATCTGCCACAAAGGCCGCGAAATTACGGTTGATGCCCACGCGGTGCCCGCCCACCTGGCGCATGGCGACAAGCTGGGTTCCTGCACCAGCACGCCTCCCGGCGACATCGACCCCAAGTAGGCTGCTGGCACCAGCCGACTGCCGCCCGTTGCGGGCGCTTGGCAAAGCCCCGACTGACCGCAAGCAGTCGGGGCTTTTGTGCTTTGAGCCCAAAGACGGTAACGGCTCATCACCTGGCTCTAGCAACTCCCCGCGCCGCCTTATCTTTCGGTACTGAAAAACCACCGACTGCCCGCAGCCGCCATGTTGCCCCCCACGCCCCGCCCGGTCCCCGCCGCCGACCTGTGGGCCCGCCTCGAAGCCTTCGACCTCGACGCCACCGGGGCCGCGCTCCCGTTTTCGCAGCGCCTGGCCCGCGACAACGGCTGGAGCCCTGCCTTCGCCCGCCGGGTGGTGCGCGAATACAAGCGCTTCGTATATCTGGCCGCTACCTGCGACCACCCCGTCACGCCTTCCGATGAAGTTGACCAGGCCTGGCACCTGCACCTGGTGTACACCCGCTCGTACTGGGACGAGCTGTGTGGGCAGGTGCTGGGCTTCGCTCTGCACCACGGCCCCACGCGCGGCGGCGCGGCCGAGGGCCGGAAGTTTGGCGACTGGTACGCCCGCACCCTGCAATCGTATCAGGACGCTTTCGATACGCTGCCGCCTGCTGATGTCTGGCCACCGGCCACGCAACGATTTGGCGACGCGCCCTACTTCCGGCGCGTGAACCTGCGACGGCACTGGCTGCTGCCGCGCCTGCGCTGGCGCTGGGGTTGCCCCGGCCGCCGCGAAGCGCTGGGGCTGGCTGCCGTGCTGCTGTTGCTGGGCTGCACCGCCCGCACTCCGCTCAACCCTTTTGACTGGTATGGAACCGAGTTTCTGCTGCTCTTCAGCGGGCTGTGTGTGGTGCTGCTGCCGGCGGCCGTGTGGTGGAGCCGCCGCCTCGTGGGGGCACCTGAGGTGTACGACGGTGAGCGGCTGAGCACATATGAGGCGGTGCGCCTGGCCGACAACGGCCGCCGCCTGGCCGAAAGCGTGGTAGCGGCGCTAGTCCACAACGGCCAGGCCGAGCTGGTGCCCGGTCGCAAAATCCGCCGCACGGAAGCCGCTGCCCCCACCGATGCCTGCGAACTGGCCGTGTGGAACCTGATGCATGCCAACGGCGAAACTGACCTGGATACACTGCGCGAGCGAGTTTCGGCGCCTGCCTTTGGCGAAACTCCCAAGCTAGACCAGGCACTGGTTGATAAAGGCTTGCTGCTGGCACCCGAAACCCGCCAGCGCATCGACCGCATTCCCCGGCTTACGGCTGTTGGCCTCGTGTTATTTGGCCTGGTAAAAGTATTCGTGGGCCTGAGCCGGTACCGGCCGGTTGAGTTTCTGGTGCTGCTGCTAGTAGTGCTGATTGTTACTTCCTGGAGCTACCTGCGCGCTAATGGCAGCTGGGCCACCGGTAGCGGAGCCCGGCTACTGCCCAACCTGGGCGCGGCGGTGCGGCGAGAGCGTAAACAACGGCCGTTTTCCGGACAGGTCGTGGCGCTTTCCGTCGCCATTTTCGGCATCGATGAGCTGAAATACGTGGGGCATAGTACCCTGGCGGCCTACTTGGCCCCCCCGCCGTCGGATAGCAGCAGCGGGGGCGATGGCGGCTCGGGCTGCGGCGGCGGCGGTTGTGGCGGGGGCGGCTGTGGAGGCTGCGGCAGCTAGCCAAAAGCAGCCTGCTACCTTCGTGCCATCGAACCTGCGCCCCGAATTGGCGTAGCAGGAGCGAGGGCTGCCAATGCCGCTCACCCTCGCCGGCGCAGTTTGCCCGGCGCTTGCCTTTGCTTTTATGAAAAAATCTACGCTGATTGCGGTGGTCGTTGTGTTGGTGGCCGTGGGCGTGCTGGGCCGCCGCTGGTGGGTGAAATCGGACAGCGAAGTGGCCGCGCTGGCTGCCGGCCCCGCGCCCGCCGCCATCATTCCCGACTCAACTTCGGTGGTGCTGGCCGGCCGCGTGGGCGCGGGCGGCACCGAGCCGGTACTGGCCAAAAAGCCCGGCCGCATTCGCAACGTGTATTTCGACGCGGGCCAGTACGTGCGGCGCGGCACCATCATCGCCAAGCTGGCCGATTACAACTTCGTCACGGCCCCGCACGACGGCTTTCTGGGGGCGCGGCAGGTTTCGGTGGGCGAGTACGTGAAGCCCGGCACTGTAGTCACGAGCATCTCGCGCAAAGGCTACCTGCTGGTGCCGGTGGCCGTGCCCGCCGGCAGCCCCGCCCACGTGCAGCCCGGCGACTCGGTGCGCGTGTGGGCCACCAGCCGCCCCACCCGCGTGGTCACCGGCGTGGCCGCCCTCGCCGAGGACACCACCGGCGGCAAAAATCTCGAAATTCGTTGCCCCTCGCGTTCCCCGCTGCGCCTGGGCGAAGCAGCCAGCGTGCAGCTGAAACGCTAGGGCGGGAGGGCAATACGGAAAAACGGTCATGCTGAGCTTGTCGAAGCATCTCGCGTGCAATAGTAAATCAATTACTGCTGCGGTAGAGATGCTTCGACTGCGCTCAGCATGACCGTTCTGCTTATTGATTTTCCGCCGATGAGCCAGATATGCTACTGCGCCACCAGCTTAAACGGCACCATCTGCACGTCGCGCGAGTTGCCGCCCACCATCACCTGGAAATCCCCGGGCTCGGCTGCGAATTTCAGGTCGTTGTTGTAGAACTTCAGCGCATCCGGCGCGAGGCGGAAAGTGAGGGTTTTGCTCTCGCCTTTCTTGAGCATCACCTTCTGGAAGCCTTTTAACTCCGAAACCGGGCGCGAGCTGGAACCCACCATGTCGCGCAGATAGAGCTGGGCCACTTCCTCGCCGTCCACGTTGCCGGTGTTTTGCACGGTTACGCTTACGGTTAAGGTCTCGGCGGGGCCGATGGTGCTTTTGCTGAGCGTGGGCTTGCCGTAGGTGAACGTGGTGTAGCTCAGGCCGAAGCCGAAGGGGTAGAGCGGGTCGTTGCTTACGTCGAGGTAGCGCGACTTGTACTTGTCGAGCTTCACACCACCGTAGGGCCGGCCGGTGTTCTTGTGGTTGTAGTAGAGCGGCACCTGGCCCACCACTTGCGGGAAAGTGGCCGTGATTTTACCGCTCGGGTTGTAGGCCCCAAACAGCACGTCGGCAATAGCATTGCCCGCCTGTGTGCCCGCAAACCACGTTTCCAAAATGGCGTCGGCGTTCTGGTTTTCCCAGCTGATGGCCAGCGGGCGACCATTCATCAGCACCAGCACGAGCGGCTTGCCGGTGGCTTTCAGGGCCTTCAGCAGGGCCAGCTGCTGGCCGGGCAACGTGATGTCGGCGCGGGCGGCGGCCTCGCCGCTCATGCCCTGGCTTTCGCCCACCACGGCCACCACCACGTCGGCGCTTTGGGCCACCTGCACGGCTTCTTTTATCATTTCCTCGGAGCTGCGCTTGTCGATTTCGAGCTCGCCGCCGTGGGCCTGCAGGCGGTCCAGCATCTGCTGGTCGTCGGCGATGTTGGCGCCCTTGGCGTAGGTGATTTTGAGGCCGGGCGCTGCGGCGCGCAGGCCCTGCTCCACCGATACGGCCTGGTGCCAGTCGCCGGCCCCGCTCCAGCTGCCAATCACGTCGCGCTGGCGGTTGGCCAGCGGGCCGATGAGGGCGATGCTGCCGGTTTTCTTCAGCGGCAGGGCGTTGCGGTCATTCTTCAGCAGCACCATGCTGCGGCGGGCAATGTCGCGAGCGGCGGCGATGAATTCGGGCTTCATCAGGGTGCTGCTGGCGCGCTCGGCGCTCACCTTGCGGTAGGGGTCGGCGAAGAGGCCGAGCTTGTACTTGGCCTCCAGAATGCGGCGGCAGGCGGCGTCGAGCTGGGCCTTGCTCACCGCCCCGGACTGCAGGTTTTTGGCCGTGTATTTCAGGAATTCCTCGCCGACCATGTCCTGGTCGATGCCCGCGTTCAGGGCCAGCGCGGCCACCTGCTCGTCGGTGCCCATGCCGTGTTCTTTCATCTCCGGAATGGCCGTGTAGTCGGTGCACACAAACCCCTGAAAGCCCCACTGCTTGCGCAGCAGGTCGGTCATCAGCCACTTATTGGCCGTGGCCGGAATGCCGTTGATGTCGTTGAACGAGGACATCACCGAGCCCACGCCGGCATCGATGGCGGCTTTGTAGGGCGGCAGGTACTCGTTGTACATGCGCTGGCGGCTCATGTCGGTGGTGTTGTAGTCGCGGCCGGCCTCGGCGGCGCCGTAGAGGGCGAAGTGTTTGAGGCAGGCCATTACGGTGTTGGGCTGGGTGAGGTCGTTGCCGGGGCCCTGGTAGCCGCGCACCATGGCTTCGGCAATGCGCGAGCCGAGGTAAGGGTCTTCGCCCGAGCCTTCGGAGATGCGGCCCCAGCGGGCATCGCGGGCAATGTCCACCATCGGCGAAAACACCCAGTCGAGTCCGTCGGCGGTCGATTCTTCGGCCGCGATGCGGGCGCTTTGCTCAATGGCCTGCAAATCCCAGCTGGCCGCCAGCCCTAGCGCAATCGGGAAAACGGTGCGGTGCCCGTGAATCACATCATACCCAAACATCAGCGGAATGTGCAGCCGCGACTCCTTCAGGGCCATTTCCTGCAGCTTGCGCACGGCCACCGGCGTGTAGGTATTGAACACGCCCCCCACCAGGCCCTTGCGAATGTTGGCATCCACATCCTTGCTCACCACCGGCCCGGTCACGTCGAAACCAACTGATACCAGGTTTAGCTGACCGATTTTCTCCTCGGTTGTCATCTTCGCCATCAGTCCGTCGATGTATTGCTTCATCTTGGCATCGGTGGCGGAAGCAGCCGGCGCAGGTTTTTTCTGGGCCTGAGCAACGGGAGCGAGGGAAAGCGCGAGGAGGAGCGAGGCAAGGGGAATTTGTTTCATGCGGAAGGGTGGGCTTTGAACGATGTAGAGACGCAATACTTTGCGTCTCGTCGTTGCTGATGTTGTTTAAGTTGCGCAGTTCGGCTCAGTTGCGGTTGTTCAACGACGAGACGCAAAGTATTGCGTCTCTACATTGTTCTGTTAATTACTTCGCTAATACTACGGGCGTTCGGGTCGAAACGCCGTTTTCATTAATAGCTTCGATGGTGAAATAGTACGGACGGTCCTTGTCCATGCCTTTGAAAGTATAGTCGTTGGCGCTGTGCACCATGATGCACGAGTAGAGCTTGTCCGACGCCAGCCCAAAGTAGATATTGTAGGCGTAGGCGCCATCCACCGGGGCCCAGCGCAGCCAGGCGCTGCGTGGGTCCTTCTCGGTGCGTAACACCACGAAGTCCTTCACCGCCGCCGGTTTCGCGCCGCTGCCCAGGCCGAAAACGCGCAAGCCGCTGATGGCAAATTTGCCGGTGGGCATGTGCTGGTTTTCAAGCTTAATGAAGCGGGTTTTTACCGGCTTGGCCAGTTCGATGTAGTCGTGCGGTACGTCGGTTTTGTTGCGGCTTTTATCCACTAGCAACTGCCAGGTTTTGCCATCCAGCGAGTGGTAGAGCTTATATTGATGAAACACGCCCAGCGACTTGCCCAGGAACTCCGCATCTTGGTCGGCATAGTTGATTTGGATGGCGCGTACGGTGTTCACACTGCCCAAATCGGTCTGAATAAACTCGCCGGGCCGGGCCGTGGCGGCGCTCCAGTAGGTCTTGATGTTTTCATCGACCGCGTAGTTGGGCAGGTGGCCGCCCAGCGTGCTCGATACCTGCACCGGGCGCTGGTAGTTCAGCAGCATCCAACCCGTGAACTGCGGCTGCAGGTGGTTGGCCGGGCCGGTGGGCAGGTAGTGCGGGTAGTCGCCAAAAGCGGTGTTGGTGTAAAGCGTGCCCTCGGCATCGAAGCCGGCCGGCCACAGCCCCAGGCGCCGCTCGAAGTTGTTCTTGCCGTTGATAACCAGCGTCGAAACGTGCCACCAGCTGTCCCAGGCATCCTGAAAGGTGTTGCCGTGGCCCGCGCCCCGCGCGAAGCCGCCCGGCTTGTAGGCAAACGGGTTGTGCGGTTGCGGCGTGAACGGGCCCAACGGCGCGTCGGCTACCTGCACGCCGTCGGCGTAGCCGCTGAATTCGGTGCCGGGCGCGCCGTATTGCAGGTAGTAGCGCCCGCCGTGCTTGGTCATCCACGCGCCTTCCATAAACGGGTCGAGGAAGGTGTTATCCAAATATTCGCCGAAGCGCTGCCAGCCGAACTGCTTGTCATTGAGCCCGAACATGATTTTGGGCTCGCCGATGGGCTGGAATGTTTTGCGGCTGATTTGCTGGCCGTAGAGCGGCAGGCTGTTGCTGCTGCCCCAATACAGGTACAGCTTGCCATCGGTGTCGAGGAAAAAATCCGGGTCCCAGGCACCCACCTGAAAGTTGTGCACGGCCTCCTTCCAGTCATCGACTTTCGGATTGGTGCTCATCCAAATGGGGAAATTCTTCTCGTGCGTCGAGCCGTATACCAGCAGAGTATCGCCGAGCACGAACACGGCCGGGGCGCACAAGTCATCATACACCTTGTGCTCGGGGCGCAGGAAATGGCGCGGGATGAACTTCCAACTGCTCAAATCGTGGCTCCACCAGTAGCCCCACTGGTTGGTGGAGAAGAGGTAGTAGTCGCCCTTGTAGCGGGTGATGACCGGGTCGGCGGTGGCGCGGTGCCGGCCGGCGGTGGCGAAATTGGGGATGGGCGTGTAGCCGTAGTCGAGGTTGAGCGGGTTGCAGTAGGTGGGGCGCGTTTGGGCGGCTTTCGGCTGCGCCTGGGCGGCGAAGCTGAGTAGCGAGAAGAGGCAGAAGAAGCTAAAGAATTGGGGCATGAATGGAAAATCGTCTGTCATCCTGAGCGGAGCGAAGGACCTTATCACGGCCGCTTCATTTGGAATTACTGCAAGTCGTTTTGGCGTGATAAGGTCCTTCGCTCCGCTCAGGATGACAGGCGTAATTGTTGATTACTTCTTCTCCGCCGCACTCTCAAACCCGAGCTTGCCCAGCCCGCGCTGCACATCGGGCGAACTCATAAACAGCTTCCACAGCAGCCCCGTCCGGTAGTTCTCAATCATCCCCACAATCGGGCCCTGGTCGATGGCCAGGTAGGATTTGGCCTGCCAGTTGTGCTCCTCGCTGAAGCCGTCGACAAAACCGTATTCGCCCCAGATTTTATCGCCGAGGTCGAAGTAGAAATGCTTCAGTGCCCGCATCGACTGCTCCGGCGTGTAGGGGAAGGCCGAGAGCGCGGCAGTGGGCGAAATCACGCTCAGGTCCTCCTTGGGGTTGTGGGCGGCGTAGCCCTGGTAGCTGTCGGAGGCGGTGAGGCCCCAGGTGTTGGGGCCGTAGCCTTTGTAGTGCTTGGGGTTCTCGACGCAGTACTGGTAATTGATGAGTGTGTGGTTCTGGTTCTGCTGCCAGTAGTCGGCGTACTGGTCTTTGAGGCCGTGGGGGTTCAGGCCCAGGAAGGAGTAGTGCGTGAAAAACAGCGGCCCGCCTAAGTCCGGCCCCAGCGGCAGCTTGATGCCGTAGTATTCCTTGCCGTTTTTAAACTCCGGCCCCACAGCCCAGCCCTGGTCGTACACGGCTTTGTCGATGGCGTACTTCGGCGACGACGCGGCCAGCACGTAGGTTATCAGGCACTCATTCCAGCCGTGAATCTGGTGGTTCATGCTCCAGCCGTTGTTGGGGCTCCAGTGCCAGTAGAGCACGTTTTGGCCGCCCTGGGTTTGCCAGTTCCACTCCACGTTGTCCCACATCCAGCCAATGTGGTTGCGCAGGTCGCGCTCCAGCGGCGTGTCGGCGGTGAAGTACTGGCGGGCGCAAATCAGGCCTTCCATCAGGAAGGAGGTTTCCACGATGTCGCCGCCGTCGTCCTTCGCCCCGAACTTGATGACCTTGCCGGTTTCGCCGTTCAGCCAGTGCGGGAACACGCCGTGGTAGCAGTCGGCTTTCTCCAGCCAGCGCACCATTTTGTAGAGGCGCGTGGCCGCCTGCTCGCGGGTAATCCACTTGCGGTCGGCGGCCACCACAATGGCCATGATGCCGAAGCCCGTGCCGCCGGTGGTCACCACCTCGTTGCCGTAGTCGTAGGCCACGTTGCTGCGCTCGCGTGCCATGCCCGAAACCGGGTGCCCGAAATCCCAGAAATAGCGGAAGGTCTGCTTCTGCACCAAGTCCAGCAGCTGCTCGTCGGTGAGGTTGCGGGGGCGCTGGCGCGGGTCGAATTTGGCAGTGGGAGTAGGAGCTTTCTTGGGCGCGGGCTTCGGCTGGGCCTGGCAGTAGCCGGGCAGCAGGAGCAGCGCAAGGAGCAGGAGGTTTGCGTTCATCGGTTTGGATTTGAACGTCGTAATAATGGAACGTCATGCTGAGCTTGCCGAAGCATCTCTGTAGCGTTGATTACTACTGCGGTAGAGATGCTTCGACAAGCTCAGCATGACGTTATTTTTGATTAACTCTGGGGCTATAACTTAATATCCCGGGTTCTGTGTCAGCAGCCCGCCGCTGAGGTCAATCTGCGGCTGCGGAATGGGGAATAGCTCGTTCTTGCCTTTCGTGAACGTCTTGCCCTGTGCCGCGAAAATGGGTACGATGCGGCCCGGCGTCACGCTTTCCTGGCGCACGAGGTCGAAGAATCGGTCGTGCTCCAGGGCCAGCTCCACCCGGCGCTCCTGCCAGATGTTGGCCACCGTGGCGGGCTTGGACGTTAGGCCGGCCCGGTCGCGCACCAGGTTCAGGTCGGTTTGGGCCGCGCCGGCGTTGCCGAGCTGGGCCGCGGCTTCGGCATGAATGAGCAGCACCTCGGCGTAGCGCATCACCCGAATATTCTTGGGCAAGAAGTCGTTGTTGCCACAGTTGGGCTCCTGCTTGCGGCTGTGGTAGGCCTTGTAGCTGTAGCGCGAGTTCTCCACCGAGTCTTTGCTTGGGATGCGGAAACCGTCCCAGAGCACCGTGCCCGTCGAGCGCTGCCCGGCCGGAGCGGTGGGCTGAATGAAGATGATGCTGCCGGCGCGGCGCACGTCGCCGGTTTCGTAGGCATTGGCCAGGTCGAGGGTCGGGGAGTTGAAGCCGAAGCCCAAATCGGCCCAGCCACCCTTGCCGCCCGAGCGCGGGCCCTGGCTCACCACGTACAGTTCGATGGCCGAGTTATTACAAGCCGCATTCACGCCCGTCTGCACCTCAAAAACCGACTCGATGCTGTTGGCGCCCGCCGTGCGCCAGATGTCGGCGTAGGGCCGGAACAGGCCGTAGCTGCCCGATTTGCCGGTTACAATCTCATTAGTTAGGTCGTAGGCTTTCTGGTAGTTCTTCTGGTAGAGGTATACCTTGGCCAGCATGGCCTGCGCGGCGGCCTTGGTGGCGCGGCCCACTTGGGTAGCGCTTTTCACCGGCAGGTTGTCCACCGCAAATTGCAAGTCGCTGATGATGAGATTGTAGATGTCGGCCGCCGAAGCCCGCGTCTGGAAGGCGGGGCTGTTAGCCTCCGAAGGCAGCGGCACGCGGTCGAGCTTGGGCACGCCGCCAAACAGGCGCACGAGGTTGAAGTAGAAGTAGCCGCGCAGGAAGCGCACCTGGCCAATAAGGTCATTTTTGGTGGCGGTGGGTGCGGTGCTCAGTGGCACTTTGTCGAGGGCCTGGTTGGCGGTGGCAATGGCCTGGTAGTAGCCTTTCCACACGTTGTTCACGTTGCCGTTGGTCGAGTTCAGCGTGAAGTTGTCCACGTTCAAGGCATCCTGGTAGTCATTCGGCGAGCTGCCTTTGTCGGAATCGTCGGAGGCAATGTCCGTCAGAATCACGAACTGCAGGCCGTGCACGTCGTTGCCGAAACCGCCTTGGTACATGGAGTTATATACCCCATCCACGAGCTTTTGGGCGGTGGCGGGGTCCACGGTGTCGCCGCTGAGCTGGCCCTGCGGGGGCACGTCGAGGTAGTCTTTGCAGCCGCTGACGAGGGCCAGCGACGCGGCCAGGGCGGCCGTGCCGGCCCGGCGGAAGAAGGCGTTGGTAAAGGGTTTCATCGGCGTGCTTATTTGAAGTTGACGTTCAGACCCAGCGTGAGCGTGCGGCTGGTGGGGTAGGTGTTGAGCTCGATGCCCGAATCGAGCGGCCCGCCGGACAGCTCCGGCGTAAAGCCCGTGTATTTGGTGCTCGTAAACAGGTTCTGGCCCGCCGCATAAATGCGCACCGACGCCAGGTGCGCGCGTTCCAGCGCAGCCACCGGCACGGTGTAGCCCAGCACCAGGTTGGTGAGGCGCAGGTAGGAACCCGATTCGAGGAAGTAGGTCGAGTTCGGCATGCCTTCCTTGAGGGCGCTGGGGTTGGTGTTGGAGGGGTTGGCAGCCGTGAACCGGTCGGTGGCAAAGCTGGCCTCCACGTTGTTAAGGCTGCTGCTGCGGGCCTGCTTCTTGGCGTTGTACACCTTGTTGTTCAGGTTGCCCGAGAAGGTGAACGAGAAGTCCACGTTGCGGTAGTTCAGCCCGCCGTTGATGCCGAAGTAAATCGGTGGCTGGTACGAGCCGTAGTAGGCGCGGTCTTTCAAATCAACCTTGCCGTCGCCGTTGGTGTCGGCATATTTCAAATCACCGATGGCGTGCGGAAAGTCGGTCGTCGGCGAATTCTTAATGTCCTCGGCATTCTGGTACACGCCAATGGCATCGAGCAAAAAGAAGCTGCCGGCGGCCACGCCGTTGTCCGATTTGGTCACGCCGTTATAACCGCCAATCAGTGCTTGGCCGCCGTTCAGGTTGGCAATGCGGTTGGTATTGAAGGTGACGTTGGCGCCCAGGTTGTAGCTCCAGTCGGGGCTGTTGCCGATGGCGGCGCGCCAGTTCAGGCCCGCTTCCACGCCGCGGTTGGTGATATCGGCAGCGTTGGTGATGTACTGCCCGTCGGGGTCGCCAAAAAAGGCCGGAATGTTCACCGGAATCAGGGCGTTGGTCGTGCGCTTGTCGTAGTAGGTCACCTCGCCGGTCAGGCGGTTTTCGAGGAAGCCAAATTCCACGGCCGCGTCGTACTCGGTGGTGGTTTCCCAGTGCACGTTGCGGTCCTTAATCTGGCGGATGGCGCTGCCCAGCACGGGCTTGCCATCAAACACGTAGGGAATGTTGGAATCGGCCGTCAGGATATAGGCGTCGGCCGGAATCTGGTCGTTGCCGAGCTGGCCGTAGCTGGCGCGCAGCTTCAGGAAGCTCAGTGTCTTGTTGTCGCGCAGAAAGTCTTCCTGCGAAATCACCCAGCCTAAGCCCAGCGACGGGAAAAAGCCCCAGCGCTGGCTGCTGTTGAATTTCGACGTGCCGTCGTAGCGCAGGTTGGTGGTCAGCAAATAGCGCCCGTCGTAGGCGTAGTTGATGCGGCCCAGCAGCGAGAGGCGGCGGTCCTTGGCGGCGGTGGCGTCGTTCACGGCGGTGTTGGGGTCGCCGGTGTTCAGGTACCACAGGTTGGGGTCGGCGGGCACGCTCTTGCGCGAGCCCGAAAACTGGTTGCGCAGGCCTTCCTCGGTCACGGTGCCGGCCAGCAGCGTCAGGTTGTGCTTCTCATTAAAGGTGCGCTGGTAGGTGGCGGTGTTTTCCCAGAGGTAGCGGTAGCCGTTCACCTGCGTCACGGCCAGGTTGCTGAAGTCGTTGCGCTGGTTGCCGCCACTGGTCAGAAACACGTTGGTCAGGCCGGCATTGCCGTACTGGTAATCGTACACGCGGCGGTTGTCGGAGTTCAAATCCACATTGAAAGCCGAGCGCAGCGTCAGCCCCGCAAATGGCCGCACATCGAGCCCGATGTTGCCCTGCAGACGGTTTTCGAGCGAGCGGTTGTCGTTCTGCTCAATGTCCAGCACCGGGTTGCCCACGTTGCCAAACGACGAGGTGTTGCCATACAGTCCGTCCTGCTTGGCCGGGAAAATCGGGGCCGCGCGGTAAGCGTTGTTATACGCGGTGCCAATGTTCACGTCGCGCGTGTTAGCATGGCTGTACGAAGCCTGCGAGCTAATCGTGACCTTGTCCGACAGCGCAAACGAAGTATTCGAGCGAATAGTCAGGCGCTGAAACTTGTTGTTAATCACCGTGCCGTCGTCCTCCAGCAGGTTGCCCGAGAAGTAGTATTTCACGTTCTCCGAAGCGCCCGACACGGCCAGGTTGTGGTTCTGGAAAGTGCCGCGCCGCAGAATGGCGTTGTAGAAATCCGTCGAGCCCGAGTAAGACGGCAGCACCGTGCCCGGCGCCGTATCCTTAATATAGTTCGCATACTGGCCGGCGTCGGCCATCTTCACCAAGTGCGCGGCTTCCTTGAAGCCCACCGAGCCGCTGTAGCTTAGCACCGGCTTGCCCAGGCGGCCTTGCTTCGTAGTCACGATAATCACGCCGTTAGCCCCGCGCACGCCGTAAATAGCCGCCGCCGAAGCATCCTTCAGCACGTCAATCGAGGCAATGTCGGCGTTGCTCAGGTTGCGGATGTCGGTGGTTTGCACGCCGTCCACCACGTACAGCGGCTCAGCCCCGCCCAGCAGCGTGCCCGTACCTCGAATCCGCACTTTCGGCTGCGAGTTCGGCGTGCCGTCGCTGATAATCTGCACACCGGCAATCTTGCCCTGCAGGGCCTGAGTGGGCGTTTGCACCGGCTGGTTCACAATTTCGGCCGCATCCACCCGCGCTACGGCGCCGGTCAAATCCTGCCGGCGCTGGGTGCCGTAGCCCACCACCACCACTTCGCTCAGCGCCTTGGTATCGGGCACCAGCGCCACGTTGATGGTCGTCTGCTCGCCCACCACCACTTCCTGCGACGTGTAGCCCACGAAGCTGAACACCAGCGTGCTGCCCACCGGCACCGCCAGCGAGAACTTGCCGTCCATATCAGTTTGCGCGCCGTTGGTACCGCCCTTAATCACCACGTTCACGCCGGGCAGGCCCGCACCCTTCTCGTCCACCACGCGGCCGGTCACGGTCGGGTCGGCAGCCGCCTCAATGGCGCTGGCAGCTACGGCCGGCTTCAGCAGAATGCCATCGTTTATCACCCGGTAGTCGATGCGCAGCGGGGCGAGCAGCTGCGTCAGCACCTGGGCCAGGGGCTGGCCCACGGCGTTCAGGCTCACGCGCCGGCTGGCCCCGATGAGCTGGCGGCTGTATTGGAAATGCACGTTGGCCTGGCTTTCGATTTTGCTCAGCACCGTGGCCATGCGCTCATCGGTTGCCCGTAGGGTAATGGGCTGGTCCAGCAGCGGCTGCGTAGCTGCCGCCTGGGCCAGGCCCGGGCCGGCAAGCAGCAGCAGGAGCAGCGCCAGCCGCCACAGGCGACCCGGCACGCAGGAGGTTGGTAAGGGAGTTGTCATAAGAAAGAGTTGGTGGGAATTAGGGAACGGATGAGGCCGCGCTAGGCGGCCGCCGGAAACTCCGGAATCGATTGTGGGCGTTGTTTCATAGGCGGGAATGGAGAGAGGCAGAACAATGGAAAATCAACTCACTCGGCCGCGCAGGGCTGGCCGTGAAAAACAATGCGGCCATCGGCCGTTTCGTAGCGCGCGCCCAGCGCTTCACACACCAGGTTTAGCTTATCGAACAGCGGCTCGTTGCCCAGGCTCAGGTTGAGAGTGCAGTTGCGCAGCGCCTCCGCGTCGTAGCTGATAGCAACCCCGTACGCCGCCGAAAGCGTCTGGAGCACCTCGGCCACCGGCCGGTCGTTGAACACAAACGACTGCGGGGCCAGCAGCACCGGCTCGGCTACCAGCTCGCGCCACAACTGTCGGCGCGTGGGCGAATACACCGCCTGCTGGTTGGGCCGCACCACGATGCCCGCCGCCGGCGCGGCCCCGGCCAGCGCCACGCGCGGGCGCACCCGCACGGCCCCGGTGCGCACCTGCACCTGCACGTCGGGCTGCCCGGCCACCGCCCGCACCCGAAAGCTGGTACCAAGCACGGTGCTCACCACCTGGTCGGTCAGCACCGAAAACGGGTGCTGCTCGTCGTGGAATACGTCGAAAAAGGCTTCGCCCTTGAGGTAGGCAATGCGGCGGCCCGTGGCATTGGCGCGCTGGTAGCGCAGCGTGGCGCCCGGGGCCAGCGTCACGAAGCTGCCGTCGGGCAGGGCCACGCGGCGCTCCGGCGCGGTGGCGGGCGCCGAGTACACCAGCCAGGTTGCCGGGGCGGGCACCACAGTCGCGGGCTGTTGAACCACTTCTTGCGGCAGTGGGCTATGGGCCAGTTGAATCCCAATGGCACCGGCCGCGAGCACGCCGGCGGCCACGGCGGCTGCCCGCACGCTGGTCGGCCACGAGGCCCAGCCGGTCGACTTCGGGCTCCGCTCGTTGCCGCCGGTGGTGTTGCCTGCAATGCGCTGCCACACGGTTGCCGCCAAGGCCTCTTTTTCGTGGCTGGTCAGGTCGAAGGGCTGTTCGTTGCCGAGCTGGCGGTACCAGGCCTCGATGCACCGCACTTCTTCCGGCGAGCATTCGCCCTGCTGGTAACGCTGCAATAGCTGACGGAATTCGGACGAGTTGGAGGCCATGCCGGAAAGGGTGCTTACCTGATAAGTCAACCAACCCCCGCTACCCCCTAAGGCCCATTCCTAAAAAAAGCGAACAGTTCGGCAGCAGCGAAGCATTGGGTCAGGAAATGGGGATAATTATGAATTGAAAATCAGCTATTTGCGAGGCCTAGTAAAAGCAGCAACAGCAACAGGAAATCTTTCAGCGACACCCGCAGCAGCTTCAGGGCGCGGGTGATGTGGTACTCCACAGCTTTGGGCGTGAGCTTCAGCCGCCCGGCAATCTGGGGCACTGTCTGGTGCTCAAAACGGCTCAGCTGGAAAATTTCGCGGGTATGCTGGGGCAGGTGCGTCAGGCCCGCGTGCAGGGCACCGGCCAGGTCGGTCGCGTCCAGGTCGTCTTCGGTATGGTGGTCGGCCTCGGTGGCCACAGTGCGGCAGTAGGCGGCGTAGCCCTCGTGGGTGTAGCGGTTCTTTATCAGGTTGATGACCCGGAATTTTACCGCTGTGCTTAGGTATTCGGGCAGCTTCTGAATGCTGGCCGCCTGGTCGCGCCGCTGCCACAGCGCCGTAAAAATGTCCTGCACAATCTCCTCCGCCGCCTCGCGCGAGCCGGTTTTGCGGCTGGCCTGCTCCAGCAGCTGCAGGCCGTAGCGCCGGTAAATTTCCGCAAATGCGCCCTCGTGGCTGGCGGGCAGGGCGGCCAGCAGGTCCGCGTCGTCCCAGGCAGCCGGCAGGCGCAGCAACTTGGCAGGGCGGACAGCCAGGGCTCGCATGCCAGCAAGATAAGCAACGCGCGGGCCCCGCCGGGCCGGCTGCCGCCGGGCAGGGTAGCAACCCGCAGGCACGGCGTACCAGAATAGCGGAAATGCTATCAATACAAAGCAGGCGGCGGGGGCAGAAAATTACCTGGCTGAGTTAATTGTGTGCTTACCTTGTAAACCGATGACCTTTCGCTACCGCTGCCTCCTTCGCCCGGTTGTTGCCGCCACGCTGCTGCTCGCGGCTACTGCCCCGTTGCAGGCCCAAACCTTTGGCCCGATAACGTTTCACGCCGTTGGGCTCAACAACGCGCCGCTGGGCATTGCCCTGGCCGATGTGAACGGCGACGGCCGCCTCGACCTGCTGACTTCCAACGATGGCGCGCAGGTAAGCCTGCTGTTGGCGCTGGGCAACGGCACGTTTGGCCCCCCGGCTGTGTACCCCACGGGCACCGCCGGCGCCGTGGCCCTGCAGGTAGGGGATGTGAACCGCGACGGCCGGCCAGACGTGGTGATGGCCGGCGGCAGTTCCGGCGGCTTGCTGCTGGGCATGCCCAACGGCACCCTCACGCCGCCCATGGCCCAGTTTGCGCTGAACATGACCGCCAACCCCGGCGCGCTGGCCCTTGGCGACGTGAACGGCGACGGCCGGCTCGACATTGCCACCGCCTACGGGGCCAGCACCACCAGCGGCCGCTTCGACCAGGTGCAGGTGCTACTGGGGCGCCCAAACAACACGTTTGCGCCCGCCGTGGTCTATTCCCTGAGCACGGGCAGCTACCCGGAAGCGGTGGCCCTGGGCGATGTAAACGGCGACGGGTATCCGGACCTGGCCACCGCCAATTCGGGCAACAACACGGTTGGGCTGCTGCTGGGGCAGGGCAACGGTACCTTCGGCCCCGCTACTAACTACCCCCTCGGGCCCAACACCACCCCCCTGGGGGTTGCGCTGGCCGACTTCAACAACGACGGCCGCCTTGATGTGGCCACGGCCAACAACGCCGGCAACGTCAGCATCTTGCTGAGCACCGGTAGCGCGCTGGGCCCGGCCAGCCAGTACCTGGCCGGGAGCTACCCGGTAGGCATTGCCCTGAGCGACGTGAATAACGACGGCCTGCCCGATGTGGTAACGGCTGGTTTTGGCGGCAATGTGCTTTCGGTGCTGCCCGGAGCCGGGGCCGGAACGTTTGGCACCGGGCAGAATTACCCCACCGGCCCCGCCAGCGCGCCCATCAGCGTCGCCATTGGCGACGTGGACGGCGACGGCGCGCCCGACCTTGTTTCGGCAAACGTCAATGCAGCCGCGGTGGGAGTGATGCTGAGCCAAGCGCCTGTTCTGACGCTGACCGGCCCGCCCAGCGGCAGTGCCGGCGCGGCGCTTACGCTGGCGGGCCGCCGATTGGCGGGGGCCACGGCCGTTGCTTTTCGTCGCGGCAATCAGCTGGTGGCGAGTGTTCCCGCCAGCGCGTTTACCAGCACCAACTACACTGCTACGCCCAATACCATCGGGCTGCTGGTGCCAGCCAGTCTGGCGCCGGGGCCTTACACGGTCGCCATTGCGACTGCTAATGGCACGAGTCCGACGGTTGCCTTCACCGTTACCGCGCCTTTGAGCCTTGCCGGTCGGCCGAACACCGCAGGGGTCGAGGTTTCTCCGAATCCCGCCCAGCGAAGCATAACGGTGCGCGTGCCGGCGGCTTGGGGAGGTAGCCTGCTGCGGCTGTCTTTGCACGACGCCCTGGGACGCGAAGTGCGCACCGAGCAGGGCGTGCCGCCCGCACTTACGCTGGACTTACACGGCTTGGCTCCTGGGGTGTACCAGCTGCGCGGGCAGGCGGGCCAGGTCGTATTCAGCCGCCGCGTGGTGGTAAACTGATTGAGTTTCCTGCCTGCCCAACTGGTTGCGGAGCAACGGCATTGGCAGAGGGCAACCCTCTTGCTGCAGTTTCTCGATTTGCTTAACGCGGAGCAGCACCAGGCAAACGCCCGCCGGCTTTACGATGACTGGCGCATGGCTGCCAGCACCTTGGCGGGCGTGATGGGCAGCGAGCGCAGGCGCCGGCCAGTAGCGTGGAATACCGCATTGGCTACGGCGGCCGTTACGCCCACAATGGAAATCTCGCCGATGCCCTTCACGCCCATAGCATTCACGTAGGGGTCGTGCTCGTCGATGAATTCGACGGTCATGGCCGGAATGTCGGCGTTCACGGGCACGTGGTAGTCGGCCAGGCTGGCGTTGGTGTAGCGGGCCAGGTGCGGGTCGCGCACGGTCTGCTCCATCAGCGCCGCGCCAATGCCGAAGATACTACCCCCGATTACCTGCGAGCGGGCCGTTTTGGGGTTGAGAATGCGGCCGGCGGCCATCACGCTCACCCAGCGCGTGACGCGCACGGTGCCCAGCTCGGGGTCGACGTGCACCTCGCAGAAGTGGGTGCCGAAGGCGTGCATGGAGTGCGGGGCGGCTTCTTCCTTTTTGTTCATGTTGGCGTTAGCGGTAGCCTGCGGGGCCTCGTAGCCCGCGCCGTAGCGGCCCAGGGCGCTGCCTTCGAGGTCGCTCATGCTGGCCCGCTTCATCACCTCACCGTAGGCTTCGCCTTTTGCAGGATTAGCTTTTAGCTGCAGGCGGCCCCGTTCCACCACCACGTCGGCGGGTTTGGCCTGGTACAGCGGCGACTTTTTATCGCCCACGGCCACCTTGATGAGTTTCTGCCACACCTCCTGCGCGGCCAGGTACACCGACGACGACACCCGGCCCGCCGCCGTGGAGCCGCCCGACCATTGCGTACTCGGCAGCACCGTGTCGCCCAGCTCGAAGCGGATGTGCTCGGGCAGCAGGCCCAGTGCATCGGCCGCTACCTGCGTGATGACGGTGTAGGTGCCCGTGCCCAGGTCGGTGGCGCCGGCCTGCACCACGGCGTGGCCATCGGCGTAGAGGCGCACGCGGGCGTTGCCCTGCGAGCTGTGCACCGGGTAGCTGGCCGTGGCCATGCCCCAGCCCACGAGGTGCTTGCCGTCGCGGGTCTGGCCGTTTTTGGGGTTGCGCTGGCTCCAGCCGAACAGCTCGGCCCCGCGTTGGTAGCATTCCCGCAGGCTTTTGCTGCTCCAGGGGTGCCCGGTGGTGGGGTCGTGCTCGGCGTAGTTGAGCAGGCGGATTTGGATGGGGTCGATGCCGAGCTGGTAAGCCAGGTCGTCCAGGCTGCTCTCGATGGCGAACGAGCCGGGCATGTCGCCGGGCGCGCGGGTCGAGGTGGGCGTCATCACGTTGGCCCGGCCCATGCGGTACGTCGACTCGAAAGTGGGGCAGGCGTAGAGCATGTTTACGATGCGGCTGTTGGTTTCGGCCCAGTCCTCCCAGGGCGAAGTGGTCGAGGTTTTCTCGTGCACCAGCGCCAGCAGCTTGCCCTCCTTGGTTGCGCCGAGGCGCAGCGTTTGCTCCTGCTCCTCGCGGTGGCCCATGCCCGTGAACTGCTGCTGGCGGGTGAGCACCAGCTTCACCGGCCGGCCCACCGCCTTGGCCGCCAGCGGGGCCAGCACCACGTGGGGCCACACCCAGGCCTTGCAGCCGAAGCCCCCGCCCAAGAATTTGGTGACGACGCGCACCTGCTCCGTGGCCAGCCCCAGCATGGCCGCCAGCGTCCGTTGCGTTTCCGATACGCCCTGGGTGGTGTCGTACACGGTGAGGCGGTCGGGGGCTTCCCAGTGCGCCGTGGTGGCGCCCGGCTCCATGGGGTTGTGGTGGGTGGTGGCGTGGGTGTAGGTGGCCGTGAGCTGCACCGGGGCACTGGCGAAAGCCGCCTGGGCTTCGCCACGCTTGCTTACGCCGGGCTGGTAGCCCCGCACCGTTTTCGGAATGTAGAGCTGGGCATTGGGGGCCTGGTACGAAGCCACGGGTACCTCCGGCGCAATGCTCACCTTCAGCAGCGCGGCCGCGTGCTGGGCGTGCTCCAGCGTGTCGGCTACTACCACGGCCACGGGCTGGCCGGCGTAAAAAATCTGGTCCGATTCCATCGGGAAAAAGCTCATCGGCGAGGAAGCGAAGGCTTTTCGGTCGTCGGGCGAGTTGGGCGTTTTGGCCAGTTTGGGCAGGTTCTGGTGCGTGAGAATCGCCAGCACGCCCGGCAGCTGCTGGGCCGCGCTGGTGTCGATGCCAGTCACGCGCCCCTTGGCTACGTCGCTGGTTCTGAGCACCGCGTGCACCAGCCCCGGCAGCTGGTTATACTCGGCCGAATACTTGGCCTGGCCGGTTACCTTGGCCCAGCCATCGACGCGGCTCAAAGGCTGACCTACCACGCCCTGCGTCGGGTTGGTAGCGAAAAACTGCGGTTCGGTTTCCATACGGCAAGCTTTTTTTCAGGTAAAAAAATGCGGGTAGGGCTGGGGCTGCCTCCTGCTCAGCTGCTGAGCGCATACCAAGCTGTTGCGCCAGCTCTGCCTGAGGCGCCGGTAGCCCGCGCCAACCATCACTACAACATTCGTCATGGCCTTGGGAAAATGGATTCCGCTCGGCTTCGCTCATTGCCAACCGGCTTCCGCAGGGCTAGTCGTGAATTTTACGCTCGCTAATCCACTTCACCATGCTGGGGTCGCGGTGGTCGAAAAAGGCGCTGGTCTTGCTGTCGAGCGTGGCAATCGTCTGCAGGTCCTCGGCGCTCAGTTCGAAGTCGAAGATGTTGAAGTTCTCGGCCATGCGCTCGGGCCGCACCGATTTTGGAATGGCCACCACGCCGCGCTGCGTCAGCCAGCGCAGCACCACCTGCGCAATGCTACGCTGGTATTTGGCCGCCACTCCGGCCAGTACCTCGTTGTGAAACAAGTCGTTCTTGCCCTCGGCAAACGGCCCCCAGGCCTCAATCTGCACGCCGTTGTCTTGCAGAAACTGCTGCGTTTCAAGCTGCTGGTGGAAGGGGTGCGTTTCAATCTGGTTCACGGCCGGCTTCACCTGCTGGTGTACCAGAAAATCCATTACCCGGTCGGGCTGGAAATTGCTCACCCCAATGGCCCGGATTTTACCGGCGTGGTACAGCTCTTCCATCGCACGCCAGGCCCCGTACACGTCGCCAAAGGGCTGATGAATGAGGTAAAGGTCGAGGTAATCGAGCCCGAGCTTGCGCAATGAGGTTTCAAAAGCTGCTTTAGCGCCTTCGTAGCTGGCATCCTGCACCCACAGCTTGGTCGTGACGAACAGCTCCTCACGCGGCACCCCGCTTTTCCGGATGGCGCTGCCCACGGCTTCCTCGTTCATATAAGAAGCCGCGGTGTCGAGCAGGCGGTAGCCCACGCGCAGGGCGTCCAACACACTGCGCTCGCACTCGGCCGGGTCGGGCACCTGAAACACTCCAAAGCCCAGCAGGGGCATTTTCACCCCGTTATTTAATGTGACGGTTTGCATATTCTTTCGATTACTGGTTTTCTGGCCGCGGTAGGTTGCTTCTCTACTACGACACACCCGTCGGCCCTGGCCGACCCGGCCAAGCAAAGGTCCGGGCCCAGGCCGCCGCCAGAACTACCCGAATCAAACCAATGACGAAAGAATTCAAACAAGTGCCCGCTCAGCTGAGCCGCGCCGATATTGCGCAGGCTCAGGTAATGGCCACCAGCACCGCGCCCGGCGCACCCGCCGCGGGGGCGGCCTGCTCGCGCCAGGCCAGGGGCGTGCGGCCGGTGTGCTTCTTGAAAAAGCTGTTGAAGTGGTTCGGATACTCGAAGCCCAGTCCGTAGGCAATTTCGGCCGTGCCCCAGCCGGTGTGCAGCAGCAGGGCCTTGGCTTCGGCCAGCACGCGCCGGGCCAGGTGGGCCGAAGTGGTTTGGCCGGTCAGCTCGCGCACGGCGCGGTTGAGGTGGTTGACGTGCACCGAGAGTTGCCGGGCAAAGTCGCCGGGCGTGCGCAGCTGTAAGCCGGGCGTCGGCGCGTCGATGGGAAACTGCCGCTCCAGCAGCTCCAGAAACAGCGACACGAGGCGGGCCGCGGCGTTGTGGGGCTGCTGGTACGTGGTGTGGGGCTGCATCTTTAGGGCCTCGTGCAGTAGCAGTTGCACGTAGGTGCGCAGCAAATCCTGCTTGTATAGGTAGCCGGATTCCATCTCCGCCAGCATCTTCCCAAACAGTTGGCTGAAGGTGCTGAACTGCTCGTCGTTCACGAAGTACACCGGGTCGCTGTTGCGCTTAAATAAGGGCGACTCCTGCAAGCCGGCCGAGCGGTCGGTGCTTAGAAAATCTTCGCTGAACAAGCAGAAATAACCACCTTGCTCGGCCGAAATCGGCTCCCAGGAATACGGCACGAGCGGGTTGGAAAACATCAGGGCCGGCCGGTCGAGCAAGACGGTGCGGGTAGCGTAGTCGAGGCGCCCGGTGCCCGTTACGAGCGCAATTTTGTAGAAGTCGCGCCGGCTGTAGCTCACCGGCTGCCGGCAGAACTGGCCCCGTTCGAACACATTGAAGCGGCTGCTGGCCGCCGTCAGCTGGGGCGGGGCGGGGGCGGGGTGCGGCGAGTGGGCCGCGGCAATAGGTGCGCTGATGGACATGGCGCAAAGGTACGCAATTCAAACAGCGGGGCAGAGTTGCGTATGCCTGAACGGAGAAGGTTTCAGGTGCTTCAATTCCAAGCCATGGCTCACCTTATCGTGGTACTGCCAGTCCATTGGCCCCGCCCCGCTGCCAACGTTACGTTCGTGGACTCCACGAAGCGCTGTTGGCAATAAGCCCAATGGTTCATTTGGGTTGGGTTGGGTTGGGTTGGGTTGGGTTGGGGGCTTACAAGCGTGAACAAGCTGCTTAGCCCGCCTTGCGGAAAGCCAGTGGGGTGCTGCCGGTGTGCTTCTTGAAAAAGTTGTTGAAATAGGATGCGTACTCAAAGCCCAGGCTCTGAGCTATTTCGGCTACGTCCCAGTTGGTGTGGTGCAGCAAGGCTTTGGCTTCGCCGATGATGCGGTCGGCAATGTGGCTGGTGGTGGGCTTGCCGGTTACCTCTTTCACGGCGCGGTTGAGGTGGTTGACGTGAATGGCCAGCCGGTCGGCAAAATCCTGGGCCGACTTCAGGGGCAGGGCCTGCTGGGGGCTCTCGACAGGAAACAAGCGTTCGAGCAGTTCCAGAAACAGCGAGGTGATGCGAGAGGACGCGTTTTTGTGCTGGAAAAACGTCTCGGTGGGCTGCATGCGCAAGGCTTCGTGGATGAGCAGCTGGAGGTAGGTGTGAATCAGGTCGTTTTTGAAGTGGTAATCAGCACCTTGCTCGGCGAGTATCTTCTCAAAAATGCCGGTGATGTAGACGGCCTGCTCGTTGCTGAGCTTGAAAACGGGCGTGCTGCCGATTTGAAACAAGGGCGAGTGCTGCAGGCTCTCAGACCGGTCGGGGGCTCTGATAAATTCCTCGGTAAACAGGCAGGCGTACCCTGTCTGCCTGGTCGATAGCAGCTCCGTTGAGTAGGGAATGTGCGGGTTGGCGAAGAACAGGCAGGTGCCGCTGAGCTCGATACTTTTGTCGGCGTAGTGCAGGATGCTGTGGCCGGTGAGCAGGGCCACTTTATAGAAGTCGCGCCGCGCGTAAGTGGGCACGGGATTAACGGCCGTGTCGACGGGGTAGGCTTTGAAGCCTTTCAGCTTGAGGTCAGCGGTGTTGACCTCAGCCGCAGTAGCTGCCACGGGGTTGCTCATGGGGTGAAAGGTAATCGAACAGCGTATCGCATCCACAACGTTGCGGGATGAAGAAAGAGGGCCCATGTCGGGCACGCCAAGAGCTTACCATTGCAACCTCGATGCTCCGGCCAGCAATTCCTGGCGTTTCAGAGGTGCCAAAGCAGCCGCCCGTCGCAGGGCCTTTGTTGGTCGCGCTATCGGTGCACCAACCCGACCGTTGCGGCCGGCAACCCGCTTTATGAATTGGGATTACTGATGCCCATGTTTTGCCGGGCGTATTGCTCGGGCGACTCAATAATCTGGGTGATGAACGTGGCCAAGCTTTTCTGCGAAATCACGGAGCCGCGTTCGGGCTCGCCTTTTTGGGTGATTTCGTAGTCCACCTCGTTGGCGGAAGTGAACCAGGCCGGGCGCAGGATGGTATAGGCCAGAGTGGAGTTTTCCAGCACGTCGGCGGCCCCGCGGTAAGGCTTTAGCACGGGCTTCAGTGGCTGCGCGTAAATGCCAATGGAACTGATGAAGATGACCTGCTGCACGCCGGTTTCGTTCATGGCCTTCACAATGTTTTGAGCCATGCGCTCCAGGTCGCCCGAGAGGTTGGCGTAAACAATATCCTGGCCCGCTACGGCAGCGCTGAGTTGGTCGTAGTTCAGCACGTCGCCTTCCACCACGCGGGCCGTAGCGGGCGCGTGGCGCAGGCGGCGGGCACTGCGCACAAACAAAGTGAGTTGGATTGCTGCTTTGCCCGCCAGCAGGCCCGTCACGTGTTGGGCAATGTTGCCGGTAGCACCAAGAATAAGTACGTTTTTCATGAGACTCGAAAGCCGGAACCGGTGTAAAAAAGAGCCATGGTGGGCCAGGCAGGCCCACCCTGCTCCGGCAGCAGCTTAGCGGTTTATCATCTTCTGCGCCGCCGCCGAGTAGCGGTCGCCCTGCACGGGTATCTGCGCGGCGGCCTGCTCCAGTTGGGCCACGTCGTCGGCCGACAGTTCCAGGTCGACTGCGGCCAGGTTCTCTTCGAGGCGGTGCCGCTTGGTAGTGCCGGGAATGGGCACAATCCAGGGCTTTTGCGCCAGCAGCCAGGCCAGGGCAATCTGGGCCGGGGTGGCGTTTTTGGTGCCGGCAATCCGGCTCAGCAGGTCCACCAGGGCCTGGTTGGCTTTGCGGTTTTCGGCATCGAAGCGCGGCACGGTGTTGCGGAAATCTGACTTGTCGAACTCAGTGTTCTCGTCAATCTTGCCGGTCAGAAAGCCCTTACCCAACGGACTGAAGGGCACAAAGCCAATGCCCAACTCTTCTAGCAGCGGCAGAATTTCCTGCTCCGGCTCGCGCCACCAGAGCGAGTACTCGCTTTGCAGGGCCGTTACCGGCTGCACAGCGTGGGCACGGCGGATAACGTCGACGCCGGCTTCGGAGAGGCCAAAGTGTTTCACTTTCCCTGCCTGAATCAGGTCCTTCACCGCGCCGGCCACGTCCTCGATGGGCACGGCCGGGTCGACGCGGTGCTGGTAGAACAAATCAATGCGGTCGGTGCGCAGGCGCTTGAGCGAGGCTTCGGCCACGGCCCGGATGTTTTCGGGGCGGCTGTTCAGCCCGCCCCCCGTACCGGCCACGGCGGTGTTGAAGCCGAACTTGGTGGCAATGGTCACCTGGTCGCGGAGGGGTTCCAGCGCTTCGCCTACCAATACCTCGTTGGTGAACGGGCCGTACACTTCGGCTGTGTCGAAGAACGTGACGCCGCGTTCCACGGCGGCACGAATCAGCTGCACCATTTCCCGGGTGTCGGCGGCGGGGCCCAGTCCGTGGCTCATGCCCATGCAGCCCAGTCCCAGGGCTGATACGTGGAGGCCACTCGTGCCTAATTGTCTGGTTTTCATAGCTTGTTTCTTTAAGTTTGGTAATTGACGGGGGGTATTTGGCATTATCCTTACGGTGCTCAGCCAGCCGTGGTGTGCAGGTTCACCAGCTTCCAGTGCTTGCCTTTCCGGGCATACACTTCCGTGTAGATTAAGGTCCAGGCCCCTGCAGCCCCGTGCATGGTCACGCGGAACCGGGCTTTGCCCACCAGCACGGCCGTGTCGCCATATGCCCGGGCCGAGGCCTCTTGCAGGTCGATAGCGTTGTAGATAAACCGTTTGGTGCGGAGCTCCTCAATCCACTCCTGCTTGGACGAGAAATGGCCATTGAGGTGGACAAAAACCAATGCGTCGTCGAACAGGTCTGCGAGGCGGTCAATCTGCCCTTCAGTTTTCCAGCGAAACTTCTCCTGCGACAGCCTGAGAATTTCGGTTTCCGTGGCGGTTTGGGTTAAGGCATTCATGCTATTAGCAGGCTAAAAACGCAAGAGAGCGGTGCGGGCTCCTAATTGAGGCGCGGGAGTATCCCATCAGTTCTTCGTTCGGCCAGGAGCCGTAGCCCAAGGCTGTGTCCAAAAAGGTGATGCCGCGCCCCGGGCAGCGCGGATAACTGCGGTGCCGTGCTGCCCGTCGGCAGACTCTCCCCGGCCAACGATCAGGCCTATGCAGCCCAAGCCGATGGTTAGTGATTTGGGCCGCTGGTGCCTGCTTCTCGGTCTTTCATTGAGGGGGAGATGTTGCATCATTCAGCGCGGTGCCGTTTACACTACAAAGGTCCCTCGGCCAGCAGCCTGGTAAAAGCAGGAATCAAACCGATAATTATAAAATCCAAACAATTGGCAGCGCTAGACCAATAGTTGCTGCCCAGCATTGTCGGCTGGTGTCGTCGAGAGGTTTGGACGGAGGGGAAACCGAAACGAGCGGACCATTTGGTCCGCTCGTTTCGGAAGTAAGGAAACTACTACCGCACCGCAAAGCGCCCTGGGGCGTTGTGGGGCCGTACAGTTCCGGTATGATTTCGAATGGGAAGCGTAAAGCCAGCAAGAAGGATAAAAGGCTTACTACTGCCTATCATGCGGGCGCTGGCATTAAGTACTTGCTCTACAGCTATGGGTAGAATTGCTACCCGGAAAGCACATCACCACGTAATGAGGCTTACGCACTGGGTGGTGTCTGTATTTCACCTACAACAGCACAACAAAAGCCCCAACAGTATTTTGCTTAATCCGAACTGCCACAGGGAATAATAAAAAAGGCCCTCACGCTGCCGTGAGGGCCTTTATCGTAGTCCGTAGGGGAATCGAACCCCTGTTGGTAGAATGAAAATCTACTGTCCTAACCCCTAGACGAACGGACCGTTGTTCGTTTTGATGATGCAAAGGTACGGCGCGCTTGTTGCTGCGCAAGTATCGGGGCAAAAAAAAGTGCCGAATTAAGCAAAGGGTGCTGTTTTTCAGGGAAAAAGATTTTGCCCGTCCTGCTATAGCAGCCCAAGCAGAGGTAAATCAGCGTCGGAATACGGGTGATTTCGGTCCCTGCAATAGCCCGTGGGCGAATCGAACCCGTCGTGCCGCCGGGCCATGCGGCCAACCCGCGCCGGGCTGTTATCTTCGCCCCGCGTTTCAAGGGCTGCCAGTGTGGGAGCCTGCCACCTATCTTTCTCTGTTTTACTAATGGCAAAAATTAAAGTCGCCATCAACGGCTTCGGCCGCATTGGCCGTCTCACCTTCAAGTCGCTGCTGAGCCGCGACAACGTGGAAATCGTTGCTATCAACGACCTGACCGACAACAAAACGTTGGCCCACCTGCTGAAGTATGACTCCGTACATGGCCGTTTCGATGGCACCGTGAGCTACGACGAGGAAAGCCTCACCGTGAACGGCGTGAAGATTGCCGCCCTCGCCGAGCGCGACCCCAAGCTGCTGCCCTGGGGCAAAATGGGCGTTGACGTGGTGCTCGAATCGACCGGCCGCTTCGTGGACGAGGCTGGCGCTGGCCAGCACCTCACCGCTGGTGCCAAGAAAGTCGTGATTTCGGCTCCTGCTACCGGCAACATCCCGACTGTGGTACTGGGCGTGAACGAGGACATCCTCACCGGCTCGGAAACCATTCTGAGCAACGCCAGCTGCACCACCAACTGCCTGGCCCCGATGGCCAAGGTGCTGGACGACGCCTTCGGCATCGAGAAAGGCTACATCACCACGGTGCACGCCTATACCTCCGACCAGAACCTGCAGGATGCTCCCCATAAGGACCTGCGCCGCGCCCGCGCCGCTGCCTACAGCATCATCCCCACCAGCACTGGTGCTGCCAAGGCCGTGGGCCTGGTGCTGCCTACGCTGAAGGGCAAGCTCGACGGCCTCGCCATGCGCGTGCCCGTGCCGGATGGCTCGATGACCGACCTGACCGTTATCCTGAAAAAGGAAGTGACTAAGGAGCAAATCAACGAAGCCATTAAGGCGGCCGCCGAAGGCCCCATGAAAGGCATCATTGAGTACACCACCGACCCGATTGTGAGCATCGACATCGTGGGCAACCCCCATAGCTGCATCTTCGATTCGGAGCTGACGTCGGCCAACGGGACGCTGGCCAAGGTAATTGGCTGGTACGACAACGAAACCGGCTACTCGACCCGCACCGCCGACCTCATTCAGAAGCTCGGCGAGCAGATGAACGGTTAATTGCCGCTCGCGTAAAAAGCGCCGTCCGCGTTGCCTTTTTGTGGCAGGCGGGCGGCGCTTTTATTTATAAGTAGTCGGAAGTAGAGAGTCAGCAGTCAGAAATGTTTGCACCATAGCTTCGTAAATCGAATTACTGCCTACTAAAAACCAACATTCCGCCAAGCCCGCGCCGGGTGTGCATTATGCCCAAAACCTGCTTTATTCTGAACCCAAAAGCCGGCCCCAGCCAGCGCCACGATATGCCGGCGCTGATTGCGCGCTACTTCGGCACGCGGGAGGCCGACTACGAAATCCGGCCCACCGAGTACGCCGGGCATGCCGTGGAGCTGGCCCGCACCGCCGCCGCCGAGGGCTTCGCGGTGGTGGCGGCCGTGGGCGGCGACGGCACCGTGAACGAAGTGGGCCGCGGCCTGCTGGGCACCGACACGGCCCTGGGCATCATTCCGCAGGGCTCGGGCAACGGCCTGGCCCGCCACCTGAAGGTGCCGCTGGGCCTGGCCGACGCGCTGCGCCGGCTGGCCGCGCCGGATTTCAGCCGCATGGATGTGGGCGTTATCAACGGCCACGAGTTTTTCTGCACGGCCGGGCTGGGGTTCGATGCGCACGTGAGCCAGCACTTCGCCATGGCCGGCTCGCGCGGCCTAAGCACCTACTTGCAGGTGACGCTGCGCGAGTACCGCCGCTACCGGCCGGTGGCGGTGCAGGCCAACCTCGATGGACAGGAAATCACGACTGATTGCTACGTGCTGGCTTTCGCCAATGCTTCGCAGTACGGCAACAACGCCTACATCGCGCCCCGCGCCGACCTGCGCGACGGCCTGCTCGACGTGTGCCTGATTGATGCGCTGCCCGCCATGCGGGCCTTGCGGGTGAGCCTGGCGATGGCCCTGGGCAACCTGCCGCAAAGCAAGGCCGCTGAATACTTCCGGGTGCCGCGCGGGCGGGTGGTGGCCGAAGCGCCCATCGGCTTTCACGTCGATGGCGACTATTTGGGGCATGCTACTGCATTCGAGGTGAGCCTGTTGCCGCTGGCGCTGGCCGTGGCGGTGTAGATTTTTAGTTGTCAGTTGCTCGTTGTTCGTTGTCAGCAACTCGATGAATCTGTAATAGCGCTAACAACGGACAACGAGCAACTGACAACTAAAACCATGAAACAGAACCGTACCGGTGTGGTGTACTCCACCAATCCCGATTTCACCTACCAGAACAACGAGCCCGCCGAAGCCACCACGCTGCCGCCCCAGCAGCAGCAGCTGCGCGTGCAGCTCGACAAAAAGCAGCGCGGCGGCAAGCAGGTGACGCTCGTGACCGGATTTGTGGGCACCGAGGCCGACCTGCAAACCCTGGGCAAGCTGCTGAAAACCAAATGTGGCGTGGGCGGCAGCGCCAAAGACGGCGAAGTAGTGGTGCAGGGCGACTTCCGCGACAAGGTGCTGGAAGTGCTGCTGAAAGAAGGCTACAAGGCCAAGAAAGCCGGCGGCTAACTCGCAATCATGCCGCTTATTCACCCTTTCTCAGTTCTATCGTGGCCGTATTTCCGCTTCTGATTTCCCTGCTCATCGCCCTGCCCGAAACGGCCCGCGACGTGACCTCCGTGCACGGCCGGGCCGAAAGCGCCGTGATTGAGGGCGTGCTCTGGCTGAAGCTGGGCGTGGAAACCGTGGGCGCGACAATTATCGCGCTGGGCATTCTCAGCGCTGGCTGGCTGCTGGTGAAGGCTTTGCTGCGGCGGCAAACGGCCGATTTTACGGCCATCCGGCTGGCGCTGGCGCGCTATCTGGCCCTGGCGCTGGAATTCCAGCTCGGGGCAGATATTCTGAGCACGGCCATTGCGCCAAGCTGGGAGCAGATTGGCAAGCTCGGCGCCATTGCCGTGATTCGCACGGCGCTCAACTATTTCCTGTCGCGGGAAATGAAGGAGGAGCGGGGCGAAACGCACAGCGCCGAGAAGCCGGTGGTGGAGCGGGCCGATTAGCCGTAGCGTGGACGCTGCGAGTCCGCGCGTTTTAGGAGCCGTTGAACGGTTGCGTGCATGCGCGGACTCGCAGCGTCCACGCTACACCCCCAGCCTTGCCCGCGCTTTCGCTACATCTTCGGGCGTATCAATTCCGAACGCATCCAGCTCCGTTTCGGCGCAGCGAATCTGGTAGCCGGCTTCGAGCCACCGCAGCTGCTCCAGACTCTCGGCAGCTTCGAGCGGCGACACGGGGAGCTGCGTGAGCTGACCCAGCACGGCGGGCTGGTAGGCGTAGAGGCCCAGGTGGCGCAGGTAGCGGTGGTGCGCCAGCCAGTCGGCTTCGGGGCGGTTGCGCTGGTAGGGCAGGGGGTGGCGGCTGAAATACAGGGCGTGGCCCCGGGCATCGAGCACGACTTTGGGCAGGTGCGGGCTGAATAATTCCTCGGCCGAAACCACGGGCTTCACCAGCGTGGCAATGGCGGGCGCGGTGGCCGGATTGGTGAATAAATCGGCCAAAGCGTTGATTTGGGCGGGGTGGATGAATGGCTCATCGCCCTGGATGTTGACGATGCAGTGCACGTCGGCCGGCGCGCCGAGCTGCTGGAAGGCTTCCCAGAGGCGGTCGGTGCCGCTGGGGTGCTCGGGGCGGGTGAGCACGGCTTCGCCGCCGAAGTCGTGCACGTGGCGCAGGATGCGCTCATCGTCGGTGGCTACTACCACGCGGGCCAGGTTGGCCTGGCGGGCCTGCATCACCACGCGCTGAATCATGCTCTGGCCGCCGAGGTCGACGAGCGGCTTGCCGGGCAGGCGGGTGGAGGCGTAGCGGGCAGGAATGAGGCCGAGAACCATAGGAGAGGAGTAGGAAGTAGGAAAGTGAAGCTGCCTGTCATTCCGACGCGGGAGGAATTTGGGAAAAGGTCACTGCCGAATTGACTCAGATTCCTCCTGCGTCGGAATGACCGCCGAGGCGAATAAAACTGCCTTGCGGCCGCAAAGAAAGCCCGCTGGATGGCCCTTCAATCATCGCCAGCCAATTTCCCGCCGGTTTTTGCGTTATTTTGCCTTGTCGGGCGGCGCGCCCGGCCCTCCCGGGCGGGGGGAACGTGACTTTTGCAAGGCTACAAATCATGACTGTAATTCTTTCGCTGCTGACGGTGCTGGCCCTGAACAGCCCCGGCCCCGGCAAACCCGCCGCCGCCCACGCCGCGCCGCCCGACTCCATTGGCCAGGAAATGCGCGGCGGCCAGCGCTTCGTGAAGCACCGCGTGGGCCCGGGCGAAACCCTCACTGCCCTCACGCGCCGCTACAAAGTCACGCTGGCTCAGCTCAACGCCGCCAACCCGCAGATTAAAAACGGCCTCGGCATCGGCCAGATTGTGTACGTGCCTCGCCCGGCGGCCCGCGCCGGTGCATCGGCCCCGGCTGCTGCAACCAGTAAAACGGCCACCGCGCCCGGCCCGGTACCGGCCCGCTACACGGTGCGCAAGGGCGAAACCCTGTTTGGCATTGCCAACCGCTACCAGCTGTCGCCCGAAGAACTCATTAAGCTGAACAAGCTGCCCGCCGCCGGCACCGTGCGTGTGGGGCAGCAGCTGTTGCTGGCCGCTACCGAAGAGGCGGCCGCCCCGGCCAAAGCTGCCGCGCGTCCGGCCGAAACCGAAGCCGTGCCCGCCGGCAAAACGCCCGGTGCACCCGCCCCCGACAAGCCCGCGCAGGTAGCCACCGTAACGCCCGAAAAACCGGCCGACCGCGAGGAGAAGAAGGAGGAGCGTGAGGAAAAAACCGAGCGCACGCCCACCCGCGCCGGCGAGCTGCTGGGCCGCGTGGTGGAGTCGGGCCTGGGCGCGTCCATCGAAAACAGCACCACCGAGAAGTATCTGGCCCTGCACAAAACGGCCCCCGTGGGCACCATCATGCAGGTGAAAAACGCCATGAACGGGCTGTACGTGTACGTGCGCGTCATCGGCAAGCTGCCCAATACCGGCGAGAACAACAACATTCTGGTGCGCCTTTCGCCCCGCGCCGTGCAGAAGCTCGGCACCGGCGACGCCCGCTTCCGGGTCGAGACGAACTACATTCCGGAGCAATAGGCAGGGCCGCTATTGGAGAAACAGAACGTCATGCTGAGCGCAGTCGAAGCATCTCTACCGCGAAGAGTAAGTAATTACTACTGCGGTAAAGATGCTTCGACTGCGCTCAGCATGACGTTCTGCTTTTAGCAGTTCAATCTACCCCAAACCCTATCACTTGCCATGAACATTCCCCAGCTCCGTCGGCAGCTCGATGCGCAGTACCTGCGCTACAACCGCCCGGAATTCATCAAAAACGACCCCATTCAAATACCGCACCGCTTCACGCAGCGGCAGGATATTGAGATTGCGGCGCTGTTTGCGGCGTTGCTGGCCTGGGGGCAGCGGCCCACCATCATCAACAAGTGCAATGACCTGCTGCGGCGCATGGACGATGCGCCCCATCAGTTCGTGACGCAGCACCAGGACGAAGATTTGAAGCGCCTGCTGGGCTTCTGCCACCGCACGTTCTGCGACACCGATTTGCTGTACTTCGTGCATTTCCTGCGCGACTGGTACGGGCAGCACGACTCGCTCGAAACCGCGTTTCTGGTGGGGCACTCGCAGCGCGAGCGGCTCATCAACTTCCACCAGCGCTTTTTCAGCCTGCCCGATGCGCCCGCCCGCACCCGCAAGCACGCGGCCACGCCGGCCCGCAAATCGGCCTGCAAGCGCGTGAACATGTACCTGCGCTGGCTGGTGCGCCGCGACGAGCACGGCGTCGATTTCGGCCTCTGGACCCGCCTTTCGCCCGCCGACCTCATCATGCCCATCGACGTGCACGTCGAGCGCCAGGCCCGCCCGCTGGGCCTGCTCACCCGCCAAATCGTCGACTGGCAAGCCGCCGAGGAGCTCACCGCCAACCTGCGCCTGCTCGACCCCACCGACCCGGTGAAGTACGACTTCGCGCTGTTTGGGGCGGGGGTGGATAAGTAGGGTAGAAGCTGGCGCGCGTCGGAAAAGGGAGAGTTATGGAAACGGGCGGCGGTGTGCATCATTTTTACTGAAGCCGTTTATGCCCATATCAACAATCCATGTACTTCTTCATTCTTGCTTCTGCGTTCTCGTCGGTTGATACTCCTTCTTTGGAGCAAACCGCATTCAATTATTTTGCGAGCGAGGTGGTAGCGAAGCGTTACCCGCAAGCCGAGCATTTTTATCTGACAGGACAGAGCGAAGCAGAAGCGAATATCAGTGGACCCTTCTGGAAATGCTTTCCAGGAACTGATTTTCCAGCGTTTTGGCGTAGCCAACATGCGAATGGAGTCGCCATCGTGCTAATTGCTTATCGGGAGTTTTCTTTATTTAAAAAATCGGCTGTTTCCAAAAAAGGTCGATTACAGGTTCGAATTTATCGCGCCGTTGTTGGTTCTGACGGAGCCTCCTACACATACATTAAAGTGTATAAAATCCATCATTTTGTTGACCACTACTTAATTAAAATAATGGGCGCAAATAATGAAATAGTGGACGTGTGTCAGGAAAATGAAATCATATAGGCTATCGATGGATAGGTTATTATGTCGCCCGCCGGCCCCGCCACCACTAGCAGCGCAGCTTCGGCGGTGCAGGGCGATAATAGAAGTTCTAAGTCCGCCGCTCGCGCACGTGAGATGCCATCAAAAAAAGCCGTCCAACCGCAATGACTGCAGTTGGACGGCTTTTTCTCAGGTTCCTCCAAACCTACTGCACCCGGTAGATGTCAATAGCCCGGCCCTGCTCGTAGGGCTGCACGATGACCAGGGCCGAGGCCGGGCCGGTGGCCGACGCGGTGTACTGGTAGAACATGCGGCTTTTGTGGGCCTTGTCGGTGGCGTAGTCTTCGGCTACCTGGCCGATTTTGCGGTACATCTCGGACGAGGACGCCAGCAGGCCGCCCACCAGCAGGTGGCGCTGGGCGTCGCCGGTGGTGTTGTCGGGGCTTTCGAGGTAGGTGGGGCCGCTGAAAAACACGGGGTCGCGGTAGTTCTTGTGGCCCTCGAACGAGAGCAGCTGCGGCGGGCTGGTTTTCAGCTGGGCATCGAAGCTTGAGGTCATCAGGTCGCCGTCGCGGGTGCTGAACCCGAAGCTCAGCTCCTGGGTGAAGGGCGAGGGCAGCAGCATGCCGGGAATGCGCACGAGCATCACACTGCGGGGGCGCAGCTGCTCTTCGTCGTAGCCGCGCACGCCGGCGTAGGGGGCAATGCTGGCTTTGAGCAAGGTCCCGTCGGCGGCGTAGCGCTGGGCGAAGGTGCCCAGGCCGGGCAGGCCGTTGCCGCCCAGCGAGGCCACGTGGTTGGTGTAGGAGCCGGCAAACACATAGTCGCCGGTGGCCTCGTCGAGCAGCACTTCGCAGTCGCCGCCGGTTTCGAGGTTGAGCGTGCGGTTGAGGCTGACGGTTTTGCCGGCCGCGTCGAGCGTGGGCGGGGCGCAGGCAATGCCGGTGTGCGGCAGGTACACGCCGCCCTGCAGGTAGTGGGCTTCGGGCAGGTTCTGGTGCAGCCGGGTGGTGAAGCCGCCGAGGGCGTGGCCGTCGGCCACGGCCACGCGCAGCACCTCGAACTCGACGGGCGTGCGGCGGGCATCGGCTTTGGCATCGGCCCCGCGCAGCGCCCGGTAGAAGTGGCAGGTGCCCGCCCGAAAGCCCGCGAACACCCAGTCGAGGTAAAAATCCTCGGCGTGTTGAGGTTTGGCGGCGGGCGGCAGGTTCAGGGCCAGCTGGGTGAGCTTGCCGGTGGCCAGGTCGCAGCGGTCGAGGTAGAGCTGCGAGGTTTTTTCGCGAATGCTGCTTTCGCGGGCCAGCACGTACACCACGCCCGGCTCGGCAAATACCGTGATGACGGCGCGGCCGGTTTTGGCCGACACTTCGGGCACGGTAAAGACCTTGCCCCGCGTGTCGCCGGTGGGCGACAGCGCCTGCACCACCAGCGCATTGCGCGGCACGCCCTGCTCGGGCGCGCCGTCGCTGATGGGCTCCACGGTGTACACCGTGTTTTCGGCGCTGGTCAGGAACAGCGGCATGGTGGTGATAAGGCTTTCCTCGGGCGGCATGTTGCTCGACAGCACCGACATGGCGCTGGTGCGCATCACCTGGGCTTTTTGCAGGGTGGTTTCCCAGGCGGGCGCGCCATCGGGCTGCAGGGCCACCACCCGCACGGTGCTCTTGCGCAGCGCCGGAATAAACAGCAGGGTGTTGTGGTTGGGCAGCGTAATGGTGGCGTGCAGCATCTCGCCCTTGGCCAGCTCAAGGGTGCGCACCGGAGCGGCCGGCGGCGCGGGAGGCGGGGGCGGCCCGGCAGCCAGCAGCCCGAACAGCAGCGGAAAGGTCAGGTTCATAAAAACAGATTGGGAATAGCCACGGCCGGCAACCAGCTGCCTCATTAGAATTTATACACCTGCAGCGTGCCGCCGGGTGAGTCCTTCTGCTCGATGATAAGGCCCGAATCGGGGCCCGTGGGGCTGAGGTAGAACTGGTAGTTGGGGGCGTCGGGCCCGGTGGAACGGCGCAGCTTTTCGATGGCCGTGTACACGGGGTGGTCGCCCTTGCCGGCGTGCTCGTAAATGCGGATGTCGTCGGTGAGGCCGTAGCCGGAGGTAATGTTGAAGGGCTGGGCGTACACCACGTAGGAGTACGACCGTTCGTCCTTGTCCTTGGCCGAGAGGTAGTCGTAGCGCTGGGGCTTCAGGTCACGGTCCATCAGCAGGTCGAAGTCTTCGCCCCGGCCGTAAATCACCAGCGGCGAGAAGCTGAACTGGCTCTGGCCGGTGAGCGGGTCGAGGTGGAAGCGGGTGCTGCGGGTGTAGCGGCCCCGGAAGCTGGCGTTTTTCTTGTTGGCGCGCATGGCTTCGCTGTAGGGGCCCTGCACCTGGGCCACCGTGCGGCCATCGGGGGTGTAGCGGCGCTCAAAAAAGCCCAGCAGCTCGTCCTGGGTCAGGTCGGGCAGGTCGCCGGCGCCGTACTCGCCGTAGATGAGCACTTCGCCGGTGGCATGGTCGAGGTAGAACGAGCCGGTGCCGCCCGACGAGGTGTTCCACTCGTCGTAGGTCACGTAGCTGTTGCGGCCCGCCGACACGGTGTAGTAGTTCGGAATGTGATTCAGCTCGCCGGGGTTGGGCATGCGGCCCGAAAACACCGGCAGCGTGCCCGTGTTCAGGCCCAGCGTGGTGCTGAAGCCGCCGGTTTGCTTGCCTTGGTCGTCCACGATGTACACCTGGTAGGTGATGGGCTGCTTGCCGGGCTTGTCTTTGGGGCCGCTCACCAGCGTGCGGCGGCAGAAGTACGTCTGGTTAGGGCGGTGGCCCAGGTAGGCCCACTCCTGGTACCAGTAGCGGAAGCGCGTCATGCCGCTGATGTGCTCGGGGGTGGCGGGCAGCTCCAGGGGGGTGCGGCGCACGGCCTTGGTTTTCAGGTCGTAGTGCATGGTGCAGAACACCAGCGTTTCTTCGCGCTTGTTGGTTTCGCGCACCACTTCGGCGTAGCCGTTGGCATCGGCGTAGCGGCCGAAGGCAATGGCTTCGGTCTTTTTCGATTCCGGGGCCGGGCGCGGGTCGAACAGCACCTGCGTGAGGTGGCCCTGCTCGTCGATGCGCTGCACGTTGGTCTGGCCTTCTTTCAGCAGGCGGGCCTGGTCCTTGGGCAGCCCCTTGATGGCGTCGCCGTCGAGGCGCTCGGCCAGTACCACGCTGTTGCCGTCGCTGAACACGTTCACCGGGAACAGCTGGGCGGCGGTGCGGTCTTTGCGGCGCTGCTTGTCTTCGCGGGCCTGGCTGCCGATGGCAATTTGCCGCGTATCCAGAAAATAGCTGCTTTCGGTGGCGTGCTGAATGCGCGACACGGTGGTTTTCCAGAGCGTGCGGCCGTCGGGGGCCAGGCACTGGGCCGTCACGTCGGGCGTGGCCGCATCGGTGAGCAGTAGCAGGGTGTTGTGGTTAGGCAGGTTCACGGTGCCGCCCAGCAGGCCGCGCGCGGGCAGGCTCACGGTTTGCACGGTTTGCAGGGTAACGGGCGCCTGCGCGGCGGCCCCACCGGCCGCCAGCAGCAGCGCCGCCAGCGAAGGGTAAAGGTGTTTCATGGAAAAGGAAATGGAGAAAATGGGTATCGTGGGGATGGAATGGTTTGGGGTAGGAGGGGGAGAGACTGGTTTTGAAAAGCCTGTCATCCTGAGCGCAGCGAAGCATCTCGCGTGCGCAGCGCAACTCAATCGGCAGGATTAGTGACTGCACGCGAGATGCTTCGCTGCGCTCTGCATGACGTTTTTCTATGCTGCGCTCTGTCTGCATGACGCTCTTTTCGGCAAGAGCCGGCGCGCCCTAAAAAGATTTGCCCACCAGCACGGTGAAGGCGCGCAGCCGCAGCGCCTCCACCGGCCCTTCGCTCGACAGGTAGGTGTAGTAGCGCGTGGCCCGCAGGTCGGCGCTCACGCGCAGAAACCAGTCGGTGTCGGAAGTGGCGTACACGCCCTCCAGCATGGCGCTGGGCGCGCTGAAGGGCAGGAAAAACCGGCAGAACCGGTAGCCCACGCCCACGCCCACGCCGAAATCCTTCTTCGAGTGCTTGCTGGCTTTGGCCCCGAACCGGTAGGTGGCGTACTGCGGAAAATCGAGAATAACCTGCTCGTTGAAGCCGTCGGTGCCTTCCTGCTTCGAGCCCATCAGGCCGGCCGCCGCGTTCAGCGACACGCCCAGCGACTGCTCGCCGCCGCTAAACTGCAGCAGCGGCGCATCAAAGCCCAGGTTGCCCACCAGCACCAGCGGCATGGCATCAATGTTTTTGATGACGTAGCCGGGGGCCGTGCCCGAGTAGCCGTAGGGGTTGGCCTGCTCGATGTAGTGGGCGTGCAGCGGCACCGCGCTGCCGCCCAGGCTGCCGTGAAACTTGCTGACCTGCGCCTGCGCCCCGGGGGCAGCCACGCCGCCGACGCTCAGCGCCAGCGCAATAAAAAGTGCCCTCATGGCTTACTGGTAGTGAAAACGGTAGATGAGGCCGCGGGCGCCCACGGCGTAGAACGTGCCGCTGTCGGCAAAGTCGGCGGCGTAAAACTTCTCGGTGAAGCTCGTGCCGTCGGGGGCGTGCACGTATACCCAGGGGGCGCTGTCGGGCGCGGCATCGGCGGCGCGCTGCCGGATGATGGTGCGCTCGCCCACGGCCACCACCGGCCCGCGCGGCCCGGCCGTGGCCAGCCCGTAGGCCGGGTAGCCAAAGCCGTCGTCGGGCCGCTGGCCGTAGGAGTAGGCGGGGGCGTAGGCCTGCAGGCCGCCGGCCAGCGCCAGCAGGTAGCTTTTCTCGTTGAAGCGCAGCACGTCGTACTGCCGGTCGACCCCCGAGCCGGCCGGCGAGCCGTCGAGCACGCTCCAGGTCTGGCCGCCGTTGGTGGTGGTCCATTTGGCGTACTCGTCGCCCACCACGGTGCCCGAATCGACGGAGCTAAACGAAACGGCCCGGAAGGTGTAGACCTTGTAGTAGTAGCGGTGCGTGGTGGTCCAGGTGGCGCCGCCGTTGGTGGTTTTGCTGATGGCGCCCTGCGTGCCCACGGCGTAGCCCACCTGCGGCGTCACAAACTGCACGTCGAGGATGCTGCCGCCCGCCGAGCCGTAGCCGTTGTAGGTGGGCACGTAGGCCCAGCTCTGGCCGCCATTGGTGGTGCGGTAGAGGCCGGCGTCGGTGCCGGCCCAGCCAGCGGTGGGCGAGGTGAACAGCAATTTGTGCACGGTGCGCGTGCCGAGCGAGGCCATCCGCGTCCAGGTCTGGCCCGCGTCGGTGGTGGCGAAGAAGGCGCCCTGGTCGCCGCCCACGTAGCCCTGCGCCGCCGACACGAAATCGACGGTGCGCAGCGCCATGGTATCGGCCGCCGCAGGCAGCTTCAGCGCATCGAAGCGCATGGTCGAGTAGGAGTCGAAAATGTATTTATCCTGCTGGCAGCCGGCCGTTGCCAGCAAGCCCAGACTCAACAACCCGTATAGTTTTTTCATGTATGCGCAATGGTAGACCTGCCAAAGCTACGGGCGGCGTGCCAGATAATGCAATAGCTACGCGCCGGTATTTTGCAGGACTTCTATTTTCGCATAGTGGGTAGTGGAATCGGCTGGCGGCGGGCGGTTTTAGGGGGGCGTTACTTGCCGGTGCGTGATTTTCTGACAGCACAATTGCAGCGAGGGCAGATGGTCGATGGCAAGCCGTATGCTGAGCAGGCCGGTGGGGCTTGCTGAAGCCTCCTTGGGCAGCAGATGGAATTCGTTCAGCCGGTATCCCAGGCTCGGCCGGTTCGTAGCGGCCAGTTCAGCATCAATTGCCCGTTGCACCCGCGCTACGTTCATCTTATGGCGAATGCCGGAAAGCACGACCAACTGCTGGCAATGGGCAACGCCGGCATCGGCATCGAGCAGAAGCGTTAGCAGCAGGCGGCCCCGGGAGTCATCAAACGCGAAATACTCCACGCGGGCATCGTGCAGGGTGGCAAGAAAAGTCGTCGTAACGCGCAGAAAGGACATTGCGCTAAATTACGTACACAGTTTTGCGCCATTAGCCCGCCCCCTGCGGCCCCGCCACCACCAGCAGCAGCGCATCTTCGGCCCCTCGCGTGAGGCGGTGGTAGAAGAACCGGCCCCGCCGCTCGCGCCCGGTGAATTACGACTTCGCGCTGTTTGGAGCGGGGTGGATAATAATTAACTGTTTAAAAATTAAGTATTAATTCTGACGCTTGGCTGGTAATGCACGAGCGAGTTGCTCGATAAAGACAGGGTTAACGCCTTCGTAAAAGCCGAAATACATGCACCAGCAGTTTAATTTATTGCGGGTTAATAAGACAGTAGCTGTCATCTGTATTCTGGGAGGAATAATTGGAGGTGTTACGCTCGCCGTGACCGGGTTGCTGTGGCTGCTGCCTATGCACGGGTTTTGGTGGAGCATATCTTGGCTGCTTGCAACAATAGGCGGTGGAATATTTTGCGCGACTGTGCTACAGAAGAAATGGGCTAGTCAGGCGATTTTGCTCCTAGTTTCTCCTAATGAATTGATAATCGAAGTGCAAAAGACTGGCGCAAGGGAGGTAGTGCCATTTTCGGCAATTGCATCTTACCGCGTCAATGTGTACCGCGGTTCGCAAGAATTATACTTAATGCAATCAGATGGCCGGACGCTACGGCTTGACGCTTATACCTGGGTGAACCATGAACCCGCGGATGATGGCATTGTGCAAGCAGTAAAAAATGCGCTGCAACACTACCGAAAGGCACAGGGCCTGCCTGAACTGCCGCGGATAAGAACGTTTTTCGAAAAGCCCATTGCGAAACTCGTTCCAGTGCTGGCAACCTGCGGCGTGGTTTACGGCGTTGGGGTAGTGCTTTGCCGGGAGGTACCCAATTATGCCAATCTATTGAATTTGGTAGGCAGCTATATTTCCTTTTTAGGAATATGGTATACCGTTGCCAGGCCTTCGCAAAAATCATGAAGTAGATAAGGGCTGCCAAACAAATTGGTGGAAAGAAAATCGCAATGGAAAAGCAATTCCATCTGACTCTGACCAACCGCTGGAAAGCCACCGGCCTGGCGCTGGCTTTTGTTGCCGCTACCGTGTTGTTGCTGGTCGGCTCCGCAACCTTGCTCGCGCATTGGTTCTGGCTGGGCGTGCCGATGGGGCTGGCCGTAATGGCCGGGCTGGTTTTTCTGCCCGAAATCATCATGCGAAAGCTTGCCACTGATTTTGCCGTGGTCACCATCGATGAAGCAGGCCTCACGGTGCAGTACGGGGAAAGAGAAACCTCACGGCGAATCAATTTTGCCGATATCGCCACTTACTACACCGACCTGGGCGATGACTTCAACGTGCGCCTGCACCACGGCCCGAAGTTGGTGCTGCATCTGAACCACAAAATTCATCCGCAGGGCTGGATGCCCCTACTGGCCATGCAGCGCCATTTCGAAATGGCCGTCGCCGAATACCAGCGGCAGCGCCCCGAAAACCTGCCGATTCGGAAGCTGGGGTTTTTCAACCGGCCGCTGGCTACGGTTTGGCTGGTAGTGTTTGCGGTCTTGGTAGGCTGGCTGGGGTGGCGGGCGTGGCAGCCGTTTGCCAGCGAAGGCGCGTGGGGCGGCTTCCTGCTGACCGGTCTGCTGTTCACGATTTATACCTTGATGTGGCAGCACGAGCGGCGAAAACTGTCATCGTAGCACTTCGGTGAATGCGGTATTGGCAAACGGGCGAATCTTCCCGCCCGCTTAGCTGTTTACCTTCGTACCCAATTACCGAAAGACGACCTACTTGCTGTTACCCCAACACTTCGAACAAAAAATCGGCTTCACCACCCTGCGCGAGCAGCTCGAAGCCAACTGCCTCTCGGCGCTCGGCCGGCACTACGTGGCCCGCATGGAGTTCCAGACCAAGCACGAGCCGCTGCTGAAGCTGCTGCAGCAGGCCGACGAATTTGCCTATCTGCTGCGCTCGGGAGCCGATTTTCCGGCCTCGCACTACCACGATGCCCAGGTGCACCTCAAGCGCGCCGCCCTGCCCGGGGCCTACCTCGACGTAGCCGCCTTCTTCGAGGTGAAGATGAGCTTGCGCACCATTCGGCAGGCGTTGAGCTTCTTTTCGGACGCCGAACCCGGCCTGTATCCTACGCTGCGGCTGCTGGGTATCGGCATCCAGGTCGACCGCAATTTGCTGGCCGCGATGGACAAGGTGGTGGACGACGACGGGGCCGTGCGCGACGACGCGAGCCCGCTGCTGCGCCAGATTCGGCAGGAGCTCATTGCCCGCCAGGGCCAGCTGCGCCGGCAGATTGCCGGCATCCTGCGCCACGCCAAAAACGAAGGTTGGATTCCCAGCGACTCGGAACCCACCATCCGGGGCGGGCGGCTGGTGCTGCCCGTCATTGCCGAGCACAAGCGGAAGGTGAAGGGCCTGATTCACGACGAGTCGGCCTCGGGCCAGACGGTGTACATCGAGCCAGCCGAGGTGTTCGAGCTCAACAACGACATCAAGGACCTCGACAACGCCTACCACCGCGAGCTCATTCGCATCCTCACGGCCCTCACGGACCAGCTGCGCCCCCACATTCCGGACCTGCGCAAGGCCTATTCCTACCTCGGGCTGATTGACTTCATCCGCGCCAAGGCCCGCCTGGCCGTCACGCTCGACTGCCGCCTGCCGCTGCTGCACAACAAGCCCCTGCTGAAGTGGGAGAAAGTGCGCCACCCGCTGCTGCAGCTGGCCTTCGCCCAGCATAAGCGCGACAACGGCGACCCGCGCGAAGTCGTCCCGCTCGATTTAGAATTGAACCACGAGCAGCGCATCCTCGTCATTTCCGGCCCCAACGCCGGCGGCAAATCCGTGAGCTTGAAAACCGTGGGCCTCGTGCAGTTCATGCTGCAAATGGGCCTGCTCATTCCCTGCGCCGACAACTCCGAAGCCGGCGTGTTCGAGGACATTTTCCTGGACATTGGCGACGAGCAGAGCCTCGAAAACGACCTCTCGACCTACTCCTCGCACCTGCTGGCAATGAAGCAGTTCATGCTGCTGGCCGGCAAGAAAAGCCTGGTGCTGATTGACGAATTCGGCACCGGCACCGAGCCCAGCCTCGGCGGCGCCATCGCCGAGGCCGTGCTTGACCAGCTGAATAAGGCCCGCGTGTACGGCGTCATCACCACGCACTACACCAACCTCAAGAACTTTGCCGAGCGCACCCCGCACCTCGTGAACGGGGCCATGCGCTACGACCCCGAGAAGCTGCAGCCGCTCTACCGCCTCGAAGTGGGCAAGCCGGGTTCGTCGTTCGCCATCGAAATTGCCCGCAAAATCGGCCTGCCAAAGGAGGTCGTGGAGCGCGCCACCCAGCTCGTGGGCAAGGATAAAATCCGCTACGACCGCCTACTCGAAGGCCTCGAAAAGGAGAAAACCGAGCTCGAAACCCGCACCGCCGAGGCCGCCAAGGCCGAAAAGCGCCTCAAGCGCGCCGCCCAGGAGTACCAGGACCTCAAGCAGCACCTCGAAGACACCAAGCTCGAAACCCTGCGCACCGCCAAGCAGCAGGCCAAGGCCCTGTTGGTAAACACCAACCAGCAAATCGAAGCTACCATCGGCGAAATCCGCCGGGGCAACGCTGAGAAGGAAACCAACAAAGCCGCCCGCGAGAAGCTCGACAACTTCGTGAAAAAGGAGCTGCAGATTGAGCCGCCCAAGCCCAAGCCCACCCGGGAGCGGGCCGTGGCCGGTGCCGTGCAGCCCGGCGACAAAGTGGCCCTCTTCGGCCAGGACGGCCACGGCGAAGTGCTCAGCGTGAAAGGCCAGACGGCCGAAGTCATGTTCGGCGGCATGAAGACGCTGACCAAGCTCAGCCAGCTCGAAAAGCTAGGCCGGGCCGAAATCCGAGAGCGGGAGCAGGCTGCTAAATCCAAAGCCGGCCGCCTCGGCGGGAGCGGCACCAACGGCGGCAACAGCGTCAACATCACCGACCGCATGGCCGGCTTCAGCCCCACGCTCGACCTGCGCGGTGAGCGCGCCGAAGACGCCCTCACCAAAACCATGAGCTTCGTGGACGACGCCGTGATGCTGGGCATGCCCGAAATCAAGTTCCTGCACGGGCGCGGCAATGGCGTGCTGCGCCAAGTGGTGCGCGACTACCTACGCTCGCAGCGCGCCGTGGCCAGCGTGGCCGACGAGCACGCCGATAGGGGCGGGGACGGCGTCACCATTGCCGTGCTGAAGTAGGTGGCTGGCCGCAACGGAAAAGCAGGACGGGTGCTGGCCGGGCTATTGGGTTTGTTTGTGGCTCTGGCCATGTTCTCCAATAGCCTGAAGGCATTGGCTCAGGCCTTGCGCCTGCGGGCCGCGCTGTCGGCCAATCCGGGCCTGCATCTGGAGGTAAAGGAGGCCTTTCTCACGTTTGCGCTGGAATTGACGTTGGGGTTGGCGGCCGGCTGGTGGGGCATTTCGAAGTTTCGGCGGCGAAAGCTTGAGGCTGGCGAAGCGCAGTAGCAACCGCTGCACTCCTTTTTTCGAGTGCCTAGTGTGGTGCTGGGCGAGGAGTAAAGTCCCATGTTTATAAGCGAAACCCAGGCCCAAACAAGGTCTGGGTTTGTTTTTAGGAAGATTCCGGGAGGTGAGAGGTGTGCAGATTTAAATTTTGAAAAGTCTGATAGACGCGAATATTGGTTGGGCCGCCGCAACTGCGGCCGCTACGTTTGCAGCGGCTTCCGGCAGTGGCCGTAGTAGCTTGCCGCCGTCCGCATCATTTCCCAACCTTCCCGTCGCATGAACCCCCAAACCACCACGCCGAACCCTCCGCAAACATCCGCTGCCTTTATTGCCGCCTCCTGGGTCGCGTTGCTGCTGGGCGTTGTGGCCTTCAACATCGGCCTCTGGAATGCCAATACGATGGCGCTGAACGAGAAAGGCTACTACTTCACGGTGCTGATGTACGGCCTGTTTGCCGCCATCTCGGTGCAGAAAAGTGTGCGCGACCGCCTCGAAGGCATCCCGGTCACGAACCTGTACTACGGCATCAGCTGGGTGTCGGTGCTGCTCACAGTGCTGCTGCTGGCCGTAGGGCTGTGGAATGCCACGCTCACGCTCAGCGAGAAAGGCTTCTACGCTATGGCTTTCGTGCTGAGCTTGTTTGCCGCTATCGCCGTGCAGAAAAATACCCGCGACACCCTGAAGCGGGAGCCTGCGGAACCGGCTTCGCTGGGCTAATTGCAACGGCCCGGATTTTTCATGGAAGCTCGTTACGGAGCCATCCGGCACCTGCCGCTGGGGCTGATGTATGCCCGCCTCGCGCTGGGCCTGCTGCTGCTGGCGCTGGCGGCGGGGGGCGTGTCGCACTTTGCCGCCCTGGCCGTGGCGTTGATTACGGTGGGCCTGCTCACCGACGTTTTCGACGGCATCATTGCCCGCCACTTGGGCGTGTCGACGGAAAAGCTGCGTCGGCTTGATTCTACCATCGACCAGGTTTTCTGGGCTTCGGTGGTGGGCGCAACTTGGCTGGCCTGCCCCGGTTTTTTCCGCCAGCACGCCCCGCAGCTACTACTGCTGCTGGGGCTGGAGGTGCTCACTTACGCGCTGTGCTACCTGAAATTTCGCAAGGAAATTGCCACGCACTCGTGGGCGGCCAAGGCCTGGGTGCTGGTGTCGTTTGCCGCGCTGGTTCAGATTATCGTTACCTGCCAGGCCGGTGCGCTGTTCGAGGCCTCGTTCTACCTCGGCGTGCTGAGCCGGCTGGAAATCGGGGCCATTATCCTGCTCCTGCGGCGGTGGACCAACGACGTGCCCACCGCCTGGCACGCCGCCCGGCTGCGGCAGGGCAAGCCGATAAAACGGCATAAGCTGTTCAATGGGTGAAAATTAAAATGCCGTTTCTGGTTCAGAAACGGCATTTTGCGTGAATTGGCAACTGCTTTTTAGCCATAAGCTTTGAAATACAAAGTTCTTTAAAATACATTTGCTGTGTCCCCGATAGATGGGCTTTGCTGCCGGCCGCGTTGCGTGGCTGGGCAGAATTGCCTGCGCCATTTTCCAACTTCAATCCGCGGTTTTCGGCCGCCCGCTTATGCAAAGTCTGCGTTCTCCCAAATGGATTTTCCTGGCCAGCACCGCGCCGCTGCTGGTGTACCTGCTGGTGTGCGCCGGCGAGTTTTCGGTAATTCGGACGCTGCTGCCGGCGGCTAGCGTGGGGGAGTGGCAGGCGTTTGGGGCGGCGCTGGCGCTGCTGGGCCTGGGCGGGGCCGGCTATGCGGCCTGGCAGCTGGCGCGCCGGCAACCGGTGGCGGCGTGGTACAGTGGGGCGGTGCTGCTGGCGTTCAGCCTGTGGCTGTGCCTGCTCACCACGCACGGCGAGGCGCTGCTGCCTCGCAGCGTGCCCGCCTGGATGGTGCCCACCAACCCCATCCTTATGGCCTGGACCTTCCTGATGCCCACGCTGGCGCATGCCATGCTGGCGTTGGTGGCCCGCTTCACGCCCGACGACCGGCCTCACCAGGTGGCTCCCAACATTCTGTTCGCGGTGGTGGTGCCCATGGGCTGGGCGCTGGTGTTCGAGGTGCTCACGTGGCTGGGGCGCCTGCTGCGTGGCACGAGCCCGGAGGTATACACCGGGCCATCGCGCACAGAAACGGTGGGCACGGTTATCATCGTGGCGTCGCTGGTGGTAGGCACGCTTAGTTTCTTCTTTTTCCTCACGCGGGCGCTGTTCATCAGCTCGCGCCGGCGGGAGCGAAGCTGGGCCGATGGCGGACTGGTGTGGAAACTGGTGGTCACGATTGTGCTGCCGCTGCTGGGGCTGGGGCTGAACAACGGCCTGTTTTTCGGCCAGGGATTTCACGAGGCGGGCGGCATTTTCGGCAATTTCAGCAGCCCGTGGTTTTACGTGCTCACCATCGTGAACGGGGCGCTGCTGTGCCTGCCCGACAGCGAGCAGCCCGGCCTGCGGCTGGCGCAGCTGCTGGGCCGCAGTGCGCTGTTTGGCTTCACGTTCTACTTCTTCTTGGTATTCTTGCCGTTTTTGCCGCTGGCGATTCCGGCCATTATTCTGATTGGGACGGGCTTTTTGCTGCTGGCGCCGCTGCTGCTGTTCGTGGTGCACGTGCGCCAGCTGGCCGACGACGTGGCCGCCCTGCGCACCGTGTATCGCCCGCGGCTGGTGACGGCGGCGCTGCTGGCCGGGCTGGCGGTGCTGCCGCTGTACTTCACGGGCAGCTTCTGGCACCGGCGGCAGGTGCTGCACGAGGCCCTGGCCTACGTATACACGCCCGACTACACCCAGCCGCCGCGCGTCGATGCCGAGGCGCTGGCCGCCACGCTGGCCCAGGTGCGGCTCAACAAAGACCGAAATTTTGACCTGTTTTTCGGTTCGCAGCAGCCGTACCTGTCCACGTATTTCAACTGGCTGGTACTCGACAACCTGATGCTTTCGGAGCATAAAATCAACGAGCTGGAGCTGATTTTTACGGGCGATGTGGCGGCAAACCGCAGCTACCTGTGGGCCAACCTCAACGGCCCGCCGCCCCCGCCGCCCCCCGCGCCCGGCACGTCGCCCACCACCCGGCGCTTCTCCGGCGCCAACCTCGACGGCTTCGACGACCCCGCGCCGGACCCTGGCGCGCCCCAACTGCGCAATGCCGCCGTGCGCAGCCGCTACGATGCCCGCCAGCAGGCCTGGGTAAGCTGGGTCGATTTGGAAGTGGCCAATACCAACCCCGGCTTCCAGAACCGCGAGTACAGCACCGCCATCTGGCTGCCCGAGGGCTGCTGGGTGGGCGACTATACCCTCACCATCGGCAACCGGCAGGAGCACGGCATCCTGGCTGAGAAAAAGGCCGCCACCTGGGTGTTTGCCCAGATTCTGAGCGAAAACAGCTCCCGCGACCCCGGCCTGCTGGCCTACCGCGGCCCCCACGAAATTGCCGTGCGCGTCTACCCCGTGTCGGCGGCCGAAGCGCGCCATACCAGCATCCAGTTCCTGCACAAAGAGCCCATTGCGCTGACAGTAGATGGCCGCACGTTGGCCCTGGGCGACAGCGCCGATGCCGCGCTCGTCACGGCGCCCATCACCGTGCCCGGCAGCGGCGTGGCCTACGTGAGCGGCGTGGCCAAGCAGCAGCTGCCGCTGGTGCAGCGCCGGCCCTATTACCATTTTCTGCTCGATGTTTCGGCTAGTCAGGCCGACCCGGCCAACGCCTTTCGCGAGCGTCTGGCAGGCCAGCTGGCGCGGCCGCTGCCCAACGGCGCGCCGGCCCGGTTCAGCCTGGTGAACGCGGCCACCACGCCCGTGCCCGCTGGCAACGACTGGGCCGCGGCCGTGGGCAAAACCGGCACCGGCGGCTTCTACCTCGGCGGAGCCATCCGGCGGGTGCTGTTTGAGGCCCAGGAGCACCCCGGCGCCACCTACCCGGTGCTGGTAGTCGTAACCGACGATTTCAACAACGCCGTGCTGGATGCGGATTTCGAGAACTTCCAGAGTGCTTATCCCGAAAGCGACGTGTTCTACGTGCTGGGCGCCGACGGCCAACTGGTGCCGCACTCGCTGCGCCACGCGGCCCGGCAGCCGCTTTCATCAGCCTCGCCGGCCGGTTTGCCTGCGCCGGGTGCATCCACGCCGGTGCGCGCCTGGCCCGATGCCGCCCACCCGCGCGTCTACCTGCCCGCCACGCCCGAGCCGGCCGTAGTCGTGACCGGCCGCCCCACCGTGCCCACGGCCGAAGCCCCAGCTCCCAGCCGCTGGCTGGCGGGCCTGCTGCTGCGCGGCTACGGCCAGTGGCAAAGCTTTCACCCCGAAATCACCGACCGCGAGCGGGTGCCCTTCATTCAGGCCAGCTTTCGGGCGGGCATTCTCACGCCCTTCACCTCCTTCCTGGCCCTCGAAAACGACGCCCAGAAAGCCGCACTGCACCGCAAACAAGAGCAGACGCTGGCCGCCAACGCCTCGCTCGATACCGTGGAAAACGACCAGGTGCAGCCCACCGCCACACCCATCGACAGCGGCGCGCTGTTGCTGCTGGCGGCCGGGCTGCTGCTGGCCGGGTGGCACCTGCGGCGTATGCGCACCGCCGCCCACCGCCTGCAGGCCTAACGGGCGCGAGGAGTGCAATGGTGGCAGCGTTCGCGCTACTTTTGCGGGCTGCGGGCGGGCTATTTTTAAGCCGCCGCTGCCTTCTTATGTCTCTCGGTCAACCTGTTTTCGTCCCCGCCTTTCACCGCCGGCCGGCCGCCGGCCGCTCGCTATGAGCCAGCGGCGGGAAACGGGCCTCTACGCGGCCGTACTACTGGGTTTTCTGACGCTCATTGCCGGGCTGTTGCGGGCCGGTGCGCACCTCGAAACGGCCAGCGTAAAAGCCGCGGCGGCCAGCAGCGGCACCGCCTGGGCCGATTTTGTGGCCGCGCTGCACCAGGGCTGGCATTCGCCCCTGGCCCTGCTGCTGGCCCAAATGGTCGCCATTCTGCTGGCCGCCCGGGGGCTGGGAGCCCTGTGCCGCCGCATTGGCCAGCCCGCGGTGGTGGGCGAAATGACGGCCGGTATTCTGCTGGGGCCGTCGCTGCTGGGGCGCTATTTTCCGGAGTTTTCGGCCCGGCTGTTTCCGGTGGCTTCGCTCGATAACATTAAGTTTCTAAGTCAGATTGGGCTGATTCTGTTCATGTTCGTGGTAGGCATGGAGCTGGATTTGCGCGCCCTGCGCGGCAAGGCCCGGCAGGCCGTTATCATCAGCCACGCCAGCATTGCGCTGCCGTTTGGGCTGGGGCTGGGGCTGGCGTATTTTCTCTACGATGGGTTTGCGCCGGCCGGCGTGCGGTTTGCTTCGTTCGGGCTGTTTCTGGGCATTGCCATGAGCATCACGGCGTTTCCGGTGCTGGCGCGCATTGTGCGCGACCGCGGCCTGCACCGCACGCCGCTTGGCACGCTCGTCATCACCTGCGCCGCCGCCGACGATGTGACCGCCTGGTGCCTGCTGGCCGCCGTAGTTGCCTCGGTGAAGGCCGGCTCGCCGGGCAGTGCCGGTTTTCTGCTGCTGCTGGCCCTGTCCTACGTGCTGCTGATGGTGGGCGGCGTGCGCCCCTTGCTGGCCCGCATCGGCCTGCCGCACCACGCCAGCGGCCGCCCCAGAAAAGCGGCCCTGCCGGTGTTCTTTCTCACGCTTATGCTCTCCGCTTTTGCGGCCGAAGCCATTGGCATTCACGCGCTGTTCGGGGCGTTTCTGGCCGGGGCCATTATGCCCACCGATAATCAGCTGCGCGAGTTCGTGAGCAGCAAGGTGCAGGATGTGGCCGTGGTGCTGCTGTTGCCGCTGTTCTTCGTGTTCACCGGGCTGCGCACCGAAATCGGGCTGCTCAACTCTGGCTACCTGTGGGGCATTTGCGGGCTCATCATCGTGGTGGCGGTGGCCGGCAAGCTGCTGGGTAGCGCCCTGGCGGCCCGCCTCGTGGGCCACAACTGGCCCGACAGCCTCCGCATCGGCGCGCTGATGAACACGCGCGGCCTCATGGAAATCGTGGTGCTCAACATTGGGTACGACCTTGGCATCCTTACCCCGGCCATCTTCGCCATGCTGGTCATCATGGCCCTGGCCACCACCTGCATGGCCGGCCCGGCGCTGAACTTACTCGACCGCCGCTATCCTGCCTGAAAAGGCGCCGTTGAACCCTTCCCCTTCGGCATAAAAAAAGGCAGCCCCCGATTCGGAAGCTGCCTTTTCATTTTTTAACTACCTGCTTACTGCACCACTACGCGGCTCGTCTGTACGGCCTCGGGGGTGGTTACCTGCACCATGTACAGGCCGGCTTTCAGCGTCGTGGCGTCGATGGTCAGGTCTGCGCCGTTCAGGGGCTGGGTCTGGGTCATCACCACGCGGCCGGTTACGTCGCGCAGCACCACCGTGGCGGTGCGGGCCGCCGTGCCGGTGAGGTGCAGCTGGAAGCTGCCGCGCGTCGGGTTGGGGTAGGCCTGCAGCGTGTTGGCCTGAATGCTGCCGGCCTTGGTGGCCAGCGTGAGGCGGCACACCACCACGCCGGGCACAGCCTGCTCGGCAATGCGGGCGGCGTATTCCTGGTAGTAGCGGTTGGTGATTTTGGCATCGTGCACCACCAGCGTGTTCTCGTCGTTCTCGGTATCGGCCGAGGCGGTCCAGTTGTGCGAGCCCACGAACACCGTCGGGTCCGACTGGCTGGCGCCGGCGTCCACAATCAGGGTTTTGTGGTGCATGATGCCGCTGGTTTTCTTGATGAGCACGCGGTTGCCCATGCCCGCTTTGATGAGGCGGAAGGCGTACCCGGCCGTGCCGCTGGTGTCGTTCACGAGGCCGTCGGAGCAGGCGGCAATGTTGCGGCTCGTTACCTGGCTGGCCAGGGCGCGGCCCAGGTCGGCGCGGGTGATGAGCATCGACTCGAAGTGCAGGTCGTTATCGGCCGAGGCAATGGCGGTGAGCAGGCGGCCGTTCACGTTGTCGGTGGGCGAGAAGTACGACTCCACCGAGCGGCCGCCAATCATCAGGAAGTGCGGCGTGTTGTCGGTCTTGCGCGAGCCAAACAGGATGGTGCCGGCCACATCGGTTTTCGAGCCCCACATCTCCTCAAACTCTACGGTGTACACGCGGGCCAGGGCCTGGTCCTGCAAGGCAATCACGTTGTTGCGGTCGGTGGCCAACTGGGCCCCGGTCCAGTTCATCGAGCCCGTCCACACCCACGGAATGTTGGGGTTGGCGTTTTCGGCATCAATAATCACAAATTTGTTGTGCATGATGGCGCTGCCGCTGCTGCCGGCCTGGGCCGGGCGCCCCACGCGGGGAATGTTGGCGGGCAACTGGCCCACGCTCACGTTGGCGTTGTCGTCTTCGTACACGATGCGCACGCGCACGCCGCGGTTTTTAGCGGCAATCACGGCATCCTTAATCACCGTGCTGTTCCAGTTGTAGATGGCAATATCCAGCGTCTGGGTAGCGCGGTTGATGTACTTCGCCAGCGTATCGGCCGCGCTGCCGTTGGGCGTGTACACGGCCGTGTTGCCGGGCAGCGCCAGGGAGGCATCCACGGGATTGTTGAAGTAGTTTTTGATAACGCCCGACGACAGCGAAGCCGTAATCATAGGTACGAGGCGCGACTCGGAGCGGCCCACGCTGTTCACCGACACGGCCTGCACGTAGTAGATGGTGGCCGGCTGCAGGCCCGTCAGCGTCTGGCTATGCGCGTTGCTGAGGGTTGTGCTGCCCGGTATCGTCGTAATCTGGGCGCTAGTGGGGTTGGGCACCGTCGAGTACGAGAGGCGCGTATCGCCGGTGTTCGAGGTGTTGAACGACACGGTGAAGCCCGTGGTGGTGATGTTGCTCGGCACCGGCGTCGTCGTCAGGTTGGGCGTGAGGCCCTGGATGAAGTCGGCGTACTTGCGGTTGAGCAGCTGGTAGCCGCCGGTGGTTGCGGTAGCCGAGGCCGAATACTGGCTCACGATGCCCACGGCATCGAACGTGCCGGTGGGGCTGGGCTTGCCAATCAGGCCATCGGCCCCGTTCGAGTTGGTGGGCACGTAGGTTACCAGCGTCGAGTTGTTGTTCAGCCGGTAGGTGGTGTTGGCCGCAAACGACGTCACCGAAGCCCCGCCCGTGGTGTTCACCGACGTCAGGCCGTTGATGCGCACCAGCATGCCTTCGTATTGCTCGTCGTAGGCCGACGCCGCATTGGCCGCCGTGAAGACCTTGGGGGCCGGTAGCGGCCGGTTGCCGGCCAGCACAGTCAGCGAGGTGATGGGGTCAATTTCGAGCAGGCCGCGGAACATTTTCAGGCCGCCGGTTACCTGAATGCTGTCGCCGAGCGACAAGGTGTTGAGGGTGCTGGCAAACGCGCCGGCATCGGTCGAGTACACGCCCACGCCCGAGTTCGGATTCGTACCATCCTGAATGTAGCGGATGATGCTCACCGAGGAGCCCAGCTCAGCGCCGTTCGTCACAATGCCGCGCACCGTGACCGTGGGGCCCGCCACGTTGTTGGCGGTGGGGGCCTGGGCCCGCGCCTGCGCAATGGTAATAACTGTTTGGGCAGCCGCCGAGCCGCCCGTGAGCATACCTGCGAGCAACGCCAGCAGAGTAAATTTTTTCATGCGTAAAAAGAACTGAGTGGGAATGAAATGAAATAGGGTTGCGTCGAAGCCGAAGGACAAAGATGCTGAACTTCAGCTGAACGAACCGTGAAGAGCCGCCGGAAGTGCCCGGCTTTGCAAGAAGTTGATTTTTTGCGGCTCTTAATTCTTACCGCTCAGGCGCACCCGCTTGCCGTTGCCCGTGATGAAGGGCACGGGCGGGGCCGTTTCGGTGCCGGCGGCGTTGCGCGAGCTCACCTCCACGTAGTAAGTGGTGCCCGGAATGAGGTTGGTAATGGGCAGGCTGTGGCGGGTGGTCAGGGCCGGGTCAACCAGGCTTTCCTTGAGCTGCTTGGGGTCGAGGCCGTAGCGCACGCGGGTGTCGCCGGGGTTCAGCGTCGAAAACACCACCGTGAAGCCGTTGCCCGTCACGTTCACCGGCACCGGCTCTTCGGTGAGGCGGGGCAGGCCGCCGCCGCGCACCAGGTCGGTGGCCAGGCGGGGCATCAGCTGGTAGCCGCCCACCCCGCTGGGGGCAAACTGGCTCAGCACCCCGCGCACGTCGAACGGCTCGCTGGTGGGCGGCGTGGCATCAACCAAGCCCTCGGGGCCGCTGCTGGCCGACATGACGCGGACCAGCCCGCCGCTCTGGCCGTTGAGCAGGTAGTTGGAGTTGCCGGCCAGGGTGGTGGCCACTGTGCCGGTGGGCGTGGTCAGGCGCGTCACGCCTTTGATTTCCAGGAGGCGGCTTTCGTTGGCTTCCACGAAGGCCTCGGTGGCGCGCTCGACGGGCACCTGCAGCGCGCGCACGCGCACGCCGCTGGCCAGCTTGTGGAAGGAGGCAATGGGGTCCATCTCGGTCAGGCCGTTGTACACCTTCAACTGGCCGGTTACCTGAATGCTGTCGCCGGAACGCAGTTCGGCAAAGCCCGCGAGCTTGGTGGGCTGGGCATACAGGGCCAGGCCCGCGTCGGCGTCCTGCACGTAACGGATGTTGCCCATTTCGGGCCCGTTAATCACCACGGCACGCACCGTGACGGTGCTACCGGGCGGCAGCGCCCGCGCAGCCTTGATGGTGAGCACCGGGGGCGTGCCCGGGCCGGGCGGAGTGGGCGTTTCGGATGCAAACCCGGTGAGGAGACCGGCGAGAAGTAAGAATGAAGTCATGCTCGGGGTAATTGGAAAATAAACAGACTGACAACGAGGCTGCCCTCGCAAAGTTCAGGATAAAATATTCATTTTCCGCTACCTCAAAGGCAAAATTCTTGCTTGGATTCGTTCAGTTCAATCTTTACAAAATATTAACTTCCGGGTGAAGCTCGACGGCAAACTGCTGCCGTACGGCCGCAATGATTTCCTCGGCCAGCGCCCGGATTTCGCTGCCCGTGGCCCCGCCGTGGTTCACCAGCACCAAGGCCTGGCGGGCGTGCACGCCGTGGGTGCCCGCGCCGGGGCCGCGCCGCAGCCCTTTCCAGCCGGCGCGCTCGATGAGCCAGCCGGCGGGCACTTTCACGCCGCCGGGCACGGGGTAGCCGGGCAGGTCGGGGTACTGGCTTTTGAGGCGGTCGAAGGCGGCTTGGGAAATTTCGGGGTTCTTGAAGAACGAGCCTGCGTTGCCGATTTCGGCCGGGTCGGGCAGCTTCGAGCGGCGGATGTGCACCACGGCCTGGCTCACCTGCTGCGGCGTGGGCTCGCCCCCGATGCCCAGCTCGGCCAGCGTTTCGGTGATGGCGCCGTACTGCACGTTGGGGCGGGCCTGGCGGTGCAGGCGCAGCACCACGGCCGTCACCACAAACTGGTGTTTGAGCACGTTCTTGAACACGCTTTCGCGGTAGCCAAAGCCGCAGTCGGCCGCCGAAAATACCCGCAATGCGCCGGTGGCAATTTCCACGGCTTCGAGGTGGTCGAAGGTGTCGCGCAGCTCGGCGCCGTAGGCCCCAATGTTCTGCAACGGGGCGGCGCCCACCGTGCCGGGAATGAGCGAAAGGTTTTCGATGCCGCTCAGCTGCTGGTCGAGGGCGTATTCGACGAGTCCATGCCAGCTCTCGCCGGCCCCGGCGCGCACCAGTGCGGTTTGGCTGTCGCCGTCCTCGCTCAGAATTTCCAGCCCGCGAATCTCATTCTTGAGCACCACGCCCGGGAAATCCTGCGTGAACAACAGGTTGGAACCACCACCGAGGATGAGCTTGTCGGCGGCCCGCACCTGCGGCAGCTGCAGTAGCTGGCGCAGCGCATCGGCCGAGGCGAAGCGGGCGAAGTAGCGGGCCCGCACATCGAGGCCGAAAGTGTTGTAGGGGCGAAGGGAAACGTTTTCTTCGAGCGTAGGCATCATGCCGCAAAGGTAGCGGCCGGGCCGTAGCGCACTGTAGCGCGGACCCTGCCAGTCTGCTTCTGGGCGAGGCTATTCCATGCAAACGCGGACTCGCAGAGCCCACGCTACAGTGCGCTACTTCGGGTTAGCCTTCACGTTGAAACGCGAGTCGGCGCGCACGGTGGTGGCCTTGCTCAGGCCCAATTGGGTCATTTCCACGGTGGTGAAAAGGGTGTAGTTGCCGCTGCGCAGGTAGGCATCGAGCTTCTGGCCCGAGGGCGTGAGGTTGATGGTGGTCTGGCCGGTGGGCACGGGGCTGAGCGAGGCCAGCAATACTTTATTCGTGCCAGCCGCATCGGAAGCAATCGAAATGCTGATGCTCTTCACGAAGTCGAAATTCTGCCCGGCCGGGTCGGTAATGGTGAGGGCCAGGCGGTCGAGGGTCACGTCCTGAATGTATTCGGCGGCCGTGTTATTGTTCTGAAAAGTGCTGTTGGACGTGGAGTTGACCGTGACGCCCGGCAGGGTAATAACCGGCCCCACGCCGCCCGGCACCGGCCCGGTGGCCGGCAGCTGAAAAGTGCTGGAATCGTTAATCTGAAAGGTAAGCAGGTCGGCAATTTTTTTGCAGCCGACGGTGCCGAGCAGCAGGGCCAGCACAAAGAGGACAGGGGCGAACAGGGATTTTTTCATGAGAAACAAGCTGCCGGCGTGGTGGTGAGGCATGGCAGTGCGGCTTTTAACGGATAAGCTGCCGGCTTAGTGCGAAATACGCTCAGCCCAGATAATGTGCGGCCATGATGATGCCGTAAATCCAGCAGGTGTAGAGGGAGGCATACCAGAAGCCCTCCCAAAGGCTGGCGCCTAAGCGGCCCCGGCAGCGGTTCGAGTTTTTGAACACCAGCCGCAACGCCCGGAAAAATACCCAGTACAGCAGGGCGGCGAAGATGAGAATGCCCGTCCAGAGCAGCGCGCCCACCAGCCAGATGACGAACACGGCCAGAATGGCCACCACCACGGCCATCACAATAGCGGCCAGGATGCCGAGAATGCCGTGGCCTTCGGAAAAATCGAAATCGGGCAGGCTTTCGAGGCCGCTGGTGCCGGGGAAGTTTTTGCGGCTGATGCGGTCGGTGAGGCGGCCCACGTCGTCGCGCAGCTTCACGCCGTGGTAGAGGCCCACGGCGGTGAACAGGAAAAAGGCGCCAAATAATATGCTGGTCGAAATCAGTGAATTGGCAAATAACGTGCGGTGCTGCCCCAGCCCCAGTAGCCACACCGCCACCGTGGTTACCACCACCACGGCCGCCGAAACCAGGGCCACGTTGCCGGCGCTGAGCAGGCGGTAAGAGCGGGGAGCGGGCGGAGTGGGCATGGGTCGGGGCAAGAGGGTTAAAGCACGTCATGCTGAGCGCAGTCGAAGCATCTCTACCGCAGCAGTAAATTATGATTACTTCCCCGACAGAGATGCTTCGACTGCGCTCAGCATGACGTGCTTTTTTATTGTTCCGTTGCCCAGACTTACCGCACCCGGTAGCCGCTCACGGCATAAAACAGCAGGTACAGGTAGCACAGCGCCGGCACCACGAAGGCCACGCGCAAGCCGCCGCCGTGCGTGGCCAGCCAGCCCATGAGTGGCGGAATGAGCGCCCCGCCCACAATGGCCATAATCAGGTAGGAGGAGCCCTGCTTGGTGAAGGGCCCCAGCCCGGTGATGGCCAGCGGGAAAATGACGGGCCACATGATGGAGTTCATCAAGCCGCAGAGCACGATGAGCCAGAGCGCCGTTTCGCCGGTGCTCAGGATGCTGGCGCCCACCAGCGCCGTGCCGGCCGCGCACACCGCCACCAGCAGCACGCGGTTGTGGAACTTGAGCAGCAGCGGAATGCCCACCACGCGCCCGATGAGCGAGCCGAACCAGTACGACGACACCAGCACCGCGCCCACCGCTTTGGTGAAGCCGGCCGCGGTATCAATCGGGGCCGGCTGCTGGCCGAACAGCACGCCCACGTAGTTGGTGGCCACGTTGAGGCCCCGCACCAGGCTTTGGGTGAAGCTGGAAAGCTGCTGAATCCCCTGCGACTCGCCGTAGCGAATCAGGAAGGAGCCGAGGCCCACCTCCACGCCCACGTACACGAAAATGGCCACCACGCCCAGCACCAGGTGCGGAAACGACAGCGCCGACGTGCGCCCCGCCGCCATGGGCCGGGCCTCCTCGGCGGCTTCTTCGGGAATGCCTTCAATGTCGGGCAGCTTCACCAGAAAGAAAAACAGCGCCGCCAGCAGCACCAGAAACACCGCGAGGCCGATGTAAGGCCCTTTCACTAGCTGTGATTCTTCGGCCAGCCGCTCGTTGAGCGGCAGCGCCGCCAGCCGCGCCTTGAGGGCCACCGAACCGCCGAACAGCACCAGCCCGCCCACCAGCGGCGAAAGGCTCCCGCCGAAGTTGTTGGCCACGCCCACCACGCTCACCCGCGCCGCCGCGCCGCGCGCCGGGCCGAGAATGCTCACGTACGGATTGGCCGCCACCTGCAGCAGCGTAATGCCCGCGCCCAGCGTCGCCAGCGCCGTGAGAAACAGCGCAAAGGCCCGCGAATCAGCGGCCGGAATGAAGAGCAGCGCGCCGGCCGCCATCACCAGCAGGCCCACCACGATGCCGCGCTGGTAGCCCAGCTTTTTGAGCACCCAGCCCGCCGGCAAGGACATCAGAAAGTAGGCCCCGAAAAAGGCCGACTGCACGGCCGAGGACTGCAAATCGGTGAGCTGGCACACGTCCTTGAGGTAGGGCATGAGCACGTCGTTGAAGTTGGTGACGGCCCCGAACAGGAAGAACAGGGTGGTCATCAGCACCATGGGGCCGGCGTAGGAGCGAGCGGGTGCGGCGGTGGATGCCGCTGAAGAAACTGGAATAGCCATACGCGGCGGAAGGTACAAAAAAGCCGGCCACATCGGGCCGGCTGTCAGGAAGGATTAAGTGATGAAGCGAGCGAGCCGGCTTTGCAAATCCAACCCACGTACAAGCAATAACTGCTGAATGGCTGCTGCTGGCGAGCAGCTGCCGGCAACTGCACTACCGCCGGCTAGGCTTCATTCTCTTGTTGTAATCGGCCACCGTACCGTAATTCTGGAACCCTTCCAGGTGGCTTATTTTCCAGGCACCGTTCACTTTTTTCGCTTTCATCGCATAGCTGAGAGGCGGGTCGATGCCGTCTTTTTTATCCCAGGTCCAGTTGAATGCGGCCGTGTTATCGCCAAACTTCAAATTGCTGAGGGTAAGCCGCTGCCAGTAATTGTCAGGATTGTCTTGGCAGTTACACCAGTCATCCGAATCGGAGTACCACAGTGGAATCCCATCGTTTGCGTTTCGCCAGTCAGCACTGGCTTGTCTGACCGAGGAATCAATCGTCATGGCAATTGCCCGGTGCCTGGCCAGAAAATCATCGGAGAAAAAGCCGGTCTTCTTTAAGACTGCATAATCCTTGTTGTATGCGGCCCAGTCGATGCCGGTGAACAGACTATCGGCGGGATTGGTGATTTTTAGCGGGAATCCATAACCTGGGTCTTTGGTTACGTGCCACTCGTAGGCGTTTCTCACCAACGCCGTGAGTTCAACACTGTCCGGGTTTAGGCGGGGCGCGGTGCCGGATTTTGGCGAGCTTACTAATGATGCGGACCTGGCACTGTCAGCGCCTGCTTGCTGCTGGAGGATGATTACAGCGGTTGGTTTTGAAGTTGGCGAATTGCCGCAACTTGCAAGCGTGGCAGCCATTAGTGATACGGCAACCAGCGGGATTCTGCAGGGCATTTTTAGGGTGGTAATTAAACGCGTGCCCATTCAATCAGCATTCAGGTTAGTCGGTGGGCTGCTAAAGCTACAAGTTGCAGCGAATTATCTGAACCAGCCTGACGATGGCCGGGGCACGCAGGTAGAGAAAAAAAGAAGACGCAAGGCCGGGGAACTGTACCCGCGCGCTATTCCCGACCTTTGCGGACGCGGACTAAAAGTCCGCGCTACTTTATGCACCTCACCGCCACCACCCAGTTCGGCCTGGAAGAACTGCTCGCCGACGAGCTTTACGCCCTCGGGGCCGACATCACGCACGTGGGCTCCCGTGCCGTGGAGTTTATCGGCGACCACCGCCTGCTCTACGAAACGGCGCTGTGGAGCCGGCTTTCCATGCGCCTGCTGCGGCCTTTTGCCGCTTTTTACGCCGCCGATGAAAAGGCGCTGTACCGTGAGGTCAGCCGCATCGACTGGCAGGATTTCATCGGCCCCGGCCAGACCTTCGCCATCACGCCCGTGGTGAACCGCTCCACGTTTGAGCACTCGCTGTTCGTGGCCCAGCTCACCAAAGATGCCATCGTAGACCAGTTCCGGGCCCGCACCGGCGAGCGGCCCAGCATCGACACCCGCACGCCCGACATCCGCCTGCACCTGCGCATGACGGAGAACGAAGTCATCCTCAGCCTCGACGCGGCCGGCGACTCGCTGCACCGCCGAGGCTACCGCCAGCACACCAACGAAGCCCCACTGAACGAGGTGCTGGCCGCCGGCTTGGTCATGCTCTCGGGCTGGGATGGCAAAAAGCCCCTCATCGACCCCATGTGCGGCTCGGCCACCATCCTCACCGAGGCCGGCCTCATCAGCCAGCGCATTGCGCCCGGCTTGTTTCACCAAGGCAAGTTCGGTTTCGAAAACTGGTACGACTTCGACCCCGAGCTCTGGAACCAGGTGCGCGAAGAAGCTCAAGCCCAGCGCTTGGAGGAGCCCCAGGCCTACCTCGCCGGCTCCGACCTCGACCCCAAAACCATCGACATGGCCGCCGCCAACATCACCGCCGCCGGCCTGGAAGACTGCATCCGTCTGTCGGTGCGCGACGTGAAGGACGCCACCGCGCCTGCCAAGGAGGCGCCCGGCATCGTTCTCACCAACCCGCCTTACGGCGAGCGGATAGGGGAGGAGGCCCAGATGGCCGCGCTATACAAGACGATTGGCGACTCGCTGAAGTCGAATTTTCAGGGATACAGCGCCTTTGTGTTTACCGGCAATCTGGAAGCTGCCAAAAGCATCGGGCTGAAGCCGGCGCGGCGGACGCCGCTGTTCAACGGGCCGATTGACTGCCGGCTGCTGAAGTATGAGCTGTACCGGGGGAGCCGGCGGGAACCCCGGACGGACTCGGCGCCGGCCGGAAACTAATCTGCTTGGAACTTCCCGACCAGCATCGTTATTTTAGCTTACCTCTTCCTGTCCCATGTCTGATACCGCGACTACCGCCCCCGCCCCGCAACTGCAAGCCGCCCGCCAGGCCCTGAAACGGTACTACGGCTACGACAACTTCCGCCCTATGCAGGGCGACATCATCCAGCACATTCTCAACGGGAAAGACACCGTGGTGCTCATGCCCACCGGCGGCGGTAAGTCGGTTTGCTTTCAGATTCCAGCCGTGGTGAGTGAGGGCACCTGCGTGGTGGTTTCCCCCCTCATTGCCCTGATGAAGGACCAGGTGGAAGCCCTGAAAGCCAACGGCATCGCGGCCGCCTACATCAACAGCAGCGTGGGCCAGAACGAGGCCAACGACATTGCCCGCGCCGCCACCGGCGGCTACCTCAAGCTGCTCTACGTATCGCCGGAGAAGCTGCTGAGCGACGGGTTTATGCAGTTCCTCACGCGGGTCAACATCAGCCTGTTTGCCATCGATGAGGCGCACTGTATTTCGAGCTGGGGCCACGATTTCCGGCCCGAGTATACCCAGCTGGGCCAGCTGCGGAACCACTTCCCGAGCACGCCCATCATCGCCCTCACGGCCACGGCCGACCGCCTGACGAAGCGCGACATCATCACGCAGCTCAACCTGCGCGAGCCCAAAGTATTCCTCTCCAGCTTCGACCGGCCCAACATCAACCTCAACGTGCGCCCTGGGCAGGACCGCGTGGGCTCCGTCATCGACTACATCGGCCGCCACCCGCAGGACCCCGGCATCATCTACTGCCTCTCGCGCAAAACCTGCGAAACGATTTCGGCCAAGCTCCTGGCCAAGGGCATTAAGGCCGCGCACTACCACGCTGGCCTCACGCCCCTGCAGCGCGGCAAGGCCCAGGAAGCCTTTTTGCAGGACGACGTGCAGGTGATTGTGGCCACCATTGCCTTTGGCATGGGCATCGACAAAAGCAACGTGCGCTGGGTGATGCACTACAATTTGCCCAAAAACATCGAAGGCTACTACCAGGAAATCGGCCGGGCCGGGCGCGACGGCGCGCCGAGCACCGCCATCCTGTTCTACAGCTTCGCCGACGTGATGCAGATGCGCGAGATGGTAACAAAGGACGTGCCCGCGCGCCAGGCCCAGCTCAACACCGCCAAGCTCGAGCGCATGCAGCAGTTTGCCGAAGCCGCCAGCTGCCGCCGCAAAATCCTGCTCAACTACTTCTCCGAAACCCTGGCCGAGGACTGCGGCAACTGCGACATCTGCCGCAACCCGCCCACCACGTTCGACGGCACCCTCATTGCCCAGAAAGCGCTGTCAGCCGTGTTCCGCAGCCGCGAGAAAGTGGCTATCAATCTGCTGATTGACATTCTGCGCGGCATGCGCAACCAGGCCGTGCTGCAGGGCGGCTACGACCAGATAAAAACCTACGGCGCGGGCCGCGACCTGCCCTACCTCGACTGGTACAGCTACATTCACCAGATGCTGAACGACGGCTTGTTCTACATCGCCTACGAGGAAGGCTACGCCCTGAAAATCACCGAGCGCGGCCACCAGGTGCTCAAAGGCGAGCTGACGCTGCCGCTGCGCAAGTTCCAGCCGAGCGAGAAGGCCGAGAAGCCCACCCGTGCCGGCAAAAAAGCCGCCAGTGCTGCTGCCAGCGCCACTATTGGCTCGCCCGAGGCGCAGCTGTTCGACAAGCTGCGCAAGCTTCGCAAAGCCATTGCCGATGAGCAGGGCGTGCCGCCCTACGTGGTGTTCAGCGATGCCACGCTGCAGGAAATGGCCGCTGAGCGCCCCGTGAGCCGCGTGGGCATGCTGGGCGTGTCGGGCGTGGGCATGAAGAAGTTCGAAACGTACGGCGAGGCCTTCATCAAGCTCATTCTGGAGGAAGGCGGCGGGGCCGTGCCCTCCGATTCCGACAACCTGTTCCAGGAGCCGCGCCCGCGCCTGTCGCTGCCCAACAAGGCCGACAAAACCGTGAGCGACTCGGAGGATGCCACCATCCAGTTCCACCAGATGGGCCTCACGCCGGAGGATATTTCCGAGCGCCGCGGCCTGGCCCTGAGCACCGTGAAAACGCACCTTTACAATGCCTACGCCAAGGGCCGCGAGCTGCGCATCCACGATTTCGTCAGCGACGCGGAGCTGGCCGAAATTTTCACTGCCCGCGCCCAGCTCGGCGGCGACCCCACGCTGCGTGACCTGTTCGACCACCTACGCGAGAAGTACGACTACTTCCAGCTGCGCATGGCCGCGCTGTACCACAAGCGCTTGCGCGGGCAGTAGCAAGTAAAGAAGGCCCGCCGGTATGCAAAGCGGGCTTTCTTTACTTGCAGATGCTGAGCATAACACGACAAGCGAATCCGGGCCACATTTACGGCCAAAACGGCTGGGTTAGGAGTACCCCGTTAGTTTAAACGGATTCCGCGTTTGGGTCTTCAATGGGCTGGGTATTGGTCCACTCGTCGTAGTTCTTTTTGAGCCCCCAGAGGCTGGCAAGTAATACGACTGCCAATACCAATCCGATAATAAATCCGAAAGTCAGGAAGGCAATAAAGGCGGCGATAATGGCGTAAATACGGAAGCCCACTTTCTTGTATTCTTCCTCATATAGCTTGTAAGAGGCGAGCTGGAAGCCAATGTAGCTAGCCCAAATCAACAAGCTCCACGAGACAATCCCCATAATAAAGCTGCCCGATTTGCCAATCAACAAAAGGCTTAAAAGCAGTCCAATTACTGAGAGGGCCATGGCTAGAATGGCCGCAATTTTTAACGCACGAGGAGTAAACATGTGGAAATGGAAAACGGTGAATTTCCTTGCAAGATAACGGCATCATTTTCTGGTTCATGACCCCCATGCTGCGCAAACTGTTCCTCGCCCTCGCGGCCTTGTTCATCGCCGCCTTTGCGGGCCTGATGCTCACCAAAACGCTGCCCTACTACACCTTCGAGAAGGGCATCCACTTCCTCACTACCAAGAGCGACGAAACCAACGACAACCCGGTTTTTCGGGCTGGTTTCTACGTGCACATCACCACCAGCCTGCTGGTGCTGGTGGCCGGGCTGCTGCAGTTTCTGCCGGTGCTGGCGCGGCGCGGGCCGGGGCTGCACCGGCAGTTGGGCAAGTGCTACGTGGTGGGCATTCTGGCGCTGGCGGCGCCGTCGGGCCTCGTGCTGGCGCGGTTTGCTAATGGCGGGCTGGCGGCACAGGTCGGCTTCACGCTGCAATGCCTTGTGTGGTGGCTGTGCACCTGGCGCGCCTACCGCGCCGCCCGCCAGCGCCAGTGGAGCCTGCACGTGGACTGGATGCTGCGCTCCTTCGCCGTGACGCTGGCCGCCCTGGCCTTGCGCGGCGAGAGCTACGTGATGTATTACGTGTTCGAAACCAAGCCCATTGAGACATATTTGACGGTAACGTGGCTGTCGTGGGTGGGCAATCTGGTGCTGGTCGAAATCCTGCTGGAAGTGGGGCTGGGGCGGTATTTTCTGCGGGAGTTTATGCCGGATTTGCGGGCTAAATTGGCGGTATGAAAAGAACGTTCTACCCGTTTTTATTGACCTTGCTGACGGCCGCATGCCAGCAGCAAAAGCCAACTGGCCAAACTGCTTCTGCTTCACTAGCCCCGCCTGATGCAGGGTTATCGGCAGCTGCTTCTAAACCAGTGGCTCAGGCAGTAGCTCCTGCTGATTCGTTGACTGTGGAAATGCGCGCCACACTCCGGCAGGTAGACTTAAGCAAGCTGTTGCTAGCGCCGCAGCCCGGATTTAGCATGGCCCTCGATGGGTTCTTTGGTACGAATCCACAACGGCTGTCACTAGCCATCCTGCAGGCCTCGCGCGACAGCCTGCGGCCCGAACTGGTCCACATTCGGGGTAAGGCGCGCTGGCAAAAACAAGTGACCAGCTTTACGGGAGACATCTGCTTCACGCGTCTATCCGATTATTTCGACCAAGGTCTATTGCTGTCGCAAGGCGAAGAAAGCTTTGTTCAGGATACAGTTGGCGAAGCGGGCAACATTATTAATGCCCGCGCCTATTCTGCTTCGGCTACCTTCCGACTGCTGAGCGAGGCCCCAGCATCCTACGTGCTTGTGGGTGAAACCTTACTTGATTTCTGGCTAACGGATAAAGGCATTACCGGCTTGATACATTCTCCTGCTGAGGGTGCAATACTCGAAAAAGCGCCAACTAAAGGCAGCGGCTTATTGCTTTCGGGTCGTTGGCAGAATGCGGCCGACAAGGTTGGCCGGCCATTCTTAGTAAGCAGTGATGTTTTCCTACTGTCGCCTGGTCTGATAAAGGACTTTGGCATCGGTGACCGGGGGGCACAGGTAAATCCCAAGTATGCCAAGTTGGGTTGGAATAACTATTGGGAAAACGACGAATGGTGGGTCGACTCGCCCAAGCCCAAACTCAACCTGTGAGTTCGTCCGCACTTCACATGAAACTTCCTGCCTTTCTGTTCCTGCTGGGCCTGGCCGCCTGTCAGCCTCAGGCGCAAACCGCCCACCAGCCGGTAGCTGCCACCCCGCCGCCAGCCGAAGTCACCGCTGTATCGGCGGTGCTGCCCGCCGTGTTTGCCCCCCACGACACCCTAACAGCCGCAGCCCGCGAAATGCTGCGCCGCTACGACCTGTCCGCGCTGTGGCAGGGCGCCACGAGCGGGCCACAGAGTACTTCGGTGCTGGAAGGGTTTTTTGGCCCCGACCACTACCGGTTTGAACTGGCCTTTACCGAAGTGCACCGCGATGCCGCCAACCCCGCGCTTTACCACGTGCGCGGCAAATGCCACTACCGCAAAAACGTGCGCCCCTTCACCGGCACGCTCCTCATCCGGCAGGTAGCCGACCTGGAGCCGCCCTACGAGTTCGAAGACGCCGACAACGATGCGCCCAATCAGTCCGAAGCCGTTGGTTCCGACTCGGCCGGTACGGTGTATGAGCAAAAGGTCCTGCTGGCGCACCCGCGCGAAGTGCGGGCCGAGCTGCGCATCAAGGAAGCGCCGCTGGCCAATGCCGGGGAAATGCTGGCCGCGGCGGCGCTGCAGTTTTACGTGAAATCCAACCAGCGCCTGGGCTACCTGCGGTCGCCGTTTCGGAGCACCGACGGGCTGTACAACGCCGGTTATCTGCTGATAAACGGCAGCCGCCTCAACATCAGTACCCGGCAAGTGAAGCAGTTTGTGCTGGCCGACAACGTGTTTGCTGCCGCGCCAGACGTGTACAAGGACTTCGAAATTGGCGACCGCGGGGGCGAGATGAATCCCAAATATGCCCACCTGGGCTGGACCGAAAAATGGGAAAACGACGAGTGGTGGGCCGACTCTCCCAAGCCCAAACTTGTTTTGTAACACTAGTTGCTTTCCAATCATGAAAACCAAAGGTTTCGCCCTGTTGCTGGCTTTGGCCGCTACCGCCTGCCAGCACACCCCTCCGGCTGCTGCCGATGCTGTGGTTGCCGCGGGGCCAACGCCTCAACCCGCTGCGCTAGCCACCGCTGCCACCGACTCCCTGTCGCCGACTACGCGAGCCATGCTGCGCCAATACAACTTGGCCCCGCTCTGGGCCAACCGGGCCGAAGGCAAAGCGGCTCAGTCGGCCATGGAGGGCTTCTTCGGGACTTCGCCTTACCGCATTTCCTTCTATTTCAGCAGCGTCGAACGCGACCCGGCCCAGCCCAATCTGTTCCACGTCACCGGCCTCGACCGCTACAAAAAAGTCATCACGCCCTTCAGAGGCACCATTACGGTGCGCCAGATTCATCCTTTTACATACGCTCCTTATCTGGATGACCCCGATTCGCTGATTAATGCCTTCACAGCGAACGGGCAATTTATCCTGCGTGAAGACCCGACAACGAAGGGGGCAGGCTGTTATTCGGGAAAAGCGCTACTCGACTTTTACCTCAATCAGCACAAGCAACCTGTGCAGGCTACTGCCAACTTAACCACCAGCGCCAAAAATCCAACGCTCGGCAGCGGACTGCTCTTCCGGGGAACACAGGTGAGCAATGCCACTGGCCGCCGTCAACCCGTAGCCTTCGCCGGAGAATACTGGGCGGCCATTCCCAATGCACTTCAATTCCTTCGGCCAGGTGGTCGCGGAGATGAAGTAAGCCCCAACCTGGCCCATTTTGGCTGGAATAGCTACTGGGAAAACGACGAGTGGTGGGCCAAATCCCCCAAGCCCCAGCTCAGCCTTTGATACTAAAACCAACCCGCTCACCGTTGAAAACACAGAAGCGCTATCCGGCAATATATCCGTCCTGCGCGTTTCCAATTTTCACGGTTCCCATGCGATACTTCCTGCTGCTGGCGGCTCCTGCGCTGCTGCTCGGCGCGGCGCGGCCCCTTCGCCGGCCGGCCACTCCCGGCCCCACCCACGCTACTGCTCCGCTGGTCGCACCCGGCGCGGTGCTCTCCAATGCTACTCGCACGGCACTGCTGGCCCGCGCCAGCCTAGGCCGCTTGTGGCAGCATCAGGCCAGTAATGGCACCGAGGATGTGCTCAATGGCGTTTTTGGCTACGATGGACGGCGGCTCGAATTCGTGTTCCTGAGCGTGCAGGCCGATGCCAAAAGCCCCGGGCGCTACCTGGTGGCCGGAAAGTTTCGCTGCTACGGCGACGTGACGCCGTTTCGGGGCAGCGTGGAGGTGCAGCAGGTACAGCGCCTGCCGGCCGAAGCGGTGGGCGATGACGGCACCGGCAAAGCGCGGGCCGTGTACTGCGCCACGGGGAGCTTCGCGCTACAAGCCACCAGCAGCCACGGCTTGGGCGGACGCTTTGATGGGCGGTTGGGCGTTGACTTTCAAGTGGGCAGCAGCGGGCGCGCCGCCCTGGCCGAATACACCACCAACGCCCTCACCCGCCGCGGCGGCCTGCTCTTCGACGGCGAGTGGCGCGACGGCCCCGATGGCGACCCCGTGCCGGCCGTCTGGAAGCAGGGCATGGCCGTGGCGCACCAGGTCCTCACCCGCTTTCAGATTGGCGACCGCGACGCCCATCTCAACCCGCGCTACGCCCGCGTGGGCTGGAATACCTACTGGCAGAACGACGAATGGTGGGCCGAAAAGCAAGTGGCTAAACGCTAAAGTGGTGGGCAGAAAATTATTAGCTAAGTGAATTAGTATCTTCGCGCCTGCGTTGCTAACTTCACCAGCCGAATCTGCGTTGAAGCAAACGCTATTCCCGGCTGCTGCCCCCTCCCCATGATTAATACGAACCTGAAATTCTGCCGGCGCGAGCTTGCCCTCACCCAGGCCCAGATGGCCGAAAAGCTCGGCATCAAACGCTCGCTGGTGGGGGCCTACGAAGAAGGCCGCGCCGAGCCCCGCATTGCCACGCTGGTGAACATGGCCCGTTTGTTCGGCATCACGCTCGACCAGCTTGTCACCACCGACTTCAGCAAGAAGAAGAACACCAAGATTATTGGCTCGCTGCCCCAGCCCGACCCCAATGCGCTGGCCACCGATGCCGACGACAACCCCGAGCCGCCTACCCCGGCCGCCGGCGGCAAGCTCCGTGTGCTGGCCTTCACCGTCGATAAGGACCAGAACGAGAACATCGAACTGGTGCCCCAGAAAGCCGCCGCCGGCTACCTCAACGGCTACGCCGACCGCGAATACCTGGAGGTGCTGCCCAAGTTCCGCCTGCCCATGCTTTCGAACACGGGCACGTACCGGGCCTTCGAAATTGCCGGCGACTCCATGCTGCCCATTGCCAGCGGTACCGTCATCGTGGGCCGCTACGTCGAAGACTGGTCGAGCATCAAGGATGGCACGCCGTGCATCGTGGTGAGTTCGCGCGACGGCATCGTGTTCAAGCGTGTGTACAACAAGCTGCGCTCGGGCTCCATGTTCGTGCTGCATTCCGATAACCCGCACTTCTCGCCATACGACGTGCAGGCCGACGACGTGCTCGAAATCTGGGAAGCTAAAAGCTACATCAGCAGCACCTTCCCCATTGCCGAGCTTTCGCTCGAGCGCGTGGCCAGCCTCGTGCTCGACCTGCAGCAGCAGGTGGCCCTCCTCAAGCGGGCTTAGGACGGAGTACCCCGATATTTTCAATTCGGCCGCCAAAACGGCGGATTCCTATAAAATTGTCTGCTTTCCCACATCAACAAAGCCCGGCCGTTCGTTACGGCCGGGCTTTGTTGCGCCCAGTTGCTGAAGCCAACCCCGGCCGGCCACCTGCGTATGGAGTTCGCCGCCCCTGCGCGCGGCCCTTTCCTTCACTTTCTAACGCCTTTCTGATGCTCAAGTACATCTCCTCCGCCGACCGCCACCACGCCGCGCCTGCTGCCTGGCTCAGCAGCTACTTCCTGTTTTCGTTTGCCGATTATTTCGACCGTACCAACATGCACTTCGGCCCGTTGCGCGTGTTCAACGACGACAGCGTGGCTGCGCAATCGGGCTTTCCGCAGCACCCGCACTCCGAAATGGAGATTGTGACGCTGGTGCTCGACGGCGAAATCACGCACCAGGACACGATGGGCAACAAAACGACCATCAAGGCCGGCGAGGTGCAGCGCATGACGGCCGGCACCGGCTTGGCCCACTCCGAATTCAACCGCCAGGACAAGCCCCTGCACCTCTACCAGCTGTGGTTTTTGCCCGGCCAGCGCGGCCTAGCCCCCAGCTACGAGCAGAAGGACCTCGGCTTCCTCAGCGGCAATAAAAACGAGCTGGTGCCGCTGGTAACCGGCCAAAAAGTGCTCGAAGACGTGGTGTATATGAATTCGAACAGCACCGTGTACTGGTCGAACCTGAGCGCCGAGAAGGAAATCGAATTCAAAACCTTCCCCATTCGCCTCACTTTCATCTACGTGAAAGAGGGCACCATCTTCGTGAATGGTACCGAGCTTGGCCCCAACGACCAGGCGCGCATGACCGACGACGACGTGGTGCAAATCCGCGCTTCCACCGATGCGCAGTTCATCCTGATTGACCTGCCGTCGTCGGAAGCCAACTATTAAGCTATAAGCTATAGGCAAGCCACAAGCTGTAAGCTCCCGGCCGCAAGCTTCTCGTCCGATGTATTGGGCAAGAAGCTTGCGGCCGGGAGCTTACAGCTTGTGGCTTGAATGGTACTAGAAATTATAGGTAATGCCCGCCGAGCCGCCCGTCGACTTGCCGATGTTGCGGCCGGCCACGTAGGTGCTGATGCCCAGCGTGAGGCCGAAACCGTTGGTGATGGGCCGGTAGCCGCTGGCACCAATGCGCACGTAGTTGACGCGGGTGGCGGTGAAGGTTCCGTCGAAGCCTTGCTCGGTGATGTCGGTGCCGCCGTTCGATTCCTGGAACGAAGCGTAGCCTTCGAAGTAGTTTTTGGGGCCGGCGTAGCCCAGCTTGGCCTCGCCCACGAGGGCGTTGGGCACGTCGCCGGTGCGCAGGCTGTAGCCCACCTGGCCGGTGGCGAACACGCCAGAGGCCGTTTTGAGATGGGCCACGCCGAGGGCCGTGGTTTTGGTGGCCCGGTTGCCGATGGCGATGATGTATCCCAGGCCGGTGTTCGTCTGGTAGTTGCTCACGGGCGTGCTCACGCTGACCACGCCCAGCAGGTCGAGGATGCTGCTGCCGATTTCGCGGGTGTAGGATTTGAACTTGAGCACCGCCGTCAGGTCCTGGAAGCCCTGGCGGGTATTGGCGAAGCCTTGAGCCGGGTAGAGGGTGTTGAGGTCGCTGATGGTGGTGCCGAAGGCTTGGCCTTTCGATTGAATATAGGGCAGGCTCACGATGGCGTCAATCTTATCGGTGAGGCCGTAGGTGCCGTACAGGTTGACGGAGTTGACGTGCACTTCCTGAAACACGGGCACGCCCGATACTTTATCGGGAGCCAGGTAGGCGCTGGTGTACTGCTCGGCCGTGCCCGATACGACCACCGAGCCGTGGCCTTTGCCGGCCATGAAGCCGCTAACGATGCTTTGCGCGCGCAGCGCCGGGGTGGCCCCGGCCATAAGTAGGGTGCTCAGCAGCAGCGTGGAAAATTGTTTCATATAAAACGTACAGAGGGAATAAAAAGTAGCGGAAAAGCGGCAGCTGAAAACCGGTTGGGAACTATTTAAATGGGTTCCGAAAACGGGCAGAGTGCGCAACTTACGGCGCAATCTGAAACTTTGGATTTAGCTTAGCGCAATCCGAAGCGCCCGGAAAGCCGTTTGTAATCAGTGAATTGAGTTCAACGCTCCAATATCTTCGACCAACCCATCTTTTTACCCGATGAAAATTATTACCCCTTTGAAAACCGGTGTGCTGCTGCTCGGCCTGGCCCTGGCCGGTGGCGGCTGCGCAAAAAATAAAGACGTCGACCCCTCCATCACCAACATCGCCGTTACCAACCCCGATTTTCAGCTGCTCGAAGATGCCGCCATTCGCGGCGGCGTGGCCATCACGCTGGGCAACAAAAACCCCAACGACCCGCAGGGCAACTACACGGTTTTCGCGCCCAACAACGCGGCCTTCAACCGCCTCGGCGTCCGCGAGGCCGTCGACCTGACGGCTTTGCAGCCCGACTTTCTCACCAAAACGCTGCTCTACCACGTGTACAGTGGTTCGCTGGCGGGCAGCGCCCTCGCGGCGGGCAGCACGTCGGCCTCGCTGCTCGGGCCCACGCGCCGCATCATCACGCGCGCCGATGGCAGCAAATACGTGAACGGCTCGAAAATTCTGGGCACGGATGTGAAGGCGGCTAATGGGCTGGTACATCCCATTGATAAGGTGATGATTGCCACCGGCGGCAACGTGGTGGAATCGGCCGTGGCGCTGCAGTCAGCTAAGGTGTTTACCCAGCCCGAGCTGACGCTGCTGGTGGCCGCCGTGGTGAAGTGCAACTTGGCGGGGCTGCTGTCGCAGCCCGGGCCATACACGGTATTTGCGCCAACGGACCAGGCGTTCCGCGATGCCGGCTACCCCACCGTCGATTACATCAACAACCTGACCCCGGCGCAGGTAACGGCCCTGACGGGCGTATTGGCCAACCACGTGCTGGCGGGCAACTTAGGCAACAAGTTCTCGCCGGAGCTGCCCGATGGTACCAGCGTTACCACCTTCGGAGGCGGCAGCCTGCAACTGGGCACATTCAGCAACGGTGTGCTCACAATTAAATCGAGGGGAATTTCGACCCCCGCTAACCTGGCCATTCCCGACGTGCAGTGCACCAACGGCGTGGTGCACGTCATCGACCGCGTGCTGCGGCCCTAACCCGGCCTCTGTTATCTGCTATTAAACCTGTTTGCCCGCCCTTGTCCGGCCCGCGAAGCCAGTTTCCGCTACCGGGCAATGGTCCTGCATTCCAAATGAAGTACACCTGTTTGCTGGCGCTGCTGGCCATTGCCCGGGCTGGGTTGGCCCAAACACCGGCCGCCCCGGCTGCGGCCACCGATGCCCCCGGGCTGGCAGGCCTGTGGCAGGGGCCGCTGTCGATTCCGGGCGGGAGCCTGCCGGTGGCTTTTGCCGTGCAGCAGCCGGCGGCCAACAAGCTTATTGCCACGCTTGACCTGCCGGCCCGACGCATGAGCCGGCTGCCCGTTTCGGTAACGCTGAAAGGCGATTCGGTGGTGTTTTTTGCGGCCAAAGCCAACTGCCGCTACGCCTGCGTGCTGGCCAATGGCGGCCAGGAGCTGCGCGGCACCTGGGTGCAGCCGGGCCTGCGCGTGCCGCTGGCGCTACGCCGCGCGGCCGTGCAGCCGGCTGGTGCCGGCGCAACGGCTGCCGCCCCGGTAGCGACTACCTACCACATTGAAGCGGTGACGGTGACCAGCCCGGCCGGAAATGTGGCGCTGGCCGGCACGCTCAGTATTCCCGACGGCCCCGGGCCGTTTCCGGCCGCCGTGCTGCTATCCGATATGGGGGGGCAGGACCGGGATGCCCGCCAGGGCCGCTACCGCCTGTTTGCCGATATTGCCACTAGCATGGCCCGGCAGGGCATTGCCGTGCTGCGCCTCGACGACCGGGGCGTGGGCCAGAGCGGCGGCGACAGCCGCCAGGCTACTACTGCCGACTTGGTGCGCGATGCCCAGGCCGCCCTAAGCTACCTGCGTGTGCGGTCCAGCATCGACCCGGCGCGCACGGGCTTCATCGGCCACGGCGAGGGCGGCAACGTGGCGCTGCTGGCGGCCGCCCAGCCGCAGCCGCCCAGCTTCGTGGTGGGCCTGGCGGCAGCCGGCTTGGGCGGGCTGGAACTGCTGGCCGCCCAAGCCGAGCCCGCCACGCCCGCCGATACGGCCCGGGCCGGCGTGGCCCGTCGGCAGGCTCTGGCCGATATTGCTGCCAAGGCCAAAGAGTTGCGGGCCAGCGGTTCCAACTCGGCTCAGATAGATACTTACGTAGCCCAGCAGACGCTGAAGCTGCGCAGTGCCGAGCGCAAGCAGGCCGAGGCCATGCTTAAGTTTCGGCGGGCTATGTTCGAAATTGTGCGGCAAACGGCCAACCGCGAGCAGGCCCAGGCCATCGTGGCCAACATGCTGCGCCAGCGCTATCCGGAGCAGGATGCCGCGCTAACCCGCAGCCGGGTAGAGGGCCTGACTACGCCCTGGTACCGCTACTACCTCACCTTCGACCCCCAACCCACGCTGGCCCAAGTGCAGTGCCCGGTACTGTTACTCAACGGTACCGACGACGCAGAGGTGAATGCCGCTACCAACCTCACGGCCCTCGAAAAAGGCCTCAAAACCAACAAGCGCGTAACGACGCGCCGCCTGCCCGGCGTGCAGCACTGGTTCCAGACGCCCGCCGCCGAACTCATCCCCAACGCCGACGGCACGGTGGACCCGGTTGTTTCGGCCGCCATGCTCGATGCGGTGCGCGACTGGGTGCTGGGGCTGAGTCGGCAGTAGACGGAGCAAAAGAAAGAAAAACAGAACGTCCTGCTAAGCGCAATCGAAGCAGCTCTACCGCAGTACTAAATCAAATTACTTGCGCGGTAGAGCTGCTTCGACAAGCTCAGCATGACGTTCTGCTTTGGACGATGCGCTGCTGACAAGCCTGCCAGGCAGCAGTTTACATCGTGTATTTACGGCCCTTGTTCTGCTGCTGCAAATAGGTCATCAGCGGCTGAAAGTAGGCGACCATGGCGCGGGCCGAGAGGTCTTCGCCGGTTTTCTCTTTCAGCACCACGCGCCAGTCGCGGCTGGCCCCGGGGCGCATGATGTCGCGCAGGAAGTCGCCCACTTCCTTGTGGCCGTAGTAGTTGGTGGCGTGCGGGTCCTGGTGCAGGATTTTGCGGGCAATGTGGTCGTGCAGCTGGAACAGGATGACGTAGCTCAATGCGTAGTCGTAGTACTGGGCGGGGTCGTCGTTGATGTGGGTTTTGGTGGCCGGGTCAAGGTAGTTTTCGCCGCGCGTGGTGGGCGGCACCATGCCCTGGTACTGCTTGCACAACGCCCACCATTTGGCATTCAGCTGGTCGGCGGGCAGCTTGTCGGCGTAGAAGCTGTTTTCCCACTCGCTCATCACACCCGAGGCGAAGGGGATGAACGGCACATAGCTCAACGCTTCCTGGAGGAGCTGCTGGGTCTGGTCGGTTTTGGTGTTGGCCGGAATCAGGCCCAGGCCGGCTAGGAAGGGTTTCTGCTTAGCGGCCAGGCCCATCATCGAGCCGATGGCCTCGTGGTAGGCGCGGTTGGCGCCCTGGCGCAGCAGCGGCGGCACCTCGGGGTTCGAATAGCTCTGGTAGTAGAAGATGTGGCCGAGCTCGTGGTGGGCGGTTTCGTACCACTCGGTGTTGGGTTCCACGCTCATCAGGCTGCGCAGGTCCTGGTTCAGGTCCATGTGCCAGGCCGAGGCGTGGTTGTTCTTCTTATAGGTAGCGCCCTTGGGCAGCGGGTAGAGGCTGCTTTTTTCCCAGAACGAGGCCGGCAGGGGCGAAAAGCCCAGGCTCTGGTAGAACCGCTCGCCCTGCTTCACCTGCCACTCGGCGCCTTTTTTGGCCAGCACCGCGTCGAGGTTCAGGCCCTTCACTTCCACCATCGAACCCCAGTCCTGGCCCCAGCGGTTGGGCAGCCAGTGGGCGGGCAGGTAGTCGGGCACCTGCTGCACGCCGTATTTTTTGGCTAGCTCGTAGCGAGCGTAGGTGTGTAGCTCGCGGTAGAGCGGGCGCAGCTCGGTGTTGATTTTGCGCACCAGCGCCATCATTTCGTCGCGCGTCAGGCCATAGTCGCTGGCCTGGTAGGTGAAGTAGTCGGGGTAGCCGAGGGCCTGCACGGTTTGGTTGCGCAGGTCGCGCAGGTTCAGCAGGCCATCCTTCAGCGTGGGGCCAATGGCCTTGCTGGCCTCCCACACTTGCTGGCGCTTGGCGGGGTTGGTTTCCTTGCGCAGTAATTCATCGAGGTCGTTGGTCGTGACGGACTTGCCGGCGTACTTGTAGTCGAACCCGTAGAGCTTCTCGGTCTGCGCCGCTTCGGCTTTGATGCGCGCCTTCACCACGTCGGCCACCGTCTGGGGGTTGTTGGCGGCGTTGTAGAGGGCCGTTTCGAGCTGCTTCACCTGCAGGCCATTCAGCTCGTCGCGGTGCGTAAGCAGGTCGCGCAGCTGCTGGATGTTGGCCGCGCTGCCCGTGAAGGCGGCCATGCGCTGGTTGGCGCGGGTGGTGGCCCCGGCATTGGCCGTGTCGCCGGGCACGATGTGCGTGTTTGAACGCCACTCGGCCTCGCTCGAAGCCGTGTACAGCCGCACGTACTGGGCATTGTAGTCGCGCAGGAATTCGTCGGCAATGGCCCCGTAGTCGATGTGGGCGGGCTGAGCGGGCGGGGGCGGGGGTACATCCGCCGTGGTGGGCTTGGCGGGCGATTTCACCACCGGGGTTTGCGCGGTGGAAGCGCAGGCGGTGAGCATGGCGGCGGCCGCCAGCGGGAGCAAGTGCGTTTTCATCCGGCAAAGTAAAGTCGCGCGAGGTTACGCAAGGTTAAAAGAGGTTTCGCAAGGTTGCGGTTGGGCAAACCTTGCGAAACCTCTTTTAACCTTGCGTAACCTCGCGCGCCAGGTGGCACTCCTTATACTTGCGCCCGCTGCCGCAGGGGCAGGGCGAGTTGCGGCCGAATTTGCGGCGGCTGCGCAGGGTTTTCAACCACTGGCGCGGGTCGGTGGGCAGGCCCAGGAAGCGCTTCTTGGGGTTCTGGTGGAAGGCCTGAGTGAGCAATTCATACAGCTCGGGGTGGTGCTCCTGCAGCTTTTCGGGCTTCTCGAAGAAGTATTCCGTGACCACGGCGAAAAACTCGGCGTCGTTGGTGGCAGCGTAGGGGTTAATTTCGGACTTGCCCTCGCGAATGGCTGCGATTTCGCGGTGCATCAGCGCCGTCCACGGCTGCAGCAGCTCAGGCGGCATGGCGGCCTGGGGCACGCCGTCAATCACGCCGTCGGCCTCGTCGAGCAAGTGGGCAAACTCGTGAATGCCCACGTTCTGCCGGTCGGTCGCATCCCGAAAGCCCTGCTCCAGCGAAGCCTTCGACAGGCGCATGTAGTGTTGGTTCTGGAAGCCCTGCACCGAGCCCAGCAGCGTGCCCTGCAAGGGTTTTACTTCTTTATCGGGCGCGTCGGGCAGCGTCCAGGCATCGGGCACGATGAGCACTTCGCCCAGATTGGTGTACTGCCAGTCGGGGAAGCCCCAGGTCGGAATCAGGGCCGAGGCGGCCACCAGCAGGCGGGTCGTATCGTCCACATCGGTCTGCACGCCCGTAATGCGCGTGCGGGCCAGAAAAACCTGCGTTTGCTGCTCGAAACGGGCTTTTTCGGGTTCGGCCAAGGCAAGGTAAAAAGCCACGCGCTCGGCCAGAATGGCGCGCCAGGCCGGCGGAAAGGGCTGGGCCAGCGCCGCCGAAGTGCGGCGCGAGTCGGCAGTGACGTATTGGTAAAACGCGTACAAAATGGCCACCAACACGGCCAGCGACAGGATATAAGGCATGGCCCGGTAGTACGGCCCGGGGCCGGCGGGGTTGGGCTATTGCCGGGCCGCATCCGGGTTGCGACCCAGGCGGTAGCTCAGGCCTACGCGGGCCGCGTAGTTGCTGCCGAAGAAATTGCCGCTGAAATCGACGCGCTGCGAATCATGGTACAGCTGCGCATCGATGCTGGCGGTGAAGCGCTGCGCCCGCCAGCCCAGGGCCACGTTGGGCAGCAACGTCGGGGAGGCATAAAAGTCGTTCTGGGCCGGCAGCACGTAGGCATTGGCGCCGCTGGTCTGGCGGATGCTGAGCACGTTGTTCAGCTCGTAGCCAAACCCGAGCAGCAGCTGCTGCTCGTGCCGCAGCGGAAAAAAATAGCGGATGCCCAACCGGGCCGTGCCCAGCAGGCCGCGGTAGCCATATTCGTCGAGCACGCTACCTGTGTTGGTGAAGCTATACGTGCGGCCCTGCCCCTGAAACGGGCTGAAGCTAAGCTCGCCATACACCGCGAAGGTGCGGCTGGGCTGCAGAAGCTCAGCGTACAACCCCGCGTAAGGGTGCATCTGGCAGTCGCTGCAGTCGCTCTGGCTCAGGCCGTAGTAGCCCAGGAGCTCGGTGCGGTTGTAGCGCCCGCCTGCCAGCAGCCCGCCCTGAAACGCCAGCCGCCGCCGGGGCCGGGCCTGCGCCAGCCAGCTGCGGCCGGGTAGGGTGCTGCCCGCACATGCCTTATCGTAAGCCTGCACCACGGCCGCCATGCCGGGAGCCGTGAAAGGGGCGGTTGCGGCCGCAGTGGCCGCTGCCGGGCAGTCGCCGAAATACAGGCTCAGCTGGGCCGCGTAGTTGTTGCCATCTGCGACCACCCAGGTGCCCTGAGGTGTTTCGCGCAGGTATTTTCGCTCGCTGAGCTCCAGGTAGGGCTGGCCGGTGCGCTGAATGAGGAAGTGCGTGACGCCGCTGCGCACCACCCGCAGCAGTTCGGCCGGGCCTTCAAGCAGCACTTCGGCCAGCAGCGAGTCGGTGCGCATATCGGTCGAGTAGCCGCGCGGCAGCCGGTCAAGCTGCGTTTCGGCGGCGTGATTAATCGGCAGGGCCGCGTAGCGGAAGTAGCGCCCGCCCGTGAAGCTCACCGTGCGCAGCTGCCGCGGCTCCAGCAGCTGGGCGGCACTGCCGGGCGCGGGCCGGAAGCGGATAAACGTCGGCGGCTCGACCCAAAAACCGTTTTCAATCTCGCCGCGCAGCGTGTCGCCGGTGCTGCGCACCAGCAGGCCCGGCTCAAAGGTTTGGGCGTGGGCGAGAAAGGAAGCCAGCAGCAGGGCCGGCAGGGCAAAAAGGAGTCGCAGCTTCATATATAAGCGGGAGAATCGGGTAGAAATTCGCCGCTAAAGTAAGGGCAAATGCGCCGCCAGCTTCTCGCGCAGCAGGGCAATGAGCCGCGCATCGCCAAACGGGTATTTATCCGGAATGCGCAGCGTAACCACCATTTTGTCGCGTAGCTCGTCGGCGAATTTCTCGCGCAGGCGGTCGGCGTGGCGGCGCTCCATTACGAAGATTATTTCGGCCCAGCCCAGGTGGCCAGCCGCCACGCGCACCCGGGCTCCCGGCTCGGTGCCGGCCGAGCGCGCCTCGTAGTGCGGGTGCTCGTCAAACAGTCGCTCGGCGGTGAGGCTGCGCCACTTGTTCTGGCTGCAGATGAAGAGGAGGCGCATGGGCAGAGGTGGGGAAGAGGAGTCGTTATTGTCATCCTGAGCGCAGCGAAGGACCTTATCACGTTCGAACGATTTGTTCTGACGTGATAAGGTCCTTCGCTGCGCTCAGGATGACAGATGTCCTGATTTACCGAATCAGCGCCACCTTCACTTTTTTGCCTTTCACCTTGGCACCCTGCATGCGGGCCAATATCTCTTCCGCCTGAGATTCGGGCACGGCCACGAAGCTGTGGTGGTCGAACACTTCGATGCGGCCCACGGCCTCGCGCTCCATGCCGCCCACGCTCACGAAGGCTCCGGCCAGGTCGCCCCGGCTGATTTTCTCACTCTTGCCTGCCGATACGTGCAGCGTAACGGTGCTCGGGCGCGGTGCTTTGGGCAGGGCGTTGGGCAGGGCGGCCGGGCGCAGGCCCTTCCAGTCTACCGACTTGGCGGCGGGCCAGTTCTTGATTTTCTCCTGCTCGTGCGGTGTTACCAGCAGGTGGGCGGTGCCCACGGCGCCGGCGCGGGCCGTGCGGCCGGCCCGGTGCTGGAAGGTGTCGGTGTCGTGCGGCGGGTCGAACTGCACCACCGTATCGAGCTCGCTCACGTCGAGGCCGCGGGCCGCGACGTCGGTGGCCACCAGCACGGTGGCCGAGCCGTTGCGCAGCTTCATCATGCTTTTGTCGCGCTCGGGCTGCAGCATTTTGCCGTGCAGCGCCTCGGCGGCCAGGCCCCGGCCGCGCAGGAAGCGGGTGAGTTCCTCCACGCGGTCGCGGGTGTTGGCAAACACCAGGGCGCGGCCCGCATCGGGCGCATTCAGCAGCTGGAAGAGGGCGGCGGGCTTCTGGTCGGCGGCCTGCAGCACGTGGCCGCGCAGCACCAGGCTTTCGGGCAGCGTGGTGGCGTTCGAGCCGCCCACGTTCATCACCCGGGGTCGGGTGAGGTACTCACGCACCAGGTTCAGCACCTTGTCGGGCATGGTGGCCGAGAACAGCAGCGTTTGCCGCCGCTGCGGCAGGCGGCTGATGATGGTGGCCATTTCCTCCTGAAAACCCAGCTCCAGCAGCTTGTCGGCTTCGTCCAGCACCAGCACTTTCAGGCGGTTGGGTACGATGGTGCGGCGCTCCAAGTGGTCGAGCATGCGGCCGGGCGTGGCCACCACAATGTGCGGCATCTGCTGCAGGCCTTTCACTTCTTCGCGCATGGCGTGGCCGCCGTAGTAGCCGGCCACGCGCAGGTTGGCCATGTGCTTGCCGAGGCTGCGCAGGGCGTCGCGCACCTGCATCACCAGCTCGCGGGCGGGCACCAGCACCAACGCCTGCATGGTGGCCGAGGTCACGTCGACCTGCTGCAGAATGGCCAGGCCGTAGGCAGCGGTTTTGCCCGAGCCGGTGGGGGCCTGGCCGGCCACGTCCTGCCCCTCGAGGGCGGGGGCCAGCACCAGCTGCTGCACGGGCGTGGGCTGGGTGAAATTCAGTTCGGCCACGCCGGCCAGCAGGGCGGGGGAGAGGCCAAAATCGGCGAATTGCAGGTCGGGCTTAGTGGCTTTGGGCGCTGCGGCAGCGGCCCCGGCGGCGGAGGTATCGGGAGTTTGCACGGGGCAAAGGTACGGCTTGAGTTTTCGGGCTATTGAATGATTAAAAAGAACGTCATGCCGAGCGCAGCCGAGGCATCTCGCGTGCAATAGTGACTCTATCGTTCGACGACGTTGATTACCACCACACGCGAGATGCCTCGGCTGCGCTCGGCATGACGTGCTTCTATCACGTGCGGCTACTCCTCCACATTCACCAGCCGGTAGCGCACGGCCGTTTTCTTCGGCTTAATATCCAGCCCGATGCGGTGGGCATACGCCTTCGTAAAAGCCGCCCCGAAATAGAATATCATGGCGCAATAGAACACAAACAGCAGCACCAGCACCAGACTGGAAGCCGGGCCGTAGACCGGCCCCAAATCGCGGGCCACCAGCAGCTGGCCCAGCACCACCTCGCCCAGGCTGATGAGCAGCGCCGTGAGCGCCGCCCCGCGCGTAACGGCCCGCCAGGGCACTTTGGCCAAGCTCAGGGTGCGGAAGGTGATGCCAAACCAGGCCGCCAGAATCAGCCAGGCGATGAGGGCATTGAGCACCCGCACCACGAAATAGCCGAACGTGGCATCGAAGTCGCGGATGCTTTCGGCAAACAGGCTCAGCGCCGCATCGGTGCCGAAAGCCAGCAGCGACAGCCCCGCCGTGGCCAGCAAAATGCCCACCGAGCGCGCCCGCTCGCGCACGGCCTGCGATACCTTGCCCGCGCCCCGCTTGGGCCGGATTTGCCAGAGCTGGTTGAGCGAGTGCTGAATGATGGTGAACAGCGTGGTGGCCACGAACAGCAGGAAAATAAACCCTGCTACCGTGACGAGCCGGCTGCGCATGGGGTCGGCCACATTCATCACAATCTGGGCCACCAGCCCGGCCGCCGACGACCCCACTAGGTTGCTCACCTTGCCCAACAGCAGCACCCGCACCAGCGACGACGGATAGAGCGAGCTGAGCAGCGCGATGAGAATAATAAGAATGGGCGGCAGCGCAAACGACGTGAAAAACGCCGTGGCCGCGCCCAGCCGCAGCGGGTCGTTCTGGCCTAGCTCGCGGCCGGCGCGGTGCAGCAAAATGGGCAGCTCGCGCCACCACGGACCCGGCAACTCGGCCGGCGAATCTAACTTTGTCATAACTACCCGGAGGCAACCTATTGGCGCGCTGCCGTAAGAAGCAGGCCCCCGACGAAGGTACGGGCTGCCGTGCGGCCCGGCTTTCGGCCCCGTTAATTTTACCTATGTCGCCTTCCGAAATTCCGTTGCCGCCGCCCGCCGTGCCACCCGTTGCCCCACTGCCGCCGCGCTCGTGGCTCCAGCGCCGCGTGCTCGACCCCCTGCTCGACCAGCTCAAAGCCGGCCTCGCGCCCGGGCAGCTGGCCCTTACCGTGGGGCTGGGCGTGGCCATCGGGCTGATTCCGGCCTTCGGCCTCACCACGCTGCTGAGTGCCGCCGTGGCCCTGCGCCTGCGCCTCAACGTGGCCATTATGCAGCTGGCCACGCACCTGATGACGTTTTTTCAGCTGGCGCTGCTTATTCCGCTGCTGCGCGCCGGGGCCATCCTCATGGGCCAGGGCGATAAGGTGGCCAACCTCACCGTGGCCAGCCTGCGCCAGCTCATCGACCGCGAGGGCTGGGAGGCGGTGGGCAAGCTGCTCTGGCGGGCCGAGCTGGGCGCGCTGCTGCTTTGGGCCGCCGGCGGGGCCATGCTGGTGGGTGTGCTCTACCTGGTGCTGAAGCCGGTTTTCACCCGCATCGTGGCCCGACAGGTGGAGGAAGTTAAAAGTTAAAAGTGATGAGTTGAATCAGCAGTATCCAGCGGCTTAACTCATCACTTCTCACTCTTACCTTTTAACTGAATCAAAATGCCAGTAGCGCGGCGGCCTGCTCGCGCAGCAGCTGCCGCGACAGCTCCTGGCGCAGGCCCAGTTCGGCGTCGAGGTCCTGGTTGATGAAGGGCAGGCGCACGCGCTGGGGCAGCACGGCGGTTCCCAGATACATCAGCACGTCGGTGAGGTGCGTCATGGCCAGCAGGCCGCCCTGGCCGCCGCTGCTCAGGCCCACCAGCGCCGCCTTCTTGCCCTTGAACGCGCCGGGGTAGGGTAGCCCATCGATAAACGCCTTGAGTACGCCCGGAAACGAGCCGTTATACTCCGGCGTGACGATGACCCAGTGGCTGCTGGCCGCCAGCTGAGCTGCCAGACGGTTGAATTCGGGGTGCGTGCCCGCATTGGCATAAAGCGCTGTGCTGATGAAATCAACCGGCAGCTCGGCCAGGTCCAGCAATTGGTGCTCGGCCCCCAATTCGGCGAGGAGGGTGGCGTAGTAGTCGGCCACGCGCCGGGCGCGGGAAGCCGGGCGGTTGGTGCCGGAAATAATGGTAATCAAAACGGGCTATTATAAATCAGATGGCGAAGGATAACGTGATGCTAACTGATAATCCATGCTCTTGTTTGTGCCTGCCTGCTCCCCCATATCTATAACGCAAGGGTATTATTGGGAAATTTATATTGTACGCCATGTTGGATTTTGGTGTATTAGAGAAGGCAATTAGTATTTCATGATTGTCCCATATTGGGAATATGATTAGATGTAGTTTTTCACCCAAGCTCAGATTATGTAATTTCCTGAGTAATGCATTTGACATAATTAACAGCTGAGCTTTTATTCATGTACTTTGTTATAAAGCTTTTGGCTTTTAATAAGTCGCTTTTTAGGGCTTTATTTTCCTAAATCAGGAATTGCGTTTTTTAGTCTCGCTATTCCTGCTGTTTGTAGGTCAAATTTCTGGCTTGGTCGAAAAGCATGCTCTTGCGCTTCCCACCACCCGTAGTATTGTTCGACAGTACAAGTTGATAGCCTGTGCTAGCCGCCATATTTTTTTCCTCCTAATCATTCCATTTTATGGCATTAACTGCACACCCATTCCACCCGGTTACCCAGGAGTTGCTTCCGGGGTATCGGGATGCCTACCTCCGGGGGGACTTATCGGGTAAGAACACCGAACTGGTGGACGCTTACCTGAAAGCAAACCCGGACAAGGGCGGCGAAGCGTTCCAACGCTTCCACACGCTGAAGGAGAAGGGCCACGACGTGCGCCCAGTCGGCTGGCTGCAAAACCAGTTCGACCTGATTCGTACCGAGCCCGCCCGCTTCCGTCGGCGTGCCGGCTCTATCATTGCCGTAGCTGCTCTGCTGAGCGGCGCGGCCTTTGCCAGCAACAACCTGCACAGCACTGCCAGCACCAACCTGTCGAAAGGCGTGGTGCTGCCGGTAACCGGTGAGGATGTAGCCGCCGTGACAAAAGTAGCTGAAGCTTCGGCAGCGACTACCCGCATGACAACCGTTTCCGGCCGTATTCTGGACGAAAACGGTCATCCGCTCATCGGGGCCACCGTGCTCGACAAAGCCCGCGGCCGGGGCGTGAGTACCGATGCCCAGGGCAATTACACCTTGGCCGTGCCCGCCAACCAGCTTGCGAAATTGCAAGTAGGCTACGGCGGCTACGACGAAGACGAGCTACAAGTACAAGTAAAAGGCCACAGCGTGCAGAACGTGACGCTGGTGCCGCGCTCCAGCGAGCCAATCAAAGCCAAGAAGCACCATTGGTGGCAGTTCTAGGCGGCTGATTTCTCTTCGGGACACTCTGTTGTGGCGGCAGCATGCTCTGAACGCGGATACCGGTGACGGAAGCTAACGCCCTTCACTGCCTTACTGATTTGGTCTGGTTGGCTGCCCGCATGCCAACGGTTCCTTTGCCGGGGCCGGGTCGGCGGCCTATCAGCGCTTGTATTGCCGAGTGTTCTGCCCGAAAAGCTGCTTCCTCTTAAGCCGGCGCGAGCCGATGGCCAACCGGCTGAGAGGGAGCAGTTGAGCGGGCTGCAGATTGCTGGCCCGGAAGACCCTGCCGGAACATCTTCGCTATTACTACGCAATGAACTTACCATTTTTCAATCGACTGCCATTAAAGAAAATAACCGTTGCAACCGATATCGACGATACAATGGCCAAGCGCTCCAGGGAAGTAATCGAAGGCTTGTTGCAGGAACTGCCCGACCTGCTGATGGCCTGCGTGGTGAATGTCCAGTCGGGTCGCGTATTGGCTTCTTATACGGTTAGCAACGCCTACAATCCCAACCAAATCAGCCTGCGCAACGCCAAGCTGCTGCGCATCGTGGAAGATGCCCTAGCTGCCAAGGCTTGGGCGGGTGGGTCGCTTACCGACATATCCGTAATGCTGGAAGACCAACTTCATCACCTGCGCCCCATGAACGACGGCAGATGGTACTGCTTTCTGGCCGTGCACACCGCCGACGCCAACCTGGGCATCGCCAAGGAAATCATGCGTCGGCACACTTCCATGAACTGACTTCAGGTATTCCAATCCTCATTTTTTCAACCCAATCTTTTTTCCCAACCAACATTATGTCAACCCCTAAGCAAGTAGTTAAAGACATCCTGGCCGACCTCCCCACCCTGCTGGCCGTTGCCGTGGTCGAAACCGAAACCGGCATGCCGCTGGCTTCTCATTCCAACATCGCCGACTTCGATATTGAAACAGCTGCCGCCTACAATACCGAGGTAGTGAAAGCCAAGCTAAAAGCCATTTCGGCCCTGAAGCTGAACCAGACAGTGCAGGACATTCTGTTGACCCTGACCGACCAGCTGCATCTGCTGAAACTCTCGCCCAAAGGCGACCAGTTTGTATACCTAGCCGTGAATGCCCGCGACACCAACCTCGCGCAGGCCCGTCAGATTATGAAAGCCCACACCACCGGCCTGCTGTAAGTGCCAAGGTTTTGGCCTGATTGCGCAGCCCGCTGGCGTTTTTGCTGGCGGGCTGCTTTGTTTATAATCGATTCGTTGCCCGGAACTGCCTGATTGGGTCCGTCGTAGCCAACGTGCAGTAATAAGCCACCGCCACCAGATTATATGAAATAGAAAAAAGCCCCGGCTACCACAGCAGCCGGGGCTTCTTTCTGTCTTTGCGCTTCCACGCCAGGTCCAAATTAGCCAAGAATAGATTTTTCGTGGGAACTGCCCGGCCCCCGGCTTCGCCCTGAGCAGGCGCTTCCTATATCCAGCCTATACCCGAGCTATACCCCGGCGGCCCGCTCGCCCCCGGAGCTGCCGATTGGATTATTTACAGTGTGCGGGTCTTGCTCACGCTGTGGCCGGGGTTGTCGGTGGCCGTCACCGTCAGCTTGTCGCCGGCCAGGGTGGCGTTGCGGGCCGTGGCCGTGTAGAGCCACTGGTTGGGGTCGGCCTGCTGGGTGGCGTCGCCTTCCTCCACCAGGCTGCCGTCGCTGTTCTCAATCTTCACGTGCACGCTTTTCACGGCGTGGTCGTCGGTGGCCGTGATGCCGATGAGGTCGCCCACCTTGCCCGTGTACTGGCTCAGGTCCACGTCGGCAATGCTGGGTGCCCGCATGAAGTCGCGCAGCAGCACATTGTACACGCTGATGTCTTCCTGCTTGGCCTGCTCCGCGTACTCGGCCTGCACGGCCGGGTCCTGGGCCTGCCCCTTGGCATAAATCACCGCCTCCTGAAAGCGGACCTGATGCGCCAGCTGCCCGGCCGAGGGCGGCCCGCTGGGAGTCTGCGGGGCCACGCCCACCACGGTGCCCCGGCTGGTTTGCCGAAATACGAGTTGCCCGCCGAGCATGCCGCTCAGTCCCTGCGTCACGATGTTATTCTTGACATTTGCCATCTGCGTAAAAAATAAAGGTTAGGGAAGATAACCGCCTGGCCGTCAAGCTCGGCTTCGGGAGGCTAACGTGCTGGCCGGGGCCATATTGTCAGCGCCCAATCCGGGCAGATATATTTCCCGACATGCCCTATCTTGCGTCTGTTCCAGCGCGTGGGTAGACGCTCTGGAACGGGTAGACCATAGAAAAAAAGCCCCGCGTCCTGCGCGGGGCTTTTTTGGTAGCCAGACGGGCCTCCCCGCAGCCCCCTAGCGCACCTTGCCGCTGCCGGAAGGCTTCTTATTGCGCGGTTTCCCTTTGTAGCTCGTGCTCACCAGCGGCATCATGGTCAGGTCGAGCGGTTTGCAGTTGATGAGGGGCAGCTCCAGGGTGGCGTAGCCCACGGCCGTCACTTCCATCACAGTATTGCGCGGAATGGCCTGCTTGGCGGTGATGATGTAGTGGCCCTCCGAGTTGGTGCTGAAAGCATCGGGGCTGAAGCCTTGGCCGGGGATGCGCAGCATGATGGTAGCCCCCGTAAGCGGATAAGCAAACGGGTCGGTGACGCGGCCGGTCAGCACCCGGCATTCCAGTTCGGTAGGCAGCGTGGCAGGGGCTGCTGGCGAGGCTGGCTGCTGCTGGGCCCGCGCAATAGTAGCCGTCAGGAGCAAAGCCAGCTTCACCATCATCATCAGGTACTTCATAAGAGAAGCGCAAACAAACAGAATGGAATGAGGCGCGGCGGGAAGCGGGCCAGTAATGGCCCGCCTCCCGCCGGCAAAACAGATAAACGAACGATGCGGTAGAAAACAACCGGCCCGGACAACAGCTAGGCATGCCAATGTAGCAATTCCTTTGCTAACGTAGCGCGGACTACTCTGTGAATCAACGTAAAATCGCACTGAATGGCGGCCCACCAGTCCTTATCGGCAAGGGGTATTCCAGCTAGCTATTGCGGGGTAGTTGCAGTAGCGGGCGCGGGCGCGGGTTCCGGCCACGCTGCCAGCCCGGCCACCGCCGCCAGGCACAGCGCAAACCACGCCCACGGCAGCCGCAAATCGAGCACCGACAGCCCCCCAAATACCAATGCCGTGCTGAAGCTGGCCAGCGACTGAAACGCCTGGTTCAGGCCGAAGATTTCGCCACGGTCGGCTTCGGTAGTGCGGCGGGCCAGCCGCCCCTCCAGCAGCCCCTGAATGAGCGAGAGCGTGAGGCAGTCGGCCGTTACCAGCGCGTAGAGGGCCACTTTCGAGGTACCCATCAGGCCGTAGCCGGCCAGCACCGGCGTGCCCAGTGCCGCCAGCCACACAATGGCCCGGCGTTGGTCGAGCCGGTCGGCCAGAAAGGTGTAAAATCCGTAATTCAACGCCACACTCAGCGCCCCGAAAAACATGAAGAAGTAGGAAATCTGGCGCGCATCGAGGTGCAACGGCCCCAGGCTGACGAACGGCACAAAGTAGAAATAATACCCCGTGCTGAGCGTGAGGCACACCTGCGTGAGCACAATGCGTCGCACACCGGGGCTCTGCTGGTCTTTCACCCGCAGTCGGGCCCACAGCGTGAGCGGGTTGAGGCTGGCGGCCAGTTCGGCGCGCAGCTCGGCCCCGCGCACGCCCCCGCGCCCGGCATGGGTTTCGGGCAGCCACAGGCTTAGTCCGATATTCAGGGCGGCTAAGGCCACAGCCAGCCGCACCACGTAGCCAGCCTGCTGGGCCGGCGGCACCTGCAGAAAGGTCAGCATCAGCCCCGAAGCCATGGGCCCCAGCACGAAGCCCAGCGAGATAATCGCGCCCTCGATGCCGAGGTTGCGAAACAACTGCTCGGGTTTCGAAATATCGGTAATAGCCGAGCGCACCGTGGCATACATGCCGTTGGTGAGGCCGTCGGAAACGCGGTTCACGAAGTACAGCCCCGCCCGCACCGGCAGCAGCAGCGCATTGGCCAGCAGGGTGCCCACCGCCGACAGAATGAAGATGGGCCGCCGCCCGTAGCCGTCGCCCAGCCGCCCCAGCAGCGGGGCCGAAAACAGCTGCACGCCCAGAAAAACGCCCGTGCCCACGCTCAGCCACAGCTGCGGCCGGGGCAACCCCCGCACAAACTCCGGTAGCACCGGTCCCACTGCCGCCCCCACAATCACATCAACCAGAATAATGGCGTAGAGCAGCGGCAGGCGGCGGTCAGTCGGAATCAAGGGCACGGCGGTAAAAGTAGCGCGGACTTTGTAGTCCGCGCCTGATTGTCTTGCCTAGAAACGCGGACTACAAAGTCCGCGCTGCAGCTCCTTTCAAACAATTCTGTTTCTCAAGCGTCTTACAAAACGCCCCAACACCTGGGCTTTTCATTCTAACCTACTGCACATGCCCAATAACACCACCTATCCCGCCACCTTCACCATCGGCGGCGACCTTACCGTAAACCGCCTCGGCTACGGCGCCATGCGCATCACCGGCGAAGGCATCTGGGGCCCGCCCGCCGACCACGACGAATCCATCCGCGTGCTGAAGCGGGCCGTGGAGCTCGGCGTCAACTTCATCGACACGGCCGACAGCTACGGCCCCAACGTGTCGGAAGAGTTGATTGCTGAAGCCCTGCGCCCATATGCCAACGGCCTCGTCATCGCCACCAAGGGCGGCCTGCTGCGCACCGGCCCCAACGAGTGGCCCATCGACGCCAGCCCCAAGCACCTCGAAGAAGCCCTCAACGGTAGCCTCAAACGCCTGAAAGTCGACCAAATCGACCTCTACCAGCTGCACCGCATCGACCCCAACGTACCCTTCGAAGATACGCTCAAATTCCTGCAAAAAGCGCAGCAGGATGGCCGCATCAAGCACATCGGCCTGTCTGAAGTGAGCGTGGCCGACATTAAAAAGGCGCAGGAGTTCGTGCCCATCGTGTCGGTACAGAACATGTACAGCGTCGAAAACCGCAAGTGGGAAGCCGAACTCACCTACACCCGCGAGCAGAACATTGCCTTCATCCCGTGGTTCCCGCTCGGCGGCGGCAATGCCGACGCCCTCAAAGCCCTCGACCAATTGGCTGCCAAACACGGCGTGAAGCCCCAGCAAATTGCTCTGAGCTGGCTGCTGCACCACTCGCCCAACATCCTGCTCATCCCCGGCACCTCCAAAGTGAAGCACTTGGAAGAGAACATGAAAACGGCCGACATCCGGTTGTCGGCTGAGGATATGCAGGCACTGGATGCCATTCAGCCGGCCTAAAGAGCATTAGCCCAATGTAGAGACGCGACACTTCGCGTCTCGTCGTTGAACGATATCACAACGACGCGGTGCCGGAGACGCGAAGTGTCGCGTCTCTACATTATTCTTCAACTCAACGAAAAGCCCCGGCAGTTGAAACTGCCGGGGCTTTTCGTTTCTTCCGTCTCACTGCTTTATGCCAGGTTGTTCGACGCCGCTTTGGCAGCCAGGAACTCACGGTTCAGAATAGCAATGTTTTCCAGCGAGATGCCCACCGGGCACTCGGCCGCGCACGAGCCGATGTTAGTACAGGCGCCGAAGCCTTCCTTGTCCATCTGCGCCACCATGTTCTCGACGCGGGTTTTGCGCTCGACCTGGCCCTGGGGCAGCAGCGCGAGCTGCGACACCTTGGCCGAAACGAACAGCATGGCCGATGCATTCTTGCAAGCCGCTACGCACGCGCCGCAGCCGATGCAGGTAGCCGCCTCAAACGCGCGGTCCGAAATTTCTTTCGGAATCGGAATCTCGTTGCCGTCGGGGGCGCCGCCGGTGTTCACGCTCACGTAGCCGCCGGCCTGAATGATGCGGTCGAACGCCGAGCGGTCCACGCTCAGGTCCTTGTTCACCGGGAAGGCGTTGGCGCGCCAGGGCTCGATGGTGATGGTGTCGCCATCCGAGAACTTGCGCATGTGGAGTTGGCAGGTGGTCGTGCCCTTCTCGGGGCCGTGCGAGCGGCCGTTGATGAACAAGTCGCACGAGCCGCAGATGCCCTCGCGGCAGTCGTGGTCGAAGGCTACCGGGTCCTGGCCGCCGCGCAGCAGGTCCTCGTTCAGCACGTCGAGCATCTCCAGAAACGACATGTCGGGCGAAATGTCCTTCACGTGGTACTCCACAATATTCCCCTGGGCCTGGCGGTTGGGCTGCCGCCACACTTTCAGGGTCAGGTTCATCGGTTTAGCGTTGGGGTTGGAACCGGCCATTGGTTGTAAACTATTAGCTGTTAGCTGATAGCTGTTAGCTTTTGATACTGCAAGACGTTAGAACAATGCTAACAGCCAGCAGCTAATGGCTAACAGCTCAAAATAATTACTTGTAGCTGCGCTGGGTCAGCTTCACGTTTTCGAAAGTCAATTCTTCCTTGTTGAGCTTCTCGGGCTGGTTGTCGCCCATGTACTCCCAGGCTGCTACGTAGGCGTAGTTGTCGTCGTCGCGCAGTGCCTCGCCGTCGGGGGTCTGGTACTCTTCGCGGAAGTGGCCGCCGCAGCTTTCGTTGCGGTTCAGGGCGTCGTCCACCATCAGCTCGCCGAGCTCGATGAAGTCGGCAATGCGGCCGGCTTTCTCTAGCGCTTGGTTCATTTCCTCGCCGCTGCCTACCACTTTCACGTCGCTCCAGAATTCCTTCTTCAGCTTCTGAATCTCGGCTTTGGCGTGTTTCAGGCCTTCGGCGGTGCGGGCCATGCCGCAGTACTCCCACATGATGTGGCCGAGGATTTTGTGGAAATCATCGGGCGTGCGGTTGCCTTTGATGTTAAGCAACTGCTCGGTGCGGGCCTGCACGCCAGCTTTCGCCTCGGCAAACGCGGGGTGGTCGGTGCTCACCGGCTTGGGCGGCGTCTGGGCCAGGTAATCGCCAATGGTGTAGGGGATTACGAAGTAGCCGTCGGCCAGGCCCTGCATCAGCGCTGAAGCGCCGAGGCGGTTGGCCCCGTGGTCGGAGAAGTTACACTCGCCGGTGGCATACAGGCCGGGCACGGTGGTTTGCAGGTTGTAGTCAACCCACAGGCCGCCCATGGTGTAGTGCACCGCCGGGTAAATGCGCATGGGCTGCTTGTAGGGGTCCTCGTCGGTGATTTTGGCGTACATGTCGAAGAGGTTGCCATACTTCTGGCTCACTGCTTCGGCGCCCGTGCGCTTGATGATGTCCGAGAAATCGAGGTACACGGCCAGGCCAGTGCTGCCCACGCCGCGGCCTTCGTCGCACATCATTTTGGCGTTGCGCGAGGCCACGTCGCGCGGTACCAGGTTACCGAAGGCGGGGTACTTGCGCTCCAGGAAGTAGTCGCGGTCGTCCTCGGCAATGTCCTGCGGCTTGATTTCGCCTTTGCGCACGCGCTCGGCCATTTCCACCGTTTTGGGCACCCACACGCGGCCGTCGTTGCGCAGCGATTCCGACATCAGCGTCAGTTTCGACTGGTAGTCGCCCGATACCGGGATGCAGGTGGGGTGAATCTGGGTGAAGCAGGGGTTGGCGAAGTAGGCGCCCTTTTTGTGGGCGCGCCAGGCGGCCGTCACGTTGCAGTACATGGCGTTGGTGCTCAGGTAGAACACGTTGCCGTAGCCGCCCGTGGCCAGCACCACGGCGTGGGCCGAGTGCGTCTCAATCTCGCCCGTAATCAGGTTGCGCGTCACGATGCCGCGGGCCTGGCCGTCAATTACCACCACGTCGAGCATTTCCGAGCGGGTGTACATTTTCACCTTGCCGTAGGCAATCTGGCGGCTGAGGGCCGAGTAGGCACCCAGCAGCAGCTGCTGCCCGGTCTGGCCGCGGGCGTAGAACGTGCGGCTCACCTGCGCGCCGCCGAACGAGCGGTTGGCGAGCAGCCCGCCGTACTCGCGGGCGAAGGGCACGCCCTGGGCCACGCACTGGTCGATGATGTTCACCGATACCTGAGCCAGGCGGTACACGTTGGCTTCGCGGGCGCGGTAGTCACCACCCTTGATGGTGTCGTAGAACAGGCGGAACACCGAGTCGCCGTCGTTCTGGTAGTTTTTAGCAGCGTTGATGCCACCCTGCGCGGCGATGGAGTGCGCACGGCGGGGCGAATCGTGGTAGGTAAAGGCCTTTACGTTGTAGCCCAGCTCGGCGAGCGAGGCCGCGGCTGCGCCGCCGGCCAGGCCGGTGCCCACCACAATCACGTCGTACTTCCGCTTGTTGGCGGGGTTCACGAGCTTAACGTTAAACTTGTGCTTTTCCCACTTTTCGGCGAGGGGGCCTTCGGGGGCTTTGGATTCCAACAGCATAGGGTGACGGAATTGAGGGAGTGACTGAGTGATTGACTGCTAGCGTAACCGCAAACGGTTGCGGAGGTTAGCGCGGCCGGTAGGTTTTATCGGCGCCGGTCAATTAAAAAATAGAAGCTACGCTGTGCAGCAGCGCCGGCGCGTTGGCAGCCAGCTCGCCCTGCTCGTTGGTGAACAGGAAGAAGTACAGCGGCATCGACGCAAAGCCTGCCGATACCACCACGGCGAAAGCATAGCCCACGTACTTGATGAGCGGCGTGTACTTGCGGTGGTTCAGGCCCAGGGTCTGGAAGCCCGAGCGGAAGCCGTGCCACAGGTGGTAGCCGAGGCTGATTTGAGCAGCCACGTACAGCAGCACGTACCACCAGATGTGGAACGACGACACCACGGCCATGTACAGGTTGTCGTAGTCGCGGGTCGCTTCGTCGGCTCCGCCCATGCGGGGCAGGTCGCCGGCAAAGCGGGCGCGCCAGAAGAAGTTGTAGAGGTGAACAATCAGGAAAATCAGGATGATGCTGCCCAGGATGCCCATGTTGCGCGAGGTCCATTCCGAGTTCTGCTCCGAGTGGTTGCTCACGTAGCCCTGGCTGCCGCGGGCCGCCTTGTTGCGGCGGGTGAGGGCAAACGCTTCAAAAATGTGAAAGCCAAAGCCCAGCACCAAGCCCCACTCGATGGTGCGGATGATGGGGTTGGTGCCCATGAAGTGCGAATAGGTATTGAAGGCCGCGCCCTGGTCGTGCTTGAAAAGCTGCAGGTTGCCAATGAGGTGAACCACCAGGAACGTGCACAGAAACAGGCCCGTAACGGCCATAATAATTTTCCGGCCGATGCTGCTGGTGAGTGTTTTGGTTATCCAACTCATAAAGTCGCCAAACTTGGGAAGTGAAGAAGTATGTTTAGGTCGCCCAAAGGTAGGCCCCAACCCGCAAACCGGCCAACGACCGGCCCGATTCTTGCGCGCAACCCGGGTTGCGTTAAACATTGCCGGCCGTGGTGAATCTATCCGCCGCCGGCATCGTTAACACGCACGGCCCCGTGGTTGTTAACGCGCCGGGCGGCTTGCCTGCACTTCCTTTTCCCGTACTATTTCTGATTACCTATGACCACACTCTTTTCCCTTCGGGTACGGAGCGGGGCCCGGCTGGCGCTGGCGCTGCTGGGTTTGCTGGCTTTTATGGCCTTGCGCCCCGATTCTGCTCATGCCACTCACCTGCGCGCCGGCGACATCAAGGCTACCTACGACACCACTACGGGCCCTAGCTACAACCCACGCCGGGTGTTTTTTCGGATGGTTCTTTACACGGACATCTCTAATTCTGCCTATGCTAAGCAGCCAACGGCGACTATTTTTTTCGGCGATGGAACTGCCACTTGCCCCAACCAAGAAATACCGCGCACAACGCCCGATGCCGTACCGGTGCCATCGGACCCCCGAGTAGGCAGCAACGTTTACCTGTTCGAACACATCTACCCGGCCTCCGGTACCTACGTCGTCAGCTTCGTAGGTGAAAATAGAAATGGGACCGTGCGTAACATGGCGACGCCAAGTACGCAGAATTTTTACATTGCTACGACCATTTACCTCGACCCTACGCTTCGCGGCAACCACGGTGCCATTTTACGGGCACCAGCCATTGACCGAGGAGCAATGGGGCAGATTTTTCTGCACAACCCGGCGGCGTATGATGCCGATGGCGACTCGCTGGCCTTTCGCCTGGCTCCCAGTCGGCAAGTGCCCGGTGGCAGTGGTGCGCTTGCGTCGGTGCTGGGGCCGCCCTGCGTAGGCACGGGCACCAGCCCTACGGGGACTAACCGGCCGGAGCTGGTTGCGATTCCCTGTACCGGCTACCATTATCCAAACGACCCGGTGGTGGCGGCGCCTGCGGTGAAAGAGGACGGTACTTCCCCGGCTACGTTCGAAATAGATGCCCGCACCGGCCAGCTAACCTGGAATGCACCAGTGGCCGCGGGCGAGTACAACGTAGCAATTGAAATACTGGAATACCGGCGCTCGCCGGGTGGGTTCGACCTCATCGGTCTGGTGATAAGGGATATGCAGATTACCATTGCGGCGACCAGCAACGTGCGGCCCAAGCTGACGATTCCGGCCGACTTGTGCGTGGTTGCCGGCACCCAGGTGCGCGGCGTGGTAACGGCCGTGGATGGAACCGGAGCCAATACCACTCAAACTCCCGTGACGCTGTTTGCCTACTCGGGTATTTTGCCGCCCGCCACGTTTGTGCAAACGCAGGCTGGGCCGCCCACCGCCACGGCAAACTTTACTTGGAACACGGCCTGTAACAATGTGGCCAAGGAGCCTTATTTGGTGGTATTTAAGGCGCAGGACAACCCGAGCCCGAACACGAATACCAATCCGCCCCTGATTGATGAGAAAACCTGGCGCATAACGGTGGTGGGCCCGCCCCCGCAGAATCTGGTCGCTACTCCCGTGGCCAACAACAACGTGCAGCTGACCTGGGACTCGTATACCTGCACCAACGCCCAGTATATGTACGTCTACCGCAAGGAAGGGCCTTCGACGGGTTTCGTGCCGGGCGGTTGCCTCACGGGTATTCCGGCCAGCGCGGGCTACACGCTCATCAAGCGGGTAGCCGCTTCGGACCTGGGCTATCTCGACAACAACCCCGACGCCACGGGCACGGCCCGGGGGTTGAAGCGGGGTGTGAACTATTGCTACCGCATCTACGCGGGCTTTCCGCCGCCGGCGCTGGGCGAGAGCATTGCCTCGAACGAGGCCTGTACGGTTATTCCGGGCCGCGAGGCATTGCTGACCAAGGTTGACGTAGCAACTACCGGCACTACTACCGGCCAGATTCAGGTGTGCTGGACGCAACCGCGCACGGGCACCAGCGCGGCCTTCACCGGCACCGCGAGCTACGTGCTGGCGCGGGCCGAGGGCCTGAACCCGGCAGTGGCTGATTTCCGCGACATCGCCACCATTACCTCGCTGGCTGATACCTGCTACACCGATGGCACCCTGAACACGCTAAGCAAGCAATACACCTACAAGTTGAGCTTTGTACGGACTTTCCCTGCCGGACAGGGTGCCGCCATTACGGAAACGACAGCCCCGGCTAGCAGCGTGCGGACCAGCGCAGTACCGCGCAACGGGGGCACGGCCGCTACCGTGAGCTGGACATTTAACGTGCCCTGGGATAATACTGCTCAGCTTACGCAGGTGTTCCGCAAGGGCCCTGGCACCACCGGGGCCTATGTGCAGGTGGGCACGGCCACAAGCACAGCAACCGGCGGCACTTATGCCGACAACGACCCCACGCTGGTAAAAAACCAACAGTATTGCTACTACGTGCGCACCGTTGGGCGCTACGCTGCTTATCCATTCCTGAACAACCTGCCCAACCGCAGCCAGGAGAATTGTGTGGTGCTGAGTGCGCCGCCCTGCACGCCGCAACTGACGTTGCTGTCGGTCAACTGCGACAGCCTTGCCAGTCTGCAGGAATTTCCCCGGCAGAACGACCGGTACGTGAACCGCCTGCGCTGGACACCCCTGACCAATACCCCCGCAGGTTGCGATGCCAGCAACCTTAGCTACAACGTCTTTTACCGGCCGAGCCAGTCGGGCCCCTTCCGCCTGGTGGGCACTACCACCGCCACCAGTTTTGTGCACACCGACCTGATTTTCTCGGCCGGCTGCTACCGGGTGCAGGCCGTGGCGTCCAGTGGCCTGGTGAGCGATTCAAGCAACGTGGTCTGCCAGGACAATTGCTTGTTCTTCAAGCTGCCCAATATCTTCACGCCCAACGGCGACGGGCAGAACGCCGTGTTCCGGCCCAAGAACTACAGCCCAATACGGAGCATCCACTTCCAGGCCTACAATCGTTGGGGGGTGAAGGTGTTTGAAAATACCACGACGGCCAGCGACCGCATCCTTATCAACTGGGATGGCGGTGGGGCCGTAACCGAAAATACGGCCAACCGCAAGGTGTCGGATGGGGTATATTTCTACCTGGCCGAGGTGGAGTTTGCTGACTTTGCCAACACCAAGCGAACCTATAAAGGCTGGGTTGAGATAGTGCGCTAGCGCGTGCCTGATACCAGCTGCTTAACGGGCGGGCCAATTGGCCCGCCCGTTTTGTTGGGGCCGGCGGCGCTGCGAGCACATTTCGGGGCCAGCGCGTTTCTTTGGGCTTTCAACCCCGCTTAATCTTCTTCCCGTGGTAAACACCGCCATTATTTTCCCTGGCCAGGGCAGCCAGTTTCCAGGCATGGCCCGCGAATTGTTCGACCAGAACCTCGACGCCCGCGCCCTGCTCACCCGCGCCAACGACATCCTGGGCTTCAGCCTCACCGACATCATGTTTGCGGGCTCGGATGAAGACCTGCGCCGCACCGATGTGACGCAACCAGCCATTTTTGTGCATTCGGTGGCGCAGTTTGTGGCCAAGCCGGAGGCGCAGCCCGCCAGCACGGCCGGCCACTCGCTGGGCGAGTTCTCGGCACTGGTAGCCGCCGGGGTGTTGAAATTTGAGGACGCGCTGCCGCTGGTGGCGCGCCGCGCCCGGGCCATGCAGGCCGCCTGCGAGGAGCAGCCCGGCACCATGGCCGCCATTCTGGGGCTGGAGGATGCCGTGGTGGAACGCATCTGCCAGGAAATCAGCGATGCCGGCAATGTGGTAGTAGCGGCCAACTACAACTGCCCCGGCCAACTCGTCATTTCCGGCTCGGCCGAGGGCGTGGCCCAGGCCTGCGAGGCCCTGAAAGCCGCCGGGGCCAAGCGCGCCCTGCCGCTGCCCGTGGGTGGGGCCTTCCACTCGCCCCTGATGCAGAGCGCCGCCGCCGCCCTGGCCGAGGCCATCGAGAAAACCACCTTTGGCCCGGCCCGCTGCCCCGTGTACCAGAACGTGGACGCGCTGCCCCACACCGACCCGGCCGAAATCAAGGCCAACCTGCTGGCCCAGCTCACGGCCCCCGTGCGCTGGACGCAGCTGGTGCAGCAAATGGCCGCCGACGGCGCCACCGACTTTGTGGAGTGCGGCCCCGGCAAGGTACTGCAGGGGCTGGTGAAGAAAATTGTGCCCACGGCTACAGTAGGCAGCTTTTAGCCCAACATAAAACGTAAGCGCTTGTACCCCTAACTTTTAATTCGGCCGCCAGAACGACGCGTACTCAGCTCGTTTTGGTGGCCGAATTGAAAATTCGGGGTACAAGTTTTTTTATTCCGTCGAGCTCCGGGCATAGCCGCCCCGCCAGAGCCGCCTGTCTCGTTTTCGCCAGCCAATGTCCGCCACTCCGCTTCCAATCCGCGCCGCTCGCCGCCGTCCCCGGCCGCTTATCGGATGGGTGCTGCTAATGGGCGTGCTGATGCAATTAGGTTTATTCGTTTATACCACCGCGCCCGGCCTGGCCGGCACCAGCGACTCGCGCCTGTACTTGCACGCGGCCCATACACTGCGCGCCACCGGCCAGCTGCTGCACCCCGACGGCTCACCCTACCGCTACTGGCCACCGCTGTATCCCATGCTGCTGGCCGCCGTGGGCTCATTGAACGGCATTCGGCTGCTGCACGGCGCGGCCCTGCTGGGCAGCCTGCTGCTGTGGAGCTGGCTGGGCCGGCAGCTGCTGCCCCGCCGACAGGCCTTGCTACTGCCGGTGCTGCTGGCCCTGGGCACTCCCGGGCTGCTGGTGGGCAAGTTCGTGTGGGCCGAATGCGTGTTTATGCTGCTGGTAGCGGCCTACGCGGCGGCACTGCTGCAATGGCTGCGCTCGGCCCGGGGCGAGTGGATGGCCATGGCCACGGTGGCGGGCCTGCTGCTGCCGTTGCAGCGCACGCTGGGGTTGTTTCTGCTGGCGGGGGTGGGCGTGGCGTTGCTGCTGGGCACCTGGCGGCACCTGGCGGCGCGGGGCCGCTGGCTGCTTCTGCTGCACCTGCTGCTGAGTGGACTGGGTGGCGTGCTGTGGCAAGCCTACGCGCTGCTGGTAGTGGCCGCCCCCAGCCGCTACCATCCGCCCCGGGGCTGGGCCCAGCTGCTGAGTTCAGCGGCCGACTATGGCTTTGTACTGGGGCGCTGGCTGCTGCCATTGCCCGCGTCGGCGCGGGTGGGGCTGCCCAATGCGCTGTGGGCAGCGGCGCTGCTGGGGCTGTTTGCGGCACTGTGGCCCCGGCGGCGGCCCTGGCGACAGGTAGGCGCATTAGCTGCCCCCAGCACCCCCGATGCTGAGCCGGCCAACACGGCTTTCCCGGCCACGCACGGCCTTAGCTTCAGCACGCAGCTGGTGCGCGAGGTACTGTGGGCGGCGGCCGTGGCGCTGGTAACGTTGGTGGCGGGCCTCACCGTATTTGCCCAGAGCGCGGCCGGTGTGCACGATGCCGAGCGGTACGCCAGCGTATTGTTCGGGCCGGTCGTTATCCTGGTGCTGGCTGCCTGGCCGGCCCGGGCCCCGCGCTGGCTGGGCGCGCTGCTATTGGGGCTGTGGCTGCTGGGGGCAGCGGTGCGGGTAGCGCACGTGGCACAGGACCTGCGACGGGTGCCGCCGCTGGCTCCGGCCTCATTTCCCGGCCCAGAGCTGCACCGGCAAAGGGTCGGGGCAGTGGAGAAGTAACGTCGCGATGGTTTCGTGAAGCTGCGGATGCAGCAGCGTCGCGGCAATTTCGGCCAGCGGCACCAGCGCGAAGCGGCGCTCGGGCAGGCGCGGGTGCGGCACGGTAAGCGTGGGCGTATCGATGATTTCATCCTCAAAAAGCAGGATGTCAACATCGAGCGTGCGGCTACCCCAATGCTCCAGCCGCTGGCGGCCAGCGCGTTGCTCGATGGCCTGGCAGGCAACCAGAAGGGCTTCGGGGCTTAACGAGGTACGCACGGCCAGCGCCTGGTTCAGGAAAGCCGGCTGGTCCTCGCGGCCCCAGGCGGCAGTTTCGTAAAGACCCGATGCGGCCACGATTTCGCCGGCCGTTGCGGCCAGTTGCTGCCGGGCCGCCGCCAGCAGCGCGGCCCGGTTGCCGAGGTTGGAGCCCAGCAACAGGTAGGCCAGCATCGTTGCCGGTGCGGTTCCGTCACTCATACCTGCCGCTCGAAAAAGGCCGCCGTAGCTTCGGCCATCTGGCGAGCGGGGGCGGGCAGTTCGGCCAGGGGCCAGGGATGCGCCCCACCAAACATATGCGTGACGCCCGGCAGCAGCAGCATTTCGGCATCGGGCCGCAGCCGATGCAGGGCGTGGGCGGCGGCTACGTTCACGGTTTCATCTTCATCGCCGTGGATGATGAGCAGCGGCTGGCGCAGGTGGCGGCGCACGTTATGGGCAATGTCGAGGCGGGCGCGGTTGGTTTGGTAGTCTTCCACCAATTGGTAGTGCAGCGGCAGCTGCTGGCCGGTGCGCGTGTTGGGTACGTGCAGCACGCCGGTGCGCTGCCACTCGTCAAACATGGCCTGGGGCCACTGCGGATGCACTTCGGCAATGGCGGCCCAGGTGGCCAGGGCCCGCACCCGCGGGTCTTCGGCGGCTTTCAGCAGCACCAGGCCACCGCCCCGGCTGTGCCCGGCCAGGAAAAAACGGCTCAAATTCATCTCAGCGGCCGGCACGGGCGTGGCCCCGGGCGTGAACAGCACGTCGATAACCTGCCCGATGTCATCGAGTTCGATGCTGAAGTTGTTGCGGCCGAAAGCTTCTAAATCCTCTAAATCGCCGGTGCCGCCCACTACTAGGCCGTTGTGCGAGAGGTTCAGCTTCACGAACACAAAGCCGCGCTCCGCAAAAAAATCGGCCAGCAGCGGGAAGTGGCCCCAGTCCTTGAATCCCTTGAAGCCGTGCACGAACAGCAGTACGGGCTTGGCGCGGCCGTCGGCCCGGTAGGTGGCATCGGCTTCGAAAGGCCGGCCGTGGGCGGGGCCGGTGAGCAGAAAAGACTGGTGAGTGAGCATGGCGCGAAGGTAGCGGGTTGGTAAAAGAACGTCATGCAGAGCGCAGCGAAGCATCTCGCGTGCCACCAGTAATCCTATCAATTGGGTTGCGTTGCGCACGCAAGATGCTTCGCTGCGCTCTGCATGACGGGCATTATGCCCCGCCAATTCACCTTTTCCCCACTCGTGGCGTATCATTGCCGGCGCAATGCCCAACCCGTCCACCTTCTCCCTCGACCAGATTCAGGCCCCCATCGCGGCCGAAATGACCGAGTTTGAGCACAAGTTTCGTCAGTCGATGCGCACCAAAGTGCTGCTGCTCGACAAGATAATGGGCTACATTGTGAAGCGCAAGGGCAAGCAGATTCGGCCGATGTTCGTGTTTCTCACGGCCCGCGCCGCCCGCCCCGAGCCCAACACCGGCGACCCGCTGCCCGACGCCTCGTTCCGCGGCGCGGCCCTCATCGAGCTACTGCACACCGCCACGCTGGTGCACGACGACGTGGTGGACGAAAGCAACTACCGCCGGGGTTTCTTCTCCATCAACGCGTTGTGGAAGAACAAGATTGCCGTGCTCGTGGGCGACTACCTGCTCTCGCGTGGCCTGCTGCTTTCGCTCGAAAACGACGACTTCGACCTGCTCAAAATCGTGAGCAACGCTGTGCGCGAGCTCAGCGAAGGCGAACTGCTGCAAATTGAAAAAGCCCGTAAGCTCGACATCACGGAGGACGTGTATTTCGACATCATTCGCCAGAAAACGGCCTCGCTCATTGCCTCCTGCACGGCCGTGGGCGCGGCTTCCGTCGGGGCCGATAAGGAGACGATTGAGCGCGCCCGCCTGTTTGGCGAGAAGGTCGGCATCGCCTTTCAGATTAAGGACGACCTGTTCGACTACGGCACGGCCGAAATCGGCAAGCCGGTGGGCATCGACATCAAGGAAAAAAAGATGACGCTGCCGCTGATTTATGCCCTGCAGCAGGCCAGCTGGCTCGAAAAGCGCCAGGTCATCTTCAACGTGAAAAACAATGCCGGCCACCGCGACCGGGTGCAGCAGGTTATCGAATTTGTGAAGAAATCGGGCGGGCTCGACTACGCAATTCAGACCATGAAAAACTACCGCGACGAGGCGCTGGCCATCCTGCACACCTTCCCCGAGTCGCCGAGCCGCACCTCGCTCGAGCAGCTGATTAACTACACAATTGAGCGGGAGAAGTAGAATGGAATTGTCATTGCGAGGCCGCAGGCCGTGGCAATCCTTCCTCTTATAGCGACCAACCCCCAATATGTGAAAAGCCCCGGCACTGCGCAGTGCCGGGGCTTTCTACTTCAAAAAAGCGTGTCACATTATCAGACTTTCTGCATCGAGCGGGAGGATTGCCGCGCTTCGCTCGCAATGACAAATGCCCTTACTTCGGCTCGGCCACCTGGTAGCTCACGCTGCCGGGCTGCACTTCGCTTACTTTGAAGGTGACGCCGTCGAAGGTGCTATCGACTTCCAGCGTGTGGGTCATCTCGCAGCCGGGGCACTTCACTTCCTCGATTTCGTGGTTGTCGGCGTGGGCAGGCGAGTCGGCCTGGTCGTTGGGGGCGGGCACGCCGATGAGGTCGGTGAAGACTTCGGTGTGGCACTTATTGCACTCGAATTTGATGCCCACGGCCCGGCCTTGCAGGTCGGCGAGCGGGGCGGGGGCGTTGGGTTGTTGCTGAATCCACATAAGGTGCGGGGATTTTGGGAGGGTGAAAGAACAGGGTAGGGCCGGGGCCATGGTTGGCTGTACGCGGCCCGCCCGAAAAAAGATAGGCCGGTCCCGGCGCAGCGTTATTTTTGGGGGCTGCATCCCATTGCGGCCCCGCGCCATGCCCGAGCTGCTGCCTTCCGAAACCGTTGCGCCGGCCGGCTCGAAAAGGCTGCCGCGCGTGCCGCGCTGGCGCTCGCTGCTGCGCTCGTTTGCACTGGCCAAAAACCCGCTGCCGGTGCTCGATGCCGTGCTGGCCTACCACGGCGACACGGTGGAGCTGTACATCGGCGGAGTGGAGAAAAGCATCCTCACCCGCGACCCGGGCCTGATTCAGCACGTGTTGCAGAAAAACCACCGCAACTACGCCAAATCGAAGTTCACGCAGGGCTTTTCGCGCTACATCGGCCACGGCCTGCTCACCAACGAAGGCCCCGACTGGCTGCGGCAGCGCCGGCTCATTCAGCCCGGTTTCCACCGCCAGCGGGTGGCCGGCCTCACCGGCCTGATGCAGGAAATAACGGCCGAAAGCCTGGCGCCGCTGGCCGCCCAGGCCGTAGCCAGCGGCGGCGAAACCACCGTGGAAGTGCACGAACTGATGACGCGGCTGACCTTTCGCATCATCGCGCGCTCGGTGTTCAGTACCAACTTCCCCGAGGCCGAGCTGGACCGGCTGGCGGGGCTGATTACCGAGATTCAGGCGTTTTTTGTGCGTTCTATCCGGCAGCCCTACCTCAAGCCGTGGTTCCGGCTACGCGGGCAGTTTGCCTACCACGACGCGCTGGCGCTGGAGCTGCGCACGTTGCTGGGCGGCCTCATCGCCCAGCGCCAGCAGGATAACGCCCAGCCCAACGCCCCCGCGCCGCCCGACGACCTGCTGCAAATGCTGCTCGACGTGCGCTACGAAGACACCGGCGAGCCCATGAGCCGCGACCGCCTCATCGACGAATCACTAATTCTGCTGGTTGCCGGCCACGAAACCAGCGCCAACGCCCTCACCTGGCTCACCTACCTGCTGGCTCACCACCTCGGGCAGGCCCGCGAAATTCAGGCCGAAAGCGCCGCCGTTCTGGCCGGCCGCGCCCCGGCTTTTGAGGATTTGCCGCGCCTGCCCCGCGCCTTGCACGCCGTGCAGGAAGCCATGCGCCTCTACCCGCCCGCCTGGATGGTGGACCGCGTAGCCCTGGCCGACGACGAGTTTCAGGGCCTGCGCATTCCGGCGGGCACGCTGTTTTCGCTCTACTTCCACGGCCTGCACCACGATGCCAAGTACTGGGACGCGCCCGGGGAATTTCGCCCCGCCCGCTTCGGTACCGGCCAGGCCCGCCCGGTGCCGGCCAACGCCTACGTGCCTTTCGGCGGCGGCCCGCGCTTGTGCATCGGCATGCAGTTCGCCCTGACGGAGATGCACCTTGTGGCGCTGGAACTGCTGCGGCAGTTCGACATCGAATGGGTGCCCGGCCAGCCGGCCGTGACGATGCAGCCGCTCATCACGCTGCGCCCAAAGCACGATTTTCGGGTGCGCCTGCAGGTGCGTTAGCTCCTTCTGTCATCCTGAGCGCAGCGAAGGACCTTATCACGACAGTGGCAGAAATTGCTGCAAACTGTTCAATCGTGATAAGGTCCTTCGCTGTGCTCAGGATGACAAACTGCTAAAGAAATATTCTACTCCTTCAGCAGCTTATCAATCGTCTGGTTGAAGCCGTCGATTTCTTCCTGATAATATTTGCCCGTGCCCGGCCCACTGAAGCCGGTGTGGATTTTCCGCACGTTGCCCTTTTTGTCAAGGAAAATGGTGGTGGGGAAGGCCAGAAACTTCGCCAGCTGCGGCAGCGACTGCGCCACCGAATCCTTATTGCTCACGCCGGCAAAAGCCACGTCGTAGCCCATCTTGAACCGCTCGCGCATGCTGCGCAGCTTGGGCACCGACACCGCGTAGTCGCCGCTGCGCTCGTAGCCCAGGCCGATGATTTCGACGCCGCGGGCCTTGTTCTTCTCGTACCACGGGGCCAGGAAGTTGGTTTCGTCCATGCAGTTGGGGCACCACGAGCCCAGAATTTGCAGCACCACCACTTTGCCACGGTACTTCGGGTCGGTAGGGGAGATGCTACTGCCCGCAATCACGTTTGGAAACTTGAAATTCAGTCGGCTTTCGCCTTTTTTGAGGTAGGTGAGCGTGTCGGCATCGGGCAGTTTGGCCTTGGGGTCGGGCACGGCGGTCCAGGTTTCGTGGCCGGCTTTGCCCGAGTAGAAGTCGCCAAACAGCGTGTTAGGCGCGTATTCCTTGGTGATGTCGACCGGCTCCTTGGGCCCGTTGTGGGCCGTGAACAAGAAGGCGTGGCTGCCGTCGAAGGTGCTCACGCGCATATCCTGCCCACTCACCTGGCCGCTGAGGTAGCGGTAGTCGCCGGTGGTGGTGAGGAAGGTGCCCGTGAGCTTGTCACCCTTTTGGGTGAACACGCCCGTGGCGGGGTAGCTCTCCTCGCCCTCGCCGAAGTTGGCGCGCCAGGTACCGCCGAAGCTGCCCGTTTTCTCGCTTGATTTAGCCGCCGGAAACAACTCCTGCGCGCCCGCTGTGGCCGTCAACGGCACGCGGTAGGGGTCTTTGGTATCGTACTTCACCCAGGTGCCTTTCAGCTTGCCCGTGCCGTCGGCGCGCACCACCAGGGCGGCATCGAAGGCGTGCAGGCGAATGGTGGTGGAGTCGCCGGCCGACTTGATATCATCGCAGCGCAGGCGCTCCTCGCCGTTCAGGCCGGCGTTGATGAGGTACACCACCGGCTTGTCGGCCTCGGTTTTCACCTCAAACAAAAACGGGATTTCCTGGCCCTGCGTGGCGAGCACCCCGCGCCAGGGGCCGGGCGTGAGCGTCGGCGCTGCGGCCGAGCCGCCCGTGGCCGTTTCGGAAGAAGTGGAAGGGGAGGAGCAGCCGGCGAGGCCCAGGCCCAGTGCGGCCGTAGCCAGCAGGTAAGCAGGAGTTAATTTCATGGTAAGCGCAAATGTGCAAACAGAAGCTCAACAACCGCGCGCCGGCCGGTTAGGTTAAAATTGCTGGCGCGCGCCTGCGACGCGTGCTAACGCCAATAAGCCGCTTTATTGACTGGCACCACCTTGCGGAACGGGCACGGCCGTCCAGGTTTCGTGGTTCGGCTGGCCGGCGTAGAAATTGCCTTTCAGCGTGCCGTTGGGCAGCTTCTTGGCCTGCAGCAGCACTCCATTGCGGCCATCGAAGCTGGAGATGCCCATGCCGCCCGCCAGCGCCGCGCCCGACAGGTAGCGGTAGGTGCCGCCGGAACCAGTCAGCGAGCCGGCCAGCTTTGCGCCCTGCTGCGCGATGACTACCGTGGCCGGGTAGGTTTTGCCTTGGTCGCTCCTGAAAGTGGCGCGCCAGGTACCCGCCAGGTTCGGCGTGGCCGCATCCTGGCGTAGCGGGCTTTGCTCGCCATACACCGCGTTGAAAACCGTACGGGCGGCTTTTTTGCCCTCGGGCTGCACCCAGGCCCCGGTCAGGTGGTCGGTGCCGTTGGCGCGTACTACCAGCGTGGCCTGGGTGCCGGGCAGGCTGATGATGGCCGAGTCGCCGATGGGCCGCACGGTGTCGCAGCGCAGCCGCTCCTGGCCCTCGGAGCCTTGGTTGATGAGGTAGGCAATGGCTTTGTTAGCCTCCACGGCCACTTCAAAGCCGAAGTGCACGGCGTGGTTTTTCGCCACGAGGTAGCCCTGCCACCGGCCCGCTTTCAGGCCGGCCGGCAGTGCTACGGCGCTGGCTTGGGCGGCGGCCGGGTTGGTGGCGGTGGGAGTGGTGGTAGTGGTTGCCGCCGGGGCGCTGCCGTCGGCGTTGGGCGTGGAAGCGGCGGCCGTGTCCGCTGTGGCGGCCGTTTCGCTGGTTTGGGCGGCTTCTTTTTTGGAACTGGTCGTGTCGCAGCTGGTCAGGCTCAGGCACAGCGCGGCGGTAGCCAGCAGGTACAGGGGAAATGCTTTCATGATGGGGGCAAAGGTCCGAACAGAAACTCAACCGCCATACCCCGGCCGATTGCCAGTTTAGCCCGCCACAAGTGCCGCCAATTCCCCGGATAAGGCAACATCTCCCGAACGCCACCCGCCCAACTTTCGTTAACCCTGATAACCGTCCCTTGGGCTAGGTCCAACTTCGCGTGGGTACTACCTTTGCGGCCATCACCCTTATTTACCTCGCATCCTATGGCTTTCGACCTGGAAATGATTCGCGCCGTGTACTCCGGCATGGGTTCCCGCATCGAGGCGGCCCGTGCCGCCGTGGCGCGCCCGCTCACCCTCACCGAGAAAATCCTCTACGCCCACCTCTACGGCGGCGATGTAAAGCAGGCGTATGAGCGCGGCGTTTCCTACGTCGATTTCGCCCCCGACCGCGTGGCCATGCAGGACGCCACCGCCCAGATGGCGCTGCTCCAGTTCATGCAGGCCGGCAAGGCCACGGCCGCCGTGCCCAGCACCGTGCATTGCGACCACCTCATTCAGGCCAAAGACGGCGCTACCGCCGACCTCGCCGAAGCCAACTCCGAGAACAAGGAAGTGTACGACTTCCTGGCCTCGGTTTCCAATAAATACGGCCTGGGCTTCTGGAAGCCGGGCGCCGGCATCATCCACCAGGTGGTGCTCGAGAACTACGCCTTCCCCGGCGGCATGATGATTGGCACCGACTCGCACACCCCCAACGCGGGCGGCCTGGGCATGATAGCCATCGGCGTGGGCGGTGCCGATGCCGTGGACGTGATGGCCGGCATGGCCTGGGAGCTGAAATTCCCGAAGGTCATCGGCGTGAAGCTGACCGGCAAAATGAACGGCTGGACTTCGGCCAAAGACGTAATCCTGAAAGTAGCCGGCATCCTAACCGTGAAGGGCGGCACCGGCGCCATCATCGAGTACTTCGGCGACGGTGCCGAAAACCTCTCGGCTACCGGCAAAGGCACCATCTGCAACATGGGCGCTGAAATTGGCGCTACGACTTCGGTATTCTCGTACGACGAGAAAATGGGCGATTACCTGCGCGGCACCGGCCGCGCCGAAATAGCCGAAGCCGCCGCCGCCGTGCGCCAGCACCTGCGCGCCGACGACGAGGTGTACGCCCAGCCCGAGCGCTACTACGACCAGCTCATCGAAATCGACCTGAACACCCTGGAGCCCTACGTAAACGGCCCGTTCACGCCGGACGCCGCTTGGCCCATCTCGGAGTTTGCCGCCGCCGTGAAGGAGCACGGCTGGCCCGAGAAGTTGGAAGTAGGCCTCATCGGCTCGTGCACCAACTCGAGCTACGAGGACATCACCCGCGCCGCCAGCATCGCCAAGCAGGCCGTAGACAAGGGCCTGACCGTGGCCGCCGAGTTCACCATCACGCCCGGCTCGGAGCTGGTGCGCTACACGGTGCAGCGCGACGGCCTGCTCGACACCTTTGCCGACATGGGCGGCGTGGTGCTCGCCAACGCCTGCGGCCCGTGCATCGGCCAGTGGGCCCGCCACACCGACGACCCCAAGCGTCGTAACTCCATCATCACGAGCTTCAACCGCAACTTCGCCAAGCGCAACGACGGCAACCCCAACACCCACGCCTTCGTGGCCTCGCCCGAAATCGTGACGGCTTTTGCCATCGCCGGCGACCTCACCTTTAACCCCCTCACCGACACGCTGCCCGGTACCAACGGCCCCGTGAAATTCGATGAGCCCCAGGGCGTGGAAATGCCCCCGCGCGGCTTCGCCGTGGAGGATGCCGGCTTCCAGGCGCCCGCCGCCGATGGCAGCGGCGTGCAGGTGCTGGTGAGCCCCTCGTCGGACCGCCTCGAACTGCTTGAGCCCTTCAAGGCCTGGGAAGGCACCGACCTCATGGGTCTGCGCCTGCTCATCAAGGCTCAGGGCAAGTGCACCACCGACCACATCTCGATGGCCGGCCCGTGGCTGAAATACCGCGGCCACCTCGATAACATCTCCAATAACATGCTCATCGGGGCCACCAACGCCTTCAACGGTGAGGCCAACAAGGTGCGCAACTTCGCGGTGCAGGGCGACGACTACAGCACCGTGCCGCAGTCGGCCCGTTCCTACAAGAGCATGGGCATCGGCACTGTGGTGATTGGCGACGAAAACTACGGAGAAGGCAGCTCGCGTGAGCACGCCGCCATGGAGCCCCGCCACCTCGGCGTGCGCGCCGTGATTGTGAAAAGCTTCGCCCGCATCCACGAAACCAACCTGAAGAAGCAGGGCATGCTCGGCCTCACCTTCGCCAACAAGGCCGACTACGACCTGATTGAGGAAGGCGACACCATCGACATCCTGGGTCTGACCACCTTCCGCGAAGGCCAGCCCCTGCAGGCCCGCCTGCACCACGCAGATGGCGACACCGACCTCATCACCCTCAACCACACCTACAACGAGGGCCAGATTGAGTGGTTCAAGGCCGGTTCGGCCCTGAACCTGATTCGCCTGAAAGAAGCCGGCCAGACGGTGTAATTCCCGCCCGGTTATCGCTGCAGAAACAACGGCCGCTCCAGGAAACTGGGGCGGCCGTTGTCGTTTTTCTATATTGTGGACATGAAAAACTGTCTGCTGATGTTCAGCTTGATTCTCTGCTACTTGCTGGCCTCCGCCCAAACCCCGGTTCCCTACGGCAGCAACCCCGCCGCCGGGCACTACCAATTGGTGCGCGGTGTGAAGCTGTACTACGAAACCTACGGCCAGGGCCCACCGCTGCTGCTGCTACACGGCAACGGCGGCAGCATCAAAAAACTTGAAAACAACATTCCATTTCTCGCCCAGCACTACCGCGTCATTGCCGTGGACAGCCGCGCCCACGGCAAGTCCGTGGACCCCGGCGACTCGCTGAGCTTCGAGATGATGGCCGACGACTTTGCCGGCCTGCTCACCAGCCTGCGCATCGACTCGGCCTACGTGCTGGGGTGGAGCGACGGCGGCATCAACGCGCTGGTACTGGCCATGCGGCACCCCGAGAAGGTGAAGCGGCTGGTAGCTACGGGCGCCAACCTCTGGCCCGATTCGACGGCGCTGATGCCCAGTTTGTGGCGTCAGCAGCAGCGCGGCTATCAGGAAAATAAGAGCGTGAAATTCACCGACCCCAAGCGCCGAAACGACTGGAAGGTGTTTTGCCTCGACGTGTTTCAACCCAACATTCCGCTCTCGGCGCTGCAAGGCGTGCGGGCACCGGCCCTCATCGTGGCGGGCGACCGCGACATCATCGTGCCGGAACACACCATAGCTATTTACCGCCACCTGCCGCACGCCTGGCTCTGGATAATTCCCAACAGCGGCCACGCCACTGTGCGGGAGCACGCCGACGAATTCAACCGGAAGGCCGACGAGTTCTTTCAGGCGAAGACCGTGCTACCGCCGGTGCACTAACTACTGCCCGTTGGGGAGTAGCCAGCCGACGCGTGACTAGCAACTTTGCGTCAGCGAATCAGCGCACATCCGCCCGAATGCCTAACTTGCCACACCTTGCGCATTCCACATGGATTTAAAAGAACTCGAAAACGGCGTTAATCCCGACACGCACTGGTACTACCAGAGCAAGAAACTGCCGCTGCTGCGCTTCGCCGAGCAGCTGGCCAAGGCCGGCAAGCCGCTGACCATTATTGATATCGGCTCGGGCTCGGGCTTCTTTGCCTACGAGCTGGAAAAGACGCTGGGTGCGGCTATCGCCAAAGTGTGGCTGGTGGATATCGGCTACTCGGAGGCGGAAATGGCCCCGACGCGCGGCAAAAAAATCGAGATGGTGCACGACGTGCCGATGAACGTGACCGACGGCCTGTTCATCATGATGGACGTGCTGGAGCACCTGCCCGACGACTTGGCCATGCTGCAACGCGTGAAGCAAGCGAGCGTGGGCGACAACAACCACTTCTTCATCACGGTGCCGGCGTTTCAGTCGCTGTGGAGCGGGCACGACGTGTTTCTGGAGCACTACCGCCGCTACACCATCCCGATGCTGAGCGGGGTGCTGCACAAGGCCGGCTTCCGCCGCATTCGCAACTACTACCTGTATGGGGCGCTGTTTCCGCTGGTCTGGACGGTGCGCCGCCTGAACAACCTGCGCAAAAACGAGGCGGCTTCCAACATGAAGCCCTCGCACCCGCTGGTGAACAAGGTGCTGCTGGGCCTGAATTCGCTGGAAATGAAATTTTCGCGCGCCAACCGCGTTGCTGGCGTGACCTGCGTGGGCGAGGGGCGGGTGTAGAGTAGAAAAGGAATTCAATAGAACGTCATGCTGAGCTTGCCGAAGCATCTCTACCGCAATAGTAAATTCAACTACTGCGGTAGAGATGCTTCGGCAGGCTCAGCATGACGTTTTGGTTTATTCGATTACTTCCCAATGCGCAGCATGTTCAATCGAAAACAGCACCGGCGGCTGGCTGGGCCTGCGTTGCTGGCGCTACTCAGTGGTTGCGCCACGCTGCCCAGCAGCCTGAGCCCGGGCCACTACAGCGCCACAACGGGCGTGCCGCTGGGGCCGGCGGCCTACGTGGCAGAGGAGCCGGCCGGTGCGCCGGGCATCCTGAACATCGAAAGCCAACCCCTGCCCAACCCGGCCCCGTTTCCCGATTATTCCGTGCTGAAATACCGGCCGGGCTCAAAGCTGTGCCGCGACACGTTTCAGGTGCCCAACCTGGGGCATTTGAGCCGGATGCTGCAGGGGCCGGGCATGGTGCATTTTTCGCATTCGGGCCTGGGCATGGACGAGGCGGAAATCACCAACCTCGACTGGCGGCTGTTTGTGGCCGACGTATTTCCGGCTGATTCCTCGTCGAATGACATCCGGCCCGCGCTGCTGCCCGCCCCGGCCGCGCTGCCCGTGCCCGACTATTATAGCAGCCCGTTTTATGCCTACTACCCGGTGGTGGGCATCAGCTACGAGCAGGCGCAGCAGTATTGCCAATGGCGGACGCAGGCCGTGAACGAAAGCCTGAAGCAGGACAGCCATTTCGCGGGCGAAAGCGTGGAATACCGCCTGCCCACCGAGGCCGAATGGGAGGAAGCGGCCGAAGTGCGCAGCGGCCTGCCCTACGGCACTACCTGCCTGGAACTGCCGGTGCGGGTAGCGCCCAAAGCCGCTGCGTACCTGCAGAAACGCTCGGGCAGCACGCAGCCGGTGGCCCAAATCGCGGCCGACATCGCGGCTTACAACCGCCGCCACCCGGTGCGCGCCTGGATAAACTACGCCCAGGCCGAACCTTACTTTCTGCAACTGGCCACGCCGGGCTACGTGTACCAGGGCCCGCCCAACGACTTCGGCATCTATCAGATGCTGGGCAATGTGGCCGAAATGGTGCAGGAGCGCGGCCTGACCAAAGGTGGCAGTTACCGCGACGACCTGGCCGCCTGCCGCATCCAGGCGCGCGGGCACGTTGCAGGCCCCGCGCCCACGGTGGGCTTCCGGGCCGTGTGCGTGGTGCACCAGCCAGTTAAATAAGGTGAGCGGTTGGCTTTATCTGCCAGAGTCACAGGCTGACTCAATACCGCAAATCGAACCGGCCATCGGTTACGGCCAGCGAATCGGGACCGTTGGTTTGGTAGAGCATGCCCGAGAATGTGCCGCTCACAATACGCTGCTGGCGGTCGAGCTTGCGCACGAACAGGCGCACGGGGTGGCGGGCGCTGCTCTTAAAATCGATTCCTTCAATAAAATTGGTAGCCACCATAAATTCGGCCTTGCCGGGCACACGCGAGGTGTCGGCTAACAGGCGCAGCCCACCCAAAGTATCAGTAAGCTGGAAGGTGAGCCCAATTTCGGCGTCGTAAAACTCTTTGGAGTTGCGCACGCCAGTCATCCGGCCTCCTGCCCGTAGTTGCAAAATGCCCGAATAGCTTCCGGCATAAGCTTCCAGCCCATTGGGCTGCCAGCGGCCTCCGTAATTAAGGCCGCTGTTGTACTTGCCTAGCACCGTCCAGGTCTGCGGCCCCAGCACGCAGCCTAGCGTGTTGGCCCCGGTTTCGGTATAGGCAGGTAGCTTGGCGTGGGCGAATTCCTCGTTGTTATCGAATTCGTTGCACGACTTGGTGCAGGCGCTCAGCGGTAGTAGGCTGAGGTAGGTGAGGAAAGTGCGGAAGCGCATGGTGGGAAAGGGAAAGATGCAGCAGCAAGATACCGAGGCGGGAAATTTGGTTGCGTCGGTCCATCGGCTGTCCCGACGGTTCATCTTCCTCATCCGACGGTTCGGCAACGGGAAGTTGAGCGCCGGGGCGGCCCACGGGCACCTTTGAGCCATTCAAACCGCCCGCCGCCATGAAAACTCCGATACTCCCGCTGCTCCTATTGCTGAGCGCCGCTCAAGCCGCTACCGCCCAGGCCCAAACTGCGTCGGCCGCCAAAACCCACCAATCCGCCACCGCACCAACCCGCCTGCACGGCACCGTGCGCGATGCCGCCGGCCAGCCCCTGCCGGGCGTGAACGTGTTCCTGAAAACCACCTTCGACGGGGCCAGCACCGACTCGCTGGGCCGCTTCGACTTCCGCTCCGACCGCGCCGCCGGGCCGGCCGTGCTGGTGGTGAGCTTCATCGGCTACGTACCGCAGGAGCTATTGGTGAGCCTGGGCGAAGGCTCCATCTCGCTGCCCAACATCCGCCTGAAAGCCAACCCCGCCGCCCTCGGCGATGTGGTGGTGACGGCTGGGGCGTTTGAAGCCAGCGACACCAAGCGCGGCACCTTGCTTAAGCCCCTCGACATTGTGACCACGGCCGGCGCGCTCGGCGACGTGGCCGGGGCGCTCAACGCCCTGCCCGGCACCACGCGGGTGGGGGAGGACGGCAAGCTGTTCGTGCGCGGCGGAGCGGCTTCGGAAACCAAATACTACATCGACGGCCTGCCCGTGCAGACGCCCTACGGCGGCGCGGTACCCAACGTGGCGGCGCGGGGCCGGTTTTCGCCCTTCCTGTTCAAGGGGCTGGTGTTCAGCACGGGCGGCTACTCGGCCGAGTACGGACAGGCGCTGAGCGCCGTGGTGGTGCAGAACTCGACGGATTTGGCCCCGGAAACGCAGTCCAGCGTGTCGCTGATGTCGGTAGGCGGCAGCCTTGGGCGCACCCGGCGCTGGGACCGCACCTCGGTGGCCGTGAGCGCCGACTACACCAACCTCGCGCCCTACTACAACCTCGTGCCCCAGAACCTGGGCTGGGACCGCGCCCCGCTGGCGCTGGGCGGCTCGCTCAAAGTGGCCCACAAGGTAGGGGAGGCCGGCATGCTGAAACTATACAGCACCTACAGCCGCCAGCGCCTGGCCCTGCGCCAGCCCGACCCCAGCCCCGCCTACGCCGCCGACGGCCACCCCGTCGCGCTGGCCAACGACAACGCCTACCTCAACGCCACCTACCGGGCCCCGCTGCGCCGCGGCTGGAGCCTGAATACCGGCCTGGCCCTGACCGTGGACGACAACCTCATCCGACCCGACGTGCAGTCGGTGCGCGACCTCGACCAGTCGGCCGTGGCGCGGCTGGTGCTCACCAACGACTCGGCCAGTACCTGGTTCAACCTCAAGGTGGGCCTCGAAGGCTACGCCCAGCGCTACCGCCAGCAGTACCAGTCGTCGGCCGAAGCCCCCACACTGGCCCTGGCCGTGGATGAGCAGCGCGGCAGCGGCTTCGCCGAAAGCGAGATGGTGCTGAGCCACCGCCTGGCCGCCCGGGTGGGGGCGCGGGCCGAGTATTCGGCCCTACTAAACCAGTTCAACGCCGCGCCGCGCTTGGGGTTGGCTTACAAAACCGGCGAGCACAGCCAGTTCTCGGCCGCTTGGGGCTACTTCTACCAAACGCCCACCACCGACCTGCTGCGCGTGAGCCACGCCCTGAACTTCGAGCGGGCCGAGCACTACAGCCTGCTATTCGAGCGCACCGTGCAGGACCGCACCCTGCGCGCCGAGCTCTACCAGAAAAACTACCGCCAGCTCGTGACCTACGACCGCGCCAACGTCTTCAACCCGGCCGGCTACCAGAACGCCGGCAACGGCTACGCCCGTGGCCTCGACGTGCTGTTTCGGGACCGCAGCACCTTCAAAATGGCCGATTACTGGGTGAGCTACGGCTTCCTCGACACCCGCCGCCAGTATCGGGCCGACCCCGTGGCCGCCATTCCCACCTTCGCCGCGCGGCACAACCTGAGCGTGGTGGGCAAGTACTACGTGGCCCGTATGCACACCCAGTTCGGCTTCACCTACAGCTACGGCAGCGGCCGCCGCTACTTCGACCCCAACCGCGCCGGCTACAACCAGGCCACCCTGCCCGCCTACCAGGACCTGAGCCTCAACGTGAGCTACCTCACCCACTGGTTCAAGCAGTTCACCATCGTCTACGTCTCGGCCAGCAACGTGCTCAACCGCCAGAACATCTACGGCTACACCTTCGCCGGCACGCCCGATGCCAGCGGCCAGTTCCGCAGCGCGGCCGTGCTGCCACCCGCGCCGCGCATGCTGTTCGTGGGCGTGTTCATCTCCATCAACAAAACCACGAAAGTGGATTTGGACAAGCGGCCGGACTGAACTGTAGCGTGGACTCGCAGAGCCCACGCTACGTGCTAGCGGCGGGCTTTCGTGGCCGCTTTGGGCTGGGGCGAGCGCACGGGCGCGGCCAGGGCGCGGCGCACGTCGGCGGCCGTGGCCAGCTCGTTGAGGTCGGAACGCTCGGGACCCGACTCGTACTGCGGCCGGCCGGCTTGGTTTGGGCCCAGGTAGTGCCAGGTGTCGGTGACGTAGTGCGTGTTGTGGGCGAACATCCAATGACCGTCAACTTTCACTCGTTCGCGCAGGCTGCACGAGGAAAGCGCCAGCAGGTCCTTGCGGCCGTCGTGGTTGGCATCGGCGAAAAAGAGGGCTTCCAGCGTAGTAATGTCGCCCTGTGAGGTGAGGGGCAAGGCCTGCACGGCGTAGGTATCGGCCTGGTAAGGGTCGAGCACCAATAGCTCGACATTGCCTTCCTCATCCTGCACCGAGAAAAATAGCTGCTTGCCAAAGTCGCTGGGCCGCCAGGCATACGCCAGCAGGTTGGGGGCCTGGCCGTAGGCCACCGGCAGCACCCGCCGCACAAAGGCGCTGTCGGCTTCGCCCGGCCGGCGGCGAGCCACGCCCTGCTGGCGGGTTTGGGCGTCGCGGTACCGGGCCAGGGCCTCGCCCGTGGGCGGGGGCGGCAGCGCCACGCCCAGCGCGTAGGCCACCCGCACTGGCCGGCCGCCCTGCCGGCCCGGCACAAAGGCGGGCAGGCGGCGCACGGCGGCCAGCACGGCGGCATCGGCCGCGGCACTCAGGCCCTGCACGATGCGCAGGCTGTCGGTAGCGCCCGTGGGCTCGATGGTGAACCGGACCACGACGCGACCCGCCGGCCGGGGGGCCTCCAGCGGCCACTCAATGGCGTCTTCGATGGCTATCTTGGTGGCTTCGGGACCGCCCCAGCCGGGCAGTTGGGGCAGCTGCTGCACATCGGGCGGGTACACTCTGGTGAGGCCAAAAGCCTGGGCCGCGGCGGTGCTGCCGGGGCTATAGTGGCCGGGCAGGCCCAGCAGCAGGCTGGCCAATAGTAGGGCGCGGGCGGCGGTAGCGAGTAGCATCATGGGGCAAAGGTGGCGGGTTTGCTGGGTTGGCGTTGTCAACGTCTCGACTGCGTCGCCTAATGCCCGGGTTGGCGGCGCAAAGCCAATACAAGCCAACAACGAACTTCTGCTCGATGTAAAGAATAAATGAATGCAGCGCGAAATTCTTTACAATGCGCGTAAAGAATTTCGCGCTGCATTCATTTATTCTTTACACACCTGTTGGTCCCTTTTCGGCCTTGGCCGCGCCGCTGGACTCGGCTCTGCCGCTACCTTCGCCGCATGCTACCCCTTTTCGCTCCCGCCCCGGCCGCCCTGCCCGCGCCGCTTGCTACCTACCAACCCGCCACCGCCCTGCCCGACTGGCCCGCCCGCGTGGAGAAGCTGCGCCAGTGGCAGCAGCGCATTGCCTCCGGCTACGTCACCAGCCAGAAGGAGGAAGCTTTGCAGGCCGAGTTTCTGACCCTCGTGTTTGGGGAGGCGCTGGGCTATGAACACCAGCGGCCCGACTACCGCCAGCTGCTGCTCGAAAAGAAAACCAACGTGGACGGCACCAAGCCCGACGGCTCCCTCGGCGACTTCGGGGCCGATGGCAAGGGTGCCCTCGGCGGGCCGGTGCGGGCGGTGGTGGAGCTAAAATCGGCCAAGCAGAACCTCGACGCCAAGCAGAAGCTGGGCCCCAAGGGCCGCGCCGAAAGCCCCGTGGAGCAAGCCTTCAGCTACCCCTCCAAGATGGGGCCGAGCTGCCGCTGGGTTATCGTGAGCAACTTCGTGGAACTGCGCCTGTATGCCGCCAACGACCAGACCCGCGCCGAAGTCTTCGACTTCCGCTCCCTGCCCGATAGCCCGCTGGCCCTCGTGCGCTTCTTTGCGCTGCTGGGCAGCGGGCAGCTGCTGCCCGCCCCGGCCCAGCCCGATGCCCCCCTCGACCAGGCTCTGCGCCAGCGCCAGGACCAGGAGGCCCGCATCAGTAAGGAGTTTTACCGCGACTACCGCACCGCCCGCCGCGACTTACTCGACCACCTCATCGAGCAGAACCCCGACGTGCCGCCGCTGGCCCTGCTCGGGCATACCCAGAAGCTGCTCGACCGCATCATCTTCGTGTGCTTCTGCGAAGACAAGAACATTATTCCGCGCCTCACCTTCCGGCGGCTGCTCGATGCCGTGCGGGCTAACGTCTTCGACCCCGCCGACGACAAGATTTACCGCACCGTGCGCGGCCTGTTCCAGAGCATCGACCTGGGCAACCCCGGCGCCAACATCAACCGCTTCAACGGCGGCCTTTTCGCCCCCGATGCCGCCCTCGATGCCCTCGTCATCAAGGACCGCACCCTCGGGCCGGTCCTCAGCCTGGAGCGCTACGACTTCGCCTCCGAGCTGAACGTGAACATCCTCGGCCACATCTTCGAGCAGAGCCTCGCCGACCTAGAGGCCGAGCGCGCCCGCCTGCTGGGCGAGGCCCCGCCTAGCGCCAAGCAGGGCAAGCGCAAGCAGGACGGCATTTTCTACACCCCCGACTACATCACCCGCTACATTGTGCAGCAGGCCGTGGGCGGCTGGCTGCGCGAGCGCCGCCAGGAGGCCGGCCTCGATAACTTACCTGAGCTCACGGATGCCGACCGCGCCACCATCGGCGTGAACCAGCAAACCAAGCGCCTGCTCGTGCCCAGCGCCCGAGTGCAGAAGCACCTCGCGGCCTGGGAGGCCTACGGCCAGCGCCTGCGCGCCATTCGCGTGCTCGACCCCGCCTGCGGCTCGGGCGCGTTTCTCAACGAGGCCTTTGGCTACCTGCTGCGCGAGGGGCAGGTGGTGAACGATGCTCTGGCCGAGCTGCGCGCCGGCCAGCGCGAGCTGTTCGACCTCGACCGCCACATCCTCCAGCACAACCTCTACGGCGTCGACCTCAACCCCGAATCCGTCCAGATTACCCGCCTCAGCCTCTGGCTCCAGACTGCCAACCCCGGCCGGCCCCTCACGTCCCTCGACCACAGCATCCGCACCGGCAACTCCCTCATCGCCGACCCCGCCGTGGCCGGCGACCGCGCCTTCGACTGGCAAGCCGCCTTCCCCGAAGCATTTGAATCTGGTGGGTTTGACGTGGTGGTGGGGAACCCGCCGTATGTATTTGGGGGCAATGCCACGCTTTCAAAAGAGGAAAAGAAGTTTTTCCAAAAGAACTATCAATCAGGTTCGGGAAAAGTCAACTTGTTTACTCTGTTCAATGAGCTGTCTATTGGTCTGCTCAAAGAATTTGGTAAACTGTCTTTCATTATTCCAAATACATTTTTGCGTGTGACGTCATATGATAGTTCGCGCAGGTTTCTTCTGGATAATGCAAGGCTCGAATTTTTAACAGACCTTGGTGGTGGTGTTTTTGCAGATGCAACTACTAGCGCAATTGTTATTTCAGTAGAGAAAAACAGGGATAACAGCAGTCAGGAAACAATTATTCGATTCGATACCGAATCAGATATTGAGCAGGTGATTAAGCAGGACGAGTTTAAGAAAGCTGGTTATGTTATCGGAATCAATACGAATATTGCCAATAGCATAATTCTGGATAAAATTGTTGATAGTTCAATCCTGCTTGGGGATTTGTGTGAGGAGTTGATTTTCGGTGTCGTAATCACGCACAATCAGGATGACATAATTTCGGATTCTCCGCAACCAGGCTACAAAAGATTTCTGGAAGGAAAGCACGTTGGTCGCTACATCGTGAGAGGTTTTAAATACCTGAACTACGACCCGAAACAACTTCATAGAGCAAGAACTCCTAAAATATTTGAGGCTAAGGAGAAGCTGTTGATTCAGCGAATCACAGGTGGCAGTCGGCCCATTACTGTAGCTTACGATGACCAACAGTTCTATGATAAGGAGTCAATTAATAACCTTATTTTAAAGGCTGACATACCATTTTCAATAAAATACATTTTAGGGCTTCTTAATTCGAGGTTGGTTAATTGGTTTTACACGGTTCGGTTCACCAATGAATCGAAACTGACGGTTAATATTTCCAAGGAGTATTTGGCCCAAATTCCCATCCCCAACATCACCCCCGCCGAGCAACAGCCCTTCATTGCCCTGGCCGACGAGCTGCTGGCCGGGCACCGCGCCCTGCACGCCGCCGATGCCGACTTTGCCGCCCTACTCCGCGCCGAGCTGGGCCTGAGCGCCCCACTTAGCGGCAAGCTGGCCCTCACGCAGGAGTGGAAGCCCTGGAGCACGGCCCTCGAAAAAAGCATCGGCCGCGCCCTCGGTCTTAAGGAGAAAGGAGAGTGGCTGAAGCACCACGCGGCGCACCAGCAGGCGCAGGCCACCGCCCGCCAGCACCTGGCCCAGCGCGACTAGGACCTAGACGCACTAGTGTACCAGCTTTACCAGCTCACCCCGGCCGAAATCGAGCTGGTGGAGGGCACCGGGGCTTTGTAAGTCACCCCCATCTTGACCAAACCAAACTGGCTTGCTGCTGCTTTTGATGAACCCGCTACCGCTCCTCGATTTCACTACCGACCCTTCCCTGATTCACGCATTGCGGGTAGTGCAGGAGGGTGGCTATGCCGCTGCCCACCCCGACCTCACGCCCGAAGAAAAAGCCATTATCTACTACTACACCCTCTCCCATGACTGCGCAAATGCTATAAAAGGCCCCATTGCCAAGGCTGGCGGCAATATTGCCGAGCCCGCGGGCCTGTGGTTGCAAGCGGCCCTGACTAGGCTACCGGCCCACGTTGGCCCGGTGTATAGCGCCGAACAGTGGCCTGCGGAGGTGCTGCAGGAACTGCACCAGCGAGAGGCTCAGGGGGAACCATTCGGTACATTAGCCAACCAGCATTGGCCAAATTTTATGTCTTCCAGTACTTCCCAAAGGATAGCCAGAAAAATTCTTTTCGACAATCTACATCGTAAAAATTGCCTGTTGACCATCTTATCCCGCACCGGGCGCTACATTGAGGGCCTTTCGCACTATGGAAGTAACGGGCGGTACGGTATTGAAAATGAACAAGAGGTGCTATTTTTACCCCACACCTCGTTTCGGGTTGTCGGACTGCGTAAGCAAACTTCTTTTACCGAAATTCAGTTAGTAGAATCGTAAATATCCTTTTGCCATGCTTGATTTTGCCCTTGCTCCCAGTACGGTTTCCTATTCTACGCGCAAGTGGGATGGGTTGGGTGCTGCGCCCAAATCGGAGAAATACCTGTTGGAAAGCATCCTGAGCAGTTCCTGTACCGCGCAGCCAGTATCCGGTCTTGCGCTCGCTGAAGAAGTTACCTTACTGAGCCATCTGCTCCACATGCACGCGGCCCATATGACGGACGCGCAGGTTTCGCAAATGATGAGCTACATCTCCCAGCGTGACAAGTGCCGTGAAGAGGCCGAATTAGCAGCAAACCCGGCCCGGCAGGCCGGTATTGAGCGGGCCAGTCAGCGCCTCGCTGAACGCACCGATTATGCTATAATACCCGATTTCGAATTAGTGTAAGCGCTGACGAATCCAACAAAAGAATCCCCGGCTGCCAACGCAGCCGGGGATTCTTGCTATGTATCAGGTTGCGTCGCATTGCTGGGTGTAAAGAATTCAGGTAGGCTGATGATAATTGTTTACATACCTTGTAAAGAATTATTACTGCCTCGTCCGAATTCTTTACACCTGTTTTGCATGGCCCGTTTCGCTAACTATTCCGATTCCCGCCTGGCGCGGGTGTGCCGCTACTACGGCCTGACCCGCCGGGAACTGGCGGTCCTGCTGGGCATATCGCCCGGCCTGGTGAGCCAGCTCGAAAGCGGGGCCCGCGCCCTTACCTGCGATGTGAGTGCCCGGCTGGCCCCCTTCCTGGCCCCGCTCGAAGCTGCCGAAGTCACCCCCGCGTCGCCCGCACCTGACACCGCCCCGCCGCCCGGCCCCTTCGACGCCGGCCCCCTGCAGCGCCGCCGGGCCGCCTGCCTGCACGAGGCCCGCACCCTGCGCTGGCAGCTGCGCGACCTGCCCGAGCAAGCCGCCGTGGCCGCCCGCTGGGCCGCCGCCCTGCCCACGCTGCTGGCCGCTCTGCCGCCGCCCCCGCCCGCGGGTGAGGCCCCCGCCACCCGCGAGGCTGTGCGCCTGCGCTACGTGCACGCCTAGCTGGCCACCGTGCCGCTGGCCCTGCCGCCCGAGGTGCTGGCTGCCTGGCACCTCGGGCACCAGCGGGCGCTGGCCCTGGAGGCCGAGGCCGCGGCGCTGGGTGCGCTGCTGGGAGAAGGGTAGGGAAGAAGGAGGAAATAAAAAGAACGTCAGGCAGCGCGCAGCGAAGCATTTTTACCGCGATAGTAAACTCAATTACTACTGCGGTAAAGATGCTTCGCTGCGCGCTGCCTGACGGGCAGTTGTGCCCCGCCCACAACCGGCCCAAACCGGGGAAAAGCGCGGCTTTTGTCCTTTGTTGGGAGTGATTTTGTGCGATTTACGCGGCCGGCTACATTTGGGCTCAACCCATTTATTCCCACTCAAAAACCCCCTACAAGTTCTATGGCAGCCGATGTAACGTTGCTCACCACCAAAGCCGAGTGCGACCAGGCCCTGGACAGCCTCACCAAAGAAAAGGCCACCTACGCCTACCGCGACTACACCCAGACCTACGCCGACGGGCGGGCCACCGAGCGGGCCACCACCGTGGCCGCCCAGCTGGCCAAAGCCACCGACGACGTGGCCCACTACACCACCGAGGCTGCCCGCACCGGCCTCACGCCGGTTGAGCTGCGCGCGGCCAAGCGGGCGCTCATCGCCGCCACCTCGCGGCGCGACAACCTGACCCTGAGCAGCGAAACCACCAGTGGCCCCACCGCCTACCTCGCCGACGTGGACGCCGACCAGGTGGATGCCCAGATTGCGACGCTCGACTAGGCCATTCAGGCCGTGACGGCCCACAAGGGTACGTTGCCCAGCTAGGGCCTGACGGCCAGCCCGCGCAAAAAGCGGCCGCCCCTGCCAGGGGCGGCCGCTTTTTGCATGGGCCCGAAGCGAAGACTACCGCCCAAACCGATAGCGCAGGCCCAGGGCGCTGCTGCTGGTGAGGCTGCCCGGCAGGTAGCCGGGCATGTTCAGGTTTTTGTTCAGGGTGAAATCATAGAACAGCGTGAAGCGCGGACTCAGGCGCAGGCGGGTGCCCAGGCCCGCCGTGAGCAGCAGGTTGGTGCGCGAGGCGTGGTAGCTAAACGGGCTGACGACGAACGCCCCGCCGACGCTGTCGGCCTGGGTGCCGCGCAGGAAGGTGCGGCCGTGCTCGAGGGTGAAGCCGCCCAGCGCGTCGAACTGCACGCGGTGGGCCGCGTTGCGCGTGAGCGTGTAGCGGGCCAGCACCGACAGCGTGACGCGGCGCTGGGTATCGGTGGCATTGTAGTCGAAATACGTGCCCTGCGTGGGGTTGGCGGGGCTGTAGGCCCGCCCGGCGGTAGCGTAGCTGGCCGTGGTGCCGCTGTAGGCCACGCCCACCTGCACCGCCAGGCGTGGGCGCAGTTGGTAGCCGGCCACCAGCTGCAACGGCACCCGCACCTCGTTGCGGTTGGCCTGCGAAAGGTCGCCCAGCGGCTGGAAGTAGCTGCTGTAGGCGGCCAGCCCCACGTAGTAGCGGGCGGCGGCGGGGGCCGTTTGGGCGTGAGCGGGGAGGGCGGCGGCGAGGAGCAGGCCGCCGAGAGCGAGGGAAGGCAAACGCATGGGCAAGGGCTGAAAAGTGGGGTGGAACACAACCAGGAGCCTCTTGGCCGGCGCAGGCGTTGCATTGCCCGCGCCGGCGGCCCCCAAAAAGCCACCGCCCGCCCGTCGCCCGCCGCCGCCGGTTCATCCGCCTCATCCGACGCTTCGGGAACAGGCATTTCCGGCCGGCCCGGCCCGCCGCCACCTTTGAATCATCAACCACGGCACTTCAATCCTCCACCATCAACCCCCAGCTTACTCCCATGAAAACCTTCGTCCTCACGCTCGCCCTCGCTGCCGCTGTCCTCACCGCCAGCGCCCAGGCCCAACCCGCTGCCGCAGTCGCCACTACCGCCGCTGCTCCTGCCGATGCCTATACCACGATGATGGCCGCCACCATCACCGAGCTGATGAGCACCGGCGACCCGGCCGTGCTCAAAGCCGTGGCTGCCAAGTTTGAGCGCGCCGCCACCGTGGCGCCCAACGACTGGCTGCCCCGCTACTACCAGGCCTATGCGCTGGTGATTAACGTGTTCCAGAGCAAGGAAGACGGCGACGCCAAAGACAAAACCCTCGACCAGGCCGAGGCCGCCCTGGCCAAAGCCCGCCAGCTGCACGGCGATGAGTCGGAGCTGCTCACGCTGCAGGCCTACGCCTACCAGGCCCGCCTGGGCATCGCGCCCATGATGCGCTCGATGAAATACTCGGAGCTGGTGGGCGAGGCCGTGGCCAAGGCCCAGGCCCTGAACCCCGCCAACCCGCGCCCTTACCTGGTGGAGGCCAACAACGTGAACTTCACGCCCAAGATGTTTGGCGGTGGCGCCGAGGCTGCCAAGCCGCTCTACGTGCAGGCCCAGGCGAAATTCGCGGCCTTCGTGCCCGCCGGCCCGCTGGCCCCCAACTGGGGCCAGGGCCAGCTGAAAGGCCGCATGAAACAGTACGAAGCGCCCGCCACGGCCGCGAAGTAGGGAACGAGCACGACGTAGGGGCGGGGCGCGCCCCCGCCCGTCGTTGAACGGAATCGATAACGCAGTGCGGACGACGGGCGGGGGCAAGCCCCGCCCCTACGTCGTGCAACCAGCTCCATTCTACCTTCAGCCCCTTACTTTGATGGAAACTTGCCTGCCTGCCGCCGTGCGTCCGCCCCATTCCGACTCGTTTTCTGCCGCCGCCAACGCCCGCCTGGCCCAGCCCTGGGTGACGACCACCGAGCCTTCGCAGCTGCGCAGCATCTGGGAGCGGCGCTGGTGGATACTGCTGGGAACGTTCTTTTTCGCGTTTTCCAACGAGGCGCACCCCTGGCAGCACCCGGTCGATTTCGGCATCAGCTTTGGTATCTCGCTGGCCTATTTTGTGGGGCTGTGGCTGGCCAACGGCTACACTTCTGACTGGCTGAACCGGCGCATGGGCTGGAACGAGCGGCCCGTGCGCCGGCTGCTGCTCACGGTGGGCGCGTCGCTGGCGGCCTCGCTGACCGTGATTGTGCTGATAGGCGAGGCCCTAGCACTGCTGTTGTGGCACCGGCCGCCGAGCTATGTTTTTCAAGACAATGTGCTGAGGCAGATGGTAGTTCCCCTGATTCTGACGGTGATTGTGTCGTTGTTCATGCACTCGCGCTCCTTCCTGTTGGGCTGGCGCGAGGCCACGGTGCGCGTCGAGCGCCTCGAAAAGGAAACCGCCGTGGCCCGCCTCGACTCGCTGCGCCGGCAGGTCGACCCGCACTTCCTGTTCAACTCGCTGAATGCGCTGACCTCGCTGGTGGAGGAAAACGACCCCGCCCGGGCCGTGCGCTTCATCCGCCAGCTCAGTCAGGTGTACCGCTACGTGCTCGACAGCGAAAGCCAGGAGTTGGTGCCGCTGGCCGACGAAATTGCCTTCGCCGAAAGCTACCTCTACCTCCAGAAAACCCGCCTCGGCGAAGCCCTGGCCGTGGATATGGACCTGCCGCCCGCGGCCGTGGCCCCGTACTACGTGCCGCCGCTGGCCCTGCAATTGCTGCTCGAAAACGTGCTCAAGCACAACGCCGCCTACCAGGCCGACCCGCTGCACCTGCGCGTGACCCTGGACCCCGCGGCCCATACCCTGACCGTGCGCAACACCCGCCGCCCGCGCCGGCTGGCCCCGGGCGAGTCGTCGGGCCGGGGCCTGGCCAACCTGGCCGCCCGCTACGCCTTCCTCACCGACAAGCCGCTGGTGAGCGGCGAGGAAAACGGCGAGTTTGTGGTGACGCTGCCGCTGCTGGTGCTGTAGACAGGCGTGAGAACGGTCATGCTGAGCGGAGGCGCAGCCGCAGTCGAAGCATCTCTACCGCAGTAGTAAATCTAATTGAAACCCAATCGTCGGAATTAGTTGCGCGGTAGAGATGCTTCGACTACGCTCAGCATGACGTTCTTTTGGGATTCAATTACTCCGCTGCTGCCCCAATGCCCATCCGCGCCCTCATCGTCGAAGACGAACCCCTTGCCGCCCGCCGCCTGGCCGATATGCTGGCCCGCCAGCCCGAGCCGCTCGAAATCCTCGGCACGGCCGAATCGGTGGCGCAGGCGGTGAAGCTGTTGCGCGAAATAGCGCCCGACGTGCTGTTTCTCGACATCAACCTGGCCGACGGGCTGAGCTTCGAGATTTTTGAGCAGGTGGCGGTGCGCTGCCCGGTCATCTTCACCACCGCCTACGACCAGTATGCGCTGCAGGCCTTCAAGGTGAACAGCGTGGACTACCTGCTCAAGCCCATCGATGCCGACGAGCTGGCTGCCGCCCTCGCCAAGCTGCGCCAGCGCCTGCCCGCCGCGCCATTGCCCGCCGCTGCCCCAGCCCCGGCGCCGGCCTTCGACCCCGCGCTGCTGGCCCAGCTCGTGCAGCAGATGCAGCAAAGCGCCGCACCCGCTGCCAGCTACAAAACCCAGTTTGTGGTGCGCGTGGGCGAGCACCTGAAAGTAGTGCCGCTCGACCAGATTGCCTACTTCTTCAGCCTCGAAAAAGCCACCTTCCTGCAAACCACCGAGGGCCGCAAATTCGTGGTCGACTACACGATGGACCAGCTCGAAACGCTGCTCGACCCGCGCCGCTTCTTCCGCCTCAACCGCGCCTACCTGGCCCAGCAGTCGGCCATTCAGGACATTATCCACTACGCCAACTCGCGCCTGCAAACCGTGCTCAAACCCACCGCGCCCGACGCCCAGGTGCTGGTGAGTCGCGAAAAAGTGAACGTGTTCAAGAGCTGGCTGGACAGGTAGGTTTCGCCTATCATCCTGCGCAAAGCGAAGGACCTTATCACGCTGGAACAAACGGCTTGTTCTGACGGGATAAGGTCCTTCGCTTTGCTCAGGATGACAGACGGATAATTACTCCGCCCGCAGGCGGCGCAGCTCCAGCACGAAGCCGGGCAGCACCGACCCGGCCACTAACTCCTGGTCGAAGCCCACGACGGGGCGCACGGGCTGGCCGGGCTCGAAAATGTAGACCGACTCGGTGCCGGGCGCGATGAGCCACCCGAGCTTGGCACCCGCTTCGAGCCAGTGCTCCATCTTGCGCATGGTGTCGGTGAGGCGGTCGGTGGGCGAGAGCAGCTCCACCACAAAGTCGGGGCAGATGCGGGCGAAGCCGCGCCGGTCGTCGAGGCTCAGCGCGTTCCAGTTTTCCCAGGCAATCCAGCTGGCATCGGGCGAGAGCATGGCCCCGGTATCGAGGGTGAAGCCGGCGGAAGAATCGAACGTCTTGCCCAATTCGTGCTGGCGATTCCAGTGTGCGAGCTGGTAATTTATTTCACTATTCGACGCGCCGGTTTCGGAATTGGTAGGGGGCATGATGGTGATTTGGTGATTGGCATCGCGCTCGATGCGCTGGTCGCGGTTGTCCATGCAGAACTGATAGAATTCCTCGTCGGTGAGGCGTTCAAGCACGGCGCTTTTCAGGGTGATGGCAGTCATGGCAATGGGGGTTAGTGCAACAAGATACGGCAAAACCTACCCTTCCAGCCAGGCTTTCAGGGCCGGGGCTTTCTCGCGGCTCACCACGATTTCCTCGGCCGGCGCGGGGTGCAACTCGACCAAAAGCTTGCCGCCGAAATGCGGGTGCAGGCGGCGCACGGCCGGCAATTGGGCAATTATTTGGCGGTTGAGGCGGAAGAACCGGGCCGGGTCGAGCCGGCCTTCGAGCTGTTCGAGGGTGTAGTCGAGCACGAAGCGGCGGCCGTCGGCGGCCACTAGCGTCACGGTTTCGTTGCGGCTCAGAAACCAGGCCGCTTCAGCCACCGGCAGGGGCAGCAGTTGCTCGCCCTGCCGCACCAGAAACCGCGTTTTACAAGGCCGGAGGGTATCGAGCATTCGCTCGATGAAGTTAAGAGTTAAAAGTGAAGAGTTAAGAGTTGAAGCGAGAGCATCTGAAGATTTAACTGTTAACTCTTCACTTTTAACTCTTAACTGATTTAACTCACTCCACTGCCGCTGCTTGGCCAGGGCGGCCTGTAGCTCGGCCAGCTTCACCGGCTTGAGCAGATAGGCTACGCTGTGGGCCTGAAAGGCGCGGATGGCATACGCATCGAAGGCCGTGGTGAAGATGACCGGACTGGGCACCACGGCCTGTTCCCAGATTTCCAGGCTCAGCCCATCGGCCAGCTGGATGTCGCTGAGGATAAGGTCGGGCGTGGGGTGGGTGGCCAGCCAGGCCAGCGCCCCAGCCACGGTATCGAGCACGGCCAGCACCTGCGCTTCGGGCGCGGCTTGCAGCAACAGGCGCTGGAGGCGCTCGGCGGCGGGGTACTCGTCTTCGAGGAGAAGAACGGTCATAGTGGAGTTGCAGATGAACGCTGCGCCGGCAGCAAGGGCAGGTGTACGACAAACTCCCCGTTGCGCGCGCCGGCCGCTACCGGTTGCCCCGCGCCCAGCAGCTCGTAGCGGCGGCGCACGTTGGCCAGGCCCGTGCCCGTGCCGGGCGCGAAACCCGCCTGGCGCGGCCGCAGCGTGTTTTCGACCACCAAAGTATCTGGGGTGTCGGCCTCTGCTACCAGGCGCAGGCGCAGCGGGTGCTCGCGCGAGGCGACGTTGTGCTTCAGCGCATTTTCTACCAGCAGCTGCACGCTGAGCGGGGCCACGTGTCGCACCAGGGCATCGGGCGTAATAGCTATTTCGACCCGCAGATTATCCCGAAAACGGGCCTTGTGCAGCGCCAGATAGGTTTCGATGAAGGCCAGCTCTTCGGCCAGCGGCACGGTGGCGCGGCCCTGGGCCAGCAGCACGTAGCGGTACACGTCGGCCAGCTGCTCCACAAAATCCTGGGCCGGGGCGTTGCCGGGCTCGATGAGGGCGGCGAGCGTGTTGAGGTTGTTGAACAGGAAATGCGGGTCGAGCTGGCTTTGCAGGGCGTCGAGCTGGGCCTGGTTCTGGGCGCGGCCCAGCGCTTCGGCCCGGCCCAGGCTGGCCCGCCACTGCTCGAAGAAATACATGGTTTCGTAGAGCGTGAGCACCGCCACGGTGGGCACCAGGCTAAAGCGGGCCTGCTTGAGCAGCGCCGGGAGCGTGAGCGGAAAGTCAGTGGGCAGCAGCGCGTGCGGCAGCAACAGCAGCAGCACCGACGCGGCCGCCGTCACCAGCACCGCCAGGCCGGCCAGGAGCCACAGGCGGCGCGGCGTCTGCTCGGGGCGCGGCAGGCGGGCCAGCAGCGTCATCCACAGCTGCCGGTTGGCCAGCCAGTAGCCCGTGGTGAAGTACAGCGAAACGGCCCAGTGGCCCAGCAGCAACGGCACGCGGCCGGCGGTGCCGGCAGGCACGTCGACCAAGGCAATAACCAGGCTCAGCAACGGAATGCCGCCCAGCAGAAACCGACGGTCATTCAGGGTGGGCATGGGCGGGCGCGGGGCTTGGTGAGCAGTCAAAAATAGGGGGCGCGCTTTGTTACGCGGCCCACAGCGGCCGGCCCGCCAGCGCCAGCGCAAACAGCCCGGCCACCGCCCCCGCATACACCGCCGCCCCGGCCCAGGTGAGCCCGGTGGCCTGTTGCGGGGCCCAGCGGCTCAGGGCCCAGCCCAGCAGCGGCAGCGCCTGCAGGGCGTGCATGCCCAGAAAGTGAGCAATGCGCAGGTCGCCGGCGCGGGTGCTCCAGCCCAGGCCGGGCAGGCCGGGGCCGCCGTCGGCCGCGCCCACCGTGTGCTGCTGGTTATGAATCATGAAGCCCCCCAGCACCGAGCCGACCAGAAACACCAGCAGCCCCAGGCGCACGCCCCACGCGTAGCTGGCTGGCCCAAACGGCTGGTAGCGCCAGGCCAGGAACAGGGCCCAGGCGCTCATCAGGGTGTTCACGGCAATGAACACGCCCATGAGCCCGAACAGCACAGCGTCGAACCCCGTGGAATTGTTGTAGTGCGAAGTGGTGCCGCGCGCCGCCTGCGCAAAAATCACGGCCTGCTCTACCAGCATGCTCAGGGCCACGCCCCAGCTGATGAGCTGCACGCTGCGCTGGGCCGGGGCCGGCAGGTCGGCCAGCAGCCAGCCCAGCGTGAAGGCAAACGCCGCGATGGACAGCGCAAACTTCAGCGGCTTGAGCCACACCAGCGCGCCGGTTACGAGCCGGTGGTCGAGGGGCAGCAGGGCCAGGGCCAGTACGGCCAGCGCTATGTTCAGCCAGCCGGTATAGGAAAGCACCGGGTTCACGCGGTGCAGTACGCGCAGGGCCGTGGGCAGCGAAAAAGCAGTTTGGGAAGCCGCTGGGCCAGCGGCCAGCGAGAGCACAGTGAGCGGAAGCAGGGCAGTTTTCATGCTGTTCAGAAGAAATAAGTGAAGACTGGGTTCAGCTGTTTGTCGAACCAGGAATGAGCCTAAAACGGCAGAGAAAAAGCCCGCAGCGCTGCCAGCCACGCCAGCAGCGTGAGCAGGTTGCGGCCGTAGTTCAGGCGCACCCACCACGCCGCCAGCCGGGCCGTGGCCGGGCCCGCAGCCGCCCGCTGGAGCCGCAGAGCAGCCGGAATGAAGAAGCCGAAGGTGCCGAGCCGCTCGGCCAGCGCCAGCAGGGCGGCGGCTAGCCACCACCCGTGCCGGGGCGCCGGGGCCGACCACGCCACCGCCAGGTTGGCCAGCGTGAGCAGCGTGAGCGGCCCGGTGGTAACCGGCCCCCAAAACCGGCGGCCCACGTCGGTGCGCTGCATGGCTTCCCCATCCACGCGGTAGCCTTCGGCCGATGGCCTGAACCATTGCGGCAGGATGATGCGCGTTTCGTAGAGCCCGGCCCCAAACGCCACGCCCAGGCCGATAACAAACAGCCAGAGTAATATTTCAGCAGCGGAAATCATGCGTAATCAGGTTAATTGGGTAATGCCAAAACCACCGGCACTGGATACCGCTGCCGCACGCCGAAATACAGCAGCAGCCCCACCGGCCCGAACATAAACGTGAGCAGCAGGCAGGGCACCAGCAGCCCGTGCGGCACGCCGCGCCGCTGGGCATCGCGCAACTCCCAGGCGCCGGTCCACATATCGAAGCAGAGGTAGTGCACCCAGCCGGCCACCAGTGCCCACGGCTGCCGAAACAGCGCCGCCACCTGCGCCAGCGACCCAAAGCCGCCGCCCGCCGCCGGGTGCGCCACCGTTTGGTAGCCGATAACTGCCGCGTAGGTGGCGGCCAGCAGCAGCGGCAGCGCCCCGCTCAGCACCACGGCGCGGGTGCCGCGCCAGCGCGGGGCCAGCACCAGCAGGACCCAGCCCACCACGGCTACATTGTTGGCAATGGTGAACAGCAGGTCGGGAGTGAGCATAGGGGCAGGAGCAAGGTGTTGGGCCAAAGCTAGTGGCGCGGCCCGGCCGTTGCCAGCGCCATCGGGGCGAAGCGCCGGGGGCGGGCGGTGAAACGGCATTTGGGCGGGGGCGAAGCAACCAATGCGCCACCGAACGGCTCTGTGCCGAGAAGTATCTTGCCCCACGTTTCATCCTTTCCACTGTTCTCATGCTGTTTTCTCTATCGGCGCTGGCCCTCGCGGCGGCGCTGCACCAGCCCGCGCCGCCGGCCCCGGCCCGGCTCCACGGCCACCTCGACCACGCCCCGGCCGGCGACACCGTGCGCCTGAGCTACGGCCGCCACCAGGGCTCGCAAGCGGCCAAAACCGTGCTCGACCCGGCCGGCAATTTCACCATCACCCTGAAAGACCTGACCGCCGGCATCCCGGTCGATTTCAACTACGCCCGCCAGCACGCCAGCCTCTACCTCGCGCCCGGCGACGACGTGGGGATGACCCTCGATTTCCCGCGCTTCGACGAAAGCCTGCGCTACACCGGGCGCGGGGCCGATGCCAATAACTACCTGGCCCGGTCGCTGTGGAAGTTTGAGTTTGGGCCGGCCGCCGACGTGCCGCGCCCCGTGCCCACCGCCACTACCACGCCCGCCCAAATGCGCCAGCAGGCCGATGCTTTCCGGCAGGCGCAGCGCAACTTCCTGGCCGCCTCCGCCAAAGCCCACCCGCTGCCCGCCGAGTTTCAGCGCAGCGAGAAGCTCGACATCGACCTCGGTTGGGCCATTGCCTTGCTCGAATACCCGGGCCACTACCGCGCCCTGGCCAAGCAGGAGCCCGTGTTGCCGGCCAATTATTTCGACTTTCTGCAGCAACTGCCGCTCAAAACCTTCGACCAATACCTGGGCGAGCGGGGCAGCAAGGGCAAAACCGCCGTGCTGCGCTTTCTCACCTCCTACGCCAACCGCTTAAATCCCAGCGGCGTGCTCAGCACCGATGCTGCGGAGGCGCGCCGCCACTACGCCCTCGCCCAGGTCGATTTCGGCCCCAACCCGGCCAGCATCGACTTGGCCATGTTTCAGTTCTACAGCTGGAAGCTCAATTTCAATCCGGATGCCGTGGTAGCCGCTTACCCCGCTTTCCGTGCTCACAACCGCGATTCCACGTTTGCCCGCACCCTGCGCACGCTCATCGTTCAGCAGTTGGCGGTGCAAGTGGGCAGCCCGGCTCCGGCTTTCACGCTGCTCGACAACACCGGCAAGAAAGTATCGCTGGCCGACTTGCGCGGCAAAGTTTTGTACCTCGATTTCTGGGGGACGTGGTGCGCGCCCTGCCTGCAGGAAATGCCCGCCAGCATCGAGCTGAAGCAGAAAATGAATGGCCGCGACGTGGCGTTCGTCTACATTTCGGTGGGCGACAAAGAGGAAAAATGGCAGCAGGTGCTGGCCGCCCAACACCTGCTCAGCCCCAACAGCGTGCACCTGCGCAGCCCCGAGGGCGACGACGTAGCCAGCCGCTACCAGGTGCAGGTTTTTCCCACGTACTGGCTCATCGGGCGCGATGGCCGCATCCTCACCCGCACGGCCCCGCGCCCCAGCGCCGGGGCCGAGGCCGTGGCGGCCATCGAGCAGGCGCTGGCGCGCTAGGCCGGGCGTACCTTTGTGGCCGCGAAACCCCGGTAGGCCGTAAGGGGTGTTTCACGGTTGTTATGCGCTGGTTGTATCGTCTTGTGTGGTTGATTGGGGCGCTGCTGCCGATGGGCGCGCAGGCGCAGGCCGTGGGCCTGGCCCGGCCCGACTCGGTGGTGCGCCGGCCCAACGTCGCGCGCCTGCCGCACAACCGCTTCGTGGTGCAGTACGATTCGCGCTATTCCATCCTCAACCACCACCTCACCACCATCAACGGCCTCAAGCTGGGCCTCGAGTTCAAAAGCCGCTTCCGCACCGGGGCCGCCATCTACTTCCTCAGCACCGGCGTGCCCTCGCGCCAAGCCAAGCCCGACAACGCCGCCGAGGACGCCGACGCTGAAATCCGTTTCCGTTACCTGGCGGCCTACGCCGGCTACGTGCTGCTCGAAAACCGCCGCTGGGAGCTCAGCGCCAACCTGCAGGTGGGCCTGGGCTCGGCCTTCGTGCTGTATGCAGCCGACGGCGGCGGCTCCGACCAAACCCCGCGCGAATTCATGGGCATTGTGGAGCCTACGCTGGCTGCCCAGTACCGCGTGTTTCGCTGGAGCGGCATCGGCACGGGGCTGGGCTGGCGGCAGCCGGTGTTCGTGCCCATCGCCATCCAGAAAGAGCTGAACGGCCCCGTGTTCTACCTGCGCGCCAACCTGTTTCTGGGCGACCTGATTAAGGTGCTGAAGGACAAGGAGCCGCTCTTCACCCAAACCAACATGCGTTAGGTCGGGCAGTAGCTGTCATTCCGACGCAGGGAGAATCGGGGTAAGTCCGATGAACGGCTTACTCAGATTCCTCCTGCGTCGGAATGACAACTTTACTTGCCCGTGCTGTAGGCGAAGCCCACCGAGAGCGTGCCGTTGGCCCGGGCGCGGCTCTGCACCACCACGCTTTCGTAGGAAAACGTGTAGGCCAGGTTCAGGGCCAGGTGCTGGTAAAGCTTGAAGGCCAGCACGGTGGCGCTGTTCAGCCGGTAGTCGCCGCCGGGATTGGTCAGCGAGGGTTGGTAAAACAGCAGTTCAGAGAAGCTGAAAACCTTCTGGTTCAGGCGCGCCTTCAGGCGGGTGCTGCTGCGCACCACGTGGCGCTGCAGGTCGAATTCGGTGTTGTAGTCGGTGCGCTCATCCAGCAAAAAGGTGCTCAGCGCTACCTCGTTGCTGAGCGTGTCGGCATAGAGCTGGTAGCCCACGCCGCCGCCCGCCACCACGCGCTGGTCGATGGCGCGCAGGTTGCTGGTTTCGAACTCGGCCAGCGCGTAGAATTTCCAGCGGCCCAGGCGGTAGTCGGGCGTGGTGAGCAGCAGCAACTCGCGCTCGCGCACGGCCCCGGCCTGCCGCCCGTAGCTGTAGCTGAACGCCGCCGGAAACTGCCAGTGCCTGGCGGTGTAATTGCCCGTGTGGCTGGTGCTGAAATACACCCGCTCCACCGTGCCCGTGGTAAGCAGGCCGGTGAGGGCGGCCGTGTAGCGCACGCCGTTGCCGTTCACATTATAGGTTTCAAACTCGGCCGAAGGCAGCCCCGCCGGCGGCGGCGTGAAGCTGCCCGCCTTGTCAATCACCGTTGAATCGTTGGGCGATACGTTGGTCGAATCCGGCGCTTGGGCGTGCGCCGCACCGGCCACGCCCAGCAGCAAAAGCCACAGCAGCAGCGGGTGAAGCAGGGTGCCCGGCCATTTGGTGCGGGCCAAAAAGTTGAAACCGGGCATGGCTACGCGTTGGCTTGGCGCAGCGTGGCGGCGCGGTTGAGCTTGCCGTTGGGCGTGGCCGCGAACTCGGGCACGTAGCGCAGCTGACGGGGCTGCTCGTAGCGGCCCAGCCGCTCGCCCAGCAGTTTTTTAAGCTGGTTTTCCTGTTCTTCCGTCAGCACTTCGCCTTCGATAAAGGCCGTTACCGCCTGGCCCAGCCGCTCGTCGGGCTGGCCCGCCACGAAGCAGCGCCGCGACTGCCCAATCTCCGCCAGCGCCACGTCGAGTACTAGTTCCACCTTCTCGGCCGGCACCTTCACGCCGCCCGAGTTTATCACGAAATCGGCCCGGCCCAGCCACTCAAACGTGTGCTTTTCCGCATCCAGCTGCACCACGTCGTTGGTGACGATGAGCTGGTCGTCGGTCACGTCGCCGCGCAGCGTGAGGCAGCCGCGCTCGTCTTGGCCCGCCGCAATGCCCGGCAGCACCCGGAAGCTGCTGGTGGCGTGCGGCCCGTTGAGGCGGCGCAACGCTACGTGCGAGCAGGTTTCGGTCATGCCATACGTCAGCCACGCGGCGGCTTGCAGCGGCTGCAGCTCCTGCGTCAGGGCCGCATCGGCGGGCGCGCCGCCAATCAGAAAGGCCTTCATCTTATCGAGGCGCGGCGCGTGGCCGGCCGCCAGCACGGTTTTCAGCTGCAAGGGCACGAAGGCCGAAAAGTCGAATTCGGCATCGGCGGCCACGTAGGCAAACGGGTCGGCGTGCGGCTCCACGATGGTGAGGTGCAGGTTGCGCTCCAGCCCGCGTACTAGCATCATCATCCCGCCAATGTACTCGCAGTTGAGGCAGACCAGCGCGCGGTCGCCGGGCCCGAGGTCGAAGAAATCGGCCGTGCGCCGCGCCGAAGCTTCGAGTTGCCGCCGCCGCAGCGCGATGGCCGAGGGCGTGCCAGTGCTGCCCGAAGTGTGCAGCGTGAATTCCTGCGTGCCATTCAGCCACTGCCGCACGAAGTCGAGGATTTTGGCCTCGTAGCCATTCACGGGTGCATCCAATTGGGCCGGGTATTCGCGGATGGATGCGTAGGCGTATTCGCGGCCGTTGAGCAGGAGGGAAGTGGGCAGGTTGGCGGATGTGGTCATGCGGCGAAATTACGCGTCTCGGTGGCTCATGGGCCGCAGTGCGGTCGCAGCAGCATTCAGGCATTTACATCTTCGGCCTTGACTTTGAAGTTGCTAACGTTTATCTTAGGCAAGTCATCATTCCCACCGCGCCATGACTACTGCCCAGCCCTTCGCCCCCCAGTCCGCGCCCGTCGGCAGCGCCGAAACCCTTGTGCGCACGCCCGAGCAGGCGCAGCAGCACGCCCAGGCCAAAGCCCAGAAAAAGGCCCGCAAGCACGAGCGCCTGCGGGCTTTCTTCGCGTGGTGCGCCGGCTGCCGCTGCATGGGCGGCAGCTTTTGATAAACTGTTATTCGGAAAATTAAATAGGCTGTCGTTCTGAGCGCAGCGAAGGATTTATCACGCCAGCATTATTAGCTCAAACGTGATAAGGTCCTTCACTGCGCTCAGAACGACAGCCTTTCTATTGCCGGCAACCGCCCGCGCCTTACGGGAACTTCGGAAACTTCGAGAAGTCCGGCTGGCGCTTTTCCATGTAGGCGTTGCGGCCTTCCTTGGCCTCGTCGCTGAGGTAGTAAAGCAACGTGGCGTTGCCGGCCAGCTCCTGAATGCCAGCCTGCCCATCGAGCTCGGCGTTGAAGCTCGATTTGAGCATACGCAGCGAGAGTGGGCTTTTCTGCAGAATCTTGTGGCACCAGGCTACGGTGGTTTCTTCCAGCTTATCGAGCGGTACTACCTTGTTCACCAAGCCCATGTCGAGGGCCTCCTGGGCGTCGTACTGGTCGCAGAGGAACCAGATTTCGCGGGCCTTTTTCTGGCCCACCACGCGGGCTAGGTAGGAGGCCCCGAAGCCGCCATCGAATGAGCCCACATTGGGGCCGGTCTGGCCGAAACGGGCGTTATCGGCTGCAATGCTCAGGTCGCACACCACGTGCAGTACGTGGCCGCCGCCGATGGCCCAACCCGCCACCATGGCAATCACCGGCTTGGGGATGGAGCGGATGATTTTCTGCAACTCCAGCACGTTCAGGCGGGGCACGGTGTCCTCGCCCACGTAGCCGCCGTGGCCGCGCACGCTCTGGTCGCCGCCCGAGCAGAAGGCCCGGCCGCCCTCGCCGGTTAGGATGATGACGCCGATGTCGGTGCGGTCCTGGCAGATGCGCATAGCGTCAATCATTTCCTGCACCGTGAGCGGCGTGAAGGCGTTGTGCACCTGCGGCCGGTTGATGCTGATTTTGGCGATGCCGCCAAACTGCGTGAAGAGAATTTCTTTGAACTCCTTAATCGGGGTCCAGCTGATGGGTTCGGTCATAGATGGGGGATTATTGAACGATATAAAAACGTCATGCAGAGCGCAGCGAAGCATCTTGCCCGCAACCACTAATCAATTCAGATTATAACGAAGAAATTACTGCCTCTGGCAAGATGCTTCGCTGCGCTCTGCATGACGGTCAATTAAATTCAAGCAAATGCGGTTTTCACCGCCGCCCGGTATTCCTCAAAAAACGCCGCGTTGGTCTTCGAGTCGGTGAAGACTTCCAGAATGGCCGCGCCGGTTTCGGCTGCAAAGAAAACCGGCAACGCGGCTTCCAGTTCAGCAAAGCTCGAAACCGGGAAATAGCGCAGGTTGAAATCCTTGGCCGTGTTCTCGGCCGTGAGCAGCTGGCGCGTCTCAAAAAACTCCTCCAGCTCCGGCTGCTGGCGCGGCCCATCGATGATGCGGAAGATGCCGCCGCCGTGGTTGTTGAACAGCACCACCCGCAGGTTGGGCAGCGGGTAGTTGTGCCAGAAGGCGTTGCGGTCGTAAAAAAACGCCACGTCGCCGGTAATCAAAACCACCGGCCGGCTGGGCTGAGCCAGCGCCGCGCCCACGGCCGTCGAGTTGCAGCCATCGATGCCGCTGGTGCCACGGTTGGCGAAAACTTCAATTTGTCGGCCTTGCGGCAGGCCCAAGATGTTGGCGTAGCGCACGGCCATGCTGTTGGCCAGGTGCAGGGCCGTGGTTTCCGGCAGCGCCGCCAGGGCGTGGCGGAAGGCAGAAAATTCGTTGAACGGTTGGGCGTCGTCCGTGAAAAACTGCTCCAGAAACTTTGCTGCGGCAGCATCGGCCTGTTGCCACGCGGCAGTTGTTCCGGGCAGCTGGTTCGTAGAGAGCAAGGAATTCGAACCCCCGGAGGTAGTGTCCTCATTGGTTTTCAAGACCGACAACTGCTGAAAAAACACCGCCGGCTGCACCCGTACTACCCGCGTCAGCGAGCGGAAGGTATCGGCTACTTCGCCGGTGGCTTGCAGGTGCCAGTGCTGGGCCGGAGCCGCATCACGCAAAAACAACTTCAGGCTTTTCGAAATCAGCGACTGGCCGAAGGTGATGAGCAAATCCGGTTTTAAAGCTGCTTTTTCATCCTGATTCAGGCCCGCCAGAAGAATGTCCTGCCGCTGCACACTGGGAACGTCGCCCACGTTGGCAATAACGTCGCCCACTACCGTGACCTGTCGGGCTTGCGCAAATTCGTAGAGCGCCGCCAGCAAGCCAGGGTTGCCGGGCTGCTGGCCCGCCACCACTACCACGCGCTTCGCGTCCCGCAGCAGTTGCCGTAGCTCCAGAATCTCGGCCGGCGCTAGCGTGGCGTTGGCAGCCTGGTCGTGGGTAATCCGCACGGCTTCATACTCGATTCCTTCACCGGCCTTCGGGTAAAACGGCTCGCGCAGCGGCACGTTCACCTGCACCGGGCCGGCGGGCGCGGCTTGGGCCAGGTTAATGGCCTCATTCACAATGCGCGCTGAATGCCACTTGGCATCGGCGTGCGCGGTATCGACCGGAAACTCAAACTCGCCCTTGGCGTGCGCACCGTACAAATTGCGCTGCCGAATGGTCTGCCCGTCGAGCTGGTCAATCCATTCGGGCGGGCGGTCGGCGGTGAAAATCACCAGCGGAATCTGCTGGAAAAAGGCTTCGGCTACGGCGGGCGCATAGTTCAGGCCGGCCGTGCCCGAGGTGCACACCAGCGCCACCGCCCGCCGTTGCGCCTGCGCAATGCCCAGGCCAATGAAGGCGGCGGCCCGCTCATCGGGCACCACGCGCACGTTCAAATCGGGGTGGCGGGCGAAGGCCAGCGTGAGCGGGGCCGAGCGCGAGCCGGGCGACAAAACGACATCGGTAATGCCGTGGCGGGCGCAGATTTCGGCGATGTTATAAACGGCCTGCATGGGCAAAAGGGCTTTTGAAGGAGAACTGAATAAGAGAGTGCGAACGTCATGCAGAGCGCAGCGAAGCATCTTTACCGCTTCGCTGCAACGATTGAATTAGTGGTGGCAGGCAAGATGCTTCGCTGCGCTCTGCATGACGTTCTACGACTCATTGCCCTAAAACTGCGCCTACGGTTTGCATCTTCATCTGGGTTTCCTGCCACTCGCGGGCGGGGTCGGAGTCGATGGTGAGGCCGGTGCCGGCGTAGAGAATGGCTTCGGTGGCGCGTAGTTGCAGGCAGCGCAGATTCACGAAAAGGCTCGCGAGGCCGGGCGCTTCCACATTCACCGGGCCGAGGAAGCCGCTGTAGTAGGCGCGGTCGTAGCCCTCGTGGCGCTGCAAAAAGGCCAGCGCGGCCGTTTTGGGCATACCGCCTACGGCCGACGTGGGGTGCAGCAGCCGCAGCATGTCGGTGCCCAGCGAGGCAGCGTTGGGCACGTTATGCAGGTCCACCTCAAAGTCGGTGCGCAGGTGCAGGAGCTGGCCGGCCGCCACGGTGCGGGGGCCGGTTTCGTGGTACTCGCGCAGCCGCAGCTGCTTGAAGCAGCTCACGATGTAGCGGGCCACCAGGGCTTGCTCCTCAATCTCCTTCTGCCGCCAGATGGCCTCCTGCGGCCGCGAGCCCGGCACCAGCGGCTGCGTGCCGGCCAGCGCCATGGTATGGAACTGCCCGTCGGCCGTAACCTCGGCCAGCACCTCGGGCGAGGCGCCCAGCCAAGTGCCCACGCCCGGCACACTCACCAGCGACACAAATGCCCGCGGATACTTCGCGCTCAGCTCCGCAAACGCCGCCAGTGGGTCGAACCCCGGCGGCAGTGGGCGGCGCATGGCCCGCGAACTCACCACCTTCACCACCTCCCGCGCCTCAATGGCGGCCACGCCGCGCCGCACCAAGTCGGTGTATTCGGCCTCCGAAGCGGTGTGCGGCACGGGCTGGGTGCCGTAGTGCCAGGCCAGCTCGGCTGGGGTGGGCAGCGCCAGCCAGGCTGTGAGGTTGGGCACCAGCTCGCGGGCGGCCGGGGCCACGGCCACGGCTTCGGGCCGGGCTAGGTCGTAGCGCACGTCGGCGGGCAGAAACAGGGCCGGGTTGTGGTCCGAGTCGCGGAAGGGAAAGAAGGCGAAGCCGGCCGGGGCGCGGTCGTCGAGGGCCGGGGGTAGGCCCGTGTAGGTAGCTTCGAGCGAGCGGGCCACCAGCAGCTGCGGCAGCGCGGCATCGGGCGCGCGCCACAACGCCAGTGGGCGGCCCGTGCGCAGGGCACCCGTCACCAGATGGCGCAGGCGGGCCGGGCCATCGGGGCTGGCAGCGGCCGGCCAGGGCAGTTGGCGGTATTCGGACAGCGGCATTTAAGGCGCGGGCTGGGGCTTGGGCGCAATGTCGACCACCGCCATGGTAATGCGGCTGATGCAGACCAGCGCGCCGCTTTCCTCGTGCGTGATGCGGATTTCCCATACCTGCGTGCTGCGACCGATATGCACCGGCGTGGCCCGGCCCGTCACCCAGCCATCGCGCACGCCCTTGAGGTGGTTGGCGTTGATTTCGAGGCCCACGGCGGCTTGCCTGGTGCGGTCGGGCAGGCGCAGGCTGGCGGCGATGCTGCCCAACGTTTCGGCAAAGGCTACCGACGCGCCGCCGTGCAGCAGGCCCATGGGCTGGTGCGTGCGGCCATCGACGGGCATGCGGCCCTCGATGTACTCGTCGTTCACGGCCGTGATTTCCATGCCGAGGGCATCGGCCAGGGTGGGGCGCGAGGCCGTCCAGCGTTTCACTTGTTCCAGCGGGGTCATGCGGTGGTTGTCAGTTGGTAGTTGTCAGTTGTCGGTTCGCAAAAAGCGGCTTGGTGGCTGACAAGGTTGAGCTAACAACTGACAACTACTAACCGACAACTAGCAACCACCAACGAACAACTAAAAATCAAAACCCGTACTTTGACATATTGTTGACGTACGGATACGCAAAACTACTCGCCCCGTCATGCCCCGGACCATCTTTCTCCTGCGCCACGGCCAGACCGACTTCAACGTGCGCGGCATCGTGCAGGGCAGCGGCGTCGATTCGAGCCTGAACGACACCGGCCGGCAGCAGGCGGCCCGGTTTTTTGCCGCCTACGGCCACGTGCCGTTCGATAAGGTGTACACCTCCACGCTGCGCCGCACCCACGAGTCGGTGCAGCAGTTCCTCGACCTGGGCCTGCCCCACGAAGCCCACGCCGGCCTCAACGAAATCAGCTGGGGCATGCGCGAGGGCACGCGCATCACGATGGAAGAGGACGAGGAATACCGCCGCGTGCTGGCCAGCTGGAACGCCGGCGACACCCACGCCCGCCTGCTCGGCGGCGAAAGCCCCGAGGAAGTGGCCGCCCGCCAGCGCCCCTTCATCGAGCTGCTACGCGCCCGCGACGACGAGCGCACCATACTGGTCTGCCTGCACGGCCGGGCCCTGCGCGTGCTGCTCTGCCAACTGCTCAACTACCCGCTCAGCTGCATGGAAGGCTTCGAGCACAGCAACTTATGCCTGTATAAGATGGAGTATACCGGCAGCGTGTTCACGGTAAAGAATTTCCTGGACGTGTCGCATTTGCAGGTGGCCGGCTGAGCGCAAGGTCTCGCAAGGTGAAAAGAGGTTTCGCAAGGTTTGCCTGGATTTTAAACCTTGCGAAACTTCTTTTCACCTTGCGAGACCTTGCGCTGATTGTCTCCCCAAACTTTTCGGGCTAATTTTGGCCTCCTCAATCCAAGACGCGACAATCCGATGGCCGAAATCATAAAAATGCCCAAAATGAGCGACACGATGACCGAAGGGACCATCGCGGCCTGGCTCAAGAAAGTGGGCGATAAAGTTAAATCCGGCGATATTCTAGCCGAAGTGGAAACCGATAAGGCCACCATGGAGCTGGAGAATTACGAAGACGGCACCCTGCTCTACATAGGGCCGAAAGAGAAAGACTCCGTGCCGGTTGATGGCATTCTGGCCATCGTGGGCAAGGAAGGCGAAGACATTTCGGGCCTGCTGAACGGCCAGAGCGGCGGCGCAGCCCCGGCCCCGGCCGAAGCACCGGCTCCGGCCGCTGCACCAGCGCCCGCCCCGGCCCCCGCCGCGCCAGCAGCCGAAGCTCCGAAAGCTGCTCCGGCTCCCGCGCCCGCTGCGGCCCCGGCTCCCGCCGCCCCGGCCGCGCCTGCCAACGGCAAAAAAGCCACCGTGGTGCGCATGCCCAAAATGAGCGACACGATGACCGAAGGCACCATTGCCGCCTGGCTGAAAAACGTGGGCGATAAAGTGAAATCGGGTGATATCCTGGCCGAAGTGGAAACCGACAAGGCCACCATGGAGCTCGAAAACTACGAAGATGGCACGCTGCTTTATACCGGCCCAAAAGCCGGCGAAGCCGTGGCCGTGGATGGCATTCTGGCCATCATCGGCGAAGAAGGAGCCGATATTCAGGCCCTGCTCGGCGGTGGTTCGGCTCCCGCTGCTCCGGCTCCGGCCGACGCTGCTCCCGCCGCTGAAGCTCCTGCTCCTGCTCCGGCCCCGGCCGCAACCGAAGCGTCGGCTGCAGCGCCGGCACCGGCCAACAACGGCCGTATTCTGGCCTCGCCGCTCGCCAAGAGTATTGCCAAGGACAAAGGCATTAACCTGGCCCAGGTAGTGGGCAGCGGCGACAACGGCCGCATCGTGCAGCGCGATGTGGAGAACTTCCAGCCCGGTGCGGCGGCTCCGGCCGCGACACCTGCTGCCGCGCCGGCTTCGCAGGCTGCTCCGGCACCGGCTGCCGCACCGCAAGCTGCCGCTCCGGCTCCGCAGGCTGCTCCCGCCGCCAGCGCCCCGGCTTCGACCGACACGTATACCGACACGCCCGTGTCGCAGATGCGCAAGGTGATTGCCAAGCGCCTGTCGGAAAGCCTGTTCACGGCCCCGCATTTCTATCTCACGATGGAAATCAACATGGACAAGGCCATGGAAGCCCGCGTGAAGCTCAACGAGCTGTCGCCGGTGAAGCTGAGCTTCAACGACCTCGTGCTGAAATCGGCCGCCATTGCGCTGCGCTCGCACCCGGCCGTGAATTCCTCGTGGCTCGGCGATAAAATCCGTCAGAACAAGGTCATCAACATCGGCGTGGCCGTGGCCGTGGATGAGGGCCTGCTGGTGCCCGTGATTCGCAACGCCGACCAGAAGGGCCTCGCCACCATCGCCAACGAGGTGAAGGAACTGGCGGGCAAAGCCAAATCCAAGAAGCTGCAGCCGGCCGAGTGGGAGGGCAGTACCTTCACCATCTCGAACCTGGGCATGTTCGGCATCGACGAATTCACTGCCATCATCAACCCGCCCGATGCCTGCATCTTGGCCGTGGGCGGCATCAAGCAAACCGCCATTGTGAAAGATGGCGCGCTGGCCATCGGCAACATCATGAAGGTGACGCTGAGCTGCGACCACCGCGTGGTGGACGGCGCTACCGGCGCGGCCTTCCTGCAAACGCTGAAAAGCCTGCTGGAAGACCCTATGCGCTTGATGATTTGATTTTTTTAGTTGTCAGTTGCTAGTTGTCAGTTGTCAGGTCATCGTAAGCTGGCCCGGCAACTGACTTCTGCTTTTACTAACAACCGACAACGAGCAACTGACAACTAATCCAATGACCAGAATCCGCTCTACTACCGTGCTCGGCATCCGGCACAACGGCGAAATCGCCGTTGGGGCCGACGGGCAGGCCACCATGGACAAACATGTGGCCAAAAACAACGTGCGTAAAATCCGCAAGCTGCTCGAGGGCAAAGTCGTGACCGGTTTTGCCGGCTCCACGGCCGATGCCTTCATGCTGCTCGACCGCTTCGAGGAGAAGCTCACCAGCTACGGCGGCAACCTCAAGCGCGCCGCCATCGAGCTGGCCAAGGACTGGCGCAAAGACCAGTACCTGCGCAAGCTCGAAGCCATGATGGTGGTGGCCGATAAGGATGAGCTGCTTATCCTCAGCGGCACCGGCGACGTGCTGGAGCCTGATTCTGACGTGGCTGCCATTGGCTCGGGCGCGATGTACGCCCAGGCCGCCGCGCTGGCCCTAAAGAAGCACGCGCCGCACCTCACCGCCCGCCAGATGGTGGAAGAAGGCCTGCACATCGCGGCCGATATCTGCATTTATACCAATCATAATCTGATGATTGAGCAGCCTTCTTAGAAAGCTGTTAGCTACTAGCTGTTGGCTATTAGCTTTTCTGTTGCGTAAGCAAACCGTATCAATCTATTCTGACAAAAAGCTAACAGCCAACAGCTAGTAGCTAACAGCTTAAAAACCCATGCAAATCACCGATTTCCTCCGCCACCATTACCGCCACTTCAACGCGGCCGCCCTCATCGACGCCGCCGACGGCTACAACAAGCACCTCGCCGAGGGTGGTAAAATGATGATTACCCTGGCCGGGGCCATGAGCACCGCCGAAATGGGGATTCAGCTGGCCGAGCTTATTCGCCAGGACAAAGTGCAGATTATCAGCTGCACCGGTGCCAACCTGGAAGAGGATATCTTCAACCTGGTGGCCCACGACTTCTACGAGCGGGTGCCGAACTACCGCGACCTCACGCCCGCCGACGAGCAGGCCCTGCTGGAGCGCCACATGAACCGCGTGACCGATACCTGCATTCCAGAGGAGGAAGCCATGCGCCGCCTTGAGCACTCGGTGCTGAAGTTCTGGGAGAAGGCCGACCAGGCCGGCGAGCAGTACTTCCCGCATGAGTTTTTCTACCAGATTCTGAAGTCGGGCGAGCTGGAGCAGTACTACCAGATTGACCCCAAGCACAGCTGGATGCTGGCCGCGGCCGAGAAAAACCTGCCCATCATCTGCCCCGGCTGGGAAGACTCCACGCTCGGCAACATCTTCGCCGGCCACGTAATTTCGGGCGACATCAAGAACGTGCACACCGTGCGCACGGGCATTGAGTATATGATTTTCCTGGCCGACTGGTACACCCAGCAGGCCACCGAGGAAAGCAAAGTGGGTTTCTTCCAGATTGGCGGCGGCATTGCCGGCGACTTCCCCATCTGCGTGGTGCCCATGCTGCACCAGGACCTGGGCCGCACCAGCGTGCCGCTGTGGGGCTACTTCTGCCAGATTTCGGACTCGACGACCAGCTACGGCAGCTACTCGGGCGCCGTGCCGAACGAGAAAATCACCTGGGGCAAGCTGGGCCAGGACACGCCCAAGTACATCATCGAATCGGACGCCACCATCGTGGCCCCGCTGATTTTTGCGATTGTGCTGGGGCAGTAATCGCCTGCTAATTGTTTCATTGAAAAGCCCCGGCTGCTGAAGAAGTGGCCGGGGCTTTTGTTGTTAATATCGCCCCCTGTGGCAAACGGTTTAACCAGCTATCAGGCTGACGCAGGGCCTTCTTCGAAAAACTGGTCTGTCGGTATCAGGCCATGCAGAAAATGCTCGAAGCTGCTGGCTATCTCTACCTCTTCCCCCATTTCGGTGTCGAGCCAGAGAACCGTGGGTTCAGGGCTGGCCCGGTAGTCCAGGCTGATAAACCAGTGCCCATCTCCGGAAAGTAAAACCTGCTTTTCGGGAATGCCCCATTCATCTTGCAGGTAAGCGGAATCCATCAGACTGAGGCCGGTAGGACCTTTTTGCAGGGTGATGCCGAATAATTCTTCCAGGGGTACGCATCCTTCGGCCCAGCTATTGGGTTTGTCGGTGGGAAAGACGAACCCGGCGGTGTAGCCGCCGTTTTGTATTTGCAGCAGCTCAATCAGCAGTTGCGGCAGCCGGACACCCAGTCTCTTTTCGGCTTCCTGCACTACTTCCGGCGTAACGACTATCGGCGCGGAAACGTGACCGAAAGGCGCTGCCCAAAACTCAGTTATTGCGAACATATTTAGTTGACTGTGTTGCTAGAAATTAACTAGGCAATTGAAAAGCCTGTTTCCCATATCGAAAGGTAGCAAACCGCCAATCTTATTTTCCATGCCCATGCCCATCCCCAAAAAGCTCCTGGCCCGGCAGCACGAAATCACTGCCGATTTCCGGCGCGAAGTAGACCGGCATTTGGCCGATATTGTGGCTGGGCGCGCCACCGAGATGTTCGAAGTGCGCGACCTGGCCGGCGTGCTCTGCATTCATCCCACGCACCTGAGCAACACCATTAAGCTGGCCACGGGGCATCCGCCGTGCTATTTTTTCGAGGCGCGGCTGATGGAAATTTCGCGGGAGCTGCTGCACGACCCGCGCCGCTCGGTGGCCGACATTGCCGCCAACCTCACCTACGACCCTTCTAATTTTACCAAGTTTTTCAAGCGCTTCCAGGGCTGCACGCCCAAGCAGTACCGCGAGCAGGTGTGGGCCGCCCAGCGCGCCGCGTTGATGGAAGCAAATGCGGAAACTGTCACCATATAAACGGAACTACTCACCATGAACCCGGCGGCCGGGGGCCGGACCTTTGCCTCATCATTCACCCCAACTACTTGCACTGATGAGCACCCCTAAAATCGCCCTCGTAACCGGCGGCAGCCGCGGCCTGGGCAAAAATATGGCCCTGAGCCTGGCCCATAAAGGCATCGACGTTATCCTGACCTACCATAGCCAGCAGGCCGATGCCGCCACCGTGGTAGCCGAAATCATGGCCTTGGGCCGCAAAGCCGTGGCCCTGCAGCTCGATGCCGCCAACGTGGCCAGCTTCACGAACTTTTACGCCCAGGTAACGGCTGCCCTCACGGATACCTTCGGCACCGACAAGTTTGATTTCCTGGTGAATAATGCCGGCACGGCCCTCTACGCCATGTTTGCCGACACCACCGAGGCGCAGTTCGACGATATGGTGAACATTCACCTCAAAGGGCCCTTCTTCCTCACGCAGCAGGCGCTGCCGCTGCTGCGCGACGGCGGGCGCATCATCAACATCTCGTCGGGACTGGCCCGGTTCTCCAACCCCGGCTCGTCGGCCTACGCCAGCATGAAAGGCGCGATTGAGGTGCTGACGCGCTACCAGGCCAAGGAATTGGGCGCGCGCGGCATTGCGGTGAATACGGTGGCCCCGGGCGCAATTGAAACCGACTTCGGCGGCGGCCACGTGCGCGACAACAAGCAGGTGAACGACTTCCTGGCCGCCCAAACGGCCCTGGGCCGCGTGGGCCAGCCGGAGGACATTGGCGGCGTGGTGGCCTTCCTCTGCACCGACGAAGCCCGCTGGGTGAATGCCCAGCGCCTGGAAGCCTCGGGCGGCATGTTCATTTAAGCAGCAAAGCAAATAAAAAAGCCTTCCCGCGACGTCGCAGGAAGGCTTTTTAATTTCTGGTTTAGAGAGCAGCCATTATTTGCCCGCTGGCCGGCTCTGCCGGTACGAATCGACCTGCTGGCGCAGCACGGCGAGCAGGCCACCGTAGCGCTGGCGTGCTTCCTGGGTGCCTTCGAGGCGCTGCAGGCGGGCGTTGATGAGCTCCGAGAAGTCTTCAACGGAATAAGTACGTTTCGGCGCGGTGGTCACGGGCGGAACAATAAGAGGACGGGCGACATCGCCAGCAGCTACGGTACATACGTAGCTGCCTCAAACTTAGGACTGAAAAACTAGAAATGGAATAGCGGCCGCGCCGGGTTCCAGATGCCCCACGGAATCATCAGCAGCACGAGCACCAGGGCGATGCCGAAGTAGAGCAGCGCCTTGCGGTGCTTCTGGGTGCTGTCGGCGGTTTTTTTGACGGCAATGCGGCCCACCTGCGCCACAATGGCCGCCAGAATCATCACCACGACGTGTTCCATGCCGAAGAAGCGGGTGGTGGGGTCTTTCATGGCGCCGGCCTGCTTCATGGCGTTCAGGCCGTAGGGGCTGAGGCCGAAGTACAGGCCGAATCCGATGAGGACCTGCAGCCACATGAAGCCCGAGAAAGCGGCGCTCATGCCGTTGTCGGCGCTCACGAACGGGCGGCGGCCATTATAGCCCACGAAGGCTCGGTACACGGCGATGAGGCCGAAGATGACCACGAACCAGCGGGACCAGGAGTGTAGCAGGAGAAGCGTTTGGTACATAAAAAGGGGAAGAGGTGAGGGGGTTGGAATTGGGTGTAGGTAGACAGTTGGTTAAACCAGAACGTCATGCAGAGCGCAGCGAAGCATCTCGCTCATGGCAGTAATTCAATCTTTTTAGTTAGTGGTGGCACGCAAGATGCTTCGCTGCGCTCTGCATGACGTGCTATCAGGAAAAGATTTCATGCCATAACCACCGATGGCGTGGCGCTGAGCCGCTTTTTATCGCGGTGCACCACGAACATAATGACGAACAGCGACACGTAGGGCAGGCCGCAGCCAATGCCAAACCAACGCCAGAACGAGCGGCCGTGGTTATAGGCCATAAACGCCGTCATGAGCGGCATGAAAAACAGCGGGGTCAGGATAACAATAAGGGCTTCGAGCATTGCGATAGCAGCAGGATAATACTGCCGCAAAGGTACGGCCGTCCCGGGCGAGCCTCACACCTTCAGCACCACGCCTTTCCTGTACATCCAGCTCAAAATGAAATACCAGATGACGATGAGCGTGACCGCGCCCACCAGCGAGGCATTGCGCGGGTCGGCGAAGTGCGGGGCGATGCCCCATTCGTAGAGCCACTCCTTGAGGCCGCCGGTCTTGCCACCCGGCAGCGCCAGCTTGAACAGCCCGAATGTGCGCGAAAGCAGCGCCGAGAGGCAGAACACGAGAATGGCGTTGACGCCGTAGACCAGCGCCGGGCGCGTCCAGCCGCGGTGGCCCTGCACGTCGCAAATCCAGTAAAGGGCGGCCAGCCCAGCCATGGCCAGCCCACCGGTATACAGCACGTAGGGGCTGCTCCAGAGGGCTTTATTGATGGGAAACCAAGGGTGCCAGATGAGGCCGAGAAGTGCCAGCCCGCCGCCGGCGATGAATAGCCAGGCGACTTTGGCGGCCGGCTCGCGGTCGGGCCGCCGCAGCCATTGGGCGGTGAGGGCGCCTAGCAGGCCGGTGGCCAGCGCGGGCAGCGTGCCGAGCAGGCCCTCGGGGTCCCAGGTGCGGCTTTGCTTCCAGAGGTGGGGCTCGGTGAAGACAAGGCGGTCGAGCCAGGCCCCGAGGTTGGTGGCGGGCTCCAGGTTGGCCGGGCCGAAGCCGGGCACCGGCACCAGCTGCAGCAGCACCGCGTAGCCGATGAGCAAGGCCACCACCAGCCCGATTTGCGTGCGCCGGCTGGTGTTCAGAAAAATAACGCTGCACCCGAAAAACACCAGCGCAATGCGCTGCAACACGCCCATGATGCGCACCACCGAGAAATCGAACTTCGGATAGAGCGACAGCAGCAGCCCCAGCCCGAACAGCACGGCGGCCCGGCGGGCTACGCGGCCCAGCGTGGCGGCCTGCGGGCCGCCGCGGCGCTTCACGCCATCGAGCGCATACACCAGGCTCACGCCCACGATGAATAGAAAAAAGGGGAAGATGAGGTCGGTCGGCGTGCAGCCGTTCCATTCGGCGTGCTCCAGCGGCGGGTAGATGTGGCCCCAGTCGCCGGGGTTGTTCACCAGAATCATGGCCATCACGGTGAGGCCGCGAAATACGTCGAGGCTGATGAGGCGGCCGGGCTGCGAGGCTTCGGCCAGCGGCAGCGCGCCGGTGGTATCGAGGGCGGCCTGGGTGGTGGAGTTCATAAGTAAGTTAAAAGTTAGGAGTTAAAAGTGAAGAGTTATTGAGCCAGTGGAGTCGGTGGTCAACCTTTCACTTTTAACTCCTAACTCTTAACTGAAATATTACCCCGGAAACGACACCTTGCCCATGCCCACGGCGGGCACCCGCTGCCGCCCCGCGCCAATGGCCACGGGCGTGCCCGCCACGGCTTCATTGGCCAGCACCGCAAACAGGATGGCCTCCTTGGCATCGCCGGGCACGCCCAGCTCGTCGGTAGTGGCGAAGCGGGTGCCGGGTAGGTGGCGGGCCAGCGCCTGCATGAGGGCGGGGTTGTGGGCGCCGCCGCCGCTGGCGTACACGGCCGTGGGGGCCGGGCGGTCGGCGAAAGCGAGCTGTACTGCCCGCGCTACACTCACCGCGCTAAACTCGGCCAAAGTGGCCAGCAGGTCTTCTAAAAATAGATTTTCGGTGGCGCTGCGCTGTTGGGCGGCGGCCAGGTATGCGAGGCCGAATAGCTCGGGGCCGGTGGTTTTGGGCAGGGGCGCGGCGAAGAAGGGGTGGGCCAGCAGCTCGGCCAGCAGGCCGGGGTGCACGCGGCCGGCCAGGGCCAGGCGGCCGTCTTCGTCGTAGGCCAGGTCGGAGCGGTGGGCGCGCACGGTGGCGTCGAGCAGCGTGTTGCCGGGGCCGGTGTCGGTGCTGAAAGCAGTGGTGGCATCGCTGCCCGCGCGGGGCAGGTAGGTGAAATTGGCAATGCCGCCGAGGTTGAGCAGCAGCCGCTCCTCATCCGGAGAGCTGAGCAGCAGAAAGTCGCCGTAGGCAGCCAGCGGGGCCCCTTCGCCACCGGCCGCCACGTGCTTCTGGCGGAAATCGGAGAGCGTGATGATGCCGGTTTCGACGGCAATGTGGTCACCGTCGCCAATTTGTAGGGTGGCGTTGAGGTCGAAATCCGGGCGCTGGTGCTGGTGGCGCGGGGCGTGGTAAATGGTCTGGCCGTGGCTGGCGATGAGGTCGATTTCAGCCGGGGCAATTTGCCATTCGGCCAGGCAAGCCAGTACGGCGCGGGCGTGCAGCCGGCCCAACCAGGGGTTGAGCAGCGTGAGAAACTCCAGGCTCACCGTGTCGCGGGCAAACACCTCGCGGATACGCTGTTTCGTGTCCTCGTCATACGGTACGGTCTGGAAATGCTCCAGCGTGAGGCGCGTGCCCGGGCCGTGGCCTTCGAGCCGGCACAACGCCACGTCGAGCCCATCGAGCGAAGTGCCCGACATGAGGCCGATGATGCTGCGGCTGGGCTGGCTGGCAATCTGATAGAGTTGCTCAAGGCACTGGTTCATGCTAGGACTTCTATTAACTGTCGAACTGGTACAAAGGCATTTTGTGCTGCGTTGTACTGGCTTTATGGCCTGAATGGGCAAATAACGCCCTAAAACTCCCAGCGCACGAAAGCTTCAATCCCTTCGTATTCGGGCAGGCCCAGCTCGTCGTAGAGCTTGGCGGTGGTGCGGTTGCGGGCCTCGCTGCGCTGCCAGAACTCGCGCTGGTCGGCCCCGGGGAACAGCGGCCGGTCCTTCTGGCTCTGGTGTTTAAAGATGGCGCGGCGCTTGCGCGTGAGCTCCTGCGGCGAGAGCGGCACGGCCATTTCAATCTGGTCGATATCCCACTCCTGCCAGGCCCCGCGGTAGAGCCACACCCAGCAGTCGTCGAGCCAGGGAGTGCCCGAGGCTTTGAGGCGGCTGATGCTCTCAAAAATGGCCGCCAGGCATACGCGGTGCGTACCGTGCGGGTCGGAGAGGTCGCCGGCGGCGTAAATCTGGTGGGGCTGAATGCGGTTGAGCAACTCCATGGTCAGGCGCAGGTCCTCGTCGCCGAGGGGCTTTTTGCGCACGCGGCCGGTTTCGTAGAAGGGCAAATCCTGGAAATGGGCGCGGGTATCGGGGTCGAGGCCGGCGTAGCGCAGGGCGCTTTTGGCCTCGCCGCGCCGGATGAGGCCCTTAATCTGCTGCACCTCGTCGGAGTCGACCTGGCCGGGCTCCTTGGTTTTGAGAAACTCGGCCACGCGGTGGTAAAGGTTGTCGGCCGGCTCGCCCGAGGGCAGGCGGAAGGCGTGGTCATAATCAGCCACAAACTCAGCAAAGCGAATGGCCTCGTCATCAAATACCGCAATGTTGCCCGAAGTCTGGTAGGCCACATGCACCTCGTGGCCCTGGTCGACGAGCCGCAGCAAGGTGCCGCCCATCGAAATCACGTCGTCGTCGGGGTGCGGGCTGAAAATCAGCACGCGCTTCGGAAACGGCGCGGCGCGCTCCGGGCGGTGCGTGTCGTCGGCGTTGGGCTTGCCGCCGGGCCAGCCGGTGATGGTGTGCTGGAGCTCGTTGAAAACGCGAATATTGATATCGTAGGCCGGGCCAGACTGGGCCAGCAGCTCCGAGAGGCCGTTTTCGTTGTAGTCTTCGTCGGTCAGCTTCAGAATGGGCTTGCTTACGGTGCGGGCCAGGCCGGTCACGGCCTTGCGCACCAGGGCGGCATCGTGCCAGTCGCAGGGCAGGCCGCGCAGCCAGGGCGTTTTGCGGGTGGTGAGCTCGGCTCCGGCGGCCTCGTCGAGCACCACCTGCACGGCGGGGTGGCGCTGCAGGTAGGTGGCCGGCACCGAGTCGGTCACGTCGCCTTCCACCATGCGCTTCACCACGGCGGCTTTGCCTTCGCCCCAAGCCAGCAGCACAATCTGGCGGGCTTCGAGAATGGTGCCCACGCCCATGGTGAGGGCCCGGCGGGGCACGTTTTCTTCGCCGTAGAAGTCTGCCGCCGCGTCGGTGCGCGTTACGTGGTCGAGGGTGATGAGGCGGGTGCGCGAGGCTGGCCCCGAGCCCGGCTCGTTGAAGCCGATGTGGCCCGTGCGCCCGATGCCCAGCAGCTGCAAATCGATGCCGCCGGCTTCCCGAATCTGCGCTTCGTAGCGCTGGCAAAAGGCGGCCACCTGCGCCTCGGGCACGGTGCCGTCGGGAATGTGCACGTTCTCCGGCTTGATGTCGACGTGGTCGAACAGGTACTCGCGCATGAAGCGCACGTAGCTCTGCAGCGAGCCCGGCGCCATAGGGTAATACTCGTCGAGATTGAAGCTGATGACGTTCTGGAAGCTCAGGCCGTCCTCACGGTGCAGGCGCACCAGCTCCTCATACACGCGGGTGGGGGAGGAGCCCGTGGCCAGGCCCAGCACGCAGGGCCGCCCCTCGGCGGCGCGGGTGCGAATGAGGGCCGCAATCTGGGCGGCGACGGCCGCCGACGCGGCTTCGGAATCGGCGTAGAGGTGGACCGGGAGGTGGGCACCCGCCGTAGCGGGCAACGTGGCAAGCAGGGTGGGCATGGGTGGAAATAAGAGAGGTGAGCGGAAGCAGAACCGTACGGTTGGGCCCGAAAGGTGGCAAAACCGTGCTGATTATCAAAACCAAGCCGAAGGTTTTGCTTCGGCTGCGACCGGCATAGGCTGCATCTTATGCTTAAACACCTGAATTTCTTAATACTAAGCCTGATGCGCTGCGGCGTTGGCAATTGCGAAATTTTCAATGAATATTGCCTGAAAATTTCGCACTTTTGATAGTGCTGCGGTGGCTACCAACCGCATTCTAATTGCCGCCGCTGCCCCGGCGGCGGTCTCGTGCAACCCTGGCGGTTTTTCTGCGTCGGGTGGCCCCTGCGAGCCACTTTTGCCGCCTCCCGCCTAGTGGGGGCGGTGGGTGCCGCTTCTCAGCACTTTCCAGCTGGTTTTTTCTGATTTTCGGGGGCTTGTTCCCCTTTCTGCTTTTCTCACCCCATTTTCATTTTCTCTCACCCATTCATTTCCCACCATGAAAAAACCTTACTGGCTATTGCTGCTGGTGCTGGCCGTGCTGCTGGCCCCGCCCAGCTGGGCCCAGACGGCCCGTCCGATTTCGGGCATCGTTACTTCCGGCACCGACCAATCGCCCCTGCCCGGCGTGACGGTGCTCGTGAAAGGCACCACCAACGGCAGCACCACCGGCGGCGACGGCCGCTATTCGCTCTCGGCCGAGCCGGGCGCAGTGCTCGTGTTCAGCTTCATCGGCTACGCGGCCCAGGAGCGCACCGTCGGCACCAATAACACCATCGACGTGGTATTGAAGGAAAGCACCACCGGCCTCGACGAGGTGGTGGTGACGGCCTACAACATCAAGCAGGAAAAGCGCACGCTCGTTACGGCCGTGCAGGAAGTACAGAGCAAGGACATCATTGACTCGCGTCAGACCAACGTGGTGAACGCGCTGCAGGGCAAAGTAGCCGGCGTCGACATCACTTCATCGGGCGGCGCGCCGGGCGAAGGCGCGGCCATTATCATCCGGGGCGGTACCTCGCTCGACGGCAACAACCAGCCGCTGTTCGTCATCGACGGGATGATTATGGACAACGGCTCATTTCAGGAAAGCACGGCGCCGGGCGGCGGCTCGGCCTTCAACGGCCTGCTGGGCCGCTCGGTGGGCGCCAGCAACCGCGCCGGCGACCTCAACCCCGAAGACATTGCCAGCATCACGGTGCTGAAAGGCCCGGCGGCGGCGGCCCTCTACGGCCTGCGTGCCAGCAGCGGCGCGGTGGTGATTACCACCAAAAAAGGCGTGGCCGGCGCTACCACGCTTAACTTCCGCACCCAGTATTCGGTGGACGAGGTGAGCCGCCTGCCCAAAATGCAGAGCCTGTACGGCCAGGGCTCGAACGGTATTTTCGACGGCACCACGCGTATTTCGTTCGGGCCGCGCTTCGGGGCCAACCAGCCGGTGTACGACAACATCGGCAACTTCTTCCAGAAGGGCAACACCTACCAGAACTTCCTGAACATGTCGGGCGGTTCGGACAAAGCGTCGTTTTTCGTGTCGGCCTCCAACCTGCAGCAGTCGGGCGTGGTGCCCAACAGCACCTACGACAAAAGCACGGTGCGCCTGTCGGGCACGGCCGCCATTTCGCCCAAGCTGGGCGTGAGCGGCTCGGCTCAGTACCTCACCTCGGGCGGCAAGCGGCCCATTCAGGGCCCGGGCCTGTTTGGCTCGTCGGGCGGCTACCTGCTGAGTTTGCTGAACTGGCCGCGCGGCGACGACGCCCGCAACTACCTCAACCCCGACGGCTCGCGTCGCCGCCTGCTGGCGCTGGGCAACGGCACCGATGCCGACGCCGACAACCCGTACTGGACGGTGTTCAACAACCCCCAGACCGAGCGCATCAACCGCTTCATCGGCAACATCCAGCTCAGCTTCAAGGTCGCGCCCTGGCTCACGCTGAGCCACAACATCGGCACCGATATTTACACCTCGCGCAATACGTCGGTGCGCGCCGTGGGCACCTCGCAGGTGGGCAACCAGAACGGCGGCATTTCGGAAACCGTCGACCAGTTCCGTTCCATCACGGCCACCACGCTGGCCACGTTCTCGCACGATTTCGGCAGCAACTTCGGCGGCTCGCTCATTCTGGGCAATACCATTGAGGAGAACAAGGACCAGGCCGTGGACTACATCGGCCTGATTTTCCAGAACCCCAACTTCACCGGCCTCAACAACACGGTGAACCGCGGCGCGCTGCAGCGCGACTACACCCGCCACGTGATTGGCAACTTTGCGCAGCTGAACGGCACGCTGTTCAATCAGCTGTTCATTCAGCTGCAGGCCCGCTACGACCAGTCGTCGACGCTGCCGCGCCCCGACCAGGGCAAGAACTTCGGCAAGGGCTTTTTGTACGGTTCGGCCGGCCTGGGCTATGAGTTCACCAAGGCCCTGGGCCTCGACCAGAGCAACATTCTGAACTACGGCAAGTTGCGCGCCTCGGTGGCCGAAGTGGGCAAGGACACCAACCCCTACCGCGTCGAGTCGGCCCTGACGCAGAACACCTACATCGGCGGCGGCTTCCGCAACGACTTCTTCGGCTCGAACGCCATTCTGAAGCCCGAGCGCACCCGCACCTACGAGGCCGGCGTGGCGCTGCAGTTCCTGAAAAACCGCCTCGGGCTGGATTTTAACTACTACTACTCGCGCACCACCGACCAGATTATCGCGCCCCGCGTGAGCCAGTCGGCCGGCTTCATTCTGCAGTACATCAACGGCGGCATCGTGACCAACGAAGGCCAGGAAGTGTCGCTGACCGGCTCGCCGGTGAAAGGCAAAAACTTCAGCTGGGACATCATTGCCAACTTCTACCACAACACCAACCGCGTGGAGGAGCTGCCCTTCCCGCTCACGGTGGTGTACCAGTCCGATGCCTTCATCACCGACGTGCACGAGGGCGGCGCGTTCCCCGGGCGCGCCATCTCGGGCGTGGGCGCGACGGATTTTGTGCGCGTGACCGACCCCAACAGCCCGTACTACAATCAGGTAATTATCGGCGCCACGGGCTACCCCAGCGTGAACACCAACTTCGTGTATGCCGGCAACCGGGCCCCGCGCTTCACCACCCAGCTCACCAACACTTTCACCTACAAAGGCCTGTCGCTCACGTCGCTGTTCGACTTCCGCGTGGGCGGCGTGGTGATTAACGGCAACGACTGGTACCAGACCCGCGTGGGTACCTCGCAGCGCACCGCCGACCGCTACAAGCAAGTGGTGTTCGACGGCGTGGTGCGCAACGCCGACGGCTCGTACGCCCCCAACACCCGCTCGGTGGAGCTGACCCAGACCTACTACACCAGCATTCTGGGCGCAACGGGCACGGCCTTCATCGAGGACGGCTCGTGGGCCCGCCTGCGCTACGTAACGCTGAGCTACGCCGTGCCGGCCAGCCTGCTGAGCCCCACCAAGTTCCTGAAAGGCGTGGAGCTGAGCGTGACTGGCCGCAACCTGGTGCTGCTGACCAACTACAGCGGCGCCGACCCCGAAACGGCGGCTTCGGGCGCGGGCGTGCGCGGCGGCGGCTCGGGCGGCTTCGACTACGGCAACGTGCCCGCCACCCGCGGCGTGGACATGGCCCTGCGCGTGAATTTCTAGTTGTTGGTTGCTTGTTGTCAGTTGTCTGAAATCCTGATTTCGACCCTGGCAACAAACCGCAAACCCTAACAACAGACAACCAACAACTGACAATCAACCATATGAAACCATATATTCTGGGCCTGGGCCTGCTGCTTAGCCTGCCGGCCCTCACCGCGTGCGAGAAGTTTCTCGACGTGAACAACAACCCCAACAACCCGGTGTCGTCGACGCCGAACTTCATCCTGCCGGGCATCATTTCCAACGGTATCCAGACGCAGATGTTCACGGCCCTGCGCACGCCCTACATCACGCAGTACGTGGTGAGCCGCACGGCCAACAGCGGCGGCAACGACCAGTATTTCTTCACCAACGCCCAAAGCACCAACACCTTCAACTACTCGTACTTTCAGTCGGGCGGCAACATTCCGGTGATGCAGAAGGCGGCCGTGGCCGAGGGCTCGCCCTACTACGTGGGCGCGGGCAAGATTATGCAGGCCCTGATTCTGGCCCACGCCACCGACATGCTGGGCAACATTCCGTACTCGGAAGCCTACCAGGGCGGGGCCAACTTCACGCCCAAGTACGATTCGCAGCAGCAGATTTACGCCACCATCGACCAGCTGCTGAACGAAGGCCTGGTGGAGATGCAGAAGCCGGCTAGCGCCAACTTCCGCCCCCTCTACAGCACTTCGCCCAGCGAAAGCGGCGACATCCTGTACAAGGGCGACGTGTTGAAATGGCAGCGCTTGGTGTTTGCCCTCAAGGCCCGCCAGGCCCAGCACCTCACCAAAAAAGCCAGCTACGACCCCAACGCCGTGCTGGCCTTGTGCGCCAAGGCTTTCCAATCGTCGGCCGATGATGCCCAGCTGCAGTTCCAGACGGCCATTGCGCCGCTCACGAACACTACCAACATTTTCGGGCCAACGCGCGCCAACTTTGGCGGGGCCACGTTCTCGCTCAACTTCATCCGCTACATCAACGGCACCACGTTTCCCGGCGTCACGGACCCGCGCTTTGGCGTGATGACGCCCACCACCAGCACCGGCGCGGCCCCCGGCGCGGGCACGCCCAGCACGGCCAACCTCACGCCCGGCTCCACGCTCACCGACTTCTACGGCGGCTGGTACGCCCGCGACCTGGGCTACTACGAGGTGATTACCTACCACGAGCTGAAATTCATTGAGGCCGAAGCCTATTTCCGCGCTGGCAACAAAACGCTGGCGCTGGCTTCGCTCAAAGAAGGCATTCGGGCCCACATTCGAAAGATGAGCACGGGCGGCACGTTCACGCCGCCTACCGTCACGTTCCCGGCCATTACCTCGGCCCAGATTGAGGCATACGTGGCCAGCGCGGCCGTGCCCCAGACCGAGGCGGCCCTCACGCTGCGCAGCATCATGGAGCAGAAGTACATTGCCATGTTCCTGAACCCGGACTCGTGGTCGGACCTGCGCCGTCTGGACTTCGACCCCAGCATCTACGTCAACTTCCAGTACCCGATTTATTCGAGCGGCAGCACCGGCCCGCTGCTGGGCAAGTACCCGCGCCGCCTGCTGCCAGGCGCTACCGAAGTGCAGTACAACCCCAACGCCGTGGCCAGCCTCTACGCCGAAGCCGGCGCGACTTCGGACCAGGACTACGTGACCAAACCCCTGTGGTTCGACATGCCGTGAGGCAATGCATCTGTCATCCTGAGCAGAGCGAAGGACCTTACCACCGAAGAACAACTTGCCGTGATTTAATTGCCGCAAGTGTGCCAAGGTCCTTCGCAAGCTCAGGATGACAGCTACGGTTCTTGCCTCCCTATCTCCACTCCAACCGACTTCCCTCCCATGAAATACATTCCCACCGCCCGCGCCCTTTGGGGCGGGCTCCTGGCCCTGGCCCTGCTGGCCACCGGCTGTAAGAAAGAGCTCGACGACTATTATACCGAAACCGGGCCGCAGTTTCCCACGCTGCTCACGACCAACGCGCTGGGCAACGCCACCAAGTACGCCACCGGCGAAGTAGTGACGTTTGAGCTGCAGTTTGCGCAGCAGACCGACCCGATTAAGCAGGTCGTGATTCTGCAGAAGGTGGAGCCCGGCCGCGACTCGACCGTGGTGCAAACCATTCCGTACAAGGCCGCCTACTCCCGCATCAAGCGCACCGATACGCTGGTGGTGAACTACACCGTGCCGGCCGGCGACAACAAGGCCCTGGTACGCGTAGATGCCCGCGTGGACAGCAACAACGGCCAGACCAAAACCCGCAGCTTCTACTTCCGCCTGGCCGAACCCACGCCCACCATTGTCATTAATTCGGGCCCGACCAACGTGACGCTGCCCACGGCCACGGCCACCGGCGCGCCCGGCGACATCATCCGCTACAACGTGACACTGAACAAGGGTGGCATCACCACGGCGCCTATTCCGCCGGCCAGCATCACGAGCATCCCGGCCGGCATTCTGTATAAGGACCTCGACAGCCTCGTGACCTACGCCAAAGTGGGCAGCGCCGCCGAGCGCCGCGTGGTGCGCACCAAGCTCACCGCCAGCGGCGCCGAGCTGACGACCAACGTGGACATTCCGCTGCCGGCCGGCAGCGCGGGCCAGCCCATCACCTTCCGCTTCGAGGTGAAGGTGCGCACGCCCGCCCGCAGCGCCAGCGCCACGGCTGCCGCCGTGTACACGCCAGCGGCGGCCACGCCCTTCGCGGCAGCGCGCACCGGCACGCTCACCTACACCGGCACCACCGGCGGCGACCTCGCCGCTTATGACCTGACCACCTTCGCGGCTGTGCCCGCCGCCGGCGCGGCCACCAGCAAAGACCTCGTCATCAGCAGCACCGCCTCCAACGCCGTGCAGTTCCGCACCCTGAGCACCGGCACCCGCCTCGTGCGCTCGACCACGGCCGTGTACACGGCGGCTACCCTCACCAACATCCGCCAGACGTACAATGCCACGGCTGCCGCCTCGCAGGTGACGACGCTCGACAACATTGTGGTGGGCGATGTCATCATCCTCAAACTGCGCGGCCTCGACCAGTACGCCGTGGTGCAGGTCACGGGCATCAACCGCACCTCGGCTACCGATGTAACGGTGAGCTTCAACGTGAAGGCGCTGTAAGCCGGCTATAAAACCAATACCTGCCCATAGAAAAGCCCGCCTGTTGATTCAGGCGGGCTTTTCTATGTAAACAATAACCGCAGGCGGCGGTAGCTGTTTGCCCTATTTCCCCCCAAACAGCCGTGCGAAGAAGCCCTTCTTCTTGGCCGGTTTCTCCTTGATTTTGACCTTTGAGAACGGGGCCGAGCCTTCCGGCTTCTCGGCCGTGGGCAACGTTGGGCGCAGTACTGGTTGCGGGCGGGGCGGCGCAGCGGCCACCGTGGGCGCGGCCGGGCGCGGGGCTCCGGCTGGGGCCTGGCCTTGGGCCAGCTCGGTGGCTTGCAGGCCGGTCGTTATCACGCGCATGGGGCGGCTTTCGTTGTGCAGGCGGTCGACGGCGGTGATGTAGTAGGCGTAGGCCTGGCCGGGCACGGCGGTGGTATCCACAAACGTGGCGGGGTAGCCGGGGGCGGGGCGCGGCAGGGCCAGAATGTGGCGCGGGTCGTTGGGTGTGGCCCGCTCGTTGGCGTCGAAGCGGTAGAGCACGTAGTAAGTGGCAATGTCGCCGTCGGCCGCGGGCGCGCCGCTCTGCCAGTTTAAGGTTACGTAGTGGCTGAGGCGGCGCAGGGTGAGGTTGGCCACGGGCAGGGGCGGCATGGCGTCCATCCAGGGCATGGGCGGGATGAGGGCAGGGTAGCGGAACAGGGTTTGGCGCAGCGAGTCGGTGGTGTGCAGCGGGTTGGTGAGCACCGATTTGGCCGAGAAGAACACGCTGCCGGGCGCTTCGCCGTCGTAGCTGCGGTTGAGGCGAATCTGGCGGGGCAGCTCGCGCGGGTTGCGCCAGGTGGTGTCCGAGCGGGTGCTTTCGAGCATGCGGTAGGTGCCGTGCCCGATGTAGAGGTGGCGGTCGAAGTGGTTGCGCGTCCACCATTCCAGCAAAATGGGGTAGGGCACGAGCCGAAAATTGGTGCTCCAGTACAGCTGCGGCACGATGTAGTCAATCCAGCCCTGCTCGAGCCACAGGCGCGAGTCGGCATAGAGGTTGGCGTAGGATGGCTGCCCGGCGCGGGTGTCGGAGCCCAGCGGGTCGGCCGACTTGTTCATCCAGACGCCAAACGGCGAGATGCCGAATTTCACCCAGCGCTTGGCCGAGCGAATGCTGTCGTGCAGGTCGCGGATGAGGATGTTCACGTTTTGCCGCCGCCAGTCGGCCAGCTTGGCAATGCCGTCGGGGTTCTGGTCGCGGAAAGCGGCCTCGTCGTGAAACACCTGCCCCGGCGCGGGGTAGGGGTAGAAGTAGTCGTCGAAATGCACCGCGTCGATGTCGTAGCGCCGCACCACGTCCAGAATCACGCGGGTGATGTGGGCGCGCACCGCCGGCAGGCCGGGGTTGTAGAGCAGCTGCCCGCCGTAGCGCAGAAACCACTCGGGGTGCTGGCGGTAGGGGTGGTTGGCGGCCAGCCGGCGCGTCACCGAATCCATCGTGGCGCGGTAGGGGTTGAACCAGGCGTGGAACTCCATGCCGCGCCGGTGCGCCTCGGTAATGAGGAAGGGCAGCGGGTCGTCGCCGTTGGCCGGGGCCTTGCCCTGCACGCCGGTCAGCCACTTGCTCCAGGGCTCGATGTCAGATTTATAAAAGGCATCCGACGCGGGCCGGATTTGCACGAACACGGCGTTCAGGCCGGCGCGCTGGCCGGCGTCGAGCAGGCGTCGGTAGTCGCGGCGGTACTGTTCGGGCGCTTCGCCGCGCTGGTTGGGCCAGTCGATGTTCTCGACGGTGGCAATCCACATGCCGCGCAGCTCGCGCTTGGGCGGCGGGGTATCTTCGGCGGGGGCCTCCTGGGCCTGCGTGGTGCCCAACAGGCCACTACTCAGCAGCCCTACAATCAACAGAAGCCGGCCAGCGGCAAGAAAACGGACCATCAAACAGAATTGGCAACACGGAAACGCCCGCAAATTACGCCGCCCGCCCCGCGCATCCGCAGCACGCCGCCACGGCCCGTAAAAACGAGCACCCCGAAATTTTATTTCGGCCCGCCGGAACAAGCTGTTCTCGTGGGCCGAAACAAAATTTCGGGGTGCTCCGCCTGGTGGGCGTCAGGCGATTCAGGAGCCGGTCAGCTCGGTATCGGTCATGGGTTGGTCGGGCTGGTCGGTGCGGTCGGGGCCGCTGTCGGCGGGACCACCTTCGAGGCCGTTGGTCTGGCTGGCGTCGCCGTAGTCGCCGCGGATGCCGGCGCCGTCGCCCATGTTCTGCTGCGTGCTGCTGGCAGCGTTGCTGGTGCTGGCAGCAGCCGTATCAACGTTGGCATCTAAGTTGGGCGTGCTGCTGACGGTAGCGTCGCTTTCCGACGTCTGGTCGGGCGTGGAGTTGCTGGCGGGAGCCTGGTCGGGGCGCGGGTCGGTGGGGTTTTGCTCGGGAGTGGGCATGAGGATGGGGATAAGGAAATAGAGGAAACGAGGCCGCCTGAATGGGTGTACGGCTGGCCGGGCATGCGGTTGAGGCAGGAGCGGGGGCGTAACCGGTAGGACTTGCCCCCGCCCGGCCATTCGCATCGCTACACCGATACAGTTCAACGAGCGGGCGGGAGCAGGGCCCTACCGGGTACGACCCCGCGCCTACCTCGTACGTGCATTATATTGCCTCCCGCTTTCCTTTTCCCCCAATCCCCTTCAGCCCTTCGCCCAGCCGTGTCCGCTTCCATCGACGACTTCTACCACCAGAAAACCGACGCCGACCTGCAGTTTTTCGTCGACCATCCCGAGCTTTATCAGCCCAGCCTGATTGATGCCGCCCGCCGCGAGCTGCGCCGCCGGGGCGTGGCGCCAGCCGTAGCCGCGCCGGCCGAGCTGCCGCCGCTCACCTACGTATCGCCCGAGCCGGCTGCGCCTTCGGGCCTGCGCACCGGCCCGCTCACGCTGGGCCTGGCGGCCGTGCTGCTCGTGGGCCTGGGTGGTTTCTACGTAGTGAAACAGAAGAACCAGCCGCCCCCGCCGCCCGCCGCGCCGGCCAAACCCAAAGCCCCGCCGCAACTAGTGGAAGTCGAAACCTCGGCCATTCCAACTTACGACGGCCTTGTGGCCCAGGCCGTGGCTCAGCAGGTGAAGCGCCTGCCCGCCGCCGAAGTGGCCGCCGCCAAAGCCAAGGCCGACGGCATGGCCCTGCGCCAGTACCGCGAGCTGGCCAAGCGTTTCTGGGCCGCCGAATGCCAGACCGAGTACCTCACCAGCCAGGCCCACGAAGGCAAAGCCAGCGCCATGTTTGCCGACCAGGCCCTGGTGGCTCGCACCACCTGGAGCGCCTGGAATAAGGCCGCTGTGTACACCTACAAGTTCGGCCCCGCCATGCAGGAAGACTTTCAGCGCATGCAGAAAGTAGCCAGCAGCCAGCAGCACGTGCTCGAACGCATGCCGGACCTGCTGCCGAAAAAAGCGTTTCTGAAAGACAAGGAGCTGAATGCCCGCGACACCGAGGTGCAGGACTGGCTGCGGGCCATTCGGGTAGCTTCGCCCGTTACGGGCAAGCCCTACAAAGCCACGGTGCTCAAGATGCAGATGTAGCCCGCCCAGCCCCCGAACAACTGGCAAAGTGGCCGGTTGCCCAAGCTGGCGCGCTCCTTGCCGCGCCGCGTGCCAATGGAAACCCCCGACCCTGCCGCTGCGCCCGGCTCCACCACCGCTTTGGCCGCCCGCCTTTTTGCCGAGAAGCCCGAAGCCGAGCTGCTGTACCTGGCCCAGAATGCCGCCCGCTACCCGCCCGCCGTGGGGGCCGCCGCCGTGGCCGAGTTGGCCCGGCGCGGCCTGTTGCCCGAGGCCGCCCGCCCGCAGCCCCTGCTACCGCCCGCGCCCGCCGAAACCTGGCCGCAGCTGCTGGGCCAGCTGCTGCGCGGGCTGTTCATCCCTTCGCGTCGCTTCCTAGCCACCCCGCTGCTGATTGATGCCTGTCTGTTGGTGTTCGGGCTGATGGTGCTAGTAGGTGGCGTGTCGGCCACCGACCCCACCGGGCACCAGCTCGTGCTCTGGGGCTCCAACGTGTCGGGCCTCACGCTGCACGGGCAGCCCTGGCGGCTGCTCACGCACGTATTCGTGCACGCCGGCCTCTCACACCTGCTGCTGAATCTGTTCTCGCTCTGGCTGCTGGGCCTGCTGGTGGAAGACCGCACCGGCCCGCTGCGCCTGCTGCTGGTGTACCTGGCCAGCGGCATCGGCGGCGGCCTGGCCAGCCTGTGGTGGCACACCGATGGCATCAATTCCGTCGGGGCCAGCGGGGCCATTTTCGGCCTCTACGGCCTGCTGCTGGTGCTGCTCATCAGCAAAAAGCTGGTGCTCGATAAATCGGACCGCCGCGCCATGCTGGGCCTGGTGCTGTATTTGGTGCTGAGCAATCTATTGTCCGGTCTCAGCGGTAATGTGGATAATGCGGCCCACCTTGGCGGGCTGGCCACCGGCCTGTTCATCGCCGGCCCACTGGCGCTGCTGGGGCTGCGGGGCCATGCGCATCTGGTCGGGCACGACGAACCGGGGCGGTAGAAGGCGGTTAACGAGAACGTCATGCTGAGCGAAGGCGCAGCCATAGTCGAAGCATCTCTACCGCTTCGTTGCAGCTATTATTGATTGCTTGCTCAGTAGAGATGCTTCGACTTCGCTTCGCTCAGCATGACGTTTCTTTTGCTCACCGCTCACCGCTTATTGAAAATATGAAAGCCATTCAACTCGACGTCATCCACCAGCCCGTTTCGCTGCGCGACATTCCCACTCCCACACCTGGCCCCGGCGAAATTCTGGTGAAGCTGCACGCCGCGGCTCTCAACCACCGCGACGTATTTATTCAGGACGGAAAATATGCCGGCATCAAACTGCCCTGCACCCTTGGAGCCGATGGCGCCGGTGAGGTAGCCGCCCACGGCGAAAACGTGCCCGCCGATGCGCCCGCCGTCGGCGCCCGTGTGCTCATCAACCCCGGCCTGCGCTGGGGCGACAACCCCCGCGCCCAGGCCCGCGAGTTTGCCGTGCTGGGCATGCCTGACCCCGGTACCTTCGCCGAATACATTGTGCTACCTGCCGAATACATCCGCCCGCTGCCGGCTCACCTCAGCTTCGAGCAGGGCGCGGCGCTGCCGCTGGCGGGCCTCACGGCCTACCGGGCGGCCTTCACCCGCGCCCAGGTGCAGCCCGGCGAGCGCGTGCTCGTGACCGGGGTGGGCGGCGGCGTGGCCCTCACGGCTGTGCAGCTGTGCGTGGCCCGCGGGGCCGAGGTGTGGGTAACTTCCAGCTCCGACGATAAAGTTGCCCGCGCCCGGGAGCACGGCGCCAAAGGTGGCATCAGCTACAATGCCGAGAACTGGGTGAGAACCCTGACCCAGTTTGCAGGCGGCCTGTTCGATATCATTATCGACAGCGCAGGCGGGGCGGCTTTCGGCCCGCTGCTCGACGCGGCCGCGCCGGGCGGGCGCATCGTTTTTTTTGGCGGTACCCTGGGCAACATCCCCGACGTGCCACCCGCCAAAGTGTTCTGGAAGCAGCTCGACATTCTGGGCTCCACCATGGGCACGCCGCAGGATTTTGAGGAAATGCTGGCATTGGTGACGGAAAAGCAAATTGTGCCCGTCATTGACGAAGTGTTTCCGCTGGCCGAAACCGAAGCCGCCCTGCGCCGCCTCGAAGCCGGCGCGCAATTCGGCAAAGTGGTGCTGAAAATCGCCGAATAAGCGCAGGATTATCAACGGCGAATTCAATGGTAGAAAGGGGCTTGGAAACGCTGGCTTTTCAAGCTCTTTTTTGTTGCTTTATTATTGCCAAAAACTGGGTTTTCAGGAATGAAAACGCGGTTTTTTTGGTTAGATAAACACGCGGGTAATCGACTAAAAAACCGCTTGTTTCGCTTATGAAATCCGCTGCTCAATACCTCGAAAATTCTGTGTTCGAAGCCCGCCGCCCGCGCCGCGAATTGCAACCCGTAGTTGCCTACGATGCTGCCCTGCAAGCCATCGAGCAGGCCGTAGCCGATGCCGAGAAATACCGTTACCTGCTGATGCGCGCCCTCCGCCACAGCACCCCGGAAATTGCTGCGCCGGCAGCTACTTCCTTTTTCTCCGAAGAAGCTACGGTATTGCCGCTCTACCCCGGCCAGTCGCGCCAAGCCGCTTAATATTTCTATCCGTAGGGGCGGGGCTCGCCTCCGCCCGTGGTTGAACGACTCGCATTTGAATCGTTCGACGACGGGCGGGAGCAAGCCCCGCCCCTACATCGTTTTTATCGTGCCAGATACTCGGCCAAGGCCGCCGCCTGCTGGCGCAATTCCGGCACGGCCGTCGACTCGAAGTAGGCCGGGCGGCGGCTGGGGCCGAGGGTGAACAGGCCCGGGGCCACGCGGCCATCAGCCGCCAGCAGGGCACCGTGCGCATCGGTAAGCAGGCCGAGGTGCAGCGGGTCGGGCGTGAGGTGGCCGGCTTCGCGCAGGCTTTGCACCAGCGGGTCGGCGATGCGGGCGTAGTCGAGCAGCGGCCCGGCGCAGCTGATGACGTGGTCGGCCGTGCGCCAGCCATTGGGCACGCCGTGGGGCTTCACGCGCACCCGCAGCCGGTTGCCGTCGGGCAAAATCTCGCGCACTGTGCCAATGTGCAGGCGCACCAGTCCGGCTGCCGTCAGCTCAGCTACGGCCTGGGCATTCTGCGGCGGGCTGCGGTGGCGCGTCACGGCCCACAGCCCCGCCAGGTGCCGCAGAAACCGGCGCTGCTCGGCCAGCGGCCACGCCGCCCAGATACGGCCCAAGTCGGGCCGCAACGAGTCCAGCACCGGCCGCCAGTCGATGCCCTGGGCAGCGGCGGCCCGCAAATGGCGCTTGAAAATGGCCAGCACACCCGTTACCGTCGTTTCGCCGGCCAACTCTTGGTAAAAGTTGGGGTAGGTGGGTGCGGCCGGGCCGTGGGCGCTGGGCCAGCGGCCGTGGCGGGCTACCACGGCAATGGGGGCGCGGTGGCCATCGTGGCGCAGGGCCAGCAGCACGTCCACCGCCGTCAGGCCCGAGCCGATGAGCAACACCTCTTCATCGGGGCCGATGCGGCGGATGTTGCCCGTAGCCCAGGGGTCGGCGTGGTAGCCGGGGTGATGCAGGTAGCGGTGGTCGGGGCCGCAGGGCGGCGGGGGCGGGAAGTTGCCTAGCGCCTGCACTACGGTGTCGCTTTCGATGCTACTGCCATCGGCCAGCTGCACGCTGCGGCGGCCGTTGGGCAGGAGCGGGGCCGCTACGGCGGTGGTTTGGTGCCAGTGAATACTTGGTGGCCCTGCTTCCGGAGCCAATACTGGGCCCAACTCCTCCCGCAAGTAGCGCCCGTAAGCGGCGCGCGAAGCAAACTCGGGCACGCCGGCAGCGCTTTCGGGCTGGCGGGCGAGCCATTCGGCGAAGTGATTGGGCGCGGCAGGGTAGAGGCTGAGGCCGCCGGGCCGCACGTTGAGCAGGTATTCGGGCCGGCGAGCCGAGTAGGCCAAGCCGGGGCCGGGCACCTCGCGCGGCTCAATCAGGTGAATTTCGGCCCCGGCCAAATGGGGCTGCTGCCGCAATTGCAGCACCAGCGCTGCGCCCGCGAAGCCGCCGCCCACAACGGTAATAACGGGACGAGCGGGTGGGTTCACGGGCGGGGGATGGGCTGGTGTGGAGAAACGAAAAGGGTACGTCATGCAGAGCGCAGCGAAGCATCTTTACCGCAATAGTAATTTGATTTACTTCTACGGTAAAGATGCTTCGCTGCGCTCTGCATGACCGGGTTGCTACAGGTACCGACCGGGCACCAGGTAGTTCTGCACGTAGTCCTGAATCCCGTCCTCCAGGCGCGTAAACGGCCGGTCGTAGCCAATGCTTTTGAGCTTGCTCATGTCGGCCTCGGTGAAGTACTGGTACTTATCGCGAATGTCCTCCGGCGTGTCCTTAAAGCGGATATCGGCCGTGCGGCCCAGCGCCTGGAACGTGTTCAGCGCCAAATCTAGAAAGGTGCGGGCCTCGCCGCTGCCCAGGTTGTAGATGCCGGAGTGCGTGCGGTGGTTCAGCAGGAAGAAGCACACTTCCACCACGTCCTTCACGTACACGAAGTCGCGCATCTGGCCGCCGTCGGTGTAGTCGGGGTTGTGCGATTTGAATAGCGTCATCGAGCCCGACTGCTGAATCTGGTGGAAGGCGTGTATGATAACCGAGGCCATGCGGCTCTTGTGGTACTCGTTGGGTCCGTACACATTGAAAAACTTCAGCCCGGCCCAGAAATACGGTTTCTCTTCCTGTTGCAGGGCCCAGTTGTCGAAGTCGTTTTTCGAATCGCCGTAGGGGTTGAGCGGGCGGTAGAGCGGGAACAGCGCCTCGTCCTGGTCGGAGTAGCCGAGCGTGCCGTCGCCGTAGGTCGCGGCCGAGGAGGCGTACACCAGCGGCAGATTATACTGCACGCAGGCCTGCCACATGCGCTTTGAATAGTTCAGGTTCAGCAGGTCGAACACGGCGGGGTCCATCTCGGTGGTGTCGGTGCGGGCGCCGAGGTGGAAAATGAACTCCACCTGCTCGTGGTGGGCGTCGAGCCAGTCGAAAAACGTTTCGCGGTCCACGTATTCGCGCAGCTTCTTGCCTTCGAGGTTGGCGAGTTTTTTCTCGATGGAGAAATTGTCGACCACAACGATGTCGTTGAAATTGGCCGCGTTCAGGCGGGAGACAAGGCAGCTGGCGATGAAGCCGGCCGCGCCGGTTACTACTATCATGGGGCAAAAATTAGGGCGGAGGGCAAAGGTAAACCGCCGCGCCGCGTGGCCCGCGGGCTACCTTTGCCGCATGCGTTTCTTTCTGCTGCTTGTACCGCTGGCCCTGCTGCTGGGTTGTCATTCCGAATCCGAAAAAACGGCCCTGGTACCCGTGCGCGACGGCCTGGGCCGCACCGTGAGCCTGCCCGCCCACCCGCGCCGCGTGCTGGCCCTAGCCCCGAGCATGACCGAAATGCTGTTTGCCGTGGCCGATACCGCCACCATCGTGGCCCGCTGCCCGCAGGACAACTACCCCGCCGCCGTGTACCGCAAGCCCGTCGTCAACAACTACCCGCTCGACCTCGAAAAGCTGGTGCTGCTGAAGCCCGACGTAGTATTCACCGTCGAAGGCATCACCTCCGTCGATGACGCGCAGCGACTCCAGCAACTCGGTATTCCAGTGTACTACCTGCGCTTCCGGCGCGTGGAGGACGTTTTTAAAGGATTGGAGGAAGTAGGCCGCCTGCTGGGCCGCCAGCCCCAGGCCCGGCACCTCACTGATTCGCTGCGCCAGAATCTGAAGACGCTCACCAACGCGCCCATCCGGAGGCCCATTTCCAAAGTGCTGGCCATTACCTGGCAGGACCCCATTTACTGCTACGGCCAGAACACGCTGTTCACCGATGAAATTCGCATGGCCGGCGGCCGCAACGCCGTTACCGAAACCTTCCCGCAGCCCTATCCGGCCCTCACCCGCGAGTACATCCTCAAGCTGAACCCCGACGTGCTGCTCGGCGGCAGCTTCGGCAAGCTCGACAGCACCTTTTTCAAAAACTACCCCGAACTAAAGCGCATCAACGCCTACCGCAACCGCCGCATATTCCCCATCACCGGCAACCTGCTGGAGCGGCCCGGCCCGCGCGTGGTCGAGTCGGTGCGCGAGTTGCAGGGGCTGCTGAGGAAAGCAGAATCGAAACCAACGGTTTCTGCCCGCTGATGCTGGCTCGTCGTCCCGCGTTGTGGCTCACCCTCGGCCTGCTGCTCACGCTGGCCCTGCTGGTGCTGGGCCTGCGCGTGGGCAGCTACGCCACTTCCTACGGCTTCATCCTGAATACCTTCTGGCACTACAACCCCGCCGACCCCGCCCAATTGGCCCTCGTCGAGCTGCGGCTGCCGCGCCTGCTGCTGGCGCTGCTGGCCGGCGCCAGCTTGGCCGTGAGCGGCTACCTGCTCCAAACCCTCGTCACCAATCCGCTGGCCGACCCTTACCTGTTGGGCACGGCTTCGGGCGCCTCGCTGGGCGCCATTGCTTCCTACGTGTTGGTGCCCTCGCTCACGCTGGCGGGCGTGTACCTGCCGCCGGTGGCGGCCCTGGCGGGCGCATTCGGGGCCACGGTGCTGGTGGTGGCGCTGGGCAGCCGGCGCGGCAAGATTCTGCCGGCGCCGCTGCTGCTGGCGGGCGTGGCGGTGGGGGCGCTGGCGGCGGCCGTGGGCAGCCTGCTCACGTTTCTGGCTGCGCCCGAGGGCAGCCTGCGCAGCGTGGTATTCTGGGCGTTTGGCAGTTTCGAGCGGGCCGGCTGGAGCGTGCTGCCGTACCCGGCGGCGGTGCTGGGCGTGAGCTTAGTCGTACTGGCTTTTTTGCAGAAAGACCTGAACCTGCTGCTGCTGGGCGAGGAGCGGGCCGCCGCGCTGGGCCTGCCGGTGGCGGCGCGACGCTGGCTGCTGGTGGGGCTGGCGGCGGCCCTCACGGGCGGGGTGGTGGCGCTGTGCGGGCCGGTGGGCTTCGTGGGCCTGCTGGTGCCGCACCTCACGCGGGGGCTGCTGGGCACTACGGGGCGCTACAATCTGCTGGGGTGTGCGGTGCTGGGCGGGGCCTTCCTGCTGGCCTGCGACCTGCTGGCCCGGCTGCTCTATCCGCCGGCCGGGCTGCCGGTGGGGCTGGTCACGGCCCTGTTCGGGGTACCCTTCTTCGTATATTTGCTGCGGAAAACCACTTAGTTGTCAGTTGTTAGTTGTCAGTTGTCAGGAATGCTTCATTTCCTTTCAGACTAACAACCGACAACTAACAACTGACAACTAGAATGATATACATCTCCCGCCAGGAACACTTCAACGCCGCCCACAAGCTCTACAACCCCAAGTGGAGCGAGGAGCGCAACCGCGAGGTGTTTGGCCCCTGCGCCAACGCCAACTGGCACGGCCACAACTACGACCTCATCGTGACGGTGAAGGGCGACCCCGACCCCGAAACCGGATTCGTCGTCGACCTCAAAGCCTTGTCGGACTTGCTGCGCACGCACATTACCGAGCAGGTCGACCACAAAAATCTCAACCTCGACGTGCCCTTCCTGGCCGGCCAGATGGCCAGCACCGAAAACCTGGCCATTGCCTTCTGGCAAATCATCGAGCGCGAATTGCCCGCCATCACGCCCGCCAAGCTGCACTGCGTGAAACTCTACGAAACGCCGCGCAACTTCGTGGAATACTACGGCTGAAGAAGTTAAGAGTTAAGAGTTAAAAGTTATGAGTTGGGGCTTGACTGATTTTCGCTCGCTACCCTCCAGAACGAAAACTCATAACTCATAACTTTTAACTCTTAACTCAACAAATGAAATACTACTTGATAGCCGGCGAACGGTCGGGCGATTTCCACGCTGCCAACCTCATGCGCGAGCTGCGCGGCCAGGATGCCGACGCCCAGTTCCGCTACTGGGGCGGCGACATGATGCAGGCCGAGGGCGGCGAGCTGGTGCGCCATTACCAGGACCTGGCCATCATGGGTTTTCTGGAAGCCGCCACCAGCATCCTCAAGTTTCGGGGCTACCTCAAGCAGTGCCAGGCCGATATTCTGGCCTACAAGCCCGATGTGCTGATTCTGGTAGACTACGCCGGCTTCAACATGCGCATGGCCAAGTTTGCCAAGGAGCAGGGCATCAAGGTGTTCTACTACATTTCGCCCAAAATCTGGGCCTGGAACCAGGGCCGCGTCGAAAAGGTGAAGGCGTACGTCGACAAGATGTTCGTCATTCTGCCTTTCGAAACGGAGTTCTACCAGAAATTCAGCTACCCCGTCGACTACACCGGCAACCCCACCGCCGACGCCGTGGCCGAGTTCGTGCCCACCGCCGACTTCTACGAGCGCAACCGGCTGGAGCGCGACAAGCCCATCATTGCGGTGCTGCCGGGCTCGCGCAAGCAGGAAATCGAGGAGATGCTGCACGAGATGATTGCCATTCTGCCGGGTTTTCAGGAATACCAGTTTGTGGTGGCCGGCGTGAACAACCTCGACCCGAACTACTACAAGCATTTCCACCGCAACGGTATCCGGTTCGTGTTCGACCAGACGTTTGACCTGCTGAGCCACGCCTCAGCGGCCCTCGTCACCAGCGGCACGGCCACCCTCGAAACGGCCCTGTTCGACGTGCCCCAGATTGTGTGCTACCGCACCAGCGCCCTGAGCTACGCCATCGGCAAAATGGTCATTAAGGTGCCCTACATCTCGCTGGTGAACCTGATTGCCGGCCGCGAAGTAGTGAAGGAGCTGATTCAGGGTGAGTTCACGGCCCGCAACCTGCTCGACGAACTGCGCAACCTGCTCACCGACCCGGCCTACCTGGCCCGTATGAAAGCAGGCTATGCCGAGCTGCGCGAAAAGCTGGGCCAGCACCAGGCCGCCAAAAAAACGGCCGAACTGATGGTGGGTTACCTGCGCGGTGGACACTAGTCGTGAGACCGTCCAATTCTGGAGCAATTCTGAAGAAAAAACCGGCAGGGGATAGCTGCAAATGGATTTTTACGGTTTTCTTGAATACAAAACCCCGGGCCATGGCTCGGGGTTTTTTTTGCAATAATTGCCCTCCCGGCAGCTATAATGCCTGATTTAGCCTGAGCGTTATTTAAGCTTAATAATTCGTCTGCAAGGGTTTTGCTCCTATATTTACACTTCCACCCCAATTGTTTTTTATTTATGCAAGAACGTTACAATAGCGGAACAACGGCCTCGACCGGGCTAGCGGCTGCCAGCCGCCACCTGCGCCGGACCAGCGCCCTGTTGCTGGCCACGCTGGGCCTGGCTGTGGGCGCCCGTGCCCAACAAACCTCGCCCTATTTCCGGGCCGATGCCGAAGCCCGGAGTGCGGCGGCCGTTTCGCCGCTGGCAGCCGCGCTCACCCATTCGCAGGCGCTTACGTTGGATGAAGCTGCCCTGCGCGCCGCGCTGGCCACGGCCCCCTTCGAAGGCCAGGCCGGAGCTCCGCTGGAGCTGGCCCTGCCCCGGCCCGACGGCAGCATCGCCCGCTTCGCGGTACGCGAAACATCGGTGATGGCCCCGGAATTGGCCCGCAAGTTTCCGAGCATCAAAACCTACGTCGGCGCGGGGCTCGACGACCGAACGGCCTCGCTGCGCCTCGACCTCACGCCGAAGGGTTTCCATGCCCAGGTACTGGCCGCGGGGGGCAACACCTACTACATCGACCCTGTTACCCGCACCGACACGCGCCACTACCTCGGTTTTTTTCGGCAGGACATGAACCGCGCCGCCGCTGGTGCGGTGCCCGCCTGCAATTTTGCGCCCACGGCCGAGGAACTGAAGGAAGCCCGGGTGCAGGTGGCGGCGGCTACGGCTTCGGGCAAAGCCCTGGCCAGTGGCTCGCAGTTGCGTACCTATCGTTTGGCGCTGGCTAATACGCCTGAATATGCCGTTACGAAGGGCAACACGGTCACCAGCGTGCTGGCTGCCGAGGTAACGACCCTGAACCGCGTGGTGGGCGTGTACGAGAAAGAGCTGGCCGTGCGCATGGTGCTGGTTGCCAATAACGACCAGCTTGTGTTCTTGAGGGGCATTGGCACGCAGCCGTCGCCGGCCTTCGACGACAGCAACACCAACAACGTGCTGCTGAGCCAGAACCAATCGAACATCGACCGCATCATTGGCACGGCCAACTACGACATCGGCCACGTGGTGAGCACCGGAGGTGGCGGGGTGGCCAGCTACGCCGGCGTTTGTACCTCGACCCGCAAGGCCCAGGGCGTAACCGGCCTGCCGAACCCGGTGGGCGATGCCTTCGACATCGACTACGTAGCCCACGAAATGGGCCACCAGTTTTCCGGCAGCCACCCCTTTAACGGCAACGGGGGCAGCTGCTCCGGCGGCAACCGCAAAGCCAGCACCGCCTGGGAGCCGGGTTCCGGTTCCACCATCATGGCCTACGCGGGTATCTGCGGCACGGCCAATGACTTGCAGCCCCATTCCGACGCTACCTTTCACACGGGTAACTATCAGGAAATGCGCGCCTTTATTTCGAGCACCGCTTGCGGCACCGACTCGCCCACCGGCAACACGGCTCCCGTGGTGACGGCCCCGGCCAGCGGCAAAACCCTGCCCATCAGCACGCCCTTTAAGCTGACGGCTGCGGCCACCGATGCGGAGAACGACCCCCTGACTTACATGTGGGAAGAAATGGACCTTGGCCCGACGAGGGCGCCCAACGATGCGCAGGTGGCCGGCGAAAATGTGCCCCTGTTCCGCTCCTTTGTGCCGCTGCTGAGCAGCACCCGCTACTTCCCGCGCCTCACCGACCTGGTGAACAATACCACCGTCCTCGGCGAGCGCCTGCCTACCGTAACCCGCACCCTGAAGTTTCGCTGCACGGCCCGCGACCAGCACAGCGGCTCGGCCGGCGTGATTGGCGGCGTCGATTACAGCCCTTTCGTGGACCTGAACGTGACGAGCACCGCCGGTCCGTTTGTGCTTTCGGCCCCCAACACGGCCACTAGCTGGACGGGCGGCACCACGCAGGCCGTGACCTGGAACGTAGCCGGTACCGACGTAGCCCCCGTGAGCTGCGCCACCGTGAACCTGCGCCTGAGCCTTGACGGCGGCCTGACCTACCCGGTGCTGCTGGCTTCGGCCGTGCCCAACACCGGCACTGCTTCAGTAACCGTGCCCAATGTGACGGCTACCCAAGCCCGCGTAATGGTGGAAGCGGCTGATAACTACTTCTTCGACATTTCGGATATCAACTTTGCCATTGCGCCGGGCCCGGGTGCTACCATTACCGGCTTCACGCCCACGAGCGGCCCGGTTGGCACCACGGTTGCGCTCACTGGCACCAACTTCACGGGCGCAACGGCTGTGAGCATCAACGGCACGCCCGCTACGTTCGTGGTGAACTCGCCCACCAGCCTCACGGTTACGGTGGCGGCCGGTACCACCAGCGGCCTCATCAGCGTAACCACGCCGAACGGCACGGCTGTCTCGACTACGTCGTTCCTGGTAGGCGTACCGCCCACCATCACCAGCTTCACGCCCGCCACGGGCGCGGTAGGCAGCACGGTGGTTATCACCGGCACCAACTTTACGGCGGCTTCGCAGGTAACATTTGCCGGCACCAACGCGCCGGTATACTCCGTGAACTCGGCAACCCAGATTACTGTGACGGTACCCATCGGGGCCGTTACCGGACCCATTGCGGTGACGACGCCGCTGGGCACGGGCACCTCGGCCACCAGCTTTACCATTCCGCCGGCTCCGGCCATCACTTCGTTCTCGCCCACGGTTGGGGTGCCCGGCACTCAGGTTACGATTAACGGCAGCAACTTCACGGGCACGACGCGGGTTACTTTCAACGGGGCGGTGGCCACGGTATTCACGGTAGTTTCGGCTAATCAGATTACCGCAACGGTACCAACTGGTGCTACTACTGGCCGGATTACGGTGACTACGCCCAACGGCATCGCCGTTTCTGCCAGCAGTTTCACAGTACAGGTGCCAGTCATCACTTCGTTCACGCCAACCAGTGGTCCCGCTGGTACGCAGGTTACAATTACGGGCAATTACTTCACCGGCGCTACGCAGGTAACCTTCAACGGCACCCCTGCTACCGTATTCACGGTGGTTTCGGCCACCCAAATTACCGTAACTGTGCCTGTTGGTGCCACTTCGGGCCCCATCGTCGTGACCGCGCCAGTGGGCAGCGGTACTTCAGCCACTCCTTTCCTGATTCCTCCGGCCAACGACCAGTGCGCTAATGCAATAGCGCTGGCCTGCGGGCAAACCCTAACCGGCACCAACGTTGGCTACACGGCAACCGGCGACCCCACGGGCACCTGCGGCACTGCCGTGAGAAACGGCGGGGTGTTCTATACCATGGTAGGCACCGGGGCCAGCATGACGGTATCAACCTGCAGTGCCACCACGGATTTCGACACCCAGTTGTTCGTGTATTCGGGTCGGTGCGGTTCCTATACCTGCGTAGGGGGCAACGACGATGCGGCTACCGGACTTACCTGCTCTTCGGTAACGTTTGCTTCGCAGTACGGAGTTACCTACTTCGTCCTCGTTAATGGCTACCTGGCCACCAATACCGGCACCTTTGGCCTGACGCTGACCTGCGCCACGCCGCCCGCGGCACCGGCCATCACCAGCCTGAGCCCCACCAGCGGCCCGGTGGGCAGCACCGTTACCGTAACGGGTAGCAACCTCACCTCGGCCACGGGCGCCACCATCAACGGCGTAGCCGTCACCGGTTTCACGGTGGTGAACGCCACCACCGTCACCTTCACGGTTCCCGCCGGCGCTACTACCGGCAACGTGGTGCTCACCACGGCTACCGGCATCCCGAGCAACGGCACCGCCTACACCGTTACCACGGTTACGGCCACCGCCCAGGCCCAGCAGAGCGAGTTCAGCGTGTACCCCAACCCCGTAGCGGGCCGCGGCACCCTGAACCTGAAGCTGGCCACCAGCGCCACCGCCGCGCAGGTAACGCTGCGCACGGTGCTGGGCCAGGTAGTGGCGACCCGCACCTTCAGCGGCGCGGCCACCGAATTGCCCATGAGCGGCCTGGCCGCCGGCACCTACCTGCTCACGGTGCAGGCCGCTGGCCGCGCCCCCAGCGTGCAGCGCGTGGTAGTGGAGTAAGGTTGAGATTGAGCCGGGCTTTGTCCGGCCAGATTAAGAAAAAGGCCCGCCAATCGGCGGGCCTTTTTTTGCGGGTAGTATAAGCTTATCCGTCCATCTGCATGCCGGGCAGCGGCGTGTCGCCGTTCATATAGAACGTGAACATGTGGTTGGCATCGTGAATGGTTTCGAAAGTCCAGTCCCAGGCCGGTTCTGTGCTTGGGTGTTGCAATTCTGGAATTGAAATTCCGGTGAGCCAGAACTCGGCGCCAAAGTCGGCAATGCAGAAATCCGGCTGCCAATTCCGAAACTCGTCTTCGATGAGGGGGATGAGCTTCGCAATTAGTGTGTCGTACTGCTGCTCGATATGCCGGTACAATACCTGCTGGGCTGCGGTGGGGCCGGTTTCAGGAGTATCGAGGTAGCAGCCAATGCGCCGGCCGGTGGGCGCAAATAATAGCGCTTCGGTAATAAACCACGTCTGGCCAGTGTGCCTGTCATATTCTTCCCGTCGGAGCCGGCCGAATACGGCATCGCCAATGTAAAAAGGCTGGGGAAGTAGAAACGAAAAGAGGCCCACGTTGCTGGTATAACGAGTGAAGCAACAAAAATGGGAAGCCCGGCATAAACCGAACTTCCCATTACCGGGTACCAACTGCTCGGCACCACGTATTACAAACTTACGCCGCCCGCATGTGGCGCAGCGGCGACTTCTCGAACTTGCTGCGGCAATAGCTCAGGTTAATCTGCAGCGCGTCGGCCCCTTTGTCCGAAGGCATTTCGAACATGGCATCGGTCATAATGCTCTCGCAGATGGAGCGCAGGCCGCGCGCGCCCAGCCGGTACTCGTCGGCTTTTTCCACGATGTATTCGAGCGCGTCTTCGGTGAAGCTGAGCTCGATGTTCTCCATGCCGAACAGGCGCTTGTACTGGCGCACGAGCGAGTTCTTGGGCTCGGTCAGAATCATGCGCAGCGTGCTGCGGTCGAGCGGGTTGAGGTGCGTGAGCACCGGCAGACGGCCAATCAGTTCCGGAATCAGGCCGAAGCTCTTGATGTCCTGGGCCGACACGTAGCGCAGGAAGTTCTGCGTATCCACCTGCTCGTCGAGGTTCGTCTTGGCGAAACCCATCGGCTTGGTGTTCAGGCGGCTCTTAATGATGCGGTCGAGGCCCGAGAACGCGCCGCCGCAGATGAAGAGGATGTTCTCGGTGTTCACCGAAATCATCTTTTGTTCGGGGTGCTTGCGGCCGCCCTGGGGCGGCACGTTGATGTTGGTGCCTTCGAGGAGCTTCAGCAGGGCCTGCTGCACGCCCTCGCCGCTCACGTCGCGCGTGATGCTGGGGTTGTCGCTCTTGCGGGCAATCTTGTCGATTTCGTCGATGTACACGATGCCGCGCTCGGCGGCTTCGAGGTTGTAGTCGGCGGCCTGCAGCAGGCGGGTGAGGATGCTTTCCACATCTTCGCCCACGTAGCCCGCCTCCGTCAGCACCGTGGCGTCGGCGATGCAGAAAGGCACCTGCAGGATTTTGGCCAGCATGCGGGCCAGGAAAGTTTTGCCGGTGCCGGTTTCGCCCACCATGATGATGTTGGACTTCTCAATCTGCACTTCATCCTCCTGGGGCTTCTGCATCAGGCGCTTGTAGTGGTTGTACACGGCCACGGCCATCACGCGCTTGGCTTCGTCCTGGCCCACCACGTACTGGTCGAGGTGCTCCTTGATGGCCTTGGGCTTGATGAGGTTGAACTTGGGCTGCTTGCCGGCCTCCTGGGCTTTGGCTTCCTCGTTGAGGATGTGCTGGGCCTGGCCCACGCACTGCTCGCAGATGTGGGCGTTGATACCCGAAATCATGACGGCGACTTCGCGCTTGCTCTTATTGCAAAAGGAACAGGATATTTCGGCCACGGAAAAGGGAATAGAAGAGGGTGGGAGGGCTGTCTTTTGGACAAGCGGGCTCAAAGATACGACAAGCGCAACGCCTATCACCGGAAAAATAGTGCCGCGGCCCGGCCCTGGCCGTTCCGGCGCAGGGCGGCAGCCCAGGCATCCAACGCTGAAAAGAATGGGTGTGCTGGCTGCTAATTCCCGACGAATAGGCTTTCATAAAAAAGCCCCTGCTAATTCAGCAGAGGCTTTTTCTAAAGAAATCGGCTACAAAATCCGAAAAATTCGCCGCCAATCCGACGAAGCCGGGTTTAGGCTTTTTTCTTCTCCAGCACTTCGTCAATCAGGCCGTATTCCTTGGCCTCATCGGCGCGCATCCAGTAGTCACGGTCCGAGTTGTCGTGGATTTCCTGGTAGGTTTTGCCGGTGTGCTGCGCCAGAATGTCATACAGCTCCTTCTTCAGCTTCAGGATTTCGCGAGCCGTAATTTCAATGTCCGACGACTGCCCCTGCGCGCCGCCCGAAGGCTGGTGAATCATCACGCGGGCATGGGGGAGGGCCGAGCGTTTGTTTGCCGCGCCGCCAGCGAGCAGCACCGCGCCCATAGAAGCCGCGAGGCCGGTGCAAATCGTGGCCACGTCGGGGTTCACGTACTGCATCGTGTCATAAATACCCAGGCCGGCATACACCGAGCCGCCGGGCGAGTTGATGTAGAGCAGGATGTCCTTTTTGGCATCGGCCGATTCCAGAAACAGCATCTGCGCCGTCAGGATGTTGGCGATATAGTCGTCCACGGCCGTGCCCAGGAACACGATGCGGTCCATAATCAGGCGCGAGAACACGTCGATTTCGCGGAAGTTCTGCGGACGCTCCTCGATGACCGAGCGGGTCATGTTGGTGGGCAGCATCATGCCGTTGCGCACCTGGCCTTCCATGTGGTTCAGGTACTGGTCCACGCCCAGGCCGCTCAGGCCCTGTCCTTTCACCGCGAACTTGCGAAACTCTTGTCTATTCAGTAATGGATTCATGAGAGAAAAATGGAGCGCCGGCCGCAGCCTGCGCGAGTGAGGTATGAGGTTAGAAAGACGAGCGAAGAAAGCGAATGTTGTTGGAACCCCAACGAAAAAGCCCCTACGTCTCCGTAAGGGCTTTTCCAAAAACTGGTCTGCGTGGTTCAGCGCGAGAGCTTAGCTATGCAGGGTCCGGAATTCTTCGGCCGTTACGGGCTTGTCCGTAACAACAACTTTGCCGCGCAGGTTTTCCAGCACTTTCTCTGCCAGAATGGCCTCGTACTCGTTCACGTAGTTTTTGCCGTTCTCCTGCTTCAGGAACTGGTCGGCGTAGCTGCGCATCGATTCGCGCATCTCGTCGGGCATGTTGGGCATGTTGAACTGACCCATGATTTTGTCGAGGGTGCGGTTCACAATCTCGTCGTTGCTCACTTTCAGGCCGGCGTCTTCCACCACCTTGTTGCGAATCATGCTCCACTTCAGCTCCTTCACGTAGTCATCGTAGTGCTCTTCCACCAGCTCGGGCGTCAGCTTGCCCTCGTTGGCGCGCACCAGCCACTTCTTGAAAAACTCCGTGGGCACCTTGATGTCGGTTTTTTCCACCAGCTGCTGCACAATGCTGTTGTTCATTGCGCCTTCGCTCTCGCGGTCGTAGTTCTGCTGGATGGTTTCGCGCACTTTGGCATCGAATTCCTCCTGCGAAGCCACGGCCTCGGGGCCGAATACTTTGTCGAACAGCTCCTGGTTCATTTCCGGGGCGGCCGTGCGGTTCACCTTCTCCACGCTCAGCTCGTAGTTGCCGGTCGCCTCAGCAGCTTCGGCTTTGCTCAGGCCGGTGAAGTTCGAAATCGAAGCCGCATCGTTGCTGAAAGCAGCTTGCAGGTCGAAGTTCACCACATCGCCAGCCTTCTTGCCGATGAACTGGGCCTGGTCGCCGGTTACCTTGGCGATGGGCAGCAGAATGGTGCGGCCTTCGCCTTCTTCGCCTTCCTTCTTCAGCTTGCCAAACAGGTAGTCGCCAGCTTCCGACTCGTCGGGGTTGGTCGTTTCGCCGTACTGACGGGCGATTTGCTCGTTGGTCTGGGCCAGCGTCTCGTCGTCGAGGCTCACTTGGTGACGCTCCACGGCGAGGTCGGCGGGCAGCGTAAAGTCGGGCAGCAGGCCCAGCTCAAACTGGAATGCGAAGTCTTTATCTACGTCGAAGTCGACGTTGCTCGGCACGGGCAGGGGCTCGCCCAGCAGCTTAATGTTGTTCTCCTTAATATAGGAGTCCACGGCTTTGCCCAGCATTTTGTTGATTTCCTCGCCCAGAATGCCTTTGCCGTACATCTTGCGGACCATGCCCACGGGCACCATGCCGGGGCGGAAGCCCTTCACCTGGGCGCGCTTGCTGTACTCTTTGATTTGCTTGTCGACGGTAGGCGCGTAATCGGCTTCGGTCAGGTTCACGGTCAGCAGCCCGGTCAGCTGCTCGTCGTTCTTGTCGAGAGTAATGTTCAAAACAGGGAGCCAGCTGCTGCCGGCCAGATTGAAAGGTTGAAAAAAAAGCCTCCAGCCTATACGACTGAAGGCCTGCATCAAATAAAAGTGCGGATAGAGGGACTCGAACCCACACGCCTTGCGGCACCAGATCCTAAGTCTGGCACGTCTACCAATTTCGCCATATCCGCATATGGTGCCGCACGCCGATTGCTACGGGCCCGCAAAGGTACTCGGGAAAACCATTGCATGCAAAGGATAGGTATAACTGCTGTCAGAAGTGCTTTCGGAGCCACCTTTTCCGCCCCGGCGTTGTTACTTTACCCATTATGCCTCCCGTTATCTCTCCCGAAGCCGAGCGCCAGGAAATCCTGCGCCATTACCGCCGCCTGCTGCGCACCGCCAAGCCGTATCTGAAAGACGGTGACCCCAAGCTCATCAAAAAGGCTTTTAATCAGAGCCTGGAGGCACATAAGGAGATGCGTCGCAAATCGGGCGAACCCTATATTCTGCACCCGCTGGCGGTGGCCCAGATTGCGGTGGAGGAAATTGGGCTGGGCACCACGAGCATCGTGGCCGCGCTGCTGCACGATGTGGTGGAGGACACGCCCACCGAAATTTCGGATATCGAGCGCGAGTTCGGTACCAAAGTCGCCCGCATTATTGATGGCCTGACCAAGATTTCGGGCGTCTTCGAGTACGGCACGAGCGAGCAGGCCGAGAATTTCCGCAAAATGCTGCTCACGCTGAGCGAGGACGTGCGCGTGATTCTCATAAAAATTGCCGACCGCCTGCACAACATGCGGACGCTGGATTCGATGCCGCGCCACAAGCAGCTGAAAATTGCCTCGGAAACGCTGTATCTGTACGCGCCACTGGCCCACCGCCTGGGTCTCTATACCATAAAGAGCGAGCTGGAGGATTTGTACCTGAAATTCACGGATACGGAGACGTACAATGAGCTCAAGGCCAAGGTGCGGCAGAGCCAGGCGGCGCGCAACCGCTTCATCAAGGAGTTCGTGCAGCCGATTGATGAGGAGTTGAAGGCACAAGGTTTCGATTATGAAATTAAGGGCCGGCCGAAAAGCATCTATTCCATCCTCAAAAAGATTAAGAAGCAGAACATCACCTTCGATGAGGTGTACGACCTGTTTGCCATTCGCGTCATTCTAGACGTGCCGCCGGAGCAGGAAAAAGCGGCCTGCTGGCAGGTTTACTCCATTGTTACGGACTTCTACCAGCCCAACCCGGACCGTTTGCGCGACTGGGTTTCGACGCCGAAAGCCAACGGCTACGAAAGCCTGCATACCACTGTGATGTCGCGCGCTGGCCAGTGGGTGGAGGTGCAGATTCGTTCGCGCCGCATGGACGACATCGCCGAGAAAGGTTACGCCGCGCACTGGAAGTACAAGGACACCGGCAGCATTCAGCCCGAAAGCTCGCTCGAAGGTTGGGTGAACAAGGTGCGCGAAATGCTGGAATCCAACAATTCTAGCGCCTTGGAATTCATGGACGAATTCCGCCAGAACCTGTTTGTGAAGGAAGTGTACGCCTTCACGCCCAAGGGCAAGCTGGTGATTCTGCCCGACAAGGCCACGGCGCTGGATTTCGCCTTCGACATTCACTCCCAAATCGGTATCCACTGCCTTGGTGCTAAAGTGAACCAGAAGCTGGAGCCGCTCAGCTACCAGTTGCACAACGGCGACCAGGTCGAAATCCTGACTTCGCACAAGCAGCGCCCCACGGCCGAGTGGCTCAACTACGTCATCACGACCAAGGCGCGCTCGAAAATCAAGGATTTTCTGCGCGACGACAAGCGCGCCAAGGCCGAGGACGGCCGCTTCATCCTCGAAAAGCGGCTGGAACTCATCGGCGTGCCCTTCACGCAGGACAACTTTAACCGCCTGCTGGCCTATTTCAACGCGCCCAGCGCCCAGGAATTTTATTACCGCCTAGCCGTGGGGCAGATTGATGGCCGCGCCATCCGCGAGTCGCTTTTCACTTCTGAAAAGCCATTGCCAGCCGTACTTGAGCCCAAAACGTTTGACAACGAAGTCCAGAAAATCCGCGGCGTGAAACCGGATATGTTGGTAGTAGGGGAGCACACCGACAAGTTCAACTACAGCATTGCCCGCTGCTGCAACCCCATTCCTGGCGACGACGTGTTCGGCTTCGAAACCGACCAGGGCCTCATCATCCACCGCACTAGCTGCCCCCGCGCCGTCGACTTGATGTCGAACTACGGCAACCGCATTGTGCGCGCCAAGTGGACCGACCAGCTCGAACTCGCTTTCCTCGCCGGTGTCCGCCTCAAAGGCTCTGACCGCGTGGGCCTCGTCAATGACGTCACGCGCATCATCAGCACCAGCCTCAAGGTGAACATGCGCTCCATCACCATCACCGCCGACGACGGTTTCTTCGAAGGGCAGATTATGGTCTTCGTCAATGACACCGACCACCTCAACAAGCTCATCCAGCGCCTCAAAAAAGTCGACGGCGTGCTCCAGGTCGAGCGGTTCGATTCCTAATCCGTGAAAGGCGCTGAACCCATCACCATCCATGGCACCGAGGTAAATGCGCGCACCCAATGCGCCCACTACCACTCCGAGCGCGACATCATCGCCATCCAGCACAAATGCTGCGGCGAGTTCTACGCCTGCATCCAGTGCCACAATGAGGCCGCCGACCATCCCGCCCAGGTCTGGCCCAAAACCGAATTCCAGACCCAAGCCATCTACTGCGGAAATTGCCACCAAACTTTAAGCATCTCCAGTTACTTAAGCTGCAACAGTATCTGCCCGCACTGCCAAGCTGCTTTCAACCCCGGCTGCGCCAACCACTACCATCTCTATTTCGAGCAATAGCTGCATATCTGCGCCATCTCGGCTCTCCTCTTCTTAAGGAGAGCGCAGAGGGTGAGGTGACTTGCCCGGCCGCCGTACCTTTGTCCCGCCGACTTACACCTTATATATACAGTGAGTAAATCCCAAACCGTCCCCGCCAACCTCGTTGATGAAGCAGGGCAGGGGGTAGGCGGCTCTTCCGAAACCGGCTACGCCGCCAAGCACACCCCCAGCCCCGCCTCCGAAGCCCCCCTGAATACCGACAAGCTCGAAGAAGTCAAGAAGCTCTTCACCGCTCACCTCGAAAACAAAGGGCTCCGCAAAACCGGTGAGCGTTACGCCATCCTTGAAGAAATCTACGCTCGCTCCGGGCACTTCGATGTCGAAGAACTCTACGCCGGCATGAAGGAACGAGGCCTGCAAGTAAGCCGCGCCACCGTGTATAACACGCTCGACCTCTTGGTCGAACAAGGCCTCGTCAGCAAGCACCAGTTCGGCCGCAACCTCGCCCAGTACGAAAAGAGCTACGGCTACCGCCAGCACGACCACGTCATTTGCACCGAATGCCATAAAGTGGTGGAATTCTGCGACCCCCGCATCCACGGCATCCAAACCATGGTCGGAGACCTGCTGAACTTCCATATCTTGCACCATTCTTTGAATCTTTACGGCATCTGCGGCGACTGCCGCGCTAAGGCTGAAGCCGCCGCCCGCCAGAGCAACCCCTCATGACCACAACCAGCACCGTCCAAAACGGCATCCTCCTCATCCGCCTTTCCGGCGACCTCATCGGCAGCCCCGACACCGACCAGCTCCTGCAAACGGTTAACAGCCACCTCGGCGAAGACCTCACTCACTGCGCCATCGACCTCTCCGAAATCCGCTACATCAACAGTACGGGCATCGGCGTCCTGGTCTCGCTCCTCACCAAATTCCGCAGCCGCGGCGGCGAGCTGGTCCTCATCAACCCCGCCGACCACCCCAAGAAGATGCTGGCTATCACGAAACTAAACAACATCTTCACCGTTTCGCCCGACGAAGCCACCGCCCGTCAACAGCTAACCCCGGCCGCCATTTAGGCGGCCGTTTTTTTGTCCTTTTGGTACGTTGTCTGTCATCCTGAGCGGAGCGAAGGACCCTATCAAGTAAGAACAAGCAATAATCTAGACTCTTAATACCAACCACCTTAATAACAGCTCTCCCAAGAGCTTTCCACCTCGTCAGTCTCCATTCTCCTTTTCGGAGAGGGGCCGGGGGAAAGCGCTTCGGTCGGGCGACCCTCAACCACCATGCCAGTAGACGTATTAGTAGGCCTCCAATGGGGCGATGAAGGCAAAGGCAAAATCGTAGACGTCCTCGCGCCGACCTACGATGCTGTAGCCCGCTTCCAGGGTGGCCCCAACGCCGGCCACACCCTGTTCTTCGACGGCGTCAAGCACGTCCTGCACCAAGTTCCCAGCGGCATTTTCCACCCCCACATCCTCAACATCGTCGGCAATGGCGTCGTCCTCGACCCCATCGTCTTTCGCCAAGAGCTCCAAAAACTCACCGATAGAGGAATTGACTGGTCTAAAAACCTCTACATCTCCAAAAAAGCCCAGCTCATCCTCCCGTCGCACCGCGCCCTCGACCGCATCAGCGAAGAAGCCCGCGGCAACACCAAAATCGGCAGCACCCTCAAAGGCATCGGCCCCACCTACTCCGATAAAATCGGCCGCATCGGCCTCCGCGTCAGCCATATCCTCCTGCCCGATTTCCAACATCGTTACCAGGAAGCCGTCGCCCAGCACGCCGCCATCGCCGCCCACCACCATAAGCAGCTCGAAATCGAAGCCCTCGAAGCCGACTTTTTCTCCGCCGTCGAATTCCTGCGCACCCTCCAACTCATCGACACCGAATACCTCCTCAACGACCTCCTCGCCCAAGGCAAGCGCATCCTCGCCGAAGGCGCCCAAGGCTCCCTCCTCGACATCGACTTCGGTTCCTACCCCTACGTTACCTCGTCCAGCACCATCGCCGCCGGCGCCTGCACCGGCCTCGGCATCGCCCCGCGCCACATCGACAAAGTCTACGGCATCATCAAAGCCTACAGCACCCGCGTCGGCAGCGGCCCTTTCCCCACCGAGCTCCACGACGAAGTCGGCGAACAAATCCGTCAGGCCGGCCGCGAGTTTGGCTCAACCACCGGCCGCCCCCGCCGCACCGGCTGGATAGACCTGCCCGCCCTCCGCTACGCCATCATGCTGAACGGCGTCACCGAGCTCCACCTCATGAAAGCCGACGTCCTCGACGGCTTCACCGAAATCCAGGCCTGCACCCACTACCGCACCGCCACCGGCGCCAGCACCCCCCAACTCCCCGACCCCGGCGAGCTCACCACCATCACCCCCGAGTACATCACCCTCCCTGGCTGGAATTCCGACCTCACCACCCTCACCGACGCCGCCCAACTCCCCCCCAACCTCGTTGCTTACCTCGAATTCCTCGAAAAGGAGCTGCAAGTCCCCATCAGCATCGTCAGCGTCGGCCCTGACCGCGTCAGCACCTTGCACCGCTAAACACGAAACCCGGCCACCGCTACCGTTTCTCGCTGCTGCTTCCAGCCCCGCATCCCTCCCCAGCCGCACGCTAGAGCCGGATGCGGGGCTTTTGCCTAGAAAAAGCCTGTTCTCGTCATTCCACTCATCTCAAAACCCTGTCACCACAAACATGCCTGCCCCCAAAACCACTCATCATTGAATAAGAGGGTAGGGGGGAAGAGGCCCAATCCAACCAGGTTGCTGACCCCAAACCTCCACTCATAACGCCCATCCCACTCTATCCAGCAAGCATCCCATCCAAGCACCAATATGTCAAACGGTACCTTTTCACCCCAAATCAGCCCACATTTGAAGCCTATTCGCCAGCACGGTTGAATTTTTTAGCCGCATCAATCAGTTACTTACAACCCTAATTCAGCTATTTCGTAAAAGCCCCCTTGCCGCCCCGAAAACTCCCCCTACCTTTGCAGTCCCGAAACGTCAAACGGACCAACGGAAACATCAAAAGCACCCGCTTCGGTACCAAATTGAAAGGTCGGGAACTCCCGCGAAAAGCAGTTTGTCTTACCCACCGCGGCCAGTCGCAAGCGTCAAGATTTATTTCTCGAATAGCTTGCACCGGCGAAAAAAGCCACCGTACCTTTGCAACCCGCTTCAACCGGAAGCGACCAGAATTTGAAAATCGACGCGAAAAGATTCTAAAAATTTTTCGCCAAAAAATTTGAAAGTCAAAAAAATCAACTACCTTTGCACTCCCAAAACGAACAGAGGTAACCGTAACCCAGTCTTAAAACACTGACTTACAAACAAAAAAGCTGCTTTAAACGAAAGTAGTAGATTTGAAAACTAAATCGAAAAACAGAAAGATTTTCGAAAACAAGTTGCCAAATCAAAATTAGTTTCTACCTTTGCACTCCCAAAACGAACAAAGGCGGACAATGCCAACCCCGGGTTACACCACCGACCCACACTGACGCTTCAAATGGAAGCATCACACGTTCTTTGAATGACGGAAATAGACAAAATAGTAAGTGTTCCACTTGCTGCTTCTTCTTCGGAAGAGACACAGTGAAACAAACCAAGCGAAACGAATTTGACCATAATGTCAATATGTGAGCAAGGTCAGCACTCGACATCAGCCCCTCTTCGGATGGGTGTAGAACATTTTACAATGGAGAGTTTGATCTTGGCTCAGGATGAACGCTAGCGGCAGGCCTAATACATGCAAGTCGAACGGTGGCAGCAATGCCATAGTGGCGCACGGGTGCGTAACGCGTAACCAACCTACCCGAATCTGGGGGATAGCCCGCCGAAAGGCGGATTAATACCGCATAAAACTGCAGTGTGGCATCACATAACAGTTAAAGATTTAT
>NZ_JALBGC010000005.1 GCF_022631375.1 Hymenobacter cyanobacteriorum
CTCTTCCCATTCCGAACAGAGCCGTTAAGCCCCGGTGCGCCTATGGTACTGCCTTCACCGGTGGGAGAGTCGGTCGCCGCCAACCTTTTCCAAGGAAAATCCCCTTCGCATGCTTTCACCAGCGCGCTAAGGGGATTTTTGCTTTCCATGGCGATTGGTATAGTGTGCTATTGAATAGGTAGCGACTACCTGTCGCTCTTAGGGAGAAAAGATGTAATTTTGAGGTAATTATTAATCTGAATTATCTGTGCAAGTTTCTCCGGCTCGCTATAGCCGAAATATTGACTGGATTACGGTATTGCTCTATACCGTTCTGGTTGGTTTAGGGTGGGTGTGCATTTATGCTTCAAGTTATTCGCCGGATGCGCCGAATAATCCACTAAATGTTATGAGCTTTGACAAGCTCATGGCATTCAATTGGTTTAAGCAGTTGCTGTGGATTGGGACGGCGTTGGTGCTTATTGTGATTTTGCTGGTAGTGGATTACAAGGCGTACGATACTTTGGCGTATGCACTGTATGCGGGGATGATTGTGCTACTGCTGGTAACAATGGTAGTGGCGCGACCCATTGCGGGTTCAAGGTCGTGGTTGGAACTTGGGCCCGTGCGATTGCAACCGGCAGAATTTGCGAAGTTCACAACTGCACTGGCTGCTTCGCGGTTTATGGCCAGCATTAATCTTCGATATCAGAACTGGCGCGACCAGTTGGTGTTGGCAGGTATTACGCTGTTGCCGCCACTGCTTATTGTGGCTTCTAATGAATCGGGGCAGGCGTTGGTATTTGGGGCATTGCTGCTGGCATATTTTCGGGAAGGGATGTCGCCGCTTATTCTGCTGTTGCTGGCCGCTGCGGGTATTATTCTGCTGCTGGCTTTGCTGGTGCCGAAACTGTGGTTGGTACTAGCATTCACGGTGATATTGGTCGTGGTGTTAGGCATAAACCGCCGAATATTACGACATCACCTGCCGTTGGCGGTGGGGGTGTGGGTGTCGGTAATCGGCATGGTGATAGGGGTTGATTTCTTCTACAATAAAGTGCTGCAGCCTCATCAACGGCAGCGGATAGAAATTCTCCTTAATCCGTCTTCGGACCCTTTGGGCAAGGGATGGAACGTGACGCAGAGCAAAATTGCCATTGGGTCGGGCGGATTGTTGGGGAAGGGCTTTTTACAAGGCACTCAAACGAAATTTGACTTTGTGCCAGAACAGAGCACTGATTTTATTTTCTGCACGGTAGGAGAAGAATTCGGCTGGATGGGAAGCCTCGTAGTGCTCGGATTGTATCTGACCTTGCTTTGGCGAATCATTTATGTAGCTGAGCGACAGAAATCGGTATTTGGGCGGACGTATGGCTACTGCGTAGCATGCGTGCTGTTTTTTCATATTACGGTGAACGTGGGGATGACCATTGGCTTGGCGCCGGTGGTGGGAATTCCGCTGCCGTTTTTCAGTTACGGTGGGTCGTCGTTGTGGTCGTTCACTATTTTGTTATTTAGCCTGCTGGCTTTAGACGCGTATCGCAAACAAGACTTGGTTCGCTGATGGAGCGCGGGCGAGTTCCGGCCTGGGTTTGGATGGTACTGGTGGTGGCTCACGTACTAGCGCTGGCTTGGGTGCTCCAGAGTGGACACTGGAATTTTCCGGATTCGGGGCGCTATCAGCAGGCAGCCAGTAATTGGGTTCAGTTTGGCCAACTATATGCACGGAAATGGCCAAACACACCTCCTTATGGGCAGGCAGTGCAGGAGTTCACCATTCGCCCGCCGGGGTATCCGGCGATGCTGGTTGCTTTGGGCGGTGTGGCGGGACCGTGGCTGGTGCTGCTGGTGCAGAACGGGCTCAGCGTACTGGCGTTGGGCGTGGTGCTGGGTTGGTGGGGTAGGCGCGCACACCCACTGCCTCAGCAATGGCTGGCAGCGGTTGCGTTGGCGCTGACATTTCCAGCACAGCTCATTTATGCCAATGCGGTGATGAGCGAGGGAATGCTCCAGATTCTTTTGCTGGGGTTGGTCGCGGCCTTGCTGGCTTTCTATCGCACTGGCAAGTGGCGGTACTGGTTGGGGGCCGCGGCTGCGGTAGCGTTGGCGTTGCTGCTGAAGCCGGTTTGCGGGTTGCTGGCCGGGGCCTTTGCACTAGCTGGGTTGGTAGCTGGTTGGCGCACGCGGCAAGCGTGGGCAGTGATAATAGGCCTGCTTCCGCTACTGGTAGCAGGCGCCTACATGGCCTGGAACCAGCAGCGGACAGGCTATTTCCACTTTTCCAGCATAACCGAAATCAATTTGTTGCACTACAATGCGGCCGGGGTAGTGCGGCAAGTGGATGGGGCTGCAGCGGAGGAAGCCTGGGTAGCCAAGGTGTTGCGGGCGGCCAATGCGCAACAAAGCTTCGCGGCCCGGCAGCAGCTAATTCAGACAGAAGCGGGAGCCGTACTGCGGGCGCACCCGTGGGTGTATGCCCGGCAGCACTTGCTGGGGATGATGACGTTTTTCCTCGACCCTGGCCGTTTCGATATCAGTGAGTTTCTGGGGCTGGCACCGCTGGCAGGTGGTGGCTTGCTGGCGCAGGTGCGGGCGGGCGGGCTATGGCGTGCCATTGGGCAACTGCCCTGGGGGCTGCTCGCGGGGCTGCTGCTAATACTGCTCGCTAATATCACGCGATTGTTGCTGGCGGTGCGCGGCTTTCGGGAGCTTGGGCAAGGAACGGGCCCGGAACGGGCCGGACGTTGGCTGGCGGTAGGGTTGCTGGCTTATTTGGCACTGATGACAGGCCCACTGGGAGCGGCGCGCTTTCTGATGCCGGCCTGGCCGCTGCTGCTGGCCCTAGCGTTGGCAGGACTGCGGGCACCGACTAGACCGGTATCAGCCGCCGCCACTGCGTGAAGGTGAGCGCGAGCAACGTGCAAAAAACCGGAGTGGCCAGATAGCCCATGCGGCCAAGGTCGCCGGATAGCAGCATGTGGGCCGCAACGACGGCAAGGAAGCTAATTTCGGCTGAGCCAAATGTCGAAAAAAGGCCCGTGGTGATGATGGCGCTGCGCTGTTGCCGGATAAAAGCTAGCAAGGGGATGAAGGTGAACAGACCAAAGATGCTGAGCAATTCGCCGAGGCCTTTAAAAGAGGCCACCCGGTGGAACGAATAGCTGAAGTTATCGAGGTGCGACAGCGCGTTGCTAACCGATTGGTCGGCGGATATGGCTAGGCGGCTATCAATGACCTGATGGGTGATGAACAACAGTACCAGCCCTCCCGCGAGTGCCAGGAGCTGACGGGGCCACCCCAACGCCGGCCGGCCAAACCATAGGAGCCAAGGCACCAGAAACAGAAACGACTCTTTGGCAAGCGGGCCAAGTGCCAAGGCCAGCACCACTGCCCAGCCGCTGCCGGGGCCGCGCCGCACAGCGTAATAGCCCAGCCCGAAAACGAGCAGGTACAGGCTGTCGGTGAGCGGCAAGCCGGCCGCATATTCGGCCCAGCGACTACTGAGAACGGCCAGCATGGCCAGCGCAGCGGCGGTTGGGGCAGCACCAGCCTGCCGGGCCGTGTTGAACCAGCAGGCGCCGGCCGCGCCGAGCAGCAGGGAATTGACAAGGTAAAATGCGAAACGCAAAGGCCATTGGCCTGCTGGCCGTTGCGGCCAGATGTGCGCGTATACTTGGGAAACAGGCGCTGCGACGGCGGCGGCGGCGGCGGGTACCAGCACACGGTAGCGCCGGGTCACATTCACGCTATCAAAGCGCCCGCTGGCCATGCGCAGGTAGCTGCGCGTGTCGAGCGAGTGCGAGAAGTCGTAGTGCACGTACATCGGATAGGCCAGGTTGGCCAGGGCGGCCACCGCCAGCAGCCACGGCAACAGCCAGCGGCGCAGGCGTGGGCTCGACGGCAGCACGATGGACGCGAGGCTAGGCAAACTTGCGTTCGATGAGCTTCAGCAGCTTGTTGACGTGCTCTTCCTTGCGGCTCCAGTCATAGCGCTGCGAAAGGTCGTTGCTGACGTAAGCACGGGCTTGCTCGGCGGTAGGCAGCGAATCGAGGTGTTGGATGGCGGCGTGGTAATCCATGTTTTCGCCGTTGAACAACTCGTTGATGAAGCTGAAGCGCTGGTTGATGGAAATGGCTTCGCGCAGGGTTTCGACCCTGGGCCCGGCGCGCTCGGCCAACGATGCGGGGGCGGCTGTGGGGCGGAGTGTATCGGCCAGGGCCGGCGCAGCGGGCTGGCCAGCTCTCAGCTTTTCGTGCAGCGGAATAGGCACTGCTTCGGTATTGGGCAGTGGCCGCGCCGGGGCCGGCACCGCTGCTGGCGCGGCCACTGGCGGCTCCAGCAGCGGTGCCGGCGCTTCTGGGGCAGCGGGTGCCGGGGCGCTCACGAATGAGGGCGTAGCGATGGGTGGCGTGGGTGTAGCCGGTTCGGTTGGGGCAGGGGCGGGCTCCGCCGTAGGGGTATTCAAGGACGATACCGGGCCATCTTCCAGCAGGTCGGCAGTAGTGAGGGGCAGCAGGGAGCTAAGTTCCTCAACCACGCGCTGCATGGACTGATGGGCTCGGTAATTGGCGGCGTGGTACAGTTCGAAACGGTGGGTGAGGAAGTCGCGGCTCAGCGGGTTGTTGGCTGAGAGACTGTCGAGAAACCCCTGGTAAAACGCTTTGTCGATATCAATGTAGCGCGCGGCATCGCGCAGGTTGGCCAGCGTAGGGTGCTCGGCCGCACCCAACAGCAGGCGTTGGAAGCTACCCAGCGGGTCGGCCACCAAGGCCAGCGTATCGGCAGCGGCCTGGGCCAGCAGGGGTTCAAATGCCGCCCGGCCCAGGCGAATGTGCCGTGAAAGCACGTTCATGAATTGCGTGAGGGCGGCTTGCACCGCCTCGGCTTCAAAATCGAAGTAGGCGCTGCGCAGGCGGGTGGTTTCGGCCTGCCACTGGCCCAGCAGCTGGCGCACCACCAGCAGGTTGAGCTGGCGCATGGGGGTGAACTTGAGCACGGCCGGGCCGTCGAGGGTGGCGTCGGGTTGGGGGCCGAAGTGTTGGTCGCAGAGCCGGGCGGCCAGGCGGCGGCCATACTGGGCGCACTTGGCGAGGCTATATTTGTCGTTCATAAAAAGGCCGGTTTCGGTGGCCGAAGTTAGGCACAAATGCCCCTGCTCACGATTGAAAACTTGCCCGGCGCAGCCATCGAGGTGCCCGCCGATGCCACGCTGCTGGCGGCCCTGCAAGCCGCCGGGCACGACTGGATGCATGCCTGCGGGGCCAAAGGCCGCTGCACCACCTGCCGCGTGCAGGTGCTGGCCGGTGCCGAGCACCTGGCCCCGCTCACGGCAGCCGAGGAGCGCTACCGGGCGGCTGGCCGCCTCTTGCCCACCGAGCGCCTCACCTGCCAGGCCCGGCTCGTCGCTGGGCAGGTAACCGGCCGCGTGCCCGAAGCCACCAAACTGCCGCACGTGCAGTACTGCTAGCGGCGCGATTATTCGCACCGGGCTACCGAATGCAAGCAGGCAGTTAGTCAGCCGCTTTGCCCCGATGCGAGGTGTTAATTGGGGCCGAGGGCGCTTTTCGCTTGGGTGTTCGTCGCTAACTTTAGGTTTCCAACCCACCTCAAACGCGCTGCACCTTGTTTATTGAACCCCGCGTCGGCAACCGCCACAACGCCCCGCGCCGGGGCTGGATTGAAGTGGTGTGCGGCTCCATGTTCTCGGGCAAAACCGAGGAGCTGATTCGCCGCCTCACCCGCGCCCGCATTGCCCGGCAGCGGGTCGAAATCTTCAAGCCCGCCCTCGATACCCGCTACCACGCCGAAGACGTGGTGAGCCACAACGCCGCCCGCATCCGCTCGACGCCGGTGGCCATTGCCTCGGAAATTTTGCTGCTCGCGGCCGGCTCCGACGTGGTGGGCATCGACGAAGCCCAGTTTTTTGACGACTCGCTGGTGGATGTGTGCGCGCAGCTGGCCAACAACGGCACCCGCGTCATCGTGGCCGGGCTCGACATGGACTACCTCGGCCGCCCCTTCGGCCCCATGCCGGCGCTGCTGGCCACGGCCGAGTACGTCACCAAAGTGCACGCTGTGTGCGTGTGCTGCGGCGAAATTGCTTCTTACTCGTACCGCATCGCGGCCAGTGCCAGCCAGGTGCTGCTCGGCGAAACCGACTCGTACGAAGCCCGCTGCCGGCCCTGCTTCCTCGAAGGCCAGCAAGCCAAGGCACCGGCCAGCGTCGAGCCGGCCCAGGCCGCGCACTAAACGGCCAAGCCCGGCGTTAGGCCCCAGCGGCCGATGGGTCGGTATTCCTTTCACATTGAGATTTTTGCTGCGCGTATGTTGCACCTTTTCCGTTGGTTGGCTGGAGTAGTGGGAATAATGCTGCTGGCTGGTGCAGCCCAGGCCCAAAGCACGGCTGGTTACGGCGACTGGCAGTTGCATCTGCCCACCAACCATCCCACTCACCTGGCCGACGACGGCGACCGGGTATACGTGGTGGCCGAAAACGCCTTTTATCTTTTTGATAAGAAGCTGAATACTACCCAGGTTCTTTCGCACCGCGATGGCCTGAACGACGTGGCCGCCGTGGCAGTGGCTTACGATTCGACGACCCGCCAAACCGTGGTGGCCTACCGCAACACCAACATTGATGTGCTAACGGCCAGCGGCCGCGTGCGCAACCTGAGCGACGTGCTCCGCAAGGCGATTCAGGGCAGCAAGGACGTCAACCAACTCACCGTAGAAGCCGGCAAAGCGTACCTCTCGACCACGTTCGGACTGGTCGTTATTGACCTTAACAAGCTGGAAGTAAGCGATACGTACAGCAACATTGGCCCCGGCGGCACCGTGGTGAACGTGTACGATGCGGCCGCAGCCAACGGCTACCTGTACGTGGCTACTTCTGCCGGGCTGTTGCGCGGCGCTTTGGCCAGCAACCTGCTCGACTACCGCAGCTGGACGCAGTACCTGCCCGTGCCGCTGAGCACCACGCAGCAAATTTACCACTACGTAGCAGCGTACGATGGCAAGGTGTATGCGGCAGTGGGCGGAAGGTTTGCCGGCGGATTGTACGTGTTCAATCCGGCCGGGGCAGGCAGCTGGCAGGCAGTGCCCAATACCTACACGGCACAGTTTCGCAACTTGCGCACCAGCAGCATCGGCGCATTAATAATTGACGACGATGCCGGCGTGCGCCGCGTCGACCGGGGCGGGAACGTGAGTGTTGTAGTGGCTCCCACGCGTGGCACGTCGATTCAGGATGCCGTGCGCTCGCGCGATGGCAGCTATTTCCTGGCCAATTACCAGTTGGGCCTGCAGCGGCTGCGGCCGGGGCAGCCCGCCGAAACGTTTCTGGCCAATGGGCCCGAAACCAGTCGGGCTTTCAGCCTGCTCGCCGATGCGCGTACCAGCATCGTGGATGTCTTCACCGGCCGGTATTCAGACCGGTATCAGCCGGACTATGCGCGGGCCGGTTTCTACGAGTATGCCAACGGCCAGTGGACCAACGTAACGGCCACTGCGTTCCCCAGCGTGGCCGATTTCCCCAACCCTACCAGCCCGGTGCGCGGCACCCGCACGCCCGATGGCACCTTGTATGTGGGCAACTACGGCGGTGGCCTGCTCGAATGGCAGGGGCCGGGCAAATTCCGGCAATTCGGGCAGAACACGCCAGCCGCCAACCCGCTTCTGGGCACCTTCGGCGATGCTAACCGCGTCGAAATAACCGATGTGGCGGCTACGCCCGAGGGCAAGGTCTGGGTGGTGAACCGCCACCTGCGCGACGGCATTTCCGGCTTGTCGATTCTGGACCCGGCCACCACCACCTGGAAAGTTATTCCGCCCACACCGGGCTTTGATGCGCTCGACCGCATTGCGCTGGACAATTTTGGCTACGCGTGGGTGTCGGTATCGCGCAAGTCGGACCGCGGCGGCGGGTCGAGCGCGGCCCCCGGTATTTTTGTCGTCGACCCTGAAAATGCCAATCCGCCGCGCTTTTTCACCGTGGCCAATGGCCTGCCCGACAACCAGATTTATGAGCTGGCGAAAGACCGCCGGGGCTATATCTGGGCGGCCACCATCAAGGGGGTAGCGGTATTCAATGACCCCAGCGGACCGTTTCAGTCCACTCTGGGCTTTAGCACGCCCACCGTGCAGCGTGGCGAAGGCACGGGATTTCCGGCCCTATTTACCGAAGTGGTGCACGCCATTGCCATCGATGGCGGCGACCGCAAATGGTTCGGTACCGACCACGGCCTGTGGCTCTTCAGCCCCGACGCCGAAGAGGCCTTGCTGCACTTCACCACGGCCAACAGCCCGCTGCCTTCCGACCGCATCGTGGATGTGAAGGTGAACGACAAAACCGGCGAAGTCTGGGTGGCCACCGATGCCGGCGTGGTAGCTTACCGGGGCGGCGCTACCGTTACCGAAGGCGAGCCGAGGTGCGCAGCGGCCTTCCCCAACCCCGTGCGGCCCGATTTTCAGGGTATGGTGGGCATCACCGGGCTGGCCAACAACGCCATCGTGAAAATTACCGACGTAGCCGGCCACCTTGTGTATGCCACCACGGCGGCCGGCGGGGCCGTGACGTGGAACCTGACCATGCCCGACGGCCAGCGCGTGCGCTCGGGCATCTACCTGGTGCTCTCGACCGATGCCGACGGCAAAAACGGCTGCGTGAGTAAAGTGGCCGTGCTGAGCAAATGATTCTGGAATGTGCAAATGTGCGTAATGTGAAAATAAAACAAAGGGCTTGAACGGGAACAGACTCTCCCGAAGACCCAGGGTATTTTCACATTGGACACATTTCTACCGCATTTTCACATCATAAAACATGCTAATCAAAACCCGAGGCATCGTCCTCAGCTACCTCAAATACCGCGAAACCAGCATCATCGCCCGCGTCTACACCGAGCGATTGGGCGTGCAGACCTACGTGGTGAACGGCGTGCGCAAAGCCAAGCCGCCCGGGCGCATTGCCCTGTTTCAGCCCTTCACGCTGCTGGAGCTGGTGGCCTACGTGGCCCGCGGCAGCAGCGGCCTCACCCGCATTTCCGAGTTTCGCTGCGCCGAGCCATTCCAGACGTTGCCCTACGAGGTGCAGAAAAGCAGCGTCGTGCTGTTCCTGTCGGAAGTAGTAGGCCGGGCCGTGCGCGAGGAAGAGCAGAACGAGCCGCTGTTTCAGTTTCTGCACGATTCCATCCTGGCCTTCGACCGGCAAACGGCCGGCGCGGAGAATTTCGCGCTGGTCTTTCTGCTGGAACTGGCCACTTACTTGGGGTTCGGCATCAGTTCGGGCGGTGAGCTGACCGACCAGGTAATTATGGCCGGCCACGCCGCCACGGCTCCCGGCGCCAACGGCCCCGCCACGCTGCGCCTGCGCGAGTTCGACCACTACTTCGACGAACTGCTGCGCGACCCGGCCAGCAGCACCATTCCCAACGGCCGCGTGCGCCACGAACTGTTGAATGTGCTCATCCGCTACTACCAGCTGCACGTGGAGCAGATGGGCGAGATTCGCTCGCTCGAAATCTTGTCGGAAGTGTTGAATTAGGAATTTCGGCTACACAAGAAGCAGCCCCAACGTCACCTGACATTGGGGCTGCTTCTTGTGTAGCCGAAACCCATTATTTAATGTCGAGCAGCTCGACCTCGAAGCGCAGCACGGTATTCGCTGGAATGTCGGCTCCGGCCCCGCGGGCGCCGTAAGCCAGCGGCGACGGGATGAGCAGCACCGCCTTGCTGCCTTTGGTGAGCATGGCAATGCCCTGGTCCCAGCCCGGAATTACCTGTTCCACGCCCAGCGTGAAGCTGAACGGCGTATTGTTGCGCTTGGCCGTCGAATCAAATTCCTTGCCCGTGCTCAGCACCGTGCCCCGGTACAGCACACTCACCGTCTGGCCCTTTTTGGGCGGCAAGCCGGTACCAAGTTTCTTGATGATGTAGTAGGTGCCGCCGGCCGTTTTGCGGGCGGTGGCGTGGTTTTTCTTCAGGTAAGCGGCTATCAGCGCGTTGTCAGTTGCCGTTTGGGCTACAGCGGCCTGCGCGGCCTTCTTCTCCATGGCGGCCTGCATCTGCTTCTGGCGGGCCATCATCTGCTCCATCGTCAGCAGCTCGCGGGCGCTGGCCAGCACCGTGAGCGTGTTGCCGCCGCGTTTGATAAAGGGAGGTACCGGCTGGCGGAACGTTTTGGCAAACACGGTATCGGCCGGAAAGCGGAACACGGCGCTGTCGCCGGGCAGCAGCAAGCCCAGGGCCTCTTCGAGGCTGCCGGGCGTGGTTTGGGGCGGCAGGGCCACGGGCTGCGGCATGGGCTGCATGCGGCGCGAACTCATGAGCACCGAGTCGCGCCCGGTGCGGAACTCCATGAACACGGTGAGCACCTGGCCGGCGCGGCTGGCGTACGGCGCGTCGGTCGGGGCCAAGGCGCGGGGCTGGTACTTACCGGTCGCATCGGCCCGGAACAGGCGATACTCGGTGCCTGAAGGCAGGCGGGCGAACGGCTGGTCCTGCGCCTGGGCAGGGCGGGCTAGCCCCAGCAGCGCGGTCAGCGCGCTGAAAAGAAAATATTTCATAGGGAACATACAGAATAGCCGGGCTCTTTAGCGAACGCCGACAATCTCCAACTCGAAAACCAGCGGGGTATTGGGGGGCACCAGGTACTGCTTGTCGTCGTCGGGGTTGCGCACACCGTTGGCGGCATAGCCCAGCGCCGCCGGAATCCAGACCCAAACGCGCGAACCCACGGGCAGCAGCGGAATCACTTCATCGAGGCCGGTGATGACTTCGTGCCGGCCCACCCGAAATTTCAGCAGGCCGCCCTGTGCTTCGGAAGCGTCAAAAAGGTGGCCGTCGGGCAAAAAGCCGGCGTAGCGTGCGCTCACCCGTTGGCCATGCTTGGGGAGCGGGCCGGTGCCGAGCTCCCGAAACACGTAGCGCACGCCGTGGGGCGTGCGCTGCGGGGCTGCATGTAGGGTGTCGAGTGGCGGCCGGAGCGAAGTCGTGCCCGGCCCGGCCTGCGCCAGTGCGTGGCCGGCCGGTGCGGCCAGCAACAGCAGCAGGAAACCTCGGAAAAGCCGGGCGCGGCCGTTATTGGTCGATGACATGCGAAGCGGCTTATAAAATCTCGAGAATCTCTATGTCGAACATCAGGGCCGCATCGGTCGGAATGCCGGTAGTGCCGTTGGGGCCATAGGCCAGGCGCGACGGCACCAGCAGCAGCTTGCGGTCGCCTACCCGCGAAAGCAGTAATCCTTCGCCGAAGCCTGCCGTCAGGCCGGTGCCGGCCGTGAACACTGCGCAACCGCACACCGTGCGATTATCGGCCGAGTTGTCGAAAATAGCCCCCTGCGGGTAGCGCGGGTCGCCATACGAAGCCGGGTAGCCGGTAGAAGCCGGGTGGGCCCCGTTGCTTAAAAACCGCCCCACGTACTTCATGCGCACCTGATTGCCCGTTTTCACGGCCGCTCCGGCGCCATCTACCAAGTTCACGACGTAGAGGCCTGAGTTGGTCTTGGTCGCTTTGGTCAGCAGGTTGTTGCGGCGCAGGTAGCTCTGAATCGTATCGTCGTCGATTTGCTTAAGCTGGTCCTGATGCTCACTCAGTTGCTTTTGCAGCGTGGTTTGGCTGTTGCAACTCCACAGGGCAGGAGTTGCCAGCAGCAAAAAAGCAGCCAGCAGCCAGTGGCGCGTCGGGAGCAGGGAAGTATTCATATCGAGAGGAGCTAACATAATTCCGGCCAGCAGGGGCCCGGGCCGTGGCACCGCGCCACCCGTTGGCCGGAATCGGGAGAAATAAAAATAACTATTGAACGGCTACCAGCTCCACTTCAAAGCGCAGCGGGGCGTTGGCCGGAATGTCGGCACCAGCGCCGTTGGGGCCATAAGCCAGCGGCGACGGAATCAGCAGAATGGCTTTGCTGCCGGGGTTCAGCAGGGCAATGCCTTCGTCCCAGCCCGGAATAACCTGGCCCAGGCCGATGGGGAAATCAATCGGGCGGCCCTGCTTGTCCGACGAGTCGAACAGCTTGCCGCTCAGCAGCGTGCCGTTGTAGTTCACGCTCACAATCTGGCCGGGCTTGGGCTTGTCGCCGGTGCCGGGCTTCAATACCTGGTAATACACGCCCAGGGGCGTTTTCTGCATCGTCAGGCCGTTTTTCTTGATGTAATCCTGCAGCAGGGCATCGTCTTTTTTCATCTGCTCGGCTACTTTCGACGTGCCCAGCATGGTTTTCATCGCCTGCTGCTGCGCGGCTACCTGCTTCTGGAACTCGGGCGAAGCCATGCGCTTCTTAATCTGAGCGGCCATCGAGCGCTTCTGCAGTTCGGGCTCCATGGCCTTTTCCTCCTCGGCCGTGGCCAGTTTCGGCGTGGTTGCGACGAACATCTGCACGAAGTTGCCGCCGCGGCGCAAGAAGGGCGGTACCGGCTGGCCCGACTTGGGCTTGATGAGCGAATCGACCTGGAAGCGGAACACGCCGCTGTCGCCGGGCTGCAGCAGCGACAGGGCCTCGTCGGGCATGCCTTTCTGCTTCAGCTCCTGCAGGGGCATGGGCACGGCCATGCGCATGTCGGTGCGGGTGTTTTGCAGCACCGAGTCCTTGCCGGTGCGGTATTCGGTGTAGCCCATCAGGAACTTGCCCACCCGGTCTTTGTAGGTCGGGTCGCCGTCGGGGCCGATTTCGCGCCGCTCGTAGCTGTTGCCGACTTTCTTATAAATCTTGTACTCGATGCCGGACTTGGTTTTGGCAAAATCACCGTCGCTCTTGTTGCAGGCGGTGAGAGAAGCGAAGCCCAGCACGCCGGCCGCCAGGGCCAGCTGCCGCGCAGAGCGGGAGGAAAAACGCATGAAATTAAAAAAGGTGAAGGGTCAGAAACGGTGTAAAGTTACGCCACCGGCGGCGCTACGGCTGCCGGTACTCCCGTGAGCTGCTCCTTGTACTCGGGAAGGATGCTCAGGAAGCGGTCGACGGTTGCATCGAGGGGCTCGTAGCTGATGCCGCCGGAGGCATTGTGGTGCCCGCCGCCATCGAAATGCTTGCGCGAGAAGTCGCTGACGGAGAAGCTCCCCACCGAGCGGAACGAGATTTTAACGGCCACGCCGCGGTCAATAAATACGGCCGCAAACACGATGCCCTCAATGCTCAGCGCGTAGTTCACCAGGCCCTCGGTATCGCCGGTTTTGCTCTGGTACTGGCGCAATTCCTCCTGCGTGATGGCGATGTAAGCGGTGTTGAACTCGCGGTTCACCACCAGCTTGTCCTTCAGCACGAAGCCCAGGAAGCGCAGGCGGATTTCGGAATGCGAGTCGTAGATGCGGCGGTGCACCGACGATAAATCAATCTGCACCTTCAGCAGCTCGGCGATAATTAAATGCACGTTGCGCGAGGTGCTGGGGTGGCGGAACGAGCCCGTATCGGTCATGATGCCCGCGTAGAGCGCCTCGCCCATGCCCTTGGTGATGAGGTCCTGGTCGCCCAGGTCGCGGATGATTTCGAAAATCAGCTCGGCCGTAGCGGCGGCCGTGGGCACCGAGAAGACGATGTCGGCAAAGTCCTCGGGCTGCTGGTGGTGGTCGATGAGCACCTTGGTGGCGCTGGCTTGGCGGATGTACTCGCCCAACTCGTTGATGCGGCCCAGGCAGCTGAAATCGAGGCAGCAGATGACCTCGGCGCGGGCAATGAGGTCGCGCACCTGCCGGTCGTTCTGGCGCTTTTCGTAGATAACCACCTCGTCGTTGCCCTCCATCCAGTTCAGGAAGGCAGGGTAATCCGACGGCGTCACGACCGTGACGTGGTGGCCCTTTTGCTTGAGGTAACCGGCCCAGGCCAGCGACGAGCCCAGCGCGTCGGCGTCGGGCTTGTGGTGGGTGGTGATGACAACCTGCTTGGGCTGCGCCAACAACGCCCGCAGGGCGGAAATGGAACTAGACATCGACAACGTGAATGGCCCTGATGAAAACGGCGGGCCGGTGGCTTACAAAGAATTGGGCCGGCAAAAGTCGGAAGAAATCTTGTCTTAACAGCGCAAGCCCCTCGGAAGGTTCTCGCAAAAGCGCTGAACCGCGCCGCCGGCCCGGCCAATGCCCGCGGCTGGCTTTGGTGCTACTTTTGTGGCGCAATACGTTTTTTCAACATCCAATTTCCCCCGACCAACGCAATGGCCACCAACCGCACATTCACGATGATTAAGCCCGATGCCGTTCAGGAAAACCACATTGGTGGTATCCTGAGCATGATTGAGGCCGGCGGCTTCCGCATCGTGGAGCTCCAGAAAATCAACCTCACCGCCGAGCGCGCGGGCCAGTTCTACGCCGTGCACGCCGAGCGTCCGTTCTATGGCGACCTCGTGAAATACATGTCGAGCGGCCCCATCGTGGCGGCTATTCTCGAAAAAGAAAATGCCGTGGCTGATTTCCGCACCCTCATCGGTGCCACCAACCCGGCCAACGCCGAGGAAGGCACCATCCGGAAGAAGTACGCCAAGAGCATCGAAGCCAACGCCGTACACGGTTCGGATTCGGACGAAAACGCCCAGATTGAAGGCGACTTCTTCTTCGGCAACAAGTAGTTCTGCTCGCCGCAAGGCAGCAAAAAGCCCGCTCTGCATGCGCAGAGCGGGCTTTTTCTTTATACCAAAAACAGACTGTTTTTATACCAATCTTGTATTGTCGAGCTTACTTACGCTTGTTCTACCGATAGCAATGAGTTGGCGGGCGTGACTTCCTCGACTGGCTGCGTGGTGTGCTTGTGCTTGAATATAAACACGAACAGCACGGCAATAACCAGGGAGTAGCCCGCAAACGTGAGCCAGATGTTGTGCCAGTCCTTCACGCCGTTGGCATCGGTGAAGTAGTGCTGGATGATGAGGCCGCTCAGCGAACTGCCCAGCACGGCCCCAAAGCCGTTGGTCATCATCATAAACAAGCCCTGGGCGCTGGCCCGGATGCTGGGCTGCGTCTGAGTTTCGACGAACAGCGAGCCCGAGATATTGAAGAAGTCGAAGGCCATGCCGTACACGATGCACGAGAGGATAATCATCCAGAGGCCCTGGCCGGGGTTACCGTAGGCGAACAGGCCGAAGCGCAGTACCCAGGCAATCATGCTGAACAACATCACCTGCTTGATGCCGAAGCGGCGCAGGAAGAACGGAATGGCGAGGATGAACAGCGTCTCGGAAATCTGCGAGATGGACATGATGATGGCCGGATACTTCACCGTGAGGGTGCCCTGGTACTCCGGGTTCTTGTCAAAATCGTGCAGGAAGGTGTCGCCGTAGGCATTGGTGAGCTGCAGCGCAGCGCCAAGCAGCAGCGCGAAGAGAAAGAAGGTCAGCATTTTGCGGTCGCGCAGAATGGCGAACGACTTGAGACCGAGGATTTCGGCTAGGTTCTGGCTCGACGTGCTGGCCGACTGGGGCGGGCAGGCGGGCAGCGTGAACGAATAAATGCCCAGCAGAATGGCCGCGCCAGCCGCCACGTAGAACTGGCTGGCCGACTTCTCGAAGCCGAGCAGGCTTACCGTCCACATGGCCACGATGAAGCCGATGGTGCCCCACACGCGGATGGGCGGGTAGTCCTTCACCACGTCGAACCCCTGCCGTTTCAGGATGGAGTAGGATACGGCAATGGACAGCGCCAGCGTGGGCATGTAGAAAATCATGTTCAGCAGGATAACCCAGAAGAACGTGCCGGGGTCCGTTACCATCGGGATGGTAAGCAGCACGAGGCCGCCCAGAATGTGCAGCACGCCGTAGAGCTTTTCGGCGTTCACGTACTTATCGGCCACGATGCCCATGAGCGAGGGCATGAAGATGGAAGCAATGCCCATGGTCGAGAAAATGGCGCCAAACTGGGCACCGGACCATTGCTTCGTTTGAAACCAATAAGCGCCAATCGTAATCAGCCACGAGCCCCAGATGAAGAACTGGAGGAAACTCAGGACAGTAAGGCGCAGCTTCGTATTCATGCGGGAACGGGGCAAAAGGGGTGGGATAAGACAAATGCAGGCGCGGCGCACGAGCCACGACCGTCAAAGATAAATAAAAAAGCCCCTGCGAAGCGCCCGGTGGGGGACGAGCTTCGCAGGGGCTTCAATTCGCCGTTGAGGGCCTTTTTACGCCTCGTAGGTGGGCGAGAACGTGCCGGCAGGCTGGCCGTCGGCGGTGGGGTAGTGGGTGTAGCCGTCGGCGAAACCGTTGGGGCCGGGAGCGTAGAAGGTGGCCTGGTCGGCCTCGGCCAGGGGCTGGCCGGCTTGCAGGCGCTCCACGAGGTCGGGGTTCGAGATGTAGGCGGTGCCGAAGGAGATGAAGGCGGCGCGGCCGGCGAGGTCGGCTTCGGTGCGGGCCAGGTCGCGGTAGCCGCCGTTGTAGATGACGGGGCCGGTGTAGGCGGCGTGGATGCTGTCCAATACCTCGGCCGGGATGTAGCCCGTGGCCACGAGGTGCACGTACGCCACGCCGATTTTTTGCAGCTCGGCGGCCAGGTAGGCGTAGGTTTCGGCCATTTCAGGGTAGGCGCCCATGTCGTTGAAGGTGCTGCCCGGCGAGAGGCGCACGCCGGTGCGGTCGGCTCCGATTTCGGCGGCCACGGCGCGGGTGACGTCGAGCACGAAGCGGGCGCGGTTCTGCACGCTGCCGCCGTATTCGTCGGTGCGCTGGTTGCTGTTCGGGTTCAGGAACTGCTCGGGCAAGTAGCCGTTGGCACCGTGCACTTCCACGCCGTCGAAACCGGCTTCCAGAGCCAGCTTGGCGCTTTGAGCGTACTGCTGCACTACTTCGGCCACTTCGGCGGTGGTGAGGGCGCGGGGCGCGGGCTGGTCCTGCATCTGCTGCTGGTCGGTCCACATCTGGCCTTTGGCGGCGATGGCCGAGGGGGCGACGCCTTCGGCACCCTCGGGCAGGTTGAGGGGGTGGAACACGCGGCCGGCGTGCATGAGCTGAATGAAGATGTGGCCGCCGTGGTGGTGCACGGTTTCCGTCACACGCTGCCAGTTGGTGGCTTGCTCCGGCGTGAACAGGCCAGGAATGCGGGCGTAGCCCAGGCCGTCGGCCGAGGGCGACACGCCTTCGGAGATGATGAGGCCGGCGGTGGCGCGCTGGCGGTAGTACTCGGCCATCAGCTCGTTGGCTTCGTTGCCCAGGGCGCGGCTGCGCGTCATGGGGGCCATTACGATGCGATTGGTGAGGGTGAGCGGGCCGAGTTGGGCGGGCTCAAAAGCTTTGCTTGACATGAGGTCGAATGAAGTGGCGTCGTGCGTGAGTCGCCGGGTTGGTTGAAACGCGGTGATAAAGCAGGTACGTACACGAATTGTTTTCGACTGGTTGTTCTTGGTGCAGCGAAAGGGTTGATTTTTTGTAAAAAATGCAGTTCAAGAAATGCGTCTCTATTATGCATTTTGTAAACTTTGATTGGTAGACGAGTTTCTTGAATTCAATAGGAATCGCAAGGCTGCTAGAGCGCCTCTAGAAGTGAGCTCATGAGCTCAAGCGGGTGTTTACCCAATGGAGCGTAATACTGACTTACCCCGCCTGCGTGCCCGAAACGGCTACTTACAAGCCCTCCCTCACGTCGCGTGCGGTGCGCCGAAAATGCTTGGGCCTTAGCTTGCGCCGCACATCGGGGGGAATGGCCACACCTTGGGCGTAGCGCTGGATGATTTCCTGTTCCCGTGCCGGGCTAAAGCGCTCCCCTTTTAGCAGCCCGGCCACCATGGGCACGCCGCCGTAGACGGTCGCCGCGGTGGCGCTGCGCGCCGCCGACGGTTGGGCCCGCCGGCCGACGCCTTCGTCGACGGCCACCCCCGCCCCAGTAGCGGCCCAAGCCTGTCCGTTGCCGCGCTTCTGGGCAAACAGGTGGTGCACCGCGAGCACGGTATCCCGCTGGCTGAAACCCGGCAAAGACAGCAGCAGGAATGCAACGATTAACCAAGTCTTTCTCATAGTTTGCAATCAAGTCGCCGCACGCCTCGTTCAGCCAAGTACCATCGACTCAACGGCCAACGGCGCGGGGCGGTTGGACGTGCAAAGTTAGGTAGGTCCGCGCAAAGCACTACCGCGCGACCGTAGGGGCCCAACTCTGCCGGATTCTAGGTTTAAATAAACGGTCATATGTGTAAAAGCCAGACCAGTTCAATATTGCCAAAAAAGGCCCGCCTCCTACCGGAGACGGGCCTTTCTAGTAACAATGCGGCCGAAACTACGCGGCGTAGGCCTCGGCGAAGCGCTTGTTCACTTCGTCCCAGTTGATGAGGTTGAAGAAGGCGGCGATGTAGTCGGGGCGGCGGTTCTGGTATTTCAGGTAGTACGCGTGCTCCCACACGTCGAGGCCGAGCACGGGAATGCCTTTGCAGCCCGTTTCGGGCATCAGCGGATTGTCCTGGTTCGGGGTCGAGCAGATTTGCACCGAGCCGTCGGGCTGCTTGCACAGCCAGGCCCAGCCCGAGCCGAAGCGCGTGGTGGCGGCTTTGGTGAACTCCTCCTTGAACTTATCGAACGTGCCGAACGCCTTGGTGATGGCTTCGCCAACGGCGCCGGTGGGCTGCCCGCCGCCGTTGGGCGACAGGATGGTCCACCACAACGAGTGGTTCCAGTGGCCACCGCCGTTGTTGCGCACGGCCACCGGGGCTTTAGCAATGTTGTGCAGGATTTCTTCCAGCGACTGGTTTTCCATTTCCGTGCCCGCGATGGCCGCGTTCAGGTTAGTCACGTAGGCCTGGTGGTGCTTCGAATGGTGGATTTCCATCGTCTGGGCGTCAAACGTGGGTTCCAGCGCATCATAGCTGTAGGGCAACTTTGGCAATTCGAAAGCCATAATTGAAAAAGGTTTGGGTTGGTGAAGAGAGAGCGGAAAGTGTTCTGCTTAAACCGCCGGCCACGCGCATAGTTGCACGGGCCACCGGCGATGCTTCAAAAGTAGATTATTTCCGCTTCATACTGAAAAATTGCTGCATCAGTTCGGCGCAGGCCGCGGCTTGCACGCCGCCGCGCAGCTGCGTGCGCCGGTGCAACAGCTGCCCGTGGCGGCGGAAACCCACTTTGGGCTCCTCCGCGCCGAACACCACGGCTTTTAATTGGGCCCAGTAGCTGGCGCCGGCGCACATCACGCAGGGCTCGATGGTAACGTAGAGCGTGCAGTCGGCCAGGTATTTATTGCCGAGGTAGTTGGCAGCGGCGGTCAGAGCCAGCATTTCGGCGTGGGCCGTTACGTCGCGCAGGCGCTCGGTCTGGTTGTAGCCGCGCCCGATAATCTGGTTTTCAAACACCACCACGGCCCCGATGGGAATTTCATCGGCGGCGAGGGCCTTTTCGGCCTCGGCCCGCGCCTGGGTCATGAAGTAGTCGTCGTCGGGCATAATGGTAGGAGCAAAACATAAGCCGTCTGTCATCCTGAGCGCAGCGAAGGACCTTCTCACGTTCGCATCGTTGGAATTACTGCAAGCTGTTCAGCCGTGAGAAGGTCCTTCGCTGCGCTCAGGATGACAGACGGAAGCTTATTTCTTCATCACAATCGCGCTCATTACGGCCTGGGCCGTGGGCTGCCACTGCGCCTGCTCGTCGGCGGGGGCCACGAAGGTGAACACGTACAGCTGCGAGCCTTCGATGGCGTACTGCACCACCTGGTAGCGCTTGATGGGCGTGAGCTGGCTGTTGCGGCGCGTGTCCGATACCGTCGAGATAAACTCGAAATAGATGAAGTCGCGCCCGTTCACGGTGCGAATGTCTTCCTTGATAAAATCGACTTTGGTGTAGAGACGCTGGATGCTGGACTTGTAAATCTTCAGCAGCACGCCGTAGTCAAAGCTCTCGAAGGTGGTGGGGCGCACGGCCACGCTGTAGTCGACGCGGCCGCTGGGGTTGGAGTACACGGCCAGCGGCTTGCGCGGCGAGGGGTATTTTACGGCAATGCCGTCGTCGGGCAGCGGCGCAAATTCCTTCGGCACGCCCACCGAGAGGGTCGAAGCCAGCTTCACCGTGGTGAGCTTGGGCTTGGGCGCGAAAGCCAAAAGGCCCAGCAACAGCAGCAACAGCAGGGGCATGCGTTTCATAGAGAGGGGAGAAGCGGCGATATAGGAATACAAAAGAACGGCAAAATGCACGGCCAGGCGCGCCGCTGGATGGCTAAAAGAACGTCATGCAGAGCGCAGCGAAGCATCTTTACCGCGCAACGCAATCCAATCAACAGGATTACTGGTAGCGGGCAAGATGCTTCGCTGCGCTCTGCATGACGTTTTGGCGAAGCGACAAACGCAATTAGCGGCGGATGGTCGGGTACTTAATCCGCACCTTCTTCCAGTACACGTAATTGCCGGTTTTGGCTTCCACGAGGTAGGTGCCGGCCGGAATCTTGCCCAGGTTGACGGGCGCGCCGGTGTTGTTGGCGGGGTCCAGTTCGGTCTGGTACACCACGTTGTTTTTGTAGTCGGTCATCACCAGCGTGCCGGGCTTGGTGAACTGCTGGGTGAAACTCAGCAGAATATCAGTCGAGTTGGCTTTGGGGAAAACGTCGATGCCCGAGAGCGTTTCCACGCGCTTGATGGGGCCTTCGAGCGTGACCGCGCCGGCCGTGCCCTTCGATTTAATTTCCATCCCGGTCGCGTCGGACTTGGTTTTGGTCTTGATTTTGGTCTGGGCCTGGGCGGTGCCAGCAGCCAGAAGAGCGGTGGCCAGGGCGAGCGCGGGGAAGAATTTCATGGGATATTGGAGGGGATTGAATGGGCAAAGGAACGCCGTTGCCAGCGGCTATTACATACTCCGTACCAAAATTGCGGGTTGCCTTCCTACGCGCAAGGCCTAACTTTGCCCGAAACCCCATTGCCATGCTACGTACCCACACCTGCGGCGAGCTCCGCCCCGAACACATTGGCCAAACCGTCACCCTTTGCGGCTGGGTGCAGCGCACCCGCGACAAAGGCTCCCTGCTCTGGATTGACCTGCGCGACCGGTACGGCCTCACCCAAATCACCCTCGAAGAAGGCGTGGAGGCCGAAGCCGTGCGCGAATCGGCCCGCCACCTCGGCCGCGAGTTCGTGCTGAGCGTGACCGGCAAAGTGGCCGAGCGCTACTCCAAAAACGACAAAATCCCGACCGGCGGCATCGAAATACGCCCCGAGAAGGTCGAAATCCTGAACCCCGCCAAGCTGCCGCCCTTCCTCATCGAAGACGACACCGACGGCGGCGACGACCTGCGGATGAAATACCGCTACCTCGACCTGCGCCGCACCCCTGTGCGCAACAACCTGATGCTGCGCCACAAAATGGCCCAGGCCGTGCGCCGCTACCTCGACGGCCAGGACTTCATCGAAGTTGAAACGCCCGTGCTCATCAAGTCCACGCCCGAAGGTGCGCGCGACTTTGTGGTGCCCTCGCGCATGAACCCCGGCGAGTTCTACGCCCTGCCGCAGTCGCCCCAGACCTTTAAGCAGCTGCTCATGGTGTCGGGCTTCGACCGGTATTTTCAGATTGTGAAGTGCTTCCGCGACGAAGACCTGCGCGCCGACCGCCAGCCTGAATTCACGCAGATTGACTGCGAAATGGCCTTCGTGACGCAGGAGGACATCCTCGACATGTTCGAGGGCCTGGTGCGCTACCTGTTCAAGGAAATCAAAAACCTCGATTTCCCCACCGTGCCCCGCATGACTTACGCCGACGCCATGCGCGACTACGGCAACGACAAGCCCGACACCCGCTTCGAAATGAAGTTCGCCAACCTCACCGAAACCGTGAAGGGCCAGAGCTTCCCCGTCTTCGACAGCGCCGAGCTGGTGCTGGGCATCAATGCCGCCACCTGCGCCGCCTACACCCGCAAGCAAATCGATGAGCTGACTGAGTGGGTGAAGCGTCCACAAATCGGCGCCACCGGCCTAGTATATGCCCGCGTGGAGGCCGACGGCCAGGTAAAATCCTCGGTTGATAAGTTCTACTCGCAGGACGAGCTGCAGAAGTGGAAAGCCGCTTTCAACGCCAACCCCGGCGACCTCATCCTGCTGCTGGCCGGACCCGAAGCCAAAACCCGCAAAGCCATGAGCGAGCTGCGCCTCGAAATGGGCCGCCGCCTCGGCCTGCGCGACCCCAACTCGTTCTCGCCGCTGTGGGTGATTGACTTCCCGCTGCTCGAGTTCAGTGAGGAGGAAAACCGCCACTTCGCCATGCACCACCCCTTCACCTCGCCCAAGCCCGAGGATTTGGCCCTGCTCGACAACCCCGCCACCATCGGCCAGACTCGCGCCAATGCCTACGACCTCGTGATAAATGGCGTGGAAATCGGTGGCGGCTCCATCCGCATCCACGACCGCGCCGTGCAGGCCCGCATGTTCTCGCTGCTCGGCTTCACGCCCGAAGAAGCCCAGGCCCAGTTCGGCTTCCTGCTCGACGCCTTTGAATACGGCGCGCCGCCCCACGGCGGCCTCGCCTTCGGCTTCGACCGCCTCTGCAGCCTCTTCGGCGGCTCCGACAGCATCCGCGACTTCATCGCCTTCCCGAAGAACAACTCGGGCCGCGATGTGATGATTGACTCGCCTTCGCCGATTTCGGACGTGCAGCTGAAAGAACTGAGCATCAAAACGGACGTGGTGGCGAAGTAGGTTTTTGAAGCGTTAGAAATGGAAGCGGCGACTGGAATCAGTCGCCGCTTTCTTATTGAAGCAATTGCCGAACGGGGAATACCTGCTTGGAATGAGTTTTTACGGTCTTCTTGATACCTATAATATTGTTGAAGTCAACAAAGGCAGAGGCGAAGCTTTCAAAGTCGACTGCTCCTGATTGTGCCCCGCAACGTTTTGCTGCCTGCGTAATTTCAAGATGCCCAATCCGCTCAAATCTATCAGCAATAGCAAGCAAAGTCTTATGAGCCATTCCAACTACATTGAACCCGACGCGGCTTGCAGGTTCAATCATTCTTCCCATTATCTCCCCATTTTGCACGTCCTCAAAAGTGGCTTTTGATGGAGCGGTATAAGTCGGCATGGCAAACTGATAGCTGCAACGGCCGCGATGCTGTGAAATGAGAAGAAGAATCGTCGCTCTATAGGTGCCGTCTGACATTTGAAAAGAGAGTACATCGCCCTCATCAAAAACGAATTTGGTTTGGGCCTTATGTATCTTCCTTTTCCTAGGCCGGATGTTAGGCTGGCTGATTTTGTCCCAGAACCGGTTTAAAACCTGCTGCCTTTTACGTCCTTCATTCGGTGCGTTTTCTGACTGTGTTAAGTAGTTGGCAAAGGCGTTTTGCTTGATAGCAAGTGCTACTTGGGAAAGTATTTCTTCATCCAGTTGGCCAACTTCCCAAAGCGCAAGCGCATAAGCTGTGATGAATATTTCATCATCAACGTCATCATTGTCGGCCTGAAACTGCTCAATGGCTGTCTTAACTGTTTCTATTGATTCCCCCGCATCATAGAGGTCCATGAATGTAACGTATACATCATGCGCTAAATCGCCATCAATAATTTTTACTCCGTCCGTTGCCATTGATTTGTATTTGCTGTTTCCGTCCCACCGCAATAATAAGAAACTTGAGAAACGGAAGCGGCGACTGATATTTCAGTCGCCGCTTTTTATTGGCTAGGCGAAAGCGTCGGTGCGTTGGCACTGCAAAACACCCCGTTCGACAGGCTACGCACCTGACCAAGCGAAGAGGCAACCCCAGCGCTTCGTGCACCGAGTAGGTTTGTATCAGTCAACCACTTCACCACTCGCTGCCATGTCCAAGCTGTACATTCTCGCCGCCGTTTTTCTGTTCTGGAGTGCCCTTGCCGCTTCCTTGATGCAAGCGCAGCTGGTGGCGTCGCCGATGCACAAAATGCGGGTGCCGACGTATCGTTCCCTGCCCATTCGCGCCACAGTCATTGCCAAGTCGAATGCGGCGGCTACGGCTACTTCTTATAATTGATAGCGTCCTGCCTGCAAGCTATTCTATTGAATAAATACGCCCGATAAATTACCATAAATAGTAAACAGCTGCGCCGAGCCCAATGGGTTCGGCGCAGCTGTTTAAGCGTTCGACTATAACCACGCCATATTTTCCCGGAACTCGACCGGGTACATGTTTAAGTACTGCACGATGCGTGGGTAGGTGCCGCGGTTAGGGCTGCTGCCGTGCGGCAGCGCATGGTGCCAGATAATAAAATCGCCGGCTTCGGCCGCAATGGGCACGGCCAGCGCATTCAGATTCACCTGGCGCGGGTCGGTGCCAGCGGGCAGCGACGCCAGCCAAGTTTCCAACTGGCGATGGAACCCCGGCACGCAACGGAAAGCACCTTGCTCGGCCGGTGTGTCGCAGAGGTAGAGCAGTCCTTGGGTGCCAAAGCGCAGCGGTGGCACCAAACTCATATCCCAATGCAAGGGCGTGCCCTGGTGCTGGTAGGTAGCCGTTTCGGGCGGGTTGAAGCTGGTGCGGTCGGTGGTTTTCCAGAGGTCGGCCGTTTGCCAGAGCTGGGCGAAGGCTTTCTGAATGCGTTTCGACTGCCGGTTAGCCAGTAGGATGGGATGATGGTAGAAATCCATCATAATCCCCTTGCCAATTGGTTTCTCGTACCAAGTAGCAGGCTTGCTCGGGTCCATGCCCAAGGCTTCCCAAACGGCGTTCTCCGTCGCTTGTGCCTGTTCTTTCGAAATTGCCGCGCGAAGAATAACATACCCGTGCTCCTCCCAAAACGCCAGGTCCTCCGCACTCAAAACAACCGGTTCTTCCTCAATTGCCCGCAGGCTGCGCCGCAGGTCCTCTGGATACGGGTGATTAGAAAAGATGCTGTTGAGGCGCTCTATTTGCAATGGGTCAATCTGCCCGTTGTTTTTGGCCAGAACCCAGTTTTCAAACTCGGCAAAGCTTGGATTTACCTGCATCAGGTAGTGCATCGTTTCCTCAATCGGCAGGCCTAATCCGTTGAGGAGCAGATTATCAAACCGCCAGTTTTTCTCCGTTTGCTCGATAAATATGCCATTGCGCTGGGCCAGCCCTTGCGACCAGAAACGCTTTAAATGCCGTACGCCAAGTGCGCCGGTTTCTTCCGAATTGGCTAATGTATACTGGATACTCATGCGCATGTAGGCTATTAGCAAGCAAGACAACTGACCGAAACGCCCGCGTCGGGCAAGTTACCAACAAGCACAAAAAAAGCGGCAACTGAAATTTCAGTTGCCGCTTCGTATTTCAATCAGCTCTGTCTAAAAATTCCGCTCGCCCGTCTCGCGCTTGCCCAGCATCACCGAGCCCACCATAGCAGCCAGCAGCAGAATAGAAGCCAATTCAAACGGCAGTGCATAGTCGCGGAATAACACCATGCCCAGTTTGTCTACCATGCCAATCTGCGAATCAAAATTGGCCGGGTCGTAGCCAGCCGGGCTCACGTTGCGCAGCGCCGCCACCAGAATCAGCAGCAGCGAACCGCCGGCGATGGCGGCCGCAAACTTGGCCAGCGCCGGCTTGTGCGGCTCAGTTTCCTCGTTCAGGTTCAAGAACATAATCACAAACAGGAACAGAACCATGATGGCGCCGGCATACACGATGATATTCACCGCCGCCAAGAACTGCGCATTGAGCAGCAGGTAGTGGCCCGAAAGGGTGAAGAACGTGAGGATGAGGAACAGGACGCTGTGCACCGGGTTTTTGGCCAGCACCACGCCCAATGCACTCAGCAGGGCCACGAACGAGAGAAAGAGGAAGAGAGGAGACATGAATTTGTCATGCTGAGCGCAGCGAAGCATCTTATCACGCTTGCGCCGCTCGGTGTGATTACTAATTCAGACGAAAGCAGCGGTGATAAGATGCTTCCTTCGTCAGCATGACAGGCGATTACGCCAGTTGCGAACGCAGCTTGTCGGCCTGCTCGGGCGTGAGCTGGATGCCGCGCTTCGAGCGGTTGTCCGGCGTCACGGGCTCCACCAGCCGGTCTTTGCCGTAGATAAATTCGTCGCGCTCGAAGCGCGGCGGGGCCATTTTATCGGCTTGCAGGTACACGGCGGCTTTCGGACAGGCTTCCTCGCACAGGCCGCAGAAGATGCAGCGCAGCATGTTTATTTCGTAGCTCACCGCGTATTTCTCCTCGCGGTAGAGGCCTTCTTCGCCTTTTTTGCGCTCGCCGGCTACCATCGTGATGGCTTCGGCAGGGCAGGCCACGGCGCAGAGGCCGCAGGCCGTGCAGCGCTCCCGGCCGGCCTCGTCACGCTTCAACACGTGCAAGCCGCGGAAAACGGGGGAGAAGGGGCGCGTCTCTTCGGGATAGCGAATGGTGACCTGCTTCTTGGTGGCAGCCCGGAAAAAGTGCTGCATCGTGATGCTCAGGCCCTGGAAAATAGCCGGCAGGTACGCCCGCTCGGCCAAGGTCATGGGCTTCTTTTCGAGGACTTTGGCGCGTTTGCTTAAGGATTCCATAGATATTCTGTCATGCTGAGCTTGCGAAGCATCTTATCACGTTCGCAAAGCTTTGGGGTAACTAATTCTGACGAAGACAGCCGTGATAAGGTGCTTCCTTCGTCAGCATGACAAACAAAATTATTGAATTACGCCGAACGTAATCAGGCCGCCCGTGAGCAGGATGTTGAAAATAGCCAGCGGGATAAGGATGGTCCAGCCCAAGCGCATCAGTTGGTCGTAGCGGAAGCGCGGGAGCGTCCAGCGTACCCACATGAAGAAGAAGATGCCGGTGAAAATCTTGGCAAACATGGCCACCACACCCATCAGCACGAAGATGTTGTGCGCCCAGTCGGCCGACAGGCTGGTTTTGTTGGTGAGGAAATCCAGGAATTCGTACTGGAACGGGTAGTTGAAACCGCCGAAGTACAGTACCGACATCACGGCCGTAGCCACGAATACGTTCACGTACTCCGCAAACAGGTACAAGCCCATTTTCATCGAGCTATATTCGGTGTGGTAGCCGCCAATCAGCTCGGTTTCGCACTCGGGCAAGTCGAATGGTGTGCGGTTGGTCTCGGCGAACGCGCAAACGATGAAGATGACGAAACCGAGCGGCTGCTTGAACACGTTCCAAGTGAAGATGTCGCTCAGATGCCAGCCACCGCCCACGTGCGTCTGCTGCAGGGTGATTTCGCGCAGCGAGAGCGTGCCCGACATCATCAGCACGGCAATCAGGGCCAGGCCCATGGCCAGTTCGTAGCTAATGTTTTGCGAGGCAGCTCGGATGGCACCCAGCAGGGAGAACTTGTTGTTGGAAGCCCAGCCACCAATCATAATCCCGTACACGCCCAGCGACACGATGCCGAATACGTAGAGCATGCCGACATTGATTTCAATGCCCTGCAGGTGAATTTGGGTATCGCCGAATTGCAAAAAGCCGCCAAACGGAATTACAGCCGACGACATCAGGGCCGTAATCATGGCCAGGCAGGGCCCGAATACAAACAGGGCGCGGTTGGCCCCGGCAGGGAAGAATTCTTCCTTGGTGAAGAGCTTTACAGCATCGGCCAGTGGCTGGAGCAGGCCAAAGGGGCCGGCGCGGTCCGGGCCCACGCGGTCCTGCAGGAATGCGGCGATTACGCGCTCGGCGTAGGTGCAATACGTAGCAATCAGCAGCGAAATGCCGAAGGTTGCCAGAACGACGAGGCCTTGCCAGCCCAGAGCGGGGAGAGTCATATGTTATGTGTCATGCTGAGCGCAGCGAAGCAACTTATCACGTCCGCGCAGCTATTGATTTAGTATTTCTGACGAAAGCAGCGGTGATAAGATGCTTCCTTCGTCAGCATGACAGGCGATTAGTTGTTTAAGCCACCCAACCGCAGCGGCGGGTTGCGCTCCAGTTCGCGGGTGGTGCTTTCGGGCAAATCCTGAATTACCTGCGGGTTCACCACCGGCAATTCGTAGTGGTTTTGGGCGATAACCGAGGCGCGGTTGATGTGCGCCGGGCCTTCCAGCACCCAGTCCGTCGTTTCCTTCTTGTCGAAGCGGCAGGTGTTGCAAATCCACTCCTTCACCTCGCCGTACTCGTCCTTGCGGGCGGTTACGCGCAACACGTCTTTGCCTTTATACCACAGCGTTACGTTGCCATTGCACTTGTCGGTCTCGCAGTCGCGGTGGGCGTTCACGGGCTTGGTGAACCATACACGCTGCTTGAAGCGGAAGGTTTTGTCGGTCAGCGCGCCCACTGGGCACACGTCGATGACGTTGCCGCTGAATTCGTTGTCGATGATGTTTTCGATGTACGTACCGATTTCCGAGGCATCGCCGCGGCCCAGCACGCCGTGCACGCGCTCGGGCGTGAGCTGGTCGGCGGTGTACACGCAGCGGTAGCACAGAATGCAGCGCGTCATGTGCAACTGAATGAGCGGGCCGATGTCGATTTTCTCGAAGGTGCGGCGCTCTTCCTCGTAGCGGGTGGTGCTCACGCCGTGCTCGAAGGCGAAGTCCTGCAGGCTGCACTCGCCGGCCTGGTCGCACACCGGGCAATCGAGTGGGTGGTTAATGAGCAGCATCTCCACGATGCCCTTGCGGACATCCATTACCTGCTGGTTGATGGTATTTTCCACCACCATGCCGTCCTGCACCGTCGTGATGCACGAGGCCACGAGCTTAGGCATGGGGCGCGGGTCTTTGGCTGAGCCGGCCGAAACCTTCACCAGGCAGGCGCGGCACTTGCCGCCCGAGCCCTTCAGCGGGGTATAGTAGCACATGGCGGGCGGCACGATGCCGCCGCCAATCTGGCGGGCCGCGTTCAGGATGGTGGTTCCGTCCGGAACTTCCACCTCAATGCCGTCGAACGTTATTTTAGCCATTTGTATAGTATTGTCATGCTGAGCGGAGCGAAGCATCTTATCACGCCTGCGCAGCTTTTAGTTAGTTATTTCTGACGAAAGCAGCGGTGATAAGATGCTTCCTTCGTCAGTATGACAGCTGTTAAGCCAGCACCGCCGCGCCGCGATAGGCCGCGCCGGGCGCCGTAGCTTCTTTGGGATTGGTCACGTGCCACTCGAACTCGTGGCGGAAATGGCGCACGGCGGCGGCTACCGGCCACGCCGCCGCTTCGCCCAGCGGGCAAATGGTGTTGCCTTCAATTTGCTTGGCCACGCTTACCAACAGGTCGATGTCGTGCATCGAGCCGTGACCGTGCTCCAAGCGGTGCAATACCTTTTCCATCCAGCCCGTGCCCTCGCGGCAGGGCGAGCACTGCCCGCACGACTCGTGGTGGTAGAAGCGCGAGAAGTTCCAGGTGTTCTTTACGATGCACGTCGTTTCGTCCATCGCGATGAAGCCGCCCGAGCCCAGCATGGTACCCGTCACGAAGCCGCCGTCGCTCAACGACTCATAAGTCATCAGGCGGTTTTCGCCAGCTGCGGTTTTCAAGATAAGTTCCTTGGGTAGAATCGGTACGGATGAACCGCCGGCCACTACGGCCTTCAGGTCGCGGCCTTTCCAGATACCGCCGCAGTATTCATCGGAGTAGATGAATTCCTCCACCGGCACGCCCAGCTCAATCTCGTAAATACCGGGCTTGTTGAGGTGACCGCAAGCCGAAATCAGCTTAGTACCCGTGCTTTTGCCTACGCCGAGCTTGGCGTACTCGTCGCCGCCTTCGTTGATGATGGGCACTACTGCTGCGATGGTTTCCACGTTGTTCACCACCGTGGGGCGGGCGTAAAGGCCCTGCACGGCCGGAAATGGCGGCTTGTTGCGCGGGTTGCCACGCTTGCCTTCCAGCGACTCCAGCAGCGCGGTTTCCTCGCCGCAGATGTAGGCACCGGCGCCGGGATGCACGTGCAAATCAAGCGAGTAACCCGAGCCGAGAATGTTCTCGCCCAGGAAACCAGCCGCGTAAGCTTCGGCAATGGCCTTTTCCAGAATACGCAGCACGTATAACAACTCGCCGCGGATGTAGATGTAGCTGGTGCGTGCGCCCAAGGCGTAGCTACCCGTAATCATGCCCTCGATGAGTAGGTGGGGCAGTTTCGACATCAACTGCCGGTCCTTAAAGGTGCCGGGCTCCGATTCGTCGGCGTTGCAGACGAGGTAGCGCGGCACGCCCTCTGGCTTGGCTAGGAAGCTCCACTTCATGCCCGTGGGGAAGCCCGCGCCGCCGCGCCCGCGCAGGCCCGACTTCTTCACTTCTTCCACCACTTCGTCGGGCGTCATGGTTTTGAGCGCCTTCTCCACGGAGCGGTAGCCGCCGTGCTTGCGGTATACCTCGAAGGTATTGATGCCTTCGACGTTGATATGTTCAGTTAATAGCTTGCGGCCCATAGTAGTAAGCGTTGTGCTGATGGCCAGCTTTTAGTAATTCTTCAGAGAGTTCGGAAGGCCCGTTTCCTCCCAAGGCAGGATGGGGCGATGAACCAGACCCTTCAATTCGTTCAGCATGGCATCCACTGCTTCCGGGGTGTCGAGTTGCTCGTAGTATTTCTCGCGCACCTGTACAATGGGAGCGAAGCCGCAGGCGGCCAGGCACTCCACTTCCTTCAAGGTGAAAGTGCCGTCGGGCGAGGTGCCGCCTACTTTGGCGCCGGTAATGCGCTCCAGATGGGCCGTCAACTCATCGGAACCGCGCAGCATGCAGGGGCCGGTGCGGCAGATTTCCAGCACGTGCTTGCCAACCGGTTTGAGGTTGTATTGTGTGTAGAAAGACGAGACTTCGTACACTTCAATCGGCTTGATTTTTAGGGTTTCCGCCACCAGGTCCTGCACCTCGGGGCTTACCCAGCCGCCGAATTCGGCTTGCGCGATGTGCAGAATCGGCAGCAGGGCCGACTTGCTCCGGTCTTCCGGATAGTGCGTAAGCAGGCGCTTGATTTCCGCCTGGGCAGCGGGAGAGAATTGCGGTTTGTTGGGCGCGGTGGTCGGCTCCATAGCAGTCAATTTCAACAAAAACTAAGCGTCCAGCTCGCCGGCGATGACGTTCATGGACGAGAGAATGACAATGGCGTCCGACAGCGTCGTACCCACGGCCATTTCGGGATAAGCCTGGTAATATATGAAGCAGGGCCGGCGGAAGTGCAGGCGGTAGGGCGTGCGGCCCCCATCCGAAATCAGGTAAAAGCCCAGTTCGCCGTTGCCGCCTTCCACCGAGTGATATACCTCGCCAACCGGCGCATCAATTTCGCCCATCACGATTTTGAAGTGGTAAATCAGTGCCTCCATGTTCTTGTATACTTCCGGCTTGGTGGGCAGGTAGTAGTGCGGGGCGTCGGCGTGGTAGGGGCCGTCGGGCAGCTTATCAACGGCTTGGTTGATGATGCGCAGGCTCTGCCAGATTTCCTCGTTGCGCACGATGAAACGGTCGTAAGTGTCGCCGTTCGTACCCACCGGAATGTCGAACTCGAAGTCTTCGTAGCTCGAATACGGGTTCATGGCGCGCACGTCGTAGTCGACGCCGGCGGCCCGCAGGTTGGGGCCGGTGAAGCCGTAGCTCAACGCCTTTTCCGCCGAAATCGGGCCCACGTTCACCACGCGGTCCATGAAAATGCGGTTGCGGTTGAACATGTTCTCGAACTCCTTCATCACCGCCGGGAAGCTTTTCAGCCAGGCGCGGAGCTTGTCGAGGGCGGCGGGGGAGAGGTCGCGCTCCATGCCGCCCACGCGGCCCATGTTGGTGGTGAGGCGGGCACCGCACACCTCCTCGTAGATTTCGTAAATCTTCTCGCGCTCCTGGAACACGTAGAGGAAGCCGGTGAAGGCCCCGGTATCCACACCCAGAATCGAGTTGCAGATAAGGTGGTCAGCAATGCGCGCCAACTCCATCATAATCACCCGAATGTATTGCGCACGCTTCGGTACGGTCACGCCGAGTAGTTTTTCCACCGTCATGTGCCAGCCCAGGTTGTTGATGGGCGACGAACAGTAGTTCATCCGGTCGGTGAGGGTGGTAATCTGGTAGAACGGCTTGCGCTCGGCCAGCTTCTCGAAGGCCCGGTGGATGTAGCCGATGGTGGGCACACCCGACACAATGCGCTCGCCATCCATTTGCAGGATGTTCTGGAAAATGCCGTGCGTGGCGGGGTGCGTCGGGCCCAGGTTCAGCGTCGTCAGCTCCTGGCTGAAGTCGTTGAGAATGGGCATCAGCTGGCCGGGGCGCTGGGCAGCGGCCTCTTCTTGAATCTTGTGGGTGCCTGCCAGGGCGTCGTTTACTGCCATGATATGAGTATCAGGGGCCTAGCGGCCGAAAAACAGGTCGGTTTTGTCTTCGCGGGTACCGTCTTCGACGGGGTATTCGCGGCGCATCGGGTGGTAGTCCATATCCTCCACGTTGAGGATGCGAATGAGATTTGGGTGGCCGGTGAAGATGACGCCGAAGAAATCGTAGGCCTCGCGCTCCATCCAATTGGCGGTGTTGTAAAGGTCCGTCAGGGTCGGCACCACCGGGTCAGCAATGGGGAAGAAGATTTTCAGGCGTAGCCGGATATTCTTCGTCATGCTGTGCAGGTGGTAAATCATGCCTAGCTCCTTGCCCGAATTCTCGGGGTAGTTGATACCGCACATGGTGGTCAGGAAGTGGAATTTCAATTCCTGGTCCTGTTGCAGGCCGGCGATGATTTCGTGGATTTTCTCCCGCGTAGTCGTCGCCGTCAGCAAGCCGTAGGGCTCGTGCACATCGGTAAACGTCGCCTCGCCAAACAAACGGTGCAACAGCGCCAGCACCTGAGCGTTCTGGGCCTTTATCGGGTCTTCGGCAACGGGCGCTTCGGGAGCGGCAGCAGATTCCTGAGGATTCATTCGGGAGTGGTATTAGCCAGCTAATCGGAAAAAGGCAGCCTTTCTATCCGACTACTGACTACCTGATACAGACTATTTAATGTTATAAGATGCCAGCAAAGCTTGATATTCAGGGGCGTTGCGGCGGCGAAATGATTCGCTGCGGGCGAGGTCCTGCACGCGCATCAGGCCGTCGAGCACCTGCTCGGGGCGGGGCGGGCAGCCGGGCACGTACACATCAACCGGGATGATGCGGTCGATGCCTTGCAGCACCGAGTACGAGTCGAAAATGCCGCCCGAGCAGGCACAGGCGCCCATGGCCAGCACCCAGCGGGGCTCGGCCATTTGCTCATACACCTGCTTCACGATGGGTGCCATTTTCTTAGCGATGGTGCCCATTACCATCAGCAAATCGGCTTGGCGGGGCGAGAAGCTGGGACGTTCGGAGCCAAAGCGGGAGATGTCGTAGTGCGAGCCCATGGTGGCCATGAACTCGATGCCGCAACAGGAGGTGGCGAAGGGCAGGGGCCAGAGCGAGTTGGCACGGGCTATGCCCACTACTTTCTCCAGCGACGTGGCAAAGAAGCCAGCGCCCTCGACGCCCTCGGGGGCCTCAACGGTTTTTATTTCAGGAACTCGGTTATCAGCCATAGTTATAGGAGACAAGCAGATTAAGCGGCTTTCGCCACTTGGGCGGGCCGGTTTTCTAACACCGGCGTTGCGGCGAAAGTTTGGCGCTCAGGCGCTTCGTTCCAGCGCAAAATGCCCTTTTTGATGATGTAGAAGAAGCCCGCCAGCAGCAGCGTCATGAATACAATCATCTCGATGAAACCGGCGCGGCCGAGGGCACGGAAATTCACGGCCCAAGGGTACATGAAGATGACTTCGACGTCGAAAAGCACGAAAACGATGGCCGTGAGGAAGTATTTCACTGAAATCGGGGTGCGGGCATTGCCTACCGATTCGATGCCGCACTCGAAAGATGCGTCCTTTACGGTGCTGTGGCGCTTGGGGCCTACTAGGTGCGAAACCACCATAGCGAAGGCCACAAAAGCCAGGGCCAGACCAAATTGAATGACAATGGGAAGATAATCGGAGGGCTGATAATTGGCAGCCGGCAGGGCTAGGTACATAGTGGTCAATTATATAGCAAACAGGCCTCACGGGCGCTGAAGGGCAAAGGTAGCGCCCACGGGGTTGGGGCGCAATGTTGCAGTCATAACCGTTCTACGCATCGGTTGGGTTGGATGGACGGCTGGTGGAGGCTGACCGGTGCTCAGATAGAGATATTCCGTGCATAACTGGCTTTTGTTTGGATTGAATGTGCTTTCTTTAGGGGCAAGCTGGTCGTTCCTATCCCTTCGCTATGTCTGATTCTGCTGATTCTTCGGGGGGCGCTGCGGCGGCTATTGCGGCCTTGGTGGAGCGGGAGCATCAGCTGTCGGTGTTGTTTGATGCGATTGCCGATGTGACGTTCGTGCTGAACGTGGAAGCAGTGGACCGCTACCGGTTCGTATTTGCTAACAAGGCCTTCGAAAAGACTACTGGCTTGCCGGTGGCGCAGGTGCTGGGGCGCTATGTGGAGGAAGTGATTCCGGAACCCTCGCTCAGCTTAGTGCTCACCAAGTATCGCGAGGCCATCGAAACCATGCAGCGCGTGGTGTGGCAGGAGGTTTCGGACTACCCAACAGGCCAGGTGACAGGCGAAGTGAGCGTGACGCCGGTGCCCGACGAGCACGGCCACTGCTGCCAGCTGGTGGGCGTGGTGCACGACCTGACCAAGGAAAAAAAAGTAGAAGCGGCCCTGCGCCTCAGCAACGAGCGGTTTGCCTATGCCCTGAAGGCCACCACCGATGCCATCTACGACTGGAATACTGGCCGCGACACGCTGTACTGGGGCGAGGGCTTTGAGGACCTGTTCGGCCACCAGCTAACCGAAAACCCTACGCCCTTCAGCAAGTGGGCCGACTATGTGCACCCCGCCGACAGCCCGCGCGTGGTGGCGGGCCTGCGGCACGCGGCTTTTGAAACCACGAACCTGTTCTGGCAGGAGGAATACCGCTTCCAGCGGTCCGATGGGAGCTGGGCCGAAGTATTTGACCGCGGCTACCTGCTGCGCGAGGCGTCGGGCCAGGCCGTGCGCATGATTGGGGCCATGCAGGACATCACGCCCCGCAAGCAGAGCGAACGCCAGCAGCGGCTGCTGGCCGAGAAACTCATTGGCCAGAATGCCGACTTGCAGCAGTTTACCTACATTGTATCGCACAACCTGCGTGCACCCCTGGCTAATGCGCTGGGCTTTAGCGACCTGCTGGCCCGGGTGGATAAGCAGTCCGCGGTGTTCGATACTTCGCTGCACAACCTGCGCACCAGCCTGCAGCTGCTGGATGAGGTGCTGGCCGACGTGAACGACATCCTGTCGGTGCGCGACGAGCAGGCCGGCTACCGGCCTGAGCCCGTGCCGCTGGCCGCCGTGTGCCGGCAGGCACTGTTGAGCTTGCAGGACGCGCTGCAAAACGCTGGCGGCCAGCTGCAGCTGCAGATTGCGCCCGAACTGCACGTGGCGGGCAGCCGGGCCTACTTCCACAGCATCTTTCACAACCTGATTTCCAACGCCATCAAGTACCGGGCCGATGCCCGGCCACTACGCATCGCCATTGTAGCGACTGCGACTCCGGCCGGCGGGCTGACCATTGTGGTGCGCGACAATGGCTCGGGGTTTGACCGGAAACTGGCCGGCGACAATGTTTTCCAACTTTACCGGCGCTTTCATGCGGGGCAGACCGGGCGCGGCATTGGGCTGTATCTGGTGCGGGCCCACGTGGAGACCATGGGCGGGCAGGTGGTTGTCGAAAGCCGCCCCAATGAAGGAACCGAATTCACGCTTTATTTCAGGCCCCATGCGGATGAAAACCTACCTCATTGACGACGACGACCTCGCCATCTACCTCACCGAGCACCTGTTGCGGACCGAAGGATTTTCCAACTGCATCTGCACGTTTCAGTCGGCCCGGGAGGCGCTGGAGAAGCTGGTGGGCAAGAAGCAGCGGGTGCCCCAGGTGGTGTTTCTCGACCTGAACATGCCGCTGATGGACGGCTGGCAATTCCTGGATGCGCTGGCGCCGTATGAGGAAGCCTTGCGCGGCACCTGCCATATCTACATCCTCACGTCATCGCTGGCGCTGAAGGACCTGGAGAAATCCAAGGAGTACGAACTAGTGGCCGGCCTCATTCATAAGCCGCTGGACAGCGAGGAAATCCGGGCCATTCAGTCGCAGTTTGGCGAGGAAGCGGCGGACGACGGCAAGCCCTGCGACTGCTGAGCGGGAGGCGAATGCGAGAAATCCCCGTTGTTCATCAGTAAATCGCAAAAGATGATACTGCTCCGGTACTCGGGCAATGAAAAAGCCGGACTTATTTAAGGTCCGGCTTTTTTATTGCCATAAGATTGAGACGGCTTACAGGCCTTTATCGCGGTTCAAGTCCTCGGCCGGTGCCGAGCCCAGGAAGGGGTAGCGGTAGTCCGTCACGGGCACGAAGGTTTCCTTGATGGCGCGGGGCGACACCCAGCGCAGCAGGTTCAGGATGGAGCCGGCTTTGTCGTTGGTGCCGGAGGCGCGGGCGCCGCCGAAGGGCTGCTGGCCCACCACGGCGCCGGTGGGCTTGTCGTTGATGTAGAAGTTGCCGGCGGCGTGCGTCAGCTTCTTCGAGGCCAGGTCGATGGCGTAACGGTCCTGCGAGAACACGGCGCCGGTGAGGGCGTAGGGCGAGGTGCTGTCGACCAGCTCCAGGGTTTCTTCGAATTTGTCGGCGTCGTAGACGTAGACTGTTACCACGGGGCCGAACAGCTCGTCGCACATCGTGATGTACTTCGGGTCTTTGGCCACGATGACGGTGGGTTCGATGAAGTAGCCTTTCGACTTGTCGTAGCCGCCGCCGGCGATGATTTCGGCGTTCGGGTCGGCCTTCGCGCCGTCGATGTACTTGGCGAGCTTGTCGAAGGAAACTTCGCTGATAACGGCATTGATGAAGTTGCCGAAATCTTCCACGTCGCCCATTTTGAAGGAGGCGAGGTCTTCTTTCACGTAGCCGAAGATTTCATCGGCCAGGTTGCTGGGCAGGTACACGCGTGAGGCGGCCGAGCATTTCTGGCCCTGGTACTCGAACGCGCCGCGCGAAATGCCCACAGCCACGGCCTTGGCGTGGGCCGAGGGGTGCGCCACGATGAAGTCTTTGCCGCCGGTTTCGCCCACGATGCGCGGGTAAGACTTGTAGCTGGCGATGTTCTGGCCGATTTCCTGCCAGATGGTCTGGAACACCTTAGTGGAGCCGGTGAAGTGGATGCCAGCGAAGTCGCGGTGCTTGAACACCACGTCGCCCACCACGGGACCGTCGGCATACACGAGGTTAATAACCCCGGCGGGCACGCCGGCTTCTTCGAACAGCTCCATCAGCACCTGGGCCGAGTAGACCTGCGTATCGGCGGGTTTCCAGACCACCACGTTGCCCATCATGGCCACCGAGGAGGGCAGGTTGGCGGCGATGGAGGTGAAGTTGAAGGGCGTGAGGGCGAACACGAAGCCCTCGAGGGGGCGCTGCTCGAGGCGGTTCCACATGCCGGGCAGGCTCTCGGGCTGCTGCTCGTAGACCTGGCGCATGAAGTGCACGTTGAAGCGGAAGAAGTCAATCAGCTCGCAGGCGGCGTCGATTTCGGCCTGGAAGGCGTTTTTGCTCTGGGCCAGCATGGTGGCCGCGTTGATGCGGGCGCGGTAGGGGCCGGCGAGCAGGTCGGCGGCTTTGAGGAAGATGGCGGCGCGGTGCTCCCAGGGCAGCTCGGCCCAGGCGGTGCGGGCAGCCAGGGCGGCATCGATGGCCTGATTTACGTGGGCGGCCGTGCCGTAGTGGAAGTGGCCGAGGGTGCGCTGGTGGTCGTGCGGGGGGCTCATGCGGCGCAGGTCGCCGGTGCGCACCTGCTGGCCGCCGATGTGCATGGGAATGTCCAGCTCCAGCCCGCGCAGGCGCTTGAGCTCCTGCTGTAGCTCGAGCCGCTCTTTCGAGCCGGGCGCGTAGCCTTTCACGGGTTCGTTGATGGGGACGGGGACGTTGAAAAAGCCGGTGGCCATAGGTGAAGGGGGGGTGAGTGGGCGTGGGGCAAAGGTAAGACGACGATTTCACGCAGCGTTTCTAGTCCGATTCATTGCCAACTTAATCGAGCAGAAACGATTCGCTGCTGATGGAATAAGAATCAGGCGGCTTCTACCTTAACTGACGTTGTGCAACTAGGCCATTAAATGTCAGGAAGCCAAACAGTACTATTCCAAAAGCAAAAGCCTCACTAAGTGCTGGCTCATTCGATAAAAGGGCACTGCGCGGTTTATCTGGCGAATAGCAAACTGTAAGAGGAGTAGTAGGAGGTAAATCTGCAAGCAATTGCTTAGTGGCCACAATGCAAGCGAATTGTTCGCCGTGTTGTGGTTGCTGGTAGCGTATTATCAGAAAATGCGATGTAGCAAACACTCCCTCCCGGACAAAGGGCTTGTACACAGTGGCAGCTACTGGCTCGCGCTGCAATGTTTTGAACTGTTGTATTCCGTGCCAAAGCACAAATAGTAGCATGAGCAGCGAAAGAGGTAGAAGTACCCTAGCCCGAAGCCATAATCCAACATACACTGTCTTTTTCATGGGTGCTGATTTGAAAGCTACAGCCGCCGCAGCAGCTCGCGCACCTGTCGCGTCAGGTCCTCGCGCGAGCCGGTGTTGTGCAGGGTGAAATCGAAGTGCGGGTAGTCGTCCATGGCCACTTCGCTGGGGTGGTTGTCGTCGCGGGTGCCGTCGCCGCGCTGGTGCAGCGGGTCGCCCTCCACGCGCAGCATGAGGCCGCCGCGGGCGCGGATGGGGTCGGCTTCGTTGGCGAAGCGTACGTCGGGCACCAGCACGAAGGCAGCGGGCGGCAGGCCGGCGAAAAAGGCATCGACCCAGACCAACGGCTCCCAGGCGCGCAGGGCACTGCCCACCTGCTGGAGCATTTCGCCCCGCGTGCGGTGGAAGGTGGGCACCAGCTCGGCCTTGCCGCGCTGCGAATAATACGGGGCCACGTCCTCGCCCGTGAGGGCGGCACAGACGGACTTGATGGAATCGCCGAAGGAGCGAATCTGCCAGCGACGCTCGGGCTGGAGCTGCTGCAGGATGCGGGCCACGGTGTCTTTGCCGCTGCCCCGGCGGCCCGATAGGCCAATGAGGTGTACCATGTGGTGGGGGAAGTTTGGAAGGAGCGGGACTGTCATCCTGAGCGCAGCGAAGGACCTTATCACGTTAGCGCCGGTTGGAGTACTGCAAACCGTTCTTCGGTGATAAGGTCCTTCGTTGCGCTCAGGATGACAGGCAATTTTATTACAAAATGCCCTTCAGTTCGCTCAGGCAGCTGATTTCGTGGGTGATTTGGTTGAAGTGGCGGCGCTTAGCAGGGTTGAAATACACCTGGTCGATGCCGGCGTTGTAGGCGCCCAGCACGTCGCATTCGAGGTTGTCGCCAATCATCAGGCTTTCGGCGGCAGTGGCGCCGGTGCGCTCCAGGGCGTGGCGAAACATGCGCGGGTCGGGCTTGAGGCAGCCGCTTTGCTCGGAGGTAATGATTTCCTCGAAGTAGCGCGTGAGGTTCGAGGACGCCAGCTTAATGCCCTGAATGTCGTTGAAGCCGTTGGTGATGAGGTGCAGGCGATACTTGGGTTTCAGGTAGTCGAGCACCTCGTGGGTGTAGGGGAATACCGCCGATTTCTGCGGCAGAATATCGGTAAACTCTGCCGAGATGGTGGCCGGAATCTCCGTTTCCGGCACGCCCAGCCGCGTGAGGGTGCGGGTGAAACGCACTTCGCGCAGCTGGCTTTGGGTGATTTTGTTGCTTTGGTACAAGCGCCACAGCGCGTGGTTGATGTCGCTGTACACATTCACAAACTCATCCACCGAAAAGGTGCCGTAGCGGGCTAGGTTGTGGCGCTCGTACAGCGTATGCAGGGTTTCGTTGGCGTTTTTCTCGAAGTCCCACAGCGTGTGGTCGAGGTCGAAAAAGAGGTGGCGGTATTTCATTGTGAGTTTAGTTGTTAGTTGCTCGTTGTCAGTTGTCCGGTCAATTAGAAAGCTTTAACAACCAACAACTGACAACGAGCAACTAACAACTAAAATCAAAGCGAGCCGGCCAGGGCCATGCTCAGCACGCCGGCCAGCATAATGCCCTTGCAGAACGTGCTGAGGTGCCGAAAATGCCGCCGCCGGTCGGCCCGGATGAGCAGGCGGGCCAGCTGGGCCATGGGCAGCAGCACCAGCAGCAGCAGCCACAGGCCCAGCGGCCAGTGCCCGCCCAGCAGCAGCCGACCCGTAGCGCCCAGCGTGAGCAGCGCCAGGCAGGCCAGGAAAAACCCGGCTACCCACTTGGTGCGCGCCACGCCCCACACCAGCGGCAGCGTGCGGCAGCCGTGCTGGGCGTCGCCGCGCATGTCTTCCACATCCTTCACAATCTCGCGCACCACCGTGAGCAGAAAAGCGGCCAGCGCGTAGGGCCACACCACGCTGTGGCTGTCGTTGCGCGCCAGCTGCAGCTGCAGCTCGGGCAGCAGCACCAGCGCCGCCGTGAGGGTGGCAATGCTGACGTTGCCCACCAGCGCCACCCGCTTGAACCGCGCCGAATAGCCCCACAGCAGCAGCGCCGTGCCCAGCGTGACGAGCCCCAGCACCGGATGCAGCCAGCCAGCCACCAGCACGCCCACCCCGCTCAGCACCAGGTGGGCCAGCATGGCCATGCGGCGGTTCACCACGCGCCCAATCACCAGCCGGTCGGGCCGGTTGATGGCGTCAATTTTCACGTCGTAGTAGTCGTTGATGATGTAGCCCGCGGCGGCCACCAGCAGCGCCGCCCACACCAGCAGGCCAAACCGCCGGTCGAGCAGCGACTCGCGCAGCGGCAGCCGGGGCAGCAGCAAGCCGGCCCGCACCAGGGCCAGGCACAGCAGCATTATCAGCAGGTTGGGCCAGCGCACCAGCGTGGGCAGCGCCGTGCGCAGGGGCTCGGCCGGGGAGGGCGGGGCCAGGGCGGCGGGCTTGGAGGGCGGTGGGTTCATCGGCAGAGGCGCGGCGAGGGGCCGGCGAGGGGCAAAGGTCGGCAGAAGTGGCGGGCTGCGGGCGCGGGGCGGGCGGCGGCGGGCCACAAAAAAGCCTCTCCGTTGCGGGAGAGGCTTTGGCGATGGCGCAGGGAGCAACCATCAGCGTGTTTTCAAGCTCAGATTTTGCGGACGTTTACGGCGTTGATGCCTTTGCGGCCTTCCTGGGTTTCAAACTCCACCCGGTCGTTTTGCTTTACCGTGACACCGTTGAGGCCGGTTACGTGAACGAAAAAATCTTCTTTCGTTTGGTCGTCGGTTACGAAGCCATAGCCCTTGTCTTCGTTGAAAAATTTGATGATGCCGGTTTTCATGCAAAAAACAAAAAGGAAAAGAAAAACCGCCCGGGTAAAGGCTGCGGAAAGGCCTGAAACGGCTTCAAATTGCCATTTCAAGTCCGCTTACGCGGGAAACTAACGCGGGGTTGGGCTGGCCGCGGTTCCGGCTCGCCGGCTATTGGTTATCGCGCCACTCGTACACCCACTTGGCCTGAATCTGCTCCAGGTGGCCTTCGGTGGCCTGCTCGCGGGTGCCGTCGAAGTTGTCGAGGCTCAGCACCCACTCAATCAAATCGGTGAAGCGGATGCGGTAGATTTTGGCCTCGGTGAAGTCGTTGCCGAACTTTTCGTAGAGGGCCATGGCAATATCCTCGTGGTCGGCCCAGTGCATGGGCGGCTCAAAGTGGGGCATTTGGTTTGGGTATGAGGGGGTGGGGGTAGGAGGGTAGGGGGTTGTTGTCGGTAGTATGACAAAGGCAAACAACTTCTGCCCACTTACCCCCACATCCTCATACCCTAAAAAATTAGTGGCCCAGGAAGTGCTGGGGCGGAATGGTGACCACGAGCTGCATATCCTTATCGACCACGCACTGGCAGGCCAGGCGCGAGTTGATGCGCGGGTTCTCGGCGCGGTCGATGAAGTCTTCTTCCTTATCGGAAATTTCGGGCAGGTCGTCGCCGCCCGCGTTGATGTAGACGTGGCAGGTGCTGCAGCCGCACACGCCGCCGCAGTTGTGCTGCAGCTGGATGCCGTTGTTCAGGGCCACATCGAGCACCGACTCGCCGGCGGCCGCAACGTGGGTTTGGGCCGGCTGGCCGTCGCTGAACTGGAAGGTGATGGTGGTAGCGGAAACAGACAAAACAGGAATCAATAAAGACGAATAATACACGGCGTTTGCCGCCGCAAAGGTACTCCTCCCGGCCCCGGCATCAAAGCTGGGCCTGGATGCTGGCCGTGAGCTGCGCATACAGCGCCTGCCAAGCCGGGTGCGCCGCCAGCGCGGCCTCGTGCGCGGCCAGCGTAGGGGCATCGTGCCGCACAGCCGGCCCGGTTTGCACCGCGAAGGGCGGGTTGGCCAGGGCCTTGGCCACGGTTTCGCGCACCAGCGGGGCCAGCAGCTCGGCGGGCAGTTCGGCTTCGGCCAGCAGGGCATTGGCAATGCCCAACAGGTGGTTGGTGAAATTGTTGGCAAACACGGCCGCCACGTGCAGTTTCAGCCGCTGGGCCGAGCTGAGGCGGCGCACATCGCGGCTAAGGCTGCCGGCCAAGGCCAGCAGCGTGGCCTCGCCAGCCGCATCGGCCGCCTCGATGCACAGCGGCACGGCCGGCCAGTCGATGGCCCGGCCCGCGCTGAACGTTTGCAGCGGGTAGAACACGCCGCCACGCACGGCCGGCTGCGCCTCAAAAACGGCTAGCGGCAGCGCCCCGGCCAGGTGGGCCACCAGCGCCCCGGCGGGCCAAATGGTGCCGGCCAGCAGCGGAGCCACGGCGGCATCGGGCACGGCCAGCAGGTACACGTCAGCCGGTGGGAGGGGCGCGGCCAGGGTGGGCAGCACCCGAGTGCCGGGCAACTGGGCGGCCAGGGCCGTGGCCGCGGCCGGTGTGCGGCCCCACACAAATGCTACCCGATGGCCAGCGGCCACCAGCGCCGGCCCCAGCTGGCTGGCCACCCGGCCGGTGCCAAACAGGCCGATGCGCAAGCTATTAATTGGTTTAGTAGAACTATGCAAAGAAAGAAATTAACTTGGTGAAGGTATGCTGGACAGTGTACTTAATTAATCCCGAATCTTTAGCAACTTGTAGGGGCAAAACTACCGCACGAGCCGTCACCCAAGCTCGATTGGATTGTCCAGACTGGTGGTTGGCGTCATTCACTTTTTCCCCTCACATATTATTCACCCACTTTTACTGTTTAATTTTATGAAACAAGAGTATACCCGCTCCGGGTTGGTATCGGCCCTGCGGCGCGTGGCGTTGGCGGCCCTGCTGGTTGGGGGCGCCACCACCGCCCAGGCGCAATTTTTTACCGCGACAAACGTGGTGAACAAAGCCGGGACTTACACCGACCTGGGCACGACGGGCACGGTCATCTCGACGCCCAACTTCGACGATGCCAACTCGGCCGTGCAGACCCTGCCATTCACGTTCACGTTTGGCGGCACGGCTTTCACCGAGTTTGTGCTGAATACCAACGGCTTTATCAAGCTGGGCAATGTGGCCCCGGTCGCCCCGTTCTTCTCTACCTATGCCCAGCAGGCCTACACAGGCGGCCCGCTGAACACGACTTCGCAAACCAACCTGATTCTTCCCTTCAACACCGACCTCGAAGGAGGAGCCAGCACGCCCGAATACCGCATGGCCACGACGGGCACGGCGCCCAACCGCGTGGTGACGATTCAGTGGAAGAATGTGAGCGACAAGACCCGGGCAGCGGCGGCGGCGGGTGGCACCATCGACAAGCAGCTGGCCAATTTCAGCTTCCAGGTGAAGCTGTACGAATCGAATAGCGGCGTCGATTTCGTGTACGACGCAGCGGTGCCGTCCGTCAATCCCACCAACGCTTCGTTTGTCGTGGTGGGCCTGAAAGGCAGCAGCACGGCTACAGCCCGGGTGATTACGGCCGTGAAGCCGTCGAACAATGCTTGGAGCTCCACCACCTTCCAGCAGGGGGTATACGCGTCGGGTGCCAACGCGCACAACGTACGCAACACGCCTATTGTGGCCGGCGGCGTAACGCTGCCCGATGCAGGCCGCACCTATAGCTTTATCATTCCGACGCCAACGGACGCTGCAGCTCAGCTTATCTACGGCTACAGCCAGCTGGCTGTGCCCGCTGGGCAGCCCGTTACACTGCGAGGCCTGGTGCGCAACGCCGGCACTGCCGACCTGACCAACGTGTCGGTGACGCTGAGCGTTTCGGGAGCCAACACGTACACCTCGCCGGCTACGACAGTGGCCACGCTGGCCGTTGGCACAACGGCGGTGGTGACATTCACCGGCGTGCCGGTGCCCGCTACGGGCAACAATACCGTGACACTGACCGTGGATGTGGCCGGCGATTTGAGCACCTCCAACAACTCGACCTCGATGGTGATGGTGACCAACCCCACCCTGCTGTCGATTACTACCCCCGGAGCTGGCAGCTCGGGTTTCGTGCTTGCACAGGCTGATGATATTTATCGGGGGGTGAAGTACACGCTGAATGCTCCTGCCAGTGTCACGTCGGTTCGAACGATTATTTCCAGCGCTGGCACTACCGCCGGCAGCTCAAAATCGACTGAGGGCGAATCCCTGTATGCGGTAGTAGTGAATGCTACGACGGGAGCTATTCTGGGGCGCTCGGCTAACTACGTGGTTACGGCCGCCGACATTAACGCGCCGCACACCTTTGTGCTGACCAGCCCGGTGGCCTTGCCCGCCGGCGATTTTATCGTGGGCATGGTGGGCCTGGCCTCGACGGGAGCCGACCCTTACTTCCCCTACTACACGCAAAATGAAGACCCCAGCCGGCCTAATGCCTTCTTTGCAGGTACGATTAGCTCGCCCATTGTGCCTGTTGCACTGTTGGACACTGCTCCTGACAACACGCTGAAACTGGTGTTTGATGCCGAACTGGTGGCCACGACGGGTTGCCCGGCTCCCACGAGCATTTCGGTAACGGGCACGACGACGACGGCTTCGGTGGCTTTCACAGGCGCTACCGGCGGCACGGGCTACCAGATTGTGTACGGCCCCACGGGCTTCAACCCGGCTTCGGCGGGTACCACCACGGCTACCTTCACCAGCGGCCCCGGCGCCGTAACCGGCCTTACGGCTTCGACCTGCTACGATTTCTACGTGCGCACCGTGTGCGGCACTACGGGCCAGAGCACGGTGGCCGGCCCCATCAACTTCTGCACGCCGTGCGTAGCGCCCACCATCAGCACTTTCCCCTACGCGCAGAACTTCGACGCGGTGAACACCGGCCAGTCGCTGCCCTGCGGCATCACGGTGACGGATAGCAACAACGACGGCTTCACCTGGCGCGCCCGTGCAACCGTGGATGCCAGCCTGGCTACGGGCAACATCTCGCGCTCGAACCCCAACGCCATGGTGTATTCCTACAACAACGTGGGCCCAACCCCGACCGTGGGGGCCGACGACTGGTTCTTCACCCCGGGCCTGACGCTGAGCAACAGCCAGCGCTACCGCGTATCGTTCTACTACCGCACCGCCGGCCAGGGCCTGAGCGAGCGCCTCGAAGTGAAGTACGGTGCTGCTGCTACCCCAGCCGGCCAGACCACCACGCTCTACACCAATAACAACATCACGGCCACGACTTACCAGCTGGCCAACAACGCGAGCACGCCCGCCGTGGCCGATATCACCCCGGCCAACGGCACGTTCTACGTGGGCTTCCACGCCACCAGCCTGGCCAACCAGGGCTTCCTGGCCATCGACGACCTGACCATCACGGCTAGCCCACTGGCTACTTCCGAGGCGCTGAAACGTGCCGTGAGCGTGTTCCCGAACCCTTCGAACTCGGGCCAGTTCAACCTGGAAATCCACGGCGCCAACACTGCCACGCTGGCCGTGGAAGTTACCAACCTGCTCGGCCAGCGCGTGTACACGGGCACGGCCAAGGACAACCTCCGCACCGTGGTCGACCTGTCGAACCTCACTTCGGGCATCTACAGCCTGAAAGTGCGCAACGGCGAGGAGTTCACCATGCAGCAGATTTCGATTGTGAAATAGGCTGCGGCCTGGTTTCGCTTTCGGCAAAAGGGCCGCCCGGTTGGGCGGCCCTTTTTTGTGGGCGGCTGTGGGCAACTAGTTGTTCGGAGGCGCGGCAAGCCTTCAAACATTGCCGGCAAATGCCTAAGAGGCGGCAGGGCATTGGCTGGGCCCGGAATGAGGCGGCTGTGGCAGCGGAACCAGCGAGTAGCAGGCCGAAAAACACAAAAGGCCGCCCCAGTAATAGAGCGGCCTTTTTATGGGCAATACTAGCTTTTTGGCGGCTTAGCCGGCGGGCTGGGGGCGCACGGCGCGGCCCGTGGGCCCGGCCACTACCTCCGTTTCGGCGGCGGCCTCGTTGCTGAGCACGCCTTTGCCGCCGCGCTGGCGCACGCTCAGGCCAAAGCCGATGGCCATGAGCAGGGTGCCGCTCCAGAGCAGGTTGATGAAGGGTTTTTCCATGGCCTTGAGGATGACGTAATCCTTCTGGGTGGTGCTCACGTCGAAAGTGAACTTGCCTTTGGCCGGGTCCACGCCCTTGAAGCTGATGCGCACGCCGAGGTCTTCGGCCTCATCGGGCAGGCTGCCCACCATGCGGTTGCGCACCACAAACACGGGGTGCACGTGGTACTGCCGCTTTTCGCCGTACACAATCATGTCGGCCTGCAGGGCCAGGTCGCCCTTTTGCAGGTTGAGGCCGGCGGTTTCGTGCGCGGCTTCCACGGCGCGGAATACGGCGAAGTAGTCGTTGAGGAAAATGGTGTCGCCCACGCTCAGCACCGACTCTTTGGCCTCGCTCCAGGGCTTTTCCTTGCGCGGGTCGAGCACCGAGCTGATGTGCGTGTAGATGTCGTGGCCCCAGAATTTCTTGATGGCCGGCGAGGCCAGCAGGCCGCCGCCGCTCATCTCGTCGTTTATCTGGGCGCGGGGGTAGAGCACAAACTGCTCGCCCGACTTCTGGTCCTTATAATTGATGCGGTAATACGTGTTTTCGGGCAGAATCTCCAGCGTGTCGCCAGTCTGGTAATAGGTCTTGCCTTCCACGGCAATGGGCGCGCGGGCAATGGCCTTGTAATCGTCGTCGGTGCGGAACAGGAATTGCTTATCGACGTAGCCGGGTACGCCGGGTACCTCAAAATACTGGCCGGTGTAGGTAAGCTGGTAGCCGTGCATGGGCGCGCTTTCGTTGCGCCACAGCAGCACGTTGTCGCGGTTCAGGTCCTCGCTGAACTCGCGCGAGTACAGCAGGCCCGACACGTTGCGCGAGATGATGTTGGAGTAGCCGGCCGAGGCCAAAATGCCCAGCAGCATCAGCGCAATGCCCAGGTGAGCCACCGCGCCGCCCGAGAGGCGCACCCCGCGCCGCAGCAGCGTGAAAATCATTCCAAAGTTGGCCAGCACGCCAAACAGGCCCGCCAGCGTGAGTACAATGTAGGGCGCCGTGATGGTGAGGCCGTTGTAGCGCACCAGCAGCACCGTCAGGGCCGTGCCCAGCAGGGCCAGCAGCGTGGGCCCGGTGAGCGAGTTGATGAGCGTTTCCTTGGTGTTGCGCTGCCACCACATTACCTGCGCAATGCCCGAAAGCAGGGCGACCAACACGCCCATCCACAGCTGCATTTTGGAGTAGTGGGCAATCTGGTCGGCGGGCAGGGCCACGTTAGTTTTAATGCCAATCAGGCCCATAAACGAGTTGTAGACCGGAATGCTGGTGGTGAACAGCACCTGGAACGCGCCCAGGCACAGCACCGTGGCGCCTACAAACACCCACAGCTCGGGATTGTAGGCGTTCAACTCCTTGGCTGAAATCGGAATCTCCTTCCAGCGCGAAACGAGCAGGGCCACGGCCAGCACCGTGAAGAAGGCCATGTAGATGAACAGCTGGCCCGACAGGCCCAAGTCCGTGAACGAGTGCACCGAGGCATTGCCCAGCACACCGCTGCGGGTGAGGAACGTAGCGTAGAGAATGAGCACAAACGTGGCTACCACCAGCGCAAACGCGGTGCGCAGGCCGGTGCGGCGCTTCTGCCACAGCACCAGGCCGTGCAGCGAGGCCACCAGCACCAGCCACGGAATGTACACCGCGTTTTCGACCGGGTCCCAGTTCCAATAGCCGCCGAAGTTCAGGGTTTCGTAGGCCCAATAAGCACCCATGACCACGCCCACGCCCAGCACGCCGCCGCCGATGAGCGTCCAGGGCAGGGCCGGTTTCACCCAGGCGGTGAGCTCGCGCTTCCAGAGGGCCGCGATGGCGAAGGCAAACGGCACCAGCGTGAGCGCGAAGCCCAGGAACAGCGTGGGCGGGTGAATCACCATCCAGTAGTTCTGGAGCAAGGCGTTGAGGCCGGTACCGTCCTTGGGCACGAAGTTGGGGTTCATCTTCCACACCGGCAGGTCTGTCAGGAACTCGCGCAGCAGGATGAACGGGGACGAGCCCACCCGCACGCCGCCCACGACCACGCCGATAATCATGCTCACCAGAAACAGCTGCACACCGCTGAACACGGCCATCACCGGCGCTTCCCACTGCTTATTAAAGCGCATGATGCAGAAGCCGATGACCACGTGCCAGAAAATCCAGAGCAGAAACGAGCCCTCCTGGCCTTCCCAGAAACAAGAAATCATGTACTGCACCGGCAGGTGGTTCGAGCTGTGGCTCCAGGCGTAGTAGTACTCGTAACGGTGCGCGTGGATGATGTTGAACAGGCACACAATCACCGAAATGATGGCCGCGCCGTGCACAAAAAATGCGCCCCGCGCCAGCCGCAGCCAGCTGGGGTCTTCCTGGCCCAGCGCCCGGCCCCGCGAGGCCTGGAAATAGCTGTAAGCCGCCACCAGCGCCGCCGCAAAGGCCAGAATAACGCTGAAGTGGCCAATTTGTCCTACTAATAAGTTCATAAGCAACAAGTAAAATCAGGCGGGTACCGTCGGCGCGGGCGCACCGGGGCGCACCACTTCGTAGCGGTCAAGTATTCTCGGATGGAACGATGCAGGCAGTGTGGCCCAGTCGTGCGCATCCACAAAAATCGGGAGGTTGCTGTCCGTCAGCGCCTCGCGGAAGCGAGCGAGCAGGCGGTCGGGCAGGGGCATCAGGCCGGGGGCGCGTAGCACCAGGTCGAGGTCGCTGCCTTCGTGCGCGTTGCCGTTCACGCGGCTGCCGTAGGCCCACACCGCTACCTCGGCAGGCAGGTGCCAGGCAATGAGCTCGTTCAGCATGGCTACATAACGCGGGTTGAGGTCGAGCATGGTTAGTCGATAGGTTTGCCGTGTAGCAGTTGCGCCAACGCAGTAGCATCCGTTGCGAAGCGCGGGAGGAAGGTGACTGCAGCCTCCGCAAAGCCGGCTCCGTACTCGTGGGCTGTGCTGTTGCGGCTGTCGCGGTAAGTCAGCCACCGCTCGGCTTCCAGCGTCGAAAGCAAGCCGAACTGCGCCGCGGCGCGAAATATGTCTTTGTAAACCAATGCTTCGGCTTGGCGGTGCGAGGCGTAGTAGGGCCGCAGGGCTTTTTTCAGCAGCTTGCCCGCCAGCTCAATAATGACTTCAAACTCTTTTACGCAAGCCGAACGGTACAACTCGTAGAGCACCGACCCGGGCACGCTCTGCTGCAATAGCAACAGCGCCTGGTCGAGCGCCTGTGCGCAACGCAGCAGCATAGAAGAGTCGAGAGTTCGCATTGAAAAGGCAAATTTACGGCCGCGCCGCCGGAGCCGGGAGGTTCAATAACAGCCGGTCGACGAAAAAGTCGCCGCGCGGCGGATGGCAGGTGATTTCGACGGCAATTTTTTCCAGGCCCGCCTCCTGCCATTTGCGCACGGGCAGCTCGCCCTGGCGTGGGTCGGCGGGCTGGTTGATGAGTTGCCGGGCCAGCAGCACCCGCCCGCTGGCCGGGTCGGTGATGACCACTGAGAGCCGCGCCTTGGCCGGGTACTTGCGCAGCGGCAGCGTCACCGCATTGCGGTTGGGCACCGTGCCGGGGAGGGGCATGGCGGCAGCCGTGCCGTAGGCGTACCACCACTGGCGCAACCGGGCTGCGGCTGGGCCGTTGTCGGCGCGCGAAGTCACTACTTGGTAATCGTAGATGCCGGGCCCGGGTAGGGTATCGATGACGGAATAGCTGGTTTCGGGCCGGCCGTAGGTGTCGCGGCGCACGGGCACGCGGCGCACTTCGGTGCTGCGGTACTGATGAATTTCGCGGCGCATCACCCGGCAGTCGGGCGCGTTGGCCAGCGAGTCGGGCAACGTCCAGCTCAATTCCACCACGCGGCTGGCGGTGGGCAGCAGGCGAGTAGGGCTGGGCGGAAAGTAGCTGACGGGCATGCCTGCTGCCGTCCGACTCACCTGCAGCGTGAACTGGCAAAAGTCTTTCAAATACCCATCCACATCCAGCAAATAGGGCTGGCCGGCACGCAGCGAGTCCAGCGTCACAAACACGTCGTCCTGCGTGCCGAGCGAGGTACAACTCAGAATGCGGTAGGTGGCCGGCTGGCACGGCTGCCCGGTGAGGACGACCAGCTGCACGCCGCGCACGTCGCGGCATTTCTGCCCGCCGATGTTCACGAAGTAGCGTCCCGAAGCCTTCGGCGTGAACTCAAACCACTGGTCGTTGTGGTACTCAATGCATTTGCCGGTCAGGCGCTCATCCACGCAACTGCGCTGCACGGTGCAGCCGGTGGTGCTGGAGGTAATGGTTTCCTCCAGTCGCAGCACGCGGCGGTTTTCAATGTTGTCGTTGGCGACCTGGGCCCGGGCGGTTGAAGCACACAATCCGGCCAGCGTCAATAAAAACAGCACCCGGTTTCCGACGCGACGAAGCGTTGCAGAAACCGGGTGCTGTGGAAGTTGGGTGCTCGCCAACAATTAATTGGCCGAAGCCGTCGCGCCCTGCAAATCCTTCTTCACGTATTTGCTGGGGCACTTCAGCAGAATGTTGTCGGCCATGAATACGTCGCCTTTCATGCAGCCGGTGATGACGACCTGTTCGGACGCGTCGAAATCCTGCGGCTTGGGGTTGTTGTACACCACGCGCTGGGCCAGTTGCGTAGTGTCTACCAGGGTGAACGCAAAGTAGTTAGGGTCCGTCATGGGGTCATACTCCAAGCCCAGGGGACGCTTGGCGGCATCGCGGGGCAGCTTGCCCACTACGTGCACTTTGGTGGTGTTGCCCTCGGCGGCGCGGGCGCGGGCCTCGCCGAAACCCACGTACACGCTGGCATCGGCGGTGGTGCTAAGGATGATGGCGGCGGCCACCGCGATAATGGCCACGATAAACAGGTGCGTCTTCTTCATAAAACCACAGATTTAACGGATTTCAACAGGTTTAACGGAGTTTTTGTGGTTCCGCGCTGGCTTCGGAATTGGCAACAACCGAGGCGGCATTTGGGTGCCGCTTGGCTAGGCTTTCATTTCCTTTTCGAGGCGGCTCACCTTGCGGTCGAGCGAGATGAGGTAGGCCAGCAGGCCGGCCACGATAACGGCCACCACAGCTACCACCACGTAAATTTTGCCGCTGGCGCGCAGGTCGTCGGCCATGGCCGGAGCAGTTTCGGGCGTTTGGGCAAAAGCCAGCGGGGCCAGCAGCAACAGCGGCAGCAAGGCCAGAAAGAAGCGGCCCAGCGGGCGCGCGAAAAGCTTATTTGTCATCGTGTTTCAGTTTCAGGAAAACGTAGCGGCTGCTCACCTGCGCCACCCAGAAGGCAAACAGAATCCAGCCGATAACGGCCGGGTAAAACACCTTGCGCATGGTGTTGTCAAGGTCGTACTGGTTGAAACCGGGGTTGCCGGTCTGGCCCGGGTGCAGCGAGGGGCCGCTTAGCCGGGGCAGCACAAACAGCAGCGGAATAGCCGCCGCAAAGGCGAAAATGTTATAGATGGCCGACACCCGCGCTCGCTGCTGCTCGTCCTGAAACGAGCCGCGCAACACCAGGTAAGCGCCGTAGATGAGCATGGCCACGGCCGCCCCGTTCAGGCGCGGGTCGGGCGTCCACCACGCGCCCCAGGTGTAGCGCGCCCACAGGCTGCCGGTGGCCAGGCCCAGCAGGCCCAGCACAATGCCGGTTTTGGCCGACTCGTGGGCCAGCACATCCAACTGGGCCGAGGGCTCGCGCAGGTAGCGAATCGAATACCACACCGACACTAGCAGCACCATAATCATGGCAAACCACATGGGCACGTGGAAAAACAGGTTCCGGATGCTCTCGTTCACGATGGGCAGGGCCGGCACCGGGCTCAGGAAGCCGGCCACCGTGGCGCCCACAATCAGCAGCACGGCCAAGCCTTTCCAGAGCACACCGCCGCCGCGCTGCTCCACCAGGCGCTGCCCGCCCCACACACCGCCCACCGTCATCACGATGCCCGACACACTGCCGATAATTGCCGCTGTTGTCAAAGGAGTTAAAAATTAAAAGTGAAGAGTTAAAGGAAATGAGTGTCAAGGAACAGGTTGAGAATCAAATGCCCCCAGCTTTTAACTCATAACTTTTAACTGATTATAAAATTAGCCGCGCCACAGAAAAGGAAACAGCAGGTAGGAAGTAGCGCCTACTATCATGTTCAGGGCTAGCAATGTCAGCAGCGACTGCTGGCTCAGACCGCGGTCGAGCCCGTCGAGGGCATTCTTGCTCACCTTGATGAGCAGCAGCAGCATGGGCACCATCAGCGGGAAGCCGAGGATGGCCATGAGCGTGGCCCCGTTGCCGCCGGCCTTGGCCGCGATGCCCGACACCAGCGTGAGCGTGGTGGCAAAGCCCACGGCCCCCAACAGCAGATTGGCCACAAACAGCGGCGCATCCTGAATCGGGTTGCCCAGAAATACCGTGTAAAGAAACAGGCCCAGCAGCGCCACCGCCGTTAGTAGTAGCGTGTTGTACAGCATCTTGGCCAGAATAACCGCCTGGGGCCGCACCAGCGTGTAGTAGTAGAGGCGCTGGCCCGCGCTTTCCTGCATAAAACCCTTGGCCACTGCGTTGAGGGCCGCGAACAGCAGGATGACCCACAGCAGCGCGTTCCAGGCCGGGGGTGGGGGCGTACCGCCGCGCAGGCTGAAGCTCAGGAAACACACAAACACCGTGCTGCCCACGTAGAGCAGCAGCCCACCGAGCGCCGCGCGCTGCCGCCATTCGAGGCGGAAGTCTTTGGCCAGCAGGGTGGATATTTCGCGGAGCAACACGGGCATAGGTTAGGTTTCGGGCCGCAAAGATACGCCCGAACCGCCCAGCGAGGGGATAAAAAACAACGCGCCGGAAGGGGCTAACCCCACCCGGCGCGTTGGATAATTTGAGAAGCGTTGCGTAGCTGGCTTAGAAATCGTAGCCCAGCGTGAAGTAGTAGTGCGGGCTGCTTGTCACGTAGTTTTCCTGGCCCCAAGCCACATCGGCCTTCCCGTAAAAGCCCAGCAGGGTGGTGCGAATGCCCGCTCCGTAGCCGACAAGGAAAGGATTGCGGAAATTGATGACCGTGGCCGAAAAGTACTGGCTGTACTCGCGCTGGCGGGTATTGGCCGAGTTGTCGGTGCTGAAAGGGTTGGTACCTGAGTAAGCCGTGCCGGCATCGGCAAAGCCGGTAAGCTGCAGGTTGCGGAAGAAGCCGGAGTAGATGGGGCGCCGGGCGAAATACTGCACAATGGGAAAGCGCAATTCGCTGTTGAACAGCACGTATCGCGGACCATTGCGGGCCCCATAGTCGAAGCCCCGCAGGTTGGTCACAAACTCCTGCCCGAATACCTGGTCGACCCCGCTGTAGTTGTTCAGGAAACGCGAGTCAGCATAACCGGCATTCAGCCAGTCGTCCATGCCGCCGAGGCGGAAAACCTGGGCGCGGGGACCAAAAAACTGTCCGTAGCTGGCCCGGTTGGCCCATACAAGCGAGCGGCTGATTTTCTGGTAGTGACGCAGGTCGATAACGAACTTGCCGTAGCTCAGGCCGCCATCGTTCAGGTTTTTGAGGTTTAGCACACTGGCTTTCATGCGGGTGCCGTGCATCATGTTCACCCCGGTAATCAGCGTGTTATCGAAAACCAACTCGGCATTTACCCCGGCATAGTTAAACGACTGGTCATTATCGGTCGAAATATCGCCCAGAATCGTGCGCGAGATGTTCATGAATCGGGGGCCGCCACGCAGGCTCAGGTTGTGCGTGAGCGGGTAGCCGATGGTAGGGGCAAACTCGTGCCGGCCGAAACGCACGCCCGCAACGCCTGCATCAAAGAAGTAGGCCTGCTTTTGGTACGCCAAGCTCCAGTCGTAGCGATGCGTGAGATTGGTGTAAGCCAGGCGGATGTTGCTGGTGCGCAGGTCGAACAAGCCAAATAAGCTGGCATCGAGGCGCTGGTTTTCGAGCACATCCGTCAGCACTGCTTTGAATTGCAGGCCCATGCCTAATAGCGGGTCCACGTACAGCGCAGTCGACACATTATCAATCATAAAGCGCGTGTCGTAGCGGTATGGGCCGGCCACGGGGTTGGCTGCTTGCGCGGCGGCGGCCGCCGCGGCCGCGTTGGATGCCGCAGTTGGCGTGAGGCGCCGCCGCCGTGCCGCTGCCGAAGGGGTATTGCCATTGCCCGGCGACACCGGCTCATCTTCCTCAAACTGATAATCGGCGGTATTCACCGTGGCATCGGTTTTCTTGCGCCGGGCCGCCGGGGCTGCTCCGGCCAAAGAATCGCTGGCTGGCGCAGCGGCCGAGCTGAGCGCAATGGTTTTCGTGGTGGCGGGAGCCGGGGCAGGCTTGGGCGCTACGGCCGCTACCGACCGGTCTTCCAGTGTTTGCTGGCGCGCGGTTTTGGTGAGCGGCAGCGTGGGCAGCGCGTATTGCGGGTACACGTACAGGATGTCGCGGGCCTGGGCCGGTGCCACGAACACCAGCGCCGTACTCTGGGCATTGTAGTCGAAATCCTGGGTGTTGGGTAGCCAGTTGCTGGCCGGGGTGCGCTGCTTGGTTTTCAGCGAATAGCGGTAGAGGGCCCGCACGCCGCTTTCTTCGCCGAGGTACATAATCTCGTCGTCGGACAGCGCCCGGGGCCGGGTTTCGTTCGAGATGGTGCTCACCAGCGTTTCCACGGGCAGCGTGCGGCCGTCGAGGTGGTAAGTGAACAAGTCGTAGTTGTTCACCACGTTCTGGAACGAGGCCGGCCGGGGGCGGCCCAGCGAGTCGAGGTAGCGGTTCGAACTGAACACCAAGCTCTGCCCGCCGGGCAGGAACACCGGCTGCACATCGTCGAACAAGTCGTTGGTGAGCTGCTCGACCTTGCGGCTGCCGGCGCGCAGGATGTACAGGTCGTTCTGGCCATCGCGCACGGCGCTAAACACCAGGGCTTTGCCATCGGGCGAATAGCTCATGCTCAGCACCTGGTCGAACCCGGCGAACACCGACGCGGGCCGCGAAAACCGGATGGCCTCGCGTACCCGGGTTATCAGGCCGCGTCCGTCGGCATCGTAGAGGTGCAGGTTCATTTCACCGTGGCGCATCTCGGCCACGGCCACCTGGCCGTTGCCGCGCCAGGCCACCAGCGGCAGGCGGGTTTCGACCTGCTGGTCGGGGGTTTTGTAGCCGCCGCGGCGCAAAATGCGGCGGTGCTTGCCGTCGCGGTCCACCACCATCACGCGGTAGCGGCCGCCCTCGTTCTGGGCGTAGGCCACCAGCTGGCCGTTGGGGCTGATGACGGGCTGCGAGAATACGTCGGCGTGGCGGTTGCGGCCACTCTGGCGGAACTTGGCCTCGGGCTCGACCAAGGTGGCCACGGGCTGGCCGTTCAGGTCGCGGTAGTACGTCAGCCAATCCTTGAGAAACACCTTGTACGGCACGTTCAGCGACGAACTGATGCCGACCTCAATGTCGCGCGTGATGCGCGTCAGGTTCAGAATGTTCTGGATGGTGGTGTAGCCGTAGCGCTCGGCCACGTAGTTCCAGATGCTCTGGCCGGCCAGCGTGGAACTGCGCAAAAAAAACGGGGCCGTGCGGTTGCCGGTAGGGTAGCGCTTGGTCATGTCGCGCATGTAGCCGTCCATGTCCACGCTCCAGCCCTCGGCGGCGTAGGCCGAAGCCCCGCCGATAAACCAGTCGGGTAGCTGCAGCAGGTAGCTACTTTGCAGCACTTCCTTCAGCGAGCCGCCGTACATCATGTCGTTGAGCAGCACCTGGGTAATCTGGGTGCTGAGCTCGCGCTTGAACTCGGTTTCCTGGCCGCCGAAAGCAATCTGCACCTTGCTCATGCGGGCCAGCGGGGTTTCGCCGCCGTTAATCTGCTGCTGGGTGGCGGTGAGGCCGATGTTGCTCTGGCGCAGGTCGCCCACCGAGTTGTAGAACAGCAGCGTGGTTTTCGAGTACGGGTAGTAGCCGATGAGCGCCGTGATGCGCCCGAGCTCCTTTTCGGCGTACTCGGCGGCGCGGCGGGCGCTGCCCTCGCCGCCCTGGTAATAAAGGATATTAAAGTTCTGGGTTGTGAACTGCTGCCAGGCGGGCTGCTTGTACTGCACCCGCACCCGGCCAAACGGCTCCTGCGCCGTCTGGGCCTGTGCGGTAGGAGCCAGCAGGGCCGCCGCCAGCCCCACTAGCCCGGTCAGGGTAGCCTTTACGAATACTGAGTTAGTCATAGTAGGAGGGCAACGAGCAAAAGCAAAAAATTAATCCGTCGGCATAGAAAAAAAATTCCATGCCGGGTTTAAGCCCGGCATCAGCCGTTTGGGGCGGCCGTCGGGCCGAGCAAGGTAGAAGCGAAAGGGCAGAATTCCAGCTAAGTGGTTCCCGCATCGGGGCCGCACTCAGCCTACGCCGGCGGGCTGCAGGGCGTTGTAGCGCTGCACGCTGGCTTCGGGCCATATTTCGGCCTCGCCCACCAGCCAGTCGGCCAGCAGGGTGGCCAGGCGCGGGGCCAGCATCACACCCTTCGAGCCATACCCGCCACAAAAGCTGAGGTTGGGCACCGTAGGGTGCGGGCCGATGAGCGGCCGGCGGTCGCGCACGGCGGGCCGCACCCCGGCGCGCTGCCCTACCACAGCAAACGGCAGGTCGGTGATGACGGTGAGCCGCGCCGCCAATTCCTCGCGCCCCACCGCCGTGATGCCCGGCGCAAACGGTGGCCAGCGGTAGGTAGCCCCCACCCGGAAGCGCCCGCCGCCCACCGGCACCACGTAGGCCCCGCGGTTCAGCACCTGGGCCGGGCTTAGGTCGGCACATTCCACATCGAGCACCTCGCCTTGGTTGGGCGTGAGGGGCAGCCAGCCGAAGTAAGGATTGCGCACGGCCGCCGCGCCCTCGCAGCAGATGACATGCCGGGACCGCACCTGCCCGGCATAGGTCGCACCTTCGCTGTCAAACTGCACCTGCGTCCAGTCGAATGATTCGCGCCGCAGCCAGCCGGCGCGGTGGCCCTCGGCGGCCAGGGCGGCCAGCAGCTCGCGCACGGCTACGTGGCCGCCGTGCTGCAGCCAGGCCCCGCCAAAGGGCGCGTGCACGCCGGGCAGGTTGGGGTCGGTGGTGGTGAGGCTGGCCACAAAGTCGCCCCAGGGGCGGTCGGCGCTGCGGGCCAGCACGGCGTTCTGCTCTTCGGGCGAGCCGAAGATTTTAAAAATCGGGGTTTCGGTGAAGAAAGACTGGCTGTAGCGCTGCTCCAGGGCGCGGTAGTAAGCGGCGGCGGCGGGCAGCAGCTCCTCGGCGCGCCAGCTGAGGGCGAAACGCTTGCCGGCCACGGGGTTCATGAGCCCGGCGGCCACGTTGGAGGCCGAATTGGCTTGGCCGGGGTCGTACACGAGCACGCGGTGGCCGCGTGCGCGCAGCACGTCGGCGAGCGTGGCGCCCGCAATGCCGTGGCCCACCAGCAAGAAGTCACAGTCCGTCATGGCCGGCAAGGTAAGGACGCGGCGCTTAATGCAGAATTAAGAATTAAAAACGAGGAATTGGGGTGCGTCCTCAATTCTTCGTTTCTCGTTCTTACATTCTGCATTAAGCGCAGCGTTGTACCTTTCCGCATTGCTTATGCCCCCAGTATTGCCCATGACGGTCGCCGGTTTCACGTTCAACGCCTTTTCCGAAAACACTTACCTGCTCATCGACGAAGCCACCCGCCAGTGCGCCATCGTAGACCCCGGCTGCTACTCGGCCGCCGAGCAACAGGCGCTGCGCGGCTACATCGAAGCCAACGAGTTACAGGTAGCGCTGCTGCTGAATACCCACGCCCACATCGACCATGTGCTTGGCAACCAGTTCGTGCTCAGCACTTGGCCGGGCACGCCCTTCCTGTTGCACCCGCTCGATGTGCCCACGCTGCGGGCCGTATCCAGCTACGCCGGCAACTACGGCTTCCCGCAGTACCAGCCGGCCGAGCCCACCGGCGAGCTGGCCGCCGGCCAGCCCGTGCGCTTCGGCGATACCGAGCTGGCCGTGCGCTTTGCGCCGGGCCACGCGCCGGGCCACGTTATTTTTTACCACGAGCCCACGGCCACCGTCATCGGCGGCGATGTGCTGTTTCAGCGCAGCATCGGGCGCACCGATTTGCCCGGCGGCGACCACGCCACGCTGCTGCGCAGCATTGCCACCGAGCTGATGACTTTGCCCGATGCCACCACCGTATACCCCGGCCACGGCCCCGCCACCACCATCGGCGAGGAGCGGCGCGGCAACCCGTTTTTGCAATAAGCACTGAGCAGCAAGCAGCGAAGAAGGCTGTTCGTTGCGCTGCATCTTTGCTTCATTGTTCATTGCTAACTGATACCTGACCTTTGAAACGACACCTGCCCAACGCCGTTACCTGCCTCAACCTGCTGTTCGGCTGCCTGGCGCTCACCGAGATTTTTGCCGGCCGGCTCGATAACGGGGCCTGGTTTGTAGCCGCCGCCGCCGTGGCCGACTTTGCCGACGGCCTGCTAGCCCGGGCCCTGCGCGTGTCGTCGGCCATCGGCAAAGACCTTGATTCGCTGGCCGATATGGTGTCGTTTGGCGTAGTGCCGGGTGCCATTCTGTTTAAGCTCCTGGCGACTGGTGAGGCAGCCACGCCACCCCCACCCATACAGTACCTGCCTTACGTGGGATTTCTGGTAAGCATTTTTTCGGCCTTGCGGCTGGCCAAGTTCAACAACGACACCCGCCAGACGACTTCCTTTATCGGCCTGCCCACCCCGGCCTGCACGCTGGTGGTGGCGTCTTTGCCCCTCATTCTGTCGCACGACCGGTTTGGGTTGCACAGCGTGGTGCTGAACCCGATTGTGCTGGTGGGCCTCACGGTATTGCTTTCGGGCCTGCTGGTGGCCGAACTGCCGCTGTTCGCCCTCAAATTCAAGAGCCTGCGCTGGGGCGATAACCGCCGCCGCTTTATTTTTCTGCTGCTGGCGGCCGGATTATTGCTAGGGCTGCAGGCTGCCGCCGTGCCGCTGATAGTGTTGCTTTATGTGCTGCTGTCGGTGCCCAAAACGGCAGCGCGCTGATACATGGCAATATTCGGAGGCAGCGTGGCAATAAATTCCGGTTTCAACGGTTAAAGAAGCCGCTGGCAGGCGAACCCCCAAGGTCGCTCCGCTGTTGCGGGGGCGGCCAGGCCGGCGATACGTAGCAAATTATCAGGTGTATATGCGTCCTTTTTCTCTCTTGGTTGCGTTGGTGGGGATGATAGCGGGGCTCGGGGCAGTTGCGCCAGCGCAGGCTCAAACCACCGTGCACGGTGTTATTAAGTGGAATGGCTACACCGAGGTGACTTCCAAGGGCACCCGCCGCCAGAAAGTGCCAACCTTTGAGGAAGCCCGCACGGTGCTCGACGACCAGGTGGGCTGGTACAGCATGCGCCTGCGCGGGGCCGCCACACAGGGCGAACTGCTGAACCTAGTGTACGAGCCTTTTGCCCCGGCCGATGCCCGGCTGTTCGATGCCGCCCGCCTGCCCGCCGGCCCCGAGCCGCGCCTGAACACCGGCATCGAGATGAAGCAGCCCGTGACCTTTCTGAGCGTGCGTCCGGCTCGCCGTAATCCCCAGTCCGGCCAGCCCGAGCGCCTCGTGGCTTTCGACTACCGCTACCAGCCCGTGGCGGCCCGCACCACCGCCAATACGGCCCACGTGTACGGCCCCAATTCGGTGCTGGCCAGCGGCGACTGGTTTAAAATCGGGGTGGCTGAAAGTGGGGTGTACAAGCTCGATAAAGCTGCCCTGAGCAAAATGGGGCTGAACGTGGCCAGCCTCAATCCCAAAAATTTTCACCTCTACGGCAACTCGATGGGGATTCTGCCCCAGCCCAACGCCACCAAGCGGCCCGACGACTTGGCCGAAAACAACATCCTGCTCGTCAACGACAACGGCGACAACGCACTTGACGACAACGAATACTTTCTGTTTTATTCGCCAGGAGCTCATACCTGGGAGGCACAGGGCAGTGTATTCCGGCACCGCAACAACATCTACACCGATACTACCTACTACTTTATCGGAGCCAACAGCCGGGCCGGGCTGCGGGTGCCAACGGTAGCTGCTCTACCGGCGACGGGAGCTGCTACGGTCAGCACGTTCACCTACCGCGCTTTTCACGAGTACGACCTGTTGAACCTGATGCATTCGGGGCGCAACTGGGTGGGCGAGGGCTTCCGGGCCGGCGGGCAGCAGGATGTCACGTTTTCTGGAATTCCTGACCTCGTAGCAGGGGCACCGGTGCGCGTGTTTGCCTCGATGGTGGCCAGCTCGGCTACAAACAGTTTCTTCCAATTCGCCCTGAATGGCACAGCTCTGGGCAGTATTACGCTCGCCGCGCGCCCTAATTGCGAATATTGCGAAATCGCAATGACTGCAACGTCGACCCTGCAGGCTTCCCCAGCCAATCCTGGCAGCGAGCTGAAAGTAAGCCTGACGTATAACAGCCCGGATGCCAGCGCCAGCGGCTATCTCGACTATCTCGACCTGAACGCTGAACGGCAGTTGCGCCTAAGCAGCGCGCAGCTGGAATTTCGTACCCTGGCCAACATTGCGCCCGGGGCCCGCAACCGCTACGTGCTGACGGGCACCACGGCCACCACCCAAGTATGGGACGTGACCAATCCGCGCCAGGCCAAAGCCCAAACCCTCGATGCCGGGGCTTTCGTGGCCCCGGCCGATACGCTGCGTGAGTTTGTGGCCGTGGAGCGCGGCGGCGCCTTTGCCACCCCCCGCGCCTTCGGCAAAGTGCCCAACCAGAACCTGCACGCCCTCAACCTCGACCAGCGCCTCGACCTAGTGATTGTGACCGCGCCCGTGTTTCGGGCCCAGGCCCAGCGCCTGGCCGACCACCGCGCCCAGCACGACAACCTGCGCGCTGCCGTGGTGACGACGACCGAGGTATACAACGAATATGGCTCGGGAGGGCAGGATGTGACGGCCATTCGCGACTTCATGAAGCAGGTGTATCAGCGCACCAACAAGCCCTACTTGCAGCTGTTGCTTTTTGGTGATGCGTCGTTCGATTACAAGTCGGACCCTTACAACAACAAGGACTTTGAACCAACCTGGTGGCGTGACCGGGTGCCGTTCAAGAGCGATGCCGATTTCGATAAGGCTAACCAGAACTACGTGCCTACCTACGAATCGCGCGAGTCGCTGCTTCCGTACAGCGGTGGGAGCAGGGCCAGCTATTCATCGGACGACTATTACGCTTTGCTTGACGACAATGAGGGCGAGTGGGACGAAGACTCGCCCGGCACTGAAATGCTCGACGTGGGCGTGGGCCGCCTGCCGGTGCGCCAGCCCAAAGGTGAGCTCACCAATACCGACCAGGCCCGAGCGATGGTTGACAAAGTGAAGAGCTACGATGCGGCGCCCGCCTATGGCAAGTGGCGCAACCGGATTACGATGGTGTCGGATGACGGCAATGGGGGCCTGTTTGTGGGGCCTGCGCCCGGCAAGCAGGGGTTCGATATTGGTTCGGAACTGATGACCAGAATTGTTCAGACCAACCATCCGGAATATAATGTTCATAAAGTATATCTCGACCTGTACCCGCAGCTGGCGGTGGCGGCCGGGCAGCGCTCGCCGGCTGCCAGCCAGGCCATCGACCAGTCTATCGAGCAAGGGTCGTTAATTGTGAATTTCCTGGGTCACGGCGGCCCCAAAGGCTGGACTGATGAGCAGGTTTTGTCGAACGCTTCGGTTATGGGGCTGCGCAACACCAACAACCTTACGTTTCTGACCACCGGCACCTGCGACTTCAGCACCTACGACAATCCCGACTTCACTTCGGCCGGCGAGCAGGTGCTTACCGACAACACGACCGGTGGCGCGGTGGGCTTGTTCACCACCACCCGGGTAGTCGATGCTTACCGCAATGCCAACCTCAACAAAGCGTACTTCAACCGGGTGTTGATGCCACTGGCCAACGGGCAGTACCCGGCCATTGGGACGGCTATTATGATGAGCAAGAATGACTACCCGGGCGCTGGGGTGCCGGGCGTCATCAACAACCGCAACTACACCCTGCTGGCCGACCCCAGCATGACGCTGGCTTACCCCCGGCAAACGGTGGTGCTGGACAGCGTGCGTCGCCGCGACCCCAAGGGCGCGTGGGTAACGGCCGACACGCTGCTGGCCCTGTCGCGGGTGCGCCTGCACGGCAAAGTGCTCAAAGGCGGTGTGCTGAGCAGCAACTTCACGGGCCGGGCGCAGGTAACCATCTACGACAAGCCGACGACGGTGATGACGCTGGGCGATGAGGCGACGGACAGAAACGACCCCGATGACCCGGACGGCCCCCGGCCCGTGGAAGTGCAGGAAAGCATCATCTACGGCGGGCAGGCCGACGTGGTGAACGGACAATTCAGCCTGAGCTTCGTGGTGCCTAAGGACATCAACTACAATGTGGGCGTGGGTAAAATCAGCCTCTATGCCGCCGATGCCAGCCACGGCACCGATGCCAATGGCTACCAGCTACCCAAAGTAGGCGGAGCCTACAAGGGCGCACCCAGCGACACCAAGCCGCCGGAAATTAACCTGTTCATGGACAGTGAGCAATTTGCTTTCGGGGGGCTCACGGCTCAGAATACCACCTTGCTCGCAAAGCTGCAGGACGAAAGCGGCATCAACACCACCGGCGCGGGCATCGGGCACGACATCACGGCCATTCTCGACCACGACCCCACCAAACTGCTGGTGCTAAACGATACGTATGTGGCCAACGTGGGCGACTTCACCACTGGCCGCGTAAACAACCCGTACAAGTCGCTGTCGGCCGGGCCGCACTCGCTCACGCTCAAGGCCTGGGATACCTACAATAACTCGGCCGAGCGCACCATTGAATTTGTGGTGGCCCACGACGAAAAGCTGGCCCTCGACCATGTGCTGAACTACCCCAATCCGTTTGCCCACCATACCACGTTCTTTTTCGAGCACAACCAGGCCGGGGCCGAGCCCGACAACCTCGACGTGCAAGTGCAGATTTTTACGGTAGCCGGCCACTTGGTGCGCACCCTGAACACCAGTGTTGCCACCACCGATGGCTACTCGCGCAGCCTGAGCTGGGACGGCCGCGACGATTTCGACGACCCGCTGGCCCGGGGCGTGTACGTGTACCGCCTCACGGTGCGCTCGCAGCGCACCCAAACCGTAGCTTCGAAGTACGACAAGCTCGTCATTCTCAATTAATCTAATTTCCGCCTTTCTTTGCGCCCCGGCCGCGCCCTGGCCCCATTGTTTCCCCTTATGCAAGTACTCGTTTCGCGTTCGCGCCTGGCCCTGGCGGCGGGCCTGCTGGCTTCGGCAGCCACGGCCCAGGCCCAGAATCAAGCCAACCCCCACACCATCACCACGGCAGTGCCCATCCTCACACTGGCCCCCGATGCCCGCTCGTCGGCCCTCGGCGATGCCGGGGTAGCTACCTCGCCCGATGCCAACGCCTCGTACTTCAACCCCGGCAAGCTGGGCTTCGTGCCCTACAAATACTCGGTGGGCGTGTCGTATTCGCCCTGGCTGCGCAACATCACCGACGACATGAGCATTTCCTACCTGTCGGGCTACGGCAAAGTGGGGGCGCGCTCGGCATTTGGGGCTTCGCTCATGTATTTCGACCTGGGCACCATCGACTACCGCACGGCCAACAACACGCCCTACGGCTCGTTCAGCCCCAAGGAGTATGCTTTTGCGGTGTCGTACGGCCTGCAGCTCACGGATAATCTGGGCGTGGGCGTGTCGGCCCGCTACATCCGCTCCAATCTGGTGGGGGCCATCAACGGCAACGATGCCAAACCCGGTAACGCGGCGGCCGTCGACCTGGGCATGTACTACCACAAGGACCTGACCGTGGGCACCGGCATCTACAACCTGGCGCTGGGCGCGGCCGTGAGCAACCTGGGTAACAAGATTACCTATACCGACCCCACCAACCCGAGCTTCCTGCCTACTACGCTGAAGCTGGGTACGGCCATCACCCGCGAGATTGACCAGTACAACAAAATCACGCTGGCCTTCGATGCCAGCAAGCTGCTGGTGCCTTCGCCTTACTACGAGGAGCTGATTGTGGGTGGCACCCAGGCCGAGCGCGACGCGCAACTAGAGCGCATCAAAGCCAAAAATCAGGAACTGAACCGACAGGGAATCGTGGGCGCGCTGTTCAGCTCGTTCGGCGACGCGCCGGGCGGCTTCAAGGAGGAGCTGCGCGAGATTGTGCTCTCGACCGGACTCGAATACAACTACAACGACCTGCTGTACGCCCGCGGCGGCTACTTCTACGAAGCCCCCGACAAGGGCGACCGCCAGTACGTGAGCCTGGGCCTGGGCGTGCGCTACCAGGTGTTCGGCATCGACGGTACCTACCTGGTGCCCACCGGCAGCGGCACCAAAAACAACCCGCTGGCCCAAACCATTCGCATCGGCCTGCACTTCAACCTGAACAAGCTCGCCGATGCCTTCGACGAGAACGGCGCGGGCGGCACCGGCGGCGAAACGCCGTCGAACTAGGTTCACGACTTACACTCGGAACGTCATGCTGAGCTTGCCGAAGCAGCTCTACCGCGCTAGTAATTAAGTTACTACAGCGGTAGAGCTGCTTCGGCAAGCTCAGCATGACGTTCTTTTCATTACGCTGCTATTTCATGTCTGAATTCCAAATGCTCGACCGTACCCTTGCCCCGCCCGTGCAGCCGCTGGCCCGCGTGGCCCTGCCCGCCGCCGAGGTGCTGCACCTGCCCAGCGGCGCCCGCCTGCACGTGCTGGCCAACGATGCCCAGCCCGTGGTGCGCCTGCAGGCCGTATTCAGAGCCGGCAAGCTGGCCGAGCCCACTCCCGGGCTGGCTTCCATCACGGCCCGCATGCTGCTGGAAGGCACCACCACCCGCACCGCCCGCCAGATTGCCGACGAAGTGGCTTTCTACGGCGCCTCGCTGGAGTGCGACTCTGGCTTCGACCGTTCTACGCTCACGCTTTACTGCCTCACGCGCCACCTGCCCACGCTACTGCCGCTAGTGCTCGATGTGCTGACCAACCCCGCCTTCCCGGAAGCCGAGCTGCAGCAGCTGAAAACCCGCACCATCCAGAACGTGCGCGTGGAGCGCCAGAAAACCAGCTACCTCGCTACTGAGCGCTTCAATGAGCTGCAGTTTGGGGCCGATACCGCCTACGGCCGGCCCTTTGACGAAGCTGCCTACCAAAGCCTGACCGCCGAACAGGCCCGCGAATTTCATCGCGCCGCCTACTCGCTGGCCAATGCGGAAATCTTCCTGTGCGGCGATGTGGCTGCCGAGCGCGACCTGGTGGCGCAGGCCTTCAGGACCGATGCGCTGGCCGGCGCGGCCCTGCCCGCGCCCTCCGTGGTGCTGCCGGAAACCGTGGCCGCCGCGCCCGACCGCGTGGCCGTGCCTGGCAGCCTGCAGGCTTCCATTCGGATGGGCCGGCTATGGCCCGCGCCCACGCACCCCGACACCCACCGCCTGAAACTGCTGGTGAATGTGCTGGGCGGCTACTTTGGCTCGCGTCTGATGCGCAACATTCGCGAAGACAAGGGATTGACTTATGGAATCTACGCCAGCGTGGCCCCGCGCGAACACGGCACTTCGCTCGTCATCGGCACCGATGTGAAAGGCGAAAGCGCTGACTTTGCGGTGAGTGAGATTGAGCTGGAGCTGCGCCGGTTGCAGGAAGAGCCCATTCCGGCCGAGGAGCTGGAAACGGTGAAAAACTACCTGCTCGGCAAGTTTGCCAACGAACTGTCCACCGTCTTCGAACAGTGTGACAAATACAAGAACCTGGTATTCTTGGGCCTGCCTGCTGATTACTACACCCAGTTTGTGCAGCAAACCGAAGCCACCGATGCCGAGACGCTACAGGCGCTGGCGCAACAGTACCTGAGCCCTGCGGAACTACAGGTAGTGGTAGCCGGGCCGGCAGCTGGCGTTTAGCCTGTCATCCTGAGCGCAGCGAAGGACCTTACCACGCCTGAACAGTCATTGCCCGGGCGTGGTAAGGTCCTTCGCTGCGCTCAGGATGACAGTTACTATTTACCGGCCAGTTATCGGCCAGCCGTTTCCTGAATCGCTGGCGGCGTGGCGTTGTACTCAGCCGTAGCGGTGCGGTGCTCGGCGGTTTTCTTCCCTTGGTCGTCCCTCACATCCTTGCGGCTGAAAGGGCGAATAATAAGCCGCAGCGCCTGGTCGGAACTGAAGTAGCTGAAAGCCCAGTCGACCAGGGCCACCACTTTGTTGCGGAAACCTACCAATGTCATCAGGTGCACAAACAGCCAGGTGAGCCAGCCGAAGAAGCCGCGGAAGTGAATGTCGCGCGGCAGGTCGACCACGGCCTTGTTGCGGCTCACGATGGCCATTGAGCCTTTGTTGTTGTACACAAAATCGAGGGGCTTTTCGAGGCGCAACATGCGCTGCAGGTTGGCCGCCAGGTGGTCGGCGTGCTGCTGGGCCACGGGCGCGAGCATGGGCAGGCCTTTGGGCATGTCGGCCGTCGTCATGTTGGCCACGTCGCCGATGGCGAAGATGTTGTGCTGGCCCTGCACCAGGTTCCAGCCGTTCACGGTGATGCGCTTGTTGCGGGTGACGGCCTCGGCGGGCAGGCCGGGCACTTCGGCTCCGTTCACGCCGGCTGCCCACACTAGGTTTTCGGTTGGGATGAATTCAGTGTCGGAATAGTACGCCTTACCATCCTCGTAGCGCTTAATGGACGTGTTGAGGTGCACGAGCACGCCCAACTCGTCCATGTAGCGCTTGGCATCGGCCTGCGAGGCGGGCGACATCGGCCCGAGGAGCGCCGGCCCGGCTTCCACCAGAAAAATCTGCATCCGGCGCAGGTCCAGCTCGGGATAGTCTTTGGGCAGCACGTGCTTGCGCATCTCGGCCAGCGAACCGCTTATTTCGACGCCCGTGGGGCCGCCGCCCACCACCACAATGTTCAGCAGCGCCTGCCGCTCGGCCGGGTCGCTGGTGAGCAGGGCTTTCTCAAAGTTCTGGAAAATGAAGCTGCGTAGGTTCAGCGCATTTGGGATACTCTTGATTTGCATGGCGTTGCGCTCAATGCTCTCCATCCCGAAAAAATTGGTGAGCGAGCCCGTGGCCAGCACCAGATAATCGTATCGAATATCGCCAACGCTGGTAATGAGCGTATTAGCGGCTGGGTCGACGCGCTGCACGTCGGCCATGCGGTAGAAGAAATTTTGCTGCCCCGCGAAAATTTTGCGAATGGGGTAGGCAATGCTGTCGGCCTCCAGGGCTCCGGTAGCAACCTGGTACAGCAGCGGCTGGAAGTTGTGGTAGTTGTTGCGGTCGACGACGACCACCTGCACCGGCGCTTTGCGCAATGCCTGCGCCAAGCGAAGGCCGCCAAAGCCGCAACCCACAATAACGACGCGGGGCTTGTCCGAAACGGGAAGATTGGTATCCATAGAGTTGAGCAAGGTGCAAACTCTAGGTAAACCGGAAATAGCCGCCTGCGGTTACCGGAATAAGCGAATATTCCGCTTAGTAATCGTCGTTGCTGGCCTTTTTCTTAAACTCGCCGTTTTTCACCTGCTGAACCAGCTTCAGCCAGCTGAAGGGGTTCAGCAGCGGGTTGTTGGAATACTGGTTGGGTGCCATGCCCATTTTGCGGTCGTAGTCGAGGCTTTGGTTGCTCATCGTCTGGCGGAAGTTGGCCGTGGCGCCCATGGGCTGGGTGCGGAAAATCCGGTTCATCAGCTCTTCGTTCAGGTTGTCGGCGGCGGCGCTGCCGCGCTCGGTGGGCAGGCGCAGGGCCAGAAACGCCTTTTTGAAGTCGCGCTCGGTAGTGTAGGGAAACACGCGCACCTCGGGCAGCACGGTGGCATCCTCAATCAGTTGAATGACAACGGAGTAGCTCTGGCGGCGGAAGTCGGGCGGGATGACGATGGTCTGGTTGGCATAGCCCAGCGAGCGAATCACGATGCTGTCGCCGGCCAGCACGGCCATCGAAAAGTAACCGTAGATGTTGGAGGTGGTGCCGCGCCCAGCCTTGGGCACGTAGATGCTGGCCCCGGGCACACCGAGCAGGCTGTCGCCGTTGGCCACAATGCCGGTGAACTGAATCACCTGGCGCTTGCCCTGGGCGTGCGCGCCGGGCGCGGCCAGCAGCAGGCTCAGCAGGAGCACAGCAATAAAAACGGGAAGGCCGCGAAGGCGCAAGAAATCAGGCATATTCAGATAGCGGAAGAACAAATATACGCGTGCCGGAGCGGGGGCGTTGATACCTTTGGATGAGAATGCACGAAGGGCGGAACTCCCTTCCCAGACAGCAGATGCGCTTGAAACATTTCACGGTTGCTTTCGGGCAGCAACTTTTTAAATCGTTGGGCGACGAAAGCCGCGTCCGCATCCTGCATTTGCTGTGGCGCAACCGCGAAATGGTGGTGGCCGACCTCGAACAGGTGCTCGACTTTACGCAGACCAAAACCAGCCGGCAATTATCGTACTTGAAGAATGCAGGTTTGGTGAACGTGCGCCGGCTCGACAACTGGATGTACTACTCGCTGAAGGAAGAGACGGCCGAATTGCTGCAGCAGTTGCTGTCCCTGATGGAAAAAGACCCGCAGCTCACCCACGACCAGCAGATATACCAAACCCTGTGGTCGAACCGCGAACTGGCGGCGTATAAACTTCAAAACCGCCACTGGCACGGCCGGTAAGAAGGGGAAAGTTAAAAAGGACCGTCATGCAGAGCGCAGCGAAGCATCTTTACCGTGCAACGCAATCAAAAAATAGTGGTGGCTGGCAAGATGCTTCGCTGCACTCTGTATGACGGTCCTTTTTCGTGGAGAAGACCGCGCCCGGCAACGTGCGCGCCCGGCCTGCGTTCAAGCAAGCATGACGCAGATTCGCCGCTTGTTTGTGTGTACCAACCAGAAATCCGGAGTTGGAGAAGCCGTAGCCAAGGCCCTGAAAAAGGAGCTGAAAATGCAGGGGCTGAAGAAGCTGCTGGTGGGCGGCGAGCGGCAGCAGGTACGCGTGCAAACCTGCAACTGCCTCGACCTGTGCAAGCAATGCAAAAAGGGGCCGGGCGCCGCGCTGGTGGTTTATCCCGATGGCATTGCCTACGGCAACGTGCGCCCCGCCGATGCGGCCGCGCTGGTAGGCGAATATCTGGGCCGGGGCCAGGTGGTAAAGCGCTTGCAGATTGAGGAATAACGGCCCGGGCCACAGCCGTGCTGGCGACCGGGTTTGGTAAGAAGCCCGCCCTTGCCAACCGTGGGCCGGCTTAATCCGTTGATAGAGCAATTCATTTGATTTTCACCCCACCGCTCCTATGCGCTTTTCTCTCGCAGCCCTGCTTCTGACGGGGTTGGCTTACACTGCGGCCGCTCAGCCCGCCGCGCCTCCCGATTCTATTGTCACCACGCCCGCTTCGGCCCCCGGGCTGGCCCCGCTGGCCACTCAAATGCAGCCGCGCGCTACCAAGTCGTTCGGCCAGCTGGGCAAGAACAAGACGCTGACGCTGCTGCCGGTGCCGGTTATTTTTTACCAGGCCGAAACGGGCTTAGGCTACGGACTGGGAGCGCTGCTAAGCGGCCGTTTTTCGCAGGACACCCTCACCCGTCCCTCCAACGCCCGGGTGCAGTACTGGACGACGACCAAGGGACAGTCGCTGGTGCAGCTGGTGCACTCGATTTATACGCCGGGCGAGAAATTTTACCTCAATGGTGAAATCAGCGCTTACGACATTCTTCTGTACTACTATGGCAAGGGGCCGAACACGGCCAGCGCCAACGAGTCGGAAACCGACTACAAGCTGTTCATCATCAACCAGCGCGTGCAGAAGCTGATTGCGCCCAAACTGTTTTTCGGAGCACAGTATCGCTACACAAGCATCACCAATGTAAGCGCCCCCCCCAAAACCACCGACGACCAGAACACGAACGTGTTTTACACCGACTCGCGCATGACCGAGCGCGAGCGCCAGAACACCCGCGTCTCGGGCCTCGGCCCGGCCATTACGTACGACTCCCGCGACGTGCCTTTGGCGGCCTTCCACGGCGATTTGCTGGATTTTGGCGCCACTTTCAACGGCACCGGCCTGGGTTCGGACTACCGTTTCGTGCGCTATCAGCTTGATGCCCGCCACTTCCAGCCGCTGGGCTCGACGCGCACCATTCTGGCAGCCCAGTTTCTGGGGCAGTTCCACACCGGCGACGTACCCTTCCGCGAATTGGCGGGCATTGGGGCCAACCTCGGCGGCACGCTCTACAACAACGGCAACCTGCTGCGCGGCATCTACGAGCAGCGTTACCGCGACCGCCAGATGATTATGTTCCAGGCCGAAATTCGTCAGAAACTGTTCTGGCGCATCGATGGAGCCATATTTGGCGGCGTGGGCAACGTGAACCAGTACATCGATAAGTTTGCCCTGAAAGACACGAAGTACGCCGGCGGCGCGGGCATTCGCTTCAACTTCATCCGCCGCGACCGCGTGAACCTGCGTCTCGACTACGCCGCCGGTTCGGGTAGCTCGCCGGGCATCCTTTTTGCCATCGGCGAAGCCTTCTAAGGTTGACTGTTGAAAAGAAAAAGCCTCTTCCAGCAAATGGAGGAGGCTTTTTCTTTTTAAACCCGTGATGATGATTCCGGATTTGGGGGCGGCAGCTTCCTGATGCAGTGGGTGGTAGCTCATTCCTTCCCGTGTGCGGGACTTGGAATGCGTGCGCGGAAATAAGCTGGGCCTTATCCTTTCGCCCGGCCCGGCGTACACCCGGGCAATGGACCACGCTACCCCCGCGCGCTTTCTGGCAGCCCACGAAACCACCGCTCCGGCCCCGCTGCCGCCGCTGCTGGCTGCGCCCCACGATGCGTGCGCCGCCCGCCTGCACCGCCAGCTGCCGCTGCCCCGCGCGGGCCTGCGCATCAGCGTCATCATTCCGGCCAAAGACGAAGTGGCCAACCTGCCGGCTACCCTGGCCGCACTGGCTGCCCAAACCACCTTCGCTGGCCACCAGCTGCCCGCCGATAGTTACGAAGTCATCGTGCTGGCCAACAACTGCCTTGACGATACGGCAAACCTGGTACGTCGGCAAGCCCGGCAGTTCCCGGGCCTAGTGCTGCACGTGGCCGAGCTGTGCCTGCCCGGCGAGCATGCCCACGTAGGCCGCGCCCGTCGCCTGCTGATGGACGAAGCCTGCGCCCGCCTCGAACGTGTGGGCCAGCCTGCCGGCATCATTGCCAGCACCGATGCCGATACCCGCGTGGCGCCCACGTGGCTGGTCGCCATTCAGGCCGAAATAGCGGCCGGGGCCGATGCCGTGGGCGGCCGCATTATGACCGAAGACGAAGCGTTGGACCAGCCGGACCTGATTCAGCTCCAACGCCTGCAGTCGCGCGATGCTGCCTACCGCTTGCTGTGTGCCCGGCTGGAGGATTTGCTCGACCCCACCGCCGCCGACCCGTGGCCGCGCCACCACCAGCATTTCGGAGCCAGCCTGGCCCTCACGGCGCGGGCCTACCGCCGGGTGGGCGGCCTGCCCGCAGTACGTTTTCTGGAAGATGAAGCGCTGTGCCGGCAGCTGCGGCGGCACGATTTAACGTTGCGCCACAGCCCGCACGTGCAAGTGCTCACCTCGGCCCGGCGCGATGGCCGCGTGGAAGTAGGCCTCTCGTGGCAGCTGCGCGAATGGCTGCAGCTGAGCCAGCAACAGCGCGAGCCTCAGGTCGACAACCCCGTGCAGCTGGCGCGGCAGTGGCAGCTGCGCCGCCAGCTACGGGCTTGCTGGGCCAGTGCTCCCGGTGCCGAAACCGACGCGCTGCTCACGCGCCTGGGCGTGCCAGCGGCTGCGGTGCTGGCCCAAATGAGCAACTGCGCTACGTTTGGCGAGCTGTGGGAGTGGGCGCTGGTGCACAGCCCCAGCCTGGCGGTGGCGGCCGTGCCGCTTTCAGAGGCGCTGTTGGTACTGCCGCGCCTCATCCGCGCCAATGCCGCCGGGCAGTGGCGGGCTAATAAAGCTGCTTAGTTCTTTTCGAGCAAATCGAGCCGGTAGTTTTCGTGCCGCTGACCGCCGAGGTGGCACAGTGGGCCATTCTGGACGGCCTTCTCAAGGAAAAACTGGTGCACGTCGTCGCCCGTCAGCGGGTAGTCGTGCACGGGGGGCGTCCAATGCACCAGCAGCAGCTGGCCGCCGGGCTTCAGGCCGGCAATAAGCTGGTCGGCCGCGCGGGCCAGGTCGGCAGGCGACCAATAGTAGCCTACTTCCGATAGCACAATCAAGTCGAACTGCTGAGTTGGAAACTCCTCAGGTACGCGCATCAGCTTTATTTCAACCTGCGGTAGCGCCGCGCAGCGCGCCCGCGCCTGGGCCAGCGCCGCCTCGCTCACATCCACGGCCAGCAAGTGGCCGCAGCGTGCCGCCAGCTGCTCGGTGAGCACCCCCAGCGAACAGCCGATTTCAAACGCCTCGGCGTAGTGCGGGCGCGGCAGGGCGGCAATTGTAGCAGCGTATTTGGCGCGCTCGTAGGGGCTGCTTTCGAAGTTCCACGGGTCGCGGTTGGCCTGGTACACGTGGTCGAAATACTCGGGCGGCAGGGTGTTGGGCTGATTTTCGTTCATAGCTGGTTTCCGGACGTAACGGCTTCAAAATATACTTCATAAGGCGCCGCGAAGTGCGCCAGCATCTCGGCCGAAAGCAGAAACCCGTCCGGGTCGTCGGCGAAAACGCCGGGGGCCACCTGTGACTGGTGCGTCGCAATGGCTTGCTGCTTCTGCACCACAACGTCTTCTATATCAATCCGGAATCCGCCCACGGCATCAGCCACCGTGGGCAGGTCCTCCGGCGCGGCGCGCTCCCAGGCCCACACCACGTACTCGAGCCTGCGCGGGGGCTGCGGCATCCCTTCCAGTGCCGCTTGCACCAGCAAAGCAGTGGCGCGGTGGTCGGGGTGCGGGTCGCGCCGCCAAGGCACGAGCACAGTAGCCGCATGTTGATGCATTAGGTATTCGCGCAGCTGCTCCACGGCAGCCGCGAAGCCGGGCGCGTCGGCAGTATCGGGCACGCAGCTGTCGGGCAGGCGCAGCAGCAGCGGCTCGGCGGCATCGGCGCCTAAAATTGTGAGGGCATGCCGGAACTCGGCCTCGCGCACGGCGCTGCGCGCTTCCGAGGAGAATGCTTCGGAATTGGGATGCGACATGCTCCCGTCGCTCACCAGCACCGCCGCCGTGCGGTGGCCGGCCTGGTGCAGCAGCGCTAGCAGTCCACCACAGCCCAGCGCTTCGTCATCGGGGTGCGGTGCAATAACGACCGTGGCGCCAAGGGTTGCGGCGAAGCTGGCAGGTCGTAGCGGGTATTCAGCGAAAGGGAGCAAGGCAAAAGAAGTTAAAGTTGATGAAACGACTTGCCTTCCAACACAAACCGGCCCACGTCGGCCAGCGCGCCGTCGGGGGCAGGCTGGCGCAGGTAGTGGGTGAGGTCGCGGTGCAGGCGCTCGAAGGGCTCGGGGCGCAGCAGGCCGCGCGCGCCCACGCACCGCTCGGCCAAGCGCAGCATATCGAGGCAAATGGCTTCGATGGCTGTGCGCATCATGTTGGCATAGGCCACGGTGGCTTCGGCCCCTTCGGGCGTGGCGGCCCCGGGGCGGGCGGCGTTTTCGGCCGCGCCGCGCACCCACTGGCGGCCGCTTTCGAGCATGATGGCCATTTCGCCCAGGCGCTGGCGCTGGTAGGGGTCGTCCGTCCGGCCCAGGCCGCGCAGAAAGTTGCGGGTTTCTTCAAACACGGCTTCGGCCCCGCCCAGCTGCACTGCTGCAAACCGAATGGCCCCGCCGCTGAACGCCGGCTGCTGGTAGTACGCGTTGGGCGGGCCGATGAGGTCGTCGGCCTCCAGCTCCAGCCCCGTCAAATCGGCCCGAAAGCTGGCCGTGGCCCGCATGCCCAGCGGCTGCCAGAACGAGCGGTCTAGTGTCGGCGCCTGCACCTCGGCCGGCAGCACGAACAGCTGCCAACCCTGCCCGTTGGGCAGCGCCCCGGTGATGAGCGGCCGACTGACGTGCCCGGCACCCGAGGCAAACGTTTTGGCCCCGCGCAGGCGGTAGCGGCCGTTGGGCAGCGCCTCCAGGTGCACGCCCTCAGGCGGAGCCTCCGTGTTCCAGACCCCGAACAGGTGCCCGGCGCGGGCATCGGCAGCGTAGCGGGCTACCTGCGAAGCGCTGCCCAGCTGCTGAATGAGCAGCAGCGCGTTCAGATGCCCTTCGTAGATCCGGCCCACGGCCAGGTTGCCGCGCCCCACGTGCTGCAACGTGCGCAGCAGCGGCAGCGCGGCGGCCGGCGCATCGAGCCCCGCCCCACCGAACGCAGCCGGCAGCGCGGCCGTGAGCAGCCCGGCCGCCGCCAAATCGGCAAACGACTGCGTGGGGAAACCGCCTTCTACATCGGCTTCGGCGGCCTGCGCAAAAAGATGCGGCGCCAGTTGAGCGGCGGCAGCTTCGGCCGCGGCGGGTGTAGCTATGGGAGAAGTATTTACAGACAAAATGAGCGTCGGAACAGCAGTGAAAAGCGGAGTTGTGGCGGGGTAGGCTGCGTTGCTGCTGGCTGATGCTAGCGCAACGGAAGCGCCTTCGGTTGGACAGCCGGCCCCGCTGCTGGCTATACTTGCGAAAGCCGCCCGGTGTTCGGATTTGCCCACGGTAGCGACATTGAATGGCGGAATATTCGGAGGTAATAATTCGGTAATCTTCAGGCTAGCCCTCCCCGCCGGAGCCCGGCCCTACCTTTGCCCCGGCAATTCTGCCTCCCCAAACCGCTCGTTTTATGTCGTCTCGTCCCATTCGCGCCGCGTTGCTTTCCGTGTATCACAAAGACCGTTTGGCACCGCTGGTGCAGGTTCTCCGCCAGCACGGCGTCACGCTGTATTCCACCGGCGGCACGCAGAAATTTCTGGAAGACGAAGGCGCCGAAGTAACGGCTGTGGAAAACCTGACCGGTTTTCCCGAAGTATTCGGCGGGCGTGTAAAAACCCTGCACCCCAAGGTGTTCGGTGGCATTCTGCACCGCCGCCACGACGTGGGCGACCTCGCCGAAGCTGAGCACCACGCCATTCCGCCCATCGATTTGGTGGTGGTAGACCTGTACCCCTTCGAGGAAACCGTGGCCAGCGGCGCTGAAGAGCAAGACGTTATCGAGAAGATTGACATCGGCGGCATCTCGCTGCTGCGCGCCGCCGCCAAAAACTACCGCGATGTGCTCGTGGTCAGCAGCCGCGACCAGTACGCCGCCGTGACGGAATTATTGACCGCCAAAAACGGCAGCACCGACCTGGAAGACCGCCGCCACTACGCCGCGGCCGCCTTCGCCACCACCTCACACTACGACACCGAAATTTTCGGCTACATGAGCCGGGGCACCGCCGTAGCCGGCACCGCCCTGCGCCTGAGCCAGCAGCCCGCTACCCCGTTGCGCTACGGCGAGAACCCCCACCAGGCCGGCACCTTCTACGGCGACCTTTCGGCCCTGTTCGACCAGCTCCACGGCAAGCAGCTGAGCTACAACAACCTCGTTGATGTAGATGCCGCCGTGGCCCTGATGACCGAATTTACCGACGGCGCACCCGCCTGCGCCATCCTCAAACACACCAATGCCTGCGGCGTGGCCCAAGCCGCCACTCTGCGCGAAGCCTACCTGAATGCCCTGAGCTGCGACCCGACTTCGGCGTTCGGCGGCGTCATCATCGTGAACAAGGAAGTGGACGCGGCCACCGCCGCCGAGCTAAACCAGCTGTTTTTTGAAGTGCTGATTGCGCCCGGCTTCGCCGCCGAAGCCCTGCCGGTACTGCAAAGCAAGAAAAATCGCATTCTGCTGCTGCAAAAGCCGGTGAAATTTCCCGCGAAGCAGGTGAAAACCTTGCTAAATGGCATCATCGAGCAGGATGCCGACCACCAGACGGAATCGGCCGCCGACTTCCGTGTCGTCACGCAGTCGGCCCCCACGGCCGAGGAAACCGAAGCCCTCGTATTCGCCGGCAAAATCTGCAAGCACACCAAGAGCAACACCATTGTGCTGGCCCGCGCCGGCCAGCTGCTGGCCTCCGGCGTCGGCCAAACCAGCCGCGTCGATGCCCTGCGCCAGGCCATCGAGAAGGCCCGTGCCTTCGGCTTCGACCTGCACGGCGCCGTAATGGCCTCCGATGCCTTTTTCCCCTTCCCCGACTGCGTGGAAATTGCCGGTGCCGCCGGCATCCGCGCTGTGGTGCAGCCCGGCGGCTCCATCAAGGATGCCGACAGCATCAAAGCCGCCGACGAGCTGGGCATGGCGATGGTGCTGACGGGCACCCGCCACTTCAAGCACTAAGCCGGGCTACTTCGGGATACTGTAGAACGTCATGCTGAGCTTGTCGAAGCATCTCTACCGCGCAAGTAATTATTTACTACTGCGGTAGAGATGCTTCGACAAGCTCAGCATGACGTTCTGTTTTACAAACGGCGAACAAACGGAATCCCATAATCCCGTTCACCAACCCGGCCCAAACCTTCCGTACCTTTGCGCATTATTCCGGCTGGGCCTAAATCCAGTCTCCGCCTTATTGCCGCTAACTCAATGGGTTTCTTTAATTTCCTGACCAGCGATATCGCCATCGACCTGGGAACGGCCAATACGCTCATCATTCACAACGATAAAATCGTGGTGGACGAGCCGAGCATCATCGCCAAAGACCGAACTACGAATAAAGTCATCGCCGTGGGCCGCCAGGCCCAGCAGATGCACGAGAAAACCCACGACAACATTCGCACCATCCGCCCGCTGAAGGATGGGGTAATTGCCGATTTCCACGCCGCCGAGGAAATGATTAAGGGCATGATTAAGATGATTGACACGCGCAATCGCCTGTTTCAGCCCTCGCACCGCATGGTTATCTGCATCCCCTCGGGCATTACCGAAGTAGAAAAGCGCGCCGTGCGTGACTCGGCCGAGCACGCCGGGGCCAAGGAAGTGTGGATGATTCAGGAGCCGATGGCCGCCGCCATTGGCATCGGCATCGACGTGGAGCAGCCCGTGGGCTCGATGATTATCGACATCGGAGGCGGCACCACCGAAATCGCGGTTATTGCGCTGTCGGGTATCGTGTGCGACCAGTCGATTAAAACGGCCGGCGACGTGTTCAACCAGGACATCCTCGACTACATGCGCCGCCAGCACAACCTGCTCATCGGCGAGCGCTCGGCCGAGCGTATCAAAATCGAAGTGGGCGCGGCCCTCACCGAACTCGACGTGCCGCCGCCCGACCACGAAGTGCGCGGCCGCGACCTGATGACGGGCATTCCGAAGGTTATCAAAGTTACCTTCTCAGAAATTGCTATTGCCCTCGATAAATCGGTGGCCAAAATCGAAGAAGCCGTATTGAAAGCCCTCGAAATCTCGCCGCCTGAATTGTCGGCCGATATTTACGAAAACGGCATTCACCTCACCGGCGGCGGCGCATTGCTGCGCGGCCTCGACAAGCGCCTGGCCGCCAAAACCAAGCTGCCCATTCACATTGCCGAGGACCCGCTGCGCGCCGTGGTGCGCGGCACCGGCAAGGCCATTAAGGATATTCAGGCCTTTAAAGGCGTGCTGCTGACGTAATTGCCGAATAAAAATTAGCACGTCATGCTGAGCGCAGTCGAAGCATCTCTACCGCGAGAGTAATTACTTACTTCGGCACGCGAGATGCTTCGACTACGCTCAGCATGACGTTCTTTTGCCGGCTGTTTTGTTATTAATCAATTGCCCCCGTGCGGAACCTGTTTCTTTTCTTTTTTCGCTTTCGCGGGGCGTTGGTATTTGGCTTGCTGGAAATTGCCTGCCTGTACTTGTTTGTGACCAATAGCTCGTACCACCGGGCGGCTTTTTTCAACTCGGCCAACAATTACGCCGGCACGGTGCTGGCCCGTCGCGCCCAGGTAGCCGATTATTTCCACCTGGCCGAGGTAAACCAGCAGCTGGCGGCCGAAAATGCCAGCCTGCGCCAGCAACTGTACCCGGCCGATTCATCGCGGCGTGCGGCCGATTCGGTAGCGCTGCCGCCCGCCCGGCTCGACTCGCTGAAGCGCGTGCGCTACCAGCGCCCGGCGGCCAAACCCGATACCTTGCTGCTCGGCCAGCAGGCCATTGCAGCCCGCGACCCGAGTTATCCACTTATTCCGGCTCGGGTTATCAACAATATCGTGCGCAATGTGGACAACTACCTCACGCTAAATGTGGGCAGCGCCGATGGTGTGGTGTCGGGCCGCGGCGTGGTAGCGGCCAACGGCGTGGTGGGCCGCGTGAAAGTGGTGAGCGAACACTACGCCACCGTAACCAGCCTGCTGCACTCGGAAACCCGCGTAGCTTCGAAAATCAAGCGCGATGGCACCATCGGCACCATTCGCTGGCTGGGCGACGACCCCACCCACGCGCTGCTCGACAACGTGCTGCGCGAAACCAAGCTGGTGAAGGGCGATACCGTGGTGACGTCGAGCTATAACTCGGTGTTTCCGGAGGGCATTTTCATTGGCACCATCGATTCGTTCGTGAAGGAACCGGACAAGAATTTCTGGACCATTCGGGTGAAGCTGGGCATTAATTTCTCGAACCTGACCTACGTGTACGTGGTGACCAACCGTCAGAAGGCCGAGCGCGACACACTGGAAGCCCGCACGCTGCGGCCGGTGCCGGCTGCTACGCCAGCCGCTGCCCCGGCGTCGGCCCCGAAAGGAGGGACGCGCCCATGAGTGGCCTTCGTGACATTATCGTGCAGTTGTTCCGCTTCGTAATTTACGCGGCGGTGCACGTGCTGCTCATTAGCCGGCTGGTGCTGTTCGACCTGGGCTGGTGCTTTTTGTACCTGGGCTTCCTGCTGTTTCTGCCGCTGCGCACGCCCATCGTGGTGCAGCTGTTGCTCAGCTTTGCGATGGGCCTGACGATGGATATTTTCTACGACACGGGCGGGCTGCACGCGGCGGCCGCCGTGCTGCTGGGCTTTCTGCGGCCGTGGGTGCTGCGGCTGCTCACGCCGCGCGACGGCTACGACAGTGGCGACACCGTGAACGTGCACCAGATGGGCTGGCAATGGTTTACGGTGTATCTGCTGCTGCTGGTGGTGCTGCACCACACCGCGTTTTTCGTGCTGGAGCTGGGCAGCTTTCGCCATTTCGGCACCACGCTGGGGAAAATTCTGGTGAGCGCACTCTTTACCAGCGTTGCGTTGTTAATTATTCAGCTGCTGTTTTTCCCGGTGCGAAGAGGGCGGAATTAATTTTATTATTACTGTCATCCTGAGCGCAGCGAAGGACCTTGTCAGCGTTGAACATTTACTGGTCGGGCGTGATAAGGTCCTTCGCTGTGCTCAGGATGACAATTCAATAGATTATGCAATATTTAGAAGGCCGCAAATACGTCGTGCAGGGCATTTTCCTGGTGGTGGCCCTCATCTTCCTCACGCGCCTGTTTTTCATGCAGGTGCTCGATGGCACTTATAAGCTGGCCGCTGATAAAAACACGTTGCAGCGCATCGTGCAGATTCCGTATCGTGGGCTGATTTACGACCGCAAAAACCAGCTGCTGGTGCAGAACACGCCTGTGTACGACCTGATGGTGGTGCCCCGCGAGGTGAAGCAGCTCGACTCCGCTCGTTTCTGCGAGCTGCTCCAGATTCCGCAGGAAGGGCTGCGCGCCAGCTTGAAAGCAGCTAAGAAATACTCGCGCATCAAGCCCTCGCCGGTGGTGCAGAACCTGACCACGCCCGACCTGGCGGCCATTTCCGACCGGTTGGCCGACTTCCCGGGCTTCCGCATTCAGGCGCGCATGGCGCGGGCCTACCGCACGCCCAACCTGGCCCACGCCCTGGGCTACGTGGGCGCCATCACGCCGGCGTTTCTGGAGAAGCCGCGCTACGCAAAGTACCAGGCCGGCGAGAACGTGGGCATTTCAGGGCTGGAGGCGTACTACGAAGACACGCTGATGGGCCGGCGCGGCGTGCAGTACAAAATGGTGAACGTGCGCGGCATCGAAAAAGGCAAGTTCCGGGGCGGTGAGTTTGATACGCTCTCCGTAGCCGGGCAGGACTTGCACCTGAGCATCGACGCCGAATTGCAGGCTTACGGCGAGAAGCTGCTGGCGGGCCGGCGCGGCTCCATCGTGGCCATCGACCCGAAATCGGGCGAAATTCTGGCTTTCGTGTCGGTGCCGAACTACGACCCGCAGCAGCTCACGGGCAAGGGTTCGGGCAACCGCTACATGGCCCTGCTCAACAACCCCGACCGTCCGCTGTTCGACCGCCCGCTGATGGCGACGTACCCGCCCGGCTCGGTGTTTAAGCTGGTGAATGAGCTGGTGGCCCTGCAGCTGGGCGTCGTCACGCCCAATACCCCGTTCGACTGTAACCAGAAGCTGGTGCGCTGCACCCACCGCCACGAGCCGCCGCGCAACGTGAGCATTGCCATTAAACAAAGCTGCAATCCCTACTTCTACCAGGTGCTGCGGGCGGCGGTGGTGCGTGGCCAGGCTTCCAACAAGTATGAGGACGCGCATATTGGCCTGGCGCAGTGGCAAAAAATGGTGAAATCGTTCGGACTGGGCGAAAAGCTGGGCGTGGACATGAGCCAGGAAAAGCGCGGCCTCATCCCGTCGCCGGAGTTCTACGACCACAAGTTCTTCAACAAGAAGGAAAACCGCCAGCACCGCTGGAGCTTCCGCAACGTGTACTCGCTGGCCATCGGGCAGGGCGAAATCGGCATCACGGGCCTGCAAATGGCCAACGTGCTGGCCACCATCGCCAACCGCGGTTGGTACATCACGCCGCATTTCGTGCGCGGCATCGGCCAGGGCGGCCCGTTGCCGCAGTTCCGCCAGAAGCACTACACGGCCGTCGATACCGCGTTGTTCAAATACATCATTCCCGGCATGCAGCAGGTGGTGGATGGGAACGGCGGTACCGGCGAACTGGCTTCGCTGGCGCAGTACGGCATTTCGGTGGCCGGCAAAACCGGCACCGTGCAGAACCCCCACGGCTTCGACCACGCCACCTTCGCCGCCTTCGCCCCGGCCAACGACCCCAAAATTGCCATCGCCGTGTTCATCGAAAACTCCGGTTTCGGCGGCACCAGCGCGGCCCCGGCGGCGGGCCTGATGATTGAGAAATACCTGCGCGGCAAGGTGGCCCCCTACCGCCACCGCATGGAGGACTGGATTATGTACGGCGACTTCACGAAGAAGCTGCACGGGATGTAGAGGGAGTCATTGAACGAGGTAGAGACGCGACACTTCGCGTCTCGTCGTCCACGCCGTTTGAGTTAATAAGGGGACGTAGCCGTTCAACGAAGAGACGCGAAGTGTCGCGTCTCTACACCACCTGGCCCCAACCTTTCGCCGCCTTACCGGGTTGTAACACCTCTCCAACCAATTCTACAAATACATGGAATCCCTGCAAGGAAAAGTCGCCCTCGTAACGGGCGCGGGCAAAGGCATCGGCCGGGCCGTAGCCTTGGCGCTGGCTGCCGAAGGCGTACACGTGGGCCTGCTGGCCCGCACCGATAGCGACCTGCAAACCCTCGCCACCGAAATTAAAGCCGCCGGTGGCACTGTGGCCACCGCCGTAGCCGACGTGGCCGACCGCACCGCCGTGAACACCGCCGTGGAAAAGCTCCACGACGAGCTTGGCCCGATTGACATCCTCATCAACAACGCCGGCATCGGCACCTTCGCCAAGTTTCTGGAGATGGAGCCCGAGCAATGGGAACACATCATCCAGGTGAACCTGATGGGCACCTACTACGTGACGCGCGCCGTGCTGCCCGTGATGATTGCGCGCCAAACCGGCGACATCATCAACATTTCCTCGACTTCGGGCCAGCGCGCCGCCGCCGGCAGCAGCGCCTACAGCGCCTCCAAGTTCGCCGTGCTCGGCCTCACCGAAGCGCTGATGCAGGAGGTGCGCAAGCACAATATCCGCGTGTCGGCCCTCACGCCCAGCACGGTAGCCACGCCGCTGGCGCTGGAAAACAAGCTTACTGATGGCAACCCCGACAAAGTGATGCAGCCCGAGGATTTGGCCGAGTTCATGGTATCGCAGCTAAAGCTAAATCGCCGCATTTTTATTAAAGAGGCCGGCATGTGGTCGACGAATCCGTAGCGGATTACTAAATGCCACCGATATTAAAGTGCCCCCGCAACGTGAGTTGCGAGGGCGCTTTGAGTTGGATATACTGTCGCTGTGTACTTTCTGCCTTAGCTTGTCTGATGCCTGCGAAACTTCTTTCAATGCCGTTATTTATGCAAAAAGCAATTGTCATTCTGGTATTGTTAAGCTCTTTCGCGGCGTGTACACCTCAAGAAAAAGCAACTGCGTTTTTGTCAAATTCTCGTGCTATACCAGAACGTTTGCAGGAGGTTTATCAAATTAGCAAGCAAACTTCCTATTCATTATTCGATTGCGATACAACAATTAGTGAAATAAGAATTTGGGAGTCGCCTAGCCGATTGACTAATACGAATGCCTTGTTTTTGACCAATAATTCAGTTTCATCTACCGTATTTTACTTGCTAAATAAAAATAGTTCACAAACGAAAAAAGTAACTGCCGTAAATAGCTGTCAGGAGCAAATAGTAAATGCAATAACAGGAGAGGAAATACCATTCTCGAATGCCACTTCGGGCGGCCCATATCTGACATGGCAGAAGGACGCAGAAGCGACTATTGATTCACTTTTCAAAATGGGATTTGCGGAAATGCAGTCACAGCCTGAAGTTGAAACCCAGCGCGTCGGGGACGGAATAAGCTATGTAATTGAGGTGCGCAGAGGTAGATTTTACAAATATGTTTACTACGCTAGCCCGGAGCTATTCCAGAATGAGCTCGCTCGAAAATTTGTAAAAACCTGTCAGTTTTTAACGCGTGGTAAATGGCATTTTCCTAAATATCAATTGGCTTCCAAAAAATAACTTACTTGGTTACAATCCAGGTAAGTTATAGCTGCTCAAACGGCACGTCCTGAATTGGGTACAACTTCCAGTCCTGGAAATCGAAGTGCCACCACTCGGCCGGCAGCACCGTGAAGCCGTGGGCTTCCATGCGGGCGCGGAGCAGGTCGCGGGCGGTGCGCTGGGCCGCGGTACCGCCAGCGTAGGCGGCGTAGGAGCGGGGGCTCATCTCATCATAAGCGCCGGGCATTTCGATTTCGTGGCCGGTGGTGAGGTCGCAGAGCGTGAGGTCGACAGCACAGCCGCGGTTGTGGCGCGAGCCCTTGCGCGGGTCGGCCACAAATTCCTTTTTGTCGGTTGGCGTGTGCTCCCACATCTGCTTGGTGATGCGCCAGGGCCGGTAGCCGTCGAACACCATCAGGCCGTAGCCCAGCGGTTGCAGCTCGGCCTGCACCTGGGCCAGCGCCTCGGCAGCGGGGCGCTGCAGAAACGCCCGCGCCTGCGGGTACAGCACCCGGCCCATAAAATTGTGCGTGGTAGCATAGCGGATATCGAGCCGCAGGCCGGGCACCACGCGCGTCAGCTCCACCAGCTCGCCGGGGCGGAAGGGGCCGGCCTCGTGCGGTGGCCGCGCCGCGCAGCTGCTGAATATGCTAAGCAGCATCCCTAGCCACGGCTGGCGCAAAATATTGTGGCGGGTTTTCATCAGATAAAATGGCGCACGTAGTGAGGGCAAGTGTTTCATGGATATTCGATTGACCACAAGCTATTCATGCCTGCGGCTACCCCTGGGTATTTTGCTAAGCAACACGCCGGACTTTTCCGACGGATTGAAGCCCATGAACACGCCATATTCTTCTTTGATTTTCTGTTTGGTCAAGGCGGAATCCATCACCAATCCGGTTGGTCGAATTTCAAAGTATAAGGTGGGGTCGTAAGTCGTCCACCTCTTGCCTTGTTCATCATCCCACAGTTCACTATAAGCCAACGCGCCTTTAAATTCCTGCTTTCCGTCGTGGTCCCAGTCTTTGGCCGGGCCGTCGAACGTCAGTATGGTGTCTATTCGCACAATCTGGTGGTTCTGAATAAAATACCTGCGAGCTAGTTCTTTAGAAGGCGGTTTGTTGAAGGCAACTAACAACTCGCCACCCATTTGACCGGTTGGAATCCACATGGGATATAGCTTACGAATCTCCGGCTGTGCCGAAAAATCATAGGTCATTCCAGTCGCGGTGTCCCGGTAAATTATCCGGCCATTCAGCACAATCGAAAAAGTCTCCTTTATATCCCACGGGTCGTGAATGATGGCTGTAGCGGGCTGCTGGACAGATTTTTCTACGATGACCAGGCCGGGCGCAACCTCCTTTCTGGTCTCAAATGCCTCATGAAATGAAGCCACATCGCCCGAAGGCAATGGCTCAGCCGCAGCAACGGCGGTATCAGCAACAGGTGCGTGCATAGTCGCAGTATCCGGCAACTGCGGCGGCTCAACTGTCGAAGCTGAAGTTTCAGCAGTTGCCGGGGCTTTTTTGCTTTCGCAGCCAGTTAATAGTGCGCAAACAAGCAACGCCCCGAATAATGAGCAGAAAGGTGGAAAAGGCATTGGCAGGCGCTGGTTTATCGTTGGAAATAGGCGCTTGAAGGTAAATGCTTTTCGAAGTTTTGAGCGGCATTGGCTCAATAAAAAAGGCGACCCAAACAGGCCGCCTTTTCAATTATCATGCAAGCTGCTGCTACAAAATCCCGCTCATAAAGCCCGGCACAATGCCCAGCAGAATCGTGAGCAGCGCCAGTACCACGAGCGTCACGGTTTGGATACCATCGACCGGTACGGGCGTAGCGCCCTCGGGAGCCGGCTTCAGGTACATGGCGATGAGGGGGCGCAGGTAGTAGTACAGGCCCACCATGCTCATAATCACGGCAAACACCACGAGGCCGATATAGCCCTGGCCGACGGCCGCGGCCAGCAGGAAAAACTTGCCGAAGAAGCCTCCCGTGAGCGGAATGCCGGCCAGCGAGAGCATGGCCACCGTCATCACAAAGGCCAGCAGCGGGTTGGTTTTGCCCAGGCCGTTGAGGCCGGCGTAGGAGTCATCCTTGCGGTGGTCGGTCACCAGTTTCAGCACGCCGAAGGCGGCTACGGTAGCAATGGAGTAGGCCAGCGAGTAGAAGAAGATGGCGCTGGCGGCCTCACCCTGCAACACGCCTTTGCTGGCCACGAGGCCGATGAGCAGGTAGCCGGCGTGGCTCACGCTGGAGTAGGCCAGCATGCGCTTGGTGTTGGTCTGGGCCGCCGCGCCCACGTTGCCGAGTAGCAGCGTGAGGGCGCACATGGCCTGAATGGTGGGCATCCAGAAGCCCTGGGCGGCGGGCAGGGCCACGGCCAGCAGCTTGAGGAAGGCGGCGAAACCGGCGGTTTTCACCACCGTGCTCATGAAGGCAGTGAAGAACGTAGGCGTGCCCTCGTACACGTCGGGCGTCCAGAAGTGGAATGGCGCGGCCGATACTTTGAAGCCGATGCCGATAATCATCATCAGAATGCCGATGTAGAGCATCGGTTGCAGGCTAGCGTTGGCGGGCGCGGCTACGGCGGTGGCCAGCTGCGAGAGGGCGAAGGTGCCGGTAGCGCCGTAGAGCAGCGCGATGCCGAAAAGCAGAATGCCGGTGGCAAACGCGCCCATCAGGAAGTACTTAAGGGCGGCCTCGTTGGAGCGGGAATCGCGCTTGCTGCTGCCGGCCAGCACGTACATGCTGATGCTCAGGATTTCAATGCCCACGAAGAGCATTAGCAGGTGGTCATAGCCAATCATCATGATGGCTCCGACCAGCGAGAAGAGCAGCAGCGCGTAGTATTCGGCCAGGTTGGGCTCGCCCGAGGTTACGTAGCTGCGCGAGAAGGGCAGCAGCAAAATGGTGGTGAGCAGTACAATGCCGGTGAAGGCGACCGTGTAATTATCGACCACCAGCATGTGGTTGAAGTAGGGCTCGTGCACGACGTTCCAGTCGGCGTAGTTGGCCCCGAACACGGCCAGCAGCAGCAGCATGGCGCCGGGCAGCAGCACCTTGTTCGAGCGCAGGAAGCCCAGGAACAGGTTGAGGATGCCAAAGACGGAGAGGAGAATGATGGAGGTCATATTTTTAGCTGTTAGCCACTAGCTGTTAGCTATTAGCTCTTTTGCTGACAACATTGTAAAAACCGATGCACCGGCTGAAGGCGACACGCTGGGAAAGCTAACGGCTAACAGCCATCAGCTAATAGCTAAAAACTACCTGCCCACCAGCGCCAGAATGTTCGTTACGGCCGGCTCCGAGAGGTGCAGGAAGGTGTTGGGGAACAAGCCAATCCAGAACACCAGAGCGATGAGCGGCACGAAAATCAGCAGCTCGCCGCCGGTGAGGTCGGTGATGGTTTCGGAAAACGAAGAGTCGGGGCCAAGCATGACGCGCTGGAACATGCGCAGCAGGTACACGGCCGAGAAAATGATGGTGAGGCCAGCCACCGCACCCACCCAGGCGTTGTACTGGAACACGCCTTCGAGCAGCAAGAATTCGCCCACGAAGCCGCCGGTGAGAGGTAGCGCTACTGTACTCAGCAGCATTATCAGGAAGCAGACCGACAGCAGCGGCGTGCGGCGGGTGAGGCCGCCAAGGTCGGGGATGAAGCGGGTGCCGGTGCGGCGCTCGATGGCATCGGCCACCAGGAACATGCCGACCACGTTCACGCCGTGGGCCAGCATCTGGACCACCGCGCCTTGCAGGCCGATTTGAGTGAGCGAGAATACGCCGGCGGCCATCAGGCCCACGTGCGAGAGCGAGGAATAGGCGATGAGGCGCTTCACGTCGCGCTGGCGAATGGCGATGATGGCGCCGTAGATGATGCCGATGACGGAGAGGATGATAACCGGCTTCTGCCACTGGCTCACGCCGAGCGGCACCACCGGCAGCAGCCAGCGCATGGTGCCGTAGATGCCCATTTTCAGCATGATGCCCGAGAGCAGCATGGTGGCGGGGGCGGGGGCATCGGTGTATGTATCGGGCTGCCAGGTATGGAAGGGGAAGATGGGCATCTTCACGGCGAAGGCCGCGAAAATCAGCCAGAACAGCCACGACTGCTCCGAAGCGCTTAGGTGCAGGTTGTAGAAGGCCGACAGCTCGGATGAGTGTTGGGCCAGCGAGCCGGCGGCCGGGCCGGTTTGCAGGTAGAGGTACACGAAGCCGGCCAGCATCAGCAGCGAGCCCACCACGGTGTAGAGGAAAAACTTGAGGGTGATGGCCACGCGACGCTCGCCGCCCCAGGCGCCGGCCAGGAAGTAAATCGGAATCAGGGCCACTTCCCAGAAGAAGTAGAACAGGAAGGCATCGAGCGAGGTGAACACGCCAAGCAGGCCCGTTTGCATGAACAGCACGAGGGCATAGAACGTGGACGGGCTGTCGTAGTCGCGCTTGAAGGCCGACAGCAGAATGAGCGGCACCAGGAAAGTGGTGAGCAGCACCAGCAGCAAACTCAGGCCATCGAGCCCGATGTGAAAGTTGATGCCGGCCGACGGAATCCAGCTGTAGTTGAGGTTGTAGGCTTCGGAGCCGTGGGTTTTGAAATCGAAGGCGGCGTAGGCCGCGAGGGCGAATTCAACGAGCGAGGCCCCGAAAGCGAGGGCGCGGGCGGCGGCTCCCTTAACGAATAGCAGCAGCAGGGCGGCGGCTAGAGGGAGAAAAAGCAGTACAGCAGTCAGCATCAGCAGGCGGATTGGGCGCGTTGCGGCACGGGGGAACCCGTGCGCAAATTGACCGCAAACTTACGCACGGACTAGGAAGGCACCACGGTTTTTGCGCAACTTCTACTCGCGGGCTACTTTCCGGCTCATGAGCACGCGCCCGTTGGCATCGAGCCACTGCGCGGTGTAGAGCCCAGGGGCTAGCGCGGCCACCGAAACAGAAGTCTCCATTCCGGCCGACGACTGCCGCCGCACTTCGCGACCCAGGGCATCGAGCAGGCGCACGCTGGCGGTGGTTTGAGCCGGCTGGCGCAGGGTGAGGGTTTCGTTGGCCGGGTTAGGAAAAGCGAGGAAACCGGCGGCTTCGGCCGCGGCGGCCGTGGCAGTGGGGCGGCAGAACACGGCCATGATGCGCGTCCAGAGTTCGGTGTCGAACGACGACGCGGCCAGGCGGCTGGCGCCGGCCGAGTTGCCTTGCCGCACCACCACGAGGCCCAGGCTGGGCACGACGTAAATCTTCTGGTCGTTTTTGCCGAGGGCGGCGATGAGGTCGGCGGGGGCGGAGGGGATGAGCGGGCCGGGCAGCGTGATTTGGGAGCCGGGCAGCTTGTAGCTGGCTTGGCCATTCAGCCACCAGAGGTAGCCGTAGCTGCGGTTCAGCGTCTGGCTGGGCGTGGTCATGGCCTGGAAATAGGCGGCATCGGTCAGAATCTGGGTGCCATTCCAGTTGCCGCGGGCCAAGATGAACAGGCCGAAGCGGGCCATGCTGCGGGCTTTGCTCACAAACACGTCGTTATACCACAGGCCCGTCATGCCAATGCGGTTGCCCAGGCGCTGGCTGGTGTAGGTGGTCATGTTGGCCACACCGCTGGCTTGGGTGAGAACGTTTTGCAGGGTGCGGTAGGCGCCGGTGTGGTAGGCCCAGCGGGTGGCGGGCGGGGCGAGGTAGAGCAGGCAGGCGGGTGTAGTGCTCTCGTTGTCGCAGGGGGCGGGCGGCGAATCGTCGAGCCCGGTCGTCATCGTGAGCTGGTGGAGCAGCTGAATCTGGCGCTGCTGCGGGCGCGGGGCGCTGGTCCAGCGGCCGAGGTATTGGGAGGTGCTGTCGGTTAGGTTCAGCTGGCCATCCTGCCGGGCCAGGCCCACGAGCGTGGCCGTGAGCGACTTGCCGGCCGAGGCCCAGTACCAGGCCGAGTCGGCGGTGTAGGTGCCGTAGTACTGTTCCACCACCATGCGCCCATCCTTCAGAATAAGCAGCGACTTGCTGCCCTTGCGCCCGGCAAAGGCCAGCAGCGAATCGAGCGGCGTCTGGCACCAGCCCAGGCTGGCGGGCGTGGTGCTGGCCCAGGTGTTGCCGGTGAGGGGCGGGAAGTAGAGGTTGGATGTTTGGGCAGCGGCTGGGTTAGCTGGCAGAAGCAGCAAGAGAATCAGCAGGCCCGCCAGGAGTAAAGCGTTTTTCATCGGCACAAAGAATTTCAACAGTTGAATATGTAGCTTGACTGGCCGGGGCAGTCTGGGTTTAAGACCTCAGTGCGATTGTAGCGCGAACTTTGTAGTTCGCGTCCCCGAACGGCAATCGTTTAACCGGCGCGGGGACGCGAACTACAAAGTTCGCGCTACTCTTCACGCTACTGCACGACCATGACGACTCCCATCCTGCGCGTGGCCCGGCCCACCGACAACCTGCCGGCGCTGCGGCGTTTCTACTGCGACGGCCTGGGCCTGCAGCAACTCAGCTCTTTCACGGCCCACAATGGCTTCGACGGCCTCATGCTGGGCCATCCGCACGCGCCGTACCATCTGGAATTCACGCACCAGCCCGGCCACGTGGTGGGCCGCGCGCCTACCCCCGACAACCTGCTCGTCTTCTACCTCCCCGATGCGGCCGAGTGGCAGGCCGCGGTGCAGCGCATGGAGGCGGCTGGTTTTGCACCGGTGCCTTCCTACAACCCGTATTGGGACGCGCACGGCCGCACGTTTGAAGACCCCGACGGCTACCGCGTGGTGTTGCAGCGAGCGGCGTGGAAGCCAAACGAAGTATCGCCGGTGGCATTGCGGGACTTCCGGCCCGGCGACCAGCCTGTTTTCCGGCAGTTGAATGAGGAGTGGATTTCGCACTACTTCACGCTGGAACCCACCGATTTGAAGGCGCTCGACCATCCCGAAGAATACATTCTTGAACCGGGTGGCTGCATTTTATTCGCCGAATTAGACGGGGTAATAGTCGGCACCTGCGCGCTTATCAACATGGCCGACGGCCACAGCTACGAACTGGCTAAAATGGCCGTGTCTCCAGCCGCGCAGGGCCGGCAGATTGGCTACCTGCTGGGCCAGGCGGCGGTGCAGCGCGTACGTGAGCTGGGCGGCAACCGCGTGTATCTGGAAAGCAACTCGAAGCTGGCCCCGGCGCTGGCGCTGTACCGCAAGCTGGGCTTTCAGGATTTGGCCGCGCCCAACCCGTCGCCCTACGCCCGGGCCGATGTGCAAATGGAGCTGAAGCTGAACTAAATGCTCGTTCAATCACCCGTCGTTTCGCGCCTGGCACCCACGCCCAGCGGTTTTCTGCATATCGGCAATGCCGTGAATTTTGTGCTCACCTGGCTGCTCACGCGGCAGGCCGGCGGCACCCTGCACCTGCGCATCGACGACCTGGACCGCGCCCGCCTGCGCCCGGCCTATCTGGATAACATCTTTCGCGTCATCGACTGGCTGGGGATTGACTACGACCACGGCCCCAGCGGCCCCGACGACTTCCTGCGGCACTACTCACAGCTGCTGCACCTGCCCGCCTACAACCGCGCGCTGCGCCGTCTGGCGCTGGTGCCGGGCCTGGTGCAGGCCAGCCAGCGCACCCGCACCAGCAGCCAGGATGCGCCGGTGCCGCTCGAAATGCCGGGCGCGGCGTGGCGGGCGCAAGTGCCAGCGGGCACCGAAATCGGTTTTGCCGATGGGTGGCAGGGCAACGTCGATGTGCCGCTTGGCGCACTGATGCCGGACTTCGTGATTCGCAAAAAGGACGGCGTAGCGGCGTATCAGGCAGCTTCGATAGTGGATGATTTGCGGCTCGGGACCAATCTGGTTGTGCGCGGGCTGGACCTGCTGCCCAGCACCGCGGCGCAGCTCTGGCTGGCCGGGCAGCAATCGGAAACGGCCGCGTTCAATGCGGCGCGCATTCAGTTCCATCACCATCCGCTGCTTACCAACGAGGCCGGCCAGAAACTCTCCAAGTCGCAGCAGCTACCGGCCGATGCGGGCGTGTTGGCAGCAGCGGCCGGCCGCAGGACGGTATTTGCCGCAGTGGCCCGGCTGCTAGTGCTGCCAACCGAAGCGGGGGAGTCGCTGACGGCCCTGCAACAGGCTAGCAGCGACTCCCCCGCGTCAGGTTCGTGGGCTGGGTGTCAGCCTGGTATTCAAGCTTAATCCTTTACTACCCGAACCGTTTCCTTGGTATCGTTGTGCTGGAGCTGATAAATGCCGGTCGGCAAGTCGGCCAGCGATACTTCAGGACTGTTGATTCGCCGCACAACGGCCCCCAAAGCATTGTATAGCGTATAACTGCCGGCTTTCGACGCGGTGATGTGCAGCAGGTCGGCCACCGGGTTGGGGTAGATGCTGAGCTTGGCAGTGAGGTCGCGGCCTGCGGTAACGGGCAGCGCAATCGGGGCGGCAACCGTCAGGGAGTAGGCGTTGCAAATGCTCGTCGCCGTTACGCCGCTCACCACAATGACAACCCGCTCGTTGGCCGCCAGGGTTACGCCCATGGCTAGCGGCGTGCCAATTGCGGTGCTGGAGCCCATATCCGATTTGTAATTCGTGGTCAGGTTGGCCGGGTTGAACGCGTTGGTGTAAACCGACACGAACAGGGGGGATCCAGAGGCGTCGGTGCAGTTCGGGGCCAGCGTAATCGTCACGCAGTTCGTGGCCGTGGCACTGGTATTAGCAACCGTGTAGGTGTTGTAGTGCACGCCCGCAGCAGCCGAAGTGCCCGGATACGCTTTAGCTGCGCCACAAACGACGGTCGTCCCATCTCGGAACAGGCGGTCGCCCGGAATTGTGGGGTTGGTGAGGGTGAGGGCACCGTTATAGGTGCGGGTAAACTGAGCATGGCCTGGCAGGCTGAGCAACACAACGCCGAGAGAGAGTAAGAGTTGTTTCATGGAATTTGACGAAAAAATGAGGATTGTGGAAAATGAGGGTACAATGAACCGCTATTTCAAATGTAGCGCCCCGCGATGAGAATTATTAATTAAGGCAATATTTTTTTGAATTGTTCGGCCCAATGGTCGGCCAGCCGGGTGGGTTCTGGTAGCTTGTAGCCGCGCAGGCAAGCCAGGGTGAGGCGCGTGGCGGTGGCCTGGTCGCAGCGGTGGCCGGGGCTCACGAACAGCGGCAGCACCTTGTCCTTGCTGCGAATGACTTCGCCAATCAACTCGCCGGTTTTGGCGTCGAGCAGTTCCGAAATATTGCCGCGTTCAATTCCGGGCTCCTGAAAAATGCCCGTTAGCTTCTGCTTGGCTACACCGAAGGTGGGCATGTCGAGCAGCACACCCAGGTGCGCGGCAATGCCCATGCGGCGCGGGTGCGCAATGCCGTGGCCGTCGACCATGATGACATCGGGCTTGTGCTCGAGCTTGGCGAAGGCGTGAATCACGTTCGGGGCTTCGCGGAAGGAGAGGAAGCCGGGCACGTAGGGCATGTCGACGGGGCCATAGTTGTACACTTTTTCCACCAGCTCCAGCGACGGAAATTTCAGCACCACAAACACCGACAGAATCGTGTCGGGGGTGGGAAACGACGAATCGCAGCCCGCAATCAGGCGCGGCTCGTGGGGCAGCGGCTCGTGGCGCACGCGCTGGCGCATGTCGTGTTGCTGCTGGGTGAGGCTGCGTACGAGGGCGGGGTCAGGCGGCGGGCCGGGCGGGCGGTAGTAGGCCATTTAGTTGAGTTATGAGTTAAAAGTTATGAGTTGTGAGCTGGCAGCAAGTGGACAGAAAAGCTCGACCGTAGCATCTAACGCCCACGGGGGGCGTATGAGGGCCATACGTTTCTTCGTCGGCCATGTCTGATTCTGCCTCCGCGCACCCCGAACAACCTGCTTCCAGCGGCTCCGGCCCCTTGCTGGAGCGCCGCTACTTCATCGACGTGGCGCGCCCCCGCCTGTCGCCGGCCCAGCTCATGGCTGCGGTGCAGGCCGACGTGCCCGCTTTCTCGCCCGATGCGCTGGCCGATTTCAAAAAGAAAGATGGCAACGACGGCCCCGTTAAAGTGGGCGACGAATTCCATATCACCATCCTCGGCCCCTGGAATGGCAGCGTGCGCGTCACCGACGTAGGCATTACTTCCTTCGAGTTCATCACCCTCGAAGGCCACCCCGAGGCTGGCCGCATCCGCTTCGAAACGCACTATTTGAACGACCGACCCGATGTGCTGCGGTTTGAAATCCGCTCGTCGGCTCGCTCGCGCGACGGGCTGGTGGCCTTTGCCTACGATACCCTCGGCGGCGGTAAGCTGATGCAGGAAGCCACCTGGGTCGAGTTCTGCCGGCGCGTGGCAGCAGCCAGCGGCGGCCAGGCGTTGGGCGATGTAACCGTCGAAACTTTCCGGCACGACGAGGCCGGCCACGTGCAGCACACCCGCCATGAGTAACCAAGTTGCCGCCGTACCGGCCTCAACCCAACCGCCCGCCTGGGAGCGGTACCGCGCCCAAATCGATGCTTATGCTCACGCCGAGGTCAATTATGACTTCGCGCGCCAGAGCGAGTACACCAGCGCCACCGGCTGGCGCATCGACGACTACGCCACCGACCTACCCGCCGAAGCTCCCGGCCCGCCCGAAACGGCCGGCTCCTTCGCCGCTGCTCAGGATGTGCTGCGTCGCTACGCCTTCCCGCCGCCCGACCTCATCACCGGCTATTTCGACCCCAACGTGCCGCTCGAAAAGCGCATCATGGTGCTGCGGGCGCATTTTTTAGTCTTCAATTTCTACTTCGGCGTGCGCGTGAGCGAGGTGACCGATGAGGCCGCCCGTGATACCCCCGACGGGCCTGAACGGGTGTGGGGCTACGGCTACCGCACCCTAGAAGGCCATTTCGAAAAAGGCCAGATTGACTTTACCATTCACAAAAACCTGACGACCGGCGCGGTGCAGTTTCGCATCCACGCCGTGTCGCAGCCCGGCCAGATTCGTAACCCGTTTTATTGGTTGGGCTTCAAGCTGTTTGGGCGGATTTTGCAGCGCAAGTTTGCCCGCGAGTCGCAGCGCCGGATGCGGGAGCTGGTGGCCGCGCAGCTGGCCGGCCAGCCGCTGCCGCAAACTTTGCCCGCGCCGGCCGGTTAGGAACCCATATAGAAGCAGAACGTCATGCTGAGCTTGTCGAAGCATCTCTCCCGCGCAATGCAACCCGATTTGTGGAATTGCTGCTGCGGGAGAGATGCTTCGACAAGCTCAGCATGACGTTCTGGCTTTTCATTCAACCCCCAACATTCAAAACTCAACCCTCCCCAAATGCTTCCAACGAAAGCCTACGCCGCCCCGGCCCCGAGTGTCCCGCTTGCTCCCTTTGATTTTGAGCGCCGCGAGGTTGGCCCGCACGACGTGCTGATTGATATTGCCTTTTGCGGCGTGTGCCATTCCGACCTGCACCAAGTGCGCGACGAGTGGGGCGCCGGCATTTTTCCGATGGTGCCGGGCCACGAAATTGTGGGCCGCATCACCAAAGTGGGCGACCACGTGAAGAACTTTAAAGTGGGCGACCTGGCCGGCGTGGGCTGCATGGTCGACTCGTGCCGCACCTGCCCCAGCTGCCTCGACGGCCTGGAGCAGTACTGCGAAACCACCGGCATGGTGGGCACCTACGGCGGTACCGAAAAGGAAACCGGCCGCCCCACCTACGGCGGTTACTCCAGCCAGATTGTGGTGGATGAGAAGTACACCCTCAAAGTATCGGAGAAGCTGGATTTGGCCCGCGTGGCCCCGCTGCTCTGCGCCGGCATCACCACCTACTCGCCCCTGCGGCAGTGGAACGTGGGCCCCGGCCACAAAGTAGCCGTAATGGGCCTCGGCGGCCTCGGCCACATGGCCGTGAAGCTGGCCGCCGCCATGGGTGCCGAAGTAACCGTGCTCAGCACCTCGCCCAACAAGGAAGCCGATGCCCGGGAGCTGGGCGCCCACAAGTTTGTGGTAACCAAAGACGAAGCGCAGCTGAAAGCAGTGCGCAATACCTTCGACTTCATCATCAACACGGTATCGGCCCCGCTCGACCTGGCCGCCTACCTGAACCTGCTGCGCCGCGACGGCACCATGATTCTGCTGGGCGTGCCGCCCGAAGCCCCGCAGGTGCACGCCTTCAACCTCATTGCCAAGCGCCGCCGCATTGCCGGCTCGCTCATCGGCGGCATCGCCGAAACGCAGGAAATGCTCGACTTCTGCGCCGAGCACAACATCATGTCCGACATCGAGTTGATTGATATCAAGGACATTAACGAGTCGTACGAGCGCATGCTGAAAGGCGACGTGAAGTACCGCTTCGTGATTGACCTGGCGACGCTGAACAATTAAGGCATCATCATGCATAGAAAAGGCCACCCTATTATTGTGGTGGCCTTTTTTTATGGCATTTGTTAATCCGGTAACTCCTCTGGCAATGGCGGGCGAACATGTTTGATAAATCCTTTTTCCATCGCCCCCATTTCATTGTAAGTCAAGCGTGCCTGTTGTAAGCTGGGACCATTTGCTCCACCCTCGTAATCGGGGTTATTAGCTTGAATGCCATCATCCTCCCAGAAGCACACGGAACATATTTCATAGGTGTTGCTGAATCCCTCCGACATGGTGTAATATTCACAGCACGGACAAGGGTAATTACCGTATTTGTTAGGGATGTTTCTTGCCCGGGTCATATGGTAACACTCTACTGCTTGCTGAATACATACGGGTCCTGCTCCAGCCCATCATTCACCCGGATTTCCAGGGTTTTCACCTGCCCGTTCTCTACCGTGAAAGGAGCCGCGAAAATGCCGTACGCCGCGTTGGAAAAGGTACTGCGGAAGGTGTCGCCGTCCATATAATCCAGCGTGGTGGTGAGGGTGGGGTGGTGCGAAAAGCGCACGAGCAATTGCCTGCCTTTGGGCTCCACGGTGATGGTGCCGTAGACGGGGTGCTGGTAGGTACCGGCATAGTCCTTAAGGCTGCGGGCGGGCTTGTTCTTCTTGGCTACGCGGGCGGCCAGTTCGGCCACATTTTTAGCAGTTTCGGCGTTGCCGTTTTTGGCGAAGTTGTAGAGCTGGCGGCTGCGGTCGATGTAGGGTACCCCGAGGTAGGCATCGAGCAGCTGGTAGCGCAGGGCCTCAAAAAAACTCTGATTGTCTTGGTTGGTGAGCACGGCCAGGCCCAGGTTTTCTTCGGGCACGAAGCACACATTGGTGACGAAGCCGTTGGCCCCGCCCGTGTGCCAGAAAATCTGGCGGGCGTTGTAGTCGGCCGAGGACACGCCCAGGCCGTAGGTGCGGAAGTGGCTGGGGTAGATGGGCGACTTGCCCGCGCTCATCAGCGTGTTGCCCTCACGGGTGCGGCGCAGCGTGGCCCAGGGCATAATGCGCTGCCCGTTGTACTTGCCGCTGTCGAGCTGGAAGCGCAGCCAGTGGCCCAGGTCGTTCACGTTGGAAACCAGGCTGGCCGCCGGCCCGAAGTTGTCGACCTCATCAAACGGCACCCGCGCGAGCGGGCCAAATGCCGTGGTATAAGGCAGCGCGATGTTGGCCCGCTGGCTGGCCCCGGCCGTGCTGGGGTAGGTGTTCGTCATGCCCAGCGGCGTGAGCAGGCGCTGCTGCACAAAATCCTGCCAGGTGGTGCCGCCGGTGGCCACCGGAATGATTTCGCCGGCTGCCAGGAAACCGTAGTTGCTGTAGCCGTATTGCTGCCGAAACAGGCCCGTGGGCTTCAGGTAGCGCACTTTTTGCAGGATTTCGGCCCGGCTCAGGTTGGAATCCCAGAAGGTGAAATCGCCCTGGAAGGTTTTGGTGCCCATGCGGTGCCCCAGCACGTCGCGCACGGTAACCAGCCGCGTACTCACGGAGTCGTAGAGCCGGAAATCGGGCAAATACTTGCGCACCGGGTCGTCGAGCTTCAGCTTTTTCTCCTCCACCAGCTGTGAAATGGCCGTGCCGGTGAAGAGTTTGGAATTAGAAGCAATGAGGAACAGCGTGTTGCCATCTACCGGCTCGGGCTTGCCCACGGCCTTCACGCCAAAGCCCTGCGACACCACCACCTGCCCGTCCTTCACCACCGTCACGGCCAGGCCGGGAATATTCCAAAGGCGCAGGCCCCGTTGCACGTAGCTGGCGAGGCTGTCGCGCACGAAGGCGTTGCCGGCGGCGGTCGAAGCCGTTTGGGCGTGGGTAGGAGCAGCGAAAGTGGCGGCCGCAGCCAGCGCGGTCAGAAAAACGGGAAGACGCATCAGTAGTCAGGAAAAGCAAAAAAAGCCGGCTGCAATACCCAAAGGCATTCCAACCGGCTCAAAGCTAAGCATGCCCGGCGCGACGCGGGCGCCCTCCAGCCGCACGAAAGAGACTATTTGGTGAGCAGCGGCGGCGTGTTCAGGCCATCGCGGAGCTGGCCGTTCACGGTGGCTTCGCGGCGGGTGATGCGGTAGCCGTCGCAGCGGTTTTCGCCGGGCGCCTGCTGCAACACGATGTTGCTGATGTCGAAGGTGCGGTTGGCCGCCGGCACTACCAGGCGGTAGCCCGGGCCACTGGATTGAGTGCTGTAGTCGGGCACAGCAAATTGCGGCGGGTGCCCGGCCGAATAGTAGATAGCCAGAACGGGCTTCGGGTTGTTCAGCGGCGTGGAGGCCGAAGGCTGGCGCAGCGTATCGAGCGGCTGCTGAAAATCGGCGGCGGCGTAGCGAACGAGGTAGGCCGACAGCAGTTCGGCCCGACGAAACCCAAGGCCGCTGGTTTCGGTCGTATCAGTGCTGAAAGCCAGCATGAAGGCAGGCGGTGGGCTCATGTTGAGCGGGCAGGTCTGCTGGCAGGAGGGCAGCGCGACGGCGGCGGCCAGCCCCGCTGTGAGGCGGCGTAGGGGCACGGAAAGGAACATGCGAAATAGGAAAATGAGGAAGGTGAAAAGCGGTTGCTCCTCAGATGACCCGTCGCATGGGGGCCGGGGTTGCGTCGGCGTACACGATGTGCTCATCACGCACCGGCTCTTCGCTCCGAAACTTCTGCAGGATGCGGGCCGTGGTGATGATGTCCTTCTGGCAGTAGTGCGCAATGCGGGCCAGGTCGTTGTCTTCCCAGTACACCCGGGCCACGTCGGCGCCGGTAATGTCGTCTTTCGGCGTAGGGATGCCGAACAGGGCGGCCAGCAGGTTGAGGGAAGTGTAGGACTTGCGGTCGCCGAACTTCCACAGCTCCATGGTGTCGTGGTGCGGCACTTCCCAGGGCTTTTTGCCGGCCAGGTCGAGCTGCGGGGGCAGCGGCAGGCCGTTGATGAGCAGGCGGCGGCCCAGGTAGGGAAAGTCGAATTCCTTGCCATTGTGCGCGCAGAGCAGGAATTTGGGCTTGTTGGCCAGCAGCCCGGCAAAGTCGCGCAGCAGCTGCCGCTCGTCGTGGTCGGCAAAGCTTTTCACCCGGAACCGCACGATTTCCTCGGCCTTGTCGAACACAAAGTAGCCCACCGATACGCACACCACCTTGCCAAACTCGGCATACACGCCGGCCTGCTCGAACAGGCTGGCGGCGCTCAGGTGCTCGGGGAATGGCTCGGCGGCCTGGGGGCGGCCGGTGTAGCCTTGCTGGCGGCGCAGGCTCTCGCTCTTGTGCTCCCAGAGCTGGCGCAGCATGTCGTCGAGGCTGTCGTGGCAGTCCACGCAGGGCACGGTTTCGATGTCGATAACGAAAAGCTGGTCGAGCGGCGTGCGGTGCAAATGCTGCATGATAGAAGCGGAAAGGCAATTGGAACAGCCGAATATACAGCGGCGCAATGGCCCGATAAAATGGCCGCGCGCCGAACAATTGGAACCAGAGTCCGGATTATCCGGAGCCCGGCCAGGCGCCTGCGCCGTCCCGCGCGGTATCGGCCCGTATTTTCGTCGCCATGTTGTTTGCTTTTGGCCCGCGTAGCTCGTTGCTGTTGCCCTTCGTTGTGCCGGGGGCCGTGGCTACGCTGTGGCTGCTGGCCCGGGCCTGGCGGCGCAGCAGCCCCGCCGATGCCCTGCTGGCGCTGCTTATTCTGGTGCCCACCCTCAGCGTGAGCCAATGGATGCTGGGCTACGCCGGCTGGTTCGACAGCCACGACGGCCATTCCACCGTCATGTTCTACGTGCCCTGGCGGGCCAATATGGTGCTGGGCGGCGCGTACTACCTGTACTTCCGCAGCCTCACCAACCAGGATTTTCGCTGGCGGCCCGCCCTGAAGCACCTGCTGCCGGGCCTGCTCGAATGGGGCGCGTTCGGGGCCGTGGCGCTGTACGACTTAGTATGGTATCGGAGAATTCTAGGGCGGCCGCTGCCCGATTTCTTCGCTACCAAAGGGGCCGGGGCCACCGCCTTTGACGAAACGGCCTTGCCCGCTGCCCTGCTCGGCTCGGCGCTGCTGCTGGGCTACGGCCTGCGCCTGGTGGCCGACTACCGCCGCTACGCCCGCTACCTGAACGACAACTTCTCCGACCCCGAGCGGTTGCGCTTTGCCGGGCTGCGGCAGCTGCTGGCGTTGCAGGCGTTGGTGCTGGTGCTCAGCCTAATGTTCACCGCGCTCAATCAGGTGTATGATTTCAGCTACGACGCGGCGTGGTACTTCTTCGCCCTGCGCGGCGTGCTGATTTACGGGCTGATTGTGGTAGGAATTCAGGCCAACTACGCTGCTGCTACCAGCTCGCTGCGCTTCGGGAGCAGCGATAGAACGGCTGATGAAACGGCCGGCGCGACGGCCGCGGCCAGCGCAGCAACTACACCAACTCCGGCAGCTGCGCCCGGCGCAGTTGCGGCGGCGGAAACTGTTCCACTCGTTGCGGCCGTGCCCGAAACCGCCGTTGCCAGCGAAGCTTCTGCCGCTGGAGTTGCCGTAGCGGCAGAAGCATCACCTGAGCCACCCGTTGCGTCGCCGCCAACTGCAGCCGAGCTAGCCCCGGAGCTGCATCCATGGCGCGAGAAACTGCTGCGCCTGATGGCCGACGAGCAGCCCTGGCTGGAACCCGAGCTGACGCTCACCGAGCTGGCGCACCGCCTGCGCACCCACCCGGCGCTGCTGTCCAAAGTCATCAACGCAGGCTGCGGGCAGAACTTCAACGACTTCGTGAACACCTACCGGGTGCAGGAAGCGCGCCGCAAGCTGGCCGATGGCCGCTTCGCGCACTACTCGCTGGTGGGCGTGGCGCTGGAGAGTGGATTCAATTCAAAATCAACGTTTAACCGCGTGTTCAAGAAGCTGCTGGGCCAGGCCCCCAGCGAAGTGATGCGTCCCAAAGCATAAGTTGGGACGGGCCAGATAATGGTTTGGAGCGCCGGCCGTGGGGCAGGGGAGGACCTTTGACGCAGTCTTTCACCCCCATCCCAACCCGGCCATGGAAACGCTGCTGTCAGCTCAGAAAAAAAACGAGGGTTCGTGTAACGTTTGCCCCCCGGCGATGATAACCGGAGCGCAACTGGTATTTATTCCGGCCGTCGCAGGCAACCGGCACACCCGGCCTTCCATCTGTTACCCGGCTCCACCTTCCTTTTTTCTGCTGATGAAATCTGCTACTCTCCGCCCGCTGGGCGCATTGCTGGCTGCTGCCCTGCTGCTGCTGGCCCGCCCCGCCGCCGCCCAAACGCCGGCCGCCGCTACTGTTGCGCCGGCCGCCACCGGCTCGCTCACCGGCACCGTGCTCGACTCGCTGAAGCGCGAGCCCGTGCCCTACGCCACGGTGGTGCTGCTGCCCGCCAGCGGCGACTCGCCCATTACGGGGGTAGCTGCCGACGACGCAGGCAAGTTCTCGTTCACCAAGCTCAAGCCCGGCGCGTTCCGGCTGCGGGTGAGCTACGTGGGCTACGACACCCAGACCCGCGCCGTGACCGTGACTGCCGGTACCACAGCCATACCCGCATTCCAGCTGCCGGTGGCGGGCACGGCACTGGCCGAAGCCGTGGTAATTGGCACGAAGCCGGTGGTCGAAGTCCGCCCCGACCGCATGGTGTACAACGCCGACCAGGACGTGACCAACGCCGGCGGCACCGCGGCCGACGTGCTGCGCAAGGCTCCGCTGCTGGCCGTAGACGGCGACGGCAACGTGAAAATGCGCGGCTCGGGCAACTTCAAGGTATTGGTGAACAACAAGCCTTCGCCCACGCTGGCCAGCAACCTGGCCGAAGCCCTGAAAGCCATTCCGGCCGAGCAGATTAAGTCGGTCGAAATCATCACCACGCCGCCGGCCAAATACGACGGCGAAGGCACCGCCGGCATCATCAACATCGTGCTGAAAAAAGGGGTGGAACAAGGCTTGAACGGCCGCGTGGGCACCACGCTGGGCAGCCGCAATTCGGGCGTGAACGGCTCGCTGAACTTCAAAACCAAGAAGCTCGGCTTTACCTCGTCGGCCAGTACGGGCGGCTGGTACGGCCCCAATCAATCGGAGCTGACCCGCGTGGGCAAGCTCGATGGCTCGCTACTAAGCCAGCGCGGCACCGGCAACTACGGCGGCCGGTGGCTGAACGGCGCCGTGGGCTTCGACTACGACCTGAGCGACAAGCAGAGCCTGTCGCTGGCCGCCTCGGTGAACCACTACGCCGGCCACAACTATAACAACATGCTGAACGAGTACGTGGCGCCGCTGCAGCCGCAGACCAATGCGCTGTTCACCCGCGCCACCAACAGCATTTTCAGCGGCATGAACGGCGAATTGACCGGCACCTACACCAAAACCTACGCCCTGCCGCGCAAGGAATGGAGCGTGCTGGGCCAGTACGCCACCAACGGCGGCACGTTCGGCTACGACTTCGACCAGTACCAGGGCTCCTACACCAACCTCGAAACCAGCCAGGCCAACTACCGCGAGCACAGCCGCGGCCGCACGCCCGGCTCGGAAGTGACCTTCCAGACCGATTTGGTGCAGCCTTTCGGCGACAAACAGACGCTGGAAACCGGCCTGAAAAGCATCTGGCGGCGCACCGGCTCGGTGGCCAGCGTGGAGGGCGACAGCCTGATTCGCGGGCAGCGCACGGGCTTCCGGCCGCTGGCCGGCCGCGCCACCGATTTCAGCTACAACCAGGACGTGCAGGCCGGCTACGCCACCTACACCAACAAGCTCAGCAAGCAGCTGACCGTGAGCCTCGGCGGCCGTCTCGAGCGCACCGCCCTGTCGGCTAGCTTCCGCACCACGGGCTCCGAGCTTGCGCCGCGCAGCTACCTCACGCTGCTGCCCAACGGCAATGCGCAGTATGCTTTCAGCGACAACAACAGCGTGCGCGCGGCCTATTCGCGCCGCATCACGCGACCTTATATCGACTACCTGAACCCCTTCGTGGACCGCTCCGACCCGAAGAACCTCGTGTACGGCAACCCCGACCTCGACCCCGAACTGACCGACTCGTACGAGCTGAGCTTCAACACCAACGGCAAGGCCGGCTCGCTGAACATCGCGGCCTCGATGCGCCGCACGGGCAACGCCATCGAAGCCATTCGGCTGGGGCCGGATGCGAACGGCATCACGCGGCAGACTTACCAGAACGTGGCGGCCAATGCCTATTACCAGCTCAATTTCTACGGCTCGGCCAAGCCGGCCAAGGGCTGGGACATCAGTGGCGGGCCCGATATTCAGTACATCGTGCGGCGCAGCCCGGCGCTGGGCATCGAGCGGCGCGGCTTCACGGCGAGCATGAACTTTAACACCTCCTACAAATTGCCCAAGGACTTCACTTTGCAGGGCTTTATGTTCGGCTCGCTGCCCTCGCCCGATTTGCAGGGCCGCGGCTCGGCCAACCTCTACTACCAGCTGGGGGCCAAGAAAACCTTCCTCAAAGGCAAGGCCGATGCGGTGCTGAACTTCGCTGCGCCCTTCAACAACTACTGGCTCTACCGCAACACCACCGACACGCCCGCCTTCGCCGAAACCAACCTGAACTACGCCTACCAACGCTCGTTCCGCTTCGCACTCAGCTACCGTTTTGGGCAAGCCCAGCAAACCAAGCAGCGCAAATCCATCTCGAACGACGACGTGAAAGGCGGCGGCGGCAAGCAGGGCGGGCAGTAGGGGCCCGGCGGTGCCGCCGGGCGGATAAAATGTGAAGCCGCGGGACAACGGTACTCGTCCCTTTCGCATCAGGAGCAGACAGCAATGGGTTACCTTGCCCGTTCGTTTCTGCTCCTGCTTGTTTTATGCGCTTTTCGTCCCTTTTATTGGCTACGCCAGCCCTGCTGCTGGCATTTGTCGGCCAGGCCCAGGTTGCAACCGTGGTAACCGGCAGCGTGCTCGATGCGCGCACGCAGGCCGCAGTTCCCTTTGCCTCGCTGGCCGTGCCCGGGCAACCGGGCGGCACCGTTACCAACCAGGAGGGCGTGTTTCGGCTGACCTTGCCGGCCGCTGGTACCGACAGTATCCGCGTCCAAGCCCTGGGCTATACGTCGATGACCATTTCCGCCAAAGGGGCTACTGCCGCACTCCTCCTGAAGCTGCAGCCCCAGCCCTATGCTTTGCAGGAAGTTACCGTGACGGCACTTTCGCCCACCACGCTGCTGAAGCGAGCCGTGCGCCAAACCACGGCCCGCATGGCCAGCCCCGTCGAATTGCAAACGTATTACCGCGAGTTCACAACCTACAACGGCGAGGTGGCCAAGTTTGCCGATGGACTGGTGGACTACTACATCAAAGGCAACCCCAAACGCTCGCGCAGCCCCGAAGTATTGGTGCGGGTGCGCGAATCCCGCGCTGGCGAGGCCCCGATGCGCAAGGACGATGCCCGAAAAGCCATATCCAGTCCGCTAAGATTGGGCTACACCGGCGAATGCTACGACGTAACCCAAAACAGTCCGTACCTGGACAGCACTCGGTTCAAATACTTCCGCTACACGCTGCTCGAAACGCCCGCTGGCGTAGCCGAGGCGCCCTATTATGAAGTGCGCTGCACGCCCATTTCAACCGACCCCGACTACGTGCATCAGGGCACTGTGCGCATCGACCGCCAGACGCTCACCATCCGGCTGATTGAAAGCGAAGTGCCCACCGAGCTACAACAGTACCTGCGGGGAATCAACCTGCTGGTGGTGAAAGTAAAAGGCACCAACGCCCGCCAGCGCGTCGAGTTCCGGGAGCAGGGCGGCTTGCTCTATCCCGGCTTTGTGCGCCTCCAGCTCAGCCTGGATGCCTTCCAGGGCAGTAGTCCTGCTTTCAAATACGAATTCACGAGCGAGATGCTGGTGCGCGCCCTGGGGGCCAGCCCCGCCCCATTCGCCAAAGCTGAGCAGCACAGCGGCCCCTTATTCAAACGGGGCACGCACTATACCCGGCCCTACTGGCGCGAGGGCAACGTAGTAGCCGCCACGGCCGCTGAGGAAGCCGCCATAAAAATGCTGGAAAATACCGGCGCGCAATAGCCCAGGTCTACCGCTCACCGCAAATGCCGCAGCACCTCCTGCCGGTAGGTGCTGCCTACGGGCAACTCGCGCGCGCCCACCAGCAGCACGTTGCCGCTCAGGCGCTCCACGCTGGCCAGGTTCACCAAATAGCTTTTGTGGATACGGACGAACTGACCGGCCGGCAGCTGGCTTTCCATCTGCTTCATGGTTTCGGCCGTGAGCAGCACGCGGCCCGAAGCCAGATGGCACTTCACGAAATTGCCGTAGCCCTCCACAAACAGCAGCTCGGCAAAGCGCACCCGCTCGGTGCCGGCATCGGTTTTCAGAAAGATGGAATCGGAAGCGGGCACTGCGGCAGCCGGCTCAGGTGCGGGCGACTGCGGAAGCGCAACGGCCGGCTCGGCCAGGGCCTGCAGGCGATTGATGGTTTTGATGAACCGCTCGAAGCGAATGGGTTTCAGTAAGTAGTCGACCACGCCGAGGTCGAAGGCATCGAGGGCGTGGGCGGCGTGGGCCGTGCACAGCACCACGGCCGGCGGCTGGGGCAGCGCCCGCAGCAACTCCAGGCCAGTAAGCACGGGCATGTCCACGTCCAGAAACAGCACATCGACGGGCGTAGCGCGCAGAAACGTGAGCGCCTCCACGGCCCCGTAGCAGCTGCCGGCCCAGGTAGCCAGACCCGGAATCCGGTCGAGGTAGGCACGCATCACCGTGTGGGCCAGTGGCTCGTCATCAACCAAGAGGCAGCGCAGTGGGGCAGGAGTGGTCATAGGAGAGGGTGTAGCGCGGACTTTGTAGTCCGCGTCCCTAAATAGTTTGAATAACGCGAAAACGCGGACTACAAAGTCCGCGCTACAGCACCAGCTGCAAATTGGCGGCGTAAAACGTATCGCTGGCTTCCACGGCCAGGCGGTGGCGGTTGCCGGGGTAGAACTGCGCCAGCCGGGCCCGCAAGGTAGGCAGCCCCAGCCCCGAAGGCGCCGGCCGGAACTGCGCCGGAATGCTGTTGCCGGTGCGCAGTGTCAGGCCCGTGTTGGTTTGGGTGAGGTGGATGCGGATGACGTTGTCGCCGCTGGGGTCTATGGCGTGCTTGAAGCAGTTTTCTACCAGCGGCAGCAGCAGCAGCGGGGCCAGCGGGCGGTCGGGGTGGGGCAGGTCAGCGGTGAATTCGACGGTGGTGTTTTCGCGCAGGCGCAGCTTTTCGAGGCCGATGTAGTTGGCCAGGTACTCGGCTTCGGTGCCCACCGTCACGGTGGCCTGGCGCGAGCTGTCGAGCTGGTAGCGCATCAGCCCGGCCAACTGCAGCAGGGCCTCGGGCATTTGGTCGGGCGCGGCCAGGCTCAGGCCGTAGAGGTTGTTGAGGGTGTTGAACAGGAAGTGCTGGTTCACCTGGGCTTTCAGCAGGCTGAGCTCGGTTTCGAGCTGCAGGGCGCGCAGCTGCTGCATCTGGAAGTGGCTGGTGATGCCGCGTCGCACGTAGCGCGCCACTGTGGCCAGCACCAGCGCCAGCGTGACGTTGCCCACCGCCTGCCCATACAGGTAGGGCGTGGTAATGCGCTGGCCGGTTTGGTTGATGATGGCGATGTGCGCCACGTGGTTCAGCGCATCGAGCAGCGCCCCGCCCGCCAGCACCAGCCCCAGCGCGCTCACGGCGTACGCCCCGTAGTGGCCACGCTCAAAAAAGCGCGTCAGCAGCGCGTAGTGGGCATAAATGGCCGCCGCCAGCACCGCCAGCAGCACGGCGTTGTAGCGCACCTTCTCCCAGGAATTGGCCGGGTCGAGCGAGGCCATGAGGGCAATGAAACCGATAATCAGCAGCCACACGAGGCCGTGCCGGGCGGCGCGGTGCCGAAAAAACTGGGAGAAATTCATGGGGCAAAACTACCGGCGGCCCCGGCCCTTCCTCAACTAATAATGACGAACGCAGTTGGTCCGCGTCCGGGCGCAGTTCGTCACGAAGCACGGCGAAGCTGTCATTTTCGGGCGGCGTGGTGCAGGCAATTAGCTGACCTTTGAATCAGTTAACCCGCTCACCCTTTTCCATTTCCGGCGGCTGCCGCCCGGGCCTAAGCAACGCTCCCGTTGTTTCTTGCATCCGAAGCCCGGGCGGCTGGATATGTTGCTGCCGTCCTGCCGATAATTTCCTTCGATTTCACTCACCTTTTTTCTGTCAAAATGGCCCTCACCATTGCCAACCTATCAAAAACATACGCCAACGGGGTGCAAGCCCTCAAAAACGTCAGCCTCGACATCCCGACCGGCATGTTCGGCCTGCTTGGGCCCAACGGCGCCGGCAAATCGAGCCTGATGCGCACCATTGCCACCCTGCAGGATGCCGACACCGGTACCATCATGCTCGATGACCTCGACGTGCTGCGCGATAAAGACGCCGTGCGCCGCGTGCTGGGCTACCTGCCCCAGGAGTTTGGCGTGTACCCCCGTGTATCGGCCGAGGAATTGCTCGACCACCTGGCCGTGCTTAAGGGCATTGGCAACAGCAAGGAGCGCAAGGAAATCGTGGAGGCCCTGCTCCAGCAAACCAACCTCTGGAACGCCCGCAAGAAGAACCTGGGCGGCTACTCCGGCGGCATGAAGCAGCGCTTCGGCATTGCCCAGGCCCTGCTTGGCAACCCGAAACTTATAATAGTCGACGAGCCCACCGCCGGCCTCGACCCTGCCGAGCGCAACCGCTTTCACAACCTGCTGAGTGAGATTGGCGAGCACATCATCATCATCCTCAGCACGCACATCGTGAGCGACGTGACCGATTTGTGCCGCAACATGGCCATCATCAGCCAGGGCCAGGTGCGCCTCACCGGCGACCCGCTCACGGTGGTGGAGCAGCTGCGCGGCCAGGTGTGGCGCAAGCTGGTGAGCAAGGACGAAGTAGACGCCACCCAGGCCGAGCACCACGTTATCAGCTCGCGCCTGTTCGCGGGCAAAACCATCGTGCACGTGCTGAGCGACACGCGGCCCGATGGCAGTTTTGAGGAAGTGAACCCGGATTTGGAGGATGTCTACTTCGCGCAGATTACGGAGCCGTCAGGTAAAGCAGTGCCGGCTTAGAACGAGGTAGAGACGCGACACTTCGCGTCTCGGCGTTCGCGCCGCCAGCAAACCGTTCTGCCATCATCGTCCAATGCTGAGACGCGAAGTGTCGCGTCTCTACCTCGACCAACCTTCCACCTTCTGCACTCATGTTCCTCCCCATTTTTCTTTTCGAGCTGAAATACCGCCTGCGCCGCCCGGCCACGTGGATTTATTTCATCATTCTCACCCTCATGGGCGCACTGGTGACGGCCGCCGCCGGCGGCATCTTCGGCTCCGGCACCAAAGTCAGCCTCAGCGCCGACGGCGCGCACGTACACATCAACTCGCCGCATTCCATCAGCGGGGCCATTGTAGTGCTGAGCCTGTTCGGCGTCATCATCACCTCGGCCATCATGGGCAACCCGGTGTATCGGGATTTCGAGCACCGCACGTTCTCGCTGTTCTACACCAAGCCCATCAGCAAATTTGGCTACCTGGGCGGGCGTTTCCTGGGCTCGCTCGTGATTTGCGCGCTGGTATTCAGCGGCATTGCCCTGGGGCTGTTGCTAGGCCAGTTCCTGCCGGGCGTCGATGCCACCAAGTTCGGCCCTTTCCACGCGAGCTACTACCTGTGGCCCTACCTGCTGTTTGTGCTGCCGAACCTGTTTTTCACGGGAGCCATTTTCTTCACCATGGCCACGCTCACGCGCAACATCCTGAGCACCTACATCGGCTCGGTGGTGGTGCTGGTGGCGTATTTGATTTCGCAGTCGTTTTTGAGCGACCTCGACAACACCACCCTGGCCGCCATGCTCGATACCTTCGGCTCGGGCGCCATCTACTACACCACCCGCTACTGGACCGCCGCCGAGAAAAACACCCTGCTCACGCCCCTCAGCCAGTACGTAGTGCTGAACCGGGCCTTCTGGCTGGGTGTGGGCGCGCTGCTGCTGGCGCTGTGCTACGTCCGCTTCCACTTCTCGGCCTTCGCTTCGGATAAAGCCCCGTCGAAGAAAAGCCGCGCCGCTGCTGCCCTGGCCGATGCCGTGGCCGCGCCGATGGGCGGGCGTTTGGTGCTGCCGCGCGTCACGCAGCTGTTCAGCTCCGGCATGAGCCTGCGCCAGTACTGGAGCCTGACGAAGCTGGAGTTTCGGGGTATTGTGCGCAGCGTATATTTCGCGGCCATTGTGGGCGCGGGCGTCATTTTCACGCTCACCGTGGGCTGGCAGGTGGGCAAGATGTACGACACCAGCACCTACCCCGTCACCAACGAAATGGTGGGCGTGCTCAGCGGCAACTTCGCACTGTTCGTGCTCATCATCATCACCTACTACGCCGGCGAGCTGGTGTGGCGCGAGCGCGACGCCGGTATCGGCCAGATTACCGATGCCCTGCCCGTGCCCAACTGGGTACCTTTCCTGAGTAAGCTTTCGGCCCTCGGGCTGGTGCAGGTGGTGCTGCTGGCGGTGGTGCTCGTGTGTGGCGTGCTGCTCCAGACGCTGAAAGGCTATTTCCACTACGAGCTGGGGCTGTACGTCGAAACTTTGTTCGGCATCAAGCTGATTGACTACCTGCTGCTGTGCGTGCTGGCCATGCTCATTCAGGTGATGGTAAACAACAAGTACCTCGGCCACTTCGTGATGCTGGTGTACTACCTCGTCACGCTGTTCCAGAGCCAGCTCGGGCTCAACCACCAGCTGCTCAACTACACCGGCGACCCCGGCACGCCCTACTCCGACATGAACGGCTACGGGCATTTCCTCACCGGCTTCACCTGGTTTAAGCTGTACTGGGCCGGCGCGGCCATTCTGCTGGCGCTGGTGGCCAACCTGTTTTGGGTGCGTGGCACCGACGGGGCCTTCGCCCGCCGCCGGGCCGAAGCCGGCCGCCGCTGGGGCCGCCCCGCCTGGGTTGCCCTCGGCCTGGGCGCGCTCGTGATGCTAAGCACCGGCAGCTTCATCTTCTACAACACCAACATCGAAAACCACTACACCACGCCCAAAGCCCAGGAGAAAGCCCAGTTGCGCTACGAGCAGCAGTACCGCCGCTTCAAAGACGTGCCGCAGCCCCGTCTGGTGGCCGTGAACCTGCAAACCGACCTGTACCCCGCCACCCGGCAGGTGCACATCGACGGCCGCTTCTGGCTGAAAAACCGCCACGCCCGGCCCCTCGATACCGTGATTCTGCTGGTGCCGGGCGCGGCCCGCGTGCGCCAGCTGGTGCTGGGTAGCCCCGCCGCCACGCTGGTGCTCAACGACACCACGCTCGGCGAAGGCCAGTTCCGCCTGTATCGCCTGGCCCGGCCGCTGGCTTCCGGCGACTCGCTCGAAATGCGCGCCGTGCTCGACTACGGCGAAACCGGCTTCCCCAACTCCGGCTCCAACACCAACATCGTGCAGAACGGCATCTTTATGAACAGCGCGGCCTACCTGCCCACCATTGGTTACAGCGAGCAGGGCGAGCTGAGCGACGACGACGTGCGCAAGCGCAACGGCCTGAAGCCCAAGGACCGCATGGCCCCGGCCACCGACCTGGCCGCCCGCCAGAACATGGGCCTGAGCCAGGATGCCGACTGGATTCGCTTCGAAACCACCCTCAGCACCAGCGCCGACCAGCTGGCCGTGGCTCCCGGCCGTCTCATTAAGGACTGGACCAAGGGCAACCGCCACTACTTCCAGTATAAGATGGAGCAGCCCATGCTCAACTTCTATACCTTCCTCTCAGCGCGCTATAAGGTGTACAAGGATGCGTGGCAGGACTCGGCCGGCCACCGCACGGTGCCCATCGAAATCTACTACCAGCCCGGCCACGAGTATAACCTGAAAACCATGGTCCAGGCCGTGAAGGAGTCGTTCGCCTACTACACCAAGAACTTCGGTCCCTACCAGCACACGCAGGTGCGTATTCTAGAATTTCCGAAATACGCCAGCTTCGCCCAGAGTTTCGCGGGTACCATTCCGTTCTCCGAAAGCATCGGCTTCATCGCCAAAGTCGACCCCACCGACCCCGAGGACATCGACTACCCGTTCTACGTGACGGCCCACGAGGTGGCGCACCAGTGGTGGGGCCACCAGGTAGCCGGCGGCAACGTGCAGGGCGAAACCATGCTCGTCGAAACCATGGCCCAATACTCGGCCCTGATGGTGATGAAGCACCACTACGGTGCCTACACGATGGGCAAGTTCCTCGACTACGAGCTGAACAGCTACCTGCGCGGCCGCGCCTTCGAGCGCAAGAAGGAAGTGCCGCTGGCCAAGGTCGAAAACCAGGGCTACATCCACTACCGCAAGGGCTCGGTGGTGATGTACGCCTTGCAGGACTACCTCGGCGAAGCCAAAGTGAACGAGGCGCTGCACAGCTTCCTGGCTCAGCACCGCTTCGAAACCGCGCCCTACACCACGGCCCCCGCGCTGGTGGCCGAATTCCGCAAAGTCGCCCCCGACTCGCTCCAGAACATGGTCACGGACCTCTTCGACCGCATCACGCTCTACGAAAACCGCATTACCGATGCAGCCGTGAAAAAGCTGCCCAACGGCCGGTTCCAGGTCAACTTCACCGTGAACAGCAAGAAGCTGCTGGCCGACAGCCTCGGCACCGAGCGCCCCGTGGCCCTGAACGACTACCTGCCGCTAGCCGTGTTTGCCACCCCCGGCAAGGATAAAAAGCCCGTGCCGCCGCTGCTGCTCACCAAGCGCCGCCTGCACGCCGGCGACAACAAGTTCGAGTTCATCACCGCCCGCGAGCCCGCCAAAGTCGCCGTCGACCCCTACCACGAGTTCATCGACCGGGTGCAGAAGGATAACAGCCAGGACGTGAAGCTATAAGGTAGCCTCCGGTTTAAATCAAAAAATCCCCAGCCCGGATGGCTGGGGATTTTTGCGTTCGGGCCGCTACGGCAGCGGTGCTTTCGGTGGCGTAGTGGCTAGCGCATGTTGCGGCGCACTTCGCGCAAGTCGTGCCGGGCTTCTTTGCGGGCCGTTTTCAGGTAAAACTTAAGCTGCTGGCGGCGTGCCAGCGGCACATTCTGCTCATCGGCCAGCGTGGCGGTTGCTTCGGCGTCGTCGGTGTTCAGGGTGAGGCGCTCATCGGCGTAGCCGGCAAACGACACCACGGCTTGCAGCGTGCGGGTGCTGGCCGGCACCACAAACTGAAACTCGCCTTCGGAATTAGTTACCGCCATCTGCTTGGTGCTCACCAGCGTCACAACAGCGCCGGGCAGCGGCCCGTCGGGGTTGGCGATGTGGCCCACAATCACCACCGTTGGCTCGGTGGGTGCGGTGTAGGTTGCGGCCGAATGTGCAGCGTTGCTCGCCAGCAGGGCTTGGGCATTGGCGGCCGGCGAAACAGCGGCCAGGCAGGCCGTAGCCAGGAAAAGCAGGGCAGTACGCATAGGAATAACAGCTAAAAAGGTGGCATATGAAGCGCTGCAAAGGTCATTTCGCAGCATGCAGTGAGGCAGGTGATTTAGCCCAACCCGGTGGTTTTCGCGTTCAATGCGGGCAGTTAGTAAACCAGTTGCGGACCCGAAAGCTGGCTGGCGCAATGGGCGAAAAACCCCTGGTCTTAGTCAGCCAGGGGTTTTTTCAAGAGAGTGTGGTTTGCAGAAAAGAAAGGTGGATGTGAGCGTGGGTTTTGCAGAAAAAGGTGGGTGTAGGAAGTGCAGAAAAAAGGCGAGAATGAGCGTGGGAGCAATTGGTCAGCAAGTGGTTATTTGATAGTGTGGGGGCGCAGCAGGTACACCGAGCCTAGGGCCTGTGCGGGGGCTACGCGCAATACCTCGTCTTGCAGGCCGGCGTAGCCGCAGGTCAGTTCAATTACCTGGGCATTGGCGGGCACGCGCAGCTCAAATTCACCTTCGGCATTGGTAACTACCACCGTGCGAGAGCCGTGCAGCCAAACCGTGGCCCCGGGCAGTACGCCTTGCCGGCTCTGCACCACGCCGTGCACGGTTTTATAGGGGGTGGTTTTGGGGTTTTCCTCGGGGTCGTGGCCGGCAGCGGCCGGTACGGGCCGGGCCACACTGTTGAATGCGTACTGAGCCCGGCCAGGCAGCCCGGCAAAAAGCAGCACAATGGCGGCAGCAACAGCGGAGGGGCGGGAGGGTAGCATATTGATTTGCACTAATTGAATTATTTTTTGAACGATGCAAACATACGCGTGCTTTACATTCCTTGCAAATTTTTTTCGAAAAAAATTCACGTTTAATCTGGGATTAAAACAATAAAATGGCACAAAATTGAGACGACCAAACGAAAAAGCCCCCGCAGTTGAACTGCAGGGGCTTGCCAATGGGATAAAATTATATCGTAATGAGAATAAAAAAAATAAACTTAGTGCAAAATGAAATTGTCTAATGGTTACTCACATGGCTACTTCAGTAGTGCTGATTGAGAAGTTCTGTGGTAGCGTTCTGGCAGTTGTGCAGTCTGCTGCTACTTGTTTTTTTCACTCATTTGGTAGGTGCCTGGAGTAGCGAAGCGCATAGGGCCTATGGAGCATAAAAAAAGCGCCGCCCCTATTGAGACCGCGCCTTTTCCGTGCTTCGGCACATGCTAGGCCGGTTGCTGTGTGGCCGGCGTGGCCGACGGTTCGGGCTGGCGGCCCCAGCCAGCCCCGCAGCGGCTGCGCATCTGCTGCCGAAACTTTTCGCGCGCTTCGGGGCTGAGGTGTTCGAGGCGGCCGGCCATGCGCTGCTGCCACTCGCGGCGCTTGCGGGCCCAGCCGCCGGGCCGGCCACCCCGAAAACCGCCGAAGAGAATGCGGCTGAGCAGCAGCAGGCCAAACGTTTGGCCCAGCGTGATGGTGGGCAGGCGAAACAGGGCCGGCATCAGCCAATTCCAGAGGGCTTGGGTGGCAAAACCTGCAACGGTGATGAACAGCGCCGCGAAAAAGAAGAAGCGAAGGCCGCGCAGCAGCCAGAATTTACGGTCCATGATAGGTGAGATAGTGAAATGGCGAAACGGCGAGCAGTGCGGTGGCGAGGATTGCAATGAGGGCAGAATGCTTGCTCACCATCTCGCTACTCACTACTTCACCAGTTAGTCGGTGAACAATTCAGTGTAAAGCGCTTGCAGGCGCTTGCGCAGGTGCAGCACGGCGTAATGCTTGCGCGAAATGAGGGTTTTGAGCGGCACGCCGGTTTCCTCCTCCATCTCGCGGAAAGTTTTGTCTTCCAACTCGTGCCACACAAACACCTGGCGTTGGGCGGCGGGCAGTTCGGCCAGGGCATCGGCCAGGGCTTCCATAAGGGTTTCGCGCAGCAGGCGGTTTTCGGGCGAGTCGTCGGGGGCGGGCAGCAGGTCGGCCAGCAGCAGGCCTTCGCCGTCGTCGCTGGCCTCGGCCGCCCCGAAAGCCGCTTCGAGGCTCACGGGGCGCTTGCGGCGGTACAGGTCGGTGATGCGGTTACGGGCCACCCGGAACAGCCAGGCCGCGGCCTGTTCCACGGGCTTGAGCAGCCGGTAGCTCTCCACGAGTTCGGCGAAAACGTCCTGGAGGAGGTCTTCGGCCTCGGCTTCGTCGGGAATGCGGCGCCGGATGAACTGCAGCAGCCGGGGCCGCTGCTGGCGCACGGCTTCGGCAATCTGCTGGTCTTGCTGCGAAGCCGTCATCGGCGCGAGGGAGGAGGGGAGCGAAAGAGTCATGGCATTCATTCTGCCTAAACAGACGCGGGCGCTTCGAAATTACTTTACCAACCGGGAAGAAAATGTAATAGCCAGCCATTGCTCCAGTCCGCCGTATTAATCGAGCCAGGGGTGCCTCGCGTAAAGCCCGGGAACGTACCTTTGGCGTGGGCTTGACCCATGTTTAGGTTTTTCCTCTCACCAATTTCCACAACCACCAATGAAGTGTTTTTATCGATTGGGATTATTACTGGGCCTGATGGTCCAGGTGCTGCTGCGGCCCGCGGCGGCAGTCGCGGCTCCCTTCACCCCTGGCAATATCGTTATTGCCCGGGTGGGCGATGGCGCCGCGCCGCTGAGCTCGGCCTCAACGGCGGTTTTTCTGGATGAGTACACGCCGGCGGGCATGCTGGTGCAGACGGTTGCTATGCCTACGGCCGTGAGCGGCAACAACCGGGCATTCACGGTCAATGGAACCTCGACGGCCGAGTTGGCCTTGGCCCGCACTGCCGATGGGCAGGCTCTGGTGCTGACGGGCTACGGAGCCGTACCCGGCATCAGCGGCATCAGCACTTCGGCCACTACCGATTATGCGCGGGTGATTGGACTGGTTGGCGCCAATGGAGCAGTGAATACGGCTACCAGCCTGGGTGGCGCCTTCAGCGGCGGTTCGCCCCGGTCGGTCGCTTCGGTTGACGGCACCGCTTTTTACGCTACCGGCACCGGGACGCCAGCAGGGGTGCACTATGTTGCGCTGAACGGCTTCGCTCCCACCCAGCTCACGACGGCCACCTTCACAAGCCGTGTTCTGAACATTGCCGGGGGCAACCTCTATCTGTCGACGGCAACCAGCACCTACAACCGCATCAGCCAAATCGGCAGCGGACTGCCCTCCACGGCCGGCCAGTCGGTAACGGGCCTGACCGGCTTCAACTCCACTGCGTCCGTTAACGGCATTACCCCAAACAACAGCCCCTACGGCTACTACTTCGCCGACCTGAGCACTACGGTAGTTGGCGTAGACGTGGCCTACGTGGCTGACGACGCCGGCGCTACCGGCGGCATTCAGAAGTGGAGCCTAGTGGGCGGCTCCTGGACGTTCAACGGCATCATTGCCAGCTCGGCTACGGTGCAGGTGCGCGGCCTCGACGGCACTACCAACGGTACCACGGTAGGGCTGGTGGCCACTAGCCCCACCGGCCTGTTTGTGCTCAGCGATGCGTCGGGCTACAATGCGGCGCCCACGCTGTCTGCCATGCCAAATGCCGTGGCCAGCAACACTGCCAACACGGCCTTCCGGGGCGTGGCCTTCGCGCCGGTTGCGGCCGTCGCAGCCCCCACGATTACGAACTTCACGCCCACCAGCGGCACGGCTGGCACCACGGTAACCGTTACGGGTACCGACTTCACGGGAGCCACGGCTCTGACGCTGAACGGCGTGGCCATCACGGGCTTCACGGTGGTAAACAGCACTACCATCACCTTCACTGTGCCCGCGGGCGCTACCAGCGGCCCCATTGCCGTAACTACGCCGGCCAGCACGGCCACCAGCACTGCCAGCTTCACCGTGACGCTGCCCGCGCCCACCATCACGAGCCTGAGCCCGGCCACGGCGGTGGCTGGTGGCGCAGCGTTCACCCTCACAGTGAACGGCACTGGCTTCCTCAGCGGCTCAGTGGTTAGCTTCAACGGCACAGCCCTGACCACGACGTTTGTTTCGGCTACGCAGCTGACGGCCGCCGTGCCGGCTTCGGCTATTGCTACCGCCGGTACCTACAATGTAACGGTGGCCAACCCGTCGGCCAACCAGGGCGGGACTTCGGCAGCTGCTACGTTCACCGTTACCGCGCCCCCCGCGCCCACGATTACCGGCTTCACGCCCGCCCGGGCCCTAGCTGGCACAGGCTTTACGCTGACGATTAACGGCACGAACCTGACGGCCGGCACCACGGTCAACTTTAACGGGGCTTCCTACACCGGTACGGTGGTGGGCTCCTCGGGCACGGCCTACACCGTGACGATTCCGGCCGCTGGTGTACCCGCCGCGGGCACGTACCCCATCACGGTTACCAACGCCGGCGGTACGTCGGCTGCCCTGTCGTTCCTGGTGGTAGCTCCGGCCACGACGGTTGCGTTCGAGGATTTTGAGCAGGGCACCAAAACGGCTTATGCCGCCGCTACCGTGACGCTGCGCAGCGGCGACTGGACTTTCACCGACGCTCTCATCGGCAACCAGTTCAACGATAAAGTGAATCAGATTCAGGGGGCACGCATCCGCGGCGGTTCGATTGCCATGAACTTCGACAAGCCCACTGGTGCCGGTGTGATTACGCTGAACGCAGCCATGTACGGCAACGATGCAGCGACTTCGTTCGTGCTCGAAATCTCGACCAACGGTGGTACGTCGTACTCCGTCGTGCCGGGCGCGCCCACGGCCCTGAGCACTACGCTCACGCCATACAGCTTCACGGTGAACCAGGCCGGCAACGTGCGCTTGCGCATCAGCAACACCAACACGACCGCAGGTACTGGTTCGCGCATCAACGTCGACGACATCACCATTACCAATTACACGGCTCCGGCTGTCCCCACCATCACCAGCTTCACGCCCACGTCGGGCGGCCCTGGGGCTACCGTGACGGTTACGGGCACAAACCTGACGGGAGCAACGGCCGTGCAAATCGGCACCTTCACGGTCACGAATTTCACCGTGGTGAATGCCACAACTATCACCTTTGTGGTGCCCAGCGGCACGGGCAGCGTGTCAGGCTTGATTTCGGTGACGACACCGGGCGGCACGGCTACCGGCGCCACGCCGTTCAACCTGGTGTCGGCCACGCTGGCGGCCAATGCCCTGCCGGGCTTGGCGGTGTATCCTAACCCGGCCACCGACCGCATGATGGTGGAGCTGCCCACCACGGCTCCGGCCACGGTGGCGCTGCGCGACCTGACCGGCCGCCTGGTACTGGCTCCCGTCACCCTGCGGGCCGACCATGTGCTGCGCCTGCCGGCTTCTCTGGCCAGCGGTGTGTACCTACTCGAAGTGCGCCAGGGCAACGATGTCGCCATCCGTCGCATCGAGAAGAATTAACCAGCTAGAGCAAGGCAAACACAAAAAGCCCCGCCCGGATTTCCGGGCGGGGCTTTTTGCTGCACATGAATCCTGACACTGCCGCTCATCGTCCGGCAGGGCTCTACGTAGCTTCGCCGGCTGAAAAACGCTTCTGTTAGCGACGGTACCCTGCCATATAGTAAAAGCCTGCGCGGCGCACGCAGGCATCCGGTCCTGGCCAGAACCAGTATGGTACTGAGCCGTCCCACTTGCAGTTGGGTGACGAGAATGATTTGGCGTACTACGCCCGAAGTGGCAGTAGTATGGTACCAGAAAGAAGCGGAAACGATTATCAGCTGCAAGTGCACTGCGGGTTGTACTGGCCGGTAGGTCGAACATCGTGCCGCTACCGGCCATAAGTCTGCCGGTAATGTGCGCCTTGATGCCCCGAGCCTTGCTGACTGCACGCATGTCGGGTAGCGACGTCCCATCCGGTACGTAGGAAGCCAGACTTGTGCCGCCAAATGAAGGCTTGCAGTGGCTCGGGCCAGCGCGACGGTGCTGGTATTCTAATGCCAGCGCCATCCTAAGGGGCCGTCCGGTGTGCGCTGGGTGCCACTGTGGCCGGGTTAATTGCTTGAATAGCTGCAGTGCGGTGCAAGGCGTCCGGCCAAGTTGGTGACGCTGCTGTGTTCGCGCATGAACAGGCAAAGCTGAAAGCCGCTTCGCTTACCTCCGCATTAACCGAGCCCGGTGCGAGCGAGTATTTGCGCGCCGCTGTTGCGGCGCAGGGGCCGCGGTAGGTGAGCAGCAGCGCGCTGACTTCCATCACTAGGGTGAACAGTGCGCCCAGGCTGCCAGACTTCACTATTAACCACGAGCAGTGCCGTGGTCCAATCCCTGCAGGAGCCGGCTAGCTGCCCCCGAGTTTAGCCATGCGCCACGTGTGCGGGCTACCCCGCAGCGGCGCGGAGTAGGAAGGCTCCGCCCGTCGTTGGCGATAAAGTGCACCTGCACAAGCTTCTAGATAGCCGCTGCCGCCGAAAATGGGCCACGGCCACATCCGTGGCTGATAGCGCCGCGGTTGGCAGAGTAGCCGCTGTCCCGGTCCAATAAGCCCCGTAACTGCCTGCAGCCACGTGGCTGAATAAGAAAGAAAGCCCGGCTGCAGGCGCAGCCGGGCTTTCTTTCTTATTCGGGCGGTGTTTACTCCACCGAAACCTTAGTGGTCAGCTTCACCCCGTGGGCGGTGGTCCAAGTGGCAAAGTACATGCCGCTGGCCAGGGGCTGGGCCGGCTGCACGGTAACTTCGGCAGCACCGGCCGTGATGGTCTGGGTGAACACTACGCGGCCCACGTTGTCAATCACGCGCACCGTGCCATTGGCCGAGGCCAGATTGGCAGTAGCCAAGCGGAAGCCTTTGTCGGTAGCCGGGTTGGGATACGCAACCAGAGTCGGCTCACCGGTTTTGCCTTCGAAGCGCACGGTAGCCACGTTCGAATAAGCCGTGGTGCCGTCGCGGTCTACCTGCCGCAGGCGGTAGTAGCTGATGCCACCTAGGGGCGAGCGGTCGAGCGAGCCGTACTCTACGCGGGCCGTGCTGTTGCCTTTGGCTTCTACGCGGGCGATTTCGCCGAAGCTGCGGCCGTCGGCCGAGCGCTCCACTACGAAGTAGGCGCTGTTCTTTTCCGAAGCCGTGGCCCAAGATGCCTGCACGGCCGAACCTTGACGGGTAGCCGAGAAGCTAACGAGCGTCACGGGCAGCGGAGTCACACCGGTGAGGGGGTTATCGACGGCGTTGGTCGAGGCCAATACGAAGAACGAGTTACCGTTAATCACCGTCTGGTTAGCTGCCGAGATGGTGTAGCCGCGAGGCGCATCAGGCGAGTACACGCCGGCACCACCCGCCGAAGCCCACATGGTGCTCACGCCGAGCGGCCCCGAAGCTTTGGCCACGCGCAGGTTGCCCGGCACGTTCACTTGTTCGTCTACCACATCGGTGTTGAAGCTCAGCTGAATGGTGGGGTTGGTGACGGTACCTATCAACGTCTGGATGCGGTAATAGCGGTTGGCCGAGAAGTTCGTGATGGTGGTATTGTCGGCGGCACCAGGGGCCTTACCATTGATGATTTCCACCAGAACCACGGCCCCGGACGAGCCGCCCACGTTCTTAATCGTAACCGGCCGGTAGCGTTGACCAGCGCCTACCGGGAACACGCGGCTGTTGCCGGCTTCGTTAGGCAGACGCATGGCCAGGCGGCCAATTACGTACGAGGTGAGCGTGTTGCCCACAATCGGCTGAATGGCGCCGTTGTCGAGGTACAGAATGTTGTTGTTCGACGTGCCGGTGAAGATGTAGCTGTTCTTAATGGTCATCAGGTCGCCCACGTGTACATCGGTGTTTGGGCCAAAAGTCAGGTTGCTCGTGCCCAGCTTCTGCAGGTCGTAGAAGTACGTGGTGCCGGTAATAATCCGGTTCACGTCGGTGATGAACTGTACCAGGCTGGTTCCAGGCGTAAAGTTGCCCTGGTTGGTGAAGTTGGCCCGCAGGATTACGTTGGAGTTAGCGGCATCTAAGCTGCCGCCTGCCTGGTTCACGAAGTCGCCGCTCACGCGCATAATGTTGTTGGTAGTGGCCGTGTACGTGCCAACATTGGTGAAGGTGCCGTTCATGTCCACTACCCCGCTGCCCGCCGTGAACTCACCCGAGGCGCCGTTGGTCGTGTTGCCGCGCACCAGCAGGTCGCCCGTCGAGGCGCTGTACGTGCCGGTATTGTTGAAGTCGGTCTCCACCACCGTGCGGCCCGCGCTGGCCTTGTACGTACCGGCGTTGTTGAACACAGTGCCAACCTGTACCAGGCCCGAGCCTTGGTTGATGCGGCCACCGCTGAGCGTCGCCAGCGTGGTGCCAGTGCTTACCGTACCCGACCCCAGATTCAGGGTGCCACCGGCTCCGCTCGTGAGCGACGAGCCCACGGTCAGATTGCCGTCGAACAGGTTGAACGTGCCGTTGATAGTGGCACCGCTCGCGGCCGAAGTCAGGGTCAGATTCTGGTTGCTGGGGTTGTCGACCTGCGTGCCGGCTGTTACGTTAAGCGTGCCGTTGATGGTCAGGTCGAGGTTGCTCAGCAGCTTGGTCGTGCCACCCGACAAGAGCAGGTTGTTGTACGTGTCGCGAGCGGGCAGCTGTGCGGCGCCGGTGTATTCTACCGTGCCGGTGTTGGCTGCCACGAAGTTGGCGTAGTTGCCAGCCGGGAAAATGGCCGACCCGATGCGCAGCGTCCCCGTGCCCGTGATGGTGCTGAAATTGTTTGCAACGTAAGGGCCTAGGTCGAGGATGCCCAGCAGATTGAGACTGGCGGCCTCGTTACTGTTTGTCGCGGCCGTTACCAAGTGGCCGCTCTGGATGGTAACCGGGTTGGCTAGCGTGGGGAATGCCACGGGCATGGGCGTCGAATCGGTACCGTCGGCGTTGTATGTCCAGGTGCTAGCGCTGTTCCAGGGCGCACCGCCGGCCAGGCCGGCCGTAGCGTTACGGCTATAGTAAGTGAACACCTTAGCAAACTCGGTGGCGTCGCCGCCGGTGTAGTCGCCATCGATGCTACCGGCGGTGCCGGTGTAGCCATTCACATTCAGCGTGTGGTTCACAACATCTACGGTGCTGCCTACGATGCCGCCGGTGGGCGTCCAAGCGCCGTTGTAGAAGCGACCAAGCTTATACGTAGACTCAATTCCTATCACATCGGCCGTGTTGTAGGCATATGCCATGCTCACGGTGGGGGCGCCCATCGTGCTGCTCACTTTCCAGTAGAAGTCGAGCTTATTGGGCGTGCCCGTTGCCGGGTCGGTCGTCGACGGATGCGGCAGGTCGATGGGCTGCACCGTGAGGGTGCCAGCCGTCGAGTTGGCCGTCACGTTCATCGTGACGGGCGTATACTTGGCAGCCACGCCCAGCGGGAACACGAAGTTCTGCGCGCCGGTCGGGTAGTTCTTGCGCACGCCCAGGTCGGCCACGATGCCATTGGTGCGGATGTATTTCGCCGAGCCGAAGCCCGTCACGGCTCCAGCGGCCGGGTTGCTCAGCCACAGCAGGTTCGAGCCGATGGTGAAGACACCGTTGGTCAGGTTCAGTACCTTGGTGATTTCCTGGTTGGCCGTGGTGGTAGCGCCGGCAGCGTTGTTGAGCGTGAGGTTGCCGAAGCGGCCCTTGCCGTTACCGCCCACGTTTTGGTTGGTCGTACCGGCCAAAATCAGGCTGCCCGTGCCGGGGCCGCCGCTGGTGTGAGTAGCCAGGTTCAGCACGTCACCCAGCGCCGTCAGGGTTTTGCCGTTGTCGTCGAGCGTGCCCTTGGTCAGGGTCAGGGTGCCGGCCGTCAGCGCGTTGCCGCCCAGCTGGAGTGTGCCATTTGTTTGCGGCGTGTTCAGCGTCAGGCTGCCGAATACGGTCAGGTTGCTGGCCGTACCGGTGAGGAGTTGCGTGGCCGCACCACCCAGGAAGGAGGTCGTTTGTGCCGCCGTGATGGGCTGGAAGCCGCCAACGTTCAGGGCCGGGCTGGCCGAAGTGTTGTTGTTTACTAGGTTCTGGTACAGGTCCAGCGGCAAGCCGTTGGCGTTGAAATAGGAGTTGTCGTTGCCGATGGTCAGTGTGCCTTTCAGAGCCAGGGGCAACACGCCGGTATGCAGGCCGGTGTTGGTATTATTGGCCCCGGATTCAACCCGCAGGTCGTAAAGTGGCACCGACGAGTCAACGCTGATGGTCACGTTGCCCACGCCCGCGGCCACGTTGCCTAGCACCACCGTGCCGCCGGTTACCACCGTCGAATCGGGCGCCAGGTACAGGTCGGCCGCGATGGTGGGCCGGCCGTTGGAGCGGTGCAGGTTCATGGTGCCTCCGCTCATGCGGAAAATGCTCTTTGGGCCCTGCACTTCAAACAGGCCGCGCTCATTGTTCTGGGCTGCCGTAGCGCCCTGGCCGTCGATGTCGATGGTGCCGCCGCTCTGGTCGAAGCGCAGCGAGCCGTCGAGGTTGTTCACCGTGCGGCGAATCTGGCCGTTCACGTAGAGCTTGCCATTGGTCACATTCAGGGTAGGAGCACCGGCGCTAGCATACTCCAGGTCGTTGCCGACGTTGCCAGCGTTGCCCACGTTCATGGTGCCTTGCAGCACTTGCAAAGCACCGGCTAGGCGCAGGTCGGCAGCGGCGTTGTTGTTAGTGGCCACTGTTACGGTGCCGCCGTTGGCATTTACCGTCAGGCCGGCGTTGTCGGTGATGAGGTAGGGCGTAGCCACGCCATCGTGGATAGTCAGCGGGGCGGCCACAGGCTTGGTATAGTTCAGCGTGCCGTTGGTCAGCGTTAGCCAGCCGTTGCTGGGCGTGGTAAGCGTACCCGCGCCGTCGAGCGTCAGCAGCGCGCTACGGCCTATGCCTTTGTCAACCGTCAGCGTCGAGAGGTCGGTCAGAGTGCCGGCGCTGGTCAGGGTGTTGTTCGTGGCACCCACGAAGGTCAGGTTCGCCAGGCCGGTTCCGATGCGGAAGTCCAGCGTGCCGTTGTTCACAATCGAGCCGCTCACCGTGATGGCGTTGGTGGCTGCGGTGCCGCCGCCATTGGCATCGAAAGTAGCGCCGCTGTTCACCTGCACGTTGTTATCCACCGTTAGGTTACGGGCCGTGCCATTGCTGAAGTGCAGGCCGCCGGCTTGCACCAGCACCGAGCCGATGCGCGAGTCGCCGTTGGCCGCGCCGCTCAGGTAGGCGTCGCCGGTGTAGGTAGTGGCCGTGCCTGCTTTCAGTTCCGAGAAAACGCGCAGATTAAGGTTGGGCAGCGTGATGGAACTGTTAGCAATTGCGTTAAGCCACAGGTTATTATATAAATTCAGGTTTAGCGACGACGCCGACGAAGTTGGCAAAGTCAGGGCTTGGTTGATTCCCGCAAACCCGCTAGCTCCTGTATAGTATTCGACCGTACCACCATTGTCTTGCAAAAAGGAGCCGAAGTCTCCCCCTGGAAAAACGGCGGTGGTAGTATAAATTGTGTTAGAACCATTACCCGATTTAGCAGTAGTCGCCCCAATGCGTAGCAGTCCCGAGCCGCCAACCTTCGCATCAGGCAGGGCGCCAAAATTCAGGCCCGTGAAGGCTTGCACGTCTAGCGTCGAGCCTTTGTCAATCACCAGCGCGCCTGACTTTGCATTGGCTACCGTAACCGTTACCCGGTGATTGGCACCGCTCGCACCAGCCGGAGTCGAGCCGATGAACACCGGGTTGCCGGCACCGGGAGCGCTGGTCGCTGCGGCAGGGGAGCCCGTGCCCACCACGGTATTCCACGTGCTGGGCGATTCCCAGTTGCCAGTTGCTACACTGTAGTATGCTGTCACCGGGCCAAATGAGGCTGGAACACCGGCCGTGAATTCGCCGTCGAACTCACTCAGTTTATCGAACAGGATTGTGGAAACGGTACCGCCAGCGCTGATATCGGTGGCCGGATAAGTGTTCCAGGAAATGGGCACGTAGCGGCCCGGCACATAGCCGGCCAAAGTAGTGGGGTTGGCCAACGAGTTGGTGGCTTGGAATTGCTCAGAGATAGTGTTGGGAGGGATGGGTCCAAAGCCTGTGCTCCGCACTTTCCAATAATAGCTGAGGTAATTGGTGCCAGATACGAAGGGGCTGGCTTTCGCTACCGGGCTCACGCTAACCTGGCCAAATTTATCGAGTGGCGCACCGGTTACCAAGGTCAGCGAAATGGTGGCCGGGGCATAAATGGCACTGGCGCCCGAGCCCGTACCAACGGGGAACACGAAGGTATCGCCTTTGCCGTACGTTTTTTGCAAACCCAGGTCGCTCTGGTTACCGGCGGTCTGGATGAAATACGTTTTGCCAAAATTTAGGCCGGGGCCCACAATCAGGGCTGCGCCAGGGCCGGAGCTAACAACGTTCGTGAGCGAGAGGCGATTGGAGCCGATGGCCAGAATATTCTCATTCACCATGGTAAGGCTGCTGGCAATGCTGAGGTTGCAAGCGAAGGTTACCCCCACTGCGCCAGCGGCGGCCGTGTTGCTCAGCCGCAGGTTACCGAACACGCCGGTACCGTCGCCGCTTACCGTTTGGCCGCTGCCGCCGTTCAGGGTGATGTTGCCACTGCCGCCGCCGCTGGTGTGCGCCGCCGAGTTCACCATGTTGCCGGCTACATAAATGATTTTACCGCCGTCATTCAGCACGCCGTCCAGCAGCGAGAGCGTAGCGCCAGAGGGCACAGTATAAGTAGCCACGCTACCGCCAAGCTGGAGCGTGCCGTTGGATTTGTTCAGCGTCCAGTTGCTGAAGTTACTGCTGCCAGCCGTGGTACCGATGGTGCCGTTGTTGACTAGCTGCTGGTCCTTCGAACCGCTGAAAATGGTGTTGTTGGTGCCCGTGAGATAGGTACAGCCCGAGCCAATCGTGAAAGTGCCCTGAATGGTCAGATTGAGGCTATTGGCATCGAAGCAGGTGGCCACCGTCGGGTCAAGGGTAAAATCGTTCTGTACAGTCAGCGGCTGCGCGGCGATAGTCGCATTTGCTGCAAAGTTAGCATCAAACGGCATCGTTTGGTTGATAACCTTGCTCGTGCCGGCCCCTGCTTTCTTAACAAGCAGATTCCAGAGTGGCGCCGTGGTGAGCAAACGCGCCGGGTCAGCCGTGGCCGGTAAGGTAATCTCAACGGTGCCGCCGGTTACAATAGCATTATTGGGATTCACACCAATGTGGAACATGCCATCGGCTTTCGTGTTGCCAGGCACATTCTGCACGTGAATGATACCCCCCGTCATGCGGAAGCCCTGCGTCAGATAAGGCACACTAAAGCGGGCAAACTTGTCGTCGACAGTAGTAGCGGTAGCCCCCGTGCAGTAGAAATCACCACCGGTAATAATGAACGAGCCGCGGTGATTGGCGGAGGTACGCGATGGCCGGAACTTGTTTACAGTAGTAGTGCCACCCTCCACCAATACCTGGCCATCTTCGCGCACTACCATACCGCCATCGTAGTTGCTGATGAAGCTACCGGCACTAATGCGGTACACGCCATAAACAGAAATGAAGTGAGCGTTGGTGTTGATGACCGTGGCACCTGCAATCCAGAGAGTAGGGGTGTTATGCACGCCGCCGCCAACGTCTGCGCCAAGCGCGAAGCCTGCCGCAGTAGCCTGGTCGTTGGTGATTTGGGCTAAGTAAACGTTGCTGCCTAATTTGGTGATGCCATTGTATAGCTGCAGGAAGTCGCCGTCACCCAAGTGATTGAGCCGCAGGTTACCCTGGGCATTCTGCGGATTTACCGTAGAAGTAACGTTCAGCGTTACCTGGCTGTCTGTGCCTTTGTTGACGCGCAGAATATCCAGGTCGGTTGGGCCGTTGCAGGCAAAATTGGCATTGTTCGTACCCGTAAAGTTCAGCAGCGCCACTTGCGTGTCGTCGGTTGTGCCGTTATGCAGGTTCACGGTGCCAGCGTTAAGGAAGCTGCCGCTCACGTTAATCGTGTGCGCGCCAGTTACTGCCGTTACGCCAAGCGTAGTGCCGGCGCCAATGGTAATGTCGCCCAGCACATTCAGCGTGCGGCTGGTGCTGGCCGTGCCGCCGATGGTGAGCGTCAGGGCCGCATTGGTGCGGGTCGTCGTCAGGCTGCCGGCCAGCGTCAGCGTGTTGTTGAGCTGTACCGTGAAAGCGGTAGCCGAAGTGTTCAACAAGCGCAGGTTGTTGTAGCCAGCGGCCGGGTTCGGAAGCACCGTCGTGCCCGCCGGCCAGTTGTAGAATTCGACCGTACCGGTCCCTGCCGACGCAAAATTGTTGATTGTTACCGTTGGGAAGTACGGCGCGCCGATGCGCAGCGTGCCCTGGCCCGATAAGCTATTCAGGGTAGGGAAGGTTGCCGTCGCCGACTGCAGGTCGAGCACCCCCCCGCGCTGAATGGTCAGGTCGAGACCGGCTGTACTGACAGGAGCGCTGACGAACACCACGAAGCTGTTGGTCACCACCACCGCATCGCCATTCATTGGCACGCGGGAGTTAATCCTCGTCGAGCCCGTCGGGTCGGTTGTCCAAATGTTTGGGTCAGTCCAGTTGCCACTGGTGCCACCGCCATTGAACGTATACAAGGTGCCGCCCATTGCCAGCGTACTCCAGAAGATGGCCAATAGTCCAAGTAGGAATGCTTTCATGTAAAAGAAGGTTAATGGAAAATAGAATTAAAAGCGAAGTTTTGAAGCTGCGAAAATGTTGTTATAGTTCTACGAAATACGAAGTTTGCGAATTTAGTTCGTTATAAAAACATATTCCGGGGCTAGGCTTATTAAAGTCCGGATTATCTTTATTCAGGTTAGTGTTATCATCGATTAGTTCAATAAAAGAACGTTTTTAATCTTGCTATAATATTGGATTAAGCAATGAATTTATTAATTCTGTTGCTGGTGTTTCCTTTCCGGAAACCACGAGGAGCCATTGGCCAACCGAGCGCATTTGGAATGGGATGGGGGAAAGTGCGGCCCGACAGCTTTCGCAGCTAGGGGTTTTCGGGTACCTTTGCCGGCCGGCCGGCTGCACCATGCCCATTGGCCGACCTTTCCTGCTATGGACCCTTCTGTTGTTGCCCCTACTATTCCCGACGTTATTCGGACTGTTCCGCTTCAGTACTATGTCTTTTTCGCCTCGGCTCTGTTTGCTATTGGCGTTACGGGTGTGCTGGTGCGGCGCAATGCCATCATCATCTTCATGTGTGTCGAGCTGATGCTCAACGCCGTGAATATTTTATTGACGGCTTTTTCGGCCTACCGGGCTGACCCCAACGGACAGATTTTCGTGTTCTTCATCATGGCCGTCGCCGCCGCCGAAGTCTCGGTGGGCCTGGGTATTATCGTCATGATTTACCGCAACTTCCAGACCACTGACGTTAACCTGCTCAGCCGGTTGAAGTGGTAGTATAGCAGGGACTTAGGGGCTTGGGAACTTAGGGACTTGGTTTTAATCAAAGTTGCCTGCTCCAAGACCCCAAGTCCCCAAGACCCCAAGTCCTTAACATGCAAGAAACTGTTCTCCCCGTGGCCAACGCACCGTATTCGACGCTGCTCTACGTCCTGATTCCGTTGCTGCCCTTCCTGGGCTTTTTGCTGAACGGGTTACTGAACCGCAAGCTCTCCGGCACCGTGGCCGGCCTTATTGGCAGCGCGGCCGTGCTGGGCTCGTTCCTGATTTCGGTGGCGCTGTTCTGGGAATTTCAGCACCCGGCGGCCAACTGGGCCATTCCCGGTACCGGCACGCACGTGGCCTACACCGTGCAGCTGTTCGACTGGATTTCGGTGGGCTCGCTCCAGATTCCGTTTCAGTACCAGATTGACCAGCTCAGCTTGGTGATGCTGCTGCTCGTGACGGGCGTGGGCTTCCTTATCCACGTGTACAGCATCGGCTACATGCACCACGACGAAAACGTGGGCAAGTTTTTCAGCTTCCTGAACCTGTTCATTTTCAGTATGCTGCTGTTGGTGATGGGCAGCAATTTCGTCATTCTGTTCATCGGCTGGGAAGGCGTGGGTTTGTGCTCCTATTTGCTCATCGGCTTCTGGAACAAGAACACCAGCTACAACAACGCCGCCAAAAAGGCCTTCATCATCAACCGCATCGGCGACTTGGGCTTTTTGCTCGGCATCTTCCTGATTTACCTCACTTTCAATTCGGTGCAGTACGCCGAAGTGTTCCAGAAAGCCTCATTGGGGCAGTTTGGGATGTTTGGCGCGGGCATCTGCACCTACATCACGCTGCTGCTGTTTGTGGGCGCCATGGGCAAATCGGCCCAGCTGCCGCTCTACACCTGGCTGCCGGATGCTATGGCTGGCCCCACGCCGGTTTCAGCCCTCATCCACGCCGCTACGATGGTGACGGCGGGCATCTACATGGTACTGCGCGCCAACGTGCTGTTCACCCTTTCGCCTGACACGCTGGAAGTTGTCGCTATCGTAGGCGCGGCCACGGCGTTGTTCGCGGCCACTATCGGCCTGGCCCAGAACGACATCAAAAAAGTGTTGGCTTACTCCACCGTGTCGCAGCTGGGCTATATGTTTCTGGCGCTGGGCGTGATGGGGTACTCCACGTCGCTGTTCCACGTACTTACTCACGCCTTCTTCAAAGCGCTGATGTTCCTTGGCGCCGGCTCGGTTATTCACGCTATGAGCAACGAGCAGGACCTGCGCCGCATGGGCGGCCTGCGCAAGGCGCTGCCCATCACGTTCCTGACCTTCCTCATTGGCTGCCTGGCCATTTCAGGCATTCCGCCGTTCTCAGGCTTCTTCTCCAAAGATGAGATTCTGGCGCACGCCTACGAGCACAACAAAGTGCTGTGGGCCATGGGCTTGCTCACGGCTTTCCTCACGGCGTTCTACATGTTCCGCCTCCTGTTCCTGGCTTTCTTTGGCGAGTTCCGCGGTACCGAGGAGCAGAAGCATCACCTGCACGAGTCGCCGGCTTCGATGACGTTTCCGCTCATTGTGCTGGCCGTGCTGGCGGCCGTGGGTGGCTTCATGGGCGCCCCCATGTTCACGGGCGGGCACCACTACCTGGCCGAGTACCTGGCCCCAATTTTCACTTACTCGCAGCGCCTGATGCCGGCCGCCTTCTCGGCCGAAGTCGACCACAACACCGAGCTGATGCTCATGGGCCTGTCGGTGGCGGCGGGTGTGCTGGGCATCATCTTGGCCTACGTGATGTACGTGGCCCGCGCCCAGCGCCCGGCCGAGGACGAAGCCCAGCGTTCGGCCCCCGAAAGCCTGGTGTATCACAAGTACTACGTCGATGAGCTGTACAACACGCTCTTCACGCGGCCGGTGATGTGGCTCTCATCGGGCCTCTACAAGTTTGTTGAGAATGGTGTTATCAACCCCGTAACCGGTCTTTTTGGCCGGGCCGTGAATGGTGGCGGCACCTTGCTGCGCTACGTGCAAACCGGAGCCGTGGAAACCTACCTGATTCTGATGGTAGTGGGCATTGTGCTCATCCTAGGGCTCAACTTCAGCCGATTTTAACTCCGCATTTTGCTACAGATAAAAAAAGCCACTCGCCTGCGCGAGTGGCTTTTTTTATGGCGCTCAGTAAAAGGGATGGAGTAAAAGTTTCGGCTAAGCCGAACCGTGGAAGCACAACTTTTTTGGCTGGGAAGGGTATAGGAACGCATTCGGCCGGGCCAGCAGGCTTGTGCCGCATGGTGCACCCGCCGCTTAAGTGCGGCTCACTTTACTCCCTCTTTTTATGGATTTGAAACCAAAACTCCTTCGCGGTCTGGCGCTGGGAACCGTCGTGCTCGGCATGGCTGCTCCGCATGCCAAGGCGCAAACAGCTGACCGCAAAACTGCGCTTAGCGCCAACATCGGCTTGCTGCAATACCGTGGCAACATGGGCACCGACTTCTGGAACCGCTCTGGAGTCGACATTGAGGTCGGTGGCGGCGGCGCAATCACCCGCTACCTCTCGCCCTCGTTCGATTTGGGCCTGCTGGGTTACTACGAAACCTATAAGTTCAGCAGCCAGGTGCGGAATGGCGACAACTTCGAGTCGCGCACCGGGATGGTTGACCTGGGCCTGAAGCTCAAGCTGAACAACGGCAAGATTATGAAGGAGGACGGCTTCCTGCAGCCCTACCTGATGGGCGGCGGCGGCATGTTCCTGGCTAACAGCCAGGGCGTAGCCAACGGAGCTAACTACTTCAACCAGATTCGCCGTCCCGAGGTGTTTGGCCTGGCTGGCCTGCGTTTCCGCCTCAGCGAAGCCGTGGCCCTGGACCTCACCATTAGCCAACACTATCCCTTCACTGAGCGTGTAGACAACCTCTACGGCCCGGTTAACCCGGCCGATAAGCTGTATGACCGTTTCCTGCTGAGCCAGGCCGGCATTACGGTGGCCCTGGGCAAAATGAAGGACGAGGATAAGGACGGTGTGTCGGACAAAAAGGATAAGTGCCCCGGCACCCCGGCCGGCGTAGCGGTTGACCCCAATGGCTGCCCGCTCGATAAAGACGGCGACGGCGTGCCCGACTACCAGGATAAATGCCCCGACGTGAAAGGCGTGGCCGCCCTGCAAGGCTGCCCCGACCGCGACGGTGACGGCGTAACCGATGCCGACGACGCCTGCCCCGATACTCCCGGCAAGGCCGAGCTGAAAGGCTGCCCCGACGCCGACAACGACGGCGTGATTGACCAGAACGACAAGTGCCCCGGCACCCCCGCCGGTGTGCAGGTAGATGCCAACGGCTGCCCGCTTGACCGCGACGGCGACGGCGTGCCCGACTACCAGGACCGCTGCCCCAACCGCCCCGGCCCGGCCAGCAACAAAGGCTGCCCCGAGGTGAAAGCCGAAACCAAGAAGCGCCTGCAGGAAGCCACGAAGTACATCAACTTCGAGTTCGACAAAGCAGTGTTGCTGCCCAGCTCGTACCCCACGTTGAAGGACCTCGCCAAAATAATGGAAGAGTATCCCGACTACACGCTGAGTATTGCTGGCCACACCGATAGCAAAGGTGCTGATGACTATAACCTGCGCCTTTCGGATGACCGCGCTGCTTCGGCCCGCGCCTACATGCTGAGCCAGGCAGTGCCCGCCGACCGCATAGTGTCGCACGGCTTCGGCGAAACCAAGCCGATTGCCGACAACGCCACCAAAGCCGGCCAGGCGCTGAACCGTCGCGTTGAGTTCGACCTCTACCTCACCGGCGACCCCAACGCTGCCGAAGTGAAGTATGGCCCGGCTCCGACCATCGCCCCGGCTCCGCCCAAAGCTGCGCCGGTGAAGAAGGCCCCGGCTAAAAAGGCTCCGGCCCGCAAAGCTCCGGCCAAGCGCAAATAGATTCGGCGCAAGCTGATGACTGAAGACGGCCCACTCGCTGAGAGTGGGCCGTTTTTTTATGGCTAATACTGAAGAAATTGGCCGCCGCCATCCTGTGCTCAGGCAACCGGAATGGCGGTTTTGCCTTCTTGCGCACATGCTGAAAAAACTGCTCTTCATCGTTGCCGTGGCTGGCCTGTTGCAACCAGCCCGCGCCCAGGACACTACCCTGACACGTCTGCTGCGCACCAACGCTTATCCGCTCACTGCCGTCGGCACGCAGCTGACGGGCACGGGCTGGGAAAAAATACGGGCCAGCATCGGCCAGAGCCAGTTTGTGCTGGTGGGCGAAGACCACGGCATGGCCCAGATTCCGCAGTTCACGCAGGCCGTGGCGCGCGAGCTGCAGCCAGCGGCTTTCATCACCGAAATCGACCGATACCAGGCTGCCAATCTCACGCGCCTCACCGCTGCGCCGGGCCTGCCCACGGCTTACCTGAAGGCTACTCCCGGTTCGCTGTCGTTCTTCAGCTGGGGCGAGGAGTACGAGCTGGCGCAGCAGCTGCGGGCGCAGAAAACCCAGCTCATCGGCATTGAGCAGGTGGGGATTTTTACGTTGGGGCGTTTTTATGACGAGCTGGCGGGCCGGGTGAAAAGCAAGAGCACCCGGGCCTGGCTGCAACGCGAAGGTGCGGCCTACCAACAGCACGACAACTCGCAGTTTCGGAGCGGCGGCCAGGCCTACAGCATCCTGAGCCAGCAGCCTTCAGCGCTCGATAGCCTGGAGCTGTTAACAAAAAACGAAAGCCCCGAAGCGCGTCGCATGGTGCAGGAGTACCTGCTCAGCTACCGCATCTACAAAAACCAGGTGAAAGGTTTTGGCAGCCACCAGGCCCGCATCAACCTGATGAAGCGCAACCTGCTGGCCCGGCTGCGGCCGCTGGCGCCGCAGCCAGGCCAGCCGCTGCCCAAGCTATTGTTCAAGTTCGGGGCCAGCCACATGGCGCGCGCCCTCAGCCCCTGGGCCGGCATTACCGACGTGGGCAACCTGGCCCAGAACCTGGCCGACGCGCAGGATGCCCGCTCGCTGCACCTGCTGGTGATGGGCAAGCAGGGCACGCAGGTAGGCGGTTTCAACCCCGACGAGCCCGGCAAAAACGTAGTGCCCTTCGACCTCTCGAAAGACGCCTACATGAAGCCCTTCGCTGACCTCAGCCCAGGCCCGGCCTGGCAGGTATTCGACCTACGCCCGGCCCGCCGTGCCCTGCTCAACGGCAAGCTGGTGGTGGCCGACCCAACGTTGACAGGTTTTCTGCTGGGCTACGATTATTTCGTGCTCATCCCAACAGCCACCGCCAGCCGCAGCTAGCGGGGTAATTCGTTTTGCCAACCGTAAGCAGAACGTCATGCCGAGCGCAGCCGAGGCATGATGTTCTATTTGGCGCGCTGTCAGCCTACTTTACCGCATACGTCACCGCCAAGTAGTACAGCCCGCCTACGCTCGGCCCGCCGAGGTAGCTCACGTAGTATTTGTTCAGCACGTTGCTGGCGCCGAGCTTGAAGCGCAGGTTGGGCGCGGGTACGGCGTAGCTCAGTTGCGCATCGAGGGTATGGTAGGCAGGCACGTTGCCATTCACCAGGAAGGTTTGGGAATAGTAGCCCTGCTGCCAGCGGTAGTTGAGACCGAAGCCCACATTTTTATAAGCGTTTTCGTTGCCCAGGCTCAGGTTGTAGGCCCAGCGGGGGGTGTTGAAACCGTCTTCGAGGCCGTCGCCGTTTTCGGTGCGGTCGAGGCGGGTGTAGGTAGTGTTAGCGCCGATAAGGTAGCCGCGGGCCAGCTCGTAGCGCAAGCCGGCCGAGCCGCCGTAGTTGTACACCTGGCTTTGCGAGTTGGTCCAGAGGCGGTAGCGGGCCTGGGTAGGGTTGGGGCTGGTGAGCGTGGTGTTGTTGAGGGCCGTAGCTACTGCATTCAGGCTGGCATCGGGCGGTAAGGGTGCGCCGCCGCCGCTTTGCACCGGCACGTAGGCCTCCACCTGGGCAATGAAGTCGCGGTAGGAGTTATAGTAGAAATCGAGGTCGACCAGCAGGCGCCCGCCGGGGCCGAAGGTGGCCTTATAACCCGCTTCGAGCGAGCGGATGTATTCGGGCCGCAGATAGGTGTAGGGGTTTTTCACCAGCAGGTTCTGGTTGGCCGCGATGGCCTGGGCGCGCGTCTGGCTGGGCGTACCGTTGATGCCGGCCGTGACGGCCGCGTTGAAGCGGTCGATGCTGCTGCGCAGGTAGCTGTTCTCAAACACGCCATCACTCATCACGCGCAGCCCGCCGATGCGTTTCACCTGCCCGCTGTTCACATTCGAAAAGCCCTCGAACAGGCTCGGGAAACGGTAGCCGCTCTGGTAGCTGAGGCGAAAGTTCTGGCGCGGCGTGGGCGAGAGCACGGCCGTGAAGCGCGGGTTAAATTTCAGGTCGAAGTAGTCGTTTTTGTCAGCCCGCAGCGTGGCCGTGAGGCGCAGTTTCTCGCCGAAAAACCGGCCGCCGGCCTGCACGAAGCCGCCGGTTTTTGAGTAGCTGAGGTTGTCGTTGAGCGGGTCTTTGCCGGGGTTGGGGTTGATGAAGTAGTTGCCATCGGGCACCACGATGTAGGTGCGCGAGTCGGCCCCGGCCAGCAGGTCGAGGTTGGTGGGCAGGGCGGTGCCGCCGCGGCGCAGGGCTTCGGCCAGGTTCACCTGGGCCTCGGCGTGGGCCAGGCGGGCGCGCACGCGCAGGGCCGCGCCCACGTCCCAGTTGTTAATGTCCTGCAGCTGGCCCAGGCGCTGGCGGAAGGCGTCGGTGCCCGGTTGCAGGCGGCCGGCATCGGCGGCGGCGCGGGCAGTGGCCAGGGCCTGGGGCACCGGCTGCCCGCCGGCCGTGGCCGCGTTCCAGGCGCTGCTGAACTCGCTGTACCACTGCGCGTCGGGCTTGTAGCTGCGGTCGATATTTTCGCCCATCGAACGCAGGTTGTAGCTCTGGCCGGTGTTTTCCTGGGTGAGGTAGGCGCGGGCCTGCACCACGGGCGTGGTCAGGGTCAGGGCGTGCTGCTGCAACAGGTAGTTCTGCAGCTGAAAGCGGTTCGAGCGCTGGTACACGTTGTCGAAGCTGGCCACGCGGTAGGTGTAGGCCAGCTCGGTGCCGGGCCGGAAACGGTAGTGCAGCGCCACGTCGCCCTTCAGCGTGCGCAGGTTGTAGTCCACCAAATCCTTCTCGTCGTAGCCGGTGCGGGCCACCGAGTAGCTTTTGCCGCCCAGCGTGATGTTGCGGCGGTCCGACGACTCGTTGCCGTAGCTGTTCACCGGGTCGCGGGCCGGATTGTTGGCCCCGAACAGGCCGGTGGTGGCGTTGCCGTTGGGGTTGATGTCGGTCTGGTCGTTGGCCACCCAGTCGTAGCCACGCAGGTAGCTGCCATTCACCTTGAAGGCGAATTTCGGGCTCAGCGCCTTGGCGTAGCGCAGCGTGGTTTCGGAGAACAGCTTCGCCCCGCTGTACGGGTCAGAAACATGGTTCACGCCGGTTTTCTGCTGCACGCTCAAGCCTTCCGAATCGAACGGGTTGCGGGTACGGAAATTGGCCAGGCCGTTGATGGCATTCAGGCCGTAGAGCGCGGCGGCCGTGCCGGGCACAATTTCCACCGAGTTGATATCCAAATCCGTCGGCCCCAGCACGTTGCCAATCGGCCCGCCGATGTGCGGGGCCTGGTTGTCCACGCCGTCCACGAGCTGGGCGAAGCGCACGTTGGTGGTGTTGGTGAAGCCCCGGGCGTTAATCACCTTGAAGGCCAGGCTGGGCGTAATCACCTGCACGCCCTTCAGGTGCTCGATGGCATCGAAAAACGACGGCGCGGGCGACAGCCGAATGGCGCGCGCATTGAGCTTCTCTACCGTCACCGGCGACTGCAAAAAGCTCTCCTCCACCCGCGAAGCCGACACCACGACCTCCTCCAAATCAACTTTCTTACGGGTGGTATCGGCCGGCGCGGACGTTTGGGCCTGGGCGGCAAAAGCGGGAACGAGCCCGGCGGGCAGCAGCGCGAACCGCGCGCCCTTCAGTAGGCGTGGTAGCATCAGGAATCAGGAACTGTTGGATGAGATTGAAAGCGCCTGCCGCGCTCAGGGCTGCGCAGCCACCAGGCGTAGGGCCTGCACCTGGCGCACGCAGCGGCCCATTTTCTTTTCGTCGGGCACGATGATTTGGTAGGGGCCGGCGGTGGCGGGCAGCGGCTGGCCGTCGCAGCGGTCGGCCAGCAGCACGGTGCGGGTGGCAAAAGCCGGGTCGAGCTCGGCGAGGGCAAAAACGGCCTGGTAGCCATCGGCAGCGCTGGCCTGCACGTAGTGGGCCATGCCTTTGCGGGGCAAATCAGCCCCCAGCTTAGCCCCGGCCGCCGTGAGCACGGCGTAGAGCGCCACGCCGGAGTAGGTGCGCTTCTTGCCGTCGTGGTCGGGGCGCATTACCTGCAGGCGCGGCAGTTTCGCTAGCTGCGCTGGGCTTAGCTGCGCCGGTTGGGCGAGGCCCGCGCCGCTCACCTGCACGCCGGCGCTGGCGGGCGTTTGGGCGCGGCTGGCGGGGTTCAGGCCCGGCAACAGGAGTAGCAGGGCCAGGAAAAAGAGGGGAAATCGGGGAGCAGCAGCGGTAAGCTTTCGGGTCATAGCAAGGAAAGTGGGCGGCGAAGCAAGGCGTTGTATTTGCAAATGTATAACGCTTTGCTGCCTGCCAACTACGCTTGCAGCCGGTTTGTTTCGAGGGCCATGAATTCCTGGAAGCGTGTCTGCAACTCGTTAAACGCGACAATGGCAGCCTGGCCGGCTTCAGTCACAACCGCTCCGCCGCCCTTGGTGCCGCCGGTTTGGGTGCTCACCAGCGGGGTGGCGGCCTGCGCATTCATGGAGCTCACCAAATCCCAGGCGCGCTTGTACGACATGCCCATGGCCTGCGCGGCCTTCGAGATGGAACCCAGCTCGGCAATGCGTTCCAGCAACTCGAGCCGGCCGATGCCGAGGAAACGGCCTTCGTCGGTTTCGAGCCAGAGGCGGCCGTTGAGGCGGTAGTTTTTGGTGGGGGCGAGCAGGGTTTTCATGGGGCAAAGATGGGGCTGAAGCAGAAGCGTCGGGGCGCAGCGGCTGCTTCGCTGTGGAACGTTAAAGAAAAAGAATAGCAATACTAAAATGTGCCTTTGCTACGGATGAGGCTGGTTTTTGCCCGAATTTTTTGGTCGCAAATCCCCAACCGCCGCTCGCCAAAGCCGTTGAAAAGCGGCAGTTACGCCAGCGGCTAAGCTTCATTATCTGACGTAGGCCTGCGCTTTCTCTTCCTCCTTACCTCATCCCAACACTTCCCCAAACACCTCATGGAAACTTTCAAAACCAAAGCGTACGGTGCCAGCAATTCTATCTTCAACGGCCTGTCGGAAATGGAAATCGAGCGCCAGGCCCCCAAGGCCGACGAAGTGCACATCGACATCCTCTACTGCGGCGTGTGCCATTCGGACCTGCACCAAGTGAAAAACGACTGGCACAACACGATTTATCCCTGCGTGCCGGGCCACGAAATCATTGGCCGCGTGGTGGAAGCGGGCAGCAGCGTGACCAAGTTCCGGGTGGGCGACCTTGTGGGCGTGGGCTGCATGATTGACTCGTGTGGCGTGTGCCCTTCGTGCCAGGAAAAAGAGGAAAATTACTGCGAAGGCCCCGTGAGCTGGACGGCAACCTACAACGGCTACATGAAGCCGCAGAACAAGGATTTCAACACCTTCGGCGGCTATTCCACCAACATTACCGTCAAGGAATCCTTCGTGCTCAGCATTCCCTCGGCCCTGGACATCAGCGCCGCCGCCCCGATTCTGTGCGCTGGCGTGACGACGTACGCGCCGATGAAACACTGGAAAGTGGGCCCCGGCCAGAGCGTAGCCGTGGTGGGCATTGGCGGGCTGGGCCACATGGCCGTGCAGCTGGCCCGGGCGCTGGGCGCCACCGTCACGGCCGTAACCCGCGACAAGGAGAAGCAGGCCGCCGCCGAGCAGCTGGGCGCGCACGAGGTGCTGATTTCGAGCGACGCGGCCGCCATGAAGGCGCACGAGCTGAAGTTCGACTTCATCCTCATCACCATCCCCGATGCCTTCGACGTGAACGACTACGTGACGCTGGCCAAGCGCGACGGCGTGATTACGACGGTGGGCTTGCTCGGGCCTTATAAGGCATCGCTCAACAACATGGAAGTGGCCATGCACCGCCGCTCGGTGGCCGGCTCCATCATCGGCAGCATCGCCGAAACGCAGGAGGTGCTGGATTTCTGCGCCGAGCACCACATTGCCCCGCAGGTGGAAGTGATTCCGATGCAGGACATCAACAACGCTTTCGACAGGATGATGGATGAGGAAGTACGCTTCCGCTACGTCATCGACATGGCTTCGCTGAAAGAAGAGGCGTAAGCGCTTAACCTGAGCCGTAGCAACTGCTGCCGAAAAGCCGGGCTTCGTTCACTGCGGTGAAAGAGGCCCGGCTTCTTGTTGGCGTTACTACCTTGCGGGAGCGGCTGCCCGCCGCCTCTGCTTGTGTCAGCCTTTTTCGTTTCGTGCATGAAAAAACTTCTGCTTTCCGCCACCTTTCTGCTGAGCACCGCCGCCATGGTTCAGGCCCAGGATTTCAAGTACCAGACCCCGCCCCAGGCCATTCAGGACCTGCTGCTGGCCCCGCCCACGCCGCGCGTCAGCCTGGCTTCGGATGGCCGCACCATGGCCCTGCTGGCCGTGCAGGATTTCCCCACCGTGGCCGAGTTGTCGCAGCCGGAGCTGCGCCTAGCCGGCCTGCGCTTCAATCCGCGCACCAATGGCCCCAGCCGCGTGAGCTACGCCGTGGGCATCAAGCTGAAAAAGCTGCCCAACGGTCCCGAAACTGACGTGAAGGGCCTGCCGGCCGCCGCCCGCATCAGCGGCGTAAGCTGGTCGCCCGATAATAAAACCATGGCCTTCGCCGTCACCACGCCCGGCTCGGGCACCGATGGCCGCGTGGAGCTGTGGGTGGCCGACGTGGCCACCGCTACTGCCCGCCGCCTGCTGGCCCAGCCGCTGAACGACGCCTTCGGCAGCTCGTTCGAGTGGGTGTCGGATAGCCAGACGCTGCTGGCCCGGGTGGTACCCGCCGGCCGCGGCACCGCCCCCGCCGCCGATACCGCGCCCACCGGCCCCACCTTGCAGGAAAGCGGCGGTGGCAAGAAGTCGGGTGCCCGCACCTACCAGGACTTGCTGAAAAACCCCGCCGACGAGCGGCAGTTCGACTACTACGCCACTTCGCAGCTGATGAAGGTGAAGTTGGCCGACGGCAGCGCCCAGCCCCTGGGCCAGCCCGGCATCATCCAATCGGCTTCGCCCTCGCCCGACGGCAAGTACGTGCTGCTGCGCACCCGCCACCGGCCGTATTCTTACCTGCTGCCCATCAGCAGCTTCCCGCAGCGCATCGACGTGCTCGATTTGGCTACCGGCGCGCCCGTGAAAACCGTGGCCGACCTGCCGTTGGCCGACAACGTGCCCACCAACTTCGACGCCGTGCCTACCGGCCCGCGCGGCCACGCCTGGCGCGCCGACGTGCCCGCCACGCTCTATTATGTAGAAGCGCAGGACGGCGGCGACCCCAAAACCAAAGCCGACATTCGGGATAAAGTATTCACGCAGGCCGCGCCCTTTACCGGCGCGCCGCAGGAGCTGGCGGCGCTGCCCATGCGCTTCGGCGGCCTGACGTGGGGCAACGACAAGCTGGCGCTGGCCGAAGGCTACCGCTGGGCCGACCGCCACCAAACCACCTGGCAGCTGAACCCCAGCGCCCCCGCCCAGCCGCTGAGCGTGCTGTTTGATGGCTCGTCGCAGGACACCTACAAGAACCCCGGCACGCCCTACGAGCACCGCAACGCCCAGGGCAAATACGTGCTGCTCACCGGCGGCCCCACCGGCCAGAGCATCTACCTGCTGGGCCAGGGCGCTTCGCCCGAAGGCGACCGCCCGTTCGTGGACGAAACCGACCTGAGCACCAAGAAAACCACCCGCTGGTGGCGCTCCGAGGCCCCGGCCTACGAAATTCCGGTGGCCATTATCGATGCCAGCGGCAAGCACCGCGAGCTGCTCACCCGCCGCGAGTCGCTGACCGAGAACCCCAACTACTACCTGCGCGATGCCAGCAAAAAGGCCAAGCCGGTGGCCATTACGCACTTCGCTAACCCCTACGCGGCCTTCGGCGGCAGCTTCAAAAAGCAGGTGCTGCACTACAAGCGCGCCGATGGCGTGGATTTGAGCGCCGACCTTTACCTGCCCGTAAACTATAAGAAAGCCGACGGTCCGCTGCCCACTTTGATGGAGGCTTATCCCGTCGAGTTCAAAGACAAGAACAACGCCGGGCAGGTGAGCGGCTCGCCCTACACCTTCACCCGCCTGAGCTGGGCCTCGCCCGTGTATTGGGTGACGCAGGGCTACGCCGTGCTGGCCAACGCCAGCATTCCGATTGTGGGCGAGGGCAGCAAGGAGCCCAACGACACCTACACCGAGCAGCTGGTGAGCAGCGCCAAAGCCGCCATCGACGAAGGGGCGCGCCTGGGCGTGGTCGACCCTGCCCGCGTGGGCGTGATGGGCCACAGCTACGGTGCGTTCATGACGGCCAACCTGTTGTCGCACTCCAACCTGTTCAAGGCCGGCATTGCGCGCAGTGGAGCCTACAACCGCACGCTCACGCCCTTCGGCTTCCAGGGCGAGGAGCGCACGTTCTGGCAGGCCCCGGAGGTGTACAACACCATGTCGCCCTTCAACTACGCCGATAAGATGAAGACGCCGCTGCTGCTCATCCACGGCGAGGCCGACAACAACTCCGGCACCTTCCCCATCCAGACCGAGCGATATTTCGCGGCCCTCAAAGGGCAGGGCGCTACTGCCCGCTACGTGGTGCTGCCCGCCGAGGCCCACAGCTACGCCGCCCGCGAAAACCTGCTCCACATGCTGTGGGAGATGGATTCGTGGCTGAACAAGTACGTGAAGAGCCCCGCGCCGACGCAGGCCAATTAGCCTGAATAATTGACTTTGTCATCCTGAGCGCAGCGAAGGACCTTATCACGCCTGAACGATTCGTGGCAATCTCGTCTGCGCAAGCGTGATAAGGTCCTTCGCTGCGCTCAGGATGACAGCCCCGGCTACCCGATTATCCTTTCCGCGCATTTCACTATCATGTTGAAAATCCTTGCCTCCGGTGCCCTGGTGGGTGCCTTGCTGGCCGTTTCTACCCAAGAAGCCAGGGCTCAGGTTGAAGAACACCACGCCGCCGGCTACGTGGTGAATGCCCGTGGCGACACTCTGCGCGGCTGGCTCGACGTGCCCCGTTTTGCTACCGAACACGGCATTCACTTCTCGGCTACCGAAGGAGGCCCGGCTCAGAAGCTAACGACCCAGCAGGTGCGCGCCTTTGGCCTGCAAGATGGCCGGCAGTTGGTACGGCGTGCCATTCCCAACGGCGCTGGCGCCAATGGGCAGGCCCCCGATTCGGCTACAGTTTTCGTGCAGCAGGTGGTGATGGGAGCGGCCAGCCTCTACCGTTACGATTTCGGCCCCGCCAACCCCGGCCTGCGCCTTGTGGAGCCGGGCGAAACCGTCTTGTTTTTCGTGAGCACCAGCGGCCGCACGCTGGTGCCCTTGCGCCGGGCCAGCTACCCGGCCGTGCTGGGGGCGCTGCTGAAGGACTGTCCGGCCGTGGCCAACGAAGCCCGCACCGTGCGCTTCGCCGAGGCCGCCCTGGCCGACCTGTGCCTGCGCTACAACACGCAGTGCCACGCCGGTACACCCAGCCGCGACCAGCGCGCCCGGCCCGACCCTGCCAACCCCAGCCGCCTGCGGCTGAGCCTGCGGGCCGGGGCGCAGCGCAGCCTGGTCTACCTCAGCGAGTCCGAGGAATTCGAGCGCAGCCACACCGTAGCGGGTACCAGCCCGCTGCTGAGCGCTGAGCTGCGCTGGGGCCGCCTGCGCAGCGCGTGGTCGCTGGCGCTGGGGCTGCAGTATGCCACCCAGAAAAGCACCACCACCCACACCGCCGCTGCTTACGCTGGCACCACCAATGCCGGTGAAATTCTTGACATTGGCTCATCCCTGCGGCTGCATTCGCTGCAGCTGCCCTACGTGGTGTACTACGCCTTCGGGCGCGGGCCCGTGCAGCCCTATCTGGGCGTAGGGGCTTCGCTGGGCGTGAACTGGGGCGCTGAATTTGCGTCCCGCGCGTTGGCTTTCACACCCGTTGCGCCCTACTCATTCCGGCAGGATGTTGCCACGACGACCACCAAATCTGAGGGCCTGCAGCTGAGCTACGGCGGCCTGGCCCGGGCCGGAGTGCGGCTGCCGCGGGTAGCTGGCGTGGGCCCGCTGCTGGAGCTGCACTACGCCTACGGCCAGCACCACCAGCAGCGGCCGGTTCTGGGGGCCGGCAACCCCACTTCCCAAACCTGGGGATTGTCGCTGGGGCTGGAATTTCACTAGCCTGCCATTCGCTGAACAATGCCGGAACCCATCGACAAAATAGCCTGGCTGCACCTGCACAATGGCCAAATTCTGAGCACCCGCAGCCATGGCAAAGACCGGTACTACCTGCCCGGCGGCAAGCGCGAAACCGGCGAAACCGACCAGCAAACCCTGCTGCGCGAAATCGCGGAAGAGCTGACTGTGGCCCTCGACCCGGCCAGCCTGGAATATGCCGGTACCTTCGAAGCGCCCGCCCATGGCCACCCGGCCGGCGTGCTCGTGCGCATGACGTGCTACTACGCCCGCTACACCGGCACGCTGCAGCCGGCCGCCGAAATTGCCGAAATAGTGTGGCTGAGCTACCGCCACCGGGCGCAGGTTTCGGCCGTCGACCAGCTGATTTTTGACTGGCTGCAAGGGCAGGGCATGCTAGCCGAATAGGGCAGGGGAGAGGCTGAGCCGCAACCAATTCGCGGAACGGCAGTAAAAACGGATGCCGCCCGGCTACCTGGCTTGCTGGCTGGCCCAACCAACTCTTCCCATGACATCGACGAACAAACCCGCCCTGCTGCTGGCCGGCCTGGGCCTGCTGGCCGCCTGCAGCGGCCCCAGCAAACAGGAAAAACAGGAAGCCGCCGCCAACACGCCCGCCCAGACCGTGGAAACGCCCGCCGCCGACTCGGTGCACCTGCCCGCGCCCTACGCCACCAAGTCCACCACCAACCGCGTCAACATTCAGCCCTGGCCGGCCGGCAAAACGCCGGTTGCGCCCGCTGGTTTCACCGTAACGGAGTACGCCGGCAACTTCGAAAGCCCGCGCTGGATGTACGTGCTGCCCAACGGCGACGTGCTGGTGGCCGAAGCCAATACCATCCCGATGAGCACGGCCAAAAAGGTTGTAGCTGAGCTCAAGCTCGATAAGTCCCGCTCGCTGCGCGACCGCAGCGCCAACCGCATCACGCTGCTGCGCGACACCAACAAGGACGGCAAGCCCGACCTGCGCACCACCTTCCTCACCCAGGGCCTCAGCCAGCCGTTTGGCATGCTGGTGATTGGCAACTACTTCTACGTGGCCAATACCGATGGCGTGCTGCGCTACCCCTACCAGCCCGGTGCCACCAAAATCACGGGCGACGGCCAGCGCATCCTCGGCCTGCCCAAGGGCGGCTATAACAACCATTGGACCCGCAACCTGCTGGCCAATGCCGATGGCTCCAAAATCTACGTCACCGTGGGTTCGGGCTCAAACGTGCAGGAGCACGGGGCCGAAAACGAAGTGCGCCGCGCCAACATTCTCGAAATAAACCCCGACGGCACCGGCGAGAAAGTATACGCCAGCGGCCTGCGCAACCCCATCGGCCTGCAGTGGCAGCCTGGCACCGGCAAGCTCTGGACCGTGGTGAACGAGCGCGACGAGCTGGGCGACGAGCTGGTGCCCGACTACTTCACCAGCGTGCGCGAAGGCGGTTTCTACGGCTGGCCCTACTCGTACTTCGGCCCGAACGAGGAGCCCCGCCGCAAAAACGAGCGGCCCGACCTCGTCAAGAAAACCCTGGTGCCCGATGTACCGCTTGGGGCCCACGTGGCCGCGCTGGGCCTCGCGTTCTATGACAAAACGGCTTTCCCGGCCAAGTACCACAACGGCGCCTTCATCGGCGAGCACGGTTCCTGGAACCGCACGCAGTTCTCGGGCTATAAAGTGGTATTTGTGCCCTTCGCCAACGGCAAGCCTGGCAAGCCGGAAGATTTTCTAACTGGCTTTCTGGCCGGCGGCGACTCGAAGGACGCTTACGGCCGCCCCGTGGGCGTGGCCACCCTGCCCGATGGCTCGCTGCTGGTGGCCGACGACGCAGCCGACCGCCTCTGGCGCGTGAGTGCCCGCTAGTCGCCGGGCAGCTTTGGGTTAAGCCAGCGGCTCAGCGCACCACCTCCACCCAGCCTTTGTAGGTGGTGCCATCGGCCAGGCGGCAGAGGTAATAGTACATGCCCGGAGCCGCGTCCAAGCCGAATTCGTTGTGGTAGTCAGCCGACTCGTACACCCGGCCACCCCAGCGGTTGAACACCGTGAGGGCCGTGCGCGGGTGGCGGGCCAGGTTCTCAATTTTGAACACGTCGTTGAACCCGTCGCTGTTGGGCGTGATGATGTTGTAGAAATACAGGCAGGAATTGTCGGGGCTGATGCTGAGGGCGCTAACCCGGCACATTACCGCTAGGCTGTTCTCAACTCGCAACGTTGCGGTGGCCCCCGGGGTAATATCCACTACCACCGCCTGGGTGCCCTGCCCGCTGATGATGGTCCCGTTGGTAATGGTCCACTGGTACGCGCCCGGTGGGCCCGCCACCGAGTAGCTGAGGCCGGTGTTGGCCGTTCGGCAAAAAGTGCGCGGCCCCACAATAACCGGCCCCGCCGCCACCGTCACGGCTTGCGTGGCGGGGGCGGTAAGGCAGCCGCTGGCCGATACGCCGCGCGCCGAAACCGACTTCAGCCCGCTTTCCTGCCAGCGCACGCGTACGCTCGGGCCGGTGGCTGCCCCCACCAGTTCGCCGCCGGTCACGTTCCATTGGTAGCGGCTCAGGGCGGGGCTCACCACCCGGTAGTTGGCTTCGGTTTGGTTGCACAGCAGCGAATCGCCGCGAATAGTGGTAGGCGGCTGCGCATTGCTGGTCACGGTGATGCGTAATACTTCGACTATCGTTTTGCGATTGCAGACGTCGTCGCTGGCGCTGAGCACCACATCGTAGGGAGTGGCGCGGGCAACGCCGCACCCGGCCACGAGGCGGAACGTGCCGGATGCCGTACCAATGCCCGTCACATTGACCACGCCTATCGACCGGTCGCCGTTGTTCACGCCCGGGTTGCCATTAAATGTTGCCTCAATTGCCCCGGGGCCATCAAGCAGCGCACTGCCTACCGTTAGGGTCAGGGCCTGGCGGTCGGGGTCGGTTGCGGTAATGTCGAAGGCCAGCGTTTGCCCTTCGCTTATCACAAAGTCTTTGTGCGCCAGCGTGGCCGCCGAAAACTGCGGTGCCTGGTTGGCCGTGAGCGTGCAGGCCCGAACCGTTACCTGAATATCGCGCCGAACTTTGCCCAGCAGGATTTCCCGGCCGTTCACGGTGCGGTATTCGGCCACATCAATTGCCAGCAGAAAGAGGCCCTGGCGCTGGCTCACGTAGCGCGCCAGGCCAGTAAGCGGGTTCAGTTCGATGTAGCCCGTGCTGCCAAAAGGTTGCGTTTCGCTGAAGCCCGGTGCGTAGCTGATGGGCGCGCCCGCGCCGGAATTCGGCACGGCAAAGCTGTAGCTGAGGCGGTCGCCATCGGCATCGACGGCGTTGTTCAATATCGCGCTGGTATCGCCCAGGCAAATCAGGTCAACCGCATCGGCCGAAAACGTGGGCGACGAATTGGGCAGCGTGGGCGGTGTGATGTCAACCCCCAGCAGCATAGGCTGGTTTCCGGGATTGTTGATGTTGGTGATGCCGGTAGTGCGCGCACTGGCATCGTAAGTGGCCTGGTAGCCTTCGCGCACGGCCGGCAGGTTCACGGTAATTGTGTAGATGCGCAATTCCACTTCCGGCACCTGCACTCCACCGCAGCTCAGCACAGGCGGCGGAGTCACGCCCGTCGCGCTGTTGTAAGCCACGGTTTGGTCGGCCAGCACCGGAAAGCCGCTCGCCGCATCTTTCGAACTAACCGTAATATGTCCGGTAGCGCCCAGCGGGGTTTGCGCGCGCAGGTAAACGCGCGCCATGATTTCGTAGCGATAAGGCGTACTCTGGGGGCCGTTGGCATCCAGGTACCGGTAGCTTAGCTCGCCGCCTACCAGGTGCGAGGCAGTGGCCGGCAAGCTGCTAGCCAGCAGCCAGCAAAGCAAGAGCAACAGGCTGCGGAGTACGGAAACTGGCATCGGACAAAGGGGGAAGAAGGGAAGGGGCTGTGCTACGTATTTCGAAGATAGGCAATGGCGGCCTGGCATACGTCCTCACGCACAACTCGTGGGGCCGAAGAAAAAGGTTGGCCGAGGCCGACAGGAAAGCCCCGTGCCTGCTTGCGGCACTGGCGGTTGCGAAACAACCTTTCCCGGGTGCCGGCGGTATTAGCCGGGCTGTCATTCACGGCCAGGCCTCAGCCTGCTCACTTATGTATTCCCGTAACCTGCTATGCCGGCTTCCTCTTCTTTTGCATCGGCTCAGGCCCGCCCGGTTGCTCCCATCGTTGTGGCCGGCGCTACCGGCGACCTTGGTTTTCGCATTGCGCAGGCCCTGTTGCAGCGCGGGGCCACCGTGCGTGCGCTCGTGCGCCCCGGCAACCACAAGCCCGCAGCAACGGCTTTGCAGGACCTGGGGGCCGAAATGGTCGAAGTCGATTTCAACAGCGTCACGGCCCTCACCAAAGCCTGCGCGGGCGCAGCCTGCGTCGTTTCCGCGCTTTCGGGCCTGCGCGAGGTGATTGTGGACACCCAGAAACGCCTGCTCGATGCCGCCGTGGCCGCCAGCGTGCCCCGGTTCATTCCCTCCGATTTCTGCATCGACTATACCCACCTGCCCGCTGGCAGCAACCGCAACCTCGACCTGCGCCGCGAGTTCAACCAACGCCTCGACCAAGCCCCTATTCAAGCCACGTCCATCCTCAATGGCATGTTCACCGACCTGCTCACCGGGCAGGCCCCGGTGGTATTGTTCGGGCTGAAGCGCGTGCTCTACTACGGCAGCACCGACCAGCCGCTCGACTTCACGACCATCGCCAACACGGCCGAGTTCACGGCCGCCGCCGCCCTCGACCCCACCACGCCCCGTTACCTGCGCGTAGCCGGCGAAGTAGCCACCGTGCGCGGCCTGCAAAAAGCCGCTACCGAAGCCACCGGCCAGGCCTTCGGGCTACTGCGGGTAGGAGGGCTGTGGGTGCTGGGTACACTCATCAACGTGACCAAAGCCCTGATGCCCAGTAGCGATGACGTGTTTCCGCCCTGGCAGGGCATGCAGTACCTGCACAACATGTTCACGGGCTTGCCCAAGCTGAATCCGCTCGACAATAGCCGATACCCCGAAATCCGGTGGACGCCGGTGCGCGAGGTGCTGGCCGCCCGCCGCTCAGAACCTGCGGCCTGACGATTCGGAGCAAAAAAAAGGGCTGCCAAGTGGCAGCCCTTTTTCTCAATAATACACTGCGTAGCCGCTACAGGCTATGCCAGCAGATGCGTTATTCTACCACTAGGCGGGTCGTCTGCGTCAGGTCAGCCGTTTTCAGCTGCACCAGGTAGATGCCGGGGGCCACGCCAGCCAGCGAAAGCTGCTGCTCGCGGGCGCCTGCTGCCTGAAATACAGGAGCGAGTGCCTGCACACGCTGGCCCAGCAGGTTCTGCACTTCAATAACCGCATTGCTGGCAGCCGGCAGTTCGTAGGCTACCCGCAGCGAGCCGCTGGCGGGGTTGGGGGCCAGGGCCATTTTCAGGATGGCATCGTTGCTCGACTTAGCAGCGGCGGCTACCGTAAACGAATAAACGCCGGTCTGGTCGTTGAACTTGATGAGGTAACGACCGGCCGTTACCGGAATGTTGGGGCCGTTCTGGGTGCTGCCAGTTCCGGTAGGGAAGGTATTGGCACCCCAGCTCACCGTCCAGTCATTATTAGCCCGGAACTTGGCTTCGCCCGCGGTCAGGGTCATGGTATAGGCCCAGTCGTGGCCGCCTGCCACCGTGCGCGTCATGCCGGTTTCCGTGGTCCAGGCGCCTGGAGTAGCGGTACCAATGATGCCAATGGAGGTGTAATTGGTGGTTTGTGCCATCGACATGGTAGCCGAGAGCAGGAATGCCAGCAGAGCGCTGAGCTTAAGCGTAGAAATTTTCATCTTGGGTAAGGTTGAAAAATGAGTGATGGGAATTATGATTCGAAAATACTGCTTGCCGAATGATTTTCAAATGAAAAAGCCCTTTCAGCTAGTTGTTTTTCAATTAAATTCGGAATTTTCCGCGTGCAATCCATTGCTCATTTGCTGTGCAATCAATTGCACGCAGGCAATCGGTTTATGTGAGTGACGAAGAATAGTTAGTGCGAAACCCAGACCTCCGGCTGCACCTTCTGCCTTACGGCTGCTGCCTTCACATTTCCATCGCCCGCCCGCTGCCCGCGCCGCCAAGAGAAACTGAGGCTTCTGCGTAACTTAGCTTTAGAAGCGGCATCGTTTCACTTCGTCACTCAGTATCTGCCAATCATGACTACCACCCTCGTCTTAGAACCCACTAACGATTCCGACCTGCACTTGCTGCTGAGTCTGGCGCGGCGGTTGGGCGTGAAAGCTACTACTACGCCTCCGGTCACTGCTATTTCCGAGGAAGAGCGGCGGCAGCGCTTTTTAGCGCTAGCAGGTTCCTGGCAATCCGACGAAAGCGGGGATGAAATCAATAAGATGCTGATGGAATCGCGGCACTTCCGCGACCGCGATATAGAGTTATGAGCTACTATTTGCTTGATACCAACATATGCATTCATTTTACCAAAAACGAATACGGCATTGTCGAAAAGCTAGATAATATCGGTTTCGATAATTGCTTCATCAGTGAGCTGACCATTGCCGAAATGTTGTACGGCGTGGCCAACAGCGCCCCAACAAAGCAGGCTGCCAACCGGTTGGCACTAAATGGGCTGCGCACCGCCTTTGAAGGCCACATTTTGCTTATTGCGGACTGCTTCGAACACTACGCCGCCGAGAAAACCCGCCTACGCCGCGCCGGCCGCCCCGTCGATGATTTCGACCTGATGATAGGATGCACCGCCATCCGGCACGGCCTCACCCTCGTCACGCGCAACACTCGCCACTTTGCCGACATATCCGGCTTGGTGCAGGAAAACTGGATTGACAATCCGTAATCCCCCGCCCGCTGCCCCGCCGCTAGAACGATACTACAGCTTCTCTCCAACGGCAACGCCTCACCCCGCCCGCTGCCCCGCCGTTAGAACGATACACCAGCTTCTCTCCAACGGCCCCAACCACCCCCCGTCCGCTGCCCTCGCCGCTAGAACGATACCACAGCTTCTCTCCAATGCCCCCGCCTCAACCACCCCCCGCCCGCCGCCCCCGCCGCTGAAGAAAAGGGGGTTTCTTAGGTAGCTTGCTATGTGTCGCTGTTATCCCGGGTTATGTAACATTCTTACGGGAGTGTGAATTCAGTATATTGGCAGTATTCAAAGTCTGCAATGTGAGAAAGAAATTGCGTTAAATCGACAGACATAGATTGGCTTTGCTCATCAGGATTTCTTATGAAATAGACGTCTACTTTATTCATATGATTAGTGGCGTCCATGATACTGACAGGAGTTTTTGGACCTTTTCTTGGGCTTTGCAATACACCATTTTCAATATCTATAGCTTCAATATGCTTCTCGTATTCCCTAAACATCTCCGCGTTTAAATCAAGTCCATCAAATCCCGACTCTTGTATTTTGAACGCAACCTCATCTTTATTATAGCATACAATGCAAATATATTTTAGTTGCTCTACATCTTTGTACTTGTCTTTGAAGACATGCAAAGGAATTGACGAAGATATTTTGCTTATTGTATCCTTAATTTTTTCGTTAATTCCACCCTCATTAAGGCCTGCATCGATAGCTGATAAACTGCTTTTTAGCTCAATCATTATAAAATATAATGTTGTGCAAGAGAATATGGCTATAGTCTTGTCAACTGTCTTGACACCAGGAGGTAAAGAGAAAATGCAGTCCTCTACTTCTGTATCAATAAGCCAAGATATACTATCCTGACCTTTCTTGCAGACAGGAACATTTTCAAATTTTACTTTTCTTAATTTGGCTGTCTTCTTTCTTTCCTCTATTTCCACATCCGAATCATAATGAGTAAGGGGCATTATGAATTCAGAACTCTTCATCAAATCCTGAACTCGATTTCGATTTTGCAAAAACTTATTAATCATTTTTCCGATTCGAAAATATGGTTTTTGAGTACGGAAGAGATTTCTTTCATGCGGGTTTCCACTTCCTTAAATTCTTTAAAGAGTGTTCCATACGCTGTTATAGCATATTCTTTAATGTGAGAACCATCAAAGAAGTATAAACCGAAATCATTCTTTTTAAGGTCAAATTTAGAATCTAGCTCGCCCTGAATCTCTTTTATTTTTTCGAAAGCAAAACTGGTGGATTCCTTTAGGTGTGCTAAGTGCATGTAGTTATTAATAGCCTCTGACATTAGAGGGCTATGAGTAGTTATAAGTATACGATTATTGTTCATGCTAGCGAACTTCATCAGGATATTGATGAGTTTGATTTGGTTGGATGGGTGAAGATTCTCTTCGGGTTCGTCAATAAACAAAAAATTGTTTTTATCGTTAGCCCAATATTTGAAATAGAGGTATAGCGTTGCTAACTGATTCGATGATGAACTGGAAAGATGCATTTCTAGCTCTTGCCCTTCATGATGGCGCAATTTAAACTCAACTGGTGATAGGCCTGCATTTGCTTGGTGTTCTATATCGCCACCAATAAGCTCTCTTAATTCATCTAATAAATCTTTGTAATAATTGTTTGGTTTAGGCTGCTTGCCTAAGTCGAACATCTGCTTAACCAGTCTATTTAATGGTTTTGTAAAAGGATTGACTGGTTTGTTTTCGCTTACTACATTATCTGCAGTAATCTGACGTGTGCCATTCATTAAATCCAACTCGTCTTTAGCAGCAGTATAGACGTATTTGTAGTAGGCTGGAAAGAATGTTCTGTTTGCAGGTAAGAAAAAAGGTAAAAACCTTGAGCCAATTATACTATTAAATATAATCCTCTCAATTGACCTATTAATGCTTTTGTTTATATAGCTAGGTTCATTGTCATATGTAATTGAATATGAAGTGTATGTTGGGAATGCCTTTTGCAGATTTTGGAAATTAAAAGAATCCTCGAACCCGTCTATTTTTTCCTTTTTGAGCCTGATTTTAAAGCTATTTTTAGTCTTGATGAGTGAATAAGCTCTAGTTGTTCTCTCTTTTGAGATGAATATGAATAGCATTTTCTCGCCATAATGACGCACTGCGTCTGATATTTCCCCTCTTAAACTTAATTTTATATTATTAATTAAGTCGTTATCAGGTGATATGTTGAATGTTGTGGCAATGCTTTTGCTCTTGACCTGTGAGAGATACTCATTTTCCGCTGTATTCAGCATTTCATGAGTTATTTCTAACTCTCTATTGTGATTGTCTAAATCAAATGAAAAGTTAAGGGAATTCCCTTTGAACCCTTGTGGTTGCGTTTCGTAGTCAAACATGCTCCATAGTAATAATGAAGCATAAGTTTTGCCGCTATTGTTATAACCAACAAAAAGATTAACTCTTTTTGACAAATCAATTTCACCTGATTTTAGAGGTCCTAGATTTTTGAAATGAATCTTCATAAGACTAAGTTTGGTACAAATGTATGGCACATGCATTGAAATGAATGAATTGGCCCGTTCTGCAATAATGTCTGTATGTAGGCTCTTAAGAACCGAAATTCCCAGCCAAAAAGTCCGAAAAATCACTCTCGCACCCCGTTTGCTAGTCCTTTCGTACAAACTTCCTAACCCGAAGCACCTACTTAGAGACAACCCAACATGGACTTTAAAAACTTCACCATCAAGGCGCAGGAGGCCGTGCAGAAGGCCACCGAAATAGCCGGGGGCAACCAGCAGCAGGCCGTCGAAACGGGCCATTTGCTGAAGGGCCTCTTCCAGAGCGACGAAAGCGTCTTCTCGTTTCTGGCCAATAAGCTGGGCGCCAACCTCAACATCCTCACGCCGCGGCTCGATGCCATTGTGGCCGCCTACCCCAAGGTGAGCGGCGGCTCGCCCTACTTCGCCAACGACGCCGCTGCCGCCGTGCAGCGCGCCAACACGGCCATGAAGGACATGGGCGACGAGTTCGTGTCCGTCGAGCACCTGCTGCTGGGCATCCTCGGCGGCAAGGACGCCGTGGCCACGCTGCTCAAAGACACCGGCTTCAACGACAAGGACTTGAAGGCCGCCATCAAGGAGCTGCGCGGCGGGCGCAAAGTCACGAGCCAGAGCGCCGAAGACCAGTACCAGAGCCTGAACCGCTACGCCCGCAACCTCAACGAGCAGGTGCGCGCTGGCAAGATGGACCCCGTGATTGGCCGCGACGAGGAAATCCGCCGCGTGCTGCAAATCCTCTCGCGCCGCACCAAAAACAACCCCGTGCTGCTCGGCGAGCCCGGCGTGGGCAAAACCGCCATCGTGGAGGGCCTGGCCCAGCGCATCGTGGCCGGCGACGTGCCCGAAAACCTGCGCGACAAAGTCATCATGAGCCTCGACATGGGCCTGCTCGTGGCCGGGGCCAAGTACAAGGGCGAGTTTGAGGAGCGCCTCAAGGCCGTCATCAAAGAAGTGACCGACTCCGACGGCCAGATTGTGCTCTTCATTGACGAGATGCACACCCTCATCGGGGCCGGCGGCGGGGGCGAGGGCGCCATGGACGCCGCCAACCTGCTCAAGCCCGCCCTGGCGCGCGGCGAGCTGCACGCCATCGGGGCCACCACGCTCAAGGAATACCAGAAATACATCGAGAAGGACAAGGCCCTCGAACGCCGTTTCCAGGCCGTGATGGTGGACGAGCCCACCCTGGAGGACGCCATCAGCATCATGCGCGGCATCAAGGAAAAGTACGAGCTGCACCACGGCGTGCGCATCACCGACGACGCCGTAATTGCGGCCGTGGAGCTGAGCGCCCGCTACATCACCGACCGTTTCCTGCCCGACAAGGCCATCGACCTCATGGACGAGGCCGCCGCCAAGCTCCGCATCGAGTTGAATTCCATGCCCGTGGAGCTGGACGAGATTCAGCGCCGCATCATGCAGCTAGAAATCGAGCGCGAAGCCATCCGCCGCGAAGACAACCGCGACCGCGAAGCCATCCTCAGCAAAGAATTGGCCGAGCTGAACGACCGCCGCGACACCCTGAAAGCCCGCTGGGAAAGCGAAAAAGGCGTCCTCACCGGCATCCAGACCCAAAAGGAAGCCATCGAGCAGTTCAAGCTGGAAGCCGAGCAGGCCGAGCGCCAGGGCGATTACGCCCGCGTGGCCGAGCTGCGCTACGGCAAGATTCAGGAAGCCGAAGCCAAGCTGAAAGCCCTGCAAGACGAAGCCAACGCCAACAAAGACGGCGGCGCCATGCTCCAGGAAGTTGTGACCAGCGAGTCCATCGCCGAAGTGGTAGCCAAGTGGACGGGCATTCCGGTAAGCAAAATGCTGCAATCGGACCGCGAGAAGCTGCTGAACCTCGAAGCCGAGCTGGGCAAGCGCGTGGCGGGGCAGTCGGAGGCCATCGCGGCCATTTCCGACGCCGTGCGCCGCTCCCGCGCCGGCCTGCAAGACCCCAAGCGGCCCATCGGCTCGTTCATTTTCTTGGGTACCACCGGCGTGGGCAAAACCGAGCTGGCCAAGGCCTTAGCCGAGTATTTGTTCAACGATGAAAACGCCATGGTGCGCATCGACATGAGCGAGTATCAGGAGCGCCACGCCACCTCGCGCCTCATCGGCGCGCCTCCCGGCTACGTGGGCTACGACGAAGGCGGCCAGCTCACGGAGGCCGTGCGCCGCAAGCCCTACTCGGTGGTGCTGCTCGATGAAATCGAGAAGGCGCACCCCGACGTGTTCAACATCCTGCTGCAAGTGCTCGACGATGGCCGCCTCACCGATAACAAGGGCCGGGTGGCGAACTTCAAGAACACCATCATCATCATGACCTCGAACACCGGGGCCGACATCATCCAGAAGAACTTCAAGGAGCTCAACGAGTTCAACCACGAGGAGGTCGTCGACCGCACCCGCGACGAAGTGGTGGAGCGCCTCAAGCAGCACATGCGCCCCGAGTTCCTGAACCGCATCGACGAAATCGTGATGTTCCAGCCCCTCAAGCGCAAGGAAATCCGCAAGATTGTCGACATCCAGTTCAAGCAAATCCAGCAGCGCCTGGCCGAGGCCGGCATCCAACTGGAGGCCACGAACGAAGTGCTCGACTACTTGGGCGAATCCGGTTTCGACCCGCAGTTCGGTGCGCGGCCTTTGAAGCGCGTATTGCAGCGCGTGATTCTGAACGAGCTATCGAAGGACATCCTCTCGGGCCGCGTGAGCAAAGACGCCGTGGTAGAGGCCGTGCTGGAAGACGGCGCGGTGAAGTTCGAGAACGTGGAAATGCCGGCGGTGTAATTTGTCAAGCCGGTTTTGAATGGGAAAGCCCCGTTAGCGTTGTGCTGGCGGGGCTTTCCCACGTTTGAATGAAAAAGACTGATTTGTTATAGCTTTGAGTACAGGGTGAGGGCATCACCAAAGCTTAATTTAGAAGCGTCAATGGGAAATCAAACCAACCTCAAAGAGGCCTTATATGCATACCTAGATAGCGCGCAATTCGCTCATCTTGGATATGCATTGAAAAAATTAGGCTTTCATAATGAGAGTTTAAAAAATGATTATTTAGACAAGCTTTATCAAAAAGTATATGAAAAATTAAGGGAGTATAAATCCTTGGAAACAATTGCTTGGATTGTGTATTCAAATATACGAGAAGAGTTTGTATTTAAAAAAGCGAGTTTTGTTGACGAGTCTGAAGGTGTAGATGTAATTACCAAATACGTAATAAATGAGATAGATGCTGGCTATATTACAGCTACGGATATCTCAAGTTATGTATTCTGTCCTGCTAGCTACTGTATTAAAAAAAGCTTTATAGATGATGAGGCTACCATTGAAGCACAGATAGGAACGGGTTTTCATGAGTATAGCAGATTGGTTTACTATACTGATGCATCAAAACGCAGTTTAGTTTTTGGAGGAAACGTAATTGGTGACCAATATTATAACAAGGACAATCATTATTTCTTTGATGATTTGCGTAAATCAAAAATTGTGTACGCAGGGTATGATGCAAACAGTAAAAAATATTTTAAAAGCAGCAAAGCCAATTTCTTTGGTTCACCAAACTATATTTTTGCAAATGAGAATGGCCAGAATTATGTTGTGCAAGAGAAATTTAGAAACGCAAAGAAAAGGTCAAATATTCTGCGCAGTAGCCACAAAGCTCAAGTTGTTTCGTATATAAATTTTTTGGATTCAATCGACGCATTGTATGGGTATATTGTCTATTGGTATTACGTCGGCGAAGATGATTCCAAACGCATTAAAGAATGTATTGTATTCAAGGTAGAGAAAAGCGAGACAGATGAGGAGGAGATTCAAAGCGTATTTCAGGATGTCTCTTGGATTAATGAAGGGTTTGATTTGGAATTTGACCGTGATAAGTTGGATGCAAAGAAATGCGTTAATTGCGTTGTGAACAGGTTTTGTGGTCACAAAACAGGTAGATTTACACAAGTTTCAATCCCTTATGGGAAAGAATATTATGGGCTAATTTGATTAAGTTGCTATCCTCGCGCTAAGGCACGCCTGCGATAAACTTCAGCTACCCCGGCCGCGGCCGCCACGGCGGCGGGGCGGGGGAGATACACAAAAAGTCCTGTCAGCGCAATGCTGGTGGGGTTTTTATCGTTGGAAACCAATTTGTCAAAAGCTGCTCAGAAACTCCTGCAAGCTGACGACGGGCACCCGGGGAAACTCCAACTGCCTGAGCACCGCAAAGTGCTGGTCATTGGTGACCAAGTAATCGACGCTGGCGGCAATGGCTACGTCCACGAATTTATTGTCGTCGGGGTCGGCTTCGATGAGCTGCCATTTGTAACAGGCCTCCTGAAACGATGTATTGGGAGCCGATAGCAAGATTTCAACACATGAGCGGCCGTGCTGGCCGAGTAGTGACGCGTCAATATTTCATCGTACTCGGTTAGTATCTCGTTGCTGAGCACCCAATGAAATGCTTCAGTCGCAAATAGCTCATACAAGCGGTGGAAAGGGCTTTTGCGGTTGAGCGAAGCCAAGAGGCAGTTCGTGTCGATAACGGCCCGCCACATCAGGAAGGCTCGTTGAGCATCCGCTCATAGTCTTCAGCCGTGTAGCCGCGTTCGGTATCGATGCGTTCCACTTCGTCCAGCATCTTTCGCGATAAGTGCGCGACCATAACGCGTTGTAACTCCAAGGTTTCTTCATCACTCATGCCACGCTCAAACAGGCGGAGTAAGCGCACTTGAATGGGGGTAAGGCGGGTGGGCTGAGCGGAAGTATTGGGCGACATGTCGAACGGGAGCTTGGTAGTTGAAGCAAGATAACGCTGTCCACTCAAAAAATGGTGCCTGCCGCGCCGGCTAGTATTTTTGTCCCCAGCCGCTTCTCCAGCCTCCCCAGTTCCTTGGGAAGCCCCAAAAGGACTTTTAGGCCCTACCTGGGAGCTAAGTGAGCCCCAACAACTTTCGCGGCCTGCTTGGCTCTTGGGCACGCCCGCGAGAAACTCCCATTACCCCGGCCGCGGCCGCCACGGCGGCGGGGTGGGTGGAACGAAGAAACCAGCAGGGACATCTGGAAGCCTCGTCAGCGTCGTGCTGGCGGGGCTTTTTTTATCGACTCAGCATAGTTGTGCCCATCAGCATACGTTCTAATTGATTGTGCAATCGCCGCTGCGTGCGCTTGTTTAGAGGGCGTCGTTGTTCATAATCTCGGATGATTTTCTGCTCGGTATCTTTAGTGTTAGTGTTCCAGGAAAGTGGCCCAACCAGCGAAAGCGTAAGGGCAACGGGGGCACCAAGAAAGGTGGTGTAGGCGTAGTTATTGGGGGCAGTGGAGTTGCCTCCCAACATGTTATAACCCCCCATATCCATTCGTGAACCTGAGTAGAGTACGATTCCGATAGCGACTGGTGCCAGGGCAGTTACCCCTTTACCCCACTTGCGACCCCTGTGGAAAAGGGCATGTAGCGCCTGTAGCGTGTCTGCAGCCGTGAAAATTCGGTTACTTGTCATCGGTGCACTCAACATTTGGGCATCGCAATTCATACCAACAAGCGACAACAAGAGCAGTAAAAAGATGAAGCGCTTCATGACAAACAAAGGCTACTTGCAATGATTGTCTAATATAGTAAAAAATAATTATTTTATAAGAATTTGTTGCAGCTTTAGCACTACAGAGCCTGGAACACAGATGTGCTTGCAGAAAACGCCCGCTACCCCGGCCGCGGCCGCCACGGCGGCGGGGCCGCAACACCTCTAACGGCGACGACGAGCAGCCCGCCGCTCCAGCCGCTCGCGGTAGGTGCGGCCCGATGCCATGTGCTTGATTTTGAGCTGAGTGCGCAGCGCGGGCGGCAGGGGCGTGCCGGCCAGGTAGCTGGTGCGCAGGGCATCGAATTTGGCGTCGGAATACGGCGCGTTGTGAATGAACATGTACGCCACGCCGCCGGCCGTCAGCGCCAGCCCGAGGGCTACTTGTCCGGCGGGTGGGGCGCTGCTTTGGGGCTGGCCGTAGGGTGATGTCGAATTGTTGGTTTGGGTGGCACCCGTCATCAGGCGCAGGCCGGGCAGAGCCAGCAGAATGGGCAGCTGCCCGCCCAACCGTTTCGCCAAGAACAGTCCAAGCACGGCATCGAGCGTATCCTGCCGGGCATCGGCCAGCGCTTGCAGCGGAGCCGTTGCTGCCGGAGTCGTAGCCGTCGCTACGGGCGGCACGCTGGCCACCGGCGCGGCGGCGGGTTTGCCAGAACTGGGCATTGGCGGAACCGGCACTGGCGCGGCGGGCGCACCCTCCAGGGCCAGCAGTGGGTTGAGCGACGAGGCCGTGCCGTGTAGCGGCGCGAAGTTGCCACGCAGGCGGCGCTTCACGTCGGCCGGCAGATGGCCAGTGGCGGCCAGGTCGCGCAGTACGCGGTGCTCGCGCCCCCAGCCAAACTGGATGACCTTTTTGGTGCCCAGCAGCGCCAGCGCCGACCCAATAACCACGCCCGGCGTCCAGACCCCGGCGCTGGTGCTTTGCTGCGCCGGAATAATGGAAGCCGCCATGCCGGCTCCGCCAAATGCCAGCCAGCCAAACCCGCCGCCGCGCCGGCTCTGGAACAGCTCGTGCACAGCGCGGGCGGTGTCCTGGCGGGTGAGAGGGACGTTGGCGAAGTTGCTCATCGGGGCCGGGGCGGTTTGGGCGATGGCCGCCCCGTGGATAATCAAGCCGAATAGCAACAGAAGAACGTAGCGAATTTTCATAAAAAGTGGAAAGGGTAAATTTCCCGCCAAGTTACCAGACTTTTGCGGGGCTTTGCTTTTCCTTATGAGTGTTTTCACGACTTACCTCCAGCTCGGTTTCTTGCACATCTGCACGCCGCGCGCGGCCGACCACCTCACGTTTCTGCTGGCGCTGTGCGCACCCTACGTGCTGGCCGACTGGCGGCGCGTGCTGGCCCTGGTCACGAGCTTCACGGTAGGCCACTCGCTCACGCTGGCGCTGGCCACGCTGGGACTAGTGGCGTTCAAGCCCACCATTATCGAAGCGCTGATTCCGGTGACCATTATGATTACAGCGCTGTGGAATCTGCGCGGTGCGGGGGCGGCTACGGCGCGGCCCACGCTGCGGCCGGCCCCGGTGCTGGCGGCCGCGCCCAACGCGCTGGCCCTGGGCTTCGGGCTGATTCACGGGCTGGGCTTCTCGAACTATCTGCGGCAACTGCTGGGCGCCAATAGCCGGCCGGTGCAGGAGCTGCTGGCCTTCAACGTGGGCGTGGAGCTGGGCCAGGTGCTCATCGTGGCAGCTATTCTGCTGCTAGGGGCATTGCTGCTGCGCGGTTTCGGCGTGGCCCGGCGCGACTGGCTGCTCACGATGAGCGGTGCGGCCTTGGGTATTGCCGTCCTGCTGCTGGTGCAGCTGCTATGGCCGTAGGGGCGGGGGAGAGCCGGGAGGTGAATCAGAGAACGAAAAAGAACGTCATGCCGAGCGCAGCCGAGGCATCTCGCGTGCCACCACTAATCAAACACGGCTTCACGATTGAATCACGGCCACACGCAAGATGCCTCGGTTGCGCTCGGCATGACGTTTCGATGGCTCTTCCATTTGCCCCTTGTTGCCGACCCGCTGACACTGCCGCAACCTTGCCGTAACTTTAAGCGACCTTATCGGTCGCAAATTTCTAATCTGATTTTCCCACTTCACGCTTTTTCTATGCGTCGTCTTTTATTCGCCGGTCTGGTGCTGGCCGTGGCGGGCCGGCAGGCCGCCGTGGCCCAGAACACCAATTCGGGCACCGACAAATTTGCGCAGCTCGAAACGATGCTGCCCACGCCCAACAGCTACCGCACCGCCAGCGGCGCGCCCGGCACCGACTACTGGCAGCAGCGCGCCGACTACGACATCAAAGTCACGCTCGACGATGCCAAGCAGGCCCTCACCGGCCGCGAAACCATCACCTACACCAACCTCTCGCCCGATGCGCTGCCCTACCTCTGGGTGCAGCTCGACCAGAACATCTTCGAGAAAAACTCCATCGCCAACGCCACCCAGGTGGGCCAGCTGCAGGACAAGATGACGTTCCAGGCCGTGGAGGGCATGACCTCGAACTTCGACGGTGGCTTCAAAATCGAAGCCGTGACCGGCAAGGACGGCCGCGCCCTGCACACCGTGACCAACAACACGATGATGCGCGTGGACCTGCCCACGCCGCTGCTGCCGCGCCAGTCGGTGTCGTTCAGCGTGAAGTGGCACTACAACATCACCGACCAGTACAAGCAGGGCGGGCGCAGCGGCTTCGAGTACTTCGCCGATGACAAGAACTACCTCTACGAGATGGCCCAGTTCTACCCGCGCATGGCTGTGTATTCGGATAACCAAGGCTGGCAGCATAAGCAGTTCCTCGGCAACGGCGAATTCACGCTGCCTTTCGGCGACTACAAGGTGAGCATCACCGCGCCCGCCGACCACATCGTGGGTGCCACCGGCACGCTGCAAAACGCCGCGCAGGTGCTTTCGGCTACGCAAATGAAGCGCTGGGAGCAGGCCAAATCAGCCACCAAGCCCGTGCTCATCGTGAGCCAGGACGAGGCCGTGAAAAACGAAAGCAGCCGCGCCACCGGCACCAAAACCTGGACCTTCGCCGCCAAAAACGTGCGTGACTTTGCCTGGGCCAGCTCGCGCAAGTTCATCTGGGATGCCATGCAGATTAAGGAAGAAGGCAAGCCCGTGATGTGCATGAGCTACTACCCCAAGGAGGGCAACCCGCTCTGGGGCCAGTACTCGACGCAGGTGGTGGCGCACACCATCAAAACCTACTCGAAATACACCATCCCGTACCAGTACCCCGTCGCCATTTCGGTGCACGGCCCGGTGGGCGGCATGGAGTACCCGATGCTGTGCTTCAACGGCGGCCGCCCCGAGAAGGACGGTACCTACTCGCAGAACACGAAATACGGGATGATTTCGGTGATTATCCACGAAGTGGGCCACAACTTCTTCCCCATGATTATCAACTCCGACGAGCGGCAGTGGACGTGGATGGACGAGGGCTTGAACTCGTTCGTGCAGTTCCTGACGGAGCAGGAGTGGGAGCGCAACTACCCCTCGCGCCGCGGCGAGCCCCGCAACATCGCGGCCTACATGGCCACGGCCGACAACCTGCAGTCGCCGATTATGATTAACTCGGAGTCGGCCCTGCAATTCGGTAACAACGCCTACGGCAAGCCCGCCACCGCCCTGAACGTGCTGCGCGAAACGGTGATGGGCCGCGAGCTGTTCGACTACGCCTTCAAGACCTACGCCAAGCGCTGGGCCTACAAGCACCCCACGCCCGCCGACCTGTTCCGCACCATGGAAGATGCCTCGGCCGTCGACCTCGACTGGTTCTGGCGCGGCTGGTTCTACACCACCGAGCACACCGACATTGCCCTGGAATCGGTGAAGAGCTACAACGCCAGCACCCGCAACCCGCAGATTGAAAATGCCCGCCTGCAGCAGCAGAAAGCCGCCGCGCCGCAGTCCATCACGGCCCAGCGCAACGCCACCGACATTCCCAAAACGCTGGTGGACGAAAAGCCCGAGCTGAAGGACTTCTACAACAACTACGACCCGCTGGCCGTGACGCCCGCCGACCAGCAGCGCTACACCGCCATGCTTAACGGCCTCACGCCCGAGCAGCAGCAGCGCCTCGGCGACTCGCAGAGCAACTTCTACGAGCTGAGCCTGCGCAACGTGGGCGGCCTGGTGATGCCCGTCATCGTGCAGATGACTTACGCCGACAACACCCAGGAAATCCAGACCATCCCGGCCGAAATCTGGCGCAAAAACAACGCCCAGGTTACCAAGGTCATCGTAACCAAGAAGCCCGTTATCAGCTTCGTCATCGACCCCTTCCAGCAAACGGCCGACACGGATTTGAGCAACAACGCTTTCCCGCGCCAGCCCGCGTCCTCACGCTTCGAGCTGTTTGAGCAGCAGCGCCCGCAGGCCCCCGCCAACCCCATGCAGCAGGCCGCCAAAGCCTCGGCCAGCCCCATGCAGAAGCTGGAGCAGAAGCCCGGCAGCAGCGGGAATTAATCGCGCCATCTGTCATTGCGAGTGGAGCGCAGCGGAACGCGGCAAACGAAGTTCAGCGCAGCTAATCCTTCCTCTCAATACAGAAATCCTGATAATGTGAAAAGCCCCGGCACTGCGCAGTGCCGGGGCTTTTTGCTGATAAGAATTGTGCGTCAAAAAAAGGCTTTGTCGCGTCTCAAGGGTTTCTGCATCGAGGGGAAGGATTGCCGCGCTACGCTCGCAATGACAACTGCCTCTAAGCTTTCGGCTGGATATTCGGGGCCTCGCCGCCCACCATGCGCGAAATCAGCCCGTGGTCTTCTTTACTCTCGGCCCACACCACGCCCACCACGTGAATCAGGATGAAGCCGATAATCAGGTACATCGTCACGTTGTGAATTTCCTCGGCGGTGTGGTGAATGCCTTTCAGCCACGACACGTCCTCGAATACCAGAATCAGCCCGGTGCACACCATGATGGTGATAAAAAGGTAGAACAGCGCGTAAGTAGTTTTGGCAAACAGAATTTTGCCCGCCTTGCTTTTATCCGCCGGCGGAGCCAGGCGATAGCGACGCAGAATCTCCATCAGCCGCGCCGAGAAGCGCAGATTCGAGGGCCCCGTGAGCTGCAGGCCCAGCCGGAAAACCCACAGCGCCACCAGCGTCCAGCCGAAGTAGATGTGCCACGCCCAGATGCGCTCGCTGATAATATGCGCCAGCTCGCGCGCCTGCGGCACCGAAACCTCCTTGCCCGACGACTGCAGTTCGGGTACCGCCGTCTTAGCCTTCACAATCACCTTCTGAAACAGAATGGTCATCAATTGCAGGCTAATCAGCAGCGCGTTGGCCCAGTGCCAGAAGCGCAGCGGGCCGCGGTAGTCTTTCACGGGTACTTCGACGGCGGGGGCAATGCTCGTGTCCATTCAGAATTAAAAAGAGATTAAAAACTAAGAAGCAATGGCAGCTTCTACGAAGGCTGCGGGCGCTGGTTCCACGCGGCCGGGATATTCGAGCAGCGCCTGTGCCAAACAGTCGAAAGCCGCCGCCAGGTCGGTCTGGTTGATGACGTAGGCCAGGCGCACTTCCTGCCGGCCCAGGCCCGGCGTCTGGTAGAAGCCGTTGGCGGGCGACAGCATCAGCGTCTGGTTGTTTAGCGTAAAATCTTCGAGCAGCCACTGGCCGAAAGTTTCGGCATCATCCACGGGCAAGCGGGCCACCACGTAGAACGCCCCGCCCGGCACCGGGCACGTCACGCCGGGCATGGCGCGCAGGCGACGCACGGTGAGGTCGCGGCGGGCCTGGTATTCGGCCCGGGTTTCGTCGAAGTAGGTACTGGGCAGGTCGGCAGCGGCTTCGGCGGCAATCATCTCCAGCACCGGCGGGCAAATGCGCATCTGGCCAAAGTGGAACGCGGCCTGCCACACCTCGGGGTTGCGCGTGACGAGCGCGCCCACGCGGGCCCCGCAGGCGCTGTAGCGCTTCGAGATGGTATCGAGCAGTACCACGTGCTCTTCGCCACCTTCCAGGCTCAGGGCGCTGGTGGCCTGCGCGCCATCGTAGCAGTATTCGCGGTAGGCTTCATCGGAAAGCAGGTACAAGTCGTGCCGTTTGCACAGGCCCAGCAGGGCGTCCAGCTCGGCCCGCGTGTACACGTAGCCTGTGGGGTTGCTGGGGTTGCAGATGAGCACGGCGCGGGTGCGGGGCGTAATCACGGCCTCAAAATCGGCCAGCGGCGGCAGCGCAAAACCGTCCTCAATATGGGCCGTGACGGTGACGATGTGCACGCCCGCCGCAATGGCAAACGCCGTGTAGGTGCCGTAGAAGGGCTCGGCGATGATGACTTCATCGCCGGGGTTCAGGCAGGTGAGCAGGGCAAACAGAATGGCCTCGCTGCCAGCCGTGGTCACCAGTATGTCGTCGTAGCGCGCCGGAATGCCGGCCCGCTGGTAGTAGGCTTCGAGCTTGCGGCGGTAGCTCTCGGTGCCCGCGCCGGGCGCGTAGCCGAGCACGGCCACGTCGGCGGTGCGCACGGCTTCCAGCAGGGCGGGGGGCGTCAGCACATCGGGCTGGCCGATGTTGAGCGGGTACACGGTTTTGCCCTGGCGGCGGGCAGCCTCGGCGTAGGGCAGCAGTTTGCGAAACGGCGAAACGGGCATGTCCTGCCCACGTTGGGATACTACTGGCATAAGAATCAAACGGTAGGGCCCGGCCGCCTCCAATACGGCCCGCCCTTACCCATAAAAGCTAAAGTTAACGGCCTACGGCCGGTTACAAGCACTTCTTATACAGATTGTATAGAATGCGGTTGTCGGCATCGGTCAACGGCCCGTTCACGTTCTGCTGAATAAAGTGGAGCTTAAACGCCCGAATGGCCGCCGGCAAATCGCGCGTGTCGTAGCCGATAATGCGCAGCGCCTCGCGCGGATTGAATACCGTAATCGGCCCGTTCAATCGGGCCAGTTGGGCGTCAACCCGGCTGGTATCGACGGGCAGGGGAGTAGTCGGCGCGGTGTCGTCGGTTTCGGGCAGGCGCGGCGTTAGCAGGCGGCCGGCCAGCGCGGCGGCGCTGTCGGGCCCGAAGGGGCTGGGTAGCGGCCCGGCATCGTACCACAGCCCGAAGCCGCTATCCGCCAGCCGCTTCCAGGGGAAGCGGGCGCTGGGGTCGTTTTTGCGGCTGGGCGCAATGTCGGCGTGGCCGATGAAGTTGGCGGCGGGAATTCCGTAGTCCTTTTTCAGCCCCGCCAGAATGTGCAACAAGCTGGTAATCTGGGCCTCGGCGAAAGGCTCGGTGCCGTTGTTATCCAGCTCAATACCGATGGAGCAGGAGTTCAGGTCGGTGTTGTTGCCCCAACGCGCTACGCCGCCATGCCAGGCGCGCAGGTAGTCGTTCAGCATGTGGTATACCCGGCCATCGCGCCCAATCACATAGTGCGCGCTTACCTGCGTGCGCGTCAGCGTGAAGGTTTTCAGCGTTTGCGCCGTCGAATCCTGCGCCGTGTGGTGAATGACGACGTAGTTGGGCTTGCGCAGGTTGAAATTGGTGGTGCCCACCCAGTATTTGCCCAGCAGGCTGTCGCCGCCCGGCGTGGGCGGCGGCGTGGCGCGCAGGGCGGCGGCGTAGGCCTTCACCTGGGCTTTGTACGACTTGTTGGTGAGGGCGTAAGGATTTTTAGCAGTAGTGCAGGCGGCCAAGGTACCAATAGCCAGCAGGCCCAAATAGTCAAAGGGGAAGCAACGTTTCATCGCCGTGAAAGTACGTCGGCAAGCCCGCTGCAACCATGAAAAAGGCCATTATTATGGCTGCGGGGCCCGTTTGGAAAGCCGGTGTGGGTAGAATACCGCCCCAAAGCTGACGAATAAGCTATTGTCAAACACATTGCGGGTCGAATAGTCCGTTGCGCGCCGGCTGCTACAATCAACCGACAAACCGGCCGCCACCTGGAACTGCAGACAGTTGAAGCGGCCGGCATAAGGCCCCATGCGACCAAAAACCATGGGCTCCAGCCGTAGCGTAGAAGCCGGCCCCAGCGCGATTCCCCGGTCGCTCAGCTCATCGAAATGCACTTGGGTGAGGCGCGACGCAACCCCCACACTGCCAATGCGTCGCTGGTACATCGCATATGCCTCGCCGAATATTTTCCGGTATTGCCCATCATACTGCCGATAGGTGACGACCGACGAAGACCCGAATAGCCCAACATCGCGAAAACCGCGCTGGTTGTGGCCCGCGCCGCCGCCCACCAGCGCCCCCACCACCCAGTACTCGCGCAGCGGCCAGTAGCCGCCCACGGCGGCCTCAAACTGCTTCACCCGAAAGTAGATGCTGTCGTTCTGGTCTTTTTTCAGACTGCCGGCTGCTCGCACCAGCACGTGCGATAACGGCGAATAAGCCACCGCCCCCTCTACCCGGGTGTTGACGTGCAAGATGGCCGACACTTCGGCCTCACCCTTGGCGCGGATGCTTGGTGCAGCACAATGCATCGGCGCGTACAATGCGCAGCTCGCCAATGAGCCCGCACCAAGTAGCGCAATATAGGTAACCAAACGGTAGAGTAACCTCATAATTAGTGAGGAAAAAGCCAGCGTTTATAACTGCCGGGCCGTGGAAAGGAGCGGTGAAAATACAGGCTTACCGCTAAAAAAGAAGCCCCCGCAACTTTCGTTGCGAGGGCTTCTTAAGGCTCAATCAAAGGCGCAAGCTGAAGCGTGCGCTACAGCTTACTTGGCGTACGCCACGGCGCGCATCTCCCGAATCACGGTGATTTTAATCTGACCGGGGTACTGCATTTCCTTCTCGATTTTCTGCGAAATCTCGAAGCTCAGCTCGGCGGCGCGCTCGTCGGTCACGTTCTCGGCGTCCACCATCACGCGCAGCTCGCGGCCGGCCTGAATGGCAAAGCACTGGTTCACGCCCTTGAAGCCGTTGGCGGTTTCTTCCAGTTGCTTGAGGCGCTTGATGTAGCTTTCCATCATCTCGCGGCGGGCACCGGGGCGCGAGCCTGAAATGGCGTCGCAGGCCTGCACCAGCGGTGAAATCATGGCCGTCATCTCAATCTCGTCGTGGTGGGCGCCGATGGCATTCACCACGTCGGGGTGCTCTTTCCACTTCTTGGCCATCTCCATGCCCAAAATGGCGTGGGGCAGCTCCGGCTCCTCGGTGCTCACCTTGCCGATATCGTGCAGCAGGCCGGCGCGCTTGGCTTTCTTCACATCGAGGCCCATCTCGGCCGCCATCGTGGCGCAGAGGTTGGCCACTTCGCGGCTGTGTTGCAGCAGGTTCTGGCCGTACGATGAGCGGAAGCGCATGCGGCCCACCATCTTAATCAGCTCCGGGTGCAGGCCGTGAATGCCTAGGTCGATGATGGTTTTCTCGCCGATTTCGACGATTTCCTCCTCGATGTTCTTGCGGGTTTTCGCCACAATCTCCTCCACGCGGGCCGGGTGAATGCGGCCGTCCTTCACCAGCAAATGCAGCGAAAGGCGAGCAATTTCGCGGCGCACCGGGTCGAAGCCCGAGATGATGATGGCTTCCGGCGTGTCGTCCACGATGATTTCAACCCCCGTGGCGGCTTCCAGCGCGCGGATGTTGCGGCCCTCGCGGCCGATGATTTTGCCCTTCACGTCGTCGCTTTCAATGTTGAAAATCGACACGCAGTTCTCAATGGCATGTTCCGACGCAGTGCGCTGAATCGTCTCCAGCACAATCTTCTTCGCGTCCTTAGTGGCCGTCAGCTTGGCCTGGGCCACGGTGTCCTTCACGTAGGAGCTGGCTTGAATCTGAGCTTCGTTTTTCAGCGATTCTACCAGCTGCTCGCGGGCTTCGGCGGCGGTGAGGTTGGCAATGGTTTCGAGCTGGCGCTGCACCGAGTGCAGTTGCTCGTCGGCCTCGCGCTGCTTGTTTTCCAGCTCGGCCATCGTTTCCTCGTGGTCGAGGCGGCGCTTTTCGGCCTGGGCTTCGAGCTTGTCGCGCAGCTGCTGGGTGTCGGCCTGGTTTTTCTCGCGGATGCGCTCTAAATCAGCCTCTTTCTTCTGCAATTGTTCCAGCTGACGCTGGGTGGTTTCGGTGAGCAGCTTGATGCTTTGCTCCTGCTCATTCACGCCCTGGCGGCGCTCGGTCAGCTCCTGGTCGAGGGCCTGCTTGAGGCGGCGGCTTTCCTGGTCGAACTCGTTGCGCAGCGTCTTGAACTTGTTCTTCGACTGCTCCAGGCGCTCGTCGGCCTGCTTGATTTTTTCATCGCGAAGGCGGGTGCCTTTCTCCTCCGCGTCGCGGAGAATTTGCTGGGCGCGGGCCGTGGCCTCGCCTTCGTGGTCGAGCCGGGCTTTGCCGGCCAACTGCCTGCCTACCAGGATGCCCGCCACCAGGGCGACCACCGCCGCAATCAGGCAGTACATTATTAAAGGGGTCATATAGATTATGGTTTTTGAATGGGTTCAACACCATAACCGGAAAGAACGATTTTGCCCGGGCCGGGCGGTAGCGGCCGATTGCCGCGCCGCCCAGCCGGGCCAACGAGTATGTGCGGTGCCCGCGCGAGCCGTCTTAGCTCGTGAGCACCACGCCGGATAGTAGCTCGTCGAAACGAGCCAGCCGTTCGGTTAGCGCCGCATCGGTGCCATCCTTTTCCTTGCTCACTTTCAATTGGTCGGCCATTGTGGCCAAGGCAATCATGGCCAGCAGGTCCTGTTTATCCTGAATGCCGTAGCCTTCCCGGAATTCGCGCAGCTTGTCGCCCAACAGGCGGCCGGCCAGGCGCAGCCGTTCCTCATCCTGCACGTCAACGCGCATGGGATAGTCCCGGTCAGCAATTCGGATTTTAATGGCTAATTCGCTCATGGGGCGAAAGTTAAGGCAGTGGGGTGAGGGTCGTTCGGTTTAGTCTCTCAAATAGGCAAGACACTTGTCCAGTTCGCGGATGTATTCGTTGAGGCGCAGTTTAAGTTCGTTGGCGTGGGTGGGTTCCCCAGCTATGGTGTGTACAAGTTTAACAATATTTTCCTGGTTTTGGCGCTCCTTCAACTGCCGGTCTTTCTCGCGCAGGTCGCCCCGCAGCTGCTGAACCGTGGTGTTGGCGTCGGCCAGCTCTTCGCGCAATTGCTGATAGGCAGCCACTAAGGTGGTAATCTGCCGCTCGAGGCGGTCGAGTTGCGCAAGCTGTTGAGAAGAGGCCACGGGCAGGTAATTTTTTGCGTGAAGATAAAGCGGCGGGCCGAAAGCTACGCTTTACCCGGCACTTGCTCGCGGCTTGTGCCTCAGAGAGGTTTGATTTTGGTGCTGGCTTATGGGAAGATAGCCGGATGAAAAAAAGAACGTCATGCTAAACGAAGTGAAGCATCTCTACCGCAGTGGTAAATCCAGTCGATTGGATTACGCTCGTGGTAAAGATGCTTCGCTACGCTCGGCATGACGTTCAACAGTTCGTCAGGCTAAAAGCTGGATTAGCTTTTCTTGGTCTTGGTTTTCAGCTTGCCGCCATCTTCGGTTTTGATTTTGGTCTTGTCATCAACCACCGGCGCGGCCGGCGCCGGGGCTGGCGCCGCCGCCACCACGGGCTTGCCTTCCAGGTCGAGCTGCACTACGGGGTAGCCCAGGGCCTGCAACGAGGGCAACTGCTTCTCGTCGCCCACTACCACGATGTACATTTTATCGGCCGGCAGGTTCTTTTTGGCCGAAGCCTGCACGTCTTCCTTGGTCAGCTTCTTCAGAATGTCGCTCTGCTGCTGCACGTAGCTTGGCTCGAGGTTGTACTCCACCAAGCGGGCCAGGAAGCCGGCTTTTTGCGGGCCGGTTTCGTAGCGCAGGGCATCGCTCTGGCCAATCGACGACTTGGTAAAGGCCAGCTCTTCGTCCGAAATACCGTTGGGGTAATTGGTGATTTCGTTCATGAACTCCTTCACCGAGGCGGCCGTGGCATCGGCGCGCACGCCGGCCGAAGCCGTGAACGGGCCGGCGTAGCGGGTGCTGCCGTAGCCCGAGCGGGCGCCGTAAGTATAGCCTTTGTTCTCACGCAGGTTCAGGTTGATGCGCGAGTTGAAGGCGGTGCCGAGCACGTAGTTGGCCAGCGTGGCCTGGTAGTAGGGGCCGGTGGCGTCGTAGGGCATGGTGGTGAGGTAGCCCACCCGAATTTCAGACTGGGCCGCGCCCGGCTTGTTCACGAAGTATATCGTGGTTTTGTCGGGCTGTACGCCCGTCACATCGGTCGGAATGGTCACGTCTTTCTTGGCCCAGTTGTTCAGGAAACCCAACTGCGAGTCAAGCGTCTTCTGGTCCACATCGCCCACCACCACGAGGTAGCTCACGTTGGGCGCGTAGTACTTGTTGTAGAAGGCCTTCACGTCGTCGAGCGTCAGGCTGCCCACCGAGGCAGCGGTACCGGCCACGGCGGTACCGGCAATGTTGCTGGTGCCGTATAGCAGGCGGTTGTAGGTGAGGTCGGCAATCACGCCCGGCTGGGTGGCAAAGTTGCCAATGCCTTCCAGTTGCTGTTTCTTGAGGCGGGCAAAGTCCTGGGCATCGAAGCGGGGGTGCAGCAGGCGCTGTTCCAGCAGCGCCATGGTGGCGGGCAGGTTGGCGGTAAGAGTCTGCACGTTGACCACGGTTTCGTTGTCGTCGGCACTAACGCTGACGCGCGAGCCCAGCTTTTCGAGGGCGGCACTAAACTGCTCGCCGGTGTATTTCTCCGAGCCTTCGTTCAGCAGGCTGGCCGTGAGTTGGGCAATGCCCGCTTTCTCCGGCATGGCCTGCTCGAGGCGGTGGCCGCCGCGGATGGTGAGGCGCATGGTTACGGCCGGAATTTCGGTGTTGCGCGTGCCCACCACTTTCAGGCCGTTAGCCAGCGTTTCCTGATAGAGCACCGGCACTTTTACCACCGGGTTGCCGCTCGACGCAGGCTGCTTGTTGCGGTCGAACGAGTCGGTCGCCTTCACATATTTCAGGCCGGCATACTCGTCTTTCGGCGCGGTGTAGCCCGACTTGTCAAGGGTGAAGTTATCAGGCTTAGCCGCCGCTACGCCGCCCGTTTTGGGGATAACGCTCAGAATAACCGCGTGCTTGCCCTTGAGGTACTTCTCGTACACGCGCTGCACATCGGCCTTGGTCAAGGCCTTGAGCTCCTTGCTCTCAACGGTGATGTAGTTGGGGTTGCCGAAGTAGGTCTGGTTGGCGGCCAGCTGGCTCACCTTGCCGCTCACGCTGGCCAGGCTGTTCACGCGCTGGGCTTCTACCTGCGCCTTGAAACGCTGCAGGTCTTCGTCGCTCACGCCGCGCTTCTCAAACTCGGCAATGGTGTTGCGTACGGTGGTTTCGAGGCTGTCGAGCCCCTTGCCGGGAAACGCCAGCGCCACAAAAGTCAGCTGGCCGCCCAGCTCCGAGCCGCGCTGGTAGGACTGGGCCTGCACCGCTTTCTGGTTCTTGACCAGGTTTTTATACAGCAGCGAGTTTTTGCCGCTGCCCAACAACTGCGCCAGTGCCGTCAGGGGCAGGTCGTCGGGGTGGCCTTCGGGCACCGTCGGAAACACCATTTGCAGCATCGGGAACCGGATGTTATCCGAATAGCTCACGTAGCGGTCGGTGGGCAGTACCGGTGCCGCGTATTTGGCCTTGGCCACGGCCGGGCCGCGCTTGATGGGGCCGAAATATTTCTCCACCATTTTCACCACTTCGGCCGGCTTCACGTCGCCGCCCACCGTCAGGGTGGCATTGTTGGGGCCGTACCAGCGCAGGAAAAAGTTTTTCAGGTCGTCCACGTTCGACCGGTCCAGGTCTTCGAGCGAGCCGATAACCGACCAGGAGTAAGGGTGGCCGTAGGGGTAGAGGGTGCGCCCAATGATTTCGCCCGACTGTCCGTAAGGGGCGTTGTCGACGCGCTGGCCGCGTTCGTTCTTCACCGTCGAGCGCTGAATCTCAAATTTCTTCTGGCTCACCGCGTCGAGCAGGAAGCCCATGCGGTCGGCCTCCAGCCACAGGCCCGTTTCGAGCTGGTTGCTGGGCAGGGTTTCGTAGTAATTGGTGCGGTCTTCGTTCGTCGAGCCGTTCAAGCTGCCGCCAGCGGCCGTCACCAGCTTGAAATGCTGCTGGTCGCCCACGTGGTCGGAGCCTTGGAACATCATGTGCTCGAAGAAGTGGGCAAAGCCCGACTTGCCAATCTGCTCACGGGCCGAACCCACGTGGTAGGTCACATCGACGTGCACCAGCGGGTCGGAGTGGTCTTCGCTCACGATGAGCGTGAGGCCGTTGGGCAGCACGTACTTCTCGTAAGGAATGACGAGCTGGCCGGGCTGCTTGGTCACTTTCTCGACGAGCTTGGTGCCGCCGGGCGTAGTCATCAGGGCCGCAGTTTTAGCGGCTGGGGCTTTGGTGGCTGGCTTCTTCTGTTGGGCAAAGCTGGCCGTCGTAATCAGGGCCAGGCCCAGGGTTGACAGGAAACGAAGATTCATTCTTGAAGAAAAAGAGGAGTTAGTGGAAGTGAGGGAAGTAAATCAGGCTGCAACTTACTGCTTCGAACCCAACCGACACGGCTGTAGTCGCTACGGTTGGGCTTGCGTTGCAAGGGCAACTACTACATCGGCAGGGTTGCGTAAGCGTTACGTGCGGGGCTAGGTAAAATTAACAAACCCCAGCCTCTGTCATCCTGAGCGCAGTGAAGGACCTTGCCACGTTGAAACGAATTGTTCTAACGTGGCAAGGTCCTTCACTGCGCTCAGGATGACAGAGGCTGGGGCTTTCTAACCTGCGTCAATAAAAACTACTTCCGAATCAGTGCTCCGGCTTGCTTTTCGAACTGCTGAATCAGCTTCTGCATCACCTGGTCGATGGCCTGCTCGCTGAGCGTCTGGCTGAAATCCTGCAAAGTGAAGCTCACCGAATAGGACTTTTTGCCCGCGCCCAGGTTGTCGCCGGCATACACATCGAACACGTTGATGCTTTGCAGCAGCTTCTTCTCGGTGCGCCGGGCAATCTGCTGGAGTTGGTCGAAGGTCACGGCCGCGTCCACCACGATACTCAAATCGCGGCGCACTTCCGGGAATTTCGACAACTCGCGGGCCACCAGCGTAGGCTTGTATTTCTTGCTCAGCGCGTCCCAGTCCAGCTCGGCATACCATACCGGCTGCGTCACGTCCATCCGCTTCAGCACCGAAGCCGATACCGCGCCGAACTGCGCCAGCGGCTGGTTGTGCACCAGCAGCGTGAGGCCACCGGCCAGGTACTCGTGCTGCACCGGCTGCGAAGCCGCCCCCCCGAAGCCCAGGGCCGCCAGTACCTGCTGCACCGCACCGGCCAAATCGTGGAAAGCTGCTTTTTCCGACTTCTGCTGCCAGGTTTCGCCGGCGGCATTGCCGGTCAGGTAAATCACCAGCTTGTTCCTTTCCTGGTATTTGCCGTTCTCGTTCTGGGTGTAGGTTTTGCCGAATTCGTACAGTTTCAAATCGCGCTGGCGGCGGTTGAGGTTGTGCCGGATAATCTCCAGGCCCGAGTGCAGCAGGGTAGGCCGCATCACGTTCAAGTCAACGCTGTTGTAGTTCAGAATCCGCACCAGCGAGTTATTCGTTTCGCCTTCTTTTTCGAAGTACAGCGAGTTGGTGAGCGAGTTGGTGAGAATTTCCGAAAAGCCCTGGCCGCTGAGCAGCGAGGTAATTTTCACGCGCGTCACCTCCGGGTCGGGGTTCGGAAATTTGGCCAGGAACGAGGCCGAGTTGTTGGGCCGTAGCGCCACATTGTTGTAGCCGTAAATGCGCAGGATTTCCTCAATCACGTCGGCCTCGCGGGTCACGTCCACTTTGTGGGGCGGCACGGTCAGCGTCCAAGTGTCCTGGTCGCCGGCGTCGGGGTTCTCTTCGGTGATTTCGATGTCCAAATCCGTCAGAATCTGGCGGATGCGCTCAGGAGCAATGTACTGGCCCACCAACCGCTCGACGCGGGGCAGGCGCAGGCGCACGGTGGCGGGCTGCACGGGCGCGGGGTACTCGTCCACGATGGGCGCGGCCACGGTGGCGCCGGCCACTTCCTGTAGCAGCAGCGCTGCCCGCTTCAAGGCTACCAGCACCATGTTGAGGTCGGTGCCGCGCTCGAAGCGGAACGAGGCGTCGGTTTTCAGGTTGTGGGTTTGCGAGGTGCGGCGCACGGCGGCCGGGCCGAAGTAGGCGCTTTCCAGAAACACGCGAGTAGTGCTTTCGCTCACGCCCGACGTTTTGCCGCCGAACACGCCGGCCAGCGCCATCGGCGCACCGTTGGCATCGGCAATCACCAAATCCTCGGCTTTCAGGCTGCGCTCCACGCCGTCCAGCGTCACGAACTTCTCGCCGGCTTCGGCGCGCTTCACCCGAATCTGGCCGCCCGTAATCTGGTCGGCATCGAAGGCGTGCAGGGGCTGGCCCAACTCGTGCAGCACGAAGTTGGTCACGTCCACCACGTTGTTAATCGGGCTCAGGCCGATGCTGTGCAGGCGGCGCTGCAGCCACTCGGGCGAAGGGCCAACCTGCACGTTTTCGAGCAATAGGCCGGCGTAGCGCGGGGCGGCTTCCGTATCTTCAATTGTAACCTTGATATTCTTTTCTGCCGAAGCAGGAGCCACGAAGCCGCTCACATCCGGCAAATGGCAGGGTTGGCGCAGCAGGGCGCGCAACTCGCGGGCCACGCCGTAGTGCGAGGCGGCATCGGCGCGGTTGGGGGTGAGGCCAATTTCGTACACCGTGTCGGAACCCAGGCCGAAGTAACCGGCGGCGGGCGTGCCGTTGGGCAATTCCGTGTCAAGCACCATAATGCCGGCGTGCGACTGGCCCAGGCCGATTTCGTCCTCGGCGCAAATCATGCCCTCAGAGGCCGCGCCGCGAATTTTGCTTTTCTTGATTTTAAACGGCTCGCCGCTGGCGGGGTAAAGCGTGGCGCCTTCGAGGGCCACTACCACGCGCTGGCCGGCGGCTACGTTGGGGGCACCGCACACAATCTGGCGCGGGGTGCCGTCGCCCACGTCCACGGTGGTCAGGCTGAGCTTGTCGGCATCGGGGTGGCGCTCGCAGGTGAGCACAGTGCCCAGCACCACGCCCCGTAGCCCGCCGGGAATGCTTTCCAGTTCCTCGGCGCTTTCCACTTCTAGGCCCGAGCCGGTGAGCAGGGCCCCGATTTCGGCGGCAGATTTATCGGTCGGAATGAGGGTTTTAAGCCAGTCGAGGGAAATACGCATCGGGAGTTGTCGGTTGTTAGTTGTCCGTTATCAGGAGGGCGGACGACGGGACAAAGGTACGGCGGGGTGAAAAGACGGAATTGATTGGTTTCGGAATTTGCTGGAGGGGTAAAAAAAAGCCCATCCGGCGGACCGAATGGGCTTTTTGAGTCAGAACGACGTAGAGACGCGACACTTCGCGTCTCCGCGTTTGCGCCGTTGAGATAAAGCCGTTCAACGCCGAGACGCGAAGTGTCGCGTCTCTACAGCATATCGGACCTACTTCGCCAGCTTCTTCTTCAGGTTCTCGTCCAGCGCTTCCAGGAATTCCTCGGTGTAGAGGTAGTCGCGGCCGTGCTCCACCTTGTTGCCGTGGATGCAGACGGCAAGGTCCTTGGTCATCTTGCCGCTTTCCACCGTCTCAATGCACACCTGCTCGAGCGCGTGGCAGAAGTCGATGAGCTCCTGGTTGCCATCCAGCTTGCCACGGAACTCCAAGCCGCGCGTCCAAGCGAAAATTGACGCAATCGGGTTGGTCGACGTCGGCTTGCCCTTCTGGTGGTCGCGGTAGTGGCGCGTCACGGTGCCGTGGGCAGCTTCGGCCTCCATGGTGCCGCCGTCGGGCGTCACGAGCACCGAGGTCATCAGGCCGAGCGAGCCGAAGCCCTGGGCCACGGTGTCTGACTGCACGTCGCCGTCGTAGTTTTTGCAGGCCCACACGAAGTTGCCGTTCCATTTCAGGGCCGAGGCCACCATGTCGTCAATCAGGCGGTGCTCGTAAGTGATGCCGGCGGCGTCGAATTTCGCCTTATAGTCCTGCTCGTAAATCTCCTGGAAGATGTCCTTGAAACGACCATCGTATTTCTTTAGGATGGTGTTTTTGGTGCTCAAATACAGCGGCCAGCCCTTGCTCAGGGCCTGGTTGAAGCAGGCGTGGGCGAAGCCACGGATGCTTTCATCGGTGTTGTACATGGCCAGGGCCACGCCATCGCCTTTGAAGTTGTACACCTCAAACGACTGCGTTTCGCCGCCATCTTCGGGCTGGAAGGTGACGGTGAGCTTGCCCTTGCCCTTGGTTACAAAGTCCGTAGCGCGGTACTGGTCGCCGAAGGCGTGGCGGCCGATGCAAATCGGAGCCGTCCAGTTGGGCACCAGACGGGGCACGTTGCTCATCACGATGGGCTCACGGAATACGGTGCCGTCCAGGATGTTGCGGATGGTGCCGTTGGGCGACTTCCACATCTGCTTCAGGCCGAACTCGGCCACGCGCTCCTCGTCGGGGGTGATGGTGGCGCACTTGATGCCTACGCCGTACTGCTTGATGGCATTGGCCGAATCAATCGTCACCTGGTCGTTGGTCTGGTCGCGGTACTCGATGCCGAGGTCGTAGTATTTGATGTCCAGCTCCAGGTAGGGCAGAATCAGCTTGTCCTTGATAAACTTCCAGATGATGCGCGTCATCTCGTCGCCGTCGAGCTCGACAACCGGGTTGGCTACTTTAATTTTTGACATTACAATGGGTTTAGGGAGAAGTTGTTGCGGGCCGGTATCGAAATAAATGCGGCCTTAGCAGGGGGTAAATATAAAGGGCAGCGCCGGGCTTTGGCAGCGGGTGCACTATCGTTTGTGCGGTCGCTGCGAAACAGGAGGTGCTATTCATGAAATGATTTCTCTCCGGCCGGAATGGCTACCTGCAGCCGATTTTCGGCCGGCGGCACCGGGCAGCTATACGCATTATTGTAGGCGCAGTATGGATTGTAGGCGCGGTTGAAATCGAGCTGAATTTCCGAGTCGTTCAGTTTCGGAACGGGCGCATCGAGGTAGCGGCCGCCGCCGTAGGTTTCGTGCCCGTTGGTGAGGTCGGTGAACGGGATGAATAGCGTGGAGTCGCGGCCGTCGGCTTTCAGGTACAGGCGCAATTCCTGTGGCGCGTTGTTGATGTTGAATTTGACCGAGCCCCAATTCAGGTACTTCTCGGCTTTGTTATCGGTCGTTTGCAGCTGTATGGTGTCAGGATTTTTATTGCGCGAAATATCGGCGTGCGGAATAAATGATGGGTCGCCAGGATAATATTTCAGGCTGTCGAATTGCGTTTTCTGCGCAGTTTCGAGTGGAGAGTCTTCTGCTTGCCGAAACGACTGGTTCTTATCGCGGCGAAATTTATTTAATTCCGCCAGGTAGGTGCTGTTATTGGGCTTCGCGTCGTTCAGCGAATAAAATATGATGCCGATAATGGCGACGGCAAGGGCTATTTTTTTAAGCATTATTCAATTTAAAATAAAATCGTAACGTCATGCAGAGCGCAGCGAAGCATCTTTACCGCAATAGTAGATGAATTGCGTTGAGCGGTAAAGATGCTTCGCTGCGCTCTGCATGACGTTCTAACTACCCAATAAATACCCATCAGCGGGTGGGCTTGTTTAGCAGGCGGCTTTGCAGGGCCTCGCGGTAGCTCTCGGCCAGCGGAATGGTGGCTGTGCCCACAGTGACTTGGTGGCGCTCAATTTTGCGAATGGCTTTCAGCGCCACGATGTACGATTTATGCACACGGATGAAATCATCGGCTGGCAGGGTGGCGAGCATTTCGGCTAGGGTCATGCGGGTGCTCACCTGGCGGTCCTGCTCGTGGATGAACAGCAGGTTGGTATCCGATTGAATGTAGAGCACCTGCTCTACATTCACCCGAATCCAGTCGTAGCCGTCCTTGACGAAAATGGCCGGCGGGCCTTCGCGGGCGGGCAGCATCTGAGCATAGGCGCGGTTACAGGTTTGCAAAAACCGGCCAAACTCGATGGGTTTCAGCAGATAATCGAGCGCCTGTAGCGAAAAGCCCTCTACGGCGTGCTCGGCGTGGGCCGTGGTGAACACAATGCGCTTTTGCAGGGGCGCAATCAGCCGGGCGAAATCCAGGCCCAGCACGTCGGGCATCTGAATGTCCAGAAACAGCAGGTCGACGCGCTCGGTGTGCAGGCAGGCCAGGGCCTCGGCCGTGCTCAAAAAAGTGTGGGTGAGCTGCAGAAACGGCACCTTGGCCGCGTAGCGTTGCAGCACTTCCAAAGCCGCGGGCTCATCATCGATGGCGATGGCGTGTAGCATAAAGGCCTATAGGTCAATGGTGAGTAAAACGGTGAAGGAATCGGCGGTTTGCTGAATGTGCAGCTCGTGCCGGCCGGCGTACATCAGGGCCAGGCGCTGCCGGGCGGTGGCAATGCCCGTGCCCGGGCCGGGCCGGGCGGCGGCGGTCGGGGCAATGCTGTTGGCCATGCGCAGGCGCAGGCGCCGGTTTTCTACCACCACGGCCAGGTCGATGTAGGAAGGCTGGACGAAGCTGATGCCGTACTGGTAGGCGTTTTCTACGAACGGAATCAGCAGCAGCGGGGCAATGGCAGCCGGCAGACCGTCCCAGTCCAGCTGGGTCGAGACGCGCAGGCTGTCGCGCTCGGGCAGGCGGGCGCGCTGCAGGGCGAGGTATTTTTCCAGAAACGAAAACTCGTTTTCGATGGTCGTCAGCAGCTGCTTCGACTCCTGCAGCGTGAAGCGCATGATGCCCGCGAGCTGCTGAATCAGGTCGGCCACGGTTTCGTTGTCGACGCGCTGGGCTTCATTGTAGATGGTGTTCAGGGCGTTGAATAGAAAGTGCGGATTCACCTGGGCCTTGAGGGCGGTGAGTTCGGCTTCAACTTTTTGCTGGAGCAGGTGGTCCTGCGCCCGGCGGGCCCGAAACGAGTCGGCCACGTAACCATAGGCCACAATCACAGCCAGAAGCACGGCCGTCATCAGCAGGTTTTCGTCAACGAAATCGGGCACGTGGTCGGTGCGCGCCTGCAGCAGTTCAAACAGTGCCCACGCTAGCCCGCACAGCCACGTCCAGTAGCCCCAGCCGGTTTCGCGGCGCAGTAGCCAGCGCCGGAATGCCAGCCGGTAGTTGAGGTGGGCCACCGCGCCCAGGCCGGCCAGCAGCAGTGCGATGCCCAGCAGGTACCGCGCCAGGCCGCCCACGGCGGGCGCACCCGTTTCGCTGTGCCACATGGCTCCGTACAGCAGCCGGCCCCAGTAGGCCAGCAGCACAAAGAGGGTAACACCAAAAAGCAAGGCCGGGGCTGGCCGGAAACGAGGCATAGGCGACACTTAACGGCCGCGGGGCTTGGCGGCGGGTTTGATGTTCTGCACTTCGCGCTGGCCCTGCGCCTCGCTCACGGGGGCCAGGAGCAGGGTTTGGGATAGAAAATCGACTTCCTCCACGGCTTTGATGTAGTAGGTGCGGCCCGGCTGGGCATCCAGTTGCAAGGTCTGGTTTTCGGAAAAGTAGTCTCTGGCCGACTCAATCTTCACCCGCCCCGGTGGCAAATCCATTTGCAAGTACCGATTGGTGGGCAGCGTGCCCAACTTCTGGTCGTTGATTTTGATGGTATAGGGCGTGCCATCAAACTCTCGCTGCCGGTAAATAATCAGGTGCGCAGGGTTGCTCTGGGCGGGTTGGGGCACATCGGTCCAGCCGCTCAGCAGCAGCCACACCGGTAAGAGGACGTGCGCTTTCATTACCTGGAGGCTTTGTAGTTGCGCGACAGGTAGAAACCGCCCTGAAAGTAAAACTGGCTGATGCGGTCCTGGGGCGCATCGAGCAGCTGAAAGGCCGCCGACTGCCACGCGCTGGCCTGCCAGCCGCGCCGGTAGCCGATGCGCAGCACGCTGGCAATGCTGGATTTGCGCTTCTCGCGCTGCGACAGCTCCAGGTTGATGTCCCAGTAGGTGTTGCGCAACTGCAGCGACGGAATATTGCCGGCTTGGCTGTACTGCGGCAGGTTCTGGAACACCACGGGTTGGCCGGTGCGGTTAATCACGGCGTAGTCGTAGTTGAGCCCGCCCACGCCCACGTTGAGGTAGAGGCGTCGATTCCGGTCGTTGAGCACGTCGTAGCCCAGCATTGCGCCCGAGTAGCTGGCGTAGGTGCGCCGCGCCACGCGCGCGTCCTTTTCATTCGGCGGGAAGTAATTGAAACCGTAGCCGGTTTGCAGCAGCATCTTCAGCCGTTTGTAGCGCCCGCCAAAGTTCAGATGCACAAAAGGGTCGGCGCGCGAGTCGCGCTCAATATTGTTCTGGTTAAAAAACGCCTGCATATTGGGCGTGCTGGTCGAGCCCATCGAGAACCCCAGTTCGGTGATGACACTGAACTTGAAATTGCTCTTGGGCGGAATGGTAGCAGTTTGGGCCGAGTCCACGGCCTGGGCCATGGCTGCCGGGCCCGGCAGCAGAAGTAAAAATAAGAAGCGTCGCATGGGCACGGGGGGTGGAGTGGTTGATGCTCCGAAACAAGTGCATCCTCACGCCCCTGGCAACGCCGTGTGGCCAATGCAACAAGGTTTGTGGGCAAACCCGTCAACTTTGTGGCCTGGCATTCCGTGTTCTCCTGCTACAACATCCCCTCATCGGCAAAGCTGTAATAGCCCGACTCGGCAAAAATAAGGTGGTCGAGAATCGGCAAGTCCAGAAAATTGCCGGCTTCTTTTAATTTTTTGGTGAGTTGAATATCCGCCGCGCTAGGGTTCCGGTTGCCACTCGGGTGGTTATGCACCAGAATGATGCTGCTGGCCAGTTGCTCCAGGGCTTCTTTGAAAATCATTTTCGGGTCGGCCACGGTGCCGGCCACGCCGCCGCGGCTGATGGCGGTTTTGCGCATCACCACATTGGCGCGGTTCAGCAGAATGACCCAGAATTCTTCGTGCGGCAAATCCATCAAATTAGGCCGGATTAAATTGTAGATGTCGCGCGAGCAGGTGATGGTGGTGCGCGGCGCGGCGTCGGCTTCCTTGCGGCGGCGGCCCAGCTCCAGCGCGGCCACCACCGTGATGGCCTTGGCCGGGCCGATGCCGGGGTGACGGCAGAGCTGCTTCACGCTTTCGCGCGCCAGGGCGTTGAGGTCGTTGCCCACGCCCTGTAGCATGAGCTTGCCCACATCAACGGCCGTGAGCTTGGTGGTGCCTGACCCGATGAGAATGGCCAGCAGTTCGGCATCGGAAAGCGTGGCGCGGCCCTTGGTCATCAGCTTTTCGCGGGGCCGGTCGTCCTCGGCCCAGCTCTTGATGCCGGAGACGCTGGCGGTGGGGTAGGAGGCGGGTAGTTCGGGCAGCTGGTCAGGCGTTTCCATGCAGGAGGGCGGTGGTAGATGGTAAAAAGTGCATTAAATGTAAAGCAAAAGCCGGCCAGCCGCGTTTAAGCCTCGCAGCCGCCGGCGCACCAATGCGCGGCGGGTTTAGGTGATTCTGGTTCGATATGCGAAATCCGTTGGTTTTATGGTTGGTGCTGGCCGCGATTGTGCTGGCCGAATATTATGGGTATCAGGCCGTGCGCACGGCCACGCAGCACCTGGCACCGGGCACGCGGCGCGGGCTGGCCGCCGCCTACTGGGTGGGCACGGTGCTGGTATGGGGCGTGGCCTTTTGGGCCGGCAACACCCGCCAGACGGGCAACACCGTGCTCAAAAGCTACCTGATGAGCCTGCCGCTGCTGCTGCTGGCCGGCAAGCTGTTCATGCTGCTGCCGCTGCTGCTGGAGGACCTTACGCGCCTGGGCCGCTGGGCCGTGGGCAACAGCGGCCGGCCCACCGGCAGCGAGGCCGTGACGATTCCGCGCAGCGAGTTTCTGGCCAAGTTCACGTTGGCGCTGGGGGCCATTCCGGCCGTGGCGCTGCTGTGGGGCATGCTGAAGGGCGGCACTGATTATACGGTGCGCCGCGTCACGCTGAAATTCCCGAACCTGCCACCGGCTTTCGATGGCTTCAAGGTGTTGCAGATTTCGGACCTGCACACCGGCAGCTTCAACTCGACCGAGCCGCTGGAGCGGGCCGTGGCCATGATAAACCAGCAGGGCGCCGACCTGATTCTGATGACCGGCGACTTGGTGAACAACCGCGCCACCGAGGTCGAGCCGCACATTCCGGCCCTGCGCGGCATCAAGTCCGAGCTGCCCATTTTTTCCAGCCTCGGCAACCACGACTACGGCGACTACGTGGCCTGGGAAAGCCCCGCCGAGAAGCGCGCCAACCTGGAGCGCCTGATGCGCAACCACGCCGCCATGGGCTGGACGCTGCTCAACGACACCAGCCACCACATCGAGCGCGGCGGCGATAAAATCGCCGTGGTGGGCATCCAGAACTGCAGTTCGCACGCCAACTTCCACACCTACGGCAACCTGCCCAAAGCCCACGCGGCCAGCGGCGACGCGCCGTTCAAAATTCTGCTCTCGCACGACCCCTCGTACTGGGAAACCAACATTCTGAATTACCCCGACATCGACCTGACCCTGAGCGGCCACACCCACGGCATGCAGTTCGGCGTGAACCTGCCATTTATGAAGTGGAGCCCCGTGCAGTACGTGTATAAGCAGTGGGCCGGGTTGTATGAAAAAGGCCGCCAGAAGCTGTACGTGAACGTGGGGCTGGGCTTTCTGGGCTACCCGGGGCGGGTGGGTTTCCTGCCCGAAATCACGGTGTTTGAGCTGCGGCGCGCTTAAAAAAACGGGCGGGGCTATATCGCTGAAGTAACATCTTTTAGAAGGTTGCCGTAAAGTGCCCCCAAACCCGTTTGGGTTAACTTTCTCACCCCCTCCCTAAGTCATGAAAAATTCCCTGTTGATTCTCGCCGGCGCTGCCGCCCTGTCTCTGGCTTCCTGCTCGCAGGAAAAAACCACCGAGGTAACTACAGCCCCCGCCGACGGTACCACCACCACGACGACCACCACGACCACCGGCCCGATGTCGGATGCCGACATCGAAGCCCGCGCCCAGCGCATTGCCGATAAAATGGCGGCCAACATGAAAATCACGGACGAGGCCACGAAAACCAAAATCCGCACCGTGTACGTGAACCGCTACAAGCGCATGAATGAAATGCGCACCAAGTACGGCACCGATACCACCGGTATGGCTGCCGCCATGCGCGAGTCGAACATGAACACCGACACCGAGTTCAAATCGGTCTTCACCGACCCCACGCAGTACCAGGCTTACGAAACCAGCCGTACCACGTACTACGACGAAGACAACGCGCCGATGGACAACGCTTCGTCGGACATGTCGATGTCGGACACGACGGGTTCGATGTCATCGTCGACCATGTCGTCGACTTCGACCACCACCACCACCGACAACATGAGCGGCTCGGGTGACATGAGCGGCACGTCGGTATCGAAAATGAAAGCCAAAGCCGACGACGGCAGCAAAATCAAGGTGAAAGAAAACGGCAAGGTGAAAACGAAAGACGCCGACGGCACCAAAGTAAAAAACTAACCGTTTGGTCGATGCAATCGGCCGAACCATCGCTGAAAAGCCCGCGCCTGCAACGGCGTGGGCTTTTTTTGGCTCACGGGGTTGCTACTTTGTGGTAGAGTTGAGTTTGCTTTCCGGATGAATTCTGAAGTATTGCGTTGTGTAAGTGGGCGTTGGCCTAATTTGAGCCGCGTGCTGGGGCTCCTGGCGGGGCTGTGGCTGCTGGCCGGCACCCGTGCCCAGGCCCAGGCCCCCAACACCATTCGGGTGAGCGGCAGTGTGGCCGAGGCCCGTTCGCGCCTGCCCATTCCGGGGGCCACGGTGCAGGTACAGCGCACGCGCCGGGGGGTGGTGAGCAGCACTACCGGCGAGTTCAGCATCGACGCGCTGCCCACCGACACCATTTTGTTTCGGGCGTTGGGCTTCAAGGCGCAGCGCATGCCGCTGGGCGGCTCGGGCCTCTCGCAGCTGGTGGTGCGCATTCAGCTGGTGCGCGACAGCGTGCAGCTGGGCAACGTGCAGGTGACGGCCGACCGGCCCGACCGCGCCATCATCAACCGGGCCTTGCGCAACATCAAGCGCCCCGCCCCGCCCGTGGTGAGTGGCGTGAAGCGCCCGCCCAAGCCCAAGCCGCTCTTCGCCGTCGACTCCACGGCGCCCAAGGCACCGGTGTCCACCATTGCCAATCCCGTCAGCTTCATCTACGACCAGTTTTCGCGCGAGGGCAAGCAGCGCCGCAAAATGGAGGAAATCGAAGCCGAGCAGAAAGCCGAGAAAGCCCGCAAAGCCCGCGCGCAATACAACAAGGCCTTCAAAGATAACCGCGGCTACGAGCCGTAGGCGAACACGGCAGACAAAAAAGCACGTCATGCTGAGCGCAGCCGAAGCATCTCTACTGCGCAAGTGACCCTGCTAGTTAGGTTTACTGCTGCGGTAGAGATGCTTCGGCTGCGCTCAGCATGACGTTCCGGGTTTTACCAATAACTGTTCATTGTGTATCCGCGTAAGCCCGGAGTATGAAAATCGGGTATCCCTGCGTGAACGCGGCCATGGATTGCAGCTCCAGCACCACCTTTCGGCTGGCTTCGTATTCCGACGAACGAGTGGAAGCAGCCGTAGCGGCCAACCTGGCCTGCCTGCGCCGCATGCTGGAGTGGAACGTGGCCCATGGCCTGCTGTTCTTCCGCATCGGCTCCAGCATTGTGCCCTTCGGCTCGCACCCGGTGAATACTTTCCCGTGGCAAACGCATTTCGCGGCCGAGTTTCGGGCTATTGGCGACTACATCAAGGCCAACAACCTGCGGGTGAGCTTTCATCCCGACCAGTTTGTGGTGCTGAATTCGCCCAGCGCCGAAATCGTGCAGCGCAGCATTCAGGAGCTGGTGTACCAGGGCTCGATGCTGGACCTGATGGGCCTGGACAGCACAGCCAAGCTGCAGATTCACGTGGGCGGGCTGTATGGCGACCGAGAATTGGCCATCAGCCGGTTTGCACAGGTGTATGCCACGCTGCCCGCCGCCGTGCAGGCCCGGCTGGTGGTCGAAAACGACGACCGGCTGTTCTCGCTACGCGACTGCCTGGAACTGCACCAGCTGACGGGAGTGCCAATTCTGTTCGATAATTTCCACCACGAGTGCCTTAACCACGGCGAGCCCATGGCGGAGGCCCTGCGCCTGGCCGCCGGCACCTGGCACCCCGTGGCCGACGGCGTGCCGATGATGGACTACAGCTCGCAGGCCCTCGGCGAGCGCAAAGGCAAGCACACCGACGACCTGGTGGACGACCTTTTCGCGGCTTTTCTCGATAACCTGCACGGGCTGGACTTCGACATCATGCTCGAAATCAAGAACAAAGAAGCCAGCGCCCTGCGCGCCGTGGCCCAGCTGCGCGAACGCGGCCTGAGCCCCGCCGCCCCCGGCCTGCCCAGCCCGCCCCTGCAGCTGCCGGGCGTGCCCAAACCCAAACGCACTTCTTCTCTCGCGGCCGAATAGTTGACCGCTGCCGCCTCCATTCTCCCTAATAAACCCCTGAATATCATGCCCTCCGACCACCTTCTCGCCACCATCAGCGCCCTGAAAAACGGCCTCACCAGCCTGCCCCTGGGTTCGGCCATGGACAACACCGAAACCTGGCAGCAGCAGTTTCTGCAAAGCGGCCTGCCTGGCTTGCAGGACATTGCCCGCGAAATCGGCAACCTGCAGTCGCTGCTCACGGGCGGCGTGCTGAGTGCCCGCGCCATTGGCAACTCGCTGAGCATGCTCGGCGACCAGACCAGCCAAGCCAGCGCCCAAGCGCCGGCCGACCTCAAAAAGCCCCTCGTGGAACTGGCCGACCTGCTGCGCCGCCACGGCAGCGACCTGCTGGCCCACGCCGAGAAAACGAAGAAATAGCTACGACCAGCCCCAACAAAAAGCCCCGACTCGTTTCGAATCGGGGCTTTTTGTTGGGGCTGGTCGTAGCCGATTAATTAGGCCGTACGTTGCTGCTGCTGCTTTGACGCGAGCGGCTGGGCACGACGTCGGTGGACTGGCGCGGCCGGCGGTCGCGGATGATGGGCTGCTCGCGCACGTCGGGTATCGTGTTGGGCGACGTTTCGGGCGTGGCGGCTGGCGAGAAACCCCGGTCGTTGAGCAGGCGGCTGGGCTGGGCATCGCGGTTGGTGGTGGTGCGCTGCACATCGGGTGGGCCCTGAATGGTGCTTTGGTTGAGGGCCGGGTTGACGGGCGGTACCACCGTTTGGCCCTGGCTGCCGCCGCGCACGGGGGCAGTGGGGTCGAAGGGGACGGTTTGGGCCTGAGCGGTAGCGGCCAGCAACAGGCCAGCGAGGAGGAGGGAATATTTCATGGCACGGAAAGTAAGAGAAATAAAAAAGCCGGCCGCTTCGGAAGAAACAGCCGGCTTACTACTTGTACGCTTTTGAGCGACAAATGGTTAGTTCATGGGCTTGGCTTTCATTTTGCTTTTGCCGTTGGTCATGTTGCCTTTGGTTTTCATGCGACGGTCGGTCGAGCCGGTGCGGGTGCGCATGGTGCCGTTGGCATTTTGCATGGTTCCGTTTTGCATATCACCGTCGCGTACCGTACCGTTGTTCATTGTGGCATTGCCATGAGTGGTTTGGTTCACGTCGCGGCCAGTGGTAGTCGTGCCCGGGGTGGTTGGTACAGTGCCGCTGGGGCTGGTTGGGGTGGTCTGAGCGAAAGCAGCGGTGTTCAGGCCAGCGGCCAGAATGAGGGCGAGAGCGGTTTTGAAGGTGTTCATGAAGGTGAATATTAGAGAAGAGGAGAAAGAATAGGTAGGCTTGGCAGCAAGGCTGTTGCCTGGGCCTTGTACGCAATCTGGCCAGACAAAAGCTACATAAAGCCAAAATTTTATTTTAATAAATTATTTAAGCTCAGCTGTTTAAATATGAATAAATGCTAGTCTTAAATACTTGATTCTGCTGCGGAAAAGCGCATCGCCGACCTTGCCGGAAAAATATTCGCACCCCGCTGTAACGATTGGCACCGGGCCGGGTACTCCCTGCATTCCAACCCCTATAACCCTTTCCGTGGAACCCACGAGCGACGAAGCGCTGATGACGGCCGTGCGGGCCGACCACCTCGACCAGCTGGTGCCGCTGTTCGAGCGCTACCACGGGCCCTTGTTCAACTACCTCACCCGCCTTACCAACGACCGCGAAACCGGCGAAGACCTCACCCAGACTGTGTTCGAGCGCATTCTGAAATACCGCAGCAGCTACCAGCCCACCCAGCCCTTCAAAGCCTGGGTGTACCAGATGGCCCGCAATGTGCACGCCGACCACTGGCACCGCCTCCAAAAACAGCGCGCCGACGACGTGGACGAAGTAGAACGCACCGGCGGCCTGCGCACCGCCGCCTTCAGCCAACAACGCACCAGCAGCAGCCACGACGACCTGCACGAAGCATTGGCCCTGCTGCCTGCCCCGCAGCGCGAGATTCTGGTGCTGCACCGCTTCCAAGGCTTCAGCTACGACGAAATTGGCCAGCTGCTGAGCTGCACGGCCGAGGCCGCTCGCGTGAAAGCCCACCGCGCGTTGCAGGCACTGCGGAAAATCTATTTCGCTTGAATTAGTAGTGAATATCAAGAAGATAATAAGTAGATGAAAGGCTTATTAACTATGTGATTGACAATGCGATGCATAAAATATCCGCTATTCGATACTTACACTTGCTACTAACTGCCCCAGACTGAATCGACTATGAAACTGTCCGAATTTTCAACCTGCTCCGAACTGGAAAGCCTACTGCCGGCTTACGCCGAGAGCAGCCTGCCCACTGCCGAGGCCGAACGTGTGGTGGCCCACCTGCCGGGGTGCCCGGCCTGCCAGCAGCAGCTACGCGAGTTGCGCGCCCTTTCGGCCGACTTCGACGCGGCCCTGCCCGAAGTGCCCGGTACGGCCCTGCGCCACAATTTCATGGCCATGCTGGAGCAGCAAAAGCAGCAGCTGAAACCGGAAGCTGCTTTTGGTGGGCCGGCTGCGCCAGTGGCCGAGCAGCCCGCCGCCAAGGTAATTTCGATGTGGCCCACAGCGCTGGCCAGCAACTGGGTGCGCATTGCGGCCAGCATTGTACTGGTGGCAGCGGGCGTCTTCCTGGGGCGGCAGCTACCCTGGAGCAGCCAGCCGGGCAATACTGTGGCTACCACGGCCCCGGCCACCGGGCAGGCAGCTCCCGCCACCCTGGCCGCCGCCCTGAGCGGCGACAGCGGCCACGCGGTATCGGCCAGCAGCCGCATTGCCCTCGTCACCAACTCAACCAAGACTGCTGAGCCCGACGACGCCACGGTTCAGGTGCTGCTCAATACCCTCAACTTCGACCCCAATCCCAACGTGCGGCTGGCCGCCTGCGAGGCCCTTTACCGCCTGCGCGACGCGCCCGGCGTGCGCGAAGGCCTCGCCAATTCGCTGCCCATCCAAACCGACCCGAACGTGCAGATTGCGCTGATTGACATGGTGGTATCGCTGCGGGTGCACCGCGCCGTGCCCCAGCTCCAACGCCTCGCCAAGCGCCCTGATGCGCTGCCTGTGGTGCGCGCCCAGGCCGAGGCCGGTATCGGCAAACTGATTTAGCATCTGTCATTCCGATGAAGGCGGAATCTGGGGGAATGCCTCTTCCCGAGTTTCCCCAAATTCTCCCTTCGTCGGAACGACAATCAAACCGATTTTTCTCCCCAACTGCGCTACCGACGCCGGCTCGCGGCGCAATGTCGGGACTTTTATTTCACTCGCTTTCAATTGCAATAACCATGAATAATCTGTTTTTACTAACGCTGGCGGGCGTGCTGCTCGCCGCGTCGGGCCAGGCCCAGGATTTCAAAACCCGCCTCACCAGCAAAAGCCCCAAAATTGTCATCGACATGCAGGGCAACGACGTGACCGTCGAAGGCATTGATGGCGACGAACTCATCATCAAGGGCGACGGCTACGAAGAGCCGCCCAAGCGCGCCGACGGCTTGCGCCCGATGTACAACACGGCCGTGGACAACACCCGCCTGGGGCTGGCCGTGACGCAGGAAGGCAACGTAGTGCGCATCGCGCGGGCTTCGCGCCGCTCGGCTAGCTACGTTATTCGGGTGCCGCGCGCTTCGGCCGTGCAGTACAAGCAGGCCGGCTGGAACGGCAGCGGCGACGTGTCGGTGCGCGATGTGAGCGGCGACCTGGAGGTGAGCATGACCAGCGGCGACATCAAGCTGACCAACGTGGCCGGCCCCGTGGTGGCCAACACCGTGAGCGGCGACGTGACGGTGCGCTTCACGCCGCTGCGGCAGGGGCCGAGCTCGATTTCGACGGTGAGCGGCGACGTGGACATCAGCCTGCCCACGAACACCAAGGCCACCATGCGCATGCGTTCGATTTCGGGCGAAGTGTACACCGATTTCGACATGAACCTGGCGGGCAAGCAGAACGACATGCAGCACATTGGCGGGCAAGTGGTGGATGGTAGTATCAACGGCGGAGGCAATGCGCTGTCGCTCAAAACGGTGAGCGGCGATATTTATGTTCGCAAGGCCAAATAAAGCGGCTGCCGTGGCGTTGGCTTGCCGGCGCCCGGCGGCCTGTTCTTTCATCTTAATTCTGTCAATCCCATGCACCGCTTCCTGTACTTATTGCTCGTAGTGGCGATGGCCCGGCCGGCCGTCGCCCAGAAAATCATCGAAAAAACGGCCCCCGTCGCGGCCGGCCAGCGTGTGTTTCTCGACCTGCGCCAGGCCACCAGCATCCGGGTGCGCACCGGTGCGCCGGGCCAGATGGCGCTGAAAGCCACCGTTAGCATCAACCAGAACCGATTGAATGACGCCTTGCAGCTAACCGTGGTCCCGACCGCCGAGCAGCTGCGCGTGACGGCCGATTTCGACAAGGAAATGCTGAAAAAAGCCCAGCCTGGCGACTGTGCCAGCTACGACGACCACGGCCACGGCCGCAACATGTGGTACGGCCAGCAGGTGTGCGACGACATCGCCTACGAAATTACGCTGCCCGCCGACGTGGCCCTGCGCGTGTTCACCTACAGCGGCAATGTGGATATCGTGGGTTTCAGCAACGCCATCGAAGCCAAGTCATTAAGTGGCTTTATCGACGTGAGCTGGCCTTCAAATACAGGCGCCGAGATTTCGCTAAAAACCCTGAACGGCGAAGTATATACCGACCAGGATATTGCATTCAATACCGCTCTGCGCCGCAACCCCGATTTTGGCTATTGGTTGCAGGGCAAGCTCAAAGGCAGCGGGCCGGTGGTGAAGCTCGAATCCATCAGCAACGACGTGTATTTCCGCAAGCGGAAGTAGAGACGTAACCACCGAGGGAGGTGCCTCGAATAAACAAAACGTCATGCTGAGCGCAGTCGAAGCATCTCTGCCGCAGGAGTAATCTACTCGCTGCAACGAGGCGGTAGCGATGCTTCGACTGCGCTCAGCATGACGTTCTTTGTGGTTTGTTCTCAATACATCCATTCCCGCCAATGCCCGAACCCTTTGAACTGCGCACCGTGGCCGTAACGCGCTACGTGACTCCGCTCCGCGAGGGCGGCTCGCTGCCGGCTTTGGTCGAAGCCGACGACGGTTTCCTGTACGTGGTGAAATTCCGCGGAGCGGGCCAGGGCGTGAAGGCGTTGATTGCCGAGCTGATTGTGGGCGAAATGGCCCGCGTGCTGGGTTTGCGCGTGCCCGAGCTGGTGTTTTGCGAGCTCGACGAGTGCTTCGGCCGCACCGAGCCCGACGAGGAAATCCAGGACCTGCTGCAGGCTAGCACCGGCCGCAACCTGGCATTGCATTACCTCTCGGGGGCCATCACGTTCGACTCATTGGTGACGACCGTGGAACCCGGCCTGGCCTCGCTCATTGTGTGGCTCGATGCGCTGACGCTGAACGTGGACCGCACCGCCCGCAACACCAACATGCTGATGTGGCACAAGGAGCTGTGGCTGATTGACCACGGCGCGGCCCTTTACGTGCACCACGCCGGCCCCGAGTGGGCCGCGCCGCGCCCGCGCCCTTTCCCCCAGATAAAAACCCACGTGCTGCTGCCCCAGGCCACCGAGCTGGCCGCGGCCGATGCCCTGGGCCGCGCCCGCCTCACGCCCGAGGTCATTCGTGGCATTGTGGCGCTGGTGCCCGATGAGTGGCTGGCGCACGCCGCCGGCACGCCCGCCGAGGAACGCGAAGCCTACATCAGCTTTCTGGAAAACCGCTTGGCGCATTCCGAAACCTTCATTCAGGAAATCAACGACGCCCGCCATGCACGTATTTGAGTACGCCGTGCTGCGGGTGGTGCCCCGCGTGGAGCGCGAAGAGTTTCTGAACGTGGGCGTGGTGCTGTACTGCCGCGGGCTGGGCTTTTTGCAGGTGCGCTGGCAGCTGCCCGAAGCCCGCCTGCACGCCTTCGCCCCGGCCCTCGACCAGACCGAAGTGGCCGCCCGCCTGCGGGCGTTTGAGCAAATTTGCCAGGGCCGGGCCGCCGGCGGCGTTATCGGCCAACTGCCGGTGGCCGAGCGGTTCCGCTGGCTCACGGCCACGCGCAGCACGGTAGTGCAGTGCTCGCCGCTGCATCCCGGCCGCACCGCCGACGCGGCTGCCACGCTGGAGCGGCTGTTTGAGGAACTGGCACAGTAATAAGCGCTTGCGTAACCCGCTAGGCTGCGTTGGATTAAGTTAATTGGACTTGAAGCTGGCCAATATCGGGTACAGCCAACATATGATGGTAGCCGCAATATGAACGTTATAACCGTACAAATGAAGATGGTGCGGGAGCAGTTAAAGGCCTCGTGGCTTTGGGTCGTGCTACTGCTGGTGCTGGCCAGTAGCCTCACGTACGGGCAGGCCCCCGCAGTGCTGCGTAAAAACTTGAAAACCGACTTCGGCGCCGTGGGCGATGGCAAAACCAATGACCAGGCCGCATTCGAGCGGGCCGCTGAATTTTTCAATAAACGCGCCCAAACACCCACCGGCACCGGGGCCGCTGTGCTGCGCATACCCAAAGGCGTGTACCTGGTGGGCCGGCAAGATGCCGCTAATCAAGGTATCAACGTATTGCAGCTCTCGGGCTGCCGCAACCTGACAGTGACTGGCGACGATAGTGCTACCACTGAAATCCGTTATGCCGATGGCATGCGTTACGGCTCGTTCGAACCTGTCTCGAAACGCTCCTTTGAGTCCCCAAATGCCTATTTTACCGACTGGAAATACGCCTTTAGCGGGGGAACCTGTTTCGTGCTTCAGGGCTGCGATAATATTCAGATAACTAATCTGGCCTTCAATGGGAGCAGTGCCAAGCTGGAAGTGGGTGGGCACTGGGGCGATACCGGAATTCAGTTGCAATTCGATGGCATTTTTGTGAGTGATTCACGCCGGATTTCAATGCGGCGGCTGTCGCTGCACCACTTTGGGCGCGACGGTATCCAAGTGCTCAATCACCTCGCCAAAAGCCTCGACGACCCCAACCGCGAAGATATTCTGCTCGAAAATTCTACCTGTAACTACAACGGCCGCCAAGGTTTATCGCTCACCGGCGTGAACGGTTTTCGGGCCGTGAACTGCAGCTTCAGCCATACTGGGCGCATCGTACCAGCCTCCACTAGTAAGGCTCTGTTCTCGAACCCCGGTGCGGGCATCGATTTGGAGCCGCAGGATGGCTTCGTGACCAACGTAAGCCTGGAAAATTGCCGCTTCATAGACAATGCTGGCCAAGGTATCGTATCCGACTGGGTTGACGAAAGCCATCCCTCGGGCACTCGCAATATTGTAATATCTAATAGCCTGCTTTGGAGCACCAGCAACTGGTCGGCCTGGGTTACGCAGAAGGGCTACCTGTTCAGAAACTGCCGCATTTATGGTGCATTCGTACATGGCTGCCACGCGGCTACGACCCTGGAAGCCACTCGTTTTGTGAACTGCACCTTCGAGGACCGGCCCTACCATGGCCAATCGGCCTACGGGCCGTTCACCATGCATTCGGACTCGCACGCCACCCGCATGAGCTTCACCGATTGCCGGTTCATTGGCACGCACGGCTATCTCATTCAGGCTGTGCCTGCTGCTATAGATACCGCCAGCCTGTTTCATTTTCGCAACTGCGCATTCCTATACGATTATGCGCAGCCGCCCCGTAACTCCTACGATAAAATATTGGGTGGTGTGTTTAGCGGCAACACGGTGTTTCAAAACGGACCGCGCCGCACTAGCCCGCACCGCACCGATTTCATGCTAGGCAACAGTAGCACGCCGGGTACTACGGTGTTGCGGGTCCCCGGCAGCCTGCAGTTTCTAGCTCCCAATTCATATTATCTAGTAATCGGCGGACTAGACATCGGCCGGCAGCCAGCCCGTGCCCGCGACTCGGCCAAAGTAATAATCGCCAGTAGCAATGCCTTGGTCATTAATGAAATGCCGGGTAAGGTGCCCGAGCTTTACATCGGTCCCACCTCGCGCTTGGTAGTAAAGAAGGGTGGCGCGCTGGAAATTCTGCGTCACACCAAAGTCACCATTGCCGGACAACTTGTGGTTGAAGATGGCGCTTATTTCTTCCGCGACCCACTGGCCGAAGTAGTTACCACTGGCAAAGGGCGGCTGCGCGTCAGCCCAAAAGCGCTGGCGACCAAGCACCCAACGCTGCATTCCACTTATTATTGATGCCGCTGCTGGCTTCAGTCGGCCGTAAAACAAAACATTCCAGCGAAGCTCATCTAAAAGCCTGCTCTGGAATGAATTGTGAATGGGTTACCGCTACAAGGCCTGTTACCGCGCCTCCACCACGCTGATGGCGTAGCCGCCGCCCGGCGCGCAGTACTGCGCCAACTTGGTTTTGCGCGTCACCGGTATTTTGCGGATGGTGTAGGCCTGCGGGTTCTTCTCGTAGTGGGCGTCCTTAGCGTCGGCGTAGATGGTGGCCACGTACTTCTTGCCGGGGTCGAGGAAGCTCAGGTTAATGTTCGAGGTGCGACCGTTTTCGTCGCAGGTACTGCCGATGAACCAGCTGCTCTTGCCCTTGGCTTTGCGGGCAATGGTGATGTAGTCGCCGGGCTCGGCTTCGAGCACGTGGCTGTCGTCCCAGTCCACGGCCACGTCCTTGATGAACTGGAAGGCATCGAGGTGCTTGTTGTAGTTTTCGGGCAGGTCGGCGGCCATTTGCAGGGGCGAGTACATCGTCACGTACAGAGCCATTTGGCGCACCAGCGTGCTGTGCACGAACGACTTATTCTGCGGATTAATGGCGCTGATTTGCGTCTGGAAAATGCCCGGCGTGTAGTCCATCGGCCCGCCGATGAGGCGGGTGAAGGGCAGGATGGTGGTGTGGTCGGGGTTGCTGCCGCCGAATGCTTCGTACTCGGTGCCGCGGGCGGCCTCGTTGCCGATGAGGTTGGGGTAGGTGCGGGACAGGCCGGTGGGGCGCACGGCCTCGTGGCCGTTCACCATAATCTTGTGTTCGGCCGCTTTTTCCAGCACGTACTGGTAGTGGTTATTCACCCACTGGTCGTAGTGGTGGTGGCCCAGCGGCACGATGTCGCCCACGTAGCCGGTTTTCACGGCGTTATAGCCGTACTTGTTCATGAACACAAAGGCCGAATCGAGGTGCCGCTCGTAGTTGCGCACCGAGCCCGAAGTTTCGTGGTGCATGATGATTTTGACCTTTTTGCTGGCCGCGTACTGCTGCAATTCGGCCACGTTGAAATCGGGGTAAGGCGTCACGAAATCGAACACGTAGTCCTTGTGCTTGCCAAACCAGTCTTCCCAACCAGTGTTCCAGCCTTCCACCAGCACCGCGTCGAAGCCGTGCAGGGCCGCGAAGTCGATGTACTCCTTCACGTGAGCCGTGTTGGCGCCGTGCGTGCCGTTGGGCTTCACCGTTTTGTAGTCGATGGAATCGAGCTTGATATTGTCCTGATTGGTGTACGACCACGTGCTTTTGCCCGTAATCATCTCCCACCACACGCCCACGTATTTCACCGGCTTAATCCAACTCGTGTCCTTGAATTTGGTAGGCTCGTTCAGATTAAGCACCAGCTTCGATTCCAGAATGTCGCCGGCTCGGTCGCTCACAATCACCGTGCGCCAGGGTGAGAGCGCCGGCGTCTGAATCAAACCCTTATCGCCCACTGCGTCGGGCGTGAGGTGTGATTCGAGCACAAAGGTCTTGTCGTCGAGCTCCAGGTGCATGCACGAGTAGTCAATCAGCGCCGCCTCGTGGATGTTGATGTAGAGCCCGTCCTGGCTTTTGAGCATGAGCGGCGTCTGCACGCCGGTGGGCGAAAAGGTGGTTTGCGAGGCGTTGCCCGTCACGGCTGCCTTCATCCGCCCGCGCACTTCCGAAAGCTTCGAGGTGACGGTGCTGTATTCCTGCGTGTCGTAGTCGCCGGGCAACCAGAAGGCCTTGTGGTCGCCGGCCAGCGCAAACTGCGTGCGCTCCTCCTTGATGGTGAAATAGTCGAGCTTGGGCTGGCGCGGAAACTCGTAGCGGAAGCCCAGCCCGTCGTCGAACACCCGAAACCGCACCCGCATGCTGCGGCCGGTGGCGGCCTGCGCGAGCGTCACGGCCAACTCGTTGTAGTGGTTGCGAATGGTTTTGACCTCGCCCCAAACCGGCGTCCAGCTTTCATCAAAGCTGCGCTGCTTGCTCTCGGCCACGGCAAAGCCGTTGGTGAGGGCGGGCGCATTTTTCAGCTCCAGCCCCAGCTTGCTGGGTTTGATAACGTCGCGGCCCTTGTAGGTGAGGTGGTAGGTGGGCGCGCCGTCGACCTGCAGCGCAAATTGTAGCGTGAGCTGCCCGTTGGGCGACTTAATGGACTGGGCCTGGGCGTAGTTCCAAAGCAAAGCCAAGCAGCAAAGGGCCAGCAGCCGGCGGGTATAGTTCAGCATCGCAAACGGGGAAAAAGAAGTGGGAACAGCATGTGCAAACGGTTGGCTTCGGCCCGGGCCGGAAACCAAAAAACCCCGTTTGCGCCAGGCAAACGGGGTTTAAAGTGGAGATGCAGGGATTCGAACCCTGGTCCAGACAAGGAAATCAACGTGCTTTCTACGTGCGTATCTATGCTTGGATTTTCATGGCGGTACAGGCGCACATCAGGCCTTTGCACCGCCCCTAGCTGCAGTTGGGTTTCGCCCCCGAGTCACAGCTCCTCGAAGGCTATTTTCTACTTACGACGCGCCGAACTCCCAGGTGTAGAAACTTACCCGGGCGGCACGATGGCAATTACCTAATTCTGAACTAGGCAGCCATGGCGTACGAATAGTCGCCAGTTGATTGTTGATAGATTTTTTGACAGGAGAGCTTCCATCAACTCCTGGCACGCTTACCCGCAATTTGCGCAAGCTGTCAATTCCGGTCATCCCCAAATGGTAAAGAACGAGTCCCGAATGGCCGGTTAGGGCCAGGCGGGCCGCGAAGGTACGCGGTGAAGTTGAAACGACGGGGGAGGAGGGAAGGTTTCCCGTGGTTTGGGTGTTTGGCAGGTGGAAAAAAGGAAGGCGCTGGAATAAAAGAACGGTCATGCTGAGCGCAGCCGAAGCATCTCTACCGCTTCGTCGCAAGCAGTGAATTACTTACGTGATAGAGATGCTTCGGCTGCGCTCACTATGACCGTTTCGGTAAAGCTAGTTGGTCCCAGACCCACCCGATTTCCCTTCCAAAGCCGCCCGTTTCTGGGTAACTTTGTAGACAGAACTTATGGATAATTTCGTCGTTTCGGCCCGCAAGTACCGTCCTTCTACGTTTCGCAGCGTGGTGGGGCAGCAGCACGTTACCACCACGCTGCAGAATGCCATCCAGAGCCACCACCTGGCCCAGGCGTTCCTGTTTTGCGGCCCGCGCGGGGTGGGCAAAACCACCTGCGCCCGCATCCTGGCCAAAACCATCAACTGCACCAACCTCAGCCCCGAAACCGAGGCCTGCGGGCAGTGTGCCTCCTGCGTAGCCTTTCAGGAAAACGCCTCGTTCAACGTACACGAGCTGGATGCGGCCTCCAACAACTCCGTTGAAGACATCCGCTCGCTGGTGGAGCAGGTGCGCTACGCCCCGCAGGCCGGCAAGTACAAGATTTATATTATCGACGAGGTGCACATGCTCTCGAACGCGGCCTTCAACGCGTTTCTGAAAACGCTGGAGGAGCCGCCGAGCTACGCCATTTTCATCCTCGCCACCACCGAGCGCCACAAGATTATTCCCACCATCCTGTCGCGCTGCCAGATTTTCGATTTCAGCCGCATCAAGGTGGAGGACATGCGCGGGCACCTGCGCTACGTGGCCACCCAGGAAGGCATCACGGCCGAAGACGACGCCCTGCACCTGCTGGCTCAGAAGGCCGACGGTGGCCTGCGCGACGCCCTGTCGATGTTCGACCAGATGGTCACCTTCGGCGGCAACAACCTCACCTACAAAGAGGTGGTGCAAAACCTGCACATCCTCGACTACGACTACTACTTCCGCTTAGTCGACAGTCTGCTCACCGAAAACCTCTCGGCTGCGTTGCTGCTGCTCGATGAGGTAATGCAGAACGGCTTCGACCTGCACAACTTCGTGGTAGGTACTGCCGAGCACCTGCGCGGCCTGCTCGTGTGTAAAGACGCCGTGACCGTACAGCTGTTGGAAGTGTCCGAGGGCATCCGGCTGAAGTACGTACAGCAGGCCCAGGCCGCGCCGTTGGCCTTCCTGCTCTCGGCCCTCAACCTCATCAGCCAGTGCGACCGCGAGTTCAAGCAGGCCAAAAACCAGCGCCTCCACGTCGAGTTGGCGCTGATGAAGCTGGCTTACCTGAACGGGGCCGTGCAGTTCGTTCGCGAGCTAAGCCCCGCCAACGGCGAGGCTAAAAAAAAAACTAGCAGCCTAAGCGACGGCGAAGCTTCGGCTGCTGCTGCGCCAAGCAGCAACGGCAGCTATGGGGGAAACATCAGCGGCCACGCCCAGCCCGCGCCAGCTGCTCCGTCAGCCGTAACTCAGTCAGCGCAAGCAACTCCGGTCCCGGCAGTTTCTCACGCCGCGCCGGCTGCCTACGCCACCGAGTCGCCGGCCGCCGCCTACACGGCTGCCCCGCGACCCGCGCCGGCCGCTGCGCCTGCGCCGCTGCCCATGCCAGCCGGCGCGCCCGTAGCCACCGGCCCGGCCCCGGCCGATGGCCCCGACCCGCTGCCCGTTGAAAACGGGGTGGAGGAGCTGCACGATACCCCCAGCATCGAAGCCGACCCGGACGCCGCTATCACTGAGCGCCACCAGATGCGCGACACGCTGCCGCACGTCGAAATCGGCGTGCCCAGCTTCGAGGGCATCGAGCCGGCCCCGCGTGCCAAGCCGCAGGCGGCTTTTGCCAAAATTCCCAGCCTGGCTAGCAAGCTGCCCAGCCTCAAGAACATGAGCGCCCGGCCGGCCGCCGGCCCATCGGCCGCGGCCTTGGCTGAGCCGGTGACAACCAGTGGCCCGCAGGCCCCCACCGACCCCGCTCTGTTGCAGCGTGTGTGGAAGGAGTTGGCCGAAGAACGCCGCGCCCAGGACCGCATGAGCGAATTCTGGGTGCTGAACCGTCCGGTATCGGCTAATGAGGAGCACCACATCGAGCTGGCCGTCGACAACCCCATCCAGGTCGACCAGTTCAACGAAATGCGCGTGGAATTCCTGGCCGACCTGCGCCGCCGCACCGGCAACCCGCGCCTCAACGTGCAGCCCGTGGTGACGGAGGCTGCACCCACCGCCCGAAAGCTCTACACGTCTTCCGATAAGTTCGAGTACCTGGCCGAGAAGTTTCCCGCCCTGCGTGAGGCTAAGCAGCGACTGGGCCTGGAAAACGAGTTTTAAGGAAAAGGGCAGAATAAGATAAAGACGCCATGTTTTGCGTCTCGTCGTTGCTGATGTTGTTATCACGGCATTGCAAGCGGCGCGGCCTCAGTCGTTCAACGACGAGACGCAAAATATGGCGTCTCTACTTCATCAAATTCCGCAAACGTTTGGGGATAAGCAGCCAGCCAAATTCAGGCGGTGCTTGAGCACGGTATAACCTTGCAAGATAAGGTGAAATTTTGTTTTTTATTCCCCTATCAGCCAGCTACCTTTGTTTTTTGAATCCCCTACTGCACCCGCCTGCGCCCTTCGTGAAAAAGAATTTTCTGCTGTTGATTCCGGCCCTGGCGGTGTTGGGTGTTGCTACGCAATGTCAATCGAGTAAGCCGGTTGCAACTGCCACGACTGCCCCCGCCACCGCGCCCGCTGTTCCGGCAGCAACTTCCAAAGAATACCGCTACGAATCGGTGCCCGGCGACCCGCTGGGCGTCCGCATTTATAAGCTGGATAACGGCTTAACGGTTTATCTGTCCGACTACAAAGACGCGCCGCGCATCCAGACCTACCTAGCCGTGCGCGCGGGCTCCAAGAACGACCCCGCCACCGCCACCGGCCTCGCGCACTACCTGGAGCACATGGTGTTCAAAGGCACTTCGCAGCTGGGCACGCAGGACTGGGCCAAAGAAAAGGTAGAGCTGGATAAGATTGAGGCGCTATACGAAGTGTACCGCGGCCAGCGCAACGACCCCGCCGCCCGCAAGCGCACCTACCACCAGATTGACTCCATCTCGGGCGTAGCCGCCAAGTACGCCGTGCCGAACGAGTACGACAAGGTGATGGGCGCCATCGGCGCGAAAGGCTCCAACGCCCACACCTCGAACGAGGAAACGGTATACCAGGAAGACATCCCCAGCAACCAGCTGGAGAAGTGGGCGGCCATCCAGGCCGAGCGCCTGCGTGAGATGGTGCCGCGCCTGTTTCACACCGAGTTGGAGGCCGTGTACGAGGAGAAAAACCGCGGGCTTGATTCGGACGGCTGGAAGCAGTACGAGACGATGAACGCCGCGCTCTACCCCACGCACCCCTACGGCACGCAGACGACCATCGGCACGATTGACCACCTGCAAAATCCGTCGATTACCGAGATTAAAAAGTATTTCGGCCAATACTACGTGCCGGGCAACGTGGCCTTGTGTTTGAGCGGCGATTTGGACTACGACCAGACCATTCGCATTATCGACCAGGCTTTTGGCTCGCTGCCGGCCAAGCCGGTGCCCACGTTCGTGGCCCCCGTGGAGAAACCCATTACCGCGCCCATCACGCGGGAAGTGCTGGGGCCGCAGGCCGAAAACGTCCTCATTGGCTTCCGCCTGCCGGGCAAGGCCACCCGCGACGGCCTGCGCCTGAAAATGCTCGATGCTATTCTCAGCAACGGCCAGGCCGGTCTGATGGACCTCGACCTGAACCAGAAGCAGAAGGTACTGCAAGCCTATTCGGGCTTCGACCCGATGGTGGACTACTCCACCCACACGCTGCAGGGCTCGCCGCGCCAGGGCCAGAAGCTGGAGGAAGTGCAGGCGCTGATGCTGGCCGAGCTAGACAAAGCCAAAGCCGGCAACTTCCCCGACTGGCTGATTCCGGCCATCATCAACAACGATAAGCTGACGCGCACCAAGAGCTACGAAAGCAACGAGGCCCGCGCCAGCGCCATGTACGAGGCCTTTATCGAGCGCATCGACTGGAAGGACTATGTGGCGCAGCAAAACGATTTCGGGACCATTACGAAGGCCGAAGTCGTGAAATTCGCCAACGACAACTACGGCCAGAACTACGTGACCGTGTTCAAGCGCACCGGCGTCGACCCCAACAAGGTGAAGGTGGTGAAGCCCGCCATCACGCCCGTGCCCGCCAACCGCGACGTGGCTTCGGTTTATTACAAAAAGCTCACCTCGCTGCCGAGCACGGAGCTGCAGCCGGTGTTTCTGGATTACAAAAAGGACATTCAGGAAACGGAAATCAAGCCCGGCCTGCCGCTTTACTACACGCACAACGCCGAAAACGGCCTGTTCAACCTGTCCTACGTCTTCGACCTGGGCAAGAACAACGACCCGCGCTGGAGCCTGGCTTCCGACTACCTCAAATACCTCGGCACCGGCCAGTACACCGCCGCGCAGCTGCAGCAGGAGTTCTTCAAGCTGGGCTGCTCGTTCCGGGTAACAAGCGGGGCCGACCGCATTTACGTGACTCTGAATGGCCTCGACACTAGCCTGGAGCCCGTGTTGAAGCTGTTCGAACAGCTCATGGCCGCGCCCAAGCCCGATGCCGCCGCCCTGCAAAATATGGTGGCCGGCGTGCTCAAGCAGCGCCAGGATGCCAAGCTCAACAAGGGCATTATTCTGAACGCCGCGATGGTGAACTACGTGAAGTACGGCCCGAAAAACCCCTTTACCAACAACCTGAGCGAGCAGGCGCTAAAAGCCCTGAAACCGGAGCAGCTCACGGCGCTCATTCAGAAGCTGCCGACCTACGAGCACCACGTGCTCTACTATGGGCCGCGCGCCCAGGATGCCACGGTGGCCGTTATCAAAACCGAACACCGCACGCCCACCAAGCTCATGCCCGTACCGGCGGCCAAGGACTTCGCCGAGCAGCCGCTGAAAGACAAAAAGGTGTATTGGGTAGACTACAACATGGTGCAGGCCGAAATCCTGTTCCTGACCAAGGGCGACCTGTACAGCAAGGAGCTGGCCCCCACGCTGGCGCTCTACAATGAGTATTTCGGCGGTGGAATGGCCAGCATCGTATTCCAGGATTTGCGCGAAAGCAAGGCGCTGGCTTACTCGGCCTACTCCGGCTACAGCAGCGCCGACAAGCTGGGCCGCTCCAACTACAACCTGAGCTACATCGGCACACAGAGCGACAAGCTGCCCGAGGCCATGGCCGGCATGGAAGCCCTGCTCACCGATATGCCCGTGGCCGAAGCCAACCTGGAAATCGCCCGCAACGCCATCCGCAACAGCATCAGCACCGAGCGCATCACTAAGGGCGACATCCTGATGAGCTACGAGCGCGCCAAGCGCCTCGGCCTCGACTACGACCTGCGCCGCGACGTGTACGCCAGCACCCAGAAAATGACTTTCGACGAGTTGAAAAAGTTTCAGCAGGCCAAGGTGCGCGGCCAGAATCAGGTTATTCTGGTGATTGGCTCGAAGGACCGGCTCAATTTCAAGGAGCTGGCCAAGTATGGCCAGGTGCAGCAACTCACGCTGAAAGAGATTTTCGGGTACTGATTTTCTAGTTGTCGGTTGTTGGTTGTCAGTTGTCAGGCTGATGGCCCCGCGCCCCGGTGAGCTTCACCCCGCGCCCCCGGCAACGCTTCCAACAAACTGACAACTGACAACTATTAACTGACAACTAACACCACATGGCAGAGCAAAAAATCACCATTAAAAACGGCAAGCTGACCGTTCCGGACAAACCCACCATTCCCTTCATCGAGGGCGACGGAATTGGGCCGGACATCTGGCGCGCCTCCAAGCTGGTGTTCGACGCCGCGGTGGAAAAAGCCTACGGCGGCAAAAAGCAGCTGGTGTGGAAGGAAGTGCTGGCCGGTGAGAAAGCCTACAAAGCCACCAACAACTGGCTGCCCAACGAAACCCTCGACGCTTTCCGCGACTACCTCGTGGGCATCAAAGGCCCGCTGACCACGCCCGTGGGCGGCGGCATTCGCTCGCTCAACGTGGCCCTGCGCCAGGAACTGGACCTCTACGCCTGCGTGCGCCCCGTGCGCTACTACGACGGCGTGCCCTCGCCCGTGAAGCACCCGGAGCTGACCGACATGGTCATCTTCCGCGAGAACACGGAGGACATCTACGCCGGCATCGAGTACATGAACGGCACGCCCCAGGCCCAGAAAATGCTCGAATTTCTGCAGGATGAGATGGGCGTGAAGAAAATCCGCTTCCCCGAGTCGTCCTCGTTCGGCATCAAGCCGGTGAGCAAGGAAGGCACCGAGCGCCTCGTGCGCGCCGCCATCAAGTATGCGCTGGACAACAAGAAGCCTTCAGTGACCATCGTGCACAAGGGCAACATCATGAAGTTCACCGAGGGCGCGTTCAAAACCTGGGGCTACGAGCTGGCCGAGAAGGAATTTGGCGCCAAGGTGTTCACCTGGGCCCAGTACGATAAAATCGTGGCCAAGCAGGGCGTGCAGGTAGCCGACGCGCTGCAGAAGCAGGCTGTGGAGCAGGGCAAGCTCATCGTGAAGGACAGCATCGCCGACGCCTTCTTGCAGCAGATTCTGTTGCGCCCCTCGGAGTACTCGGTAGTAGCTACGCTGAACCTGAACGGCGACTACATCTCCGACGCGCTGGCTGCCATCGTGGGCGGCATCGGCATCGCGCCGGGCGCCAACATCAACTACAGCACCGGCCACGCCATCTTCGAAGCCACCCACGGCACGGCCCCCAAATACGCCAACCAGGACAAGGTGAATCCCGGCTCGGTTATCCTCTCCGGCGTGATGATGCTCGAATACATGGGCTGGAAAGAAGCCGCCGCCCTCATCAACAAAGGCCTCGAAGCCGCCATCGCCAGCAAGCGCGTTACCTACGACTTCGAACGCCAGATGGAAGGCGCCACCCTCCTCAAAACGAGCGAATTCGGCCAGGAGATTATCAAGAATATGTAGTAGCTTGGCTGCTGCCTAAGCACTCACAGAAACCCCCGCGTCGGCTTTGGCTGGCGCGGGGGTTTTGGTTTTGCAACAATGAATAAAATAACAAAAATCGTCCTGTGCAATATCCTAGGATTCGCAGTACTGTGTTTTTTCTTAAATCAGCGACAACGGGATAACAGTCTTCCTCCTCTAATTAGCGGAGATGCCTATTTGAAATTAGCGCTTAATGGCAAAATAGATACCGTGTATAAATACGATAAGGGAACTCCAATTATTCTAATAAAAGGCAAAAGACTTTATCCGCGGATTCCAACGGCGTGTAAGTATTATTTGCGAAAAGGTGATTCGTTAGTGAAACAGCAGGACGAATTGTATTTGAAAACATATCGTGATAGCGGGGCTTTCATTCAAAGAATAGCATGGGGATATGGTGATAGCGCAACAGCTGTTGGGTTAATTTCAGAGAAGATGATAAAGAAATAATTCTTCGTGTTTTCAGGGTATAAATTACACTGCGCTAAACTCGCGCCAGTTCTTTCAAAGGCACATAAAAAAGGCTGGCCCGGCTACTGGGCCACCGGCGGCACCGCATCGCCCTGCTTCTTGCGCACTTGCTGGCGCACGTTGCGCAAGGGGTAGTCTTTGAGCTTGGTTTTGTCGCTGGTTTTGTAGAGGCTTTTGCCGTCGAGCAAGTACACAATAGCTTGCTAAAAGAAACTTGTATCTGCCAAAAGACTTGCTTTTCTTTATCTGCTGTAATTCGCCTAACAAACGCTTTTCCGCTCCATCATGCGCACCAACAACAAAGGGTTCTGGCTACTGGTACTCGCGGCAATCTGTTTGTTGCTTACCTCTTGGCTTCCAGCCCACCACAAGCTATGGTTCGTGAGTGAAACAGGTAACGTTGGCCACAACCAAACCTTCAACTTGGTGCTGGTTATTCTATTGTTTGCGAAATGGCAGCCAGTTCGCAAACTCATCATGTTGCTGAGTGGCTTGCAGTTGTTGGCCTCCGTTTTTATCGTGTGGTGGAGCTGGAAAATGGGTGAGCAATATGCTTCTGCTCCGTACCTAGGCTACAGCCTGACCACCGTGCTGCATCTGGTGGTGCTGAAGGTCCTCAACGACTCAGCCGCGGTGCGCGAGTTTCTGGAAGTAGGGGCGGGGCCTGCCCCCGCCCGTCGTTGAACGAATTGCCTTTCGTTTAATGGAATCGTTATAAGGTGCAAACGAGCGGGCGGGGGCAGGCCCCGCCCCTACGGCAACACAAACCAACGGCGCTACTCGCCCGGCTTCAGCCGCTGGAATGCGTTATTCAGCACCTCCGCCCAGGTGGGGTGGGCCAGAATCATATCCTGCAAGTCCTGGTAGCGCAGCTTGCCGGCCATCGCCAGCTGGAACATGGTCATGATTTCGCCGCCCTGCTCGCAGAACACGGCCGCACCCAGCAGCCGGTCGTCCTCGCCCACCAGCACTTCCACGAAGCCCTCGGTTTCGCCCGTCTGCACCGCCCGCCCGATGGTGCGGGCCGGCAGCCGGCTCACGCGGTAGGGGATACCCTTTTCCTTGGCCTGATTCTTCGAGAGGCCGATGCGGCCCAACTGCGGCTCGGTGAACACCACGTAGGGCATATCCCGGCCTTCGGTGGTGCGCTTGCTGCCGTGCAGCAGGGCGTCGCGCACAATGCGGTAGTCGTCGTAGCTGATGTGGGTGAACTGCGGGCCGCCCTTCACGTCGCCCAGCGCATACACGCCGCGGGTGCCGGTTTGCAGGTGCTCGTTCACTTCGATGTAGCCTTTCTTATCGAGCGTGATGCCGGTGTGTTCGAGGCCGAGGTCGGCGGTGTTGGGCTCGCGGCCCACGGCCACCAGCAGGTGGCTGCCCCGCAGGCGGCGCTCGCCGTCTTTGGTATCCACCGTTAGGGTAAGGTGGCCATCGGCGGCGCGGCTCACGCGGCGGGCGGTGGCCCCCAGCACCAGCTCCACGCCGGCTTCCACAAGGCATTCTTCGAGCGGGTGGCTCACGTCGGGGTCTTCGCGAGCCATCAGGCGCGGCTTGGTGTCAACGATGGTCACGCGTGAGCCCAGCCGCCGGAACATCTGGCCAAACTCCACTCCGATGTAGCTGCCGCCCATGATGATGAGGTGCTCGGGCTGCTCCGTTAGGTTCAGCAGCAGCGAGTCGCTGGTGAGGTAGCCGCTTTCGAGCAGGCCGGGCAGGTCGGGCACGGCGGCCTTGGTGCCGGTGTTGATGAAGATGAGCGGGGCCGTGAGCAGCTGCTCGCCGCCGCCCTCGGCCAGCACCACGCGCAGCGTGTGCGGGGCCGTGAACCGGGCCCGCCCCCGGATAACGGTAATGCCCTCGCGGTCTTCCGTCAGCTTGCGGTGCAGGCTGTCGCGCGAGTGCTGGCGCAGCAGGTGCATGCGCGCAATCACGGCCGCGAAATCCACCACCGGCTCCATCGCGCCAATGCCCAGCTCGCCGGCCGTGCGCACGTGGTGCGCCCGCTGGGCCGAAGCCAGCAATGCCTTGGTGGGCGCGCAGCCGTAGTTGATGCAGGAGCCACCCAGGTGGTCACTCTCGATGAAGCCCACGCGGCGGCCGGCTTCGGCCAGCGCGTAGGCCAGCGGCGTGCCGGCCTGGCCAGCGCCAATAATGAGGGCATCGAATGAATCAGCAGCGGGCATATTTGGGGGGTGAGGGAACGTGGACTACTCCTTACGGTTGGGCTAAGCCGGTGGCCGGTTTCGGGCGGTGAAAAGGTAGGAATGGCGGCGCGATACACGGAATTCCGCGCCCGCCCGTTAGCGCAGCGGCCGCCAGTGCCGATTATTGCACCATGAAGTCATTCTCGCGTTTGCTGTGGGCCCTGGGGCCGTTGGGGGTATCGGGCTGTGCCTCGCTGTATTTTCCGCCGCCGCCACACGCGCCCATGCTCACGCACCAAGGCGAGTTCTACGGGGCCGTGAGCACCAACCAGCACACCAACTACGCCCTGCAAGGGGCTTACGGCCTCACCAACCACTTGGCGGTGGCGGGCACGTTCTCGTCGTTGCACCGCAAAAAGGCCAACCGCACCGAGAACATCGACTTCGCCGAAGCCAGCCTCGGCTACTTCACCCGCCTGCCCGACAAGCGCGTGCTCGAAGTGTACGTGGGCGGCGGCGGCGGGGCTACCGAGCGCATCGAGCGCAACGACGCCCAGCAAACCACCCGCACCCTCGACGGCAGCCTGTCCAAAATCTTCGCCCAGGTAAACTACGCCAAGAAGAAGCAGAACAGCCTGCACCTCTTCAACCGCGACTTCCCGCTCACCTACGGCGCGGCCATGCGCCTGAGCTACATGCAGCTCAACAACTTCACCATCAACGGCGCGGCGGCCCCCGGCGAAAACAACGTGTTTTTCGAACCCATCACCTTCACTCGCACCCAGATTGCGGGCCCCGTGCAGCTGCAGCTCATCAGCGGCCAGATTTTCGGCCTGCGCAACAACGAGTTTCTGAAAGCCGCCAACTCGGTTTTTCAGGTGGGTATCGTCATCAACCTCGACAAAAACACCACGCTGGACGACTGAGGTGTCTGGGGTTCGGCCTACAGCTCCCGCACCACTAGTTCCAGACCCGCGTTGCTAATGGCGCATTGCGGGCAGTTGGGATAGGAAGCCAGCCGCTGCTGCCAACTGTTTTTTCGGCGCACGTAGTCCCAGGTTTGGGGCTGCCCGGTGGTGCGAATGCCGCGCACGTTAATGAAATCCATGGCATTCACGAAGAGCTGTTTATGTGGGGTAGCCGGATTCCCCAAGCGCACGTGTACGAAGGGCCGCGGTTTGCCGAAACCGTGGTCCGCAAAAGTAGTATCGCCCAAAAACTGATAAGGCGGCTCGGGCGCGCCTTCAGCCACGACGAACAGGCCTTTGGCTGGCATCGTGATGTGATAAGCGCGCACGTCGAGCGTTAGCACGCTGTCGTGGGCACGGCGCACTTCGCGGTCGGTTACCGCAATCGGCGCGGGCAGCAACAGTTGCGCCGAAGGAGCGTGCGTGCTGCTATCGGGCAAGGCCAAGTTCAGCAGCAACAGGCCCGTATTGCTACGGTTATACTGTTTTGACACCAGCACGCGAATTCCGGTGAGGTCGTATTCGTGCGAACGGGTAGGCGGCTTGTGGAACACAGCAAATTTTCGGCCCGGTGTAAGCGAAGCCGTTACGACTTCCGGCCCTGGCACTGCCGCCAGCGTGAGCACGCGGGTGGTGCCGGTCACGGCCACGGTATCGAGGGTGGCCTTCATGGTGGGCAGGGGCGAGGTGGTTTGGGCGCGGGCAGTAGCGCCGGCCAGCAAGCTGCCGGCCAGGAGATAGAAACGAAATTTCATGCAGAAGAAAGGAAGCGGAAACAGTTGGCAAAGCTAGCCCAACGGCAGATGAATATCCATAAAAAAAGCCCCGGCAACGGCCGGAGCTTTTCGTAGCTGAAGTAGCAGCGGGCAATTGCTTACCCCCCAGCACACGCAGCATGGTGTCGCCAATCTCGGCGGGCGAATCCACCACGTGGATGCCGCACTCGCGCATGATGGCCATATTTAGCGGCGGCCGTGTCGTGGGTGCTTATTGGGTGGCCAGCCGCAGGGTGCGCCGGCCCGCCGGTGTCTCCACTTGCAGCAGGTAAAGGCCGGTGGGCAAATCAGGCGGCAGGGCCAGCGTGCCATCTGCTGGCAAGGCAACTGGTACCGTTCGCCGTTGCCCGGCCAAATCGTAGAGGCTGCACCGCGCCGGTCCCGTGCCAGTGCCCTGTACCGTAACACGGCTCCGCGCCGGATTGGGAAATACGCGCAGCTCCGGCAGGTGCTGGCCCGGTGTGGTGGCAGTGCCCAGGCGGTAGTCGGTGATGCCGATATCGTCGAGGCTGATGCGCGGATTAGTGGCGCCGGCGGTGTTGGTGCTGCTGAAGCGCAGGCGCACGTTGCCCGTCCGGTTGGCCGTGAAGGTGTAGGGCGAGAGCGTGCCCGTGAGCGTGGGCGCAGTCGCCGTGCCCAGCAGGCTGGTGAAGGTGACGCCACCGTCGGTTGAGATTTCGGGCACGAACGAGGCGCCGGTTTCGGTGGCGTAGGTGGCGGCGCTCACCGTCACCACGCCCGCGCCATTGGGCTTGTCCACGTCCATTTCGATGAACCCGCCCCCGCGCAGTCGCGCCGATTTAAGGCCGTTGAATTTGTCGGCCCCGCTGGTTGTGCCAATTAGCGCTTCGCCGAAAGTCCAGCCGCCGCTTTGCAACTGCACCGAGGCCGGAGCATAAGCGGTTTTCGTGCCGGCTTCAAAGTCTTCGAAGAAAGACGGTGGCGCGGCTGTTACGGTAAAGGGCACGGCGCTCACGGCGGCCCCGTTCGGGTTCGTCACGCTGATGAGGCCAGTGGTAGCGCCAGGCGGCACCACCGCATAGATTTCCGTCGGGTTCGGCACCCTGGGGAAAGGCGCCGCCTGTAAGCCATTGAAAAAAATGCTGGAGCCGAAGCTGCCGGGCGCCAGGTTGGTGCCGTTGATGGTGACGCTGGTGCCAACCGGCCCGCTGGTGGGGGTGAAACCGGTGATGGTAGGCGGACCGGGGTTGATGGTGAAAAACTTCATGCCTCCCATGGAACTGCCCCCGCCACCGGGCGGCGGATTGCCCGCGTTGAAATAGGTAGTTACCGGGGCCGACACGCTCGGAAGCGCAACCAGTGCCGTTAGCTGCGTGGAAGAAACGTAGGTGGCCGTGATGCTGACGGAGCCGGCCTGCATCCCAACAGTGGCACCCGGTACAAACCCGCTGCCATAAAAATTAACGACAACCTGGGTGCCGCCAAGCCCGGATGTAGGCGCAATGCTATTCAGAACACTGGCCGGATTGGGCGTGGGAGCGGCTGTCACCGTGCCGGATACGGCAACGTTTTGGGTGGCAACCCCCGGGCTGCTGATGCTTATATTGCCGCTCACCGGCCCCAGCACGGCCCCGGTCAGGCGCACATACAGCGGAATGTTGACGAATCGGCCGCCGGCTTGGGTTAGCACAATGGACGAGCCGAAGCTAAAGCCAGACGTCCACGACACCTCGAACCCTGCGGGCGCCGTAGCCGTCACGTTGCCTGTCAGGCCGCTGCCGTTCACCAGCACGCTTTGCTGCGCCGAAGGCGTGCCCACGGCCGTGGTGAAGCCCCCCAGGCTAGCGGGTAATGCCGTCAACGTTTGCCCATGGGCCACCAGGCTGGTGATGAGCAGCGTCAGAACCAAAAGACAATGTGTAAAGGGTTGGCGCATAGAGCTGCTCGGAAAAGTGAAGGATGAATGAAGGTAAATAAAAAAGCTCCGGCCGCAATGGCCGGAGCTTTTTCAAAAACTTAAATAAGCAGTGCGAATTACTTGCCGCCCAGCACGCGCAGCATGGTGTCGCCAATCTCGGCGGGCGAATCCACGACGTGGATGCCGCACTCGCGCATGATGGCCATTTTGGCAGCGGCCGTGTCGTCGGCACCGCCTACGATGGCACCGGCGTGGCCCATGCGGCGGCCGGGAGGGGCCGTCTGACCGGCGATGAAACCTACCACGGGCTTCTTGTTGCCGGTTTCTTTAATCCAACGAGCGGCTTCGGCTTCCATGCCGCCGCCGATTTCGCCAATCATCACGATGCCTTCGGTTTCGGGGTCGTTCATCAGCAATTCCACCGCCTCTTTGGTAGTGGTGCCGATGATGGGGTCGCCGCCGATGCCGATGGCCGTGGTCTGGCCCAGGCCGGCTTTGGTGAGCTGGTCAACGGCTTCGTAAGTCAGGGTGCCCGACTTGCTCACAATGCCGATTTTACCTTTCGAGAAGATGAAACCGGGCATGATGCCCACTTTGCACTCGCCGGCGGTCATCACGCCGGGGCAGTTCGGCCCAATCATGGTGATGCCCTTGCGGTCCTTCAGGTAGTGCTTCACGGCAATCATGTCCTTGGTCGGGATGCCTTCGGTGATGGTGATAATCACCTTGATGCCGGCATCGGCCGCTTCCATAATCGCATCGGCGGCGAAAGCCGGGGGCACGAAAATGATGCTGGTATCAGCGCCGGCCTTCTCCACGGCCTCGGCCACGGTGTTGAACACGGGACGGCCGAGGTGCTCGGTGCCGCCTTTGCCGGGCGTCACGCCGCCTACCACGTTGGTGCCGTAGTCCATCATTTGCTGGGCGTGGAACGAGCCCTCGGAGCCGGTGAAGCCCTGCACGATAACCTTGGAATTTTTATTGACCAGAACGCTCATTCGGAGGTGTTTTTGAGGAGATTGGTGGGGTGGGACGCCCCGGCCCGGTCGGGCTGCGGCGCTGCAAAAGTAGGGCATTTTGGGGCTAGGGCAAGCCGCCCGGCGCAGAGAAGCCGCGCGCGCGCGGAAAAGCCGCCAGGGCCGGGGCAGCCGGGGCCTGCAAACGTCCGAAAAAGATTCGGGGCCGGCGAGCAAAGGGCGGGTCGCCCGGCCGGGCCTTTCCCGGCCGCCGCCTGGCCGCGCCGCCGTGCCCCGGGGCTGGCCTGTATATTAGCGGCGCTTCCCCACGCCTGTTCGCTCCCGCTTTGGCTACCATCCCGTTTTCCGCCCTGCCCCCTGACGAAGCCGCACGCCTGCGCAGTCTGCGCGCGGTCGAATTGCTGCCAGCCCTCACCGAGCCGGTGTTCAGCGAATTTGTGGCCCTCTCGGCCCGTATTTTCAACTTGCCCATCTCCCTCATTTCGGTGGTGGAAGAAACCGACGTGTATTACCCCGCCAACGTGGGCATGCCCGAAAACAAGCAGCAGCCACGGGCCGCGGCCCTGTGCTCTACCGCCGTGGCGCAGGCCCGGGCCGTGGTGTACCACGACCTGCTGCTGGAAGAGCTGCCGGACGTGCCCCCGCAGGCGCTGCGCGCCGCCGAAGCCAACGGCCTGCGCTTCTACGCGGGGGCGCTGCTGCTGCTGCCCGACCAGCGCCCGCTCGGCACGCTGTGCGTCATCGACCGGGTACCCCGCGCGTTCACGTTCGAAGAGCAGCGCATTCTGGAGCTGCTGGCGGCGCTGGTGAGCCGCACCGTGGCCGTGCGCCACCTCTGCCGCCTCTACCCCCAAACCGGCGAGGCCCAGTGGGCCCGCCTTAGCGTCGAGCTGGAAGAAGAAGTACAGGCGCTCAACGCCTTAGTGCGTTACCTTGGTGCCCGCCACGGTACTTTGGTGCCGGTGCCGGCGGCGTTTCTGGCCCAGGTCGAAAGCCGCCTGCGCGACCTGCAGGCCCTGCTCGACGCCTTCCACCCGGGTGCGCACTGAGGCCGCGGGCCAAACGGCCCGCAGCGGCCGGGGGCACGGCGCGGCCTTGCGCCGGATGAGAGTTTGTACCTTTGCGGCCTCACCTCCCATCTCCCCACCCATCATTTTCTGATGTATTTCAACCACGTAATCGACGCTGTTGGTAACACGCCCCTCGTCAAGCTCAACAAGGTAACCGACGGTATCAAGGGCACCATTCTGGCCAAAGTCGAGTATTTCAACCCCGGCAACTCGGTGAAGGACCGCATGGCCATCCGCATGATTGAAGATGCCGAAAAGGCCGGCCTGATTAAGCCCGGTGGCACCATCATCGAGGGCACCAGCGGCAATACCGGCATGGGCCTGGCCCTAGCCGCCATTGCGAAGGGCTACAAAACCATCTTCGTGATGAGCGACAAGCAGAGCAAGGAAAAGCAGGACATTCTGCGCGCCGTGGGTGCCCAGGTGGTGGTCTGCCCCGTGGATGTGGCCCCCGACGACCCGCGCAGCTACTACTCGGTAGCCCGCCGCCTGAATCAGGAAACGCCCAACTCGTTCTACCCCAACCAGTACGATAACCTCTCGAACGCCGCCGCGCACTACGACACCACCGGCCCCGAAATCTGGGCCCAGACCGAAGGCAAAATCACGCACTGGGCGGCCGGCGTGGGCACGGGCGGCACCATCTGCGGCGTGAGCAAGTACCTGAAGGAGCAGAACCCCGACATCTTCACGCTGGGCCTCGATACCTACGGCTCGGTGTTCAAGAAATACAAGGAGACGGGCATTTTCGACGAAAACGAAATTTACCCCTACAAAACCGAGGGCATAGGCGAAGACATTCTGCCCAAGAATGTCAACTTCGATGTCATCGACCAGTTCATTAAAGTAACCGACCAGGACGCGGCCGTGATGACGCGCCGCCTCGCCAAGGAAGAAGGCCTGTTTGTGGGCTGGAGCTGCGGCTCGGCCGTGCACGGCGCGCTGGAATACGCCCGCGAGCACCTCCAAGAAGATGACACCATGGTAATTGTGCTGCCCGACCACGGCACGCGCTACCTCGGCAAAATCTACAACGACGACTGGATGCGCGCGCAGGGCTGGCTGTAGCCAGCCGGGCCATTGTGGGCGCGCCGCCGGGTTCGTATCTTCGTATCAGCTAGCAATATCATCCAAATCCATGTCCGCCAATTTGAATCACATTGTACTCGTTGACGACAACGAAACCACGAGCTTCCTCAACAACCGTTTGTTGGGCCGGCTGGCCGTGGCCAACCAGGTCAGCACGTTTGCCCGCGCCGACGAGGCGTTTGAGCAGCTCTGGGGCGAGCAGGCCAGCGAAGGCAGCACGCCCGCACCCGACCTCGTATTTGTCGACCTGAAAATGCCCGGCGTGTCGGGCTTCGAGTTTCTGGAGCTCTACAACGCCCTGCCCCAGCCCGTGCAGGAGCAGACGGTGATGGCCGTGCTTACCACCTCGATGCACGGCGCCGATACCGCCCGCGTGGCCCAGTATCCCAACGTGGAGTACCTCACCAAGCCGCTGACCGAAGAAAAAATGCGCAAGCTGCTGGAAAAACGGTTTCAGTAAACGGCCTGAAATTTTCAATAAAAAAGCCCCGCTTTCTGGATGAAGGCGGGGCTTTTTTAATCCTTCCCAAATTTGTCGCGGATACCCTGGAAAAAGCCGGTATTCTTTTGTTTGACGATGATGTAGCGCAACGACAGCGCTGTGGGAAAGCGGTTCCAGTCGTCGGAGCCATGCTCGATAGTGGGCTTGAAATCGAAGGATACCACGAGGCGGGTGAAGGCAATTTTATACTCGGCCCCCACCAGGCCATCAAAGCCCCAGAAGTCGCCGGAGTCGCGGTTGTTGCCGTAGTGCGCGCCCGCCCCGAAGTAGTAGTTCAGGCTGGGGCCGAGGATGCCGAAGTGCCGCTCGGCCAGCACTGTGTAGCTGCGCTCGCGGGGCGCAAACATGGCCAAGCCTTCGAGCGTGGCTTTGGGCAGAAACACCTGCTGAATGGTGAGGCCGTAGTTGTTGCCGTCGCTGCGCAGGCCGGCGGCGGTGCGGTATTTCTGCGCGGCGGCGGGCCGCGTCGCTAGCAACGCTAGTAGGAGCAGGAAACCGGCGGAGCGGAGGAAATGGGGGAGAGGCAGCAGTTTCATGAGCAAAACGTAGGGAGCGGGGCTTGCCCCGACCGCCGTTGAACGACCTGCGGCAGGTAACGTTCAAAGACAAGCAGAAGACAACCCCGCTCCCTACGCAGAAACCGCGCTAAAAATTGCGCCGGTCCTTATTCCACCGCATCCACAAAGGCGAACTGCTGGCCGTCGAACAAGCCTTTGTCGCTGAGCTTGAGGCTGGGAATAACCAGCAGGGCCATAAACGACAGCGTCATAAACGGCGCGCCGAGCGGCGAGCCTAGCTCCTTCGACAGCGCATCGACGGCAGCATATGCCGCCGCCACGTCGGCTCCGGGCTGGTCCGACATGAGGCCGGCCACGGGCAGCGGCACCAGAATTTCGCGGCCGTCGGCCCCCACGGCGGCCAGGCCGCCCTTGGCTTCAATCACAAGATTCACGGCGCGGGCCAGGCTGGCATCGTCGCAGCCCACGGCGGTAATGTTGTGTGAGTCGTGGCCCACGCTGCTGGCCAGCGCGCCGTGCTTCAGCCCAAAGCCGCGGATGAAGGCCAGCGCCGGCGCCACGTGCGGCTGGTAGCGGTTGATAACGGCCAGCTTGAGCACATCGTGCTCCATATCGGACACGGCAAGGCCGTTTTCAACGCGCGCCGGCAAGTCGACGCGAGCCGTGATAAGCTGGCCGTCGAAGCACTCGATGACGCGCAGCGTGGCCTGCTCGTTAGGCACGGGCAGCGCGAAGTCGGCCGCCTGCACGGGCTGGGCGTGAAAGTTGTTGACCACAGCAATGGGCGCAGCGGGCAGGCGCGACTGACCGTTTTCGGCCACCAGCTCGCCGTCGAGGTAAGTTTGCTGCACTTCGAAATTCACCAGGTCCTTCACCACGATGAAGTCAGCGGGGTCGCCTTCGCCGAGCAGGCCCACGGGCAGGTGGTAGTGGTTTACGGGGTTCACGCAGGCCACGCGCAACACCTGAAACACGTCGTGGCCCAGCGCCACGGCCCGCTGCACCAGCTGGTTGATGTGGCCGAGAATAAGCGTATCGGGGTGCTTGTCGTCGGAGCAGAACATCAGGTTCGAGTAATGCTCGGGCATCAGCTCGATGAGCGCATCGAAGTTGCGGGCCGCCGAGCCTTCACGAATCAGAATTTTCATGCCCACGGCCAGCTTGTCGCGGGCTTCGGCGGCGGTGAAGCACTCGTGGTCGGTGCTGATGCCGGCGCTGGCGTAGTGGGCCGCGTCGTCGCCGCGCAGGCCGGGGGCGTGGCCATCCACGGGGCGGCCGGCGGCGTGGGCGAGGGCAATTTTGGCCATCACGTCGCTGTCGCGGTGCAGCACGCCGGGCCAGTTCATCATCTCCGCCAGATAGCCGATTTTGGGGTTTTCGAACAGCTTTTTGATATCATCAGCGGTGATTTCGGCCCCGGCCGTTTCGAACGGCGTGGCCGGCACGCAGCTGGGCGCGCCGAAGCAGAACTTGAATGGCGAGTGCGCGGCGTTCTCCAGCATGAACTCGACGCCGGCCACGCCCAGCACGTTGCCGATTTCGTGCGGGTCGCTCACGGTGGCTACCGTGCCGTGGGCCACCGCCAGGCGGGCAAACTCGGTGGGCACCAGCAGCGAGCTTTCGACGTGCACGTGAGCATCGACAAAGCCGGGCAGTACGTAGGGCAGCGTGGGGTCGGCTTCGGCCTCAGCAATGGGCGCGATGCTGGCAATGCGGCCGCCCTCGACGGAAATAATGGCGGGCTGAATGGAACGGGAAAAAACGTCGACGACGTTGGCGGTGAGCGAGAAATCAGCGGACATGATTAGTTGTTGGTTGTTCGTTGTCAGTTGTTAGCAGGGGCTGCCGAAACGCCGCTTTTTGGGCATTTCGGCTGGTTTGGTTGCGTTTAGAGTCGCAGCTGACAACTGACAACGAACAACCGACAACCAGCCCCCCCGCCGGCAAAGAACCTTATATTTGACAAAAAACCGTTTCCGGTGAAAAAGAACCTGGCCCTTTTGCTGCTCGTGCTGCCGCTGTTGCTGGCTGAAAGCGGCTGCGCCCGCCGCACCGCTCAGCAGAAAAAAACCTCGTGGTACAAGCACCACAGCGGCGGTAAGTCGGTGCCCTGCCCCTGCGGGCACTAGGCAACCGTCTCTTGTCATTCCGACGAAGGAGGAATCTGAGGGAATTCGGCAACAGCTGTTCCTCGAATTCCTCCTTCGTTGGAATGACAGAAATAATGGCTATGCAAAGGGTTTCTACGCAACCATTTATCGCTCGCCCGACTCTACCCGTCATGCGAAACCCTTTCCTTTCCGATGGGCTGCTCCTGGCCCTGTTGCTGTTAAGCTTCAGCAGCTTTGCCCGAATACCCTACCGCAACCCGCGGCCAGCAGCTACTGCAGGTGCTACCACACCAGCCACCACCCGCCCGGCCGATTATCCGCTCACGCCCGCGCCGCACTACGCCACTGGCGGCCATCCCGGCACCTACCGCCTACCCGATGGCAGCTGGCACCCGGCCGAAATATTCGGCCCCGATATGGCCGACCGCGTGCGTCTGCGCCCCGAAAACCTGACCGACTACGCCGTGTTCTGGCCCGGCGAGGTGAGCGCATACGTGGTGCGCGGCGACACGTTTGTGACCGTGCCGGCCTTTGTGCAGCGCAAAGGCCACCGGCTGGTGCCGGCCAGCTTTGCCCGGCGCCAGTACCGCGACAATCAGTACGAGGTATTGCTGGTGCAGGCCCCCACGCCCGAAGTGCTGCGCACTTTTAATACCCCGGTGGTGCCCAACGGGCCGGTCGTAACGGCCGCTGGGCTGGAGTCGATGCCCAAGCCGGTGGCGAACCCTTCGGATGCCTACGCTACCTCCTTTTTTGGTTTTCTAATGGACATGTTCGTGTTTCCGCGGGCTTACCAAACCACGCTGCTGCGCCATGCCGGCCAAGTAGAGGCGCTGCCCACCCAGCCGGGCGCCTACCGCCGCCGCATGCTGCAGCTGTTGGCCGATGACCCGGCCCTCTGCGCCCGGCTGCGGGCCGGCGAACTGAATGCGCGCTTTGAGGCGCCGCAACTGCTGGCGGCCTACGCGGCCGACCGTCGTGAAGCCATTTTGCAGGCCCGCAAGTAACCCGTCGCCCCGTTTTCGGCGTACTTTGCCCCATGCCCGACACCCAGCCCACTCCCCTCGATTCCATTAACGCCGCCGCCGAGCAGGTGCGGCAGCAGCTTCAACTCAAGGCCTTCGATGCCGAAGGGGTGGCACACCTGGCCAACTTTATTCAGGCCCAGCGCGGGCAACTGCCCGCGGCCGAGCGGCCGGGCGTGGTACTGGCGCTGGGCTGCTTCCTGGGGCAGTGCCTGGTGCAGGCCTATGGGGGCGAATGGGCCACCGGCAAGGACGGCACCACCGGCGTGGGACTGGCCGGTCGATTTTTTTTTAATCCCTTCCATTTAGTCGATGCGCAACTGAATGAGGGAGAAAGCGCGTCGGTAGCGGCCTTTTTTGCCTCCGTTCCGCAGCGCTTAAAAGCGCCGGTCGCCGCTCGTAAGGGTTGGATTTCGTAATCTTGCGGGGCCAATGGCCGCCCGCGTCGTTATGAAACAACTCGTTATCGCCATTGACGGCTACTCTTCCTGTGGTAAAAGCACCACCGCCAAAGCCGTGGCGGCCCTGCTGCACTACGCCTACGTCGACACCGGGGCCATGTACCGCGGTGTTACGCTCTACCTGCTGGAGCAAGGCATCGCCTTCGACGACCTGCCCGGCATCGAACAGGCGCTGCGCGACATCAGCATCAGTTTCCGCCGCAACCGCCGCACCGGCCGCAACGAGCTGTTCCTGAACGGCGTGAACCGGGAGGACGACATCCGCCAGATGCGGATTTCCAACTCCGTGAGCGAAGTTTCGGTGATTCCGATGGTGCGCCACGCCATGGTGGCTCAGCAGCAGCGCATGGGCCGCAAGCGCGGCGTGGTAATGGACGGCCGCGACATCGGCACCACTGTGTTTCCCGATGCAGAGGTGAAAATCTTCATGACCGCCGAAGTGGAGCTCCGCGCCAAGCGCCGGCAGGACGAACTGGCCGAGAAAGGCGAAATCGTGCCGCTCGACGACATCATCGAGAACCTGCGCAAGCGTGACCACCTCGATTCGACCCGCGCCGAAAGCCCCCTGCGCCGCGCCCCCGATGCCGTGCTGCTCGACACCACGCACATTACCATTTCCGAGCAGGTCGACTTTGTGCTCGATAGGGTGTCGTCGGCACTGTTTGCGGCGGGTTGGGAGTAAATAGTTGGAATTAACTTCTGTCATCCTGAGCGTAGCGAAGGACCTTGTCATGTTTGAGCAGCTTGCCGTAATTAAAAGCAAGCAGCCGTGATAAGGTCCTTCGATACACTCAGGATGACAGGCGTTTTTCACGCATGCCCATCCCCCGCGCAACTGCCGTACCTTTGCCCCCCGGCGAACTCCTCGCCGCCGCAGTGGTGTTAACGGCCCAGCATGAAGGTTACGATTGATAAGAATTCCGGCTACTGCTTCGGCGTAGAATTCGCCATTCAGATGGCCGAAGATGAGTTGGCGCACGAAAAAACGCTGTATTGCCTCGGCGATATCGTGCACAACCGCATGGAAGTGGAGCGCCTGCACCAGCAGGGCCTGCGCATCATCGACCGCGAGCAGCTGGCCGAATTGCACGACTGCAAAGTCCTCATCCGGGCGCACGGCGAGCCGCCCGAAACCTACCAACTGGCCCTACAAAACAACCTGGAGCTGATTGACGCCAGCTGCCCGGTGGTGCTCAAGCTGCAAAACCGCGTGAAGCATGCCTTCGACCTAAGCCAGCGCCAGGATGGTCAGATTGTGATTTACGGCCAGCCGGGCCACGCCGAAGTGGCCGGCCTCACGGGCCAGACCGGCAACCGCGCCATTATTGTGATGAACGAGGCCGACCTCGACCAGATTGACTTCGCCCGGCCCGTCACCCTGTTCAGCCAGACCACCAAAAGCACGGCTGGCTTCTACAAAATGAAGGCCCTGATGGAGGCCCGCATCCAGGCCGCCGGCGGCACGCTCGACAGCTTCGATGCCAACGACAGCATCTGCCGGCAGGTGAGTAACCGCGAGCCCGCGCTGGCCAAATTCGCCACCGAATACGACGTGGTGCTCTTCGTGAGCGGCCGCAAAAGCTCCAATGGCAAAGCCCTGTTCTCGGTGGTAAATGCCGTGAACCCGCGCAGCTACTTCATCGAAAACGCCGACGAGGTGGAAGATGAATGGCTGAATGGCGCGCAAACCGTGGGCATCTGCGGCGCCACCAGCACCCCGCTGTGGCTGATGCAGCAAGTCGCCGAGCGCGTGGAAGGCGTGGGCGAGCCGGCGTAAACAGGGCGGGGTTGAATGGAGTAGGGGCGGGGCTTGCCCCCGCCCGGGCGGTCGCATTGTTACAACGATTCCGTTCAACGACGGGCGGGAGCAAGCCCCGCCCCTACTCCATTCAACCGAGTCTCTGCCGCATCTGGCGCGGCCGGCGGCGCTGTAGCAACCGCTGGTACACCCGCAGTAGCGTAGGCTGCGGCGTGCCGGCCAGAAACAGCGTTTGCACCGCCAAATGCGTGAGCTCGGTGCGCAGCACGCCGTGCACCACGTACTTGCGGGCCGAGGTAACCACGCTTTGCGGCATCACTACGAAGCGCGCGCGGTGCTTGATGCGAATGGGCAGGTCCACGTCTTCCATCAACAGCATTTGCTCGTTGAAGCCGCTCAATTCATCAAAAAGGGCTTTTTCAACGAACAGGCTCTGGTCGCCAAATTGGAAGGCGGGCGCATTGAAGCGTGAGCACCAGCCGCTGAACCACAGCACCGGGTGGCGCACATCGAAGCGCAGGCGGAAGCAGCCGCTGCGGTAGCCCCGCGCCTGGTACTGCCGGATGAGCTGCCCGAACCCGGCCGGCGGTAGCGTATCGGCGTGCAGGAAGTATAAGATGGAGCCATTAGCTTGGCTGGCGCCGAAATTGAGCTGTGCCGCCCGGCCGGGCCGGGGTGCGGGCAGGGCGCGGGCCCCGTGGGCGGCGGCCAGCGCCAGCGTGGCATCGGTGCTGCCGCCGTCGCTCACCAGCACTTCGTAGGCGATGCCCGCGCCCACGGCGGCGTGCACGTGGGCCAGCGTGGCGGCTAGGCTGTGCGCCTCATTCAGCGTGGGAATGATGACGGAGAGGAGTGGGGCCGCACTCATTTCACCCACACATCAGACAGCAGTACCATGCCCACGAACACGGCCATTGCCAGCTTGTAGCGCTTCGAAAGGTGGCGCATGATGGGCTCGGCGGTGGTTTCGGCTACGGCGGGCGCTTGCTTGGCTAGGCCGCCGAGGGCGGCGAATACGCTCAGCGCCAGCAGGTAGAACAGCACATCGAGCGGGTCGAAGGTGCCATCGGTGAAGTGCAGCAGTTGCACGGCTTCGATGCCCAGCGCCAGGGCCAGCGGCAGCAGCGTGAGCCGGCGGCTGGCCGAGAGCGTGCCAATCCACAGAAAGGCGAACAGCCAGAGCGCGCCGGGCAGGTTGTAGACGAACCACGCGGCCTGCGGCAGGCGCAGCATGGGCGGCTTAGCGGGCCAGAAAGCCAGCAGCACCTGGTTCACGATGGTGTTCGGGGAGCGGAACCCGGCGTAGATGGTGAAGCTGATGAGCAGCGGCAGCAGGCAATAGAGCAGCGTTCGGCGCGTGGTTAGCATGTGGGCAAAAGGGGTTTTTGAATGTGCACGATGCGCCAATAGCCGGCCCGGCCGCGGTGCGTGCGCACGATGGCATCGGGAGCCAGCAACGGGCTCAACGGAAAAAATGACTTAAAGCCCAGGACTTTGCCGGCCGGGGTTAGCAGGCGGTCGAGCTGCCGGAGCGGGCCGCGCTCGGGCGTGAAATGATTGAGCAGATAAATATGTCCGCCGGGCCGCAGCGACGCATAATAAGCGCCCAGCAGCGCGCTCGGGTTCTCCACTACCGACAGCGAATTGCAGAACACCACGTGCTCGAACCGGCCGGCCTCGTGCTGGAAATCCTCGCCCGCCGCGTGCTGCAACTCGACCTGCACTTTGGGGTGCTCGGCGGCTTTTTTGCGGGCCCGCTGCAGCATCGGCAGCGAGCAGTCGATGGCCGTGACGTGCTTGCGGGCGGCGTAGTAAGGCAGCGATATGCCGGTGCCCACGCCCACTTCCAGCACCTGGTTGCCTGGTTCGGCATTCACCGCTTCCACCAGCCGGCGCACCAGCGGCTGGTAGAACCAGAGCAACGCCGCGTCGTAGATGCGCGCCAGAAAGAAATAGCGGAAGTTGCTCAGCTGCGTGCTCATTGGCGGGGCGGGGTAGGCGGGTTAGGGAAATTGTCAGACGGGTCATGCAGAGCGTAGCCAAGCATCTTTACCGCACAATGTAATCCAACCGACAAAAGGCAACGCAATGCAATCGGCGAAATTGCGTTGCGCGGTAAAGATGCTTCGGCAAGCTCAGCATGACGTTCTGAAGTATTAGCCAGGGCCGCCAAACCGCGTCGATATTACCTCCAAGTTACAGGCCGCTGCCGAAAGTGGCGGGAGTTCTTTCTCACCTAACTTTAACTACATGTCCGACTCCTCCGAAGCTCCGCATGCTGGCCCGGCCCTGAAAGCCAGCCACCCCACGCCCGCCGTGCTGCCCGCCGCCCGCCGCCGACGCGGCGTCCGCGCCGGCCTCTACAATGTAAAGGGCTTGATTAACATCATTCGGGGCGACATTATTCACAACACCTTCGGGGCCTTCCACGTGTTGCGGCTTTGGCACGTGCAGAAGCTGACCTCGGGCCTCGTGGGACGGCAGCACGCCTGGGCCACCGGCCTCGACCCCGCCACCGGCCAGCCCGTGTGGCCCCAGAACGTGGTGTTTCGGACCACGCCCACGCCCGGCGCGGGCTACGAGCCCGACGAAACGATTCTGACCAAAGTGGGCGGCTTCCTGGCCGATATGGTGAAGAAGTCGACGCCAGTGCCCGAAATTCCGCACGGCCCCGAGCGGCGCATGCCCCACGTGGTGAACTACCTGCACGGCTCGGTGCACTTCAACGGCATGTGGCTGCTGTTCAATGATTTTGAGGAGGCCAAGCACTTCTTCGCCGATGCCCGCTTCCGGCGCGAGTTTGTGCGGCTGGTGCGGCAGGAGCGGCGCGAAGTCACGCTCGTATTCCGCGAGCGCAAGTACGACCCCGTGGAGTACGCCTATTTTTCGGGCTTCATCATGGCCAATTTTCCGTGGTTTGCCAACGTGAACGGGCCGGGCAAAAAGGTGATGTGGGGCAACCCCGCCCCCTATGCCGCCATGAACATCATCAACGGCAGTTGGGTGCGCGACGTGGACGCGCTGCGCCGGGGCCGACCCTCATTTCTGCGCCCGCCGCTGGCGGCCGGGCAGTATTTCACCGCCAGCTACGGGCAGCCGGTGCCGGGCTCGCACTTCGTGGAGCGGCTGGTGGCCTTCGTAGAAAACGAGTGGGTGCGCCGCCGGGGCTTCAATGCTGGCTTGTTCTTTATCGACCGCAAGCAGATTGACCCGCGCATCTACGAGAAATATCAGGCCGATAAATCGGTGCTGAATGCGAAGCAGACGGAGGTGCCCAGCCCGTTCAGCCCGCCGGAAGCGTAGCCGCCGCAAATTCAGATAAGTCCCTAAATTGGCTGTCTGAGCCAATAATGCTTACCCAAATGGCACGCTTGTAGTACAACCACGGTACAAGCAGTAAAAAAGTTGATTGAGAAAGCGCGCTTGTAGTACAAACACAGTACAAACAGCCTGAAGATGTTGTTAGGTGACGCTTGTTTGGCCGTGAGTGTGCTGGTGCTGCCAGTCTGCTACTCCGCTACGGCGCATTGACTTGCAAGATAGTGTTCTAGCGCGCCAATTCCTGCTCGTACAGCCGCCGGTTTTCGTCATCGAACACCACGAAAACCACCGTCTGCGGCCATTCGTGTGCCGCCAGCCACTGGCGTACCTCGCGCACGGCCACGGCGGCGGCGGCCGGTTTTGGGTAGCCGTAGATGCCGGTGCTGATGCCGGGGAAGGCCACACTTTCAAACTTCCGTGCCGTTGCAATTCGCAAGCAACTTTGGTAACATGCTGCTAATTCTTCGGCTTCGTGTTGGTTACCGCCATGCCACACTGGGCCGGCAGTATGAATAACGAAAGCCGCTGGTAGGTTTCCGCCGGTTGTTGCTACCGCTTGGCCGGAAGGGAGGCCGAATGGATATTTCCGTTCGCGCAAAAACCGGCACTCTTCAAGAATTTTTGGCCCGCCGGCGCGGTGAATGGCCCCATCGACCCCGCCGCCCCCGAGCAGGCTGGAATTGGCGGCATTCACGATGGCCGAAACCGGCTGGCGGGTGATGTCGCCCTGCACGAGCTGGATGCGGGCGGAAAGGGGAGAAGCAGGCATGCGGAAATGGGCTGTAATGGAAAGCGCAAGTTGGCGATTGATGCAGTAAGCGGCAGTTGCGGCAATTGATTCGGCTGCCACGCCGCCCGGTTCAGCCCCCGGTTTCGACGCTTGGGAAGCCTTTCCCGACCGTTCGGCAACAGCCGCTTGCGCACGGCTTAGCCCAACTGCTATATTTAATCATCAATTCCAACCAACCCCAACCGCTCCCGCTCATGGAACCCCTGCAACGCGACCCTTACCTGTGGCAAAAAGCCAAAGCCCGCGCCAAATTTCAGGCGCACCTGCTGTCGTTTTTGTTCGTGAACGCGACGCTGTGGGTTATCTGGGCCTTCACATCCTCGCACCACTACGGCCACCATTTCCACGTGGGCATTCCCTGGCCGCTGTGGGTGACGTTTTTCTGGGGGCTGGGCTTGATTAAGCGCGGCATTGCGGCCTACGGCGGCTTTACCTACGAGCAGCGCGCCCAGCGCGAGTACGACCGCCTGACCCGCGAATTTACCGACCCACTCGACAAGTACCGCTAAGCCGAGCCGGCTTTGCGCACCGTTATCCCTTCCTTTTTTCTGCTCCGGCCGAAGCCGTTGGGCCCGCCGGATTCCCCGACAGCCCGACGGATTCGGCCGGTTTGTTTCGGGCCCCAGGGCCGGCGCGGCCAATTTAATGTGCCGCATCAGGGCCGCGCCCTATATTCACCGCATGAACCGCCCCCCCAAGCGCCTGCTCGGCCGCCGCGAGCTTGTTGATTTTCCGGCCTTCGCGCTGGGCGGCGTCGAGGCCAAAGTCGATACCGGGGCTTACACCAGTGCCATCCACTGCACCAACATTCACCTCGAAACCGACGCTCAGGGCCGGCCCGTGCTGGTGGTGAACCTGCTCGACCCCGGCCACGAGGGCGCCGACGGCCGGTCGCTCACCTTCCCCGATTTCGTGCTGCGCGACATCCGCTCCAGCAACGGCGAGGTGCAGGAGCGCTACGTTATTCGGGCCGTGGTGCAGCTCTACGGCGAGCATTTTGAGGCTGAGTTTTCGCTCTCCGACCGTTCCGACATGAAGTACCCGGTGTTGCTGGGCCGCAGCCTGTTGCGCGAGGGGCGCTTCGTGGTCGATGTGGGCCGGCGCAACCTTTCCTACAAAACCCAGGCCCGCGCCGCCGCCCGCCGCGCCCGTTCCTGAGTTGATTTGTGCCGTATTTGCGGCCTGAAACTTTGCTGCTCTTCTCTCTTAAAACAAACGCCGCCTTCCCGTGAAACTGGCCATTCTCTCGCGCGAGCCGACCTCTTACTCGACCCAGCGGCTGGTGGCGGCTGCCGTCGCCCTAGGCCACGAGGCCGTGGTTATCGACCACCTACAATGCAACCTGGTGCTCGAAAAGGGCCAGCCTGGCATCATCTACAAAGGCGCGCGGCTGGAAGGCTTCGACGCCATCATTCCGCGCATTGGGGCCTCGGTCACGTTCTACGGCACGGCCGTGGTGCGGCAGTTCGAGATGATGAAGGTGCGTACGGCCATCGACAGCCAGGCCATTGTGCGCTCGCGCGACAAGCTCCGCTCGATGCAGATTCTGAGCCGCGCCGGCGTGGGCATGCCCAAAACTGCCTTCACCAACTTCTCGGCCGATGTGCCGGCCATGATTGAGCAGGTGGGCGGCGCTCCCGTCATCATCAAGCTGCTCGAAGGCACCCAGGGCCTGGGCGTGGTGTTGGCCGAATCGGCCAAAGCCGCGCAGTCCGTCATTGAAGCCTTTCACAACCTCAAGGCCCGCATCATCGTGCAGGAATTCATTGCCGAAAGCAAGGGGGCCGATTTGCGCGCCTTCGTGGTCGATGGCGAAGTGGTGGGCGCCATGAAGCGCCAGGGCAAGGAAGGCGAGTTCCGTTCGAACCTGCACCGCGGCGGCTCGGGCACGCTCGTGAAGCTCACGCGAGCCGAGAAGGCCGCGGCGCTGCTCGCCACCAAAGCCCTGGGCCTCGGCATTGCGGGCGTGGATATGCTGCAAAGCAAGCGCGGCCCGCTGGTGCTCGAAGTGAACTCCTCGCCCGGCCTCGAAGGCATCGAAAAAGCCACCGGACAGGACATCGCCGGCCGCATCATCGAATACACGGCCGCGCTGGCCAGCAAGAAAAAGGAAAAGGCCAAACCCAAAAAAGGTGCCGCCCAGGCCGTCGATGCACAATCGGACGTGCCGGGCGGGAAGTAAGGAGGGGACGTTGGCGGTAGGGGCGGGGCTTGCCCCCGCCCGGACGGTCGCCTCGTTACAACAGTGCCATTCTACTCGGTGCGACCGTCCGGGCGGGGGCAAGCCCCGCCCCTACACCTGTTTTCAAACCCTCACTGCCCATGCCAAGCCCCGCCGCTCCGTTCTACCTCAATGGCCTCACCATTCAGCCCGGCGAGCAGGTGCTCACGCGGCTGGTGATTTCGAAGCTGCCCTCGGGCACGGTGATTGACGTGCCGGTGCACGTGCTGCGCGCCACCGAGCCCGGCCCCACGCTGCTGCTGATGGGCGGCATGCACGGCGACGAGGTGAACGGCATCGAAACCATCCGGCGGCTGGTGCGGCGCGAGATGCTGATGCCGCTGCGGGGTTCGGTCATCGCCATCCCCATCCTCAACATCTACGGCTTTTTGAATTTTAGCCGCGACGTGCCCGATGGCAAGGACGTGAACCGCTCGTTCCCGGGGTTTCCGCGCGGGTCGCTGGCCGGGCGGGTGGCCCACCGCTTCATGCGCGAAATCATGCCCCTGATTGACTACGGCATCGATTTTCACACCGGCGGCGCGGCGCGCGCCAACTACCCGCAGGTGCGTGCCCTGCTGGGCATCGACCCCGAGGTGGATGCCCTGGCGGCGGCCTTCGCGGCCCCGTTCACGCTGCACGCGGGGCTGCGGGGCGGCTCGCTGCGCGAGGCCGCGCAGGAGCTGGGCAAGCGCATTATCGTGTATGAGACCGGCGAAAGCCTGCGCCTCGACGAACCCGGCATTGAGGAGGCACTGGCGGGCACGCTGCGGGTGCTGCACCACCTGGGCATGGGCCCCGAGGCCCCGCCGCCGGCCCGGGCGGGCATCATTTGCCGGCGGCATACGTGGCTGCGGGCGCGCTGGGCGGGCCTGTTCCGGTCGCACGTCGAGAACGGGCAGTTCATCGAAAAGGGCCAGATTTACGGCTCTATTGCCGACCCATACGGCCAGCAGGCCGTGCGGCTGGAGTCGCCGGTGAGCGGCTACGTGATAGGCCTGAATTACATGCCCGTGGTGAACCAGGGCGACGCGCTGCTGCACATCGGGGTGCCGGAGTAGCGCTGAAAATGGGGCAGGAAGGTCAAAGAGTGTGGTGCAGAGCGCCGCGCAGCATCTTGCCCGCCACCGCTAATCATTCTTATTGAATTACTGCCTGCGGGCAAGATGCTGCGCGGCGCTCTGCATGACGGACGATGGTTTCGCGCCTCCACACTTTCCATCCCGCTTGCGTCCCTACTTTTGTCCTTTCCTCATCTCTTGTTTTCAATGAAAAACCCGATTCAGCTTACCATTAACGTTGTGCTGGCGCTGGCCGTGGCCGCCCTGTATTTCCTGCATTTCAACCAGAAGCCCGTGGCCCCGAACCTGGCCACCGACACCAGCACGGCCGTGGTAACTTCCAACGAAGCCGCTGCCGACACGGCCGCCACCGCCGCCGAAACGCCCGTCGCTGATGCTGCGCCCGCCGTGGCCACCGCTCCGGTGCAGGACAACACCACCGATTTCTCGGGCAAGCTGGCCTACGTGGAATCGGGCAAGATGCTCGACGGCTACCAGGGCATGAAGGACGCGCGCAAGTCGTTCGAGGGCAAGGCCCGCGGCTGGGAAAAGCAGAACCAGCAAATGCTGGCCACCTTCAAAGCCAACGTGGAAAGCTACCAGAAGCAGGCCCCGACCCTGAGCGCCGAGCAGCGCGCCGCCACCGAGCAGAAGCTGCAGGAGCAGCAGCAGCAGGTAGCCCAGCAGCAGCAGATGCTGCAGGCCCAGGCCCAGCAGGAAGAAGGCAAGCTGACGCAAAGCGTGCTCGAAAGCGTGAACAAAAAGGTGGAAGCCTACGGCAAAGCCCACGGCTACAAGCTCATCCTCATTGCCGCCCCCAGCGGCACTATTGCCTACGGCGAGAAAAACCTCGACATCACGGCCCCGGTGCTGGCTTACCTGAACGCCAACTACCGCAAGAAGTAGGCGGCGGTTTGTTGGGCGAGGTTTAAACGTCCGAAAAGCACGTCATGCCGAGCGTAGCCGAGGCATCTTGCGTGGGATAGTAATTCAATCGTTAAAACGACTTTGATTACTGCCGCACGCGAGATGCCTCGGCTACGCTCGGCATGACGTTTTTTTTTGTGACTTCCATTAATTCTAGGCAACCCTGGCCACCAAAATACACTCTTCACTGTGCCCTCATCTTTGCCAATAAAACGGCCCCGCTACCATTGGAGCCGTGCGCTGGCCGGTTGAGGGCCGGTTCCTTTCCACCTTTTCTGCTGCATGAAAACACTTTTCCGGATGGCCGCGCTCAGCAGCGTGGCGTTGCTGGGCGCGACTACGGCGCTGGCGCAACAACCCAATCGGCTCACCATCAGCGGCTACGTGCGCGACGGGGCTACCGGCGAAAGCCTGCCCGGCGTGGCCGTGGTGCACCCGGCCAGCGGCCAGGGCACCAGCACCAACACCTACGGCTTCTACTCGCTCACGCTGGCCGCCGCGCCCGATTCGGTGCGGCTGTTGGTGTCGGCGCTGGGCTACGAGAAGCTGCGGCTGACGCGCAAAGCCGAGCGCAGCTTCACCTACGACTTTCGGCTGAAGCCGTCGTCGGCCGAGCTGGCGGGCGTGGAAGTGGTGGGCAGCCGCGAGGAGAAAATTGCCGAAAGCACGCGCATGGGCACCATCAACATCCCGGTGAAGCAAATTAAGCTGCTACCTGCCCTGTTTGGCGAAACCGACGTGCTGAAGGCGCTGCAGCTGCTGCCCGGCGTGCAGGCCGGCGGCGAGGGCAGCAGCGGCCTCTACGTGCGCGGCGGCTCGCCCGACCAGAACCTGATATTGCTCGACGGCACGCCCATCTACAACGCCTCGCACCTGTTCGGCTTCTTCTCGGTGTTCAACGCCGATGCCATCAAGAACGTGGAGCTGATAAAGGGCGGGTTTCCGGCGCGCTACGGCGGGCGGCTGTCGTCTGTCCTCGACATTACGATGAAGGAAGGCAACATGCAGAAGCTGCACGGCGAAGGCGCCATCGGCCTGATTGCCTCGCGCCTGACCCTGGAAGGGCCCATCAAGAAGGACACGGCCTCGTTCATCTTCTCGGCCCGCCGCACCTACATCGATATCCTGGCCCGGCCCCTCATCAAAGCCCAGACCGACGGGGCCACCGCCGGCTACTACTTCTACGACCTGAACGGCAAGCTGAACTGGAAGCTGAGCCCGCGCGACCGCCTGTACCTGAGCGGCTATTTTGGCCGCGACGAGTTTTACGCCGACGACAAAAGCACCCGCGGCAACGGCGACTACAGCCTGCAAAACAACGCCCTGGGGTGGGGCAACCGCATTGCGGCGCTGCGCTGGAACCACATCATCAACGACCGGCTGTTTCTCAACACCCACCTCACCTACACGCGCTACCAGTTCGATGTGGGCATCACGCAGGAGGACCGCTACACCACCAACGGCCAGGCCCAGACCGACAAGTTCTCGCTGAACTACCTGTCCAACATTCAGGACGTGAGCGCAAAGCTGGATTTCGACTACGTGCCCAATCCCAACCACTACGTGCGCTTTGGCGGGCAGTACATCCGGCACCAGTTCCGGCCCGGGGCCATGCAAACGGCGAACAGCACCAACCCCGCCGATAACCAGGCCACCGGCCGCAACATCGGGGCCAACGAGGCCAGCCTGTATGCCGAAGACGATGTGAAGCTGACCGACCGCCTGAAGGTGAACGTGGGCCTGCGGCTGAACAGCTTTCTGGTGGAAAAAAAGCTGTACCCCAGCCTCGAGCCGCGCGTGTCGGCCCGCTATCTGCTCACCGAGGACTGGGCCCTGAAGGCCGCCTACGCCCGCACCACGCAGTACGTGCACCTGCTCACCAACAGCGGCATTGGCCTGCCCACCGACCTGTGGGTGCCCAGCACGGCCCGCACGCTGCCCCAAAAAGCGCAGCAGTTCAGCCTGGGGGCGGCCCGCAACCTGCGCTACGGTGGCGAAGATTTCGAGTTCAGCGTGGAAACCTACTACAAGCCCATGCAGAACCTGGTGGAGTTTCGGGAAGGGGCGGATTTCATTGGGACGACCGACGACAATTACGAGAGCAAAATCACGAGCGGGCAGGGCTGGGCCTACGGGGCCGAGCTATTCCTGCAGAAGAAAACCGGCCGCACCACCGGCTGGATTGGCTACACCCTGGCCTGGAGCAACCGCCGCTTCGCCGAACTGAACCAGGGCCAGCTGTATCCTTACAAGTACGACCGGCGCAACGATTTCAAGCTGGTCGTCATCCACGAGTTCAACAACCGCCTCACGCTGTCGGGCACCTTTGTGTACGGCACCGGCAACGCCGTGACGCTGGCCCAGGGCCGCTACCAGCTGGGCCCCTACGCCACCTACGACGACTACGGCCCGCGCAACAGCTACCGCATGGCCGCCTACCACCGCCTCGACCTCGACCTGAGCCACACCAAAAAGAAGAAGTGGGGCGAAGTCGTGAACAGCATCAGCGTGTACAACGCCTACAACCGGCACAACCCTTATTTCATCTACCTGGGCCGGGCGGCGGGTGCCACCGCCCCCAGCTACCGGCAGGTGTCGCTGTTTCCCATTCTGCCCTCGTTCAGCAAAACGTTCCGGTTTTAGTGCGCTCAGAATGACGCACGCTTTTGATTCTTCTTTCCAATGAAAACCAGCCGCTCTGTCTTCCTCACCGCCCTCGCCCTCGCCGGCTGCGAAACGGCCACCAACCTGCCCGAGCCGCCGCACACGCCGCGGGTGTCGCTGTTCTACGTTCTCACGCCCGCCCCGCTGGACTCGTCGTTTGTTGAGCTGTTTCGGCAGCGGCAGCTCTACGTGAGCAACAGCCAGCGCGTGTTCAGCACCGACCAGCTCAACGGGCGGCCCGATGCCGCTGTGGAGCTGCGCGATGCGAGTGGCCGCGTGGTGGAGCGCTACCGCCCCATTGCCGATAACTACGCGTCGGGCTACGGCGGCACCCCCGGCTACTACCGTCCGGTGCTGGGGTTCCGGCCCCAGCCGGGGCAGCCCTACACGCTGCGGGCCACCCTGCCCGGCCTCGAAACGGCCGAAAGCTCGCTCACGCTGCCGGCGGCGCCGACCATCGAAAGCGCGGCTTACCAGGCCCGCACTACCTCCGCCGGTGGTGGCTACTACGCAACTGGCCGGCTGACAGTAACCGTGCGCGACGACCCCAACGCGACCAACTATTACGTGGCGTTTGCCCGCATGCTCGATGCCCAGGGCCAGCCCTATAGCTATGGCACGGTAGAAGCCGACCGCGACAGCCAAGCCAATGCGGCCAGTATCGACCAGTTTCAGCTATCGAGCGCGCAACAGCAGTACAGCCTCGGGGCCTACGGCATTCAGCCCTTTGCCGACACCAACCACAACGGCGAGCGCCTGACCCTGGCCACCGACGTGCGCTACAGCACCGGCTGCTACTCGCAGGGGCCGTGTCCGCAGCCCGCCTTCATTGAGGTGACGGTAAGCAGCCTCACGGCCGATACCTACAACTTCTACCTCTCGAACCGCCGCTACTATGACTCCGACGGCAACCCCTTTGCCGAGCCCGCCCCGCTGGCCGGCAATGTGCGCCAGGGCTACGGCCTGCTGGGCGGGGCCACCGACGCCACCTACCGCATTCGGCTGTAGCCGGTTGGCGCGGATTTTGCAGCTGGCAGCCAAGACCAGCTTTGATACCGTTCGGCGTTAAACCTTGGTGTCCGGGCACCGTCTAAGTGCCGTATATTGACCTGTCGTCCACTCATTAAACGCCTTATCTCATGAAAACCCGCTCGTTTTATTTGCTGGTAATGTTGCTGCTGGCCGGCGCCTTTAGTCGCCCGGCCGCCGCGCAGGTTCGCGCCAATATTTCGTTTGGCTACCCGCCCCGGGCCTACTACGGCCCGCGCTACTATGCCCCCCGTCCGCCGGTGGTGTATGCCGTGCCGCCGCCCCCGCCGGTGTATTACGCGCCGGCCCCCGTGTACTACGCTCCCCGCCCGGTGTACTATGCGCCGCGCCCGGTGTATTACGGCCGGGGCTACGGCCGCGGGCATGGCCGCCGCTGGTAAGCCCGGTTTCAAATGGAGTTATTCTGAAAAGCCCCACCGCAGTCCGGTGGGGCTTTTTTTGTGGCTGAATAGCAAGGTGCAGCAATAGGCTGCCGCAGTGGTAGCGAGAAAGGCGCGAATGATGGCCGCCCGCGCAATTTTGCTTAATCTTGCAGAGCTGAATTTGCCCGGCCATTCTCACCCATTTGCCACTTATGAAACTCGCCTACTTTGCCCTGAGCGCCGCCGTGCTGCTGGCTGGCTGCAACCAAACGCCGCCCGCCACCTCCGAGCCCGCCACCACTGCCGATACCGCGCCCGTCACGCCCATTGCCGTCGACTCGGCCAACGCGGCTACCACCACGGCGCCCGATGCCGCGGCCACGGCGCCCGCACCCGCTGCTGCGCCCGCGCTCAAGGATGCCGAAACCATGAAGGTTTCGTTCAGCTTCAAGCCCACCGCCAACCCCGACAACCCCAAGCACCCGCGCGTGCTGGCGCACCTGCTGGTGCAGGGCAGCCAGCCGCTCGACATCGACCTGGGCAAATTTCCGAACCTGCCCGACATGGTGACCGGCGACAAAGCCAAAGCCGCCAACTTCCCCGAGGGCATGCTGATGGGCTTTCGCAGCTACGACGCCGCCGCCGGTATCAGCCAGGACCTGGCCGTGCTGCACCCCGATGCCCGCCACCTGCGCGTGGTGCAGCGCCGCGTAGACGAAACTAACCCCGAAGCCGCCAAATTCGAAACCTCGCGCGAAGTGCCCCTGCCCGCCAACACGCTGGTGGTGGCTGCCCCGGTACCTAAGCCTCCCAAGCTTAAAGATTAACCAAGCCACGACTTGAAAAAGCAAAAGAGGCGCGCAAGGCACGGGCAACCGTACTTTGCGCGCCTCTTTTGCTTTCGCGCCATGCCCAACGGGACCATTCTGCTCATCGACGACGAAGCCATGCTGCGCCAGGCCGTGGCCCGCACCCTGGAGCTGGAAGGCTACACCGTGCGCCAGGCCCCCGATGCCATGCGCGGCCTCGAAGCCCTCCGCGAGCACGTCGATGAAATACTGGTGGTGCTGAGCGACGTGAAGCTGCCCGACGGCCGCGGCCTCGACCTGCTGCCCCGCTACAAAGCCCTCGCCCCCCTGGCCGAAGTGGTGCTGATGACGGCCTACGGCACCATTCCGGACGGCGTGCGGGCCATGAAGGAAGGCGCGTTCGACTACCTCACCAAGGGCGACTCCGACGACCAGCTCATCGTGGTAGTGGACCGCGCCGCCGAGAAGGCCCGCCTGCAGCGCCGCGTGGCCGATTTGGAAAAAAAAGTCGGTACCCAGTACAGCTTCGACTCAATGATTGGGCACGCGCCGGCCCTGGAACAGGCCAAAAAGCTGGCCCAGCGCGCCGCGCCCACCGACAGCACCGTGCTGCTGGAAGGCCCCACCGGCGCGGGCAAGGAGCTGTTTGCCCAGGCCATCCATCAGGCCAGCCCGCGGCGCGGCAAGCCGTTTGTGGCCGTGAACTGCTCGGCTTTTCCGAAGGATTTGCTGGAATCGGAGCTGTTTGGGTACAAGAAAGACGCCTTTACGGGGGCGCTGGCCGACAAAAAGGGCTTGCTGGAAGAAGCCAGCGGCGGCACCATTTTTCTGGATGAGATTGGCGAACTGGAGCTGAACGTGCAGGCCAAGTTCCTGCGGGTGCTGGAGACGCGGCAGTTCACCAAGCTCGGCGACACCCGGCCCACCAGCATCGATGTGCGCATTGTGGCCGCCACCAACCGCAACCTGCGCCAGGAGGCCGAGGCCGGTAATTTTCGGCCCGACCTCTACTACCGCCTGGCCGTGTTCACGGTGCCCGTGCCGGGCCTGAACGAGCGGCGCGACGACGTGCCCGAGCTGGCTAACTATTTCCTGCAGTTCTTCGCCGCCAAGCTGCGCCGCCGCCTGCACGGCCTCGGGCCCGACGTGCTGGCCCAGCTGCGCGCCCACGACTGGCGCGGCAACGTGCGCGAACTGAAGAACGTGCTGGAGCGCGCCGCCATCCTCGCCGACGGCGACACCCTGACCGTGGACGACCTGCCGCCCGAATTCCACCACATTCTGCCCGCGCCGGGCCTCGACGAGGCCACCGACCGCACCCTGCGCACCCAGGAAAAACGCCAGATTCGGCAGGTGCTGATCGACACCGGCGGCAACAAGATGGAAGCCGCCCGCCAGCTCGGCATCGGCACCAAAACGCTTTACCGCAAGATTCAGGAGTACGGGCTGTAGGCAGTTGCTCAGGTATTTATAGCCACTATACAATTCTGTGCGTTAGAGCAATAGCTGGCCGACCATATGCGTTAGGAAACTCGTCCAACCCTCCATTCCACTCCATGAGCAAGCCCCTACTCGTTGCGCTGCTGGCCCTGCCTTGCCTGGCCCAGGCCCAAACTTCATTCACTTGCACCGTGAAAGGCCAGTTGGCCCGGACGATAACCGCCCCGGCCAAAGTGTACCTGTTGCAGGGAATGACCATAACGGATTCGGCAACGCTGAAAAGCGGCACGTTCGAGTTGAAAGGCACTTCTCAGGTGCCTGTTATTGCCGACGTCATACTCCGTCGCAGTGGCCGCCTGGGCGACTTTATGCGGTCCTATCGCGACCAAACCCGCATCTATCTGGAACCCGGCACCGTGACCATTACCAGCCCGGATTCGCTGGCCCACGCTGCCGTGAAAGGCGGCCCAACAATGGCCGACTACTTGCGGCTGGATGCGATGATGAAGCCGACTTTGGCTCGCATGAACGCAACAGGTGCCGAAGTTCAGAAAATGACCGAGGCCCAACGTCAGGCTCCCGGCTTTCGGGAGCAGATGCAGGCGCGTTTTGAGGCCTTGAATAAGGAAATTGTGCAGACCAATTACGCTTTTGTCAAAGACAACCCCAACTCGATGGCCAGCCTGGATGCGCTGTTGGGCGTACGCATGTTGGAGCTACCCCAATACGTTACCGTAGGGCCTCTTTACGAAGCGCTTAACCCGGCCCTTAAGAACACGCCGCAGGGCCGCGACTACGGCAACATGGTGCGGGCGCTAAAAGAAGTGAGCGTGGGCCAGCCCGCACCCATCTTCAGCCAGAACACCCCCGATGGCAAAACCGTGAGCCTGTCCGACTACCGCGGCAAGTACGTGCTGGTTGATTTCTGGGCCAGCTGGTGCGGCCCCTGCCGGGCCGAAAATCCGGCCGTCACCAAAGTATACAACCAATACAAGGACCGTAACTTCGACATCCTGGGAGTATCGCTCGACAAGCCAGGAGAGCGCGCAAAATGGCTGAAAGCCATTCAGGATGACCACTTAGCCTGGACGCAGGTATCCGACCTGAAAGGCTGGGAAAATGCCGTCGCCCAGCGCTACGGCGTGCGGTCCATTCCGCAGAATTACTTAGTGGGTCCCGATGGCAAAATTGTCGCCACCAACCTGCGCGGCGCAGAGCTGGGCGCTACCCTGGCAAAGCTGATAAAGTAGCTGCCGCAGCCAGCGCTTTAGCCGCTGCTGAAACGGAAGAAACCGGGTTATTCTGACCGCCGCACCGGGTCAGAATGACCCGGTTTTCTGCGTTTGGGGCTTTCTGGATTTGAATAAATTAAAATTTTATTCGCTGTGAATAAGGGTGTTGGAGAGAAATTATTGGCTCGACGGAAAGGCGGAACAGGTTTGGCGAGGGGGCCGGCACACCTCAACAATCGACTGCCCTATGGCTCCCTTGCTCTTCATCCCGATTCTGTACGCCGCCGGCCTCGGCTGCTTCTGGGTCTTTTACAAATCGGTCGATTTTTTCGACCACATCTAACCCCCGTCCGCGCCATGATGCTCGCCCTGCTTGTGCTATCCGTCGCCACGTTTGCCTACCTGGGCTACGTGCTGCTGAAACCGGAGAAATTTTAACGATGAAAGGTCATGCAGAGCGCAGCGAAGCATCTCGCGTGCCACCACTATTCACGGTCGTGGCCACGATTGAATTGCTGCCTCTGGCAAGATGCTTCGCTACGCTCTGCATGACGTTCAGTTGAGACCCTAACCCACCATGATGAACAAAGAACTCCTCGGCATCCTGCTCATTTTCGGCAGCACGATGCTGCTGGCGCTGCCGCTGGGCCGCTACCTGGCCACCATTTACCGCGGCGAAAAAAGCTGGACCGATTTCCTCGCGCCGCTGGAGCGGCTGCTGTTCCGCGCGGGCGGCATCGACGCCAAGCGCGGCATGACCTGGCAGCAGCACCTCGGGGCGCTGCTCACCATCAATCTGGCCTGGTTTGTCTGGGCCATGCTGGTGTTCTGCTTCCAGGGCAGCCTGCCGCTCAACCCCGACCACAACCCCAACATGACGCCCGACCAGGCCTTCAACACGGCCATTTCCTTTCTGGTGAGCTGCAATTTGCAGCACTACTCAGGCGAGTCGGGCGCGACGTACTTCTCCCAGCTGTTCGCCATCACCTTTCTGCAGTTTGTGACGGCGGCTACCGGCATGGCCGCCTGCGTGGTCGTGTTCAACGCCCTGAAAGAGGGCACCACCGAGAAGCTGGGCAACTTCTACGACTACTTCGTGAAGAGCATTACCCGCGTGCTGCTGCCCATTGCCACGGTGGTGGCCCTGGTGCTGGTGTTTCAGGGCACGCCCATGAACTGGACCGGCAAGGCGCCCATCGTGACCGTGCAGGGCGACTCGGTGAACGTGAGCCGCGGCCCGGCCGCCGCCATGATTGCCATCAAGGAGCTGGGCACCAACGGCGGCGGCTTCTTCGGGGCCAACTCGGCGCACCCGCTCGAAAACCCCACCTACCTCACCAACGCCGTCGAGAATTTTGCGCTCGTGCTCATTCCGCTGGCCATGGTGTTTGCCTTCGGCTACTACCTGAAGCGGCCCCGGCTCTCCTACATGGTAATGGGCGTGATGACGGTGGGCTTCCTGCTGCTGCTGGCCCCCACAGTGTACTACGAGATGCACGGCAACCCTGCTATTACCCATATGGGGGCCGACCAGAGCCTGGGCGCGATGGAAGGCAAGGAAGTGCGCTTCGGCGCGGCGGCCTCGGCCTACTGGGGCATCACCAACACGGTCATCAGCTGTGGCTCGGTGAACTCAATGCATGACTCGCACATGCCGGTGTCGGGCATGGCCGAGCTGCTGGGCATGATGACCAACGCCTTTTACGGCGGGGTGGGGGTGGGCTTTCTGAACTTCTTCGTGTTCGTGATTATTGCCGTGTTCATCTCGGGGCTGATGGTGGGGCGGACGCCGGAATTGCTGGGCAAGAAGATTGAGGCGCGGGAGATGAAAATTGCCATCATCGTGGCCCTGCTGCACCCGCTGCTCATTCTGGCCGGCACGGCCATGTCGGCCCACCTCTACGCCGGCAACCCCACCGAATACGCCGGCTGGCTGGCCAACCCCGGCTACCACGGTTTCTCGGAAATGTTCTACGAATTCACCTCCTCGGCCGCCAACAACGGCTCGGGCTTCGAGGGCCTGGGCGACAACACGCCGTGGTGGAACATCAGCACCGGCGTGGTGATGATACTGGCCCGCTACCTGCCCATCATCGGCCCGGTGGCCATTGCCGGCCTGCTGGCCCGCAAAAAGTACATCCCCGAAAGCGCTGGCACCCTACGCGTGGATACCGCTACGTTCGGCGTGATGGTCTTCTTCGTGATTTGGATTATCGCCGCGCTGGCCTTCTTCCCCGCGCTGGCCCTGGGGCCGCTGGCCGAGCATTTTACGCTGTATTGATTTTTAGCTGCTAGCTGTCAGCCATTAGCTGTTAGCTCAACGGTTACTTCCTCTGCTATTTTCTTGAACATAAAGCTAGCAGCTAACAGCTGTCAGCTAATAGCTAAAATGAAATCCCAATCCCTCTTTCAACCCGCGCTAGTCCGCGAAGCCGTCGGCCAGGCCTTCGTCAAGCTCGACCCGCGCACCATGTTCCGCAACCCGGTGATGTTCACCGTGGAAATCGGGACGGTGGTGATGTTCCTCGTCACCATCGGCCTGCTCTTCCGGCCCGATGCGGCGCAGGGCAGCTTCGGCTACAACTGCACGGTGTTCGTGGTGCTGTTTCTGACGCTGCTGTTCGCCAATTTCGCCGAGGCCATTGCCGAGGCGCGGGGCAAAGCCCAAGCCGATTCGCTCCGCAAAACCCGTCAGGATACGCCCGCCAACGTGCGCCTCGAAAATGGCCAGCTGCAGGCCGTGAACTCGGCACAGTTGCAAAAAGGCCAGGTTTTCGTGGTCGAAGCCGGCGAGATTATTCCCACCGACGGCGAGATTATCGAAGGCCTAGCTACCATCGACGAGTCGGCCATTACCGGCGAATCCGCGCCCGTGATTCGGGAGGCGGGAGGCGATAAATCCAGCGTCACGGGCGGCACCAAGGTGCTTTCCGACCGCATTGTGGTGCAGGTGACGACCGCGCCGGGCGAGTCGTTTCTCGACAAGATGATTGCGCTGGTGGAAGGCGCCTCGCGCCAGAAAACGCCGAACGAAATTGCCCTCACTATCCTGTTGGCGGGCTTTACGCTGGTCTTCGTGATTGTGTGCGTGACCTTGCAGCCCTTCGCGGAGTACTCGAAAACGCCCATTGCCGTGGCCTCGTTTATTGCGCTGTTTGTGTGCCTGATTCCGACCACCATCGGCGGGCTGCTCTCGGCCATCGGCATCGCCGGCATGGACCGGGCGTTGCGCGCCAACGTCATCACCAAGAGCGGCAAGGCCGTGGAAACGGCCGGCGATATCGACGTGCTGCTGCTCGACAAAACCGGCACCATCACCATCGGCAACCGCAAGGCTACGCACTTCTGGCCCGCCCCCGGCGTAGGCATGCAGGAGTTCATCGAGCAGGCCACGGTGAGCTCCCTTACCGACGAAACCCCCGAGGGCAAGAGCATCGTGGAGCTGGCCCGCGACCACAAAGTGGACCCCACGCAGCTGCAAAGCCGCCTGAATGGGGCCGAGCTCATCAAATTTACCGCCGAAACCCGCAGCAGCGGCGTCACGCTGGCCGGCGGCACCCGCATCCGCAAGGGCGCGGCCGATGCCATCCGCAAGCTGGCCGAAGCCGCCGGCCACGCCTACCACGACGATGTGGCCGACCGCGTGAAAACCGTGGCCAGCAACGGCGGCACCCCGCTGGTGGTGAGCCAGGACGACCGGGTGCTGGGCGTAGTGGAATTGCAGGACATCATCAAGCCCGGCATCCAGGAGCGGTTTGCGCGGCTTCGCAACATGGGCATCAAAACCGTAATGGTGACCGGCGACAACCCACTCACCGCGAAATTCATCGCCGAAAAAGCCGGCGTCGACGACTTCATCGCCGAAGCCAAGCCCGAGGACAAGATGCAGTACATCCGCGCCGAGCAGCAGCAGGGCAAACTGGTGGCCATGATGGGCGACGGCACCAACGACGCCCCCGCCCTGGCCCAGGCCGACGTAGGAGTAGCCATGAACTCGGGCACCCAGGCCGCCAAGGAAGCCGGCAACATGGTCGACCTCGACAACGACCCCACCAAGCTCATCGAAGTGGTCGAAATCGGCAAGCAGCTGCTGATGACGCGCGGCACGCTCACTACTTTCTCCATCGCCAACGACGTGGCCAAATACTTCGCCATCGTGCCGGCGCTGTTCATGGTGGCCATTCCAGCTCTGGGCGCGCTGAATATCATGGGCCTAAAGTCGCCGCAGTCGGCCATTCTCTCGGCCGTGATTTTCAACGCCCTCATCATCCCCGCGCTGGTACCGCTGGCGCTGAAAGGCGTGGCCTATAAGCCGGTGGGCGCCTCGGCCCTGCTGCGCCGGAATCTGCTGATTTATGGCCTGGGCGGGGTGGTGGTGCCGTTTATCGGGATTAAGGTGCTGGACTTGCTAGTGGGAATATTCTTGTGAAAAACCTCGGTAAAGCGAAAATCCTGCGCAATGACGTAGCCGTCACCGATAAGTAGCAGGTGATATTTTGGAATGGCTGGTGCGTCTTCGTTGAGGCCGCCGATGATATAAGTTGAAACCCCATGTTCAGCACAAGTAGCGATGACAGCTTTTGCAATCGTCACTGGGGCGCTTTCTAACAACATCCCCGACCCGTCGGTCAAGTTCTTGCGGAGCAGATTTTCACCGCCTTTTCCTTTCCCAAATAACACACAGCGCCAGTCACGCCATCCCTGGAATCCAGCTTGAATTTGTTCTCGAATCCTGAAAAAAAGCTCCTCCGGCTCTTGTGGCTTTGAGTTGATATATACAGTAGCGCTGCGGCTGTTGTAGCCAAGAAGCAATGGATGCTCTGAACAAATTACAAACTCTCCCCGCACACCTGGCTTAAGACGTGCTTCGGCTTTCTCCAGATAATCGACGCGGTAACGCCGCCCAAGTATTGTGAGCACGGCAAACGTGGTTTGTGCTACCATCACGGTAACCACTTGATTATTTGGAATCGGGCTTTCGAGCATAAATCAAAATTACATCTGTAAAAGACCAATGAAAACCCAACTCCTTTCCGCCCTTCGCCTCACCCTCGTCATGCTGGTGCTGTGCTGTGGGCTGTACCCTGCTCTCATCACCGTCGCTGCCCAACTGGCCCCCGGCCACGGCGAGGGCGTGCAAATCAGCCGCCACGGCCGCGTGGTGGGCTTCGCCAACGTGGGCCAGAAGTTCGACCGGCCCGAGTATTTCAACTCGCGCCCCTCGGCGGCCGACTACCACGCCGATGCCAGCTCCGGCTCGAACAAAGGCCCCAGCAACCCCGAATACCTCGCCGTGGTGAAGGCCCGGCTCGATACCTTCCTCCTGCAAAACCCCGGCGTGAAAGCCGCCGACGTGCCCGCTGAACTGATAACGGCCAGCGGCTCGGGGCTCGACCCGCACCTGTCGCCCGCCGGGGCGCTGGTGCAGGTGGCTCGCGTGGCCCGCGCCCGCCGGCTGCCGGAAGCTCGCGTGCGTGCCCTGGTGCAGCAGCAAATCGAGCCCGGTACCCTCGGCCCCGACCACGTGAACGTGCTCAAACTAAACCTGGCGCTGGATGCGCTGGCCGGGCTGTAATAGGTTTGCCTGAAATTCGATTTAATGGCCGTGTCATCTGCGGCTTTCTATTCTCTTTGGTCCGCCTGATGCGGGCCAGCTTTCCATGAAAAATCTTCTAACTCCCGCTCTCGCAGTCTTGTGCACGAGTGCTGCCCTGGCCCAAACGGCCCCCACCACCGACCCGGCTCTGGCCGTGCCGACGCCCGCCGCACCCGTTGCGCCCATTACCACGCCCGGCCCGCTCACTTACTATGGCTTCGTGGATGCCTACTACGGTTACGATTTCGACCACGCCAACGACAACGACCGGCAGGCTTTCCTGTACTCGCACGGCCGCCAGAACGAGTTCACCATCAACCAGGGCCTCGTGGGTGTGCGCTACGACGACGGCAAGGTGCGCGGGGCTGTGGGCCTGCACGCCGGCACCTACGTGAGCGCCAACTATGCCAACGAAGACCCGGTGCTGCGGCACGTGTACGAGGCCTACGCGGGTTTCCGGCCTTTTGCCAAGGCCTGGCTCGACATGGGCATTTTCGGTTCGCACATCGGGTTTGAGTCGTCTATTTCGAAGGATAACTGGACGCTGACGCGCTCCATTATGGCCGAGAATTCGCCGTATTACGAATCCGGCGCGCGCTTCACCTACGAAGTCGGCCCCAAGCTGACGCTGACCGGACTGGTACTGAACGGCTGGCAGAACATCCGCGAAACCAACCAGGCCAAAGCTCTCGGCACCCAGATTCAGTGGAAGCCGTCGGACAAGCTGCTTATCAACAGCAGCACCTTTTATGGCAACGAGCAGGCCGTGGGCTCGCCCATTCGCCGGCGCTATTTCCACGATTTTTACCTCACCTACGCGGCTTCGGAGCGCACCAGCCTGGACGCGGTGTTTGATGTGGGCAAGCAGCGCGGCGAGAGCAGCGAGAAATACGATACCTGGCACGCCGCTTCGGTGTTTGTGAAGCAGAAGCTGGCCGATAAGTTCTCGGCCACGCTGCGCGGCGAATACTACTACGCCGAGCGCGGCGTCATCATCCGCAGCATCATGCCGGCGGGACTGGACAGTGATTTTCGCGTAGCCGGCGGCTCCCTCAACCTTGATTACCTGCCGGCCAGCAACGTGGTGTTTCGGGTAGAGGGCCGGTATCTGAACGGGATGCGAGGCGTATTTGCACGGACCGACAATGCGGATAACCGCAGCTACGGCAACGTGACGACGAGCATTGCGCTGTCGTTTTAAAGCGAGGTAGGGTGCGGGGCTTGCCCCCGCCCGTCGTTCACACTGTTACAACGATTCCGTTCAACGACGGGCGGGGACAAGCCCCGCACCCTACCATTCCTCATGAACCCCATCGCTGCCGACCCCCGCGACCAATCCGCCGAGCGGTTCCTGCGTCTGGTGCAGGCGCGGCGGCGCGGCACGCTGAAGGTGTACCTGGGTCTGGCCGCCGGCGTGGGCAAAACCTACCGCCTGCTGCAGGAAGCCCACGACCTGCACCAGCACGGCGTCGATGTCCTCATCGGCTACATCGAAACCCACGGCCGCGCCGGCACCGTGGCCGAATTGAAAAACGTGCCATCGCTGCCCCGCAAGCAGGTTTTTTACAAAGGCCACGCGGTAGAGGAAATGGACGTGGAGGCCATCATCCAGCGCCGGCCACAGGTCGTCATCGTGGATGAGCTGGCCCACAGCAACGTGCCCGGCTCACGCCATGAGAAGCGCTGGCAGGATGTGGAATACCTCGTGGCGCAGGGCATTTCGGTGATTACGGCCGTGAATGTACAGCACCTCGAAAGCCTGCACGACCAGGTGCTGAAAATAACGGGCACCGACGTGACCGAGCGCATCCCCGACCAACTCCTGAAGCAGGCCGATGAGGTAGTGAACGTGGACCTGACCGTGGGTGAGCTGCGTACCCGCCTGGAGGAAGGCAAAATCTACGACCCGGCCAAGGTGCCCACCGCGCTGGCCAACTTTTTCCAGGCCGAAAACCTGCTGCAGCTGCGGCGACTGGCGGTGCGCGAGGTGGCTCAGTTGCTGGGCCGGCAGGTAGAATCCGAAGCCGGCGGCGCGCCCGCTGTGGCTCCGCAACGTCGCAACGACGACCGTCTGTTGGCCTGCATCAACTCCAACGACCGGGCAGCCAAGGAAATCATCCGCAAGACCTCGCGGCTGGCCGACCGTTTCGCGGCCGCCGCCTGGTACGTGCTCTATGTGCAAACCGGCCGCGAAACCGCCGAGCGCATCGGGCTGGCCACCCAGCGCCACCTGCTCAACAACTTACAGCTCGCTGCCGAGCTGGGGGCGCAGATTCTGCGCGTGAAGGACGATGACGTGGTGGGCGCTATCCGGCGGGTGGCAGCCGAGAAAAACGCCACGCTGCTGGTTTGCGGCATCACCAGCGAAAAGGACTGGTGGGGTCAGTTGAGCCGGCGCGGCGTGACGTCGGATTTGCTGCGCGCCGTGGCGGGCGATGGCAGCGATTTGGACGTGTATCTGGTGACGTATTGAGGTTATTGAACGATGTAGAGACGCAACACTTTGCGTCTTGTCGTTGAACGACCGGGACCGTGCAGTGTAAACAACATCAGCAACGACGAGACGCAAAGTGTTGCGTCTCTACATCGTTCTTCAAACATGAACCTCAAAACCAAAATCAACCTCGGCTTTCTGGCCATGCTGCTGCTGGTGCTCAGCATTGGGGGCTACGCGTATTACTCGCTGCGGCAGCTCGACCGCAGTTCGCGCGACGTGCTCAAGGCCAACCTGTACTCTGTAAATCTGGGCCTGACCATGCTGCGCAGCCTCGACCAACTGGCCCGCCAGCCGCTGGCCGACACGGCCGGCACGGCCCGCTTCGTGGCTGCCCTGAATGCCGAGGCCCGCAACGTGACCGAGCCCGGCGAGCAGCAGGTCGTTGATGACCTGCGCGACCTGACTGCGCAGCTGAAGCAGCACCAGCAGCAGACGCAGCGCGCGGCCACTGCTGGCCCGCCCTCCCCGCTGGGCATCACGGCCGAGCCTTACACGCTCGGCGGGCTCACTTACCAGATGATGGCCTTGAACACCGACGCCCTGAATCGCAAAACCGAGGCCGCTAACCAGCGCGCCGACCAGGCCAACCGCAACCTGCTCATCTTCATCACGCTGGCCGGGTTGCTGGCCCTGGCCCTGGCCAGCAGCGTGCCCGAGGCTGCCGTCCAGCCCCTGCGCAAGCTCACGGCCGCCCTCGACCACGCCACCGCACGCGACTTTTCGGCCAGCATCCCGCAGGAAAGCCACGACGAATTCGGCCAAGTGGCTCGGGCTTTCAACCGCATGCTGAGCCAGTTGCGCGAGTACCGCACTTCCACCGAAGCCGGGCTGATAACCGAGCGCAACCGCGCCGCCAGCATCGTGAACACGCTGGACGAAGGCCTGCTCTTACTCGATGAAAACCGCCACATTCTGCTGGCCAACCCGGTATTGTGCGAGTTGCTGGGCCTGCCCGTCGAGAAACTGGTGGGCCGACCCGCCGCCACCGTGCGCCTCGAAAACGACCTGTTTCAGGCTATGCTAAAGCCGCTGGATGCGCCCAACCGCGAGGCCGCCGTGGCCGAAGCGCCGCTGCTGCACATTGCCCAGCGCGGCGAAGAAGCCTTCTACCACTTGGCGGTGCAGGATTTGGTGTCATTCAACGAAGCCACCGAGAAAACGGAATTCGTGGGCCATATTCTCACCCTGCGCAACGTGTCCGATTTCAAGAAACTCGACCAGGTGAAATCGAACTTCCTCGCCACAGTGTCGCACGAGCTGAAAACGCCACTCTCCAGCATCAACCTCAACACCAAGCTGCTGCAGGATGAGCGCCTGCCCGCCGACGAGCGCCAGCGCGTGACCGGCTACATCCGCCAGGAAACCCAGCGCCTGCAGCGCATGGTGGCCGAGCTGCTCGACGTGTCGCGCCTCGACGCGGGCGCCGGCATCCAGCTCGACGTGCGCCCCACCAGCCTCGCCGACGTGGTAGCCTATGCCACCGCCACCGTGCAGCCCCAGCTCGCCGACAAGCAGCTGCGCCTCGACCTGCAACTGCCCGAAAACTTGCCTGAAGCCCGTGCCGACGTGGAAAAAACCACCTGGGTGCTCATCAACCTGCTGGCCAACGCCATCCGGTACTCGCCGGTGGGGGCTGCCCTCACGGTGCGCGCCGCGCTGGCCGGGGCCTTCGTGCAGGTGAGCGTGCAGGACCACGGCCCCGGCATTGCGCCGGAGCATCACGAGAAAATCTTCCAGCGCTTCGCCCAGTTGCCCGACAAAAGCGGCTACCGTGGCGGCTCGGGCCTGGGTCTGAGCATTGCCCGCGAGTTCATCACCACGCAGGGCGGCCGGCTGTGGGTGGAGAGCGAGTTGGGCAGCGGCAGCACGTTTTCGTTCACGCTGCCGGTGGTGGCATAAAAAAGGTCATTCCGACGCAGGAGGAATCTGGGTAAATCCGCTCAGGCGGCTTTTACCCAGATTCCTCCTGCGTCGGAATGACGACTGCACAGTTCGTGCTACTGCCGCCCCGGAATCTCCTGCAAAGTCCAGGTATTGCCGTCGGGGTCTTTGAAAGCGGAAAACTTAATCCCGCCCATATCCTGAATTTCGCCCATGGCCACGCCCCGGCCGGCCAGCTCGGCGCGGGCGGCGGCAATGTTGGCCACCACCAGGTGCAGGCCGCGCAACGAGCCGGCCGGCATGGCCAGCCCCGCCAGCCCCTCGGCCAGCACGATGGAGCAGCCCGAGCCCGGCGGCGTGAGCTGCACCACGCGCACCGTGGCGCCGGGCCGCACGTCGTGGTCGAGCCGGAAGCCGACTTGCTCGGTGTAAAAGGCTTTGGCGCGGTCGATGTCGGCCACCGGCACGGGGATGAGCTCCAGCTTAAAGTCCATAAAAATCAGGCAGTAGCCGGTTGGTAGGTGAGCACCAGCACGCCCGTGCTGGTGGTGTGCGACGATTTTAGCTTGAAATCGGTAGGCGCTTCCGCAAAAAGCCGCTTGCCGCTGCCCAGCACCACCGGAAAAATCATGAGGCGGTATTCGTCAATCAGGCCGTGCTGGCGCAGGTATTCCACCAGCTGGCCGCTGCCGAAAATGAGCAGGTTCTGGCCGGGCTCCTGCTTCAGGCGGGCCACTTCGGCAGCCACGTCGCCCTGAATGATGCTGGCGTTCCACTCGGCCGTGTGCAGGGTGCGCGAAGCCACGTATTTGGGCAGGCTGTTCATGCGCTCGGCCCCGGGGGCATCGGGCATTTTGGGCCACACGCCGGCAAACGCCTCGTAGGTGACGCGGCCCAGCAGCAGGGCATCGCTGGAAGCCATCAGCTCGCCCTGAAACTCGCCCAGCTCGTCGTTGAAATAGGGGGCGGTCCAGGCCGGGTTTTCCATCACGCCATCGAGCGTGAGGTATTCGGCGGCAATTACTTTGCTCATGGGAAAGGAATAAAAAGCCAATTATTCGCCGGCGGTCTTGCCAAAATTGAACAGCCACTCCGTGCCGAACCGGTCGATGAGCGTGCCAAACTTACCGCCCCAGAACATATCCGCCAGCGGGTCGACGACGGTGCCGCCTTCGCCCAGCTTAGCAAAAAGAGTGTTGATTTCCTCGTCGCTGCGGCAATCCAGGCACATGGCGATGTTGTTGCCGGGCGCGAATGGGCGGCGGGTATCGAGCGCGTCGCAGGCCATGAGCACGAACGAATCGGTGGTGAGGGTGCCGTGCATAATCTGGTCCTGGGCTTCGGCGGGCATGTGCTCGGCCATACCCGAATCGCCGACGCGCATCAGATTGAGCTCGCCGCCCAGGCAGCTGTGGTAGAAGGAGAGGGCTTCGCGGCAGGTGCCGTTGGGAAATGCGATGTGGGGACTGAGAGAGGCCATGTGATTGGGAGGTTTGGGGGTTGATGAATGATTGGTTGAATGATTATTGATTGGGTATGAGGCCAGGCAAGAACGGTCATGCTGAGCTTGTCGAAGCATCTCTACCGCTTCGTTGCAGCCATCATCAATTGCGTTCAGGAGAGATGCTTCGACAAACTCAGCATGACCGTTCCACCACCGTTCTGTAATAGAAATAGCGCCACTACAGCGTAGCCGCCGCCGGAGTCGCAAAAGCGGCTTCCGGTTCATAAGCGCTGGCCATTTGGGTGCGGCTGATGAGGTAGCGCTTCCACAGGAAATAAATGCCGAAAAGCACGGCCGTCAGCACCAGCGCGGGCAGCGTGGCCACGAAACCCATGCCGGCCAGCGCTACCGAGGCAGCCGCTCCAACGAAGTCGATGGCGAAGCCGGCAAATGCCCATTCCTTTAGCATGCGGTACTTGTGCTGGAGCAGGGCCAGCGCGCCCAGGATTTTGGCCGCGCCCGTGATGTCCATGATGTAGATTGGGTAGCCGAGCTGCTTCATGGCGGTGACGCCGTTTTGCTCGTGCATAAGGCCGGCAATGCCGTCGGCTATCATCATCAGGCAGAAGATAATGGTGAGCGTCCAATAGAGGCGGGCGGTGGTGCGAGGTTTCATGGCGTTCGGTTGAGATGAGAAGGTGAAGGCTGGTTTGTTTTTGTCTAACTGGTTTAGCAAATGTATTAGCAAAATGCCGGGGTGCAAGGGGTGAATTGCGCCCAAATAGGGGGCTGAATACGACAGGCCAATGCCTACATTTGAGCCATGAAACATGTTTCTATTCTGGTGCCGGCCGGCGATGCGGTGGTGGGCAGCATCGAGGGGCCGCACAAGGTGCTGAGCCAAGTGAACGACCTGCTGGCGGGCGCGGGCCAGCCGCCCGCCTTCCAGATTGAGCTGGTGGGCCTCACCAAGCACAAAACCTTCAACCGGGGCCTGTTCACGCTGCACGCCCACCGCACCATCGACGAGGATTTCCGCACCGACCTCATCATCATTCCGGCCCCGCACGGCGACCTGGCCGAAGCCGTGGCCCTGAATCACGACCTCATTGCCTGGATTGCCGGCCAGCACGCCCACGGGGCCGAAGTGGCCAGCCTGTGCCTGGGCGCATTTCTGCTGGCTGCCACCGGCCTCATGGACGGCCGCCAGTGCGCCACCCATTGGCTGGGCGCGCCGCAGTTTGCGGCCATGTACCCGGCCGTGCACCTCGTGGCCGAGCAGGTGATAACCGACGAGCAGGGCCTCTACAGCAGCGGCGGGGCCTATTCCTACCTCAACCTGGTGCTGTACCTGGTGGAGAAGTTCGTGAGCCGCGACATGGCCGTGTGCTGCGCCAAGGTGTTTCAGATTGACATTGGCCGGCGCAGCCAGTCGCCGTTCGTCATCTTCCGGGGCCAGAAGGACCACGACGACGAACCCATCAAAAAAGCCCAGGAGTTCATCGAGCAGCACTTTGCCGAGAAGCTTTCGGTGGACGAACTGGCCGCCCAAAGCTGCCTGAGCCGCCGCAATTTCGAGCGCCGCTTCAAGAAAGCCACCAGCAACTCGGTGGCCGAATACGTGCAGCGCGTGAAAATCGAAGCCGCCAAAATGAGCCTCGAAACCTCGCGCGAAAACGTGAGCGAGGTGATGTATTCGGTGGGCTATTCCGATACCAAGGCCTTCCGCACGCTGTTCAAACGCATTACGGGCGTGTCGCCGCTGGCGTACCGGGAGCGGTATAGCCGCAAGAGCCTGCCGCTGGCGGCGTAGGGTTGGGGTTTTTGAGCTGAAAACCAGCGCATCAAGTATCAATTGAAGAACGTCATGCTGAGCGAAGTCGAAGCATCTCTACCGCGCAAGTAATCTATTTACTATTGCGGTAGAGATGCTTCGACTTCGCTCAGCATGACGTTCTATTTATTCTTTGCCGGGGCTTCCTCTCCAGATTCTAGCCTTGCGCCTGCATGCGGTGCAGCCAGGCGCGGGCGGTGCTCAGGTTATCGAATACTTCGGCGTGGAAGGCAGTGAGCTGGGCGTAGAAATTGGCGGCCGAGCCATCGGCCAGCGACTCGGGCGTGGAAACGAGGGCGAAGTACTTGAGGCCGGCGGCGGCGGCGTTGGGGGCCCAGGTGTTGATGACCCAGTCCATGGAATGGTCCCAGGGGCCGCGCACCGAGCGGGTGTCGTTCAGCACGCAGTTGAACTTCGATTTGGCCAACGCGCTGGTGTAGGCAGCCGCCCCGGTCCGGATGCTGTCGGCGGTGAGGTAGCCCATCCAGTCCACGAACACCCAGCGGTTGGTCGTGTCCGTGTCGATGGTGAGGTAGACGCGGCCGGTGGGGCTCTTCAGTTCTTCAATCATGCCGTAAAGTACGGCTAAAAAAATTAGCCAGCCGGCGGGCTGCAACCATTGGCCGGGCTGGCCGGTCAGGCATTTTAGTGGCGGCGGTGCTCGCGGCCTAGCTTATAACCCTTACTGCTTTCTGCTCCATGCTCACTGCTATTCGACAATCTTCCGGGCTGAGCCTGCTGGCCGGGGTGCTGCTGCTGGCCTCCGCCTGCCACAAGGCCGATGTGGCCGTGCCCGACCCGGTGGCCCTGCCCACGCGCGCCCTCACCGGCGCCGAGCGCAACACCGTAGCCAGCGCCAACGACTTCGCTTTCCGGGCTTTCGAGGCGCTGCGCGGCAAGGCTCCGGCCGACAACCTGTGCATCTCGCCGCTCAGCATTTCGGCGGCCCTGACGATGGCCTACAACGGAGCCGACGGCAGTACCAAGGCCGATATGAAGCAGACGCTGGGTTTCCAGCCGCAAACCGATACCGAAATCAACGAGTCGTTCCAGAGCGTGTTTGCCCTGCTTGGCGGGCTCGACCCGAAGGTGACGTTCACCACGGGCAACTCCATCTGGTACGGGCAGCAGTACCAGCTGCAGGCGCCGTTTGTGCAAGCCAATCAGCAGTATTTCGGGGCCACGGTGCAGGGCGTGAACTTCGCCTCGCCCACCGCGAAAGACCTGATAAACGGCTGGGTGAATACGCAAACGCGCGGCAAAATCCCCAGCATTGTTGACGGCACGACGGCCGACGACGTGATGTATTTGATTAACGCCCTCTACTTCAAGGGTAGCTGGACCTACCGCTTCGACCCGCAGGACACCCGCCCCGGGCCCTTCTACCGCGAAAACGGCAGCACAGCTACCAAGGATTTCATGAGCCTGAAAACCGGCCGCTACCACCGCTACCACGATGCCCAGCAACTGGTTATTGACCTGCCCTACGGCAACCGCCGCTTCAGCATGACGCTGGTGGTGCCGCAGGGGCAGAATACACTGGCCAGCGTGGCCGGCCGCCTTACGCGCACCCAACTCAATGCCTGGCTGGCGGCGGCCGACTCGACCGGCCAGGAACTGCGCCTGCCCAAGTTCCGGCTCGAATACGAGAAGTCGCTCAACCAGGCCCTCACGCAGCTGGGCATGGGCGTGGCCTTCTCGGGCCAGGCCAATTTTGGCCGCATGCTGGCCGGAGGTGGACCGGGCCTGGCCATCAGCCAGGTGAAGCACAAGACGTTTCTGGACGTGAACGAAGAGGGCACCGAGGCCGCGGCGGTAACGTCGGTGGGAATTGTCACGACTTCGCTGCCGCAGGCGGTGATGATTGACCGCCCGTTTCTGTTCCTCATCCGCGAAAAATCGACGGGCACCATTCTCTTCATCGGGCAAATGACGAATCCCTGAACGCAGGCAAAGAGGCGTGCAGAAGCCCGTCGGGCCGGGCTGACTAGCCAGCCTGCTGGCGCTCGAAATGCAGCTGCATTACCTGCTCGATTTTTTCCGGCGTCAGAGGCTTGTTGAGACGGCCGGCGGCGGGCAGGTCGTCGAGGCGGCTGAGGTCGCGGGCATCGACGGAAGTGGAAAGGACCACGACGGTCGTGTTGCGCCGCTGGGCCGGGGGCAATTCCTGGTAAGCCTGCAAAAACTCGATGCCGTTCATAATGGGCATCTGGATATCAAGCAGAATGAGGGATGGGAAGCTCGGGGCCACGCCGTCGGAGCCGGCGGGCTGGAGCAGGGCCAGAGCTTCTTGGCCGTTTTCAACTACCACTACCTGGTCGGCCACATTGAGGCGCCTAAGCAACCGCTGATTCAGAAAGTTATTGGTCGGGTCGTCGTCGACCAACAGCACACTGCGTAGCTTTTGCATAGGCTGCGCCTACGGCAAATACGTACGCAAGGTTTACAAGTGCTCGGGCAACCGCACCGTGAAGGTGCTGCCAACGCCCGGCTGGCTCACTACCGTAATGCTGCCGCCCGCGTTTTCAACGATGCGGCGCACCATGTATAAGCCCACGCCTGTTCCCTCGACGTGGGTGTGCAGCCGCCGGAACATTACGAACAGTTTGCTCTGCTGTTCCTCGGTCAGGCCCAGGCCGTTGTCGTGCACTTCGAGCCGCACCTGCCCATCGGTGCAGGCCGAACGCAGCACCACCCGCGGGGGCCGGCCCGGGGCGCGGTATTTGATGGCATTGCTGAGCAGGTTGTAGAGAATGCTGCGCAGGTTTTTGGGCGAGAAACGCACCACGGGGCAGCTGCCGAGGTCGAGCAGCAAGTGGCCGTCGGCGGCGGCGAGGGCGGGCATCAGGTCGAGGCGCACGGCTTCGGCCAGGGCCAGCAGGTCCACGGCTTCGGCGGGCTCGGTGTGGGCCTGCTGCAGCTTGCTCACGTCGGTGAGGTGGTCGAGGGTGCGCTGGAAGCGGGTGACGGACCCGCTCATCAAGCCCAGCAAATGCCGGATGTCGGCATCCTGGCGCGTGGTTTCGGGCAACTGCTCGGCCAGGGCCAGCACGAGGCCTTCGATGTTGGCAATTGGGGCTTTGAGGTCGTGCGAGGCCGTGTACACGAAGGTGTCCAGGTCCACGTTGGTGTGGTTGAGACGGTCGTTGGTGTCGCGCAGCTCCTCGTTGGCGGCCAGCATTTCTTCGTTGATGGCGGCCAGTTCCTCGTTGAGCTCCTGCACGTGCTGGCGGGCCTCCACCTGCTCGGTGATGTCGGCGACGAGGGCGTAGAAGCCGCGCACTTCGCCGCCCTGCACGTCGGGAATGTAGTCGGAGTGGATGTGGCGCACGAAGTCGTCACGGTAGGGCATGCGGACTTCAAACGACAGCCGCTCGCCGGCCAAAGCTTGGTTGATGTAGCCCTGCGCGGCGGCGTGGGCGACGGGGCCGAGGATTTCCAGCACCGAGCGGCCCACCATCATCTCGGGTTCAAGGCCGAACCAGCGGTAGTACGACTGATTCACGAACTGGTACCGCTCCTCGCGGTCGATGTAGGAAATGAGCACCGGCAGCGCATCCGTAAGCAGGCGCAGGCGCTGGGCGGCGGCATCGGTGGCCCGACGGGCCAGCTCCTGCTGCGTCACTTCAAACGCAAACACCAGCACGCCATCAATCTGGCCGTTTTCGTCGTAGCGGGCCTGCTGAACGTAGTTGAAGTACCGGTCTTCGAGCCCGGAACCATCGGGGCGCTGGATGGGAATGAGCAGGCCGGGTTCTTCGTGCGTGATGCCCGTTTCAAACACCTGGCGGAACGTGCGGTATACCGCGTGGTCGGCTATTTCCGGCAGGGCCTTCACAATTGGCTGGCCCAGCAGCGGCCGGCCCGGAAACAAGGCCTGGTAATCGGGGTTTACTAATTCGTACACTAGTTGGGGGCCGGACAAAATGCAAATGGCCGCCGGGGCGCGCATAAACAGGCTGTGCAATTGGGTGCGCTGGCGCTCGGCCTCCGCGCGGGCGGCCTGCGCCTCGTGGGTGCGGGTGGCCACGCGGGTTTCCAGCTCTTGGTTGAGCGTTTGCAGGGCCTGCTCCGACAGCGCCAGCGCGGCATTGCTGGTCAGGAACTCCTCGTTGCTGGCCCGTAGCTCCTCGTTGATGGCGGCCAGCTCCTCGTTCAGCACCTGCACTTCCTGGCGGGCCAGCACCTGCGGCGTCACATCGTAGGCAAACACAAAAATGCCGTTGATGGGCCCTTGGGGGCTGTGCCGGGCCTGGTAGATGAAATTATAGTAGCGCTTTTCGAGCTCACGACGGCCCTCGTTGTCGTGGTCGAGCTGCACCAGCATTTCCGAGGCCCGGAAGGTTTCGCCGGTCTGGTACACGCTGTCGAGCAGGCCGAAAATGGGCTGGCCCACCAGCTCGGGCATGGCTTCGGCAATGGGCTTGCCCACGAGGGGCCGGTCGCCCACCAGCGCCTGGTAGGGCGGGTTCACGAACTGAAACACGTGCTGCGGGCCGTCGAACACGCAAATCATGGCCGGGGCGTCGTGCAGCATCTGTTCCAGCTGCTGGCGCTGGCGCTCGGTTTCGGCGCGGGCCTCCAGCTCGCGCACCTGGGTGGCGCGCAGCTCCTGCACGATGGTGGTGCGGGCCTGGTCGTTGGTGTCGGTGAAGTTCACCACCAGCACTTCGCCCTGCCGCCGGGCCACCAGCAGGTAGTAGCCGTCGAGGCCGTCGTGCTGGTAGTTGTTCTGGCGGCGGGCTTCCTCGCCGCTCAAAAAAGCATCGCGGTAAAAGCTGAACACGCCGGCCGCTTCCGCCGTGGGGTACAGCGTCAGGAACGGTTCGGCGGGGTGCTCCGGCAGCCGCAGCATCTGCTGGGCGGCGGGGTTGAGGTAGGCCACGGCCAGGTCGACGATGGTGCGGCCCGCCGCGTCGTACACCGGCCGCATCAGCATAATGCCGTTCTGGGAGGTGCTGAGCACGGTTTGCAGCAGGTCTTCCGCCGGGGGTAGGCCGGCCGGCAGCGAAGAAGAGGAAGAATCGGGCATGAAAACGCTTACGTGGCAATATCCCAACAAGGTACTGCCGTCGGGGTTCAACCGCCGGCCCGGCTAGCCCCGCTCCACAAACGTGAGTCGGTTGTGGAACGGGTCAATCACCGTCATTTCCAGCGCTGTGGGGTCGTAGAAGGGCACATCGAGGCCCGGGCGGTTGTGGGGGTAGGGGCGGGCCAGCAGGTGGGCATGGTAGGCGGGCAGGCCCGCGAAGTCGTCGATGAAAATGCGCGCGCCGGGGGCGCAGTCGCCGTGGTGCTCGGAGAGGTGCAGCGTGATGTCGCCCCGCGTGACTTGCAGGTAGCCGGGGCTGCCGGCCGGGCGGTGTTCCCAATCGAGGGTGAAGCCTAGCCAGTCGAGGTAGAATTCGATGGCCTTGGCGTAGTCGAAAATGCGGAGGATGGGCTTGACGGTGGCCATGGGGGAAGGGTTGAGTTTTGAGGGTTGGATGTTGAGTTACGAGGAAGAAAGAACGGTCATGCTGAGCGTAGCCGAAGCATCTCTACCGCGTAATGCAAGCCTATCGATTGGATTACTACTGCGGTAGAGATGCTTCGACTGCGCTGCGCTCCGCTCAGCATGACGTTCTTTTCACTCAACATTCAACCCTCAAAACTCAACTCTTCCAGCTAACCCGCTTTCGTGCCGCAACTGGGGCAGAATTTCTGCTCGGGCTTCAACGCCTCGCCGCAGCTGGTGCAGTGGCGGGGCTGGGTTTGGGCGGTGGCGGGAGTGCCGCAGCTGGGGCAGAACTTCTGGCCGGGCGCGAGCTTGGCCTGGCAGCTCTGGCATTGCAGCAGGGCGTCGCGGTTCAGGAAATCGAGATTTTGGGTGTAGTCCTGCTCGCGGGTTTTGGTGTGGATTTGCTCGCGGGCGGCCTGGGCCTGCTGGGCGCGCAGCTCCTCCTGCTCGTCGGGGGCGCAGTCTTCGCAGAGGCCGGCGCTGTGGTTCCAGCAGGCATCGGGGCACACCCAGTGGCCGCAGCGGGTGCACTGCTTGAACTGCTGCTTGCCCTCGGCCACGGCGGTTTTCAGGGCTTCGTCGTGGGCCTTGCCGCCCACGGCCCGCTGGATGTGGTAGGCGGCGTTTTCGGCCCCGCCCAGGCCGCCGAAGAAGCTGCCGGCCGCCTGCAGCAGGCTGCCCGCAATGCCGATGGCGTTGGGCTGAAATCGCGACATGTAGCCATTACGGCACTTGTCGCAGTGAAACTTGAACTGGTAGCCTTTGTCAGTGGAAAGGTCGTCGTAGTTGGCAACGAATTGAATCAAGTCGCTCATAGCGCGGTGGGGGGCAAGGGTGAGGCGTAAAAGTAGGGGCTGATGGCAATATTGAGATACTGCCGGGCCTTGGCTATGGGCCGATGCCGACGGACCGGAGCCGCAGGGCCGGTTACTTTTGAGCACCAGCCGCTGGCTGCGTTTCTGCATGACGAACCCTACTGCTGCGCCGGCATCTGCCATACCTGCCCATTTGCCCGGCCTCGACCACCTGCGCGCCCTGGCCATTGGGCAGGTGCTGCTGTTTCACTACCGCATTTTCCCGCATCCCGAATGGCTGGACGCCGCCGGGCAGTTTGGCTGGACCGGCGTCGACCTGTTTTTCGTGCTGAGCGGCTACCTGATTGCGGCGCAGCTGCTGCGGGAGCTGGCGCGGCGCGGGCGGCTTTCACTGGCCGAATATTTCATTAAGCGCACGTTTCGCATTCTGCCGGCCTACCTGGTGGTGGTGGCGCTGTACTTCGGCGTGCCGGCCTTTCGGGAGCGCGAGGCGCTGCCGCCGCTGTGGAAATTCCTCACCTTCACCCAGAATTTTGGGCTGGATTTGCACGTGAGCGGCACATTTTCGCACGCCTGGTCGCTGTGCGTGGAAGAACAGTTTTACCTGCTGCTGCCGCTGGGGCTGCTGGCGCTGGCTCCCGGCCGCCGGGGCCGATGGGCGGCGGCAGTGCTACCCGCACTGGTGCTACTGGGCTTCGGGGCGCGGTTGCTGAGCTGGTACGGGGCCGTGGCGCCTCAGCTGGGCACCGAGCAGGCCACGCTGGTTTGGTACAAGTACCTGTATTACCCCACCTACAACCGGCTCGATGGCCTGCTGGTGGGCATTGCCATTGCGGCCCTGTTCCACTGCCGGCCGCAGGTGGCGGCGCGGCTGGCCCGGCACGGCAATCGGGTGGCACTGCTGGGCCTGGTGGTGCTGGCCGGCGCCTTTTGGGTGTGCCGCGAGCCGCAGGCGTTTGGGGCGTCCATCTTCGGGTTTCCGCTGGTGGCGCTGGGGTATGGGCTGCTGGTGGCGGCGGCCCTCAGTCCGGGCAGCGTGCTGCACGGCACGGCATGGCGGGTGTCGGCGAAGGTGGCGGCGTTGTCGTTTGCCATCTACCTCACGCACAAGGGCGTTTTTCACCTCACGCAGGCTTGGTTTTCGGCCCGCGGCATTGAGCCGGAAAGCAATGCCATGCTGCTGCTGTGCCTGGCCACGGTGCTAGCCGGGGCAGAACTGCTGCATGCCGTGGTAGAAAAGCCGTTTCTGCAGCTGCGCCAGCGCCTCCTGATGCGGCGGCGCACCGGGAGGGCGCCAGTACCGGCCGGAGCGGGGTAGCCGCGCCATGGGCCCGCAGCCCAACAAAAAAAGGCCCCACCAGTAGCTGGAGGGGCCTTTTATCAAAATGAAATCTAACTAGAACGTGAAGCGCAGGCTGATGGCGGCGTCGTTGTAGAAGCCGGTGTAGCCGTGGAACACTTCAAAAAAGGGCTTGTAGTCGATGCCCACCACGAAGGGCAGGTCGGGCAGCTTGTATTCGAGGCCGGCGATGAGGTCGGCGCCGACGGCGATGTAGGTGTTCTCGTCGTAGTAGTAGCCGTCGCGGTTGCTAATCAGGAAATACTTGTCGCCCTTGCGGCCGTTGTAGTAAAACCGCTCGTCGGCGAAGTAGTAGCGGCCCTGGTAGGCCCCGGCGTGGAAGCCCGCGCCGTAGTAGAAGTTCAGGCCTTTGATGTCGGCCACGCCGAGGTGCTTCTCGCCCAGAATGGTGAGGCGGCCGCCGTGCGCTTTGTATTCCGTCGTGAGCAGGCCCTCGATGGCCACGCCTTTGCCGCTGCCCAAAAAGTGCTTCACGGTGAGGCCCGACGACCAGCCGCCGCCGCGCAAACCGATGCCGGTGCTATAGCCCGAATTGCCGCTGCTACCGCTGCCGCCGCTTTTTTTCTTCGATTGGGCATTGGCAGCCAGGCCGGGCAGCAGCAGGAACAGGAGGGCGGTAAGACGTAAATAATGCATGGGAAAACAGTTGTTGGGAATGATAAAAGTTGGACAAAAGTAACTGATGCGCCGGGAAGTGCCGGCCGGCCACCGGCCAGCCCCACCGGCCAACGGCCGGATTTCGGCGGGCGGCGCGGCTGGCGCGGCGTTCGTGCCGCAGGGCCGGGCCCGGATTTTCTGCCGCGCAGCACCGCGTCAGTCCCGTTGCCCGGGCTGCTCCGCCGCCGCAAGCCTCAACCGTAGCGGGAAGCGGCGGAAGCCCGGTGCAACCCCGCCGCGCGGGCAGCAGTACGCTGGTAGAAACAGGCTTTCACCCACAACCACTTTCAATATGGCAACCCCCAAAACTTCCGGCGCGGACGACATTTATACCGCCTTCAAACACGATGTGAACATGACGGCCGCCGAGCTGGAAAAGTGGCTCAAAACCGAGGAATCGAAGTCGGTGGGGCAGGATAGCGGCGACGGCACCAGCATCGGCCACCACTCCGGCGAGCACATCATCAAGATTCTGCACAAGAAAAAGGCCGACCTCACGCCCGACGACGAAGCCCACATGCACAAGGTGCACAGCTACGTGAGCCGCCACCTGGCCCAGGGCCCGCACCACCAGAAAGACGTGGAGACGTCGCCCTGGCGCTATTCCCTCATGAACTGGGGCCACGACCCTCTGAAGAAGTAACGAGCGGCGCGCGAGGTGGCAAACCCGCCGCCTACGCCGCGACAGAAACAAAAAGCCCCGCCAGGTACTGACGGGGCTTTTTTGATGAATAAGCTCAATTAAGCAGGCTAGCGGGTGCAGCGCTAGGAGGCTGTAGCATCATTCGAAGGGGTAGTAACCAGTCGTATTTCCCGGCTTTCGGAGTACGCGTGGAAAAAAGGAATGACTTTCAGGAAGCGCCTATCCTAACTCCTTGGCCCCGCGCCTAGTTCACCGGCTTGCCCGTGGCATCGAGCAGGGTGAGCTTGCCGTTGGCAAACTTCTTCACTTCCTCGTACTGGGTGGCTTTGTCGCCTACCACCACATACACCAGGTCTTTCTCGGCCATGTACTTGCCGATGGTGGCCTGGAAATCGGCCACGCTCATCTTCATCAGCTGCTGCTGGTCGTCCTCCAGAAACTTCGGCGACTTGTTGAACTTGCTGATGCGGCGCAGGATGCCCAGCTTCGCGCCCTGGCTTTCGTAGGCCAGGGTGTTGCCCTTCATGATTTTGCTTTTGGCCGTTTCCACGTCGGCGGGGCTGAAGGTGGGGCCGTAGTTGGTGAGCAAGTCCCGGATGAGCTGCAGCGAGGCCCCGGTGGCGTTGGCGCGCACGCTCGTCGAAACCACGAAAGGGGCCATTTCCTGCTGTTCCTGCACCGCCGAATAGGCCCCGTAGGTGTAGCCTTTCTGGATGCGCAGCAGCTGGGTCAGGCGTCCGCTGGAGCCGGCCCCGAGCAAGGTGTTGGCGAAGGTGGCCTTGGTCAGGTCGGGGTCGGTGCCGCGCAGGGCCAGCCGGCCGATGTAGAGCACCGACTGCTTGGCCTCGGGCACGTCAATGAAGTACACGTTGCCGCCCAGCGTCTGCGCGGGCAGGGTCTGCTGGGCCAGGCGCACGGGTTTGGCGGCCCAGCTGGTTTCCAGGGGCTTTAGCGCCGTCGCCACCGTGTTCTGGTCGATGGCGCCCACCACGTGCACGGCCGCGCCGGACGGCGAAATATTGGTGTTGTAGTACGCCTTCAAATCTTCCAGGGTAATGCCGGCCGTGGTGGCCAGCGTGCCGGTGGTGGGGTAGCTCAGAATATGATTGGGGCCGTAGAGCAGCCGGTTAAAGTTCTGGCTGCCCAACACGGCCGCGTTGGCTTCCTGGCCTTTCAGGTTGGTGGCCAGCGAGCTTTTCAGGCGCGCAAACTCGGCGGCATCCCAGCGGGGCTGCAGCAGCATTTCCTGCACCAGGGCCAGAGTGGGGGCAAAGTTGCGGGCCAGGCAGCGCGCCTGCACCCGGATTTCTTCGGCGGTGCTGTTCACCGAAATGCTGGCGCCCAGCAGGTCGATGGCCTCCTCCAGCTGGGCCGGGGTCTTGCTGGCCGTGCCCTGCGTCAGCATCTGGGCCACCAGCGAGGCGGTGCCGGCCTTGGCCAGTGGGTCGAGGGAGTGGCCGCCGGGAATGGTGACGTCGAAGGTCACGAGCGGAATTTCGCGGTTGTCGATGCCGTACACTTTCAGGCCGTTGGCCAGCGAGGCGTTCCAGATGGCGGGCATCTTAAACAGCGGCGTTTGCAGGAAGCCCGGCTCGGAACGGTCGTTTTTGGTGACAGTTTTCTCAAATACGGCTTCTTTGCCTTGCCCCACGTCCTCGTTCTGCACCCCGGCCACCACTTTTTCCTGGTACACGGTGGCCAGCTGCGCGCCCTGCACTACCAGGTTTTGCTGGCCCTTGGGCACCACGCTGGTCATCACGTAGGGCTTGCCTTTCAGGTACTGGTTGTACACGCGCATCACGTCGGCGCGGGTCACGGCTTGGGCCATTTGGGCGTCTTTGGCGAGGTAGGCCGGGTCGCCGGCGAACTCGTTGTCGCGGCCCATTTGCAGGGCCTTGCTTAGCACTGACTCCACGCCGGAATACAGGTCGGTTTCGATTTTGGCGCGAATGCGGGCCAGCTCGGTGTCGGAAAAGCCCTGGGTTTCGAACCGCTTCAGGCCTTCCTCGATGGCACTGTGCACCTGCTGCAAGCTCGTGTTGGGGTTGGCCCGCACCTGCAGAGTGAACTCGCCCGCCAGCTCGCTGCTGTTCTGATAGGCCAGTACGCCGGGCGCCAGCTTCTGCTCCTCCACTATCACCTTGTACAGCGGCGACGTGCGGTTGCCGGCCAGCAGCTCGCTTAGCACTTGCAGGGCGTAGGTGTCGCGGTGGTACTCCTGAATGCTGGGAAACACCATCTGCAGCTGCGGCAGGCGGGCAAAGTTGTCCTCCATATACAGCGACTTGGTCTGGGTGAGGCCAGCCGGGCGGGGCTTGAGGGCCGGCACGGCCGGCCCCTTCTTAATCTCGCCGAACCAGCGCTGCACTTTGGCCTTGGTTTCGGCCATGTTGATGTCGCCGGCGATTACCAGCGTGGCGTTGTTGGGGCCGTAGTACTGGTGGTAAAACTCCTGCACGTCGGGCAGGGTGGCGGCCTGCAAATCGGGCAGCGAGCCAATCACCGTCCAGTTGTAGGGGTGGTCGGCAGGGTAGAGGTTCTTGCGCATTACCTCGTTCACCGAGCCGTAGGCCACGTTGTCGTAGTTCTGGCGCTTCTCGTTTTTCACCACCTGAATCTCGCGGGCCAGGGCGTCGGTGGTCACTGTCTTAATCATGTAGCCGAGGCGGTCGGAGTCAATCCACATGATTTTGTCGAAGGCATCCTTGGGCACCACTTCGTAGTACTGGGTGCCGTCGCTCCAGGTGCCGCCGTTGCGCTGCCCGCCCCATTCCTCAATCAGCTTGCGGTTGGCCCCCACGGGGGTGTTTTCCGAGTCGTTGAACGACATGTGTTCGAAGAAGTGCGCAAAGCCGGTTTTGCCGGGCTTCTCGCGGTTCGAGCCCACGTGCACCACCGTGGCGAAGGCTACAATGGGGTCGGAGTGGTCTTCGTGCAGCACTACCTGCAGGCCGTTTTCCAGCGTAAATTTTTCGTAGGGTAGGGAAAACGAGCCGGTCTTGGCCGCCGCCGGCTTGGCCTTAGCCTTGGGCTGAGCAAAGGCCGGCGGGGCAAAGCAGGCCGCTGCCAGGAGCAGGGCCGCAAGTTTCGTCGTGTTATGGCGCATATTTCTGGTTTTAAAGGAAAGACAAGGCAGTAATATTAGTCGTTTTTTGGATAGTGTGATGAAGGCGTTGACCAATTCCACGCCGTGCAAACCTTCCAAAACTTCGCCCACCAAACACGAGGTGTGGCCGCGCTTCTGGGGCTGCCCCCGGCTCATCATCCTCGGCGGGGGCAGCCCCAAAGACGCGCCCGACGCGAAGCAGGATGCTTAAGCCGCGAGCGAAACGAAAAGCCCCGCCAGCAACTGGCAGGGCTTTTTTGCTACAACCAGCTAAGGCCGCGACGACCAAATGGCCAGCTCCGGCAGCTGCGGGGCAACCGGAGAAACACTCGACGCCTACGCGGCAGGCCCATGCACCGGCCGCCCACCGCCGCCCGCCCCTTAGTGCATCAGACGTTGCACCAGCGGCGGCCTGGATACACTGTTCAGGCGCAGCCAGTAAGGGCCGGGCGGGAGCGCCTGCAGGCCCGATAGCGTCACCGATTCGTTGGGTGCGGCTACTGCTTGCTGGCGCACTACCCGGCCCAGCCCGTCCAGAAGCACCAGTTGCAGCGGGCCGCTAAAGGTTGGAGGAATGGCCAGGTGCAACTGGTCAGCAAAGGGGATGGGCCAGGCCTGCACCGGTTGGCGGGGCTGGCCGACGGCGGCAGAGGTAGCCGTGCCGCTGAATTCGTACGCGCCCACGTCGGGCGGCGACCCGCGCAGGGTTCCAGTGAGGTCGGTGGAGACGGCGGCCAGGGGCGTGCCGCGGTTGTCCAGCGCGCCATTGGTGGGGCGCAGCGGGGCCGAGCCCGAGCTGAATTGCGGGTCCAGGGCCAGGGAGTGGGCATCGAACCCGGCGGCGGCCTGCCAGGCGGCCAGCGACGCATATTGCTGCGAGCCGCCCGTCGTGCCGGCGCCATACGCCCCCAGGAAGCGCTGCCCCCCGGGTGCCAGTACCAGGTTATTATAGTCTGACCGCACCCGGGTGAGCGGCGGCGCGGCCTGGGTGGCCGGAATGCCGACATTCAGCACCGACTGATACGTGGAGGCGGTAAGCACACCGATGGGCGGGGTAGTGTTGAGCAGGATGTTGTTCAGAATCTCGGCCGTGCCGAGCGTCAGAACCGGGGAGCTCGTGATGACGGCACTGCTGCTGAAGTTGGACCAGCCCGGGGCCGCCACGGCCACCGTGTTGTGGGCGAAGAGCAGTGAGCTGCTGGCAAAGCCGCCCAAGGTGGCGATTACGCCCTGGGTCTGGCCGTTGCGGTCGGTCGGAATAGCCGCACCCACCGCCAGGCCGTGCCGCAGGTCGCTGACTTCGTTGTTGTACACCCGCAGCGGGTGCCCGGCCGCCAGTGCCCGGGCGCTGGGGGCCTGCAACAGCCACAGGCCCACGGCCAGCGCCGGCATGGCCGGAAACATAGCGGGGTTGGCCGGGTGCCGGAATTCGATGTTGCGGATGCGGTTGTTGGCCAGCACCGCCGGCAGCGGGCCCATCGACTCATACACGTAGATGCCCACGGCGTAGTTGGTCCGGCTGACCACGCCCTGCACGAGGTTGTCGTGCACGTTCAGGCCGTTCACCCGCAGGAAATACATTCCGTAGGCCTCGTAGCCGTTGGTGGGGTAGCCGATGTTGCCCGGCGTCCCGTCGCCGATGGTGACGTGCGCCACTTCCACGTCGAAATCGGGCACATCGCCCACGCCGGCCGCTATCCAGATGCCGTGGCAGCTCTGCTGAATCTGGAGGTTTTCGTAGTGAATGCGCCGGTTCACGAGGGCCGTATCGCCCGGCCCGCTTCTGGCCAGCAGCAGGTTGCGCTGGTAGATGCCTTTGGTATGCGGCTGGGTTTGCCGCATGATGATGGTGGCGTTGCGGATGCGGATGTCGTGGCTGCCCTGGTCGAACGCGCCCGAAATGGCGTACCCCGCTTCGGGGCCCACGGCTCCCGGGCCGGGCACCACATCGAGGCCATCGAAGGTGAGGTGGTGAGCCCCCACCAGGTCGATGTTGCCGCCCTGCAGCTGCGGGTTGGGCCCCGTTCCTTGTTTCTGAAACACTACCGGGTGCGCGTTCTCGCCCCAGAGCTGGGGCAGGAGCTCGTCGAAACGCTGGCCCGCGGCAATGCCCACGCTGACCGGGGCACTGGTGCCGCCGTTGTTCAGCTGATAGAAGACGTCGGTGAGGCTATGGAAATTGCGCGCGCCCCGGGCCAGCTGCCGGTTGAGGGTGTAGGTGCCCGCCAGGGGCGCGGGCGCGCCGGCCGTTACCTCCACGTTGTCGAGCACCGCCGGAAGCACCGCCGGCCCCGCGGGGCTGCTGGCCCAGGTAAAAATCAGGCGCTGCGTAGTGCCCGCCACGGCGGCCGGAAGCGGCAGGTAGGTGGAGGTATAGGCGCCCCCGCTTTGCAGATTGACCGTGACCGGGGTGGCGGCTAGGTAATCGGGCATCACCCCCGCCGTGGGCAGGTAGGAGGTGGGGGCCAGGTGCACCGCCAGCAGCCCCTGGCTGCGAAAATCGAAGCGCAGCGTGAACTTGGTGGTGCCGGCCGGAAACGTAATGTCGCTGTATAAGTGAACCAGCCCGCTTTGGCCGGCCAGTGGCCCGTAGGTGGTGCCGGTGGCCGACACAAAGGCCGCCGCCGCCCCGGCCCAGCGGGGACCGTTGCCGGGGGCAGCGCCGGCATACCAGGCCGGCACCTGCTGGGCGTTGACGGCGGTGAAACGACCGAGGGTGCCACTTTCAAAATCTTCGGCAAACAGGGTGGTTTGGGCCCGGGCAGGGGCGAGCACCGCTAGCCAGAGGGCGGCGAAAAGGTATAGCTGCTTCATGGGAAAGGAAAATGGGGAGCCCGGTTTGGCGGCCAACCCGCGCTTCCCATCCGGACTGGAATTCGCCGGAAAAACGGTCTTCTAAACCCCTAAGATAGTAGCTCATGCTCCCCGGGTTATTTGCAGCGCCCTGCCGCCCGGCCCGGCGGAAGCTCTTGCTTTCCGGGCGTTCAATCGTCGTTTCAGCGCGCCGCTGCGGGCCAAGCCAACCGCAGCAAGTCGCTGCGCCGCTACTAAAGCCTGCCCACCAAGCACGAGGTATGGGAGCGTTTCCAGGATTACACCAAGCTCATCGTGCTGGGCGGGGGCGGCCCGCAACCCGGCGTGGCCGGCAAGCCCGCTGCCTAAGCCGTGAGCAGCAACGAAAAGCCCCGCCAGTAGCTCTGGCGGGGCTTTTTTTGTGATTAAGAGCTATTAGCCGTACCATTTGCAAGCCGAACAGATTATTGTTGCATTAATAGATGCTTACCTTTCTCCTAAAGCAACGAAGTTTAACTGACAAAATTCGGATTTTATGACACTGCAGGAACAAATCGACAAAGCGCGTACTGAAATTAAAACGGATGGTTACTCCATGTCTATTGGCGAATGGATTAGTATATACGAGTCGGGAGAAATTGACATTCACCCTGAATTTCAAAGATTTTTTAGATGGTCCGCATCTCAAAAAACACGATTGATTGAATCAATTCTTCTTGGTATTCCAATTCCTCAGGTTTTCGTGGCGCAACGGCCCGACGGGGTATGGGATGTAGTAGACGGGCTGCAACGCCTCTCCACCATCTATCAACTTTTAGGCATCCTGAAAGATAACAATGGCAAACTCGTTCCGCCTTTGGTTTTGATGTCAACTAAATATTTGCCCGGTTTAGAAGGTAAAACATGGGAAAATGAAGAGTTGGAAAACTCTCTTACCGTTGCTCAGCGCTTAATTATCAAGAGGACAAAAATCACAGTAAGTATTATTCTTCGGGAGAGTAACGAAACTAGTAAATACGAACTTTTTCAACGTTTGAATACAGGAGGGTCTTCTTTGTCACCGCAAGAAGTAAGAAACTCGATTGCGGTTATGATGGATATCGAATTTTATGATTGGTTAAGGACGCTTGCAAATAACGAGCATTTTAAGGCGTGTACTTCGTTGACGGATAGGGCAGTTGATGAGCAGTACGATATGGATTTAGTCTTAAGATTCGTTCTGTTTAGAACCATTGAGCCTGATGAGCTTAAAAAGGTCGGAGATGTCAATGATTTTCTTACGAATAAAATGATAGAGCTACTTGAAAAAGGTAGCATTGACAAAAAGAAAGAAAAAGATGCATTTGATAATACATTCAAATTGCTGCATTCTCGCGTTGGGGATGAGTGCTTAAGAAAATACGATAACAGTAAACATAAATTCACAGGCGGATTCTTGCTATCTGCTTTCGAAGCTGTTGCGTTAGGCGTTGGGTATAATTTTGTGGCTGTTGATAAATCGGACACTGATTTAGTGGCAATAATCTCTGAAATTTGGTCAAACAGGGTTTTTGTAGCCAATTCCGGTTCTGGAGTAAGAGCATCATCTCGTATACCATCAATTATTCCGCTAGGCAGGAATATGTTTTCGATGCTAAAGCCAGAGGCAATGCCTAGGGCAAACTCAAAAACTACAAAGGTTGCTGCTTCAAACGCAAAGAAGACCCCTAAAAAGAAATGAAAGGAGGAACTGCAGAGGAGCTCTACGACTTTATGAGCAGGGAAATAGCTTGGCGTAGAAAGGAATTAGATGATATTAGAGGACTAATTTCTGCAAACTCTTCGATTGAATCAAAGCGACGAGTTTTATTAAGGTCAGGTATAACAATGCTTTATGCTCATTGGGAAGGATTTGTTAAAAATACCGGGAAAGCATACATCAATTTTGTGGGAAAGCGAAGATTCAAATACAACGAGTTATCGGTTAATTTTTTGGCTTTGTCGCTGAGGCAGAAAATATCTTTCGTAAACGCAGATAGCATAGCTTCGCTTATTGACCTTGTGACGTTCTTTGAAGGTGGGATGAATGATAGAATCTCTAGCTTGTCAAAAGAGGAAGTTAATACAAAGTATAATCTTAATTCTACCGTACTCAAAAATATTATCCTCTCTCTTGGGCTTGAACCTGATGATTTTATTTCTAAAGGCAATCTAATAGATGTCAAATTGCTCGATAAGCGCAATGCAATTGCCCACGGACGTGATATTTTAATTGATGAAGAGGAATATGTTGAGTTGTTGGATAATGTATTGGCACTGATGAATGGATTTAGAAATCAGATTGATAATGCAGTTACTCAAGAGAAGTATAAGCGTCAGTAATTATCTATAAAAAAGCCTCGCCAGCTACTGGCGAGGCTTTTTGCTGCTTCCGGCTACGGGCCGGGCTACTCCTTCACCAGGCGTTTCACCACGGTGCCTTCCTGGGCGTGGATGCGGACGGGGTAGACGCCGGTGGGCCGCTCGCGCAGGTTCGACTTAAGCCACCAGCCCCGCCGCCTCGTGCACCCGCACGCCGCCGCCATCGTCTTCGGCTGCTTGCAGCATGGCGGCGGCCACCGCCGCGCCAGCCACTGGCCGGTACTTCAGCAGCGGCCCGCGCAGCAGGGGGCGCAGCAGCGCCAGCACCACGGCGCCCAGCCGCTCGCCCAGGCGGGGCCGGGCCCGCTCGCCCAGCAGCAGCGAAGGCCGGAAAATATGAATGGCCCGAAACGGCGCCTGCTGCACGGCCGCTTCCATCTCGCCCTTCACCCGGCTGTAGTAGATGCGGCTGTCGGCATCGGCCCCCATGCTGCTCACCACCATAAACTGCGCCGCGAAGTTGCCCGCCGCCAGCGCCGCCAGCTGCACCACGTACAGGAAATCGACCTTGAAAAAAGCCTCCTTCGAGCCCGCCTGCGCCATGGTGGTGCCCAGGCAGCAGAACACGTCGTCGGCAATCAGCTTCAGGCGTACATCTTCCAGCTTGTCGAGCTCCGTCGTCACCTGCACCAGCTTGGGGTGAAGGATGGGCACGGCCCGGCGCCCCACCACAATCACCTTGGCGTAGCGCTCCGAAGCGAGGAGCAGCGGCAGCAGTTGCGAACCAATGAGGCCCGTGGCCCCGGCGAGTAAAGCGGTTTTCATAGCACGAGATAAGAAGCGAGGAATTGGGAATACGGAAACAAAAGCCCGTTTGTCGAAACCGGCCTCCCGAGCCAGTCGCTTCCGCCCCGCGCTGGTCGGCAGCGCCTGCCACGGCCGTAATCAACTGACTGGCAGCTGTCTTTGGTGGAAAACATGCCGGGGTTTACTTTTTGTTGTAGGGCTGCTGCTTCATTTGGCGTTCAGGGCCAGTGATTTAAATTTGCGTACTCATCTGGCTTTTTACTGGTTGGCCAGGCTGCGCACAAGCTTATTGCCCCGTTCTCTATTCCCCACCCTCTAGTTTTTTATGCGTACAAATTTACCTTGCCGGGCCCTCGCTGCCCTGCAGTCGGCCGGAAGCCGCGTGCTGGCACTGGGCGTGCTCGCCACCCTGGGCACCAGCCTGCATGCCTCTGCGCAGCAGCCCAATGCCATCGGCACCCGCGTGGTCGATGGCAACTACCAGGCCCAGTCGCTCACGACCAAAGGCGGCGGCAGCTTCAAGCAGTACCGGGCGCAGGCCACCTCGGGCGGCAGCAGCCGCGAATGGAACTTCATGGTCGGTACCAACGACTTCAGCTCTAGCTGGCGGCCCTACGACAACGCCAGTACGGTGACGATAGTCGGCTTCAACCAGTTCATCGACCCCGGCACCCGCGAGGCCTCGGCCCGCTACAACGGGGGCAACGGCAAGCCGGGCTACCTGCCCGCCGTGACGGGTGGCCGCTACTACACGTTCAACATCACCAATAACACGGCCGCCAACAACGACATGGCCGTGCTGGAAACCGCGTTCAACCCGGTTACCATCGGGGCGCCGTCGGGGCCCGGCGCGGCGGTGGGCTACGGGCAGCCGGCCACCATCACGGCCACGCTGAGCGCCGTGCCCGGCAGCGGCGAAAACTTCTTCCTGCGCTACACCACCAACAGCTACGCTTCCTCCACCATCGTGCCGATGACGGTGAGCGGCACCACCATCACTGGCACCATTCCGGGGCAGACGGGGACGTCCATCAACTACTACATTTTCTCCACCAGCGAGACGCAGACGCAGATTGCCAACGACTTTGCGGCCTACCCGCGCCAGTCGGTCTACGACATGGCCACGCTCAACCTGAGCACGGCGGCTTTCTACTCGGTGGGCGCCCTCAACGGCACTTACACCGTGAACCCCGGCGGCGGCGGGCTGCCCAACTTCACCACGATGACGGCGGCCTTCTCGGCCCTCAACAGCCGGGGCGTGGCCGGGCCGGTCGTGCTCGGCGTGAAGGATGGCAGCACGTTCCTGGAAAGCAACCTGAACCTGATTTCGCCGGCCGGCACCAGCAGCAGCAACACCATCACCTTCCAGCGCGACAACTCGGGCCCGTCCAAGCCCGTGGTGCAGCCGCCGAGCTCGGCCGCCGCTGGCCAGCAAGATGCCGTTATCAAGCTGCAAGGGGCCGATTACGTGACTTTCGACGGCATTGACGTGGGCGAGAACCCCACCATTGCGGCGGGCGACCTGCTGGGCGGCGACAACCGGGCCATGGAGTACGGCTACGCCCTGTTCCGCAACTCGGCCACCGACGGCTGCCAGTACAACAACATCCTGAACGCCACCGTCACGCTCAACAACGCCAACGCCAACGCCACTTATGGCATCTACCTGGCCCCCGCCGCCATCAACGGCAGCCAGGTGAGCGCCACCAATCTGGCCGGTACGAACTCCAACAACACCCTGCGGGGCAACACCATCAGCACGGCCCGCATCGGGATTTACGCGGCCGGGGCCGGCCTCAACGACGACGGCAACGTGCTGGGCGGCCTCGCGGCTGCGCTGCCAGGCAACACCATCACAAACAGCAGCTCGTTTGGCCTGCTGGTGTTCAACGCCAGCAACACCACCATCGGCGGCAATCAAATCAGCTTTGGCAGCTCGAACACCACCAACCTCTACGGCATTGTGGTGGGCAGCAACACGCCGGGCACGGTGGTGGCCCGCAACCGGGTTGTCACCCTCAAGTACCTGGGCACCGGCAGCGTGGGTGTGCGGGGCATTTCGCTCGACCCCGGCAACATCACGGCCAACATCGCGGTGCGCAACAACGTGGTGGCCGACCTGACGGGCGGCGGCGACGGAGCCAGCAACACCACCCAGCTGATGGGCATCGGCGTGCTGAGCGGCTCGGGCTACAGCATCTACAACAACTCGGTGCAGCTCAACGGCAGCCGGCCCAACAACCCCTATTCCAACAAGGTGGCCGCGGCCCTCTTCGTGGCCAACGGGGCCGGCGGCATCGACCTGCGCAACAACATCCTGAGCAACGTGCAAACCACCGCCGACCCCGACGCCGGGCAGATGGGCACCAACTACGCCGTGTACGTGCAGGCCGCCACCGGCAACCCCTTCACCACCATCGACTACAACCTCTACGACCTGCGTAGCACGGGCTCGGCCGAATACGTGGGCCGCCTCGGGGGCCAGGACCGCAGCACGCTGGCCGCCTGGCAGGCCGCTACCGGCCAAGATGCCAGCTCCATGAAGTCGTCGGGCGGCAACACGGCGGCCTTCACCTCGGCCACCAATCTGCAGCCCAACACCACCGACGCCAGCGCCTACGTCCTCAACGGCACGGGTGTGCAGCTGGCCGTGGTCGATACCGACATCCTCGGCACCGCTCGCCCCACCACCGTGGCCGCCGGCGCCCCCGACCTGGGCGCCTACGAGGTAACGCCGTCGGCCTCCGTCCTGCCCAACCCGCTGGAAGTAGCCGGCGCGCCGGCGCTGGGCGGTGCCCAAACCTTCTCGCTCAACGGCCGGCTGCTGGCTAGCCTCGCCTACGGCCCCACCGGCACCGTGCCCACTAGCGTGGTGGCCCGCTACTATTCGGGCACCACGCCGCCCGCGCCTTTCGCGGCCGGGGCCCGCTACGCCAACGCCTACTTCGATTTTAGCGATGCCAACGCCGACGGCAGCGGCTACACCTACCAGCCCACCCTGGCGTATGACCCGGCCCTGCTGGGCACCATTGCCAGCGAGGCCGCCCAGCGCATCAGCCAGCGCAACAGCGCCAACAGCGGCTACGGCACTTACTTCAACACGGCGGTGAACACCACGGCCCGCACCCTCACCGGCCCTGCCGGCCTTTCGGGCTTCAGCATCCTGGCCATCAGCGATGCGGCCGCCCCGCTGCCCGTGCAGCTGGTGCGCTTCGAAGCCGCCCGCCAGGGCGCCAATGTCCTGCTGACCTGGAACACGGCCACCGAGCTCAACAACGCCGGTTTCGACGTGCAGGTGAGCCCCGACGGCCGGGCCTTCCGCAACCTGGGCTTCGTGGCCGGCGCAGGCAGCAGCACCGCCGCCCGCAGCTACCGCTTTCTCGACGGCGAAACCGGCCAAGCCGGCCTGCGCTACTACCGCCTGCGCCAGCTCGACCGCGATGGTTCGGCCACGTTCTCGCCCGTGCGCACCGTGCGGTTCGATGCCCCGGCCGCCCGGCTGCTGGCCTGGCCCAATCCGTACCAGCAAGCCGTGCACCTGAGCCTGGAGCTGCCGCAAGCCACCACCACGGCCACCCTCACGGTGCTCGATGCGCTGGGCCGCGAAGTGCTGCACCAGGAGCTGGGGCCGCTGCCCGCCGGTATTAGCCAGCCCGCGCTCGAAACCACGCGCTTCGGCCGCTTGCCCGCGGGCGTGTACACCCTGCGCCTGGCAACTGCCGCCGGTATGCAGGCGCTGAAACTGGTAAAGGAATAAGGCTGAGCGTTGCCACGCGGCGCGACGAAACGGCAGCTACTTGAAGCGGCTGGCGAGCAGAGCGATGCTGAAGTAGGGTGCGGGGCTTGCCCCCGCCCGTCGTTGAACGGTATCGGTACTGACCGTTCAACGACGGGCGGGGGCAAGCCCCGCACTTACCAACGGTTGGGATTTTCCAGAATGTATTTGCGGTAGCCTTCTAATTCACGGGCATCCCGAATAATATGCTCGTAGTAATCGCGCTGCCAGCAGGAGGGCGGTGCTGGCTGACCACCTGCGACTATTTGTTTTCGCCAGCGCGCGAAACAGCGCGATTTAAAGCTGCCAACTATCGTGCTTACCGACACAGCCCTATTCCGGGTTAGCACCAGGATGCAGTGCAAATGGTTGGGCATGAGCACCCATGTATCAAGGCGGGCGGCTGGGAAATAGCTTGGTATGGCTGTCAATTCAGCTAGTACGATTTCTCCTAGTGGGGATGGGTGTATTGTTCCGCCGGTTGCCAGGCTGCCGAACAAATGAGCTTTGTTGCGGGCGCATATGGTAAGGGCGTAATAACCCGCCATGCTGTAATCGTATCCTTGGTAACGGATGCTGCGGCGCTGTGGGGCAGGTTCCATGTAGGGTGCGGGGCTTGCCCCGCCCGTCGGTGAACAGTTCGTTGAGTGTTCCGAAATATAGGGTGATGACTTATGACTGCCATTCTACGACGGGCGGGGGCAAGCCCCGCACCCTACTTCAGAATAGTTGCTTCCGGCTCCAGCAGCACCAGGCCCTGCCGGAACAAAGCTCCCAGCGCCTTCTTGAACACCTTTTTGCTCATGCCCACGCGGCGGTACACGTCTTCGGCCAGGCTTTTATCGCCCAGCGGCAGGCGGCCGCCCGGCGCGGCCTGAATGGCTTTGAGCAACGTATCCGTCGCCGATTCTACTTCGCCGTAGCCTTCCTTTTGCAGGCGCACGTCGAGCTTGCCATCGGCCCGCACCTGGCGCAGGAAGCCGGGCAGCTGCTCGCCCAGGCGCAGAGGTCGGAATACTTCGTTGTGAAACAGCAGTCCCTGGTGCGTCCCGTTAACGATGACGGGGTAGCCCAGCTCGGTTTCGTCGGCCACCAGCAGGCGCACCTCGTCGCCGGGCTCGCCCTGGAATGGGGTGTTTTGCAGGAACTGCTTCCATTTGGTGGAAGCCACCAGTCGGTCGCTTTCCTCGTCGAGGTACACGTACACGAACACCCGCTCGCCGATGCGCAGGTCGCGCCGCTGGTTGCGGTAGGGCAGGAGCAAGTCTTTCTCCAGGCCCCACTCCAGGAAAGCGCCAGCCGGGCCGTGGTCCTTCACGGTGAGGGCGGCAAAGCTGTCGACCAGCGCCAGGGGCCGCAGGTTGGTGGCAATGAGGCGGTCCTCCGAGTCGCGGTACACGAACACGCGCACGATGTCGCCCACGCGGGTGCCGGTCTCCACGTACTTTTCGGGCAGCAGCAGGTCGCCGTCGTCGGAGGTGAGGTAGAGGCCGATGCTGGTTTCGCGGGCTACTTCGAGGTCGTTGTAATCGCCGAGGAGGAGGCTGGCCATAGGGTGCGGTATTGTTGGTTGAAGGGGCAAAGGTCGGGCGAAAACCGTTCAGACGTTATCGTGCGATTGTGCCAATCGGTAGCAAGGTTTAAAGGCAGCTTTCTACTCCATGATAAATTCCTGTATAATTACAGTATGGGATTGTTGAGAAAGAGATTCTGCTTTACTGGCGAACCGCCAACAGTCGAAACAATCATCGCACGATTGGAAGAGCTAACAGCAGAGCAAATCACCTGCGAATATGTAAAGGATGAGCAAGGCTTCTTTGCCGTAGAAGCATCAAGTAAGACAATAGCTGGCGGCTTCACATTACTGCTGCCAACATTAGAGGAACCGTCCTATGAGGCCTTATGCGGTATGGGCTCAACTCCTACGTATCTGTTAGATGCTGTGGCAGCGGTTTTGCTAGAACTGGGAGGAACCGATGAATACGCTACCGATGAATACGCTGTCCAATTGCCGGCGGCAGCATATCAGCCTTGGCGTTTAGCTAAAGAGTGGTACCAAAAACACTAGCGCCAAGCTCGGCTAGTCGGGGCGTGTCTTTTCACAAGCCATCTAACACTAGATTGTGCTGCTGACTACCTTCTTATCACTGCTCGCGCAGGAAATCGAAAAACCGTTTGGCGTCCAGCCCACGAACTAAGCGCCCCGGATGCTGTAAAGCAAAAAAGGCCGCCAGCGTAGCACTGGGGCCCTTTTTGTAGCGTGAACTTACGTTTCTGACGACCTTACAGCGTCATGCCACCCGTTAGCTCCAGGCGCTGGCCGTTCACCCAGCGCCCGGCCTCGGAGCAGAGGAAGGCCACCGCGCCGCCGATGTCGTCGGGCTCGGCCACGCGGCCGAGGGCCGTGGCCTGGGCCACCCAGGCGCGGATTTCGGGCGTATCGGTCATGGCGCCGCCGCCAAATACTGCGCCGGGCGCCACCACGTTGGCCGCAATGCCCCGGCTGCCCAGCTCCAGGGCCAGGTAGCGCGTGAATACCTCTACGGCCCCTTTCATGGAGGCGTAGACCGAAACGCCCGCGAAGGAGCTGCGCGTAGTGGCCGAAGAAACATTGACAATCCGGCCGCCATCGCGCAGCAGCGGCAGCGCCCGTTGCGTGAGGAAATACACGCCTTTGAAGTGGATATTCAGCATGTCGTCAAACTGCGCCTCCGTCGCTTCGGCAATGGGGACGTTGAGGCTGGTGCCGGCGTTGTTGATGAGAAAATCGAAACGGTCGGTGCCGAAGGTGTCGTGCAGCGCCGTGGCCACCTGCCCGAAAAACGCCTCGAACGTGCTGATGTCGGCCGCGTTCAGGCGCAGGGCCACGGCGCGGCGGCCCAACGCTTCAATTTCGGCCACCACAGCTTCTGCTTCGGCCTGCTGCGTGTGGTAGGTCAGGATAACGTCGATGCCCTGCTGGGCCAGTTTCAGGGCCATGTCTTTGCCCAGGCCCCGGCTGCCGCCGGTGAGCAGGGCGATTTTGGAAGTACTCATAGGGAGGTTCTTGATGGTGTTGATTTGAACACGACAAAGGTCCTCCGGCCCACTGCCGGCGGTGTTGTACCCGCCAATCAGCTTCTTGTAGAAATCAAACCGGCACCGCTTCCAGCGTCCGAAACGCACCGGGGCTCACGGCCGCGTAGCGCCGGAAAAAGTGCGAGAAGTGCGCTACATCGACGAAACCCAGGCTGTCGGCAATTTCCCAGAGCGTCCAGTCCGACTGGCGCAGCAGGGCCTTGGCTTCCTGCGCCAGCCGCCCGCCAATGAGGTCGGTGGTGGTGCGGCCGGTGCTGTCCTTGAGCACCTTGTTGAGGTGGTTGACGTGCACGGCCAGGTGGTCGGCAAAGTCTTTGGCGGTGCGCAGCCGCACGCGCTGCTGGGGCGTGGCGAGCGGAAACTGCCGTTCCAGCAGCTCCACGAAGCGCGACGAAAGCCGGGCCGCCGCCGTGTGGGCAGGGTGCAGCGTGGTGGCGGGCTGGTGCTTCTGGCCCAGGTGCAGCAGCTCCAGCACGTAGGCCCGCAGCAAGTCGTACTTGTGGGCGTAGTCGGAGGCCAGCTCCTCGTGCATGCGAGTAAAAATGGCCTCCGCCCGCCCCACTTCGGCCGGCGTTAGCTGAAACACGGGGTAGCCGTCGGCCTGGAACAGGGGCAGCTCATCCGGCGTGAGGCCCCCGAGTACCGGCAGTAGAAACTCGGCCGTGAAGAGGCAGAAATGCCCGCGCTGCGGCTCGGCGGGCCACCACTGAAACGGTACCTTGGGCGTCGAAAACACCAACGCATCGGGCGCAATGGCGATGGTCTGGTTGGCGTATTCGGTGCAGCTGCGGCTGCGCAGCAAGCTGATTTTGTAGAAGGAGCGGCAGGCATACGGCGTGGCGGGCCGCAGCGGGCTGGCCTCCCAGAGGTTGCTCAAATCAAACGCGTTGAAATGGCCGATTTCGCGCTGAATGCCCGGGGGCAGCAGGGAGTTCAGGTCGGGGCCGGTGCAGGGTGTCAGCTCCTCATACAGGGCACTCAGGGCGGCAGTGGTCATGGCGGTAGCTTGTAAGATTCAAAGCACCGCAACCGGTCGTCGGGCCGAAAGGTTGCGGCGGTGCCAGTGGGGCAGGCCGTTATTGGAACTGGTTCGAATGTCGAAAATCCTGTCATCCTGAGCGCAGCGAAGGACCTTATCACCGATGAACAGCTTGCAGTAATTTCAGACGGTTGTAGCCGCAATGAGGTCCTTCGCTGCGCTCAGGATGACAGACGTTTTAAACAGCGACTTTCCGAACAACCTCGCGGCTTTGCAGCCACTTATCCACCGCCACGGCCAGCAGCGCGCCGGCCACCGGCCCCACGATATACACCCACCAATCCGTCCAAATCCCGCTGAGTAACGCCGGGGCCAGCGAGCGGGCCGGGTTCATGCTCGCGCCCGTGAGCGGGCCGGCCACCAGCGCCTCCAGCGCCACCGTGCTGCTGATGGCCAGCCCCGCCAGCATGCCCACTTCTTTCGAGCCCGAGGTGACCCGGAAAATCACCAGCATCAGCCAGAAGGTGAGGAAGGTTTCGATGCCCAGCGCCTGCCAGGGGCCGTGGGCCGGCAGCGTGGCCCCGAGGTCGGAGCCCGGCCCGGCAATCAGCTTCACCAGCAAGCTGCCCAGCGCCGCGCCCGCCAGCTGCGCCCCCACGTAGGGCAGCACCCGCCGCCCCTCAAACCGCCCCATCGCCCAGAAGGCCAGCGTCACGGCCGGGTTCACGTGGGCGCCGCTGGTTTCGCCCAGGCTCTGGATGATGATGAACACCACCAGCCCAAAGGCCGCCGCCACGCCGCCGTGCCCCAGCGCGTGCGTCTGGGCATCGACCACGGCCGCGCCCGTCCCGAAAATCAACAGAATGGCAGTGCCCAGCACCTCGGCCAGCAGGCAGGTTCGCAGCGTCGGTTGCATCAGGCCAAAACGGGGTTAGAGGTGCCTACTACGGCGCTGCGGCGCTCCAGCAGCAGCGTGTCGTGCCACACGCCGCGTAGCTGGCCGATGCGCTCGCGCCGCCCCACCTGCCGGAAGCCCACGGCTTCGTGCAGGCGCAGGCTGGCCGCGTTTTCGGGGAAAATACCTGCTTGCAAGGTCCACAGGCCGTTTTCTTCTGATTCCGTCACCAGCGCCTGCATCAGGGCCAGGCCCACGCCGCGCCCCCGGGCGGCGGCCGCCACGTACACGCTTACCTCGGCCACGCCCGCATACACGCAGCGGCTGGATACCGGCGACAGCGCCACCCAGCCCAGCACCGTGCCGGAGGCATCGGCGGCCACCAGGCGGCAGGTGGGCAGGTGGCTGGTGTCCCAGGCCTCCCAGCTGGGCGGCTCGGTGGCGAAGGTGGCGGTGCCGGTGGCCATGCCCTCGGCGTAAATGGCGCGCACGGCCGGCCAGTGGGCCGCCGTGAGAGGAAGCAGGGTCATAAGGGCAGAAAGGCTTTAACAGGGTAGGGTGCGGGGCTTGCCCCCGCCCGTTGTTGAACGATTCAAATTTAAGCAACGGCGGGCGGGGGCAAGCCCCGCACCCTACCCCTAAAATTCGGCCCGCACGAATTCCTGCGCGTAGGCCTTCACCTGTTCACGCACGCTGCGGAACTGCGCCATAATTTCCTCCTCGCTGCCAGTAGCTTTGGCTGGGTCGGGGAAGTTGTGATGCAGCTTTTGGGCCGTGGAGGGGAACATTGGGCACACCTCATGGGCATGGTCGCACACGGTAATGACGTAGTCGAAAGGCACGGCCGCGTACTCGTCGACGTGGTTGCTGGTGTGGGCCGAAATGTCCACGCCGTCTTCCGCCATCACGCGCACGGCACGCGGGTTGAGGCCGTGCACTTCCACGCCGGCGCTGTACACCGCCGCGCGCTCGCCCAGCGCTTGGGCCAGGTAGCCGTGTAGCAGCTGGCTGCGGCAGGAGTTGCCGGTGCATAGCACCAGAATGTTCTTTTTATCAGGCATAAGTCTCTGGGAAATCCGTTGTGAAGGGTAGTGCTAGCAGCACCCACCGCCCGGCGTGCAGCCCGCTACCTGCAGCTGCGGCAGCGCAAATTGCTGGTCGGCCGGAATGCCACAGGCATCCTGCGCCAGGCAAGCCGTGTGCTTGGCCGTGAGCCGGAAATCCGTTCCATCAAACGCCAGCCCAAACTTGCCGATGGTAGCCTGCTGGTACTCCACTTCAATCTCCAAATCCTCGCGACCCAGAATTTTCTCCGACAACTTCAGGATGTGCAGGAATTTCTGCGGCGCCAGCCGGTGGTCGTAGTCGCCGGCCTCCCAGAGCTGGAAGTTGGCCACCGTTTCGCGCCGCTCCACGCCGCCGCAATCGATAAAGTGCTTGCTCACCAAGCCCACTTCCGTCACGTGGAAATGGGCCGGCAACTGCGTCCCATCGGGCAGGCAGAAGTTCACGGCCGCCAGCCCGTTCAGGGCCTCTTTCATCTCGAAAATTTTCATGGCGTTGATTGGTTGAAATAAGGTTTTTAGGAAAAAACAGTGGAACAGCGGCCGTTTCGGTAGGGCCTCGGCTTCAGCAGCAGCCAGCGGCATCTGGCGCAGCAGCAACAGGCATTTCCGCCAGCAAATCGCCAAACAGCCGCCGGGCCACCGCCCAGCCGGCCGCATCAAGGCAGTAGCACACGCGCGGCCCGTCCACCTCGCCCTGCACTAGGCCCGCCGCTTTCAACTCCTTCAGGTGCTGCGACACGGTGCTTTGCGACAGCGGCAGCTCCAGCACCAGCTCGCCGCACACGCAGACCCGGCGTTGGGCCAGCAGCCGCACAATGGCCACCCGCGCCGGATGCCCCAGGGCTTTGGCCACGGCGGCCAGTTGCTGCTCGGCAGCGGTGAAGTGCTCGCGCTTATGAGATGCCATTGTACTTTTATCGTCGATTTACGATTGCAAATCTAGCAAAGGCCATTCTTTTTCTGGTACGGAATTTTGACTCTACGGAATAATGCTGTTTTGCTTAACGAAAAAATAACGGGCCGGTAAGCAAAGTCAATCTGATGAAGGAGTCTCGTAATAATGCCATTAAATCGCGCAAAAGAAGTTATTATACGATTTATCCGATTTTAAGCCTTTAAATAATGCCACGATAGTATTCCCTTGCTTGCCTACTGTAAGAAGCAAAAATCTGTTGATAAGTCAATTTCTTAAAAACTATTTTGTAGCTTTCCATCATAGTTAGGGCAGGTTGTTACTGTGCCCACCACCTTGCTTACATCATCTATCCTGTCTCACTGTGAAAAATACTTTACGCTTTTCCGTTTTCGCTGCGCTGCTGGGCTTGTTTGCCACCGGGTATAGCCAGGCCCAGACGGGCCCCAACCAGGCTGCACCTTCCGGCCCGGCCGCGCCGGCCGCCATCAACCCCGACTCGGTGTTTGTGAACCCCGAAGTACGGCCCCAGTTTGTGGGCGGCGACAAAGCATTTGCCGCCTACGTAGGCAAATCCATCCGTTACCCGCAGCAGGCATTGCAGCGGCACATTTCGGGTAAAGTCTACATCAGCTTCACGCTCAGTGCCCAAGGCAAAGTGCAGGATGCCCACGTGGTAAGTGGCCCCGGCAACGGCCTCAACGAAGAGGCCCTGCGCCTCATCTGGACCATGCCTGCCTGGGAGCCCGGCCGCGTGAACGGCCAGCCCGTGCGCGTGGCCTGCACCCTGCCCATCGCCTTCAACTCGGGCCGCTAGGCCTGGTTTCGCTGCCTGCTATCGTTTGTTCGCTTTTAGTGTCCGATAATTACCCGTTAATATAGTTACCAGCGCAGCGCCCGGCCCTCAATCAGAAGGCCGGGCGCTGTTGCGTTAGCGCCCGGGCAGTGCCCGGCTACTGGTAGCCGGGCACGCCGGGCGACCCCAGCCCAAAATCGCTGAAGGTGATGGTTTCGCGGGTGCTTTCGTACATGCGGATGCCGTTGGCCGCGCTCAGGCCGCGCGGGTAGTAGCCCAGCAGCAGCTGGAAGGTGCGCAGCACCGTGAACTCGTTGCGGAAACGCAGGCCCAGCCCAAAGCCGGTGTAGGGTGCGCCGGCAAAGGGCGAGCCGCCGCCGGGCCGGTCGGTTACCCAGGCCGCATCGGCGAAGGCAATGCCGGCCAGCCGGAAGCCCAGCAGTGACAGCGGCGTAAACAACGTGGTTTCGTAGTTGAGCACAAAACGGCTGGTGGCCAGAATGGGGTTGGCCGGCGAAAAGCCGCGTAGGCCCCGGTCGTTGGTGATGCCCTGCAGAAACTCGCCGGGCCGCCGGTTCAGGCCGATGGTAGCGCGGCTGCTGAGAAAGTGTCGGTACTGCCAGTTGCCGGCATGGTAGAGCTTGGTGAACGAGGTGAGCTCGCCCGTGAGCAAACCCTGCTCCCACCGGCTTTCGGCATCGAGGCGCTGGTAGCCGCCCAGGTCTACAGACCCGTAGAGGTAGCCGGTGCGGGTGCTGAAGGCTGCCGCCGCCAGGCGCACATCGAAATAGCGCCGCGGCACCACGTTGTTCATGTCGTAGCCCGCCGTGAAGCTCACCAGCGTGCCCGTCGGCACGTCCTCGGTGCGGCCGAAGCCGAACAGGTACCGGTCCTTATAGTAGCGGCGCACCGAATAGCCCACCGTGCCCAGCAGCAGGGTGCTGTTGTGGTAAGAATTCTGGTAGTTGGGCACCTCCACCGGGGTAGGCGTGGGCACGGTCTGGAACTGGCTGCGCACCACCCGGGTAGCCACAATGATGCGGCCCGGGTTTTCGTAGCCCAGGTCGTAGGAGCGCAGGCGCAGGGCGCGCCCCACCCACACATCCTGCACGTCGTAGTTGAGCGGATAATAGCGGTAGGGTTGGCCGGGCGGGGGCGGGGCCAGCGAAATATTCAGCGCGTAGCGGTCGATGTTGATGGCCCCGGCATAGCGAGTGGTCGGCGAGTAGAAATCCCGCCTGAGCGACACCCCGCCCGAGCGGAAATTGAACTCGTCGCGGTAGCGCGCCTGCGCATACAGGAAGTGCCGGAACGGAGCCGTGTAGCTGCCCTCGTAGGCCCAGGTTTGGGCGCCGGGCGAGTTGTCGTACTCCCGTCCGTAATTATAGGAGTTCTCAATCTGGTGGCCCAGGCCCAGAAAGTTCTGGTCGCCGAGGGTGATGGTGCCCGACGTGGCCGTGCCCACCTGCACGCCGGCCGTGATGCTGAACACGTCGGTGGTCAGGATTTCTATATCGACGCTGTCGCGGGTGGTGGTGCGCTCGTTCACCAGCACGCGGGCATCCAGGATTTCGGGCGTCTGGCGCAGCAGGCGCTCCGATTCGGCCAGCGCCTGGGGCTCGAGCGGCTGGCCGGGCCGAAACAGCAGCACCTGCCGGATACGGGCCCGCGAGGTTTTGATGTGCAGGCCGTTGCCGGCTTTGTCGAGGAAGGTGCGCGGGTGGCGGGTCGAGTCGGTGAGGCTGTAGCCGAACGCATCAAGCGGCCGAATATCAACGCGGCGCACAATCTTGAAGCTGTGGCGGTCGAACTGCCGGTCGAGCAGCACGGCATCGAGGCCGCCCTGCTCTTCCTGCCGCCGCGTGAAATTGAGCAGACCCGACATGGCCTTGCCCACGATGGTTTTGCGGCGGGTGTAGGCCTGCAGCCGGTTGATGAGCCGCTCCTGGTCGAACCGCTCGCGCAGCGAATCGGGGCGGGCGGGCAGCACCTCTTGGGTGGCGTGCAGCGAGTCGGGCGGCACGGCCGAGCGCGGGTCAAACGTCTGCGCGCGCGCCGGCCGGGCCAGCCCCAGCAACAGGAGCAGGCCCGGCAGCCAGGCCAATAAATAATAACCGCGAAAGCTCATGGGTAAGGGCAACGCCGCAAAGTACGAAAAGGAGCCGGAGGCGTTTGCGGCCCGGCCGGCTGTTGGGCGTGCGGCACGCGTTGTTTTACTAAGCTGTTGCGAAACTATAGCCGTAGGTTTTTCCCGGAAAAAGAAACTATTCCCAAAAAAATTAGCTTAACACATGGTGCCCGATTGCGGGCTGATTCGTAATTTTAAAGCCGAAAGCAACGTCCCACTTCATGAACGAGCGCATTCAGGAGAAACTAAGCATATTAGCCGATGCGGCCAAGTACGACGCGTCGTGCAGCAGCAGCGGGGGCAAGCGCAAAAACGAAAGCAAAGGCCTCGGCAATGCCGAAGGCATGGGCATCTGCCACAGCTACACCGAGGACGGCCGCTGCGTGAGCCTGCTGAAAATCCTGCTCACCAACCACTGCATTTTCGACTGCGCTTACTGCGTGTCGCGCCGGAGTAACGATGTGAAGCGTGCCGCCTTCACCGTAGATGAAGTCGTGGACCTCACCATCAACTTCTACCGCCGCAACTACATCGAAGGCCTGTTTCTGAGCTCCGGCATCTTCTCCAGCCCCGACTACACGATGGAGCGCCTCGTGCGCATCGTGAAAAAGCTGCGCACCGAGCACCGATTCAACGGCTACATCCACGTCAAAACCATTCCCGGCGCAAGCGAAGAGTTGATTGCCGAAGCCGGCCTCTACGCCGACCGCCTCAGCGTAAATATCGAGCTGCCCTCTGAGTTGGCCCTTACCACGCTGGCGCCGGAGAAAAACTACCAGGAAATCCTGACCCCGATGGCCCAGATTCGGGACGGCATCATTCAGAATAAGGAAGAGAAGGCGCTGTTCAAGAAAGTGCCCGGCTTCGCCACGGCCGGCCAAAGCACCCAGCTCATTGTGGGGGCCAGCGCCGAAACCGATTTGCAAATCATCAAGCTCACCGACAGCCTTTACCAGGGCTACGGCCTGAAGCGCGTGTATTACTCCGGCTACATTCCGGTGACGGACGACGCCCGCTTGCCGCAAGTCACGCAGCCGCCCGTCATCCGCGAGCACCGCCTGTACCAGACCGACTGGCTGATGCGCTTCTACGGCTTCCAGGCCGACGAAATCCTCGACCCCGCCCACCCGCACCTCGACCTCGAAATTGACCCCAAGCTGGCCTGGGCCCTGCGCAACCGCCACGTTTTCCCGGTCGATGTGAACGTGGCCGACTACGAGATGATACTGCGCATTCCCGGCGTGGGCGCGCGCTCGGCCAAGCGCATCATCGCCGCCCGGCGCTTCGCCACGCTTAATATGGAAACGCTGCGCCAGCTGGGTGTGGTGCTGAAGCGCGCCAAGTATTTCCTCACCTGCCGGGGCGAGCACCAGCCCGTTATCGGCGAACTGACCGAGCAGCAGGTGCGCCGCCAGATTCTGTTCGGGGCCGGTTCGGTACGCTCGGCCCTCGTCACGCAGCAGCTCGATTTGTTTGCCCAAGCCTCCTGATTTTCCGCATGAAAGCCGACTTCAATTCCTATTCTTCCACGCCGCTGCTGCACCCCGGCCAATTGGGCGGCGTGCAGCACGACATTCTTTTTTCTGTGATGAAAGTTATTCACCGCCAGCCCCAGCCGCAGCCCGTTGTGCTGCCGCAGTCCGATAAAGTGAACCGCCTTTCGTGCTGCTGCCGCATCAGCGAGCTGATGCCGCTGGTGCGCCAGCTGCACGACGAGGCCCGCGCCCGCCACGAAGCCCGCCGCCAGGGCGAGCAGCGCCAGCAGGCCGCGTAGGGTACCTACTGCTTAATCGCGGCGCAGGCCCAGCCGCTCCACGGTTTCGCCCTCAAAATCGAACTCAATGAGCACGGCCGGCGAGTTGCCCACCACCCAGCCGTCGTGGCCCGGGGCGATGGCCACCACCTGCGGCGCGACGAACTTCTCGAGCGTACCATCGGCATACTGAATGTTGAGGTGGCCGGCCGCCAGAAAGCCCACGTGCGCGTGCTGGCAAAGCTCGGTGCCCACCACCGGCTTCATGTCTTTCGACCAGCGAAAACCGACCGGGTACACAATCCGTTTTACGCGGGAATTGCCGGTGCGTACCACGTCGACCTGCGCGCCGCCGACTTCGCGGCGGGTAGCGCCTTTGAGGGGACCGAGGAGTGTGTCGAGGTTCATAAATCGTCGGGGCCAAGTGTAAAAAAGACAGCTGTTTGCTGGCTTAAATATAGAAGTTTTCGCCAGAAGCCCACCTGCCTTTGAAGCCCATCCGCCGCCCCGCTGCCACGCCAACACCAGCTGCTCCACGCCGGGCCGGGGCTCCCGGGCTTACGGGCGCACCGCTGGATTATACCTACGACGGCACGTTTGAGGGCTTACTTACGGTGCTGTTCAGCATTTACGAAAGCAAGTCGCCGCCCAACAGCGTGCAGCCCGAAGGCACGGCCCAAACCGGCCTCTTTGCCCAGCCGGCCCACCGCGAAACCGATGAGGCGCTGGCGGCCCGCGTGTGGGAGGGCCTGTTGCGCACGATGGACAACGAGGCCCGCACCCGCCTCTACCACGTGTTCCTCAGCGAAGATGCCGACCGCGAACTGCTGATTTTCCGCTACGTGGATTTGGCTCTGCGCTCGCCCGTGGATGTGGCCGAGAACTACGCCAACGCCGACGTGCGCCGCGTGCAGCGCCTGGCCCAGATGATGTTTCGCGAAAAGCACCGCATGGAAGCCTTCGTGCGCTTCGAGAAAACCAGCGACGAGCTGTTTCACGCCACCATCGAGCCCGACATGGACGTGCTCCCGCTTATCGCCGCGCACTTCACCAAGCGCTACGCCGACCAGCGCTGGCTGATTTACGACCGCCGCCGCCACTACGGGCTGTACTACGACCTGACGCGCACCGACATTGTGCAGTTTGAAAACCCGACGGGCCGGAAAGCCACCGACATTTCCGCCACCGTGCTCGATGAGCGGGAGCCGCTGTTCAAGCACCTCTGGCAGGCGTATTTCGACCACGTGAATATCCCCGAGCGCCGCAACCTGAAGCTGCACCGCCGCCACATGCCGCTACGCTACTGGAAATACCTTAGCGAGAAGCAACCCCGCGAAGTGCGCTTCGAGCCCATCAAAAACAAGCAGGCGGTTGTGGGCAAGGAAGTATCGGCGGGCCAGAAGCTGCTGCCGCCGCAGTAGGGTGCGGGGCTTGCCCCCGCCCGTCGTTGAACGATTCAGCAGCGAGTCGTTCAACGACGGGCGGGGGCAAACCCCGCACCCTACGCTTTCGGGGCTAAATTGCGGGCCAATCTGAGTTTTAGCAATGAGTACAATACTGGTTTTTGGGGCCTCCGGGCAATTGGGGCAATGCCTGGCGCACGTGGCCCGCGAGCGCGGCACCGCCGGCCTGCATTTTCTGGCCGAGGAGCAGGCCAACATCCTCAATCCCGAAGGCCTGGCCGCGCTATTTGCCGAGCACCGCCCGGCCTACGTCATCAACTGCGCCGCCTACACGGCCGTCGACAAAGCCGAGGACGAAGTGGACCTGGCCCGCCGCATCAACCGCGACGGCGTGGTGAACCTGGCCCGCCTGTGCGGCGAGCACGGCAGTACGCTCATTCAGATTTCGACCGATTTCGTGTTTGCCGGCAGTGGCAACCAGCCCCTTGCCGAAACCGACGAAACCGCGCCCATTAGCATCTACGGCCTCACCAAGCTCGAAGGCGAACAGGTGATTCCAGGCCTCACGGAACGGTATTTCACGCTGCGAACCAGCTGGCTGTACTCGGAGTTTGCCGGCAACTTCGTGAAAACCATGCAGAAGCTGGGCCGCGAGCGCGACGAGCTGCGCGTCATCTGGGACCAGGTGGGCACGCCCACCTACGCCATCGATTTGGCCGGCGTCATCCTAGGTATTATTGAAAGCCAAAGCACGGCCTACGGCCTCTATCACTACAGCAACGAAGGTTTGACTTCGTGGTACGACTTCGCGACGGCCATCTTCGAGCTAAGCGGCATTGCGGTGAAAACCACGCCCATCCGCACCAGCGAGTACCCCACTAAAGCCACCCGTCCACCGTTTTCGGTGATGGACAAAACCAAAATCAAAACCGCGCTGGGCGTGGCCATTCCGCACTGGCGCGAAAGCCTGAAAACCTGCGTGGCGCGGCTGGCAACGGCTGAATAGGTGTCAGATGAACGCACGAATAAAAAGACCGCGCCGGGTAACCAGCGCGGTCTTTTTAGTGAGCCTGCTCAGCGGCTGGTTCGCGCCCGTAAAAGCGGCTCACCAGATACGCCGCGCTCGCGAAGGCGGCTCCCAATACGCATACGCCGGCCCAGCCGCCGTGGGTCCAGGCTAGGCCGCCGGTCACCGAGCCGATGGAGCCGCCCGTAAAATACCCGGTCATGTACACGGTGTTGAGCCGGCTGCGGGCCTCGGGCACCAGCGAGAAAATCTTGGTCTGGTTGGAGATGTGGGCCGACTGCACGCCCACATCCAGCAAAATCACGCCCAGCACCAGCCCGGCCAGGTGGTAGCTGGTGAGGCCCATGAACACATAAGCCGCCAGCGCCAACAGAATGCCTACGCCGATGGCAAAATCGGGCCCGCGCGTGTCGGCGGCCTTGCCGGCCAGCGGTGCGGCCAGCGCACCCACGGCCCCAATCACGCCAAAAAAACCGGCCACGTCGCTGCCGTAATGGTAGGCCGGGCCTTCCAGAAAAAACGCCAGCGTGGTCCAGAACACGCTGAAGGCCGCAAACAGCAGGCCACCCACCAGCGCCGAGCGGCGCAGGGCCGGCAGCGTCGCGGTCAGGGTCAGCAGCGACTTCATCAACGCGCCGTAGGTGCCCGCGAAGTTGGGCCGGTCCTGCGGCAGCCGCCAGGCCAGCAGGCCTAACAGCGCCAGCATCAGCCCGGCCGCGATTTCGAACATGGCGCGCCAGCCCAGGTGGGCGCCCACGTAGCCGCTCACGGTGCGCGAGGCCAGAATGCCAATCAGCAAGCCGCTCATGATGCGGCCCACGATGCGGCCGCGGTCGGCCTCGGGGGCCAGGTGCGCGGCCATGGGCAGCAGCAGCTGCGGCACCGCCGAGCAGATGCCGATAAGAATGCTGGCTATCGCCAGCAGCGCAAAACTGGGTGCAAACGCCGCCAGCCCCAGGCAGGCCGCCGCGCCCAGCAGCATGAACAGCATCAGGCGTTTGCGCTCCAGCATATCGCCCAGCGGCACCACGAACAGCATGCCCAGCGTGTAACCTATTTGCGTGGCCGTGGCCACTAGGCTGGCGCTGCTGTCGGAGAGGTGAAAAGTGCGGCCAATGGCGGCCAGCAGCGGCTGGTTGTAGTAGATGTTGGCCACCACCAGCCCGCAGGTGAGGGCCATGAGCCAGACGAGGGCGCCGTCGAGCCGGCGGGTGGGTAGGGTAGGAGCAACCGCCGCATCGGCGGGCTCAATAAGCAGTTCTGACATTCAATAGCGCGAACGAATCGGGATAGGGTAGCGGCGAAATAGCGTAGGGTAACCGCGGTTTGGCCCCGATGGTTGCGCTATGCTCCCACAACCCGTCCGCCGCGCCTGCGTTTGCCGAAGCATGAGCCGAGGATTTACCAGGGAAGACGACGCCCAAACGCCGCCCATTATTCCGCCCCGGGCGGCCCTCCCGCCGGGCACGCCCAATTACGTTACGCCCCACGGCCTGGAGCTGCTGCGCACCGAGCTGGCTACCCTCGAAGCCGAGCGTGCCCTGGCTGAAGCCGACCACAGCAACGACACCGACCGCACCCATCGCCTCTCACTCTACAACGGTCGCCTCGCGCTGCTCCTCGAACGCCTTGGCAGCGCCAGAGTGGTGGAGCCAGCTGGTCAGCCCGCCAAAGAAGTGCGCTTCGGGGCCACCGTCACGTTGCGCACCGTGCGCGGTGGAAAACTGGGTTTCGAGCGCAAATTCACCATCGTGGGCGTAGACGAGGCCGACATCGCCTTAAGCAAAGTGGCTTTTGTGGCACCCATTGCCCGGGCCGTGCAGGGCGCGAAACTCAAGCAGCAGGTGCCGCTAAAGCTGGGGCCGCAGGAGGAAGTGGTGGAAATAGTCGCCATCCAATATTCCGAAGCGTAATTTCGGCCGCGTTGGCGCAGCACCTGGCCGCGCCCCCCGCGCTTATGATTGTCTACAAATCGACCGATTGGTGGGAGGCCCTGCGCCACCTGCGCTCCTCGGGCATTATCCGCCTGCTGCTGAAACGGGTGCTCTTTGTGGGCATTTATGCCACCATTGTTACGGCTCTCGTCATTCGCTTCGAGCGCATGAACGTGGCCGTTGACAAGGAGTTTTTCTCGTTTCTGGGCATCCTGCTTAGCCTGTTGCTGGCCTTCCGGACCAACACGGCCTACGACCGTTTTTATGAAGGCCGCCGCCTCTGGGGCCAGCTCGTGAACAACTGCCGCAACCTGGCCGTGCTGCTCCACGCCCGCCTGCCGGCCGATGACCATGCCCACCGCGCCTACCTCGCCCGCCTGCTTGCCAACTTTCCCATTGCCCTCGATGGCCACCTGCGCAACGGCGTCCGCTTCGAAAAGCTGGAAACCGTTGAGCCTGGTTTCATCGACCACCTGCAAACCGTGCGGCACGTGCCCTCGCGCCTGGCGGCTATGCTGCAGGAATTCTACGAACAGCTGTTGCGCGAGGAAATCATCCTGCCCACGCACCTCCTCACCATCCAGCGCCACCACGAGGCCCTGCTCGACGTGGCCGGGGCCTGCGAACGCATCAAAAGCACGCCCATTCCCTTTTCCTACAGCTATTTCATCAAAGGCTTTATCACGGTATTCATCCTCACCATGCCCTTCAACCTGCTCGATACCTACGAGTGGCTCACGGTGCCCATCACCATGTTCGGGGCCTACGCGCTGCTGGGCGTGGAGATGATTGGCGACGAAATTGAAGACCCGTTCGGCAAAGACAGCAATGACTTGCCGCTCACCCAAATGGCCAACCGCATTCGCGCCAACGTGCACGAAATCCTGGGCGTGGAGCTGCACGAGGATGTGCGCGGCCTAGCCGATGTGCCGTACAGCGTGGTGTTTTAGCTGTAGCGCGGACTTTGTAGTCCGCGAGTGGAATGGCCTAGGGCCGCGGACTACAAAGTCCGCGCTATATCCTTCTTATACACCCCCGGCGTCACGCCCTCATACTTCTTGAACAGTGCCTGGAAGTACGACAGGTTGTTAAAACCCGCCCGCAAACACACTTCCGCCACGCTGGCCAGCGGGTGGCGCAGCAGCCGCTTGGCCTCGCCCAGCCGCTCGCGGATGATGTACTCGACCGGCGTAATGCCGAACTCGCGCTTGAACACCCGGAAGAACGTGGCCTTGCTCATGCAGGCCAGCGCGCTCAGTTTGTCGATGGTCAGGTTTTCCGACAGATGGTCCTTGATGTAGCCCACCACGGCGGCGAAGCGGTGGGTGGTGAGGTGCCGGGCGTAGTCGTGGAAAATGAGTTGGCGGGCCTGCGTCTGCATCAGGCGCACCAGTAGCTCCTGCAGCGTGAAGCCGGCCAGTACATCTTTATTGATGTCGGAAGTGCGCGATACGGCCACCAGGCGGCCCAGCGTATCGGTCAGCTCGGGCGTGTTGGTGAGGTGGGCGTATTCGGGGCCTTCGATGGCCCAGGGTTGATGGGGCTCGGCCTTGGGGTATCGTTCGTTCAGCAAATCCACCGTGTGGCGGATGGTATCGGGAGCGATGGCTACGGCCAGGCACTGCGTGGGCTGGCACAGGCAGGCATCGGGGAAATCAATTTCCATCAGCTCGTCCTTGTCCACCACCACGCTTTCGCCGGGCAGGTAGTCGAACGCTTCGCGGCCGGGCAGGTGCATCACCTTCTTGCCGCGCAGCATGGTGGTTAGGGCCAGGCCTTCGAGGCGCAGGGGCACGCGGTGGGCGGCGCGGTGCGTTTCGAACACGTTCAGCTCGAAGCCTTCCAGGTTGTACACCGTCCGGTTTTCGACCAGCGAATGCAGGCGTTCGAGCGCGAGCGGGGCAACGGCAGTAGGCAAATGAACGCGGCTGGGCATGGCGGAAAGAATGAGGTGAGGGAGTACCCACTCCCAACACGAAGATGGTAGGGCAAGTTGCGACAATTTCGGCACTCTTTGCGATAATACCACAACCGTCCGGCACAGGAATCGGGGACCTTTACAGCATCTTTCGTTCACCTAATTCCCATCCTCACAAAGCCATGGCTGAAACCCTCGAAGAAACCACCACTGTGGTGGCCCGCCCCCAGTTCAAATCGCACTACGACAATTTCATCGGCGGCAAATGGGTCGCGCCCGTGAAGGGCCAATACTTTGAAAACCCGTCGCCCATCGACGGCAAAGTTTTCACCAAAGTAGCCCGCAGCACCAAGGAAGACATTGATTTAGCCCTCGACGCCGCCCACGAAGCCTTCAAAACCTGGGGCAAAACCTCGGCCACCGAGCGCAGCAACATCCTCAACAAAATTGCCAACCGCATCGAGGAAAACCTCGCCCACCTCGCCGCCGTGGAATGCGTCGAGAACGGCAAGGCCATCCGCGAAACTACCTACGCCGACATGCCGCTGGTCATCGACCACTTCCGGTATTTCGCCAGCGTGATTCGGGCCGAAGAAGGCAGCGCCACCGAGCTGAATGCTACCACGCTGTCGCTCAATATTCAGGAGCCGCTGGGCGTCATCGGCCAGATTATTCCCTGGAATTTCCCGCTGCTGATGGCCACCTGGAAGCTGGCCCCAGCCATTGCCGCCGGCTGCACCGTGGTGATGAAGCCCGCTGAGCAAACCCCCGCCAGCATCATGGTGCTCATGGAACTGATTCAGGACCTGGTGCCGCCCGGGGTTATCAACGTGGTGAACGGCTTCGGCCTCGAAGCCGGCAAACCGCTGGCCTCGTCGCCGCGCATCCAAAAGGCCTCCTTCACGGGCGAGACGACCACCGGCCGCCTTATCATGCAGTACGCTTCGGAAAACCTGATTCCGGTGACGATGGAGCTGGGCGGCAAGTCGCCCAACGTCTTCTTTAAATCGGTGATGGATGCCGACGACGACTTCCTCGACAAAGCTATTGAAGGTGCGGTGATGTTCGCGCTGAACCAGGGCGAAATCTGCACCTGTCCCTCGCGCATGTTGGTGCACGAAGATATTTACGACGATTTCATTGCCCGCGTGATTGAGCGCGTGAAAGCCATCAAGCTCGGCAACCCACTTGATATGAATACGATGATGGGCGCGCAGGCCAGCAACGACCAGTTCGAAAAAATCCTGAGCTACCTCGAAATCGGCAAGGCCGAAGGGGCCGAGGTGCTGACCGGCGGCGAGGCCTACTCGCAGGCCGACGGTGCGCTGGCCGAGGGCTACTACATTCAGCCCACCATGTTCCGGGGGCACAACAAGATGCGGATTTTCCAGGAGGAAATTTTCGGCCCGGTGGTGTCCGTCACCACCTTCAAAACGATGGAAGAAGCCATCGAAATTGCCAACGACACGCTCTACGGGCTCGGAGCCGGCGTGTGGACGCGCGACGCGCACGAGCTGTACGAGGTGCCCCGCGCCATCCAGGCCGGCCGCGTGTGGGTGAACTGCTACCACGACTATCCCGCCGGCGCACCCTTCGGCGGCTACAAAGCCTCGGGTTTCGGCCGTGAAAACCACAAGATGATGCTCTCGCATTATCGCCAGAACAAGAACATGCTCATCAGCTACAGCCAGCAGAAACTGGGCTTCTTCTAGGCCCTGAACCAGCGCCTGCTGAAAAAACAGGACGTCATGCTGAGCGAAGCCGAAGCATCTCTACCGCCGCAGTAAGCCGTTTCGTTGGTTTAAGCCGCTCGATATAGATGCTTTGGTGAGTTTGGCATGACATTCTAATTTAAGTCGATAAGCATCCTTTTGGTGGCTGCCGCGTCATACACAAAACCATTACGTTCGTTGTATGAAAAGCCAGTTGCTACTCATCGTATTAGGGTGTGGAATGTCGGTTGCGCATGCCCAGCTCTTACCCGTGCCCGGCGCCAAAAACCCGGATTGGAACAAGGAGAAAGCCGAAGCGCAGCCGGAAGCCACGCCTTTCGGCGAAGCGCCGCAAGTCGACCCCATGCCCAACGCCGTGCAAAACAGCATCGCCAGCACCGGGAATCACCATTACTACTGGGATGCAAGCCGCCAGCTGGCCTACCAGTGGCGCAGTCGCCCCGGCTCGGGCACCGTTGCGCCGGATAAGCAAGTGCAAGTGCGCGAAGACCGTACGGGCATCGTATACACCTTTCGCCGTAAGCGGCAATAATTACCTGACCGAAACGCTTTCAGCTCATTCCTGCTAAATCCTGCCCATGCCCACGCCCCGCGTCCTCGTTACTACCGCCGCCGAAGCCACCATCGACCTGCTCCGCGATGAGCACGGCCCGCTTATGTTTCATCAGAGTGGCGGGTGCTGCGACGGCTCCTCGCCCATGTGCTTTGCCAAGGGCGAGTTTCGGGTGGGCGGCAACGACGTGTGGCTGGGCCGCATCTACGGCTGCGACTTTTTTATGAGCGCCAGCCAGTTCGAATACTGGAAACACACCCAACTCACCGTCGATGTAGTGAAGGGCCGAGGCGCGAGCTTCTCGCTGGAAATCCCGCTCGGCGTGCGGTTTCTCATTCGCTCGCGACTATTTACTGAGGACGAGGAAAAGGACATGGAGCCGGTGTATGCCGGCGATGAATACCCGGAAATGGCGGCGTAGGCTGCCTGCCAGACCAGCAACGTTACCAAAACGGCCGTTACGCAACGCGTGACGGCCGTTTTAATGCAAATGCTTATGGTATGCAGCAGTATTACGCCTCCTGGAAATGATATAAGAACGTTACCACGCCCGTGTAGGCGGGCTTCTTCACGTTCTCAATTTCCAGCGTGACTTCGATGCGGGTTTTGGCGATGCCGCGCAGGTTGGCCACCGACAGCATTTTAGCGCGCAAGCGCACGGCGCTGTTCACCGTCACGGCCTGGTTGAAGCGCAGATTTTCGATTTCGTAGTTCACCTGCATTTTCAGGTTCTCGATGGCCACAATTTGCTGCCAGAGGTAGGGCAGCAGCGACACCGTGAGGTAGCCGTGCGCGATGGTGGCCTTGAACGGCGACTCGGTTTCGGCCCGCGCGGCGTCGGTATGAATCCACTGAAAATCGAGCGTAGCGGCGGCAAACTGGTCGATTTGGGCCTGCGTGATGGTGTGGTAGCCGGACACGCCCAGCTCCTGGCCGGTGTGCGCTTCGAGTTCGGCAAGGCTGCCAATGGTGAGAGTGGGCATAAAAAAAGTGGCGTACGATTGCGGATAAAGGGCCGCAAACATACGCCACTTTTTAGGTCGGCCCAGTTAGTAAAAGAACGTCATGCTGAGCTTGCCGAAGCATCTCTACTGAGGAAGTAATTTATTTACTCTTGCGGTAGAGATGCTTCGGCAAGCTCAGCATGACGTTCCTTTGTTGCTCGTTGTAGCCTTCCTCACTTAGCTCCGGCCGCCAAACACGCGGCGCAACAACTCGGTGGTGCGGGCCACGGGGTTTTCGCGGATGTTGGCCTCTTCCTGCGCGATGAGGGTGAACAGGCCATCAACGGCTTTGCCGGTGGCGTACTGGTTCAGGTCGGGCTGCACTTTTTGCACCAGCGGCAGCTGGTTGTAGGTACCGGCCAGCTGAGTGTAGTAGCGCGTGGCGCCCACTTGGTCGAGGCTTTTCTGCATGATGGGGGAGAAGGCGGCTACCAGCTGGGTCGAAGTTGTACGCTTCAGAAACTGCGTGGCGGCGTCCTTCTGGCCGGTCAGAATGTTCCAGACGTCCGAAAACGTGAGGCTTTTGATGGCCGAGATGAAAATGGGCTTGGCGCTTTTGGCGGCATCTTCGGCGCCGCGGTTCAGGCTCAGCTCGAACTTATCGACCTGGCTGCCCAAGCCAATGCTGCGCAACGTAGTGGCCACGCGCTGGGCATCGGGCGGAAAGGGAATGCGGATGAGCCGGTTGAGGTAGAAGCCATCGGTTTGCGAAGCCTGGTCGGCTCCTTTGCCGATGCCTTGTAACAGCGCTTCCTTGAGGCCGCTGGCGGCTTCGGAGTTGCTGAGGTTGCCCACGCGGGTGCCGCTGGAAGTGCTGCCGGTGCTGCTGCCGGGAAGCGTGATGCCACCGGGCAGTTTGATGCCGCCCAGGTTAGGCAAGCGAATCTGGGCCGAGGCCGACAACGTGGTGGCGAGCAGCAGGGCGGCGAGGGCAAGTTTTTTCATGGCGCGAGGGAATCAGGAGTTGTTGGCCGTATTACAAGCGCCGTGCCGGATTATCGGAGTTAAAAGTTAGGAGTTAAAAGTGAAGAGCTCGAACATAAAACGGCTTTAATTCTTCCCTTTTAACTCTTCACTCAGCTATAGCCGGTCGAGCCGGCCACCGTCGATGCGTACTTCGGCGCCCTGCACGAAAGCGGCATCATCCGAGGCCAGGTAGGCGATGATGGCGGCCACGTCTTCGGGCTTGCCCACGTCGGCTTTGTCAATGACTTCGACGCCGGATTTTACGTTCGGGTTGTCCCAGAGCATGGGCGTATCGATGGCGCCGGGCAGGATGACGTTGGTGCGGATGCCCTTGGGTTTGCCTTCGAGCGACGACGAGCGGGTGAGCGAAAGCATGGCCGCCTTCGCCGCCGCGTAAGGCGCCACCAGCGGACTGGTTTCGACAGCGTGCACGCTGGCCACGTTCACGATGCTGCCGCCGGGTTTCATGTGCAGAAACGCTTGCTTGGTGAAGTAGAAAGCCCCCAGCAAATCCACGTTCAGAATGCGCAGCCAGTCGTCGCCGGTCAGCTCCTCCAGGGCTTTGAATTGCATGAGGCCGGCGTTATTCACCACCACATCGAGCCGGCCGAACCGTTCCAGTGTGGCACCAACCGTCGCGGCCACCTGCGTTTCGACCGACACGTTGCAGAGGCTGGCCAGTACGTCGGGCGCGCCGGCGGCCCGCACTTCGGGCACGGCCGCATCAAGGTTGGCTTGGTTATAATCGGCCAGCACTACGCGGGCGCCTTCGGCAGCGAAGCGTTTGGCGGCGGCCAGACCGATGCCGCTGGCCCCGCCGGTAATGAGAACGACTTTATCCTGGAAGCGAAGTGGCATGGGGACGGAAGAATGGGGGGGGGAGAAAGGAATTCATTGAAAACGTCTGTCATCCTGAGCGGAGCGAAGGACCTTATCACGCTCGAATAAATTGTTCAAACCTGATAAGGTCCTTCGCTCCGCTCAGGATGACAACGTGGAATCAGGCCGCATCAACCGTCGAGGAATTAGCCTGGGCGGTTGAGGTGTCGGCGCTGGCGGCTTTCACGTCGGCTTTTTGCTCTTTGGCCCAGGCTTCGTTGCTTTCCCGAGGCATCACGATGGGAACTTGCAGGCACACGCTCTGGGCGGGCAGCACCTGGCTCCAGTCGGCGATGAGCTGCTTGTAGGCCTGGCCTACGGGGCGAATGTTGCGGTCGAGGTCGTAGAGGCCCACGGGGTTCATGCGGCCGTTGTTTTCGCGCAGGGCGCTGTCCCAGTCCACCTGGTCGGTGAGGGAATACCAGGTGAAGCCCACCATGGGCACGCCGTCGTTGCGCACGCGCAGCACGTTGGCCCACTCTTTCCAGAGCCAGTTCACGGCCTCGTCGCCGTTGGGGCCCTGCCAGATGTTGGTTTCGGTGTGCATCACGGGCAGGCGGTAGCGGTCGTGGTACTGCGTGGTGATGACGTGGTAGCCAAATACTTCGCCCGAGGCCGAGGTGCTGCCGTCGGCGCGCACGCGGTGCTCGTTGGTATAGTAGTAGTCGTTGCCCATGATGCAATGCCGCTTCATCTTGGTGCTCAGGAAGAAGTGGTACTCCTCGCGGGTCATGCCGTTGTCCATCAGGAATTCGTACATGCTGGAGTTCACGCGGCGGCCGTAGTTGAGGTCGAGCGACAGGAACCGCTCGGAGTTCATGGTTTCGGCCGGGCCGATGGCGGCCGGGTTTTCGGCGTGGAAATATTCCGACGACTCACTCTGAATGAAAATGGCATCGGGCCGCACTTCCAGAATGGCGGCCATGGCCAGCACGTTGGCCTTCACAATGTATTTGAGGGCGTTGACAAACGACCGGTCGTCGCTCAGTTGTTCGTTCCACCAGCCGTAGCGGGCCGAAAACACGGCGCAGATGTACATCTCGTTCACCGGGGTGTAGAGCTGCACCCACGGAAACCGCTGCGCAAACGCCTTGGCATACTGCGCAAACAGCACCGGAAAATCAGGGTTCTGAAAGTTGCCAATCCAGTCGGGCACGCCGAAGTGGCACAGGTCGACGATGGGCGCGATGTTGCGGCGCAGCAAATCCTGAAACGTGACGTCGGCAAAGCTCCAGTCGTACTTGCCCGGCCCCAGAAACGTGGTGTGAATGGGCGGCCCGTAGCGCAAAAACTTAATGCCCATCTCATCCACCAAATCAAAGTCCTTCTGCCAGAGCTGGTAGTGGTTGCATTTTTCCAGCTCATCTACCCGGTGCCGGCCGTTCTGGATGGTGGGGTTGCTGTTTTCGATACCGGTGGCAAAAAGGAACTGAGGACCCATAAGTGGAAATGCGAAACAACAGCCGCCCGCGCAGCGCGCAGCCGCTGATGCGGTGTGATTGAAGAATGGAAAACAAAGCCGGCATTGCAGCCAAGCCGAAAACGCAGCCGCAGCCCCGGCCCGACTGGGGACCGGAAAAGGCTATTTCAGGTAATACGCACGAACGAGGCGCATGGCCTCTTTCGCATCGGCCGCGCACTCGCGGCAAAACGTGCCGATGCCATTAATCGGGCCTTCGTATTCCCAGGCAAAGCGTTTCGGCACCGAGGTTTTCGCGTCGCTCACGCGCAGGGTTTCGCCGTTTGGCACCACCGTCAGCAAGTGGCCATTCGAAAATTGCACCCTGAAACCCGCCGCCACCGGCCCGGCGTAGCGCAGCTTCACCTCCCGGCGCGCCTTGCCATAGCGGTAGTAGATGTCCGTCCGCTGGCCATTGGCCGTCCAGAAGCTGAACTGCTCGTAGGCTGCGGTGCCGGGCTGGCCGTGGGCAAAAACGGCCACTTTGGATTGCGCTGCAGCCATTTTGCCGCCGAGCAGCAGCGGCAGGAGTAGCAGCAGGGGTTTTACGGGGTGAAGTCCCATAGCAGAAAGGGGTTCGGAGTTCGCGTAAGCAAAAAGCGCCAATGGCTCTGCTTAAACGGCAAAAAGCCTCGCAGGATGTTACACCTGCCTTGCTAAGGCTCTGCCGGCGTCCCGGAAGGGAGCTGGTTGGCTTGTGCAGGAATGCGCTAAATGATGCTTGTGGCGCGATTGAGCGCGAAAATTCCGGGCTCCCGCCAGCGCAGAAGCGGCTACAGATTCTGCGACTCCACCAGCTGCATATTGGCGCCGAACCGGTACACATGTACGCCGCCCGTCACGATTTCCAGCGACTCGACCTGCACCGGCGTGAGCTGCTCCAGGTACATGCGCAGCGCCCGCAACGTGTTGCCGTGCGCCACGAGGAGAATATCGCGCCCTGCCCGCAGCTGCGGCACAATTTCCGCGTCGTAGAATTTCACCACGCGGGCCTGGGTTTGCTGCAGGCTTTCGCCGCCGGGCGGAGCCACAGCGTAGCTGCGCCGCCAGATATCAATCTGGGCCTGGCCGTATTTTAAGGCGGTTTCGGCCTTGTTCAGGCCTTGCAGGTCGCCGTACATGCGCTCGCGCAGGGCCGCCACGTGGTGCACCGGAATAGTAGCCCAGGCAGGCCGCGACACAATCAGGTCGAGCGTGCGCTCCGACCGCAGCAGGTCGGAGCTATACGCGGCATCGAAGTGAAACCCGCGCAGCTTTTCGGCCGCCACCAGGGCTTCCTCTTCGCCTTTCGGGCTCAGGGCCACGTTGAGCCAGCCCGTGAATACATTAGCCAGATTGGCTGTCGATTCGCCGTGCCGGACGAGCACCAGAAGGGCCATACGCTTGTAGAGAATAATGAACGCGCAAAATCGGCCCCGCTTCTGAAGCGCGCATGAACCGATGGCTTGGCCGCCGGCTACAGTTCCTGTACCTGCAGTTGAATATCGACGTTGCGGCCGTGGTCGTCGGCGCACGAAATCTTCACTGCGCCGCTGGGCGGCCGGAAGAACACCCGCTCGGTAGCCGAGGCGGCGCGCAGAAACCGGTCGTTCACATACCAGAACACCTGGCGCACCTCACTGCCGGCCGCACAGCTCAGCAGCATCTGCTGCTTGTCCTTGCGGTCAAGCACGTATTCGGCGTGGTCGAGCGGAGAGGTAATAGCCAGGGCTGCGCCCGCGCCCTCTTCGTTGCGCACGAGGCGGCAGGCCGGGTTGTGCGGCGGCAGCCGGCTCGATGGCAGCCCCTGCGCTTCCCGAAACGCCAAAACTTCCGGCAGCGGATTCGGGAATAATTGCCGTTTAAAACCGGCTGCCGGCACGCAGGCACGGCAGTAGCAAATCGTGCCATCGACTGAGACTAGGGCTTCTTTCTGGTGCTCGCAGTGCCGGGCCGAAGACGTGCCGGGCAGGTAGTAGTCGATGAGCTGATTGGAGCAATGCTCGCCGGGCACAAGGCCGGTTTCGGCGCACACGAGGCGGAAATCGAGGGTGGCGGGCGGCACGGCCCAGCGGTTGGGCGAGTTGTAAGCGAGGGTATTGAACAGGTCGAAGAGTAGGGGCGAAGCCACGTCGGCCCCCGTTAGCGCCGGGCTGCCCTGGCCGCTGAAATTGCCGACCCACACGCCGATGGTATAGTCTTGGTTGTAGCCAATGCTCCAGGCGTCGCGGCGGCCGTAGCTGGTGCCGGTTTTCCAAGCAATTTTGGGTAGGTGGCGGCTGTTCTGGTAGCCCATCGGCAGGTCGGGCCGGGTGCGCTGGGCGAGGATGTCGGTGATGAGAAAGGCGGCGGCGGGGGAGAAGAGAAGTGTTGAGTGTTGATTTCTAAGGGCTAAGGTTTTTTTCTCGATTGATGTAATAGTGCGCAGTTGCTGATAAGCTCCGCCATCAGCTAGTGAAGCGTATAGCCCCGTCAGTTCCTCTAATGTCGCTCCGCAACCACCCAGAATCGTGCTCAAACCCAGGCGCGGCGCGGCTTTCGCCACGCTTTTAAAACCGGCTTCGCGCAGCTTATCGGTGAAAACCGGCACGCCCACATCAGCCAGCACGCGCACCGCAGGGATGTTGAGCGAATAGGTCAGCGCCCGCTCCACGGTCACTTCACCGGCGCAGCTTTTGTCAAAATTCTCGGGCCTAAAGCCGCTGAAATTGGTGGGCACGTCGGGCAGCTTCAGCTTCGGCGTCACGATTCCCTTATCCACCGCCAGCGCATACAGAAACGGTTTCAGGGTGCTGCCCGGCGAGCGAATGGCGCGCACCCCATCGACCTGCCCATTGCTGGCGGCATCAGCAAAATCGGCGGAGCCTACGTAGGCCTCCACGGCGCGAGTGCGGTTGTTCACGACCAGAACGGCGGCCTGGGTGATGCCCAGCTCGTGCAGGCGGCGTACGTAGTTTTTCGTCAGGTCTTCGGCCTTGGCCTGTGGGTTACGGCATAGTGTAGAATGGATAATGGGCTGGTTGGGGAACTGTGACACCAGCCGGCGCGCCAGATGCGGGGCCAGCGTGGGCGCGGCGTGACGCTGCACATCAAGGGGCTCATTGATGGCGTCTTCAATATCCTGATTCGGAAACAAGTGCTGCTGCTGAAACTGCCGCAGCCAGCGGTTGCGCTCGGCCAGAATCCGGTCGTTGTTCTTGCCCAGCACCAGCACGCGCGGTTGGTTGGGGATGATGGCCAATGTTACAGTCTGAGCCAAGGACAGATAATCTGGCGGCTGCTGGAAATAGAGCAGCGCAGCCGATTTTACGCCTTCGATGTTGCCGCCGTAGGGCACCAGATTCAGGTAGAGTTGCAGAATTTCGGCTTTGCTGTAATGGGCCTCCAGCTGGGTGGCGCGCAGCATTTCCAGTAGTTTATTGCCGAAGGTGCGCTCTTTTGGCTCTAGCAGGCGGGCCACCTGCATGGTGATGGTGCTGGCCCCGGTGGTGCGGCCTTTGCGGAAAATGTTCCGGCCGACAGCCTGTATAATGGCCACCGGATTTACGCCGAAATGGTAGCGGAAATACCGGTCTTCCTTGTTAATAATGGCTTGCTGCAACGCGGGCGTTATCTCGGCCAACTCGGTTTTCATGCGCCACTTCTGAGTGGGGTTCAGGAAGGCGTGGAGGACGGTGCCATCGGCGGCCAGCACGATGGGGGAGTAGCGCGGCGCGGGCGGCAGGGGGAACAGGCGGTCAAGCAGAAAGGCGAAGAAGGGCAACGCCAGAATGAGGTAGAGACGCAATATTTTGCGTCTCGTCGTTGAACGATGTCGTTGAACAATCGGCACCGCGCCGCCCGCCTCACCGGAAAAGACTAAGCTCATTCTGCTGTTCAGCCTCCCACCGATTGGGGTTGCCCTGAATGTAGTCGCGAATTTTCTCCAACTCCAGTTCATTGCGGATAATCCGGTCGTAATAGCGCGGTTGCCAATTAAAGTTAATTCCTTGTCGCGTGGCCCAGGCTTTAAAGCCGCGAATAATGGAGGCCAGATTATCGGATTGCGGACCGAAACGGGTTTCTGGTCGTTCCGCATAATCAGCAGTCCGATTGATGAAAAGAATGCCGTGCACGTGGTCAGGCATCACTACAAATGCATCTGGCTCGACGAAAGGGAAATGCTGTGGGATTTCCTGCCAGCAATTCCACGTCCGCACGGCCAGTTCGTTGCCAATTAAATAAGCGTCGGTTAGCGCATCGGTAGCGGGATGAATTTCACCAAAAGAGTGCTCGCGGTTTTTGGTGCAAATGGTGATGAAATAGCCGCCAGCCTGACTGTAGTCATAACCCATTCGGCGTGCGGAGTTGATGCGGTACCGCGCATTGTACAGGCCATTGGTGTCTTTCATGGCGGTGTAGAGACGCAATATTTTGCGTCTCGTCGTTGCTGATGTTGTTTGGTTGTTAGTCCGAACGGCGCGTTACCGTTCGTTCAACGCGAGTCGTTCAGGCGTTATCGTTCAACGACGAGACGCAAAATATTGCGTCTCTACCGTACGCGCACCACGCCAGCCCCATTGTAGCTGTGGTAGTCCGCGTTGTACATCGCATCGGCATTCACCGGACCCAGCTTGAACGTGCCTTTCGACACCGCCCGGCACAGATAATAGAAGTTCTTCGGAGTGCTCGTGGCAGTGGTGAACAGGTTAATCCGGTCATCGCGCACGTCCAAATAATCGGGTGTTGAGGCATCCTTCGCCCAAGCTAACTCACGCAGAGCGCCGATGCGTGGGTTCTCGATTTCCAGGCCAGCCGGCAGCAAATCCGTGATGGCGATATTCTTAATTTCGCCGGCCGCGTCGCCGGCTTCGATAGAAATTCTCACCACCACCAAATCGTTCTGGCGGAAGGTGGGGGTACCGAGCGGGGCGCCGTCGCGGGTGAGGAACTGGCGGCGCACTCTCAGGTAGGAGTCTTCCTCCTTCACCTGGCCGCTGGCCGAGATGCCTTCGGTTTCCCAGAAGTAGTAGAGGCTGCCCTTGCCGGCGGTGCGGATGCTGACGTTGCGGTTGGCCACGTTGCGCAGCGTTAGGTCTTTGCCATCGAATTTGCCGGCGGGTTTACCGTCGATGAACAGGGTGGCGGTGGCGGTGCTTTTGGCGTTCTGGCGGGCTATTTTACCGAGGGCGAGGAGGGCGAAGGCGCTTTCCTGGGTGCTGAGCCAGTAGGCCTGCTTCATCTGGCGGCTGAGCTGGCGGGCGATGCCGGGGATTTGCGGGTTGTTGGGGTCGGTGCTGACGAGGGCGTTGAGGATGAGGCCTTCGTCGCGGATGGGGGAGTAGAACGAGCCGTCGAGGGCGCGCCGGGCGGCTCGCTCGCTGCCGAACTTGGTGGGCAGCAGCTCGCGGAAGGCGCGCTGGTTGCCGAGCAGGCTCTGGGTGCAGGCGAGCAGGAACCGGGAATCTTCGGTGAGCAGGGGGCGGTTGGCGCGGTAGTAGTTCATGGCCACGGGGTCCTGGCGGCCGGCCAGGGCGAGGACGTAGAGCGAATAGGCGATTTCCTTGCTCGCGATGGTGCGCTGGCGGGCGATGTTGCTGACGTCGAAGTATTGATAGGGCTCGGTTTCGCGCTTTTTGAGGCGGAAGGCCAGGTATTTCAGCACCTTGTCGAGGACGGATTTATTCACCGCGAAGCCGGCTTGCTGGGCTTCCTGCAGGAAATGGGCGGCGTAGGCGGTGGCCCACCAGTTGTCGTAGTCGCCGCCCGGCCAGTAGCTAAGGCTGCCGTTGTAGAGTTGCATCGCCTCAATCTTGCGGATGGCTTCCTGCACGTGGTAGTTCGGGTTGTAGCGCTGGGCCTTGGCGGCGGCCCCGGTTTTCTGCTGCAAAGTGGCCGCCAAATCGGCGTAGTAGAGTTGCGGGAAGGCGGCCGACACGGTTTGCTCCAGGCAGCCGTAGGGGTATTGCAGCAGGTAGCGCAAATCCTTGCTGAACTCCGTGAGCGGCGAGCGGCTCACGACAAGCCTACTGCTGAGCGAGGTGGGCAGGAAATCGGTTTTCAGGTTGAGTGGGAGCGTGGCCCCGCCGGCAATCACGCCGCTGCCGGTGCGCTTTTCGAGCGAGGCGGCGGGGCGAATTGGGAGTTCGACGGTTTCGGTATAAAAGAAGCTTGTTTTTTTGCCCTGGTCATCAACTGAAATACCGCTAACAAATTTGCCAATTCCTACACCATGAGCTACCAAATGAGCAGTGACTACTTGCTCTGAATTAGGCGGTATTGTGATTTTTAACATGGCGTGGCCACCAGCATAATTGCGCAAAAAATCACTAGAATGAGTAGGCGCAAGCGGAATAGAAATAGTCAGTCTGTCCTTGATTCCTTCCCACGGCCGATTGTTCAATTCCACATTTTTGGAAATGTCGCCAGCTTTAAATCCAGCGTAACCCGTAATCGGTTTGTTGGTTGTATTGGTTAAAATCATTCTAACAAATGCCGTGTCACCCGGGCTCATAAACCGGGGCAGCGCCGTGGAAATTACCACCGGGTCGGCCACCTTCATCGTGAATTCGGCCGAGCCGAATGCATCGTCTTTGTAGGCCACGGCCATGATGCGGAGCGCCCCGCTGAACTGCGGCACGCGCACCCGGTAGCGCACTTTGCCGTCGCCGTCGGCGGTGAGGACGCCGCTCCATTTCGAGACCAGTTTCACGCGGCGGTTGGGCACGGGGTTGGTGCGGTTGCGCATGTCGGCCGCGTCGCCGCCGCTGCTGCTGGTGCCGAGTTCGGGCAGCAGGAAGGGGTACACGTCGAAGGCCGACACTTCGAGGGCGCGCTTCTGGTAGAAGTAGGCATGCGGGTCGGGCGTCTGGTAGTTTTTGAGCTGGAGAATGCCTTCGTCTACCACGGCCAGGGTGAGCTGGGCGCGGGGCGCGGTGGTGATTTCCACGGTTTGCCAGGTCTGGGAGCGGCTGGCGGCGGGCGCGGCAATGGCCACGGCGAGGCGCGAATCGGCCTTTTCCACGGTCAGGGGCAAGAAGCCGCGGGCCACGGTGAGGGGCAGGCGGTCCTGGGCGGTGTGGGCGCGCACGGCGGTGGCGGTCACGTACACGTTGGGGACGTGCTCGGCTTTGATGGGGATTTTGACCTCGGCCGCCTTGCCGTCGGTGGTCACGTAGAAATGGTCGAGCACGTTGGCCCGCTCCACCGTCACCAGAATGCGGCCGGCGAAGGGCGATTTCAGCAGCAGGTTAGCCGTTTCGCCGGGTTCGTACTTGGGCTTGTCGGCCTCGATGGTCACTTCGCCCTCGTTGTTCACCTCGAAGGAATTGGCCTGGGTATCGCCGTAGCCGTAGGCGTAAAACCGCTGCGTGACGTAGCTGCTGGCGCCCGGCCGGCTCACGCGCACCTCGTATTCGCCCGAGTAGATGGGGGTGAAGCTGAAGCTGGTTTCGGCCCCCACGGCGCGGCTCTGGCTCAAAATCACCTGGTCGCGCTGCTGCGAATTGTACACGTATCGGCCGCCCTGGCGCTCCAGCACGGTTTCCCAGAGCTTGCGCACCACCTTGATGTCGGCCTGCGCCGAGGTCGGTTTGCCGGCTGGCGTGAGGGCCAGCAGCTTCACCGTGAGGGCCTGTTTGGTGCTAATGAGGTCGGGCAGGTTGCCGATGCCGAACATCGTGGCCTGGGTTTGCACGTCGAAGGTGGCGAGGCGGTTCACGGGCCGGCCGGTTTCGTCGAACACCGTGGCGAAGGCCACGCCTTCCAGCGTGCCGAGGTCGTGGAAATCGGGGACGGTGTAGGCGGCGGTGCCGTGGCCGGCGGCGTCGGTGGTGCCTTCGCGCACGGTTTTCTCGAAGCGCGAGGTGAGGGCGCTTTCGCTGGATTCGCCGTCGTCGTTGGTGGTCCGGCGCTTTTCGCCGCTGTTGATGGTGAAGCTGTAGTCAGGAAATTTCGGGGCCGAGAAAACCTTCTGCTTCAGCGAGAATTCGACCTCAAACTTGCGGTCGGCGGCGGGCGGGCCGAAGAGGTTCACGGCCGTGATGCTGGCCGTCACGTCCTGGCCCGGTTTTACGGTTTTGGGCGCGGCCGTCACGGTCACCTTCATGCGGTCGGGAATGAATTCTTCGACGCTGATTTGGCGCGAGGTCAGCAGCACGTCGTTGCCGGTCAGCACCTCCATCGTGTAGAGGCCCGTCATGATGGTGGGCGGCAGAATGAAGCGGCTCTCGAAGCTGCCCGCCGCGCTCAGTTTCTGCTGCAAGCTGCTGTATTCCTTGCCGCTGGGTAGCAGCAGACGGATTTTCATCGGCAGGCCCGAGGGCGGACTTTTCCAGTCCTCGGTGCGGATAACGGTGTTGGTCCGCACCGTATCGCCGGGCCGGTACAGGTTGCGGTCGCCGTACAAAAACGCCTGGTAATGCGCCGCGTTCGACGTCAGCCCGCCCACCTCAAAGCGCGAGGTTTCAACCCGGCTTTTGGTTAAGTCGAGAAAGGAAAAGTCGGCATCTTTCACCGCCGTAATCATGCCCAGCGTGAAGCGCTTCATACTCGCCGCCGAGTCGAACTGCGCCACGCCAGATTTGTCCGTGGTAGTCGTGCCAATCACCTGGTTGTTCGAGCTCACGAGGTTCACCGTCACGCCCGCCAGCGGCTCGGCGGTGCGGATGGAATTGGCGAATACCACCGTGCCGCCTGTCGCGCCCTGCTTCACGATGAGGCCGAGGTCCGTCACAGCCACCAGCTTGCTCACCTGCAGCCACTGGCGCTCGGTATCCTGCACCCGAATGACGTACAGGCCCTTCATCGGACCCTGAAATTCGAGGTCTTTCAGGTTGAGATTGAGCAGGCGCAGGCCGTTTTCCTTAGCCAAGCCATCCACGGAAATAGTGCGCTCTGACAGTACGTTACCGATGTTCTCGGTGTCGTAATACTGGAAGCTGCGGTCGATGTAGTCGCCGTTTTCGTCGGTGTTCGATTCGCGGGGCTCGTCCTCGTCGTATTCGGGGTAGCCGTACTGCTTTTCGCCGCGCATCAGCTGCTGGATATTGTTGGCGTAGACCTTGGCGATGGTCACCTTCACCTTGGCCACTTCGTTGATGCGCAAACCCAGATTCCGGTTCCCCAGCGCGTCCAGGTACATGGCCTTCTCGCTGCTGGTGAAGCTCAAGCTCGGCCGCTCATCGCCAAACGAAACCGCCTGGCTAAACTCCTGATTCAAGCTGCCGCCCAGCGCGCCGCGCGTACCGGCCGCCAGCGAAATCTGGTAGGTTTTGCCCACTTCAAAGCCGCCGCGCAGCGCAAAGCCGCTTTCCAACGCCTCTACCGAAAAGGCCACGGCGGGCTTCACCGTGAGGTTGGGTTGGATGTCGGAGGCATTCACGGGCTGGTTGAGTAGCAGCGTCACCACCGGCTGGCCGTTGAGTAGGGAGCCGGTCAGCTCGCGCACTTCCAGCAGGCTCTGGTCGGGAATTTCGGCCTGGGCGGTGAGGACTTTGTCCGTCGGCTTGGTGCCGGTAGCGGGGCGCAGGCCGGGCGCAATATCAATCTGCACAGGCGAGCCCTGACGCACGTCCTGCATGAACGTCACGGCCACCAGCGCATCCGGCTCGGCGGAGTTTACTTCTACGGCTACGGGCTTGCCGTCCTGCGTCACTTTCAGCCGGGACTTCACATCGGCGGGCCGCACGGGGTAATTGAACACGAGGTTGGCCTTCAATTCCGCCGTGCCCGCCGCCCGCTTGGAGCTGCCGTAGAACACCTGCGGCGCGGCCATATCCAGATACGGCGTGTGGAACTTGGGCCGATTCAGGGCCAGCTTCTGCTTGTCGCTGGGCAGCGTCTCAGGCCGCAGGCTGGCCGAGAAAACGGTGCTGGGCCGGAAGGGCTCCAAGGGCGAAAACGTCAGCTCCCGGTCGCCGGTCCACTTGAACTTGCCGCGGATATTGGGCGAAAACGTGACGTAGCGCGTAGTGTCCCAGCGGTTTTGCTGCGCCTCGTCCACCACCTTTTCATCGAAGGTGAAAACCAGGTTGGAGTACGGGTCGATTTCGTCGCCGTCGGTCTGGGCCGTTTCGGCGGCTTGCTCCTGGGCGGTTTTTTTCGAGCACGAGGCGGCCGCCAGCAGCATCAGCAGCAGGGGCAAAAAGCGGTAACGGGCCAGCATGGGGGAGGGGGGAGTGGAAATGCGCCGGAAGGTAGGCAGAAGCCCGGATTTTATTGCAACGCGAAAAGCACAACGGTATTGGACCGCGCGGCGGGCTGCTTTACCAGTTGCGAATAGTGGAATGCCGGGCCATATATGCTTGCAATTCAGCAATAGATTTCCCCTCCAGCTCTAATAAGGCCGCGTACGGGTTGCCGGGCAATTGCAATAAATTAGCAAACGCGGGCTCCGTCTTCAGGCCCTGCTTTTTCAAGCGGCGCACGGCCCGTCGCCACGCTTCGCCCCCGGCTTCCAGCACGGCAGCCTCCACCAGCAAATGGCGGAAACCATTTTGCTGCGCCGTCGGCAATGCCTGCCCAAATACTTCCACTTCGCGGCCTCGGTAGCGGAAGCTGCTGACGATGGATGGGTAGCCGCTAATGGTGTGCTGCATCAATTTGAAGCCAGTCCGGCGGCCGTAGTGCCGCTGCAGCAGCCCGCCGAAGCGTTGCGTTTCGGCAGGCGCTACTTCGCATAGCACGTCCAAATCACTGCCCGTAATATCAATGCCTAACGGAATGGTGCCGGCCAGCACGGGCTTGAAATCGGCTAGGACGGGCCAGAGGTTTAGCGCTTGCAGCAACGAATAGGCGCGTTGCTGGCGCTGGTTGCCGGTTAATAGATAGCGCAGGTCGGTCCAGTCTGGCATTGTGGAAATAGCAGGTCTAGAATTGTAGAGACGCGACACTTCGCGTCTCGGCGTTGAACGACGCTGTAAGGCAGGTGCGGGCGCCGAGACGCGAAGTGTCGCGTCTCTACAGATTAATGCACCAATTCCAGCACCTCGCGCAGCCGCTCCACCGCCCGAAACTCAACGCCCGCCAGCAGCTCGGCCGGCACGTGCTCGTGAATCCAGTTGGCGTGGTAGGGCACGTGGATGGCCGGGAAACCCAGCTTCGCCACCGGCAGAATATCCGATTTCAGCGAGTTGCCAATCATGACGAAATTCTCCGGTGTGGCGCCGAGGCGGACGAAGAGGCGCCGATAAGTAGGAACGTCCTTTTCGCTCACGATTTCGACGTAGTCGAAAAAGTCGCCGAGGCCGGAGCGGGCAATTTTGCTTTCCTGGTCGAACAGGTCGCCTTTGGTGAGCAGAATGAGCTTGTGGCCGCGCTCTTTCAATTCGGTTAGCACCTCCACCACGTCGGGCAGCGGCTCGATGGCGAAGCGCAGCAAGTCCTTACCCAAATCCAGAATCCGTTGGATTTCCGAGCCCACCACCGCGCCGCCCGAAAGCTGAATGGTCGTCTCAATCATTGAGAGCATGAACGACTTTGCTCCGTAGCCGAACAGCTGCATATTGGCCCGCTGCACATCGTAGAGCCGCGCATTGATGGTGGCGTGGTCGGCATACGGGGCCAGAATCTGGAGCAACTGCGCTTCGACGTGGTCGAAGTGCGGCTGGTTGGGCCAGAGCGTGTCGTCGGCGTCGAAGGCGATGAAGGTTTGCGTGGGCATGGCATTGCAGATGTAGGGGCGGGGCCTGCCCCCGCCCGTCGTTGAATGGTGGCGTCAATTGGCGGCGCGAACGGCGGGCGGGGGCAGGCCCCGCCCCTACGTCAGCCAGATACCTCGCTCAACCCCGCAAAGCTACCGACCTTTGCACGCCATGAAGCACCTGATTGACCTCGAAACCTGGCCGCGCCGCGAGCATTTTGCTTTCTTCTCGGCCTTTGAAGAACCATTCTTCGGCCTCACGGCCAACGTGGACTGCACGGCGGCGCAGGCCGAAGCCAAGCGGCTGGGCGTATCGTTTTTCCTCTACTACCTCTACCACGCCCTGGAGGCCGCCAACGAAGTCGAAGCCTTCCGCTACCGCGTCGAAAACGGCCAGGTCTACCTGTACGACCGCATTCACGCCTCCGCCACCCTCGGCCGGCCCGACCACACGTTCGCCTTCTCCTTCATCGAGCAAAACGACACGCTGCCCGGCTTCATTGCCGCGGCCGAGACCGAAATTGCGGCCGTGCAGGCCAGCACCGGCCTGCGCCTGAGTGACACTACCGGCCGGCCCGATACCGTGCACTGCTCGGCCCTGCCGTGGGTGCGCTTCACCAGCCTCTCGCACGCCCGCAGCTTCTCGCACCCCGACAGCTGCCCCAAAATATCTTTCGGCCAGGTTTTTTCGGAAGGCAACAGGCTGCAAATGCCCGTGTCGGTGCACCTGCACCATGGGCTGGGTGATGGCTACCACGTCGGTTTGTTCCTGGCCGCATTTCAGCGCCGGCTGGGGTAGAGACGCAATATTTTGCGTCTCTTCGTTGAACGACTACGTTCGAACGATTCCCGAACGGCGCGGCCGACAAAACGCAAAATATTGCGTCTCTACCTCGTGCAATAATTCGTATTTAGTCTATGCTCTCGCACCCGCACGAAGTGTTTCTGGAAGTAGCTCAGCGCCTGAGCTTCACCAAGGCCAGCCAAGCGCTGTTCACCAGCCAGTCGGCCGTGAGCAAGCAGGTGAAAGCCTTGGAAGAGCACTACAAAACCGGTCTGTTCGAACGCCTGGGCAGCAGCATCCAACTCACGCCGGCCGGCCGCAAGCTCTACGAGAAACTGCTGCAAGCCAAGCAGCTGCAGCAGGAGCTGCACCAGGAAATGAGCGCGCTCAGCCCTGATTTTGCGCCCAGCCAGCACCTCGTCATTGGGGCCAGCACCACCATTTCGCTCTACGTGCTGCCGCCCGTGGTGTCGGCCTACCTGCAGAAACACCCCAACCGCCAGCTCAGCCTCAAAAACCGCAATTCCGACAACATCCTGCGCGCCCTGCTCGACCACGAGATTGAGCTGGGTATTATTGAAGGCATCCACAAAGTCAGCAACGTCACCTACACGCCGCTGCTGACGGATGATGTAGTTGCCGTGTGTGCCGCCGGCAATACGCTGGCCGGGCGCACCCTCGAAGTGCGCGACCTGCTCACCACGCCGCTGGCCCTGCGCGAGGCCGGCTCGGGCACGCTGGCCGTGCTGGAGGAGGCCCTGGCCCGGCACCGCATCAAGCTGGCGGCCCTGCCGGTGCGGGTGCGCCTGGGCGGCACCGAAGCCCTCAAAAACTTCGTGCGCGTCGATACCTGCCTGGCCTTTCTGCCCCGGCAGGCGGTGCTGAAGGAGTTGGCCTCGGGCGAGTTTTCGGAGGTGAAAATCAAGGATTTTCCGCTGCGGCGCGAGTTCAACTTCATTCAGCGCAAGGGCACCGAAAACAACGCGCCGTATAAGGATTTCCTGCAATTCACGCGGCGATACTATTCCGGAAAGGCATAGCCTATTCCAAATGCCCATCCCATTGCGGCATACCCCGGGCAAGGCCATTCCGTACTTTGCCCCATGAAACTGGTCGCCTCCGAATCCCTTTCCCGCCTCGCCGCCCTGCACTGCTCGGCCTGCGGCACCGAATATTCCGCTTTCGATTTGCAGCGGGTTTCGGCCTGCTGCAACGTGCCGCTGGTGGCCGATTACGACCTACATGAGCCCCTAAGCCGCGCCGTAATCGACCAGGCCGATACCTCGATGTGGCGCTACGGCGCACTGCTGCCGCTGCTGCACGAAGAAAACAAAGTAACCCTCGGCGAGGGGCTGACGCCGCTGTTGCGCCTGCCCCGTCTGGCCGCTCGCTACGACCTGGCCAACCTGCTGCTCAAAGACGAAGGCCAGAACCCCACCGGTTCCTTCAAGGCGCGCGGCCTGAGCATGGCCGTATCGAAAGCCAAAGAGCTGGGCATCGAGGGCTGCATCATTCCCACGGCCGGCAACGCGGGTGTGGCGCTGGCCGCCTACTGCGCCCGCGGCGGCCTCAAAGCGGTAGTGGTGATGCCCCGCCACACGCCGGCTGCCTTCAAAGAGGAATGCTACTGGTACGGGGCCGAGGTGGAGCTGGTCGACGGCCTCATCTCCGACTGCGGGGCGCGGGTGCGCCAGCGCAACGCCAACGGCGCGCTGCTCGATATCTCGACTCTGAAGGAACCCTACCGCCTCGAAGGCAAGAAAACCATGGGTTACGAAATCGCCGAACAACTCGGCTGGACGCTGCCCGACGTGCTGCTGTACCCGGCAGGCGGCGGCACCGGCCTCATCGGCATCTGGAAAGCGTTTCAGGAAATGAAGCAACTCGGCTGGCTTGCGCCCGAGGTAAAACTGCCCCGCATGGTGGCCGTGCAGGCCGAAAACTGCTGCCCGCTGCTCGAAACCTACGAAGGCCGTCAGTCCAACTGCCACGCCTACCAGGGCCGCGCCACGCTGGCCAATGGCCTGGCTGTGCCCCACCCGCTGGGCGAAGCCATGATGCTGCGCGTCCTCCACGAATCTAACGGCACGGTAGTGAGCGTGAGCGAGGAGGGCATGCTGGCCGGCATGCGCGACCTCGGCCAGCACGAGGGCCTGTTTGTAGCCCCCGAAGGCGGTGCAGTCTGGACCGCCGCCCGCCAGCTACTGGCTACCGGCGAAATTCAGCCCCACGAAAACATTCTGCTCCTGAACACCGGCAACGGCCAGAAGTACATGGACAACGTGGCCGGCCGGGCGCGGGGGTAGGGGAGATAGGAGAACGGAAGAAGACCGTCATGCTGAGCGGAGTCGAAGCATCTCTACCGAAGAAGTAATAAGTTACTCTCGCGGTAGAGATGCTTCGACTTCGCTCAGCATGACCGTTCTGTTGTGCTCCTTCTGGCGCATCCTCCGCGCCCGGCAATACCTTTGCGCCATGCGCATTCTTCACGTTGTTTCGGCTGAGTTTTTTGCGGGCTCGGTGGCTTATGCCGTGCAGCTGGCCGAGGCCCACCGCGCCCAGGGCCACCAGGTATGGATAGTGGCCGATGCCGACCCGCTGCCCACCGGGGCCACGCTGGTGTGGGCCGGCATCAGCAACCGCAGCTACCGGCAGCGGCTGCGCAATGCGCGCATTATCCGGCAGGTGGTCAAGCGGGAAAAAATTGACGTGGTGCACTGCCATTCGCGGGCCGCCAGCTGGGTGAGCTACTTCGCCCTACGCGGCCTGGCGGTGCCGCTGGTGAGCACCGTGCACGGCCGCCAGCACCTGCACGCGTCCACTTCGTTGTTCGATGTGTACGGCGACAAGGTGATTGCCATCTGCGACAACCTGCGCGAGCACCTCATCGCGGAAGTGAAGATGGACGCGGCTAAAATTGTGGCCATTCCCAACGGCGTGGCCTTTGCTGCGTCGCGTAATGAGAAATTGCGAGTGAGGAATGAGGAATTGGAGATTGATAATTCCTCCTTAATAAGGGTAGCATTTATCGGGCGCTTCAATGGCGGCAAGGGCGAGCGGGCGGCCGCCCTGCTGGCGCAGGTGTTTCCGGTGCTGCTGCGCGAGTTTCCGGCGTTGCGCGTGGCGCTCATCGGCGGCGAGCTGGAACACCTGCCAGCGGCGGGTAAAGCAGCTCTGGCGCAACTGCAAGCCGATTTCGGCGAGCGAATTGAAGTGGTTGGGTTCACCGCCGACGTGCCCGGCTGGTTGGCCCGTACCACGCTCGTGATTGGGGCTGGCCGCGTGGCCATCGAGGCGCTGGGGGCCGGCCGGCCGGTGCTGGCCCTGGGCGAGGCCAGCTACGCCGGGCTGGTGTCGGAGGCGAATTTTGCGCAGGCGGCGGCTTCCAACTTCGGCGATATTTCGGCGCGGCAAGCCAGCACGGCGGTCGATTTTACGGCGTTGCTGGCCGATGCGCAGGCTTTTCTGCAGGCGCCCTGGCCGGTAGCGGCGGCGTTACAACAGCAAGTGCGGGCGCAGTACAGGCTAACCTCGGTGGCCGCACGGGTACTCGAAACCTACCAGGCAGCGCGCATGCAGAAGGCGGGTATTGGCTACATTCCGGTGCTGATGTACCACAAAATTCCCGATGCACCGCTGGCCACCAAGCACCAGATTTACGTCACGAAAGACAACTTCGCAAAGCACCTGGCCTATTTCAAAAAGCGCCAGCTCACGCCCATCACCTTCGCCGACTACCTGAAATACGCCAGCGGTGAGCTGCCGCTGCAAGATTTTCCGGCCCGGCCCATCATCCTCACCTTCGATGACGGCTACACCGACAACTACACCAACCTGCTGCCCCTGATGCAGCAATACGGCTACCGCGGCGTTATGTACCTGCTCGGCGATTTTGCGGTGCGCTACAACCGCTGGGACGTGGAGGCCGACCCCAGCGAGCCGCGCGCCGACATCATGAACCCCGAGCAAAAGCGCGCGTTCGTGGCCGCCGGTTGGGAAATCGGGGCGCACACCATGTCGCATTCCCGGCTTACGGCCCTGCCGCTGCCCGAGGCTGCTGCCGAAATTGCGCAAAGCAAAGCCGCGCTGGAAACCGCGCTGAACACTGGGATTGTCACCTTCGCCTATCCTTTCGGCGACCTGAACGAAGCCGTGAAAAACGCCGTGCGCGCCGCCGGCTTTGCCCTCGGCGTGGCCACCGACACGGGCGGCCTGAGCATCGAGGCCGACCGCATGCAAGTGTTTCGGGTAAACATGTTTCCGAACGAATCGACCAGCAGCCTCTTCAAGAAAACCTCGCCCTGGTACCGCCGCTACTACCGCTGGAAGCGGAAGAAATAGCCGCCGCCCAGTGGCTTCAGGCCCGAAACCGGGCCAGGGTGTGGGCCATCTCCTCCGGGCTGATGGCCTGCAACTCTACTTTTTTGAAAGGCGACGTGTGGCCGGCCAGCAGCACAACCCGGGTTTTGGCAATGCCGAACGTAGTGGCCAGGAAGGCCAGTAGCGCCGCATTGGCCTGGCCTTCCTGCGCGGGGGCGTTCAGCCGCACCGTTACCTGGCCGTCGGGGCCAAGCTGGAGCTGATTGACGCGGCTGCCCGGTTTGGCTTTGAGGTGCAGAATGGCCATGTGGCCGCAAAAATAGCCTACGCCTGGCCGCCCATGCGGGCCTGCCCAAACGGGCATTGGTCGAGCACCACGCAGCGCCCGCAAGCCGGGCTGCTGAAATAGCAGCACTTCTGCCCATGGAACATGAGCGCCTCGTGGTGGTCGTACACCTGTTGGGCATCCCAGCCGGGCGGCAGCAACGCTTCGAGCAGCTTGTGGGCCGGGCCTTCGCCCACCTTCGGCCCAATGAGGCCCAGGCGCTGGGCCACGCGGTGGTGGTGGCTGTCGACGGGCATGGCCGGAATGCGCAGCGTGCTGAAAAGCAGCGTCGCCGCGCTGGTTTTCGGCCCCACGCCGCTGATGCTTTCGAGCCAGGCCCGGGCCTCGGGCACGGGCATTTCGGCCAGAAAATCGAGCGAGCAAGGCGCATCGGTGCCGCAGCGCTGGCTGATTTCGCGCAGCACCGCCTGAATGCGCGGCGCCTTCTGCTCGGGCCAGGTGCAGGCCCGAATGGCGTGCTGCACCGCCTCGGTGGGCGCGTCGCGCACGGCCGCCCAGGTGGGAAATGTGGCGGTCAGTTCCTGGTAGGCGCGGTGCGAGTCGGCGTTTTTGGTGCGGTGCGAAAGCAGGGCACTCACCAGCTCGCTCAGCGGGTCTTTCGTGCTGAAAAAGCGGAACGGAGCCCCGTATTCGGCACACAGCCGCTCGTGCACCAGCAGCGCCTTGGCCTGGCGAGCGGCAAACGCAGTGGAGGTATCGGCGGGCGGGGTAGGAGGGGGCATGGACCGGCCTACGCACCCACGCAGGCAGAGTTGCGGGCGGGTGCGCCCGCCATGATGCCAAACGGCCCCGACAGGCAGCGCACTGCCGGCCGGGGCCGATTTGAGAAACCACCAATCGCCGCCTATTGCGTTGCGTTGTAGAGCGCAATGGCCTGGCGCTGGTTGGCGGCCTGCTTGCTCTGCAACACCACCGGAATGAGCAGCACCGGCAGCGCCGCAAAAGTGAGCGGCGAGATTCCGGCCCGGGTCGGGCTCAGGGTTTGGAGCAGGCCCGCCACAAGCAAGCCGCCCCCCACCACGTAGCTGGCCGTGGTGATGTGCTGGTAGCGCCGCGAATCGAACAGCAACTGCTGGGCCCCGGCATTGTCGCGGGTAGCCATGAGCAGGTTGCTGCTGGTCAGGTTCTGAATCGGGCCGTTGTCTTTCGAGAAGTATTCGGTTTTCACGGTGCGGTAGCCGCCGTAGGGATAGCCAAAGCCGCCCATGCCGTAGCCGCCGTAGCCGTATCCGTAGCCCGGGTAGCCAAAGCCGCCGGGGCTGGAATACTGGGTGGTAGTAATGGAGTACAGGCTGATGCGCCCGGTTTTTTCGCGGCGCAGCGTGGCCTCACGCGACGAATTCGGCAGCGTAGTGCGCACGTAATGGCCGGTTTCATCCTCGTAAAACCCTACCTCGGCCAGCTCAAACTTTCGTTGGCCATCGAGCAGCAGGTAAGAATGGCCAAAGAGCGGATTTTTGGTTTCTACGTCGTTGGCACTGTATACCAGGCCGTTTTTTAAGCCCACCTGAAAACGCGTCGGCCGCAGGCTGCCTCCGGGCAGCTGGCCCGCCGGAGCCGGAGCGTATACCGGTGCTGCCGGGGCGGGAGGCGCGCTGGGCATAGGGGCCGACAGCGGTGCCGTTATCGTGGCGCGGCGGGTGCTGTCGGGCGGGGCTACGGGCGTGCTATCAAGCTGGCGCGGGGCCGGCACCGGGCGCGGCCGGGGTGCCGTTGGCACAGAGGGAGCCCCGCCCAACTGGCGGGGGCCGTCGGGCTGAGCCTGGGCGGTGGCACCGCCCAGCAGCACCAACGCCAATACCGATAACGCGAAAGGGATTTTCATGAGAATGGAGAACGGCAGGAAAAGCAGTGAAAGGGCCCGGCAAGGTACTACGCTGCAGGCTAAGCCCAACGCAGTGGGCCCGGCACCTGAACGCACTTTATTTCCCACAAATTCCGGCCGGTTCCCGTGAATATCCGGTGAATGCTAACCGGTCCGGCTGGCTACTTCAGCAACTGCTCCAGCAGGCTCAGGCTGTCGGCCAGGTCGCCGCCGGTTTCAAAGTCCAAAGGCTTGAGGATGTAGCCGCTTACGCCCAGGCGCTCGGCATCGGCGCGGTCCACGTCCATGGCCGAGGTGGTGGTGATGAACACCGGAATGTGGTGCAGCTCGGCGTTGCCGCGCAGTTCGGTCAGAAACTCGATGCCGTTCATGCGCGGCATGTTCAGGTCGAGCAAAATGACTTCGGGCAGCGGGCGCAGGGCCTCGGTACCGTTGCGGCCGAGCAGCAAATCCAGCGCCTCCTCGCCGTTGAAAGCCGTGTGCAGCTGGTGCGGCACGCTGAACTTGGCGAAGGATTTTTCCGCCGTCATCGTGTCGAACACATCATCTTCAACTAATAAAACAGAGCGCGACATTCAAGAGAGATAAAAGAAATACAGAAGTAATTACGTAGTCGCCAAACGGGTCAGATTTCGGATAAATCCGTCTCGTTATTTCGGCCACGTAAAGATAAAAGCGGCCCCCTGGCCCGCGGCCGATTCGACGCGAATTGTGCCCTGCTGCTCGTTAATAATTTTCTGCACAATGCTCAGGCCGATGCCGGTACTCTCGGCCGTGTGCCGGTCGCGCAGGGTCTGGAAGAGCAGGAAAATTTTCTGGTGGTATTCGGGCGCAATGCCCGGGCCGTCGTCCTGCACCCGGAATTCGTAGAAGTCGCCCAGGTCGCGGCTGCTCACGTCGAGGCGGCCCGCACCGCGGTGGTGGTACTTCACGGCGTTCGAAAGCAGGTTGGTAAACACCTGTTGCAGGCTCAGGCGGTCGGTGCTGGGCAGGGTGGGCAGGTCGGGGGCTAGTGAGAGCGTGAAGTCGGGCGGCACCACCAGTTCGGCTACTTCGGTGAGGAGCTGGCGCACGTCCACGGCCTCGCGGGCCTGGGTGGTGCGGCCCACGCGGGCGTAGGCCAGCAAGCCGTTTATCAGGTCTTCGAGGCGGCTGAGGCGGCCTTTCATCTGGTCGAGGTAGGTGCGCAGCTGGGGGGAAAGTTCGGCAGCCAGCTCGTCCTCAATCCACTTCACAATGGTCGTCACACCCCGCAGCGGGGCCTTTAGGTCGTGCGAGGCCACGTAGGCAAACTGGTCGAGCTCGCGGTTGCGCTTTTCGAGGGCGCTGAAGCTGGCGTCGAGCGTCTGCGTCATGCGGTTGAGGGAGGCGGCCAGCCCGCCGAGGTTGTCGGTGGCCGTGTCCGGAATTTGCACCGTGTAGTCGCCCTGCACCACCTGCTCGGCCAGGGCCCGAATCTGGGCAATGCGATGGGCCACTTCGGTGTTCACGGCGGCTAGCTCGGCCTGCAGGCGACGGTTGTCGTCGAGCTCCTGCACAATTTTCATCACCAGCCACACCACAATCACCACCGCCAGCACCGCCGACACCAGCACCACAATGGGCGTGGCTTTTTCAAATACTGCCTGCTGGGCACTGCGCTCAGCCAGCAGGCTCAACTCGTCGCGCTTGATGCGGGCATAGAGCAGCCGCACCTGCCGCAGCGTTTGGCGGTCGGTATCGAGCAACGTCTGCATTTCGGCCTGGCTGCGGCTGCGCGCGGTTTCGGTGAGCGGGCGCAGAATGCGGAATTCCTGCTCCACCAGTCCGCGCAGCGAATCGAGCCGCTCGCCCTGTACGGGGTTATCGCCGGTCAGGGCTTCCACCCGTTTCAGCGCTTCGGGCAGCTGCCCGGTGGCCATGCTATAAGGCCGCAGGTACACCGTGTCGCCCGTGAGGAGGTAGCCGCGCGTGCCGGCCTGGGCATCTTTGAGCACGGCCGTCACCGTTTCCACCTCCTGCATCACCTGGTAGGAGTGCTCCACGCGGTCGGTTTGCACGCTCAGCCCGCGAATGCTCCAGAACGAGGCCGAAGCCGTGAGCAGCAGCACGCCCACGGCCAGCGCGAAGCCCACAATGATTTTGGTGTTCGATTTGAAGGTCATCGGGTGCGAAGGTAATGGCCCGCCCTACGCCCCGGGCGGCGGCAAGGTTGGCCCCGGCCGCCGGGCCGGTATCTTTGCCCCATGCCTTTTGCCCCCCTCGACCGCCTCAGCAGCCCCCAGAACCCGCGCATCAAGCAGCTCCTCAAGCTGCAGCAGAAATCGGCCGAGCGCCGGGCCTTGGGCCTTACGCTGGTCGAAGGCCTGCGCGAGCTTACCATTGCCGTGGAAGCCGGCGTGCCGGTAGCTACCATCTACAGCTGCCCCGAGCTGGCCGGCGAAACCGGCGAAACGGAATTGCGCAGCTTGTTTTTTGGAAAAAAAGATGCCCCCGAGTGGTTCGAAGTCACCCGCCCGGTCTTCGAGAAAGTAGCCTACCGCGAAGGCTCCGACGGCCTGCTGGCCGTGCTGCGTACCCCCGCCCGCACCCTCGCCGACCTGCGCCTGCCCGCCAACCCGCTCCTGCTCGTGCTCGAAGCCGTGGAGAAGCCCGGCAACCTCGGCGCCATCCTCCGCACCGCCGACGCCGCCCCGGTCGATGCCGTCCTCATCGGCGACCCGCGCACCGACCTCTACAACCCCAATACCATCCGGTCCAGTATCGGCTGCGTGTTCTCGGTGCCCGTCATCGCCGCACCGATGGCCGAAATAACCGCTTTCCTGCACGAAAAAGGGATTCGCAGCTACGCCGCCGCCCTCACGCCCAAGGCGCATTCCTACCTCGACTGCGACTTCCGCCAGCCCACCGCCCTCGTGCTCGGCACCGAAGCCGACGGGCTCACGCCCGCTGCCCTCGCCGCCTGCGACGAAACCATCATCATCCCCATGATGGGCCGCATCGACTCGCTCAACGTGAGTGTGGCCGGGGCCGTGCTGGCCTTCGAGGCCGTGCGCCAGCGCACGGCCTCGTAAGTTAACCGCGGCTATTTCCCGGCTGAGCCGGTTTGGGTTTGCAAGGTCACAGCACCAGCTTGCAGCCCCGCGCTGCTGGCCTTCACCTGCACCGCCCCGGCCTTACTGCCGGCCTGCACAATAGCTACCAGCTGCCCATGAAACGCCCGCATCTGCGGCTTCTGGAAGGATTCTAGGCTAGTTGCATCGCCGTTGCCGATGGCCCGGAAGCTGCCCGCGCCGCTCACCGCGAAGCTCAGCGACTGGGCCGCGTCGGGGCAGAGGTTGCCGTCCTTGTCCTCCACGCGGGCGGTGATGAAGGCCAAGTCCTTGCCATCGGCCGTGAGGGCCGTGCGGTCGGATACAAGTTTGATGTGGTGCGGCGCGCCAGCGGTTTTTACTTCTTCCGTCGCCACAGCTTTGCCCTGGGCATCGTAGGCTACGATTTTGAGGGTGCCGGGCGCGTATTTCACGTCCTTCCACATCAGGCGGTAGCGCGACTGGGGCTCGTTCGACGCTCCTTTGGTCTGGCGACCCTGGCTCTGGCCGTTCACAAACAACTCGGCCGAGGGGTAGCTGGTGTAGGCGAAAACCGGCGTGGTCTGGCCTTCACGGCCGGGCCAGGTCCAGTGCGGTAGCAGGTGCAGCGTGGGCTGGGCGGTGTTCCAGCGGGCGCGGTAGAGGTAGTACCGGTCCTTCGGCGTGCCGGCCAAATCCAGAATGCCAAAGTAGGAGCTGTGCGAAGGCCACTTCTCGTCGTAAGGCGTGGGCTCGCCGAGGTAGTCGAAGCCCGTCCACACAAACTCGCCCATCACGTTGGGACTTTCATCCTGTGCGGCAAATTCTTCGTCCGGCGTCTGCGACCACACGCAGGCCTCCAGGTCGTACGATGACGACTGGTTGTCCGGATACTGCTTCTGCTTGGCCTTCTCTACCGGAAACTTGTACACCCCGCGCGAGCTCACCGTCGAAGCCGTTTCCGAACCCAGCAGGAAGCCCTGCGGCAGTTTGGCCAGGGCATCGCCATAGCGGTGAGGCTTGTAGTTGAAGCCGGGAATGTCGACCACGTTCACGATGCCGTATTTGAAATCGTCGTCGTAGCGGTCCATGCCCATTGTCACGGGGCGGGTGGGGTCTTCGCGGTGCACAATGTCCTGCAAACGCTTGGCGATGATGGGGCCGTTGGCGTTGCTCTGGTCGGGCACCTCGTTGCCGATGCTCCACATAATCACCGACGCGTTGTTGCGATAGTGGTGCACCATGTTCACCAAGTCCTTTTCCACCCACTCATCAAAATACTGGCTGTAGCCGTTCTTGACTTTCGGCGCTTTCCACTCGTCAAACGATTCCACCATCAGCATCAGGCCCATTTCGTCGCACAACGTCACCAGCTCCGGCGCGGGCATGTTGTGCGAAGTCCGAATGGCATCACAGCCCAAATCCTTCAGCAAAGTCAGTTGCCGCCGCAAGGCTGCCGTGTTGATGGCCGCGCCCAACGGCCCCAAATCGTGGTGGTTGCACACGCCCTTGAACTTGCGCACCTGCCCATTCAGCGAAAAGCCCACGCCTTTCTCAAACTTGAAGGAGCGAATGCCAAACGTGGTTTTGTACACGTCTTTCAGCACTTTGCCCGCATACAGCTTCGACGAAGCCGTATAAAGAACCGGCGTTTCCGGCGACCACAACCGTGGCTGTGGCACCGTCAGGCTCTGCTCAAACGTCAGCCCATTGGCCAGTTCCGTGCTGGTGGTAGCCACCACCTTGCCCGCCGCATCGCGGATTTCCGTTTCCAGCCGCAGCGGCTGGGGCTTGCCGCCCGGCGTTTCCACCGTCGTTTTCAGGTTCACTTTGGCCTGCGCCGCCGTGATTTCGGGCGTGGTCAGGTAAGTGCCCCACACCGGAATGTGCACGTCATCTGTCACCACCAGATGCACGTTGCGGTAGAGGCCCGCGCCGGGGTACCAGCGCGAGGCTTCCGACTGGTTTTGCAGGCGCACCGCCAGCACGTTGCCGTCGCCGGGTTTCAGCAGCGAAGTAATGTCCAGCGAAAACGAGTTGTAGCCATAAGCCCAGTGGCCGGCTTCTTTGCCGTTCACAAATACGTGGGGGTCGCTCATCGCCCCATCAAATACCAGCACCGCCCGCTGCCCCGGCCCGAAGCCCGGCACCGCCAGCTTGCGCCGGTACCAGCCCGTGCCGATAAACGGCAGCCCGCCCGTGCGTCCCGATTTCTGGGTGGCCTTCTGCTCCTGGTTCTGCTCAATCTTCACCACCTGCAGGTCGTTATTCCCATCAAATGGCCCGGAAATGGCCCAGTCGTGCGGCACGCTCACCGTCTGCCACTTGGCATCGGCGAAGTCCGATTTGGCCGCATTAGGCACGTCGCCCTTCGAGAATTTCCAGTTGGAATCGAGTAAGTATTCGTGCCGGTTTTGGGCCGTGGCGGCGGTGGCAGCCAGCAGCAGCGTGGCACTCAGCAGGTTTTTCAGCAGCATAAGCGAATAGGGGAGAATGCCCTCGCAAGGTACGGCTCACCGTCGCTACACAATCGATTATCCGGCTTTAGCTGGCTAATACACGGTTATCCCAAATTCCAATTCCCGCGCCAGTTGACGCGCTTCTTCGGCCTGCGCATCAGCCACTACGCTCAGGGCATATGAGTCGCTATCCAGCGTAAACAGCACTACCGCCAGCCCAACCGGCTCAGCCAAATCCTGCACAATGTCCAACGCTTCGGGGCCGGTTACAGTAGCGCGCCCGCTGGCAGGCTCCGCAAGCCGCATCGGTTGCTTCTGCTGCGTCAGCGTTTCGTTGATGCCGTAAACCAAGTCGGCGGCCGGGTCTTTCCAGTCACTTTCCCAGAGCAGTTCTTCGGCTAGCAGCGCATCAATCAGCGCCAAATCGCGCAATTCCTGCGCCGGCAGCGCCGCCACAATGCCACGCTCCTCCAACTCCTCGGCAAACTGCTTTTGGTAAGCAGCCGGGTCGCGCAATACCAGTTCCAGCCGCTCGCTCACGCGCTGGGTCGCCTCCGCGTCATTCAGGGTAAAGAGCTGCACGAAGCGGCTCAGATTCTCTTGATTCATAAAGTAAAAAACAACATTTGGGAAATGAAAAAGGGCGCGACCAAAGCCGCGCCCTCTTCAAAATCATTCATTCTGAATAATTAGTCAGCCTGCTTGGCGTAGCGCAGACGCTCGTTTTCGTCGAGCAGAATCTTGCGCATCCGAATCGACTTCGGCGTCACCTCCAAGTATTCATCCTTCTGGATGTATTCCATGGCTTCCTCCAGCGAGAACTGACGCTTGGGCACAATCTTGGCGTTGTCATCCGTGCCTGAAGCGCGCATGTTGGTCAGCTTCTTGCCTTTCTGAATGTTCACCGTCAGGTCATTCGGGCGGGTATGCTCGCCGATAACCTGGCCGCCGTACACTTCCTCGCCCGGGTCCACGAAGAACGAGCCCCGGTCCTGCAGCTTGTCAATCGTATAAGCCGTGCCGGGGCCGGCTTCCAGCGAAATCAGCGAACCAGCGATACGGCCGGGGATGGTGCCTTTGTGGTCCTCGTAGTCCACGAAGCGGTGGTTCATGATGGCCTCGCCGCCGGTGGCGGTCAGCACGTTGTTGCGCAGGCCAATCAGGCCGCGCGACGGAATCATGAACTCCAGGTGCTGCAGGTCGCCCTTGGGCTCCATGATGGTCATTTCGCCTTTGCGCATGCTCACCAACTCAATCACCTTGCCGGCCGATTCCTCGGGCACGTCCACCACGAGCAACTCAATGGGCTCCTGGCGTTTGCCGTTGTCATCTTCCTTGAAAATAACCTGGGGCTGGCCCACTTGCAGCTCGTAGCCCTCGCGGCGCATCGTTTCGATGAGTACCGACAAGTGAAGAATGCCGCGGCCGAACACCAGGAACGAGTCCTCCTTATCGGTAGCCTGCACGCGCAGAGCGAGGTTTTTCTCGGTTTCCTTAAACAGACGGTCACGCAAGTGACGCGACGTCACAAACTTGCCTTCTTTGCCGAAGAACGGCGAGTTGTTGATGGTGAACAGCATGTTCATCGTCGGCTCGTCGATGCTGATGCGCTCCAGGGCCTCCGGGTTGTCGGCATCGGCCAGCGTGTCGCCAATGTCGAAGCCTTCGATGCCCGAAACGGCGCAGATTTCGCCGCTGCTCACTTCCGATACCTTCACGCGGCCGAGGCCTTCAAATACGTGCAGCTCGCGCACTTTCACCTTCTTGATGCTGCCATCGGCCTTCATCAGGCTCATGTTGCCGCCTTCTTTCAGGGTGCCGCGGTGCACGCGGCCAATGGCGATACGACCCACGAACGACGAGTAGTCGAGCGAGGTAATCTGCATCTGGGGCGTGCCTTCCAGGGTCGGCGCAGCCGGAATCGACTCGATAACGGCGTCGAGCAGCGGAATCAGGTTGTCGGTTTTGTGCTTCCAGTCGGTGCTCATCCAGCCCTGCTTCGAGGAACCGTACAAGGTCACGAAATCGAGCTGGTCTTCCGAGGCGCCGAGGTTGAACATGAGGTCGAAAACCTGCTCGTGCACCTCGTCGGGACGGCAGTTTTCCTTGTCTACTTTATTCACCACTACGATGGGCTTCAAACCCAAGGCAATGGCTTTGCCAAGAACGAAGCGGGTCTGCGGCATGGCGCCTTCGAAGGCATCCACGAGTAGCAGCACGCCGTCGGCCAGCTTCAACACGCGCTCTACCTCACCGCCGAAGTCGGCGTGACCAGGGGTGTCGATGATGTTGATTTTGGTGCCGTTGTAGCGTACCGATACGTTCTTGGAAACGATGGTAATGCCACGCTCGCGCTCCAGGTCGTTGTTGTCGAGGATAAGGTCGTCGAACTGCTGGTGGGCGTCGAAAATCTTAGAGGCGTGGATAATCTTATCCACCAGGGTGGTCTTGCCGTGGTCAACGTGAGCGATGATGGCAATGTTCCGGATATTGTTGGCCATATGGGTTGGTTTTGCGGGTGCAAAGGTACGGATAAAAAGGCGCAAAGCCTTGTGGTACTCAACTATTAACACGAGCCCCGCTGCCGCACCCCGCCGCGCAGCCAAGCTCGTCGCCCTAAATCGATTAGCTGGGGTGTAAGGTTCCCGGCCATCTTTCGTCTACCTGACCGACCGAACCGGGCCCCGCCGCCGTATGTTGGTCACTCGTCAATTAACCTTGCCTCAACCATGCGTTTTTCCCTATTGCTCCTCCTTGTTTCGGTGCTTTCGCTCAATTCGGCCTGCTCGCAAAAGCGCGACGTAGCGGCCAACACGCCCGCCGCGGCCCGCACCACCACCGGCAAAACCTACCCCAAGCCCCAGCCCGTAACCGGCAAACCCAATGAGTTTCCGGTGCGCCACACCGATGCGGAGTGGAAGAAAATCCTCACGCCCGACCAGTACTACATCCTGCGCGAGCAGGGTACGGAGCGTGCTTTCACCGGCAAATACCACGACAACCACGCCGCCGGCACCTACTACTGCGCCGCCGACCATAACCTGCTGTTTACTTCCGATACCAAGTTTGAGTCGGGCACCGGCTGGCCCAGCTTCTTCGCTCCGGCTACTGCTACCAGCGTGAAAGTGGCTTCCGATAACAGCTTCGGCATGAGCCGCGATGAGATTGTATGCGCTAAATGCGGCGGCCACCTCGGCCACGTCTTCGACGACGGCCCCAAGCCTACCGGCCAGCGCTACTGCATGGACGGCAATGCGTTGGTTTTTGAGAAGAAATAAAAGAAAGCCTGGTGCTTTTCTGAGAAAATTCATATTCATAAGCTCCCCGGGAATCCAACCCGGGGGGCTTTTCGTTTGTAGCGCCCGTACCTGCGCGAAACGGCTTTAGCAGCTGTCGCGCAGCAGTAGCGGACAGTCCTATTTTCTCTTGATTCTTTCACTCATGGAAAATCCCACCGATTCCATTCAGTACCTGCACCAGGCCGTGGAGCCCACGCGCCAGCAGCTGCTCAACAACAGCCTCTATCAGCGCCTCGAAACGCTGGCCGACCTGCGGCGCTTTATGGAGCACCACGTGTTCGCGGTGTGGGATTTTATGTCGTTGCTGAAGGCTCTGCAACGGGATTTAACCTGCGTGGCGGTGCCGTGGGTGCCCTCGCCCAACCCGGCTACGCGCCGCCTCATCAATGAGATTGTGCTGGGCGAGGAGTCCGACGTGGACCCCCAGGGGCGTCCCACCAGTCACTTCGAGCTATACGTGCAGGCCATGGAAGAATGCGGGGCCAACACCGCACCCATCCGGCGGCTGGTGGCAGCCATTGCGGCCGGCCGCACCGTGGGCCAGGCCCTGACGGAAGCCCAGGCTCCTGCTTCGGTGCGCGAGTTCGTCGAAACCACGTTTGATATTATCAATTCCGGCCAGCCGCACGCCGTGGCCGCCGCCTTCACCTTCGGCCGCGAAGACTTGATTCCGGCCATGTTCCGCCAGCTGGTGGGCGAGCTGCGCGACCGGTTTCCCGGCCAGCTCGATACGTTTGTATACTACCTCGACCGCCACATTGAGCTCGATGAAGAGGTGCACGCGCCCCTGGCCGAGCAAATGGTGCGTGAGCTATGCGGCGACGACCCCACGCGCTGGCAGGAGTGCCAACAGGTCGCCATCCGTTGCCTCGAAGCCCGCATGGTGCTCTGGGATGGCATTGTGCCCGTGGGCGTGTCGTTCCTGCCCGCCTAACCGGGCCAACCCCAGGCCCTTGCCCCGCGTTTCAAGCAGGCTGCCCATTCTGGCAGCCTGTTTTGCTTTTCGCTATGTCTTTCTCCTTTTTTTTTCGCCTGAATAACAGCTTGGGTGTGTTGCTGCTAGCCGGCAGCTTGGCCGCCTGCTCGGTTTCGGACCAGGCTTCCGAAACGGCTGCTCCTAGCGCCGTGCCCACTGAAGTGCGCACCGATGCCGACCGCCGCGCTCTCTACAACAGCAACGGCGCGCCCAGTCGTACCGGCTATGCCGTGCCCGATGCCACGCCCAACCGCGTGCGCCTCGGCGAGCAGGCCGCCGACATCAACCGCGAAAAGCGCATTGAAAACGTGAACACCGACGACCCCAACAATACCACGCCCGAAACCCGCCTGCGCCGCCTGAACAATAACGCCCCCGTGCCGCTCGATACCACGCGCCGCCGTTAAATACCAGCCGGCCGACACAAAAAAGCCCGCTGCCAATTGCTGGCAGCGGGCTTTTCTATACGGGTTGCTTTGGTGAGCTATTCGCTAACCTCGCCGGTGCTGGCGCTGTCGGCCGAATTCAGCAGGCCGCCGGCTTCGGGCTCGGGTGCGGCAGCCGGAGTTGCGGCAGCGCGCTTGGGCGCCGCTTTGGTAGCTGGCTTGGCAGCCGGCTTCTTCGCGTTGTTAGACGACGTAGTTGCCGGAGCTGCTACTGGTGCTTCCGCAGCTACCGAGGTTTCGGCAGTGGTTGCGTCAGTAGCCAGAGCAGCCTGGTTACGGGGCTTGGGGCCGCGCTTGGCGCCAGTGGCAGGCTTGGCCGCTGTGGTCGAGCCGGGCTTGCGGCCGCGTTTGCCGGGGGTAGTAGCAGGGGCAGCACTGTCGGGCCCGTCGGCGCGCGAGGTGCGGGGCTTACGCGGAGTACCGTCCTTGTTCAGCGTCTGGCCTTTTTTGCGGCCGCGCTTGCCTTTGCCGGCGGAGGCATTGAGGGCGCTAGCATCCGAGCCATTATCAGCAGCCGAGGTGCCCGCTACCGAATCATAGTGGCGCACAATGGTGTGCAGGGCTTGTTCAAACATGCGCTCCGTGTCGCCATCGAGGCGGCGCGTTGCTTCCTTCACCACTTCCTTCAGCTTGGCTTTCGTTTCTTTGCGGATGCGCGTCACCACTTCGTTCATGCGGTTGTTCAGCTCCTTCTGCAGCTGCTTGGCGGCCGATTTCAACGACTTCTTCTGGCTGGCTTTTTTGCTGGCCCGGTCGTCGTTCAGTTCAGCGGTGGCGCGGCCGGCTTTTTTCGTCGATTTGCGCGCGGCTTTTTCTTCCGGCGTGCGCTTGGGTGTTTTTTCGGCTTTAACCGGGGAAGCAGGTTTTTTCATCTGAAAAAAAATGGTTAGTGAAGGGTGACGGAAAGAAAGGATGAAGCAATCAAAGCGCGTTATTTTTAATTCGGCGCGCTCAAATATAAAATCATTTATGCGTCAAACGGTTCGCCCGGTTTTTTTGTTGATTTAGTTCGGCTCTTTTTTCATTGTTTCTTTGTGCAGCGGAATTGCAGCACCGGTTTTTTAATCGAAAATAATTCGCCCGCTTCCGCTTGCCTACTTACTCGTTATTATGTCAGTTCTTCCTGAGCGGTACACCGTTACCGCCGCTTTGCCCTACGCCAACGGCCCCGTACATATCGGCCACTTGGCCGGCGTGTATTTGCCCGCCGACATTTATGTGCGCTACCTGCGCTCGGCCGGCCGCGATGTAAAATTTATTTGCGGCTCCGACGAACACGGCGTACCCATCACCATTCGCGCCCAGAAAGAGGGCGTTACGCCCCAGCAGGTAGTCGATAAATACCACGCCCTGATTCGCGATTCGTTCAAAGATTTCAACGTGTCGTTCGATGTGTATTCGCGCACCTCGTCGGCCACGCACGCCGAGGTTTCCAGCGGGTTTTTCACCAAGCTGAATAACGAAAGCAAATTCATCGAGCAAACCACCCAGCAGTATTTCGACGAAAAAGCCCAGCAATTTCTGGCCGACCGCTATATTGTGGGCACCTGCCCTAATTGCGGCAACGAAAATGCCTACGGTGACCAGTGCGAGCGTTGCGGCACCTCGCTTAGCCCCACCGAATTAATTAACCCGCGCTCCATGCTCAGCGGCGCGCAGCCCATTTTGCGCGATACCAAGCACTGGTTCCTGCCGCTCGACCAATACGAGCCCTGGCTGCGCGAATGGATTATCGAAGGCCACAAAAATGACTGGAAAACCAACGTCTACGGCCAGTGCAAATCCTGGATTGACCAGGGCCTGCACCCCCGCGCCGTGACGCGCGACCTTGACTGGGGCGTACCCGTCCCGGTACCCGGTGCCGAAGGAAAAGTGCTCTACGTGTGGTTTGACGCACCTATTGGCTACATCTCCGCTACCAAAGAGGCTTTCCCCAACGAGTGGGAATTGTATTGGAAAGACGCTGGCTCGAAGCTCGTGCATTTCATCGGCAAGGATAACATCGTTTTCCACTGCATTATTTTCCCAACGATGCTGAAGGCACACGGCGAATTTATTTTGCCAGATAACGTGCCCGCCAACGAATTTCTGAACCTCGAAGGCGATAAAATCAGCACCTCGCGCAACTGGGCCGTGTGGCTGCACGAATACCTCGCCGATTTTCCCGGCCAGGCCGACGTGTTGCGCTACGTGTTGTGCGCCAACGCCCCCGAAACCAAGGATAACGACTTCACCTGGAAGGATTTCCAGGCGCGCAACAACAACGAATTAGTTGCCACGCTCGGCAATTTCGTGAACCGCGGTGCCGTGCTCACGCATAAATTCTTTGAGGGCCGCGTACCCGAATTGGGCGAATTGCAACCCATCGACCAAGATGCTTTCGCACAATTAGCCGAATTTCCGGCCAAAATTGGCGAACTGATTGAAAATTACCGTTTCCGCGATGCGCTAGCTGAAGTAATTAACCTGGCGCGTCTCGGCAATAAATACCTGGCCGAAACCCAACCCTGGCACCTCATCAAAACCGATGCCGCCCGCACCGGCACTGTGCTGAACGTAGCGCTGCAAATTGCAGCCAGCCTCGCTCCGCTGCTAGAGCCTTTTCTACCCGAATCGGCCCAAAAACTGGCCGCCATGCTCAATCTGGAGTTGGGTAATTGGGCCAGCGCCGGCCGTTCCGACACACTTGCCGCCGGCCATCAGTTGCGCGAAGCCGCGTTGCTCTTCGGCAAAATTGAAGACGCTGTGGTAGAAACCCAGGTGCAAAAATTGCTCGATACCAAAAAGGAAAACCAATTGGCCAATACGCCGGTAGCCCCGGCCAAAGCTGATATTTCCTTCGATGATTTCGGGCAGATGGATTTGCGCATCGGTACCATCACCGCCGCCGAAAAAGTAGCCAAAACCAAAAAACTGCTTAAGCTCACCGTCGATTTAGGTTTGGAAGAGCGCACCATCGTGAGCGGCATCGCCGAGCATTTCATTCCCGAAGCCCTCATTGGCCAGCAGGTGCAGGTATTGCTCAACCTCGCGCCCCGCGAAATCAAAGGCATCCAAAGCCAGGGCATGCTCCTGATGGCCGAAAACGCCGACGGCAGCCTCGCCCTTATGCAGCCCGGCAAGCCCGTGCGCAACGGCAGCGGCGTGGCGTAAGCTGCCGCTATTTGCCTGCATAAAAAAAGGCCCGTTCGCATTGTGCGAACGAGCCTTTTTTTATGCAATGCAGCGCCCGAATTATTTCACGTTCACAATATTCATTGCCCGTTCCAGGCCCATTGCGCCAAAAGCTAAAACGGCCTCGCCCGCCTTTTCAATGCGCGTTGGTAATTCTATTAATTCATCGGCCGAAAACGGGTTCAGTACATAATCTACCTGCCGGCCTTTCGGGAAATTCGCATCCACGCCGAAACGCAGTCGGGCGTATACATCAGTGCCTAGCGTGGCCTGAATGTCTTTCAGGCCATTATGCCCGCCGGCCGAGCCCTGGCCTTTCAGGCGCAGTTTGCCGAAGGGGAGAGCCAAATCATCCGTTACCACTACCATGTTTTCGGCCGGGATTTTCAGCGTGGCCAGCCAGTGCGCGGCGGCTTTGCCACTCAGGTTCATGTAGGTAGTCGGTTTCACTAGCACGTAGGTGTGGCCTTTGTGCTTGAATTCGGTGGTGAAAGCGTGGCGGCCAATTTCGAAGCGCGGCGCGTCGAATTTAGCTGCCAGATAATCGGCCACCATGAAGCCGATGTTGTGGCGCGTGTCGGCGTATTCGGGGCCAATGTTGCCCAGGCAGAGAACTAGAAATTTCATCTGAACCGCAGATTTAACGGATTGAACGGATTGCACAGATTCCGGCGTCAATGCTCAGAAGCTGCTGCTACGTGGGTAGCACTGCGCAATGCTTTTGCTGCGCAAATAAAAAGCCGCCCCAAAATTGGAGCGGCTTTTTGATTGAAGCGCAAATTGTTGGATGAAAGAATCGGTTCAATCCGTTTACTCCGTTCAATCTGCGGTTCAGAATTACTTGTTGGCGGCCATTTCGCCTTTCAGCGCACGCGGGATGGTGATGGTGGCGATAGGAGCAGCTGGGTTGGTGAGGATGGTGTAGCCTTTCGGCTCTACGGCACCCACTTTGATGGATTTGCCGAGCTCCATGCCGCTGATGTTTACCTCCACGAAGTCGGGCAGGTTTTCGGCGGTAGCACGCACTTTCACTTTGCGCAGCTTGCTCACCAGCTTGCCACCGGCCAGTACGCCGGGCGAAACGCCCACGTATTTCACGGGGATTTCCATCTTCACTTCTTTGCCATCCTGCAGCTCGAGGAAGTCAACGTGCAGCAGCATTTCGTTCACGGGGTGGAACTGGGCATCCTGCACGATGGCACGGTACAGCGTGCCTTCCACGTTCAGGTCCACAATGTGCGCCTCCGGCGTGTACAACAGTTCGCGGAACAGGATGGCGGGCACTGAGAAGTGCACGGTTTCCTGGCCGCCATACAATACGCACGGTACTTGAGCGTCGAGGCGCAATGCCTTGGCGTCCGTTTTACCGAGATTCGCTCTTTTAAACCCTACAATCTCGAGGCTTTTCATAAAAGTGGTTTTTGAGAAGATAAAAAATGGCCCGTTTGCTACCGGCGTTGGTCGCAAACGGGCCGCAAAGGTAGGGCTAAATCGGCCGAAAAGCCAACGGGTTAGGCAGAAAAACCGGCCGGGCTAATTCACCGTCGGCACGCTCTTCAGTTGTTCCTGCACCACCGCCTGCGCCTGCATGCGGTCGTTCAGCACCCGCAGGTACTGGCGGGCCTGGGCATTGTCACAGGTGAAAGCCGCCTTCTTCGCCCAGTCAATGGCACCGGGCAGGTCGCCGCGCACCTCGCTGGCCACCGCCAGGTTGTAAAAAGCCCGGCCGGCAATTTTCGGGTCGAGGTGGCGGGCCGACTGCTGCCAGAGGGTGGCCGCGCCGGTCCAGTCGCCAGCCTCGGCGCGCTGGGCAGCTTCCTTCATGCGGGCATCTTTTTTAGCCGAAGTAAAATAGTCCCGGTTCAGGTCGATGTAGGAAGGCGCGATGCGACGGGCGTAGCCATCACCGGCCCGCTGCGCCACCCGCCGGATGCACTCCTCGGGCGGCGGCAACTGGCGCAGGGCGGCAGGATAGGTATCGCCATTGCCGCTGAAAACCAACTGGTCTTCCTGCCGGGCCTGGTCGAGTACGAAGCCTTGGGCCGCACCGTAGGTGCGGAAACCGGTCACAATTTTCATCACCATTTCTACGTGCACGGTGGGCACCTTGTGCTCGTGGCCTTCCTTGTCTTTATAAGTGCGGAAGCCGTTGGTGTGGCTCAGCAGCATATCCGAGTCGAAGGCTTCGAGCACCACCAGGCCATCCACCTGCGTGCGGCGGCACAAATCCTGCACGTAGCGCGGGGCCAGCGGCGGCAGAAAAAACTCGCGGCTACGGCCCAGCAGCTGCAGTTGCGCCTGCGTCACCTTAAAGCGGTAGCTGTTGTTAGCCAGCGCCTGGCCTACCACGTTCACGCACTCGTCGGCCCCGGCGCGGTCCACGCCCGGGCCTTCGCCGGTGAAAGCGCCTTCCATCACGTCAAAGAACTTATCGCGGCGCGATTCCGGGATAATGCGGTTGGCGGTGGCTACGCTTTGCAGGTTGGCCGGCATTGGCACCGCCGCCGGGGCCAGCGCCCGAATGTGCACCGAAGAAGCGCAGGCGCTCAGCAGCAGCGCGGCTAAAAGGGTGGAAGCGGAAGTGTAAAGTTTGTTCATGGCGTTTGCAGAAAAAAGTTCCAGTTGGGAAGTCAGTTCTACAAAATTGTGCCAGTTTTAGGGACAGTGACGGAGTAACGCCGAAAAAGGAAACGTCCTGCTGAGCGCAGTCGAAGCATCTCTACCGAGGAAGTAACCAATTACTCTTCGCGGTAGAGATGCTTCGACTGCGCTCAGCAGGACGTTCTGAATAAGGCCCGTTCAGGTGCGTATTTACACGAACAGCGAGCTGATGCTCTCGTGCGTCACCACGTTGCGAATGGCGGCCGCAAACAACGGTGCCAGCGAAATGACGTGGATTTTGTCGTTGTGCTCGCGCTGCGGAATGGTGTCGGTCGTAATCAGCTCGGTGAGCTGCGAGGCGCGGATGCGGTCGTGGGCCGGGCCGCTGAGCAGCGGGTGCGTAATTACCGCGCGCACCGAGTTTGCCCCGCGCTCCATTACCAGGTCGGCGGCTTTGCAGATGGTGCCGGCCGTGTCCACCATGTCGTCCACAAACACCACGTCCATACCCTTCACATCGCCGATTACCTGCATCGAGGCAATCTCGTTGGCGCGGATGCGCATCTTGTCACAAACCACGATTTCGGCCCCGAATTTCTTGGCAAAGGCGCGGGTGCGCACCACGCCGCCCACGTCGGGCGAGGCGAAAATCAGGTTTTCCAGGTTCAGCGACTTGATGTACGGGGCCAATACCGTCGCGCCGTCGAGGTGGTCGACGGGAATGTCGAAGAAGCCCTGAATCTGGCCGGCGTGCAAGTCGCAGGTCATCAGGCGGTCGGTGCCCACGCTCTGAATGATGTTGGCCACCACTTTGGCCCCGATGCTCACGCGCGGCTTGTCCTTGCGGTCTTGGCGGGCGTAGCCCATGTAGGGCATCACGATGTTGACTTTGTAGGCCGATGCCCGCTTGCAGGCGTCCACCATCAGCATGAGCTCCATGAGATGCTCGGCCGGGGGAAAGGTGCTTTGCACCAGAAACACCTCGCAGCCGCGTACGCTTTCGTTGAAGCTTGGGCCCATCTCATTATCGGCAAAGCGTTGCACGGTGAGGTCGCCAAGCGACGTGCCATAGGCGGCGGCAATGCTTTCGGCAAGCGACCGGGAAGCGCTGCCGGCAAATATTTTGACCTGTTTCATTGGGGAAGGTGCTAAGAATGAATGGGTGGGCGAAAAGTGGCGGAGGGCAAGGCCGTGAAAACTTGAAGGGATAGAAAAGCGAAAGGCGCTGACCACTCCGGAAATTGGAGAAGCCAGCGCCTTTTCGTTTACTCGAGCGTTGTCGTTGTCCGACCAGGGCTCGAACCTGGACTTTCTTGAATCAAAATCAAGCGTGTTGCCAGTTACACCATCGGACAATTTCCCAGCGGGCTACGTGCCGTTTGGGAGTGCAAATGTACAGCCGAAAAGATTCGAGGCAAGTATTTGGCGAAAAAATTTCTGCAAAAAAATGCGTCGCCCACCGCCCGAAATGCCGCGCATACATGCTACAGGCTGATTTACACCGGCTAAGTGCACCGGGGTAGCCGATAGGCGCGCGCGCCGGCTGCAATGGATTGGGGTTGGAAAACCGGGGTTTGGGCCGTAATTTTGCGGCCTGAAAAGAGCATTAACTTCATCATAAATACAACCAAATGGCCAATACCGGCAAAATCACTCAGGTCATCGGCCCCGTCGTTGACGTGAGCTTCGCGGGCGAAAACACGAAGCTGCCCAACATCCTCGACGCGCTCGAAGTCACGAAAGACAACGGCCAGGTAGTGGTACTCGAGTGCCAGCAGCACCTGGGCGAGGACCGGGTTCGGACCATTGCCATGGACTCGACCGAAGGCCTGACCCGCGGCGCCGAAGTGCGCGACATGGGCGCGCCTATCTCGATGCCCACCGGCGACGGCGTGAAAGGCCGCCTGTTCAACGTTATCGGCCAGGCCATCGACGGCATTCAGCAGCCCAAAAGCGCGGGTGCCCTCTCCATCCACCGCAACGCCCCGGCGTTTGAAGAACTGGCTACTTCGTCGGAAGTATTCTTCACCGGCATTAAGGTGATTGACCTGCTCGCTCCTTATGTAAAGGGTGGCAAGATTGGTCTGTTCGGTGGTGCCGGCGTAGGCAAAACCGTACTGATCCAGGAGCTTATCAACAACGTGGCCAAGGCCTACGAAGGCCTGTCGGTGTTTGCCGGCGTGGGCGAGCGTACCCGCGAAGGCAACGACTTGCTGCGCGAATTCATCGAAGCCAACATCATCCGCTACGGCGACGCCTTCAAGCACTCGATGGAAGAAGGCGGCTGGGACCTTACGAAAGTGGACCTCGCCGAAATGGAGAAGTCGCAGGCCACCCTCGTGTTCGGCCAGATGAACGAGCCCCCCGGAGCCCGCGCCCGCGTGGCCCTGTCGGGCCTGACCATTGCCGAGAGCTTCCGCGACGGCGACGGCACCGGTGCCGGCCGCGATATCCTGTTCTTCATCGACAACATCTTCCGCTTCACGCAGGCAGGTTCGGAAGTATCGGCTCTGCTGGGCCGGATGCCGTCGGCCGTAGGTTACCAGCCCACGCTGGCCACCGAAATGGGTGCCATGCAGGAGCGCATCACCTCGACCAAGCGCGGCTCGATTACCTCGGTGCAGGCCGTGTATGTGCCGGCCGATGACTTGACTGACCCGGCCCCGGCCAACACGTTTGCTCACTTGGACGCCACGACGGTACTGAGCCGCAAAATCGCCGAGCTGGGCATCTACCCGGCCGTTGACCCGCTGGACTCGACCTCGCGCATCCTGTCGGCCGACGTGCTCGGCGCTGACCACTACAACACCGCCCAGCGCGTGAAGGAGTTGCTCCAGCGTTACAAGGAACTCCAGGACATCATCGCCATTCTGGGTATGGACGAACTCTCCGAAGAGGACAAGCAGGTGGTGAACCGCGCCCGTCGCGTGCAGCGCTTCCTGTCGCAGCCCTTCTTCGTGGCCGAGCAGTTCACCGGCCTCAAAGGCGTGCTCGTTGACATCAAAGACACCATCAAAGGCTTCAACGAAATCATCGACGGCAAGCACGACCACCTCCCCGAGGCGGCCTTCAACCTGGTTGGTAACATCGAGGATGCCGTGGCCAAAGGCGAGCGCCTGATTGCGGAAGCCAAATAGATAGAAGGGTTGAATTTTGAGGGTTGAGTGTTGAATGGATGTTCCGTTAACTCAACCCTCAAAACTCAACATTCAACATTCCAAAACATGCATCTAGAAATCATCACCCCCGACCGCAAGGTTTTCGAAGGCGAAGTGACGTCGGCCCAGTTTCCGGGTGCCGATGGCTCGTTTGAAGTGCTGAACAACCACGCTCCGCTGATTGCCGCCCTGAAGGCTGGCGACGTGACCCTGACGGGCGGCGCAGGTGGCCGGGAGGTCATCCGCATCGAAGGCGGCGTAGTGGAAGTGCTGCGCAACAATGTGATTGTGCTGGCTGAAGGCACGGTATCGTAAAGCTCGCCGCAGCTTAACGCCTGATTTACCGATGAAAATCCCCGCAATGCCTGGCATTGTGGGGATTTTTTTGTGCAGATTCGGATAGAATACATTACTTTGCAGTACAATTTATTCTTCTTTACATACTGCAAAAATGGTACAACGAGTTTTCTGGGTGTTGGTGCTCTGGGTAGGGCTGAGCAGTTGGGTGCTGGCCGATGGGTTTCGGGAGCAGTTTCGGGCGGCCTTTAAGGCGGGAGATTTGACCGGGGCTGAGAAAGTGCTGACCGACTGGGAGAAAGCCACGCCGAAAGACCCCGATTTGTACGTGGCCCGCTTCAACTTTCTGCTGAACAAGGCCACCAAGCGCACACCGGTTCCGTCGGAGCCAGTAGCAGCAACGGCGGGCGCGCCCGCACCTGCGCCGCGCCCGCAGCAGGTGCTGGTGAGCTACGACCCAGCTATCATGGCCCAGGCCTCGGCGGTGTTGAAGCAGGGCATTTCCCTAGCCCCCGAGCGGCTGGACATGCGCATGGGCCTGGCCAAAAGCTACGAAATGGCGGGCCAGCCCGGGCCGCTGCTCCAGACGATTCGGGAGACGCTGGAGGCGCGCAAAAACGGCGGCAAGCCCTGGCTATGGCGCGACGGCGTGCCGCTGCCCGGGCCGGAAAATGCGTTTGTGCCGGCCGCCATCGAGCCGTTTGCCAGCAACTACTGGAAGCAGCCGGGCGACAAAGGCCTGGAAAACGGCCGGCCCATTGCGGAGCTAATGGAGGAATATTTCCCGCAGAATTCGCTGGGCTATTTCAATATGGGCGTGTACTACGCGCACCTGCACAAAACCCAGGAGTCGTACGAGAAGATGCAGCAGGCCGATGCGCTCGACCCCAACGATGTGTCGACGCTGATGAACCTGACCCGCATGGCCATCGAACTGAAGCAGAAGGACAAGGCGCTGGCCTACCAGGAGCGCCTACGCAAGCTGCCCAACGGTGGCCCGGCGGCCGACAGCTTCGCCAGCGCCATGCAGAAGCTGTAGAACCTGCCTGGCGGCTATGCTGAAAAGCCTTTCCCTGCTGGGGAAAGGCTTTTTGGTTTTTGGGCGGGGGCCAGCCAAAACGCGCGTGGGCCGTATAGCCTTGCAACCGGGCCGCGGTGGCCCTCGATTTACTTATGCAAAAACCGTTTAATCTGTTCGCGGCCGTTGAGAATATTTACACGCCCCGGCAGCGCTATGTGCTGCTGGTGGCCTCGCTGCTGGGCCTGGCGGTGCTGATGCTGCTGGGGCTGGCGCAATACCTCACGGCGTTTCTGGCGGCGGGCATCCTGTTTGTGGTGTTTCGGCCGTGGTGGGTGGCGCTGGTGCACAAGCGGCGTTGGAACGCACGATTGGTCACAATTGGCATTCTGCTGATTACGGTGGTGGTGCTGGTGATTCCGTTCTACTCGCTCAGCTCGCTGCTGCTCGACCGGCTCATTGCCTTTGCCCAGAACCCCGACCAGATAATGGGCGTGGTGCACAAAGTGGAAAAAGCCACCGGCTTCAAAATTGCCGAGCAGCTGAACGTGCGGCAGCTGCTGCTGCAAGCCGGCGCGAAGGTGAGCGGCTGGCTGCCCACGCTGGCCAGCAGCGCCCTCAACTTTCTGGTAATTGTGGGTTTGATGCTGTTCACGATGTACTACATGTTCATGCAGGAAACCTATTTTCTATTGGGGCTGCACCGCTACCTGCCCTTCCGCAACGAAACGCTGGAGGACCTGGGCGAGTCGCTGAAAAACAACGTGAATGCCAACGTGCTGGGGCAGGTGGTGGTGGCCCTGGTGCAAAGCATTCTGACGGGGCTGACGCTGTGGATATTCGGGGTGCCCGATGCGCTGTTCTGGGGCGTGGTGGCGTTTTTCATGGCGTTTCTGCCGGTGCTGGGCACGCCGCTGGTGTGGGGGCCGGCAGCCCTCTACCAATTTTCGCAGGGCAACAACGGGCAGGCCATTGGCATTCTGCTGGTAGGCTTTATCGTAATTATCAACGTGGACAACGTGCTGCGCATCATGCTGGCCAAGCGCATGGGCGACATTCACCCGCTCGTCACGCTGGTGGGGCTGGTGCTGGGCGTGGAGATTTTTGGCCTGATTGGGCTGGTGGTGGGGCCGCTGCTGGTGTCGTATTTCCTGGTACTGATGGAAGTATTCCGGCGCGAGAACCGCACGCACCAGCAGGCGCTGGCGGCGGCGGAAAAAGAAGTGGTACGCCCCCCATTGGCCGCCGACCCGGCATCGGAGGGCTAAGCGGCGGAGTACCTTTGTCGCCGACCCGTACCTGACTCCTCATGCCCAACATTCAGCCCAAAATCACGCCCATCTACCAAACGTCGGTATTCAAGTTTGAGGACCTCGACGCCGTGCAGCAGTACTTTGACGAGCCGGGCAGCCGCTACCTGTACTCGCGCAACGGCAACCCCAACTCCGACGAGCTGGCTACGGCCGTGGCGCAGTGGGAGGGCGGCGCGGGCGCCGTGGCCACGGGCTCGGGCATGGCGGCCATTTTTGCGGCGCTGCTGACCTATTGCCAGGCCGGCGACCACGTGCTGTGCGCGGCCGACATCTACGGCGGCTCGGCGGCGCTGCTGAACCTGGAGCTTAGCCGGCTGGGCATTGCGGTAACCTACGTGCCGTTTGAAAGCCTCTACGACCTGGCGGCTTACGTGCAGCCCACCACGCGCCTGCTGTTGTGCGAAACCATGAGCAACCCGCTGCTGCGCGTGGTGGACCTGCGCGCCGCCGCCGCCGAATGCCACCGCCACGGCTTGAAGCTGGTGGTCGACAACACATTTTCGACGCCGGTGCTGACCCGGCCGCTGGGCTACGGGGCCGACCTCGTGCTGCACAGCGTGACCAAATACCTCGCCGGCCATTCCGACGTAACGGCCGGGGCCGTGGTAGCCCGCACGCCCGAAGATGCGGCCCGCCTGCGCCAGATTGGCGTGATATTCGGCCTCACCCTAAGCCCGATGGAAAGCTGGCTGAGCGTGCGCGGCATGAAAACCATGCGCCTGCGCGTGGCCGCCCACTCCGAAAATGCCCTCGCCGTGGCCGAATTCCTGACCCGGCAGCCGGCCGTGCAGGCGGTGTACTACCCGGGGCTGGCCGCGCACCCGCAGAACCAGCTGGCGTCCGAGCAGGGCGGCGGGCGCTTCGGCGGCATGCTCTCGTTTCGGCTGCCTGATGATGAGCAACTCGTCAACCGCTTCATGCAGCGCAGCCAGCGGTTTCCGTTCGCGCCTTCGCTGGCGGGGGTTGATTCGTCGTGCTCGTCGCCGCTCTACACCTCGCACCGGGCGCTGACGGATGCGCAACGCGCCGAGCTGGGCATTTCGGTGGGGCTGGTGCGGCTGAGCGTGGGCATTGAGCCGGTGGAGGAGCTGCTGGCGGATTTGGCCCAGGCGCTGGGGTAGGGGCGGAATGTTACTAAAAAGAACGTCATGCTGAGCGCAGCCGAAGCATTTCTACCGCGCAAGTAATTCATTTACTATTGCACGCGAGATGCTTCGACTTCGCTCAGCATGACGTTCTTTTTCGGTTAGTACCCTCTTCCTTACAGCTTATCCGACACCGAACCGGAAATCTGCTTGGCGGTGCGCAGGGCCTGGAATTCACCTTGCACGCCCCGGATGGTCAGCTTATCGTCGAGGGTGTAGGTGCTACGCAGCTGCTCGTAGCGGCCGTTGAGGGCGCTGAGTACGTTGGCGGCGCGGGTCCAGTCGTTGGGAGTCCATTCGCGGCGGTCTTCGCGCACTTTGTCGAGGAAGCGGGTGTAGGTGTCGAGCAGCTGCGGGGCAGTGAGGCGGCTCACCGTCATGCGCTCGCGGAAAAAGTCGGACACGGCTGTGTCGGTGGCCACGCCCGAAGCAACCGTGGCGGTCGTGCTCGGGGTACTGGTGCCGGTGCTGGGATTGATAACCGTGGTGCCCGGGCGGGCCGTGGTGCCGGCAGCGGTGCCGGCGGGCACGGTGGTGGTGCGGGTGGTGCGGCGGATGACCTTGCCGGTGGCGGGGTCGAGGTCTTCGGTGACTTCTGTGACCTGCTCGGTGCCGGGCTTAGCGGTGGTGGTGGCGGTGCTGGTTTTGGCCGTGGTGGTGGTTTTAGTCTGGGCGTGGGCGGCCGAGAAGGGCAGGGCCAGGAGCAGCGCGAAAAGGGGAACGTTTTTCATAGGAATGAGCAGTTGACTGGGACTTAAACGGCAAAAGGCGCGGCACGGTCGGGTCTGCCGCCGCGCGCGGGCTGCAAATGCAAGCTTCGCGCCACAACGAGTAAGTCAAAACCCAAATAAATCGTGCTCTTACGAGGGGGCTGATAGTCAGTTCGTGGCCGGTCGTCATTGGAAAGGCCCGCACCAGCAGAATGGTGACGTCACTAATACTCAACTGAACTTGGCCGACGACCGCGCCGCCATTGCCCGCGCCCAACGCCGCCTCAAGGCCCAGCTCGAGCTCAAGTTTGAGGATAGGGAGAATGTGTACAGCTTCTTTGATTTCCCGGCGGCGAAGGTGAACAAGTCCGGCAAAGTGAGAGTGGTGGGTGTGTCCAAGCCGGCCTAATGTCGAAAGCCTCCTGCACGGGCGTGAAAACGGCTTTCCGAAGTGTCTTGCACGGGCCTGCAAGCGGCTTCTGTATGCTTAGAAGGTGGCTGGCACGGGCGTATGGTTGGTGTGCGTTACAGCTGCGTGCCAGCTACATTTGGGTAGGAAGTGAATAGAAATAAAATCACCTTTTTATTGAAATCAGATACGGTGTTTAAACCAATGCCCATGACGATATGAATTTGTTCAAGTGTAAAATCCGCACGCCCTTGGATGTATTCGGGGTAGTATGCGTGCTGGGTTTTGCCATGGTTTTTGTGAAATGCAGCGTTTCCGAAATTAGCCTGCTGGCCCGGTGGAAATACGGCATTGCCCATGTCTCAAAGGTGTACCGCAGCGGCAAAGGGGAGATGCTTTTCGGCTACTGGTACGACGTGGACGGCATTCGTCACACCAGCGGCCGGGCCTGGGACGAAAAGGCCCGGGTGGGGGAGCGGTACGTGGTGCGCTACGGCGTCTTTGACCCGGACGGCAACGACTTCTTATACGACCTGCCCGTACCCGACAGCATCACGGAAACCCACGGGCGCCAATGGCAAGCCTTTTTGCGCCATTCGCATTATCACCCTCCCTACATTCGCTATAATGCTGTCATGGACGAACATTAAACGCTCTTTTTAGCAAACCCTTGGCTGACGCTCGGCACCAAGTAGATGCGTGCTAGTTGCAGGATAGTAAAAGTTTACGAAACTCGTCTACGAATCAACGTTTGCGAAATACTCCGAGGGGATGGGTTTCGTGAACTCGAAAATTCAGTTGGCGCATGCGCTAGCAGCCCGCCAATAACACGGCTTAGCTCAGCGCCTCGGCCAGCGCCTCTTTCACGCGGCGCAGGTCGCCGTCGGTCATGGCCGAGCCGCTGGGCAGGCACAGGCCCCGGGCAAACAGGTCTTCGCACACCGCGCCGCCGTACATGGGCGCGGCGGCGAAAAGGGGCTGCAGGTGCAGCGGCTTCCAGAGCGGGCGGCTCTCGATGTTGCGGGTTTCGAGGTGCAGGCGCAAGGTTTCGGGCGTAGCGCCAGGGGCCGTGGGGGCGGCTTCGGGGTCGGCCGGGTTGAGGAGGGTGGTGGTGAGCCAGCGGTTGGAGCGGCTGCCTGCCGGCTCGGGGGCCAGCGCCACCGTGATGCCGGGCAGGGGTGCGAGGTGTTCGCGGTACCAGTCGAAGATTTGGCGGCGGCGCTTCACGCGCTCGGGCAGCAGCTCCATTTGCCCGCGCCCGATGCCGGCCAGAATGTTGCTGAGGCGGTAATTGTAGCCGGTTTCGGAGTGCTGGTAGTGGGGCGCGTCGTCCTTGGCCTGGGTGGCCAGAAAGCGGGCGCGCTCGGCCAGGGCGCGGTCGTAAGTCACGAGCGCGCCGCCGCCGCTGGTGGTCAGAATCTTGTTGCCGTTGAAGGAAAACACCCCCACCCGGCCGAAGCCGCCCAGTGGCTGCTGCTGCCACTCCGAGCCCAGCGCCTCGGCCGCATCTTCGAGAATAGGAATGTCGAATTCCTGCGCCAACGCCAGGATTTCGGGCAGCTTTGCCGGCATGCCGTAGAGGTGCACCAAGATGAGGGCTTTGGGCTTTTTGCCCTTGGCAATGCGGTCCACGATGGCCTCGCGCAGGCGCTCGGGGCAGAGGTTCCAGGTTTCGGGCTCGCTATCTACGAAGACGGGCGTGGCCCCGAGGTACACAATGGGGTTAGCCGTGGCCACGAACGTGAAGGAGGGACACAGCACTTCGTCGCCCGGCCCTACACCCAGCAAAATCAGCCCCAGATGAATGGCAGCCGTGCCCGAGGTCAGCGCCACCGCGTACGGCACGCCCACCGCCGCGCAGATGTCGGCCTCGAAACCCGTGATGTTGGGCCCGGCCGGCGCCACCCAGTTGTCCTCAATGGCCTTGTGCACATAGTTGAGCTCGTGGCGGCCGAGGTGGGGCGGGGAAAGGTAGAGACGGTCGTAATCCTGGCTACGCATGTAGTAAAGGTTGTAATTGCACGTCATGTGCCGAGCGTAGCATTTTGCCCGCAGTCACTAACTCGATTGTGAGAGCGTTAATGATTACTGGTGGCGGGCTAGATGCTTCGCTACGCTCTGCATGACGGTCTAATATTCTTCATTAACAAATCAAATTGCCCTCGCCGGCACGCCCACGGCCGTCACATTCGCCGGCAGGTCGCGCACGGCGACCGCGCCGGCTCCCACAATGGTGTTTTCGCCCACTTGCACGCCCTGAATCACGGTGGCATTCGTGCCAAGGTACACCCCGGGGGCCAGCCGTGCCGCGCCGCTCACGTTGGCGTGGGGCATCAGCGAGCAGAAATCGGCCAGCTCGGCATCGTGGCCCACGGTGCAGCCCAGGTTCAGCAACACGAATCGGCCCAGGGTAATGTCGCAGGTGAGCACGCAGCTTTGCTGAATGAGGCAGCCGGCTCCCAGCATCACCCGTTGGCGCGGGTGCAGCGCCACGCCCGGGTGCACCAGCGGCGGGAAGCTGAGCTGCGCCGACGTGAGCCGGGCCACTACGCCCGCCCGCCCGGCGGAGCTACCCACGGCCACGGCCACCGCCAGCGGCTCGGTGGTAGCATTAAGGTCGGCGGCAGTGCCGAGGTAGGGGAGGCCGGCCACGGTAGGCGTAGCGGGCGCGCGGTCGTCGTAGAAGCCCCGCACCTGCCAGGTGGGCTGCACCTCGTTGATTTGCTGGATGAGCAGTAACACCTCGCGTCCGAGGCCGCCCGCGCCAACAATGACGAGCGGAGGCCGCGCGTCGGTTGATGCTGATTCGATGTCGTAATCCGAAAAGAAAAGCTGGGTCATAGGCGAATACTTACGAAGAAATTGGCGGCGGGCTGCCCCGAAAAGCAGTAGTCGTGGCCTCGCCGGGTGCGTTGATGCCGCGGGCTCCCAGCACCCGCCCGGCCGTGCGCCACAAAATGGTTAGGTCCAGCTTAAACGACAGATGTTCGACGTACCACACGTCGAAAGCGAATTTCTCTTCCCAGCTGATGGCGTTGCGGCCATTCACCTGGGCCCAGCCGGTGAGGCCGGGGCGTACCTCGTGGCGGCGGGCCTGCGCGGGCGAGTACAGCGGCAAGTACTCGGGCAGCAGCGGGCGCGGCCCCACCAGGCTCAGGTCGCCGCGCACAATGTTCCAGAGCTGGGGCAATTCATCGAGCGAGGTGGCCCGCAGCCAGCGGCCCAGCGGCGGCAGGCGCTGCGCATCGGGCAGCAGCTGGCCGGTGGCGTCGCGGGCCTCCGTCATGGTTTGCAGCTTATAGAGCGTGAACAGCCGCCCGTGCCAGCCTGGCCGCATCTGCCGAAACAGCCAGCGACCCCGGTTCTGGCCCGCCGCCAGCGCCGCCGCGCCCGCCAGCAGCGGCAGCGTGAGCAGCAGCAGCGGCGTGGCCAGCGTCAGGTCGAGCAAGCGCTTGCCGTGGCGGGCGTAGAAGGAGTTTTGAATGTTGAGGGTTGAATGTTGAGTTGCCTCAGCCATAAACAAAGGTAGGACTCGGTACTTTGCTGGCTGAAAGTAAGGAGAGCGTTGAGTCACTCAAATTCAACTCAACATTCAACCCTCAAAACTCAACCCTTCAAGGATGCTCGTCTTCCCCAACGCCAAGCTCAACCTCGGCCTCTATGTTACCCAGCGCCGGCCCGACGGCTTTCACACCCTCGAATCGGTCTTCGTACCCCTGCCCTGGACGGACGCCTTCGAAATGCTCCCGGCTGTAGCCGGCCAGTCCACCAGCCTCACGCTCACCGGCCGCCCCATTCCCGGCGACCCGGCCACCAACCTCTGCGTGCGGGCCTACGAGCTGCTGCAGGCCGACTTCCCCGAACTGCCGCCGGTGCAGCTGTACCTGCACAAAATCGTGCCCATCGGGGCCGGTCTGGGCGGCGGCTCAGCCGATGCCGCGTTTGCGCTTAAGGCTGCCAACGAACTGTTCAGCCTTAATCTTTCGACGGAAGCGCTGGAAAGCTACGCCCGGCAACTAGGCTCCGACTGCGCCTTTTTCATCCGGAATAAGCCCGTGTTGGCGGTGGAGAAAGGCGACGTATTCGAGGAAATTGACCTGAATCTGAATGGTGTCGGCTGCGTGGTGGTGTATCCCAACCTGCACATCAGCACGGCCGAGGCGTATGCGCGCATCGCTCCACAGCTGCCGCAGCACCCGCTGCGCGCGGCGTTGGCCCAGCCGATGAGCACTTGGCGCAACACCATTAGCAACGACTTCGAAACGGCTCTTACGCCCAGCCATCCGGTACTGGCCGAAATCAAACAGCAGCTTTATGATGCCGGCGCGACTTATGCGAGCCTGTCGGGTTCGGGCTCGGCGGTGTACGGCCTGTGGGAAAGTGGGGAGCCGGCCGCTACAACGTGGCCGGCTGAGTACACGGTTTGGCAGGGCATGCTGTAAGAGTTAAAAGTGAAGAGTTAAAAGTTAAACCAGTTGCCTTAACTTTTAACTCTTCACTTTTAACTTAAAAATCAAACCGGTACGGCCGGCTCCAAATCCGGTGCTTTGTCCTTCATCAGCCGGGCCACCAGCGGATGAATCAGCACGCTGAGCACGATGAGCAGCGTGCCCACGTAGAAGCCCGTGCTCATGCGCTCGCCGTTGAACTGCGGCGCGTGCAGCAGCCCTTGGGTGTGCAGCCAATAAATAGCGGCTGCCATCGAAATGCCGTACACCGGCTCTAGGTTGATGGTCAGGTTCACGGCAAAAGGGGAGAGGCGCTTCATCAATTCCACCGACGTGGAGAAGGCGTACACCGTGCACACGCCAGCCAGCAGCAGCAGCCACAGCCAGTCGTAGCCGTGCCAGGCCAGTTGCAGGCCCTGGCCCTCGGTGAAGTAATGGCTATACACCGGGAAGAATAACACGATGCTCAGACATGCGCCCGCCATCTCGTAAAACGTGAGCCGCAGCGGCGGATGCGTTTTAATCAGCTTCGAGTTCAGCACGCTGAACAGCGCCGACAACCCTGCCGACAGCACCGCCACGCCCAAACCCAGCAGCTGGTCAAGCTCGGCCTGGCTCACCAGGTACAGGCCCACCATCGTAATCAGGCCCAGGCCCACTTCGTAGCCGCGCACCCGCCGCCACAGCAGCAGCGGCTCGAGCAGCGAGGTCCACAATGCCAGCGTGGCCAGCCCGGCCAAGCACACGCTGACCGACGACAGGCGCGCGGCCAGAAAAAACGTAATCCAGTGCGCCGCCACCAATGCACCCACCGCCAGCAGCCGCAGCACCTGTCCCGCCGGAATGCGCCAGGGCATGCGCCGCGCCACCAGCAGCACCGCCAGCCCGGTGGCCGCCAGCAGCGTGCGCCAGAACACCAGCTCCACCGGCGGTACCGTCAGCAGCTTGCCCAGAATGGCCGTGAAGCCCCACAGGAGCACAATGAAATGGAGCTTGAGATAGTCTTTCAGCAAGGTGCAAACGAGTAAATGGGTAAAGTGCGAACAACCGAGCAAATGAGCAGGCCCTCCCTTACTCATTTACTTACCTACTCACCTATTACTTCGGCACAAACCGGTACAGCGCGATGCCGATAATCGAAAACACGGTGCTTGGCACCCACGCCGCTACAATGGGCGAAAGGCTACCTACCTGCGCTAGGTTGCGGCTCAGCATCACAAAGATGATGAAGATGAAAGCCAGTACGAAGCCCAGCGCAATCTGCCCGCCCACGCCGGCGCGCGACTTCCGGGCGCTGAGAATCACGCCAATCAGGGTCAGGATGATGATGGCGAAGGGGTAGGAGTACCGCTCGTACTTCTCGCTGAGGTAAATCTGGGTATCGTCGGCCCCGCGCTCAATTTTAGTGCGGATATAGCGGTTGAGTTCTGGCAGCGTCATGGTTTCGGCCAGCTTGTAGTTGCTGGCGAAGTCGGCGGGCAGCAGATTCAGCGTGGTATCGCGGGCCGGAATGGATTTGAGGGTTTCATCCTGCGGCCCGCGAAACGTGCGCACCAGCTGCGGCGAGAGGTGCCACACGTGCTTGGTCGAATCCCAGTTGATGGCATCGGCCGTGAGGCGGCGGTTTAGAATAGTGCTGTCCACGGTCTCGAGCGCAAAATGGAAGCCGATGTTATTCACGTTGTCGTAGCTCTCCATGTACACGTAGCTGCGCGACCCAATCTTGATGTGCACGTTGCGCCCCTGAAACCGGTATGGCAATTTGATGTACGCCTTCTCGAATTGTACCCGCGATTTATTCCCTATCGGCAACACCCAGCCAATCAGTCCGAATATCAGCAAACCCACTACCGCGCCACCGGCCGCATACGGCACCATTAGCCGCCGAAAACTCACCCCACTGGCCAGAATGGCCACGATTTCGGTGCGCGCCGCCAATTGCGCCGTCACAAATACCACCGCAATAAAAATGGTAATCGGCGATAACAGGTTGGCGAAATAGGGAAACAGAAAAATGTAATAGCCGAAAATAATTTTCGACATCGACAGATTATGCTGAATAAAGTCGTCGTTTTTCTCCGTGAAATCAATCACGCAAATCACCGTCACCAGAATAGCTACCGAGAAAAAGAACGCGGCGAGAAATTTCTTGATGATGTATTTATCGAGGATATTCATTTTAAAATAATGTTGAGTTTTGAGGGTTGAGTTTTGAATTAAGCAGTTGAATGAGGCGGACTGCACTCAACATTCAAAACTCAACATTCAACACTTTTACAAGCGCGTCATCAGTTGTTTCACCATGCGCTCCTTCCAGGGACCAAACGTGCCGGCGATGATTTCCTTGCGGGCTTCCTTCACCAGCCACAGGTAAAACGTGAGGTTGTGGGCCGAGGCAATCTGCGGCCCCAGCATCTCCTGGCACTGGAAGAGGTGGCGCACGTAGGCGCGGGTGTAGAAGTTGCTGGCCGCGCCATCCAGCACCGGGTCGATGGGTGTGAAGTCGGTGGCGAATTTCAGGTTCGTCACGTTCATGATGCCCTGCGTGGTGAACAGCATGCCGTTGCGGGCGTTGCGGGTCGGCATCACGCAGTCGAACATGTCCACACCCAGCGCAATATTTTCGAGAATATTGGCCGGCGTGCCCACGCCCATCAGGTAGCGCGGCTTGTCCTTGGGCAGAATGTCGCAGACCAGCTCGGTCATCTCGTACATCAGTTCGGCCGGCTCGCCCACGCTTAGCCCGCCGATGGCGTTGCCGGCCCGGCCCTGCTCGGCAATAAACTCGGCCGAGCGTACCCGCAAATCCTTGAACGTGCTGCCCTGCACAATCGGGAAAAGGTTCTGCTCGTAGCCATATAGGCCCTCGGTGCTGTCGAAGCGCGCAATGCAGCGCTTCAGCCAGCGGTGCGTCATGTCGAGCGAGCGACCGGCATAGTCGTACTCGCAGGGCCAGGGCGTGCATTCATCAAACGCCATAATAATGTCGGCCCCAATTACCCGCTGAATATCCATCACGCCTTCCGGCGAAAACAAATGCTGGCTGCCGTCGATGTGCGAGCGGAACTTCACGCCCTCCTCCTTAATCTTCCGGGTGTTGCTCAGCGAGTATACCTGGTACCCACCGGAGTCGGTCAGAATCGGCCGGTCCCAGCCGTTGAACTTGTGCAGGCCGCCGGCCGCCCGCAACACGTCGAGGCCCGGTCGCAGGTAGAGGTGGTAGGTGTTGCCGAGGATAATCTGAGCCTGCACGTCGTCCTTCAGCGTGGCCTGGCTCACGGCTTTCACGGTGCCAGCCGTGCCCACAGGCATGAAAATGGGCGTTTCAATGAGGCCGTGCGCCGTTTCGAGGCGGCCGGCGCGGGCCTTGGTGGCGGGGTCTTGGGCGAGGAGGTCGAAGGTCATGGGCTGTTAAACGGTCATTGGTCGCCTGTCATCCTGAGCGGAGCGAAGGACCTTATCACGTTCGGACAAAACGTTCTGGCGTAATAAGGTCCTTCGCTCCGCTCAGGATGACAGGCGCGTATGACTAAAGCGCAAAGGTAACCCGCCCGTTTCGCGCCTCGTACTTTTGCGGGCTCATTCGTACCCGCTGCTTTGTTGCTTCCACTCGTACCCACTTCCCCGTTTTTCTGGCTGTTGTTGGCGTGCGTGCTGGTGCAGCTTTTCTACGCCGCGTATTTCTTCTGGCCCTTCGCGCGCCGCGCCCCCGAAGCCCCGGCCGATGCCCTCGGTCCCGACTCGGAGCCCGTTTCCATTGTCGTCTGCGCCCGCAACGAGCTCGACAACCTGCGCCGCTTGCTGCCGCTGCTGCTCAAGCAGGATTACCCCGCCGCCTTCGAAATCGTGCTCATCGACGACCGCAGCGAGGATGACACCTATTTATACGCCCAGCAGCTGGCCCAGTATTACCCCAGCACCGTGCGGCTCGTCACCATCGACCGTACTCCCGACGGCTTCGCGCCCAAGAAATATGCCCTCACCCTCGGCATCAAGGCCGCCCGCTACCCACGCCTGCTCTTCACCGATGCCGACTGCATTCCGGCCACCAACCAGTGGCTGCGCCTCATGCAGCGCGGCTTTGCCTATAACGGCGGAGTTGATGTCGTACTCGGCTTTTCCGCCTACGTCGAAGCGCCCGGCTTCCTCAACCAACTCATCCGCTACGAAACGCTGCTCACGGCTGCGCAGTATCTCAGCTTTGCCTGGCGCGGCTGGGCCTACATGGGCGTGGGCCGCAACCTGGCCTACACCCGGGCCTGCTTCACGGCCACCAAAGGCTTCGCCTCGCACATCCGCCAGCTCTCGGGCGACGACGACCTGCTGGTGCAGGACGCGGTGCGCGCCCACCAGCGCGTGGCCGTAGTAGCCGAGCCCGCCGCCCACACCCTGAGCGAGCCGGCCGCCACCTGGCGGGCTTGGTGGCGGCAGAAGCGGCGGCACCTGTCGGCGGGGCGCGCCTACCGATTAGCTGACCGGTTGCGCGTTGGTACCTTCGTGCTAGCCAATATGTTGTTCTATTTGGCTACCGTTGTGCTAGTTTTTTCGCCAAACAATTGGGTACCTTTGGCAGTCGTATGGGTTCTGCGAACTTTGTTCGTAAGCGCCGTGTATGCGCGCTTGAGCCGCCGCCTCGACCAGCCCGTAAACGTCGGGCTTCTGCCGGTGCTCGACGTGGTTTATTTTGTTCAATACCTTGCGCTGGGAATTTCGCTCTCCCTCAACCGCACCCTTCGATGGAAGTAAATAATCAAGACATTCAAAAGCAGTTTTCAGCCAAAGCCAAACACGACTTTAAGCTGATTCGCGCCGCCGTCGACCACGGCGACGAGAAGGCCTACGCCGAGCTGATGCACATCTACAAGAAGCCCGTCTACCACGTGGTGCTCAAGATGGTGCGCAACCAGGACGATGCCGAAGACCTCACCATTGAGGCCTTTGCCAAGGCTTTCCGCAACTTGCACAAGTTCAACCCCGAGTATGCGTTCAGCACCTGGCTGTTCCGCATTGCCACCAACAACTGCATCGATTTTATCCGCAAGAATAAAATCAAAACCATGTCGATTGACTCGGCCATCAAGGTCGATAACGGCGACGAAATCACCATCGATTTCCGCGACAACGACCTGAACCCGGCCGAGCACGCCGTGCGCAACCAGAAAATCGAAATCATGCGCCACGTCGTGTCGCGCCTGCCGGACAAGTACCAGCGCCTGGTTTCGCTGCGCTATTTCGATGAGCTCAGCTACGAGGAAATTGCCACCGAGCTCAAAGCCCCGCTCGGCACCGTGAAAGCCCAGCTGCACCGCGCCCGCGAATTGCTCTATGACATGGTGAAACACACCAAGCAGATTATTTAATATCCGTTTGTCATCCTGAACGCAGTGAAGGACCTTATTACGCCAGAACAATTGGTTCTGGCGTAATAAGGTCCTTCACTGCGTTCAGGATGACAGTTAGTTTTGCACCCATGAACCTCTTGCAGCACCACTTCCCCGCACTCACTCCGCAGCAGCTCCAGCTTTTCGCGCAGCTCGAAACCGAGTTTCGGGCCACCAACGAAGCCATCAACTTGGTGTCGCGCACCGACATGGACAACTTCATCGAGCGCCACGTGCTGCACTCGCTGGGTATTGCCAAGGTCATCCAGTTCCCCAAAGGCAGCACCGTGCTCGACGTGGGCACCGGCGGCGGCCTGCCCGGCCTGCCGCTGGCCATTATGTTTCCCGAAGTCCATTTTCACCTTGTCGACAGCATCGGCAAGAAAATCCGCGCCGTGCAGTTCATGGCCGCCGCTTTGGGCCTGAACAACGTGACTGCAGAGCAAACCCGCGCCGAGCAGGTGCGCCAGAAGTTCGACTACGTGGTGAGCCGCGCCGTGGCCCGCCTCGCCACCTTCCATCCCTGGATTGCCCACCGTTTTAAACCCCAGGGCGCGCCCGGTGCGGGCCTGTATTACCTGAAAGGTGGTGACCTGACTGAGGAAATCGCAGAGTCGGGCTTGAAAGCGCGCGTGACGGATTTGAGCGACTTCTATCCGGAGGAGTTCTTCGAAACGAAGAAGGTGGTTTTCGTGCCAGCGAAGTAGGGAAGACGCCTGTCATCCTGAGCGTAGCGAAGGACCTTTTCACGTCAGAGATTCTAACGTGAAAAGGTCCTTCGCTGCGCTCAGGATGACAGATTTCCCGAATTACGCCGGTGTCTCCGCAGTTAAAAATGCCACGGCCCGGCGTTCAGAATAATATTCGCCGTTACTCTCGGCAAAGCCCACGTGCCCGCCATCGGGTGGCGTCTCGAGAAAGACGTAAGGCGAATTGGCCGCCATCTCGCGCGGGTAGCACGAGGCCGGCAGGAAGGGGTCGTTCTGCGCATTCACCAGTAGCGTGGGGATGCGAATGCCGCTGAGGTAACGCCCGGAGCTGGCGTAGTGGTAGTAGGCATCGGCCGAGTCGAAGCCGTGCATGGGCGCGGTGTATTTGTCGTCAAACTGCGGGAAGTTGCGCAGCTCCTCTAAGCCCGCCAAGTCAACCTGCTCCGGCATCAGCGCTGCTTTGTCGCGGATTTTCTGGCGCAACGATTTCAGAAATCGACGCATGTACACCTGGTTTTGCGGCCGGCCGATGTGCTCGGAGCTGGCCTTTAAGTCGGTCGGCACCGAGAACACGGCGGCGCGCTGCACCTCGGCCGGCACGCGGGCCGCGTCTTCGCCCAGGTATTTCAGTGTCACGTTGCCACCGGCCGAAAAGCCCAGCAAATAGGCGCGGCGATAGCGGCCGGTGGCCAGCGCGTGGCGCAGCACGCGGTCCAAATCCTCGGTATCGCCGAGGTGATAGGAGCGGAGCAGGCGATTCATCTCGCCGCCGCAGCTGCGGTAGTTCCAGGCCAGCGCATCGAGGCCGGCGCGGTTCAGGACGCGCACCATGCCGCGCACGTAGGGCCGCGAGGCGTCGCCTTCGAGGCCGTGCGACACAATGGCCAAGCCATCGGTGGGCCGGTGTTCGGGCCGGCGGCTCCAGTCCAGGTCTAGGAAGTCGCCGTCGGGCAGCTCCAGGCGCTCGCGCTGGTAGGCCACGTCGGGCACAGTGCGCCACAGGCTGGGCACAATGGTCTGCAAATGGCCGTTGAAGAGGTAAAACGGCGGCTGGTAGCGGGAGTCGGCAACGAGAGGCATGGCGCGGGATAACGATTAATGAATAGCAGCGCGCTGCATGGGGTGGGTAGCAGGTAAAGTTCGCACATAATCGGCATGCATACTAATTTAAGCGGTTGAAAGTGAATGTAGCGTGAATGTGGGCGGCTTTTCGAGTAATAAGCAGCGCCAGCTACTGGCTAGAACGGGCTTGCACTCAATATTTTTCCGCAGAGGTTTGCAATTGCAAAGCAGCTTCGTACCTTTGCCCTCCCAAACACAGAACTCATAGCATAACGCTCCTATATATTCCTGCTCATGGCAAACCATAAGTCGGCCCTCAAACGCATCCGCAGCAACGAAGCCAAGCGCGTGTTGAACCGTTACCAGCACAAATCCACCCGCACCGCCATCAAGAAGCTGCGCACGACGACCGACAAAACGGCCGCTCAGGAGCTGTTGAAGAAGGTGTCTTCGATGCTGGACCGTCTGGCCAAGAAGAACATCATCCACAAGAACAAAGCTGCTAACAACAAGAGCAAGCTGACAAAACTCGTTAACGCGCTCTAAGTGCGACTACGAGTCTAGGAAGGCCAGGCTGCGCCGCCCCAAGGTCTGGTCTTCCGCTCATCACAGAAGCCCCGTTCGGTTCCGAGCGGGGCTTCTTGCGTGTAGTCAAGAAATGGAATTGACAAGGATAGATTAATTCAAGGATAATTTGGCCGGGATGCTTACCTTCCGGCTATCATTCCACGCCAATCTATCCAACCATGAAACACGCCTACACCTGGGCGCGGCCGCTGCTGGCCGCGCTGTTCTTTTTCAGTTGCTTCGGAGCTCGCGCGCAGCAGGCGTGGCGGCCATTTCGGCCGGGGCTGATTTATACGTACGCGGCTACGCCGGTAACCAGCAGCAGCGAACACTACACGCTGCGGGTCGATTCGGCCTATATTGCCGCTAATGGTGACTCGGTGTACGCGTTCAATCGGCGGCTGCGCGATAAGGCCGCAACCACCGGGAGAGCAGGGTTTGCCCGTAGCAAAAACAACCTTTTCGGAGCTACACTCCGCTGGAATCCTAACCAGGCCGGCTATACACTGGAGGCACTGGCCCAGACCGATGTGCAATTGGCCGTCAGCCTGACGCTGTTTCCACGAGCGGCGGTGGGCAGCACCTGGAACGCCAGCAGCCAGCCGCTGCAAACGGCTACGTTGGTAAGCCGAAGCTGGCAGACCATCAGCCCCGGCGTGCAGGATACGGTGGCGGTTATCAACATTGCCAATTCTGGTATCGTTACGCCGCTGCGGCTCAGCCGACGCTATGGGCTGCTGGCGGGGCCGAAGTGGCTGGGCGGTGCGACGGGCGGGCAATTAGAGCAAGCAGTATTACCGGCCCGTTTCGAGCAGTCCATTTACAATCCGCGCGCTTTTTTTGATGTGCAGCCGGGAGACGAGTTCGGGTATTTCCGGGACGACGTTGTCGCACCGGTAAGCTGCACGGATAGCAGAACGCTGCGGCGAGTAATTGGGCGACGCATCACGGCTGACAGCATCATTATTACTTATCAGGAGCAGCGACGGTATCAGAACTACGGCTTTGGTTCGTGTGGCCCGGCCCAAACAATTATTTATCCCATTGAAGTAAAGCGCTGGGCGGTGGCGCAGGCAGGCAATCAATGGCAGCCTAACGCGAGCCCTGTTCAGCCTGCGGCACTACGGCTACTGACGGGTGAGTACCGCATCATTGGGTCAAGTAGTTATCCTTATATGCTGGCGGGCTTGCCCATTGCTGCGAATAGCGGAGGGTGCCGCCAGGCGGCTGGTACGGCTCGTTCAATCAGCTACGTGCCTTATTACCCGCAGACAGGACCTGGAAACTCGAATTCATACGAGCGAGGAATCGACTATCTGGCTTGGGGAATTTCATTTGATGCTGGATTAACCAGTGTGGTTGAGCAGGACTATGTGCAATCGTACTCTCGCACAACGGTGAATGGCGTGACGACTACCTGCGGCAATCCCCAGACCTTTGTCAGCCTATTGCCCACGCGCGCCGCGCAGGCGGCGGCCGTAGCCACTCTGCATCCCAACCCCGCCGCCGAAGTCGCCACCCTCACGCTGGCCCAGGTGGCCCGCCCCGGCACCACCCTGCACCTCACCGATGCGCTGGGCCGCACGGTGTGGAGCGCGCCAGTAGCGGCTGGCCAAACGGCCTTGGCAGTGCCACTTGCCGGGCAGCCATCCGGCCTCTACCTGCTGCACCTAAACGGGCCGGATGGCACGGCTGTCAGCTGGAAGCTGAACCACGAGTAGCCGAGCTACGCAGCTACAAAAAAAGTCCCTGCAACAGATGTTGCGGGGACTTTTTGCTTAAAAAGAAGACTTGAACTCAGGCTGCTTTAGGCAATGCTCACCTTCACCATGTTGGCTTTGCCCTGGTCCTGAATGGGCATGGAGCCGGTGGTGATGTACACGTCGCCAGCTTCGAGGTGGCCGGTGGTGGTGAGCACGTAGCGGATGTCGGCCACGGTGCTGTCGGTGCTGATGAGGCGGTCGTAGTAGAAGGCGCGCACACCCCACACCAGGCTTAGCACGGTGAGCAGCGGGCGGTTGTTGGTGAAGATGAAAATGTTGGCTTTGGGGCGGTACTTGGCCAATTGGAAGGCCGTGTAGCCGCGGTGCGTCATGCCGGTGAGGGCTTTCGCGCCCGTGTTCTTAGCCAGGTGGCACGAGGCTGACAGCACACTGTCGGCCATGAAGTTGGCTCCTTTGGGGTCGACCGGCCACCACTTGTGGAACAGCTGCGGGCTGCGGCTTTCCACGCTCAGAATCGTGCCCACCATCGAGCGGATAACCTCGGCGGGGTAGGCCCCCACGGCGGTTTCGGCCGAGAGCATCACGGCATCGGCGCCGTCGAGCACGGCGTTGGCCACGTCGCTGGTTTCGGCGCGGGTGGGGCGGGGAGCCGTAATCATCGACTCCATCATCTGCGTCGCCACAATGACGGGCTTGCCAGCGGCGTTGCACTTGGCAATAATCATCTTTTGGGCCATCGGCACTTCCTCCATCTTCACCTCCACGCCGAGGTCGCCGCGGGCCACCATCACGGCATCGGTGAGGGCAATGATTTCGTCGATGTTGCGCAGGCCGTCGGGCGTCTCAATTTTGGCGATGACGCGGGTGTTCTTGCCGCTCTCGGCAATCAGGTTCTTGATGAAGCGGATGTCGTCGGCCTTGCGGGCGAAGCTTAGGGCTACCCAGTCCACGTCGTGCTCCAGGCCGAATTTCAGGTCCTCGATGTCCTTTTCGGTCATGCTCGGGGCCGATACTTCGGAGTCGGGCAGGTTGATGCCTTTGCGGGGCTTCACGAGGCCGCCGTATACCACCTCCACGTCTACTTCGTGGTCGCGGTCGGTGGCCAGCACTTTCAGTTCAATTTTGCCGTCGTCAATCAGAATCATGTCGCCGGCCTTCACGTCGCGGGCCAGGCCCAGGTAAATCGTGCTCAGGCGCGTGGCGGTGCTGATTTCTTTCTCGCCGCACACCAGCTTGATTTTGTCGCCGGCCTTGATTTCCACGCCGCCGCCTTCAACTTCGCCGAGGCGAATTTTGGGGCCCTGCAAGTCCTGCAACAAGCCCACCGACGTCTTCATGTCCTTGTTCAGGCGGCGCACGGTGTTGATGACCGACAGATGGTCTTCGTAGGAGCCGTGCGAGAAGTTGAGGCGGAACACATCAACGCCTTCGCGCATCAGAATGCCGAGGCGCTCGTAGGTATTGGAGGCGGGGCCAACAGTGGCCACAATCTTGGTTTTGTTGAACGTGGGGAGGTTTTCCATGCAAAGCGGAATACAGAAATGTCAGGACAAAAAAACGCCCCGCCCGAGCCGGGAGGGGATGCTGACGCAACGCGCCAGGCGGAATAGCTACAGGTGTTTCGGGCCGCCATTTACGGCCGACGCGAAGGCCTGCAAGGGCAAAAGTCGTTCAATTAAACCGAAAAGCCTATGGATTTCGATGCGACTTTCCCGGGGTGATGATTGCAAACGTTTTTCCGGCCTTTTGCTGGTAGGGGAGGGTTGTAAAATTATCGGACCGTCATGTTGAGCGCAGCCGAAGCATCTCTACCGCACAACGTAATCAATGCTCTTGCAGCGAAGCGGTAGAGATGCTTCGGCTGCGCTCAGCATGACGGTCTTTTCATTTCTCGCAATTGCACCTGCAATCACAGCAGCAGGTTCTCCTTATACTTGAGCGTATTCGGGTCGAACTGGCAGGCGTACTGCACAGCATCGAGCGACGTAAGACGCTGGAGAAGCTCCTCATCGGCCAGCGCGCCCGCGCCGTTGGTGACGGCCAGCAGGTAATCGTATTCCTTGATGTCGGGGGCCAGGAAGGGCTTTTTGAGCGTGGAGGGCGCGATGGAGCGGTTACGTAGCAGCCGGCAGGTGAGCGTTTCGGTGGCGTAGAGGTAGTGCGTGAACACCAGCCGGCCGCGGCTGAGCAAATTGAGTAGCAGCTCGGGCTGTTTCACGAAGCGCAGGCGCAGGGCCTGGTTCAGCGTCCAGGCCAGGGTGTAGTCGCGGGTGCTGCTCACCAGCCCGAACAGGGCGAAGTCGCACTCGTAGTCAACATCCAGGGTGAAAGTCTTCATGGGGCGGCCGCAGGAAAGGAGGCATCTGCCAGCGGGCGGGGGGCAAAGCTACGGCCCACAACGAGCCGCCGCCATAATGTTGTACCCGCAATTCGAAAGCGCGGCCGTGGGTTAGATGAAAATTCTCTCGTTACTTTGCGCCGTAGTTTTCCCTAAACCCCCACGGAAATGTCTGAAATCGCAGAAAAAGTAAAGGCCATTATTATTGATAAACTGGGCGTTGAAGCCTCCGAGGTTACCCCCGAGGCAAGCTTCACCAACGACCTGGGTGCTGACTCGCTGGATACCGTCGAGCTGATTATGGAGTTCGAAAAGGAGTTCAACGTGAGCATCCCCGACGACCAGGCCGAGAACATCGGTACCGTGGGCCAGGCCATCAGCTACCTCGAAGAGCACGCTAAATAGTTTCTTCTTATTCTTGACCAAGCGCGCTATTCGAGCCGATTTTACTCGTCCGTTTTCCCGCTTCGCCCGGAATAACTCCCCCATTCTGCGCATACCGGCCGGCTAGCCGCCGGCCGGTTTTGCTGTTTATTCCCGCCTCACCTTTCGCGCCCCTGGCGCCTGCTTATGTCGTCCATCCGACGCGTTGTCGTTACCGGCCTTGGGGCCATCACGCCGCTGGGCAATACGGCCCCGGCTTACTGGGAAGGCCTGCGCACCGGCACGAGTGGTGCCGCCACCATCACGCGCTTCGACCCCACCAAGTTCAAAACCCGTTTTGCCTGCGAGGTCAAGGATTATAACCCCGACACCTACTTCGACCGCAAGGAGCACCGCAAAATGGACCTGTTCACGCAGTTCGCGGTCATTGCCTCCGACGAGGCCATTGCCGACTCGGGCCTGCTCGAGAGCGGCGTCGACAAGGACCGGGTGGGCGTAATTTGGGGTTCCGGCATCGGCGGCCTGAAATCGCTGCAGGAAGAATGCTTCCAGTTTGAGCGGGGCGACGGGACGCCGCGCTACTCGCCGTTCTTCATCCCGCGCATGATTGCCGACTCGTCGTCGGGCAACATCAGCATTAAAAACGGCTTCCGCGGCCCGAATTTCGTGACCACGTCGGCCTGCGCCTCGTCGAACGATGCCATCATTGCGGCCTTCAACAACATCCGCCTCGGCCTGGCCGACGCGGTGGTGACGGGCGGCTCCGAAGCGGCCATCACTGAATCGGGCGTGGGCGGCTTCAACGCTCTTAAAGCCATGAGCGAGCGCAATGACGACCCGGCCTCGGCCTCGCGGCCATATGACAAGGACCGCGACGGCTTCGTGCTGGGCGAAGGTGCCGGCGCGCTGGTGCTCGAAGAGTACGAGCATGCCAAGGCGCGCGGTGCCAAAATCTACTGCGAGCTGATTGGCGGCGGCATGTCGTCGGACGCCTACCACATCACCGCGCCCGACCCGAGCGGCGAAGGCGTGGTGCTGGTAATGAAAAATGCCCTGCGCGACGCTGGCATTCAGCCCGAGGAAGTAGATTACATCAACACCCACGGCACGAGCACGCCGCTGGGCGACGGGGCCGAAATCAAAGCCATCGAAAAAGTATTCGGCGCGCACGCCGAGAAGCTGAATATCTCCTCGACCAAGAGCATGACTGGCCACCTGCTGGGCGGTGCCGGCGGCATTGAGGCGGTGGCCTGCATTATGGCGATGCAGAACGGCTTGGTGCCGCCCACCATTAACCTCAGCACACCTGACCCGGAAATCAACCAGGCGCTGAATTTCACGCCCAACACGGCGCAGGAGCGCGACGTGCGCGTGGCTATGAGCAACACGTTTGGCTTCGGCGGGCACAACACGTCGGTGATTTTCCGCAAGCTGTAGTTGCGCTAGAAAATAGAAGAACGTCATGCAGAGCGTAGCGAAGCATCTCGCTCGGGGTAGTAATCCAATCGAAAGGATTTACTATTGCACGCGAGATGCTTCGCTACGCTCTGCATGACGTTCTTCTATTATAACTCCCACCTTTTACTTCCTTCCCTTGTTCAGCTTCGTTTCCCGGCTTTTTGCTTCCGATAAGTCGTTTCGGCAGGCGGTGGCGACCGTGACAGGCCAGACGCCTAAAAACTCCCGGCTCTACCGGCTGGCGTTCACGCACTCGTCGGCGGTGCGGCAGCTGCCGGGCGCGGGCCGGCACCAGACCAACGAGCGGCTGGAGTTTCTGGGCGACGCAGTGTTGGGCACAGTGGTGGCCGAGTATCTGTTCAAGAAATACCCTTACGAGCAGGAAGGCTTCCTGACGGAGGTGCGTTCGCGTATCGTGAACCGCGAAAGCCTGAATGGCATTGCCCTGAAACTGGGCCTTGACAAGCTGGTGCAGCTGGATGCCGCGCAAGGCCGCGCCGCCCGCTCGCGCTCGGTGAATGGCAACGCGCTGGAGGCGCTGGTGGGCGCGGTGTACCTTGATTTGGGCTACAAAGCGGCCCGCAAATTCGTGCTCACGCGCCTTGTGAAGGGTTTTGTGGACGTGCACACGCTCACCACCACCACGGCCAACTTCAAGAGCAAGCTGGTGGAATGGGCCCAGCGCCAGGGCAAAGTGCTGCGCTACGACATCACGGGCGAAGCCCGGCCGGGCGGCATGATGGAGTTTACGGCCTCGGTGCTGCTGGACGAGGAAGTGGTGGCCACCGGCATGGGCCTGAGTAAGAAGCAAGCGGAACAGCTGGCCGCCGAGCGGGCCCTGACGGAGTTGGGCGTGGCGTAGCTTCGGCTTTCTTTCCCTTTCCACCATTCTTTCCGCCTTCGCCTTACCCGCGAGCGTGCTCCTGCATGAAGTATCTGTTGTTGCTAGCGGGCCTGCTGGGGCTGGCCGTATCGGCGGGGGCTGTGCCTACCGTCAGCGTGCAAATGCGCGCGATTCCGGCTACGCATTCCTTCGTTTGTCGTTACACCATTACCCTGGCCGCCGACGACACGGCCACCACTCTGGCCCTGAACCTGGGCCGGCAGCTGCGGATTGAGAACCTGCTCAGTTCGGGGAATGCAACGCCGCGCGCGACGCGGGTTTATTATCCCTATTTCGGCGATACGCTGCAACAGGTGGTGGCACGTTTTAGCGGACGGGCGCGCACGGTGAGCCTGACGTACTCGGGCACGCCGGAAGGGCGCCTGTTTAATGAGCAGGTAATGGTTTTTAGCGGCCACTCCGGCTGGCTGCCCTTTCGGCCCTACCGCGAGTATGAGGAGGTGAACTACGTGCTGGAAGTGCAGGCGCCGGAAGGCTACCAGGTAGAAAGCAACTCGGCAGCGGTGGAGCAGCGGGCGGGGCGCTGGCTTTTCCGGGGCCGCGCCGGGGCCATCGAAATCACGGCGCTGGTGGCCCGGCAGTTTCAGCAGCTGGCTTCGGCCGGAGCCCCGGGGATTCGGGTGGTGAAGGCAGGGCCGGCGCTGGCGCGTACGGACACGGTGCTGCTGCGCAAGGCCGAAAGCATTATTGCCTACTACAACCGGAGCATCGGGCAGCAGGACCCGATTACGCATTTCACCATTCTGCTGCCCGGTACCAATGCCGACGCGTTTGGGATGCTTGAAAACGCCACGGTGATTACCTACACCGATTTCGATGTGGCCGCCGACCGGGAGGCGCTGCTGATTCTGGCGCACGAAATCAGCCACAAGTGGTGGGGCTACGGCTCGGTGCACGACTATAACGACTGGCTGAACGAAGCGTTTGCCACGTACTCAAGCCTATTATACCTGCGCGAATCCGGCGACGAGGACGGCTACCAGGCCGAACTGGCCAAGCGGGCCGCCACGGTGGGCAATGCACCGCCCATTCGCGGATTCGATTACCGGAAGCACCCTCGGCCCATGTATCGGCGGGTGGTGTACAACAAGGGCACGGCGGTGCTGGCGGCGCTGCACACGCGCCTGGGCACTGAGCAATTTGTGCGGCTGCTGGCTACCGTGGCCGCTCGCCACGTGCGCAGCACCGACGAGCTGCTGGCCGTTGTAGAGCAGCAGGCCGGCCTGAAAACCCGCGCCTGGCTGCTGGCTGAAATCAGCCGCTAGTGGCCGGTGCGCTTACTTTGCCGGACGCTGGCGGGCCATACCCGCCACCCCGAATCAAAGAAATGCTTCGGCTGTGGCGGTGAGGCGGCATAAAGCCAAAATGCGCGAGTGGCCGGACCTTTTGGGCGGCTGACCCATCATTCCCGGCGCGAAATTGTTCATTACTCATTGTTCATTGCTAACTGACTGCTATGCGTATTGCCGGAGCCGCCCTCAACCAGATTCCCATTGATTGGGAAAACAACCTGCGGAACATTCAGACGGCCATCGAGCAGGCCAAGGCAGCCGGTGTGGAGCTGCTGTGCCTGCCCGAGCTGTGCCTGACCGGCTACGGTTGCGAAGACCTGTTCCTGAGCGACTGGATGCCCGAGGCGGCGCTGGCCCACCTGCAGCAGGTGCGGGCCTGGACGCAAGGTATTTGCGTGGTGGTGGGGCTGCCGGTGCGCCTGCCGGGCCGGACCTATAACACGGCAGCCGTACTGCGCGACGGTCAGATTCTGGGCTTCGCGGCCAAGCAGTTTCTGGCTAACGATGGCGTGCATTATGAGGCGCGCTTCTTCGCGCCCTGGGTAGCGGGCGAAACGGGCACCGTGAGCTGGGCCGGGGAGACGTGGCCGCTGGGCGACCTCATTTTTGAACACCAGGGCGTGCGGTTCGGCTTCGAAATTTGCGAGGATGCCTGGCGGGCCGACAACGTGCGCCCCGCCTGCCGCCTGATGGGCCGCGTGGATTTGATTGTGAACCCCTCGGCCAGCCACTTTGCCATGAGCAAAACCGACGTGCGCTACCAACTGGTTATGAAGGCTTCGCGCACGTTCGATTGCACTTACCTCTATGCCAACCTGCTAGGCAATGAAGCCGGCCGTATCATCTTCGACGGCGAAATTCTGGTGGCCCGCAATGGGCATTTGCTGAAGCGCAACCAGCTGCTGAGTTTCAAGGAAGTGGATTTGGAATGGGTGGACGTAGACTTCGCGACCAAGCTCGAACCGGCGGCCGAAATCGTGCCGCTGCCCGCGCCCGATGAGTACAAGGAGCTGAACCAGGCCATGAGCCTGGGCCTGTTCGACTACCTGCGCAAGGCCCGCAGCCGCGGCTTCGTACTGAGCCTGAGCGGCGGGGCCGACTCGTGCTTCTGCGCGGTGGGCGTGGCCGAAATGGTGCGTTTGGGCGTAGCCGAGCTTGGTCTGGAGGAATTCAAACGCCGTAGCGGCTGCTTTGGAGAGTTAAAAGTTAAAAGTGAAGAGTTAAAAGTTGAAGATATTCCCGCGCCGCAGGAGCTTTTAACTTTTAACACTCAACTTTTAACTGAAAACCAGGAATTGGTGCAGCAGCTGCTGACCTGCGCTTATCAGGGCACCGTCAATTCTTCTGACGACACCTTCAACTCGGCCAAAGAGCTGGCCGACAGCATTGGCGCGCGGTTTCACAACTGGGAAATTGATGAGGAAGTAACGGGCTACGTGGGCAAAATCCAGCACGCGCTGGGGCGGGAGCTGAGCTGGCAGACCGACGACCTGGCCCTGCAAAACATTCAGGCGCGGGTGCGGGCCCCCGGCATCTGGATGCTGGCCAATGTGCTGAACTGCCTTCTCATTACCACTTCCAACCGCTCGGAGGCCAGCGTGGGCTACTGCACGATGGACGGCGACACGGCCGGCAGCATCTCGCCCATTGCGGGCGTCGACAAGGACTTCGTAAAAAAGTGGCTGCGCTGGGCCGAAACCGAGCTGGGCTACCCCGCCCTGCGCCACGTGAACGCCCTGCAGCCCACCGCCGAGCTGCGCCCGCTGGCCGACAAGCAAACCGACGAACGCGACCTGATGCCCTACGCCCTGCTCAACCGCATCGAGCGGCTGGCGTTCTACAACCGCCTGAGTCCGCGCCAAGTGCTGGCCGCGCTCGAAGGCGAGGAAACCAGCTTCGACCACGAGCAACTCAAAGCCTTCGTGCGCCGCTTCTACAGCCTCTGGAGCCGCAACCAGTGGAAGCGCGAGCGGTACGCCCCCAGCTTCCACCTCGACGACTATAACGTGGACCCGCGCTCCTGGCTGCGGTTTCCGATTCTGAGCGGCGGATTTTCTGAGGAGCTGGCGGCGCTGTAGCGCATGCGCTGTTTCAAGCCGCTGGCATCAGCATCGAGAGGAATGACCGGCTTTGGGGGCTTTAATGCTGAATTGTGCGGAAGTTGGCGCAAGTTTCCCGCGCCGATTGGTCCTAACACTGTGCAACTGTTTCAGAAGCGGCGCTGAGCCGTTGCGGAAGCTGCAACGACCTTATTCCTACTGTTCAGTTTGGCTCCTGTGACTTCCACCGTTTTGCTGCCGTTAACATCTGATTCGCCGGCTTGTGCCCAAGTGCCGACGCTGGCTGTCGATGCGGATGCCGACTTAGTAGCACAACTGCAGGGCGGGAGTGAAGCCGCGTTTCGCACCTTGGTCGACCGCTACCAGGGGCAGGTTTACCGCACCGCGTATTCGCTGCTCCGCAACCCTGAAGAAGCGGAAGACGTGGCCCAGGAGGTGTTTGTGGAAGTTTACCAGACCATAGCCCGGTTTCGGGGCGAGGCGTCGCTGAGCACCTGGCTGTACCGCCTGGCCACTTCGCGGGCGCTGAAGAATTGCCGCCGGGCGCGGGCCAAAAAGCGCTTCGCTTTCCTCACCAGCCTGCTGGGGTTCGATAACAAGGCATTGCACGAGCCGCCCGACCACGCTCACCCGCAGGCGCTGCTAGAGGGCCAGCAGCAGTTGCAGCTACTGCTGGCCCATATTGCCCGGCTGCCCGAGCAGCAGCAAGTCGCTTTCACCCTGCGCCACGAGCAGGAGCTGAGCTACGAGCAGATTGCGGCCGTGCTCGATACTACCGTAGCCGCCGTCGAATCCCTGCTGTTTCGCGCCCGGCAAACCCTTCGCAAACACGTTAAACCGTCTTTTCGCCATGTCTGATTTCGATATGCGCCCCGATGCCGACTCAGAGTGGGAGGCACTGCTTAACCAGCTGCGCACGCAGCCGTCGGCGCAGCCCCGGCCGTTTTTCTACGGCCGCGTGCAGGCCCGGCTCGCCGCCGAAGCCAGCCGCCCCTGGCTGCCGGGCTGGGTGCGCCGGCCCGCCTACGCCGTGCTGCTGGGCGCGCTGGTGCTGGCCCTGAGCGGCGACAACGCGGCTTTCGCTTCGGCGGCGGCTCCAGCGGCAGCCACCGCGCCCGCCTCGCGCTGACCGGGCCTTTGCCGCTGACGTGTTCAACCTATTTTTTACCGCCCGGTGCCAAGCCGGGGGCTGAGTACCTTTGACCCTCTATTTCATTTTCGCCCGCATGCACCCCATCCTCGCCGCTGTTTTCTGGAACGTCAACCCCATTATTGCCCATTTGGGGCCGGTCACGCTGCGCTGGTACGGGTTGTTTTTCATGCTGCCCTTCGTGGTGGGCACGTTCGTGCTCACGCACATCTACCGCTCCGAGCGGGTGTCGCCGCAGTGGGTTGACGTGATTACGATTTACATGCTCATCGGCACCATCGTGGGCGCGCGGCTGGGCCACATGCTCTTTTATGATTTCGAAGCGCTGAAAGCCGACCCCATGGTGGTGTTCAAAATCTGGCAGGGCGGGCTGGCCAGCCACGGCGCCACCATTGGTATTTTGTTCGCCTGCTGGCTGTTTGCCCGCAACAACAAGTTCGATTACCTCTGGGTGCTAGACCGGATTGTGATTGTGGTGGCGCTGGGCGGCGCCTGCATCCGCACCGGCAATTTGATGAACTCCGAGATTGTGGGCAAGCCCACGAATGTGCCGTGGGCCTTCGTGTTCCCACGCGATGGCGAGCACCTGAAGCGGTTTGCCCCCAACCAGCCCGTGCCGGCTGGCTCCTACGCCGTGCAGCGCGTGGCCAACCCCGCAACCCCCGGCGAGCCTACCGTGCTGGCCCAGCCCGTGAACGGCCCCGTAACGGCCGATACGCAGGTAGCCGTGCCGCGCCACCCCACCCAGATTTACGAGGCGCTGTTCTGCATTTTCCTGCTCGCGCTGCTCTATTCGATGTGGAACCGCACCAAGGAGCGCACGCCGCGCGGGCAGCTGTTCGGGCTGTTTGTGGTGCTGCTGTTCACGCAGCGGTTTTTGGGCGAGTTCCTGAAAGAAAACCAGGTTGATTTTGAAAACGGCCACCTGTTCAACCAGGGCCAGCTGCTGAGCATTCCGCTGATTTTTATCGGCATCTGGGTGCTGTGGCGGGCCGGTAAGGACCCCGAAAACCCCTACGGCTACGCCCCGCGCGACCTCGGCAAAGCCGGCGACGCGCCCACGCCGGCCGCCGCCGTGCGGTAGCCGCTACGGCCGCCGCGCGCACACGATTGCCCCCAAAGCCGCGGTAAAATTGCCAGCCAAAGGCCGCAAATCCGCCCTGCTTCGCGTAGGTTTGTGGCTCATTCAACTGATTAAAACCGAAACGCTATGAGCTTCATTTCGCAAATTCACGCTCGCCAGATTTTTGATTCGCGCGGTAATCCGACCGTTGAAGTAGACGTCACGCTCGACTCGGGCGTGGTGGGCCGCGCCGCCGTGCCCTCGGGCGCCAGCACCGGCAAGCACGAGGCCGTGGAGCTGCGCGACGACGACAAGTCCATGTACATGGGCAAGGGCGTGCTGCAGGCCGTGGAGAACGTGAACAGCAAAATTGCCGAAGAGCTGGTGGGTTTCTCGGTGTACGAGCAGGCCCTGCTCGACAAAATTATGCTGGAAATGGACGGCACGCCCAACAAGGCCAACCTCGGCGCCAACGCCATTCTGGGTGTGAGCCTGGCCGCCGCCCGCGCCGCCGCCCAGGATGCCGGCATGCCGCTCTACCGCTACGTGGGTGGGGTAGGGGCCAGCACGCTGCCCGTGCCCATGATGAACATCCTGAACGGCGGCTCGCACGCCGACAACTCGATTGACTTCCAGGAGTTCATGATTATGCCCACGGGCGCGTCTTCGTTTTCGGAAGCGCTGCGTTGGGGCACTGAGATTTTCCACCACCTGAAAAACGTGCTCAAGAAGCAGGGCTTCAGCACCAACGTGGGCGACGAGGGCGGCTTTGCGCCAAACATCAAGTCGAACGAGGACGCCATTAAGATTGTGTTGCAGGCCATCGAAACGGCCGGTTACCGCCCGGGCGAAGACGTGTTCATTGCCATGGATGCGGCCGTGTCGGAGTTCTACGAAGACGGCGTTTACCACTTCAAGAAGAGCACCGGCGACAAGCTGACGTCGTCGCAGATGGTGGACTACTGGGCCGACTGGATGAAGAAATACCCCATCATCAGCCTCGAAGACGGCATGGATGAGGACGACTGGAGCGGCTGGAAGAGCCTGACCGAGCGCGTGGGCAAGCAAACCCAGCTGGTGGGCGACGACCTGTTCGTGACCAACGTGGACCGCCTGCAGCGCGGCATCGACGAAGGCATCGCCAACGCCATCCTCATCAAGGTGAACCAGATTGGCACGCTGACGGAAACCATCAACGCCGTGAACCTGGGCCGCCGCAACGGCTACAAATCGGTGATGAGCCACCGCTCGGGCGAGACGGAGGACAGCACCATCGCCGACCTGGCCGTGGCCCTGAACACCGGCCAGATTAAAACCGGCTCGGCTTCGCGCTCCGACCGGATGGCCAAGTACAACCAGCTGCTGCGCATCGAGGAAGAGCTGGGCGAAGTAGCCTACTTCCCCGGCAAAAAGATGTAAGCACTCACGTAGTTACCTCCGGAAACGGCCAATTCTGCGCGTGCGGAATTGGCCGTTTCGCATTATCTTTAGCCCGATGAATCTACCTCCTTTTGTGATGCCGGTGCTGCGCGTAGTGCGCAGCTTTTATTTTCTGACCGGCGTGGGCTTCCTCGTCTGGATGCTCGTGTTCGATGCCAACGACGTGGGCAAGCAAATCGACATCTACCGCAAGTGGCAGGACCTGCGCAACGAGAAGCAGTACTACCTCGACAACATTGAGGTGGTGAAAAAGGACCGCGCCGAACTGATGAGTTCGCCGGCGCTGCTCGAAAAATTTGCCCGCGAGAAATACCTCATGAAGCGCCCCGGCGAGGACGTGTTCGTGCTGGTGCCCGCCACCACCGAATAACAACTGCGCACGCCGCCGCTCCAGAGGCAGGCGGAGCCGTGCAGCCTGCGCATTACCTACTTGTTCCTGATTTCTTCCCGCACCCTTATTCCTCGTTTTTATGAAGCAAAACTACTTTTTGGGTCAGTTGCGGTCTCCCCGGCAACTGGCGACGGGCTGGCTGCTGCTGTTGCTGGTAGTACTGGCCGCCCCGCGGGCACTACGCGCGCAAACCTACCAGCTGCCCCAGGTTGGCAGCACCACCATCACCACCTGTTCGGGCACGCTCTACGACAATGGCGGCCCCAACGGGCCTTACTCGGCCAATGCCGACGGCATCACGACCATCATGCCGGGAACTGCCGGCAGCAAAGTGCGGCTGCAGTTTAATAACGTGGTGGTGGAGTCGTACTACGACCATTTATACGTGTACGACGGCACGAGCACTGCCGCCCCGTTGATTGGGAGCTACGACTCGTATAGCCAGCCGGGCACGCTTTACGGCACTACGGCCTCGGGGGCGCTCACGGTACGCCTCACTTCGGACGGCGTGGCGCAGTACGACGGCTTTGCCGCCACCATTGGCTGCGTGACGACAATACCCCCGCAGGCCCAAGCCGACCTGACGGTGCAGAGCGCGCAGCTTTCGCTTACGAGCGTGCTGGCCGGCAACGCTACCTACGCCAGCGGCTCGGTATACAACCTGTCGGGCGCCACGGCCAGCAGCAGCAGCATGGGCTACTACCTCTCGACCAACCAGACGCTTGATGCCAGCGACGTGCAGCTGGGCAACACCTACGGCTACGCCATCAGCGTGGGGCAGTCGTCGAGCCACTACACCAACCTGACCATACCGGTTGGTACGGCGGCAGGCAGCTACTACGTGCTGTTTGTGGCCGACTACCTCAACCAGGTATCCGAAAGCAACGAAACCAACAACGTGTCGGCGGTTAGCTTCACAGTTGCCGCGCCCAGCATCGACCTCGTCATTCAGCAGCCCAGCATCTCGCCCACTAACCCAGCCCCGGGCACGGCGCTGAACATGAGCTGCTACATCAGCAACCAGGGCAACGCGGTGGCCCCGAGCAGCAGCGTGGGTTTTTACCTCTCGAACGATGCGACGCTTGATGCCGCCGACCAGCTGCTGACCTCGCAGTACGGGGCCCAGCTGTATGTGAGCTACCCTTCGCAGCGCTACGGCACGGCGGCCGTGCCCAGCGGCCTGGCTCCGGGCACTTACTACATCCTGTTTGTGGCCGATTACCAAAACCAGGTGCCCGAGAGCAACGAAGCCAACAACGTGATGGCCGTGAGCTTCACGGTGAACCCGCCCGGTATCGACCTTGTCATTCAGCAGGAGCAGCTATACCCCACGAGCACCGTGGCCGGCAACTCGGTGCAGGCCAGCTGCACCATTCTGAACCAGGGCAACGTGACGGCCGCCAGCAGCACCGTGGGCTTCTATCTCTCGACGAATACCTCCTTCGATGCCAGCGATGTGCTGCTGAGCACCACGACGGGATTCTCGCTGCCGGCCTACCAGTACAGCTCGCGCTACGTCAACCCCGTGATTCCGGTGGGCACGGCCCCGGGCAACTACTACGTGCTGTTTGTGGCCGACCCGGCCAATGCCGTGGCCGAAGTGAACGAAACCAACAACGTGCGCAGCCTGGCGCTCACCGTCATGGCCGCCACCATCGACCTCACCAACACCAGCGTGTATCTGTCGCCCACGTCGGTGCCGGCAGGGGGCAGCACGCAGGCCAGCAGTTCGCTCTACAACCAGGGCAATTCGCTGGCATCGCCGGCCACGCTGGGCTACTACCTCTCAACCAACCAAACGCTCGACGCCAGCGACGTGCTGCTGACCAGCAACACGGGCACCGTGTACGGCGGCAGCTACACCACGCGCTACGCTACGCTCACCGTGCCGACGGGCACGGCGCTGGGCAACTACTACGTGCTGTTCGTGGCCGACCACCTGAACCAGCTGGTCGAAACCAACGAAACCAACAACGTGACGGCCATGCCGTTGCAGGTAGTGGCACCCTCCATCGACCTGCTCATCACCCAGCCCTACCTGTCGCCCAGCGTGAGCGTGCCAAATAGCACCATCAATATTAGTTGCGCGATTAACAACCAGGGCAATAGCGTCGCCAGCAGCAGTAACATTGGTTACTATCTCTCGACCAACACAGTCCTCGATGCCAGCGACGTGCTACTCCTGAACTCGCCCGGCGGGGCGATTGGCGCGGGCGGCTACCTGTCGCGCTACAACACGCTCACCATTCCGGCCGGCACGGCGCTGGGCAATTATTTTGTGCTCTTCGTAGCCGACCCCACCAATGTGGTGGCTGAGAGCAACGAAACCAATAACGTAGCCAGCGCGGCGCTGCAAATTGTAGCACCGGTGGTCGATTTAATCACGTCGCAACCTTACGTATCGCCCAACGTGAGTGCGCCCCTCGGGATTGTCAGCGCCAGTGGGTATGTGCAAAACCTGGGCAACAGCACGGCCAGCAGCAGCAACATCGGCTACTACCTCTCGACCAACGCGGTCCTCGATGCCAGCGACGTGCTGCTGCTGAACTCGCCCGGCGCGGCGCTCGGCGCGGGCGGCTACCAGTCGCGTTACAACAACCTCACCATTCCGGCCGGCACGGCCGTGGGCAGCTACTACATTCTCTTTGTGGCCGACCCCACCAATGCGGTGGCCGAAAGCAACGAAGCCAACAACGTGAGCAGCTACCCGCTGCAGATTGTGGCGCCGGTGGTCGATTTAATCACGTCGCAGCCTTACGTGTCGCCCAGCGTGAGCGCGGCGGGCAATAGCGTGGGGGTAAGCTGCTACATCCAGAACCTGGGCAACAGCACGGCCAGCAGCAGCGACATCGGCTACTATCTTTCGACCAACCAGACATTCGATGCCAGCGACGTGCTGCTCCTGAACTCGCCGGGCGTTGCGCTCGCCGGAGGAGGCTACCTGTCGCGCTACAACAACCTCACCATTCCGGCGGGCACGGCGGCGGGCAACTACTACATTCTATTTGTAGCCGACCCCACCAATACGGTGGCCGAAAGCAACGAAACCAATAACGTGAGCAGCACACCGCTGCTGCTGCTGGCTCCCGGCGTCGACCTGATACCGCAGCAACCGCAGCTGTTTGCCACCAACGCCACGCCGGGTTTCGGCATTCAGGCCAGCTGCGCTATTCTGAACAGCGGCACCACAACGGCTCCCAGCAGCACGCTTGGCTTTTACCTTTCAAGCGACCAGACCCTCGATGCCAGCGACGTGCTGCTGACGACCGTAGTGGGAGGGGCATTGGGCTCGGGCCAAATGGCTTCGCGCACTGGCACGCTAGTGGTGCCCACCGGCACGGCAGCGGGCAGCTACTACGTGCTTTTCGTGGCCGACCCCACCAATGCCGTGGCCGAAACCAACGAAACCAACAACGTCATCAGCCAGCCGCTCACCGTGAACCCGCCCTTTAGTGGCAACGTGGTGCCCTTGAGCGGGGTGGCGACCGTTACTTCGTGCTCGACTTCGGTTTACGACAACGGCGGCCTGAGCAACTACGCCGATAACTCCAGCGGCATGCTCACGCTGCTACCCGCCACCACCGGTGCTATGGTGCAGCTGGCTTTCACCGCCTTCGACACCGAGTCGGGCTACGATTTCGTGAGCATTTACGATGGCACCAACGCCAACGCGCCCCTGCTGGCAACGTACTCCGGCTATTACCAAACCAGCCAACTGCCCCTGCCCCTCACGGCAACCAATGCGGCCGGAGCCCTCACGGTCGTATTCAGCAGCGACGGCTACGTGAATGCGGCCGGCTTTGTGGCCACCGTTAGCTGCGTGAGCGCGCCGCAGCCCGACTTGCTGCTGACCCAGATTGGTGCTTCGCCCTCGACCGTGCCCGCTGGCAACAATGTGAGCCTGACGGCTACGGTCGCCAACCAGGGCGGCGGCGCGGCCAGCGCTTCGGCCGTGGGCTTCTACCTCTCCACCGACCAAGTACTGAGCGCCAACGACGTGCTGCTGGGCACCAGCCCCGGCGGTGCGCTGGGCCTCAACCTGACGGCCAACCGTCTGCTCACGGCCCGCGTGCCGGCCAACACCACTCCCGGCAGCTACTTCGTGTTGTTCATGGCCGACCCCGCCAACGCCGTGGCCGAAACCAACGAAGCCAACAACATGGCATCTTTGCGCCTGACCGTGACGCAAGCCACCGCCACCCGCGACGAAACGGCCGGCTACACCATTGCCGTGGCTCCCAACCCCGTAGCCAACGGCCAGCCGCTGCTGGTGCGGCTTAATGGCTCCGGCCCCTCCGGCCCAGCCACCCTGGAGCTCTACAACGCGCTGGGCCAGCGCGTGCAGGCCCAGGCGCTGGTGCTGAGCGCAGGCCGTGCCAACCGCACCGAGGTAGCCACCCAAGGCCTAGCCAGCGGTGTCTACACGCTGCGCCTCACCGGCTCGGGCCTGAGCGTGACGCGCCGGGTACTCATTAATTAACCCCAGCAACTGGCTCCGGCCGGCTGCTACGGCACCAGTCCGCGGGGGCGGCGAGGAGGGCTTTCGGCCCAACTCGCCGTCCCCGCTTACTTTTAGGCATGGCTACTACCCGTATTCTAGGTTTGCCGCGCACCGCCAGGCGGGCCTTTGGGGGGCTGGTCGCGCTGTTGGCCGCCGGGCTGCTCGCCCAAAGCCCAGCCCGCAGCCAACGGCCATCGGTTGCGCCCCGATACAGCCAAGGGCAGGTAGCGGGGCAGTTTTTGCGGGCGGTATTGCGGGCCGAATACGCCACGGCCTATGCCCGGCTGGCTCCGGAAGTACGCCGGGCAGTAAGCCCGGCCGCTTTCGAAACCGCGGCCCGACCCTTGTGGAGAGCAGGCCGCCGCGCTGCGCCTCTGGAGCTTTACAAACTTGGCGTGCGCTTGGGCGATGGCGGCGCCTCCCGGCTCTTTTACAGCTTTGCTTTCGCCGCCGATTCGGCCCTGCCGCAGCCCTCGGTGCTGTTCGAAGTCACGTTTCGGGATACGGCGGCACGGGGCGTGCTGGGGTTTGGGCTAGGGCGCACCGCGCGCCGGGTAGCGCCCAAAGCCGGCGCAAATTCAGTCCGTTAAAAGCTGTTAGTCCGAGGCAGGAGGTATCTGGCTAAACCCGAAAGCGTGGTTCTCAGATTTCTTCTGAGCCGGAATGATAGGCCTAACTAATTTTCTTGCCAGCCATGGCCTGCTGAATAGAAATGTTCATCACGCGCTCGGCGTAAGGACGGGTCAGCTCATCGAGCTCGTCCATGGCTTTTAGGATAGGGTCGCGGTCGGAGCCAGCCAGGGCGGTGCGCACCGTGGCAACCTGAACCTCGGTGGCGGCCAGTTCCTCGGGCGTGAGGTGCTGGCGATTTTTGCGCGTAAAGCCGTCGACCTGATACAGCAGCTGCTCGGCAGCGGTGCGGGCCTCAATGAGCAGACGCGCGGCCACATCGTCCTTGGCATTCAGGAGCGAATCCATCAGCATCTGCTCCACCTGGTCGTCGGTGAGGCCGTACTGGGGCTTGATTTCGACCTGCTGGCGGGTGTTCGAGCGCAACTCAATGGCCTCCACTTTCAGAATGCCATCGGCGTTCAGCAGGAAGTTGACATCGACTTTGGGCAGGCCCGCCGGCATGGCGGGCAAGCCGGTGAGCGTGAACTCGCCCAGCTTGCGGTTCTGGCTCACGAGGTCGCGCTCGCCCTGGTACACGGCAATCTTCAGGTTCACCTGGCCATCCACGCTGGTGGTGTACTGGCGGCCCGCCTTGGTCGGAATCTTTGAGTTGCGCGGAATAATGGGGTCCATCAGCCCGCCCAGCGTTTCGATGCCCAGCGTGAGCGGCGTCACGTCGAGCAACAGCACGTCGCGCCGGTTGCCGGCCAGAATATCCGCCTGAATGGCGGCGCCCAGCGCTACCACCTCATCCGGGTTCAGCGAGTTGTTGGCCGGTTGCCCGAAGAATTTCGACACTTCGTCATACACCAGCGGCACGCGCGTCGAGCCTCCCACCAGTAGCACCGCATCGAGCGGGTCCGTCAGCTTGGCGTCGTCCACAGCTTGGCGGCAGGCGGCTATGGTGCGCGCCACCAGCGGCCGGATGAGGTCGTCGAATTGCGCACGCGTCAGCGTCACGGTCGTGTTCTGCCCGGCTTCGTCGGTGAGGTGGGTCGTAAAATCGTCGTGCTGGCTGAGATATTTCTTGGCCATTTCGGCGGCCAGACGCAGCTGCTGTTGCAAGTGCGGGTTGGTGTGAAAACTTTCCGGCAGGCCGAAGGTGGCCGTCCAGTGGTCCACCACGGCGCGGTCGAGGTCATCGCCGCCCAGGTAGGTGTCGCCGTTGGTGCTCAGTACCTCAAAAATGCCCTGCTGAATGCGCAGAATGCTGATGTCGAAGGTGCCGCCGCCGAGGTCGTACACGGCTACGGTTTTCTCCTCGTCGGGGCTCAGGCCGATGCCGTAGGCCAGGGCGGCGGCGGTGGGCTCGTTCACGATGCGCAGTACCTCCAGCCCGGCCAAGCGGCCGGCATCGCGGGTGGCCTGGCGCTGCGAATCGTTGAAGTAGGCCGGCACCGTGATAACGGCGCGGTTCACGGGCGTTTTCAGGGCGTGCTCGGCGCGGGCGCGCAGTTCGCGCAGGATGTCGGCCGACAGCTCGATGGGGGAGTAGAACCGGTCTTCGACCCGGATTTTCACCAGGCCTTCGGTGTTATCGTCAATTACCTTATAACCCAATTGACTGGCGTGCGTGCCCAGGTCGCGGTAGCTCTTGCCCAGCAGGCGCTTCACCGAGTAAATGGTACGGGCCGGGTCGGTGAGCAGAAACTCGCGGGCCTCGTTGCCGACTACCGGCGCGGCCCCGTCGGCCGGGAAGTGCACCACCGAGGGCACGATGGTGCCCCGGCCCAGGTCGTTGATGGCGGCCGGCTGGCGGGTTTCGGGGTGCACGTAGGCCACCAGACTGTTGGTGGTGCCCAAATCGATACCCACAATAATTTCTTCCTGCTGGAGGCTGCCGGTGGCAAGGTTGATAGCTACTGTAGCCATAAAGTCACGGGGCCATTCCTGCAAAGGGCCCGAAAAAAGTAAGAGAGAATAATACGCCGGAGCGGGCCACAAAAGTAGCGGCTAAACGACCCAGCCGTGGCGTGCAGGGCCTTCGCTGAAATGGCCGATGCAAAAACCGAAATTTTATAAGCCAAATCTTCAAAAATTTCAAACCATAGATAAAGTTCTGCACGTAAGAAAGGAGAAACGGATTTAACAGGTGCTATCAATGAATGAATAAAGGAATGCATGCCTTTGCCGTCCAGCTTAGATTTTCCCAATTTCCACTTCACCCCAAACCCCCACTTTCCCATTTTTTATGAAAAACCTACTTACTCGTCCCCTTTTCCAAGCTGCTCTGCTCGCAGTTTCGGCAGGAGGTGTGGTGGCCCTGAGCGGCCAGCACAACAAGCTGGAGGCCTCGAGCCACCGCGAAGCCCCGCTTATCGCCGATGACCCTCTGGCCGATAACACCGACCTCTACGTTTTCCGCTCGCCCGACGCGGCCGCCAATGACGCCAACGCCACGGCGACAATCATTGCCAACTACATTCCTTTTGAGTTGCCGCAGGGTGGTCCGAACTTTAACACGTTTGGTGAGAATATCCGCTACGAGATTCACGTTAAGAATAACACCAGCACTACGGGTGACGACATCACCTACCGCTTCACCTTCACGCGGGTCAACGAAGACCCGACGACTTTCTTCCGCGTCCGCTTGGGCAAGGAAAATCTGAAAACTACCTACAAGCTGGAGCAGAGCTTGGGTGGCGCTCCATTCACGACTGTGATTGCGGCCGGGCAGGTACCGGCGCCGAACATCGGGCCGGTTTCAATTACGAATACTACTGCCGGTTTAGGTAAAGCTAACTACCAGGCCTACCTAGAAAGCACCATTCAGACGGTGAGCGGCATGAAAGTGTATTGCGGCCCAACCGACGATGCCTTTTTTACCGATTTGGGTGCCATTTTCGACTTGGGTAGTGTGCGCACGGCCAGCGCCGCCCGTGACGGTCTGGCTCGCAAGAATGTGCACAGCATTGTGATGCAGATTCCGGTGTCAGCACTGGTTCGCACTGGCACGGCAGCGCTTTCGGCCACGACCAACCCGCTGGCTGGCGCTTCGGCTACCGACCCGGTTTCGCCTTACACCATTGGCGTATGGGCCTCGGCAAGCCGTTTGTCGCTGCGTACCATCAACGCCGACGGTACCCGCACTCAAACCGGCAGCTATATTCAGGTGTCGCGCATTGGCATGCCGCTCACCAACGAGGTTATCCAGCCCATCGGTATGAAGGATGCCTGGAACACCGCTACACCGTTTGGTGTGGCTGCCCCGACGGCTGGCTCACAGCAGGCCATGTTTGAGGCCAACCTGAAAAACCCTGAGCTGGGCCTGTACATGGCCGACAACACGCCTCGCAACGGCGCCGCGCCTAAGCCGGCCAACCAGACTTACTACGGTGAGGCAGTTCCCGGCCTGGGGCCGTTGCGCATCCAGACGAAGTCATTGGCTGGCCTGTTGCCGGCTCCCCTGGCTGGTGGTTTCGACTTCCGCAACGGTGCCCCCGGGCTTGCTCCGCTGTTCAACAATGCCGCCACCAACGGCACCGCTTTGGCACCGATTGCCAGCGGCGGCTTTGGCGAGTATTTGCTCAACAATGGCCAGTCGGGTTCCCCGCGCTCGGTCGACTTGCTCCCCATCTTCCACACCGGGGTGCCCAACCTGCCTCCTTACCAGTTGGCTACGGGTAAAACGGGTGGCAACCCACTGGCTGCCGGCAAACCTTTTATCAACAACTTCCTGCCTACCTTCGGTGATATGCTGCGCATCAACCTGGCTGTGCAGCCCACTTCGCGTACCTCAACCGATTTCAGCTCGGAAGGCCTGCTCGCCGCTGCCAAGCTGGGCCTCACCGACACGCGCTACACGGCTAGCGGAACTGGCTACATCGCCATCCCGAACATGGACGGCTTCCCGAACGGTCGCCGCCTCGAAGACGACGTAACGCGCATCGAACTGCAAGCCGTAGGTGGTGTAGTGCTGGCGGCCATTGGCCTGTGGTACGACGACTATACGGTGGGCACCTCGACCTCGCCGGTGACGGCGCAACTCGGTAACGTACTGGGCTTCACCACGAACGTGGAGAGAAACGATACGACTTTCCGCGTGGCCTTCCCCTACGCCCAGACGCCCTGGAGCGGTACCAATGCCCAGCGCGTGGCACTGGCCCAGCGCACGGGTAGCCTTGGCCTGTCGGTTAACGTGACCAAGGCCCAGGCATACCCCAACCCGTTCATCGACCGCACGACGATGCGCTTTGAATTGCCCGCCAAAGGCACGATGAGCCTCGTCATCACCGACGTAACGGGCCGTAAAGTAGCGACCATCGCCAACAACAAAGCCTTCGCTGCGGGTGCCAATGAACTTACCTGGCAGCCCGGCCGCGACATTGCCCCTGGCCAGTATATCGGCACGCTGTACAATGGTAAGACGGTTGTGCAATCGGTGCGCATCGAGCGCCAATAGTTGCCAATAGCTAATGCTTGAAAAGAGCCGTCGTTAAGTCCCAGATAGGACTGACGGCGGCTCTTTTTTTGTGGCTGGAGTGTATTTTTACCGTGCTTTCCACTTGTCTTTTTCCGCTGTTTTGAAAAAATATCTTTACCCGGCTTTGCTCCTGGTGTTTGGCGGTTTGGCTGCTGCCATCTTCCTCTTTAAAAAACCCGAGCTACGCACACCCAAACTCATGGAACGCCATGGCAGCCTGGCCGCCGGCAAGGAGTGGGTGAATGCGAAAGCAGCCATTGAAGGCCTGCTGGCCAAGCTACGCACCAACCCCGACGACCAGAAAAGCCGCTTGCTATTGGCCCAGGCCTACATGCAGGAAGGCCGCATAACCGGCAACCACCCCTACTACGACAGCGCCGCCATGGAACTGCTGGAGCAGGTGCTGCGTGCCGAACCCGAAAACTTTGAAGCCCTGTGCTGCAAAGCCTCGCTGTGCCTCACCCAACACCATTTCGCGCAGGGCCTCGGCCTGGCCGAACAGGCGCAGAAGCTAAACCCCAGCAGCGGCTTCGTATACGGCCTACTGACCGATGCCAACGTGGAGATGGGCCACTACGACCAAGCCGTGAAAATGGCCGACCGAATGAATTCGGTGCGCCCCGACCTGCCGGCCTACGCACGCGTGAGCTACCTGCGGGAGATTTACGGCGACATGCCCGGAGCCATTCAGGCCATGGATATGGCTGTGAAAGCTGGCTACATTGGCCTCGAACAAACCGAGTGGACCCGCGTGGCGCTGGCTCACCTGTATGAGGTAAGCGGCGATACCACCAAAGCGCGGGAGTATTACCAGATGGCTTTGTACGCTCGCCCCGGCTACGCCTATGCGCTGGCCGGCCTGGGCCGCATGGCGGCTGCCCGCAAAGACTATCCCCGCGCCATTAAGCTTTACCAGGAGGCGCGTATTACGGTGAAGGATTATGCCTTTGCCGATGAGCTGACCGACCTCTACCGCCTGAATGGCCAGCCCGATGAGGCCAATAAAATGGCTAAAGAGTCCATCGATATGTTGGCCGATGCAGCCAAGGAAGCCGACAGCAACGAGCAGATGGGCCATTATGCCGACCGCGAACTGGCCTACGCCTACCTGAAAACCAACGAGCTGGACAAGGCAATGGAGCACGCCAAAATTGAGTACGACCGCCGACCCGACAACATCGACGTGAACGAAACCATGGCTTGGGTGCTCTACAAGCGCGGCCAGTATGCCGAGGCCCAGAAATATATGCAGGCGGCTCGCCGCACGGGCTCAAAAAACCCGGTGCTGCTGTGCCGCGCCGGCCTCATTCTCACCAAGCTGGGCAAACAGGCCGAGGGCCAGGCGCTGATTGAGAACTCGTTGAAAACCGCACCTTATCTCAACCCCGAGGTAGAGGCCGAAGGAAAAAAGCTGCTGGCGGCGCGCTAGGCTAGTATCAAGTAGTTGGTCGTGAGTACTCAGACTTTGATGGAACAACCGCGGCTGCTGCGCCACCCAAATCTGCCGCGCCGGGCCTTGGCGCTGCTCCCGCTGCTGTTGCTAGTGGCTGTGCCAGCGGCCGCGCACGTGCTGAACACGGACTTGAGCAAGCTCTCGCGCACCGAGATTTTCTGGACTTACCTGCAGCTGGGCTTCACGCACATCATTCCGCTGGGGTTCGACCATATTCTGTTCATCATCAGCCTCTACATTCTGGAGCCGCGCCTGAAGCCGGTGCTGCTGCAGGCCACGGCCTTCACCATCGCGCACTCCATCACGCTGGGCCTGGCCATGTACGGGCTGATTTCGCCGCCGTCGGCCATTATTGAGCCGATTATCGCGCTGTCCATTCTGTTTGTAGCCATCGAGAACATCATTACCGACAAGCTGAACCCCTGGCGGCTGCTCGTTGTGTTCGGCTTCGGACTGGTGCACGGAATGGGGTTTGCTTCGGCGCTGACCAGCCTGGGGCTGCCGCAGAAGGACTATTTTGGCTCGCTCATCTCCTTCAATGTGGGCGTGGAGCTGGGCCAGGTGTCGGTGATATTGCTGTGCTGGGCGCTGGTGGGCCGCTGGGCCGCCAACAAAACCTGGTACAAACAGCGGGTGGTGGTGCCAGTGTCGGTAGTTATCGGCGTGGTGGCGGCTTACTGGACCATTGAGCGCGTGTTTTTTGCCTGAAGAATTAATCGCACATTGTTACACCCTTACCAGGGATTTTCGCCGTAGATAGCGCGAACCCGGCCCGATTCCATGCTTTTGCGCCCTTACCTCACGCTGCTGCTGCTGCTCAACTACCTGCTGGTAGTGGGGGCGGGCCTTGTGGAGCGTCCGGCCAAGGTGATTGACCGGCCTTTTGCGTATGTGCATAGCCAGGACTGCCAGCTAAAGCACACGTTACGGCTGGCTTGTTTCGACGACTGCAACGGCGTGCAGTACACCGTGAAAAAAAACGGCGAGCGCCTGCCGCTCCAGCAGCTGCTCACTTCCTTTAAAGGGCTGGATACGCACTGCCTCACGGAGTTGCGGGTGGTGTTTGCCCGGCCGGTTTTCAGGACTACCGGGGTGCGGCGGGCCGCCCGCGAGGTGGCCGTTCCCGTGGGCTACCGGGGCCAGATTGAGTTGCCGCCCCGGCGGGGATAAGTTGATTCTGGACTGCGGTTTGGTGCGATTCCAACCGTGGCCGATGTGTGCGACTGCCATGCGCAGCCGCGCCGTTTCATCTTATCCAACCATCCGACGCGCTTTATGGGCTAAACCGGGCGCGTTCAACTCCTCATTTCATGATTTTCCGGGCCAATTCTCTCCAACCCGTGGCGGGCGCTACGGGCGTTGTTTCCCGCGTGCAGTTGCCGGCGGCGGGCCGCGTTTCTAGTTCTTTGTTCGAAGCCATGCCGCGCCGCACGTTGCCGACGGCGGGGGCCACGGGTGGGCACAGCACACCGCGCGGGCACCTCGGGCGGCAACAGGCGCAGCACCGGGCGCAGTGCCGCGCCAACTGCATGAGCAAGGCCAATTTCTAGTCGGTATCGCGTTATTCTTCAACTGAGCTCATGGCTGGCGGAACTGCGGTGCCGCCGGCCATGGGCCTTGAAACCAGACTAGATGAAACAACTTCTCCCCATACTATCGGCCTGGGCGCTTATTCTTGGGCTTTTTTTGGTGACTTCCGCGGCTCACGCACAAACCATGGCCGCCTTGCGTGGCAGCGTGGTCGACTCTCTATCGGGCCAGCCGCTGGCGGGCGTGAGCGTGGGCCTGCAGGGCCAGCCCGGCGGCACGGCCACCGATGCGCTGGGCAATTTTCGGCTGAACGACGTACAGCCCGGCGCTCATACGCTGCGGGTGAGCGCGCTGGGCTACCGCGCCCAAGCCGTGCCTGTGACGGCGCGCGCCGGCGAAACCCAGCGCCTGACCGTGCGCGTGGCTACCACCACGCTCAGCCTCGCGGAAGTAACCGTGAGCCAGCCTCACGACCCCAACCAGAGCCTGGCCGCCATCTCGCACATCGACCAGTTGCTGCGGCCCGTGAACTCGGCCCAGGACCTGCTGCGGCTCGTGCCGGGCCTGTTCATTGCCCAGCATGCGGGTGGGGGCAAGGCCGAGCAGATTTTCCTGCGTGGCTTCGACTGCGACCACGGCACCGATTTCGCGGTAAGCGTGGACGGGCTGCCGGTGAACATGGTGAGCCACGCGCACGGCCAGGGCTACGCCGATTTCCACTTCGTGATACCGGAAACAGTAGACCAACTGAAGGTGTACAAAGGCCCGTATGCGGCCCGGTTCGGCGATTTTGCCACGGCCGGCGCGGGCGAGTTCAGCACTAAAACCCGGCTCGAACACAGCCAGGTGAAGCTGGAGCTGGGCCAGTTCGACACCCGCCGGGCGCTGGTGATGCTCGACTTGTTGGGCAACGACCGCCACTTGCTCAGCAAGCGACCCGAGAGTGCCTACGTGGCCGCCGAATACAACTTCACCAACGCCTATTTCGATGCGCCGCAGCACTTCAAGCGCTTCAACGGTATGGCCAAATACACGGGCCAGCTGTGCGAGAAAACCTCGCTCACGCTGCTGGGTTCGCATTTTACGTCGAACTGGGACGCCAGCGGGCAGGTGCCCGAGCGAGCCGTGCGCGACGGCCTCATCTCGCGCTACGGCAGCATCGACCCCACCGAGGGCGGCCGCACCAGCCGCACCAATGCCAGCGTGGTGCTCACCACCGCGCTGCCGCACGATGCCGTGCTGCGCCAGCAGGCCTACTACTCGAAGTACGATTTCAGCCTGTTTTCCAACTTCACGTTCTTCCTGCACGATTCGATAAACGGCGACCAAATCGACCAGACCGACGACCGGCACCTGTTCGGCTACTCGGCCACCTACGAGCGCGACAACCAGCTGGGGGCCCGCAGCCTGCACAGTACGCTGGGCGTGGGCACCCGCAACGATTTCTCGACGCTGGGCCTGCGCCACACCGTGCGGCGGCAGGTGCTCGATACCATCAGCACGGGCCGCCTCTTCGAGCAAAACATCAATGTCTACCTTGACGAAACCCTGAGCCTTACCGACCGACTCACGGTGAACGCGGCCGTGCGGGCCGACTTCTTCACCTTCGATTTCCGGGGCCGGGCTATTGATGAAGCCGCCGGGGTGCCCGCGCCGCTGGCGGGCCGCGTGGCCCGGGCCCGGGTGTCGCCTAAGCTTAACCTGTATTACCAGCTCACTCCGGCTGTGCAGCTGTTTGCGCGCTCGGGCTTTGGCTTCCATTCCAATGATGCGCGCGGCGTGATTCAGGGCCGCAATGCCAACGTGCTGCCCCGCGCTCTGGGCTCCGAAATCGGCAGCACGTTTAAGCCGCTGCCCAGCCTGGTGGTGAATGCGGCTCTCTGGAGCCTGCATTTGCAGGATGAACTGGTGTATGTGGGCGACGAGGCCGTGGTGGAAAGCACTGGCCCCACCCAGCGCTACGGGCTCGATTTGTCGGTGCGCTACCAAGTGGGCAGCCGCTGGTTTGCCGATGCCGACTTCAACTACAACCACGGCCGCCAGCTCGACGCGCCCGAAAAGGCCAACTACATCCCGCTCGCGCCCACCTTCACCAGCACCGGCGGCCTCACCTACAAAGCGCCCAAGGGCATGAGCGGCAGCCTGCGCTACCGCCACATCGACGACCGCCCGGCCAATGACGACGGCAGCATTACGGCCCGTGGCTATTTCCTGCTCGATGCCGTGCTGGCCTACACCACGCCGCGCTTCCAGGTGGGCGCTTCAGCCGAAAACCTGCTGAATGTGGAATGGAACCAAGCCCAGTTTGCTACCCAAACCCGCCTGCTGAACACGCCAAAACCTGAACCCCTCGAAGGCATCGACGAGCTGCACTTCACGCCCGGTACCCCGTTCTATGCCAAGCTGAACGTGAGCGTATTCTTCTAGCCGGCGGCTAGTAGCCACATATAGTAGGCACAAAAAAGCCTCTCCAGTTTCCCGGAGAGGCTTTTTGCTGCTGCATGGAGCGTGCTTATTGCACTGCTACCTTCTGGCTCACGTGGAACTCGGGCACGCTCAGCTGGTAGATGCCAGCCGGTAGCTCCTTCTTCACGCCGAGCCGCAGCTCATTGGAGCCGTTGTAGAGGCGCACGGTTTCCTGGTGCACCAGGCGGCCCATCAGGTCGTGCAGCTGCACGGTGGCGGCCTGCTCGCGGTTGGCGGTAATCACCACGTCGATGCGGTCGGCGGCGGTAGGGTTGGGGTACACCAGCACTTCGGCGGTGGCGGCTTCTGGGGCGGTGGCCAGCGCGTTGGCGTCGCGGCGGCCGGTCATGGCGCCGGTTACCACGGTGGGGGCGGTGTAGGTCACTTTCACGAAGGCGCCCTGCGTGGGGTTGGCGGTGCTGGCGTTTTTGGCTTTCAGCGTGTACCAGCCCTCGGTGGTGGGCGTGTAGGTGCCCGTGAGGTTGCCAGTGCCGGTCTGGCTGCTCACCACGGTGCCGGCGCTGTTCAGCACGGCCACCGTGAGGCTGCGGGTGGCATCGGTGGGGAAGAGGCTGTAGGTAATGGATTTGTTGGCGGCGCCGTAGATGCGGCCGGCCGTGCGGTAGGCGGTGCTGGCGGCGGGCAGTGCGCCGCCCTGCATCAGCGAGCGGCTGTCAGAATCGCCAAGGTCGTTGGCCAGTTCCCATTCCTGGGTGGTGGTCAGGGCCGGGCGGGTGTAGCCGGTGGTGGCGTTGGTGGGCGCCCACACCGAGTAGCCGCGGCGGCCGCCGGCGGCCGTGCCGTTGCAGGGCGGCGTATTAATGGCCACGGTTTGCGACCCGCTCACCGTCACGGTGGCAGTGCCGTTGGCGCCGGAATAGTCCTTCAGCACGGTGCCCGGGGCAAAATCGCAGCTCACCGTGTTGTTCTGCCAGGTGCTGTAGTTGTCGTTGATGCCGATGATGGCCTTGGTGCTGCGCTCAATCACGAGGTGGTCGGCGGCCTGGTAGCGCACCTTGTAGGCGCCGTCCTTGAAGTGCAGGTTCTGGTGGCACCACACCAGGTTCACGAGGTCGTCGCGGGTGGGCAGGTCGGTGGTGCTTTTGGGGCTGTGGCTGTAGCGCTTGCTGGTGTTGCCCACGTTGAACACGTCCTCAAAAAAGAGCATCGGCGAGCCGTCCATGGCCAGCGCAGCGGCATACACGGCCGAGAGGCGCGGGTCGAACGGGTCGATGTGCGGGGCCAGCTCCGAGCCGGTGTTCCAGCCGGTGTAGTTGCCGTTGGCGTCGGTCTGCGGGCGCATGGTGTCGTGGTTGTTCACGAATGGCACCGTGCGGTGCACGTAGGTGCCGCCAATGTTCACCACCCGCGTGCCCTGCTGGTAGCCGGGCAGCGTGCCAATGTCGAAGCTGCCGCCCTGGCTCACAATGTTGTACAAGCCGTTGCGCAGCGAAAAATCGAACGTGCCCGAACGGTTCTGCACGTTGCTCACCCAGCCGTCCATCTGCGCCGCCGAGCCCACCCATTCGCCCACGGCGTACATGGTGGCCCCGCCGCTGGCCCAGCCGGCGTTGCTTTGCAGGTTATACAGGAAATCCTCCGAGGCAAAATCCGGAAAGTGCTTCACCGCATCCAGCCGCACGCCATCGAAGCCTACTTGTTTCTTGTACCACACCAGCCAGTTGCGGTTGCCGGTGCGCATGTAGTCGCTGGCCTGCACGGGGTTGTAGGTGGTGGCGTTGGAGCTTTGGCCGTACGAGCCCGAATAGTAGCTGATGTCGGGCCCGAAGTACGTCGCGTTCCAGTCGCCCGAAGTCAAGTTGTTGCCGGGGTTGGGGTTGAAGTTCTGCCAGTTTTTGGCAAAGCGGCCGCTGCGGCCGTAGTAGTCGGCGGCGCTTTCGTCGCTCACCGGCCGGCCGTAGCTCACGTAGCGGAAGTTCTTGTATTTGCTGGTGCTGCCATCGTCCCAGGCCCCCGGGTCCTGCCCGCCCGCGCCGTTCGAGGAGCCGGCCCCGTCGTTGTGGTTCAGCACCACATCCTGAATCACCTCCACGCCGTTGGCGTGCAGCACGGCCACGGCGCGCAGCAGCTCGTCCTTGGTGCCCATGCGGGTAGCCAAGAAGCCTTTCTGCCACTTATCGCCCAGATCGTAGTTGTCGAAAGGGGAGTAGCCGTTGCCCTGGTTGGCGTTTTTGATGGTGGGCGGAATCCAGACCGCGTCCACGCCCATGCTTTTCAGGCGCGGGGCCAGGTCGGCCAGGTAGTTGGCCCAGCCGTTGGGGTAGTTCGAGTTCCAGAAGTCCCACCAGAAGCCCTGCATCACTACTTTTTGGGCGTGGGCGCTCTGGTTGCCGGCCCCCAGCAGGGCCATTGCCAAAGCCAGCGTGAACCGGAATCGTTTGCGGAATGGAAAATGAGAAGAAAAGTGCATCATGTGTGGGAATTGGGTTTTGTGAGGAAAAAGAGCAGTGTCAGGTATTAGTCAAGCACAACCTCGAAACAAGGATTATGCGCCTGATTGGGGCTTCAAGGTAAAATGAATGACCTGAATGGCCTTCGAATGACAAAATGTTGTCTGCGCATTCGATTGCATTTTTTGGATAATTGTGCTATCCGGGTATTTATTGTTCACCAGTTCTTCGCCGAGCTGTAGTGTTGAGCTTCATTGGCGGCTATTCCTCGGCCTAATTTCTTGCCCATGCCGGCCGGCGTGTCGACCAGTAATTGGTCGCTGCGGCAGCATGCCGTAATTTCAGCCCATGGTTAGGTTGAGCGCATCGTGGAGTATTGCCAAAAAGGTCGCTGAAAAGGCGCATGTAGTAAGTTGCCTGGCCGTGGGGCTGCTAGTGGCCTCCTGCCAGCTGCGGGCCGAGGAATCGCAGGTTCCGGGCCGCAATCAGGTATCGGCCGCCGCGCCCCTGGCATCTACCGCGGCATTTGAACCAGCCGTGCCGTTGCCCGATTCGCTCCGCCTCACGCCGGTGCCGGCCCTGACCGCCGTGCCCGATACCCTGCGCCAGGCCATTCAGCAGCTGCACGCTGCCCTTGGCCCCGCCGCCGCTGAGCTGCGCCCGGAGGTGCTGGAGCAGGCTTGCGTGGGCTACCTCACGCTGCACCCCACCGGCCGCATCGAGCGCGCCGGCCTGCTGGCCGTGGCCGATATGGACCTGCCCAACACCACCGAGCGCCTCTGGGTTATCGACCTGAAAGCAGCCAAGGTGCTGCACCGCAGCCTCGTGGCCCACGGCGCGGGCTCGGGCCACCTGCGCGCCCGCCACTTCTCCAACCAGGAATCCTCGGCCTGCACTTCGCTGGGTTTCTACCGCACGGGCGCCACCTACGACGGCATTCACGGCTACTCGCGTCGCATCGAAGGACTCGACAAGGGCCAGAACGCCAATGCCTTCGACCGCTACGTGGTGCTGCACGCCGCCGACTATGCCAGCCCGAAATACGTGCAGCAAAACGGCCACCTGGGCTACAGCCGCGGCTGCCCGGCGCTGCCGCCCGAGCAGTTCAAAGACATCATTGCCACGCTGCGGGTGGGCAGCATGCTGCTCGTGAGCGGCCCCGGCCTGGCCTCGCGCTGGCTCGATGGCGGGGCTGCCGGGCGGCGCTTTGTGCAGCGCGGCTGGCGCTAGCCGGGCGGCCGGGCCGGGCCCGGGGGGAATCATTTGAACAAGCAGGGGGTTTAAGAATAGCCATCGGGATTTGAATCCCGTATAAAGCACCAGAAGCAGTGGTTGCAAGCGCAACAACGGCTTCTGTTCACCATCAGCTACTTCGATTATGCACCAGCACCAGCCCAGCATTGTTCAGCGCAAACGCAAAAGCCTGCGTCGTCAGCGTTTGGCGCGCCGCGTTCTGCCGTTTCTGGCGTCGTTGTTCTTAGCTACGCCGCTGGCCGGCAACATTCAGCAGTCGATGGCCGGCGGCTCGCGCAACGAATTGCGCATGCCTAAAATGGATTTTTCGCCCAAAGCCCAGTTTGACCAAACGCTGCGCGCTACCTACAACGCCCTTGGGGCCGAGCAGGAAGGGCTGCGTTTTGAAACCTTTGCCAAAGCCATGACCGGCTACCTCAACCTGCGCCAAGCCGGCAAGCTGGCCGAGGATAAGCAGACGCTGACGGTGGTCGACTTTGACCTGCCCAGCACCGAAAAGCGCCTCTGGGTGCTCGATTTGGCTAAAAACGAAATTCTGTTCCACACGCTCGTGGCCCACGGCCACAACTCGGGTGAGAACGAAGCCACGAACTTTTCCAACACCGACCAGAGCAACATGAGCAGCCTGGGCTTCTATGCCACGGGCGGCGAATACGAGGGCAAGCACGGCCACTCGCTCCGTCTCGAAGGCCTGGACGAAGGCTACAATACCAACGCCGCCGCCCGCTCGGTGGTGATGCACGGCGCCGACTACGTGAGCGAGGACTTTATTAAGCAAAACGGCCGTTTGGGCCGCAGCCTCGGCTGCCCGGCCCTGCCAATGGACCAGTATTCGCAGATTATTGATGCCGTGAATGGCGGCACCTGCCTGTTCCTGAACAAGTCGAACGCTGGCTATACTTCGCAGTATCTGAACCAGGACGTGGCCATTGCTGCTCTGGTGCCGCAGGCGCACACCGGTCAGGTATCATAGCAACTTAGTGGCGCCAACGCGCTGAACGGCAACGGGTCCCACGTAGCAATACGTGGCACCAGTTGCCGTTCAGCGCGTTGTTGAAGTATTATTCCCGAATTAGTTTTCGGTACAAGCACGCACCGTTTGGCTGTTGCAACTCCAGCAAATACATCCCGGGGGCCAGTGCTTGGCTGCTGATGAAAGCGGTGCCGGTGACGACGCCAGAGTCGAGGCGTCGGCCGGTTGCATCCAGTAATTGGTAGCGGGCAGCTCCTTGCAGTGTCCAGCCAGTGGTAGCCGGGTTTGGAAACACCAAAACTTCGGCAGCTGCCTGCCGAACTGCTCCTGCCAGTGCCTGCGAGGCTTGGCCATAAAAATTGACGGTGCTGGTGCCACTGCCGTAGTAGCTGGCTTTGACGTTGAACCACCAGTAGCGCCACCGGCCGGCGGTGTTTTTCCGGATAACGACATATCCAGGCTGGCCGTCGCGAAAAAAGCCCCGCCCACCAAGGCCGCCGTTCCCAAGCACGGTGTATGCCACGTAGCCCCCGTTCGTCGCCCACCGCACGGCCCGCGAAATGGGCTGCCCGGCCTGGTACCGGTGAGCACTGTCGTACTCCATGGAATCGAGGGCTAATTCTAGGCCGACGGCGGGCGTAACGTAAAACGTTCGGATAGTAGGCATCCCTTGGGTGCTCGCATAAGAATTCGAGTCGGTAAACGTGAGGTCCGGCTGGGCGTCTCCGTCAACGTCAATTGCCAAGGCGTCAGGATTGGCAGCCGGTTGCCAGTTCAGAGCAACGGTAGGGGCACTGGCCGGATGCACCACCTGCCCGACTGCGGCGAAAGTAGTCAGCAGCCCTGCGCAAGTTGACAAAGTCGACGCGGAAAGGTTCATTGAGCACTAAGGGTTAAAGGTGGTATCGGAAAGATAATGATAAACAGCGCGTCGCCGTGTAGTAAGGCACTGGCGGCAATACTAGGCTGGTTTGGACCGGCTTTCAGTACAAAGGTTAGCTGTCGCCGCTGTTGGAACGTTCTGCTCCGAAAACCGTGGGTTTGGGTCCGCAAATAATACTGGTATTCTCAGTGTATGCGCTGTGCTGTTGATAGATATGCCCGATGGCAGTGTTGGCGTTGTAAAAAGCATTGGCCACCCGCTAACCGAACAGCAACCGCCGCCGAACCGTGGGCATCAAGCTTTTGCTTTCGCCAACCTTGGAACCCAAGTGGGAGTATTGAGGCGATAACCTCGACGCTGTGGGCCAGTTGCCCACACGAACAAGCCGAGTAGTAATTCTTTCATGCTTTTGGCCCTCTCGGGCCGCTCCATGGTATGGCGCATTCCATCGCATTGGCCGGTAAGCGGCGCAGCATCCGCGCGCTGGCTCCGCTGAACCTGTTTCTGGCCGATGTGCGCGATGGTGTGGGGCCGTACCTGGCCATTTACCTGCTTTCGGTGCGGCACTGGCAGCCGGGCAGCATCGGGCTGGCCATGTCGCTGCCCGGGCTGGTGGCGGTGCTGCTCCAAACGCCCGCCGGCTCGCTGGTCGATACCTCCACGCACAAGCGGCGGCTGCTGGTGCTGGCCTCGGTGGTAGTAGCGGCGAGCTGCGTGGCGGCCGTCACGTTCGTGTCGCCGCCCGTCATTTACGCAACCCAGATGCTGACCGGGGCGGCTACTACCATTTACGCGCCGGTGGTGGCGGCCATCACGCTGGGGCTGGTGGGGCACCGCCGCTTCGCGCAGCAAACCGGCCACAACGAGGCCTGGAACCACGGCGGCAACGTGCTGGCGGCCGTGCTGGCCGGCCTCATCGGCTACTACTGGCGCTACGAAGGCATCTTCTACCTCGTGGCCCTGATGTGCGCGCTGGGCAGCTGGTCGGCCCTCCGCATCAACCCGAAGGACATCGACAACGACCTCGCCCGGGGCAAGGGAGCCGATAATCCACAAACCGACGAAATTGAAACGGCTAAAGATGCTTCTGCTGCAAAAGAATCAGCCGCTGCAAAACCTGCTACCGAAACCGAGGATTCTGCAGGTGCCAAAGCTGCGTCTGGAACCGACCCGGCGGCGACCGAAAAGGGCGTTGAGCAAACCGCCGGTTTCCGGCAGGTGCTGGGCAACCCGCGCATTTTGCGCTTCGCCATTGCGGTGGTGCTGTTTCACTTCGCCAATGCGGCCATGCTGCCGCTGGTGGGCCAGAAGCTGGCCTTGAGCAACCAGAAAGCTTCCGCGCTGTTCATGTCGGCTTGCATCATCGTGGCGCAGCTGGTGATGATTCCGGTAGCCGCCTGGGTGAGCCGGCGCGCGCCGGACGCGGGCCGCAAGCCGGTTTTCCTGCTGGCGTTTGCGGTGCTGCCGGTGCGCGGCGTGCTCTACACGCTCAGCAACAACGCCTATTTTCTGGTGGGCGTGCAGGTGCTGGATGGATTGGCAGGCGGCATTTTCGGCGTTATCAGCGTGATTATGATTGCCGACCTCACGCGGGGCACCGGGCGCTTCAACTTCGTGCAGGGCGCTATTGCCACGGCGCTGGGCATTGGGGCCTCGCTAAGCACGGTGGGGGCGGGGTATCTGGTGCAGCACTTTGGCTACCGCGTGGGTTTTCTGGCGCTGGCCGCCGTGGCGGCGGTGGCGCTGGCCTTCTTCTGGTTTTTCGTCGAAGAATCGAACCCCGCGAAAAATGAAGCAATAAAAGGCGAATTGCAGGCGGCGTAAAGACGGGAGCGCGCCCTACAGTTTCACCCCAAACTTTGCCCCCACGCCTTCCAAATCATGCACCACGGTATCCAGCAGCGGGATGCCATCCAGCAGGCGGTGCGCGGCTATTTCGCGCTCCGGGTCGCCGGGGATGAGGACGTGTTTGCCTTCCACAGCCTGCGCGTTGCGGAAGGTGGTAATCCAGTTATCCATGTGGGCCTTGAACTCGTCGGCGGGCCGGAAGGCATCGACGCGCATGGCCCCGAAAAAGTGGCCCAGGCCCTGGCCCACGGGGTTGGCCGAAGGCTGCAGAAAGGCCACGAACGGCGGCACCCACGGCCCGTAGTTGGCCCCCGAAAGCACGGCCGAGAAGATGTCGACCACCGCGCCCAAACCGTAGCCTTTGTGCGAGCCGGTGGCCCCGCCCAAGGGTAGCAAGGCGCCGCCGTTTTTCACGGCATTGGCGTCGGTGCTGGGCTGGCCGTCGGCGGTTTGGGCCCAGCCTTCGGGCAGGGGCAGGCCTTTGCGCTGCGCAATTTCGAGCTTGCCGTTGGCGGCGGTGGTGGTGGCCATATCGAGCACGAAATCGGGCTGTTCGCCGGCGGGCACGGCCACGGCAATGGGGTTGGTACCGAGCAATCTATCCAGCGAATACGTGGGCGCGACCAGCGGCGAGGCGTTGGTCATGGCAATGCCCATCATGTCGTGCGCCAGGGGCAGCATGGCATGGTAGCCGGCAATGCCGAAATGGTTGGAGTTCTTCACCGAAACCCAGCCGGTACCCACTTGCTGGGCCTTTTCGATGGCCACGCGCATGGCTTTGGGGCCCACCACGAGGCCGAGGCCGCCGTCGCCATCCACAACAGCAGTACTGGGTGTCTCATACGTCACACCCACGCGGGGCGTGGCGTTGATGCGGCCGGCCTCCCACAGCCGAACGTAGCCCACGAGGCGAGCCACGCCGTGCGAGTCCACGCCGCGCAGGTCGGCCGAGAGCAGGGTTTCGGTGGCCAGCGTGGCATCTTCCTCCGGGCAGCCAATGCTGCGGAAAACGCTTTCGGTGAAGGTGAAAAGCTGGCTGTAGGAGAAGGTGGGCATTTGGGGGGACTTAGGTAATTAGGGTCTTCGGGACTTAATAAGAACGTCATGCTGAGCGCAGCCGAAGCATCTCTACCGCGTAACCAATCCCGACGATTGGGCTTACTGCTGCACGCGAGATGCTTCGACTGCGCTCAGCATGACGTGCTGAACTTGCTCCGAAAATGCTAGACCGCCAGCATTTCCGCTAACAGTCCTTCTTTCAAAGCATAGGCCGAAGTGCGGATAAGCGTGATTTCCGCAATGCCGAGCACGAAATCGATGAGCACGGCGGCCACTACCAGCATGTCGGCCCGCATGGGCAGGATGCCGGGCAGGGCCTTGCGCTGCTCGTGGTTGCCGCTCAGCAAATGCCGGTAGCTGGTCTGGAAAGATTCCAGCGCGAGCTCGGTGCAGGGCGGCAGCTGGCTTTCAGTGCGCAGCTCACCGATTTGCATGTCGGCCAGGCTGTCGAAGCTGCCCGAGGCACCCACGAGGCTGGCGGGGCGGTAGCGCCGCACAGCTTCGATGAGCGGCTCGAGCACGGTGGCGAGGTAGCGCTGCTCGGCCTCCACGGCCTCGGCGGGAAACACGCCGCTGGGGTCGGGGAAAAACTTGTCGAGCAGGCGCTGGGCCCCGATTTCGAAGCTTTGCTTCCAGAAAATGGTGTGCTGGCTGGCGATGATGAACTCAACGGAGCCGCCGCCGATGTCCATAATCAGCTGCGCTTCTTCGCCCAAATCCACTGCTTGGCGCACGCCCTGGCAGATGAGCTCAGCCTCGCGCTCGCCGGGAATGACGTTGACTTGAATGCCGGTTTGCTCGAAGATGTCGCGCACCAGCTCGGGGCCGTTTTTCGTCACGCGCATGGCGCTGGTGGCCGTGGCGCGCACTTCGCTCACATTGTGCAGCTCCATCTCTTCCTTAAAGCCGGCCAGCGTGTGCAGGGCCCGGTCGTAGGCCGCCGGGGCGATGATGCCCTGGCTGATACCGCCTTCGCCGAGGCGCACGCCGGCTTTGGTGCGCAGGATGACCAGCGGCTTTTCGCCGGGCACGGTGGGCATTTCCACGATGAGTAGGTGGAAGGTGTTAGTGCCCAAATCAATGAGCGCGAGGCGGCGATGGGCGTGCGGGGTGTGCATGTAAGGAAGTAGCGCGAACTTGTAGTCCGCGAGTTTAGCAAAGCGAGTGGGCAATACGGCTATTGGGCAGGCGCGGACTAAAAGTCCCTGCCGGGTACGACCGCGCTACGTGGCAAACCGGCAGAACGTGCCCAGCGGCAGCTTGCGCTGGCCGGCGTCGTGCAGGTAAATCTCGCCCAGCTCGCGCACGGCCTTCGGGCCAGGGAAAATGGCGGTGGTCAGGTTATCCAGAATCAGGGCCGAGAAACCCAGCGAGTACAGGTTCACCACGAAGAAATGGTCCTCGGGGTCGAGCAGCTGCTGGCTGAGCTTGAGCATCTCGTTTAGCTCGTCTTCGAGCTGCCATTTTTCGCCGTTGGGGCCGCGGCCGTAGGCAGGCGGGTCGAGGATGAGGCCCTGGTATTTACTGCCGCGCTTCACCTCGCGCCGCACGTACTTCATGGCGTCTTCTACGAGCCAGCGCACGCCGTCGAGCTGGCTGGCTTCCATGTTGTCGCGGGCCCAGAAGTTCACCTGCTTCACCGAATCGAGGTGCGTCACGTCGGCCCCGGCGGCGCGGGCGGCCAGCGTGGCGGCCCCCGTGTAGGCAAACAGGTTCAGCACGCGCGGCAGTTTGGCGCGGCGCTTTCGCGTCTGGTTGTAAATGAACTGCCAGTTGGGGTCCTGCTCCGGGAACAGGCCCACGTGCTTGAACGACGACAGACCGAGGCGGAATTTCAATTTCAGACCATCGGGCCGCTCGTAGGCAATCACCCACTGCTCGGGCATGCTGGGCTTGAGGCGCCACTGGCCTTTTTCGGTGGAGCCGGGGGCGCGGGCGAAGGCGGCATCGGCCTTTTCCCACTCCTTGAGCGGCAGGTGCGGGTCCCAAATAGCCTGGGGCTCCGGCCGGGCGAGAATGTATTTACCGAAACGCTCCAGCTTCTGGAAGTTGCCGGAATCAATCAGCTCGTAGTCGGGCCAGGGGGAGGTGGTGAGGAAGTCGTACATAAGCAGGCCGCAAAGGTAGGGGCCCTGCCCGGTAGGGCGGGGTTGGGTAGGGCAGGTTGCCTGCTGTAGAGACGCGACACTTTGCGTCTCGGCATTGAACAGACGCCACGATACGACCACCTGCACTTTCGAAAGCGGCGCACGTAAAACACATCCTGCTCACCACCACCATTTCTCCACCCGCTATGCCTGAAATTACTCGCCTGCTCGACCAGCTCCGCCGCGCTTTCGATGGCGAGCCATGGTCCGGTCCCTCGCTGCTGGATACTCTTAAGGACCTGACTGCTGCGCAAGCCGCCCGGCAGCCCATTGCCAATGCCCACAGCATCTGGGAAATCACGTGCCACGCCGGGGTGTGGGCCGAGGTAGCCCGCCGCCGGCTGGTCGAAGGCAGCTTGGTGCAGGTGAGCGATGCCGAGGATTGGCCATCACCCCCCGAAAACCCCACCGAAGCCGACTGGCAAGCCGTGCTGGCTGGCTTGCGCACGGCGCACGAGCAGCTGCTGGCCGCCGCGGCAACTGTTTCCGATGAAACCCTTGACCGGCCCATCAATACCACCATCGATGCACAAGTGGGCTATGGCTCCTCCATCTACGTGACCCTGCACGGCGTGGCGCAACATTACCTCTACCACACCGGGCAGATTGCACTGTTGCGCAAAGCAGTGACCTAACCCCAAAGTTGAAATTCCGGCCCGCAGCCCGGCTTCGTGAGGTCGCAGGCCCCGTTCATCGAAGCCGGTGGGCCAACCCGCTGGCAGAACAGTAGCTTTGCCGGATGCTGTCTGCCAACCGCAAGAAGTTAGCTGCATTATTCGTTTTCCTGCTGGCCGGGCTCGTCCTGGTGCTGTGGTGGCGACGCGTGCCGGTGCCCGGTGTGGGCGTCATGCTGCCGCACGATACGTACACGCCGCGTCGTGAAGCTTTCTGGCCGCACCGGGGCCGGATTCTCGACCGCAACGACTCGGTGCTGGCCTACACCGGCGCGCGCTACCTTCTGGTGCTGCCATCCTGGGGCCGCCTCGATTCAGCTCGCCTCAACCGTTTGCTGGGCTGGCCCGATAGCGCCTTCGAGTACCGCAGCCGCGACCTGCGCCGCCGCGAATTGCCCTTGCAACTGGATTTAACAGTTGCTGAATACGACCTGCTGCGCCGCCACCAGCGCGAGTGGCCCACGCTCAAGCTGCGCGAATACACGGCCCGCAATTACACCACGCACGTGGCCGCGCCCGTGCTAGGCTACGCCTACGCCAATGCCCAGCCCTTCCTGTACCAGGCGCAACGGCTGGCGCGGGGCCGCTTCTACCGCCTGCGCAACGGCGGCCTCGAAACCTACTACAACGGCCTGCTGAAAGGCAGTTTCGGGGCCTACCATCCCCTGGTGGACGTGCTGAACCACTCCCACGGCACCTGGGCCACCGACACCACCTACCACCCCGGCCAGGACCTGCACCTTAGCCTCGACACCGAGCTACAGGCCTACGCCGAGCGCATCATGCGCGAACGCAAGGGCTACATCGTGGCCCTCGACCCCGCTACGGGCGAAATCCTCTGCTACGTTTCGGCCCCGACCTACGACCCCGCCACCATCACCGCTCTCAGCCGGGGCCGCGAGCGCAGCGCCCTGCTGCTGGCCGAAGACATGCCGCTGCTCAACCGCGCCGCGCTGCAGGCCAGCCCGCCGGGCTCGGTGTTCAAGCTGGTGAACGCGGCGGTGGCCCTGCAGTTGGGCGGCATTACCGCCGAAACAGGCTTCCGCTGCGACCAGTCGCTCATCAACTGTGTGCACGAACACCCCAACGCCCGCAACCTTACCCAGGCCCTCAAATACAGCTGCAATCCCTACTTCTACCAGGTAATGCGCAACGTGGTGAATAACGTGCCCGACACGCTGGTGCAGCCCGTGGATACCTGCGCCCAGCGCCACCTGAACCTGGCCGCCTGGACGCGCCACGTCCGGTCCTTCGGCCTCGATACGCTGCTGGGCGTCGATTTGCCCCAGGAGCGCCCCGGCTTCATCCCCACGCCGGCTTACTATGACAAGCGCCGCGGCCGCTGCGGCTGGACCTACGGCAGCATCTATTCCCTCAGCATCGGCCAGGGCGAAATCAACCTCACCGGCCTGCAAATGGCCAACGTGCAAGCCATCATCGCCAACCGCGGCTACTACTACATCCCGCATTTCGTGCGCAGCGTGGGCAGCAGCGGCCCGCTGCCCCGCTTCCGGCAACTGCACCGCACGTTGGTCGATAGCGTCCACTTTGCCGAGCTCATCCCCGGCATGGTGGCCGCGCTGCGCCGCGGCGGCACCGCCGAACTGGCCAACCTCGACGACGTAGGCATTGCCGTAGCCGGCAAAACCGGTACGGTGCAAAACGACGAGGGCGACGACCACGCCACCTTTGCCGGCTTCGCCCCGGCCGAAAAGCCCAAAATCGTGGTGGCCGTCTACATCGAAAACGCTGGTTTCGGTGGCCTCTCCGCCGCCCCCTGCGCCGCCCTGATTATGGAGAAATACCTGCGCGGCAAAATCGCCAAAAAGCGCAAGCGCTGGGAAAACTGGCTCCGTTGCGGCGATTTGGCCGGGCAGGGCCATTGAGGAACGAAATGCCGGGGTAGCGGTTTCTTTGTGGTCGTCATGCTGTAGAACGTCATGCTGAGCGCAGCCGAAGCATCTCTACCGCGCAAGTAATCAATTTGCTATTGCAGTAGAGATGCTTCGGCTGCGCTCAGCATGACGTTTCTTTTCGATTGAAGCTATCAATTTTCCCAAATGCAATTCCACAAATACCAGGGCACCGGCAACGACTTCGTGATGATTGACGACCGTACCCGCGCCTTCGACGAAACCGACCACGCCCTGATTGCCCACCTCTGCCACCGTCGCTTCGGCATCGGGGCCGATGGGCTGATTCTGCTGCGCAACAAGCCCGATTTCGATTTCGAAATGGTGTACTTCAACGCCGATGGCCGCCCCAGTTCCATGTGCGGCAACGGTGGCCGCTGCACCGTGGCTTTTGCCAAGCATTTGGGTTTAATAAGCTCCGAAACCCATTTCCTGGCCGTCGACGGCCCCCACGATGCCCGCGTGGAAGCCGATGGCACCGTACGCCTGCGCATGATTGACGTGAACGCGCCCATCGAAGCCGGAGTGGGGGAGGACGACGTATTTCTGCACACCGGCTCGCCCCACCACATTCACTTCCTCGACCCTGAGGAACACCCCGCGCTGGCCGAGTTCGACGTGTACGGCACTGGCCACGACATCCGCCACGACCAGGCCTACGACCCTGCCGGCACCAACGTCAACTTCGTCGAAATCCCCGCCGACCCCGCCCACGCCTGGCCCGTGCGCACCTACGAGCGCGGCGTCGAAAACGAAACCCTGAGCTGCGGCACCGGCGTCACGGCCGTCGCGCTGGCCGCCTCGCAGCGCGGCGCGACCTCGCCCGTGCGTCTGCAAACCATGGGCGGCGAGTTGGAAGTAAGCTTCGAAACCCGCCCCGATGGCGGCTTCGCCAACGTGTGGCTGAGCGGCCCGGCGGTGCGTGTATTTGGCGGCGAGGTGTAAGCGCACTGGTTCTAATGCACAAAAAAGGCCTTCTGCTGGTGCGGAAGGCCTTTTTTGTGGCTGGATGGCGTTAGCTTACTTCGCCAGCATCTTCAGCAACTCTTGCGCCGCCGGCTCCGATGAGGCCGGGTTCTGGCCCGTAATCAGGTTGCCGGCCGTTACCACGTAAGGCTGCCAGTCGGCACCTTTCGAGTAGTTGCCGCCGTTTTCTTTCAGCATGTCTTCCACCAGGAAAGGCACCACGTTGGTCAACTGCACGGCCTCTTCTTCGGTGTTCGTGAAGCCGGCTACCGACTTGCCTTTTACCAGCGGCTCGCCGTTGGCGGCCTTCACGTGGTGCAGCACGCCGGGGGCGTGGCACACCAGCGCCAGCGGCTTGCCGGCCGCAAAAGTGCTTTCGATGAGCGCAATGGACTGCTTATCCTCGGCCAAATCCCACAGCGGGCCGTGGCCGCCGGGGTAAAACACAGCGTCAAAATCCTCGGCCTTGATGGTGTCGAGCGTCACCGTATTGGCCAGCGCTTTCTGGGCGGCAGGGTCTTTTTTGAAACGCTCGGTGGCTTCGGTCTGGGCCCCGGGCTCGTCGCTTTTGGGGTCGAGGGGCGGCTGGCCGCCTTTGGGCGAAGCGAGGGTAATATCCGCCCCGGCATCCACGAAAGTGTAGTAGGGCGCGGCGAATTCTTCGAGCCAGAAACCGGTTTTGTGGCCGGTGTTGCCGAGCTGGTCGTGCGAGGTCAGAATCAAGACGATTTTCATAGCATTGGGGGTTAAAAAATGAATGGCAATACTGCCGAAAACGACAAGGCCCCGGCGTAGACCGAGGCCTTGTCAGAAGTAACTAAAAACGGAACCAGCCGCGCTTAGGCGTTGGTCGTGGTGGTGATGTTCACCTCGATGTTGCCGCGCGTGGCACGCGAGTAGGGGCAGATGCCGTGGGCGGCTTCCACCAGCTCCTCGGCTTGCTTCTGCTCGATGCCGGGGATGTTCACATGCAAGTCGGCCGAGATGCCGAAGCCGCCGTCTTCGGCCTTGCCGAAGCCGATGAGGGCTTCCACACTCACATTTTCCAGCTTCACTTTGGCCTGGCGGGCCGCCACGCCCAGTGCGCCCTCAAAGCAGGCCGAATAGCCGGCGGCGAACAGTTGCTCGGGGTTGGTAGCACCGGCTTTGCCGGGGCCGCCCATTTCCTTGGGTGTGCTCAGTTCGAGGTCGAGCACGTTGTTGTTGGTGCTGATACGGCCGTCGCGGCCGCCCTTCGTGGCCAGGGCCTGGGCGGTGAAGATTTTTTCGATTTTCATCGGTAATCGGTAAGAAAAAATGGGTAAGAAAAATTGCAAGCCCTTAGGCCAGCTGGGTAAGTAAATGGGTAAGGTGGGCGCGCAAAGCCACAATTTCAGCTTCCGGCATGTGCATCTTATTAAGCATCTGCATTGGGATTTGCTGGGCCTGGGCTTCCAAGGCCCTACCCGCCGGCAGTAGCCCGATGATGACCGAACGTTCGTCGCGCGGGTCGCGGCGGCGGCTCAGCCACTGCTTTTGCTCCATGCGCTTGAGCAGCGGCGTGAGCGTGCCCGAATCGAGCAGCAGCTTTTCTCCCAGCTCCTTCACCGTCAGTTGCTCGTGTTCCCACAGCAGCAGAAACACGAGGTACTGCGGGTACGTCAGGTCGAGGGCGTGCAATAGCGGCTGGTAGGCCTTGGTAATGAGACGTGACACGGCGTAAACCGGAAAGCAAATCTGGCTTTCCAGCTTCAGCAGCGAGTTCTTGGCGGATGGGGTAGGGGAGGTGGCCATGCGGTTTCGAATAGGATAAGCTGAAATGGTTGTGTAATGTTTGATTGTGTACAATTTATTTCTCAAAAATATTCCTGGCAAGCCTTTCCAATACCTTTATCCCACCATGCACCTGCGCGCCCTCGAACCCGACGACCTCGAATTTCTCTACGCCCTCGAAAACGACCCCGACATCTGGGGCGTGTCCGATACGCTCGCGCCGGTGTCGCGCCACGCCCTGCGCGAATACCTGGAACACGCCACCGCTGATTTCTACGTAGTGCGCCAGCTGCGGCTCGTGATTACTACTGAGATTGGCAGCCCGGCCGTGGGCGTAATCGACCTGTTCGACTACGACCCGCTGCACCAGCGGGCCGGCGTGGGCATCACCATTCTGGCCGCCGAGCGCCGCCACGGCTACGCCCGCCAGGCCCTGGCGCTGCTTCAACACCACGCCCGCAACGTGCTACGCCTGCACCAGATTTACGCCACCGTAGGCGCGGATAATTCGGCGAGTTTGAAGCTGTTTCGCGCCGCTGGCTTCCGGCGCGTGGGCACCCGGTACGGCTGGCTGCGCACCGCGCAGGGCTGGGCCGATGCCGTGGAATGGCAATGCCTGCTGCACAGTCCAACAACGATAGAGGAATTGGCGTAAGGGTATATCTGATTGATAAAGTGAAGAATCGGTGAATGCTTAGCAAAGTAAGCCGGGCTATATCCTTTGGCCGGCGGGCTCCGTATAGGGTAGCAAGCGTCCCAGCTGGTTAGGTAGAAAGTCCCTCCAGCGCGGCGCGAAACTCCTTTTTCCTGCTATTTTTCATGCCCCCTTCTTCGACGGTGGAAGCGTCTGCACGCACTTCCGCCACCGCTGTCCGGCCCAGCGAATCAGCCGCCGAAAACCCTTCCACTTATTCTTTGCCCGATTTGGTGTGCTTCGCGCACCTGCATTGGGATTTTGTGTGGCAGCGCCCGCAGCACCTCATGTCGCGCTTCGCCCAGCAGGGCCGGGTGTTCTACGTCGAAGATGCCTTTTACCACAACGACGACCTCATCGAGCCGCACGTTGAAATCAAGGACCGCGACAACGGCGTGAAAGTGGTGGTAGTGCACCTGCCCCAGCGCCTGCGCGCCGACGAGGAAGCCGCCGACCAGGCCCAGTTCGAAGTGCTGAGCCACTACTTCAGCGAGCAGGGCGTTACCAATTACATCTTCTGGTACTACACGCCCATGGCGTTGGGCAAGTCGCGTCAGTTCACGCCCAAGCTCACCGTGTATGACTGCATGGATGAGCTGGCCGCCTTCAAATTCGCCCCGCCCGAGTTGAAGAAGCGCGAGCAGGAGCTGTTCACCAAGGCCGACCTCGTGTTCACCGGCGGCCACACGCTCTACGAATCGAAGCGCGAGCAGCATCCCGACGCGCACCCTTTCCCCAGCAGCATCGACAAGGCCCACTTTGGCCAAGCCCGCGGCCCGATGGCCGAGCCCGCCGACCAGGCCGGCATTGCGCACCCGCGCATCGGCTTCTTCGGCGTGGTGGATGAGCGGCTGGACATTGAATTGCTGCGTCAGCTGTCGCAGAATCATCCGGAATGGCAATTTGTCATCATCGGGCCGGTGGTGAAGATTGACCCTGCCACGCTGCCCCGCACCGCCAACGTGCACTACCTCGGCGGCAAGGATTATAAGGAACTGCCCGCCTATTTGAAGGGTTGGGATGTGGCGACGCTGTTGTTTGCTGATAACGAAAGCACCAAATTCATCTCGCCCACCAAAACCCCCGAGTACCTCGCCGCCGGCAACGCCGTGGTAAGTACGCCCATCCGCGACGTGGTGCGGCCTTACGGCGACCTCGACCTGGTGCACATCGCCGATAACGCCGCCGATTTTGGCAAGGCCATCGAAAAGGCCCTTGTGCAGCACCACGATGCCGACTGGCGCCAGCGCACCGACGACTACCTGGCCACCATATCGTGGGACCAGACCTGGCAGCAGATGGTGGACCTGATGCAGGCCCGCCTCGCGGCCAAAACTCCCGACGCGGCCACCACCACCCAGGCCCACGAGCCGCTGATGGCCACCAAAGTGCCGGAAGTGACGCTGCCGCCCATCATGCCAGCCCGCTAGCTGGCCCTTTTACTCCGTCAATTCCCTTCTGAATCGTTCTTCCTTACTCACATCCATACCCTACGCACCATGTTTGACTATCTTATCGTTGGGGCCGGTTTCGCCGGCAGCGTGCTGGCCGAGCGGCTGGCGACCCGCAGCAACAAAAAAGTCCTCATCGTTGACAAGCGCAGCCACATTGCCGGCAATGCCTACGACCACTACAACGAGGAAGGCATTCTGGTGCACAAATACGGCCCGCACATCTTTCACACCAACTCGAAAGACGTGTTCGAATACCTCGGCAACTTCACCGACTGGCGCCCCTACGAGCACCGCGTGCTCGCCTCGGTAGACGGCCAGATGGTGCCCATGCCCATCAACCTCGACACCATCAACAAGCTGTATGGCCTGAACCTGACCAGCTTTGAAGTAGAGGAGTTTTTCGCCTCGGTGGCCGAGCCGGTTGATGTTGTAAAGACGTCGGAAGACGTGGTGGTGAGCAAAGTGGGCCGTGAGCTTTACAACAAGTTCTTCAAGAACTACACCAACAAGCAGTGGGGCCTCGACCCCTCGCAACTCGATAAATCAGTGACTAGCCGCGTGCCCACTCGCACCAACCGCGACGACCGGTACTTCACCGACACTTACCAGGCCATGCCCTTGCACGGCTACACCCGGATGTTCGAGAAAATGCTCGACCACCCGAACATCAAGGTGATGCTGAACACGGACTACCACGAGATTATGGATTTCATTCCCTTCAAGGAAATGATTTTCACGGGACCCGTGGACGAGTATTTTGACTTCAAATTTGGCAAACTGCCCTACCGCTCGCTCGAGTTCAAGCACGAAACGCTGAACAAGGAGAAGCATCTGGCCGCCCCGGTGGTGAACTACCCCAACGACAACCTCTACACGCGCATCACCGAGTTTAAGGCCCTCACGGGCCAGGAGCACCCCAAAACGGCCCTCGTGTACGAGTACCCGCAGGCCGAAGGTGACCCGTACTACCCCATCCCGATGCCCGAAAACGCCGAGCTGTACAACAAGTACAAGAAGCTGGCCGACGAAACGCCTAACGTGCACTTCGTGGGCCGCCTCGCTACCTACAAGTATTACAATATGGACCAGGTAGTGGCCCAGGCCCTCACGCTGTACAAGAAGCTGACGGAGAAAGAGAAGTCTACCTCGCCGGTGCTGCCGGCCATCTCGGGCAGCTCGTCGCTGGTGGAGAAGCTAGTGAGCCGCTCGCCGCAGCAGGAGTAGCGCTGTAGCGAACAAGCAGAACGTCATGCAGAGCGCAGCGAAGCATCTTTACCGCAGTCACTAATCCTCTCGATTGGATTGCGTCGCACGGGCAAGATGCTTCGCTGCGCTCTGCATGACGTTCTTCGACTGCAACGAAAAGCCCCGCCAATTTGGCGGGGCTTTTTGTTTTGGGACGGTTTTAGCAGAACGCTCCGTAAATTTGAGGTGCGCGCAAACGCATTTCGCTATAAAAACTACCTGATGTTTGACTTCCTAGGCAAGACCGTCGCCAAAATATTCGGCTCCAAGTCGGAGCGTGATTTAAAGGAAATCACGCCCTACGTGGCGCTGATTAATGCCGAATATGCCAAACTGGCCGGCTTGACTGATGACCAGCTGCGCGCGCAAACCGACGTGGTGCGCGCCCGCATCGCCGAGCGCCTCGCCGGCCTCGACGGCCAGATTGCCAGCCTGCACCAGCAAATTGAGTCGCAGCCCCAGTTGGACGTGGCTGCCAAAGAAGGCCTCTTCGAGCAGATTGACGCGCTGGAAAAGCAGCGCAACAAGGACCTCGAAGCCGTGCTGCTGGAGGTGCTGCCTGCCGCTTTCGCCATCGTGAAGGATACCGCCCGCCGCTACAAGGAAAACGGCCAGCTGGTGGTAACCGCTAACGCCCGCGACCGCGAGTACGCCACCACCCACACCAACTGCCAGATTGTGGGCGACCAAGCCATCTGGGCCAACAAGTGGACCGCCGCCGGGGCCGAAATCACTTGGGACATGGTGCACTACGATGTGCAATTGATGGGCGGCGCGGTGCTGCACATGGGCAAAATTGCCGAGATGGCCACCGGTGAAGGCAAAACGCTGGTTTCGACTCTGCCCTCTTTCCTGAACGCGCTGTCGAAGCGAGGCGTGCACCTGGTGACGGTGAACGACTACCTGGCCAAGCGTGACTCGGAGTGGAACGCGCCGCTGTTCGAGTTTCACGGCATCACAGTGGACTGCATCGACAAGCACCAGCCCAACACGCCGGAGCGTCGTGCCGCGTACCAGGCCGACATCACCTACGGCACCAACAACGAATTCGGCTTCGATTACCTGCGCGACAACATGGCGCGCGACCCCGAGGAACTGGTGCAGCGCAAGCACCACTTCGCGATGGTCGACGAAGTGGACTCCGTGCTGATTGACGATGCGCGGACGCCGCTCATCATCTCCGGCCCGGTGCCGCGCGGTGATGTGCACGAGTTTTACCAGCTCAAGCCACGCATTCAGCGCTTGGTAGACGAGCAGAAGAAGGTGGTGCAGAACTACCTCGTGCAGGCCCGCAAGCTGATTGCCGAAGGCAAAACCGGCGTGGAAGAGGGTGATAAAAACGGTGAGGGTGGCCTCATGCTGTTCCGCGCCCACCGCGGCTTGCCCAAGAGCAAGCCGCTTATCAAGTACCTCTCCGAGCCCGGCATCCGGGCGGTGCTGCAAGCCACCGAAAACCATTACCTGGCCGACAACTCGCGCCAGATGCCCAAGGCCGACGAGCCGCTGTTCTTCACCATTGACGAGAAGAACAACCAGATTGAATTGACCGAGAAAGGCATTGACCTGATTACGGCGCAGGGCGAAGACCCCAAGCTGTTCATCATGCCCGACATCGGCATGGCTATTGCCGACATCGAGAAAAACGCCGCGCTGTCGGCCGAAGAGAAGCTGCATCAGAAAGACAAGCTGATGAGCGACTACAACGAGAAAAGCGAGCGGGTGCACACCGTGAACCAGCTGCTGAAGGCTTACACGCTGTTCGAGAAGGATGACCAGTACATCCTGACCGACGACGGCAAGGTGAAAATCGTGGACGAGCAGACCGGCCGCGTAATGGAAGGCCGCCGCTACTCCGACGGCCTGCACCAGGCCATTGAGGCCAAGGAAAACGTGCGCGTGGAAGACGCGACGCAGACCTACGCCACTGTGACGCTGCAGAACTACTTCCGCATGTACCACAAGCTGTGCGGCATGACCGGCACGGCCGAAACCGAAGCCGGCGAGTTCTGGGAAATCTATAAGCTCGACGTGGTGGTGATTCCGACCAACCGCGGCATTCAGCGCAAGGACTCGGATGACCAGGTGTACAAGACGGTGCGTGAGAAATACAACGCCGTGGCCCTCGAAATCCAGAAGCTGGTGGAAGCCGGTCGCCCGGTGCTGGTGGGTACGACTTCGGTGGAGATTTCGGAGCTGATGTCGCGCATGCTCAAGCTGCGCGGCATTCCGCACCAGGTGCTCAACGCCAAGCAGAACCAGCGTGAGGCCGAGATTGTGGCCGCCGCCGGCTACCCCGGCACCGTGACCATCGCCACCAACATGGCCGGCCGCGGTACCGACATCAAGCTGCGTGAAACCTCGAAAGAGTCAGGTGGCCTGGCCATTATTGGCACCGAGCGCCACGAATCGCGCCGGGTAGACCGTCAGCTGCGGGGCCGCGCCGGCCGCCAGGGCGACCCGGGTACCTCGCAGTTCTTTGTATCGCTGGAGGACAACCTGATGCGTTTGTTCGGCTCGGACCGGATTGCCAAGCTGATGGACCGCATGGGCATGGAAGAAGGGGAAGTGATTCAGCACTCGATGATTACCAACTCCATCGAGCGCGCCCAGAAGAAAGTGGAGGAGAATAACTTCGGCACCCGCAAGCGCCTGCTGGAGTACGACGACGTGATGAACGCCCAGCGCGAGGTGGTGTACAAGCGCCGCCGCAACGCCCTGCACGGCGACCGCATGGAAGTCGACATCCTGAACATGGTGTACGACGTGAGCGAAGACATCGCCGCCGGCCACAAAATCACGGGCGACTTCGAGGATTTCAAGCTGAACATCATCAAGGTATTCGGCTACGACACCTACATCACGGCGCAGGAGTTGACGTCGCTGCAGCTGCCGGCACTGACGCAGAAGCTGTACGACGAGGCGCTGGGCTACTTCCAGAGCAAGAACGAGCACATCGCCACCAACGCGATGCCGCTCATCAACGACTTGCTGAGCCAGAACGCGCCTTACGAGAACATCGCCGTGCCCTTCACCGACGGCAAGAAGCAGGTGCAGGCCATTGCCAACCTGAAGCGCGCCCAGGCCACCGGCGGCCACGACATTCTGCGCCAGATGGAGAAGGTGGTGGTGCTATCTGTGATTGATACGGCCTGGACTCAGCACCTTCGCCAGATGGACGACCTGAAGCAGGTGGTGCAAAACGCAGTGTACGAGCAAAAGGACCCGCTGCTGGTGTACAAGTTCGAGAGCTTCGAGCTGTTTAAGCGCATGATTGGCAAGGTGAACGAGGAAACCGCCACCTTCCTCTTCCACGCCGACGTGCCGGTGAATACCAGCATGGTGGGCACCAACGACGAGCCCGACTACTACCTCGAAGACGAGGAGCAGCCCACCGGTTTCACCGTGGAGCACGAAGACATGCTGCACTCGCTGGGCGCCGGCCCTGAGGACATGGGCCCGCAGGACCAGCCCGCTGCCGTGAAGCAAACCCCGGTGCGCAGCCAGAAAGTGGCTAACCGCAACGACAAGGTGAACGTGCAGTACATGGACGGCCGCGTGGTGCGCGACGTGAAGTACAAATCCGTGGAGCAGGACGTGGTGGACGGCCGCGCCGTGCTGGTGGACTAACGGACTTGCCTTATAAATGTATACGGGAACGCCCCGGCCGGTTGGTCGGGGCGTTTTTTATTGCCATCGGCGTAATATCTTTATTTCCTAAATGGCAGCCAATTCTTGTTGCCTGCAGCAGTTGTTATATGAGCCCCATATTTTCTTATTGGATTAAACTTCAAGGTATTGTTTTGGTAGTGGTAACGTGCTTGACAGGGCCAATGGCGCGTGCCCAAGCCCCCACATGGCAGATGGCCCTGGCAATCGGGAGTACCAACACCTACGTCTCGGCAAGCGCGGCTGACGCGAATGGCAACGTATACCTGGCCGGGCGCTTTCAGGGAACAATTGCCCTGGGAGCTAATAACTTGACCAGTGCTGGTGGCACCGACGCATTTGTGGCCAAATGGAACAGCGCTAGCAGCAGCTTCGTCTGGGCCCAGCGGGCCGGCGGCACTAGCGACGACGCCGCCGCGGCAATTGCGGTGAGCGGCACAAGCATCTACATTGCCGGGAACTTTATAGGAACAGCCAGCTTTGGAAGCACTATTTCCGTGAGCACAGCTGGATATAAGGACGCATTCGTGGCAAAGCTTACCGACATTGGGAGCACCACCCAATTCATCTGGGTTCAGCAGGCCGGCGGCACGAATGCTGACTATGCCAATGCGTTGGCGGTGAATGGGAATAGCATCTACGTAACGGGGGCTTTCGTTAGCCCGATAGCCACTTTTGGCAGTCTCACTTTAAGCAACGCGGCAGCTCGTTTTCAAACTGTTTTTGTCGCCAAGCTTACAGACGCAGGCCCAGCCAGCAGCTTCACTTGGGTGAAGCAGGCGGGAGGGATGGACAACGACGATTACCCCACCGCGCTTGCGGTACAGGGAGCGAATGTGTACATAGCGGGAAGATTTTATAGTTCGTACGTCTTTTTTGGCATTGGCAGTGCAGCGGGTCCGAACCATGACAGTGGCCCTGGCGCTGGCGGTACAGCCGATTTTTTTGTGGCCAAGCTGCTCGACAATGGCGGCACCGCCAGCTTTGCGTGGGCCCAATTCGGTGGTGGAAGCCACGAAGACTATGCCAACGCCATAACTGTAGCTGGGACGAGTGTGTATGTCGGCGGTGGATTTCGCGTAAGCGGCAGTTTTGGTTCCCTTACGCTGAGTACTCCCTTTTCCACGAATGCCCCCCTGCATGCCAACGCCTTTGTTGCTAAGTTAGCCGAAGGCACGGGTGCATATACTTGGGTTCAGCAGGCGGGAGGGGTGCAGGACGATGTTGTTAATTCGCTGCTAGTGAACGGTGCCAGCCTTTATGCTGCCGGGCAATATGTGGGAACCCCACAGTATCCGGCCGTATTTGGTAACAGTTCATTGGTCAGTGTCGGTAGCAATGACACGATGTTCAATAACTATTCTGATGTATTCGTGAGCAAGCTGACGGACACCGGCGCCAGCGGCAGCTTCGTCTGGGCGCAGGGCGCGGGCGGCAGCGGCACCGATGTTGCAGCAGGGCTGGTTGCCAGTGGCACAAGCCTGTATGTGACCGGTTATCTGGCACCGCCAGCCTCATTCGGGGGGCATTCCATCGCCACCCCAGTCAACGGCAACGTCGGCTTCTTAGCCTCGCTCAACGACCTTTCCCTGACGGCTACCGTCTTGGGCCGGCGTTCCGAAAGCATTAATCTATTTCCTAACCCCGCCCACGGCATGGCCACCATCCAACTGCCCGCCCTGCCCGACGCTACTACGGCCACCCTCACCATTCTCGATGCCTTAGGCCGCACCCTCCGCATTCAAGCGGTCGCTGCGAACGCAAAAAATGGAATCGACCTGAACGGCCTGGCCCCTGGTCTCTACGCCGTGCGGGTGCAGGCCGGCGGCAGCACCGCAACCCGCCGGCTGGTGGTGGAGTAGGAGGGGCGCAACCCGCCGTACCTTTGCCCCATGAACTTCGCCGCCCGAATCGACCACACCCTGCTGCGCCCCGACTGCACCGAAGCGCAAATCATTCAGCTTTGCGAGGAGGCTACCGCCCACGGCTTCGCCACCGTGTGCGTGCCGCCCTGCTACGTGGCCCTGGCCGCCGGCAAGCTCGAAGGCACGGCGGTGGGCATCTGCACCGTTATCGGGTTCCCGCTCGGCTACGCCACCTCGGCCGTCAAGTTCAAGGAAGCCGAAGTGGCGTTGTACGACGGGGCCACCGAGCTGGACATGGTTATCAACATATCGGCCCTGAAATCGGGGAAAACGGCGGCTATTCAGGACGAGATTCTCGACCTCGCCGACCTCTGCCACGTGCACCAGGCCCAACTCAAGGTCATTATCGAAACCGCTTTGCTCTCGGAAGCCGAAATTGAGCTGGCCGCCGCCCTGTGCGTGGCCGGCGAGGCCGATTTTGTGAAAACCTCAACCGGCTTTGCCAGCCGGGGGGCATCGGTGGCTGATATTGAATTGCTGCGCCGCGTGCTGCCTGAAACCATGCGCATCAAGGCGGCCGGTGGCATTCGTACCCGCGCCGCTGCCGAGGCGCTGGTGGCCGCCGGGGCTGACCGCATCGGCTCGTCCAATAGCATCGCCCTGCTTGCTGAATCTGATGAATCGACCAGTGCTTAAGATTTTGCTCGTTACCCCGCTGCTGGCCCTGGCCGCCTGCGCCGGCACGGCTGCGCAGGCCCCCCGCGCCAGCGCCCCCTCAACCGATACCACCCGCAAGCCCGTGGCCACCGCCGCCCCCCTGCCTGCCGAGGACGTGACGAAGTACCGCCCCGTTTTCGCCGCGCCCAAAACGGTGCCCGTTGCCGCCGCGCCCGCCGTGAAGACGGCCGTGCCGCCCACCAACGCCGTGAATGCTCAGGTAGAGCAGCGCCTGCGCGACCAGGCATACACCAACCAGAACGTGAAGTACGCCCAGGGCTACCGCCTGCTGGTGTACCTCGGCCTGGAGCGCGACCAAGTAATGGCCATCCGGCGCAGCATCATCGGCCGCTACCCCGACGAGACGGACTACATCACGTTCAAATCACCCGTCTACCGGCTGTATATCGGCGACTACCTCACCAAGCTCGACGCGGCCCGCGCCATGGCCCGCCTGCGCGGCCTCACCCCCAAGCTGGAGCTCGAAGCTACCCAGGTACTGCTGAACAAGAACCCGTAGGGGCGGCTTTACCAGCGAAAAGAACGGTCATGCAGAGCGCAGCGAAGCATCTCGCGTGCTAAAGTAATTCAACCGATTAAAATTAGTTGAGCAAGCGAGATGCTTCGCTGCGCTCTGCATGACGGTCTGACGTGCCGTTTCGCCAAGCACCCATCTCCCATGACTGACCTCATCCCCCGCATCCAGCAGCTTGCCGCCGCCCACGCCGCCGATACCGTCGCCATTCGCCAGCACCTGCACGCCCACCCCGAACTCTCGTTCGAGGAAGTGAACACGGCTGCCTTCGTGAAGAAGGAGCTCGAAAAGCTGGGCCTGAAGCCGCAGCCGCTGGCCGGCACCGGCGTGGTGGCCCTCATCGAAGGCCAGCCCGGCGGCCCCACCATAGCCCTGCGGGCCGACATGGACGCGCTGCCCATCAACGAGGCCAGCGACGTGCCCTACAAATCGACCAATCCCGGCGTGATGCACGCCTGCGGCCATGACGTGCACACGGCCTCGCTGCTAGGTGCGGCCCGCATCCTGACGGCGCTGAAGGGCGAGTTTAAAGGCAATATCAAGCTCATGTTTCAGCCCGGCGAGGAGCGCCTGCCGGGCGGCGCTTCGCTGATGATTAAGGAAGGCGTGCTGGAGAATCCGGCCGTGGGGCACGTGCTGGGGCAGCACGTTTTCCCGCACCTGCCGGCCGGCAAAATCGGCCTGCGCCCCGGCCGCTACATGGCCAGCACCGACGAGCTGTACCTCACCATCAGAGGCAAGGGCGGCCACGGCGCCATGCCCGAAATGAACCTGGACCCCGTGCTGGTGGCCGCGCACATCATCGTGGCCGCCCAGCAGATTGTGAGCCGCCGCGCCAACCCCAAGCTGCCCTCGGTGCTGAGCTTCGGCAAGGTCATCGCCAACGGCGCCACCAACGTCATCCCCAACGAAGTTTACATCGAAGGCACCTTCCGCACCCTCAACGAGGAGTGGCGCGCCGAAGCCCACCAGCACCTGCGCAAGCTGTGCGAGGGCCTGGCCGAAAGCATGGGCGCGGTGTGCGAGCTCGAAATCCGGGTGGGCTACCCGTATCTGGAGAACGAGCCGGCCCTCACGGCCCGCGTGCGCGCCGCCGCCGAGCAATATCTCGGCCCCGAAAACGTAGTAGAGCTCGACCAGTGGATGGCCGCCGAGGATTTCGCCTACTTCTCGCAGGCCGCGCCCTCGTGTTTCTACCGCCTAGGCACCCGCCACGCCGACGGCCGCTTTGCCGCCTCGGTGCACACGCCCACCTTCGATATCGACGAGCAGGCCCTCACTACCGGCCCCGGCCTCATGGCCTGGCTGGCGATTGAAGAGCTGAGCCGTTAAAATCGTAGCGCGGATTTTGTAGTCCGCGAGTGAAATTTCTACTACAAATAACTCGCGGACTACAAAGTCCGCGCTACCTATATGAACCGTCTGCTACCCCTGGCCTTCGTGGCCGCCGCCCTGCTGGCCCTGCCCGCTGCTGCCCAAACTCGCCGCACCGTATTCGGCGTGCAGCTTTGGCCCGAGGCGCAGGCCGAGGTGGCGCTGGACGGCTCCGACTACCTGCTCATTTCGGCCCGCGGCCAGCAGAACACTGACAACAACGGCTACGCCGGCACTAACCGTTTCCTGGGCTTCGACCAGCGCCGCCTGAGCGTGGGCTACGAGCATTTCCTAAGTGAGCACTGGAGCCTCGGGGCCACGCTGCCCTACATTGGTTTTGGCAAAACCTACGCGCTGCTGCCCGAGGTGCTGCTGCGCCACCGCAGCCCGGTGGGCCCGCTCACCTTCGGCCAGCGCCTGAGCCTGGAGCACCTTTTCCCGGGCCAGACGGGGGCCAAGGGCGCGACCTACGCCCGCCTGCGCGCCGATTTGGAAAAGGCCTTCGCCCTGGGCAGCGCCGTGGCCCTGCGCCCGCGCCTGAGCTATGAGGCCGCCACCCACCTGCGCGCCTTCTCGGCCGACGACAACCCCGACGTGGACGAGCGCACCATCCAGTTTACCAGCCTGCGGGCCGAGGTCGGCGTGCGCCTGGGGCCAAAGTTCGATTTCACGCCTTGGTTTGCGTACCAGACGCAGTATAGCTTCGGACTGGCCCAAACCGATGCGCTGGGCAACGTCACCATCCCAGCCGGCCGTGTCAATTCCGTAGCTCCTGTGCTGGGCCTCGACCTACGCTATACTTTCCTTAATGGCAAGGATGCCGCCGCCCGCCGGCAGCTGCCGACGCAGCACTAGCAGCATAAAATGGTGGCTGTTGCTGACAAAATTGCAGTAGAAGGAAAGAGTATTTTTGTGTGTTTTGAGGTAATTGAAAGAGTTTTTTGCGTTGCCATTACTCGTGGGTGAAAGACGAAAAGCAAGAAACAAGACTTTTTGGCTTGTTTGAAGGTCGCAAATTCGATTGGTATAGAATTTAAGGAAATGAGGCAAGTTGCACCTGTCGGCTATCCTTTCACCCTCCTCAAAATTCTAACAATATCATGGCAACTCTGCTGTATAACAACCGCCCTTCTCTCCGTCCCAGCCGCGCTTTGAGCGCAATGCTGGCTGACATGCTGCGCGAGCCTCAGGCTCCCGCCGCCCAGCCCACGCCCGCCTTCGTGCCGGCCACCGACGTGCTGGAAACCGCCACTGGCTTCGAACTGCACCTGGCCCTGCCCGGCGTAAAAAAAGAAGCCGTTAACATTGAATTCCTCGACGGCCAGCTCCTGGTGTCGGGCAACCGCCCCAACCCGGCCGATGCCGTGAAGGAAGCTGCCGCTACGGCCACCGAAGCGCCGGCCGAAACGCCCGAGAACACGCCCGCCGTGGTAGCCCCCGAAGCACCGGCTGCGCCCAAGTTCCGCCGCACCGAAACCAACTACGGCAGTTTTAGCCGCAGCTTCCGCCTGCCCGATACGGTGAACGTGAAGGCCATCGGGGCCGAGCTGACCGACGGCATCCTGCGCGTAACGCTGCCCTTCGACACCGAGAAAGTGACCAAGCAGTACATCGAAATCCGCTAATAGCGCGGGGTTTTAGCAAAAAAGGCACCCTCCGGGGTGCCTTTTTTGCAGGGTTGTCTGTTGTAGGCTAAAATTGCCCTTCAGACGCTCGTTTGGCCTGTTTTCTGCTAAAAGCAACCCGGAGGCGCTAAAATGAATCCTTGCATCGTTGGTAGGGCGAAAACGGCCCGGCGCGTCATGCGGCGTTCATCAAGCGGCTGCTAATTTAGGATTGTCAATCACCCATTCACTTTTTTCCATTTTCCCTTACCCATGCAAGCAAAACAAATGATGCTCGGCCTGCTCGGTTCCGCCATTTTGGGCGGCGGCGTGGCCGTGGGGGGGTACAAGCTGCTGGAGCCCGCTGCCGTGGCGCCGCAGGCTGTAGCCGCCAACCCCCAGGTGCGTTACACTTCTGAAATGCGGAGCACGCCCTACACCGTGCCCGAAGGCCTGAACTTCGTGGCCGCCGCCGCCGCCGTTACCCCGGCCGTGGTACACGTGATGACCGAATACGCCGCCGCGCCCGTCGACCAGCGCCAGCAGCAAATGGACCCTTTCCTGCGCCAGTTTTTCGGCGACCAGCTCGACCAGTTCCACGGCCAGCAGCCGCAGGGCGGTGGCCAGGGCTCGGGCTCGGGCGTGATTATCGCCGCCAACGGCTACATCGTGACCAACAACCACGTTATCGACAAAGCCTCGAAGATTGAGGTGGTGCTCGACGACAAGCGCAAGTTCGACGCCGAGCTGGTGGGGGCCGACCCCAACACCGACCTGGCCGTGCTGAAAGTGAAGGCCGACAACCTGCCCTTCGTGAAGTATGGCAACTCCGACGACGTGAAAGTCGGCCAGTGGGTGCTCGCCGTGGGCAACCCCTTCAACCTGAATTCGACCGTGACGGCCGGCATCATTTCGGCTAAAGGCCGCAACATCGACATCCTGCGCCGCAAGGACAACATGGGCATCGAGTCGTTCATCCAGACCGATGCCGTGGTGAACCCCGGCAACTCGGGCGGTGCACTAGTGAACCTGAATGGCGACCTCATTGGCATCAACTCGGCCATCGCCTCGCACACGGGCAGCTATGAGGGCTACTCGTTTGCCATTCCCAGCTCGCTGGCCAGCAAGGTGGTTGATGACCTGCTGAAATACAAGGTGGTACAACGTGCCTTGCTTGGCGTTCAGATTCAGGAAGTAGATGCTAAGCTGGCATCGGAGAAGAAGCTGAACACGCTGAATGGCGTGTATGTGCAGGGCCTGACAGACGGCAGCGCCGGTGCCCAGGCTGGCTTGAAAACAGGCGACATCATCACCCAAATCAACGGCGTGGCCGTGAACACCTCTTCGCAGCTGCAGGAGCAGGTGGCCCGCTTCCGTCCTGGCGACAAGATTAAGGTGAGCTACCTGCGCGGCAGCTCGGCCAACACCACCGAGGCCGTGCTGCGCAACGCCACCGGCACCACCGGTGTGGTGCGCGAGGACGCCACCGCCGCGGCCATCAAGTATGAGGGCGCGACGATTGCCGCCGTGCCGCCGCGCGACCTGGCCAAGCTGGGCCTGGAAGGTGGTGCCAAAATCTCGGGCATCAAAGGCAGCAACTTCCGCGAAACGGGCATGGCCGACGGTTTCATCATCACGCGCATCGATAAAAATGCCGTGACGAAGCCTTCGGACGTGAAAAATTACCTCGACCAGGCCCGCAACAACTCGGGTGCTTTGGTAGAGGGCGTGTATCCTGACGGGCGCAAAGCCTATTATCCCATCGGGCAGGAATAAGCGTAAAATAGCACTGCATGCCGACTAAAAAGCCGCTGCCAATAGGCAGCGGCTTTTTTTGCAGTTGGGCAATTGGATTAGGCAACTAATCCCAATTTGGGATAAGAAATGGTGGTTTAGAAAAATGCTATTGACCTGCCTAAGAGAATATAGCTTTTTGACAACAGCTGACTGATTATCAGGTAAGATAAGGCGCTAAATGCCGCGAATTGTATGTGATTTTAACCGCCATTGTTTGTAGATTGCCGTACACGCAATCCCAAGCCGGGACCTCTCTTCCGGCTACAGTGCTGGACCGATACATCGGGCAGGCTGTTCTAATCCGAGCATGGAAAACGTCATCAACACCCTGGTCATCCAAAACTTCAAGTCGATTCGCCACGCGGTGTTGCATCCGCGGCGCGTGAACCTCATTATTGGGGAGCCGAACGTGGGCAAATCGACGGTGCTGGAGGCGATGAGCCTGCTGGGGGCGTTGCCGTTTGAGCGCAAAAACAAGTTCATGCGCAGCTTCATTCGGTACGATGAGCCGGCGCAGCTTTTCCACGACAGCATTCTCACCAACCCGGTGCGCATCGAGTCGGACCATGACGTGTGCCTGCTGGCCCGCCAGGCCAAGGGGCAGGGGCGGGGCAAGGGGTTTCAGTACGGCGTGTTCAGCCAGTCGGCCTACCGCTTGCTGCGCGTGCAGCTGGGCCTGCCGCTGCTGGAAAGCCGCCCAAAAAACCGCGCTGTAGACGATGCCAGCCTGCTCAGCCGCCTGCAGCAGCGCTTCGATGTGCTGGGCACATTGCCCGAGCCGGGCTACCGCTACCTGGAGTTCGGCACCAACGGCCGCCTGCGCGAGCTGCCCGGCGGCGCGCCGGGGCTGGCCTCGGCGCCCGACTGGCAGCCCCGGGCGGTGAAGCCGTTTCGCTTCAAAAGCACGGGCCGCATTGACCGGCGCTACCCCGATACCACCTTGGCCCCGCCCCACGGCAACAACCTGGTGCACGTGCTGGAAACCAACACGGCCCTGCGCCACCAGTTCAAGGCGCTGTTCAACGAGCAGCACCAGCAGCTGCGGGTGCGCGCCGATGCCCGCCGCCTGGAAGTGATGAAGGACGTGGACGGGCTCACGGTGGCCTACCCGTACTCAGGTGCGGGCGACACGTTGCGGCGCTTCGGGTTTCACATGGCCGCCATGGATTCGAGCCGCGAGGCGGTGATATTGCTGGAAGAGCCCGAGTCGCACTCGTATCCGGGCTACATTATGCAGCTGGCCGAGCGCATGGTGGCCCACGAAAGCAACCAGTTTTTCGTGACCACGCACAGCCCCTATTTCTTCGACAGCGTGCTCGAAAACATGGTGCCCTACGAAAGCCTGATGCCTGAGCTGGCGGTGTTCGTGGTGTATTACAAGGATTTTCAGACCAAAATCCGGCAGATGAGCGACGAGGAAGTGCGCAACCTGCAGCGCGACAGCCTCGATGTGTTTAACAACCTACACCACTTGGCGCACGAGTCGAACGGCCGGAAAGTATAAGGTGGGTAGCTGAGAAGTTGCGGCCGGCCAACTCCGCGCCGCCCCGTAGCTTTGCGGGCGCAACATCCCACCCCAAAACCCCTATGAAGCAGGCCCTCGAAGAAGCTACTGCCGCCGACGTCACTGTTGAGCACCCCCACCACGACCCCCACGGCATTCAGGACGTGCTGCGCCAGTTGGGCGTGCAGGCCGACAACGCCGCTTACAGCACCGGCCGCACCTGGGGCGGCGCTGAAAATGCCGACCGTCGCGTCATCAACGCGCCCGCCGATGGCCGCCGCATTGCTAGCGTGGCTTTCGCTACTACCGACGACTACGAAACGGTGGTACGCGCCGCCGAGGAAGCTTACAAAACCTGGCGACTGATGCCGGCGCCAAAGCGCGGCGAAATCGTGCGGCAGATTGGCAACAAGCTGCGCGAGTTTAAGGAGCCGCTGGGCAAGCTGGTAAGCGCCGAGATGGGCAAAATCCTGCAGGAAGGCCTGGGCGAAGTGCAGGAGATGATTGACATCTGCGACTTCGCGGTGGGTCTGAGCCGGCAGCTGCACGGCTTTACGATGCACTCGGAGCGCCCGGCGCACCGCATGTACGACCAGTACCAGCCGCTCGGCATCGTGGGCATCATTTCGGCCTTTAACTTCCCCGTGGCGGTGTGGAGCTGGAACGCCATGCTGGCCGCCGTGTGCGGCGACGTAAGCATCTGGAAGCCTTCGGAGAAAACGCCCCTCACGGCCGTGGCCGTGCAGCACATCATCAAGGATGTGCTGGCCGAGAATAACATTGCCGAAGGCGTGTTCAGCGTGATTATCGGCGATGCCAGCATTGGCGCCGCGATGGCAGCTGATAAGCGCATTCCGCTGGTATCGGCCACGGGCAGCACCCGCATGGGCCGCAAGGTGGGCGAGGTAGTAGGTGCGCGCCTGGGCCGCGCTTTGCTGGAGCTGGGTGGCAACAACGCCATCATCGTGACTAAAAATGCCGACCTCAAAATTGCCATCCCAGCCATCGTGTTTGGGGCGGTGGGCACGGCCGGGCAACGCTGCACCAGCACGCGCCGCGTCATCATCGAAGACAGTGTGTTTGAAGAAGTGAAAAACCGCCTGCTGGCTATTTACCCGAAGCTGCCCATTGGCCACCCGCTGCAAACGGGCACGCTGGTGGGCCCGCTGATTGATGCTGACGCGGTGAAGATGTTCGAGCAGGCGCTGGTAGCGGTGCAGGCCGAAGGCGGCAAGCTGCTGACCGGTGGGCAGGTGCTGAGCGGCGCCGAGCTGCACGGCGGCCACTACGTGCAGCCTGCGCTGGTGGAAGTGGAAAACCACTACCATACGGTGCAGGAGGAAACGTTCGCGCCCATCCTCTACCTCATCAAGTACAGCGGCGACGTGGAGAAGGCTATTGAGCTGCAGAACGACGTGCGCCAAGGCCTGTCAAGCAGCATCTTCACGCTGAACATGCGTGAGGCCGAAGCCTTCCTCTCGGCCAGCGGCTCGGATTGCGGCATTGCCAACGTGAACATCGGCACGAGCGGGGCCGAAATCGGCGGCGCATTCGGCGGCGAGAAGGAAACCGGCGGCGGCCGCGAATCGGGCTCCGACGCCTGGAAAGTGTACATGCGCCGCCAGACGAACACGATTAACTACAGCACTGAATTGCCGTTGGCGCAGGGCATCAAGTTCGACGTGTAGCAAATTGCAAAGCGCACAAAAAAAGCCTTCCTGATTACCAGGAGGGCTTTTTTTGTGCGCTTTGCAATTTGCTAATTTACTCGAAAGTCGCCGTGCCCTTTGTAGTATAGTTTACTGCCGTTGTACAGCACATAGTAGAGGCGGTAGCGTTGGCCCTTCGGAAAGGCACTGAGGTCGAGGGGCAGCACCAGGTTGCGGGCCGGAGTAGAGAAAGTCCGCATATAATACGACTGATAGGTGTTACCCACCGCAATGCCCTGGCAACTAACCGCATCGGGAGTGTCGTAGCGAAAGGTAGTAGCGGCGGTGGCCGGGTTCGGATACGCGCTAATGTTCGTAGCGGTGCCCTGCGACGCGCCATTCAAATCAATTCCGAGAGAGGCAAATAAGCTTTGCTCGGTTGAATTCCAAGTGGCGTCCAGGGTCCAGTCGGTGGGGTCTTGGGGGCCGTTGGCCACGTTCTGGTCGGTGCGGTAGCTGATGCCCTCGTCGGCCCCGAAATAGATAGTATCGGGTGGGGGCGGCGTGTTGTTGAGCTTACAATTGCCAAAAGCCAGGGCGCTGCAAAGCACCACCAGCACGGGCAGTTGCCACTGAAAGGATTTGGACGCGCTCATCGCTAAAAGGGTTAATTTTCAGGTAAGTTACGAAGTTGCGCGGTAAAAACGTGCTTTAAAAAGCGTGCAAAGAATGCGCCTACAGCAACTTACGTAGCGCCCAGAGGCTCCACACAATCACCATCAGCCCCACGCCCACGAACATCCAGCGGGTGGGCAGGCGGCCGGCCAGCTTGGCGGCAATGGGCGCGGCCGCCACGCCGCCCACGATGAGCCCCAGCACAATCTGCCAGTGCGAAATGCCCAAGATGGTGAAAAAAGTGAAGGCGCTGGCAAACGTCACGAAGAATTCGACTAAGCTCACCGTGCCGATGACGTAGCGGGGCGTCCGGCCGTTGGTGATAAGCGTGCTCGTGACCAGCGGGCCCCAGCCACCGCCGCCAAACGAGTCGAGAAACCCACCGGCCCCGGCCAGCCAGCCGGCATTTTTTACCTTTTTGCGTTTTCTCGCTACCTTCTGGAAGGCTTTGGTGATGATGCGCAGGCCCAGAATGAGCAGGTACACGGCCAAAAGGGCCTTGACATAGCCGGCGTAGGTTTCGCCAAAATGCGCCAGCAACAGCGCGCCGCTGACGGAGCCGGCAATGCCTGGCAGCAGCAGCACCCGAAACAAGCGCTTGTTCACGTTGCCGAAGCGGTAGTGGTTGTAGCCCGACGCGCCGCTGGCAAACACCTCGGCCGTGTGAATGCTGGCACTCACCGAAACCGGACTCAGCCCCAGCGACATCAGGCTAATGGCCGACACCACGCCATAACCCATGCCCAACATGCCGTCCACCATTTGGGCCAGGAAACCCACGGCCACGAAGGTGTAGAATGTGCCCGACGAGCGCGCCAAATCCCAGGCCTGCTGCCAGGTGAAGTAATAGGAAAGGATATTGAGGATGATGAAGCCCGCGAACGTCATCAGCGCACCGGTGGCCACGCGGCGCCAGTAGGCGGTGGCGGGCGTTTCGTAGGCGGGGCCGTGGGCCAGCTCGGCGGTCACGGCGTTCAGCGACTTCACTTTCTCGGCAAAGTCGCCCTGCAAGCGGCCGCGGATAATGGTCATCTGGCCCAGTACCGAGGCCAGCTCGGCGGGCAGCACTTCGGCCAGCACTTCGCGCAGGCGCTTGCCCACGGTGGGCGACTTGCCGTTGGTGGAAATCGCAATTTTCAAGTCGCCCTTCTGCAACACCGACGAGAGATAGAAATCGCAGAGCGCGGGCGTGTCGGCCACATTTGTGAGCAGGCGGCGGGCCGCGGCAGCGGTGCCGATGTAGCGGTGCAGCTCCACGTCGTCGGTGGCGAGGAAGAGGATGTCGGCGTGGTCGAGGTCAGAATCCTGGTAGGGGCGCTGGTGCAGCTGCACGCGGGGGTGGCGGGCGGCCAGTTCGCGCAGCTCGGGCAGCAGCAGCGGGGCCACCACCGTGACGGCGGTTTCGGGGCTATTGCGCAGGATGGCGCCCAGCTTTTCCAGCCCCACGTTGCCGCCGCCCACCAGCAGCACGCGCATGGTGTCCAGCTTCAGGAAGATGGGGAACAGGTGGTTGGCCGCCGGGGCCGACTCCGGCGGCAGCGTTGCTACTGCCGGAGTCGCCGGGGTTGAGTTGTTTGTTGGCATAGCTCAGAACGTAGCAGTAAGATACGAAGACTAGTTGTCAGTTTCTAGGAAGTGTTAACAATCGCGCAACCAGAGCACGGTTGCTGCCAAGTGAATAAAAGCCAGAAAATGCCGGTCCAACTTGTCGTAGCGCGTGGCCACGCGGCGAAACTGCTTGAGGCGGCTAAA
>NZ_JALBGC010000006.1 GCF_022631375.1 Hymenobacter cyanobacteriorum
CAGGGCACGCTTTCTTTTGAGCAACGTCGAGGCCGCAGCTTCGCGTTTAGTTAAACGTGGTGACCCTGCTTCCTGCTCCGGCTACCTTTCGCAGAAAGGCATGACAATCATACGAGTTAAACGAACCGTTAGAAATTGTGTGGCCCTCCGTTATGAGTTCGCGCCATTCTACCTCTTCCGCTAACTACCGGGGCTCCTTCTAGCGCTGTAGTTTGGCTCGACCTTACTCCCCATGTTGGCCCGAAGGCCCGTTGGCCCGCTAAAAAGGCCGTCTTGAATGCCCGGCCAGCGCGGCTCCGGCGGGTTTCGCTACCTTTAAAGCGCATGAGCACGACCGCAGGGCCCTTGAAAACGCCGCAGAAGACCCCGCCCCTGGTGAGCGGCCCCACCATTGCCCTGGCGTGGCTGCTGTTCAGCGGGTTCATGGTGCTGCTGATTTTCGTGCAGAACCTCTCGGCCGGCACGCCCACCGACTGGCGCGAGGCCCTGGGCGGGCGCCTGCTGCACGGGCTGATTTGGGGGCTGCTCACGCCCGTGGTGTTCGCCCTGGCGGCGCGCTTCAACCTCCTCGAACGCCGCCACCGGCTGCCGCACCTGCTGGCCCACGCGGCGGCCAGCTACGTCCTCACGCTTGCTTACCGGTTGGTGTACGCCACCGTGATGCACGGCAGCGGGGCTACGCCGGGCGCCATCTCTCTAAATACCGTCGTCGCCAACGCCAACAACTGGGTGCCCATCTACTGGATGCTGCTCTGCATTGCCTACGCCGTGCAGTACCGCGAGCGGTACCGCGAAGGGCGGGTGCGGGCGGCCCAGCTCGAAACCCAGCTGGTGCAGGCCCAGCTGCAGGCCCTGAAAATGCAGCTCCAGCCGCACTTCCTGTTCAACTCGATGAACGCCGTGTCGGCCCTGATGAGCCAGGACGTGAAGGCCGCCCGGCGCATGCTGGCCCAGCTCAGCCAGTTTCTGCGGCTGGTACTGGAAGGCACCGACGAGCAGGAAGTGACCCTGGAACAGGAGCTGCGCCTCACCCGCCTTTACTTGGAAATCGAGCAAACCCGCTTCCCCGACCGACTGGCCGTGCGCTATGACATTGGCCCCGATACCCAGGGGGCGCTGCTGCCCGCCCTGCTGCTGCAGCCGGTGGTAGAAAACGCCGTGCGCCACGGCCTGGCGCCCCGCGCCGGGGCCGGCGAGCTGGCCGTGCGGGCCGAAAAACAGGGCGACCGGCTGCTGCTGCAAGTGCAGGACAACGGCCGGGGCGCGGCCGACACCGCCGCGCGGGGCATCGGCCTGCGCAACCTGGAAAGCCGGCTGGCCACGCTCTACGGCCCGGACTATGCCCTGGCGGTGGAGTCGGCCCCGGCGTGCGGCTACTGCCTGCGCCTGTCCATCCCGTTCCGGCGGGCGGCGGCCGGCGTTACCCCAGAGCCCGCATGAGCCCCATCCGCACGCTGCTGGTCGACGACGAGCCCCTGGCGCGCAGCCTGCTGCGCGAGCTGCTGGCCGATTTTCCGGCGCTGGCCGTAACGGGCGAAGCCGCCAACGGCACCGAGGCCCTCGCCGCCCTGCACACCGGCGCATACGACGTCGTTTTCCTTGATGTGCAGATGCCCGACCTTGATGGCGTGCAGGTGCTGCGGCGGCTGCAGGCGGCCGGCCAGCCGCTCCCGCTGGTGGTGTTCGTGACGGCCTACGACCAGTACGCGGTGCAGGCCTTCGCCTTGCACGCCGTCGATTACCTGCTCAAGCCCCTGGACCCCGACCGGTTTGCCGACTGCGTAGGCCGGGTGCAGCAGCAGCTGGCGCTGCGCCAGGACCAGGCCCGCGTCCCCGAGCTGGAGGCCCTGCTGCACCGCTGGACCGCCCCGGCGGCCGACTACCAGGACCAGTTTCTGGTGAAACTGCCGGCGCGCAGCTTCTTCGTGCCGGCCGCCGAGGTGTGCTACTTCGAAGCCACCGGCAACGGCGTGCTGCTGCACGCGGCCGGCGGGCACTACCCGCTGCGCACGGCCCTGGGCCAGCTGGCCGAGCGGCTTGACCCGGCCGTGTTCCTGCGCATCCACCGCTCGTGCATCGTCAACCCGGCCCACATCGTGGATTTTAAGCACTGGTCGCACGGCGAGTACCTGTTTCGCATGGCCAACGGCCAGCACGTCACCTCCTCGCGCAGCTACAGCGCCGGGGTGCAGCAGTTGCTCAAGCGCTTCGCCTAAGCCCAGACCGGGCCGTTGAAGTCCGGTTCAACCTGGTATTGGTCCAGTTGGCCCTCCGGCGGCAGTCATTTCCCCGGGTTGCGCGTTAGCCCTCCAGCCCCCCGCTAACGGGGCGGCCCCGGTGCACGACATGACCAAATCCCTCCTCTTTTTGCTGGCGCTCACCTTCGGCGGAGCCGTTGCGGCCCGCGCCCAACACCACCCGGCGGGCACGAAACCGATGCCGGGCATGGCCGGCATGCACATGAACCACGGCATGGCCGCCCCGGGCACCCCGGTCGCCGCCTTCCAGCACGGCATGGATTCGGTGATGGTGGTGATGGACGAGGGCATGCGCCGCATGACCGGCGCCAACCCCAACGACATCGACGCCAGCTTCGCGGCCATGATGCTGCCCCACCACCAGGGTGCCGTGGACATGGCCCGCCTGCAACTGCTCTACGGCAAAGACCCGGCCCTGCGCCGCCTCGCCCAAAGCATCATCGCCGAGCAGCAGGTCGAGATTCAGCAGATGGCCGCCTGGCTGAAGCAGCATCCGGTGGCGAGCCAGAGTTCTGGCAAATAGCGCCCAATCCATCAGAACCGTCATGCTTCGACTACGGCTGCGCTCCTGGCTTGATGCGCCACATGCTCAGCATGATGTTCTTTTCCCCCAATCCCAAATGAAATTTCCCCTTCTCCCCGGCCTGCTGCTTATTACCAGCGCCGCCGCGGCCCAGGCCGTGAGCCACCGCGACCGGGTGTACACCGCCGACCAGATTTCCAACACCGTTTCGGTCATCGACCCCGCCGACAACCAGCTGCTGGGCCAAATTGTGCTGGGCAAGCCGCAGCCCGATTTGCTGTCGGCGCTCTACAAAGGGCAGGCGCTGGTGCACGGCCTGGGCGCTTCGCCCGACCACAAATTGCTGGCCGTGGTGTCGGTGGGCTCCAATAACGTCACTTTCATCGAGACGGCTACGAATGCCATCCGGGGCAGCGTGTACGTGGGCCGCGCCCCGCACGAGGCTACGTTCCGGCCCGACGGCAAGGAGGCCTGGATAACGGTGCGCGGCGAGGACTACCTCTCCGTCATCGACGTGGCCACGCTGCGCGAAACCCGCCGCGTGCCCGTGCCCAACGGCCCCGGCCAGGTGGCCTTCAGCCCCGACGGCCAGCGCGCCTTCGTGTGTTCCAGCTTTTCGCCCGAGCTGGCGGTGGTGGACGTGGCCACCTACAAAGTCATCAAAAAGGTCCCCGTGGTGAGCCCCTTCTCGCCCAATATCTTCCCTACCCGGGACGGCCAGCAAATCTGGTTCACGCACAAGGACGTGGGCAAGGTGTCGGTGCTGGATACCAAGACGCTCACCATCAGCGGCGTGCTGACGACCGGCCCCATCTCCAACCACGTGGCCACGGTGGACGTGGCCGCCGGCAAGCTGGCCTACGTGACGGTGGGCGGCGAGGACGTGGTGAAGGTGTACAGCCGCGCCCCGGGTTTTAAGCAGTTGGCCACCATTCCGGTGGGGGCGCTGCCGCACGGCATCTGGCCCTCGGGCGATGGCAGCCGGGTGTACGTGGGCCTGGAAAACGGCGACTCGGCCGTGGCCATCAGCACCGTGAGCAATAAAGTGCTGGCCAAAATAAAAGTCGGGCAGGCCCCGATGGCCCTGATGTACGTGCCCAACGCCGTGCCGGCCGGCGCGGCCGCCGCCACCGGCCTGGGCCGGCAGCTGGTGGACCAGCCCGCCCTCGTCCGCACCCTGAAGCCGCCCACGCCCGGCCCCGCCACCGGCACCATGACCCTGCGCTCGGAAGGGCTGGTGGATTTGGCCACTTTCGCCCTGCGCGGCCTGACGCCCAACACCGACTACGACATCTTCCTGACCAGCGGCACCAAGGCCCTCTACCCCCGCGACTACGCCCTGACCACCGTGCGCACCGACGCCAAAGGCGGGGCCATGGGCCAGGCGCTGGGGCCGGTGCAGCGCATCGCGGGCGGGGATTTGAATACATCCGGCAAAACGTTTTCGCGGGTAATCGTCGCGCCCAAAGCCGCTGACAGCGAACCCGTTTTGGTGGCCGAATAGTCCGCCTTTGGACGGCCACCCAAAGGCCATTAATGGCCGCCGGGACAACCATTCCTGCTGCAATGCCGAGCTAATCTAAACTGAATTCACTTGTAACCACAACCTTACAATATGCAATCCATTTTCAATCAACACACTGGCATCAGCTCGCGGGCGCATTCGCTCAAGCGGTTTCTGCTGCCGGTGGCGGCGTGTGCGCTGCTGCTCGGCGGCTGCAAGAAAGACAACGAGGCCATCGCCGACACCAGCGCGCCGCCGGTGCTCAACATCGTCTCGCCGGTGGAGGGCGCGACCATCATGCCCGGCGGGCGGCTGGGCAACGCCACCACGGCCGACTACAACGGCACGGGCTTCGCCATCAACCTGGAAATCGTGACCAAGGACACCGTCACCATCCCCACCAAGGAAAGCCTCAACATCCGCAACACCGCCGCCCTGGGCCAGCCCAACGTGAACCTGCCCGGCTTCGCGGCCAGCCTCGACGTGGACCTGATTAAGCCCGACGGCGGCACCATCCCCAAGGGAACCAACCTGGCCTCGCTCTTCAACATCGCCGGCACCGACGACACGCCCGGCCCCGGCGTGACCACCTGGGTGAGCTGGCACGTGCTGGAGTCGGTGGCGGCCGGTACTACCAGCTGCACGCTGACTACTTCGGTAACGGACCGCGCCGGCCGCAAGGTCACGGCCACCCGCTTGCTGAAAGTAGGCCCCGGACCCAACGGGGCCTTCAGCGGTGAGGCCCTGACGCCCGCCCCCAAACCCATCACCTACGGCACGGTGGACAACCCCGACGGCCCCACGGTGACCATGATTGCCCCGCGCACCCCCTCCAGCATCAGCCCCGGCATCCAGACGGCGGGTGTGCTGCCGGCCCCGCCCACCAGCGGCGCGCTGTTTTTCATCCAGGTGTCGGCGCTCGATAAGTCGCGCAACGGCATCAACGTGGCCGAAAACGGGGACGGCACCTTTGGCAAGCCCGCCGCCGACCGCGGCACGATTGAAGACAAGACGCAATCCAACGCCGGCGTGAACCGCTACGTGCCGGGCCTGAAAGTCACCTTCGACGTGCCCCTGCTCCAGCCCAACGGCAACGTGATTCCGGCCGGCGGCAACCTGGCCCCGGTCTTCAACACGGCCGGCAGCGAGCTGGACCCGAGCGGCTTCGTGCGCACCACCTTCGGCTGGAGCGTGGGCGGTACCCTGCAGCTGGGCGGCAAAACCAGCGTCACCCTCAAAGCCGCCGTAACCGACGCGGCGGGCAAAACCGGCAGCGCCACCCAGGTGGTGCAAATCAGCCCCGTGGCCAACGGCCAGCTGCTGACCCCGGCCCCGCGCTAAGGCCCTGAAATTTACGCCGTAGCCCCGCAACGGTCCGAAGGCTGGCCCGTTTCACGACGAGCCAGCCTTCGTTTTTTAGCATCCCTTCCACTCCATTTTATTCTTCCATGCGCATTACTAACTTCTCCACTTTGGTCCTTGCGGCCACCCTGCTGCTCGGGGCCTGCTCGAAAAAGAACAGCGAGGAAACCCTGCCCGACATGGTGGTGCCGCCCGACCCCGGCCCCGTCGCGGCCAGCGCCGCCGACCGGGTGTACCTGGCCGACCAGTCGTCGAACACGGTGTCGGTGCACGACCCGAGCACCAACCGGCTGCTGGGCGTGATTCGCCTGGGCAAGGGCCGGCCCGAGTTCCTGAGCCCGCTCTACGACATGGAGTCCAACGTGCACGGGCTGGGCGTGTCGCCCGATGGCAAGACGCTGGGCGTGATTGCCACGCTCACCAACGCCGTTATCTTCATCGACCTGGCCACCAACACGGTGAAGGGCAAGGTGTACGTGGACCGCAATCCCCACGAGGGCTTTTTCACGCCCGACGGCAAGCAGTTCTGGGTGGCGGTGCGCGGCAAGGATTACGTGACGGTGATTGACGTGGAGAAGCTGCAGGTGGTGAAAAACATCGCCACCGAGCACGAGCCCAGCATGGTCGTGTTCCGGCCCGATGGCAAGGTGGCGTTCGTGGACCACTCCCAAACGGCGATGCTCGACGTGATTGACGTGAAGACCCGCGCGGTGATTGCCCGGGTGCCGGTGGTGAGCAAGTTTTCGCCCAATCTGGTGGTGACCGAGGACGGCCAGCAGGTGTGGATGACGCACAAAGACGTGGGCAAGGTGACCGTGGTGAATGCCCAGACCTACGCCGTGGAAGGCGTGATTGACACCGGCCCCGGCACCAACCACGTAAACATGGCCGGCCCCGGCGGCGGCACCCGCTTCAGCGGGGCCAGCGCCGGCGACTTCGCCTATGTGACGGTGGGCGGCGAAAACGTGGTGAAAGTGTACTCGCGGCAGCGCCAGCTGGTGGCCACCATTCCGGTGGGCCCCAACCCCCACGGCGTGTGGCCCAACGGCGACGGCAGCAAGCTCTACGTGGGCCTGGAAAACGGCGACGCGCTGGTCAGCATCGACACCAAAACGAATACCAAACTCACCGAAACCGGCAGCGGCCAGGCCCCGCAGGCCCTGCTCTACGTGGTGAAAGCCGGGGGCGGCAGCCCCGGCACGGGCAACCTCGAAGCCTTCACGCCGGTGACGCCAGTGAATATTCGGCTGGTGCCCCTGGGTACGCAGCCAGTGCCCGGCGTGGGCGGCGGGGCCACCATCCGCCCCACCGAAGACCTCGACGAAATGGTGCTGGCCCTCAAGCAGCTGGCCGCCAACACCCCCTACACGCTGTACCTGTCGGACAATAAAACCACGCTGGTAGCCCCGGAGCCCGTCATTTCTTTCAAAACCGATGCCGAGGGCGCGGTCGAAGTCAACGCCTACTACCAGATTCGGCTGCGGCTGGCGGGGCGCTTTGCCGTGGTGGTGCTCGGCGACAAGAACCCGGCTGGCGCGGTCACGCTCACGCAGCCGTAAGCCGGCTGCTGACCAAAAAGGCCCCTGGTGCATGACGCATCAGGGGCCTTTTTTATGGGTGCAAACGCTTTTGCCTCGGGTAGCACCGGGGGTGTTTGTTGCTCAACCACCGCCGCCAGCCGGGAGCTGGCAGGCCGCCAGCTCCCGGCGGTGCGCCCGAAAGCGCAGCAGCCCTACCGCCAGCACCAATCCCGCCACGGCCAGCGCGGAGTACCCCAACCGGCCGCCCCGCTCGGGGTGAAATTGAAGGAGCGCCAACCCGAAGCCCACCAGTGCCAGGCTGGTGCGCACGTAGGTGAGCAAGGTCCGCTCATTGGCCAGCCGGGTCCGTTGCAGGGCCAGCCGGTCCGAAAGGGCGAGGGGGTTGGTGGGGGTAAGCGGCATGGGGGTGGGCTACGTGAGGGTAATGGCCGCGCCCGGTTCGGCCAGCCGGTGAAACGTGATGCCGTGCTTCTCAAAGTACGGCCCATAGTTCTCGTAGCGCTGCTGCACGAAGAAGGGCTTGATGTAGCCGTCATGCACGGGCAGAATCTGCTGCGGCCGCATTTTCAGGGCGAAATCGGCCACCACCAGCTCCGTCAGAAATGGCGCGGTGACGGGCAGAATGAGCAGCTCCACGCCCGCGAATTGCAGCAGGTTGTGCGCAAAAGAGTCGGCCGGGTTCAGCACCGTGTCGTTCACCAGCCAGGCCGTCATCTGTGGCAGCGGGCTGTCGAGAATGGCCTCGTGCTGCACCGGAATGGCGTGCAGCTGAAACGCGCCCAACTCCAGGGGGCCTTCCTCGTGGATTTGCACGGCCAGGCCGTGCTTTTTCAATTCGGCCGCCACTTCACGATTGGAAATGATGACGGCCTGGCGCAGGGCCACGATTTTCTTTAGCGCCACCACATCAAGGTGGTCGGGGTGGTCGTGGGTAATGAGGACGACCGAGACGTCCTTAAAAACCTCCGGCTGCACCAGGCCTTCGTTGAAGGAAAACTTGCCGGGGTCGAAGAGAATTTGTTGGCCATCCAGCTCAAACAGCAGGCAGGAATGGATGTACTTGGTGATTTTCATGACCAGACTTAAATAGTGGGGCAGGACGGAAATGCACGCCGAGAAGAGCGGAAATTTAACTAGCAAACGCTTACGGAAACCAGCGCTGCTAGACCCCTGCCGCCTCCTGCTGCTGGCGCAGGTACGCATACAGCCCGCCCAGCACCAGCCCAAACACCGCGTTGGCAACAAAAAAGTACGCCATGCCGCCGGCCGTCAGCACGTGCCCGCCCGCCAAGCCCTGCCCCAGCAGCGGCAGCACCACGAAGCCGTTGAGGACCCAGGGCAGCAGCGAAAACAGGCCGCCTTTTACCCAGCCATTGTCCGGCAGCCGGGGTTCGAACACCAGCACGTACAGCCCCACCATGCCCAGCCCCGTGAGGTAATGAAACAGCAGCTTGAAGCCCTCGGCTTTGACCACGGGCAGCAGCCCGGCCGGCAACACCGGCGTGGTATGCAGCAGCACAAGCTTGAGCAGGCCACCGCTTTCGGCGTTGACGGCCATCAGCGGGGCCGCTTTCAGCACCAGCGTATTGGCGGTGATGGCGACCACGCCGGCCAGCAGGCCCAGGTACAGGCGGGGGTGTTTTTTCATGGGAGGGAGCAGAAAGGAAATAGGACAGGCAATGGGGGAGTATACGCCCACCCACGCGGCACCATTTGGCCCCGATGGGTTCTTCAGTCGCCCAGCCAGCGGTCGGCCACCAGGCCCAGCGCGTAGTTAAGCTGCACCAGCAGCAGCAGCCCCGCCCCGGCCGGCACGCTGAGCAAGCACAGGCCCGCCGCTGCCGCGTACTGCACCTGCATCAGGCCCAGGCGGCGCACCAGGGCCCGGCCCACGGCCGCGTGCTCGGGCCGCAGCAGTCCGTGGCGCTGGGCGTAGCGGTAGCTGCCCAGCAACGCCCCGCCCAGCAGCAGCAGGTTGGCCCAGTACACCAGCACGGCCCCGCGCAGGGGAAAATGGGTGGTGAGAAACGCCGTGGAAAAGGGCAGCAGCCCCACCACCAGCAGAAAGGCAATGTGCCACCAGGCCAGCCGGCGGTCGCTGCGCGCCAGGTAGGTGAACTGCGTGCTCTGGCACACCCAGAAAATGCCCAGCGAGAGAAACCCCAGCACGTAGCCCCCGATGCTGGGCAGCAGCGCCCGCAGGGCCGGTCCCACGTCGGCCTCGGTGCGCACGAGGGCGGCGGCCGGCACCCGCAGGTTGAGCACGAGCAGGGTCATGGCGATGGAAAACACGCCGTCGCTGAGTGACTCGATGCGGCGCAGGCTCTGGCCCGCTACTTCAGTGTAGGCCAGGGGCGGTGCGTGGGACGAAGACTGGGCCATCGGCTAGCGCGGCGAACCGCCCGCCCGCCGGGTTTTGCGCGGGGCGGGGGCCTGGCGATGGTCCAGCCGGTCTTCCTCCCGAACGAGCTTGGGCTCTTTGCTCAGGCTTTGGCCGTGGTTCACGCGGCCGTCGCGCATCATGCGGCGGTTTTCGCGCAGCAACTTGTCGTCGGTTTTGCCTTCTTTTTTGAGCATTTTGCCGCCTTCCTGGCCGTGAGCCGGTGGGTTGATGGCGGTGAGCAGCAGGCCGGTCAGGGCGAGCAGGCCGGGGAGTTGAGCGAGACGGGTCATGGGGTTTGGATGATGGAGAAGCGGTTGCCGCAGGTACGGCGGCCCGTATTTTCAAACTTGCTTTGTTAGCCCAGCTGCAAGCGAAACAGCGTGGAAAGCGTGCCCGCCACCAGAGCCCAGGCCATGCCCGTAAGCAGGTACTGTTTGGCAATGGTCTTGGGGTCCTGGCTGAATACGTAGCGAAACAGCCAGTGCGGCGTTTCGTGGTCGGCCGGGGGGGCGGCGGGCAACGGGGTGCTAGGCACCGGCATCGGAAGCGAAGGAATAGCCATGCGAATGCGGGAAAGCAAGGTGGAATAGTGAAAACCAAGAGCCATTTGCCCGTCCTGCTGAGCGCAGCCGAAGCAGGACGTTCTTCGTGTTTGCTTTCCGGCCGCCAACGCCCGGCCTATTCCCAGCCGTTGCGGCGGAAAATGGCGTGCCCGTCGGCCGACTGCAGAAAGGCCACGAACTGCCGGGCCGCGGCGGCCTGCGTGGTGCGCTGGGTGAGGGCAATGGGCGTGCCCCGACTCACGCGCTGGTCGCGGGGCAGGCGCACGAGGGCCGAGCCGGGCAGGCGCGGCTGCCAGGAGGCATAGGTTATCCAGGCGTCGTAGTCCTGGGGCTTTTGCTGCCAGAGGTCCACGGCCTCGGCGCTGGTTTTGACCGACGTTTTGGTGTTGTGCTGCAGGTTGCTGATGAGGGCGCTGCTGCGGGCCATGTCCTCGGTCATGCCCATCTGGCCGGCCCCGTTCACGTCGAGCAGGCGCACGCCGGGCCGGGCCAGGTCTTCGAGCCGCTTGATGTGCAGCGGGTTGCCGGGGCGCACCAGCACCGCCGACTCCCGGGCGTAGAGGCTGGTGCGGCTGGCTTCGTCGATAAAGCCGGGGTGGGCCAGCGCCGTTTGGGTGAGCATGTACTCGGCCCCGCCGTACACCAGGTCGGCGTCCTGCTGCGCCTGGGCCAGCCACTTGGGCTCGGGGCCGGCCGTGACGGCCACGTCCAGGCCGGTTTGTTTGGTGAAGGCGGCGGCGCATTCCTTCATGGCCGTGGCCGGGCCGCCGGGGCCGTACACGTGCAGGGTTTGGGCGGCGGCCGGCGCGGCCGCGAGCAGAGCAGGAGACATGAGCAATAGAGCGAAGCGGCGGAGCCGGGTAAGCGGGGATGTTTTCATGGGTATTAGCGCGTTACTTAACGGGCGGCAAAAAGCCGTATTTCTGGTACACGGCCTGCCCGTCTGGGCTGTTAAGGAAGGCCACAAAGTCTTCGGCGGCCTTGGCGTGGGGCGCGGCTTTCATCACCCCGGCCACGTAGTTGGCCATGATGTTTTCCTTGGCCGGGATGGCCACGCTTTCCACCGGGTGGCCCAGCATTTTCTGATAAAAGGCCTCCGTGTACCACACCGGGGCCGCGTCGGACTGGTCGTAGAGCACCCGCAGGGGCGACTGGCGGTGGTGAATCTGGGTCAGGTAAGTGCTGCCGGCTTTCACTTTGGTCGTCATCACGGCCGTTTTCAAGGCCGCGCCCCCGGCCTTCTCGTACGATTCCTCGATGCGCTTGCCGATGCCTTCCCATTCGGGGTTAGGCATGCTCACGCGCACCTCGGGCCGGCCCAAATCGCGCAGGCTGGTCACCTTCTTGGGGTTGCCCTGGCGCACGAGGATGGCCAGCCGGTTCTGGGCGTAGCTGGTGGTGCGGGCAAACCACTCCGGCGTCATATCCATGCGGTTTTTGCCGGCCGCGTACACGTCGGGCTTCAGCTCGATGCGCAGGTTGCCTACTACCAGGCTGCCCTGCGTAATCTGCTTAGCCAGGATGCCGGGCGGCAGCGTTTCCACGAAAATGCGCACGTACTCGGGGTGGGCCTTGCGGAACTCCTTCAGCAAATCATCGAGCACCATGAACTGGTTGCCCCCGAAAAACACCACCAACTGCGGGTCCACCACGTCGCCGTAGAGGTCGGGCGCGTTGTCGATGCCCGGCACCGTGAAGGGCACTCCAGCCTGAAACGGCGCGTTCCAGGGCGGGTCAAAGCGGTGGGCCGGCTCGGGCGGCGTGGGCTTTTGGATAGGCATGGTCTGGGCGAAAAGGGCGGCCGGGGCGGCCAGTGCCAGCGCCAGCAGCAGGTGCGGAAGGGGTTTCATGGGGTTGGGTAAGGAAAGCGGAGAAAAGCACGAAAGCAGCGGAGAGTCCGGCGCTACGGATGCACCAGCGACCAGCCCTGGGCCTGCCGGATAATGAGCTCGCCGTTGCCGCTGGGCACGTAGGAAATCAGGGGCAGCAGCTCGTCCTTGCTGATTTTCTTTTCCTTGAGTGTGTTCAGGCACTGGGCCAGAATCACGCCTTTCTGCTTCAGGGCCGTGAGCTGGGCCTCGTAGGGCTGGTCCTTGCGGTAGAGTGTGGTGCCCCCGCCGAAGGCAATCAGCTCCACGGTGAGCTTGCCTTTAAGCCGGCTGTCCTCCAGCGCGTTGCCGATGTTACGCAGCGTCTGCTGGATGAGCTTGGGGTCGTCACTGTCAAGCTGGTAGATGACGTGGTACTGGGCCTGGTCGGCCGTGGCCCCTTGGAAGGCACCTTTTTGAAAAGCTTCGCGGTCATGCATGGCGGTGGCGTTGCGGGTGGCGGGCGTCTGGGCGCGGGCCGAGAGGGTGAGGCCGGCGAGCAGCGCGGCGGTCAGCAGCAGGTGTTTCATGGCAACTGGGGAAAGGGCACCACCGAAGCAGCGCGGTGAAAACGAAAGGGGTGAAACTGGAAATCGGTGCGGGGCTACTCGCCGCCCTTTTTGCCCGCTTCCATCGCCGCGTAGGGACCAAACTGGTGCTGGTGCTGCGTAAACCGGTCGGCGTAAGGCGGGTAAGGGCAGTCGGCGGGCTTCTTTTTGAGGTTGGGGTAGTCCTTTTCCAGGTGGGCCATGCGCGGGCGGGGCAGCGAGTTGATGTAGGCGGCCACGTCGTAGGCGGCGTCATCGGTGAGGATGCTGTGCTCGGCCGTGGCGCCGAAAGGCATATTGGCCTTGATAAAGCGGGCCGCCGTTTGCAGGCGGTGCATGCCGGCCCCGTCGTTGTAGCTGTCGGGTCCCCACAGCGGCGGGTACTGGTAACCATCGGCGGCCAGCGTGCCGTTGAGGCGGCCCTGGCCATTAGCTCCGTGGCAGCTGGTGCACTGCTGGGCGAAGACGATTTTGCCCTGCCCGAGATTCGCCTCGCGGTTGGGCATGGTGAACTTAACAAAACCCTGGCCCTTCACCTTCTCCCCCACTGGCACCTGGCGGCCCAGCCATTTCATGTAGGTGATGATGGCCTTCATCTCCTTGCCGTCCACCGGCAGGGGCCGGCCGTTGAGGCTGCGCGTCATGCACCCATTGATGCGGTCCTCCAGGGTGCTGATGGCATCCTCGCGCCCTTTGTAGGTGGGGTAAATGCCCCAGATGCCCACGTAGGGGGCCGAAAACGCCTTCTGGCCGGCCTGTAGGTGGCAGTTCTGGCAGGCCAGGTTGCTGCCGGCCAGCCGCAGGGCCGGGTTGGCCACTTGCGGGCCGAGGTAGTGGGGGGTGTGGGCAATCAGCTCGTGGCCGTAGCGGATGAGCTGGCCCTCCGGGTCGGGCTTCACGCTGTCGAGCACGAAGCGGGCGGGCTGGAAGAAGTTGGTTTTGCTCCCCACAGCCCCCCCGGCAACGTCAGGCAAGCCCGCCGCAGGCCCACTCGCAGCGGCGGCCGTCGTGGCCGGGGCATCGGCCAGCAGGTCGGGCGTTTTAGGGTTGAAGACGACGATGTAGGCCGTCACGGCTACTACCAGCACCATCAGGGCAATCACCCAGGTCAGCAGGCCGGCGATTTTGATGAAGGCCTGCTTGTCTTCCGGCTGCAGCCGAGGCGAGGGGTCGGGAGTGGTTTCCATGAGGCCAAGGAGAGAGGTGAAACAGGCGGCAAAGGCCAGCCAGCGCGCAAAACAACTTGTTTTGCGGAATGCAGACAGTCAATTAGTTAAATCGGGCAAAGCAAGCGCTACCATTCGGTCGCTCTGCCCCGACCAAGCATCTATACCGTGTGTAGAATCACGTAGAGCGAGCCGGTCGAAATCACCACCCAGAGCAGGATGCCCAGCACGTAGGGCTTCATGCCCACCGAGCGCACCACCCGCGCTGACAAACCCGCCCCGATAAAAAACAGCGTGACCGTGAGGCCGATTTTGGCTAGGTTCACCATCACCGGGCCCAGGGGCTTGGCCGCTGGCACGAAGGTGTTGACCAGCATCGCGGCGATGAAGCCGAAGATGAAGTAGGGAATGGTGATTTTCACGCCCTTTTGCTTGAAAATCATGGCCGTGCCGATGGCCACCGGGATAATCCAGAGGGCGCGGGCCAGCTTCACGGTGGTGGCCACTTCCAGGGCCTGGTTGCCGTAGGCCGCCGCCGCGCCCACCACCGAACTGGTGTCGTGGATGGCAATGGCGCACCACAGGCCGAACTGGTTCTGCGTCATGGCCAGGGCGTGGCCGATGGGCGGGAAGGCGAACAGGGCCACGGCATTGAGCACGAACACCGTGCCCAGCGCCACCGACATTTCCTCGTCCTTGGCCCGCAGCACCGGCCCGATGGCCGCAATGGCCGAGCCCCCGCAAATGGCGGTGCCGCACGAAATCAAGTGCACCACGTGCTTGCCCAGACCCAGCCACCGGCCCACGACCAAGCCCAGCAGCAGCGTGCCGAAGATGGACACTACCGTAAACAGGATGCCTTCCTTGCCGGCCTGCACCGCCGCGTGGGCATTCATCCCAAAGCCCAGCCCGATAACCGAAAACTGGAGCAGCTTGGCCGTGGCCTGCTTGGTTTGCGTGGTGAAGGGGTTGCCGATGGTTTGGGCCAGCAGCAGGCCCAGCGCCAGGGCAATGGGCGGCGAGGCCCAGGGCGTGAGGCAGAACACGAAGAACAGCACGAACACCACCTGCTTCAAGGTGAAGTCCTGCCCGAAGGCCACCCGGGGCGTGTGCAGGTGCCGGAAGAAGCCGCTGGTTTCGTTGAATTCGGGGGCGGCGGTTTCCCCGGCCGGGGCAGGGGCGGGCAGCGGGGTGGAAGCTTGAAGCGGCGTGGGCTGAACTGGGAGGGCCATGAGCGGGAGGGGTTTGTTTCTGAGGCAAATATACGGCGTTGCCCACCGGTTGGATTATCCAATAATATTATCCTGCATAACCAAAGGTTATTGACTGCCCGGGCCGAGCCAGGGTGGCGCGTCCGTTTTGCGTGGCCAGGCCGGCCGCCGCGGGGGCTGGAAACGCCAGCGGCCGGCTCGTACACCACGAGCCGGCCGCTGGACGGATGAACTACTGGCCTGAGGGCTTAGAAGCCGGTTTGCTCGTCTTTCAGGTCGAACACGTCGCCGCCGGCCATGCGGGGGTCGTCGAGGGCGTAGGCAGCCTTCTGCTCGCCGGGCGTGCCGTCCGCGCTGGCCTGCACGGCCGCGACGGCCTGATTCTGCTCCACGTGCCCGCGCTGCTGGTGGGGGTCGGCAATGGCTTCGGGCATGCAGTAGTGCTCGGTGGCGGCGGCGTGCTTGCCGCGAAATTCGCTGAACTCGTCGGGGTTGTCGTTCGTGCCGTCGTTGGTCGGGGCTTGGTAGTGGCGGGGCGCGGTGGGGTCGGCGGGGTGGCCGAAGTCGCCGTAGTGCGGGGTGCCATCGTGGGCGGCCGGTTCGGCGGCGGGTTGCGCATCGGTTGGGGCGGGCTGCGGAGTGTTTTCCATGAGGATAAGCAAGTAGGGTGAAGATGGGCGAACCACCCGGTCCGCACTACGCTGCAATGGTACGTAAGCTGCTCATAAAGTGGTGCTTTCAGCGGATACCGAATGGTTATCCGGCATCACCATTTTTTATTTGCCCCCCTTCAGCTGCCCCTGCACGAAGCTCAGGAACCGCTGCGCCGGCCGGGCCAGTGGCTGCCCCTGCACCGATACCGCCTCAAACTGCCGGGCCAGGTGCAGCCCGGCAATGGGCACGATTTCGAGCAGCCCGGCCGCCAGCTCGCGGTCCAGGGCCCGGCGCGACACGAAGCCCAGGGCGGTGGGCGCGGCTTCGAGGTAGCGCTTGATGGCCTCCGTATTGTCCAGGTAGATGGCCACGGGCAGGGCGCTGAGCTTGATGTGCTGCGCCCGCAGGGCAAATTCGAGGATTTCCAGCGTGCCCGAGCCCCGCTCGCGCAGCACCAGCGGGTGGGCCAGCGCCTCGGCCAGGAGCAGCGGCGCGGCGGGCGGGCCGCCGGGCGTGGTGCGGCGCACGGCCACCAGCTCGTCGGGCAGCAGCAGCTCGTAGTGCAGGTCGTGGCTCTTGGTGCGGCCCTCCACGAAGCCCAGGTCCAGCTCGCCGCGCAGCAGGGCCTCGGCAATGCGCTCGGAGTTGGCGTTCAGAAACGAGAGCTGCACCTGCGGGTAGCGGGCCTGGAAGGCGGGCAGCAGCCCCGGCAACACGTACTGGCTCAGGGTGGTGCTGGCCCCCAGGCGCAGGCGGCCGGCGGCCTCGTCGGGGTCGCGCAGGCCCAGCAGCTGGTCTTCGAGCAGCTGCTGAGCGGCGGCGGCGGCATCGGCGTGGGCGTGCAGCAGGCGGCCGGCCTCGGTGAGGGTCACGCGGTTGCCGCGCCTCTCCAGCAGGCGCTGGCCGTACTGCGCCTCCAGCTCCCGGATGTGCTTGGTAACGGCCGGCTGGCTCACAAACAGCTCCTGGCCGGCCTTGGTCAGGCTCAGGTGCCGGGCCACGGCGGCAAATACACGGAGGCGAAAATCGGACATGCGCGCAAAGTACGCAGTTGGGGCAGTTTGGTATTGGCAGCTAAAGCATCTGAAACGGCAGGCAACGGGTTGATTCACAAACCGAGCCTACCCGATAGCGTTGGGAACGGCCACCAATAGCTTCCATATGTCGGTCATGTAACTGTTTGGACCAATCCTTTTAACCAAGGCCAAGGCTGCCAAAGCCGTGTTAGTTGGTAATGAGCCAAGTGAGGATTTCTCACTTGGCTCTTTTGCTGATGGAGCGGAGGCACGGCTAGCGCCCGTATTCCAGCACGCGGAACGTGCCCGGCACGATGCTGGGCCGGGGGCGCGGGTTGTCCGCCGTGGGCGCCGGCACGGGGCCGTAATCGGCGGTGCAGGTAAACAGGTGATGGGTTTTCGGGTCCCGGGCAATGGTGCGGGCCCCGCGCGCCGTGGGCACTTCGCCCACCACGCGGTACTTCGAGGGCGAGTCCTGGTGGATGACCGTGAATGTGCCCGAGGCGCCGTTGGAAGTGATGACGTTGCCCGTGCTGGGGTCAAACACGGCGCCGTCGGTGCCTTTGCCGATGGGCAGCACGGCCACCTGCCGGCCCGTTTTGCTATCCGTCACCACCAGCTTTTCGTTGGCGCAGGCGCTGAACAGGCGGTTGGTTTTCGGGTCGTAGCCCAGGCCGGTGGGTTCCTTGCCGGGCGCCAGCGCGTGGCGGCTTTTCACGGCCAAAGTATTGGCATCTAGGGCAATGACTTCGCTCTTGTCTTCGATGTTGACGAAGAGGGTGCCTTTGCCGTCGGTGGCGGGCGCTTCCACGTCGCCGGCCAGGTCGGCCGTGCCCACCACGGTGCCGGTGGCGCCGTCGAGCACGGTGCTCTTGCCGCCGTCGTTGCTGAACAGGAACACGCGCTTGGAAAAGGCATCATACAGCAGCGCGTCCGGCTTGGGGCCCGTGGCAATGGGCGCCCCAATGGGCTGCAGGGTTTTCAAATCGAACACCACGCAGGTGTTGTTGCGGCCGCAGGTGATGTAGCCGCGCCCGGCGGCGGGCACCACCTCGATGCCGTGCACGCCGGGCGTGTTGGGGATGGTGCCGATAACCTTGTGGGTGCTCAAATCGACCACTTCCACCTGGGTGCCGTGCGACACGTAAAGCCGTTCGCCGGCGGGGTCCACGCTCAAATAGTCCCAGCCGCCTTCGCCGCCGATGGCTACGGTGCTCAGCAGGTGGTAGGGGGCCGGGGCCGCCGCGCCCACGGGCGGCGTCTGGGCGCGGGCCGGACCGCCCGCCAGCAGGCAGGCCAGCGGCGCGGTAAGCAGCAGGTTTTTCATAAAGCGAGGAAAACAGGAAATACAGGTTAGCGGAAACAGCGCGGCCCTCAGCGCCCAACCGGCCCGTCCGGGCGGCCGCTCTCACGGGCAGGCGGGGATGAGTGTGGGCGCAGCGAGGTGTAGAGAATCAGCCCCAGCAGCAGGCCGAACAAAATCAGCGACGAGCCGCGCGTGCCGAAGCCCAGGCCGTGGTCGGTCGGCGATTTGGTGAGCAGGTCGCCGAACGTGGCGCCGAAGGGCCGCGTGAGCACGAAGGCCACCCAGAACAGCAGCACCCGCGAGAGGCTGGTGAAGTAGTAGGCCAGCACTACCACGGCCAGCAAGGAGCCAATGAGCAGTGCCCCGCCGCCGAAGCCCAGCCCGGAGTCGTCAGCCAGAAAGTCGCCCAAGGCCGTGCCCAGGGTATTGGAAATCAGGATGGCCGTCCAGTAGAACAGCTCCCCGCGCCTCGTGGTAATGTCGGACACCGAAAGCGACTTTTCACTCAGCCGCCACAGGCCCAGCACCACGGCCAGGATGCTGACCAGAATGAGCGCGCCCGTGGCGTAGCCCAGGCCCAGGGTGCGGTCCATGTAATCGGACATGGTGGTGCCCGCCGTGCTGGTGGCCAGAATCACGGCCCAGTACAGCGCCGGAATGTAGCGGCTCACGGCCAGCTGGGCCACCAGCAGGACCAGAAAAAGGCCGATGAGGATAAGCGAGCTGGCGCCATAACCCACGTTCAGGGTTTGGGCCAGCAGGTCGCCGGCCGTTTCGCCCAGCGTGGTGGCGCAGATTTTCATCACCCAGAACAGCAGGGTAACCTCGGCAATCTTCTTCATGGCAGCAGTGGGGGTTAAGGGAGTTTGTGGCGGGCCTAGTGCAGCTGCCAGTTCAGCGACAGGCCCGTGGCCCCGGCGTAATACAGGGGCGAAACGTGCAGCGTGGCCGTCTCATTGGGCTTGTGGCCCCAGCGGTAGCGGTGGGTGAGGTAGCCCAAGTGGGCCGAGAAGATGCCGAAGCCGGCCCCGGCCACCACGTCGGACTCCCAGTGCTTGTCGTTTATCATGCGCAGCGCGGCCACGCCGGTGGCGATGGTGTAGGCCCCGATGCCGTACCACTGGCTTTTGTCGCGTAGCTCGGTGTGCAGGATGCTGGCGGCCAGAAACGCCTGCGCCGTGTGGCCCGACGGGAAGGCCGTGGGCGTGCCGTCGGGGCGGTCGATGTTGGTGGCAAACTTGACGATGTAGACGCTAGTCACCATAATCAGCTCACTTTTCAGGATGACGAGGCCCAGATTCACCCGGTCATTGCGGCTCTTCACGCCCGCCAGCAGCACGCCGCCCAGCTCCAGGTAGGGGGCAAACTGCAGGTAGTTATCGGCGTGGTTGCGGTAGTCGCCAAACACGCGCCGAATATCGTCGTGGGCCTGGTAGCTGCTGTAGAATCCGTGCCCATTGATGGTGCTCACGCCGTAGCCGATGAGCACGGCCGGGATGATGCTGGCCCGGAAGCCCTTGCTCTGGAAAAAGCTTTTCTTTTCCACGGCCCCCAGGCCCGTGGCGGGGCGCTCGTACTTGTGGAGGGTGTCGGCGGCCGGCTTGGGCACCTGCTGCGCCAGCGCAGAAGTAACGGGGGCCGCCAGCAGCCAGCTCAGGCCCACGGATTTGAAGAGGCTAAAACGCATAACGGAAACAGCTTGGTGGATAAGGCTTAAAAAATGAGGACCAGCGTGCCGCCGATAATCATGGCCGCGCCCAGGCCGGTGTGCCAGGTGAGCTTTTCGCCCAGAAACACCACCGACAGCACGATGGCAATGGCCACGCTGAGCTTGTCGACCGGGGCCACCTGCGACACCTTGCCCAGCTGCAAAGCCCGGAAGTAGAATATCCAGGACAAGCCCGTGGCCAGGCCGGACAGTCCGATAAAAATCCAGTTGGTGCGCGTCAGGTCGCCGATGTGCTCCAGCCCGCCCCGGAAGTACACGATGCCCCAGGCCAGTACCAGAATGACGACCGTGCGGATAGCCGTGGCCAGATTGGAATCGACGCCCTTGATGCCGATTTTGGCCAGCACGGCGGTAAGGGCCGCGAATACGGCCGAGAGCAACGCATACATCCACCACATAGGACAAGGGGTTAGGGTTGGGAAGGAGTTTCGGAGAAGCGGTACAGGCGGCCCTGGCCTTTTTTGCTGCCGGCCTCGCTCGACACAAACAGGTCGCCGTTGGGCGCGAAGGCAAGGCCCTCGGGCTGCGGAAACAGGGCCGGGTCCAGGGTCTGGGCGGCCACCAGCCGGCCCTGCGGGTCCAGCTCCACCAGGTCGTTGCCCCGGGCCGAGAGCACGAACACGTGGCGGGTGCGCGGGTGCACGGCCACGGCCGAGGGCGCAAACTGGCTCAGCTGGCCGGTTTTCTTGGCGGCCTTGCCCGGGCGGGCCGCGTCGGGCGAGCGGGCGAGGATGGCCGCAATGTCGAGCACGTAGGCCGGCTTGGACTCGATGTGGTAAGTAGTGGGGTTGAGGCGGTATACGGCCCGCTTGGTGGCGGCAAGGCCCGCGCCCGGCTCGGATTTACACGCCACCAGCAGGGTCTGGCTGGCCGCGTCGTAGGCCAGGCCTTCGGGCTCGTTGGCGGCACTCAGGCCGGTGGCGTAGGTGGTGGTCACCCGGCCGTTGCGCTTGAACAGGGTGCCGTCGCTGCGCAGGACGAGGTAGCCGCCGGGCACCCGCGCCACGTCCTCGTAGTCGCCCTTGGGCCCGAACTGCACGGTGCTGTCCAGGCGCTGGGTGCGCAGGTTGTAGAAGTGCAGGTCGCCGGTTTTGTCCTCGATGCAGGCCAGCTGCCCCTCGCCCACCAGGGTTTGGCCGGAGAGCTCCTGCAGCTGCGCGGGGACGACGTAGGTGGAGGCGGGGTGGGCAAAGTCGTAGGCGCTGCCGGCGGCGGCAGGCGCCGCCAAAACGGGTGGGGCCGGGACGTGGCGTTCGGGAGCGGTATTGCCGCAACCGGAGAGGAGCAGAGCCACCATAAGGGGTTTGAGCATGGGAGGGCAAAGGCGTTTGGAGCCGCAAGGCTATGCGCCAATTTTGAGTTAATTCGGAGTATGGCGGGTGGCCCATGCTTGGCCCTATGAGGCCGCGAAAAGCGGCGCGAAGCACTTCAGCGCCGGGCGAAGCCGGCGCACGCTTTGCCCAGGACGCCGACGTGATTCACCAGGCTCGGCACCAGCTCGGCTTCGTCTTCAACAATCAGGACTCTCATCCGGGGCAGCGGTTAGCAGGCGGGTAGAGCATTCGGCAATAAAAGAGTAGGTGCGGTTTCAGGCACTGGCCTTCAGCGTAGCGGCACGCCAACCACCAGCCCTACGGCCCCGCCGCTGTAGAACGGGGCCACCATCGCTCGGTCCTGGAGGCCGCGCACCAGCACCCGGTGCACCAGCGGGTAGGCCCAGTAGGCCAGCTCGGTGGAGAGGATGCCCACACCAGCCCCGGCCAGCACATCGGAAGCCCAGTGCTTGTTGCCCAGCACCCGGATGGCCGCCGTGGCCGTGGCCACCGAGTAGCCGCCGATGCTGTACCACACGCTGCGCCCGCCGTACTCGCGGTGCATAAACGTGGCCGCTGCAAACGCCGCGCTGGTGTGCTGGCTGGGAAAGGAGCTGAAGTCCTGATTGCCGTAGGGCCGCTCCACCAGGGCCAGGTTTTTGAGGTTGCTGGTCAGGGTGTTGTTGATGGTGTAGGCCAGAAAGAAAATCACGCCCTGGTTGAGAGTGCTGTGCACGCCCTTCACGCCGGCCAGGCTCAGGCCCAGCGTGGCCACCGCCGGCACGTGGCGCAGCTGGTCATCAATAGTCGTTTCGAAGCGCGGGAAATGGCTTTTCACCGCGCCCTGAATCGCCTCGTCGGTTTCGAGCACGTCCACTTTCTCGGTGCCCAGCGCGGCCACGCCCAGCAGCAGTGCCGGTAGGGCCAGCTGCCGCAGCGTGGGCCGGTAGGGGTTGCGGGGCGGAAGGGCGGCTGACGCAGAGGCCGAATCGGCCGGGGCCGGGGCCTGCGTTACTGCCTGCGCCCAGCTACGGGCGGGCCAGCCCAGCAACAGCAGCAGGCCAGGAAGCAGGGGGCGCAGGGCACGGGAGCGGAGCATGGCGAAAGGCATTAAAGTGAACGGGTCAGGCCTGGGAGTGATGCTGCTGGTGGCGGTGAGACTGCTGCCGCAGCCGGGCCGAGCCCCACCACTCGCGCAGGGCCGGCGAAAACAGCACGTACACGCTGCTCACCCAGCCCACCGAGGCAATCCAGCCCGAGAGCACGTCGCTGGGGTAATGTACCCCCAGGTACACGCGCGAAAAGCCCACGCCCAGCACGAACAGCCCGCCCAAAGTCCACGCCAGCCAGCGCCCGCGCCACGGGGCCAGCAGGCCCACGGCCAGCAGGCCCACGGCCAGCACCAGCGCGGCTGTGCCCATGGCGTGCCCGCTGGGAAAGCCCGACGAAGTTTCGGGGGCCAGTGAGGCCCACAGCGCCGGGCGGGGCCGCCCCAGCAGGCCCTTAGCCAGCAGGTTGAGGGCCGCCGCGCCGCCCACGGCCGCGCCAAAAAAGGCTGCCCGGCGGTGCTGCCAGCGCCACCACAGCCCGGCGGCGATTAGCCCGCACAGCACGGCCATCACGGGCGGGCCGCCAGCGCGGGTCAGGGCCAGGTTCACGGCATCGAGGGTGGGGGTGGCGTGGGCGTGCACCAGGCGCAAGGCGGCCGTATCGCCGGCAAAGCCCTCCTGCTCCCGGATTTCAGAGCCCACTTTCAGGAAGATGCCCCAGGGCAGCAGCACCCCGAACAGCACCACCCCCAGCAGGCGGCGGTGCCGGGCGAGCAGGTGGCGGGCAATATCGGAAAAGCGGGCAAAGCGCGGCATGTCGTCGGAAAAGCAAGGGCCAGACCGCCCCCACAGCGGCGCGGCAGCCCAAGGTTACCCCGGCATTCTGAGTAGAAATTGAGCTTACGGGCCGGCGCGCGGTTTTTGGGCTAAGCTCCCTTGAGGGGCACCACCAGCACGGGGCAGTGGGCGCGCTCCAGCAGGTGTTCGGCCGCGCCGCCCAGCAGCAGGCTCAGCACGCCGTGGCGGCCGGTGGTGCCCACCACCAGCAGGTCGGCGGCCCAGGCTTCGATGACGGCCAGCACCTGCTCGGCGGGCTGGCCTTTTGGCAGGAAATGGCTGAGGCGCAGGCCCGGGGTGGCCAGGGCGTCGAGTTGGGCGAGCAGCTCCTCGGCGCGGGCCAGCAGCACGGCTTCGGCTTCGGCGTGGGTCTGGCCGGCGTCGATGTTGCCGATGGCCCGCGCCTCGTTGAGTACGCATACCAGCCCGGCTTCGGCCCCCAGGGCGGCGGCCAGGTCCAGGCCGGCCTGCGTGGCGTGATAGCACTGCGGGCTCTCATCGACGTAAATCAGGATTTTCTGGAACGACATGGCGGGTGGGAATAAGAATGGATGAAGCTAGGGGTCCTCTCAGAAAACGGAAAATATAGTACGTTAAGGGCTGAAAAGGGGCTGCCAGGGCCAGACATCGATTCAAAACCTTCGAGTCGGAGGGTTTGCCCTACTTGTTTAACAACACCTAAAATTGCTCATCGGCTCAGCCGTGCTTTTGTTCGATGAAAGGCCACGCACCAGCTGTACCTATCTGAGTGGGTAATCTGGCATGAACGGAAATAAGGGCACCCGCTTTAGCGCGGATGAACAGGCGGTGGCAGTGGTGGCCAAGGCCCTGGGCCACCCGGCCCGCGTGGCCATCGTACGCCTGCTGGCCACCCGCGCTACCTGCACCACCGGCGAGCTGGTGGCAGAACTGCCGCTTTCCCAGAGCACCGTATCGCAGCACCTCAAGGAGCTGAAAGCAGCCGGGCTGGTCGAGTCGGTCCCCGGCAGCGCCCGCGAGGGCTACGCGCTTTCGCCCAGCCGCTGGGCGCAGGTCCGGCAGTTGTTCGGCACCTTGCTGGGCGAGCTGCCGCCCGCCGGGGCTACTCTTCCACTGGTGTAACGGCTTCCGGGGCCAGAAATGCCTGTATCTCGTCCACCGTGGCCCGGGCCGAGCGGCCCACCCCAATCAGCGTCGCGGACGCAAACCCCGTCCAGCTGCCGTAGCCCACCAGCCACAGGCCCGGCAGGGCCGTCGCCCGCGTGCCGGCCGTGGCCACCCGCCCATCGGGCTCCATCACGCCCAGGTTCGCCAGAAACGGCAGCGCCGGCCGAAAGCCCGTGCACCAGATAACCGCGTCCACGGCTTCTTCCCGCCCATCGGCCCAGACCACGCCTGTGCGGGTGAACCGCGCAAAGGGCCGCACACTGCCCAGCGCGCCCCGGCTCCGGGCTTCCTTCACCGGGTCCACCATCACCACGTCGCCCAGTGACGGCGGCGGGGCCGGCGCAGCGCCAGCTTGCGCGTGGTAGCGCTGCGTGGCCTGCGAAAACAGCACCCGGCCGTCCACGTCATCGGGCAGGAAGCGGGGCTCCTTTTCCGTCACCCACGTCGTGTGCGCCTCCCGCGAGACTTCGGCCAGCACCTGCGCGCCGGAGTTGCCGCCGCCCACCACCAGCACCCGTTGCCCGGCAAAGGGCGCGGCGTCGCGGTAGTGGGCCGAGTGCAGCTGGACCCCGCCAAAATCCTTCTGGCCGGGATAGGCCGGCACGAAGGGGTTGCTCCAGCTGCCGCTGGCGCACACCACCGCCCGGGCCTGCCTCGTCCTGGTGTCGGTCTGCACGGCGAAGCCCGGCCCCGACCGGTGCACGGCGGCCACGCGCACGGGCCGCCGCACCGGCAGGGCGTACCGCTGCTCGTACAGCGTGAGGTAGTCAATCACGGCGTCGCGGGCGGGAAAGCCCGCCTCCGCCGGGCGCGGCATCAGCCAGCCCGGCAGCGAGCTGGCATCGGCCGGGGAAAACAGGCGCAGCGAGGCCCAGCCGTGGGGCCAGGCCCCGCCCGGTCCCGCCTGGTCATCCAGCAGCTCGAAGGCGAGGCCCGCCCGCCGCAGGTAGTAGCCCACGGCCAGCCCGCTCTGGCCGGCCCCGATGACCAGCACGTCGGTGCTGAAGTCGTGAGGAACGAGCAGCGGGGCGGGGTTCATGGGCACTAAGTGGTTTGGAATTGCGCTTGCACGAAGTCGTGGGCGTAGGCTTTCACCTGGTCGCGCACGCTATTAAACTGCTGCGTAACTTCTTCCTCGCTACCTGTGGCTTTGGCCGGGTCGGGAAAGTTGTGGTGCAGCTTCTTGGCCGACGACGGGAACACCGGGCACACCTCATTGGCATGGTCGCACACGGTCAGCACGTAGTCAAACGGCACCGCCGCGTACTCGTCCACCTGGTTGCTGGTGTGGTGCGAGATGTCCACGCCGTCGGCGGCCATCGCCTGCACCGCCCGCGGGTTCAGGCCGTGCACCTCCACGCCCGCGCTGTACACATTGGCCCGGTCGCCGAGCTCCTGGGCGAGGTAGCCGTGCAGCAGCTGGCTGCGGCACGAGTTACCGGTGCACAGCACCAACACGTTTTTCTTATCAGACATGGGAAGTAGTTAAAATCAGTGTAAAAACGAGGTTACGCGGCGGCTACACTTTTGCCGCCGTACCAGCGCCGCCGGAACCAGAACGCCAGGTTGACCAGCGCAATCAGGGCCGGCACCTCAATCAGCGGCCCAATCACCCCGGCGAAAGCCTGGCCCGAGTTCAAGCCAAACACCCCGATGGCCACGGCAATGGCAAGTTCAAAATTGTTGCCGGTAGCCGTGAAGGCAATGCTGGCGTTTTCGGCATAGTCGGCCCCCAGGTACTTGCCGGCCGCGAAGCTGAGCACGAACATGATGGCGAAGTACAGGGCCAGCGGCAGCGCGATGCGCAGCACGTCCAGCGGCACTTGCACAATGGTTTCGCCCTTCAAACTGAACATGACCACGATGGTGAGCAGCAGCGCCACCAGCGTAATCGGACTAATGGCCGGGATGAACACTTGCTCATACCACTCATTGCCTTTCAGCCGGCGCAGCATGGTGCGCGAGAGGAATCCGGCGGCAAACGGGATGCCCAGATAAATGAGCACGCTCTGCGCAATGTCCCAGATGCCAATGTTCACCGCGTAGCCTTTCAGCCCAAAGTAAGGCGGCAGCACCGTAATAAACAGCCAGGCCAGCACCGAGTAAAACAGCACTTGGAAAATTGAGTTGAGGGCCACCAGCCCGGCCGCGTACTCGCGGCTGCCGTCGGCCAGGTCGTTCCACACCAGCACCATGGCAATGCAGCGGGCAATGCCAATCAGAATCAGGCCCATCATGTATTCGGGCTTGTCGGGCAGCAGCCAGATGGCCAGGAAAAACATGAGCAGCGGCCCCACAATCCAGTTCAGAAACAGCGACAGGCCGATAATGCGCGTGTTCTTAAAGACTTTCGGCAGCTCTTCGTACTTCACCTTGGCCAGCGGCGGGTACATCATCAAAATCAGCCCGATGGCCAGCGGCACGTTCACCGTGCCCACCGAGAAGTAGCTGATGGCCCCGTTAATACCGGGCACGAAGTAACCCAGGCCCACCCCCAGCGCCATGGCCAGGAATATCCACAGGGTCAGGCCCCGGTCGAGGCCGGAGAGTTTCTTTTCGGCCAGTACGGCGGGGGCCGGGGCCAGGGGAATGCTAGAGGGTTGCATAGGTTTTGGGAACAGGAGAAATAAGGGGCGACACTTCCACGCCGACGACTGCGCTACGGCGTTCGAGCAGCACCACGGAGCGCCAGACGCCATGCAGCTGGCCCATGCGTTCGCGGTGGCCGACTTCCCGGAAGCCGGCCCCGGCGTAAATGCTGATGGTGGTGGTGTTTTCGGGAAAGACGCTGGCTTGCAGCAGCCACATGCCGTGCGCTTCCGATTCGCTGACCAGTGCTTCCAGCAGTTGCCGGCCAACGCCCCGGCCCCGCGCAAAACCGGCGACGTAGACCTGCACATCGGCCACGCCCTGGTACACCGCACGCCCGGAAATGGGGGCCAGGGCCGCCCAGCCGAGCACTTGGTTGCTTTGGCCGTAGCCTTCATCGACGGCTACCAGCCGGCTGTGGGGCAAACAGGTCTGGTGCCACTCTTTCCAGGAAGGAACGTCGGTTTGGAACGTAGCATCTCCGCTGGCAATGCCTTGCTCGTAGATGCCCTTTACCTGATTCCAGTGCGCAATGGTGAGGGGGTAAATCGTCATGGTATCCGCCAGTAAGTGCGCGAACGGGTTATTTGCGGTTAAGCAGGTAGGCCCCGAGGGCCAGAAACAGCACCCCCGCCAGCTTGGCCAGCGAAAAGTTGCTGCGGGCCAGCCCCAGCAGGCCAAACTGGTCGAAGAGCAGGGCGGTCAGCAGCTGGCCGGCAACCACGAGGGCGAAGAGCGGGGCCGCGCCCACCCGGTGCAGCGAAAAGGTGATGGCCGCGATGTACACCATCCCGAGGGCCCCACCAGTCCACTGGTACCATTTCAGCTGCTGGACGGCGGCCAGGGGCGGCAAAGGGGCCTGATTGGCCACCAGCACCGCCCCGGCCGCCAGACTGCCCACCAAGTACGAGATGAGCACCGCCCACATCACGCTGTGCAGCGTGCCCCGTAGCTGGCTGTTGACCGCCGATTGCGTCGTCAGCGCGGCCCCGGCCAGCACCAGGACCAGGAGCGAGAGGTATTTCATGGCCGGAAAAAGTGGTTAGTACGCCTTGCGCAGCATGTCGGCGTACTCGTTGGGCAGCGGCGAGGCCTCTACCGCCTGGGCGGCCTTTTCCACGTCGTATTCCACGCGAATCAGCTCCGAGCGCACACTATGCGGGTCGGTCAGCTTCGTGTTCTCGTCCAGGTGCAGCAGCTGGTACGCCGCCCGGGGGTCGCCGTCCTTGGGCTTGCCCACCGAGCCAATGTTCAGCGCGTGGCGGTAGCGGGTTTCGCCGGCCACCTCGTAGGCAAACGTGCGATGATAGGGCTTGTGGGTGTGGCCAAAGAGCATGATATCGGCGTTGGCCTCGGCCAGCACCCGCAGAAAGCTGGCCTCGGGCCGGTCCTCAAACAGGTATTCGTTGATTTTGCGCGGCGAGCCGTGCACCATCAGCAAGTTGAGCGTGCAGGGCTCTTCCTGAAATTCCAACCGCATGTGCTTGGGCAGCAGACGCAGGTAGCGGCGCTCGTCGTCGCCCACAATGTGGTTGGTATAGGCAATGCTCTGCGCGCCCAGGTCCTTTTCCGTGTCGGTTTTGTAGGCGCAGCCGCAGTTGCTGCTGGCCAGCCCGATGCCCTGGTCATAGTTGCCGGCCAGCGTGGGAATGCCCCGCCGCCGCACCTCGTTCACCACTTCGTTGGGCCAGGGCGCGTAGCCCACCAGGTCGCCCAGGCAGAAAATCAGGTCGGGCCGGCGCTGCTCCATATCGGCCAGCACCGCTTCCAGGGCCGGCAGGTTGCCGTGCACGTCGGAGAAAAAGGCAATTGTCATCGCAAAGGGAAAGAAGAGGGAAATAAAACGGCGCGACCCCCGAGAGCCGCGCCGTTGGTCACCTTAGCAGCACCCGCCACCCGGTGTGCACCCGCCGGCCGTTTGCAGCTGGGGCAGCGCAAACAGCTGGGCCGCCGGAATCCCGCAGGCATCTTGCGCCAGGCAGGCCGTCTGCTTTTGCGTCAGCACGAAGTCATTGCCTTCGCGCGTCAGCCCAAACTTGCCGATGGTGGTCTGCTGGTATTCCACCTCAATTTCCAGGTCCTCCGTGCCCAGAATGCGCTGCGACAACTCCAGGATGTGCAGGAATTTTAGCGGAGCCAGCCGGTGGTCGTAGTCGCCGGCCTCCCAGAGCTGGAAGTTGGCCACCGTTTCCCGGCGCTCCACGCCGCCGCAGTCGATGAAATGCTTGCTCACCAAGCCTACTTCCGTGACGTGGAAATGGGATGGCAGATACTCGCCCGAGGGCAGGCGGAAATTGACAGCTTCTACTTCGGCCAGGGCCTGCTTGATTTCAGAAATTTTCATGGCGTTGCTTCGTAAAATGGGGGTGAAAAGCGGCTGGTGGTTAGCAGGCACACGCATCGTTGGGCCCGCAGGCCGCGCCACTCGTGGCCTCGATGAAAAAGGCGGTGAACTGCTGGTGCACCTGGTGCAGCAATTCGGTATTGAGGCAGTAGCAAACGGTGAGCCCGTCGATTTCGCCGCGTATCAAATCCAGCGCTTTCAGCTCCTGCAAGTGCTGAAACACCGTGGTGCGCGAGAGCGGCAGCTCGGCCGCAATGTCCCCGGAAATGCAGGTTTGCTTGCTGGCCAGAAACTGAATGATGGCCACCCGCGCCGGGTGGGCCAGGGCCTTGGCCACGCGGGCCAAGTACTGTTGCTCCGCCGTGAAGGCGGACGTTTTAGCGTAAGTCATTACGGGAAGCGGGTCGTTCGGTGGAGGCTGGCGCGGCGGTAGTAGCGGCCAGCAATTGATGAAGCAGGGTTTCGGCCCGCTCGTAAGCGCGCTGCTCGGCGGCTTCCAGCCGCTGCTGGCCGCCGCCGCCGGGCTGGCCATTGTACCCCTGGGTCTGGAGCCGGAGGCCTTCCAGCACGAGGCATTCGGTGCGTAGTACCCGTTCGAGCACCACCTGCAGCAAGGGACGGTTCAGGATATCCGCGTTCGAAGACATAGGAGTCGGTAGCAAAGCCAGAAGTATGTCGCAAATATACGACATAATATGCCGTAAATTTACGACATAGATTCTTTTTCTTTGTTGCGCACCGCTCAGCGGCCCCGGTTACCATGAATTCCACTTTGTCGCTCTTGCTGCTCTGGGGCCCAGCTGTCCGCGCCCAGCAGCCCGCACCGGCGTCCGCTGCCTCGTTGCTTGCCTTTCAACAAGCCCACCTCGGCCGGATACTGTTCAGCGCCACGCGCATTCCTCCCACTGGATACGCTGATGACGCGCACTATATCGGGTACCACGCCCACACCCTCACGCCCAAAAGCAGCTTGTACCTGACGGCTTTCCTGACCACCTCGCTTCCCGATGCCCTGGCCCGCCTCGCCCCCGACGCGCAACGCACCGATTTCATGAAAAGGGGCAGCTTCCAATACTGTTTTTACGTCGACAACGAGCTGGTCTACACCGCCTACTTGCAGCCCGAGCCGCAATACCTCATAGAGGAAAACGCGCAACCCGTGCTGCACCAGCCCGTGCTTGCCCCTGAAACTTCCCGCCGAAAAAGCCAGTCGCTATGGGCGAATCTGCTGGCCAATGGGGGCAAAAAAGCGTTAGCCGAGGGGTCCCACATGCTCCGGCTGGTCATTCGGCCCTACATCCAAAGCCCGCTGTTGCAGGTCGGCCCGGTGCTCGCCGACGGTCAGGTTGCACTAAATGTCACACGCCACGCCGCTCCCGCTAGAGCCGCTGCCCTCGTTGCCCCGTAGCTTCTGCCCCAAGAGCTACCACCAAGTAGTCCGTCACATCGAACAAATCCTCAACGACTGCGACGACCCTGTCCGTTTCACGCCCACCGGCCGGAAGATGTTGGACCAAACCACCGGGTAAATGGCCGTGGAAGTAATGAAAGTGTACCTCCAGCGCTCCAACGACCGCTAAAATTTGCTTTACAAGGTTCGTCCGGGTGTTGTTAAAACAAGTAAGGCAAACCCTCCGACTCGAAGGTTTTGAATCGATGTCTGGCCCTGGCAGCCCTTTTTCAGCCCTTAACGTACTATATTTTCCGTTTTCTGAGAGGACCCCAGCTAGATAAACCGGGCCGCCCAGAAGCCCAAAAAGGCCGCCAGCATGCCCACCAGCAGGCTGCCGGCGGCGTACGCGGCCAGCAGCACCAGTTCGCTGGTGCGGGCCAGCGTCACGCTCTCGTAGGCGAACGTGGAAAAGGTGGTGAAGCCCCCGCAAAAGCCCGTGGTCAGGAACAGCCGCCACGAGAGCGACACCTCGGTGTGCCGCTCGAAGAAGCCCAGAAATAAGCCAATGAGCAGGCAGCCGATGATGTTGACCAGAAACGTGCCCAGCGGAAAGCCCACCGGCACGAAGCGCAGAAAATACTGCTGCACCCAGTAGCGGCTCACCGACCCGATAAAGCCTCCCAGGCCAATAAACAACACCGAACGGTTCATAAGAGCAGGTAAAGTAGTGGCGAAGGGAAAGCGCCTGGTAAGCATACGCGCCCGGCCGCCCGTCCGATGCCCCGGTGGGCCAGCGCTAGAAAAGACGGGCCAGCCACAGCCCCAGCCACCCAAAGAGGAGGCCCGTGAGCAGGCTGCCCCCGGCGTAGAGCAGCGTGATGCCCAAAGGCAGCGGGCGCGAAAAGCCCTCATACATGACGTGCAGGAAGGCCGTGAAGCTCACAATGACCACCAGGTAAAAAGGGAGCTGCGGCCCCAGCGGGCGCAGCAGCCGGTCGTAGAGGCCCAGCAAGTACCCGAGTCCCAGGCAGGTGCCCCACACCAGCAGCACAGTGAAAAGCGGCAGGCCGCCCGGCAGCAGGGGAGCAGTGGCTGACATAGCAAAGCGAATAGTAGCAGTGCGGGCGGGCCATCGGCCCAACCCCTGCGTAAGATGGGCATAAACCCGCAATTGGGCGCGCCTCATGGGGTTGCCGCCGCTGACAACGCCTTGTGTTTGTGCTGATGCCGTTTCTTCGTTTGCCGTCCGCGCTACGCCGCTGGCCGGGCCGGTGGCTGGTTCTGGCCGGCCTCACGGCCTGTACCGTGGCCCGGCAACTGCCCCCGCCCCGGCCCCATGAAAGCGCCTGCGCCCCGGCCCACCCACTGGCCGAGCCCCCCGGGCTGTGCCGCCAGTCAGGTGTTGAGTTGGCCGCCGATACGGCCCTGATTCATCAATTAACCCCAATGCTTCTTAACGCCGCCAACGCCGCCGGGTTGGTGCCCCGCCTGCGGGCCCTACGGCGTACGCCTCCCGGTTCGGCGGCCCACCAGATGCTAGCCCACCAGTTGCGCCAGCAAGTGGCCCGCCTGAGCGCCGTGGTGCAGCAAGCCCGCGCCGAGCTGCGCTGCGAGCAGGACCGCGCCGCCGCGCTGGCCACCGAGCTGCAAGCCGCCGCCGATGCCCACTGCCGCCACCTGCTGCTGCTCGCCCTGGGGCTGGGCCTGACCGGCCTGCTCTCGTTTCCGGTGCTGAAGCCGCGCACGACGCGGGCGTTTTTCGCGCAGGCCCCCGGCGTCGTCTGCCTGCTGGTGGCCGCCGGGGCGGCGTGGAGCGGCACCCAGGCCCCGGTGCCCGAAGCCAGCTTTGCCCATCCGCGCAACGCGCTAGGCGACGTCCGGCACGGACCGGCGGTGGCGTCCGCGCTGCCGCCCACCGTGTGGGCTTACCTCACGCAGCCAGCGGGCCAAGCCCCGGCCGCGCCCTCCCGGCAGGCGCAGCTGCGGGCGCGGTGGCGGACAGTGGGCCGCCGCCTGCCCGGCTCGCACCTCACGCAGCTGCTCTACGAGCAGGGCGGCCTTTACCGCCCCGCTGAGCTGCGCGTGCGGGCCCAACTGCTGGGCGAGCTGGACGCCCAGGTGCAGCCGCTGGAAACGCAGCTGCGGGCGCTGGCCGCTACCCTGGCGGAGTAGCGCTGAGGCTAGAACTCCGGGTTGGTCTTGATATCCACCAGCTGGCCGCGCTGGAGCAACTGCAACTCGTGGCGCAGGTTGCGGGCGTTGCTGCGGGTGGTGTAATCTGAATCCAGGCGGGTGAGGTCGGGCTTGCCGGCGTTGACCCAGGCCGTGTACCAGAAATCGGCCGTGGACCGGGCGGCCCGGCGCAGCTGCCGCTCCACCAGGTGGTTGAGGGCCTGGTGGTAGCGGGTGGCGTAGGCGCGGGCGTGGTACTCGTCGCTGAACTGGGTTTTGCGGATGCCGCCCTGCGCGTCGTGCTCGTAGCGGTCGGCCAGGGCCACCTCGGTTTGCAGCTGGCGTTCCACGGCCAGTAGCGTGTCGGCGCTGGCGTGGCTGGTGGCCAGCAGCCGCCAGGTTTCAGCCACCGGGTCGGCCACGTAGGTGGCAGTGCCCACGTTGAAGTTGTAGGCCGCCCCGAACAGCTCGGGCAGCTGCCCCTCAAAAAAGGCGTGAATGCCGGTCTGGCCCGTAAGCTGGCCGTTGTGGTTGAGGGAGGTGTGCAGGGGCATCTGCGCATCGCCGAGGTAGTGGCCCAGGTCGCCGGCCAGGAACAGGATTTCGTCTTTGCGGCCGTTTTTCATGGCCTGCGTGAGCTGGGCCAGGGTTTCAAGAATGGTCCAGGGCAGGGTGCCGTTTTTGGCCAGCGTGGCCGCGTCGTACGTGGCGCGGGCTTCGGCGGCGGTGCGGGGCAGCTGGCTCAGCGGCTTGTCGTAGGCCTCCACGTCGATGAAGTGGCGCGGGTTCTCGGCCTTGTCGTGCAGCACGAATTTACGGGCGTCGGGCATGACGGCCTCCTCCGTCACAAAGTCGGCGTGGTTGTAGAAGAACGTGCGCAGGGTGGGTGGCAAAGCCAGCACGGCGGCGCGGTTGATGCGCTGGTGGCTCCAGGCACCCCAGGCAAACAGCAGCGAGGGCAGGGCCAGCAGCAGCGCCACCAGCGCCGTGCGGCGCATAAAAGCAAGAGGGGAAATCAACACGGTCAAGGCAGTTTAAGAGGCAGGTTCTGACCCGGCAAAGGACAAAAGTAGCCCTTGGCTGACAGCACGTCGGCACGTCCGGCGCGGCTGGCCAACCCCCGGGCCGGCCGGCGCGTTAGCCTAAGCATAGCTCTGCTGTTTGTTGCATATGGTGAAATCATCCCCCGCCGGCCGCCGGCCCGCGCTGTTCTGGCAGGCCCTTGGGCTGAGTGGCCTGCTGCTGCTGGGCAGCTGCAACACCGCCCCCCGCTCGCTGGCGGCCAAAGACGTGCCCGACGAAAGCGAGTGCGCCCCGCTCACGCCCGTGGTGGCCCCCAAGGGCTACGCCGTGCTGCCCGAAGCCGTGCTGGCCGCCGATTCGCTGCTGGCCCGCACCTTCTCCGTCGATGCCCTGCGCACGGCCAACGTGTGCGGGCTGGTGCCCCAGCTGCGCGCCATGCTGGCCACGCCACCCGGCACGCTGGCGCGGGTGGTGGCCCGCCAGCAGGTGGGCAGCCGCCTGACCGACGTGGCGCTGGAAATTTCCAGCACGGCCGGCGAGCTGGACTGCGAGGAAGAGCGCGCCGACCAGATTGCTGACTTCCTGCTCGACGAAGCCGGCTCGCGGGTGAAGAACCTGACCATCATCGCCATTCTGCTCGGGGCGCTGGGCTCCGTGGCCACGGGGCTCATGTCGCTCTTCGAGGTGCGCAAAACCATCTACCGGCCCGTGGGCATTGCCATCGGCCTCATCGGCGCGGCATTGGGCTACAGCAGCCTGCGCACCTCAGCGGCAGCCGACATTCCATTCTCGCACCGCCGCAACGCGCTGGGCGACGTCTGGCACGGCCCCGCCGAGTCGACCGTGTTCCCGGCCGCGGTTTGGAACTACCTCTCACGCCCTGGCATCCGGGGCGCAAACCGGCCTCCGCTGCGCAAGCGCCTGCTCAACCGCTGGCTCACGGCCGGCGAGCTGGGAGCTAAGGACGCGGACGAGAAAAAACAGCTCGAAGACCTGCTCTTCGGAGCCGGCGGCACCTACAAAGCGGACGCCCTGCGCATCCGCGCCAACCTGTTCGACCAGCTCGAATCCACCGTCAACCTGATGAAGAGCGACGTGCAGCAATTGGCCCGTGAGGTGGCTGAAGTGGAATAAGCAGGCATTTCCCTTAACGCGAAAACGGCCCGGCAGCCCCACGTAGGGGCTGACCGAGCGGGCCGTTCGGTTGTCGCGCCGGTCCTAGTCGTCGCGCTCGGTTTCGGTGGTGCTGCGCAGCACCTTGCCGGCGGCGTTGAACACAACGTGCATTTCCTTTTTGCCGGTGCCTTCCAGCTCCACCCGGTAGGTAGTGCCGGCCTTGCCGCCGCTGATTTTGCGGGCATCATCGACGCGGTAGCCCGCGTACTGTTTGGCAATGGCCTGGCGCACGGCCGTGGGCAGCTGGCTGGCCGGAATCTCCACCGGGCTCGTGGTGGCGGGCTGGACCTGCTGAGCCTGGGCCGTCAGGGTGAGCAGGGCGGTCAGGCTCAGCAGGAGCGCGGCGCGCAGGGCGGTGGTTACGAGGGTGTTTTTCATGATGTTACTGGGTTGATTACTGGTTTTTGAATGCCTTGAGGCCGGCGAACTTGCCGGCGCTGCCCAGCTCCTCCTCGATGCGCAGCAGCTGGTTGAACTTGCTCACCCGCTCGGAGCGGCAGCCGCTGCCCGTTTTCAGGTGGCCGGCGTTCAGGGCCACCGTCAGGTCGGCGATGGTCGTGTCCTCGGTTTCACCCGAGCGGTGCGACACGAAGCAACCGTAGTTGTTGGCGTAGGCCAGCTCCATGGTGCGCAGCGTCTCGGTCACGGTACCAATCTGGTTGAGCTTGATGAGCACCGAGTTGGCAATGTGCTGGTCGATGCCTTGCTGCAAAATCAGCGGGTTGGTGCAGAAAATATCGTCGCCCACCAGCTCGATTTTACTGCCCAGCGCAGCGGTGTGCTGGTGCCAGCCGGCCCAGTCGTTTTCGCCCATGCCGTCTTCGAGCAGTACGATGGGGTACTGGCTTACCCAGCTTTCCCACAGCCCATTCAATTCCTGCGAAGTCATCGTTTTTTTGGTCGACTTGAAGAAGCGGTACAGGCCCGGTGCGCCATTGGTGCCGGCCTCGTATAGCTCGCTGGTGGCCGGGTCGAGGCACAGGGAGATGTCGGTGCCGGGGCGGTAGCCAGCCTGCGATATAGCTTCCAGAATCAGCTCCACGGCCTCGTCGTTGGCCTTCAGGTCGGGGGCAAAGCCGCCCTCGTCGCCCACGGCCGTCACGTAGCCCTTGCCCTTGAGCAGGCTTTTGAGGGTGTGAAACACTTCCTCGCCCATGCGAATGGCGTTGGCAAAAGAGTCGGCGTTGTGCGGGGCAATCATGAATTCCTGAAAGTCCACCGTATTGTCGGCGTGCCGCCCGCCGTTGATAACGTTCATGCAGGGCACGGGCAGCGTGTAGTGGCTGCGGTCGGCCAGCTGGCGGTAGAGCGGTACCTGCCTGGCAGCGGCCTGGGCCTTGGCAAAGGCAATGGAGACGGCCAGGATGCCGTTGGCGCCCAGCGCCGACTTGTTGGGCGTGCCGTCCAGCGCAATCAGGGCCTCGTCCAGCTGCGCCTGCGTGTCGAACAACTGGCCCACCAGCCGCCGGCGCATCTGATTATTAACGTTGCTAACCGCCTTTTGCACGCCCTTGCCCTGGTAGCGCTTCGGGTCGGCGTCGCGCAGCTCGGTGGCTTCCTTTTCGCCGGTGCTGGCCCCGGAGGGCGAGATGGCGCGGCCGTGGTGCTGGCCGGACAGGGTAATATCGGCTTCCACCGTGGGGTTGCCGCGCGAGTCAAGGACTTCGCGGGCGTGAACGTGGGTAATTTCCATGCGGTGAGGGGGTGAAGATGAAAAATGAAACGAATCGATAAGGGAGAGAAGTAGCGCGGCGGGGAATCTGGCTGGCGGCAGGCTTAGGCTTGTTGCAACTCAGCCGCAGGTCCGGGCACCGGCCCGGCCAGCCGGCGCACTACCTGCCCGTACACGGCCGCGCCACCAAAGCCCAGGGCTACGCCGAGCAGCGCCCCGCCCAGCACATCAGTAGGATAGTGAACGCCCAGGTACACGCGGCTCACGCACACGAGCGTAGCCCAAGCCACGGCGCATCCCTTAGCGGCCCGGTAGCGCGGGGGCAGCAGCAGGCACAGGAGCGTGGCCAGCGCGGCCACGTTGGCGGCGTGCGAGGATAGGAAGCCCAGTTGCCCGCCCGGCCCATCGGGCAGGTGCAGCAGCGGCCCCAAATCCAGGGTGTGCGAGGGCCGCAGGCGGTGGAAAAAGGGTTTGAAGAGCCGGGCCGAAATCAAATCGGCCAGCCCTACTGACGCTCCGATGATGGGCAGCAGCGCCCAGGCCCGCCGCCGGAACAGGTAGGCCAGCACCACGAGGAGCAGCAGGTAGCCGCTGAGCCAGGATTTGGCCTGCGAGGCAAACACCATAATGGGGTCCAGCCAGGGCGTGTGCCGCCCGTTGAGGGCGCGCAGCAGGCCGTGGTCGGCCTGCCGCAGAATGTCGAATAGCGTAGTCAGCACCGGGGCGGGGTTAGTCGAGCGGGGCCGTGGCCGTGAAGCGGTACACCAGGCCCTGCCCGTCTTTCCGGCCGGCTTCGGACGAGATGAACAGGTCGCCGTTGGGCGCGAAAGTCAGGCCCTCGGGCTGCGGAAACAGCTTGGCAGGCAGCGTCTGCACGGCCACGACCTTGCCCTGCTTGTCCAGCTCCACCAGCCCGTTGCCCCGCGCCGAGAGCACGAACACGTGGCCCGTGCGCGGCTGAATACCCACGGCCGAGGGTGCAAACTGGCTCACCTTCGGTCCCTTCTTCCCCTTTTGTTGGCCGGGATCGGCTTCCAGAATGGCGGGCACGTCCAGCACGTAGGCCGGCTGGGACTCGATGCGGTAGGTCCGGGGGTTGAGGCGGTACACGGCCCGCTTGGTGGCATCGAGGCCCGCGCCGGGCTCGCTCTTGCAGGCCACCAGCAGCTGGCCGCTGGCCGCGTCGTAGGCCAGGCCTTCGGGCTCGTTGGCGGCGGTCAGGCCCGTGGCGTGGGTGGTGGTTTCGGTGGCTGTGCGCCGGAAAATGGTGCCGTCGCTGCGCAGTATCAGCCAGGCGCTGCCCTGGCGGGCCACGTCCTCGTAGTCGCCCTTGGGGCCAAACTTCACGGTGCTGTCCACCCGCTGGGTGCGCAGGTTATAGAAGTAGAGTGTGCCCGACTCGTCCTCGATGCCGGCCAGTCGGTTGGGGCCGGCCAGGGCAATGCCCGAGATTTCGGCCAACTCGGGCGGCATGGAATAAGTGGCGGTGGCCCGGCTAAAGGCGTAGGGGCTGGAGCCGGTGGGGACGGTAGCCGGGGCCGCGCTGCCGGCCTCCGCGCTACCCGCAAAGCGGGCCATCGTGGTCGTTTGGGCCGCCGGGCCATCGCAGCCGAAAGACAGCAGCAGGGCGCAAAGCAGGAGTTTGGTCATCAGGAAATTACTAGGGTTAAAAAAGAAGAAGAAAGCCAGGCCCGCCGCCGGCTCAGCTCACCAGCAGCGCCAGCAGCAGCGGCAGGCTGATGAGCCAGGCCCGCTGCACGGCTCGGTCGTCGTATTCGGGAAAGAGCAGGGCCGCCAGCACCAAGGCGGCCCAGCCCAGCGTGGCCGGGGCCAGCGTCAGGCCCAGCAGCGGCACCGGGGGCAGGGGAAAGGGCGAGTGCCGGAGCAGCCCCAACACGAGGGCGGCGTGCCAGAGCAGCGAGGCGGCCACCAGCCGCAGCTGGTAGGCCAGGCGCGGCGAAAAAACGGCGGGGCGGGGGGAAGTTTCCATCGTGTAAGGGGTGAGGTAAACCAGATTGGACCGCAACACCCGGCTCCGCAACGGGCCGGGCCACCACGAAAAAGCCCCGCCCGCCGCATTCGCTCTCCCGGCCGGAGAAACCAAACGCAGCGGGCGGGGCCCACGCCATCGCCAACGCCCGGCAGCCCGGGGCGTAGCACTCAAAAACCAGGAAAAAGCGGGGGTGATGACCACAGCAACAAGCGAACAAGATGACTACCCACGCGGCCCGGACGGGCTGCGCGTTTGGTAGGAATCATCAGCTCAGCTCCGAGGAGCCGGCGGTTCGCGGTGGAAATCCATCACCGAATACTGTTGGGGACTTTAACGCAGGTGGCAGGAATTGGTTTGGCGGGTGCTACGACTCCTACGTGACTGCCTAGAGTAATTTTATCCCCTTGCTACTATAAGAAGGCCTGTTTGTGGTGCGCATTCCGGTGGTGCTGGCCGCCGCCGACCGCCAGACGCCCCCGTTCAACCTGGCCCTGATGAGCATCATGATTCCCAAGGGGCTGGGGGCGGCCGTGCTGGCCACGCTGCCGGCCCAACGCGGGATGCCCGGCGGACTGGCCATTCAACCCATCACCTTTGCTGTCATCGTGGCCACCACGCTGGGCAGCACGCGCCTGTTTTCCTGCTGGAAAAGCGCCGCCTGCCCGGGTTTTATCGATGGGCGTTTCGCGTCCGCCGGCCGGCCGGCAACGGCGGCCCGGGCCCCGATTGACGTAAACCAATGAGCGGGGCAGCAAATTTTGGCCCGGCAAAATGACCGTCTAAGGCCCCAGCCGCACGGACACGGCCAGCGAAAGCTCCACGCCCCCCGGCCGCCGGGTGTTCACCACGGCCCGCATGCCATCGGAAGGCGTGCCGCTGAGGTAGCTCACCGGGTCGGGGCCGAAGACTAGGCCGTGGCCCAGGGCGGTGCTGATGCCCAGCCGCTGGGCCGGCTGCCAGCGCAGCCCTGCCCGTAGCCGCCCCACCACGCAGGGCTGAATGTGCAGCTGCGCGGTTTCGTCCCGAAACATTCCGTGGTCTTCGTGCGTGACGACGGTCACCGCGTCGCGGCCCGCCGAATACACCACGTTGGCCCCCACGAAGGTGCTGAATTTGGCCTGCTCGTGGAAGTAGTAGCGGGCACCCAGTCCCCCCGTGAGGCCGGCAAAGTCAACCCCCAGCCCGGTGGTGGCTTCCAGGTTACGGGCAATCCGGCGGCCGTAGTCGAGGCCCCAGCCGTAGGGAGCCCCGAGCCCGCCCGTGAGGGTGAGCACCGCTGGCCGAATGGGGAGCGCTACCCGGCTGTTTTGACGGGCGAGCGAATCGGACTGGGCCTGGCACGGCCGGCCCAGCAGCAGCCCGCTGACAACCATCGCCCCCCGAAGGACGGCGGTGAAGAAGGGAAAGGCAGGAGTAAAGAGGCGCATGGGCAAGACGTTGAAATGGGGCTAGTTGGGGTTCAGCCGCACGGCGGTCGACAGCAGCGCAAGGACGGTCGGGGCAGTCGGAAAGTAAGACCAGCTCAACTCCCCATTGGGCTCCTGAATCAAAACGAACAGGCGGCGCACGCGCCGCACTCCCTGCCGCACCAGCTCCCGGCGGAGGGCCGTTTCGCTCAGATGCGCCGCGTGCAGCGCTCCGGGCAGAAACCGCCCCCGGAAAAGCAGCAGCAGCGGCACCGCCCGCGGGGGACAGCGCCGGGCCGCTGCCCGCGTCAGGTAGCACCGGAACGCCAGCAGAACGGCTACCACTGTCCCGACCCCGGCCACCGCCTGCGCAACCGTCAGGTGCCGGCCAGCCCAGGGCAGCGCGCCGCCCAGCGCCAGCATACTCAGGCCATCAACGGCCCGCACGTGCGGCGGAGCCGCGCCCCGCGCCACTGCCCGCAGCACCCCCAGCGGCACCGCGTAGAGCAACATGCCCAGCAGCGACCACCACGATTGATTCCCGGACAGCGCCTCGGCGAGTTCCATGGCTTGAGCGGCTAGCGCATGGCCACCTGCACCGGCTGCTGGGCCGCGATTTCCTCGTTGCCGGCCTTGAGCACCACGTCGCCGGCTTTCAGCGGGCCAAACACCTGCACCTGGCCGGCATTCTCATCCCCTTTCTGCACGTCCACCAGCTCGGTTTTGCCGCCGACCACGCGAATAACGTAGGTGCGCTCGGCCGTGCTCACGACGGCCGATTTGGGCACGTACAGGCTGGTTTGGGGGGATTTGATGGGCAGGCTGGCCGCCGCGTACATGCCGGGCTTGAGCTGCTCTTTGGGGTTGGCAATGTCGATTTCAATCAGCTCGGAGCGGGTGCCGGGCGTTACGCTGCCGGCCACCCGGTTGACGTGGCCGGTGAAGTTCCGACCGGGAAAGGGCCGCACGTTGAATTGCACCGGCCCGCCGGCCTTGATGTCGCCCACGTAGGCTTCGGGCACGGCCAGGCGCAGGCGCAGCCGGTCAATCTGCTGGAGCTTGAACAGCGGCACGGCCGCCTGCCCGCCCGGCCCCACGAAGGCCCCGGCCGCTAGGCTCCGCTCGGTGATGACGCCGGCAAAGGGCGCGGTGATGCGCAGGTAGGCCGCCATCTGGCCGGCGGCCTGGTAGTGGGCGCGGGCGGCCACCACGCCCAGGCTGTCGGTGGCGGTGCGGGTGCGGGCCTCGTCCAGGTTCAGGGGCGACACCGCGCCGGGCGTGCGGGCCGTCTGGCGCAGGCGGCGGAAGCTGCCCCGGCTGGCGCTGAAGGTAGCTTCGGCGGTTTTGACCTTCGACAGGGCCTCGCTGAGGGCGGCCGTGAGCTCGGGCGCGTCCAGCTCGGCCAGCACCTGGCCCTGGCGCACGTGGTCGCCGATGTCGGCGTGCAGCACCCGCACGTAGCTGGCCACGCGGGGGAAAATGTCGGTCTGGTAATAGCTTTCCAGCTCGCCGGGCAGGTTCAGGGCCTGGGCCGGCTGGGTGGCCGTGACGCGCACGGCATCGTAGCGTACTTCCGCCGTGGCGGCGGTGTTGGTCGGCTTTTCTGTGGCCGTGGTGTCGCCGGCTTCGGAAGAGCTGCAGCCGTTGAGGGCCGTGGTGGCGGCCAGTAGGCCTAGGCCGGCCAGCAAGCGCAGGGAAGGGGGGAGGAAATTCATGGGATAAAGGGGATTGCGAAGAGGGGTTAGGCCATTTCGGCCTCCGTGAGCGAATGCTCGGTGATGGGCGCTTCGTTGCCATCGTAGCTGGCGCTTGCCGGGTCGTCGGGGTCGAGGGAAACGGAAGTGAAGGAAGTTTTGCGCTGCACCGCGGCGAATACCACGGGCAGCACGAACAGCGCCGCGATGGTGGAAGCCAGCAGGCCGCCAATCACGGCCCGGCCCAGCGGGGCCGACTGCTCGCCGCTCTCGCCCAAGCCCGAGGCCATGGGCAGCATGCCGGCCACCATGGCAATGCTCGTCATCAGGATGGGACGCAGGCGGGCGGCCCCGGCCAGACGGGCGGCGGCCACCGCGTCGCGGTAGCGCAGGCGCAGGCTCTCGGCGTTGGTGACGATGAGCACGGCGTTGGCCACCGACACGCCCACCGACATAATCACGCCCATGTACGATTGCAGGTTCAGGGTCTGGCCCGTGAGCAGCAGCAGCAGCAGCGAGCCGGCCAGCACGGCCGGCACCGTCACGAGCACCACGCCGGCTACTTTCAGGGACTGGTAGTTGGCGGCCAGCAGCAGGAAAATCACCACGATGGCCAGCGCCAGGCCGGTTTGCAGGCTGCCCAGGGTTTCGGTGAGCAGCTTGGCCAGGCCGCGCAGCTCCACGATGGAGCCCTTGGGCGGCGCGCCCACTTCCTTAATGGCTTTGTTCACGTCGCGGGTGGCGGTGCCCAGGTCCTGGCCGTTGAGGTTGGCCGAAACGGTGACGATGCGGCGCGGGCCGATGCGGTCATACTGGCCGGGCACGGTGGCCGTGCGCAGCGTGGCCACGTCGCCGAGGGTGGGGCGGAGCTGGCCGGGCACCAGCGGCAGGTTCTGCATGTCGGCCACCGATTTCATGTTCTGCGAGGCCAGCTGCACCTGCACCTGGTAAGCAAAGCCCTTGCCCTGGTCGAGCCACAGGTTTTTGGCCGTGAAGCGGCTGGAGGAGGTGGCCGCCACCAGCGATTTGGCGATGCCGTCGGGCGTGAGACCGAACTGGGCGGCGCGCTCGCGGTCCACGTTCACCTGCACGGTGGGGTAGCGCAGGGGCTGGTTGATGCGCACGTCGCGCAGGTAGGGAATTTGCTTCAGGCGGGCCACCAGCTTGTCGGCGTAGCTCTCGCCGTCCTGCAGGCTCTTGCCGCCCACCAGGATTTCAATGGGCGTTTGCGCGCCCTGGCTCATGATTTTATCGGTCAGCTCGATGGGCTCGAAGCTCAGCTGCACGTCGGGCAGGTGCTGGTGCACGGCCTGCCGAATCTGCTCCTTGAGGGCATCCAGCGACTTTACCTTATAGTCCTCAGCCAGGTTTACCTGCAAATCGGCCTCATTAGGCCCGGAGTTGAACACGTACAGCGCGCTGGTGCCGTAAGAACTGGGCGTCATGCCCACGAAAGCCGAGGTGATGCCCACGTTCTGCGGCCCCACAATCTGCTGAATCAGGCTGATGACCTCCTTGGTGCGGTCCTCGGTACGCTCGATGCGCATCCCTTCCGGGGCCACGATGCGCACCTGAAACTGCTTGGAGTGGGTGATTTTGGGCATCATGTCTTGCCCGATGTTCACGAAGCAGACCCCAATCACTGCCGCGCAGACGAGGCCGTACGCCGTGGCCACCAGGGCTCGGCGGGCCAGCAACTTATCGAGCACGTGCAAGTAGCGCAGCTTCACGCGCTCGAAGCCGGTGACTTCCTTCGGGTGGCGGTTCTCATAGCCTTCCTGCTGGATGTCGCGGGGCTTGGTCAGGTCGGGCAGCAACGATAAATCGTGCGGCTCGGTGTGCGCGTGGCCCTTCAGCCACCAGTTGGCCACCACCGGCACGAAGGTTTGGGAGAGCAGGTAGGAAACGATAATCGAGAAGCCCACCGAGAGCGAGAGCGGGATGAACATGCCGCGCGGCACGCCCGTCATCAGGAAGGCCGGGGCGAACACGGCCAGGATGCTGAGGGTGATGAGCAGCAACGGAAACGAGACTTCCTCGCAGGCATCGAGGATGGCGCGGGCCTTGGTTTTGCCCATTTCCTGGTGCTGGTGGATGTTTTCAATCACCACCGTGGCCTGGTCGACCAGGATGCCGATGGCCAGCGCCAGCCCCGAGAGCGTCATGATGTTGATGGTCTGCCCGAAGAGCTGCAGCAGCAGAATGGCCGCCAGAATCGAAATCGGGATGGTCAGAATCACGATGGCCGAGCTGCGCGCATCGCCCAGGAACAGGAACACCACCAGGCCCGTGAGCAGCGCCCCCAGCCCGCCCTCAAAGGCGAGGCTATGCACGGCCTGCGTCACGTAAATCGACTGGTCGAACTCGTAGCTGAGCTGCACGTTGTCGGGCAGCAGGGCTTTCATTTCGGGCAGCTTGGCTTTCAAAGCACTGACCACGCTCATCGTGCTGGCGTCGGCCGACTTCGTGACGGGGATGTAGACCGAGCGTTTGCCGTTGATGAGGGCGTAGCCCACGGGAATGTCGGTACCGTCCTCCACTGTGGCCACGTCGTGGATAAACACCGTCGGGCCCACGCCCTGCTTGAGGGGAATGTCCAGAAAGTCGCTCACCTTGTCCAGCACCGAATTGCTGGGCGTCATCACCATGTAGTCGCCCATGCCCACCGAGCCGGCCGGCGACACCTGGTTGTTGCGCACCACGGCGTTCACGATTTCGTCGGGCGTGAGCTGGTAGCTCTTCATCTTGTCGGGGTCCACCTTGATGACCACCGTGCGCTCGTTGCCGCCGAAGGGCGGCGGGGCCGACGCGCCGGGAATCTGCGAGAACAGCGGCCGGATTTTGGTCGAGGCCAGGTCCTGCATCTGCCCCAGCGAGGCGGTGCTGCTGCTGAACACCAGCTCGCCCACCGGCAGGGAGCTGGCGTCGAAGCGCACCACCGTGGGCGGCACCGTGCCCGGCGGCATGTAGCTCAGCACCCGGCTTACCTGCGAGGCCACTTCGCCGGCCGCCTGGGCCATGTTCACGTCCTCGTAGAACGTGCATTTCACCAGGCACAGGCCCTGGATGTTCTTCACTTCCACGTCCTTGATGCCCGAGACGTAGAGCATCTGGTTCTGGTAGCGCGTGGCGATGAAACCCTCCATTTGGGCGGGCGTCATGCCGCCGTAGGGCTGGGCGATGTAGATGGTGGGCAGGTTGAGCCGGGGGAAAATATCGACCGGAATGCGCCCCAGCGCCAGCACGGAGAAGACGACGATGCCCAGCAGCGCCACGATGACGGCAATGGGCTTGGCTAATGCAGCTTTTATCATGAGAAAGAAGGGCTTACAGCTGGCCGAGCAGGCCGCCGAGGTTGCCGCTGGCCGCGCCTTGCAGCAGCACGGCGCGCCAGAGGTTGTTGGTGGCCAGGGCCTGGTCGGTTTCGGCCCGGTTGAGCACGGTGATGGCCTGGGTGAGCACGAGCAGGTTGTCGAGGCCGGCGTCGTAGCGGGCGCGGGCCTGGGTGTAGGCCTGGCGGGCGGCGGCCAGCTGCAGGGGGGCCGCCAGCGCGGTCTGGCGGGCCAGGTCGACTTGCAGGGCGGCGTTCTGCTGCTGGGTGGCCAGCTGCAGGGCCTGCTGGTCGTAGTCGGCGCGGGCCTGCTCCACCCGGATGCGCTGGGCCTGCGCGGCCCGGCCGGAGTGAATGAGCTCGGTGGCGCGCCAGGTGAGCGTAGCCCCCAGCATGTAGTCGTAGGCCTTGAAGGGCAGCCCCGCGCTAGGCGAGGAATTGATGGCAAAGTCGCCTTTGTCGGTGGTGGCATCGGCCACGCCCGAGCCCCGGCCCCAGGTGGAAGCCAGTAGGTTGAGCTGGGGCCGCTTGTTGGCGCTCAGCAGCTTCACCTGCGCCTCGCCGGCCGTAATGCGGCGGGCGTAGGCGCGCAGCAGCGGGTTGTTGGTGCGCGCCGTGTCGCCGGCGGGCGGGCCGGCGTTGGTCTGCGGCAGGTGCGCGTAGAACTGCATCGAATCGAGCAACACCTCCTGGGTGGGCTGACCCAGCAGGCCGGCCAGGCGGGTGCGCTGCTCGCGGGCCTGCTGCCGGGCGGCCAGCACCTGCAGGCGGGCGCGGCCCACTTCGGCGTTGGTGGTGGCCGAGTCGATGCCGGCCCGGATGCCCGAGCGGGTGCCGGCCCGGATGACCGTGGCCAGGTTCTCGGCCCGCTGCAGGTTGGCCCGCTGCAGGGCCACCGACTTTTCGGCCCCCAGCGCCAGCAGAAAGGCATCAGCCACCTGCGTCTGGTACTCAAACACGGCCTGGTCGTAGTCGGCCTGGGCCGCCGACACGGCGGCTTCGGAGCGCTGCTCGTCGGCCCGGTAGCGGCCAAACGTCACCGCCGGCCACTCAATCACCAGCGCCCCGAGGCTGGAGAAGTTGGTGGCGCCGTTGTAGTCGGTGGTTTTGATGCCGCCCGAAATCGGGATGGCCACCCCGCCGATGAAGGCCCCGCGCACCTGGTTCATGGTCGAGTTCACGGCCTGCAGCTGGGCGCTTACCTGGGGCAAAAAGGCCGAGCGGTTGGTGCGCACGTCGGCCTGGGCGGCCCGCACGGCCGCCTGTTTGGCGCGCAGGGCGGGGTAGTTGGCCTGGGCCACTTGCAGGGCCTGCGGCAGGGTGAGGGGCCGGGGCTGCTGCGGCAGCTCGCGGGGCTGCTGGGCGTGGGCGGCGGGGCCGGCCAGCAGCCCCGCAAGCACCAGGGCCTGGCCCAGCGGAAAGAGGTTTCTCAGCTTCATGCCGCAAACCTCCCGCGCCGGTATTAGAGCGGCATTGGAAACTTATTAGAACTTATTAGAAATGCGCCTCACCCCGCCAGCAGGGGCAGGGTGACTTCGGCCACGGTGCCGCCGCCGGGCCGGGGCCGCAGGCGCAGCTGCCCGCCGTGCAGCCGGATGATGCGCTGGGCCAGCGTGAGGCCGATGCCGAACCCGGGCACCGTGCCCACGTTGCGGCCCCGCAGCAAGGGCTCAAAAATGCGCTCCTCGTCGGCCGGGTCGATGCCGGGGCCCTGGTCGGCGATGAGCAGGCGCGCCTGGGCTCCCTCGGTTTCCAGCGTCAGCAGCACCGGCTGGCCACCCGAGTACTTGGCCGCGTTGTCCAGCAGGTTGCCCAGGGCGGTGCGCAGCAGGTGGGCGTGGCCCGGCAGGCGCGGCGCGGGCAGCTGCCGGGCCACGGCGTCGGCCACGGTCAGGTCGAGGCGCTGGCCGGGGCGCTGGTGCTGCACGGTGTCCACCACGTCGAGCACCAGCTCCACCAGCTCCAGCGGCTGGCCGTCGAGCAGGGTGCGGGCGGCATCGAGCTGGGCCAGGTGCAGCAGGCCGTTGGCCAGCGCCGTGAGCTTGTCCAGCTCGCGCACCGCCAGCCCGATGCCTTTTTGCAGGGCCGGCACGTCGGCATCGTAGGCCAGCGACGTTTCCAGCCAGCCCTTGATGGTGGTGAGCGGGGTGCGCAGCTCGTGCGAGGCCTGCGAGATGAAAGCGCGCTGGTTTTCCACCAGGGTTTCCTGCTGGGTGAGCAGCTCGTTGAAGGCCGCGGCCAGCACGCCCACCTCGTCCTTGGCATTGAGCGGCCGCAGCCGAAAGCTCAGCTGCTGGGCGCGGGCCGAGCGCAGCTGCCGCAGCAGCCAGGTGACCGGCGCCAGCGCCCGGGTGGCAAACAGCGACCCCAGCAGGCCCAGCAGCAGCAGCGCCCCCAGGTTGCCGTAAACAAACGAGTGCAGCAGCTTGCGCTGCTGGGCGTAGCCTTCCTGGTCGTAGGCCGTCACCACGGCCACGTACTGGCCCGTCGTGCCGGGCCGGCGATACGCCAGCGCCACGCCCTCCTTGGGCCGGGCATAGCCCGCCCGCCGGTACTCGAACTGCACCTTGCCGTACTGCCGGGCCTGCGCCCGCAGGGCCAGGGAAGGCCTGAAATCCGGCTGCGGCGCGCTGCGGTAAATCAGCCGGTCGGTGGGGGCGTACACCTGCTCCACCTGCTCGGGCAAAGAAGCCAGCACGCTGCCCGCGATGGAGTCGTTGACGGCCAGAATCTGCTGGGTGACTTCGGCCTTGCGGGCCAGGCGCTCGGCAAAGGTGTGCCGCCGAAACCGGGCATTGCTCACGTACACGTAGCCCGAAAAAGCCAGCAGCAGGGCGCCCACCAGCCCCGCGAACCACAGCAGGAGTTTGTGCTTTATCTGCATGGCCCGAACCTTAACCCTGCAACAGGTAGCCGAAGCCCACCACGGTGTGCAGCAGCTTCTGGTCAAAGCCCTTGTCCACCTTGTTGCGCAGGTAGTTCATGTACACGTCGATGATGTTGGTGTTGGTATCGAAGTGCAGGTCCCAGACTTTTTCGGCAATGTCGATGCGACTGACTTTCTTGCCCTTGTTCACCAGCAGGTACTCCAGCAGCGAGTATTCGCGGGTGGTGAGCTCGATGCGCCGGCCGGCGCGGGTCACGGTGCGGGCGTCGGTGTCCAGCTCCAGGTCGGCCACGCGCAGCACGGTGCGCTGGTTGGCGTAGCCGGCCCCGCGACGGGCCAGCGCCCGGATGCGCAGCAGCAGCTCCCGAAACTCGAAGGGCTTCACCAGGTAGTCGTCGGCCCCGGCCCCGAAGCCGCTTTCCTTGTCCTGCAAGCCATCCAGGGCCGTGAGCATCATCACCGCCTGCCGGGGCGAGTGCTGCTTGATGTAGCGGCACAGCTCAAACCCGTTCAGCAGGGGCAGGTTCACGTCGAGCACTACCACGTCAAAGGGCTGCTGGTCGAACAGGCGCTGGCCCATCAGCCCGTCAAAGGCCACCTTGATGTCGTAGCCCTCGCTCTCAATCCCTTTTTGGATGAACGAAGCCAGCCCGGCCTCGTCCTCCACCAGTAATATCGTCATGGCGTGAAGTTCCCACCCGTTGGCTATAGCCCAGATGAAGAACCCGCCTACGGCCGTCGCCGCGCCAGCCGGGGCAGCAGCATCGGCACTTGTGTTTGGTAGCGGGCATAGGCCGTCCCAAAATGCGCCAGCAGCTTATGCTCTTCGAGCCGCGCGCCCACCAGCACGTAAAGGGCCGAGCACAGCGCGAAGATGAGCCGGGGCAGGGTGGGAGCGACCAGTACGTAACCCCCCAACACCAGCAGCAACCCGGAATAGAGCGGGTGGCGCACCCACGCATTGAGGCCGTGGGTGCTCAGTGTGGTGCTGGCCGGCATACCTCCCCGGCGCAGATAGCCCAAGCCGCCGAACTCGGCCAAGTTGTAGCTGCGCAGGGCCAGCAGGCCCACCACCGCCCCGCCCAGCAGCAAGGCCCAGCCCGTAACAGTGAACCCGGGGTGGCCACGCCACAGCGGCCGTGCCGGTAACTGCTGCTGGTAAGCCATCAGCAGGCCAAAAAGCACCACGGCCACCCCATTGTAGCCCAGGCGGTAATAGGCGCTCCAGCCTGGCCACCGAGCGGCTACCGCCGTCTTGAGCCAATTGGTCGCCAGCACGCTGTGGAGCGCGTAATAGCCAAGCCAGCCGAGGAGTAAAACAAGCATACGGCCTGCAACTTACTCCAAATGCGGGAGGCAGTACCAGCCAAACCAAAAAAGGCCCGGAAAAAGGCCAGGAGATTGGTTGTTCCAGTCGCTATTGGTTGCTAGGGGCTACCCTCTCGCCGCAAGCAGAGGGGAAAAACCACGGACCATCTTAAGCAGGGTGCGCCCCGCTGGACCGCCTGTGCTTCCTGCAAAAGTCCGGCACCACCGGCGTGGGCACCGAGTACGTGCTAAAGGGTTCATAAAGGGTTCACGCCGGCTGGCGGCAGTTCCCACGCATAACGCAGTAAGTGCCTTGGTAAGCAACTGAGCCGGTTTTTGCTTCTCTCACGGCGCAACGGAAAGGGTTCACAATGGGCTCAGCGCAGACGTTAGTGAGTCACCTGCGCCAGCATCATCCGATAGTCGGGCCCGCGATTCTACCTGTTGTTACATAAGCACTACATAAAAAAAGGCCACTGCAAAGCGTGAAGGCCATTAGATGGTGGCCGGACAAGCGGATTGTTACATGGGCACTACATGAACTCCTAGCCCCCGCTAACCATCTAGTTGGGTGTGAGCTCAAATTATAAATTACAATTGCTTTTTTACAATCGTAAATTTGCAATTGTAAAAAAGCAATTGTAATTTAGTTATTCAGTCAGCCCTTTCTTTCCATGAGCCACCAAAGCATCAAGTTAGACCGTGCCCATACGTGGGATGCCCTTTGTTTCCCCGTAGCGGCAGTGCCGCTGGAAACGCTGCTGCTAGCCAGTTATCGCATCGTGCCAAATGACCGCAAGCAGGCCATTGTGGGGGAACTGCCCGATGGGACGAAGAACATCTTCGCCATGCAGAGCGGGGAGTATAGTCTGATTAAAAACGAGCTGCTGCGCGAGGCCGCCGAACTATACCTGCCGGAGCATACCATCGATGCCAGCTTTACGCCCCAGGGGGAATTTTCCATCAACCTGATTTTGCCCGATGAAATCAACATCTCATCGAGCTCGGCGAATACCAAAGTGGTGGACAGGCTATATAAGTCGATGATTATTAATAATTCGTACTCAGGAAAAACGCCATTTTCGCTGCAAGGCACGGCGTTGAAGGAGCACATCGAAACGGGCACTACCTCAAAAATGCGGGTGAGCTACTACCGGCTTGTGTGCACCAATGGCCTGATGGGCTGGGCCGACGACCACATGAGCTTTGACCAGTACCTGACCTGGCTGCTGAACGGCAAACCGAAGAAGTACAAGGATGCCCTGAAAGTAAAGGACGCCGAATTAGTCGTGCTGACGGGCCGCCAGGTGCAACGTGAGCAGGAAGTGCTGGTGGAGAAGAAGTTTCACCACAAGGGCCTCAACCTGGAGGTGTTCAAAAAGCGGCTGGCCAGCATCTTTACTGCTTTCCAGAGCCAGACGAACTCGCTGACTCCGACCGTTGGGGTCTACAACGCGTTGGCCAAGCGCCCCACGCCGGAAGACCTGGCCACGGTCATCACCGAAAGCGGCTTGCCGAAAATGCTGGCCCGCAATGCCATGGACCGCCTGGCCGAGGAAATGAGGTTGCTGGAAACGCCCGCTAACCTGTGGCTGGCCTACAATGCCGTGAACCACGCGCTGTTCAACAGCCGCAGCTCGCTTTCGATTAATGACCGGTTCCGGCTGGACGAAGCCGCTTTTCACCAGTTGGCTACGTTAGCCCTGACTTAGCCCACCGGGGGCATACGCATGGCCGCGTGGTCGTAGTAGAGAGGTGTCCATTTGTTGGGATTGGGGCTACCCTTTGTGCGCTGGTGCAGCACGTCCCAGATTTCGGAGTAGGGAATGCTCACCCGCGTCCAGTCGGCGAGGCGGCGGCCGTCGAGCAGGACATCCAGTTGCAGCTCATTGACCCCCAACTCAAAGTTGCGGGTCGTTTCCTCATTAAGCCACATGACGGCCAGCCACCACCGCGCAGGGTCGTCGTCGCCTTCGTTGTCTTCGACGTGGTCGTAGTAGTTGGCTTTTAAAAAGTAGTGGTTCGTGGCGTCGGGCAGGCCGGCAGCCACCGCTTGCAGCGCGGAAGCGAGGGGAGCAGGGCAATTCATGATTCCGTGATTACGCTTTGTTGGTAAGCCCAGTCTTCGGGCGACAGAATGGCCTGCATGAAGGCGGAATAGCCCTGGTCGCGCCGTTCCAGCGCGTGCCGCCGCAAGCCCAGACTGCTTTTGCTCTGCTCGAAGCCTTCCTGTTCGACCACGCGGCGCATGTTGGCGGGCAATCCTTCGAGCCAGTCGAGGTAGTCGGCTTCGGTAATTTCGCCCACGGCCTGCTGCTGGTAACGGTAGCTGGCGTTGCCCAGCCGAAACAGGCGGGCGTGCTCGGCCCGCTGGGCTTCCGGTAGGGAGGCTAGAAATTCCAGTTGCGACTGGTGGTACTTATCGTGCGGGTGCCGGGGCTGGAGCAGGTTTTCCATACCTTATATAATAGGTGCGCCAAGTTACAAACCCAGCGAGTGCGCCGCGTTGTAGGCAATGATGTCATCGAGCCGGGAGTAGCGGCTAATCATGGCGTCGGTTTTCTGCTTCGTCTGGTTTTTAATAAACTCGTTGGATTGCCCGTTGAGCTTGGCCGTGGTGATGAACGAGGCCCGTAGCGAGTGGGCCGAATACTTCTCGCCCAGGTGTGCTTTCACGAGCAGGTTTACGCGCCGGTCCGACAGCCGGCGACGCGACGGCGTGCCCGCTTCGCCGGTTTTGCCCCGCGCGAGCGACACAAATACCGGCCCCTCACTGCGTTCCCCCAGCAGTTCCACCCAGGCCTTGTAGGCCCGGATGGGGCAGAACAGCGGGTTGGAAGCGTAGAAAACGGCTTTTTGCTCTAATTCCCCGGCCTGGTTGGTCTTGCTTTTGGGCAGGCTCAGGATGAGGGCCGCATCGGTCAGCTCGATGTGCTCCAGGTTCAGGCCCACTAGCTCGGAGCGGCGGAAAGCCCCGGTGAAGCCTATTAATAGGAGTGCGCGCGCGCGTACACCCTCGGGCCTATTCAAGTCAAGCTCGGCAATGCTTTTTTTGAGATGGGCCACTGAAAAGGCCGGGGCCTGCTTCTGCTTTTTGCCCACGGCGCGGGCCACGCCCTTGCGCAGCACGTCCAGCGCCGGCGCGCTGACGGCCGAGGGCAGCCCGAGTAGCTGATGATTTTTTTCGATGGCAGCCAGGTGCCGGTTGATGGTGGCCAGCTTGCGCGGGATATCGGCCAAGTGGGCGACGTAGCTGGCGAGCGTGGCTACCGCGGCTGGCCAGGGCGTGAGCTCGTGCGCGGCACAGAACGCTTCGTAACTCCGCAAGTCGGCCGAGTACGCGAGCCGGGTATTCTCGGCGCCTTCGAGGCCCAGGGTCAGGTAGCGCCCGACATTCGGCGCGACCTGACCGGCCAGGTCGTTGGCCAGCGCCAGCGCCGGCAGGTCACCGGTCACGGCCGGCAAATTGTTTTTCCCCTTTGGTGCCATCTGTTTTTTGCAATTGCAAAAGTTGAGGGTTGCAAGTGCGGTTCAAAGGTACGTAAAACTTAGGTCCGATAATGAACAGTTATGGAACCTAAGTTTGAGAGTGGCGTCAAGAGCAGTTTGGAATCTGTACAGTCCCAGGCTGCGAGCCACAACTTGGGCAAGTGGATGGTAATTTTAATTATTGCAAGTAAGCAAAATTAATTTACTAGTAAATAGATTTAACTTACTGTATATTTGCCTTTGCTATGACAGACCAACTCAACCCAACGTCCCGCACACCCGGCCGCAAGCCCCAAATCAACATAGAGGTCACGGAAGAAGAAAAGGTGTTTTTTGGGCAGTTAGCTGATGCGCGTCGCCTAAAACTCGCCGCGCTGGTGCGCGAACTGCTGAACGCTGAGGCAGCCCGTCTGGGCGTACCGGCTCAACTTGATGCTTTCGCGAGTGAAGCCAATGGAAGCCATCGTAACCGGTATCAGTACGTTATTAAGGCAGATGAACCGACCGAGACCAAACTTGGGGTGTTCAGGCAATTTCTGTTGAAGTTCAACGCAGATTGCGATTTTTCAATCACCGGTTATGAACCCAACGTTTATCACACTGGCATCCAATGTACTGCTTACAGTTCCAGTGGCGAAAACTCCAACACCATTTACATCGGTATTGCCAGTGACCGATTGCTCAACTACAAAGAGCGCAGGGAAATAGATAGGGTATGGTCCGAAGTGCTGGGATTGAGCCTTAACCTCGCAGACAAATGGGACGGCACAAGCTACGTGGTTGAGAAAAGGCGTACGCTCAGGGGCAAGCAAATGCTTTTGAAGCAGTTTGTTGAGAAGTATCGCGGGGCTAAGCTCGACATCAACGATGCGTATAACGGGGGCACTGCCTTCAAAGTGGTTGCCAGCACGGAGCAGGAGAAAACGGCTATTCTGCTAGAGTACCTGCCCCAGCGAGCCGGGGAAGCGGCTGAGTTAAGAACCGGGCTCGATGAGTACCAAAAGCAAGCATCCTTGTGAGGGCGATTCAGGCCAGTTAACCGCGTGGGTTCGCTTCGGGCAACGCGCGGCTACCGTTGGCCGACTGGGCCGAAGCCCCGGCGTACCGCTTAGGCCCACCCTCAAACTTGCCAGGCAAACGATGATAAAGCTTTTATTAAAACTGGTAACAGACAGGTTGGAAATGCTCTCCCGCGGGTCTAAAAGAGCCTTGTTGCGTTAACAGCAGCCGCACATGATAATGAACAGTGGGGCAGGTGAAGACTTGTTGCTGGAAGAGAATCAGCTGGATGCAGGGCACGATACGTTCGAACGCATCCGGCACATCGAGCGTCAAATAGCAGAGGCCGCGATTGAAATTGCTGTCGCATTTCATGTTGGAGCGCCCTGGTTATGAAATCCAAAATACAATTTGCAATGGCAGGATGACTTACCCCGACGACATGGTCATTGAGTTAAAGCTGAACGATAAGTAAAAGTTGTGATACCTGAAGTAATTCCAGCTGAGCTTTCTGTGGTATATCGCCATCATTAGTATTTCGTGCCAAATCAGTATTAATCTAAAAAAATGTCTCAAATTGATGCTTTAATCGAATAAAATTAACAGCTGGCCTGCTTGCGCCCTTCTTAATGGAAAAAAATGCACACTGGCCACTGCTGGTATTCGGGACTTCAGATTCGGCAGAGAATCGGCGGATTCGGGCCGCCCGGCAGCGGGGAGAACTGCGGGAGGTGGCGTCCCGCATCTACTCCCCGGACTTAATCACTCCTCCAGAGGTGCTGATTCGGAAGAATTGGTTGCCGGTGGTGCAGCACTTGTTCCCGGGCGCACTCATCAGCCACCGCTCGCAGCTTGAAGGCGGGCCCTCAGCTGATGCCCACTTGTTCCTAACCTATAAATATACCCGCAACGTGGAGCTGCCCGGCCTGACCGTCCACTTGCTGGAAGGGCCGGATGCCTTGCCCAGTGACACGCCCTTTGGGGATGGCAGTCTGCTTTTTGCTTCAGAAGCCCGCGGGCTGCTTGAAAACCTGCAGCCAGCCCGCGTTCGCAAGGGGGGCGTCAGCAAAAACCTGCCCATCGAAACCGTCGAGGAGCGGCTGGAAATGGTGCTCAGCATCCGGGGAGAAGACGGACTGAACGCCCTACGGGACCAAGCCCGCGAAGTGGCCGCGGCCCTAGATTGGCCAACTGAGCTGGCCTTGCTGCAACGCATTGTGGGGGCGCTGCTGACCACCCAGTCCAGCAAAGTGTTGAATTCTCCAGTCGCTCGGGCCCGGGCGCTCGGTCTCCCCTTCGATGCGGGCCGGGTGTCCTTGCTCACGGAGCTGCTCAGTGCTTTGCACCAAACAGCGCTCCCGGAGCGGCCCGACCCAGGGCCGGCTGCCCCGGCATTTTACACGGTAGCTTTCTTTGAGGCATACTTCTCCAACTTCATTGAGGGCACGGTCTTCCAGGTGGACGAAGCCCACCGCATGGTGGAATCCGGCCAGGCAATAGGCGGCCGGCATGCGGATTCCCACGATGTGTTGAGTACATACCAGCTCTGCAGCAACGTCGCGGAAATGAGGGTGGTCCCCCAAACGGCGGAGGAACTGCTCGCTATCCTGCAGCGGCGGCATGCTCAACTGATGCGGGCCCGGCCGGACAAACGCCCCGGTCAGTGGAAAGAATATGCCAACAAGGCCGGCCTGACCAACTTTGTGGACCCAGGTCTGGTGCGCGGCACCCTGCACGAAGGATTCAAGCTCTACCGGAACCTAACCGAGCCGCTTGCCCGGGCAATGTTCATGATGTTTCTAATCAGTGAGGTGCACCCCTTTGATGATGGCAATGGTCGGGTGGCCCGTCTAATGATGAACGCCGAGCTGGTGAATGCTGGTCAGTGCCGCATTATCATCACCACCCACGCCCGCGAAGGCTATTTGGATGCGTTGCGGGTGTTAAGCCGACAAGGAAGGCCGGACCTATATATCCGCATGCTGAGCAGTGCTCAACAGTTTGTGGCCAGTTTGCGGCCCGAGTCTTACGAGGCGGTAAAACAGCAGCTGGAAGCCCAGCAAGCCTTCACGGAAGTTTCCTCGCAGTTGCGCTGGTAACCAGAAGGCGTCGACCGGTATAGCCCTGACGACCCCTCACCGGTTAGCACGGTTACGTCTCAGCGAATACCTAGCAAAAGCGTAACGGTCAGCATCAGACATATTTGCATTAAAACGACTAACTACACCTTAATAGCAGCAACCCATGGATATTAAAGTCAATATTTTAAACGTCAAAGACGGCGATGCCATCATTGTCGAGCTGTTCAAAAGCGGCCAGTCGCTGGTTATGGTCATTGATGGTGGGGAACCGGCGTACTACGTAAAGAGAATGAAGCCGGTCTTGCAGGCAGTGCTGAAGGCCCACGGGAAAAAAGCGCCCGATGTCGTCGTGTGCACCCACTGCGACAGCGACCACATTGGCGGATTGATTCCCTTGTTGACCGATTACGGAGCCGATGTTGGCGAGGTGTGGGTGCATAAAATCCCAGCCGCGTTAAAAGAGTACATCGTTCAGGCCCAATTGCTACCTGGGAATGCCGGCTTGAGGAATATTCATTCCCGGGATAACCACCCGCTCAGCCTTTTGCTGGATTCATACCCGGCGGACAGCCAGGTCTTGGCTGAACAGAAGATTGGCTTACTCTTGGAATCGCTGCCCCAATTGCAGCAGCTGATGGACGTGATTCCACCGCAAAAGCTGGTGGAGGCGTTTACGAATGCTCGGCCCTTGGCCGCTTGGCCCGAGGTATCCATTTTAGGCCCCACGCGAGCCTATTTCAACACCCTTTTTCCGCCCAACAAGTCATTTGAGTCCTTCATTGAGGAAGAGGTGCCGGCGGGCCTGTTCCTGACGGAGCAAGAGTCGTTTTTACGGAAACAGGCCAAGCTGGCTGGAATAAAACCGTGCGACCGGTTAAAGACCCAGCAGGAGGCAGAATTGAGCAATACCAACAAAGCCAGTATCATCATTGCCATTGACGCGCAGCAGGGCCGTTACCTGTTTACGGGGGATGCTGGGATTGACTCTTTAAAGAACATCTCCGATTGGCAGAACGCCCTGAAAGACCTGTACTTTCTGAAAGTGCCGCACCACGCCAGCAATAACAACCTTTCCAAAGAACTCTCCGAAGTAATGCAGCCGGTGTATGCATACAGTTCTGGCGCTAATTATCAAGACGATGAGGTACTGGAATGTTTAAAATCCAACGCCCGAAATAAGCGGACTAAGACATCAAAAACGGATGGGGACCTGACTTTCGATAGTGCAGCACCGGAGAAGTAAAGGGCAAAAAGGATAATCTTGCCAACCTCAGATGACAGTCTTACTTGAACGACCGGACATCAAGCAGGTCTGAATTGTTGAGCCAAAGCTTAAGCGCCAGGAAATAGGCCTAATTCGGAAGCCAAGAATTAAAAAGGCTTGTAGCGCTCGCAAGGATTATAAGGATTTCGATTGGAGGCGTCACCCGGCTGGAAAGGCCGCCAGCATCGGCTCATGCCGTAAATCACGAGGCCCCGGGTGGCCGCCGCACTGCCCCAGACCGGAGCCCATGAGGAGTAGAGGAAGATAACAATAATGGCTAAAATCAGGAGCTTGCGCATAATCATTCATTATGATGTCTAAATTTCGTGACCTGCTCCAGTGGCTTCTTGACTTGGCTAAACCGTTTCGGAGCCAATCCCGGCAATGCGTACTTTTAGGGCATGGAATTATCGCTGCTCGATAAAATCAAGCGCTTGGTCATAATTGCTCTGGTGGCCGACGATGAGCTCATGGAAAAGCTTGTGCTCAAAGGCGGCAACGCCATCAGCATTGCCTACGAGGTGGGTAACCGGGGCTCGGCTGACCTCGATTTTTCCATGGCCGATGATTTTGAGGACCTGGAGGCAACATTTGCCACGATTGAAAAGTCCCTGGTGACGGTGTTTGCCGAGGAGGGCCTGCACGCTTTCGACGTGCGCTGGCATCAGCGACCCAGCAAGCTCGCCGAGCACCTTAAATCGTTCTGGGGCGGCTACCTGCTGGAATTCAAGCTGACTCCGGCCGCACAGGCTCGTCAGCATGCGGACGACTTGGCCGGCCTGCGGCGCAACTCGCTCACGTTTGACGAACAGCAGAACCGCAAGTTCACGGTCGACATCAGCCCCTTCGAATACTGCGAGTTGAAGGTGGAGAAAACTCTTAACGGGTACACCTACTACGTGTACCCGCCCCAACTCGTCGTCTTTGAGAAGCTCCGAGCCATTTGCCAGCAGATACCCGCTTATGGCGAGATTGTGGGCGGGCATAAGTCGCTGGGGCGGGCGCGGGATTTCTATGATATCTATACGCTCGCCCACGAATTTACCATTGATTCAACCAGTGAAGCCGCCTTGGAGGTACTGCGGCAGGTATTTGGCGCCAAGCGAGTACCGGAAGCCTACCTGGCTACCATCGCCGATTACCGCGACTTGCACCGCGCAGATTACAAATCCGTGGAAGCAAACGTGACGGCCGGTACCCAACTGCTGGGCTTTGATGCGTACTTCGACTACGTCGTTGCGCACTTCAGCCGCCTACTGGAGCCCTCCTCGGCGGCCGAACCGGCCGCTACTGCTTAAAAATGCGCCGGATAATATACCTGCCACTGGGCATCGTACGCCGGATTAACTAATTCGTGCGCCAAGTAGAAATCCAGGGTTGCCGGTTGAAATTTGCGTACGAGTTGCAGCTGCGAGGCTTTGTAGGTCCCTGCCCGCTCCAGGTAGAGTCCCACCGCCTGGTGATACGGGTAACGGTAGTTGAGCTTGGTGAGCAGCCCCAGTAGCCGGTTAATGGAAACGCGGCCCGCGGCCAGTCGGTAGGCCTCCTGCACCTGGTAGATGCCCCCGGCATATTCGGGCCGCACCGTCACATCCAGCAGGGTCCGCTCCACCCCAGTCAAGGCGACCCGGCCCGCGGCGAAGTGGTCCTGCGTAACCACGCCAAGTTGCCCCGTGAATTTGCCATGTAGCTGCACAAAGGCATAGTCCCCGTAGTACGCACTAGGCGGCGTAAGCTTCGCGGGACGGGCGTAGGCCGCCGTCAACTCGGCCTGGGTTAGGGTCGGCAGCGAAACCGGCTGCCGGGCGCTCTGCTCCTGATTAACAAAAATCTGCTTGGGAATCTGTTCGGTTAACCCATGCAGATAAAGGGCGGTGTAGTGCGAGAGGTAAGCGCGTGGTGCCAGGTGACTGCCCAACTCAAAGGCTGTTACTTCGCCCCAGGTGTAATAGGTTTTGGGCTGACCACTTGCTTGGATAACTGCCGGCCGTAAGGGGGTGGAATCCAGCATCAGGTCGAGAAAGTCCCGCACGCGAGTTCCTGCGGCCAGGCGCCAGCCCTCCCGCTGTTGGGCTAACAGCTGCTCTAATTCCCGTTCCCGGTAAACCCGCTGTTCCCGCTGGCTGAAAAAGGCGATAATATCCTTCTTCGCAATTTGAAAGCGCGTTTTATTGGCCATTTGGAAAGTGTTCGCTATGCCTAAGGTACTAGTACCTTAGGCACTCAGGCAAAGTTACAGGCTATTTTTGATAAAGTCAAGCCTATATGAGAGAAAAATGGAGTTTTTATTGCAACGGGTCTGGATTTGTTTCGTACCTTAGCAGGTACTAGTACCTGCTAAGGTCAAGATAAATTGGCCGTAGATGCTATAGTATGTGGGTAGGCGCCCATTGATGAGGTTTTACTGCCTGTTCCACACCGGCACGGTGATGGTAATTAGGTTGTGAAATTATTGCCCGTGGGTATGCAGTCTCATCGGATTTGCCATTGCGCACGGTTAGGTAGTGCCTGCTCGGACAGGCCAAGCTTATAGGTAGTTAAGGAATTCAGGGTGCCCTTTAATTTGCTGGCCAGCTTGTCTTCGCCCATTCCTTCCAGTAGCGCGCCCAACAGTGCGCGGGTGGCTGGGTTATAGTTCTGTGCTAGGCGGACAAGGGTGGTTTTATCGGCTGGCGGCAACTGCTTCACCTGCTCGCACAGGCGCAACAGAGCCGCGGCCGGGGAGGTGGCGGGCAGGCGTTTAATCTGCCGTAGGGCATCGAGCAGTTGACACAGCCTTGCCTTCTCTAGCCTTCACCTCACCCCGGCTGCGCACGAAGCGCACGCGTACGTTGCCGACTTTCTTCGGGCGCCCCGGACGGGGCGTGGCAATTCGGATTTCCTGGGCCACCTGCGTCGTCAGCCCCAGGCGATTAAAGGCCGCTACGCCGGTGGGGTAGCCCCGCAGTTTCTTATTGGGCGCCTGCAGGAGCATCTCCAATACCTGCTGCTCGGAAATCGGAACCGGGCCAAACCGGCTTTGCAGAGGGAGGCGATAGGTGCCCTTGGTTACCCGCTGCACCACGCCGGCTTGACGCAGCCGGCTCAGGTTCACGGCCACCGTGCCGGGCGCGATGCCGAGGCTGGCAAAGTCGCTATAACGCACGAGCGCGCCCGGCTCCAGCTTTTGCAAGCGGTTAAGCATTTTCTGGCGGGCAGTCATCGGTTTGATTGTTTTTTCTATCGGTTGCGGCCTGCAAGGTTAATCGCAATGTAAAGTTTTTCTGCTGCAAAACATTACAAGGTGTTCGAGGCGTTACTTGAAGCATTACAGATTATGGCCAGTAATCTCCGCATACTATGCGGAGATTGTGCTTGTCATTATCCGCAGCTATACCGGAGTCGGGAAGCCAAGAAGGCCTTTTAAGGCCAAAATTTAGAGTAAACATTAAAACCGGGCATGTTTTAATGTTTACCCATTTCGCGAATGGGCTCACGAAGGGCTCGTCAGCCCGGGGTCGGATTTGGCGAAAGGGGCTTTCCAACGCGCAGGGGCCGTTTTTAGCGTGAGTTCGCGCCATGGCAATGGGCTCACAATAGGCTCACCAGGTATGGGGTTGGGTCGCGTGGCGAGGAAGCCAGCGAGTGAAAATAGGTAGAGACTCCCGCTAATAACGTGAACTACAGCCCAGCGGCAGCGCGCTGCTGCTGCTCAAAGGCCCAGTCCTCCGGGGACAGGATGGCCTGCATGAAAGCCGAGTAGCCAACGTCGCGTCGCTCCAGCGCATGCCGCCGCAGGGCCAGACTATATTTAGCGCCCGCAAAGCCTCCCTTCACCATGGCCTGGCGAAAGCGCTCGGGCAATCCCTGCAGCCAGTGCCGGTAATCCTCCTCCGTGACTTCGCCGTCGGCCAGCTGCTGGTACCGGTACGTGGCGTTGCCCAGGCGGAACAGCCGGGCCATCTCGGCCCGCTGAATTTCGGGCAGCTGGTGCAAAACCTGTAGCTGGGCCTGGTGCTGCTTGTCGAGCGGGTGACGCGGCTGGAGCAGTTCTTCCATGTTATTGAGCCAGTCCTTGCTTGGCGAAGGTGGATAAGGCGTGGTTATTCTCATACAATAGACCCGCCCGTGCTCCGGCGTTGAAGTTAGGCCCATCCCCGCGCAGCACCTGCCAGACGTTGGGGTAAGATACGCGAACCGACGAGCGGGGCTGCTGGCGGCCGGGTTGGAGCAGCACCTCACACGTAAAGCCGTCGGCACCGATTTGTAGATTCCATACCGTGCTCTGGTGCAGATGCAGCGTGCCGAGCATGAGTGGGCCGTTCTCCGTCTCAAAGAAGGTCGTGCACACCATGAAATGATGCTGCGGGTTGGAGAGGCCAGCTTGCACCTGATGCAGAACGGCGGCTAAATCATGCGGCTCACGGGGCATAGGGTAGTAGTTATGGCTGGTTCATGGTCCACGGCGTTGGGTAATTTTCGCGATGGATGCGCTCGTTATAGTACACCGACTCAGGGGGCAGAAAGGTAAGCTGCGCGCCCGCTTCCTCGCCAGGCGGGATGATTTTGCGCAGCAGTTGATAGAGCTGCTCAAACGGAATAGTGGCGCGGAATCGGTCGACCCAGGGGCCCGGGGCGTGCGGCTCACCGTCTTCGGGGTAGCGCATGAATTCCGTGTCGAAGGCCACGAAGTCAGGCCCGATTTCCAGGTTAGCGACCTCGCCGTGGTGCAGGGAGAATACAGCCGGGTAGTGGCGCTGCCGCGTGTGGTTGTCGCGGTCGTAATAGTGCGCGCCCAGCAGATGGTACACGGTCGGGTCTTCAAGGTCCCGGGCGACCCGGGACAGCAGTGCAGGCAGGTCAGCAACAGCGGCTAATGGCATACGGCGGCACGAAGTAAGTTCCGGCAGGTAACTCAAATCTACTGAAAGCAAGGCAGTAAATGGGCGGCTATGAAATGCCAAGGCATGTTACCCACAAGCAAATTGGCTCACAATGGGCTCACCGCTGCCATATGATGTGCGGCTCCCTTGTACCAAGCGCATGGAAATCGGGCTGAGGACAAAATGGCAATCGCAGGCAACGGGCTCACGAAGGGCTCAGAGGGCCTTTTCCGGCTGCCGGCTGCATGCGCAGTACGTATCCGGCGAGGTTAACCTGGTAACCTTAGGGGCCCGTCACGACGAGCACCGGCGCCGAATGCAGGGCGCCAAGGTCGGCCCGGACGAGGCTTAGGGAGTTATTCGCGAGGGGCTCCACGCCGCCCCGAGACCGGCGGCGTTCCGGATGGGTTGCCTGCTGCAAAAGCTGTATTTACAAACAGCTGGGCTGGAAATTATGCAAGCAAATCGGCCGCACGATGCACAAACAAAGTACGTAAACTCGACTTTATACGGGTGTAATGCTCACCACTTTCAAGCCCCATTCATGAACCGATTGTTGCGTTTGCCCTTCCTCGCCCTGCTGGTCTTCAGCGTACTGTTCACGGCCTGTAAAAAGGACCACGACATGGACGACATGAAGCACGAGAGCCCGTACATGACAATCATGATGGACATGATGACCCAGATGGACACGCAAGTCAAAACTCAAGACCCTGACCACGACTACGCCACGCAGATGGTGATGCACCACGAAGCGGCCATCAAGATGGCCGAAGAGGAACTGCGCACGGGCAGCAACCAGGAAATGAAGACCACGGCCCAGGAAATCATCACCAAGCAGCGAGCCGAAATCGGGCAGTTCAACGCCTTCACCGCTGGCCACCAGCCCATGCAGCCCTTGGTGCCCCAGTTTAACACCGTGCAGAAATCCAACATGGATAAGATGATGAAGGCTAGTGACGCACGCACCATAACGATGCGGGCCGACTACGATTTCGCCCAGCTCATGGTGGACCATCACCAGGCTGCCATCGACAACTCGGAGGCCTTGCTGCAGTACGGCCGCAACACCACCACGAAGACCCTGGCCCAAAACATCATCACCGACCAGCGTCAGGAGATTGCCGCCCTGCAAAACTGGCTGACCCGCAACCGCTAGTTGAGGTTTTAGTCTCTGTGAAAAGGCAGCTCTTGCGGAGCTGCCTTTTTTGTTTCAAGCGACCGGTAAGTGGCTTAGTCGACCATCAGCAGGCTTCTTCCATGGCAATGTTTACCATGCGCCCATTGCGTGTTTTTCGTTATTTCCTATATCCCGGCATTGCCGCCGTCCTGGTGCTTGCCGGGTGCCGGTCAGCCGCCATTGTCCCCACGTTCCCCGCTGGAGCCGGGTACCACCACCCGCCGCGGTCCCCGCGCTCCGACACGGCGACGGCCGTCACCGCCCCCGAGCACCTCACCACCCCGCCGCGGCGGATTAAAGCGGATGTGCCGCCTCCCGTCGTGGACGCGCCGGACCACGCGCCCCGGGAGATAAACGAGCCAACGGGCGAGCCAAGCGGGAAGTATGCCCACGCCGCGCCCGGTGATACCGTGCGCAGGGCAACCCAGCCGATGCCTCCGCGCGGGCTACGCCGGCAATTCCCCACCAAACTATTCAGCGCCCAAACGCTGGTGCATTACACCCTGCACTTTCTGTTCCCGGCCGTGCTGGCGCTGGTGTTTTTCCCCGGAATGTGGCCAGCCGCCTACCTGCTGATGCTGGCCACGATGCTCATGGACGTGGACCACCTGCTGGCCAAACCCCTCTTCGACCCGCTGCGCTGCAGCATTGGGTACCACCCGCTGCACTCTTTTTATGCCATCCCGGTGTATGCGCTGCTGTTGCTGCTGCCGGCAGCACAACCGGTCGCCGTGGGCTTGCTTTTCCACCTGATTACGGATACGATAGACTGCTTTTGGAATTTCAGCCACTGCCACGAGTGCTACCTCCGTTCCCGTATTCATGCCTTGCGCAACTGGGTACGGAAGCTACTGGGCCGGGAGGTGGTCGAGTGAACGGGCCTGCCAGCGGGCGCCGCGACTTTCCGCTATGCCGCAATAATGTGTCGGCGTCTTTTAGTCGGGAACAGTGGCCACGTGTAGCAACGCTTTCCAGCGGGCTTCGGCACCGCAACGGGCCGCGTACTGGAGCAGCATCGATTGGTTGAAGCCCTGCCGGGCGAGCAGAACCGACAATGCTGCCGCGAGGGCGGCATCCGAAGTGGCCGGGGCTAGTTCCGGCATCAGGGCGGCGTCGACGAGCATTTTTTCCAGGCGCGCCGTGGGTACTCCCCGCACCCGCCGGACGGGGGATAGCGCCTGCCAGGCCCGCACCACCACTGGGTCCGGGGGCGGGGAGGAAACAGCCAGCACGCGTCCGGCTTGATTAAGCTCCGCCCAGCGCACTTCCACCACGAGTAGGGCGGGCAGGTGTGGTAGCACCGGGTGCAGCCAGCGGGTAGACCACAGGCACCCCAGCGGCAAGGCCAGCGCGGCCTGCAGCTGCTGCCACACGGCCAGCCACTCGGGCAGTAAAACCGGTTTTAGGAGGTCTCCGGTGGAGGACGGCTCAAACGAGAGCAGGCCGGGTATCACCTCGTGCAGCAGCTGGCTGCGCAGCAATCCCTGCCGGACCTGCGGCCAAGCATCGGCCGTTACTTCGGGCACCGACGCCTGAAAAAAGGCCAGCAACTCCGCTTCGGACAGCTGCTGACGGCCGCGGAAGTAGCCGCGCAGCTGGGGCCACGCCCGCAGCACCCGGTCTACCTGGGCGGTTGCTGGTTTCATGCGCGTTGGGGCTGATTGCCCCCGCGAAGATACCGTTTACCATTTCACGGCCACGGTCAGAAAGAAGCTGCGGCCATCAGAAGGCAGGATGCCGGGGCCGGGGTAGCCGGTGGCGCGGCGGGTGAAATAAATGGCATTGGCGAGGTTGTTGACGCTGCCTTCAAGCTTCAGCCAGCGCCGCTCCCAGGAAACTGAGGCATCAAGCACCGTGTAGGCGGGAATACGGCCCACGACCGCCGACACGCCGCCCAGCTCGGCTTTGGTGGCGTCGGTATACTGCTTCGACAGGTAGGTGGCCTGCAGCGACCCTTTGAACGGACCATATCCTCCGCGGGCACCAGCCTTGAGGTTGACATCCGGCACGAACTCGACCGGGTTGCCTTTCACGCCCGCAATGTCGCTTTGCGTGTAGCGCCCGCGAATCAGGGCCAGGTTGCCGAAGGTGGCCAGCGTCCAGCGTTCGGGCTCAGCCGTGGGGCGCAGGGCGCGCAGCAGGTCGACTTCGGCGTAGGACTCCACGCCCAGAATCAGGGCGCGGCCCACGTTACTGCGGCGGCGCAGCACCCGGTCGGCGGCGTCGTAAGTCTGCACTTCGCCGATGCGGTTGCCGTACTGCAGGGCAAAAAAGCTTACGTCGTAAGTCAGCCACTGGCCCTGCTCGCCGCGCAGACCCAGGTCGGCGGAGTAGCCGCGCTCGTCCTGCAGGTTGGGGTCGATGGTAGCCGAAGGGTTGGCAATGCGCATGTCACTGAACGTAATAGAGCGGTAGTTCTGCGAGATGTTGCCGTAGAGCTCCCGCGTTTCCACCGGCTTGTAGCTCACCCCGATGCCGCCCAGCACGAAGCCGCGCGGGCTAAGCCGCTCCTCATTCTTTTGGGTGATGGCGTCGATGTTGCCGGCGTTGTCGCGAATCACGTTGCCGTAGGTGCCCTGCGATTTCGTGCGGATGTACTCGTAGCGCAGGCCGGGTGTCACCGACACCTTGTCGCTGAGGTAGAAGATGTTTTCGGCGAAGACAGCCACGTTCTGGTTGGGAAACTCGAAGTCCGAGAAGCCGTTGGCGAACGTCACCCCTTCCGGGCCCACGAAGCGGAAGTCGGCGCCCCGGCCCGTGGGGCCAAACCCCTGCACGCTGTGGTTGTAGCCGTGGTAGTAGCGCGTGCCCAGCAGCAACACGCCGCTTTTGCTGCCCAGCGCGTAGCGGTTCAGGTAGCGGGCTTCCACGCCGTAGTTCTGAAACTCGCCGGTTATCAGGTCGCGCAGGTAGGTGTCGTTGTCGGGCAGGGCCACCTGGTTGGGCCGAAAGCCCAACGATTTGCGGGTGGCCCGCAGCCCGAAGGCCAGCACGTTGATATTCGATTGCGGCGTCAGCTTCCAGTCGGCTGAGGCGTTGAACAGATTCCAGTCCACGGCAAACCAGTTCCGCTCGCGATTGGACTGGCGGGCGTTCTGGGCATACTGCGCGTCGCTCAGGCCCCCCGGCTGCTGGGCCAGGTAATCCATGTGGGTGACCTGGGCGCCGACTTTGAAGTTCTCCGTGAACTGGTAGCGCACGTCGGCGTAGGCCGTTTTGGCGTCGAAGTGCGAATTGGGCCGCCAGCCGTCGCCGCGCTTGTACTGGGCAAAGGCGTAGTAGCTAAGCTTCTTGATTGTGCCGCTGACGCTGTTGAAGGAGTTGAAAAAGCCGTAGGAGCCCACCGTCTGCCGCGAGACTACCGACACGGTTTTGTCGGGTTCGGGAGCGCGCAGCTCAAAGTTGAGCAGGCCGCCGAACTGCGTGCCGTACTGCAGCGAGGCCGCCCCGCGCACCAGCTGGATGCGCTTGATGGCTTCCACGGGCGGCGTATAGTAGCTTTCGGGGTAGCCCAGGGCGTCGGCCGAGATGTCGTAGTTGTTCTGGCGCACGTTGAAGTTGCTGGTGCGGTTGGGGTCCAGGCCGCGGCCCCCGATACTGAGCTGCAGGCCGCCCTGGTCGCTTTCCCAGATGTTAAGGCCGGCCACGCGGCTGTACACCTGCCGGGCGTTGTTGGTGGCCAGGTTCGCCACCAGGTTATCGGGCACGATGACGTCCGACTTCTTGGCCGCGAAGATGGCCGTGCCCTCCACCTCGCGCAGGCGCTGCGGCCCGAAGCGGCCCTGCGGAGCAGCCACCACCACTTCCTTGAGCTGCCGCTGCCGCCGGGTCAGGGTGAAGTCGACGATGCCGCCGTCCACCGGCGCGTCCACTTCGGTCTTGAAGGGCTCGTGGCCAATGGAGGAAAACTGCAGCTGCTGGCGTCCGGCCGGGAGTTTGGCGATGGTGAACAGGCCGGCCGAGTCGGTGCGGGCAATCTGGCGGGAGCCGCGCACGTACACTTCGCAGCCCGCCACGGGCTGGTTGGTATCGGCCTCGCGCACCCGGCCCTGCAGGCGGGCCTGCTGGGCTGCGGCCGTGAACGAAGACAGTACACTCACCACTAGGGCAACACTATAAACCGGAAATCTCATCGTCAAAGGGTAAAATCCAGGACTTGGGCCGCAGGTCATCAGATGCCTGGGCCAGGTCCACGGTGGGGTCAATGAAGCTTTTGCCCAGGCGGCCGTTCAGGCTCACGTAGGCATCGGCGTAAACTTTGGGCTGCTGCACGCCGCGGCGGGCGTAATAGGCGCGCAGGTAGTGGGCAAACTGCACCAGCATGTCGGGCTGCGTGCTCATCATCTTTTCCTGCAGCACGCTCAAGTGCTCGTCGTTGTTGACGAGTCTTGCCCGCCCGGTCTGGCCATCAACCACCTTGAACTGCACCTGCCCCATCTTTTCCATCAGCATCACCCGCCAGGAAAAGCGGTAGCCTTCCTCGGTCCAGAACAGCTCGCGCGGGTAGAGCAGGTAGCGAAAAGGCAACAGCAGCTGCACCACGAAAAAAGTACCCAGCACCAGCAGCAGGGCCTGTTTGGTGCGCGGCGCGTACACTAGCGGCTGGGCCAGCCGGGGCGCCACCGGCGTGCGCAGCACCCAGCGCCGCAGCCGGGTCAGGGCCCGCAGGTGGGCATCGGCCGGGAAGAACACCAGCGCCGCCACTATCATCACGTAGGGGAACATACCGATGGGAAACAGCACGGCCGTGAGCACGTGAAACACCACTACGGCGGCGTAGGCCCAGGCCCGGGTGGGCCGGTAAAGCAGGAAAAAGGGCACCGTCAGGTCATAAAACGCGCCAAACCAACTGAAGGCGTAAGCCACCCACACGTGGTTGAACAGCGGCCCGACCAGCCACAAGTCGTTTTTGGCCGGCAGCCAGATGCGTAGCGGCATGGCGTGCCCCAGCCAGTCGGAGTTGAGCTTGGCCAGGCCGGCGTAGCAGTACACGACGCCCACGAGCAGGCGCAGCGCGTCCACCGTCCAGCGCGGCACTTGGCTGCGCCAGCGTGCGGGGTCAAGGTGGGCATCGACGGAAAAGAAGCGGCCAGCCGGCAGCAGCACGAGCAGGAAGGCCGCCAGACTCACGAAATAGTAGTGGTTGAGGTAGGTGCTTTTGTCCATGAGCTCGATGTAGGTGAAGCTCAAAAACAAGCCCAGAGCCGCCGTACGGTACCACCAGCCCAGGGCCACCAGCAAAGCACACAGCCCGCAGACCACGAACAGTCCGTACGTGTAGAGGCCCAGCGGCCGTACCCATTCGAAGCCGTAGTAGGGAAAGAAGAACTTCGGCTTCAGGTACAGCTCCGCAATCCAGCCCTTGGCCCAGAAGCGCACCACGCTGGCCAGCACCAAAACGCCAAAGGCCACGCGGAACGTGGCCAGTGGAGCGGCAGAAGTATCAGCCAGAAAGTAGCGCCGGAGCCCTTCCCCCATTAGTCGCCGTCGTTGTCGACGTAAGTCACCGTGATGCCCAGGGCCGAGGTCATGTCCACCTTAATTAGGCGTACGGCCTTCTGCATCTCATTATAAGAAGTAACGGCGTCGGCGTTGCGGGCCGTAATGGTCGTGAACAAATCAGGACCCAGGGAGCTGAGCTGCTGGTAGGAAACGCCGAACTGCGTGTTGATGATGCTGGTCAGGCTCTGACCCGTGCGGCTGTCCTTGGCGCCGAGCGCATCCAGATAGCTTTTGAGCGAGGGCCGGCCCGTGCGGCCGTTGAAGAATTGCTGCACCGTGGTGTGGGCCGTGGTGGCCAGCTGCAGCGGGAGGGCCCCTTTCAGGTAGTACGCCTCAATCTTTTCGGGCCGGGGCGTGCCGCTCATGGTGCCGGCCGGAATGCCCACCTTGCCGGCGCGCAGGTAGCGCTCAAAGTAGAGCGAGTAGGCATTGATAACCCGCGAAAGGGAGCTGCTGGCGTCGGTGCCGGCGTTGTTGACGAACGTATCGCGGTAGGAGCCGGTCCACTGCCCGTACACCGTGCCGAAGGTCTGGTCCATCTTGGCCACTACGTCGGTCAGGTAGCGGCGGTGGTTGGCCGAGGACACGTACTGCTGCACGATGGCCGCGTCGCCGCTGGCCACGCCGTTGAGCAGATAGTCCAGCGTCGGGAAGCCCTGCTGGGGAATGGCCGTGGCCACCTCGAAGTCGTAGCTGCCGGTCGTGATGTTGCGGTTGATGCCGGTTACGTCGGCCGGGTAGATGTTGAAGTGGTTGCGCAGGCTCACCGACTCGGCGGGGCCGAACTCAAACAGCTCCACTTTCTGCCATTCCAGGTAGGCCGCCTGCCAGGCCTGGCGCGCCTCCACGAGCGTGGCCGTGGTCGGGGCCGCTGTAAAGGCCGTGGTCTTGGTTTTGAGGGCCGCGAGCTTGTCGTTGAAGCGCTGGTAGCCGGGCTTCACCAAGCTGTCGGCCCACTGCGTGAGCAGGGCCTTGCGGTCCAGGGACGTATCCGGGGTGGGCGCGTCATCGCCCGTAGTCTTCTGGCAGCTGAAGATGCCAACCGCCGTGAATAGCAGCAGTAGGGCAAACAAAACGGTCTTTTTCATTGGGGCAATTTTTCGTGGCGAAGGCCAACGGACCACGCCGCCGGAGCTGCCTGATTCGTTGGCCTTGGGTCCGCTTACGCTAAGCGGGCCAAAAGTTATTAGATGCTAAACTTGGCCTTGATGGCGTTGATGGCCACGTCGGCCTGCGCGTTGGTCAGGCTCCAGGTACCGTTGGTTCCCGAGGTCAGGCCCGTGAGCAGGTTATCGGAGAAAGCCGCATCGGCACCGTACTTGGTGCAGAAGCGCAGCGAGTAGATAAAGCCCAGGCCTTCGCCCAAAGCGTGGGCTTTCACGTCCAGCGTGGAAGCCGACTTCCAGCTGCTCAGGTAAGACACCGCCGCCAGGGCAATGGTTTTCTCCAGCTCCGTGCGGATGAGGTCGGCCTGCGTTTTCACGCCCGCCGCGTCGTTGTTGACGATGGCCGCGCGGCCCTTCAGGAAGGCCATGTAAACCGCCGGCGAAGCAGTGGGGTTTTTCTCGTTGAGGTAGCTGGCCAGGAACCGCTCGCGGGGCATCAGGTTGATGTCCGTGGTCATGATGGCGTTGCTGGTCAGGAAGCCGTAGGCCAAATCCCAGTTGTGCTCCAGCTCGGAGTAGGCTTTGCCGTCCACCACCTTGCTGTTGTTGGCTTTCAGGCCGTTGTCGGTCAGCAGCACGTTGTCAATCTGGTCGAGCAGCAGGGCGCCAATCAGGGCTTTCTGAATCACCTGGTTCACCTCGATGCCGTTGCCGTCCACCAGGTAGCGGCCCAGGCGGCCGGCGGTGCCGGGCGTGGCCACGTTGTTCACCGACTGGCTGGCGGTGGCCAGCTGCGTCAGCTTGGTATCAACATACGTGCGCACGGTCTCGGCGTTGGTGGCCGAAAACGAGGCCGCCGTGGTGGTGCGCAGGGTCAGGCCCGAGCCGTTCAGGCCGGTGCCGGTGAAGTAGCCGCCGGTGTTGGTGTAGTAGCCGCGCAGCTTGGTTACGTCTAGGGTAGCGGGCGTGGCGGGAGCGGCCACGGCCACCAGGGCCATGTAGGAGTTAAGCTCCGAAAACATGTCCAGGCGCTGGTTGGAGCTGGTCAAATCCACCGTCGACTGCCCGCTGGCGTCTTTAAATGACTCGGTGTACTTGGAAGAAGCCGTCAGGGTGCTGGCATCCATCTTGGTGCGCAGAGCGGGTGCTGACTCGGCGTCATTCTTGTCGCAGGAGGTGAAGCCAAAAGCGAGGGCCAGCAGCGCAGCGGGAACGTACTTAAACGTCATGGGAACAGGGTTAACGAGAGAAGTGGGATTGATGCCTCAAAGGTATTGACCTTATTTGTAATTATTCCAAATAAGGGCGAAGTTTTTTTATAAGGTGTCTAAATAAGTATTCTGTATATATGGAATTATTTATCAAATGAAGAAGCCCGCATGAAGGATTTGGTGGCTGCGCGCAAGGGTTTACCTTTACCCTGCGAAATCCTCTCTCCTACCAGCCAGTTTACTTATTATGGCCAAACGCTACGCTTTCTATACCCTATTTCTGCTCGTTTCCATGCCCGCGCTGGCCCAGCGGCCCAAGCCGGCGGCCGTCAGCCTTCCGCCGGCCGATACGGTATACTTTGACCGCGACTGGGAACGCACCGAAACGCTGGAGGAAGTCAGCTACGCCCGGGTGGCCCGCCACGACGAGGCCGGCAAAACGGTGGGCACCGTCCGGGACTACTTCTACCCTTCGTGGAAAAAGCAGTGGGAAGGTAAAATGGCCGCGGAAAAGCCCGACAAGCCCACCGGGCTGTGCTGCGGCTGGCACGAGAACGGCCAAGTGAGCTTCCGCGGAACCTATGTAAACGGCGTGCAGCAGGCCGATTTTCGCAGCTGGCAGCCAAACGGCCGCGAAATCAAGTGCAGTTCCAAGATGGTTGAGGCCCTGCCTTTGAGCAATGCCACCATTCACTGCAGCAACTGCATGCACTCCAGCCGCAAGGTGTTCACGGTGGATATTCCGGACGGCACCGTGGGCATTGTGTACAAGCTTGATGTGCGGGACGAAGGACAGCCCCCGGTATCATGGTCGACGGCCCTGGCCGTAGCCGCCGTAGCGGGCAGCGGCGGAGCCGCAGCCCCGGCTTTGTTGGGAACCGCTGCCTCGGCGTTGGTCAAGCAAGGCAACAATGCCCCGCCTACCGTCAGCACCAAATGCCACTGGTACATCACGCCCGACGAGGACGCTGCCCAGCAATTCATGGACACCAAGGGCACTATCAGCCAGGATAAAGTGTGCCTGCGGGCGGCGCTGAATACGCCCCAGGAAACCCGCCCCATCACGTTGCCACCGGGCACGCGTCGCCTGTTCGTGTGCGTGAACAACGACAACTACACCACCGACGCGACGGCTACGCTGAGCGTCAGTGCCCTGGTGCAGGCCTGTAAGTAAGGGCCAGAAGTGCCCCCCCGGCTGATTTCATGCGCATTATTGCGTGAGCATGCCTGTTAGGGAACTGGTGTCGGGGCGTTCAACCGCTGATAACCGGCCATGCGGGCCGGGAAGGTCGACACAGATAAGCGCGCGCCACTCCCGGCTCATCCCCGAGTTCATCTTGGCCGAGGCGGTGAGCAGCTGCTGCCAGCCCACTTCAATTTCAGCTTCCGAGGAGGGCCTAACGGCCTGCGCCGCGCGGCGTATCAGGTAATCAAATTCCTCAGGGTGCATGAAGGGTCGCGCTATGGGGCTGATTTCAGGGCTGCCAGATTCCCGTAGAAAAAGGGAGTGCCGGTGCCGGCACTCCCTCAGGTTTCTTCCGGCCTGCTTACCTGCGTAATCGAAGAATCAGCCCTACTAAGTTGCCTGCCAATAAACTATGCAATGCTTTCGGGGAGTCGTGTAAGCACACTGCCCCGACTGCGGCACCCGCCTAGTAGTGGAAGGTGAGGCCGGCGCCCCAGCCGTACTGGTTGTCGTAGTTGGTGCTGAGCGAGGCGTACTTGCTGACCATGTAGCGGAAGCCGATGGTGAATTCGCGGTCCGTGTTGCCGCTGATGTCCATGAATAAGTTGTTGCTCAGGGGCAGGTCGCGGCGTTCCAGGCGCAGGCGCGCCTGGCCGGTCAGGTCCGTGCGCAGCTCGGCCCGCACCAGCATGGGCAGCAGGTAGTACACGCCCACTTCGGCCTGGCGGCGAAAGTTGCGGTTGTTTTCCGTCGTGCGGCGGTTGCCGCCTTCCGTGTCGGCGGCGGAGCGCAGGGTTTTGTTGTCGCGGAAGTCGTAACCGACGAAGCCGGCCCAGAGCTGCCGCTTGTCGAGGTAGTGCAGCAGGTGGGTTTCGGTTTCGTAGTTGCCCAGGTAGTTCACGCGGCCTTCAAATTCGAGTGCGTTGCGGTTGTTGGAAAGATTGCCTTCCAGGAAAGCACCCTGCGAATGCACCGACAGGTCGAACCACGGGTACACGGCGTTGTCTTCGCGCTTGAGCATGCGGTAGTTGCCTTGGGCAAACTCGTTCTGCGGGCTGGCGTCGTAGCTCACGATGCGGGCCATGCCGGCCATCATGTGGTAGAGGATGTGGCAGTGGAAAAACCAGTCCTGCTCCTCGTTGGCTTCGAATTCGATGGTGACCGTGCCCATGGCCGGAATGTCGAAGGTGTGCTTCATGGGCGAGTAGGCCCCCTGGGCGTTGACCATGCGGAAAAAGTGCCCGTGCAGGTGCAGCGGGTGGCGCATCATGGTCAGGTTGGTGAAGGTCATGCGCACGTTCTCGCCCCGGCGGATGGGGATTTTGTCGGCTTCGGACAGGGTTTTGTTGTCGAACGACCAGAGGTAGCGCAGCATGTTGCCGGTGAGCGTGAGCTTGACCTCGCGCCACTGCCGGGTGGAATCGAGCGTGGTGGGATGCAGGGCCCGCAACTGGTTGTAGTTGAAGTCGCTGCTGCTGCCGCCCATGCTCATGCCGCCCACGCCGCCGCCCATGTCCATGCCGGCCATGCTGCCGCCCTGGTCCTGCATGGTGCCCATGCTCTTGCCGGCTTTCTCCTGCTCGTTCAGCGGCCGGTCCTGCGGCGAGGGCGCCGTGCTGGCGGGCATGGTGCCGTTTTTCATGTCCATGCCCTTCATGGCGGGGTCGGCTGCTTGCTTGGGCTGCTGGCCCTGCATGTCCATGCCCTTCATATCCCCACCGCCCCCTTTCATGTCCATGCCCTTCATGCCCCCGCCCTTGGGGTCCATCTGGCCGTTGCCGCCCATGTTCATGCCGGTCATGTTGCCCATGCTGTTCATTTCCCGCATCATCTGGAAGTAGTTGATGCGCGGCAGGTCGGGCGCCTTCATCGGCGCGCCGGCCCCGAAGTAGCTGGACGAGTAGCCGGTGATGTCGTTAGCGGTGGCCCTGAATTCAGCGGCCCCCATTTCGGGCACGGTCACCAGTAGGTCGTAGGTTTCGGCGGTGGCAATTTCGAGCTTGGACACCGGGAAGGGCTCCACGTTGATGCCATCGGCGGCGATGACCTGCATGGGCCCGCCAGCGTATTGCAGGTGGAAATACGAGGAGGCGCTGCCGTTGATGACGCGCAGGCGCACCACCTCCCCGGGCTTGGCGTCGGGGTAGTAGCTTTTCTCGCGGCCGTTGGTGAGGAACTTGTTGTAGTAGATGTCGGTAAGGTCCATGGCCGGCATGCGCTGCCACTCCTGCTTCACCTTGTCCTTGAAGTAGCCGGCGGCAATAGCCTCGCCGTAGCTCTGCGTGGCCCCTTTCTGCACGGCAAACCACTCGCCGGCCCGCTTGAGGTAGCGCAGCACCTCCTTGGGCTTGTAGTCGGTCCAGTCGGAAAGTACCAATACGTACTCTTTAAGCTCATACTTCACTTCCTTGGGCTGAATGACGATGGAACCGTAGAGCCCGGACTGCTCTTGCAGCATGGTGTGGGAGTGGTACCAGTAGGTGCCGCTTTGAATGAGCGGAAACGTGAAGGTGTGCATGCCGCCCGGCTCGATGGGAGCCGTGTTGAGATAAGGCACGCCGTCGTACTGGTTGGGCAGCAGGATGCCGTGCCAGTGGATGCTGGTTTCCACGCCCATCTGGTTGTGCACCCGGATGATGGCCGTGTCGCCCTCGGTGAAACGCAGCGTGGGGGCCGGAATCTGGCCGTTGATGGCGATGGCCAGGCGGGTTTTGCCGCTGTAGTTGACCTGGCGCTCGTCCACGTACAGGTCGTAATCGACGCGGTGGCCGGCGTGGGTGGCCCGGGGCGCTACCACGTGGCCGCGCAGGTCCTGGTCCGGAGGCGGCGTGGCGATGCCGTTGGCATCCTTGCCCTTGGGCATGGCCTGGTGCTGCGGCATTTGGGCCGCCAGGGGCAGCGACCCAAGCAAAAAGAGTAGGCAGGTGAATAATCTCATGAATACGCTATTGTTTGTCGGTCTTGGGTTTGTTCCGGGCGGGGTTGTTGTCCTCAAAGCGGAACTTGTCCATTGGATTGGCCGGCATGCTCATGCCCGGCATGGTGCCCGCTGCGGGCATGGCCTGGCCTTTTTCCATGCCGGGCATGTCTTTCATGTTTCCCATTGCCGGCATGGGCTGGTTGGGCTGTTTGGGGGCGGAAGCCTTCATGCCGGGCATATCCGCCATGTTGCCCATGCCCGACATACCTACCCCACCCAATTTGGCTTTGGTAGGCTTTTTTGCGCCGGCCGGCGGTTTGCTCATGCCGGGCATGTCGGCCATTCCGGGCATGGCTTCCATCGGCGTGGGCCTGGTTTGGCGACCCATGCCCTTGGGCATGGGTTGGGCAGCCGGCGCGGCGGGCATTTTCATGCCTGGCATTTTCTGCGCTACGTTTGGTCGGGAGGCGGGTCGAGCTTGGCCGGCTGGCTGAGCGCTGGACATATCCATGGCGCCCATCGGGTCGCGGGCGGGCGGGCTACTCCTCTTTTTAGGCGAAGACTCGCGGCCCATGTTCATGCCCGGCATGTCAGTGGCAGCTGGCTTTTCAGTGGATGTTGGTGAGCCAGAGGATGCAGGGGGCTCGTTTTCGGAGTGGTCATCCGCATTTTCCCCTTCCTCGTGGCCTTCCTCCTTCACCTCCATGCCGGGCATCGGCGCTTCGCTCCCCTTGTCATGGTGGCCTTTCATCACCAGGCGTCCCTGCGGCCCCACCCCTTCCACGTACACCAGCTGCGCGCCCCGGTGCCCGGCCACCGACAGCACCCCCGCCGTGGCCACGGCCGACACCAGCACCAGTACTTCATAGGCCCGCCGCTCAATCTTGAAAAAGGTACCGATGCCGGCCAGCAGCAGCGTGATGCCCGAAAGCCAGAGCGTGTAGCTGGCAAACTGCTCGTGGGCCGCAAACACGGCCGCCGCCCGGGGGGGCAGGCCCATGGGCATGGCGTGAAAAATAGTGCTGGCGGCCAGGGCACCGAGAAAGCCCCCGGCCATGACGCCCATCGTAATCCACTTTACCGGGGGCCAGTCCTTGTACACGTTCAGCGCCTGCAGGCCAGCGCTGAGCAGGAGCAGGACAATGGGCAAATGCACCACCAAGGGGTGCAGGTTGGGGAAATCTGAAAACATAGAATGCCTGAGATAGGTGGCGGTTAGCAGGTGAGCCGTGCTCACCCCTAAACTCCTGAAAAGCAGTTCGCGGCCGAAGATTCCTGCGGAATGCGCGGGCCGGCACTTTACGCTCCCTTACGCCACCTAGCCCCCCTAATGTTTGCTGCTATTAACTGACTGCATTACATAATTCCCACTATTCCCCTGAAAATTGGGACTAATGGTCACCCTTACGCCAGGATGCCTCGCTGAGCTCGGCATACAGTTACCGCGGGGCAGCTGCTAATGGTGCTTGTAGAAGCCCACGCCCTTGATGTCGTTCCACGAAGTGGTCTGGTGGCACTTGTAGCACTGCGCAACCAGGACATTGCCGCCGCAGCATACCTGGTCCTCGACCCGGCCTTGCTCCACCACGGCCTTATCCACCATCGCAAAGTGCATCATGAGGTGGCTGGGCGGGGGCTTGTGGCACTGGTTGCAGCTGATGGATAGCACCGAGGGGTGCTGAAACTTGGGGATGGTCCACTGGGCCGTGCCGTGGCAGGAAGCGCAGTTTTTGCCCATCAGGCCGAAGTGCGGCGCGTACTTGGCGTTGTGGCAGCTGGAGCAGTTGAGCTTGGCTTCGAGGGTCGTGAGCAACGGGTGGTCGGCGGGCAGCTGCTCGTCGAGCAGGTATTGGGGCGTTTCCTTGCCGGCGGACACGAATTTTATTCCGACCCGCGCCAGGGCTGGGTGGTCCATCGTGCGCAGGTTCGCGTTGCGGCCCTGGTGCTCGCCGTGGCAGGCGGCGCAGTTGCCGATGGTGGCGTGAAAGGCCGTGGGCTGGCGGGCCAGCAGCGTTTTGTTGCCGCCGTGGCAGCTGATGCACTTGGCCACGTCCACGCCCATGACGGGGGTGTGGCAGGCGGCACAGTTGCTGGCCAGCATGGCGTGCGCGGCCGACAAATGACCCGGGCTGACCTGGCGCTGCCAGGTAGCTACCGTGGGCGGGCGAATCCCGAAATGCACGAGGCTGGCCACCAGCAGCGCCACCACCCCGACCGTTAAGCCGAGCAGCTGCGCCCAGTTCTTAGGGGTTAGTTGAACCATCGCAAGCCAAAATAAACCGAGGACCAGATGTGAAAAACGAGCAGTAAGTAGAACGCCACCGACGTAGCAGTGTGGGCGTAGAGCCAGCGCGCGGTGCGCTTTTTCAGGACTTCGTGCGTCTCAATGGCGTATTCCAGGTCGGCAATGGACTCGGCCAGGCGCAGGGCCCGCACGGACAGCGGCCCGGCCACGTCGGCCTGCGCCGGGGCGGTGCCCACGAAGCTGTTGAAGGCGTGCGCGGCCAGCTCGTGCGCGGCGGCGTAGGCTACCTCGGCGTTGGGCCGCCGGGCCAGGGCTCCCACCAGGTGGTTGTATTCGGTGGCGAGGCGGGTGAGCAGGTCCTGCTTTTCGCGCAGCTCCATGGACGAATACCCGAGAAAATAGCGGCCCACGAAGCCGCTGAACACCGTGAGCATCATCAGCGCCACCAGCCAGATGCCGAGGGTGCTTTCGAAGCGGTGCCCGGTGTGCAGAATGGCCAGTATGGCGCCGAGGATGCCCGTGTACACGTGCCAGGTGAGCAGCGTGCCCAGCGACACGCGCTTGGTGACGAGCTGCTTAACCACCTCGATGCGCTTGACGGCGGAATAGAGCAGCGGCGGCACCAGCAGCAGCAGTGCCGCGGACAGGCCGAGCACGCCGCCCGTGAGGCTACCAGCAAAGCGGGGCGCCCGATGAAACAGAAAGCCCAGCCACAGCACCAGCTGCAGGACAAGCAAGGCAATCATCAGGGCGCGTTCGTTTTTCATAGCGTTTTAGGCGTCCACCGCAATGGCTTCCGTTGCCTTGGCCTGGCAGGCCAGGATGATGTTTTGCCCCTTCTCCTCTTCACTCAGCGCATCCTGCACCGCCTGCGTGACGCTGCCGGACAGCAGCTGCGTTTTGCACACGCCGCAGGTTCCCACGCGGCACGAATAGTCGATGTTGACGCCGACGTCCTCCGAGGCTTCGAGCACCGACTTATCGGGCGTCAGGATGGCGGTTTTGTTGGATTTGGCGAACGTAACAACCGCCGCCGTCGCGGCGGGCGCGTCAGCGGCGGCGGTCGGTGGCGCCGGCTCTTGCCCGGCGGCTGGCACCAAGGCTTCGGGTGGGGGCGCGGGCGGCGGGCCCGCTGGTTCCGGGGCCGGCGGGGTAATCGGCGGCTCGCCGCCGCCTGTTGCCCCCAGGGGCTCCGCAGGGGGGCTGGCGAAGAGTTCGGTTTTGACGTTGCCTTTGGGGACGTCCAGCTCGTTGAGCATCTGAGCTACCGCGTCAATCATTTTCGGCGGGCCGCAGATGTGGATGCGCCGGGATGCTATTTCCGGCACGCGCTGGTTGAGCAGCTCTTTGGTGATGTGGCCGCCCAGATAGGGTTCCTTCAGCTCTCCTTCTGCCCGCGTCAAGATAATGAAGACGTGCAGGTTGGGATAGCGGTGCTGCAGGTATTCCAGCTCTTCGCGGAAAATGATGCTGCCCTGGTCGCGGCAGGTGAAGAACAGGTAGATGTCGCCTTTCCAGGAACGGTCGGTCAGGTAGCGGATAATGCTCATGAACGGCGTGACCCCCACCCCACCCGCGATGAGCACGACGCTGTCGCCGTCGGGTTCGGTGAAGGTGAACCGACCGGCCGGCCCCATGATTTGCAGCAGCTCGCCCACGTGCACCAGCCGGTGCAGGTACCCGGACACCACGCCCAGGTCTTCGCGCTTGACCGTGATTTCGCAGTAATCGGGCTGCGTGGGCGACGAGGCAATGGTATACGAGCGGGTGACGGGCTCGCCGTCCGGCCGCACCGTGAGGGTAACAAACTGGCCCGGCAGCTGCACAAACGGGATTTTTCCGCCCGCCACGTCAATCAGGCGAAACGTTTTGACCCCGGGCGTCTCCTCGAAGATTTCGGATACGAGCAGTGTTCCCGTCCACGCGTTGGGCTTGGAGGGCGCCCCGGGCCTGGCAGCAGCCGGGGCCGCGGCAGGCGCAGAAACGGGCTTGGCGGCCGCAGCGGCCGGCGGGGACGTGCTGGCGGGTTTTACACCGCTTACGGCCGCGCCGGGTGCCGGAGCGCCGGGGGGGACGACTCCTGGCGCCGGGGTGCTTCCGGCAGGTGCTCCTGTGAGCTTGGCCACCAGGGCGTTGGCCCGCTGCATCTTGTGGAAGTACATCCATATCATCGCGGCCACGAAGGCGGCCAGGGTCAGCATCACGACGTAGTGAAACCAGTTCAGTCCGAAAAACCCGTGCGGCTGCTCGCTGGCGAAGCGGGGCGTGAGGTTCATCTCGCCGTTGAACCACTGTAGCGCTGCCGCGCGCGGGTCCTCGTTTTCGGCCAGCGCGCGCTGCGCGGCCAGCCCACTTTCCAGCAAGTCCTGTCCGCGCCGGATTTGCTCGGTGGCGTCCTGCATGGCACCCAGGTCCTGGCGCCGGCCGTTGGATGCTTCCGCGAAACGTTGCAGGCCGGTATTTAACAGGGCGCTGCCCTCGCGCATGCGCTCGTTGGCCAACTGCCGGGCTTTGCTGCGCTGCCCGGGGTCCGGGTCCTGCATCATGGTGGGATACAGCGGCATTTCGGGCGTCTTGGTCATCTCCTTCATCATCTCGCCCATGCCGCCGCCCATGCCCCCCATGCCGCCGGGCTTCGCACCGGCCGCGCCGCTGCCCATGCCCGCCATGCCACCGCCACTGGGCGCGCTGGCGGCGCCCGCCGGGGCCACGGCCGGCGCACCAGTACCCGCCGCCGTGTCGGGATGGTGGCTGGCGTGGTCCGTTTGCGCCCGGACCGCTGGCGCTGGCGTGAGCAGCAGCGTGGCCGGCAGCAGCACGGAAATGGCAGCGTGGAAATACTTCATCGTCCGGGGGCTAGGGCTGAAAGGGTAGGCCTGGTAAGGGAAGGCAGAGACTCCGATGAGCCAACCTTACATGTCATCCTCCATGGGCATCTTCTTGTCCTTCATCGGCTTATCCGTCATGGGCTTGTCGTCGTCCATCATGGGCGGGTCCTGAGCCATGGAGTCCTTACTCGTGGCATCCTTTTTCATTTGGTCGTCCTTCATCATGGCGGCGCCTTTGTCGGCCATGGCCATGCCTTTGTCCATCATCGCCATGCCTTTAGCCATCATGTCGCCGTCCATCATGCCCGGCTCGGCCACTGAATCTGGCCCCATCGGGCCCATGCCTTTGCCAGCCAGGTCCTTGCCCTGGCTCATCATGCCCATGCCCTGGTGCATCATGCCCATGTTGTCGGCCATGTGCTGCTCTCCGGCTTCGGCGCGACGTTCTTTCGCCAGCAGGTTTTTGGCGACGTTCATGACGGCCAGGCCCTGGTCTACTACGCGCATGCCCCGGCCCATCATGGCGCGGTTCTCAGCCGCCTGGCCCCGGTCCACCAGCTCCTTGCCGGATTTCACCAGCTCGATGCCCCGGTGCATCATGTCCATGCCCTCGCTCGAATGGTCCAATTGGGCCTCATTCTGGACCACGGTGTTGGTGGTGTCACCGTCGGAGCGATTTTGGGTCTCGCAGCTACCGAGAAAAGCGGCCGCCCCGGCAGCGATGATGAGGTATATCTGGTTTGTTTTCATGGCGTTGATGGAATGTACTGGCTTGTTTAGCGTAGATAAGCGAATCGGGGGTTTACTTCTCGATTCGGTACAGCAGCAGGGCGGCCACCCACGGCAGCGTGAGGCCCGCCAGCAGCCACTTGTAGTCGGAGTCGAGTAGAAAATTCACCGTCGCCATCCAGCCAATCGAGCTGAGCCCCGCCAGCGCCACCACCGGAAAAGCCCCCAGCCGGAGAGCCCGAAAGGAGTAAAAAGCGACGTGGAGCGTCAGCATACCGGTTGCGGCCATGTAGCCGCCCATTACCCAGAACACCTTCTGGAGCCAGCGCCTCAGCCCCGGCACGGCCGCTTGCAGCGCGGGCAGGGAAGTGCCCAGGTAGCGGGCATCCTCGGGCAGCAAGGGCGGCCGCAGGAAAAGGAAGTAGCCTCCCATCCCGAGCAGGCTGAGGCCCCCGAGCGCCAAGGCTTTGGGGTAGTAAGGAGCGAACTTCATGTCGGTAGCGAAGGCGCTCTTAACTTAATGCGAGACCGTCGCCGGCTGGCTCTGGCGGAGCAGCCAGTTGAGCTTGGTCATGCGGTGCAAGGCATCGTAGGCAGCCAGGTCGCCGCCTTGAAACTGCGCGTCCAGCAGGTCGTGGAACCGGTGGTTGCTCGGGAATGCTTTTTTGACGGCCAGCAGCGTCAGGGGCTGGATGGGGGCCGCGGCCGTGGGGCTGAAATACAGGTGCACGTAACCGGGATTCTTGCCCACGGTGGGCTGCTCCACCTTGTAAATGAGCAGCTCCTCGCCCGGATTCAGGATGGGGTAGTGCTGGTTGTTGGAAGCAAACCGGTAGTCGCGGCCGTCGCAGTCGCGGAACCCAAACAGGCTGTCCTTGGCCACCTGATAGGGTTTGCCGCCGTGAATGACCGTCATGGTGGGCTTACCGCTGAATTCGTGCAGGCGCAGCTTGTGGGTCGCGGTTTTGCAGTCCACCGCCAGCGCCAGCCGGTGCTGGCGAAAGTCTGCGGCCGAGCGGTACAGTCCGCTGCCGAGCGGCGGGGACTGGCCCCGCGCTGCGGAAGCCAGGGCGAAAATGCCCCAAAGGGCTATTAGAAAGGTTTTCATGCGGATAGGTAATGCAGGCCGTGCGCCGGCTTACATTTTCATGTCGCCCATTTTGTCGCCCTTCATAGGGCGCTTGCCGGAGCCGGGATGAACCATCATTTTGCCGTTCATCATCATGCAGTGGTCCCCTTCTTTCATTTTGGTGATGGTGCCGTCCTTGGCTTTACAGGTGCCGTCGGTCATGCACACGGTGCCATCGGCCATGGTCATGTTTTTGGTCATGGGCATCATCTTGCCGCCGTGCGACATCATCATTTTGCCGTTCTGCATCGTCATGTAATCCTGCCCGGCTTTGGCCCCGGCGGCATGCTGGTGTTTGGGCGCGGTTTGGGCCTGCGCGGCGCTGCCAATTGCGGTGATAAGCAGCAGGGCAAGAAGGATGGGGAGCTTGTTCATGGTTGAAAAAGAAGGGGTTGATTGATAAGCTCCAGCCCCTTGCATCTCCCCGCCGGTGCTTGAACCGGACGGGGGAGGCGGAAGGGAAAGAGTCTGGTGCAAAATTCACCATTCCCTTCCCCCGCTGACATGACATTAGCGGCCCCGCGCAATGACTTTAATCAGCTAATGTGCACTGTATGAGCACATATTTGCACGATTAGACCTGTTAGCTTATTGAATTACCAGAAAGGCTGGAATCTGGTGCAGTCCGGGTAAGCACCACCGGCTCTGCGCGCGGCTTGAACCAAGCAGCTGCGGGGCGGGCCGTGCGCTTGGAACTGGCCCGAAACCAAAAACGCCCGGCAGGGCCGGGCGTTTTCAACGAGAGGAAGCGCGGGCGCTCAGGCGGCCTGAATCTTAAAGCCGGCGTTTTCAACGGCCTGCACTACTTGTTCGGCCGAGAGCGTGTCGGAGCTGACGGTGAGAATCTTGTTGGGGTTGGCGGTATCCACCTGCCAGTTGCCGGCCCCTGCTTCCTGGTTGAGGGTGGGCGTTACGGCCTTGATGCAGCCGCCGCAATTGATATTGGTTTTAAACTGAAGGGTTTTCATGAGAGTGTGAGTTAGGGTAAGCCGAGCGAGTCGGTTTCAAATAGGTAACGTCCAAAAGTAGCGGCCCGTGCGTCGGTACGGATACAGAATTGCGCTGTGGGCTTACATAATTTACCGACCCTTAAACGCCAAAAAAGCCAGCCTGCAACGTGCGGGCTGGCTTTTACTATCCGGGATTCTTTAAGCAGCCATGCTCATGCCCTGGCGGCAGGCCTGCTCGCAGCGGCGGCAGGCCTCGGCGCACTCCTTGCAATGCTGCATGTGGGCGCCGTGCTTCTCGCACTCGGTGGCGCAGATGCCGCAGATTTCAGCGCACTCGCGCATGACGTGCTGGGCGTGCTCCGAGCCGCGGGCCACGAAGCGAGCCGTGATGGCGCAGATGTCGGCGCAGTCGCGGTCGATGCTGATGCAGCGGGCCATCATTTTTACGTCCTGCTCGCCGAGGCAGGCAGTGGCGCAATGTTCGCACGAGGCGATGCAGGCGTTAAGTGCATCGAGAAGGGATTGGTTTTGAGCGTGCATGGGTGGGAAAGTTAAGTTGGTGTTGGTACCCACGTATGTACTCTTGGCGGCTGACCTAGTTGTACACGATTGACCGGTGTTTCCTGCATAATTAGTGCGGATGCATAATTAGTGCGGATGCCACGTGTTTTCTGGCTTTGTCCCCAGCGCATAAAGCTCCCGATGGCGGCTCGTTACAAGGAAAGGGCCTCTTCTCCACCGGCGCTCCACCGGCTCTTTGCCTAAGAAAGTTGCTTGGCAACGGATTATTTCGTATCTTTGACCCATTAATCCCCCTACACGCCTCTGCTAGCACGCGCCTCAACGGGGCTTTCTTGTTTTAACATCCTCAAATCCACTAGCCTAGCTAGTGGATTTGTTTGTTTAAGGAAAAAGGGAAAGTGAATGGCCGGCCACACCGCCAAGTCAATCGGCAATCTTTTACGGATTAGGCAGCCACCAAAAAGTAAACCCAGCGAATGGATTATACAAAAAAACCGGTATCAAGTGCTGACCATATCAATTTGCTAAAGGCAAGAGGGCTGGCCATCGCGGACGAGCAGCGGGCCGAACGGTACTTGGAAACTATCGGCTATTATCGGCTGAGCGGGTACATGTATCACCTGCAAAAAAGGGATAAGTCGCATCGGTTTTTGCCGAACGTCACGTTTGATACTATCGTCGATACCTACAAGTTTGATAAAAAGCTGCGGGCCGTGGTGGCGGAGTACATGGAGCGCATAGAGGTCGCCTTACGCGCCAAACTGACCAATATCTACAGTTTGGAGTATGGCTTCTACTGGTACAATGACCAGGCCTTGTTTTCGGATAATGCAGTGTTTATATCTATAAACGCGGATATCAACGACAAATTCAAGGAGGAGAAAGAACACTTCGTCAAGGCATTCAAAACCAATCACCCAGGCGAAACCCGCCTGCCCTCGCCAATGGCGTTGGAAGTCCTCTCGTTGGGGAAACTAGCCCGGCTGTACAAGGCGCTGGCCACCACGGAGGAAAAGAAGCGGGTATCCAAAGAGTTTGGCCTAATTATCACTTTGTTTGAGTCGTGGGCGATTTGGTTGGCGAACGTACGGAATATCTGTGCCCACCATTCGCGGCTGTGGAATAAGGTGATGACGCCCGACCGGCCCTTCTTCTCCCGGAAAAAGGAGTATCGGTTCAACGATACCCTGACGGAAGAAAACAGCATGACCACCTACGGAGCGATTTCGCTTATTAACCGGATATTGCTGTCATTCAATCCCGGTAACTCTTTTACCAGCAAAGTAGAAGCGCTAATTGATGAATACAACATCAATGCCAGGCACATGAGTTTTCCCGATGACTGGAAGACAACGGCTACTTGGCACCACGAGCGAAAAACAGGCCTGCTACCCCCTGCCGAAGGTGGGTTGCCTGCGCGTGGGTAGTGTAAGCAAATAGGCGCCTCCAACAACTCGAAGGCGGAAGGGATGTGCGCCTGCATCTGCTGCACTGTAGGCGAGTTGGCTGCTGGGCTGCTGCTTTCCCATAGCAACGTTTCGCAGCACCTCAAAGAATTGAAAACCGCCAGACTGGTTGATTGTGCCGACGATGACCTCCGCGAGTGCTACGGCCTTGCGCCAGCCTAGGGGGCCCAGGTGCGGCAGCTCTTCGGCAACGTGCTGGTAGAGCTTGCACCCCACGCACTGAAACGTAAAACAAAAAAGCGGCGCCGTACCCAAAGCCGGTTTGGGTTGTAAACAGTAACCGTTCTACGAGGGTAGGACGAACCTGCTAGCACAGTGCAAATGCAGGTGTGACTGCTAATCTTCGAGCAGCAAGCAGCCCTGCGCCTATTCTGGCCGGCCTCTAAAATCAGGCGGAAAGCCATACCGGTTGTTCTAACTGGTTACAATGCCCCCGCCATGTTCAAGATGTACTGGAAACTTCGCCGCCGCCGGCTCCGCCTCCTATCCATCAACGCCCGGGGTGAACTGGTGTTGCGGCTGTTCCTGCAAGCCACCTGCAAGCCGGTGTGGGGCCTGCGCGTCGTACGACACCGATACTTGTTCTTTGCCCGTTAGGGGGTTACGCCGCCCGCCCACCGTACCAGCGCCGTCGAAACCAGAACGCCAGGTTGACCAGCGCAATCAGCGCCGGCACCTCAATCAGCGGCCCAATCACGCCGGCAAAGGCCTGCCCCGAGTTCAACCCGAACACCCCGATGGCCACCGCAATGGCCAGCTCGAAGTTGTTGCCAGTGGCCGTGAAGGCAATGCTGACATTCTCCGCGTAATCCGCTCCCAGGTACTTGCCCGCCGCGAAGCTGAGCACGAACATGATGCCGAAGTACAAGGCCAGCGGCAGCGCAATGCGCAGCACATCCAGCGGCACGTGCACAATGGTTTCGCCCTTGAGGCTGAACATCACGACAATGGTCAGCAGCAGCGCCACCAGCGTAATCGGGCTGATGGCCGGAATAAACACCTGCTCGTACCACTCGTTGCCTTTCAGCCGGCGCAGCACCAGGCGCGAGAGAAACCCGGCCGCGAATGGAATGCCCAGGTACACCAGCACGCTTTGCGCAATGTCCCAGATGCCGATGTTCACCGCGTAGCCTTTCAGCCCGAAATACGGCGGCAGCACCGTGATAAACAGCCAGGCCAGCACCGAGTAAAACAGCACCTGGAAAATGGAATTGAGCGCCACCAGCCCGGCCGCGTACTCGCGCGAGCCGGCGGCCAGGTCGTTCCACACCAGCACCATGGCAATGCAGCGGGCAATGCCAATGAGAATCAGCCCCATCATGTATTCCGGCTTGTCGGGCAGCAGCCAGATGGCCAGGAAGAACATCAGCAGCGGTCCTACTATCCAGTTCAGAAACAGCGAGAGCCCGATGATGCGCGTGTTCTTAAACACCGTCGGCAGCTGCTCGTACTTCACCTTGGCCAGCGGCGGGTACATCATCAGAATCAGCCCTATGGCCAGCGGCACGTTCACCGTGCCCACCGAGAAGTAGTTGATGGCCCCGTTGATGCCCGGTACCAGATAGCCCAGGCCCACGCCCAGCGCCATGGCCAGGAATATCCACAAGGTCAGGCCGCGGTCCAGGCCCGAGAGTTTCTTTTCCGCCAGCGCGGCCGGAGCCGGTGCGGCGGGTACCGCTTGATTCAGAGTTGTCATAAGAAAGGAGTTCAGTTAAGCGACGCCGACGGTCGGGCTGCGCCGCTCCATCTGCACCGTGTTGCGCCACACGCCGTGGTGCTGGCCAATCCGCTCCCGGTGCCCCATCACCCGGAACCCCGCCTGCGTGTGCAGCCCAATGCTGGCTTTGTTTTCTTCAAACGTGCCGGCCTGCAGCGTCCAGATACCGTGGGCTTCCGAATCCGCAATCAACGCCTGCAGCAGCTGCCGGCCCACGCCCTGGCCCCGCGCTTCGGCCGCGATGTACACGCTGATTTCGGCCACGCCGCCGTACACGCAGCGGCTCGACACCGGCGAGAGGGCCGCCCAGCCGAGCACCGTGCCGGCGTCATCCATAGCCACCAAGCGGCTGTGTGTTAAGTGTGTTCGGTCCCAGGCCTCCCATTCCGGGGCCTGCGTTTCAAATGTGGCATTACCGGTGGCCATACCCGCTTCGTAAATGGCCTTCACCGCCGGCCAGTGCGCGGCGGTCATGGGTTGCAGCTTCATGGGTTCAGCAGAAAGAGGGTAATTATTTGCGGTTGAGCAGGTACGCACCGGCAACCAGGAACAGGGCGCCGGCGAATCGGGACAGGGTAAGGGGGCTGCGCACGAGGCCCAGCAGCCCCAATTGGTCAAAGAGCAAAGCCGTAAGCAATTGCCCGGTCACGACCAAAGCGAAGAGTGAAGCCGCGCCCACCCGTTGCAGGGAGAAGGTGATGGCCGCGATGTACACCATGCCCAAGGCCCCGCCCGTCCACTGGTACCACTTCACCCCCTGCACAGCGGCCAGCGTCGGCAGCGGCGCCCGGGTACTGGCCAGCACCAAAGCCGCCGCCAGGGTGCCCACCAGGTAAGAGGCCAGCACGGCCCACATCACGCTGTGCAGCCCCCCACGCAATTGGCTGTTGACTGCCGATTGCGTCGTCAAAGCCGCGCCAGCCAGCACCAGCACCAGTAAGGCAAAGTATTTCATAAGCGAAAAGCAGACGCTAGGCGGCCGCTAGTAGGCCTTGCGCAGCATGTCGGCGTACTCATTCGGCAGCGGCGAGGCCTCCACGGCCTGCGCCGCCTTCTCCACGTCGTATTCCACCCGCACCAGTTCCGAGCGCACGCTGGCGGGGTCCGTCAGCTTCGTGTTCTCGTCCAGGTGCAGCAGCTGGTAGGCGGCCCGCGGGTCACCGTCCTTGGGCTTGCCCACCGAGCCAATGTTCAGCGCGTGCCGGTAGCGGGTTTCGCCCTCGTGCTCGTAGGCAAACGTGCGATGATACGGCTTGTGGGTGTGCCCAAACAGCATAATATCCGCGTTGGCTTCCGCCAGCACCCGCAGAAAGCTGGCCTCCGGCCGGTCCTCGAACAGGTACTCGTTGATTTTGCGGGGCGAGCCGTGCACCATCAGCAGGTTCAGCGTGCAGGGCTCTTCCTGAAACTCCAACCGTATATGTTTCGGCAGCAAACGCAGGTAGCGCCGCTCCTCGGGCCCCACCACCTGGTTGGTGTAGGCAATGGACTGCGCGCCCAGCCCTTTTTCCACGTCCGTCTTGTAGGCGCAGCCGCAGTTCTCGCTGGCCAGCCCGATGCCCTGGTCGTAGTTGCCGGCCAGCGTCGGGATGCCCCGCCGCCGCACCTCGTTCACCACTTCGTTGGGCCAGGGCGCGTAGCCCACCAGGTCGCCCAAACAGAAAATCATGTCCGGCCGGCGCTGGTCCATGTCGGCCAGCACCGCTTCCAGCGCCGGCGAATTGCCGTGCACGTCCGAGAAAAAGGCAATTGTCATCAGAACGAGAAAGAAGAGGAAGTTAGAAAAGCCAAACGGCGCGCCCCCGGGAGCCGCACCGTTGGTCACCTTAGCAGCACCCGCCGCCCGGCGTGCAGCACGAGGCTGCTTGCAGCTGCGGCAGCCCCACCAGCTGGTGGCTCGGAATCCCGCAGGCATCCTGCGCCAGGCAGGCCGTCTGCTTCGGCGTCAGCACGAAGTCCTCCCCTTCTTGCGTCAGGCCAAACTTGCCGATGGTGTCCTGTTGGTATTCCACCTCAATATCCAAATCCTCGCTCCCCAGAATCTTTTCCGACAGCTTGAGGATGTGCAGGAATTTCTGGGGCGCTAAGCGGTGGTCGTAGTCGCCGGCCTCCCAGAGCTGGAAGTTGGCCACGGTTTCCTTGCGCTCCACGCCGCCGCAGTCGATGAAGTGCTTGCTCACCAGGCCCACTTCCGTGACGTGGAAGTGCGCGGGCAGGTACTCGCCCGTGGGCAGGCGGAAATTGATGGCTTCCACTTCAGCCAGGGACTTCTTGATTTCAGAGATTTTCATGGTTTCTAGGCGTAAACAGGTGGATGAAAAGGAGAAGAAAAGGGGCTTAATAGCCAAAGAATTCCAGGGTTTGGGCACGTTCCCGCACGAAGAGGCGGTAAATGCCCAGCAGCGCGGGGGCCAGGCACAGCGCCAGCCCGAGGGCATTGGCCCCGCCCCCCAGGGCGCTGACGAACAGGAGCCGGGCTCCCGCCACTCCCGCGAGGCAGGCCAGCACGTGGCCCAGCAGCAGCAGCGGGAACCGCTTGCTGAGCAGCAGGGCCAGCAGCCCCGCGTAGCCGGCAAACGCGGCGAGAAGCAACGGCCAGTGGTCGGCGGTGAGCGGGGCGGGCAGGTCGAAAAGCAACAGGGCAAGCATGGCGGGCCGGGTTAGCAGGCGCAGGCCTCGTCGGGGCCGCAGGCCGCGCCGGCCGTAGCCTCGATGAAAAAGGCGGTGAACTGCTGGTGCACCTTGTGCAGCAACTCGGTATTGAGGCAGTAGCACACCGTGAGGCCGTCGATTTCGCCGCGAATCAAATCCAGCGCCTTCAGCTCCTGCAGGTGCTGCGACACGGTGGTGCGGGACAAGGGCAGCTCGGCGGCGATGTCGCCGGAGATGCAGGTTTGCTTACTGGCCAGAAACTGGATGATGGCCACCCGCGCCGGGTGGGCCAGGGCTTTGGCCACGCGGGATAAGTACTGTTGCTCTTCGGTGAAGGCGGCGGTTTTAGCGTAGGTCATGAGGCGGAAGCAGGAGATGCGGTGGAGGGGGACAATGGCGCGGCGGCCGTGGCGGCCAGCAATTGGGTGAGCAGCGTTTCGGCGCGCTGGTAGGCCCGCTGCTCGGCGGCCTGCAGGCGCTCCTCGCCGCTGCCGCCCGGCAGGCCGTTGTAGCCGCCCTGGGTCTGAAGCCGGAGGCCTTCCAGCACCAAGCATTCGGTGCGCAGCACGCGTTCGAGCACCACGCGCAGCAGGGGGTGATTCAGATTATCCGCGTTGGAAGACATCGGCGTTAGGAGCAAAGCTGGAAGTATGTCGCAAATATACGACATTAAATGACGTAAGTTTACGACATAGATTGTTTTATTGAATTTCGGCCTTGCCTACCTTCGTCGGCCCATGAAAATACCCCTGTTCGTCTTGCTCGCACTACTGCTGCCCGACCCCCTCCTGGCCCAGCAGTCCCTACTGGTTGCTAACCAGGGTTCGCGGGTGGCTTTTCAACCCGCCCATACCGGGGAAATTCGGTTTAGCGCAGCGGCGATAGCCACTGGCGGCGAGGCGGAAGCCGATTTCATTGGCCTGAACACCTACGTCGTAAGCCCGCGCAGCAAACTGTTCCTAACGGCTTTTCAGGGCACTTCGCTCACCAGTGCCCTGCACCGCCTGGCCCCCCATGTGCCGCTAAATGAGTTGGCGCGAAGCGGAACGTATCAGTTCTCTTTCTACGTGGACGGTCAGCTGGTGTACCTCACCATTCTGCCCCCCGGTACCGTGCCTTTAGCCATCCGGAACGACGAAACGGTGCTGCACCAGGCCTTCATTAATCCCGGTGAGCCGGTCAGGGAATGGGGGCCGCTGCTGTGGGACCAGTTTCTGGCCCACGGCGGCGTCAGGGCCCTGGCGCAGGGCCAGCACTTGCTGCGAATAGAGCTCCGGCCCTACTTCCAAAACCCCGCGCTGCGTGACGCGCCCGTGCTCGCCGCCGGTCAGGTGGCCCTTGACGTTGCCCAAACGCTTGCGCCCCGAAGTCTGGCGCGTTAAGTTTCGGTCGCCTTTCAGCAGCGCGCAGCGGTAGTGCCCACCAGCTGCTTATCGCTCCGCGGCCGGCATTGGCGCCTAATGTATATCCCCATGAGCTACCTGCAGGTCATCCGGCACATCGAGCAAGTCCTCAACGGCTGCGGGGACCCGGTCCGATTCACGCCGACCGGCCGGAAGTTGTTGAATGCGGTTACCGCCCTGATGGCGGTGGAAGTCGTGCGGGTGGACATTATGCGCGAGAACGAGTGCTTTGCGGTGCCGCCCCCCGTACCAGCCTATGCCCACAACCGGGAGGGCCGGTACGCCGTGAATATTGTGCACGTTCCCCCGGAGATGGCCGACACCTATTCTCATGGGCACCGGCACACGGATGCGGAGCTGGAAAGCCTGATTCGAACCAATGCCACCCTTTTTTCCTGCTACCTCATTGCCTGAACGCGCGCAGCCCTCCGCCAACGCATTCACCAAAAAAGCCGGTCCCTGTTGGCAAGAACCGACTTCTTGCAAAATGAGCGGCTTATTTCTTGGCGCAGCAAGCCGGCACGCCGGCCAACGTGCAGGCTGCCGTTCCCTTGTCGGGGCAGTTCTTCACCAGCGGGCATTCCGGGGTGCCTTTTAGGGAGCAATCTGCCGTTTTCGTGGGGCTGGTAAAGCCGAATAAGGTACTGCCAGCCAGCAGGACTGCGGAAGTGAGCATCAACACTTTCTGTTTCATACAACCAGGGTTTTGAGAAAACCGGCCGGATACGGCAGCCGAGCCAATGGACAAATGCAGGCCGTGCCCTGCAATGGGTGGTAAGCTAGGCCGCTTGGCCAATGCCAGCCGCTTCGAGGGCTTCTTTGGTGATGCCCCCGGTTTGGCAGCACGCCAGCAAGGACCCGTTCACCGCCACCGCCGGCAGGGTCTGCACGCCCAACAAGCGGGCCCGGCGCAGGGCCGGGTTGCCGGCTTCAGTTTCGGTCAGGTTGTGAGTGATGACGTCGCAGCTGCTGCAGGCCGTGCTTTTGACCAGTTCCACCACGGGGTTGCACAAGGGGCAGCCGGCGGTAAATACTTCGATGATGCGTTTCATGGGAAATGGGCTAGCGAATACAATGAGACAAAGCTCCGCTCACCCCCCGGGTGTCGGTCAATACTTATTTTCATCTTTTTTCCCCAGGCCCGCATTGTGCTGCTCCAGCCGCCCGCCAATCTCGCGCAGCTCCTGCATTTTCTGCGTTAGTTCGCTTTCGCTCAGGTTCGGAAACTGCTGGCGCAGCTCCTCGATGCGCCCGGCGTCCTGGCAGTCGCCGGGGCAGGCTCCCACCACGTCCACGAGTTGCAAGGCCAGGCCCTTGCGAAACACCTCGTCCAGCAGCAGGTGCTCGGCGCTGCTCAGCCCGTTGGTCACGGCCTTGAACTGGACCAGCACCTGGTCGGGCTCGATGGTTTCCGCATCCAGCATCTTGCCGATGCCCTGCAGCTGGCCAGCCAACATGTTCAAGCGGCTTTTCAGGTCGCGGGTAAGGTCTTTGGGGAGCATGGGCAATTGGTTTCGGGCAATAACGAAGCGACCGGGGGTGTCGGTCAAGACGGCCACAGGTTTTATTTCGGGTGTTGTCTTTCCGGCATATCTCCCACTCAAGGGAAATTTTATCAATAGACAAAGAACTTTCTCCCGTACTTTAGCATTTGCTTAAATGCGACAGTAGTCCTTTTATCTCCATGAATCCAACCTCCTGCGTCCGGGTCTTTGCCGACACCGACCACATTCAACAGTGCCAAGCGCGACTGGCCCAAGCTGCCCCCGCGCTTAGCTCGCTGGCCAGTGTCCTGGCCCTGGCAGGCAACGAAGTGCGCCTCCAGATGCTCTTTTTGCTCGCCGACGAGCAGTTGTGCGTGTGCGACCTAGCCGACGTGCTCAAAATGAACATTTCGGCCGTGTCGCAGCACCTGCGCAAGCTCAAAGACGGCGGCGTGGTCACCGCCCGCAAAGTGGGCCAAACTGTGTTCTACTCCCTCAACGCCGAGCACTTGCCCGTGCTGCAGCCGCTGCTGGCCCGCCTCATCACCACTGAACCCGCCCAATGAACAACGCCCCCGCTCAGCCGTCTAAATCCTTGTTTGGCGCCGGCCTGCTGGCCGCGCTGGCCGCTTCGCTTTGCTGCATCACGCCGCTGCTGGCCGTGGTCGGTGGTCTCGGCGGCGTGGCCAGTTCCTTTTCCTGGCTCGAACCCTACCGCCTCTACCTGGTGCCCCTGACCGTGGCCGTGCTCGGCTTCGCCTGGTACCGCCAGCTGCGCCCTGCGCCCGTAGCGGCCGACTGCTGCGCCGTGCCCGAGAAACGCTCCGTGATGCAGTCCACCGGCTTCCTGGCTTCCGTCACCGTCCTTGCCGCCCTGCTATTGGCCTTTCCCTACTACGGTGCCAAGCTCTACCCAACGGCCAAGCCCAGCGCCCCCGTGGCCAACGCCAACGGAGCAGCCCCCATCTGGCAAACCCGTACCTACCGCATCGGCGGCATGACCTGCGAGGCCTGCGCCCACCACGTCGAAAGTGCCGTGCAGCAAGTGCCCGGCGTGCAAACCGTGTCCGTGTCCTACGATAAGGCCACCGCCCAGGTGCGTTACAACGCCGCCCAAGCCCAGGCCGCCCAGGTCGAAAGTGCCATCAACGGCACCGGCTACCACGTCCTGAACCCCACCCGCTGATGGCCGCGCCCCTCGAAGTGGACGTGCTGGTCATCGGCACTGGTGAAGGCGGCACCACCGCGGCCCAGAAGTGCGCCAAGGCCGGCCGCCGCGTCGCCATTGTGGACTTCCGGCCCTACGGCGGCACCTGCGCCCTGCGCGGCTGCGACCCCAAAAAGGTGCTGATTGGCGCGGCCGAAACGGTGGCCCATTCCCGCCAGCTGGTGGGCCACGGCATTGCCGCGCCCGCCACCATCGACTGGCCCGCGCTCATGCGCTTCAAGCATAGCTTTACCGACAAAGTGCCCGCCGGCCGCGAAGCCAGCCTGCAAAAGGCCGGCGTGGCCACTTACCACGGCACGGCGCAGTTCATCGACGCCCACACCGTTCAAATCGGCGACCAGCAGCTTCGGGCCCAGCAGTTCATTCTGGCCACCGGCGCGCAGCCCCGTCCCCTCCACATTCCCGGCGAAGAATTCCTGCTCGACAGCACCGCTTTCCTCGACCTGCCGGAGCTGCCCGCCGACATGACGTTTATCGGCGGCGGCTACATCGCCTTTGAGTTCGCCCACCTGGTGGCCCGCTGCGGCGTCAAGGCCCGCATCGTGCACCGCGGTGCCCGTCCCCTGGAACAGTTCGACGCCGACGTGGTGGAGCATCTGGTGACTGCCTCGCGGGAAGCCGGCATTGAAATCCTGTTGAACACGGCCGTGCTCGGCATCGAGCGGCTGCCCGACGGCCGGCTGCAGCTCCGCGCCGAGTCGGCCGGCCAGCCCCTGACCCTCACCACGGCCCAAGCCGTGCACGCCGCCGGTCGCGAACCGGCCCTGCAGGCACTGGCCCTGGAAAAGGCGGGCGTAGCCTACGGCCCCAAAGGCATTGCCGTCAACGAGTACCTGCAAAGCACGTCGCGCCCCGAGGTCTACGCCATCGGCGACGCCGCCGACTCCGGCTTGCCCCTGACGCCCGTGGCGGCCAAAGCCGCCTTCGTGGCTGCCAGCAACTTGCTCAAAGGCAACCACACGCCCGTCGACTACGGCGTGGTGCCCACCACCGTGTTTGCCCACCCGCCGCTGGCCGCCGTGGGCCTCACCGAAGCCGAGGCCACAGCCCAGGGCAAGCAGTTCAAGGTCAAGCACGAGGTGACCACCGAGTGGTTCACGGCTCGCCGCCTGCGCGAACCAGTTTCTGCTTACAAGGTGCTCATTGAGGAGGAAACCGACCTTGTCCTCGGCGCGCACCTGCTCGGCCCCCACGCCGAGGAAGTCATCAACATTTTCGCCGTCGCCATGCACACCCAGTTGCCGGCGCGCGAACTTCAAAAGCTGCTGTTTGCCTACCCTACCAGCGCCTCCGACATCGTGTACATGCTCTAATCCCAATTTTCTTATGACCCCGACCCAACCCGTTACCCTGACTTCCGTGCTCACCTGCCCCGTCTGCCAGCACGCGCAGGCCGAGCAGATGCCCACCGACGCCTGCCAGTGGTTCTACGAATGCACCAGCTGCCACACCGTGCTCAAGCCCCTGGCCGGCGACTGCTGCGTGTACTGTTCCTACGGCTCGGTGCCCTGCCCGCCCATCCAGGAGCAAGGCAAAGGCGCCTGCGGCAGCAGCTGCTGCTAATCAACTCCAACCCCCATTTTATAACCATTTTAAAGAACGAACCCATGAAAAACGTCCTGCTTGCCCTGACCCTGTTTGCCGCCATCGGCACCGCCGCCGCCAACGACGGCCAGCCCGGCAAAAAAGCCAAAAAGGCCACCGCCGCCACCAAGATGCAATGCTCGAAAGACGAGAAAGCCGGTGCCAGCTGCTGCGCGAAAAAGACCACCGCAACCGCCGCCGTTACGCCTACGGCTGCGGCTGCGGAAGCCGCCAAAAAATAGCTCTCTTTTCGCAGCCGGCAAATGGCCTGTTTGTTTCCCGACGCCTGACCATAACGGTCAGGCGTTCTGGTGAATTTAAAGCAGGTGTAACGCAATGACACTCGTTGCCGAGGCCCTCATCCGCAAAAAAGGAATGCCCAAAACGTGTCTAGGCATTCCTTTTTTGCTGGCAGACCGGGTTTCTTTACATGGCGGCGCGGCAGGCCTCCTCGCAGCGTCGGCAAGCATCGGCGCACTCCTGGCAATGCTGCATGTGGCTGTGCTTGGCGCACTCATCACCACAGGCTTTGCAGACTTCGGCGCACTCGCGCAGCAGGTGCTGGCCGTGGACGGAGCCGCGGGCAACCAGGCGGGCGGTGAGTGCGCAGATGTCGGCGCAGTCGCGGTCGAGGCTGATGCAGGGCACCATCATTTTCACGTCCGGCTCCTGCAGGCAGGCGGTGGCGCACCACTCGCAGGCGGCCACGCAGGCGTTGAGGGCGTCGAGCAGGCTCTGATGTTGGTTGTTCATGGGTTGGGGATTAGGTGGAAATGAACTGAAAAAAGCGCGTGGTCCGGGGCTTTACTTTTTCACCAGGTCCATGCCGCACTTGGGGCACTTGCCGGGCTCGTTGGTTATCACTTCCGGGTGCATGGTGCAGGTGTAGGTTTCGGCGGCCACGCCCGGTCCGGGGTTGCCGGTCGGTTTGGCCGTGCTGTCCGACGAGGCGGTGGCAGTGGCCGAGGTGGTGGTTTCGGTGCTGCCCTTGTTATCGGAGCAGGCCGTGGTGGCGGCGGAGAGGCCGGTGAGTACCAGGCCGAGGAACAGAAGCTTTTTCATGGAGTGAAAATGGGATGGTGAAAAAAGGGGCCGGACCGCGGCACCCAACGGATTACTGATTTGATGGAAGGGCTACATGCTCATGCCGTTCATGCTCTCGGTGGCGCCCTGGCGCAGGGCGTATTCGCTTTGCAGCAGGTAGGCCCCGGAGACGACGACTTTGGCTCCGGCCGGGAGGCCCGCCGTGACGGGCACGCTGCTGGCCGAGCCCTCGCCCGTGCTCACCCGCACGCGGCGGTACTGCCGCTCGCCGGTTTGCGTCCAGAGGTAGCTGCTCTCGCCGTCGCGGATAAGGGCCTCCACGGGCACACGCAGCGTGAGTTGGGCGGGAGCGGCCGTCGTTGGGGCATCAAGCAGGACGTTCGCCTGAGCACCCGGGAGCAGACGCCCGCCGGGGTTGGCCAGCTGGATGCGGGCCAGCGTGACCTGGCTGTTGCCGCTGAGCTCGGGGCTCAGAAAAACGACTTTGCCCCGGTGGGAGCCGGACTCCCCGGCCACCTGCACCGTGACGCTTTTGCCGAGCGGCAGCTTGGCCACGTCCGGCGAATAAAGCTGCGCTTCGACCCACACGGTGGCCAGGTTGGTGAGCGTCACCAGCGGGCTGCCTTCGCTCACGTACTGGCCCTGCACCACGTCGAGCGTCTGCACGGTGCCGGTCGTCGGGCTGTAGTAGGTGACCACCGGGTTGGGCCAGCCCCGGGCGGCCAGCTGCCGGAGCTGGCCGGCACTCAGGCCCAGCAGGCGCAGCTTTTGGGCCGTGGCCTCGGCGAACTGCCGGTAGGCCCCGCCCTGCTCGCGGCTTTGGGTTAGGGCCAGCAGGTACTCCTGCTGCAGGGCCTGCAGCTGCTCGCTGTACACGGAAAATAAGGGTGCGCCCTTCTGTAAGAGCTGCCCGGTCTGGCGCACGTATAGGTGCTCGATGCGCCCGGCCACCCGGCTGCTCACGCCCTCGGTGTGCAGCGCATCGGCGGTAACGGTGCCGGTGAGCACGGTGGCCGCCGGCCTTTCTTCGGGGCTGGCGCCGATGACCTGCGTGCGAATGTTGCCCAGCGTGACCTGCTGCGCGGTCAGCGTCAGGTCAGCGCTGCTGGCTGCCGCACTGCCCGCGGGCGTGGGGTGCCCGGCCTGCTTTACCAGGTCCATGCCGCAAATGGGGCAAAGGCCGGGTTTGGCCTGGTGCACCTGCGGGTGCATCGGACACGTGTACACGGCAGCGCTGGCGGTTGGCGTTGGCGTTGTCGGGGCGGTTTTTACCGCTATCAGGTCCATGCTGCAGATGGGGCACTTACCGGGAGCGTCCGCGTGAATCTGCGGGTGCATGGAGCAGGTGTAGTACCCTTTCTCCCCCACCGCCCCCTTATCGGCCGGCTTGTTTTCCTGGCAGGCCGCGCTGCTGAGCGCCACCAGCAGCACCAGCAGCCAACGGGCAGGAGCAAGCCGCCAAAAGGTTCGCAGACTATTCATGGGAAGCAGCGGGTGGGGTGGAAGAAGTTTGCAGGAAGCTTTCGCTGTCGACCAGGTACTGCCCGTTGGCGGCCACGTCTTCGGTGCCGAGCAGGCCCTGCCGGATTTGCACCTGCGCGCCCGTGCGCTGGCCGACCTGCACCGTGACCGGCACGAACGTGCGGCCGCGCCGCACAAAGGCCACCTGCCGGGTGCCGAGGTCCACCACGGCCGCCCGGGGCAGCCACAAGCCATTGGCAGGCCCACTCGTCAGCCGGGCCGTGAGGCGGGTGCCGCGTCGCAGCACCCCCTTGGGGTTGGGCAGGGACACGCGCACGGCCGGCGTGCTGGCCCCGGCCCGGTAGGTGGGCTCCACCAGTTCCACGCGGGCCGTCAGGGGATGCGTTGGGTCACCATCCACGAGCACCTGCAGCGTTTGACCGGGGCGCAGCTGCGCCGCTTCGCCGGGCCCGGGCTGGAACAAGCCCCACACCTGCGCGGTGTTCGTGACCTGAAACAGGGTCTGCCCGGTGCTTACGTACCCGCCTTCCTGCAGCGTGAGGGCCGGGGTTGGGGAGGCTGATGCCGTTGCGGTGGCTGGTTCAACGCCTGGACCCATCGCCGCTGCGCCGCCCATGCCGCCCGCCGGGGCGCTGGCTACGGCCATTTCCGAAGGAGACGGCGGCGCCAATGACGACGCAGCTAGCGTATTTTCAACCACGTAGCCGTCGTAGGGGCTGAACACAGCCACGCGGTAGTCGGGCCGCCGGGTGCGGGCCAGGGCGCGCAGCTGGCTTTCGCTCAGGCCCAGCAGCCGCAGCTTCTGCCGGGCACCATTCACCAAAACCGTGTTGTCGGCGTCGTTGCCGAGCAGAAAAATGTATTCTTGCTCGGCCGTCACCAGTTCGGGGCTGTAGAGCTCCAGCAGCGTTTGGCCCTTGCGCACGGGCTGGTAGTTGAAACGCACGAGCAGCCGCTCGATGCGGCCCCCCACCCGAGCCACCACGGCCCGGCTCCGGCGCGGGTCGTAGTCGACCACCCCGGGCAAGGTGAGCGTGTCCGAAGCCGCCCCCGAGCTTGGGCGCACGGTCGCGATGGCCGACACCACGGAGCCATTGGGGGAGGTAACCAGGTGGGCCAGGTCAGCCCCGGCCGTATCGACAGCGGCCACCGGGTTGTTCCCGCTGGCTTTGGGCACCAGGTCCATGCCGCAGATGGGGCACTGGCCGGGCGCGTCGCGCACGATTTGCGGGTGCATCGAGCAGGTGTACCGCTGCGCGGCGGCCGTGGCCACGGGCTGCGCGGGGGCCTGCGCGGCCGGGCCGTGGGCCTTGCCCTTGCAGCCGGCCAGCAGTGCCAGCAGCAGTAGCGCCTGCGCGCCGGTGCGCAGCTTATTGCTCCAGTTCCTGGTCATAGCGCACGTGTAAGTTTAGGAGTTCGGTTTGGGTGTCGAGGTACTGCAGACGGGTTTGCAGCCAGGTTTCCAGGGCTTCTACCACGGCCGGCAGTTGGGCGGTGTTCTGCTGGTAGGCCAGCAGCGTGACCTGGTACTGCTTGCGCAGGGAGGGCAGAATGGCCTTTTCAAAGTTTTCCACCTGTTGGCGCTTGGTGCGCAGGTCCGACTGCAGGGTGGTGATGCGGCCGGCGGCTTCGGTGAGCAGGCTGGCCCGCTGCTGCTGCACGGCCTGCGCCTCGTAGCCCAGCGCGGCGGTGTTGGCCTTGTACTCGCGGGATGCCCAGGGGGCAATGGGGATGGACACCATGCCCATGACGGTGAACTGATTTGGGGTGACGCCGATGCCTTTCATGTGGTCGTAGCGCACTCCGAAATCGGGCCGACGGCGGTTGGCTTCCACGTTCTGGTTGAGGCGGAGCGCGGCCAGCGAGCGGTCGAGGCTGCGTACGTCACTGCGCCGACGGGACAGGGCTGCCGTGTCGGGATACGGCCCGGCAAACGAGGTGGGCAGCAGCGTGTCCACCGCAAACTCCCCTTCCGGGTCGCGGGCCATGAGCGTATTCAGGGCAATGGTGTTCTGGCGCAGCTGCCCGTAGAGCTGCGCGTGGTCGTTGCCGTGCATGGCCACCCGCGCCTGCGCCTGGTAGATGCTGGCCAGGGTGCTCTGGTTGTAGGGGTAGCGGACCTGCGCCACCTTCAGCAGAAAGGCCAGCAGCTCCTCGCTTTCGTCGAGGACCTTGAGCTTCTTTTCCAGGATAACCCGGCCGTAGTAGAGGCTGCGGGCCTGCGCCCGTAGCTGGTTGAACTTCGCCGCTTGGTCGGCCTGGTCCACGGCCGACCAAGCGGCCAGGTACTCCCGCCTGGCCCGTTGTTTGGCGGGGTTGGGTATCATCTGCTCCACCGACACCATCTGCATGCCCTCGCCCTGGCCGTTGTTCATTTCCTTGATGGGTCGCTGGTTGTAGGGCGTCATCCAGTAGCCGGCACTCACCTTGGGCGCTTCCCAGCTGCTGGCGCCCGCCACGGCGGCCTGCTTGGCCTGGCTGCGGTAGCTGTACTGGCGCAGGGCCGGGTTACGGCGCTCCACGGCCCGCAGCACCGAGTCCAGCGGCAGCACCTGCTGGGCCCGGAGCGGCTGGCCGGCCAGGAGCAGCAGGGCCAGCAGTACACAGTATCTAAGTTTAGCTAACATGATTTTCATGGCTTAATGCTTCACGGCCAGCACGTCGAGCTTGCCGAACTTGCGGAGCTCGTACTCCTTGGTCATGAGAAAAATCAGGGGCGTGACCAGCAGAATGTGGGTCGAGGAGGTGAACACGCCGCCAATCATGGGCAGCACGATGGGCAGCATCACATCGGAACCGGTGCCCGTGGCCCACAGCACGGGCACCAGCCCGAACAGGGCCACCGACACCGTCATCAGCTTGGGCCGCAGCCGCTTGGCCGCCCCGTGAAATACGGCGTCCCGCAAATCCTGCTTCGTGATGGTCTCGCTGGAATTGCCCTTGGCGGCCACCAGCTGCTGCATGGCGTCGTTCAAGTAAATGACCATGATAACGCCCGTTTCCACGGCCAGCCCGAACAGGGCGATGAAGCCCACGGCCACCGCCACCGAGAGGTGCACCCCGTAGAAATACACCATGTAGGCCCCGCCAATCAGGGCAAACGGAATGGTAACTAGGCTCAATAGCGCCTCGCGCACCGAGTGGAAGGCGAAGTACAGGCAGCCAAATATTACCAATAGCACGATGGGCAGGATGAAAAGCAGTGTGCGCTGCGAGCTAATCAGGTTCTCGTACTGCCCGCTCCATTCCAGGTAGTAGCCGGCAGGTAATTTTCCCTGCAGGCTTTGCACCCGCTGCATGGCTTCCTTCACCGTGCCGCCCAGGTCCCGGTCGCGCACGTTGAACAGCACTGCCCCGCGCAGCTGCGCGTTTTCGGAGTTAATCATGGGCGGGCCGCCCGTGAAGCGCAGTGTGGCCACGGCCGAGAGCGGCACCGGCCCGTAGGCGGTGGTCTGGATGGGGATGCGGCCCAGGGCGGCCACGCTGTTGCGGAAGTCCTCGGCCAGTCGCACGTTGATGCTGAAGCGCCGGCGGCCCTCCACGGTGGTGGCCACGGGCGCCCCGCCGATGGCCGTTTCCACCACTTCGTTGACCTGGTCCACACTCAGGCCGTAGCGGGCCAGCTGGTCGCGCTTGATATCGATTTGCAGGTACTTGCCGCCGGTGATGGGGTCCACGTACAAATCCTGCACGCCGGGCACGCCGGTGAGCGCCGCCCGTACCCGCTGCGACACCTGGTAGATGGTGTCGAGCTGCTGGCCGTAGACTTTCACGCCCACGTCGGTGCGCACGCCAGTGCTCAGCATGTTGATGCGGTTGATGATGGGCTGCGTCCAGCCGTTGACCACGCCGGGAATCTGCAGCTTTTCGTTGAGCTCGGCAATGAGCTTGGCCTTGGTCATGCCCGCCCGCCACTCGCTGCGGGGCTTGAGCTGGATGATGGTTTCTATCATGCTCAGCGGAGCGTTGTCGGTGGCCGTGCTGGCCCGGCCGGCCTTGCCCAGCACGCCGGCCACTTCGGGCACCTGCTTGATAATCTTGTCCTGCACCTGCAGGATGCGCTTGACCTCCGTGTTCGACACGTCGGGCTGGGTGATGGGCATGAACAGAATCGAGCCCTCGTCGAGCGGGGGCATGAACTCGGTGCCGAGGCTCAGCAGCAGCGGGATGCTGATGGCCAGCAGCAACAGGTTGATGGCGATGGTGGTTTTGCGCCAGGTCAGGCACCAGTTGATGAGCGGCGCGTACACCCGCTCCAGGCCCCGGTTGATGGGGTTCTGCTCCTCGGTTTTGAACTTGCCCTTCATGAAAAAGGACAGCAGCACCGGGGCCAGCGTCACGGCCAGCACCGCGTCGATGAGCAGGATGAAGGTCTTGGTGTAGGCCAGCGGGTGAAACAGCTTGCCCTCCTGCCCGGTGAGCAAAAACACCGGCAGGAAGGAGGCCACGATGATGATGGTGGAGAAGAAAATGCCCCGCGAGACCTGCTGGCTGGACTTCTCGATGATGGCGAGGCGCTCGTCGTTAGTCATGGCGGACGGGTTCAAGATTGGAAATGGGAGCGACGGGTACGGGTGGGCCGCCCGGTGGCCCACCCGCGGCCGCTTCTTCGGCGGCCTGGTGCAGGGCCAGGTTGCGGTAGGCATTCTCGGCCATCACGATGCCGTTGTCGACGATGACGCCAATGGCCAGGGCAATGCCGGTGAGCGACATGATGTTGGAGGAGATGCCGAAGGCGTTGAGCAGAATGAAGCTCGCGGCGATGGTAATCGGGATTTGCAGCAGGATGCTCAACGCGCTGCGCCAGTGGAACAGGAACACCAGCACCACCAGCGACACGACGGCCATTTCCTCCAGCAGCGTGTGCTGGATGTTGGCCACCGACTCCTCAATCAGCCCGCTGCGGTCGTAGACGATGTTGAACGACACGCCCGCCGGCAGGCCTTTGGCTACCTCCGTCATCTTGGCTTTGACGCGGGTAATCACGTCGTCGGCGTTCTCGCCGTAGCGCATCACCACGATGCCGCCTACGGCCTCGCCCTCGCCGTTGTGGTCGAAGATGCCCAGGCGGCTTTCGCCGGTCATCTGCACCGTGCCGAGGTCCTTGAGGCGCAGCGGCACCCCGCCGGCGCGGGTGAGCACCGGCACGTTTTCCAGCGTGGCCACGTCCTGGATGTAGCCGCTGGTCTTGATGATGTAGCCGACGCTGGCCTGCTCAAACTTGCGCCCGCCGGCCTCGTTGTTGTTGCTGCGCACCGCCGCCAGCACCTGCGGCAGCGTCACGTTGTAGTAGGTGAGCTTGGTGGGGTCCACCGTCACCTGGTACTCGGGCTGAAAGCCGCCGAAGCTGGCCACCTCGCTCACGCCGGCCACGGTTTGCAGGCCGAACTTGACGTACCAGTCCTGCAGGGCGCGCTGCTCGCCCAAATCCAGCTTGGGCGCGTTGAGCGTGTACCAGAGCACGTGGCCCACGCCGGTGCCGTCGGGCCCCAGGGTGGGCGTAATGCCGGCCGGCAGCAGCCGCTGCGCGTAGTTGAGGCGCTCCAGCACCCGCTCGCGGGCCCAGTAGATGTCGGTGTTGTCGTTGAAGATGACGTACACGAAGCTCATGCCGAACATAGAGGCGGCGCGCACGGCCCGCACTTGCGCCAGGCCCTGCAGGTTGGTCACCAGCGGGTAGGTCACCTGGTCTTCGATAATCTGCGGGCTGCGGCCCATCCATTCGGTGAAGACGATGACCTGGTTTTCGGACAGGTCGGGGATTGCGTCAATCTTACTGGCCCGCACCGAAAACGCGCCCCACACGAGGAGGCCGGCAGCGACCAGCAGCACCAGCACCCGATTCCGCAGGGAAAAGGAAATGAGTTGCTCTATCATGGAGAAACAGCAGGAAAAGCGAAGCGTCGGGGAGCCGGAAACCCCCGCGGGGACCTCGGCGGGCACCATGGGCACAATAGCCCGGACGCGGAGGTGGCCCGACCGCCGGGGCCGGACGCACCAAAGCCCCAGCGCCAACCGGCGTTGGGAACGAAGCAACCCGAGAAGCTAGACTAAAAAGGCGTGCCCGCGCACGTAAACCGGGCATTCGGGCGGCGGGGCCGCGTGGGCCAACAGGTTGGCGGCCGGCTCATCGGCGGGATACGCCATTTGCGCGAGCTGCCAGACCAGCCGCAGCACGGCCGGGGCCGGCACCACGTCGGGGGCCTGCAGCTGGAAGTGGGCGGCCGAAAGCTTGACGTCCTTCAGCGCGCTGCTCACCTTTTGGTCGTGGCAGCAGCGCCCGGCGGGCTTGCCCGTGTCCTGGCAGCAGCAGTTGGTTTCACTGCCTTGCGCCACTGAAACCGCCGTCAGCTCCTGCCCGCAGAAGTGCATGCTGTACACCAGCCCGGGGCTGGATAGCAGGTAGCTAAAGAGCAGAAACAGACTAACGAAACGCTTCACGCGGGAACGGGTCCAATCGGACCAGGAGTGTTTGCAAAGTACGGGAACCCCGCCGGGAGGTTGTGAACAGGATTTTACCTCAATGTTGCAAGATTTCCCAGCCACCAAGACCGGGTTTGGCCGGCCACCGCGCTTATTGAGCGTACCTCATGGTTCGATAGGCTTTCGTTACATCGAAGCCAGCTGCCGTATAATGGCGGTAACTTAACAGCTCCGCTATGTCCCTTCCTGAAGATGATACTGCCGGCATGACGCAACTCCTGCGCTACGTGCTCACCATCGATAATATGTGCGCGCCGGACTGCATCGTCTGGGTCCGCGAGCAGCTGGTGGGCTTAGGCCTGGTGGTGGACCGCGTGACCGTGGGCGAAGCCGAAGTGGCCACTGCCCACGTCAATGGCCCGGACCTTAATGCTATTGAGGCCGCGCTGGAAGCCGGCGGGTACCGGCTGGTCGGTTCCATTACCAAGGTAGGCTAAGCCTTTGGTAGCGGTCGCCGGCGTTGCCACCTCGTTATTTTGCCTTGGCAGGGTGCTGGCGCAGCCAGCCCTGCACCTGGTCGATTTCCCGCTGCTGGTCCAGCAGAATGAGATAGGCGACTTTTATAAGTTCATCGTCTCGTCCCAGCTCCAGTTCCGCCCGAGCCAAGGTGATGGAGTTCTCGTGGTGGGGTAAGAGCAGGGCGGCGTAGTCCCGGTCAATATCACCCGTGCTGGCGTTTTCCACCGTGTGCTGCGTTGGTGCCGTAGGGGGCAAGTTGTCACCTTCGGTCCGGGCAATAATGCGGTGAGCGGCGGGGTGCAGGCCCGCCGTCGCGGCCTCCAGCAACTGGCTTAACCGTTCCGCCTGGAACGTATGGTCCGGAAATTCGGGCGGCAGGGCCCTAATGCGCGCAATAGCCGAGTCCAGCCCCGGGATGAGCTGCTGATGAGCCCGGTGAATGTCTTTCGCGATGGACCGCAGCACGGGGTCTTGGCCGCGCTGCAGCTCCAGGGCTGACATGGCCACAGCCGCCCGGTGGTTTTCGCGCATGAGCAGGGCAAAATAGAGGTCGAGATTTCCGTTGGGACGAAGGGCCTGGGAGTGCTCGGCCATGACATGCAGAGCGGCCATCATGCTGGCTGGTGGGTCCAGTTGGTGTACATCCGCGGCTTCCTCGGTTTTCCCCCGGCAACTGCTTAGCAGCAGGCCGCAGGCCACTACTAGAAGCCGCGATACGTGGAAAATCAAAAAAATAAGTTTAGCCATAGGGGCCGGGAAGACAACTGGAGCCCGCAAACATAAGCTACACGAGCGCTCACTACGGGCGGCCAGCGTCAGGCGCGCTCCTGACTTGCCCCAGCCAAATGGGCAACACCTTGAGGGGCCAGCCCAGGCTGCAGCGAACCGGTAACTGCAGGCCAAAGACCGCCTGGTGAGTTACAACTTGGCGCTGCAGGGCGAACTGCTCAACCGCCGCAACGCGTGCGTGCTACCAGCCTCGGCCATCCGCCGGACCGCAGCCCGCCTGGGGTTGAGCTACGCCAGCCTGCGGCTGGAGGCCCCGCTGACATGGGTTTCGCCCGCACTCACGGTCGCGCGCCCACTGGTGGAACACGCCCAGGCTTCTTTTCTCCCTCTAAGCGCGGCCTTACGAAAAGGCGGGCAGCGCCGCGCTGGCCTGCTGCTCGCTCAGGTAGGGAGATGAATAGCCAACCCCGGATTTGTGCATGAACAGGCCCGCCCCGCCCTTAAGCGTATCGATGATGGGCGCGTACAGGTCCAGGGGCAGGGCCGGGCAGCCCTGGCTGCGGCCCAGGCGGCCGTTTTGTTTGATAAAGTCCTCACTGACGTAGCCAGCGCCATGCACCACAATGGCGCGCGCTGCGGCCTGGTCGTTAAAGCCCGGGTCTAATCCGTTCAGACGCAGGGAACGGCCGTGTTTGCCCACGTACTCGGAGCCCGTCACGTAGAAGCCCAGGCTGCTGGCGTTGCTGCCGTTGGTGTTCGAGAACTGCGTGGCATCCAGCTGGCCGGAGTTGTTTCCGTGCGCCACCAACGAGCGATAGAGCACTTGATTGGTAGCTAAATCCAGCACCCAAAACCGTTTTTCCGAGGATGGCAGGTCGAAGTCAATCACGGCCAACCGCTGCTGCTGGGCCGGCACCTTGCCCTGCTGGCGCAGGTTCAGAAAGCCGGTCAGGGCCTGCTCGAACACGGCATAGCGCAGGCCCTGCTGCTCGGCTCCCAAAGCCGCGTATTGTGCCCGGAGCCGCGCGTCAAACCCGGCCACGTGTCCAGGAGTTAGAGCGGCGACCTCGTTACCTTCCAGGCGGCTGGTGCCGGCAGCCGAAGAAGGGAGGGAGCCCGCCAGGGGCGTGGCCAGAAAAAGCGCGGCCAGAAAGGGCAGCACCCGGCGAGTAGCAGGCCGGGTCGTGCGGCGCAGCGGGCGCAGCCGTTGAATAATGCTGGTAGTTTCCATAGCAGGTAGTGGTGAGGGGGGAGCAGGTCCCGCGATAGGTAATCCAAAAAGCGCACCAACTTACCAGACTCTTGCGCAGGGCGGCTGCCCTGCCATGGTTTTTGCTAACCAGGTAAGTGCGTAGCTTGCGAACTCTGCCTTACTGCCCCGCCTTATGCCGATGCCCAATCCGGAAAAAACACCCGTTCAGCTTTTTGACTTGCTTCTAGAGCTCATGCTAACCAAGGATATGCCGGAGGTGCTGGTGGCCAGCCGGCTTAAGTCTTTCGTGCAAGGCTCGCGTCGGGAGCCGGAACGGCTGGGCCGCACCTACTTTATCTGCAAGGGACTCTATTTCACGTTAACCGCCACGTTCGAAAAGCCTTCCTTTTGCCTCTACCAAATCACGGCCCGGCTCACTCCGACGGCCTATGCCCACATAAAGGCGCACGCTCAAGCGCTGCCTCAACCCGGAACTGTCTGGAAAAATAGTTGGCTTGGCCTGTGGCCACAACTGCAGGTGAGCCGGGGCGATGCCTCCCGGCCAGCCGTCACGGCCCGCTTTATGGGGCTGCTGCCGGGCCAGAAATTCATCGTCCTAACGCGAAGCTAACTCCCGGCAGGGCTTTTTCAGCGCAGCACGACCACGGCCGTCAAGCCCGCCGCGCCGGCTTGGTAGAAGGGCAGAACCAGGGCCTGGTCCTGCAGGCCCTTGACCAGCACCCGTTGCACCCGCGGGTAAATCCAATAGGCCAGTTCGGTGGACGCCAAGCCCACCCCCGCGCCGGCCAGTACGTCCGATAGCCAGTGGTTTCCCTTAATCAGGCGCAGCGCGGCCACGCCTGTGGCCACGGAATACCCTCCCACACGGTACCAGTTGCTGCTTTCCCCGTACTCGCGGTCCAGGAAGCGGGCCGCCGAAAAGGCGGCACTGGTGTGCTGGCTGGGAAAGGAGCTGAAGTCGCCGTTATTGCCGGGCCGCTCGACACGGGTAAGGTTTTTCAGATTACTGGTCAGCGTGTTGTTGATGGTATAGGTGAGGGCAAACAGCAACGCCTGATTGACGGTGCTGTGCTGGCCTTTCACCCCGGCCAGGCTCAGGCCCAGGGCCACTGCAGCCGGCACGTGGCGCAACTCGTCGTCAATGGTGGTCCGAACCGGCACTACGTGCTCGTTTAACTCTTCCCTCACTTCATTGTCCGAGTTCACGACCGCCACGCGGCGCGTGGTCAACGCCCCGGCAGTGAACAATATAGCGGGAATCAGTACCCGCTGGTTCGCAGGCTGGCCGGCCCAGTAAGTGGCCCGGCGCAGCGTGGAGGGGCGGGCCGTCACGGGTAGGGAATCGGGCACCCCGGCCGGGGACGGAAGCTGGGCAGCGGCGGTCAAGGGCAGCCCGAGGAGCAGCGCGCTCACGAAGTGCTTAAGGGGCAGCGAAATAAAAGTAGGCATAGGGTCACGGCAATGGGTATCGAAAGATACACACGAACCTTTGCTGCTGCCAAGCTACAAGCCGCTACAGGCTATAAAGCTGGCTTATCAGGACCAGTACGCCTACCGCGAAGTAGATGCCCATGCGTTGCAATTTGAGAGCGGGCTTATGGTGTTCACACATGCAGGCTCAACACAAAAGGCCGGGCTTGCGTTTCATAAATCTTTCAGGCACCCCCCCCGGCTGGCCGCTTCCCTGCGGCCCATTGCCCGGATGTTGGTTGCACTCCTTCTTTACCCGCCTTGCGATGATTTCCCCAAACCCCGTGGCAGCCCCCACCGCTGAGCAATCGCCCGCCTTGTCTCAAGCCCCGCGAGACGCTGGCAGCGTCTCCAGCCCAACTCCGTCTACCTCAACACCGGCCGACCACGAGGAAAACGGCGCAGACCCAGCGCCCTCGACGGCACCCGTGGACCCGGACGGCGACACGGACCCCGGGGCCAGCAACACCGGCGACGTTCACCCCTTATAAGCAAGGGCCTAGGGCGTGGGGTGCACCATGCCTCGGCGGTGGTCTTTGATGGTTTGCCACTCGCGCTGCAGAATGACGCGCCATTCGCGGGCCAGGGCGACCTGTGGGGCCTCGCGGCCGATACGAATTTGGGTTTCGGCCAGCAGCAGCGCGCTTTGGTAGTAGCGGTCCATGAACGCCACGTACTCCTGGTCGAGCGGGCCGGCGGGAACGGGCGTATCGAGCAGGCGTTGCCCGCGCTCCAGGGCCCGTAGCATCGCCCGCGACTGGGCCGGTGACGTGGAAAGGTAGTCGGCACCCGGCCGGTGCAGCCGCTTGTGCACCTTTTCCAAGTCGGCCAAGCTGCGCAAGGTGCGCCGCTGAATGGAGTCGGCCAGCTGCCGCAGGTGCGGGTCGGCACCCCGGCTTATCTCTTGGTCGGCCATGCGCTGGGCCCGCTCGTGGTAGATTTCCAACAGGTCGTTGAAGATGTGGTCGGGGTTTTCCAGCGCGCTCCAGTTCGTGAGGTCGTCCCGCAGGTCGGCCATGATGTCGCGCACCGATTCGCCCCCGGCATCATCCTGGTGGGTGGCCGGTTCCCGGGTGTCGCCGCCGTGGGTGTGAGGGATGACCACCGGTTGAACCGGCTTTTTGGCCGGGGGGGTGCGGTCGCAGCCGCTGAGCAGCCCGATTGCCAGCACCCCAACCACCAAGACACGCAAGTGTGGCATTAAAAAAAGCATTAAAGTCACCGTAAGCAATATATTGGACCGGGTCTTGTGGCGGCAAGGCCAAACGTAAAAACAGCCCATCTTGGGGTAAAGATGGGCTGTTTAAAGCGGGTTTCGGCTTGCCAACTTATTGCGGGCTGCTGCTCTGCTCGTGGGAATGGAGCGGTTCTTTGTGGCCGTGCTCGTGCGAGTGATGTAGCGCCGCCTCCTCGGCGTGTTTTTTGGCATGGGCCGCGAAGCCGTAAGCCGTGTAGCCGTGGTGAGCGGCTTTTTCGTGGTCACCCTTCTTCAGGTGCTCAGCGGCGGCGCGGTGGTTCTGCAGGGCGTGCTCAAAATAATGGGCGGCCTTCTCATGGGCATCGATGATTTTTTGATGCTCTTCGGGATGGTCTTGCTGAGGCGACATGGTACGACAGGTTGAGGTGAAAAATAACTTTGCAGGGTATACGGCCGGCAATGAATAACGGCTAAGTCAACATGGGTGTCTAGACCGGGATTCTTCCCGGTTTTAAGACCATCCCGAAAAAAACAGACGCACTAGCTTTCCGGCCGGTTGAGCTAGTTGGCCGAAGCTGTATTTTTCACTTAGGCTGCTGGGGATGCTGTGCCAGCCACGTTTGCGCTTGGTTTATTTCCTGCTGCTGGTCAAAAATAACCTGGGAGGCGGCCTGAAGGAGTCCTTTATCCCGTCCGTATTGCAACTCGGCGCGGGCGAGCTGAATCGAGTTTCGGTGGTGAGGTACGAGAAGAACGGCAAAATCCCGGTCAGTGCTGCCCGTTCCTGCATCCTCGTGGTACTCCCGCATGCCCGGGTTTGAGGAGCCGGTTCCACCTTCCGCTTGGGTAATGGTGCGGTGGATGGCCGGAGAGAGCCCCTGCGTGGCGGCGCTTAGCAAGCGGGTGAACGGCTCGTTGCCGGGCGTGTGCGCCGCGAGCTCAGGCGGGCGGGCCTGCAGGCGTTGCATCGCACTATCCAGCCCAAGGAGGAGTCGTTGGTGGGCGTGGTTCATTTCCTCCGCCATCCCGCGCAGGGAGGGGTCTTGGCCCTGATTTAATTCCAAGGCGGACATCGCCACGGCCGCCCGGTGATTTTCCCGCAGCAGGTGCGCAAAGTACAGGTCCGGGTCGCCGGTAGGCGGCAGGGCCCGGGAGTTCTGAGCCATGCTGTGCAAGGCCCCCATCATGGTACGGGGGAGCGCCGTGACGCCGGTGCCGTTGGTTTGGTCCGCTTCACCCGAACAGCTGCCCAGTAGCAGTATGCCCGCAAGCAGCAAGAGTCGGGAAGTGGCAAGAAAGGGAGGAGGCATAGACAAAGCAGGCGCGTGAGAGAGGCTAAAAGGTCCGGGTTCTATCCCACGTGGCGGGTGTTTTGGGTGGAGTGCCAACGGAAAATAATGGCCAGCAGCGACGTCGTTTCCACTGCCGGGGCGGTTGGGAAGAGCCGTGTAAATAAACGACCCCTGGCCATTGGGCTTTGACAGATAAGCCGCTTAACGCGCCCACCGATGCGAGGTTGGGCGCCAAGTCAGCGTGAGGGCAGCTCCGCCCACTGGGGAATAGCCCGGCGTCAGGCCCACCTCCCCCACGCCCCGCACCAGGGGCTTGCGGCCCCAGCGGTTGCGGTGGCTCAGGTAAGCCAGGTGGGCCGAGAGAATGCCAAAGCCGGCGCCAGCTACCACGTCGCTCTGCCAGTGCTTGTTGTTTATCATGCGAAAAGCGGCTACGCTCGTGGCCAGGGTGTACGCCCCGACCCCGTACCATTGGCTTTTATCGCGCAGTTCGGTGTGGACGATGCTGGCGGCCAGAAAGGCCTGCGCCGCGTGCCCTGACGGGAACGAGAGCCTGTCCGAGCCATCGGGCCGCAGAATGCCCGCCGTGGTTTTTACGGCGTACACCGAGCCGAGCATGATGGCCTCGGACTTGGCGATGATAAGCAGCAGGTTCAGGCGGTCGTCGCGGGTTTCTACGCCGGCCGTCACCAGGCCGGCCAGCACGGCATAGGGCGCAAACTGCAGATAGTCGTCTACCGAATTGCGGTAGGTGCCAAACAGGTGGCGGACGTCGTGCTGCGCGGTGTAACTGGAGTAGAACCCGTTGCCATTGATGGTGCTCACCCCGTAGCCGATGAGCACGGCCGGCACCAGACTGGCCCGCACCAGCTGGCGCTGCAAGAACGGGGGGCGGGCGGAAGGCACCGTACCGGGCAGCGGACTTTCGTACTTATGCAGGGTGTCGGTTCGCGCGGGTGCGGGACGGAGCACCTGCGCCCGGAGCAAAGGGGCGGGCACCGCTGCCAACAACCCTATGCTGAGCAACGCGCTACGGAACCAGGGCCGCCACCCGATGGAAAAAGTCCAGGCGGAACACGGCGCAGAGAAGAGAAAATGCATACCGATTCGGGGTGATAGTTGCTGCCGAAGGCAGCTGGCTAATAGGTTAGTGCGTGGCCGTGCCAGCCCCGGCGGGCATTCCATTCCAGGGCCGGCGCGGGCAGGTGCACGATGCTGGCCGCGTAGAACACCCGCCGCAGCCAGGCGTGCCGGGTGGGCAGGCGGCGCAGGTCCACGTCCAGCGAAAAGTAATACTGGCGGTAGGGACGCAGACCGGCTGCGGCGTTAGTGCCGTCGTCGTTGTACACCATTTCCTGGCCGCCATAGCCCAGCGCGGGTTGCAGCCAGCGGGGCCACCGGGTATCTTTTTTCAAAAAAGCCCCCACATCGGCGCAGAGCCAGTACGTTTGGCCATTGTAGTCTTTGAGCAGCCGTTCGGCCACGGTGCGGCCCAGCACGTTGGGGCGCTGCGCGGCGTAGCCGGTGAGGCGGAACGAGACTTTGGGCATGAGGCGGATGTCGCGCCAGGCCAGCTGCTGGCCCAGCACCCCGAGCGAGCCCAGCAGGTTGGCACCCAGGTCGCCGGGCGAAGCGCCGTAGGCCGGGTCGCGGCCGTCGAAGTATTCGATGGGGCTTTGCAGGACGAACCCCACGAAAGAGCCGTACCAGATGGCCTTTTTCTCGCTCAGGCCGGCCCAGCGCAGCATGTCCACGGCGCCCCGGCTTTCCTGAAACGCGCCCCATAAATGGCCGGCTTTGTCAAGCTGCTGCCACTCGGGCAGGTCGTTGAACCAGTGCAGCGGCACTTTCTCGCCGGTGTACCAACTGGCCGCCAGCCCCGTGTAGAAGGCGCCGTAGGCCAGCGCGGAGCCGCCTACTACCAGCGGCAGGCGGCGGCTGATTGCCATGTGCTGGCCGGAATCGAGCCGGACACCGTTGCTGGTAGGCACTGGTGCCGGTGACTGTGCCCGGCCCGCCGCCGCGAATAGCAACAGAACCAGCAGCCCCGCCGCCCGGATGCCGTGGGCCCAGCAATCAATATTCCTGGCAACGAAGGACGCGGCCCTAATACAGCACGCCGTCATGCGGTTGCATAGGGGTGGGCAGCTCGGTTTCGCCCAGCATCTGGCGCAGGTCGATTTCGATGGTGCGGCACAAGGCCGTCATGGGCACGTCGTTCATCTTGTTTTCAAACGGGTTTTCGCTGATGTGACCCACCAGCTCGATGGTGACGAACACCCAGGAGACGAGCACCGCAAAAGGCACCGTGAGCCAGTAATGGCCGTGGCCCAGCTTCTCAAATTCTCCTTGGATGCCCAGGGGCAGCAGCGCGATGAACAGCCACACGAATACTACGCTGGAAAAGGCGTACTGGCGCGGGAAGGGCGTATTCTTGATGCGCTCGGTGCCGCCCTGCAGGTTGGTCAGCTCGCGCAGGTCTTCGAGCAGGGTGCGGCGCTGGAGGTCATCAAACAGGCCGTCGGCTTCCTGCAGGGCCTGGCTTTGGCGCAGCAGCAGCTGGGCGGGCGCGTTCACCGTGGTACGCAGGTAGTCAGATTCGGTCGGGTCCAGGAAGGGGGCCACGTCCTCGTCCCAGCGCTGGGGCTGGCGGCGCAGGTGCAGGCGCAGGGCATTCACCCAGGCAATCTGCCGGTACACCAGTTGGCGCTGGGCATTGCGTTGCGCGGGCGTGAGGGCGTTGCGCGTGGGCTGGGTATTGGCCAGCACCAGCATGGTCCAGTTGCGGCTGCGGTTCACGATGCCGCCCCACAGCTGGCGGGCCTCGTTGAAACGGTTATAAGAGCTGCTGTTTTTGAAGCCGACGTAGAACGAAACCGCCACCCCGAGGATGCTCACCAGTTGCCAGGGAATGTCCAGCCACGTCATGCCCAGCGGGCCGTGCAGGATGGCCAGCGTCAAATCATAAACGAAAAATATCAGCAGGTCTTTCCAGGAGTAGCCCCATATAACGCGCCAGTGAATGTGCTTTTGAACGTACATGCAAAAAATACAGATTTGAGTAAAAGAAGAATTAGAGCAGGCCCGCCACCAGGTTGATGGTGAGGGCGACCACGCTGGTGTTGAAGGCAAAGGCCAGCAGGCCGTGCAACATGACCAGCTGCCGCATGTGCGTAGAGGAAATCGCCACGTCCGCCGTCTGGGCCGTCATGCCCACCACGAAGGCGAAGTAGGCAAAGTCCCAGTAGTTGGCGGGCGGGCCACCGGGGAAGTCGAGCCCGCCCAAATTGTCGGGCGGCACCGTCGCCAGGTTCTCGCTGTAGTACTGGTGGGCATAGCGCAGGGCAAACACCGCGTGCAACTGCAGCCAGGCCCCGACGACGGCCCCAATGGAGAGCAGCACGTGCACGGTTACTTCACTGCCACGCATTTTTGCTAGGCCCGACAAGAGCGCGACCACTGCCATTAACGAGGCACTGCTCGCCACCAGCACAGCGATGAAAGCCCAGGTCCGGCCCGGGTCCTGCCGGGTGGCCATGCGGCGGATGTGGGCGGTATCGGCGTTTCGGGTGCCGGCCCAGATAAGGGCCAGGCTACTCAGGCAAAACACGTCCCAGGCGGCAACCAGTCGGGTGGTCGGCAGTAGAGTGCCCGGCAGCAGCAGCCAGGTGATTCCGCCCACGGCGACGGCCAACAACAGGCGCTGCCGGGCGTTGAGGTTGAGCAGGTGTAGCTGCAGGTGGCGGTGCGAGAAGAATTGCGCGATGGCCATGCAAGAAGAGTATAGCGTGATTAGGGAAAAAGATGAGAGTCGAGCGGGTGCCTAATCACCTAATAGTTAATGTGCACGCCGTAGCTCTCGTCTGTGAGCACCTCTTTCCACTGGGCAATGAGCTTGCGGTACGCCACCCCAGCGGGGCGAATTTGGCGGTTGAGGTCGTAGAGCCCCAGGGGATTCACGCGGCCATTGTTTTCGCGCAGGGCGGTGTCCCAGTCCACCTGGTCGAGCAGCGAGTACCACGTGAAGCCGACAATCGGAATGCCGTCCTGCTTGAGGCGGTAGGCGTTTGCCCACTGGCGCCAGAGCCAGTTCACGGCATCGGGCTCCCAGAGATTGGTTTCCGTGTGCATGAGCGGCATGCGGTAGCGGGCAAAGTACTGGCGGGCGATGACGTAATAGCCGAACACGTCCCCGGCCGGGTAGGTATTGCCGTCTTCGCTCACCAGGTGCTCGTTGGTGCGGTAGTAGTCCGTGCCCATGATGCACTTGGCCTTGATGTTCTGGTCCAGGAACCAGTGATATTCTTCGTCCGTCATGCCGTTCTGCAGCAGGAATTCGTACATGGCCACGCTCAACGGGTAGCCGTAGGTCAGGTCCAGGCTCAGAAAGCGTTTCTGATTGAGAAAGTTGGCCAGCTTTCGTGCCCCCGGCGTTTCCGGGTGGAAATACTCGGCTGATTCGCTCTGAATGAAGGTGGCCCCGGGCTGCACGGCCAGAATGGCCTGCATGGCCAGCACGTTGGCCCGGCACAGGTGCTTGAGTGCCGTGACAAACGTCTGGTCGCTGGCCAGGCACTCGTTCCACCAGCCGTACTGGGCCGAGAACATGGCCGTGACGAAAATCTCGTTGATGGGCGTGTAAAACTGCAGGTCGGGAAACCGCGCGGCAAACGCCTGGGCATAGGCGGCGAAGTGTTCCGGGAAGGCCGGGTTCTGGAAGCTGCCCAGCCAGTCGGGCAGCCCAAAATGCAGCAAGTCCACGATGGGGGTGATGCCGAGTTCCCGCAGGTAGCCGAATACCTGGTCGGTGAAGTCCCAGTTGTACTGCCCGGGGCCGGTGTGCACGCGGTAGTAGGGCGGGCCATAGCGCAGAAATTCGATGCCCAGCCCTTTCACCAGGTCAAAGTCTTCGCGCCAGCGCTCGTAATGGCCGGTTTTTTCCAACTCGTCTACCCGGTGGGTAGTGCCGTCGGGCAGCCGGATGGTGGGGTAGCTGTTTTCGATGCCGGTGGCAAACATGAAAGCACTCATCGTAACGGGGGAGGGAGGTGTGGTAAAGTGCTGAAAAGAAAAATTTTAAAGAAAGCGCTGCCAGCGGGCGCCGGCATTGGACAAAGGCCCCACTTAGCGGGCTGGGCTTGCTGCCCGGTCCAGCCGTCGGGGGCATGAGACTGTTCCTGGCCTTGGCGTTGTGCTCACCGTTGGTTTCCTTAGGAACGAGGGCGGTGCCGCTGCTGCCAGAATTGCAGTTGGCGAATAAAGGGCTGGGCGCGCCGCTGCATCCCAGCGGCTGCCGCCTTCAGTTCCGGAGCACTGCCAAGTTCTTCTGCCGCGCGGGCGGTTTCCAGGGCGGCGCGCTGCTGCAGCAGCAGCAGGGTGGCAAAGTCCGCGTCGGTGTCGCCGGTGCCGTCGTCCTGGTGGCTCTGCATCATGCCCAAGTTGGGGGCTTGCCGCTGCCGGCCGGCTGCTTCCACCCGGGTCGCCTCTTCTACCTTTACCAACTGGGCTACTGTGGACCGTAGGCGCTGCCCAAACGCGGAATCGGCCGCACCGGGCTTAAGGCGCACGGCCAGCGCTTCGGCCTCGGGAAGTTGCTGCTGCTGGTCTTGGGCAAAGGCTGCTGCCCAACGCAGCAACGTGGAGTCGCGTCCCCGATGAGCTTCTGCGGCCGTGAGCGCCAGGGCCCCGCGGTGATACAGCACCAGCTGCCGCGCGGCCTCCTGGTCCGGGGAAAGAGCCGGCCGCGCGGCGGCCAGCTGCTGGGTCGTGGCGTGAAAAGTTGTGAGCAGGCCCGCCTGCGCATCCTTGTCCACGGTGAGCGAGGGCGTATCCTCGTGCTGGTCGGCGGTCTTGGCGTCCGGTGAGCAGCCACTGCTGAAGGGCAGCAACGGCAGGATGAGCAGCAGCGAAAGAAGGCGGGGAGTAGTTGGCATGAAGGCAGCGAGGGAAAAGATGCAGCGATAAATAGTAGGGAAAAGCGGGCAGCCAGGAAAACTCCGCGCCAGGCGCTAGCGGTGGGCGGCAGGCGAGGCCACCCGCGTACGCCTGCTCACCTGGTAAGCCGTGGCCGTGGCGGGCGCCGCCAGGAAGGCAGGCAATTGCTGCTGGTACGCCAGTTCATAAGGCTGTTGTTTGTGGGCGGCCAGGGCGGCTTCACTGGCCCACTCCCCGATGAGCAGAAAGGTGCCGGGCGTTTCGGTGCTCTCGTAAAGGCCAAGGTCCAGACAGCCGGTTTCGCTTCGCGCCAAATTGTTAAGGGTGGTGGTAGCGGTGAGAAAGGCGTCCCGGCTCTCGGGGCGGATGGGCAGCTTTTCCGTGTACAGCACCAGCGTGGTCCCGCCGGCCTCGTCGCGGTGAAGGAGCCCGGTATTACGCCGAATCTGCCCCACTGCCCGCGTAGTTGAAAGCGCGAGCAGAACAATCAGCACCAGGGAGGAAAAGTTGTTTTTCATGGAGTAGGAACGGCCATAAACCGATTTAAGCGTTAACTTCCGATGGTGGTGCGCACGATGTTGCTGTGCCCTTCGTAGGCATCCTGCTGGTTGAAGTGCTGCACGTGGTACTCGACGGTCGTACCGGGCGGAAACGCGTGCGTATCCACGAAAGGCGAGCGGGCGTTGACGGCCACTTGTTCCCAGGCCGCGCCTTCGCTGGCTACGCGGCGGTACACGTGGACTTTTTCCAGCATTTCCTTGGAAAAGGCAATGTGGCGGCCTGCGGGCGTGAGGGTGAGCTCTATTTTAATGGCATGCATAGGACTTGAGGAAAAGCCAGGGTTTGTATGATAAAGAGGAGCTAGCGGCTCCGACGGGGGGCATCGGGTAGGCTCACGCCCACACTTAGCAGATAGTGCGAGAACTGGTTGGGCGTACCAAAGGGCACGGTGCCGTACCACTGGCGGTACTGGCCCCGCATGGTGAGCCAGGGAGCGTTTTTGCCCTTAAGTTTATAAGTAGCCGAAAGGCCGACTTCGGTGAGGGGGGAAGCGGCCGTTTCCAGCAGCTTGGACTCGGTACAACCGCAGCTGCGGTATGTGCTGCTCTGCGAGGGCACTTGCTGGTTCCTGTCGCGCAGGTTAAGCCACCCGACGCCCGCGCCGCCCAGCACTGCCACGCGCCAACGAGGCTGGTCAAGCAGCAGCAGCGAATTGCTCCAGGTGGCGCTGAACATCTGCAGCGACGGACGAACGGATTCGCCGTAGTGGGCGACGGGCAATGCTCCGGCGGGCATTTGGCCGGTGAGCGTAGCGCGCAGCCCACTGCCCCAGCGCGGGGTCAGGTAGTAGGACCCTTCCAGGTCGAGGCCCGCAAAGGGGGTGCCGCGGCGGTCCCGCAGGCCCAGCACCCCGATGTAAGCGCCGAACCGACTGGGCTGAAACGGTTTTTGAACCGCGCACGAGTCCTTGCTGCTCCGGAACGCGTGATGCGCGGTAAATACCGGCGCGTGGCTGTGGCACTGGGCTTGCGCTGAGAAAGTGCTGAACCAGCACCCACAGATTGCCGGAAGCAGAAAAGATTTGGGTTTCATGGCTAAAAGGAAAGGAGTGATAAAAGACACCGACGAGGCCCTGAACTGCCCTCACTTTACACGAGCATGCCCAGCAGCAGAAACACGAGAAAGCCCAGAAAAAACGTGGAGGTGAGCCAGGGCGACTCCGGCTCCTCGTGGGCTTCGGTCAGGAGTTCCTCCGTGACCAGGAACAGCAGGGCCGCCAGCCCGAAGGAGAGCACCAGTTCCATGATATTGTCGGAAGCGCCCTGCAGCACGGTGATGCCGACGCCGGCCCCCACCACCAGCAGCGCCGACAGCGCCGCCACAATGCCCACCGTGCGGGCTTTGCCCTGGCCTTCCTGCCGCAGCTCCACGGCCGTGGCCAGGCCCAGCGACAAAATCTCAATGGTCAGGGCAATGGCAAGCAGCAGGCCTTCCTTGGCCCCGGTAGCGAAGCCGATGCCCAGCAGCAGGCCGTCGATGAGAATGTCGATGCCAACCCCGGTGAGCAGGCCCATGGGCAGGGTGGCAGCGGGGTTCGCCGCTTCCTGCGGGGCGGTTTGGGACGCCCACAGTACCCCGGCCGGCAGGTCAGGCGTCGGCGCGGCCTTTTCTTTTTCGGCTGCTTTGCGGGTAAAAAAGCGCAGGGCCAGCATCACCGCCACTCCCAGGGCAAAGCCCAGTCCTACTTCCAGCGGGCGGTGGCGCTTCACGATGTCGGGAAGCAGCTCGACGGCGACCACGGAGAATACGACGCCGGCGGCAAAGTGCAGTATGGCGCTGCGAACGGATGCCCCCGGCGGGCGCAGCACGGCCACGACGGCCCCCACCACCATCACGGCGGCGGGCACCAGCGCGTAAAGCAGCACCTGCAACCAGGAGGGCTGCACGGCTGGTGCGGCGGTTAGTAAGAAAGTGAGTAGCAAATGGTATGGCATGAGTGATTCATGAAGGTGAAAAACGATAAAAGGGGCAATGGCTTTCTGCAGGAAATTAAACCGTCACGCGTAGGGGGCAGCCGGTTTGGAAGGGTCGCTCCGCACGGGCCGCTCCAGTCGGCTGGCCACGGTCAGCACGGCCCAGGTTAGGCCCGTGCTGAGCAGCGCCAGCCCCAGGCTGCCCAAGCCCGTGGTCACGCCAATGGCGGCCGTTATCCAGATGCCCGCCGCCGTGGTCAACCCCTGAATCTCGCGGGTCTGACTAAGCTTGAGAATGGCCCCGGCGCCGATGAAGCCAATGCCGGTGACCAGGCCCTGGATGACGCGTGACACGCCGTCGGGCGACATCCCGCTCCCCGCCGCGGCCAGCACGAACACTGTGGTGCCCAGCGAGACGAGGATGTGCGTGCGCAGGCCGGCCGATTTGCCCGCCCGCTCCCGCTGCCAGCCAATGAGGCCGCCGAGCAGCGCGGCCGCCAGCAGGCGGATGACGGTGTGCACCAGCTGTGCTTTATTGGGCAGGCCCGCGGTCAGCTCGTCCCAGATAATGTCCATCATGGTCGGTTCGGGGTAGGAGGTTGGGTAAAAGCGTCAAAATTTCCGGCGCTGTCCTGCGCGTAGCACCAGATGGCATCTACTCGTACCCGGGGACTCCAGTGCTTGCCCGCGCCGTCGCGCAGGCTATCAAGCCGAATGATGCGCCGCGTTTGGGGACGCAGGGTGCCAAGCTCCCACCGAAAGGCATCGTTAACGTCCACCTCCGTCCGGTAGTAGGTCGCCTTGCTGGGATTCACCACCGTAAGCGTGGCACTGTCCACTGCCACCTGCAGGCGGAGGCGGAGGCTATGCGAGCCCAGCTTCTTGCCGCATCCCGCCAGCGGCCCCACCGCGACAGCCAGCAGCAACAGGCAGTAAAGCATCTTTATCAGCATAGCTCGGATACCTAATGGCAATGTGACGCGACTTATGGCGTTGAATGCTCGAACGCGGTCCACGAGAGGTTGACGTCTCGTTTACATGTTGAGGGCCCCGATGCCGGCCGCGTTCAGGCAGGCTTCCTTGAAGGCTTCGGCGTAGGTGGGGTGGGCGTGCGACATCAGGCCCACGTCCTCGGCCGCGCCGCGGAAATGCATGATGCCCACGGCCTCGGCGATGATGTCGGCGATGCGCGCGCCAATCATGTGCACGCCCAGAATCTCGTCGGTTTGCGCGTCGGTGAGCACCTTCACCAGCCCTTCCGTGTCGGCGCCGGCCAGCGCCCGGCCCGAGGCGGAATACGGGAACGAGCCCACCTTATAGGCTTTGCCCTGCTCTTTGAGCTGCTCTTCGGTGTAGCCCACGCCCGCCACTTCGGGCCAAGTGTACACCACGCCGGGGATGAGCAGGTAGTTGACTTCCGGGTGCTTGCCGGCAATCATCTCGGCCACGTACACGCCCTCGTCGGAGGCCTTGTGGGCCAGCATGGCGCCGCGCACCACGTCGCCCAGGGCCCAGATGCCAGACGCGGTGGTTTGCAGGTCGTCGTTGACTTTCACCCGCCCCTTTTCGTCCAGCTCCACGCCGGCCGCGGCCAGGTTCAGCCCGTCGGTGTAGGGCCGGCGGCCCACCGACACCAGGCAGTAGTCGCCTTCCAGCTTGAGCTCGGCACTTGGTCCGCCCTCGGCCGTGAGCGTCACGGTGTCGCCGGCTCGCTCCACGGCCGTCACCTTGTGGGAGAGGTAGAACTCCAGGCCCTGCTTTTTAAGGGAGCGCAGCAGCTCCTTGCCCAGGGTGCGGTCCATGGTCGGGATAATGGCGTCGGTGTATTCCACCACCGACACCTTACTGCCCAGCCGGGCGTACACCGAGCCCAACTCCAGGCCGATGACGCCGCCGCCCACGATAATCAGGTGCTTGGGCAGCTCGCGCAGCGCCAGCGCCTCGGTGCTGGTGATGACGCGCTCCTTGTCCAACGTGATAAAGGGCAGGGTGCTGGGCTTGGAGCCCGTGGCGATGATGATGTTTTTGGCCGTCAGCTGCTGCGCCTCGCCCCCACCCTCTCCGGTTGGCTGCACTTGTACGGTAGTGGCGTTGACGAACGAGGCGACGCCGTGAATAACGTCCACCTTGTTTTTCTTCATCAGGAACACCACGCCGTCGCAGACCTTTTTCACCACCTGGTCCTTGCGCGCCATCATGCGGGGCAGGTCGGCGCGCAGGTTGTCGGCCGCAATGCCGTGCTCGGCAAACTGGTGGGTGGCTTTCTGGTAAAGCTCGGTAGATTCGAGCACGGCCTTGCTCGGAATGCAGCCCACGTTGAGGCAGGTGCCGCCCAGGGTCGGGTACTTCTCGATGATGGCGGTTTTCAGGCCCAACTGCCCGCAGCGCACGGCGGCGATGTAGCCGCCGGGGCCAGAGCCGATGATGAGTACGTCGTAAGTAGTCATGGAAAAAAGGGGATAGAAAGTGTTACGAGTTAAAAAAGCTCGATTTTAGAAAGGCTCAATGTGCACGAGCACGTTGTACACGGCGGGGCGCGCCTGCTTGATGGCCGCTTTGACCGCGCCGGTAATGGCGTGGCCCTCGCGCACCGAGATGCTGCCGTCCACCACCACGTGCAGGTCCGCGAAGAACTCGAAGCCCATCTTGCGCACGAAGCACTTTTCGGTGGTCACCACGCCGGGCACCGCCTGGGCCAGGGCCCGGATGTCATCGGCCCAGGCGCGGGGCGGGGCCTCGTCCATGATTTCGCCAAACGCGGGCCGGAAAATGTGGTAGGCGTTGTAAACGATGAAAACGCAGGCCACCAGCGCGGCCCAGTCGTCGGCCGCTTCCCAGCCCTTGCCCCCAATCAGGGCAATGCTGATACCGACGAAAGCCGTGCTGGACGTGATGACGTCGGCCCGGTGGTGCCAGGCGTCCGCCTTCACGGCCCCGCTGTCCACTTCCTGGCCAATCTTGTGCACCCGCCGGTAGAGCGTTTCCTTGATGGCGATGACCACGCCCAGCACCGCCAGCGTAAAGGGTGCCGGCAGCTGGTGGGGCGTGAGAATGTGACGGATGCCTTCGGTGGCGATGTAACCCGCCGCGCCCACCAGGGCCACCGCCACCATGATGGCGGCCAGCGGCTCGGCTTTGCCGTGGCCGTAGGGGTGGTTCTCGTCCGGCTCCCGGGCCGCCGTGCGCAGCCCCAGCCAGACGATGCCCGAACTGAGGATGTCGGTGCCCGACTCGATGGCTTCGGCGATGAGGGCGTAGGAGTGGCCGACCACGCCGGCCGTGCCCTTGCCCAGCACCAGGACAATGTTGGCCCCGATGCCGACCAGGGTCGACACCTGGCCGCGCTCGGCGCGCTCCCGGTTGGTGGGCGCCGCGGAATGAGAATCAGGCATGGGCGGGGTGGTTAAGGTTTTCGGATGCCGGCACTGGCCGGTGCCGGCGGCTACTGGTGGGTTTCGTGACCTGCGAAGTCGCCGCGCTCTACCTGAATGGTGGCGTGCTGAATGGGGTGCTTGGCGGTAACGTACTCGTGGGCGCGGGTGAGCACGTCCTCGTGGTGCGCGTCGTCGGTGAGCACCACGTGCAGGCTCAGCGCGTTCACGCCCGAGGTGAGCACCCAGGCGTGCACGTCGTGCACGGCGGCCACGCCGGGCACCTGCAGCAGGCCCTGGCGCAGGGTTTCAAGGTTCACGTCCTTGGGCGTGCTTTCCAGCAGCACGTTCACCGCCTCCTTGAGTAGCACCCAGGTGCGGGGCAGAATGAACAGGCCGATGCCGGCCGAGAGCAGCGGGTCGGCGTAGTACCACTTGGTGGTGAGCATGATAACGCCGGCCACCATCACCCCTACGGAAGTGAGCAGGTCGGAGAGCACCTCGAAGTAGGCGCCTTTCATGTTCAGGCTCTCGCCCGAGCTTTTGCGCAGCAGGTATACCCCGTACAGGTTTACCAGCATGCCCACGCCGGCGACCCACATCATGGTGGTGCTTTCCACCTTGGGCGGGTTCAAAAAGCGCAGGTAGGCCTCGTAAAGGATGTACACCGAAATCAGGATGAGCACCACCGCGTTGGTCAGGGCGGCCAGGATTTCGAAGCGGTAGTAGCCGTAAGTCCGCTCGGGCGTGGCTGGTTTCTCGCCAAAGCGAATGGCCAGCAGGGCCAGCCCCACGCCCGCCACGTCGGTGAGCATGTGGCCGGCATCGGCCAGCAAGGCCAGGCTGCCGGTCCACCAGCCCCCGACCACTTCCGCCACCAGGTAGGTTAGGGTGAGAAAGAAGACAATGGTCAGGGGGCGCTTGTTACGGGCCGCCGCGCTCCGGCTGATTTCGTGGTCGCCACTCATATGGATTGGTCGTGATGTGCGCCCTGACGCATGTTAGCCGGCATCTTCTCCAGGACAGAACCCTCATTTGATACCGCTGGCGCGGTCGGAGCCGGACCAGCCGCTCTGGGCGTGGAGTAGTCCATGCGCTGAATGCGCACGGCATTCAGAATGGCCAGCAGGGCCACGCCCACATCGGCAAAGACGGCCTCCCACATGGTGGCCAGACCGCCCGCGCCGAGCGCCAGCACGATGCCCTTCACGATAAAGGCCAGCCAGATGTTTTGCCACACCACGCCGTGGGTAGCCCGGGCGATGCGACGGGCGGTGGCAATCTTGCTGGGATGGTCGGTTTGAATCACCACGTCGGCCGTCTCGATGGTGGCGTCGGAGCCGAGGCCGCCCATGGCGATGCCCACGTCGGCCAGGGCCACCACGGGGGCGTCGTTGACGCCGTCGCCCACGAAGGCCAGCTTGCGGCCGGCGTCGAGGTACTGCTGCACGTAGCGGGCCTTGTCTTCGGGCAGCAGCCCACCGTAGGCCTCGTCAATGCCGAGCTCATTGGCCACGCGCTGCACGATGCTGTCCTTGTCGCCGGAGAGCATCACGATTTTGGTGATGCCGTCGGCCCGCAGCTCCCGCACGGTCTGCGCCGCGTCTTCCTTCGGCGCGTCGGCCACGGTGAGGTAGCCCGCGTATTTTCCGTCGATGGCGGCCACTACGATGCTGTCCTGTATCTGGTCGACTTCGGCCGGGTAGGCCACGTTGAACTTGGCCAGCAGCTTGGTGTTGCCGGCCAGCACGTCGTGGCCATCCACCCGGCCGCGCAGGCCGTGACCGGCGATTTCCTCCACGTTTTCCACCGGCACGTTGCCCACCGTGGTAGCTTCCACGTGGGTAACCACGGCCTTGGCAATGGGGTGGGTAGATTTGGTTTCCAGGGCCGCGACCAGGCGCAGCAGCTCCGTGGTTTCGCGGCCGGGCACGGTCTGCACTTGCTGCACGGCAAACACGCCCTGCGTCAGGGTGCCGGTCTTATCCATCACCACGGTATCAATCTCGCGCATCACGTCCAGAAAGTTGGAACCCTTGAAGAGGATGCCCGCCTTGGAGGCCGCGCCGATGCCGCCGAAGTAGCCCAGCGGCACGCTGATGACCAGCGCGCAGGGGCAGGAAATCACCAGGAACACCAAGGCCCGGTATAGCCAGTCGCGGAACACGTAATCGTCCACCACGAAGTAAGGCACGGCCACCAGCAGCACGGCCAGCGCCACCACGATGGGCGTGTACACCTTGGCGAACTTGGTGATGAACTGCTGCGTCTTGGCCTTGCGGCCCACGGCGTCCTGCACCATGGCCAGAATTTTGGCCAGCTTGGTATCCTTGTAGTTGGCGGTGACGGCCACCTGAATCAGCAATTCCAGGTTGACCATGCCGGCCAGCACCACCTCGCCCGCTTGCTTGGTCTGCGGCACGGACTCGCCGGTGAGGGCCGAGGTATTGAAGCTGGCCGGGCCCTTGGCTAGCGTGCCGTCCAGGGCCACTTTCTCGCCGGGCTTCACCTCAATGGTGTCGCCGACCACCACTTCCTTGGGGTCGAGCACCTGGCTGCGGCCGTCGCGGATAACCGTGACTTCGGTGGCCTGGATTTCGAGCAGGGCCCGGATGCTGCGCTTGGCCCGGTTCACGGCCGCGTCCTGGAACAGCTCGCCCACGGTGTAGAACAGCATCACGGCCACGCCTTCGGGGTACTCGCCAATGGCAAACGCGCCGATGGTGGCGATGCTCATGAGCAGAAACTCATTAAAGATGTTGCCCGAAGGAATGCTGAGCACGGCGGCTTTCACCACGTTCCAGCCCACGAGCACGAACGCCAACCCGTACCAGGCCAGGCGCACGTAGCCGGTGAAGAAGCCCACTTTGTAGTAGTCCAGGGCGATGCCGGCGATGAGCAGGGCAAAGCTGATGCCCGGCACCAGGTAGGGGTTGTCGCCGGCCGGGCCGTGGTCGTGGTCGTCGCCGCTGCCGTGGTCGTGTCCGTCGTGGTCGTCCTTGGCGGCTGCCTCGCCTTTTTCCACCACTTTTTTGCCGGCCGGGTGGTGATGGCCCGCGTGGTCGTGGTTGTGGCCGGCGTGCTCGTCCGGGTCATCTGCCGGGGCGTGGTCGTGGCCGGGCACGTCGTGGCCCTGCGGCGCGGCGGCCGCTTCGGGGGTGAGCTGCTCACGACTGAGCGCGCCCACGTTTTCGGGCCGCACCTGCTTGGCAGTGTTCAGCTCCTCGTTGAGGTTGTCGGATGAAGGGTCGGGCATAGTAAAAGCAGGCAATAGAAACGGTGAGTAAAAGATGTCGGGGCCGTCGGGGCGGCTACCAGTCCACGAAAAAGCCGGCCACGCCCACCAGTACGAGTACTGCCCCGGTAAAGCGGCGCTCGTAGTGGGCCAGGCCCTCCAGGTTCAGGCGCCGCAGGCCCGAGTAGGCCAGCGCCACCAGCGTGCTCATGGCCCCCACCGACACCACCAGGTAAGTGCCCATAACCAGGGCCAGCGCGGGCGTGCCGTGGGTGCCGGCGGCCAGGAAAAAGGTTTGAATCTCCAGGCAGGGGGCCAGGAACATGGTGGCCGCCAGCCCCAGCACCACCCGCCCCCGGGGCCGAACCGGCACTGGGGAGGGGTCGGGGTGGGTGTGGCCCCGGCCGGAGAGGGCGTAGAGCAGGCCGATGCCGATGAGCAGGGCCGGGGCCGCCACGCCCGCAAACTGTGAAAACCGCGCCGAGAGCCGCCAGCCCAGCAGGCCCAGCCCGAGGCCCAGCAGCACCGTGCTCAGCACGTGCGCCAGGCCCGCCACCGCCGTCACGCCTACGGCCCGCCGCAGGGGCCAGCGCTCGGCCCGCGCCACAGCCAGCACCGGCGCCCAGTGGTTGGGAATCGCGGCGTGCAGCAGGCTGAGCAATAAGCATCCGGTGAGCAGTTCAAGCATGGGCAGGGATTACAGGCGGGGCCAGAAAAGAACGACGGCGATACCCAGCAGGATGATAACTCCACCGTACACGTCAAACCGGTCGGGCCGGAAGCCATCAAAGTAAGCCGCCCAGGCAAGGGACATGAGGATGAAAATGGCCCCGTACACGGCGTAGGTTTTACCAAATGAAGTGGGCTGCCAGGTGGCCACCCAGCCGTAAAGGGCCAGCAACAACGCCCCGACCAGTCCCGTCCACCCCGGTCGCCCCGACTTCAGCCATTGCCACATCAGGTAGCCACCCCCGATTTCGCAGAGGCCAGCCAAAAAGAAGACGGCTAGGGTTTTCAACATGGGTACCTGGGGTTAAACTGGGGGCCAATACCAACGGGAATTACTCTTCCTCTTCGGCGTTTTTGAGCTTGGCCAGCAGGGAATAAGCGCCGGCGGTGACCACCTTGGCTTTGGCTGACGCCACTTCTTCGGGTAGCGTTACCTGCGTGTAGCCATTCTCGCTCACCCCGGTCACCACGGGCACCATGCGGAAGCCAGTTTCGCCCTTAGGGGCTGGCTTGTCGTCGACGAGGAAAACGTACGGCCGGCCCCCAAACTGCACCACAGCCTGGTCGGGCAGGGCCGGTACGGTGGCCGAGTTGGTTTCGACCACGGCCCGCACGTAGGTACCGGGCAGGCGGCTGGCGTCCTCCCGGGCGAGGTGGGCGTACACCCGCACCGTGCGGTCTTCGCTCACGGCCCGGCCAATCAGGTAAACCTTGGCCTGGTGGTTGGTGCCCACCGAGTCGTTGGCCAGGGTGTAGCGCACGGTCTGGCCGTTGCGCACCTTGGGCACGTCCTTCTCGAATACCGTCAGCACCACGTCGAGGTGCGCGGGGTCCACGATTTCAAACAGCACGTCGGTGGGCGTCACGCTCTGGCCGGCGCTGGCGTTCACGGTTTTCAGGTAGCCGCCGCGCGGGGCTTTCACCGGCGCCGTGGTGGCCATGGCGCCGCCGATGGGCAGCCCGGCCAGGCGCAGGCGCGCGGCCTGCGCCGCTACCTGGGCCTGCAGAGCGCGGTAGTCAGCGCGGGCCTGCTGAAAGTTCTTTTGCGGCGCCACTTCCTGCTTGTAGAGCTCCTCCTGCCGGGCGTAGTTGGCGCGGGCATACTCCAGGCGGCTGCTGGTTTCGAGATAGTCCTGCTGCAGCTGCACGTATTCGGGGTTGCGGATGGTGGCCAGCACCTGCCCGGCCCGCACGCGCGCGCCCTGCTGCAGGGTGGTGCGCTCGATGATGCCCCCGAGCAGCGAACTGACAGCCACCGCGTTTTCGGGCGGCGCGTCCAGGGTGCCGTTGACTTTGAGCACCCCGCTCAATACCCGGTTTTCCACGTCGCCCAGCCGGATGCCGGCGGTTTGCTGCTCGGCGGGCGAGAGGGTGGCCAGAGTGGGCTGCTTTTCTTGTTCTTCGCCGGTCTCGGTTGTTTTAGCCGATGGGTCACCGGGCTTCTCGGTTTTTGTTTCTTCAGCCGCGGCTTCTTTCTTGTCGCCGCCGCAGCTGGCCAGGGTCAGGCCCAGCAGGGCCAGGAATGCAATATTCTTCATGGAGGAAATTCAGGTAATCAAAAAAAAAGTTACTGAGGCGTACTGTTGAGCAAGTAATCCAACTCAATAACGGTCTGGTTGTGGTCGAGCAGCACATCCAGGTAAGCGGTGCGGATGCTCAGGGCCCGCTCCAGGTTAAGCAAATACTCGCTGTAGCCGGTTTCGCCGGCCTTGAAGGCGCGGGTGCTCAGGCGCACGATGACGTCGGCTTGGGGCAGGCCGGTTTGCTGGTAAAACTGCAGACGCTGCTGCTGCTCGGCGTGCCGGGCCACCAGCTCGTCCTGCCGGCCGGCCAGCTCGGCCAGCTGCCGCCGGTAGGAGACCGTGGCGACCTGCTCCTGCAGGCGCGCCGCCTGCACCCGGGCCTTCTGCGGGCCGCGCAGAATGGGAATGCCCACCGAGCCCTGCACGCCCTGAAACCGGTCGCTGCCCGAGTAGTAGCGGTCGGTGCCGCCCACCCCGCCGATGGTCTGCGGGCCGATGAGCGACTGGTTGAAGTAGCCGAGCGTGACGTTGGGCAGGCCCTGGGCCTGCTCGGTGCGGGTGGCGGCCTGGCGCTGGGCAATGAGTTGGCGCAGCACCTGGGCCTCCGGGTTTAATGCCAGACGGGCGGTGTCGCCCGGGGCGGGCAGCACCACGGGCTCCAGGGGCCGCAGCAGGCTGTCGGCCACGTCCACTACCTGCGCCTGTTGCAGCAGGGCCTGCAGCTGGCGCTGGGCCACCTGGTAGCCGGTGCGGGCCTGCCGAATCAGGGCCCGGGTTTCGCCCTGCTGCACCAAGGCCGTGGCCGGCTCCAGCCGGGCCACTTCCCCGGTTTTAAAGCGCAGGTTGGCCGCCCGCAGAAACTCGGTGTAGAGGCTATCCTGCCCGCGCAGCACTTTCAGGCGATGCCGGGCAAAGACGGCCTGCTCGTAGTTGAGGCGCACCTGCCGGCGCAGTTCAGCCTGCGCCTGCGCGAGCTGGAACTGCTGCCCGCTCACCTGCGCGCCCAGCAGCAGGGCCTGGCTGCGGTACACGCCCGGCAGGGAGAAAGTCTGGCTGATGGTGAAGTTGTTATCCTTGCGGTAGGTGTTGTACTGCCCGTAGGTCACGCCGATGGTGGTGCGGCCCACGTCGGTGGCGGTACGGCGCAGCGCCTGCTGCGCTTCGAGCGAGCGCTGGGCGGCCGCCACGGTGCCGTTGCTTTGCAAGGCTTGGGTGACGGCCTGCTGCGCGGTGAAGCCTCCCCCGGCGTTCAGCTGCACCTGCTGCCCCCAGCCGGCCAGCGGCAAGGCCAGCAGCAGCAGAACGGCTCCCGCCACCAGTGGGGTACTGGCGGCCGGTCCGGCGACCTGGGGGTGAGGATTGGGCTTGGCCGCCGACTCGTCGTCGCCTTCGTATTCGCCGTGCGCCGCCTGCCAGGTTTCGGCCAGGGCGTAGAGCACCGGCAGCACCAGCAGCGTGAGCAGGGTGGCCGTGACCAGGCCGCCAATCACAACGGTGGCCAGGGGGCGCTGCACTTCGGCTCCCGCCGAGGTAGCCAGGGCCATGGGCAAAAAGCCCAGCGACGCCACCGTGGCCGTCATCAGCACCGGGCGCAGGCGGGTCGCCGTGCCTTCCAGAATGCGTTGCGTCAGGTCGGTCACGCCTTCTTTTTTAAGCTGGTTGAAGTAGCCGATGAGCACTACCCCGTTGAGCACGGCCACGCCGAAGAGGGCAATGAAGCCCACGCCGGCCGAGATGCTGAACGGCATGTCACGCAGCCACAGCGAAAGCACCCCGCCAATGGCGGAGAGCGGAATGGCCGTGAAAATCATGGTGGCCTGCAGCAGGGACCGGAAGGTGAAGAACAGCAGGCCGAAAATCAGCAGCAGGGCCACCGGCACGGCAATACTCAGCCGCTGCGAGGCTTCGCGCAGGTTCTCAAACTGGCCGCCGTAGGTGGTGTAGTAGCCGGGGGCGAGCTTGAGCTGCTGGTCTACTTTGCCCTGCAGCTCCTTGACCACGCTCTCCACGTCGCGGCCCCGCACGTTGAAGGCCACGGTGATGCGGCGCTTGGCGTCGTCGCGCTGAATCTGGTTCGGGCCTTCCACCAGGCTCACGTCCGCCACTTGCTCCAAGGGCACCTGCTCGCCGCGCGGGGTGGCGATGAAGAGCTGCTGCACGCTGCGGATGTCCTTGCGCAGGGCCGGGGGCAGGCGCAGCACCAGGTCGAAGCGCCGCTCCTGCTCGAACACCTGCCCGGCGGTCTGCCCGGCAAAGGCCGTTTGCACGGTGCGGTTCACGTCCTCCACGTTCAGGCCAAACTGCGCCAGCTTGTTGCGGTCGAGCTTGACCACAATTTGTGGCAGGCCGGTGACCTGCTCTACGTACACGTCCTCCGCGCCCTGCACCTGGCGCACCAGCTTCGCGGTGCGGGCGGCGTAGTCGGCGAGCTGGTCAAGGTCTTCGCCGTAAATTTTCATCACCACGTCCTGCTTGGCCCCGGAAATCAACTCGTTGAACCGCATCTGAATGGGCTGCTGGAAGCCGAAGGTGACGCCGGGAATCACGCTCAGGGCATGGGCCATTTTTTCAGCCAGCTCGGGCTGGGTTTTGGCCGAAGTCCACTCCTTGGGGTCTTTGAGCGTCACCATCACGTCGGCTGCCTCCACCGGCATCGGGTCGGTGGGAATCTCGGCCGAGCCGATTTTGGCCACGACTTCCTTGACTTCGGGGAACTGCTTTTTCAGAATGGCCCCCGCCTGGGTGGCCTTGTCAATGGTGTAGCTCAGCGACGAACCCGTCAGCACGCGCATCTCCACGGCGAAGTCGCCTTCGGACAGCTGCGGAATGAACTCGCCGCCCAGGGTGCGGAACAGCAGGATGGTGCCCACCAGCAGGGCGACGGCCGTGCCGAGCACGATGGTTTTGCGGGCCAGGGCCAGCGTAATGAGGGGCCGGTAGCGGGCTTCGAGCCAGCTCATCATCTTGTCGGAGAAGTTACGTTTGTGCTCCGTCTTGCGGCTCAGCCCGAGCGCGGCCATCATGGGCACGTAGGTGAGCGAGAGAATCAGGGCCCCGACGATGGCGAAGACCACGGTTTCGGCCATGGGCTTGAACATCTTGCCTTCGATGCCGGCCAGGGCCAGCAGCGGCAGGTACACAATGAGGATGATGACTTCGGGGAAGCCCGCCGAGTCGCGGATGCCCGCCGCCGCGTGGTAGGTTTCCCCGTCCATCTGCCGTTGGGAAAGCAGGCCGTCCTGGCCCTTGGCATGGCCGGAATGCAGCCGGTGAATGATGGCCTCGACGATGATGACGGCCCCGTCCACAACCAGGCCGAAGTCAATGGCCCCCAGGCTGAGCAGGTTGCCCGACACGCCAAAGAGCTGCATCATACTGATAGCGAATAGCATGGCCAGTGGAATGACCGAGGCCACGACCAGGCCTGCGCGGAGGTTGCCCAGAAACACCACCAGCACGAAAATCACAATCAACGCCCCTTCAATCAGGTTCTTGGTCACGGTGTGAATGGCGCGCCCCACCAGGTCCGAGCGGTCGAGGTAGACGTCGACCACTACCCCTTCCGGCAGGGACTTGCGGATGGTGACCATGCGCTCCTTGACGGCCTTGATGACGTCGTTGGCGTTGGCCCCCTTCAGCATGAGCACAATGCCGCCGGTGACCTCGCCCTCGTTGTTGCGGGTCATGGCCCCGTAGCGTACGGCCGAGCCCAGGCGGATTTCGGCCAGGTCACGCACCAGGATGGGCAGGCCGGCTTTGGTGCTTTTGACCACGATGTTGCCGATGTCCTGCGGGCTCGTCACCAGGCCCTCGGTGCGGATGGCGTAAGCCGTGGGGTTTTTGTCCAGGTAGGCCCCGCCGGTGTTCTGGTTGTTGCGGGACACCGCCTGGTAGACCTCGTCCACCGTCGTATTCAACGAGCGCAGGCGCTCGGGGTCGAGTGATACCTCGTACTGCTTGAGCAGGCCGCCGAAGGAAGAAACGTCGGCCACGCCGGGCGTACCAAGTAGCTGGCGGCGCACAATCCAGTCCTGAATGGTGCGCAGAGCCCGGGCGTCGTACTTTTTCTCGTAGCCGGGCTTGGGCCGCACCAGGTACTGGTAAATTTCGCCCAGGCCGGTACTGACCGGGGCCAGCTCGGGCCGGCCCACGCCGGCGGGAATCTGGCTTTCCGCTTCGCGCAGGCGCTCGGCTACCTGCTGGCGGGCCCAGTAAATGTCGATGCCGTCTTTAAAGACGATGGTGACCACCGAGAGCCCGAACCGGGAAAACGAGCGCACGTTTTCCTCGCCCGGCACCGTGGCCACGCTTTGCTCGATGGGAAAGGACACCAGCCGCTCGATATCGTTGGCGGCCAGCGAAGGGGCCACGGTGTACACCACGACCTGGTTGTTGGTGATGTCGGGCACCGCGTCAATCGGCAGCCGGTAGAGAGAATAGCCGCCCCAAACAATGAGCGCTAAAGTCAACAAAGCGATAATGAGCTTGTTGTGAATGGAAAAATATATCAGCTTGTTGAACATGCTGGCTTGCGGGTAAGTCTAGAAACCTGGAAATGGAGGCGGCCGGAGCCCGTGGGCTCAAGGGCGGCCAGGGCCGGGGACGCCGCGAATGCGCGTGCGCCAACGGGACCGGACCCCATAGTGAGGCCCGGTCCCGCGAGGGGACCCTAACAATCAGGAAACTAGGCTTGGGGGGGCTGCCAGATGCTGCCCGACCGCTGCCGGGCCGCGGGGGGCGCGAGGCGAGCAAACCGAATCGCGGGGGCATCAACCGCCGCGGGCGCGGCCAGCAACACCACGGTCCGGGTGGGCAGCGAGGTGCCCGCGCAGCAGTGGCACTGGCACAGGGGCGTACACCAGTCCGAGCGGGTATGGGCCGCGTCGGATTCATGCGAGGTGCTCACGTACGTCCGGGCGCCACCCTGGGGCACAGCCGCCTTGTCTGCGCAGGGCAGGCAAGCCAGAATGGCCAGGTAAAACGCAAACAGGACGGAGAAAAAACGCATGAAAAAACGCAGGACGGGCAAATGTACGCAGTTCCCGCCAGAAGGATATAAAAAGCCGCTACGGAAGCGACTCCCGGTACAGGGTCTGGCTGCTGATGAGCCAACGGCTGCCCTGCCGGCTGAGCACCGACACCGCGGTGTACTGCTGCCCCCGGGCCCGTCGGGAAGCAACAGGCGTGCCATAACGATAAGTTTCCACCGCCAGCGCGGTGGCCGAATCCGGCAGCACGGTCAATTGATAATGCGTGAGCGGCGGGCCGGGCCGGCACCAGCCCCGGCAGCCGTTTTGCCGCACCGGGCGGTGGTGCAACGGCCGCTCGCTCTCGTCCAGTAGCCATGCCGAGCGGGTAAAGGCGGCTTGGACCCGGGCCGAGTCTCCAGCCGCAAGGGCCTCGCGAAAGGCCGCCATGGCCGCCAATATGTTCGCCTCGTCGGACGGCGCGGGCCCGACGCCCGGGGCGGGGCGCGGGGTGGCGCCCAGCATAGGAAAAAGAAAGCAGCAGACGTGAATAGTAAGCAAGCGCATGGGTAGGCCAGACAGGGACAACTCCTCAAGCACGTGCCAGCGGCCAGCAGGGTTCGTTTTCGTCCTCAAAATTAGCAAGCGCTGGCGAGGCCGGGAAGCGCGGACCACTCCGGCGAAGTGGGGCCGCCCTCCGAACATCCGGGACCTGCTGCCGTACCAGAGGCCCTTACTGCTTTTTCCTTTGCGTATGCTCCAGCCGCTGATAGTTGCCGAACTCACCGAAGCCCGCGCCGTGCTCGACCGCTTTATGGCCGACCCGGAAAACCTAACCCGTATCGAGCAGGCGGCTCGACTCCTAACCAATTGCCTGGCCGGGGGCGGCAAAGTGCTGACCTGCGGCAACGGCGGCAGCCTGTGCGACGCCCAGCACTTCGCCGAGGAGCTGACGGGCCGCTACCGCCAGGACCGTCGTCCTCTGGCGGCTATCGCCCTCACGGAAGCTGCGCACCTGACCTGCGTGGCCAATGACTACGGGTTTGAGTTCGTGTTCTCCCGCGCCGTAGAGGCGCTGGGCCGGCCCGGCGACGTGCTGCTGGCCATCAGCACCAGCGGCTACTCCCCCAACGTGCTGCGCGCCGCCGAGGCCGCCCGCGAGGCGGGCATGGAAGTCGTCGCCCTCAGCGGCAAGGACGGCGGCCCGCTGGCCGCGCTGGCTCACGTCGAAATCCGGGTTCCCCACCCGGGCTATGCCGACCGCATCCAGGAAGTGCACGTCAAAGTGATTCACATCTTGCTGCGCCTGATTGAGCACTTGCTGGCACTGCCCCTGGGTGAAAAGTGAAGCGGTGGCCTTGTCCGCAGCCGAACGCGGCGAGCGACGGAACGCTCAGACTTCGCGTATTGATAGAGCATCGAAATCTATAGTGCAATTAGGCTGCGCGGCTTTCGGAAGGGTTTCCGCTGGCAGTGACCGGAAGCTAGGTGTCGGCGCTAAAGCAGCTGGTCAGCGCGGGCGGCAGGGCGCGCCATCGTGAATAATTCCACCCCTTGGTTAGCCCGCAGCGGCTTCGAGTGCCGCCCCACGAACGCCCATCGGCGCGATTGTACAGCTATTAGCTGCAGGAAGCATTGTCTGCGCCCTCCCCGAAACCATTTTGCCTGCTACCACCTCGAAGCAGCTTTTCTGATGCCACTGGCGGGCCTAGCCGCCGGCGAGGCCCGCTACCAAGTGCTTCGGGCTTACGCGGGGGGCACAAACCGCAAGGGCACTTCAGGCAAAGCCGTATTTATTGAACGAAAGAAACGCCATTTTAGTACCTTTGTTTAGAAACATTCCAAATAAACTCTGGTTCATGTCAGCAACTACCTCGGCGGAGGCTTTGGCGGCGCTTCCCCTCCCCAACAAGCCAGGTCCTGCTTTCCCGGCTTTTTCCCGGCTGGCCCTGATTGGCAATCCCAACTCGGGGAAGTCGTCGCTGTTCAATCAACTCACGGGGCTTAACCAGAAAGTGGGCAACTTTCCCGGGGTGACGGTTGACCGGAAAAGCGGCATCAGCCAGCTGACCTCGCAGCACCGGGCCGAAATCATTGACCTGCCCGGCACGTACTCGCTCTACCCCAAAAGCCTCGATGAGCACGTCATCACCGACCTGCTCTACGACCGGCGCAGCGCCCAGTACCCGGACTTTGTGGTGGTGACGGCCGACGCCAGCAACCTGCGCCGCAACCTGCTCCTCTTCACCCAGGTCGTGGACCTGGGCCTGCCGGTCGTTCTGGCCCTGAACATGATGGACGTGGCCGAGCAGCAGGGCGTGCGCATCGACCTGGCCGAGCTGCAGCGCCAGGTGGGCGTGCCCGTTATCCCGATGAACGCCCGGAAAGGTGTAGGAGTGGCGGCCTTAAAAATCGTGATGGCCCAGGAAGTCGGCCCCTCCTCGGCCACCTTCTACCAGCCTTCCGCGGAGCTGCGGCCCCTGGTCGAGCAGATTCGGCACCGCTTCGGGCTGGAAAACGACTACCTGGCGCTGCACTACGCGCACCAGTTCCGCCACATCAAGTTTCTGACGGCCGACGAGCGGGCTTACTTGCTGGCGTTGACGCAGCAATACGACTTCGAGCCCACGGCCCGGCAGGCGGAAGAAACCATTGCCCGTTACGTTCGCATCAACGAGCTGCTGCTCAACACCGTGTCGGTGACGCGCACGGAAAAAGCAGAGCCCTACAGCAACCGGCTCGACAAGGTGCTCACCCACAAGGTCTGGGGCTACCTGATTTTTTTCGCGGTGCTGTTCATGCTCTTCCAGGCCATTTTTACCTGGGCGCAGTACCCGATGGATTTGATTGACCGGGGCGTGGCCGGCCTGAGCGGGCTGATTCAGGCCCATTTCCACGGGCCCCTGGTGAACTTGCTCACCGAGGGGGTGCTGGCCGGCCTGGGCGGCGTGTTCATGTTCGTGCCGCAGATTGCGCTGCTCTTTGCCTTCATTGCCGTGTTGGAGGAAACCGGCTACATGGCCCGCGTCACGTTCATGATGGACAAGATTATGCGCAAGTTCGGGCTCAACGGCAAGAGCGTGGTGCCCCTGATTTCGGGGGTGGCCTGCGCCGTGCCGGCCATCATGAGCGCGCGCACCATCGAGAACTGGAAGGACCGCATCATCACCATCTTCGTCACGCCACTCATGTCGTGCTCGGCGCGCATCCCGGTGTACACCGTGCTCATTGCCCTGGTGGTCCCGCCGCAGAAAGTGCTGGGCCTCTTTAACCTGCAGGGCATCGCCCTGATGGGCATGTACCTGCTCGGACTGGGGGCGGCCCTGGTGTCGGCGCTGCTCATGAAGGTGGTGCTCAAGACCAAGGAGCGCAGCTACTTCATCATGGAATTTCCCGTGTACCGGTGGCCCCGCTGGAAGAATGTCGGCATCACCATTGTCGAAAAGGTCAAGACCTTCCTGTTTCAGGCCGGCAAGGTCATCGTGGCGGTCTCCATCATCCTGTGGGTGCTGGCCTCCTACGGTCCGGGCGAGGCCCTGGCGCGGGCCGAGGCGCGGGTGCGGGCCCAGGCCGCGCAGCAGCGGTGGCTGCCCGCGGAGACGGAAACCCGCGTGGCGTCGGCTAAGCTACAGCAATCCTACGCCGGGGTGTTTGGCCGCACGCTGGAGCCCGCCATCCGCCCCCTGGGCTACGACTGGAAAATCGGCATTGCGCTCCTCACCTCGTTTGCGGCCCGCGAAGTGTTCGTGGGCACCATGTCCACCATCTACAGCGTGGGCCAGGACGCGGACATGCGCACGGTGCAGCAGAAGCTGGCCGCCGAAAAAGACGCGGCCGGCCAGCCGGTGTTCACCGCGGCGCGCTCGTTTTCGCTGCTCGTCTTCTACGCCTTTGCCATGCAGTGCATGAGCACGATGGCCGTCGTCTACCGCGAAACCAAGGGCCTGAAGTGGCCGCTGCTGCAACTGGGCTACATGACGGGGCTGGCCTACGTCGCCGCGTTTGCCGTGTACCACCTGCTGCGGTAAGCCAGTGATGCACAACGGGAGTGGCCGCTTCCTTTACAGCGCCGCCAGCTCCTCGGCGAACCCGCCGCTGAGGATGGGAAAGCGCAGCCAGGAGCGCGGGTCCACGTTGTAGTCGTCGAGGTGGAAGCTGGGGGCGTAGCGCTCGCGCTTCCACTGGTTGCGGCTCCAGAGCTGGTAGAAGCGGCGCACGTCGGCGCGCAGCTGCTCGTCGTCAAACCCCGGTTTTTCGGCGATGAGCGTGGCCAGCACCTGCTTCGGACTGAGCCGGTCGTAGAAGGCCAGCCGCTCGATGCGGTTGAGCAGCGGGTAGGGCATCAGGTCCCGCTCGTCGGTCTGCTGGTCTTCGAGCGGGCGCAGCTCGGCGGTGGGCTGCAGGGCGTTCACGTGGCGCAGAGCCGGGTAGCCGAGCTCCGTTTCGGCCCAGCGCAGCCACTTTTTCACGAAGTCTTTGTCGACGCCCGCAATGGGCGAGATGCTGCCGGCCGTGTCGCCGTCCATGGTGCAGTAGCCCACGCTGGCTTCCGAGCGGTTGGAGGTGGTGATGAGCAGGCAGTTCTGCACGTTGGCCAGGAGCCAGATGGCCGGAGCGCGCACCCGCGCCTGGATGTTTTGCAGGGCCAAATCGTCGGTTTGCCAGGTCAGGTCGCGGCCCAGCGCGTGCTGAATTTTGTCCACGTAGCCGGTCACTTCCGCGTCGATGCCCCAGTGGTAAAAGCGGGCGCCGATGCTGTCGGCCAGCGATTTGGCCGAATTGAACGTATCGTCCGAGGAATTTACGGTGCCCTGGTAGGCGCAGGTCAACAGTTGGCGTACCAGTTGCTGGTTGTCCGTCAGAGCACTCGCGGGCGCAGGGTTTTCGACCACTTGGACGCCTTCGCCACCGGCGCCTTCCTGCTGCACCACCGTGGCCGTTTCGATGAAGCAGCCGCTGCGGCGCTTGAACTCCTCCACGCCCAGCTCTTCCACGCCCAGGCGCACCATTTCGGCGACGGCCACGGCGCAAAAGCAGGAGTCGGCCCCGCCGCTTAGACTGAGCACGAAGCCCCGGCTGCGGGCCTTGCGCAGGTAATCGAACAAGCCCAGGCTCATGGCCTAGTTCATTTCCTGGTACTCATCGGGCGCGGGCAGCGGCACAATCTCAGCGGCCGGCGCCAGCTCGGTGGTGAAGTCCACGTCCACCCATTCCATATCCACTTCCTGGAAGCTCAGCAGCTGGTTGCGCAGCAGCAGGTGCCCGTTGCGGGCCACCAGGATTTCGCCGTCGAAGATGATGCGGCCCGACTCGTTGCCCAGCAGGTTGGCGTAGAGGTAGGTGCAGTGGAACGTGCGCGAGGCCTGCATCACCAGCTGGTAGCGCACGTCGGTTTTGCTCAGGGCAAAGTGGCTGGCCGAGAGGTTGACAATCAAATCTACCTTGCCCGCCAAGCGGCCCGCGGGCCGCTCGTTGTCCGGCTGCCAGGCATCCTGGCAAATCTCAAAGCCAAAACGAACGCCCTGATGCTCAAAAATCAGGTCGCCCAGCGGCCAGGACTCATCCCCCAGCGCCACCGTGGTGGTGTGCCCGGCCGCCCAGGGCGTGAAGAAGCGGGTTTCGTAGTGCACGCCGTCGTTGGCCAGAAACTGCTTGGCGGCAAAACCCAGAATCTGGCCGTCGCGCAGCACGGCCGCCGTGTTGTAGGTGCGGTGGTGAAGGCGCACCGGCAGGCCCACCACCACGCACAGGCCCTGCGTCCACGCGCGCACCTGCTGCAGGTGCACCAGCGCGGCCTGCGGCAGCCACTCGCTAAGAAACAAGTCTTCGCAGCCGTAGCCGGTCAGGCACAGCTCCGGCAGGCACAGCAGCTGCACGCCGCTTTCCTTGGCCAAGTCAATGGCCGTGCGGATGGTGCGCAGGTTGTGCGCCCAGTCGATGGGTATCTGGTTGAGGGTGGCTCCGGCGATGCGCATGGGAACGGGTAAAGCGGCGGTTTTTGATGGCAAAGTGTCTTTTAGTCGGCTCCTGGTTGTTGCTGCCCGGCGCTACCGCGCCGCCCAGCGGAGCCGGCGCCGCGGTTTGCACAACCGTGCCGGCCGCTCCGGTGGCCGTTGCCAGATTCCACCGGATTCCTGCCCCGCGAGCACCAGGCGGTGCTAGGGCAGCGTGTATTCGTAAATAGCCCCCTGCTCGGTGGTGAGGAGCAGCGTGCGGTCGTCTTTGAAATAGGCCGCCTCGGTCTGGCCGGCGCCGGTTAAGTCAACGTGCCGGGGCATGGCTTTGAGGATGTCTTCCCAGCTATTGCCGTCGAGCAGGAACAGCTCGCCGCGGCCGGTTAGCACGAGCCGGTGCCCGTTGGGGCTCAGGGCCGCGTCCGTGACTTCGCCGGGAATGGCCAGCGACGTCACCAGTTGCGCGGTGTACTGGCCGGGGCGGTCGGGCACGGTGTACACCGTGCTGGTGCGTTTCTGCGCCAGGTCCTTGGTGAAAAGCCAGATTTTGCCGTCGTGCCACAAGCTGGCCTCGCAGTCAAAGCTGCGCGCATTCTTGGCCGGCGGAAACTCGGTCTGGTCGGGGTAGGCAAAGCGGATGCTGCCCACCTGCCGGGGCTGGTCCGGCCGCACGCGGTACAGGGCCAGGTTGCGGCGGTCGGAGTGATTGTTGCCGCAATCGCAGATGTAGTAGTTGCCCTGGTCGTCGCGGCTCATGCTTTCCCAGTCGTTGTTCGGAGCGGCAACGTCCACGGTGCCCAGCAGGTGGCCCGTCAGGTCGAACTTAAACAAACGCGGGGGATTGTCTACGTCGCCGAAGCTGTAATAGGCGCCGGCCTGCTCGGCGGGCACCAGCCCGGAATTCTCCGGGACCACGCCCGCCAGGGAGCCAATGGTGCGCAGCCCGGGGATGGCCGCGGCGGCGGCGGCGTCAAAGCGCGGGTCGCCGCCGGCTTTTTTGGTTCCCGCGCCCCCGTCCGGACTGGCTTGGGCTTCATCTTTCTTCTTCTTTTTCTTGTGGTGTTTGCCTTTGGACGCTTTGTCGGCGCCCTTCGCTTCCTGGGAGTCGGATTGGGCTTGCGAACAGGACGAGGCGAGCAATAGGACTATTGCGGCCGGCAGCAGAGGGAGAATACGCATGAGCGAAATAAAATTAGTTAAGGAGTCTTTGGGCGCTTTCCGGCCGGGGGGTATCTGGGGCAAACGGGCCCGTTACCAAGTGTAGGTAGACGCCGTGGTCGCCGTAATGGCGCACCGGGCCGTCCAAGTATAGCCGACGAAAGTCCGCCAGATACGATTCAACTATTTGTTTGCTGACACTCATGGGAAGAGGCGGAAAAGCGGGTTAGCAGGAGAATGCACGCGGGACGGGGAACCCCATCCGGTAACCAGTGGGGCAGGAAGGCCCGGGGCCGCTTTGTTCAGGGCCGGGCCGAGCAGAAGGGAAGAATAGGCAGTGAGGCCGCCCGCATTTGCTCACCACTCCGCCACGCTGCCGTCGGGGTTGCGCCAGATGGGGTTGTGCCAGTGGGCCCCACTGCCCACGCGGCTCAGCAGGTATTCCTCGTTTATCTCAATGCCCAGGCCCGGGCCCTGCGGGATGTTGCAGAAGCCGTCCTCGTAGTCGAACACCGTTTTGTCGACCAGGTAGTCGAGTAAATCATTCTCCTTGTTGTAGTGAATGCCCAGGCTCTGCTCCTGAATAAAGGCGTTGTGGCAAGTCGCATCGACCTGCAGGCAGGCGGCCAGCGCGATGGGTCCGAGCGGGCAGTGCGGGGCGGCGGCCACGTCGAAGGCCTCGGCCATGCTGATGATTTTCTTGCACTCGGTGATGCCGCCCGCGTGCGAGAGGTCGGGCTGGATGATGTCGACGTAGCCGTCGATGAGCACCTGCTTGAAGTCCCAGCGTGAAAACATGCGCTCGCCGGTCGCAATCGGGATGGCGCAGTGGTTGGCGATTTCGCGCAGGTCTTCGAGGTTCTGCGAGAGCACGGGCTCTTCGATGAACATGGGCCGGTAGGCCTCCAGCTCCTTGGCCAGCACCTTGGCCATGGGCTTGTGCACCCGCCCGTGAAAATCGATGGCAATGCCCAGGCCCACGCCGCCGGCTTCGCGCACGGCCGCCACCCGGGCGAGCACGGCGTCAATCTTGACGTAGGAGTCCACGTAGGCCATTTCGTCGGTGCCGTTCATCTTGATGGCGTCGAAGCCCTTGGCCATCATCTCCTTGGCGGCCGTGCCCACGTGCTCGGGACGGTCGCCGCCAATCCAGGAGTACACCCGCATCCGGTCGCGCACCTGGCCGCCCAGCAGCTGGTATACGGGGGCATTGTGGTACTTGCCCTTGAGGTCCCACAGCGCCTGGTCGATGCCGGCAATGGCCGACATCAGGATGGGGCCGCCGCGGTAGAAGCCGCCCCGGTACATTACCTGCCAGTGGTCTTCGATGCGGAGCGGGTCTTTGCCCACCAGGTTTTCCATCAGCTCGGTCACGGCCGCCGCCACCGTGGCGGCGCGGCCTTCGATAATGGGCTCGCCCCAGCCCACGAGGCCTTCGTCGGTCTCGATTTTGAGAAACAGCCAGCGCGGGGGCACCTGAAACAGGGTAAATCGGGTGATTTTCATGGCAAGGCGGGGGTGAAGGAGGTGAAAGTACTGGCGATTAAATCATCTAACGCGCAAGCATCAGGGGTGGTGAGGGCGGAAAGGCCGTGCAGCGCCCACGCATTCCGCCCCGGCCCTAGTCGGCCCGGAAGAGCAGCCGGCCCACGACCAGGTTGAGCTGCTCATAGGCGCGCATGCGGTCGGCCCGCAACGCGTACTGCTGAACTTGGGTGTTCTTGTAGCTCTCGTAGAAATCCAGGAACTCGACTATGCTTAACGTGCGCCGGTAGTAACTCGTCGCGATGCCGTCGATGAGGCGGTCGAACGTTTCGAGGTGGGAGTTACGATAGAGCGCTTCGATTTGCTGGGCCACGCGCCACGCCTGCCGCACCTCGGTGCGGGCAATGAGCCGCTGCTGGTCGAGCTGCGCGGTGCTGGCTTGCACCTGGGCCTGCGCGGCCTGAATGTTCCCTTGGTTCCGGTTGAACACCGGCACCGCCGCCCCCAGCGTGAGCGCGTGATAGTTGTTGATGTAGCTGTTTATTTTGTCATACACGTAGCCGACCTTCAGGTCCGGGACGGCGGCGGCCCGCTGCAAGCGCACGTTTTGCACTCCCAGCTGCACCCGGGCATTGAAGGCCTGCAGGTCGGCCCGCCGGGCGGCGGCCGTGTCGGCCAGTTGCGCTTCGGAGTACCCGGCCAGGTTCAGGGCACGCAGCCGGGCCGAGTCGGCCACCGGCAGGTAAACGGTCCGGCCGGCGCCGTGGAGCAGCACCCGCAGGTCCGCTTCATCGGCATCGAGCTCGGCGAGCAGGGCCTCGCGCTCGTTGGCCAGCTTAAACTGAAACGCTTTCAGGCGAATCACTTCTTTCAGCGCCACGTTGCCCTGCTCGAACTGCGCCTGGTAGCGGCCCACGGTGCGGCTAAAGTAGGCCACTTCCCGGTCGTAAACCGCCACGCTTTGGCGCTTGAAATAGACGTTGTAAAAAGTGCTGCGCAACTGGTAGCGCAGGTTGCGCAGCAAATCGGCCAGCTCGAACGCTTCGTTGGCGGCCCCTTGCTGTGCGAGGCGACCGGCGGCCCGGCGGCGCCCCCCAAGCGACACGAGCTGCTGCACCGTTACGGCCACTTCACTCGGCGGGTCGGCGTTGCGGAAATGGTCGCGGTTGAGGAGCTGAAACACCCCGTTCTGCTCCAGGCTCACCGTGGGGTTGTTGAAAAGAAGGGCCTGGACAACCTGCGCTTGGGCCGCCGTGACGTTGTACTGCTGCGCCAACAAGAGCAGGTTGTTGGCGACAAAGCGCTGTTCCGCTTCGGGCAGCTGCAGGCGAACGGTATCTTTCGGGGAGGCCTGCGCCTGCGCGGCGTGACCGGATAGCAACCCGGCCAGGACCACCAGGCCAAGCAGCCGCCGGGTTGAAAACAATAAGCGCATAAATAATAGGGTTTTCAGTTAAGGCAATCGGGTTGGGTGGGATTGATGAGCAGGAAGTAGACCGCCGGCAGCGCTTGGGTCAGCATTTCATTGCCCGGGGAAGAGCCCACCACAAAACGGTGACTAGCACGGCGGTAAACCCGGCAACCAGGGCCCCCGCCACGTGGCCCAGTACTTCGGAGATGACCAGGTAGGCCCCGAGTATCAGGGCAATTGACAGCGCCAGGGCGCCCGCGAGCATCTGCCACGTGACGAAGTGCTTGAATTTGCGGCGGTTCAGCAGCGGCCGCATCAGGCGGTGTTGAACGGCAGGCGCGGTGAACAGAATCAGGCTGATGATGGAAAACACGAAGGCGCCCATAAACACCCATTTTTCCGCTTGCACGATTTGCTTGAAGCCGCTGCTGAAGGGCAGCGTAATCAAAAACACGTTGAGGAGCTGCGCCCCGGGCAGCAACACCCGGAGCTCCGAGAGCATGTCGGTAAAGTCCTCCGCATCGTGCGCAGGCTCCTTAGGGGCGGGTGATTCGTTCATGGGAATACGCGTGTGACGGCGAACGTAAGCAGGGTGATAGGCAAGGGGAAGCCGTTTCCGGCCGCCCGCCGCTGAGGAGTTAGATGATGCCGGCCAGCACGTTGATGGTCAGGGCCACCACCGCCGTGTTGTAGCCGAAGGAGAGCAGGCCGTGGACGAGTGCCAGCCGCCGCATGCGCAGGGAAGTGACGCCGGTGTCGGAGGTTTGGGCCGTCATGCCGATGACAAAAGAGAAATAGGCGAAGTCACAATAGGTGGTGGGCGCGTCCCCCGGAAACTTGAGTCCCCCCAGCAAATCCGGCGGGCTGGTGGTCCGGTCCTCGCTGAAGTACGCGTGGGCATAGCGTAGCGCGAAGAGGGTGTGCAGCAGCAGCCAGGACGACATAACCGCTACCATGGACACGGCCGTCCGCAGCGCCCGCTCGGAGAAGCTCAGGGTTTTGAGGCCGTTCAGCAGCAGCACCACGGCCAGCAGGCTGGCGCCGGCGGCCAGCAGCACGGCCACGAAGGTCAGGGTGTGGCCGGGGTCCTGGCGGGTGGCAAACCGGCGGAGGCGGGCCGTGTCGGCCGTGGCGAAGACGGCCCCCACCAGCAGCAGGTACGCCACCGAAAACCCGTCCCAGCCCGCCACCACGCGCGTGCCCAGGTGAAAGTCCGCGGGGGAGAGCCAGAACGTGGCCAGGCCCGCCAGCACGGCCAGGCCCAGGCGGTGGCGCGCGGGCAGGCCGGTCAGCCAATCAAAGCGAGGGGGGGCGGATACAGGGGAAGAAAGCATGGAAAGTGGGGTCGGAAGAAAGAAGGACAGGCCTTTACCGCAAGGCCCGCGGGGCCACTGGTCCGGGGCCTTCGGCCGGCGCTGAGCGCGGCGCCCGGGCCAGCAGCCCCACCCGCAGGTGCTCGCCGAGCCGGGCCCGGCTCCACCAGAACAGCCCCGCGGCCAGCGCGAGGTACACCCAGCCGACCAGGGTGAGCACCTGCATCGTGCGGACCTCGTTGCGCTGCAACACCCAGGCCAGGGCAAATTGCCCGCTGAACAGCCCCAGCAGCAGCCCGGCGCTGCGCAGCTTAAGTTGCAGGCGCAGCAGCAGGGCCACCGCGAACAAGGATTGCGCGGCCGTTAAGAAAAACTCCTCGTGCTGGCGGGCATCGAGTTCGAAGTGCAGCACGCGCCCGGCCCCCAGCGCGTAGGCCAGCGGAATCATGCCCACGAGCAGGGTCCACTGGTTAATCTTATCGCTCACCAAGGTGCTCAGCGCGGCCTTGGGGCGCAGGTTGAGCACGAAGAGGACAACCAGCACGACCCCCGGGGTTTCGCTGGCGAGCGGGGCGACCCACTGCACCAGCAAAAACTGGCTGACTCCCCAGGCCCGTCCCGAAGCCAGCAGCGCCTCGGCGAAGGGCTCCGCAGCCGCCACGACGACGGTCACGGCGAGCAGCGTGAGCCCGCCCATGACGGCCCATTGCCAGCCCGTTGACAGGGTAGCCACGGCCGCCGCCGGGCCCACCTCTTCCGGTTCTTCCTCCGCCTCCCCTTGGGTTTTAGGCAGCTTGCCCAGGCGCCACAGGTACGCCGCGAAAATGGCCACCAGCACGACAAAATCGACCAGGTCGATGCGGTTTTTCAGCACAATGACAAAGGCGTAAAGACTGGCCAGCGTGAGGTAGGCAATCTCGGCGGAGTTGTCGCGGTGCAGCTCCACCACCTGGCGCCGGCTGCGCCACCAGTAAATGCCCGCCACTAGCGGCCAGGCCACGCCAATGAGCAGGCGGTTGGCCCCGGTCATGTTGGCGGCGGCAAAGCCGGCGTAGGCCGAGCCCGGGTGCAGCCCGGCCTGGTAGGTGTAGTAGAGGTCCACGGCGTACTCGGGCAGCACCGTGACCAGGGCCAGCACCCCGATGATAAGTCCTTGGGACACGTGCTGCTCGGCCGCCTCGGCGCCCCAGGATAGCAGAAAGCCCGCCGCCAGAATGGCCACGAAGAAGATGGCCGCTTCCAGGCCCGGAGCCACGTGGGTGCCGGTCAGCCGCAGGTAAAAGCCCGGCAGCGTGGCAAAAACGGCCAAGGCTACAAAAAAGATAAATTTGCGCATGAGGGTGACGAATGGGTGGTAAGCATTAGGGGCCGTTAAGCACAGGCATTCGGCGCGGGCCCAAACGGGTTCCGGCGTCGGAGGTCTTGGTGCCGGCTTCCTTGGGAAGAATTCTCATTTTTTTCTGCCTCGTTTTTTCTGTTCTCACTGGTCCCGGCGGCGGGTAAAATCCAGGCTGTAGAACAGCATCAGCTGAATGCCCTGGTTGACTTCCACCACCTCCCGGCCCGACGCCGGGTCGGGCCGGGCGTGCCGACTGAATTGCTGCAGGTAGTTCAGCTCCACGCGGGCCAGCAGGTTCAGCTGGTAGCCCAGCCCGCCGGCCAGGCGGTTTTCGCTGAACTCGTCCTCGCTTGCGTTGCGGCCGAAGCTCACAAACAGCTCGTCGTAAGCGTTCAGGTACCACCCGTGGTTTGCCAGCACGGGCCCGCCCAGCGGGAACAGGCCGGCCAGCTGGTACCGGACCCGCTGCTGAAATTTCCACTCCTGCACGCGGCCCTGCCCGTTGTCGGCCCGGGCCCCGAGCCAGCGCTGTTCAAGCCGCAGGCGGTGGGTGAGCACGAGGCGCTGCCACGGCGTTTTGAGCGTGAGCTCTTCGTAAGTGCGTCGCTCCGGGGCCGGCCGGTCCGCCACGGTAGGGTAGGCGCCGTAGCGGTGCGTCTGGGCGTAGGCAATGCCGCCCGCCGCCTTCAGGCGGGGGGTGAGCACCCGCTCCGCGCCCAGAAAGCCCTCCAGCTGCTGGGCGGTCCGCCCCCAGTCAACCCGGCGCCACTGCAGCTCGGTGTGCACCGCCCACTTCGATGTCACTTGCTGGTCGCCCATATACCCAACCCAGGTCAGCGGGTTGTGGTCCACCAAGGGGCTGCCCTGGCCGAAGCCAGGGGTCGCCAGGGCGCAGCCCCCCAGCAGGAGCAGAAGCTGTTTCATCCAAAAAATCCTTTACGGTGGAATGGTGGCGTTAACGGCCGTGCGCAACGGGGCAGGTGCCGGCCCCGCGCTGCCCCGGGCCGCGGACCTTAGGCGCTGCCTTGGAGCTGGTGGGATAGATTCTTCTGTGCTACGTCTACCACGAAGCGGTTGCGAACCAGCTGGCGGCCCAGTAAGATGGGCGTTTTGAGGCGCTTGCGGTTCGCCAGCGTGAATTCCACGCGGATGCGCCGGCCAAAGAGGACGACGCACGTGGTGATGACGTAGCGTTTTTGCGCGTCCCCAAACGAGTTGCGTACCGTGCGCTCGCTGAAGTGGTCGGTTTGTATTTCCCGGCCCGGGCCTTTGCGGCCGTCGGTTACCCAAAAACTTAGCCGGGTGGCGTTCCCGACCTGAATCAGCTGCACTCTTTCGCAATGCAGGGCGGACGTGTAAGCCCCCGTGTCCACCTTGGCGGGTACCCCGGCAAGGCCCATATCGGGTAAGTCAATGAGTTCGGTCAGGCCGATGATTTGCTTGGGCTTGCCGGCGCGTTTAATCGAAGTTTGCACGTGGTTATAAGGGGAATTCGTTGCAATTGATTGAGTTCGTGCAGACGATGTTGCTGGCTCCTCGATAGGCACCTTGCGGGCAGAAATACTGCACCTGGTACTCGAAAATGGTGCCGGCGGGATAGGGCTCCGCGTCTACAAAGGGGGAGTTGGCGTTCTGGTTAAGCAGCTCCCAGCCGGTACCAAAAGGGCTGAGCCGGCGGCACACCCGCGCCGTTTCCAGCCCCTGCTTTTCAAAAGTGAGGCGGCGACCTGCGGGCGTGCAGGTGAGGACGATGGGCGGGCGGGAGAAGCACATGGGCTTAGCGGAGCAACCGACGAGTTCCCGGACAGCATCGCAACGCCAGCCGGAAGGCATGAACCCTAGAACCTGCTAACTGCCAGGTTTCGGCGGCATGGCGGCTGTTTTCCAGGTCTTGAAGCAGTGTTTTCCTGCTCAAGGGCAAGGGGGCTGCATTTCAAAAACGCATTTATGAAATGCCGAGTCGACAGGCAAGCCCGTGCCCTGGGCACCGCTACGTTTTACGCGAACCCGGCATCGGCCCCGCCAGCTTCTTAAGGAACTCTATATCCCACCGCGATTGCGGTAAGCCAGGTTGCGGCTCATAGCGCACGCCGGTGGGTTTACAAGTCGACCGGCGCTCCATAATTCAGGTGAGGGCGGCTCCCAAGGGCTGGTAACGCAACGCGTTTATAACCCATAACCGTCCAGGAATCAGCCAGCCGCGCTGGCTAATTCGCAGGGGCAGGGCAGTTTCCCGTGGGGAGGCAACAAGTAGCCCGGTTAAGCTGCTGGGGCGGGCGGGTTCAAAACCGGGATGCGGTAATGCCGGGTCGGATTAGGCCCGCGGCGGCTGCCAACACGAGCCGGAGGCCGTGGTAAGAGCGGCCACTACTAAATGGCCATGCGGGCGACTGCTAACCCAATCCGCTGGTTGGGGGACTTCAACCTGCACCGCAGCTGACAAGGGCGTTATGGCCCCGCCACAGCTGTGGCACTGGCATAACGGGGAACACCAGTCACTCAACCCATTTGCTCCACCGTTGGTCCGGGTGACGGCAGTCAGGGTGCAGCCCTTGCCGTTCTGGTACCCCGTCACGCCATCCACGCACGAAAGGCACGAGATGAAGGTAACGTAGAAGGCCAAAAACAGAACGGTTGCTCGCATCAGGCTACAAAGTAAACAAGGAAAACCGTTGTTGCTCAACGAGCAGTTGCAGATGTTTGAGGGGTGGGGCACCTAAAACGGTACCATCCGCCGCCCTCCACAGCCCATTTCCGGATTGAGTTAAAAAATCACATACGTGCCGATTTCTCGAAAGTTGGCCTACATGGTTTCACTTTTTTCTTGCTTTCCGACGAGTCAGTGCACGATTTGCCTTTGCAATGCCGAAGGGTTCCACCGCTTGCTCGCCGGTGATTCCAGGGCTGGCACATCCCACACGCTCACCAAGTAGGCCGTGGCGGTGTCCGGCGCGGCCGAATACGGCCGCCACCCTAAGAGACTGAGTGCACAAACCTCGCGTATAAGCCGGCCGGGGCACGGCGTGGAGCGTTCATGCGCCATCCATCTGCTTGTCCGACCTTCGGCACTGCCCATTTTCCTGTTTACTAATTGCTATCCTGATGGCCCAAGTAGATTCTCACGACGACCACATTGGCCACGACCATGCCGGTCACGACCACGAAAGCCATGACCACAGTGGCCACGACCACGGCGCGGGTGGTCACCACCACGGCCCCTCCGCCGACACCCCGTTTAGCTTCGCGTTCGGCGTAGGCATTTTCCTGAACCTGTCGTTCGTGATTGCCGAGGCGGCAGGGGGCTTCTGGGGCCACTCGTCGGCGCTGCTCTCCGACGCGGGCCACAATCTGGGGGACGTGCTGGGTCTGGGGCTGGCCTGGGGCTCGGGCCGCATGGCGCTGCGCCCGGCCAGGGGGCGCTACACCTACGGCTTCAAAAGCCTTACCATTCAGGCCTCGCTGCTCAACGCCCTGTTTCTGTACACGGCGCTGGGCATCATCCTCTGGGAAACCATTGGCCACCTGCGCCACCCCGAGCCGGTGAATGGCAAGCTGGTAATGGTGTTGGCGGGCGCCGGCATTCTTATCAACGGCGTCACCGCCTGGCTGTTCCGGCGCGGGCAGAAAGGCGACGTGAACGTGCGCGGGGCCTACCTGCACATGCTCACCGACGCCGTCGTGTCGGCCGGGGTGGTCGTGGGCGGGGCCATCGTGTACTTCACCGGCTGGCAATGGGTGGATACGGTCATTGCCTTCGCCCTGCTGGGCGTCATCGCCTACGGCTCGTGGGGCCTGCTCACCGAAACCCTGCAGCTCAGCCTGAACGCCGTGCCGGTGGGCGTGGACCTGGAAGAAGTGCGCACCTTCCTGCTCGGGCAGCCCGGCGTGCTGCAGCTGCACGACCTGCACATCTGGCCGCTCAGCACCACGCACACGGCGCTGTCCGTGCACCTGGTGCGGCCCCGCGAGGACGATAACGCCTTTTTAGAATACCTGCAACAGGCCTTGCAAAAGGAATTCAAGATTGACCACAGCACGGTGCAAATCGAGCACGAATCCCCCATTCCCGGCGCGCACGGGGTGTGCGACTAGCGGGGCAACTCCTCCGTATCACGCGGACCCGGGAATGGGTTGCTGGACCTTATAGCTGGTCGGCCCAGAGAGCAAAGGCCTCCGCCGACAGCTGTTCGCGCATAAACCGCCACATGGAGCAGCCCCGCGCTTCCAGGCAGTAGCGCAGCAGGGTCGGCTCGGTCCGCTGGTCGTTGAAGCCGCGCTTGAGCACGGCGGCCCGGCGCTCGGTTGATAAGGAGGCCAGCCAGGCATAAAAATCCTGCGCCGTGAGTTGCAGCTTGCTTGCCTGAGCGTAATAGGCTTTCGCGGCGCTGGTGATTTCGGAAAGCAAGTCGGCCATTTACCCTTAATTAAACGGATTAAAAAGAATCGCAGCACACTTACGAATTCTGCTAAGGTAAGAGCAGCACTTGGTCTTGAAATGACCGAAAATGAGCACGGCAGGGGTTCCCCAGTGCACGTTCTTTGCCCGCGCAGACTTAGCGAAACAACCGGTGAACGCAACCCATGTGAATTCCCCACTAATCGTGGGAACCCTTGGGTAGGCCCGTCCGTAGCAAGCACAACCCTTTATTTTCCTTCCGCATAAAGCGGCACCGGCGGGTTCGACTCCGCGCTGGACGTTGCCTTAATTTCCCCCACACCTGGCGCGGGGCTGTTCCCTATGCTCCCCGAACCTAGTCTGACGCCCCCGCCCACCCGTCCCATGCCCGCCTACCCGCGCCTGTTGCGGGTAATCCGCTTCGTGCGCAGCCTGGGGCCTGGGCTTATCACGGGGGCCAGCGACGACGACCCGTCCGGCATTGCCACGTACTCGCAGGCCGGGGCGGCCTTCGGGCTGGCCACGCTCTGGACGGCGCTGCTCACGTTCCCCCTCATGGCGGCCATGCAGGAAATGTGCGCCCGCATCGGGTTGGTGACCCAGCAAGGGCTCGCGGGCACGCTGCGCAAGCATTACCCCCGGTGGGTGCTGTACGGCCTGCTGCTGTTCACTTTCCCGGCCATCGTGCTCAACATCGGCGCCGACCTCGAAGGCATGGGCGCCGTCGCCCACCTGCTGGTGCCGCAGGTGCCCACGTTTGCCTTCAGCGTGCTGTTCACGGGGTTGATGCTGGTGGCTATCATCCGCTTCCCCTACCAAAGGCTGGCGTCCATCCTCAAGTGGCTGTGCTGCGTGCTGCTGGTGTACTTGGTCGTGCCCTTTCTGGTGAAGCAGGACTGGGCCAACGTGGCCCATCACACATTCATCCCCGAGATTCAGTTCACCAAGGCCTTCGCGGCCATGCTGGTGGCCATTTTAGGCACAACGATTTCGCCCTACCTATTTTTCTGGCAGGCCGAGATGGAGGCTGAGGAAATGCAGCACCGCAGCATCGCCAACGGCCACGGCCGGCGCGTGATGGTGAACAAGCGCCTGCTGCAGGGCATGCAGGCCGACGTGAACGTGGGCATGTTCTGCTCGAACCTCATCATGTTCTTCATTATCCTCACCACGGGCGTGGTGCTCTACTCGGCCGGCATCCACCAGATTGACACCGTGGAGCAGGCGGCCAGCGCCCTCAGGCCGCTGGCGGGGGAGTCGGCGTACCTGCTCTTCGCCGGGGGCGTCATCGGCACCGGGCTGCTGGCGATTCCGGTGCTGGCCGGCTCGTTGTCGTATGCCACGGCCGAAACCTTCCACTGGCGCAGCGGCCTGGACCGCCAGCTGCGCCAGGCCCCGGCTTTCTACGGCACCATCGCCCTCTCGTTGGTGGCCGGCGTATTGCTGGATTTATTTGGCATCAGCCCCATCCAGGCCCTGCTGTACACGGCCATTCTCTATGGCCTGACGGCCCCGGTCATGATTGCCATCGTGCTGCACCTGGCCAACAACAAGTCAGTAATGGGCGAGCTGGCCAACGGCAAAGTTTCCAACACGCTGGGCCTAGTTACGTTGGTGCTGATGAGCGCAGCGGCCGTGCTGCTGCTTTATTTTCAGCTTGCCGGCTAAAGTTCGTCAGGTTACTGGCAGAACGATGAGTCTTGGTAACAGGCCCCTTTTCCGGCAATGTCTGTCGCATTGCAGTTCTTCAATTGAGCATTGCAACGCCTGCACATAACTTATGCGGTAATTTGCGCCACTTCGGTCCGGGCGTTGAACGCCTGCTCACAAGCTTAATCCGTTCTGCTATTCTGTAGGCAGACCCCGAATCATATCCGTACCCATCGCATTTTTAATCATGTCCATACCCGTTACCCTCCGCCGCTGGCTTTTTCAATGCGGGGCGCTCCTGGCGCCAGCCGCCGGCTTTGCCCAGGGGCAGGCCCCCACCCTGCTCGATGATTTCAACCGCCCCGACAGCCCCACCGTGGGCACGGGCTGGGTGGAAACCGAAACCACCCCGGGTCCGGGCGCGGCCATCGTCAGCAACCAGCTCAAGCTCAGCAGCGGGGTTATTGGCCGGGACTTTGTCTCGCGCGACGTATCGGCCCGCTACAGCCCGGTGCTGCGCCAGAACGCCGACCAGCTCACCTGGCTTTTCAACATGCAGCAGTCGCGCCCCAACCCCTCGGGCTTTGGGGCCAACAACTACGGGGCGGCGTTCGTGCTGGCCGGCAGCGCGGCCGACTTTGGCACCGGCAACGGCTACGCGGTGGTGTACGGCAACTCCGGCCAGCCCGACAGCCTGCGGCTGGTGCGCTACACCGGCGGGCTCACCGGCCCGGCCACACTGCGCACCCTGGTGGCGGTGAGCGTGCCGGCGGCCACGGGCGCCCTGACCGGGCCGGCGCACACGGTGCGGGTGCTCTTCGCGCCCGACGAGGACAACTGGACGCTGGAAGTCAGCGCCAACACGGCCACGTTCGACGACCCCACGACGGCCGCCTACACCCGCATCGGCATCCGCAAGGACTCGGCGTTCACCGCAACGGCCCTGCCCTGGCTCGGCGCCTTCTGGAACCACGGCGTCACGGGCACCGAAAACGCCGTGTTCGATAACATCTACGTGACGGCCCCCTGCGCGCTTGGTCCCGCGCCCACCCAGGCTGCCACGGCGGCCACGGCCACGGGCCTGACCAGCACCGGCGCCACGCTCAGCTGGACGGCCGGCAACGGCACGGCCCGCCTGGTGGTCGTGCGGCCGGCCAGCGCCGCCGCCACGGCGCCCAGCGACGGCAGCGTGTACAACGGCAACGCCGCCTTTGGCAGCGGCTCGGTTCTCGGAGCCGGGGGCTTCGTGGTATTTGCCGGCGCGGGCACGAGCGTGACCGTCACCAACCTGCAGCCCAACACGGCCTACGCCTACCAGGTCTACGAGCTGCTGGGCACGGGCTGCACCACCAATTACCTGCAGGCCGGCCCGGCCACGGGCACCTTCACCACCGCGCCCTGCGTGCTGGCGGCCTCGCCCACGGTAGCCCCCAGCGGCGGCACGGCCACGGCGGCCGGGCGCACGGCGGCCACCTTCAGCTGGACGCCCGGCAACGGCACCAACTCGCTGGTGGTGGTGCAGCCGGTGGGGACGACGGCCGCCTTGCCGGTCAACGCCACGGGCTACACCGGGAGCCCGGGCTACGGCGGGGGCAGTGCCCTGGGCAACGGGGCCTTCGTGGTATATGCCGGACCCAGTAGCACGACCAGCGTGACGGTGACCAACCTGGTGCCCGGCACGCAGTACCGGGTCACCGTGTTCAGCTACAATGGCGCGGGCTGCTCGGCCGCTTACCTGACCTCGTTCTTTGCGACGGTGGTGTACACCGTGCCCGTGCCGCCGGTGGGCACGCTGCTGCCCTTCCGTGGCAACCTGCACGCGCACAGCAGCTACTCCGACGGCAACCAGGACGGAACCTTAACGACGCCGCTGCAGGACTTTCAGTACGCGGCCGCCTCGCTGCACACCGACTTTCTGGGCATTGCCGACCACAACCACAGCCAGGCGGGCATGAGCCTGCCCAACTACGCGCGGGGCCTGAGCCAGGCCACCCAGGCCACCACCGCCACTTTCGTGGCGCTGTACGGCATGGAGTGGGGCGTGATTTCGGGCGGCGGCCACGTGCTGGTCTACGGCGTGAACCAGCTGCTGGGCTGGGAGCCGGGCAACTACGACGTGTTCGTGGCCAAGAACGACTACCAGTCCCTGTTCCGGGAAATCAACCGCCGGCCCGGGGCCTTTGCCACGCTGGCCCACCCCAGCCGGGGTGACTACGGCAACTTGGCCGGGGCCGCGTTCAGCGCCCGGGCCGACTCAGCCATCGTGGGCACGGTGCTGCGCTCGGGGCCTTCCACCTCCACCAACACGGCCTACGGCAACCCCTCGCGGGGCAGCTACACCAGCAACTTCCGGGCCCTGCTGGCCAAGGGCTACCACGTGGGCATCACCCTCGACCACGACAACCACAACACCACCTTCATGCGCACCACGCCCGCCCGCCTGGTGGTGCTGGCGCCGGCCCTGACGTCGGCCGACTTGCTCGATGCCCTGCGGCAGCGGCACTTCTACGCCTCGGATGACTGGAACGCCGAGGCCACGCTTACCCTCAACGGGCAGCCCATGGGCTCGGTCTTCACCGGTTCGGGCGCCGCCTCGCTCACGGTGAGCGTCGCCGATGCCGATAACGAGGCCGTGACCTCACTGCGGGTGCTGCGCGGCGTGCCCGGCAGCGGGGTGGCGCCGGTGGTGGTGGCCACGGCCGCGGCGGGGGCCACGGCCCTGAGCTACGTGGACCCGCAGGCCCTCAACACGACGGCCTACTACTACGCCGTGGCCGCGCAGGCCGACGGCGACAGCGTGGTCACCTCGCCCATCTGGTACAGCCGGCAAATTGTGACGGCCACGACGCCGGCAGCGACGGCCGTGGCCCTGGCCGTTTTTCCCAACCCCACCGCCGGGGCCGCCACGCTCTCGTATTTTCTGCCGGCAGCCGGCGCCGTGACGGCGGAAGTACTCGATAACCTGGGCCGTCGGGTGCTGCGCCTCGCGGCCGGCGAGCGGCAGGCCGCCGGCCCGCATACCGTGGCCGTGCCCGCCTTGCCGGCGGGGCTCTACACGGTGCGGCTCACGCACGAAGGCGGCGCGGCCTACCAAAAGCTGGTGGTGCAGTAGCGGGCAAGCGCACGGCGGCCCCGCGCGTCTAGCAATGGGCGAATGTGGTAAACATGATGCCGTCATTCCCGGGGCCCGGCAACAAGGTTCTGCGCGCCGCCCTGCGATGCGAAGACAAGCCGGAAAGCTGGGCGATGTAAGTGAGAAAAAGCCTCTTTTAGTCAGCTAAAAGGGGCTTTTTTGCGTATAACCAGATATGGTTGGAACCCAGAAAAGACCGTTGCAGCGGCCATTGCGTTGGCCCCGTTACCCGGTAAAAACGTTTCGCGGGGACCCCAACCGGCCCGCCTATACCTTGTTCAGCCTACGGCATTACCCGACTTATCTGGCGGTAGCTAACGAACTGGACGAACTCGTGGAGCAGTGGCCCCGAAACCGGCAGCGGACCGTGGCGCTACTGGCCGCGCGGGAGGCTTTTTTCGATGCCGGGGCCACGCATTGGGACGTGGAAACGGTTGCGGACGAGGACCTGACCAACGTGCACGCCCTGATGCGCCAGCAGCGGGAATGGGCGCGGCGGCAGCACCCGGCCCGCGCCGCGCGCTACGCCCACCTGATGACGCTGGCCAGGGCGGCCCTGGCCGAAAGCCAGCGCCGCAAGCAGGGCCCGCCGACCGGAAGCCTCCCGCACCGGCCCCGGCGCTCCCGGCCCCCGAAAGCCCTGCGGTTTACCCCGGCCGCGCCCCGGCCGAACAACCGAGCCGAGGCCCGCCCGCGCTACTCGCTGGGCCAGCTGCTGCGCGACCCGCTGGCCTACTACGCGTCCCTTAACGAGCTGGACGCGTTGTTGGAGCGCTGGCCCTACAAGCGGAATCGCATCCTGCATCTGCTGGCCGTGCACGAGGGACTGGCCCAGCGTGGCGGCCGGGTCGCGGATGAATCTCAGATGCTCGACCCCGGCAATCCGGCCCACCACCGCGAGCGGGCGCAGCACGTCCGGCGCGTCACGGCACGGGCCGCTGATGCGCCCCGCGCCGCCCGGCACGCCCAGCGGCTGCGCGAAGCCCTCGCCTTTCTGCGGTGCCGCGAGAAGTACGGAAAATAAGGGCTTTTACCGGCGCAATACCCCGGCCGAGCCGCCCAAACCGTTGGTGACAGAGCGGATGAGCAAGGCGAACAGGGCCGTTCAGGTCAGCGTCGGAAACTGAAACCGAGGAAGTAGCTGGTTTCGGTGGCCTGCGTGAGGGCCAGGTTGATGCCCAGGTCCAGCTGCAGGTTGTCGCTTACCCGCCAGATGGGCCCGCCGTTGAGTGTAGCGACCCAGGCGGTGGCCCGCGTGTCCCAGGCGCCGGCTACCTCCACGAAGCCGCCGAGGGTGCGGTACAGGTCGTGGCCCACCGTCACGGTAGGGGCGAGCTCCAAGTAGTGCTGCTGAGCTTCGGGGTCGCGGTTCCAGGAAGCCTGCAGCTGGGAGCCAAACGACCAGTCATGCGGGAGCTGCCACGCAAACGGGGCCACGAGGCCTCCCTCCCAGGCTTGGTTGCCGCAGCTGCGCCCGGTGGGCAGCTTCACGAAGGGCATCAGCGCCAGGGCGGTAGCGCCCCCGTCATTGCCCCAGAGGTTGCGCTTGAGCCGCAGGGTGACGTCGCCGAAGCCGGCGCGGCGCACGGGCTGCTCGGCGTCTTCGGTTTGGATGGTGTAGGACTCGACCACCACCTGCAGGTCCATCTGCCGGGTCAGGCCCAGCTTGAGGTTGGCGTGATTCAGGGCCAGCTGCTGGTTGGCTTCGCCGTCGAACCGCTGCTGGCCCAGGCGCACCACGTCGGTTTCCACCTGAAAATGGCCCGCGTCCACCGAGTAGGCGCTTTCCGTGGCGTCCGGCCGGTCGGTGCTCATGGGCCTGAGCCGGGCGCGCGGCACCGGCCGGAAAAGCGAGTAGCGCGGCCGGCTGCGCAACACCGAGTCCTGGCCAACCGGCCGCAGGGACAGTTGGGCTACGACCGGAATGCCCGGTAGGTAGCATAGAACACTTAAGAGGAGCAGAAATCGAAGCATACCGGCGCGTTTGATTAGTAAATTTAAGGTAGCCTAAATTAATTTTTAGGCTACTCTAAATACTGCTTTCGGAGCCGTATTGTTTGACTAGTTTAGAACCGCATGTGAATCATAGGTAGAAACACCATGCCGCAAGCCGACTTTTCTCAACCTATTAGCCAAACAACACGGCCCTGTTCACTGACGCGGATGCTAGCCTGGTCTACCTGGGACGGTGTTACCAGCTATTGCCTGGGCTTCGAGAGGGTATCGGCACCCAAGAACTCAGTAGGTGGGCCGCCAAGCTGCGCCCGCAGGAAAGCCCGAATGATTTTCTGAGAAGGAACGGCGAAAAGCGGAACCTGCTGAATGTGTTTGCCATGACCGGATACAGCATTGGGACAGGGCGCGGCGATGCCGTTTTTGGGTACTACCGACTGCTGTTGCGCAAACGGGAAGCGTGCCCGCTGACTTTCCTGGCATTATCCGCGGACAAAAGCTTCCGGGAAAAGATAACGAACCTGGAAGCCACTCAATTTCCTCAAAGGCATCCCCTATCGGTACTCGATGAGCCGTGTACGGGGCCGAAAAGCAAGGAGCCCCACTCCCAGCAGCCCCAGACTTACCAAACTGCCGACCAAGAAGGAGTTACCGGTAAAGCGCGTGCCCAGCCAGCCGGCCAGCGGGTAGGCAAAGGCCCACCACAAATGGCTCCAGGCGAAGTGCGCCCCGTACACGCGGCCCTGGTGGCTTTCATCGGTTTGCTCGGCAATCAGGGTTTGAGTGGAGAGGTTGACCCAGTTCTGACCGGCGCCGGCCAGCAGCCACAGGCCCATGAGCAGCCACAAGCCGACGTGGTTTCCCGGAAGGATGGCCAGGCTCGTCAGCGCCGCCCCCAGCACCACGAAGGTGGTATGCCGGATGCGCTTGGTGAACACGCCTACCAGCAGCGCGGCGACGGTAGCCCCTACGCCAAAGGCGGCCATCACCCACCCGTACTGCGCTTCAGGCAGCCCCAGCTGCCCGCGCACCAGCCCCACGGTGTTCACCAGAATCAGGGCCCCGCTCACGGCGGCCACCAGTTCCAGCAGCAGAGCGTAGCGCATCACCGTGTTTTTCCACAGCAGCTTCGTGCCTTCCAGCACGGCGGCGATGGTCACCCGCTCGTCAGCGGCCGTCTTGCTATCCTCATTGCGCAGCCGGGCCGGCAGGGTAAATATCAGCACCCCGGAAATCAGGAAGGTGGCCGCGTCAATGAAAAAAATGTCGCGTGCGCCCAGGAAGGCCGCTACCCCACCCGCAATGCCCGGCCCGAGCACGCCCAGTAGCTCGTTGGTGGCGCTGGACAAGCTCAACGCCTGCGGCAGCTCCTCGTCGGTGGTAATGGCCGGCAGCGTGGCCTGAAACGTAGGTGTGAAAAACGCCGTGAAGGCATTGACCGTGAACATGAGCCCGTACACCTGCCAGACTTCCGTCACGAAGGGCAGCAGGCCGATGACGACCATGCGCACCACGTCGGCCGTGACCATGATGGTCTTGCGGTTCAGCCGGTCCGCCAGCACGCCGGCCAGCGGGGAGAGCAGCACGAAAGCCGAAACCCGCAGCGTTAGGGCAAAAGCCAGAATTTGGGCCGAGTGGCCGCTGCCCAGTTCGTAGGCCAGCAGCGCCAGGCCCACCCAGGTCAGCGCGTCGCCGAGCAGCGAGGCCGTTTGAGCCGCGTAGAGTCGGGCAAAGACGGGGTTACGCAAGCTGGTAAAGGGGGCAAACAGGGAAGAAACGGACATGTGGCGGAGAAGTGGAACAAGCTGAAGGGTTGACCCGAATTGGTAGACCCATGATTTCAGGAAGCAACGAGCCGGAGCGCGCGGCGGAATCGGCGCCGGCGCCAAAGCGCGAACCCGCTCAGGGCCAGCACCCCCGGCGCAAGGCCGCCCACCGCGTAGAGAACCCGCAGGGGCCAGCCGCCCACGGAGCCAAAGTGCAAAGCCGGAGCCACCGCTTCCAGCCAGTCGGAACCCGTGGCCTCGGACGCGCGGCTGACTTCTTCCACCCGCCCGGTGCGCGGGTTTAGGCTCACGGCCACGGCCTGCTCGCCGTAGAGGGCCGGGGAACCAGCGGGCTTGCCGCTGACTCGAAAGGTGCCCGTGGCGGTGGTGGGCAGGTACACAAACGTGGGTTGCAGGGGTGAAGCGGCCAGCCCGGCTTGCAGCAGCTGGACGGCGGATTGCGGAAACAGTACATTGGGCGCCGCAGCCTGCGTGGCTCGAACCCAACTGGCGGACTCGAAGGCCGAGCGGTTCATCCAGAAGCCGGTGAAGAAAATCAGGCTGTTGAACAGCACGGTCCAGCTGCCCACCACGCGGTGCAGCCCCGAGGTGCGTCGCCGCCCGGCTGCCCTGCTTAGCGGCACGCGCAGCAGCAGGGCCTGGAGCACGTGCTTGCGGTAGACAATGAGCCCCGTGAGGCAGGACAGCAGCCCCAAGAGGCCCAGCCCGGCCGTGAGCAACATCCCCGGCAGGCCCCACTGGCCGCAGTAGTGCAGCTGCAGCAGCCAGTTCAGCGCCCCGCCGCCCCATTGCCGGTAAGAGCCTTCGCGCACGATGCGGCCCGTGTGCGGGTCCACGTACACGGCGTGCAGGTCGTAGGTATGCGGGTTGCCGTCGTTGCCGTAGAGGCGCAGCTCATACGTATCGGCCGGGTGCTGCGGAAAATGCGTAACGGCGATGCCGCGCAGGCGCGGGTAGCGCCGGGCCACATCGCGGTAGATGGCATCCAGCGACACCATCGGCCCGGAGCCGGTGGTTGCCGTCGGCCGCAACGCATTTTCCAGCTCGGGCTTGAACACCAGGGCCGAGCCGCTCAGCCCCATGGCCAGCAGAAACAGCCCGGCCAGCAAGCCCAGCCAGCGGTGCACGTTAAAAAGGAGTCGGGTAAATCGCATCGGAGTCAACAAGCCAGCTGCCGATTGGTGGCGCTGAGCCAGTAAAGGGGGTGAAATCAGGCGTGCTGGTGGGCCGCCGCCGAGGCCGCGTCGGTGTGCACCAGCGCGGTGGTCAGGTACTGCACGTCCTGCCGCAACTGCGCCACCACCTGCTCGCCCAACTCGTGGGCCTGGCCCACGTTCATCGTATCGGCCACGGCTACGTCCACTTCGGCGTTGAGCTTGTGGCCCAACCAGCGCAGGCGCACGCGGTCCACGCCCAGCACGCCAGGTACCTTGGCGGCACTGGCGCGCACCTCGTCCACCACGGCGGGGTCCACGCCGTCGAGCAGGCGGGTGAAGATGTCCTTGCCCGAGCGCCACACGATTTTCATAATTACAAAGCTGATGATGAGGCCGATGATGGGGTCGGCCAGCGGAAAGCCCAGCCAGATGCCAATGACGCCCAGCAGCACCGAGAGGCTGGCGATGCCGTCGGTACGGGCGTGGTAGCCATCGGCGATGAGGGCCGCACTGCCGATTTCCTTGCCCACCTTGATGCGGAAAATGGCCACCGCCTCATTCCCAATAAAGCCGACCACGGAAGCCGCCGCCACGGCCCACAAGTACTTCACCGGCTCGGGGTGGTAGAAGCGCTGGATGGATTCGTAGCCGGCCACGATGCCGCTGGCCAGGATAATCAGCAGAATGATAACGCCGGCCAGGTCCTCGATGCGGCCGTAGCCGTAGGTGAAGCGCTTGGTGGGGGCGCGGTTGGTGTAGCGGAAGGCAATCCAGAGCGGGATGGCCGTGGCCGCGTCGGCTACGTTGTGGATGGTGTCGGCCAGCAGGGCCGTGCTGCCCGAGAAAAAGAACACGATGACCTGCAAAGCCGAGGTGATGGCCAGCATGATAAACGACCATTTCAGGGCCCAGATGCCGCGCTCGGAGGTGGTGGCCACGGCATCGAGGCCTTTCTTGGCCCCGGCGGGGCCTTTTTTCAGGAAGTCCTGGAGAAACTGGGGGAGTTGCATTCGGGCAGTGGGATTAAGATGAATCAAAAAGTTGTTGCCGCTATTCGCGGGCTTGGTGCGCAGCGCGGCCGGTTAGCGTGGGCTGGGCCGCCCCGGATTTGCGGGCTGCCCGCCGCTCGGTCCAGCTTTCTTCCAGGGAATAGAGGATGGGCAGCACGACCAAGGTGAGCAGGGTGGCCGTGACCAGGCCGCCAATCACGACCGTAGCCAGGGGCTTTTGCACTTCCCCGCCGGCGGAGTTCGACAGGGCCATGGGCAAAAAGCCCAGCGAGGCCACCGTGGCCGTCATCAGCACCGGGCGCAGCCGCACGTGCGTGCCTTCCAGGATACGGCCGCGCAGGTCGCTCAGGCCTTCCTCCTTGAGTTGGTTGAAATAGCTAATCAGCACGATGCCGTTGAGCACGGCCACGCCGAAGAGGGCAATGAAGCCCACGCCGGCCGAGATGCTGAAGGGCATGCCCCGCAGCCAGAGCGAGAGCACCCCGCCGATGGCCGAGAGCGGGATGGCCGTGAAAATGAGCAGGGCCTGGCTAACCGAATCAAACGTGGCGTAGAGCAGCAGGAAGATGAGCAGCAAGGCCACGGGCACCGCAATCAGCAGCCGGTCGCGGGCCGACTGGAGGTTTTCGAACTGCCCGCCGTACGTGGCGTAGTAGCCGGGCGCGAATTTCAGCTTTTGGTCAATGCGCTGCTGGACCTCCTTCACCAGCGTTTCCACGTCGCGGCCGCGCACGTTGAAGCCCACCGTGATGCGGCGCTTGGCGTCGTCGCGCTGAATCTGGCTCGGCCCGGAAGTCATCTCCACGTCGGCCACTTGCTCCAGGGGAATCTGGCGCCCGTCGGCCGTACCGATGAAGAGCTGGCGCAGGCTGCCGATGCTCTGGCGGTCATTCGCCTGCAGGCGCACCACCAAATCGAAGCGGCGCTCCTGCTCAAACACCTGCCCGGCTACCTGGCCCGCAAACGCGGCCTGCACGGTGCGGTTGACCTGCGCCACCGTCACGCCGTATTGCGCCAGCTTGTCGCGGTCAATGTGGGCCACGATTTGCGCCTGGCCGGTGGCCCGCTCCACGTACAAATCCGTCGCGCCGGGCACCCCCCGCACCAGCCGGCCCACGCGGGTGGCGTACTCGTCCAGCTGGTCCAGGTCCTCCCCGAAAATCTTGATGACCACGTCCTGCTTGGCCCCCGAAATCAACTCGTTGAACCGCATCTGGATGGGCTGCTGGAAGCCGAAGGTCACGCCGGGAATGGTGTGCAGCCGAGCCGACATCTTTTCCACCAGTTCTTCGCGGCTGTCCGCCGAGGTCCAGTCCTTTTTGTCTTTGAGCACGATAATCAGGTCGCAGGCCTCCACCGGCATCGGGTCGGTGGGAATGGCCGAAGAGCCGACTTTGGCCACCACTTCTTTCACTTCCGGGAATTCCTTGAGTAAAATGCCCGCCGCCTGCTGCGCCTTTTCGGCCGTGTAGGTGATGGAGGAGCCGGGCAGCACGCGGGTTTCCACGGCGAAGTCGCCCTCCTCCAGCGTGGGAATGAACTCGCCGCCCAGCGTGCGGAACAGCAGGCCCGCGCCCACCAGCAGCACCAAAGCTGCGACCAGCACCAGGGTTTTGGCGCGCAGGGCCCAGGCCACGACACGCTGGTAGCGCAAGGCCAAGCTCCCAAGCAGGCGGTCGGAAATGTTGCGCCGGTGCTCCGTGCTTCGGCTCAGAGCCAGCGCCGACATCATGGGCACGTAGGTGAGGCTCAGGATAAAGGCGCCGAGAATCGCGAAGGCCACGGTTTGCGCCATGGGCCGAAACATCTTGCCCTCAATCCCGCCCAGGGCCAGCAGCGGCAGGTACACAATCAGGATGATGATTTCGCCAAAGGCCGCCGAGGAGCGAATTTTGCTGGCCGCGTGGTACACCTCCTCGTCCATTTCGGGGCGGGCCAGGTCGGCCGAGCCCGCCGGCCGCCGCAGCAAGGCCAGGCGGTGCACGATGGCCTCGACGATGATGACGGCCCCGTCCACAATCAGCCCGAAGTCAATAGCCCCGAGGCTGAGCAGGTTGCCTGACACCCCGAACAGGCGCATCATGCCGATGGCGAAAAACATGGCCAGGGGGATGACCGAAGCGACCACCAGGCCCGCCCGCCAGTTGCCCAGAAACAGGATGAGGACGAAAATGACAATCAGGGCTCCTTCCGCCAGGTTTCTCGTCACCGTGCCGATGGCTTGGTCCACCAGCTTGGTGCGGTCCAGAAAGGGCTCGATGACCAGGCCTTCGGGCAGGGTCTGCTGGATGACGGCCATGCGCTGCTTGACGCTTTTGATAACGGCCGACGAGTTGGCTCCCTTGAGCATGAGCACCAAGGCCCCCACCACTTCGCCTTCCGTGTTGCGCGTCATCATGCCATAGCGCACGGCGTGGCCAAACTGCACGTCGGCCACGTCGCGCACCAGCAGGGGGACGCCGCCGCTGGCGGCCGGCCGCACCACCATCCGGCCTACGTCCGCCAGCGAGCCGGCCAGCCCCTCGGTGCGGATGAAGTAGGCCGAAGGATTTTTATCGATGTAGGCCCCGCCGGTGTTCTGGTTGTTCTGCTCCAGGGCATTGAAAAGGTCCTCCATGGTGATGTTGTGGCTACGCAGGCGGTCGGGGTCCACGGCTACTTCGTACTGTTTGATATTGCCCCCGAAGGAGCTCACGTCGGCCACACCCGGCGTGCCCAGCAGTTGGCGGCGCACCAGCCAGTCCTGCAGCGTGCGCAGTTCGGTGGCGTTGTATTTCTTCTCGTACCCTTTTTTCGGGTGCAGCACATACTGGTAGATTTCCCCCAGGCCGGTCGTGACCGGGGCCAGCTCCGGCGTGCCGGTGCCGGGCGGAATTTGCTGCTCGGCGGCCTTCAGGCGCTCGGTGACCTGGTTACGGGCCCAGTACACGTCCACGTCGTCGGGAAACACGATGGTGACCACCGAGAGCCCGAAGCGCGAAAACGAGCGCACCTCCTGCACGTCCGGAATGGTGGCAATGGCCTGCTCGATGGGAAAGGTCACCAGCCGCTCCACGTCGGGCGCGCCCAGCGAGGGCGTTTGGGTGATGACCTGCACCTGGTTGTTGGTGATGTCGGGCACCGCGTCGATGGGCAGGTGGGCCACCGAGTAGCCGCCCCAGGCAATCAGGCCCAGCGTAAGCAGGCCAATGAGCAGCTTGTGCGTGATGGAAAAATGAATGATGCGGTCGAGCATAAGGTGCTGAACTGAGGGAGGAATACCCGGAATGAGAAGGGGAGAGGGCGGCCGGAGCCGACACGCAAAAAGGACCGCCCCGGACATGGCATAGCCATTCCAGCGCGGTCCTTACCAGACGCGGTTTATCAGATTACCAGGGAACCAATGAAGATTCGCAGGTCGGGGATTTTGGGTTTGAGGTGCGCGGGCGGCACCAGCACCACGGCCAGCTGCCGGTCCCAGGCCTGAAACGGCCGGAACCCGAAGCTCAGCGCGGGCGGCAAAGCCAGCACGGCGGGCGCGGCGTGGTCGGTGAGCAGCTTGGCCAGCGGGCTCACGCCCGCCAGCTGCTGCTCGTCGTCGCCGGTGCAGGCGTGGTGCCCGTGGTAAGACTTGGGCGCGTGCGCTACCTGGTGGGCCGCGGGGTGCTGCCCGGCCGGGTGGTCATCGTCGTCGTCCTCATCGTGGTGATGATGGGCCTGTGGCAGGCCCGGCAGGTGCAGGTGTTCGCCGCCCTCGTGCAGCTCATGGGCCGCGGCCACCGCCGGCCCCAGCAGCGCGCTCCCGAACACGACCAGCAGGGTCGTGGCGATGAGGCGGATGGAGGCGAGGTGGAAACGGAACATCGAGGCAAAGGTAAAGCCGTCTACGCGCTCCAATTTCTTTTGGTTAAATCGGCCCATCATTGCAATTAGCCAGGCCGGGTTCTTGTGCCATCGTGGAGGGCAGCGACCCCATCGGCCATCAGGCAGCCCGCCGCCGCTAGCCCAGGTACGGTTTCAGGGCCTTCGAACGCGTGGTGTGCTTGAGGCGGCGGATGGCCTTTTCCTTAATTTGGCGCACCCGCTCGCGGGTCAGGCTGAACTGCTCGCCAATCTCCTCCATCGACTGCGCGCCTTGTCCGTTCAGCCCGAAGTAGAGCGTCACGACGTCCGCTTCCCGCCGGGTCAGGGTCGAGAGGGCCCGCTGCACCTCCCGGCGCAGGGAGTCGTGCAGCAGGCCGGCATCGGGGCTGTCGGCATCCTCGTTCTCCATTACATCGAGCAGTCGGTTTTCCTCGCCCTGCACGAAGGGTGCATCTATCGAGACGTGGCGGCCCCCGACTTTCATCGTGTCCGTGACCTCGGCGGTGCTCAGCTCCAGCATTTCCGCAATTTCGTCGGCCGAAGGCTCGCGCTCGAATTTCTGCTCCAGCTCCGAGAAAGATTTGCTGATTTTATTGAGCGAGCCCACCCGGTTCAGGGGCAGGCGCACGATGCGGCTCTGCTCGGCCAGGGCTTGCAGGATGCTCTGGCGAATCCACCACACGGCGTAGGAAATGAACTTGAAGCCCTTCGTCTCATCGAAGCGCTTGGCCGCTTTAATCAGCCCCAGGTTGCCCTCGTTGATGAGGTCGCCCAGGGTCAGGCCCTGGTTCTGGTACTGTTTGGACACCGACACCACGAAGCGCAGGTTGGCCTTGGTCAGCTTTTCGAGGGCCATCTGGTCCCCTTCGCGGATGCGCTGGGCCAGCAATACTTCCTCGTCTATCGACACCAGACTCACTTTGCCAATCTCCTGGAGGTACTTGTCCAGCGACTGGCTTTCGCGGTTGGTAATCTGCTTGCTGATTTTGAGCTGTCTCATGCGCTAACGCTACTACTTATTCTGGTTTCAACGTGGGGAAGGACCCGCTCCCGGCGCTTCGCGCTGCGGCAGGGTCCAATGGGTATCAAGATGCCGGCCGGCGGAAAGGTTCACGGCGCGGGCAAAGTCCCGTTCTACTTCGGCGAGGGTTAGAGCGCGCCCTGATTTTTCTGGGCCAGGTTCAGCAGGAGCTCCCGGGCCTTATGCAGTTGGGCTTTGACTGTGCCCAGCGGGGCCTGAAGCTCCACGGCTACTTCCTCGTAGGTTAACTCGTCAAAATAGCGCAGGCGCACCAGCTTCTGGTATTTAGGGGGCAGGTGCCCGACCAGCTGCTGGACACGCTCGATGCGCTGCTGCCGGATGTAGACCTCCTGGGGATTCAGCTCCGGCGAAGCCACTTCGAGCAGCATTCCGTCGCCGTTACCCAGCTGCATCTCGGTGCTCAGGGACAGCGTTTTCAGCCGGCGCTTGCGAATAAAGTCAATGCAGTGGTTGGTGGCGATGCGGAACAGCCAGGTGCTGAAAGCGTAGTCGGCGCGGTAGCGCGCCAGGGACTGGAAGGCTTTGGCAAAGACTTCCTGCGTGAGGTCGTCGGCATCGTCGGCGTTATTGACCATCCGCAGTACCACGTGGTAGAGCGACTTGCGGTAATTAGCCAGCAGGCCCTCGTAGGCTTTGGCGCTGCCCGCCAGCGCCGCCTCAATCAGGACCAGGTCCCGTTGCGCCCGGGCTGAAAACTCGCGTTCGGTATCCGGGCTTGTTGAATCCAGGGGCATGGTCAGGAAGCGGTGAAGTGAGGATTGATTAACGTGGGCGCGTAGCTTTTCCGGCGGTTGGGAAGCCGCTGCTTGGTCGGGCGGCTGGTTACCTCACGGAGGCAGTCGGCGGGGGATATGGAGAAAGGCGCTGGTCAGCTGTTTGGGCCGCGCCAGTCCTGAGCGGGCTCAGGGGTTCAGCTCCCGCTGATTAACAGGCAGGGCAAGGGGAGGCGCTACTGCTAATGGGGATAGGGCGACCGGTTTTCGAACCACCGGGCGGAGCGCTCTCAGGAAAGTGATTACAGCGCCAGGGCGACGCCGGCGCGCAATTCATCCCCCGCGACGGACCGGGTGTACTCCGGCCGGCCGTTGCGGGACAGGGACAGCACCAGGCGCGCCGCGCCGGGCCGGGGGCAGCGGCTGGTGACTTGCAGACTGGTGCCGTTGGCAAACTCCAGGGTCAGGTTCGTGGCCTCCGCCGTGGGCCGGGGCCGGGCCACCACCCGAACCGGCGCGAACGGCCGGGCCGCTTCCAGGGCCGTGCCCAGGTAGTGGACCGCCAGGGCCTGGCAAATGGCATCGCCCGACACTTGGCTAAGCTCAGTGCGCAACTCTTGTAAAAAGGAGGTTTCGTTGGGCATAAAGGCAATGGGTGGCGTTGACGAAGTGCAAGCACAGTGCCAAAAACCGGAAAGCGTCGCGCTGAACCAGATTTCGACGGCGCTTCAGTGCGCCCAGTTGTTGCTTTTGCGGCGCCGGCCGGCCCGGGAAGTCAGCGGCAATCGTTCTACTTTAGCCCCGGGACCGGGTGAGGCCGGCCCCGGTGATTTTCGATACCCTCCCTATGCAATGGATAACCCGCGAGCGGCCCAAGATTGACCGCCTGGCCTGCCCCTGGCTCATTCTGCGGTTCATCGACCCGGCCGCCGAAATTCTCTACGTGCCCACCGCCGAGGTCGTGCCCACCGCCGAGCGCACCGGGGCCATTCCCTTCGACGTGCCGGGCGTGGAGTTCTCGCACTACGGCGCGGACTGCACCTTCGACTACTTCCTGAAAAAGTACGCCCTGACCGACCCGGCCCTGCTCGCCATGGCCCCCATCGTGCGCGGGGCCGACACCGATAACCACGCCCTGGCCCAGCAGGCGGCCGGCCTGTGGGCCATCTCGGCCGGTCTGGCTCACAACATCACCGACGACCAGCAACTGCTGCAGCAGGGCCGGGTGCTCTACGATGCCCTTTACACCTGGGCGGAGCAGCTACAGGGTCAGCCCCACACCCAGCAGCCCGAGGAGCAGCTGCTGGTGCAGGTCTACACGGCCTACCTGCAGCGCACCCAGGACAAAAATGCCCCGCCGCCGGCCTGGACGGCGCAGCTGCGCGAGCTGATTCAGGACCACCTCGATACCAACCTGAGTTTGCGCCTGACCGAGGCCGCCGACGCCCTGCAAGTGAACCCCAGCTACCTCTCGCGCGAGTTTGCGCGCTACTTTGACGACCTGAGCTTTGGGGAGTACATCCGCAAGCTGCGCATCGAAAAGGCGTTGCAGCTGCTCGACACCACCGCGTATTCCATGGGCGAAATCGCCTACCTCACCGGCTTTTCCGACCAGAGCCATTTCACGCGCATCTTCAAGCAGCACACGGGTCAAAGCCCGGCCGCTTACCGCAAAAAGCGACCGGGCAGGTAAAAATTATACCAACGGGAAAATCCGTTCTATTTTTCCGGCGGCGGGCCGCGTAGCATTGCAGTCAGCATCGGTGTCATGCCCCCGGTGCTGACAAGCCATGAAATGGATAACCCGCGAACGTCCGAAGATTGACCGCATCGCCTGCCCCTGGCTGATTCAGAACTTTGTCGACCCGGCGGCCGAATTCCTCTTTGTGCCCCCGGAGCAGGTGCTGGCCCAGGCCGCCGCGCTACCGGCCATTGCCTACGACATCGCCGGGGCCGACTACACCCATGAAGGAGAGTCCTGCACCTTCGACTACATTTTAAAAAAGCATCGGCTCACCGACCCGGCCCTGCACCAGCTGGCCCGCATCGTGCGCGGGGCCGACACCGACCGCTTCGAGCTGGCTCCGCAGGCGGCCGGGCTCTGGGCCATTTCCGCCGGCCTGAGCTACAACTGCGCCGACGACCACGAGCAGTTGGCCATCGGCCTGAAGCTTTACGACGCGCTCTACAGCTGGGCGCGGCACGTCCCCGCCGAGCGCCACACCTGGACCCCGGGGTGAGCCCGGCGGCCGGATTATTCTTAATCGCAACTACGTAACTCCCCACCCATGAACCACGCCATTTCCCGCCGCGACGCCCTGCGCGCCACCGCCCTGCTGGGCGCTACTTCCCTGCTGAGTGTCGACGACACCCTGGCCGCCGTGGCGGTCCCGGCCGCGGGTAAAACTCCCGCCCTGAGCGCGGCCGACCAGGCCGCCATCGACGCGGCGCTGGGCAAGAAGGGCACTTACAACGAGGCCCAGGCCACCCACCTCATTGGCCTGCCCCGCAACGACCTCAAAGTGAAAATCAAGGGTGAGCCGGTGCCCATTGCCTTCGGCTTCGGCGGCTGGGTGGCCATCAAGCATACGCTCGACGGCAAGTCGGCCATGCTCATGAGCGACACCGTGCTGCTGGAAGCGGAAGTGAACCCGCTGATATCGGCCGCTTTCGCCAACGGCCTCGAAATCGGGGCCATCCACAACCACTTTTTCTACGAGGAGCCGCGCATCTTCTACATGCACGTCATGGGCATGGGCAGCCCGGCCGAACTGGCCCGCAAGTTCGCGGCCACGCTCAAGGACTCGAAGCTGCTGCCAGCTAACCAGCCCGCGCCCAGCGCCCCGGCCGCCGCGCAGGCGGGCAACAACGCCACGCCGGCCGCCGGCCCGCCCACCGGCAAGGAACTGTTCGACCTGCCCGCGCTGGATGCCGTGGTGAAGTACCCCGGCGTCGTCAACGGCCCCACTTACAAGTACACCGTGGGCCGGGCCGACCTGCAGTCGGTCATGATGAACACGGAGATGACGGCGGCCATCGGCCTGAATTCGTGGGCGGCCTTCGCCGGCAAGCAGGACGACGCCCACATTGCCGGCGACATCGCCATGCTGGAGCACGAAGTGAATCCGGTGATTAAAGCCCTGCGGGCCCATAACCTGGAAGTGGTGGCCGTGCACAACCATATGCTGGGCGACACCCCGCGCATGATGTTCCTGCACTACTACGGCCGGGGGCCGGCCGCCCAGCTGGCGCAGGGCTTCCGCGCCGCGCTCGACCAGCTGGGCAAGGGCAAAGGGGCCGGCATGAGCGGCATGGAAGGCATGAAGCACTAGCCAATCTCCCTTCAGACCAGGACACTGCATCCCCCGCTTTCGGCCGGGGCTGGGAAGCTGCGTGCCGTTTTTTTGAGCCAGCTGCTTATGGCCCTGCGTTAAGATTCTGCAAGAAAAGACTTTATCTATGGAAACCGTTACTACTGCCGTTGCACCCGCTCCCGCCTACCGCCTCGGAGACTTGATTCGCTACTTCCTGCGGCTGGGCAGCCTGGGCTTCGGCGGCCCGGTGGCCCTCATCGGCTACATGCACCGCGACCTGGTGGCCGAGCGCGGCTGGATAAGCGAAGGCGAATACAAAGACGGGTTGGCGCTGGCCCAGATTGCGCCCGGTCCGCTGGCCGCGCAGCTGGCCATCTACCTGGGCTACGTGCACTACCGCCTGTTGGGTGCCACGCTCGTGGGCCTGGCTTTTGTGCTGCCTTCCTTCCTGATGGTGCTGGCCCTGAGCATCGCCTACACCGCCTACGGCGGCCTGCCGTGGATGCAGGCGGTGTTCTACGGGGTCGGGGCGGGGGTTATCGGCCTGATTACGGTCAGCGCGGTCAAGCTCACCCGCAAGTCGCTCGACCGCGACTACTGGTTGTGGGCCTACTACCTGGTGGCGGCCGCCGTCACCATCGTCACCCACGAGGAGCCGGTGCTGCTCTTTCTCGGGGCCGGGCTGGTGCAGTGGCTGCGCAAAGCGCCGCCGATGGGCTGGCTGCGCCGGTCGGGCCGGGCCCTGAGCCTGGCCCCGGTGAGCGGGCTGCTGCTTATAGCCATAGCCAGTCGCGCCCAGTCGGGCGAGCTGGCCCGGATTTTCTGGTTCTTCACTAAAGCGGGCGCGTTTGTCTTCGGCAGCGGGCTGGCCATCGTGCCGTTCCTGCACGCGGGCGTGGTGGAGCAGTACGACTGGCTCAGCGACGCGCAGTTTCTCGACGCCGTGGCCGTGGCCATGATTACGCCGGGGCCGGTAGTCATCACCGTGGCCTTCATCGGCTACCTGGTGGCGGGGCTGCCCGGCGCGTGCGTGGCGGCGCTGGCCACGTTTCTGCCCTGCTACGTGCTGACGGTGGTGCCGGCCCCGTACTTCAAGAAGTACGGCCAGCGCCCGGCCATTCAGGCGTTCGTGGCAGGCATCACGGCGGCGGCCATCGGGGCCCTGAGCGGGGCCGTGGTGGTACTGGCCCAGCGCACGCTGGTGGACGGGCCCACGGTGCTGCTGGCGGCCCTTACAGGACTGGCGCTGTGGAAAGCCCCCAAGCTCAAGGAGCCGGTGCTCATCCTGCTCGCCGCCGGCGCCGGCGTGTTGCTCACCCTGTGGTGGCCCTGATAAGACGCGGCCGAGGCAATATGAAGCGTTCGCGAGAAAGCAGTGGTGAAGCAATGACGAGGATAGTTTGGCTTCAGCAGAGTTGGTCCGATGGAGCTAGGTAGCCAGAATGTAGCCGCAGGCAAGCAGGCGTCCGCCGACTGTGAAAGCGGCCTTCAATGGCATAGCGCAGTTCCAGTAGACTCAATGCTCCTTCGATGAACAACTCGTAGAGGTCAGCGCAACGAGGCCCGTGCAACAGTCCCCTGACTTGCATACGGGCACGAGCCTGCGTTACAGCATAACGTCGCTCCAATGAGGGCGTGGTAAATAAGATAAAGGACATCGGTGCGCGCACCACAGCAGGACGTTAGCACGGTGATAACGGCTTAACAGTCCAGCTTGTTTTGCGAGGGGCGAGGAGCCAGGGCCTCCTTTTCGAGCAGGGCCTCCACTTCCGAGAGTAATAACTCGCCGGCTACGAAACGGGCCAGCAACTGACGCTCGTAAGGCCCCGGTTCCAAGGTGGTGCGCTCCGACAGGGCAAGGGCAAAATTCACCGCGTGCTGTCGATGCTCGGGTGCTTCAAACAGCAGGGAGTAATTCACCCGACAAAGTTAAAGGACATCCAGGAGAGCAAACAAGCTGAGCATTAGCCGTTTTTGCGGTGTAAATACGTGTTTTGCTAGTTTAACTACCTGCGGAGGTAGGTAAACGCGGGCAGCCGGGCCTGGCAGCGAAACGTTTTGCGAAATGACTCGGTGAGCAGGCCCGGTTAAGAGCTAAAACGTGGGCGGAGTTGGGTTCAGGTCAGAATCCAGAAAGTCGGTAATCATCGGCACGAGCCAGTCAGCCCGCTGCATCATCCCAATGTGGGTGGTGCCGGGCAGAATGGCCAGGCGGGACGGCGGCAGGCCGTGCAGGTCGCCCATCTTACCGCCGCCTTTGGCCCGGAACAGGTCCAGCGCGTGCTCGTATCGCACGCCGTCGGCGTCGCCCAGGGCCAGGAACAGCGGCGCCTCAATGGCTTTTACCGCGTCGGACCAATTATAGGGCTGCACGTCGATGGCCTTTACCTTCTGCACGAATTCCGGAAAGTGGGCGGCCTCGTTGCCCCATTCGAGGTACTGCTGTCGAATGGAGCTGCCCTCGAACATCTCGGCCGTGAATGTGGCAAAGCTGGCCTCTACGTCGGGCCACCAGCCGTCGTGCGCGTAGGCACCCGAGAGCACCACGAGCCGGCGCACCCGCGCCGGGTGGCGCACCGCGACCTGGAACGCTACCCCACCGCCCATGCTGTAGCCCAGCACGTCGGCTTGCTCGATGTTGAGGAAGCGGAGCAGCCCGGCCACGTCGTCGGCCATGGCTTCGTAGCTGATTGTCCGGTCAATGTCCCGGGTGCGGCCGTGGCCCTGCATTTCCGCCACAATCACCTGCCGGCTTTGGGCCAGCTGCGGCAGGAAGTGCGCCCAGTTCAGGGGGATGGTCATGTAGGAGCCGTGTAGCAGCACGAGGGGCTTTCCCTGGCCATGCACTTCGTAGTAAAGCCGGAGCCCGTTGACGTCGGCGTAACCGCTCCGTGCCGGCTGGGTAATCTGGTTGGCTTTCGTTTCCATGAGAGGAGTTGAGTTGCTGTAAAGCCCGGCCGGTGGCCGCTACCGGATACGTGTGTAAATGAGGTCCAAATCCGGCTCCCATTGCGCACCGTCTTTCGACATCTCCCCCTTGCTGACGATGGTATTGCCGTCGTCGGCGAACGTAAACATGTAGCGCTGAGCGAACTCTGGGCCGCTACGCCACCACTCCAGCACGTTGCCCTGAAAACTGACCTCACACTTACGCGAAACCTGCCGCTCGTCGAAGTAGAGCATGAACCATTCCTTCCGGGTGTTGTCACTGCCAAAAATGGCCACGTTCGCCGGGAAGCCCTCTTCCGCAAGGGTGGCGTGCATGAGCACAAAGGCCCCCCCTTCCAGCCACTGAAACGAAGCCTGGCCGTGCAGGGTCTTGCCGGGCAGCTGCGGGTGGGTGCCGGTTGTTTTCCATTCCCCAATCAGGGCACCGAAGGCGGTGAGCGCCGGATTGGGTATGGCGGCGCGGTGGTCAGCATTTTTCAAAGCAGGGGGTCCAAGGTGAAGGCCTATTAACGACAGATTACTACCATGACGCAGCCCTGGGGTGCTGGGTTTTTAGCTATTACCCACCATGCTAATCTACCAGAGATGCGTGGGACGAGGGAGTTAGCCTGGCGGGCGACAGTACGCTAAGGTCTATTGGCCTGAGCCAGTGTCAATCAGTAATACTTACTCTCAACGACCGGCAGCTAAATAGCAAAGAGTTACGTACGATGAGCAACTTCTGCGCCTTTGCCGGTTCCTTTTTTGCCTTTTTCTGATGTCTAAAGTACCTGTGCCGACCGTTGCCTTCACCGAGCCGCTGACCAGCCCGCCGCGGGTCCACCGCCCGGCCACGCTGGCGGAGCTGCTGGAAGTGGCCGGCACCCGCAAACGCATTGTGGAAGCCTGGGGCGTGTCGGCCCGCACCTACGACACGCGCAAGCGCAGCCCCAACACCTGCACCATCGGCGAGCTGCAGCAGCTGGCCCGGGTGCTCCACGTTTCCGAGGCGGAGCTGTTTGCCGTGGTGCGGGCCGAGGCCGCTCAGGTACCAGTGGTGCCGGCCGCCTAAGCATTATCCCCCGGTACATAGTAAAGCCTATTTCCTTGCCTTATTCCCCGCTACATGCCTGACTCCCTAGGGCTGCTTACGACCGTTGCCCCCCCTGACCAGCTGCTGCGCGACCTGTTGGCTGTTTCCCTGACCGGCGTCATTCTCTACACCCCGATGTACGACCCGGCGGGCTCGGGCGAGATAGTCGACTTCACCTTCGAGTACCTCAACCCCACGGCCCAGCGCATGATGGCCATGCCGGAGGTGCCCACCGTGACGCACAACCAGCAGTGGCCCCACAGCAAGGCGCACGGCACCTTCCAGTTCCACGTCGAGGCCTACGTGAGCGGGGAGCCGCGCGAGTACAACGTCAACTACCAGGCCGACGGCTACGACAACTACTACCGACTGGCCGCCCGCCGTTCAGGACCCGGCCTGCTGGTGAGCTTTACCGACACGGCCGACCAGCCCCGCTCCCCCGTCGAAGTGGCGCTGCGCGAGGCCCAGGCCGCCGAAAAAGCCGCCCGCGCCGATGCCGAAGCCCAGCGCCAGCTGCTGCAGGAGGTGTTTCACCAGGCGCCGGTGGCCATCGCCCTGCTCGACGGGCCCACCTACCGCATTACCTTGGCCAACCCCACCGTGTGCGAGCTCTGGACGCGGCCGGAAGAACAGCTGCTGAGCCGCCCCCTGCTCGACGCCATGCCCGAGCTGCAGGGCCAGGGCATCGACACGCTGCTCGACGGCGTGCTGCACAGCGGCCAGCCGTTTGTGGGCACTGAGCTGCCGTTCGACGTGGTGCGCCACGGCCGACGCGAAACCATCTACTTCAACTTCGTTTACCAGCCCCAGCGCAACGTTCGGGGCGAGACGACCGGCGTGCTGGTGGTGGCCACCGACGTCACTCCCGTTGTGGTCGCCCGCCAGAAGGTGGAAGCGCAGGAGCAGGAAACGGCGGCCCTGAACGAAGAGCTGGCCGCGGCCAACGAGGAAATCCAGGCCAACAACGAAGAACTACAGTCCAGCCAGACCGAGCTCCTGAGCCTCAACCAGGAACTCGAAGCCCACGTGCAGCAGCGCACCTTCGAAGTTAATGCGGCCCGCGCCGAAGCCGAGGAGCAGCGCAACCGCCTGGAGCGGCTGTTCCGGCAGGCCCCGGCCCTGATTAATCTCTTCACCGGCCCCGACCACGTGCTGACCCTGGTGCACCCGAAAACCGAGCTGCTGCTGCCCAACCGGCCCCTGCTGGGACTCCCCCGCCGCCAGGCCCTGCCCGAGCTGCCCGAAGAGCAGCACGAGCCCCTCGACCGCGTGTACCGCACCGGCGAGGCCGTGCATCAGCCCGAGCGCCTGACCCGCCTCGACCGCTTCGACACCGGCCAGCTCAGCGACGTGTACCTGGATGTGGTCTACCAGCCGCTCTTCGACGCGGCCGGCCGCATCGAGGGCGTGATGAGCTTTGCCCTGGACGTGACCGAGCGGGTGCGGGCCCGCCAGGAGCGGGAGGCGCAGCGCCAGCAGCTCTACGACCTGTTCATGCAGGCGCCGGCGGCTATCTGTATCCTGGCCGGCCCGGAGCTGGTGTACGAGCTGGTGAATCCCGGGTATCAGGACCTGTTTCCGGGCCGTGAGCTGATGGGCCGCCCCATCCTCGACGCCCTGCCCGAAATCGCCGGGCACGCCGTGTACCAGGGCTTCCGGGATGTGTACGACACCGGCGTCACGCTCGAAGCCCAGGCGCTGCTCATTCCGCTGGCCCGGCCCGGGGACGGGGAGCTCGAAGACCGCTACTTCAACTACATCCAGCAGGCCCGCCGCGGGCCCGACGGCCGGCCCGATGGCGTGCTGGTGTTTGCCTTTGAAGTCACCGAGCAGGTCCAGGCCCGCCAGCAGGCGCAGGCGCTGGCCGCCGAGCTGACCACCGCTAACCAGCAGCTCTCGCGCACCAACGTGGACCTGGACAACTTCATCTACACGGCCTCGCACGATTTGAAAGCTCCCATCAGCAACCTGGAAGGCCTCGTGCTGCTGCTGCGGGAGGAGCTGCCCGCCGCCGTGGCCCAGGACCGGCACGTGGCCCCGACGCTCACGCGCATGCTCGATTCGGTGGAGCGCTTCAAGCGCACCATCGACCACCTGACCGAAGTCAGCAAGCTGCAGCAGGCCCACGCCCCGGAAACCACCGCCGTGGACCTGGCCGCCGTGGTCGAGGACGTGCGAGAGGACCTGCACCCGCTGATTCAATCGCTGAATGCCCAGCTGGCCATCGGCGTGACCGACTTTCCACCCGTTCTTTTTTCCGAGAAAAACCTGCGGAGCGTGGTGTACAACCTGCTCAGCAACGCCCTCAAGTACCACGCCCCCGACCGCCGGCCCCACGTGGATGTGCGGGCGCACGCGCTACCGGGCTTCACCGTGCTGGAGGTCCACGACAACGGCCTGGGCATTGCGCCCGAACACCTGCCCCGGCTCTTCACCATGTTTCAGCGCTTCCACGACCACGTGGAGGGCACCGGTATTGGCCTGTACATGGTCCAGCGCATGGTCGAGAATGCCGGCGGCCGCATCGAGGTCCACAGCCAGCTCGGTTCCGGCACCACCTTCTTCGTGCACCTGCCCCACGCGCCCGTGGCCACTTCGTAGTTTTTCCGCTTACCCTTCGCTGCATGTCCGCCATTTCCTGTGCCCTGCTCGTCGACGATGACGACACCACCAACTTCCTCAATCAGCGCCTGCTGGAGCGCCTCTCCATCACTGACACCGTGCTGGTGGCCGGCAATGGTCAGGAGGCCCTGAACCTGCTGCACCAGCACTGTGAGCTGCCCACTTCGCCCACCTGCCCGGCCCTGATTCTGCTCGACATGAAGATGCCACTGATGAACGGCTTCGAGTTCCTGCAGGCCTACGCCCAGCAGCCCCAGCGCCAGAAGCCGCCCGTGGTCATCATCATGCTCACCACGTCCCTGAACCCGGGCGACGTGGAGCGGATGCAGAACCTGCCCATTGCCGGCTACCTCACCAAGCCGCTCACCACCGAAAAAATCACCCGGATTATGCAGGAGCATTTTAGCTACCTGGCTTCCTGAGCGACACGGGCCTGGGAGTGAGCTCGGCCCCATCTAAATGTATTCTTAATGCATCCACGTCAGATTTTTCTCTGTGTCCGCTGATATATCCGATTCACGTGCCCCGGCAAGCCAAGCCCCAGTAGCGGAGAGTGAGTACGAGCTGCAGCTTTTTATCGCCGGCCCCTCGCTTCGCGCCGAGGCGGCCCTGCGCAACCTGGAAGCCATTTGTGCCCGGTACCTGGTGGGCCGCCACTCCCTAACCGTCGTGGACTTGCTGGAGCACCCCGAGCGCGCCCAGCAGGACGGCATCCTCGGCGTGCCCTGCCTGGTGAAATTGCGCCCCGGGCTCATCCGCCGCCTCGTCGGCGACCTCTCGCAGACCGACCGCGTGCTCAAAGTTCTCGGTTTAGCTTGAGGAAACGGGTGGAAAGCCAGGACGCAGAGCCGTAGCAACGCCCGCACGAATCTTTTACGCAAGCCACGTCCTTCCCCATGCTTTCACCCCAGCCCGCAAGGGCATGGGGCTAGTTGCCGGGCCTTTTACCGCGCCGCCTCGAAGGCGCCCGCCATCATTTCCTGCTCGGTTCGGGACAGCTGCTGCCGGCTGGCCACTTCGGGCCACTGCCGCACCGCGTGTACGACCTGGGTCAGGACCGTGTCGGCCTGGGCGGCCGAAAGCCGGAAGTAAGGCGCCACTTCCCGGGCCAGGTCCAAATCCAGCGCGTTGTCGGTTTCGGAGATGTTGAGCTTGAGACCCTGCCCGTGGCGAATCGGGTTCAGGTCGAAGGCCGGCGAGAGGCACCAGCCCTGGGGCGTGAGCAGAAAGCCGTGGTTGCGCAGGTGGTCGTCGGTGTTGGACACGCAGATGTTGAAGACAATGCGCCGCCAAAGCTCCGTCAGGTCCTCGGCCACGCGGGCGCCCTGCTGCACGAGCAGGCCAGCCAGGTCCAGGTAGCTGGCCCCGTCCTGGTGGTCGGTGCCGTCCTGGTAGCCCAGCAGGGTCATGGCGGAGGCAAAGTGCAGCCGCTCCCCAGTGGCCGTGCGGTCAAAGCGCTGGGAGAGGTAGGTGTGGTGGCGGCTGTTGAAGCGCTGGGCGCGGCCCGTGGCCACTTGCAGGCCGGCCGCCCGGGCCAGCTCGTTCACCACGGCTTCCCAGGCGCCCACGTCGTGCTCGTCCTGGCCGCTGGGAAACTTGGCAATCCAGAGCCCGCCCTGCTCGTCCACCACGCTGGCCTTGGGCCGCGCCCCGCCCAGCGAGGAGCCGGGCGCCACCAGCATAAACAGCCACTTGAGGTAGTCCGGGTCATGAGGGGCGTCCACGCGCTCCAACTGCAGGCTGGCGTGCTCCAGTTCGCGCAGTGAAGTCCACGGCGGGGCCGCCATGGCTCGGTTGTCGTTGAGGAAGGGGCCCGCCGGGTCGGTCTTAAAGCGCAGCCCGCCCATGCGGTGCCCGTCGAAGACGCCCAGCAGGTAATCCGATTCGAGCAGCGGCCGCTCGCGGCGCTCTTCCTGCCGGGCCAGCGCCGCTTCGCGCCGGCGCAGGAGCAGCCGGCCCCAGCGGTCAGGCGAGGAATCCAGGAACAGGCCGAAGTTGGACTGGTCTTCGGGCAGGTACTGGGGGCCGGCAAACAGCTGCAGGGCGGGGTCCAGCGTCTGGGCCTGCGGCAAGGCCAGCCACTGCGCATCGTAGGCGAAGGAAAACACTTCCTTGCCCCGCACCGGCACGGCCGAGAGCGTGCCCATCCGGTGCGGCCCGGCGGGCAGCCCCTGCCAGTCGGCGTACACCAGCAGCTGGCGGCGTTCTACGGTCTTGGCCACGGCGTTACTCGTTGAGGGATTGTTTGGGGGCCCGCGCGCTCACGACCAGTTCGGCATCCTGCAGCTTGCGGCCCAGTGCGTCGTCGGCGGCCAACGCCAGAATGGTCTTTTCCAGGCCCAGGACGAACAGCACCTGCAGGTAGCCGCCCATGCTCACCGTGGCACTCCCCTGCTCGATGGCGTGTAGGGTGTTGCGGCTGATGGCCGCGCGCTCGGCCACCCGGGCCGCGCTCAGCCTGCGGCGTAGGCGGGCCAGCCGGATGTTTTCGCCCGTCTGGGTTAACAATTGCTGCAGGCGGGGCAGCAGGACAACAGGTTCTTTAGACATAATGCGCAATATAATGAGCAATATAATGAGCAATAATACGAAGTTATGCTCAATGTACTGCGCATTATCATAAATCTGATATAGCGGGTTTTATGAACGTATATAGTCCATTTAATCGACTTTTTGTGTACAATATTCCTTGTACCTGCGGAGTGCTGACAATCGGCTCGCCAAGTTGTTGATATCCTTTTTGTCCATGGTTCCCGCCTTTTTCAACGCAGAGATTTCTTGGGTCATCATCCTGTCAATAGTGTCGATTCCATCTGGAAACAAGCTGTTTAGGTCACATTGAGACTGTTCCTCAATAATTTGGAGATAGTATGGATATTGCTCTGGGGCAGACGTGTAAGATAGTTTCGTAAGCCAGTCTTGGAAGACTTCTTTGTCAAATGCCATTTGGCTACTGTTAGAATTGGGTGTGGTACATGCACGCTGAATGTCGGGAATCTATCAGCGCAGGCCGCAAATCTTCAAAAACAGGCCCCCAGGGTTCTTCGTGGCCTTCACCTTGTCGGTCTTGAGCTGGTAAGTAAACTTGAAAAGCTGGTCTAGATGCTTGGGGTCCCCAAGAATGGTGGCCACCAGTTGGGGCTGGGTGATGCCCAGCATGTCCAAGCTTTGCCGAGCCGCGTAGGCGCGGGCATCCTCAGCCGGTTGTTCAAAGGGAATGGGCAGCTGCTGGGGCTGCTGGCGAGCAATGGTGAAGCGCACCGCGTCGTAGGCCCTCCCCTTCTTGAGCAGTTGGTAGTCGATTTTGAGGTCGGTGTGCTCGCTGACCTAGCGCACGGCAATGTCGAGCACCCGGGCCTTGAGTTGGCTGATGTTCTGAAACAGCTCCGGCTCCTTGCCCTTGGGGTCTTTCAGGTGCAGCATCTGCTTGAATTCGTCCAGCGGGTAGGTGCGCGTGCTGGCCTTGTCCTTCCACTGGCTCACAAGCTGATAAATGTGCTTGGCGTACTTGCTGCTCAGCTTCAGGGCCGAGTGCAGCTGGTAGGAGGTAAAGTTTTCCTTGAGGTTGAACAGGAAGGGCCGGATGGGCGCCGCCAGCTGAGTCTGCAGGCAGCCCTTGCCCTTGATGTACTCCACCCGCTGAAACATCCACAGCTGCTGGTAGGTGCGCTCGTTTTCTACCTCGAACATGCGCGAGCCCATGTCGGCCGTGGCCTCGCGCAGCTGCTGGTAGTTCCACTGCCGCCCCGTCAGGGCCGCCTCAATGGCCGCCAGCTCGGCCTGGGTAACCAAGTCCACATCCACGGAAAAGCGCCGGGCCTGGCCCAGCACGAGCACCAGGCAGGTGCCGCCCTTAAACGTGAAGGGCAGCCCGGTTTCGACCAGCCGCTCGACCAGGGTGAGGGCCAGAATCATTTTTCCAGAATGGAAGGGTCCAGGCCGGGGCGCTGCCGGCAGTGGTCCATCATCCACTCGCGGGTAAAAGAAGTTGTCGTAATCATGTGGGAAGCAGCGAAGACAGGCCCACGGCCAGTAACAGCTCGCGGAGGGCCGGTGCTTTGCCCCGCCGCTTAGCGTAGGAAAACAGGGTGCGGGCATCGAGCCGGTACTGGCGGGCGGCCGTGCGGTAAATGGTGCGCAGCTCCTCGCCCTGGTAGGCCGCAAACAGCGTGGGGTCGCTGAGCAGGTCCACCAGCAGCTTCTCCAGGCGCGGCACGGGCACCTCGGCCACGCGCTGCACGGGCGCGCGGCTCACCAGCGGCAGCACCAGCACGGCATCGGGGGTTTCGGCCACGTACAACTCCAGCACGCGGGCATCGGGCTGCAGAAACACGCGCGCTCCCAGCCGGTCTTTCAGGGCGTAGTAGGTTGACTGCAGCGCCTCGGGCGCCACTTCTACCAGCTGCACCGTGCGCATTAGTTGGTGGGTGGTGAAGTCGTTCAGCCACTGCGTGGTCCATACGCAGCCACTGTCCAGGAATAGCTCGGTCGCCAGTGCCTGCCACAGGCTCGCCAGGTCCGGCGGCACCGTCGGGGTGAAGTCGGCAACCGAAGCCCCACCCGGTAGGGCATACACGCCCCGGCCCGCGTGCGCCAGCTGGTTGCGCTGGGTCAGCCGGTGCAGGTACACGTCGAGCGTGGCCTGCTTAAGCGTCGGGTTCAGCGTGGCCACCCGCGCCAGCAGCTCCTTGCGGGAAAGCACGGGCTGAGTTCCGAACCAATCCGGAAGCTGAGCCTCTACGGTTGCCAGGAAGTGCTCGTCAGACGAATGCATACTGCAAGATACGCCAACACACGCCAATAAGTGGCATATCTTTCATACTGCTTTTAAGCCTGTCGTCGGGTGGCCATTCTCAATGCGGTCAGGTCCAACGTGGCCAGGGGTAGGGGAGCGGCCAGGCCTGCCCCGTGAATCAAATCGCGGGCCCAGGCCGCCAGGTCAGTAGCGTAAATCATTGGCCGGCCGGTTTCATCCGCATACCCGGTTATGCCGCGCAGGAAGGCCGCCAACTCGGGCTGCAGGGCCATGGGTGCCTCCGCCAGGGGCTGGTCGGGGCAGGTGGGCAGGAGCAGCGAGTTCAGATAATCCCGCAACGTTTGGTAAGCAGCTTGGCTGGCAGAGGTCATCGATTGAAGGCAGGCAGCAGGTGGCTGAAGTAATTGCAAAAAAGTGACAAATGGAGCGCTATTACTCATGGTGAGCGATGGGTTGACGACTGCATCCGAAGGGCAGTTGGGCGAACCCCTCCGGGCCGGGCTGGCGGGGCTTCGGCCGAGCCTACGCCCCCAGTTGGAAATTCTGTTCCACGTCGCGCCCCTTGACCCCGTCGTTGGACATGGACTCCAGTACGGAGTGGGGAATGAGGTGGGAGCCGGTGGCGTCGGCTTCCCGGAGGGTACAAATTAGGCAAAGCATAAGGAGGTAAAGAGAAGCGTTAGTAGCAAGGTAAACCGCCTTTCCATGGGCATGCGGCTCCTTGCCAAGTATAACACTCCCTTCATGCTCCTCGTTACTTAGCGGGTTACTTAGCGGGTGTCGCAGCATCTTGCACGCCTGTTAATTGCTCGCGCCGGTACTCGCTCGGCGAAGTGCCGGTTTCGCGCTGGAACTGCCGCGACAAGTGCCCCAGGTTGCTGTAGCCCAGCTCCCGGGCCACCCGGCCCACGGGCAGGGTGCTTTCACGCAGCAGGCACCGGGCCGCTTCCACGCGCTGCCGGATGACGTAGTGCTCCAAACTCAGGCCCTCGGTGGCCGAAAACACGTCGCTCAGGTAGGCAAACCGCCGCTGCAGCCGCTCGCTAAGTTGCCGCGAAAAGTGGCCGCTGCGCAGCGCCGCCGGCTCGGTGGCCAGCAGGTGGGCAATGATTTCCTTGATTTGCGCCACTAGCCGCTGCTGCGGGGAAAGCTGGTCCAGGATTTCAAAGCCTTCTGCTTCCAGGCACTGCCGCAGCCGGGGCCAGTCGATGGTGGCGGCGTCGTCGCGCAGCTCCACCTCCCCCAGCTCTACGCGCAGCGGCACCAGCCCAAGCTCCACGAGCTGCTCGCGCACTACCAGGATGCACTTTACGCAGACCATGTGCCGGATATAAAGGAGTGTGGAGGCCATGGGTGGGGATTACAGGGCCGGCGATAAATCGTTCTGGTCGGCGGGCGGCGTTAGCGGCTGCGCGTCCAGTTCCTGGGGGTGGTCGTCCAGGCCCACTTCCCGGTGGGAGGCGAAGTATTGGGCCAGGGCCTTCTCCCCTACCAGCCAGAAGACGACCGGCGTGACGATGATGTCGAGAAAAGTGGAGCTGAGCAGGCCGCCGAGGATGACGGTGGCCACCGGATACAGAATTTCCTTGCCCGGCGCGTCCTTGGCCAGCGTAAGCGGCACCAGGGCCAGCGCCGCCACCAGGGCCGTCATCAGTACCGGCACCAGCCGTTCGAGCGAGCCGCGGATAATCATGGGGATGCCAAACTTCTCCCCTTCGTGCTCCACGAGGTGGATGTAGTGCGAAATCATCATGATACCGTTGCGCGAGGCAATGCCAGTCAGGGTGATGAAGCCCACCAGCGAGGCAATGCTGAAGGTGCCGCCCGTGAGCAGCACGGCCACCACCGAGCCGATGAGGGCCAGCGGGATGTTGAGCATAATCTGCCCCACCATGTAGCTGGACTTGAAGTGCGAGAACAAGACCAGGAAGATGCCAGCCAGCGAAAACAGGCTAAGCCAGAGAATCTTCTGCGAGGCCGACTGCTGGCTTTCGAACTGCCCGCCGTAGGTGAGGTAATACCCGGGCGGCAGCTTCACCTGCGCATTCACTTTGGCCTGAATCTCCTTCACCGTGGAGCCCAGGTCGCGCTCGGCCACGTTGAGCGAGATGGTGATGCGGCGCTGTGTGTTTTCGTGGTTGACGGTATTCGGACCCGGTTCATAAACGATGTCGGCCACTTGGCTCACGGGTATCATGGCCCCGGTCGGCGTTTCAATCCTGGTTTGGCCGATGGCGGCGATGTCGTTGCGCTGGGCTTCGGGCAGCTTTACCACCAAGTCAAAGCGCTTCTGCCCATCCAGCATCTGCGAGACCACGGCGCCCTGAAACAGCGTTTCCAGGTCGCGCACCACTTCGCCGCGCTTCATGCCGTAGGCCCGCAGGGCATCATCCTTGGGGCGAATGAGCAGCTGCGGAATCTGGACCTGCTTTTCCACCTGCAGGTCCACCACGCCGGGCACGGTGCCGGCGGCCGCGCGCACCTCGTTGGCGTAGCGGCGCAGCTCCAGCAAATCATTGCCGAACACCTTGATGGCTACCTGCGCCCGCACCCCGCTCAGCAGGTGGTCGAGGCGGTGGGAAATGGGCTGGCCGATGTTCACGTTCACGCCCGTTATCAGGCTGAGCTTCTCGCGCATGTCGGCCAGGATTTCGTCGCGGCTGCGCATGGTCTTGCCCTCCTTCTCCAGCTCCGCTTTGGTCTTGAAGGCCACCTCGATTTCCGAGTTGTTCACCGACTCGGCGTGCTCATCCAGCTCGGCGCGGCCGGTGCGGCGGGCGGTGTAGGCCACTTCCGGAATCTTGAGCATCTGCTGCTCGCCCAGGCTGCCCAGGCGGTTGGACTCGGTGAGCGAGGTGCCCGCGGGCGCGGAAAAGTTGACCGTGAGCGAGCCTTCGTTGAAGGGGGGCAGAAACTCGGTGCCGAAGAAGGGCACCAGGGCCGCGGCCATCACAAAAAGCAGGGCCGTCGAGGTCAAAATCAGCTTGGGGTGCCGCAGGCCCCAGCCCAGCAGGCGGGTGTCTTTTTTCTTGAGCCAGCGCACCAGCCCGCCGTCGGTTTCGGGATGGTCCATCTGCTTCATCTTGGGCAGCAGGTAGTAGCAGAGCACCGGCGTGACGGTGAGCGACACGAACAGCGAGGCCACGATGCTCGTGATGTAGGCAATGCCCAGCGGCGCGAAAATGCGGCCTTCCATGCCCTCCAGCGCGAACAGCGGCAGGAACACCAGCACCACGATGATGGTGGCGTACACGATGGAGTTGCGCACCTCCGAGCTGGCGGCATAGATGACCTTTAAGACCGGCTGCGGATTCGTCCGCTGCTTGTTTTCGCGCAGGCGCCGGTACACGTTTTCCACGTCCACGATGGCGTCGTCGACCAGCTCGCCGATGGCAATGGCCAAGCCGCCCAGCGTCATGGTGTTGATGCTGATGCCGGCCGCGCGGAACACCAGGGCCGTGACCAGCAGCGAGAGCGGAATGGCCACCAGCGAAATGAAGGTGGTGCGCACGTTCAGCAGGAAGGCAAACAGCACGATGACCACCAGAATGGCCCCGTCGCGCAGGGCCTCCTCCACGTTGGAAATCGAGGACTCGATAAACTCCGACTGCTTGAACAGGCGGGTATTCACCTGCACGTCCTTGGGCAGCGAGGGCTTCAGCTCGACGAGGGCTTTTTCCACGGCTGCGGTCAGGCCCACGGTGGCGGCCCCGGGCTGCTTCTCAATACTGAGAATGACCGCCGGCTGGCCATTGACGCTGCCGTCACCGCGCTTGAAGCGGGCCCCGAACTCCACCTTGGCCACGTCGGCCACGCGGATGGGCGACTGCTCGCGGTAGCCGACGATGATATTTTCAATGTCGGCAACCGAGCGCAGCCGGCCCAGGTTGCGAATGAGGACTTCCGAGCCGTTGCGGTCGAAAAAGTTGCCGGTAGTATTCAGGTTGGACTTGCGCAGGGACTCTTCCACTTGGTTCACCGTCAGGCCGGTGGCATTCAGCCGCGGCATGTCGAGCAGCACCTGGTACTGCAGGTTGTCGCCGCCGATGGGAATTACCTGAGCCACCCCGGGGATGCTGAGCAGGCGCTGGCGCACGGTGTAGTTGGCCAGGGTGCGCAGGTCGGCGGCGTTCGTCTCCTTGCCTCCCGAGAGCCCCACCAGCATAATCTGGCCCATGACCGAGGAGATGGGCCCCAGCACCGGCGTAATGCCTTGCGGCAGCTGCTCGCCGGTGGTTTGCAGCTTCTCGCTCACAATCTGGCGGGCGGTGAAGATGTCGGTGCCGTAGTCGAACTCCACGAACACCATCCCGAGGCCAATGGCCGAGTTGGAGCGCACGGCCGACACGCCGGTGGCCCCGTTCAAAGCGGTTTCCACGGGCAGGGTCACCAGGGCTTCCACTTCTTCGGGGGCCATGCCCGGGGCTTCCAGGAACACGGTCACGCGGGGACGGTCCAGGTCGGGTAGCACGTCCACCGGCAGCTGTTTGGCCGTGTAGGTGCCGGCAATAATAAGGCCCACGGCGAAGGCCAGCATCAGCAGGCGGTTCTGCAGCGCAAAGCGAATTATCTTGTCAAGCATGAGTTATTGGGGAAGTGCAGGTAAGAGAAGGCGCAGCCCCGGGCCGGGCCGTAGGCTGTCCACGTGCGCCACAAAGGGCTGAGCGCCGGGGCGCCCGTGCAGGTGCAGCCGCTTGGGGGCACGGCGTGGGGCCGGCGGCAGCAGGAAGCCCACCAGCTCCAGGGGCCCGCGGGCAAACCGGCCGTGGGCTCCCAGCTCGGGAGCCGCTTCGTCGGCCGGGCCGGCGGTGGGATAAGCGGCCACGTGCCACCACACCGCCAGCGGCTCGCCCAGCAGCCGAAAGGGCTGCGCCCCGCGCGCCTTAAGGCCGGCCCGCGAGGCCGTGGCGTGAATGAATTTGGCCAGCTGCCCCGGCGTGGTAAGCGTGGCCGGCACCGGGCCGGCGTCCCGCCACTGCGTCACCCGGCTCTGCAGCAGCCAGGTGGCCCGGCCCCGAAAGCCGGCCGTGGTTTCGGTGGCCCCATCGGGCCGCAGCTGGGTGGTGTAGGCCTGGCCGGCCACGACCAGTATTTCGCCGCCCCCTTCGGCCTCCCCTACCGCGTAAAGCAGGGGGCGGGCCGTGAGCGTGTCCAGCGCCACCATACACCGGGCACTACCCGGCGGCGACGAACGCAGGCGCCCACTCGCCCGCTGGTGCTGAGCGGCCAGGGGCAGCGTCAGACCAAGCAGCAGGCCCAGGCCGATTCCGCCGCCTTGCAGCGCGGGCCGGCCCCCCGGAAGGCGACGAAACAAGTAATTGTACATGCGCGAGCAGGCGGCTACTTGCGCGCCGAGTTGTGGTTGCTCACGAATTGCCACTGGCCGGCCGCGTTCTTGCGCAGCACGCTCGTGGCTACCCCGCGCCGCTTGATGGGGGCCGGCGTGGCAGCATCCTTGGGCCCTTTTTTTAGCCCGATGGTGTAGGTGTAGCTCTCCGTGGCGAAGGCGTAGGGGCCGTCCACCGTCACGTCGGCCTTGTAGTCACTGTAAGTAAACGAGCTGAACTCCTTGAGCTCGGGCCCGAGGTGATGGTCCCGGTAGTGGGCGTAGGTGCCTTCCCGGCTGCCCGATTCCAGCACCACGGAGTTGGCCGCGAACAGCCGGGTGGTACCGGTGATGTCGAGTTTTTGCACGGCCTGCTGGTACTGCTTGAGCACGGCCCGCACGGCGACTTCGTCGGCCGAAACGAGCGGAGTAGTCGCGGCAGTGGGCGCGGCGGTTTGGGCGAGGGCCGGGGCCGCGAAAGCGGGCACGGCGAGCAGGGCAACGAGAAAACGACGCATAGCTGGCAGGGACAGAAATTACTGATTGAGGTAAATGGACTTGAGCTGGTAGGTGCCGGTCGTGACCACCCGGTCGTTTTCGTTGACCTGGCCCTGCACCAGCACGGTTTGCTGCCCGTTCACGGCCCCGGGCTGCACGAAGCGAATCTTGAAGCGCTCTGGCTCGGTGTGCACGAAGACCACCGGCTTTCCGTTGAGGTCGGTGATGGCGGAGGTGGGCACGGTCAGCTGCGGCTTCCCGCCGCCGGTCTGGCCCACCACCTGCACGTTTACGGCCTGACCGGCGCGGTACTCGTTGCCTTCGGGGGCGTCGAGCTCCAGCACCAGTTGCCGCGCCTGGTTGACAGGGTTCACCACGTTTGAGAACACCACGAGCCGGGCGGGCACCCCGGCCTGGCCCTGCAGGCCTTCAACCCGGAACACGGCGCCGGGCGTGACCTTGGCCAAATCCTGGGCAAACACCTGCGCTTCCACGCGCAGCTTGCCGGGGTTGATGACCCGGAACAGCTCGTCGCCCTGGCTCACCTGCTGGCCCACGGCGAGGTTGAACACGTCCACGGTGCCGCTCACCGGGGAGGTGATGCTGACGCGGCGCTGGCCGGCTTGCCCGTTTTGGATGCCGGCGTTCTGGCGGGCCTGACGCAGGCGCAGCTCGGCGGCCACCACGTCCTTGCGGGCGGCGATGTCGGCGATGCTCTGCAGGCGGGCGTAGTCCTGCTGGGCGGCGCGCAGCTCGGCCTGGGCATTGGCCCGCTCGGTACTGAGCCCGATTTGTTGGGTGGCGTCCAGGGTTTGCTCGATGACGGCCAGCGTCTGCCCGGCCCGCACGGGTTGGCCCACTTTCGCGGCCAAACTCACAATGCGGCCCCCCTGCGGCACCACGATGCGGCCTTCGCCCCCTGCCGCGGCCGACACCGTGCCGTACAGCGTGGCGCGGCTATACGTCGTCGAGAAAGCGGCCAGGGTGGTCTGCACCTGAAACAGGAACTGGCTTTCCTTGGGCAGCAGCACCTCGTCGGTCAGGGCCACGCCGGTGCTGGCCTTGGCGGTGCCGCCGTGGTCTTCGCCTCCGTGCGCCTGCACCAGGGCCGGGGGCGGCAGCAGCACGGTCAGGACCAAGCCAGCCGCGGCCGTGACGGCCAGGATTTTATGAGTGGTTTTCATGTTCGTTGAGCTTTAAGGAAAGGGGGTGCGGCGGCTGGCCGTCAGGGCCTGCTCGGAGGTTTGCATCGCGGGCTCCGGCCGCCGGCGGCGCATGAGCAGGGCCGTCAGCACAATGCCGAGCACGAAGGCGCCGACCAGCGCCAGAATGGTTTTCCAGGAGGAGAAAAGCGAGCCGTCGGCGTGGGCGACCTCGGCCGCTACGGGCAGCTTCTCTCCCACTTTAATGCCTTCGAGCAGCATTAAATCGGCCTTGTCGCCGGCCACGATGTTGGCGGCGAAGCTGTAGGCTTTGTTGGCCGGAAACTGGCCCTCCACGAGGTAAATGCCCGGCTCTTTTTCCGTCACCGCCCATTTCAGATTCGCATCCTCCGGGTTGGTGAGCGTCAGCTTGGCCCCTTTAATGGGGGTGTTGGTGGCGTAGTCGGACAGGAACAGGCGCAGGTCGGCGGGCTTGCCCCCTTCCAGCGGCTCGTAGCGCAGCAGCACCTCGAACTGTTCCGAGAGCGCCGCCACCGAGAAGGAGGTCGCGCCGGCCGGGGTCGACGCCTTGGGCGCGCCGTGGTCTTCGCCCCCGTGGGCGTAGGCTCCGACGCTGAGCACAAGCAGGCCCAGCAGCAAAATCAGGAGTTGTTTCATGTTATTCACCCCGCAGGTAGTTAAGTTCGATGAGGGCCTGACGGTAGTCGCGGATGGTGGTCAGGTAGGTATTCTGAATGGTAAAGGCCTGGTTGAGGCTCTGAATCAGCACGAGGTAGCTGATTTCGCCGGCCTTAAAAAGTCGTTGGGATTGGCTGATGATGGCCCGCGACTGCGGCACGCCGGTCTGCTCGTAGTAGCCCAGCGAAGCCGAGAACTTGCGCGTGTCGGCCAGGGACTGCTGGTAAAGGGTGCTCAGCTCCAGGCGCTGGGTTTGCAGCTGGTAGCCGGCGGCCTGCGAGCGGGCCGTGGCCGCCTGCAGCTGCGAGCGGTAGGTCCAGAACCAGATGGGCACCGACACGCCAAACTGGAAGCGATACTTGAGGGCCGAGTTTTCAAAGGCCTGATTCTGATAGCCCACGGTCAGGGCCGGGGTGCGCCGGGCCCGCACCAGGCTGATGCCCGACTGGCTCAGGGCCACGTTTTGGGTGGCGGCGGCCAGCGTGGGGCTGCGCACCAGGGCCGTGCTGTCCTCGGTGGGCAGACCCGCGAGCAGTGCCCCGCCCGTCTGCACCAGCTCGGGGCCGCTGCGGCGCAGGTCAGTGCTGGTGGTCAGGGCGGCCGTGGGCTGGCCCAGCAGCAAGCCCAAGCGGCGCTGGGCGGCCTGCCGGTCGGCAGCGGCCTGCTGCAGCTGCACGCTCACCTGCCGGGCTTCGGCGTCGGTGCTGATGCGCTGCAGGGAGGTGACTTCGCCGGCGGCAAACAAGCGCTCAGTGGCCACGCGCAAGGCGCGGAACAGGCTGTCCTGGTAGGTGAGTTGCCGCACCTGCGCTTCGGCGAACTGCAGGCTCAGATACGCCAGGCGGGTGTCGCGCAGCACCGAGGCCCGGCTTACATCGCGGTTGCGCTCGGCCAGCGTGATGCCCGCCTCGGCCAACTGGCGCTGGCGCCGGTACACGTTGGGCAGGTCGATGGTTTGCACCACGCCCGGCGCCCACCGCTCGCCCGTGGGGGCCGAGAACAGAAAGTCCGGGTTGGCCGGGGCGAAGGAGCCCCGCTTGAGGGCGCGCTGCTCCTCGATTTCTTGGTTTGACTGCCGCAGCCGCGGATGCCGCCGCAACGTCAGGGCTTCGGCGCTGTCCAGGCGGATGGCGGTTTGGGCCCGCGCGGCTTCCGGGAGCAGCCCGAGTAGCAGCGCCAGCACCAGCAGCACTTGCGCCGCCCATTTGATTTTAATGTACTTCATGTTATCCGATTAGAGCCCGTCAAGGGGCCGCCCACCGTTGCAGCAGCGGACGGCCCGAGACGGAGGAGAGGGTCCGGACGCACTGCGTCCGAAAAACAGGCTCCGCCTACGCCTTTTTCACGAGGGCCATGCCGCACTTGGGGCAGCTGCCCGGCTTGGTGCTGGCGCTGCCTTCGCACTTCATGGGGCACTCGTACGCCGCGCCGACGGCCTTGCTGCCCGGGGCGGCGGCGTCGAGCTTGTCGAAGCGGGTGTTGATGGCCTTGCCGTCGGCTTTCAGGCTGACGATGGCCGTGCGCACTTTGGCCCCGGCGGGCAGCTTGGCCACCAGGTGGTCGTCGCCCCAGGCTGTCAGTGCCACCGTGGTGGTTTTGTTGTCGGTTGTTTGCACCATCACCGTGCCCGAAAGCGACTTATTGGGCACCGGGGCCATCTTGGCCGCCAGCAGGTATATGTGCAGCTCGCCGGCCTGCTGCACCAGCTCCATGTGGTAGGGGCTGGCCGAGCGTACCACCCCGCCGTGCGGGGCCACGTGGGCGTGGGTTTCGCCGGGGGCCATGTGGGCGTCCGCCTTGCCATCGGCGTGGGAATGCTGGGCCTGCGAGGCCAGCGGCGTCAGGGCGAAAAGGGCCGCAACGGCCAGGGAAATTCCAAAAAGCTTCATGGGAAACGGGTAAATGGGGGTATGGTGAGGGGGGAGAATAAGGCGCCGGCAACGGCCATTTCGGGCGTCGCCGCCGGCTGCCCGGATTACATCTTGTCGGCGTTCTTGTCGTGCCAGGCTTTGAATTCGGCGATTTCCTTCTGCTGGGCGTCAATCATCTTCTGGGCCATCTCCTTGAGCTTGGTGTCCTTGCCGTGAGCCAGCTCGGCCTTGGCCATGTCCACGGCGCTCTGGTGGTGCACCGTCATCATCATGTTGAAGTTCATGTCCGGGTCCGCCACCATTTTGGGCATGTTCTGCATCATGCCGTCCATCGAAGCCTTCATCTGGCTGGTGAAAGGGTCGGCCGGGTCCATGGGCTTGTAGTTGTTGGGGGCGGAGTCCAGGCGCTCGGCAATGGGCTCCATCTCGCCGATTTCCTTCTGCTGGTCGGCCTTGATTTTCTCGGCCATCTGCTTCATGGTGGCGTCCTTGCCGTCGCGCAGCTCGATGTCGGCCATGGCCACCGCGCCCTTGTGGTGCTCCAGCATCATGTGGGTGAAGTCGTGGTCGGTGTTGCCCTTCATCTTCATGGCGCTCATCTTGCCCATCATGTCGTTCATCGACGCCATCAGGGGCGAGTCGCCGGCCGTGCCGCTCTCAGTCATTTTGGAATGGTCCATGCCGGCCATGTCCCCCGTAGCGGGTTCCGTGGTGGCCGTGGTGGTTTCCGTGGTCGTGGTATCAGCGGTTTTGTCGCTGCTGCAGCTGCCGAGCAGCAGGGTGCCCGAACAGAGGGCGGCGAGGAAAAAAGCGGACTTTTTCATGCGTTTTAGATTGATTGAGGGTTGGGAATTGGAATTGAAAAACGGGGGGCACCTTAGCTGGCGGCCGGGCCCTTCACGTTGATGGTGAAGTCGCCGGTGTGAATCTTGCCGGCGTGGTTGAACTGCAGAAAAACGCGGTACAGGCCGGGGGCTTCGAAGTTGGTGTTGAAGCCAATGGCGGGGCCTTTGTCGGCCTGGTCGTTGGGGTGCACGTGCAGGTAGCGCTCGGTGTCCTCGCTGATGACCACGACGTGGCCCAGGGCCCCGAGGTAGTTGTCCAGGTCGGTCACGGGCTTACCGTCCTTGCTGATGGTGATTTTCATGCCCAGCAGCTGGCCGGTGTTCAGGGGCTTGTCAAACGCCAGGGTGGCCGAGTAGCCGTCCTTTTCCCATTGCATGTCGTCGTTCTTGAACTTTACTGGCGCGTAGGCCGGGCCCTTTACCGAGATGGGCTGGCGGCCCAGCTGGTGGCCCGAGCCCGTGGGCGTGTAGTCCTGAAACAGCACGTAGTCGCCGCCCTTGGGGAAGGTGTAGGCGGCCTTGTAGTTGCCCTGCGCGGTGTATTCGGGGTGCTCGTGGTAGAACTGGCCCAGGTCATTGCTCACGATGATGAGATGAATCTTCTTTTCGTGCACCACCGCCAGCGGCACGGGGGCGGCCTCGTTGCCCACTTCCTGCGGCGTGAAGACGAGCTGCGAGGGCCGGCCAGCGGTGAGCTGCACGGGCTGCGGCTCGAACTTCATGGCGTAGGTCTTGCCGTTGGCCACTTGGTCGTTGTGTTCGAGCTTCATGCCGCACTTGGGGCACTTCTCCCCTTCCTTGGTGCTGGTCACCTCGGGGTGCATGGGGCAGGCGTAGGTGTGGCCGCTGGCGTGGTCGGCGGTGCCTTCGGCCAGTCCATCCGTAGGCGTCGTAACGGTGTTGGTGGCGCTGCTCGACGTAGAATCGGTCGAGCAGCTGGCCACGGTAAGCAGGCTGGCTACGGCCAGCAAGGAAATGGGTAAGCGGAACATAAAAGGGGGTATGGGTAAGGAAATGGGCGCGCCAGCAGTGGCGGCCCGGGGTCAGTGGCGCCGGCTCAGGTCTGCCACTGCTGCCAGAGCACAAAGCCCAGGGCCGCGGCCAGCACGGCGTAGAGCAAGCCCGTGAGCAGGCGACGGAGCGGGCCGCGGGGTGGCGGGCCGGCGGCCGGTTCGCAGCAATCTTTCATTGCGGAGCAGGGTAAACCCGGAAGATGGAGAGGGAGGAAAAAGCCGTTTTAAACGGCGCGACGGGCAAACGAAAAGGCCCGCCCCGGACACAGCATAGCTGTGCCGGCGCGAGCCTTAGCGCGTCGGGGCAATCAGACAGTCAGAGACTGAATGAAAATGCGGATGTCGGGTATTTTGGGTTTTAGCTGCCGGCGAGCCACCAGCAGGACGGGCCGCGTGCGGTCCCATTGTTGAAAACGGACCACCAGGGCCAGCGGGGCCGGGGGCAGGGCCACCGGCATAAACGCCATCTTCTCAATGCCGGCTTTGGGCGGGTGCGCCAGCGAGGCCCACACGGCGGCGGCATCGTCCTGGCAGCAGGCTCCTTTGGGGCCGTGCTTATGCGAACCCGGCGTTTCGTGCTCGTCGTGGTGGTGCTTGGCGGTGGCGCCGTGCTCCTTCCCGTGGGAATGGGGCGCCTGGTGCTCGTGCCCATGCTTATGCCCGTGCGCCGGCGTACCGGCCGGGTGCTCGTGCTCGTGCCCAACGGCCGGTGCAGTGGGCATGGCCAGCGCGCAGACGACCTGCCCAAAGAACACGTTGAGGAAGACCACCAGCAAGGAGGCCGCCATCGTGCGTCGGGAATGGGTCTTGAGTCGGAACATTGGTACGAAGCAACGACAAAATTATTGGAAAGGTTTGAAAGCCGCGCTACTCGTAGGAAAGGATTCCCTTGGGTGGCTGCCGGCGGCACTCCCAGCCTATCCGGTTGTAAATGCGGATTTTAGGCCGTCAATAGGGGTTGCCGCTCGCTAGCCGAGCCCTTGCCAAATTGGTCAGTTGGAACCCACCTCTGGTAATCTTACAAGCCCGGCGGCTTAATCATGTACAACCGCCGCTGAATAATGGCGGGGCGCGCGAATGTTGCAAGCGCTAAGCTCAATTCTACACATCTATTGCCAACGGAAAGGAGTTTAGCAAGTGTTGATAAGTCAGCCGCGGATTCCCGCGGCTGCGCACTGTACCTTACCTGTTATGGAAACCACCCAGCATCACCATCCGGCTCCTGCCGCGCCCGTGGGGCCGCCCCCGGCCCCCATTGCCGGGACCGAAACGGCGACCCTCAACATCGAGGGCATGACCTGCGCTTCCTGCTCCAACTTCGTGGAGAAGGCCCTGAGCCGCACGCCCGGCGTCAAAAGAGCCACCGTCAACCTGGCCAGTGAAAAGGCCACCATCGAGTACCTGCCGGGCCAGATTGACCGCGCCGGCCTACGCGCCGCCGTGGAGCAGGCCGGCTACGGCGTGCACGAGGCCAGCCCCGCCGTGGCCGCCAACGTGCTGGCCTCCGACGAGGAGCTCGACGCCCGCAAAGCGGCCGCCTACGAGAACCTGAAGCGCCGCTTCCAGGTGGCCGTGGCCCTGGCGGTTGTGGTGATGGGTTTGAGCATGCTCATGCTCTGGCCCGCCATGATGAGCCGCGTGTCGATGCCCGTGCTCAACTACGTGCTGCTGGCCCTGACCCTGCCCGTGCTGCTCTACAGCGGCCGCGAGTTTTTCGTATCCGCCTGGAACGGCTTCCTGCACCGCACGGCCAGCATGGATACCCTCATTGCCGTGGGCACCGGCGCGGCCTTCCTCTACAGCCTGGCCGCCACGCTGACTCCGGGCTGGTTCCGGCAGCACGGCATCATGCCGGAGGTCTACTATGATACCACGGCCACCATCATTGCCCTGATTCTGCTCGGCAAGGTGCTCGAAAGCCGGGCCAAGTCCAAGACCTCGGCCGCCATCAAAGCCCTAATGGGGCTGCAGGCCAAAACGGCCCGTGTAGTGCGGGGCGGCCAGGAGCTGGACGTGCCCATTGAGCAGGTGCTGGTGGGCGACGAAGTGCTGGTGCGCCCTGGCGAGAAGGTGGCCACCGACGGGCTGATTCTCACCGGCAGCTCGGCCGTGGACGAGAGCATGCTCACCGGCGAGAGCCTGCCCGTGGAGAAAAAGGAAGGCGACAACGTGTTTGGCGCCACGCTCAACAAAACCGGCTCCTTCCGCTTTCGCGTGAGCAAGGTGGGCGCCGAAACCATGCTGGCCCAGATTGTGAAGCTGGTGGAGGAAGCGCAGGGCAGCCGCGCGCCCATTCAGCAGCTGGCCGACAAGGTCAGTGCCGTGTTCGTGCCCGTGGTCATCATGATTGCCATTGCCACGTTCGTGGTCTGGTTTGACTTCGCCCCCGAAGCCAGCCGCGTGCCGCTGGCCCTCGTGGGCTTCGTAGCCGTGCTCATCATCGCCTGCCCCTGCGCGTTGGGGCTCGCCACGCCCACGGCCATCATGGTCGGCACCGGCAAGGGCGCCGAGCACGGCGTGCTGATTCGCAACGCCGAGGCGCTGGAGAAAGCCGAGAAAGTGACCACGGTGCTGCTCGATAAAACCGGCACCATCACCCGCGGCGAGCCCGCCGTGACGGATTTTGTGCCCACCAACGGCGACACGCCCGCCCACCTACTGCCCCTGCTGGCGGCCGTGGAGCGGCAGAGCGAGCACCCGCTGGCCGAAGCCGTGGTGCGCTACGCTGATGCGCAGGGGGCCGCCGCTGGCACCACGCCGCTGACCGCCACCGCGTTTCAGGCCTACGAGGGCCGGGGGGCCGGCGCCACTGTCGACGGACAGGTTATTCTGCTCGGCAACCGGCGCTTGCTAAGCGAAAACAACGTGGTGCTTTCCTCGGAAACGGAGCAGGCCGCGGCCCAGCTGCTGAGCCAGGCCAAAACGGTACTCTACGCCGCCATCGGCGGGCACGTGGCGGCCCTCATCGGGGTGGCCGATACGGTGCGCGAATCCAGCCTGGCGGCCATCCAGGCGCTGCAGGCGGACGGCATTGAGGTGGTGATGATGACCGGCGACAACCAGCAAACGGCCGCCAAGGTGGCCGAGCAGGTGGGCATCAAGCGCTTCTTTGCCGAGGTGCTGCCGGCCGACAAAGCCAGCAAGGTGAAGGAGCTGCAGGCCGAGGGCCGCGTGGTGGCCATGGTGGGCGACGGCATCAACGACGCCCCCGCCCTGGCCCAGGCCGACATCGGCCTGGCCATGGGCGGCGGTACCGACGTGGCCATGGAAGCCGCCGGCATCACCCTGATGCGCTCCGACCTGCAGGGGGTGGTGACGGCCATCGACCTGTCGCGCCAAACCATGCGCACCATCAAGCAGAATCTGTTTTTTGCCTTTATCTATAATACGCTCGGCATTCCCATTGCCGCCGGGCTGCTCTACCCCTTCACGGGCTGGCTGCTTTCCCCTATGATAGCCGCCGCGGCCATGGCCCTGAGCTCGGTGTCGGTGCTCACCAACTCGCTGCGCCTGCGCGGCTACCAGGCCAAGGCCTAAGCCGGGCTATTTCTCTCCCTTTTGTTCTCGTTCTCATGGATACTTCTCAGATAATCGTGACCCTGGTGGGCGTGGGCCTGCTGGCGTTTGTCGGCTGGTTTTTCTTTCTGGCCCCGCACCGGGTGGCGGCGGCCGTGTCCTCGTCGGCGGGCGTGCAGCAGGTCGACATCGTGGTCAAGGGCGGCTACTCGCCCAACGTCATCGAGGTGGAGCATGGCAAGCCCGTGCAGCTCAACTTCTACCGCGACGAGGAAGGCACCTGCTCGGAGGAGCTGCTGCTGCCCGACTTCAACATCCGGCGCGACCTGGCCCCATTTAAAACCACGGCCATTGAGTTTTTGCCCAAGCAAGCCGGTACCTTTGAGTTCACCTGCGGCATGCACATGCTGCGGGGCAGCCTGGTCGTTAAATAAGGGTGATGCTACAGTCCGCTACTTCGGTGTTGCCGGCCCCCGTGGCCGGCGCTACCCGCCTCTCCATTCGCAACATGGTGTGCCCCCGCTGCCTGCGGGTAGTGCAGCGCGAGCTGGAGAAGGCCGGGCTGGTGGTGGACAACGTGGCCCTGGGCGCCGCCAACGTGCGCACGGCCGATGGCAGTCCGGTGGACATGCCGGCGGTGGAAGCCGCGCTGCAGGCGTTCGGCTTCGCGCTCGTCGACGACCCGCGCGACCAGCTGGTGGAGCAGGTCAAGGCCCTGGTGGTGGAGCTCATTCACTACACCCCGGCCGAGCAGCAGCCCTACCAGACCTACTCCCACTTCATCAGCGAGCGGCTGGGCCGGTCCTATGCTTACCTCTCGCACCAGTTTTCGCTGCGCGAGGGTCTGACGCTGGAGAAGTACATCATCCGCCAGAAGGTGGAGCGCGCCAAGGAGCTGCTCAGCTACCAGGACGCCAAAGTGGCCGAGGTGGCCCGCCTGCTGGGCTACAGCAGCGCGGCGCACCTGACCAACCAGTTTCGGCAGGTCACGGGCATGTCGCCGTCCGACTTTCAGGCCCTGGGGCCCGGCAGCGCGGGCCGGCTGAGCCTGCATAATTTGGCCTAAAGCTGGAAACTTTACAACGCCGGAGGACGAATTGTGCGCATACAGGGTGGGGCTTAGTTCGTTAAGAAGAAGGAGCATTTGCTCCATCATTCCGACTAAAAATCCTTTTCCCATGCTACGTTCCCTCCGCCTCCCCTTGCTGGCTTCCCTGTTCGCCTTTGGTGCCCTGACTTCCTGTAAAAAAGACGACGCCGATGGCCTGATGGTCATCGCCCACGACGACAGCGTGTACATGCGCAATATGCACGAAGCCATGACCATGATGGAGGCCATGCCCAAAACCCAGGACCCCGACAACGACTACTCCTCCATGATGATTATGCACCACCAGGTGGCCATCAAAAACAGCCAGGAGGAGCTTAAAAGTGGTAAAAGCGCCGAGATGAAGGCCATGGCCCAGTCGATTATCGACAAGCAGCAGGCGGAAATTGCCCAGTTCAACGCCTTCCTGTCGAGCCACCCAGCGCACGCCCCGGCCGTGCCTGATTTCAACACCCTGCAAATGATGAACATGATGCAGATGATGAAAGCCGTGGATTTGCGCCCCTTGACCGGTGACCCGGACTTCGACTTTGCGCAACTCATGATTGACCACCACCAGGCCGCCGTGGAGAACTCCGACGCCCTGCTCAAGTACGGCCGGGAAAACACCACCAAGGCGCTGGCCCAGCAAATCATCACGGACCAGAAGATGGAAATCAAGATGCTCCAGGATTTTCTGCTAGCCAATAAAAAGTACTAAGCAGCGGTTTGTTCACCTCCACAAGAGCGGCTTCACAGGAGCCGCTCTTGTGCGTTTTACCAGCTGCTATTTATGGTGCATGCCTTACTCCACATTTTGGTGCCCGGCGTGGTGGCGTTGCTGTTCTATCGGCCGCGCTGGCAGCGGGCGTGGCTGATTCTGGCCGCCGCCCTGCTGCTTGACGTGGACCACCTCTGGGCAACCCCAATGTTCGACCCCAATCGGTGCAGCATCAATTTCCATCCGCTGCACACCTACTGGGCCATGGGCAACTACGTCTTTATGTTGTTCCCGACCATGACGCGGGTGTGGGCCGTGGGCTTTCTGCTGCACATGGTCCTCGACTACGCCGAGTGCCTGCAGTTGGGCGTGCTGCTGCCGGGGTGAGTCACCGAGTAAAAAGCATTATTTCCTTGCCCAACGCCCCCAACGCTTATGGAATCCTACGACACGCTGACCGAAGCCCTGCAAGCCCTGCGCCGCCAAGGCTACACCGAAGATTTTAACCTGCGTCCCGACTGCCTGTACTGCGCGGCCTACGACGTGCAGCTGCCGCCGGAAGGCTTTCGGGTCGATTCCGTGTTCCGCTTTGAAGGCGAAACCGACCCGGCCGACCAGTCCATCCTGTATGCCATCAGTGCCACCGGCCTCGACCTGCGCGGGGTGCTGGTCAACGCCTACGGCGTGTACGCCGATTCGGTCACGGCTGCCATGGAAGCCAAGCTGCGCCTGCCGGCCGCCTGAGCCAGCGGCCCGTTCTCCTCGTCCCTTACTTTTCTCCCCACTGCCCCTATGAAGGACATGCCTACTCCTCCCCCGCTGTTTCCGGACTACCTGTTATGGGTATGGTTTGGCCTGACGGCCCTATCGGTCGCTTACGTAGCCTGGGACCTGTTCACCCGCACCCCGGAGATGAAGGTCATGAAGTGGGGCTGGGTGCTGGTTATGCTCTACACCGGGCCCGTGGGTTTGCTGATTTACTGGTTTTCCTGCCGCGAGCCCTCCCCGGGCACCCATGAGCAGTTTATCGCGCCGCTCTGGAAGCAGGCGGTGGGCTCCACCATCCACTGCGCGGCGGGCGACGCCACCGGCATCATCGTGGCGGCGGTTATCACCGGCTTTTTCAGTTTGCGCATGGGCGTGGACATCTGGCTGGAATACGCGGCCGGGTTCGCCTTTGGCCTGCTCATCTTTCAGGCGCTGTTCATGAAGGATATGATGGGCGTAAGCTACGGCGAGGCCCTGCGCAGCTCGTTTCTGCCGGAATGGATGTCGATGAATGCCATGATGGCCGGCATGCTGCCCACCATGGTGATTCTGATGACGCGGGACATGCGCGCCATGCAGGCCACGTCGCCCTGGTTCTGGGCCGCCATGTCGGCGGCCACGCTGGTGGGCGTGGTGGTGGCCTACCCCGTGAATTACTGGCTGGTGAAGAACAAGCTCAAGCACGGCATGGGCACCGAGCGCGCCCTGGGCCACGGCGGCGCGCCCCTGCCGGAAGCGCCCGCTACCGCGCATGCGGGCCACGATATGGCGATGATGGGCATGGCCGGCATGAGTCACGGTGAACCAGCGGCTACTCTGGCGCCTGCCCCGGCTGCCGCGCACTCCGGCCACAACATGGCCGCGATGCCGGGCATGGACATGGGGGATGCCGCACAGGTTTCGGGGCTTCGTAAAGCTGTTGTTACCCTGCTCACGCTGCTCATGCTGGCGGCGGGCTACTACCTGGCCGACCGCTACGGCGACTTGTCGATGCGGCCGGGGGAGGCCATGGGCGACATGCCCGGCATGCCCATGCCGGGCCACCGGATGTAGCCGGTCCGGGTGGGGCAGGCGTCAGCTCACGACGGCAGGATGGTGATTGGGGCGCGAGTTCTGTGCAACTTAGCTGCTTTATTAGCCCTGCGCCTTTTATGTCTGCTACCCTGCCGCCTCTTATTCAGCAATACAAAGCTGATTCCGAGTCCGTTTACAACACCTGGTTCATCAATAACGAGGAGCGCCTGAAGGCGTTTCGCTCCATCCGGCGCGGGGTGCAGCAGGTGGTCAAGGACATCAAAGCCGGCAGCTTCGGCAACGATTTTAAGGGCACCTCGCTCGAATTTGTGCTCAGCGTCATCAGCGAGCAGAAGCAGGTATTTCAGGGCGCGGCCCACCCCTTCTACTGGAAGCCCAAGCTGCGCATTCCCGACATCTACGAACACGAGGACAACAAGCGGGCCTTCGGCCAGTTTCTGGAAAGCTGCCTGGCGGCCACCACCGAGCAGCAGCTGCTCAAGGAAATCGATATTCTGGACCGCCGCAAAATCAAGGGCCTCGGCCCGGCGGTGGCCAGCATCCTGTATTTCCTGCATCCTACCCTGATGCCGCCCTGCAACACGGCCATCGTAAACGGGTTCAACGCCTTGTTCGGGGAAAAAATCAAGCTCGGCTCCTGGTCGGAGTACCTGCGGATGCGCGACCGGCTGCGCGACCTCAACCAGGAGCACCGCCAGCACCTGAGCCTCGACTACGGCGCGCTGAGCGGCCTGCTCTTCGACGTGGGGGTGAAGAAGATGATTGCCGGCGACCAGCAGTTTGCCACCGACGAGGACCGCGACAAATACCAGCAGCAGGCCCAGAAGCGCCACAAGGAGGTGCAGACCGAAGCCCAGGAGGAAAACCAGCACACCGAGATGCAGCACCACCTGCTGCGCGTGGGCAAGGCCCTGGGCTGCGACGTGACCACGGCCATCAACGACCGCAACCGCCTGTGCGGCGGGCAGAAGCTCTCGTTTCTCTGCCTTGACCAGCACCCCGAGCTGCCCGTGCCCGCTGAGGTGGCCAGCACCATCCGCCTCATCGACATCGTGTGGTTTGCCCCCGGCACCAGCCGCGTGGTGGCCGCCTTCGAGGTAGAAAAGAGCACCAGCATCTACAGCGGCATCCTGCGGCTGACGGACCTGGCGTTTTCCATGCCGGAGAACGAGACGGCTCTGTATCTGGTCGTGCCCGATGCCCGCGAGAAGGAGGTGCAGGCCCAGCTCTCGCGGCCGGCCATCCGGGCGGCGGGCGCCACCATCCACTACATCCTGTTCTCGGAGCTGCGCCAGCACTGCGAGGCCCTGTGCAAGTTTGGCGACTCGCCGGCGGCCATGCGCAAGATTGCCCGTAGCATCGGGTAGTTTTTTTGGAACTTTAACCCCCATTGTTGTCGGTTTATACTTGTCAACCCGTTTTGTATGCAGGATTTAGAACAGTATTTAACCTATTTGGATGAGGCCAGTGAGGATGTTAAAGATGTTCATGCGATTACCGAACACCTGAAAGAAATCGCGCAATACTTTGAGCAGGATGGCCAACCCGAGCCAGCCTGGCAAGCGCGCATCAACCAAGAGGTCATTGCGGCCGGAAAATCCCTGACCCAAGGCATCGGGTATCACATCAGCTTCACTCAGCGAGATGAAAATGGGGTGGAGCGTGAATTTGGCTGGCCGGATACTACTGCCTACGGCACCCGCGAATACACTTACATCCGGGAGCGATATGATGTTTGGCGCAACCTTTACTTCAGGAGCGAATACGGGTTGTTTCTGTTTCTGCGCAAGCAGCTTCGCACCAACGAAGAGGTGAAAGAGCTAGCCGATGCTTTTTTCCGGCTAGGAAAACTTTACCAGGAAAAAAACGCCGTGGACGATGGGGCCAAACATTACATGGTGCACGCGCTGGAAGCGTATCAACGCGCCTTTTACTTAGCTAACGCCCGGAAAAATGATGCGGCCGTGGGCCAGCTGCTGCGCATTATTGTCAGCCATCTGGTGGCCGTGCATGCTAATTGGAATTTAACGACTTCGCTTACTCTGATGGTGTTGGCCCGCCTGACGGAGCTGTTCACTGAACACTTCAAGGCGCTGGCAACTGCTGACCAGGCGCACGAGCTTTTGGCGCAAAACTGGCGGGGCGTGCACCAACTGGCCCTTACCTATCGGCACGGGGCCATTGAACTGGCAGAGCTGTCCTCGGAACTGGCCGCGAAAGCCGGTAGCGACCGGGACCGGTGGGCCGTATTTCAGGCCCAGCAGTACGAGTTATTGGCACAGGAGGCCGAGCAGCAGCCTAATTTAACGGCCGTGACCTTCGTCGAGCGGGCCCTGCGCATCTATCGGCGCCTGAAAGACGAGCCGAATAGCCGCCGACTGGAACAGGAATACCAGCGCCTGCGCACCGCTTTTTCCCTAACCAAGACCAGCACTCCCCTGCCCGATGATGCCAACCAGCAGCTTCTGCAGTACATCGAGGAGACGATAGCGGAGCGAGATGCCCTTGGCATTTTGCAGGAAGTGGCGATGACCCCCATGTTCCGCCGCTTGGACAATGTGGCCGAAGTCGCCCGAACCCAGCGCGACAGCTTCATGGCGATGTTCCCCAGCGTTATCGCCGACAAGCATGGCAATACCGTACAAACCTTTACCACGGCCGAAGAAAAAGAGCAGTTTCAGTTCCTTTCCACCTACGGCTTGCTGGCGCAAATATCAACCAGCGTGCTGGTCAAACTCATCCTGGAAGCATTCAAGGCCGACAAGCTGCATGCGACCGACGTTGAGTCCTATTTACGTGCCAGTTGGGTAGGTCAGCCCCGGTGGGTGGAGTCTACCGGCGAGCGGGAACTGACCCACCCCCTGCGGCTCATTATGTCCGGTGTCAACATATTGTTCCAAGAGTTGGAGCGGTGGCGCCAGGAGCCCGATTACGAGCCTGATTTCATCGCCTGCACGGACTCCCTAACCCTGAAGGTGGAATACCTGCTGCGCTACATTTGCGCCCGGCTGGGCCTGCCCACGTTCAAGCTGCGGGAAGGCTCGGAGGTCATTATGGAGAAACTGCTGGATGAGTTGCTGGCCGACCTGAAGAGCAAACTTGATGAAGAGGACCGGTTTTTTATCAAGTTTTTCCTCAGCGAAAAGGTGGGCCAAAACCTGCGCAACCGGGTTGCGCACGGCCTCATGGACGATACCGAGTATGGCGTGCAAAATGCTTTTATCGTACTTGCCATGATTCTAAAATTGGCTTCTTACGAATTTCAACCTGCTCAGTAAATGGAAACGCTAGTGAAACGGGCGCTCCCAGCGGCTGCCCCCAGCCGCTCCGTGAAGGCCATTGAGCGATACGCCCAGGCTTTTGAAGCCCGGATTGAAGTGGTGTTGAGCCACCGCCAAAAGAAGAAAAGCCAGCGGTCGACTCAACCCCTGGTTCAACTTATTGCGGCTGCCTCCGGCCGGATTAACCTGCAATCTCCCTTGGCTCTGCGCGTGTTTAGCCTGGAGCGGCAGGTGGAAGCGTTTCGTGCTTTGCAGCCGGATTGGGATACTTATGGCGCCCTGCCCATTCAGGAGGTGGCTATTCGTCAGGCGCGGCGTCTGCTGCACTTGTTATCCATGCAATTGACCGGTGCCCGGCCGCTCAGCATTCACGTTTTTCCGATGCGCGACGGTGGCGTGCAGATTGAGATTGACGGGGACGAGATGGAGATGGAAGTCGAGGTCCACCCCGATGGCACGGAGGATTACCTCGTGTTCAACCCGGAAGGGCAGCTGCTGCCCACCAGAAATACCCTTACCAGTGCTTTGCGCCAGTTTGCCAACCCTTTACAAATGTTTCAGGTCGGGTAAGTATGTCCTATACCATCACAGGCTCGGATGACCTGTTACGAAGAATTATTCGGCAGCCTCAGTTCTTCAAGGAGGTTGATGGCATTCGGAAGGCGTCCAGTGCAGCTTTTAAGCTGAAAAGTGGTGAAGACGGTTTATCGGTCGACATCATGGCATTGACGTCTTTGGGAAAAGCCATTGCTAGTCCGGTTACGCACACCGGCGCGGTGTTGTCCGCTCAGGTGCCGCTCACCTTAAGCCTGCCTTGTGTACATGACCCCATCACCGGGAATGAGGCGCACGCGTTGATTAAGAATGTCACCTCTTCTCTAGCTAAGCAATTAGCCAAGAACGCCGTTTTGATTTAGTAGTCCTGGTAAGCTGCGTAGCCTTGTGCTATTAGATAGTATCAGGGAAGATAAGCGGGGTCTTTGGGAGATGTTGTGTAGACGCAACAAACCTGCTATATCTGGTCATCTTTGTTGCGTCTACACAACATGAACTGATACATTCTTTCTGATTTGGCCATCCTGCGCGAGCTGGGTAGCAGCCTGCGCCGGGTGCGCCTGAACCGTAACCAGTCCCAGCAAGCGGTGGCGGATGCCGCCGGCATCGAACGGGCCACGTTGAGCCAGATTGAGCACGGCCGGCCCACCTCCCTGCTCACCTTTGTGCAGCTGCTGCGCACCTTGGAGCAGCTCGATGCGCTGGATGCCCTGGTGACCCGGGCAGAAATCAGCCCCCTGGCCATTGCCCGTCTGGCCAAAAAGCAGCGCCGCAACGCTTCGCTCTCCTCCCCCACCCCACCGCCCGCCTCCACGGAATGGTAGACCTCGCCCTTGTTCGCCTGTGGGGCCAGTTAGTGGGCGCCGTACGCTGGGACTCCGGCCGGGCTCTGGCCACCTTTGCCTACGACCCCGCCTTTGCCAAGTCTGGCCTGCGCGTATCGCCGCTGATGATGGAGAGCATCAAAAAGTGTGGGGCAGTCGGAGGTAGTTGTAACCGTAGTTGTTCCGCCGGCCTTGGCTCAAGAGCGTAGTGACCGCGATTGCCCCACACTTTTTGATGCTCTCTCATTCCTGGCTTCGGTTAAAAGTTTGGTACAAATGTTACAGGCCTGCTAGGCTTGGTAGGCACCAATAGCTGGAGCTGAACGGGTGCCACTTCAGCGGCTGGCAGTGCGTAAGCTGTTGGCCGCGGTCAGCAGATTGGTTCAAAAGTCGCCTGTGGAAGGGGTGAGGTGTCCCTTACTGCCCAATAACTACCTGAGTGGCGACCGGAGGCTGGGTAGCCGTTAACACGCGCACCACGTAGAGCCCCGCCGGCAGCCCTTGCACGGGAATAGCCTGCGTCCCGCCGCCCAGGGTTTGCCGCCACACCACGCGCCCGGTTATGTCCAGTAGCTGCGCCGTGGCGGGTGGTGCGCCCGCCGGACGTTCCAGCCAGAGGGTGCCATGGGCCGGGTTGGGGTAGAGAGCCACCTGGCCGGCCAGCGCCGCTGGCGCCGTCGCCAGCACTTGGGTACGGGTGAGCTTGAGGGCGAAGCGCGCCGAAGCGACGGCCCCCGTCTGGGTGAAGGCGTAGCTGGGTTGCCGGGCCAGGTCCGTGGCGGTGCCGGTTTGCGCGTCGAGCAGGTAAGCGTACGTGCCGGCCGGCAGGTTGAGCAGGCGCGTGGCCGTGAGCGTGCCGGCCCCGGCGGCGGGCAGCGCCACACTCAGGGGCAGCGTGACGTCGGCCGCTGTCAGGGCCGGGCGGCCGCTGATGGCCAGCGCCTGCGCATCGGCCCAGGCCAGGGCGGGGCCGCCGGCCGTGGGCAGGCGGGCCGCGTCGTAGCCCGCGTCGTAGCCGGCCGTGGCCCCGGCCTGGAAATACACCGTGGCCTCGTCGGCCGGGCCGCTGGCGGTGGCCAGCGTGAGCTGCACCAGCGGCCGGGTTTCGGCCGGGGCCGCCGGGGGGCTGGCGGGGGCGTAGTAGTCGCCGTAGCGCATGGCCTGGGTAAACGACACGCTGGCCGGCACCCGCGCCGAGCTGACGCGCACCAGGAAGCCCTGCCCCGGCAGCAGGTAGCGCGAGCCGCCCACCCCGTTCACGTAGGGCCGGTAGCGGCCGGCACCCACCCCAGCCGGCTCGTAGGCATACACCGCCGCGTCGAGGCCGGTGGTGGTGGCCGCCGCCGTCACCGCGTTCCAGTCCAGCACCCCGGCGTAGGGGTTGCCCAGCAGGTGGTAGCCCGACTGCGGCAGGGTGCCCCGCGTGAGCAACGTCCGGTTCACGGTGTTCACCGTCAGCAGCCCGGTCAGGGTGAGCGTGGCCGGGCCGGGGACATCCAGGCGCAGGCCCACGCCGGGCGGGAGCGCGTCGGTGAGGGCATCGGGCGAGTAGAAGCCGGTCTCGAAGTCGGCCAGGGCCGTGGTGTTGGTGCTAACCAGGCTCTGGTCGTAGCCAAACACCGTGGGCTGGGGCAGCACCGTGCCGGGGGTGGGGCTGGTGTTGTAGGCCGGATTCACCACCGGTGCGTAGCCCGGGCTGGCCGCCAGCCCGCCCACCGTGGCCGCCCGCACGGGCGGGGCGTAGAGCGTGCGCCCGGCCGGTACGGCCCGCTCCACCGTCACGGGGCCGGTCACGAAGGCGTTCGGGTCGCGCACCACCTGCGCCCCGGCCAGCAGGCGCAACGAGCCGCCCGTGGCCGGCACCGTCATAGCCGCGCCATCCTCGGTGCGCAGCAGGCGCTGCACCTGCACGGCGGCGGCCACGGCCAGGTCGGTGTACACGGTCTGGTTGCCCACGGTCAGGTTTTGAAACGTGGTGGGGGCGGTGCCGCCCAGCGTGACGGCCCCGTCGCCATCGAGCACGACGGTACTGCCCGCGTCGAGCGTGAGCGTGGCTCCGTTGTTGAGCCAGTCACCGTTCAAAGCCAGGGTGCTGCCGGCGGCCTGTTCCAAAGCGGCCCCGCTGCCCAGCGTGACGCGGCCGACGCGGGCGCTGCCGTTCAGCAGCGGGGCGCGGGTGGCGGAGCCAATGGTCACGTCGGTGGTCGGCGTGGGCACGAGGGCGGGGCTCCAGTTGCCGGCCGTGGCCCAGTCGCGGCTCATGGTCCCGGTCCAGGTGGCCATGGTGTTGGGCACGGGCGGGGTGAAGAAATAGAGGCCCGCCGGGCTGGCCGAGAAGTAGTTGGGGCCACAGCTGCCGTAGATAAGCACGCTGTACGTGGTATTGGGCAGCAGCCCCGTCAGCAGCACCGGCGAGGCGGTGCCCGTCAGCGTCTGCGGGGTGGTGCCGACCGTGGTCGGGCCGTACACCAGCACGGTGCCGGCCGTGCCGGCTCCCGGCGTGAAGCTCACTGTGGCCGTGGTGGGCGAGGTGGCCGTGGCCGCAAGGCCCGCTGGGGCCGGGCAGGGCGCGGGCGACGTAAAGGTGTACACCTGCCCGGTCGCGGGCCGCTGGGTAATGGTGCTGGTGCGTATTGTGCTGCTGGCCACCGGCGCGGCCGAGGCATCGCCGAGCGAAAGAAAACTGGTGCTGCCATCCGTCAGGCCAATGAACGCCCCAAGGTTGGTGAGCGGAGCCGGTACGGCGGCTTCCTGTCGGTACATGTACTGTACCACGTTGGTGGTTTCGTAGAGCTTGACCTGGAAGGAGATGGACGGCGTACCGGGTGGGTTACCTCCCCCCAGGTAGCGCGGCCAGCGCCAGTTGCGCCACTCCATGATGAACGTTCGGTTCGGGGCCGTGCCGAAGTAGGTATACGAAGCCTCGCCCGTGTCGCCGTTCAACTCCGGGTCGGAGAACGGGGACAGAGTTGGGCCAGCTATCCCGGCGGCTATTCCAAACTGCAGTGCGCCGTTGGAGGTCACGCTGAAGTGGGTGTAGGTGCCGTCGCCACACCGGAACGAAAACGGGAGGGCGTACAGCCGCGAGTCGTTCTCGTCCTGCTCGATGTCGCGCACCCGCACCGAACCCAACCCCTGGGCCGCGATGGTGGTAAAGGTGCCCTGACTGGCGGTGAAGCGGTAGGCGCTGATGGGTGAAGTCTGAGCCTGGCTCTGAAAGCTTAGCATCAGTAGCACGCTCAACAGGGCGGAGAGGCGGCGGGCAGCAGAAGGAAAACAGGAACGCATGGCGAAAAGAAAAGAGATGAACGTTGCAGGAGAAGGGCATGGCGTAAGTCCCCTGGTCGTGTCGAGGGCTTCCGATGCGAGGGGGCGGCTAGTGCTCCACCACTATCCGAACCACGGCCGGTGGGCCGGTGGACGTTTGCAGGCGCACTAAGTAAAGCCCGGCCGGCACCTGCTGCACCGGCAAGGCGGAGGTGCCCGCCCCGACCGTGCCCTGCCAGACGACGCGCCCGGTCACGTCGAGCAGCCGCACGGTGGCCGCCAGCGCGCCCGTTGGCCGTTCCAGCCACAACGTCGTGCGGGCCGGGTTGGGGTACAGGTGCAACTCTTGCGCCGTGCTGGCCGTCGCAGTGGCCAGCACCACGGCCAGCGGAGCCGAGGCCGGCGACGCGCAACCATTCACAGTCGCTACCACGGTGTAGATGCCCGCTGGGGCCGCGCCCGTGGCAGGGTAAGTGGCCCCAGTCGCGCCCGGAATCGGTCCAGTGGGGAGTGCCCATTGATAGGCCGCGCCGGTGACGGGGGCACTTACGCGAAGCGGCCCACCGGGCACCTGCTGCACCACGGGCTGCGCGGGCAGCGGCACCACCGTAACCGTAATAGGAGTTGAGGGCGGCCCCAGGCAGCCCACCGCCGAGGCCCCGCGCACGGTGTAGGTGCCGGCCGTGCCCACGGTGATGCTGCGCGTCGTCGCGCCGGTGCTCCACTGGTACTGGACCAGATTAGCCGGCGCGCTCAACGAGACGGTACTCCCTTGGCACACATTCAGGGAGGGGCCAGCTGGGGCGATGCTGGCCGTGACCAGGGCATTTACCGTCAGGTCGCGCTCGTTGTCGCCGCCGAGTACCGAACTGTCGGCCACGATGACGCGCACCCGGTAGCGCGTCCCGGTGGCCAGTGAGGCGGGCAGGGTGACGTTGAGCTGGCGGGTGGTGCTGGTCACGGTGGGGGTGAGGGTGAGGGTTTCGCCTTTGCGGAAGCGCCCCATCCGGTTGGACACCTGCACCCGGTAGTCGGCCGGGAGTTGGCTCAGGCTGCCTTCGGTGGTGAAAGCCAGCGCGAGCGCGCCGCCCGCGCAGTAACTTAAGGCTTGGGTGCGGGACGTATCGGCTTGAATAAACTTCTCCGAGTAGTGCAGGATGCGGCCATTGTAGCCCACCAGCCAGGCGTTATAGGAATCGGCCAGCGTGCCGCCGCTCATGGCCACGCCTACAACGTCGCCCAGCTCCGGCATCTTGGTCCAGGTCAGCCCCGCATCGGTGGTCCGAAAGCTGTCGTCGCCAAAATACCAGCCTTCCCGCGGCGAGCGGAAGTACAGGTTCAGGGAATTTGCGTCGCGTTGGCCATTGCCGCGCATGGAGCTGCGGGAGGACAGGTGCGTGGTGCTGGCCCAGGTGCGGCCCCCGTTGGTGGTTTTGGCCACGCCGTTGCTGTAAGGCATGTAGCCTACTTCGGGTGAGGTAAACACAATGCCGCGCACGGGCGTGCCGGCTGAGAAGGCGGCGGGCCAGAACTGGCTGGGAGTAATCATAAACGAGGCGCTGTCGACGCGGACCAGCCGCCAGGTCTGGCCCCCATCGTCGGAGCGGCACAGGGTCGCCGAGTCGCCGCTTGCGTACACGGTGCGGCCGACCGGCCCGGCCCAGGCCACGTCGGTGAGGCGGTGACGGGTGGGGCTGGCCCGGCGCGTCCAGTTCAGACCGCCGTCCTGGGTGGCGAAGATGGTGCCGCTGTCGCCCACCAGCACCGCCTGCCGGGGTGTACCAAAGCGCAGGGCCTGCACCCCGCCTTGGTCGGCAGACAAGCCGTAGGGCTGCTGCGGGACCTGCGGCAGTGAAAGCCGCGGGGTCCAGTGCTGGCCGCCGTCGGTGGTGCGCACCACGACTGCCTGTAGTCGGTTGCGGATGCCGTTGTAGAGGCTGGACTGTACCACCACGCAGCCCGTGTCGCGGTCCGGGAAATCGGCGGCCCGCACGGAGCCGTAGGTCAAGGGATTGCCCGAAATTGAATCCGGCTTAAAGAAGTCCCACTGCGCGCCCCGGCTGGCGGTGCGCAGCAGCTGGCGCGGCCCCCATGCCCAGCCGTGCGTGGCATCCAGCAGCCGGACTTGCTTGAGGAGGTTGCCGCCATAATCATCGAGGCCCGCGCTCTGGTTGCGGGTGCGGTTGGCCCAGGTGCGCCCGTCGGTGGCCGACACGTTGACCCGGCCGGCGCTGCCCACGTTCCAGTAGCTGTGGCCGCCGGCGGTGGTCCACAACGGGCCGGAAACGCCGGGGCCCCGGTAGGTCACCGCGTCCTGGCCTTCGGTCCAGGTGCGGCCCCCGTCGGCCGTCGCCACCACCTCGCTCCCCGACAGCGTGGCCACGCCGTGCAGGCTATCGGCAAAAGCCAGGCCCAGAATGGCCCTTTCCGGGTTCAGGAAATCGGCGCGGGCGTGCTGTTCCGTCCAGGTGCGGCCGCCGTCCTGGGTGCGGTACAGGTTGGGCGGGTAAATGAAGTACAGCGTGTTGCTCGCGACCCAGCCGTGCAGCGAATCCACGAACACGGGCGTGCTGAAGTACCGGTTCTGCTGCACCACCGGGGTGATGTCGCGGAAGGTCTGGCCGCCGTCGCGGGTGCGCAGCACCATGTTGTGGCCCTGCACTTCCCGGGTGGTCACGGCCATGCCCGGCGCCACGAAGTTCAGCAGCGGGTTAGCGGTGTTCACCAGCGGCCACGACTGCCCGCCGTCGGTGGTGTGGCGCAGGCGGGGCGTGGCGGGGCCGCCGCAGGACAAGTTGGGGTTGGTGCAAATCAGCTCTTCGTAGCTCACGTAGGCCTCGGTGGCCGAAAGGGCTTTGAGGGTGCGAATCTGGCTGCCACTGTTTTCAATCTGCTGACGCGTCCACGTCAGGCCGCCGTCGGTGGTGCGGCGCACCTCCCCAATGCCGCCGTAGGGCCGGGTAATGGGGTACACATCGGTGGGGGGCGTGAGCACGGCTACCCAGCCCACCAGCGCATTGGCGAAGCTGACGTGGGTGAGCCGGTCAGTAGTGCCCACATGAAGGGCCTGCCAGGTGCGGCCCCCGTCGCGGGTTTTGAGCGCCGTGCCGTGGCCGCCCACCACAATGGCCGTCGAGTCGTTGAAGACGTGCGCCGCCACCAGGTCGTAACCGGTAGGCAACGGGTTTTGCCATTTCCAGAAGGGCAGGCCTTGAATGGGCGCTTGCGCGTGGGCCAAGCTGGCTACGAGCAGCAGCCCGGACACCAACAGCCAATGGTGAAAACGGGCGGCGCCAGCAGCTACGGAACGCGCAAAATATGTCGGATAGGGAGAGAAAGAAGGGGTAATAGTCAGCAACATAGGCACGGTGAGGCGGGTAGTACCAGCCGCTTCTCACCACCAAGGTAAGGCGATTGTCGCGTTTTGGTGGGGGGCTTCGGGTTGCCATCAAATAGTGGCCCATTGCTGACCTTTTTGATGCCTAAAATAGTCAGCAACGGCCCTGAAAGGGAGTGTGATTAAGCGTGTGTGCCCACTTTCAGGTCGTGAGCAAATTTGTTGCAGGCGGCGACGTGGGCCGCGCTGCTGAGAATTTGCGCTGCTAACTCGGGCGTGGTGATGCTCAACGGCGCGAAAAGCCGGCCGGCGTTCTCGACCTGATGCGGAGCAGTAGGCACAGGAGCTGCGTCGGGCACCAAGTCAAAAGCTATTGTTGTGGCCGGGATTTGGCATCATCGGCCGGCAACTCAATGGGTATCAGCAGTTGCTTGGGCTCCTGTGCGTTGACGTAAAACTTAATCCGGTCATAGGCGCGGCTCGACTTCAGCAGCTCGTAGCTGACCCGCAAATCGGTGTGCTCATTGATTTGGCTCATGGCTACCTTGAGCACGTCGCGCTGAAAGTTGGCAATCGCTACGTATTGCTCCGGCTCTTTTCCTTTTGGGTCTTTCAGGTTGAGCATGTACTTGAACTCATCCAGGGTGTAGGTTTTTGTGTGGCCCACGTCCTTCCACTGCGAAACGAGCTGATAGATGCGCTTGGCAAACTTGCTCGTCAGGCTGAGCGCCGCCTGCAGGTGGTAGCTGGTGAAGTTGCTTTTTAGGTCGATGAGGTAGGGCCGCATCTTCTCCGAGATTTCCAGCTCAATCACGCCCTTGCCTTTCAGGTACTCGGCCGAGGCCAGCAGACTTATTTGGAGCACTTTGGCCTTGTCCTCGATGTGGTATATGCGGCGGTTAAGCTGTTCCGTGGAATTCAGCAGCTGCTTGTCGTTCCACTGGCGTCCGGTCAACAGTTCCAGCTCCCGCACCCGGACCAAGTACATCGTGCCGGGCTTGTCGTGGCTGCTTAGCTTGGAGAGTAGGGCAAAGACAATGTCCATCTCGCAGGCGCTCATTTCATAGCGGGCGTCGGTAATGGCATTGTGTTGCCACACCTGAACGGAGGCAACATTTTCAGCAGCAGCGGCGGACATGGCGGGGAGGGAAGGTTCGACGTTTCAAACATACATCAAAAACCCCAGGTAGGAGGAAAGTAAAAAGTTCTCCTACTTAGCTCATAAAACCTCCCTTTTGTACCAATTAAGACACTGTTGAACAATTATTCACAGCCTCACCTCGGGTTTTTGTTCGCCTTCTTCTTATCGGTTTTGAGCTGGTATGTAAGCTTAAAGAGCTGGTCTAGGTGCTTGGAATCCCCAAGGATGGTGGCCACCAGCTGGGACTGGCTGATGCCCAGCCTATCCAGACTCTGCCGGGCTGCATAGGCGCGGGCGTCCTCGGCCGGTTGCTCGAAAGGAATGGGCAGCCGCTGGGGCTGCTGACGGGCAATGGGGAAGGCAGCAGATAACGCAAGAAGTGTCCGCCCAAACGGGGCTGATGCTGGCCAACAGGATACTCACGGTGGCGCAAAAGAATTTCTAGTTAACTCGCTGACAATAAGCCTAAAAAGGCACAAACGCCGCAATGGTTTATACTTTTTTAGACCGAACCCTCTAGGTTCTGGAAGCGACTTTGAGAAACTGAGGGGTTTTGTACATAAATAACTGAAAATCAAAGTATAAACTAATATTTTTCCGAGTTTTGTACTAATTAAAACCTTATACGTCACCCCCCATTTGCACCGGGACGCTATTCACCTAACTTTCCGGACCTTAGAACTAATGCAAGATGCTCTTCGCCGGACGCCGGAACCGAATTTTCCGTTTTTTTCTCTTCTTCTCCTCTGCCTCCGCTTAGATGTCTAATATGACGTTTAGCGGATTTTCTTGCATCGCCTCGGCCAGCGCCACTACCGCATTCAGCGGTTTCCGGGCTGCCGGCCCGGGTTATCCCGGGCTTCCGCCAGCGAAGCGGTACTGATGCGCAGCAGGGTGCACAATTCGCGCACGGTAAATCCGACCCTGCCCTCTGGCCGCGGGTGATGCCGGACAATGTCGCGAAACGTCCGTCAGGTCGGCGGCTTGCCCCTTTATCCGTAGCGCGGGGTGCCAGGGGCAGAGAGGGCAAGAAGCCGGACTCCTCCCCTGCCCCATCCGCCGAATCAGCGGTACTCTCGGCCGGACCTGGCGCTGGCACGAGTTGTTCACCGGCTCGCGGGCAGAATGTATCCGCCGGTTGCGGCCGCGCTTGCTGGGTTGGTTCGCTGAAGTGTGGGGCCGCCCCGTGGCCCTGGGCCAGTTTCGTCAGCAATGCGTAAGCAAGGGAACTACGCATTCCCACATTTTCGGGCAGTTCGGCCAGCGCTAAAACGGCTTGCTGTTGATAGTCCCATAAGCAGTTGACCAATGCCGGGGCCGCCGGCCCATCCAAGGACTGGTCCGGCACGGGAAACTCCGGGAACGTTGCTAAGCCTTGCACCCGGCGCGCGAAGCCGGGCCAATCGAAGGTGGCCACGCTCCCTACCACCAACACATCTGGGTTGTAGTTGCCGAAGGAGTTCGCTCCACGTCGCCGAACTTAAGGCAGGAAAGTGGTGGTGCTCCAAGCGCGCGTTGGCATCCGTTAGCGCCTGCGCCACCAGCAGCGTAGAAGCGTGCGCGAAGATAAGGCGCGTGGGGCCGGCTATTCCCAGAAGAAGCTGGCCGACATTGCCAACGTGGAGCAGTCCACCATCAAACGCATTGAACTCCGCCAACTGGCCCCCACCCTGGACCTGCTCATTTCCCTGAGCCGGGCCCTGGCCTTGGAAGTCCGGGACTTGGTCGACGACCTGGGCATTACCAACTCCGACCCGGAAGTATAGAGGGACCACTGGAGCCAATCTCTACCCCGGCCAGTGAAAGGGCAGCTGGCTGTTGGGCAACGTTGGCAGTGGGGAAAATGAATGAGGTATCGCGCGCCAAATGCCCCAGGCTCCTCCGGCAACATCGTCCTATTGGCATCAGAAAACAGGACGGGTTTCCGCCCATACCGGTGCTGTTAACGGTTGTTTCAGCACGAGCAATTATCCCCTATCCTACCGGGCTCGGTTAAGGAGAGTTGTTCGCAAGCCCATCCCCAGCGATAAGATGGTATGCAGGAAAGCCGGTTATCCTACGCAATGAAGCCGTGCGAGTTCCCTCACCCTATTAGGTTGGGGTCCGCAAAACAAGCACCTGCTGCCCACTCCTGGTCTCGAGCACAAAACCTTGACTGAGATATATGCGCTCAATGTGTTGGTCAAAAGTTGGGGCCCGTTCGGCATGCTTAGCAAATGGCCCGGGAGTCTCATACATTTCCCGTACTTCCTCGAGTTGATAGACTGTTTCGGCCGGAACCACAGCAACCGGTTTGACCGCGGATTTGCGAACGGGATTTGCGGCAGCAACCGGCGGTGCTTCTTGGCTTCGACGAAACTCTTCCAACAGTAATTTGCCCGTAATGCACTTATACGCGTAATCAGCGGGCTTGCGAATCTTGGATTTACGGGGGCGCCTGAGTACTTCCAAAACGTAGTCCAGGTACTCAACGGAATACTGGCCCTCGGCCAAGTGCCGCCGAATAACTTCACAGCCTGCTTCTGCTACCCCCACTGCCAGTAGGTTCATTGCCCAAGGCTCCACTGCGGTAGCAGGTTTGACGACTTCAAACGGCAATTTGGTAGCAGATGGCTCCAACACCAATGGTCCCGCATTGAACGTAAAGCGGATTTGCTGCACTGCTTTGCCGACTCGCAAAAGCTCCATTTCAAACCGCAAGTCCGTATCCGCCAGTTCTTCCTGCGCTTTGTCCAATACTTTGGCTTTGAAGTTATTGAAACGGTCCGTGTATTCGTCAGGCCGGATTCCCAATCGAAAGCGCAGGTCTTCTACCGTGAACGTGCGCGCACCAAAGGTGCGGTACTCCGACAGCAACCAGTAAATCTTGAAGGAGTGGCTGCTATGCAGGCTCTTAAGCTCTGCCGTCAGACTTTTTGTGAAGTTTCCGCGCTGCGTAAGCTGCAGTAAGTAAGGAACAAAATCAGGGTTGACCTTGACAAAAAGGCCTCCACGCTGCCGCACGTACCGTGCCTTGGTGATGAATGAGATGTATTCGTAGTCCGGTTTGGTGACGCGCTCCCCGTTCGGGCCAAGCAACTCCACATACAACGTGCGGTCCAGCAAGCGCTTAGCCAAGCTCTTAATCTGCGAGTAAGCACTCCCGCCCGATTCATCGCCCACCAGTTCGGGCGCAGGTATAAAGTACTCCTTGAACTCCTCGTCGTCCGGATGGATACGGGCCAGAATCGCAGTAAAAGCTCGCCATTCAAGTGTATTTAAGACGAACGAGCTATTAATCAGCGCATTGTGCTGGCGAACTTCCGGACGAGGGGTGATGACGGTTAGCTGGTTATCCACGAAACGGCAATTTGGTAGCAGATGAGGCTTCAAGATACAAACTCCCCTAATAGCAGTCGGCAATTTAGTAGCAGATAGGGGCAATCGACAGGGCAAACAAACGGCAATTTGGTAGCAGATAGCGGCAATTTGGTAGCAAAGGCAGCACTCGCCAAACGGCAATCCGGTAGTCGCCAAACGGCAATCCGGTAGTCGTCAAACGGCAATTTGGTAGCAGATAACGGCAAAACAGTAGCAGATGTGGCTATTAAGCATCTCTTAATCAAATAGTTACAGGGCCTATAAGACTTATAAGTTTAATAAATAAGTAAAGACTAGCTAGTCTTTTTTTTTTAATTAACCTGTTAAAATTGCCAATAGCTGCGGCCGCTGAAAGCCAACGAAAAGTTTGGCTCCGCGCACCCGGGGGGCCGCCGCGGCTGGAGAAAGAAGGCTGTGGGGCAGTTTAGTTAGCAAGGCCGGGCATGAGCACCAGACCGAAGTAATCTAGCAATGACGGACAGAAGCAGGACCCATAATTCTTCTGTCATGGCAACCAAAGCCAGCGGGACGTCGCCCGACCAACGATGTAAGGAGAGCATCAAAAAGTGAGAGCTTCGAAAAGTGTGGGGCAGTAGGGGTCAGCAAGTTCCTAACCATTGCCGGCGGGACGTCTACCGATGCCGCTCAACCTAACTGCTCCACACTTTTTGAAGCTCTCCCCTACTCCAGTATGCACTAGGAACCATTACCACAGTTGTCGGAACCTTTACCATACATCGGCGGAACCTCTACCATTCTTGAGCGGAACCCCTACCACAGTTGGCGGAAGTGTTACCATTTAAGAGCGGAACTATTATCACTTTTTAGCGGAACCTTTACCAGAAATGAGCCTGCAACTAGTTCATCTCCAGTCAGTATGGCGCCCTAGAAGATAGAAGATAGAAAATTAAAGAAAAGAGAAGATGGGGCTTCGCCCATCTTTTTTTTTAGAATTAAAAAAGGGTGCGCCAGCCCACATTTTCAAACAAAGGCTTTTAAAGAAAAAGAATCGGCGGGTCCCGCATAAACGAAGCTCCGCAAGCTGACCGACCGATGTACATACATTGATTCATGCTCTGAAGTTTGGTCTTCTGGTTGTTAATCTCCTGCAAAATGACCCTAACGGACACCGGACGAAGCATATATGGTAACGGTTCCTCTAACTATGGTAACGGTTCCTCTAACTATGATAAAGGTTCCGTCAACTGTGGTAACGGTTCCGCTAGCTGTGGTAACCGTATTCTATGTATGGTAAAGGTTCCGTCAACTGTGGTAATGGTTCCGCTTACCGTGACGGATAAAGAGTAGGCGTATATATGGTAAAGGTTCCGCCAACTGTGGTAGGAGTTCCGCTTACCGTAACGGATAAAAAGTGAGCCTATGTATGATAAAGGTTCCGACAAGTATGGTAAGAACTCGGATGAAAAAGGCCAATGCGCATCATGTATGGTAATTGATTGTTTAATTACCATAGTTGGAAGACTCTTGTTATCTTTACTCTTATTAGCCTGACAACTCCGCATAATGGATACTACCCCAGCGCGCAACGACGTTATATTCCAGCACAACAACCTCATTCGCACCAACCTTCACATGGGCGAGTTGGAAGCCCGCATCATGGTCATGGCTCTCCAGGGTATCCATCAGAATGACGAGGGACCGCTCCCGCCCATACGCTTGAAGATTACCGATATCTACCCTGATGCCGGTGGCAAGGCCTACCGCTTAGTGGGCGCCGCGTGCAAGGCTCTTTACGAGCATGACCTGCGGCTGGTGCCGGTGGGTTCTAACCCTCAGAACAGTGAGTACCGCACCCGTATTGTTTCCGATATCGGTATCGACGCCGGCACGGGCTTGGTAACCGGCAACTTCGCCCCGAAGATTCGCCCTTACCTCATGGAAATCACCAAGGTAGTTGAAGGCAGCAAGCCCGGTTTCACCTCGGCCGATGTGAAGAAGCTGCTCGTCATCAAGAATGCTAACTCCCAGCGGCTCTACTGGATTCTCAAATCTTATCAGTCGCTGGGTTCCAAAGAAATCGCGCTCGACAAACTCCAGGACTATCTTTTTGAAGGCAACAGCCCCTACGGGAAATGGGGCGACTTCAACCGTTATGTGCTGGAAGTCGCCGTCAAGCAACTCGGGGCCGAGGACGTAGGCTTTCCCTTCTCCTACGAGGCCGTCAAAACAGGGAAGAAGGTTACGGCTATCAAGTTTGCCCTCCCACCGCCGGAGCGGCCCGAAAAGTCCGAGCGCACCAAAAACCGTCTTGGCCAGGGCCTGCCGGTACAGGACGACGCTGGCTTTGAAGCTTTCCTGGCGCAGTTCGACGACCGCCGTAAACTAACCTATGGCTTGCTGCTTGAGGACGGCATCGACAAGCCAATGGCCCAGCGCATTTTACAACTCGTGGGGCCCAACGACGATGCCCTGAAAAAGGTCGTCGCTGCCCGTAAAGCCGGCAACTTGGCCAAGCAGGCTGGCAAACTTACGTGCCCGCTTCCGGCCTTCATCATAACCGAACTTCAGGGCAGCTTCCCAGGTCTAAAGTCGAAGAAGTAACACGTGGAAAGCTACTCTGAGAACGGAAAGTGCCCTTGGTGATTTTTAAAATGGCGTATAGGAGCGCCTCAAAAAGTGTGGGGCAACGGGGCGCAGTATCTTAACTACCGCACAGCAAAATTAACCAAGTCTGGCCCCATCCAGGCCCTGGTGTGCGAGGGCGGCCGCTAACAGCTGCCCTTTCAAAAGATTTTTCCTCGGACTGCAGTGCCGCACTTCATCTCTTGATTTAAGCTGATGACAGGGTAAGCAAAGGATTTGAAAATTGCGCTGTTCGTTAGTACCCCCGTAGACACGGGGGATGATGTGGTCGAGGGTAAGCGCTTCCGTAGCTCCGCAGCGCACGCACACCTGCGGCAGCGCGGCCCGGATGCGTTTGCGTTTGCGGCTCTTGGGACGGCAGCTCATGGTTTAAGAATTTGGCCCTGGTGGAAACGCTCTGGCACCAAAGTTATCAAAAGACTTCCGCCGGCAGGGCTTATTTTGCTTCGGGCATGCGGGCCCTTCTCGGTGCCGCGCGGTCCGCACGCGAATTTTGGCGGCCGCACTTGGTGCGGCCGCCCCTCCTACCCTACTGCGGTGCTAGGGCAGCTGCCGGGGCCATGGTCCAAGCATCAAATTGGGTAGATAAAGGTGTATTACTAATATTACCCGTATTACTAATATTAACCATATTACTAATGTTGACTAGTAATGTTTCCTTTTCAAGAAGTGCTGCCAGACTGCGCCTAATTTATTGCCTGAGAGCATTGCCACTATTTTCTTCCATCCACTGCACGAAATCAACTGATGCGTATGGAAAAAGACCAAAGGCCCGAGACCATCAGCATGAAGTAAGGCGTCGCGCGACGGAACCCGCTACTTGGCCGGAACTTCAAATGACCACGATGAGGCGCGGGCGTTGAATTTGACCAAGCTCCGGGCAATTCTAGGGCCACGGCGCAGGCCACGTTTGATTTGCGGCGGCCGAATTTTCTGGAGCGGCAGCGGGGTGAGATTACCAAATGCGTCGTGGGGGCGGGCTGCGCCAGGACAGCAAGTACAGCCCGGCGGCCACCCCCGCTTCAAGGCCTGGCTGAGCGACGAGTTCTTTCGCCAGGCGTACCTGCCGCCGGGGCAGTGAGGAAAAGAGTTGGGGCCGTTAGGTAATAATTTGGCAGTTCATTTCGATACAGGCTATCAAGAATCAATCGCCGCGCGACCAAGAGCGGAAACCTGTCTCCTTGCTGTTCCGCTCAACCAGCTACCGCTGAATCATTATGTCGCTTAACTACCCAAGCAATCACCTCGAAGGCCTGATGGGCCTGAGTGAAAAATACGAAAAGCTGCTTCGTCCCGCAACGCGATTTTCTGAATCGGCACTGACCAAGAGCGCAGCCCGGGCGTTGAAAGCCGCTAATCCTTTTCTGGAGGTGCAGGAGCGCATCAATGCCAAGCTACCCCAGCCAACGGGATTTTTTGCGCTGCTCGAATCCACGCAACACGCGCGGTCCATTGCGGGCCAGCTACAATCTCTTTCTGCCCTCACCCGCCCATTTGAACCCCCGCTTGCCGCGCTCCGAACGCCCATGAGCGAGTGGGCCGCGCTGCGTCAGCCCCTGGTGGATATGACCCCCTTTCGGGCATTGCACCAGCAACAGCAGACGCAGCTAGCTACCTTTAGCCAGCAACTGGCCGAGAGCGTCCGCAGTGTGCAACACTTCGCGGACCTTATGCGGCCCGGCCTCGAAGTGCTGACCCCCGGCGGCTTATGGTCGAGCCGGCTCATGGAGTGGGCCGACAAGTTCGACGCGGCCGCGGCCGAGTTCGATGGCCAACCAGCGCTGGGCGGGGAAGATGCGGGCGTCGCTGAGCAGGACGGGGCGGGCATGGCCAGTATACTGGAGCCGCTGGGCAACCGGTTGGACGCGCTCGAAGTGGTGAGTGCCGCTGATGTCGCGGCCCTGCGCGAGTACCTGGAGGAAGTTTACGCGGCCATCACTACCACCATCGGTCTGGCCGTTTTAAAGATGCTGCGCACCGGGCACGGGGCCGCCGCTGGCTTGATGCTGTACGCTGGCACAATGGGCGGATTTCTGACGCTGGTGGGCCTGCCCATTGTGGTCGATTCCTACATTACCCGGATTGATGCCCTTCTCCACCCGGAGCACGCCGCCGCGACTAAGGAAGATTTGCGCCAGCTCAAGGCGGACATGCTGGCCAGCATCAAACAGATGGCCGCCGAGCAGGGGCAACTGCGTACCGTGGGCCGCCGGTTACGGGTGCGGGCCAAGCCGACCGAGCGTGCGCTATGCCTGGGAACCGTTCGGGCCGGTCAGCAAGTGGTGGTGCTGGGCCTGGCTGGCAAACGGGCGTATATCTCGTACCAGGACGTGGACCAGCTGCCCATGCACGGCTGGGTGCTGAAAAAGTATCTCAATCGTCGTTCCAGTAGCGGGCAGTAGGCCCCTCCCCTACCGGCTGGCCCCTCCCTTATCAACGCATTTTTGCTACATCGCGGCATCCAGGCGGCTTTGCAACGATTGCAATTGCGGGGCGACGGGCGTTGAGGCCAGGTAATCATGGGCGTGCGGTGAGCGGCTGGCCGACGCGGGCGGCGAAGGAGGCGGTGGGGGAGTAAATAGTGGGGTTCCCCCGTGAATGGGCGTGATACCTGCTCCCCCCGCGAATTCATGCGGCACGCGCGAGGCCGGCATGTAGAGCACGTTTTTAGCGCGGGTCAGCGCCACGTACAGCAAGTTGACTTCTTCCATCACCTGGGCCAGCAAGCTGGGCTCCACTGGCCGAAGGGCCAGTTCCCGTACCAGCCGGTCGATGGATTCGGGCCCGATGAAGTCATCGGTCAGTTGCACAGCATCGTATTCGAGTCCCTTGCTCTTGTGCACCGTCGAAAAACAGATTTGGGCCTGGTGGCGCGCCCCGTCGGCTACTTGCCGGCGCTTGAGCTCCTTAATCAAAGCGGGCAATTCGTTGCCGTATTATTCCACGAGGTTGATGAGCATGAGCAGCGGCCCGTCTTCGGTTTCGCGGGCGTACTCTTCCAGTTCGAACAGGTTGGCCATGCGCTTGATGAGCGGGTCGCGGATGCCGCCGCTGCGGCCATTGTACAGGCTCAGCACGTCGAACAGGCTGCCCCCCGTATCGGCGTAGGTATAGGAGTTCAGGTTGCCCTCAAAGTAGAGTCGCTGCACGTCGGCGCTGTGGTGGGTCAGGTACTCAATGGCTTTGGCCAGCAGGTTGATGTTGGTGCGGCTGATAACGGCCTTGCTGACGGGTTCGCCGGTGCCGCCCCCGTGCCCGGTCAGGGGAAAGGGCAGTTCCGCCCCGAGTTGGTTCTTCCAGTTCAGCACCTGGGTGGCCAGTTCGGCCACCGGTGCGCCAAACCGAAAGCTGGCGCTCAGCTGGAAGGTCGTAAAATTGCTTTTCTCCAGCGCGTTGACCGCGTGCCGCCACCCGTAAATCTGTTGGTGGGTGTCGCCCACAATGACTTTCGTGGCATCCTGGCTGAGGAAGAAATCCAGCATCACGCCCGAGGCATCCTGCCCCTCATCGAACAGAATGTAGTCGAAGGCCAGCTTGGGCTGGTCGAGCTGAAATTTCTTGAGGTAAAAATCGTGGGTGATGGGGACCTCCCCCCCGTTCATGCGTTTGAGTAGCACCCGGCAGCTGCGCTCGATGAGGGCGTAGTGGGTCCGTACGAAGGCCTGCGCGCTGGGGTCGGCCACGGTGTCGAGGTAGTTCAACTCCTGCACCTGCCGTTTGCTGCTGTTGCAGAAGTAGGCCAGAAACTTGCCGACGTGGTTGGCCAGCACGTACTCCGCATGGGCCTTGGCATCGGCCATTTTCGGGAGCTTCAGCAGCTCGGCCAGCTCATAGGGTTTATAGCCCCCGTTTTCGTGGAGCTGGTAGCCCGAGTGTTTCATGACGTGGCGGTAGGCCAGCGAGTGCGCCGTTTCCACCTGCACGTTGTGCAGCCCCTGTTGGGCGAACTTGCGAATGGCTTCCTGGCGCACGCTCTTGTTGAATGCCAGGTAAAGAATGCGCGCATCCGCGGGCCGCGAACGCGCATAGGCCACTACCGTGGTCGTCTTGCCCGAACCGGCCACCGCGTTGATTTTGATATCGCCGGCCGAGGCAATAATAGCTTCTTGCTCAAGAGTAAACTGCATCGTGGAGTTTTGCTGGGATTAACCGCAATTTAGTTTTGTAGAAACGGATACGCTTAATGGTAATACCGGTAATATACATAATACGAGTAATATAAATGTTGTTAGTAATACAGGTAACATGAGTAATATGGTTAATACGGGTAATACCAGTAAGGAATAGTAATGCTGAAGACTTGGTCCGCGGGCCACTCATCAGGTAACGCCGCGTTAGCTTACCTGCAGTACTGTTCGTTTCAAAGCACCAAAATACGCTTACCGCTCTGCCCAGAACATGAAGCTTAGCGGCTGGCCACGACAAAAGGAGCCCAGGCGTTGGCGTGGAAATATCCGGGATAAAATGCGGGTAGGGCCAGTGCCTTGTCAACCGTTCATTGTCTAAAAGGCCCGTTCCTGGAGGAAGCCCGTGCCACGACCGGGCCAAGCAACTGGCCGTTTTGCCGCCACCTGCCCAACTGCTGCTGCCCTTGCTCAGTCGGCTGCTCCGGTTGCGCCCATCTCACGCTATCAATTCACGCTATCAATCACGCTGTCAGCCGCAGCGTGACCGCCCGCAGTGCAGCCACGTCCAGCGTAGCCAGAGGCAGGGGCGCGGTGAGGCCCGCGCCATAAATCAGGTCCGCCGCCCACGCTGCCAGGTCGGCCGCCTAAATCATGCGCCGACCCGCTCCGTCCTCGTACTGCGTTTTGCCCATCATGAAAGCTTCCAGTTCAGGGTGCAGGGCGGCCGGTACCTCTGGCAGCGCCTGGTCAACTGAGGATGAGCGAAGGAGCCCATTCAGATAATCCCGGAGGGCCTGGTAAGCATCTTGGCTAGAAATAGGTCATGGAAAGCAAGTATTAGATGCTTCATGCACTGGAAAGCGAGCAGTGGAGGTAATATAGGTAGTGAAGGTAATATAGGTAACAGCAGTAATATTTCGAGTTGCATCACCTGAGTTTTAAATCAAGATTTCGGGCGAGTTCCTATGTATTCATTTGTCGGTCCTCTCGTTTGGTGGGATGACGGGTGCCTGTCGGCATCGCCCCAGGTCCTGTAGTGTATAAATGCCATCCCGGGTTTTTACAGTAACTCCGGGCTCACCGCACAACAGTGTTGGGCTTCCAGGAGTTGGTGCCGGTAGCGGTGCATACCCAAAGCTACAAGTAGCACGCGGTGAGCAACGCAATAGCGAAACCCGCGCGCGACTGGTCCGGACCGTCTGCTGCTAGCAGTCAAGCAAAACCTGGGACTGCGGCTACGAGCAGCACCACCGCACCGGGGACTGGAACAAACCACGGTGGATATTAAGTGACCAAATACCATCAGGCCCCGGCATGCCGTTCCAGCCTTCCTTGCCCAAAGTCAGCCGGTGCATGCACTGCGCTCGGGCCAGACAGAGCCCTGGGTGGAAGAACGCCAGAGTAGATACTGAGGCATAAAAAAGGCAGTGGGGAACAAGATGCTAAAAGTGAAGGTGCGCCTAACCATGTGTTTAAAAGAATTTTAAAGGGAACACAATTATTATTAGTAACATTGATAATATAAATAATATGGGTAACAACACTTTAATTAGTAACATGAGTAATATGTGCTTGCGGACGTTTATTCTATGAGTAGAACTTTGGCATTTGCAAACCAAGGGGGAGTGGGTAAAACGGCATCCCATCCCGCTCGAAGCTCAGATGTATGCCGCCGACGCCCTAGAAGTACTGCGCTTGGAAACGGCTGGGTAGTTACGGGTGGAGCACCCGTACCAGGTACTCGACACCGTTATCCACGAGTCGATTGTCCGGGGTGAGCCGACTCATTTGGGAAAGGACATTTTTTCCTATGCCACACAAAGTACCTGGGCCGCCGACAACTATTTGCTGGTCGCTGAATACTCACCCGCTAATTCGTTCGTCGCCCAAGGTCAGAGTCTTCAAATCCTGCGCTGCCCCAGCGAGCCAACCCTGCACAAGGTCATATCCGAACGCGCCTTTTTCGACCCTATTTGTGCTGTTGAGCTAGTAAAAAAAACACCTAGAAGCTAAAATAAGGCGTATACTATAAGTAACACTGGTAATAATGATAACACAAATTATGCTGTCATTCCTGCCGATGCGAAGAGCGCTGTTGCCGTTCTAGACTGTTGGGCCGGTTAGTGTCACTATTGCTTCAGACGGTGCCTGGCAGACGTTCGTACTGAACTGGGGAAACCTGGAGCAGTTGCTCGATTACTTCCACGTCAATTATGTCCATGCCTGCCGGGTGTGAGGGGAGCATACCTACTCGCAGAAGCGGGCGCTACTTTGAGGCGCTGAAACTGCTTTTTGCCAGTTGTCTCCCCGGTTCGCAACGTCTATGGCACCTCCGGCAATTAAAGGAATAGCAGCAAGAACGAATTAAGCGGGGGTATGCTCATCAGTCCAATGCCCAAAAACGGTGGGTTTTGCGGCCTGTAATCGATGCAAAGAGTGCCGCGCTATCTGGACCCGGTCTAGGGTAGGTGCGTTGAAGGGCATGGCGTTTATGGGACAATTCTCCTGAGTTAGCTATCCGGTCAATCTGGTGCCGGCTAACTTACCGCAACCCGCAGATTTTTAAGAAAAGCTCCCGAGGTTCTTAGTCGCCTTTATTTTGTCGGTTTTGAGCGAGTCGGTGAACTTGAAGAGCTGGTCCAGGGGCTTGACGTCGCCGAGGACGGTGGCTACGAGTTGCGGCTGGGTAATTCCCAATGCCTCTAGTGCTGCTTAGCCGTGTAGGCCCGGGCATCTTCGGCGGGTTGTTCGAAGGGAATGGGCAGTTGCTGGGGCTGCTGACGGGCAATGGGGAAGCACACCGCGTCGTAAGCCCTTCCTCGCTTCACCAGCGTGTAATCAATCCTGAGGTCGGTGTGCTCGCTGACCTGGCGCACGGCGATGTCCAATACCCGGGCCTTGAGCTGGCTGATGTTCTGGAACAGCTCCGGCTCCTTGCCCTTGGGGTCCTTCAGGTGCAGCAACTGTTTGAACTCGTCCAGCGAGTAGGTCCGCGTGGTATCCTTGTCTTTCCACTGGCTCACAAGCTGATAAATGTGCTTGGCGTATTTGCTGCTCAGTTTCAGAGCCGAGTGCAGCTGATTGGAAGTGAATGAATTTTTACAATATAAATATGTGATAAATAATGTTAGAACCACTTTTTATAAGCTGAGATACTTCGATGACCTCAAAAGCATCTAGTGGGGCTTCAGACACTATTCCATCGATATGACCACATCATTAATCGGTAAAGCACTAAAAATAGCGTCGATAAAAACCTGTCAAGGTACAAAAAATCTGGTTCTATAAGCCAAGATTAGTCACTTTTAGCAGGTCGTTTTTAAGATTAAGTAATTGATTATCATAATAATATGCGTAAATATGGCCTCCGTGGTGAGTTGATTTCTAGAAAAGATGATTACCGAGTGGTGCCGTAACTTAAGTTTCTCAACACCTATAATAATCGTAAGTATCTGATAAATAATATTTTATAATTCGACTTGGTTTCCAGTAATCACAGCTTTGGTTGTTTTGCATATGAGATGCGGTAGTTGAGACGGCTACGTAATGATGGCTAGAAAGAAGGGGCTTGAATACTGGTTGCAGGATAGCATAAGCCATAGAATGGGGATAAGAAGGCAGTGGGGAAGAGAAAGGTCAAGAGGACCCACAGTGAGTGGTAACTGCAGGAACTGGTCAGTACACCCGAATTGGGCCTGTATGCTGTGTCTTTAGATAATACAATTACACCCCTCTTATCAAAAACATCCAGCCTGCCATAGTAGCATCAAAGCCTGAAAACCACACAAGAAATGCAGGGCCGATTCAGCTTTTGGATAGATAGGGTGCTGTCCCTTCAAAATAAGCTAAACGTCACCAGTGGATAAGCACAAAGGGGGGATGGAGACCAGGGGTTGAAATTGTACTGTTTTCCTAAAGTATGATAATGAACTAAATGAACCGTTGATTGAATCGAATTACTGACCAGACAATCATGGGAGGCAAACAAAGGGTTTACTGATGATATTTTTTAGAGCAGGCATACTTGTTGATGCGGTTTATCCGATAGAAGGAACTGCGGATTGAAACGAGAACACCGGCCGATTAGGAAGTGGTCTGTTTATCTTATCTGGGGTGAGTGGGCTGGCTAATGGGGAAAGCATATCGTTCTGATAGGTGGTTGATGGGGCTTGCAGAGAAACGGATTATTAGCCATTTGGGGAGGGTGTTGAAAGCGAACGGGTAGGCAGTGGGGAAGAAAAAGGGTGAAACAATTTGGTGACGTAGCAGTGCTGGTGTAGCTTGCTTGTGAAGTAGGGTTTGGGTTGATTGGAAGCCTTAGCTTGACTGGTTTTTTTGAATGCATCACACACACGATGCATACAGAAATTATACATAGCTTCGCTGACATATTTTACTTGTCATTCCACCTACTTAGAAGGTCCTTCATTTTTTTCTTTTCTAGCGACTATGGCTTACGCAATAATCAAGTGGGGTAGGATTCAAACAGTGGTGCAAGCGGCATCGGCCACGGCCCATAACTACCGCCAGTACGAGGTGTCCAACGCCGACCAGGAGGCCCCGCATCCGAACATCGAGTTCGTGAACGTCGCCGAGCGCGACTACTGGGAAGTGGCCAGCGAACGCATCACCGAGGCCGGCATCACGCCCCGCCGGAAAGACGCGGTTCGGTGCGTGGAAGCTTTTATAACTGCTTCGCCCGAGTTTTTTAAATGCGACCCTAACGGATGGACAGCTGATTATTCGCAGAGCAACTGGCTGAAGGATACTAGGATTTTTCTAACCGAGAAGTTCGGGGAGAAAAACCTTATCGCCTTCCAGCTTCACCAGGATGAGAAGACGCCGCACATCCACGCCGTCATTGTGCCCATTACACCAAACGGGCAGCTGTCCGCACGGGGCCTGTTCAATCCGGCTACTATGCGCGGGTATCAACGCGAGTACGCCGAGAAGATGAAGGACCATCTATAGCAGGTCGGCAAGTGCAGCCTGCTTTTTTTAATACAATTTTTAGGACGTGCGCCCTTCTCCGGCAACCCTCCTTTTTCTTCCCCACTGCCTAATCGTTTACTCTAATGGCTTACGTCATTTTGCGTCACGGCAAACTATCTACCCGAACCCAGGCGGCGGCGGCCACGGCCCACAACTATCGCCAGTACGAGGTGTCCAACGCCGACCAGGAGGCCCCGCATCCGAACATCGAGTTCGTGAACGTCGCCGAGCGCGACTACTGGGAAGTGGCCAGCGAACGCATCACCGAGGCCGGCATCACGCCCCGCCGGAAGGATGCGGTTCGGTGCGTGGAAATCATTTTGTCAGCTTCGCCCGAATGGTTTGAACGCAATGAAAATGGACGGGCAAAGGATTACTCGCAGAGTGAGTGGCTGAAAGACACCAGAAGTTTTCTAACCGAGAAGTATGGCGAGAAAAACCTCATTGCCTTCCAGCTTCAGCAAGATGAGAAAACGCCGCACATCCACGCCATCGTCGTGCCTATCACCAGTGACGGGCGGCTATCCGCGCGGGACTTGTTTAATCCGGGGACACTACGCCGCAATCAGACCGAGTACGGCGAGAAGATGAAGGCGCATGGCCTGGAACGAGGCATTGAGTATAGCAAGGCCAAGCATCAGCCCATGAAGCGTTTCTACGGCCAGCAAAACGAGACCGCTGCCGAACTGGGCATGCAGCTGGGACCAGCCAGCCCGTATCAGGAAAAGCAGGTATCCAGGCCGGGCCACATTGTGGCTAATCCCGAAAAGTGGGCCGCCCAAGAGAGTCAGGTAATGAACGACCACGCCCGGGCCCAGGTGGATGCCGCCAACCAACGGGCTGATAAGGCTCAGAATTCGGCGCTAGAACATGCCGCAGTCAAGGACCAGGTCCGATTACTGCAAAAGCAGTTGAGCGCGTTACAGGAGCTAAAACGGGCCGACGATAAAGTGCAGGAGGACCTGTACAAATGTCTGGCGGGGGGGGAGAAAACCCCTCGAATGGTTTTGAATAAAGGTAATGAACTGCTAGACAATGAGGTGCGCGCTTTAGTAATTGGCCGAATAACTGTCACTATGCTCAACCAAGACGTTAAGACAGCAGGTGATAGGGGAAATTATAATAGAGCGGCTGAGTTAGTCGACAAGGTGACGGACCAAGAAGCCAAGAACAAACTTTTAGAGGCCGGTCTGAGCCGTTATGCAGGCGGTAAGACCCGGTTGGCAGAACTCAACGAGAAGCAGGCAAAGGATGCCGCCGAAAAAATTCGGGAAGCTGAAAAGCAAAAAAGATGGGATGAAGAAGAACCCGCGCGAAGAGCCCAAAAAATTCTCGACCAGGAACGCCAGCAAAAGGTCATTTTTGATAATGAACGGCTAAAAATTGAACAGGTAAGCGGACAAGTGCTGAGTACGAAATCGCACATCATGTCGCTTGATGGATTCGCTTGGTCGGCCAGAGAAGCTGGTTTACAGGTAGAAATTCCCAGTAAGGGGCAACTCATTCTCTCTATCCCGGGAAGTAAAAACCGCTTTGAACACCAAGACCTCCAGTTGGGCGGTAAAGAATTCGCTGACGTTCTCAACGGACACATCAAAATCAACAATGCAACATATGAACGAGAGAAGGGGAGGAGCTACGACCGGGAAATGTGATGAACCGAAAACAGGGCTGAGCCGGAAGTAGATTTTTCTTCCCCACTGCCTAATCGTTGTTCAACACCTCTGCTTGAGAGGACGGAGGTTCGCTTTTTCGACCGTACTGGACAGTCGTTCCGGGGGCATTCAACGAGCCGTTCAATGACCTTTCAAAATGGAGGCTTTTAGCCTCCATTTTGAAGAGTTAAGAGCGACCCCTCATAACTCATTGACCAGTCGGCAGGTCGTGTTTTAAGAAACACACTTCTTGTTTTAAAATTCGCACTTGTCTTTTTAGAATCAGGACCAAAACTAAAACAAATTGATTTAGTTTTGGCAAACAAACTGTTTTACTTTTGCTAGGTAATCCTAAAACAAAATTGTTTAGTTTATATATATTAGATACAAAATGAGCCAGTCTACCGCATCCTCTCCAGATAAATCAACCGAACCTCACACTTGGTACAAGAAGCTGACTGACTACCCATCGAACCGTGAAAATCCCTTTTTAGAAAAAGCGGTAGCGGAGATGAAGGTTTCCGTTAAGCGTCAGTCTATCAAGCCTAGGAATCGCGGAGCGGAAACAAGTCTGGTGCTCGTCGACGACCTCGGTGAAGAACACGGGGAAGCAATCTTCGTGCGGCAAGTTGAGGTCGATGAAGCCGGATTCACCAAAATATTTCGGGAAGGCTTGGCTCGTTTTAGCGGTCTAAGTATGCGTGGTACAAAGGTCTGGCTTTACATATGTGACCAACTCAAACCGGGTTCAACAAGCGTGCACTTTATGCATTCGCAATGTCTGGAGCATACTGGATATAAGAGCCGGAGCAATGTTATGAGCGGTTTAGCTGAGCTATTGGAAGCATCCATCATCGCTCGAAGCGAAGAATCTAGCCTCTACTTCATTAATCCGATGGTCATGTTCAATGGCAATCGGATAACTTTTGCCAAGTCCTACGTTAGAAAGCAGATAACTAAAAACCATCCTACTCAGTACGAACTAGAGCTCAACCCCCATCTTTCATTGAACCAGTTAAAGGACCTGTCCACAAGGCTGGATGGTTGATGAGGTGTTTTAGAAAGGGGAAGGCAGTCGGGCTGACTGGCCTCACACCTCAGTGCTTGCACACATAATGCATTATCTGACGGGGTGGTGTTGTAACGTTCGTCGCAGACTTTAACCCAGGGAGCAACTCCTATTCACTGGTCCCGACGCGACGGCCTCGCTGAATGCGTTCCCGGCGCTGCTGCTCCTGCTCGCGGGCCTTGGCCGGGCGGGGAGCAGCAGGAACATCCGTAGCAAACAACAGGTCCAGTGCATCTTGCAGGGCCTGCTTTTGTGAATAGGTGTACTCACCCCGCGACCGGCGCGCGTGGACGAAGTCTCTCAACTGCTCCAGATGCCCCCGGCTGAGCACGAACGTTTGGCGGACTCCATCCGACGCATCATCGGCCTCCGGAGCGGCTACGGTAACGGGAACTTCCGCTTTGGATGCCCGCTTATTATTGCTTTTATTACCAGTGTTACTTGTATTATCAGTATTGCTGGTTGTCTTTGACACAACTGGCTTAGCCGCTGGTTTTTGGACGGGGGCAATATCGTCGGTGAGGTCGAAGAAGTCGCGCTCTGACGTTGGCTTTGCAGTGGTCGCCTCGCCGGCAGCCGATAGATTTTTGAAGGTTTTGGCCATGGGATGTAAGCTGCTTAGCGGGTGAGGATTTCCGCCACCAGCGCCTGGTAGTCGGTGGCCCCGGCACTTTGCGGAGCATAAGTGAAAATATCTTTGCCTAAATGAGGGGCTTCCCCCAAGGCAATGCTTTCGCGGATAAAGCTGTTCAGCACCAGTTCCGGATGCTGGGCCCGCATTTGCTCGGCCGTTTCCCGCCGCAGCACCTTACGGGCGTCGTGGCGGGTGAAGAAGATACCGCCGACTATCAATTCGGGGTTTAGCCGCCGCTGCACCCGGCTCACCAGACCCAGCACCATCTCCAGGCCATCGGTCGCGTACAGCTGGGCCTCCAGCGGAATGTAGAGCTCCTGCGCGCAGGCGTAGGCGTTGAGCGTGACCAGCCCCAGCGCCGGCGGGCAATCGAGTAAGATATAGTCAAACTTCCCGCGAATTGGCTCAAGCAACTCCTTGAGCAGAAACTCGCGGTCCAGTTCGTCGCCCTTCACCTTCTCGAAGCCCGACAGCGCCGGTGAGCCCGCTATCAGCCCCATGCCGTGGGCCGGATAGGCTTTGAGGGGATACTCCTGCAGCAGCGCGCCATACACGTTTTTCTCCGCCTTCACCACCCCTAGTCCTTTGCTAAGGTTGGCCTGCGGGTCCAGGTCCACGAGTAGTACCCGCTTGCCGGCGCGCAATAGCCCCGCGCCGATATTGGCGGTGGACGTGGTTTTGCCAACTCCGCCCTTTTGATTCGTAAATGCCAGAATTTTACTCATGCGGCAAATATAGGCACCCGAATGTTACCAGTGTTATACGTAACACAAATATTACTAGTGTTACTAATATTATAACTGTTCACGCAATGGTATTTGCAATTGAATAAACCTTGTTATAGCGGCGCAGATTAAAATTACTGTGATTTCTATCCTACGCTTCGTGAGGGGCTACCCCACATCATGGTCTGCTACAATCATCGTTGGTCGTGTGTGGACGCGAGGCGGTAGAGAGGCATATTTTTGATAATGGTTTTAGCCCCCCCTTATTTACCAATCCTGTAGCAGCCGGACGTTGTATATCCCATAGGAAAGCCACGGATGGTCTTCAGCGCTACCGCTGCACGGCCTGCCAGATGCCTGTGGGCTCGTAGTCTTCGTTGAGTAGCACCAGCATGACGCTATCCATCCCATTACTTGCGAAACTTTAGCGCGCCGACCTTTTGGGTTGGCTTACCGGTGGGCAGCAGCCGGCGGCCCATTATCCGAATCTTGTGCTCCTGGCCGTCCACGATTTCGCTCGCGTCGTAACCTTCGCAGCAAGCGTCAGCCAGCGTCAATCCGAGCAGCCGCACCGTTTCTGCTTCCGCCATCTCCCCGGATACGCCCAGGGGCTTGCCGGTTAGGGCGTAGCAGGCTTTGGCTAAGGTTTTAGCACGGGCCAGCTAGCCTATAACTTGGTTGTTTTTCTGTCGTGACGGCAATCTGCCAGTGCAACCTCTCAGCCGGCTTTAGCCGAAACCGCCGAATTCCATTCGCTATCAAACCTATGGACTTGCAGTCCATAGTCGTTTAGTTCAACCCAGAACCTGATTGTATCCGGCGTAGTGGGGTCCCCTCATTTTCCACCCCTTATGCTTTCGGTTCTAGAAGGAGCGCAGCATTTGAAAAGCACGCTGGGGGTGGGCTTAGCGGCGCATGAGCAGTGCTTCCAGCTGGGGGGTGGTGTACTTGCTGCTCAGGTCAAGCAAATATTCTTTCAGGTCAGGGTTGAACTTGCCCGTTACCACCTCTGTGTCCGGCTTCAGGCTCAAGGTGGAAAATAGGAGCAGGTATTGGCTGCAGCCTTTTTCTTGTCGGAGAGTCTTGTCTTTAGTTGCTTGCATGAGCCGCTTAATGGCCACCAGCAGCTTAGCGTACTGCTTGCCGTCCGCGTTATCGCCTGGGATAACGTCATTGAAGGCGAACTGGAAGGTTAGCTGTTGCGACTCATGGGTCAAGCTGCTTAGGGCTAAGGCAAAGAGACGGGCCTCCACCGGGCTGTAGGCCGGTGGGGAGCGAACGAACAGGTCGCTCAGATAAGCAACTTCTTGGATGTCAGATATGGGCGTGCTCATAGCAGAAATGTGTTAGCGGATTGTTAAACAAAACCGTGCGCTTTGGTGCCAGCCCTTGCACCGGGGTGCCATCATTGCGCCTGGCTCTTATGACGCAGGCTGGGGCGTGGGCAGCATTTCGTCGAGCTGCGCCACATTGAGCAGGTAATCGCGCAGCATGGGATTGAATAGCACGGTAACCAAGCCATCGACGCACCCAATCGAACGTTCCTTGGTATCGTCCAGCAGCCGGCGCGGGTGATACTGCCGGAGCGCGGGCATCTCGAACGAAAACATGACCGAGTCGAGTTGGTGCAGCGCGCAGTAAATCAATTCCTCGCGGGTGTTTTCTCCCGGCGTGGTTACCTCCTCTAACGGGAAAACGTAGTATTCACGCAGGACGTAGCCATCGGCGCGGATTTGCTGCAGCACCCGATTCATGAGTTGATGCACGGGCTCGCCGGCCGGAAATTTGCGCACAAAGTTCTTGTTCCAGTGGGTGCGGACCATTTTAAAGTCTGCCTGGTCATAGGCCAGGCGCAACACGAACGGGGTCGCGTGCGGAAGACGGCGTGAGGGGGAGGACATATTACGGGCAAATAAATAAGTAGCAAAGGGGGAAGAATGCCACCGCTGACGGCGACCGGCTGGGGATGGCCCAAGACGTTATCCGGTCGGTTCGCGACGCGTCGACGGTGCCATTCTGTTTGTTTACCAACGTCCTACTGGGCTACTGAGCATTTTCCGCTTTAAGCCGGGCGCTGGTCTGGGCCGCCAGCGCGGCTTCCAACGGTTTGCTCAGTACGTCCAGGGTGCCTTCCCACCCAAAGCCCTGGGGTTTTTCGATGTACGCGGCCCGGGCCCGGCCCCCTTCCCAGAATAGCCGGTACTTGCTCTCTTGCTGACTTGGGCCGAACAGGTAGGTGGTCTCCGGCCGCAGCACGGCCCCGTCGCCGATGGCCCGGAATTGGCAGAATTTGCCGTCGAGAAAGTAGTAAAGGGTTCGCACCTGCGCGTGGTGCTTGCCGAACCAGCCGGTGGTCCCCTCGTAGGCGTAGACCTTCGTCAGGTCACCCGGCGCGGACGGCACCAAGCGCATTTGGGAAAAGGCACTCAGCGGCTCTCCGAAGGTATGGCCCGCGATGCCGTTAAGCGAATCAACCTTGCCGCCGAACGGAAATGCGGAGGGGGCCGGAGCGGCGGTTTCCGGGGCAGCAGCGGCGGGCGGGGAGGTCGAACTCGGCGAAGAGCAACTGGTCAGCAGCCCACTGGTGAGGAGCAGAAGCGTGGCGGGCGCGAAAAGGCGGTGAAGTGATAACGGCATGGGGTACGAAAGGGAAAGCAGGGAAAGAAAGGGGTTAGTGGTATCCGCTATTACTCGGGGCCGTCGCCGGTGGGGCGTTCGTGGCCAATGAACTCGGAGTTGCGCCCTTTCGGGCTGGGGGCCAGGTGTCGCGCTAAAAGCCCGAGGCCGTGCGCGTCGAGGTAAACAGTTTCCTGCCTGAGTCCCTGTTCGACCCACAACTCGGGTTGCACTATCAGCAGCGCGTTGACCCACGTGGCCCAGCTCAGCGGAAAAAAAATGTCCTGCAATTCTTTCTGGGCGAAGAGCAGGGCTTGGGTTAGCTGCTGGGGCGACGCCTGTGTATGCGTTAGCCGCTGGGCCGCAGGTGCTGCAAGGGATGGGGCCGGGAGAGCCATAACGGGGGAAAGGAGAAGCCAGGCGAAAGGCCGAAGATACCAAAAAACGACCGTCTTGTAGTCATGTATGATTACAAGACGGTCGTTTTTTGGTTCCAGCTTGCCGGGGTGAAAAATGAGGTGGTTTTGCAAGCCTTTGGCCAGCACCTGCGGCAATTGCGCGAGGCGCGGGGCTGGAGCCAGCAGGCACTGGCCGACGTGTCCGACGTGTCCAAACCAACCATCTACCGGCTGGAGACGGCCCGCTACTCGGTGACGCTCGACGTGCTGGCCTCGCTAGCTCAGGGGCTGGAAATCTCGCTCAGCGAGTTGATGCGGTTTCCCGTGCCGCCGCGCGCTGCCGCCAGCGCCAGCTAAGCAACTGCTACGAGGTGCTCGGAATAGGCTGGCTAATCGGTGCGGGTGGCTGCTGCTTCGGGCAAACCTGCCTCGGCTGATACCCGTGGCTGTACCAGCAGCAAGGGCTCCGCTTGGGCAGGCAGTTCGGTTGGGTCCGGCGTTGGTTTCTTGGTTGAACGTCGCACCGTCCGCTCTAAGGGTTGGGTGACCCAGGTATATTCGTTGCGGTCGTTTTCCTCAAATTGATGAATTACACGCGGAAACCCTGAATTGGGGGGGCGAATCGGTGCCTTAGGCATAGCAACGGGAAAGCTAGTGACGGATAAATGGCTATTACGGGCTACCCATCGGGTAATAAAGTAAAAAACTTACTTATGTTGCAATATACAGCAAATTGGTAGCCTGATTAATTTTATTTTGCTGTATAATTCTAGTATAATGCTGTAAAATACAGATTGCTAAGCGATTAATTTTGCTCGCTTTCAGCACTTGCCATGTATTTTGCTAAAAACCTGCGCTTTTTGCGGCGTAGAGCCGAGTGGTCCCAATCGGACTTGGGAGATAAAATTGCCACGGACTACAACACGATTAGCCGGTACGAAAGCGGGAAATCGACCCCCAAGCTCGAAGCCCTCACCAAACTGGCCCAGGTGTTTGACGTTAGCGTGGAGGAGCTGCGCAATGTGGACCTGACCCGGCCGGCGGGTCTGGGGCGGGCGGAAGAGCCAAGCGACGCGTACGCCAATAGCAGTCGTTTGCCGGCCCCGTCGGCCGAGGCGGTAAAGCACCCCCTCCTCGTTTCCGTTGAACTGGACGGCACTGCCGCTTCCTTGGAGCGCGCGGTGGCCCGCCTTACCGCCATCAACCCCATCATCGCCGCGACAGATTAGGGCCGGCTGGAGCCCGGCATACCGCGCCTGCGTCTTGCCAGTGGACGATGGTGCGGGTGAGCACGCCAGAGCACGTTGACTTCGGGCTTGGCCGCTAAGCCAGACCCAATTGCGCGAAACGCCGCTCCAGCAGCCGGTAGAAGTCGTCTTTCAATGGCTCCGGCAGAAAGCTGATAGCAATGAATGCCTGCCAAGCGGGTCGGGCCTTCGCGAAGCGCGCCAGCATGTCCGTCACCACTTTGTCGGCAATGCCGGCACGCAACGCGGCCTGCCGGAAATCCGGCTGCCGGAGCCGCTTTTTCTTGCCGTTCAGCGTGAGGGCCAACTCTTCGGTGTCGGCGGGGTTGACCAGGGCGGTGGCCACCAGGTCGTAGGCGGGGGCTAGGCCGTAGCCGCGGCCGGGCGTTTGCAGCAGCGAGAAGTTCTTCAGGTGCATGTCGGCGTTGCCCGTCAGGAAGCTGAAGAGCACCAGCTCGTAGTAATTGACCACGTCCAGACCGGGATTGGCCGAGTATTTTAGCAGGGCCCGGGCGATTTGCTCGTGTGAGCCGTCGTACTTGTTTTCCGTCAGGCGCTCGGTGAGCTGGCACATATCTTCCATGGCCAGCTTGTGGCCCTTCTGCCGGTCGATGCGGCGCGTGACGTAGGCCAGCGCGCCGCCCTCCAGGCGCAGCAGCCCGTGGGGCACCGTGGGCAGGCGGGCCAGCGCGGCCAGGTGCATGGTCAGGTCCTCCACTTCGGGCAGGTGGGGGTAGCGGGCGGTGGGCGGCTTGAGGATGTACTCGCCGTCGAGCGCGCCCACGATGGTGAAGCGCCCCGGCTGCCCGGCGGCTCCGGCCGGGGCCACTCTCAGCGAGAGCTTGGGTTGCACGCCGGTGACGGCGATGTGCTGGCGCACGACGGCTTCGGCCAGGGCCAGTATGTCGGCTTCGGTGTAGGGAAAAGCCGGCGGTACGGCCCGGCCGAACAGCTTGCGGCTGCAGGCCGGGTGATAAGCCGGGCCGTCGCCCGCGGGCAGGGGCCGATAGCAGGAGAGGCAGCGGCTCATCGCTCGTCTTCGGTTGGCAGCGGGTGAATGCTCACGGCTCCGATGCAGTCGCGGCAGCAGGCCAGCAGCAGGCCCATGCGGTCGCGGGCGTTGAGCTTCCAGTTCTGCTCGGCCACTTCCAGCAGCCAGCCTTCTGGAATCAGCCCGTCGAAGAACGGGTGCAGTACCCGCTCCACGTAAGGCTCGGCGCGCAATGGCAGGGTCAGGCTCACGGGCTCGGCGAGGGGGGAGAGCAGGTAGGCCGGCGTGTAGGCAAAGGTATAGCCGTGCTCATCCTGGGTGAGGTGCCCGGCCAGCTGCCCGTGCAGGTGGACTTCGGCCTTTCTCATGGCTGGTCGGCGAGGAGTTGAGTGCGGTCGAGGGGGGCCGGGGCAAGCTCGTGGCCGAAGAGGCGCAGCACCAGATTTACTTTGTCCAGCCGCAGTGTAGCCTTGCCCTGCTCCAGCTCACGCACGAAACGCAGGCCCACCCCGGCCTTGGCCGCCAGGTCCGGCTGCGACAGCTGCAACAGCTTACGGCGCTGCTTAACGAACGCAGCCAGGGGATTAGTCATCAGAAACGTACCCTATCGGGGTTAACTAAGGCGATTAAATCGTGTATGGTACCCTTTCGGGTATAAATATACGCATTAAGTTCAATTCTATACCTGAACGGGTATAATGCATGACTATACGGTTGAAAGAGGAGAAAATTCCCACAAGCGCTTGCCGTTTAAAATAAGGTTTTTAGAGGGCGTGCGGGGCTCGGGAAAGCCATGCGGCTTCGCCGGAACCTGGGCATCTTGATGCCTTGATGCGGCAGAGCAATTGCCCGATTTCGGCGCTGTTCGGTGCAGCGCGTCCACCCGGGATGCCCGGTGGCAGGGGCGGGGCGCTGGATAGATTCCAACACCAGGCCTGCACCACTTGCTCGGCGAGCGGATTGGGGTGGGTCAGGCGGCAGAGCAGCGCGTAGAGCCGGGGGCCGCAGGCGGTGGCACTGGCCGCGACTTCCCCTAGTGCCCGGGCCGCCAACTCGCTGGTCTGCAGGCTGTGCTGGGCCAGGTGCAGGGCCGGCAACCCATACAGCGGCGGGTCCAGCACGGGAAGCTCCGGGGCCGCGGCCAGGTGCTGGGCAAGTTGCGTCAGGGCCGTTTCAGCCAGCATAATGGCAGAGCCGGTGAGCCAGAGGTCGGGTTGGTATTCGGCCAGGGCGTGGGACCAGGTGCTGGCGCGCAGCGAGGGAAAGTGGGCCCCGAGACGCTGTTGCAGATGGCCCACGGCCAGCGCCCGCTGGGCTGCGGTGGCATGTTGATAGGGGAGGCGCACGCCGGTGGGCTGGGCGGAAAAGGTGAAATAGTAGGGCATAACAAGGGTGTGGACGCGTTGAGAGCGAAGCGTGGTATGACAAGCAACAGGGTACGTGGGCGCGCAGCGCCCCTCGGTAGGGCGCAGTTGAGGGTAAAGCCGGGGAACGGGCTGAGCGCTAGGAGGCGGGAGGCGCGTCGGCCAGCGGCTGGTTGGGGCGAGGCTTCTCCTTGCGGGCGCGCAGCGTCTCGCTTTCCTGCCAATCCTGGCGCAGCTGCCGGGCTTCGGTTTTCAGGACCTGGCGGCGCTCGCGCAGGGCCTCCCGGAGCGTATCGACCACTTGCGCCCCCGCTGCCCGTTCAATGAGCACGGTCAGCGTTTGAGTAGCGGAGTGCAGGGTGAGGGCTACGATGCCTTCCAACTCCAGGGCAAGAAGCTGGTGTTGCTGCATTCGGGCCACCTTGCGGGCCCGACGGACTTGACGGAGTTGCTTGCTATACCACATACCCGGCCAGTGAAGTAGTGGACGAAGGGCCGACGGGGTGCCGATGGGTAAGCGCGGCGGTCATGCGCCGTAACCAGCGGGTGAGTTGCTGGGCATCCTCGCACTCGTGGATGTAATGATTGGCCAATAATTGCTCCTGGGGCGAGAAGAGCGGGTTGCCGAAGAATACGGCCGAGAGGGCATGGCGGAGTTCGCCAAGCACAGGTTGCCCGGTTACATGCGTTTCCATGTAATTTTGGGGTAAGGTTTGCAAGAACCCAACCGTAGTGCCTGCGCAAACAGGTGCTATATCGGAGGTCAGTCGTTAGCGCGGCTGGCCTCTTTTGCTTACTACTGGTTAAGTCGTTCAACTTGAACACCACAAATGTATTAAATTACTTGATAAAACCAAGTAAAAAACTTGAATAAACCGGAAATTTGCCAAGTTTTTTACTTGGTGTATATTTGCCCTATGAGTAATGATGAAAAGCGCATACGTAAGCCTCAAATTGGTATTGAGGTCGAAGCTGACGAAAAAGCATTATTCCAGAAAGTGGCGAAAGCTCGTCGCCTGACTCTGTCGGCGCTCACGCGGCTATTGTTACTCGACGAAGCGCGCCGCCTGGGTATCCCTTATTCCACTGATGCAAAGGAAGAAGGCTAGTTAATTTGTGTGACCTGGCATAGGCATTCAAAAACGCCGGCCATTAGGTCGACGCTTTTTTTGTTTGGACGCTACCTAAAAGGAGCCTACAGTTGCTCCTGCTTATCAATCTCCTTCACTTTTGCAGTTAATGCTTTCTCAGTAGGTAGATACAACTGATACTTGCTTGCCACAATGGTTTGATTGTCGGCCGGCCCCTGATTGACCTGCTGCTCCAATTGCCGGGATGAGGAGTTGCTTTTGGCTGCTTCGGCCAAGCAAAATGCACACTTCCCGGGGGTATCGATACTGACAGCCATCTGGCAGCCTCAACTCAATTGCGTCCACAGTGCGGACGCAATTGAGTTGAGGCTGCCAGATGTTAAAGCCTACTAGGAAGGCGATAAAACAGGGATAGACAAAACCTGGCATAAGAAGGCAACTACTATGCAAATAGCTGCCTCGCCGAGAACAAAAAAGCCCCTTTTTACTGGTCTATACGCACTTTTTGGCGTATCTTGTAGCATGACAGGAAGCCAAAAAAAGCAGTTTCGTCAGCGGTTCCAGACACACCTTTTCCCGGTCAAAATATTCCGGGGTGACCCTGGCCGGCCGGCATACACGCTGTTCAGCTTACACAAGTACCCGACCTACCTCGCTGCGATGAACGAGTTGGACGAGCTGGTGGACCAGTGGCCCAGGAACCGGCAGCGCACCGTCGCGCTGCTGGCCGTTCGCCAGGCGTTTTTCGACAACGGGGCCGTGCATTGGGAAGTGGGGATGGTGGCGGACGAGGACCAGGAGAATGTGCACGGCCTGATGCTCAACGAGCGCCAATGGGTGCAGCGTAGTGACCCGGCGAAAGCCGCCCGTCACGCCCGCAACTTCGCGTTAGCCGAGGCGGCACTGGTCGAAAGCCAGCGCCGCAAGCAAGGCCCTCCGACCGGTAAGGGGCCGCACCAAGACCCGCGAGTCCCCCAGCAGGCGAAGAGCTTGGTGTTTGTCCCGGCGCAGCCCCGGCCGAACAACCGGCCCGCCGCCCGCCCTCGCTACACAGCCGCGCAGCTGCAGCGCAACCCGCTAGCCTACCAAGCGTCACTGAACGAATTGGACGAGCTGCTCGAGCACTGGCCGTACAAACGGAACCGCATTCTTTACTTGCTGGCAACGCACGACGCGCTGGTGCAACGCGGCGGCCGAGTGACCGATGAATCCCAGCTACTCGACCCCCGTAATCCCGCACACCATGCCAACCGGGCGCAGCGGCTCCAACGGGCCGCCGCACGAGCGGCCGACCCGGCGCGGGCCGACCGCCACCACCAGGCCGAGCGCGAGGCGCGCAGCTGGTTGGAGTGCCGGAAGCTCTACGGGGCTGTTCAATCGAATTAATCGCCTTTCTTATGCTTGTGGGGCTTCAAATCGGGGTGTTTTGGTGCGTTTTCCTTCGTAACCCGTCTTCTTTCGTCGGGGGTGCCATCCTGTTTGTTCGGTTTTGGTCCAGGTTTGATAGCCATGATAGCAAATGGTTTTTGGGGTTAAAAACTTTTTTTAAGACCTTGCGGTAGGAGGGCACTTCCTACCATGAATCTAATAAACGAAGAAAAAAGTTGCTAATTGCCAACCCGCTACCCTCATTTCCAAGCGGATTAAATAGCAGCGCCGTTAGCAGCAAGATACCACGTCGGCGGCAGCGGCCGGACGAACCAAAAATCGCGCATTTTTCAACAGGTGTCCGACGAGGAAGCGTGCGTTGAGCATCAAAAGCAAGAAAGAAAAGGAAAATCACCTGCCTGCTAAATTGCCCAGTAATCTATTTATTTAGGCCAAAAAGTGACCCATGAGCACCGAACCGACCCCAACGCCCGAGCAGCCCGCCGACCCGCGCCATAATATCACGGCCAAGGAATTAGACCGCGACCTGATTAATCTGCACCTCCCGGAAATCGACTTGATTGCAACGGACGAAGAATGCGCGGCCATGTATCCGCCTGGTATCTACGCGCAGATGATGAAGAACTTGTAATAACACGTGCCTCGCTTATGGAGAAGACACAACTTGCCGCCCAGGGAGGCGACCACGACCCGCGCACCGACCACTTGCGGCCCGTTATCGAGTACCTGTTGGCCCAGGGCAACACGCCGGCCGGCCGGCACGGGGATGCGTTCGCGTTTGACCAGGGGGGCGAGGGGCATTACCTCTTTGTCGACCCCCTCGACGCGGCCGAGTTGCGCAAGCGGTTCGCGTTTCCGGCTTCTATTCGGGTGTATGATGACGGTTCGATTAAGGACAGCCTCAACCGGGTAGAAATTAGCCAGATACTTCCGCGCCGACTGTTCAGCTTTGAATTGACTGAATAAGCGCTGGGCAACGTCCTCGAAGCGTATACCGCAATTAGCAGGCTGAAATTCCGACGGCTGTTACATAAGTGATACATAAGAAAGTGCTCTGCCAAGGCGTAGAGGCAGCCAACAGAAGCCAAAACCCGCGAATCGTTACATGGACACTACATGAAATACGCGGCATCATTGGGCCGGCCGATGGTTCCCGTTCGCAGTGTCGAGGGGCGTAGGGGAGTACCTCGTAAGGCGGATGCACTTTGCTGATAGGTCCGGTTTTCAGGCGACGGAATGGCCTGCATGAAGTCGGCTAAGCTAAAACCGCTTCCGCCGGGCGGCGCGGATGTCAATGCCCAAGATGCGCCGACGGTAATTAGCCATCTGCACACTGGCACCGTAAATGGCCGCAATTTCTTCTGATGTACGGCCGGCACAAACATGCCGAAGAATTCCTTCTTCTGGAATTTGTAGGGTGGCTCCAAGCCATTTGGCTTCTTGTTCGTGGTCTTCGTTATGGACCCGCAAAGAAATATCGGCGTTGAGTTGAAGGCAGTCGCCTTTGTGGCCGCGCAGAATGTGAGCTACCTCGTGCATGATGTCGCTCTCCTGCCGGGCGGGCGAATTATTCCCGTTGTAGAGAATCATCTTGTGGTCCCGGACGATGGCTACGATGGCTGAAAATTCAGTCGTGGCATTCGCAACAAGTGCCAACTGCTGACGAACCCGCACCTGGTCTGGAAATTCTGCCCTTAACGCATCAAGGATTATCTCGCGTTCAAGTGTGCCTGCAGCCGTCACGGTGATGCCATACAGACCGGTTACTTGCCTCGCCGGGCAGGCATGCTCAACCGTAAGGCCGAGCTGGCGACGAAGATTGAGGGCGGTAGCTTCTGCTTCAGTTTTGAAGCGAGGGGGGAATTTGTGACTCATCGGGTAGAATATTACGCCGAGCCGCCGCGTAAGCCACTTCAATCATGGTTATCAGGGCTTCCCGGGTTTGCTTGGAAAGCAATTTGTCAGCCCGAAGATGGGTAATAATATCTTCTCGTTGAAGCGGGGATTCCATCTCCGTCGTTTTTCTGCCGGTAGGAGTAATTGCAAAGTGGGCTGGGTCCACATTCAGCCAGCGACAAATTCTCATATAAGTATCCAAGTCGGGCAGGTTTCCGCGCTCAATCCTAGATAAAGTGGAAGGACTGACATTCTCCATTTCGGCTGAGGCTGCCCGACCTGTCAGTTTTCTTGCTTCTCGGTGGCGTATAATGGCCTCCGCTAGCGCCTTGGCATTTATTTCCTGAGACATAATTAGTTGATTTGGAAGTATATGAGCATGGCATTGTCAATGTGGCAGACTGTCCCTTTACGCGAACAAATGTAGCGCAGTTTGTGTCATTAATGCATCAGTGTCTTGTGCTACTTGTGAAATTGTGTCACGAATAGCGCACTGGCACGGGGATTGATAAGCCGGACCTTGTCTGTAGAGTACTGGCCAGTCGCTACCAGCAAGTCATATTTTTCAATCAATCCCCATTTTCGATGAAAGGATTTGAGTTTTACCAGGACAAAGACCATCCACACCAGTGGCGCTGGCGTTTGAAAGACGAGAACGGTCATACGGTGGCCGATTCCGCCGAGGGATACCACCACAAGAACGACTGCGAACACGGGGCCGCCGTCTTTACCCGCGATGGGGTAAACGCCCCTGAGCACGAAGGCAAAAAGGGCGGTGGTCCCGTTTACGAATACTTTTTGGACCATGCTCAGCAGTGGCGTTGGCACTTTCAAGCCGCCAACAACAAAATTGTTGCGGACAGTGGCTCCAAAACTTTCGAAAGTGCGGCGGAAGCGCAGAAGGGCATCGCCAAGGTCCGCGAATTGCTCAAGGGTACGGGTAACGGGGGGGGTACACCTCCTGCAACCGGTGGCGGTTCGGGTGGTGGCGTCCATGTGCCGCCGGCAGCCCCTGCTCCGGGGCCAAGAAACCCGCCGCAGCCTCCCAAGGACCGTCAAGTAGGCTAAGTATGATGGCGACAACTCAATCCCCTTGGTTTGAGGCCAGTCCCCATCTGCTGCAACGCGAAATAAATGCCCTGGAAAATCTGAATGTTGAATTTGCTATTGATTCAGCACTTCAGAGCCAGGGCATTTTGCAGCTTGGCCTTGTCATCGACCCCTCGAACCCGGCATTCAGGTTGCCGGCCGGGCAGGAAGCCATCCAGTTGCGAGCGGTTTTCCCCGACAATTACCCGTTCTTCCGGCCAGAAGTTGATGCCCTCAACGTAGAATTGCCCCGGCACCAACACCCTTTTCAGAAGAACTTGTGCCTGATACCGCGTCCTTCCAAGCATTGGAACGTCGAATGGACGCTGGCAGATTTTCTGCTTTCTCAACTCCCGAAAGTGTTGGAGAAAGGGGCCATTGTTGATGCCGCTCTGCTGGCTGCGGACCCCGCCGAGCACGCCGAACCAGCCAGCAGCTACTACGGGGGGGCTGCCGTTGTGTTTGACAGCTCCAGCTTCGATGCGCTCGTCACCGCCGATGCCGACCTGGCCATGCTGGGACGCATCCAGGTAGGATTTTCCAAGCAAAGAGTGCTGCCAGCCCGGTCAGCGGTTTTGCACAGCACAATCGATAGGCAGGTGGTTAGTCCGCTTCCGGCGGTCTTTCAGGAGTTGTTTCCGTTCAAGTTCGACGGCTACGCCCTGCGACTCTCCGAGCGCCCTCCTTTTGGCGACCCCAACCAAGACATCGGATGGTTGAGGAAGCTGTTGGAAAAGCACAACGGGGGTATGGTGCCCAGAAGCAAGCCCTTGCCAGGCTTCAAAGGCGACGTGACCTTGGATGGCCAGACCATAAACGGCAACTTGACCATCACGGACTTCTGGGGCCTTAACATCCCGGAAGAAGTAGGGCCAGGCGTGCTTGGAATGGGCTGGCTTTTCCTGCTCGAAGGGTTCATGGAAGTGACCGTGCCGCAAGGCAAAAACAAGTCGGTTAAGCAAAAACTGCCTTTTGCTTCTTATGCCCAAGCCGCCAGAAGTGGTCCCCAGGATATTCAAATCAGGGTGCCTGCATTAAAAGGGTTGCCAGCCTACACGGTTGCGGTCGTTGGCTTGGGGGCGCTTGGCGCGCCCGCAGCCATTGAGTTTGCCCGGAATCAGGTCGGTGGCCTGCGGTTGATGGATTTTGATTCCGTTGACCCGGGTACGACCGTTCGCTGGCCATTGGGCATACCGGCCTTTGGACAGCAGAAGACCGAAGCCCTCCGTGATTTTATCGGAGACAACTACCCCCGGACTGCGGTGCAGGCATTGGAACACCGAATCGGGCAAAAACCGGTGCCAGGTAAGCCAAATGAGCAGCAGCTTATGAACGATTTGCTGGACGGGGTTTCGCTGTTGTTCGATGCTTCTGCGGAAATTGGCATCAACAATTTCTTGTCTGAAGAAGCCAAACGGCGGGGCATCCCATACATCTCGCTATATGCCACGCCTGGTGCGTGGGGTGGTTTGGTTATGCGGGTTGTTCCAGGCAAGACACCCGGCTGCTGGATGTGTTTGCAATATGCCAAAGACAACACCATTCCGATTCCCCGTAGCGATGCTCATGGGGATGTGCAGGCACCCGGTTGCGGCGATATCACGTTCACGGGGGCAAGTTTCGATTTGCAAAATGTTACACTAGCTGCCGTGCGTTTAGCTGTTTCAACGCTCTGCGCTGGTACGGAGGGAGGTTATCCGGATGTGAGTTGGGACGTTGGGGTCGTGAATTTTGTGGACGCGAACCACCTGCCTATTCCTCCTACTTGGGAAACGTTTCCGCTGAGCATTCATCCCGACTGCCCGTATTGCTCAAAAAGCTAGTTGCATGAATAAGGTGTGGTTACAAAAAGCTGCTTACACGCGCATCCTGGAAGAAACCATTCGCAAGATGCCTTGTGAGACGGGGGGTATTTTGATGGGCTACTGGGGCAACACTGGCGAAGCAGTTGTTACGGCCATCATCGGTCCTGGTCCTAAGGCGGTTCATAAAAGGACGAGTTTCGTGCCCGATTATGAATACGATAAAAAAGCAATAAGCCGGCACTACGAGCAGTCTGGTTTCACCGAAACGTACCTTGGAGACTGGCATACGCATCCTTATGCAGCAGCCTATTTGAGCGAGCAAGACAAAAAGACCCTCAAGAAAATTGCCGATTTTGAACCGGCTCGCTTAGTAAAGCCGCTCATGATGATTTTAGGGACGCAGCCGTTTAACCTTGGCGCCTGGGCTCACACGTACACGAAACGCCGGTGTATGAGAAAACCCTCGATAGTGCCGTGCAGCATTGAACTCTACTGAGGGGATTGGGCACGATATGAAAGGGCTGCTATTATAAATAGCGGCCCTTTTGTGTAAAACCGTTCTTGCAATGCAACAATTGTTCGACGTTAAGGTCGACCTGTTCCGAGTGCTGAAAGGCCCCCGCAAAGTCAAGCAGTAGCCTGGGTCCGAATGCCAGCCGACGTTTCCACTTCGGCGCAGCGGATGGCCTGCTCCATTTTCCCGGTGGTGAATGCCTGCGCCTGTTATTGCCGCTTGCGCAGGGTGCGGGCAATGCCATCCATCACAAAGCTGGTGAGCCTTGCGGATGGCAGCCAGGTGCTGCTTGATTGTAGCCAGCACATGTGGCTCGGTGAGCGGTTGCTGACCCTTGTTTTTTTCTGACTGGCCCCCACTGCTGGTCTGAGTTTCTCCGCGGCCAAGTGCACGAGGTTATAGGGGAGAGTATCCACGTCGGCGGGCACCGCAAGCAAGCTGTGCTGCTTGCAGAAGGTCACGTAGCTTTTCATATCCGAGGTGTATTGCGCTCGTAGCTCTGGTAGCGGCTTGCTTTTGGGTGGAATATGCTGAGCAATCTGAATTGGCACTTCCCAAAACCCAGCGTTATTTTTACCGACCACTTTCCGACTCAAATCCATTTTATGACCCAACGCTACCTTCTGCCATTTCTATTCCTCCTCATAAGCATCCCCGCGCTGGCCCAGCGGCCCAAGCCAGCGGCCGTGAGCCTGCCGCCGGCCGACACCGTGTATTTCGACCGCGACTGGGAGCGCACCGAAACCCTGGAGGAGGTAGCCTATGCCCGGATTGCGCACCACGACGCGGTGGGTAAAGCCATAGGAACCGTGCGCAACTATTATTACCCCTCGTGGAAGAAACAGTGGGAAGGCAAGCTGGCCAGCGAAGGCCCCGACAAACCCACGGGCATTTGCTGCGGCTGGCACCAAAACGGCCAGCCCAGCTTTCGCGGCACCTACGTAAACGGCCAGCAGCAGGCGGACTACAAGAGCTGGCGCGAAGACGGCCGTGAAATCAAGTGCCGCTCGGTGATGCAGGACGCGCTGCCGCTGAGCAATGCCACCATTCATTGCAGCAACTGCATGCACACCAGCCGCAAGGTGTTCACGGTGGATATTCCCGACGGCACGGTGGGCATTGTTTACAAGCTCGACGTGCGCGACGAGGGGCAGCCGCCGGTGTCGTGGTCCACGGCGCTGGCCGTGGCCGCCGTGGTGGGCAGCGGCGGGACGGCCGCCCCGGCCCTGCTGGGTACCGCGGCCTCGGCCCTGACCAGGCAGGGCAATAACGCCCCGCCCACGGTCAGCACCAAGTGCCACTGGTACATCACCGCCGACCCGGCCGCCGCCGACCAGTTTCTGGCCACCAAAGGCACCATTGCGAACGCCCAGGCCTGCCTGCGCGCCGCGTTGAATACGCCCCAGGAAACCCGGCCCATTACCCTGCCGCCCGGCACCCGCCAGCTGTTCGTGTGCGTGAACAACGATAACTACACCACCGACGCGACGGCCACGCTGAGCGTGACGGCGCTGGTGCAGGCGTGCAAGTAGGCAGGCTAATCCATTGCCTCACGGCCGAGCAGCTTCCGCACCCAGCTGCGCAGGGCATAGATTCGGGAGTTGAGGTAGCACTCGTGGCAGTGGCGGAAGCTCCACAAGCAATCCACCGTATCCGTGAACAGGTGGAACAGAATGCCCACGGCGACAATCTGCGTGGCGGGCAGCAGGAGCAGCAAGGCGTACACCGGTACAGCGTAAAAGGAGTGCAGCGGATGATACCCAATGCTGCAGCGCCGTGGTTCGAAGATGGGTTTGGCCAGCAGGTGGTCCAGGTCAATGAACATCGTGGCCAGCAGAATCAGGTAAGCCGTTTGCCACATCAAGGGAAAAAACACCAGCGCCAACACGGCCGGGAAAGCAAAGTGCAGGCTGTAGTGCACCAGCGTCTGGGCGCTAAATAATTTGAATGGCTGGCGTGGCTGGCGCGGTATCGTGGGCTGGGTGAAGCGGGCCGCGGTATCGTGGGCTGTTGCTTTGGCATACCGGCTGCCCAGCTTCCCCTCCGGCTCCAGTTTCGCTCCGGGCGCGTGGTCCCGCGTGCTCACGACCCGGGGCCGCACTTTCGTCGTTACCGGCCGTTGCGGGATGGTGGGCGAATCGTGGGCGGTGCCGGCCGTCACCGTGTCGAAGCGCTGTGTCGGCAGCGGGAGGTGGTACCCGGCGGTAGTGGGGAATTTCGGGACTACAACAGCCGAGCGACAACCGGCCAATACCAGGGCCAAACTGGCGGCAGTAGACAAAATGAGGCGAAAAACAGGCAATCGGGGCATTACTTACCTTCAAGCTGCCGTTAATAGTGCAAGGTGAGGCCCGCGCCCCAGCCGTACTGGTTGTCGTAGTTGGTGCTGAGCGAGGCGTACTTGCTCACCATGTAGCGGAAGCCGAGCGTGAACTCGCGGTCGGTATTGCCGCGGATGTCCATGAAGACGTTGTTGCTCAAAGGGATGTCGCGGCGCTCCAGCTGCGCCCGCAACTGGCCGGTGAGGTCGGTGCGCAGCTCGGCGCGCACGAGTAGGGGTAGCAGGTAGTACACGCCGACTTCGGCCTGGCGGCGGAAGTTGCGGTTGTTCTCCGCCGTGCGGCGGTTGCCGCCCTCGGTGTCGGAGGTCGAGCGCAGGGTTTTGTTGTCGCGCAGGTCGTAGCCCACGAAGGCGGCCAGGAACTGCCGCTTGTCGAGGTAGCGCAGCAGGTGGGTTTCGGTTTCGTAGTTGCCCTGGTAATTTAGCCGGCCCTCAAATTCGAGGGCGTTTTTGTTGTTGGAGAGGTTGGCTTCCAGGAAGCTGCCCTGCGAATGCACCGCCAAATCGGCCCAGGGGTAGAGTTTGTTATCCTCGCGCTTGAGGTGGCGGTAGCCCGTGCGGGCGTACTCGTTCTGCGGGCTGCCCTCGTAGCTGATGACGCGGGCCATGCCCGACATCATGTGGTAGAGGGTGTGGCAGTGGAAAAACCAGTCCTGGTCCTCGTTGGCATCGAACTCGATGGTAATCTTGCCCATCGACTGAATATCGAAGGTGTGCTTCATGGGCGAGTACGCGCCCTGGGCATTCACGAGGCGAAAAAAGTGCCCGTGCAGGTGCAGCGGGTGGCGCATCATGGTCATGTTCTGGAAGACCATGCGCACGTTTTCGCCCTTGCGGATGGGAATGTTGTCGGACTCGGACAGGGTTTTGTTGTCGAACGACCAGACGTAGCGCAGCATGTTGCCGGTCAGGCTGAGGTGGATTTCGCGCCACTGCTTCGTCGAGTCCGGGGTTCTCGTTACAACGGGGCGAAAAATTACGCTAAGCTGTTGCCGCCGTCGGCGTGACTGCCTGCCTGGGATGGCGCAAGGGGCGTAAGCCGTTGCGGAGCAAGGTTTCCTGCTCGGCGAAGGTGTATTTACCCAGCCGGTTGATATGCTCGAAGCGGGCCGGGGATAGATGGGCCATGTCCTCGTCTTGCATGGGGTAGCCTTCGGCCCGCAGCTGGGTAATTACTTCCTGCATATAGACGGTGTTCCAGACGACCACAGCATTGGTGAGCAGGTTGAGGCAGCCGACGACCTCCTGCTGGGCTTCTTCCTGCTTGCGGCGCAGCACCCCGTCACCGCCGAACCAGAGCCAGCTGCGCAGCGCGTGCAGCTGCTCGCCTTTGTTGAGCTGGGTGTTGATTTTGCGGCGCAGGGGCTGGTGCAGCAGGTAGCGCAGGATGAAAATGGTTTTGACCAGCCGCCCGTATTCCTGCAAGCCGTAGGTGAGCTGGTGCTGCCGGGGGTAGGCCTGCAGCTTGCGGATAAATAAGGAGGCCGTCACGTAGCCGAGCTTCAGCGAGCCGGCGACGCGCACCAGTTCTTCCCAGTGGCGGGCTAGGTAGTCGGGATTTACCTGCCCGGTAAACTTGAGGGCCGGGTAGGCCACGTCGAGCCCCTTGACTTTGCTCAGCTTCTGGTCGCCGATGTCGCGCAGGCGGGGCGTGAATTCAAGGCCCAGCAAGTCAAAAAGGGCAAAAACCAGGTCGGTGTAGCCAGCCGTGTCGGTGGTGTGCTCCAGGATTTCGAGTTCCGTTTCGTTGCCCAGTATTTCGTCCAGCACGTAGGTCGCGTCGCGCTCGGTGGCGGCGATGACCCGGCTGCCGTATTGGGCGTACTGGTCGGCCGTGTGCGTATAAAACGTGACGCCGCGGCCGTAGCCGAAGTACTTGGGCAGGGCCCGGGCGTTGCGCACGGCCCCGGAGACTGGAAAACGCTGGCCGTCGGATGATGACAAGGTGCCGTTGCCCCAGGAAGTAGCCAGCCACTGCCGGTGCTGGTAATTGACCAGTTGGGTGGTCGCCGGGCGCAGCGTTTCCTCGCGCAGGCAGCTGCGTGCTGTCCACCACAGCGCCTGGTAGTCAAGGCCGGTGCTCTGGGCCATGTCGGTGAGCGGAATCGTGCAGCCCAAAGCCAGCAGGCTGGCGTAGCGCAACGTGGCGTGCTGCGCTTGGCGCGGAGCCTGGCCCTCTAACGGGTGCAGCTGGGCGGCAAATTGGGTCCAGCCGTCCACTTCCACCAGCAGGTCGGTGAGCTCGACGCGCGGCAATCGCCGGGTAATTTCCTCCTGCAAGGCCGTGACCGATGCCGGCAACTCTTCGGCCTGCAGGCGGGGCACGACGAGGCGGCCGGCTTCCTCGTCAAGGTAGCTCCCGTGGCCACTGCCGAGCAGGGCCTCCACCTGGGGCAGCAGCTCCTGTAACTCGGCGATACGCTGGGCAATCCGCTCGACGGGCTGCGCGGGCAAGCTGAGTTGCTGGCAGGCGTCGGCCCGCACGGTTGCCCATTCGCCGGCCGGGAGCAGGTAACTTTCCAACGGCGCGTACTGGCGCGAGTCGGGCAGGTACACATCGCCTGAGCGCAGCCGCTCCCGGAGTGTTGTAAGCACGCCCAGCTCGTAGGCTTGACGGTGGCCACCCGGGGCATCCGCCGTTTCGGCGGCCCGCACGAACCGGGTCCAGGTGGGTGTCATAAAGGCCTGCGGCACATCGTCCGGCAGCTTGCGCCGCCGGCCCGCCTGTAGGTCGGCCACCAGCGCAAGGGCCTGCGCAAAGTCATCGCCCTGGTAGGCGTGGGCAAAGTGCAGCTGCGCGAGCAGCTGGCCGGAAAACTGCTTGACGCTGGCGTAGCGCCCGGCGAGGAAGGCCAAGTGGGAATGACGGCTGGGCTGCAACAGCGCCTGGCTCACTTCCAGGGCCGTGAGCAGGGCCTCCCGCGAGAGGGTTTCGTAAATCGTCGCCCGCAGGTCCGGCCCGGGCACGTCCGCCTCGTCCACGACCAAACGGGCCGCTTCGCCCAAGGTCAGCAGGGCCTGGTCTTTGGCGGCGGCCATGCGCTGCTGGTACGCGTCGAGGTCGCGGCGGGCTTTGGCGGTGGCACCCTCCCAGTACTGGCCTTGGTTAAAAGTTTGGTACAAAGGTTAAACGGACGACCTTTCAACATCTCATATTAGCGCACCCCCTATTTTTGCGGTGGTCTAATTTGGGAAGAGTGCCCGATTATAGTTATCGATGACAATTTTAATTCAAGTCTTGTGCATCGTCCGGTTTTTGCTGAAGGTGCCTAATTTGTGCTCGAGCACTCCGCATCGCTGGCGTAGTACGGTATTAACCGCTTTTACGATGCTGGTCTGCCCTTTGCCTTTAAGGCCAAGGTGGTGCCGCCAGCGCGGCAATACCTTGGCATAGGCCAGTGATAAGTCTGTAAAATACCATAAATAACGCCAGTATCGATATGACAATGCCTGCGACACCGCAAGGCGATGGCCGTGCTGGCTGTCGCGCAGCACCCAAGCCAATATGAACCAACAAGCCCGCTCCACGGCCAACCAGAGCCACACTTTATGCGGCTTGTGGCCAAGAACGTCCACATTTCGTCGAGTTCCAAAGCTTCCCACCGCTTTTTTTGAGCCTTTTTGTTGCGTCGGCACGAAAGGTAGGGCGCGGACACTTACGCGTTTTTTGCCAAGCCGGCCACCGTCACGCGGGGAACGCCCATAACGCGCACAATGCTTCAATGCTAATTGCGCTCGGCCAACAGCCAGTCCACTTGCGTATAGCGATGGCGTACGCCACGGCCGCCGTCACGAACCTGCAAGCCGCACAGCGGTAGCAGGCATAGCCGTCGCGTGTCCCATTCCGTTGAAGGTCACACGCACTGGGCGCAAATAGCGGTTGTATTTATCATCTTCCTACAACACGCAACCCTCCCAAATTAGAACACCGCCTTTATTTTACTTTCCTAACAGGTATTGGGACAGGAAATGTTGCGGGACGGCTGAAACGACGGAATTTTCGGTTGAATGCTGCGGTATCCTTCGTAGCATAGTGGTCGTTATAGGACGCCTGTTTACTGATAACCTCAGCAGTATGTTTCCCTGAGCGTTTCCTCTCTTCTGCTTTGCCTTTGGGTGTTGGAGCATTCTGAGCATGGGCGCAAAATGAAGCGCTTAACAGCGCAACAATAGCGAGTAAAACGGAATGTCTTTTCATGTTGAAAGGGCGTTTCGTGTTGGAAAATAGACAGACGAAGCAAAATGGTTTCCGTTCGGCATGTAACGCAATAATTCACAGCCAATCTCGGCCTTTGCTAAACGTTCTCTAATGATGTTGCATAATGTTACAAGCAGCAACGTTAACAGACCGACAAAAGGTGCAAAGTTAGGCTAACAATAACATCGGGAGCATGCTGGCCGCCCTGGCGACACTAAACTTAGTGTATAACAACTTTAGAGCATTATAGGCTATTGAGGCGCTGTTTTTACAACTTTTACGTTCCTCGTTATGTAAAACCTTTTTACTTGAATTGATTTCTGCTAAATCCAAAAGCTAGTTGAGTAGGGTGAAACTCACGGTAAACTAATATCATCGCGCAAGACGGCCGAGGAGGATGCTGAAAATACGCTGAATAACGTTGCGGTCTTCTGTCACTATCTGCGCTGTTCCCGACAACTCAGTGCGAAGCGGTAGCTGAAATCCTGTGCTGGTACGTAGGCTGGTCAGCCGAATTGTAATGAGGTAATTCCCATCTAATGACACCTCACTTACTTTTTCTATAGTGCCGCGCAGTTGCCCAAATTCCTCGAAAGGATATTCGTTAAGGCGGATGTGTGCCGTCTGCCCAACCCTTACTTTGCCGGCCTTGAACACCGGTAGCGAAGCGCGTGCAAACTGGTTGTGAAGTGAGGGCACAACCACAAAGACAGGTTCGTCAGTTTTGACGTACTGATTAGGTGTCCAGACCTTAAAAAAGTTAATTCTTCCCGAAATAGGGGTGCGCAAAACATACTTTTGGTCCCAAGTTGCAATGCGCCCCACTAATACTTTAACCGCTCCCCTAACCTTGTTTAGTAAGTCCTGCAGCTGTGCTTCATGCTCGTTTTGCAAGACAGCCAATGTCTTTTGATATTCTGACTGTTGCAATTGATTCTGAATAATACTGGCATTATTGTCGCTGGATGTAAGTTGTTGACTAAGATAAAGTTTGTGTTTATCGTTGAAATCGAGCTTAGCGATGACCTTTTGACCCAATAATTCTCGGTTAATACTGTCTTTCTGCCTTTCTAACTCAAGCTGCTCATTTAGTGATTTGCGTTTAGTGGCTAATTCTGCATTTAGGTATTGATAATAAGTTATTTGGGTCCGTAAACTAGCTAATTGGGCTGTATGACTGCGGTTTGCTACAAAAGATTTGTAAGCACTGATTGCTTGATATAAGTTGGCATAATCGGCCTGTAAGTCACCCGCTTGTAGAGATGTTGGTATGCCTATATGGGAAATAACGAGGGCTAGATTCAACGTCGTATCCATATTCTGCACTACCTTGGCTAAGCGAAATACATCGGAGGTGGAAGCAGCATTTTCCAGCACGGCTACCACTTGGTTAGCAGCAGTAATATCGCTGTCGTGAACATACAATGTTTGAATACGGCCACTGTTGTGGGCGGCTATTTGTATAGGTGGAGATGCTGAGGCAAACGTGACCGGTGCGTCCACTAAATCAGGGTAGCGCACAAACCAAGCCCCGACCATAGAAATCATCGTTAGGCAAGCGATAACCATTGTGCCCACACGAACAATCCAGGATGGAGGACGGCCAACAATCTCCTGAACTTCTTCACTACGTGTAGTATCGGTCGGAGTAAAGGTGGGCATAGGCAAAGGAAATGTTAATTACCTAGTTCTAACTGATTCTTGACGAGTTCAAAGTAGCGGCCACGTTTGGCCGTTAGGGTAGCATGGTCCCCTACTTCTACGACTTGGCCTTGTTCGAGCACAACAATCTGGTCAGCATGCTTGACCGTGCTCAGGCGGTGGGCAATAACCACTACTGTACGATGTTGAAAAAAGCTCTCTAGGTTATCAATAATTATTCGTTCATTGTTTGCATCAAGCGAGCTGGTGGCCTCATCAAGAAAAATAAACTGCGGGTTTTTATATACGGCGCGTGCAATCAGCATGCGCTGGCGCTGGCCTCCACTTATACCATTGCCCGACATCCCAATTTTGGTAGCTAGCCCCAAAGGCATGGCAGCCACAGTAGACGCCAGATTGGCAGTACGTAGCGCTATAGCAAGTTGCTCCTCGTTAATATCATCCTGTATCGCAATGTTATGGGCGATAGTGTCCGAAAAAATATATCCTTCCTGCATGACACTGCCGCACTGTGCGCGCCACCATTTGGGTGAAACATTTGTTAGCGGTGTTGCCCCCACCTTTATAATGCCAGCTACCGGGTCATAGAAACGCAGCAAAAGTTTAAGCAAGGTGGTTTTACCACTACCGCTGCTGCCTACCACAGCCGTCACCTTACCAAATGGGATAGTTAAACTTACATCTTTCAATACAAAAGCCGAATCGGGCCCCTCGTATTGGAAAGACACCTTATCGAGCACAAGGCCCGCTCCAGCCTGTTCAACGGTATGCAGCAAAGCCAATTCTTTGTCAAGGCGCACGTAGCTTGGCTTTTCTTCGTCATCCTGCTGCTGAATTTCCCCAAGCCGGTCGATGCTGATTCGAGCATCTTGTGCACTACGGAAAAAGCCTAATAAATGCTCGATAGGCCCATTCATTTGGCCCGTGATGTAAGAAATACTCAGCATCATTCCAAGCGTTAGCGTACCATGAATGACCTCTTGGGCCGCTACGAAGGTGATTAGAATGTTTTTAAGTTGCGTCGAAAGATTTACGCCCAGCATTTGATACTGTTCTAATGCCATACTTCGTATCCCCACCTTAAAGAGTTTAGCCTGTATGCGCTCCCAACCCCAACGCTTATTGGTTTCGCTGTTGTTGAGCTTTATCTCCTGCATCCCAGTAATAATTTCGAACAAATTATTTTGATTTGCACTCTGTTGCTGAAATCGCACATAATCCAAGTCACGACGCTTTGCCAAAAACAATAATATCCAACTGACTGATACGGAAGAACCTATCATAAAAATTGCTAGAATTTTAAGACTGTAGATAGCTAACACTACCGAAAAAACTATTATGTTCAGTAGCGAAAAAAGAGTATTGAGAGTAGTAGCTGTAAGAAACTGTTCTATGCGGTTGTGGTCCTGAATTCGCTGTGTAATATCGCCCACCATTTTGCTATCGAAGAAACGAATGGGCAGCTTCATGAGCTTAATTAGGAAATCGGATATAATAGCGATATTTACTCGGGTATTCATGTGCAATAGCAACCAGCCACGCACCATTTCAATAGCTGCCCCGCCTAGGAATAAGAATAATTGCGAAAATAAAATCAGGTAAGTGAAGCCAATGTTTTGTTGATTAATACCGAAATCAATCAGGCTCTGGGTTAAAAATGGAAATACTAAAGAGAACAGACTCCCCAGAACCATTCCCAGCAGTATCTGAAAAATATAGCGTTTGTAAGGGCTCAGATAGGTGAGGAAGAACGATAAGTTCGATGTCTTTTCCGACTCGCCATCCTTTGTAAAAAAGTCGGGGGTAGGCTCAAGCATCAATACAATGCCCATTCTATTTTCAGTTGAAATCCAACTTTTAAGGAAAGCTTCGCGAGTCAGCGTGCGTTTGCCATATGCAGGGTCAATGACAATAATGCGACTATTTTTTTTTGATGAATCATACTTTTGGGGTGGTAGCACCACAAAGTGGTTCTGGTTCCAATGCAAAATACATGGAAGCGTTGCCTGCTGGTCAAGTTGCTCAAACGTAATTTTTGCGCCAAAAGAGCGAAAACCAATTTGTTCGCTTGCCTCACTAATTCCCCTCATATCTACCCCTTCGCGTGTGATGTGTGCCGCCTCACGCAGGCTTTTGAGAGAATAGTGTTTGCCGTAAAACTTTGCAATCATGCGTAGGCAGGTAGGCCCGCAGTCCATCTGGTCAAACTGCTTGTAAACAGGAAAGCTTTTCATTAAATAGGAAAGAGACAAGCTTGAAATCTATATTAAATACTTGTATAATAATATTTATTCAGTTGAGGTTATAGTTTATCAACTTTATCCTGCCTTCTAAAAGACCATTTAAAGGCTCCTTTCTGGGTGCATGTGTAATTAGTCAGCTTTCATTTAAATAAATTTCAGGTGACGATACTTAGGATTACTTCATCAGCTTATCAGCTAAAAACTTCTCTAAAAATTCAGGGGTGACGTCTTTCATTAATACTTTACCATTATGGTCGAGTAGAAAAGTGGATGGATAACTATATATATCCAGTTTAGAAGCTGCAACGGCGTTTTCATCTAGATATTGAGGCCAAGGAAGTTCAAACTCTATTATTCGCTTCTGCCAAAGTGGAACTTCTTGCGTTCGGTCAGTTGAAATACTGACCAACTCAAAACCCTTACCTTGATAAGCGGCGTACAGCTTCTTCAAGGCGGGGAAGGATTCGATGCAGGGCTTGCAACGGCAGAACCAAAAGTCCACAAGCGTGTATTGTACTTTTGGAAGCACCAATAGGTGCTCAGGTTGCGAAGCCCCTTTGACACTAATCTGAGGAAAAACGGCTCCCTGCTTTATTAGAGCCTTCTTCATATCATCATTCAGTGTTTGCCACAAGCGCGTACTTTGGATGCTTTTAGAAAAGCTTGTTAATATCTTTTCACGCAATTGCGTATGTCCAAACTTGCTGAATCGCTCAATGAGACTCCATAGAGCGACGTATGAAGTAGGATTTGCCTTCACATACTTGTGGAGTGTGCTGTCGAATTTTAAGGCCTTATCCCATGCTAGTTCATCGAAACTGCGTTCATGACAATCAATAGCTGCATTAGCTGGATAAAACGAAGGTATAAACTTCGTGCGATATTCTATGTCATTAGTTCCGTTCCCTAGATTGCACTCTTCGACGACATAATCTACTGCAATTGAACTAGTCGACGCATCTATGAAATACTCTCCACGCCTATACGTCCGTTTACCGCGGTCACTCTTAAGAAGAATTCGTCGCATTTGGGGGTAGCTGATGTTAGTTTCAACATTGAAACTATTAGCTGTAATCCTAGCAGGAGGAATGGGACTGTCGTAGTACTTTCGGTTAATACCACCCGTGACGAAAAAAATCGAATCGTCTGGAACGGATTTCCCCATAATTTCACCATGTAGACTAATTTTTGAGGGTGATTGCACCGTTTGTGTTCCAGTGTTTTTGGCAACCGAGACTGTGCCGGAACGTTGTGTCTGTGCGAAAGCAGACACGATAATACAGTAATTAAAAATGCCAAGTAATATCAGGTTTTTCATTGCAAAAGCGTAAAAAAGCTAAAAATTAAATCTGTCCGCGCCGTAGACAGCGCTTGCTATTAAAAAAGATTTAGGGGACAAAAAGAAGGCCTCCTTTATCAGGAAGCCTTCTTTTTCTTAGTGGAACAGCATTATACATCTGTTCCATTGCGCGGAGACAGCAACGTGCCCACTAGGCGGCGCAGCACATGCTGCAAATGCCATTGTTGCTGCAGAGTGAACCATCATCGCAATACTCATCTTTACCAAGAGGTTGGCACGAATCAACAGGCGCATATAGCCCTCCCTTGATTTGCTTCATTTCATCATGACTCAAGGGCTTTAAGTCATGAAAACTAGGCTTCGACACACTTTTCATATGGTTTTGGGGATTTTGTGATGGTATAGAAGTTGCAATCTACACCGATGGTTGATAATCCAGAAGCAACTATACTACTGATAGACAGCAGTATCTCTAGATACCGACGGCAACAAAGCCAATAATTGAGGAAGTAACGGTTCAATATCCTCCAGTGAATACCTTCCTGGAATTTTTCTACCGTTCAAAAACAAGGTTGGAGTATAAGTAATGCGGGTTTGTGTCATCCACTGCTGATGCTGTTCAAGTCTTTTTTGCACATCCAGGGTAATGTCTGGCTTCCATAAATCAGCCCATGATTGCAAATTCATTTTTTCGAACCAGCTTGTCATCATTGCTTGCAAGTCAACCTGGGTCATGCCCCAAGCGGCTTTCTGCAAAATAGCTCGGGTGGCTTGTGTTATTTTGTTGTTTGCATCATCGGGAGTTGCCATTAGCCTTATCTGTACACTCAACTTTCCATTGTATCGTTCTAGCAAATCATCAAGTTTCTGATGAGTCTTCGCACATGGATTACAGTAGGGGTTACACGCAACTGTAATCCATAAGGGTGAGTGAATCGAGCCTAAAATTAAGTCGTTGTGCCACTTTGTATCATCAATTGGTTTTTCTTGCTGCCATTGACTTATAAACAGTAAACCATCAGTCTTCCATTTTTTTAACTCCGATAGCTTAATCTTATTTGCATTATTAACCTTAACGAGCCTTTTAACGGGTAATAAAAGGGCGGCTAGTATAGCAGCGCATGCCGTAAATGCACCCATACTACCCAGATTACCCAACTGAATATTCAGAGAGAAAGCCAAAAGGACTTGACTACTCAGTATTGCAACGACGGCAACGCATAGCGCACACCACTCTTTGAGTTTAACCGCCTGGGTATAAATGCTCCAAGCAATGACGCCTATGGTCATATAGGCGATTGTTACTAACCCTGAAAAAAGGGGAAAATACCCAAGGGAACCAGCGATATATAGTAAAAATTGTGTAATAAAGTATATCAAGGAAGCATCCGCAGGTGTGATTCCCGCAAAACCTCTCCCATAATTGCTCTTCATGACACGTTCACATCCTGACTCATTGATAAGTCCGCACACCTGTTTGATAGTTTGACTCTGGAAGCCTAACTCATTACCTTGTAGTAGTATGCTTGTAAGAATGCCAGCAAAGGCTAACAAACCAAAGGCATTAAGCAATAAATTTGGCAGTCTATATACAGAAAATCCAATTAATATTAAAGTGATGAAGCATATTGCCCAAATAACCCCTTGTTTTTCATGCTCACTACGCAAGTAGGCGCTATTTTCCCTAGTATTCCACGTTGCCTTTTCTCCTGGTACGACGACGATGCCAGACCAGTTTTGGGTGATTTCATTTTGTGTATCCCAATACTTAGCATCCGGTACAATGTGCATGTACTCCTGACCGGGTGACTGTATATGAGCTAATACAGGGTATGTGAACTCCTGAATATATTCTGGAGAAGCTTTAACAGCATGATAGCTCATGCCCCCACTCTCTAAAAAGTTAACAACCGAAGTGAGCGCTGGATAATCAGGGTGCGTACTGATTTCTTCTTTACAGTACGATTTATGAACTTTAACGCCACATTTCTTTAACCAGAGATAACAAGTCTCCCACAGCTGATTCGTTTGGTCCCTCATTATGCTAATTATAAGGTTCTTGGATGAGCTTTAGTTTAGCTTTTGTCTTTTACTTTATGATTAGCGGAGTTGAGAACACCTTTTAAAAGGTTAAGATGGGGTGCGTTAGGGGGGGAGCAATGGTACCATAAACACCCAGACCGACTGGTATGCTATTTTGAAGTAACAACTAATCCCTTCTAAGCCAAATGTATAAATATTATTCATAAATGCAAAGGACAGTCAGTTTTTTTTGCGTTCGAGTTATAAGGATACCCTTTAGGCGGACATGTCAACGCTCCTTACTTGAGCTGGTAACTGAGCCCAAAAAGGTACACCTTGCCGGCCCCCACCAATTGATGACTGCGGGATAGGCCAAGCTGGGGCCAGAAAGTGGGTTCACCTCCTTACCTTCGTGGCCCCACCTTGTTGACCCGTTTATATGCATTTCGGCTATGCCCGCGTCTCGGCCAAAGACCAGCACCTCGACACTCAGCTCGACCAGCTCACGGCCGCCGGCGTCGACCGCCTGTTTCAGGAAAAAATCAGCGGCACCACCACGCAGCGCCCGGTGCTCACCGAGTTGCTGGCCACCTTGCGCGCCGGTGACACGGTGACCGTGGCCCGGCTCAACCGGCTGGGCCGCAACAGCGCCCACATCATGCAGGTCGTGGCCGACCTGCACGCCCGCCAGGTGCGCTTCGTCGCCCTGGACCTGGGCATCGACACGGCCACACCGGCCGGGCGGCTGGTGCTGGGCATTTTCGCCGCGCTGGCCGAGTACGACCGCGAGAGCATCCGCGAGCGGGCAACCGCGGGCATCGCCCTGGCCAAAGCGCAGGGCAAGCACCTGGGCCGCCGCGCCGGGGTAGACGCGGCGAAGCTGGCCAAGGTGCAGGCCTGCCTGGCCGCCGGCATGTCGGTGCACCAAATTGTGGCCGCCACTGGCGTCAGTGAGTCGAGCGTCAAGCGCTACCGGCGCCAGCTGGCCCCGTAAGTCCGTGCGCTACCTCCCGCTACTCGACGCGGCCCAGCAGCGGGCGTTCGACCACCCGCCCAAGTGGACCGCGGCCCAGCGCAAGCTCTACTGCAGCTTGCCCGAATGGGCCGCCCAGGTGCTCGGCAGCCTGGTGACGCCCCACAGCCGGGGCGGTTTCGTGCTGCAGGTGAGCTATTTTCAGGCCACCGGCCGCTTCTTCTCCACCGACCGGTTTCGGGCCGCCGACGGCGCGTACGTACAGCAGCGCTACCGCTTGGGAAATGTTGAGTGGGCGCGCTACGACAAGGCCACCCGCTTTCACCACCGCCAGCTAATTCTGCAGCAGTTCGGCGTGGCCCCCTTCGAACAGGTCGAAGCCGCCGTGCGCGCGCAGGTGACCCACTTCGCCCGCCAGCAGATGAACACCGTGGCCGTGTTTCGCTCGGCCGTGGATACGCTGCGGGCCCGCCGCTGGGAAGTGCCCACCTACGCCGCGCTGGCCGGCGTCGTGACCGAGGCCTTCCGCACGGTCGAGCAGCAGCTGACCACGCAGTTGGCCGCGTTGCTCACACCCGCCGTGCGCCAGCAGCTGGATGCCTTGTTTACCACCGACGCGGAGGAGCCCGCTCATCCCCACCGGCCCTACCGGCTCACCACCCTCAAGCGCAGCCTGGAACTGATGCGGCCGAGCGCCATCCGCGCCAACGTGCAGGATTACGCCGTGCTGCAGCCCCTTTTTACGCAGGTGTACCCCGTGGTGCAGGCCCTGGACTTATCGGAGGAGGTCGTGCGCTACTACGCCCGCTACGTCGAACGGGCGCAGGTCTTCCAGGTGCGGCAGCAGGCCGACAAAAAGTACCTGATGGTGCTCTGCTTCGTGGTCTACCAGTACTACCAGGTGGGCGACCTGTTGACCGAAATGTTGCAGCAGGCCGTGCAGACCCACCGCAACGCCGCCCAACGGGAAACCCAGGAGCGCGTCTACCGCCAGCAGCAGGACACGGCCGGCCAGCTGCGGGAACTGCTCGACGGGGTGGTGCGCCACGGCACGGCCCTGGCCCAGCTGGAAGACGTGGCCTTTTCGTTTGCCCGCACCAACGCGGAGAAAGTAGCCGCGCTGCTGGCCTGGCTCCAAACCCCGGAGGTGACGGCCTTCGGGCAGCTGCGGCACACGGCCCAGCAGCTGCGCAAAACCGGCGGGGGCAGTGCCAGCGGACCCTACTACCAGGTCGTGGAAGAGCGCTCCCGCGCCCTGCAGCGACGGCTGGGCGAGATTCTGCGCCGCGTGGCCTACGAGGGCGCGGCCGACAGCCCCCTGGCGCACGCCCTGGCCCACTATCGGGCGCGCGACGGGCAGCTGGGCAGCCACCCGCCGACGGGCTTTCTGAAACCGGCCGAACGCGCGGCGCTCGGCGAAGCGGCCAGCCCCGTGTCGCTCTACAAGGCCCTGTTGGCGGGCCACGTGGCCGACCACCTGAAAGCGGGCAAGCTCAACCTGCTGCACTCGTTGCGCTACCGCCCCTTCGACACGTACTTGTTGGACGGGGCGACATGGGAGCGGCAGCGGGACGCGTTGCTGCAGCAAACCAACCTGCTGGAACTGCGCGCGGCCGGCCCCTGGCTCGACGCGCTGCAGACGAAGTTGGCTACCGCGTTTGCCGGCACCTTCGACCGGCTGGCGGCCGGCACCAACCCCGGCGTGAAGACGCGCGCCGACGGCCGGCCCCGCTTCCTCACGCCCGCCCGGCCTGCGGACGAGGAGGCGCCGCCGCCCCAGCCGCTGTTCCCCGGGCCAGGGCTTATTTCGTTGCACGAGGTGCTGCACACGGTCAACCAGGCGTGCCGCTTCACCGAGTGCCTGCAACACTGGAGCCCCCGCCACCGCCCGCCCCGTCCCGCCGAACGGGTCTTCTTTGCCGGCATCATGGCCTACGGCTGCAACCTGGGCCTGACGCGCATGGCCCACGCCACCAAGCACGTGGCCCAATCCACGCTGGAAAACACCGTCAACTGGTACTTCTCCCTCGATAACCTGCGCCGGGCCAACGACGCGGTGATAGCCCTCACGGGCAAGCTGCCCGTGAGCCGCTTGTTCCAGCGCGACCCGGGCCAGACCCACACGTCCTCCGATGGCCAGAAGTACTACGTGGCCGTCGATTCCATTCACGCCACGCACTCCTATAAATACTTCGGGCAGGAAAAAGGGATTGTTTCCTACGGCTTCCTCGACGACCGGCACCGGTTGTTTCACTCCGTCACCATCAGCGCCTCCGAGCGCGAGGCGGCCTATTTGGTGGACGGCATCTTGCACAACGACGTGGTGGAATCCACCATTCACAGCACCGATACGCACGGCTTTACCGAAGTCAACTTTGCCGTGACCTACCTGATTCGCGTGGCCTTCGCCCCGCGCATCCAGTCCTTTCAGGACCAGCAGCTCTACGCCTTTGCCGGCATGGACGTGCCGGACCTGGCCGCCTACGGCCTGGCCCCGGTCAAGCGCCTGGACCGGGCCTTGATTGAAGCGCAGTGGGACACGCTCGTGCGGCTGGTGGTGAGCCTCAAGCAAAAGCATGTGACGGCCTCTACCGTGCTGCGGCGGCTCAATTCCTACTCCCAGCACCACCCCGTGTACCTGGCCCTGCGCGAGTTGGGCCGGGCGGTGCGCACTGAGTTTCTGCTGCGCTACATGGACGACCAGGACCTGCGCAAGCGCATTGATGACCAGCTGGACAAGCTCGAAAGCACCCATTCGTTTGCGCGGGCGGTGTTTTACGGCCAGAACGGGCAGATTCCCTACGCCGGCAAGGAAGAGCAGCAGCTGGCAGATGCCTGCAAACGGCTGGTGCAAAACGTGATTGTGTGCTGGAATTGCCTCTACCTCAACCAATATCTACTCCAGGCCCCGGCGGCTGAGCGCCAGGCCGTGGCTGATGCCATCGCCGCCAGCTCGCCCGTGAGCTGGCAGCACGTCAACCTGCACGGCGAGTTCGATTTCTCGGAAGACGCCCTGAAAGATTCCCTCCGCTTCGACGTGGAGGCCCTTTTTGCCTTCGACTGGGAGTCTCCAGCGGCCCCGCTCGTTTAACCTTTGTACCAAACTTTTAACCAAGGCCAAAGGTACTCAGCGCTCCACGTTACCGCTCTCGCGCAGCAGCACCCGCACCTGGTCTAGAAGCTGCTGATGCTGCTCCAGAAACCGAGCAATCTGGTCGGGCGAGTCAATCAGCTCCACGCACTGCGGGTGCTTGACGGGCATGTGCTCGTGGTGCCCGTGGTGCAGGGCGTCGCCGCGCAGGTAGCCGGCCGTCACGTTGAATGACAGGGCCTGCTCGATGCCCAGCGCTTTGGCGGCTTTCAGCAGCTCGTGGGCCAGCGGCTGCCCCAGCAGCTTGCGCCAGCCTTGCCGGCCGGCGACGTGGGTGCCGTGCTCAAAGTAGAGCCGCAGCACGGTGTAGGGCGTGTGGGGTGGGGGCGTGGGGCGCTTCATGACTCGGCTTTACGGTTGGCGGCCGTGGCGCGGCCATTCTCGCGGTGGGTGGGGATGTTGCCCAACTGCTGGCCCTGCTCGCGGCCGAAGCGCAGGTGCTTGGCGTGGCCAATGACCTGCGCCGAGTAGATGCCCGTGTGGCCCGAAAACAGGTAGGCCGTGGCGCAGGCCAGCGCCAGGTACACCCCGGCGTGCGCGCCAAATAATTCCAGCCCCATCAGCGTGCAGGCCAGCGGCGTGTTGGCCGCGCCCGCAAACACGCCCACGAAGCCCATGGCCGCCAGTAGCGCCACCGGCAGCGGCAGTACCAGCGCCAGCGCCGACCCGAGGGTAGCCCCGATAAAGAACAGCGGCGTGACTTCCCCGCCCTTGAAGCCGCAGCCCAGCGTGAGGGCCGTGAGCACGAGCTTGAGCACAAAATCCTGCGGCAGGGCCGCCGTCTGAAACGAGGCCAGGATGGTCGGCACGCCCAACCCGATGTATTTGGTAGTGCCCAGCGCGAAGACAGCTAGTGCCACCAGCACGCCGCCCACCACGGGCCGCAGCGGCGGGTATTTAATACGCTTGAACCAGTGCGTAATCTGGTGGGTGAGCGTGGCGAATCCCCTTGCCGTGAGCCCGAACGCGATGCCGCAGCCCAGCGTGAGCACCAGGGCCAGCGGTGTGAGGGGCAGCGCGTCGAGCTGCGGGTAGTGCGAGTGGCCCACGCCCCAGGCCTTGGTCACCAGGTCGGCGCAGACAGCGGCCAGAAAGCTCGGCACGATGGCGTCGTAGCGAATCGTGCCAATCAGAAACACCTCCAGCCCGAACACGGCCCCGGCCAGCGGCGTGCCGAACACCGAGGCAAAGCCCGCGCTGATGCCGGCAATGAGCAGAATCTTCCGGTCGCGGGGGCGCAGGCCGAAAAGGCGGGTGAGCTGGTCGGCCAGCGTGCCGCCCATCTGCACGGCCGTGCCCTCGCGCCCCGCCGAGCCGCCAAACAGGTGGGTGGCCAGCGTGCCGAAGAGCACCAGCGGAGCCATGCGCAGCGGAATGGTGGCCTGCGGCCGGTGAATTTCGTCCAGAATCAGGTTGTTGCCCCGCACCACGCCCTGGCCCAGGTAGTGGTAGCTGGCCCCAATGACGAGGCCCCCGGCCGGCAGCAGCCAGATTATCCAGGGGTGGGCTTCGCGCCAGGCGGTAATCCAGTCGAGCGACAAGAGAAAGCCGGCCGAGGCCGAGCCTACCAGCACGCCCACGGCGGCGCAAATCAGCAGCCAGCGCAGCAAAAACAGCAAGTGAGGTGTTTGCTCAATGGCCAGCGAGGGCCGAAGAAAGCGGGGAAACGGGGAACGAAAGGCCACGGGCAAAGGGGAATAAAAAGCCAAAAAAAACCTACGCGCCGCAGGCTTCGAGGGCCCGTAGGTAGCGTAGGAATCATCAGCTCAACCCCGAAGCGTTGGCGGTTCACGGTGGAAATCCATCACCGAACTTGTGGGGCAAAGATAGAACATCGTGCCCACAATTCCGCCGGCTTTACGCGCCGGGCGCAAGTTGGTTGGTCAGGGCCACCAGCCGCGTCAGCGTGGCGTCGAGGTCCTGCGCGGCAGCTGGGTCCAGTGGGCCGTAGCCGTGCAGCTTGCTGCTGCGGCTGTCTTCGAGCTGCTCCCACAAAATAGATGCCTTGGTGGCAAGCAGGTGACGCAGGCTCACGGGCTGGCAGCTGAGCCCGTAGCGGGCGTGAAAAGCCGCAATTTCGGCCCGCCCGGCGGCAATGACGGCGTGCAGCTGCGTCCGCTCGGCGGGGCTCAGGTCATTTACCACGGGCTGGCTGGCCGAGGGGCCGGGGGCGGCCAGGGCCAGCAGCTGCTCGGCTTCCAGCAGCTTGGCTTCGACCAGGCGCACGAGCACGCCCAGCACGCGGCGGTGGGTTTCGGAAAGGGGAGGCAGGGGTTGGGCCATAAGCCCGGTAATACGGGCGGCGCGGCTAAACCGCCCAGCTAGCTTAGTGCGGCTGCCAGGTGAAGCTCACGCCGGCCGCACCGCCGCCTTAGTAAGCGGGGCGCAGGCTTACGTCGCACCCGATGGGCTTCCGCACCCAGCGGTTGCGGTAGTCGCCGAATACGCGCCGCACATCGTCGCGGCCCTAGTAGCTGCTGTAGAAGCCGTTGCCGTGGCGTGGATGGTGCTGATGCCGTAGCCGATGAGCACGGCCGGCACAATGGTGGCCTTGAATACCTTGCTCTTGAAAAAGGGCTTCTTGGCGAGGGCCGGCACCCCACCGGGGTTTCGTACTTGTGCAGGGTGTCAGGTTTGGCCACGGGTACCTACGCGGCGGCAGTGCCCAGGCTGCTCAGCCAGAGCGCCACCCCGGCCAGGGACGAATAAAAAGCAGTAAGCATACGTTCACGAGCCCCCGGCCCGGCAGCCCAACGGTGGGGGCGGCGGTAAGCGGCGGCAAGGTTCCGGCCCGACTTTGAGCACCTTTTGAGCTTTTCGCTAAGCGCCGCCTGCTACCTTCTAAGCCCGTTTATTCCAAGGCTACCACCCGGACGCGGGCCAGGTACGCGGCCACGCCCAGCGCCACGGCCGCCGCCAGCCCGAAGGTGGGCAGCGGGCCGTATCCCTGCCAGAGCAGGCCGGCCCCGGTGCTGGCCACCAGCGCCGCCAGGCTGCTGAGCCCGCCGAGGGTGCCCAGCGCCGCCCCGGTATCTGCCTTGGCGCAGAGCGTGCTCACCCAGGCCTTGCCCACGCCCTCAGTCGCCGCCGCGTACAGGCCGTAGAGGGCAAACAGCGCCCCGAACACCCACAACTCGTGGGCCAGGGCCACTCCGCCGTACACCCCGGCAAACACCAGCAGGCCACCCACCAGCAGGCGGCGCGGACCCAGCCGGTCGGCCAGGTGGCCCAGCGGCCAGGCGCTGAACACGTAGGTCAGGTTGTAGAGAATATAAAGCCCGATAACCGTGGGGGCCGAGAGCCCGCGCTGCCGGGCCAGCAGCAGCAAAAACGCATCGGAGCTATTGAATAGAGCAAAAACCAGCAGCCCGCCTACCACCCGCCGGTACGCGGGAGGGGCATGCCGCCAGTAGCCGAACGAGGCCCAGAACGGCACCACCGGCCGCCCCGAGGGCACGGCCCGCCGCTCGCGCAGCACCAGCGTGATGAGCACCGCCACCACGCCCGGCACGAAGGCCCACAGAAACAGCGGCCGGTACTGGCCCGGATGCGCGGCCAGCCAACCCAGCGCCGCCAGCGGCCCCAGCACCGCGCCCAGCGTATCCATCGAGCGGTGAAAGCCAAACACCTTGCCCCGGTCGGCGGGCGTAGTTTCGTCGCTGAGCAGGGCGTCGCGGGCGCCGGTGCGCAGGCCCTTGCCCAGCCGGTCGAGGGTGCGGGCCAGCAGCACCCAGGCGGGGGTGGCCAGCACCGCCAGCAGCGGCTTGCTGAGCGCACTCAGCCCGTAGCCCCACTGCACGAAGGGTACGCGCCGGCCCAGCCTATCCGACCACTGCCCGAAGTAGCCCTTGCTCAGCCCGGCCACGGCCTCGGCTATGCCTTCGAGCAGGCCGATGAAAAACACCGAAAAGCCGATGGACTGTAAATACAACGGCATCACGGGGTACAGCATCTCGCTGGCCAGGTCCGTGAACAGGCTGATGAGCGAGAGTAGCCACACGGCGCGGGTCAGGTACTTGGGCATAGCAGGTTGTTACGGCGTGGGCCGGTAGATGCGCAGGGCGGCGGGCTGCCCCGGCCGTTGCGGCAGGGCCACAAAGTAGCGGTCCAGCGCCGGCGAATACAGCGAGGTGCCGGCTCCCGACACCGTGGGCAGCAACTGCAGCACAGCGTAGCGGTCGGGCGTTTGCTGCTGCACCACCACGAGGCTGCCCGCCCCGCACGACACGTAGAGCCGTGCCCGCCGCGCGTCGTAGTACAGCCCGTCGGCATCGGCCGGAATGGGCAGGCTGGCCACCGGCCGGCCGTCGACGGTGGAGAGCACCACCAACCGGCCCGGCGCGCAGGCCACGAACAGGCGCTGGTGCGCCCGGTCCAGGCCCATGGGAATGTTCTGGCCGGCCCCCGCCACGGGCCACACCGCCACTGCCCGGCGGGTGGCGCGGTCGATGACTTCCACCTGATTTAGGGCGGGCTCGTTCACGTAAATGCGCCCGCCGTCCAGCTCAAACTGCTTGGCGTAGCCAGCCAGCGGAATCTCGCCCATCTTCATATTGCGGGCCACGTCAAGCAGGCCCAGTGCCCCGAAGGTCTTGCCCACGCCCACCACCAGCTGGTGGGCCAGGCTGTCGTAGCGCAGGTTGTTGCAGGCTTCGCGAAAGGCGTAGTGGCGCACCGACCGGTAGGTGCGGCCGTCCAGCTCCGTCACGCGCCCGTCGCCGCCGGTGGACACGAACAGGCGGTTGCCTTCGGGGCGGTACACCACCCATTTCGGCTCATCGAAGCCGGGCAGGCTGGTCAGGGCGCGGCCCGCCCGCACGTCGATGACTTCCACGGTGTGGTTGTCTTCAGCGGCCACAAACAGCCGCTGGCCGGCCGCGTCCAGCGCCATCAAATCGAAGCCGCCCTGCACGTTGGGCAGCGGCACCGTGCGCTCCAGCGTGAGCAGCGGCCGGGCGGCTGGCGGGCTGGCCGCTTCAGGCTTTTCTTCCCGACTGCCCGGGTGGCAGCCGCCGGCCAGCAGCATGAGCAGGGCAGCCCCCAGGGGCCAGGCAGTTTTGAAGGGCATAAACAGTGGGCTGAGGTGCGAATGGCCCAATATTCTGTCTTGATTCTGAGCAAGCTTTGAGCAGATTCGGCGGCATCGTGTCGAGCAGCGCTACTCGTGGATTCGATACCGGTAGCTTTGCTTTACTGCATAGGACCCAGCAAGCACTAAATAGTTAAGGATGAAGCCTAACCTCTTTTCACTGGCCACAAAAGAATTGTCGCAGGATAGCTTCTTCGCCTGGCTGTTACAGTGGGGCAATGCGGATTGTCGGCAGTACAGTAAGGCGCTGCACGAGGCCGCCCAGGATTTTATCCGGCTGCTGCTGCAATGCCCCGCCGACTACGAAATAAAGTATGTGGAGGCAGCCCGGCAGTGGCACGGCATTGACGTGTGGGCGGAGGTGAATGAAGAGTATTTCATTGCTATTGAGGACAAGACCAACACCGGCGAGCATTCCGAACAATTGGAGCGCTACCACAAGATTGCCACCGAGCATTACCAGGATACGGGCTTCAAGCTGGTGTTCATCTACCTGAAAACCGGCAACGAGAGCATTACGACGCTGAACGAAATCAGCGCCAAAGGCTACACCATTGTTAGTCGTAAGCAGGTGCTTGACCTGCTACTGACGCATGAGGTCGAAAACGACGTTTTCAATGACTTCAAAGAATACCTGTCGACTATTGAACAGCAGTCCAATTCGTACACCACTTTCAGCAATATAACTTCTGAGCGGAAGGCTGCGGAGGGATTTTTCGGCCGCCTTCAGGAGCTTGTTGGGGAGTGGAGTGACTGGCGCTACGTGCCCAACCCGACCGGCGGCTTTTTAGGCTTTTGGTACCACTGGCGCGGGACCGAGGAGTTTGATATTTACATCCAAATTGAAAATGCCTTTGCGAACGGGATAAAGGTAGTCGTCAAAATCGGCGATTGGACGCCCAGCGTGGACACCCTTTACGCCGTGTTGTACGGCCTCCAGCCCTACGCGAAGGCGCAGGGCCTCACCCTGCGCAAGCCGCAGAAATACCGGGTGGGGGCCACCTCCACGCTGGCCGTGCTGCACAATGCCTTCCTCGTGGATGAAGCCGATGAGCTGAACATGGGAGCCTTTCTGACAACGCTAGAGTCTTTGCAGCTGGTACTGGATGAATACAGTGCCACGGAGCGAGCGAAGGCCGCAGAGCGGGCTGAGGTTTCTGGCTAGTGGCGCGGTGGCCGAAATAGGGTTGAACCGCGCGTTTGCGCATGCCACAGGCTTTGTTCGGCTATATTTCCCGGATGATAAAAGTTATCGATGACCAGCGGACAATTCAACAGCTGCACCGGCGCTTCCTGCATAAGCTGGCAGATGAGTTTACTGAGCGAATTGCGTGTTGGGTAGGCTTCCCGAGCGGTAATTTCGCTGATACCGTCAGTTATTCGGAAGAACTAGACATCTGGGTTTCTTCTAATAATCAGCCCACAAAGTTTTGGAACGGCTTCGGCGTGGGCCGACCCAAACCCGGGTCCAACAATTCCTTGGTAGGCGAAATAAACTTCCCGTTTGAAACCATCAACAGAAGAATAGCCGGGGCGTTTGCCGTCGAAGACGGCGGCAAAATACTGGTATTACACCGGGGAAAGATTGGCGGGGGCAAGCCCGGCATTGGCAAGAACTACTTTACCGATAATTACACCGGGGAGTGGGTCAGGGCATGGGATGGGGACCGGGGAACTGATTTCTGCCTGGTTGCCGAGTTTGAATCGCCGCTCTTTGCCAGTCAGGTTGCGGACTTTATCAAGCAGATTCAACGCGTTAAACGCCTCATCAGCGATGATGAAGAGCGGGCCCCCTTCGACTTTTCCGACTTTATCTACTCGGAAGAAAGCCACGGGCAAATCCTGACGGAAAGCCGGGAGCCGACAACCATTAACCGGGTTCACGGCATTGTGGTGAACCGGCTCGCAGAGCTACTCGTCAGTCAGGGCTTGAAGGTGGCGAGGGACAAAAACCGGGACTTATTCATCCACCGGCAAAGTGAGGTGCTCATGCTGTTCGAGGTGAAAACGACCCTCTCAACCCAAGCCATGTGTACGGCCATGGGACAGTTGCTGCTGTATAGCGTTCCCTTCCCCAAACGGGCCTTTTTGGTGGCCGTATTTCCCCAAAAGCTGAGTCGTAAAGTAGCCAAGCGTTTTGAGGAGCTGGGCATTCAGGTGCTCTACTATGAGTGGGAAGACAAGAAGCCGAAGTTTTTAAACCTGAAGAAAACGCTGGCCCTACTGCCGTAAGTGGGCAATAGGGCCAGCGTTTCACAAACACCTGCCAACTCTTTTTACCCCCGCTCCGCCAGCTCCTGGGCGGCACTGCGGCGGTGGTAAATCAGACGCATGCCGGTAGGCAGCACGAATAGCAGCATGGGTAGCGCCACCACGAAGCCGCCGATGACGGCCACGGCCAGCGGCTGCTGCATCTGGGCGCCCAGCCCGATACCCAAGGCCAGCGGCGACAAGGCAAGGATGGCCCCGATGGCCGTCATCAGCTTGGGCCGGATGCGCAGGGCGATGGCGTAGCGGATGGCCGTGTCCACGTCGCCCGTCTCGCGCAGCGACTCGTAGAACTGGTGCACCGTGAAAATGGCGTTTTCGGCGATAATGCCCACTATCATGATGATGCCCGTGTAGGAGCTTACGTTCAGTGGAATACCGGCGAAGAACAGCCCCAGCACGCAGCCCGTGATGCCCATCACCGAGATAAAGAGCACCAGGGCCGAAATCAGCCACTCACGAAACAGGAACACCAGCACCGCGAATACCAGCAGGCTGGCCGTGAGCAGAATCAGCAGCAGCTCGCGAAACGAAGCCTGCTGCTCGGCGTAGGCCCCGCCGTAGACGATGGTGTAGCCGGGCGGCAGTGCCACCTGGCGGCCCACCTGCTGGCGGATGTCCTGAATGGCCGAGCCCAGGTCGCGCCCGTCGAGGCGGGCCGTGATGAGCGCCACCGACTTGAGGTCTTCGCGGCGCAGCTCCACCTCGCCGGGTACCACGTCGATGGCGGCGAAGAAGGGGAGCGGACGCACGCTGCCGTTGGGCAGGGCAATCACTTGCTTTTGCAGCTGCTCCAGGCTGTTGTGGCTGAAATCGACGTAGCGCAGCAGCACCTGGCGCATCTGCTCGCCGTCCTGCACCTGCCCCACCTGAATGCCGCCGAGCGAGCCTGCCTGGGCCGGCGAGATGCTGGCTTGCGCCGTGCCATTGCTCAGGGCCTGGCCGCCCACCAGGTTGCTGAGCTGGGCCTGAAAATCGAGGGGCGTGAGGCCGTAGCGGGCCAGCTTGGCGATGTCGGGCCGAAACACAATGCTGGGGCCGGCCGCCACCAGGCCGTCGTTGATGTCGGCCACGCCGGGCACGTTGCCCAGCACCTGGCCGATGCGGGCCGAGAGCTTTTCGAGCGTGGCCTGGTCGTCGCCGAAGAGCTTGATTTCAACGGGCTTCGAGCTGCTCATCAGGTCGCCGAGCAGGTCCGCAATGCGCTGGCCAAAGTCCACGGTGAGGGCCGGCTCGGTGGCTTCGATGCGCTGGCGCAGCTGGGCAATGACGGCGGGCGTGGTCAGCTTGTGGTCGCGCCGGAGCTGGATGAGGTAGTCGCCGTAGTTGGGCTGGCGGGTGTCGAAAGCCAGGCCGATGCCGGTGCGGCGCGAGTAGCTTTCCACCTCGGGGTGCTTTGTAATGATGTCCTTTTCGATGCGGCGCAGCACGCGGTCGGTTTCGGCCTGGTCGGTGCCCGAGGGCATGTGGTAGTCGAGCACGATGGTGCCCTCGTCGAGGTCGGGCAGGAAGCCCGTTTCGAGCTTGCCCGACGCCAGCCATGCCCCCACCCCCAGCCCCAGCAGCAGGACCAGCGCCAGCAGCGGCCGGGCAAAGAGGCTGGTCAGCCAGCTGAGCTTATCGGCCTGCTCCTGGGCCGCGTTGTGGGCGTGGGCGGTTTTGCCGGCGCGGTAGCCGATGAGCAGGTGCAGCACCGGCAGCAGCAGCCACGTGACCAGAAACGAGCAGACCATGGTAATCTGCATCGTATCCGACAATTCCTTGAAGAAGCTGCCCGCCAGCCCGCTCATCAGCCGGAAGGGAAAATGGATGACGATGGTACTCAGCGAGGAGGCCACCATCGCCGGAAACAGGCTGCGAATGGCCCCGCGCACCACCCGCACGTTGCTGTGGTCGGGGTGCTCCTCGTGGGTGCGGTAAATCTGCTCGATGATGACGATGGCGTCGTCAATAATGAGCCCCACCGAAGCCGCGATGGCCCCCAGCGACATGATGTCCAGCGTAATGCCGAACAGGTAAAGCATCAGCAGCGTGAAGCAGACCGTGACCGGAATGGTGAGCAGCACCGCCAAGCTGGCCCGCCACGAGCGCAGAAAAACTATCATCACCAGAATGGCCAGCGCCAGGCCTTCCACGATGCTGTGAATCACGCTGTCAATGCTGTCGCTCACGAACACCGACTGGTCGTAGTAGGGCTTGAGCGTCATGCCGGGGGGTAGGAGGCGGCGTAATTCGGCGGCCTTGGCGTGGGCGTCGCGGGCGAAGGTGGCCAGGTCCACGCCCTGCTGTTTCACGAGGTCGATAAGCACCGCGTCGTGGCCGTTGGCGTTGATGAGCACGAACTCCTGCTGCTCCTGAATGTCCACCGTGGCCACGTCGCGCACCCGCACGACGCGGCCCGAATCGGCGCGCACCACCACCTGGCGCAGGTCGTCGGCGGTGCCCAGGCGGGTGTCGGTGAGGGTGAGGTAGAGCCGCCGGAAGCTGGCCAAGTTGCCGGCCGAGAGCACGAAATTGCTGTTCGCAAACGCGGCTTGCAGCTGGGCCGCCGTCAGGCGCTGGCCCGCCAGCTTGGCCGGGTCGGGAATGACGACGAATTCCTTAGCCTTGCCGCCGCGCACCACCACGTTGGAGGCCCCGGGCACTTGCGAGAAGAGCGGCCGGGCCAGCAGGTTGCCGGCGTCGCGCAGGGCGATGGGCGAGCGCGAGTTGCTTTCCAGCGAGTAGCCCAGCACCGGAAACAGCGACTGGTTCATGGCTTCGGTGGCGATGGTGACGCCGGCCGGCAGCAGCCCCTTTATCTCGTTCACGCGGCTTTCGAGCTGGGCCTTGGTGCTGTACACGTCCACGTTCCAGTTCAGAAACACCTGAATCACGCACGAGCCCCGGCTGGTGCTGCTTTTCACCACCGTCACGCCCTTCACCCGCTTCACAGCGGCTTCCAGGGGCTTGGTCACGGTTATCATCATCCGGTCGATGGGCTGCTGCCCGGCGTCGGCGATGAGCGTGATTTTGGGAAAGGTCACCTCGGGAAACAGCGCCGTTTGCATCCGCGAATACGCAAACAAACCCACGGCCAGCAAGAGCAGGCCCATGAGCAGAATCGGCTTGCGGTAGGTCTGGAAATACGACGTCTCGGCCGGCTCGGCCGCCGTGGCGGCGGGCTGGGGGGCGGGCGCGGCGGCCGGGGTAGTGGTGGGCTCGCTCATCGTACCAGCTTCACTTTAGCGGTGTCGGCCAGCCCGTAGTTGCCGGCGCTCAGAATGCGGTCGCGGGGGCTGAAAACTGGGGTTTTAATCTCGATTTCGGCGGGATTCTGCACGCCCAGCGTCACGGGGACTTTCACGGCCGTCGAGTCGTTGACCAGCTTCATGACCCAGAAATGGTGCAGCGTTTCATCGGCCAGCACGCAGGCGGCGGGCAAGGTCTGGGCGTGGTCGCGCTGGGTCTGGGTGAGGCGCACCTGCACAATCAGGTTTTCGGGGATGACGCCCGGCGGGTTACTGGGCCGCACCAGGTACACCTCCGACTGGCCGGGGCTCACGCTGGCCAGCGGCGCGAGTACGGTGCCGGTGAGGCGGGTGCTGTCGGGCAGCACGATGGTGCAGCTCGGGTTGCCCTGGGCCAGGGCGTGGTACTCGTAGGGCAGGTTGAGCTGAAACACGAGCTGGCTGCTCTCCGCCACCGTGCACAGGGCCGTGCCTTCGAGCAGGTAGTCCCCGGCTTGCTGGACGTTGAGCACGCTCACGATGCCGCTGGAAGGTGCCGTAACCGCCACCAGGCCAAACCCTTTCAGGCCGGGGTCGATGCGCTGGACATCGCTGCCGAGGGCGCGGCGCTCCTTGGTTTCGAGGGTGAAGAGCACCTGGCCCGCCGTTACCCTATCGCCGAGGCGCACGCGCACGCCGGTGACGTAGGCGGCCACGGGGGCCGTGACGGTGCTCTTGCGCGGGTAAACGGAGGTGGCCGGAAACGTGCGGTACTGGGTTAGGGCCTGGGTGGCGACCGTGACGGCCCGCACCTGGGCGCGGGGCGGCGGGCCGGCCGCGTCATCCTCCGGGTCCTTGGAGTGGCAGGCGGTCAACAGCAGGGGGAGCAGCAGCCAATGGGCGGCCAGCGAAAGCGAAAAGCGCATAAAGCGAAGAAGTTTGGGCAGGCCGGCCTACCAGTTCCAGTAGTTGTAGGCGTTGATGAGCAGTAGGCGGTTGTTTTCCAGCAGCACCAGGTCGCGGCTGGTGAGGGCGAAGTTTTTAAGCACCTGCACGTAATTGATGACCGGGAGCTGCCCGGCAATCACCTCCTTCTTATAGGAGTCGAGCAGGCTGCGGTAGGTGGCCACCTGCTGTTGAGCCAGCGTCTGGCGGGCTTCCAGGGCGCGCAGCTCGTCGAGCAGGCGGGTGAGGCGCACCTGGTTCACGGCCTGAAAGTTCTGGCGGGCGTACTGCGAGGTGCCCAGCAGCACCCGCGTGCGGTCGCGGCTCAGCTGGCGCTGGTGCCCGTCGAAGAGCACCCACGAAAAGCTCAGCCCCGCGCTGGTGCCGAAGCGGTTGGGCAGGTCGGCCAGGGTCACGGCGTTGAAGCCGCCCGTGGCGAAGGCGTTGAGCTGGGGCCGGTAGCGCAGCTCGTAGAACTGCTGGGTCACGGCCACGTTCAGGCTATCGAGCCGAAACCGCTCGGCAAACAGCGACCGGGCCGGGGCCGGCCGCTGCAGCGTCAGGACCGGGGCCGGCAACAGCACCTGCGCCGTGTCACCCAGCCCGCAGAGTACGTTCAAATCGAGCAGGTCGCGGCGGTAGGCGGTCTGGTACGTGTTCAGGGCCAGCTGCTGGGTCTGGTATTCGAGCGTGAGCAGGGTGTAGTCGGACTGCTTGAGCAGGCTGGCCTCCACCAGCTTGCGCACCAGCAGGCGCTGCCGGTCCAGGATGCCGAGCAGCTCGCGCACGTAGTCGAGCTGCTGCACGTCCTGCCGGCAGAGAATGTACTGGTCGCCCACCAGCTTATCCAAGTCGTGCAGGCTTAGGCGGGCCGTGTTGGTGAGCACCTGCGCCGAGGTCAGGGCCTGCTGGCCGGACAGCGTGGCGCGGGCCGTGTTGAAGAGCGGCTTGGTGAGCGTGGCCACGCCCTGGTAGAGGCTGCCGTTGGTCAGGTTCACGTCGTAGCCGGAGTAGCGGTCGGCCCCTGCGCCGGAGTAGCGCAGCTCGGTACGGCCGCCCTCGTGCACCAGCACCGGGGCCACCAGGTAGTTGCCCGTTACCGTGAGATTGGCCTTGGTGTAGAAGGCCAGCATGCGCTGGGCTTCGAGCTGGGCGGCCTGGGTCTGGTTGCGGACATCCACGGCCAGGGGGCTGTTTTGCTGGGCCTGCGCCTGGTAAAAAGGCAGGTCGCGCACGGGCACCTGCGCCTGCGCCGGCCGCAAGGCGATGCTTAGCAGCAGGGCCAGCAGCCCGGCCGGGCGGAGTAGGAAGGGCAGAAAACGATTCATTGGTACAGTCAAAAGCACAGCCGGTTACGCGTCCAGTGCCCGGCACTGCGGGCAGCGGGGCCGGGTTTCTTCTTTCAGCTTGGGCTCGTAATACTGCCATTCCCCACTGGCCTTGATTTCCAGCCCAACGGGGCAGGCATCGTTGTCGTGGTAAGCGTAGCGCTCAGGTTCCGGGGCCGGGGCCATGAGCCCGGTTACGTGCGCGACGTGCCGGAAAAAAGGTTGGGTGCGGGCCATGCGGGTCAGAAGTGCCGGGGCGCGGGGGGCGCTGCCGGGCGGTTGAGCCGGCAAGCTATTGGCCAATTCTGAGCAGGTTCGGAGTATAGGCGCGCCGATGGCAGGCGCAGCCTTTTCGGCGGGAAAAGCCGTTTTGAACGAGCCCGCCCGCCGGTTTCTTTATAATGGGTCTGAACTTACCCGCCACCTCACGCGTAACTTACTGATAAGTCGCAAACATTTCCAAATTATTTTCGGGAAATATTTTTTATTTCGACTTTTTGTGCGTATATTTGGTGTAAATCAACTTTAACTTGCTATGAATAAGGCCCCGCCATAATTTAATTAGATTGCCCGAAGCTCACCTTTGTAAAGTGGAGTCATCAATTCCCAAACGACTATTTCGCCGTGGAAACTAAGAATCAAAAAATAACCGAGAAAAGCGTCATGCAACGAATGCTCGAAAAGAAAGAGCGTATCAGCGCCGAGCGCAAGCAAAATAAAAATTTGTCACCTTTAAATGAGATTAAAATCACCAACAACGTATCTTCTCATACCCCAACCTGATGGGGCAGAATATGAGACAGCTTATAAATTTATAACTGATGAACCAGTCGTTTACGATGCCTATTTCGTGGATGCGGCCGAGTTTTTTCCAGAAAACACGTTCGCCCCCGATGCCGTCATGTTCACGCTGGAACCCGAGGATGGTAACCTGCCTTCGCCCCGCGAAGACCCGCGAATCGGCCCTACGGTAGCTGCCGTGTTCGCTGAGAAGTTCGCAAAAAATAAAAACAGTGTCGTGTGTTTCATCTGCGCGTCGGAAGACAAAAAAGAAGTGCTCAGAGCGCGCAAATTTGATATAATGTTTGAGAGTCAAGATACTAGCAAAGACTTCATAAAAATTAAAATCAGAGAGAAAGGCATCTACGGCGCGGTTATCTACCACCGGGATAATCCGGCCGGCCCAGAAATAGCGGCGGCAGCCAAGCAAATGCTGTCCCCGTTTTAGAAAAGCAGAAAGGCTCCGGTTACCACCGGAGCCTTTTTTTGTGCGGTTGGCAATGAACTACCATTAACCTAATTGCACTGTGAACCGATGCCAGTTGGGGGCGAAGAAGGCATAGGCCAGCCCCAGCCCGCAGGTGTCGCACACCTGCCGCTCGATGGCCAGCCCCAGGCCTACCCCGCCGGGTGCGCTGAGCGCGTCCTTGCGAAAGCGGGCAAACTCCTGACCCACCGGCAAAGCCACGGGCCGGCCAGTGTTTTCAACCAACAGCTCTGCGTCCGTCAGGCGCACCCGGATGGTGCCGCCGGCCACGTTGTGGCGGATGGCATTGCTGAGCAGGTTGCTGACCAGGATTTCCAGCAGCGCCTGGTTGGCCCGCACCTCGCCCGGAGCGGTCAAGGCCAGCTCCACGCGCAGGCCGGCGGCCTCTGCCTGCTCGGCGAGCTGGTCGGCGATGCTTTCCACCACCGGGCGCAGGGCCACGGCCTCGTCGGCGGCAAACTGGTGGTTTTCCAGGCGCGCCAGCAGCAGCAGGCTGCGGTTGAGGCGGGCCAGGCGCTGGGTCACGGCCACCAGCGCGTCGAGGTGGCGGGCCTGGGCTTCGGTCAGGTCAGGGCTCTGGGCCAGCAGCTCCAGCTTGGTGTGCTGCACGGCCAGCGGCGTCTGCATCTCGTGGGCCGCATTCTCGGTGAACTCCTTCTGGCTGAGGAAAATGCGCCGGTGCTTGCTCAGCAACTCGGTGAGGGCTTCGTTCAACTCCCCAAACTCCTGCACCAGGCTGACCGCCAGAGCTACGGGCGTGCGCTGGTCGAGGCGGAAGCGGCGCAGTTGGGCCAGCGTCACATAAAACGGCCGCCACAGGCGCCGGGCCACGCGCTGCTGCACCAGCACCAGCCCGCCGAGCAGCACCACCAGCAGCCCGGCCTGCGCCAGCCCGATGGCGGCCAGCAAATCCTCGTCTTCCACCAGCGAGCTGCGCAACACTAGCCGGTAGGGCTGCCCCTGGTAGGCCACGGTGGTGAGGAGCGTACGGTAGGGCTCCATTTCGTGGGCCAGCGAGTCATAGCGCAGCTCGCCGATGATGCGCTCCGGCGCGGCCCGCTCCGCCCCCAGCGGCCGGATTTCCAGGTCGCGGTCCAGCCGCATCCACAACGCCAAATCGGCCGGGGCGGGCACCAGCGGCAGCTTTTTTACCACTTCCTCGCGGCGCAGCACCAGGGCCTCGTCCACGTCGGTATAGTAGAGCTGGCGCAGCACGTAGTAGAACAGGAAGGTGCCGGCCACCAGCACGAGGCCGGCGTAGGCCAGCTGGGCGCGCAGGGTGCGCAGCAGCAGCTTGCGGGGGCGGGGCGTGCTCATGCGGCGGGCAGCTCGAAGCGGTAGCCCAGCCCGTACACCGTGCGGATGCAGTCGCCCGCACCGGCCTCGGCGAGCTTGCGCTTGAGGTTTTTGACGTGGGTGTACACCGGCTCGAAGGAGTCGAAGTGCTCGGCGAGGTCGCCCGAGAGGTGCTCGGCAATGGTGGATTTCATTACCACCCGGCGCTGGTTGGCCAGCAGCAGCACCAGCAGGTCGAACTCGCTGCGGGTGAGCGGCAGCGGCTGGCCGGCCACGCGCACGGTGCGGGCCAGCAGGTCCACGGCCAGCGGGCCGGCCAGCACCACGTTTGAGCCGTTGAAGTGCCGCCGCCGCACCAGGGCCGCGATGCGGGCGCTCAGCTCGGAAAGGTGAAAGGGCTTGGGCAGGTAGTCGTCGGCCCCGAGCTGCAGGCCGGTAATGCGGTCGTCGAGGGCGTTGCGCGAAGAGGTGATGATGACCCCGTCGGCCTGGTGCCGGGCCTGCAGCTGGCGCAGCAGCTCCAGGCCGTCGCCGCCGGGCAGCGTCAAATCCAGCAGGATGCAGTCGTAGTCGTTGAGCAGCATCTTTTCCTCGGCCACGGCGAAGGTGGCAGCCACCTCGCAGCGGTACTGCTCGCCTTGCAGGTAGCTCACGAGGCTGGCCGCCAGCTCGGGTTCGTCTTCCACAATCAGGACTTTCATAGGGGGGAGGGCGGGGTTGGCCCAACAAGTATAGGCGGTCAATTCTGAGTAAGCCCGGAGCACGCGGCCCACGGGACTGGAAACCGCGGCGGCAGAGTTGCCGCCAGTGCCAGGGTTGTTGCTGGCACGGCAGGGAGCCTTTTTGCGCGGGTCAGCTGCCAGCGGGGGCTTGGTGTGCTTGCCCACGCTGGGTTTAACGAAAGAAGCCGCCAACGGCTCCTGACTACCTCAAAAAGAACTCAATATCGCCCGCTAGCTTTCCTTATAATTTAATTAACCCCTCTTTTTGCTCATGAAACAAGTCCTGATTTTGGCTTCTTTTGCCCTGGCACTCGCCGCCCCCGCCCACGCCCAAATGCTGAAGCCCGCCCAGGTGCCCGCCGCCGCCCGCGCCACGTTCAAAGCCAAATTTCCTTTGGTGAAAACCAACTCGTGGGAGAAGGAAGGCGACAAGTACGAAGCCGGCTTCAAGCAGAACGGCATCACCATGTCGGCCCTGATTACTCCGGCCGGGGAGCTGGTCGAAACTGAATCGGATATGTCGCCAGCCAAGCTGCCGGCCGCCGTGCGGGCCAAGCTGGCCAGCGACTACAAGGCCTACAAGGTGACCGAAGCGGCTGTGCTCGTCTCGGCCATTGGCACGACTACCTACGAAGCCGAAGTGAGCAAGGGCGGCAAGCACCAGGACGTGGTGTTCAACGCCGACGGCTCGCTGGCCAAGAAGTAACATTGGCCTTGATTAAAAGTTTGGTTCAAAAGATACTGTGATAAAGGGTTGCCGCTGGGGCCACTTTTTTCTATTTTTGAGTCTTTCAAGGAGAGCCTCATCGGTTCATCCTGCGTAGCCTCGGCCCGTTCACGTGGCCGGGGCTATTTCT
>NZ_JALBGC010000007.1 GCF_022631375.1 Hymenobacter cyanobacteriorum
AACAGGGCACGCTTTCTTTTGAGCAACGTCGAGGCCGCAGCTTCGCGTTTAGTTAAACGTGGTGACCCTGCTTCCTGCTCCGGCTACCTTTCGCAGAAAGGCATGACAATCATACGAGTTAAAAGGCCCGCCGGAATTATCCTGGCGGGCCTTTTAACTTTTAATTCTCAACTTTTAACTTATTTCAATTGCGATTTTACCGTGAAATTGCGGGCCACGGTGAAGCCGAAATAGATGTCGCCGTTGAAGAAGTTGCCGGTGGTTTGGGGCACGAAGAATTTCTCCGACATGCCTTTGGCGTTGGTGAAGTGGAGCTGGAAGACGTGGCCGCCGGTTTCGATGTCGACGCCCACGCCGAGGGCGTTGTGGAAATTGTCGGCCACGTAGCCGGGCAGCAGGTAGAAGTAGTCGGCCGTGAGGGCAATGCGCTTGGTGAGCTTCTGGCGCAGGCCCGCGCCGACGGAATACACGTCGTTCTGCATACCGGCCAGCGGCGTGTAGTTGCGGTGGATGAGCGTGGGCATGAGCTGCACCGACAAGCCGGGGCTGAACTTGCGCGCAATGAGCACCTGGTAGGCATAGTCGACCCGCGAGGCGGTGCTGCGCTCGGGCACGTTGGTGGCCTGCGTGAACTTGAGCGTGGTGATGGCCGACGAGGCCAGCAGCGTTACCGTAACCGGCATGGCGTGCGCGCCGGTGGTTTGCTGCAGGGCCTTGTATTTCACGAAGCCGTCAAACGTTTTCTCGATGTTGGTGCGGCCGATGCCTACCGCCAGCCGGTTGGTAATGCCGTATTCGAAGCTGAGGCGCAACACGGCCTGGTCGAGCCCGAAAAACTCGTAAGCGCCGCTGTTCAGCGTGCCGAAACGGTGCTGAATGAGAAAGGCCAGCGTGCCCGCGCCAGGCGTTTCAACCGACTGCGCGTTGATGATGTGCGTGCCTTTGAACGTGGCCGCCACTACTTCGCGGCGGGTCGAGTCGGCGGTTTGCTTTTCGAGCTCGCCCAGCAAGTCGGTTTGGGCATGAGCGGCCGGCGCGAAACCCAGCACTGCCACCAGCGTGCCAGTGGCAATAAACAGTGTGCGTAGAGAAGAAAGCATAAGCGGGAGTGGAAATAACGGATAGTAGGAAAGCGCAATCAGTGGCTGGCGGCCGGGGCCACGCCCACGGCGCCAGCGGCGGGCGGGCAGTTCAGCTCGACGTGCACGCTGATGATTTTGGCGATGTTGTTGCGCACCAGCAGCGGAATCTCAATGTTGTAGTCGGCCGAGGCCACCGGGAACGTGGCCTGCGCCAGCAGCTGCCCGCCGCGCAGCTCCACCGTGGCCGGCACCCGGATGCGGTGCGTCACGCCGTGCAGGGTGAGGTCGCCTTCTACCTGCGCCGGGTGCGCGCCGGCGGTGGCCAGCTGGCCCGCATCGAACCCCACAAAATGGCCCGCAAACGTGGCTTTGGGGTATTTGTCCGATTCCATATAATTCTCATTGAAATGCTCCTGCATGAGCGTGCGTTTAAACACGAAGCCCTTGATGGGCACGCTGAACGCCAGCTGGCCGTTGCTGAAATCGAGCATGGCCGCCACCTGCTGGTTGCGGGCTTCGATGTCCTCAATCGGGCTGGCCGAGAAGAAGCTCACCAGGCCGGTTTTGGTGAGGTAGCGGCCTTGGGCGAGGGCTGGAGCAACGTCGCGCAGAAGCAGGAGGAGCAGCAGCAGAAAAAACAGTCGTTTCATAGCGGGGGCGGAGAACAAGGGTGATGCCGGCCGGTGGCGGCGGCCCGACGCAATTATTGAGGCTTGCCCAGCGCATACCAGGCTTCGAGGCGCTGGATGTCGCAGTCCGACAGCTTGCCGCCATCCTGGGGCATGAAGGGGTGGTTGGGCTCGTGGCGCACGCTGCCCAGCAGGCTGGCCTGCGGAAAGTTGCTGAGGTTGGCGTAGGTGCTGAAGTTGATGCTACCGCCTTGGGTGGCTGCCACGGTGCTGCCGTGGCAGCGCAGGCAATTGGCGGCGATGATGGGCGCAATCACGCTCTGGTAGGTAACGGTTTCGTGGGCCACGTCGCAGGCCGGGGCCGGGTCGCCGTGCGAATAGGTGCAGCCGGCGGCTGCCCCAAGCAGCGCGATGGCCGCACCCAGCAGCGTCCGCCGCCACGGGGCCAAATCGAAAAATGAAGGAGTTGCAAGCATAAAAAGGAGAAGGCTGAAGGCAGAAAAATTCCAGGCCGCCGCCCGAACGCGCCGGCACTAAGTCAGTGAAAAAGCGGGGTAGTTTCAGAAGCCGTATTTCAGGCCGAAGTAGAAGCCCGCGCTGAGCAGCTTTACCTTGCCCGCGCCCACGCCGGCCAGCGGCACTTTCACGTAGGGCTCGGCCTGCAGGCGCCAGTGCGTGCCCAGGCCGTATTCGTAGCCGGCCGAAAGGTTGAGGACACTGAACAGGTGGCGGTTGGCATTAACCAGGCCCGGCATTTCCCAGAGTTTGTAGGTGCCGCCGTCGAGGTAATCGTAGCGGTAGTTTTCGCGCTGCATGAAGAAAGACGACAGGCCGGCCGTGCCAAACCACCGGGCATGGGCCTGCACCACGGCATCGTAGCGCAGGTTCAGGGGCACGTCGAGCACGGTGCATTCACCTTCTACCCAGCTAAAATCGCGGGTTTGCGCCCGGGGGTAGTTGGTCCAGTCGTAGTCTTCGCGGCGGGCGTAGTATTCTTTGGTCGAGCGTTGCACGCCCGTGGCCAGGCGCCAGCGCTGGCCCAGGCGGTACTCCAGCGTCAGGCCCAGGTTGAGGCGGGGGGCTTGCACGTCGACAAATTTCACGGTGCTCACATCGGGTGCAGCCACCACGCCCACGTAAAGGCGCGGCTGGCGCACCACGGCGGGCAGTGGTTCAGCTGTCAGCTCCGTGAGGGCCAGCGGCGCCGGCACGGCTTCAGTGGGTGATACTCGGGGGGCGGCGATTACCAAAGCTGCCATAGGCGCCAGAGTGCCCGCTGCAGTAGGTTCCGGCAAAGCAGCAGTGGCATCGGTTGGGCTCGTTGCTAAGCTATTTCCCATTTCGGAAGCAACTGCCAAACGGCGGGCGGCAGGCGCATCGCCCGCCGCGCCGGGGCCGTGCGAGGCAGCATCTGCAACTGCCACCTCGCTGGCCACCCGGGACGGGGCGACCATTGGACTGCCAGCAGAAAGGCCGGCTGTTTCCGGGCTGTTGCCACGTTCGGGGCGCACGGGCACTGAAGCGCTTGCCTTCGTTTTAGCCACCGGAGCAGCACCCGCCAGCGCGCGGGTGGCGGCTTTTTGCGTTGCTTTTCCGCTCGCCGAAGCGCTTGCCGATTGGTCGTCGGTAGAGTTGATGCGCACCGCAGAGCCGTTCCCTGACATTGCCCGCCGGCCCTCGGCCGGGTAGGTGCGAGTGGCTGTGGCCCGGTGCCGGCTCGGGGTTAATGCTAATTCCAGTGGCAGGTGTCGTCCGCGACCAGCTACTGCGGGAGCGGGCATAACGGTAGCAACTGTGGCAGTAGCGGTTGCCGGTGATGCTGCTGGAGTAGCGGGGGGGCCAGCCGCTTCGGTGGCCAGGCGTGGCGTGGTGGCTGCCAGGCTGCCGGTGCTGAGTTGGGTAGCCGGTGCATGTGTGCCGTTTGCCTTACCAACTGCCAAGTGCTTAAGACGCTTTGTATCGGCTGGGTTACGAGCGGGCAAAACTGTCGAAACCTCGGTTTGCGCTTTGGCATTTGCCGAAGCCGCTTCGCTGGCCGGCCACAGCGACCAGCCCAGGCCCACCAGCGCCACCACGGCCACTTCGGCCGCGAAAAACTGCCACAGCCGGCGGCGCACGGCCCGGTCAATCACGGCCTGGTCCAGTCCGGCCTCCAGCTTCAGCCAGGCGTCGAGCGGGAAGGGCGTGGGCTCGGGCTCGGCGGGGGCGAGGCGGCGAAACGCGTTATCAATATCGTTATCAGACCACATAGCGGATTTTCTCTAGCATCGAGCACTGGGCCAGCATGTTGCGCAAATGGGCCCGCGCTTTGAATAAGTTGGATTTGGAAGTGCCTTCGGAGATGTGCAGCTGCGCGGCAATTTCCTCATGGCTGAAGCCGTCAATCACGCTCAGGTTGAACACCGTGCGGTAGGCCGGGGGCAGGCGCTGCACCAGGGCCAGCAGCTCGTCGTAGCTCAGCGAATCGAGCGGGGTGGCGTCGTGGGCGGCCTGGTTCAGGGTGGCGTCGTCGAGCTCCTGCTGGTGCTGGTGCCGCTCGTTGGCGCGGTAGTGGTCGATGGCGGTGTGCACCATGATGCGCTTGAGCCAGCCCCGGAACGAGCCCAGCACATCGTCCGGGTGGCGGGTATCATCAAAGCGGCCGAGGTCGCGGAATACTTTCAGGAAGCCGTCGTTGGCGGCTTCCATGGCCTGGTCGCGGTCGCGGGCGTAGCGCTGGCACACGCTCAGCGCCAGGCCGTGGAACTGGGCGTAGAGGCGGCGCTGCGCCACCCGCTCCTGCCGGCGGCAGGCCGCCAGCAGCTCGGCAAACCGGGCAGATGCAGAATCAGGTGGGGAAAGGTGCAGCATAGAAACGGGAAGAGCAACGGCTTCTGTTCACCACTCGGAAGATACTGAAAAAGGGTTGCCTGCGCGTCATAATTGAGTTGTTGGACAAGCAAGTATGGCAGGTAATTATACTAGCTTTGAGTTTGTAAACCACCCAAGTACGAACCGTGAATAAGAAGCTTGGAGCGCACTCTTACAAGAATTGCAAACTGATTCTACCATGAAACACGCGTTACTCTTCGCCACTATGCTGCTCCCTGCTTTGCCCGGCTGGGCGCAGGCCCCTACCATCAGCACGCTCAGCCCGGCCCGCAATGCGCTGGCCGTGGCGCGCACTGCCCCGGTGCAGGTCACGCTGTCGCAGCCGGTGGGCGCAAGCAGTGGTGCGTTGCGGGTATTCAGTGCGTTGCGCGGCGGCCGACTGGCGGGCACCTCTACAACCAGTGGCAACGCCCTCGTTTTTGCGCCCGCGCAGGCTTTTCAGCCCGGCGAAGTGGTTTCGGTAACGGTGCCCACGACGGTACAAAGCAGCGCGGGAACTCCGCTGGCCGCCCCGCATGTGTTTCAGTTCACTACTGCCGCCTCGGGCGGCACGGGCACTTTCGGCAATGGTGGCGTTATTCCCACCTTCACCCCGGACCAGCGCACCGCCGTGGGCGATGTGGACGGTGACGGTGACCTTGACCTGCTGGTGGTGGAAGCCCGTTTCAACCCAGTGGTGCTGGGGGTCCGGCTCAACAACGGAAGCGGCCTGTACACGGTAGGCTCCAGCTTCACGGTGAGCTATTTACCATCTGACCTCGACCTGGCCGACCTGGACGGCGACGGCGACCTCGACCTATTCATCAGCAGCGACGGCTCCGCTGCGAGCGTGCGCCTGAATAACGGGCAGGGCGTTTTCGGTGCGGGCATCGCCGTAGCCGTAAACGCTTACCAGGCCGTTGCCGCCGACCTCGACGGCGATGGCGACCTCGACCTGGCGGCGACCTCTGCCGGCGGGGGAATACCCGGCAACCTGAGCGTGGCAATGAACGGCGGCACCGGAAGTTTTGGCGCGGCCACGGTGGTGAATGCGGGCGGAGCCTCGAAAGCTGTGGCCGTGGCCGACGTGGATGGGGACGGCGACCTGGACCTGCTCTCCGACGACTATTTTTCCTCGGCCGTATCCGTCCGCCTCAACAATGGAAGCGGGGGATTTGGCACGGTCATTCTGGCCCCGGTGGCCGGCTACCCTTACATTGGGCGGGTGCAGGACCTGGCGGTGGGCGACGTGGACGGCGACGGCGACCCCGACCTGGCGGTGATTTATGACAACGCCTCCAACGTCATCATCTGCCGCAGCAACGGGCCCAGCGGCTTTGGCAACAATGCCACAATAGCCGTTGGGTACCGTCCACAGAGCATCGGCCTGGCCGACCTGGACGGCGACGGCGACCTGGACCTGGCGGTGGCCAATGGCCAGGACGCGACGATGGACATCCGTATGAACAACGGAACCGGCACCTTTGCCGGTGGTGCCACGCTGCCCATTGCCAACAGCACGCAGCAAGTGAAAGCCGGCGACGTGGACGGCGACGGCGACCTCGACCTGCTCGTAGCCAGCAGCAGTGGCATTCAGGAGCTGCTGAACGTCAATAGCCTCACGCCCGGCCCCGCGCTGGCCGTTACCGCCCTGGCCCCTGTCCGCAACCTGCGCAACGCGCCCCGCGCCAGCAACGTGGCCCTCACCTTCAACCAGCCGTTGGGCAACACGGCCGCCATTCGGGCCGGGCTGAGTGTGAGCAGCAGCCAGCGCGGCGGGCGGCTGGCAGGCCAAACCACCGTCAGCGGTAGCACGCTTACCTTCGACCCAGCCCTTGACTTTATCCCGGGCGAGCAGCTATCGGTAAGCGTCACGCGGGCCGTGCGGAGCAGTACTGCCGCGCCGGCCCAACCTCACGTCTATCAGTTCACGGCGGCGGTGGGGGGCGGCACGGGGGTGTTCGGGGGCACCGGCCAGCTGCCGAGCGTTACGGCAGCTCCCCTTGCCGTCGACTTCGATAACGACGGGGACCTGGACCTGGTGAATGGCACGAGCGTAAGCATCAACAACGGCGGTGCTACTTTCAGCGCCAGCCGCTCCTTCGCCAGTAATCCCTACACAATTGGAAAAGTAGCCATGGTCGACTTAGACGCTGATGGCGACCTTGATTTGGTTTCCAGCAGCACCTACGACCTGCCAACCAGCGGGGGCTTTGGTTTAATTGGCTCCAATATCAACAATGGCAACGGGACTTTTGCCCCGCTCCAGTTCGCCCGGATGGGTGCTTTTGCCGCGGGTTTGGCCGTAGGCGATGTCGACGGCGACGGCGACCCCGATGCCGTAGCGGGCTACGACTACACCAAGGTAGGCGTGGTGCTGAACGCCGGCAACGGCACGTTTGGCAGCCTGGGCACGCGGGAAGTGGGAATCCGCTCCAGCCAGGTGCTGCTGGCCGATATGGACGGCGACGGCGACCTCGACCTCGTCGCCACCAACGGCACCGCCATCATCATCAGCCGCAACGACGGGTACGGCACGTTTGATGCCCCCACTACCGTGGCCACCAGCAACGCGGGCACGCTGGCGGCCGTGGATGCGGATGGCGACGGCGACCTCGACCTGCTCGCTGCCGATGGCCAGGACCTGAGCGTGCGCCTGAACAACGGCAACGCCACTTTCGGCAGCCGCGCGGCGCTTGCGCTGGTGAGCAACGGCGGGGTGCTCACGTTTCAGAACCTGCTGGTGGGCGACGTCGACGGCGACGGCGATATTGACGCGGTGGTGGCCCGGGCCGGCGTGGGCAACGTTGGGTCGTATTCGGCCGTGATGAGCGTGTGCCTCAACGACAGCGCGGGTAATTTTGGCCGGGGCTCCGATTTAGTGCTCGGCACCAACGTAACCTGGCCGGCCCCCGCGCTATTGGCCGACCTGGATGGCGACGGCGACCTCGACCTGCTCGCCTCGCAGTGGTCAGGCTCGATGCTTCTGCGGCTTAACCAGGGCACGCCCACCAGCCGCCGGACCGGTGCGGGCACCGGGGCACAGCTGGCGGTGTATCCCAATCCGGCCCACGAGTCGCTTACCGTGCAGCTGCGGGGGGCTACGACCCTGCCAGCAACGCCACTCGAACTGGTGAACTCGCTCGGGCAGGTCGTGGCCCAGCCGATGCTGAATCCTAACAGCCAAACCGCCGAGGTGGTCCTGCCGATAGGGCAGCTGGCTCCCGGCCTATACCTCGTGCGGCTCAGAACCAATGTCGGCGTGCTTTCCAAACAAGTTGTTGTCTACTAGTGGCCATAATAGACAAGTCACGGGATTCCGCACAACGATATCGGTGCAGTATGATGAGCATAAAAAAAGCCGCCCTCGGGGCGGCTTTTTTTATGCTGGTTTCCTGACCTGGAGCCGAATAAAGTCGGCTGCAAAATCAGTGAAATCCGGTAACGCAGTCTAGACGGTCGTCGTGCTCAGCTTGGGCGCGTCGCCGGGCAGGCCGCTCACGTCCTCGCCGGCAGCGAGGCGCTCGCGCTCCTCTTTTTTGCCGTAGGTGTCGAGGATAATCGGGGTGGCAATGAACAGCGACGAGTAGGTGCCGAAAATCACGCCGATAATCATCGCGAACGAGAACGAACGCAGCGTTTCACCGCCGAAAATGTACATCACGAGCACTACCAGGAACACGGTGGTGAACGTAATCATCGTGCGCGAGAAGGTCGAGTTCAAGGCCGGGTTCACCACTTGGGCGAAGGTCAGCTTGGGGTTCTCGCGCAGGTACTCGCGAATCCGGTCGTAGATAACCACCGTGTCGTTCATCGAGAAGCCGATAACCGTGAGCAGGGCGGCCACGAAAATCTGGTCCATCTCGTAGTTCAAGCCGAAGAGGCGGGCAATCGGGAAGGCCGCAATCACGAGCAGCGCATCGTGGAACAGCGCGACCACGGCGGCCATCGAGTACTGCCAGCGCTCGAAGCGGAACAGCACGTAGATGAAGATGCCCAGCAGCGTGAGGCCCAGCGAGAGCACCGAAGTGCGCTTGATGTCGTCGGCGATGGTAGCCCCTACTTTCGAAGTCGACTTGATAACCGGCGCATCGGCGCTGTAGGCTTGCAGGCCCTGGTTCAGGGCGGCTACTACCTTGCCATCGGCGGCGGGGCTTTCATCCTCGGCCAGGTAGCCGGTGGTGATGCGCAGGCGGTCGGGCGAACCGTACTGCTTCACTTCGAGGCCGGCACCCTGGAACGCGGGACGGATTTTATCGGCCACGTCCGAAGCCACCATCGTTTTGTTGAAGTCAACCACGTAGGCGCGGCCACCTTTGAAGTCCACACCCAGGTTCGGGCCACCCTGCGCGAACATCAGGCCGAAGCCCACGAGGATGAACACGGCCGAGAACGTGTAGGCCAGCTTGCGCTTGCCCACGATGTCGAAGTTCAGGTTCTTGAACAGGTTGCGCGAGAGCGAAGTGCTGAAGGTCATCGGGTGGTTCTCGTTGCCCTTCACCATCCACTCGATGATGAGGCGCGACACGAACACGGCCGACAGGAACGAAGTCAGTACCCCGATACCGAGCGTGATGGCGAAGCTCTGTACCGGGCCGGTGCCGAAGAAGCCGAGAATCACGGCAATCAGCATGGTCGTCACGTTCGAGTCGAAGATGGCCGAGAAGGCGCGCGAGTAGCCTTTGTTGATGGCATCCATCAGGCCGAGGCCGTGGTCGAGTTCCTCACGGATTCGCTCGAAAATCAGTACGTTGGCATCTACCGAAGTACCCATCACCAGAATCAGACCGGCGATGCCGGGCAGCGTGAGGGCGGTGCCGAACTGGGCAAGCACGCCCAAAATCAGGAAGATGTTGAAGAGCAGGGCGATGTCGGCTACGATACCGGCGCGGCCATAATAGAAGGCCATGAAGAGCATGATAATCACCACGCCGGCCAGCGACGAGTACAGGCCCTGGTTAATGGCTTCCTGACCCAGCGACGGGCCCACTACGGCTTCTTCCACAATGCGGGTAGGAGCGGGCAGCTTACCGGCTTTCAGCTGGTTGGCCAAATCCTGGGTGTCTTCGATGGCGAAGCTGCCCGTGATGCTGGTGCCGCCACCCGTGATTTCGCCCTGCACTACCGGGGCCGAGCACACGTAGTCGTCGAGCACCATGGCTACCTGCTTGCCGATGTTGGCGGCCGTCATTTTAGCCCACTTGCGCGAGCCGGCGGGGGTCATGTTCATCAGCACTTCGGGCTGGCCGGTCTGGCCAATGTCGGCGCGGGCGTCGCTTACTACTTCGCCGCTCATGGGGGGCACGCCGTCGCGGGTTTTGCGCACCGGAATCAGCTCCAGGTATTCCTGCTTGTCGATGGTAGTAGGCTTCAGGCTCCAGAGCAGGGCCAGGGTGGAGGGCAGCGTAGCCTTGGCTTCGGGCGAGCGCAGGATGCTGTTCATGCGGGCCGTGTCGCGCAGGTTCACGCCGAGGCGGCCGGGCATGGTGAAGAGCTTGGCCAGCACGCCGCCCTGGTTGGCGGTGGCCGTCGAATCAGCCGCGCCTTTGCCGGCTTTGGCTTTCTTGGCGAGCTGGGCAGCCAGCGAGGTCGTGTCGCCTTTGGCGGCAGCAGCAGCCGTGGTGTCGGCCAAGTTCACGGTCGCAACGGGAGTCGATTTGGCAGCGGCATCCTTGGCTTGCAGCTGCTTGTCGAGAGCTACCAGGTAGGGGCCGATTTCGTTCTGGTTCCATACTTCCCAGAACTCGAGCTTGGCCTGGCCTTGCAGCAGCTTGCGCACGCGGTCGGGGTTGTCCACACCGGGCAGCTCAATCTGGAGGCGGCCGGTGCCCTTCACGCGCTGAATGCTGGGCTGGTTCACGCCGAACTTGTCGACGCGGGTGCGCAGGATGTTGAACGAGCGGTCGATGGCCTCTTCCACTTCCTTATCGATGGCCGACAGCACCTTCTCGTTGGTCGAGTTGATGGTGATGTTGCGGCTCTTGTTGGTCGAGTTGGCGAAGATGCGGGCCAGCGGCTGGCCGTTCGAGGTCTGCTGGTAAGCCTGGGCAAACAGCGTGGTGAAGGGCGTGGTCGGGGCCGCCTTCTGGGCATCCTGGGCCTGGGCCAGCGCCTTGTTGAAGGCGGGGTCCTTGCTGTTGCCGCTCATGGCGCGCACGATTTCCACCGGCGATACTTCCAGCGTCACGTGCATGCCGCCTTTCAGGTCAAGGCCGAGGCCAAGCTCGCTCTGCCGCACTTCGCGGTAGGTGAAGGGGCCGTATACCGGCGCGCGCCACACCGAATCGAGGTAGTGCTGGCGGGCCGCTTCGTCGAGCTTGCCGTTTCGGGTGGCGTAGGCTACCGCTTTCTGCTGCACCCCGCGCGAGACGTAGGTGAAGAACAGAAAGTAGGCGCACAGTGCGGTCACGACGAGCGTGAGGGCAATGATTAATCCTTTATTACGCATTATTAGAAGGGTTGAGTTTTGAATGTTGAGGGTTGAATTCCCGGGCCTGAAAGCAGGAATAAGCAAAGCGGAAAAGAAAAGGGTCGAGGATTGAATATGCGCCATTCGCCACTTAGCAAACGGTCATTCAACCCTCAACCCTCAAAATTCAACACTTCATTAAGGGGCTTGCGGCGACAGGGCCACGGCCAGCAGCCGCGCCCGAAATACCGCACCCATGCGAATGCCTGCCCGCAGGCGCGGCACGGCCAGCGCCAAGCGCAGCGTAGGCAGCAACAGGCCGGGCACGGCGGCCGGCAGCCAAGCTACCAGCGGCGGGGCCACAAAGTGCTTCACCGAAGAAGTGGCTTCGAGTAGTACCTTCTGTTTCACCACCGTGGCGCGGGTGAACCGCGCCTCACCCTTGCCGATGGGCCGTAGTACGCTCACCGCGCGCTGGTTCAGGCCCAGCACCAGCAGCACCGTGGCGGCGAGCAGGGCAAAGCGGAGCGAGAACCAAAAACGGGATAGCAGTGCGAACATGTTGCAGTACGGGGTCTGCAAAGATACCATTTTGGCGGGAATGGGGGCAACCCCTTATTTCAGCGCCTCAAACGACCACTGCGCATCGGCCCAGAACGCATCCAGGGCAATGAGCCGGGGCTTGAAAAACGAAATCAGCCGGGGCCAGTCGTCGCGGCTGAACAGGTTGACGGGGGCCAGGTCGGTGTAAATGCGGCTCAGCTGCTCCCCGTTGGCATTGGTGTAGTCCGCCTCCCAGGTCCATTCCTCGCCCAGGGTTTCGTGCAGCAGCGTGCGCAGCTCCAGAAACTGCTCCCAGAACAGCTCCCGAATACCCGCGTCGGGGTGCGTGAGCTCGATGCCGATGCTGGCCCGCGCCTTGTCGGCCTGCATCCGGAAATACACGTTTTTGAGCCCCGTCTTGTAGTTTATCCAGTTGGTGGTGTCGCCCTCGGCCGAGGGCACCGGGGCCATGTACTGCCCAAACGCCGTCCAGAAAGCCTGGCGCAGTTGGGTCACTTCCGCTTTGCTATACATTGGGTTAATTATGAATTAAAAATTATGAGTTATGAATTCGGAGAAAGGCCATTCGGGTCAATTCATAATTCATAATTCAAAACTCATAATTACAACGGAGTGGCCCACCAGCCAGCTTCGTTGTTCTGGATGGCCACGCCGCCGGCGTTGTGGTAGTATTCCTCCACGCACTCCTTGAAGCCCTCGTTTTTGGTGCTGGCGAAGCACACGGCGTGGTCGGCGGCGGGCAGCGGGCCGGTGTGCACCGTGAATACGCTGCCGCGCTCGGCTTTGGTGATGATGAGGTAGCTCTCCTGGTTCAGCTTGTCTAGCGTGGCATCGAGGGTGACTTCATAGGCTTTGTCGGGCGTTACCACGGCGCGCAGGGCCGCATTGCTGGCCGGATGCTGCAGTACCCCGGCCTGGCCGTTTTTGTCGCAGCCGGCCAGTGCCAGCAACCCGGGAAACAGTGCAAGAGCGATACAGCGAGTAGCGGAGCGTTTCATAACAGCAAGGAATGAATGATGACTAAATCCGGGCCTTCTACGGCTACCACTGGCCCCGAGGACCACCGGCGCAACCGAAATCAGGTCGAAGATAATTCCTTTTGAACGATAGAGTGCTGAAATTTCTCAAAAAAATTCCAACTCGCCGCATCGGCCCCGTTACTTCGCTCTGTGGCTACTTTGCCGGCTGCTCATCGGTCGGGGCACCAATGCGGGCCTTCAGGTAGCCCACCAGCACCTCCAGGCCGCGCTCGAAGTGGCGGTTGTTGGGGATGACAATGTCGGCGTAGTGCTTGTACGGGGCAATAAACTGCTCGTAAGTCGGCGCTACGTGGTGCGTGTAGCGGTAGAGCACGTCGGCCAGGTCGTAGCCCCGCTCGTCACGGTCGCGGATGATGCGGCGGTGCAGCTTCACGTGTTCCTGCGCATCGATGTACACTTTCAGGTCGAGCAGCTTGGCGATTTCCTCAAAGTGAAACACGAAAATTCCCTCCACCACCACAATGGGCGCGGGCCGGAACACCAGCTCCTTGGGCGTCACGGCCGCGTTGTTGAAGGTGTACTCCTTGCGGCGCACCTCGTGGCCCTGGCTGATGCGCAGCACGTCATCGGCATACGCGGCCGCGTCGATGCTCGCCGGCAGGTCGAAGTTTTCGACGCCCTGGTCGTCGCGCAGCTGCTTTTCGCGCGGGTGATAGTAATTATCCTGCGAGATGAGGCAAATCTGCTCTTCCGGGAAAGCTTCCAGCAGCCGGCGCAGGAAGGTGGTTTTGCCAGAAGCACTGCCGCCGGTAATTCCAATTAAGTAGGGAGTCTGCATAACGGGCAAAGGTAGGACGCTGCGCTTAATGAAGAATTAAGAATGGAATGAAGAATTGAAATAGGACTGAAAGGCGCCAAAATTCCTCATTCTTGATTCTTCATTTCTCATTCAAAAAGGCCAGCAATCCAGCTACCGCCCGTGCCCGGTGGCTGATGCGGTTCTTTTCGGCCCCGCTCATCTCAGCAAACGTGCGGCCGTCGCCCTCGGTGGGCACAAACACCGGGTCGTAGCCGAAGCCGCCGGCGCCCCGGGGCGTTTCCGTAATGTGCCCGGCTACCTGACCGGCAAACTCGTGCACCGCGCCGTCGGCCTGGGCCAGCGCCACCACGGTGCGGAAACGGGCCGAGCGGTCGGGCTGGCCGGCCAGCTCGCGCAGCAGCTTGGCCACGTTGTCTTCGTTCCGGCGCTGGGGGCCGGCGTAGCGGGCCGAGTACACGCCCGGCTCACCGCCCAGGGCGGTCACTTCCAGGCCGGTATCGTCGGCAAAGCAACCCACGCCGTAATTATTGAGCACGTACTCAGCCTTCTGGCGGGCGTTGCCTTCGAGCGTGTCCTGCGTTTCGGGCAGCTCCTCGTGGCAGCCAATGTCGGCCAGGCTCAGCAGCTCGAAGCCGGGCGGCAGCAGCGGGCGGATTTCATCGAGCTTATGAGCGTTGTTGGAAGCGAAGCAGAGGCGCATGTTGGGGAATGGTGGGAAACGAGTAAGCAGAGAAGCACAAAAGAACGTCCTGCTGAGCTGGTCGAAGCATCTTTACTGCCATAATAATTGAATTACTGGCACGGTAGAGATGCTTCGACCAGCTCAGCAGGACGTTCAACCAATCGGAGTGGCCTCATCCGGTGAGGTCTACCGGAACATCGACTTGATGGTGCCCCACGAGCGCTGCACGGCGCTGGGCGTGCCGGCCAGCACGGTGAGGTAGCTCTGGTCGCCGGCGGGGCTGCGCACGGTGAGGCGGTAGGTGTAGGGGCCGCCCAGCGTGGTGGTGGTGGCGGTGCCGCGGTACACGTTGGCATCGAGGTAGAGGTAGCGCCGCTGGCCGGTGGCGGCGGTGGTGCTAACCATGGAATAGCTGGCGTCGGTGGCCGATTTGCGGGCCAGCTCGAAACCGGTCACGTCGACTTCGTTGCTCACTTCCCATTCCACCTTCACCACCGCGCCCGAATAGGCCGCCGTGAAGAGCGTGAGCGTGGCTGCATACACCGCCGCCACGCTGCCCAGCACGAGCAGCAGCGCCAGAAGCCCCGCACGGAGGCGCACATGGGAAACGAGTACAGGTTTTAGCACGCGCAACGGACCAGCCCCGAAAGAGGGCCGGATTCAAATGTACAACCTTTTCGCAGGCGCAACAAGCGCCCTGGCCGGTCGTATTGACGCGGCGCGCGCCGAAAAGTTTAGCGCCGGGGTTGGGTATTTCGGAGCTAAGCTGTACTTTTGCAGTCCCTTCCGCAAAATCGGCAGGGTTAAACCGGTTAAACCGACCTCTCGATATGAAAAAGGACACCCACCCCGAGTACCAGGAAGTCGTATTCCAGGACTCTTCTTCGGACTTTAAGTTCATCACCCGCTCCACGATGAAGCCGACCGACACCATCACGATGGAAGACGGTAAAACGTACCCACTGGTGAAAATCGAAGTTAGCTCCGCTTCGCACCCCTTCTACACGGGCAAAAACATGTTCATCGACACCGCCGGCCGCGTGGAGAAATTCCGCAGCCGCTACGCCAAGAAAGAGCAGAACAGCGCAGGCAAGCAATAGCTTTTGCCGTAGCTGTTGGCCATTGGCTGTCAGTTGTTAGATTTTTGAAAACTCCTTCTGGTTTCACTGGAAGGAGTTTTTTTATGTCCCTTTTCCAAATCGGGCGGGCGTAAATTTGCCCTTTCCACGGAAAGCTAACAGCTAGCAGCTATTAGCTAACAGCCTAAACAAGCATGCACGTTCTCCTCTTCGACGACCCCGCCATTCGGCCGCACCTGCTGCCCTTCACCTTCACGCGCCCGGTGGCGGCGCTGCGCTGCGGCATCCTTACCCTGGCCGAAAAATGGCAGCGCCGGCTCGGGGTCGAAACCGTGGGCTACCTCACGCAGCCGTACCTGCAAGCCAAGTTTCCGGCCGGCGACGTTCGTGGCGCGGCCCTCATCATCAACGGCGCGGTGTGCCCCGACGACTTATTGACCCGGCAGGTGCAGGCCCTGCAACCCGGCCAGGCACTGTATTGCGACGAGCTGCTGGTAGCCGCACACGTGGCCGATGCCTCGCTGGTGGCCGAGCTCATTCAAGACGGCATTCCCGAAACCAAGCAGGTAGCCGAGCCCGTGACGGTAATCGACCGGCCCTGGCAGTTGTTTCTGCGCAACGGCGTGGAAATCCGCCGCGACTTCGCGCTCATCACCGCCGGCCGCACCTCGCAGCCCATCACCGACTCGCACACCATTGTATACGGGGCCGAAAATATTTTCCTGGAGGAAGGCGTGAAAATCCGCGCCGCGATTCTGAATGCCGAGGACGGCCCGATTTATTTGGGTAAGAACTCGCAGGTGCACGAAGGTGCCATCATTAAAGGCGCGCTGGCGCTGTGCGAGGGCTCGCACATCAACGCCGGGGCCAATATGCGCGGCGATAACACGGTGGGCCCGTTCTCGAAAGTGGGCGGCGAAGTGGGCAACAGCATCCTGATGGGCTACAGCAACAAAGGCCACGAGGGCTACCTCGGCAACTCGGTGCTGGGCGAGTGGTGCAACCTGGGTGCCGATACCAACACCTCCAACCTCAAAAACAACTACGCGCCGGTGAAGCTCTGGAGCCACGCCGCCAAGCGCTTCGTGGATACCGGCCAGACTTTCTGCGGCCTGATGATGGGCGACCACAGCAAGTGCGGCATCAACACCATGTTCAACACCGGCACGGTGGTGGGCGTGGGGGCCAACATCTTCGGGGCCGGCTACCCGCGCAACTTCATCCCAAGCTTCAGCTGGGGCGGCGCGGCGGGCTTCGAAACCTTCCAGCTGCCCAAGGTGAACGAAGTAGCCGAGCGCGTGATGGCCCGCCGCAGCCTGCCGTACGATGCGGTGGAGCAGGGGATTATGCAGACGGTGTTTGCCGCCACGGCCGAGGATAGAATCTGGGAGAAGGCGAAATAAGATGAATAAAATTCTAGTAGGCTTCTGCTGCTTCATATTAGCAGTGACGGTATTAATAGGATTCCTTCATTCGTGGATTTCTGGCCTGTTGCGACTTGTTGTAGCTAGTGTTGCCGTATTTCTGCTGCTCCGTTTACTTCGAAAGGAAGCGGACTGGCAAACCAGGGTTTTTAGTGCTGTCGGTATCCTCTTTCTAGTTGGTATCCTTTCAATTGGGGTTGATTTTGTCTTGCCTCGTTAGGTAAATGATAGTAGCGCTATGACCTTTGCCTCCATCCCCAACCAGTCCGCCGTGAAGGCTCTGCTGCGCCAGTCGGTGCAGCGGAAGCACGTGGCGCACGCCCAGCTTTTTCGGGGGCAGGAGGGCGGCGCGGCGCTGGCGCTGGCGCTGGCCTACGCCCAATTTCTGAACTGCGAGGCCCGCGCCGCCGATGCCGACGACAGCTGCGGCCACTGCCCGGCCTGCACCAAAATAGCCAAGCTGGCCCACCCCGACCTGAACTTCATCATGCCCGTGACCACCACCAAATCGGTGGCCAAAGACGCGGTGAGCAGCAAGTTCATGGCCGAGTGGCGCGCCTTCGTGCTCGACAACCCCTACCAGGGGCTCAACGACTGGATGCAGCACATCGGGGCCGAAAACAAGCAGGGCAATATCAGCAAGGACGAGGCTGTGCAGATTCTGAAGCTGGTGAGCCTGAAAGCGTTTGAAGCCCGCTTCAAAATCGTCATCATCTGGCTGCCTGAGCTCATGCACCCGGCTGCCGCCAACGCCGTGCTGAAGCTGCTGGAGGAGCCGCCGCCCGCCACCATCTTCCTGCTGGTGAGCCACGCGCCCGAGCAGCTGCTGCCCACCATCATCAGCCGGGTGCAGCCGGTAGTGGTGCGCCCGTTTTCGGAAGATGACATTACGGCGTTTTTGCGCGACGAGTATCAGGTGCCCGAGGTGAAAGCCCGCCAGGTGGCGCAGCTGGCCGAAGGCAGCCTAGGCGCCGCCATTGCCAGCCGCGATGCCAACGCCGACCACGACTACTTCGAATTTTTCGTCAAATGGATGCGGCAATCCTACAGCCAGAAAGCCGCGGATATCCTAAAGCAAAGCGAAGAATTCCAAAAGCTGGGCCGCGAAAACCAGAAGGAGCTCATTAGCTATTCGCTGGGCCTAGTGCGCAAAGTGCTGCTGTTCGGTATTGACCCGAAATTTGTGCCGCATCTGCCCGCCGCCGAGCAGGATTTCGTCACCAAATTCTCCAAGCTGGTAACGCCGCGCAACGCCGACCTGCTCACCAAAGAACTCACCGACGCTCACTACCACATCGAGCGCAACGCCAACGCCAAAATGGTGTTCGTGGATAGCTCCCTCCGAATGGGCGGCCAGTTGCGTATGGCGCAAGCCTGAAGCCGAAACGGTGTTAATTGATAACTGTTTGATAATGAAAATCCGCCTCGCTACCCGCGCCAGCCGCCTCGCCCTCTGGCAAACCGAACACGTGGCCGCGCTGCTGCAAAAAGCCGGTTTCGACACCGAAATTGTGCCCATGCAAACGACCGGCGACGCCGTGCAGGACCGCAGCCTGGCCAAAATCGGGGCCAAGGGCGTGTTCACCCAGGAGCTGGAAGAAAGCCTGCTGCGCGGCGACACCCATTTGGCCGTGCACTCGGCCAAAGACGTGCAAAGCAGTATCCCGCGCGAGCTGGAGCTGCTGGCCTTCCTGGAGCGCGAGCAGGTGAACGACGTTGTGCTGAGCTTCGACGAGAAGTTTTCGCTTGATAAGCCGGGCATCGTGCTGGGCACTAGCAGCACCCGCCGCAAGGCCCAGCTGCGCCGCTTCTACCCGCACGCCGAAACGGCCGAAGCCCGCGGCAACCTGCAAACCCGCCTGCGCAAGCTTGAGGAAGGCCAGTTCGATGCGCTGGTGCTGGCCTTCGCCGGTGTGCACCGCATGGGCTACGAGCACCTCGTGCGCCACACGCTGCACACGGCGCAATTTGTGCCCGCCACCGGCCAGGGCAGTATCGCCATCGAATGCGCCGCCGACCTCGACACCGACCTCAAAGTCCGCCTCAAAGCCGCTCTCGACCACGCCGACACCCACACTTGCCTCGCGGCCGAGCGCGCCTTTCTGCACACCATGGAGGGCGGGTGCAGCATCCCGTCGTTCGCGCTGGCCACGCTGGATGGCGGCCGCTTGCGCCTGCACGCCGGCCTCATCAGCCTGAGCGGCGAAGAGTACGTGGAGGAAATTCAGACGGCCGACACGGCCGCCGAAGCTGTGGCGTTGGGTGTGCGCGTGGCCGATACCGTGTTGGCCCGGGGCGGCCGCGAAATCCTGGCCAGCATCCGCGAGCACCGTGGCTAATAGCCCCATGCCGCAATTCACGGGTCCGTGTAGTTTTGCGTACTTCCAACGCTCTTTCTGTTTATGCTAAGTTTTCTGAATTCCCGTTTCCTTCGTTTTTCGGGGCTGCTGCTGGCCCTGCTGTGGCTGGCCGGCCCCGCCCTGGCCGCCGAAAAACCCGGCAAGCACCCGCACAAAAGCAAGAAGGATGAAGTCGTGACCATCACCACGACGCAGGGCGTTATCCGCCTCGTGCTGTTCGACGACACGCCGCTGCACAAAGCCAATTTCCTGCAAAAGGCCAAAAGCGGCTTCTACGACGGCACCAGCTTCCACCGCATCATCGACAATTTTATGATTCAGGGCGGCGACATCAATTCCAAAGATGCCGACCCCAGCAACGACGGCATGGGCCGCGCCAACGAAGGCACCGTGCCGGCCGAGCTCGGCCCCGGCCACAAGCACGAGTACGGGGCTGTGGCCGCTGCCCGCATGGGTGGCCCGGCCGGCACGCCCAGCAGCATCAGCCAGTTTTACCTGGTCGAAAACCACGGTGGCGCGCACTTCCTCGATGGCCAGTACACCGTGTTCGGCCAGGTTATTCAGGGCCTTGATGTCATCGATAAAATTGCCAAGCTGCCCAAAGACGAGCGCGACCATCCCACCGTCGATGCCAAGATGACGATGAAAGTGGAAAAGCTTAAACGTAAGAAAATCAGCCAGCTCTACGGCTTCAAATACGAATAGCCGCCGGAAATTTCGTAGTCCTCCCGTATGAAAATCCTGCTCACCGGTTCCAACGGCCTACTGGGCCAGAAGCTGGTGGCGCGCCTGCACCAGGAGCCTGGCGTGGAGCTGGTGGCCACTTCGCGCGGGCCCAACAAGCTGGCTGCGCATTTTCCCGCCGTGCGATTTGTGCCCCTCGATGTGAGCCAGGCAGCCCAAGTGCAGCAGGTGCTGGCCTACGAGCGGCCCACCCACGTCATCCACACCGCGGCCATGACCAATGCCGACGAGTGCGAACTGCACCGCGCCGCGTGCTGGCAGCACAACGTGAGCGCCGTGCAGTACCTCGCCGCCGCCTGCGCCGCGCTCGGCATTCACCTCACCCACCTAAGCACCGACTTCGTGTTCAGCGGCGAGGCCGGCCCGCTGGCCGAAGACGCGGTGCCTGCGCCCGTCAATTTCTACGGCGAAAGCAAGCTGGCCGCCGAGCACGCGGTGCAGGCCAGCCCCGGCCGCTGGGCCATTGCCCGCACGGTGCTGGTGTATGGGGTGGCGCACAACTACGGCCGCACCAATCTGGTGCTTTGGGTGCGCGATTCGCTGCGCGCCGGCCGGCCTATCAAAGTAGTGGCCGACCAGTGGCGAACGCCCACGCTGGCCGAAGACCTGGCCGAAGGCTGCTGGCTGCTGGCCCGACAGGCGGCCCAGGGCATCTACCACCTCAGCGGCGACGAATTTCTTACGCCCTACGACCTGGCCCTGCGCGTCGCCAGCCAGTTCGGCCTCGATGCCGCTCTCATTGAGCGCGTCGAGGCCAGCACGTTTTCGCAGCCCGCCCGCCGGCCTGCCCGTACCGGTTTCCTCATCGAAAAAGCCCGGCGCGAGTTTGGCTACCAGCCCCACTCGCTGGCCGATGGCATGGCGTTGGTTAGCCGGCAGAGCGACGGCGCTGCTAGCGCCCGGGCATAAAAAAACCCGCCGGGGTAGACAGCGGGTTTTGCTCAGGCCGGAGTAGCCAGCCAGGGTAGAGTGAGGAGTAGTGGGTAGATACTGAATAAAAGTAGTTTTATATCATACCAGATGCAGTAAAAGAGAACGGCACAATGCCAGTAAGAAAGTTGCTTGTTGTCAAGAATTTACGTGAGCTACGACCAGAACCCTACGAGCAGGCCACCAATCAGCACAGCCGTGTGCCCGAGCAGGGCCGCCTCGCCAGCGGCACGTGGCACGATGATGCCATCAGGCGTCACAAAATCGACTCCAACCGCCGCCTGGCGCGAAGGTTGGGAAGCGGTTTTAGCCCGTGGCGGCGTGGTCAGCGAAGGGTATACTAGCAAATACATAGCAATAGCAGGGTAAGATAGGCGACGGCTCAAGGCCATCTTCTGTAAGACACCACAATATTACCGGGATACTAAGCGGTAAAAAAGGACACTTATGGCAAATGGCGGACATCGACAATAATAAAATAAGTATAATTTTTAATTAATAAAAATCAATTAAAAGACGTTAAACGGTGCGGTAGATAGTTGCCTTTGTTCTGTAAAATTCTTGAATACAGTATGTTGATTGAATGGGTTGAATAGATTAATGATATTGGGTTTTCCGGAAATCCTTTGAAATTCTGACATCGAAGAATTAGGACAAAAAAGCAATTTTTAGATGCCAAGGGCTGAGCGGTAACGTCGCGGTTAGCGGTTTGGTGACGGTACCGAAAGCCGGCGGCTTCGCGATAAAAAGTGCATACTGAAGATGGTAGCAGCCAGCGCCAAGGCAGGAAAGGTGAAAGCCCACCAGGCTTGCGGGGCTTGCCGGGCCGCCGACAGCTGCTGGCCCCAACTGGCGGCTTCCGGCGGCAGCCCTACGCCTAAAAACGAAAGGGTGCTTTCCAGAGCCAGCAGGCCGGCAATGCTGAGGGGCAGGGCCGTTTGCAATGGGCGAAGCGCGTGCGGCAAGGCATGAAGCCACCACACCCGAACCGGGGAAAGCCCGGATGCTCGTGCCGCGTCGATGAATGGCAGCGCCCGAACGGCCAGCATGCGCGCCCTGACCTGCCGGGCCGGGCTCGCCCACGAAGTAAGCCCCAGCACCAGCCCCAACCCCAACGCCGATACCCCGCCCCGGGCCACCAGCGCCAGCACCAGAATAAGCCGGGGCACGGTATCGAGCGCGGTGGCCGTGCCCAGTACCAGCGAATCGAGCGGCACTGACAACGCAATAGCCCGCCGAAACAAGCGCCCGCTGGCCCATAGTGCCGCCGCCAGGCCGGCGCCGACGGCTACCATCGTTCGCGAAAATCCTAAAACCCCGGCTAGAATGCTGACTGCCAAAACCCAACCCCCAATGCCCAGCCGAAGCCGATTGCCCCAGAAACCGGCAGCTCCTCCGGCAATGCCGCCCAACAAGGCCGCCAGCAGGGCTGCTGGCAGCGTGAGGAACAGAGCGGTACGGGCGCCGAATACCAAGCCGCTGAGGACGTCGCGGCCCAGCGCATCGGTACCCAGCCAATGGTGTGTGGCGCTGGAAGGGCCTTCGGCCATGTGGGCCAGGTCGGGCGTGCCTGGCGGGTAGGGCAGGGGCAGCGCCGGGGCGAGCGTGGCCAATGCCAGCAGGCCCACCAGCCAGGCCAGCGCCAGCCACTGGCCCGGTCCCAGCCGCAAACCAGCGGCGCTCAGGCTTGCCATCGAATGCGGGGGTCGGCCCAGGAATAGCTTAAGTCGGCGAGCAGCAGCGATACCAAGCGGGCCGTGCCTACCAGCAATACGCCGCCTACCAGCACCGGGTAATCGCGGGCAGCAGCAGCTTCGGCCAAAAGGCGACCCATGCCCGGCAGCGTAAAAATTACCTCCACCACCACGGCTCCAGCCACCACGGCTGGCAGCAGTTCGGCCAGCTGGGCCAGCGTGGGCAGCAGGGCATTGCGCAGGGCGTGGCGGTACACAACAGCAGAACTTTGCAAGCCTTTTGCTTTGGCTGTGAGGATGTAAGGCTGGCGCAGCTCGTAAGAAAGTGCCGCATCAAGCTGCAGGGTGAGTTCGGGCAAGGTACTTAGGACCAGGGCGGTGATGGGCAGTACCAGTTGAGGCAGGGTCCTCAGCAAGACGCTCGACGAAAATCTGCCGGCATTGCCAGCGTCGGCGACAGCGGTCAGGCCATTGGCCGGAAACCAGTCCAGAGCTTCGGGATTAGCCAGCAGCAGCAACAGCGCCAGCGCGATGACGAACAGCGGCATTGATTGCAGCAGCACCAGCACCGAGCGCACGGGCAATTGCCAGCGCGGGGCCGCTGCCAGCCACCCCGCCAGGGCCAGCGCCGCTAGGGCTGCTAGCACCGCCGCTGCAATGGTGAGGGGCAGCGTGAGCGCCAGCGCCCGCGCCAGCCGCTGCGTTACCGGTTCGCCGGTACGGAAGGAAGTGCCCAGGCTGCCGTGGCTCAGCTGCTGCAGCCACTGGTGGTACTGGTTGTGCCAGCCGCGCCACTGCCAGCCCCCGGCCGGTGTGCGCCCCACATAAAACAGCGGCTGGTCGAGCCCCAGGCGGTGGCGGGTGATGGCGCGGCTGGCCTGCACATCGGCCGCTGAGGCAGCAGGAGCCAGCTGCTCCGTCGCAGCTGCAAAGGCCTGCTGCAATACCTGGTCGCTCCCGGCCCGGCTGAGCAGAAATACGGCCGAGGCCAGCAGCCAGGTGCCCAGCAAGGTTTGGCCAAGGTGCCGAAGCAGTAAGCGGCCCATTGGTTAGCGGGCGGCGGCAGCGGCCGTACGCTCAATGGTTGGGGCCACAAACCCGGGCTTGAGGCTGCTCACGTACAGTCCCTGGCAATCGCGGCGGGCAGCCACGCGGTTAGGCAGAAAAAACAACGGCACCAGTGGTGCCTGCCACTGCAGCAGGCCTTGCAACTGCCGTAGCTGCCGTGCCCGCGCTAATGAGTCATTGGTGTTGGCAATGGCATCGATAAGCCGGTCGCAAGCCGGGTTGCTGAACCGGGTGGCGTTGGTTTCGCTCGGGCTGGCCGAATGCAGCAGCGGGGTAAAGTTGATGGCGAAGGGGTTGCCACGCAGCGTACGCATAAACACGTCGAAGTCGCCTTCGGCCAGTGCCTTGCCAAACAGCGCCGACTCGGTAGGCAGCAGTTCCACACCAATGCCCAAGGCCTTGGCCGCCGCCCGAAACTGCAGTGCAGCCGTGGCAAACAGCGCATCCTCGGCGCGGTAACGCACCACCAGGTGTAGTTGCTGGAGGCCCTTGGGCCCGGGCCGGTGCCAGCCAGTGGCGCTGGGTTGCCAGCCGGCCTGCTGCAATAGCGCGCGCGCGCCCGGCGGGTCGTAAGGCACGGGGCGAAGGCTGTCGTTGTAATTGGCACGGTCGAAAGGCGCTACTAAGCTGGCCGTGCGCTGCCCGCTGCCGTGTTGGGTGCCCCGCAACAGCCCGGCCGTGTCGAACAGCCGGCTCAGGGCTTGGCGGGTGCGGGCATCGGCCAGCACCGGATGCCGGGTATTGAAGCCTGCGAGCGCAATGTCATACGAATCGGAAACGTATAGCCGCACAGCCGCCGTGGGAGTGGCCGTCAGGCGCTGGAAATCAGCGGCCGGAAATTGGGGGTACACGTCGAGGTCCCCGCGCCGTAGCGCCAGGTTCGCCGCACTTGCATCCGGTATGACCAGGTAGTCGAGCCGGGCGGCGCGGGCCTGGAGCGCGAGGGGCAGGCCCGACAGGGCGTGGCCCCACCAACCAGCCTTGCGCCGAAACGAGAGGTATCGGTCTTTTTCCCAGCGCGCCAGGCGGTAAGGGCCACAGCCCGGACTACGTTCGGGGTGGTTGGCCAGGTCGGCGGCGAGGTAGTGGCGGGCCAGCGCTTGCAGGGCAGAATCGGGCGGCCGCGTGGCGGGCCAGCGCTGTAGCGCGGGCAGCGAATAGCGTCGCAGGCGGTGCCGTGGGTCGAGCGAGGCCTCGGAAAGAATAAAAAAATCGCCCGTAACAAGCAGCAAATCCGGCGCTTGCCCCTGGCAAATCAGCGTGAAAGCCCGGGGGTCGGCTGGGTCGGGTTCAATTTGCTGAATCCGGCCAAAATTATTCCGGGCCGTTTCATTGGGCAGGCCCGGGCAGCTCATCAGCTTGAGCGTGCAGGCCACGTCGGTGGCCAGTACCGGACGGCCATCGTCCCAGGTGGCGGCGGGGCGAATGGTGTAGCGAAACGTCGTGAGCGAATCGCCCTGCCGGGCCATCGTTGGCAGCTGCGCGGCCAGCGCCGGCTCAATGGCAAGCGGCTGGCTGTTGGCCTGTAGCAGACTCACGTGCATCAGGTTGCTGGCATCCATGGCCGCTTGGTTCTGCAGGGCCAGGGGGGTCAGGGTTTCGGGGTCGTGCGCCCACCGGATACGAATTGCGTCGGATTGGTCGCGCCGGGCAGTGCAGTTGCTTAGTAGCAGCAGGCTCAAGCAAACTAAAATCCGGGCAGAAAAACCAGTGTTCACGCGGTGGAATGAAATTGCCCCATTGCTCGGGATGAGGGCAAGATAGGCAAAACTGCCTTCCCGTGGACTATTTAGGCGATATCGCCCGTCCAGCCGCCGCTGCCACCGTCGATTGCCGCAATATCGCCAGTCCAGCCGCCGCTACCGCCGTCGATGGTTGCAATGTCGCCCGTCCAGCCGCCGCTGCCACCGTCGATTGCCGCAATATCGCCAGTCCAGCCGCCGCTGCCACCGTCGATGACAGCAATATCGCCCGTCCAACCGCCGCTGCCACCGTCGATTGCCGCAATATCACCAGTCCAACCGCCGCTGCCACCGTCAATAGTGGTGAAGTCACCGGTCCAACCACCGCTGCCGCCGTCAATGGCTGCAATGTCACCGGTCCAGCCGCCGCTGCCGCCGTCGATGGAGCAGTTAATGGCGGGTTTGCTAGCTACGGAAGAGGTGGCTTGGGTGGGAGAGCCGAAAAAAATGTTGGCGGCTTGAAAGAGAGCGATAGTGAGGAGGTTAAGCACGGTATTCGGAGCGTTAAAATGTGTGTCAGATGTTTGAATGACACAAAGTTGACTGCTCTGAAACCTGATAAAAAGGACACTCTTACTCTAAATCAGACTTGGATTTTAAAAATTAAAAGAAATATTTTATCAATATTCTGTTTGCTAAAAGACACAAGGAAATAGTGCCAGCCCATATTGGTGAGCGGACAAAAACCGAAAAACAGCGTTATTTATGACATCGGCGCTTTGAAAAGAGCATACGTATCGAATATGCAAAGCTGAGAAGGGCCGGGCAATGAAAAAAGGAAAGTATGGGCGATTTCATGACGTGGGTTTTTGGGGGTGCTAAAATTTAAAAACGCCTAAAATTGAACGACAGCGCACTTTTATGGTCAATGAAATCGCGAATTTGGTGCGAATTGTGACGTCTCGCACCGTGCAGGCCGTGCCGATGTTGGACTTGCGCAGTAAGCAAGCCAATAAGGAGCGGGTGTTGGTAGAAATGCTGCTCAGGGCCCCCGAAGCCACCCAGTTGCAGTTGGCGAAAGCCGTGTACGGCAAAGCGACGCCCGCCAAGGTGCAGGCCCTGCAAAAGCTGCAGTCGCGGGTGCAGGGCAAGCTGTTGAACCAGCTATATTTTCTCGACCATTCCGACCAGCGGCACCTGGTATCGCGGCGCTACGAGCTCGAATGCCTCGACTTGGTGCACAAGGTGAGCATTTTGTACGCGGAGCGGGACTTTAAGCTGGCCGAGCGGCTGCTGCTGCGCTGCCTGCGGCTGGCCGAAACCGGCGAGTTTACGCAGTACGTTGTGCAGACTGCGCGCATGCTGCGCAACCTCTACGGTGAGCAGCGCAAGCCGGCCCCCTACAAGAAGGTGACCAAGACCCTGCTGAAGGCCCAGCAGCAACTAGCTTGGGAAGACGAAGCCGAGCAACTGCAGGCCGATATGCAGCTGGCAGTAACGAGCACGGTAGCGGCCCGGCGCAATTTGCTGGCCGCCATGCCCGGACACCTCGCCCAGTTGGAAGGGCTGTATAAGCGGGGGCGCAGCTTTGGGACGTACAACGCGCTGTATCGGGCCCGGATAACCTACGAAGAGCTGCGGGGCAATTTTAAAGAGTTGATTCGGGTGGTGGCGGCGGCCGAACGGCATCTGCAGGAAGGCAAGCTGAACCCGCGCCGGTTCGACCTGCGATTCAACCATTTCATGACTATTTACGCGTATTTGCGCAGCCGGCAACCGGTGCGCGGACTGCTGCTGGCCGAGCGCTACATCCGGGACTTTCATCCGTCGTCGAACAACTGGTTTTACTTCCAGGAGCACCATGTGCTGCTGGCCATGCACGCCGGGCGCTACGAACTGGCCCAGCAGGTGCTGGACGCAGTGGCCAAAAACCCGGCCATTGTGGGGCAGCGCGAGGCGGCCATGCAGCGCTGGGACCTGTACCGCTCGTACCTGAACTTTGTGCTGCCGACGGCGCGGGTGCTTTCGGCCCGGCAGCGGCAGGTGGCCCAGCAAATGCTGCTGCTGCCCGAATACAGCCGCGACAAGCGCGGGCACAACGTGGCCATCCTGGTGTTGCAGCTGCTACACTACCTGCGCGAGCGCAACCTGGAACTGGTACTGCTGCGCCTCGAGCGCCTGCGCAAGTACCAGCAGCGCCACCTCACCGAGGCCACGACGCTGCGCAGCCGGCTGTTTCTGCGCCTGCTGCAGGTTATTGTAGATAAGAACTTTGAACCAAAAAAAGCTGCCGAGCGGGGCCAGAAACTGCTGCAGCACCTGCGCGACACCCCGCCGCCCGGCGAGGCCTTCGCCGAGGTTGAAATTATTCCCTATGAAAACCTGTGGGAAATTGTGCTGGGCCTGCTGCGCGAAGGCCCGCCGGTAGCGGCGGAGTAAGCGTACGCTGCAGCCATTAAAAAATATTCTGAATGCAGCAAAGGACCTTACCAAGCTGAGGCAAACTGCTCAAGCCTGATAAGGTCCTTCGCTTTGCTCAGGATGACCGCAATTTCAGCTTATGGCTCAACGACAATCTGGCGCGACACGCAGTGGCTGGCCACGCAGGCCTCGGAGCCGTAGCCGCGCATGCTGAAGCGCACGGAATAGGTGCCGGCCCGGCGGAAGGTGTGCTGGGCGGTGCGGCCCTGCACCACGGTGCCATCGCGGAAGTCCCAGATGTACTGCATGTTGCGGCACTGCAGCAGCTGGGCCTCGGGCGAGTCGAACGACACGGGCTGGCCCACGCGCACGCGGGTGGTGCTGGCGGTGAAGTCGACGATGTCCTGCTGCAGCAGGTTGATGGGAATGTACTTCTGGCCGCGGCGCACCTCGCCGGTTTTATCGACGATGACGTCGAGCTGCACCACGTAGTTTTTGCGCTCCTTGTAGCAGTGGCTGATGGTGGGGCCGGTGAGGGTGGTGCCGTCGCCCATGTGCCACTCGTAGGTGAAGGGGCCGGCGGGCTCGTCGATGGACGGGCGGCCGTCGAGGTCGACGCAGAGCATGCGCGGCAGGGGCGGGCCGCAGCCCACGCTGGTGGTGTCGCCGGCCTGCTGGGCGCGGGCGGCCAGGCCGGTGAGAAGCAGCAGAACGGTTAGAAAGAGGGATTTCTTGGCGAAACGAGCAAGGGGAAAGCGCATCATACGTACTGCTATGAGGAGAGGACGACGCGCCGGAAGCGGCGCCGGCCGGGCCGGATTTAGAACTTGTTGAGCCGCTGCATGACTTCACGCAGGTAGGTCTGGCCCACGGGAATGTGCTTGCCTTCAACAATCACCGCGTTGTCTTCGAGGGCCTGGATGCGGTTGAAGTTGACGATGAAGGAGCGGTGCACGCGCACGAAACGGCTGGCGGGAAATTTCTCCTCCACGGCCTTCATGGTGCTGTACACGATGAGCTTGCTCTGGCCCGTGACGACGTGCACGTAGTCGCCGAGGGCTTCGACGTAGCGCACGTCGTCGAAATTGACGCGCACCAGCTTGTTATCGACTTTCACGAAGGTATAGTCGGCATCGGGGGCCACGGTTTCGATGGCTTCGCTGGCAGTGGCGGCGGCGCGCTCTGCCATTTCGAGGGCTTTTTGCGAGGCCTGCAGGAAGCGCGGGTAGCTCACGGGCTTCACCAGGTAGTCGACCACGGCCTGCTCGAAGGCTTCGACGGCGTAGTCCTTGCTGCTGGTGATGAGGACGACGAGTGGCGGGTGCTGCAGGGTGCGCAGCAGGTCGAGGCCCGAAAGCACGGGCATTTCCACGTCGAGGAACAGCAGGTCGACGGGGTTGGTGCGCAGGTGCTCGGCGGCTTCGACGGGGTTGGTGAAGCTGCCGGCCGCGGTGAGAAACGGGGTATTGGCGATGCAGTTAAGGACGACCTGAACGGAGAGCGGGTCGTCGTCGACCACCAGGCAACGCAGCGTAGAAGCAGCCATAAGCACGCGGGAGGGGGAGGGTTGAGCCAACGAATGTAGGGCCAACCGGCGGCTTTTCAAGTGCCGGCGCGTTCCTCCAACTGCGGGTACAGCTCGGCCAGCTGTTGGCGAATGGTGCCCAGCAGGGGCTCGCAGTAGGGCAGGGCCGGGTGGCGGGCGGCGCGCTCCAGCTCATCTAGCTGGGTATGCAGCACGGGCACACCAAAGTAGGCGACCTGGCCCTTCAGCTTGTGGGCGGTGCGGGCCAGGGCGTCGGGGTCGTCGGGGCAGGCGGCGGTCAGCAGGGCCTCAAGGGCGGGCGCTTCGGCCAGAAAGGTGTTGACAATCTGGCGCAGGAATCCTTCGTTGCCGCCGGCCAACTCTTCGAGCAGGTGCCAGTCGGGTTTGATGAGGACTGATGAATTGGTGGATTGGTGGATTGGTGGATTGGTGGATGGGCTGACGGATGCTTCGTTGGTAGCGGTCGTCGCTTCGGTGCCAGCGGTGTTGCGGCCGGTGAAATGGGCCAGGCGGGCGTAGAGCACGGCCGGCTCGAAGGGCTTGGCCAGCGTGTCGTTCATGCCGGCGGCCAGGGCCAGGGCGCGGTCTTCGGGCAGCACCGAGGCGGTGAGGCCGATGATGGGCAGCCGGGCCGCGTCAGGATGTTGCTGGCGGATGCGGCGGGAGGCTTCGTAGCCGTCGAGCTCGGGCATCTGCACGTCCATCAGCACGGCGTGGTAGGGCTGGGTGGCGTTGGCCACGGCCTCCACGGCGAGGCGGCCGTTTTCGGCGATGACGACCTGCACGTTCCAGGCTTCCAAGGTTTTGCGGGCCACGAGCTGGTTGAGGGCGTTGTCTTCGGCCACCAGCACGCGCAGGGCCGGCTCGAAGGGCGTGAGCAGGCCGGCGTGGGCTTCGGGCTGGGCCGCCTGGGCATCAGCCACCTCGTAGGGCAGCTCGAAGAAAAACACCGAGCCCACACCCTCTTCGCTGCTCACGCCGAGCTGGCCGCCGTGCAGCTGCACGAGGTTGCGGGCAATGCTCAGGCCCAGGCCGGTGCCGCCAAACTCGCGCGTAGTGGAGGTGTTGGCCTGCGAGAAATCCTCGAAAATGGCCCCCAGCTTATCGGCCGGAATGCCAATGCCGGTATCGCGTACGGCGAAACGGATGAGAGAATGGCCCGTTTCTGACTTCACCACTTCGGCCGTAACCGTGACGCCGCCGGCGCGGGTGAACTTGATGGCATTACCGACCAGGTTCACCAGAATCTGGTTCAGGCGCACGGAGTCGCCCACCACGGCGGCGGGCACGTCGGGGGCCACATCCACTTTCAGGAACAGGCCCTTGCTCTCGGTGGCGAATTTGAACATGGCGCTGAGCCGGCGCACGGCTTCGGGCAGACGGAAGGGCACCTGCTCCAGCGTGAGCTTGCCGGCCTCCATCTTCGAGCTGTCGAGAATGTCATTGATAATGACCAGCAGGTTTTGCGACGACGACTCGATGGCCGTGAGGTATTCGGCCTGCTCGGTACTGGGCCGGGTGGCCTGCAGCAAATTCGTGAGACCAATCACAGCATTCATCGGCGTGCGGATTTCGTGGCTCATGTTGGCCAGAAACTGCGCCTTTGCCCGGCGCGACGCCTCGGCCGCGTCGCGCGCCACCACCAAATCAGCGTTGATGTCCTCGATGTGGGCCTTCTGCTGGCGCAGCTCGGCGGTGCGCTCGCGCACGGTGCGCTCCAGCACGTACTGGGTACGGCGGAGTTGGCGCTCGCGGTAGCGCAGCAGACCATACACGAAGCCCGCCAGCGCCAGCGCGGCCGCCAGCCGGAACCACCAGGTGCGCCATATGGGCGTGGCAATGCCAAACGCTGAGGTAGCCACCGGGCTCCAGGGGCCGGCCGCGCCGCGCCGCACGCGGGCCTCAAACACGTACTGGCCCGCATCGAGGCCCGGAAACTGGGCTTCGCCGGCAGTGCTGGGGCGGCTCCACTCGTCGGACAATCCGCGCAGGCGGTGCTGGTAGCTGAGCGGCTCGCCAGGGTTCAAGCTCACGCCTTGAAAGGTGAAGCCCACGCGGTGGCGGGTGGCCGACAGCCAGCCCAGCGCATTGGCGGGCCGGTATTCGCCGTCGACTTCGGCGCTGGTAAGGGCCAGGCCGGGCGCGGGTGCGGCGGTGTGGCGGCGGGCGGCGGCCACATCGAGCCGCAGCAGGCCGGCGCGGGTGCTGAGCCAGGCCACGGCCGCGCCGCGCGGGCCGGTGGCGCGGGCGGCGGGTCCCAGCAGGTCGCGCGTCAGCGGGTCATCCTCAGCTGCCAGCGGGGTGAGGCGGCGGGTGAGGCAGTCGAGTAGCGACAGGCCTTGGCGGTGCACCAGCAGCAACTGCGGGCCGGCCGGGCCAGCGGGTAGCGGCAGGAGGTTGTAGGTGTATTCGGAATCTAGCGCAGCGCCCAGTGGCTGCCAGGTTTTGGAGGGCTCCTTGAAAAACACGCCGTCGCCTTCGGTGGCCAGCCAGAGGCGCCCGTCGGCATCTTCGGCGAAGCTGCTGATGTCGAGGCCGGTGTGGGTGAGGCGGTAGGCGGCGAATTTCTGGGTGGCGGGCTCGAAGGCGGCCAGGCCGGTATCGTGGCTGCCCACCCAGATGCGGCCGGTGCGGTCGGCAAGCAGAGCCGTCACGGTATTGTGGAGCAGGCCCTCGGCGGTGGTGTAGTGGCGCGGCGGACGGGCCGGGTCGTTGGGGATATTATAGAGGCCGTCGCCCTCCGTGCCCACCCAGAGGCCGGAAGTGGGCGCGTAGGCGAGGGCGGTGATGCTAATATTGAGATTGTTTGATAGGCCCTGCACGGGCTGAGGTAATTGATTGGGGCCTGACGTGCTATAAAGCCCGGTAGAAGTGCCCAGCCACATGCCGCCTCCCTGCCGTGCCGGCCGTTCCAGCATAATTTGAACAGGTTCGCCTGGAAGCGGCGGAGCCAAGGCATTGCCCAATTCAGTTGGCGCAAGCTTTTCGGAGCGCAGCAGAAAGAAGCTGTTGCCGCCGAAGGTGCTCCAAGCTTCAGCGTGGCCCCTTATGAAAAAGGTAGCCAGCGCAGGTAACTGTCCAATAGGCCCAGGCAACTTGGGTTCCAGCCGCAAATGCCTATCCGAATGCCGGAGCAAGCCCTGGCCGGCGGTACCCAGCCAGGCGTTGCCTTCGCGGTCTTCGAGCAGGCAGCTGATTTCGGTGCCGGCGGGCAGGCGCAGGTGGTAGCGGCGCAGGTAGCGGCCAATGGCGGCGGTATCGGCGGGTGGCGGGCCGTCGGCGGGCAGCCGCAGGCCGGGCGGCACGGCGGCGCGGGTGGTTTTCTGGAACGGGCCGACGGCGGTTTTCTTCACCGAAATGCCGCCCTGGTAATGGCCCACCCAGAGCGCGCCGGTGGCAGGGTCCTCACGCAGGCTCACCACGAAATCTTCAGCCAGGCCGTTTTGCTGGGTGAAGGTTACGAAGCGGCTGCCATCGTAGCGCACCAGCCCGTCGCCGGTGCCCAGCCAGAGGTAGCCCTGCCGGTCCTGCACCAGCGCGTAGATGAATGGCGCGCGCAAGCCCTCCGTCGGCCCAAACTGCCGCAGAAACACCTGCTGCGCCTGCGCCGGCCGCGCGAGCACCAGTAGCAGCGCCAGCAGCCCGAGCAGCAGGCCCAGGCGGCGCACGTAGAGAAAGCGGAGCAGGAGTTTCAAACCGGAAAACGCCGGAGCTAGGTGGAACGGAGTCGCAAGGTAGAGCGGGGTAAGGTGGCGCTGGTTTCGTTTCCGATTGGCTGGGCGCAAGGCGGGTTGAAAGCGGAGGAATCCTCGATGGGAATAGATGGCGCGTCTGTCATCCTGAGCGCAGCGAAGGACCTTATCATGCCTGAATTGATTGAATTATTGCAAATCGTTCGTTGGTGAGAAGGTCCTTTGCTGCGCTCAGGACGACAGACGCTAGCCTTACTTCGCCGTCACCTTGAACTCGGTGCGGCGGTTGAGCTGGCGGCCGAGCTTGGTGGTATTCGGCGCCACGGGCTGAGTTTCGCCGTAGCCGGCGGCGCTGAGGCGGGCGGCGGCGATTCCGTGCTGCGTGAGGTACGCCACCACGGCCTGGGCGCGGCGCTGGCTCAGGTCCTGGTTCATGGCGGCTTCGCCCACATCGTCGGTGTGGCCGGCCATTTCCAGCTTCAGGGCGGGCGTTTCGGTGAGAAGCTTCTGCAGGCGCTCGAGCTCGGCGGTGCTTTCGGGGCGCAGCGTGGCCTTGCCCGAGTCGAAGAAAATGTTGCGCAGCACGATGACGGTGCCTACTTCCAAGCGCTTGAGCGGAATGTCCTTGGTGACCTCGGCGAAGGCCGCGCCGGCGGGCAGGTCGAAGTTTTCGGAGTGAAAGAGGTAGCCGTCCTGCCGCACCACAATGCCGTAGTTGGTGCCCGAGGGCAAGCTCACCAGGTAGCGGCCCGAAACGGCGTTGCTGCGGAAAGTAGCAATGGTTTGGCCGGTGGCGTTGTCAATCAAATCAATGGCCGCATCGAGCGGCTGCCTGGTGGCGTCGTCGGTCACGGTGCCTTTCAGAATCGTTACCTGGGCCGTAGCCACGGCCACTGCCGGGGCCAGCACCGTTTGCTTGATGGGCGCCAGGCGCGAGGCCAGCAGCAGGTCTTCCTCGCTGAGCACGGGCGGCTTCTCGGGGCCCAGAAAGGTGATGCGGTAGATGTCCTTCGCACCCAACCCCCCAGGCCGCTCGCTGCTGTAGTAGCCGTGCCGGCCCGAAGCTGAGGTCACGAAAAACACGTCATCGTCGGGCGTGTTGATGGGCCAGCCCAGGTTTTCGGGCGGGCTCCACTTGCCGTTTTCCCACACCGATTTGAAGATGTCGTAGCCGCCCATTGTGTTGTGGCCTTCCGACGAAAAATACAGCGTCTTGCCATCCGGAGCCATAAACGCGCCTTCCTCGCCGCCCACGGTGTTGATGGCCGGGCCCAGGTTTTCGGGCGGCGCGTTGCCCTCCAGGCTCACCTTATAAATGTCGGAGCCGCCCGTGCCGCCCGGGCGGTCGCTCACGAAGTACAGTGTGCGGCCGTCGGGCGAGTAGCTGGCCGAGCTTTCGTGGGCGCTGGTATTGATGCGCGAGCCCAGGCGGCGCGGTTTCTCCCATGTGCGGCCGCCGAGGGAAGTTTCGAGCAGGTCGCCGCCGTTGCTGCCCACGTACACGAGCATGCGCTGGCCGTCGGGCGAGAGGCCCACGGTGGCGTTATGGTCGTCGGTGTTCACGGGCGAGCCCAGGTTTTCGGCCGGGCTCCAGGCTTTGCCGCGCCAGCTGGCCTGGTAAATGTCTTCGAAGTAGCTGTCGGTGGCTGGGTCCTTCTTGCCGCCCGTCGAGCCCGTGCGGCGCGACGTGATGAGGATGGTCGCCTCGTCGGCCGACACCACCGGGCCGTAGTCCGAGCCGGCCGAATTCAGCTCCGGCCCGGCGTTGTCGATGAACACGCGCACGGGGTGGGCCATCAGCTGCTGGCCGGTGCGGCACTCCTGCAGGTGGCGCTGGATTTCGGCGGCTGTGTAGGGCGGCTCGCTGCGGCGGTCGGCGGCGGGCAGGGGCGGGGCGAGCTGGTATTCGGTCATGGCCTCGCGCCACTTGGCGCTTAGGTGCAGGGCGCGGGCCAGTAGGTAATGGGTGCGCGGGTCGGCGGTGGCATCGAGCTTGGCGGCCTTTTGCAGGTAGGGCAGGGCGGCCGTTTTGGTGGCCGAGTGCAGGAAGCAGTCGCCGATTTTCACATTCAGCACCGCGTTGTTGGGGTTAAATTCCTGGGCGGCCAGCAGGTGCGGCAGGGCCTGCCCGTAGCGCGGCGGGTCGGCAAAGTATTCCTGCTCGGCGGCTTTCAGCTCGCGCTGGGCTTCGCGCAGGCCGTCTTTGTTGTCACCAAAGTTGTCTTTGCTGAACTCGACGCTTTGCGCGGCGGCCGTGCCGGCCAGGAGGAGCAGGAAGAGCAGACGTGGGAGGAAAGGCATTGGAAGGACATTAGGAGTAGTGGCCGTCATGCTGAGCGCAGCCGAAGCATCGCTACCGCTTCGCGGCATTGGCATTGAATTGCTGAGCGCAGTAGAGATGCTTCGACTGCGCTCAGCATGACGTTCGGTGATGGAGCATCAAGCGTCGGTCTTAGTCATCAGCCTCGCCCGCGCAGCCAGCAGCTGCGGCGTAGCTGTTGCCCACGGGCAGGCCCAGCGCGGCGGCTTTGCGCCAGTCCTGGCAGGCTTCGTCGGCCTGGCGCAGCATTTCGCGGGCGTGGCCGCGGTTGAGGTAGGCCTCGGCGTAGTCAGGCTTCAACTTGATGGCCTGGCTGGCATCGGACGCGGCATCGGCGTATTTCTCCAGCTTGAGCTGGGCGGCGGCCCGGTTGTTCCAGGCAAAAGCGTAAGCAGAATTCAGCTGCAAAGCCTGGCTGAAATCCGCAATAGCACCCTTGTAGTCCTTGTTGTCGAAGCGGGCGCTGCCCCGGTTGGTCCAGGCCAGCGGGTTGTCAGCTTTCTGGGCCAGGTAAGCGTCGTAATCCTTAATCGCCTGGGGCAGCTGGCCGGCGCGGCGGGCGGCAGCGGCCCGGTTCAGCAGGGCCGCCAGCAGGTCGGGCTGCAAGGCCAGCGCCTGGGTGTAGTCCTGCACGGCGGCGGCGTAGTTGCCCAGCTTCTGCTGGGTGCTGGCGCGGTCGTGGTAGGCGTAGGCCAGCTTGCCATCGGCCTGAATGGCCCCGTTGAAATCGGCCAGCGCGGCCTGGAAATCCTCTTTCTCGAAACGCAGCACGCCGCGGTTGTACCAGGCCGGCGCGTAGTCGGGCTTGGCTTTAAGGGCTTCGGAATAGTCAGTTTCGGCCTCGGCGAGCTGCTTTTGGGCTTCGTGGGTACGGCCCCGGCCAAAGTAGCCGGCGTAGCTGCCGGGCTCCAGCTTCAGGGCCTGGTCGTAGTCGGCGAGGGCGGCGGGGTAGTCCTTCAGCTCGAAGCGGGTGGCGGCGCGGTTGGTATAGGCGGCGGCAAAGTCGGGCCGGGCGGCAATGGCTTGGTCGAAGCTGGCTAGCGCTGCCGGGTAGCGCTGCTGGCTGAAGCTGGCCAGGCCGCTGTTGTACGCCTTTTCGGCCAGCTGCGGACCGGGTAGTGTGCTGGCCCGCACCGAATCGACCTGCGCGCGAGCAGCGAACGAACTGCCCAGCAACACGAAAAAAAGCAGACATTTTTGCATCATAGCCGGAAGGGAATTGGACTGTAGCGTATTGACTGCCAATATATTGGATTTTTTAATTCCAACGTCATTACGCCCGACTTCTCCCGGCCCGAAAAAATCTAGTTGCCTTTCTGCTTTTTCGCTTTACCAAACAAGCTTTTGGCCAGTATCATGTGCGCCCCGCGGGTACCGTCCACTACCTGCGTCACGTCGAGGTCGCCGGCCACGCTGCACAGCATGTAGGCATCGTCGCGGCTGAGGTGCTTTTCGGTTGCCAGAAAGGCAATCATCTCACGTACTGCGTCTTTGGCGGCTAGAGTCAGGTCTTCGTTCAGGCCCATACTAATGTAGGCGGTGGGCGTTTCGGCCCGGGGCAGGGTCAGGTGCATGTCCTTACGCACGATGAATTGCAGCGTGCCCGTGAGCGAGGTTTCCAGCCCGGTGATGTCGACTTCGCCGTTGCCCTGGCCGGCGTGGCCGTCGCCCACAAAAAACAACGCCCCCGCCGCGTGCACCGGCAAATACAGCGTGCTGCCGGCCACCAGCTCCTTGTTGTCGAGGTTGCCGCCGTGGATGCCGGGCGGCGCGCTGTTTACGCGGCCCGACGCGGCCGGCGGGGCCACGCCCATGCTCCCGAAAAATGGCCGTAGCGGAACCTCAACACCCGGCAGAAAGTGCGCCACCATCTTCTTTTTATCGAGCGGAATGATGCGCATTTTGGCGTAGCCGAAATCCTCCGGAATAAAGCCGCTTTTGGCCCCAAAGGCGTTGTAGGCGTAGGGAATGGCCAGCTCGACAGCCTGAATGCGGACTTCGAGTACGTCGCCCGGCTCGGCCCCTTCCACGAAAATGGGACCGGTGAGGATGTGGCCGCCCGGTCCTTTGTTGGTCACGTGCTCCACAATGTCGCGCAGGTTGGGCTCGACCTGCGCGGCGGGCAGGCCTGCGCCTTCCAGCCGCGCCGGGGTGGAGGTGATGAGCGTGTGCACCCGCACGGTTTCGCCCGATTTGATGCGCAGCACGGGCGGCGCGGCGGCATCGTAGTAGCCCCAGGCGGCCGTAGCAGGCGTAATGGCCAGCTCGTGAGTGGCCGCTTTCTGGGCCTGCACGCGCAAGGAGAGAGCCATTGGCAGCAAAACGGCCAGCAGAAATCGTGATGTGGGGAAGTTCATGCCGGTAAGTTCGCACCGCACGGGCCATTGGGCGGCCTTGGAAGCCGGCGCCACTAGGTTTTGTGCAGCAATTGCCTTGGCCGCTGGCGGCAGCAATATGCTCAGTTGGAGGAATGCCGCAACAAAAAAGCCATTTCCAGCTTGGAAACAGCTTTGCAAAGCCATTTTATTATTATGTTAATCTAGTGCGGAGACTTTAAAAGCAGCTCAATGCTGGTAGCATCGGCCAAGGCATTTGGGCAAAAGTAGCGCGTCAGGGCAGAGTTGCAAACGCTTTAACTTGTTGCCATAGGCAGAGTAGGAGGGGAGAAGCCAAATGCCGAGAGTATGCCGATTCACGCACCACTGCCCGGCCCGGCCGAAATTGCGCGGCCGGCCAGCCATTGGGCCGCGCCGTTTGTTAAACCCACGCCCTTCTTCCTGCCGCTCCCTCATGAACCCGACCGACCCCACGCTCTCCGCCGCCGAAACCACCCGCTACAGCCGCCACCTGCGGCTGCCCGAAATCGGCCTGGCCGGCCAGCACAAGCTCAAAGCCGCCCGCGTGCTGGTGGTGGGCTGCGGCGGGCTGGGCTGTCCGGTGCTGCAATACCTGGCCGCGGCCGGCGTGGGTACGCTGGGCCTGCTCGATTTTGATACCGTGGACGAAAGCAACCTGCAGCGCCAGGTGCTCTACGGCCCGGCCGATGTGGGCCGCCCCAAAGCCGTGGTAGCCGCCGAAAAGCTGCGCTCCCAGAACCCCTTCATCGCGCTGCAGGTGCACCAGGAGTTGCTCACGGCCGCCAACGCCCTCTCGCTGTTCGGCGGCTACGACCTGGTGCTGGACTGCTCCGACAACTTCGCCACCCGCTACCTGGTGAGCGACGCCTGCGTGGTGCTGAGCAAGCCGCTGGTATTTGGGGCCATTTTCAAGTTTGAGGGGCAGGTGACGGTGTTCAACTACCAGAACGGGCCCACCTACCGCTGCCTGCACCCCGTGCCGCCCGCCCCCGGCGAAGCCCCCAACTGTGCCCAGATTGGCGTGCTGGGCGTGCTGCCCGGCCTGCTGGGCACCATGCAGGCCGCCGAGGCGCTGAAAATCATTTTGGAAATTGGCGAGGTGCTCAGTGGCCGGCTGCTGCTGGTCGATGCGCTGAGCATGCGTTTCCAAACCATCCGCTTCCGGCCCGTGGCCGCCAACCAGCAGCTCACAAAGCTGGCCACCGACTACGCGGCTTTTTGCAGCGAAGCGCCGCTGGCAGCCGCGCCGGTTCGGGCACCGGAAATAACGGCCGACGAGCTGAAGGAATGGCAGCACGCCGGCCGCCCGCTGGTACTGCTGGACGTGCGCGAGCCCCACGAGCACGCCCGGCGCAGCATTGGCGGGCAGCTGCTGCCGCTGGGGCAGCTGGCGGCGCGGCTGGCCGAAATTGAAGCCGGGGTGCCGGTGGTGGTGCACTGCGCCAGCGGCGTGCGCAGCCAGCAGGCCGCCCGGCTGCTGCGCGAAAAAGGCTTTGCCGACGTGTATTCGCTGCGCAACGGGCTGGCCGATTACTAAGTAGGCTGCCGGCCGGGCAGGGTATAGCTGTTCGCTAATATGCCGGAATTACCCCATCTTTACAGTTAGTACGGGAAACCTGCCGCCTTCTTCCCGGCTGCCCGCCCCCGCATGGGCCGACTCCAGCGGCAATGTTGTTTTTTCGCCTTTCTGCCCGCCTTGCCCTACTTCTACGCCCTACGCCGGATTCTGCAGCCGGGCTGCCCGTTTGGGTGCCGGCCGGCCCCGTGGCTGCTCGGGCTGCTGCTGGCGTGGGCGTGCCTGGGCAGCCCGGCGCGGGCCGCGCGGCCGTACTGGGATGTGAGCTACGATTCGCTGGCGGTCACCCTGCCCCGGCAGCCCACCGATGAAGCGCGGCTGCAAACCCTGCAGCACCTGCTCGACCTGCGCCCCACGGGCGCACAAGCCCTGCCCTTGCTCGACCGCCTGCTGGCCCTGAACCAGCAGCTTGGCGCCTTCGAGGCCCAGCCCTACCGCAGCCTGCGGGCCGGCGTAGCGCTGTGGCAGCAAGGCAAGGCCGATGCTGCCGCCCTCGATTCGATGCACCGCGCCATTGCCGGCTTCGACCGCGTGGGCCGCCCCATTCCGTGGATATTGATTGACCTGGCTGGCCTGTACAACCGCCTGAACCGCATGGAGGACCGCCGCCGCTACTACGAAACCCGGCTGGCCTACTACCGGGTACGCGGCGCGGTGCAGAACGAGGCCGCCTGCTACATGTCGCAGGGCGGCTATTACCGCCGCATGGGCGACTACAACCGCACGCTCAACAGCATTCTGCGGGCCGCCGACCTGCTGAAGGGCTACGACCAGCGCCTGTACGTGCGCGAACTGCTGGTGGCCGGCGACGTGTACGCTCAATGGGGCAACTACGCCCGCGCCGCGCAATACCTGAATATGGCCCAGCGGCTGCCCGATTTCCGGCGCATCGATGGCATGGCCCGCGAATACACTTTTCTGACGTTGTCGCGTGGCTATGCCCGCAACGGCGAGCTGGCCACGGCCCAGCACCTGGCCGACTCGGTGCTGGCCGCCCGCGTGCCCGACCCGCTCGACCAGCAGCTGAGCCGGGCCTACGGCATGGTGCAGAAAAGCCTGCTCTACCTGCAGCAGCAGCAGCCGGCCGCCGCGGCCGCCCTGTTGGCCCGCGCCCAGCGCCTCGACGATTCGCTGCACGTGCCCATGACCGGCAAGCTGGGCGAGTTTGAGCTGGATGCCGCCTGGGCCCGCTACTACGCCGCCCGCCACGACGATGCACAAGCCGAAAAGCATTGGCTGCTGGCCTACCAGAAAGCCGCCGCCGCCCAGATTGAGCGCCTGCAGCCCGAATACCTTAAGGAGCTGGTGAACTTCTATACCCGCCGCGGGCAGCCGGCCCAGGCGCAGCGCTACGCCAATGCCTACATCCGTTTCAATGATGATTTTACCGCCGCCCAGAGCGTTTTCCACGTGGCCCAGTACGAGGGCGAACGGGTAGAGCAGGCCCAGAATGCCCAGATTGGCGCTTTGCGCCAGCAGCAGGCCGTGCAGGCCGTGCGCCTGCGCCTGGGCCAATGGCTGCTGCTGGGGGCCGGGCTGGCCGTGGTGCTGGTGTCGGGGCTGGTGGTGTTCATCTACCGGCAGCTGCGCACCAACCGCCGCACCCTGGCCCAACTGCGCGACACCCAGGCCCAGCTGGTGCAGGCCGAAAAAATGGCCTTCCTCGGCGAGCTGACTTCGGGCATTGCCCACGAGCTGCAAAACCCGCTCACGTTCATGAAAAGCTTTGCCGAAGTGAGCACTGAGCTGGTCGACGACATCGACGGCCAGGCGGCGCCCCACCAGAACGGCAGCCAGCTGCGCGGCGAAATTCTGGCGGGCCTGAAGCAGAACCTGCAGCAAATCAGCCAGCACGGGCAGCGCGCTTCGTCCATTATTAAAGACATGCTGGAGCATTCGCGCAGCGGTACCGGCCAGCGCGTGCCCACCGACCTCAATGCCCTGGCCGAGGAAAACCTGCTGCTGGCCTACCAGGCCCTGCGCACGCAGTCGCCCGATTTCAGCGCCCAGCTCATCCGCGACCTTGACCCGCACCTGGGCCCGGTGGCCGTGGTGGCCTCCGACCTGGGCCGCGTGCTGCTCAACCTGTGCGCCAACGCCCTGCACGCCGTGCGCGAGCGCCAGCGCGAGCTGGCCCTGGTGCCCGTCTCGGAGGTGCTGGCCGCCCCGCACTACGAGCCCACCGTGACCGTGCGCACCCGCCGCCTGAGCGGGCGCACGGTCGAAATTCGGGTGTGCGACAACGGCACCGGCATGCCCGACCACGTGCGCGAGAAAATCTTCCAGCCCTTCTTCACCACCAAGCCGGTGGGCGAAGGCACGGGCCTGGGCCTGTCGCTGTGCCACGACATCATTGCCAAAGGCCACGGCGGCACCCTGGCCGTAGATACCTGCGAGGGCAAGGGCACTGAATTCATCATTACTCTTTCGCCTGCCTAGTGCCCCGCCGTATTTGCCTGCTGATACTCGGCCTGCTCTGGGGGCTGGCCGCGGGGCCCCCGGCGGCAGCCCAGGCCGTGCTGCCCGATACGGCCGGCACCGAGCTGCGCACCGTGCCGCTGGGCGGCTCGGTGCTCGATAAGGGTTGGAAGTTTCGGGCCGACGACGACCCGGCCTACGCCCGCCCCGATTATGACGATGCCGGCTGGGCTGCCATCAACCCCAACCAGCTGCCCGGCCAGCTGCCGCAGCTGAATGGCGTGCGCATTGGCTGGCTGCGGCTGCGCCTGGCCGTGGCCGACAGCCTGCGCGGCCGGGCACTGGTGCTGCTTTTCCAGCAAACCGGGGCCAGCGAGGTGTACCTGAACGGCCGCCTGCTGCACCGCTACGGCCGCGTGAGCCCCAACCCCGCGCTGGTGCAGCCCGGCCCATTCACGGCCGCGCCGCTGGAGGTGCACTTTGCCGGCCCGCGCGAGCAAGTGCTGGCCGTGCGCTTTGCGCCGTGGCGGCCGCTGGCCTGGTTCAAAGACAACATCAACTTTCTGCGGGTCCGCATCACGGGGCTGCCGGGCCTGCTGCGACGCAACGCCGAGCGGGCCGTAGCGCCCACCGATTATTTCGCCACCGGGGCCGTGTTTGTGCTGCTGAGCCTGCTGCACCTTTTTTTCCGGCGCTACAACCCCGCCCAGCGCGCCAACCTGTACTTTGCCTACTATGCCGGCGCGGCGGCGCTGGGCTTCGGGGCGCTGTACCAGGGCTGGCAGGTGCAGGGCATGGTGCCTTCGCTGGCGCTGGGCATGGCGGCCGATATTGGCCTGCTGCTGAGCTACGTGTGGGCCGTGCGGGCGCTGTACGAGCTGTTTGGCCAGCGGCCCGGGCGCTTATACGCGGGGCTATGGATGGCGCTGGTGGTGTGCCTGGTGTTGAGCGAATTCACCCAGCTAACCTCCTTTTCGGGCCAGACGACGTACTCGTTCGCCTTTTTCGGCTTCGTGGCCCTGGCCAGCGCCGAGCAGCTGCGCCTGACGATGCGCGGCCTGCGCCAGCAGCAGCGCGGGGCCCGCCTCATTGCGGCCGGCTACGCGGGGGCGCTGCTGTGCGCCGGCACTTATGCGTTGCTCATCATCGCGCAGCAGCCCATCACCTTTCGGCTGTCGGCCACGCTGGTGTCGCTGATGGCCTTACTGCCGGCGCTGGGCATCTCGCTGTTTCTGGCCCGCGAGTTTGCCACCAACAGCGAGCTGCTGCTGCTGAAATTGCGCCAGGTGCAGCAGCTGTCGGCCCAGACCGAGGCCCAGCAGGCCGAAAAACAAGCCCTACTGGCCACCGAAAACGAGCGCCTAGAAGCCCAGGTGGCCGCCCGCACCGCCGAGGTGGCCGGCCAGCGCGACCGTGCTGAGCAGGCGCTGGTGCAACTACGCGACACGCAGGCCCAACTGGTGCAGGCCGAGAAAATGGCTTTTCTCGGCGAGCTCACGGCCGGCATTGCCCACGAGCTGCAAAACCCGCTCACATTCATGAAAAGCTTTGCCGAAGTGAGCACCGAAATCGTCGACGACATGGGCGGCCCCGGCCCGGCGGGCACTGGGCTGAAAGAAGAAATTCTGGCCGGGCTGAAGCAGAATCTGCAGCAAATCAGCCAGCACGGCCAGCGCGCTTCGTCCATTATTAAAGACATGCTGGCACATTCGCGCAGCGGCACCAGTCAGCGCGAGCCCACCGACCTCAACGTGCTGGCCGAGGAATACCTGCGGCTGGCCTACGAAGGCTTCAAAACCCGCGAGCAGGCCTTCGAGGCACTGCTGACCACCGACCTTGACCCGCGTCTGGCGCCGCTGGCCGTGGTGGCAGCCGACCTGGGCCGCGTGCTGCTCAACCTGGGCACCAATGCCTTCCATGCCGTGCACCACTACCGCGCCCAGGCCGGCCCGGGTTACGTGCCCACTGTGCACCTGGCCACCCGCGCCCGCGCCGGCGGCGTCGAAATTCGGGTGATTGACAACGGGCCGGGCATGGCGGCCGGCGTGCGCGCGCGGGTGTTCGAGCCCTTCTTCACCACCAAGCCGGCCGGCGAGGGCACCGGTTTGGGCCTGAGCCTGAGCCACGACATCATCACCAAAGGCCACGGCGGCACCCTCACGGTGGAAAGCACGGAAGGCGAAGGAACTGAATTTACTATTGTATTATTCGCTCAGCATTAGGTATTTGTGTATGATGCGCTGCCTTGCTGCTCTGCTTTGCCACCACCCGCTGCCCCGGCCCTGCTGGCCGGGCCTGCTGGTACTGGCGATGCTGCTGCTCGGCGCCGGGCCACTGCGCGCCCAAACGCCGGAAGCCGACAGCCTGCGCCGGGCGCTGCAAGCCCGCTACCGGCCCGATACCGCCCGCGTGAACACCCTGAATGCGCTGGCCCTGGCCCTGCGCAACAACGCCCCCGACGAATCGGCCGCCTTGTTCCGGCAGGCGCAGCAGCTGGCGCGGCGGCGGCACTATGCGCGCGGCGCGGCCGAAGGGGCGTTGGGCCAGGGGTTTTACTACCGGCACCGCGGCGAGTACGGGCTGGCCGAAAGCTATTCGAAGCAGGCGCGCCACGGCTTTGCGCAGGCCGGCGACCGCCTGGGCCAGACGCGCAGCCTCTATAATCTGGCCTGCGTGTACTCGGACCAGGGCCGCTACGTGCAGTCGCTGCGTACCAACCTGCGCGGCCTGGCCTTGGCCGAAGCCGACCACAACCGCAAGTGGATGGCTTTTCTCAACACCCAGCTGGGCATCACCAGCACCTACCTGGCCGAGTATGGCCGCGCCGAAAGCTACCTCAGGCAGGGCCTGCGCCTGGCCCGGGCCTCGGGCGACCTCACCAGCATTGGCCACGCCTACGCCGGCCTCGGCGACCTCTACCGCAAGCAGGGCCGCTGGGCCGAGGCCGCGCGCAGCTACGCGCAGGACGAGGACATTTTCCGGCGGCTGGGCTTCGAAACCGGTCGCGTCTTTGAGGAAATCAACCTCGGCGACGTGGCCGAGCGGCAGGCACACTACCCGGTAGCATTTGCCTACGCGCGCAGTGCCCTGCGGCGGGCCGCCCGCCTGCGGGTGCACGGCGAAACCCCGCGCGCCGAACTGGTGCTGGCCCGTGCGCACCTGCACACCGGGCGGCCCGATAGCGCCGTGTTCTATGCCCGCCGCAGCCTGGCCGCCACCCGGCGCAGCGGGGCGCGCGAGTACAGCCGCGACGCCAGCCAGGTGCTGGCTCTGGCCACGGCCCAGCTCGGGCGTTTTGCCGAGGCTTACCGCTACGAGCAACAGTTTGGGGCCTACCGCGACAGCCTGAACAGCGCCGACCTGCGCCGCCGTGCCGCCGTGCTTGAGTACCGCGCCGACCTGGCCCGCAAGCGCGCCGAAATCCGGCTGCTTACCAAAAACAGCCAGCTGATAGCCGCCCGCAACCGTCAGCAGCGCGGCTTGCTGCTCGTGACGCTGCTGGGCCTGGCTGCCGCTGGGGGCTTAAGCCTGGGGCTGTGGCGCATCAACCGGGCCAAGCAGCACGCTTTCAGCCTGCTCGAACAGCAGCAGGCCGAGCTGCGCGCCGCCCAGGCCCAGCTGGTGCAAGCCGAAAAGTGGGCTTTCGTAGGCGAGGTATCGGCTGGCATTGCCCACGAGTTGCAAAACCCCCTGGCTTTCATGCGCAACTTTGCCGACGTAAGCGTGGCCCTGCTCGATGCCGAACCAGGCCGCCCGGCCGGCCCCGCTACGCTGGAACAGGAAATAATGAACGGGCTGCGCCTGAACCTGCAGAAAATCAGCCAGCAGGGCCAGCGGGCTTCGTCCATCATCAGCGACATGCTGGCCCACGCGCGGCGCGGCAATGTGCCGCGCCAGCCCACCGACCTCAATGCCCTGGCCACGGAGGCCCTGGCCCTGGTAGCGCAGGGCCGGAACCCCGCCGACCCGGCCGTGGCTTTTGTGCCCGACCTGGCCCCCGCGCTGCCCCTTGTGCCTGCCGTGGCCGCCGACCTTACCCGCGTGCTGGTGAACCTGTGCGCCAACGCCGTACACGCCGTGGGTACCCGGGCTGCGCAGGCCGGCCCCGCTTACCAACCCACCGTGACGGTGCGTACCCGGCAGCTCACCCCGGAAATCATCGAAATTCGGGTGATTGACAACGGGCCGGGCATGGCGGCCGGCGTGCGCGCGCGGGTGTTCGAGCCCTTCTTCACCACCAAGCCGGCCGGCGAGGGCACCGGCTTAGGCCTGAGCCTGAGCCACGACATCATCACCAAAGGCCACGGCGGCACCCTCACGGTGGAAAGCACGGAAGGCGAAGGAACTGAATTTATAGTGACGCTGCCGGCCGCGGGCTAGCCGGTAGTGGGGCAAGTGGCCGGCGCAAACGGCTGCCGCCCTAAATTGCGCCCAACCTTTTCGTTTCTCTCCTGCCTTTTGCTGCAATGACTCCTCGTATTGGCAACGCCGACCTCCTGCTGTATGCTTCCGTTGCGTTTGGCATCGCGCGGGCAGTGAGCAAATTTCTGGACCTGCCCAAGCGCCTGCCGCGCTGGGACCAAGCGTTGCGCTACATCTGGGTGCCCGCCGTGGTTACGTACGGTTTGGCGCTGCTGGTGGGCTTCCGCTCGCCGGTGCTGGCCGAGTACTACTGGCTGGGCGTGGAAAGCTTTTTTGGCTTGGTGCTGCTGCTGTTGGGCTACTACCGGCCGGCCCGCACGCTGCTGTTGGGCCTGGCCCCGCTGTGGTTCTACCACCTGCTGAGCACGGGCCTGCTCACGGTGGGCAGCGGCCTGCTGAAGACCTACGACGACGGCTTCGATACCGCCAAAATCTTCGCCACGCTCTGGCTGTTTTGCTTTTTCTTCATTGCCCGCGGCCAGAAAAAACAAATCGAGAAAGAAGAGTTGCAGCGCGCCGAAGAGGAAAAAGCCAAACGCCTCATCGAAGCCCAAAATGCCGAGCTGGAGCGGCTGGTGGGCGAGCGCACCGCCGCCCTCACCACCCAGGCCGAGGAGCTGCGCGGGGCCCTGACGGAGCTGCGCGCTACCCAGGCCCAGCTGGTGCAAAGCGAGAAAATGGCCAGCCTGGGCGAACTCACGGCCGGCATTGCCCACGAGATTCAGAACCCGCTCAACTTCGTCAACAACTTTGCTGAGGTGAGCGCCGAGCTGGTGACCGAGCTCGAAGAGGAGCGCGCCCGCCCCGAGCGCGACCCCGGCCTGGAAGACGAGCTGCTGGCCGACCTCAAGCAGAACCTGGTGAAAATTACGCAGCACGGCGGCCGGGCGGCCAGCATCGTGCGCGGCATGCTGGAGCACTCGCGCACGAGCTCGGGCGAGCGCACCCCCACCGACCTCAACCAGCTGGCCGACGAATACCTGCGCCTGGCCTACCACGGCCTGCGCGCCAAGGATAAAACCTTCAACGCCACGCTGGAGCCCGATTTCGACCCCAGCCTGCCGCCCGTGCCCGTGTTGGCCCAGGACCTGGGCCGCGTGCTGCTCAACCTGCTCAGCAATGCCTTTTATGCCGTGCGCCAGCGCCAGCAGCGCGGCGAGGCCGGCTACGCGCCCACCGTGCGCGTGAGCACCCGCCGCGTGGGCGACGACGTGGAAATCCGGGTGCGCGACAACGGCGGCGGCATCCCCGAGAGTGTGAAGCAGAAGATTTTCCAGCCCTTCTTCACCACCAAGCCCACCGGCGAAGGCACCGGCCTGGGCCTGAGCCTGAGCTACGACATCGTGACGCAGGGCCACGGCGGCACCCTGACGGTGGACAGCCACGAAGGCCAGGGCACCGAGTTTCTCATCAGCCTGCCGGTAGGGTAGGGGAAAATTGGCCCCGTTCAAATTCCCCCTTCATCGCAAGAACAGCCAAGGCCGCCAAACTTATGCGGGCCCGCCGTGGTTGAGGCTGGCCGATGCGCTGCGGTAGCGTAACAAATAGCCAAAGCGGTATCTTTAGGCGTGCGTAGGCCCGAGGGCAGCGGCTCGGCATTCGTTATTCGCCTGCTTCAGGCTCAGTAAGTTGAATATTTCCTTTGTTTTGCGATGGTGGCGACGGTGGGCCCTGGCCCTGCTGCTGGCCGCGCCGTGCCTGCCCGCCACCGCCGCGCCGGGGGCGCCGCCGGCCGTGTCGCGCGTGGTGCTCGACAGCCTGCGCCAGCTCCTGAAACTGCCCCAGACCGACTACGACCGGGTGCTGCTGCTGTGCCAGGTGAGCGACCAGCTCTGGACGCAGCGCACCGACTCGGCGGCCGTGTATGCCCAGCGGGCGCTGGTGCTGGCCCGCCGCGTAGGCTACCGCCACGGCGAAGGCGAGGCCCTGAACCGCCTGGGCGCGGCCCTGCGCGAAAGCAACCTGGCCCGCTCGCTCGAGCTGTTTCAGCAGTCGCTGCACATTGCCCGCGCCACCCGCGACCAGGCCCTCACGGCCCAGAACCTGCGCAGCATCGGCATCATTTACGTGTATTTGCGCGACCGGCGGCAGGCCCTGAGCTACTACTTTCAGGCCCTGAAAATTGGCGAGCAGCTACACGACGAGCGGCGGGTGGTGCTCGAGCTCAGCAACATCGGGTTGGCGTATGACGTGTTTGGGCAGCTCGATTCGGCCCAGCTGTATCAGGAGCGGGCCCTGGTGCTGGCCCATCGCCTGCACACGCCCACCAACTACATTCTCTACGGCCTCGGCAACGCGGCCCGCCGGCGCGGCGAAGTGGCGCAGGCCCGCCGCTACTACCGCCAAAGCATTGCCGAATCGAAGAAGGTGGGCCACCTGCGTAGCCTCAATTTCGCCTACGTGGGCCTGGCCGAGCTGTACCAGCAGATGGGCCGGCTCGATTCGAGCATCTACTTTGCCCGGCTGGGCTGCCAGGCGGGCCGCACCAACGGCTTTTTGCGCGGCGTGCTCAATGCCAGCACGCTGCTCACCAAGGATTTCAAGCGGCGCGGCCCGGCCGACAGCGCCCTCAAATATCAAAGCCTGATGCTGGTGATGAAGGACACGCTTTTCGGCCAGGAGAAGGTGATGCGCCTGCAAAACCTCAACTACCGCGAGCAGCAGCGCGCCCAGCAGGCCGCCGCCGCTCAGGCCGCCTTGCGGGCCCGCTACCGCACGTTTGGGCTGGTGGGTGGGCTGTTGGGCCTGCTGGTGCTGGCCGTGATTCTGGCCCGGCACGGCAGCCAGCAGCAGCGCGCCCGCCGCGCGCTGGAGCAGTCGCTGGCCGAGCTCAAAACCGCCCAGGAGCAGCTGGTGCAGCGCGAAAAAATGGCATTTCTCGGCGAGCTCACGGCCGGCATTGCCCACGAGCTCCAGAACCCGCTCAACTTCGTGAAAAACTTCGCCGAAGTGAGCACCGACCTGGTGGAGGACATGGGCAGCGACGAACCGGGCCGCAACTCGGCGCTGCAGGGCGAGATACTGGCCGGGTTGAAGCAGAACCTGCAGCAAATCAGCCAGCACGGGCAGCGGGCCACGTCCATCATCAAGGGCATGCTCGAGCATTCGCGCAGCGGCACCGGCCAGCGCGAAACCGTGACGCTGAACACGCTGGTGAGCGACAGCCTGCGCCTGGCCCAGCAGGGCCTGCGCACGAAGGATAAAGAGGTTGAGGTGCTGATATCCACCGCCCTGGCCCCTGGCCTGCCGCCCGTGGGCGTGGTGCCGCTCGAGATGAGCCGGGTGTTCATCAACCTGTTTACCAATGCCTTCTACGCGCTGCAGCAGCGCCAGCGCACTGCCGGCTCTGCCTACCGCCCCGAGCTGACGGTGAGCACCCAGGCCGTGCCCGGCGGGGTGGAAGTCCGCATCCGCGACAACGGCACGGGCATGCCGGCCGAGGTGCAGGCCCGGGTGTTTCAGCCCTTCTTCACGACCAAGCCCGTGGGCGAGGGCACCGGCCTGGGCTTGAGCCTGAGCCACGACATCGTGACCAGCGGCCACGGCGGCACCCTGCGCGTGGAAAGCCGCGAGGGCGAAGGCACCGAATTCATCCTTAGCTTGCCGGTTTAAAAGCCGATTTCTTCCCGGATTAATTCTACCTGCGAGCTGCTCACGCTGCGCGGGCCGCTTTTGCCTATGCGCTTCTTTTTACTGCTCGCGGCCCTGGGGCTGCTTTTTGGGGTTGCCACCGCCGCGCCGCTGCCGGCCGATACGGCCGCCCTACGCATCAACCGCCTGCCCGCCGACGGCCTGCAACTAATTAAAGGCTGGCGCTACCACCCCGGCGACGACCCCGCCTGGGCCCGGCCCGACTTCGACGATAGTGGCTGGAAACCGCTTGCCCTACGCCGGAACGGACGCGAAATGCCGCGCGCCACCCAAACGGGCGTGTACTGGCTGCGGCTGCGCTTTCGGCTCAGTGACTCGCTGCGCCCGCGCACCCTGGCCCTGCAATTCTGGCGGCGGGGCACGGCCGACGTGTACCTCAACGGCCGCCTGCTCAGCGACAGCACCCGCCGGGCGCGGGTGCGCGGCTCGCGCATTGCGCCGGGGGTGCTGGAATTGCCCGCCAATGGGCCGGCCGAACAGGTGCTGGCCCTGCGCATGGCGCCCTGGCACCCCTCGCCGCTGCTGCTGGGCGCCGACCGGCTTACCGCCCTCCAGCTGCGGCTGCTGCCCATGGCGCAGCTGGTGCAGATAGAGCGGGGCTGGGCTGATGAGGTCGCGGTCTGGCGGGTAATGGCGGCGGTGTTTCTGCTGCTGGCCCTGCTGCACTGGGTCTTTTACCGCTACAACCCCACGCAGCGCGCCAACCGCTACTTTGCCCTTTACGCCCTGGCCTATTGCGTGTTCTTGGCCAGCGTGCCGTATGCCACCTCGGGAAGCGTCGAATTTCCGTCCTGGGCGTGGAGCGTCGCCATTGCCGTGGTGTCGTACGGGCTGCTGACGCTGGGCGGCCTGTGGGGAATGCGGGCGCTCTACACCCTGTTCGGCTTCGCGCCCGGCCGGGCCTATTGGGGACTGGTGCTGAGCGGCGGGCTGCTGCTGCTGGCGCAGTGGCTCACACTGCTCTCGCCCTGGCAGCTGATTCCCTACCTGGTTTTTGCGGTCCTGGTGCTGGCCGAGTCGTTGCGCCTGACGGGGCGAGCGCTGCGGGTGCGTCGGCGCGGGGCGCCCATTATTGCGGCCGGCTTTGGTGGGGGCCTGCTCTTCATCTTGCTTAATTTGACGCTGCTGCTGTTGGGCGTGCCCCTGGACGGGATAGGCAGCAACTTATTGTTCGTGCCCGCCATCCTGCTGCCGCCGTTGGGCATCTCTTTATTCCTGGCCCGCGAGTTTGCCCTCGGGGCCGAGCTGCTGCTGGTGAAGCTGCGCGAAGTCGAACAGCTTTCGGCCCAGACCCTGGCCCAAGAGCAGGAGAAGCAAGCCCTGCTGGCCGCCCAGAACGAAAACCTGGAAACCCAGGTGGCGCAGCGCACCGGCGAGCTGCAACGCTCCCTGACGGACTTGCGCGCCACGCAGGCGCAGCTCATCCAGAAGGAGAAGATGGCCAGCTTGGGCGAGCTCACGGCCGGCATCGCCCACGAGATTCAGAACCCGCTCAACTTCGTGAATAATTTCTCGGAAGTGAGCACCGAGCTGCTGGAGGAGCTGGAGGAGGAGCAGGCCAAACCCAGCCGGGATGCCGGCCTGGAAGCCGAGCTGGTGAGCGACCTGCGGCAGAACCTGGGCAAAATCAGCCACCACGGGCGGCGGGCGGCGGCCATCGTGAAAGGCATGTTGGAGCACTCGCGCACGAGTACCGGCGAACGCTCCCCAACGGACCTCAACCAACTCTGCGAGGAATACTTGCGCCTGGCCTACCAAGGCCTGCGGGCCAAGGACAAAACCTTCAACGCCACGCTGGAAACGGACTTTGTGCCCGGCCTGCCACTGGTGGAGGCCGTGGGCGCGGACGTGGGCCGGGTGCTGCTCAATTTATTCGGCAACGCCTTTTACGCCGTGCAAAAGCGCCAACAAACCGGCGAAGCGGGCTACAAACCCACGGTCACGGTGAGCACGAAACAAGTGGGTGACCACGTGGAAATCCGCGTGGCCGACAACGGTACGGGCATTCCCGATGAAGCCAAAGCCAAGATATTCCAGCCCTTTTTTACCACCAAGCCCACGGGCGAGGGCACGGGGCTGGGCTTGAGTTTGAGCTACGACATCATCACCAAAGCCCACGGCGGCACGCTCGCCGTGGAAAGCCAACCTGGCCAGGGCACCGAATTCGTCATTAGCTTACCCAATTAATTCGTCATCAGCCTTAGCAGATTGCATGAAAACGTACTTCGGATGGATGGTGCTGGTTGGAAGCTTGCTACTGGCGGGGTTGCCAGCCCGCGCCCAGCACCCAGCCTCCCGCGCCGACAGCTTGCAGCAGCGCCTGGCCACCGCCCCGCCCGATACCAGCCGGGTGCTGCTGCTCACGCGGCTGGCCTACGAGCTGGCCGAAGTCGACCCCGTAGCCTCGGCCCGGCACGCGCGGCAGGCGCTGCAGCTGGCCCATGAGCTGCACTACGTGCGGGGCGAGTGCCAAGCCTACATCCGGCTGGGCGTGGGGCTGCGCAACACCGGCGATTTTCCGGCCGCGCAGCAGTTGCTGCTGCGGGGGCTGCGCCTGGCCGAAAACCTGCACGACCAGTCGACCATTGCCACAGTATACAACGCCTTGGGCCGGCTCAACAGCGAGCAACGCAAGTTCCGACCGGCGCTGGAATACTTTTTTCGGGCCAAAAGCATGGCCGAAAAAACCGGCAACCGGGCTTTGCTCACGCGCGTGACGGGCAACATCGGCGAGGCCTATGCGCAGCTGGGTACGCTGGATTCGGCCACTACTTACCTGCACGCTGGCTACCGGCTCGATTTAGAGCAGCACGACGAAGTGAGCGAAGCCGGTGACCTGCGGAGCCTTGGCGACATAGCAGCCCGGCAGGGACACCCGCAGCAGGCCCGGCAATACTACCTGCACAGCCTGCAGCGGGCCCAAACGGTCACCTATATGCTGGCAGCGGTGTATCTGGGCCTGGCCGAGCTGGCGCGCACCGCCGGCCACCCCGATTCGGTGCTGTACTACGGCCGGCGGGCACTGGCAGCCGGGCAGCAGCACCATTACCCGGCCAATGTGCTCGATGCCAGCGAGTACTTGAGCCGCGCCTACGCCGCCCGGCGCGACAGCGCCGCCGCCTTCCGCTACCTGGCCCTGGCTAATGCCACCCGCGACAGCCTCTACAGCCAGGCCAAAACCATCCAGATGCAAACCCTGGATTTCAGCGAGCGGGTGCGCCAGCAGGAACTGGCCGACCAGCAGGCCCAGGCCGCCGCCCGCCAGCGCCAAAACCTACTGCTGGCTGCCCTGCTCTGCGCCGTGCCGGCTCTGGTGCTGCTGTGGCGCTACGGCCGCCTGCAGCGCCGCAGCAACGAACAGCTGCGCGAGCTGAATGAGGCCGTGACGCAGCAGAAACAGGAGCTGCAAACCCAGCGCGACCAGCTCGACGCCTCCCTCACCGGCCTGCGGGCGGCTCAGGCCCAGCTGGTGCAAAGCGAGAAGATGGCCAGCCTGGGCGAGCTCACGGCCGGCATTGCCCACGAGATTCAAAACCCGCTCAACTTCGTCAACAACTTCTCGGAAGTGAGCGCCGAGCTGGTAGAAGAGCTGGTGGAAGAGCAGCAGCGCCCCGCCCGCGACGCCGGCCTGGAAGCCGAACTGCTCAGCGACGTGCGGCAGAACCTCGTCAAGATTCATCAGCACGGCCAGCGGGCGGCCGGCATCGTGCGCGGCATGCTCGAGCACTCGCGCACCAGCACCGGCGAGCGCCAGCCCACCAACCTGAACAAGCTGGCCGAGGAATACCTGCGCCTGGCCTACCAGGGCCTGCGCGCCAAAGACAAAACCTTCAACGCCGAGCTGCGCACCGATTTCGACCCCGCCCTGCCGCGCGTATCGGTGGTGGCCACCGAGCTGGGCCGGGTGTTGCTCAACCTGCTCAACAACGCCTTTTATGCCGTGCATAAGCGCCAGCAGCAGAGTGAAGCCGGCTACGCGCCGCTCGTGACGCTGCAAACCCGGCGCGTCGGGGCGCAGGTCGAAATCCGCGTGGCCGACAACGGCACGGGCATGCCGGCCGAAGTGCAGGCCAAGATATTTCAGCCCTTTTTCACCACCAAGCCCACGGGCGAGGGCACGGGGCTGGGCCTGTCGCTGAGCTACGACATCATTAGCCAGGGCCACGGCGGCACGCTGGCCGTGGCAAGCCAGCCCGGCCAGGGCACCGAATTCGTCATCACGCTGCCGGCTTAAGCCACGGCGGCGCTACCTTTGAAACTCCCTCATTATTCTGCAAATCCTCCCCATGCAAATTCTGGTTGTTGACGATGAAACCGATGTGCGCGACCTATTTCAGCAGCGTTTTCGTCGCGAAATCCGCAGCGGCGAGCTGAGCTTCAACTTCGCCTTCTCGGGCGAGGAAGCGCTGGCCTACCTGCGCGCCCGGCCCTCCGAAGTGCTGCTCATCCTCTCCGACATCAACATGCCCGGCATGAGCGGGCTCGAACTGCTGGGCCACGTGAAGGCCGAGGGCCACATGCCCCCCACCACCATGATGATGATAACGGCCTACGGCGACGACAACAGCCGCCAAGAAGCGCTGGGCCTGGGCGCCACCGACTTTCTCACCAAGCCGCTCGACTTCGCCGTGCTGCGCCAGAAGCTGCAGGAGCTGCCGGCCCTGTAGGCGAGGCCGGACGTTCGTCCTTTTCAAACGTATTTTTGTCCTGTTATTCTGACTGTTGCTACCCGCTATGAAAACCAAAATCCTGGTTGTCGACGACGAAGCCGACCTTGAGCTGCTCATCAAGCAGAAGTTTCGGCGCAAAATCCGGGAGAGCGTGTACGAGTTTGTGTTTGCCGCCAACGGCCAGGAGGCCCTCACGCGCATCCTCGAAAACCCCGATACCGATGTGATTCTCTCCGACATCAACATGCCGGTGATGGACGGTCTCACGCTGCTCACGCACACCCACGCCGAGCACCCGGACATGAAAACCGTCATCGTCTCAGCCTACGGCGACCTTGGCAACCTGCGCACCGCCATGAACCGCGGCGCGTTCGATTTCGTGGTGAAGCCCGTCGATTTCGCCGATTTAGAGCTCACCATCGAGAAAACCGCCGAGCAGGTGCGCCAGCTGCGCGACACCATCCGCGCCATCCAGGAAAACAACATCCTGAAGATGTACGTCGACGAAACCGTGCTCAATTTCATGACGCGGCCCGACTTCGAAAACCGCCTGCTGGCTTCCGAAGTGGTGCAGGCCACCGTGGTGTTCCTCGACATCTGCGGCTTCACCTCGCTGGCCGAGAAAATGCCGCCCACCGACGTGGTAGCCCTGCTCAATACCTACTTCGACCTCGTGGTGAAGGAATTCATCGCCCAGGGCGGGCACGTCGATAAGTTCATGGGCGATGCCGTGATGGCCGTGTTCCGGGGCGAGCACCACCTCGACCGCGCCATCGATGCCGCCCTCTCGGCCCGCGCCGCGCTGCAGGATAGCAAAACCCCACTGCCCGCTGGCTTCGACTACCGCCCCCAGGTCAGCATCGGCGTGAACACCGGCGAAGTCGTGTCCGGTAACATCGGCTCGGCCTCCCTCAAACGGCTGGATTACACCGTTATCGGCGATGTGGTAAACATGTCGCAGCGCCTGCAGTCGGCCGCCAAAGCCGGCCAGGTCATCATCAGCGAAGCCGTGTACGAGCGGGTGAAGGAGTCCTTCCAGTGCCAGTATGTCGATGAGGTCGTGCTCAAGAACAAGTCCCAGCCGGTGAAGATTTACGAGGTGGTGGAGTAAACAAACGTCTGTCATCCTGAGCGCAGCGAAGGACCTTATCACGTTCGAATAAGTTGTTCTTCCGTGATAAGGTCCTTCGCTGCGCTCAGGATGACAGACGAATAACAAACGCAGCAGCCCAATTACCCCGCCAGCGCCCGCATCTTCTCGTTCTGGGCCCGAATGCGCTGGCACAGCATCCGCAGGATGTTGCGCAGCACCTCGCCGCGCTCCTCCATCACGTCGTAGAAATCTTCCTGGTCGATACGGAAAGCCAGCACCTCGCTCAGGGCCGCCGCTGTGGCCGAGCGGGGCTCGGCATCGAGCAGGGCCAGCTCGCCGAAAAAGTCGCCCGGCCCGAAGGTGGCCAGCTGCTGCGGGCCATTAAAAACGCCAACCTGCCCGTCGTGCACGATGAAAAGCGAGGTGCCGAGGTCGCCCTTGGCAAAAATCTCCTCGCCCTCGCGGAAGGTCACTTCCTTCATAATGGGCACGATGCTGCTCAGCACGTTTTCGGGCGTGGTGGCAAACAAGGCAGTGCTTTTCAGCACCATCACCCGCTCCAGCGCGAAAATACGGGTTTCGGAAGTAGCGGGGGCGTGGCTCATGTCGAGGGGAAGATGAAGGGCGGCAAGCGCAATGCCCTGCCGTACGGCTAATGCCTGAGCCGCTACGGCGGCACTTTCGCGTAGCAGGAGGTAGGGCGAAGTGCAGTAGGGGCGAAGCATGTCGAGCGCATCGGGCTCGATGGGTTGCCAGTGGCGCAGGGCCTGGCTCAGCGTCCAGGACGTGAAGGCGGTGTGGCCGTGGCGCAGCAGCAGCGTCGGCAGCGGCTCGGGCGTTGGCAGCGGGGCGTAGTGCTGCGTATGCGGCGGCGGCGCTACGGCGCTGCCGGCTGCCGCTGCCGCCCCCATCGGCACCAGGCTGTGGCGATGCTGAACCGGCGCTGGCACTGCCGTGAGGCTGGCAAACAACCGGGCCTTGTCCGCCACCGGCGAGTCGTCGAGCAGCGCCTGCAGGCCCTGGTAGATGGGCCTGGGAATAAGGTTGTCGAGGATTTCGAGGGCGTTGGCCTGGCGCTCGCGGGCGGCGTGGGCCACGTTGCGCTGGGCCGTGGCCACCAGCTCGGTATCGTAGAGCTGAGCCAACAGGCCAAATACGCGCTGGTGCAGCAGCGTCAGCTCATAGTCGACGGCAGCGGCCAGGGCCGGGCGGCCGTCGGCCACCACACCCTGCAGCAGCTGCGCGGCCAGGCTAAACTCTTCGCGCAGCAGGTGCTCAAACGTGGTCCGGTCGGCGGTGCGGGCCGGGAAACGGCGCAGCGCCCGCAGCGCCACCCCGCGCGAAAACAGGTGCGGATGACGGGCCAGCTCCACCAGCACGGCGCGGCTGGCAGCGGTGTCGAGGCGTTCGAGCACGGTGGATAGGCGCTGGGGGTGAGCGGGCTCGGCCTCGCGCAGCAGGGCTTCGCGCAGTAGCGGCACCACGGCCGGGCCCAGCGCCACGAGGCTATCGGCCGCCACGGCCCAGCGGTGCTTGTCGTCGAGGGCCGCCAGTAGGTGGTGGGCCAGCTCAATATGCCCCACCGTGCCGATGGCACGGAGCGCCGCTTGCGCAACCTTGGGTGCGGGATTGGCCAGCTGGCGCTCAATTAATTCGTGTTGGACCTCCAGCGGGAAAAGGGGCAATAAGGCCAGCGCCGCCAGGTCGGCGGTGGGGCCGGGGTTGCTCTCGGCGTTGGGCAGCAGCAGGTAGAGGCTGTGGCGGGCGGCTTCGTGCCGGGCATCGGCTTCGAGGCTGCCCCGAATGGCGCCCTGACGGGCGGCCAGGTCGGCGCCGGCCAGCAGCGCGGCCACGGCCGGTGCGTCGGGGATGGCGACGGCGAGCTGGCGGGCGGCGGCTTCGCGCACGGCGGCGGCGGGGTCGCGCAGGGCCAGGGCCTGGAGGGCTTCGGCGGGCAGCGGATGAGCTTCAGGAGTGGCGAGCAAAGCCAGCCGGACCCGCTCGTCGGGGTGTTCGAGCAGGCGCGGGGCGTGTTCGGGCAATGACTTGGGCTCGTGCCGGCGTAGCCAGGCCACGGCATTCAGCACTTCGGTGGGGTGGGGGCTGAGCAGGTGGGCCAGCACCACGTGGCGGGCCGCGTCGGGCAGGGCCAGGTCGGCGGTTTCGGCGAAGCGGCGGCCCAGGCCTTCCTTCAATTCGGCCAGATAATTCAGGTAGGTGCGGCGCAGAAACAGCAGCGCCAACACCAGCAGCGCGCCCATCCAGAAAAAAGGCAGGCCGCCATCGAGCAGGCCCGACGAGCGCAATGCGAAGAATAACACGCCCGTGAGGGCCATGCCCACCGGCTCGTAAAAACCCTTGGCCAGCGTGTGGGCGGCCAGCCGCTGCGGTGGCGCCAGCGGCTGAAACAGCACCAGAAACACGGGGTCGAACACGGTGCGGCGCAGCACTTCGAGCAGCAAATACAGCCCGCAGTAGAAGGCCAGCTGCCCGGTTTGCGAGTAGCCGCTGGCCACTTTGTAGCCGCCGAACACGGCCAGCGCCACCAGCGCCACCACCGGCAGCAGCCGCAGCGACCACTGTACGCCGTAACGCTCCAGCGCCTGCCGGCTCACCAGCAGCTTCACGAACGTGCCCGCCAAGTACGTGGCGGCCAATATCCAGCCCACCGACTGCATCACGTCTTCCGAATCGTGAAACTTGTGCTTCACGTTCAGGAAAAACATGTATTCCACCGCCGTAATCACGCCCGCGATGGTCACCAGGCTCAGGCACATGGCCAGCACCAGTTGGCTGCCGCCAAAGAGCTGCTGCACCAGTTTCTTCTGGGGCCGGGCCACGGCCCGCACCGGCCGCGCCGTGGCTTCCACCACGTGCGAGCTGAGCGTAGCGCGCAGCGTGAACAACGCCCCCAGGTAGGCCACAAACGACACGCCCAGCAGCACCGGCAGCTGCGCGTCGCCATGAATCAGGGCCGCCAGCACGGCACCCAGGGCCTTGGCCGGCATGTCGCCCGAACTGATGATGCTGAACAGACGCTTGCTCTGCCGCACATCAAACACCACCGCCGAAATGCCCCAGAATTCGAGGTTCGTCAATAAATAAATGACCCGGTAGCCGGCCATGATGGCCACAGCCGCCGCCACCGAGTGGCCCACAGCCACCAGCACGCCCAGCACGCCCACCAGCGCCACCGTGGCCAGCAGCACGCGTACGGCCAGCTTTTTCAGCAGGTAATGGTGCTCGAAATAAGTGTACACCTTGCTCACGGCCATCATGGCCAGCGCGCCAAAAATGTAGCCCAGCGGCAGGCTGTGCTCGGGGTTGTGCTCGAGCAGCAGCACGTTGGCCGCCACGTACACCAGCACCGAGCCGATGCCGAGCAGGAAATTGTGCAGCAAAAACAGCCCCACGGTGCGGGTTTCGCTGGCTTTGATGCCGAACAGGTTTTGCAGAGAAGCGGCCGAAATCATGCGGAAAGGGGGCCGGCCCAGGCGGCCCGGCCGTAGCCAAAGATACACGGGAGGCCCGTAGCGCGGACTTTTGGTCCGCGCGTGTCGGTATCCGACCGACTCGGCTTTTTATTTCTCGACTCGCGGACTAAAAGTCCCTCCGGGTACGACCGCGCTACAACTGCTACAGCATTATCCGCTCCGCTATTGGCTGCCGAGTAGCTGTGTTCAGCCCTTTAAACTCAATGTATTTCACATTCGGCACCCAGAACGTGCCGCCCTCAATGCGCAAAAACACGCGCTCCAGTTGAATCTGCTTGCCGCTGATAGTGGTATAAACGTGGAGCGCCTTGTCCGTCGGCGAGCGCAGCAGGAAAAACCGGACCTTGCTGTAGGCCGCGAATTTCAATTCGTACTTATCGGTCGCCAGCTTTTCGGCCGTGAGGCCGTAGGCAAACTTGCGCTGAATGAAATTCAACTCCTTGCGCTCGCCGTGCTCGTCGTAGCGCAGCCAGAACACATTCACGGGCTCATCCTCGTTGAGATGGCCGGCGCGGTTCACGTTCAGCTGGTAGATGACGGTGTTGGTGTTCGGGTCGCGCTGCAGGTAGAACAGCTGGTTGCTCACCCCGCTGGGCACCGGGAAAACGGTGGCCGGTTTCGGGGCCGGCGGCAGGACGAAGAGCAGATTGAAAAGTAGCAGAAAGGTCGTTGCCGACATTGTTTTTGAGGGAGTGAATGGGCCCGCAAAGGTACGCCTGCCTGTAGCGCGGACTCTGCGAGTCCGCGCTACTTCATTTGCCGGAACTTCCGCTGCATTACCTCCTGCACCGGTACGCCGGAAATCTTGCTTTCCAGCCACGACACAATGTCCAGATACAGAAACGGCCGGCCCTCGTAAGGCATCGCGGCAATGACAATCAGCTTGTCGCGCAGCCGGATGAATGCCTCGCGCACCTCGTGCGGCGCAATGCTGCCCACCGTGCGCAAGAACCGGAAAATCTCGACCTGCATGGGCTGCTGGTCGTCCATCTTGCCCAGGAAATGGTACACCGAACGAATCTGATAGTCGAGGCTGGCGTCGTCGCCGGCTTCGTAGTGCGCAATCAAATTCAGGATGCGGGCGAAGCACTGCAGGTCTTCGCGCAGGCTCAGCTCCTTGTGCTGAATAATCAGGTTCAGGTATTCGATGGATTTGACGAATTCGCCGCTGCCGAAATAGAGGCTGGCGATTTTGTAGTAGAGCACCAGCGTGCGGTGCAGGTCGAGTTGCGACTTGTAGCGCTCCAGCTGCTCCAGCAGGTCGGGGATGATTTCCAGGCCTTCGGTGAAGCGCCCTTCGAGGAAATAAGCGTTGATGCGGTTGGTGAAAAGGTACTGGAAAAGCAGGATTTCGGTGTTCGGGCTACTGCGGCGCGTCTGGTTGGCGGCAAACTCTTCGAGGGTGTTCAATACCTGCTTGAATTTGCTGTAGTAGAGTAAGTTGTAGAGGGAAGCCAATAGGTTATGTAGGCCTTTAATGTAGAGCATGGTTTGTAGCTCCTTCATCTGCGGCGCGGCCTCAAACAAATCCACCCACTTCTGGGCGTAGCGGTAGCCGGCCCGAAAATCCTGGTCGAGCGTGTGGTACCACACGTGGGCCTGGTAGAAATACAGCTTCTCGAAAAAGCCGCCATCGTGGGTAGGTACCGCAGGCATGTGGGTCCGAAAGAACGCCGCGATGCGCTCGTGGTCGGCCCGGTTGCGGGCGTGCCCGGCCTTCAAATACAGCCCGTAGAGGCGCAGCGAGGCGTTGCTGAGCGCGTGTTGGTTGGCCAGGTGGGCCACGGTATCGGTGGCCTCGGCGGTGAGGGTGTCGGCGCGGTCCTTCAGGCTGCGGGTGATGTACTGGCTTTCGATGAGCTTCTCAAAATCGAGGGCCAGCAGCACGATGTGCGGCATTTCGGCCTGGCGGGCGCCCTGCTTCACCTTCTCCAGCATGCGCAGGGCCTGCTGGTAGAAGCCTTTGTTATAAAGCACGCGGGCGTAATCGAGCTGTTCGTGCAGCTGGATATCGGGGTTCTGGCCGGCGTGGTACACGCGCAGGCTGGCCAGCAGCTGCCGGTAGAGGTTGGCCTTGAGGTTGGCCAGCTGCACGCGCTTGAGGCTGGGCACCTGGGCCATCACCGCCGCATCGTCGGCGGTGTCCAGTGCGTCGAGGGCATCGAAGAGCAGCAGAAACTTCAGGTCCTCGCTCGCGCCGGGCCGGCTGGTAAACAGCCGGAAATGGCGCTTTTCGGTCCGCGTCAGGGACTTTATCAGCTGAAAAACGGGCTCCTGGCTCTTGTTAGGCATTGTATGAAGTGATAAATCAAGTAATTGATAGATAGATGATTGGTTGATAAAAATCGGCTTTTGGAAATAGTATAACTTCCAAAATCGTGGTTTTGCAGCGCTGGCGCGGAGGCCTTCTTGCCAACCTATTCACAACCGCAGCCCACCGATTCCGGGCGATTATCGCATGCCAACCCAGCAAATTCAAATCTTCGATACCACGCTCCGCGACGGCGAACAGGTGCCGGGCTGCAAGCTAAACCGCGACGAGAAACTGCTCATCGCCCGGCAGCTCGAAGAACTCGGCGTCGACGTCATCGAGGCCGGCTTTCCGGTATCCAGCCCCGGCGATTTTGCCGCCGTGCAAGCCATCGCCGCCCAAACCCGCGAAGCCACGGTATGTGGCCTTTCCCGGGCCGTCGAAAACGACATTCGCGTGGCCGCCGAGGCCCTGCGGCCCGCGCGCTACCCGCGCATTCACACCGGTATCGGTACCTCCGATGTCCACATTCAGCACAAGCTCTGCACCACCCGCGAAGACGTGCTGGCCCGCGCCATTGCGGCTGTGAAGCTGGCCAAAAGCTTCGTGGAGGACGTGGAATTCTACGCCGAAGACGCCGGCCGCACCGACAACGAATTCCTGGCCCGCGTGTGCGAGGCGGCCATCCAGGCCGGCGCTACCGTCCTCAACATCCCCGACACCACCGGCTACTGCCTGCCGCAGGAATACGGCGCCAAAATCAAATTTCTGCACGAAAACGTGCGCGGCATTCACACCGTGCGGCTCTCCACGCATTGCCACAACGACCTCGGGCTGGCCACCGCCAACTCCATTGCCGGCGTGATGAACGGCGCCCGCCAGATTGAATGCACGATAAACGGCGTGGGCGAGCGCGCCGGCAACACCGCCCTCGAAGAAGTGGTGATGATTCTGCGCCAGCACCCTTACCTCGACCTCGACACCCGCATCAACACCCGCCTGCTGGCCGAAACCTCGGCCATCGTATCGCACCTGATGACCATGCCCGTGCAGCCCAACAAGGCCATTGTGGGCGCCAATGCCTTCTCGCACAGCAGCGGCATCCACCAGGACGGCATCATCAAGCACCGCGAAACTTACGAAATCATCGACCCCAAAGAAGTCGGCGTGGCCGATTCGTCCATCGTGCTCACGGCCCGCTCCGGCCGCGCTGCCCTGGCCTACCGCTTGCAGAAGCTGGGCTACGATTTCGAAAAGCCCGAACTGAACAAAGCCTACGCCAGCTTCCTGCAGCTCGCCGACCGCCAGCGCGAAGTGGTTGACAAAGATTTGCACCAACTGGTCGAACAGGAAAAACTTGTTGCTGCTAACTAAAAATTAACATTATGACTGTTGTTGAAACGCATTATACCAGCCTCGCGGCTTCCCCCGAAAACCACCAGCCCGAACAACCGGCATCGCTCCCCCAGCGCTGCGCCGATTGGATTAGCTACGCCGTCGCCGTGATTCAGCAAGCCGCACCCACGGCCGCCGATTTCGTCCCAGCGGAAGCCTGAACGATGTAGAGACGCGACACTTCGCGTCTCGGCGTTGAACGACCGTCGAACGATACCACCCCCGTTTTCCCCTCCAAAACCACCCCACGCCGAGACGCGAAGTGTCGCGTCTCTACACCCCACCCCAATGCCTAAGTCCTTATTCGATAAAATCTGGGAGGCCCACGTGGTGAAAACTGCGCCCGGCGGCCTGGATATCGTGTATATCGACCGGCACCTCATCCACGAGGTGACCAGCCCGCAGGCGTTCGACGAGCTCGAAGCCCGCAACCTGCCGCTGTTCCGCCCGGCGCGCATCCTCGCCACGGCCGACCACAACGTGCCCACCCGCAACCAGCACCTGCCCATTGAGGAGCCGCTGAGCCGCTCGCAGGTAGATAAGCTGACCGTCAACTGCGCCAAGCATGGCGTTGAATTGTATGGCCTCGGCCACGCCCGCCAGGGCATCGTGCACGTCATCGGGCCGGAGCTGGGCCTCACGCTGCCCGGCACCACCATCGTGTGCGGCGACAGCCACACGTCCACGCACGGCGCGTTTGGCGCGGTGGCCTTCGGCATCGGCACCAGCCAGGTGGCGCAGGTGATGGCCACGCAATGCCTGCTGCTCAGCCGCCCCCAGCGCATGCGCATTTCGGTGGACGGCGCGCTGCGGCCGGGCGTCACGGCCAAAGACCTGATTTTGTATGTGATTTCGCAGCTTGGCACCGGCGGGGCCACCGGCTATTTTGTGGAGTATGCGGGCAGCGCCGTGCGCGCCCTCAGCATGGAAGGCCGCATGACGGTCTGCAACATGAGCATCGAAATGGGGGCCCGCGGCGGTCTCATCGCACCGGATGAAACGACCTTCGCCTATGTAAAAGGCCGGCCCTACGCGCCCAAAGAAGCCGCCTGGGACCAGGCCGTAGCCTACTGGAAAACGCTGTTTTCAGACGAGGAAACCGTTTTCGATGCCGAGCACCGCTTCGATGCGGCGGCAATCACGCCGATGATAACCTACGGCACCAACCCCGGTATGGGCATCGCGCTGAACGGCCACATCCCCAGCGAAGTGCCGGCCAGCGAGGTCGAGAGTTTTGATAAGTCGCTGCAGTACATGGGGTTTCAACGGGGCGAGTCGTTGCTGGGCAAGGAAATCAACTACGTTTTCATCGGCAGCTGCACCAACTCCCGCATTGAGGATTTGCGGGCGGTGGCGGCCTACGTGCAAGGCAAGCAGAAGGCCAGGCACGTCGAGGCCATCATCGTGCCCGGCTCGAAGCAGGTGGAGCAGCAGGCCATTGCCGAAGGGCTGGACCGGATTCTGGCCGACGCCGGCTTCGAGCTGCGCGAACCGGGGTGCAGCGCCTGCCTGGCCATGAACGAGGATAAAATTCCCGCCGACGCCTACTGCGTGGCGACGTCGAACCGCAACTTCGAGGGGCGGCAGGGGCCGGGTTCGCGCACGCTGCTGGCGAGCCCGCTGGTGGCGGCCATCACGGCCGTGCAGGGCCGGATTGTGGATATCACGCAGTATTTGAATTAATTGACGGTCATGCAGAGCGCAGCGAAGCATCTCGCGTGCTTAAACTAATTACTCCCCCAAGCGAGATGCTTCGCTGCGCTCTGCATGACGTTCTAACCCCCAATGGAAAAATTCCAAACCCTGCATTCCGCCGCCGTGCCGCTGCCGCTCGAAAACATCGACACGGACCAGATTATTCCGGCCCGCTTTCTGAAGGCGACCACGCGCGAAGGCTTCGGCGAAAACCTGTTCCGCGACTGGCGCTACCACACCGATGGCACGCCGAAGCCCGACTTCGTCCTCAACGATGCGTGCTATGCCGGTCAGATTCTGTTGGCGGGCAAGAATTTTGGTTGTGGTTCGAGCCGCGAGCACGCGGCCTGGGCGCTCTACGACGCCGGTTTTCGGGTGGTGATTTCGAGCTACTTCGCCGATATTTTCCGGGGCAACGCGCTGAATACCGGCTTGCTGCCGCTGCAAGTAACCGATGCGGAGCTGGCCCGCTTGTTTACCCTGGCGGAGAGGGACGGCGACACCCAGTTCGTGGTGAACCTGCCCGAGCAGACGCTGCACGTGCCCGCCACCGGCGACAGCTTCCACTTCGACATCGACGCCTACAAAAAGGAGTGCCTGATTAATGGCTACGACGACATTGACTATTTGGTGAGCCAGAAGCCCGCCATCGAAACCTACGAACAAAACCGACCCTGGACCTGGGAAACAAAATGGTAAGCAAGAAGATAGCCGTGTTGCCCGGCGATGGCATCGGGCCCGAAGTGTGCCGGCAGGCCGTGAAAGTGCTCGAAGCCGTGGCCGACCGGTTCGACCACCATTTCGACCTCAGCTCGCACCTGATGGGCGCCTGCGCCATCGACGCCACCGGCAACCCGCTGCCCGACGAGACCCTCGAAGCCTGCCGCGCCGCCGATGCCGTGCTGCTCGGCGCCATTGGCGACCCCAAATACGACCACGACCCCAGCGCCCGGGTGCGCCCCGAACAGGGCCTGCTGCGCCTGCGCCAGGAATTGGGCTTGTTCGCCAACATCCGCCCCGTCAGGGCCTACGACGTGCTGCTGGCCCATTCGCCGCTCAAAAAAGAACGCATTCAGGGCACCGACATGGTCATTTTCCGCGAGCTGACCGGCGGCATTTACTTCGGCGAAAAGGGCCGCACCGCCGACGGCGAAGGCGCCTACGACCATTGTACCTACAGCCGGCCCGAGATTGAGCGCATCGCGCACCTGGCCTTCCGCGCCGCCGCCGGCCGCCGCCGCAAACTGACTTTAGTCGACAAAGCCAATGTGCTGGAAACCTCCCGCCTCTGGCGCGAAGTAGTGCGCGAAATGGCCGCCCAGTACCCCGAAATAACCGTGGACTACCTGTTTGTGGACAACGCGGCCATGCAGGTTATTCTCAGTCCCACGCAGTTCGACGTAATTCTGACCGAAAACATGTTCGGCGACATTATTTCGGACGAAGCATCGGTCATTGCCGGCTCGCTGGGCCTGCTGCCTTCGGCCTCGGTGGGAGAGGCGGTGGCCCTGTTCGAGCCCATTCACGGGTCCTATCCGCAGGCCAAAGGCAAGGGCATTGCCAACCCGGTTGCCGCCATTCTATCCGTGGCCCTGCTGCTGGAGCATCTGGAGCTGGATGCCGAGGCTGCTCTGGTGCGCGAGGCCGTAGACGAGGCCCTGAACAACGGCATCCTGACGCCTGAGCTCAGCCCCACCGCGCCCTACACCACCGAGGAAGTGGGGAATTACATCGCCTTCTGGATTGCCGACTCCCGCGAGCAGCAGTGGAACAGAGTGAATGTGGAAATCGGCACCAGCACGATTATCTGACGGGCAATGACCGGCTGAAAAAACCTTGGCCGTGCGGGCGGCAGGGCCATCCGGCCGGCCTGAGCTCCGCGCGGATGCAGCGGGCGGCGCCCGCGCAAGGGCTATAGTACCAGATGGGGGTGGCAGGTAGCAGCGGCAAAAAAGCCGTGGAAAGACGCCGCCGTTGCGGCCTACCGGAATCGATTACGGAAAGAAATCGCAGATTTTCCTTTCAGAACCGGGTTTTTTGGCGGAACATTACTTTCCCATAGCTTCGCCAGGCCCTTGCCCGGGGCCGGGCCACGCTGCCGAACTCCCAACCATCTGCTTAATGAACAAGCTCGCGACGATTGATTACATCGTTTTCTTCACCTACTTCATCATCGTAGCCGGCTACGGCATCTGGATTTACCGGCGCAAAACCGGGCACGATGGCACCCTTGAAGGCGATTCGAAAGACTACTTCCTGGCCGAGGGCTCACTCACGTGGTGGGCCATTGGCTCGTCGCTGATTGCGTCCAACATCTCGGCCGAGCAGTTTGTGGGCATGTCGGGCTCGGGCTTCAAGATGGGCCTGGCCATTGCTACCTACGAGTGGATGGCCGCCATCACGCTCATTGTGGTGGCCACGTTCTTCATTCCGGTCTACCTCAAGAACCGCATTTTCACGATGCCGCAGTTCCTGAGCCAGCGCTACAACTCCACGGTGGCCATGATTATGGCCCTGTTCTGGCTGGCGCTCTACGTGGTCGTGAACCTGACCTCGATTCTCTACCTCGGCGCCATTGCCATCAGCAGCATCGCGGGCCTCAACCTCACGTTCTGCCTCTACATGCTGGCTGCCTTTGCCGTATTCATCACGCTGGGCGGCATGAAGGTAATCGGCTTTACGGACGTAATTCAGGTGTTTTTCCTGATTCTGGGTGGCCTGGCTACCACCTACCTGGCTCTGAACCTGGTGGCCGAGCACAACGGCACCAGCGGCGTGGTCAACGGCTTCAACCTGCTGACCTCGCAGGCCGGCGACCACTTCCACATGATTTTCAAGCGCGACAATCCCAACTACATCGACTTGCCGGGGCTTACGGTGCTGCTCGGCGGTATGTGGATTGTGAACCTGAACTACTGGGGCTGCAACCAGTACATCACCCAGCGCGCGCTGGGGGCCGACCTGCCCACGGCCCGCGCCGGCATTTTGTTCGCCGCCTTCCTCAAACTGCTGATGCCCGTGATTGTGGTGCTGCCCGGTATTGCGGCCTACGTGCTCTATAAGCAGGACGTGTTTGGTGCCGCCGAGTTTGGCTCGGGCGCCGATTTGAACCCCGACCGCGCCTACCCGGTGCTGCTCAACATCCTGCCCGTGGGCCTGAAAGGCTTGTCGTTTGCCGCCCTCACGGCCGCCGTGGTGGCCTCGCTGGCCGGCAAAGCCAACTCGATTGCGACCATCTTCACGCTCGACGTGTACAAGAAAGTCATCAACCCCGAGGCCTCGGAAAAGACGCTGGTAGCCACTGGCAAAATCGCTGTGGTGGTGGCCATGATTCTGGGCGTGCTGATTGCGCCGCACCTGGGCATCGACAAAAAAGGCGGTTTCCAGTACATTCAGGAATACACGGGCTTCGTGTCGCCGGGCATTTTTGCCATGTTCATCCTGGGCTTTTTCTGGAAGCGGACGACTTCGACGGCGGCCCTGTTTGCCACCATCGGCGGCTTCCTGCTGTCGGTGATGTTCAAGTTCCTGCCCAACTACGCCGACCTCTCGGGCCTGGCTCCCTACGGCTTCGCCGTGAAAAATGCCGAGGGCGTGTACGAAATTCCCTTCCTCGACCGCATGGGCTTCGTGTTCGTCATCTGCATCGTGGCCATGCTCATCATCAGCATTTTCGAGACGAGCCGCGGCGTGAAAACCAACGGCCTGGAAGTCGACCGCAGCATGTTCCGGCCGCAGCCCAGCTTCCTGGCCGGCGTGGCGGCTATTCTGGTCATCATCACCACGCTCTACACCGTTTACTGGTAGGCGGAAATGCCTTAGGAAGAGACGCATACTTGCGCCTCGTCGTTGAACACCGTTCTGACGACGAGGCGCAAGTATGCGTCTCTACTGCTTTAATCCCAAACCCGCTCCTGATGAAACTATTGCGCTACGGCCCGGCCGGCCACGAAAAGCCCGGTATTCTGCTCGCTGGGCAGCGCCACGACGTGGCCGCGTTTGGCGAGGACTACGACGAGCAATTCTTTGCCACCGATGGCCTGGCGCGGCTGGCCGCATTTGTGCAGGAGCAGGCCGGCCAGCTGCCCGTGGTGGCCGATGCCGAGCGCCTCGGCCCGCCCATTGCGCGCCCATCCAAAATCGTGTGCGTGGGCCTGAACTACTCCGACCACGCCGACGAAATGGGCCTGGGCCACCCCGCCGAGCCGGTTTTCTTTCTGAAAGCCACCTCGGCCCTGGCTGGCCCGAATGACGACATCGTCATCCCGCGCGGTTCGGAGAAAACCGATTGGGAAGTGGAACTGGCCGTAGTCATCGGCCGGCGCGCCGCCTACGTAACGGAGGCCGACGCACTAAGCTACGTGGCCGGCTACGTGCTGCACCACGACGTATCGGAACGCGCCTTCCAGCTGGAGCGCGGCGGCACCTGGGACAAGGGCAAGGGCTGCGACACTTTCGCGCCGCTCGGCCCCTGGCTCGTCACGCCCGACGAAATCCCGGATTCTACTGAACACGGCCCCGGACACCTGCGCCTCTGGCTCACGGTGAACGGCGAGCCCAGGCAGGATGGCAACACCGCCAACCTCATTTTTGGGCTGCCGTTTCTGATTTCCTACGTCAGCCAGTTTATGACCCTGCTGCCCGGCGACGTGCTCTCGACCGGCACGCCCGCCGGCGTGGGCATGGGCCTGAAGCCGCCGCAGTTTCTACGTCCCGGCGATGTAGTGGAGCTGGGCATTGACGGCCTCGGCAGTGCCCGGCAGGTGTTGCGCGCCTGGGAGCAACCGCGATAATTGACAGACTCCAGGCTGCGCGAATGTCGTGCTTAGGTGGTAGCCGGGGCTACCCGGGGTGCCCGCCACCGCCCGGAGCATATTTTTTCTGAAAGAGAGGCTGCTGGTATGCAATCTATTATTGAATTTGTGCTAGCTTAGGCGCTCAGATGATGTACGCCGACCAACTTTCTTTTACAACGATGACTGCGCGGGCAATTTCTGCCGGGCCACTGCTCCGGCGCGTGAGGGGGTATGGGATGGTGGCTGTGCTGCTGTGGCTGGGGATGAGCCTCGCGCAGGCGCAGCCTGCCCGCCGGCCCACGCCCCGAACTGCCAAACCTGGCCGGCCAGCGGCGGGTGTGGCGGCAGCCGCGGCCCCGGCGCCCGTGTTGTTTCCGGAAGAAATGGCGGTGCCTTCGGTGTGGCAGCCCGACCTCGGCGACGGCACCTACCAAAACCCGGTGCTGAACGCCGATTACTCGGACCCCGACGTGGTGCGCGTGGGCAACGACTACTACCTCACGGCCTCCAGCTTCAGCAGCCTGCCGGGCCTGCCCATTCTGCACTCGAAAGACCTGGTGAACTGGACCTTGCTGGGCAATGCCCTGCCCGAGTTGCCGGCTGCCTTCCGGCTGCCGCAGCCGGGCAATGGCGTGTGGGCCCCGGCCCTGCGCTACCACAACCAGCAGTTTTACCTCTATTACCCCGACCCTGACCGGGGCATTTACGTGACCCGCGCCCGCAACCCCGCCGGCCCCTGGGACGTGCCCGTGCTCATCAAGGAAGCCAAAGGCTGGATTGACCCCTGCCCGCTGTGGGACGAGGACGGCCGCGCCTACCTCGTGCACGCTTTCGCGGGCAGCCGCGCCGGCATCAAAAGCGTGCTGGCCGTGAGCCCGATGACGCCCGACGGCCTGCACCTGACGGGCGATGATGCCCTGGTGTTTGATGGCCACGCGGCTCACCCGACCATTGAGGGGCCCAAACTGTACAAGCGGCGCGGCTACTACTACATTTTCGCCCCGGCCGGCGGCGTGCCCACCGGCTGGCAAACGGTGCTTCGTTCCAAAAACGTGTTTGGCCCCTACGAGCCGCGCATTGTGATGGACCAGGGCAAAACCGCCATCAACGGCCCGCACCAAGGCGCGTGGGTCGATACGCCCGACGGGCAGGAGGACTGGTTTCTGCATTTCCAGGACCGTGGGCCCTACGGCCGGGTGGTGCACTTGCAGCCGATGGCCTGGAAAAACGATTGGCCCATCATCGGCACCGACCCCGACGGCGACGGGCGCGGCCAGCCGGTGCTGCGCTACCGCAAGCCCCGCGTGCCGGGGCCGCCCGTGCCGCCCACCGCGCCGCCGACTTCGGATGAATTCGACGGCATAGCCTTGGGGCCGCAGTGGCAGTGGCCGGCCAACCCGCAGTCGGGCTGGGCGCTGCCCAACGGCCCGCAAGGCTACCTGCGCCTCTACGCCCAAACCCTGCCCACCGACTTCAAAAACTATAGCCAGATACCCAGCCGCCTGCTGCAAAAGCTGCCCGCCGAAACTTTCACCGCTACCGCCAAACTCACCTTCGCGCCCCGTGCCGACGGCGAGCAGGTGGGGTTGCTAATGGATGGCCTCGACTACGCCTACCTGGCCGTGAGCAGCCAGAACGGCCGCTGGAACATTGCCCAGGCCACCTGCCGCAACGCCGACCAGCTCACCCTCGAAACCAGCACCGTACCCATCACCCTCGACGCGCCGGCGAAAGGCGTCATCTACCTGCGGGTGCAGGTGCGCGCCGGGGCCCGCTGCCGCTTCAGCTACAGCCTCGATGGAAATACTTTTGAGGAAATAGGGGAGGAGTTCCCAGCCCGCGAGGGCCGCTGGATTGGCGCTAAAATGGGTGTGTTCTGCAGCCGCGTGGGCCGCACCAATGATGCTGGCTACGCCGACGTGGACTGGTGGCGCGTGGCGCCTTAATTGGTTGTCAGTCTGCGCGTAGCTCGAGTAACTCGTTTTGCCAGCGCAGTTGCTCGGCCGTAATCGGGTAGGAAATCTGCTGCCGGATGGTTTCGCGCACGGCCTCAAACAGCCCCATGTAGTTGCCGGGCGCGGCGGCATCGGGTGTGCTGAGCAACTGGCCCTCGGCCGTGGCCAGCGTAAGCAAGCCTTCCTGGCCGGGCTGCTCGCGGCCATAGTCGGGTGCGGTGGGGGCGAGGCCGGCCAGCAGCTGGGTTTCCTGCGGGTCGGTGCGGTGCTTCTGGTAGCTACCTTGCGTGCCGTGCAGCACGTAGGCCGGGCCCGGGGCGGCCACCAGCAGGCTCGACGTCAGCCACACGTTCAGGCCGCGCGGGTAGCGCAGGTGCAGGCTGAAAAAGTCGTCGACCCGCGAGCCGGGGCGGTTGCTGCCCAGGGTTTTGTGCGCGCTCAGGGGCTGGCCGAATAAGCTGACGGCCTGGTCGATGAGGTGCGGGCCCAAGTCGGCGAGCAGGCCCGCGCCGGGGCCGGGTTCCTCCTTGAATTTCTTGACGTTGAGGGCGGGCTTGTAGCGGTCGAACCGGAAATGTGCTTCGAGCAGCTGGCCCAACTGGCCGCTCTCCACCACGCGGCGCACGGCGCCGAAGTCGCTGTCCCAGCGGCGGTTCTGGTAGGCCAGCAGGTGGCGGCCCTGCTGGCGGGCCAGGGCCAGCAGCTCGTCGAGCTGAGCGACCGAGGTAGCCACCGGCTTTTCGATGAGCACGTGCTTACCGGCGCGCAGGGCCTGGCTGGCCAGCTCGAAATGGGTGGCGCTGGGCGTGTTCACCACCACCAGCTCCACGGTGGTGTCGGCCAGCAGCTCGGCCACGCTGCGGAAGCTGCGAATGCCGGGGTAGTCGTGCGCCATGCGCGCCTCGGTGCGCTCCAGCACGGCGTAGAGCTCGAAGCCCGGGTGCGCCGCCAGAAACGGGGCCTGAAAAAGTTTGCCCGACATGCCGTAGGCCAGCAGCGCGGTGCGAATGGGAGTAACAGCCATGCCCGCAAGATAGCGCCACCACCGGCTGCGGCCGCCGGCAAAGTGGCACAATGCGGGGTTGTGCAAAAAGGACGTAAGAAGGAAAATTGTTGACAATCAAAGGGTATTGAGCCGTCGGCCCGCATATTGCTAAATTGCTTTTTTGATTCTGCCTAACTTGTACCGGGTTTATTTTCGGTGGGCCGTGGGCACTATCCTCGGCGTTAAGCGTTTGGGAGGTAATACTCCCGGCCGCCGCGCCCGCCGTCCCGTCCGGATTTATTGCCGTGTATCGACATTCTATGAAGCAAATCGTAACGATGATGTGCGTTTTCCTGGGCCTGCTGAGTGGCAGCGCCGGAACCGTGCACGCCCAAACCAAGCCCGCGCCTGCTACCCCGGCGGCCGCGGCCGCGGCCACTGCGCCACGCTACCAGCCCGGCAAGCTTTCGACCGACCCGCTCCAGTACATTTCCGACGTGCAGGCCATGATGGCCAGCACCAACAACGCCGGCGCGCGCGTCATTGCGGCCCGGCTCAAAGAGCTTTGGGGTTCCAATAGCCTCACGGCGTCGCAGCAGGCGCGCATTGTGGCCATTTCGCAAACCATGCTGGCCAAGAAATTTCGGCCCCGGCCGCACTTCGAAACGCTGTTTAATGCGCTGGTGAACGGTAAAATGCGCGCCAAGCTGAGCGACCAGCAGATGGACCAGTTTCTGGACGTGCTGACGCAGACCCTCGCCAACGAGGCCCCCGAAGAAGCCGACCGTTTTCTGGCCAGCTCCAACCGCTTCTTCAACGGCGGCTACCTCTACCGCACCGGCTACAACACGCTGCGCGCCGTGAACGGCACCATTTCGTTTGCCTACACGCCGCTGGCCGTGCCGCAGTCGAACCTGGAATTTGGCGCCAGCGCGCCGGCTCCCAAAGAAGCGCCGCTGCCGGCCGCGCCCAAACCCGTGGCCAAAAAGCCCGTGGCGGCCGCCGCCAAGCCGGCTGCCAAACCCGCGCCCAAAAAGAAGAAAGCCAGCAGCGACGGCTGGGACACGGCCGACCTGTGGTCGTCGCCCTCCAACAGCGGCTGGGGCGACGACGACGGTTGGGGTGCGCCCGTGAAGAAAAAACCCGCGCCCGCCAAAAAGCCCGTGGCCAAAACAACTGCCAAACCCGCTGCCGCGACGCCCGCCTCCGCTGCCGCGCCGGTGGCCAAAGCCTCGGATTTTGACCAGCCAGCGGCTTTCACGCCTTCGGCGCTGCCCTACGACGAGTACACGCCGCCGCCCGTGCGCGGGCCGGTGCTAAAAGTGGAAAACGCCGACATGTTCATGGCGACCGGCGGCGACTCGGTGTTCATCAAGAAAGTGAGCGGGTCGGCCGTCTTCAACAGCCACCGTTTTGTGGCTACGAGCGGGCAGTTTGTGTGGTCCATTCGCACCAATCTGGTGACGGCGGACATGGGGCCGTTCGACTTCGACATGACCAAGCCCGAGTTCACGGCTCAGCCCGTGACCGTGACGTATCCCTTTCTGCTCGAAGCGCCGGTGAAGGGCGCGCTCAGCTACAAGAGCGTGCGCCGCAAGCCCGGCCAGGTCGATACCGGCTACCCGCGCTTCATCTCGCTCACCAACGATGCCCGCATCAAAAACCTGGGCCAGAACATTCAGTACCGCGGGGGCTTGTCGATGGCCGGTTTCAAGGTGCTGAGCGCGGCGCTGGACGGCTCGCTGTCGAACCTGACGGTGAGCCTGGACGGCAAGCCCAAGTTCCGGGCGTCGTCGCGGGCCTACGTGCTGGGCGACTCCGTGATTACGGCCAGCCGGGCCGGCATCACCATTTATGAGGGGGCGAAGGACTCAATTACGCACCCCGGCGTGACGCTGAAGTACCTCAAAAGCCAGCAGCAGCTGAAGCTGGCGCGCGAGGAGGGCCTCTACAAGAACACGCCCTACAGCGACTCCTACCACCAGCTCGAAATCCGGACCGAGGCCCTGAACTGGGACTTGCGCAAGTCGGCGCTCGATTTTGCGGTGCTCTCGGCCAAAAACCAGCAGTCGGCCGATTTTGAAAGCAAGGAGTTCTTCACCAACGACCGGTACCAGCAGCTCAAGAGCATCAACCGCCTGCACCCGTTGCAGATGCTGGTGGGCTACAGCCAGACCCACGGCAACCTAAAAGCCGTGAACGTGAGCAACCTGGCCACCGACCTGGGCACCAGCGAGGCCAACATGCGCAGCGCCATGTCGGGCCTGGCCCGCGACGGCTACGTGGCCTGGAACCCCCAAACCGGCGAAGTCACCATTCTGCCCAAAGGCACGCACTACGTGGCCTCGGCCCGCGACAAGAAGGACTACGACCACATCGCCATCAAGTCACTGTCAGGCTCGGGCAAAAACGCCACGCTCAACCTGAATACCAACGAATTGACGGTGCGCGGCGTGCAGCGCTTCAATTTTTCCGACGACTCGGCCACGGTGTACGTGAAGCCCGACAGCGCCATCATCCGCATCGGGCAGGACCGCAACATCACCTTCGGCGGCACGGTGGTGGCCTCGGCCATGCGCTTCAAGGGGCGCGATTTCAAGTTTGACTATAAGGGGTTCTACGTCGACATGGCCAAGATTGACTCCATTGTCATTCGCAGCGAAACCAAGGATAAAAAGGGGCGTCCCACCGGCAAGAAGGCTGATTTCGCCCTCACCAACCGGGGCAAGGTGAGCACCGGCCGCCTCTACATCAACGACCCCAAAAACAAGTCGGCCCGTAAGAAAATGGGCCAGTACCCGGCCTTCGACTCGAAGAGCGGGGCCAACGTGTACTTCCGCAAGCAGGACGTGCTGGGCGGGGCTTACGACTCGACGCTGGTGTTCGACATTCCGCCTTTCAAGCTCGATTCGCTGAACGGGCTGAGCAAGTCGGCAGCCGGTTTCGAGGGCACGTTCCGCAGCGGTGGCATCATTCCCGATATCAAAACCAAGCTCACGCTGCAGGAAGACGGCGCCCTGGGCTTCGCCTACGACGTGCCCAAAGACGGCTTTCCGCTGTATAAGGGTAAGGGCCGCGTGTTCGACAAGGTGCGCATGGACGGGCGCGGCCTGCAGGCCGACGGCATGGTGACGTACCAGACCGGGACCTTTAATTCCGACAGCTTCGTACTCTACCGCGACTCGGTGGTGGCCGTGGGCACGATGGGCAACGTGGCGGCCAAGCACACCGACGGCGTGGATATTCCGAAGATGGCCCTGCCGCGCGGCTACATCATGAATTGGAAAGTGAAACAGGATTCGATGTTCCTGACCACGCCGCCCGGCTCCGATGCCCCCATTCGCCTGTACTCGAAGGGCGATGCCAAATCCAAGACGGTGACAGCCTATAACTTTAAGGGCACGGCGCTGCTCACGCCGACTTCGGCCGGCGGCGACGGACGCCTCGACGGGCCACAGTCCTACATCAAGTCGCCCGAGTTCACGTTTAAGTCTGATAGCTACTCGGGCCGGCACGCCACGCTCAACGTGAAGTCGGCCGAGGCCAACAAGCCGGCGCTGTCGGCCAACGAAGTCGAATTTGACTACAACCTGAAGAATGGCTACGCCGATTTCAAGCGCGAGAAGGACAGCAAGGCGAGCATCGATTTGCCGTACTCGAAGTTCCGCACCACACTCAGCGGTGGGCACTGGGACTTCAAGAAGAAGGAGGTGCGCCTGCGCGTAGCCCCGGGCAACGACTCGACCAAGTCGTACTTCTACGCCACCAACTCCAACCAGCTGGGCCTGAAATTCAAGGCGTCCAATGGTATCTACGACCTGGCCAGGTACCAGATGAAGGTGGGTGGTGTGCCCTACATTGCCGCCGCCGATGCCTGGATTATCCCCGACTCGGGCCATGTGAACATTCTGGCGGCCGGCCGCCTGCAGCGCCTGCGCAATGCGGGCGTGGTGCTCGATTCGCTGGCCAAGTTCCACAAGCTGTACAACGGCAACATCGACGTGCTGTCGAAGGAGTCGTTTGCTGGTACCGGGGAGTACATTTTCAAAACCGCCCACGACTCAGTGGCGCTGCGCTTCGGCAGCTTCGGGCCCGACCAGGCGGCCGTGATGGCCGGCAAAGGCAAGAAGTTTAAGCGCGACGAATCGGGCGCGGCCATCGGCTCCGAAAACGGCACCGCCGAAGGCCCGGCCACCGTGGCCACGGCCGTGGTGAGCAGTGCCAGCAAGTTTCAGCTCACGCCGCGCATCGGCTACCGCGGCAACGTGGAGCTGAACTCGCGCCGCCGGGGCTTCGCCTTCACGGGCGAAGTGCAACTGCAGTTTGGCAAAAACCGCAACCTGGCCCAGTGGGTGGCAGTGAAGGACTCCATCGACCCGAAAAACTTCAGCCTGAACCTGAACGACGTGAAGGCTGAAGACGGCGCGCCGTTGCTGACCGGCATTTTCCTGTCGGACCAGACCGATGCGCTCTACCCGCTGTATGCGGCAGCGGTGCCCAACTCCACCGACCTCACGGTGTTCAAAGTGGACGGCAAGCTGAGCTACGACCAGGCCAAGGAGGTGTACACGATTTCGCGCAACGACCCAGCCGACGCCAACGCCTACGAAGGCTCGGCACTGACTTATACCGACGCCACCAATACCCTCAACTTCCACGGCCCGATGAGCTTCATCGGCGATGGAGTGAAAGACTTCAAAATGGTCGGGGCCGGCATCGGCACGGCCAACCCCGACAGTGCCCGCTACACCGTGGAAACGCTGCTGGGCATTGACGTGACCCTGCCGCCGAAGGCCCTCGACCTGATGGCCAACGAACTGGCCAAAACCACCAAGAACCTGCCCGAAGCCCAGACCGGCTCGACCAACGAGCTATATAACCTGGCCCAGTTCATTGGCAACAAGGGCGTGGATGCCTACTCGCAGCGCCGCGGTTTTGCCGACGCGCTGGTGAAGCTCTCGCCCAAGCTGGCCCACACCATTGTGCTGAACCGCGTGAACCTGCGCTGGAACGACAAGCGCCGCGCCTGGTACTCGGTGGGACCGATTGGGATTGCCGGCGTGGGCAAGCAGCCGCTGAACTCGCTGATAAATGGCTACGTGGAAATTCGCCGCGAAAGCGGGGGCGATGTGGTGCAACTGTACCTAGAGGCCGATGCCACGAGTTGGTACTACTTCAAGTTTGCCAACAACCTGCTGCTGGTGAAGTCGCAGAACGAGGACTTTGACGGTGAAATTGCCGCCAAGGCCAAGGGCGAGTACGAAACGGCCACCAGCTACGGGGCTTTCCTGGGTGACTTTGCCGACGTGGACAACTTCCGTCAGCACTTCCAGAAGGACTTCCTCGGTATCAAGCCCAAGCCGCTGGCTCGGGCGAGCAAGCCCGCTGCCGCCGAGCCGGCTTTCGACGAGGTAGCCAACAAGAAGAAAAAGAAGAAGGATGCCGTGGACGAGGCCCTGGCTGACCCCGGCACGCCCGCTCCGGAAACGGCTGCCACGTCATCCAAAAAGAAGAAGAAGGCCAAGGCCGACGACCCCTTCGGCGATGGTGTAATGGAAGACCCAGCCCCGGCCCCCACCAAAAAGGCTGCTGCCCCCGCGCCCACCCCGGCTGCCAAGCCCGCCGCCAAAGCCACGCCGGCCGACAGCACTGCAGCCGCCACCAAGGCCGCCCCCGACAAGGCCCCGGCTACCGGCACGCCCGCCACCGGCGCTGCGCCGGCCAACGAGCCGCCCACACCGGAAACCCCGGTCGATTTCCCCAATGCCCCCGACAAAAAGGAGGCCGCCCGCTTGGCCAAGGAGGCCGAAAAGCAGAAAAAGGAAGAGGAGCGACTGAAAAAGGAGGAAGAAAAAAAGAAGAAGGAAGAAGAGAAACAGAAAAAGAAAGCCGGCTCCGACCCCTTCGGCGACAGCTAGAAACTCAGCTACTTCAACCGTTCCCGGCCCGAACCCCGAACGTCATGCTGAGCGAAGCCGAAGCATCTCTACTGCAGTAGCAGTCCCAATCATGAGGGTTGGTATTGCGGTGGAGATGCTTCGACTTCGCTCGGCATGACGTTCTTTATTGCCCCAACCCCCCGACACTTCAGAACCCACTCCGTTCATGCCCATCCTCTACATCCTGCTGGCGCTGCTGGCCGCCTACCTGCTTGGTTCTATTCCCACGGCCTTGTGGGTGGGCCGGCGCTTTTTCAACCTGGCCGATATCCGGGAGCACGGCTCGGGTAACGCCGGGGCCACCAACACTTTCCGGGTGCTGGGGCCGAAGGCGGGCAGCTTCGTGCTCTTTGTGGATGCGCTGAAAGGCTTTGTAGCGGCGTTTTTCCTGCCGCAGTGGCTGGTGGCGCAAGGGGCCATTGCGCCCGAGCACGAGCTGTACTACCGCCTGGCCTGTGGGGCGCTGGCCGTGGTGGGGCACATCTACCCGGTGTTTGCGCAGTTTCGGGGCGGCAAGGGCGTGGCCACCATCCTGGGCATGATGCTGGGCGTGGCCCCGGCCACGGTGGGCGTGTGCATTCTCGTCTTCATCGTCATGCTATTAATATTCCGCTTCGTGAGCCTGGCCAGCATGACGGCGGGCGTTACGTTCGCGCTGCTGCAGTTGCTGCCGCAGTTCCGGCCGGCGCAGCCGTTTCTGGTGTACGTGGGCTTCGGGCTGGCCGCGCTGCTGATTTACACCCACCGCGCCAACATCGGCCGCCTGCGCAGCGGCACCGAAAGCCGCGTGCCCATGCCGTGGGAACGCAAAAAATAGGCGCCAAGCATGGGGGCCGGCTAAGCAATGAGTGGGGGAAACAGCAGCGCCAGCGTGGCTGTAACCTTTGGCGGCGAGCGTAGGTAAAATCTGCTGTTTTTCTCCACTTCCCGCTTTAACCGCCCCCATCATGAAGCATTCATTTGCCTGGGTTGCGCTGCTGCTGCTGTGGCTCAGCGCCTGCTCTCCAGCCGTGACCGTCGAACAACAGGCCGGCACCAATTTCGCCAATTACCGCACCTACGCCTGGGCCGATACCGAGGTGAAAACCCAGGGCGACCAGAACCCGCTGCTGCGCAGCTCCATCGCGCAGACCAATATTCAGCAGGCCATCGAAGGCGAGCTGAGCAAGCGCGGCCTGCGCCGCGTCGACGACAACCCCGATTTCTACCTCACCACCCACCTCTACGTGGAGCAGGCCGAGCGCACCGTGAGCGACCCGCCGCCCGCCGGCTTTGCTTACCCCTACGCCGTGCGCTACCGCGGGGCCCTGCTGCCCGTGAACTACGGCTACTGGTACTCGCCGGCCTACTACCGCACCTCGCACGTGGAGCGCTACCGCGAAGGCACGCTGGTGTTAGACTTCATCGACGCCCGCACCAACAACCTGGTGTGGCGCGGCTCGATGGCCGACCCCGTCGACGACCCCGCCCGCCTGGGCCCGCAGTTTGCCGAAGCCGCCAAGGACATTCTGGAGAAATTCCCCAAGGGCAAAACGGGCTCCTGAGCCCGCTGGCCTGCTACGCACAACGCCCGGTCGTATTGGCCGGGCGTTGTTGTGTAGGGTGATGTGCTAGGAGTTGGGTAGGGGCCGGCAGGTGGAATCCCGGTAGCGCCCCTACACAATCGCCTTGCCCTCTTCCATGTCCTTTTCCACCAGCGCCTTGCGCTTGCCCACAATGTAGCGCAGACCCTTGTCGTAGCTGATGTAGCTCCACGTCCATTGCAGCAGCACCATGAGGCGGTTGCGGAAGCTCACCAGTGAGATGACGTGCACCACGCCCCAGGCCAGCCAGGCCAGCAGGCCGCTGAGGTGATATTCCTTACCGAAGAGCTTGATGTCGGCCACGGCGTGGTTGCGGCCGATGGTAGCCATCGCGCCCTTGTCATGGTACTGAAACCGCTCGGCCAACTGCCCGCCCAGCCAGCGCTTGAGGTTGTCGCCCAGCAGCCGGCCCTGCTGAATGGCGGGCTGCGCCACCATGGGGTGGCCCTCGGGGTAGTCGGCCGTTTTCATGGCCGCGATGTCGCCGATGGCAAACACGTTGTCGTAGCCCGTCACGCGGCTGTATTCGTCCACAGCGTAGCGGTTGCCGGGCAGCAGGCAGTCGGCCCGCAGGCCCTGAATGGGCGCGCCCGTTACGCCCGCCGCCCAAATGACGGTGCGCGACACGAACTGCTGGCCGGTATTGAGCGTGACGGTATAGCCGTCGTACGACTTCACCCGCGCCTCCAGCCACACCTGCACCCCAAACTCGCGCAACGACTCCAGCGCCTTCTGCGAGGCGTTGGCCGACATGCCCTTCAGCAGCACCGGCCCGCTTTGCACCAGGTGGATGTCCATTTCCTTGAAGTCGAGCTCGCGGTAGTCCTTCGGGAACACGTGGGTGCGCAGCTCGCTCAGCGCGCCCGCAATTTCGACGCCGGTGGGGCCGCCGCCCACAATCACGAAGTCGAGCAGGCTGTTGATTTGCTCGTAGTCGCCGAGCTGCAGGGCCTGCTCGAAGTTGGAAAGCACCGTGTTGCGCAGCTCAATGGCCTCCTCCACGCTCTTGATGGCAATAGAATTTTTCTCCATCGCCTTATCGCCAAAGTAGTTGGGCTCAGCCCCGGTGGCCAGTACCAGGAAGTCGTAGCGCAGCAGCCCGATGGTGGTTTCCACCACCTGCTTCTCGGTATCGACGGCCTGCACCTCGGCCAGCCGGAAGTAGAAATTCTCCTGCTGGCTCAGGATTTTGCGAAACGGCGACACGATGTCGCCCTCATCCAGGCCCGCGGTGGCCACCTGGTACAGCAGCGGCTGGAATGTGTGGTAGTTCTGCTTATCGAGCAGCACCACCTGCACGGGCGCATCGGCCAGGCTTTTGGCCAGCTCCAGGCCACCAAAGCCGCCGCCCACAATCACCACCCGCGGCTTGCCGAGGTCATCAATTTTCGTTAAGCCTTCCATGCCGTAAAGATGCGAAGCCGGTTAGTGGCTCCTGCGGCCTGCTTACCCGTTTTGGGCCGGTGGGGTTGTGCGGCACGGCCGGCGCGGCGAACTCTGCACCCCTAAGTCGCGTTAGCCGCCTACGTTCACCAATTTAAGTGCTTGCTTATGAAACTGCTGCCTTTTGCTTCCCTGTTGCTCAGCGCCGGCGTGCTGGGAGCTGCGGCGCCCGCCACCGAAACCCAGCCGGTCAGGGTAGTGGTGTCGTCGCTCGCGTCCACTTCGTCTACCGTCAAGCTGTATTTCTACAACACTCGCGAGGGGTTTCTGAAAAGCGGCAAGTGGGCGTACATGCGGGCCGTGAAGCCCGAGGGCAAGCCGGAAATCGCGCTGTCCATCGACCTGCCACGCGGCGAATGGGCTGTGTCGCTCACCCAGGACTTGAACAACAACGATAAGATTGACAAGAACTTTCTCGGCATTCCTACCGAGCCCTACGCCTTCTCCAACAACATCCGGCCCACGGTGGCCGCGCCCGACTTCAACGAGTGTAAGTTCCTGGTTAGCGGCCCGGGACGCGTGGTGAATATTGTACTTAAAGACTAAAACGTAAAAATATAAATCGCTCTATATTATTCGAAAAACCCACCGTTGCTCGGGCAGCGGTGGGTTTTTTTTGCGCATTCAGGCCCAGTTAGCATCCACCACCGGCAAATGGGGCTGCCACAGTGCAATTAGGGTTAGTGCGGCAAAGTATCAATGTTTCTTGATGCAGTTATAAATCATAACTAACATATTAGCTTTGTATGAAATAGACTTTTTCTGCGTTCTTTTTTACCTGTACTATGCAACGACGCTTTACCTCCTTTTCTGCATCGGTTCGAACCTTGCTGAGTGCTGCGGTTTTGCTGCTGGCCAATGGCTCGCTGAGCCAGGCCTGGGCCCAGTGCACCACCTGTAGCTACACTGTTGACAATCCGAATAAGTCGGATATTTTCAACATGATTGGTGGCGAAACCATCATTATCGCAAGCAATGTCAACTTCGATGGCACCATCAACGTGCTGGGTGACAACGTGACGGTAATTAACCTGGGCGGCTTTACCAGGAGTGGTCAAATCAGGGTGACGGGCAACAACACGGTTATCCGCAACGAAAGCGAAATCAGCAACGGCAACGGTGGCAATGGCAGCGGCAGCCGTATCGCGGTGGCGAGCGGCACTACCGGCACCGTACTGTACAACAGGGGCACCATCTCGTCGGACAATGTCGTCCTCAGCGGGCCCACGGTTATCAACAACGGAAATTCTGCCAGCTCCAAAGCGTTGTGGTCGGGCTACGTAGGAGGCAACTTCACAGCTCCCGTCACCATCAACAACTACGGCAACTGGAGCGGCCAGATTAACAACTTGCCCAACAGCACCATCAACAACTTTGCGGCCGGCACTTGGTCGGCTTATATCACGCCCACCGGCACCACCGTTATCAACAACAGCGGTACCTGGAACGCCTCCGACCTGAACTTCTCGGGCAGCCTCACCCTCAACCACTCCGGCGGCACCTGGACGGCCAACCTCAACCCCGGCGGCGCGCTAACCATCAACAACAGCGGCACTTGGACCAAAGGCTTCAACTTTCCCAGCACCGGCCCCAACAGCTTTGTGAACACCGGCACGGCCACCTTCGGCTCGTACTTGGGCATGGGCTCGGCCACCACCATCACCAACAGCGGGGCCATGACGATGACCCAGGGCATGGGCGACATCAGCGCCAATTCCAGCCTGACTAATAACCGCGGCGCCACGTTCCGGGTGACGGGCCAGCTGATAAACTACGGCACGGTGAGCAACGCGGGCATTGTGGCCAGCACCGGCAACTTCTCGAACCAGGCCGGGGCCAGCATGACCGGCCCGGCCGCGCCGCTGCGCGGCAGCTTCACCACCAACGGCTACTCCGTGAATGCCGGCTCGTTCGGGATGGTAGGCCGCCTCGATTTTTGTGACTCGGGCAACGCCACGGGCTTCGACTCGCAAACCGGCAGCGTGGGCGCCGCCAACACCACATACTGCTCGCTGCGGCCGCTGCCCGTCGAGCTGGCCGTCTTCACCGCCGACGTGGTAAAGGGCCAGGTGCAGCTGCGCTGGGCCACGGCTTCGGAGCAAAACAGCGCCGTGTTCGTTATCGAGCGCAGCGCCCAGGGCGAAACTTACCAGGCCGTGCGCGAGGTAGCTGCTCAGGGCAATTCCACCGCCGCTACCGTGTACGCCGCTACCGACGTGCAGCCGCTAGCTGGCACCAGCTACTACCGCCTGCGGCAGGTAGACCGCGACGGGGCCGTGGCCTATTCGCCGGTGCTGAAGGTGAGCGTGGCCCCCGGCACGCTGCCCGTGCTGGCCTACCCCAACCCCGTCACCGACCGCCTCACCCTCGACCTAACGGCTGCTGCCGCCGAACCCTGCGCCGTGCGCGTGCTTGGCTTGGCCGGCCAGGTGGTGCGCACCGAAACCCTGACCGGTGGCTGCGTACAGGAGCTAACGCTCGCCGGCTTGCCGGCCGGGCTGTACCTGCTGCAGGTGCGCACCGCCGGGGGCAGCTCGGTGCAGCGCATCGAGAAGCGGTAACGCGCCGCTCAGTCGCCCCGAAACGGATGCAGCCCGCGACCCAGTCGCTCGACCAGCGTGATAGCGCGGCGGGCACGGGTGGCGGGCTGCTTGGCTTCGGCGACCAGCCGGGCCATGGCGCGGCGGTGCGCGCCGCTGTAGCGATGGAAGGCGATTTCGGCCTCGGGCCAGGCGGCGAGGGCTTCGGCCAGCTCGTCGGGCAGGTCCACGTGGTCGGGGTTGGGGTCGGGTTCGATGGTGATTGCCAGCTTGTCGCCCAGCGCAATGCCGGTAGCGGCGCACACGTCCTTGTTCAGCATCAGGTAGCGTCCGCCGCCTTCCAGCGGCAGCAGCCCCAGCCGCAGCGCCTGCCCGTGAATGGTCGCGATGACGCGTTTCGTCGCCTTGCCGCCGAGCGCGTCGAGCACCTCGGCCGGCACCACAATGGTTTGGGTAGGCATGAAGCTGGGCCCGCCCGGTTCCAGCACGGCGCGGAAATGAATAGGTTGAAACATGCGCGCAAAGCAACACCACGCCGCGCTTTGCCTGGCACGGTGGGCCCTGCCCCCGCTAGGCCACTGCGGTGCCCGCCAGCTCCCGCAGCTGCTTGTTGATGAAATCCACCTGTTCAAACGTGAGCTGGAAATCCATCGCCCGGGCATTCTGCACGGCCTGCTCGGGGTTGCGGGCGCCCACCAGTGCCACCGAAATGCCGGGCTGCGCCAGCGTCCAGCGCAGCACGAGCTGGCTGAGGGTGGCGTTTTTGGTTTCGGCCAGCGGCCGGATTTTATTCAGCAGGCTGTTCACCCGCTTCACGTTTTCGGGCGTGAAGAAGCGGTTGCCGTTGCGCAGGTCGCCCGCGCCGAACTCCTGGCCGGGCTTCATCTTGCCCGTCAGCAGGCCCAATTGCAGCGGGCTGTACACCAGAATGGCTTTGTGGTTTTCGAGGCAGTACGGCACTACATCGGCTTCAATATCGCGGCGCAGCATGCTGTAGGGCACTTGGTTGGAAGCGAGGTTGAGCGTCTTTTCGGCTTCCTGCATCTGGGCCACCGAGTAGTTGCTCACGCCGGCCGCCCGCACTTTGCCCTGCTCGATGAGCCGGCTCACGGCCTCCATCGTTTCGTCAATTGGGGTGGTCACGTCGGGCCAGTGTTGCTGGTAGAGGTCGATGTAGTCGGTGCCGAGGCGGCGCAGGCTGTCCTCGCATTCCCGGATGATGCTGTCGCGGCCAGCATACTTGTACACGTCAAGGTCGTGGCCGTTGTTGTCCTTGGTTTTCATGGCGAAATCGCCTTTGGCCTCGTTCCAGCGCATGCCGAATTTGGTCAAAATCTGCACCTTGTCGCGCGGCAGGCTTTTGATGGCTTCGCCCACGATTTCCTCGCTGAAGCCCATGCCGTACACCGGCGCCGTGTCGATGCTGGTCACGCCCAGCTCGTAGCTGGCGTGGATGGCGCCCACGGCGTCGTTCTGCTCGGTGCCGCCCCACATCCAGCCCCCAGCCGCCCAACTGCCGAAGGTGATGCGCGAAACGGAAACGTCGGAGGAACCTAATTTTTGATATTCCATGAGGAGTGGTTGGTCTGATTGAAGGGGAAAGTGGCCGCGTTGGGGCCGGGGCTGTTAACCCGGCTTTGGGGGCGAAGGTTGTGGTAGGGAGTTGATTTGAACGCCGCCTGGCATGCGGTTAGCACCTATCACAACGGTCATGCAGAGCGCAGCGAAGCATCTCTACCGCGCAATGCAATAAAGGCAAAAGGATTAGTGGTGGCGGGCAAGATGCTTCGCTGCGCTTTGCATGACGTTCTTTCTCTTACTCCGCCCCGCCCGAAACTTTTCGCCCCGTCCGTTTCTTGTAGCCACTTCCATTGCTTTAAAAATCCCAACAATATGAAAGTTGAAATCTGGTCCGACGTGGTGTGCCCGTTCTGCTACATCGGCAAGCGCAAGTTTGAGAATGCCCTGAAAGACTTCGTGCACCGCGATGAGGTGGAAGTGGTGTGGCACAGCTTCCAGCTCACGCCCGACTTCGAGCCCATTCCCGGCGAAAGCATCCACGAGTCGCTGGCCAAGAAAAAGGGCGTTTCGGTGGAGGAAGGCCGCAAAATGAACGACTACATGACCAACGCCGCCAAGGAAGTTGGCCTCAATTACCAGTTCGATAAAGCCATTCCGGCCAATACCTTTCTGGCGCACCAGCTCATTCACCTCGGCGCCCACTACGGCCGGCAGGATGCCACCAAGGAGCGCCTCATGGCCGCCTACTACCTCGAAGGCCAGAACATCGGCGACCTCGACACCCTCGTGAAGCTCGGCACCGAAGTCGGCCTCGATGCCACCGAAAGCCGCGAAGCCCTGCTGGCCGGCACCTACGCCAACGCCGTGCGCCTCGATGAGTACCAGGCCCAGCAAATCGGCGTGCGCGGCGTGCCCTTCTTCGTATTCGAGGACAAATACGCGGTATCGGGCGCCCAGCCCAGCGAGCTGTTTGCCGAGGTGCTGGAGAAGGTATACGAGGAGTTCAAGCCCGCCAAACCGGCTCTGGTTTCGCTGGCCGACGGCGATGCCTGCGGGCCGGAGGGCTGCGCGGTGTAGGGGCAAAAGGGAGTATGTTGCTAAATCCAGAACGGTCATGCTGAGCGCAGCCGAAGCATCTCTACCGCAATGGTAAATGAATTACCTGTGCGGTAGAGATGCTTCGGCTGCGCTCAGCATGACCGTTTTTTTGTTTGCTGGCTCAGTTCGCCGTTCCCGGCATTTCACCGCGCAGCTGCGCCTTCAGTGCTTCGGCCTGGTGTTGCGCCAGCACTTTCTCGGTCACGTCCACGATGAAAGCCAGCACGCCCAGCGTCTGGTTCTGGTCGCTGAGCAGGGGCTGGTAAGTGAAGTCAACGTAGCGGGTTTCGGGGCGGCCCGTGGCGGGGTCGTAGAGCTGGGCAGGCGTGTCGCGGCCCACGAAGGGCACGCCGGTGGTATACACTTTGTCGAGCAGGTCAATAAAGCCCTGCTCCACTACTTCGGGGAACACTTCGGCTACTTTGAGCCCCAGCTGCGTGCGGCCGCCGGAGAGCTGCTGGTAATGCTCGTTGAAAAACGAATAGCGGTGCTCGGGCCCGGTGAGGGTGGCGATGCTGGCCGGTACCTGCCCCAGAATCTGGCTGAGCAGGCGCTGCTGCTGGGCCACGGCGCTACGGTGCTGCTCGGCGTCGGAGAGGGCGGTTTCGAGCTGCCTGGTGCGTTCGGCCACGCTGCCTTCGAGCAGCTGCTGCACTTTCAGCACTTCTTCCTGGTTGGTGAGCAACTCGGCGTTGCTCTCGTGCAGGGCGCGGTTCACGGCCGCGAGCTGGTCGTTCAACACCTGAATTTGCTGGCGGGCCTGCACCTGCTCGCTCACCTCGGTGGCCACTACCATGGCGCCCGTGATGGTGCCATCGTCTTCGCGCAGCGGCAGGTACACGAAGTTCCAGTACACCGATTCGGGCTGGCCGTTGCGCACGATGGTGGAGTGCATTTCCTTGGCCACGTGCGGGTTGCCGGTTGTCATCACCTCGTTCAGCAAATCATCAAAGCCCTGGCCGGTAATTTCCGGCAGCAGCTCGAACAGCGGCGTGCCAATGGCCTGGGCCGGCGTGCGGTCCCAGAGCTCCAATACCTTGGGGTTGGCCAGCTCAATCACGAAGTTGGGACCGCGGTAGGTGGCAATGGCCACCGGGGCCTGCTCGAAAATGCGGGCCAGCTCGCCGCGCTGCCACTCGGCGGCTTCGCGGGCGGCCTGCTCGCGAAGCTGGGCGTCCTGCACCCGGGCCGCGTTCTGGGTTTGCGCGGTGATGTCGACCACGGTGTGGATAAGGTGCGTCACGCGGCCCTGCTCGTCGAGCACCGGCACGTTGCGGGCCTGCCAGTAGCGCTCCACGAACTGGCCGGGATTGGCGGGGTCGGGGGTGTCGTAGGGCTGCACGGGCAACTCGTGCGGCTGGCCCGTGGCCAGCACTCGCTCCATCGAGGCGCGCACGTCGTGCACGCTGTGGGCCTCCGGGGTGTCGGGGTTATCAGGAAATACGTCGAATACGTACTTCCCCAGCACGTCGGCGCGCTGGGTGGCGGTGGTGGTCAAATACGCCTCGCTGGCCGCCTCAATCACCAATTCGGGCGAAAGCAGCAGGCAAGCGCTGGGCAACGCGCTGAAAACAGATATCAGGTCGGAGGAGAGAGCAGGCATAGTGCTGGTTTCGGAAAGACGGCAACGGAGTGCGAAATACGCAGATTTTAGTCAATGGTCTACGCGGGCCGCAACATCGGAATGTGTGGGATGCCGTCCTCCACGTACATCGGCCCACACTGCTCGTAGCCAAAGCCGTTGTAAAAGGCTTCGAGGTGCTGCTGAGCCCCGATTTTATTGGCCTGCGGGCCGAACAGCGCATCGGAAAACGCCAGCGCCTGCCGCATCAGCTCGCGGCCCAGGCCGTACTGCCGGAACGGCTGGGCCACAATCACGCGCCCGATGCTGGCCTGCTCGTAACTCTTGCCCGCGTCGAAGAGGCGGGCGTAAGCGGCCAGCTCGCCGGCTTCGTTGTAGCCCAGCAGGTGGTGCGCGTCCATGTCCTGGCGGTCAATGTCCTGAAAAACACAATTTTGCTCCACTACAAATACCTCGGAGCGCAAACGCAGCAGGTCGTACAGAATCAGGTTGGGCAGGTTTTCGAAAGGCAGGCAGTGCCAGCGGATAGTCATAAGTCAGCGCTTAGTTTTTGGGCATCTTCTCGACGTCCTTCAATGTCAGTACGCGGTACGGAATGCCCAAATTAGCGGCATTCTGCTCCACAGTGGTTGGGAAGCCGGCCTTTTTTCGGCGCTCATTCACCTGCTGCGGGTCTTTGATGGGCCACACGAAGGGCGGCTGGGCTTCGTGCCGGCCCGTTTGTGGGTTCAGCACATTGTAGCCGAAGGCCTGCGTTCCATACACCTGCGGTTTGCCAGCGCGCATGAGCTGGCGGTCCAGCATCTGGGCGTAGAGGTAAAAGGGTAATTCACCTTTGTCAGCGGCTTTTTTGATGAGCGGCAGGTACTGGTCGATGCCGGGCGAGTGTTGGATGACGTACCACGCGGCCTCGTTCGTGGGCTCGCTCACCAGCGTCTTGCCGGGGTAGCCGTACCGCTTCAAAATCTGCTGCACGCGCACCTGGTTGGTCGAATCCGTCCGCAACATTTGGCGCGGGAGGTAAGTTGGCAGGCTTTCCCGTGTCACGCCCAGGGCCCGGGCCAACGAGTCGGGCCGGTGCCGCTGGCGCGGGTCGAAAAGCATGCCGCGCCACTTCTGGTCCACGGCGTAGATGCTGTCCAGCTCGTGCTTCAGGCGCGGGTTCTGCGGCGGGGCCTGGGCGGCGGCCAGCAGCGGCAGCAACGCAAGGAGCAGGAGAAGCAAGGGTTTCATAATAGAGCGACTGTAGAGACGCGACACTTCGCGTCTTGGCGTTGGCTTCGCTGAACTTAGTTTGCTCATGTTATTAACCTGCGTGGCTCCGGTCGTTCAACGCCGAGACGCGAAGTGTCGCGTCTCTACAGTCGTTCTATTATCGTTCCGCGCTACGCCACCACAACTTCTTCGCTGCCCAGCTCGCTCAGCACCCGCTTGGCCTGCTGAATGGAGCGCACTTCCTCAAACGTCACAATCAGTTGCGCCTTGTGCTCCTTCAGCTTGGCCGTGCGCGGGTGCGTCTGCACGTAGTTGAGGATGGTGCCGAACTGCTCGCCCTGGAAGTAGGCCTTGTGGTCGTCGTCGGCGGGCAGGTAGCCTTTCAGCGTGTCGCGCTTGAGCGTGATTTTGTGGAAGCCCACCTTGCAGGCCTGCCAGCGCAGCCGCACGATGTCGGCCAGCTGCTCCACCTCGGGCGGCAGGGGACCGAAGCGGTCGACCATGCTGGCCAGCAGCTTGCGCAGCTCCTCCGGCTTCTGGGCGCGGTCGAGCTTGGCGTAGAGCTGCAGGCGCTCCGACACGTTGCTCACGTATTTCTCGGGGATGAGCACCTGCTGGTCCGTCTCCACGTTGCACTCCTGCACGCGGCCCGCGCCGGCTGCCAACTGCAGGCGCTGTTGCGAGTTGGCATCGCCCAGAAACAGGTCGCGGAATTCGGTTTCCTTGAGTTCCGTCACCGCCTCATCCAGAATCTGGTGGTAGGTTTCGTAGCCCAGGTCGTTAATAAAGCCCGACTGCTCGCCGCCCAGCAAATTGCCCGCGCCGCGAATATCGAGGTCGCGCATGGCCACATTAAAGCCCGCGCCCAAGTCCGAAAACTCCTCCAGTGTGCTCAGGCGCTTGCGTGCATCAGCGGGCAGCTGGGCCACCGGTGGCGTGAGCAGGTAGCAATAGGCCTTGCGGTTGGAGCGGCCCACGCGGCCGCGCATCTGGTGCAGGTCGCTCAGGCCGGCCAGGTGGGCGCGGTTGATGATGATGGTGTTGGCGTTGGGGATGTCGAGGCCGGACTCAATGATGTTGGTCGAAACCAGCACGTCGTACTCGCCCTCCACGAATTTCATCATGCGCTTTTCCAGCATCTCGCCGTCCATCTGCCCGTGGGCGAAGGTGATTTTCGCATCCGGCACCAGCCGCAGAATCGTGCCGGCCATTTCCTCAATGTCCTTCACGCGGTTGTGCACGAAAAACACCTGCCCGCCACGCTTCAATTCCCGCGCCACCGCGTCGCGAATCAGAATCTCGTCATACACGTGCAGCTCCGTGTTCACCGGCTGGCGGTTGGGTGGCGGCGTGGCAATCACGCTCAAATCGCGCGCGCCCATCAGTGAGAAGTGCAGCGTGCGCGGAATCGGCGTGGCCGAGAGCGTGAGCGTGTCCACGTTCACCTTCAGTTCCTTGAGCTTGTCCTTGGTCTTGACGCCGAATTTCTGCTCCTCGTCAATAATCAGAATGCCCAGGTCCTTGAACTTAATGTCTTTATTGGTAAGCCGGTGCGTGCCAATCAGAATATCGGTTTTGCCCTCCGCCACGCGCTGCAGCGTCTCCTTAATCTGCTTAGTCGATTTGAAGCGGTTGATGTACTCCACCGTCACCGGCAGCGTAGCCAGCCGGTCGCGGAAGGTCTTGTAGTGCTGCATTGCCAGGATGGTGGTGGGCACCAGCACGGCCGCCTGCTTGCCATCGGCCACGGCCTTGAAGGCGGCCCGAATGGCCACTTCCGTCTTGCCAAAGCCCACGTCGCCGCAGACCAGCCGGTCCATCGGATGAGGCTGCTGCATGTCCTGTTTCACGTCCTCGGTGGCCTTGGCCTGGTCGGGCGTATCCTCGTAAATGAAGCTCGATTCCAGCTCCGCCTGCAAAAAACCATCTACCGAAAAGGCAAACCCCGGCGCGGTCTTCCGCTTGGCGTACAGGCGAATAAGGTCGGCTGCAATATCCTTCACCTTCTTCTTTACCGACTTCTTCTTGTTCTCCCACTCCGGCGAGCCCAGCTTGCTCATCGTGGGCGGCGAACCCTCCGCGCCGCTGTACTTGGCAATCTTGTGCAGCGAGTGAATGCTCACCGTCAGCAAGTCGTCATCCCGATAAACCAACCGAATGGCTTCCTGAATCTGCCCGTTTATCTCCACCTGCGTCAGCCCCGCAAACCGCGCGATGCCGTAGTCCTGATGCGTCACATAGTCGCCGGGTTGCAGCGTTTTCAACTCGCGCAAAGTCAGCGCTTTTTTCTTCGAGAATTTGCGCGCTTCCTGCGCCCGGTAATAGCGCTCGAATAGCTGGTGGTCGGTGTAAACCGCCAACTCAAGCTGCTCATCCACATAGCCTTCGCGCAGCGCCAATAGCAAGTGCTGGAATTGCACGTTGTTATCTAATTCGTCAAATATCGTCCGCAGCCGGTCGGCCTGGCGCACGGTATCGGCGGTAATTATCGTGACGAAATTCCGCAGCTGGTTTTCCTTGATATTCTTCACCATGCGCTCGAATTCTTTGTTGAAACTCGGCTGCGGCTTGGCGGTGAATTGAAACGTATCGGCGTTTTTGAAGTGAAAGCGCTTGCCGAATTCCACCACTGCAAATTCATCGAGCAGCTTCTTGAAATTCTTGCCCGATTCAAATAAATCGCCGGGCTTGCTCACGATTTGCATGCCGCCGCTTTCGCTCAGCATCTGCTGAAAATTAGCTTCGGCTTTTTCGAATAATTCCGTCACCACGTCCAGCGTCTGGCGCACGTCTTTTGCCCAAATACAGGCCGTGCGGGGCAGAAATTCGAAGAAAGCCTCCCGGGTTTCGGTCAGCATCTTGGTCTGCACGTTCGGGATAATGCTGATGCTCGGCCGCGGGTCTACCGACAATTGTGTCTCCGGATTAAACGTCCGAATACTCTCAATTTCATCGCCGAATAATTCGAGGCGAAACGGCAATTCATTCGCGTAGCTGAACACGTCCACAATACCGCCGCGCACCGCGTATTGCCCCGCCTCGTACACGAAATCCGTTTTCTCAAAATCGTATTCGCCCAGCAGTTCGCCCAGGAAATTCACGTCCAGCTTGTCGCCCACTTTCGCATTGAAGGTGTTTTTAACCAGACTCTGGCGATTAATCACCTTCTCCGTCAGCGCCTCCGGGTAAGTCACGATGAACACGCTGTTGCCGGTGCTGGCCGCCCGCGTGGTATTGATGCGGTTCAGGGCCTCGGCGCGCATCAGCACGTTGGCATTCTCCGTCTCATCAAACTGGTAGGGCCGCTTATACGAGCTCGGAAACAGCAGCACCTCCGGCCCCTCGGGCAGCAGGTGCTGCAAGTCGGCCAGGAAATACGCGGCCTCGTCCTTGTCGTGCATGATGAACACGTGCGGGTGCTGGGCGTGGGCCACCGCTGCAGCCACCACGGCATCCTGGCTACCCACCAGACCGCGCAGGTGCAGGCGCAGGCCGCCGGGGTTGGGCTTGGCGGCTTCGCGCAGGCGTGAAGCCAGCACCTGCAGCTCGGGCGATAGACGATAGAGGCGGAGAAAGTCAGCTACTTGCACAAAGAATCAGGCTAGAGGGACAAATGAAGTAGCCCGGCCGGAAGGATTTCCGGTCGGGCAGCGGGCTAAATACACGCCAGGGGCAGCGAAGGTTTCTTCGGGGTCGGCGGTAGCTTCGCGGGGCAAATGAGTTGTCGGTTGTTGGTTGTCTGTTGTCAGGCCCAGTGTTGGCTAGCAGAACCAACGAACAACTGACAACGAACAACTGAAAACTAGAACATGCGCGGCTCTTCTCATCTGGCCATTGGCCTCATCACCGGCGTGGCCGTGGCCGGGCTGGCCCCGGGCATTCCGTTCTCGCTGGCCGGCATCGCGCTGGCTGGCTTCTCCAGCCTCGCCCCCGACCTCGACCACCCCGAAAGCCGCCTCAGCAAGCGCCTGGGCTTCAGCCAAAACTACGTGCGCTGGGCTTTTGCCGCCGGAGCGCTGGCGCTGGCGGCCTTCGCCTACTTTCAGCGGGCCCCCGGCTCCGAGCAACGCCTCTATTACACGGCGGCGCTGGCCTTCGGCCTCATTGGCGTGGGCATGCAGGGCGGCTCGGCGCGGCGGCTGGCGCTGCTGTTCACGGGATTGGGCACGGTGGTGGCGGGCCTCTACACCGAGCAGCTGTGGCTGAGCTTATTGGGTACTTTCGTTGCGCTGGCTCCTTTTACCTCGCACCGTTCCTGGACGCACACCATCTGGGCCACCGCACTCTGGACCTATATAGGCCACCTCGCCGACCAGCACCTCGGCTGGCGCGGCGTGGCCCTCTACGCCGGCACCGGCTACGCCTCGCACCTCGTAGCCGATACCCTCACCAAATCGGGCGTACGGTGGTTTCTGCCCATCTCGGAATTCTCCTTTAAGGTGCCGCTTATCAGCACGGGCTCGGCCAGCGGCAACGTGATGGAAGTGGGCATTTGCGTGGGCTACGCGCTGCTGGTGCTGGGGCTGGTGGTGGGCTCCATGCACCTGGTGTAGCCGTGGGGGCCGCGTAGTGCGGCTGGCGGGCCTATATCGCAACCTTGCACTATTGCATAAGTCAACTAAGAACACTAGCTTCGCAGCAGATATGCTGTTAAAATAGGACTGTGTTGGTATTGATTCAGGTTGTTATGCTGCGATTTCAATCGTTACCGCCGGCCCGGCCCCTTTAAAATCTCATTTTCTGAGCATTCGGTGTCGTAATTGCCTGTTTCAGGCAGTTGTGCCGGGCTCTCGTTATGTCCCGTTTCCGCTCTATCCTCATCACCGGCTGGCAGATTTGCCAGGGTTCAGGCCGGTGTTTCTACCGTCATTAATCACTCTACATCCCACTCAAAACACTTCTCTAACTTTACGCAACTCCATTACCATGAACCAGATGAACAGCCCTTTGATTCGGGTTGGTGTCTTTTATGACGGCAACTATTTCTTAAAAATTAGCGACTATTATTATTTCCAGCACGAGCGCAAAGCCCGTATCAGCCTCGAAGGTCTCCACGAATACATCCGCCACCAGGTAGCCGAAGAAGAAGACGTGGACGTGCGCCTGGCACGTATCACCGATGCCCACTTCTTCCGGGGCCGCCTCTCGGCCACCGAAGCCCGCGATAAGGACCGCCTGTTCCACGACCGCCTGCTCGACGACATTCTGATGAACCTGGGCGTGCAAACGCACTACATGGCCCTGAAAACCCGCGACGGCCGCCTGCAGGAAAAAGGCATCGACGTGTGGCTGAGCCTCGAAGCCCTCGAGCTGGCCCTGCACAAAACCCTCGACGTGGTCGTGCTCATCGCCGGCGACTCCGACTACGTGCCCCTCATCCGCAAGCTCAACACCGTGGGCACCCGCGTGATGCTGCTGAACTGGGATTTCAAATACGAAGATTTCAAGGGTGAAACCCGCGTCACGCGCGCCTCGCAGCAGCTGCTGGAGCAGGTAACTTACCCCGTGGCCATGCACGACGTGATTGACCGCGGCCTGCAGCAGCAGGACGAAGTGGTGGAAGCGCTGTTTGTGAACCAGGCCGAGCCGGCCGCATTCGCGCCCAGCACCGCTGCCGCGCCCAAGCTGGCCCGCCCCACCGGCCCCACCGCCGCCGGCCCCGTGGGCACGCTCGGCATGAGCACCATCAAGAACCTGAAAAACGGCTTTGGCTTCGTGGTAATGCCCCCGAACAACCTGTTCTTCAGCTACGCCGACCTGACCGAGGGCGACTTCAACGACCTGCGCGAAGGCGACTGGGTGGAGTTCACGGTGGGCCGCAACCACCGCGACGAGGACTGCGCCCGCAACGTGCGCAAAGTGCCCGCCCCGCAAATGACCGATGGCGAAGACGAATACGAGCCCGTGGGCGTGCACTCGTCGGTCGAGCTGTAAGAAAGTTAAAAGTTGAGAGTTAAAAGTGAAAAAGGCCCGCCTGAATCGTCAGGCGGGCCTTTTTCACTTTTAACTCTCAGCTTTTACCTCAATTTCACCCCATTAGCAACTGTGCAAAGTCGCGCTTAGAGGCTGGGTAGCGGTTGAAGGTGCCCAGGCCGCGGGCTACGGCCACGTCGTCGTGGCCTTCCTTCACACGGTATACCACGCAGCTGCTCACCACCAGTGAGTTGCCGCCGTGGTCGACCACGCCGCGCGCCACCAGCTCGTCGTGCAGATGCACGGAATGCAGGTAGTTCATCTTGAATTCGACGGTGGACACCAACTCCATTTTGGTGAAGGCCAGCGAGAGGGCCGCCGCGCCCAGGGCCGAATCCATCAGGCCGGCGAGCACGCCGCCGTGGGAGGTGTTGGGCGAGGAGAGGTGCTCGTCGCGGATAACCATGCGGTACTCCACCTGGCCGGGGGCATTCACCGCCAGCGCCATGCCGTTGGTGCGGCCGTAGTGGTTCATCTGGTTGTAGGCGGCCACCATCGTGGCCAAGTCGGGGAGGGTAGGGGCTTGGTCGGACATGGGCGGGGTCGGGAATTGCTGCGGCAAGTTTGCCGGAAAATTTGCTTCATTTGCTGAGGTGGCATTTCCCGGGTCGAAAAGCTGCGTTCTCACCTTGTTTATTGCCGCCATGTCTACGCAGCCGCTCACGTTTGCCGAGTTTTATCCGCGCTACCTCAGCGAGCACAGCCGACGGGGCACGCGAGTATTGCATTTCATCGGCACCACACTGGTCATCATCTGCCTGGCCATGCTGCTGCGCACGGGCAACTGGAACTGGCTGGCAACCGGTGTGGTAGCGGCTTACGGCTTTGCCTGGGTGGGCCACTTTTTCGTGGAGCACAACCGGCCGGCCACGTTTCAGCATCCGTGGTATTCGCTGCTGGGCGATTTTCGCATGTATTTCGACCTGTGGCGCGGCCGCGAAAAGTTCTAAAGCTGCTTCTGCATCAGAAAATGCGGGATGACGCCAAACAGCACGTGCGACGGCTCTACCACCGCATAACCCAACTTCTTGTAGAAACCCATAGCGGCCTCCCGCGAATGCAGCACGATTTCGCGGATGCCCACGGCCCGCGCCTGCTCCTCCAAATAAGCCACCACGCACCGACCTGCACCGGTGCCCGCCGCCTCGGGCGCCACGGCCATGAAGCGAATCTGGCCCTGCCCGGGGCCGGTGGGTTGCAGCATGCCCACAGCCAGTGCTTCGGGTGCTCCGGCAGCTTCGGCCAGCAGCAGGGCGTGGATGGTGCCGGGCTCATCGTCGGCCGGCACGCGCTCCGAGCCGGGGGGCTGCTGCCAGGGCTGGCGCAGCACGGCGTAGCGCAGTGCGTAGTAGGCGGCCCACTCGGCGGGCGTGCGGGGCGCGTGGATGGCGGGAGTGGAATTCATGAGGGAAACGTGAAGCGAAAGCGCAACCAAGGCCGGGGTGGGTTGTTACCTTTACGGCCCGGCCAGCGCCGGTTTAGCATCTCAAAACTACATCCCACCCGCTATGGCATCCTTCGACATCGTGAGCAAAGTTGACCCGCAAACCCTCGAAAACGCGGTAAACACGGCCCAAAAAGAACTCCAGACCCGCTACGACCTGCGCGACACCAAGGGCGGCATCGAGCTCAACAAAAAGGAAAACACCATTCTGCTGTCGTCGGAAAACTCGATGCGCATCAAGGCCCTCGAAGACATCCTGCTCGGCCGCGTGGTGAAGCAGGGCATCGACGGCACCAGCCTCGATTTCACGGCCGAGGAGCAGCCCAGCGGCCAACTCATCAAGAAAACCATCAAGGTGCGCGCCGGCGTCGACAAGGAGTTCGGCCGCAAAATCATCAAGGCCATCAAAGATGCCAAGGTGAAGGTGGAAGCCCAGATGCAGGACGACCAGGTGCGCGTGACGTCGAAGAAAATCGACGATTTGCAGGCCGCTATTGCCGTGCTGCGCAAGGCCGATATCGGCCTGCCGCTGCAGTTCGTGAACATGAAAAGCTAGTTGTTGAATGGTTGAAGTGAGGAATGGTTGAATTGCAGCAGACGGGCACTTGCTAAAAAATGCAGGTCATGCCAGTAATGCGCGATGCCATTTCCCGATTCATCAGCCCCTGATTTGCACATTTAGCAATTCAACAATCCACCAGTCCACCCATTCAAATCCCTGCTCTTGTACGATTTTTCGGCCTTTGCTCACCCCGCCACCTGGATAAGTCTGCTGACCCTCACGTTCATGGAAATCGTGCTGGGCATCGACAACATCATTTTCATCTCCATCGTCGTGAACCGGCTGCCCAAGGAGCAGCAGGCGCGCGGCCGCACCATTGGCCTGCTGCTGGCGCTGCTGTTCCGCATCGGGCTGCTGCTGAGCATTTCCTGGATTGTGGGGCTGCGCACGGCGCTGTTCAACCTGCCGTTTCCGTGGCTGGCGCAGCCGTTTGGCGTCACCGGGCGCGACCTAATTCTGCTGGCCGGCGGCCTGTTTCTGATGTACAAGAGCACCACCGAGATTCACACCAAGCTGCAGGGCGAGGAAGAGGAAGAAAGCCTGGGCGGCAAAGGCGTTTCGATGATGAGCATCATCCTGCAAATCGTGGTGATTGACATCGTGTTCAGCTTCGATTCCATCCTCACCGCCGTGGGCCTCGTGGATAACGTGCTGGTGATGATTGCAGCCGTGATTTGCGCCATGGGCATTATGCTGAGCTTCAGCGGCGTGGTGGCCAATTTTGTGAACAACAACCCCACCATCAAGATGCTGGCGCTGTCGTTCCTCATCATGATTGGCTTCATGCTGGTGATGGAGGCTGCACATAAGGAAGTCGAAAAAGGCTACCTCTACTTTGCTATGGCCTTCTCGCTGATTGTGGAGCTGCTGAACCTGCGCCTGCGCAAGAAATCGAAGAGCAAGCCTGTGCAGCTACGCGACTCGCAGTACGACTAAGGTTCGTTGTTAAAGAATAGACCGTCATGCTGAGCTTGCCGAAGCATCTCTACCGCAACACTAACATTAATTAGTTGCGCGATAGAGATGCTTCGGCAAGCTCAGCATGACGTTCTAAGGAGGACTGCTTAAGCCACTAGGGCTACTACCGCCCCAGCCTGGTCCAGCACGCGACGTAAGGCCATTTCCAGCAGGCGGCGGTTCAGTTCAGCGCGCTGCTGACGGTAGAAGGCGTACTCGTTGGCGGTGAAAACGCCTGTTATCAGGCCCACCACGGTATAGCGCAGTTTGGTGTTGCGGCCCAGAAGTTCGGTTAGCTGGTGGTGCTGGTCGGTGGGGCGCAGGGTGATGTGGTGGTCGCGCACGAAGTCGGCCACCACGGCCAGCAGCAGGTCGTTTTGCAGCTTGAGCACCGGGCGTAGCGTGGTGTGCAGGAAGGCCCCGACGGTGCCGTCCGCATCAGTAATTTCGGCGGCGATGACGGGGCGCAGAGCGAGTAGAGCCACATCGGGCCGAGGAAATACAGAAACGGGCATGGCGGGCGAAAGCAGGGAAACCGGCGCGCCTGCCAATGGTTGCGCGTCGGCTACACCACGCCCAGCTTCACCAGCGCATCCCAGAGCACCACGCCGGCGGCTACGCCCACATTGAGCGAGTGCTTGGTGCCGAACTGCGGGATTTCCACGGCCACGTCGCACAGCGCCAGCACGGCGTCTTCGACACCGAACACCTCGTTGCCCATCACCAGGGCCAGCGGCCGGCCCGGCTCGGGCCGAAACTGCGGCAGCAGCACGCTACCGGTGGTTTGCTCCACGGCGGCCACCTGGTAGCCGGCGGCTTTGAGGGCGGTCACGGCGGCCACAGTTTCGGCGGCATATTCCCAGGCCATCGATTCCTCGCTGCCCAGCGCGGTTTTGGTGATTTCGCGGTGCGGCGGGCGCGGCGTGTAGCCGCAGAGGTAGATTTTTTCGAGCGCAAACGCGTCGGCGGTGCGGAATATCGCCCCCACGTTGTGCATGCTGCGCACGTTGTCGAGCACCAAAACCACGGGGCTTTTGGGCGTACTTTTGAAGTCATCGACCGAGGCCCGGTTCAGCTCGGCCATTGTGAGTTTTCGCATGGAAATAGCGCGAACTTTGCGGTTCGCTTTGTCGGTTTAAAATAGGGTGGCCGGCGGGTTTGATGCGTTTCGTCAAGCCGCCTCCGCTGCTGCGGAAGCTGCCGCCTTTTCCTTGTTCACATCAAAAAGCCGCGCCCTGCAAAGGTCGCGCGCCGTTGCCTTGCCTGCACCCAAAAAAGAATTCGTTATCAAATCCGTCGGCCCCGACCACTTCACCGTGCCCATCCCGGCCGTGAGTGAAACGCCGCTGATGAAGCAGTACTACCAGCTCAAGCAGCAGCATCCGGGCGCGGTGCTGCTGTTTCGGGTGGGCGATTTTTACGAGACGTTCGGCGAAGATGCCGTCACGGCCAGCCGCATTCTCGACATCACCCTTACCAAGCGCGGCGCAGGCAGCAGCAGCGAAGTGGCGCTGGCCGGCTTCCCGCACCATTCGCTCGACAACTACCTGCCTAAGCTGGTGCGCGCCGGACAGCGCGTGGCCATCTGCGACCAGCTCGAAAACCCCAAGGAGGCCAAGGGCCTCGTCAAGCGTGGCATCACCGAACTGGTGACGCCCGGCGTGAGCATGCACGACAACGTGCTCGAACGCCGCTCGAATAACTACCTCGCCGCCATTCATTTCGGTAAAACGGAGGCTGGTATTTCCTTCCTCGATATCAGCACCGGCGAATTCCTGGCCGCGCAGGGCACGCTCGATTACCTGGGCAAGCTGATGCAGAATTTCAGCCCCGCCGAAGTGCTGTTTTGCAAGAAAAGCCGGGGCGAGTTCGAACTGCACTTCGGCCCCGACTACTGCACCTACGCGCTGGACGACTGGGTTTTCGGGGCCGACTACGCCCACGATACCCTCACGCGCCACTTCCGCACCACCTCGCTCAAAGGCTTCGGCGTCGATAACCTGAAGGAAGGAGTCATTGCGGCCGGCTGCATCCTGCACTACCTCGCCGAAACCAAGCACACCGACATCCAGCACATCGCCAGCCTCGGCCGCCTGGAGGAGGACAAGTACGTGTGGCTCGACCGCTTCACGGTGCGCAACCTGGAACTGGTGCAGGCCCAGCACCCCGGCGGCGTGCCCCTCATCGACGTGCTCGACCAGACCCTGACGCCCATGGGCGCCCGCCTGCTGCGCAAGTGGATAGTGCTGCCCCTGAAGGAGGTAAGCCAGATTCAGCGCCGCCTCGATACCGTGGCTGCGCTGGTGGCTGATGAGGAATTGCTCGGCGACCTCACCCAGCATTTGCGTCAGATAAACGACCTGGAGCGCCTGATTTCCAAAGTCGCCGTGCGCCGCGTGAACCCGCGCGAGCTACTCCAACTCGCCCGCGCCCTCGAAGCCGTCGCGCCCATGCGCGAGCGGCTGGCCGCCTCCGGCGTGCGCGCTCTCGTGAAACTGGCCGAGCAGCTCAACCCCTGTGCCAACCTGCGCCAGGAAATCTTCGCCAAAATCAAGCCCGACGCGCCTATCCTCACCAACCAGGGCGGCGTGCTGAATTCGGGCGTTGATGCCGAGCTGGATGAGCTGCGGGCGCTGGCTTTTTCGGGTAAAGACTTTCTGTTGCAGCTGCAGATGCGCGAGCAGCGCAACACCGGCATCTCGTCACTAAAAGTGGCTTATAACAAAGTGTTTGGCTACTACCTCGAAGTCACCAACGCCCACAAAGACAAGGTGCCCGCCGAGTGGATTCGCAAGCAAACGCTGGTGAACGCCGAGCGCTACGTAACCGAGGAACTGAAAACCTACGAGGAGAAAATCCTCAATGCGGAGGAAAAGCTCTTCGTGATTGAGCAGCGCATCTACAACGACCTTGTGCTGGCCGCGCTCGATTTCGTGCCTCAGATTCAGCAAAACGCCCGCGCCATTGGCGTGATGGACTGCTTGGCCAGCTTCGCCCTCACGGCCCGGCAGCAGCGCTACGTGCAGCCCGTGGTGAACGACGGGACGTTGCTCGATATCAAAGCCGGCCGCCATCCCGTCATCGAGCGCCAACTGCCGCCCGGCGAAAGCTACATCCCCAACGACATCTGCCTCGACCAGGACGACCAGCAGATTGTGGTGATAACCGGCCCCAACATGGCCGGCAAATCGGCCCTGCTGCGCCAGACGGCCCTTATCGTGCTGCTGGCTCAAATCGGTTCCTTCGTACCCGCCGATGCCGCTACCGTGGGCATTATCGACAAGATTTTCACCCGCGTGGGTGCCTCCGACAACCTGAGCAAGGGCGAAAGTACCTTCATGGTGGAGATGACCGAAACCGCCTCCATTCTGAATAACCTCTCGGACCGCAGCCTCGTGCTGATGGACGAAATCGGGCGCGGCACCAGCACCTACGACGGCATCAGCATCGCCTGGGCCATTGTGGAGCACTTGCACAACAACCCCAAAGCCCGGGCCAAAACCCTCTTCGCCACCCACTACCACGAGCTCAACCAGCTGGCCGACGACTGCCCCCGCGTGCGCAACTACAACGTGGCCGTGAAGGAAGCCGACGGCCGCATCCTGTTCCTGCGCAAGCTGCAGCCCGGCGGCTCCGAGCACAGCTTCGGCATCCACGTGGCGCGGCTGGCCGGCATGCCCACCAGCGTAGTGCTGCGGGCCAATGAAATTATGCACCACCTCGAAGTAGAGCGCACCAGCGCCGGGGTGGAGGATGGTGTAGCGACGGAATTTGATGATGTGCTGGCCGGCATCGAGCCGAATGGCAACGGCAGCCGCGCCGGGATTGCCGTACCGCCGCCCCGTGAGCCGGCCCAGCCCAAGCCCCGCGCCACCGCGGCCGTGGCCACCGCGCCGCGCGCCCAGCTCAGCATCTTCGAGCCATCCGACCCAGCGTTGGAACGCATCCGCGAGCTGCTGCAGAACCTCGATGTGAACACGCTTACGCCTATTGAAGCGCTGATGAAGCTGAACGAGTTGAAGCTGACGTTAGGGAAAGGTTAAATTTTTCGGGCTGAAAATGAAGCAGAAAGGCCTCTGGGATGAAAATTTCCACACCTGGCACTTGCATCCCCAAAAAATCGCCCTACCTTTGTCGCACCATTCAGCACAACGAAATTTGTTCTGAACCTCCTGCGAGAGTAGCTCAGTTGGTAGAGCGCGACCTTGCCAAGGTCGAGGTCGCGAGTTCGAACCTCGTCTCCCGCTCCAAGAATTAAAAAGGCTGTCTTCGGACAGCCTTTTTTGTTTGTTTTTATCCTGCTTACGTGGCTGCTACCCGCAAATGCCTGAGCACCGACGACGAGTTCCGGCTGGCTGTGGCCGAAAGCTTGTCGGTGCGGCAGGTACTGGGCCGTATCGGGCTGGTGCCGGCCGGCGGCAACTACAAAACGGTACACGTCCGCATTGCCAGGCTGGGGTTGGATACCAGCCACTTTACGGGGGCAGCCTGGAATCAGGGGGAGCGGTACCGCATGCTCGGCCCGGCTTTTTCCTGGGAAAATGTGTTGGTTGAGAATTCAACCTATACATCAACCTACCGGCTGCGTAACAGATTGATTGAACACGGACTGAAAGAAGCCAAGTGCGAGAGCTGTGGCTTACTTGAGTGGCGGCAGGAGCCTATTCCATTAGAGCTTCACCATGTCAATGGCATCAACAATGACCACCGACTTGCTAACTTGCAGTTGCTTTGCCCCAATTGCCATGCGCTAACCGATAGTTATCGAGGCAGGAATCAAAGCAGGAAAAAGGCGTAACTGCCTATGCCAGAGTGGTGGAACGGTATACACGAAGGTCTTAAACACCTTTGCCTTCACGGGCTTACGGGTTCAAATCCCGTCTCTGGTACACAGAAAAAGTCCTGCCCGCGCGTGGCAGGACTTTTTTTATTGCTTCGGAAGCGTGCCGGCTCGGTGCCGATTGATGGTTACTTTTGGTGCTGGCTCCTCTTTCTCACCGCCTGGTTTTTATCTGGTGAAGCTCTTTCTGTTCGTTTGCGGGTTGCTGTTGAGCGTACTGCCTTTGCGGGCCGTGGCGGACGCGGGCACGGCCGACAGCCTGCTAATGGAGCTTAACCAGGCCATTGCTCATAAAAAGGAGTACGACGGGCAGCGCCTGAACCGCATTGCGGTGCTCACGGCGGATTTTGCGTCGTCAGAGGTCAACGATAACACGAAGTTTGACCTGGGGCTGCGGATTTACGACGAGTATAAAGCGTTTAAGTACGATTCGGCGTTTGCTTACTGCCAGAAGATTACGCGGCTGGCGGCGCAGCTGCGCAACCCCGAAAAGATTGAAGTGGCCAAGCTGAAGCTGGCGTTTGTGCTGCTTTCGTCGGGCTTGTTCAAGGAGACGTTTGAAACGTTGGAGCGCATCGACCCGCGCCAATTGACGACGGCCGATAAGCAGATTTTTTATTTCCTGCGGGCTCGCGCCTACAGCGACCTCGGCGACTTTAACCAGGACCAGACGTACCGACCGGCTTACTACGCCAAAGCGCTGGCCTACGCCGATACGGCGCTGCAGTTTGCCCGGCCCGGTTCCTACGAGGATTTGTCGGTACGGGAGTTTCGGGCGCAGAAGACCAACAACCTGGCGGCTGGCGCGGCCGTGTACGAGCAGATTCTGCGGCTGCCGCGCCTCACGCTGCACCAGCTGGCCGTGAGTGCCAGCACCACGGCCTACGTGTACGAGCTGGCCGGGCAGCCCGAAAAGGCGTTTGAACTGCTGCTGGTGTCGGCCATTGCCGACGTGAAGACGGCCACCAAGGAAACCACGGCCATCTTCAAGCTCTCGGACTACTGCTACCGGCAGGGCGATTTGAAAAATGCCTACACTTTCATTAAAGAAGCGCGCGAGGATGCGACCTTTTATAAGGCCCGGCAGCGGCAGATTGAAATCAGCCACGTGTCGTCCATCATCGAAGGGCAGAAAATCAACATCATTGAGAACCAGCGCAAGTCGCTGAAAACCTACGCCATCATCATGACGCTGCTGGCAGGCGTGGTGATTGGCTTTGCGGTGGTGAGCGTACGGCAACTGCGCCGCCTGCGCAAAGCCGACCAACTGATTTTTGCCACCAACCGTGAGCTGCTGGCCCGCAACGGCGAGCTGCACCAGCTGAACAACGGCCTGAACGAAGCCAACAAGATTAAGGAAGAGTATATCGGCTACTACTTCCACAACAACTCGCAGTACATCGACAAGCTGGAGACGCTGAAGAAGCGGGTGGAGGCGCTACTGGCCAGCAAGCAGTACGCCGGCGTGCAAAAGCTGGTGGATGGTGTGAACATCAAGACCGAGCGGAACGAGCTATTGAAGGGTTTCGACACGGTGTTCCTACGGCTCTTTCCGAACTTCATCGCGCAGTTCAACGAGCTGTTTCGGCCGGAAGACCGGGTGGCGCTGCCCGACGACCAGCTGCTGACCACGGAGCTGCGCATCTTCGCGCTCATCCGGCTGGGCATTGCCGACAGCGAACAAATCAGCCGGATGCTGGGCTACTCCATAAATACAATTTACACATACAAGACGCGGGTGAAGAACCGCTCGCTGCTGCCCAACGAGGAGTTCGAGGCGCGGGTGCAGGCCATTCAGGCGGTGTAAAAGATGCTGGGGTGAGTAGTAGCTCACCCGCTGAGCAGGGGCCATCAACAAGGAGGTAGATGGGGGCTGAAAGAGCCGCGGGCAACCGAAGAAACGGCTAGCGTGAAGCGGTATTTTCAGGGGCTTCGGCCCCTTTTTTTGTGGAAATCAGGCTTCGTTTGGCCTATATCAGGCTCATATTTTCAGGATTGAATTAGGGGGTAACTGATTATAAACCAAGTGTGTTTTGGTTGATAGGGTTAATATTTTTCATACTTCGGTTTGACAAATTTACCTGGGGGAGGAGCGGGGATAGTTTTGCTCAACTCCCCACCCCAAACGATTGCTGCAAGACGCCAAAAAGGGCTGCTGAAAGCGGACGGTAGGATGGGAGGAAAAGAGGCTGAATGGGGCGTAGCAACGCGCTGCCCGACGGCCCTCACTTTTTTGTCACCAGCCCTAATCCCACCCATGCGGCACTTGTTACCACCCCTTTTTACGCCCCGCTTGCTCCGAAAATCCCTGCTGACTTCGGCACTGGGAATGGCGGCCATCGGCGCGACCTGGGCCCACCCGGCAAACCGGTTGGCCGGAACTTCAGAAGCAATAGCACTGGCCGGCGGCACCGTTTCGGGCCGCGTGGTAGATGCCCGGGGCGAAGGCATTCCCGGCGTCACGGTGATTGTGGAAGGCACCACGCTCGGCGCTTCAACCAACGCCGACGGTACCTACACGATTGGCAACGTGCCGGCGGGCTCCTACACGCTGGTGTATTCCTTCGTTGGCCTGAACTCGGCCCGTGTGCCGGTGACGGTAACCGAAGGGCAGACTACCCAACTGAGCACTACGCGCCTGAGCGACAACACCACGGCACTAAGCGAAGCCGTGGTGGTAGGCTACGGCACCGCCCGCCGCCAGGACGTGACCGGCGCGGTAACGACCGTGACGACCAAGGATTTCGTGCAGGGCCAGGTAACGTCGCCCGAGCAATTGGTGCAGGGCAAGGTAGCCGGTGTGCAGATAACGACCGGCGGCGGCGCCCCGGGCGAGGTGAGCACGATTCGGATTCGCGGGGGCTCGTCGCTGAATGCCAGCAACGACCCGCTTATCGTGATTGACGGCGTGCCGGTGGACAACCAGGGCATCAGCGGCGCGGGCAATGCGCTGGCGCTGGTGAATCCGCAGGACATTGAGACGTTTACGGTGCTGAAAGATGCGTCGGCGACGGCCATTTATGGCTCGCGGGCGGCCAATGGCGTTATCCTCATCACCACCAAAAAAGGGCTGGAAGGTGAGAAAATGCGCGTGAACGTGAGCTCGCAGGTATCGCGGGCCACGAACTACGGCAAGGTGGACGTTCTGAGCGCTGATGCCTACCGCACGCTGCTGAACAACGCGGTAGCGCAGGGCACCATTCCATCCAGCAACACAGCTTTTCTGGGCACGGCCAATACTGACTGGCAGGACGCCATCTACAAAACGGCCTGGACGACGGACAACACCGTGAGCCTGACCGGCAGCGTGAAGCACATGCCTTATCGCGTGTCGGTGGGCTACCTCGACCAGGATGGGACGCTGCGCACGGGCAACCTGAAACGGAATTCGGCTTCGGTGGGCTTGTCGCCGCGGCTGTTTGACAACCACTTGCGCATTGACGTGAATGCCAAGGGCAGCTGGGCCGACTACCGCTTTGCCGACCAGGGCGCGATTGGGGCGGCCATTCGCTACAACCCCACGCAGCCGATTTACAACAACGGCCCCACGGGCTTCAACGGCTACCAGGAGTGGCGCGATGGTGCGATTCCGAACCCGCTGACCGACCGCAACCCGGTGGCGCTGCTGAACGACAAGCGCGACCGCAGCACGGTGCTGCGCAGCATCGGCAACGTGCAGTTCGACTACAAGCTGCACTTTTTGCCCGACCTGCACGCCAACCTGAACCTGGGCTACGACATTTCGCGCAGTGCCGGCACGGTGGCTATCGCGGCGGCTTCGCCCATTGCCTATTCCACGCAGGGCCTGAACAACAACTACCGCCAGGAGAAAAACAACAAGCTGCTGGAGGCTTACCTCAACTATACCAAGCAGTTGGGCCTGCACCGCGTGGAGGCGCTGGCCGGCTACTCGTACCAGGACTTCTACACGTACTCGCCCTTCCGTTTTAGCTACAAGGCTGATGGCTCGCGCATTAACCCGCTGGAGCCGGCGCAGTTTCCGTTCAAGACGCAGTACACGCTGCTCTCGTACTACGGCCGCGTCAACTACAATTACGACGACCGGTACCTAGTGACGGGCACGCTGCGGGCCGATGGCTCGTCGCACTTCAGCCCCGAGAACCGCTGGGGCTATTTCCCGGCGGCTTCGGTGGCCTGGCGCATTAACAAAGAGGCGTTTATGGCCGACGCGGCGGTTGTTTCGGACCTGAAGCTGCGCCTAAGCTACGGCAGCACCGGCCAGCAAGACATTACCAGCGTGGCCGGCGACTACCCTTATCTGGCCAAATACAGCCTGAGCTCGCCCACGGTGAGCCAGATTATTGGCCGCGACACCATTCGCACGCTGAAACCGGCCGCTTACGACCGCAACCTGAAATGGGAGCAGACGGACACGTATGACGCGGGCATCGACTTCGGCTTCTTTAACAACCGCTTCACCGGCTCGGTAGACGTGTATTTGCGCAAAACCCGCGACCTGCTGGCTGTGATTCCGGTGCCGGCCGGCAGCAACTTGTCCAACACGCTGCTCACCAACATTGGCAACCTCGAAAACCGGGGCGTGGAGCTGGCCCTGAACTACAACGTGCTGCAAGGCCAGCGCCTGAATTGGTCGGTGAACTTCAACGCGACGGTGAACCGGGGCAAAATCACCAAGCTCACCCAGGTGGAAGACCCCAACTACCTGGGCACGCCCACGGGCAATGTGGGCAACTTCCAGTTTGTGCAGGTGAATGCGGTGGGCTACGCGCCGAATACCTTCTTCCTGTACCAGCAGAAGTACGAGGGCGGCAAGCCGCTGCAAGGGCCCACGGCCAGCGCCAGCGTGGCCCAGTACGTGGACCAGAACGGCGACGGCCTCATCAACGAGCGCGACAAGGTATATGGCAAGAACCCCGCGCCGAAAGCCATTCTGGGCTTTAGCTCGAACATGAGCTACGGCAAAGCCAGCCTGGCCTTCACGGTGCGCTCCAACATTGGCGGCTATGTGTACAACAACGTGACGGCGGGCCAGAACAACTACTACTTCCTGAACACGACGCTGGGCTACGCCGGCAACGTGGTGCCCGCCATCTACAACACGGGCTTCAAAAGCGGACAGCCTTTCAGCGACATCAACCTGGAGGACGGCACGTTTGTGCGCCTGCAAAACGTGACGCTGGGCTACGATTTCGGCAGCCTGCTGAAGGAAGGCACCACCCTGCGCCTGACGCTGGCCGGCCAGAACCTGCTGCTGCTCAGTAAATACTCGGGCCTCGACCCCGAGCGCGCCACGGGCATCGACAGCAACTTTTACCCGCTGCCGCGCACCGTCACGGCCGGCCTCAATATTGGCTTTTAGTCCAGTTGTCAGTTGCTCGTTGTCAGTTGCTAGTCAGCTGATTTAACACAACGAGCAGCCCGCATACGACTAACAACTAGCAACAAACAACTGACAACTAACTCCCATGAAATCCCACCCCTTCCTGCGTCGCGGCGGCCTCGCTTTGGCCCTCACCGTTGGCCTGCTCACGGCCTGCAACAAAGACCTCGACCGCACGCCGTTTTACGATTTGAACACCGATTCGGTGTACCGCGACCCGTCCAACTACATCAAGGTGCTGGCCAAGTGCTACGCCGGCTTCAACCTCTCGGGCAACTCAGGCTCGCCCGATGTGTTTGCCGGCCAGGGCAAGGACGAAGGCGAAACCTCCTACATGCGCGCCTACTGGTACCTGCAGGACCTGGTGACCGACGAGGCCGCCGTGGCCTGGAACAGCGGCCCGTTGCAGGAGCTGAATACCACGAACTGGACTTCGAGCAACGACCTGATAAACAACAGCTACACCCGTATTTTCTACGAAGTGGCGCTGTGCAACGAATTCATTCGGGAAACCACCGACGACAAGCTCAGCAGCCGCGGCATCACGGGCACCAACGCCGATGATGCGCGCCTCGACCGCGCGGAGGCGCGCTTTCTGCGGGCGCTGGCTTACTACCACGCGCTCGATTTGTACGGCAACGTACCCTTCGTGACCGAGGCCGACGCGCCCAGCAAAGCCCTGCCCAAGCAAACCACCCGCGCCGCGCTGTTCGGCTACATCGAGAGCGAGCTGAAAGCCATTGAGCCGCTGCTGAAGCCCGCCCACACCAGCCCCTACGGCCGCGCCGACCAGGGTGCCGCCTGGGCCCTGCTGGCCAAGCTCTACCTGAATGCTGAGGTGTACCTGGGCACTGGCCAGGGCCGCTACACCGATTGCCTCACCTACTGCAATAAGATTCTGGCCACGCCGAGCTACGCGCTGGCCCCCGAGTACCGGCTGCTGTTTCTGGCCGACAACAACAAGACGGCGGCTTCGGAAATCATCTTCCCGATTACCAGCGACGGCGTGGCCTCGCAGGTGTACGGCGGCACCACCTACCTGGTGCACGCGGCGGTGGGCGGCAGCATGTTGGCCAGCGGCTTTGGCGTGAACAGCGGCTGGGCCGGCAACCGCGCCCGCAAAAACCTGCCCCTGCTATTCCCGACGCCCGCCAGCGGCTTCGATACGCGCGCCATGTTCTTCACCAACGGCCAGAACCTGGAAATCAACGACCTGACCTTATTCACCGACGGCTACGGCGTGACGAAGTGGCGCAACCGCACCTCGACCGGCGGCAACGGCAACGACCCGCAGCTCATTTTCGTCGATACCGACTTCCCGCTTTTCCGCCTCGGCGACGTGTACCTGATGTATGCCGAAGCCGTGCTGCGCGGCGGCACGGGCGGCACCGAAACCAAAGCTCAGGATTACGTGAACCTGCTGCGCGACCGTGCCTACAACAACTCCGCTGGCGGCACCGACGGCCACGTGAGCCTTGCCGAGCTAAAAGCCGCCGACTTCATTCTGGAAGAGCGAGGCCGCGAGCTGTACTGGGAAGCCGCGCGCCGCACCGACCTCGTGCGCTTCGGCAAGTTCACGGGCAGCACCTACCTGTGGCCGTGGAAGGGCGGGGTGAAAGCCGGCCAGAACGTGCCCACCTACCGCAACCTTTACCCGCTGCCCTCCACCGACCTCGTGGCCAACCCCACGCTGAAGCAGAACCCGGGCTACTAAGGGATTAGTTGCTCGTTGCTCGTTGTCAGCTGTTCGGCATAATTGAATGCTAACAACTGACAACGAGCAACCAACAACCAGCCAAAATACGGTTTGGGACTTGGTGCCTGGTACTCGCCCAATGGTGGGAAACCGGGTGGGAACTCGGGTGGCACTGGTAATGCCAGCTTTTCGAGGCGAACCAGGCACTAAGTCCGAAACCAGCCGGCGGCTGCGCGCGCCCGCTCAACCGATTTCATTCCCACTCAACCATTACACGTTTTCACTCATGAGAAAAACTTCTACGCTCGTTCTGGTTGCCGGCCTCGCCGGCGCTTCGCTCAGTGCCCAGGCCCAGATTACGCTCGACGGCGTTATCAATGCCAACGAAATCGGTACTTCGAGCGGCAAATACATTTCGCTGGGCGCGTTCAGCGCGGCGCACAACCCCGCCAGCGGCCCCACGGGCTTCGGCAACGCGGGCCTGCTGCGCATGTACGGCGCCAACAGCAGCACCAAGCTCTACGTGGCGCTGGCGGGCACCATCGAAACCAGCGGCAACAACTTCCAGCTGTACCTCGATTTGCCGAACCGCTCCGGGGTGCCGGTAGGCACGGCGCTGCCGGCTATTGCGGGTAATTCTACCGTGTTCGGCACGTTCCCGGCCGGCAGCATTGGCGGCACCAAGCTGGAGCTGGAGGCCGACGCTGCCATTGCCACCACGGGCACGAATGATGTACACGCGGCCATCTATACCGCCACTACGGGCGTTGCCAAGCCGATGGGCGACGGGCTGGGCGCCCCGGTTACCAGCAACGGCGTGGCCAGCACCCTGCCGGCCTCGTCTACTACCGGGGTGTACAGCCTGTTTGCCGGTACGCGGGTAGCTTACCTGGGCTCGGCCACGGGCCTCAGCGGCAACCCGGGCAACGCCAACGGCGGCGGGGCCGGCTCCTACGCCCTCGAATACGAGTTCAACCGCACCTCGCTGGGCCTGCCCTCGGGCGCATCCATTGTGAAGGTATTCGCGGCCTACGTGAGCGGCGACGCCTACTGGTCGTCGGATATTATTCCGGAAACGGCGGGCAACGGCACGAACTCAGGCGGCCTCAACAACATCGGCTTTACCCCCGATTTCACCGACCAGACCAGATTCCCCGGCACCCAGGCCGCCTCGCTGAACGTGGTGGTGCTGAGCGCCCGCCAGGCCGACGACGCCGTGGTCGCCATGAGCGTGTTTCCAAACCCCGGCCGGGGCGAGGCCACCGTGGCTTACCAGGTATTGGGCGGCAGCCAGCCGGTGGCCGTGCGCGTGCTCGATTTGGTGGGCCGCGAGGTGCGCACCCTGCTCAACGCCCCGCAAGCCGCGGGCTTCCACGAGCTGCGGGCGGGGCTGGATGATTTGGCCGCCGGCATTTATCTGGTGAAGGTGCAGGTGGGCGACAAGGTGGCTACCCGCCGCCTCGAAGTGGCTCGATAGCTTATTAATAAATAGTTGCAGCCACTGCTCCGCGGAGCGGCAGTGCATTTCCCGTCTCTTTTCCCTTTCGCTATGTCCTTTCTCTTTACTCCACGCGCCGCTCGGCGCTTCTTCGGGCTGGCAGCGGCTGCGCTTGGCCTGAGCGCCGCGGCCCAGGCGCAAAACCCAATTAAAGTGCTGTTCGTGGGCAACAGCTTCACGCACGGCCAGTACACGCCGGTGCTGTACTACAATTCCGGCGCCGTGACGGACCTGAACTACAACCTGCCCGCCGGCGACCCGCGCGCCCACGACGCGGGCATGCAGCCGGCTTTTGGGGGCGTGCCCGGCATTTTCAAGAAATTCACCGACCAGGCTGGGCTGAACTACAACGTGCAGATTGAGGCCGTGAGCGGCAAGTCGCTGCAGTTCCATTACACCAGCGCGCTGGCCCCCATCGCGCAGGCGGGCTGGGACAAAGTGGTGCTACAGGAGCAGAGCACCCGTCCCGTACCCGATGCCCGCGGCGGCAGCCGGGCGGCGTTCTACAACTACGCCAACCTGCTCGAGCAGGCCATTCACGCGGCCAGTCCGGCCGCGCAGGTGTACCTCTACGAAACCTGGGGCCGCCCCGACTTCACCTACCCCAGCGGCCAGCCCTACTCGGCGTTCCCCATCGACACGATGACGGCCGACCTGCACAAGGGCTACTACCGCGAGTTTGCTGCCAATGGCCGCTTTGCCGCCGTGGCTTCGGTGGGCGATGCCTGGCTGCGCGCCATCACGACGGGCGTGGCCACCCGCAACCCCTACACGCCCGACCCCGCCAAAGTCAACCTCTGGAACGTCGACTACGTGCACCCCAGCATCACGGGCAGCTACCTGAGCGCGCTGGTGCTGTTTTACCAACTCACCAACGTGGACCCGCGCACCCTAGGGGCCAACGAGCAAGCCGCGGCCGCGTTGGGCATCACGCCCACCCAGGCCGTGGCGCTGCAGGCTGTGGCCTACCAGCAGGTATCGTCGCCCACCAACGCGACGGCCTTCACGCCCGGCAACTTGGCCGTGGTGCGGGTGGGCGACGGCTCGGCCGCGCTGACTTCGGCCGCTACTGCCGAATTTGTGGATGAGTACACGCTGGGCGGCGCGCTGGTGCGCAGCATTGCACTGCCCACCGCCGACAACGGCAACGTGCGTGCCTTCACAAACAGCGGCACGGCGACTTCGGACAACATTACCCGCTCGGCCGATGGCCGCTACCTGCTGCTGACTGGCTACAACGTCGCGCCCGGCACGGCCGGCGTCGTGAGCACCACCAACAGCGGCACCACCAACAACCGCCTAGTGGCGCGCATCGGGGCCGATGGCAGCGTGGACGACAACACCCGCATCAACGACGCCTTTTCGGCTACCAACATCCGCACGGCGGTGAGCACCGATGGCAGCGCGTTTTACGTGTCGGGCGGCAACAGCGGCATCCGCTACGTGCCTTTTGGCAACGCGGGGGCCACGACGGCCTTGAGCGGCGGCACCGTGGTAAACTTCCGCATTCTGGGCATTGCCGGCGGCAACCTCTACGCCACTTCGGCCACCGGCTCCAACTTCGGCCTGAACCAGATTGGTACCGGCCTGCCCACCGCGGCCGGCGCGGCCGTGACGCTGCTGCCGGGCTTCCCCACGGCCACCGGCCCCAGCCCCTACGGCTTTTACTTCGCCGACTTGAGCACGACCGTACCCGGCCTCGACGTGGTGTACGTGACCGACGACGCAGCTACCGGCGGCATCCAGAAGTGGAGCCTCGTGAGCGGTACCTGGACGCTGAATGGCACCATTGGCGGTAGCACCACGGCACTGCTGCGCGGCCTAACGGGCCAGCGCACCGGCGCGGCCGTGCAGCTGATTGCCAGCGGCGGCGGCGGCCTGTATAGCGTGACCGACCAGGCGGGCTACAATGCAGCGCCCAGCACGGCCGCGCTGCCCGCGCCTTTCGTACCGCTGCCAGTCAATACGTCCTTCCGGGGCGTGGCTTTTGCGCCGGTGGCCACGGCGCTGGCTGCCGGCAAGCAGGCCGCCGCGCCCGAAGTAGGCGTGTTTCCGAACCCGGCCGCTGACCTGTTGACGGTGCAACTCGGGGGACTGGCCGGGCCGGTGGGCGCCGTACACGCCACGCTGCTGAACCTGCTGGGCCAGGTAGTAGCCGAGCAGAAGGGCATCGGCAACACTTTCACCTTTAACGTAGCCGATGTGGCCAATGGCGTATACCTGCTGCGCCTGCAAACGGCGGCCGGCGTGAGCAGCCGCCGGGTAGAGGTGCGGCGGTAGCGGCGGGCGGCCCGGGGCGTTGGTATTGGCCAGTACCCCGGGCTGTTCAAGTTATACAGATTCAACTAATTGGCTAAGTGAAAAAATACTCCTTCCATTTATTGCTGCTCCTGTTAGCCGGTCTGGCCGGCGCTAATTCGGCCGCGGCCCAAACCTCGGCAAAGGCTGCTTATAAAGACCCGGCCCAGTACGGCCGCCCCTTCGCCGGTGTGCCCGATGGCCGCGACGCCACCATTTACCAAGTCAACATGCGGGGCTTTAGCCAGGCGGGCAACTTCGCGGCCGTCACGGCCCGGCTCGATTCCATTAAAGCGCTGGGGGTGAATGTGGTGTATCTGATGCCCATTTTCCCGATTGGCAAGCTGCGGGCCGTCGATTCGCCGTTTGCCGTGCGCGACTACACGGCCGTGAACCCCGAGTTTGGCACGCTGGCCGATTTGCGCACGCTGGTGGACGCGGCCCACGCCCGCGGCCTGGCCGTGATGCTGGACTGGGTGGGCAACCACACCAGCTTCGACCACGCCTGGATAACCGAGCACCCCGACTGGTACGTGCACGATGCGGCCGGTAACATCGTGAACCCGATACTCGACTGGAAGGACATTGCCCAACTCAACTGGGCCAAGCCCGAAGTGCACGCCGCCATGCTGCAGGCGCTGCGCTACTGGGTGTTCGCGGCCAATATCGACGGCTACCGCTTCGACTACGCCGACGGTCCGACGCAGGAATTCTTTACGGCCGCAATGGCCAACCTGCGCGCCATTCCGAAGCACAAGCTGCTGCTGCTGGCCGAGGGCGACAAGAAGAAATACTACCTGCAAGGTGGCTTCGACCTGTGCTACGACTTTGGCTTCATGAACGTGCTGAAAGGCGATATCTTCGCAAAGGGTAAAAGCGTCAGGCTCATCGATTCGGTGAATACCGCCAACTACCGCAACGCGCCGGCCAACGCCCGCATGCTGCGCTACACCTCCAACCATGACATCAATGCCTGGGACGGCACGCCCACGCAATTGTTTGGCAACCAGCGCGGGGCCATGGCGGCTTTCGTGGTGGCGGCCTACATGAAAGCCGTGCCCATGGTGTACAACGGCCAGGAGGTGGGCTACGCCGAGCGGGTGCCTTTCATGGGCGCGCGCCGGCCCATCGACTGGACGCCCAACCCGCCGCTCACCCGCGAATACCAGCGCCTGCTGAAATTCCGCAACGGCAGCCCGGCCGTGCGCAACGGCGCGCTGGCCTCGTACAGCACCGACGACATATGTGCTTTCACCAAAACGGCCGGCCGCGAGCAGGTGCTCGTGCTGGCCAACCTGCGCAATGCCACCGTGAACTATCTGGTTCCAAATGCTGTCGGCAGCACGGGCTGGCACAATGCCTTCGATGGGCAGCCCGCCAAACTGGAACACCTCACGCTGCAACCCTATCAGTACCTGGTATTGAAAAAGTAGCTGGCCGGTTCGCCGCGGCTATTTGCTGAGTGGCTAAGAAAGCCGAGTCCCCTTTTGGCCCGCTGCCCAATGATTATTCGCGCCCGGTGCGCTATTTGTACGTTTTTTCATCAATCATTTCCTAAATGTTCGTTCGTCACATTATCGTTAAAAACAGCCTGGCGCTGCTACTAGCCGTGGGCCTGCTGGCCGGCTGCAAAAAAGACTCGCCCACGCCGCCCGACCCCGTGGTGGTGCCGCCGGTTACGACCACGCCCACGCCGCCGCAGTACGGCACGCCCTTCGCCGGGGTGCCCAACCGCGAGGATGCCGTGCTGTACCAGGTGAACATGCGGGCTTTTAGTTCGGGTGCCAATTTTGCGGGCGTCACGGCCCGGCTCGACTCCATTAAGAACCTGGGTGTGAACGTGGTGTACCTGATGCCCATTTACCCGGTGGGCAAAGTGCGGGCCGTGAACTCGCCCTACGCCGTGCAGGACTACCGCGCCGTGAACCCCGAGTTCGGCACCCTCGCCGACCTGCGCACGCTGGTAGATGCCGCGCACGCCCGCGGCCTGAGCGTGATGCTGGACTGGGTGGCCAACCACACCAGCTGGGACAACGCCTGGATAACCGCGCACCCCGACTGGTACCTGCAAAGCGGCGGCACCATCCAGAGCCCGCCCGGCACCAACTACACCGACGTGGCCCAGCTCAACTTCAACAACGCCAGCATGCGCGCCGAGATGATTTCGGCCATGAAGTCGTGGGTGTTCACGGCCAACGTCGACGGCCTGCGCTTTGACTATGCCGATGCCCCCACCATTGCCGCCACCGATTTCTGGAAGCAGGCCGTGGACACGCTGCGCAACGTGAAAACCCACAAGCTGCTGCTGCTGGCCGAGGGGAGCCTCAGCGCCAATTTCGCCTCGGGTTTCGACTATAATTTCGGCTTCAACTTCTACGGCGGCATCTACAACGTGTACCGCAACGGGGCTACCGCTACCGTCTTCGATGGCCTCAACAACAGCGAATATATGGGCGCCAGCGGCACCCAGCAGGTGGTGCGCTACATCACCAACCACGATGTGAACGGCTCGGACGGCACGCCGGTGGGCCTGTTCGGCGGCGACGCGGGCGCGATGTCGGCTTTCGTCATCGCCTCGCTCTACAAAGGCGTGCCCATGGTGTATAATGGCCAGGAAGTGGGCATGACCACGCCCATCACCTTCCCCTTCACCTCGGTGAAAGTGAACTGGAACGGCCATCCCGACGTGACCTACGCCTACCGCCGCCTGCTGAAAGCCCGCGCCGCCAGCGCTGCGCTGCGCCGGGGCACGCCCACTGCCTACAGCACGGCCAACGTATGCGCCTTCACCAAAACGGCTGGCACCGAGCAGGCCTTTGTGCTGGCCAACGTGCGCAACACCGCCACTACCTACACCGTGCCCGCCGCCCTGGCCGGTACCACCTGGACCAATGCCCTCACCGGGGCCTCTACCTCGGTAGGCGCTACCGTAGCGCTGCCCGCCTACGGCTACCTGGTACTGAAGAAATAACGCGCCGGCACTAGCCGCAGCGGCCGTTTCTTTGCCCCCAAAAGCTTCCAACCGGAGGCTCCATCTTCCGACTAATGATAAAATTTCGCTTGTTTCTACTGGCGCTGCTGGCGGGTGGTACTGCCGCCGCGCAGCCCGTTGCGCCGCTCACCGCCCGCCAGGGCAATGTGCGCCTCACCGTGGCGCTTGGCCCCGACGGCCGCCCCACCTATGCCGTGGCTTTTGGCACGAAGCCCGTGGTGAATGCCTCGCGGCTGGGCCTGGCTTTAACGGATGGCAGGGGTTTCGATGGCCCGATGCTGCTGACGGGCAGCGAAACCAAGGACGTGGACGAAACCTGGCAGCCGGTGCTGGGCGAGGTAAAAAACATTCGCAACCACTACCAACAGCTCACGGTGCACCTGCGCCAGGCCGCCGCGCCCGGCCGCCGGCTCGATGTCGTGTTTCGGGTGTTTGCCGATGGCGTGGGCTTTCGCTACGAATTTCCGCGGCAGCCCAGGCTCCAGTATTTTGTGGTGAGTGATGAGCTGACGGAATTTGCCCTGCCCGGCGACCCCAAAGCCTTCTGGATTCCGGGCGACTACGACACCAACGAGTACCCCTACACGGTATCGAAGCTGAGCGAGGTCGACAACTCGGCGCTGGTGAAATCGTCGACCGCCATTGCCGTGCGCGAGGTGCCCGACGCCCAGCTCGTGGCCACGCCGCTGATGCTGAAGGCCAACGACGGCCTCTACGTGAACCTGCACGAGGCCGCGCAGGTCGACTACCCGGCCATGCAACTGCACGTCGACCGGGCCACGCGCCGCCTCACGGCCCGCCTCGTGCCCGATGCCGTGGGCACCAAAGCCTACGTGCATGCCCCCGGCCATACGCCCTGGCGCACCATCATCGTGAGCGACAAAGCCCCCGATATCCTGGCCAGCAAGCTGATTCTGAACCTGAACGAGCCCAGCAAAATCGGCAACACCAGCTGGATTAAGCCCATGAAATTCGTGGGCGTGTGGTGGGAGATGCAGACCGGCAAAACCAACTGGCGCTACGCCGACAGCGCCGACACGCTGAACGCCGCCGGCCAGCTCATTGCCAACGGCCACCACGGCGCCACCACCGCCAACGTGAAACGCTACATCAATTTTGCCGCCGCGCACCACATCCCGGGCGTGCTGGTGGAGGGCTGGAACGAGGGCTGGGAAGACTGGTTTGGCAACTGGAAAGAGCCAGTGTTCGACTTCGTGACGCCTTATCCCGACTTCAATGTGGCCGAAATTCAGCAGTACGCCGCCGGCAAGGGCGTGCAGATGATAATGCACAACGAAACTTCGGGCGCAGCCACCAACTACGAGCAACACCTCGACACCGCTTATAGCTTTATGAACCGCTACGGCTACCCAGCCGTGAAAACCGGCTACGTGGGCCGCATCATTCCGCGCGGCGAGCACCACGACGGCCAGTGGATGAGCAACCACTACGTGCGCGTGGCCGAAACTGCCGCCAAGCACCACGTCACGGTGGATATGCACGAGTCGGTGCGGCCCACCGGCCTTTCGCGCACCTACCCCAACTGGGTGGCCAGCGAGGCCGGCCGCGGCAACGAGTACAACGCCTTCACGCCCGAAGGCAACGCGCCCGAACACGAAACCATCATGCCTTTCACCCGCTTCATGGGCGGTCCGATGGACTACACGCCCGGGATTTTCAAGCTGAAAGACTACGTGGCCGGACACCCCGAGCGCCAGGTGCGCACCACGCTGGCCAAACAGCTGGCCCTGTACGTGGTGCTCTACTCGCCCCTGCAAATGGCCGCCGACCTGCCCGAAAACTACACCGCCCACCCCGATGCCTTCAAGTTCATCGAAGACGTGGCCGTGGACTGGGACGACACCCGTGTGCTCGAAGCCGAGCCCGGCGAGTACATCAGCACGGCCCGGCTGGAGAAGGGCGGTGAGCGGTGGTTTCTCGGCGCCATCACCAACGCCAACCGCCGCACCGCTACCCTCAACCTAAGTTTTCTGCCCAGGGGCCGCCGCTACACCGCCACCCTGTATGCCGACGCGCCCGGCGCCGACTGGAAAACCAACCCCGAAGCCTACCGCATCAGCACCCAGACCGTATCGGCTGGCACCACGCTGCGCGTGCCGCTGGCCCCCGGCGGTGGCTGCGCCATCAGCTTGGTTCCGGCGAAGTAAATTCTGCCGCGCTATAACGCAAACGGTCGGCTGCTTCCTTCGAAGCGGCCGGCCGTTTTGGTTTTCGAAACAGTGGTTATTCGCGCATCACGTGGCCCTTTTCTAAGCTCACGGCCGTGCGCACTTGCAGCAGGTACATGCCGCCGTGCACGGCCCCCAGGTCGAGGGGCTGGCTGTTACCCTGCGGATTAGGGTTCGACACCACAGGCCGGCTCAGGGTATCGAACAGCGGCAGCTTGACGGGGTGGTGGTAGCCGGTCAGCAGCACGTTTAGGCGGCCGTCGGGTGTGGGTTGGGCACGATGCTCAACGTAGTGCCACTTTAAAAAAAAAGATATTTTGCCTGAATACGCTATTCGACGGGGCCGGCATCGCGGTCGCGCACGGCTGCCGGCCCGAAACCTGACCGCAACAGCACGTACAGCCCCGCTACCGGCAGCGGACTTACAATAAAATCGAGCAATCGGCGGCTGAGACGGTAGGCCCACTGGACGTTACCGGCCAGCTTGGCCAGTATAGTAATCAGCACGTATAACACCAGGCCCAAGGCATAAATCCGGAGTGCAACGCGCCACTGCGCCGCCGACAGCACGAGGCGCAGCAGCAGCAGGCACGTTAGCAGGTACAGTGCGGCGTAAGTTGCTACCGCCGGCAGTGGGCGCTTGGCAATGCCGCCATCGAGCCCCTGTTGCAGGTGCTGCGCAAGCTGGTTCAGGCCGGCTGCCCCCAGCAGCTTCGGCCAGGCGGCTATCAGCCAAATGGTGATTTGCTCGCTATATATTCCAAGCAGCAGCAAAACCGTCAGCAGTAGGAGCAGTTGCAGCCAGAAAAAAAAGCGCAGCCGTTGGGATGCTGGTAAGGCAAAAAGCTCGGGCACGAGGCAGAAAGAACGGCGCTACAGTTAGCGAGTGAACAGGGCTACTCCACCGGGCGTGGCCATGCGCCGAGCCCAAAGCATCCAGAGCCCGAAAATGCAGCTATACACCACAAAGGTGAATGTGTAGTGGTGGTTGAAGTCAACCGTTTGGTGCGAGTAGTGGTGGTTGATGGCGAGCGCGGACACGCGCAGCACGTTCAGCAACCAGATAAGCAGCACCCCCGCCGGAATGAACCAGGCCTTGTGCCTCCACGGCCCCGGAAAAGCCAGCACAAATCCAGCAAACAAAGCGTAGAGCACCAGGCCGTTGCAAGGCGCCCCCACAATCACCGACTGTGTCCCGGCCATGAGCACCAAGGCTGGGATATGCGCATCGATTGTGGCCGGGAAACCCAAAACATGCAGCACGGCGGTGGCGCTGTCTGCAATGTTCTGGCACAAAGCAACATCGAGCCGGCCGTCGGGGCCCAGCCACCGCTCGTAGCCAAAAAACCAAACCAGATACATGGCTGCCGCTACAAGCAAAAACCGGTACAGTAACCGGTTGCCGGCAGGGGTAGTAACAGGAGGCTGCATGCGTCGAACAAAAGAGAAGCAAGGAAACAACCGCAGCGGCTCTCGTTATCACAAAAGAGCCGTTGCCCGAATGTAATTGTGCTAGAGCCGCTGTCGGCTAGGCGCGTTTCCGCCGGTCGCGCAGTTTTTTGAGCCCGTAAGCCACGCCGCTGGCCAACAGCAGCGAAGCGCCACCATCCAGCGGAACAGCCGTTGGGCTGGTTGGGGCAGGGCCACCATCAGCAGGTGTTTGGGCCAGAACGGTTCCGCCAACAGCTACCAACACAACAAACGCCGGCAGCAAACGAGTGAGGAAAAATGATTTCATGCAGGAGTGGGTGAAAAACGGGGTGATGGCTGAGGCGCTGAACCGAGCGTTACAACTGCTAAATGTAAATAATTTCTACCAAAAACAATGCAAAGCCACCAGCGCCAACCCGGCTTGCGGTGCGTTTCGGCAAAGCGGCCGGGCAATGCCGCGACCTGAGGCGTACGGCCGGCAGCCGGGATTGGTTTTGGCTGGCAACTGGCCGGCCCGGGCGCGGAAGAGGCTGCAGGCAGCACTCTTGCCCCCGTTCTTAGCCTGGCAATCAAAAAAAGGGATGCTGGATTGGCCCCCGGCAAAGCCCCGCTTACGGGATGGTGGCTACCTTGCGGCGGCTGTTTCGCCCGCTTTTGTTTTGCCTTATGCTTCCTGCTTCCGACGCCTCTGCTTCGCCGGCCGAGCCCCTCGATTACCATCCCCTCATCCGCCAGGTATTTGCCGAGATGGGCAAGGTAGTGGTGGGCCAGCAGCAACTGCTCGGCCGGCTGCTCATTGGCTTGTTTACGGGAGGGCACATTCTGCTCGAAGGGGTGCCCGGCCTGGCCAAAACCCTTACCATCTCGACGCTGGCCAAGGTGCTGCACCTGCACTTCCAGCGGGTGCAGTTCACGCCCGACCTGCTGCCGTCGGACCTGGTGGGGACCATGATTTACAACCAGAACCAGTCGGTGTTTGAGGTGAAGAAGGGGCCGATATTCGCCAACCTTGTGCTAGCCGACGAAATCAACCGTTCGCCGGCCAAGGTGCAGAGCGCCCTGCTCGAAGCCATGCAGGAGCGGCAGGTTACCATTGGCGAAACGACCTATCCGCTCGATTTGCCTTTTCTGGTGCTGGCCACCCAAAACCCCGTGGAGCAGGAAGGCACTTACCCGCTGCCCGAAGCCCAGGTCGACCGCTTCATGCTGAAAGTGCACGTCGATTACCTCAAAAAGGCCGACGAGCTGGAGGTGATGCGCCGCATGGCCAACCTCAGCTTTGTGGAGGACGTGCAGCCGATTCTGACCAAAAACGACATCTTCGGCATTCGCCAGCAAATCAATCAGGTGCAGATTTCCGACACACTGGAGAAATACCTGATTGAGTTGGTGTTTGCCACCCGCCGCCCGGCCGACTACGACCTGCCCGAGTTTGCCCACGCCGTGCAGTTCGGAGCCAGCCCGCGGGCCAGCATTGCCCTGCACCGCGCCGCCAAGGCCGTGGCCTACCTCGACGGCCGCGACTACGTGCTGCCCGAAGACGTGAAGGACGTGGCCGCCGATGTGCTCAACCACCGCATTCTGCTTACCTACGAAGCCGAAGCCGACGGTATTCGGACGCAGGATTTGATTGAGGCCATCCTGCGCAAAGTGCCCATTAGCTAAGCTGCAACCAGCCCGGCAATATGCCAAAAAGGCTGCCCCGATGCCGGGGCAGCCTTTTTTAGGTGCGGGTGCGCAAGGTGCTACTCTACTACCACGCGCTTCACCACCAGGTCGTTGCCCGATTGCAGGGTGAGGGTGTATATGCCGGCCGCGAGGCGGCTTACGTCGAAGTCGGTGCTGCCGCCGGCGGCGGGCAGGTTCAGCAGGCGCGTGGCTACCGGCTGGCCCAGGGCATTGCGCAGGGTGGCCGTAGCCGCCCGCAGGCTGCCGGCGGTGACGCTCACGGTGAAGCGTTGATGGGCCGGGTTGGGCGCAACCGACACGGCCGCGGCCAGCGTGGCGTTGCGGGTGGCAGTGGCCACCGCGATGCGAAGGTTGTCGATGCCCAGGTCGTCGTCGCCAAAATCGGAGGTGGCCTGAAAGCGGATAACCGTGGTGGCCGAGTTGCCGGGAAGAGTTGCGCTGTAGGTGGCAAAGGCTGGCGCAGTGTTCAGGGTGAGGACCGGGGCGGCGGTGAAGGTAGTGCCGCCGTTGGTGCTCACCAGTACTTCCAGCTTATCGGTTCCGGTGGGATTTATGTAATCGAACGTCAGCGTTTTGGCGCCGCTGCCGCTTAGGTTTGCATACAAGTCGAGCTTGCCTTGTGCCCCGCTTGCCGAGCCGTAGGTGTGGAAGCGCGCGGAGTGGGCCCCCGCGCTGAAAGCAACCGCATAGGGCGGCGCGGTTCCGGTTTCCTCGTCTTCGTAGCTCCAGTTGGCCGCGGCAAAGCCATCGTCTTCGCGCCGCCACGAGCTATTGCCCGTAGTAGGGGTATTGCGCCAGTTGAGGGTGGGCACATCGCGGGTCGAAGTGGCCGTAGCCCAAGGGCCCTCAAAGCTTTCCGCGTAGGGCAGGGCCACGTAGGCCGGCGCCGCCAGCGGAGCCGCCCCGGTTAGGCAGATGGTGAAGGCACCCTGCGCATCGGACGAGCCGTAGCCCGATACCATTATGTAATAGGTGGTGCTTGGCGTGAGCGACGACACGCTCAGGGTGCCGGCACCGGTATTGAAATCCGGCCCGGCACCGCAACCCACTTCGGTGAACGGCCCCGCGCTGCTGGCACCCGAAAACAGGCGTAGCTGCCCGGCCGGCGCCCCGGTGGTCTGAATGTTGACAAAGGTGCTGCCCGGGCCGGTAGCAGCCGTGGTGAACTTAAACCAAACATCCTTGGGATTAATGGCCACGCCACAGCCGGGGTTGGCGTAGCCGGTTGGGGCAGTGGTGGTCGCGCCGATGTTTGAGGCGGTGGTGGGGCTGCAGGTGGTGGCCACGGGCAGCGCGATGGCCCCGCTGGGTTCGTCGTTGGTGATGGCGACCACGGGGCCGGCGGCGAAGCGGTAGGTGCGGCCTGCATCGGGCCGCACAGTGCCCCGGTAGTTGAAAAAGGAAATGCCGTCGTAGTAGCCCGTGATGAAGGACGCGCTGCCCCAAGGGTCGCGCGAGGCCGCTTTGGCGGCCAGCAGGGTTTGCCCGTTGGTAGCGCTGGCCCCCTTAATGCCCACCACGGCAAAGCGGTAGTCGTCGGGGTTGGGGCCCTGCGTGGCAGGGCCATACACGAACTCAATGGTGTTGCTGGTCTCGTAGAGCCTGACCTGAAAGCTCATAGAGGTGTACTGCAGGTCATACTCCAACGTTTTGTCGGCCACGTTTTTCCACTGAATGGTGCACACGCGGTTGGGGCTGGTGCCAGTGGTGGCTACGCGGTACTCGGTGCCGCCGGTTGCCGAGCCGGCCGCCAAGTCGAAGTTGAATGGGGCCAGGATGTTGACGTCGGCCGCGTTGGGGCTGTAAATGGGGTCGACTTGCGGAGCCGTCGGCGCTTCCGGCAAAAACAGGTCGGCGGCCGATGGGGCCGTGGCGCCCAGCTTGATAAACCCGTTCGTATTCAGCACGAACTGCGTGAAAGCCGTGCCGCTGAACGTGAACGTGAAGCCGATGGGCTGGGCCGCCGAGTTGGCATCATCGGTATTGGCCGTGGCAATGGCCGTGCCCGTAGTGCCCAGGTCGGTATAGGTGCCGGCCTGGCTGATGGCATTGGCCGGGTAATAGTTGATTTGAGCCTGGGCGGCGAAGGATAACAGCGCAATCGGCAGCAATCGCCCGGCACGTTTGAGCCGACGGGGTAAGGATGTACTCATAGAAAAGAGCAGGGGAAAAGTAGGGGTGTAAAAGCCAAAGCGTAGGTCGTTTTGCAGCGAATCCGTAACCAGCCGCTGGATGGAAACCGGCAGCCTAAAGGCCCGCATGGGTTGCTAAAGTACAACCGGTACGGCTGACATAATCGGGCTTGTTTGCGAAATAGGGGCTGAAAATCAGCTAGTGCGCTGCCGTAGCCACTCCCAGCAGCGTGGCTGCGTTGGCGGCTGCATCGCAGCCAGGCACGGGCACGAAGGTGCGCGGCGGCTCATCCGGGCGCGGGGCCAGGCCGTGGGTGTAGGTCTTGTCGTAGTAGTCGAGCACCAGCTCCACCATCAGTGGGAAGTCGGCGGCGGCCACGGCGGCCAGGGCCTGCTGGGTGGCCAGGCCGCCCAGGCGCTTGCGCAGCCGCTCGATGGCCTCGGCCAGCAACTGCGGGTCTTCGGCTCCGTACTCGGCGGCCAGCTTGGCCACGCGGGCGGCGCGGGGCACTTCCAGCACAAAGCGCGGGGCCGCCTGCAACTGGGCAAACAGCCCGGGCGGAATGGTGAGCCGGCCAATCTGCCGGCTTTCGTCTTCTACCCAAATGGGCGCATCGGTGGGCAGCCAGGCCAGGGCGGCGGCCAGGTTGTTCTCAAACTGCTCCTGCGTGGGCTGGGCCGGCTGCCCAATGCTGCCAAAAGCCGAGCCCTTGTGGTGGGCCAGTCCCTCCAGGTCGAGCACAAACTCGCCGCCCGCAGCCAGCTGGTGCAGCACGTCGGTTTTGCCGCTGCCGGTGAGGCCGCCCAGCACCCGCCACTGCCGCGGCTGGGCAAACGAGGCCAGCACCGCCCGGCGGTAGTCCTTGTAGCCGTGGTCGAGCAGGTGGACTTTGAAGCCGGCCAGCTCCAGCAGCCACAGCACCGCGCCGCTGCGCATGCCGCCGCGCCAGCAGTGCAGGCGCACTTCCTTGCCCGGCGCCAGCTTCTGGGCCAGCTTCACCATGCCCGACATCTTTGGCCCGAAAAATTCCAGCCCCAGGTGCACGGCCCGGTCCTGGCTCACCTGCTTGTAGGTGGTGCCAATGCGGGCCCGCTCTTCATCGGTGAACAGCGGCAGGTTGAGTGCGCCCGGCACGTGGCCCTGCGCAAACTCGATGGGCGCGCGCACATCCAGAATGGGGTAGGGGAGGGCGTCGAACTCGGAAAGGGCGTGGCGGGGCATGAGAGACAATGTGCAATGAGCAATGAACAATGAGCAGTTTGTCGGAATCGCTCAGAAAGTAAGGGCGCTGAAATGAATCAGCCAGAGGGTTAGGCTTTAAGCTGCCGCCGGTAGAGCTGCACCGTGTTTTCGAGGCCCAGGTACAGGGCATCGCATACCAGGGCGTGGCCGATGCTCACTTCGGCCAGCTCGGGCAGCTGCTGGTGCAGCCAGGCCAGGTTGTCGAGGTCGAGGTCGTGGCCGGCGTTCACGCCCAGGCCCAGCTGGCCGGCGCGGGCGGCCGTGGCGCGGTAGGGGGCCACGGCGGCTTCGCGGTCGGCGAGGTAGTGCACGGTGTAGGCTTCGGTGTAGAGCTCGATGCGGTCGGTGCCGGTGCTGGCGGCGGCTTCTACGAGGTTCACGTCGGGGTCGAGAAAAATGCTCACGCGGCAGCCGAACGACTTCAGTTCGGCCACCACTTCGCGCAGAAACTGCTGGTGCGTCACCACGTCCCAGCCCGCGTTGGAGGTGATGGCGTCGGGCGCGTCGGGCACCAGCGTCACCTGTTCGGGGCGCACCTCGCGGCACAGGGCCACGAAATCGGGCGTGGGGTTGCCCTCCACGTTCAGCTCGGTGGTCACAATGTGCTTGAGGTCGCGCACGTCCTGGTAGCGGATGTGGCGCTCGTCGGGGCGCGGGTGCACCGTAATGCCTTCGGCCCCGAAGCGCTCGATGTCGCGCGCGGCCTGCAGAATATCGGGGCGGTTGTGGCCCCGGGCGTTGCGCAGGGTGGCCAGTTTGTTGATGTTGACGCTGAGCTTGGTCATGGAATGTGAGGGAAGAGGGTAGGAGCGGGCACGGACCGTTTGTCATCCTGCCGGCTGGTTGCCGTAGCTTCGGGGCGAAATTACGTCTGGTGCCACCGTTGGGCGCGGCCGGCCGTATTTCCCTCGTTCAACCCGCGCTAACCCGCCCAATACCTCCCTCCATGCTCAAAAACACCATCGACGCCGCCATCAAGCAGGCCATGCTCGCCAAGGATAAGGTGCGCCTCACCGCCCTGCGCAGCATCAAATCGCAAATTATGCTGGCCGAAACCGCCGAGGGCGCCAGCGAAGCCGGCCTCACGCCCGAAGCCGAGCTCAAGCTCCTCAACAAAGCCGCCAAACAGCGCCGCGACGCCGCCGCTATCTATAAAGAACAATTCCGCTCCGACCTCGAGGAAACCGAACTCGCCGAGTTGGCCATCATCGAAGAATTCCTGCCCGCCCAGCTCACCGAAGCCGATTTGGTCGAAAAGCTGGTGCACATCATCCAGCGCGTGGGCGCCACCGGGCCTTCCGACTTGGGCAAAGTAATGGGCGTAGCCGCCCGCGAGCTCTCCGGCCAGGCCGACGGCAAGCGCATCTCCGACGTGCTAGGCCACCTGCTGAATAACACGAATTTGTAAGTTGAACGGGTGGATTGTTGAATGGGTAGATTGTTGAATTGCTGAATGGGTTCATTCGTCCAGCTATGCAATTCAACAGTCCACCCATTCAACAATCCACCCGTTCACCCATTCAACAACATGACTGCCCTCGACATCCTGCTGCTCCTCCCGCTCGGCATCGGGGCCGTGAAGGGCTATCGGCGTGGGCTGGTGCTGGAAGTGGTGTCATTGCTAGCCTTCGTGCTGGCCGCGATTGGGGGCCTGAGTCTGCTTTCGGCGGCTGTGCCGCTGGTGCGGCAGTACGTGGGCGACGCGTTTGGCCTGCTGCCGCTGCTCTCGTTTGCGCTGGTGTTTGTGGCCATTATGTGGGGCGTGCACCTGCTGGGCGGCCTGCTGAAAACCGCCGTGCACCTCACCCCTCTGGGAGTACTCGATAACTTGCTGGGCGGCGCCGCCGGCGTCATCAAGTGGATTCTCGGCCTGAGCCTGCTGCTGTATGGCACCCGGCTGGCGGGCCTGCACCTGCTCTCGCCAGGGCTGGTGGCTGGCTCGCAGGTTCTGCCCATTGTGCAGCAGGCCACCCCGCTGGCCTTGCAAATCACCGGCTACGTGCTACCCTTCGCCCAGGACCTGCTGGTGCGGATGAAAACGGCCTTCGTGAAAGGGTGAGTGTTGAGGGTTGAATGTTGAGTTAAACATGCCCGAACTCTCTCACTTAACTCAACATTCAACCCTCAACACTCACCCCTTCTAACGTGCGCCTGCTGCTGCTCGACAACTTCGATTCCTTCACTTTCACACTGGCCGACTACCTGCACCAGCTGGGGGCCGAAGTAACCGTGCGCCGCAACGACGTACCCCTGGCCGACCTGCACGTGCTCGAATACGACGGCGTGGTGCTCTCGCCCGGCCCCGGCACGCCCGCCGCGGCCGGCGTGATGCCCTCCCTCATTGCCGCCTACCACCAAACCGTGCCCATGCTGGGCGTGTGCCTGGGCCACCAGGCGCTGGGCGAATTTTTCGGGGCTGCCGTGGTGCGGGCCGCCCGGCCCATGCACGGCAAAGTGGGCCGCATGCGCTGCACCGTGGCCGACCCGCTATTCGCCGGCCTGCCCCCGGAGCAGAACATCACGCGCTACCACTCGCTCATTGTCAGCGAGCCATTGCCGGCCGCGCTGTTGGCGCTGGCCCACACCACCGGCCCGACGCCCGAGCTCATGGCCCTGCGCCACCGCACGCTGCCGCTCTACGGCGTGCAGTTCCACCCCGAAGCCCTGCTCACGCCGCACGGGCTGGCCATACTAGGCAATTGGCTGCGTTGTTGTATCATTGCCTAAACCGCGTGGGTTGGTTGCCGGTTGCAGCTTTTGCCTCTCCCGAGGCCAACTTCTCCCAACCAACACCTGCAAAAGAAGAACGAGATGGAATTGCGCCGCCAGCAACAGCACGGGTACGAATATGTGGACGAGGGCCAGGGCCCCATTTTGCTGCTGCTGCATGGCCTGTTCGGGGCTCTAAGCAACTGGGAGGATGTCGTACATGAATTCTCCCCCAACCACCGCGTCATCATTCCGCTGCTGCCCGTGTATGACATGCCCCTCACCCAAGCCGGCGTGCCCGGGCTGGTGGCATACGTCGAAGGCTTTGTGCAGGCGCTGGCCTTGCCGGGCCAATTCGCGGTGCTGGGCAACTCGCTCGGCGGCCACATTGCGCTGGTCTACACGCTCAAGAACCCGGCGCGCGTTAGTAGCCTCGTGCTCACCGGCAGCAGCGGCCTGTTCGAAGACAGCATGGGCGGCTCTTTCCCCAAGCGCGGCAATTACGCCTACGTGCAGGAGCGCGTCGGCTACACCTTCTACGACCCCAACGTGGCCACCAAGGAGCTGATTGACGAAGTCTTCAACGTCACCAACTCCAACCCCAAATGCCTGCGCATCATTGCCATCGCCCGCTCGGCCCAGCGCCACAACCTCAGCAAGGAGCTGGCCAGAATCACCGTGCCCGTGCTGCTGGTGTGGGGCCTGAACGACACCATTACCCCGCCGCCGGTCGCCCACGAATTCTTTCGCTTGCTGCCCCACGCCGAACTGCGCTTCCTCGACCACTGCGGCCACGCCCCCATGATGGAGCGCCCCGCCGCTTTCAATGTGTATTTGCGCGGTTTCCTGCATCGGGTCGAAGCCACTTCGGCCGTCACTGCCTAAACGGCACGTATCCTTTTGGCGGCCCGATTGTTGTTCGCCCAAACCTGCGGCCGCTTATCTTGCCAGTTGTCTCCCCAATCGCGTCCACTTTACCGTTATTCCGTTTTATGATATGATGCTTCGGCAATTCATCATTTATAATTCCTAACTCATCATTCCCGAGAATATGCCCGCCCTGCTCGCCGAAGACTTACTCAACGAGATGATTCCGCCCCTGAAGGGCACCGATTCGGCGGGCAAAGCAGCGCGCTGGCTCGATGAATTCCACGTGGCCCAACTGCCCGTGCTCGACCAGCGCCGCTATCGCGGCCTCGTCACCGAAGCCGACCTGGCCGATTTCGACGACCCCGAAAAACCGCTTTCCGAGCTGGCCCTGGGCTTCGCCGATGCCTACGTGCGCCCCGACCAACACTTCTACCGTGTGATGGAACTGGCCATCGAAAACAAGATTCAGCTCGTGCCCGTGGTCGACGAGCGCCACGAGTACGCCGGCGTCGTCACCATTGCCGATGCGCTGGCGGCTTTCGGCCAGCAACCCTCCGGCGGCCAGGGGGGGCAGGGCGGCATCATCGTGCTCAGCATGGAGGAGCGCGACTACTCGCTCACCCAAATCAGCCGCTACGTCGAGGAAAACAACGCCAAAATCATCAGCGCCATCGTGGCCCAGGATGAAGTCGACCCCTACCGCATTCGCCTCACCCTCAAGCTCAATACCGACAACCTGGCCCGCATCACCGCCACCCTCGAGCGGTTTGGCTACGTCGTCACGGCCCAGTTCAGCGGCACCGCCGTGGCCAACGAAGACGAGCAAGACCGGTTCGACGCCCTGCTGCGCTACCTGAACGTCTGATAGCGGGTGCTCGGGTTTCTGTTGTTTTTATTGCAGGTATTAACGCCCGTTTCGGCTCCGGCCGATACGCTACCGCGCACCTTGCGCCCGGTTGTAGCCCCCGCCGATACGCTGGTGCGCGTGCTGCCCTGCCCCGGCACTGCGCGCGCCGCCGTGGGCCGCGTGGTGTTCGCCGGCAATGCCATTACCCGGGAGCGCATCCTGCGGGCCGAGCTCGACTTCAGAGAGGGCGACACCCTGGCCTTGGCCGACCTGCCCGCCCGCCTCGAAGCCAACCGTCGCCGCCTGTTCAACCTGCAGCTCTTCCACGCTGTGGTAGCACAGGCCAGCTGCTCGGGCGGCAGGTGGTTTATTGTATTCGGGGTGCAGGAGCGCATCTATACCTTTCCCGTCCCCATCCTCTCGCTCGCCGACCGCAACCTGCGCTCCTGGCTCAACCGCTCCGACCGCTGGCGCCGCCTCGACTACGGCCTGCACCTCACCCGCGCCAACTTTCGCGGCCGCAACGAGCAGCTTATTGCCAACCTGCAATTGGGTTTCAATCGCAAATACGAGCTGTTCTACGAAGTGCCCGGGCTGGGCCGCTACCGCCGCCTGGGTTTCGGCGTGGGCGCCTCCTACTACCAAAGCCACGCCCTCGACTACCGTACTCTGGATGACCGCCTCATCCCCTTGCGGGCCGATGACAATTTCCCCATTCAGCGCTTCTACGCCACGGCTGGCCTGCGCTTCCGCCACACCGTGCAGTTCCGCACCGCTTTCGACGTCTCCTACCACCGCGAGCAAATCAGCGACTCTGTCAACTACTACAATCCCAATTACTTTCTCGGCCGCACCCAACGCGAGTTCCTGGATTTTACTATCAGCCACACCCGCAACCAGCGCAACACCTTTGCCTACCCGCTCACCGGCCAGTATGCCCAGGTCAGCCTCACGCACCGCGTTTTCCTCGACCGCACCACGCCCGCCGTCACCACGCTGCGCGCCACCTACTCCCGCTACCTGTCCCTCGGGCACCAGTTCTACTACAGCCTCGGCCTCACCGGCCAGGCTCGCCTCGCCCGCGCCCTCGGCTACCCCGACACCCGCGCCTTGGGCTACGACGACCTCGTGCGTGGCTATGATGAGTACGTCATCGACGGCCGCCACTACGGCCTCCTGCAGCAGGGCCTCTCGTACCGCCTCTTCGCACCGAAAACTATTCGGCTCGGCTCCATCGATAATCCCAAAGTCAATACCATCCCCATCGCGCTCTACGGCAATATCTTTGCCGATGCCGGCTATGTCGTCGCCTCCGCCACTATTCCCCAAAACCGCCTTCCCAATCATTTCCTGCGCGCCGTGGGCGTCGGTCTGCACCTCGTCACGTATTACGACCGGGTTTTCACCGCCGAATACACCCTCAACGGTCTGGGCCAAACGGGTTATTTTTTTCGGGCCGAGTTCCCGATTTAAGCCCGCCCGGCTCGCCCATTCGGTTATGATTTTGTTACCGAATTTTCCTGCGGCCTCCGTTTCCCGCTATTCTTTCTCTGCATGAAAATCGCCATCCTCGGCAAGCCTTTCGACGACGAAGCCGCCCCGGCCATCCAGGCGCTGCTCGACGACCTCATTGCCCGGCGCGCCGAAGTGCTCATCGGCGAGTCTTTCCGCACCTTCCTCGACAACCGCCTGCGCCTGCCCGAAGGCACCACCAGTTTCCGCCGTGGCGATTCGCTGCGCGGCGTGCAGTACGTGCTCAGCATCGGCGGCGACGGCACCCTACTCGACACAGTTACCTACGTCGGCAGCCTGCAAATCCCCATTCTGGGCATCCATACCGGCCGCCTCGGCTTCCTGGCCACCATCACCCCCGACCGCATCGCCCAGGCGATTGATGCCCTCTACAAAGGCCATTTCAACATCGAAGAGCGCAGCCTCATTCGCGTAGACACCGACCCCGATGTTTTCGGCAGCCTCAATTTCGGCCTCAACGAGTTCAGCGTCCTCAAGCGCGACACCTCGTCCATGATTGTGGTGCATACCTACATCGACGGCGAATACCTTAATTCCTACTGGGCCGATGGGCTCGTCGTAGCCACGCCCACCGGCTCTACCGGGTATTCGCTCAGCTGCGGCGGCCCGGTTATGCTGCCCCAGACAAACAATTTTATCATCGCTCCCGTATGCCCCCACAATCTGAATGTGCGGCCCCTCGTCGTGTCGGACCAAAGCGTGATATCCTTCGAAATTGAAGGCCGTAGTACCAGCTACATGCTGGCCCTCGATTCCCGCTCTCTGCCCGTCGAAGCCTCCGTTCAGATAGCCGTTCGTCGTGAAAACTTCAACGCCCGTCTAGTAAAACTGAATCACGTTAACTTCCTGACCACCTTGCGCAGCAAACTCAATTGGGGCCTCGACCGGCGCAATCCGGCGGGTATCCAAGTGTAGCCTGCGAAGTTTTTTCTTGAAAAAATCGTGGAAAGTTTTTTTAGTTCCCGCCATAGCCTACTTTTGTGACCGTCTGAAACTGCGCATTCATTGCCCACGCCTCGCACCACCTACTCTGTATCATCACTTTCGTTGCCTTATGAAAAATATTTTCACCTATTCCACCGCGTTTGTACTCGGTTTGGCCTTGGTGGCCTCACCTGAGGCAGATGCGCAGCAATTCAGCAAGCGGAAGCAGTACAACTCGGTTGGCTTCAGTCTGAATGCTATGAACTATTTCGGTGACGTGACGCCGGTTACCAATTTCAGCAGCTTCCGCTTCGGAGCCACCCGTCTGGGTGCTGGTGTTTCCATTACGCGTCGTTTCTATCCCCGTTTGTCAGGTCGTTTCGGCCTCACTTATGGCCGCATCACCGGTAGCGATGCTCTAGCCGCCGACCCGAATGACCCTGACGCCCGTTTCCGTTACAACCGGAACATGACGTTCCGTAACGACATTTTCGAAGCTTCCGCTGTAGCAGTTGTTGACCTGATTGAAAACCGCAACAACTACCTCAAGCGTCCGGACTTTGTTCCCTACGTGTTTGCAGGTATTGCCGGCTTTTACCACAACCCCCAAGGTTTGGTAGGCGACAACACCCAAGGGCTGGCTTCTGGTACTTATGTGAACTTGGCTGATGTCAGAACCGAAGGCCAGGCTACCGGCTATAGCAAGACCCAGCTTTCGATTCCATTTGGTGGTGGTATCCGCTACCGCATCAACCGTAATTTCGACGCAAGCCTCGAAATCGGCTGGCGTAAAACATTTACCGACTACATCGACGACGTAGGTGGTAAGTATGCTCCTAAGGCATCCCTTACTACTGCTGCTCAAAAGTACTTTGGCAATGAAATCACGAGAAGCCAAACGGGTGATTTCGCTGGATTTACTGGCGGCGCAGCCGGTGGCACCCAGCGTGGCGATGTGGGCAATAAAACCGACTGGTACATCGTTACGGGCGTAACGCTGAACTACATCCTGACGCCCCGTATCAAGAATCCCAAATTCCGCTAATCGGCGGAATCTGGCTGATGCGGTTCACTTTTTCGGTCAGCAATTAGCCTAAATGACGAATTCGACTTTTCGAAAGACGCTCCTCGCTTGCTTCGTGCAGGCGGGGAGTGTGCTTTTTATAGCCTCTGCTCAGGCCCAGAACACCAGCGAAGTAGGTGTTGGCTTAGGAGCTACCAACTACCGGGGAGAACTATCACCCAGCTATCAATTCCAGAACAATCGCCCGGCCATCACCGCCTTTTATCGCAGGGATGTGTCAGTACCCATCACGTTGCGTGGTGGGCTGACTGCTGGTTTGCTCCGGGCCGATGACGGCAACGTGAGTGGCGTCAATGGCACCATTCCGCCTCTGCAAGCCTATCGCCAGGCCAATACCAAGGGCGGGCTGGTAGAAGCCTCGGCGGTAGTGGAATATAATTTCCTGGATTTCCACAAGCGAACCGACAAAGTGCATTTTACGCCTTACTTGTTTGGGGGCTTGGCTATTTTCTACGCCAATACCACCACCGTAAGCAATGCTGGCTTAGGCAGCCTGAATCGGCAGGGTTCAATGATAGGCTTTGCCATTCCGGTTGGGGTAGGTGCCAAGCTGGCACTTTCGACCCATTGGAATCTGGGAATGGAAATTGGGGCCCGGAAAGCTTTAACCGACCAATTAGACCATCTCGGCGACCAGTCAGCCTTTTTAGTAAATCCGCACGACCAAGATTGGTACTACTATAATGGCCTGAGTTTGTCGTACACGTTCTATAAAATCAACTGCCCGGATTCTTACAAGAAGAATAAGAAATTGCTGAAGTAGTAGCGGCTTCTAGTACAAGGGGTATGTAAGAAGTGGATTTCCGGTGGTCGTTGATTATTGGCATGCGCTGAGGTCCGTCGGTATGCAACCATTTCCGTAACTTGCGGGCTCTTTTAGCGAAACCGCAAAAATGACCGGCAAGGCCGAAATCGACACGCGTAATATTCCGGCTCACGTGGCTGTCATCATGGATGGCAACGGGCGATGGGCCAAACAGCGGGGTGGCCTGCGAGTGTTCGGGCACCAGAGTGCCATCACGGCCGTGCGCGAAACCGTGGAGGAAGCTGCCGAACTAGGTGTACGCTTTCTGACACTCTATGCTTTCTCGACAGAAAACTGGAATCGGCCTGCGCTCGAGGTAATGGCGCTGATGCAGTTGCTGGTGCATACAATTCGTCAGGAAACGCCTACGCTGCTTAAAAACAGCATTAAGCTGCAATCCATTGGTGACATCAGCACGCTACCTGCCAGTTGCCAGCGCGAGTTAGCGGAAGCCAAGGAACTGACCAAAGGGGGCACCCGCATGACTTTGGTTCTGGCCTTGAGCTATAGCGGCCGCTGGGACTTGACGCAGGCCGCCCAGCGGTTGGCCCGCGATGTGGCGGCCGGCCACATGCAACCAAGCGACGTGAACGAAGCCTCTCTCTCAGGCTACCTGTCCACGGCAGGTATTCCCGACCCAGAACTGCTCATCCGGACCAGCGGAGAGCAACGCATTAGTAATTTTTTGTTGTGGCAACTGGCTTATACCGAGTTATATATTACTGATTTGCTGTGGCCGGATTTCCGTCGGCAGCATTTTCAGGAAGCTATTCGGGCTTATCAGCGTCGGGAGCGGCGCTTTGGCAAAACCAGCGAGCAACTCGCAGTGTCTTAAATCTTTGTAATGTTTATTGTGCGAAATTTAGTTGTGAAGTGGGTGCTCGGGCTCGTATTGTTGGGGATGTGGCTTGTGCCAGGGGCGGCGCGGGCCCAGCAGGCCGGCGACGAACCAAAGAAATATGAGTTGGGCGGCATCACTGTTAGTGGAGCACGTTACCTGGACCCTAATACCCTTATTGGGCTGACTGGGTTGCGCGTGGGCGACGCCATCAGTGTGCCCGGTGAGGAGATTGGGAAATCCATTCGGAAGCTATGGGCGCAGGGCATCCTGGGTGATGTAAGCGTCACCATTGCTCGTATTGAAGGCAATAAAATATTCCTCGATTATAACCTGAAGGAACGTCCCCGGCTGTCCAAGTTCACTTTTACCGGCATTCGTAGTGGGCAGAAGGAAGACCTCACCAAAAAAATAACCCTCATCAGAGGCAAAGTGGTGACGGATGCTTTGCTGAATAATACCCGGACGCAGGTGCGCAAGTTCTTTGTGAACAAGGGCTACCTGGATGCCAAGGTGAACGTGGTGCAGGTAGCAGATTCGTCGCTATCGAACAGCGTCGCGTTGCGGATTGATGTGGAAAAAGGCTCGAAAGTGCGCATCCACGACATTGCTTTTGAAGGCAATAAGGCCTTTAAAGACAGCAAGCTGCGCAGTAAGTTCAAGAAGACCAAGGAGCGTAAGCCGTACAAATTCCTGACGGCGGGCAAATTCCAACGCAGCGAATACGAGGAGGACAAAAAGAAGCTGGTGGAGTTTTATAACGCGGAAGGCTACCGCGACGCTACCATCGTGAGCGATACCCTGATTCGGGATGAGAAGGGGCTGGCCTTGCGCATTAAGGTGGACGAGGGCCCCAAATATTACTTCCGTCACATTACCTGGAGCGGTAACTACCTCTACGACGATAAGACGCTGGCCAACGTGCTGGGCATCAAGCCGGGCAGCCCGTACAGCAAAGAGATTTTGGATAAGCGCCTGAATTACAATCCCACGGGGCAGGATATCTCGTCGTTGTATTTGAATGACGGGTATCTGTTTTTCACCATCGACCCCGTGGAAAGCAAAGTTGAAGGCGATTCCATTGACATCGAAATGCGCCTGAGCGAAGGGGTGCAGGCCCACATCAAGGATATCAACATTGCCGGTAACACCAAAACCAGCGACCACGTGTTGCGCCGTACGTTGCGTACCCTGCCCGGCGATAAATTCAACCGCGAACTGTTGATTCGCTCGCAGCGCGAAATTGCCACGCTCGGCTATTTTGACCCCGAAAAAATTGGTATTAACCCCGTGCCAAATCAAGCAGATGGCACGGTAGATATTAACTACACGGTGGTGGAAAAACCTTCCGACCAGGTAACGCTGTCGGGTGGCTGGGGTGGCTATGCCGGTTTTATTGGCACAGTAGGCTTGGTTTTCAACAACTTCTCGCTTCGCAAGGCCGGTACGCTCCGCAACTGGACGCCGGTTCCCGCGGGCGATGGCCAGCGCCTGTCGCTGAACGTGCAGGCCAACGGTGTGCAGTACCAAGCGTATTCGCTTTCGTTTACCGAGCCATGGCTCGGGGGCCGTCGTCCGAACTCGTTCTCCTTCAGCCTGAACCACAGCGTGCAGCGTACCGGTGCGGCGCTGGATGCCGCTTCGGACCAGTTCATCAAAGTGAACAGCGCTACGGTGGGCCTTGGCCGCCAGCTGCGCGTGCCCGATGACTACTTCACGCTGAGCAACTCGCTCTCCTATAGCCAATACCAGACGCAGAACTATCCGGTGATTCCAGGGGCTTCGACGGGTACGTTCAACAACATTACGCTGAATACGACCCTGGCCCGCAACAGCATCGACAACCCGACTTACACGCGTCGGGGCTCATCGTTGAGCCTGAGCTTGAGCCTGACGCCGCCGTACTCGCTGCTCAACCCCGACCACCCCAGCAACAACCAATGGATTGAGTTTCATAAATGGATGTTCGATGCCTCGTGGTTCACGCCCATCGTAGGCAAACTGGTGCTGAATACCCGCGCGCACTTCGGCTTCCTGGGTACCTACAATTCGAACAAAGAAATCGGGCCGTTCGAACGCTTCAAAATGGGCGGCGCTGGCCTGGGCTATAACGGTGGCGGCAATTACCTGGTAGGCACCGACTACGTGGGCCTGCGCGGCTACGACGACCCGGGTACTGCTTATGCTATTCCCACGGCCCAAGGCCAGCAGGCGGGCGGCATTGCCTTCAACAAATACGTGCTGGAAATGCGCTATCCGGTGAGCTTGAACCCGGCGGCGACCGTGTATGTGCTGGCATTTGCCGAAGCAGGCAATGCATTTGACTCTTACCAGAACTACAACCCGTACAAACTTTACCGTTCGGCTGGGGTAGGGGCCCGCGTATTCATGTCGGCATTTGGTTTGCTTGGGTTTGACTACGGCCATGGCTTTGATTCGGTGGTGCCACTGAATGCAGGCGGTGCCAAGCAGGACCCCAACCACTTCCACTTCATCATCGGCCAGCAAATTCGCTAGCCGGACACTATGCGCCCGGATTTCACGTTTTGCCTCGTATGAAGAACTTTCGTGGCCTGCTACTGGCCGTCGCATTGCTGCTGAGCGGGGCCGGCGTGGCCCAGGCGCAGAAATTTGGGTGGGTTGATTCGGAATTCATCATGGCCAAAATGCCGGAGTATGCCAAGGCCCAGCAGGAACTGGCCTTGCTTTCCGATACCTGGCAGAAGGAAATTGAGGTGCAGCAGAAGGACCTTGATAAGCTCCATCGGAACTATCAGAACGAAGAAATTGTGCTGACGGAGGCGATGAAGAAAAAGCGGCAGGACGAAATTCTGCTCAAGGAGCAGGAGTTGAAAACCTACCGCAACAAGCAGTTTGGCTACGAAGGCCAGCTGTTCAAGAAGCGCCAGGAACTGAACAAGCCGGTGCAGGACAAGGTATTCGAAGCCGTGGAGAAAGTGGCCAAGAAAAAGTCGCTGGCGGTGATTTTTGACAAATCCGGCGACCTGACCATGCTCTACACCAACCCGGCGCACGACTACACCGAGTTTGTGCTGGAGGAACTGGGCCTGGGAGCCGAAGACCGCAACCAGCCCGGGCCCAAAGGCGCCGTGAAAACCATAGCTCCACCCAAAACCCCGGTCGACCCCAACTTCGAATCGGATTCGGGTACTCCCGAACCAGCAGCTAAAACCAAAGTAACCAAGCCAGCACGCCCGGCCGGCAAGAAGTAATTACCTTTGCCCCAACATTTTTCTGACCCTTTTTCTTTTTGATGAATCTCGTGAAAATTTTTCGTCTGACGCTCGCCGCCGTTCTGCTGACCGCCGGAACCCTGGCCGCCACTTCGGCGCAGGCCCAGGCCCCCCTGAAAATCGGCTACACCGATGTCCAGTACGTGCTGGCCCAGATGCCCGAAAGCAAACAGATTGAATCGGAGCTGAAGACTTACAACTCGCAGCTCGAAGCGCAGCTGAAAAGCAAATATGCCGAGTACCAGACCAAGGGCGAAGCTTATCAGAAGGCTGCCGGCACGATGACCGAAGTAGTAAAAGCCGATAAGGAAAAAGAGTTGCAGGGCCTGCAGCAGTCCATTCAGGAGTTCCAGCAGAGCGCGCAGCAGAGCCTGCAGCAGAAGCAACAAACCCTGCTGAAGCCTGCTCTCGACAAACTGCAAAAGAACATCGACCTGGTTGCCGATGAGAACGGCTTCACCTACGTGTTCAACTCCGATGGCGGTGGCAGCCCCCTGCTGCTGCACGCTCCCAAAGAAGGCGACATCTCGGACCTCGTGCTGAAGAAAATGGGCATCACGCCCGGCGCAGCGGCTCCCGTGAAATCGGGACCCACGACGACGCCCGCTCCGGCCCCGGTAGCTCCCGGCGTGAATAAAACCAAAGTAAAGACCAAGAAGTAAGCAGCCCCGCTGCCTGATTGCCGAAAAGCCGGAGCAGCTGCTCCGGCTTTTTTCGTGCCCATTCCCCTTTTTTATGCTGGATTCCGCTCTGGATGAAGACGACCTGACTGGCCCCGACGACGAAGACGGCGGCGACGAACTCTACGAGCATCACCGCATCGTCGTCGACCGCGGCCAGGAGTTGCTACGCATTGATAAGTTTCTGCAGAACCGCCTGCGCAACACCTCACGCAATAAAATTCAGGAGGCCATTCGGGCGGCTGCCGTCGAGGTAAACGGTACGGCCGTGAAACCGAACTACCGCATCAAGCCGCAGGACCTCATCACCATCACGCTGCCCGAACCGCCGCGCGAAGGCAAAGTAGTGCCCGAGGAAATGCCACTGGACATTCGCTATGAGGACGCAGAATTGCTCATCGTGAACAAGCCGGCTGGCTTGGTCGTGCATCCCGCCTACGGTCACTGGCAGGGCACACTGGTAAATGGCTTGGCTCATCACCTCGCCAACCTGCCTACCGGCCGCAACGGCGAAATTCGGCCCGGGTTGGTGCATCGCATCGATAAGGATACGTCGGGCTTGTTGGTTATCGGCAAAACCGAGTTTGCCATGACGCATCTGTCGAACCAGTTTTTCCACCACACCATCCAGCGCAGCTACTTGGCGCTGGTGTGGGGCACGCCGCCCGGCCCCACGGGCACTATTCGCGGCAATATTGGCCGCAGCCTGCGCGACCGCAAGGTGCAGGCCGTGTACCCCGCCGGCGAGCAGGGCAAACACGCCGTTACGCACTATGAGGTACTGGAAAGCTTTGGCCCGGTCACGCTGGTGCGGTGCGTACTCGAAACCGGCCGCACCCACCAGATTCGGGCGCACATGCAGTTCCTTGGCCACCCGCTGTTTTCCGATGCTACGTACGGCGGCGACCGTATCCGCGTCGGCCAGAATACCGGCGCTTATCGTGACTTGGTCGAACACGCTTTCCAACTCTTGCCCCGGCAGGCACTACACGCCCGTTCGTTGGGCTTCGTGCATCCTACCTCGGGGGAGCACCTATACTTCGAAGCTGAATTGCCTGCCGATTTTGCCGCTGCACTAGACCTATGGCGCACTTGGGCAGCCAGTCACTAATCTATGGCTTAATAAGGCATCCAGTGCACTGAAATATGGTTGAAGCACAGCCTCCTTTCAGTCACAGAGGTTAGCTCGGAAGCTACTTGCAATAAAAAAGGCCCCGGTGCTATTGCACCGGGGCCTTTTGCATGCTCACAACAACGTTATTTCTTCTTAACAGTCGTCGTGGTGGTTTTCTTCGTGGTGGTAGCCTTGGGTTTGGCACTCAGAATTTCAATGTTATTCTTTGCACCGGCATTGGTGGGGTCCAGGGCCAGTACCTGCTGGAAATTGGCCAAAGCCGCTGCCTTATCGCCTTTCTGGAAGTTGTAAACACCCAGGTAGCCATAAGCCTCTACCAGACCTTCACGGAACTTGGTTGGGTCGGCACCTTCAGCTTTCGACAACTCAATGTACTTGTCATACGAAGGCTTGGCCAGACCTTGCTTAGCTTCCGGGTCAAGACCCGAATTAGCTTTAGCACGAGCCAAATAAGCGGGGCCGTAAGTCGGCTTAGCCGTGTTAATGATGCTGTAAACACTATCAGCGCGGGTATACTGTTTGGCTGCGCTGAATGCCGTAGCTAGACGGAACTGGTCAGTCAGGTCGCCATTCTTTGCCAACTGGGCATAGATACGCGAAGCGTTAGCGTAGTCCTTCTTCGTGGAGTAGGCAGTTGCAAGGTCACGCTGCAATTCCTTCACTTTCTCCGGGTCAGTCTGGGTCTGGATGGCCTTCTGGATTATCTTGATGCCTTCATCAGCGCGACCAGCGCGGGCCAGAATACGTCCCTGGTACGAGTAGTCTTCCGGAATGATTTTGTCGGCCGGAGCAATTTTCATATACTGGTCCATTGCCGTAGCAGCAGCATTAAAATCGCCGGTTTCATACAGCAGGTAAGGACGCAGCCGGTTCATCGTCAAATTGTTTGGCTCAGCAGCCAGCACCTTGTTCACTTCAGTCAGTGCCTCGGGGTACTTCTTGCTCTTATAAAGGAAGGCCGCATACTGAGCATCCGTAGCCGGCGATTTCTCGGCCAAACCGATGTATTGCTGAATGCTTTTCAGCGCCAGGTCGTACTGACCAGCCAGATAGTACATGTCCGCCAACTCGCGGTAGGCAGGAGCATAGCTCGGGTCGAGGTCTACCGCTTTGTTCAGCGACTCGCGGGCGGCGTTGAAGTTACGCGAACGTACGTTCAGCACCCCTTTTCTGTAGTAGGCCTGCGCGTAGCTGGGGTTGGCCGTGATAGCGCGGTCGAAGCTGCTCATGGCATCTCCACCGCCCTTGTCCGAGTGCAGGTACACGTCGCCCTGCGCTACCATCAGCGCCGGCTCATCCTTTTTGTTGGCGGCCTGGGCGGCGGCAATGTAGGTCTGGGCTTTGCCCATATCCTTCGTGTCAGCCTCGCCGTAAGCCTGCGCAATCATCGTGAGCACCTTGGCATCCTTGTTTTTGGTGGCCTTAGCCGCCGCGTCGAACTGGGCTTCAGCTGCCGAGGTCTGGCCTTTGGCCAGCAAAGCACGACCAGCGGCTACCTGCCCAAAGGGCGTAGCACCAGCGGCCTTATTGAAATAGAACGCAGCCGAATCCGGCATGTCGCGCATCTGGTACAGGCGGCCTAACTCAAAAGCGGTTTCGGGGGTAGCACCGGGGCGCAAAGCGGCACGGGCGGCATTGTACCGGCCCACTTCGATGTCGCGTTGGGCCGTTTGAATGTTTTGGGCGGTGGCCGCCGTGGTGCCGGCCATCAGGGCGACGGCGGCGAGCAACGGCTGTTTCCAGGGCTTGAAACTCATAGGAAAAAGGAAAGAATGAAAAAACAACAGGGAAAAGAGGGTACGCGACAAGCGCGCTTACAGTTTAGGCGTCGTGATGATGCGGGCCTGCATCTGGGCGGGCAGCAAGCCCGACTTCTGGAAAATGAGCTGCCCGTTCTTGCCTGCCACGAAAGATGCAAACCCCGTGCCTAACCCCGCGCGCGCCTCGCGGCTGATAACGTACAGGCTGCGCCGCAGCGGATAGTTCTGCAATTCGGCGTGCTCGGTCAGTTGTTCGGGCGTTTTTTCGGCCAGGTAGGCCTGATAGGGCTGGATGTAATCGTTAACCGTCGGGTTGGGGCGGGAAGTGATGCTGGCCACTCGCACCTTGTTCAAAAATTTCATGGCCGTAGGGTCATCGCGGTCCGAAATCCAATTCACGCCCACTACGCCAATGGCATTGGGGTGCGTCGCCACGTAGTCGAGCAGGGCAGGGTTTGAGGACGCAGCGAAGGCCCGCTTGGTCAGCGCCGTTCCGCGCGTCACCGAATCGAGCACGAAGCGCGTGGTGCTGCTACGGTTGGCATCGAAAACTACGTTGATGGCGGCCAAGCCTTTCTTCCCGCTCACCTGCGACCAGTTAGCCGTCTTCCCGGTAAAAATCTCGGCCAACTGCGCTACCGTCAGCAGCGAATCGGGGTTGGCGCGGTTCAACACAATGGCCAAGCCATCGATACCAATACGCGTAGTGCGGGGAGTAATGGTTTGCTTAACAAAGTCAGCTTGCTCCTCGGCATTAAGCTCCCGCGATACCACTGCTACTTTAATCTTATCATTGATAAGGTCCAGCATCACTTTTTCTTCCGGCTGGAAGCTCATCTGCACGTGCGCGTTCGGGTACAGCTTAGCAAAAGTATCCACCTGCGCTTGCAAAATGGGTGCGAACGTCTCATCAACGCTCACCGCCACTGTGCCGCTCGTGGGGGTGTCCTGCGCACCCGGCGAGCCGGGACCGTTGCAGGACACTGCACCCAGCGTGCCCGCCACCACCGTAGCCAAGCCAGCCGCCAGAAAGGAAAAGCGCTTATTCATTGTCGTCGAAATTAGGTTTTTTGCGAAAGTTGGCCTGATAGCCGCGGATAAACCGCATCAGGCCATATAGGATGAATACGCCTCCCAGCACCCGGCGGCCCGTGGGCCCCAACTGAAGCAGCCCGCCCCCTGATGGCTCGCCCGCCGACCAGAAAAGCCATACGCCAAGCCCCAGATACACCAAGGCCATCACCAAGACAAAGTAACGCACCAAACGCTGGGGCGACTTGCCAAGCCGTTCTTCAGTTGTCGGAAGGTTGAGCATACAAGCAAAAAAGCTGATTAGGAGATGGTATAAACCCGAAACTGCTTCTGAAAGGTTCGGCTCGACTACAGACAGCTTGTAAACGAGAGCGCAAAAAAGCGGAAAAACGACCGGTTTTCATAATGCGCAGAAAACACCGCTTTCATCTTTCTGGCAGCAACGCAGGCAAGAATTGTTGCTTAACGCATCTATTGCCATTTGAGTACATGGTGCAATTGAACTCCTATTTGCTGTCATTCTAGAGCTAACAAGCGGTCGGTATAAGCAAAACACCCCGGACCGGGCTGCGAAGCCCAATCCGGGGTGAAACAGAGCTAGCCGGAGCCAGCGCTGATTACTGGATTTTGTAGGTAATCGGCACCGTAAACGAAACGCTTACTGCGCGACCATTCTGCTTACCAGGGCGGAATTTCGGCAGCGTTTTGATGGCGCGGATAGTTTCTTCATCCAAGCCTGAACCCAGGCCTTTTACCACTTTCACGTCCGTTACGTCGCCTTGCGGGTTTACGGTGAAGCTGGCGAAAATCCGGCCTTCCACCTGGTTGCGCAGCGCCATCGGAGGATAGCGCACGGCCTTCTGGATGGCCGCTACGATGGCACCCTGGCCACCGCCGCCCGGCAATTCGGGCATTTGCTCAACATATGTGTAAACCTTGTTTTCAACAACTTCTTCCACCACTTTGTCGCCGGTGCCGGCGAGTTCGGTCAGGTCAGGAGCATTAGTGTTGCCCTGCACGGTTACGGTGGCTACCGTCTTTTCCTTCAACTCCTCCTGGTCCGGAACCTCTTCCTTTTTCACTTCCTCATCCTTCTTCACCACCGGAGGGGTGAACTTGATGGTGGTAAGCTTGGGGGGCGGGGGTGGTGGCGCCTCGGGGGGCGGGGGAGGGGGTGGCGGCTTGGTGTCGTCCAGGGGCGGAGCGTCCATCAGCACGTTCTCCTGAAGGTTTTTTTCCTTCTCCTTCGGCATCTTATCCTTCAGATACTGCGCGATGAGTGGGAAGAAAACCAGCAGCGCGAAAATCGACGTAGCGATAATTAGCGCCCGGGTTACGTGGCGTTGGTAGAGGCGACGCAGCACGTAGGCTCCGTATGCCTTGTTCCGGCCCTCGAAAACGATGTCGTTCATGCTGGCCTTGGCCAGTTGCGCGTTATCCATCATAGGGCTGAGTCTTTAATAAGGTCCAGGTCGTCTTTGGGTACCTTCACCAGCGCGTATTTCTTCTGGTTCGTAATGTTCATCTCGTCCAGAATGTCCACCATGTTCTTGTATTTAGAATCTTCGGTGGGCTTGATGAGGATGATGGGCTCCGGGCTGCGACGCTGCCGGTCCAGCAGGACCTGGCGAATGCCACTGGCCGAGAAGTTCGTCACCTTCAGCTCAGGTTTGGGTACGGTTTTGTCGTTGGGCGTGTTCAGACCGAAGTAGTAGTACGCCTTATTGTCTTTGCCGAGGATGATGGTCATGGCCTGCGAGGCCTTGATTTTCGTGTCCTCCACATCGTCGGTCTTCTTCACCGGCATCGTGAGCTGCATCACGTTGGGCTTGGCGAAGGTGGTGGTCAGCATGAAGAAGGTGAGCAGGAGGAAGGCCAAGTCCACCATTGGGGTCATGTCGATTTTGGTCGACATTTTCTTGGCCCGCTTCTTCCCACCTTTTCCACCGGAGTCGGCTTTGCCTTGAATTTCTGCCATGGGAGTTAACTAAGTGAAAAGATTAGAGAAAGGCTGATAGCGCTTATTTGGCGGCTACCGGCTTATTCTCCATATCCGTGATGAGGTTGAAGCGGTTGATATCCTTCTCCTGAAGCACCTTGATAACCTGCTGCACCGTGGGTACATCAGCGTCACCGTCGCCTTTGATAGCGATGTAGGTCGGCTTCTTGAAAATGGCCTGGTTAGCCGTGCGGGCCGCCAGCACCCAGTCAATCAGCTGGTTGTTAAGCGAGTCCATCGGCACGCCGGGCTGCTTGGCATTCACCTGCTTGCGGTCTTCTTTAGCCATGTTCAGGTAAGAACCTAGTTGGCTGATGGGTAGGCCGAAGTTAGGCAGGTTGCTGAACTCCTTGGCCTGGGCGGCCGTGAAGTTGACGCCGTACTTGGCACCAACGCGCTGCAGGGCCTGAATCTTGGTCTGCGGGGCATCGACGCCGAAGAACACGCGCTTGTTCTTGTCGACGGTGAGCGTGATAACGTTGTTCTCGGGCAGTTTCAGGTCCGAAATCGACGAGGGCGTGTCCACCACCACAGTCTCTTCGGGGGCAAACTTGGTGGTGAGCATGAAGAATGTCACCAGCAAGAAGGCCAGGTCCACCATCGGCGTCATATCGAGCGACGGCGAGGTACGGTGCGGTTTTACTTTGGGCATTGCGAGGTGGGGTTAAAAGGGGGCGACTCATTCCGAAGAACGAATCGCCCCGCGTTTTAGTGCATCAGCCGGCAGCTGCGCAAGCGGAATTAAACCGTTTGGGTAGCCGTGGTCTGGCCGTGCTGGCCAGCGAAGGTCTGGATGATGCTGAAGCCAGCCTCGTCGATGCTGTAGGTCAGCTCGTCAATTTTGCTGGTGAAGTAGTTGTAAGCCACGATGGCCAGGGCCGAAGTACCGATACCGAGAGCCGTATTAATCAGAGCTTCCGAGATACCGTTTGCCAGTGCTACGGCGTCGGGAGTACCGGCCTGCGCCAGAGCGGCGAAGGCGCGAATCATGCCGAATACCGTGCCGAGCAGACCGGTCAGGGTTGCAATCGAGGCGATGGTCGAGATGATAACCAGGTTTTTCTCCAGCATCGGCAGCTCCAGGGCGGTGCTTTCTTCGATTTCTTTCTGGATGGCCAGTACTTTCTGGTCGGTGGTCATGCCACGCTCGCGGGCCATCTCGTTGTATTTCATCAGGCCGGCTTTCACCACGTTGGCTACCGAGCCTTTCTGCGCGTCGCAGGCAGCCAGGGCACCGTTGATGTCGTTGGCGTTCAGCTTCTGGCGCACGGTGCGCACGAAGGTTTCAATGCCTTTCGAGCCTTTGGCTTTCGAGATGGTCAGCATGCGCTCAATCGAGAACGTGATAACGCAGAGGAACATCGTGAGCAGGAACGGCACAATTACGCCGCCTTTGTATACCACGCCGAGGTAATCGCCGGGGTTGGGGTTGTTTTCGGGGTTGCCGCCTTGGAAGTGGCTGCCATCACCGAAGACGAATTTGAAAACGATATAGCTAATGACGAAGGCCAAAATGATAACTATCACGGAGAACAGCGAGGCACCACCGCTGCTTTTGGCTTCGGCTTTGGCGGCCGTAGCGGCGGGCCGTGGGCTCGTGTTCATGGCATTTTTCTGTTCCATTGTTCCGGAGTGTTTGGGGGTTGTTGTGTGAAGTAGTTGAATTGAGTGGGTAAAGAAAATGCAAAAAGTTGGTTAGGAGCGCGGAATCCGGCAAAAGAACAATCGATAATCCCGCAGGAGAAGGATTAAAATGGCACTTACCGAAGTCTGAACTTCCTACCCAGCCATCTTAGCTTGGCAAACCTAACCAAAAACTGCGGGCTGACCAAAGAAAAGTTGCCCGCAACCGGCGAAAGTGCATGAAAGCCGGATGAAGTTAGGCCAACGCTAAACCGATGGGTTGGGTTGGGCCGGGCGACGCTTGGCTTCCTCCCAATACACGTCCATTTGGGCCAGGGAGAGGTCGGCGAGGCGTTGGTTGGCGGCGGCGGCAGCCGTTTCGAGGTACTGAAACCGGCTGATAAACTTGCGGTTGGTACGCTCTAGTGCTTCCTCGGGGTTGATACCGGCGAAGCGGGCAAAATTGACCAGCGAAAAGAGCAAATCGCCGAATTCGTCGGCGGCTTTTTCGGCGTTCATGCGGGTGGCATCGCCGTGGCTGTACTCGTCGCCGAATTCTGATAATTCTTCCTGTACTTTCTGCCAAACCTGTGCGGGCTGCTCCCAATCGAAGCCGGCGCCTCGCGCTTTTTCCTGAATTCGCATGGCTTTTACCAGCGCGGGCAGCGAAGTAGGCACGCCGCCCAGCACGCCGGTGGTATTGCCTTTTTCCGCGAGTTTAAGCTGCTCCCAATTGCGCTTTACGGCCTCTTCGTCATCGGCTTGCACGTCGCCGTAGATGTGCGGGTGGCGGTAGATAAGCTTTTCGCACTGGGCGTTGAGCACGTCGGCGATGTCGAAGGCGCCTTTTTCGGCAGCGATGCGGGCGTAGAAAATCAGGTGCAGCATCACGTCGCCGAGCTCCTTTTTCAGGTCGGGCAGGTCGTCGCGCAGGATGGCATCGCTGATTTCGTAGGTTTCCTCGATGGTGAGGTGCCGCAGGGTTTGCAGCGTTTGCTTTTTGTCCCAGGGGCACTCGGCGCGGAGGCGGTTGAGTACGTCGAGCAGGCGGCCAAAAGCTTCGAGTTGGGCGGGGCGGCGGTCGGAACCAAGCAGAGCCGTAGAAGTGGATTCAGAATTTTCCATTGCTTCAAAGATAAAACGACGCGTCGCCAACCGGCGGCCAATGCCTAATTTTGGCCTTTCAAAAAACGACCTCCGTGACTTTAATAAAATCTATCTCCGGCATTCGCGGCACCATTGGCGGGCCCGTGAGCCAAGGCCTCACACCCCTCGACGTGGTGAAATACGCCGCCGCCTACGGCACGTGGGTGAAAACCCAGGCTACCGACAGCAAGCTGATTGTGATTGGGCGCGACGCCCGCATCTCGGGTGACATGGTGAGCCGGCTGGTGGCCGCCACGCTACAGGGCCTCGGCCTCGACGTGTGCGACCTCGGCCTGAGCACCACGCCGACCGTGGAAATGGCCGTGCCCGCCAAGAAGGCGGCCGGCGGCATCATCCTCACGGCCTCGCACAACCCCAAGCAGTGGAACGCGCTGAAACTGCTAAACGCTACCGGCGAATTCATTTCTGAAACCGATGGGCAGCAGGTGCTGGCGTCGGCCGAAAGTGAGGACTTCGACTTTGCGCCCGTGACGAAGCTAGGGCAGTATACTACGGATAATGCGTTCCTGAAAAAGCACATCAAAGCCATTCTGGCGCTGCCGCTGGTGGACGTGGAAGCTATTAAGGCCCGCAACTTCCGGGTGGTAGTGGATGCGGTGAACTCGTCGGGTGGCTTTGCCGTGCCGCAGCTGCTGGAAGCGCTGGGCGTGACGACGGTGGAGAAGTTGCACTGCGAGCCTACCGGCGATTTCGCCCACAACCCCGAGCCGCTGCCCGAGCACCTGCGCGACATTGCCAAGGTGCTCGAAAAAGGCGGCTTCGACCTCGGCATTGTGGTGGACCCCGACGTGGACCGCCTGGCGCTGGTGAGCGAAAACGGTGAGATGTTCGGCGAAGAATACACGCTGGTGGCCGTGGCCGACTACGTGCTGAAATCACTGGGCGGCGGCAACACGGTGAGCAACCTGAGCAGCACCCGCGCCCTGCGCGACGTGACGGAGAAAGCCGGCGGCAGCTACTCGGCTGCGGCGGTGGGCGAGGTGAACGTGGTGACCAAAATGAAGGAAACCAACGCCGTGATTGGCGGCGAGGGCAACGGCGGCATCATCTATCCCGAACTGCATTACGGCCGCGACGCCCTGGTGGGCATTGCACTGTTCCTGACGCACCTGGCCAAAACCGGCCTCACGGTGAGCCGCCTGCGCAACTCGTACCCGAACTACTTCATCTCGAAAAACAAGATTGAGCTGACCGCTGATATCAACACCGATGACGTGCTGACCAAGATGGAGCAGCGCTACGCCAAGCAGCCCGTGAACACGATTGACGGCGTGAAAATCGAGTTTGACAAGGAGTGGGTGCACCTGCGCAAGTCGAACACCGAGCCGATTATCCGCATCTACGCCGAGTCGGATTCGAACTCAACGGCTGATTATCTGGCCCAGAAAATCATTGGCGATATCAAGGAGATTATCGCGGCGAAGAGCTAATTGACCGGTGTTTTGGACAATTAGCGCGGCTACTGTAGGCTGGTGTCAGTTTGAAAGCCGAAATTTGTATTTGTGTATAGCTTAGTAGAAGCCGGGTGCACCCACGCCCGGCTTCTGGTTTTTCTGCTGAAACGACATCTATGACGACAACTTCCCCCACCGCCCCCGCCTACGCTTACTTCGACAACGCCGCTACCACGCCCCTCGACCCCGAGGTGCTGGAGGCCATGCTGCCGTTTCTGACGCAGCACTACGGCAACCCCAGCAGCCTGCACGGTCCCGGCCGGCAGGTGCGCGCCGCCATCGAAAACGCCCGCAAGACCGTGGCCCACCTGCTGAATGCCGCGCCGGCCGAAATCACCTTTACCAGCGGCGGCACCGAAGCCGACAACTACGCCGCCTTCGGCAGCGTGCGCACGCTGGGGCTGAAGCACGCCATTACTTCGAAACTGGAGCACCACGCGGTGCTGCACCCGCTGCAGGCGCTGGCTAAGAGCGGCGAAATTGAGCTGCACTACGTGAAGCATGATGCGCAGGGGCGGCTCGATTTGGCGCATCTGGAGGAACTGCTGGCCGGGCAGTCGCGCACGTTTGTGAGCCTGATGCACGCCAACAACGAAATCGGCAATCTGAATGACATCGCGGCCATCGGCGACATCTGCGCCCGGCACGAGGCCGTGTTCCACACCGACACGGTACAGACCATGGGCCACTACCGCCATGATGTGCAGCAGCTGAAAAACCAGTTTCTGGTGGGCTCGGCGCACAAGTTTCACGGGCCGAAGGGCGTGGGGTTCATCTACACGCGCAGTGGCCTGCAGGTGAGCCCGCTCATCCACGGCGGCTCGCAGGAGCGCAACGTGCGCTCGGGCACCGAGAACGTGGCCGGTATTGTAGGCTTGGCCAAGGCGCTGGAAATCGCGGTGCGCGACCTGGCCAGCCATCAGGCGCATGTGCAGGGGCTGAAAGACCGGTTCATCAGCAAACTGCGGGCGGATATTGCCGACGTGCAGTTCAACGGCCTATCGGAATTTGCCGACCAGAGCCTGTACACGGTGCTGAGCGTGAGCTTGCCGCCGTCGGCTTTCAGCGAAATGCTGCTGTTCAACCTCGATATCAGCAAGGTGGCGGCTTCGGGTGGCTCGGCGTGTACCAGCGGCGCGCAAACCGGCTCGCACGTGCTGGAAGCGCTGGGCTGCGACCCCGAGCGCGCCACGGTGCGCTTCTCGATGAGCAAGATGAACACCGAAGCCGAAGTGGACTACGCCGTCGCGGCATTGGCCAAGTTGTACCGGCCGGTAGCCGTGTAGCAGCTTCGGCTGCGCTTAATCTATCGGTTGGCGCTGGTGTTGAAACAGCTGTTTCAGGCCAAAAATCAACAGGCCGGCCACCACGATGAAACCGGCATCGGCCAGCGTGCGCTCTACTCCCTGCAGGGCCAGAGCCGGCTGGCCGATGGCCAGGCCACTGCCAATAAGGGCCGCAGCGGGCATCAGGGCCAGTGCGATGAGCGGGCCGGCGATGATGCTGCGCCGGTAAGCGGCCAGGATAAGGATGCCCGCCAGCGCGCCCGCCCCGGCTACGCCCAACTCTTTCAGTCCGGGGTGGCGCAGGCTTTCTACTTCGGCATTGCCCACGAGGTCGGCCACGGTGGTTGCTTCCGCCGCCAGCAGGCCGTGCATGGTGAGAAATGCGGCCAGCGCGAATACCGCGTAGCCAACCAGGGTGGAGATTAAGCCCCGGCCTACCAGTTTCCAGTCGCGCAGCACCAAGCCCAGCGGGATTTTAGCCAGCGGCTCGAACCCCGGCGCCACGATGCTGGAGGAAATAAACGCCACGGCCTGCGGCACGGGGTCCGACACCAGCCCGATGGCGGCGAGCAGGCCCCCCAGCGCCATCAGCGAGATGTAGTTGGCGTTGATGCGGGCGCTGTAGCACAGGCCGGCAATCATTTCCTCCCAAATGGCTTCGTCGCGGTCGTTTTTGATGCGCTGCTTATCGGCCGGGGCAATGATGCTGGCGATTTCGGCAGTGGCGATGGAAAGCTGTTCGTCGGCGGGCACGGCGGCGCGGGCCAGGCGCAGCACCTCGTCGGCCCCACGGTTGAGGACTTGCAGGGTGAGCACGTCGCCGGCCGGCTTGCGCGAGCCGCCGGGCTGTACGCTCAGGCCCACCACGTCGGGCAGGCGTTCGAGCTGCTGGCAAAGGGGCTCGGTGACGGTAGCGGGAACGGTCAGGGTGAAAGTGCGATGCATAGAAGAAGACCAGGAATAACGGACGCCACAGGGAAATTGCCCTTGCCTACGTTCAATAATTGGTTTTGACCGGTTCACCGGGTGAAGAATCCGCGTAAATACGCCGCATCATCACCCAGATGGCTACTTTTGGCCCAGCTTCGTACACACACGCCGAAAACAACCTGCTGCATGGCCGACATCAACATTCAACGCAAAAAAACGTCGCCCAGCCCGTGGCTGCTGGTGCTGCTGGCGGCCATAGTGCTGGCTGTGGCCGCCTACTTTTTCCTGCGGCCCGACCCGGCCGACGAGCCCGCGCCGCCCGCCGCCACCCCGGAGGCCGCTGCCCCCGGCACCGCCCCGGATACGCTGGCGGCCGCCGCTGCCGTGGACCAGGCCACGCGCCGGGCGGCCATCGACGCCATTCCGCAGGGCGATTCGGCTGGGAGCACCGAAACGGCCAGCTCGCTGGCTACCCAAGCGGCCAGCAGCCCCGCCGCACCCGACTATGCCCGCAACGGCCTGCAAAAGCTGGCTGGCGTGCTGGTTGCCCTGACTGACCGCGACGACCTGCGCGACCCCGCCGTGCTGGAGCAGCGCGACAACCTAACCAGTGCCACCGCCCGCCTCGACGAAGCCAGTGCCAGCCTGCGCCCTGGCTTCGTGGCGGCGGCCGGGCTTATTCAGGCCATGCAGCAAAAGGCTTACCCGGAGCTAGAATCGCAGGCCAACGACCTGGTGAGCCTGGCCGGGCAGCTCTCGGGCCGCAGTGCCACGGCCGCCGAGCAGCGCCAGAACCAGCAGTTTCTGACGCAAGCCGCCGCCGCCGTGCGCGTGCTGGGCGAACCGAAGAATTAATATTTAGTTGTCGGTTGTTCGTTGTCCGTTCAGCTGACAATCAACTGATAACGAACAACCGACAACCAGCCTATGGAAACGCCCATTCTGCGCCGCCTGCGCGACCTCACCGATTTTGAAGTAGCCGACGACAACCCCGACGTGCGCAATTGGACCGTGCGTGGCAACGACGGCCAGGCCCTGGGCACCGTGCACGAGCTGATTGTGGATGTGGAAGCCCTAAAAGTGCGCTACCTCGACGTAGAACTGGATAGCCGATTCAACCTCAACGAGCACGAAAACCACATTCTGCTGCCCATTGGCGCTGCTTCGCTCGACGAGGATGGCGACAACGTATTCGTGCCCGCGCTCAATGCCGAGTCGGTGCTGAACTACCCGCCCTACGTCGAAATCCAGATTACCCGCGAGTACGAGGAGGCCATGCTGCGCGCGCTGGGCAAAGAGCCCGCCACCAACCCGCGCTTCTACGAGCAGGACTCATTCGACACGGACAGCTTCTACAGCCGTCGCCGGGCTTCTTAGAACCGCTTCGTATCAATTACTGCCGTGCAATCTGCCGGGTGAGCACCTGTCCATCGGGCAGCCGCAGGCTGAGCACGTAGAGGCCCGGCGCGAGTCCGGCTGCTTCGATGCGCAGCGCACCCGCGCCCGCCGCCGTGCTGGTAATCGACACCTGCTGGCCCAGCATATCCTGACAGCGGATTTCCGTTGGCAATACGTTGCCGCTAATGAAAAACGCGTCGGCGCTGGGGTTGGGGTAAATGCTGAAGTCGGCCTCGGTGGCGCGGCGGGTAGCGGTGGCCGTGCGGTTGGACGTGGCCAGCCAAATGGTGGCATTGAGCAGCAGGCGGGCGTGGTCGCCGTTGGCTTCGGCGGCCCAGCCGTCATACAGGTTGTTGCCGGGGGCACCGGTGCCATCGTCGGGCGGCGAAGAGTCGCCGAGGGCCGCCACGCGGCCCCGGCCGTAGCGGGCGCGGGCCACAATGGCCCCGGCCGCGCCGGTAGTCGCCGCGCCGGGCTTGAACAGCACGCCGCGCACGCTGGCATTGGCGGTGGTATTCAGCGTAAGGCTGGCGCCGTTGTGGTATTCCATCGCCACCGGGTTGCCGGCGGGGCCGTGCAGCAGCGAATCGGTGGGAGCCACGGCGGCGCCCACGCCGGTGGTGAACGTGAGGTTGTTGAGGTCGAAAGTGATGCCGAAGGGATTGGCGGGGCTAGCCGACGACATCAGGTCGTTCCAGATGGCCGGCGAGTCCCAGCCATCGCCGTTGCGGTCGGAGATGGTGTGGTCCGAAATCATGAACAGCCCGCCGCCGTTGCGCACGTAGTTCAGAATAGCGGTTTTTTCGGCGGTAGTGTAGCGCGTGTTGGGCTCGTCCACGATGTAGGCCGCGTAATTGCGCAGGTCCTGCGCATTGGTGGCGTCGCCATAGGTGATGCGGCCGCTACTAGGCAGGGTTTCGACCTGATAGCCGCGCTTTACCAGCGCAATGCCCCACGACGAAATCGCGCCCGTCCAGAAGCCCTCGGGTGTGTTGGCCGTGATGTTGCTCTGCGCGGGGGTGGGCAGGCGTTGCGGGCTGCCCGCTACGTCGGCGTCAATCACCCAGTCGGCATTACCGGCTGTTTGGGCTTTAGTGGCATCAAATAGAATTTTAACGGCTTGCTGAGCTCGCGCCTGCGTGCCGGTGAACAGGCCGAAAGTGAGTAATAAAGCGTAGTGAAAGCGCATCCGTGTGGGAATTCAATGAGGGCGAAACCTTAAAGTTACAGAAATTTCGGCTAGCGAAAATATAAATATGCAAGAAGGCCCTGCCGAGCTTAGCTCAACAGGGCCTTCTTGCATGAGCTGGTTAGCCACGCTCTAATTCCGCCGAATCATCTCCGCCACGGCATCCACCCAGTAGGGCTCCGAGTTGAGCGAAGGGACCAGCTGCCAATGCTTGCCGCCGGCTTCCTCAAATAATTCCTTGAATTCCTCGCCCACTTCGATGGTCGTTTCCAGGCAGTCGGCCACGAAAGCGGGGGAGAAGGCCAGCACGTTATTGATGCCTTTGGCCGGGAATTCCTTGATGACTTCGTCGGTGTAGGGCTGCAGCCAGGGGTCGCGTAGGCGGCTTTGCAGGCGGCTCTGGAAGGTGACGGTATACTGGTCGTCGCGCAGGCCCAGCTCCTTGGCCAGCAGGCGCGAGGTGGCGAAGCACTGCGCCCGGTAGCAGTAGCGGTTGTTTTTGTTGTAACTGGCGCAGCAGGTGCCCAGCTTGCAGTAGCCCTTGAAGCTGCCCTTGAGCACGTGCCGCTCCGGAATGCCGTGGTAGCTGAACACGATGTGGTCGTAGTCGTGCTTGGCCATCTCGGCCTTGCCCCGCGCCGCGAAGCTGCCGATAAAGCCCGGGTCGTCGGCAAAAGTGCTGATAAAGCTGATGTTGGGCACTATCCACCAGTCTTTTACAATGTCCATCACCTTCTCCTGCACCGAACCCGTGCTGGCCGACGCGTACTGCGGAAACAGCGGCAGCACGATGATGCGGTCCACGGCCGCGTCGCGCAGTTCCTCCAGCGCCTTTTCGATGCTGGGTTTCTGGTAGCGCATCCCGAAGGCCACCACATAATCCTTGCCCAGCACTTCCTTCAGCCGGGCCTGCAAATCGAGCCCGTGAAAGAGCAGGGGCGAGCCTCGTTCCGCATCCCAGAGCTGCTGGTAGATTTTGGCCGACTTTGGCGCCCGCAGCGGCACAATAATGCCCTGAAACAGCGGGTAGCGAATAGCAGCGGCCATATCAATCACACGGCTGTCGGTGAGGAATTCGTTGAGGTAGCGGCGCACATCGGGCGTGCTGGGCGAGTCGGGCGTGCCGAGGTTGACGAGGAGCACGCCAATGCGGCGGCCGGGAGTAGCGGGAGAATTCATTAGGGCAAAGTTCGGGAGCAGGCAGTGGAGTGTAGCGCGGACTTTGTAGTCCGCGAGTCTGGCGGTAAAACTCGCGGACTACAAAGTCCGCGCTACAGCATCCGCCCAGCAAACAGCCGGCAAGCAGCATGGTTTCATCCAGCCCGTCGCTGGCCCGATTTCCGCCCCACCCTAGCTTTTCCGACGCGAAAGCCGTACCTTTGCGGCCCTGATTATCAAACCCATCCATCGTGAACCCCGAAACTAAACCCCACCGCGCCGGCTTCGTGAGCATCATTGGCAAGCCCAACGTGGGCAAGTCCACGCTCATGAACGCGCTGGTGGGCGAGCGGCTCAGCATCGTCACGAGCAAGGCCCAGACCACGCGCCACCGCATCCTGGGCATTCTCAACGGCGATGATTTCCAGCTGATTTATTCCGACACGCCCGGCATCATCCAGCCCAAATACGAGCTGCACAATGCCATGATGTCGTTTGTGTACTCGTCGCTCGAAGATGCCGACGTGGTGCTCTTCGTGACGGACATCTACGAAAAGCACGACGAGGAGCCCGTAGTCGAGCGCCTGCGCAAAATGGTGGACACGCCCATCATCCTGCTCGTCAACAAAATCGACCAAGCCGACCAGGCCGAAGTGGAAGCCAAACTGGCCTACTGGAAAGAGCAGCTACCCAACGCCGCCGAAGTCCTGCCTATCTCGGCCCTCAACCACTTCGGCACCGACGGCGTGCTGCAGCTGGTGCTGGAGCGCCTGCCCGTGCATCCGCCATACTACCCAAAGGACGAGCTAACCGACAAGCCCGAGCGCTTTTTTGCCGCCGAAATGGTGCGCGAAAAAATCTTCAAGCTCTACAAAAAGGAAATTCCATACAGCTGCGAAGTTGTAATTGAAGAGTTCAAGGAAGAAGAGGCCATCATCCGTATTCGCGGCATCATCTACGTCGAGCGCAGCAGCCAGAAGGGCATCGTTATCGGCCAGGGCGGCGAGGCGCTGAAGAAAGTAGGCACCTGGGCGCGCGAGGAAATGGAGAAATTCTTCCTCAAAAAGGTGTTCCTCGAGCTACACGTGAAAGTGAACGAGAACTGGCGCACCGATGCGAAAGCATTGAGCCGGTTTGGTTATCAATAATAGTTTGTCATCCTGAGCGGAGCGAAGGACCTTATCACGCTCGCACCGCTTTGGTTGCTGCAAATCGTTCAGCAGTGAAAAGGTCCTTCGCTGCGCTCAGGATGACAGAGAAAATACATTCCGACCATCTATAACTAACACACCCCGGGCACTGCCGAATCTAGGTCGGGTCGGCGGCTGGGGCCACATATCATGTCAAAGCAAAACACGGTTGCCATCGTAGGGCGGCCCAACGTGGGCAAATCCACGCTTTTCAACCGCCTCGTGGGCCAGCGCAAGGCCATCATGGACAACGAGAGCGGCGTTACCCGCGACCGCCACTACGGCTACGGCGACTGGATTGGCAAGAATTTCACCGTGATTGACACAGGTGGGTACGTGCACAATTCGGAAGATATTTTCGAGGGCGAAATCAACAAGCAGGTGAAACTGGCCATTGAAGAGGCCGATGTGGTGCTCTTCATGGTGGATGCCGACGCCGGCGTGCACGGCCTCGACGAGGAGTTTGCACACGTGCTGCGCCGCTACATGGGCAAAAAGCCCATCTACCTGGTGGCCAACAAGGCCGACACCAACCTGCGCGCCAACGGCGTGGGCGAGTTCTATGCGCTGGGCCTGGGCGATGCCGAAATCTTCGCCATCAGCAGCCAGAACGGCCACGGCACTGGCGAATTGCTCGACGCCGTGGTAAGCCACTTCGACGACCCCGGCATCGAAGAGCCCGAGTCGGAAATCCCGCGCATTGCCGTGGTGGGCCGCCCCAACGTGGGCAAATCCAGCCTCGTGAACCTGCTGCTCGGCGAAGACCGCAGCATCGTGACCGACATTGCCGGCACCACCCGCGACTCGATTTCGGCCCGTTACAATGCCTTCGGCAAGGAGTTCATTCTGGTCGATACCGCCGGCCTGCGCCGCAAAGCCAAGGTGAGCGAGGATGTAGAATTCTACGCCAACATGCGCAGCCTGCGCGCCCTGGAGGAGGCCGACGTCTGCATCGTGATGCTCGACGCCAGTCGCGGCATCGAGGCCCAGGACGTGAACATCATCACCCTGGCCGACAAGAACCGCAAAGGCATTGTGATTCTGGTGAATAAGTGGGATTTGGTGGAGAACAAAGACACCAACACGGCCAAGGAGTTCGAGGCGAAAATCCTCGAAAAGATTGCGCCCATCTCCTACATCCCCGTCATCTTCATCTCGGTGCTGAACAAGCAGCGCGTGCACAAGGCCATCGAAACGGCCATCGAAGTGTATCACAACAAGCGTCGCAAAATTCCGACCTCTCAGCTCAACGACGTGATGCTGAAGGAGATTGAGAAGTACGGCCCGCCCGCGCTCAAGGGCAAGATGATTCGCATCAAGTACGTGACGCAGCTGCCCACGCACAACCCCGTGTTTGCCTTCTTCGCCAACCTGCCGCAGTACGTGCAAACCAACTACACGCGCTACCTCGAAAACCGGATGCGCGAGCATTTCGACTTCACGGGCGTACCCATCGGCATTGTGTTCCGCAAAAAATAGGTTCTGAGGATTTGTGAAGCGGTTTTATAAAAACTTCACAAATTTTTTATTCGGGGCGGGTTACCTCTACCGTGTGTGGGTATAAAGCCCCGAATTTGAAATTTTGCTTCGGCTAAAACTTCAGAAGTTGCCTGAAATCTCACCCCAACATTTAACAAAAAACAAGATGAAAAAAGTATTGTTCCTCGCCCTGGCTGCCGCTTCGTTCTCGTTCACCGCTTGCGAAAGCAAGAAAGAAGAGGCTGTTGAGCAGCAAGCTGAAAACGTAGAAGCTGCTGGCGAAGCCAAAGCTGACGCTATGGAAGACAAGGCTGACGCCGTACGTGACTCGGCTGATGCTAAGTCGGACGCTATGGAGAACGCCGCTGACAAAATGGCTCCCGCCGGCGCTACCGAAACCACCACCACCACGACCGAGGTTAAGAAGTAATTCTTGCTAATTTGGTGTAAAAAAAAGCCTCTCCGGTAACGGAGAGGCTTTTTTGTGTTTGGGGCTGTCGCGTGGACTCTGTATTCCGCGTCAGGAAAGGTTTGTTGGGGTAGCGTGGATACGCGGACCGTAAAGTCCGCGCTACAGCTCGGTTTCGGGCAAGCCCAGCCGCCGGTTCAGCAGGTTATCCACTACCTCGAACAGGCGGCGGGGCTCGTAGGTGCGCCAGGGAAGGTCGTCGAGCTGGCCGCCGAAATTGATGTAGTTATCCACGTTGTACTGCTTCATCTCGCGCAGCACGTGTTCCTGAAAATTCACGCCGGCAATCCAGCCATCCTCCACGTCCTCGTACCATTCTTCGTAGTACGAGTCGTCGGAGCCGTGGAAGTTGAACACGTTTTCGCCGATGAGGATGAACTTGCGGATGCCCTCGTGGGTGAGAATATCGATGATATTCCGCTTGAGCTCCATGATGTCGTTTTCGATGGCATCGTTCCATTCGCCAATGAATTCGAGCACGGCAATGCCCAACTCATAATCGGCAAACAGGATTTTGAAGAACAGCGTATCCGACCCCAGGCTGTCCCACTGCGGGTGGATGTAGTAGCCGTAGATGGTGTTGGTGTAGGTGTCGAGGCTGTTTTCGGTTTCGAAAAGTGGCGAGCGAGGGTCTTCAGAAGCAGAGTACTGCTCAATCCAGTTGTAGTGCGGCTCGATGGTGTGCATAGGGCAAGTAGAGCACACGTTTTAGCTTGTGCCTCTCTAGAAACGCCGAAGGCCCCGAATCGTTCGCCCGAAAAAATAAGCCCGTGAGGCACAAGCTAAAGCATGTGCTACGCGCGAGCATCCAGCGCTGCGCGCACGCTGCCATGCCGCTTCAGCAGCTCTGCCGCCTCCGCTTGCCCGATGCCGAGCTCATCCATCAGCATGCGCTCGCCGCGGTCCACCAGCTTCACGTTGGAGAGCTTCATGTCGACCATCTTGTTGCCGCGCACGTAGCCCAGGCGAATAAACGTGGCCGTAGTGAGCATATTAAGCGCCATTTTCTGGGCCGACCCGGCTTTCAGGCGGGTGCTGCCCGTGATGAATTCCGGCCCCGTCACCACTTCTACCGGAAACTCGGCCGCCGCCGCCACCGCCGAACCGGCGTTGCACACCACGCAACCGGTCGCCACACCGGCCGCCCGCGCCCGCTGCAGCCCGCCAATCACGTAGGGCGTGCGGCCCGAAGCGGCAATGCCCACCAGCACGTCTTTCGCGCTGATATTGTGCTGCTGCAAGTCAAACCAGGCCTGTTCAGCGTCGTCTTCGGCTCCCTCTACTGCTACCCGAATGGCGCCGTCACCGCCCGCCATGATGCCCACCACCATCTCGGCCGGCACCCCGAACGTGGGCGGGCATTCCGAAGCATCCACTACGCCCAGCCGCCCGCTGGTGCCCGCTCCGATGTAGAACAGCCGCCCGCCGTCGCGCAGCCGGGCTACCGTGGCTTCCACCAACGCCTCAATCTGCGGCAGGGCTTTGGCCACGGTTTCGGGCACGGTGCGGTCGAGCTGGTTCATGCCAGCCAGCAGCTCAGTGGTCGACAGCGTTTCGAGGTGGTTGAATTCGGAGGGTGCTTCGGTGGTCATCATCGTGTAGAACATGCTTTAGCTTGTTCAATAAATGGTTTTGGGCGTCAATCAGGAAAAGGCCTGCTTTACACAAGTTGGCCCACAACGGGGAAATTGTCGAATACGTTGGCCGTATGCGGCGCATCTTTGTCCAGTTCGGCAGTGAGGTCTTGGCCGGCCCAGTGCTCGTAGTGGTTGCCGCGCCGCCAGAGTCGCGAGCGGCTCACGTCGTAAATCTGCCCTTGGTAGGCTACCCAGATTTCGTCGCGGTCCTGGCCATTACGCAGGGCGAGCTGGTTCTTGGTGTAGGTTTTAGTTGTTGGTTGGTCGTTGTTAGTTGTCAGGCTCATGCGGGTTCTACAATTTTCAAACACGAAATCTAACAACTGACAACAACCAACAGACAACTAAAATCTAGCTCAACAGCGCCTGCAGCCGAATCCAGCGTTGCGGCAGGTCGCCCTGCGAGGCATTCAGGTAGTCCTCGTACGTGCACGGTACCACGCGCTTGGTGGCGTTATCGCCGAGGCGCTCCACTTCCATCCACCACTTTTCGGCGCGGCGCGATTTGTAGAACACCAGCTTGTCGGGGTTGCCGGGCAGCACCACGGTGTAGGTGAGGAAGCGGAAGGTGCCGAAACCGGTTTCGGGCCGGCGGTGGTAGAAGCCCTCCACGAAATACCAGAGCATGGTGGCAATGGTGGCGGCAGCCAGTCCGTTGGGGTCCACGTCGGCGCGGTAGCCATAGAGGCCGAAAGAGCTGAGCTGCTCGTTGTGGCCGGCGTACCAGCACAGCTGCGTGGCTTCCTCGTTGCCCAAGCCAAACGGGTTGGCCGGGTAGTAGCCCGGTGAGTCCTGCCAGCGGATGGCGGCAATGTCGACGCTCATAAAATCGGCCTGGCGCACCAGCGGCTCGGCCAGGCGGCGGTCGGCGCGCACCTCGCCCACGCTCATTGTGTCGAAGTGCAGCTTTTCGAGGGCCACCATCACCTCGGGCGGTGTGAGGTACTGCTGATGGCCCAAGTGGGCCAGGCTGAAGACAATATTGGGCTCGTGCACCAGCAGGCGGCGCAAGTGGCTTTCCTCGGGCGGAGTGCCGGGACCGGGCTCAGCCATATCGGGCCGCGAGTCCACCACCGTCACGTTCACGGTGCGGTTCTGCACCTCGTAGGCCAGGAACTGGCCGTAGTCCAAATCGTGGCTGCCACCGAGCAGAATGGGCACCGTGTTTTCTTCCAGCAGTGCCCCGATAATTTCGCGCAGCCGCTGGTAGGTGTCCTCTAAGGTGAGGCCGGGCCGCAGGTTGCCGAGGTCGACCAACCGGAGCAGGCCGGAGCCTTTTTGCAGCTGGTAGAAGCGCTGGCGCACTTCGTTGGGGCCATGGCGGCGGGCATTGGGCGGGCCGGCCGCGCTGCCGCGCCACTCATCGAGGCCGATGAGGGCCAGGTCGGCGGTGCGCCAGTCGGGGAAGGTTTCGGTGAAGCGGGTGGCGTAGGCGGCCAGCGTGGTAGGAGCGGGCGTGGCCTCGGTCAGCGTTTCCGGCAGCGGGTCAAAAAACAGGGCCAGATTCATTGGGAGCGGGAATGCACGGGGCCCAAAATTACACCGAAAAAAGCCGGATTTTGGGCCTTTTTGAGCCTTTTCGCGGCTGATTTGGTTTTGGGCCGTATTAGCACTGCCACAGACGTGGTTAGTCCGCCCTGGCGCAGCCCCGAAAAAAGCGCTTTATTTAAGCTGAATTTTACCCCATCCGCCTTATCCGACCCCACCCATGGACGTTCGTCGCGCCTTTGATATTCTGACCCACCAAATTGCCGAGTCGCCAAAATCCGACGCGCTGGCCTCCAAAATCGACGGTAAGTGGGTGCCCATCAGCAGCCAGGAACTGCAGGACCAGGCCAACCTGGTGTCGCTCGGCCTCGTGTCGCTCGGCCTCAAGCGCGGCGATAAAGTGGCCATTATTAGCATGAACCGCCCCGAGTGGATGATGGCCGACTTCGGTATCTCCCAAATTGGGGCCACCAGCGTGCCAATGTACCCGAGCATTACGGTAGAGGACTACAAATTCATCTTCACCGACGCGGGTGTGCGGGCCGTGTTCGTGGCCGATAAGAAGCTATACGACAAGGTTAAAGAGGCTACCCAGGGCCTCGATATTCCCGCGGAAAACATCTTTACCTTCGACAAAATCGAAGGCGCCCGCCACTTCAGCGAGCTGCTGGAGCTGGGCAAAAAAGGCAACGCAACCGACCTGGAGTCGCTAAAAGCTGCTGTGGAGCCCGACGACTTGCTCACGCTCATCTACACCAGCGGCACCACCGGCCAGCCCAAGGGCGTGATGCTGACGCACGACAATATCCTGAGCAACTGCCGCAACTCGCAGCGCTTCGTGCCCGTCACGAAGAACGATAAGGCGCTTAGTTTCCTGCCGCTCTGCCACATTTTCGAGCGCATGGTGACCTATCTGTACATGATTAACGGCGTGAGCATTTACTACGCTGAAAACATGGACGTCATCGCCGACAACCTGCGCGAAGTGAAGCCCGAAATCTTCACCACCGTGCCGCGCTTGCTGGAGAAGGTGTATGATAAAATCGTCGCCAAAGGCCACGAACTCGAAGGCGTGAAGAAGAGCCTGTTTTTCTGGGCTTTGGATTTGGGTCTGAAGTACGATACCCAGAAAGACCAGGGTTTCCTGTATAATACGCAGCTGGCGCTGGCCAATAAGCTCATCTTCAACAAGTGGCGCGAGGCGCTGGGCGGCAACCTGCGCTGCATCGTGAGCGGCGGCGGCGCCTTGCAGCCGCGCCTGGCCCGCGTGTTCTGGGCCGCCGGCATTCGGGTGATGGAGGGCTACGGCCTGACCGAAACCTCGCCTGTAATTGCTGTGGGCGGCTACGAGCCGGAGAACAACATGATTGGCACCGTCGGCCCGCTCATCGACAACATGCAGGTGAAAATTGCTGCCGACGGCGAAATTCTGACTAAATCGGCCTCCGTGATGAAGGGCTACTACAACCAGCCCGAGCTCACGGCCAAGGAATTCGACGAAGAAGGCTGGTTCCACACCGGCGACATCGGCGAGCTGGTGAACGGCAAGTTTCTGAAAATCACCGACCGCAAGAAGGAGATGTTCAAGACGTCGGGAGGCAAGTACATTGCCCCGCAGGTTATCGAAGGCAAGCTGAAGGAAGACCCGCTCATCGAGCAAGCCATGGTGGTAGGGGCCGACCAAAAATTCGCTTCCGCCCTGGTTATTCCGTCCTTCCCCGACCTCAAAGGCTGGTGCAAGCGCAACGGCGTGCCCGATGCTCCCAACGAGGAGCTGGTGAAGAACGAGAAAGTGGTGAAGCTTTACAAAGACCTGATTGACAAGTATAACAAAGGCTTCGCGCAGTGGGAGCAGGTGAAGCGGCACGAGTTGCTGCCAACCCTGTGGACCGTGGAAACCGGCGAGATGACGCCCACCATGAAAGTAAAGCGCAAGGTCATTGCCGAAAACAACAAGGACCTTATTGCCGACATCTACGCGAGGGCCGAGAAGGAGCCGCACGAGCGCACGGCCCACTAGGCATGTCTCGCCTGTCATTGCGAGTGGAGCGCAGCGGAACGCGGCAATCCTTCCTCTTTTGGCGACCAACCTACTAATGTGAAAAGCCCTAACTCTACTTAAAGAGTTAGGGCTTTTTGCGTGAACAGCTTTTCACATCTTAAGGGCTTTGTGTATCGAGAGGAAAGATTGCCGCGTTCCGCTGCGCTCCACTCGCAATGACAGAAAGATTTTGGCAACTGTTATGCAAGCCTAACAAATTTTGCGTAAGTTTACCGCACTATCAGCCCGCCCATGAGACCCGAAGAAACCGTTGATTATAACATAAAAGTGGCCTGGCACGCGATTTCGCGGATGTACAACACGCAGGCCGCGCAGAACGACATCACCACGAGCATCGGCTTCGTGCTGCTGAATATCGACCAGGAGCGTGGCACGCCGGCCACCAAAATCGCCCCGCTGCTGGGTCTCGAAACCCGCAGTCTTACGCGCATCCTGCGCAGCATGGAGGAAAAGGGCTTGATTTACAAACAGGCCGACTCGGTGGATAAACGCTCGGTGCGCATCTTCCTTACGCCGCTGGGACTGGAGAAAAAGGAGGTGTCGCGCCAGACGGTGCGCCACTTCAACCTGAAAATCCGCGAGAAAATCCCGCAGAGCCAGCTGGATGTGTTCTTCAAAGTAGCCGCCCAGATTACGGGTATGATTGAGGGTAAAACCCTCTTCGAAGACTTCGTGCTGAAACCGCTGATGAGCGAGTCGTCGGCTTCTTAAGTAGCTGCAAAATCGTTGTCATGCTGACGAAGGAAGCATCTTATCACGGCTGCTTTCGTCAGATTTACTTCTCATTAAGGTGCGAACGTGATAAGGTCCTTCGCTCCGCTCAGGATGACAGTTTAACATCATTATGAATCGAACCATCAAGAAAGTTGCCGTGCTCGGCTCCGGCGTTATGGGCTCGCGCATTGCCTGCCACTTCGCCAACATTGGCGTGCAGGTGCTGCTGCTCGACATCGCCCCCAAAGAGCTGACGCCCGACGAAGAGAAGAAGGGCCTGAAGCTGGAGGCGCCGGCTGTACGCAACCGCATTGTAAACGCTGCGCTGCAGGCTGCAATCGTTGCCAACCCCTCGCCGCTCTACCGCAAAGCCGACGCCAGCCGCATCAAAACCGGCAACTTCGATGACAACCTGAAGGATATTGCTACCTGCGACTGGACGATTGAGGTGGTCGTGGAGCGGCTCGACATCAAGAAAAGCCTGTTTGAGCGTGTGGAGCAGTTCCGCAAAAAGGGCACCCTGATTACGAGCAACACCAGCGGCATCCCGATTCACCTGATGACGGAGGGCCGCTCGGAGGATTTCAAGAAACACTTCTGCGGCACCCACTTCTTCAACCCGCCCCGCTATCTGAAGCTGCTCGAAATCATTCCGACGCCGGACACTGACCCGGCCATCGTGGATTTCCTGCTGCACTACGGCGACCTGTACCTGGGTAAAACCACCGTGCTGGCCAAGGATACCCCGGCCTTCATCGCCAACCGCGTGGGCGTGTTCGCCATCATGGACGTGCTGCGCATCATGCAGGAGCTGGGTTTGACGGTGGAGGAAGTGGATAAGCTCACCGGCCCGGTGATTGGCCACGCCAAGTCGGCCACCTTCCGTACTTCGGATGTGGTGGGCCTCGATACGCTGATGAACGTGGCCAACGGCCTGGCTCAGGGCCTGCCCAACGACGAGGCCAAGGTCGTGTTCGCGCTGCCCGAGTTCCTCAAGAAAATGGGCGAGAACAAGTGGCTGGGCGACAAAACCGGCCAGGGCTTTTACAAGAAAGTGAAGGGCGAAGGCGGCAAGTCGGAGATTCAGGCCCTCGACCTGAATACGCTGGAATACAAGCCCGGCAGCAAGGTGAAATTCGCCACGCTGGAGCTCACCAAAGCCATCGAAACCCTCGCGCCCCGCTTCGGCGTGCTCATCACGGGCAAGGACAAGGCTGGCGAGTTCTACCGCAAGAGCTTCGGCAGCCTGTTTGCCTACGTGAGCAACCGCGTGCCCGAAATCACCGACGCGCTGTACAAGATTGACGACGCGCTGCGCGCCGGCTTCGGCTGGGAAATGGGCCCGTTTGAAACCTGGGACGCCATTGGCGTGCAGAAAGGCATTGAGCTGATGCAAGCCGAGGGCAAAGAGCCGGCGGCCTGGGTAACCGAGATGCTGGCCGCTGGCCACACCACCTTCTACAAGGTGAACGACAAGGGCGCCAAAGAATTCTACGACGCCGAAAGCAAGAGTTACCAGCCCATCCGCGGCGTGGAGAACTTCATCATTCTCGACAACCTGCGCGCTACCGGCAAGGTGCTGTGGAAAAACGCGGGCGCTTCGGTGCTCGACTTGGGCAACGGCATCCTCAACGTGGAGTTCCACTCCAAAATGAACTCGCTGGGCCAGGACGTGATTCTGGGCCTGCTGAAGGGCGTGGAGATGGCCGAAGCCGGCTACCGCGGCCTCGTGGTGGGCAACGACGCGCCGAACTTCTCGGCCGGTGCCAACCTCGGCCTCGTGTATATGCAGGCCCTGGAGCAGGAGTTCGACGAGCTGAACATGATGATTCAGCAGTTCCAGCAGGCCATGATGCGGATGCGCTACAGCAGCATCCCGGTGGTGGGCACCCCGCACGGCCTCACGCTGGGCGGCGGCTGCGAGCTGAACCTGCACTGTGACCGCGTGGTAGCGGCTGCCGAAACCTACATGGGCCTCGTGGAATTCGGCGTAGGCCTCATCCCCGGCGGCGGTGGCACCAAGGAAATGACCCTGCGCACCGCGGCCAAGTACGAAGACGGCGAGCCCGAATTCAACCTGCTGCGCAACACCTACATGACCATCAGCACCGCCAAAGTCTCGACCTCGGCCGCCGAGGCTTTCGACCTGGGCTTCCTGCGTCGGGGCGACGAGATTGTGGTGAACTCGAACCGCGTCATCGCCCAGGCCAAAGCTGCCGCGCTGGATTTGGCCGATGCCGGCTACACCCAGCCCGTGCCGAAAACCAATATCAAGGTGCACGGCAAGGGCGCGCTGGCCATGTTTAAAACCGGTGTGTACGCTATGCAGCAAGGCAACTACATCTCGACCCACGACCAGCTCATTGCCGATAAGCTGGCCTACGTGATGTGCGGCGGCGACCTCTCGGCCCCGACCGAAGTGAGCGAGCAGTACCTGCTGGACTTGGAGCGCGAGGCGTTCCTGAGCCTCTGCGGCGAGCGCAAAACGCTGGAACGGATTCAGAGCATTCTGACCACCGGCAAGCCTCTTAGAAACTAAGCACCTCAAGCTGCTATGGCTTCTCAAGCAAATGCTGTGATGGATGAAAGGGTAGTGCAAACATTGGCTTTGCACTACCTCCACTCACGCTACGCGAAGATGAATCCCCAAAGCAAAATTTTCGCTGATGTGGAAATGTTGTTGAATAAGCAGTATGAAGGAAAAAAAGGTCACGATAGAGTTGACGGTCTGATTTGTATCAACAAAGCAGGCAATAGTCATTCTGTGGCAATCGAAGCGAAATCGATGAAAACTGCTTACTCTTTACTGACGGCTTCAAAAGAAGCCAGTACCAAACAGACTCTGTTAATCAGTGCGTTGCTGGTCGTGCCAACATTTATAGCTCTGGTGGTATGCTGGACTTTAGCTTGGTACTGGTTGATACTAATCGCCGCAGGAACGTTGCTGGCTTCTTTTCTGGTAATCGGCTTTTACAATGACTCGCCTTCGTTGCTGACGACGGGCGTGCATGAGCAGCTAGGACGGTATGCCGGTAATGAAAAGTGGCTGGCTCTGCCGGAAGAAGCCAAGCAGTATCTAGTATCTACCGAAAAGTGGAATCATTTTTTGAAAATTTGCAGGCATGTCGGCTATGGATTGGTGACTGTGAATCATGACGGATTTGTTGTTGAATGGCAGGGACCTAAGCAAATTCAGGGAGATTTCATTGGCTCTTATAAGCAGGAACAGGAAATAAGAAATTATCTAGCCGGAAAAACGTCGCAGCTTACGAACTACGCAAGTTGCTTGCATTTCAAAAACAAGTTGCAAACTGTGGCCTGTAAAAATCCTTTGTCAAAGGTTTCGGTGCCCGTAATCTGATAATCAACAACTCATGTCTAACACCGCATATATCGTAGCTGGTTACCGCACGGCCGTGGGCAAAGCGCCCCGCGGCGGTTTCCGCTTCACCCGGCCCGACGACCTCGCCGCCGCCGTTATCAAACACCTCGTGGCCGAAGTGCCCGCCCTCGACCCCACGCGCATCGACGACGTTATCGTCGGCAACGCTGTGCCCGAGGCCGAGCAGGGCCTGCAAATGGGCCGCCTGATTTCGCTGCTGGCCCTGCCCATCAACGTGCCCGGCCTCATCGTGAACCGCTATTGCGGCTCTGGCGTCGAGACCATTGCCATGGCCGTGGGCAAAATCAACGCCGGTATGGCCGACTGCATCATCGCGGGTGGCACCGAGAGCATGAGCATGGTGCCCACCGTGGGCTGGAAAACCGTGCCCAACTACAACCTGGCCATGAAGCACCCCGACTACTACATGGGCATGGGCCTCACCGCCGAAGCCGTAGCCAACGACTACAAAATCACCCGCCAGGACCAGGACGAATTCTCTTATAACTCGCACCAGAAGGCCATTAAAGCCATTCAGGCCGGCAAGTTTGCCAAGAGCATCGTGCCCATCACGGTTGAGGAAACCTACGTGGACGCCGTCACCGGCAAGAAGAAAAACCGCACCTACGTGGTGGATACCGACGAAGGCCCCCGCGCCGATACCTCGGTAGAAGCCCTGGGCAAGCTGCGCCCCGTATTTGCCGCCAACGGCACCGTCACGGCTGGCAACTCGTCCCAGACTTCCGACGGCGCGGCCTTCGTGCTCGTGATGTCGGAGCGCATGGTGAAGGAGCTGAACCTGGAGCCCATCGCCCGCATGGTGAACTACGCTTCCGAAGGCGTCGACCCGCGCATCATGGGCATGGGCCCCATCAAAGCCGTGCCGAAAGTCCTCAAGCAAGCCGGCCTGAAACTCGATGATATCGACCTATTCGAGCTCAACGAAGCCTTCGCCTCGCAATCACTGGCCGTGGTGCGCGAGCTCGGCATCGACCCTGAGAAGCTGAACGTAAACGGCGGCGCCATTGCCTTGGGCCACCCGCTGGGCTGCTCCGGCGCCAAGCTCAGCATCCAGCTCTTCGACGAGTTGCGCGAGCGCGGCAAGAAGTACGGCATGGTCACGGCCTGCGTGGGCGGCGGCCAGGGCGTCGCCGGCATCTACGAGCTGCTGAAGTAGCCGTCGTTGTTTAGAAGAACGTCATCCAGCCAGAACGTCATGCTGAACGCAGTGAAGCATCTCTACCGCAGCAGTAATCAATAGTGATTGCAGCAAAGAGGAAGAGGTGCTTCACTCGCTTATGCCGTAAACAATCTCAAGTATATCTGATGAAAAAGCGACTGCGCAAGAAGCTTCGGCTTCGGGAGTTTCAGGAAGTGGGCTTCTCAGTGAAGTTCGATTTGAAGTTGCCTGACAGCAAAGCGGAGGACGATTTTGGTGACCGGCTAATCAATGCGATTGAGTCAAACCACCTGCTTTTGGGTGGTGGACTTAATGATTTTTTCGTACAATCTGATTCGAGCCGGAAAACTTCGGAAACTGACCGCCAAGCTGTAGAGGCTTGGCTGCAGCAGCAGCCCGAAGTAGCTGCTATAACTATTGGCCCGTTAGTAGATGCTTGGTACGGCTTTTTCAACTAGAGCCCTGCTAAAATTCAGGAAAACCCCGCGCAATCGGGGTTTTCTTTCGCCGATATAGTAGGCGTGCCTAACATATTTTTCTTATCTTGCAACACTAAACCGCCGGCCCCTTTGTTTCTGCAATTAGTAGGCTAGCCTAACACTTTTCAACTCCACACCCCACCCCAACCGTCATGGAAGTAACGCAGCAAGCCAGCCTGAAGGGCGGCGAATTCATCATCAAGCCGACCGATGCCCAGAGCGTCTTCACCCCGGCCGACTTCACCGAGGAGCAGAACATGATGCACCAAACCTGCATCGACTTCGTGCAAACGGAGGTTTCACCCCTGCTCGAGCGCCTCGACAACCAGGAGGAAGGCCTCATGCGCGGCCTGATGGAGAAGGCTGGCCAGCTCGGCCTGTTTGGCGTGAGCGTGCCCGAGCAGTTCGGCGGCCTCGACATGGACTTCCCCACCGCCTTGCGCGTGACGGAAGGCGTGGGCGGCGGCCACTCGTTCCCGGTGGCTTTCGCGGCCCACACCGGTATTGCCCTGCTGCCCATTCTGTACTTCGGCAACGACGAGCAGAAGGCCAAGTACCTGCCCGGCCTCACCGATGGCTCGTTGATGGGCGCCTACTGCCTCACCGAGCCCGGCTCGGGCTCCGACGCGTTGGGGGCTAAAACCAAAGCCGTCCTCAACGCTGAAGGCACGCACTACGTGCTGAACGGCCAGAAAATGTGGATTACCAACGCCGGTTTCGCCGACGTGTTCATCGTGTTTGCCCAGATTGACGGCGACAAGTTCACCGGTTTCATCGTGGAGAAATCGACGCCCGGCCTAAGCCTTGGCAACGAGGAGCACAAGATGGGCATCAAAGGCAGCAGCACCCGCCAAGTGTTCCTGACCGATGCGCAGGTGCCCAAGGAGAACGTGCTGGGCGAGATTGGCAAAGGCCACCTCATCGCCTTCAACGTGCTGAACATCGGCCGCATCAAGCTGGCTGCTGCCTGCCTGGGCGCCACCAAAATGGGCGCTACCCAGAGTATCCGCTACGCCAACGAGCGGGTGCAGTTTAAGCTGCCCATCTCGAAATTCGGCGCGATTCGCTACAAATTGGCTCAGCAGGCCATCCGCATCTACGCCGTCGAGTCGGCCATTTACCGCGCCGGTTCCGACATCTACCGCATGGAGCAGCAGCTCATGGCCGAAGGCAAAGGCGCCAACGAAGCCCTGCTCGGTGCCGCCCGCGAGTTTGCCGTGGAGTGCGCCATTCTGAAAGTAGAAGGCTCGGAAGTGCTTGACTACGTAGTAGATGAAGGCGTGCAGATTTACGGCGGCTACGGCTTCTCGGCCGACTACCCGATGGACCGCGCTTACCGGGATGCCCGCATCAACCGCATCTTCGAAGGCACCAATGAAATCAACCGCCTGCTGGCCGTTGACATGATTTTGAAGAAGGGCCTGAAAGGCGAAATCGACCTGATGGGCCCCGCCCAGGCCGTGCAGCAGGAGCTGATGAGCATTCCGAGCATGAGCCAGGACGAGGAAACCGGCCTGTTCAGCAAGGAGTTGAAAACCATCGCCAACCTGAAAAAGGCCATCCTGATGGTGGCCGGCTCGGCCGTGCAGAAATTCACCGCCACCCTCGCCAAAGAGCAGGAACTGCTGATGAACATCGCCGACATGGCCATCAAAACCTACATCGCCGAAAGCACCATCCTGCGCGTGGAGAAAGAAGCCGCCGCCAAAGGCGAAGAAGCCTTGGCCCTGCAAGCCGACATCGCCCGCGTGTACCTGGCCGACGCCGTGGACACCGTGGAGAAGGCCGGCAAAGACGCCATCGGCAGCATGGCCGAAGGCGACGAGCAACGCCTGCTGCTCATGGGCCTCAAGCGCTTCACCAAAGCCGAGCTCATCAACGTGAAGGAGTCGCGCCGCCGCATTGCTGCCAAGCTGATTGAGGCGAACGAGTACGTATTCTAGCACGCTGTCATTCCGAGCAACGCGAGGAATCTGATAAGCAAAAAGGCCGCTCCCGGTTTCGGGAGCGGCCTTTTTCGTAGCGCGGATTTTGTAGTCCGCGAGTCAGTAAGCTGGTTACTTCACCACAATCTTATCCAGCTGCAAGGCGGCCGATTTCTTGCTCGGCCGGCTCACGCCGATAATGGTTTTCTCATTCAGCCAGGTCGTGAAATCCTTCACATAGGCCAGCTGCTGGTCGTCGGCCACGTTCAGTTTCAACCGCTCGGGCGCGCTGATTACGCCGGTTTGGGCATTAACCTTTCGCAAATAGAGGTCGGACTTTTTATTAATGTTTTCGAGCGTGAGTAGTTGCACCGTGCCACCAAATACCGCCGCCCGGAAACCGATGCCCGTGTAGCTGTCGATGGCCGGGGCCACCTGGTCCTTCGCCACGATGCTGTGCCAGGTAGGCGCGCCAAACTCGTTGTAGCCGAACAGGTGCAGCTCGCGGGCGTGCACCGGCGCCTCGCTGCCACCTTCCTCAAAATGCCGCTCGCCGATGACGACGAGTTGCTTATCCGGCGTCAGGAGCATATCGGCCAGGTAAATATCGTCGAGGCGAGTAGCGGCGGTGCCGCTGGCTTTGGCTACTTCGGCCAGGTATTCGGGCGTAAAGCGGAATTCGGGCGAAAACTTCATGTCGCCGTTGCCGCTGAAGTCGAATTTCACCACTTTCAGGCTGTAGTATTCGCCCGTGGCATAGTCGGCGCAGATGGCGGCGGCGTAGAGGCTGCCGTCGCCCAGCACCGTGAATTTAGCGTCGCGCACCGTCACGGTTTTGCCACCGAACACGCCGCCCACCGGCACGCCTAACACCTTGATTTCGGGCGAAGTACCGGCCGGGTAGCGGCGCACCGTCAGCTTCTTCATGCCATCGCTGATGAGCGTGACGTACTGCGTGCCATCATTTGCAACGTGCACGGCCGGCGAGAAAAAGTCGCCCAGCGTGCGGAAATCGTAGTTTTTGTCTTCGATTTTATTGCCGCTCTGGTCAAACAGCGTGGCGGCCATGCTCTTCACCTGCTGCTCGCGGGTGAAGTAGCGAAAGGCCAGCACGCGCGAGCCATCGGGCGAGATGCTCACGCCGGGCCGGCGGTCGCGTGGGGCCACGGCCATCAGCACTTTGGGTGCGGCTTTCTGGCCTCCCTGCAGGCTCACGGGTACCAGCGTCAGGTTCTGGCCATTGTCGTCCTTGTGGTGCAGCACCACCAGCGCCTGCTGCGTGCCGCGCCCGAAAGCCTCCACTGTTTCGCCGGGATTGATGGGAATGGTCGTGCTCCACTGCTTTTTCAGGTCGGCATCGTAGCGCTCCACCGAATAGCTGCCCGAACTCTGGTGCGCCAGAATCACAAAGCCCGAACCATCGGCTAGGGCCAGCGTTTTGTGGGGCACTCGCATGTCGTAGCGGTCGGCCCCCTGCTCGGGCAGGTAGCTGAATGGGGTCGACTTCACCTTCTGGGCCCAAGCATTATCGGCATATACTACGCTACTTATTAAGCTCAACAATAGCGCAAAGCGGGGTATAAAATTTTGGCGTCGATTCGTCATAAAAGGAAAAATAGTGAACAGGAAGCTGGTCAAAAGTACCCAATATGGGCTTTGATAACACCGGTTTGGCCGGATTATGGCTAGGCGCGCCGGGGCAGCTAACAAAAAAGTATTCCAAGCATAACACTTCGTTGGCCATTCCCGTAAAGGGAGCCCGTTTACTTTGCAGTTGTTCAGCGCGCCCAACCGGGGCCGCTCACAGTCAGCAAGAAAGCTTCCACTATCCCGGCCGCGAAAATATTTGCATTGGGCGAGCATATTGGGCTTTTGAACGGTTTTGTTGAACAAACCTCAGTTGCGTCGTACCTTTGTCGCCGCGATATCTACTATTATTATGAAATCTCTGTTTAAGTTCGCTCTTTTATCCGCACTCATTGTTGGTGGCAGGTTGGCCAAACAGCCCGCTCCAGCGACCATGGCACAGGCTACGCCAGTTGCTAATAACGGGTCGGTAGTGCTGGTGCATCAGGTGCTCACTTCGGAGCCCGTGCCGCCAGCCCAAGAGCAAAACCAGCCGCAGCACAGCGGCAACGGCCTAATCGCCGAGCTGTTTTAGCCAGCTTGGAGAACGACTTTTTTAAAGGTCGTTTTTTTTTGCCCACCCCAAAACGATTGCGGAACTTCTTTAGCTAATCCGACTCCAGTTCACCGCTGTGGCAGGCAGGCTTTCGATATGATGGCGGATGGCGGCATTGGCTGGGTTCGTCAAGTCAGGGTCGTTAGTCAGAATGGTTTGAGCCGCCGCCCGGCTCTCGCTCAGAATGCGGCCGTCTTTGGCCAGGTCGGCAATCAGTAAATCCAGCACGCCGCTTTGCTGGGTGCCCATCAGGTCGCCGGGGCCGCGCAGCTTCAGGTCGATGTCGGCAATTTCGAAGCCGTTGTTGGTCCGCACCATCGTTTCGAGGCGGGTCCGGGCATCCTTGCTCAGCTTGAAGCCCGTCATCAGGATGCAATAGCTCTGGTCGGCCCCGCGGCCCACGCGGCCGCGCAACTGGTGCAGCTGCGAGAGGCCAAACCGCTCAGCCGATTCAATCACCATCACCGAAGCGTTGGGTACGTTCACGCCCACCTCAATCACGGTGGTGGCCACCATAATCTGGGTTTCCTTCTTGATGAAGCGCTGCATCTCGTAGTCCTTCTCCTCGGCCTTCATGCGTCCGTGCACGATGCTGATTTGGAACTCCGGAAAGGCCCGGCTCACGCTCTCGTAGCCGTCGGTCAGGTCCTTATAGTCCATCGTTTCCGACTCTTCAATCAGCGGGTACACGATGTACACCTGCCGGCCAATCTTCACCTGCTCCCGGATAAACTCGAATACTTTCAGGCGGTTGGCGTCGAAGCGGTGCACCGTCACGATGGGTTTGCGGCCGGCGGGTAGTTCGTCAATCACGCTCACGTCGAGGTCGCCGTAGAGCGTCATGGCCAGGGTGCGCGGGATGGGCGTGGCCGTCATCACCAGCACATGCGGGATGATGTGGGGGTTTTTCTGCCATAGTTTCGAGCGTTGCGCCACGCCGAAGCGGTGCTGCTCGTCCATAATTGTCAGGCCCAGGTTGCGGAACTGCACCACGTCTTCGAGCAGGGCGTGGGTGCCCACCAGCATGTGCAGGGTGCCATCGCGCAGGGCCTCGTGCAGCACGCGGCGGTCTTTGGTGCGGGTACTACCCGTGAGCTTGCCAATCTGGATGCCCAGCGCGTCGGCGTACTGTTTCAGGCCCACGTAATGCTGGTCGGCCAGAATCTCGGTGGGGGCCATGATGCAGCTTTGCGCGCCGTTGTCGGCCGCCATCAGCATGGCGATGAAGGCCACGATGGTTTTGCCCGAGCCCACGTCGCCCTGCAACAGCCGGTTCATCTGCTTGCCCGCACAGAAGTCCTTGTAGATATCGTGGATAACGCGCTTCTGCGCCCCGGTCAGGTCAAACGGCAGGTGGTTTTTGTAGAAGTCAACCAAGGTCGGCACCTGGTTGAAAATCTGTCCGGCCAACGTCACCTTGCGTTGGTCGCGCTGGCGCAGCAACTTCAGCTGCACGTAGAACAGTTCCTCGAATTTCAGCCGGAACTTAGCCGCGGCCAGCAGCTCGTTGCTCTGCGGAAAGTGAATCTGCTGCATCGCCTGGGCCTTGGGCATCAGTGCATAATGCTCAATCAGGGCCGGCGACAGCGACTCGGTGATGTGGGGAATAGCCAGCTTCAGTAGCTCGCCTACCATGCGCATAATAGCCTTGCTATCGACGCGGTGGTAGTTCTTAAGCTTCTCGGAAGTGTTGTACACCGGCTGCAGGAAGCTCTGGCCGGGTTTGTTCTCGTTCACTTCCTCCAGCTCCGGGTGCGCCATCTGCGGCCGCCCGTTGAACATCGTCGGTTTACCGAAAACGATGTATTCCTGGTTGTTGCGGGTGTATTGCTGCACCCACTTCACCCCCTTAAACCAAACCAGCTCCAGCTCGCCGGTACCGTCGCCCACTTTGGCCGTGAGGCGCTGTTTGGGCCCTTCGCCTATAAGCTCCTTGCCGCGCAGCATGCCACGCACCTGCACGTAAGGCAGGTCGTCGTTGAGGTCGGCTACATTATATATCTGCGTCCGGTCGAGGTAGCGAAACGGGTAGCGCTGAATCAGGTCGCCGTAAGTGAACAAGCCCAACTCTTTGCCCAGCAACTGGGCCCGCTGGGTGCTGCCCACCGAGCGCAGGTGTTCGAGCCGGGTATTGAAAAAGTTACTCATCCTTAGAAGAATGAGGAATGAGGAATGAGGAATGAGGAATTAGTACTGCTGACTCAGCAGCGACAATTCTTCATTCCTCATTCCTCATTCCTCATTTATACTTGAGCGTGTTCAGCATGTGCACCATATCCGTTTTCACGTACTCAATCACGGGGGCCAGCGAGTCATTATCGGTAGCCGTGCGGAAGTAGAGCGCCCCGCGCAGGAAATGGTGCGTGCTGTCCGTTGTGTAAAACTGGAACTGGCTGGGTACCTCGCCCGACAGCTCAAATACCGAGGCGCGCATGCCGCTGGGGGTCTTCAAAATGCGCTCATCGATGGCGGTTGCCTTGATTTCGTGCTTGCCTGTGAGCTTGCGCGCATCTTCCATCATCTTATTGTAGAGGCGGCGGTCGCGCTGCACGTCCATGTACGTAATCTGCACGTTGGCGTGCAGCCTGGGGTAATACACGTTAATCCAGTTCGGCTGGGCCAGATACGAAGAATCCCGTTTGATTACGGCTTCCTTCGAATACTCAAACGAATACGGCCGGTTGCCGGGCAGCTCCTGAAAGCGGTGTGGAGGCAGGTCGATGCGGTTGTAGCCTTTGGGCTTGGGCGTGAAGTCGGGGGCCGACGAGCAGCTTGCCAGCAGCACTACACCCATCAGCAACGGCAGCAGGGAAAAATATCTCATGTAGAAAGCGGCTGGGCCAGAAAACGGCCGAAGCCTTCGTAATCTCAAAGGTAACTGGCAACACAACGAAAAAAGCCCCGGCACAGTGCCAGGGCTTCGTTGCGATAACCGATTTGGCCAGCTGCAGCCAGAAGGCCACGGGCCTGGCCGCCGGCAGTCAGAAGGGCAGCTGGTCGAGTTCCGGCTCCTGCCGAAACGTGTGCTGCGGCTCGGCCACGGCACCAGCAGCCTCGGGCGCGTTGCCCGGCCCCTGCGGACGGCCGCCCAGCATCGAAATCTCATCGGCGATGATTTCGGTGATGTAGCGCGTCTGCTGGTCCTTGTCCTGGTACTGGCGGGTGCGCAGCTTGCCTTCGATGTACACCTGCTGGCCCTTTTTGAGGAATTTATCCGCCATGTCGGCCAAACCGCGCCAGGCCGAGATGTTGTGCCACTCGGTGCGCTCGACGCGGTTGCCTTGCTTATCCTTGTAGTATTCGTTGGTGGCGAGGGTAAAGTGAGCCACGCTCACACCGCCTTCCAAATGGCGCACTTCGGGGTCTTTCCCCAGGTTGCCTACCAAAATCACCTTGTTCACACCGGCCATATTATTGCACGTTAGGAAATACAGAATCAAGAAAGCCACCCGGCTTGCTCTTGCTTCAAAGGTAAGAACTTAAATCGGGTTTCCAAACTATTTTACTAATAATTTTTGCTGAAAAATCTAAAAATATTGGGAATGGCCTGATTATAGGTTTTGCTCAACATAATTAGCAATCAGCTTGGGCTTTGGCAGCGCTTCAACTTGGGTGGCTGAGTACGCCCGCAGGCCCAAATCGCGCAGCACGGTGGCGGACAGCGGCTGCGTGAGCGGCAAATCGTGGAAGCGCGCTTCCAGTTTTTGGTGGCTTAGCACGTGGCGGTAGGCAGCGCTGGGCTCGGCGGCCTGGCTGGTATCAAACTGCGCGCCTAGGGCATCGAGGTGCCGTACTAGTTCGTCGGCAGGTAGTTCGGGCGTGTCGGTTTCGGCCAAGGCGAAGTCGTAAAGCCCCTGCCAAATGTCTTTTTCCCGCCGCTCACGCAGATACACTTGGTCGTTGTGGCGCAGCACGAAGTAGTGGAAGTAGCGCGTGCGGGCCTTCTTGGCCTTGCTTTTCACCGGCAGCAGGGCCACTTGCCCGTGTTGAAAGGCCCAGCAACTAGCCTGTAGCGGGCAAAACAGGCAGTCAGGCTTGGCCGGCGTGCACTGAATGGCCCCAAACTCCATAATGGCCTGGTTGAAATCGGCCGGTACGCTGGCCGGAATGTGCTGGTCGGCCACGGCCTGGAACTCCTTGCGTGAGCTGGGCGCGGCAATGTCGGAGTGCAAGCCGAAAATGCGCGCCAGTACCCGGTACACGTTGCCGTCGAGCACGGCCACGGCCTCATCGAAAGCAAACGAAGCAATGGCTGCGGCTGTGTAGGGCCCAATGCCGCGTAGCTTCAGCAGTTCAGCGTAAGTGCCGGGAAATTTACCTCCGTTTTCGGCCACTACCTGCTGGGCCGTGCGGTGCATGTTGCGGGCCCGGGAGTAGTAGCCCAAACCCTGCCAGTAACGCAGTACTTCGGCTTCGGGCGCGGCGGCCAGGGCTTGCACGGTAGGGTAGGCCGCCAGGAAGGTTTCGTAGTAGGGAAGGCCCTGCGCCACCCGGGTTTGCTGCAGGATGACTTCGGACAGCCAGATGGCGTACGGGTCGCGAGTATGGCGCCACGGTAGGTCGCGTTGGTGGCGTGGGTACCAGGCCAGCAGCGCGGCGGCTAGAAAGGAAGGTTGAAGCGTTTGATTTGCCAAAATTTTGAAAGCGAATAATTTGGGTCAGCCCGTTGTTTCAGAGGGTTGATTGGTAAAACGAAAAAATGGGGTTACCTTTGTGGCCCCAATTCAAGGGCGAACCGCCTACGAGGCAAAGGCTTACGCTGGAATTAGGGACTTTTTTTGCCTGCAACTGTATTTTTTTCAACCACCTAAGTACCATACCAACGTGACGAAAGCTGAGGTAATCGCCGAAATCTCCACGAAGACCGGCATCGAGAAAGCTGATGTATTGATGACTGTTGAAGCCTTCTTCAAAGTCGTGAAAGATTCGATGACCGAGGGCAACAACATTTATGTACGCGGCTTCGGCTCGTTCGTAAACAAGAAGCGCGCTCGTAAAGTAGCCCGCAACATCTCGAAAAACACGTCGCTCATCATCGAGGAGCACTACATTCCGAGCTTCAAGCCGTCGAAAACCTTCGTGGCCAAGATTAAGAACAGCAAGAAGGTTAAAGCCACCGCGGCCAAAGCCTAGTTCATGTAATGGTGAATGGTTAGCGGGGGAATGATAAACAGCGCTTGTTGTTTACTAATTACCCTCAACCAGTAACTATTTAAAAATTGCCGGCCGTGCCGCCGGTGTCTTTTCCGACAGGGAAAGCCCGGCGGCCGGTTTTTTTCAGCCCATGGCAACTACCAGCTCCGCTTCGCATCAATTGGTTCTCGTCGCCGCCGCACTCGTGCTGGCGGGCGGCTTATTTGTGTTGCCCAAAGGCATCATGAAGCCCAAAGAAAGCAAGTCGGAGTTGAGCAAGGACGCCGCGGCAACCGCCAACCGCGACGGCGGCGGCATGGCCACCAACGGCTCCAAAACCGAAGCCTCTTCGGGCCCGGTGCCGGCCACAGCCACCGACAACAACGGCCCCAATGCCGCGGCTCCGCATACCACGACTTCGCCCGCCCAGCGGCAGGAGCTGACGCGGTTGTTGGCCGAGTATAAGGCGGCGCCAAACGCGGCGGCCAAAGCCACGGTGGCGACCACCCTGGCCCGTCGCTACAACAGCGTAGAGCGGTTCGACAGCGCCGGCTACTACCTGGAGCAGGTGGCGTTGTCCAAACCCAGCGCCCAAAACTGGCAGCAGGCCGCCGATGCCTACTTCCAGGCATTCAGCTTCGCGGCAACCGATGAGCGGGTGAAACTGCTCGGTGGCAAGGCGCGGGAACTGTACGCCAAGGTATTGAAGGAGCAGCCCGGCAACCTCGACGCCAAAACTAACCTTGGCATGGCCTACATGGCCTCCGATAATCCCGTGCAGGGTATTTCGTACCTGCGCGAAGTACTGGAAGCCGACCCTCGCAACGAGAAAGCCCTGTATAACATGGGAATACTCGCGGTGCAAAGCAATCAGTACGACAAAGCCGTGACGCGTTTCCAGGATTTGGTGAAAGTCAATCCGAAAAATGTGAACGGACAGTTTTACCTCGGCGTAACTTTGGCCCGCACCGGCGCCAAGGAAGAAGCCAAAAAAGCCTTCCTCACTGCCAAAAGCCTCAGCAACGACCCCTCGCTGGCCGCTTCGGTAGAGGAGGAAATTGCTAAGCTGAAATAGTTGTTAATTGCTTGTTGTCAGTTGTTAGTATTTGAAAGAATACATAATTGCCAACTAGAAACTAACAACGGACAACCAACAACTGACAACGAATACATCAACAACTTAACCCCCAAGCATCATGCCCTGCGGTAAAAAAAGAAAGCGTCATAAGATTGCCACCCACAAGCGCAAGAAGCGCCTGCGCAAGAACCGCCACAAGAAGAAGTAAGCCTCACGGGGCGTAGCGGCGGCCGGCAGTTTTCCTAACGGGAAGGGAGCCAGCCGTCTATCTCTCACGTAGCCTCCCGAGTGGGGCCGCGCAAGTGCTTTTCCCGTGGCTCGCGAGGGAAGCCAGAACCATGCGGTTCTGGCTTCCCTTTGCCGGTTTCGGGGTAAGCGGTTGGCGGTTTGCTGGCGAGGTTACCTTAACTAAATCAAGGCTTTGAGTAATGAATTAGTCATTAATTCTACTCAGGAAGGCGAGCGCATTGCGCTGTTGCAAGACAAGCGGCTGATTGAATATCATTTCGACCGCAACGACACCAACTATTCGGTTGGCGACATCTTCCTGGGCACCGTGAAAAAGGTGATGCCCGGCCTGAACGCAGCTTTCGTAGACATTGGCTACGAGAAAGACGCGTTTTTGCACTACGGCGACCTCGGCGAGCAGTTCCCTTCCTTCACGAAGTGGGCCCGCACGGTACAGAGCGGCCGGGCGCCCAGCGCCGGGCTGGAAAAATTTACGTTTGAACCCGTCCTCGACAAAGTGGGGAAGGCGGAAAACGTGTTCAAGAAAGGGCAGCAAATCGTCGTCCAGATTATCAAGGAGCCGATTTCGACCAAAGGCCCCCGCGTGAGCACCGACATTTCGATGGCCGGGCGCTATGCCGTGCTGATGCCGTTTTCGAACACCATCAGCGTCAGCAAGAAGATTGTGAGCAAGGCCGAGCGTGACCGGCTCAAACGCCTCATTGCCAGTATTAAGCCCGAGAACTTCGGCGTTATCATCCGCACCGTGGCGGAGGGGCGCGAAGTGGCCGAGCTCGACAAGGACATGCAGGACATGGTGGCGAAGTGGGAGCAGCTGTACAGCACGCTGCGCACCGCCAAGCCCAACGACAAGGTGCTCGGGGAACTGGGGCGCACGTCGTCGATGGTACGGGACATGCTGAACGAGTCGTTCGACAGCATTACCGTGGATGCCCCGGCGATGTACGACGAAATGCGCGACTACCTGCAGAAGATTGCGCCCGACAAGCTCGGACTGCTGAAATTGCACAACTCGAAAATCAAGATTTTTGAGCAAACCGGCATTGAAAAGCAGCTGAAAACGCTGTTTGGCAAGACGGTGACGGTGCCCGGCGGCGGCTACCTTGTGATTGAGCACACCGAGGCCCTGCACGTTATCGACGTGAACTCGGGCAGCAAGAGCAACCAAGAAAACGACCAGGAAGCTACTGCACTGATGATTAATATGCTGGCAGCCAAAGAAGTGGCCCGTCAGCTGCGTCTGCGCGACATGGGCGGCATCATTGTGGTCGACTTCATCGACATGCGCTCGGCTGAAAGCCGCAAGAAGGTAGAAGACGCCGTGCGCGACGTGATGAAGCACGATAAGGCCAAGTTCACGGTGCTGCCTATTACCAAGTTTGGCCTGCTGCAGATTACCCGGCAGCGGGTGCGGCCGGCCGAGAACATCGTGACCGGCGAGGTGTGCCCCACCTGCGGCGGCACGGGCAAGATTTCGGCCTCCATCCAGGTGACGGACGACATTGACAACAGCATCGACGACCTGCTGGTGAACCAGAACCAGTCGGGCATTACGCTGTCGGTGCACCCATTCCTGCACGCTTACTACACCAAAGGGCTGGTTTCGCGCCAGATGAAGTGGTACCTCAAGTACTACAAGTGGGTGAAAGTGGTGAAAGACAGTAGCCTGGGCCTCACCGACTACCGCATCGAAGACGAACGGGGCGAGGAAATCCAGCTACGCTCGTCGGCCGCCGCCATGAGCCGCCTGCAGGACCGCGAGGTTGAAATCGTGGATTAAAGCAGCCGGTTTCGGTCGTGACTTGAAACACCAAAAAGCCCCAGCCTCGTGAGAAGCTGGGGCTTTTTGGTGGTGTTTTATTTTAGGCTAGAATTTTATGCCGAGGTCGAGGCCGAACGAGCTGTTTTTGATGGTTACGTCGCTCATGCCGCGCTTGCTTTCGAAGTAGTGGTCGATGTCGACCAGACCGCGGTGGTAGCCGAGGCCGGCGAAAAGCTTGGTGCTTTGGCCCAGCGTATATTCAGCCCCGGCAGCTATTAGTGCGTCGGCGTCGAAGAAATAGACGTAGTCGCCGGCTTTATTTTCGGTCCCATTGGCCGGGTCGGTGTAGAATTTGCTGCCGTTGATGCGCGTGCCGATGGGCACGTTCAGCGAGCCGCCCACCTGGAAATAAAGGCGCGTGGCAGGCGCGATTTCGTTAGTGAAGAGTTTTACTGTGAGCGGTACCTGCAGGTACTGCGTGCTCATTTTGTAAGAGGTCTGGAATGGATTGCCGTTGCCCACGCCGTTGTTGTAGTAATCGGTGTAGCGCACGGTGCCGCCTTTCCCAGCCAGTTCCAGACCAGTGCTGAAGGCGTAATTTTCGCCAAAGAAGTAATCGACCACTAGGCCGCCGCTGAAGCCGAGCTGGCTGCCGTCGCTGGCGAAAGCGTTTTTCGTAGTCGACTCGGCCCGCAGGCTGGTGATGGCGGGCGATACTTTCAGGCCGATTTCGACCTGAGCCGAAACGGTGCCAACAGTGGCGACGAGGGCCAGCAGGGCCAGAAATACTTTTTTCATATGAAACGGATAGTACAATTGCAGAGTAGAACGACGGAGTGCCGGTCGGTTTTGGGCTAATTTTACTCCAAAGTAACGCGCGTGGATACGAATAATTTTGCCTGGCGGCGCTGGCTGCCCATCTTTCTGATTACAGGCCTGGGCCTGACCGCCTGCAAAAGCGGCCCAGCCGAAGGCTGCCGCCCCGATGCGGCCGCTGATGCCGCAACCGTTCCGGTGAAGCTGCAGCGGCTGGAGCCGGCATTTTTCCGGTTGAAAACGCCGGCTGAGGCGCTGCAATTTATGAATGCAGCCCCCCGGTTTGCCCGCTACTACCTGCAGCGGCAGCCCAGCAAAGAGCAGGAGCTAGCGAAAACCCTGGTGCAGCTGGCGACCAACCCGGCGCTGCAGCAGTTAGGCCGCGAAACAGCAGCGGCTTTCCCCGACAGCGCGGCGCTGCGGCACGACGTGAGCGAGGTGTTCCGGCGGGTGCACCATTACTTTCCGGATTTTAGGGTGCCGGCCAGCTACACCTACGTGAGCGGGTTTCTGGCCAAGGACATTTATGTGAACGACAGCTTGTTGGTGATGAGCCTGGACTGGTTTGTGGGACCCAAGGCCAGCAAACGGCCCGACCTGCCGCAGTACATGCTGCGCCGCTACACGCCGCGCGGCCTGATGCCGCTGCTGGCGCAGGACGTGGCCAGCAAGTATAACAAGCACGAGCTCACGGCCAATACCATGCTCGATGCGATGGTGCACGCCGGTAAAACGCTTTACTTCGCCAGCCAGATGCTGCCCTGCACGCCCGATTCGGTGCTGATGGGCTACACCGGCCGCGAAATGATTGGGCTGGAGGGCAACGAAGCCCGCGTGTGGGGCCATTTTCTGGAGAAAAACCTGCTGTATTCGACCACGCCGTTTTTGCTGCAGAAGTACGTGGGCGAGCGGCCCAACGTGCCCGAAATCGATAAAACCTGCCCCGGTCGGGTGGGCCAGTGGGTGGGCCTGCAAATTATTCGCAAGTACGTGGCCGAGCACCCCAACGTGCCGCTGGCCCGTCTGATGGCCGAAACTAACGCCCAGCGCCTGCTGAACGACTCGCACTACCGGCCGAAAAAGCCGTGAGTGAATGGCTGAATGGGTGAATGGATGAATCGCTAAATGTTGCGCATCCATTCACCAATTCACCCATTTACCCATTCAGCCATTGCCTTCATGCACGTTGCCGTTTTCAGCCAGTACCACACCAACCCCGACTGCCCGGCTACCAGCCGGCACTACACGTTGCTGGCGCACCTGGCGAAAACTCACCGCGTCACGCTGCTGACTACGCCCGCCTGGAAAGGGCAGCGGCTGACGCGGGAGTTTCCGTGGGTGCCGGAGGGTGTGGAAATACGGGAGGCAGCTATTCCGTACGAGAATAAGATGGGGCCGGCGCGGCGGGCGCTGGCATTTGCCCAATATGCTGCCTGGGCCGTGCGCGAAGGGCTGCGAATCGATAAACCCGACGTCATCTGGGGTATTAGTACGCCGCTCACGGCGGCTTGGGCGGCGGCGCAGGTGGCGCGATGGCGTCGCGTGCCGTGGGTGTTCGAGGTACAGGACTTGTGGCCGGCTTTCCCGATTGCGATGGGCGCAGTGCCTACCGCGCTGGCCCGGCAGCAGCTCTACCGGATGGAAAAGCGGCTGTACCAAAGCGCCCGGCACATCCTGCCGCTCTCGCCGGATATGACGCGCTACGTGACGGATTTGGGCATTCCGGCTGATAAAGTCATGACTGTGCTCAACGGTACTGACTTGGACTTAGCCGCCCGCGCTACACCCGAAGCGGTGGAGAAGCTTCGGCAGGCGCAGAGCTTGGCCGGTAAGCGGGTGATTCTATACGCCGGTACTTTTGGCCGGGCTAATGATATTCCGACGCTGGTAGCGGCTGCCGAAGCTGTAGCCGCCGAAAACTCAGATGCGGTGTGGGTTTTTCTGGGCCACGGGTTTTTTGAGCCGTTGGTGGCGACGGCGGCAGCGCGCTGGCCGGGGCGTATTCGGCTGGTAGGCGGGCTGGCGCGGCACGAGGTGTTTGCGTGGTTTGCGCTGGCCGATGTTTCGGTGGTATCGTTTCTGGGCCTGCCGGTGCTCGATGCTAACTCGCCAGCCAAGCTCTATGACTCGCTGGCCGTGGGCACGCCAGTCGTTGTCACCAATGCTGGCTGGACAAAAGCGCTGGTTGAGAAGCACGCCTGCGGCTGGTACGTGTCGGCTGGCGATGCCCGGGCCCTGGCCGCGCGGCTGAGCGAATTATTGCGGAGCCCTGAACAACTAGACGCCGCCGGAAGAAACGGCAGAACCTTAGCCAGTCAGGAGTTCGACCGCCGGCAACTGGCTGCGCAGGTGCAGCAGATTCTTGAAGCAGCAGCCCAATAGTTTTGTGCTGGGCGTTTCGGCTTTTGTACTGCCTAGCACCACAGATTGAACTATATGTACTGAAAAACGGCTCTGATATCGCAGCAAGGCTACTTTTCTGGAATAGGTACAAACGCGGCAGCTTTGCCGAATTGCTTCTCGAAGTAGGCGCAACTGGGAGCCAACGGGCAAATACTGCACTTCGGTGAGCGCGCCACGCAGATGTAGCGGCCGTGCAGAATCAGCCAGTGGTGAGCTTTATTGACGTATTCCTCGGGAATGTATCGCACCAGCGCCTTCTCCACGGCCAGCGGCGTAGTGGCCGTTTTCGGCACCAGCCCGAGCCGGTGCGATACTCGAAAAACGTGCGTGTCCACCGCCATCGCAGGCTGGTTGTAGATGACGGAAGCTACCACGTTGGCCGTTTTGCGGCCCACGCCGGGCAGACGCTGCAGCTCGTCAATCTGGCTCGGGACTTCGCCGCCAAAATCATCGGTGAGCATGCGGCCCAGGCCGGCGAGGTGTTTGGCCTTGTTGTTCGGGTATGAAACGCTGCGGATGAAGGGGAAGATGTCATCGGCCGTAGCCGCGCCGAGGTGGGCGGCAGTGGGAAACTCGGCCAGCAGCGCGGGCATCACCAGGTTCACGCGCTTGTCGGTGCACTGCGCACTGAGCACGACGGCCACAATCAGCTCGTAGGGGTTGCCGTAAGCCAGCTCGGTTTTGGGCTCGGGGAAGTTGGTGGTGAAATAGTCGAGGAAGTATTGGAACCGGGCGGCGCGAGTCATGCGGTGGGGGAGTGGGCGGAGCGCAAAAGTAGGTGCATCGTAACCGCTCAAAGAAAGCACGTCATGCTGAACGCAGTGAAGCATCTTGACCGCAATAGTAATTTGATTTACTACTGCGGTCAAGATGCTTCACTGCGTTCAGCATGACGTGCTGCTCTGCAACCAAATTACGCCCGCCAGCGCGGGGTGTGCAACGGCCGCCACAAAAAATCGAAGGGGCTCAGGACTTGCTTAAAAAGGTGCGCGAGTAGCGCAAAATGGCCTCGGAGGTTTCGGGCCGCGGGTTCCGACGTACGCCGTCGAGCGCCCGCTGGGCCAAAAGGAGGTCGGCGCAGCTGGCGGCCAAGTCCGGGTCGTGCTGCAATGCCTCCTCTACCTCGCGCTGCCTTTCAACCGGCAATTCGTTGTATACATACTGGAGCAGGGTCGAATACGGTAAAGTTTGAATCATAATGATGCAGGGAATTTGCGGTCATCTTCTTCCGCAGGTTAATCAGCGCGTAGCGCATGCGGCCCAGGGCCGTGTTGATGCTCACGCCGGTCGCGTCGGCAATTTCCTGGAAGCTCATGTCGCCGTAATGGCGCATCAGCAGCACCTCCTTTTGGGCGGCGGGCAATTCCTGGATTAACGCGCGCAGGCGTACATGGGTTTCTTCGCGGGCCAGCACGTCGTCCGGGCCGTCGTCGGCAATGGTGAGGGTGTTGGCCAGCCGGTCGTTGTCGGACAAGCTCACGTGCGGCGTGCGCTTGTTGCGGCGGAACGAATCGATGGCCATGTTGTGGGCGATGCGGCAAATCCAGGGGGCAAACTTGCCCTCTTCGTTGTAGCGCCCGCTTTTCATGGTGTGGATGGCCTTGATGAAGGTGTCCTGCAACAGGTCCTCGGCCACTTCCTCATCGCGCACGATGAGCAGAATGGTCGTGAACACACGGCTGCGATGGCGCTCCAGCAGGAGGGCGAAAGCAGATTCCTGGCCGGCCAGGTAGAGCGAAATGAGCGCGGAATCGCTCGGTTGCAAGAGGTCCATAAAGGGCTACGGTGAGAAGGGAACGTAGAGCTTTAGGCCATAGTATGCAGTTACCGGTAAATTTTTGGGGAGGCCCGCGGGGACTTGACTGTCAGGCCGCTGGAATCTTTCCAAATGTAGAGAAATGCCGCGCACTTTCGCAATACCCATTGCCGAAAAAATGACAAAATATTTTAGCCAATTGCAAGCAACCTTCCTCAAAACTTCATCTAGGCCATTTTTTTGGTTTTGGCCGTAGGCAAATCGACGAAAAAAAGTTTCTGATTGGCGAAAAAGATTTCGGCCAATTGCCCGTTTCATTCGGCCAGCCATTGATAAGCCGCCGCTTCGTCGGTGAAAAGCGCGGTGAGGTAGCCTTGCTCAATCCGCGATTTGGCGCTGATGGTGGCTACCGAGCTATCGGAGGCCTGCTGCTGCGCGCGTAGCGGAGATGCCAGGAAGGCAATGCGCACGGGCGCAGGGTAGCGGCCCACCAGCCGCGGGAAAAAGTCGTGGTTCATCCAGTAGGTGAGGGCGGGCGTGGCCAGCTCTTCGCGGCGGCGCAGGTCGAGCAGCCAGCGCCAGCAGCCCAGCGCATCGGCGGCGGCGAGGATGGCGAAATAGCCGTCGTGTAGTTCCGTTTCGCTGATTTCGCGCTGCCAGCGGGCTACCACGGCCGGCAGGTCGGGGCGGGGCGTGATGTCGAGGCCGAAGTCGGGCATGGGCGGATGAATGAGCGAGGGGAACTGTGCAAGATAGCCGAAACGCCCGCGCAATACCAGGCTGCGCCGGGGCCGGGCCTACCTTTGCCAGCGGCCGCCGTATGAGGGGGCTTTGCTGCCTATGTTGCCATCCGCTGATTCGGCCCCGGCCCACGACCCTTACGCGGCGCTGCGCGTGCCCGATTTTCGCCGGCTGGTGTCGGCCCGCACGCTGCTTACGGTGGCCACGCGGGTGCAGGGCCTGGTGGTGAGCTGGCAGATTTACCACCTCACCAACAACCCGCTGGCGCTGGGTTTGATTGGCTTGTCGGAAGCCGTGCCGAGCATTGTAGTGTCGCTGTACGCGGGCTACGTAGCCGATTCGGTGCGGCGCAAGAACATTGTGGTGGTGGCGCTGGCGGTGCTGCTGCTGTGCGCGGTGGCGCTGGCGGTGCTGGCCAGCCCTTATGGCATTGGCCTGCTGGCCAAGGATGCGCTCTACACGCTGCCGCTGTACGCGGTGATTTTTGTGAGCGGTATTGCACGGGGCTTTATGGGGCCGGCGCTGTTCTCGTTTATGCCGCAGCTGCTGCCCGACCGTGCGCTGCTGCCCAACGCCATTACCTGGAACAGCACGACGTACCAGGCGTCGTCGGTGCTGGGGCCGGCCATTGGCGGCTACCTGATTGCCGCGCTGGGCGTGGCCAACTCCTACATTGTGAGCACGACGCTGCTGGCGCTGGCGCTGGTGCAGTTTGCCCGCATCGCGGGCCGGGCGCTGCCGCCAATGGAGGGCGAAAAGCTAAGCCTGAAAGACAGCGTGCTGAGCGGGCTGCGCTTCATTTTCAGCAACCAGCTGGTGCTGGCGGCGCTGTCGCTGGATATGTTCGCGGTGCTGTTTGGCGGGGCGGTAGCGCTGCTGCCGGTATTCGCGTCGGATATTCTGAAAGTTGGCGCTACCGGCTTCGGGCAACTGGAAGCGGCCCCGGCCATTGGCTCGGTGCTGATGGCGGTTTTCCTCACCTACTTCCCGCTGAAGCGCCGGGCCGGGCGCAAGCTGTTGTGGGCCGTGGCGGGCTTCGGACTGGCCACCATTGGCTTCGCGCTGTCGAAAAACTTCTTCCTGTCGCTGTTCCTGCTGTTCCTGACGGGCGTGTTCGATTCGGTGTCGGTGATTGTGCGCTCGACGCTGATTCACATCTACACGCCGGAGTATATGAAGGGACGGGTGTCGGCGGTAAATAACATCTTCATCGGTTCGAGCAACGAGATTGGGGCTTTTGAGAGCGGTGGGGCGGCGCGGCTGCTAGGCACCGTGCGCTCGGTGGTCTTCGGTGGGCTGATGACGCTGCTGGTAGTGGCCATCACAGCCTGGCGGGCCGACAAGCTGCGCAAGCTGGAATCGGGCACGAAGTAGGCGGTAGGAAGCACCGGCCCACGGCCGCGCCCGGTGGTCAGAGCCTTCGGCGCATTTGTCCGGCGGCAGTGCCCTATTTTTGCTGAGCTACTGGTTTAGTCGCAGATGGTGGGCAGGTCGGGGTTGGTTGCAAATTGGAACATGGTTTCGAGCTGCGCGAGGGTGACCCGGTCGTTGGAAAGGGGTAGAGCAGACAACTCGGAGCGATGTACCCAACGGGCCTGCGCGGTTTCGGCGGTTTCGGCTTGCAGGGTGCCGCCCGTGGCCTGGCATAGCACGAAGGCCTTGTACACGTACCAGGGCTGCGGTGGGTGGGCGTGGCGCTTCTTGTCGAGCAAGGCCAGCAGGCGCACGGGTTGGGTTTTGAGGCCGGTTTCTTCCCAGGTTTCTTTCACGGCCACTTCGAAGGGCGTGTAGCCGACATCGGCCCAGCCGCCGGGCAGCGTCCAGCGGTTGCCGTCCGATTTTTCCTGCACCATCAGCAGCTCATCGGAGCCCCGAAACAGCACGGCCCGCACATCGACCTTGGGCGTGGGATAACTGGTTTCGTTGGCAAATAAGGCGTTGAGCCGGGCGACGGGCTCGCCGGTGAGCAGCGCCATCAGGCGCAGGCTCAGGCGGTGTACTTCCTCGTATCGTTCGAGGTCGTAGGAATTGGGCTCGTAGGCCAGGCCGGCCTGGGCAATGGCTTGCAGGCGTTGCGCAATGCTAAGAAAGTCAAAAGCAGGGTCCATTTGGGGGGAGGGCAGAAAAATTAAAATGCGTCGCCGCTTAATAACGCCGCGTACTGCTCGGGCGTGTCCACATCGAGCAAGCCCGCCGGAAAAACCACACGTCCCACGGCCGCGCCCCGGCCCGCAATGAGACGCCCCGCTCCCTGCTGCCCTTGCAGCTGAAGTAGCTCCGGCAGCAGCGCGCGGGCAAAAATGGCGGGCACGCCGAGCGTGTCGCCATAAGCTGCGGCCACGATGGGCGCTTGCGTTTGCTGCTGTTGCGCCACCAGCTGCCGCAGCAGCTCTGGCGTTACTAATGGCTGGTCGGTGAGCATAACGAGCACGGCGCGGGGCTGCGCCGGGGCCACGGCCGCCAAGCCGATTTTAATAGAGGAGGCCATGCCTGACTCCCAGTTTTCATTCCGCACAGCCTGGATGGGCAGGCCGGCTACTTCGGCCAGCAATTCTTCATGCAAGGCTCCGGTCACGAGCACCACGGGCGTGCAGCCGCTGGCTACGGCCGTTTCGGCGGCGTGGCGGAGCAGGGTGCGGCCGTGGTAGGGCAGGAGCTGCTTGGGCCGGCCCATGCGGGTGGAGGCCCCGGCAGCCAGCAACAGCAACGCCACCGGCCCCGACGAATCGGGAGCGGTGGCGTTGGGTTCAGATGCAATAAAATCCGGCATTACACAGCTTTCGCGCCTAAGATTTTTTCGGGCGTGAGGGGCAACTCGCGCACGCGCTTGCCTGTGGCGTGGAACACGGCGTTGGCTACGGCAGCCGATACGCCCACCATCGAAATTTCGCCGATGCCCTTAACGCCCATGGCGTTGATGTGCGGGTCGTGCTCGTCGATGAACTCCACGGTCATTTCCGGAATGTCGGCGTTCACGGGAATGTGGTAGTCGGCCAGGCTGGCGTTGGTGTAGCGCGAGAAATGCTGGTCGCGCACGGTGCCTTCCATCAGCGCCGCGCCGATGCCGAAAATGCTGCCGCCAATAATCTGCGAGCGGGCAGTTTTGGCGTTGAGGATGCGGCCCGCGCCGTGCACGCTCACCCAGCGCGTGACGCGCACGGTGCCGAGGTCGGGGTCGACTTTCACCTCGCAGAAGTGCGCGCCGAAAGAGTGCATGGAGTGGTGGGCGGCTTCATCCTTCTTGCTCTGGTCGGCGTTGGCGGCGGCCTGGGCGTCTTCGTAGCCGCTACCGTAGCGGCCCTGGCCGTTGCCTTCCACGTCGCTCATGTCGGCGCGCTTCATCAGGTCGGCAAAGCCTTCGCCTTTTTTCGGGTCCGATTTCAGTTGGAGGCGGCCGGCTTTGGCTTCCACGTCGGCGATTTTGGCGCGGTAGAGGGGCGACTTTTTATCGAGCACCGCCACTTTGATGAGCTTCTGCCACAAATCCTGCACGGCCATGTATACCGACGACGACACCGTGCCGGCGGCCACCGAACCGCCCGAGTTGGGCGCGGTGGGCAGCTTGGTATCGCCCAGTTCGAAGCGGACTTTGTCCATGGGCAGGCCCAGGGCGTCGCAGGCCACCTGGGTCATCACAGTGTAGGTGCCGGTGCCCAGGTCGGTAGCACCCGACTGCACCACGGCGTGGCCGTCGGCGTAGAGGCGGGCGCGGGCCGTGCCCTGCGAGTTGTGCACTGGGTAGCTGGCCGTGGCCATGCCCCAGCCCACCAGCAGGCGGCCGTCGCGGGTGGCGCCGTTTTTGGGGTTGCGCTTGCTCCAGCCAAACAACTCAGCTCCGCGGGCATAGCATTGTTTCAGGCTTTTGCTGCTCCACGGATGGCCATTGGTGGGGTCTTTCTCGGCGTAGTTGCGCAGCCGGATTTCGATGGGGTCGATGCCCAATTGGTAAGCCAAATCATCCATCGAGCTTTCGATGGCAAACGAGCCGGGGGCTTCGCCCGGGGCGCGGGTGAAGGTCGAGGTCATCACATTGGCCCGGGCCAGCTGGTACGAGGCCTCGAAGGTGGGGCACTCATACAGCATGTTGATGATTTTGCTATTCGACTCGGCGTAATTGTCCCAGGGCGACGTGGTGGAGGTTTTCTCGTGGATGAGGGCCGTAAGCTTGCCGTCCTTGGTTGCGCCAAGGCGTAGGGTTTGGGTCTGGTCTTCGCGGTGGCCCATGCCCGTGAACATCTGCGGACGCGTGAGGGCCAGCTTCACCGGCCGGCCCACAGCCTTGGCCGCCTGCACCGTGAGGATGGTGTGCGGCCAGGCCGAACCCTTGCAGCCGAAGCCGCCGCCGAGGTACTTCGTCACCACGCGCACCTGCTCGGCCGAGAGGCCCAGCATGGTGCTCACCGATTTCTGGGTGCGCGTCACGCCCTGCGTCGATTCGTAAATCGTGAGGCGGTCGGGGGCTTCCCAGTGGGCCGTGGTGGCCCCGGGCTCCATCGGGCTGTGGTGGTTGATGGCGTGCGTGTATTTGTGCGTGAGCTGCACCGGCGCGGCCGCGAAAGCCGCCTGCGCATCGCCGCGCTTCACGTGGCCATCTGCTTTGCCATCCTGAATTTTCTCGGGGTCGAAGAGTTGGGCTTTCGGGTCTTCGTAGGACGCAATGGGCTTGTCGGCTGCCACCTGCACTTTCAGCAGGGCGGCGGCATACTGGGCGCGCTCCAGCGTATCGGCGACCACCACGGCCACCGGCTGGCCGGCGTAGTGAATCTGGTCGTCGGTGAGCGGTAAGTAGCCCATGGGCGCGCCAATAGCCTTTTTGCCGTCGGCATCGTTGGGCGTTTTGGCCAGCTTGGGGATGTTCTGGTAGGTGAGAATGGCCAGCACGCCGGGCTGCTTCATGGCCGCCGTGGTATCGAAGCCGGTGATGCGGCCCTTGGCCACGTCGCTGGTTTTGATAACCGCGTGCGCCAGGCCCGGCAGGTTGTTGTACTCGGCGGCGTACTTGGCCCGGCCCATCACCTTGTCGCGGCCGTCCACGCGGTTCAGCGGCTTGCCCACCACGCCGGCGGTGGGGTTGGTTTCGAAAAATTTCGGTTCGGTATCCATGTTTTAAGCTGTTAGCCTATAGCAGTTAGCTATTAGCTTTTTTGTTGGAATTGGTCAGCGATGACTGCTTTGGCGTGAGCTAACAGCTAATGGCTATGAGCTAACAGCTAATAATGCCTGCACCAGCGTATTCTGGGCCAGCTCTACTTTGTAGCGGTTGTCGTCGTGCGGCTGGGCCCCACGCAACGCGGCAGCCGCGGCAGCCCGGAAGGTGGCTTCAGTAGCCGGCGCGCCGGTGAGCACCTTTTCAGCCTCGGGGCTGCGCCAGGGCTTGGTGCCCACGCCGCCCAGCGCCACGCGGGCCGAGCGGATGGTACCACCCTGCACATCTAGGCCCACGGCGGCCGAGGCCAGCGCGTAGGCGTAGCTGGTGCGCTCGCGCACTTTTAGGTAAGTCGAGCGGCGGGCGTGGGCGGTGTTTGGGATGGTCACGGCCACAATCAATTCGCCGGGCTCCAGCACGGTTTCGCGCTGCGGGGTGCGGCCGGGCAGCACGTAGAATTCGGTGACGGGCACGCGGCGCTGCTTGCCTTTGGCGTTTTCCAGCGTCAGCACGGCATCGAAGGCGGCCAGGGCCACGGCCAGGTCGCCGGGGTAGGCGGTGGCAATGCAGGCGTCGCTCACGCCTAGAATGGCGAGGTTGTGGTTGTCGCCGGCAATGGCGGGACAGCCCGAGCCGGGCACCCGCTTGTTGCACGGAAACGCCGCGTCGCGGAAGTAGCCGCAGCGCGTGCGCTGCAGCATATTGCCCCCAATGCTGGCCATGTTGCGCAGCTGCGGCGAAGCCGCCAGCAGCAGCGACTCCGACACCGCCGGGTAGTTCTGTACTACCAGCGGGTGCTCGCCCACGTCGCTCATGCGCTCCATCGCGCCGATGCGCAGCCCGTCGGCCGTCTGCTCAATGCCCTTAAAGGGCAGCAGGTTGATGTCGACCAGTTGGGCGTGTTCCTCTAGGTTGGCCTTCATCAGGTCGAGCAGCGTGGTGCCGCCTGCGATGTAGGCCGACTGGGCGGTGCCGGCCCGGCTGGCGGTAGCTTCTTTGGCCGAGCTGGCCTGGGTGTAGCTGAAGTTGTTCATAGCTCTTAGTCGTTAGTCATAAGTATTGAGCAGGAAGAATTTAATAGAAAATGGCGGCTTAATTCTGTCGCTCATCTCACTACTCAATACTTTTTACTCACTACTATTCTTATCCCTTAAACCCACTCTGCTCGACCTGACGGATGGCGGCCACAATGTTAGGGTAGGCCCCGCAGCGGCAGAGGTTACCGCTCATCCATTCGCGTACGCTGTCGTCGGTTTTGGCGTGGCCCTCCTTCAGGCAGGCTACGCCCGACATGAGCTGGCCCGGCGTGCAGTAGCCGCACTGGAAACCGTCGTGGTCGATAAAGGCCTGCTGTAGTGGATGCAGCTCTTCGCCTTTGGCGAGGCCTTCCACGGTAGTGATTTCCTTGTTTTGCACCATCACGGCCAGCGTGAGGCAGCTGTTCACGCGCTTGCCGTCGACGAGCACGGTGCAGGCGCCGCACTGGCCGTGGTCGCAACCCTTTTTGGTGCCGGTGAGGTCGAGGCGCTCGCGCAGAGCGTCGAGCAGCGTCACGCGGGGCTCGGCCTGCATGGTGCGCACGGTGCCGTTCACTTTCAAGCGCATTTCGGTCACGCCCTCCACTTTTTTCGACATCGCCGTGAGGCGCTCGGCCTGGCTGATGAGCGGCGGGGCCAGGGCCAGGCCCAGCAAGCCGCCGGCCTGCTTGATAAAGGAGCGGCGGCCGTCCTGTTCGGGCTGGGCAGCCGGTTCGGGCGTGTTAGAATCCATCATAGCGGTAACTGAGGGCTGAATTGATAAAGCAAACCGGCTCGGGAGCTTTTGGTTGGCGAGCGTCGAGGCGGGTCGCTCTGCTTTGTTCAACCGCTTAGTACGCAAATGCAATTACCTGCGGTTACCCCGTGCCATGAATTTTTGGTGAGATTCGGCCCAAGCTTTTGTTGACGTACCAAATAACTTGCAGTCAGTAAAAGGACTAAATAAGGCAATTGCTGAGGTTTGTGCCCGAATAAAAAACATCGCCCCTGCAAGCGCGACACCGCGGAAGCAGCAGTAGCCGCTACTCGAAACGCAGGTAGGGGCGCATCTTTTCCACATCTTCCGGCTTCAGCACGGGCACTTTCTTCAAGTCCTCCAGGCTGCGGAAGGGGCCGTGCTGCTGGCGGTAAGCTACAATGAGCCGGGCTTTGGGCTTGCCGATATAGGGGTGCAGGTACATCTCATCGAAGGTGGCCGTGTTCACATTCACGCCCTGCGGAGCGAAGCCGGGGGCCACGAAGGTGTATTTCTTCAAACTGTCGCGCAGGTCGGGCGCGTCGCGCAGCACAAATACTTCGTCGAGTTGGTCTTCGCGCAGGTAGCCGCCGAGCTGGTTGCGGTACTTCACCACCCACTTGGCCCGGCCCGACCCAATGCCGCGAATCTGCATCAGCTGCGTGGTGTCGGCCCGGTTCAGGTCGAAAGGCTGAAGGTTGCGGGGCTTGCGCGGGAATTTGCCGAGCGCGGCCTCGCCGCTGGCGCTGGCGAAAGGCGGAAACTTGCCATCGGGGCCGGGCCGGTTGCTGGCATACTCGCGCTTGGGTGCCTCGTCGGGCAGCTGCATAAAGGGCGCTAGGCGTTGGTATACCGAATCCTCCAGCCCATACATCTTCTTCAACTGAGCTTTGGCTTTAAAGCCGCCGGCAGCCTCACCATATTTCACGATGCGAGCCGCCACGAAATGCGGGACGCCGCGTGCCTCCCAGCCTTCAGCCGTGAGCGTGTTGGGGTCGAAAGGCGCCAGCCGCACCTGCGCCACCACGGGGTAGCGCGCGCCGCTGCGCTCAAACTTTTTGAACTCTCTTTTCGGGTAGCGGCTGGCGAAGCCGGTTTCCAGCGTGCGGTGCGCTTTGAGCTGCGCGGTCATTTCGTTCAGGGCCTTCTGGTCCTCAGCGGGCAGGTAGCTGGGCAGCTCGGGGCGCAGCAGCAGCGGCGCGACGATAAACACCAGCATAAGCAGCAGCAGGCCCACCGTGCCCCGGGCCTCGGCCCGCGAGTAGCCGAAGGAGCGCCGCAGCCAGTGCAGCGGGTTCAGACGAGCCCAAAGCCGGCGAGGGCTCGGCGGGGGTGGCAATGCGGCCATGACGACGCGGTAGAGCCGGCCGAAGCCGACGATGAGGCAGGTGGAAAAGCAAGCGGCGGAAACCAGCCGAACCAGTTTCCGCCGCTGCGGCAAGTTTACAGAAAATCAGCGAAACAGCAAGGCAGTTAAGAGTTAAAAGTGAGGAGTTAAGAGTTGAAATTGCCGGTAACTCTTAACTCCTCACTTTTAACTCTTAACTCAATGTCAACTGCTGGCGCGGGCGGTGCTGGGCGTGCGGCTGGGCCGTACCGATTTGGACGGGGCCGGGCGCTTCACCGTTACGGGCACGGGGCCGCCGGGCAGGCGGGTTTCGGTGGCCACCCAGCCGTAGATGAGCTTCAGGGCCTCGGGCGAAAATACTGGCTGCTGCACGCCGTTTATCATGGGCCACTGGGCCGGGGCGGGCTGGAACAGGTGGTTTACCCCGTCGAGCTTGTAGGAAACGGCCGTGCGGTTGGCCTTGCGCAGGGCACGGTACAGCGGCGTCATGTTGCGCCGAGCGGACACTTGCAGGTCGGAAGTACCATTGAGCAGCAACACCGAGCATTGCACTTTGCCGAGCTGGGCCAACGGGTCGAAATCGAAGAAGTAGCGTGACCAGGGCGTGGTGAGCTGCACGGCGCGGGCGCGGGCCATGCCGGCATCGATGCCCGCGTTGGTGTTGCTGAGCAGGGTGGCCACTTTCAGGCGGGCCTTGGCGTTGTCGGGCGTTTGGCGGATGATGGCCACCGTGCGCTGGTACACGTCCTGGGCGGCTTTCACCTGGGCAGGGTCGGCCCCAATCAGGCGCATGATTTCGCCCTGCTGGCGCAGCAGCACGTCGTAGCCGGGCTGGCCGTAGCCGCCCAGCGACACAGCAAACGCCGGCGCGTGGCTGGGCGTGGCCGCCGCCAGCAGGGCCACGTTGCCGCCTTCGCCGTGGCCAATGAGGCCCACACGGTAGGCCGATACCAGCGGCTGGGTGCGCAGGCAGGTCATGGCCGCCTGGGCGTCGCTCACGAGGTCGGCGGTGGTGGCGTTGGCGTAGGTACCGCCCGATTTGCCCACACCGCGGTCGTCGAAGCGCAGCACGGCCACGCCGTGGCGGGTGAGGTAGTCGGCCAGTTGGCCGAACATGCGGTAGCCGTTCACGTCCACGTCGCGGCCCTGCGGGCCGGAGTCGGAGAGGAGCACGGCGGCGGCAAACGGGCCTTCGCCGGCCGGTACCGTGACGGTGCCCGCCAACTTCTGCCGGGTGACGGGGTTGGTGAAGGTCACGTCATTCACGCGATAGGGCGGCGCGGCCTTGAACTTGGTGGCTGCCACGGCCGAGGCAATGGCGCGCTTCAAGGTCATCGGGGCCGTCACGCCGGGCTGCTTCCAGGTGCCCTGGAAAGTCGCGCCGTTGTCGAGCACCTTGCCTTCGAAGCTGCTGCCCGCCTGCTCGATGCGCAGGGTCAGGTTGTCGCCCTTCAGTTCCACCTCGACGGGCATGCGGCTGATGCGCTGCTGCGGAGCGTCGAGGGCCGCGTAATAGGTGCCGTTGGTGAGCGGCACAATGGTGATGACGAGGGTGATTTCGCCGCCCAGCATCTTCAGTGGACCACGCCACTGGCCGTTGAGGGGCGCAGCAGCGGGCGGGTCGGTAGCCGCAAAAGCGGCGGTAGGTAGCAGGTAGCTTAGTAGCAGGAGCGCGCCAAGTATAAATCGAATCATGGAATCAGCCTGTTTTCAATTTGAGTAGAATGTTGTGGGGAGGCTTTGGGACGTGAAAAATACAACAAAGGTTTCTAATGCCCAATTTCAACTTCCGCAATTATCGAGCCGACGCCCGTTCAAATAAGCCAGCTGATTCCAAAAGCCGATTTCGACGCAGAAGGAAAAATTAACGCGGCGTGTGCTTGGTTATCCAGTCGCCGATGACTTGCAGCGCGGCCGGCGCAAACGTCTCTTCGATGGTACCGTATTCGGCGATGCCGCCGGTGGGCGCGGTTTGAAACAGGTGGTTCAGGCCGGGCAATTCCCTCACGGTCACGTCGCGGTTGTTGGCGGCTTTGAGGCCGGTGGTAGTGGCGGCCAGGTTGGCGGCGGCGGGCACCTGCACGTCTTTGCTGCCGCCCAGGGCCAGCACCGGACAGTGCACTTTGGGCAGGGTGAGGGCAGGACGGTCGGCCAGTAGGTGGCGGTAGGCCGGCGAAATGGCCATTTGCAGCTTTGGCTCGAATTGGGCGGCCGCGGTCGGGTTGTCGGTCAGGTGGTAGAAGGCGAGGAGCTTGGTGCGGGCCTCGGCATCGTTGGGCGTCTGCTGGATGAGCTGCGTCATGGCGCGCTGCTGCTTTTCAATGGCGGCCAGTTGCGCGATATCTGTGGTTTGCAGGCGGGCCAGGGCCAGCGACTGCTGCACAATCAGCTCATCGCCGGCAATGGCGGGGCTGGCTAGCAGCACCAGAAAATTGGGGCCGCCCGGCTGCCCGGCCGCGCCAATGGCCGCCGTGCCACCTTCGCTGTGCCCAATCAGCCCCACCTGGTTTTTGCGGATGCCGGGCTGGGCGCGCAGCCAGGCCAGCGCGGCCTGCGCATCGGTGGTGTAGTCGGCGCTGGTGGCCGTGGCGACGTTGCCGCCGCTCTGGCCCACGCCGCGGTCGTCGAAGCGCAGCACGGCGATGCCGTGGCGGGTGAGGTAGTCGGCGAGCACGGCAAAGGGCTGGTGGCCGAAGAGGGTGGAATTACGGTCTTCGGGCCCCGAGCCGGTGAGCAGCACCACGGCCGGAAACGGGCCCATGTCGGCGGGCACGGTGTAGGTGCCGGCCAGGCTGATACCGGCTTTCTCGTTGCGAAACGTCACGTCGGCTGACTGGTAAGGGAAGGGTGCGTGCGGCTGTTGGGGCCGCTTGGGGCCGGTGGCCTCACCCGCTCCAGCCCGCGTGAGGGTGAGCGGAAATGCCCGCAGCCCCTGCTGCCACTCGCCATTAAGCTGGCGGCCATCGGCCGAGCGGCGACCGGCAAACCGCGCCGCGATGGGCTTGCTTAGGCGCAGGTACACGCTGTCGCCGGGCGCCTGGAAGTCGACCACCAGGCCGGCCACGTTTTGCTCCACAATGTCGAGTTTGGCGGTGCGCGGCCCGCCGGTAGGGTCCTGGAGGTGAAAGGTGAGCTCCAGAGTGGCTACTTCGCCGCTCCAGTCGCCGCTGAGGCTGGGGCGCGGGGCCGTCTGGGCGTGGGCGGCGGAGAAGGGGAGGAGGGCGGCGAGGAGGAGCAGGTGGGGAGAAGTGGGCATGTGGGGGGCGGATACAGCTAGGCGAAGCTACTGCACGAGTTGGCTTTGCCGTTGTGCCCATGATAACGATGTAGAGACGCAACACCTCGCGTCTCGGCATTGAACGAAATCGTTCGACAATGCCTGGGCATTCCGTTCAACGAAGAGACGCGAAGTGTCGCGTCTCTACATCGTTATCATAAACCCCGCCGATGCTGCTGGGGCAACAAGTGCCAGCGCCTAACTTTAGCAGCTATGAAAAGAACCGTAATGCTCCTGCTGACCTGCCTGCTGCTGGCGTTGCGCACCGTGGCCCAAGCGCCGGTGAAGACCGCGCCGGATGATTTGGTGGTGACGGCCGAGATTGTGGGGTATGAATTCGTGGCGGCAATGAGTTCCAAAGGCAAACCTATTCAAGCTGGCAAACCGGTCTTGTCACTTAGTGCTAGAATGGCAATTCGTAATAACACTAGCCATCAAAGAGAAATTGTTGTCATGCGCTGTAGTTGGCATTGGGCATGGGCTTCAAAAGGAGCTTATTCAATTTGTGGGCCTAGCGGTTGTGACGGAAATTCTCCAGAACCTATAATTATCCCAGCAGGTCAGACTGTCGAATTTTATGATAAATTATGTGCGCAGAGCCCAACTGGCTATGCATCAGATAGTGTTAAAACATTTCAGCTAGGATTTATCGATATTATAGACAAAGACTACAAAGCATTTATTTTCAATCAACAGCTTTCGCGCGAGCCAGCGATTTACTGGAGTAATGTGTTGCAGGATGATGCCCGTCCTATTGCTACCGAGGAGGTGAAGCGAAAAGTGAATAGGCGTCAATACGGGTTGTTGGGTAAGGAGGAATAATGCACCCCCGCCCCGCCCGTACCTTCGTAGCCCCGCCACAGCCGCCCCGCCGAAACCTTCCGGCCCGGTTTCGCTGTTAGTTCGTTTATGCCCAAAAAAGACGCTTTGCAAGTTTCGGCCCCCGCCGACAACGCCATTGATAACCTCGACCCGCGCGAATTTATCCTCATCAAAAACGCCCGGGTTCACAACCTCAAAAACCTCAGCGTGGCCCTGCCGCGCAACCAGTTCATCGTCGTCACGGGCCTCTCGGGCTCGGGCAAATCCAGCCTCGCCTTCGATACCTTGTATGCGGAAGGCCAGCGCATGTACGTGGAAAGCCTGAGCAGCTACGCCCGCCAGTTTCTGGGCCGCATGGACAAGCCCGACGTGGACTACATCCGGGGCATTTCGCCGGCCATTGCCATCGAGCAGAAGGTCAGCATCAAGAACAACCGCTCGACGGTGGGCACCAGCACCGAGATTTACGACTACCTCAAGCTGCTGTTTGCGCGGGTGGGCAAAACATTTTCGCCGGTGAGCGGCGAGCAGGTGCGCAAGGATAATGTGGCCGACGTGGTCGATTTCCTGGCCGCGCAGCCCGACGGCACCCGGGCCATGATTCTGGCCCCGCTGCACCGGCCCGACAAGTCGCGGCCCATGAGCAAGGAGCTGGATTTGCTGCTGCAAAAAGGCTACAGCCGCGTGGTGGTGAACGGCGAAACCGCCCAGATTGAGGACCTGATTGCCGAAGGCCAGCCCGAGGTGAAGGGCGACGTCTACATCATGATTGACCGCGCCGTGCTCCGGCCCGATGACGAGGACCTGCTCTTCCGCCTGTCCGACTCGGTGCAAACCGCGTTTTTCGAAGGCCACGGCACTTGCCTGGTGCAGATGTCCGGCGCCGACCGCGAGCCCGAAACCCGCACCTTCTCCGACAAATTCGAACTCGACGGCATTACGTTCGAGGAGCCCAGCGTCAATTTCTTCTCCTTCAATAACCCCTACGGCGCGTGCCAGACCTGCGAGGGTTTCGGCTCGGTGCTGGGGATTGACGAGGATTTGGTGATACCGGACAAGAGCCTGACGGTGTACGAAGGCGCGATTGCGCCTTGGCGCACCGAGAAGCAGGGCGAGTGGCTGAAGCCGCTGCTGAAAAACGGTATCCGCTTCGATTTCCCCATTCACCGGCCATACAACGAGCTCAGCCAGGCCGAGCAGCGTCTGCTCTGGACCGGCAACAAGTTCTTCCAGGGCCTCGATTCTTACTTCAAGTGGGTGAGCGAGCAGACCCACAAAATCCAGTACCGCGTGCTGCAAAGCCGCTACCGGGGCCGCACCACCTGCCCCGACTGCCGCGGCACCCGCCTGCGCAAAGATGCCCAGTACGTGCGCATCGATGAGAAGAATATTGCCGACATTGTGCTACTGCCCATTTCGGAGGCGCTGAAATTCTTCGAGAACATGCGCCTGAGCGAGCACGACGCCAAAGTGGCCGAGCGCCTCGTAACGGAAATTACCAACCGCCTCGGCTACCTCAACCGCGTGGGCTTGGGCTACCTGACTTTGAACCGTTTGAGCAACACGCTGAGCGGCGGCGAGAGCCAGCGCATTTCGCTCGCCACCTCGCTGGGCTCGGCGCTGGTGGGCTCGATGTACGTGCTCGATGAGCCCAGCATCGGCCTGCACCCGAAGGATGCCGAGCAACTCATCGGTGTGCTGCGCTCCCTGCAGCAGCTTGGCAATACCGTGGTGGTGGTGGAGCACGAGGAGAAGATGATGGAGGCCGCCGACCAGATTATCGACATCGGCCCCGAAGCCGGCAGCGGCGGCGGCAACCTGATGTTTCAGGGCACCATGGACGCGTTGTTGCAGGACACGACCACCTACACCGGTCAGTACCTGAGCGGCCGCATGGAAGTGCCTGTGCCCAAGGTCCGCCGCCCCTGGCGCAATGCCTTGGAGCTGACCGGTGCCCGCGAAAACAACCTGAAAAACGTGAGCGTGAAGCTGCCGCTGGGCGTGATGACCGTGGTAACGGGCGTGTCGGGCTCGGGCAAGTCCACGCTCATCAAGCGTATTCTGGCGCCGGCCCTGATGAAGATGCTGGGCGGCGGTGCGGGCGAAAGCACCGGCAAGTTCGACCGCCTCACCGGCGTGAACGGGCAGGTGTCGCACGTTGAGTTTGTGGACCAGAACCCGATTGGCAAGTCGTCGCGCTCGAATCCGGTGACGTACGTGAAGGCCTACGACGCCATCCGGACGCTTTTTTCGGAGCAGCCGCTGGCCAAGGCGCGCGGGCTGAAGCCGTCGCACTTCAGCTTCAACGTGGACGGTGGGCGCTGCGAAGTGTGCCAGGGCGAAGGCCAGGTAAAAATCGAGATGCAGTTCATGGCCGACATCTACCTCACCTGTGAGGGTTGCGGCGGCCACAAATTCAAGCAGGACATTCTGGAAATTAAATACCAGGATAAGAGCATTGATGAGGTGCTGGAAATGACGGTCTCCGACGCCGTGCAGTTCTTTCAGGCGCAGCCCAAAGTAGCCGAGCGCCTCAAGCCGCTGGAAGACGTGGGCCTGGGCTACATCCGCCTCGGGCAGTCGGCCAACACGCTGAGTGGCGGCGAGGCCCAGCGCGTGAAGCTGGCCTCGTTCCTCACCAAAGGCGCTACGCTGCAGCAGGATAAGATTCTGTTCATCTTCGACGAGCCCAGCACCGGCCTGCACTTCCACGACATTGCCAAGCTGCTGGGCGCGCTCAATGCCCTCATCGAGCAGGGCAACTCCGTGCTCATCATCGAGCACAACGTCGACATCATCAAGTGCGCCGACTGGATTATTGACCTCGGCCCCGAGGGCGGCCTGAATGGCGGCCACCTGCTGTTCGAAGGCACGCCCGAGGACATGGTGAAACTGAAAGAAACCAACCACACGGCGCGTTTCCTGGCCGAAAAGGTGTAATGTTGCGGCCCGGTGCCCGCCAACTACGCGGGTGCTGGGCTCATCATCCAACTTTCAGCTGCTTACGTAGGTGAAAGCACAGCTTTTCTTCCCGCATGCCTCTCGCCGCCACCGCTCCCGACCACTACGCCCCACCTCGCCACTCGGCCGCCGGCCGCGCCTGGCGCTGGCTCACGGCTCTGGCCATCGTCGGAGCCATTGCCGTCAATGCTTATTCCGTACTGCGCCCATTTGCCGGGCAAACGCAGGCCGTGGTGTCGGCCAAATACCCCACGCTGCTCACGCCGGCGGGCACGGCGTTCGGCATCTGGGGGCTGATTTTCCTGACCTTATTGATTTACGCGGTTTGGCAGCTGCTGCCGGCCCAGCGCGAGCTGTCGCTGCCCGATGCGCTGGCCAAACCCCTCACGCTGGTGAGCATTGGGCTGGGCGCGTGGGTGGTTTTGTTTGCGTATGAACTGATTGTGCCCAGCGCGGGCGTCATGTTCCTGCTGCTGGCGGCCACGGCCATGGCCTACGGCCGCACCCGGCGACGCATTTTTGCCGATGCCGCGCCGTGGCTGGCCGGCGTACCCATATCGCTGCTGCTGGGCTGGCTTTCGGTGGCTGCCGTCATCAACTTCACCATTGCCATTCGCACACTGGGTTGGCAAACGGCCGATGGCGCTTCCGTCACGCTCACGCTGGGGCTGATAGCGGCCGTGGTGGCCCTCGGGCTGCTGATGAGCCGCGTGTTTCGCGACCTCGTGTTCCCGCTGGTGGTGGCTTGGGCGCTGGTGTGGGTATGGGTGGCGCGCCTGCGCGAAATTCCTGAGCTGGGCTGGGCCGCGCTGATTGGCGCAACCGTCGTAGTCATTGGCGGCTTTATCTTCTCGCGCCTGGGCGGCCGCAAAACCGCCTGGCAGTTGCGCGACGAAGCCGCTGCCGCCGCCGAAGCCGAAATTGCCGCCCGCAACGCCGCCCGCGATTAGAATAACGCGCATGCCCTTACAAGCAGAAACCCCGCTGGTGCGTACCAGCGGGGTTTCTGCTTGTAAGGGCATGCGCGTTATTTCCCTTTCACCGTGAACGTGTTGCTGCCCCGGCCGGGCTGGCCGCCGCGGCCCAAGCCTTCTGCCACGGCTTCGAACGTGCCGCCGCCGTCGGCGGTGAAGAAGTGAACCTCGGCCTCGCCTTTGGCATTGGTGCGCAGTTCGGGGTTCCAGTACAAGGTGCTGATGCGGGTGTCGGCGGGCGGGTTGGTGAGCAGCGAACTGTAGCGCGGCGAATAGAACTCGCGGGCCGGGTAGAAGCCGGGCAGCTTCACGGTGGCAATGCCGGGGGCCAGTGCTTTGTCGGTAGAACGATATTTCGGGTCGGCTCGCTTGGTGTAAATGGCAATGGCTCCGCCCGAACCGCCAAAAATAGCCGCTTCAGCCCCCTTGAATACCTCGACCGATTCGATGTCGTTGGGCGACAGGTTGTTGATGATGTCCAGGTCAACTCGCTGGCCATCAAGGATAAATTGCGGGCTGCCGGCGCCCCGAATCTGTACCGTCATGTTGGGCGGATTGCCGCTGATGGTGAGGCCCGCTACCCGGCCCTGTAGCTTCTGAAGCACGTTGGCTCCGTTCTGCATCGCCGGGTCGTTGGCGAAGTCGATGACGGTGCCGCCCGATGCCCCGTAGAGGCGGCGCGGGTCGTCGGCCGGCACCGTTTGGCGCTTGGCCGTCACGGCCACGTTGGCCAGGTTGATGTTGCGCATCATGGCGCGCTCGGGGTGCAGGTCCAGCTCGGCGGCCTGCACCTGGCGGCTACGCCGCACCAGCGTCGACACGGCCGCCGGGGCCGCGCTAAGGGGGGGCAGCGTGGGCAGCGGTTGCGCAGCGGGTACGGGGCCGGCATCGGGCATGATGAGCACGTTGGAACCGCCCTGCGAGCGCCGCCCCTGCAGGGTGATAACGGCGGTGTCGCCCACCGGGAAGCCGGAAAAGGCAAAGCGCCCGTCGGCGCCGGTAGTGGCGGTTGTCACGTTTTTGGCGGGCCGGGTCTGCAGGAACGTAATCTGGCTGTTCGGAATGGGGCGCTGGCCGTGCTCGCTCACCACCTGGCCCACCAGGCTCAGCTCCTGCTCGGGGTTGAAGCGAACGGGGGGGGCCTGGCCGGCCAGTACGGTTTTCCACACGAAACGCCGCCAGCCCTGGGTGAGCAGCAGGTCGTCGAGGTGCTGGGCCGTCGTGGCCGACGGCGTGCGGAAATAGTAGCCCGGGCTTTCCACATAGCCGGTGAGGTCGGACGTTAGCAGCAGGTTCGAGGCAATGGTTTCGGCGTTGGGGTCGAGGGCGCCCAGGGCGGCATCGTTCACGCCCACCGACAGCGTCGCGGCCACGGGCTGGCCGGCGGCATCGGCTACGCGCACCGTGAGTTGTACCGGGGCGTGCGCGCCGTAGCTGGGCTGGTCGGGGGTGATGCTTACGCGCAGGCCGGCGGCCTCGTCGGGCACGAACGCCAGGCGCTCGGCCTGGGGCGTGCCGGCGGCATCGAACAGCGTGAAGTGCACGATGCCGGCCGGGTAGTTCTTCTTGGGCATGCGCCAGGCGGCGGGCACGTCGCCCACCAGCGGGCGCGGGCCAGGGTAGGCGACCACGCCGCGCACCTGCGTGAGCAGCTGCACCGGCCCGGGGGCCGCCGCGCCGGCCGGCCCCCGGTAGCGGGCTTCGACCAGGAAGTTTTCGCCACTTTCCACCACGTGCAGCGAGTAGCCGCTGGGCTGGGCGGCGGGCAGCGGGTAGTCGGCGGTGCTGCCGTCGGGCAACGTCACGCGGGCACGGTAGCGCTGGCTGGCCCCGGGCACCAGGCTAAAGCGGCCCATGCCGGCGTGGCGGCTGGCAAAGGTGGTCAGCACCGTGTTTTGGGCATTCAGCAGCTGGCCGCGCACGCTGAGGCTGCGGCCGCTGGCATCCATGGCTTTAAAGGCCACCACGGCAGGCAGGCCCTCAATCAGGTCGCCGCCCTCGGCGAAGAACTGCACGTCGGGGCGGGCGGCAGCGGCAGCGCGGGCCTTGCCGGCGGGCGTGGTGGGGGCGTTGGGCACCGCAGCTTCCTGCGGGCCCACGGGCGAAGCCGGCCAGATGCTGAGGCGGCGGCTGTACACGAACTCGTCGCCGGCGTTGCGCATCCAATTGGTGTAGGCGCGCAGCACGTAAGTGCCGGGGGCCAGCGTGTCGGCAATCAGCAGGTCGCCGCTGCTGCGGCCACCCTTCAGGCGCAGGGTGCGGCGAGCCACCACACGTTTCTCGGGCGATAAAAGGTCGACGTGCAGCACCTGGCTGAGCGAATCGAGCTGGTGCTGGGCAGCATCGACGATGTAGGCGCTGAACCAGATGGTTTCGCCGGTGCCGTACACCGGTCGGTCGAGGTGCAGGTAGGCTTTTTCCTGGCGGGCGGCCAGCAGGTAGTCGGTGAGCTGACGGGCTACGCGGGGCAGCAGGCTGTCGTCGGTGGGCCGCAGGCGGAAGGCGCTGAGGCCCGCCGCTACGGCCAGCGTGGTAAGCAGGAGGATTTTTTTAGCGCGAGCAACAGGCATAGAACAGCGAAACCAACGGCGGCCACAAAGCCAACCAACGAAGAAAGGACGAGTTTACGACGTAAAGATGGCGACACTGTGAAGGCCGCGCGTGCGCCCTGCGCTGGCTATCACCAAAAAAGCCGCCCTGAACGCATCAGGTCGGCTTTTCGCAATGGTCTTATAGTGCCGGCTTGCCGCTACTCCCGGCTGCAGCGGGCCGTGAGGCTCACATGGGCATCGGTGTACACCACCAAGTAGTTGCCTTGGGACAGGGCCCCCAGGCTCAGCGGCGTGGTGCTGCCGCCCACCGCGGGCTGGGCCGTTGCCACGCGCTGGCCCAGCAGGTTATACACCGTCAGGCGGGCATCGGCACCGGAGCGCGGGTGTTCCACCGTCAGCTGCTCAGCGGCAGGGTTGGGGAACAGCCGCAGCGGCTCGGCAATAGCGCCGGTAGGCCTGGTGGCCGTCACCACGCTCACTAAGCCGTTGAGGTAGTTTTCGAGGTTGGTGTAGCCGTTGGCGGCCACGTTCTGGCGGTCGGCCGGGTTGTTGGGATTGAGGCCGTTGGCGGTTTCGTAGGCGTCGGTCATGCCGTCGTGGTCCGAGTCGGCCGGGGCGGGGCCGCAGGCGAGGGCCGGCCACGCGCCCTGCGTGGTGGCAATGGGCGTGTGGGCCGGAAAACCGCCCTGCACGTCGATGATGCCGCCGGTACGGTTCTGCACTTCCTGAATGATGCGCTGGTCCACGGCATCGCGCACGGGCAGCACGCAGCCCACGCTTTGCAGCACCGAGGCGTAGGCAGCCGCGGCCGTCTGGGTATTCAGCGGCGCAATGTTGAAGGGCGCAAGCACTTTCGACTGGGTGGTATCGGCCAGGGTGCCGCCCTGCATGGTGGCCCCTTTCCAGTTGGCGGCCGTGATGGCGGGGTAGCCATCCACGTAGTTGCCGGCCAGGTAAATCTGGGCGTAGGGCAGCAGTGGGGCAGTGGTCTGCTTGTAGGGGTTCACCACTTTCGAGCGCGAGCTGCTGCTGGTGCTGGGCCCCGACTTGTAGTAGTTGTTCACCATGTTGTAGTTGCCGCCCTCGCCGCCGTACACGTTGTTTGAGCCCCAGTCGTAAATCACGTTGTTACGGAAGTCACAGTTCTCCGAGCCCACGGCCGCGCCGTAGCGGGTGCCGTTCCAGCGCGGGGTGCGGCTGTTGCAGTGCGCAAACAGGTTGTGGTGGAACGAGGCCCGCCGCCCGCCCCAGATGCCGCCGTAGCCGTGGCGCTCGTAGTCGGTGTCGCCGGTTTCGAAGTGGTAGGAGTAGTTCAGCGGCTCCGAAATCAGGTTCCATTGCAGCGTCATCGAGTCGGTGGTGGCGCCATAGAAGGTGAAGGCTTCGTCCTCGCTCCAGCTCATGGTGCAGTGGTCGATGAGGATGTTCTTGCGCTCGGTGGCACTGAAGGCGTCCTCGTCGCCGTTGCCGTTGGTCATGCCCAGGCCCGACTCCTGCGGGTACCGGTCGCCGAGGCGGAAGCGCACGAAGCGCACCACCACGTTATTACCGCTCAGGCTCACCTGCCGGTCGGCCAGGCAAATGCCGTCGCCGGGGGCCGTCTGGCCCGCCAGCGTGGTATTGGCTGGAATGTTCAGCCGGGCCGTGAGGTGAATGGTGCCGCACACCCGAAACACGACCGTGCGCGACGGTGCCGCCGTGGCCGACTGGCTCAGGGCGTAGCGCAGGGTGCCGGGCACGTTGGTATCGGCCAGGCTGGTTACTTCAAATACGGTGGTGGGCACAGCGGCCCGGCCCCGGCCGCCGCTCACGAAGCGGCCCGCGCCCTCGGCCCCGGGGAACGCCAGCTGCTGCGCCAGCCCCGGAGTTGCAGCCCCGAGGCCAGCCAGCGCCAGCCCAATGCCCAGCACAGCAGGGCGCGATGAAAAAACAGCAGGAAAACCAGCAAACCAGGTCATTGCGCGACGGCCGTAAAAAGCGAAAGAACTGCCGGGCCGCCCCACTCACCACAAGCGGCGGCCCGGCAAATTCCACGATAATATTACGGGCGGCTGGGGGCGTGCCGGGCCTTTTCGGGTAGTTTTATTCGCGCAATCGTTGCCGGGAACGATGCCAGTTTGCGGCATGAAAAGCCGGTGAGGAAAAGGGGAGGGGAGCTGCCAAAAAGCACGTCATGCTGAGCTTGTCGAAGCATCTCTCCCGCGCCGTCTGTCATCCTGAGCGCAGCGAAGGACCTTACCACGCTAGCACCAACCGCTCAAACGTGATAAGGTCCTTCGCTGCGCTCAGGATGACAGGTGCTCGAACACCTAGATTCCAAACCTACTCCTTCTCAAACACCGCCGACACCCAGCTGCGCAGCGTGCGGTGGCGCTGGTAGCGCAGGCCGTGCTTGCTGGCTTCGGCCTGAATTTTCGGGAGGTCTTCCTCGTAGAAGCCGCTGAACAGGATGGGCCGGCCGCTGGGCAGCAGGCGCGCATACTCGTGCATGTCCTCCAGCAGCACATTGCGGTTGATGTTGGCCAGAATCAGGTCGAAAGGCTCCTCGTTTGCCAGCGTCTCCACGCCGCCCAGGCGGCACTCGATGCCGTGGCAGTGGTTTTCGGCGGCGTTGTCGCGGGCGTTTTCCACGGTCCAGGGCTCGGTATCCACGGCCAGCACCTGGCGGGCGCCCAGCATTTCGGCCATGATGGCCAGAATGCCGGTGCCGGTGCCCATGTCCAGCACGCGCAGCCCTTTGTGAGACACGTCGAGCTGGTTTTCAATCATCAGGGCCGTGGTTTCGTGGTGGCCCGTGCCAAACGACATGCGCGGCATAATCACAATGTCGTAGTCGACGCCGGCCGGCTCGGGGTGGAAGGGCGCACGCACCGACACGCGGTCGGCAATGATGAGCGGCTGGAAGTTTTTCTCCCACTCGGCGTTCCAGTTCTGGCGGGTGATAACGCGGTGCGAGTGGCTGAGCTCGCCCTGGCCCTCGTAGCGGCTCATGATTTCGGCCACCGCGTCGGGGTTGAACACGTCTTCGGTGGTGTAGGCCTGGAAGCCCTCATCGGTGTCCTCAAAGGTGTCGAAGCCTACTTCGGCCAGTTCGGCCACCAGAATGTCGGCCAGCTCGCGCGGGGCCTCGACGGTCAGTTCAATAAAATCCATTTCGGAGAGTTAAGAGTTAAAAGTTAGGAGTTAAGAGTTGCAATGATGGAGCTAAGCAGCGCTTGCGGGCGTCTTCAACTCTTCACTTTTAACTCCTAACTCTTAACTCACACAAAGGTCGCCCAAAAAATCAGGCCCCGATGCCGCGCCACAGCCGGCGGCGCAGGTTGCCGTCGTTGCGCAGCACCGCCCGCACGGGGATAATGGCCGAAGCGGCGATGAGCAGCGCCAGCGCAATGCGTGCCCACCACCACGGCATAAAGTACAGCGCCGCCGCCGTGCCAATGGTGGCAAAGCTCATGAGGGTGCTGGCGTTGCGGTTGTTGCCAAACTGCACCACCTTCACCACGTGCTTGGCCTGGTAGAGGCTGCCCCACAGCCCCAGGCTGGTGAGGGCGGCCGCCCCCAGCGGCAGCAGCCCCAGGTAGGGCCAGAACGCCCGCGGAAACAAGGCCAGCAGCAGCGCCGCCGTGAGCAGGCAGTCGATAAGCACCACCGGCAGCACCAAGCGCAGGTACAGCAGCAGCACCCGTTTGGTCAGGCCCAGGCGCTGAATTTCGTTGGCCGCCAGCGTGCGCACGAAGCCAAACAGGTTGTTGTTGGCGTAGGTGAAGCCCGCCAGTGGCACCAGTGCTAGGTAGAAAAACGACTGGCTTTTCAGCTTGTTGCTGTTGGCATCCAGCCCCACGAGGTTGATGCCCAGTAGCACCAGCTTCAGCACCAGCCCCATCAGCAGCAGGCTCCATACTTTGGTGAAGTAGGCGCGCTGCTCGGGAGAGAGCCGCGCCAGCAGCGAGCCCGAAGCCGCGGGAGCTGCCGCCGAAACCGCCGCATCGGGCAGGTAGCGGGCGCTGAAGTACGGCCCCAGCCAGTAGAGCTGTACGGCCCCCAGCAGCCAGGGCAGCACCGCCATGCCCACGCCCAGCGGCGTGTTGTAGGAGGCCTCGGGGTGCGCCAGCCACCACAGCATCAGGCCCAGGCTGGCCAGGTGGGCCAGCATGAGCGGGTGCCGCCAGCGGCGCAGCGCCACCAGCAGCCGCAGGTTGAAGCTGAACACCGTGGCCCCCAGCACCAGCAGCAGGCTGAAGCCCGGCACCAGCGCGTGGCCGGGCGCTACCAGGGCGGCCACCACCAGCGTGGCCACCACCAAAATGCGACGCAGCGTTATCAAATCGAGCAGGAAAGCCGCCGCCACATTCCAGCGGGCCGAGATGGGAAAATGTTCGGGCACCACCCGCGCCACCGGCCGCAGCGCGGGCAGGAAGTCAACCAGCAGGGCTGAGGCCAGCCAGGCCGCATTTAGCCCCACCAGCAGGGTGGGCAGGAAATCGGCCGACTCCTCCAGCGCGTCGGCGTGGCTGAGCAGGGTGCCCAAGCCCGCGCCGTAGGCCATCATCAGGGCCAGCAGGAGCAGGGCCATGGTGCGCTCGCCGCCATCGGCAGGCCAGAGCACGGCGCGCAGGCGGCGCCGTAGTAGGTAGGGCAGGAAGTGGCCGAGGCGGCTGCCGGTGCCGCTGGCGGGCGCTAGCGTTGCGAAGTCAGCCATGTCAGGTCCTGGGCTTGGTTGGTGGCAGGGTGCAGCAGCTGCAGCAGGGCATCGCCGAGGTCGGCGCGCTCGCCGTGGGCAAATTCGTCCATCGTGCCCCAGAATTTCACTTCGCTCTCATCAATAATGAGCAAGTGCGTGGCCAGCTGCTCGATGTGGCCCAGGTTGTGCGACGAGATGAAGGTGAGGGCCTGCGGCTGGTAGCTGCGCAGCAGGCTCAGCACGCGGTCGGCGGCAAACACGTCGAGGCCGTTGAAGGGCTCGTCCAGAATCAGCAGCTCGGGGCGGTGCAGCAGGCACGAGGCAATGGCCACGCGCTGCTTCATGCCGGTCGAGAACGTGCTCAGGCGCTTGCCGCGCACGGTGTCGTAGTCTTCCAGCAAATGGGCCAGCAGGCTGGCGATGCGGGCCTGCGCATCGGGCAGCTCGTAGATGCGGGCCACGAATTGCAGGTATTCTTCGGCCGTGAGCTCCTCCACGAGGTAGCCCTGGTTCACGAGCGCGCCCATGCGGCGCTTCACTGCCACGGGAAAGGTTTCGCCCATTGCTTCACCGTCGATGACTATCTGGCCCTGGTTGGGCAGCAGCACGTTGGTGAGCAGATTGAAGAACGTGCTTTTGCCCGCGCCGTTGCGGCCTAGCACGCCCACGCACATGCCGGAGCCGGCCGTTAGGCTCAGGTCGCGCAGCACGGTTTTCGGCCCGAAGGTTTTGGTGAGGTTTTGTAAAGTTAATTCCATGGAAAGGAAGGCGTATTCAAAAGGAGATAGATAAAAAAGAACGTCATGCTGAGCGCAGCCGAAGCATCTCGCGTGCAATGGCAACTCAATCGTTGAAACAGCGGGAGCATTACGCAGGTAGGGTGCGGGGCTGGCCCCCGCCCGGCGTTGAACGACTCGTTATAGATTCGTTCAACGCCGGGCGGGGGCCAGCCCCGCACCCTACCTATAAGTAACCCTACTGCTTGCAGCCGGCAAACGAGCGCACCGTGGTGTAGTGGATGCTGAAATCGGCCCGGCTGCGGTCGGTCACTACCAGCAACACATAGTCGGCAAAGTCGCGGGCGGGGGCATCGGCCCACAGGCCGGGCTTGTCGGCAAACAGCTTGTTCTGCTCCTTGAACACCAGCACATCGGCGAAGGCTTCCTCCGGCTCCACGTACACCGTGCCGAAGCAGTAGCCGCGCCGCGCCGGGTCGGTTTCGAGGTACACCGAGCCGAAGATTTTGCACGGCTCGAGCGGGCCGGCCGCCGGGGCTTTGGCCGGCGCGAAGGCCAGCAGGAAACTCAGGAGGAAAGAGAGCATGACTGAAGTGTTGAGTTTTGAATGTTGAATGTTGAGTGGCAAATGCCGCGCCGCGTTACGTTTTAACTCAACCCTCAACCCTTAAAATTCAACACTTTTTAAAACGACTCGATGATGGTGGTGAAGTCGGCCGCTTTCAGCGAGGCGCCGCCGATGAGGCCGCCGTCCACGTCGGGCTGGCTGAACAGTTCTTTGGCATTTTGCGCGTTGGCCGAGCCGCCGTAGAGGATGGTGGTGTTCAGGGCGGCTTCGGCGTCGTAGGCGCGGGCAATGCGCTCGCGGATGAAGGCGTGCACTTCCTGCGCCTGGGCGCTGGTGGCGGTGCGGCCCGTGCCAATGGCCCAGATGGGCTCGTAGGCCACGACCACCTGCGCAAACTCCTCGTTGCTGAGGTGGAACAGGCCGTCGGCCAGCTGCTTGCCGATGTAGTCGAAGGTTTCGTCAGCCTCACGGGTTTCGAGCGACTCGCCCACGCAGAAGATGGGCTTGAGGCCGGCGGCCAGGGCGGCTTTCAGCTTCTGGGCCAGCAGGTCGTCGGTTTCGTGGAAGTACTGGCGCCGCTCGGAGTGGCCCAGAATCACGTATTCGCAGCCCACCGAGGCCAGCATGCGCGCCGACACTTCTCCGGTGAAGGCGCCGCTTTCCTTCTGGTGGCAGTTCTGCGCACCCAGGTGGAAGCCGCTCTCGGGCAGGTGCTGCTTGATGCCCGCCAGGTAGGGGAAGGGCACGCACAGCACCACCACGGGCGCGCCGGGCGCGGCCACGGCCGGGCCGGCCAGGGTGACAAGTTCGGTTACCAAAGCCTGGCCCTCGGGATAGGTCAGGTTCATTTTCCAGTTGCCGGCAACAAGGTTCTGGCGCATAGTCGGGAGGTTCAAAGGGTGAGGGAAATTGGAGGGCGCAAAGCTAGGGGGCAAACGGCCGTTGGCGAGTGAACAGAATTGTCTTGCCGCACTGTATTCCGCAGGGCAGTTTACCTCCACAAAAAAAATAAAACCCCCGCCGAATATCGGCGGGGGTTTGCTCCGAAAATGCGGAAGGAAAGAGCTTATTCCACGCTCAGCGGGCGGCTCAGGGCCACACCGTCCACGGTCAGGCGGCAGGTGTAGAGGCCGGGGGCCAGCTTAGCGGCGTTCAGCTCGGCGGTGTGGGGGCCGGCGGGGCGCGGCTCGTTGTGCAACAGCTCGGCTACGCGGCGGCCCAGGTTGTCGTACACGGCCAGGCTCACGGTGGCGGGCTGCTTCAGGCTGAAGGGCAGCTGCGTGAGGCCCGAAGTGGGGTTGGGGTAGGCCGGCGCGAAAGCCGCGAAATCGGTGCTCACGGTGCGCGTGGCCGTGGGCACGTAGCCCACCAGGCTGGGGCCGTAGAAGTCGTCGAGGTAGATTTTGCGCTTGGCCAGCGTGTTGGGGGCCACCAGCAGCACAATCTCGTTCAGGCCGGTGTTGGGCGTGGCGCTGGGCGTGTTCACGTAGTTGAAGCTGAGGGTTTCCCAGGCGTTGGTGGCGGTGGTGGTAGCGGTGTACTCCGAGTTGCGGCCGGCGGGGTAGTTGGTGGCTCCCGCCACGGTCGAATCCTGCAGCGTAATCTGGAAAGCGATGCCCGGCGCGGGGCTGAACACCTTCAGCGTCATGTGCACGGTGTTGTTGCGAAAGTTCGTCACGTCGGCCAGGGCCGCGCCGCGCGGCTGCATCACAAACGAGTCGTACTGGTTGGTCGAGCGGGTGTAGCGGGCCACGCGGGCGCTGGTGTTGCCGGCGCTCACCGAGTTGTTCAGCGTGTCCAGCTTCAGGCCGCCCGACGTTTTGTAGGCCACGTACTTCAGGGCGCGGGTGCCCTCGTAGTTGTCGTAGAGCTGGCGCACGGCCATATTGCTCGGGGGCGGCGTGGTCGAGAGCAGCTCCGGGCCCATCAGGTCGTCGAGGTAATAGGTCGCGGCGTTGTTGGTGCCGGGCGCTACCAGTAGCACCAGCTGGTCCACGTCGGCGGCCGTCACGGTGGGGTCGAAGTTGCCCGTGCTGGCGGCGGTGAAGGTGAACGTGAGGGTTTCCCAGCCGTTGACCACGCTGGTGGTGGCGTTGAAGTCGCCGGCGTACTTGCCGTTGGGGTACTGGTTGGTGTTCGACTTGGTGCTGTTCTGCAGCACGGCCTGCACCACCACGCCAGCGGCGGGGCTGCGGAATTTTACCGAAATTTTCTTGGTGCCCGCCGCGTAGGCCGACACATCGGCCATTTTAGCGTTGTTGGGCTTCACCACAATCACGGCGTACTGCTGGGCGCCGTCGCGGGTGTAGAGGGCGCAGGTGCTGCTGCTGTTCACCGCATTCGTGCCCGGGTTGGGGGTGTTCTGGGTGAAGGTGCCCAGCACGGTGGGGTAGCTCACCAGCCGCGTGGCCTCGAAGTTGTCGTACAGCGTCTGGGCCGAGGCCGCCGCGCCGCTGGCGACCAGGGCCGCCGTGAGAATCAGTTTCGTAAAGTTGCGCATGGGAAAGTGGGAATTGAGGGTGAGGAAATGGGTTGTAGCTATTGGTTGTTGGCGGTTGGCTATCGGTTTTCAGTAAGAGCTTTTTCAGAAGCCCAAAAACCAATGGCCAGCAACCAGCATCAGGATTTGCTCATGTGGTAGAACCGCACGTAGTCCACCAGCATCTGCTGGGGGAAAGCGGCTTCGTCGATGCCCTTCTGGCCGCCCCACTCGCCGCCCACGGCAATGTTGAGCAGCAGGTGAAAGGGCTGGTCCCAGGGCCAGGTTTCCCAGCCGGTGTTCTCGTTGCGGTGGGCGAAGTAAATCTGGCCATCAATCTGGGCCGTGATGGTTTCCGGCGTCCATTCCACCGAATACACGTGGAAGGCCGTGGTGGCATCGGGCAGTTTGGTGATGCCGGTTTTCTGGGTGTTGATGCGGAAATAGTACGCCTTGCAATGCGTGGTGGCGTGAATCACGTTGGGGTCGTAACCCACGTGCTCCATGATGTCGATTTCGCCGTTGTCGGGCCAGCCCTTGTTGCCATACGGGTTCTTGTCGGGCAGCATCCAGATGGCGGGCCAGGTGCCGCGTCCGCCCGGAATTTTGGCCCGTACCTCAAACCGTCCATACAACTGGCTGCCGCCCTTGCCGCGCGACACCAGCCGCGCCGACGTGTAGGGGTTGCCGGCCACCAACGCCTCCTTGTGGGCTTCGATGATGAGGTTGCCGCCCTCGACGCGGGCATTTTCGCGGCGCTTTTTGGTGTAGTACTGCTCCTCCTTGTTGCCCCAGCCCGAGCCGCCCACATCGTAGGTCCACTTGGCCGAGTCGGGCAGGCCGGCGTAGTTGAACTCGTCGCTCCAGGCCAGCTTCGTGAACGTGTAGCGCGGGGCCGCCGGCGGGGTGGCCGGAGCGGCGGAGCCGAAAAAATGGCCCAGCAACAGCAGGCCCGGGAGTAAGGTTGAAATCATAGGAAACGCAAAAGGACGAAATTGGGCGGGCCGCCGGGTGGCAGCGCACTACCCATCGGGGGCAGCCGCGTCTGGCCTCACCGTGCCAGACGCAGCCACCACCCTATCCGGCAGGTTGTTTTGTTCCCACCAAGCTTCCTGCCGGAATAACAGGCAAATTGTTTAGCAGCGAGATGTGAGCGGTGAGAATCACCGAATCGGGTGTTCGGCGAGCACATTCTTACGGCTCACTTCTGACTGCTCGTTACTTGTACTGGTAGTAGCGCACGTAGTCGACCTGCATCTGCTGCGGGAAAGGCGTCGAGGCATTGGGGTTGCCCAGGAAGTCGCCGCCCACGGCAATGTTCAGAATCAGGAAAAACGGGTTGTTGAAAGGATAGCCGCCACCGTTCACGTCGCTGGGCGTGAAGGTGTAATAGAGCTTGCCGTCGAGGAAAAACCGCATCTGGTCCTTGCTGCGCACCACGCTGAAGGTGTGGAAAGCATCGGAGAAGTTGCCGCTGGGCAGCACCTGGTCGGGGCCGCCCTTATAGCCGTGGCTGCCGTCGGTTTTAGGGAAGTGCATGGTGGTCAGGAACTTGTTGGGCTCCTGGCCGCGCAGCTCCATCATGTCGATTTCGCCGCATTTGGGCCAGTTGTTCTGGTCGATGTCGGCCCCCAGCATCCAGATGGCCGGCCAGATGCCCTGGCCCTGCGGCAGCTTGGCGCTCACATCTACGCGGCCGTACTTGAAGGTCTGCTTGTTCTTGGTGAGCATTCGGGCCGAGGTGTAGTCGCGGCCGCCCTGGCTCTGGCGCTTGGCCACAATCACGAGGTTGCCGTTGCTGACGTAGGAATTGTCGGGCGAGGTGGTGTAGTATTCCAGCTCGTTGTTGCCCCAGCCGCCGCCGCCGGTGTCGTAGCCCCACTTAGAGGGGTCGACGGCGCTGCCCGCAAATTCATCGCTCCACACCAGCTCGGTGTACTGGGTGTAGTCGCGCGCCTCGGCGTTGGTTTCCGTGGCGGTGGGCACCGGCGTGGGCGCAGGCGGCGTTTTGTTTTCGGTGCAGGCGGCCAGGCCCAAACCCAGGGCCAGCGCGAAGCTGGCCCGGGCGTAGCGGCGCAGGGGAAATGCGGAAGCAAAGGGATTTTTCATACTAGCTGGAAGACGATGCGTGCCCGTTTGGTTCGGGCAATAGCAATAAAAAGCAATTCAATTATTTAACAACGAACTTCATAGTGAACACCAGCGAGGCCGTGGAGCTGCCGGCGCGCAGCAGCATGTGCTGGTTGTCGATTTCCAGGATGCGGTAAGTGCGGTCGGGGGCGTCGGTGACGCCGATAACCGGCATGGGCGTGGCCGGGGCCAGCTCGAACTGCGCCTTGCCCGCGCCCGTGGCCGCGCTGAAGGTGAAGTTGGTGTTGTTGGTGCGCGGGGCCTGGCAACCGCCGCCGCCGGCCACAAAGGTTTCGGCCATGGCATTGTACTGGAACACGTTGCCCGACGTGAAGGTGAACTCGTCGTCGGCCTGGCAGGCGGGCAGGCTGCCCGCCGCGCCGCCGGCGTAGTAGCCCGTGGGGTCGGCATCGCTGGGGCCCACCACAATGGTGGCGGCTACGCTGTTGTCCAGCTTCCAGGTGCGCGACGAGCCGCCGGTGAGCAGCTGCTTCACCTTGTCGACGGCCGAGAGCTGCGGCATGTAGGTGATGACCGTGAAGGTGCCGTCGGGGTTGGTGCCGCGCAGGCGCAGCTTGGCCGTCGATGCCTCAACGATGTCGTACGTCTTGTTCACCACCGAGTCCGTCACGCCGATAAACGACTTGTTGGTGAGCAGCACAATCTGGCCCAGGCCCGCGTTGGGCTTGTAGATGAAGCTGGAATTGGGCGTGCGGGCCGTGCCGCAGGTGCCGTTCGAGTAGGTCTGGCCGTTGGCACCGCCCGCGTCGTAGCTATACACGTAGTTGCTGGCGAAGCTGAATTCGTCGTCGAGCTGGCAGGCGTTCAGGGTGCTGCCGTTGGTCGAGCTCAGCACCGTGGTGCCGTTGGCGGCCAGACGCACGATGGCGTCGGGCTGGTTCGAGATGGTCCAGGACGTGGCGCCGCTGCCGCTGCAGGCCGTGAGGGCCGAGAAGCCGGCGTTGGTGCAGGGCGAAGGCACCGCCACGTTCTGGGTGCTCACGGCCGAGCCGCCGGCGCCGGCCGCGGTCAGCTGCACCTTGTAGGTGCCGCCGCGCTGGTAGGTGTGGGTCACATCGCCGGTGCCCGAAGTGGTCGACCCGTCGCCAAAGTCCCACTGGGCCAGGAAGCCGTTCTGGGTGGTGTTCTTGAACGTGACCACCACCGGATACTGGCTGGTGTTGATGGTGTAGGTGAAGCCGACCGTGGGAATGGGGCCTTCAAGCTTGGCATCTTCGCCCGCTTTTTTGCAGGAGGCCAGCAGCAGCGGGGCCGACAAAAGCGCAAAGGCTGCCGCGCGGATGATATTTTTCATGAGAAGGGAATGCGGTGGGAAGTTGAAAATGAGAAGCCTGCAGCACTGCCCGGGCCAGCTGGCAGCCCGGGCGGCACTGGGCCCGGCTAGTAGCCGGGGTTCTGCTTCAGGCCGGGGTTGGCGTCCAGCTCCGATTGCGGCAGCGGGAGCACCAGGTTTTTCTCGGTCGGAATGCCGCGCGTAATGCCCAGCGTTTTCAGGTAGTTGGCCTGGGCCGTCATCACCGGAATCAGGCCGTATTGGGTGCCGTTGTAGCGCTTCAGGTCGAACCAGCGGTCGAACTCGAAGGCCAGCTCGTACTTACGCTCCTTCAGCACGGCCCCCGTGAAGTCGGGCGTCGCAGCCGTCAGGTCTTTGGCCGAGGCCACATCCAGGGGCAGCCCGAAGGCGCGGCGGCGCACTTTGTTGATGGCTTCGAGCCCTTCGGCAGTCGGCCCCACGGCTTCGGCCAGAATCAGGTGCATCTCGGCCAGGCGCAGCACGGGCACGTTCAGCGGCGAATCCCAGATGTTGGTGTTCACCTTGCCCACAAACCACTTGCGCACGTTGTAGCCAAACGGCGAGCCTGTGGCCCGGGCCGTCTGCACTTTGCCATCCGGAAACACGTCGCCGGGCACAAAGATGGTGGCGGCTTTGCGCGTGTCGCCGGCTTCGTAGCCAGCCACGAAGTCGGGCTCCGGCACGTTGAAGCCGTAGCCGCTGCCGGGCGTCTGGTTGGCGCCGCGCGGCCCAAAAAACTCGTTCATGGCCGAACCCACGCTGTTGCGCTCGTATTCGTTGCGGCCGTTCACATACTGCACCTCAAACAGCGACTCCTTGGCGTTGTTGTTCTCGTTGGTCACCTTGAAGTTGTCGGCGTAGTTGGCCCACATTGTTTTGCCCGAGCCCGAAATCACGGCCCGGGCCTGCACGGCGGCTTCCGCCTTCTTGCCCTCGGTGATGTACACCTTGGCGAGCAGGCCGGTGGCGGCCCACTTGGTGGCGCGGCCCAAATCGGCTCCGGAGTAGGAGTCCGGCAGGTTGCCGATGGCCGCCAGCAGGTCGCGCTCAATCTGGCCGTACACCTGCGCCACCGGGGTGCGCGGAATGTTCACCTCGGCCGGTGTGGAGGGCGGGGCCGTGAACAGGGGCACGTCGCCGTAGGCCCGCACGAGGTCGAAATAGAACTTGGCCCGCAGAAACTGCGCCTCGCCCAGGCAGCGTTTCTTAATGGTTTCGTCCATCGAAATGCCCGGCACTTTCTGCAGCACGAGGTTGGCCCGCTGCACGCCAATGAACGAGCCGCCCCACAGGCGGTTCACCACGGTGTTGGTGCTCGGGATGCTGAATGCTTCCAGCTGCTTGTACTCGATGGCGTCGTTGCCGTCGTCGCCGCCCGACACCGAGTTGTCGGCCATGATGTCGAAGGCCCACATGGCCAGGTTGTACTGGCCTTCCTTGGTCAGCTCGCTATAGGCCGCGTTGGTGGCCTGAATGGCGTCTTGCTGGGTCTGGTAAAAGTTGGCATCCGTAATCTGGTCTACGGGCGCCTCGGCCAGAAACTTCTCGCCGCAGCCGGCCAGCAGCCCCAACGAGAGCAGAAAGGCGGCGCAGGTGATTTTTGAAATAGTCATGATTGGAGAGGTGGGAAGGTGAAGGAATTAGAACCCGATGTTCAGGCCGCCCATCAGCACGCGCGTTTGCGGGTAGATGCCGAGGTCGACGCCACTGGCGCTTACTTCGGGGTCGTAGCCGGTGTACTTGGTCAGCGTCAGCAGGTTCTGGGCCGTGAAATACACGCGAATCTGGCTGGCCGACACGCGGTTCATGATGCTGCGCGGCAGCGTGTAGCCAAACGTGAGGTTCTTGAGGCGCACGTAGGAACCGTCCTCGATGTAGTGCGTCGATACCCGCAGGTTGTTGTTGGGGTCGCCGTTGATGGCGCGGGGCACGTCGTTGCTGGTGCCCGGGCCCGTCCAGCGCGTCAGGATGCGGGTGGTGCCGTTGGTGGTGCTGTACAGCGCGCTTTCCGTGATGTAGCGGTTGAGGTTGTACACGTCGTTGCCCTGCACGCCCTGCACGAAGATGCTCAAGTCAAACCCTTTGTAGTTGAACGTGTTGGTGATGCCAAACGAGAAGTTCGGGTTCGGATTGCCAATGAACTTACGGTCGGCATCGGTGATGACGCCGTCGCCGTTCAGGTCGCGGAACTTGATGTCGCCGGGGGCCGTGCCCGCAAACTGGTAGTAGTCGGCCTTGGCCGGGCCCGACTTCGCGCCGGCGTTCAGGGCCGACAGCTCTTCTTTGGTCTGAATCAGGCCGTCGGCCACAAAGCCGTAGAACGAGCCGAACGCCTGGTTGATGTCGTAGCGCACAATGGTGCCGCTCAGCGAGCCCAAGCCGTTGTACGGAATGCCCGCGCCCAGCGACTCCAGGCGGGTTTTGTAGGCCGACACGTTGAAAATAGTCGACCAGTTGAAACCGCCTTCCACGCCGTTGAAGTTGTGCGTGGTTACCCCCAGGTCGATGCCCCGGTTGTAAGCAGAAGCCGCGTTGCGGTTCACCGATTCGTAGGTGCCCGACACGAGCGACGGCGGTACCGGCGCAATCAGGTTGGGCGAGTTGCGGTTGTAGAGGTCGAGGCTGGCTTCGATGCGGTTATCGAGAAAGCCCATGTCCAAACCAATGTTGGTCTGGTCGTTGTATTCCCAGCGCAGCTCCGTGTTGCGCAGGCGCGTCGGCGCCCCGCCCTGGTTGATGGCCCCGTCGGGGCCGAAGGGGTAGGTAACCCCAAAGTTGATGGAATAGAGGTAGGCGAAGCGGCCGGCGTTCAGCTCGTTGCCCACCCGGCCGTAGCCGGCGCGCAGCTTCAGGTTGCTGATGGTGGTGTTGCCTTTCAGGAATTCCTCTTCCGAAATGCGCCAGCCCACCGAAGCTCCCGGGAAGATGCCGAATTTCGACCCGGCCTGGAAGCGCGACGACCCGTCGCGGCGCACCGTGGCCTGGAAGATGTACTTCCCGCCGTACTCGTAGTTGAGGCGGCCAAAGTAGCTGGCCAGGCGGCGGGGCTCATCCACGGTGCCGCCGTTAGCGAGCAGCGTGTTGATGGGGCCGGAGTTAATGGTTTGCAGGTCGTTGCGCAGGTACAGCGAGCGGTAAGCCGCCACGTTGCTGAAGTTGAACTCCTGCGCCGACTGGCCCACCAACAGCGTTACCTGGTGCTTGTCGCCGAACAGGTGGTCGTAGGTGGCCGTGTTCTCAATCAGGTAAGTAGGGGAGTAGCTGGACGTTGCCGAGCCGCCCGCCGTGATGTAGCGTTGCGTGTAGCCGGCCAGCTCGGGGCCCTTGGGCGCGAAGCTATTGAAGTTGTCGAAAATCAAATCCGCGCCCACGTTGGTGCGGAAGCGCAGGCCTTTCAGCGGCTCCAACTCGGCATAGAACGTGGTGATGGCCCGGTTGCGGGTGAATTTCTGGTTGGTGCGCAGGGCCGTGGCCAGCGGGTTTTCCTCGGTGAAGTTGTCGGAAGCGCTGTTGGGCTGGTACCAGTAGCCATCGGGCCGGTAGGCCTGCACCGTAGGCGGAATACGCAGCAGCTGTTGCACGGCGCCGTATTCGCCGCTGTTGCTCGTTACCTGGCGGTCGCTCAGGTGCGTCAGGGCAATGCTGTTGCCCACTTTCAGCATCTTGCCAATCTGCACGTCGCCGTTGGCGCGCAGCGTGAAGCGCTCGAAGTTGGTGCCCACAATCACGCCATCCTGCTGGAAGTAGGTGCCCGACAGGGCGTAGCGTGCCTTGTCGCTGCCGCCCGTGGCCGACAGCGAGTAGTTCTGCATCGCCGCCCGGCGGAACAGCAAGTCCTGCCAGTCGGTGCCAGCACCCAGCGCTTTGGGGTCGCGCAGCTTGTCCAGCGCAATGGGCTTGCCGGCTGCAATCAGCGACTCGTTGTTGATGGTCGCGTATTCTTCCGCGTTCAATAATTTCAGCCGGCGCGCCACGGTCTGCACTCCGCGGTAGCCGTCCAGGTTGATGCTCGTTTTGCCGGCCTTGCCACGCTTGGTCGTGATGATGACAACCCCGTTGGCCGCCCGCACGCCATAAATAGCCGTGGCCGAAGCATCCTTCAGAATATCAATGCTTTCGATGTCGTTCGAGCTGATGGCGTTTAGTTGGTTGTCGCCACCGTCGGGCAGTGGGAAGCCATCGACCACGTACAACGGGTTGTTGTTGCCGGCCGAGGTAATGCCCCGCACCCGCACCGACGTGCCCGCCGCTCCGCCCGGCGCGCCGCCGTTCGAGGTAATCGTCACGCCCGACACCTTGCCCTGAATGGCCTGGGTCACATCGGGCACGGGCTGGCGCACCAGCTCCGCCGAGTTCACCGACGAGATGGCCCCCGTCACGCTGCCGCGCTGTTGGGTGCCGTAGCCCACCACTACCACTTCGTTCAGCTGCTTGGCATCTTCGCGCAGGGCAATGGCATAGGCCGGCGCACCAGTCGTCACGGTGGCCGTCTGGGTGGCGTAGCCCACAAAGCTGAACACCAGCGTGCTGCCCTCGGGCGCATTCAGGTTGAACACGCCATCGGAGTTCGTGGTGGTGCCCAGCGTGGTGCCGCGCACCAGCACGGTTACGCCGGGCAGGCCGGCTCCGTCGGGCCCGGTTACGCGCCCGCTCACGGGCACATCGGCCGCGGGGCGGGCCAGGGCGTGGGCGGCCACCGGTGCGGCCGCTGCCCCCGCCAGCGCGGGCAGGCTGCACGCCAGCAGCACAGCTGCGGGGCGCACAAGGTTGGTTAAGTACACGTTTCTTTTCATGGTGGGCTGAAAGAGTGGTGGTTACAGAATGGTGAAGTGCAGAGAAAAAGTTGAATGCTGATAAAGCCTAGCGCCCCGGCGTGAGCGCCCCGGTGCTGCCGGGGGCGGCGGTGCCGGCCTGGGCCAGCGGCCCGCCCGCGTAGCGGAAGCGCACGGCTTGCGAGCCCACGCGCAGGGTGTACCAACCGGCCTCGAGCTGGGGCCGGCCCTGGCCATCGGGGTAGCTCAGGTCGCGGCGCGGGTCGATGTCGAAGGTGAATTCGCGGCTCTGGCCGGCGGCCAATGCTTGCTTCTCAAAGTGGCGCAGCTGGCGCACCGGCCGCGCAATGCGGCCCACCTCGTCGGTCAGAAACCAGAGCACGGCCTCCTGGCCGGCGCGGGCCCCGGCGTTGGCCACGCGCACCGTGGCGCGCAGGCGGGCCGTGGGGCCGGTCAGCACCGAGTCGCTCAGGGCCAGGCCCGAGTAAGTGTAGGTGGTGTAGCTCAGGCCCTCGCCAAACTCGGTCAGCATCGAGCTCTTGTACTTGGGGCCGCGCTGCTCAAAGCCGGCGCCAAAGTCGCTCAGGTCGAGACTGTTCTCGTTGTTGTCGTGGTGGTAGTTGGTGGTGTGCCCGGCAAACTGCGGGTAGGTGAAGGGCAGCTTGCCGCTGGGGTTGGTTTTGCCGCTGATGATTTCGGCCAGCGCCACGCCGCCGCCATACCCCGGCAGCCCCGCCCAGATGATGGCCGGCGTAGCCTCCGCCACCTGGCGAATGATGCTCGGCCGGCCACCAATCAGCACCAGCACGGTGGGCTTGCCGCTGGCCTGGGCGGCCCGGGCCAGCGCCTGCTGGTCGTCGGGCAGGGTCAGGTCCGAGGTGTTGCCCATGCCTTCGGTGTAGGGGCGTTCGCCCAGGGCCAGCACCACGGCATCGGCCCGCCGCGCGGCCGCCGAGATGCTGCTCATCAATGACTTGCCTTTTGCATCGCGGTAGGGCAAGGTTTCTACGGTAGCCTGGGGGTACTCGCGGCGCAGGGCTTCTACCAGGGTCGGCACGTCTTTGGGGTAGGCTTCTTCGGGGCGGCCCTGCCAGGCCAGCGTCCAGCCGCCGCACAGGTTGGCGCGCGAGTCGGCCGAGGGGCCCACCACCAGCAAGCGCTTCACGCGGCTGGGGGCCAGGGGCAGGGTGTTCTGGTCGTTTTTCAACAGTACTACGCCTTCGCGGGCGGCACTCACAGCCTGGGCGCGCAGGGCCGGGTCGCCCACGCGGGTCAGGCGGTCGGCGCGGGGCATGGGGTTCTCAAACAGGCCAATTTCGTCCTTCATTTGAAGCACCCGGCCGGCCGAAAGGTCGATGCGGGCCTGAGTCAGGCGCCCTTCCTGCACCAGTTCTTTCACGATGCGGCAAAAGTTGGTGGTATAAGGCGTCATGGCCATGTCCACCCCCGCGTCGATGGCCATCCAGGTGGCTTCCTTCTCGTTGGCAGCTACTTTCTGAATTCGCACCAGCCGGATGATGTCCTCCCAGTCGGTCACAGCCACACCCTTGAAGCCCATCTGCCGCCGCAGCAGGTCAGTAAGAATGGCTTTGGAGGCATGCACAGGCTCGCCGTTGATTTCACCCGAGTTAATCATAATGGATTTCAGGCCGGAATCGATTGCGGCCTGAAACGAAGGCCGGAAGAACTCCTGCAGCCGCTGGTCGGGGATGAGGGCGTTGGTGCGGTCCCAGCCATTGCGCGGGTCGGAGTACCCCAGAAAGTGCTTGCCGCAGCCCGCTACTTTATAAGGCGCAATCTCCTGGTTTGTTTGCAGCTCCTTCACAAAAGCTGCGCCCAGCGTGGCCACCACCAGCGGGTCTTCGCCGTAGGTTTCGTAGAAGCGGGGCCAGTATACATTCACCCCCAGGTCGAGCACCGGCGCAAACACCCAATGGTGGCCCAGGTCGGCCGATTCCAGGATGGTAGCGCGGGCCGTTTGGCGGGCCAGTTCGGGGTTGAAGGTGGACCCGAGGTTGATGTTGTGCGGAAAGATGGCCGTGCCACTCACGTAGCTGGCCCCGTGCATGTGGTCGATACCGTAGATGATGGGGATGTGCAGCCGCGACTCGCGCATGCTGATGCGCTGCAGCGTGGCCGAGTAGCGCACCCACTGGGCCGCTGGCACTGCCTCGCCGTTCAGGAACGAACCGATGTGAAACTCCCGCACCAGTGCCGCCAGCTTGGCCGAGTCCAGGGCCACGTCCTTCTGTACCCCGGTGGGGTTGATGGCCGTATTGGCCAATTGGGTCATCTGCCCGATTTTCTCTTCCAGCGTCATCTGGGCCAACAGCTGCCGCACGCGCGGGCTGAAGCTGGCGGCGGGCAATTCGCTGCTGCTGGCCGCCGCTGGCGTGATGGGCGAAGCCGGGGGTGTGGCTACCGTTGCCACGGGGGCTGCAGCGCGCTGGCAAGCGGCCAGCACCGTGCCTGCGAACAGCAGCGAGCCGAGGCCTGCCTGCCAGCGCAAACGGAGCGAGCGAGTGCCAGCCGGCCGAACCGGACCAGAAGTAAAAAGCAAGTTAAACACAGCGTAAGGGTGGGAGTTGTGGCCCAAATGTAGATGCGTGTGTTTTGCAAATGCAAGCCGTAAAATGCCTCAAATGGCCTGAAAATGGGGTTTTTGGGATGTGGATTGCCAAGTGCTTTACGCTTGGTGCACACGTCGGCGCGGGGCATTAATAGCCCTGTTGTTCCGCTGGCGGGTTTTCCGCTTTCGGACCGAGAGGCTAAAAAACAATGAAAAAAATGTCTGTTTCAGCAAAAAAAAATGGCCCCAAAAGCAAATAGCGTTTTCACTATCTGATTTTGGGGCAAATACTACTGCCTGCCGCTAAAAACTGCCGCTGCCTTTCCGCAAACGTTACCGGGTGCTGGCAGGCGTTCAGGCCTGCGCTTCGGAAGCTTCCAGGTCGGCCGTTTCCACGTCGGCGGTGGCGTCGAGTAGTACGTGGGTCCAGGGTTCGCCCTCTTCGTAGTCGGGGGCCTGGCGGCGGCGTTGCAGAGCGGCCAGCACCTTCTGGGCAAAGGCCCAGCTGGTAGCTGGGCGCAGCTCCAGCACCCGGGCCAGCTCGGCAGGGGGGTAGCTCCCGCGGTGGGCGTGCAACAGAAACACGGCGTAGAGCGCCTTCACAATGGAGAACTTACACTTCTGCAGCAGCGTGCCCGTGGTGGCCGACTCCACATAGCGGCAGCGGGTGCAGCGGCGGGCGTAAGGCTCGCGGGCCTCGCAGCTTTTCTCGTGTCCGCACTTGCGGCAGCGGTAGGGGTGCTGAGCCCATTTCAGGTCGGCCAGGTAGCGCAGGCAGGCATCCTTGTCGGGGTATATCTGGCTGAACTCGCCGAAGTCCACCTCGCGGGCATCGATGCGGGCCGCCTTTTCGGCGTGCAGGTCGCGGCTGAGCTCCAGGTTGAGCTTGGCGATGGCGTCGGACTGCAGGGCCAGCAGGCCGTTGGCTTCGAGCAACTCGCGGTTCTGGGCGGCCACGGTTTCGTGCTGGCGGCGCAGTTCGGCGGTGCGCTCGGCTACCTGGGCTTCGAGCTCGGTGTTGAGCTGGTCCTTCAGCAGCTGGTTTTCGTGCAACTGCTCCACCAGGCGGTCCTGGGCCTGGTGCTTTTTGCGCATCTGCTTGAGGAGGCGCTGCTGCGAGAGTAGCGTCAGGTCCATCAATCCCTTCAGCTTTTCGCCCAGCGCATAGCTCAGTATCACTACTTCCAGCACGAAGGCCGCATTCAGGCTGTACACCGTGTAGGCGTTGTTGTAAAAGTCGAAACCCAGCTTGCGGCTGATAAGGAAGATGAGACTGATAGCCACCAGGGCCTGCGCCAGCAGCAGGTAGCGCGCCGGTTTCAGGCCCGTGCGGTAGGCCTGCCAGCCGGCGTAATACAGCAGCCCGTACGGCAGCAGGTACAGCCAGAAGCTAAAGCCCGAGTGCACCAGGCCCACATCGAGCACCAGCAGCGCCGCGCTGCCCCCCAGCACCCAGCGCCCGAAGCGGTGCAGCCCGGGCAGGCGCGAGGCCGTGTCCAGAAACCGGCTGGCGTAGGTGCCAAACGTGAGCAACAGCAGCACCGGTGCCGCTGCCCCGATGAAGTGGTTGAACCCCGGCGCGCCCGGCCACAAGTACTGGAACCCCAGCCCGTCTTCCGACAAAAACAGCAGCGCCCCGCTCAGCACATATAATACGTAGTAGAAATAGGTGCCCTCCTGCAAAAAGAAGTACAGGATGAGGTTGTACACCACCATGATGAGCAGGATGCCGTAGAAAATGCCCAACAGCCAGTATTGCACCGACAGCTCGGGTATCAGCCCGGCCCCGCTGTGCACCATGGCCCGGAAGCTGGTCTTCGTGTCGGAATGCAGGCGCAGGTAGTACGTCACCGTCTGGCTGGGCCGGGGCGGCAGGTCGAACAGGAAGTTCTTGTACGGGTGCGGGCGCGTGGCAAACGAGCGGGTGGCCCCGGTGGCCACGCTGTCGTACTCGGTGGCGCTGCCCGGCCGGGGCCGGTAAAACAGCGCCTGCCCAATGTGCGAGTCGTACAGCTCCAGGTACCACGCGTCGGATTCGATGGGTGCGTGGCGCACCGTCAGGCGCAGCCAGTAGTTGCTGCGCGGGTGCTGGATGTTGGGCGGCTGCCCCGAGCCGCGCAGCCGCCGAAACCGGCCAGCCCAGGCCGGGCTGCGCACATCGGCCAGGGTAAGGCGGCCGGTGGGGTCTTCCAGAATGCTGTAGTACTGGTCGTCGAGGTAGATTTCGGCCTGGCCGGGGTGCACGGCCAGCGTGTCTTCGGGCAAGGCGGCGCGGGCCGGCCCCGCCAGCAACCCCAGCAGTAACCCCAGCAGCCAGATGCGCGCGCGGTTGCTGTAATGCTTCTTAACGGGCCGTGCTACCAGAGCACGCCGTTTCTCGTGTCGGCACTGATGAGTGAGTAACCACATACGGCCCCTAAAATACGAAAATCCGCCCGGCAAACGGCCGGACGGATTTTCGGTATATCAGGCAACTCGTGTCAGAGGCGGAACTGGGCGCTGAATTTTACGCCAAAGTTCTTGTGTTCGGGGTGGCGGTCATCGATAACCGGTGGTTGGTCGCGGTACGTAACGCGGTGCAGGAAATCGACCCGTAGAAACTTGAAGATGTTCTCGATGCCGTAGCCAACCTCCACGTAAGGCTCCTTAATGGTGTCGGGCAGGCGGTTAGAGTTGCCGTTGGCATTGCGGGCGCGGTCCGACAGGTTGCCGTAGAGCATGTTGGCAGTGCCCACCAGGCGCCAGTTTAGGGCCCGGATGCCGGGAATAGCATTCAGCAGCAAGCCTTCGAAATGCTGGTCGAGGCGCACCGACACTGACCGGTCGGTCACGAACTCGAAGTAATTCATCAGGTTGAAAGCGTTGGGGTTATAAAAAATCGTCTGGTTGCCCAGCGGGGCTTTCAGGATGATGTAGGGCAGCGGCGTGGGAATGTAGTTGCCCTCGACGCGGTAGTTGAGCCGGCCCAGGTAGCCCACCGACACGCTGTGGCTGATGGCCAGGTTGAGCTTGTGGTACATGTTGTGGCGTCCGTACCACTCGATGGAGCCCAGCGTGTAGCGGAAGTTGAATACCGGCCAGCGCTTCAGGCCTACGGCGCGGCGGCGATTCTCGCTCTGCACCAGGGTTTCGTCGGGCGCGTAGCGCGATTCCGACACCAACTCGCTCAGATGCAGAACGTCGGAAGGCGGGGTGTCGTTGGAGCCTTTGAAGCGCGCTATTTCCAGTTCAAACAGCGGGTCGATGAACTGATAGCGGGCCGTCAGGGTCTGGGTGAACCCGTGGAATAAGTCGCGCTGCACGCTCAGGGAAGCCAGGTCGCGCAGGGCAGGCCGTTGGAAGCGGCCCCAGCGCGAGGCGGCCAGAAACAGGTTGTTGTTATCGAGGAAATCGTTGTCGAGTAGCGCGGTCTGTTCCACATCGTGCTTGAACTCGGCCGAAAAAACCGTCCAATGGCGGCGCTCGGCAATGTAGCTCTCGCGCACCCCGTATTTGAACCGTCCATCGTTGGTGCCATAGGCCACGTAGGCCTGCGTCAGCCAGTCGCGGCTGATGAGGGGAGTTGTCCGAAATCCAATCCGAAAGCGACTGCCTTCAAAGTCGTTGTGGGCGTAGAGCGTCGAGATTGGCCCGATGTCGAGCTTGCCCACGCGCTTGTAGCCGTTCACAAACAAATCGACCCAGTCGAGCAGGTTGCGCACCGAGGGCAGGGCTTTGGCCGAATCGAGCACGGCAAAGGTCTGGCGCTCACTCAAGCTTAGCGTATCGGGGCGGTGGGTGTCGAAGTAGCCCCCGGCCCCGCCTTGGGGCAGCCCGGCCAGCAAGCCGCCGGCGGGGCTTTCCACCACCGGCTCCATCAGCGACGACACGATGGGCTGGTCGTAGAAACCGGCCTCGTCGTGCAGCTTGTTGCGCACGAAGTTGCTGCTCACAGTGGTGTAGCGCACCAGCATGGCCGCCTGTTTGGCCGAGGGCCGCACGCTGATGAGCAGCTTGGTGCGCGTGGGCAGGCCAGGCCCCTCGCCGGGCGACGTCAGCTCCTGGGCCACGCGCAGGTCGTTCACGAAGTTGATGTTGGCCTCGGGGCTGGCCACCAGGTCGAGGCGGCGCAGGGCATAGCCTTCCTGCGTAATCCAGATAGTGCCTTTGAAAGCCAAATCGTGGCTGCGCTTGGGCGTGACGGCAATTTTGTAGCAGAAGTCCTTGCCCACAAACACCGAATCCTGCAGCTCGTAGTCGTAAGTGCCGCGTCCGCCCTCGGCAATGGGCGAGATGAAGTCCTTGCCCAGCACGTTCTGCCAGTTGGGGTAAAAGTCGAAATTCTGAAAGTTAGAGCCCAGCATCTGCGACAGAATGGAGCCCTCGCGCGGGCCTACGCCGCGCATCTGCTTGTGCAACAAGTCTTCGCGGCGGCGCAATGGGTTGTTGCGCTGGTACACCCGCGAGCCTACTTCCGACGCAAACACGGGCAGCGGCGCATCGGGGTCGCCCACGGCGGCAGCACCCTGGCGCACGGCCAGCGCCCGAATGTCGCGGATGGCCTTGCGCTTGTTGAGGGCGGCCGGCAGGTCAATCAGGCTGGTTTCGATGCGGTTGTACGAGTCGTACTCGGCCGCTTTCAGCGAGGTGCGCTGGTTTTCGGGCTTGTGCTTCTGCACCTCGCGCAAAATGCGGAAAGCCGGGTTTTCGGGCTGGCGCGAGCTCACGAAGACTTCGCCCAGGGTTACGCCACCGGTTTTCATCCGGAACAGCACCGTTTGCACGGCCGCATCGCTCAGTTTGCGGCGCTGGGTAGCAAACCCAATGGCGGACACCGCCAGAGAATCGGGCGAACCCGTGACGGCGAGCTTGAACTTGCCGTCGACATCGGCCGTGACCCCGAAACTGGTGCGCGGCACGAAGATGGAGGCGAACGGCACTGGCTCGCCGTTGGCGGCTTCCACTACCTGGCCACTGATAACGATGCGCTGGGCGGCGGCGGGCAATGCCAACAGGCAAGCCAGGAGCAGCGGAGCAAGAAATTTCATACGAAGTATAAAAGAACCAAATGCCAGAAATAAATAGAGAAGGTCCGGCAATTTACGCAAAGCACAAGATGCTTTAACTAGTTCCGTGCCCTTTTTTTAAAAAATTAACAATGATGATTTTAAACCCTTCGGGGCGGCAATTGTCGCGCCTGGCTGAACGGTGCTTCTTGCACGGTGAATGCTCATTTAACCGCCCTAAACGGTGTGGTGACCAAATACTCACGCTGGCATCGGCCCCGGCCCGGCCAGGCCGATGGTGGTGCCGCGGGGCAGCTCGCGCAAGCCTGCCACGTCGAGGAGCAGGCCGCGCGTTGGGACGTCGTCGTCGGGGCGGCTTACTTCTTCCACGGTGGCGAAACCTGGCTGGCAGGTGCCATCGGGCAGCCGAACAACGACTGCGAGCGCCGTGTGCAGGCCGCAGGCCGCGAGGTAAGGGGTAGGGCCCTCGGGCAGGGCGAGCAAGCCCAGGCCAGGCAGCGGCCAGGCGGCAGCTACGCGCAGTAGAAAGCGTGGGTCGTCGGGATTCATTGTGTAGGGTGGGGGGTAGAATTGTCAGCGAGAAGCGGCCGGGCATCGGGGGTAGCCGCGGGAACTGTGGTGGCAGGCGGCGGGCCGAGGTAGTTGGCGGCGTTGGAAATGACGAAAACCGTGGACACGAAGCCGGCAATTTTCTCCAGTAGCAGCAGCGCCTGCGTGGTGCCGGCCGCCGCCGTCACGGAACCGCCCGAGTTGCTGATGAGGGTGCCCACGCTGTGGTAGAACAATTGCCCGAACACCTCCAGCTCGGAGCCTGGCCGCAGGCCGGCAAAGGCGTGGTCGTTTACGCGGTAGAGGCAGTAAAAATCGAGGGCGAAGGACAGCGCAATCATGCCCAGGTTGAGCGACACAAGCAGCAAAAACTGCTGAAACGTTTCGCGCAAGGCCGCCAGGGCCCGGAAGTTATGCAGCAGAAAGTAGCCGGTTTTGCCCGCCGCCGCCGCCAGCAGCAGGCCGGTAATTACGTCGGAAGGCAGGCCCTCGTGCTTGTCGAGCAAGTAGAGCGCCAGGCCCAGGAGCAGCAGTAGCGCGTGCTGCCACAGCAGGCGGTAGAGCTGGTTTTGGAGGGGATGAGGTTTCATGGCTGCGCAAAGAAACGCGCCGGGGTGTGGCAACCGTGAAGGTGCGGGCCGGCGTAGCGCGTGGGCTCCCGGCAACGCCGGCGTGGTGCGCGGCCCTGAGGGGGGCGCGGCAATGGCCATAAGTAACGGCCAACGAGCCAATAAATAGTATGTATAACCGTCCAGTTACCTTTGTGCCGTCACCGGCGTATGAGCACCTGTTCCCGTGCGCTCGCCAATTTATTTCTTCTGTGCTTCAACGGTTATGCCTGCTGCTGTTTTTCCTGATGACCAGCTTATCGGGCATTGCCGCTCAGCCGCGTGGTGGCATAGGTGAGGCTTCCGCCATTGCGGTGCTTCGGGTGGGGGTGCTGCCCGACCGGGGCTATTCCTGGGACCAAATCCGTACCGACACTACGCTCACCTTTGAGCCGGCCGATTCGCTGCGGCCCGCCCAGGCTAGCCGCTACTGGCTGAAACTGACGGTGCTGAACCGCCGCCGCTACGCCGAAACCTGCCAGCTCACGTTGGCGCCCGGCCTCGACAATACCCTTTTCTATTTTGATGAGAATACCCGCGCCTGGCGAACCCAGCGCGCCGGCCAGGCCGTAGCCACCGACAGCCAGCGGCTGAAGGGGATATTGCGGCTGCGGCTGCCAGTGCACGCCACCACGCTGTACGTGCTGATGAACCTGGACCGCCGGGCCGCCCTGCCAGCCGCTATTTGCCTGGGGGTAAAGCTGGAAAAGGAAGCGGTGGCGCGGGAAGCGGATTTGTTTTACAGTACGGCCTGGGCCGTGTCGCTCACGGCGCTGCTGCTGCTGCTGCTTACCAACCTGCCCACCTACGTGCGCTACCGCGACCGCAGCACGCTGTTTTACCTCTGCTCGCAAGTGGGGGCGGCGCTCTACGTCACCGCCTTTCGGGGGTATTTCAAGGTGCTGTGGCCGGCCCCGGTGTTCAGCCAGCTCGTGCTGGCCGACGGGCGCAGCTATGCCTACACCCTCAACAACGTGGCCATGCACCTGAGCGTGGTGCTAATGCTGGTCGGCTTCGGGCAGATGACCCGCGCCTACCTGCTGCTGCCGGCCCGGCTGCCGCGCCTCGATGCCGCGCTGCGCTACGCCCTGGGGGGCTACGTGGGCTTTACGGTGGTGGTGGGAGCGGTGAACCTGAGCGGCTTCTACCTCAACCAGTACACGCTGCTCTACGACAACCTGCTGGTGCTGGGCGTGGTGGGGCTGTTGCTAGCCATTGGGGTGGTGGCCTACCGGCGGCAGCTGCCGCTGGCCCGGCCCTTTCTGCTGTCCAACGTGCTGCCGCTGGTATGCATTCTGGGTATTGCGGCGTACCACGTCTTCGTCGGCTTCGACAACAACGGCAACCAACTGCTGCCCGACCTGGCCATCCTGGCGCACGCGCTGTGCTTTTCGGTGGCCCTGAGCATTCGCTCGCAGAGCCTGCAGCAAACCCTGCTGGCCAAGGAGCGCGAAGCCGACCATCTGGCCCTCGACATTCGGCAGCAGGAACTGCGCCACCGCGAAATCGTGCTCAAAAACCAGCACATTCAAACCGTGCTGCTGGCGTTGCAACGGCGGCAGCAGGCCCGCGAGCAGCACGCCCAGCAGCTGAGCGAGGATATTCAGCAGCACCAGGCCACCAACCAGGAGTTGCAGGAGCAGCTCGAAGCCAACCAGCGCGAACTGGCCTCTACCACGCTCTATGTGCAGCAGAAGAACGCCCTGCTGGCCGAGCTCAAGCAGCAGATTCAGGAGCTGAGCGCGCAGCGCCCAGGCCAGCAGAAGGAGTTGGCGGGCATCAAATCCATCCTGCAGTCCAACCTGCATTTGGATGAGGACTGGGGCAAATTCAAGCTGCACTTCGAGCAGGTGCACCCGCGCTTTTTCGAGGAGCTGCAGGCCCGCTACCCGGCCCTGACCAGCAACGAGCAGCGGCTGTATTGCTACTTCCACATTCACCTGGCCACGAAGGAAATCGCGGCCCTGCTCAACATCGACCCCGCCAGCGTGCGCCGGGCCAAAACCCGCCTATTCAAAAAGATTGCGGCCGCCGACCTAGCCGCCGGCCGCACCCCGTCCCCCGAGACGCCGGGCGAACTGACGGCCGACGAGTAGGCCGTCGAATACTCCAGCCCGGCTTCGGGTAGAAGAATAACGGGCTATTTATCAGGCATATTATAAAAACTGTCCATACTTTGTCTACGCCCTGTTTTAGGGAAATAGCAGGTAGCATTCGCAGGTTTGTGGCCGTTGGGGCAGGTAGGCCACCGCCCCGGCGCTCCGAACCCTTCGGCCACCGCTCTGCCCCGAGCGGGCGGCGCGCCGGCTCCTGAGGACAGCCCTCGGGGCCGGCGCCGCCGCACGGCGGGGGCGGGGCCATCGCCTTGTTTTCTCCTGCGCACCTATCTATTCTATGCTAACTAAATACCTTCTCGCGCCCCTCGCCGCCCTGCTGCTGGCCGCTCCGCGCCTCGCCCACGCCCAAACCGGCTCCGTCGGCATCGGCACCACCACCCCCGCCGCCTCGGCCGCGCTCGACATCACGAGCACCAGCAAGGGCCTGCTGCTGCCGCGCCTCACGTTGGCCCAGCGCACGGCCCTCACGGCCAGCACCACGGCCCCGCCGGTGGCCGGCCTCGTCATTTATCAGACCGACAACACGCCCGGCCTGTACGCCTACGACGGCGCGGCCTGGGTGCGCCTCGGGGCCGACAACCTGGGCAACCACACTGCCACCCAAACCCTGAACCTGAACGCGCAGCGCCTGCGCGGCGAGGTGAGTACCTCCCTGGGCGACTCCACCGCCCAGGTCGAGCTGAACGCCAGCGTGGGTACGCAGAGCAGCGCGCTCATCACGCGAAGCAACTTTACTAACCGCTATACGCGCACCATCCTTTCGGGCTACGGCAAGCTGCCCGAGGGCACCAACTCGGCCAACGACTTCGGCATCTGGGCCACGGCCTACCGGGGCGGCGGGTGGGCCGGCTTTTTCTCGGCGGGCAGCACCACCGGCACGCCCCTGCGCTGGGTGGGCATCTGCCAGAACCCGGGTTTCACCAACACCGGCTCGGCTATTCGCATCGTCGACGGCACCCAGGGGGCGGGCAAGGTGCTGACATCGGATAGCCAGGGCTACGGCACTTGGCAGACGCCTACGGCATCACCTACGGCGGCCGGCGGCAACTTCGACCTGGGCTCCTACTACCTGGTGGGCAACGGCGGCAGCACGGGCATCGCCATCACCAGCAGCGGCCGGGTGGGCATCGGCACCACCGCCGCCGCGCCCGCCACCCAGGCGCTGGACGTGCGCGGCAACGTGCGCCTGGGCAATGACGCCAGCGGCGGCACCGGCGCGGGCCCGGCCGTGGAGTGGGTGGGCCCCGGCATCAACACCGACCCGGTGGGCCTCTACCGCGTGAACCCGGCCAACGACCAGAGCGAGCTGCGCGTGGTGGTGGGCGATGTGGCCGATGCCAACGACAAGTTTGCGGTGGGCCGCATGGCCGGCACCAGCACCGAGGGCGGCATCCCGGCGGGCACCTTCACGCCCAACTTCACCGTGCGCGCCGACGGCAACGTGGGCATCGGCACCGGCGCGCCCACCAGCACCCTGCAGGTGGCCGGCTCGGTGGCCGCCAGCATCCGCGAGCTGAGCGGCGGCTCCATCGCCGAGACCGACTACACGGTCATCGTCACCGGCAGCGTGAGCCTACCCGCCCCCGACGCCACCAACACCGGCCGTATCTACCATCTCATCAACGGCAACACCAATACCTACACCGTGACCGGTACCTTCCGCGACGCGGGCAGTGGGGGCCGCATCGGCAGCTTCACATTGAATAGCACTGCGGGCACCAAGGGCATCACCGTGCAGAGCGACGGCTCGCAGTGGTGGATTCTCACCCGCGAGTAGCGCCAACTTTTAGTTCGTGCCCCCGACGGATACCCAACGACTTGCAAACAGCGCGGGGACGCGAACTGAAAGCCCGCGCTACTGCCTGCCATCATCCCTTGACTCTCCAAGCTATATGCTACACCATTACCTCCTCACGCCCCTGGCCGCCGTGCTGCTGCCCGCCCTCGCCGCCCAGGCCCAAACCCTCACCAACGACGGGGCCACCCTCACCGTGGGCAGCGGGGCCACGCTCTACGTGGTGGGCGCGGTGCAGAACAACGCCGGCAGCACCCTGAGCAACGCCGGCACCGTGCAGCTCACCGGCGACCTTACCAACGCGGGCACACTGGCTTCGGGCGGCACACTGCTGTTCAGCGGTACGGCCAACCAGACGTTTGCTCCCGGCACGGCCACCGTGGCCACGCTCGTGCTCAATAACACCGGGGCCACTGGCGCCCGCACCCTGAACCTGCCCGCCGACCTCACCGTGGGCACGGCCCTCACGCTGCAAAGCGGCCTGCTGCGCACGGCTCCCACGGCCACCCTCACCCTGCCCGATGGCGCGACCCTGAGCGGCGAAGGCCCCGGGCAGTACGTGCAGGGCAACCTGCGCATCGTGCGGGCCGCCGGCAGCGGCGTGCTCGATTTCGGCCACGGCCTGACTCTGGACCGCACCGGCCTGGGCCAGGTCACGGCCACGCGCACCGCCGGCCTGCTCACGGATAACGTGAGCCGGGGCGTGAATTTCAGCAACGCCGCCTACAAGGGCATCGACCGCATCTGGACCGTGGAAACCACCACCGCCCCCAGTGCCGCCGTGCCCGTGACGCTGCAATGGCTGGCCGATGACGACAACGGCCTCAGCAGCTTTAGCCCGGCCCAGGCCTGGCGGGCCGCGCCGGGCTCGGCCCGCTGGGGCGCGGTGGGCAGCCCGGCCGCTGCTACGGTAGCGGGCAGCAGCCGCAGCTTCTCGTTTGCCACCGCCGCGCTGGGCCGCCTCACTGTCAGCAACGCCGCCAACCCGCTGCCCGTGGAGTTGACGCGCTTCACGGCCGAGCCGCTGGGGGCCGATGCGCTGCTGCGCTGGGCCACGGCCTCGGAGAAAAACAACAGCCATTTCGAAGTAGAAGCCAGCGCCGACGGGCGCACGTTCCACCGCATCGGCCAGGTGGCCGGCCACGGCAGCAGCACCCAACCGCACGAGTATCAGTTCCTGGACCCGGCCATTGCCCGCTACGCCGCCAGCCCCGTGTACTACCGTCTGCGCCAAGTCGATGCCGATGGCACGGCCAGCTACTCGCCGGTGCGCCAAGTGGCGGTAGTCGCCGGCCCGGCTGCACTGGCCCTGTTCCCGAACCCGACTACCGACCGCACGGCTACCCTCACCGGCGCGCAGCCCGGCGCATTGGTGCAGGTGTTTGATGCCATTGGCCGCCAAGTGCTGGCCGCTACGGCCGACGCTGCCGGCACAGCTGCACTGCTGCTGCCCGTGGGGCACGCCACGGGTGTGTATGTGGTGCGCGTGGGTAGCAAAGCGTTGCGCCTTACGGTGGAGTAGGTAGGGAAGCGTTGCCAAAACGCCTGTCATCCTGAGCGCAGCGAAGGACCTTATCACCGACCAACGAGTTACTGGAACGTGATAAGGTCCTTCGCTGCGCTCAGGATGACAGGCATTTTCCTGTAGCTACACTTCCACTTTCAGCGTGGCCGGCGCTTTCGTCACTTCAAACAGCTCGCCGTGGGGCACTATCGTAATCTGGCCGTACTCCTGGAGCAGCATTTTGTAGGCTTCGGCCACGGGGCGGGGCTTGCGGTCGAGGTCGAAGAGGCCGCAGGGGTTCACGGTGCCCACTTTGCGTTCCAGGCCCTTGTCCCAGTCAATCTGGTCGATAAGCGAATACCAGGTGAAGCCCAGCACGGGCACGCCTTCCTTGCGCATTCGCAGGATGTTCACCCACTGCTTCCAGAGCCAGGTGGGGCCGTCTTTGGCTTCGAGCACGTTGGTTTCGGTGTGCATCACCGGCTTTTTGTAGCGCTGGTAGTAGTCGTGGGTAATGTTGTACCAGCCCAGCACGTCCATGCTGGTGCATATTTCGCCGTTGGGCAGCATGATTTTCTCGTTGCGGCCGTAGTAGTCGTTGCCCATTATCTGGTACCCAGGCGGCTCGCCGGCCATGAACCAGTCGTACTCGCGCCGGGTCAGGCCGTTGTCGTAGAGGTAGTTGAGAACATCGCCGTCGGGGTGGTGGCCGTAGAGCAAATCGAGCGAAGCAAAGCGCAGCTTGTTCTGCATCTGCACCTCGTAGGTGTGCTCGGCGCGCAGCTCGTGGGTGAACTCGGCCGACTCGCTCTGCACGATGATGCAGTCGGGCCGGTGCTTAGCAATTTTCTGCGTGCCCATGATGCTGGCCGCCACCAGGTGCTTCAGTGCCGTCACAAAGGCCTTGTCCGATTTCAGTTGCTCGTTCCAGATGCCGTCCTTGGCGCTCATTTTGGCCGTCACGTAAATCTCGTTCACCGGCGTGTAATAGCGCACCCAGGGGTAGCGCTGCACCACCGCCTCGCAGTAGGCCGCGAAGTGCACCGGCAGCTCGGGATTCTGGAAGTTGCCAATGAAATCGGGGACCCCGAAGTGCATCAAATCCAGAATCGGCGTGATTTCCAGGCGCTGCATCTCGGCCATCGCCAGGTCGGCGAACTCCCAGTCGTACTTGTCGGGGCTGAGCTGGATTTTGTAGTAGGGCAGGCCGTAGCGCAGCACCTTCAGGCCCATTTCCTTCACCAGGGCCAGGTCTTCCTTGTAGCGGTTGTAGTGGTCGCACTCGGCCAGCAAATCGCGGCGGGTTTTGCCCCCGTCGATGGTCGGGTAGCTGCACTCGATGCCGGTGGCAAACATGAAATTGTTTGGCAGGCCCGTGGGCAGGCCGTTGCCGTTGTGCCCGCGCGCGCCGCCAAACTCGTCGCCCTCGTAGTTGCCGTTGCCGAAATGGTCGTGAATTTCCGTGAGAAAGGATTTCATTCTTTTAAGCTGTTAGCTAATAGCTGCTAGCTGTTAGCTGTATGATATTAGAAACTGCTTGAACAGAGCTAACAGCTAGCAGCTATTAGCTAACAGCTTATTTAAGGCTCTCCAGAAACTTGTCGGCCGTGCGCAGGCTCAGGGCCATAATGGTCAGGGCCGGGTTCACGCTCAGCGCGCTGGGGAAGGTCGAGTTATCGGAAATGTAGAGGTTGGGCACGTCGAAGGCGCGGCCGTTGGCGTCCACCACCGCATCGTCGCCGCTCTTGCCCATGCGGGCGGTGCCGATGACGTGCGCATAGCGCTGAAATGCCCAGATGTCGGTAGCGCCGGCGGCTTCCCAGATGCCGCGCATGATTTTCTCGGCGTGGGCATTCATGCGCTGCTCGTTTTCCTGGGCCGTGAAGTGCAGGCGCGGCTTGGGCAGGCCGCGGGCGTCCTTCTCCTCGGCCAGCTCCAGAAAGTTGTCGGCGTGGGGCAGACAGTCGCCCAGAATGTTGATGCCGGCAATGTGGTTGTAGTTGCGCATGTAGTCGCGCAGGGGCTGGCCCCAGAGCTTGCGGCCCCGCGCCACCTGCCCGGCAAATGTCACGGGCATTACGCCAATGCTTTGCAGCAAGTAGCCGCCCGCAAAGTCGGCCCCCGCCGGCCGGTGGGTATCCTGCGAAATCAGTCCGCCGGGAATACCCTTATTCGGCCGCACCTCATCGGCAAACGTGCCCCACACCTGCAGGCCGGGGTGGGCCATCAGGTTGCGGCCCACTTGTCCGCTGGTCAAAGCCAATTCATTCAGCAGCAGCAGGCGCGGCGTTTCTACCGAGCCGCCGCACAGGAAGAGGTGGCGGCAGCGCTGGCGCTTCTGCTCGCCGTTCTGCGTGTACACCACGCCCGTCACGTAGCCCCGCGCGTCGCGCTCAATCTCCGTCACAAAGCTGTTGGGCCGGATGTCGGCCCCGTGCTTCACCGCCAGCGGAATGAACGTCACGTCCATGCTCGACTTGGCGCCATTCGAGCAGCCGGCCTGGCAGAAGCCGCGGTTGGTGCAGGCTTCGCGCCAGCCCACGCCCTCCTGGTAGTAGCGCGCCGACAGCGCCGCATTGGCCGCCGGCGAGGTGCGAATGCCCATTTTCTCCGCGCCGCGCACCATCAGTTGCGCCGCGCTATTCAGCGGCAGCGGGGCCAGCGGGTAGCCCTTGCGGCGGGCGGGACCCCAGGGGTAGGGCGTAGGCCCCGAAACGCCAATAAACTGCTCTATCTCTTCGTAGTACGGCGCCAGTTCCTCGTAGCTCACCGGCCAGTCCTCGCCCAACCCGAAATCGCGGCGGATGTGCAGGTCGTCGGGCAGCGGGCGGGGCGTGTAGGCGGTGTAGTGCAGCGTCGAGCCGCCCACGCCGGTGCCGGAGTTGTTTTTGCCCATGGCCAGCGGGTCGCCTCCGGCGGCCAGCCGCTCATCGTTCCAGAACAGAAAATCCTGGGCTTTTTCGTCGGTGGCAAAGTCTTTCTCGGGGTTGTGCCAGGGGCCAGCTTCCAGGGCCACCACCTTCAGGCCGGCCATGGCCAGGCGGGCCAGCAGCGGCGCGCCGCCCGCGCCCAGCCCAATCACCACGCAGTCCACTTCGTCGGCTTCGGGCTCGATGGCCTGGGGCTTTTCCTTAGGAATATCGGCCGCCACAGGGGCGGTAGCGGGCTCATCGGCCACTAGCGCCCGTAGCAGCGGGTCCTGAATTTCGGGCTTGACGGGGTTGAGGACGCCTTCTTCGAGCACTTCTTCGTCGGGCATTTTTGCAATGGGTGAATGGGGTAGAGAATAAAACGTTGTCATCCTGAGCTTGCGAAGGACCTTATCACGCTTGCGCCGATTAACTACAGCACATCGTTCCGCGGTGATAAGGTCCTTCGCAAGCTCAGGATGACAAACCGGGCTCGCGGCTTTCTTTTTCGTTGAGGCCGATTTTCGTCCAAGCCGGCAAATCGGCCATGCCCACGTAGCCGATTTCCTCCTGAGCCAGCGGGTGGGCGTAGTAGGTTTCGGTGAGCTCGGCCAGCATTTCCTCGAAGAAGCGGCCGGCATCCAGCGTGGTCCAGGTGGTGCCGGGCGGCGTGCCACTGGCCAGCGCCTGCAGCACCGCATCTTGCTGCTCGGCATTCAACGCCGTGAAATCGGTTTGAAACTGCGCCTGCGCAATTTCCTGAATGCCGCCTAGGCCCATTCGGTAGGCTTCGCGGTCGGGAGGCAGGGCATCGTAGCGCCAGCCGTCGGCGCGGCCCTCGGCGAGGCGCTGGTCCACGGCCGGGGCCAGCGGGATGGGCTGGTCGGGGCGGTCGGGCTGAGGGAAAATGCGGGCGGCCACGGCCTCGAGCAGGGCGTAGGTTTCGGGGGCCAGAAACTGCGGCGCGTAGGCAGCGGGCGCAGCAAGGCGGGCCTGCAGGGCGGCGCGGGTGGCTTCCGACACGTGCGGCGTGGCGAGCAGCGCGCGCACGGTGCCGCTGGGGTAAGGAGGAACGGACATAAATCGGGCGTGGGCTGGCGCAGCAGCACGGCAACGGCTCAGCTAATAATTGCTTACGAGTGGAACAGGTTGAAAGGGTGCAGGTTTTCAACAGTATTTCTTCAACAGAACCCAGTAAAAAAGCCGCCGGCTTCGAACCGGCGGCTTTTTTGGGCAAGAAAAACCAGGCGCGTTACTTAAACAGCGCCAGTGCTTTAATGAACGTTTGCGACACGCCCCAGGCCAGGGGGATGCCCACAAACAGCCATGCCAGCACTACCGAGCCGCCGGCACCGCTTTCGGCCGGGGCAGAAGTTGAGTTGTTGGGTTGCGGATTCATATCGAATTCGAATTAGTGTTTGAAAGACTGAGACTTAGTGGCCGCCGGCTTCTACCGTTACAGGGCCTTTTTCGTAGTACCGTTCGTTCACGGCCGTCACAATAATGTTGGCCAAGAAGCCCACCACCAGCAGCCCCGCCATGGTGTAGAACACCGTCTGGTACATGGCAGCGCCAGTGAAGCCTTCGGCCTTGCGGCTGTCGGACAGGTAGTGCACGATGAGCGGGCCAAGCACGCCGGCCGTGCTCCACGCCGTGAGCAGGCGGCCGTGGATAGCGCCCACCTGGTACTTGCCAAACAGGTCGGACAAATAGGCCGGGGCCGTGGCAAAACCACCGCCGTACATGCTGATAATCACGCAGGCCACCACCACAAACAGCGTCAGCTGGGCATTGGCGCCCAGCGTAGGGGCCAGCGCATACAGCACCACGCCCAGGCCAAAGTAAATGGCGTACGCCACCTTGCGCCCCAGCTTATCCGAAGCCGACGACCAGAAGAACCGGCCCAGCAGGTTGAACAGGCTGAGCAGTCCCACGAAGCCCGCGCCGGCCGCCGCCAGGGCCGCCGTGTCCATGCCCTTACCCTTCTCGGTGCCGGAAATAACAGCCTGGATGAGCGGCGAAGCGGTTTCGAGCACGCCGATGCCGGCCGTCACGTTGCAGAGCAGCACTACCCACAGCATCCAAAACTGCGGCGTTTTGATGGCGTTGTCGGCCGACACGTTAGCCGTGGTAATCATGTCGTTGTGCTCGGTGCTGGGTACGTAGCCGGCCGGCTTCCAGTCGTCGGCCGGTACACGAATGGTCCACACCCCAAACTGCATGAAAAGCAGGTAAATGATGCCCATTACGATAAACGTTGGGGCCACGCCCTGCGGGGCCGAAGCCTTGAAGTGGTTCATCAGGTTGTTGGCCAGCGGCGAGCCAATCATGGCCCCGCCGCCAAAGCCCATAATGGCCATGCCCGTAGCCACGCCCTTGCGGTCCGGAAACCACTTAATGAGCGTGCTCACCGGCGAAATGTAGCCAATGCCCAGCCCGATGCCGCCCACCACGCCGTAGCCGAAATACAGCAGCCAGATATTGTGCAGGTGAATGCCGAGCGAACCAATCAGGAAGCCGCCGCCGAAGCAGAGCGCCGACGCCAGCATGGCCTTGCGCGGACCCACGCGCTCCAGCCACTTCCCAAAAATGGCCGCCGAAAGGCCCAACAGCACAATGGCGATGGAAAACGTGATGCCAATTTGCAGCGGCGTCCAGTCGTCGGGCGCGGGTTTGGCCGGGTCACCGCTGATGAGCGCGCCCAGCGGCTTGTTAAATACGCTGAACGCGTAGGCCTGCCCAATGGCCAGGTGAATGGCCAGGGCCGCCGGCGGCACCAGCCAGCGGTTGTAGCCCGGCCCCGCAATGGTGCGGCTGCGGTCGAGCAGCGAAGAGGAGTTTTCGGCCATGTAACAAGTGGGAATTGAAGTGAGAGAAGAAGATGGAAAACGCGCCTGCCACTATGCCTAACACACTGAAAGCGGGCCACAAGTGCCAAGGTAACCGGCGGCTTGGCTGGTTGATTGCCGAGGGTGCGAAAATGTTGCTAAACAGGTATAGCTGATTTGATTGTCGGTGCCGCAGTGTGGTTAGAACGTCATGCAGAGCGTAGCGAAGCATCTCGCGTGCCACCACTACCCAATCATTACGATTGAATTGCTGCCACAAGCGAGATGCTTCGCTGCGCTCTGCATGACGTTCGATTAAATTCCGGTCACGTTACTCGTCGCTGCTCAGCTTGCCGCCGGTCACGTGCACGAGCGAGCCCGTCATGAACGAGCCGTCTTGCGAGGCCAGCAGCACGTAGGCGGGCGCCAGTTCCTCGGGCTGGCCGGGGCGCTTGAGGGCGACTTCGTGGCCAAACTTGGCGATTTCCTCGCGCGGCATGGTGCCGGGGATGTTGGGCGTCCAGACCGGGCCGGGCACCACGCAGTTCACCCGAATGCCCTTCTCGCCGAGATATAGCGCCAGCGACTTGGTGAGGGCATGAATACCGGCCTTCGAGCAGGCGTAATCCACCAGCAGCGGAATGCCCGTGATGCCCACGATGCTGCCCGTATTGATGATGCAGTCGTCCTTTTTGAGGTGCGGAATCACCGCCTGCGCCATCCAGATGTAGCCCAGGATATTGGTGTCAAAAGTGCGGCGAATCTGCTCCTCGGGGATGTCCTCAAACTTCTCCTGCGCCATCTGGAAGGCGGCATTGTTCACCAGGATATTCAGCCCGCCCAGCTCGGCCAAGGTGCGGCGCACGGCCTGCTTGCATTGCTCGGGGTCGCGCACATCCAGCTGCAATAGCAGGCACTTGCGCTTCTCCTGCTCCACCAGTTGCTTGGTTTTTTCGGCATCCTCCACGTTTTCGTTGAAGACGACGGCCACGTGCGCGCCCTCCTTGGCGAAGGCAATGGCCACGGCCCGGCCAATGCCCGAGTCGGCCCCGGTGATGATGGCGACTTTGTCCTTGAGCTTGCCGGCGGCCTTGTAGTTAGCCAGGTCCGAGTCGGGCTGCAGCTTCATGTCGGCCTGTTTGGCCGGATAGGGCAGCTTCTGGGCGGCGGCTTTCATGTCTTTGGCCGTCGGGCGGCGCTCGGCTTTGGCAGGAGCAGCTTTTTTGGCGGGAGCGGCGGGCTTTTGGGGGGCGGCGGGAGCGGCAGGGGTTTTCTTCGGAGGCATAGCAGGTAGGAAAACGTGATGCCCCGGCTTACGCGAAAAACCCGCCAATGGCTGGCGCTGGACCGGTTATTTGTCTGCGCCGCTTGGTCTTTGGCTCACAGCCGGCGCAGCACCACGCGGCGGTTGCGCGGGCGCTGGGAGGGGTCGGCGTTGTCGGCCACGGGCTGGGTGCCGCCGTAGCCCATGGGCCGAAGCTGGGCCGTGCCCACGCCGTGCGCCGTGAGGTAGAGGCACACGGCTTCGGCGCGCTGCTGCGAGAGCTGGCGGTTCAGCTCGGCATTGCCCACGTTGTCGGTGTGGCCCTGCACCTCAAAGCGCAACTCCGGCCGGGTGCGCAGGGTGCCAGCCAGCGCATCCAGTGCCGTACGTACAGGCGGCAACAACACAGCCTTGCCCTGGTCGAAATACAGCTCCGGCAACGTCACCGTGCTGCCTACGGCCAGGTCAGTCAGCGAAGCCCCGCTGCCCGAATCGGCCAGAACCAGCGTTGGAGCTGCAGCTGGTGCTGGAACTGCTATTGCTTCGCTGCTGCCAACGGAAGCGGCCGGTTTTGGCAAAGGAGCGGGCTTGCGAACCGGCTTGGGTACCACCGCGGCCGGGCGGACCGGTACTACTGTTGGCGGCGTAGGAATGACGCGGGCCGGTCTTGATTTCGGTGGCCGAACTACTGGCGTGGGGGCCGCCGTGCCGGTGGCGGCCGGTGGCGGGTTGCGGCTGAACAGGTAGCTGGTCGGAATTGGCGCTACCTTCGGCGTTTCGGCTAGTTTGCCCCAGAAGTTGCGCCACGATGCAGTAGGCGGTTGCAGGGGTACGTCGGGCCGCTCCCAAGTGATGAAAATGCGGGTATCCAAGCCATATTGGCAGTAGTCAACCCGCAGGTGGTACGGCTCGCCGGCCCGCAGCTCCGCCGTGGCGGTGTAGTCGCTCAGGGGCTGCCCGCGCCATTCGTTCAGCAGCTGCCGGTCGTTCAGCCACAGCCGGACTCCATCGTCTACGGTAACATGAAAAACGTATTTGCCGCTGACCGGTGGCACCAGCCAGCCCGTCCAGCGCACCGAAAACTGCTCGGCAGGCATCCCCGGTGCGGGCGGCTGGTGGCCCCAGTTGAAATTGATGGTCGCATCGCGACGAGTCAGGACATATTTCTCGAAATTATTCCCTTCGTAGTAGTCGCCTCTGATACCGTCACCGGAAGGCAGGGGCGATTGCGCCAGCGCAGGCACACCCGGCAATACCAATCCAATAAGCAATAGCAGCCCAAGCCACCGGTTGTGTTCGCCAGCCATGCTGCAATAACGACAATCCCGACGCCTTTAGTATTGGCTTTCCGCTTCGATAACTCGCTGCCGGCTACCTACGCAAACTCGTTGCCGCAGTGGAAGCAGTGAAACCGCTTGCCCCGCACCGGAAACCGCAGCAGCACCGAAAGCAACGACTCCCAGAACCCGTAGGTGTTGCGCGTGGCCGGCCCGTACGCCACATCCGACGACCCGCAGCGCGGGCAGCGTGGCGTTACCGGGTCGGGCGCATCGGCTTCGAAGGAAGCCACGTCGGGACCGGTAGCCCGGGGCAGGGGCTCGGCCCGAATGATTGCCAGGGCCGCCTCGGCGTCGGACTGCCGCACGTGCAGCCGCACGCCACCCGTGATGGGGCTGTACAAGGGCAGCAGCCCCACCAGGTTTTCGTTGCTCAGAAAACACGGAATGCCCGCTGCCTCCAGCCGCGTCCGGGCCAGGTTGGCCGCCATCGGCTCGTAGAACGATTCGAGAAAAACGATGGAATCGGGGCCCGGCACGGAAAGAGAGTTAAGAGTCGAAAATTATGAGTTAAGAGCTGAAGCGGCAGAATCCAGAGATTTAACTCACAACTTTCAATCCCTAACTTTTAACTCACTTCGGCTGCTGGCGGGTCGCGGCGTCGATGCCTTTCACGGTGCGGCCGGCCTGCAGGCTCACAAATTCGGCCTGGCGGGCGCGCACGCGCACTTCGTCGCGGGCGGGCATGTCCAGGCGCACTTGTTTCAGCTGGTCGTTCAGGCGCTGGTACACGGCGCGGGCATAGTCCCAGTCGCGGTCGGTCCAGGTAGCGCGCTGGGCGCGGGTTTCGCGCACCAGCTGGCCATAGGCAGCCGGCAGGTCCTGCGGCGTCAGGGAGTTAATCTGGCCGTTGTAGGGGCCGAGCAGCGTGGCCTCCATGGCCAGCTGCTGGCGCGGGTCGAGGGGCCGGGCGCGGCGGGCGCGGTTGGCTGCGTTGTAGGTCGCCGTGGCCTTGCCAATGCGGGCCAGCTTGTGCGTTGCCGTGCGGGCGGCGCTATCCAGCTCGCGGCCGGCCGTGCGGGCGGCGGCCCGGCGTTCATTGGGCGTCGAGTCGCAGCTTGTGAGCAGCAGCGCGGCCAGCAGTACGCTGCCAAAAGATTTCAGGCCCGCTAGCGGATTACGCAATTCACCTTTCATAGCACAAACACAGTAGTGAGGTCGCAAATGTCGGCCATTGCGGCCGCACCAGCCCTCTACTACTGCGCCAGCCGAAAGGTTAGCGTCAACTCGTACTCGGACACGATGTCCTGGCCGGCTATCTGGGCCGGCACCCACTCGTCTGGAATGGTTTTTACCACGCGCAGCGCTTCCTGGTCGCAGCCCGCCCCAATGCCGCGCAGCACGCGGTGGTTGGTGGCCTTGCCCTGCTTATCGACCGAGAAACCAATGGTTACCTGGCCCTGCACGTTGCGGTCCTGGGCCTGTTGGGGGTACTGCAGCTGCGTAGTGAAGGTGGCCAGCGCCGCGTCGCCGCCAATGAACAGCGGCGGGCGGTCCACCATGCGGCGTTTCCACTGGCCGGGGGCCAGCTCGGTATTAAAGGTGAGGTCGCCGGAGGGCCGGTAAAACAGTAGCTGCTTGGCCGAATGGTCATAGCGTTGCACCACCACCATTTCCCGCGAGGCCGTGATGCCATAATATTCCCACACGCCCACTTTGGTGCGCTTGTCCAGCATGCCGCTTTCCCACTTGGTGGTGTGCATTTTCTGGGCGGAAGCCGGTGCAGTCAGAAAAATCAAGCACAAAAAAATTACAGAGTAAATATAATTTTTCATATAAGGCGGGTGGGTTTTGAGGTAGTTAGTTGCTGCAAACGATACTTGAAAACGTTTGCGGGCTCGCAAGTTAATTAAAAGTTCTATTTTGTTATGTCCATTAAAATCTTTTTTGCCACCCATTAGTCAGACAGCCTCTTGCCGTGATTTAGGCTTTATAAATTATGAATAGCATGTATCATATTAATAATCAAAATTTTATTCGATAATAAGGCTGCTATTATTTAGATAAAATATCCGAATTATTGAAGGTTGTGCAGGATGATGAATAATATGAAGCATTATCTGTAAAATTATATTTATTTCGGATGAAACGCCTTTTTTTAGTCGGCTATAATAATCCGTTGGTCGAGAAAATAGCGTCGTTGAGCATACGTTTGCTCAGCCATTTAGCTGACTGTTTCGCAGGTTTTTATTGCATTAATTTGGGCTGGTGTGAGCATCAGAGATGCGTCTAATACCATTTAAGCCGTATAAATTTTTCCAAAAAGCAACGGGTGTGGCTAACGCAAGCGCAAAAAAAAGGCGGGTAGCTCGCAAGCCACCCGCCCATCCACTTATTGCTTACCGCTTGCCAATTATTCAGGCCGACCTGCGGTGTTGCCGTTGCGCTAAAACAGCTCGGCTGCCACGCGCCGGATGCTTTCCGACTTGCCCATGCTGTAGTAGTGCAGGCAGGGCACGCCGTGGGCCATGAGTTCGCGGCTCTGGTTGAGGCACCATTCAATGCCGATGGTGCGGGCCGCTTCGTTGTCGCGGCACTGGCTGATGGCTTCCACCAGCGGCTCGGGCAGGTTGAGGAAAAAAGCCCGCGGCAGCATCGTGAGCTGGCTTTTGGTCGTCAGCGGCTTCAGGCCGGGGATAATGGGCACGGTGATGCCCGCGTCGCGGCACTTCTGCTCGAACTTGAAAAACTCTTCGTTGTCGAAGAACATCTGCGTCACGATGTAGTCGGCTCCCCGGTCCACTTTGTGCTTCAGGTAGCGGATATCGGAGGCGTAGTTGGGCGCTTCGAAGTGCTTCTCGGGATAGCCGGCCGTGCCGATGCAGAAGTTGGTGGCCCAGGTATCATCCTGTTCCTCATCCAGATACTCGCCCTTGTTCAAATTGGCTACCTGGCCAATGAGGTCGCAGGCATAGGCGTGCCCGTCGGGCTCGGCCTTGAACACGCCTTCCGATTTGATGGGGTCGCCGCGCAGCGCCAGCACCGAATCGATGCCCAGGAAGTGCAGGTCAATCAGCGCGTTCTCGGTTTCCTCCTTCGTGAAGCCACCGCAGATGAGGTGAGGCACGGTATCGACATCGAAGCGGTTTTTGATGGCCGCGCAAATGCCCACGGTGCCGGGGCGGCGGCGCACAGTTTTCTTTTCCAGCAGGCCGTTGGGGTGGTGGCGGTACACGTATTCCTCGCGGTGGTACGTCACGTCGATGAACGGCGGCTTGAACTCCATCAGCGGCTCGATATTCGAAAAGAGCGTGTGGATATTTTCGCCCTTTTTGGGCGGTAGCACCTCAAAGGAAAAGAGGGTTTTGCCCTTGGCCTGGGCGAGGTGGTCGGTAACTCTCATTTCTTAAGCTGTTAGCCTTTAGCTGCTAGCTATTAGCTCTTGTTCTTAGGATGTCGTCGGTAAAAGCTAATAGCTAGCAGCTAAAAGCTAACGGCTAATTTTTCGGTTCGTAGTTCAGGTTGGGCATCAGCCAACGCTCCAGCTCGGCTAGCGGCATGTGCTTGCGCTGGGCAATGTCGGCCACCTGGTCCACGCCAATGCGGCCGAGGCCGAAGTAGCGCGAATCGGGGTGGGCGTAGTACATGCCGCTCACTGAAGAGGCCGGGTACATGGCCAGGTTTTCGGTGAGGGTGATGCCGGTTTTCGCGCCCGCGTCGAGCAGCTGGAAGAGGGTGATTTTCTCGGTGTGGTCGGGGCAGCCGGGGTAGCCGGGAGCGGGGCGCACGCCGCGGTATTTCTCCTGCACCAGCTCTTCGCCTGTGAGGTGCTCGTCGGGCGCATAGCCCCAAAACTCGCGGCGCACCCGCTCGTGCAGGCGCTCGGCGAAGGCTTCGGCCAGGCGGTCGGCCAGGGCCTTCACCATGATGCTGGAGTAGTCGTCGTGGTCGGCCTCGTACTGCTCAATCAGCTTTTCGATGCCGATGCCGGCCGTCACGGCGAAGCCGCCCATATAGTCGGCCCGGCCGGATTCCTTCGGGGCCAAGAAGTCGGAGAAGGCAATGTTCGGGATTTTCGGACCCTTTTCGCCCTGCTGGCGCAGCGTGAAAAACTCGGTGGCTACGGCCTCGCGGGTATCGTCGGCGTAGATTTCAATGGTGTCGTAATCCTTCGTATTGGCCGGCCAGAAGCCCAGCACGGCGCGGGCCGTGAGCAATTTGCCGTCGATGATTTTGGCGAGCATGGCCTGCGCATCGGCAAATAGCTTGGTGGCCGCTTCGCCCAGCGTTTCGTCTTCCAGAATGCGCGGGTAGCGGCCTTTCAACTCCCAGGTGTGGAAGAAGGGCGTCCAGTCGATGTAGCGGGCCAGCTCGGCGAGGTCGTAATCCTCCAGAACTTTGGTGCCGAGGAAGCTCGGTTTGGTGATGCTCACCGTGTTCCAGTCGGATTTGAAGCCGTTGGCGCGGGCGGCTTCGATGGTCAAATAGCTTTTGTCGCGCTGGCGGCTGGCGTAGTCGGCGCGCAGGGCGGCGTAATCGTCGGCAACGGTCTGGGCGTAGGCTTTTTCGCCCGAGCCGAGCAGGCCCGCCGCCACGCCCACCGAGCGGGAGGCGTCGTTCACGTGCACCACCGCGCCGCTGTACGACGGGGCAATTTTCACGGCCGTGTGCAGGCGCGAGGTGGTGGCGCCGCCGATGAGCAGGGGCACTTTCATGCCGCGCTTTTCCATGGCCTGGGCCACGTATACCATCTCATCGAGCGAGGGCGTGATGAGGCCGGAGAGGCCAATAACATCCACGTTTTGCTTCTGGGCTTCGTCGAGAATCTTTTCGAGCGGCACCATTACACCGAGGTCGATGATGTCGAAGTTGTTGCAGGCCAGTACCACGCCCACGATGTTCTTGCCGATGTCGTGTACGTCGCCTTTCACCGTCGCCATCAGGATTTTGCCGGCCGTCTGGCGGTCGGAGCCCTGCTTGTCGGCCAGCAAATAAGGCTCCAAATAGGCCACGGCCTTTTTCATTACGCGGGCCGATTTTACCACCTGCGGCAGGAACATTTTACCGGCCCCAAACAGGTCGCCCACCACGTTCATGCCGGCCATCAAAGGGCCTTCAATTACGTTGAGCGGACGGTCCAGTTCCAGGCGGGCGGCCTCGGTGTCTTCGTCGATAAATTCGGTGATGCCCTTTACCAGCGCGTGCGACAGGCGCTCCTGCACCGGCAGGCTGCGCCACTCGTCGGCTTTCACTTCGGCCTTGTCCTTTTGCTTCACCGTGTCGGCGAATTCCACGAGGCGCTCGGTGGCATCGGCGCGGCGGTTCAGGAGCACGTCTTCGGCTAGTTCGAGCAGGTGCGGCTCGATTTCATCGTACACACCGAGCTGACCGGGGTTCACGATGCCCATGTCCAGGCCGGCCCGGATGGCGTGGTAGAGGAAAGCCGTGTGCATGGCCTCGCGCACCACATCGTTGCCGCGGAAGGAGAAGCTGATGTTGCTGATGCCACCGCTGGTGAGCGCGCCGGGCAGGTTGCCCTTAATCCAGCGCACGGTTTCGATGAAGTCGAGCGCGTAGTTGCGGTGCTCGTCCATGCCCGTGCCTACGGTCAGGATGTTGGGGTCGAAAATGATGTCGGACGGGTCGAAGCCCACTTCCTTCACCAGAATGTCGTAGCTGCGCTGGCAGATTTCGATGCGGCGTTCCAGCGAGTCGGCCTGACCGTTTTCGTCGAAGGCCATCACCACCACGGCCGCGCCGTACTGGCGCACCGTGTGAGCCCGCTCGCGGAAGGCTTCCTCGCCTTCCTTCAGCGAAATCGAGTTCACGATGGACTTGCCTTGCACGCATTTCAGGCCGGCTTCCAGCACGCTCCACTTCGAGGAATCAATCATGACGGGTACCCGCGCAATGTCGGGCTCCGAGGCGATGAGGTGCAGAAACGTCGTCATCACCTGCTCCGAATCGAGCATGCCCTCGTCCATGTTGATGTCGAGCACCTGCGCGCCTTCTTCCACTTGCAGGCGGGCCACGGCCAGGGCTTCCTCGTACGCGCCGGTGCGGATGAGGCGGGCGAAAGCGCGCGAGCCCGTCACGTTGCAGCGCTCGCCCACGTTCACGAAGAGGCTTTCCTCTTTGATGGTAAACGGCTCCAGACCGCTCAGGCGCGTGGATGGCGTGTGTTCGGAAGGCAGCTGACGGGGCTTGTACCGCTCGGCCAGCTTGCTCAGCTCGGCGATGTGCTGGGGTGTGGTGCCGCAGCAGCCGCCCACCACCGTCACGATGCCTTCTTTTAGGTACTCCTCCACCAAAGCCGCGAATTCCTGGGCCGATTCGTCGTAGCCACCGAAGGCGTTGGGCAGGCCGGCGTTGGGGTAGGCGGAGATGTGCACGTCGGAAATGCGGCTCAGCTCCTGCACGTACTGGCGGAGCTGGTCGGCCCCGAGGGCGCAGTTCAGGCCCACGCTCAGCAGCGGCAGGTGGCGGATGCTATTCCAGAATGCCTCCACCGTCTGCCCGCTCAAGGTGCGACCCGAGGCATCGGTGATGGTGCCGGAAATCATCACGGGCACCACGCGGCCGCCTTCGTCGAAGAACTTCTGCACGGCGTAGAGCGCGGCTTTTGCGTTCAGCGTATCGAAGATGGTTTCGATGAGCAGCGTGTCCACGCCACCGTCCACGAGGCCGCGCACCTGCTCCAGGTAGGCGGTGGCGAGCTCATCGAAGGTCACGGCGCGGAAGCCGGGCCGGTTGACATCGGGCGAGAGCGAGGCGGTGCGGTTGGTGGGGCCCACGGCACCGGCCACGAAGCGCGGCCGCTCGGGCGTGCTGTACTCGTCGGCCGCTTCGCGGGCCAGGCGGGCCGACTCGTAGTTCAATTCATACACCACGTGCTCCAGGCCGTAGTCGGCCTGCGCGATGGTAGTGCCCGAAAAGGTGTTGGTTTCCACCATGTCGGCCCCGGCGGCGAAATACTCGGCGTGGATGCCCTTGATGATATCGGGCCGGGTGATGCTCAGCAGGTCGTTGTTGCCGCGCAGGGGTTTGGGGTGGTCGGCAAAGCGGGTGCCCCGAAAATCTTCCTCCGTAAGCGGGTGGCGCTGAATCATGGTGCCCATGGCACCGTCGAGAATCAGCAAGCGCTGGCGGAGTAGTTCGGGGAGCGGGGAAGGGGCGGCGAGGGTGGCGGTGGACATTTCTTTCGGGTCGATATAGCAGCGTAAGGCGCGTATCCAGAAAGAAACCCGTGCGGCGAAGCACGGTTCCGGCTGTCATCTTCTTTCACCAAAAAATACGGTGAAACGGGAGTTGGCACCTACTCGCGGTAGGTTGCCAAGACGTCATCGGGCCCGGTCCCTCGGTCTTTCTGGATAGCAGCGTAGGGCGAAGATACGACGCAAGTATAAAAATGACTTCGTGCCGGGCCCAAGCCGTAAAAACAAGGCCCCGGCTCGTACCTGCGGAGGTACAAGCCGGGGCCAACTAGCAACGCTCAAGGATGGCGCTAATCTTTTTTTACGCAGTTCGGGACGGTTTTACCGTCTTTTTTCTTGGTGCCTTCTTGCTCGTAGCCTTTCCAGCAGGGGTCTTTTTTGGCGGTGCTTGCTTTCTTCGTCGGCATAATCGGGGCGGGTTGCGATGAGAAAAAAGACAGTGGCCAATGCGCCGGGCCACTATCAACACGCAGCCGCTGGCGCTGCGGCTCGGATGGCTGTACGTAGTCTGTGCCCGCAGGTTGAAGAGAATCCGGGCCTATAGTGTCCAGACGGGCCACACGCTGCCCGCTGCAAACACGGCCGGCTCGGGCGGCAGCTCCAGAAACGCGGTGGCGCCCACCAGCCCCATCATGTCGCCGGAGCCGCCCACGCGGAGCGGCGTGGCCAGGCGGCGGCCTTCGGCGTCCACGGTCAGGCGGACGGGTACGAAGTGCGTGAGCTGAGGCTTGAAATTGATGTCGACGGTGAGCACGGCTGGCTGCGGGCCGGCCTCGGCAGCGGCAGGAGTTGCGGCCGAAGCTCCCGCGGGCTGCTGCACGGCGCGCAGCCAGGGCCGCACGTAGCGGCAGGCCGTGATGAACGTGGACACTGGGTTGCCGGGCAGCCCGAACACCACCGGCCCGCCGGCCCGCGCCCCAAACCACAACGGTTTGCCGGGCCGTTGCTGCACTTCGTGGAATATTTCCTCGACGTGCAGCTCACGCAGCAGGCCCGGTAGATGGTCGGCGCGGCCCTTGCTCACAGCCCCGCTCAATACCACGGCGTCGAAGCAGGCGGACAGAATGTTGGTGAGGCCCACGCGCAGCTCCTCCACGTTGTCGGTGAGGTGAAACAGCGAAACATCGGCCCCGGCCTGGGCAAACAACGCTTGCAGGGCATACACGTTGGAGCGCCGAATCTGGTGCGCCAGCGGGGTAGCGCCGATGCCCACCAGCTCGTCGCCGGTACTCACCACGGCTACCAGCGGGGCGCGCAGCACGGCTATTTCGGCCGCGCCCACGGTGGCGGCCACGGCCAGCTCGGCGGGGCCCAGGCGGGTGCCGGAACGCAGCAGCGCGTCGCCCGCGTGGCGGTCGGCGGCCTGGTGGTGGATGTTGACGCCGGGTGCGGCAGGCGGCGGAATCTGGATGCGGGCGCGGTTGTTTTCGAGCAGAATGTCCTCGTAGCGCACCACCACATCGGCCCCGGGCGGCAGCACCGCGCCGGTCATCACCTCCACGGCCTGCTGCGGGCTGAGCAACGGGCGGGCGGGCTCACCGGCGTATTGGGTGTGCTGAATCTCGAATTCCGACTGGCCACCAGCCCAGGTAGCAAAACTCACCGCGATGCCGTCCATGGCTACCCGGTTGAAGGGCGGGAAGTCGCGGTCGGCCGTGAGCGTTTCGGCCAGGACGCGGCCGGCGGCGTGGGGCAGGGTCACGGTTTCGGGCGGCAAAGGGCGGGCGGTGGCGAGGACGCGGGCGGTGGCTTCGGCGGGGGATAGCATGGGGGGAGTTAAAAGTTTGGCGTGAACACGACTGTCATCCTGAGCGCAGCGAAGGACCTTATCTCACCTGCGCCGATTGAGTTACGACAACGCGTTCTAACGTGATGAGGTCCTTCGCTGCGCTCAGGATGACAGTCATGTCCAGTTTTGAAGCGCAGCCCTACGGAATAAGCCGGTCTTCGCGCAGCTTGGCAAATAAATCGAAGAACGAGTCCTCCGTGCTCTGGAACACGGTGAAGCCGCGCTTGCGGCTGTTGGCCATGTCCGTCATTACTTCGATGGGCCGGCCCAGGTCCAAATCGGTATGCCAGGGCGAAGCCAGGCGACTCAAATCGGCTTCGGCCAGGCCATTCTTCGTGGCGATTTCGCGCCATAATTCCGCGTCGCCGGCCATTTCGGCTTCCAGCGGGTGAATGCTGCCATCGAAGCCCACGGCTCCCACGCCAAACCACTCGGCCAGGCGGCCCCAGAGCTGGCTCCAGCGGAAAACGTCGCCGTTCACCACGTTGTAGGCCTCGTTGCGGGCCGCCTCGGTGGTGGCGGCCCACACCAGCTGCTTGGCAATGACGCGGGCATCGGTCACATCCGACAAGCCTTTCCACTGCGCCTTGGAGCCGGGCCAGCGGAAGGGCCGCCCCGTAGCCTTGCAGATGCTGGCGTACACGGCCAGCGTGGTGCCTAAATTCATCAGGTTGCCCACCGCCTTGCCGATGATGGTGTGCGGCCGGTGAATGCTCCAGGTGAAGCCGTCGCGCGCGGCGGCAGCATACACCTCGTCTTCCTGGGCGTAGTAAAAGTTGTCGAGGGCCAGCCGGGGCTGCGACTCGCGCAGCGGCGTGGGCGGTGCCACGCCGCCGCTCACGTAGGCTTCAAATGGCCCCAGATAGTGCTTCAGGCCCGTTACCAGCGCTACGTGCTGCACCGAATGTTTCGGGCCGAGGACGGCCAGCAGGTTGCGCACCATGGCGCTGTTCACGCGGATGTTCTCGGCCTCGGTGTCGTTGCGCATCCAGCTGGTGATGAACACATGCGTGGGCCGAAGGTCGGCCAGCGCGGTTTCGAGGCTGGCCACGTCCATCAGGTCGGCGGCTACGGGTTGCAGGCCGGCGATGCTGGTGTCGGGGCGGCGGGCCAGGCCGTAGGTGGGCCAGCCGTGGGCCAGCAGCTCCTGGGCCAGGTTGCTGCCGATGATGCCGCTGGCACCAACGACTAATGCGGTATTGCTCATAATGAAATTCAAGGGAAAGGAAGCGGCTCACATGAGCCGGTGCGGCGGGTTTTGCCGGGGCTGCCGGGGGGATTTTGGCCCGGTGCTGGGTTGAAAACGGCTGATTGGCCCAATAGTTTGCGATAAAACAATTCGCCGCTGAGTTGGCTAGATGAAACGTAGCGCGGACTTTTAGTCCGCGACACCACGCCGTCCGGTTGTTATTGCGAGTCGCGGACTAAAAGTCCGCGCTACAATCCGTCCAACGATTCGGCGCATTCACACGTCTCTACACTTCTATGCTGACCAAAAATTTCACCCACGTCAACGCCGCCAACCAGCCCACGATGGTGGATGTTGGCCAGAAAATGCCCACCCGCCGCGTGGCCCGCGCCCACTGCCGCGTGGTGCTGGGCGAGGAACTGCTGAGCCGCGTGCAGGCCGGCGAAATGCCCTCGTACAAGGGCCCGGTCATCCACACGGCCATTCTGGCGGGCATCATGGGGGCCAAAAAAACTGCCGACCTCATCCCGCTCTGCCACCCACTGGGGCTCGATGATTGCAGCATTACCATCGAGCCCGACGGTGCCGACGCCCTGCGCGTGGTATGCACCGCCGTGGTCACCGGCCGCACCGGCGTGGAGATGGAGGCCCTGACCGGAGCCAGCGTGGCCGCTCTCACCATTTACGACATGTGCAAGGCGTTTTCGCACGACATCAGCATCGAAGGCGTGCAGCTGATTGAGAAAACCGGCGGCAAAAAAGACTTTCACCGCGCCGAAAATTCGTAAATTCCGATATGGATAGTCTACCAAACTCCGCCGCGAAACGAACCAAGCACGCCGCCCTGGCCCGCCCCGATGTGGGCGAATTCGGCCGGCACGAGCTGGCCATTCTAGGCGCGCCCTGCGGCGATATTCAAGCGCTGGTGGCCCGGCTGCTGCCGCATTTGGCCCCGCAACTGCGCGTGGCCTATGTGGATGCCGACCACGCCGCCGGCGACTCGGCCGCCGCCGAAGAAACAGCAGGTGCCGTCGCTAAGCCGGTGCCATATGTGGCCGAAAATGGTCTTTCGGCCGAACTAGTTGATAAAATCACCTACCGCCAACTCAACCTCACGCGGGCGCTGGACCGGTTCACCCAGCCCGAGCTGCTGGCGCACGAAAGCGTGGTGCTGGTGAATGGCAACCACTTCCGCGCCCGCCAGCAGGTCGTCATCGTCGACCCGCGCAAGCCACTCGAAAAGAAGCTCGACCGCCTCACCGACGTACGCCTGATTCTCCTCGCCGAAGGCCAGACGGAGTTGCCCGCCGTGCTGCTGGAGCACCTCAGTGCCGCGCCGCTGCCGCCCGTGCTGCCGCTGGCCGACGTGGCCGGTATCGCCGCTTTCATCAGGCAGTGGTACCAGCTGGCGGTGCCGGTGCTACGTGGCCTCGTGCTGGCCGGCGGCCGCAGCGAGCGCATGCAAACCGACAAGGGAACCTTGCACTACCACGGCCTCGACCAGCGCCAGCACACCGCCGCGCTGCTGGCCGAGTTTTGCCCCGACGTGCGCGTATCGGTACGCCCCGACCAGGCGGCCGAACTGCCCACCGGCCTCACCGCTCTGCCCGATACTTTCCTGAACCTGGGGCCGCTGGGCGGCATCCTGTCGGCCTTGCAGGCCGACCCGAACGCGGCCTGGCTGGTGCTGGCCTGCGACCTGCCCTTCCTCACCCGCGACACGCTGGAATACCTCGTGAGCAGCCGGCAGCCGGCCCGCATGGCCACCTCGTTCCGCAGCCCGTGGGATGCGTTTCCGGAGCCGCTGGTCAGCATCTGGGAGCCGCGCAGCTACGGGCAGCTGCTGCGGTTTCTGGGGTTGGGCTACTCCTGCCCGCGTAAGGCGCTGATTAACTCCGATATTGAGCTGCTGGCTCCGCCCGCGCCCGGCGAGCTGCGCAACGTGAACACTCCCGAGGAGCGCGCCGCCGCCACGCGCGAGCTGGAGCCGCGCCGGTAACCGGCGGCCGGAGTTCGGAATAAAAGTGGGCGGCAGGCAACGTTGGGGCCGTGTAGGCCATCTTCGGGGCATGAAAAACTCCTTCCTTTCATTGGCCCTGCTGCTGGCTGCCCCGGCAGTAGCCCAGGCCCAGGCTCCGGCCACTGCGCTCAACCTGGACCTTGAGCGCGTTAATCATCAGACCAACTCACCCGTTGGGTGGACTAGCGCGCCCCGGCCCGAATACCAGGTCGCCATCGATTCACTCACGCGCCACGACGGGCGCTACGCGCTGCGTATGCAGTCGACCACCGCCAATTGGGATGGCAAAGCCTTTGGGGTTAGCACGCTGCGAATCCCGGTGAGCTTCCAGGGCAAAACCGTGAAGCTCACTGGCTACCTCAAAACCGAGAAGGTGGACAAGGGCTACGCCGGCCTGTGGCTGCGCGTCGATGGCGAAGATGGCATGCTGGGGCTCAATAACATGAGCAAAGAAAACGTGCACGGCACCACTGACTGGAAAGCGTACACCATTTCGCTGCCCCTCGGCGACCAGGCCCAAACCATCTATGTGGGCGGCCTGCTGCCCGGCTCCGGCACCATGTGGCTCGACCAATTGAGCCTGACCGTGGACGACCAACCCCTGGCCCAGGCCCCGCCCAAAGCGGTGAAACACTACAAGGCTGAGCAGGATACCGCCTTCCGCCACGGCTCGGGCATTGCGCTCGACAACCTTAGTAAGGCCCAAATCGAGAACCTCGCCGTGCTGGGCCGGGTCTGGGGCTTTGTGAAATACTACCACCCGGCCGTGGCCCGGGGCGACTACAACTGGGATGCGGAAATGCTGCGCATCCTGCCTAAGGTGCTTGCTGCTAAGACGACGGCCGAGCGCAACGCCGTGCTCAGCGCCTGGCTCACTGGCCTGGGCCCGGTGCCGGCCTGTGCCACCTGCCGCGAGCCCAAGGCTGACGAGGTACGCCTGCAAGCTGATTTGGCCTGGCTGACGGATAAGAGCCAGCTTGGTCCCGCCCTCAGCCAGCAGCTCACCTACCTGCGCCAGAACCGCAACCAGGACTCGAACTACTACGTGCGCAGCGCCCCCAACGTGGGCAACCCGCTTTTTGTGCACGAAGAGGTATATGCGCAGCCCGCCACGCCCGATGCCGGCCTGCGCCTGCTGGCGCTGTACCGCTACTGGAACATGATTGAGTATTTCTTTCCCTACCGCTACGCCATTGGGGAAGACTGGCAGAAGGTGCTGCCCGAGTTCATTCCGCAATTTGCCGCCGCCCGCACCGACGAGCAGTACCGGCTGGCGGCGCTGGTCATCATCGCCCGCATCCACGACACGCACGCCAACGTGTATGGCAGCGACAAAATCCTGGCTGCCTACAAAGGCACGCTGCACGCGCCAGTGCAGGTGCGTTTCGTAGAAGGCCAAGCCGTGGTGACGGACTATTTCCACGAAACCCTGGGCCCGGCCACCGGCCTGCAAAAAGGCGACGTGGTGCTGGCTGTGGATGGGGTGAAAGTCACCGACCTGATAAAGGCCCGCCAGCCGCTGACGCCCGCCTCCAACGAGCCCACCCAGCTGCGCAACATGGCCCGCGACCTGCTGCGCGGCAACACCGACAAAACCACGCTGCTTATTCGCCGCGCCGGCCGCGACTTCCCCGTCACCATCGGCCGCGTGCCCGCCGCCCAGCTCAACCTGGGCCTGAACAACGGCACGCCCGACCCCAAAGCCCCGTTCTGGAAACTGCTGCCCGACAACGTGGGCTACCTCTCGCTCGGCACCATCAGGCAGGCCGAACTGCCCGAGGCCATGGCCAAGCTAAAAAACACCAAAGGCCTCGTTATCGATATTCGCAACTACCCGGCCGAGTTCGTGGTGTTTTCGCTTACCAAATACCTGTCAGGCAAGCCCGTGCCCTTCGTGCGGTTCAGTGAGCCGCAACCTGACTACCCGGGCGTATTTCTCAGCACGCCGGTGACGTCGGTGCCGGGCACCCAGGACGCGCCGTATGCGGGCAAGGTCGTGATTCTGGTAAACGAATTGAGCCAGAGCCAGTCGGAGTACACCACCATGGCCCTGCGCGCCGTGCCGGGGGCCAAAGTGGTGGGCAGCACCACCGCCGGCGCCGACGGCAACGTCTCGACCATCATGCTGCCCGGCAACATCACGACGATGATTAGCGGCATCGGCGTGTACTACCCCGACGGCCGCGAAACCCAGCGCGTGGGCATCGTGCCCGATGTGGTAGTGCAGCCCACCATTGCCGGCATCCAGGCCGGGCGCGATGAGGTGCTGGAACGCGCCGTGCAGCTGATTGAAGCGAAGTAGCCGGCCGCCGCGTCAGCTTCGCTCAGAAAATAACCGCCGGCCCGGCGGTTATTTTTTTGCCCTTACGGTTCAGACTATTATCTGCTCAGTGCGCGTTAAAGGCCCGCGTTGGCACGTTTTTGATGGATGCGCCGACGACACGTCTTATCAACTAACCCTATTTCATCATGAAAAAGACTGCAATTGTAGCTGCCGCGCTTCTGGCCACGGCCGCTGTTTCATCGGCCCAGGCCCAGAGCGTGCGTCTCGGCCTGCGCGCCGGCGCCAACTATTCCAACCTGGCCGGCAACATTCAGAATCAGGATACTTACAACAACAAAGTTGGCTTTCTGGGCGGCGTGATGCTCAACGTGCCCATCATTCAGGACGGCTTTCTGTCGCTGCAGCCCGAAATCCTGTATTCGCAAAAAGGCTTTGAAAACAAGCCCACCGAATACACCACGTTGCTCGGTGCCAAGCAAAAGCGCGAAGGCAGCGTGAACTACAACTACCTCGACGTGCCGGTGCTGCTGAAAGTGCGCGCCTCGGGCCTCGTGTTCGAAGCCGGCCCGCAATACTCCTATCTGCTCAGCGCCAACAACCAGACGAAAGTGACCACCACGCCCGCCCTGGGCGGCACGCCCAGCACCGCCGAGTCGCAGAACAAAACCGACGTGAGCGGCCTCAACCGCAACGAGCTGGGCTACCTGGCCGGTGTGGGCTACGAAGCCGAAAACGGCCTCAGCCTGAACCTGCGCTACACCGGCGCCTTCAGCGACTTCGTGAAATCCGACAACAGCACCTACTTCAATGGCGACCTGAAAAACGCCCGCCACTCGGCGTTCCAACTCTCACTGGGGTATCTGATTCCGAGCAAGTAAAAACCTGTTCTGTCATGCTGAACGCAGTGAAGCATCTGATGAAAGCTGTTTGCCGGCTTTTGTCAGATGCTTCACTGCGTTCAGCATGACAGTTCTTACGGATGCGCCGCCACCCACTCCGTGCCGTCTTCATACTCCTCGCGCTTCCAGATGGTGACCACCTGCTTCAGCGTATCGATGATGAACTGGCAGGCGGCAAAGCTCTCGGCGCGGTGCGGCGTAGCCACGGCCACCACCACGGCCACATCGCCCAGTTCCAGGGTGCCTTTGCGGTGCACTACGGCCACTTCCTGGAGCATGGGCCACTTTTCGTAAGCCTGCGCCACCACGTGGCCCAGCTGCGTGAGGGCCATGCTGTCGTACGACTCGTAGTGCAACCGGCGCACCGGCCGGCCACCCGACTGGTTGCGCACCGTACCGATAAAGGAATTGACCGCCCCGGCAGTGTCGGTTTGTACGGCCGCAAGAGCGGCGGCAATGTCAATGGGCTGGTCGGTAATGGCGAGGTGTGGGGTCATGAAAGCAGTAGCGCGGACTTGTAGTCCGCGAGTCAGAGGATTTAGAGTTGAGCGGTTCCCACGCGGACTATAAAGTCCACGCCACGAAAAATCAGCCGCCGGCTACGGGCGGGATGAGGGCAATTTCGTCGACCGTGTGCAGGGGCGTGTCGGCGCTGGCGTACTCGTTATTGACAGCCACGGCGCAGCTGCGCAGCTCGCCGAGCGCCGGGTACTGGCGGCGCATTTCGGCCAGCAGCTCGGCCACGGTGGTGGGAGCGGGGGCCGGCAATTCAATCACCGACGTGCCCACGATGTCGCGGGTAATGCCGAAGAGGGCGACTTTTAATGACATATCTTGGGCGGAATTTGTGGGGAAAACCAGCGCGGCGCGGCCGTTTGGGGCGGGCCCGGCTCGCGGCCTGAACACCTTTCGCTTGTCGGAGGTTTACCACAAGCCGGCAGTCTTACGTACAGCCGGGCAAAATTGGTGATAAACGTGCTTCCATCTATCCTCGCCCCGGCCGCGCCGGCCGTCACGCCCCTCTTCGACCAGCACGGCCGGCCGCTGGAATACCTGCGCCTGGCCGTGACGGACCGTTGCAACCTGCGCTGTTTCTACTGCATGCCCGAGGAAGGCATTAAGTACATGCCCAAGCACGAGCTGCTGAGCTACGAAGAGATGCTGCGCCTCACGGGCCTGCTGGCCGGCCTGGGCGTGCGCAAAGTGCGCCTGACCGGCGGCGAACCTTTCGTGCGGCGCGACCTGGTGCCCTTCATGGAGCGCCTAGCCCAGCTGCCGGGTATCGACGACATCAGCCTGACTACCAACGGGGTGCTCACTGCGCCGCACGTGCCCGCCCTGGCCCGCCTGGGCGTGAAAGCCGTGAACCTCAGCCTCGACACGCTCGACCGTGAGCGGTTCTTCCAAATCACGCGGCGCGACGAGCTGCCCAAGGTGCTGGAAACCTTCCACGCCCTGCTCGACGCCGGTATCCAGGTAAAAATCAACGCCGTGGTGATGGACGGCCAGAACATCGACGCCCTCGTGCCGCTGGCCGCCCTCAGCCGCGACCTGCCTGTGGACGTGCGCTTCATCGAAGAAATGCCCTTCAACGGTGGCAGCCACGAAGCCGGCCCCGCCTCACTGCCCTGGAACCACGTCCGCATCCGCCAGCATCTGGAGAACCATTTCGGGGCGCTGCTGCCGGTGAGTATGGCGGCCGGGGCCACGGCTTCGGAATACCGCATATCGGGGCACCAAGGCACGGTGGGCATCATCGCGGCCTACTCGCGCACTTTCTGCGGCACCTGCAACCGCCTGCGCCTCACGGCCGAGGGCGGTATTAAAACCTGCCTCTACGACCAGGGCGTGCTCGACACCCGCGCCCTGCTGCGCGGCGGCAAGTCCGATGAGGAGATTGTGGCGGCGCTGTCAGCTGCCTTCCGCCACCGCGCGGCCAACGGCTTCGAGGCCGAGCGGCAGCGGCCATTGCACCAGCTCAGCTTCGAGAGCATGGCCACGATAGGGGGGTAGCGGGCGGTTTTGCCCGGGTGGGTTTTACCTTGGCTGCCCGGGAAGCAGGTGCTTTTCCGGCAACAGCCGGTAGCTCATGAAAGTGGTGCTTATTGTAGTGAGCGTGGTGGCGGCACTGTACGTGCTGCTGTGCGGCATACTGTATTTCAAGCAGGAAAAACTGCTGTTTGCGCCCACGCATTTGCCGGCCGGCTATCAATTTCACTTCCCGGGGCAGGTTGAGGAGCGGTGGACCACCGCCGCCGATGGTACGCAGCTGCACGGCCTGCTGTTCAAAGTGCCCGAGCCGAAAGGCCTGATATTTTACCTGCACGGCAATGGCGGCGCGCTCGACAGCTGGGGCGATGCAGCGGCTACGTACACGGCCCTGCATTACGACATGTTCCTGCTCGACTACCGCGGCTACGGCAAAAGCGGCGGCAGCATCAGCAACCAGGGCCAGATGCTGGCCGATGTGGACACGGTTTATCGGCAGCTGTTGCCCGAATATCCCGAAAATCGCACGGTTATTCTGGGCTACTCGCTGGGCACCGGGCCGGCTACCTGGCTGGCTGCCCGCCATCACCCCAAGCTATTGGTATTGCAGGCTCCTTACTTCAGCATGCGCGACATGGCGGCGCGGCTCTACCCCTTTGTGCCCGGTTTTCTGCTGCGCTACCCCATGCCTACAAACGAGCTGATAACGCAGGTGAGCGCGCCCATTGTGTTGTTTCACGGCGACCGCGACGAAGTGATTGATTACAACTCCACCCTGCGCCTCAAAGCCCTGCTCAAACCCACCGATAGGCTCGTTGTGCTGCCCGGCGCGCGTCATAACGGCATGACGGACAACTCCGACTACCGGCGGGAAATTGCCCAACTGCTAAAATAGCCGCAGTCGCTGACCAGTGTCTGTCGGTTGCTGAAGTAGCCGACGGCGAGCCCTGAAAGCTACCTGCACGCTGGAAATTCGGCTGAAAAAACAGGTGTGGAATCTTTTTGATGATTCAGTTCCGGGCTGCGTGCAGGCCAAATCAGGGCAGTTGAATTGGCTGGAACAAGGACGGATATTGAATGTGAACCACTTGCCGACAATGGCTGGAAAGCCCACGGCTTATCACGCGTAAATTCAATTCGATTTGTTCAAAAATAACTCTGATAAGTTAAATATAATGGCTTCTTAATAGCAAGAAAATAAGGAGGTTAGCTTTATAAATTGGAGTATCTTTGTCAGCAGTCTAAAATAATAAAAATATAATAAATGGGCGTTTTTTACAATTTATTAGATTCCTCCGATAATTCCTCCGAACTGAACCCGCCGCTGCCGGATGCCATTGCCCCGGCGGCCGAGCAGATTGCGGCCTTGCGGCAGGCCCTGGCCGCGGCCCAGGCTGCACTGCGTGCCCAGCAGCAGCGCCTGGCCGAGCAGCAGGACTATTACCTCACCGTGCTCAACCACTTGCAGGTTGAAGTGGTGGTTTTTGATGCTGAGCACCGCTACCAGTTGGCCAACAACCAATGCTTTGCCGACGACGGCATGCGGGCCTGGATAATCGGCAAAGATGATTTTGAGTACTGCGCCAAGCGGGAACGCCCCCGCGAGCTGGCCGAAAACCGCCGCCGCATTTTCGAGCAGGCCGTGGCCACCCGCACCGAAGTGATGTGGGAAGAAACCATGGCTTCGCCTGACGGCCCGCAGTTGATGCGCCGCTACATGACCCCCGTGCTGGCCGCCGATGGCACCTTCCGCATGATGGTGGGCACCAGCGGCAACGTGACGCAGCGCCAGCAAGCTGAGCGAAAACTCGCCGAGCAGCGCGAGTTCTACGAGCGCGCCCTGAGCCATATCCCCTGCGACATCGGCGTGTTCGACCCCCAGGGACGCTACCTCTATGTGAATGCCACCGGCATCAAGGACCCGGCCAAGCGGGAATGGGTGATTGGACGCGACAACCTGGAATATTTTGCCCAGTACGGGCACCCGCGGGCCATGGCCGAGGAGCGCCACGAGCGCATCATGAGTGCGTTTCGGGGTGGGGAGTTGGTGACGTTTGAGGAGTCGTTTGACCGCCCCGGCGGCATGCGGCACCAGATGCGCTGCCTGCAGCCCGTGTTCAACCCCGACGGTACGCCGCACCTGCTGGTGGCCTACGGCCTCGATATTACCGACCGCGTGAACACCGAGCGGCAGCTGCGCCACGCCAAGCTGGCGGCCGAATCGGCGGTGCGGGCGCGCGAGCTGTTTCTGGCCAACATGAGCCACGAAATTCGCACGCCGATGAACGCCATTCTGGGCATGAGCCAGCTGCTGGCCAAAACCCCGCTCGTGCCCGAGCAGGACAGCTACCGCCAGGCCATTACCACCTCGGCCGAGCATTTGCTGGTGATTATCAACGATATTCTGGATTTGAGCAAGCTCGAAGCCGGCAAGATGACGCTGGAGGAAGTCGGCTTCACGCCCCGCCACCTGCTGGCCGAAGTGGAGCAGACCCTGCATTACAAAGCCGTGGAAAAAGGCCTGACGTTGACCGCGACCGTGGCCGACGACCTGCCGCCCGTGCTCCTCGGCGACCCCTACCGCATTCGGCAGGTGCTGCTGAATTTGGCCGGCAACGCCATCAAGTTCACCGAAACCGGCAGCGTGGCGGTGACTTGCGCACTGGCGGGCACCGGCCCCGATGGCCGCGCCGCCATCGAGTTTCGGGTGGCCGATACGGGCATTGGCATCGAGCCGGAGTTCGTGCGCAGCCTGTTTCAGGAATTCAGCCAGGAAGATTCGTCCGTCACGCGCAAGTACGGCGGCACGGGCCTGGGCCTGAGCATCAGCCGCAACCTGCTGCGCTTGATGGGCTGCGATGTGGAGGCCACCAGCGTGAAAGGCCAGGGCACGGTGATGCGCTTCGTGCTGCCGCTGCCCGTGGGCACGCCCGCCGACCTGGCCCCCAAAGACGCCTTGCCGCCCAACAGCCGCCTGCTGCCCGACCTGCGTGCCAAGCGCGTGCTGCTGGTGGAGGACAACCGCTTCAACCGCCAAATCGCCAAAACCTTTCTGCACCACGCCTTTGTAGAGGTGACGGAGGCCGAAAACGGCGCCGTGGCGGTGGAACTGGCCGGCACTAAGGACTTCGACCTGATTCTGATGGATATCCAGATGCCGGTGATGGATGGCTACGCCGCCACCGCACTGCTGCGCCAGCAGCTGGGGCTGGCCACACCCATTGTGGCCCTCACGGCCAATGCCATCAAAGGCGAGCGCGAAAAGTGCCTGGCCGCGGGCATGGACGACTACCTCACCAAGCCCTTTAAAGAAGACGAGCTGCTGCGCAAGGTGAGCCGCTGGGTGCTGTGCCCGTCGCTGGAACCAGCCGAAGGCGAGCCTACCGTTGAAGCCGCACCAACGCCGGAAGCTGCCGTACCAGCCGCCGCGCCGGAGTCGGGAGCCGCAACGGATACTGCCGACACGCCGCTGTATCAGACCGACGAGCTGCTGCACGTGGGGCAGGGCGACTTGGAGTTCGTGCGCTTCATGCTGGAAACTTTCGTGGAGAGCTGCGACGAAGCCATTGCCGGTTTCAGCCAGGCAGTGCAGGCGGCCGACGCCAGCCAGCTGCGCGGCACCGCCCACACCCTACGCCCCAACCTGACGCACCTGCGCGCCCTGCACATTCTGCCTCCGGTTGAGCTGCTGAACAAGTGGCCCGAGCCCTTCGAGCTGGCCGCCGTGCAACCGGTGGTGGAGGAAACCATCGGCCTGCTGCGGCAGGTGAGTGCCCGCATCGTGGCCGATTTGGCGGCCGAAACCTGCCCCGCTCCGGCCGGCCGTGCCGAACTTGCGTAAAAATCAGGGCCGCCCGCTCAGATAGAGGGGCGGCCGCTTGCGCATGATGACGTTGGATAGTGTTTCGCCGCGCGGCAAATCGCGCAAGGCCCACCGCGTGGCGGTGGGCGCTTTGTTTTTCTTGTTGGGCTTGTGCTTTGCCAGCTGGGCGTCGCGCATTCCGAGCGTGCAGCAAAAGATGGGCATCTCGGAGGCGGCGCTGGGTGGCGTGCTGCTGACTATTCCGCTGGGGCAGCTGGTGTCGCTGCCGCTGGCGGGCTGGCTGGTGGCCAAGCAGGGCAGCCGGCGCGTGGTATTGTGGGCCGTGGTGCTGTATGCCACGGCGCTGCTGGGGCTGGGCTGGGCCAATAGCCTGTGGCAGTTGCTGCCCTGCCTGATGGTGTTCGGTATCGGCGGCAATCTTACCAACATTTCGGTGAACACCCAGGCCGTGGGCGTGGAGCGGCTGTATAAGCACAAGCCTATCATGGCCTCTTTTCATGGGCTGTGGAGCCTGGCCGGGTTCGTGGCGGCCGCCATCGGCTCGTTTATGATTGGGCACGCGGTGCCGCCGGGCGTGCACTTCCTGGGCATCGCGGCCTTCATTCTAACTGGTTTGGTTGTGGCGGCGGGCTCCACGGTGCGCGAAGATTCGGGCGTGGACCCTGACCAGCCCATCTTCGTGAAACCGGATAAGGAGCTGCTGGGCCTGGGGGCCATTGCCTTCTGCGCGCTCATCTGCGAAGGGGCGATGTTCGACTGGAGCGGGGTGTATTTCAAGAAGGTGGTGGGTGCCGACCCGGCCTGGGTGGGGGCGGGCTACACGGCCTTTATGAGTACGATGGCGGCCGGCCGTTTCGGGGCCGACTGGCTGGCCCACCGCCTCGGGGCCAAGCGCGTGATTCAGCTCAGCGGCCTGCTTACGGCGGTGGGGCTGAGCGTGGCCGTGGCCTTGCCCACGCTGCCTACAGCGCTGCTGGGCTTTTTGCTGGTGGGGTTCGGCACGTCGGCGGTGGTGCCGCTCGTGTACTCGGCAGCGGGCAAGTCCACTACGATGTCGGCGGGCATGGCGCTGGCGGCGGTGTCCACCATCGGCTTCTTCGGGTTTCTGCTGGGGCCGCCGGTGATTGGCTTCGTGGCCGGGGCTACGAGCTTGCGGGTGTCGTTTGCCCTGATTGCCTTTATGGGCCTGTGCGTATCGGCAGTGGCGAGCCGGGTACGGGTGTAGGTTTTGGGGATGGGGGACGGAGAGTGGGTTTGCAGGCATTGCAGCGGCTGAACGGCGTAGGGGCGGGGCCTGCCCCCGCCCATCGTTGAGCGGCCGCGAGTCAATGGTGCGACCGGGCGGGCGGGGGCAGGCCCCGCCCCTACATCCAACGACTCGGCAATGGAGCCAACATTTAAGTTAGTTACACGGTAAAGATGCTTCGCTGCGCTCTGCATGACGGATGCGTTGGCGACCCACTCAAAACCCACCCCATGCCCGACAACCCCACCGCCACCAAATACACCTGGGACGCCATGCCCGTGGAGCAGGTGACCGACCAGCTCTCGCGCCGCCTCATCACCGGCGACAAGATGATGCTGGCCCACGTCTACCTCAAAAAAGGCACCATCGTGCCTCTGCACCAGCACCACAACGAGCAGATTACCTACATTCTGGAAGGCGCGCTGCGCTTCTGGATTGGGTCTGAAGATGCTGAGCCCATTGTGGTAGGAGTAGGCGAGGTGCTGCACATCCCCGGCAACGTGTGGCACAAGGCCGAAGCCATTGAAGACACGCTCGACGTGGACATTTTCAGCCCGCCCCGCCAGGACTGGCTCGACAAATCGGACGACTACCTGCGCCTGAAATAGCCCGGTTATGGACCTCGGACTGAAAGGAAAAATTGCCCTAGTGGCCGCCGCCAGCCAGGGCCTGGGCCGCGCCGTGGCCGAAGAACTGGCCGCCGAAGGCGCGTCGCTCATCCTCTGTGCCCGCCACGATGTAGCCCTGCAGGAAACCTGCGCCGCCATCGAACAAGCCCACGGCACGCCCGTGCTGGGCCTGGCCACCGACGTGGCCGACCCCGCCGCCGTGGCCCGCCTCGTGGCCGCCGGCCTGGCCCGCTTCGGCCGCATCGATATTCTGGTGACCAACGCCGGCGGCCCGCCCGCCGGCACGTTCGACACGCTGAGCGCCGAGCAGTGGCAGGCTGCCACGCAGCTCCTGCTCACCAGCGTGGTGGAGCTGACGCGGGCCGTGCTGCCCGGCATGCAGGCGCGCGGCTGGGGCCGCATCCTCAACATCACCTCCATTTCGGTGAAGCAGCCGGTGGCCAACCTGATGCTTTCGAATAGCCTGCGGGCGGCCGTGACGGGCATGGCCCGCACCTTGGCTACCGAAGTGGCGGCGCAAGGCATTACCGTGAATAACATCCTGCCCGGCTACACCCGCACCGAGCGCGTGGTGGGCCTGGCCGATGCTACGGCCGCCCGTGAGGGCATCTCCGCCACCGAGGCCACGGCCCGCTGGGAAGCCGAAATCCCGATGCGCCGGCTGGGCGAGCCGCGTGAATTTGCGGCGCTGGCGGCGTTTCTGTGCTCGGAGCGGGCCAGCTACATCACCGGCACGTCGGTGCCGGTGGATGGCGGTTGGATTCGCTCGCTACTGTAATCCGAATAGAAAAACGCGTCATGCAGAGCGCAGCGAAGCATCTTGCCCGCAGTCACTAGCTCATTGGCAAGAAAAAGAGTAGTAGTGGCGGTCAAGATGCTTCGCTGCGCTCTGCATGACGTTCAACGAATGTTCAAATCTCCCTCCCTTGACCGAAACCCTCACCCACCGCCAGAAGATGCTCACCTTTGCCGGCATCCTGCTGGCCATGTTTCTGGGGGCCCTCGACCAGACCATTGTAAGCACGGCCCTGCCCCGCATTGTGGCCGACCTCGACGGGCTCGACCGCTTTACGTGGGTGGCGACGGCCTATTTGGTGGCCAGCACGGCGCTGGTGCCCATCTACGGCAAGCTGGCCGACATGTACTCGCGGCGCACCATTGAGATTGTGGCGGTGAGTATTTTTCTGGTGGGCTCGGGGCTGTGCGGGCTGGCGGGCGAGTTTGGCACACTGCCCGTGCTGGGCGATGGCATGACGCAATTGGTGGTGTTCCGGGCTATCCAGGGCTTTGGCGGGGCGGGGCTGTTTGCGATGGCCTTCATCATCATTGCCGACCTGTTTGCGCCCGCCGAGCGGGGGCGCTACCAGGGCTTCACGGGGGCGGTGTTTGGCACATCGTCGGTGCTGGGGCCGCTGCTGGGCGGCTTTCTCACCGATAAAGGCACCGACCTGATTCCCGGCGTGGCGGGCTGGCGGCTGGTGTTCTACGTGAACCTGCCGCTGGGCCTGCTGGCCCTCTGGTTCATCATCGCCCAGATGCCGCCGCTGCGCCCGCGCACCGAACCCAAGCCGTTCGACTTTATTTCGGCCGCGCTGCTGATGACCGGGCTGGGGCCGCTGGTGGTAGCCTTGCAGCTCAACCGGGCGCTGTATCCGTGGTCGGGCGCGCTCACGCTGGGGCTGCTGGCCGGAGCGGTGGTGGCGCTGGCGCTGTTTGTGGTGCGCAGCCTGCGGCACGAGAACCCCATTCTCAACTTCGGTTTGTTCAAAAACCCGGTGTTCCGCACGGCCAATGCGGCGCTGTTCTGCATGGGCGGGGCATTTCTGGGGGTTATCATTTTCGAGCCGCTGTTTATGGTGAACGTGCTGGGCGAGTCGGCCACGCGGGCCGGGGCCAGCCTGATGCCGCTGTCGCTGGGCGTGGTCACGGGCTCGATGCTGGCCGGCCAGATGGTGTCGCGCTTCGGCCACTACAAGCGCTGGATGCTGGGCGGGCTGGTGTTGCTACTCGTTGGCCTGAGCCTGCTGGCCACCATGCCGCCCACGGTGCAATACCACCAAGTGCTTATTTACCTGGCCATTTGCGGCCTGGGACTAGGGCCCACGATGCCGCTCTACACCCTGGCTGTGCAAAATGCCACCGAGCCCGCCCTCATGGGCCAGGCCACCTCAGCCAGCCAGTTTTTTCGGCAGATTGGCGGGGCGCTGGCGGCCTCAGCCTTGGGCGCGGTGCTCACCTTCACGCTGGCGCACGAGCTGCCGGCCGCTGCGCAAGCGCCCGTTGCCGCCCGCTCGGCCGTGGTAGCGGAAGGCCCGGCCGTGCCCGCCACCACGGCCGGCGCGGCCGACCCGGTGGTGCGGGCGGCCTTCGCCATGGCCATCCGGCGGGTGTATATGGTCGATATCCTGTTAGTGGTAAGCGGCCTGCTGCTCACGCTGCTGGTGCCGGAGCTGCCGCTGCGCAAGGCCAATGAAGCCGTGCCCGTGGCGGTAGAGTAGGGGATAGATGCAGCGCCAGTTGCCCGTCATGCAGAGCGTAGCGAAGCATCTTTAACGCAGTAGAAAATGAATGCGTTGAGCGGTAAAGATGCTTCGCTGCGCTCTGCATGACGTTCCTTTTTCCTCCTTCAGCCGCCAAACCCGCCCCGCCGCGCCGTACCTTCGCCGCGTTGGTTCTCGGTTTGATTTCCTTCAATCAGCGGACGGTTTTTCACCCGGGCTTCGGCTGGGGTAAAGATTAAAAGGGAATCGGGTGCAACTCCCGAACAGACGCGCTACTGTGAGTTTCCCAGCCCGATTGGGCTGGAGCCGGTGGCCCCATTGCAAGCCCATTGGCCCGCGGAAAACGGGCTGAGAAGGGCGGGGCCGGCCCGAAACAAGTCAGGAGACCTGCCGGCCGCCGAGTGATGCTGCCCTCGCGCTTTGGGGCTGGCATCGGCGGTGCCGTGCCGCTGCGCTCAAGGCGCGGCCGGGGTGTGGTGCGGCCGGTGGTTGGCTTAATGAGAACGGGGGCTGAATGCAAATGGAGGCCGTTTATCCACCTCTTATCCCCGTTGCTCATGCTCCTTGCCGACCGCATTGCCCGCGCCGAAACTCGCATCTTCAAAGCCGTATTCCCCAACACCACCAACCACTACGACACCCTGTTCGGCGGCACCACGCTGCTGCTCATGGACGAGGTAGCCTTCATCGCGGCCACCCGCTTTTCGCGCCTGAAAATGGTGACCGTGTCTTCCGAGCGGGTCGATTTCACGCACCCCATCCCCGGTGGCTCGCTGGTGGAGCTGGTGGCCAACATCGAGCACGTAGGCCGCACCAGCCTCAAAGTGCGCGTCGAGTTATTCGTGGAGCAGATGTACTCGGAAGACCGCCACAAGGCCGTAACCGGCCTGTTCACCTTCGTGGCCGTGGATGAGCACAAGCAGCCCGTCCGCATTCTGGCTTAGCTGTCGGTTTTTAGTTGTTAGTTGTTCGTTATCAGTTGTTAGTAACAGTTCGGATGTGCTCAGCCTAACAACTGACAACTACTAACGAGCAACTAAAACTTCCCCAGCCCCACCCAGCCGCGCTGCATGGCGTAGTAGATGGCCGTGCCTACAATCAACCCCACCAGGTAGCCATACGGCAGCCCGGCGCAGAGCAGCCCCACCAGCAGCGCCACCAATAAATCGGCGCGGCTGCCACTCACGTCGCGCAGCAGCGTAGCCAATGACAGCGCCTCGAACAGTAGCAGCACCCCCAGCACCGGCAGCGGGAATATCTGCACTACATCGGCGAAGCCCTGGCTGAAGAACAGCCCCATCACCAGGAAAATGCTGCCGTAAATGACCACCGAGCCGCCCGTGCGCGCCCCAAACGCATAGTGCCCCACCATGCCGCCCGAACCGTGGCACACCGGAAACCCGCCGAAAAATGGGTTCGCCAGGTTCATTAGCGCATAAGTGAAGCTGATTTTTTTGATGGTCAGCGGCTCCCGCTCGGGGAATAAATCGTGCGCTACCTGCTTGGTGGCCAGGATTGAGTTGCCCAGCGACAGCGGAATCTGGGGCAGCGCCAGCAGCACTGCGCCGGTCAGAATATCGGCTGATTGCGGCAGGTGCCAGGAGGGCAGATGTAGGCCCACGGCCTTCTGGGCCGTGGCCAAATCGAGTTTGAAAACCAGTGCGTACGCCACACCCAGGGCAATGACGATGAGCGCCGCCGGCCAGCGCCGGTTGCCAAACAGCACCACCGTGACCACGAATGCCGCTGCCGCCAGCGCGTAGCCCGCCGCTCCATCCGAGCCCACGTACTTGGTGAGGGCCAGCGTAGCCAGCTGCAAGGCCAGCCCGAACTGAATGCCGCGCACCACCGCCTTGGGCACCAGCCTCGCCAGCCCATCAATGAGCCCGGTTATCGACAGGAAAAACATGCTGACCCCAATGGCCAGCCCCCCGCCAAAAATGATTCGCCCCGGGATTTTCTGAGCAATCACCAGCGCCGCGAAGGCCTTGAGCGGCTGCACCGGCATGGGCATGCGGTACCACAGCCCGGTGAACACCTGCATCAGCCCGAACAGGATGAGCACCGAGGCGCTGTCGATGCCCGAGGCGGCGATGACGCCGATGAGCAGCGGCAGGTCGGTGCCGAGGTCGCCAAACGCGCCGGCCACCTCGTTGCGGTCGAAACGGATGGGTGGGCGGGCGGGGGCGGGCGGCGGAAGCGTAGGCTGCATAGTGGCAAAGTTCGGACTGTAGCGTGGACTCTGCGAGTCCGCGCTTAAACTGGGCGAAACCAACAAAACGGAACCGACGGAACGCGGACTCGCAGAGCTCCAGAGTTCCTTCGGATACGACCACGCTACAAGCTACTCAGCCGCTTTCTCGGCTACTTCGCCCAGATACTCGCCGCTGGTGAGACCGCGCCGGAAGCGCAACGGGCGCAGCCGCTTGCCCAGCGCTTCTACGGCCATTTCGTGGTCGAGGGCGTCTTCGGTGTGGGCCAGGAAAATGGTGGCCACCCCGTTGCCTATGAAGTTGGTGATGCTACGGGCCTCCGACATAAACCGGTCCACGCCCAGCAACAGGGCCAGACCCTCTACCGGAATCACCTTCATGGCCGTGAGCGTGCTGGCCAGCACCACAAAGCCGCTGCCCGCCACGCCCGCCGCGCCCTTCGAGGTCACCATGAGAATGCCCATCATGGTCAGAATCTGCGCGCCCGAAAGCTCGATGTGGAACACCTGGGCCAGAAACAGGGTGGAAAGCGAGAGGTAAATCGTGGTGCCGTCGAGGTTGAAGGAGTAGCCCGTGGGCACCACCAGCCCTACTACCGGCTGGGCGCAGCCCATGCCCTCCAGCTTCTCCATCAGGCCCGGCAGACCGGCTTCGGACGAGGACGTGCCCAGCACAATCAGCAGCTCGGCCTTGATGTACTTCAGAAACGACCACATGCCGATGCGGCAGTACCGCAGAATGACCCCGAGCACCAGAAACACGAACAAGCCCATCGTGAGGTACACGGTCACCATCAGCTTGCCCAGCGGCAGCAACGTGGCAATGCCATACTTGCCAATGGTGAAGGCCATGCCCCCAAACGCTCCGATGGGCGCGAGCAGCATCACCAGGTGCAACCCCCGGAACACGTATTTCGAGCACGCCTTCAGGAAATGAATGACGGGCTTGCGGCCGGCGTACTTGCTAAGCCCGATGCCCAGTACAATGGCCACCAGCAGCACCTGCAAGGTCAGGTTATCGGCCAGGAAGTGGCCCCACGAGAACTCCGTGGCCCGTTTCGTGAACTCGCCCACCTTCCCGGTATCGAGCCGGCCGGTGCTCACGCCGTCGCCCGGCCGCACCAGCGCCGCCACGCCCACGCCAATCAGCAGCGCCAGCGTGGTCACAATCTCAAAGTACAGCAGCGCCTTGCCCCCGATGCGCCCCACCTTCTTCAAGTCGCCCATCGTGCTGATGCCAAGCGTGATGGTGAGGAAGATAATCGGGTTGATGAATAGCTTCACCACGTCGATGAAGCGCTTGCCTAGTGGCTCCATCTGCACGGCCAGGGCTGGCCGGAAATGGCCCAGCAGCGCCCCGGCCACAATGGCCAGCAGCACCCAAAAGGTGAGGTTGCGGGTGAGGCGTTGGATTTTCATAGGCAGCGGTGAGGAAGGATTAGGCCACAAGAACGGCACGCGAAAAAGAACGTCATGCAGCGCGCAGCGAAGCATCTTGCCCGCCGCCACTAATCCTTTTGGTTTAACGATTGGTTTACTGTCTGCGGGCAAGATGCTTCGCTGCGCGCTGCATGACGTTCTACTGCCCTCGCCCGCCATCCTGCTTATGAACCCCGCCATCCTGCTCCCCGCCGCCAGCTATACCTTCGCCACCATCCAAAAGGTGAGCGGCGCCGGCCCACCCGTGCCCGCCTCCGACCAGCTCGCCGCCGAGGAGCCGCTCGAAATCCGCATCGGCTACGAGGTAGCTGGCGCGCGGGAGCACCGCACGCTTTCCGTAACGATGCGCACACCCGGCCACGACGAGGAACTGGCCGCCGGCTTCCTGCTTACGGAGGGCATTATTCACAATAAGGCCGACCTGCTGGGCATCATCCCTTGCCCCGATGTGCAGAAGGAAGAAGAAGCTGGCAACGTCGTCCGCGCCGAGCTGGCTGCCCACGTCAAAGTCGATTTCCAAGCCATGGAACGACATTTCTACACCAGTTCCAGCTGCGGCGTGTGCGGCAAAACCAGCATCGATGCCGTGCGCACCGCCTCCTGCCCCGTGCTGTCCGCAGCCGGCCCGCACCTCAGCGCCGCCACGGTGCACCAGCTGCCGGAGAAGTTGCGCGCCGCCCAGGCCGGCTTCGAGCAAACCGGCGGGCAGCACGCCTCGGCGCTATTTTCGCCTGAGGGCGAATTGCTGCTGCTGCGCGAAGACGTAGGCCGCCACAATGCGCTGGACAAGGTGATTGGCGCGGCGCTGCTGGCCGGCTGGCTGCCGCTACACCAGCACGTGCTGCTGGTGAGTGGCCGCGTCAGCTTCGAACTGGTGCAGAAGGCGGCGGCGGCGGGCATTGGCGTGCTGGCGGCCGTGGGCGCGCCCAGCAGCCTGGCCATTCAGGCCGCCGAGAGCTTTGGGATGACGGTGCTGGGCTTCGTGCGCAACGAGCGTTTCAACATCTACTGCCACGGCTGGCGGCTGATAGCCTGACGCCGAAAGCAACAAACTTGCTTAACAGCTATAGTTCGGCAACGCCTTCCGATGCCAGCCGTTTAACTCGTATGATTGTCATGCCTTTCTGCGAAAGGTAGCCGGAGCAGGAAGCAGGGTCACCACGTTTAACTAAACGCGAAGCTGCGGCCTCGACGTTGCTCAAAAGAAAGCGTGCCCTGTT
>NZ_JALBGC010000008.1 GCF_022631375.1 Hymenobacter cyanobacteriorum
GCCCCGGTGCGCCTATGGTACTGCCTTCACCGGTGGGAGAGTCGGTCGCCGCCAACCTTTTCCAAGGAAAATCCCCTTCGCATGCTTTCACCAGCGCGCTAAGGGGATTTTTGCTTTCCATGGTTATGAATATTAGAAAGCAAATTATGTAAAGCGACTATTTAACTTTCTATTATGCGACTGTCTGACCGCTATTATTATTGCAAAAAAGTTGCAGAAGCATAATTCCAATATGCTTTGCACATGTTTGTTTTAGATTTGACTACTTGCTTCTGTCTTGAATTACTGGCTTGAGCGTGAATTCAATTGCTTCATGGCACCTGTGGTTGTGGCGCCACTTACAAGTTTAGTACTCGGTATTGGCCGAGTTAAGCAAGGCTTCGAACCCCATAAGAGTTGCTTTGTCCTGCGCTGGGGGCTTGGTAAATGCGGGCCTATTACAACAGGCAAACCCATTGGCTTCGGCCTACTCAAACGTGACGGGTGCATTAAGGAGATTCTTCCCGAACTGTTCGAGAAAGTTGCTGTAGGGTATTATTCGCGGCAAAATTGATGCAGCGGCTGTAGCCAATACCGATGGTTGGCGCGGCTACCACGGGCTGGTGCATATGGGCTCTTATCATCGCTGTTTTGTCAGCGCTTTGCTCAGAGCAAACCCGTGGTCAACACTTCGAACATCAGCGGTATTGAGCTTCTAGAGCTTTGCCAAAGTCCGTCTTTGACAGTTAAAGGATACATCCAACCATACCTTTTGCTTCATCTGAACGAGTCAGAATTACGCTTTCACCATCGTTCGGAAAACATATATAAAGGGCTTGCTCAACTATTTTATCAATAAACTCTCTAACTGAGTATGCTTTCTAAGTCTAGAGCCAGTGTGTGCCATTCGAAAATGCAGAAAAAAAGCCCCTGTGCTTGTCGCTACAGGGGCTTTCTGGCTCTTACAGCTTTAAAAAAGGTCACTGTACTGTGATACCCGAGAATGAGCCAGACACTTCGCCAACAACTGGAAAAGTGCTGCGGAAATTGCCGGTAACGGTTCGAGTCTGTGTGTTGTACGTGGTGGCGCCAATGGAATTTGTTCCCGTGGTGCCATCAAGAGTTCCCTCTAATGCGTTGGTAGTGTACGCAGTTGGCGTGCCAGCTCGTGAAAAATCAAGAAGCAGTTGCTTGCCATTGTTTAGCTTGCCACTTATAGACAAACTTGAGCCACCAGTTTGGTAATTGGCACTTACTACCCGGGCCTCATTAAGGTCATAAGGTGGGGCGCCTGCTTCGGAAATCGACACCTTGATGGTGGAGGCTATAGGAGCAGGCTGTGGCGTTTCGGTTGATTTGCAACCAAATAACATGATGCCACATAATAGAGTGGAAACAAGGGGCCGGGGAAAATTCAGCATGAGCTGCATGTAGGAAAGGAGGTGGAAATTGGAAAGGCAATCTGGATAGTGCGGTTGTTTTGTTGCTTAATTAAGCAATAGACCGGTGGAGTAGTATTGTGCTTCTACCGCAGCACCGTGGCCCGCGCGCCGGCCGCCACTTTGGTGCCCAGTTCGCGCACGGCCTGGGCGATGCCGGCCGCATCGAAGCCGCACTCTTTGTAGAGCTCATCTTGGGTGCCGTGCTCCACTACGCGGTCGGGGATGCCGAGGCGGACGACGGGCAGGTGGAAGCCGTGGTCGGTGAGGAATTCGAGCACGGCCGAGCCGAAGCCGCCGGGCAGGCAGCCGTCTTCCACCGTCACGATGGCACGGTAGCGGCGGGCTACGTCGCGCAGCATTTCCTCATCCAGCGGCTTGCAGAAGCGCATGTCGTAGTGGCCGGCATCAATACTTTCGGCCGCCAGGGTTTCGGTGGCTTTCACGGCGTAGTTGCCGATGTGGCCGATGCTGAGGATGGCCACGCCGCCTTCTTCGCCCTCGCGCACCACGCGGCCCGTGCCGATGGCCACGCGCTGCAGCGGCGTGCGCCACTCGGGCATCACGCCCTCGCCGCGCGGGTAGCGGATGCTGTGCGGGCCGGCGTTTTCGGGCAGGGTGGCGGTGTACATCAGGTTGCGCAGCTCCTGCTCGTTCATCGGGGCCGACACCACGATGTTGGGGATGCAGCGCATGTAGGCCAGGTCGTAGCAGCCGTGGTGGGTGGGGCCGTCGGCCCCGGCAAAGCCGGCGCGGTCGAGGCAGAACACCACGTGCAAGTTTTGCAGGGCCACATCATGCACCACCTGGTCGTAGCCCCGCTGCATGAACGAAGAGTAGATGTTGCAGAACGGAATCAGCCCCTGCGTGGCCAAGCCGGCCGAGAACGTGACGGCGTGCTGTTCGGCAATGCCCACGTCGAAGGCGCGGGTGGGCATGGCGGCCATCATGATATTCAGCGACGAGCCCGAGGGCATGGCCGGCGTCACGCCCATGATTTTGTCGTTGGCCTCGGCCAGTTCCACCAGCGTGTGGCCGAACACGTCCTGGTACTTGGGCGGCTGCGGCTTGTCGGGTGTTTTCTTGTAAATCTCGCCCGTGATTTTATCGAACAAGCCCGGCGCGTGCCACAGCGTCTGGTCCTTCTCGGCCAGCGCGTAGCCCTTGCCCTTCACCGTGACGCAGTGCAGCAGCTTAGGGCCGGGAATGGATTTGAGGTCGTTGAGGATGGTGACGAGGTGCTGCACGTCGTGGCCATCCACGGGGCCGAAGTAGCGGAATTTCAGGGCCTCGAACAGGTTGCTCTGCTTCAGCAGGGTTGCCTTCATGGCGGCCTCTACTTTGCGGGCAATCTGCTGGGGGTTGGGGCCGAATTTGCTCAGCTTGCCCAGCACGTTCCAGAGCTCGTCGCGCACTTTGTTGTAGGTGCGGGAGGTGGTGATGTCGGTGAGGTATTCCTTGAGCGCGCCCACGTTGGGGTCGATGCTCATGCAGTTGTCGTTCAGCACGACAATCATGTTGTTGTTGAGTACGCCGGCCTGGTTCAGGGCCTCGAAGCTCATGCCCGCCGTCATGGCGCCGTCGCCAATCACGGCAATGTGCTGGCGGTCGAACTCACCCTTGTAATCCGAGGCCACGGCCATGCCCAACGCTGCCCCGATGCTGGTGCTGCTGTGGCCCACGCCAAAGGCGTCGTACTCGCTTTCGCTGCGCTTCGGAAAACCCGACATGCCTTTGTAGCGGCGGTTGGTCGGGAATTTCTCGCGGCGGCCGGTGAGAATCTTGTGGCCGTAAGCCTGGTGGCCCACATCCCAGATAAGCTGGTCGTGGGGCGTGTTGAAGACGTAGTGCAGTGCCACCGTCAATTCAACCACGCCCAGCGAGGCGCCAAAATGCCCCCCGTAAATGCTCACAGAATCGATGATGAAGTCGCGCAGCTCGGTACTGAGTTGGACTAACTGCTCGGGGGCGAGCTTTTTGAGGTCGGCGGGCGAGTCAATTGCCGCGAGCAGCGGGCCGGGTTCAACTATCATCGGGGCAGGCGTGGTGGGTTGGGTGACGGGGAGTTAACCGCCTGACCCGCTAAAAGATTATCGGGCTGGCCCAAAGGTACGACAGCGCGCGAAGTGCGGTTGTTCGGGAGCGACGGAATCGCGCTGTTGGTCGGGATTCGGCATGCGGTAATCTAGTTTTTGCGGGGCCCGGTGGCCGTTGCCCCGACCTTTGCGTATCGGCAAGCCGATTCGGCCAGTTGGCTGTTAAGGACTTAGTTAGGAAATTTTTACATCTCAGAAGGACGCCGGATGCAACCTCCGGTATGATTTGCGGCACTTTGGCTGCTATCCATTGTCAGTATATGAAACACCTATTACCGGCCTCGGCCGTTCTGCTAACGGCCCTGCTGGGCAATAATTCGAGCGTTTGGGCCCAACAGGGCGCGCCCGGCGGCACCCGTCCCGTGCTCACTACCGCGCCGCGCGCCGCGGCCGGCCGCATCAGCGGCACCATAACGGATGCCGCGACCAACAAGCCCGTTTCGTACGCCTCGGTGGCGGTGCTCGACGCTGCCAATAACCCCGTGAACGGGGGCGTGGCCGGCGACGACGGCAAGTTTGTGCTGGCCGGCATTCCGGCCGGCACTTACACGGTGCAAATCAGCTTCCTGGGCTACACCAACGTGACGCGTACCGGCGTGGTGGTGACGGCCGGTGAGGCCACGGCCCTGGGCACCATTACCATGGCCGCTTCGGCCCAGAAGCTGGGCGAAGTGGTGGTGACGGGCCAGAAGGCCATCATCGAGGAGCGGGTAGACCGCACGGTGTACAACGCCGAAAACGACCAGACCACCCGCGGCGGCGATGCCACCGACGTGCTCAAGCGCGTGCCCATGCTGAGCGTGGACTTGGACGGCAACGTGAGCCTGCGCGGCAGCTCCAGCATCCGCGTGCTCATCAACAACAAGCCCTCGACGATTGCGGCCAACAGCATTGCCGATGCGCTGAAGCAGATTCCGGCCGACCAGATTAAGACCGTGGAGGTGATTACCTCGCCGTCGGCCAAGTACGATGCCGAGGGTTCGGGCGGCATCATCAACATCATCACCAAAACCAATACCCTGCGCGGGGCTACGCTGGGCGTGAACATCAGCGCGGGCCTGCGCAACAGCAACCTGGGCCTGCAGGGCAGCTTGCGCACCGGCAAAATGGGCTTCTCGCTGAGCGGTTTCGGCCGGGGGCAGTACAACACGCCGGGGGAGTTCAGCAACACGCAGGTGACGCGCAGCCTGGGTACCGGCGCGGCCACCACCACGCTGCAAAGCGCCGAAACGCGCCAGCAGGGCATTTTCGGCCGCTACTCTTTTGGCTGGGATTACGACATCAACAAGGCAAATTCCTTGCAGGCTTCGGTGAGCTACGGCACACGCAGCGGCGACAACTACCAGGACGGCCTGCTGCGCACCAGCTACCTGGGCGCCACGGCCACGGGCAGCCCCTACAGCACTGACCTGCGCGACACGTACTCGAAAGACTTGTCGGGCACCGTGGATGCCAGCCTGAACTACACGCACAGCTTCGAGAAGCCGCAGCACGAAATCAGCGTGCTGACCTTGTTCAGCCGCAACGACCGCACCAATAGCTTCACCAACACGATTCTGCAGTCGAGCCAGCCCAACGGGCCGTCGCGCATCGTGAACGATAACCCCAGCTACAACGAAGAATACACGGTGCAGCTGGATTATCAGAACCCGCTGAGCAAAACCCAGATGCTGGAAGCCGGAGCCAAGAACATTCTGCGCCTGGTGAATTCGGACTATTCCACTATCTCCTACGGTGCCAACGGCGAAGTGCTGCCCAACGTAGGCCTGCTTTCGGCCAGCAACGTGTTCAACTACCGCCAGAACGTGACGGCGGGCTACGCGGCCTACACCCTGCAGCTGCCCAAAGGCATTACCCTGAAGCCCGGCCTGCGCTACGAGTACACCACCATCGATGCCAGCTTTGCGAAGTCGGCCGCAGCCGATATCCCGAACTACGGCGTGCTGGTGCCCAGCGTAAACGTGTCGCGCAAGCTCGCCAACGGCAACCTGCTGAAACTGGCCTACAACCGCCGCATTCAGCGCCCCTCGCTGCAGTTCCTGAACCCCAACGTGAACGCGCAGAACCCCAAGAACGTGAGCCAGGGCAACCCCTACCTTTCGCCCGAGTACACCAACAACTACGAGCTGGGCTACAACACGCTGGTGAAAAAGGTGAACCTGAGCATGAGTGCGTTCGTGCGCAACACCACGGGTTCGATTGAGGCCCTGCGCACGGTGCGCGGCGCCGACACGGTATCGACTAACTACGCCAACATTGGCCAGCAGAACGCCTATGGCGGCAGCCTCAACGCCAACCTCAACGGTGCCAAGCTGAACCTGAACGCCGGCACCGACTTCTACTACACCACGCTCACTAACAACGTGCCCGACCGCAACTTCAACGCCTCCAACGAAGGCTTTGTATTCAGCGGCCGGCTCGGGGGCTCCTACAACTTCACGCCCGTGTGGGGCGTGCAGGCTTTTGCCTTCTACCGCGGCCGCCAGGTGCAACTGCAGGGCGACCAGAGCGGCTTCGGCTTCTACACCCTGGGCATCAAGCGCGACTTTGCCGAGAAGCGGGGCAGCATCGGCTTTGGGGTCGATAACTTCTTCACGCCCACCATCACCATTCGCAACAACGTGGTGTCGCCGCTTATCGACCAGGCCAGCCGCAACGAGCTGCACTCGCTGGGCGTGCGCGTCAACTTCAGCTACCGCATCGGCAAGCTCACGGCCGGCCCCTCGCGCCGCGGCAAGAGCGTGAACAACGACGACTTAAAAAGCGAAGGCGAAGGCGGCGGTGCTGGTGCCGACGTGAGTGGCGGTGGCGGCGGTGCCCCGGCCGGCGGCGGCGGCCGTCCTGGTGGCCAGGGCCAGGGCGGTGTTCGCCCGGCCGGCGCTACCGGCGCTCCTGCTGGTACTGCTCCGGCCGGTGCCCGCCCCGGCGGCTACCCCGGCCAGCCGCGCCCGGCTACGGCTGCCGACAGCACCAGCGGCAAGCCCGCCACCGACAGCACCGCGCGGCCCCTGCCCGGTGGCCAGCAGCGTCCCGTTGGCTACCCCGGCCTGCGCCCCGCCACGGCCCAGCCCGCCGACACCACGCGCCGCCAGCCGGTACCGCCCGTGTCGACGCCCCTCAACGCGCCTTCGCCCGGCACGAGCACGCCCAACGGCACGGTGCCGGCCGGCAGCCCCGGCGGCCGGCCCTAATTCGGCCATCCCGCAATCGAAAATGGAAACGTCATGTTGCGCTAGTTGCAGCATGACGTTTGCTTTTAGTGCCTTAATGCTTTTTTAATCAGGCCCCGCCCATCCAGGCCCTACTTTTGCCCGGCCGCTTCATTTGCTTCGATGACCGAAAACCCCCGAACCACTTCCCCCGCTGACAGCCCCGAGGACGACGCGCACTTTTTGCAGCGTCTGCAGCCGTCGCGGCTGGTGCTGCCCATTGTGATTGGGCTGGGCGTGGTGGGGTTTATGTTCTGGCGCAGCTACAAGCCCGGCGACCTGGCCCCGCTGGCCAATGCCCGCTGGGAGTGGCTGCTCATCACGCTGTTGGTGCTGCTGGCCCGCGATTTCGGCTACATCTACCGCATCCGGCACATTGCCGAGCGTGAGCTCAACTACCGCCAGAGCCTCGACGTGATTATGATTTGGGAGTTTGCCTCCTGCGTGCTGCCTTCGGCGGTGGGCGGCACGGCGGTGGCCTCGTTTATCCTGCATAAAGAGGGCATCACGCTGGGCAAGTCGATGGCCTACGTGATGGTTACTGCCCTGATGGACAACCTCTACTACGTGCTGATGGTGCCGCTGGTAATTCTCGTGGCTGGGGCCGGGCTCTACCCGCACGAGGCCCTGCAGGGCGGTTTCATTGCCACGCTGCGGGTGCTGTTTGTGGTGAGTTACGTGGGCGTGACGGCCTATGCGGGCCTCATGCTCTACGCCATTTTCATCAACCCGCGCTCGGTGCGGCGGGTGCTGGTGCGGTTGTTTTCGATGCTGGTGCTGAAGCGCTGGCGCCGCAAAGCCTACCACCACGGCCAGGAAATGGCCCGCGCCTCGGTGCAGTTGCGCGGCAACCCGGCTATTTACTGGTGGCGGGCGGCGGCCAGCACGTTCTTCGTCTGGACGGCCCGCTACCTCGTCATCGGCTGCCTCATTGCCGCCTTCGTTCCGATGGGCGTGGAAACCTTCCTGTTCATCTTCGCCCGCAACCTCACCTACAAAGTGCTGCTGCTGTTGGCCATCACGCCCGGCGGCGCGGGCATCGTGGAGGGCGCGTTCCCCACGTTTTTCGGCAAGTTCATCGGCACGGCCACGCTCACCAGCTTCATGGTGCTGCTGTACCGGGTGGTTACGTATTACCTCTACCTCGTGCTGGGTACCATTTTCCTGCCTCGCTGGGTGGCGCGGGTGTTTCGAAAGTAAGTTAAAAGTTGAGGGTTAAAAGTTAAACGGCCTGCCTAAATCGTTAGGCGGGCCTTTTAACTTTTAACTTATTTCACCGGCCGCTGGTAGGTGTTCCAGAACTCGGGGTGATAAACGGGTTTGGGCAGCGCCGCCGTTTCCTTGTGCACGTCGCCCAGCGTCATTTCGGCTTTGGAAAGGATGGGCGGGGTGTCGAGTGGCAGGCCCGTAAAGTATTCGGTGCAGGATGACTGCCGGTAGAACGCCGGCCCGCCCAGTGTGCGCCCCACCGACAGGTTGCGACCCACGCTACGCCGCACGTGGTAGCGGCCATTGGCGCCCGGCAGGTATTCCACCACGTGGTCGGTGCGGTCGGTGGCGAGCAGGTTGGGGTAGAGGCGCGCCCGAATGTTGGGCCGGCCGTACCACTGGCGGGTGGCGCGGTTGATGTACGCTGTGTCGGCCTGCCACAGGGCTTCGTAGCGCGTCACGGCGTAGTCGCGCTGTTGCACATACAGCCGCCCCGAGTATTCCGAAGTCAGGTAGGTGCCCGTGCTGCGGTGGTTGGCGTGCTTGGCCACAAAGCTGATGAGGTACACCGTCTGGCCCGCGCGCTCCACCACGCTGTCGAGATGCAGCTGGAATTTGCGCAGCGTGCTAGCGTTGAACAGCGGCGAGGTCCGCACCGGGTCGGCCGAAGCGGCATTGAAACCCTGTCCGCTCTGCTCGGAAAACAGCTGCTGCGATTTGGGAAAGGCTTTGGTTAGGTGCACTTCTTTGGTCAGGTGTTGCGGCACGGCCCCCAGCATCAGAAAACCGCCCGCCCAATGGTGGTAGCCGGCAGGCACGAAGAACTGGCTTACGCTTTCGGTTTCGTAGGCCAGCGTGTCGTAGTTAGTCGTCTGACGTTGGGTGTACACTTCGGCCGAATAGTGGCCCGTCTCGTAGTTGCGCGGCAGGGCGGCCAGCACCTTCTTCATAATCTTGCGCGGGTCGAGGCTTTCGCCCCGCACCTGCACGCCCGCCAGCTCGTAGGCCGAGGGCTGTAGGCGCACCGTGAGCCCGCCGGCCGCCGCGGGCACCGTGGCCGTGGCGTAGCCCACACTGCTCACCACCAGCTGCGCGTCGGCCGGCACCATCAGCCCGAAGCGGCCCTGCCCGTCGGCCACCGTGCCCACGCCGCTGGCCGGCACGCTCACCGAGGCATAGGGCACCGGCGCTTTGGTTTTTTGGTCGAGCACCACGCCGCGCACGGCGGTGCCGGCCGTGGCGGTGCGCACCTGGCGCAATACGCGGCCCGGGTTCAGGGCATTGGCGGTGGGCCGCGCTTTGGCCGCGGCGGTGTCGGCGGTTGGCCCCGCGGCCACCATCAGGCTGGCCGGATGGGCGGGCTGCACGGCGCGCACAAACAGGAAGCCATCCACGGCCTCGCTCCACGGGCCGGCCAGGGGCTTGTATTCGAAGGCGTAGGTGGTCAGCTCGCGGCCTGGTGCATCGTGCTTCAAGCTCACAAAAGCGTAGTCAGCGGGCTGGGCCAGCAATTCGGCTTCGAGCGAGCCCGCCGCCGGAGCCGGCACCGGGCGGCCCGCCTCCGGCCAGCTGCCGTAGCTGCCCCCGCCACCCAGCGTGCCCAGAATATACACCTGCCCGGCCCCGAGGGCCGTTTTCACGGCCCGGCCCATCGGCCGGTACACCTGAATCTCGGCATTCCGAAAGTTCTCCAATTGGTTGGCCAGGTGGGGCAGGGCTGCCCAGCACACCACTTTTTCCTGCGGGTGCTGGCGCAGGTACCACAGCAGGTTATCGGCCATCTGCGCATCGCGCGGGTTGCTGTCGATGGCCTTAAAGCTGTTCTCGTCGAGCTGCTGCTTGCTTTTGGTGGCGTAGTCGCGCAGCTGCGCCACCAGGCTGCGCCCGTTCTGCTGCCAGAACCGGGCTTCATCGGCGCGCTTGCCGGGGCTGCCGGCCGCTATTTTGTCCAGCAGCCGGCTCACCTTGTCCATCTCTTTTTCGAAATCGGCGGGTCGGGCCTCGGGCAGCATCTCAAAATGCTCGCCCATGTAGCTCACAACCTCCTCCAAGTAATCATAATTCACCTGGCCGGCGCCTTTTTGCGGGGCCAGAAACTCGCGCAGGTCGTCCACCTGGTCGGCCCCGTAGTCGTTGCTTAGCTGAGGGTCGAAGCCCGCCACGCGCAGCCCGTCCGGGCCCAGCAGCGGCAGGATTGCCTGAAATTCCTGCGCCCCCGTCCAGATATTGAATACGCTGCTGCCAATGGCTTCCTGCGCCGGCCGGCCCGCCTCCAGCGCCTGCTGGGCCTTGTGCAGGTCGTAAAACCCGCTCTCAAAAACCACCGTGGTGAAGCCCATCTGCTCGCGCAGAAATCGGAGCAACCGGATTTTGGCCTCGAATACGTTGCCCTCGCCGTGGGTGGGCTCGCCCAGCATCACCACCCGCGCCGGACCAATCTCGGCTTTCAGAAATTCCAAATCCCGGAAGTCCACATCCGTCGGGCTGATGCTGCGCACGGCGTGGGTGGGCAGGGGAGTAGGGGCCTGGGCGTGGGCAAACGCCGTGAGCAGGAACAAAGCCCCGGCGAGGGCTTTGGCTTTGAAACCAGTAGGCATGTGAGCAGAAAAAGATGGACCAACGGCCAGGAGCCGCCGGAAAGGACTCCGCAAGTTACCAGCGTTTCTCAAGCAGCAGCAGTCAGCTCAGCTTCCCAACACACAAAAAAAGCCCCGAACCAGCACGGTCCGGGGCTTTTCAGCCAATGGTTCGTCGAAGCTTACTCGGCTTCTAGCATCAGCGCTGCGCCGTCGGCCGACTTCAGCGTGAGCTTGTCGTCGGTGAGGGTTTCCACGGCGAAAGTGTTGCTGGTGGTGGCACCGTCGGGCGTCAGGGTGATGGTTTTGCCGGCTTGGTCGAAGGTGTACTTGCCGTTCACGGCGCCGCTGGTGCCGGTCATGTTATAAGTGCCGTTGGCGAAAATACGCAGTTCTTCCTGCTTCTGGGCATCGGTTTGCTTCACTTTGTCGCCGGACGTGTCGGTTTCTTTAGCGGTTTTCCACACCTTGCTGTCGGTGCCGTACAGCATGTTCACGCCTTCTACCTTGCCCTTGTCGTTGCTGCACGAAGCGGCAAACAGCGACACAAGCACCAGTAGGCTGGCGAAATAACGGAGCGAAAAGAGGGACTGGAGTTTCATGAGCACAACGGGTAATGGTGAAAGAATGAAAGTGGTAGCCCGCGCACGGCGAACTCGTCGGCTTACGATACCGGGGCAAAAGAGTTGGCCGCGTAACCTCCGCCAAACCTGTGCGTATAGCAACCCGGCCGGCCCAACCGCAAGGTTTTTCCGGTGAAATCAATCGCATCATTTAACTTTGTAAATCCCATGGGACTCTTCGATTTCATCAGCGACAAAGGCGACCAAAAACCCGTTGAGCCCGCTGCTAAGCCCGCCGCCGGCGGTACCGATTTCTTCGGCAACGCCGCCAAACCGGAAACTTCCGGCGACACCTACACTGTTGTCAGCGGAGATTCCCTTTCGAAAATAGCCAAACACCACTACGGCGACGCCGCCAAGTGGCACCAGATATACGAGGCCAACAAGGCCACCATCGGCACTAACCCCGACCACATTGAAGTTGGTCAGGTGTTAACGATACCTAGTCTCTAGGTACTTTTTTGCAGAAAAAAGGTGAGAAAAGCCACTCTGTTTCAGGGTGGCTTTTTTGCGTTTGGTGAGTTCAGAATACGATTGTCATCCTGAGCGCAGCGAAGGACCTTATCACGTCTGAACAACTTGTTCCAGACGTGATAAGGTCCTTCGCTGCGCTCAGGATGACCGACAATTTCGGCGAGGCGAAAAAATATTTTCCTTCCACCGCTTGCCCATCCCAAAAATTCCCTCGTACATTTGCCGTTACCAAAAGGTACTCCCCCTAACGGTGGGCAGTTTTCAAGTTTTATACAGAAGTGGCGAGAGACTAGGCTCCGTGACCCACTGGCAACCTTCGCCCAACGAAAGGTGCCAATTCCTACCCACCCGCAGCTTCGGCCGCGCTGGGACAGATGATTCGAGTGCCATGGAAAATTCTTCGAACCCTGCTTTTCTCCTCCCGACTGCTCCGGCTGCGTTGCGCGCCGTGGGGTCGGGTTTCTTCGTTTCGGCCGCTGCTGGCCGGAATGCGGCATCGCCCAACGGGCGAATGCGAATGTGCTGTTGCTGCCCGTGTTGTTGCTAAGCTGATTCCGGCTTAGAACCTTCCCCAACTCTTCTGGATTTTTCAGGTGGCCCCGTGGGTCTGCCGCGTGCTCTTTCGGGCCTTCGCGGTGGGTGCGGGCCACGCCGGCAGCACGGGCCATTCTGGGGAGTTTTGGCGCTAAAAATGGCTTTCTCCAGGCGATAGCGCACTTTTTCCACTTGTCATTCCGGTTTTTCAAAACTTCAAAACCTCCACCATCATGTCTGTTCAGCCCCAACACTTCGAAACCCTCCAACTCCACGCCGGCCAGCAGCCCGACCCCACCACCGGGGCCCGTGCCGTACCGCTGTTCCAAACCACCAGCTACGTGTTCAAGAGCGCCGAGCACGGCGCCAACCTGTTTGCCCTGAAGGAGTTCGGCAACATCTACACCCGCCTGATGAACCCCACCACCGACGTGTTCGAGCAGCGCGTGGCTGCCCTCGAAGGAGGTGTGGCAGCGCTGGCCACCGGCTCGGGCCAGGCGGCCCAGTTCATTGCGCTTAACAACATTCTGCAGGCTGGCGACAACTTCGTGAGCACGGCCTACCTCTACGGCGGCACCTACAACCAGTTCAAGGTGGCATTCAAGCGGTTGGGTATTGAGGTGCGCTTTGCCGATGGCGACAACCCGGCCTCTTTTGAGGAGCACATCGACGAGAAAACCAAGGCTATTTACCTCGAAACCATTGGCAACCCGAGCTTCAGCATTCCCGATTTTGAGGCCATTGCGGCCATTGCGAAGAAGCACGACTTGCCGCTGATTGTGGATAACACGTTTGGCGCGGGCGGCTACCTGTTTCGGCCCTTGGAGCACGGCGCGCACATTGTGGTGGAGTCGGCCACGAAGTGGATTGGCGGGCACGGCACCAGCGTGGGCGGCGTGATTGTGGACGGCGGTACCTACGACTTCGGCAACGGCAAATTCCCGCAGTTCACCGAGCCGAGCGACGGCTACCACGGCCTGATTTTCAACGACGTATTTGGCAAGGGCGGGCCGTTTGGCAACATCGCCTTCATCATCCGGGCGCGGGTGGAAGGCCTGCGCGACTTTGGTCCGTCCATCAGCCCGTTCAACTCCTGGCAGCTGCTCATCGGCCTCGAAACCCTGAGCCTGCGCGTGGACCGCACCGTGGAAAATGCGCTGAAAGTGGCCACCTGGCTGGAACAGCACCCGCAGGTGGAAAGCGTGAACTACCCCGGCCTGCCCAGCAGCCCCTACCACGCCATCGCCACCAAATACCTGAAGCGTGGCTTCGGCGGCGTGCTCTCGTTCCGCATCAAAGGCTCGAAGGAAAACGCCACGCAATTCATTGACAACCTGAAGCTCATCAGCCACCTGGCCAATGTGGGCGATGCCAAGACGCTCATCATCCAGCCCTCGGCCACCACGCACCAGCAGTTGAGCGAGGAGGAACAGCTGGCCTCGGGCGTAACGCCCACGTCGCTGCGTCTGTCGGTGGGCATTGAGCATTTCGACGACATCAAAGCCGATTTGCAGGCGGCGTTCGATGCCATTGGCAACACGGCGAGCCAGCCCACCGAGGGCGAGGAAGTGGGCGAGCCCGAACTGGAGCACGCCCAGCCGCTGGAAGTATAGGCTTTTTAGTTGTCAGTTGCTCGTTGTTAGTTATCAGGCTCTTAGCTGAGCTGATTTGAGCACTAACAACTAACAACTAACAACTGACAACTAAAAAACCAACAATTAAACCGCGATTTCAGGGCCAGTGCGCTGGCCGGGTGCCGCTTTCGTGATGGAAAGAGGAATGGGGGTGAGAATCCATGAGCCCGGCCGGTTCGCTGGCTCCGAAATCGCACTATTGATGCAATTGAAGTAGGTAATGACCAGCCAAGTATTTGAACTGCCCGACCTGAAGCTGGAAAGCGGCGAAACCCTGACCGGGGCGCACGTGGCTTACCAGACCTGGGGCCAGCTAAACGAAGACCGCGACAACGTGGTGTGGGTGTGCCATGCCCTGACGGCCAACGCCGACGTGCTGGCCTGGTGGCCGGGCCTGGTGGGCCCAGGCTGCTACTACGACCCGACGGAGTGGTTTATTGTGTGCGCCAACGTGCTGGGCTCGTGCTACGGCAGCACCGGGCCACTCGATGCCGACCCGGCCACCGGGCAGGCGCGCTTCCAGCACTTCCCACTGCTGACCATTCGGGACCTGGTGCAGGCGCACGAGCTGCTGCGGCAGGATTTGGAAATCACCGACATCAACACGCTGATTGGGGGCTCGCTGGGCGGGCAGCAGGCGTTGGAATGGGCGGTGCTGCGGCCCGATTTGTTCGACCATCTGGTGGTAATTGCCACCAATGCGCGGCATTCGGCCTGGGGCATTGCCTTCAACGAAGCGCAACGGCTGGCCATTGAGGCCGACCCGACCTACGCCGCCGGCCAGCCCGGCGGGGGCGACGATGGCCTGCGCGCCGCCCGCGCCATTGCGCTGCTGAGCTACCGCAGCTACCCGGCCTACGGCGAAACCCAGACCGACCCCGACCCCGACGAACTGCTGCGCGAGCACCGCGCCAGCACCTACCAGCGCTACCAGGGCGACAAGCTTGTGTCGCGCTTCGATGCGTACAGCTACGTGTCGCTCAGCCGCAGCATGGATACGCACAACCTGGGCCGTCGCCGCGGCGGCGTGCCGGCGGCTCTGGCCCGCATCGGAGCGCGCACGCTGGTGCTGGGCATCACGTCGGATGTGCTGTTCCCGCTTTCCGAGCAGCGGGAACTGGCGGCCCACATCCCCGGGGCGATGTACGGCGAGCTGGATTCGCGCTACGGGCACGACGGCTTCTTGCTGGAAACCGCGGCCATCACGCACTTTCTGGAGCTGTTCTACGCGCCCACGTTCGTGCATTAACTGGCTGAGGCTGTCATCCTGAGCGCAGCGAAGGACCTTTTCACGGCTGAACGATTGGGTGCAGTCGAAACAGCCGTGAGAAGGTCCTTCGCTGCGCTCAGGATGACAGCCGTGGGCCAAATAAAATCGGAATACCATCCCCTTTATGGACAACCAACAACAACCCCTGCGGCTGGGCCTGATAGGCTTCGGCTGCGTGGGACAGGGCTTCTACGACATCATCCGGCAGCAGCCTGAGCTGGGTTTGACGGTGGCGCGCATTGCGGTGAAGAGCCCCGACAAGCCCCGTTCGCTGCCCGCTGAGCATTTTACTTACCATGCCGACGAGTTGCTGAACGACCTCACGCTGGACGTGCTGGTGGAGGTAATCGACGATGCGGCCGAGGCCTTCCGGCTGGTGAGTGCCGCGCTGCGCCAGGGCCGCCGAGTGGCCACGGCCAACAAAGCCATGCTGGCCCGGCACCTGCCCGAGCTGGTGCAACTGGAGCAGCAGCACGGCGGCACGCTGCTCTACGAGGCGGCCGTGTGCGGCAGCATTCCGGTAGTGCGCACGCTCGATGCCTACTTCAGCCATGAGCCGCTGCGGGCGGTGCGGGGCATTTTCAATGGCTCCTCTAACTATGTGCTCACGCGCATGAGCGAGGAAGGCTCGGACTACGCCACGGCGCTGGCCGAGGCCCAGGCGCTGGGCTTTGCCGAAACTGACCCCACCCTTGATATGGGCGCCTTCGACCCGCGCTCGAAAGCGGTGATATTGGCGGCGCATGCTTACGGCATTTTCCTGAACCCTGACGAAGTATTGAACCTGGGCATCGAGGCGGTAGGCGCGGCCGACATTGCCCACGCCGCCGCGCGTGGCCAGAAGGTGAAAGTAGTGGCCAGCGTGCAGCGCCTGCCCAACGGCCGTGTAGCCGCGCTGGTGACGCCGCAGCTGCTGGGGCCGGAATCGCCGCTGTTCGCCGTGGAGCACGAATTTAACGGCGTGGTGGTGGAGGGCGAGTACGCGGGGCCGCAGTTCCTGGCCGGGCGCGGAGCCGGCGGCCACCCCACCGGCTCGGCGGTGCTGGCCGACGTGCTGGCCCTGCGCCGCGGCCTGCGCTACGGCTACGCCAAGCGCACCACGGCCCCGGCCGTGCAGCCAGCCGAGGAACTGGAGCTGGACATCTACCTGCGCCACGCCGACGTGGGCGCGCTGCGCGAGGTGCTGACGTGGCTGGAGTTGCCGGCCACCGCCCTGCGCACCGACGTGCACGGCGTGTACGCCACCGGTGCGGTGCCGCTGCTACGGCTGGCGCAGTGGCGCGACGAGCTGCGGGCCAACGGGGTGTTTGTGGCTCGTCGCGGCGAGGTGCGGGCAGGGGAGGCCGTGGCCGAAAGCCGGCTGGCGGCGGGTGCCGTGGCCTAAAAGTGCCCGTGCAACCGGCTCGAAATAGGAGAGAGGATAGACAAGCGGCTGCGCATGGCGCCGCTTGCTCAGCCGGAGTGGCTTGTTAGTTACTCTGGCATCATGGTTAGCGGCGACTGTAACGTGAACTTGCTGCACGTGGGCCTGATGGCTTTTTATGGTCCGTATTCAAGATGCATGCTGGCACTGCCAGCCGGGCTGCCAGCGGGCGTGTGCAAGGTGCGGCCCAGCGCTTAGCAGTGGCGTAACCAGGCAGCTACGGCAGTACACGCAAAAAGGGCGAGCCAGTGGCCCGCCCTTTTTGCGTAGAAGGCATTGGCCGAGACCTATTGGAACTCGATGCGCACCGGCAACTGGCCAGGCACTGCCAGCAGGTAGAGGCCGGCGGGTAGGCTGCCGCGTGACACCAGCAACTCGCGGCTGATGGAGCTGAAGCTGCGCACGAGGCGGCCGGTAGCATCGCGCAACTCTACCTGGGCGGGCAGCGGCCAGGCCTCGGGCAACTGCAGGCGCAGCTGGTCGGCGGCCGGGTTGGGGTAGGCCTGGGCGAGGGCGACCGGCTGGCCGCTGCCCGCCCGGGCTGCCAGCACCGTGCCCGCCTGCCCCAGGCTGGGCCGCAGAAAGTCGCGGATGGCGCGGAAGGTGGTGTCGGCGTAGGCCGTGTTGCCTTCGAAGGGAATGTGGCCGGCCCGCGACAGCCGCACCAGCGTGTTGCGCACGCCCACGGCCGTGGCGCGTGGGTTCAGGCGGCCGCTGCCATACACGTACTTGGGCGGCAGCAGCGAGCCCACCCGGCCCTGGAAGTAGGGCACCGTATTATCGGCGGTGCCGTGCACACTCAGCAGCGGCGCGTTGCCGGCCTCGATGAGGCTGGGGTTTTCGGTAGCGCCGCTCAGGTTGAGCACGGCCAGCACGGCGCTGCTGTAGCCCGGGTTGCCGCTGTTGCCCTCGATGCCGCCCAGCGCGGCCAGCCCCACGTAGGCCGGCACTTCACTGGCCTTGTCCAGATAGCCCACTTCCAGCGCCATAAAGGCGCCGGCCGATGAGCCGCCCACGGCGATGTAGCTGGGATTTACGCGGTAAGTGTTGGTGGTAGCCGCGTCTTTGCGGAAAAAACGCACGGCCGCTCGCAGGTCCTGCATGCCGCGCACGGCGGCCTGGGCCACGCCCACGGTGTCGGCCGCCGGGGGCGGGAAACCCGTAATCGGGAAGCCCAGCCGGTACTCGATGCTGGCCGCCACGTAGCCCAGCCGCGCCATCCGCGTGCAGATGTTCACCATGTAAGCGTCTTTGCGCGTGCCCGCCAGGAAACCGCCCTGGTGCGCGAAAATGATGACCGGCCGGCGTGCCACTACGTCGCCCACGGGTTGGTAAATGTCCATTTTCAGCGCTGCCGCCGTGCCGTCGTAGTTCGTAGCGGCCCCGTAGTCCACATCTGGGGTCACGGCCGCGCTGGAAAAGATGGGCCGGTAGTAGCGCCCGCCGGTGGTATCAATCTGGGCGCGGGCCGCCGGACCGGCTCCCAGCATCAGCAGAAGCAATAGTAGGAGTTTAGTTTTCATTGTTATCAAGTAAAAAAGGATTTCGAAGTTGTAAGCCCGTCGTGCTACACTGAACGCTGCACGACGGGCTTTTGGGTTGTTCTACCTTATTGCACCACCACGCGGCGCACCACGGCCGTGCCGCCTACGGCCAAGTGCAGCTGGTACACGCCCGGGGCCAGGCCGCGCACGTCGAAATCAGCCGTTAGTGGCTGGCCGGCCGGGGTGGCGAGCTGGCGCTGGCGCACCACCTGGCCCAGCGCATTGCTGAGCCGGGCCGTAACCGCCGTAGCGCCCGTGGCCGGCAGCACCACGCGGAAGCTGCCCACCGCCGGGTTGGGGTATAGCTGCACCTGCTCGGCCAACTGCGCGGCGGCCGTAGCCGTCGCGGTGCCGGGCCGCAGCTCCAGCGCAAACCGGCCGGGAGCGGTGGTACCAGCCAGCGCGAAAGAATAGCTGCTGCCCGGGGCCAGCACCGTGCGCGTGCCGGCCAGCGCATCGGTGAGGGTGAGGCTGGTGCCGGGAGCGAAGTTTTGCAAGTCGGCAGCGGCGAGTGTGTAGCGGCCGGGCTGGGGCACGGCCACGGTCAGCGGTACTACGGTGGTAGCAGTTAGTAGCGGCAGGCCGTTGATGGACAAGTCCTGGCCGGCGGCGGTGCTGGCCAGGTTCAGGCCGCTGGGGTTGGCCAGCTTGCGAGCGTCGTAGCGGGCATCAGGGCCGGCGGTGGCCCCGGTTTCGAGGTATACAAAGGCTTCATCGGTGGTAGTCGGGGCGGCCTCCGGGGCCAGCGTGAGGCGCAGGCGGGCGCGCGGGTCGGCGGCGGGGCGCTGCACGGTGGCGGCATTGGCGGTGGCAAAGTCGGTGATGCGGGCCGCCGTGGGGAAGGTGAGCGTGACCGGCGTGGCTCCCGGCGAACGCACGAAAAACGCCTGCCCCAGCGGAATGGTGCTGCCCGGTGCGCCGCCCACGCCGTTCACGTAGCTGCGGTAGTTGCCGCCGTACTGGCTGCTGCTTACAAAAATGTACATGGCCCCGTCGAGGCCAGCCGGCACGGGTACGGCATCCCAGTTCAGGGCCGAGGCGAAGGGGTTGCCCAGCAGGTGCCAGCCGCCATCGGCCGATACCGCCCCCGGCAGCGTGGCGCTGAAGGCCGCGTTGTTGCTCGTGAGCGTACCGCTGAAACTAAGTGTCTGGCCGGCGCTCATATTCACGGTGTAGCCGCGCCCGGGCAGCAGCTGGTCGCTTAGGCTGGTGGGGGCCTCGTAGCCGCGGTCGAAGGGCGCGTAGGCGTTGGCCCGCGTTACGCGGCTCTGGTCGTAGAAGAAAATGTTGGGGAAGGGCGAAGTCGTGCCCGGCGTAGCTGAATTATTATACGTAGCGGCCTGGCTGATTTCGGGCGCGAAGCTGCCGCCGTTGGCCGTGTTGTTCAGCCCGCCTACCGTAGCGCCGGTTACGGGTGCGGCCAGGTGCCGGTAGCCCAGGCCGGGATTCACGCTGGGGTCGATGTAGCGCTGCACGGCCAGGGCAGTCGTGAGCGTACCCGCGCCGGGCGTGGCCAGTGCCGTGCCGGCCGGGCCGGAAAGCAGCGTCAGCCCCGCGCTGTTGTCGAAGGTGCCGCTGGTGGGCAGTAGGCGCTGGCTGATGCTCAAGGTCTGGCTCAGCGTGAGGGTGCTGCCGGCCGGCACGGCCACTTCCAGCTCGCGCACAGTGCCGGGCAGGCCCGCGCCGGTGGCCTGGTTGCCGGTGCCCACATAAGCATATACTGCGCCCGGGCTGAAGCTGCGGCTGCCGGTGTTGCGAATGGCGCCCGTAGACCCGCTGGCGCTGATGCCCGCTGCATCGCAGATGCGCAGCGAAGCGCCGGCCTGCAGGTCGAAATTGCCCGGCCCATCTACCACGAAGCAGTTGGTGCCCAGGCTGCCGGCTAGCTGGCCGCTCAGGCTTTTGATAACCAGCGTGCCGTACACGGTGATGTTGCCGGCCAGCGTGGCCGTGCCGCTGTTGATGGTGATGTCCTGGTAATTGCCGCCGGGCACGGTTGTGTTGCTATTAATAGTCAGGCTGGGCAGCGCGAACGGGCCCAGCAAGGGCCGCAGAAAGGCCCGGATGTCGCGGTAAGTCGTGTCGGCGTAGGCGGCCGAATTGGGGCTGCCGGCATTGGCGCTCTGCACGGGGTACTGCGGAATGTGCGGCGCCTTGCTGAAGCGGCGCAGCACGTTGAGCACGCCCACGCTGCTGGCATAGGGGTTCAGCAGGCCGCTGCCGAACACGTACTTCGGCGGCAGCGGCGACACATTTACCTTCCCTTTGAAGTAGGGTACCACCGCGTCGGAGGTGCCATGGGCGCTATAGAGTGGCGCATTGCCGGCTTCGATGATGCTGGGCGGGTTGGTAGCCCCGCTCAGGTTGAGCACAGCCAGCACGGCGCTGGAGTAGCCGGGGTTGCCGCTGGCGCCCTCAATCCCGTCCATCAGCGCAATGTTTACATCGGCGGGCACCTCGCTGGCCTTGTCGAGGTAGCCCACTTCGATGGCGGCAAAGCCGCCCGCTGAAGTACCACCCACTACAATGCGGCTGGGGCTGATGCGGTAGGTATTGGTAGTAGCCGCATCTTTTCGGAAGAAGCGCACGGCAGCCCGCAAATCCTGCATGCCGCGCAGGGCGGCCTTGCTGAAATTGGTGGTGTCGAGCGGGAAAAAGCCCAGCCGGTAGTCAATGCTGGCCGTGACGTAGCCCAGCTTCGCAAATTGCGTGCAGACGCTCGCCATGTAGCTCTCACTGCGCGAGCCCGTGACGAACCCACCCTGATGGGCAAAAATGATGACCGGCCGCTCGGCCGTAGCGTCGCCGACGGGCTGGTAGATGTCCATCAGCAGCGTTTGGGTACCGCCGGTAAAGGTTACTGCCGAACCATAGGCCACGCCGGAAGTCACCGTTACGGTCGGGAAAATGGGCCGAAAATACCGCCCGCCGGTGGTGTCAATGGGCGTTTGGGCCAGCGCCGGCCGGGCCAGGCCGAGCACCAGCAGCAACCCGAAAAGGAGTAGAGATTTCATAGGGACCGGGAAAAGGATGAAGAGTCGAATGTAGGGCTTTCAGCTTGACGCAGAACCGGCCGCCGGGGTTGGCCTCCGGTCTGCACAGCCGCGCCGCCGTGCGTTATTTGCGACCGTTTTCCCTGCTGCTTTGTTTTTGCTTATGTCCGTTCAGTTTCCCGCCCCCCTGCAGGCCGGCCAGCGCGTGGCGCTGGTGAGCCCGGCCCGTAAAATCTCGGCCGCCGAGCTAGCTCCCGCCATTGCCACCCTCGAAAGCTGGGGCCTCGAAGTGGTATTGGGCGAAAGCATCGCCGGCGACCACCACCAGTTTGCCGGCGACGACGACCTGCGCCGCCGCGACTTTCAGCAGCAGCTCGACGACCCCACCATTCGGGCCATTCTGTGCGCGCGCGGCGGCTATGGCACCGCCCGCATCGTCGATGGCCTCGACCTCACGCGCTTCGCCGCTGCGCCCAAGTGGGTGGCCGGCTTCTCCGATGTCACGGTACTCAACTCTCACCTGCTGGCGCAGAATTACGCCAGCATCCACGGCGTGATGCCGGTGCTTTTCCATCAGGCCGGCGGCGAGCTGGCACTCGAAACCCTGCGCCGGGCGCTATTCGGCGAAGCGTTTCAGCCCATCGAAGTAGCGCCGCACCCGCTCAATCGGCCCGGCACGGCAACCGGCGAACTGGTGGGCGGCAACCTCAGCCTGCTCCAAACTATCACGGGCACGCCCTCGCAGGCCAGCTTCGCGGGCCGCATTCTCTTCCTCGAAGACCTCGACGAGTACCTCTACCATGTCGACCGCATGCTGCTGCACCTGCACCGCAGCGGGCAGCTGGCGGGCCTGGCCGGACTGGTGGTGGGCCACTTCTCCGACATGCGCGACAACACCATTCCCTTCGGCACCACGGCCTGGGAAATCATCGACCGCTACGCGCGGATGTATGATTTCCCAGTGGCCTACGGCTTCCCCACCGGCCACGAGGCCGACAACCTGGCGCTGGTGGTGGGCCAGTCGGCCACGCTCACAGTGCGTGCGGATGGGGCGCGACTAGCTTAGCATCTGCCCAACCCCGCCCGAAGCCGTAGCTTTGTGCCAGTCATTCTGCCCTTTATTCGCTTACATGAAAGGAATTATTCTCGCCGGCGGCTCCGGCACCCGCCTGCACCCGCTCACGCTCGCTGTTTCGAAGCAACTCATGCCCGTGTACGACAAGCCGATGATTTATTATCCGCTGTCGATTCTGCTCTCGGCCGGCATTCGGGAAGTGCTGATTATCACCACACCCCACGACCAGGAGCAATTCAAGAAGCTGCTGGGCGATGGTAAAAACCTGGGCTGCGATTTCCAGTACGTGGTGCAGGAAGTGCCCAACGGCCTCGCCCAAGCCTTCGTGCTCGGCGCCGATTTTATCGGTAAAGACAAGGTGGCGCTGGTGCTCGGCGACAATATTTTCTACGGCGCGGGCCTAGAGGAGCTGCTGAAATCGAACAACGACCCCGAGGGCGGCGTGGTGTTTGCCTACCACGTGCACGACCCCGAGCGCTACGGCGTGGTGGAGTTCGACGCCGACAAAAGAGCCCTTAGCATCGAGGAAAAGCCGGCCAAGCCCAAGAGCAACTACGCCGTGCCCGGCCTGTATTTCTACGACAACGACGTGGTGGAAATCGCCAAAAACCTCGAAATGAGCCCGCGCGGTGAGTACGAAATCACCGACGTGAACCGCGAGTACCTGCGCCGCGGCACGCTCAAAGTGGGCATCCTCGGCCGCGGCACCGCCTGGCTCGACACGGGCACCTTCGAAAGCCTGATGCAGGCCGGCGAGTTCGTAAAAGTCATCGAGCAGCGCCAGGGCCTCAAGGTGGGCTCCATCGAAGAAGCCGCCTACCGCCAGGGCTTCATCGACGCCGACCAGCTTCGCGCCATTGCCGCCCCGCTCCGCAAAAGCGGCTACGGCGACTACCTGATGAACCTGCCCGAGCAGCTGCTGATGGAGGGGTAACGGCTGTCATTGCGAGCGCAGCGAAGCAATCCTTCCTCCTGATGCGACCAGCCTAACAATGTGATAAAGCCCCGACGCTGCTAAGTGCCGGGGTTTTTCGTGAGGGCTTGTCACATCCCATGGGTTGGTCGCTAGGAGAGGAAGGATTGCCGCGCTTCGCTCGCAATGACAATGACTACCCGGTACCTATTCGTCCAGATACTGGTGTACGAACTTGATGGCCATGCTGCCCTCGCCTACGGCCGAGGCTACGCGGGCCATGGCCCCGGCGCGGCTGTCGCCGGCGGCAAAGATGCCGGGCGCGCAGGTTTCGAGCAGGTAGGGCTCCCGGTCTTTTTTCCAGATGTCGGCGTAGCGCGGGTCGGCCACCAGGTCGCGGCCGGTTAGCAGGAAGCCCTTGCCGTCGCACATCACCTGGTCGCATATCCATTCGGTGCTGGGCTTGGCCCCGATGAAGACGAACAGGGCGCGGGCCGGGCGTTTTTCCACGGTGCCGTTCACATCCACCATCACGGCTTCGAGGTGGTCTTGGCCGCACACTTCCTTTATCTGAGAGTGCGGCAGGATTTCGATGTTGGGCGTCGCGCTAATCTGCTCAATCAGATACGCCGACATGCTGGCCGCCAGGCTGGCCCCGCGAATGACGATGAACACGCGCCGGGCGTAAGTGGCCAAATACATGGCCGCCTGCCCGGCCGAGTTGCCGCCGCCCACGATGTACACATCCTGCTCGTCGCAGCTGCGGGCCTCGGTGCGGGCCGCGCCGTAGTACACGCCCGCGCCGCTCAGGCGGTCCATGCCCGGCACGTCGAGGGTGCGGTAGCTCACGCCAGTGGTCAGTATCACAGCTTTGGTGCTGATTTCCTGGCCGCTGCTGAGCGTGAGGACTTTGTAGCCGTCCTGCAAGCAGAGCTTGGTGACTTCCTGCGGGGCCAGAAACTCGGCCCCGAGGCGCACGGCCTGCGTCCAGGCGCGGTGGGCCAGCTCGGCCCCGCTCAGGCCCGTGGGGAAGCCCAGGTAGTTTTCGATGCGCGAGCTGGAGCCCGCCTGCCCGCCGGGGGTCATCCGCTCGATTATCAGGGTTTTGAGGCCCTCGCTGGCGCCGTATACCGCCGCTGCGAGTCCCGAGGGCCCCGCGCCCACCACCACCACGTCGTACATGTCCTGCGAGGCCTGCTGCGTGATGCCCAGCTTGCTGCCGATGTCGGCCGGCGTGGGGTTAGCCAGCGAGCTGCCATCCGGAAAAACAACGACGGGCAGCTGGCTGGTTTCGTAGCCTTTGGCCGCCAGTAGCTTGCGGCCCTCGGCATTGTTTTCATAGTCAAGCCACTGGTAGCCCACCAGGTAGCCGCTGAGGAAGTCCTTCAGCTCGTGCGAGCGTGGCGACCATTGGAAACCAATCAAACGCAGCCCATCATACTTCGGCTTGTTGGTGGCTTGCCAGGCGGCCAGCAAGTCGTGCAGCGTCGGGTAGAGCAGCTGCTCGGGCGGGTCCCAGGGCTTCATCAGGTAATGGTCGAGCCGGGCCGAGTTGATGGCGCGCACCGCGGCCTCGGTATCGGCGTAAGCCGTGAGCAACACGCGTTTAGCATCCGGGAAAAACTCGCGCGAAGCCGTGAGTAGCTCCACGCCTTCCAGTTCGGGCATGCGCTGGTCGGCCAGAATCAGGGCCAGCGGCTCTTCTTTTTCGGCCAGTTCTTTAATCGTAGCCAGCGCCTCGGGGCCGGAGTTCACGCGCAGAATGCGGTAGTCCTTACTAAACTCCTGGCGCAGGTCGCGGGCAATGGCGGCCAGCACCTGGGCGTCGTCGTCAACGGCGAGAATAATGGGTTTTTTGGCAGCCATGAGTTGTTTTCTGGGATAGGATGGTAAAGAACGTTACGTAATCAGAACGTCATGCAGAGCGTAGCGAAGCATCTTTACCCCGATACTAAATCTGTTGATTGCATTGAGCGGTAAAGATGCTTCGCTACGCTCTGCATGACGTTCTGGCTTTGCGCGATGGTTGCTCACCCGCCCATCACTGGCAGCCAGGCGCAAAACTCCGTGCGCCCCGGCACCGAATGCACTTCCAGCCGCCCGTCGTGCTGCCGGATAATTTGCTGCGCAATGTCGAGCCCCAGGCCCGAGCCGTCGCCGGCCTGCTTGGTCGTGAAGAACGGCTCAAAAATATGCGGCAGCACGTCGGTCGGAATACCCGAGCCATTGTCAATCAGAAACACGCGCACGAAGTCGCCCTCGCGCACGGTGCGCAACGTGAGCTCGCCGCCCTGGGCCGGCAGCGCGTCGATGGCATTGTCGAGTAGGTTGGTCCACACCTGGTTCAGGCTGCTCACCTGCCCGCGGATGCGCGGCAGGTCGGCCGCGTACTCGCGAGTTACTTTAATGTTCTTCTTGCGCAGCAGGAAGCCCAGCATGTTCAGTGTGCTTTCGAGGCCGGCCGTCACATCCAGCGGCTCGAAGCCACCGGCGCGGTCCATGTGCGAGTAGGTTTTCACGTCGGCCACCAGCTTGCTGATGCGGCCGCCGGCCTCCTGCACGTCGCGCACCAGCTGCATGGTCGTGAGCTGGCCTTCGAGCCAGGCGAAGGCGGCCGGGCGAGCCTCCGGCGGCAGCAGCGCGGCCGTGGCGGCCAGCGACTTGGTTGTTATTCCCGCCTCCAAAAACGCCGTGGCCAGGCAATAGCCATCGGCTACGCCGTTGGTTTCGAGCCATTCGGCCAGCGCATCCTCCGCATCGGCGCGGGCCAGCGCCGAGAGCGGCGCGGCTGGCTCGCTGGGTACCGCCAGCCCGGTGAGCGAGCGCATGGCCTCGGGCGACGGACAGTAGCCCACCAGCTCCACAAACAGCGCGGGCTTGGCCGCGGCGCGTTTGGCCAGGGCTTCGGCGGCGCGGGCAATGGCGGCGGCGGGGTTGTTCAGCTCGTGGGCCAGGCCAGCCGAAAGCTTACCCAGGGCGCGCAGCTTATCGTCGCGCTCCTGGGCGCGCACTTGGTCGCGGCTGCGGTCGTTCATGATGGCCACCAACCGCTGCACCAGCTCGGGGCTGGCCGCTTCGAGAGCCGGGAACTGGTCGCGGTGCAGTCGGTAAAGCACGGTTTCGCCCGCCGCCACGCCCTGCCCCGCAATGATGCGCAACCGCGAGTACGGCAGCACGCCCGACACCTGTCCGGCCTCCACCCGAAATATCGGGTCGCGCTGCGCACCCTTCACCACGTAAAACTGGATGCCGCCGCGCAGCACGGCCGTCATGAATTCGGCCGGCGCGCCGGGCTCGAAAATGGTTTCGCCGGCGGCATAGCTTCGGCCTTCGCCGTGGGTTAGCAGCCAGGCCACGGTGTCGGCGGGCAGGTCGGCGAAGGCGGTGATGCCGGCCAGGTCGGTGGGGGCGAGGGCAGTAGAAATAGTCATGTTTGCATAACCCGGCGGCGGGCATAAAGTTGAACCACGACCGGCTGACACCCGGCGTACCTTGCGGCCCGATGATACGGCGCTTAGGGCGCTAAAAACCGGTTTCGCAGCAACTTTTTTGCCGCCGTCGGCCTTGTCATTATTCCCCTTCTATCAAAATCAACCCTGTTTATGGCCAAAGCCAGAACCGTCTATTTCTGCCAGTCCTGCGGCGCGCAATCATCGAAATGGATAGGCCGTTGCCCCGTGTGCGGCGAGTGGAATACCTACGTCGAGGAGGTTATCCAGAAGGAAACCGTGGCCACCACCACCGGCCAGTGGAAGCCCGCCAGCACCGTGCCCGGTGGCAATGTAGCCAAAGCCGCCAAATCGGTCCCGCTCAATAGCATTCTGGCCGAAGACGAGCCCCGCATCCTCACCCCCGACGGCGAGCTGAACCGCGTGCTCGGCGGTGGCTTGGTGCCGGGCTCTATCATCCTCATCGGCGGTGAACCGGGTATTGGCAAAAGCACGCTCATGCTCCAGATAGCCCTCAGCATGCGCAAGATGAAGGTGTTGTACGTGAGCGGCGAGGAAAGCGAGGCCCAGATTAAGATGCGCGCCGAGCGCCTGGCCGACGGCCAGCACCCCGGCTGCTACATCCTGACGGAAACGAACACGCAGAACATTTTCCGGCAGATTGACCAGGTGCAGCCCAACCTGCTCGTCATCGACTCCATCCAGACCATGCACTCCACGCTGGTCGAAAGCGGGGCGGGCTCGGTGAGCCAGGTGCGCGAGTGCACCGCCGAGTTCCTGAAATTCGCCAAGGAAACCAGCACGCCGGTCATGCTCATCGGCCACATCACGAAGGATGGCAGCATTGCCGGCCCCAAAATCCTGGAGCACATGGTCGACACCGTGCTGCAGTTCGAGGGCGACCGGCACATGAGCTACCGCATCCTGCGCACCACCAAAAACCGCTTCGGCAACACCTCCGAGCTGGGCATCTACGAGATGCAGGGCGACGGCCTGCGCCAGGTGAGCAACCCGAGCGAAATCCTGCTCTCGCAGCGCGGCGAAAGCCTGAGCGGCATGGCCATTGGAGCCACGCTGGAGGGCAACCGTCCGCTGCTGGTGGAAGTGCAGGCCCTCGTGACGCCCGCCACCTACGGCACCCCGCAGCGCAGCAGCACCGGCTTCGACGCCAAGCGCCTGCAAATGCTGCTGGCCGTGCTCGAAAAGCGCGCCGGCCTGCGCCTGGGCCAGCACGACGTATTCCTGAACATCGCCGGCGGCCTGCGCCTCGACGACCCCGCCCTCGACCTGGCCGTATGCGCCGCCGTGGTGTCGTCGCTGAACGACGTGCCCATCCCCGGCCACGTGTGCTTGGCCGCCGAGGTGGGCCTGAGCGGCGAAATCCGGGCCGTAACACGCCTCGACCAGCGCCTCGCCGAGGCTGAAAAGCTGGGTTTCCGGGAGATGTACGTGTCGCAGTTTAACGGCAAGGGCCTGGATTTGGCTCGCTTGGGCATGAAAACCTACGCCGTGGGCCGGCTCGATGAGGTATTGGATGGCCTGTTTGGCTAGGGGCCCGGTAGCCGGTTTAAATCGGTGGGCGTGAGTGCAACGCGCAGGTCTATCCAAAGCACGGCAATGGCAGGCAAAAAAAAGTGCGGACCTGATTTGGATTTTATAAATCAAAAAGCCGTATCTTCGGAGTGCTGATAGGCTTTTACCGCGAATTTTATTAGGCCGACTGGCACTTTTCCCCTCCGTAATATTGTTGGCCCGGCCAACTGCTCGTATACCGCGCTATGACCGCATTATTTACCACCTACGTTCATCGAGTGCTAGTGGCGGCACTAGTGGCTGCGCCTGCGCTGTGCTACGGCCAGCACAAATCGCCGGCTAAGCACCGTAAGCATTCGGTACAGCATGCTACTACGGTAACCAAAGCCGCCGCACCTGCTGCCACAACCACGACGATGCCCGCTGCAGCTACCACTGCGCCTGCTCCGGCGGCCACACCGCCCGCGGCGGTGCAAACCCCGGCCCCAGCTACTCCTAAAACGGCTACCGTTCCTGCTCCGGCAGCCGCCCCGGCTAAAGCAGCGGCCACGGCTCCCAAGCCTATGGCCAAACCCGCGCCGGCTCCTGAACCAACGGGCAAAGCCTTTTTGGTTGGCCGCATCAGCGGCTCGACGACTGACTCGATAGCGGTGTCGTTGCGCGAAAATCCCCTCGACCCCAAGGACAAGCTGATTCGGGTGCCGGTGAACGAGAAGGGCGAGTTCAAGATTGCCATTCCGCTCTACGGGCCTACCAAGGCCGACTTGGTGTATGGTGATGACGTGGCCCCGCTCTTCCTCGACGCGGGCACCGACTTGGATGTGCGCTTCAAGGGCAACGACATGTCGACGACCATCAAGTTCAAGGCCAACGACGTGCCCACCGGCCTCGGCACCAAGCTGCGCAACGGCTCGAACTTGACCGAGCAGCAGCGCCACCGCCAGCAAGCGGCCAACGCCAACAACTACCTCTCGGAATTCGACGCCCAATTCGTGGAAAACGACGGTTTCCAGGTATTGCCCGACAACATTCAGCTGTACGAAGCCCCGTTCATTTCTTTCCTGGAGTACCGCCGCAAGCACGAGTTGGAATTTCTGGAAGACCACGCCGCCAAGCAGTCCTTCACCCAGGAGTTTTACAACTACGCCCACGCCGAGGTGGTGTATTCCTACGCCAACGATAAGCTGACCTTCCAGGACCTGCGCGAGCAGGTGGTGAACACCGAAGGGCGCCTGAAAATGGCACCCGACTACTACAACTTTCTGCGCGAGCCCGGCATCCTGAATGAGCCCAACGCCGCTCAGAGCGAGTTGTACCACGAGTTTCTGCTCAACTACGTGCACTTCGCCGTGGCCCAAGACAAGCACCAGCGCGCCGACCCCGATTTTTATCCCGCCTGCTACGCCCTGGCTGTGAAAAAGCTCGGCGGCCCCACCCGGGCCATCATTCTGGGCCGCATCCTGCAGGAGTCGTTCCGCTTCGGTCACGTGAAGCAGTCGGCCGCCATGCTGGCCGATTTCCGCAACTACGATTCGCGCAACCTGTATTATCCCACGCTGCTCAGCGATTTTGACCGCCACAAGGACTTCGCCATTGGCGCACCGGCACCCGATTTCAAGCTTACTTCGGCCACCGGCGATACGGTGCATTTGCACGATTTTGTGGGTAAGCTGGTGTACCTGAATTTCTGGAAGTCGACCAATGGCCTGTGCTTGCGCGATTTGGCCTACGCTCAGGAGCTGATGCGCAAGTTTGAGGGCAAGAACATTGTGTTCATTAATGTGGCCCTGGACGAGAACGAGCAGGCCTGGAAGTCGCTCGTCAATATCAAGAAGCTACCCGGCGTGCAGGTGCGCGTGCCCGGTGGCGGCCTGCGCTCGGCTACGGCCCACGCTTATGCTTTGCAGGAAGTGCCTTCGTACTTCCTGGTGGGCGAGGACGGAACCTTCCTCAACACCAAGCCCAAGCGCCTGAGCAGCCGCGCGGCGGTGGACGAAATCAACCAATCCTTTGGCAAGGCCAGTACCTACACCAGCGCGATAGAATTCGCGCCGGCCACCAAGAAATAGGCAGTAACTCATTGATTGTCATCCTGAGCGCAGCGAAGGACCCTGTCACGTCAGAAAAGCCGTTAGAACAATTCTAACGCCAGCTGTTCAATCGTGATAAGGTCCTTCGCTGCGCTCAGGATGACTTATTTTTACCCGCTGCGTTTTCCGCTCCTTCATGCCCCTGCCTTTCGCCGATACCCGCAACCTGCTCGCCAAAGCCACGCCCCTGCGGGTGTGGAACACGCTGGAAGTGGTGGGCTCCTACATCCTGAGCAAGCTCACGGGCAAAGCGCGGCTGCGGGGCCTGCCCATGGCCCTGAGCTTCGAGCCGACCACCAGCTGCAACTTGCGCTGCCCCGAGTGCCCCAGCGGCCTGCGGTCCTTCACGCGGCCTACGGGTATGCTGCAGGGCGACTTGTTTAAGCGCACCATTGATGAGGTGGCCAGCCGGCTGTGGTATCTGATTTTCTACTTTCAGGGTGAGCCCTATCTGCACCCGCAGTTTCTGGAGCTGGTGAAGTATGCTTCGGACAAGGGCATCTATACCGCCACCAGCACCAATGCCCACTACCTGAACGACCAGAACGCCCGCAAAACCGTGGAAAGCGGCCTCGACCGGCTCATCATCTCACTGGATGGCACCACGCAGGACGTGTACCAGCAGTACCGCGTAGGCGGCAAGTTGGAGAAGGTTTTGGAAGGCACCCGCAACGTGGTGAAGTGGCGCAAAGAGTTGAAGTCGGACACACCACGTATCATTTTTCAGTTTCTGGTGGTGCGGCCCAACGAGCACCAGATTGACGATGCCAAACATCTGGCCGAGGCATTGGGCGTGGATGATGTGTGGTTCAAAACCGCCCAGATTTACGACCATGCGCAGGGTTCGCCGCTCATCCCCACCATCGACTACTACTCGCGCTACCAGAATAACGGCAACGGTACCTGGAGCCTGAAAAACCAGCTCCTGAACCACTGCTGGAAGATGTGGCACTCCTGCGTCATCACCTGGGATGGTTTAGTAGTGCCCTGCTGCTTCGACAAAGACGCCGAATACCGCCAGGGCGACCTCAAAACCGAAACCTTCCGCCAGCTCTGGCGCGGCCCGAAGTACCAGCAGTTCCGGAGCAGCTTGCTGAAGGGCCGCGACCAGATTGAGATGTGCCGCAATTGCTCGGAGGGTACTAAGGTGTGGGGGTAAGGAAATGTTGCGTTTTGAGGGTTGAGTTTTGAATGAATAGAACAACAACTCAGCATTTAACCTTCAACATTTAAAACTTCTGCTCTTTCCTGCGCGACTACCAGGAAGCCGTAGCCGAAAATGAACAGGTTGAGGCCGATTTGCAGGCTCAACATATCGGCGGTGAGCATGACGGTAGCCTGCACGACGATGAAAAACAGAATGGCCGGATTGCGCCGGGTGGCCCGGCGAAACAGCGGCCCGAACAGCACCGCCAGCCACAGGCTCAAGCCCACCACGCCGCCACCGAGCATGGCTTCCAGGTATTGGTTGTGCACATCGACGCGATTGGCGGGGCGCAGGCCGAAATCCTTCCATACATATTGGGCCTGCATGGCGGCGTGGGTGTCGGCCGGGGCCACGCCCAGCAGCCAGTGCTCACGGATGATAGTTCCGGCCGTTTCCATGGCGGCCAGGCGCTGAGCCAGCGAATAGTTGTTCATATCCTGCCCCAGAGTGTATTTCTGCACGTCCCACACCGTGCCTTTGGCCCGCTGCCGTACCGATTCGAGCGACTGATAGGCCAGCCACGGGGCCAGGCCCAGCAATAGCAGCAGCCCCAGGCCCAGCAGGGCGTGGCGGCGGCTCAGCAGCCAGCCCACGTAGGCCAGCAGGCCGACATAAAGCACCAGCAGACCCGTGCGATAAGCCAGCACGTGCAGCGTGAGGGCCGCCGCCGCCGCCGCCGCCAGCAGCGCAGCCCGCAGCACGGGGCCAGCCAGCGCCGTGCGCCGCAAAAGCAAGCCCCAGAAAAACGCCAGTGCCAGCATCACCCCAAACGGCACGTGGAAAATGCGCGTGATGGCCTGCACATTTTGCCCGATGTGAATAGCGGCATTGGCTTCGTCTGGGTGCAGCAGGTAGCGGCCCAGCGTGGCCAAGCCCACGGCCGCCGTGCCCAGCACAAACAGGCTGCCCACCGTCAGGCGCTGCCAGCGGGTGAGGGGCACCGCCAGCGTGAAAGCCAGTGGCACGGCCAGCCACGGCAAGCTGCGAAATACTTCGTGCTGCCACACCGCCATCGCGCTGGTATACAGCCCGCTTACTAATAAAAAAATTACCAGTGCCGCCGCCCACATAGCTGCTCGGTTGCGGTAGTAGCGGGGCAAGTCGTGCCGCAGGTGGGGGTTGGCCAGGGCCGCTACCGTGCCCACCACCGGGGCCAGCGCCACCAGCGAGCGGGCTGCCAGCAAGCCTACCACGCCGGCCACCGCCGCCAGCCACAGCAGGTGCTGCGAGAGCCGGCCCGAAGAGTAATAAGACGCAAAACGCGGCACGGAGGGCAAAGGCTTAGGTGCGGTCGGTGGCCAGGTTGAGCTTGCCGGTGAGCGCGGCCACAGCCTCCGAGGTTTCGGCGCGCTTCTCGTACTCCACGATGAGGTGGCCACCGGTGAGCACGTTCAGGCTGCCGTTGAGGCGGGCCAGCTCGGCGTATACTTCGGGCCGGCGGGCCGAGGGCGCGCCGCGCCGCAGGCCCCGCCGCCGGGCCACGCCGCCAAGCAGCCGCATCCAGGGATAATAAAACGGCAGCAGAAACAGCGAAGTGTAATTGACGCGACTGGGGTGCACCTCGGTAATCCGCATTCCCGACAGGGCCGCCAGCGCCCGCTGCCGCGTGAGGTTGGCGAAGAAGATGTGGCCCAGATACACGTCGTGGATGTTGTGCGCGCGGTCGGCGGCCCAGATGGAATCGACCTCGTTGGGCGGCATCAGCTTGTAGGCCTCGCTTTCGAGCAGCAGGTAGCTGAGGCGGGTACGCAGGTTGGAGTAGTTGGGCGTGGTGATGATGGCCCGGCCGCCCGGCCGCAGCACCCGGTTCAGCTCCTGAAACAGGTGCAGCTGGTTGGGCATGTGCTCGATGCCTTCCTGGCAAATCACTACGTCGAAGCTGGCATCGGCGAAGGGCAGCGTGTCGTTCAGGTTGGCCTTGATGCACGGAATGTCGGGGTAGCGGAAGAATTCGGGGTAGAGGTCCGAAGCCGTGACATTGGCGCCTAATTCCTTGAGCAACTGCGCCGTTTCGCCGTTGCCGGCGGGCACGTCCAGCATGTCCTTGCCCACCCATTCGGCGGCGCGGCGGCGCAGCATGGCCGTCAGCAGGTCTTTAATGTCGTTGCTGCCCGAAAAGGCCGGGGGCGAAAGGCGAATCATAAGCGGCCGAAAAAGAAGCGGGAAGGAAGTAATACCGCAAAGTAAGCGCGAAAAAAACGGGCTCCCACCCGCAGCAAGCCGCTGCGGGTGGGAGCCCGGCCGAACCCGAAGGAACGGGTGCTATTTCACCTTTTTGGTGAGGTTCTTCCCGAGGTCTTCCACTTTTTTCAGGAAGTCGTCGGTGTCGCCGTCGGCATAGGTGCCATAGGCGGTCGAAATCGTGCCTTTCACGCCGTCGGCGGCCTCAATGGCGTAAAGAATGGACATGTCGTCGGGGTTGCTTTCGCCCTCGAAGCGGTAGAAATCCACGATGGTTACTTCTTCGGGCGCGTAGCTCTTATTCGAATCGTGGCCAATGGTTTGCAACCGGCCGTCCACCACGTTGAAATCCTGGGTGAAGCCTTCTTTATTGAGTCGGTTCTCGACGCTCACGAGCGAGCGTTCTTCTTCTTTGTCCTGCATGGCGGTGGGGTGTTTTGGGGAGAGTAGGTGGCGGGGCTGCGGGCCGAAAAGTCGGCCGCCCCCGCCCGGGCTATACGCAGCCGGGGCGGGGGCGGGTTATGGTTGGGCTAACTAAATAGCCAAACGGCATTATTTCATTGTGGCTCGGCGCTCAATGGTGCGTTGCAGGGCCTCCACATCGATTTGCCCGCAGGCCCCGCCGCAGCCCTTGGCGCAGCCGGCCGCCGTTTTGCTGAAAAACGCACGGTAAAAAATGCGCCCCACGTAGAACGCCGCCGCCACGAATAGCGCGCCGATGAGGAAGTACTGAATTTCGAGGGAGGTAATGGCCAGCAAAAGCATAGCGGGATAACTGCGGAGCGAAAGGAATAGTTTGCGCGGCTACCGCCAGAACTCGCCAATGGCCGCCTGCATCTCGGCATGAATGAGCCGGTTACTGGCCACAATCTCGCGTCCAAACAGCGGGTCACCTTCCATCAGAAACTGCGTGACGTGCCCGCCGGCCTCGCGCACCAGCAGAATACCGGCCGCCACATCGTAGGAGTTCAGGTTGAATTCGAAGAAGCCTTCGCAGCGGCCGGCGGCCACGTAAGCCAGGTCGGCCGCGGCCGAGCCCAGCCGCCGCACGCCGTGGCTGCGCTGAAAAAACGCGCCGAGAATTTTCAGGAAGTCATCGAGCTTGCCGAAATCGTGGTACGGAAAGCCGGTGGCAATGAGCGAGCTATTCAGTTCGGCCACGTCGGTGACGTGAATGGGCTGGTCGTTGCAGAACGCGCCGCCGCCGCGCACGGCCCGGAAGCTTTCGTCGCGGCCCACCTCGTGCACCACGCCCACCACCAGCTCGCGGTGTTGCACCAGCGCCACGCTGATGCAGTACACCGGCAGCCCGTGCACAAAATTGGTGGTGCCGTCGAGGGGGTCGATTATCCACACGAATTCTTCGGTGTGGGCATCGGGGCCAGCCGTGCCTTCCTCGGTAATGAAGCCCGCCTCGGGCAGCAGCTCGCGCAGGCCGGCCACGAGGCGGCGCTCGGTTTCCTGGTCCACGTAGCTCACGAGGTCGTGCAGGCCCTTGTGCTCTACTTTACCGCGGTCGAAAGTAGCCGCTTCCTGGCTGATGAACTGGGCCGTGCGGCGGCACAGGGCGGCGAGGTCGTGAGAGAGTTGGGTAAAGTCGGGCGTCATATTATCGAACGGTGTAGAGACGCGACACTTCGCGTCTGGTCGTTGGGTTTGTTGAACTTATGCCTGCGCATTCGGGAATTACAGGTGGCGCGGCTATGGTCGTTCAACGACGAGACGCGAAGTGTCGCGTCTCTACCCCACAACGGCCCGTTTCCGGGTGAAGCCCAGCACCGCGGCCACCAGCAGGCCCAGCACTGCCAGCAGCTGCGCGCCGCGACCAATCAGCTCGCCGTGGCGGGCATAAAATGTCACTTCGTCGTTCAGGTGCACGGTGGCGCGGCTGGCCGTCGGAATCCAGGCCGGCTCGCGCTGGGTGATTTCGCCTTTCTGGTTAATGAAGCCGGTGAAGCCGGTGTTGGCCGAACGGGCCAGGTCGCGGCGCGTTTCGATGCAGCGCAGCTGGCCGTAGCTCAGCAGCTGGCGGTAGCCGGGCGAGTCGTGCCACCACGCATCGTTGGTGGGTAGGCCCAGCAGTGTGGCCCCGTTGCGGGCGTATTCGCCCACAAAGTCGCCGTAAATAGATTCGTAACAAATGATGGGGGCCACGCGCAGGGCCGGCGCGTTGGCCGGGGCCGGGTACACGGTGCGCTCGGTCTGGCTGCCCACGCTGCCCACGGTGCCGCCCAGGTCGATGTGCGACACCAGCGACACCAGCAGTGGCGGCACCTTTTCCACGCCCGGTACCAGCCGCGACTTGTGGTAGATGACCACGCGGGCGCTGGCATCGGCGAAATACGCGCCGGAGTTGAAGAAATCGTAGTAGCCCAGGTCGTCGCGGTAACGGGCCGTTTCGCTGGCCGCTTCCTTGTTCGGGTACGAGCCCAGCGTGGTGATGCCCGTGAGCAGGGCCACGCCCGGATGCCGCCCCAGCCACTCGCGGATGCGGCGAATTTTTGGGTTGCTCTCCAGCGTATTCTCCCAATACGGCTCCTCCAGCGCCGTTTCGGGCCAGATGACGAGGCGCGTTTCGGGCGTGAGCTTTTGCTCCGACAGCGCCAGAAAGCGCGTCAGCTGCTCGTCGTAGGGGATAAACTTGGGGCCGCCTTCGAACTTCTCCACGTAGGGGTCGAAGTTGGGCTGTACCACCACTACTTCGGCCGTCGGGCCTTTTTCCTGGTAGTTGCGCCCGATGATGCTCGACACAAACAACGGCACGGCCACGGCCAGAACTGGCGCGGCCCAGCGCCAGCGGGCCGGGCTTTCGAACGTCCAGGGGGCCACGCCGCCCCGGCCATACCACGCCCGGAATACCAGCAGGTTCACGGCCCATACCCATACCGAGCCGCCCAGGAAACCCGTGTACTCGTACCACTGCACCCAGCCCGGCGCGGCCGCGAAGCCATTGCCCAGCGTGAGCCAGGGCCAGGTGATGTCCCAGTGCAGGTGCAATTGCTCGAAGGCAATCCAGTACACCGGTAGCAGCGCGTAGCCCCAGCGGTAGCCCAGGCGCTTGTGGGTCTGGCGGAAGGCCATGAGCGGCAGGCACATGAGCAGCGCATTCAGCACCACGGCGGCAATGCCGGCGGGCAGGCTGGCGTAGCTCACCCACCAGGTAGTGAGGGCGTTCCAGAGCAGCAGCAGCAGGTAGGTGTGCGCGAATACGCGGCCCTTGCGCGCACCCTGCGCCGTGAGGCGGCGCTCCATCAATAAATAGGGCACCCAGGCCACGAACAGCAGCGGCACCGTGAGGGCCGTGGGCCAGGGCATCCAGCCGGCGCACAGCAGCAGGCCGCCCAGCACCGCCAGCGCGGCGGGCCGCAGTCCGGGCCGGCTAGTCTTCTGATTCAGACTCATCGTCGGCGTCATCGGCACGGCGGTAGTATGAGGCATCGCGGCCGGGGCGGGGCTCGCGGGGGGGCGGGGCAAGGTTTCCTTCGACGACAACGACAATTTCTCCTTTAATAGCGGGCCGGGCCGCGAAGTCAGCCTCCAGGCTGGCCAACGTACCGGTCACGGTTTCTTCAAAAAGCTTGGTGAGTTCGCGACTGACGGAGGCCGGCCGCGACGGCCCCAGCACTTCGGCCAGCTGCCCCAGCGTCTTCACGATGCGGTGCGGCGACTCGTAGAAAATCATGGTGCGGGTTTCCTGGGCCAGCTGCAGCAGGCGCGTCTGCCGCCCCTTCTTCACCGGCAAAAAACCCTCGAACGTGAACCGCTCGGCCCCGAAGCCCGACTTCAGCAGCGCCGGCACGAAGGCCGTGGCCCCGGGCAAACACTCCACGCCGAGGCCCTTGGCCAGGCACTCGCGCACCAACAGAAACCCGGGGTCGGAGATTCCCGGCGTGCCGGCGTCGCTGACCAAGGCCATGGTTTCACCTTTTTCCAGGCGTTCCAGCAGGCGCGGCACCTGCTGGTGCTCGTTGTGCAGGTGGTAGGAGAGGAGGGGCTTCTTCAGGCCCAGGTGCTGCATCAGGCGGCCGCTGGTGCGGGTATCCTCGCAGAGCACCGTGCCCACCTCGCCCAGCACGCGGATGGCCCGCAGCGTAATGTCTTCCAGATTGCCGATGGGCGTGGGCACGAGGTACAGAACCGTGGGATTGGGCATAAAGCAAAGGTACGGGGCAGGAACGAGGGTTAACCTTCGCCAAAGCAATTGCAGCTGTTGGGCTAGACCCATTAATTTGCCGTTCGAAGAAGCAGGTACCAACGGCATCCTTGCAACGTATGATTTTCCCCGCAATCGTATGCGCCATAATTCCTGGAATGGGGGCATACGGCGCATTCAAAGAAATTAGGCTGGCGTCGGCGCTCGGGCGGGAGGGCGTCGAATGTTCGGGCATCATCGTCAGCCAGCGAGAAGTCAAACCGGGCCGCAGGTCCAATTACTTTGAGCCGCGGGTGCGTTTCGAAACAGCAACAGGTGAAGTAATAGAAGGAGAAAGCGTGGGGGCAGAATGGGTTCTTAGCACCCGTGGCGGCATCTTATCAAATAAAGTAGAGTTCTTCGACAACTCGGATGCCTACTTGCGGTACGACATCCGTGACCCAAGCAGCTTTCTGTTTGTACAAGAACTCAACCAATCGGGTCGCTATCTGCAGTTGGCAGTAACCTCCCTGGTGGCGTTGTGCATGTTACTGGTAGGACTGTTCGGCGCCATTCCTGATTAAGCGCAGGTTGCGTGGCAAAGGCCCGCTATTGCAGCAAATACCGCGCGGCTACGGCATCAATGGCCGTCGCCAGCCGGTGGTCGCGGGCCGTTACGGTGTTGCCCGCGTCGTGGGTGCGCAGGCGGAATTCCACCACGTTATACTCGTTGCTGAACCACGGGTGATGGTCGAGCCGCTCGGCCTCGGCGGCCACTTCGGTGAGGAAAGCGAAGGCCGTGCGGAAGTCCACGAAGCGGTAGGTGCGGGCGAGGCTGTTGTCAATAGTTGACCACATAAATTTACCTATATTTAGCAGGGGCGAAAGCAGTTGATGGCGCGGCGCGGGCAAAACCCAAACCCGCAAACCAAAGTACACACCTCCCTACACTTGCTCATTCCAAACACCTCCCGCCCCATGGCCATCGACCCCAACAACCGCCCCATCCGAGTCATCAACGACGACACGACCAACGAAGAAATGGAAGCCGGCCACCACATCCCCAACGCCGACCCGCCCAAGAACGAAGCGGCCCGCGGCGGCTTCGGCAACCGCGACGGCAAGGAAGGCTTCGGCTCCGACACGGCCGGCGGCGAAACTGCCGTGGGCGTGAACGAAACCGCCGACAACATGAGCCCGCCGGCCGACAACATGCGCTCGCAGGACGAAGGCCGCGACGACCGCGCCAACCAGGACCTGCCGCCCCGCGACGAATACACCGACACCATTGAGCCCAGCGGCCGCCCCGTCGACGAGCTCGACGCGCACGACCGCCGCCCCGGTGTGGATGAGATGCTGAACCCCAACTCCCGCGTGGGCATGGGCCAGATGGAGCCCCGCCCCATCCAGCCCATCACCGGCACCGATACCAACGCCGACCTCACCGACCCCAACGCCACCGATACGGCCATCGACCAGTAAGCCACTGGCCGCGGCAGATTACCGTTTTAAGTTTCTTTTCACTTAAACCCGATTATCATCATGTCGACGCACCATAACGACCAGAAAACCGGCGAGCAGCCTAACGAGCGCCGCGCCGAAGGCACGCCCAAGGCCGATGCCCTGCCCGCCGCCGAAACCGGCACCACGCCCGAAGACCAGCTCGAGCAGGATGCCCTCGATGCCGGCCAGCGCCACCCCAACCGCAGCCATGACAAGGCCAACCTCGACAAGCCGGCCTACGGCGGCGGCCACTAGCCACTAGTATAGAGTTGTCAACTTGAACGTCATGCTGAGCGCAGCCGAAGCATCTCGCGTGCAGTAGTAATCATTTACTATTGCACGCGAGATGCTTCGGCTGCGCTCAGCATGACGTTTTTTTGTTTCGTTCCCTATATCCTTTGCTTCCCGTGAGCCGCTACGCCACCACCGACCTGCACGGCTGCCTGCACACCTTTCGCCGCCTGGTAGAAGACGAGCTGCGCCTGACGACCGCCGATGAGCTTTACCTGCTGGGCGACTACGTGAACAAGGGCCCCGACAGCAAAGGCGTGCTCGACTACCTAATGCACCTGCAAGCCAGCGGCTACAACGTGCAGGCCCTGCGCGGCAACCACGACCAGGCCCTGCTCGACGATGCGCGGCACCGCAAGCGCTGGGCCTGGCTGGGCCTGCCCGGCCGTCAGCCCACGCTGCGCAGCTTCGGCGTGCGGCGCGCCAGCGACATTGCACCCCACTACCTGGCCTGGCTCGATGCGCTGCCTTATGAAATTGAACTGCCCGATTTTGTGCTGGTTCACGCCGGCTACGACTTTGCGCTGCCGCCCGAAGAGATGCGCCAGGATTACCTGACCATGCTCAGCATCAAGAAATTCGTGTTCGACCCCGTGCGTCTCGGGGGCAAGCGGCTGCTGCACGGGCACGTGCCCCGGCCGGCGGCGCAGGTGCGCACCCAGGCCGCCAAGCATCCCGGCGCGCTGGGCCTCGACAGCGGCTGCGTGTATCGCCACAACGCTGCCTTCGCCCAGCTCACCGCCCTCAACCTCGATACCTGGGAAGTAACGCAAGTGCCCAACTGCGAGCCCGCCTATCCCATCGGCCGCCGCTGAAACGGGCATCTGCCAACTCGGCCAGGACCAGCCACTGCCACTTTGGGGCAGTGGCTTTTTTGTGTTTTACGAAGAGAAGCCAAGTTCGTTTAATAATTATTTGTTTGGTGAGTGATAACGGACAGTGAAATTGAATTAATATAATTATAAAAATGGATTGGTTTTAATAGTCTTTTGGCTAATGCTATGATAGGGTAGGATTGGAGGCGGCTGCTAAAACCAGCTACTGCCTGAAGTGAAAAATTAATGGTAATAAAGTTCGAAATCAATGGTATAGCTGTAATATAATTCGTGGTTCATATAATTATTCGGGTTGATTGTTGTGTTCAGGGTTGCGCTTGGATGAAATCCGGCGTTAGATTTGATAAGTTACATTTTGTCGAAATGCCGCAATGGAGTGCTCAATTACTCTATTGGATTTAGGTGTTTGGGCAATGTAATTATTGCTGGTTTGCCACTGGCTGGCGACTGGCATTTCTGCTAACCATTCACTCACTCTCTCCCTGTTATGAAACACATTGTCTCACATTCACCAATTGAGTACACGAAGCAGCGGCACTTGGGCCGGCTGGCGCGCCCGCTCGGCTCGTTGGCCTTGTTGCTGGGGCTGGCCAGCCAGGCGCAGGCGGCTGTCATCTACACGGTTGGGGCTACGGCCGGCGCCAATTACCCCACCATCACGGCGGCGCTGGCGGCCGTGCCCGCCACGCTGGAGCAGGACTACGAGCTGCGCCTACTCGATGCCAGCTACGTTGAAGACGTGCTGCTGACCAAAACCGGCAGCGCGATTAATGCCCTCACCATCCGGCCGGCGGCCGGGGTGAGCAGTGTGCTCACGGGCACTTTCACGTTTGGGGCGGGCAGCGCCTACGCCACCCTCAGCGGCAACAACGGCACGGTGGCGCGGGCCCTCACGCTGCGCCAGCCCAACCCTGCGGCCCCGACGGTGGCCTTTGGCGGCGATGCCAACCACAACGTGTTGCGCGAAGCGACCGTGCTTGGCTCCAACAGCCTGCTCACGAGCGGCGTGGTGGTGGTGGGCAGCGGCACGGTGGCCGGCAACGACTACAACGCCCTCACCGAGTGCTTTGTGGGCAACGCCGACCCCGCCCAACTGCCCGCCAACCTCGTGTACGCGGTCAGCACCAGCGGCGTGAACGACGGCTTCAGCCTGACCAACTGCGAGCTGTTCAACTTCGACCGCACGGGCGTGCTGGTGAGCACCGGCAACGGCAACCAGTGGACCATCAGCAACAACAGCTTTTACTACAACGCCGCGGCCCTGCCCACGGCCGCCCAAACGGGCATCGACTTCCGCCCCGGGGCCATTGCCAACGATGCCACGGTGAGCGGCAACTTCATCGGCGGGCAGGCGGCCGGCGCTACCGGCGGCACTTGGACCAACGGCGGCACCCAGAACTTCCGGGGCATTGTGATGAGCTGCGGCAGCAGCATCGTGCTCACCAACGAGGTGACGAACAACGTGGTGCGCGAAGTGAGCCTGACCGGCGTGGGCAGCACCGCCTTCACAGCCCTGAGCGTGGCCGGCGGCCGCTCCGAGCTCACGGCCAACACCGTGACCAACGTGAGCAACACCGGCACCAGCGGCGTAAACAGCCTTGTAAGCCAGGCCACTACCATTCTCTCGTCCTTTAATGTGAGCAGCGGGCAGCTGATGGTGGTGGAAAGTGGCCAGACCGTGGTGCTCGGCGACCTCACCAACGCCGGCGTACTCAACCACACGGGCGGCGACATCCTCATCAACGGCAACTTCACCAACGCCGCCACTGGCATTTTTGCCCAGACGCTGGGCGACATCGAAATCAAGGGCGACATGCTGAACAGCGGGCAGTTCACCTGCTCGACGGGCAAGGTGAAGCTCACCGGAGCCGGCAACCAGGTGGTGAGCGGCGGCCTCTACTTCAACCTTGAAGTGAACGGCGGCGGCGTGAAAACCTTCTCTGACGACGCCCAGGTGTACAACGGCATTCAGATGCTGAGCGGCATCCTCAACACCGGCGCGTACCGCATCCGGCTCGAGCCGCTGGCCAACCTGGCCGAAACCGAAACCAGCTACGTGCTGGGCCGCGTGGAAGTGCGCCGCACGCCCGTGGCAGGCGTGGCCGAAACCTTCGGCGGCGTGGGCCTGCGCCTGCTGCCCGCCACCGGCTCGCTGCTGCCCGGCCTCACCACCGTGACGCGCACCACCGGCACGGCCCCCAGCGGCGCGGCCGGCGCGCGGGCCATCCTGCGCTACTTTGATATTGCGGCCACCACCAACACCGGCCTCGATGCCGCTTTAACCATCGAATACTTCACCCACGAGCTCAACGGCGTCACGCCGGCCAACCTGCGCTTTTTCAAGTCGGTTGATAACGGCGCGAACTGGCAAAACAAGGGCCTCAGCAGCGCCGGCAGCGGCTACGCGGTGCTGAATAACGTGGGCGGCTTCTCGCGCTGGACGCTGGCCGACCTCACCGCCCCGCTGCCGGTGGGCCTCGTTGCCTTCCGGGCCGAACGCCAGGGCCGCAACGCCCGGCTGAGCTGGGAAACTGCTTCGGAGCAGGACAACCGCGGCTTCGGCCTCGAAGTATCGCGCGATGGCAAAACCTACCAGCAAATCGGCTACGTGGCCGCCGCCGAAGGCAACAGCAGCAGCGCCCGCCGCTACAGTTTCCTCGACACCGCGCCCGATAAAACCGGCCCCCGCTACTACCGCCTGCGCCAGGATGACCGCAGCGGTGCCACCCACTACTTCGCCCCGCAGCGCGTCGATTTCGACGCCGAAGGCCTGGCCCTAGCTGCCTACCCCACCCAATTCACTTCCGAGCTGACGGTGGCCCTCGCCGCGCCCGCCGCCACCACCGCCACCCTGCGCCTGCTCGATGCTGCGGGCCGCACCGTGTGGCAGCAGGAACAGGCCCTCGCGCCCGGCGCGGCCCCGCTGCGCGTGCAGCCCGCCTGCGCCGCCGGCCCCTACCTGCTCACCGCTACCGTGGGCGGCCAGGTGCTGCACCAGCGCGTGGTGAAAAACTGAGGCGCTGAACCGCGCGCCCGCGCCGTTCTGCCTGTTGCCGAAGCCCCGGTTACGTAAGTAGCCGGGGCTTCTGGCGTTTGGGGGGACGATGTCAGAAATGGGCTGGTTTTTAATGAAAATTCCGCGCCGGGTGGCTGCCAAACAGGGCGTTACGAGCGCATAGGACGACTTATAGCTCCTTTTGCTGGACCGTGCGTGCGGCGGTTACCCCCGAAAATCGATGTCTGGAATAAGGGCGAAGTGTCCTTTTTTGTCGCAGAATCATTGCTTAGGTTCGCCTCGCCATTGGGTGTACCTTCCTGCTGCGGGTTTCCTGTCATCCGTTTCCAATGCCCTCAAAACCCCTAGCTATGCTCCGCAAACTCCTGCTCTACGCCGCCCTGCTCACGCTCACGCATTGCAGCAAGTGCAAGAACGACCCGCAGCCCGCCGACCCGGCCGCCGCGCTACCCCCGGCCACCCAAACCGGGGCCAACACCTTCGGCTGCCTGCTCAACGGCCAGCCCTACACCCCGCAGGGCCGCGTGGGCCTGGGCAGCAACTTCGCCGTGCTCTACGACCCTACTTTCAATGGCGGCGACTTGGTTGTCGATACTTACAAGGTCGATGGCAAAGATTGGAGCACCTCCATCGGGCTGCATTTTGTGCCCATACGCGCCGCCGGTACTTACTCGCTCAACCTGCCGGGCGGCGTGGGGGGAGCCACAAGTTATCTGAATAAAAAAGACCCCACCCGGTGCGGAGAAATCTTCACGGATGCCTCAATTAACTACCGGCGAGGCACGCTCACCATCACGCGCCTGGACCTGAACGCGGGCGTCATCGCCGGCACGTTCGAGTGCAAGTTCGTCAAAGCCGGCTGCGACACGTTGCGCCTGACGCAAGGCCGCTTCGATGCCAAAATCTGATAAGTCATTCCATTCCCTTTTTCCCTTTCCGCTCATGAGAATTTTTTACCGCTGGCTTAGCGGCCTGCTCCTGTTGGGGGTGCCGGCCGCCGCCCAAACCACCGACTCGCTCCGGCAGGCCGTGGACCGCATTTTCGCGCCGCTCGACAAAAGCCAGGTGCCCGTGCCCTACCTGGCCGAATACGGCACCCGGTTCGCCGCGCTCACGCCCTACAACGGCACGCTCACCGACTCCAGCGTGGCCACGCTCACCACCTAGCGCATGTGCTACGCCTCGCTGGTGAGCGGCAACGTGGGGCGGCCCAGCCCCCTGCCGCTGCTGCCCGACCTGAACACGGCCTTGGCCGCGCAGGTCGCGGCCGCGCCCACCGCCATTCCGCTGCTGGTGCAGTGCCTGCCCTACGCCACCCTGCGGCCCGATGCCCTCACGGCCGGCCTGCTCGTGGCCCAGAATGGCCAGCTTCACAAGGCCCGAGGCGGGGAGAAAAAATAAAACGCGGCCCGGGCGGTGGGCCGATGTCAGGAATTGGCGGCTTTTTTAGAAAACACCGCGCCGGGCAGGGGGCGGCAACACGCATCGGAAGCGTCTGGGGCGGGTTTTCCCTGCCGCCGGAGAGCCGCCCGCCTGGCGTTCCCTGCCCAAAACCGAGGTCTGGAAAAAAGGCAAAGCGTCCTTTTTTGGCGGGGCCTCACGGCCTAAGTTAGCCCCGCCATCGGGTGTACCTTCCGTGCGGGTTCCCTGCAACCTACCTCCACCACACGCAACCCCCTCGCTATGCTCCGCAAGCTCCTGCTTTACGCCGCCCTGCTCACACTCACGCAGTGCTCTAAGTGCAAAAACGACCCGCAGCCCCAACCGCCCGCCGACCCGCTCGCCCTGCTGCCCCCCGAAACCCAGACCGGCCAACGCACCTTCGGCTGCCTCGTCAACGGCCAAGCCTGGACCCCGGCCGGCAGTCAGCTTGGGGGACCACTAATCTCTTGCAGCTATATGAATTCCCGGCTAGCTATAGTAGTCAGCCGCAGAGGGAATTTCAATGGATTGAGCACGTTCCAGCGCATCAGCCTAGTGCTTGACAAAGTATACCAAAATGGAAGCTATGTTGCCAGCGACTCGTTATTCCGCGTTGCTGAATACGAGGACTTCAACAACGGCTGCACGCTTACTATAACACAGTACAGCCGGGATTTATTGAGTTGACCAAGCTAGACCCCGTTGCCCGCATCGCCTCGGGGCGCTTCTCTTTCACCCTAGAGAAGGCTGGGTGTGGCAAAATAGTCGTCACCGACGGCCGCTTCGATTGCCCCTTTTAAATCAACGTTTTTCATCTTTTCCACCTTTCTTGCCCATGAAACAACTTTTATTCGCGCTTCTGCTACTGGCCGCGAGCCTGCGCAGCCTGGGGCAAACGACCACCGCCGCACCCGAGTTGGAGGCCCCGCTCACCGGCTTTGCCGACGCCATCAACACGGTATTCCAGTCGGTCGACAAAAACCGGGTGCCCTCGGGCCTGCTCGAAGAGTAGGGCCTGCAATTCATCGACCACGCCCCCTTCACCGGCACCAACGGCTTCACCCCGGCCAACCAGCTCGACCTCAACCGCTGGCGCGCCCTCTACGGCGACCTCGACGGGGCCCGCATCAACGGCAGCTCGGCGGCCATGCTCCCGCTGGCTACCGTGAACCAGCGCCTTGCCCAGTATGCCCTCGACTCGGCCGTGGAGCTGCCCATTCTGCACTTCAACTACCACAGCATTCGCACCGATGCCCTCAGCAGCGGCCTCATCCAGTCGGCCAACAACCGCCTCTACGACGTGGACGGGCGCAACCCCTACCAGCTCAACACGGCCTTCGGCGTGGCCGCCAGCACCACCGACCTGCCCAGCGCCCAGGCCTCGTTCATTGTCCGGCCGGCCCTGTTCTTCACCAACACCGGCCGCACCGTGGCCACCGTGCAGGCCGACTTTGCCGATGGCTAGGGCTTCGTGGGCCTGAGCTGGGACGTGGTCCGCCCCGTGAGCTACCCCTCCGGCGGCCCCAAAGACGTGCGGGTGCGGGTGAGCTACACCGACGGCAGCACCTGGGAAAGCCACCTGCTGGTGGTGGCGCCGGCGCCGGTGGCGGCCGCCCGCTACGCCGGCAGCGGGCCCAACGTGCTGCCCCCGTTTCAATTGACGGCCGACCGGGACTACAACGGCGAATATGCGTCGGCTACCATATCCATAGAATACGGCGGCCGCAACAAAGCCACCCCCGACCCGGCCGTGCTCGATAAGCCGTTGATTGTGGTGAAAGGATTTGACGTATCGGGATATATTGGCGGACCAGATGCTCGTTCTGATTACAAAGAATTTGTTGCAAGAATTAGCAATAGAGATAACCAAAGCATCCTCAGCGACGGTGCCGATGCTGACGGCTACGACATTGTGTATGTCGACTTCAACAGCGGTACTGACTTCATTCAGCGCAACGCCCGGCTGCTGGAGCGCGTCATCCGCTGGGTGAACGAGCACAAAACCGGCACCCAGCCCAACGCCATGCTGGCCATGAGCATGGGCGGGCTGGTGGCGCAGTACGCCCTGCGCGAAATCGAAACCGATGCCAGCAACCCCGCCTACCCGCACCAGGTGGGCCTGCTCATCACCCACGACTCGCCCCACCAGGGCGCCAACATCCCCCTCAGCATTCAGATGACGGTGCGCCACCTGGCCGGCACCGTCATCCGTAACCCCATCGGCAGCGACGTGGTGCTGGCCGAGCGGTTTCCGCTGCTGGTGCAGGCCCGCAACGCGCTGCTCTCGCCGGCCGCCCAGCAAATGCTGCGCTACCAAACCCGGCGGGGCCCCACCCAGCTTCTGCAGTTTGCCGGGCCGGTAGTGGCCGCTCCCACCTCCCTCTACGATGCCTTTCAGCAGGAGTACCAGGCCCTGCTGGGCCCGGCGCGGGTGCCGGTGGGCACGCCGGGGCGGCCCTGCCGGGTGGTGGCCAGCTCCAACGGTTCGGAGTGCGGGCGCGGGCAGCCCTTCGAGCCCTGCGCCGAGTTGGCAAAAGCCGGGTTTGATGGCGAAGTGTTCGACTACCCGTTTCTGGTCGGGGTGGGCATTGCCAGCCTCACGGCGGTGGTCGGGGCGGGCACGCTGGGCACGCTGGCCATTGGCCTGACGGGGGCCTACGACCTCAAGGCGGAATACCGCCTCAACGCCCTGCCCGACCAGCAGGCCCAGCCCATCTACTACATATTCGCCCGGGTGCAGAAGCGCACGCGGCTGCTCGGACTGTTCGACGTGCAGCTTACCCTGATGAATTTTCAGGCCAGCTCGCTCAGCTCGCAGCTCCCGCTGGACAGCGGTTCCGGCGGCATCATCAGCCTCGATGCGTATGCGCAGCAAGCGGGCGGGGCTATTACTGCCCTGCCCGCGGGCATTATCAAGCAGCGGCAGTTCTGCTTTCTGCCCACCTACAGCGCCCTCAACATCACGCCAGGCGGCACGGCCGCGCTACGGGCTTCGTACTCGCCCGGTACCAGCGTGGGTACGCCGTTTGCTAACTTCCGCACCGCTGCCCGCCAAAACGAAGGCCATATCGAGTACACGGCCCTGAACAGCACCTGGATGCTGCAAGAGTTGCGGCAAGCCCCGCAGGTACTCAGCTGCCAGGCGTTTTGTTCGGCCGCGCCCGTCATCAGCGGGCCCGACGTGGTGTGCGCGGGCGGGGGCACCACGTTCACGGTGGCCGGGTTGCCGCCCGGTGTGCAGATAAGTTGGAGCGTCGTGGCCGATGTGTCCGTCACGCAGACGAGCAGTGGCAATACCTTCACCCTCAGCGACGGCTCCGCCATAGGGCTTGCCACGGTGCTGGCCACTTTGAACGGCGATTGCGGCTCGTTCACGATAAGCAAAGTGGTATCTATCGGCAAGCCCAACCCCACGGTGCGCAACCTAGCCCAGCCCGGCGAGCCCACGTTTTGCGTGTTCACGGCCCCGGCCGTGCCGGGCGCGGGCTACCGCTGGTACGTGGATAACCGCCTGGTAGCCGATGCCAACGGCATCGAGTTTGAATACTACTTCGGGTGCCGCATCACCCACGTCATCAGCTACGAGTTCATTAACGACTGCCCCGCGCCCGGGGCCCGGCCCAGCGCAAGCGTCACCGGCGAGTGCCGTCCCCGCACGCAGCAGGCCGCCACCGCCACGCTCTACCCCAACCCGGCGAGCGAGTCGGTGGACGTGCACGTGGAAAACGCCGACGACGACCCGCAGCCCCTCACCGTGCGCCTGTTCGACAGTCAGGGCCGGCCCCGGGCCGAGCACACCGGCCCCGCGGGGCAAGCCACCATCCGCCTGCGCACCGATAAGCTGCCGGCGGGCCTCTATTTCGTGCACATTCTGCGCGGCCCGCAGGTGCTGAGCCGCCAGCCGCTGCAAATCGAAAAGTAAGTAGCCCGGCCGGCGGGCGTGGCCCCGCGTGCGCCGCCGGCCGCCGTTATTTCCCAACCCATTTCTCACCCCAACCCCCAACTCATTCACTCATGAAACAAGGCAACCGCATTTCCGAAACCCTCTCCGCCGCCGATGCCAAAAAGGTGACTGACCTGCTGCGCCAAGCCGAAGCCCTACTGCCCTTCCTCATCACCCTGCAACCCGAGGAAAGCCGCAGCCTGCGCAACATCGGCTTCGATGGTGTGCCCTTCGCCAAAGCCGCCCTGGAGGCCACCCGCGCCAACCTCGACTTCACCCGCCGCAGCTTCGACCTAGCCGAGTTCGAGAAAGACGTGGACCTGATGGACGCTCTGCGCGGCTGCAGGCCGTGCTCGGCCCCCTGGCCCAAAAAGTGCAGGACACCTATCGCCTCGCCGGGGCCGACGTGATGGTGACCGCCGACGACGTGTACGAAGACCTGCGCAAAGACAACGGCGAAACCGCCGCCGTGCAGGCCGCCCTGCAAACCATGAAAAAGCGCTACACCCACCGCCTGGGGGCCGAAAAACCCAAGCCCGGCGCTGCCCCTAAGGCCTAGCTGGCCACTCCGGACCGGTTCCGCACCACCTTAGACCGGTTTTAAACCACTCCCGACCGCAGGGAATCCGGCTCTTAATAGGCAGCCCCGGCTGCGCGCGTAGCCGGGGCTGCTTTGGTTTAGCGGGCTTCGAGCACGCCGGCGGCCACGGCGCGGCGGGCCGGAGCGCGGTAGGGGTTCAGCGAGTCGGCGGCCACTGCCCGCAGCTCTTGCAGGGCCGGGGCCAGCTCCTGGGCCTGCCAGTAGGCCATGCCGAGGTGGTAGCGGGCGCGGCGGGCCAGCTCGCCGGAGCCCCCCTCGGCCTCCACGCGGCGCAGGTAGAGCTGGGCGGCGTTGCCCTGGCCCTGGCGCAGCAGCATCAGGCCGCGCAGGTAGAGCAGGGTATCGGCCCCGACGGTGGTGGGCGACACGCGCCCAAGCGAGTGCAGCGCCGCCGGGTAGTGGCCCGACTGGTACTGGTCGAGGGCCTCGGCCAGCAGCGGGTTTTTGGTGAGCAGCGTGGTAGTTACGGCCGGGCCGGGGTCGGGCTGGTAGTAGGCTTCCCAGCTGCGGGCGGGCAGCGCCCGGTTGGGGCGGCTGAAATACCAGGCCGCCACGCCGGCGGCCAGTAGCAGCAGGCCGGCCAGACCAGCCAGCACCACCAGGCGGCGCTGGCGGCGGCGGGCCAGGTGCTGGGCGCGGTCGAGGGCGGTGCCGCGCTCGTTCATGCGCTCATCCAGCGACTGCAGGCGCAGGCGCAGCGTGTCGTGGCCGGCCGCCCAGCGCAGGTCGGCCGTCAGCTGCTCGTAGGCGGCGTGGGCTTCGGCCAGGTCCTCGTCCTGCTCCAGCCGCAGCTCAAACGCCTCCTGCTCGGCCGGGCTCATCTGGCCATCGGCAAAGCGTTCAAGGTCGTCGAAGTAGGGGCGGAGGTCCATTTTGGGAGAAGTGGGAAACGGGGAGTAGGGAGCGAAAAAGCGGGAGAAAAGCCAAAAATGGCTGTCATGCTGAGCGCAGTCGAAGCATCTCTACCGCAATAGTAATTCAATCAGCAGGATTAGTGGCGCGGTAGAGCTGCTTCGACAAGCTCCGCATGACGTTCTGCTCCGTGGGATTCACTCGCTAACCCTCATTGTCTGCCGTCCCCGCGCCCCAGGTCGCATCATACCCGCCGCGCACCAGCTCGTAGAGCTTGCGCAGGCAGCTGCCCTTCTGGCGGCGGGCCACGGTGGCGTTGGGGAAGCCCATTTTCACGCCCATCTTCTCAAACTGGTAGCCGTGGAAATAGAAGTAGGTGAGCACCTGCTGGCAGTCGGCCCCCAGCTGGTTGAACTGGGCCAGCAGGCGCTGGCGGCGCTGGGCCTCGGCGGCGGGCAGCGGCACGTGGGCTGGCACCTGGGCCGCCAGCCGCTGCTGGGCCATGCCATAAATGAAAGCCCGCAAATCTTCGGGCATTTTGGTAATGCGGCCATCGGCCACCTGGTCGTAGAAGTCGAGCAACGTGTCCTGCAGCAACTCATGGGCCTGCGCGGCCGGCAGGCGGTGCTGGCGCTGGGCCCAGCGGGCAAACAGGTGCCGGCTGCGCTGGTAGAAGTCAATCAGAAACTTCTGGTTGCCGACGCGCAGCTGGGTCAGGGTTTCGGCGAGAGGCGTGGGCATGGCGGCAATTTACACCGGCGGGGGGATAAATGGGGATGGGGGACAAAGGAACAGGGGAGTGGGTAAGGCATTTGTCATCCTGAGCGCAGCGAAGGACCTTATCACCGCTACCACCGTTTGAATTACTGCAAACCGTTCAACTATGAGAAGGTCCTTCGCTGCGCTCAGGATGACAGCCGATTCTTTACGCCGTATTCCCTATCCCCGCCTCGCCCTTACCTTTACGCCCATGCAAACAGCCGCCCCCACCCGCCTTCTCGATACCGCCGTTTTCGACCTCATTGCCCAGGAGAAAACCCGCCAGACCCACGGCCTCGAACTCATCGCCTCCGAAAACTACGTCTCGGAGCAGGTGATGGCCGCCCAGGGCTCGGTGCTTACCAACAAGTACGCCGAGGGCCTGCCCGGCAAGCGCTACTACGGCGGCTGCGAAATCGTCGACCAGGTCGAGCAGCTGGCCATCGACCGCATCAAGGAGTTGTTTGGCGTGGCCTGGGCCAACGTGCAGCCCCACTCCGGCGCGCAGGCCAACGCCGCCGTGATGCTCGCCTGCCTCAACCCTGGCGATAAAATCCTCGGATTCGACCTCAGCCATGGCGGCCACCTCACCCACGGCTCGGCCGTGAACTTCTCGGGCAAGCTCTACCAGCCCAGCTTTTATGGCGTGGAGCGCGAAACCGGCCTCATCGACTGGAGCAAAATCAAGGACATTGCCCGCCGCGAGCGGCCCAAGCTCATCATCTGCGGAGCCTCGGCCTATTCGCGCGACTGGGACTACAAAACCCTGCGCGAAGCCGCCGACGAAGTGGGCGCCCTGCTGCTGGCCGACATTTCGCACCCCTCGGCGCTCATCGCCACCGGCCTGCTCAACTCGCCCTTCGAGCACTGCCACATCGTGACGACCACCACCCACAAAACCCTGCGTGGCCCCCGCGGCGGCCTCATCCTGCTGGGCAAGGACTTCGAAAATCCCTTCGGCCTGAAAACCCCGAAAGGCGAAATCCGTCCCATGTCGGCCCTGCTCGACTCGGCCGTGTTCCCCGGCACCCAGGGCGGGCCGCTCGAGCACGTCATCGCCGCCAAAGCCGTGGCCTTCGGCGAAGCGCTGAGCGACGACTTCAAAACCTACACCAAGCAGGTAGCCCGCAACGCGCAGGCGCTCGCCAAAGGCTTCACCGACCTCGGCTACAACATCATTTCGGGCGGCACCGACAACCACCTGATGCTAATCGACCTGCGCTCGAAAAACCTCACCGGCAAGCTGGCCGAAAACGCCCTGGTGCGTGCCGACATCACCATCAACAAAAACATGGTGCCCTTCGACGACAAGTCGCCCTTCGTCACCAGCGGCATCCGCATCGGCTCGGCCGCCATCACCACCCGCGGCCTGGGCGAAACCGACATGCACCGCATCGTGGAGCTGATTGACGAAACGCTGATGAACCACGACAACGACACCCGCATCGGCCAGGTGCGCCAGCAAGTGAACAACTGGCTGCAGGATTACCCGCTGTTTGCGTAAGTTTTTACGTATGGGTTGATGCCATCTGTCATCCTGAGCGCAGCGAAGGACCTTATCACCGCAGAACGACTAGCCGTAATAGCTATAGGCGTGATAAGGTCCTTCGCTGCGCTCAGGATGACAGACGGTTTTATCCCTCCTCTCTAATTCTCTGATTTCCTCCGTGCAACCCTCTCAACAACCAAATCTCTCGGGCGACCAGCACGAAATGTCCTTTATCGACCACCTGGAGGCGCTGCGCTGGCACATCATCCGGGCAGCCATTTCGGTAGTCGTGTTTGCCACCGGGGCCTTTTTTGCCAAGGATTTCCTGTTTCACGACCTGATTCTGGGCCCCTCGCGCCCCGATTTCTGGACCTACCGCATGTTCTGCAAGTTCGGCCAGTGGGTGCACGCCCCCGACTTGTGCATCAACGATGTGGGCTTCGTTATTCAGAACCGCGAAATGAGCGGGCAGCTTACCATGCACATCAGCACCTCGTTCATCGTGGGCATTGTGCTGGCGTTTCCGTACTTGTTCTGGGAAATCTGGCGCTTCGTCAAGCCCGGTCTCTACCCGCACGAGCGGCAGAACTCGCAGGGCGCCGTATTCTTTGTGTCCATCCTGTTCATCATGGGCCTGCTGTTTGGCTACTACATCGCCGCGCCGCTCAGCATCAACTTTCTGGCCGGCTACGTGGTCGATGCCAGCATCGAAAACCAGATTGACATGCAGAGCTACCTGAGCACGCTCACCACCATGAGCCTGTCGTGCGCCTTCGTGTTCGAACTGCCCATGATTGTCTTCTTCCTGGCCAAAGCCGGCATCGTGTCGGCCGAAATCATGCAGATGTATCGCAAGCATGCCATTGTGGTCATCCTCATCATCGCGGCCGTCATCACCCCGCCCGACATCTCGGCCCAGATTATCGTCACCATCCCCATCCTGCTGCTTTACGAGCTCAGCATTCACATTGCCCGCGTGGTGCGGCGCGGCGATGCCGCTCGCCTCAATGCCAAGCTCGCCCGCGAGCAGGCGCTGGCGGCCAGCCAGCCGCCCCAGTAGCGGGAGTTCGGTTGATTGATTTTTTGTTCGGGCCCCGGTGAACTGCTTGCGGAAAGCAGTTCACCGGGGCCCGGCGCTTTTCAACGGGGCAGGGGCCGCATATAGGTTGAGTGCAAATTGCATCCGAGGCGGTCAGGATGCGATGAAAAATGGATTGCAGCGGATTGGGCTGTAAACGAATTGTCGGTTTATCTGGCTTTTGAAGCAGTTACAACCCGCAAATAGTAATGGTGGTCGAAAAAACGCTACATTTGAAATGGTACTAAAGCGTGAATATCGCCGTTGGCTGCTTATCTTTGAAGAAGTGTTACTTGGCGAATAATTAATGATGCGGCCTGGATGTCTTGTGCGAAGGGTAGCAGCGGTTGCGCTGCTGCTGGTGCCGGTGGGCCTGTGGGCCGCGCCGGCACCGCCGCCGTTGCCTGCCGCCATCGAACCCTTGCGCCGCCAGCTGGCCGGCCAGCTGCCCGATACCACCCGCGTGCGACTGCTCACGGTCATCAGCTACGCCCTGCGCGAGGAGCAGTCGGCCCGGGCCATCAGCTACGGCGAGTCGGCCACGGCGCTGGCCCGCGCCCTGCCGCCCGCCGTGCGCGGGCCGCTGCTGCTGCCGGCGTTGCTCAGCCTGTCGTCGTGCTACGCCAACCTGTCGAACAGCTCGGAAGCCCTGCGGCTGCTGGCCGAAGCGCAGGGCCTGGCCCGCGAGCAACGCAATTACGATGCACTGGTGCGCACTTACTGCAACCAGGGCAGCATCTATCATTCGCGGGGCGACACGGTCACGGCCGGGCAGCACTACCGCCACGCCCTGCGCCTGCTGGCCAGCCCGGCCGGCGAAAGCGTGAGCCCGCGCACCCGGATGAAGCTGCTCGGCAACCTGGGCAGCCTGGCCTACCTGCGCAACCAGCACCCGCTGGCCCTGCACTACGACTCGCTGGCGCTGGCCCTGGCCCGCCGCAGCCGCGACGCTACCGCCGAAGCCACCTACCTTTCCAGCCTGGCCACCTACCTGATGCAAAGTGGCCAGCTGCCCCGCGTGCGGCGGCTGCTGTTGCAGTCGCTGGCCATCAGCCAGCGCCAGGGGGCAGTTCGTACGCAGTCCGAACTGCAGGCTCAGCTGGCCCAGTACTACACCAAAACCAGCGAGCCCGACCAGGCCATGCTGGCCGCCCGCGAGGCCCTGCGCCTGGCTCGCCAAAGCCACTACCTGGAGTGCGCCCTCGATGCCTACGGCCAGCTAGCTGGGCTAGCGGCTGGCCAGGGCGACTACCGCGCCGCCTACGACTGGAACACCCGTTACGTGGCCCTGAACGACTCGCTGAACAGCCGCCAGACCATGCAAACGCTGGCGGTGTCGCAGGTGAACTACGAGGCCCAGGAACGCGCGCGCCGCCTGCGCCAGCTCACCGCCGAGCAGGCCACCCAAACCCAGCGCACCCGGATGCTGGTGGGCGTTATCGCCATCATGGCTCTGATTCTGGGCGTGATGGTGCACCTCTACCGCAACCTGCGCCGCAGCCGGGCCGCCGTGGCGGCCAACAACCGCGCCCTCGAAGCGGCTTCGGCCGAGCTGCGGGCCGTGGCGGTGTTCAAGGACAAGCTCTACGCCATTGTTGCGCACGATTTGCGCGGGCCCGTCACGGCTTTCGCGGGCGTCACGAGCCTGATTGACTCCTACATTGCCCAGAACGACCAGGCCGGCCTGGCTCGGCTGCCCGCCATGGTGCGCCAGGCCGCCGACAGCCTCAACCACCTGCTCGACAACGTGCTGAACTGGGCCGTGAGCCAGACCGGCGAGCTCGAATGCCGCCCCGTGCCGCTGCCGGTAGCCGACATGTTTGCCGAGTGCCAGGCCCTGTACCAAACCACGGCCGCCGCCAACTGGCAGCACATCACCGCCACCGCGCCCGACGGCCTGCGCCTGCTGGCCGACCGCAACATGACGCGCACCATTCTGCGCAACCTCGTCGGCAACGCCCTCAAATTCATGCCCGCCGGCGGCCACGTGCACCTCGACGCCGCGCCCGACCCCGACGACGCGGGCATGGTGCTGCTCACCTGCACCGACACCGGCTCGGGCATGAGTGCCACCACCGTCAGCGCCCTCATGAGTGGCCCCGCCCTGCCCGAGCCCACGCCCGGGCCCAACCTGCGCGCCACCGGCTTCGGGCTGGGCTTGGTGCTGTGCCGGGCCTTCGTGCACCGCCACGGTGGCACGCTGGTTATTCAAAGCCGCCCCGGGGCCGGCACCAGCGTCACCGTCAGCCTGCCGGTGGCGAAGTAGCACGGCCCGGTTGCGCTGCCGAAACAAGCGGCTCGTTGCGTGATGCAGCCTTAGTTCAGGCCCATAAAAAAAGCCCCGGCAGCGGCCAGGGCTTTTTCAATTTCTAGAATTTCGGCAGATTATTCTTTTGTGAAGTCAAGCGTGTCAATCACCGGTGCGCCACGCGAAGGCTTGAGCTTGACGTAGACCCGGTAAGTACCGGTGCGGCCCACGTAGCGCCCAATGGCGTACTGGATATGCTCTTGGCTTTCGCCCTGATGGATAAACTCGAAGCTGCTGGGCGAATTTTTGGCGAAATAATCTTTGAGGACCAGCTCGGCCTGAGTTGAATTGTAGCTCTTCTTGTCGTCGTCGAAACTGACTTCGACGGTGGCGGCAAAGTATTGCGAGAGCTCGCGGGAAGAGCCGTTGCGCAGGGCCGCACGCACGGCTCCGAGGTTATCGGCCTGAGCCTGTGCGGCTCCGGCCCCGAGCAGGAATAGCCACCCGAGTAATAGCGTTCGAATTAGATAGCGTTTCATTAGCGGGGTAATAAGTGCGTCATACGCAGCGGAAGTTTAGCTAAAATGGTGCCAGGATGAATTTAGGCGTTGTTGGGACGGGTTCAGGCCCAGCCAACGAAAGTTGCGGCGAAGGTAGAAATATTCAGCCCTTCGCACGGGGCTGCCGTATCTTTGCCGGATGAATAAGCAGGTTTTATTGGTGATTCTGGATGGCTGGGGCATTGCCCAGAATACCACGGTTTCGGCCGTTGATACGGCCCGTACGCCGTTCTTCCATGAACTGTTGCAGCGTTTTCCGCACAGCACGCTTCAGGCCTCGGGCGAGGCCGTGGGCCTGCCCGAGGGCCAGATGGGCAACTCCGAGGTGGGCCACATGAACATCGGGGCCGGCCGCGTGGTCGACCAGGAGCTGGTACGCATCGGCAAGGCTATTCGCGAGCGCAAGCTGGCGCAGGTGCCCGCCCTGGCCAAAGCCCTGGAATATGCCCTGCTCAACGACAAGCCCCTGCACCTCATCGGCCTGCTCAGCGACGGCGGCGTGCACTCGCACATCGACCACGTGAAAGCCCTGTGCACCATTGCCCACGAGGCCGGCGTGCGCCGCGTGTTCGTACACGCCTTCACCGATGGACGCGACACCGACCCCAAGAGCGGCGTGCGTTTTATCAACGAGCTCGAAGAATCGATGGTGCGCAGCGGGGCCAAAATTGCCTCGGTGGTGGGCCGCTACTACGCCATGGACCGCGACCGCCGCTGGGAACGCGTGAAAGTGGCCTACGACCTGCTGGTGCACGGCATCGGCACGCCCTCACAGAACCTGATTCAGACCATTCAGGAGCAGTACAAGGAGGGCGTGACGGATGAATTCCTGAAGCCCATCGTGAAAACCGGCCCCGACGGCCAGCCGCTGGCGACTATCGAAGAGGGCGACGTGGTGCTGTGCTTCAACTTCCGCACCGACCGCGGCCGTGAAATCACGGAGGTGCTCACGCAGCAGGACATGCACGCCTTCCAGATGCAGCGCCTGAACCTGCACTACCTCACGCTGACCAACTACGACGACACCTTCGTGGGCGTGACGCCCATCTTCGAGAAGGACAACCTCGATAATACGCTCGGCGAGGTGCTGGCCGCGAATGGCAAAACCCAGATTCGCATTGCCGAAACCGAGAAGTACCCGCACGTGACGTTCTTCTTCTCGGGCGGCCGCGAGAATGAGTTTGAAGGGGAGCGCCGCATTCTGCGCCCTTCGCCCAAAGTAGCCACCTACGACCTGCAGCCCGAAATGAGCGCCGCAGACCTGCGCGATGCCCTCATTCCCGAGCTCCTGGCCAAGTCGGCCGATTTCGTGGTGCTGAACTTTGCCAACCCCGACATGGTGGGCCACACCGGCGTGTTTGAAGCCGTAGTAAAAGCGGTGGAAACCACCGATGCCTGCGCGCAGGCCGTGGTGGAAGCCGCCCTGGCTGCCGGTTACGCCAGCATCATCATTGCCGACCACGGCAACGCCGAGTTCATGCGCAACGCCGACGGCTCGCCCAACACGGCGCACACCACCAATCTGGTGCCCTTCATTCTGGCCGATAACGACTACCGCGGTACGCTGGCCGATGGTAGACTTGGCGACCTGGCCCCCACCATTCTGGAGCTGATGGGCGTGCCCAAGCCAGACGAAATGACGGGCCTGAGCCTGCTCCGCCCCAGCCTTGTTCCGAATGCGTAAGCACGGCGCGGCAGCGTGGGCGGCCGGCCTGCTGGCCCTGTGGCTGGTGGGCTGTGGCGATGCCGGTCCGGCCGCGCCGCCGGCGCGCCGGCCGCTGTATTTCGACGTAAAAGGCCTGCTCACAGAGCAGGTGGCGCAGCTGGAAAAGCGCCATGCCGCCGTGACCAAGCACGTGCGCCTGCGCGCCGAAACACCCGAAACCGTGCGCGTGCCCGCCGTGAAGTGGAACGACGAGCTGCAGATTTTCTTTCAGGCCGACATCAACAAAGCCGCCCTGCGCGGCGCCTACACCGTCGATTCGGTGGCGCTGCCCGGCGGGGCGCTGCGCCGTACCTACACGCGCCAGCCCGGCCAGCCCAATGCCCCAGTGGCCCGCCTCGTGGTGGTGCAACAGGGCCGGGAGCCGCAGGAAATTGCGGCCACCATCGTCCAGAACAACGCGCTGTTCTCGGCCCAAAAGCAACTGCGGATGCAGCTGCAACATGGCCAGCTGCGCCGCTACGAAGTGGTGGGCACCCAGAAGCTGGTGCTGTTCGACACGCTGCGCTACTCGGCGGCCGGCGTGGTGGAGTAGCGCAACCTGCTGGCTTGCCCGCGGCCAAGAACGAGCCTGTTGGGACTACAGCCCGGCAAATGGCGGGCCCTCAAAATCTACGCTACAAAAGGCTATTTATGCTCGTAGGCGCCCAGGGCGGGCTGGGTTTGGCCGGCAGCGGGGCGGGGCAGGTTGCGCAGGTCGCGCGGGGGAACATTGCCGGCAGCGGCGCGGCGCGGCGCGTTGGCTGGCGAAGTAGCTTGCAACGTATAGTCGGGCTGGCTGCTGACGAGAGCTGTGCGCACGAACAGCGGGTCGACATTCAGCAAGTTGTCAATATTGGGCACGCCTACCACTTCGGGCGTGCCGACGTAAGCCTTGGTACGCAGCAGCGAGTTGCGGATAGTAATGCCGCTGGTGGCTGTAATAGCAGCGTACTCTGTGTAGTTTTTTAGATATAATTCGTCGTCAATAGTGCCAGGGCCGAGGTTGGAACCCCACACAATGGAATTGGTTAGCGTTAGCTTTAGCGGCAGACGAATTTTGGCATCGGTCGCTTTCTCGTTGGTGAAGCTAAGCGAAGCCGTTTCGCGGCGGAAGGCGGGCGTGTAGTTGGCGAAAGTGCAAAAGTTAAAATTGTAGACGCCACCGCCCACGCCGGCAACGGCGTATTCGCCGCAGTTGGTGAACAGGCAGTTCTCAGCCGTGAGGTCGCCCGAATAGCTGATGACTCCGCCCCCGGCGCTGGCCGTGGTGTTAGCAAAGGAGAGGTTGGAGCCCGAAATGTTGCGAATAACTGTATTGGTCAGGGTCAGATTCGGGTGCGGGGTCCGCGCATCGGGATTCAGCAGCAGCGCTCCAAACGTGGCGTTCTTGATTTCGGTGTAACGGATGCTGTTGTTGCGGCTGGTTTCCGTGAATACGATGCCGCCCCACTGCCCGGGCGCGTCGTATTCCGGCTCCGGCCGGTCGCCTTGAAAGCGTACGATGTTGGCATTAGTGGCCTTCACAGTATCGGTTGCGCCGGAGCCGGGCACGAAATCATCATTCACGCGCAGCGTACCATCTACTTGCAGATAGGCACCGGCGTGGCAATAGATGCGGGCGCCTTTCGGAATCGTAAGCGTGATGCCCTGCCGAACCAGCACCCCAAATATTTGGGGTGGCTGCCCTGGCGTCACCACCCCGCTCGCCGGAATGATGACGTGGGGTTTGTCGGTGCGCCAAGTAGTGTTCTGCTTAATGTCGTCGGCGCGATGGAAGTAGGCATTTTGGCCATAGGCGACCAGCTTCACATTCTGCTCGTTGCCGTTGGTGCGGAAGTTGATTTGGTCGGTCACTACAAACTGCTTCGGCGCGGTGGCCTGGCCGTTGTCGCCGAGCACGGCGCGCACCAGCACCTGCACGCTGTCGTTGCCGCGAATGAGCACGCCGCTCTGCGCCGTACCGGCGTCCCCATTAATAATGAGCGAATACGTGCTGCCCGCCGTGCCGGCCAGGCTGATGTCCGTCTTCACCGCGCCGCTGTTGCGGTTGTACACCCAGAGGCGCTTAGTCACGGTTTTGATGGTGGTAAACACCGTGTCGAACAGTACCGTGTCCTGGTCGAACTCCAGGCGGCCGGTGGTCTGCACCAAATCTTCCTTCGGCTCGCAGCCGGGCAGAATCGTGAGCAGGCAGCTCAGCACCAGAAACAGCGGGAAGAGGTAGCGCATAAGCAGGGGCGCAGGGGAGGGGCAGCGCCCCCGGAAAACGATAAAGCCGGAATAGTATTGCAGCCGCAGCGGCGGGACCAGCCTGGCTGGCCCCGCCCCGGGCTTATTTCGTCACGCCTTCCTGCAGGCGCTCGGCGCTTTCGGCCAGTCGCAGCTGCTCCACGAAGTCGTCGACGTTGCCTTCCATCACGCTGGCCAGGTTGTACACCGTGTAGCCGATGCGGTGGTCGGTCACGCGGCCCTGCGGGTAGTTGTAGGTCCGGATTTTGTCGGAGCGGTCGCCGCCGCCAATCATGTTCTTGCGCACCAGGCCGTCGGCCTCGTTCTTCTTGGCCAGCTCCATGTCGTACACGCGGGAGCGCAGCACGGCCAGGGCCTTATCGAAGTTTTTGAGCTGCGACTTCTGGTCCTGGCACTGGGCCACGAGGCCGGTGGGCAAGTGGGTGAGGCGCACGGCCGAGTAGGTGGTGTTTACCGACTGGCCGCCGGGGCCGCTGGAGCAGAAGTAGTCTTTGCGGATGTCGCTCATGTTCAGTTCCACATCAAATTCTTCCACTTCGGGAATCACCACGATGGAGGCCACGCTGGTGTGGATGCGGCCCTGGGTTTCGGTGGCCGGCACGCGCTGCACGCGGTGCACGCCGCTTTCGAACTTCAGCTTGCCGTACACGTCCTCGCCGCGCACGGCCACGATGATTTCCTTGTAGCCGCCGGCGGTGCCGTCCATGGCGTCGATGAGCTCCATTTTCCAGCCTTGCTTTTCGGCAAAGCGCATGTACATGCGCTGCAGGTCGCCGGCAAAAATGGCGGCTTCGTCGCCACCCGCGCCGGCCCGGATTTCCATGATGACGTCTTTCGAGTCGTTGGGGTCCTTGGGCAGCAGCAGGTCCTTAATCACGCCTTCGAGGCGCTCCTGCTCGGGCTGCAGCTCGTCGAGCTCGGCCTTGGCCATTTCGCGGAAGTCCTGGTCCTTTTCGGTGGCAATGACTTCGCGGGCGTTTTCGATGTTGCTGAGCACCTGCTGGTAGTTGCGGTACTCGGCCACAATCTTGCCCAGTTCTTTGTATTCCTTGTTCAGGGACTTGTAGCGCTTCAGGTCCGACATCACGTCGGGCTGCATCAACTCCTCGTTGACGTTCTCATAGCGCTGGTTGATGGCTTCTAATTTATCGAGCATCGGGTGTTCAGAATTAAGCAATAAGGCTGCAAAGATACGGCATCTGAACACCTCTATTCTGCTAGTGGTTCTCTGGTGGCAATTGCCGACGGAGCGAGCGGCGCAACGCGCGGCCGGCAGCGGCCTATTCGGCTGGCTTCCCGCGCCCTCCGGCCCGCCTGTTATCTTTGCCCAAACTCCCACCTCACCACCCCACCCATGTCCTCGGAAGCAGACGTTCTCTCCCCGCAATCCAAAGCCCACACTGCCCAAAAAGGCAGCACCAACGCCAACGGCTTCACCGATTATTTCGACCTCGACGGCCTGCTGACCGAGGAGCACCTGCTCATCCGCCAGTCCATCCGCGACTTCGTCAAAAAGGAAATCAACCCGAACATCGAGAAATGGGCGCAGGACGCGCACTTCCCGAGCGAGATTGTGCGCAAGTTTGGCGACGTGGGCGCGTTCGGCCCCACCATCCCGCAGGAGTATGGCGGCGGCGGGCTCGACTACATCAGCTACGGCCTGATTATGCAGGAAATTGAGCGCGGCGACTCCGGCATGCGCTCCACCGCCTCGGTGCAGGGCTCGCTGGTGATGTTCCCCATCTACCAGTACGGCTCGGAGGAGCAGCGCAAGAAGTATCTGCCCAAGCTGGCCTCCGGCGAGTGGCTGGGCTGCTTCGGCCTGACGGAGCCCGACCACGGCTCGAACCCCGGTGGCATGACCACCAACCTTAAGGACATGGGCGACCATTACCTGCTGAACGGCGCCAAGCTCTGGATTTCGAACTCGCCCGAGTGCCAGGTGGCCGTGGTGTGGGCCAAAAACGAGCAGGGCCGCATCAAGGGCGTCATCGTGGAGCGCGGCATGGAAGGCTTCACGACCCCCGAAATCCACAACAAGTGGAGCCTGCGCGCCTCCTGCACTGGCGAACTGGTGTTTGAGGACGTGAAAATCCCCAAAGAGAACATCCTGCCCAACGTCGATGGCCTGCGCGGCCCGCTCTCCTGCCTCGATTCGGCCCGCTTCGGCATTGCCTGGGGCGCCATCGGCGCGGCCATCGACTGCTACGAGTCGGCCCTGAAATACTCGCTGCAGCGCGAGCAGTTCGGCCAGCCCATCGGCGGCTTCCAGCTCCAGCAGAAGAAGCTGGCCGAGATGATTACCGAAATCACCAAGGCCCAACTCATGGCTTGGCGCCTCGGCGTGCTCAAAAACGAAGGCAAAGCCACCAGCGCCCAGATTTCGATGGCCAAGCGCAACTCCGTCGACATGGCCCTGCACGTGGCCCGCGAAGCCCGCCAGATTCACGGCGGCATGGGCATCACCGGCGAGTACCCCATCATGCGCCACATGATGAACTTGGAATCGGTGATTACCTACGAAGGCACGCACGACATTCACCTGCTCATCACCGGCGCGGATATCACCGGCATTCAGGCGTTTAAATAAGGTCTGTTTTTAATAAATAAATTGTCATGCAAAACGGCTGCTTCGTTATTGAAGCGGCCGTTTTGCTTTAAAATGCAAGTATATGGGGCTCGATACTGTGGAGCTAGTGGTTAATATTGAAAAGCACTTTGGGCTTGAGATTCCAGACCCGGTATGCGAGCAATTGAGTACGGTCGGGGATGTTGCCAAATGGCTCGGGCAGCAATTGGGAATTGCAAATCTGCGCCATTCGAGTGTGCGTGAAAAGGTGGCGGTGCAACTGCAACAGCTGTTTTCTTCACGGTCGGTTGGTGAAGAAACGCAGTTATTGGAGCTAATCAAAGACCATGAATCGCAGCTTACATACCATCGCCTTTTTGCAGAAACCAGCGGGTTAAAATTGCCAACGCTTGATGTACCAAAAGTAGAACCACCTAGTAGTTGGCTAAGCCGCTTGTTTGATACGAAGCTGTTTGCGTCTGGCATCAACCCTTTGAATAGGACTGTAGCGGATTTGATAGATTGGACAGTGGCACTAAATTATAAGCACTTGCTGCTGCCCCCTTTCCAGAGCCAGTATGACGTTGAGCAAGCAGTAATCGGTATTACTAGCGACTCATCGGGAGTAGAAGTATCGGATGTAATGCTTCGTAGTAGCTTCACCAATGATTTAGGTCTGGATTAGTAGCAGGGGGGTGTAAACCAAAACCCACCGCCCGTGCCGTAATTTGGCCCCATGATGAAAATCGTCCCCGCGTCCGAACCCCTCGTGCTGCTCGAATGCCTCGTGGCCGGCACCTCGCACCGCCCCAACCTGGAGAAGTACGAGCCCAAGCTAACGGTGGGCCAGGCCCTGCACCTGAGCCGCGAAGCCGATAACCACTACGACGACTGGGCCGTGCAGGTGCACACCGCCCCCGCCACCGACCCCGCCAACGTGTGGCTCGGCTACCTGCCCGAAGGCCGCAACGAAACCGTAGCCCGCCTGCTCGACGCCGGCAAGCACCTTTCGGCCCGCCTCAACCACAAATCCTGGGAAACCGACTGGCTGCACCTCGATATTGAAGTGCTGCTGCACGAGTAAGTGGGGGCAGAGCGAAAGAAGTAGAAGAACGTCATACTGAGCGCAGTCGAAGCCTCTCTACCGCAATGGTAAACCCTGTCGAATGGATTACTTGCCCGGTAGAGAGGCTTCGACTGCGCTCAGCATGACGTTCTTTGTGTAAAGCTGTTTTTTCTGCTCTCAACGGAGCTTTTTTGCCTTTAACTCGGTTACTCATTAGCTTAGTAAGTGCCGACCAATCATTTTAGCAATATCATTATGCGCGAAGCCTATCTCACCGGCGGAACCGACGGATTCGATGCCACCGACAAGGACATCGACAAAGCCCTCCGCCCGCTTAGTTTCGACGATTTCACGGGCCAGGACAAGATTCTGGAGAACCTGAAGGTGTTCGTGGCCGCCGCCAAAATGCGCGGCGATGCCCTCGACCACGTGCTGTTGCACGGCCCGCCCGGCCTGGGCAAAACCACGCTCTCGCACATCATTGCCAACGAACTGGGCTCGGGCATCAAGATGACCAGCGGCCCGGTGCTGGACAAGCCCTCCGACCTGGCCGGCCTGCTCACCAACCTGGAGCCGCACGACGTGCTGTTCATCGACGAAATCCACCGCCTCAACCCCGTGGTGGAAGAGTACCTGTACTCGGCGATGGAGGACTACCGCATCGACATTATGCTCGACTCGGGCCCGAATGCCCGCTCGGTGCAGATTTCGCTGTCGCCCTTCACGCTGGTGGGCGCCACCACGCGCTCGGGCATGCTCACGGCCCCGTTGCGCGCCCGCTTCGGCATCTCGGCTCGTCTCGAATACTACGATTCCAAACTGCTGACGACCATTGTGCAGCGCTCGGCCGAGATTCTGGGCACGCCCATTCACGAGGACGCGGCCTTCGAAATTGCCCGCCGCTCGCGCGGCACGCCCCGCATCGCCAACAACCTGTTGCGCCGCACCCGCGACTTCGCTCAAATCAAAGGCGACGGCACCATCACGGTCGAAATCGCGCAGTTTGCGCTGAATGCACTCGATGTGGACGCCCGCGGCCTCGACGACATGGACAAGCGCATTCTGACTACCATCATCGACAAGTTCAAAGGCGGTCCGGTGGGCATTAGCACCATCGCCACGGCTTGCGGCGAGGAAGGCGAAACCATCGAGGAAGTGTACGAGCCGTTCCTGATTCAGGAAGGATACATCAAGCGCACTTCGCGCGGCCGCGAGGCCACGGAGGCGGCCTACCAGCACCTGGGGCGGCTGCTGCCCAACCACTTGCGCGGCAATAACGGCGCGAGCTTGTTTGATGAGATAACAAGCTGATAAAAGGAATGTAGAGACGCGACACTTCGCGTCTCCTCGTTCGTGCCATGTGCGCAGCATCGTTCAACGCCGAGACGCGAAGTGTCGCGTCTCTACATCGTTCAACTATTGGAACGCGCCGCCCCCAGCGGCGCGTTTCTCGTTTCTTTGCAGCTTAGTTTCTCTCGTTGCCCATGCTTCCTCCGTCCCAATGGGCTCCGTTCATTAAGCGCCGCGCGGCAGAACTTGGCTTCATGGCTTGTGGGATTTCCAAAGCCGAATTTCTGGAAGAAGAAGCCCCGCGCCTCGAAACCTGGCTCACGCGCCGCATGAACGGCAAGATGGGCTACATGGAAAACCACTTCGATAAGCGCCTCGACCCGCGTTTGTTGGTGGACGGGGCCAAGTCGGTGATTTCGCTGCTGCTCAACTACTACCCCGCGCCCGAAACCCAGCAGCCCGACGACACCCTCAAAATCAGCAAATACGCTTACGGCCGCGATTACCACTTCGTCATCAAGGACAAGCTGAAGACGCTGCTGGCCGATATGGAAGCCGAAATCGGGCAGATTGGTGGGCGCTGCTTCGTGGACTCCGCGCCGGTGCTGGACAAAGCTTGGGCGAAAAAGTCGGGCCTCGGCTGGGTGGGCAAAAACTCAAATCTGATAACGCCAGGCACGGGCTCTTTCTACTTCATCGCCGAACTGATTGTGGACGTGGAGCTGCCCGCCGATGGGCCTATTCGCGACTACTGCGGCACCTGCACCAAGTGCGTGGATGCCTGCCCCACGCAGGCCATCACCGAGCCCTACGTGGTGGACGGCAGCAAGTGCATCAGCTACTTCACCATCGAGCTCAAGGACCAGATTCCGACCGAAGTAGCCGGGCAATTCGGCAACTGGGTGTTCGGCTGCGACATCTGCCAGGACGTGTGCCCGTGGAACCGCTTCTCGAAGCCGCACAACGAGCCACAGTTTAACCCCGCGCCCGGCCTGAAAGACCTGACGCCCGGCGATTGGCGCGAAATCACCCACGAATTATTTACGGAGCTGTTCCGGCAGTCGGCCGTGAAACGCACGGGCTACGAGGGCCTCAAGCGCAACATCCGGTTTGTGGCAGGCGAATAGGACGTTCTGCCTCTTAGTTCCTGCAACGAATTGCTCGGTAGCGTATCGGCACCGCCCTGTGCTGCTAGTGCTAGGCCCCCAGGCTTAGCTCGCCAAACACGCGCTTGAGTACGCGGCGGTAGATGCGCGAAAACTGCTGGTAGCACCAGCGGCGGAAATCCTTTATTTCGGCGGGCAATATCATGTTCAATGCCTTGCGGAGCTCTTTTTCGAACAGCGCTTTGCTGAAGCTCACCTTCAGCAAAATCATTTTCACGTAGTCTAACATCAGGAGGCAGTAGAGGAAAGTGAAAAACTGGGAATTGTGGCCCGCAACATCACCATCAACTGGTCGGGGAGAAGTAAAGGAAGTAAAAAAAGCAAACCATTGCACAATGGAAATGTGCTTGGCAATGGCCAGGGTTGCCGAATACGCAAAAAGAGCGGCCAGGGCCGCTCTTTCGCTGAAAAAAGCCAGAATTTTATACCGATTCTGCTTAGCTGAATAAATCCAGCGCCGCTTGGGCAATTACTTGTGGAGTGCGCTTCTTGGTTGTGTCAACGTCAACTACCGGCTCATCGAATGCTTCGGCCAACGAGGCATCGGGTACGGACGTGAATTTGAATACGTTGAGAAAATCGCTGAACACAATTGGCACACCGGCCGAAGCCAGTTGCGTGAGGTTGTCTTCGCCGGCGGTAGCGGCAGCGGCAAGGGCCTGCGCGGCCGCTGGCCGCACAATGGGCGCATCGGAGCTGCTGGGCCAAGTTTTAACGGCAACGCCGCGGTCGCGGCGCAGGCCGCGCACGTGGGCCGAGTGCTCGCCCTCCACGGCCAGCATGCGCAGCAATACTTTCGCAAACTGGGCATCGTCGGGGTTGATGAAGGCATACGTGGTATAGAGCCGCACGCTAAAGTCCTCGAGCTGTTGGGCCAGCGCCAGGAAATCGTCGTAGTTGCTCAGCACGTTGGGGAACAGCACTGGGTTGGTCGCCACGTTTTTGCGGCCGCTGAAATCGAATGCCGGCACGGCGGGCACAAGAGCTCCGGCCGTTTGCAGGGTATTCTGCAACAAGGCGACGTGCTGCAGCTGCTGGTCGTATAGCCGCTGGAAATCGGCTACCTGTGCCGCGGGAATCAGGCCGCTGGTCGTCAGCGCCCGCGAATAGTAGGTCATTTGCAGGCGCTCAAGCTGCAGCAGCTGCGTGATGGCATCGTAGGCCGTGGTTTGGGTGCGGGCCGCTACGGGCTGTGTGGTGCCCAGGGCCAAGGGCAGCGCTGCCAGTGCCGCGCGGCCGGCTTGCTGTAGCAGCGCCCGGCGCGGCGCAGCATTACCAGTGGCCGCCGGGGTAGCGGCGAGACGGTCGAGAAACGGGAGCAGCTTCATACGGGAACGGCCAGATTGGCCACGGAAATAACGTAGGGGGCGAAGTAGGGGGCCAGGGCGGCATTCACTTCGGCAGGAGTTTTGGTGCGTAGCAGCCCGGTGCTTGGCTCTACGGCTGTAGAATCGGCAAACGAGCCGGGCGTGCGTAGGTCGCGGATGGTAGCCGCGTGCCGGGCCTGCACCGAAACGGTCTTCAGCAGCAGCGCGCGGGGGTAGGCACTGGCCGAAGTGAACAGGGGCAGCAATACCGGGTAGGCGGCGGCGGCCAGGTCGGCAAGCTGTTGCACGGCGGCCAGCACTCCCAGGCGCGTGGTGAGCGTGAAAGTAGCCGTGTTGAACGCAAAATCGGTGGGAAACAGCGCCCCCCCGATGGTGGGGTCAATGTAGTAGTGGTACAGCTCGCGGTAGACAAGCTGATGGTCGCGCATGTTCGCAATAACAGTGCGCTCGGCCGTGGTGAGGTCGGTGGGCGGGCTGGCCAGTATCTTATCGTAGGTGGTCGACAGGGCCAGGGCCAACAGGTAGCCGTAGTAGAACAAGCCCTTGTCGGCGGACGGTAATGCAATCTGGTGAGGGTCGGCCTCAACGGGTTCGGGCGTTTCGGTCGAGCAGCCCGTGGTAGCTACCAGCGCCACCGTGGCAGCCGAAGCCGCCGAAACCCGCAAAAAATTGCGGCGCCCCAGGGGCTGCGCCCGCCAGGCGGACGAAAAAGAGTGTTCAGACATGCTTGTGCTTAGGCTTCAATCGGGCAGGTGGCCCAAAACGTTGGGGCCGGAGCCACCACAAAGGTACTCACTGCCCCTGCAATGGTTGCAAAGGCCTAAAAAACAACGCCGGTTCCGCGTAATGCGAAACCGGCGTTGTTTTTTGTGAATAGCCATCTAAGGCTATCGGGCAATGATTAGGCGCCAATCAGGCCACCGGCGCGCGAAGCGTCGGTTACCTCGGCCACGGTCAGGGGCTCATCAAACGAGGCAGCAGCATCGGCTTGCGAGTACGTAGTGTTGGCCGTGATGGCGTTGGCTGCAATCAGGCTCACACCCGACTGCGTGGTGTTGCTCTCGGGCGTAGCGCCGGTGTAGTGGGGCTGGCCGTCGAGGTCGCCGCCGCCGGTAATCCAGGGCGTGGTAGCGGGGTTCAGCGTGCTGCGCATGTAGCGAATGTGCGCCGCGTGGCGGGCCTCAACCGAGTGAATGCGCAGTGCGGTTTCGAGCGGGTTGTACACCGAGCCGCTGATGGTAACATCGCCCAGGCCCTGCAGGTCGGCTGCCCGGCCTTTGTAGGCCCGCACGCCGGTATCTTCCAGCAATTGGGCCACGCCCAGAATGCTGGTGGCACCACCGTAGAACGTAGCCAGCGAGTTGAACGTGGCCTGCTTGAACGTAATGTTGGTAACGGGCGTGCCGCCGATGCCGGTTACGACAGCCTGCAACAGGGATACGTGCGAGTTTTCGTGCTTGGAAATCTGGCGAATAGCGGCCTGGTCAGCAGCCGTAGCCGTGTTGAAAAGCGGCGAAGCAATAACCTTCTTGTAGAAGTCAGCCTCAAGCAACTCCAACGTGAGGGCGTAGTTGAAAACTTCCTTCGGGTCGCCGGCGGAAGTGCCAGCGTAGGCTTTCGAGAAAAACGAAGCCAGCAAGGCCGGTACGGCAGCCTGAGTAGCGCGCTTGCCCACGGTGGTGAGCGAGCTGAACACGGCGCGGCGCGAGTCGAGGCGGCCCATTACGTCGGAGTCAACTTCGGCCAGCTGGCTGATGATATTGAAGAAATTCATGGCGAGGATTGATTACGAGTGAAGAGGAAGGGAATTAAGCGTTGACACCTACAGCGCTGCCATCCAGCTTCTCGGTGATAAACGCTTGGGCCGTGGTGAGTACGGCGCTAGGCGTCATCGATTTGTCCAGGCCGGAATTGGTGTCTACTTGGTCATCAGCAGCAAACGAGCCGGGCGTAACCAGGTCGCGGATGTAAGCGGCATGGCGGGCTTCCACCGATACAATCTTGCCAGCAAGCAGCAGGTAAGCGGGCGACTTGAGCAGTTTGCCAGCGCCGTTATAGGCCGCTACGCCAAGGTCTTCGAAAGCCTTAGCCGTTGCCAGAATGTTGGTGCTATCGGTGAAAGTGGCGGCCGGATATTTCGGCGTGAGCGCCCGCAGTACCTGACCGTTGGCATCGCGGGTAAGAGCAGCCTTGAAGAAGTCGCGGTGAATGGCTTCGTGCTTGGCTACTTGCTGGAAGTAAGCAAAAGTGGTAGCGCCGAGCAGCGTTGAACCGTTCGATAAAGCGGCTACTTTGGCATAGAAGTCGGCTTCGAGCTGCTCGAGGGCATACGCGTAGTTCAACACGCCCACATCGCCCGAGCCCAGGCTAATGGAACCGTCGGCGGTGGTGCTGTTACCAGCGGGCAGGTTTACGGTAGGCGTGGTCGAATCTTTCGAGCAGCCGGCCAGTACCAGGGCCGTAGCGCCGGCCGTAGCACCCGCGTACATGAAGAAAGAGCGGCGCTTGATGGGCGTAAAAATCGGCTGAACGAGCGTATTTTCGTCGGAGCCGCGGGGCTGAAGGATGTCAGACATGAGCGTAAAGAGTTGGGTGAGAAATAAGATTCGGACAAAAAAGGCAACAAGGTACCAGCAGACTAAAAAGCCTGATTTTTTAACAGCAGCAATCCAGAATTGGGAGGGGATTTGGGAGCAGATACGGCAACTGTGCAGGTAAAGGATTCAAAAGGCCGATATTTTTCGTTTTTTTGAGGTGATGCACTAGCGATACAAGCCTTCAAAAACTCCGTTTCGACGGTTGGCCGCTACTTTTAGGCGTTGATAACGGGCCAGTAAACTATGCGACGATTTTTGGGCCTGCTGCTGTTGTTGCCAGGGCTGGCGGGGCTAGGGCAGGCTAGTGCGCAACCGGGAACGTCCGCCCCAGCCACCGCGGCACCGGCCGAGGTGCAGTTGCTGCCGGGCCCGGCTACGCTGCCCGTAACGGGTACTTACACGGTGGCTTTCCGGGTGCGGGGCGGGCAGCTGGGCAAGTATTCGGATTTCCCGGAACTGGAAGGCTTCAAGAAAACGGGCAAAACCAGCACCAGCACCACGCGCATTGTGCAGGGCCGCCGGTTCAGCGACCTTACCATTACGCAGAAATATGTGCCCTACGGCGAGGGCGACATTGCCATCAAACCGTTTCAGATGACCGTGAACGGGGTGGTGCTGCGCGCCAAGGGCAGCACCGTGCACGTGGGGCCGGCCCTGCCGCCCAACCCTGGCACCATCACCAAGCCGGCCAACCCCACGGCCCCGCTGCAGGCCGTGGCCGACCTCGATAAGATGTTCGGCAAGCCCAAGCCAGCCTTGTACCAGGACGTGCCCGACCACGCCTTTCTGGCCGTGCTAGCCGACCGGCCGCGCGTGTACCAGGGCCAGGGCGTGCGCGTGGGGCTGTATTTCTGCCTCAAGCCCGAAGACCAGGCCCTGCTCTCGTTTCATGATTTCGACGACCAGCTGCCGCCGCTGCTGCACGAGCTGCACCAGGCCACGGCCTGGCAGGAGCCTGGCCCCGAGCCCAGCGTGACGCCCGATACCGTGCGCTATAAGGGCGAAAAATACCTGCGCTTCCGGCTGGCCGAAAACCTGTACTATCCGCTCACGCCGCAGCCCCTGCGCTTCCCGCCGCTGGCCCTCACGATGGTGAAGTTCAAGCTGCTGAAAAAGCCTGAGCCGGGGCAGGATAACCGCTTGGCGGGCTACAAAACCTACCTCTCGCCGGGCCTCACCGTGCCGGTATTGCCGCTGCCGGGCGGCCGGGCGGGCACTGTGGCGGTAGGCGACTTCCGGCAGGTGGAGGCCCTGAGTACCTCGCACCCGCACGTGGGCGAGTCGTTCACACTGGCATTTGGCGTGCAGGGGCAAGGCAACCTGGCCGCCGTGCTGGCCCCCACGCTGGCCGCCCGCCCGGGCCTCGATGTATATGGCCCCGAGGCCCGCGAAGAGCCCGCGCCGGGCGGCGGGCGCAAGCTGTTCCGGTACCGGCTGGTGGCCCGGCGGCCCGGCACGGTGTACCTCGACAGCCTGTTGCAGCTGGTGGTGTTCGACCCCGCCACGGGCCGCTACGACACGTTGCGGCCCAGTCTGCACCCCGTAGTGCGTGGCACCGGCCTGCGTCCCGACCCGCTGCCCAAACCCAGCGAGGACCCTTTTTACGGCCCCGCGCTGGCCGGGGCCGATACCACGCTGCAACCGCTCGATGTGTACGCCGACGTGCGCCGCTACGCCGACTGGGTGCTGCTGACCCTGGCCGGCGTGGCCGCCTTCGGCTGGTGGCGGGCCGGGCGGCGGGCGTAGTTTTGCGGGCAGTGCTGGTTGTTAGTTGTTCGTTGTCAGTTGTCAGGCTGATACCATTTGTAGGCTAACAACTGACAACGAACAACTAACAACGCTACTTATGTCTAACACCTTCGGTTCCCTCTTTCGCATCACCACGTTTGGCGAGTCGCACGGGGCGGGCATCGGCGTGATTATCGACGGCTGCCCGGCCGGCGTGGCCGTGGATGCGGCCCACATTCAGGCGGCGCTCGACCGGCGGCGGCCCGGTCAGTCCGACCTCACCACGCCGCGCAAGGAAGCCGATACCGTGCACATTCAGTCGGGCTTGTTTGAGGGCGTGACGACGGGCACCCCCATCAGCCTGTTCATTCCCAACGCCGACCAACGCTCCGACGACTACTCGCACATTGCCCACGCCTACCGCGCCAGCCACGCCGACTACACCTACGACGTGAAGTATGGCCGCCGCGACTACCGCGGCGGCGGCCGCAGCTCGGCCCGTGAAACGGCCGCCCGCGTGGCTGCCGGGGCCGTAGCGGCGAAGCTGCTGGCGCATTTCGGCATCGATACGGTGGCCTACGTATCGGCTGTGGGCGAAGTGGAAGTGCCGCTGGAGTACACGGAGCTGGATTTGAGCCTCACCGACACCAACCCGGTGCGCTGCCCGCACCCCGAAACGGCGGCGCTGATGGAAGCCCGCATTCGGGCCGCGCAGGCGGCGCACGATACCGTGGGCGGCATCATTACCGGCGTGGCGCGCCACGTGCCGGCCGGGCTGGGCGAGCCGGTGTTCGACAAGCTGCCGGCGGTGCTGGGCCATGCGCTGCTGAGCATTAATGCCGTGAAAGGCTTCGAGTTCGGTTCGGGTTTCGAGGGCACCAAGCTGCCCGGCTCGGTGCACAACGACGAGTTTTACACCGACGAAACCGGGGCCGTGCGCACCCGCACCAACCACAGCGGCGGCAGCCAGGGCGGTATTTCGAACGGGCAGGACATTTATTTCCGCGTAGCCTTTAAGCCGGTGGCGACGCTGCTGCAGCCCCAGCAAACCATTAATGACCAGGGCGAAAGCATTACGCTGGTGGGCCGCGGCCGCCACGATGCCTGCGTGCTACCCCGCGCTGTGCCCATTGTGGAAGCCATGACGCAGCTGGTGCTGGCCGATTTGCTGCTGCGCGCCCGGGCCAACCAATTGTAGCGCGAACTTGCAGAGCTCCCGCTACAAGAAATGATGTAGGTACATTTGCAACCTCCGCGGCCCCGTCGCGGTTGTACCTTTGCTCATCGGAAAACGCTGGCCCCGGGCCGCTGCCGATTGCTAACAATCAAGTACCTAACCAACCAATCATATGTCCGCTGTTTCCATTTACGCCGAAGCCTCTCCCAACCCCGAGAGCATGAAGTTCGTCCTCAACCAGAACCTGCTGGTGGATGGCGTGAGCGTGGATTACCCCAACCTCGAAGCCGCCGCTAACTCGCCGGTGGCGCAGGAGCTGTTTGGCTTCGACTACGTGGGCCGCGTGTTCATCGCCCAGAACTTCGTGACCGTGACCAAAACCCAGCCCGAGCTGGCCTGGACGCAGATTATCCCCGAACTGCGCCAGTTCCTGAAGAGCTACGTGGAGGCCGGCGGCCCGCTGTTCACCGTCGACCCCGCCGCCGAGCAGAAGGCTGCCCAAGCCGCCACCGCCGGCGACCCCACCCAGCAGGAAGGCCAGATTGCCCAGAAAGTTATCGACCTGCTCGACAACTACGTGCGCCCCGCCGTGGAGCAGGACGGCGGCAACATCACCTTCAAAAGCTACCACGAAGGCATCGTGACCGTGAACCTGCAGGGTTCGTGCTCGGGCTGCCCTTCGGCCACGGTTACGCTGAAATCGGGCATCGAAAACCTGCTCAAGCGCATGGTGCCCGAGGTGCAAAGCGTAGTGGCCGAAGGCATTATGGTATAAGTGAGTTAAAAGTTGAGAATTAAAAGATACTGTGATAAAGGGTTGCCGCTGGGGCCACTTTTTTCTATTTTTGAGTCTTTCAAGGAGAGCCTCATCGGTTCATCCTGCGTAGCCTCGGCCCGTTCACGTGGCCGGGGCTATTTC
>NZ_JALBGC010000009.1 GCF_022631375.1 Hymenobacter cyanobacteriorum
CGCGCCCGCGGCCCCCGCTCGTACCTTCCCGGCCCGGCAACAGCGGCGCCAAGCGCGCCCATTGTGCGTCGGTGAGCATTGTTTCCATTACCCAAGCTAACAATCACTGTTAACACTTCCTAGCTACGTAGAAGGCGTGCTGGACGGCCCTTGGGTCTTTTACGCCCACGGCGTAAAATCCAATTCAGGCTACGTTTCGGAACGGAAAACTTGAAGGACGGTACGCCGTGTTCTACCCCACCGGTGCGTTGAAAGTGCAGGCGCAGTACCACCAAGGCCGATTAGCGTCAAAGGTCTCCACTTACACAAAAGAGGGGCAATTGATAAATGAAGAGGTGCCCAACACAGCCGGGGACCGGGTAGTAACGGTGCTGACTTACGACAAGGATGGCCGTGTTAAATGCTCGGAGGCGGTGGATTACGCCCCTTCTGGCACCTACTTAGGAGACGCCATTATGGGTGGGTATTTGAACGGGAAACGGTAACGTTTTAAACATTCCTTTCGGTAAAAGCTCAAAAGCTACTCAACACCAAGTGTGAACAAGCCGCTACAACGCCGGCTGAGTTTAAGAAACCCGTCTACAATTCAACCTTTACGAAATGCACTGGGGAGCTGAGTTTCGCAAACGTCGAACCAGCGCTTAGTACCCCAGCAAAACCACTTAATCCGCATCGCTAACAAAAAGCCAGCGGAGAACCACAAGATACGCCTGCTGCGCAAGCCCCCGTTGCGGCGTAAGTTGCGGGTGGCCATACGCCGTCGCCGCAACTGCCTGTTTTACGCTTGAACCCGCCCGCTTCTTCCGTCCCCGACCCCGCCCTGGCGGCCCGCCTCGATGCCGCGCGGCAGGAGCTGCTGGACTTGAGCCTGCGCAACCCGCTGCTCAACTTCCGGCCCTCGGCCAGCCGGGGCGTGGCCATAGTGCGCGAAAGCACGACCGCCGTGTACGAAGGGTTGGTGCGCGAGGGCAAAACCCTATACTTGCAGGCCGCCACCGACGCAGCGAATGAGCCCCGTGAAGCCGCCCGCCGCCCCGCCAACCAGCTGCAAACCGACGAGCCCCCGGCCCGCCTCGAACGCCGCCTGCTGCATACCTACTACACTGCCCGCACCAGCCTGGAAGAGCAGGGTGTGAACATCCTCTACCTGGCCCTGGGGATGCTGACCTGGTACGAAGCCGATAGCAGCGCCGAACCCCGGCAGGCCCCGTTGGTGCTGGTGCCCGTGCTGCTGGAGCGCGGCCCGGCCACTGAGGGTTTCCGGCTGCGCCACACCGGGGCCGAAGTGGAGGGCAACCTCTCGCTGCAGGCCCGGCTGCAGGCCGGCTTCGCGGTAGCGCTGCCGCTGCCCGAGTTGGACGAGGAAGCGCCGCTGGCCGGCTACTACGCCGCCGTAGCCGCCGCCGTAGCCGCCGCCGTGGCGGGCCAGCCGCGCTGGCAAGTGGCTCCGGATGCTATTGCGCTGGGCTTTTTCTCCTTTGGCAAATTCCGCCTCTACCGCGACCTAGACCCAGCCAGCTGGCCCGCCGGCCACGGCCTGCTCGACCACCCCGGCCTGCAGGCCCTGCTGGGCGCGGAAGCAGGTTTCACCGACGCGCCGCCCACGGTGAGCGACGAGGCTTTTCTGGACACCGACAGCCCGGCCGCCGAGCTGCACCAGGTGCTCGATGCCGACTCGTCGCAGTTGCTGGCGCTACTGGCGGTGCACGAGGGGCGCAACCTGATTATTCAGGGGCCGCCCGGCACGGGCAAGTCGCAGACCATTGCCAACCTGCTGGCCGAGGCCATCGGAGCGGGCAAAAAGGTGCTGTTCGTGGCCGAGAAAATGGCTGCGCTGGAAGTGGTGAAGCGCCGCCTCGGCGCCCTGGGCTTGGGCGAAGCGTGCCTGGAGCTGCACAGCCACAAAGCCAACAAAAAAACCGTGCTCGATGAGCTGCGCCACACCCTGAGCCTGGGCCGACCCGCGCCCGCCACCGCCGTAGCCGACCAGCTCACCCAACTTCCCCACTACCGCCAGGCCCTGAACGACTACGCGCTGGCCGTGAACGCACCGCTGGGCCGCAGCCGCCACACCGCCCAGCAGGTAGCCGGCGAGCTGCTGGCGTTGCACGAGCAGCGCGGCGCGGCGGAACTCCCCCGCCTGCCCTTCGCCGATTTGGCTGCCTGGACCGATGCCGACGCGGTCCACGCCGAAGCCCTGGCCGCCCGCCTGCAAGCCACGCTGCAAAAAACCGGCCTCCCGAAAAACCTGCTTTTCTGGGGCAGCGAGCTATTGGTGCTGCTGCCGGCCCAGCAGGCCGACCTGGCCGCCAGGCTGCGCGACGCACCCGCCACCGTGCTGGCCCTGCAAGACACGGCCGCAGCCCTGGCCCGGCAGTTGGGCCTGCCCACGCCCACTCACCGCGCCGAGGCTGAGGCTCTGCTCCCTGCCGCCCGCCACGCCCAATTGGCCCCGCCGTTGGCCGGTGTGGCCGTGGCTAATGCGGCCTGGGTGGCACAGGCCGGCCGCTTGGCCGAAATCCTGCAAGCGGGCACCACCTATACTGCGTTGCACCAGCAGAACGGTGCGCTGCTGCTGCCCGAAGCCTGGGACCAGAACCTGCTGCCTGAGCGTGCGGCCCTACTAGCGGCGGGCGGCAAGTGGTGGAAATTCCTGAGCGGTGACTACCGCCGCGCCCGCCAGCGCCTGCAAGGCTTCTGGCGCGGCCCACTCCCGGAAGATGCGGCAGCCCTACTGCCGGTTGTCGAGGCCATTCACGAAGCCCGCCGCCACGCTCAGACCATTGCTGAAGCCGAGCCGCTGATGAGCCAACTGTTTGGCCCCGACTGGCAGGGGCTGCGCTCCGACTGGCCCCGGCTGCGCCGCGTGGCCGATTATGCATTGCTGACGCACCAGCGCATTGCCCGCCGCGAACTGCCGCCCGAGCTGCTCGCGTATCTGGCCAAAAGCGCCGCTTCCGAGGCACTAGCTGCGCCCCTGACTGCGTTGGAAACTGCCCTAGCCCGGCACCGCGTGGCCCTGCAGGCCGTGGCCGATACGCTGCTGCTGAACGAGGCCCGCTGTTTCGGCCCCGATGGCCGCCTGCAGTTTCAGCCCTTCGCCGCCCAGCTGGCCACGCTGGCCGCCTGGGCCGCCGACCTGCCCGCCCTACCCCTCACCACCGAATGGAACAATGTGGCCGCCACGGTGCGTGCCGAGCAGCGGCCGGAGCTGCTGCTGCTGGCCGAAAGCTGGCCCGAAGCCTCCCGCTTTTTGGCCCTGGCCGTACGCCAGACCTGGCTCGAATTTCTGCAGAAAATCGCCTACGAGCAGCACCCGGCCCTGCGCCGGTTCGAACGGGCCGGACATGAAGAAGTGGCAGCCCGCTTCCGGCAGGCCGACCAAGCCGTCCTCTACCACAACCGCATTCGAGCCATGCAGCAGCATTTTGCGCAACTGCCCAACCCGCGGGCTGGCGGCCAGATGCGGGTGCTCAGCCGCGAGTTTGCCAAGAAAAGCCGCCACCTGCCGCTGCGCCGCCTGATGCAAGACGCCGGCCGGGCCGTGCAGGCCATCAAGCCGGTGATGATGATGTCGCCGTTGTCGGTGGCTACCTACCTGCCGCCGGGCGCGGTCGAGTTCGATTTGGTGGTGTTCGACGAAGCCAGCCAGGTGAAGCCCGTGGATGCGCTCGGGGCCATTGCCCGCGGCCGGCAGTTGGTGGTGGTGGGCGACTCGAAACAGCTGCCGCCCAGCAGTTTCTTCGAGTCGCTGACCGGCGCGGACGATGCGACCGATGAGGAAAACCCCACCGCCGACATTCCCAGTATCCTGGAACTGTGCCGGGCCCGCCAGATGCCCGAGCGCCTGCTCCGCTGGCATTACCGCTCGCGCCACGAGTCGCTGATTGCGCCCTCCAACCACTTGTTTTATGATGACCGGCTGGTGGTTTTCCCCAGCCCCGGCGGGCCGGCCGGCGAGTTGGGTTTGCAATACCATCATCTGCCCGACACGTACTACGAGCGCGGCACCACCCGCACCAACCCCGAGGAGGCCGCCGCCGTGGCCGCGGCCGTGCTGCACCACGCCCGCAGCACGCCCGGCCTCACGCTGGGCGTAGTGGCCTTCAGCATGGCGCAGCGGCAGGCCATTGAGGATGCGCTGGAAATTGAACGTAAAAAGCACCTTGAAACGGAAGCGTTTTTCAACCAGCATTCGCACGAGCCCTTTTTCATCAAGAACCTCGAAAACGTGCAGGGCGACGAGCGCGACGTCATTTTCATCAGTATCGGCTACGGCCGCACCCGCGAGGGCTACCTCGCCATGAGCTTCGGCCCGCTGAATGGTGACGGCGGCGAGCGCCGCCTCAACGTGCTCATCACCCGCGCAAGGCTGCGCTGCGAGGTGTTCACCAACCTCACCGCCGACGACCTCGACCTGAGCCGCACGGCAGCCCGGGGAGTGGCCGCGCTCAAAACCTTTCTGGCCTACGCCCAAACCGGCCGCCTCCACCAGAACAAGGAAACCGGCCGCGCCCCGGAATCACCGTTTGAGGAGGCCGTGTGCCGGGCCCTCACGGCGCGGGGCTACCAGCTGCGCTCGCAGGTGGGCAGCCAGGGCTTTTATATTGACCTAGCGGTGGTCGACCCCGACCAGCCCGGCCACTACGTATTGGGCATTGAGTGCGACGGGGCCATGTACCACGCCGCCCGCTCGGCCCGCGACCGCGACCGCCTGCGCCAGCAGGTGCTCGAAGCCGTGGGCTGGCGCCTGCACCGCATCTGGAGCACCGATTGGTTCCGCGACCCGGCCGGTGAGGCCGACCGCGCCGTGGCCGCCATTGAAGCGGCGCGCCACCAGTCTGCCCTAGTTGCCGCTAAAGATTCTACCGATATTCTGGCCGCCACATTGTCGTCGGCAACCGCTCTCCCGCCCTCGCCTGCCGGCCTGGTCCGCGATGCGCCTGCGCCGCCCGGCACTCCGGCCGCGCCGCCTTACCAGCTGGCGCAGCTGCCGCCGGTCATTCGCCAGAAGGAAATTCACCAGCATCCGGCCGGCCGGTTGGCGGCCTGGGTGGCGGAAGTCGTGGCCGTGGAAAGCCCCGTGCATGTGGATGAGGTGACGCGCCGGCTGGCACTGGCGTCGGGCGCTACGCAGGTAGGTTCGCGCATTCGGGCCAGCGTGGCGGCGGCCATTCGGGTGGCGGGGCAAATGGGCAGCATTCGCGTGCAGGGCGACTTTCTGTGGACGCCCACCATGCGCCCCGATGCCGCCGTGGTGCGCGACCGCAGCGCCTTGCCGGCCGCCTCCCGCAAACTCAGCCTGATAGCCCCCGAAGAACTGGCCGCCGCCGTGCTGACCGTGGTGGGCAACAGCTTTTCGCTGGAAAAAACGTCCACGGCGGCCGCCGCCGCTCGCCTGCTGGGTTTCAGCCGCCCCGGCGAGGAACAGCGGCAGGCGCTGGCGGCAGTGGTGGAGCAACTGCTGAACGATAACCACTTGCGCAATACCAACGACACCCTGACGGTAGCGTAGAAACGCATACCATCTATTAACCTATGCTCAGCCTGCTCACCTTCCGCCTGCACGGCACCATTCCGGCTGCCACCGGCCGGGAGCTGAAAGCCAGCCTGCGCGCTGCCCAAGAGGCCGGCGCAGACCACCGCCGCGCCCAGAAGCAGTTTTTCGCGAAGTTCGATGCCGTCCTCGACCGTGCTCCTATCGGCCCCAGACACTTCGAAAACGAGAAGATAGCCGAAGTACTGGCCGGCGAAATCCTGATGCTGGAGGAAACCGGCTTCCGCGTACACGGCTTCGCCATTCTGCCCAACCACGCTCATCTCGTGCTGGAACTGCCCGACGACAGCCCACTCTCCTTCGCGAAAGCCATCGACCTGCTGCACCTGCGCACCGGCACCTCCTGCCGCCGCTTGGTGCGCCCCAAGCTCCCGTCCGAAGCCGAGTTCTGGCAAGTCGGCTGGCACGAGTACGAGGTGCAGGATGCCGACGAGTTCACCAGCCTGCTCGCCTACGTGCGCGGCAATGCCCGAGCCGCTGGCCTGCCTGCCCGATTTCAGGAGTGGCCGTATGTGAATGAGTGAATGAATTCACGTATGTCATCCTGAGCTTGCGAAGGACCTTATCACGTTTGTTTCGTTTGAATTCACTGCAAACCGTTCTGCCGTGATAAGGTCCTTCGTCTCTGCTTAAAGCGTAGAATTCTCAGGATGACAGCGCCATTTCCAAGCCCACCCAATCCTCCTAACCCGCCAGCGCGTACCTCCTGCCACTTATGCGCCTGCTGTTTCTGCTGTTTCTATTGAGGCTGCCACGGCCACTGCTCGCTGACCCCGCGCCGGCCGATTCGCTGCGGCCCGTCAGCCCGGCCCGCCTGCTGCGCTACACCTACGCCAACGATTTATTTTTCCGCACCGACTATTACTTCACGCAGGGCATGACCCTGACGCTGGTGCATCCGGTGCTGGCGCGGCTGCCGGTGCGTCACCTGTTGGCGGTCGGCCCGCGTGGCAGCATGCAGCAATACGGCCTCACGCTGCGCTACGACGGATTTACGCCCCTGCGCATTCAAGACGCGTTTATTCGCGTCGGCGACCGGCCGTATGCAGCCTATTTGTACGGGTCGTTTTTCCGCATCAGCAACCAGCCCACGCGGCACCAGCGCCTGACCACGGCCTTGGAAATCGGCTTCATCGGCCCGGCCGCCGGTGGCAAGCAGCTGCAAACCGCCATTCACCGCATTACGGGCAACGCCGAGCCCCGCGGCTGGGATTATCAGATTCGCAACGCGCCCATCATCGGCTACCGCGTGGAATTTGAGCAGCAGCTCGCCGCCAGCCGCCACGCCGAGCTGCTGGCCGATGCCGAAGCATCATTAGGCACACTATACACCTACGCCGGCACGGGCCTCCACCTGCGCGCCGGGCAGTTCCGGCCCTATTTCGCTAATCCGAGTCATCCTGACAAGCAGCCCCACTGGCAGCTTTATGGCGAAGCGACTTTGACCGGCCGGCTCATCGGCTACGATGCCACATTGCAGGGCGCGGTCTTTTCCAACAGCGACCCGTACACGTTGAGCGCCAGCGACGTGCGGCGAGCGGTACTGCGCAGTTCCGGTGGCTTGGTACTCACGCACGGCGGGTCCAGCTTTACCGCGACAGCTACCTGGGTTACGTCGGAATTCGCGGGCGGCCGCTCCCACCGCTGGGGGATGCTAGGCGTGACAGGGGCGTTTTGAATTAATGGTGGGGCTTGTTCCCGCCCGTCGTCCGCACCGTTGTAACGATTCTGTTCAACGACGGGCGGGGGCAAGCCCCGCCCCTACTTGGCCCGGTGAATGATGAGCACCCCGCCCAGAATAATAACCATGCCCACGAAGTGCCAGATGTTGAACGCCTCGCCATCGAGCGCGCCCAGCGCCAGTGCCACAATGGGAATGAGGTAGGTGCTGGATGAGGCGAACAGCGCCGTGGATTGCTGAATGAGCTTGTTGAACAGCACCATGGCCACGGCCGTGCTCATCGTGGCCAGCAGCGCAATGTAGCCGAAAGCCGTCCAGGCCCCCGGCGCGGTCGTCAGCTTATGCACGAAACCGGTGCCCAGCAGCAGAAACGCCAGCGCCGGCCCGCCGATGAGCATGAGCAGCATCGAAGTAACGGCTACCGGCGTGAGGCCACCCAGCTTGTGCTTTATTACGTTCACGCTCAGTCCGTAACCGATGGTAGCCGCCAGAATGTAGAGGCCGTACCAGGCGTTGCCCTCGCCGGCGGGCGTGGCATCGCCGCCGCTGCCGCCGAGCTGCAACATTACCACCGTGCCCACTAAGCCCAACGCAATACCCAGCACCCGCAGCCCCGTGAGCCGCTGCCCGAACAGCAGCGCCCCTACCAGCAGCGTGAACACCGCCGTGAGGGCATTGAGCACGCCCGCCAACCCCGAGGCCAGCTTCGTCTCGGCATAGGCAAACAGGAAAGCCGGCAGCAGTGTGCCTACCACCCCACTCAACCCCAGCCATTTGAACCGGCTACGTTTCACACTGCTCACGTGCCGCAGGGCAAACGGCAGCAGCAACAGTGCCGCCACACTCACCCGAATAGCGCCCAGCTCCAGCGCCGAAAACACCACCAAGCCCTTCTTCATCAAAATAAACGAGGTGCCCCAGATGCAGGCCAGAATTATCAGCAGCGCCCACGCCATCGGCGTGGTGGCGGCCGGCGCGGCGGGGGCCAGGGCTTCGGTGGCTTCGAGCGAAGCCGACTCGTCGGCGGTGCCGGTCAAATCGGCGTTAACCCTACCTGCCGCTGCTTCCGAAGCAACCGGCGCGGCGGATGATGCGAGTGGAGAACCGAGGGCGGGCGGGATTTTTGAGGACATGGCGCAAAGGTACGGGGCCTCCGCAGGGCGGCATTCCGGATTATTGCGAAGTTGGCCGAACCGCCGGTTTGGTATGCATGTTTCATACTTGCCGATTCCTGCCGTAATTTTGCAGCCCGGTTTCGTACCGATTTCGTCTATGTCGCATCCGTTCAAGGCCGTCAGCCTCTCGTTTAAGAAAGCCCCGCTCGCCATCCGCGAGTTGCTCTCGCTGGATGAGGCCGCCTGCCGCCGCTTCCTGCACACGCTGCACAATGAGTTGGGCCTTAGTGACCTGCTTGTACTGAGCACCTGCAACCGCACCGAGGTGTACTACGCCGCCGAGGACGACCGCAGCCGCGAAATCATCCTTGCCCTGGGCTACCTAAAAGACCGCGCCGATGTTGGCCAGTTCCTCCCCTACTTCGACCTGCTGCCCGACGCCGACGCGGCGGTGCAGCACCTGTTCGAAGTTGCCATGGGCCTCGATGCCCAGGTGGTGGGCGACCTGCAAATCAGCAACCAGGTGAAAATGGCCTACCAGTGGGCCGCCGATGCCGACGCCGCCGGTCCCTTCCTGCACCGCCTGCTGCACACTGTTTTCTTCACCAACAAGCGCGTGCAAACCGAAACCAGCTTCCGCGACGGGGCTGCCTCGGTGAGCTATGCCGCCTTGGAACTGGTAGAAGAATTGACCGCCGACGTGGCCAACCCCAAAGTTTTGGTGGTCGGTCTGGGCGAAATTGGGGCCGACGTATGCCGCCACCTGGCCGCCAGCAAGGCCTTTGGCGAAGTGACGCTCTGCAACCGCACCCGAGCCAAGGCCGAAGAGCTGGCCGCCGAGTGCAACATGCGCATCGTGGAGTTTGAAGACCTCGTGCCCGCGCTGAAGGAAGCCGACGTCATCATCTCCTCCATCAACCGCGCCGAGCCGTTCTTCACCAAAGAGTTGGCCGAAAACCTCGACGTACTCAGCTTCAAGTTCCTAATTGACCTGAGCGTACCGCGCAGCATCGCCGCCGATGTGGAACAGGTGCCTGGCGTGCTGGTGTATAATATCGACGCCATTCAGAGCAAGGCCTCGGCCGCGCTGCAAACCCGCCTGGCCGCCGTGCCGCAGGTGCGCGCCATCATCGCCGAAAGCATTGCCGGCCTGAATGACTGGGCCAAGGAAATGATGGTGTCGCCCCTCATCCAGAAAATGAAGGCCAGCCTGGAGCAGCTGCGCCAGGAAGAGCTCGACCGCTTCCAGAAAAAAGCCACCCCCGCCGAAAGCAAGCTCCTCGACGATGCCACCCGCTCGCTGATGCAGAAGATTCTCAAGCAGCACGTGCTCCAGCTCAAAGCCGCCTGCCGCCGCGACGATGGCGGGCAGCTGGTGGAGTTGCTGGGCGAGCTGTTCGATTTAGAGAAGACGAGCGAGCCGGCCTAACCTCACCCCCGGCCCCTCTCCTGCGGGGAGGGGAGCCACGGCGTAGTTGTTCGATAGATTACCTCAAGAAAAAGCCCCAATTCATTGCTGAATTGGGGCTTTTTTCTGAATCGGCTGGCTCCCCTTTCCGCAGGAGAGGGGGTCGGGGGTGAGGTTTTACGCAATCATCTTCTCGCGCTGCTTGATGCGCTTGTCGTTGTTCACGGCGGTGGGCACTACCGTTACCACCACGTATTTCGAGGTGGGCGTGTTGCTCACTTTGGCCACGCTGGTGATGGGCACCAAGGGGTTGGCCTCGGGGAAGTAGGCCGAGACGTTGCCTTTCGGAATGTCATAGGGCACAGCCACGAATTTCTCTACGGTACGCTCCTCGCCTTCGAAGTGGCTGGTGATGTCGATGAGGTCCTTGGCTTTGATGCTGCGGGCGGCCATGTCGGCCGGGTTCATGAACAGCACGCGGCGCTCGCCGTGGATGCCGCGGTACCGGTCGTTGTACTCGTAAATCGTGGTATTGAACTGGTCGTGCGAGCGCACCGTCATCAGAATGAGGTGGTCGGGGTCGTGGGTGTACTTCTCCAGGGTGGTGGTGCTGAAGTGGGCCTTGCCGTCCTTGGTCGTGAACTTGCGCTCGCGCGGGCCGTTGGGCAGGTAGAAGCCGCCTGGCTCGCGCAGTTTCTTGTTGAAATCCTCGAAGCCGGGGATGACGCGCGCAATGTGGTCGCGGATGACGTCGTAATTCTCCGTCATGGCCACCCAGTCGGTGCGGGTTTTGTCGCCGAGCGTGGCAATGGCCACGCCGCTGATAATAGCTACTTCGCTGAGCTGGTCGCCAGCCAGGGGCACCAGAATGCCCTTGTTCTGGCTCACCACGCCCATCGAGTTTTCGCAGCTGCTCATCTGGTGGCCACTCTTCTGCATGTCGATATCGACGTGGGCGAAGGTGGGAAGTAGCAGGCTGGTTTCGCCGGTGGTAAGGTGGCCGCGGTTGAGCTTGGTGGCCACGAATATGGTCAGCTTCTGCTTGCGCATGGCTTCGGCAATGAACTCGGTGTCGGGGCCGGCGGCCAGCAGGTTGCCGCCCAGGCTGAAGTACACCCGGGTTTTGCCCGCGTGCATGGCCTTGAGGCTTTCCACCACGTCGAGGCCATCCTCGCGCGGAGCGGTGAACTTAAACTCTTTTTCGAGCGCGTCGAGAAAATCCCCCTTCACGCGCTCCCAGATGCCCATCGTGCGGTCGCCCTGCACGTTGGAGTGGCCGCGCACCGGGCAGGTGCCCGCGCCGGGCTTGCCGATGGCGCCCTTCATGAGGTGCAGGTTCACGATTTCCTGAATCGTCTGCACGCCCTGGCGCTGCTGCGTGACGCCCATGGCCCAGCAGGTAATGATTTTCTGCTTGCGGGCCATGAGGTTGGCCGCTTCCAGCAACTGGGCGCGGCTGATGCCACTGATTTCCTCGATTTCCTCCCAGTTCGTGTTGCGGATGTTCTGCTCGAACGAGTCGAAGCCTTCGGTGAATTCGGCCACGAAGCTGCGGTCGACCACTTGGCCGGGGTTCAGGTCCTCGGCTTCAAACAGGTGCTTCATGATGCCGCGCAGCAGGGCCATGTCGCCATCCACGCGCACTTGCAGGAACACGTCGGTGATTTGCGTACCGTCGCCCATCAGCGCGCCCAGCGCCCGCAGCGGGTTCATGAAATCCTGCGGGTTCTTGAAGGCGAGGAGGCCGGCTTCCGGCAGCGGGTTCACGCTGATGATTTTGGCGCCGTTGCGCTTGGCGATTTGCAGGGCCGAGAGCATCCGCGGGTGGTTGGTGCCCGGGTTCTGGCCGATGATGAGGATGACTTCGGCCTCGTGAATGTCATTCAGCGTGACGGAGCCTTTGCCCAGGCCCAGCGTGGGGCTCAGGGCCGAGCCGCTGCTCTCGTGGCACATGTTGGAGCAGTCGGGCAGGTTGTTGGTGCCGAACTCGCGGGCGAATAGCTGGAACAGGAAGGCCGGCTCGTTCGGGATTTTGCCCGAGGTGTAGAACACGGCTTCGTCGGGCGTCTGGCAGGCGTTTAGCTCTTTGGCAATGAGGTCGAAAACATCGGGCCAGGCAATGGGCGAGTAGTGGTTGTCGCCGGGGCGCTTCACCATGGGGTGTGTGAGGCGGCCGGCGTTGTTCTGGTCGCGGTCGGTCATGCGCGAGAGCTCAGCCAAGCTGTGCCGGGCGAAAAACTCGGGGCCGGCGGCCTTGTCGTCGGCATCCGAAGCGGTGGCTTTGGCCCCGTTCTCGCAAAATTCGGCCACCGAGCGGTGCTCGTCGGGGTCGGGCCAGGCGCAGCTCGAGCAGTCGAACCCGTTCTTCTGGTTCAGGCCCAGCAGGGCCTTGGTGCCGCGCCCCACGCCACCTTCGCCCCAGCTGAACTGCATGGATTTGATAACGGCCGTGACACCGGCCGCCACCTTCTCGCGGCCTTCGAGCTTGAGGCCGGTGAGGGCTTCGGGTGGCTGGGCGAGGATGGGATGTAGATACTTAGCTTCCATGGTGGGCGGCGCGGGAATGTGTTCTTCGGCGGGCGGCGCGCCGGCGCTGGCCTCGTGGCCGGCTTTGCTGGCGTGGTCGGCGTTAGGAATTTCGCGGTCGGCTACCGGGGCGCTGCCCTGGTCGGGGCGCTCGCCGCTTTTCGGGGCCAGGCTGGACTTCTGCTCGTGCGACTGGCCGGCTTTGCCGGGGTCGGTTTTGGGGGAATCTTCCATGGAACTCATCGAAACAGAAAGGTGGGATTTATATAGTAGGGTCAGCAGCACCGACCTAATGTCGGCAGTCCAGGTCTTTCTCAACCAGAATACGGAGGTGCTGGTTTTCAGCCAATGGCAGGTTGTGCGAAAAGCCGTTCTGGTCGGTCTCAACCCAGGTTTTGGCCAGCTTGAAGGGCACCAGCACGGTAAGCGCGCCCGGCTCGTAGTGCACCTGCACGGGCTCTTCGTCGGGGAGGGTCTGGGCGGGCTCGGAGCCGCGCTCCAGGGCATAGGTGAGGCGCTGGGCGGGATTCAGGCCAAAATGCACGGCGCCTTCGACGCGGCCTTTCTCGGCAAATTCGTCCAGCTCGCCCTGCGAGAGGCGCAGGCGCAGGGTGTCGTCTTCGATGCGGAGTTTCATGGGGTGGGATTGTGGCTGAAAGATACTGTGATAAAGGGTTGCCGCTGGGGCCACTTTTTTCTATTTTTGAGTCTTTCAAGGAGAGCCTCATCGGTTCATCCTGCGTAGCCTCGGCCCGTTCACGTGGCCGGGGCTATTTCT